>NZ_CP150339.1:4020000-6462500 GCF_051474665.1 Sorangium sp. So ce394
CGTAGAGTGCAAACGCACAAGGGAGCTTAACTGTGAGACCGACAGGTCGAACAGGTGCGAAAGCAGGCGTTAGTGATCCGGTGGTTCTGTATGGAAGGGCCATCGCTCATCGGATAAAAGGTACTCTGGGGATAACAGGCTGATCGCGCCTGAGAGTTCATATCGGCGGCGCGGTTTGGCACCTCGATGTCGGCCCATCGCATCCTGGGGCTGGAGCAGGTCCCAAGGGTTCGGCTGTTCGCCGATTAAAGCGGTACGCGAGCTGGGTTTAAAACGTCGTGAGACAGTTTGGTCCCTATCTGCCGTGGGCGTAGGACACTTGAGAGGAGCTGCCCATAGTACGAGAGGACCTGGGTGGACGTACCTCTGGTGTTCCGGTTGTCCTGCCAAGGGCATAGCCGGGTAGCCATGTACGGAACGGATAACCGCTGAAAGCATCTAAGCGGGAAGCCGGCCTCAAGACTAGGTGTCCCGGGCCGCAAGGCCCCTAAAGACCCCTCGTAGACCACGAGGTTGATAGGCCGGGTGTGGAAGCCGAGCAATCGGCGGAGCTAACCGGTACTAATAGGTCGTGCGGCTTGACCATACTTCTAAGGCAAACATCGAAGCGTCGCGCCCGGAGTTCGGGTGACGAGCAGCGTGACACAGCTGGCCCTGCGTAAATGAGTAGAGCGCCGCGATAGCGGGCTCCGCGGGGTTCCGATTGGACGCACCCACAAGTTTCCGGTGGTGATATCGAGAAGGTCACACCCGATCCCATACCGAACTCGGAAGTTAAGCTTCTTGGAGCCGATGGTACTGCCAGGGCAACCTGGTGGGAGAGTAGGACGCCGCCGGGATTTTCTTTGAACCTGCGCATGGTGCGAGCCGTGCGCAGGTTTTTTTATTTTTTTGTCCTGGGACTTTCTGGGTCTCGGGGGCTGCGCCGCGGGCGCGGCGCGGTGGCCGCCTTCGGCTTCCGGGGACAGGCGCGGCGGCGGCGAGCTCGGGGCCCGCAGGGAAGGGCGTTCCGAGCACCCCTCAGGGGTGCCTACCGTATGTCAGAACGGCGATGGGGGCGATGAACTTCCCCGACGCGGTATGATGAAGCCCCGAAGGGGCGACGAGCGCGAGGGCGCGAGCACCGGCGCGGAGTGGTCGGGTGCTCGCGAGGTGACGGAGCGACTTTCTCCCGGCGGCCAGGCGTTGCTACCCTAGGGGAACCTTGGGACCCAGGCGCAAGAGAATCGCGTTGATCGCCGGTGGCGCCCTCGGCTGCGGGCTCATCGCCGGGTTTGCGCCGTTCGTGCGCTACCAGGCGGAGAAGGCTGCCGCAGGATACGGGGCATCGCTGGCGATCGAGCAGGTTCGACCGACGTGGTACGGCGTCTCGCTGAGGGGCGTGGACGTCCGGCTGCGAGGCGCGCCAAGCATCGCCATCCGACTGGATGAGGTCGCCGTCGCGCTCGGCTTCTCGGGACGCCGCGTGGCGATGCGCGGGGGCACGGTCTCCGCCGTCGGCCCGCGGGAAGTGATCCTCCACGAACTGGAGACATGGCGGGCTGGGCAGACGCCAGGGCGCTCCGGCGCCGTCCCGAGCGAGGGGGGCGGGAGCACCGACCTGGAGGGTCTGAAGGTCGTCTGGTCCGATCGAACCGACACGCCCAGAGAGAGCCTGTCCGCGGCCGGGGTACACCTGGCGCGCGCCGAGGGGCGGACCTCCATCTCCGCGCAGGAAGCGATGCTGTCCCTGGGACACGCCGCCTTCTCGGTCCGAGAGGGCCGGCTGGTGCTCGCCCGGGAGCAGGCTCGTTACCAGGTGAGCGAGCTCTCGGCCGCGGCCATCGACGCCGAGGTGACGCTCCCGGAGGTCGAACCCGAACCCCAGGTGGCGCCCGAGCAGGGTGGGAACACCCGGCCGGCGCAGATCAAGAGAGCGGCGGAACCGGGCGAGGGCGACGACTCGGGCCAGAACCGCGGGGTTGCGATCCGAGAAGCGCTCCTGCGGACGGCCCGGATGATCGATCTGGCGCTCGGGGAGGGGGCAAAAGTCGACGTCGCAGGGGTCACGGCACGCCTCAAGCGCAGGGCCGATATGCTCAACCTGGGACCGGGCAGCCTCGCCGTACGGCGCGAGGTCGGCTCCCTCGTGGTAGAGCTCTCGCCCGGCGAGGCGGCGATCTCGACCGCCGGCTCCGACGCCCAGCAGGCGCTCACCTTCCGGCTTCGCGTGCCCATCAATGACGCGAAGGAGACCCCGCAAGAGATCGTCGCCGACGTGCAGGGGGGGCCCATCTGGCTCTCGACCCTCGGTGTCCATGAGGGCGACCTGGGGCTGTTCGATGTGGCGCGGACCTCGATCGTGAGCCGCGCGCGGGTGGTCCTGTCGGCCGATGGTCAGACGCTGGGCGTCGACGGCGACGGGAGGCTGAAGAACCTCTCCCTGCGGAGCGCGGCCCTGGCAGACGAGCCCATCGCCGGGCTCGACCTGGCATGGCGGGCAAAGGCCAACGGCAAGCTCGACGGGTCCAGGATCGTCGCAGAGGACGCCGAGATCGACCTCGGCGCCCTGCGGCTGATCGCGCGCGGCGAGTACGAGCAAGTCGGGGCTTCGCACCGGGTCCGCGGCAGCTTCGAGGTGCCCCTGTCGGCGTGCCAGTCGATGCTGGACTCGGCGCCCAAGGGGGTGGTGGCGAAGCTCCACGGCATGAGGCTCGCCGGCTCGTTCGGGATCGAGGGGAAGCTTCGCTTCGATACCGCCAACCTGGATCGGACCTTCTCGCTGGACTGGGGCATCTCCAACACCTGCCGCGTGACCGAGATGCCGCCGGAGCTGAGCGTCGATCGTTTCAAGCGCGCGTTCCGGCGCCTGGTCTACGGACCAGGCGGCCAGCGCGTCGAGGTCGAGTCCGGTCCGGGGACCGCCGAGTGGGTGCCCTATGAGGACATCTCCCGCTTCATGGAGGTCGCCGTGCTGACCACGGAGGACGGCGGCTTCCATCGGCACCACGGGTTCGACGAGGAAGCCATCAAGAACTCGATCCGCGAGAACCTCCGGAAGAGGCGGTTCGTACGGGGGGCGAGCACCGTCAGCATGCAGCTCGCCAAGAACCTGTATCTGGAGCGGACCAAGAGCGTGGCGCGCAAGCTCCAGGAGACCCTGCTCACGATGTACCTCGAGCAGGAGCTCACCAAGGAGCAGATCATGGAGCTCTACCTGAACGTGGTGGAGTTCGGGCCGCTGGTCTACGGCATCGGCGCCGCCGCGCGGCACTACTTCAACGCGTCCGCGGCGCAGCTCTCGCTCGGGCAGGCGCTCTACATCGCGTCGATCCTGCCCAACCCGAGCGTGCAGCATTTCGATGCGAGCGGGGAGGTGACGCCCGCATGGAGCGAGTACCTGCGCAAGCTCATGCAGATCGCGCACAGGCGCAACCGGATCTCCGACGAGGAGCTCGAGAAGGGGCTGCAGGAGACCGTCGTGCGAGGCTCCCCCGCGCCCCATCTCGCGCCCAGGCAACCCGCCGGAGACGGCGACGAAGCCATCGAGGATCGACCCGACGAGCAGGGGGGCGCCTGGACGGCGCCCTGACCCGCGCCCGCGCGGCCCTGACCCCGCGCCCTCGTGGTCTTCACCGTCAACCCCGCACCACAACCTGCGCGCGCGGCGCTCTGGCGGGTCCCACCGCTGAGCCGCTGCATGCCGACCCGCACCTGCGCGACGCGACCCGCGCCCCCGCGGTCAGCGTCGCTGCGCGGCGGTCCGGAGCTTGGCGAAGAACGCGCGAAGCAGGGCAGCGCACTCGTCCGCGAGCACGCCCGACGTGACCGCGAAGCGATGGTTGAGCCGGGTGTCGCGCCCGATCGCGAAGAGCGTGTCGACCGCCCCTGCCTTCGGATCCGGACAACCGTAGACGAGCCGCGCGATCCGGGCGTTGACGAGCGCGCCCGCGCACATGGGACACGGCTCCAGCGTCGCGTAGACGGTCGCCCCTTCGAGCCGCCACCGGCCCAGCTGCCTCGCCGCCGCCCGCAGCGCGTCGACCTCGGCGTGTCCGGTCGGATCTTGATCGATCTCGCGCCGATTTCGACCGCGCGCGAGCACGACCCCCGCCGCATCGACGATGAGCGCCCCGACCGGCACATCGCCAGCGGCTGCTGCGACCTCGGCCTCGATGAGCGCCTCGCGCATCCGCATCACGTCGATGCCAGCAGCATCCCCGACGTCGGCATCCTCCGCCCGCGACACGGCGGAGAGGAGCACCTCGGCTCCGTCATCCATGTGGGTCTCTGGATCTGTCACACAACCGATCAGGCGCGCCCAGGAAGATTCGAACTTCCGACCCCCGGCTTCGTAGGCCGATGCTCTATCCAGCTGAGCTATGGGCGCTCTGTAAAGACAAGTAGCAAGACGTGGCTACGCCACCGCGTTCCTCGCGTCGCGCTCGTTTGCGCGAAGTGAGTGCCGGCGTTTATACGCCCCAGAGCGGCCTGTCAAAGGAAAAGTGATCGAGACCTGGGGACGCTCGCTCGAGGGCGTGGCTTTCACGGGCGAACGCCGCTCGATTCTCATGGCCCCCTCCGGTCGATTGGCTCCCGCCAAGCGCTGAGCCCGCCTCATCGCTAGGCCGTCGCACCGCCGTACGAACGAGACGACCGAGCGAGCGAGCCTTGCAGCGGCACGGGCGTCCATGCGCACGGAGCCGACCGCCGGGGCATCCACCGCAGGACAAAACATGGCGCGCGGCGATTCCGTCACGGAATGGCCGCGCGCTCTCACACGCTCTCGAAGGCAAGTGAAGCTCTGAAGCGCACCACGAGGCGAGCAGGCCAAGCAGACAGAACAGCAGAAGGCGTAAGCCAAGCAGCAGCTGAGCGACGGACGAGGCGAAGTCGCGCCAGCTGGACGACCAAGCGCAAGCTAATGAGGCCCGTCAGGAGGGAGGAGGACCGCGACACGCTGCAGCCCACAGCGAAGAACACGGTCAATTCCGCCTGGAGCAGCCTCCGTGCCATTGCGCGGCGTCGACGCCGGCACACCCTCGGCGCGGAACGCCCCGGCGGAATATTCGCGTTTCGCAGCGGTTTCCTGAGCGGTCACGAAGCTCCGCACCACGAAGGCTCGGGCAGCGGTGTCGCGTCGGGGGTCGTGGCCCGCAATCTTTGCGGAGTTGAGCCACGCGTCGATGGAGCGGGATGATGCGCCGCGCTATCGCGGGCCTCCGAAGAGGTGGTCGTGCGGGGCGTCCGCATGGCAACGTTTGCAGAGAGGCAAGGCGCCGCGGTGGGTGGACGTGCCCTGTGGCGTGAGGACGAGGTACTCCCAATCGCCGCCGTCAGGGTCGTAGCCGGCCGAGCGCTTCACCATGGCGAGCAGCGTCGCCGGTTCCGACGAGCCCGCCGGGTAGTGGAGCTCGACCAGGGCCGCGCCCGGCGGGAGCGCTCGCGCCGGTCCGAGCGCCGGGTAGGGAGCGGCGGCCGCGTTGATGCGCACCTCCGCCTCCATCTCGCCGGTGAAATGCTGGGAGCGAGCACGGCCCGTGGCCGGCGTGAAGCTCGCGAGCTGCCCGGCGAGCTCCCACGCCGACGGCTCCGCGGGCGCAGACGCAGCGGGCGCGACGGCCGTCGCGCGCGGCTCGGCGACGGGGCTGGAGCCGCGCTCGATCCACGCGGTCGCCTCCTCGTGGGGCGTCCGGGGGCGCGACGGCGCGCAGCCGAGGGGCAAGGGCGCCCACCCGGGACGGGACTGCGCCTCCATCGAGAGGATCGGCGAGGCCAGGGTCGCCGCAGCGACCGCGCACCACGCAGGGAGGCGGGTTCGGGACCGCACCGGTCGAGATGCTACACTGCCAGGATGCACCTGGCCTCTTCCAGGCGAGGCCGCGCGTGGCGCGCCCTCTTCGCTGCGACGCTGGTGGCGCTGTCAGGCGCCGCGCTGATGGGAGGGGCCTCACGGGCGGTCGCGCAGGAAGCGTCCCGCCGCGCCTGGCTGGGCGTGGAGCTGGCGCCCGGACCGGCCGGGGGGGTGGTCGCGAAGCACGTCGTCACCAGCTCGCCGGCCGCCAAGGCGGGCATCGTGGACGGGGACCACGTCGTCGCGGCGGACGGCGTGCCGCTCGAAGATCCGAAGCAGCTGGTCGCCCGCGTCGCGCTCGCGGGGCCGGGCAACGTGGTGAACCTCCGGATCCGACGCGGCGGGCAGGAGCGAGACGTCGCGCCGACGCTGGTGCCGTTCCCAGGGCACGATCAGATCCTTCGCCTCGACAAGATCGGCACCTTCGCGCCCGGCTGGAAGCCGCTCGCCACCGTGGCGGGGACGGTTCCGGCGAACATCGGGGCGCTGCGCGGAAACGTGGTGCTGCTCGATTTCTGGGCCACCTGGTGCGGGCCGTGCCGCTTGATGGCCCCGCAGCTGTCGAAGTGGCACACGACGTACGCCGCGCAGGG
This sequence comes from Sorangium sp. So ce394, assembly GCF_051474665.1. Lineage (NCBI taxonomy): Bacteria > Pseudomonadati > Myxococcota > Polyangiales > Polyangiaceae > Sorangium > Sorangium sp. So ce394. Next base: position 4,026,427 of record NZ_CP150339.1, read on the forward strand.
GCTGCGGGTCATCGGCCTGACGACCGACAGCGTGGGCGTCGCGACGAAGACGGCGCAGGCCCTGTCCATGCGCTACGCGGTCGCCTCGGACGCCTCGGAGTCGACCTCCGCGGCCTACGGCGTCAAGGCGCTCCCCACGATGTTCGTGATCGACAAGAAAGGCGTCATCCGCGACGTGGTGGTCGGGTACGACCCGTCCCGGCACGCGCAGGTCGAGAAGCTCCTCCAGGCGCTGCTCGCGGAGCCGGCGCCGTAGCCGCCGCGGGTCGCGCGACCGGCGAGGCCCCCGATGCTCCTCTCCATCGACGAATTTCTGTGGGCGCTGCGGCGCGACGGCTTCGCGGTGTCGACGGCGCAGGCCATCGACGCCGCGCGCGCGTGCGCCCTCGTCGGGTTCGGCGACCGCGCGAGGCTGCGGGACGCGCTCGGCGCGGTGATCGTCGAGCGCGCCGCCGATCTCCGCCGGTACCGCGCCTGCTTCGACCGCTTCTTCTCCCCGGAGGGCGCGCACGTCGGCGACCTGTGGGCGCGCCTCCGGGAGCGAGGGTTCTCGGAGGGGGAGCTCTCCGCCCTCCGCGATCTGCTGACAGCGGCGGCCGAGCGGAGCGGGGCGTCGGGCGACGCGCTCGGGTTCCAGGCGCTCGCAGGGACCGCAGGGGAGCTCGACCAGGCGCTCCGGTCGGCGGGGATCGCGCGCGTGCTCGCGCCGATGACGAGCTCGCTCCAGGTCGGGTTCTTCGCACAGCGGGTGATGGATCAGCTCGGGGTGCCCGCCGTCGCCAGCGCGCTGCGGAGGATCCGGAGCGCGCTCGAGGAAGCGCTCGGCGAGGACCGGGGGAAGGCCCTCGCCGACGCGCTCGCCGCGGAGATGGAGCGGATGCGGCACCGCGTGCGCGAGCACGTGACGCTGGCGCTCCGGCGCGTCGAGGGCGAGGAGCCCGCGGCCCCCGGCCGCATGGATGTGCCGTTCGCCTCGCTCGGCGAAGGCGAGATGGACGAGGTGCGTCGCGCCGTGCGGGCGCTGTCCGAGCGGCTCCGCGGCGCGGAGAGGCTCCGGAGGCGCCGCGCGCGGCGCGGCAGGATCGATCCGCACCGGACGCTGCGGCGCAGCCTCCAGACCGGCGGCGTGCCCTTCCAGCCCGCCCGGCGGGCGCGCCGGCGCGACAAGCCGCGCCTCATGGTCCTGTGCGACGTGTCGGATTCGGTCCGCGTCGCCGCGCGGTTCATGCTCGAGTTCGTCTGCGCGGCGCAGGAGCTCTTCGACCGGACGCGCTCGTTCGTCTTCGTGAGCGAGCTCGCCGAGACGACCGAGCTCTTCGGGGCGATGCCGGCGGGCGCGGCGCTCGAGCGCATCCAGCGCGGCGAGGTGGTGAGCCGGGCGCACAACTCGAACTACGGGCGCGTCCTGAGCGCCTTCGAGGAGCGGTACGGGCGGGACGTGGACCGGCGGGTGACCCTCGTGATCCTCGGCGACGGGCGCACGAACTACTTCGCGGACGAGGCGGAGGTCGTGAGGAGGCTCCGCGACCGGGCGCGGGCGCTGCTCTGGCTCTGCCCCGAGGGGCCGGGCGCCTGGGGGACGGGGGACAGCGCGATGCTGCGCTACGCCGCGGCGTCGACCAAGGTGCTGGTCGCCCGGACCGCGCGGGAGCTCGAAACGGCGGCGCGGGAGGTGGTCGCCCGGCGCGCTTAGGGCTATGGGTCGCGCCATGTCGCTCGATCAGAAGCTGAGGGAGCTCACGGCGCGCATCGAGAAGGGGGGCGCGCAGAAGTACCACGACAAGAACGCGGAGCAGGGCAAGCTGTTCGCGCGGCAGCGCGTCGCGCTGCTCCTCGATGAAGGGAGCTTCATCGAGGACGCGGCGCTCGCCAACGCGCTGGATCCCGAGCTGCCGGCCGACGGCGTCATCACCGGCAGCGGGACCGTGGGCGGGCGCCCGGTGTGCGTGATGGCGAACGACTCGACGGTGAAGGCCGGCTCGTGGGGGCGCCGCACCGTCGAGAAGATCCTGCGCGTGCAGGAGACCGCGCGGCGCCTCCGGTGCCCGCTGCTCTACCTCGTCGACTCGGCGGGGGCGCGGATCACCGACCAGATCGAGATGTTCCCCGGGAGGCGCGGCGCGGGCCGGATCTTCTACAACCAGGTCGAGCTGAGCGGCCTGGTGCCGCAGATCTGCCTGCTGTTCGGCCCGTCGGCGGCGGGGGGCGCGTACATCCCGGCGTTCTGCGACGTCGTGTGCATGGTCGAGAGCAACGCGAGCATGTACCTGGGCTCGCCGCGGATGGCGGAGATGGTGATCGGCGAGAAGGTCACCCTCGAAGAGCTCGGCGGCGCGCGCATGCACTGCTCGGTCTCGGGGTGCGGGGACGTGCTCGTGAAGACCGAGGAGGAGGCGATCGCGTTCGCGAAGCGCTACCTCGCGCTGATGCCCCAGAGCTCCGCGGAGGCCCCGCCCCGCGTCGAGCCGAGGCCGGAGAAGCCAGGGCAGCGGCCGCTCGAGGGCGTGATCCCCGCGGACGAGAACAAGCCGTTCGACATCATGGCCGTGATCGACGCGGTCATCGACGAGGGCAGCTTCGTCGAGATCAAGAAGCTCTACGCGAGGGAGATCGTCACGGGGCTCGCGCGCATCGAGGGGCGAGCGGTCGGGATCGTCGCGAACCAGCCGAAGTACAAGGGCGGCGTGCTGTTCGTCGACTCGGCCGACAAGGCGGCGCGGTTCATCTGGCTGTGCGACGCCTTCAACATCCCGCTCCTGTACCTCGCCGACGTGCCCGGCTTCATGATCGGGACCGTCGTCGAGCGGCAGGGGATCATCCGGGCCGGCGCGAAGATGATCGCCGCGGTGAGCGAGGCGACCGTGCCGAAGCTGTCCGTCGTCGTGCGCAAGGCGTACGGCGCCGGGCTCTACGCGATGTGCGGGCCGGCGTTCGCGCCGGACGAGTGCATCGCGCTGCCCTCGGCGTCCATCGCGGTGATGGGGCCGAGCGCCGCGGTGAACGCCGTTTACTTCAACAAGATCCAGGCGATACCGGCGGGGCCGGAGCGCGATGCGCTCGTCCAGAAGCTGCGCGACGAGTACCGCGCGGACGTCGATCTGGAGAAGCTCGCGAGCGAGCTCGTGATCGACGCGGTCGTGCCGGCGGCGAACCTCCGCCGCGAGGTGGCGCGCCGCTTCGAGCGGTACGCCGGCAAGGTCGAAGAGCGGCCGCGCAAGAAGCACCTCGTCCCGCCGGTGTGAGCGGCGAGCCGGCAGGCGCGCGGCTCGCCGCGGCGCCCTCGAGCGCGCGCCGCGAGGGCCGCGCTCCGCTGGGCCGGCCGCGCGTGAAGGTGGTGTAGACTCGCCGCGTGCTTGCCCGCAGGCTCCCGCTCTCCCTCGCGCTGCTCGGCCTCGCTCTCGCGCCAGGCGAAGCGCGCGCCGACGTCCCGGCCGCGGCGGTGGCGCGGCTGCTCAGCCCGCGCCTCGGGCGGCACCCGCTCGCCGATCCGGGCGGGCGCATCCCGGTGCTGGTGCCGCTGCCCGCCGGCGCCGACGCGCGGTCGCTCGGGCTGCTCCCGGTCGCGCCGGGCTTCGGGACCGTCCGGCTCGCGCCGGGCGAGATCGGCGCCTTCGCCGACGCGCACCCGGAGCTCTCGCTGTTCACAGGACCGCCGCGGCAGCCCCAGCTCGATCGATCCAAGGTGTGGATCCGCGTCGACCCGTACCGGAAGGCCACCGGGGCCGACGGCACCGGGGTGATCGTCGGCATCGTCGATACCGGCATCGACGTGGCCCACCCGGATTTCCGGCGCAAGGACGGCAAGACGCGGATCCGATGGTTGCTTCAGGCGGGGAAGCCCAAAGGGGTGCACGCGCAGCTCGAGGAGGACTACGGGTGCGATGACCCGAACCAGTCGCGGTGCGCGATCCTCTCCGACGCCGATATCGACGCCATGATCGAGAGCGGGGATCTGCGCGCTGTCCGCGACGTCGCGGGGCACGGCACGCACGTGGCTTCCATCGCGGCGGGCAACGGCGGGCCGATGGTCAACGCGCGGCCGCGGTACGTCGGGGTGGCGCCGGCGGCGACCCTGGTCGTCGCCGCGCCCTCGCTGCCCGGTGAGGGCTTCGAGGATCCGGACATCCTCAAGGCGGTGCGGTTCATCTTCGACCGCGCGGAGGAGCTCGGCATGCCGGCGGTCGTCAACCTGAGCGTCGGGAGCGATTTCGGGCCGCACGACGGGACGAGCCCGCTCGAGGCAGGGCTCGCCGCGATGGTCGGCGACAATCACCCGGGACGCGCGATCGTCGTCGCCGCCGGCAACAGCGGCGCGCTGTACGAGATCGACGGTGAGGGGCCGATGGGGATCCACACCGAGGCGCACGTCTCGCCGTACGCCGACACGCGCGTGCCCATTCGCACGCCGAGGGCCTCGAACGGGGAGGCATACGTCTGGATCACCTTCCGACCCGGGGATGAGGTTTCGGTCGGCCTCGAGGGGCCGGGCGGCGAGACGTGGATCGGCCTCATCGAGCCCGGAGAGAGCGCCGGCTACACCGCCGACGACGGCGAGACGACGGGCGCCGTGATCAACCGCATCGCGAACGGAAAGCCCATCGACGCGAACACGAACAGCGCCGTCGTGGCCTTCAGCGGGGCGTGGGAGGCGGGCGAGTTCGCGATCCACCTGAAAGGCCGCGGGGACGCGCAGCTCTGGGTGACGGGGCTCGGCGACGTCTCGGCGTCGCACGACCTCGGGCTCCAGTTCACGCGCGGCATCAAGCAAGGGACGATCAACGTGCCCGCCAGCCACCCCGGCCTGCTCGCCGTGGGCTGCACCATCAACCGCGTCCGCTGGCAGCCGCAGGGGAGCTCGACGAGCATTCGCCTCACGAGCCTCGACGGCGAGGCGATCCAGGAGGACAGCGCCTGCTACTTCAGCGCGGCCGGCCCCACGCCGTTCGGGGTGGCCAAGCCCGAGATCAGCGCGCCCGGCGGCCTGGTCGCGGCCGCGATGGGGAGCGGGGTCGACCCGCGCAATGGCCCCGGAGGGCTGTTCGACACGCCCGGGTGCCCCGACGACGAGCCCTGCTTCGTCGTCGACGACTACCACGCGATCGCGTCGGGCTCGTCGATGTCGGCCCCGCAGGTCGCAGGCGCCATCGCGCTGCTCTTCCAGGTCAACCCGAACCTGACCCAGGCAGAGGTCACCGACGCGCTCCAGGCGGGCGCGCGGTACCCGAGGGGCGCCGTGCCGCTCGAGGTGCAGCTCGGGCCCGGCGTGCTCGATCTCGAGGGCACGCGGCTCGCGCTGGAGGCCGCCGAGAGCGGGGACAACACGCCGGCGCTCGACAGGAGCTGGTACGTGCTGTCGAGCACCTACGCGAGGCCCGACCCGTCCTGGCCCGTCTGGGGGACGATCGAGCTGCGACGCGCGGACGGGGCCCCGGTGAGGGTCCCCGCCGACAAGCTCACGGTCGCGGTCCAAGGCGGGGTGACGCACGCGCCGCTCACGGAGGTGCGCCGCGGGCTGTGGCGGTTCGCGGTCGCGGCGCCGCACGGCTCCGGCGGCGCCACGCTGGCCGTGGACGTGCTCTACGACGGCGTCTCGCTCGGCGCGCGCGAGCTCCCGGTCGGGAGCGACGTGTGGATGGCGAACGGCGAGCTCGAGGTGACGAGCGGCGCGTGCACCTGCGCGGCCGCCGGCGCGGACCGGGACGGGCCGTCGCGCCGCGTCGCCGTCGGGCTCGCGGGCGCCCTTGCCGCGGCGCTCGCGGCGCGCCGCCGGCGCCGCGGCTGAGCGCTCGCCACCCGCGGCGCTCGGCGTCGCGCCCTGGGGCCCGCGCCCCGGCTGCCGTCCGGCGCGGCCCATGTCAGCGTGGCCGGGCGGCACGGCAGGGCAGACCACGACGAGGATGGAGCAGGGACCATGGAGAGACGGATGAGCGCAGATCGACCTCCCACGGAAGAGGCAGACGCGGGGCGCGCGCCCGCGCCGAGACCGCTCCGGTTCGCGGCGCGCACGGGGTGGGATCTCTCGGAGAACCGGCTCGCGTCCGTCCTCGTCGAGGCCCGCCGGGCAGGGCGCGCGCTCGTCGACTTCACCGAGTCGAACCCGACGCGCTGCGGGATCGTCGAGACGGCGCCGCTGATCGCGCGCCTGGGCGAGCCGCGCGGCTCCACGTACGCGCCGCTGCCGCTCGGCGACCCTGGCGCGCGCGCCGCGGTGTCGCGCTACTACAGGGAGCGCGGGATCGACGTGGATCCGGCGGGCGTCGTGCTGACCGCGAGCACCAGCGAGGCGTACGGCTGGCTGCTCAAGCTGCTCGCCGAGCGCGGCGACGACGTGCTCGTCCCGGTGCCGTCGTACCCGCTCCTCGAGTACCTCGCCTGCCTGGAGGACGTCGCGCTCACGCCGTACCCGCTCGTCAAGGAGGAGGGGTGGCGCATCGACCTCGGCGCGCTGGAGCGCGCCGCCGGCGAGCGGACGCGCGCGGTGGTGCTCGTCCACCCGAACAACCCGACCGGCTCCTTCGTGCGCCGGGACGACGCCGCGGCGCTCGAGGCGTGCGCCCGGGAGCGCGGCCTCGCGCTGATCGTCGACGAGGTCTTCGGCGACTACGCGCACGGAGACCTCGCCCCGGACCGCCTGCCGAGCTTCGCCGGCCGGCGGCAGGCGCTGACCTTCGTGCTGAGCGGGCTGTCCAAGGTGATGGCGCTGCCGCAGCTCAAGCTCGGCTGGATCGCGGTCTCGGGGCCGCCGGAGCTCGCCGCCGCGGCGGTGGAGCGGCTCGAGATCATCGCCGATACCTACCTCTCGGTCGGCACCCCGGTGCAGCTCGCGCTGCCGGAGATCCTCGCCGCGCGGGCGCCCGTCCAGCGCGCGATCCTGTCGCGCGTGCAGGCCAACCTGGCGGCGCTCGACGCGGCGATCTCGGCGCGCGCCGGGGGCGCGGTCCGGCGGCTGCCGATCGACGGCGGGTGGTACGCGACGCTGGAGGTCCCGCGCGTGCACGACGAGGACGGCTGGGTCGAGCTGCTCGTGCGCGACGAGGGGATCATCGTCCACCCCGGCTACTTCTTCGACATGCCGCGCGACGGCTTCCTCGTGGTCGGGCTGCTGCTCGAGCCGGAGGTGTTCGCGGAGGCCGCGCTGCGGCTCGTGGACCGGATGGCGCGCGCGATCAGCGGTGAATGAGGACGACCGTGGAACGGCCGGCGTCGCGAGAGGCCCGCAGGCCGTGCCACCCCTCCGGGACCGGCGGGTCGGTCCAGGCGAACATCTGCTTCGCGTCGATGGGGGAGAGGTTCACGCAGCCGCCGCTCTTCAGCTCGCCCCAGGCGTCGTGCCAGTACGCGCCGTGCAGCGCGTGCGGGCCGTGGAAGTTCTGCACGAACTGCACCTCGGAGTGGACGATGTTGTCGTTCGAGCTCGACACCATCGTCGCCGTCACGAACTTCCCGTCGATGCGGAAGCGCCCCGTCGGCGTCGCCGCGGTCTCGATGGCGGGGATGCCCTTCTGCGGGACGCCGCCGCGCCCCGGCGAGATGAGCGTGGCGAAGACCGGGGTGAGCTCTTCGTAGGCGACGAACCAGCCGCCGAGGACGCTGATCTCGATCCACTTGCGCGGCGGCGACGAGGGATCGTTCTCGCCCTCGAGCGGCGCGCGCTTCGCCGCCTCGACCACCACGGCGTCGTCGGCGAGCACGTAGACCCCCGGCTCCTGCGTCTCGAGGAACCGCTCGCCGTCCTCGACCTCGGCGCGGCCCGTGAGCCCGACCGAGGCGAGCCGCGCGAACGACGCGCCCGTGGGCTCGAAGCGGCCGCCGGCGCCCCGCTGGTACTTCGGCCGATCGGTCTTGCGGAAGAACGCGAGCGGGAGCGAACGCCCGTCCTTCAGCCACACCCCCTGGAAGCTCGAGCGCGGGTAGGGCTTCAGCCGATCCTTCGGCATGTACGCCTGGTCCGAGGTCACCACCCAGGTCCGATCCTGCGCGTCGAACGCACGGGTGAACGCCACCGTCGAGCCGTTCACGATCCGGTCGCGCGCCTCGCGCACGAGGTCGCCGAAGGGAAACAGCGCCGGGGCGGCGACGCCCGCGGGCTTCACATCGACGCCCACGAGGGCCTCGTCGATCTCCCGGATCGCTTCGTCGCTCAACCCCTCGGCGGCGCGCACCTTCGAGACGCTCGCGAGGTGCGCCTCGATGTCCCACTCGGAGCGCCGCTGCTCCTTCGCGCTCGGGAGCCGCTGGTAGCGCGGCGCGCCGGTCGACTCCGCGTAGTCGTACGGCCACGGCGAGTCGATCTTGGGCGCGTGCGGCCGCAGCGCGGCCACCACCGGATCGTTCGGGTCGACCGTGGCGCTGGCGCCGGCGCAGATGTAACCCCGCGGCTCGACGGCGTACCACGCGTCGCAGCCCTCCCCCGGCGTCCGCGCGGCCTCGACGCTGCCGCCGCGGAGCGCGACGGACCCGCCGAGGCCCAGGTAGCCGCTCCAGCCCCGCGTCGGGTACGGGCCGGGGTTGATCCAGGCAAACCGCGCCTTCGAATAGATGCGCGCGCTCTCCTTCGCCGCGCTCGCCGCGCTCGCCGCGCTCGCCGCGCTCGCCGCGCTCGCCGCGCTCGCCGGGGGCGTCGCTCCGTCCTCCGCCTGGACCGGGGCCGGCGCGTTCGCGACGTGCGCCGCCTCGACGATCGCGGCGCGCGGCGCGTCGGCCTCGACGGTCGCGGCGCGGCGCGCATCGGCTTCGGCAGGGGCGCGCGGCACATCGGCCTCGAGCGAAGCCGGCGCCGCCGCGGCGGGGCTCTCTTCCGAGCAAGCGGCGGCGCCCCCCGACGCGATCGCGCACGTCAGGGCCGCGAGGAGCAAGGAGGACGGTGAGCTAGGCATGCAAGCCGGAGAGACTACTTGCCGGAAGCCGCCGCGGACAAGCCAGCGGCGCTCGCCCGTCCCGCGAGAACCGCCCTACAGCCTGCCGAGCACGGCCACCACGAGCAGGATCACCCCGACGACCGCCGCGGCGATCATCATCAGCCTCATCAGCCGCGGCTTCAGCCACTTCCACAGGACGAGGCGAGCCACCTTCCACAAGAGCGCCAGGATCTGCCAGAGGACCTTGCCCACGATCGGAGCCTAGCGCAGTCCCGCGGGGCGCGCCCCCAGCAAGGGCGGGAGATTTCGCGCGCGGTGGACAGCGCCAACGGCCGTCCTCCACTCCACGCCCGACCGGGCCGGGACGCAGCGGCTCTCGGCGCGCCCGGCCGCCGGCGCCGGCACGGCGTGCGAGCAGCCGGCAGCGAGCGGCGTCAGTCGATGTCGACGCTCACCTTCGACGCGTAGCTGCCGGGGGAGGGGAAGGTGATGTCGCGGAGCGCGCCGGCGACACACTCGGCCGCCTCCTCGCCCCGTTCGTCGGCGCTGGAGACGCCCACGCTGAGCGGCTTGCCGTCGGTGTCGATGTAGAGCGTCGCCTTGAGCTGGGTGCCGCCGGCCTGGCTCCGGCACGACTCGAGCGCCGGCCGCGCCTTCTTGTACGGCGTCCCGAGCTGGTCGGGCGTCCACGGCACCGGCGGGCGCTCGTCGCTGCTCGGCTCGAAGGTGAAGCTGTTCTCCGCCAGGCCCTCTCCGCCGACGGGCTTCGGCCACCTCGTCGCCTTCAGGACGCTGAGCATGCACGCCTCGGTCTCGCGGTCGCCCAGGGTCGAGTCCTTCACGAACGCCCAGCGCGCCGTGCCCTCCTCGGTCACCCGGACCTTGAAGCGGATCTCGCCGCCGAGGTAGGGGATCCGCGCGACGCCCTTCTGGTAGCAGCGCGAGAGCCGCGGAGAGGCGCGCTCGAACGCCGCCTGCACCTTCTCCTCGTTCATGCCGCCGATCTCGGACCGCGAGCTCATCGTCGGGCGCGACGTCTCGACAGGCTCGGCGTCGCGCATCACCGGCGCCGCAGGCGTGGGCTCGGCGCCGCCACAGCCCGGGAGGGCCGCGAGCGCCGAGACAGCAACGAGGGTGACCGTGCCCCTGAGCAAGACATTGAATTTCATGATCCGGCGAGGACTCTATACGAGCCACGTCTCCGGCGAAAAGAGGGCGGTGAGGGGCGCCCGCGCCTCCAGTGCATGTGAGAGATTCTACGCCAACGCGAACGTCGACGCGCCGCTCCGGACCCGCGTGCGCTCCGAGAGAAGGCGCCCGTAACGCACACGGTAGAACCGCAGCGGAGAAGGTCCGTCCACGAGCGCCTGCGCGCAGAAGATGCGAGGGGGAGCGCCGGAGCGCACGGGCGCGTCGTAGTCCCGGTGCGCGTGGCCGTGGATCACGTGGAGGTGATCGTGCTCGTGGAGCAGCGCCATGAGCTCGGAGCTGTTGATGAGGCCGTCCAGCCACTGCATCGCGCCGATCGGGTGCGGGAGCGGCGGGTGGTGCTGGGCGAGCACGAGCGCGTCGCCCGAGCGGCGCGTCTCGGCGGCGAGCGCGGCGACGCGCGCGAGCTCGAGGTCCGCGATCGAGCCCGCCGAGCGGGTCACCGGCTGCATCATGGCCGTCGATACCGCCGTCACGAAGGCCCCAGGGAGGGCGACCACCGCCCCCCGCCCGCTGGTGGCCGCGAAGGGGCGGAGGCTGCCTTCCAGGGCGCGCTCCCACGCGTCGCCCCCGCCATACGCGTCGTGGTTGCCAGGCACCAGCGTGACGCGGGCCGGGTCCCAGCCGCTCTCCGAAAGCACCGCGGCGAGCACCTCGAACTGGGCAGGCGTCCCGTCTTCGGTGAGGTCGCCGGTGAGCACCAGGTGATCCGCCCCGCTCCGCCACGCCTCGACGACCGCGGCGAGCGCGCGGCGGCGGCGCTGCGCGGCGTCGATGGGGCGGCCGAAGCTCAGATAACGAAGCCGCCACCGCTCGGCGCCGCGGCGGCGGTCGTGATCCGCCTCGAGGAGATGAAAGTCCGTGAGGTGAGCGATCGTCGTCATCGACGCGATCGTGAGACCGGACCGACGTCGTTCCGGCGACATCGACGCAAGCTCTCGGCGACTCCATCCGCCGCTGCGCGAGGCGCCCCGGCGATCGCGGCGCGCCCGCGGCGGCCTCGGCAGGCGACGCGCGCCGCAGGCGCAGCCGATGACGGGCGCTGTGACGGTCACGAAGCCCGATCGCGACGCGGTTGTGACAGGGGCAGGCGGAGCTCTACCATCGGCCGCCATGCGCGGCGCCGCAACCATCTCGGACGTGCTCGTGCGGATAGCGTCGTCGGGCGCCATCGGCATCGGGATCGCCGCCGCGCTGCTCCTCGCGCTGCGGCTGCTGATGCCGAAAGCCCAGCGCGGGAAGCTGCGGCTGCCGGCCGCGCTGCTCGGCCTCCACGTGGCGGCGCTGCTCGCCCGGCTCCCGCTCGATCCGGCGTCGTCGCTTCACGTGGCGCTCTCGGTCGTCGCGCTCTTCCTGCTGCTGACCGCGCTCGGTCGCGCCGCCTTCCTCCTCGTCGTCGACCTGATCCTCGGCGTGCGCCTCGGGCGGCCGCTCTCCAGGATCATCCACGACATCATCCAGGGGCTCGTCTACGCGGGCGTCGCGCTCATCACGCTCCGCGCGGCCGGGGTCGAGCCGGGATCGCTGCTCACCACCTCGGCGCTGCTCACCGCGGTGATCGGCCTCTCGCTCCAGGAGACGCTCGGGAACCTGTTCGCCGGGCTCGCGATCCAGGCGCAGCGGCCGTTCGAGGTGGGGGACTGGATCCAGATCGACCCGGATCCGAGGCTCATCGGGCAGGTCATCGAGATCAACTGGCGCGCGACCACGGTCCTCACGAACGATCAGATCGAGCTCACGGTGCCGAACGGCACGCTCGCGAAGAGCACGATCCGGAACTTCACGAAGCCCACCGCCCTCGCGCGGCGGATGATCGAGGTGCGGGGCCCCTACGAGGTGTCGCCGCGGATCGTCGAGCAGGCGCTGCTCGGCGCCGTGGCCTCGGCGCCCGGGGTGCTGCTCGCGCCGCCGCCGTTCGTGCTCGCCGCGAGGTTCGACGAGAGCAGCATCGGCTATCAGGTCAACTTCTTCATCGAGGACTTCGCCCGCCGCGATCGCATCGACTCGGAGGTCCGTCAGCGGATCTGGTACGCGTTCCACCGCGAGGGCATCGCGGTCCCGTTCCCCACCCGCATCGTCCGGATGGCCGAGGCGCCGTCCGAGTCGCAGGCGCGCAGCGAGGCCGACGAGCGGCAGCGCCGCCTGCAGTCGCTGCGCGTCGTCGACTTCATCGCCGCGCTCCCCCCGCCGCTCCTCGACCGGCTCGCGACGCTGTCGAAGACGTGCAGCTACATGACCGGAGAGGTCGTGATCCGGCAGGGGGCCGCGGGGCACGAGCTCTTCATCGTGCAGTCGGGCGAGGTCTCGGTCGTCGTGGGGCGCGAGGGCGGCAGCACGGCCGAGGTGGCGCGCCTCGGCCCGGGCAAGTTCTTCGGCGAGATGTCGCTGATGACCGGGGAGCCGCGCAGCGCGACGATCCAGGCGGTGAGCGATTGCGAGCTCGTGAAGGTCGACAAGGAGGCCTTCCACGAGATCCTCGCGGCGGCGCCCGGCATCGCTGAGAAGATCACGGAGGTGCTGGTCGCTCGGCAGTCGGCGCTCGACGAGAACGTGTCGGTGCGCCGCGCCCGCGCCGGCGCCGAGGAGGCCAAGACGACCGCGCTCCTCGAGAAAATCAGGCAGTTCTTCTCGGTCTAGCTCCACGGCGGGGACACGGGCGCGCCGCGTCCAGCGGGCGCGTCACGGGGCGGGCGCGGCGCTGCTCGGGACGGGGAGAGCGCCCTCGGTGACGTGATCGCTCTCCTGGTTGTCCTCGAAGGTGTTGTCCTGCGATAGCTCCGGCGCCCGCGTGCCCTGCACGACAAGGCCGAACCGGTTGCCCGTGGAGCGAGCGTGCGCGAGCGCGCCGTCGCTGTCGCCGAAGAGCAGCCCCGCGCGCGCGCAGCCCTCCGCCTGCACCGAGCTCACCTGCGCCGTCGAGCGGAGGACGAGGAGCCCGTCGCCCAGGTCCGAAACCGACTCCATCTGCCCGCCGGCGCTGAGCGTGGAGAACGTCCCGCTCTCGACCCCCTGGATGAGCGTCTCTTCGACCGTGCTCGGCGAGGCGAGCAGGAGCAGCCCCGCCACGCGGCTCTCCAGCACCGCCGACCTCTGGACGACGATCCGCGCCGACCCGGCGCTCAGCAGGCCGACGCCGCCGGTGCTGTCGCGCTCCTCCGGCCGCGTCCCCTCGATGAGGCTCTCCGTGAGATCGAGCTCCGCTCCCTGGAACGCGGCGACGCCCGCGACATGCGCGCCCAGGACAACCGTCGACGCCAGCGTGGCGCGCGCGCCGCGCACCAGCACGCCAGCAGCGCGATCCCGATGGATCGGGCGCGCGCGTGTGCCCGCGACGACCACACCGCTGGCGGAGAACGTCCCGCCCGACACGACCAGGCCCGCGTCGCCGGCCTGGCGCACGGCGCTCGACGACAGCGAGAGCGCGCCGCCCCGCTGCTCGACGGCGTACCCGAGGCGGCCCGCCTCCGCGGCGGCCGCGCCCTGGAAGAGGGTCCCGGACACCTCGACCGCCGTGCCGGCGCCCGCGACGGCGAGCTGCGCGTCGCACGCGCCGGACAGCACGCTGCCCTCGAGCGTCGCGCGAGCGCCCTGCTCCACGACCACGTCGCCGGCCTCCTGCACCCCCTCGGGCGGAGCGGCGAAGAGGGAGCGCGTCGCGGTGAGCTCCGCGGAGGCGCCCGTCACCAGCGCGCCCAGGCGGTGGTGGACGAGGGCGCTCGCGTCGAGCTGCAGCGCGCCCGCTTCCAGGATCACGCCGACCGGGGCGGTCGTCTCCGCCTGCTGGGGCGTGATCTCCAGGAGGTTGCCCTCGGCGACCACCCCCTCCGCCCCGGAGGTGATGCGCAGGTGGACCGTGCCGTCGACAAGCGCGCTCTCGGTGAGCCGCGCGCGCGCCCCGGACAGGACCAGCACGCTCGTCCACTGATCGCCCGTGCCTTCGCCCGCCCACGACGCCTGGACCAGGCTGCGCGACAGATCGAGGCTCGCGCCGGGGAGCGCGACCACGACGCCGCTGCCGCTCCCGCCCGTCACGCGGACGTCGCGCGCCGAGACCTCCGCCGCCTGGACGAGCAGCCCGATGGACGGGCTGATCACGCTCACGCCGCGCACGCCGGCGCCCTCGACGTCATGAATCCAGACCGCGCTGACGTTGCCGCTCGGGTCGCTCTGCTCACCCCGGAGCACGACCCGGGAGGCGCACCGCCCGACCAGCTCGATGGGCTTCGAGATCTCGACCGGCTCGTCGTACTCGCCCTCGGCCAGGACGACGCGGCCGTCCGCCTGCACCGCCGAGAGCGCCGCCGCCAGCGTCGCGAACGGCCTGTCCCGCGACCCGTCGCCGCCCCCACCCGCGTAGCTCGGATCGACGTGGATGTCGCCGGGCGCCTCGGCCACTTGGCCCCATGGCCCCGAGCCGCAGCCGTCTGGGCCGTCGATGGAGATACACCCCTTCTGCGGGACCGCGAACGTCCCTTCCGGGCACTTGGCCATCGTGGGATGACAGCCGCCGCCCTCCACGAACTCCGCTGCACACCCGGGGATCCCGGCTTCGAGGCAGCCCCCGTCGAACGTCGGGACGGTCCCGGGCGAGCACCGCTCGAGCGCGGGACGGCAGAGCCCGTCCTCACCGACGGAATCGTCGGTACAGCCCTGGACGCCCACGGAGACACACCCGCTCATGCCGCGGAGTTGCCCCGGCGCACACGGGGGCTCGCCCGCGTCGTTCCGCGGGACGTACGTATTCGGCGGGAGCTCGGAGCCCTCGCAACCGAGGAGCGACGCGGCGCACAGGCTGACAGTGAAAGAGAAGAGACACAGGAGCGCTGAGAGTCCAAGCTTCGCGCACAACACCCCATCAACGTAGCAGATCGAATCGACGCGCATGCCGGCGAAGCGCGCTTTTCCTCGTCGTCCGCGGCCGCTCGAGGCCGGACATTCACGGGCGCGACCCGGACAGCCGCACGTCGGCTCGCGCGAAGGCGCGCTCGAAGCGCTCGTGTGCGGCGGCCGACTCCTCTTCCCTGCCCTGTGCGCGCAGGCTCTGCTCGAGGCCCGAGAGGGACCAGCCGTTGTCGGGATTACGGGCCAGATCCTCCCGATATGCCGCCTCGGCGTCGCGCGGTCGACCCGCTTTGAGGAGCGCCGCCCCGAGCGTGTGGCGGACCGGCTCGGGCCAGTCCGGCGGCTCGAAATAACGCAGTGTGTCCTCGACGCGTACGGCCGCCTGGAGCACGCGGACGGCGTCGCCGGCCTGGCCGCGCTCCGAGGCGATCTGGCTCTCCAGCACGAGCGAGGCGATCTCGAGCAGGTCCTCCGCGCGGTTCATGCCGATCGTGACCCCGGCGATCTCGGACGACACCGCCCGGAGCGCCGCCGCCTCGCGCGCGGCGTCGTCGGGGCGCTCCGTCGACGCGAGCGCCCGGCCGCGCGCATAGTGCCATATCCCCGTCGCGTAACGCTGCTCGGACGGCGGCGCCGGCTGCGCGAGGACGTCCTGCCAGAGGCCGAACCGGACCAGGGCGAACAGCAGCGCTGGCCGGAACATCTCGAGCATCGGCATGTGCCGGACGTGGCGGTCGGGCACCGCGGCGCCGAGCTCGCGGGCCGCGCGCACGGCGACGGCGCTGCGCCCCTCCATGCTCGCGGAGACCGAGAGGAAATAGAGGTTGTGAGGGAAGTACATCATCGGATAGATGCCCTCCGGCCGCTGCTCGCGGATGTACCGGCGATCGACCAGGACCGCGCGCTCGTTGGCGTCGGACGCGTCCGCGTACCGGCCGACCCGCATGAAGATGTGCGACGGCATGTGCACGAGGTGCCCAGCCCCTGGGGCCAGACCGCCGAGCCGCTCGGCGCTCGGCAGCGCGCGCCCCGGCGCGCGCGACGCCTCCACGGCGTGGATGTAGTAGTGATTCGCGCCGAGGTGCTCGGGATCGCGCCGGAGGACGCCCTCCAAGGTGGAGACGATCTCCTCGGTCCCCGGCTGCGGCCGGCCGTCCAGCGTCCAGAGATCCCACGGGCGCAGGTCCATGAGCGCCTCGGCGAAGAGGACGCTGGCGTCGAGATCGTCGGGGAAGCGACGGGCGAGCTCGCGCATCGCGCTCGCGTAGGCGCGGCCCCGCGCCGCCCGGTCGCGGTCGCGGCCCGGCGCCGCGGCGTGGCGCTCGGCCAGCGCCTCGATGTACGCGCGCTCGCGCGCGGTCGCGGACGCGGCGAGCGCGCGCGCCTGCTGGACGGCCTCGAAGGCGGCCCGCTCCCGCGCTGGCTCGGCCGGCAGGTTGATGTTGGGGCCGAGCGTGAGCGCGACGCCCCAGCGGGCCATGGCGAGGCCGGGATCGAGGCGGGCGGCCTCCTCGAACGCCCGCCGCGCCTCGTCGTGGTTGAACGCATAGACGAGCCGCAGGCCCTGATCGAAATAGCGCTGCGCGAGCTCCGATGACGTCGTCACGGGGTGATGGAGTGAGCCGATGTCCTCGAACAGCGGGACGCGCCCGGCGAAGGGCGCCCCCGCGGCATCGTGGCCGGGCCGCGGATCCGCTCGGGGCGAGGCGGGACGTGGCGCCGCGCCGC
Organism: Sorangium sp. So ce394; assembly: GCF_051474665.1. Taxonomy (NCBI): domain Bacteria; kingdom Pseudomonadati; phylum Myxococcota; order Polyangiales; family Polyangiaceae; genus Sorangium; species Sorangium sp. So ce394. Next base: position 4,043,064 of record NZ_CP150339.1, read on the forward strand.
ACGCCGCGAGGGCGGCGCAGGCGCAGAGGAAGGGCAGGCGGAAGGGCGCGCGTCGCGCTGTCATGGTCACCTCGCTGGAGCCCGGGTGGCCGGGGCTCCGACGGATCGACATCCCCTCGCGGGGTCGCGTGGCCTCGGCGCCGACCTCCGGCGCGAGCACGGAGGTCGAGCCGAGCGACGGTCATGCATGCGCGATTCCCGCCGGCCGGGAAGGCAGCGCACACACGACATGCCGTGCGCCCCGGCCGATCGTCGCGCCCGCGGCGTCAGCGCGGTGCGCGATGGACGGACGGCGCGACTTGCGGCAACCTCGAGGCATGACGACGTGCAGGGATGAAGCTCTTCGCTGGGTTCACCGCTACGCGATCGGCGGCGCCGCCTTCGCCGCGCTCCCGCTCCCGATCTCGACGTCCGCCGGGCTCGTCGCGATCGAGACCCACATGATGTCGATGATCGGCGCGATCTACGGCGAGAGCGTCGGATCCGTGGCGACGACCGCCGCCGGCGGGAGCTTCGCCATCCTCGGGCGAGGCTTGAAATTCCTCGCCACCCGGGCGGTCGGCTTCGTCCCCTTGGTCGGACCCGCCATCAAGATGGGGATCGCCGGGCTCACGATCGAGGCGATCGGCCATGGCGTCGTGGGGCACTTCGAGCGGAAGTACCCGGGCAAGGCCTTCGAGAAGGCGTGAGCCGTCCGCGCGCGCGGACGATGCGCGCGCTCGGCAGGGCGGCGCGGGCCGCACGGGCGCCCGCGCGGCGCGCAGCAGGCCGGCGCGTCGCGCGATGCGCGCAGCTCCCGGGAGGCGCGCGATGCGCCGACGCGCGGCGCTCCCGGATCGCCCGGGCGCACCGCGCGCCGCTGTCGATGTCCGTCAGCTCCCGCAGCCGGTGCAGGCGAGCGGGCAGGTCCCGTTCTCCGGCTGCTGGCAGTGCAGGTCGGGCGCCTCGGCGCTGGTCCCGTAGTCGCAGCAGATCGTGCCGCCAAGGCAGCACTCCACCCCGCAGCAGATGCCCTCTTCGCACCCGAAGTTCGGATCGCAGGGATCCTTGCACTCGCCCTGGATGCATGCCTGCTCGTCGGGGCAGCGCGTGCCGCACGTTCCGCAGTTGTGCGGATCGTTGGCCAGGTTGACGCAGGCCGGTCCACAGCACGAGAGCCCGGCGTCGCACGTGCACGCAACGCCCCCGGCGCCGCCCTCGCCGCCAGCGCTCGTCGTCGAGACGGTGGTGGTGGTCGTCGTCGTCGCCCCGGCCTCTCCGCCCGCGCCGCCGCCAGAGGAGCTCGATACGGTGACGTAGATCGGCAGGACGTTCACGGTGCCCGGGTCAGCTTCACATCCAGCAACGGCGAACAATGCGGCCAACGACACCAATGCGGTCACCCGATGACTGGGCATGAACACCTCCAAGCCGATCATGACACTACCACGGGGGGTCGCGGTCACACGAGAGCGATGGCGCAGCACGCTCGGCGCGCCGCCTGCGCTGCGTCGCGGGCCAGGCGCGACGCAGGCGAACGCGGCAGCGCCTGCGACATCAGGGGTTGATGAGCTTGCAATCCGACAAGAGCCCCGTGTACCAGTCATCGGTCCTGTCGAGCCATGCGCCCTCGCTGGACCAGCGGATGCCGGGCTTCTTCATCTTGCCTTCGACGGTGTAGGTGCACTTCACCGCGAACCGTGCGGACGGCAGCTTGTTCGTGAGGGCGGGCTCACTCCAGAGGCCGGCGGCGAGGAACTGCACGCGGTCGGTCGTCGTGTAAGGACGGAGCAGCTTCTTGTCGTCCGCGTCACCCTTGGACCAGCCCTTGGTGGGCGACTCGAACGCGCAGTGCCGGCCGCTGATCTCCTCGGCCGACCAGCAGGCGAGGTCCTTGATGTCGCTGGCCACGAGGGTGACCTCGACCTGCGCCTTGTCGCCCGGCTTCCACTTCGGACCGGCCGCGCCGGGCGCGGGCTCGCGCCCGAAATAGGCGAACGCCGCGGCCAGGCCGCCGATGATGATCAGGAACAGGATCATGCTCTTGCCGAGCGAGCCGCCCTGCGGCTGGGCGGCCGCGCGAGGCCGCGCCCCGGGCTTCTTGCCGGCCGGGCGCCGCGCGGCGCCCGCCGGCTTCGCAGGGCGCGAGGCCCTCGCGGGGGCCGCTGCGTCGGCGCGGGCAGCGGCGCGGTCCTCGCCGTCCTCCCTGCTGGTGTCCTGCGCGTCGGCCTCGCCGGAAGGAGCGTCGTCCGTGTCGGGGCGGTCTTTGTCTTCGGAGCTCGTAGCCATCGCGGCGCTTTATGTACCGGAGCGCGTCCGCGACTCAAGCATTCCGTGTACCGGGCCCGGCGCGCGATCGCCCGTCCCAACCCGCAGCCCATGATGTAGGCTGCGCTTCCAATGACGTCCGATGCCAGAAATCCCCGCGCGCGCATCCTCGGCACAGGCCGCTCCCTGCCGCTCGCCGCCCCGGAGGGCGAGGCGCACGCAGGCGCGCCGCCAGCGGACGGCGCCGCGGGCGACGCGAGCGCGGCCGACGAGCGGCGCCGCGGCGCGGCCGGCGAGACGACGAGCGACCTGGCGACGAGGGCGGCGAAGGCGGCCCTCGACGCGGCCGGCCTCGGGCCGCGCGACCTCGAGATGATCATCCTCGCGACCTCGAGCGGCGACGCGCCGATGCCGGCGACCGCGGTGTACGTGCAGCAGAAGCTCGGCGCCGAGCTCATCCCGTCGTTCGACCTCTCCGCCTCGCTGACGGGCTTCCTCTACGGGCTGTCCGTGGCGAGCCAGTTCGTCGCGGCGGGGACCATGAAGCACGTCCTCGTGATCGGCGCGGACCTGCTCTCGCGCCGCGTCGATCCGCGCGACCGGGCCGCGGCCCAGCTCTTCGGCGACGGCGCCGGCGCGGTCGTCGTCGGGCCGGCGGTCGGCGACGGGCGCGGGATCCTCAGCGTCAGCCTCCGGGCCGACGGGAAGAGGGCCGACGTGCTCCAGGTCCCCGGCGGCGGATCCGCGGAGCCGCTCACGGTCGAGCGGCTCGCCGACCGGCGGCAGTACCTGCGCGTGAAGCAGCCCGAGCTGCGGCAGGCCGTGGAGGAGCACCTCGGCGCGCAGGCGCTCGCGGCGCTCGCGTCGGCCGGGCTCGCGCCCGCGGACGTCGACTGGGTGATCCCGCACCACGCCGACGCCCAGCTCGCCGCGCACCTCGCCGATCGCCTCGGGTGCCCGCGGCAGCGCGTCCTCGGCGCGCGCGACGGCGAGAGCGCGGTCGGCGCGAGCGCCGGCTCGGTCGCGAGCGCGCTCGACGAGGCGCTCCGCGACGGGCGGATCTTGCCCGGGCATCACGTGCTGCTGTGCGCGCTCGGCGGCGGGCTCACGTGGGGCAGCGCGGTGGTCCGCATGTGATTTGACCGCGGCGAGGCCGACGGTGGCCCGGAAGGCGCGCCCGTCGAACGAGCGCGCGCCGCGCTTCGCTGAACGGCGGCTCGAGGAGTCGCTCAGGAGGACTCATGAACGACGCTCCCCTTTACAAAGACGCCAAGCAGCCCGTGGGCAAGCGGGTGGAAGATCTCCTGAGCCGGATGACCCTGGATGAGAAGGTCGGCCAGCTCATGCAGCTGGACGCGCAGGGGGACCTCGAGGACGCGATCGGGCGGATGAAGGTCGGCAGCCTCCTGCACTGCAACGGGAAGGACGCGGACGCGGCGATCGAGCGCGCGCTGGGCACCCGGCTCGGCATTCCGGTGCTGATGGCCGACGACGGGATTCATGGTCATTCCTTCTGGGCGGGCGCCACGATCTTCCCGACGCAGCTCGGCATGGCGTGCAGCTGGGACACGGGGCTCCTGGAGAAGGTCGCCCGGGTCACGGCCGCCGAGATGCGGGCCACGGGGCTCAAGTGGACGTTCTCTCCGGTCCTGTGCCTCACGCGCGATCTCCGCTGGGGCAGGGTGGGGGAGACGTTCGGCGAGGATCCCTACCTCATCGGGGAGCTCGCGTGCGCGATGGTCAAGGGCTATCAGGGCAAGGGCCTCGACGATCCGGACGCGGTGCTGGCCACGGCCAAGCACTACGCGGGCTACTCGGAGACGCTGGGCGGCCGTGACGCCTCGGAGGCGAACATCTCGCGGCGCTACCTGCGCTCGTATTTCTTGCCGCCCTTCGAGAGGGCCGCGCAGAGCGGCTGCATGGCGTTCATGACCGGATATCAGTCCATGGACGGGATACCGGCGACCGCCAACCGCTGGCTGCTGACCGAGGTCCTCAAGGAGGAGTGGGGCTTCGAGGGGATCGTCGTGACCGACTGGAACAACGTGGCCAACCTCGTGCTCGATCAGAAGGTCTGCAAGGACATGGCCGAGGCGGCGACGGTGGCGATCCGGAGCGGCAACGACCTGATGATGGCGACGCCGCAGTTCTACGAGGGGGCGCAGGAGGCGGTGCGCCGCGGGCTCCTGGCCGAAGCGGAGATCGACGCGGTGGTGCGGCGCGTCCTCGCGCTCAAGTTCTCCCTCGGGCTCTTCGAGGACCCCGGGTACAGCAGCGAGCGGCGGATCAAGGAGGTCATCGGGTGCGAGGCCCACCGGGCGCTCAACCTGGAGGCGGCGCGGGCCTCGCTGGTCTTGCTGAAGAACGACGGCCTGTTGCCGCTCGCGGACGGCGCGAGCGCCGCCGCCGGGGCGGGCGCGGGGCCGAGGCCCCTCCGGCGGATCGCCGTGATCGGCCCCAACGCGGACGACCCGATCGCCCAGCTGGGCGACTGGTCGCTCGGATCGGGCCAGATGAGCGGCGGCAACGGCCCCGAGCACCCCCGCTCGAGCATCGTCACGATCGTGGACGGGCTCCGGGAGCTCGCGCCGCCGGGGTGCGAGGTGGTGCACGCGGCAGGCTGTTCGGTGGTCAGCGAGGACGAGTCGGGCATCGCTGCGGCGGTGGAGCTCGCCCGGGGCGCCGACGTCGTGGTCCTGGTCCTCGGGGATCGGATCGAGTTCATCGGCGAGACGAAGAGCACGGCGACCCTGGAGCTCATGGGCGGGCAAAAGGCCCTGGCGGACGCGATCGCCAGGACGGGCGTCCCCACGGTCGCGGTCCTCGTCAACAGCAAGCCGCTCGTCCTGCCGCGCTCGGTGCTCGGCGCGTCGGCCATCGTCGAGGCGTTCAATCCGGGGATGATGGGCGGGCGGGCCGTGGCCGAGGCGCTCTTCGGGCGGCTCAACCCCTCGGGCAAGCTGACGATCTCGTTTCCCTACCACGTGGGCCAGCAGCCGGTGTTCTACAACCAGGCCCGCGGCCAGCACGGGAGCCGCTACGCCGACCTCACGCAGGAGCCGGCGTTCGCCTTCGGCTTCGGCCTGAGCTACACGCGCTTCGCCTATGCCGACCTGAAGGTCCTGACGCCCAGCGTGGGGCGAGACGGCGTGGCCTCGTTCGAGGTGACGATCGCCAACGCTGGAGGGCGCGAGGGGGTCGAGATCGCCCAGCTGTACATCGAGGATCTGGTGACGTCGTCCACGTGGGCGGTGAAGGAGCTCAAGGCGTTCCGCCGCCTGAGCCTGGCCGCGGGCGAGGCGCGCACGGTGCGCTTCGAGCTCCCCGCCTCGGCGCTGTCGATCATCGACGCGGAGGGGCGCCGCGTGGTGGAGCCGGGGGAGTTCCGCGTCCACATCGGAGCCTCGTCCCGGCCGCAGGACCTGCTGAGCGCCGGCTTCGCCGTCGCATAGCCGCGCGCCGACCTCGATCCAGGAGGCCGCGTGTTAGCATCGCTCGCGCGGGCAGCGCCGGGTAGGGCCCCGGCGCTCGAGGAGGCGAGGGGCGATGACGGCGAAGCGGGTGGCGCTGGTGACGGGCGCGAGCACGGGGATCGGCCGGAGCGTGGCGGAGGCGCTCGCGCGAAACGGCTATGTGGCCTTCGCGGGGATGCGCGATCCCGAGGGCAAGAACCGGGCGGCGCGCGACGAGGTGGCCGGCCTCTCGGCCGCCGGCGTCCCCATCGAGGCGGTCGCGCTCGACGTGACGGACGACGCGTCCGTCGCCGCGGCGGTCGCGACGGTGGTGGAGAAGACGGGGCAGATCGATGTGGTCCTGAACAACGCGGGCAACAGCCTGATCGGCCTGACCGAGTGCAGCAGCGTCGATCAGCTGCGACGGTTCTTCGAGACGCACGTCTTCGGGGCGCAGCGCGTCTGTCGCGCCGTGTTGCCGCACATGCGCCGGCGCAAGGCGGGGGTGCTCGCCTTCACGTCCAGCATGGGAGGGCGCATCCTCATGCCGAGGTCGGCGCACTACTGCGCGGCCAAGGCCGCGATGGAGATGATGGCCGAGGGCTACAAGACCGACCTCGCGTCGTTCGGGATCGACGTCGTGATCCTGGAGCCGGGGCTGGTCCAGACGAAGATCTTCCACAACGCCTGGGCGCACGACGACGAGGCGCGCGCCGCCGAGTACGGCGAGCTCGACGGCGTGATACGCGCCACGCTCGAGGCGGTCAAGACGCTGACGGGGCCCGACCCGGCGGAGCTCGCGAGCGTGCTGCTGAAGCTCCTCGAGATGCCGCACGGCCAGAGGCCGCTGCGCACGACGTTCGGCATGGATGCGGCGCTGGTCGGCCCCGTGAACGCCGCCGCGGACGAGGCCGGGCGGACGCTGTTCGCCATGTACGGGGCGTAGACGACCTCCGCGGGCCGGCGCCATCATGCTGAACCTCCTCCTCCAGCTCTCCCCGCTGCGCCCCGCGGTCCGCGTCGAGACCATCGAGCGGCGCGACTTCGACGACCAGCGCCTGCGCGAGCTCCACGCCCTCTCGAACGCGCTCATGGCCGAGCGCTTCGAGCACTTCTGCGTCCACGCCAGGACCAACGACGTCGTCCACGTCTTCCGCCGCGTCGACACGGGCGCGATCGTCGGATTCCAGTTCTGGAAGACCGCGCCCATCGCCTTGCCTCGCAGCCGGGCCATCGTCGGTGGGAAGCTGCGGATCGCGCCCGACTTCCGGACCCGCGGGCTGCACCTCGCCTCCGGCCTCCTGTTCCTGCTGGAGACGAAGCGCCGCGCGCCGCGGACGCGTCTTTACCGGCTCTCGATCGCCAGCCTCTTCGGCTTCGTCTCCATCACCGAGGCGCTCGCGCGTTACGAGATCTTCGATCCGAAGCGCCGGAGCACCGCGGAGGACGAGGCCGTGCGCGAGGCGTTCCTCCGGCTCGCAGGGGAGAGCAACTACCACGTCGACGACGAGACCGGGCTCTTCCTGGTCAACATCTTCATGACCGAAGAGACGCTGAGCCGCTATCCGCCGCGCTACTTCGACCGCCCGGCCGCGAGGCGCTACGCCGCGGTCAACCCGGGCTTCCGCACGAACGGCTGCTACGCCGGCTTCTGGTTCCGCTTCACCAGCGACAACCTCCTCGCCATGACCCGCGCCGTCGCGAGGAGGCTCTTCCGGAAGGCCGCCCCCCGCTGATCCGAGCCGCGCGGCGCGCGGGCTGCTCCGCCGGCAACACAGCGGAAGCAGCCTGCTGCTCGCGAAGCAGGCGGGCGCCGGGCCCGCCTTCGCCGCGGGCGCCGCCCGGAGGGCGCGCCGGAACCAGGACCGGGCGAGCCGCGCGCTCGCTCCCCGGATCGAACATGGCGAGACGAGCATGGAACGAGACGTGCCCTGCGCGGCTCCCGCCACGTACGAGGCCGCAGGCGTCGTGTCTGCGAAGGAAAGGGAGCTGATCGTGGATCTCGAACTCACCGGCAAGCGGGCCATCGTCACCGGCGGCAGCCGCGGCATCGGCAAGGCCATCGCGCGCGAGCTCGCGCGCGAGGGCGCCGACGTCGTGATCGCCGCGCGCGGCAAGGACAAGCTGGAGGCGACCGCCGCGGAGCTCTCGGCGGAGACCGGCCGCCGCGTCGTCCCGCTGGTGGTCGATACCGGCGACGAGACCTCGGTCAACACGCTCGTCGAGCGCGCCGTCGCCGCGCTGGGCGGCGTGGACATCCTGGTCAACAACGCCGCCTTGCCGGGCGGGATCTCGCCCGCCACGCGCCTCGATCAGATCGTCGATGCGCAGGTGATCGAGGACATCAACATCAAGGTCGTTGGCTACCTGCGGACCGCGCGCGCCGTCGCGCCGCACCTCATCGCGAACGGCTGGGGTCGCATCATCAACATCGGCGGGCTGGCCGTGCGCAAGACCGGCCGCCCCGTCGCCACCCTGCGCAACGTCGGCGTGGCGGCGATCACGAAGAACCTCGCGGACGAGCTGGGCCCGAAGGGGATCAACGTCACGGTCGTGCACCCCGGCGCGACGCGCACCGAGCGCGTCCGGCCCGAGCCGGAGAAGGACCTCGCCGCCTCGGTGAGCATCGGCCGCCTCGTCGACGCGCGCGAGGTCGCGTGGGTCGTCACGTTCCTCGCCTCGCCGAGGAGCGTCGCGATCAACGGCGACGCCGTGGTCGCCGGCGGCGGCAGCGTCGGGCCGATCTATTACTGATCTGCCCCGCTCGGCCGGCCCTCGGCTCGCGCGCCGAGCGGCGCGGACCACCGACGGATCGGCCACAGGGCCACGGAGAGCAGGGGAACTCTCTCTCCCCCTCTCCGTCTCTCCCTCTGTGCTCTCTGTGCCTCTGCGGTCGCTCTCTCTCGTTTTCACCCCGCTTCACCCCGCTCGGCGTACCCGATTGACGCCCCGAGCCGCCCTGTCTGAAACTGTACGGGCCAGCCCCCGAAGAACCCACGGAAGACCATGAGCATCCCGACCACCCGCCTCGGCCGTACCGGCCTCACCGTTTCTCGCCTGTGCCTGGGCACGATGACGTTCGGCTTCCAGACGGACGAGGAGACCTCCCGCGCCATCCTCGACAAGGCCGCGTCCGCCGGCGTCAACTTCCTCGACACCGCCGATGTGTATCCGCTGGGCGGCGGCCTGCCGACCGCGGGGCGCACCGAGGAGATCGTCGGCCGCTGGCTCAAGGGCAAGCGCGACCGCTTCATCCTCGCCACAAAGTGCGTCGGCCGCGTCGGCCCGAACGACTGGGATCAGGGCGCCTCGCGCAAGCACATCCTGGACGCCATCGACGCCTCGCTGCGCCGCCTCGGCACCGATTACGTGGATCTCTATCAGCTCCACTCCGACGATCGCGACACGCCGATCGACGAGACGCTGGAGGCGCTCGACACGGTGGTGCGCTCCGGTAAGGCGCGGTACATCGGCGTCTCCAACTACCTGGCCTATCGCCTGGCGCGCGCGCTCGGCCGCGCCGACGTGCGCGGGCTCACGCGGCTCGTGTCCGTGCAGCCGCGCTATGCGCTCCTGTTCCGCGAGATCGAGCGCGAGCTGCTCCCGCTCGCGCAGGAGGAGGGCCTCGGCGTGATCCCGTACAACCCGCTCGCCGGCGGGCTCCTCACGGGCAAGCACCGCCGCGGCGAGCCCACGCCGGGCACGCGCTTCACGCTGGGCACGGCGGCGAGCAACTACCAGCAGCGCTACTGGAACGAGCGCGCGTTCGCGACCGTCGAGAAGCTGCAGGGCATCGTCGCCGAAGCCGGCCAGTCGCTCACGACCGTCGCTGTCGCGTGGGTGCTCGCCAACCCGGCGATCACCTCGGCCATCATCGGCGCCAGCCGGCCCGACCAGCTGGACGCCACGCTCGCCGCGGCCGAGATCACGCTCGATCCGCAGCTGAAGGCCCGGCTCGACGAGGTGACCGCGGAGTACCGCCGCGGCGACTCGCCGCGCTGAGCCGCGCCTCGCGCGATATCCAGCCGCGGCTCACGTTCGAGGCCATCCCGCCGAGCGCGCCGATCGTCCTTTGCATCGGCGCTCGCCTTTCTGGGTCCCTGTCCGCCTAACCCAAAGTTTCCCTCGACCCTGCGCGGAGGACGCCGCGCGGAGGACGCCGCGCGGAGGACGCCGCGCGGAGGAGGCGAACGGCGCCCGGAGGCGGCTCGGTCACCCCTTGACAAGATGCTGTCCAATCACGCCCACTGGCGTGAAGCCGCGCCGTCGTCGGGGTGGGGTGCAGGGACGCAAGGCGCATGGTCACCGGTCTCGATCTTCATGCAACGCTGCATCATATCGTGATCGACGCCGTGGGCACCGTGCCCTCTGCGCAGCGCGGGAGCCTCCTGGTCCGGGACGGAGAGCAGCTGGTCTACAAGGCCTCTGTCGGCCTCGCTGGCGTGCTGGCGAGCCCGCAGGAGGTCGTCGGCGGCGCGGGGCCGGCCACCGTGATCGCGGCGCTCTCTAGGCATGACTCCGCGGACGGCGCTCGGGTCATGGCGGCCGCCGACTGGTACCGCGAGCACCTGCCGGGGGCATCGGCGCTGCACCTCGTCCCGGCGGGCGCGGTCGTGGTCCTCACCCCGGTGCGCGTGCAGGAGCAGACGATCGGCGTGCTCGCCGTCGAGCAGCCGGACGGGCAGGCGCCTTCCGGCGAGCGCTGGGCGCGGCTCCTCGCGCTGGCCGCGAGCGCCGGCGCGGCGCTGGAGCGGCGAGAGCTCTACAACGACAAGGCGCGGTCGGCCCAGGAGGTGCGCGTACTCGAGGCGGTGCTGAACGCGGTGGCCACGCGGACCAGCACGCATGAGCTCGTCGAGATGATCTCGAAAGGCATCAAGAGCGTGCAGCTCACGCCGCAATGGCGCTCGGTGCACCTCGTCCTGCTGAGCGACGCCCCCTCCGGGGGCGCGCGCGGCGACGCCGAGGCCCGCGAGCTCCGCATCTACCACGTCCCGCACCGGTCGCCGTTGTCGTTCTGGAACAACGTCCGCGATGGCGCCCTCACCGCGGGGCGCAGCGTCGGCATCCACGTGGACGTCCGCAACGCCCCCGCCCACAGCGCCGTCGAGCAGCGCGGGATCCTCGAGGACGCCATCGACCGGGGCGTGCACGGTATCGCCGTTGCGCCCATCACCCCGGAGGTCCTCGAGCCGGCGATCCGTCGGGCGGCGGAGGCCGGGGTCCCGGTGGTCACGATCGACACGCCGCCCGCCGAGGGCAGCTGCGCTCGAGCCTACATCGGCACCGACAACGTGGCGGCGGGGCGGCTCGCCGCGGAGATGATGGCCCGGCTGCTCCCGGGCGGAGGCAAGATCGGCGCGCTGACGTTCTGGCTCAGCGCCATCAACAGCCGCGAGCGCATCGACGCGTTCCGTGCGGCGGCCTCCGGCACGCCCTTCGACCTGCAGCCGCCGGCCGAGGACCGGTTCGACATCGAGCTCGGGATGCGGATCGCCCGGGAGGCCGTGCAGAGCGGAGGGATCGCCGGCGCCCTCGGCGTCTGCGCCGAGAACGGCCTGTCGTGGGGCGCGGCCGCGAGGGCGCTGGGGCGGGCGGGGGAGCTCAAGATCGTCGCCTTCGATCTCCTCACGGACACGCTCGCGATGCTCCGGGAAGGGACCATCCACGCGGTCCTCGTCCAGCGCGAGCACGAGATGGGCTACCGCGCGGTGCAGGTGCTCCACGACATGGCATCGAAGGGCGTCGAGGCGGCCCTGGCCGGGCTGCCCACGCGCGCCGGCTCCGGGGCAGGGTCGGCGCTGCGCTTCATCGACACCGGCATCGACGTCGTGACCATCGAGCGCACGCCCTGGTCGCTCCCCCTCTCCGACTATCTGGCCCTGGACGCGAACCGCAAGGCGGCGAAGCGAAGGGAGCAGATCCCCTACGAGAGCCGCGCGAAGGTGCTCCTCCTCGTCACCGTGGACGCGGGGAACGAGGGGTACCGCGAGGAGCGGGCCCCCCTCGACGCGAGGTCGATGGTCGGGCGGGTGCTGCGCGCGGCCCGGCCGCTCGTCGTCGATACGCACTCCAGCGAGCTCCACGACGCGCCCGATGTCGTCGAGGCGCGCGAGAAGGGAGCGCGCACCCTGGTCGCCGTCCCGCTGCTCGCCGGCGGGTCCGCCTTCGGCGCCCTGGTCCTGGAGAGCGAGCGCCGGGCGGCGTGCTCGCTCGACGACCTCACGATGATCGAGCGCGTCGTCGACACGATGGCCGTGGCGATCGAGAACGCGCGGCTCGTCCACCGGATCACCGAGCGGACCCACGAGCTCGAGCGCGCGAACCGGCACCAGGAGTCGCTGCTCGACACGATCCGCGAGCTCTCGAGCCCGGTCGTGCCCATCGCGCGGAACATCCTCGTGATGCCGATCGTCGGGACGATGGACGCGCAGCGATCCGGCCGCTTCATCGAGTCGATGCTGCAGGACATCACCGAGCACCACGCGCGCGTGGTGCTGGTCGACGTCACGGGGATGGCGGTCGTCGACGCCGCGTCGGTGGAGCACCTCCTGCGGGCGGCGCGGGCGGCGCGGCTGCTCGGCGCCGAGGTCGTGCTCGTCGGCGTCACGCCGGCGGCGGCGCGGCTGATGGTGGAGCAGGGCGTGGAGCTCGGGAGCCTGATCACCCGCTCGACCCTGGAGCTCGGGTTCGCTTACGCGCTGTCGAAGACCGGCGGCCAGATCGTCTATCGCCGCTCACCCGCGTCCAGCCCTTCTGAGCCGAGCTGAACCGAGACGGCCAGGGGACGCCCTCGCCCGAGCCGCGGGGCGAACGGGCTACTTCTTCATCTCGGCGAGCGTGGCCTTGAACTGAGCGACGTTCTCCTTGTTGATCACGTCGACGCCGGTGTCGATCACCTTGCTCGGGGGGATGGCGGCGATGGCCGCGTCGCCCTTGGTCGCGAGGTCGTGGAGCCACTTGCTCCCCAGGTAACCGAACTGGAACGGCTTCTGCACGACGGTGCAGGCGACGGTGCCGTTCTCGATGCCGGCGAGCGTCGCGTCCTCCTCATCGAACACGGCCGGGAGGACCTTGCCCTTCTTCCCGAGCGCGTCGACGGCGGCGGCGATGGCCGGCCCATTGTACGACCAGAGGCCGATCGCGACGTTGATGTCCGGGTGGGCGTTGATGATGTCCTCCACGTTCGCGCGCGCCTTGGCGAGATCGGTGTTGTCCTCGCGCTTGTCGACGAGCTGGATGTCGTGCTGAGCGACCACGTCCTGGATGCCCTTGAGGCGCTGAGCCGCGTTGTCGACCGCGAACATGCCGACGAAGGCGGCCATCTTCCCGCCGTTTGGCAAGAGCTTCACGATCTCGTTGCCGAGCACCTTGCCGGCCTCGTAGTTGTTCGTGCCGATGTAGAGCAGCCGGTTCGACTTCGGGGCGTCGGAGTCGAACGTGATCAGCTTGACCTTCTCCGCGACTTTGTTGAGCACGGTCACCTGATCGTCCGGCGCCAGGACGCTCACGCCGATGGCGTCGTAGCCCTGGCTGGCGAGGCTCTCGAGGATCTGGTTCTGCTCCGTGGGCGTGCTGATCTGCGGCACCTTGATGTCAACTTGGATCTTGGCCTCTCGCTCGTATTTATGGACACCGGCGAACGCGATCTTCCAGAAGTCGCTGGACCCGTTCGTCACGAACGCGAGCTTGACGACGTCGGTCGTGGCCTCTTTGCCGTTGTCCTTGCTGCTGACCTCGTTCCCACCCCCCTGGTCGCAGCCTGCGATCGACGCCATCGACAGCATGGCGAACGCTGCACACGCGAGCCTCCAGAAATCCTTCTGATGATTCACGGCAGTTCTCCTCGGTTCGTCCGTGCCAAGCGTGCGTCGAGACGACGTCGCTGATCCGCGAGATCGGTGATCCCCCGGATCGATGCTAGCGACTCACCTCGCCGATGTCGCGCCTCGTGGAAGCGCCCCAGTCCGATCCTCGAGGCGACGCGCCGGTCCACCTGTTCCGGATGGCTGGGGGGCGAGCCCACCAGATCTGGAGAACAAGTGAGGCGAGGTACATCGGAGATGCCGCGCGAACCTCCTGATTGTGGGGTTGCTGCCGAGGATGTGTCCGCGAGGCGGCGACGTGGTGAGCGCGACGCGCACTGAGGGCCAGATCGGGAGCGCGGAGAGGCGGTGAATCGGACCGTGTTGCGCGGCCGGCCCTAACCCCCGAGCGGGGTGTCGAGCGCCCGCCGGCGCGACAGCGTCCGCAGCTTGCTCAGGGCGTTCTCCTCGATCTGCCGCACCCGCTCCCGGCTCACCGAGAACATGCCGCCGATCTCGGCGAGCGTGTGCGTCTGCTCGCCGTCGAGGCCGAACCGGAGCCGCAGCACCTCGCGCTCGCGCGGGGTCAGCGACTGGAGGAGCGAGCGCACCTGCGTGTGCAGCCGCCGGTGGACCAGGAGCTCGTCCGGCGCCGCTCCCTCGCTCGCGAAGAAGTCGCCCGCGCGCGCGCCGTCGTCGTCCCCGGCCGGAGCGTCCAGGTACACGAGCGGCAGCGCCATCTCCCGCAGCGTCTGGATCTTCTCCATCGGCAGCCCGCTGCGCTCGGCCACCTCCTCCGGCGCCGCCTCGCGCGCGTGCTCCTGCTCGAGCTCCTTGCGCGCTTGCAGCGCCCGGCGCCGGGTCTCGGCGAAGTGGACCGGCACCTTGATGACCTGGGCCTGGTAGAGCAGCGCGCGCGAGAGCGCCTGCTTGATCCACCAGGTGGCGTACGTGCTGAACCGGTACCCGCGCCGGTAGTCGAACTTCTCCGCCGCGCGCATCAGCCCGAGGTTGCCCTCCTGGATCAGATCGAGCAGCGGCACGCCGCGGTGCTTCAGCTGCCGGGCGGCCGACGCCACCAGGCGCAGGTTCGCGCGGACGATCTCGGCCCGCGCTTCCGCCGCCGCGCGGCGGGCGTCGCGCATCGCCGAGAGCGTCCCCTCGATCGCCGCTCGCTCGGGCCCGCCGGCCGCGGCCGCGGCCTCGCGCAGCGCGCGCTCGATCCGCTCCTCCACCGCGGGGCCCAGGCGCGCGTCGGTGAGCCCGGCCGAGAGCTCGCCCCGGGCTCGGCCCGACGCGCCCTCGCCGGCCGCGGCTACCGGCTGCGCGAGCCCGAGCAGCCGCGCGAGCCGCGCCGACGCCGCGTGGCGCACCTCCTCGTCCGCGTCCGCGTTCAGCAGCAGCTCGCTCACGGTGACCCGCCCCGCCCGGAGGTCGTCCGCGAGCGCCGCGAGCTCGCGCAGCGCGACCGGCGACGCCACCCAGGCCTCGATCCCCGCGCGCTCCGCCGACTCGATCCGCCGGCCGAGCTCCACCTCGAGATCCCGGCTGAGCGGCGCGTTGCGCGAGATCTCCTGCAGGTAGATCTCGGTCACGTCCTCGCCCGGCGGCGCAGCTCGCTCGCCGGGAGGCGCGTCCCACGGAGACGGCAAGGCCGCGCCGAGCCCGGCGTCGAGCTGCACCTCGTCGCGAGCGTCCCTCTCTTCCCTCTTTGTCGTTCCGGTCTCGCCCGCCAGGAGCGAGCTCATGGGCCTCTCCTTCATCTCGATCGCTCCACCATGGGGCCGTGCCGCGGTGGTCCACCCGGCTGCGCACCGGAGCGCGAAGCCCTGGAGGCAATCCCCAGGAGGAACCACGAGCCGACGCCGGCCGTGCCACGGCAGAGCAAAGGGGCTCCGCCGGTCCCTGCACCGTAATCACTCGTCGCGCTCAGGAAAGGGCCCAGCGTGAGGAGGCGGGAAATGGGCGCGTCAGCGCGCGGCGCGGCGCCTGAGGCCCCCGGTCCGCCGCCGGACGCCGCCCGCGCCGCGCGCGGCGCACGACGCCGCCCGCGCCGCGTGCGGCGCACGACGCCGCCCGCGCGCCCGCGGCGCCTCACAGGAGCACGGCCAGGGGGAGCACGGCGGGGCGGCGCGAGGCTTCGCGCCGGAACACCCGCCGCACGCCGCGGCTGAGCGCGTCCTCCAGCGTCGGCGCCAGCGTGCGCGCCGCCGGCGACAGCGCCGCGAGCGCGTCGCGCGCGCTCTCGAGCGCGGCCGCGAACAGCGGGCCGCCCTCCTCGAAGTGCGCCACCCCGCGCCCCAGGAGCTCGGGGCCGCGCAGGACCTCGCCCGTCTTGCGGTCGGCCACGACCAGCACCATCACGAGGCCCTGATCCGAGATCTGCTCGCGCTCGCGCAGCACCAGCTCGGAGACGTCGAGCCCGCCGCGCGCGTCGAGCCACACGCGCCCGCTCTTCACCGCGTCCCCGAGCCGCATCCGGCCGTCCTCGATGACCAGCGACTCGCCGTCCTCGACCACGAAGACCCCCGACGCCGGCACGCCCATCCGGAGCGCCGTGCGCGCGTGGGCGAGCAGCATCCGGTACTCGCCGTGGATCGGGACGAAGTGCTCCGGCCGGACCGCGTCGAGGAGCACCTTCTGCTCCTCCGCCTGGGCGTGGCCGCTCGCGTGGATCGGATCGAGGCCGCGATCGAGCACCACGGCGCCGCGCCTCGCCAGGCGGTTGGCGAGCTGGCTGACGGCGATCTCGTTGCCGGGGATGGCGCGGGACGAGAAGATCACCGTGTCGCCCGGGTCGACCCGCAGCCGGTGGTGATCGCCGACGGCCATGCGCGCGAGCGCGCTGTTCGGCTCGCCCTGCGCGCCCGAGGCGAGCACGACGAGGCGCTCGCGCGGGAGCGTGGCCGCCGTGGCGTCGTCGACGAGCACGCCGGGGGGGATGGTCAGGATGCCGATCTCCTCGGCGATCCGCGTGTTGGTCGCGAGGCTGCGGCCGGCGAGCACGACCTTGCGGCCGAGCTGGGCGGCGAGATCGAGGACGCTCTGGACCCGGTGGACGTTGGAGGCGAACAGCGCGACAAGGATGCGGCCCTTCGCCTCGCGAAACGGCCGGAGGAACCCCTCGGCCACCGCGGTCTCGCTCACCGACCAGCCGTCGCGCTCGGAGTTGGTGGAGTCGGACAGGAGGGCCGCCACGCCGGCGCGGCCGTACTCGGCGAAGCGGCCGAGATCGAGCCGCTCGCCGCCCACGGGGGTGAGATCGATCTTGTAATCGCCGGTGTGGATGAGGATGCCCTCGCCCGTCTCGATCGCGAAGCCGACCGCGTCGGGGATGGAGTGGGTCACGCGCAGGGGCTCGGCGCGGAACGGGCCCGCCGTGAAGTGCTGCTGAGGCTCGACCTCGCGGAGCGGCACGTCGATGCCGTGCTCGACGAGGCGCTCGCGCACGAGCCGGAGCGTGAAGCGCGTCCCGTACACGGGGACCGGGAACTCGCGCAGCAGCGACGGCAGCCCGCCGATGTGATCCTCGTGGCCGTGCGTCACGATCACCGCGTCGACCCCGCCCGCCTCGCGCACGTAGCTGAGGTCGGGGATCGCCACCTCGACGCCGAGCACCTGGTCGTTGGGGAACATGACGCCGCAGTCGACGAGCACGCGGCGGCCATCCTCCTCGATCAGCATCGCATTCATCCCGACCTCGCCGAGGCCGCCGAGAGGAATGATCCGGACTCCCATGGGCGCGCAGCCTAGCATCGCCCATCCCCGGAGAGCCGGCTCGTCCGCTGAGCCGGCTCGCCCGCTGAGCCGGCTCGCCCGATGAAGAGGTGTGTGCGCGTGTGCTCCGGTCTGCGGATTGCCTCTCCCGCGTCACGGGAGGTATCCATGGCACAATCCAACGTTTCTCTGGGCGCGGACGACCTGCCGGCGACCCGCCTGCCGCCGGACGACCGGCCCACCGCAGAGCTCGAACGACCGGGCCTCTTCGCGCGGGAGACGCAGCGGAGGGCGACGATCCCCTCGAGGCCGCTCCTCGGCGTCCTGCCCCTCGCGCGCGTCGTCCCCCAGGACGTCCACTCCGTCATCGATTGCTCGAATGGCATCATCGTCGCCCTCGCCGGCCTGTCGGCGCGCAAGCCGTCGGCGAGGATCGCCGGCGTGATCCTCGGCGCATCGGTCGTGTCCGTCTCCCTGCTCACCGACTATCGCCTGAGCCTGGCGAAGCTGATTCCCATCGAGGTGCACGAGGCCATCGACCACGCGTGGGGCGCGTCGGCGATCGCGGCGCCGTTCGTGCTCGGCTACGCGAAGCGCTCGCCGCTCGCCGCGCTCATCCACGCCGCCACGGGCGCGGCCACCATCCTCGGATCGCTGCTCACCGACTACCGCGCGGTGAGGGGCGTCGGCCGCCGGGCGCGCATCGCCTAGCCGCGCGCGCGGCAACGCGATGTGCGCCCGGCCGGCGACGAGCCTCCCGAGGTGCGCACTCGCCCCGCACCGAGACCCGCCGTTCTCCGGCTCACCCACGCTCCACGAACTGCGGTATCGCGCCGATCGGACTCGCGATCACCGCACCACAGCGCACATCGCCCGCCCTGCCGCAGCGAGCTTAAGCGCTTGCCACGGGCGTTCGGCCCATGCAACCATCGACAAACCATGCGCAAGACCAGGATCGAAGATCTGCCCTTCACACTGGTTGAGCAGATGTACGACACCGCGGATACCGTCATCTACCGCGCGAAGCGCGACGCCGATGGTACTCCGGTGACGATCAAGGTGCTGAAGGGTGAGCACCCCGGCCAGCGGCATGTCGCGCAGCTCCGGCACGAGCTCGAGATCTCGCGTCACCTCAACATCGATAGCGTCGTTCGCGCCCATCGGCTGGAGAGCATCCCGGGCGGGGCGGCGCTCGTGATGGAGTACTTCCCGGGGGCGCCGCTCGACAAGCTCGCCCGCTCGGCGCCGCTCGACCTCAAGGCCAAGCTGCGTATCGCCTCGTCGCTGGCCGGCACGCTGGCGGCGGTGCACGGAAAGCACGTCATCCACAAGGACGTCAAGCCGCAGAACATCCTGGTCAACCCGGAGACGTGGCAGGTCAAGCTGACGGACCTCGGCAGCTCGACGCGGCTCTCGGAGGAGACGCTGGCCGCGGAGCGCCCGGATCTGCTCGAGGGGACGCTGGCCTACATGTCGCCGGAGCAGACCGGCCGAATGAACCGCGTCATCGATTA
The DNA here is from genome assembly GCF_051474665.1 of Sorangium sp. So ce394. Lineage (NCBI taxonomy): Bacteria > Pseudomonadati > Myxococcota > Polyangiales > Polyangiaceae > Sorangium > Sorangium sp. So ce394. The sequence continues at coordinate 4,061,799 of NZ_CP150339.1, forward strand.
CCGGACTGACCTCTACTCGCTGGGAGTGACGCTGTACGAGCTCTTCGCCGGGGTGCTCCCCTTTCAGGCGGCCGATCCGGTCGACCTCATGCACAGCCACATCGCGCGGGTCGCGACGCCGCTGTGCGAGCGCTCGCCGGAGATCCCGAGGGCCGTGTCCGACATCGTGCAAAAGCTGATGTCCAAGGTCGCCGAGGAGCGGTACCAGAGCGGGACCGGGCTCAAGGCCGATTTGGACGCGTGCCTCTCGGCGCTCGAGGCGACCGGCCGTATCGAGCCGTTCGAGCTCGGGTCGCGCGATGTCTCGAGCGAGCTCAGGCTGCCGCAGAAGCTCTACGGGCGCGACGCGCAGATGACGGAGCTGCTCGCGGCCTTCGAGCGGGCGCGCGGGGGCCGGTGCGAGCTGCTGCTCATCGCGGGCGGCGCCGGGATCGGGAAATCGGCGCTCGTGAACGAGCTCCAGAAGGAGGTCGCGCAGCGGCGCGGGCACTTCATCGAGGGGAAGTTCGATCAGCTGAGCCGGAACATGCCGCACGCGCCTGTGGCGGGCGCGCTGCGCCAGCGCGTCCGTCAGCTCCTGACCGAGCCGGCCGAGTCGCTCGAGCAATGGAAGGACAAGCTCCTCGCGGCCGCGGGGAAGAACGCGCAGATCCTCGTGGAGCTCATCCCGGAGCTCGAGCTCGTCATCGGGCCGCAGCCCGCGGTGGCCGAGCTCGGGCCCAACGAGGCGCAGAACCGCTTCAACCTGGTGTTCCAGGACTTCTTGCGCGTCATCACGTCGGCGGAGCACCCGGTCGTGCTCTTCCTCGACGACCTCCAGTGGGCCGACTCGGCCTCGCTGAGGCTCTTGCACGTCGTCCTGACCGATCCGGGCGGAGCCTACCTGCTGATCATCGGCGCCTACCGCGACCAGGAGGCGATCGCGGGACAGCCGCTCATGACCTGGCTCGGCGAGCTCAAGGCGGCGGGCGTCCCGCGGCGCGAGCTCCTGCTCCCGCCGCTCTCGCTCGCGGACGTGCAAAAGCTCGTCGCGGACGCGCTGGGCGCGCGCCCGGAGCAGGTGCAGGCGCTCGCGGAGGTGCTGTATGCGACGAGCAAGGGCAATCCGTTCTTCCTGAGCCAGCTGCTCAAGGAGCTCTATGCGGCGGGGCTCGTGTCCTTCGACCCGGGCGCCGGGCGGTGGACGTGGGACCTCGAGCCGATCCGGCAGCGCTGGGGCGCCGTGAACGTGCACGATCTGCTCATCGACAAGATGCAGCGCCTCTCGCCGGGGACGCAGCTCGTGCTCCAGCTCGCCGCGTGCATCGGTCACCAGTTCGATCTGAAGACGCTGGCGACCGTGCGCGAGCTGCCGCCGGCGGACGTCGCGGCCGATCTCTGGGAGGCGCTGCGCGAGGGGCTCGTGCTGCCGCTCGACTCCGATTACCGGCTGCTGCACGCGCCGGGCGGCGCGCCGGCGGAGCTGCCGCTCTCGGTGCGATACCGGTTCCTGCACGACCGGGGGCAGCAGGCGGCCTACAGCCTGATCGAGGACGCGCGCAAGCAGGAGGTGCACCTCCGGATCGGCCGCCTCATGCGGGCGCAGCTGAGCGGGGAGTCGCGCGACGAGGATCTGTTCAAGGTCGTGAGCCACTGCAACCTCGGCGCGGCGCTGATCGACGACCGGGCGGAGCAGCTCGAGCTCGCGCGGCTCAACCTCACCGTGGGCAAGCGCGCCAAGGCGTCCATGGCGCACGCGGCGGCGTCCGAGCACTTCAGGACGGGGCTGTCGCTGCTCGGGCCGCGGGGGTGGGAGGAGGACTACGCGCTCTGCTTCGCGCTGCACCGGGAGCGGGCGGAGTCCGAGTGGCTGAGCGGCAACGAGAAGCACGCGGAGGCCTCGATCCGCGAGCTCCTCGGGCACGCGCGCTCGCGCCTCGAGCGCGCGGAGGTCTATAACCTCCGGATCCTCGTGCACACGATGCGCGGGGAGTTCGAGGACGTGCTGCGGGTCGGCCGCGAGGGCGTGGCGCTCTTCGGGATCGAGCTGCCGGAGCCGCTCGAGGCGATCCAGGCGGCGTTCGGGGCCGCGCTCGCGGAGGTGCCGGTCCACCTGGCCGGCCGCCGCGTCGAGGAGCTCGCGGACGCGCCGTGGGTCGGCGACGAGGAGCAGCTGGCCGCGCTGCGGCTCCTGGCGGCGATGATCCCGGGGGCGTACACGCTGAGCCCGGCGCTGCTCGCGCTCATCGCGGCGACCCAGGTCAACCTCTCGCTGAGGTACGGCAACTCGCCCGCGGCGGCGTGCGCGTACGGCCTCTACTGCCTGCTGCTCGCGGGGGGGATGGGGCGGCCGGAGGAGGCGCGGCAGTTCCAGGGCGTCTCGCTGGCGCTCTGCGAGCGGCCCGCGGGGGTGGAGCTCCAGTGCAAGGCGTACGTCGTGTGCGGCGCGCCGTCCCACCTCTTCGAGCCGGTCCGCGCCTCGGTCGCGTGCCTCGCCAGGGCGTACGAGGCCGGGCTGAGCTCGGGCGACTTCAGCTTCGGGGCGTACGCCTGCCTGAACATCGTGACGATCCTGCTCTGCTCGGGCCACGAGCTCGGCGCGCTCCGCGAGGATCTGACCGGGTATTTGCGCTTCCTGCAGCGGACGCAGGATCCGCTCGGCACGCCGGTGCTCGTCGTCGCGCAGCAGATGATCGCCTGCCTGGAGGGCAGGACGAACGGGCGGAGGAGCCTGAGCGACGGCGCGTTCGACGAGGGCGCGTTCCTCGCGGGGCTCGCGCCCGCGCAGGAGCTGCCGCGGTGCTGGTACTTCGTGAACATGCTCGTGCTCGCGGTGCTGTACGGCGACCCCGAGGGCGCGCTCCTGATGGCGGCGCGCGCCGAGAAGCACAGCGGGAGCGCGATGGGCCTGTTCCTCGCGAACGACATCCCCTTCTACGTGAGCCTCGCGCTGCTCGCGCTGTGCGCGACGGCGACGGCGGAGGAGCGGGAGCGGCACCTCGCGGCCGTCGCGGAGCACCGGGCGAAGATCGCGGGCTGGGCGCGGCACGCGCCGGAGAACTACGCGCACAAGGAGCGGCTGATCGGGGCGGAGGTGGCGCGCGTCCTCGGCGACGACGCGGAGGCGGCGGAGCTCTACGATCAGGCGATCCAGGGCGCGCGGCAGGGCCAGTTCACGCACCAGGAGGCGCTCGCGCACGAGCTGTGCGCGCGGTTCTACCTGCAGCGGGGCCGGGAGCGGATCGCGCGGTGGCACATGGCCGACGCGTACCGGGCGTACGTCCGGTGGGGGGCGACCGCGAAGGCGGAGCACCTCGCGAAGGAGCACGAGCAGCTGCTCGACCTTGCGTCCCTCGGCGAGGCGCAGCCGTCCCGGGTCGTCGGCACGACGGTGACGCGCCGGGGGAGCACCGAGTCGTTCGACGTCGCGACGGTCGTGAAGGCCATGCAGGCGGTCGCGGGCGAGAACGTGCTCGATCGGCTGCTCGACCGGCTGATGCGGAGCGTGGTGGCGAACGCGGGGGCGCAGCGGGGCGCGCTGATCCTGGAGCGCGACGGGAAGCTCGCGATCGTGGCGTCGATGCGCGTCGATCCCGACGTGGTGGAGACGGGGCTGTCGATCCCGGCGCTCGACGGCAGGGAGGTCGCGGCGAGCGTCGTCCAGCTCGTCGCGAGGACGCGGGAGCCGGTCGTGGTGAACGACGCGCGCCACGACAGCCGCTTCGCGGCGGATCCGTACGTCGCGGAGCGGAGGCCGCGCTCGATCCTGTGCCTCTCGATGACGCACCAGGGGCGCTCGGCGGGGCTCCTGTACCTGGAGAACAACGTGGTGCAGCGGGCGTTCACGCCCGGCAGGGTCGAGGTCTGCGGGCTCCTCGCCTCACAGGCGGCCATCGCGCTGGAGAACGCGCTGCTCATCGCGAGCATCCGCGCGGGCACCGAGGCGCTGCAGCGCTCGAACGAGCAGCTGCAGCGGGAGCTCGAGCTGCGCGCCGCGTCCGAGGCGGAGCGGGCGCTCTTGCAGCAGGAGATGATGCGCCGGCAGACGCCGATCATCCCCATCACGGACGACGTGCTGGTCATGCCGATCGTCGGGGCGATGGACGGGGAGCGCGCGCAGCAGGTGCTCGAGACGGCGCTGACCGGGTTCCACTCGAGGCAGGCCAAGGTGGTGATCCTGGACATCACCGGCGTGGCGCAGGTCGACGCCACGGTGGCGGACGCGCTGATCAAGACGGCCAAGGCGCTGCAGCTCCTCGGGGCGAAGACGGTGCTGTCGGGGGTGCGGCCCGAGGTGGCGCGCGCGCTCATCGAGCAGAACGTCTTCCTGGGGTCGATCGTGACGATGGGGACGCTGCAGAGCAGCATCGCGTATGCGCTGGGCCCGAACGGCCTGTCCGGCTCGCCCGGGCGTCGGCCGGGGGCGTCGCGGCAGGCGTGATCGCGCGGCGCCGCTGCGCGCGCTCCGCCTAGGCGGTGCGGGCGGCGCCGCCGCGCGCGCGCGCGGCGCGCGCAGCGGCGTCGGGGAGGGTCAGGGCGTGCTGTTCGGATCGGCGGGGTCGCTGCCGGCGTCGCGCTCGTCCCCGTCGAGGAAGCCGTCGCTGTCGCGATCGATGCCGGCGCGCGCGCCCGAGCCGGGCGGCATGCACGTGTACGTCAGATCGTGGTGCGTCTGGGTGGACAGCAGGCGGAGCACCGCGTCGCTGATGGGCGGGAGGAGCTGCCGGTCGGTGAGGAAGTGGCCATTGCCGACGTAGAGGAACCCGACCTCGTGGAGGAATCCCTGGGTCTTCGCCACGAGATCGCACTCCCCGACGTCGGCGCGATCCATGAGCAGGTCGATGCGCGGCCCGGCCACCGCGCTGTTGTTATGCTTGAGCGTCACCTGCTGGCCGACGATCGGCGCCATGTTGCTCTCGATGGCGAGCACGTAGGCCTCGAGCTGCCGGCGCAGCACGTCGCCCGCGGGGGTGAAGGGGATGGCGTCGGGGTTGTTCGGGAACTGGTCGGAGAACCCGATCGCGGAGAAGAACCGGTACATCGTGTCGACGGTGCCGTTGTTCAGGATGCCGAACCCGCGGATCTGGTCCCCCATGTGCTGGTTGTCGCGCGGCAGGAAGACGAAGGGGATATCCGCGAGGCCGAAGGCGCCGACCTTGGTGTACACGTTGCGGAGCTGCGGTATCTTGAAGAGCTGCGTCTGGAAGTCGAAGACGGAGGCGCCGCTCGTCCCGAAGAAGCCGGGGAAGTCGTCGCCCGGGTTGGCGTCCGGGTCGACGACGTGGCAGCCGCCGCAGCTCGCGATCGAGTTGACGACGGGGCCGTTGTAGAAGTCCTTCCCTGCCTGCTGATCGGGCGTGAGCGAGTTGTCCAGGTTCCTGATAGGGTTCGGCGGGTAGGTGACCTGGAGCATGAAGTCGGTGAACGCCTCCATGTCCTCAGCGGGGAGGGGCCCGCTGCGCCCGAGCAGGTCGGCGAACGCCACCTGGAACTGCCGGAAGGCTTCCCGCTCGTCGAACGCCCCGTCGTCCGGCTGCGCGGACGGCTCGAGATTGCCCCCGGTGCGGTCGCCGCGCCAGTGCATCGGCCCGTGGTTGGCGAGGCCCCGCAGGCTCTGCGTCATCATCGGCCCCTTCATCGGGTGGAAGATCGGGTCCGTGATCTCCTGGTTGAAGATGACGTCGTAGAGGCCGAATGGGAACGGGCCCGGGTCCGGCACGACGGGGGCGTCGGGGTTGCCGAGGTTCCAGGCCAGGTCGTCGAGATCGCCGAAGACGTGGCAGCTCGCGCAGGCCGAGTCGCCGTGGCTCGACGTGAGCGAGGCGTCGTAGAGGAAGCGGCGGCCGTTCACGATGCTGGCCGGCTCGGGGTTGTGCATCGGGACGTGTCCCACCTCGGTCTTCGATGTGGTGTTGATGATCGAGATGGAGTTGTCGAAGCGGGTCAGCACGTAGAGGCGATTCCTGCTCTCGTCGAGCACGAGGCCGGTCGGCCCGCCGCCGCTCACCGGGATCTGGTTCGCGGTGCTCGGCACGAACGTGTCGTTCTCGAGCGCGGCGGTGCTGAAGACGCCGATCTTGCTCGACCCGAGCGCGGCGACGTACAGCGTCGCGCCGTTGCTGGTCACGGCCATCTCCTGCGGGAAGGCGAGGCTCTTCGCGTTCTCGGCGTTGGGGACCGGGGCGCAGCAGGTGCTGTAGTCGATGTGCTTGTTGAGGTGCCGCGGCGCGACGCTCCCCGGGCTGAGGACGGTGATCCGGCTCTCGTGCAGGTGGCCGCGCGTGGTCTCGCCGGCGAAGAGGCCGGGGCCCTCGAAGTTCTGCTGGCTGAACGCCTCGGTGTTCGCGACGTAGACCTTCCCGTTCACCGGGTTGACGGCCATGTTGAAGAGGATCGTCCCGACCCCGGAGAAGAAGCCCTGCGCTCCGCTGATCCACGCCGGGGGGTTCGCCGTGGCGTCGATGACGAAGACGTCCTTGTCGGGCAGCGAGAACCTCATCTGGTCGTCCCAGAGCTTGCCCCGCTCGTCGTACCAGTGTCCGCCGTCGTATTTCACGATGACGGCGACCTCCGGCGCCGGCGCGCCCTCGAAGTTGGTGCTGGGCCCGGGCGCGCCGTTCGGCCCGAAGCCGTCGGGGACCAGCGCCTCGTTGACGGTGGCGGTGCGGTTGCCGGAGTGGAACGCCGCCGCGTACACGCGGGTGCCGTCCGGGGTCACGGCGAGGGCGCGCGGCGTGTCGCTGAAGAGGGTGATGATGTTGAGCGGATTACCTCCGAGCGACTGGCCGAGCTGGTTTGCGTCGAAGACCCACACGTCGGCGCGACCGACGCCAGGCGTCGTGAACTGAGGGTCGTAGGGGACGTTCTGGCCGCGGTGCGCCGTCGTGATGAAGGCGCGGTTTCGCCCCGGACCGGCGAACACGATGTCGCGCGGCTCGTCGCCGACGAGGAGCGTGCGCACGACGCGCCCGGTCTGCCCGCCGAGGCCCAGCTGGACGACGCTCACGCTGTCCGACAGGTGGTTGACGACCCAGACCTCGTTATTGCTGCGGACGGCCACGGCCACCGGCTCCAGGCCGACCGATATCGACGTGCGGTGCTCCAGGCCGCCGCTGCCGATGCGGAACACCTCGAGGCGGTTGTCCGGCGTGTTGACGGCGAAGAGCAGCTTCCCGTCGGGTGAGATGGCCAGCGGGCGGACCTGGCCGCTCTCGAAGGCGGTGAACGACGGCGCGGCGAGCGCCGGGGCCCCGGAGAGCGATACTGCAGTCAGGGATGCGACGAGAGCGCCTAGCGTCGCCCACCGTGAACCGGGCAATCGAGTCATGGATGCCTCCGTGGTGTCGAGTGGCTCCCCAGCCACACAACGACAATCCAAGACTGTAAGACAAAATCGAATGATTGTTCAAGCATGCAAAGAAGCTCGGCGCGATTTTTTGCAAAGGGGCGATCTCTCGTTCTCGCGTCCTCTCGTTCTCGCGTCCTCTCGTCATCTCGTCCTCGCGCCCTATCGCCGATTTCGCGTCTCTGTCGCTGATGTAGGCGTCGATAGCGGCGGCGCGCTGGGCGACGCGTCACCGCGGCTGGGCGCGCGTGCGACGCGGGAGGCGAGGCGGCGTGATCGCTCGTCTACCTGGGTTACGTGAGTCACCTGAGTCGCGCTCAGCGCCGGTGGACCGCGTCGCCGGTGCCGGCGGGGGCCGACGGGGATCGGAGCATCGGCGGAGCGGGGGGACGGGCTCGGCTGTGATGAGGAGCACGAATGACGCGCGCGGGTCGCGCTCCGAACGGCTGTGCGCGCAGGAGGGGATTGGATCCAGCGCGAGGACGCTGTAGGGTGGAGGGCTCGTATCGACCACCGGACCAGCTCTGGCTGTAGTACCGAGGGAGGCGATCTGGCGGGCACGGCGCGCCGGTCGAGGGATGGAGAAGCTATGAGGAGCTTGCGCGTGGACCCTCTCGTTACCGATGGCTTCGGGATCGAGCCGGCCCTGAGGGACGACACCCTCAGCGTCAAGCTCACCGGCAGGGGGGACATGGCGGCTGCCGCGCCGCTCAGCAGGTACGTCAAGGCCCTGGAGGGCGAGGTGGCGCGCCTCTCGGTGAGCACGCTCGAGCTCGACGTGCGCGGGCTGTGCTTCATGAGCTCGAGCTGCCTCAAGGCGTTCGTCAGCCTCATCTGCAGCCTCGTCGGCCACGGCATGAAATGCAGGATACGGTTCGTGACGGACCCGCAGCTCGCGTGGCAGCGCCGGAGCCTCAGGCCTCTGGATCGCATGTGCCCGGAGCTCGTCTCGATCGCCGACGCATGAGCCGAGGGCCCGAGGCCATGACGAGGAAGCGCCGGACGATCGCGTTTCTGATCGACAATGTCGTCGGCGACTACCAGTCGGAGCTGCGCGCGGGGGTCGAGCGCGCGGCCGAGGCGCACGACGTCAACCTGCTGACGGCGTTCGGCGACCCGTCGAGCGCCCTCCGGCCGGACGAGACGGACCGGAGCACCTTCTATCACCTCATCGGTCCGGACACGGCCGATGGCGTCATCGTCGCCTCGTCGACGCTCTCCCGCTACGGCGGCGTCGACGTCATGCGGGCGTTCTGCCGGTCCTTCGCGCCGCTGCCGGTGTGCAGCATCGGGACGGCGATCGATGGAGTCCCGAGCCTGATGGTCGACAACGCCCTCGGGAGCGAGATCTCGGTCGCGCACCTGGCCGACGAGCACGGGCGTCGGCGCATCGCGTATATCGGCGGGCCGCTGAGCAGCGAGGAGGCGCAGCTGCGCGCCGGCGGGTACCGGAGGGCGCTCGCGGCGCGGGCGCTCCCTTGCGACGAGCGCCTCGTGGCGGTCGGCGCGTTCACGATACCGACCGGGCGCGAGGCGATGCGCGAGATCCTGGCGCGCGGGGCCGAGTTCGACGCCGTGGTGGCCGCCAACGACAGGATGGCGCTCGCGGCGATCGAGGTGCTCAAGGCGGAGGGGCTCCGCATCCCCGAGGACGTCCTCGTGTGCGGCTTCGATGACGTCGGCATTGCCCGCTTCACGAAGCCGTCGCTCACCACCGTCCATCAGCCGATCAAGCGCCTCGGGGGGATGGCCGTGAGCACGATCCTCCGCCTGATCGGCGGCGAGACCGTCCCGGCGCTGGAGCTCGCGGAGGTCGAGCTCACGCAGCGCGAGTCCTGCGGCTGCGGCTACCGCCCAGGCGACACGGTCCTCCCGCCGTCGCCGCCGGCGCAGGGCTCTCCGCGCCCGGCCTCCGACCAGCGGGCCTCTCTGGAGAGCGCGCTCAGGAGGAGCGTGGCGATCCCGATCGGCGCCCTCGACGGCTGGGCGGGCGACCTGCTGACGGCGCTGGAGGACGAGCTCGCGGGCGACCGGGGCCGCTTCCTGCGCGCGCTCCAGGCGCTCCTCGACGAGGCGAGGCGCGAGGGCGTGCTCCTCGACCAGCTCCAGGCCGTAATCTCCCTCTTGCGCGAGCGGGTCCGGCCGGCGGCCGCGGCCGGCGACGCGGCGGCCCTGGAGCCGCTCTGGCACGCTGCGCGGATCCTCATCGGGAGCGAGTCCGTGCACGTCGAGGGCGAGCAGCGGCTGCGCGTGGAGCTCGCCGCGATCGATGTCATCTACGGCGCTCGGGGGTTCGCCGCGTGCCTGAGCCTGCCGGTCCTCAAGGGCCTGCTGGCGTCGGAGCTGCCGCGGATGCAGCTGTCGCACGTGGCGGTGTCGCTCTACGACGACGCCCAGCGCGCCTCGCTGAGGCCGCTGTTCCTGATGGATCGTGGCCGCGAGGTGGAGGCGCCGCCCGTGAGCTTCCCGGCGCGCCGCCTCGCGCCGCCGGGGTTCCTCGGCGGCGCGGAGCGCAGCAGCATGATCGTCCTCCCGGTCGCGTTCGGCGACGTGGAGACGTTCGGCGTCGCGGTGCTCGACAGCCGCGCCAGCGCCATGAGCTACGACGTGCTGCGTCTCCAGCTCGGCTCCGCGGTCAAGGCCGCGGCGCTGCACCGGGAGGTCGTGCGGGAGGTGGAGCTGCGCGAGCGCCTGGAGCAGGAGCGCGTGCGCCAGGAGAGCCAGGTCGCGGCGCGCATCCAGACCGCGCTGGTGCCGAAGCAGCTCTCGATCGAGGGGCTCGAGCTCTGCGCGGTGATGCAGCCGGCGGCCGAGGTCGGCGGCGACTACTACGATGTGCTCGCGACGCCCGGGGGCGGTTGGCTGGGGATCGGCGACGTGGCCGGGCACGGGCTCGCGGCGGGCCTCATCATGCTGATGATCCAGAGCATGGTGTCGGCGCTGACGAGCAACGACCCGAGCGCGAGCCCGGCGAGGGTCGTCGTCGCGCTCAACAAGGCGATTTACAAGAACGTCCGCGGCCGCCTGGACCGCGACGAGCACGCGACGCTCCTCTTGCTCCGGTACGAGCGCAGCGGGCGCGTGACGTTCGCCGGCGCGCACGACGACATGATCGTGTGTTCGGCGCGCACCCGGCGCTGCACGTGCATCGCGAGCTCCGGGGTCTGGGTCGGCGCGCTGCCCGAGATCGGGGCGATGACCCGGGACGCCGAGCTCTTCCTGGAGGACGGGGACGTGCTCGTGCTCTACAGCGACGGCGTGACCGAGGCGCGCAACGCGCAGCACGAGCAGTTCGGGCTGGAGCGGCTGTGCGCCATCATCGAGGCGGTCCAGACCGCGCCCGTCGACGTGATCCGCGACCGGATCCTCGAGGCGGTCGAGGGCTGGTGCCCGAGCCCGGACGACGACATCACGATCGTCGTGGCGAGGCATCGCGCGCCCGAGTAGCGCGCCCGAGGCCTGCGAGCGCCCGAGGTCATCGAGGTACACGTCCTGGGCTCAACGCGACGTGGGCGAGGAAGCCGCCCAGGAGCGCGTTGATGGCCGGGATGCCGACAGGGACGAGGTATCCCGCCGCCACCCCGCCTGCCCAGGCGAGGAGCGGGCGAAGGCTCGGGGATTCCACCTGCGGGGGAAGCGAGCCGGCGGACCGGGTGCGCTCGAGCGCCGCGCGGTGCCGGCGGACAACGTAGTAGTCGGCGATCATGATGCCGGCGACGGGCGGGAAGGCGACCCCGAGCAGCGTGAGGAATCCGATGAGGTGCTCCAGGATCCCGGCGATCGAGAGCGCCGTCCCTGCGGCGCCGGCCGCGAGCGTCATCGCGCCCCGCCCGACGTGGCGGCCCACCGTCTGATGGGCCGTGTTTACCAGGCCGAGGGAAGCCGAGTACAGGTTCCAGTCGTTGATCTTCAACGTGCCCGTCACGAGGATCGCCGCTCCGGCGACCCCGACCTCCGTCGTCACGATGTGGACGACATTCGCGCTCTGGACGGCGTGCGCCAGGAGCACGCCGGTGAGCCCGATCGTGTACTCGCCGAGGGTCACCCCGACGAGGGTCTGTTTGACCACGTCGGCCGCCGAACGGTTATAGCGGGTCATGTCCGGGGTGACGACCGCACCCACGATGAACCCGCCGGCCACCAGGGTCGCGCCGGCCGCGACGCTCATGGGCTCTCCTTTCGGGGGCATCGCTACGAGATCGGCCAGCTCGTGCCGGGCGAGGGCGTTCCGGATGGCCCAGGCGCTCAGGGCCAGGAAGAGGGGAACCGTGATGTACGAGGTCCAGGCCATCGAGCGGAACCCGTAGATCACGATCAGCGTGACGGCGGCGCCGGTGATGATGCAATAAGCCCACAGCGGCAGGCCCGCGCCGGCGAGCGCCGCGAGGCCCTCGGCGAAGATGGCGTTCTGGACACCGAACCACCCGACCAGGCTCACCGCCGTGCACAGTCCGAACAAGGAGGAGCCGTGACGCCCCAGGCCGGCCCACTGGGCGAGGACATACGTGGACAGGCCCTCTCGCTGGCCGGCGACTCCGGTGAGCACCGCGGTGATCTCCAGGAGGACGACACCCAGCGTCAGCGCCCAGAAGGCGCTCCAGAAGGTCATGTGGAAACCGAGCGTGGCGCCGAGGAGGAGCTGTGACAGCGCGGAGAGCTCGCCGAACCGCTGGACGGCCACGCTCCACCACGGGTAGCGCTCGGCCCCGGGCACCCGGGCCAGGGGGAAGTCGTCGCGCCCGATCGAGGCCCGGGCCGCGGCCCCGCGGCCGTGGTGCTGGCTCGCGCGCGGAGCCTCGCGCCCGTCGCGCGCGCTCACGGCGCGCTCTCCTCGATGGGAACGAAGTCGAGATCGATGCCGAAGGCGCGCGGCCCGAAGACCTCCAGCGCCTCGGCCGCGCGCAGGATCGGCGGCGCGGCGACGCCCACGACCTTCACCTGCTGCCCGTAGCGCAGCGCCTCCGTGGTGATCGGCTCCGCGGTCTCGCGATCCAGGATGCACAGGAGATCGGGCACGCTGCACAGGACGCGCGTCCCGGCGCGGGCGACCAGGTTCTCGTTCTGGATCAGCACGTCCAGCGTCTCCCCGGATCCCTCGGTGTCCCGGAGCCGCGCCCAGCCCCTGGCGAAGCCCTCGGTGGTGCGGCGGTAGACCTCGATCACCTTGCCGGTCCAGAGGACGCGGGCGTGACGGTAGGGCGTGTCGCGTAGGGTGCCGACGAGGCGATCGAACGGATCGCTGTGCTGCTCGTTCGCCTCACGGATCGCCCTCCCGATCGCGAGACAGACGCTCAGGGTGCCAGCGATGGCGGCTCTCCGCGCCGTCCGCCCATCCATGGGGTACTCGGCGATGTGCGCGCAGCCTCCCATGCGGATCGTGACGCCGCGGGCGATCCACTCCTTCCGAAAGTCGTCGCACGCCGTGAGGATCACCGTATCGCCGTGCTCGTCCGTGATGGCCATCGGCGTCCCGGGGACGCCGTGGACATGAAACGTATCCTGGTAGAGGTTGGGAAAGGCCCGGCCCATCCCGTCCGCGTCGACGACGGGCAGCCCGAGCTGCGCTCCCACGATGAGCGGCACGGTTGCGTTCATCCCGCCTGCCTCGATGGGCATGGTGCACGTCGCCTGGACGCCGAGGAACGCCTCCAGCCGGCGCAGCGAGAGCGCGCTCTCGTCGCCTCTGGGTATCTTCTCGACGAGGCAGGTCGGCGCCCCCATCATCGCCGTGGGGATCACGCGATCTCCGTCGGACATCTCCCCGAGGCGGACGATCTCCACGCGGCGCCCTTCCGCCATCACGCGCTCGAGCATCAGCCGGCCGATGTAGGGATCTCCGCCGCCGCCCGTGCCGAGGAAGGCCGCGCCGAGGGACAGGTCGCGCAGGTCCTTGCGCTCGAGCACGAGCCCCATGCCGGCCTCCTCACGCGCTCCGGAGATCGCCGATCGCCTTGACCCGGATCCGGGTCGCGTTCGACGGTAGGTAGGCGAGCGGCACCTCCTCGACGTCGACGAGCTGGACGCTGGCCGGGTCGGCGCCGGCGGCGGAGGCCCTCGCGATCGCCTCCGCCTGCGCCTCGGCCAGCGCGTCTTCCCGGGAGACGCGTTCCAGGCTGACGATCCGGTCCACCTCGCCGGATACCTGCGCGATGGCGGCGCCGACCGCGTTGGCGACCTCGGCGTGCTGAGGCCTGATGATCTCGGAGATCCCCTGGAGCGGCCCGCGAATCAGCGAGGCGCCGCCGCCCACGAGGACCACCGGCATGTCTCCCGCCGCCGGCTTGGCCCGATCGACGGCGGCCTCGACCATCTCGTGGATCCGCTCGGCCGCGCGCGCGACGAGCTCGCCTGACAGATGCGCGACCCTCGCGCGGTCGCCGATCGCGGCGAACCCCGCGGCCACGGCGATGTCGGTGGCTGCCAAGGTGTCGCCGCCGAACACCAGCGCTCGGCGAGCCAGCTCGTGGCCGACGCTCCGCGGCCCGATCCGGAGAGGGGCGTCGAGCACGCGAGTGCCGCCGCCGAGCCCGATGGAGCGCACATCGGGCATGCGGAAGTTGCAGCGCACGCCGGCCACCTGGAGTGTCATCGACGCCTCGCGCGGGAGCCCGCGGCGCAGCGCGCCCACGTCGGTGGTGGTGCCGCCGATATCGACCACGATCGCGTCCGTGATGCCCGTGAGGAACGCGGCGCCGCGCATCGAGTTCGTGGGACCGGAGCACAGGGCGCTCACCGGAGAACGCTCCGCCCGGTCGGCGCTCATCAGGGTGCCGTCGTTCTGGGCGAGGTAGAGCGGCGCCGAGACGCCGGCCTGCGCCAGCGACTCACGGAGCGCGCGGATGGTCGTCTTCGCCAGATCCTGGAGACATGCGTTCAGGATCGACGCATTCTCGCGCTCGAGGAGGCCCATCCGGCCGATCTCGTGCGAAAGGCTGAGCGACGCGTCCGGCAGCACCTCGCGCAGGATCGCCGCGGCCTCGAGCTCGGCCTCGGGGTTGACCGGTGAGAAGACGCTCGTGATCGCGACGGAGCGGACGCCCCTTCGGCCGATCTCCCGGGCGACGCGGCGCAGCTCGCCGGCGTCGACGGGCGACAGCCTGCGACCGTCGAACTCGTGGCCTCCATGGACGAGAAAGCCGTGGTCGCCGAGCTCGCTCCGCAGATCGAGAGGCCAGTCCACCATGGGCGGCAGGGCCGCGGTCGCCGGCAGCCCGAGCCGCACCGCCGCGACCTGCTGCAGCCGGCGGCGCTCGACGAGCGCGTTCGTGAAGTGGGTGGTGCCGACCATGACGCCGCGGATCTGGCCGAGCGGTACCCGCGCTCGCGCCAGCAGGCGCGTCACGGCGTCGAGGACACCGCAGCTCACATCGGTGGTGGTGGGCACCTTGACGTTCGCCACGACCTCGCTGCCGTCCATCATGACAGCGTCGGTGTTGGTCCCGCCGACGTCGATGCCCATGCGCATGAGCGGTCTCCTCCACAGGGCGCCGTGAGGCTCATCCCTCCTCGGAGCGGAGGGCCTTGATTGCTGGCTCATGCGCAGGGTCGAGGCCGTAATCGCGCCTGGCCTGATCCTCGGTGATGTAGCCGCAGCGCAGATCGTCGAGCACGCGCTCGCGGCTCCTCCGCGCCGGATCGCCGTACCCGCCGCCGGTGCCCGTGTGCAGCCGGCAGAGCTCACCCCGCTCGAGGAGGTGGCGGGCGCACTTGCCGATCGCGGTCCGACTGCCGTCCTCGTGCACGAGCTCCAGGTAGTTGGGCGAGCCCTGCTGGCCGCCGTTCAGGCCCCATGGCGGGAATCGATGCCGACCGAATGTCGCGGTCACCTTCGCCCACGCCGACGTGACGCGGTAGTCGCGCACGAGGCCTCGCCCGCCGCGTCGCTCGCCGGCCCCGCCGTCCACGATATCCAGCGCATACTGCTCGACGCGGAGCCCGTAGCGGGCCTCGCAGATCTCGACGGGGATCATGTAGGTCTCTCCGTCGCCGGCGCAGACGAGGCCGTTCTCGCCGTCCTTGTCCGCGCCCGCCCCCCAGCCGCCCGCCTGCGGCTCGACGAGGAGGTAGGGGGTGCCATCGTCGGGGTGAATGCCATGGATGATCGTCCCGCAGACGGAGAGGAAGTGTCCGGCGGTCAGGCGGCGCGGGGCGAGGTGCGCCAGGGCTCTCCAGACGAGATCCGTCGCGTACTGCATGGTCTCCCAGTAGGTGGAGACCGGGGCCGGCCTGTCGGCCGTGAAGATCGTCCCCGGAGGGCACACGACCCGGACCGGCCGGAATACGCCTTCATTGGTCGGAAGCTGCGGATCGGTGATCGCCTTCCAGGCCTGGCGTACCGCGGAATGCAGGCCGGTTCGGCCGCAGTTGATCGGTCCCGGCACCTGCGCGCTCGTCCCTGTGAAGTCGCAGAGGAAGCTGTCGTCGATCGTCACCTTCACCCGCACCTCGAACGGGCCATTGCCGAGGCCGTCGTCGTCGATGAAGTCGGTCGCCTCGTATGTCCCGCGGGGGAGCCTCTCCAGCTCCAGGCGAGCCCTGCGCTCCCCCTCGCCGAGGAGCTCCTGCATGGCGTGGAGGACGGTCCCCTTGCCGAACTTGCGGAGGATACGGTGCAGCGCGCGCTCGCCCACGCGCAGCGCGCCCGCGCAGGCGTACAGGTCGCCGAGCGTCGCGTCGGGCGTGCGCACGTTGGCCCGGATGAGCTCGAGGAGCCCCTCGTCGGGCCTGCCGGCATTGAAGAGCTTGATGCCTGGGAACTGGAGCCCTTCCTGGAACACGTCGGTCGCGTCCGTGGTCCAGGAGCCCGGATCCTTGCCGCCCACCTCGGTCCAGTGCGCCTTGTCCACGGCGAACGCGACGAGCTCGCCCTCGTGGAAGATCGGCATGATCAGCGCGACGTCGGAGAGGTGCGTGCCGCCGCCCACGTAGGGATCGTTCAGGATGACGACATCGCCGCTGGCCAGGCGCTCTTTGCCGAACTTGTCGAGGACGTGGGCCACGCCGAAGCTCAGCGCGCCGATGAAGTCGGCGACCCCGTTGCCCTGGGTGAGGAGGTCTCCGCGCGCGTCCGTGAGCCCGGCGGCATAGTCGAGGACCTCGTAGATGATGGGGCTCATGGCGGCCCGCTGCAGCGCGTGGAACATCTCGTCGCCCGCGGCGACGAGATCGTTCTTGATGATCTCGAGCGTGAAGGGATCGATCCTCGTTCTCGTGCTCATGGCAGATCCGTTGGCTGAGGGGTCGAGGCGCGCTTCACCGGGCTGCGGCGTCGATGTCGATGAGGAGGCTGCCCTGCTCGTGCACGGTGAGGCGATCTCCTGGAGACAGGATCGTCGAGGCGGCCGGCTCCTCGACGACAGCGGGTCCTTCGACGCTCATGCCCGGCCTCAGGCGAGCGCGCTCGTACTCGGGGCTCTCCAGCACGCCGAGCTCGTCGAAGTCGACGGCGCGAGCGCCCTTGCGCGCGGGCGTGGGATCCGGCGGGGAGCGATCGAGCCGCGCCGGACGCGGCCTGTCCACGGCGCCGACGGCTGCGACGTGGAGGCTCACGATCTCCACGGCCACGTTCAGGCGAAACGTGTAACGCTGCTCGTGGAGGGCGTGGAAGCGCCTCAGGGTCTCGTTCAGCGCAGCGCTGTCCAGCGTGCCGTCGGGGAGCGGGACCTTGACGGTATGCTCCTGACCGGCATAACGCAGCTCGGCGAAGCGGCGCGCGGAGACGCGGGCCGGGGCCATTCCTCCCCGGCAGACGAGGGCGCTGCTCTCGTGCTCGAGCTCCCGGAGGAGCGCGGCGAGCGCCGCTGTCTGCGAGGGCTCGACGCGCACCAGCGCGGTCCGCACGAGGTCGACCCGCGCGTCGGCCATGAGCATGCCCCAGGCCGAGAAATGCGCGGGTGCGACCGGGATGATGACCCGTCGGATCCGGAGGCTGCGCGCCAGGGCCGAGGCGTGCATCGAGCCGCCGCCGCCGAAGGCGACGAGCGCGAACTCCCGCGGATCATGCCCGCGGCGGACGGTCACGCGCCTGAGCAGGCTCTCCGTGATCGCGTTTGCGAGGCGGACGATCCCGCGCGCGGCCTCGGCCTCGGTGATACCGCAGGGCGCGGCGATGCGGCGGATCGCCCTGCGGGCGGCCTGCACGTCGAGCGGGATGCGGCCGCCGAGGAAGTACGCGGGGTTGATGCGGCCGCACAGGAGGTTCGCGTCGGTGGTGGTCGGCTCCTCTCCACCTCGACCATAGCAGGCCGGCCCCGGCACAGCGCCTGCCGATCGCGGGCCGACCTCCAGCCGTCCGGCCTCGTCGATACGGGCGATGGATCCGCCGCCTGCGCCGATCTCCGCGATATCGATCACCGGGATCATGAGGGGGTATCCGGGGGACGTCGGGGTCCATTCCACCTTGTATTCGGTGGTGACGCGCGCCTCTCCGCCCTGGAGGACGGCGCACTTGGCGGTCGTGCCCCCGATGTCGAGGCAAATGATGTCGCGCTGCCCGAGGAGCTGCCCGAGGGCGATGGCGCCGAGGACGCTGCCTGCAGGCCCGGACTCGACGAGGCGGATGGGCGCGGCGCCCGCCTCGAGGAACGTCGTGATGCCGCCGCTCGACTGCATGACATGGAGCGATGAGCTCGCCGCGCCGCGTCCGGTCAATCGGCTCTCCAGGCCGCTCAGGTACACGGCGGCGAGCGGCTGGACGTAGGCGTTTAGCACCGCGGTGCTCGTGCGCTCGTACTCGCGCCACTCCCGCGTGATCTCGGACGACGCGGTCACCGGCGTGGCGGGGGCCTCTGCCCGGGCGATCTCGGCGGCGCGGCGCTCGTGGGCTGGGTTCCGGTAGGCGTGCAGGAAGCAGATGGCGATGGCGCGGGCGCCCCGGTCGAGGAGCGCGCGGACGCCGCGCCGCACGCTGTCCTCGTCGAGCGGCGTCAGCACTTCGCCCTTGTGGTCCAGCCGCTCGGTGACCTCGAGGCGGAGGTCTCGAGGGACGAAGGGCTCGGGTTTGCGGAAGGAGAAGTTGTAGATGTCCGGCCGGTTGGCCCGGCCGATCTCCAGGACGTCGCGAAAGCCCCGCGTCGTGAGCAGCCCCGTCCGGGCGCCTTTGCGCTCGGTGAGGGCGTTGATGATCAGGGTGGTGCCGTGGATGAAGGACCCCATGCGAGCGGCGTCGATCCGCGCCGGATCGAGGGCCTCGAGGACACCTCGCGTAAGATCGTCCGGTGTGGTGGGGACCTTGGCGAGCGAGAGCTCTCCTGTCTCCTCATCGAAGGCGACGAGGTCGGTGAACGTCCCGCCGATATCGCTGGCAACACGCATGAGCGCGTCCTCCTGCGCGGGCCGGGCGATCGCGGCTGCGGGGCGGGCGGTCAGGGGCCGCTCCCCCTCGCCGGATCGCCCCCGCCGGGGCACCATGGCAGCGCATTCGTTCTGGCTCGGACCCTCCCTGTGCTCTGCGCGCAGCCGTGTCAATGAGGGAGCTCGCGCACGCGCGTAAGGCGCGACGGCGGAGGCTTCGGGCATGCGTGCCGGGCAGCAGTCCGCCCGCGCGGGGAGGGCGCAACGCCGCGTGCGTGCGCACGCAGGGTGAGCGCGTCCAGGACCTCCAGTGCCGACGGCGGCCAGCGGCCGGTGGCCCGCGGATGCCGGCCGGGGAAGCCGGCGCGTTCGTTACGACGCCCGCGTCGGCTTCCGCGGGGTCGGCGACGTACGCCCCTTCCGCTCCGGGACGCGCGAGCGATTCCCCGGGATCGAGCGCTGTGCCGCCCTGGCCGGTTCCGGCGCGAACACCTCGCTCACGGAGGCGGCCGTTGCGGCGCGGGCGATCCATCGATCGAGCTCCGCCGGGACTGTGCAGGCCTTGACGTGAGCGCGCTCCTCAGCCGTCAGCGACAGGCCGCGCGCGTCGAGCACGGCGAGCAGGGCCTCCTGCATGCCCTCGATCTTGCCCTCGATCCTGCCCTCCGCCTTGCCCGCGGCTCTCCCGCGCTTTTCAAAGAAGAGCCGGAAACGCCGAGACGCTTGGGTTTCAGGGACTTTGCTCGGATCCATGGCCAGCTCCCTGAGCGAGGCGAGCATGGCGTCGCTCAGCACGGCCAGGATCGCACGCGCCTGCGCGTCTCGCAACGGCTCGTCGGCGAGGTGCTGCTCGGTGAGCTCCAAGGCGCGCACCACGACCCTGCGCGCAGCGGGCCCGTGGCGGTGGTGCACGGCCCAGGCGGCGAAGAGCGCGAGCTCCGGATGCGCCGGATCGAGCAGCGCCTCGACGCGCCGACCCGAAAGGAGCAGCACCCGCGGCGTCAGCTCGAAACGCGTGCCGAGCTCGCCGCGAAAGCGCGCGGCCCGCTTCGCCCACGAGGCTACGCGGCGGCTGGCCGTGATCACGATCACCTCGCCCATCGCCTTCTCCTGATGGACGAGCACGCTGACCGCCAGCGGCCAGCTCCTCCGCTTGCGCTCATCGATGGAGTTCTGGATCTCGACCATCACCCACCCCGGCCGCCGCGAACGCAGGAGCAGGTCCGGACGAACCTCGATGGCCCTGGTGAAACGCACGGTGGCATCGACCGCCTCGGCCGGCGTGCCGAACGAGCTACCGGTGATCCGCTGGAAGAGGTCGGCGAGCAGCGCTGGACGGTCCCGCAGCGCGACGATGAGCACCTCGTGCGGTGTTCCCGGCATGCGCTCCTCTCTACTCGACGCGAGAAGAGTTGGCGAGGCATCAAGTCGGGAGATCGATGCTCGTCTGATGAGGCCCGCCGACCCACCGGAGCATTCGTGAGAACCTTTCTTGCTATTCCTGACCAAGCACGCCTGGCGCACGTAATGAGGTGCCGAGCGCGCCAGGCGCTGCCTGCCTGAGGAACCGAGAGCGGCCGTGTCGACCTGCCGCGAACCCAACGTGGGTGTGCCGGGGGGAGGGGCCCGCGAGCGCCTCGGTCCCGGCGCCCCTGGCGGCCGCCACCCCCTCCGCCGCATCCGCCACCCCTGGCTGCCCGTAAGTCCCTGAAATTGCGTGCGTCCCTGCCTGGCACGCCGTTCGCGAAAGGGCTCGGACATGCAGGCCACGGCGCTCACGTTTTCGCTGCTCGGGCTCGACGCCCACCCCATCCGCGTGGAGGTCGACTCCGGCCGCGGCCCCTCGTTCTTTCAGATGGTGGGCCTCGCCGAGGCGAGCGTCCGAGAGAGCCGCGTGCGCGTCCGCGCCGCGCTCCAGCAACTCGGCGTCGAGCTCGACGAATATGTGATCACCGTGAACCTCGCCCCGGCAGACCTCAAGAAGAGCGGCGGCGCGTACGACCTCGCGATCGCCATCGCCGCGCTCGCCGCGCTCGGCAAGGTCCCGGCCGGAGGGCTCGATCAGATCGGCTTGCTCGGCGAGCTCTCGTTGAGCGGCGCGGTGCGCCCTGTGCGCGGCGTGCTGCCGGCGCTGCGCGGCGCGGCGGAGCAGGGGATCCTGCGCGCGATCGTGCCTCACGGCAACGCGCGCGAGGCGGCGAGCGTGGCCGGCGTCGACGTCTTCATCGCCGAGCACCTCGGCCAGGTCATCGCGCACCTCCGCGGCAACAAGGCCCTCCCCGGCGCCGGCTCCGTGGCCACGGTCGTCGCCGAGCCCAGCGCCGCGGCGGTGGATCTCGCCGAGGTCCGCGGCCAGCACGGGGCGCGCCGCGCGCTCGAGATCGCGGCCGCCGGCGGACACAACCTCATCATGCTGGGCCCGCCGGGCAGCGGAAAGACCATGCTGGCTCGCCGACTGCCCACGATCATGCCGCCCATGTCCTACGAGGAGGCGCTCGACATCACGGCGATCCACTCGGTCGCCGGGCTGCTCTCCCCGGACCGGGGCCTCGTCGCGGCGCGCCCCTTCCGCGCCCCGCACCACACCGTGAGCGCCGCGGGCCTCGTCGGCGGCGGCGATCCGATCCGCCCGGGCGAGGTCTCCCTGGCCCACCATGGTTGCCTGTTCCTCGACGAGCTCCTCGAGTTCCGCCGCGGCGTCCTCGAGGCCCTCCGCGAGCCCCTCGAGGAGGGCACGGTCGCCCTCTGTCGCGCGCGCGCCCGCGTCGTCTTCCCCGCGCGTCCGATCCTGGTCGCCGCCATCAACCCTTGTCCCTGCGGCTTCTACGGGGATCGCGGGAATCGCTGCGTCTGCTCCCTCGACCGCGTGCGCGCCTACCGCGCGCGGCTGAGCGGGCCGCTGCTCGATCGCATCGATCTGCACATCGCGTTGCCTCCGGTCGACGTCGCTCACCTGTGCGCGCCGCTCGGGACGGCGATGGACGACGGCCGGGCGCCCTTGCACGCGCCCGAGAGCTCGGCCGCGGTGCGGGCGCGCGTGGTCGAGGCCCGGGCCGCGCAGCGCGCGCGCTTCGAGGCGGGGGAGGTCGCGGCGACGCACAACGCCGAGCTCGGCCCGCGGGATCTCGCGCGCGTGGCCATGCCGGACGTCTCCGGGGCGCGCGTGCTCGCGTCGGCCGTGGAGCGGCTCGGCCTCTCGGCGCGGGCGTACACCAAGGTGTTGCGGGTCGCCCGGACGCTCGCCGACATGGACAGGAGCGCTGCCGTGCGCGCGGCGCACGTGGCCGAGGCGATCGGCGCGCGGCTGTTCGACCGCGAGGCCGCGTCCGGGCCTCCGCCCGTCACCGCCGCGGCGGGCGCCTGAGCCTGCCGCGCGACCCAAGATCATCGCGCCTGCAGCGACGCAGGCGCGATCGCGGCCGCCCCGACGGCCGCGTCGAATCGGCTGTTCGCGCGCTCGGGGGCGCGCACGCGAAGCACGCGACACGCAACGAAGGCACGTTGAAAGGAAGAGACCAAGATGATGACCGAGATCGCTGAGAAGCTCCGCACCGTGAAGACCGTCGTCGGCACCATCGAGAAGCAGTTCGGGAAGGGGGCGATCATGTCGTTGAACGATGAGAACGAGACCAGGGACATCGGCCTGATCCGGACCGGCTCGCTGTCGCTGGACGCGGCGCTCGGGATCGGCGGCTACCCGCGCGGGCGGATCGTGGAGATCTACGGCCCGGAGTCGTCGGGGAAGACCACGCTCACGCTCCACGCGATGCGGGAGGCGCAGCGGGCGGGCGGGGTCGCCGCGTTCATCGACGCCGAGCACGCGTTCGACGTCACGTATGCGCGCTCGGTCGGCGTCGACATCGACCGGCTCCTCGTCTCGCAGCCGGACAACGGCGAGCAGGCGCTGGAGATCGTCGAGATGCTCGCGCGCTCGAGCGCGGTCGACGTGATCGTCGTCGACTCGGTGGCTGCGCTCACGCCCAAGGCCGAGATCGAGGGCGACATGGGCGAGTCGCACATGGGCCTCCAGGCGCGGCTGATGAGCCAGGCGCTGCGGAAGCTCACGGGGATATGCCACCGGACGGACACGACGCTCATCTTCATCAACCAGCTCCGGCAGAAGATCGGCGTCGTCTTCGGCAACCCCGAGGTGACGACCGGCGGCAACGCGCTCAAGTTCTACGCGAGCGTGCGGCTCGACGTGCGTCGGGTGGGGCCGGTGAAGGTGAGCGACGAGGCCATAGGGTCGAGGACACGTGTCAAGGTGGTAAAGAACAAAATGGCTCCGCCCTTCCGAGAGGCCGAGTTCGACATCCGCTGGGGCGCTGGCATCGACGGCGCGGCGGACCTCATCGACTTCGCGTGCCAGCTCGGGGTGGTGGAGAAGAGCGGCGCGCACCTGTCGTTCGCGGGCGAGCACATCGGGCAGGGGAGGGAGCGCGCCCGCGAGGCGCTGATCGGCAAGCCGACGCTGGCCACGTCGCTCCGCGCGGCCGTCGACGCGGCCGCGCCGGCGCGGCCCGGCGCCAGCGCGGCGATGGATGCGTGAGCCCGAGCGGGCGGCGCGCCGGCGGCCCGGGGCTGCCGGGCGCCGCCCGCTCGGGTCGAACGACGGTTTGCTCACGGGGAGACACCGCGCCTCGTGGAGAGAGGCGCGAGGCAGCAGGAGATCCCGATGGACGGCGCTCGAGCGATATCGAGCGACGGGTGACAGCGGAATGCGACAGCCAACTACGTGATCGACAGCAAACCACGTAATCGACAGCAGACGACAAGAAACGACAGCAAACGACTACGACGACAACAACATCACGATCTGGAGCGCATCATGAACGACGGAATGAACAAGGTGATCCTCATGGGCAATCTCGGCTCGGATCCGGAGCTGCGCTACACCGGCAACGGCACGCCGGTGCTCCAGCTGCGCATGGCGACGAACGAGTCGTTCGTCGACAAGAACAAGGAGCCCAAGGAGCGCACCGAGTGGCACAACATCGTGTTCTGGGGGCCGCGCGCCGAGGCGCTCGCGAAGGTGCTGACCAAGGGCGACGGCGTGCTGATCGAGGGCGGGCTGCGGACGTCGAGCTACGAGAAGGACGGGATCCGGCGCTACCGCACCGAGGTGATCGCGCGGGAGCTCCGCTTCACCGGGCGCCGGTCCATGGCGCAGCCGCCGCCCGGGCTGGAGGACGACGGCGAGGCGACGCAGCCCGGGGCCGCGGTGCCGGCCACCGCGCGGCCCGGGAAGAACGGCGCGCGGGGGCGGCCGCCGGAGGTGCCTGCGCTGGATGAGCTGCCGTACTGAGGGCGGAGAGACGGGCGAGGCGGCTGGGTGAAGCCGCCTCGCGGCGCTCCCAGTACGCCTCGCCGCCTATCTCACCTAACCCAGCCGGGCACGCGATGACGCGCTCGCCCCGATGGACCGGGGAATCTCCGCGAGGGCGAGGACAGAGTTCCCGCACCCGTCGCAACCCGGCCGCTGCGCGCGTCGTCGTCGACGCCGTTGCGCGGAGCACCAGCGACTACTCGAATTTCTTCGGGACGAGCGGGGAGGATTAGGGCGCGCGCTTCGGAGGGCTGGAGCCGTTCGGCGCCGCGGCGCTCGTCGAGGCGAGGGACGGCGCGGTCGATGCGTCTTCCGTTCCATCCTTGCGAGGCGCTTGTGGCAGCTCGAGCTTGGTCGGATGCGCGCCGAACTCCGTCACCGCGACGTCCGCGACGATCTCCACCTCGCCCTTGAAGACGCGAACCCGGCGCATGCTGCCCAGCTCGCCCTCGAGCTCGAGGATGCCGTCCCGCATCGTCGCGGGGCGCCCATCGATCTCCACCGAAGCGTCGGCGGGCAGCACCACCAGGTTGACGCGGCGTCTGGGCGCGGGCTGCTCGGCTGTCGCTTGCGGTGACGCCTGGGAGGCGCCGCCCTGCGCGAAGCCGTTGACAGCTCGAACCACGGTGTAGGCGCCGAGGCTCCCAGCGAGCAACACGCTGATCCCGGCCGCGTGCCACATGCGACGCCACGCCAGCCCGTTCGGCTGCGGCGCCGCGGCTGCTGCGGGGGGCTCAGGGATGGTGTTGCTCGACGTGAGCGTCGTTGTATTCACGTCGCGGGCGGTCACACCGATGGTCGTCGCGATGTCGGGTCGGTCGGCCACCATCGCGCGCTCGGTCTCGGTGAGGGGAACGAGCATGCTCTCGTCGATGGTGAGATCCCCGTCGAGCAGCGGTAGGATCGCCTTGAGCATCGCGGCGGCGCTCGGGTAGCGCCGCTCCCGGTCGTGCTGGAGCGCCGTGTGCACGATCCTGGAGATCTCGGGCGAGACCCACGGCGCGAAGTCCTGCACGGGCGGGGGCGGCTCCTGCACGAGCGCGGCGATGAGCTCGACGAACGCCTCGATATGTTCATGCGGCGTGCGGCCTGCGAGGGCGCGGTAGAGGACGATCCCGAGCGACCAGATGTCGGTCCTGTGGTCCATCTCTCTGCGCCCCCGCGCCTGCTCCGGCGACATGTACCGCGGGGTCCCGAGCATGGTCCCTGTCTGGGTGAGGCCCGTCGACGGGTCCTCGGAGCCGTGGGGCCGCCTGATCTTGGCGATGCCGAAGTCGAGCAGCTTGACCGTGATCGTCGGCTCTCCCTCGCGGCGCGCGAGGAACAGGTTGGCCGGCTTGATGTCCCGGTGCATGACGCCGGCCTCGTGCGCCTTCTGCAGGCCCACGCACGTCTGCGCGACGATCCGGAGGGCGAGGGGCGGCGGCAGCGGGCCGAGCCGGCCGAGGAGCTGGCCGAGGTCTTCGCCGCGGAGCAGCTCGATGACCATGAAGGGCGCGCCGCTCTCCGCGTCCTTGCCGCTGTCGAGCACGCGCGCGATGTGGTCGGTGTCGATGCCGCCGGCGACCCTCGCCTCGCGCTCGAACCGCCCGATGGCGGAGCCGCTGCGCTCCGCGCGCTCCGGGTTGATGAGCTTCACGGCGACGCGCCGCTTCTCGGCGAGGTCCTCGGCCTCGTAGACCGCCCCCATCCCCCCCTCGCCGAGCAGCGAGCCCAGCAGGTACCTACCGTTGAGCGTTCTGGCGTTCATAACCGCAGCGTTCTCGAAGGTGCTCTACCGTGGTGCG
This sequence comes from Sorangium sp. So ce394, assembly GCF_051474665.1. Taxonomy (NCBI): domain Bacteria; kingdom Pseudomonadati; phylum Myxococcota; order Polyangiales; family Polyangiaceae; genus Sorangium; species Sorangium sp. So ce394. Next base: position 4,087,528 of record NZ_CP150339.1, read on the forward strand.
GTCGCTCATTCTGCGCCGTACGGGCCGCAGTCGTCCCGTCAGGAAGCTTATATACCACGGGCTCGGCGCGTTCACGAGCCCTCTCACGCGGCGCGCGCGGTCGTGGAGCGCCGGCGCGCCGGCGCGCATGGCGTCTGAAAAAGACGCGTAGAGTCATCAGGTTAGCCGGTCAGTTGGACGCGTGTACCCAGCGGAGGGCGCCTGCGTCCGTGGCGCCTGAGAGCGAGCCGGAAACGGCTGCTGGGCCGCGGGTCGACCCGCGCGAAGGGGCGGCGTTAAGGCGCCACGAGCGCTCCGCGGGGCTGCGCGCCGCACTCCGAAGATGCGCCGGAAGAGATCAAGGAGGTATCCCAAAGGCGTAAGGAGCATCCTTGCGCGGATGGGTCCGGTCGCGTCGGTGTAGCATCGTTTCGCAAGCGCCGTGATTGATCCGGCGCTGCCGCTGCATTATCGCTTTGCGCTTCACGACGGTTCCGAACGATGCTCCGCCGCTCCCTTTTCGCCTGGGCCTGCGCGGCCCTCTTGACGCTGGAGCTTGTGTCGGCGCCGCTCGCCGCCCAGCCTTCCGCGCGTCGCGTGGCGCCGCCGACGGTGCCGCCTCTAGGCGGTGGTGTCGCGGTCGCGGCGCCGAGCGCGCCGGTGCCTGCGCCATACGAGACCGGCGCGAGGGAGGAGGCGGAGGGGCGTTTTCGACGGGGGCGTCGCCTCTTGCTGGAGGGCGCGTGGGACGCCGCGCTCGCGGAGTTTCTCGAGTCGAGGCGGCTCTACGCGACCTGGAGCGCCACCTCGAGCGCCGGTGCCTGCCTGATGAACCTCGGGCGCTTCGATGAGGCGCTCGAGGGGCTGCTTGCGACGTACGGGGACACTCTCCCGGCCGCTGTCAAGACCGCAGCACAAAAGGCGGTGCTCGCGCTCCGTGACGGGGGCGGGACGATCGCGCTCGTCAGGGCCGAGCCGGGCGCAGCCGTCGTGATCGACGAACGAGCTCGCGGGGCACATCCGTCGGCCGCGCCGCTGAGCGTCGTTGCGGGTACCCCCGTGGTCCGCATTTCCAAGGACAGGTTCGAGCCGTTCGAGAGCGCCGCATCGGTGGCTGGCGGTCAAACGACGAGCGTGGTTGCGCGCCGCTCGTCGCGTCCGGCCGGCAGCGCGTCGCGGAGCGGAGAGGCAGGGCGCTCGCCGTGATGGTGGATGGTTCGAGGTGGGCACGACGCCGTGGGAAGGGCCGATCGCGGTCGGCGATCACACGGTGGTCCTGCGCGGCGAGGACAGCTCGAAGTGGGTTTTGGTTTGTGGCGTCGATATGTAGATGACGAATATTGGTTCGCTTCGATGGCTCATTGTTAATCTGGATTCTGTGTGTTCAGGTCTCTTTGCGGCTTGTCATGGATACCATTGGATAGGATGGGGACTTGCTCCCTGAGCATCGTGAGCAATATGTCGAAGCATTCCGAAGCCCCGAACGCTCGCGTCGACACACTCACCGGAATTGTCCACGCGATGCGGCGCGCGAGCCACGTGGCGCAGCCAGCCCCGCAGGACAACCCGACTCCTCGCGCACCGGACGCGCCTCTCGAGCCCCCCGCCGCACCGGTCACCACCGCTGTCGTTGCAGATTCAGCCGGCGCTCCGCAAGCCAGCAGCACGATCGCGGCGGGCTCTGTCATCCGCCATTACGAGCTCATCCGTGCTCTCGGCAGCGGCGGCATGGGAACCGTGTTCCTCGCCCGCGATACGCGCCTCGGTCGCCTCGTGGCCATCAAAGTCCTCCTCAAGCACAGCGGCGAGCGCGCGCAGCGTTTTCTGATCGAGGCGCGCGCCACCGCGCACATCAGCCATGAGAACATCGTCGTGATCCACGAGCTCGGCGAGCACGACGGCCGGCCCTACATGGTGCTCGAGTACATCAAGGGCAAGACGCTGAGCGAGCTCCTCAACAAACAACGCGATGGCCTGGACGGCGAGCGGGACGAGGAGGACGCCGAGGCGCCCCCCTCGGCGCCGGCCGCCGCCGGCCTGCCGCCGGGCCGCGCCGTCGAGCTGATGATCCCGGTCGTCCGCGCGCTGGTCTGCGCTCACGAGCGCGGCATCGTCCACCGCGATCTGAAGCCGTCCAACATCATGATCAGCGATACGGGCACGGTGAAGGTGCTCGATTTCGGTCTCGCCAAGCTGCTGGGCGCGCGCGACGGAGAGCGCGACGGCGCCGCCGACGTCGCGCTCGCGGAGACCTTGCTCGACGATGACGCCAACGCCCTCGTGCTGACCGGCGCCGGCGCCCGGCTCGGAACCGCGCCGTACATGTCGCCGGAGCAATGGGGCGGGGGCCCCGTGGATCACCGCACCGACATCTGGGCGGCCGGCATCCTGCTGGCCAAGCTCGTGCTCGGCCGGCATCCGCTCTCGCCGCTGTCGCTCTACGAGCTGTCCACGATCGCCCGCCTCAATGTCCCCATGCCGAGCCTCCGCGAGATGCGCCCGGACCTCGGCAAGCTGACCTCGATCATCGATCGATGCCTGATCAAGCGGCGAGAGGACCGGCTCGGAAGCGCCCGCGAGCTGCTCGCCGAGCTCGAAGCGCTCGCGCCAGCGTGGTCGAGGCCCTCCGCGGGCGAGGAGCACAACCCCTACGCTGGCTTGGCCGCGTTCCAGGAGAGCGACGCGTCGCGCTTCTTCGGCCGCGCCCGGTCGGTCGCCGAGGTGGTCGCGCGGCTCGCCGAGCAGCCGCTCATCGCCGTGGTGGGGCCGTCGGGGGCAGGGAAGTCGTCGTTCGTGCGCGCCGGCGTGATCCCCGCGCTGGGCCGCACGGGCGAGGCGTGGGAGTCCTTCACCATTCGCCCGGGCGCTCATCCCCTGGCCGCCCTGGCCGAGCTGCTGCTCGCCCGCGAGTTCGAGACGTCGACGCAGGACGCCGCCCGCCCCGCGCGCGACGCGTCCGCCCCGGGAGGCAAGGACCGCGAGGGGCTCATCGCGAAGCTGCGCGCGGAGCCGGGGTTCCTGGGCGCGCAGCTCCGCGCGCGGGCTCGGCGCAAGCTCAAGCGCGCCGTGCTCTTCGTCGATCAGTTCGAGGAGCTCTACACGCTGGCGCGGGGCGGCGAGCGAGAGCGCGCCGCGTTCTATGCGTGCCTCGCCGGCGTGGCCGACGACCCGGGCTCGCCGCTCCGCGTGCTGCTCACGCTGCGCTCGGACTTCCTCGACCTCGTCGCCGAGGCGCACGCCGCCACGACCGGGTTGAACCGCGGGCTCATGCTGCTGTCGCCCATGGACCGCGAGGGGCTGCGCGAGGCGCTGCTGCGGCCGCTCGAGGCGGTGGAGCATCGGTTCGAGCCGCCGGAGCTGGTCGAGGAGATGCTCGACGAGCTGGAGCACACCGCGGGCGCGCTGCCGCTGCTCTCGTTCACCGCGGCCAAGCTGTGGGAGCAGCGCGATCGGGCGCGGCGCGCCTTGACCGAGGCGAGCTACCGGCGGATGGGCGGCGTCGCCGGGACGCTCGCCGGCCATGCCGACGCGGTGCTCGACGCCATGTCGTCCAGCGAGCGGACGCTGGCGCGTGCGGCGCTGCTCCGGCTCGTGACCCCCGAGCGGACACGGGCCCTGTGCACGCTGGGCGAGCTGTGTGAGCTCTCCGCGGTGCCGTCGGACCGGGATCGGGTCCTGAGCCGCCTCATCGACGCCCGGCTGCTGACGGTCGAGGGCGGCGGTGCGGCCGAGGCGACGGTGGAGATCGTGCACGAGTCGCTGATCGAGGCCTGGCCGACGCTGGCGCGGTGGGTGGCCGAGAGCCAGGAGGACGCGGCGTTCCTGTCGCGGCTCCGCAGCGCGGCCGCGCAGTGGGAGGCGAGCGGCCGGTCTGAAGGTCTGCTCTGGCGCGGGCAGGCGGCGGCGGACGCGAAGCGCTGGCGCGCGCGGTACTCCGGCGAGCTCGCGCTCGGAGAGGAGCGCTACCTGAAGGCGGTGATCGCGCTGGCCCAGCGCGCGCGGCGCCGGCGCTGGAGGATCGCGATGGGCGCGATAGGAGGGCTCGCGACGGCCGCCGTGGCGGTGTCGTACCTCGCGGTGCGCGCCGATCGAGCGGCGAAATGGGCGCACGAGGAGGCCGCGATGGCCGCGCGGCAGGCTGCGCGCGCGGACCAGGAGGCGGAGCGCGCGCAGGCCGAGGCGCGGCAGGCGCGCAATGCGACGCGCATCGCGGCGGCGCGCGAGCAGCAGGCGGATCCGACGACGGCGCTCGCGTTGCTGCGCGAGGTGGAGCCGCCGGAGGTGCCGCGAGGGTGGTCCGAGCTCTCGCGCGGAGCGCTGCAGGCCGGGGTCGCCCGGGTGGTGCTCACGCATCCGGAGGCCGTCCTGGGAACGGCGTTCAGCCCCGATGGGAAGCGCATCGTCTCCGCGTGCTTCGACAACATCGCGCGCGTGTGGAACGCCGACGGCACGGGCGAGCCCCTGGCGCTCCGCGGCCACGAGGATCGGGTCTGGTCGGCGGCGTTCAGCCCCGACGGCAAGCGCATCGTCACGGCGTCTTTCGACAAGACGGCGCGCGTGTGGAGCGCCGACGGCACGGGCGAGCCGCTGGTGCTCCGTGGTCACGCCGATCGGATCCATTCCGCGGCGTTCAGCGCCGACGGCGAGCGCATCGTGACCGCGTCCTTCGACCACACCGTGCGTATATGGAGCGCCGATGGTGCGGGCGAGCCCCTGGTGCTTCGCGGTCACGCGGCCGGAGTCTACTCTGCGGCGTTCAGCCCGGATGGCAAGCGCATCGTCTCCTCATCGCATGACAAGACGGCGCGCGTGTGGAGCGCTGATGGTGCGGGCGAGCCCCTGGTGCTCCGCGGTCACGCCGGCGCGGTCTACTCTGCGGCGTTCAGCCCGGATGGGAGGCGTATTGTCACCGCATCGTGGGACAAGACGGCGCGGGTGTGGAGCGCCGACGGCACGGGCGAGCCGCTGGTACTTCGCGGCCACGAGGCGGGGGTCTACTCTGCGGCGTTCAGCCCGGATGGTAAGCGTATCGTCACGACGTCATGGGACAAGACGGTGCAGCTGTGGAGCGCTGACGGCAAAGGTGATCTCCTGGTGCTCCGAGGGCACGAGGATGGTATCTATTCAGCGAAATTCAGCGCTGATGGGACGAGCATCGTCAGCGCATCATGGGACAAGACGGCACGCGTGTGGAGTGTCGATGGCACAGGCGATCTCCTCGTGCTCCGCGGTCACGAGGCCGGGGTCTATGCGGTGGCGTTCAGCGCCGACGGCAAGAGCATCGTCAGCGCCTCGGCGGACAAGACGGCGCGCGTGTGGCGCACGGGCGATACGCGTGCTTCTCTGGTTCTTCGCGGTCACGACGATCGGATCTATTCGGCGGCATTCAGCCCTGACGGCAAGCGGATCATCACCGGGTCATGGGACAAGACGGCGCGTATCTGGAGCGCCGACGCTACGGGCGAGCCGCTGGTGCTCCGCGGTCATGCGGATGGCGTCTATTCCACAGGATTCAGCCCAGACGGCAAGCGGGTCGTCACGGCGTCGTGGGACAAGACGGCGCGCGTGTGGAGCGCCGACGGTACGGGCGAGCCGGTGGTGCTGCGCGGTCATGAGGAACGGGTCAACTCGGCTGCGTTCAGCCCTGACGGCAAGCGGGTCGTCACGGCGTCGTGGGACAGGACGGCGCGCGTGTGGAGCGCCGACGGCACGGGTGAGCCGGTAGTGCTGCGCGGTCATGAGGAACGGGTCAACTCGGCCGCGTTCAGCCCTGACGGCAAGCGGGTCGTCACGGCGTCGTGGGACAGGACGGCGCGCGTTTGGAGCGCCGACGGCACGGGTGAGCCGGTAGTGCTGCGCGGCCACGACCACTGGGTCATCTCGGCTGCGTTCAGCCCTGACGGCAAGCATATCGTCACCGCATCTCAGGACAAGACCGTGCGGGTGTGGAACGCTGACGGTACGGGTGACCCCCTGGTCCTCCGCGGCGCCGGTATGGCGTACAACCACGCGGTGTTCAGCCCGGATGGGAAGAGCATCGCCGCCGCCTCCGATGACAATAGCGTATGGATATGGGCCGACCTCGACCCGCTTCGCGGCGTCGATGATCCCAGGCTGTGGACCGCGACCACCTACTGCATGTCCGTCGAGCGCAGGATCAAGATCCTGAACGTCCCCGAGGCCACCGCGCATGCTCAACAGGACGCATGCCTGCGCCGTGTCGAACAGGCTCGCGGGGCGGACTTCGCGCCTCCGGCGAATCCTTGAGGGGGCGCCGCCAGCGCTGGAGAGGCGCGCGGCCGGCGGGCTCTTCACCTGGTTACGAGCCCGCTCCCTCCCCGGGGGGCGAGCGCGGCGGGTAGCGTCCGAAGCGCGCGAGCCGGCGTCTCGCTGGGGATAGCCGTTCACGCGCGCCGCGGCTTCGCGGTGGAAGCGCGCGGGTGGCTCACCGCAATCTGCCGACGACGAGGGCGTGATCCGAGGTGGGATGATACACGGACGATGGGTCCTCGCTCCAGGTGTACCCCGCGATCTGCCCATCCTCGTCGGCGTAGAGGCGCATGACGCCCGCGCCTGCGCCGTCATGCCACGATCCGTCCGGATTTCGCCTGGTGTCGGTCTCCCCGTGGCCGGAGCTGCTCGAGTCGAGGATCTCGACCGCGTATTGTGCTGTTCCCGGCACGAGCGGCGCCGTCGGGGCGCGCTCCTCGGCCGGGCCCGCGAGGATGCCGACATGCCCTGAAGGCGCGCTCTCGTCCGGATGTTTCACCGCGAGGATGTCGCCGGCGGCGATCCGGCGCACGTCCCGTATCGCTCGAAACCCGATCTCCGCCGCGATCGTGTCGTGGTATCTAGCAGCGTTCGGGCTCGTGCTCCCGAACCACGCGTCGATGTCCGAGGTCGAGAAGCCATGGGCGTGTCGCAGCGTGTGCGTGACGAAGGTCCCGCACACGCTGCGGTTTTCGTACTCGTCGGCCCCGTCGACGCCCGCCCAGAGGACGTAGCTCGGGTTGCTTCCGTACTCGTTGCGCTCGGGCTCTATGTTATCCACCAGATCCCGGGCCCAAAGGACATGGCTCGGTACGGGGTCCGACCCGACGACGGGCGCCTCGGATGGAGATTCACATCCGATCAAGATGAGCGCGAGCAGGGCAAGGCGGGACTGCAGGCGCGATCGCTCGGAAAGCAGCGGCTTCACGTGACGATTCCTCCGGCTGAGCTGCGTGGTTCTCGCGGCTTCGCGCGACGCGGCCAGGGGCGAGCCTTGGGCCGACTGTGCCCGGCAGGGCGAGCGCGCGATCGCCAGCGCCCGGGAGGTGAGCAATCGCCGAGCCACGCGGCTACACGCGGCGTCGGGCCAGCTGCCAGAGGCTCGTGCCGCTCAGATCATCGAGGAATGCGCCTGGATGTGGAGCGCGGACCCGCCATGGGAAACTGGCCCTCGCGGCAGCTTCGCGGCGGCGCGTCCGACGACTTCCCGACAGATCGACGTCGCCCAGCCAGCTCGTCCCCGTAACTCAGGCGCAACAGGCGTAACAGGCGTAACAGGCCCAACGGGGGCCGCGGGGGCGCGCTGAGCTCCCGGTCAGGGCAGGGGGCTGAGCGGTACGCCGTCTGTCCCGCCGGACACGTCGCGTCAGCTCAGCGATCGTCGCTCGCCCGGAAGCTGTCCGGGTCGATCCCGTACCGCTTCAGCCAGCGGTGGATCTGCATGCGCTCCTTGCCCATCGCGCGCGCCACGGCCGCGATGTTGCCCTCGTGCTGCCGAAGGAGACCGAGGAGCGTATCGCGCCTGGCGTCGTCCTCGCTGCTCCGGGCAGCGGCGGCGCCGCCGAGGGCCTCCTGCAACTTCGACGGCAGGTGATCGAGCCCGATCTCTCGCTCGGCCCTGGCGAGCAGGATCGCCGAGGATACCGCCTTGTCCAACTCGCGGACGTTCCCAGGCCACCTGTGCTGAAGCAGCGCCCGCACCGCGCGAGGGCGGATCCGGAGCTCCCCGGCGAGCTCTGGATCGGCGCGGCGCAGGAGCGCCGCGAGCAGGAGGCCGAGGTCCTCCCGCCGGGCGCGCAGCGGCGGCAGCTCGACGCGGTGCCCGGTGAGCCGATTCAGCAGATCCGCCCGGAACCTGCCGTCCTCGACCATCCGGTCGAGCGGCTGGTGCGTCGCCGCGACCACCCGCAGATCCACGCGGAGCGCGCGCGTGGCCCCCACCGGGCGCACCTCGCGCTCCTGGAGCACCCGCAGCAGGACGGCCTGCGCCTGCGCTGGCATATCGCCGATCTCGTCAAGGAAGAGCGTCCCGCGATCGGAGGCGCGCACGAGGCCGGGGGTGTCCGCCACCGCGCTGGTAAAGGCTCCCTTGCGATGCCCGAAGAGCTCGTCCTCGATGAGCTCGCGCGGCAGCGCCGCGCTGTTGACCGGGACAAACTCGCCGGTGCGGCCCGAGAGCTCGTGGATCGCCCGTGCCAGGAGCTCTTTGCCGGTCCCGTTCTCTCCCTCGACGAGCACCGGGACGGTCGATTGCGCGATCAGCGAGAGCCGCGCGAAGATCCGGCCGAGAGCCGGCACCATGGTCGACAACCCGGGGACGGACGGCGGCAGGCTGGCGCCGTCGAGCAGCGAGGGTTCCCCCTCCTCGAGGGACACCGCCTCGCGGTAGATGAAGAAGGTGTAGCCGATCTCGATCACATCGCCGTCGACGAGCTCGGCGCGCGTCCGCTGGACGCCGTTGACGATACAACCGTTCCTGGAACCGAGGTCCTCGAGCTCCCATTGCCTCGTCGACCGCCGGAGGACAGCGTGCCTCGACGACATCCGTTGATCCTCGGAGCGGACCTCGAGGATGCGGCGCGCGCCCTCGTCTCGGCGCAAGAAGGCTCGCGGCCGGCCCCGGCCGACGACCACCTCGTCGAAGCCGTGGAGAGACATGCGTGCTGGCGGCGCGAGCGGACGATGGCTCTCGAGCACGAGGTAGAGATGCGGGCTGCTCGGGCGCTCCGAGAGCTCGCGGGACTCGGACGACGACGAGAGCGTGGTGCTGGTATCGCGAGCGCCTGGCACGAACCACTGCCTACCCAGTCGCGCTCACGCGGTCAATACGCGCGGGGGCATGCTGGGGCCGGTGCGCGGGGCGGCTGTTGCGGTCACGGAGCACCGGGCGCCAGACGGCGTATCCGCCGTCCGCCGGCTCTCGCCCGCAGCCGCGATCGCGATCTCGCCCCGCACGGACGCGAGGGGGCCCACGCGAGCGGCAACCGCCCCACTCGGGTGAGCCGTCCCGGTCCATCTCTCCCCCTGGGCCTAGCTCCTCTGCACCGGCCGCGGCGCCCCGCGCCGCTGCGAGACCGCAGCGGTGCCGCAGCGAAACGCCTTTCACATGGCCGCGCCGCACCCCGGCCGCCCCGCCATCGTCCGCCCCCCGGCGCGCCCTGGACGCGAGCCTCTCGGCCGCCTGGGGCGCGCGGCTCATCGTGAACGGCCTCTCGCCCCTCTCTCTCCTTGGGCCCCACCCCATCGCAGATGCATTGAGCCCCAGCGCTCAGCGAATCGAGTGTTGCTGGATTCCAGCGGGACGAGCTTCCGAGACCGATGCCTCACGACGCCGTCCCTCGCGGTCGCTGGCGCGCAGCGTCAGCCGCGAGGTGGCTGAGTCGATGACTCGGGGTCGCCATCAACGGGTGGACACTATCCGGCGGTGCCGGCCGAAGAGCTCTTGTGTCCTACATGAGCACATGAAAATGAATCAACGCCTCGGGAAATGTTCGAAGCATGTTGACGGATGCCGTGTATTGACAGTAAACATTGGATGCTAGGCTCGACCCGACCAGGTGCGATTCTCTTGCTGTACACGATCGACCTCCTCAACCGAATCTGCTCGGCCTGCGGAACGGCAACGTGGTAACCGTCAACCGAGGTACTTCATGCTCAGCAATGCTGCTCGTCTCCTGATGGTCTCTGCTGCTGCTTCTCTCGTCGCGCTCGGCGCCGCGCCCGCCGAGGCGTGCCAGGAGATCGCTGATGAGGCGATCGTTCTCGCCAACGCTCAGACGCCGCTCGCCAGCGGCGCCGCGCTCTACACGCTCATCCAGAAGAATGTCTGGAGTTATCCGTCCTCGGACATCGCCTTGCTCTGGGGGTCACCCAGCCCGAGCTCCGGTGTCTACTACGATAACGCCGTCGATCTGATCGACGTCGCAGGCACTGACCCGGGCGATGACTTCACGCCGATCGCGAGCGTCGCGGACATCCTCCCGGGCGACGTCCTGGTGATCGACGCGACCGGCACCTACAGCGGGCACACCGCCATCGTCACCGGGCTGCCGCAGCAGATCACCGCGCTCAACCCGAAGATCAGCGGCTCCACGCAATGGGCGTTGCCGATCGTCGACTCCACCACCTCGGTGCATGGGTGCAGCACCGTCTATGCCGACAGCCGCTTCGTCGCCTCGGCGCCAGGCTCGTGCACCGGGACGTTCAGGGGCGGGGTGGGGACGGCCTACATGCGTATCTATGCCGATGCGACGACGGGAGCCCTGACCGGACACACCTGGAGCGTCACCTCGGGCGGCACCTTCTACGCGCAGAGCGGGACGACTTACCCCGTGCGCTCCTTCGTAATCGCCAGGCAGCAATCCTGCCCCCTGCTCTGATCCGCCGCTGAGCGCCGCGCCGGCGCGCGCCTGCCGAGCGCCGGCGCGCGCCTGAGATCAACGAGCGCTCTCGTCGCTCCGCGCCTCTCGAGCGCGGACGTCCTCGCCTCTCGCGGGCGCGGAGGACCTCGGGCTCACCGCATTCCCTGCTTCTGATCAGCCGCGGGCACGCGGCAGAGCTGCGCGATGCCGCGGCCGCTCAGCCTCTCGCTCGTCAGCTCGAACTGCGGCACATACATGCAGAAGCGCCCGCTCTTCTGGGTCGCGATGCTCGCCCGGCGCGAGATCATGCCCTCGAGCTCCGAGCGCGTGACGGCGGTGTCCGTCTTCAGCGTGTCCGTGACCCGGAGCTCGGGCGTGTTCGGGCAGCTCATCGAGGCGGAGACGGTGAGGTTGGGCTTCACCCTCTCCTGGCCGCCGGCCCCTGGGCCTGCCTGGCCCCCGCCCTGCGCGCCGTCCGCCTGGCCGCCGCCGGCCTGAGCGCCTGCATGGGCCTGGCTGCCGCCCTGAGCGCCGCCGGCCTGGCTGCCGCCTGGAGCACCGCCCGCCGGAGCCTGGCTGCCGCCGGTGTCACGGCTGCCATCCTGAGCGCCGCCGGCCTGAGCCTGGCTGCCGCCGGTAGCGCCTTGCGCCGCGCCGCCGGTCTGGCCCTGCGCGCCCGCGCCGCCTCGCCCCTGAGGGCCGCCGCCCGGCTGAGCGCCCGAGGGCTGCTGCGCCTTGCCCGCCGGGGCCGGGTCGATCCGGCCGTTCACGGAAGCGGTGTAGGTGCACCCTTCCTCGACTTTAAATGAAATCTGCTCCTTGAGCGTCATCGCCTTCTTCTGGCGTTGCCCCTGTTGTTGCTGCTGCTGCTGTTGCTGTTGCGCGCGTTGCCCACCGCTCGCGCCAGGCTGGTCGCCCTGCTGCCGCGCGCCGCCCTGTTGCGCGCCGCCCTGCGCCGCCCCGCGGGCGCCGCCCTGGTGCCCGCTGCCGCCCTGCTGCTGCGCGCCGCCCTGGGCCGCTCCCGGCGTGCCCGACTCGCGCTGCTGCGGCGGGCTCGTGCTGCCCGTCTGAGCGGCCGAGAGCGCCGGCGCGGCCGCGAGCACGCCCATGGCGAGCGCGAGATGAATGGACCGATTCGACTTCATATTACCCCCCCAGCGTAAAACCTGTTTCCGATCGTCTTCGTCACCACCTCAGGCCGACCGTCCGCCTAGGCGGCCCGCTCCCAGACCTTCCGCGACAGCGCGTCCTTGATCCACGCGAGGTGCCGCTGCTCATCGGCGTAATTGCGCTCGACGATGGCCCGCGCCTCGGTCGTGAGCGACTCGTTCAGCGCCCCCTGGTACTGCCGGTTCGTCAGCTCCTCGTTGCCGCGCATCGCGAGCAGCGCGCTCTGATCTCCCATGCTCGTGATCGCCGTGAACCCTTCGATGAGCTTGCCCTTGAGGTCGCGGCTCGCCGCCGGGGCGCCGCCGAGCGACGTCACGTGTGCGCTCAGATCCACGACGTGGCGCCCGTGATCGTCCCTGAACCTCGCGAGCATCTCCCTGGTCTGAGCGTGCTCGCACGCCTTGATGGCCTGGTCGTAAGCGGCGATCGCGTCGCGATCGAGCTGGATGAGATCGTTGAGCACCTCGATGACGTCTCTCGCCATGATCGACACTCCTTCCGGGGTCGCGCTCCGCGCGGACCCCCCCGCCGACCACCTTGGGCATTTGCGCGGGGACGCAAGCCGCGCGCGGGCTGTGCGCCGAGCCTGGCGCCGCCGTGGCCGCGCTCGGCTCGACGGCCCGCGACGAGCCGCGGCCGGCGGCGGTCGCGAGGGGCTGCCTGGCAGCCCGTTCAGCCCGGCGGCCTCGACCTGGCACGGACCGTGAACCCCGTCGGGAAACCCTGACGACCTCCGCGGACCGACGCGGCCAGCGCCGGCCACGTGGGGAGATGGGATGTGCCTATGAAACGCTCTTTTGGCTCCTCGATCCGCGCCGCGCTCGCGCTGCTCCTCGTCGCCGCCTCCGCGGCGTGCGCCGAGGGGCTCGCGAACGCGCCGAGCATCAACCGCGAATGGACCCCGGACGACCGCGAGCACGACGCCATCGCAAACGGCCCGCGCTCGTGCCCGAGAGAAGGCCCGGATCCGCTCGCGCCCCCCGGCGAGCAACGCGAGATCTGTCCCAAGGTCTCTCCGCCGACCCTGCCCAACCTCGCCGCCACGCCCTGACCGCCCGATCGAGGCCGTGCTCGCCACGACGACGGCAGAATGTCCCGGTTGAGGCGAACTGCCTCAACCCGCAGGAACGATCCTACGGCTCTGGGGCGCCGTCCTTCACCGTGGAACCGGCCGCAGAGGGGCGGCTCCGCGGCTCGCCGGCGGGGCACTCGCGGAGCCCGGCGTCCGCCGGGGCAGGGGTGGACCGGTCGGTCCGGCGATGCTGCGGCGCGATCGGGATCGTGACGGGCTCCTCGATGAGCTCCGGGGCGAGCGCGCCGCCTTCGGGGACGAGGCGCGGCTCGCCGGGCCTGCGATCCTCGGCCACTTTCCACGCGCGCGGCACATCCCGCAGGCCGACGGGGTAGATGGTGAGCCCCTCTCGGTGGACGTGAATCCGCAAGAAGTTCTTGTAGTCCTCGATCTGGAGCGCCGAGAACGCCTCGTTGCCGTGGCGACGCGCCACGTTGAGCGAGATCAGGAGGTAGATGCCCATCAGCGTCGACCCGACCACGGCGCCGGTCACGCCGACGAAGAGCGTCACGCCGATGATGCTCCACATCGACTGGAGGTTCCGGACGTCGACGCCGAGCAGGGCGCCGCCGGCGTACGCGAGCCCCAGCGCGGCCCCGAGGTGCGCGAGCGCGTGGAGCGAGCCGGCGAGGCGGCGATACCAGGTCTTGTGCGTGTCGGTGAAGACGATGAACACGAGCAGGACGACGAGGACCCACGCGACGGCGCCCGGACCGGGGCGGGGCAGCGTCAGCGAAGAGAGCATGTAGACGAACGCCGCGACGGGCCAGAAGCCGAGGTTGTATCGGGCGAACAAGAGGTTGCGCCAGGTGAGGCGGCGCGACTCGGACTCCGACGGAAATGACGCCTTCAGGGTGTAGGGGCGCTGGTCCGCGCCCGCGCCGGAGCGGACCACGGCGACCGGCTCGCCGTGGGTCGGGTGGAGGAACGCGCCGCCGCCGCCGGCGATGATGTTTTGCCGGCCGTCCGCGGACTCGTGGCGTCGATAGTGGTGCAGATCTCCGGCGATGCGCGCGACGACCTCGATCCCGGGCCGCGCGTCGGCGAGCTGCTTCTCGAAGAAGGCGAGGTTGCTCTGGAGATCGGGGTTGTAGATGGCGCCCTTCACCCAGTCGGGCTCCGCGGTGCAGAGGACCACGCGATCCCCGTCGCGCATGTCGTGCCTCGCCAGCTTGCAGAAATACTCGATCTGCGGTTGATCGATGTCGGACTCCAGCTGGATGTCCACGCCGAGCAGCCAGAAGCCGTTGGGGAGCCTCAGCGCGAAGTAGCTCCGCGACTGGAGCGTCTTCCACGCGCCGAGCGTGCGCTTCTGGCCGAAGAGGCGCATGAAGCTCATCAGCCCGTCGTACCAGTCGTGATTGCCCGGGATCGCGAACAGGTGAGGCGGCTCCTTCACGTCCGCCTTCGGGAGCGCGGCCGCGTAGGGCTCGACGAGGCGCGTCCAGTACGCCTGCCGCGTGGCCGAGGGATACACCTGGTCCCCGCCCATGATCAGCACGTCTCCGCGCCGCGTCTCCCGGCCGCCGAGCGAGAGCGTCGGCCGGGCGAGCAGGCTCGCGATCGCGTAGGTGGGGTTGAAGCCATCGCCCGTGTCCGCCACGTAGTCGATCCAGATCTCGTCGCGCGTGAGGCCGTTTCGGACGGCATAGTCGAAGGGCGGCTGCGGCCCCGCGATCGCCTCGATGAGCCGGAAATCGCCGCGCGCGCCGATCAGGCGGGAGACGGTCAGGTCGAGCGCGGCGCGGGCCAGCTGGAACGGGCTGTACCAGCTCGTCATGGTGCTCCGCTGGAGCGCCTCGAGCCGCTCGCGATCCCGGCGATCGGTCATCCATTCCCTCCCGTAGCGCAACGGTATCACCGCCGGAGCGCGGCGTCGCCTCCGCGCCGCGGGGCCGGATCGTGGTCAATCCCGCGCCGCGAGCTCACCGGGGGATGCCGGGCAGCCCCGGAGGCCGCGCGGGGCGCGCGATCAGGCGCCGTCCTTGAGGCAGTTGGCGAGCTCGCTGAGGAGCTTGTCGGTCGCCTCCAGCCCGCTCGTGAAGACCTCGCCGTCCCTGGGGCGACGGGAGAGCCGCATGTCGGGCGAGATCCGGTAGGGCGAGCCCTTCGGTTGGACCAGCCGGAGCACCTTGGCGTGGTCGAGCGGGGTGTCCTCGCGCAGGTGCAGCGTGACCCCCTTGGCGCTCGCCTCGCACGCGAGCGCCTTCAGCCGGCGCAGCTCGGTCTTCAGCCGCATGAGGTGCACGAACCGGCGCGCCTCGATCGGCGGCGGGCCGAAGCGATCCTCCATCTCGACCGCGAGGTCCTGCACGTCCTCGGCCGAGCCGGCGCTGGCGAAGCGCTTGTAGAGGGAGAGGCGTACGCCTACGTCGGAGATGTACTCCTCTGGCAGGAGCGCATCGGCGTCGAAGGAGAGCTCGGTGTCGACGTCGTGGACCACGGGCTCGCCGCGGAGCTCGTGGACGGCCTCGTCGAGCATCTGGCAGAAGAGCTCGAAGCCGACCTGGGCGACGGTGCCGCTCTGCTCGGCGCCGAGGAGGTCGCCGGCGCCGCGCAGCTCCAGGTCGAGCGAGGCGATCTGGAAGCCGGAGCCGAGCTCGGTGTGGCGCTCGAGGGCCTCGATGCGGGCGCGGGCCTCGTCGGTCATGGCGTTCGGGGGCGGGACGATGAGGTAGCAGTAGGCCCGCTCCTTGGAGCGGCCGACGCGGCCGCGCAGCTGGTAGAGCTGCGAGAGGCCGAACATGTCGGCGCGGTCGATGAGGATGGTGTTGGCGCGGGGGATGTCGAGGCCGCTCTCGATGATGGCGGTGGCGCAGAGGACGTCGTAGCGCCCCTCGACGAAGTCGAGCATGGCCTGCTCGAGGTTCTGCTCGCTCATCTGGCCGTGCGCGACGCAGATGCGGGCGCTCGGGACGAGCTCGGCGAGGCGGGCGGCGCGCTCGTAGAGGCCCTCGACGCGGTTGTAGACGTAGAAGACCTGGCCGCCGCGGCCGAGCTCGCGGAGGACGGCCTCGCGGATGACGGCCTCGTCGTGGCGGGTAACCACGGTGCGGATGGCGCGGCGGTCGACCGGGGGGGTGGTGATGATCGACATGTCGCGGAGGCCGGAGACCGCCATCTGGAGGGTGCGGGGGATGGGGGTGGCCGAGAGCGTGAGGACGTCGACGTTGGTCTTGAGGGCCTTGATGCGCTCCTTGTGGGTGACGCCGAAGCGCTGCTCCTCGTCGACGACGAGCAGGCCGAGCCGCTTGAAGTGGATGTCCTTGGAGAGGAGGCGGTGCGTGCCGATGACGACGTCGACGCTGCCGTCGCGGAGGCCGCGGGAGACCTCGTCCTGCTCCTGCTTGGTCTGGAAGCGGGACATGGCGCGGACCTCGATGGGGTAGGAGGCCATGCGGGACTTGAAGCTGAGGTAGTGCTGCTGCGCGAGCACCGTGGTTGGACAGAGGACGGCCACCTGCCTGCCGGCGTTGGCGGCGCGGAAGGCGGCGCGGATGGCAACCTCGGTCTTGCCGAAGCCGACGTCGCCGCAGACGAGGCGGTCCATGGGACGGCCGGACTCGAGGTCGGCCGCAACCTCGGTGATGGCCCGCGCCTGGTCGGGCGTCTCGTCGAAGGGGAAAGTCGCTTCGAAGGCATGGTAATCGTCGTCCGGAGACGGAATGGGCTCGGCCGTGGCCGCGCGGCGCTCGGCGTACAGGCGCAGGAGCTCGTCGGCCATCTTACGGACGCTCTTCTCGACGCGCGCCTTCGTCTTGGCAAAGGTCTGCCCGCCGAGCCGATCGAGCTTGGGGGCGCCTTCGCCGCCGCTGAATTTCTGGATCTGGTTGAGGCGGTAGACCGGCAGGTAGAGCTTGTCGCCGCCGGCGTACTCGACGGCGATGAGGTCGACCGTGGTTGCGCCGACCTGCTTGTGGACGAGGCCGAGGTACCGTCCGATGCCGTGCTCTACATGGACGACGTAATCGCCGACGCCCAGGTTGCGGAGGTCCTCAAGGAAGGCCTGCGCGGGCTTGGTGGCGGAGGCGGAGGCGCGAGCGGCGCGGCGGTGGGCCCGGGCTCCGAAGATTTCCTCTTCTGTGACCAGCGCTAGCCCCTCGGCCGGAGCGATGACGCCACGCGCAAGGGAGCCGGTGACGACGAGGGCGGTGTCGCGTGGGACGATCGAGCTGCTGCCGTCGAGGAACGCCGGGTCGAACGGACCGAGGTTGGCCTTCACCCGCACGTCTCGGTGGCGGAGCAGCGCAACCAGGCGCTCAACCTGGGTCTGTGCGCGCGCGGCGATTAGCACCCGTAGGCCCGCTTCTTGCCATGCGACGACGCGACGGACGAGCGGGTCCAGAGCGCCATGCTTGCCCCGTGAAGCGCGGGCTGCCTTGATGGCACGCTCGAGGTCCGACTGGTCCCGCGTGGCGATCGAGGGGGCATCCTCGGGGACGACCTCGAAGCGCTCCAGCGAGTCCTGACTTTCCACAGCGCCCTCAACCCCGGTGCGATGTAGCGCAACCACGGTGCGGTCCCCGAGCCACGACGCGACGTGCGCCTCGTCCTCGTAGAAGGCGCCGAGCGGGAAGTGCGGTTCGCGATCCTTGTGGCTCCGGTCGGCGGCGGCGCGACCGAGCTCGTCGCGCAGGGCGGCGGTGAGGGAGGCCGGATCCTCGAGAACGACGAGCGCGTCGCCGGGCAGGTACGAGCTGAAGGCGGCGAGGTCGATGTACGCCGGCAAATAGCCCTCCGCCCCGAAGAAGGCACGGCCGCTGGCAACGTCGTCGACCAGGGCGCGCGCCTTGGTCGAGGGGAAGTCGATGGCGTCGCACGCGGCACGGACGCGCTGGCGGGCGCGCTCGACATTGCCTGGCGTGAGGATCGCCTCGCGGGCCGGCGGCAGCCAGACCTCCTTCACGTCGGCGACCGTGCGCTGATCGTCGGGGTTGAAGGTCTTGATCGAAGCGATGACGTCGCCGTAAAAATCGATGCGCACTGGCAGCTCGGCCGAAGGCGCCCAGACATCGAGGAGGGCACCGCGCACGGCGAAGGAGCCAGGGTCCTCCACGAGGGGGCTGCGCACGTAGCCAGCGGCGCCGAGGCGGGCGGAGAGCGCGTCGCGATCCATCTCCTGCTCGGCGATGACGAGCTCGGCGTGATCGGTGACCTCGTCCTTGGGAACGACCTTGCGGGCGAGCGCGGCGACGGGGCAGACGAGGACCGACCACGGCAGGTCCATGCCGAGGTGGAAGAGTGTGGCGAGGCGGGTCTGGGCGCCGCGGCGGTCCGGGTTGACGTCCGCGTAGGGGCTGGCCTCGTTGGGCACGTAGAGGAGGACGCGACCAGAGGCCGTGGAGCCGGTGGCCTCGGCGTCGTCGGCGTTTCGGTCGGCGAGCAGGAACGAGGCGTCTGCTGCCAGGGCGCGGGCGCTGTCGACGTCAGGGGTGAGGGCGACGATGCGGCGGCCGGCGGCCGCTGCCACGAGGCGACGGATGACGAGCGCGCCGGCCGAGCCGGCTGAGCCCGTCACGTGGAACGTGCCAGGCGGCGCTGCGGCGAGCTCCGCGGCGAGATCGCGGGGGGTGACGATCCGGCGGTCCGAGGGGAGGTCGAACGACGGGAGCGGCTCGTGGTCGGCCGGCGTGGAGGCGGGAGGGCCGCTGGTGGAGGTGTCGTTCGAGGCGGTGTCGTCGAGGCCGCCTGAGAGCTCGCTGAGGGTAGCGGTGAGTGGGGAGCTTGCGGGGGAGAGGAGGGAGCGCTCGGAGGGCATCGGCGCAGCGCGGTCTAGCATGGGCGGCGCCATCCGACCCGACCGGGCGCTATCTGCAGCCCCGGACCGCCCCGGACCGGCTCCGCGACCCTGAGCGCATCCGCGAGAACCCCGACCGCACCTGCGGATCCAGCACGGACCCGACCGCGAGCGGACCCGGGACCGCGTGGTCCCGACCGCGAGCGGACCCGGACCGCGCGGTCCTGACCGTGGTTGCGGCGGCGGCGGCGGCGGCGGACCGCGGCGGCGGACCGTGGTTGCGGCGGCGGAGCGGCGGCGCACGCGGAAACGACCGTGGTTGCGCAACCGCGACCAGACCGCGGACACGACCGTGGTTGCGCAACTGCGACCAGACCGACCCGACCGAAATTGTGCAGTCCTCGGTCCCATCCAATCGCGCGCACAGGCGCAGTCCGGTCCTCCTCGGCCGCAGTTGCGCGTCCTCCGTGGTTGCGCCGGTCCTTCATCCATAGAGTACGTCGATACGCTTCAGCTCATGGTCGTGCGACGAGAGAGGGAGCACCCGTGACCGACGCTTCCTCCTCGTTGATGTTCAGGTATGATCATCCTGTCTATGCTTCGGCGAGCTCGCCGCGATCGACGCTAACCCCGTGGAACACACGTATCCACCATGTCCCGATGGGGAAGATTGTATCGCGTACACCAGCGCGCCATCGTTCAAGTGATCTGCGATATGCGGTGCGGAAGGCGTACATCGCGGCGATAGCATTGTTTCGCGCATCTGTTCGTCCGCGCCCAACCGCGAAAGTTGGGTTGAGGCCACGGATCGGTTCGATAGTTGTCGCGCGTTTGTAAGGGGAAATCTTGCCTGCTCGTGCACGCCCGAGGAAGCTAAGTCCCTGTTGCTTCAGGGTGGCACGAGCCTGCTTTTCGTGCAGATCGATCTGTACTGTGACCTCGCGCCTAAACCGCTCGGCGTCGCTGTCCGCGATCGTGGGCGGAAGTGTGATTGGTACGGTGGCTTCCTCGGTCCATTCGGGGTTCTTCGGATTGAAATAAATCTCAGGGCGTCGGGCGCGCAGTGTGCCGCAGCCGAGTTCGCGGACGAGCACTTTTGCGCCTGGCCATTCGTGAGCATGCTCGACGAGGCCGGCGATCGCCGGATTGGCAAGTGTGTAGGCGATCTTCTCCACCAACGCATCCCTTGTTGATAAGTGTACTACGCTCGTTGCCTCATGGTCCCATATTGGACCTTCCCAGGCTCGCAGGATTTTTGCTCCGAGCGCGACAATGCGGTGGAACCGCTGGAGGAAGCGTGGAAGCTCGCCACGCGTATCTGTGACAACAAGATGAAGATGGGTGGACATCACACAGAGTGCGTGCACGAGGACTCCATAGCGTTGTGCCGAGACCGCCAGGCTATAGACCACGAGTCGTGTGATGGCGGAATCGGGTCGGAGGAGGAAGTGTCGTCGCAGGACCCGGCGCGTGAGAAGGTAGGTAGCGCCAGGGACGATCGCTCGGGGTTGACTCATGTTCGTGGGCCATACCAAGAGTCGTGCCACGCTGCGAAAGCGGCTGATTCGGACGATGTTGACGCTCGGCGGGTGGCGGCCGCCACCCTCTCCGCCACGTCTCGCCAGTGGAGCAACGATCTCGTCGATCGGTAAGTGTGATTGGTCTAACAAATCTGAAATCGAGACGAAATGTGAAATGTGTTACATTGTTCGAGGATCCAAAGATCGAGAGATCCGAGATCCATAGATTCATCTCAGATTCATCTCAACGTGGTTCGAGGCCATCGCCGCCCGCCCGAACGGACCGCGCCCGAACGGACCGTGGTTGCGATTCGGCCCGCTCCACCCCACCAACGGACCGTGGTTGCGACCGCCCGGCGCGCGACCGCCTAACCGACCGTGGTTTCGGCCGCCCGCGACCTAACCGACCGTGGTTGCGACCGCCCCGAGGCCATCGCCGCCCGCCCGAACGGACCGTGGTTGCGATTCGGCCCGCTCCACCAACGGACCGTGGTTGCGACCGCCCCGGCGCGCGACCGCCTAACCGACCGTGGTTGCGGCCGCCCGTGGTTGCGGCCGCCCGTGGTTGCGGCCGCACGCGACCGATCCGACCGTGGTTGCGACCGAAGCGCGTCACGCCCGGGTTCTCGTAAAGCGGACTCCGGACATACCGGTTCCGGTACGAGCGGACCTGGCCGTCCTCGACCGCAATGCCTGGGCCATCCCGTCGCCGGCGAATGCATTGGGCGACCGTCCGGTCCGCGGCTTGACCCGTTGCGACCATACCAGCCCAACAGCTCGCTCGGGAGCTTTCCGAGCACCTCGCGCGGCTCCACGGTCACCTCCTCGGAGACCGGTGCGTTGTTGCCCAGCAGGTGAATGGGCGGACGGACGCCTGATGCGGTCGTCATGAGCTCTCTCCCGTGTTGCTGCGAGCAACCGACGTGCAGCCCCGACGTTTTTCCTTGTCAGGCTTGGTCTCTCGGCCCCCCTCAGCCGCCCGCCGGCGGTGCCTCGCAGCTGCGTCGCCGCCCAGGCCACCGCCTCCACGGCGCTGCAGCTGCGCCTGCGACCTCGAATCTCGACCGGCCGTGACCCCTCCCAGGGACGCGTGAGCCGGACGGCGCGCAGCGCAGCGGAGGAAAGCGAGGTGCGACGGCGCCTCGCGCGTCGCGCCGTGACGAGCGCCGCGTCGCCTCGCGCTCTCCGCTACAGGCGGATCCCGCCGCCCAGCGACGCCCCCCACACGGTGGCCCCTCGCTGCCCGGCGAGGCCGAACGGCGCGTCCACGTTGACCACGCCCTGCGCGCGCACAAAGACCGCCTCGAGCTCCGCGTGCGCGTACAGCGCCGCCGACCACTGCGAGAAATTGCGCCCTGCGAGGGGCGCCGACTGCGCGAGCATCTGTACCCGCAGCCCCGGCGTCACCGGCCCGAGCCGCAAGCCCGCGTGCGCGGCGGCCACGATCGCGAGCCGCGATGGAGTGGAGTTCACCGAGACGAGCACCGCAGGATCCAGCTCGGCGCCGAGCACCACGCGCGCCAAGAGCTCCGCCCGGCTGCGGAGCAGGAGCGCGATCGGAATCGCGTTCGGCGCCCACATCCAGGGGTCCGCGAACCCGCGCGCCGCGCTCGCGACCGCGTAGTTGTACTCGACCTCCGTGTTCGCCGGGATCGTCCCAGGGAACGTCGTGAGCGGCGGCGCAGCCCCGAGCCCCGCATGGATCGATCGCCCTCGCCCCTCGACCAGCGCCGCCTGCAGGGTCACGAACGGATTCCCGAACCGGAACGACGAGCGCCGCGCTTCGCCCTCCACCTGGAACGTGGTCCAGGCCGCGGTCACATCCAGGGTCGCGCTCAGCCACCCGTTCAGGCGAGCGCCCGCCGCCACCTGCGGGGCGACGTGCGCCGTCGCCTGCTCGCCGTCCTGCGGCGAGGCCGAAAAGACGCCGTAAAGCGCGACATACCCGCGGTCCTCCGGCCGCATCGGCATGTCGCCCACGCCCTGCGCCCGGGCAGGCGCCGCGGTCAGCGCGCCGGCCGCGACCGCGGCGAGCGCGAGCGCCCGCCCTCGCCCCCTCACTTCGTCCTCCGGAACTTCTGCACGCCGCGACCCCTCAGGCTCGTCACGTAGACGCTCCCGTCCTGACCCACCGCGATCCCGTGCCCCCAGTCGATCTCCCCGGGGCCGTCCCCCGAGGTTCCCCACCGGTCCACGATCTCCCCACCGAGGTTGAGCCGCAGCACATGCCCCCGCGGCCGCTCCGGATCCTGGTCGCCACCGTCGACCACGTAGACATGCCGATCGGGCCCGAAGGCGATCGCCCATGGCCGCCCCAGCGCGGCGCTCTTCCACTGCGCGAGGTAGCCGCCGTCCGCGCTGAAGACCTGCACGCGCGCGTTCTCCCGGTCCGCCACATAGACCCGCCCCTCGTCGTCCGTGGCGATCCCGTGCGGCGTATCGAACTGTCCCCGCCCGAAGCCCTTCTCCCCCCACTCCGACAGGAGCTCGCCGCCCGCGGAGAAGCGCGCGATGCGAGCGTGGTTGTAGCCGTCCGCCACGTAGACGTCGCCGTCCAGGCCGAAGGCGACGTTCGTCGGCCGATCGAGCTGCTCCGGGCTCGCCGCGCACCCGAGCCCCGCGAGCGACGCCAAGAGCCACACGCCGCTCCTCTTCTTCACGGCACCTCGCCGAGGGTCATCACCACCTTCCCCTCCGCCGTCAGCTTGAACACCCGGTTCTGCTCGGAGTCCGTGACCCACACGAAGCCATCCCGGTCGACCTCGATCCCGTGCGGATAGACGAACAACCCCTCACCCCACGCGTCGAGCAGCTCCCCCGTCTCCGGATCGAAGACCAGGATGGTCGCCTCCCCGATCGGCGCGTCGTTGCCCGACGCGCGCCCGGCCGCATGGCTCACCAGCACGCGCCCGCGCCCGTCCACCGCCACGTCGAGCGCTGGCCCGAACACCATCCCCTCGGGGACGCGCGGCCACCCGTCCACCACCTCGTACGGCCCCACCGGCGCGTCGTCCGCCGCCGGCGGCCGCGACGTGCACGCCCCCGAGAGCCCGCCCGCCGCGAGCGCGAGCCCCACCGCGAGCGCGCGCCCCCCGCGGCGCGCCCCGGAAGCCGCCGCCTCAGCGCAAAGCAATCCCATATCCATCCGGCATAACAGTGTTATGCTGCGCGCGTCAACGGGCGAAGCACGGACGTGGCAGGATCGCGGGCATGGGTGTGACGGACGCCGATGAGCCGGTGGAGCGCGTGTTCCAGGCGCTCTGCGAGGGTCGGCTGGCGCGCGACGATCTCACCGCCCGCAAGATCGCCGCGTTCCTCGGCCAGACGACGATGGTGCTGTACCACCACTTCGGCTCGCTCGACGGGTTCCTCATCCGCGTCGACGGCGCCGGCTGGCGGCGACTCGCGGGGCTCCTCGAGGCGCGGGCGCGCGCCGGCGCCGACGCGCGGTCGCTCGCCGTCGCGTATGTCGAGTTCGCGCTGCGCCACCCGGACCTCTACTGGCTGATGGCCGAGCGCCGCTTCGACCGCGCCCGCCTGCGCGAGGAGGGGCGCCTGCGGCTCGCGCGCCCGCTGTGGAGCGGCTTCGTCGAGCTCCTGCGCCGCTACGGCAGCGCGCGGCCGGCGGAGGACACCCACGTGCTCTTCGCGGGCCTCCACGGCATCGCGATGCTCGCGCTGAGCGGGCGCGCCAACCTCGGTGACGCTCCCGCTCCGGACGAGGAGGTGGCGTTCGCCGCGGCGCGACGGCTCGCGGACCTCGTGCTCCCCGCCCGCCCCCCGGAGCCGCCCGCACCGCCGCCGATCGGCGACCGGGGCCCGCGGCGCAGCGCCTGATCCGGCCCACCCCCAGGCGCCCGCCCGCGGCCGAGGGCGCGCGCCATGCTCCGCGCGCGACGCCCGGCGCGCCCGGCTCGCCGCACGGGAAGAACAGGAAAGGGCGTCGAGGCAGGCCTTCGCGCCGGGCGCATCGGCCCCGCCGACGGGCGGCGTGCGTCGGCGTTGCCCGAGAACGACCGCAGCGCATCGGGCCGCTTCGCTGGACGGGCCGTGCCATGTGGGGGAAATCGGCACGTCCTGCGAGCTCGCGGCATCGATCTCCGTTCGGAGGTGCTTATGCGCGCGCGACGCAGGATCGCTTGGTGGCTCGGCGGGGGATTGCTCGCCGCCGGCGCGGGTTGCGGCAGCGACGAACCGGCGGCGCCCGGCGCGGCTCGGCTCGCGATCGCCGCGGGCGAGGACCGCGACGTGCACGCGCCCGACGCGCTCGGCCCCCAGAGCCAGGCGGCGATCGCCGCGAACGCGGACGCGAGCATCCTCGTCGTGACCTACACCGATCCGCGCGGCGCGCTCGCGAGCCCGATCCGCCTGTCCGGCGTCGCGCGCTCCACCGATCGGGGGAGGTCCTTCGACGAGGTGCTCGACCCGAGCGGCGAGCGCGGGCTGCCCTCGGCCCCAGGCGGACAGGTGCTCGGCGACCCCCGCGTCGTCCACGATCCGAGCCGCGACGTGTTCATCAGCGCCTCCACCTACGTTCGCCCCGCCGACGGCGTCCAGGGCCTCTGCATCCACGGCTCGAGCCCCGGCAGCGCGGCCGGGACCTCGTGGTCCGCGCCGGTGGAGGTCGCTCCCGCGTTCGTCGCGGGGGAGAGCGCCGAGCAGGCCTCCATCGACGTCGACGCGGCGACCGGGCGCCTGTCCGTCACCTGGGTCCAGCGCGGCGGCGCGTCGCCCAGGATCCTCTACAGCCACTCCGACGATCTCGGCCAGACCTGGTCGCCCGCGGCCGTGCTCGCGCAGGCGCCGGCCGGCGGTGACCTCGACGGGCCGAACGCGCGCGTCCTCCCCGGGGCCATCGCTCGAGAGTCCATCGTCTATGCCGTCTTCCGCTCCATCGAGCCGGGGACCTCGCTGCGCAACATCGGATGCCGCCGCTCGACCGACGGCGGCGCCACCTGGGAACCGCTCGTCCTCCTCGACGCGGCCGGCTACCCCCCGGAAGACCAGGTCCTCGGCGTGGACCACGCGAGGAGCTCCCCGTCGATCGACGTCGACCAGGCCACGGGCCGCGTCTACGTGGTCTATCCGCGGAGCGGCGACCGGGGGACGGGCGACATCGCCCTGCGCTCCTTCACAGAGGAGTGCGCCGCCGGCGACGCCGTCCTCCTCAACAGCGATCCTGGGCGCGACCGGGCCCAGCTCTTCCCCTTCGTCGCCGTCGACCGAACGACGGGCACCGCGCACGTCGTCTACTACGACCAGGATGTCGCCGGCACGGGCGATCTGACCGAGATCATGCACACCGCGTCGAGCGATCAAGGCGCCTCCTTCAGCCCCCCTGCGCCGATCTCGGACCACCCCTTTCACGCGGGCCACGGCAACGACATCTCCCGGCCGAACCTCGGCGATCGCATCGGCGGCGTGGCGCTCGCCGGCGAGCTCTACAGCGTCTTCGGCATGACGGCCGAAAAGCCGCGGTTCGATGAGGGACAGCCGACGTCGACCTCCATGATCGCGCCGAACGTCCACCTCGACGCCCTCGACGAGTTCGCGCGCGTCCCGCCGCTGCGCGCCGCGGGCACCCGGATCGCGGACACGGCGTGCGGCGCGCTCGCGAACGAGCGCGTCGATCCTGGGGAGCTCATCGAGGTCGGCGTCTACCTCGAGAACTACGTCGCGAACCCCGTCTCGGGCAGCACCACCGTCTCCGGGATCACGGCCACGCTCGAGACGGAGACGCCCGCCGTGACGGTCGCGCGGGCGAGCGCGACCTACCCCGACATCGAGCCGCTCCGCGTCGCCGCGAGCGACGCGCCGTTCCTCGTCGCCACGGCGCGGGACTTCACCCCTGGCGCGCCGATCGATCTGACGCTCACGGTGAGCTCCGCACAGGGCACGATCGAGCTGCCCATCCAGCTCGAAACGGGCGTGCCGGGCGACCCGGAGGTCCTCCTCGAGGAGGATTTCGACGACGCGAGCCCGCCCGCGCTCCCCTCGGGCTGGCAGTCGGTGCGCGAGGGCGGAGCGGCCTCCGCGTCGCCGTGGATCGTCGCGCAGACGCTGACGCCCGGCGACAACGCCGCATTTCACGATGAGGAGCCGGCGACGTCGCACGTCGCGCTGGTGTCTCCCGCGGTGACGATCCCGGAGCGCTCCGGAGAATCGCACGTCACGCTCGACTTCGATCTCACCTACGAGCTGGAGGACGATCCGCAACGGCTCGTCGAGGCGTTCGACGGGCTGACCTTGCGCGTGGAGGACCTCACGGCCGGCGCCGCGCCGCGCGCGGTCCTGGCCGAGGCGTTCGCCGAGCAGATCTTGACGGGCGCGAGCCACCATTTCCCCAAGCACCTTCCCGCCAGGGACGACCCGGGATACTTCGGCGATCAGTCGGTCTGGTCGGGGAGCTCCGGCGGGAGCAAGCGTGTGTCGATCCGCTTCCCTGGCGCGGGGTTGGTCGGGCGGACCGTCCAGCTCCGGTTCGACTACACGCAGGACGATACCCTCGTCTGCACGGATATCGGGCGCCCCGGGCCGTGCGGCGTCGCGATCGACAACGTCGTGCTCGCGGCGGTGCCGGTCGCGACCGGGGCCTGCGGGGCGGATCTGGCGCTCACGCTGACCGACGCGCCAGATCCCGTGTCGCCCGGCGCGCAGTTCGTCGCGACGATCGGCGTCTCCAACCAGGGGCCGGGCGACGCGAGCGACGTGGTCGTGACGTACGTCCTGCCGCCCGGGGCGAGCTTCGTCGGCGCCTCCGGGGCCGACTGGACGTGCAGGTTGGCCACCGAGGGGCTCGTGTGCCGGCGCGCGTCGCTCGCGGCGCTGGAGAGCTCGTCGATCGCGGTCACCCTGACCGCGCCCGCGCTCACGCCGCCCGCGGTCGCCCTCGAGATCGACAGCACGGCGAAGGTCACCGCGCGCGAGCACGACCCCGTGCCGGAGAACAACCAGGGCGTGGTGAAGACGAACGTCTCCGTGCCGACGCGCCTGATCGCCTACCTGACCGTGCTCAGCGAGCGCAAAGCCGGCGACGACGTCTCCTATGCGCTGCTCATCAACAACAAGGGCGGTCGCGTGCAGCCCGACAACGCGGGGTTCGAGTTCGTGGATGTGCTCCCGCCGGAGCTCCTGCTCGAGGGCGCGGTCGCGGAGGAGGGCGCGATCACGTCCGATCCCGCCACCAACACGATCGGCTGGGACGGCGTCATCGCGCCCGGGGAGTGGATGTTCATCACGATAGAAGCGACGCTCCGGCCTCGCACCGAGGGGCTCGTCGTGAGGAACCAGGGGAAGCTCTTCTTCGACGCCGACTCGGATGGGGTCAACGAGTCGAGCGTGCTGACCGACGAGCCCCTGTTCGCCGGCGCGGCCGATCCGACGGTCTTCACGGTGCGGCCCGCGATCTGCGGAGACGGCGTGCTCGGGCGGGGCGAGTCGTGCGACGACGGCAACCGGCTCGACGGGGACTGCTGCTCGGCGCGGTGCACCGCCGAGCCCACGACGCTGCTCTGCCGCGTTTCGAGCTCGCCCTGCGATCCCGGGGAGTACTGCGACGGCGCAGGGCGCTGCCCGGCGGACGTGACCCTGCCGGACGGGGACCTCTGCGACGATTTCGACGTCTGCAACGGCATCGAGCTGTGCTTCCAGGGGGCTTGCGTGAGCGACATCCCCCTCGACTGCGACGATGGGGATCCAACGACCACGGACGAGTGCCACCCTCGCTTCGGCTGCCGCAATCTACCGACCTCGGATCCGGGCGCCTCCGGCGGGGGCGCCGGTGGCGGCTCGGGCGGCGGCAATGTCGGCGGTGGGCGCGACGCGGCGGGCGGCGGCGCAGGCGAGGGCGGTGACGCAGGGGAGGGGGGCGACGCAGGAGCGAGCGGCGGCGGCGGCGCAGGCGAGGGCGGCGGCGCAGGGCAGGGGGGCGGCGCAGGAGCGAGCGGTGGCGCAGGCGATGGCGGCGGCGCAGGGCAGGGGGGCGGCGCAGGAGCGAGCGGTGGCGCAGGCGATGGCGGCGGCGCAGGGCAGGGGGGCGATGCGAGCGGCGTGGGCGCCGTCGGCGGCGCTGGCAGCGCAGGAGAGGGGGGTGGCGGCACGGCCGCAGCCGGGGGCGAGGGGGCTGCCGGGGAGGGCGGCGCCGCGGCGAGCGGAGCTGGCGGCGGCGCCGGCGGAGGCCGGGAGGCGGCAGGCGGGGCAGGGGGAGGGGATCACGCCGGCGGAGGAGCGCCCTCAGACGAATGCAGCTGCTGCTTCAACATCAACATCAACTGCGCGGTCACCGCCGTGGGCGGCGAGGCAGGGCGCGCGCCGGGCCCGTCCCGCGCGCTCGCGCTCTACGGTCTCCTCCTCGCGCTCGGCAGCGCGCGCCGCGCCCGCCGCCGCTGACGGCGGCGTCGGCGCGCGCCGGCCCGATCACGGATGTCCGATCATCGGTAGAGGAAGACGCCCTTCAGGTCCTCGGTCTGCGAGATGGGCGTACCGCCCTTCTTCGAGGTGGCCCTGA
The DNA here is from genome assembly GCF_051474665.1 of Sorangium sp. So ce394. NCBI lineage: Bacteria > Pseudomonadati > Myxococcota > Polyangiales > Polyangiaceae > Sorangium > Sorangium sp. So ce394. The sequence goes on from NZ_CP150339.1 coordinate 4,116,143, forward strand.
ACTGGTAGATCATCCCAGGCATCAGCGCCGGACCGTCGTACTCGACAGAGACGTTCTCGCTCCCCGACACCCTGGGCACCTCGAGGTTCTCCCAGATCTTCGCCCCGAGCGCGTCGAACAGCATCACCTCGTAGAGATCTTCGCTGGAGTCGTCCTCGAAGACGAACGTCGGTGTCCCGCTCACCTCCTCGAGCGAGCGCGCGCCGGGCGAGGCGACGGCGAGCGCGCCCGTCACCTTGAACGACTCCTGCACCGGCAGATCATCGCCGGAGACCTTGATGCGCACGATCTCGGTCCCGCCGATCGACGTGTCGGGATCCCGCACGAGCGCGTCGTTCTCGAAGGCGGCGAGGATGACGTACTCGCCGTCGGGCACCCCGTCGATCGAGAACTCGCCGGTCACGCCGCCCTGCCGGAGCCCGCGCGGCGTCTCGCCGCGGGCGGTCATCTCGTCGAACGTATCGGCCACGACCAGGATGACCGAGGTCGCGCTCCCGCCGGGCGCGTTCACGATCTCGACCTTGCCGCTCACGACCGCCGTGGCCGCGCCGGTCTCGTGCAGATCCACGCCGGCCGTCTCCTTGCCCGCGCTGACGGTCGCGCTCGCCGTGTCGAGCGCGAGGCCGGCGCCGTAGCCTTTCACCGTGACCTCGCCCGCGGGCACGTTGAAGATCGTGTAGCTGCCGTCGAGATCGGCCGCGCCGGTGGCGCCGCCCGCGACGAGCAGCGTCCCGCCAGGCTGGTCGGCGCGGACGACCCCGGAGATGGAGCCGAGCCCGTCGCTGTCGGGCAGCGGCAACAGCGCGATCTCGGTGGCCGCCGACGCGATCCCGAGCGGCTTGCCCGACGCGGTCGAGAGGTCGATGGGCAACGCGACCCGCGGCGCCTTCGGGAAGGTCTCGTAAGCGAGCGCGTCGGCGCGCAGCGTGACGTCGGTCTCGACCGGCGCCCCGCTGGCGTCGCGCCGCGCGGGCACCGCGAGCTCGTAGCTGCCGTCGGCGCCGGTGACGGCGACCCGGGAGATCACGGCGTCGTTCGCGTCCCGGGCGAGCACGCGCGCGCCGGCGATGCCCTTGTCGTCGAGCGAGTCGTAGACGCGGCCCTTCAGGGTCACCGGATCGAAGCAGGCGGGCTCGGCGCCCTCCACCTCCTCGCACACCTGCGGCGCGGTGCACCCCGTCTGCTCGGCCACCGAGCAGCGCTTCGGCTGATCCTCGTCGTCGCCGCCACACCCCATCCCCAGCGAGGCGCAGAGCATCCCAACAGCCATCGAGCGCATCCTCATCGACTCGTCTCCTTTCAAACGATGTTTCGTCGCCGCAGACACAATGTCTCAGCTCGCGGGCGGTCAGCGCTGCGTCCCCCCCAAGCTCGTCTCCAGCTCGCACGGACGCAATACACCACCGAGGCGCTGTGGGCACAGAGGAGAGTTGTAACAAACCTCCGTGTCTTCAGCGCTCTTCAAGGCTCCCTCCCTGGCCTGGAATCCAGGGAGAGCTCGCGCTTATCGGTGCTACTTCACGATGGGCTGGCAGCAGCCCGTGATGCAGTAGTAATCGGCGGCACAAGGCTCCTGGCCGGCGAGCCCGCAGGGCTGGACTCCCGGCGCGCACTGGCCGCCCGGGTCGCCGCCGCCGCTCCCTGCGGCGCCGCCGCCGACCCCGTCGCCGCCGCTGCCGGCCGCGCCGCCGCCGGTCCCTCCGCCGCCGGCGCCGGTGCCGGTCTCGACGCAATCGGCGGGCAGCGTGTCCTTGCCGAGGCACAGCTCGCAGCGGCCGCAATCGTTGAGGCAGGCGTCCACGGGCGTGCACGGCTCGCAGCGGCTCGGGTCGGAGATGCCGTCGCGCGAGCACGAGCCTTGGCCGGTGCCGTCGGCGTCGGAGCCGAGCCAGACGTAGAGGCCGCTGCCCGCGGGCAGCTCGCAGCAGCCGAAGCAGTCGCAGCCGTTCGGCGTGAGCGGACCGCAGACATCGTGGCAGGCATCGGACTGCTCCATCTTGAGCTGGCTGCAGCTCCTGCCCTGGGCGCCCGGCGTCGATGCCGCAGGGTCGTACGCGCACATCGACCCGTTGATCGACTCGGGGTGATAGTCGGGCGCGACCTCGTTCGGATCGCACTGATGGTTCCAGTGGCAATCGTCGTTGCCGGACCCGGAGTCCTGGTCGAAGTAGCAATCGACGGTGCACGCCGGCCCTGCCTGCCCGGGGATCCCGCCGTAGTAGCTGTCCTCGGTGTTGTCGCACGCGCCGAGGCAGTCCGGGTCCTGCGCGTCGAGGAGCCCGTCCCCGTCGTTGTCGATGAGATCCCCGCACTGGTACATCTTGCCCTGGCACGTGACGGTGGTCGTCGGGGTCGGGATGACGCCGCCGCCCGCGCCGCCGGTGCCCGCCCCGGCCCCGCCGCCGCCGCCGCTGGCGCTGCCGCCGCCGCTGCCCCCGCCGCTGGCGCTGCCGCCGCCGCTCGCGGCGCCGCCGCCGCTGTCGCCCGTGCCCGCGCCGCCGGACGGGGCGGCGCCATCGACGACGCCATCGCTACAGCCAGCGCCGAACGTGAGCCCGAACAGGGTGGTCAGCAACGAAAGAGAGAGCGGCAGAGCTAGGCGCATGGTGTCTCCAAAGGTGGCTCCAGACGGCCCACCCGCAGCGCGGGCTGCGGAGCGAGCGTCCGGCGCGTTCAGTCGGAGCAGTTACACCGCCGCGCAGCCACGGCTCAGAAAAATGCTCGGATCGGGGAGGCGGCCGAGCCCGCCCGGAACCGGCGTGGGGTCATGACCCACCCCGTGCTTGCGGCAATTCCCAGGTAGCCACCGAGCGAGCGCTCGCGTCGTTCGTTCTTCCTGGTCGTGCGATGAGGAGGAATTGGGACCCACCGATGCACAGAGGACACAGAGTTTCTCTGTCCTCTCCGCTGCGCCTCTGTGCCTCGGTGGGTCCCTCTCTCATCCAACCGGGATAGGATCGAACGCTATGGTCTTGGTCTAATTCGACGCCGACCGCCCTCACGTCCGGCTGACCGTGCTGCCGCGCGCCGGCAGCCCTTCACGACCGCTGCGCCGCAGCGCCGCGCGCGGCGGCGATCACGCCGCGCGGCCGCGACGCCGGCGGGAGCCCAGGCCGAGCGCGCCCGCGAGGAACGCCGCGAGGCCGACGAGCGCGCCGCCGCCCTCGCCTCGCTGCATCGCGCAGACCAGGCCCGACGAGACCTCCGGCTCCGGGGTCTGCCCGCCGCCGCCCGTCCCGCCGCCGCCAGCGCCGCCGCTGCCGTCGCAGACGTCGCCGATCCCGTCGGCGTCGGCGTCCGCTTGATCCGCGTTGGCCGCCAGCGGGCAGTTGTCGTCGCCGTCCTGGACGCCGTCGTTGTCGTCGTCCTCGTCGTCGACATCGCAGGCATCACCCTGATCGTCGCCGTCGCTGTCGGCCTGGTCGGCGTTCGGGACCGCGTCGCAGTTGTCCGCCTCGTCGAGCACGCCGTCGCCGTCGTCGTCCCCGTCGCAGGCGTCGCCCTGCCCGTCGCCGTCGCTGTCGGTCTGCTCGGGATTCGGCTCCTCGTCGCAGTTGTCCGCCGCGTCGGTCAGGCCGTCGCCGTCGGTGTCCGCGCAGGCGTTGCCCGTGCCGTCATCGTCCGTGTCCGTCTGATCGGGGTTCGGGACCTCCGGGCAGTTGTCGGCCTCGTTCGGGATGCCGTCGCCGTCGGCGTCGGCGTCCGCGCCGAGGTCGCAGGCGTCGCCGCGGCCGTCGGCGTCGCCGTCGGCCTGGTCCTGGTTCGACACGAAGGGGCAGTTGTCGCGCTCGTCCGCGATGCCGTCGTTGTCGTCGTCGTCCTCGCAGGCGTCGCCGGTGCCGTCGCGGTCCGTATCTTCCTGGAAGATATTCGACGCGAGGGGGCAGTTGTCCTCCCCGTCGAGCACGCCGTCGTCGTCGCTGTCCGGATCGCAGGCGTCTCCGAGGCTGTCGCCGTCCGTGTTCGTTTGATCCGGGTTCCGCTCCGCAGGGCAGTTGTCCTCGGCGTTGACGAGCCCGTCGCCGTCGGCGTCGAAGTCGGGCTCGCAGAAGTCGCCCACGCCGTCGCCGTCGCTGTCCTCCTGGTTCGGATTCTGCGTCACGGGGCAGTTGTCGCAGACGTCGCCGAGCTTGTCGTCGTCCCGGTCCTCCTGGAGCGGGTTGACCACGCTGGGACAGTTGTCGACCTCGTTGGCTACACCGTCGCCGTCGTCGTCCGGCGCAGAGGTGTCGTCGTCACAGGGATCTCCGATGCCGTCTCCATCGGAGTCCGTCTGATCTGGGTTTTGCAGGCTCTCGCAGTTGTCGGCGTCGTTGGGGACGCCGTCGCCGTCGAAGTCGTCGTCGCAGGCGTCCCCGAGCGCATCGCCGTCGAGGTCCTCCTGGGTCGGATTGGGCACGGACGGGCAGTTGTCGCAGGCGTCGCCGAGCCCGTCTCCATCGGAGTCCTCCTGCGCCGGATTTGCCAGCATCGGGCAGTTGTCATTCGGATCGGCAACTCCATCACTATCTGTATCCTCGACCGCCCACCCCGCGACCGGCAGCATCACCCCGATCACGCCCGCCGCGAGCCCCATCGCCAACCGCCGCCCGCGCGACCGCACGCCCTTTTTCCCCGCACGCATCATCGCGCCTCCATCCTTCGCGGCAACCGCCGCTTCACGGCGACAGCTTGGTCACGAACACGTCCGTGCCCTCGCCGCCATCGAGCTGCTTCTCCCCGAACTCCACCGTCCCGGTGAACGCCCCCGTGACGAACACCTGCCGCTCCCGGTCGATCGCCACCCCCGTCGCCCGGTCCGCGCCCGCCCCGCCGAAGCGGTGGCTCCACCGGAAGCCGCCCTCCGGATCGAGCTTGGCCACGAACACGTCGTCGCCGCCCGCGCTCCTCACGGGCCCCGCCGCGAGCGACGCCTCGCCCCGGAAACCCCCCGCCACGAGCACGTCCCCCGTCCCATCGACGAGCAGCTGCCCCAGCGTCGCGCCCTGCTCGCCGATGACCCGGCTGTAGAGGTGCCCGCCCTTCGCATCGAGCTTCGCCACGAACACCGCCGGCCGCTCTCCGGCCACCCGTGGCCCCCCGCCGAGGTCGATCGCCCCGCTGAGCTCCCCGCCCACGATCACGTTGCCCGCGCCGTCGACCGCCACCGCCCTGGCCCGCTGCAGCCCCGCGTCGCCGAAGCGCTTGCTCCAGCGGTGCTTGCCGAGCGCGTCGAAGCTCGCCACGAACACGTCGAGATCCCCGGCGCTCTCCAGCGGATCGCCGCCCAGATCGAGCGTCCCGGCGAAGTCCCCGACCACGATCGCGTTGCCGCGCTCGTCCATCGCCACGGCGCGGGCCTGCTGATCGAAGCCGTCGCCGAACCGCGCGCTCCAGAGCGGCGTCCCGTCGGCGTCGAAGCTCGCCACGAACACGTCGCTGCCGCCGGCGCTCTGGAGCCGGTCCTTGCCGACGCTCAGCGCGCCCGAGAAGCGGCCGGCCACGACGAGGCGCCCCGCCGCGATCGCCGCCACGCCCGTCGCCGCCTGGAAGCCGACGCCCCCGAGCGGCTGCAGCCACAGCTCCCGCCCCTCGGCGTCGAGCCGCGCGACGTAGCCGTCCCGCCCGCCGGCGCTCGTCCGCGGCGCGCCGCCGAACTCCAGCTTGCCCGAGAACTCCCCCGCCACGAGGAGGCCCTCGTTCCCGTCGGTCGCGACCGCGTTCACGATCTGCGGGTCGAACGCCCCGAAGCGCTTCAGCCCGAGCCCCGCCCCGTCGCTCGCCGAGAGCCGCGCCCAAAAGACGTTCTCCACGCCGATCGGCGTCACGCGCTCGTCGTCGAGGGCCACGCCCTCCGCCGCCGTGAGCCGGCCGAGGAGCGCCGCGCTGCGGTCGTCCGCGACCGCCACGCTCGCCCCGGCCTGCTCCCCGTCGCCCCCGAGCGCGCGCGCCCACTGCACCTCGCCGCCCGCCGGCGGCGCGCCGCCGCCCCCCGCGCCCCCGGCGCCGCCCGAGCCCGTCGTCGCGGCCGAGAGGCTGAGCTCCGGCGCGCAGCCGAGCGCCGCGCCGCCGAGCGCCACGCAGCCGAGCGCCGCCGCGGCCGAAGCCGCCATGAACTGTCGCGCCATCATCAGAACGCCCCCTGCCACACCACGCCCTGCGCCGTGGGGGTCACGAGCGGCACGAGCGACGCGGCCGCCCGCTCGTCGCCCGTCCTGGGTCGCAGGAGGATGCCGCCGAGCGCCGCGCCGACGCCGGCGATGCCGATCGCGCCGAGCGTCACCGACAGCCCGAGGCTCCGGTTCCACCGCGCCCGGAGCGCCTCCATGCTCTCGAGGTCGTACGCGCGCCGATCGCACACGGACCCAGGGCAGTCCCGCTCGACCCGATCGCGCGCGGCCGCGTGGTCGACCGCGAACGCCACGCTCCCCGCGAGCGCCGCGAGCCCGACGCCGCCCGCCGCCCACGCCCACAGCGGCACGGGCGCGCGAGGCTCCGCGGGCGCGCTCTCGGGCGGCGGCTGGCCCGGGGCGCTGGCCTCGGCCGCGGGACCGCGCCCCGGGACGAGGGCGATGCGGACCTCCACCGGCGCGCGCTCCGCCTCCTTCAGCGCGACCTCGCGCCGCTCGGTCTGGAAGCCGGGCGCCGCCACCACCACCTCGTGGCGACCGGGGTTGAGCTTGCGGGGGTACGGGAGCGCCGCGCGGGGGATCGGCTGGCCGTCCACCCGCGCCTCGATCTGGTCCAGCGACGCGCCCTCGACGCGCAGCACGAGCGACGGGATGCGCGCGTCGAGCTGCTCGACCAGCGCCGCGGCCGCCGCCCGCGCCTGCGTGAACGCCGCGGGCTCGTCCTTCCCGAGGGGCAGGTGGACGACCTCGTACGCCGTCTCCCGGGCCTCGAGCAGGTGGCCCAGCGCCTCGTCCGCGCGCGCCAGATCGAGCCCCGTCGTGGGGGCGCGGACGAGCGCGTGGGCGGCCTGGAAATCCGCGCGGGCGGCCGCTACGTCCCCCGCGTCGCGCTTCTTGCGCCCCTCGATGAGGAGCGTCCGCGCGGTCTGTCGATCCGCCGCCGAGGGCTCGGCCCGCGCCGGGAGCGCCACGGCGACCGAGAGGACAACCACGGCGATGCCCGCGGCGCGCGGGGCACGAGGGCGCAGAAAATTCATCTCATCACCAAGCCGCCGGGAACCCTCCCGGACCACCCGGTGATGATCGCACGCGGCTCGCGCGGGGGTCAACTGCGCCCTCACGCGGCGCGTCGCGCGCAAGCGCGCATGGCGCTCGCCGATCAGGTGGCCGGGCGACTCTGGGGCAGATTCACGGCCGACACCGGGACGGCGACGACCTCGGGCGTACCCTTCGGCGTCACCGATTCTCCGGCGCCGGCGGGCGCCTCGCTCGGCGCGACCGGCGCGAGATCGGCCGTGGCCGGGCCGCGCAGGACGCGGCCCATGGCGTCGAACCGGGCGCCGTGACAGCGGCAGTCCCAGCTGCGCTCCGCCGGGTTCCACGACACGATGCCGCCGAGGTGGGTGCACATGGCCGACATCTCGTGGATCTGCCCCTGCGGGTCGCGGTAGACGGCGAGCTTCTTGAGGCCCCTGCGCACGACGGCGCCGCTGCCCGGCGCGATCTGCGCCACGTCGCCGACATCGCCCTTGCCGAGCCACGAGGCGTACTGGCAGGCGACATTGACGTTCTCCTTCACGTACTCCGAGACGGCGGCCGCGCTCAGGTTGACGCGCGTGGGATCGAAGAGCGACGCCATCCGGTTCTCCCGGCCCTGAACGAGATCCGAGATCACCAGCCCGGCGATGGTCCCGTGCGTCATGCCGTTGCCGCAGTCGCCCGTGGAGATCAGGATCCTCGAGTCCCGCTTGACGCGGCCGATGTACGCGAGCCCGTCGACCGTCTCCATCACCTCGCCGGACCAGCGGTGCAGCACCTCGCCGGCCTGCGCGAAGCGCTCCCTCGCCCACGCCTCGAGCCGCGCGTACCGCTGGTCTGCGTCGCTGGCCTGGCCCGTCTTGTGGTCCTCTCCGCCCACGATGAGCACCTGGTCCGGGCCATCCGCGCCGTCGACGTTCGCCACGCGGACGTAATGGAACGGATCGGCCGTGTCCCAGTAGAGGCCCGGCGCGACGGCGTCCCGGGGCACGCGCAGGCCGATGACGTAGGTCCGGTATCCGGCCTGTTTCATGTGCACGCTGATGCGCGGGATGAACGGCGAGCTCGTGGCGAGCACGGCCTCGCTCGCGACCACCTGGAGGCCCCGCGCGGTCTTGACGACGACCTTGTGCGGCGCCGCGCCCTCGTCCACGTCGACCACGTGCGCCAGCGTGTAGAGCTTGCCGCCGTCGCGCTCGATCGCCCGCGATAGCCCCGCGAGGTACCTGCGGATATGAAACTGCGCCTGATCGGGGAAACAGACCGCCGGCCCCGTGTCGAAATCGACGAGCGGCGCCCGGTCGACGTAATGGACCGAGCCCAGCCCGGCGCGGTGCGCGGCCTGGATCTCGTCGCGGAGCGTCATCGGGGGCGACCCCGGGGCCGCGAAGAGATAGCCGTGGACGCGCCGGAAGTCGCAGTCGATCTCCTCGTCCTTGACGATGCGCTCGATCGTGTCGATGGCCATCGTGTGGCTGCGCGCGGCGAGCCGCAGGTGGCTCACGTTGTGGAGCTTCGCGAGCGAGGCCCAGCGCCGATCGAGCGCGTGGGTGATGTGCGCGGTCGTGAAGCCCGACTCGCCCCCGCCGACCGCGCCGTTGTCGAGGACGATGACGCGCTTGCCCGCCTTGGCGAGGAGATAGGCCGTCGTCAGCCCGGCGATCCCGGCGCCCACCACGCACACGTCCGCCGTGTGATCGGTCGCGAGGGGGGCCATGGGAGGGAGGACGGCGTGGGTCCAGACGGTGTTCTTATCGTAGGCTCGCTCCGTCATAATCGCTCCGCGTGTGGACGCCGAGGGCTGCATCCCGGCGCTCGGTCTCGGTCATCCGTCGTCAATCGATCGTCTCGCCCGCCTCGCGCGAGGCGCGGTGTCGCTCTGCCCCCCGGGAGGCGCGGTGACGAAGGGCGCCCGGGCGCGTCATGTGTCGCGCCTCGACAGGGTGACGAGCAGCCCGTAATGGTCGGAGAAGCCGCTCTTCACCTTCTTCTTGCCCGCCTCGATCGTGAGGTTCGACCGCATGATCTGGGCCCCGCGCGCGTCGCCCTCGAAGCCGCGCAGCAGCACGTGGTCGATCAGCAGCCCGCGGGTGCCCTTCCCCCCGTCGAGGGGGTTGTCGAAGCAATACGTGCACTTCGCGTCCCCCTGGGACGCGTAGGGGTTCACGAAGCCGCGCGCGAGCAGCCGGTCGTAATGGGCGGGCAGGCGCGCCGAGATCGAGGGCGCTTTGGCCGGGCCGGTGTTGAGATCGCCGAGCAGCGCGGTCGCGCCGCGGCCGCCCGTCTTGCGATCGATGTAATCGAGGAGCGCGTCGATCTGCGCGGACTGGTCCTTTTGCCACGACGTGTTGCGGGGGTGCGGGACGCCCTCCAGGCTCGCCGTGAGGTGGGTGCAGAAGACGTGGAGCTCGCCGACGGAAGGGGGCGAGATGCGGGCATAGAGCACGGCGCGCCGATCGATCGCGGACGGGAGCACCAGCGCGTCGCGCTCGAGGATCTCGGCGTTCGTCAGGATGGCGGTGCCGGAGGCCCCGGCGTAGGCCTCCACGGCCGTCGCGCCGCCGGCGCGCGCGGGGGGACGCGCGCCGGCGGCGCTGTTCGTGCGTGTGCGAAGGCACGCTCGAGCAAGCTCGTCAGGCCCCTGCCGCGGGTTCGCGGAGAGGCAGTTGAAGCAGTCGGGCGACAGGCTGGTGAGCCTCGCCGAGCAGCTCTGGAGGAGGCACGGGAGCAAGGCGTGCTGGGTCAGGCCGGCGCAGCTCTTCGCGGCGCACGCGACGAGCGGCTCGGTCTCCTGCTGCGTGCAGCCGCCGTCCTCGTGGCCCGGGGGCAGCCGGAAGGTATGCGGCAAGGCGCTGGACGTGGCGGAGACGAGCCGCTGCCAGTGCTCCTCCAGCCAGAACTCCTGCACGCAGAGCAGATCCGCGGGCTGCTCGGCGAGCGCGCGGATGAGCGGCTCCGCCCGCTCGTCGACGTATTTGAGCACGCCCATCGCGAGCCCGCCGTTGTAGGTGGCCACGCGAAACGGCGACGCCTGCTTCGGCCCGGCGCTGCCGCGCGCCGCGTCCTCCGGCGCGCCCGGCTGCGGCGCGGCGGCCGGCAGCGCGACGCCGCCCTCGGGCGCGCCGGCGCTCTCCAGCGCGCGGCTCTTGTCGCCGCTGCACGCGGAGAGCGCGAGCGCACCGAGGATCGCCGCGCTCCGAAGCCAAGCCGTCTGCATCAGGCTGCTGCACGATGCAGATCGCGTACCGCGGTCGCCCGCCGCCCCGCACGGCGCGCTCGGCCGAGGACGTCCCGCCTTCGCGCGTGGGCGCGGTGAGGCATTCCGCCACAATGGGACAAAGCTGCACCGGGCAGGGCGGCCGCGCGTCGAGCGCCGACGCGCATCGTTGTGGGGGAGCGACGCGCGGGGCGCGCGCTCGAGGTGGGGGAGCGAAGCGCGGGACGGGCGCTGAGGCGAACCGCGGCGCGCTGTCTCGGGGCGCGCCGCGCTCGCGCGGGGCGCGCTGTGGAATCGGGACGTGCCGTGGAGGCGGAACCGGAGGTAGCAGGTTGTCGCCCCGGATTTCGCCGAGACAGCTGTTGATTCGAACGGCGGGCACGCGTACTCCAGCTTCACGACACAGCGGATAGGACGTTCGACACCCCACAGCGATGGGGGACCGGACCGTCCTTGGCTCCACCGAACGCCCCGCGGCGAGGGTTCTTCGTCGAGACATGGAGGAATGATGAGAGAGCGCTTCGTGACGAGAGTGGCCCAGATTGCTCTGCTGACGAGCATGGGGCTCCCCGTGGGCTGCGGCGGCTGCGACTCGGAGCCTGACGACGGCACCACCGCTTCATCGAGCGGCGGCGGTGAGGGCGGTATCGGCGGGGAGGGCGGCGTCGGCGGGGACGGGGGCGCGGGGGCCAGCGGTGGCGACGGTGGATCCGGCGGGCAAGGCGGCTCCGGTGGCGCGGGCGGCGACGGCGGGCAAGGCGGCTTCGGCGGCTCGGGCGGCGCTGGCGGGCAAGGCGGCTCGGGCGGCGCTGGCGGGCAAGGCGGCTCGGGCGGCGCTGGCGGGCAAGGCGGCTCGGGCGGCGCTGGCGGGCAAGGCGGCTCGGGCGGGCAAGGCGGCGCTGGCGGCGCCGGCGGCACCGGGCCGGGCGGCGTCGGCGGCTTCGGCGGCGCGGGCGGCACCGGCGGCGCCGGGCCGGGCGGCGTCGGCGGCTTCGGCGGCGCCGGCGGCAGCGGCGGCGAAGGCGGCGGCGGCGAGCCTCCCGAGTTCCTCGGAGACGCGCTCTGGGGCGCCAGCGCCGGCGAGGAGAGGGGCGAGCGCGTCGAGGCGATCGCCGCGGATCAGGGCGAGAACGTCGTCCTGGTCGGCGGCTTCCAGACCGCGATCAACTTCGGCGGCGACGCCGACCGCCTCGTGAGCGCGGGCCAACACGACATCTTCGTGGTGAAGCTCGACCCGGCCGGGGGCCACCTCTGGAGCAAGCGCTTCGGCGACGCGTCGGATCAATACGCGATCGCGGTGGCCACGGATTCGAGCGGCAACATCGTCATCGCCGGCGAGTTCGAGGGGACCCTCAACTTCGGCGCGGACCCGGGCACGGCGCTCGTGAGCGCCGGCGAGCGGGACATCTTCGTCGCCAAGCTCGACCCCGACGGCAACCACCTCTTCAGCAAGCGCTTCGGCGACGCGCTGGACCAGTACGCCTCGGCGTTGGTCGTCACCGCGGAGGACGAGATCGTGGTCCTCGGCGTCGCCGACGGCGCCATCAACTTCAGCGAGGATCCCGGGGCCGAGCTCACGGGCACCGGCAGCGACGGCGCCGTCGTCGCGAAGCTCGACGCCGCCGGCGGCCACCTCTGGAGCAAGCGGTTCGGGTCCCTCGAGAGCTGGCAGCGCCTCGCCAGCCTCGCGACCAGCGGCTCGGCCCTCTACGTGGCCGGCGCGTTCGGCGGCAGGCTCGCGCTCGACCACCGGCTCCTGGAGAGCGCCGTCAGCGGCGTGACGACGGGCGCCGGCGGCGCCGGGGGCGGCGGCGAGCCGATCTACAGCATCGACGGGCTCGTCGCCCGGTTCGATCTGGCGTCGGGCAGCCTGGTCTGGGCGAGCTCGCTGGGCGCCGCCGGCGAGCAGTACGCGAAGTACGTCAGCGTCGGCGTCGACGGCCACCCCGTGGTCCTCGGCAACCACCGGGCGCCGTTCCAGGTCGGCTCCATCGACGTCGAGCACACCGAGGCGGCGGGATACGACCTCTACGTCGCCCGGCTCGACGCCGATGCGGGGGAGCCGCTCGCCGCGCGCGCGTTCCTGTCCGACGGCGACGAGTTCGTGTGGGGCTTCTCGCAGGATCCCTGGGGCAACCACGTGCTGAGCGGCTACTTCACGAGGTCGCTCTCGCTCGGCGGAGAGCCCCTCTCGGTCGGCGCGCCCTCGACGGGCGACGCGTTCGTCGCGAAGCTCAGCCCGGACTTCTCCGAGGAGCTCTGGTCCGATGTCTACCGGGATCAGTTCTTCTCGTACGCCACCGCGCAGGCGGTCACCGCCGGCGGAAACACCGTGGTGGCGGGCCTCTTCTGCGGCGAGCGGCTCGAGCTCGGCGGCGGGCTCCCCGCCCTCGAGCACAGCGCGCCCGCGCGCGATCGCAACAACGGCGACGTCTTCCTCGTCACCCTCTCGCCCTGACACCCTCGAACGGCCGCGCGGAGCTTCGTCGAGCTCCGCGGGGCGGCGCGCGCGAGCAGCTGGCGAGCCCAGCTGCCGCGCGTACCCGCGCGCCGGCGGCCGCCGGCAGCGGCGCCGATCAGTGGGCCTCGTGGCTCTGCTGGACGGCCTGGATGTGCTGCTCGTGGCTGCCGCCCTGCTCGCGCTCGCCCTCGGCCTGCGCGGCGCTCGCGTTGCTCGAGCCGTCGCCGCGCGCCTCGCCGCCCTTGCGGCCGATCTGGGCCATGTGCCCGCGGTTCTGGCTCACGGCCGCGCCGCCCTTGCGGCCGATCGCGGCCATGTGCTCGCGGTTCCGGCTCACGGCCGCGCCGCCCTTGCGGCCCGCGGCGCGGGCCTCCTCGGAGCTGAACTCGTGGGCTGTGCCCTTCTCGTGCGCGGCCTTGCCACCCATGCTCGCGATGGCACGCTGCTGCTTCTGGTCCATCGCCGCGAACCCGCGACTGCTGCTCTGCCCTTGTTGCTGTGCCATGATAGGTCTCCTTGGTGTCTGGCGCATCGCTCGGCGCCGGCGCGGGACAACGCAGCTGCGGCACCCTGCCCGATCTTCGCTGAACGATGTCGGCAGGAGGGGTAACTGCAACGTGGATGCCATGGAGTAGAACCCATGGAAATTGGGCCTCTCCAGCGCGGATCCAGCGAGAGCTCCCGGGGATCGCCGCGCGAGCCCGCGGTCGTCCCGGGGGCGTCTCGCCCAGGGCGAACGACAACGGTGCGCGTCGGCGCAAACGCGTCGCGACGCGGATCGCGGGCTTCTGCGCCGCTCAGCTCGCGAGGCGCGCTGCTCAGCCTGGCCGATCCAGGTTTTCAGCAGGAGATCCGCGTCGCGGCAGACTGCCCCACCGGCCGTGGGCGCGCGGGCCATCGCGCCTCGTCCGCGCGCCGCCGAGATCCGCGGCGAGCGGACGCGCGCGAGCTCACGAGCTCAGCGCGTTACGTCTGGCCTTCAGCGCTCGCCGTCGCGCGGATGAGGCGGCTGGCCGCGCTCCCCGTCGGCGCCGCGCGGCCGGCGGTGCGCCGCCGTTCATCCGGAGAGATCGCCGAGGAAGAAGAGAAGGTGGGAAGGCGGGAAAGTCATCCACGTCGCCTCACCGCGCCTTACCCACCGTCACGCTCCACCGCGCGATACCGCGCGACACCGCACCGCGACGCCGTCACGGCGCCGCGCCGCCATCGGGATCGCCGGGGCCAGCGCGCGTGGGCCTTGACGATCGAGAGCAGCCGCGCCTCCTGACCGCGACGGGCACGCCGCTCAAGGCCCATCGTCAGGCCGAGGTGCACGCCGCTGAGGGAGGCGCGCAGCGCGACGCGCACGCCGCGGAGCGACGCTCGCCCGGGCGCGCCGTCGGCGGGTTGACATTGCGCTTCTCGCGATCGTGATCACCGCATCACCGGCGTCCGACAGGCGCGATGGGTACGGCGAGCACGCAGATCCTGCGGAGCTGCAGTCGCGCAGATTCTGCGCGCTCCGCAGCTCGGCAGTGAGGATCAGAAAGCGAAAGCGCACGGTGGGACGCGTAGGACCTGCGCCGCTGCGTCGCCGCGTTCGCACGCGCGAAGCGGCGCGCTGCGCGTTCGCACGCGCGGCGCGGCGGCGGGCCGCGCCCGGGGCGCGTCGCTCCGGCGCGCGGCGCGGCGCCCGCGGCTGTCGCGCAACGCGAAGCAGCCCGTCAAAAACTCGACGTCCGCGTGGCCTCCGAGTTGCTCTCCAGATGCGCGCGCTCGTCACGGATGTCACGGCGACGCCACACGTGATACAGAGCGACCTGACGCAACGGACGCAACGGACGTAGGCGACCCACGCGCGCATCACGCCATCCCTGGAACATTCCCGTATGCAAGAGAGGCTGACAACGGACTGTGATAAAGTCGCCGGCTCCCGCGGCCTGGTCGACATCGAGCGCCCCGGCACGCTCCTGAAGGACGCGCTGCGCGGCCTGGTCGCCGTGTTCGCCCTCCAGGACGCGATCCTCATCGGCTACCTCGTCGTGACGACGGTCTGCCTGCTCGGCGCGCCGCCCTCCGAGGTGCAAGCGCACTGCGTGCACCGCAATCTGGCCGCCATCGTCGCGCTCGTGTCCCTCTGCGTGTTCGTGCGCCGCGCGACGTTCGTGCCCAGCCTGCTGCGGAGCGTGGTTTACCGGCTCTCGCTCGTCGGCACCTTCCTCCTCAACTACCTCTCGCTCCGGACCATCCTGCCGACGGTCCGGAGCGACAGCCTCGACGCGGAGCTCCTCCAGCTCGACCTCCTCCTCTTCCGGTTCGAGCCGGCGCTCTGGATGGAGCGCTTCAACACGCGCCCCGTCGTGGAGTGGTTCTCCTTCTTCTACTTCAGCTACTTCTTCATCTGTTTCACCTCGATGGTGCTGGCGGTCTGGGTGGCCCGCCCCGGCCGCGGCACGACCGAGTACGCGGTCGGCACGTCGATCGTCTACTGCGTTGGCCAGCTCGGCTACATGGCGGTCCCGGCGTACGGCCCGATCCAGGCGCTGAGCCACCTCTATCAGGGGCCGCTCGACGGCGGCTTCTTCTGGGGGTGCGTGAGCAGCATCGTGCAGGCCGGCGGCGCCATGAAGGACGTCTTTCCCTCGCTGCACACGGCCGCGCCGCTCTGGTTCGCCCTGTACACGTTCCACCGCGCGCGCACGGACCGGCGCCTCTTCTGGCTGGCCGTGGTGGCCGCCTTCTTCTCCTTCAACATCATCATCTCCACCATGCTCCTCCGCTGGCACTACGCGGTCGACGTGGTCGCCGGCGTCGCGCTGGCCACGGGGGCGGCGTGGCTCACGCCGCGGCTCGTCCGCTGGGAGGAGGGCCTCCGCGCCCGCATGGACCAGCCGCAGCCGTGGAGCTTCCGGTAGCCGCGGCGCCTCCGGCGGCGGCGGCGCCGCCCGCCTGAGCCGCCCGCGCGCCGCGCCTCACGTGGCCGGGACCGCGCTCTGCGCCGCGGCCGCCTGGGCCCGCGGCGCCCCCCGGCGCTCCTCGGCGCCCCCGTCGGGCAGGAAGCCGTCCGACTGCTTGCTCCAGAGCCGCTTGTAGGCTCCGTTCCGCGCCAGCAGCTCGGCGTGGGTGCCGTCCTCGATGATCCGGCCGTCCTCGAACACGAGGATGCGATCGAGGTGGACGATCGTCGAGAGGCGATGGGCCACGACGAGCACCGTCTTGCCCTTCATGACCCCGTCGAGCGTGTCCTGGATGGCCTTCTCGGTGATGGAGTCGAGGCTCGACGTCGCCTCGTCGAGGATGAGGATCGGCGCGTCCTTCAGGATGACCCGCGCGATCGCGATGCGCTGGCGCTGGCCGCCCGAGAGCTTGACGCCGCGCTCGCCGACCATGGAGCGATACTGGTCCTTCATCTGCGCGATGAACTCGTGCGCGCGCGCCTTGCGCGCCGCCTCGACGACCTCCTCGTCGGTCGCGCTGAGGCGCCCGTAGCGGATGTTGTCGAGGAGCGTCCGGTGGAAGAGGCTCGGGTCCTGCGGGATCAGGCTGAGCTGCGCGTGCAGCGCGTCCTGCGTCATGTCGCGGATGTCCACGCCGTCGATCAGGATCTGACCGGAGTTGATGTCGTAGAGGCGCAGGATGAGGTTGACGAAGGTCGATTTGCCGGAGCCGGAGAAGCCGACGAGCCCGACCCGCTGGCCGCGCGGGATCGTCACGCTGAGCCCCTCGAAGATCGTGTCGTCCGGCGTGTAGCCGAAGGTGACGTTCCGGAGCTCGATCCGGCCGCGCTCGATGCGCGGCGCGACGGCGCCCGGCCGGTCGACGAGCTCGTGGGAGCGGATGATGGTGTTCACCCCGTTCGCGACGTTGCCGACGAACTCGAAGAACTCGAGGAAGCGGCGGCTCAGGTTGCGCGCCTCGTTGATGATGAGGAGCGACAGGCTGGTCGCCATCACGAACTCGGCGACGCCGATGGCGCCGCGCTGCCAGAGCGCGAGCGCGTAGTAGAGCGTCCCCACCTTGAGCAGCGCGGCCGACGCGAACTGGAACCAGCGCACGCGCTCGGAGTACCAGTTCGACCGGCGCACCGCCCGGAGCTCCCGGACGAGCTGCTCGTCGAGGTACTCGCGCTCGAAGCCGAGCCGGGCGAAGAGCCGCGCGCTCGTGAGGTTCGTGACCGAGTCGACGACCTTGCCCGTGGTCTCGCTCCGCGCGCCCGCGGCCCGCACCGCGTGCGGCTGGCAGCGGGTCGCGAGCCAGTAAGAGATGCCGACGAACAGCGCCGCCCAGGCCGAGACGAACGCCGCGAGCTCCGGGTGAGCGCGGTAGAGCAGGCCGATCGAGACGGAGAAGACGATGGCGATCGGCCAGAAGTCGAACAGGATGGCCCACAGCGTCTGCGAGACGCCCATCGACGTCTCGCTGATGCGGTGGGCGAGCGCCCCGGCGAAGTTGTTGCTGAAATACCGGTGGGAGTGGTGCTGGAGGTAGGCGTAGAGATTGCGGGTCACGTTCTGGCGCTGCCACGGCCCGACGAGGATCTGGCAGAGGCCCGCGACGCGGCTGAACAGGAACTCGCCGGCGATGAGCGCGACGAACAGCGTCAGCGGGCTGCGCAGCTGGCCGCTCAGCGCGGCCCGGTCGCCGTCCGGCGCCTGCGTCACGCCCTTGATCACCTGCCCGATGGCATAAGGGATCATGATCCCGAACGAGGCGTGGGCCGACTCGAACACGAACATCGCCAGATACCAGGCGCGGTATCGGCGGACGAAATGAAGGATGAACCGAAAGGGCGTGTCCGGCAGCGCCGGAGCGCCGGGGGCGCGCTGCAGAGAGGTCTTGGATTCCACCGCATTGTCCTGGGCGCCTCGCGCGCCCTCATGGGCCGACGGTCGTCTGCTCTTCCACCCCGCGCGGCGCCCGCCCCGCGCGGGCAGGGCGCCCCGCGCGGGGAGGGAGAGCGCCGGCGCAGGGAGCGTCACGCTGTTGTGTTCACTGCCCGGCCGTCACGGCGCGGAACCGGAACGTGGGGTCGCGATCCGTACCGCCGGGCCGCGCGGCGCGCCACCCGAGGTGGTGCGCGTAGCTCCCGAGGCGGCCGTCCTGCGCGAGCCGCTCCTCGGCGACGGGATCGCGGCGCTCGGCGAGCGGGCTCACGTAGAGCGCGTCGGTCGGGCAGTAGAGCTCGCACATGAAGCAGGTCTGGCAGTCTTCCTGGCGCGCGATGACGGGCGCCGCGCCCGGCCGCGCCTCGAAGACGTTCGTGGGGCAGACCTTGACGCAGAGGTTGCAGTCGATGCAGCGGGCGTCGCTCAAGAGCTCGATCATGCGAGGTCTCCTCAATCAGGGGCGTCAGAGGCGTCAGGGGCGGGCGGGCCGGACCCGTGCGTAGGCCGGCGCGGCTCGACCCAGATGGACGAGAGCCCGCCGGTCGCGAGGCAGTGGGCCTGGTCCGGGTCGGTGTGCGGCAGGTCGGTGCGCTGGTGCAGGCCCCGGGACTCGGCGCGCGCGAGGGCGCTCCTGTAGCAGAACCGCGCCGTGGCCAGCAGCGCGGCGGCCTCGCGCGCGCGGATCCGGGCGGCGCCGGCGGCGTGGAGGTGCGCCTCGGCGTCGCGCCACGCGCCGTCGAGCCGCTCGACCGAGGCCGCCAGCCGATCGCCCCGGCGGAAGAGGTTCTTGTCGAGCGGCAGCACCTCCTGCTGGACGAGGTCGATGATCTCTTTGGCGAAGGGCCCGCCCGCCGTCCCGCCGGGCCGGAGGCCGACGGTCCCGGCGGGGCGCACGGCCCGCGCGGCGGCGCGGTCGCCGAGGCGCTGCGCGAAGCGCGCCGCGGCGCGGCCCGCCCAGGTGCCGCTCGAGATGGCCCAGGCCGCGTTGGGGCTCCCGCCGCCGCTCGAGGCGCCGACGATGAGCTCGCGCGAGGCCGCGTCGCCCGCGGCGTAGAGCCCCGGGACGCCGGTCGCGCACCCGTCGTCGACGATGCGGATCCCGCCGCTGCCGCGCACCGTGCCCTCCGAGCGGAGGGTGACGGGGAACCGCTGCTTGAACGGGTCGATCCCGAGCCGATCGTGGGGCAGGAAGCAGTTCGGCTGTCCGTCGCGCAGCCAGCGCTGGATCTCGGGGCCGGCGCGGTCGAGCACCGCGTACACCGGCCCTTGGCGCAGCGCCCTGGCCACCGCGAGCATGCGATTGCCCCGGCTGTCGATGACCTCGCCCGATTCGGTGGTGAAGGTCGCCCAGAAATAGGGCAGCCCCTTGGTGACCGAGGCGTAGGCGGGGCTGATCCCGTATTGCGCCGAGAACTCCATCCCGGAGAGCTCGGCGCCGACCTCGGCGGCCATCAGGGTGCCGTCTCCGGTGTTGACGTCGCAGCCGAGCGCCTTGCTGAGGAACGCGCAGCCGCCGCTCGCGAGGACCACGGCCCCGGCGCGGATGCGCCAGGCGGCGTCCTGCTGGCGGGCGTGGCCGGCCGCGCCGGCGACCACGCCCTCGCTGACGAGGAGCTCGAGGGCAGGGGCGTGGTCGAGGATGCGGACGCCCGCGCGCCGGAGCTGGCGGCGCAGGAAATACATGTAATCGGGGCCCCGCAGGTTGGCGCGGTATTGAAGGCCGCTGTCGTCCAGCGGAAAGGGATAGCCCCACTCGGCGAGGCGGTTGATCTGCTCCCAGGTCGCGTCGAGGACGCGCGCCATCCAGTCGCGGTGCGCGAGCCCGCCGCTCCGCGCGAACCTCGCCTCGATGGCGCGCTCGCGCGCGTCGCCCTCGGGCGTCACGTACCAGGCGCCGGTGTTCGCGGGGGCGGTGGCGCCGGAGGTGCCGCAGTATCCCTTGTCGACGAGCGCCACGCTGCGCGCGCCGCTCGCGACGGCCCCGAGCGCGGCCCACGCGCCGGCGGGGCCGCCGCCGATCACCAGGACGTCGGCGACGTCGTCGATTTCGGAGGCGCGAGGTGGGGACGGCGTCGCTGGGGTGCTCATCGGGGATCCGCCGCGGCGGGCCCAAGCACCGATCGGGCCAGCGCTGTGGCCGGCGTGGACGTGCGGCGGGGGGCTCGGCTGCTGCCTCAGCAGCAGCCGGGTGGTGATCGGCTGCTGCGGCGCGCGCAGGACAGGATCGGTGTCGCCAGCGCCTCGCGGCGCGGCCGCGTCGCGCGCGCGAGATGGGCGACCGCTCGGCGCGCCCCTTCGCCAGCGGACCGCGCGCGGGCAGGTCGGGCCGGGGTCCTCGGGACGGGCGCCGACGGTCGTTCAGACCAGGAAGGCATGAGGCTGGCAGTTCGGACACCCCGCTTGGAGCGGGGCGGCCAGCGGGCCGGGGATCCCTTGATCCCAGCCGAGGGCGACGTGGCCGTGGGGGCTCGCGGCGTCGGGCTGCTGGGACGCGTGCGCGAGCTGCGCGGTGTTGCGCCGCTCGGTCCAGCCGTGGGACTCGTAGAGGGCCACGGCGGCCGGGTGGGGATGCCCTTTTGCGCCGGGCGCCGCGAGGTAGTAGTGGTGTCCGTCGGCGCGCGCGACACCGTAGGAATAGGCGATCTTCCCGCTGGCGGGCATGGCGCCGAAATTGGGGAGAGCGGTGCCGGACCGGGCCGCGTTCACGGCCGCGTCGACGAGGGGCGCGCTCACGTTCAGCGCCTCGGCGGCCCCGCTCGCGGCGCCTGCGCTCGCTGCCCAGTTCCTCGGCGTCCAGGCGGCGCCGGGCACCCCGAGCGACGCGGCGCCCGGCGCGAGCGGGTTCGCGACGCCGCCCGGCGCGGCGGTCATGATCTTCCGGAGCGCGTCCGCGACCGCGTCGCCGATGGTGCTCTTCCACTCCCGCTGCATCGCGAGGATGTGGCCCTCCACGCTGCCGGTCCCGCCAACCGCGCCGCCGACCACGATGGCGGCGGCGAGCTCGGCGTCCAGGGTCGTGGCCGGCGTGGTCGCCGCGGTGACGGGCGCAGGGAGCACCGGCACGAGGGTGGCGAGCTTCCGGTCGCGGAGCGGCGCGAGCAGACCCGCGAGCGCCGCCGGACCGAGCGGAGCCGCGAGCCCCACCTGCGCGGCCGCGAACGCCGTTGCGCCGCAGAGGCTCGCCGGCAGCGTCGGTTCGAGGTGCGCTCCCAGCAGCGCGGCCGCCGCCACGGCGAGCCGGCGCTCGGTCGCCGAGCCGCCGGCCCCGGCCACCTGCGCCTGCACGGCGGCGATGCACGCGCCGGCCATGGCGGCCTCCGAGCCTGCCACGACCGCGCCGGCGGCCACCGCGCTCCTCATGGTGGCCGCCGCCTGTCCGGCGCGGAGCTGCGCCGTGGCAACGGCGTTGCAAGCCGAGGTCGCGAGCGGGCCGAGGGCGGCGTTGCCCAGCGCGGTGGTGACCTGCGCGGTGTTGTCGCCTGCCACCGCGCGCCGGGCGGCCAGGGAGATCTGGGCAGCCGTGGGACCGGCGGCCGCCGCCGCGGGGTCGAGGGCCACGGCGGCGGCGAGCGCCACGGCGACCACGCTGCCGCCGTCGGCCGTGCACTGGATGGCCGCGGTCGCCGCCTTGACGGCGTCCGAGCCGGGGGCCCACGGGATGTGCTCGTGGTTCCCGCCCAGTTCGGTGATCGCTCCGTGGTGAACCGCCGTGAGCGCGACGACGAGCGGCGGCGGGTTGAGCGCCTGCGAGCGGACGTTGCTGAAATCCGCGTCGCCGGTGAGCAGCACGTACTTCTCCGCCGCTCCGTGGGAGACGGCATGATCGAGGACGGGCCGGAGGGCTGGACGCGCCAGGAGGGGGGCGGCCAGCACGGCTGCGGCGACGATCGGGGTCAGGGCGTTGTCCTCGATGGCGACGGCGTCGGTGACCGTCTCGAAGACGAGCGGCGCCGCGGCGCGGGTGATCCCGACCGCCGGCACGCCCGCCGCGGCGGCGATCACGGCGGCCGAGACGGCGTCGAGCTCCCACAGCGCGATGCGGGGGACCGCGCCGGCCGCCGCCTTCACGACCGACCCGGCGGACGCCCCGGGCTGCCCCGCGGCGGTGTGCGCCGCGAGCGCGGCGTCCACGACCTCGCCGACGGCGTTGGGAGCGTTGCCCGTCACGGTGGCATCGACGATGAGCGCGGCGCGCCCCGCCGCGTGGTTGGTCACGGCGTGGATGGCCGCCGTGTGGGCTGTGGCCGCGTCGGCGGGCGCCGCGGCGGCGGCCACCGCGGCGGCGGCGATGGCCGCCACGGGGTTTCCAGCCGCGTTGCCCGCGGCGGTGCTGATCGCGGCCGCCTTCGTCTGCGCTTCGGGCGCGGCGATTGCCGCTTTCACGGTCGCGGTCACCAGGGTGCTGGCCTCGGCCGGCGTCAGGTTGGGAACGACGATGGACCGCGCGGCGGTGTCGGCCACGTTCACGGCGCCTCCGCCTGCCACGGCGAGTCCGGCGGTCACGACCTGGGGCGTCGAGCCCGGAGCGTTTCCCGTCACGACGGCATCGCCCGTGAGGGCGACCGCGCCCCTCGCGTGGTTGGTCACGACGAAGCTGGCCGCCGTATGCACCGTGGTCGCGTCGGCGGGCACCGCGGCGGCCGCCGTGGCCGCGGTCGCGGTCGCGGCGACCGGGGCCCCGGCAGCCACGGAGGCGTCCGCCGCGATCGCGGCGGCCACGATGGCGTCCCGCGCCGGATTGGCCGCGAGGTGCCGCACCCTGGCGAGCTTGGTGGCCCGATTCCCCCGGGTCTTCTCGGACGCGAACTCCGCCGTCCTGGTGGCCGCGGCGGCGGCGATCGCGATCACCCTCGCGCCGGCGCCCAGCGCCTGGGCCTGCGCCGCGGCCGCGCGCGCGACCGCGGCGATGGCCGCCTTCATCTCGGCGTTCTCGAGCGCGGTGTCTACACCCCTCACCAGCAGGCCGTCCTCGAGCATCGTGGCGGCCGCGTTGGCGAAGGTCAGCGGCCCGCATCCCCCCCAGCCCGCGACCCCCGCCGCGTTGCCGGCCGGCGCCGCCGCGGCGCCGAGGACGGCCGCCGCCGCGGCCGGGTTGTCGTCGACACACACGTACATCGCCACGCCGGAGTTGTTCTTCTCCCCCTCTCGATAGGCGTTGTTGCCCTGGCACCGCTCGAGGAAGCCCCAGGGGAAATGCATCTGCGAGCCGCCGCCGGCCACCCAGAGGTGGAATTCACCCCCGTGGTGGAGCACGCGGGCGATGGTCTCCCGGACCTGGCCTGCGCCCATGTGCTGCTGCGGAGCGAGCCAGCGCCGGCGGTAGAGGTCGTGCTGGTAGCGAGCCAGCTGCATGTGATCGAGATCGAAATGGGAGAGGATGATCAGCGGATCGTGGCAGAGGCAGAGGCGCGTGTCGGGCACGGGCCAGCTCCCGAGTTTGTTGTCCGGAAAACCCACGTCGTAATAGGCGATGACACGTCCCTGGTTGTCGTGAAGGGCGTTGCAGCCGCCCTGGCCGACGTCGAAGACGGCCACGAAGGGCTGCTGGCCTCCTGCGATCACCATCGGGTTCGGGAGCTGCGCGGGCGGCGGGGCGCCGTTCGGCGGGCTGCCCACATAGGCCATCGCCGCGCCGCCCCGCCCCTCCTCCCGAGGGCGGGGGCGGCGGGTGGGTGCGGCGAAGGTCGCCGGCAGCGCCCCCACGCCCGCGAGCGCGAGCGGCGGCCCGCCATCCCACGGAAACCCGCCGAAGAAATCGCGAATCGCCTCGACGCCCCGCTGCCAGGCCGCCTTCGGCCCCGCGAGGAGCCGGCGAAGGAGCTCCGGCAGGCTCGTCCGGAAGATCTCCCTGGACCCGGGCCCGGAATCCCCACCGCTGGTCCCCGGTGACCCGTCGCCGAACGAACCCTCGCTCTCGAGGGCCATGGCCGTCGGTCCCGGTCGCCTCCGGCGCCCCCGGAGCGGCGCCGGCCTTCTGGGCCTCGCCTTCGCCGCGAGCTGGGGGAAATGCAGCGCCTTGATAGCGCCCTGCGTGATGCGCCAGAGGTCCGGGGACGAGTCGGGCAGGCGCCTCGGGACGCCGGTGAAGAGCCCTGCTTCGCGCACGTCGCCGGAGGGGTTCATCCCGAAGACGACCAGGTCGCCGACGTACTTCGCGTCCGCGCCCCGGGTCCGGTGGATCTCGACCTCGTACCAGTCGCACTCGACCGGCAGCCCGCGGCCGAGCTCCGCCGCGGGGATCACGTACTCGAAGGAGGCGACGGGGGCCTCGTCTCCCGCCTCCAGGACCCGGAGCAGGTACCAGGAATAGAGCGCGTGCAGGAAGCTCATCTCGTCGGTCCGGAGCTTCGGAAAGACGTCGTCGAACTTCCTGCCGCGGAGGATCTGCACGAGCCGCTCCGCCGCCCGATCGTTGACCAGCTCGAGCCAGACCTTGTTCATCCAGCCCCGATCGACGCAGTCGAGGCGCACATGGGCGCGATCGCCGTCGCTGCGGCTGATGGAGTCGACGAACGCGTAATAGCGCCGCGGTGGGCGGGTGTCGAAGGTGTTGCCGCCGCGGCCCTTCGCGAGCGGCCTCGCCCGGGTGGGGAGGTGGATGAGCATCTCGAGGACACGCCTCTTCCTGACGCCCTTCGACTTCCCGCCTCCGGGCTGCGTGAGCGCCCTGGAGATGACCTCCTCCAAGGAGGGGCCGCCCTCGAGCAGGGCGATCAGCTCGCGATCCTGCTGGAGGAGGGCGGCGATCTCGGCGGCCTGCTTCCGGTGCCAGAGGCGCCCCCGGAGCGGGACGGCGCTCTTTCGCCGCAGCCTCCGCACCAGGCGGATGATCTCGGCCGCGACCTCGTCCTTGTCGCTCTCCGGCCGGCGCAACCGGCCCTTCAGCGCGCGAAGGTGCTTCTTCTGCGTACGGATCCCGCGCGTGCGGACGCCCGGGGGCAATCGGTGATGGATGCGGGGCATGCGGTCTCCGGCTTCAGGAACCGTGGGCGTCGAGCAGCGCGCGGCGGGTCTGCTCGTCGAGCGCGCCCGTGGCCTCGAGCGCGTGATCGCGCTGGAACGAGGCGACGGCGCGCTCCACGTCCTCCGCCGCGGCGGCGGGCTCGCGGAGGTAGCCGAGGTTGGCGAGCCGGGCGCGGGCGCCCGCCGTCGAGGCGTGGGGAAGGAGCTGGCCGAGCGCGAGCTCGTGGACCTGACCGTCGGCGAGGACGAGCCGCCCGGCTCGTGCTCCCGGGGGGATCCAGTGCTCCAGCCAGCCGCCACCGTCGGTCTCGCCGGAGAAGCAGAGATCGTCGACCCGGAGCTCGTAGGCGAGGCCCACGCGGGGGACCTCGCCCGAGAGGAGGCGAATCCGCAGCTTCTCCGGCACGCCGCGGCGGCGGAAGACGTGGCGGCGCCCCGTGGCGCACGCCTCCTCGCGGAGCCGCCGATCCGGGATGGTCACCCGATCGCCGGGCTCGAGGACATAAGGGCTCTCCCGCTTCGCCCGGAGCGCGGCGTTGTCGGCGTGACGCCAGATCGTGTCGATCGTGAAGCCATGACGGTCGGCGATGCTGGCGGCGCACTCACCGATCGAGACGACGTGTTGCCGGGGCACGATCTCGAATAGACGCGCCGGGGGTGGGGCTGTCAAGGCTCCGCCGTGGTGCGAGCCCGGGGCGCAGCGACGTCGCGCCCGAGCGTGCCAGAGCCTGGCGCCGCGAGCCTCCCGTGCCTTCTCATCACCTCGCGCAGCCGGTCGAGCGGGATGGCGTAAGCGACGTGGTCGTCTTGCCCGAACGTCGTCGTCGCCATGGTCAGCGCGTTGAGGATCGCCTCTTCCACCGCCTCCTCGGCCGCCTGGAACACCGGGTTGAGGCGCCCGTCGTCCACCTCGCGGAGCGTCCGGGTCAGCTCCCTGGGCTCGGCCGCGATCCTGTTCCCCGTCGCGAAGGCCAGGAACAGGTCGCCGCTCCCGTCGCGGGAGATCGTGCCCGTGCGCCCCACCGCGAGCGAGACGCGGCGCGCGACCCGCCCGAGCTGCCGCGCCGACAGGGGCGCGTCGGTCGCGACCACGGCGAGCAGCGAGCCCTCGCTATGGTAATCCGGCACGGGCAAGAGGTCGCGGATCTCCTGGCCGACCGGCACGCCGTCGATCCGCAGCTCGCCCCGCGCCCCGAAATTGGCCTGCACGATGGCGCCCACGATGAACCCGCCGGCGGCCTCCGGCACGACGCGCGAGGCCGTGCCGATACCGCACTTGAAATCGTAGCAGATCATGCCCGTCCCCCCGCCGACCGCCCCCTCCTGAACAGGCCCGTCCGCCGCCTGCTCCGCCGCCGTGAGCACGTCCTCGGCCGACACGTGCAGCCCCCGGATGTCGTTCAACGCGCTGTCGTCGCACTCGCCGACGATGGGCCCCACGGTGGGCTCGTCGATGCCGATGGCCGGATAACGCCGGAGCATGTACTGGACCGCCCCGTCGAACGCGCGGCCCACGGCGAGCGTGTTGGTGAAGACGATGGGCGACTCGAGGACGCCGAACTCGTTGACGTAGTGCAGCCCGGTCATCTCCCCATTGCCGTTCAGGACGAAGCTCGCGGCAGGGAGCTTGTGGTGCCAGAAGTCGTCCGACGTCGGCAGGATGACCGTCACGCCGGTCCGCACCGGCCCCTTGCCCGGGGCGAGCCGGCCAGCGCCCCGATGGTGGGTGACGTGCCCGACCCGCACGCCGGGGACATCGGTGATCGCGTTCAGCCTGCCCGTGGGCAGGCGGCCGATGACGATGCCGAGCTCGCGGGCGCGGCGGCGCGCGCCGTCGGCCGGCGGCGCCGCCGCTGGCCGCGCGGAGGGCGAGGGAGGCGCGGCGGGAGGGGAAGGGGAAGGCGCGGAGGGCTGGGGCCGGGCGCACGACAGCAGCCCGGGCGACGAGACGAGCGCGGCGGCGAGCGCCGCGCCGGCGGCGAGGCTGAGGCGACAGGGCATCGACGCGAGGATAGTCGATGGCCGCGCGCGCCGCCGGCGCCCGCCGGCGCGGATTCGCCGTCGGCCGGCAGGAGGAGCCGCCCGGTCATGCCGCGCCGAGCGTCACGGGCAAGGCCGTGGGCTTCCGGAAGAACATGCTGGGCGCATAGCTCGGGCGCGCCTCGGCGGCGAGGCGCAGGCCGGGGAACGCAGCGCGCAGCGCCTGCACGGCGCACCGCACCTCGATGCGCGCGAGCGAGGCGCCGATGCAGGTGTGAACACCCCAGCCGAAGCCGAGGTGCCGCGCGCGCGGGCCGGCGGCAAAGCGATTCACGTCGAACCGCAGCGGATCCGGGAATATCGCCGGATCGTGGTTCGCGGCGCCGAAGAAGGCGAACGCCGTGGCCCCCGCGGGGATCTCGACGCCGCCGACCACCGCCGGCGCCGTCGCGCGCCGCGGCTCCATCTGCACCGGGGCGTCGATCCGGAGCGTCTCCTCCATCGCCGCCTGGAGCAGCGCTGGGTCGCTGCCGATGGCGTCCCACAGCGCGGGCGTTTCGAGCAGGCGGAGCACGAGCGAGCCGATCAGGCTCGCCACGGTCTCGTAGCCGGCGAAGAACAGGACGATGAGGTGGGAGATCATCTCTTCCACCGACAGGGGCGCCTCGCCGTCGACGCGGGCGCCGATGAGGGCGGTGATCAGGTCGTCGGCAGGCGCGCCGCGGCGTCGCTCGATGAGGTCGGCCAGATATCGCTCGTAGGCCACGCACCTCCGCGCCGCCTCGACCTGGCGCGCCTTGTCGAGCGCCGGGTCGTAGAGCTTGAGTCGGTCGTCCTGGCAAGCCCTGAGCAGCGGCGCGTCCACGAGCGGTATCCCGATGAGGGCGGTGATGATCTGCAAGGGGAGCGGGAAGGCGAGCGCCTGCATCAGATCCACCGGGCCGTCGCCCGGCGCCATCGCGCGGACCAGCGCCTCCGCCGCCTCGGCGATCGTCGGCTCGAGGGAGGCGACCCGCGCGGGCGTGAACGCCTTGGAGAAGAGCGCCCGCGCGCGCGTGTGCCCGGGAGGGTCGTTGTTGAAGAGCGCCGGCGGCATCTGGTAGATGCCGCGCCGGAGCTCGGCGGTCACCTCCGGCGGCAGATCCGGCGGCAGGTCGAGGATGTGCGCCGAGGAGAACCCGACCGGCTCGCGGAGCACCTGCGTGAGCTCGGCGTGCCCCACGACGAGGTAAGCGGAGAACGCCTCGCTGTAGGCGACCGGCGCCTCCCGGTGCGCCGCCTGATAGAACGCCAGCGCGGGGTTGTCCGCATAGCTCGACGAGAAGGGCTCGAACAGCGCGCCGACGCGACGCAACCTGTCGGCGACCGGCGGCTCCTGACGCGTGCTCTCTTCGACCATAGTGCCCGAGCGTACCGGGTTCGGTGATCGCGCGAAAGGGCGCTGCGCCCAGCGCGCACGGCCGAAAACGCCGTGGGCGGTGTGCACCCGAGGTTGAAATGGCAGAGCCGCGCGCCGGCCATCGCCGCGCGGCAGGCGCCGAGGCCCGCGTAGCCGCGGCTCGCGTACCCGCCCGCCTGCCCCACGGAGTCCGTGTTGTGGGTGAAATTCGCCTCGACGCTCCAGTCGATGGATTCGCCATGAAGATAGATGTTCGTGTCGATGCCGATGTTGCCGACGACGACGACCTCGGGGGGCGCGCTCATGGTGGATGGCCGGCGAGCTTACCAGGCATCGCGGCGCCGCGTCCGGCTGCCCGCCACGCCGCCGGCCGGGCCGGCAGCCGGACGCGGCGCCGCGCGCCCCAAAGCCCGGCCCGCCCGCGTATCCAGACATCGCGACCGTCCACAAAAGCTCGCTCGCCCGCGCCCAGGCGATCGGGCCTTGCGCGAAGGTCGATCTCCACTAAGCGCTTCACGATGAGCTGTTCCCTGCGTGGAGCGGAGCCGCAGGCGGGATGAGCGACGGGATGAAACAGCGGTGCAGCGAGGAACGAGCGGAAGGGCGCGACTTCATCGAACGCCTGGAAGACCTCACGATCGTGAGACCCGTAGACGACTCCGAGGAACGCCTCCTCCAGGACACCGAGCTCCTGAAGCAGGAGCTCGCGCGCGCGAGCCCAGGGCGCGAGTCCGGGCTGATGCGGCTGCTCGCGGCGCGGGTCGCGATGAACAGCGCCTTCCAGTTCTGGGGCCTGCTCGACGCCCGCGGCACGAACTGGGAGTCGAACTACGCCTCGGTCCGCGGCGCCGGCGTGGGGCTCGGGCAGGTGCACGGAGTGCCGTTCTGGGACTGCCGCTGGTGGCAGGGCGCGCCCGAGGCCCAGGAGCGGCTGAAGGACGCGGTGCGGCACGCGGCGCGCGGCGAGTTCGTCCGGTACGACGTGGAGATCCTCGGGGGCAACCGGGGCGAGGAGATCATCACGATCGACTTCAACCTGAAGCCCGTCAAGGACCGGCAAGGCAACGTCGTCTTCATGATCGCCGAGGGGCGCGACGTCACCGAGCAGCGGCGGCTCGAGCGGGAGGTCGCCCGGCACAGGGACGAGCTCGCGACGCTCGACCGCCTCAAGACGGAGTTCGTGGCCAACGTGAGCCACGAGTTCCGCACCCCGCTCACCCTCATCCTCGGGCGCGTCGAGGACGCGCTGGCCCACCCCGGCGCCTCGCTCTCGGGCGATGGCCTCGCCGCGGTGCGCCGCAGCACCCTGCGGCTCCTCCGGCTCGTCAACACGCTGCTCGACTTCTCCCGCATCGAGGCGGGGCGCCTCCAGCGGACGTTCGAGCCGACCGACCTCGCGCGGCTCACCGCGGAGCTCGCGAGCTCCTTTCGCTCGCTGGTCGAGGGCGCGGGCCTGTCGCTCGTCGTGGACTGCCCGCCGCTGCCGGAGCCCATCTACGTCGACCGGGCGCAGTGGGAGAAGATCGTCTCGAACCTCATGTCGAACGCCTTCAAGTTCACGTTCGAAGGGGAGATCGCGGTCTCGCTCCAGCCTTCTCCGGACCACGTCGAGCTGTGCGTGCGCGACACCGGCGCCGGGATCCCGGCGGACGAGCTCCCGCGCATCTTCGAGCGGTTCCACCGCGTCCACGGCGCGCGCTGCCGGAGCATCGAGGGCACCGGCATCGGGCTCGCCCTCGTCCAGGAGCTCGTCAAGGTCCACGGGGGGGCCGTGCGCGTCTCGAGCGAGCCGGGCCGGGGGAGCGCGTTCACCGTGTCGATCCCGAGGGGCCACGCGCACCTGCCCGCCGAGCGCGTCGCCGCGGCCGCCCCGGAGGCCGCGCCCTCGCCGGTCGGCACGAGCCTCCACGTGATCGAGGCGTCGCAGTGGTGTCCGCAGGCGCGCAAAGGCGCGGCGCCCGGAGGCCCCGAGGCTCGCGCCGGGGCCGCGCCGGAGGCTCGCGCCGGGGCCGCGCCGGGGGAGCGGGAGGGCAGCGTCCTCGTCGCCGACGACAACGCGGACATGCGCGACTACCTCGTCCACCTCCTTTCGCCGAGGTGGCACGTGGAGGCGGTCTCCGACGGACGGGCGGCCCTGGAGGCGGCGCTCGCGCGCCCGCCGGACCTCGTGGTGAGCGACGTGATCATGCCCGGGCTCGACGGCGTCTCCCTCCTCCGCGAGCTCCGGGCGGATCCGAGGACGAGCATGGTCCCCGTGATGCTCCTGTCCGCGCGCGCGGGCGAGGATGCGGTCGTCGAGGGCCTCGACACGGGGGCGGACGATTACCTCGTGAAGCCGTTCTCGGCGCGCGAGCTCCTCGCGCGCGTCCGGACGCAGATCGAGATGGCGCGGATGCGGCGGAGGGCGGCCGAGGCCGCGGAGCGGGAGCGCGCGCTGGAGCTGCCCCGCTTCCTCGACGCGGCGAGCGTGGTGCTCGCCGATTCGCTGGACTACCCGACGACGCTCGCCCGGGTCGCGCAGCTCGCGGTGCCGGTCCTCGCCGACTTCTGCCTCGTCGACCTGCTCGACGAGGAGGAGGGCACGTTCCGGCGGGTGAGCGTGGCCTGCGCCGACCCCTCGCAGGCCGCCCTGGCCGAGGAGGCGAAGCGCTTCACGCTCAAGCTCGACGGCAACCGCGAGCACCCGTCGACGCGGGTGTTCATCGCGCGGGAGCCGCTCCTCGTCGAGCGCCTCACGGAGGAGGACATGCGCGGCATCGCGCACGACGAGGAGCACCTCCGGGTGATGCGGGCCATGGGGGGGCGCTCGTACATGTGCGTCCCGCTGGCGCGGCGGGGGCGGCTCTTCGGGACGCTCACCTTCATCGCCGCGCAGTCCGGGCGCCGGTACAGCCGGGAGGACCTCGCGGGCGCGGAGGAGCTCGCGCGCCGCTGCGCGCTCGCCGTGGACAACGCGCGCCTGTACAAGGACGCCCAGAGCGCGATCGCGCTGCGCGACGAGTTCCTCTCGATCGCCTCCCACGAGCTGAAGACGCCGCTCACCCCGCTGTCGCTGCAGATCCAGATCCTGACGCGCCGCGCGCCGGAGCTCTGCCCCGACAAGGAGCGCCTCGCGTGGCTCACGGACCGGCTCGGGCTCGTCCGCCGCCAGGGCGAGCGGCTGAGGCGGCTCGTCGACAACCTGCTCGACATCTCCCGGATCTCCGCGGGGCGCCTCGCCCTCGACCTGGAGCCCGTCCGGCTGTCGGAGATCGTCCGGCAGGTGGTGGCCCGCTTCCACGAGGGCGGGGAGATCGCGGAATCCGGCTCCCGGGTGACCGTGAGCGCGGGCGACGACGGCGCCGGCAACTGGGATCGGCTGCGGCTCGAGCAGGTCGTCGACAACCTCGTCTCGAACGCGCTCAAGTACGGTCAGGGAAAACCCATCGAGATCGCCGTCGACTCGGCGGGCTCGAGCGCCACGCTCACGATCGCGGACCACGGTATCGGGATCGCGCCGGAGAACCTCGGTCGGATCTTCGGGCGGTTCGAGCGGGCCGTGTCGGCGCGGCACTATGGCGGTCTGGGCATGGGGCTCTACATCACGAGGCAGCTGGTCGAGGCGCTGGACGGCTCGATCGAGGTGAGCTCGGTCCTGGGCGAGGGCTCGACCTTCAAGGTCACCCTGCCGCTGGCCGGCCCTGCCGCCGCTCTGCCGGGGGGCGGGCCGGGCTCCGGGCGCGCCTGAGGCGATCGGCGCGAGCGGGCCGCGGGCCGGCGCCTGGCCGAGGCGCCACAGGACCCTGCTGCCTCGGGGAGAGCTCGGGAAGAGAGCGATTGCGCATGACGATGAGCCGTCCCAACAAGTGCATCCTGATCGTCGACGACGACGCGGCGATCCGCCAGACGTTGAGCGAGCTCCTGGAAGATGAGGGGTATCTGGTCGCGTCGGTCGCGAACGGGCGCGAGGCCCTGGACTACCTGCGGGACGATCCGTCGTCCATCTCGCTGGTCCTGCTCGACCTGATGATGCCGGTCATGGATGGGTTCCAGTTCCGGGCCGAGCAGAAGCGCGACCCGATGCTCGCCTCCATGCCGATCGTGGTGATGACCGCGCGCGGCGGGACGGACCGCGCCGGCATCGACGCGGACGCGGTGATCAGCAAGCCGTTCGACGTGCTCAAGCTGATGGACACCATCGAGCGGAGCTGCCGTAGCGAGTGAGCCGCCCGCGCAGCTATCGAGTTGGCCGAGGCGCGGCGCGGGTAGGGTGCCTCACGGCGGGATCCACGCGACCGAGAGCCCGGCTGTCGTGAACAGCAGCGGCAAATAGGCAAGCGGCCTCATCGCCGCGGCGCCGTCTCGGGTTCATCCGCCCGCATCACCCTCAGGGAGCGCTCCACCCTTCAGGCCGCCATGGAGAGCAAGTTCTCCACGTGGCGAATCGGAATGGCACAGGTTTTCGACGTGCTAAGATCAGCTCTTCTGTACAAGGACGTCGCCGGCGGATCTGCTGGACGGTTGTGTGAATGCTCACGCTGAGTGCGCGGATGGCAGATGGCCAATGCCGGCGACAAGGGGTGCTGGCGCGCACGCGGTAGAAACCATCGTGTAAAGCGCTGATGTGGGTAGACGCTCGGCGCCGCGGCACGGTGCCAGAGCGCGAAGGAGAAGACGCTCCGCAGGGGCGGTGGCGTTCGTCGTCTCGTTCGAGCCGGAGCAGCGTAACCTTTGTTGTCAGGAGAAACCTCCATGAAGAGTCTCAGCTTCGCAGCGATTCTGGTCACGGCGTGCGCGGTGGCGGCCTGTTCGGATGACGGCGACCCGGGCGGTGACGGCGGGGCGGGCGGCGGGGGCGGCGCGTCCGGCACCACCACCTCCTCGTCGTCGAGTTCGACCGTCACGACGGGCACGGGGACGGGCGGCAGCGGCGAGGGTGGCAGCGGCGAGGGCGGCGGCGGCGAGGGCGGCGGCGCTGACTGCGCCACGCAGTGCATCGAGGACAACCAGCAGGGGGCCGTCGCGTTCCTCGAGATGACGCTGGAGGCGTGCGGTTGTGCGGAGAGCGCTGCGTGCGCCAGCGACTGCGACACGGCCGAAGCGGAGACCGACGCCTGCGAGGACGATGGATCCGCCAACTTGCAGGGGCTCATCGGAAACCAGGCGTGCCGGGACTGCGTTGGCGGGCTCCAGGAAGACGCTTGCATCGATACATCCGCGGAGCAATGCGCCGCGGACGAGGGGTGCACCGCGTACATCACGTGCGTATCCGAATGCCTGTGAGATCGTGAGACGGAAAGGCCGGCCTCGCGCCCCGGGGAGACAAAGCCAGGTCCGCCCGCGCGAGGCCGCCGCGAAGCGGCGCAGAAGTCCGCCATCCCTGGCCGGACCTCTGGCGGGCGGAGCTAGACCTCTCCCCGCGATCCAGCGATGTTCGCGAGCACCGCGAGCAGCTCCGCCGGCTCGATCGGCTTCGGGACATGGGTGTTGAACCCGGCCCGCAGGGCGCGCGTGCGGTCCTCGGTGCGCGCATACGCGGTGAGCGCGACCGCCGGGGTCCGCCCGCCGCCCGCCGACGGGAGCGCGCGGATCTTGCGGATCAGCGCGTAGCCGTCCTCGCCGGGCATGGCGATGTCGGACACGAGCACGTCGGGCCGCAGCGCCTTGAGCGCGAGCAGCGCCTCGGCGGTGGAGGCCACCGCCGTCACGTGCGAGCCGCACTGCTCCAGCATCGTGACGAGGAGCTCGCGCGTGTCGTCCTCGTCGTCCACCACGAGCACGTTCAGGCCCTCGAGCTCCGGAGGGCGCTCGGTCCCGCCCGCGCCGGGCAGCGACATCCCCCGGCGATCCCGGGCGTGGCTCGCCGTCACCGAGAGCGGCAGCCGGACGATGAACGTCGCGCCCCGCCCCTCGCCGTCGCTCAGCGCCTGGACCGTGCCGCCGTGCATCTCCACCAGGGTCTTCACGATCGTGAGCCCGAGGCCCAGGCCCCCGTGCTTGCGGGTGGTGCCGCTCTCGGCCTGCCGGAACTGCTCGAACACGTAGGGCAAGAACGCGGGATCGATGCCCTGGCCGGTGTCGGACACGACGATCTCGGCCGACGCCTCGGAGCGCTCGAGCCGGATGCGCACGGACCCTCCGCGCGACGTGAACTTCACCGCGTTGCTGAGGAGGTTCCAGACGACCTGCTGCAGCCGGCCCGCGTCCCCCGCGACAGGGCCCACCCCGGGCTCGAGGAGCGGCTCGAGCCGCACCCCCTTGGCGTCGGCGGCCGGACGCACCACCTCGAGCGCGGCGTCGAGCACGGCCACGAGCTCGACCGGCTGCACCTCCAGCCGGAGCTTGCCGGCCATGATGCGCGAGATGTCGAGCAGATCGTCGATCAGCTGCGCCTGCGCCTGCGCGTTGCGCTCCACCGTCTCGAGCGCCTTGTCGCGCCGATCCTCGGCCAGCTTGCCGGTGCGCAGCATCCGGACCCAGCCGAGGACGGCCGTGAGCGGCGTGCGCAGCTCGTGGCTCATCGTCGCCAGGAACTCGTCCTTCAGGTGGCTCGCGGCCTCGGCCTCCTCCCGCGCCGCCTGCGCCGCGGCGAGCAGGCCTTGCCGCTCCTCCTCGGCGCGCTTGCGCGCGGTGATGTCGAAGAACGAGGACACGACGCCGGCCACCGCGCCGTCCGCGCGGCGGAGCGGCTGCGCGTTCACCGAGAGCCACAGGACCGAGCCGTCCTGCCGCTCCATCCCGAGCAGGACGGCCGACTGGGGCGCGCCGGTCCGGAGCGCGACCTGCGCGGGGAACATCTCGAACGGGAACGGCGAGCCGTCCTCGCGCACGAACCTGCACGCGGGATCCAGCATCGTCGACCCGACGATCTGCGCCACGGGCCGCCCGAGGATCCGCTCGGCGCTCGCGTTCGCGGTGCGGATCACCCCGCGCTCGTCCTGGAGCGTGATGCCCTCCTCGAGCGCGCTGATGATCACCCGGTAGCGCTCCTCGCTGTCCCGGAGCGCCCGCTCCGCCTCGAGCGCGTCGGTCTCGTCGCGCGTGATCAGCACGGCGCCGGCGGGCGATCCGTCGGCTTGCCGGAGCGGCGACGCGGTCCCGGCGAGCGCGCGGATCGAGCCGTCCGGGCGCGTCACGAGCCAGCGCGCGTTCTCGACCTTCTCGCCCCGGATCGCGCGGTAGAGCGGGTCCTCGTCGGGGCGCAGCGGGCGCCCGTCCAGGGCGAGCAGCCCATTGGCCCGGAGCGCCTCGATCGCGGCGCTCGCGTCCCGGGCGTACACGCCGTGCTGGCGCTGGGCCTCGCCGTTGCAGATGCGCAGCACCCCGCGCTCGTCCGTGGCCATGATGCCGTCGCCGCTCTGATCGATGAGGGCGCGCAGCAGATCGCGCTCCACTGCGGCGACGCGCTCGGCCCGCTCGGCCCGCTCGCGGAGCCGCTTCGAGCGGAGGAGCGCCCCGACGCGCGCCGACAGGGCGGCCGGGGGACAGGGCTTGACCACGTAGTCGTCGGCGCCCGCGGTGAGCCCCTCGACGAGGTCTTGCTCGTGTCCGGCGACGGTCAGGATGAGGATCGGGAGCCCGACCGTGGCGGGGCGCGACCGGAGGAGGCCGCAGATCTCTGTGCCGGACATGCCCGGCATCACCTGGTCGAGCACGAGGACGTCGGGGAGCTCGCTGCTCGTCACGCGCTCCAGCATCACCGCGGCGTCCGTGAAGACCTGGACCTCGTGCCCGGCGGCGAGCGAGCGCGCCGCCATCTCGGCCTCCAGCGGCGAGTCGTCGAGGATCCACACGACCGCGCGGCGCGCGCGCTCGCTCGGCGGCGGCTCCGCGCTCGCCTCCCGGTCGCCGCGCCCCGCCGGCGCCGCGCCGCGCCGCGGCGAGGTGATCGGCTCGCGCGCCGCGTCCGCGAGCACGAAATCCATCGTTGTCCGCCGATTCATGGTTCTCCAGGAGCAGCAGGGACCGCAACGCCCCTCTCCCGCGAGAGGCCGCTCTCCGGGTTGAAACCGGGGCGCGGAGAGGAGTTGGCTCTGCGCGAGTCGTTACCGCCCAGTCTCATCTGATCGAGAGCCCACAACGACGCAAGCCCCATGCGCTGAAAAGCGCGCTGCCGCGTTCCGCCGCTTCGCGGCGCCTCGACGCGCGGGCTTCCGTTTTGGGACGCGCTCCGTGGACGCGCGCCGCGCGCCGCGCGTCGGGCTTCGGTGTCCGCGCGAGGCGGGCGGCGCGCGCCGCGCCCTGGCCCGAGCGAGCGCCCCTCGGCGCCGTTGCCGGACGGACGCGGCGCAGCCGGCGTGGACCCGAACGAGCGCTCGTCGCCCGCGCCCGCGCCCGCGTGTCGTGAACCTCGGGGCCAGTCCGACGGGATTTCCCTGATTCGTCCGGGCTCGCTCCGCCGCGCAATTGACACCCAGCACGCGGGCCGGCTATGCCCTGGGCCGAGTGTCGCTGTGGCAGAGATCCTCGTCGTCGACGATAGCAGGGTAATGCGTGAGATGGTCGTCGCCTGCCTGCGGGCCGAGCAGTATTCGTTCGCGCACGCGGCGAGCGGGCTCGAGGCGATTGAGACGCTCTCGCTCAGGCCGTTCGATCTCGTGGTGCTCGACCTGAACATGCCCGATATCGGAGGGCTCGAGGTCATCGAGTTCATCCGTGGCCAGGACAAGCTGCGGAGCCTGCCGATTCTGGTGGTGACCACCCGGGGTGATGAGGAGTCCCGGGCCCGCGCGCTCGGCGCGGGTGCCTCGGAGTTCATGACGAAGCCGTTCACGCCCGACGCCATCCTGGCCAGCGTGCGAGCGCTCCTCGGGGAGCGCGTCGCGGGCGCAGGATGAGCGACGCGCTCGATGTGAACGAGTTCGTCGCCGGCTACCTCGTCGAGGTGGAGGAGCACCTCTCCGCGTCGACCGCGAACCTCCTCGCCGCGGAGGCGGCCGTCCGCGCCGGCGAGTCGAACCCGCGGGCGGTGCGCGAGCTCTTCCGCTCTCTTCACACCATCAAGGGCCTCTCCGCCATGGTCGGCGTGGAGCCGATCGTGGACATCGCCCACGCGATGGAGACCGTGCTCCGGGCGGTGGACAGGGCCGCCGGCAGCCTCTCCGCGCAGTCGATCGAGGTGCTGCTCCGCGGGCTCCGGGCCATCGAGGAGCGGACCCGCGCCCTCGCCGGGAAGCAGCCGGTGCCGCCCGCGGCGCCCGCGCTGCTCGACGCCCTCTCCGCGCTCGATCTCGCCGACGCGCCGTCGCCGCCCGCGCCGACGATCAGCGCCGACCCCGAGATCCTCGCGAAGCTCGGGGCCGGCGAGCGGGTGCAGCTCGCGCAGGGCCTGGCCGCCGGTCGGCGCGCGCTGCGGGTCGATTTCGTCCCGTCGCCGGCGCGCACGGCCGAGGGGATGAACATCACGACCGTCCGCGAGCGCGTCGGCAAGCTCGCCGAGATCGTCAAGGTCGTCCCGCTCTCGATCCCGGCCAGCGACAGGGCGCCGGGCGGCATCGCCTTCGCGCTCCTCGTGCTCACGAGCGCGCCCGACGAGGAGATCGCGCGGGCCGCGGGCGCCGACGGCGTCCGCCCGCTCACGGTGGCGCCGCCCGTCCCGCTGGCGGTCGCGGCCCTGGCCGAGGCCGAGCCGGAGGAGCCGGCGGACCGGGAGCCCCAGCTCCGCGGCGTGGTGCGCGTCGAGGTGGCGCGCCTCGACGACGCGCTCGACAAGCTGTCGGCGCTCGTCGTCACGCGGTTCCGGCTCGCCCGGGCGGCCGCCGACCTGCGCGCCCGCGGGGTGGACGTCCGCGACCTCTCGGAGATCCTGCGCGAGCACGACCGCCAGCTGCGCGACCTCCGCGGCGCCATCATGCGCGCGCGCATGATCTCGGTGACGGAGCTCCTCGAGCGCGTGCCGCTCGTCGTCCGCGGCCTCGGCCGCGCGACGGGCAAGCAGGTGCGGATCGAGATCGACGCGGGCAAGGCGGAGCTCGACAAGGCGGTCGCGGAGCGCATCTTCCCGGCGATCGTGCACCTGCTCCGCAACGCGGTCGATCACGCGATCGAGCCGCCCTCGGAGCGCCGGCGGCTGGGCAAGCCCGAGGAGGGCGTCGTCCGGGTCTCCTGCTTCGAGCGCTCCAACAACCAGCTCGAGCTCAGCGTCGCCGACGACGGGCGCGGCATCGACCGCGCGCTCATCGCGGCGCGGGCCGGCCGCCCCGCGCCGGACAGCGACGCGGCGCTGCTCGACCTCATCACGCTGCCCGGGCTGTCGACGCTCGACCAGGCGACGAAGACCAGCGGCCGCGGGCTCGGGATGGACATTGTGCGGCGCATCGCCGTGGAGCAGCTCGGCGGCGAGCTCTCCGTGAGCACGGCGCGCAGCGCCGGCACCACCTTCACCCTGCGGATCCCGCTCACGTTGACCATCGTGGACGCGTTCTCCTTCCTGTGCGGGGACCAGCCGTTCGTGACGCCCGTCGCGGGCGTGGAGGAAGTCATGGAGATCGACGCGGCCCGCATCTTCCGCGGCCCGGCGCCGGGCCGCGCGCGGGGCGGTGCGGAGCTGCCGGCGCTGGGCCCCGCCCGAGGTGCGGCAGAGCTGCCGGCGCTGGGCCCCGCCCGCGGGGCTGCAGAGTTGCCGGCCGCAGGCCGCGCGCGGGGTGGTACCGAGCTGCCAGCCCCGGACCGCGCCCGGGGCGGTACCGAGTTGATCGAGCGGCGCGGCGAGGTCGTGCCGCTCGTCGACCTCGCCGCGCTCTTCGAGCTCGGGGCCTCGTCTGCGAGCAGGGCGCTCGTCGTGCGGCGCAACGGCGCGCCCTTCGCCTTCGCCGTGACCCGCGTGCTCGGCCAGCAGGAGGTGGTCGTGCGGCCGCTCGAGGACCCGCTCGTCAAGGTGCCGGGCGTGTCCGGCTCGACCGATCTCGGCGACGGCCGCCCCACGCTCGTCCTCGACCTCGTGAGCCTCAGCGGGCGGCTCTCCGCGGGCCAGGGCGGCCGCGCGGGCCTGGTGCGGGTGGCCTCATGAGCGACCTGCACGTGGTCCTGAAGGTGGCGGACACCGAGTACGCGATCTCGGCGGCCGACGTGCTCCACATGGAGTCGTTCACCGGCGCGACCCGGGTGCCGGGCACGCGGCCGTACGTCGGCGGCCTCATCCAAATCCGCGGCCGCGTCGTGCCGGTCGTGGATCTGCGCGCCCGGTTCGGGCTCCCCACCGTGGAGCCCACGCTGGACTCGCGCGTCATCGTCGTCCAGCGCGGCGGCCGCACCGTGGGCCTCCTCGTGGACAGCGCGCGGGAGGTCGTCAACATCGCCGCCGGCGAGCTGCGGGCGCCCCCCGAGGTCATGGCGGAGGAGAGCGCCGGGTTCGTGAGGGCGGTCGCGAAGCTCGGGAAGCGGCTCGTCATGCTCGTCGACGTCGGCAGGATCATCGGTGAGGAGCAGGAACATGGCAGTTGAGGCAATCGCGGACATCGACGGCGCGCTCGCGCGGGCAGAGCAGACCGAGCGCTCGCTCCGTCAGGCGATCACGGCCGTGGCCGGCGTCGAGCAGGCGGCCGCGCGGCTCGCCGCCGCCGGCGCGGAGCACGCCGCCGCCGGCAGGCAGCAGGGCGCCGTGGCGGGCGCGCTCGCGGGCGAGATCGAGGAGGCGGCGGCCGCGGCGCAGGCGCTCGCGCGGTCGGGGCAGCGCATCAGCGACGCCGCCGCCGAGGTCGCGCAGGGCGCCGAGGTCACGACGAGCGGCCTCGGGACGCTCGCCCCCGCGCTCGCCGGCGTGAGGGGCGACGCCGAGGCGCTCGCCGGCTCCGCGGAGACGACCGCGGCGGCGCTCGAGGAGATCGCACGCTCGGTGAAGTCGGTGAGCGCCAGCGCCGAGGAGCTCGCGTCCTCGAGCGAGGAGCTCCTCAGCTCCGTCTCGGTGACGAGCGGGGCCGCCGACGATGCGGCGGCCCGGGGCGAGAGCAGCGCCGCAGCGCTCGAGCAGATCGGGGCCACCATCGAGGAGATGTCGAAGGGCATGGCGCGCATCTCGTCCGACGCCCGGGGGTTCGGGGCGCAGATCTCGACCATGGCCGGCGCCGTCGCGGGCGTGAGCGCCTCCCTCGACCGCGTCGCGCGCGACGCCACGGAGATGGCGAGCGCGGTCGAGGAGACCGCCGCGACCGCGGAGCAGATGGCGCGCTCGACCCGCGGGGTGGCGGAGAGCGCGAAGGCGCTCGACGCGAGCGCGTCGTCGACCGCGAGCACGATCACCGAGATCGCGAGCTCGGTCGAGGAGGTCGCGGCCACGGCCGAGAAGAACGCGGCGACCATCGAGGCCAACGCGGTCGCCGCCGAGGAGCTCGCGCGGACCGCGCAGCAGGTCGCGCAGAGCGCCGACCAGATCAGCGGGCTCGCGGCCGGCAACGCCGCCGCCTCGTCGCAGGTCGAGGGCACCACGCGGCGGATCGTCTCCATCGTCGAGACCGCGCGCGCGACCGCCGAGCAGGGCGTCGCGACGGCGCGCCAGGGCGCGGAGACGGTGGGCAGGTCCATCGCCGGCCTCGGCAGCATCCGGCAGGCGATGGCCGACTCCGCGTCGGTCATGAAGGAGATGGGCAAGCGAGCCGAGGAGATCGGAGACATCGTCCAGACGATCAACCTGATCGCCGACCGCACGAACCTCCTCTCGCTCAACGCCAGCATCGAGGCCGCGCGGGCAGGGGAGCACGGCCGGGGCTTCGCCGTCGTCGCCGAGGAGATCCGGAACCTCGCGGACCGCGCCGCCGTCTCGAGCGCCGAGATCGCCAAGATCGTCCGCGCGCTCCAGGCGAGCGCCCGCGAGGCGGTGGCCGCCTCGACGGAGGGGGTGAAGGTCGCGGACGAGGGGACCCGGCTCGCGGGCGACGCCGAGCGGGCGCTCGCGTCCATCCTGCAGGGCGTCGAGGAGCTCGGCCGCTCGATCCGCGACATCGACCGGGCGAACGCCGATCAGGTGCAGGCGGTGGGCTCTCTCACGCAGACCGCGGCGCGCATGAGCGAGGAAGGCAGGGCGGTCGCGCGCTCCGCGGCCGAGCAGACCAAGGCGATCCAGGCGCTCGCGCAGGGGAGCGCCGAGATGCGGCGCATGGCCCGGCAGACGAAGGAGGCGACCGCCGAGCAGGCGCGTGCGCTGCGCGACGCCGTGAAGCTGAACGGGCAGCTCACCTCGAGCGCCGAGCGCGTGTCGCGGGCGATGGAGGAGCAGGCGACGGGGGCGTCGCAGCTCGCGAAGGTCGCCGCGCAGATGCGCGCGCTGACCCATCAGACCAGCACCGCCGTGACCGAGCAGACCCGCGCCCTGGCCGGGATCTCGGCGCTCACGCAGGAGGCCGCGGGCGCGTCGCAGCGGATGGTCGCCGGCCTCGCGGAGCAGTCCGGCGGCGCGACCGAGGTGGCGCGCGCCATGGACGACATCCGGAAGCTGTCCGCCCATTCGGCCCGGGGGATCGGCGAGCAGGCGCGGGCCGCGAAGCAGCTGGAGGCGTCCGCCCGCCAGGTCGCGCGGCTCGCGGCGACGGTGACCGCCGCCACGGCGGACCAGAGCAAGGCGACGGCGTCCCTCGCGAAGGAGGGGGAGTCCGTGCGCCGGATCGCCAAGCAGATGGCGCGGGCGGTGGCCGATCAGGCCGAGTCGATCGCGGCGCTCGCGTCGGGCGCGAGCCGGCAGGCGGCGTCGCTCCAGGGCGTCGTCAGGGCGGCCGCCGAGCTGTCGACCCGGAGCGAGCAGCACGCCGCGTCGCTCGCCCGCCTGCGCGAGCCTGTCCGGGAGGTCGCCGCCGCCGCGGCACGGCAGGCGAGGGACTCCGGCGCGGTCGCGGCCGACGCCGGCCACGTGCTCGACCAGGTCGGCCGGATCCGGCACGCGAGCGCCGAGCACGTGGACGCGGTCGCGGTGGTCGCCGCCGCGGTCGCGCAGCTCAGGGCGAACGGAAGCCAGCCCCACGCGCCGCCGGAGACCGCGTGATCTCCCGTCGCCCCGCGCTCTCCGTCTCGGACGCGGAGCGGCAGCGCGTCGAGCAGGTGGATCGGCTCGCCGCCTCCGGGACCGCGGGGGTGCCGGCGCTCATCGAGATGCTCGCGGATCCGAGCTGGAGCGTGCGGCGGTCCGTCGTCGCGTCGCTCGCCGCGCTCGGCGACGCGGCCGTGGGGCCGCTCTGCGCGTGCCTCTCCGCGCGGCGCGACAGCGAGGCGCGCATCGCCGCGAGCGTCGACGCGCTCGTCGCGTCGCTCGGCGACGTCGACGACCCCGTGCTCGCGCTGACGCGGGACCCTCGCCCCGCGGTCGTCGCCGACGCGGCGCAGATCCTCGGGCGCCGCAGCAGCGCGAAGGCGGTCCCCCGGCTCGCGGAGCTCACGTCGCACGCCGACGACAACGTCGCGGTCGCCGCGATCGAGGCGCTCGGCCGGGTCGGCGGCCGATCGGCGGTCGACGCGCTCGTGGACGCCGTC
Source organism: Sorangium sp. So ce394 (assembly GCF_051474665.1). Classification (NCBI taxonomy): domain Bacteria; kingdom Pseudomonadati; phylum Myxococcota; order Polyangiales; family Polyangiaceae; genus Sorangium; species Sorangium sp. So ce394. Next base: position 4,158,609 of record NZ_CP150339.1, read on the forward strand.
ACGAGCGGCAACTTCTTCCGCATCTTCCCGGCGATCGACGTGCTCGGCCGCAGCGGCGACCCGCGCGCGATCCCCCCGCTCTCGGCCCTCCTCGACGATCCGCGCTACCTCCTCGAGGCGGCGCGGGCGCTCGGCCGCACCGGCAGCCGGAGCGCCGTGGCGCCGCTGATGCGCCTGCTCGGGCGCCCGAGCGACGCGGTCGCGCGCGTCGCCGCGGTGGCGCTCGCCGAGCTGCGCGAGCGGTACCGCGAGCGCTACGGGACGGCCGGGCCGATCGACGAGGCGCTCCGGGGCGAGGCGCCCGCGCCCGGCGCGGCGCGGCGGCTCTCGCAGAGCCTCGGCGGCGCGGATCCGGCCGAGCAGGTCCTCATCTGCAGCGTGCTCGGCGCGATCGGGGGCGAGGACGTCCTGCTCGATCTGACGCGCCTGCTCGACGCCGAGCCCGCCGTCGCGAGCGCCGCGGCGGAGGCGCTCTTCCAGCTCTCCCGGAGCGCCGACGCCCGGGTGCTCGCGGCGCTGCGCGACGGCGACAGCTCCCGCCGGCTCTTGCTCCTGCCGCTCGTCCGGAGCGCCGCGGCCGCGGGCGACGTGGAGCGCTGCCTCGCGGATCCGGACCCGGAGGTCCGCGCGGCGGCGTGCGACGCGCTGGCGCGGATCTCGGAGCCGAGCTCGGCGCGCGCGCTGTTCCGGCTGCTCGACGATCCGAACCCCCGCGTCGTCCACGCCGCGACGACCGCGATCCAGTGCCTCGGCGGCCCCGACGTCGAGGCGCTCGCGATCGCCGCGGCCCGCGAGGGGACCCCGTCCGCGCGGCGGACGGCCCTGCGGATCCTCGCCTACTTCGCGCCCGCCTCGGCGCTGCCGCTCTTCCTCGACGGCGTCCGCGACCCCGACCTGCGGACGCGCGAGCGCGCGATCCACGGCCTCGCGTCCTTCGCGCAGCCGGAGGCGATCGACGCGCTCGCCGCGCTCGCGGCCGACGCGTCGGAGCGGGTCCGGGCGGTGGCGATGCGGGCGCTCGGGCAGTCGCAGCGGGCGCCGCGCGTCGTCGACGCGCTCCGCGCGGGGCTCGGCGACGAGGACGCGTGGGTCCGCTACTACGCCTGCCAGGCGCTGGGGAAGCTCGGGTGCGAGGCGGCGGCCGGGCTCATCGCCGAGCGGCTCCGGGACGAGAGCGGCCAGGTGCGCGTGGCGGCGATCGAGGCGCTGTCGGCGATCAAGGGCGATCTCGCGCTCGCTGCGCTGGAGCAGGCGGCCCAGGCGAGCGACACGGACATGCGCCGCTCGGCGCTGATCGGGCTCGGCATCGCCGGGCGGGCGGAGTCTCTGCCGACCTTGCTCGGCGCGCTCTCGTCGCCGGACGTGGCGACCCGGCTGGTCGCGGTCTCGGCGATCTCCGGCTTCTCGTCGCCCGAGGTCCTCCCGGCGCTGGTGCGCGCCGCGGGCGATCCCGACGAGAGCGTGCGCGCCGCGGCGACCGGCTTCATCGCGGGGCGGGCCGGGGTCGACGCGACGCGGAGCCTCATCGCGCTGCTCGTCGCCTCGCCGGCGCAGGGCCCGCTCCTCGCCGCGCTGTCCACGCCGGTGCCGGGGCGCGTCGAGGGCATCCTCGAGGCGCTCGGGACGGCGGACGACGAGCTCTCGCCGGTCCTCACCGCGGCGCTGGCGCGGATGCGGCAGCCCGCGGGGCACGCCGCGCTCCTCCAGGCGCTCGGCCTGCCCTCCGCGCCGGCGCGGAAGGCGGCGGCCACGACGCTCGCCGCGGTGGCCACGCGGGAGGGGTTCGCCGCGGTCGAGCACGTCTCGCGGACCGATGCGGACCCGGAGGTGCGGCGCGTGGCCGCCTCGGTCCTCTCGCAGTGGGCGTGACGGTATGACGAGCCGCCTCCCCATCTCGCCGCAGGTCTTCGCGATCTTCACCGCGCTCATCGCCGAGAAGATCGGCATCCACTACGACGCGGGCGATCGCGAGCTGCTCGGCGACAAGGTCTCGGTGCGCGCGATCGACGCCGGCTTCGACTCGCTGCTCGATTACTATTACTTCCTCCGGTACGACCCCGCGGGCGCGGCCGAGCTGGACGCGCTGATCGACGTGCTGGTCGTCGGCGAGACGTACTTCTTCCGCGAGCTCGCGCAGCTCGAGGTCGCGGTCGCGGAGCTCGTCGCGCCGCGCGTCGCGGCGGGGGAGCGGCTGCGGATCTGGTCGGCGGCCTGCTCGACCGGAGAGGAGCCGTTCACGATCGCGATGCTCCTCGCCGAGCGGGGCCTGCTCGGCAAGGTCGACCTCGTCGCGAGCGACATCAGCGCGCGGGCGCTCTCGCGCGCCCGGGCCGGGGTGTACGGGCCGCGCTCGATCCGGAGCAACGCCCCGCCGCCCCCCTTCGCCACCCGGTGGCTGGAGGTGACGCCCGACCGGGTCGCCGTGAGCGCCGAGCTGAAGGGGGCGATCGACTGGCGGCGGATCAACCTGCTCGAGGCGTCCGACGTCACGTCGCTCGGGCGTTTCGACGTCATCGTCTGCCGCAACGTGCTCATCTACTTCCACGACAACACGGCGCGGTGGGTGGTCGCGAACCTCTCGGGGGCGCTCGCCGCGGACGGGGCCCTCCTGGTCGGGATCTCCGAGTCGCTGCTGCGGCTTGGCACCGCGCTCGCCTGCGAGGAGCGGGGTGGCGTGTTTCTCTACCGGAAGACCGCGCGATGAAGAACCCGGCTGTCCGCGTGCTCGTGGTCGACGACTCCGCCTTCGTGCGCAAGGTCCTGCGGCAGGTCCTCGGCGCGAACGCCGCGATCGAGGTCGTCGACACGGCCATGGACGGCCTGGACGCGCTGGAGAAGATCGAGCGTTACAAGCCCGATGTGGTCACGCTCGACCTCGTGATGCCGAACCTCGACGGCATCGGCGTGCTCGCGTCGCTGCCGCGCGAGGGCGCCCCGCGGGTCGTCGTGGTGAGCAACTCCGAGGCGGACAGCGAGCTCGGCGTCAAGGCGCTCCAGCAGGGCGCGGTGGATCTCGTCGAGAAGCCGACGTCGCTCGCGACCGATCGCCTCTTCGAGCTCTCGGACGAGCTGGTCCGCAAGGTGCTCGCCGCGGCCGAGGCGCGGGTCCGCCGTGAAGTCCCGCGCCCGCAGCCGCCGCCCGTGCCCGGCGCGATCCCCGCGCTGCCGCGCGCGCGCCTCGTCGTGATCGGCACGTCCACCGGCGGCCCCCAGGCGCTGACGCGGCTCTTCGCGGCGATGCCCGGCGATTTCCCGGTCCCCATCGTCGTGGCGCTGCACATCCCCGCCGGGTACACGGAGTCCCTGTCGCGCCGCCTGAACGACGCGAGCGCCCTCTCGATCGTCGAGGCGTCGGACGATCTCCAGCTCCGGCCCGGGCTCGCGGTCATCGCGCGCGGCGGGGCGCACCTCGAGGTCCGGCGGCACCGGGACCGCGCCAGCGTCCGCTTCGCGGAGGCGTCCAGGGCGTCGCTGTACTGCCCGTCGGTCGATCTGCTCTTCTCGAGCGCCGCCGCCGAGTTCGGGGCGGGCGTGCTCGGGGTCGTGCTGACGGGCATGGGCGACGACGGCCTGGAGGGGTCGCGGGCGATCCACAAGGCCGGCGGCAGGATCCTCGCCGAGGCCGAGTCGTCCTGCGTCGTCCACGGCATGCCCCGCCGCGTGCGGGAGGCCGGGCTCGCCGTGGCCGAGGCGCCGATCGACGAGATGGCCGCGGCCATCGTGCGGCACCTCTGACGTCGGGCGGCCGGCCCGTCACAGCGGCCAGTAAACGACCTTTCCCTCGATCTCCTGGAACGTGGCCGCGTTGCCGTCCTGGGAGACGATGAACGCGATCCGCTCCGGGTACCCCGCCACGAACGCCGCGGCCGCGCGGTGGCGGGTGCCGCGCGCGTCGAGGCTCAGGCTCACGTCCATCCGCTGGTCGGGGGTCGCGGCGTACACCTCGGAGATGATCGACCGCGGCGGGGGCAGCTTCGCGCCGAACGCGAGCACGTCGAGGCCGTGGTCCATCACCACCGCGCCATCGACGGTCGTCAGCCGGACGATGAGGTCGAGCAGCCGGTTGAGGCGCTCGGAGCTCTTGAACCGGTGGTCCGGGCCGCGCGCCGCCCCGTCCGCCGCGGGCTTCTTCCCGTCCACCTGCCGCGGCTCGCTCGGCGGCTGGCTCTCGCGCGCGGCGGAGACGGAGAGCTCGAGGATGGCCGAGCCGAGGCACAGGGCGGGATCCAGCCGCTTGACCTCGGTGTCGAACGGATTGCCCTCCTCGCCGAACAGCTGCGGCAGGCCCTCGCCCGGCCCGAGCACGACGAGCAGCCCGCCGCGCCCGAGCTCGACCATCCCTTCCACGATGCGCAGGAGATACTTGCTCACGCGGCGGCCGTGCGGACTCGCGAGGTCCCGGAGGACGGTCCGCTCGATCGAGTCGAGCTGCGGTCGGTTCTTCGGCATCCACGTCCGCACCGCGCCGCGCTCGTAGCGGACGATCTCCCACTCGCCGCGGTACACGGCCACGACGCCGGGCTTCGGGACCACCACGCGCACGAGCTGATCGAGCTCGAAGGAGCGCCGGCTATGCGGCGTCGCGATGCCGGCGATCACGAGCGACCCATCGAGCGGCACCACCGACAGGAAGGAGCGCGGCCACGCGCACGCCGAGGCGAGGTTGGCGACGTGCTCCACGTCGAACGCCACGGCGGCGCCGAACCGCACGAGATCCCACGCGGGCTCGTCGAGCTCGAGATCGCCGAGGCTCCCGGCGAACACGACGCCGACCGGGTTGAGCCGCCCCTCCTCGGTCGCCATGGAGGCGAAGAACATCGTCTCGATCAGCTCGGTGAGGACGGCGGCGAAGGGCGGCGGCGCCGCCGCGCCCGGTTCGACCCTGCCCCTGCACGAGAGCGTTTGCGCCGTGAGCTGTGGCTGCTCCTGCAGATCGAGAAATGCGGCCGTGACATCCGCAGGATACTTGAGGCGCATGAGCTCGGTATACCATCCTGCGCCGTCGACGGTCAGGCCGACGGCTGCATGCGGGCTCGGCCCGCCGCCGCGGCGCTGAGCGCCGCGGCGGCGTGCGGTCCGGCCGCGTCGCGCGGCGTCACGCGGCCCGGCGAGAGCCGCTCGCCTTTCGCTTCGACGTCTCCGCCTTTCGCGGCTTCGCGCGGGCGCTCTCCCGTTTGTCGTCGCTCGCGTCGTTGGCGACCTTCGCGCCCTTCTGGCCGAGGCTCTTCTTGAGCAGCGCGATGAGGTCGACCGTGCCGGTGTCGCGGGGCTTCTCCTCCTCCTCCGGCTCCGCGGGCGTCGTGGTCTGACCGGATTTCACCTTCTTCTCGATCATCTTCATCACGTCGTCGCGGTACTCGTCCTTGTATTTTTCCGGCTTCCACTCGGTGGCCATCTCGGCCACGAGCCGCTCGGCCATCTCGAGCTCCCGCTTGCCGAGCCCCTTTGCGTCGACATCCATCTCGGGCAGGTCGAGCTCTTCATCGGACCGGAGCTCGTGCGCGAACCGCAGCAGGTTCAGCACGAGCGCGCGGCCGTGCGGCCGCACCGCGGCGATGTGCTCGCGCGTCCGGATCACGACCTTCGCGATCCCGACCTTCCCCGTCTTCCGCAGCGCCTCGCGCAGGAGCACGTACGCCGTCACCGACGACTTCTTCTTGCTGTTCGTCGACGCGGGGGCGAGATAGTACGGCTTCTCGTAGTACATCGGGTCGATCTCCGAGGCGTCGACGAAGTCGAGGATGTCCACGGTCTGCGTCGCCTCCACGTTCGCGCGGCGCAGGTCCTCGTCGGACATGACCACATACTCGCCCTTCTCGTAGGGATAGCCGCGGACGATATCGTCCCAGCTCACCGGCTCGCCCGTCTCCCGGTTCACGCGCTCGTAGCGGATCGGCGTCATGTTGCGCCGGTCGAGCTGCGTGAAGTGGAGCTCGTTGGGCTCCTCCGCGGGGTAGAGGGCGACCGGGATCTGCACGAGCCCGAAGCTGATACTCCCTTTCCAGATGCTGCGAGGCATGCGCTCTCCTTCGACCCAAGAGGTCCGTTTCAGGTCCGTGTCGAGAGGCAATGCAAGCCAGCGGCCGACGGCGCGATCCCGGAGGTCCCGCGCGCCGCGCCCGTCCTGGCCGCTCCCGGCCCGCCGCGCCGCGGCGCCGCCGCGGCCGGCGTCGCGTTTCGCCACAGCGGGCTGAGCGAGCGGCGATTGCTGCCCCGCTGGCCGTGGCCCGCTGTATAACCCGCGGTCTCTATGCCGCGGCGGACCCACGACCTCCACGGAGCTGCGCCGGACAACAGCCGGACCGCGCTCCTCCTCATCGACGTCATCAACGACCTGGAGTTCCCGGAAGGCGACCAGCTGCTCGCCCACGCCCTCCCGATGGCGCACCGCATCCGGGCGTTGAAGCAGCGGTGTCGCGACGCGGGCATCCCCGCGGTCTACGTGAACGACAACTTCGGCCGCTGGCAGTCCAACTTCCACCGGCAGATCGAGCACTGCCTGGAGGAGGGCGTCCGCGGTCGGGAGATCGCGGCGCTGCTGCGGCCCGGAGAGGAGGATTATTTCGTGCTCAAGCCCAAGCACTCGGGCTTTTACGGCACCACGCTCGAGATCCTGCTCGAGTCCCTCGGCGTGCAGACGCTGATCCTCACCGGCATGGCGGGGAACATCTGCGTCCTGTTCACGGCGAACGACGCGTACATGCGCGATTACCGGCTGCTCGTCCCGTCGGACTGCTTGGCGTCGGAGAGCGAGGAAGACAACCGCTACGCGCTCCACCAGATGCAGCGCTTCCTCAAGGCCGACATCGCGCCGTCCGACGAGGTCGACCTCGAGCGGCTGCCCGCCTGACGCCTCTGGGGGGGCCGGGCGTCGGACGGGCAGCTGCCGAGGTCAGGTGTTCCGCAGGCGCGTTACGCTCAGGCGACGGCCCGCTGCTTCGACGAGAGGCCCTCTTCGGTGAGGACCGCGATGTCGGTCGCGCCGCCGCGCTCCAGGACCTGCTTGGCGAGCGTCCGCTCGTTGCTGTTCTCGACGTGGACGGAGATCAGGATGTTGCCGCCCTTGATCTTGCCCTCGTACTGCTTGGCCTCGACCTCGGGGATGCCGAGCCCGATGAGGGCGCCGGTCACGCCGCCGACCGCCGCGCCCGCCGCGGCGCCGCTCAGCGCGGCCATGATCGGGCCGGCCGCGATGAAGGGCCCGAGGCCGGGGATGGCGAGCGCGCCGATGCCGGCGAGCAGGCCGATGGTCCCACCGATCGCGCCGCCGGCGCTGGCGCCCGCGGTCGCGCCCTCGGGCGCCTTCGTGTTCTTCTCGTGCGCGAAGTCCCGCGTGCCGTGCTTGTCGGGGAAGAGCGCCGAGATATCGCTGGTCATGAAGCCGGCGCGCTGTAGCTCGCCGACGATGATGTCTGCCTGAGCGAGCGTGCTCACGAGGCCCAGGACCGCTTTCTTCGTTGCCATGATGTCTTCCTTTCAGCCTTTCAGACTGGTTCAGTCAACGTCAACTTCGAGCTGGTTGTCGACCCGCTGGACGCCCGGGGTTCCCTTGGCGACCGCCTCGATGTCGGCCTTTTCCTTGTCGCTCTTCACCGGGCCGCGCAGCGTGACGACCTGCCCGTTCGTGATGATCTTGACGTTCTTGGCGTTCATCGACAGCGTGTCGTTCGCCACCACCGCCTGGCGGATCTTCTGCGTGATCGTGCGATCGGTCTCGTTCTCGCCCTGATCCCCGGGGGTCAGCGCGGCGGGATCGCGATCGCGATCGTTCTTGTCCGTGTTGTCGGCGGCCGCGGGCGTGGGGTTGTTCGCCCTCTGGGCGACCTCGCCCGGCACCGTCGCGGTGTTGTTGTCCGAACGCGTCGTGCCTTCTGCTCTGTCGCAGCCAACCGCGGCCGCGACGGAGAGAGACATCAGCAGAAAGAGTTTCGCTGTGTTCATGCCCGGACCACGTCGCAAGGCTCGGGCCACCTCGGGCCGAGAGCGCCTGTCGGTCCACGGCTGTGGTCGGGGCGGAACATGGACGCCGCTACCCCTGAACATGAGTTGTCTTTTTTCTGCGCCGCATCGTGGGCGGCTCGCTCGCGCGACGCGGAGCGCCTAGCGAGCTCATGACTGGCAAAGGCCGGAGTGCCTCAGGTGGGGCGAACTGCCCCGTGCCGGCCGCGTCGAATTCAGGAGAATTTGCCTTCTCGGACGAAACCGACCCGCGCGAGGTTGCCTGTGGCGGATAGGGCGTGTGGGCGGAGGTGGTCAGTCGCCGCGGGCGCTCGTCGGGCCGCTGTTCGGGGGCTCTGCCGAGCGCTCGGTCGAGCGTTCTGCCGGAGGCCCTGCCGGTCGCTGGATTCCGAGCCGCCGCAGCTTCCGGTAGAACGTCGCCCTCGACATGCCCGCGTCGCGCGCGGCCTGCAGCGCGTTCCAGCCGGTGCGCTCGAGGGCGGCGAGCAGCGCGGCGCGCTCGTCGGGGAGGGCGCGGGGCGCGCCGCGGCCGCCGCCCTCGCGCGCGCGCGGGAGGTCCACGTCGTCGGGGCCGATCCTGCGGCCGTCGCAGAGCACGACGGCCTTCGTGATCACGTTCTCCAGCTCGCGCACGTTGCCGGGCCAGCCGTGCTGGCTGAGCCGCCGCAGCGCTTCGCGGGAGAGCTGCGGCGCCGGGCGGCCGAGCTGCTCCGCGGCGCGGCGCACGAAGTGGAGCGCGAGCTCCGGCAGGTCCTCCAGCCGGTCGCGCAGCGGCGGCAGCCGGATCTGCACCACCGCGACGCGGTAGTAGAGGTCCTCTCGGAAGCGCCCGCGCGCGGTCTCGGCGAGCAGATCGCGGTTCGTCGCGCAGACGAGGCGGAAGTCCACGCGCACGGCCTCGGCGCTGCCGACGGGGCGGACCTCGCGCTCCTGGAGCACCCGGAGCAGCTTCGCCTGCACCTCGAGCGGCATCTCCCCGAGCTCGTCGAGGAACAGCGTCCCGCCGCGCGCCGCGACCACGAGGCCGGTCCGGTCCCGGTCGGCCCCCGTGAACGCGCCGCGGACGTGGCCGAAGAGCTCCGACTCGAGCAGCGCGGCGGGGAGCGCGGCGCAGTTGATCCCCATGAACGGGCCGCTCTTGCGCGGGCCGGCGAAGTGGATGGCGCGCGCGACGAGCTCCTTGCCGGTGCCGCTCTCGCCGGTTACGAGCACGCTGACCGGTGTGTCGACCACGCGATCGAGCGTCGCGAACACCGCGCGGAGGGCGGGGCCGCGCCCCACGATGGCGCCGTAGTCGTAGCGGTGCTCCAGGGCCTGCTGGCGGACGAGCACCTCCTCTTGCAGCCGGTCGATCTCGGCGGCCTGTCCGCGCAGGAGCTCCTCGACGCGGCGCCGCTCGGCCTCGAGCTCCACGGTGCGGCGGCGCAGGTCGTCGACGAGCCGCGCGTTGCGCAGCGCGAGCGCGACCTGGTCGGCGAAGGCGAGGAGCAGGTCGACGTCGTCGGGGGCGAAGCGGGCGCGCCGGAAGCGGTTGTCGAGGTAGAGCGCGCCGAGCACGCCGTCCGGCGAGCGGATCGGCACGGCGATCACGGAGCGGAGCCGCATGGCGTGCACCGACGCGTGCTCGCGGAACCGCGGATCGTCCTGGGCGTCCACGGTGACGACGGGCTCCTGCGCCGCGATGGCGCGCTCGGCGATGCTGTAGCTGAACTTGAGGTGGCTCCTGCCGACCTTCTCGCGGTCGACGTTGCGCGCGACGGCCACGCGCAGCTCGCCGCCGGGCTGCTCGAGCAGCACGAAGCCGCGTTCTGCGGCCGTGAGGTCGATCGCGGCGTCCATGGCCATGGCGAGGATGTCGGCGATCTCGACGGAGGAGTTGAGCTTGCGGAACATCGCGAGGAGCCGCTCGAGCTTGGCGGCGCGCTCGGTGGCGGGCTGCGCCTCGGGGCCGGCGGCCGCTCCGGGCGGCGCTGCGGCGTTGGCCGGGGCGGGCCGAGCGGCGCGGCGGCGGGGGTGCGTCCAGAAGGCGTGCTGGAGGGCTTCTGGCAGCGAGCGCGCCATGGCGGTCCAGGCGGCGGTGGCGCGCTGCCGCTGGGCGGCCGCGGCGTCGGGCTCGCCGGCGAGCTCGGCGGCGTCGGCGAGCGCCAGGCGGACGTCGGCGATGAGGTCGGGCTGGGCTGCCCGCTCGGCGAGGCCGAGGGCGCGCTCGAGGAGCTCCCGGGCCGCGGCGAGGTCCTGACCCAGGTTGGGCCGACCGGGGTTGAGGGCGGGCTGACCCAGGTTGGGCAGGGCAGGCTGACCGGGGTTGGGCTGACCGGGGTTGGGCTGACCGGGGTTGGGCTGACCGGGGTTGGGCTGACCGGGGTTGAGGGCGGGCTGACCCAGGTTGGGCAGGGCAGGCTGACCGGGGTTGGGCTGACCGGGGTTGAGGGCGGGCTGACCCAGGTTGGGCAGGGCAGGCTGACCGAGGTTGGGCTGACCGGGGTTGGGCCGACCGGGGTTGAGGGCGGGCTGACCCAGGTTGGGCCGACCGGGGTTGGGCCGACCGGGGTTGAGCCCGCCCTCACCCAGATTGGGCTCCCCCAGCTCGTCCCCCGCCTGACCCAGGTTGCCGTCCCCCCCACCGCCGTCCCCATCGAGCAACGCCAGCCGCCCCTCCAGCAGCGCCGCCCGCGCCCCCAGGTCCGGCGCCTCCCGCACCGCCGCGTGCTCGCGCGCCCGCGCCAGCGCCGCCCGCGCGTCGCCCAGCGCCCCGCGCGCAAGGTGCGCCCGGCACAGCTCCAGCTCCTCCTCCACCACCTCGCGCTGCGCGCCCTGCGCCTCGAACCCCCGCCTCGACCGCTCGAAGCAGCGCGCCGCCTCCTCGGCGTCGCCGGCCGCGAGCGCGCAATCCCCGAGCACCGACGCCGCGGCCGCCGCGAAGAACGGCGCCCCCCGCCGCGCCGCCTCCGCCTCCACCCGCGACGCCACGCGCCCGGCCCGCTCGAACGCCCCCACGTCCGCCCAGAGCTTCGCCAGATCGAAATCGAGCACCAGCACCAGGTCCGCCTGCCCCAGCGCCGAGGCGAGCCGCGCCCCGCGCTCGTACGCGGCGAGCGCCTCCCCCAGCTCGCCCGACTGGTGGCACGCCGTACCCACGTTGAGGCTGCAGCGCGCCACCAGATCCCCGAGCCCGTGCTCCTCCGCCGTCGCGAGCGCCTGCCGGTAGCCGACGAGCGCCGCCTCGACCTCCCCCGCGCGGAACGCGTCGATCGCCTGGTACGACAGCGCGCGCACCAGCGCCCGCGGCGCGCGCCGGTCCCGGTGCAGCCCGGCCGCCAGCCCGAGGTGCAGCCCCGCGAGCCGCCGCTCCCCGAGGTAGCTCGCCGCCACCCCCACGTCCTCGTGCAGGCTCGCCAGCACCTCCGGCTCGTCGCACCACGGAAGCGCCGGCTCCGCGCGCGCCCGCGCCTCCGCGTGCGACCCGAGCCGCAAGAGCGCCCGGCTCGCGAGATCGGCGAGGCACGCGCGCTCGCGCGGCGCGAACGACGGCGCCTCCCCGGAGGCCTGCTCCGCCTCCTCGAGCCGCGCGAGCGCCGCCGTCGGATCGCCCAGCTCGAGCAAGCACGCGCCGAGCCGCACGAGCGCCTGCCCCCGCCGCGCCCCGAGCGCCGCCGCCTGCCCCTCCGCGAGCAGCTGCTCCAGCACCTCGCGCGCCCGCGCCGCGCGCCCGCCCCGCTGGAGCGTCGACGCGATCTCGAGCCGCGTCTCCGCCGCCGTCGCCGCCTCGAGCAGCGCCTCGGCCGCCGCGGCCCACGGCCCCGGGTCCGCCTCGCGCTCGGCGCGCCGCGCCAGGAACACGCGCTCGGCCGCCGCCGTGTCGCCCGACAGCGCGAGGTGCAGCGCCTGCTGCTCGACCCGCGCCGGGAACGCCGCCGCCGCCCGCGCGTGCGCCGCGCGGACCGCCTCGCCGCCGAGCGCCGCCAGGAGCGCCGCGATCGGCCCCGCCCGCGTCAGCGTCCAGCCCCCCGCCGCGCGGGCCGCGACGCCGCGCGCGGCGAGCTCGGCGAGGTGCGCGACCGGCAGCCCGAGCGACGGCAGCGCCTCGTCCGCCGCCGCGCCGCCCAGCACGGCCAGCGTCGCCACCGCGTCGCGCAGCGGCCGCGCGAGCCCCCGCAGCCGCAGCGCGTAGCGCGCGCTCGCCCCCGGCGTCGTCGCGTCGAGCCCCCCGATGTCCCCGCTCTCGGCGAGCCGCCCCGCGGTCACCACCAGATCCGCGGGCCACCCGGCGCTCGCGCGCAGCACCGCCTCGGTCGCGTCGCCCAGCCCGATGGCGTCCATCCAGCGCTGCACCGCCTCGCGCCCGAGCGGCGGCAGCGCGACCTCGCGGACGCTCCGCCCCGCCTCCGCGGCCACGGCGGCGAGCGGCGCCCGGCCCCCGCCGTGCGGGATGCGCTCCGCCGCGAGGAGCAGCACCGGATCGTCGGGGCCCAGCAGCCGCGCCAGCGCCTCGAGCATCTCCCGGTCCGCCCCGCTCACCTCGTCGGCGTCGTCGAGCACCAGCACCAGCGGCTCCGCCCCCGAGCCCGACCGCGCGCGCGTCAGGCGCTCGTGCGCGCGCAGCGCGCCGAGCGCGCCCGCGGGGAGCGCCTCCTCCCCGGTCGCGCGGCCGAGCATCGATCGGACCGAGCCCACCCGCGCCCCGGCCCGCGCGAACCCCTCCACGGCCTCCATCCTGAGCTCCGCGCTCCACTTCGCCTCGCGCAGGAGGCGGCTCTTCCCGCAGCCGGGCTCCCCGGCGATCACGCACAGCCGCGGCCCGCTCTCCCCGCGCTCCAGCGCCGCGAGCGCCTCTGCGACCGCGCCGAGCTCCGCGTCGCGGCCGACCAGGTGGGGCGGCTCCGGCGGCGGCGGGGCCAGGGCGCGCGGCGACGCGCCCACCCAGTCGAGCACCTCGCCCGCGTCGGCCGGGCGGTCGCGCGGTTCGGGCCGCACGAGGCGCTCGGCGAGCGCGGCGATCGCCTCCGGCGGCGGCTCCGCGAGCAGCGGCGCGATCGCGCCGAGGGTGCGGCCGAGCGCGAACAGGTCCGCGCGCCCGTCGGCCGCCTCGCCGCGGATCACCTCGGGCGCCACGTAGCCCTGCGTGCCGGAGATCCCGTCGTCGGACCGCTCGCCGACCCGCGCCGCGCACGACAGATCGATCAGCACCGCGCGCCCCGAGGCGTCGACGAGGATGTTGGCCGGCTTCACGTCCCCGTGCCGGATGCGCGCCCGGTGGAGGAAGCGCAGGGCGTCGAGCACGTCGACGATCGCGGCCCGCACCTCCTCGAAGCGTCGGCCTGTCACGTACGCGTCGAGCGGCGCGCCGAGCACCGCCTCCGACGTGAAGTAGAAGCGCGGCTCGCCGGTCTCCCGGAGCATGCCGAAGTCGTGCACCCGGACGAGGTGAGGGTGGAACAGGCCCGCCAGCATCCTGAACTCGCCGCGGAACGCCGCCCGCTCCGCGCTTCGCGCGCGGCCGAGCAGCTTCAGACAGATGTCGCGCCCGAGCGCCTCGTCGCGCGCGAGCCACGCCGTGGCCAGCCCCCCCCGGCCCAGCGGTCGGATCAGGCGGTAGCGGCGGGCGACGAGGGTCCCTTCGGCTGGGATCATCCGCACAGTGTCTCACGGATGTGCCATCTGAGACAGTGAGACAATCGATGAGACATCCTCGGGCGCGATTTCAAGACGATTTCCGATGTTTTTCCGTCGGCACCACGTTTGCTCTAGGCTCGGGCATGGCGATGCGGATGACAGGCGGACACGGGGACCGGCGGGGCGCGGTCGTCTCGGCGCTCCTCGCGGTGCTCCTCGGCGGCTGTGTCGTGAGCCCGCAGCCGAGCCCGCCGGTTCGCGAGCCTATCCTCGATGGGGGGCTCGTCGGCGTGGTGGACGCGGTCATGCCTTTCGCCGACCAGATCGCGCTCGAAGGGAAGCCGGGCGCGGTCACGCCGGCGGAGGGCGTGATCGTGGTGACGAACCTCGACACGCTCGACGCGCCGGTGGTCGCGGACGTGAACCCCGACGGGAGCTTCATCGCCACCGTGCTCGCCCGGACCGAGCACGTCCTCCGGATGCAGGTGAAGCAGGGCGAGCTCCGGTCGGACCCGGCGGATCTGCGGCTCGCGGGGCCCAGCTCGACCGAGAAGACGCTCGATCACCTGCCGTGCCTCGAGCTCACGCCGGGCGCGTGGGTCACGTTCGAGGCCGACGGCGGCCCCCGCGACGTGGTCGTCCGCAACGGGTGCGCCGAGGACGTGGCCATCGAGGCGCCGCGCCTGCGCCGCGGCGCCGCGCCGTTCCGCGTCAGCCCGGAGGCGCCGTTCGTGGTGCCGCCGGGCGGGTCCACCGTCGTCACCGTGCGCGCGGACGGTGACGGGGACGAGCGCGAGGACGTGCTCTTCCTCGACGTCACGGCGCCCGAGCCCGGGCGCCGCGCGCTGACGCTCACGCTCCCCGACTGATCGGTCGGGGAAGCGACCCACGGATCACGCGCCGCGCTCGCGCGGCGCAAGGGCGCCCTTCCTCGGGAGGGGAGGGGCTCGTGCATGTCTTTCGCCTCGCCGGCGACGGCGAGGCCTTGTGTTGGAGGAACATCATGAACGTTCAGAATCGCATCAAGAGCAGCCGTATCGGTTCCGTTCTCTGGCTCGCGCTGTCGATGATCCCGCTCGCGGTGGGCTGTCAGGTCGAGCTGGGCGGCGACAACACCGGCACCAATTCGGAGGAGGTGTCGGGCGGCGGTCACGGCCGCGCCTGCGGCGGCCTCGCCGGCCTCAGCTGCAAGAAGGGCTACTTCTGCGACTACGAGCTCGAGGCCATGTGCGGCGCGTTCGACATGACGGGCACCTGCGAGCGCATCCCGAAGGCGTGCACGGAGGAGTACAACCCGGTCTGCGGCTGTGACGGCAAGACGTATGGCAACGAGTGCGCCGCGAACTCGGCGGGCGTGTCGGTGGCGTCGCGCGGCGAGTGCGAGCCGCCCCCGGCGCGGGACTGCGGCGGCCTCGCGGGCCTCGCGTGCGAGCCCGGCGAGTTCTGCGACTACGCGCCCGACGCCATGTGCGGCGCGGCCGATCAGACCGGCGTCTGCGCGCCGATCCCGGAGGGGTGCACGAAGGAGTACAACCCGGTCTGCGGCTGCGACGGCAACACCTACGGCAACGCGTGCATGGCGGCCGCGGCGGGCGTGTCGGTGGCGTCGCCCGGCGAGTGCGCGCCTGCTCCGGGAGGGGTGTGCGGCACCCGCGGCGCCGCGGCGTGCGAGCCCGGGTTCTTCTGCGACTTCGCGCCCGAGGCCGCGTGCGGGGCGACCGATCTGCCGGGCGCCTGCGCGCCGATCCCGGAGGCGTGCACGTTCGAGTACAACCCGGTCTGCGGCTGTGACGGCAACACCTACGGCAACGCGTGCGCCGCGAACGCGGCGGGCGTGTCGGTGGCGTCGCGCGGCGAGTGCGCGCCCTCCGAGGTGCAGCACTGCGGCGGCCTCGCCGGCCTCGCGTGCGACCCCGGCGAGTTCTGCAACTACAGCCTGGAGGCCATCTGCGGCGCGGCCGACCAGACGGGCGTCTGCGAGACGATCCCGGAGGCGTGCACGGAGCAGTACGACCCGGTCTGCGGCTGCGACGACAAGACGTACAGCAACGCGTGCTTCGCGCACGCGGCGGGCGTCTCGGTCGCGCTGCGCGGCGAGTGCCCGCGCCGGTGAGCGAGCGCCGCGGGGGCCGGCCGCGCCGCGCCCCCGCGACGCCAGCTCGGTAGGCGATGCGCCCCTTTGGCCTCGGGGCACCCCGGGGGACAGCCCGTGTCCGGCTCATCGGGAGACGCCGGACGGGGTTGTGCGATTGATGGGGGAGGGCACGCGGCGTATGCCTGCGCTGCCCTCCCTTTCCCATGCAGACCTCTTCCTCACCTTCTCGGTCGCTCCGCCGCGGGCTCGTCTGGCTCATGGCGGCGGTCTCCGGCGCCACCGTGGCGAACCTCTATTACAACCAGCCGCTGCTCGGGGACATCGCCCGCGAGCTCGGCGGCGCGGGCGGCTCGCTCGGGCTCGTGCCGACGATGACGCAGGTCGGGTACGCGGCGGGCATGCTCCTCCTCGTGCCGCTCGGCGACAGCCACGAGCGGCGGCGGCTCATCGTGATCATGACGGCGCTGGCGAGCCTCGCGCTGTGCGGCGCCGCCCTCGCGCCGGACCTGCCGTGGCTCATCGCGGCGAGCTTCGCGGTGGGCATCACCAGCGTGGTGCCACAGCTGATCTTGCCGTTCGCGGCGCAGCTCGCGCCGGACGAGCAGCGCGGGCGCGTGGTGGGGATGGTGATGAGCGGCTTGCTCATCGGCATCCTCCTGTCGCGCACCGTGGCCGGCGTCGTCGGCACGCACCTCGGGTGGCGCGCGATGTTCTGGGCGGCGGCGGGGCTCATGATCGCGCTCGGCCCGGTGCTGCGCCTGGCCCTGCCGGCGCAGCCGCCGGCCGCGGCGATGTCGTATCCGGAGCTCCTGCGCTCGCTCGGGCGCCTCGCCCGGAGCGAGCCTGCGCTGCGGCTGCACTCCGCGCTCGGCGCGCTCTCGTTCGGCGCCTTCAGCGCCTTCTGGGCGACGCTCGCGCTCTACCTCCAGAGCATGCCCGAGCGCCACGGCCCGCAGGTCGCGGGCTTCTTCGGCCTCGTCGGCGTGGCCGGCGCCGCCGCCGCGCCGCTCGTGGGCCGGTACGCCGACGTTCGCGGCGATCGCCGGATCAACGCGCTCGCGCTCGGGGTGCTGCTCGCGTCGTTCGGGGTGCTGTGGCTGCTCGGAGGGTGGCTGTGGGGCATCGCGCTCGGCGTTGTGCTGCTCGATCTGGGCGCGCAGGCCAACCAGATCTCGAACCAGGCGCGCGTGTACGCGCTGCGCCCCGAGGCGCGCAGCCGGATGAACACGATCTACATGACCACCTATTTCGTCGGCGGGGCGGCCGGCGCGTGGCTCGGCACCGCCGCCTGGACGCGCTGGGGGTGGCTCGGGGTGTGCGCGGCGGGCGGGGCGATGTCGGCGGCGGCGCTCGGCCTGTTGTGGGCCGGGTCGACGCGGGAGGCGCAGGGCGCGGCGGGCGGGGGCTGAGGGGACGCGCGGCGACCAAGGGGACCGCGGGGAGGCGGCGGTCGCGACGTCAGGGCGTCATCGGCAGCGCGACAAGGATGTTCGCATTGCACATCTCGTTCTGCGTGCCCCACCCGGGCAGCACGGGGTCCTGAGCGTCGCGCGTGTCGAAGGTGCATGTCACCTCGAGCGACGAGCTCGGGTCGAGCAGCGGCGGCGTGCGGTACCAGTACACGTCTTGCCAGTGGACGTCCCAGTCGTCCACGCGCGCGATGCAGCTCTCCTGCGCCCCCGAGGTCACGCGGATATCGAAGGTGCGCCCGCGCTCGTGCATGTGCGGCATCACGCCGAGCACCTCGATCGGGGGCAGCGCCGGGTCGAGCGTGAGCTCCGCCCGCGTCCGCTTCCACGTGTAGGCGGCGTTCTTCTGGCGGGGAGGCAGCGTGTCCGGGCCGTCCGGCTCGAAGAGGCTCGTCATGAAGCCGTCGTCCCCGATGAAGACGGCGCGCCGCTCCACGGTGTCCTCGTATCGGATCCGGAGGCGCGTCGAGTCCTCGGCGGATGCGCCCGCGCGATCATGGAGGTTGTAATGCACCTGGACGACGAAATGGTCCTTCGAGGAGACCGGCGCCCCGGTGCCGTGGGGGAACTCGACGACGTTCTGCCCGGGCGCCCAGGCGAACAGCGGCTGGAACGGCAGCGCGTCGGACGGGCCGCCGAAGCACTCCCAGCCGGGCCGGTCCGGCGAGGCGTCGTCGAGCTCCGTCATCACATCCTGGTTCGTCTTGCCCTCGACGAGCGACGGCTCCGAGGGAGTCACCCGGTAGACCGTGAGGTGATGAACGATGGACCGGACCCCGGGCGTCACCTGATATCCGGTGATGAAGCGGTCGGCGTCGAGGCCCGGGTCGACAGGAAAGCACCGCCACTCGTCGTAGGCCGCGAGGGGATCGGCGGGGTCGACCACGGGGGTGATCGGCGGTGTCATGTAGTCGACGCCGCCCTCGAGCGTGGGCATGGGCGGGGTGGGCGGCGCGCCCGCGCGCTCCCCCTCGGCGCGCGCCCCGGTCGCCCAGCGATGGATGATATCGAGCTCCTCGGCGGTGAGCGTCGCCTCGTCCTTGAAGTCGCCGCACGAGCCGTCGTGCGCCACGAGGAACGGAGGCATATGGCCGCCCTGCACGGCAGCGTCGATCGCGCCCGCGCGCGCCTTTGCCGAGGTGTAGTCGTCGAGGCGGAAGGGCCCGAGCCCGCCCTCCTGATGACACGCGGTGCACTTGGATGCCGTGATCGGCGCGACGTCCTGCCAGAACGTCGGCTCCGGTGCCGGCTCCTCCGCCGCGCACCCGAGCGAAAACGCGAGCGGCACGGCGGCCGCGAGGCCGCGCGCTCGGAAAAGCTGGGTCTTCGATCGCATCGGTCGCCTCTCGTCGTGCTGCTTCATGCGGACCTCCAGAAAACTGTTTATCACGTACACTGTATTGTGTGTGGTATACGCAGTTATTCGATGGCTGTCAAACCCAAGCGGCGACGAAAAACTGCGACCGAGTACAGCGGAGGCGGCGACGCCGTGCGCAGCCTCGAGCTCCTCTGGGGGATCAGGCGGCGGCCGAGCCGGGGGCCCAAGCCCGGCCTGAGCCTCGATCAGATCGTCCGGGCCGCGATCGAGCTCGCCGACGGCGAGGGGCTCTCGGCGCTGTCGATGCAGCGGGTCGCCGCGAAGCTCGGGTTCACCACGATGTCGCTGTACCGGTACGTGCCGAGCAAGGCCGAGCTCCTCGACCTCATGCTGGACACCGCGGTGGGGGAGCCGCCCCTCGTCGACGGCGTCCCCGGGGGGTGGCGGGCCAAGCTCGAGGCGTCGGCGCTCGCGGACTGGGCGCTCTACCACCGGCACCCGTGGTTCTTGCACGTGACGCCGGTGCGCCCCGTGATGGGGCCGAACGGGATGGCGTCGTACGAGGCGGTGCTCCGCGCGGTCGCCGGGATCGGCCTCACCGACCGCGAGATGCTCGCCGCCGTCCACCTCGTCGATAGCTACGTTCGCGGCGCGGGGAGGCTCGCGGTGGACCGGGCCGAGGCCGAGCAGGAGACCGGCGTCACCGACGAGCAGTGGTGGTCCGAGCGCGCGTACTTCTTCGATAAGCTCTTCGACCCGGCCCGCTATCCGACGATGGCGAGGATGATGGGGTCGGGCACGTTCGACGAGCACCCGTTCACGGAGGGGATGTTCCTGTTCGGCCTGCAGCGCGTGCTCGACGGCATCGAGGCGCTCGTCCGGTCGCGCTCCGGCCAGTGTGACGAAAGTCGCGAAACGTCACGGCCCACGGCGCAGGATCGTGACGAAACTCCGGACGAGGCCCCGCGGACGGACGGGGCGCCGACGTGCGCGCAGTGCGGCGGCGCGATCGACCAGCCCGCCACGGGGCGGCCGCGGGCGTACTGCTCGCGGGCTTGCCAGCAGCGCGCTTACCGGGCGCGCAATGCGTCGGATCGGCGGTGATCGCCGCTCGTCCTGCCCGGCCGCCCGAGCGGCTGGAGGCCCGCGCTCGCCCAGCAGCCTCAGCGCGCCGAGAGCAGGAAGGCCGGGGCCCACCAGTAGCGGTGGAGCAGCCGTCGGTCGACGCGCGCGAAGCCGGCCTCGCGCAGCAGCGCGGCCCAGTCGTCGATGGGGTGCTCGAACGTGGTGCGGGTGGCGCCGCGGTCCACGTAGCCGAAGAGCACCGGCATCAGGAACCCCTGGGCGACCGTGTCGCGCTCGGCGCCGGCGTACTCCAGGAGCCCTTCGCGGTAGCGCTCGAGCACGTGCCGCGCGGTGTCCGGGGAGAGCGGCTCATCCATGCGCGGCGCGTCGAACTCGGCGACGAGCAGCCGGTCGCAGCGCGCGCGCGCCCAGCGGAGCAGCGCCGGCCGCTCGGCCGGGGCGATCGCGTGGAGGCAGAACGTCGCCTGCGCCACCGACCAGCGCCGCGGCGCCATGTCCGGGTCTGCGGCGAGATCCTGGAGCCGCCCGCCGAACGCCTCGACGTCGACCCCTCGGCCGGACAGCGCGGCGGTGCATCGCTCGAGCAGCGGCGCCGCCGGCTCGACGACGGTCACCCGCCGCACCGCCGGCGTGAGCGCGGGCAGCAGCGCCAGCCCGTCGCCGGCGCCGATGTCGAGCAGATCGAAGGGCGCCTCCGGGTACTCGCTGGCCAGCGCCGCGCTGGTCTCCCGGTAGAGCGGCACATTGCCGCCGCCGCGGATGAAGGCGGCGAACCCCTCGGCGGACACGTAGACGTTGCGCTTGCCCTCCCGGGCGACCCGCGCGAGGTGCTCCGCGGCCGCGTGGAACAGGATGTCCCCCGGCGAGGCCGCCGCGGCGCGGGCGGCGAAGGCCGCGGCGTCCGCGTAGCGCTCGTCGGAGAACGCCAGCATCGCGAGGTAGCAGAGGTCCTCCGGCGACGGCGCGGCGACGGCGGCGGCCGCTGCGTCGAGCCCGGCGGCGCGATGGCGATCCCAGATCGTGTCCAGCATGATGCTCCTTCCTGCGCGCGAACGCTGCGATCAGCCGAGCTCGGCGAGGCCCACGTGGTGATACGAGATCATCGTCGTCTCTGCTCCTTTGCCACGCTCTTCGCCCGCACTGCTTTCGCCTTCGTGGCGCCATCGCCCTTCGCGCGCGCCGCCGGCGCCTTCGCGGCGCCATTGCCCTTCGCGCGCGCCGCCGGCGCCTTCGCGGCCCCACCCTTGTCGAAGCGCACCTCGAACGCGCCGGCGTCCTCCTCGATGAAGCGGAGGAGCGCCTCCCCCTCCTCGGCGAGCTCCTCGCGCGCCGCCCGGGAGAGGGCTTCGAACGGCTCGATCACGAGCGTTGCCGAGGCCTTCTTCCGCTCGATGCCCCAGGTGCCGGCCACGAAGCCGTCCACGAGGAAGGTCGGCAGGATGCGCAGGTTGGCGGACAGGACGATCCGCGCGCGATGCTCGTCCGCGATGATCCGCGTGCGGTCGTCGTGCGCGAGCAGGACGTTGTCGTAATCGGGGAGAAACCGGGCCGGCGCCGCGGCGTCCGCGGGCGGTCTCGGCGCGTCGGGCAGGTCGAAGAGCTCCCGGCCCCGCTCGTCGCGGAACGTGCAGAGCTGGTCCCCCAGGGATCGAAGAACGTCCTTGATCCCGGTCAGGCCGGACCAGGTCTGCACGTCGGCCGCGGTCGCCGGACCGAACGACGCGAGGTACCGGAGCACGAGCGCGCGAGGCCCGCCGCCCTCGCCGAACGGCGCGCCCAGCCACGACGCCGCCGGGGCGAAATCCGCCGTTCCCGGGTAGGCCCACGCGGTCTCGGCGGGCACCTGGACGACCGGCAGGTGCATGCGGACCGCGAGGGCCATGGCCCGCACGTCGCCCTCGGGGTGGAGCGCGGCCAGGTGGTCGCGCAGCTCGTCCATGGTCCGCGGCTCCTCGTCGAAATACGCGCGCGCCTCGGCGACCAGCCGGGCGACGTCGAGGGCGTCCGCGCGGTCGCGGAGGATCGACCGCACCGCGGCGTGGAGCACCGGCGCGACGACCGGGTGCAGCGCCAGGTAATCCTTCGCGTTCACGAGGTGCAGCGTGCCGCGCAGGAACGGCGCCCGGACCACCTCGCGGCGCCGGATCAGCCGGACCAGCTCCTCGCGCCGGAACCCCTCGATCCGCGACCAGAGCCCGATGAACGGCGGCCGCGCCAGCTGCGCCTGGAGGGCGACCAGCCGCTCGATCCCGCGGACGGGCGCGGTCCGCTCGCGCGACAGCAGCATCTGTCGCGCGAGCGTGGCGCGGTTGAGCTCTCTTCGTGTCAGCGTCGTGGTGGGCATGCAGCCCGGCGAGCTTACCCGAAACGAGGCTCACCCCACACGAGCCGCGAGCGCCTCCGCGTCGAGCCGGGCGCTGCCCCGCGGCCTCACGGCTCGGCCACAGCCATCGGGTGGCAGCTGCTACACGAGAACCCGTCGGGGTGCTTCTCCGGATCGAACACGGGGACCCGGAGCACGTCGGCCATCTCGGGCAGGACCCGCTCGTACATGAAGGTGCCGAACTTCTCGCGCTCCGGGTGCGCCGGGTCCGCGACCCACTCGAAGAACGCCTCCTCGGTGCTGGGGAGCGCGGGGAGTTGCGGGTTCGGCATGGCATAAGTGCCGCCGTTCGCGTCGTCGCCGTGGCACGTCGTGCAGGTCATGGTCTCGTACTTCGCGTCGTACTCCGCGAAGAGGGCCGCCATTCGCGGCAGGACGACGTCGGTCATGTACTCGGTGCGCTCCTCGAAGCTCATGTCCTTCCACGCGACCGGCTCCGGTTCGCCGCCGTCCCCACCGCCGCACGCGGCGACGAACAGGCAAGCGGCCATCGAGATGCGCTTCACGGCCGTGTTGTCCCTGCTCCTCCGGCGACCTGGAGGTGGCGAGCGGTGAGGCAGCGCTGCCCCCGTCTGCGCGTCGCGCATCGCCGGTCCCAAGGTATTCATGGCTCGCATCGTCATGTCTCCTTCTGGCTCAAAGCCGGGCGCCCGGACGGCCCCGACCGGACGGGCGCTGGTTCTACCGTGATGACGAACGAGATGCCGCCCGATCGACACGCCGGGCGATCTCTTTTGTATGGCATCTACGACGGCGTTCAGGCGTGCACGCGCCCGAGGAAGTCTCGCGTCAGCGCCACGATCTCCGGTAGGTTCGTCTCGAGCGCCCAGTGCCCGCCGTCGAGGAGGTGGAGCTCGGCGTCGGGCAAGTCTCGGAGATACGCGCGCGCCGCGCCCTCGGGCATGTAGCCGTCTTGCGGCCCCCAGACGATCAGCGTCGGCGGGCGGCGCTCGCGCAAATACGCCTGGTACCGGGGGAACCATGCGAGGTTGTCCTTCAGGCCCTCCATCAAGCCCACCATGATGTCACGGCGTTCCTCGGTCATGAGCGGCCAGGAGAGCTTCCACAGATCGGGAGGGATCCTCTCCACGAGCCGCTCATCGATCTCGCCCACGAACTCGTGACGGAACCCCTCCTCGCTGACGGCCTCGTACAGCTTCTTGCGGCCCTCCGGCGTCGGGTTCGCCCAGTACCCCTTCAACGTCTCGTACTTGGGCCCGAGCTCGTCCTCGTAGATATCGCCGTTCTGGAGGATCAAGGCGGCGACGCGCTCGGGCGCCTCGATCGCCAGGCGCAGGCCGATCTGAGAGCCGTAGTCGTGCAGGTAAAGGGCGTATCGCCCGAGCCCCAGCGCCCTCGCGAACCGGTCGAGCAGGTCGGCGTACCCGTCGAAGCTGTACGCGAAGCCCGCGGGCGTGTCGCTGTAGCCGAAGCCAGGATAGTCGGGCGCGAGCAGCCGCCATCGGTCCGCGAGCGCGGGCATGAAGTTGCGGAACTGAAACGAGGACGACGGATATCCGTGCGGCAGCAGGACGACCGGCGCGTTCGCCGGACCGGCCTCACGGTAGAAGATCCGGACCCCGTCGACCGAGATGGTACGATGTCGAACCGCGAGATCGGGCGTGTGCGCGCTGTTCCGTGAATCTAGGGTGGCCTTCATGGCCGTCCTCCTAGGGCCCGCTCGGCCGGTCGTCGACCCGGCCCCGCGCCGCGCCCGCGCGATCCCGCGCGCGGCGGGTCTCGCGCTCCTCGGCGCGGCGATGCTCGCGTGCGGCGGCGACGCGTGCGACCGGGCCGCCCCCGAGCCGCCGCCCTTGCCCCTCGAGGTCGAGCTCGCCGGATGCGGCGCCGTGCGCGCCAAGGGCGTCTGCGAGCTGCCGGAGGACGGGACGATCCGCGTCTGGGTGCGGGCGCCGGCGCAGGCCCGCGCCGCGCTCGCGCTCGACGGGACGCCCGTCGCGCAGGGGGGCGCGCCGGTCCAGGGCGGCGTGCTCACCCTCGTCCACGCGCCGGACGGGGCGCGCGAGCTCGAGGTGACGGCCGAGGGCGCGGGGGCGCGGGCCTCGTTCCGCGCGCGGCTCATCCCGTCGACCGCGGCGCCCGCGCTCAAGCAGGCCGAGGCCCTGCGCCGGCAGGGCAAGCTCGACGAGGCCGCCGCGCTGCTCGGCGCCCTGTCGTCGAGCCCGGATCCCGCGACGCGGGCCCTGGCGACGGGCAAGCTCGCCCGCGTGGACCTCGCGCGCGGCAGGGTCGAGGACGCGATCCCGCGCTTCGAGGAGGCGATCCGGTCGCACCGGGCCGAAGGGAGGATCTCCGACGAGTTCCTCGATCGGTTCGCCCTGTCGTACGCCCTGCTCTACAACGGCCGGCGGTTCACCGAGGCGCGGGAGGCGCTCGACGCGCTCGGCCCGCTCGAGGCGAGCCACCCGGAGGGGCGCGCGATGAAGCAGTATTACGCGGCGCTGGTCTCGTTCGAGACCGGCGACCTGCGCTCGGCGCTCCGGCAGCTCGACGCCTCGGCCGAGGGCGCCGAGCGCCTGGGCATGCGCGCGCACCTCCGGCACGTGCTGCAGCAGCGCGCCGACGTGCTCCAGAGCCTCGGGCGCGCCGGCGAGGCGCGGGCGCTCCTGCGCGAGCTCGAGGCGTCCACGCCGCCCGACGCGCCCCCGTGCGAGCGGGCCTCGCTCCTGAACGACCTCGGGTGGAACGCGCTCCACGTGGCCGAGGCCGGCGGCCCCATCGAGGACGGGCGCGGGGCGCTGGAGCAGGCGCTCGCGCTCTACGGCGGGCCGTGCCCGAAGCCCGCGAGCAAGGCCAACGCGCTGACCAACCTCGCGCTGGCCGCGCTCCGCGCGCGCGACGCGGCGGGGGCGCGCGCGCGCCTCGACGAGGCGCGGCGGGCGGTCCCGAGCCCCGACGCGCGCCTCGCGCTGCACTGGCTCGACATCGAGGGGCGCATCGCGCTCGGGCGCGGCGACGGCGCGGAGGCGCTGCGGATCTACGAGCGGCTCGCGCGGCTCGCCGAGCTGTCGGCGCTCGCGCACGGCCGCTACCGGGCGGCGCTCGGGCGCGGCGAGGCGCTCGAGGCGCTGGGGCGCCTCGACGAGGCGGACGGGGCCTACGCCGCCGCGGAGTCGACGCGCGGGGAGCTCGGCCTGCTCGCGCCGCTCGGCGAGGGCCGCGGGACGTTCCTCGGCCGCTTCGAGGAGAGCGCGCGCCTGCGCGTGGACCTCCTCTTGCGGCGCGATCCGGCGCGGGCGCTCGGGGCCGCGCGGCGGTCGCGGGCGCGCGCGCTCGCGGCGCTCCGCTGGAGCCATCGCCTCGCGTCGCTGAGCGCGGCGGAGCGGGCGCGCTGGGAGGGCGCGCTCGCGGCGTACCGGCGCGCGCGCGAGGCGTTCGACGCGGAAGGCCGGCAGGACTGGCAGCTCGCGGCGGACGAGCTCGAGCGCGCGACCGCCGCGCGGCAGCACCGCAGCCAGGCGATCCGGGCGATGCTCGACGAGGCGCTCGCGGTGCTGGGGCGCGCGGAGCCGGAGGCGGCCGACGACGGCGCGCTGCCGGCGCTGGGGGAGGGGGAGCTGATGCTCGTCTACCATCGCGTCCGCGACGGCTGGGCGGGTTTCGCGGTCACGCGGGCCGGCGTCGCGGCGCGGCGGCTCGCCGCGACCTCCGGGGCGGCGCCGGCCGGCGAGCTGTCCGCGGCGGCGCCGGCCGGCGAGCGCCCCGTGGGGGCGCCGGCCGGCGAGCTGTCCGCGGCGACGCCGGCCGGCGAGCTGTCCGCGGCGCTCCTGACGCCGTTCCGGGAGAGCATCGCCGCGGCGCGCCGCCTCCGCTTCGTGCCGAGCGGCGCGCTCGAGCAGGTCGACTTCCACGCCCTGCCCTGGAGCGGCGCGCCGCTCGTCGCGCACGCGCCGGTGACGTACGGCATGGATCTGCCCGGTCGGAGCGAGCGCGCCGCGCCGGGCGCGGGGGGCGGCGCGCTCGTCGTGGCCGACCCGCGCGGCGATCTGCCGGCCGCGCGGCGCGAAGGCGAGATCGTGGCGGCGGCGCTCGCCGGCCAGGGGCTGCGGGTGGAGCGGCTGTCGGGCGGCGCGGCCACGCACCCATCGCTGCGCGACGCGCTGGAGCGCCCTTCGCTCGAGCTGTTCCACTACGCGGGTCACGGCGCCTTCGCCGGGCGCGACGGCTGGGACAGCAGCCTGCGCCTCGCCGCGGGCGGCGAGCTCGCCGTGGGGGACGTCCTGGCGCTCCAGCGGGCGCCCGCGCGGGTCGTCCTCTCGGGCTGCGACACGGCGCGCACGGCGCCGACCGCCGGCGACGCGGGGCTCGGGCTGGGCCTGGCGCAAGCGTTCCTGCTCGCGGGCGCCGGGTCGATCATCGCGGCGGCGCGGCCGGTGGACGACGCCGTGGCGGAGCGGATGATGGCGGCGCTGTACGGCGGCGCCGGCTTCGCGACCGCCGACGCCGGCGCGCGGCTCCGGGAAGCGGCGCTGGCCGTGATGCGCGCGGCGCCGTCGTCGGACTGGGCGAGCTTCCGGGCGCTGGTCCCCTGAGCGCACGAAACCCTCGTCAGAGGCGCCGTGGCCGCGGCGTAGAAGACAGCGATCCCGGACAACAACGGAGAAACCAACCGATGGTACATCGCGTCGTGTCGTGTCTTGGTGCTTTCCTCCTTGCCGCGCTCCATTTGTCGAGCGGCGCAGGTCTCGCGGCGGCCGAGCCGGCGATCCCCGACGCGGAGCTGGCGCCGGACGGCGAGCTCGCCGGGGAGGAGGGAACGGACGGCGACGGGGGGATGGATCCGTCCGACCCCCAGTGCGGCGCGTGCGCCGTGTACAGCCTGCAGGAGCAGAGGCTCTATGCGATCCTCTCGAGTGAGGGCACGGCGCCCGACATGCGCCTCGATTTCTATTCTCGGAGCCGCGAGCTCGTCGGCATCTACGTGCTCAAGTCGGGCGCGTACTTCGGCCGCGGCAGGATGGCTTATTCGGTCCCGGGGGGGCCCACGCCGGACGTGGCGGAATGGGGGGTGATGCGCTGGAGCGACAAGACCGGCGCGATCCACGAGATGTTGATCCCCCTCGTGAACACGTGGCTGGGCTGGGACCACCTGAACAGCCTCTAGCCCTCCTCGCCGCCGGCGCGATGACCGCCGGACCGCGCCGGCGCGGCGACCGGCTCAGGGCGCGGGGACGCAGGTCCCGCCGCCGCAGTCGGCGGTGCAGAGCCAATGGCCCCTGTCGGGATCGCAGGTGCACACCGACGGCGTGCACCCCTCGTCGGCGCAGATCTGCCCCTCGGGGCAGCCCTGGGTCTTGCAGCCGACCGGGCTGGGACCGCTGCACGCGGGCTCGTCGGGCACGCATGTGCCGCCGCCGCAGTCCTCGGTGCAGGCCCACGCGCCGGTCGCAGGATCGCAGGCGCACTGCGAGGGCGCGCACCCCGCGTCGGCGCAGGTCTGCCCCTCGGGGCAGCCCTGGGTCTTGCAGCCGACCGGGTTGGGACCGCTGCAGGTGGGCTCGTCGGGCACGCAGGTGCCGCCTTCGCAGTCCTCGGTGCAGTACCACGCGCCGGACTCGGGATCGCACCCGCAATGCGAGGGCGCGCAGCCCTCGTCGACGCAGGTCTGGCCCTCGGGACAGCCCTGGACGTGGCAGCCGACCGGGCTGGGACCGCTGCACCTCGGCTCGTCGGGCACGCAGGTGCCGCCTTCGCAGTCGTCGGTGCAGTACCACGTGCCGGTCTCTGGATCGCACCCGCAGCGCGAGGGCGCGCAGCCCTCGTCGACGCAGGTCTGGCCCACGGGACAGCCCTGGGCGTGGCAGCCGACGGGGCTCGGGCCGCCGCACTCGGCGCCGGGGCCGCTCGACGCGCCGGCGCCATGGCCGGCGCTGCTCGCGCCGCCGCCGTCACCGCCGGCGCCGCCGCCCAGCGGCGAGCTCCCGCACGCAGCGACGAGCAGCGAGAGCGCCGACGAGCAGCAGAGCGAAAATGCGATCTTCGAGAGCCTCATCACCAAGCCTCCTGCCGCATCAATCTACGGCATCCCTCCCGCGGGTCACGGCCCCGTCGCGGCGCCGATCCGGCGATCGCCGTCTGCGGGTGTCTCCGCGTCTGGATCTCCTCTCATGTCGCGCGTCAGGGCTCCGCATCGGCATGATGCCCCTCCGAGCAGCCTCATCCAGATCCTGATTCCGAGTGAGCGGCAGAAATGTCTGCGGAGGGCGGAATACCGACCAGCGCCTCGGCCCGCGGCGCGCGTGGCGTTTCGAGACGTGACCTGCGCGGGGCGCCGCTTCCGGGGGAGGAAGCGCTGCCGTTCGGCTCGCTCACGCTCGTCGCGGAAGTGGTCAGCAGGGCGTGGATCGAGCATCCTCTCTGCGTCATGTCTGTTTTGTTACAGCCGAGCGGGTTGGCCGATCCGGGCGTCAAGGAAACGCTTCGTGCGAGCGAGGAGCGCTTTCGGCTGCTCGTCGAGACCATCCAGGACTATGCCATCTTCATCCTGGACGACCGAGGTCATGTGGCCACGTGGAACCCGGGGGCGGAGCGGATCAACGGCTACGAGGCCAGGGAGATCGTCGGCCGCCATTTCTCGACGTTCTACCCGCCGGAGGACGTGGCCGCGGGGAAGTGCGACCGCGAGCTCGAGCAGGCGACCGCGCTCGGGCGGGTGGAGGACGAGGGGTGGCGCGTCCGCAAGGACGGCACGCTGTTCTGGGCCAGCGTCGTCATGACGGCGCTGCGGGACCGCGATGGCGCCCTGATCGGCTTCGCGAAGATCACCCGGGATCTGACGGAGCGCCGGCATGCGGAGGAGGCGCTCCGCCGGAGCGAGGAGCGCTTCCGGCTGCTCGTCGAGAGCGTCAAAGACTACGCCATCTTCATGCTCGATCCGCAGGGCGTCGTCACGACCTGGAACCGCGGGGCGCAGGAGCTCAAGGGGTACACGGCCGAGGAGATCCTCGGGCACCATTTCTCTCGCTTCTATCGGCAGGAGGACGTCCGCGCCGGCAAATGCGCGTGGATGCTCGAGGTCGCCGCCCGCGACGGGCGGGTGGAGGACGAGGGGTGGCGCGTCCGCAAGGATGGATCGCTGTTCTGGGCCAGCGTCATCATCACGGCGCTCCGCGGCCCCCACGGGGAGCTCGTCGGGTTCGCGAAGGTCACGAGGGACCTCACCGAGCGGCGCCGGGCCGAGGAGGAGCGCCTCCGCCTCGTCCAGGCGCAGGAGGCGAACCGCATGAAGGACGAGTTCCTCGCGACGATCTCGCACGAGCTGAGGACGCCGCTCAACGCGATCCTCGGGTGGTCGTCGCTCCTGTGCGACAGCGTGAGCGACCCCGAGATCGCGAAGGCCTTCGACACGATCCGGCGAAACGCGCAGGCGCAGGCGAGGATCGTGGAGGACGTGCTCGACGTCTCGCGCATCATCACCGGCAAGATGCGCATCGAGACCAGGCCGCTGAGCTTCGCGGCCATCGTGGATCAGGCGATCGAGGTCGTCCGCCCGGCCGCGGACGCCAAGGGCATCGAGCTCGTCGTGCAGGGCGGAGGGCGCCCCCTCATGCTCCTCGGGGATCCGGCGCGGCTCCAGCAGGTGGTGTGGAATCTCCTGTCCAACGCGGTGAAGTTCACCGAGAAGGGGGGGCATGTCCGCGTGGAGATCGAGCAGGCAGGGGCGAGCATCCACCTCGCCGTGCACGACGACGGGCGCGGCATCGATCCGGCGATGATCTCCCACGTGTTCGAGCGGTTCTGGCAGGCCGACAGCTCGATCACCCGCAGGTTCGGCGGCCTCGGGCTCGGGCTGTCGATCGTCCGCCACATCGTCGAGCTCCACGGCGGCACCGTCTCGGCCCGCAGCGCCGGCCATGGCCGAGGGTCCAGCTTCTTCGTCACGCTGCCCGTGCGGGCGGTGGCGTCCGCGCCCGAGCACGACGCCGAGCGACCCCCCGAGGCGGCCGCTCGGGAGCCGACGCAGGCGCAGCTGGACGGCCTCCGCGTGCTCGTCGTCGACGACGAGCCGGACGCGCGCGAGCTCGTGAGCGCCGTGCTCCGCCCGCGAGGGGCGGAGGTGCACGTCGCGAGCTCCGCGTCGGAGGCGCTCTCGGCGATCGCCGCGGTGAGGCCGGACGTCATCGTGAGCGACGTCGGCATGGCCGATCTCGACGGCTACGCGTTCATGCGGAGCGTGCGGGCGATGGCGCGGGACGACGGCGGCGCGACGCCCGCGATCGCGCTCACGGCGTACACGAGCGGCGCGAGCCAGCGGCTCGCCTTCGAGGCGGGGTACGACGAGCACCTCGGAAAGCCGGTCCACCCGGAGGACCTGGTGAGGCTCGTCCGGAAGCTCGGGCGAGGGCAGGTCTAGCTCCCTCCGGCGTGGCCCAGCGGGGCGCCCTCCGCCGCCGCGTCGCCCGCGGTGAAGGGCTCGCGGTATCACCGGTCGCACCATTCACCCTATTCACCCTATTGCCACCCTGCGCGCGCTGGTTGACATAGAAAACCCTACTCGATCCGCATCTCTCCTGGAAAAGTGACGATTGCTGGGCCCGCTTGCGGTATGAACGGACTCATGGAGATCAAAGATCTGTCGGACTCCCTGCGCGCCGACCCTCGCTTCACCACCCGTCGCAAATGGCTGATCCTGAGCGAGCTCGTCTACCTACCTACGCGTGAGAAGGTGGAGGAGGGCTTCCGCTATTTCACCTGCCCAGTCGAGGCCCTCACCGCCGCCCTGGCGAGGCGGGACTTCGCCGCCATCGCGAAGCTCCCCTTCGCCCTCGACGCGGAGGGCGACCCGGACACCTCCGCCGTGCGCCTGGATCTCGCCTACACCGCGTCCGGTGCCCTCGCCGCCTTCCAGCCCGTGGAGTTTCGCGAGCACGTGCCCACGCCCCTGTCCGCGTCCGTGATCCTCGAGGGTGCGGAGGCCCAGGCCCTCCGCGAGACGCTGCGAGAAATCGACCAGTCCGCCTAAAGCGGTTTTCACCCCTCTCCAGTACATGCGCTCCAGAGCGGCGTTCACCCGCACAGGAGACGGGTCCAGCTCGGCGTTTTCGGCGCGGAAGCGCACTCCAGTGCGCTGAGCACCGAAAACGTCGAGATGGGCCCGTATCCGAAGCGGGTGAGCGCCGCTCTTGCGGGTGACCCGTCAGCATGCCGGGAGCCGGACGCAGAAGCAGCTCCCCGGGCGCCCATCGCTGTTGTCCCGCACCTCGATCGTGCCGCCGTGCGCCTCGACGGCCAGCTTGCAGAACGTCAGTCCCAGCCCGCGGCCGGAGCGCGCCGCGACGTTCGGATCGTCGAGCCGGACGTACCTGTCGAAGATGTGGTCGCGCAGGTGGGCAGGGATGCCGGGGCCCTCGTCGCACACGAGCACCTCCACCCAGCGCGCGTCGACCGGCCGCGCATCGACGTGCACGGCGCCGCGCGCGGGCGTGTGGCGGAGGGCGTTGTCGAGCAGGTTCTGCAGCACCCGGCGCAGGAGATCCGCGTCGCCCCGGGCGCGGCAGCAGCGCGGCGCGCCGGGGCGGAGCGCGATGCGCTGGTCGCGGGAGGCCGCGAACGGCTCGAGGATCTCGGCCACCTCCTCCAGCAACGCCGTGAGGTCGAGCTCATCCAGCCGAGGCACGAGCGCCCCCAGCTGCCGGCTCGAGGTGTCGAGCAGGTTCATCGCCGTGCGCTGGATGAGCTCGGCCGAGCAGAGCACCCGGCTCCAGCGGCGCCGTTCCCGCTCCTCCAGCGCCGGATCCCGCAGCCGAGCCCTGGCGGTCAGCAGGATGCCGGCGGCGGGGCTCCTGAGGTCGTGCGCGAGGAGCTCGTTCAGCGCGTCGCCCTGCCGCTGGCTCTCCGCGAGCGCCTCGTGCCGCTCCGTGAGATCGCGGGTCAGCGCGTCGAGCTCGTCGATCCGCGCCTCGGCCTTCTCCATGCGCTCGCGGAGGGCGATGTTGTCCATCGCCAGCGCGGCGCCGTCGGCGAGCGCCTGGAGCAGCGTCACCTCGTGCGCCGTGGCCACGCGCGTCGAGCCCCAGTAGCACCCGATCGCCCCGAGGGGAGCGCGCGCGTGGATCGGCACCATCGCCATGCTCCGCACGAACGTCGGCCTGTAGACGCCGAGGGGGATCCGGGGATCGAGCGCGATATCGTCGACGATCGCCGGCCTCCGATTCCGCATCACCCACCCGCTGACGCAGCTCGACATCGGGAATCGCCTGCCCTGCCAGAGCGAGGAGATCGCGTCTTCCCTGGCATAGTGGCAAAGCTCACCGTCGCGGAGGACGAACGACGCGCCGTCGGCGCCGGTGAGCTCCCGGGCGGCTCGGGCCGCGACGTTCAGGAGGGTCGGGAGATCGGGCGCGCGCCACAGCTCCCCCACGGCGCAGAGCAGGCGCTCCGCGCCGTGATTCTCTCGGAAGCTCGGGTCCTGACCGTTCGAGCGGGCTGGATCTCCTGGGCCCTTTGGGTTCATCTCGGCATGCTCTAACGCCTGGCCCCTCGCCCGACAAGGCGAACCGCCGGCGCCGCGCGCGGCGCGGCCTGCGAGCTCATGCACCTCGGCCGACGCCGCTCTGCTCGCCCGCGCCGAACGCGCCGAACGCGCCGGACGCGCCGGACGCGCGCAACGCGGCGAACGCGTAACGACAGCGGAGCGGGCCCATGCATCCATGGATATTCCTCAATCACCGTGCTATCGTGTGAGGCGATCTGCTTGATTCGACAGTTCACCGGGTGTTCGCTCCGTCACGCTGGTCCCCCGCTCGATGACTTGATCCTGGGGTCTCGGGCCCACGCGCGACGGTGAAAGGAGAACTATGCCTAGGTCCTTTGCATTCGTGCTTGCTGGGTCGATCGCTCTTGGGGTCTCGCCGCCGGCGCACGCGAAGCCGTCGGTCCTCGTCGAGGGGGCGCGGCTCCACGGCGCCAACGGGATGAACGTGGGGCCGGATGGCCGGCTGTACGTCGCGAGCCTGCTCGGCGACGAGATCGCCGTCGTGAACCGCAAGAGCGGGAGCGTCGTGGACCGGCTCGACGGGTCGGACGGCGTCGAGGGCCCGGACGACCTCGCGTTCGGCCCGGATGGCTCGCTCTACTGGACGTCGCTCCTCACCGGGAACGTCGTGCGGCGCTCGCCGTCGGGGGACATCACCGCGCAGAACGTCGCGCTCGGGGTCAACCCCATCACCTTCTCCGATACGGGGCGGCTCTTCGTGGCCCTCGACTTCCTCGGCGACGGCCTCTACGAGCTCGATCCCGATCTGTCGGCGCCGCCGCGCTTCATCGCGGGCAACCTCGGCTTCCTGAACGGCATGGACTGGGGCCCCGACGGCAGGTTGTACGGGCCGATCTGGACGCAGGGCAGGGTGGTCAGCATCGATGTGGACTCCTGCACCGGCGCGGTCGACCCGGAGGCGGAGTGCGACATCCGGACGGTCGCCGACGGCTTCTTCATCCCCGCGGCGGTCAAGTTCGACGGGCTCGGCCGGCTCCACGCGGTCGATCAGAACGGCGAGGTGGTGCGGATCGACGTCGCGACCGGCGACACGGAGGTCCTCGCGGTGCTCCCGCCCGGCCTCGACAACCTCGCCATCGACGCGCAGAACAAGCTCTATGTCTCGAGCGCCACCGACGGCTTCGTCGTCCGGATCGAGCCGGACGGCGGGGTGCGCTCGCTGCTCCCGGGTGGCCTCGTCCTGCCCGGCGGCGTGGCCGTGCTGAGCGAGGGAGGGGCCGAGACGGTCTATGTCGGCGACACGGCCTCGCTCCGCACGTTCGATGGCGATACGGGCGAGCCGCTCGGCGTTGAGCGGTCGTTCCTCGGCGTCTCCGAGATGCACGCGCCCACCACCGTGTCGGCGGACGGCCCGGCGTTGATCTTCACCTCGTGGTTCGCCAACGTGGTTCAGGTCTACGACCCGGCGACCGCCTCGGTGCTCGAGACCTACAGCGACTTCGCCACGCCGCTCAACGCGGTCCGGTTCCAGGGCGATCTCGTGGTGGCCGAGCTCGGCGCGGGGCAGGGCGCGGGGCGCGTCGTCCGCGAGACCGGCGGCGGGCGCGTGACCCTCGCGCCGATGTCCGTGCCCTCGGGCCTCGCCGTCGAGGGCGGCGACCTCTGGGCCGCCGACTGGGCCACGGGCGAGGTCCTCCAGCTGGTGTCCGGCGGCGCGACGCTCTCTCCGCCGCTCGTGGTGGCCGCCGGCCTGTGGCAGCCCGAGGGGATGGCGGTGGATCTGGACGGCACCCTGCTCGTCGTGGAGAGCGGGAGGCGAAAGCTCCTGCGCATCGACCCGTCGACCGGAGAGATCACGGTTCTGGCAAAGCACCTCGAGGTGGGGCTCCCGGCGATCACCGGGACGCCGCCGACCTTCGCGATGAGCAGCGTCGCCGTGGGCCCGTCGGGCGCGATCTACGTGTCCGGCGACAAGGCCAACGTCCTTTATCGGTTCTGAGCGATCGGCCCGGCCGGCGGCGGGGGCCCGCCGCCTCGCGGCCACCGCGGATGGCGCCGCTCAGCCGCCCTTCGAGAGCCACCGCACGATCAGCGACTCGAGCGCCTCTGCGGCGGCCGCCTCGTCGGCGCGGCCGCGGAACATCTCGGCCGCGAGCGCCTCGGCGGCGCCGATGATCGCCACGCAGCGGAGGTGCAGCTCGCGCTTCGAGAGCTGGACGCACGGCGCGAGCGCGTCCCGGTAGATCGTCACGTACCTGTCGAGCAGCTCCCGCTCCACGGCGTCCATCTGCTCGTCGCCCTTCAGCGCCGCGAGGATCGCGAACCACTGGGGCCCGACCGTCGCGCAGCAGTGCATGTACGCGGCGCTGACGACGCGCGCGACGTCCTCCAGGCGCTTTTGCGTCCGCGTCAGCGCCTCGAGCAGCGCCGCGACCTGGCGATCGTCGATCTGCCGCGCGAGCGCGATGAGGAGCCCGGACCGCGTCTCGAAGTGCTCGTACGCGATCGGCTTGCTGACGCCGGCGCGCTCGGCGAGGTGGCCGAGCGTCAGCGCCTCGGTGCCCTCCTCGCGCGCGATCTGCTCGGCCGTCTCGAGCAGCTGCTCGCGGCGCTCCGCCTTCGGCAGGCGCTTGCCGGGGGCATCGCCCCTCGGCCGGGTCGGGGTCCGCGCTGCGTTCGTCTTCGCCATGCGCCTTGACACTACCACGAGTAGGTTCATGTTACCAAAGGTAACTTACTGATGGTAGGTTGCTTCGAGCACGCCCGGCCGCTCGCGCGACCCGGCGGGAGGAGTCCATTCCGATGAGCACACGTACGATGTCTCCAGTTCTCTTGATCGGCGGCTCGGGTCACGTCGGCGCGCGCGCGGCGAGGGCGCTCCGGCGCCTGCATCCGGATCTCCGGATCGCGATCGGCGGGCGCGACGGGCGCAAGGCGGCGGCGGTCGCCGCGGAGGTCGGCGGTCCGACGGCGGCGGTGACGGTCGACGTCCAGAGGAGCGACCTCGGCCTCGAGCCGGGCTCGTCGTTCAGCGCCATCGTCACGCTGGTCAAGGACGAGTCGTCGAACGCGCTGAAGCGCGCGCAGGCGGACGGCGTGGCCTATCTCGCCTTCTCGGACTTCGTCACGGAGATAGGCCCCCTGGTCGCCCATTACGTGGCGCGCCCGA
This sequence comes from Sorangium sp. So ce394, assembly GCF_051474665.1. Taxonomy (NCBI): domain Bacteria; kingdom Pseudomonadati; phylum Myxococcota; order Polyangiales; family Polyangiaceae; genus Sorangium; species Sorangium sp. So ce394. The sequence continues at coordinate 4,194,157 of NZ_CP150339.1, forward strand.
CGCGCGCTCCCATCCTCATGCTGGGCCACACCTTCGGCGGCACGGCGACGCTGGCGGCGCTGCACCTCGCCCAGGAGCTCCGGAGCGTCGACGCGATCGCGATCGCGGCCGTGATCGGCGCGGACGATCACGGCGGTCCCGCGTCGAGCGCCGATTTCGAGCGGCTCCGGCAGGTCGGGGAGGCCGCGCTCGTCCTCGATGACGGGAAATGGACCTGGCTGCGCGGGGAGGCGGCCACCAGGCGCGTCGTGGACGCCGAGGGCGCGGCGCACGTCGGCCAGGCCTTGCCGCTGTCCGACGTGGTCAGCCTCGCGGCGGCGACCGACGCGCGATCGATCCGGACCGACCTCGCCGCGCGCGGCAGGGCGGCCGGCGGCGCGGGCCCCCTGACGGAGCTCATCGTCGAGGTGTCGGGGCGGCGCCGCGACGGGTCGGGGGCGCGGCTGCGTTACGACATCGTCGATGCGGACAACCTCTCTCGCCTCAGCGCGTACGGCGCCGCGATCGCGACGGAGCGCCTGCTCGGGCTCGCGGGCGGCCCGCCGGTCGGCCCGGGCCTCTACAACCCGGAGAGCGTGCTCGACCCGGCGAGCGCCATCGCGCGGCTCGAGGAGCTCGGCGCGCGCGTCCGCCGCACGCTGGCCTGAGCGCCGCGCGCTGGCCTGAGCGCCGGGCCGCCGGACGCGCTCCGGCGGGACGGGGCCACGGCCGTCCGCGGGGGCGGGATCCGGCGTGGCGCGGCGATCGGACCGCGATCCAGCGCGTCATGGCAGCGCGACAGGAACGGCCTCGACCCGCGTGCTGACGACCCTCCGGCGCTGCGCGCCGATGTTCGCGACATCGGTGAGAAACGAGAGCACGAATTTCTTCTCGTCAGGCGCAGGCGCGAGGTGAGGCGAGCGGAAGCGATCGTCCAGCGAGTCTTCGCGGATGATCGGCTTGCCGCCGTCGTGCTTCAGCATCGGCATCGGTATCCCGTGCCCCGTCCCGTCGGGCACGACGACCCGGCTGTTCACGTGGACGATGACCCTGCTGCCGGCCGCGAAATCGCCGTTCATCGGCAGCGCGCGCCCCGAAAAGCGCCGCAGCACGGCCTGGGCGATGCGCCGCCAGTCCTCGCCGCTCCCCGCGTTCGCCCGGAGGAAGCGCGCCGAGATCAGGTGGCCTTTCGCGTTCAGGGTGAGCTCGAACGAGCTCTCGGAGACCTCCGGCGCCGGGGACGACGACACCTCGTCGGCGACGGCCGAGGCGAGCGTGCCCGCCGCGGGAAACACCAGCATGGGCCCTCTCCCGCCCTCCTCGGCGTCGTTCTTCGCGGAGCGCGGCGGGACGGGGCGCGTGGGAGCGGGAGAGCCGGCCGGAGGCGCCGCCGGCAAGACACCCGGCAAGGCCCAGACCGGCGATCCATCGAGGCCGGGAGGGGCCGCGGCGGGGGGAGGCGCGCCGTATTCGTCCGGGGGCGCCGCCTCGTGGGTCTCCGGTCCGGAGCTCGGCGCCTGCGCGGAAGGCGCCTCGGGCGGCGCCGGCGCCCGCCCTCTCGACGCGGCGCGCGCGGAGCCGGGGTCGGCGCCGCTCGTCCGGGAGAGGCCCCGCGGCGGTTCCATCGGCGGGTCGTGCGGCGCCCTGGGCTCGTCAGGCGACACGTCGAGATCCAGCAGGACGAGCGGCTCGACCTCCGCGCCCGCGCCGGCGCGCTCGTCGACGACCTGCGGCACGAGCGCAACCGCGGCCACGACGCCGCCCGCGTGGAGGAGGAATGCAACGAGCAGAAAGAGGGAGTCCCGACCGCGCGCCGGCCGATCGCCGCAGCATGTGGGCGCGATTCCCATGATTTCCGCCGAATCCTTACCCTGCCGGCCCCACCCCAGCAAGCGCCGGCGACGGCGACGCGAGGACGCTCGATGCCTGGTCGCGGCTCAGGCGGCTCAGGCCCACCGCCGGCGAGGTCGGCCACGCCGATCGGCTCGCGCTTCTGGCCCCTTGACATTTCCGATTCGTCTTGCTTTTCCTGACCCCTCGCGCTAGAGGAGCCGGCCGACCTCGAGGCGTGGACTGCGTCCGGCGCGCGCGATGCCGCCTGGGGGGCCCACGCGGACATGTTCGACGCTCGATCGTCTCGGTTCCGCCGTCTCGGTTCCGCGAGGTGGAGAGCCGCGTCGGTTTCTGATCGTGGCCTTCGGGGAGACTGCGGCGGTCGGGCGTTTCGGGCTCGGAGAAGGAGGCAATCGTGATGGATCGCCAGTTCATCCAGGTGCGCGGCGCGCGTGAGAACAACCTCAGGGACGTCTCGCTGGACATCCCCAAGCAGAAGATCACGGTGTTCACCGGCGTATCCGGCTCCGGGAAGTCCTCCCTGGTCTTCGACACCATCGCCGCCGAGGCGCAGCGCCAGCTCAACGAGACCTTCACCGCCTTCGTGCAAGGCTTTTTGCCGCATTATGGCCAGCCCGACGTCGATCGCATCGAGCACCTGAACGCGCCGATCATCATCGATCAGAAGCGCGTCGGCGGCGGCTCGCGCTCGACGGCCGGCACGTACACCGACATCGCCGCGCTGCTGCGGCTGCTCTTCTCGCGGGTCGGGCAGCCGGCCGCGGGGCCGGCCTTCGGCTTCTCGTTCAACAACCCGCAGGGGATGTGCCCGGAGTGCGAGGGTATCGGCAAGACCGTCCAGCTCGATCTGGACAGGTTCCTCGACCGCAGCAAGTCCCTGAACGGCGGGGCCATCCTCCATCCGGACTTCAAGGTCGGCAAATGGATGTGGAAGATGTACCCGCTCTCCGGGCTCTTCGACAGCGACAAGCCGATCAAGGACTACTCGGAGGAGGAGCTCCGCGCGCTCCTGTACGGCGCCGACGTGAAGGTCTCGTTCGGCGAGTTCGGCTCGAAGTACGAGGGCCTCGTCGAGCGCTTCACCCGCATGTACCTCAAGAAGGACGCCGCGGCGATGTCCGACCGCAACCGGGCGGTCTTCGAGCAGTTCACCACCTCGCAGACCTGCCCGGCGTGCCGCGGCGCGCGGCTCAACCAGGCGGCCCTGAATTGCAGGATCAACGGCCGGAACATCGCCGAGGCGTCCGACCTGGAGGCGACGGAGCTGATCGAGTTCTTGCAAGGCCTCACCGATCCGGTCGCCGTGCGGCTGGCCGCGCGGCTCATCGAGCGCCTGCAGCACCTCGTGGACATCGGCCTCGGCTACCTGAGCCTCGGCCGGGAGACCGCCACCCTGTCCGGCGGCGAGTCGCAGCGCGTGAAGATGATCCGGCACCTCGGAAACAGCCTGACCGAGATGCTGTACATCCTCGACGAGCCCAGCGTGGGGCTGCACGCGCGCGACGTCGCCCGGCTGAACCGGCTGCTCCAGAAGCTGCGCGACAAGGGCAATACCGTGCTCGTCGTCGAGCACGATCCGGACGTGGTGGCGATCGCGGATCACGTGGTGGACATGGGCCCGAAGGCGGGGGTGCACGGCGGTCAGGTGGTCTTCCAGGGGAGCTATGAGGCCCTCAAGGACGCCGACACGTTGACCGGAAGGTCCCTGAAGCAGCACCTCCCGATCAAGCGGAAGGTCCGGCAGCCCACCGGGCAGATGCTCATCAAGAACGCCGCATTGCACAACCTGAAGAACGTCACGGTGGGCATCCCCACGGGCGTGCTGACGGTCGTGACGGGGGTCGCCGGCTCCGGGAAGAGCACGCTGATCAACGATGTCTTCCTGGAGCAGCACCCGGAGGCGATCGTGATCGACCAGTCCCGGGTGACGGCCAACAGCCGCTCGGCGCCGTGCACGTATACCGGCATCATGGACGACATCCGGCAGGCGTTCGCCAAGGCCAACAAGGTCAGCGCCTCGCTTTTCAGCTTCAACTCGGAGGGCAGCTGTCCCAACTGCAACGGGCTGGGCGTGGTCTACACCGATCTGGCGTTCATGGAGGGCATCGTCTCCACCTGCGAGCTCTGCGAGGGCAAGCGGTTCAAGGCCGAGGTGCTCGCGTACCGCCTGCGCGGCAAGACGATCAGCGACGTGCTCGACATGACCGTGGAGGAGGCGCTGGCGTTCTTCGGCGAGAAGAAGATCCGGGCCGTTGTGCAGGCCATGAACGACGTGGGGCTCGGGTACCTGAAGCTGGGCCAGCCGCTCAGCACGATGTCGGGCGGGGAGGGGCAGCGGTTGAAGCTCGCCACCGAGATCCACAAGCAGGGCAGCGTCTACGTGATGGACGAGCCCACCACCGGGCTGCACCTCTCCGACATCGGGCTGCTCATGGGCATCATCGACCGGCTGGTGGACGCCAGGAACACGGTGGTCCTGATCGAGCATCACCTCGACGTGATCCGGCAGGCGGACTGGATCATCGACCTCGGCCCGGAGGGCGGCAGCGCCGGCGGCGAGGTGCTGTTCGCGGGGCCGCCCTACGAATTGAAGGGCTGCGAGCGGAGCATCACGGCGAAGTTCATCTGAGCGCGGCGGGCCGTCCCTCCACATCCCTGTCCGGACTCCCGGCGGGTGGAGCTACTGGCGCCGCCGGCCGTAGGTACCGGCGAGCATCGAGAACGCCTGCTTGGGCGCCCAGGTGCCGTCCTTGAGGACCTTCACGACGCCGGTGCTGGCCAGGTCGAGGTCCTTGCGCGGCTCGCCCGGGTCGTGCGGCAGGATGTATCCGGCGAAGGCGTGCACGAATGCGGCGTCGACGCCCTCGGCGTCGAGGACCTCGAGCACCTCCCGCAGGTAATTGGCTTGCTCGGCCTCGTCGCGCGCGTACGCGCCGTTCAACCCGAGCGGCGTCGCGGTCGCCTCGTCCCACACGATGATATCGCTGCCGCGCGGGCCGGCGTCGGCCGCGCCCGCGTAGGTCGCGCAGCCGAACTCGGTGATCGCGACCGGCTTGCCCAGCGCCTTGCCCTGGGCGACGAAGGCGCGGATGAGCTCGGGGAACCGGTCGGCGATCTGCGCGTACCGGTACGCGGCGTCGGTGCTGACGATGTCGAACGGCGTCCAGTCGACGCCCTCGAACGAGAGCGAAGCGTAGGTGACCTTGCCGCCGAACCGCGCGCGGACCACCGCGACGGCCCGGGCGAGGAGCGCGTTCAACCGCGCCGGGATCGCGGCGAGCAGCTCGCGGAGCTCCGGCCCCCGCCCGGTGAACACCTTGCTCCGGTCGAGGAACGTCTCGCCGGGCACGAAGCCCTCGTTCATCAGGCTGAGCTCCGAGCCGGTGACGATCACCACCTCGGCCCCCGCGCGGCGGAGCCGCTCGCCGTGCTCGGCGCATTCGGCGAGCAACGCGAGCAGCTCGTCGCCGGTCAGATCGGTGGTGAACGGGCAGATCCACGTCTCCAGGCCCGCCGCGGCGGCGTGGGTGGCGGCGATCTTCAGCCGGCCCAGATCGCCGCCGGTGATGCGGACCGCGGTGCAATGCAGGTCGCCGCGGATGACCCCCATGTCCCGCCGCACGCGGTCCGGGTCGAACGGCTCGTGGGTGCTGTTGCCCTTGTTGAGAAAGCCCGTGTCGTAGCAAATGCCGTAGGCTCGCATGATCGATGGCCCTCACGCCGGTTAAGGTACTGAGCGTACCTTAAATCGTCTCGGCGTGCGCGCAACGTAATTTAAGTTACATGTCCGAGAGCGGGTGACGGCGTGGCGGCGGAACGACGGCGTGGAGCGGTGCTTGAGCTGGCGATCCTGCGCGCCGCGGCCGAGGAGCTCGCCGAGGTCGGCTTCCCGGGGCTGACCATGGATGGGGTCGCGAGGCGCGCGGGGACGAACAAGAACGCGATCTACCGCCGGTGGCCGAGCCGGGCCGGGCTCGCCGTGGCCGCGTACCGGCAGCTCGCGGCCGACAGCGCGGCGCTGCCGGACACCGGCTCGCTTCGCGCCGACGCGCTCGAGCTGCTGCGGGGGGCGAACCGGCACTGGTCGTCGCCGCTCGGCGATGTGCTCCGCGGCCTGCTGGCAGGGGTCGGCGGCGAGCCCGAGCTGCTGAGGGAGCTCCAGGAGGCGTCGAACGACGGCGGCAGCGCGCTGTGGCTGAGCGTCCTCGGCCGCGCGGTCGCGCGCGGCGAGGCGCCGCCCGAGGCGCTGCACCCCCGCGTCGCGACGGCGGCCGTCGTCCTCCTGCGCAACGAGTTCATCACCCGGGGCGCGCCGAGCGTGCCCGACAGCGTGCTCGTCGAGATCGTCGACGAGGTCTATCTCCCGCTGATCCGCGGCCGAGGCGCCCGGGGACCGACCTCGGCGCGCTAAACGAGCATCGAATAGCGCTGCTCCGCCGCGAGGCACGGCGCCGGCTCGAGGCCGAGCTCGCGGCGGACGATGTTCGCGCCGCGCACCAGCGACACCATCTTGTGAAACGCGTGCATCCGGCTCATGCCCTGTCGGCCGAAGCCGCAATCGCTGCTGAGGATCAGCCGCTCCGGCTCGATGAACCGGAGCGCCTTGCGGACGAGCGCCGCGACCTGCTCGGGGGTCTCCACCTCCAGGCTGCGGTGGTGCACGACGCCGATGCAGACCTTCTTGTCCTTGCCGATCGCCTCGCCGATCGCCGGGAGCGCCGCGCCGCCGTCGCTCGCGGCCTCGAACGTGATGACGTCGACGTCGAGCCGGTCGAGCAGCCCGAGCGCGCCCTCGTAGCCGCTCGTCGCGACCTCCACCCGCTGCGCCGCCGGGTTGCCCCAGCAGGTGTGCACCCAGACCTCGGTCTTGTCGCGCAGCCCGGCGACCTCGCGGTTGAAGGCGTCGACGTAGAGCGCCGCGGTCAGCTCCGCCCCCTTGTCCTGGCCGGCGACGTAATGGAGCATCGGCTCCTCGAGCTGGATGACGGGGCACCCCGCGTCGGCGACCTCGTGCAGCTCCTGATTGAGGCTGTCGGCGATGGCGAAGAGGAGCTCGCGGCGGTTCGCGTAATGCTGGTTGAGGAGGACGGCCTCGAGGAGCTGGCCGCAGCAGGTGCCGAGCTTCATGGGCCTGCTCGTCATGCGCTGCGCCGCCTTCCAGACGCGCGCGTACTCCAGCCCTCCGCGGCCGACGGGGCCGCGCACGAAGAAGGGGAGGCGGGCCTCCATCACCTCGTGGAGGATATCGCCCGCTTCCCGCTCCCTCGGCGACGTCCATGGCTGGGGCCGGAGGCCGGGATCGGCCATGCCCTCCATGCGCTCGGCCAGATAGCCGAACCAGGAGCGGCCCCCGACATCCATGTCGAAGCGGGCGTCGCCGTCGGTCAGGATGTCGAGGCCGGCCCTGACCTGATCGGTGATGTGGACGGCGAGCGTGTCGGTGTACTGCTCCCTGAACACGAGATCGGCCATGGCCGTCGAGAACCTGCGGCCCGCGAGGCCGGAGACATACCAGGATGGCCGCGGCAGAGAGCCGGTGATGGTCGTTGCGAGAGGCTTGTGCTTCGTCGCCTTGATCAAGAAAACCTCCTGCGCATACCCGTGCAGCGCGCCGCCGATGCTAGCGGAGGAAGCCAGTGCGAAGCGAGCCCTCCGGTCGCGCCAGCGCGCGCCGCGCCCGCGTGAAGCGGCGCTGCGCAGCGAGCGGGTACGCGCAGCAGGCGCGCGAGCGCTCCGCCGGAGGAGCCCGGGGGCCGCGCACTGTTCGGCAGGACTGGATACCTTCTCGCCTCGCCGCCTCGCCGGCGAGCGGCTGTCCGTGCGCTGCGCAGCTGTACGAACCTTGCGCAAGATCTCGTGATCGGCCCGAGGCGACCAAGGGCCTTTGCGGCCTTCTCCCCGGCGTCCTCCCGCGGCGGGCGGTATGGCCGCCCGCTTGCAATGTCCCCGCGTCGAAGCGCCCGGCGCACGCGCCAGGGTCGCGACTTCAACGTGACAGGCAACACTTCGAGGACAAAGGCTCATGAATCGATCGATGAGAATCCGCGCGCCGCACGCGGCGCACCGCCTCGCTCCGTCCGGCATCCTGCTGCTCGCCGTCGGGCTGTCTCCCGCGTGCGCAGCGCCGTCCGGCCCCGACGACGCGGGCGCAGACGCGCTTCAGGCCGGGCTCGCCGCGGCGGCCGGGCCGTGCGGGGATCGCTCGAGCGGCAAGATCATCACCGTCGCTCCCTCGGGCGGCGATCATCGCACGATCCAGGCCGGCCTCGACGCGGCGGCCGCGGGCGACACCGTGCTCGTCAAGGCGGGCACCTACAGGGAGAACGTCTCCTTCGGGAGGGGCGGCACGGCCGCCGCCGGCTGCATCACCCTGCAGGGCGAGACAGGCGCGATCCTCGACGGGACAGGCAGGGACGGCGCCGGGATCGAGATCGCCAGCAAGAGCTACATCCGGGTCGCCGGCATGACGGTGCAGAACTTCAAAGGAGCCGACACGCCGATCGGCATCAGCGCGAGCGGGAGCTCGAGCTTCCTCGAGATCCGCGACAACGTCGTGCACCACATCGAGAGCTCCGAGGACGCCCACGGCATCGCCGTCTATGGCACGTCCGCGACGCCGATGACGGACATCCTCATCGACGGCAACGAGATCCGGGATTGCAAGCTCGGCTCGAGCGAGTCGCTGGTCCTCAACGGCAACGTCACGAACTTCGTGGTCTCGCGCAACGAGGTCCACGACAACGACAACATCGGGATCGACTTCATCGGCTTCGAGGGCGTCGGCCCCTCGGGCTCGGATCAGGCGAGGAACGGCGTGTGCGTGGACAACGTCGTCTACAACATCACCTCGGCCCAGAACCCAGCCTACGACGGCGAGCGGTCCGCCGACGGCATCTACGTCGACGGCGGCAGGGACATCGTCATCGAGCGGAACAAGGTCGATAACAGCGACATCGGGATCGAGGTCGCCAGCGAGCACCGGGGCAGGACCACGAGCAACATCACCGTGCGGAACAACTTCGTGTCGCGGAGCTACCAGGGCAACATCATGGTCGGCGGCTACTCCACGAGCGTGGGCAGCGCGGCGAACATCTCGGTGCTCAACAACACGCTGGTTCAGGCCGCCGGCGGCGAGATCATCCTCCAGAACAACTCGGACGGCGTGCTCATCCAGAACAACATCCTCTACGCCAAGGCGACGAACGCCTACGTGAGCAGCGGCCGCAACAACAGGAACGTGCGCGTCGACAACAACATCTTCTTCGGCGCGAGCAAGACCTCGGCCGGCGCCTTCACCGACCCGCGCGCGCGGTTCGTCGACCCGCTCCTGGCCGGGCCGCCGTCGGACCTCCACCTGACGAGCGGCTCGCCGGCCGTCGACGCGGGCGTCGATCCGGGCGCGCAGGGCGGAGCGTCCGACATCGACGGCGAGGCGCGGACGCGCGGGGCGCGCATCGACATCGGCGCCGACGAGCGATGAGGCGGGAGCCCGACGGCGCCGGGGGTTGAGAAGATCGAGGATGCCGCGCGCGAGCGCCGCGGGCAGCCAGGTTCACTCGTCCAGGAGATCCAGCCTCGAGCCTGGCACCATCCTGTAGTCACCGATCGCGAACCCCTGCAGCTCGCTCGTGAACTCGAACGGACCGAGCACGTGAACCACCTCGCCGCTGGCGCCACCGGCGCCACCGGCGCCGCCGTCGCCGCTCGCACCGCCTGTGCCACCGGCGCCGCCGTCGCCGCCTGTGCCGCTGGTGCCGCCGTCGCCGCCTGCGCCGCCGTCGCCGCCTGCGCCGCCATCGCCGCCTGCGCCGCCGTCGCCGCCTGCGCCGCCTGTGCCGCTCGTACCGCCTGCGCCGCCGTCGCCGCCCGTGCCGCCGGCGCCGCCGGGCCTCGTGATCCTGATGAAGTCGACATAGACCACGCTCGGGTTGGCCCAGGGCCCCGAGATACCTGCGTCGACCCTCAGGCCGATGCGCCTCACCTTGGTCTTGTCGAACGTCATGGTCTCATCCGCAGCGGCGGCGGCATCGACGTCGATGGTGAGCTCTGTCCACTCCTGCAGGCTGCTGAGGTCCGTCCAGGCCCAGGGGAGGCCTATCCAGGCCTGTGCACCTCCATTCTGTACGAACGTCTGCACGCCACCGCCGGTGCCGGCGTACGTCTTCACACGGAACGTGACGGTGGCGCCGGTCAGGTCGATCAGATCCGGCAAGTCGAACTGGAACAGCGTCCCTGTGTCGGCCTCGGTGAGCGGCACGGCCAGCCGGGCGCAGCCCGAGCAGCGCTCGTCCGGACCGGGACCGATGTCCACTTCTTCAGCGCCGCCCGCGCCGCCGTCGCCGCCCGTGCCGCCGTCGCCGCCCGCGCCGCCGTCGCCGCCAGCGCCGCCGTCGCCGCCAGCGCCGCCGTCGCCGCCCGTGCCGCCGTCACCGCCCGCGCCGCCGTCGCCGCCCGCGCCGCCGTCGCCGCCCGCGCCGCCGTCGCCTCCCGTGCTCCCGGTACCGCTCGTCGACGAGCTGCTCGAGCTGCTCGTCGTGGTGCCTCCACCGGTCCCGTCGTCGTCACCGCCGCAGCCCATCGTGACGAACGAGCCAGCCAGCAAGCCGCACATTGCCAGAGCAAAAACTGATCTCATAGCATCCTCTCTACGCTCTATTCTCTTGTCCCACGCGATGGCGCGCGGTTCGGGCCGGCGTTCGCCGTGCCTGCTCCCCTCTGTCCCAGCTCTCTGAAAGCCAGCCGCGCCGGACCCGGGCACTCTCTACGTTCACCGGGAGCGCGCCCGCTGGATCATCGCTCCGGGCACCGGCACCGTCAGTTCGCGACGGCCCCGCTCCGCCCCGCTCTTCGCGCACGACGCCGCGCGACGATCGCGCCCAACGCGGTCAGGGCGGCGAGCACGCTCGCCGGGGAGATGGGCCCCGTCTTGACCCGGCACCCACACCCGCCCTCGTCCTCGCCGGCGCTGTCTGGCGGGGCGGCGCCAGCGCCGCCCGTGCCGCTGCCGGTCGTCGCCGCGCTGCTGACGCTCCCACCCTCACCCGAGCCGCCGCTGCCCGTCGCTCCCCCTTCACCCGTGTCCGGACCGCCCCCGCCGCCCGTCGGATCCGTGGCGTCGAGCGTAGCGAATTTCCACCAGTTGAAATTGAACAGGGGACCGTTCCCACCGGTGAACTTCAGATACAAATCGTGTATCCCTTTCGCACCGTCGACCGGACACGACTTGGTAACCCAGGTCTGGGCGCCGCCGGTACCCTCAACCACACAGGTCCCCACCAGCGTGCCGGTCGGGCTGTCGAGGCGCAGCTCGATGCTGCCGCCGCTGGTCGCCGAGGCGACCCTTGCGTCGAACGATCCCGCGCCGGAACCGAAATCGACGTCCTTCACCTTGATGTAGTCCCCGTCTTCGATCGACGTGACGTTCATCCCGCCCTCGCTGCATGCCTCGGTCTCGACGCCGGATTCCCAGGCGATGGTCTCAGCCTCCGTCATGACGTACGGATTGAGGGTGTCGACGCCAGGCGGTCCCGCCTCGGTCATCGTGATCGTCGGGATGGTACCATCCTCGTTGTACGTGAATCGCTCGACGGCCACCGAACGGTGATACCCTCCTCCGCCCGGCAAAGCGCCGTTGTGGTAGAAGAAGTACGAGTTGTCCTTGAAGTCGATGATGGCCGGATGATTGGTGAAGCTGTCGCCCTCCGTGGGCATGATGACCCCCCGGTACGTCCACGGGCCGGTGGGGCTGCTGCTCGTGGAGTAGGCGATGTACTCGGGGATGCCGCCTGCCGGATACGCCAGGTAGTACATTCCATTGCGCTTATAGAGCCACGGACCTTCCTCGTACAGGGTCGGTCGTTCGGCGCTCCCGGTGCGCTCTCCGAAGCTCTCCGCCGTCATGGGTACGCGTACGACCTCTCCCTGGTAGGAGACCATGTCCTCGTTCAACTTCACGTAGCACAGGTTGGGATTTCCCCAGTAGAGATAGGCCTGGCCGTCGTCGTCGATGAACACCGTCGGATCGATGTCGCCGCAATTGGCGTTGATCAGCGGCTTCCCCAGGGCGTCTTCGAACGGGCCGACAGGACTGTCCGACACGGCGACGCCGATGACCATCCTGTTGTGCGTCCGGCTGGTCGTAGGGACGTAGAAATAGAACTTCCCGTTTCTGTGGGCGACCTGACCTGCCCAGGCATCTGCCTTCGACCAGCTGAAATCCTTGTATTTCAGCGGCGAACCGCGATCCGTCCAGTTCACCATATCCGTGGACGAATACACCCTCCATTCGTTCATCCCGAAGAACGTCGAAGCGCTGTCTTCGTCATGTCCGGTATAGAGGTACAGGGTCCCGTCGTGGACCAGAGGGGCCGGGTCCGCGGTGTAGATCGTCTGTACGATGGGGTTGTCCGCCATGGATTCGGACGGAAACACGGTCGCGCTACAAAGCAGCAACGCCGCGATGAGGTGCTTGTGCTGGAGGGATGTCGTAACCGTGGCCATTCCTGGACCTCGCTGCTCTCCTGAAGGATCGTCAAGTGACGCCAGATGTCGTAGAACGCTCAGGCGATGGCTCTCCGGCGCCGCTCGATGGGCGCTTCGCCGCGATGGCAGCCCGGCCCATCAAGAGCTCATCAGCATCGCGTCCGAGACGATCGGGCGAATGGAATCAGTGCCGAGGCCGAGATCGAGATCGATCGGATGACGAAGGTCTCGGTGCGCATGACCGATCCAGGCTAAGCAAACGATAGCCGTTCACGGGTCGGAGCGCGCTCCTGAGCTAATTCGGGCACTTACGAGCCCATCGATCATGGGCAGCATAAGCGAGCTCGGCCTTGCAAGTGTGCGAAATCGTTGCCTTTATGGATCCGATCCGTGAACGTTTACAGCAAAAGGGTACCACTCGGGCCCATTGTGAACGCTCACATTGTCGGTGTCAATTCCGATCGACCACGCCTGGCGACGACAGGAGCTCGTCCACCCTCACCGAGGCTCGTCGCGCTTCCGGAACCACGTGGAGAGGTAGCGCTCCCCGAGGTCGATGAAGGCTTCGCGCATCATCGCCTCGTAGACGATGGCCTCGAGGGCCCCGCGGGGCGGGGAGCCCACCTGCTGTTGGATGAGCCCGGCAGGGATCTGCCGCGCGATCTTGTGGCTCGTGAGCAGCGGCTCCGCGTCTCCGGGCAAGATGAACTCCGTTTTGAAGAGGAACTTGAGCCCCATCACGATGATCTGCGGCTTCTTGCTGCCATAGGCCATACCGGACGACTCGACGCGATAGCTCACCACGAGGGAGGGCACGGTCACGGAGAGCTGCGCCTCGGCGGAGCCCTCGAACGGCGGGCCCGGCTCGAAGGTGACGAGCTCGAGGTCGAAGCCCCGCGCGAGCCCCTCCGCCAGCGCCGTCGCGGTCCGCTTCTCCTGGGGATCGAGGCGGGTCGCATCCACGTAGCGCGTCGGCAGGGACGTGACGCCGCTGAACATCGGGCTCTTCATCACGAGCTCGTCGGCGCGCTCCAGGTCCTGCGACGGAAGCCGCCGGAAGCGGACCTGGACGGCCGGGCCGCGCAGGCCCTGCGGCGTGCTCTTGGGCCCGACGCGCTCCGCGTAGGCGAGGAGCCGCCGCACGAAATCCGCGTTCTGCTCGCTCCCTTCGGGCATCTCGCGCTTGTACCGATCGAGCGCGCGCACATAGAGCGCGTGCCTGGCGTCGTTGAACGCCTTGTCCAGGCCGTGCTTCGGGTAGCGCTCCGCGAACGCCAGCAGCGCCGCGAGCGTGCCCACCTCCCGCGCCCGCTCGAGCGCCGCGGCGAGCGCGGCGCGGCGGGCCGCGGCCACCTCGGCCTGGATGCCCGTCTTGGGGTAGGCGCGGATGAAGTCGTCGATGGCCTCCACCGAGCCTTTCGCGACCGCGAGGCGCAGCTCGGCCCGCGGCAGCAGCACCTGCGAGACGACCTCCCCGTGGCCGCGGCCGCGCGTGATGTAGCGCTGGTACGCGGCCACGTCGTCGCGCGCCCGCGCCGCGGCGTACATCCGAGCGTCGCTCATCCGGTTGCGGAGGAAGAAGAGCCCCAAGCCGAGGGCCACGCCGACCGCGGCCGCGAGGAGCCATGCATAGCTTTGCCACCCCGGGACCACGCGCGAGAGCGGGATCGGCGACGCGAACGGGCTCTCGATGGCAGGCGGCTGGAATGGATCGAGCCGGCGCAGCTCCGCGGGGTCGGGGTTCGCTTTCATGCGGCTCCACGCCGCTTCGATCTCCCGGATCACGTCGTCCGAGCGCGACGGGTCCTCCAGGGGAAATGCGTGCCGCGTGCCGCCGAACGTGAGGACCACGGCGCCCCGAGGGCCCGCCGAGACGCGCGAGAGCTCCGCGAGCGAGAAGACCCGGAGCCTGTGGTCGCGCGCGTCGATCAGGTTCGCGGGGAAGACGAACAGGCGGGCGCGAACGGCAGCGAGACGAGCTCGGCGTTGTAGGCGAGCGCCTGGACCACGCCGATGGCGGTGGTCGCGGCGAGCAGCACGTACGCGGCGGCCGCCGCCGTCGGGTGGAGCGCGACGGGGCTGTCGACGTCGCCGAAGCCGGCCGCGCAGAGCGCCGCCAAGAGGAGGCCCGCCGCGACGCTGACCGCGAGCCAAGCCACGATGGTGCGCCGAGTCCCGAGCCGGCTGACGATCGGCGCCGGCGCGAACCGGCCGCGGAACGCCTCGATCACGCCGTCCTGAATGGCACGCGGAAGCTTGTAAAAATCGATCACGACCATCGCGCTGCTCCCACCCGGCGCCGGAGCTCGGCGCCCTTCCGCACCTCGACCTGCCGATCGACCCTAGTGCATTTCGCCCCGAGCTCCGAGACCGGAGATGGCATATCCTTGCAGCAGGAGCGTGCAACGATGCGTCAACTTCTGCTCCTCTGGCACTTGTGCAGTCTGCTCGCCGCCGGCGAGCCCCCGGGGGACGGATCGAGCGCGCCGGGGCTGGCGGCGCCGGCGGCGCGAGCGCGTGCAGCGCGCCATGTCTCGACTTTTCCGGGGAGTCGTGGCCAGCTGCGAGCGACGAGGTGTCACCATGGGAACGAGGGAATCCAAGAGCGGAAACTCGCCGTCGTGGGGGCCAACGGCCTCGATGGCGCGCAACCTGGCCCGGATGGTCGGTCTGACGTTGCTCTCGACGCTGGGCTGCTCGAGCGGCATGGATGACGGATCGTCGGCCGGCGCTGGTGGGAGCGAGGGCCAGGGCGGGAGCGGCGGGCAGGGGGGCAGCGCCGGGGAGAAGACCGCGCTCCGGGTTCCCCTGTACCCCTATATCCCCGACGCGGCGGGAGACAAGCTCGCGGCGATGGCGCTCCGCATCGAGGCCGAGTTCGAGGAAGCGCACTCCGGGATCGATCTCGTGGTGAATCCGCCCTGCTTCGCGGCGGATGTCTACGATCCCGCGGCGCTGGCCGTGAGCCTCGCCGGGGAGGACGCCGGCTGTCAGGTCGACGTCATCGAGACGGACATGATCCTGCTCGGCGAGCTCGTGGCCACGGGCGCGATCCGTCCCTGGTTGGAGCTTCCTCCCGCGGACTGGCACCCAGCGGGCGTCGAGGCGTCGACCTACGACGGCGAGATCTACGGCGTCCCGCACTGGCTCTGTGGCCATTTCACCTTCTCCAGGGACCCGTCCGTGGAGAGCGCTGGCACTGCGGCCGAGCTGGCGTCGGCGCTCGTCGACCTCCAGACGGATGCGCCGGACATGGCCGGCAACTTGCTCGGAAGCTGGAACCTACCGTCGCTGTACCTGGACGCGTGGGCGGACACGAACGGGCCTGAGGGGGTCGCATCGGCGATCTCCACCACGATGTACGACGCGGCGACCCTCGATGCGCTCGGCATCTTCGCGAGGACGTGCGAGAGCGAGGGGAGCAATCCGTGCCTCGACGGCACCTACGATCGGGAAGAGAACGTCGATCTCCCGGCGCAGCGGTTCGCGGCAGGGGAGGTCGACGCGACCTTCGGTTATTCCGAGCGGCTCCACACCATCTTGAAGAGCCTCCCTCCTGGCGGCGATCCGGCCGAGATCAAGCTCGCCTCGGCGCCCCTCGGGGACGGCAACCACCCGTTGCTGTTCACCGACAGCTTCGTCGTGAGCGCGAGGTGCACGGACGCCTGCGCCGATGCTGCCGCCGCGTTCGTCGCCTACATGAGCTCGGCCAGCACCTTCGCGTGGATCCTCGCGAGCGAGGACGCGCCGCGGGAGACCCGCGTTCCACGCTACCTCATGGCAGGGACGTTCGATGCGTACTCGGCGTCGACGATCAGCGCGGATCCCTTCTACCAGGCCATCAACGCGCTGACGGAGGAAGGAAAGAGCTTCCCGAACGGCGGGCTCGTCGACGTCAGGAGCGAGATGCGAGATGACCTCCTCGCGACCTTGACGTCCGCTCCCTGATCCCGGCCGTCCTCCGCGGGCGGCGGGCGCGCCAGGGAGTCGCACAGCGATAGCCGGCGGCGCACGCCGCTGCGGCGGCTTCACCGGCCGTACGGTCCCTTGACGCCGGGGGCGCCAGGGGATGATGCTCCGTCGCCATGGCGGGCTCGAAGCGGGCGGACGCATTCCTGGCGATGGCGCTGATGGGGCTGGCGGCTGTGGCGGCCGTCGGGTGTACCGCGCTGGCGGGGCTGGACGACGCCTACCATCTGGTGGGCGGGAGCGGAGGCGGCGGGGCGAGCGGCGGCGCGGGCGGCAGCGGGACGGGCGGCGAGGCCGGCGGCAGCACGGGCGGGAACGGGACCGGAGGCGAGGCCGGCGGCGAGGTCGGCGGCTGGGGCGGAGCGGGCGGTGAGGTCGGCGGCTGGGGCGGAGGCGGCGGCAGCGCCGGGTGCGCGACCTGCTCGCTACCCCCGTACGACACCGCGGATCCGGCGGAGATGTGCGAGTGGTCGGCCGCGATCTACGGGGGGCTCATGGACTGCCTGTGCGCCGAATGCGGCGCGGTGGAGGGCTCGCCCTGCTATGACGGGTGCGGCGCCGGCGAGGCGCGGAGCGCCGAGTGCGACGCCTGCCTCGCCTCGGTGGCCGCCGAGGTGGAGGGCGCGTGCGCGCCGGAGGTCGCCGAGTGCGAGTTCGACACAAGCGAGTGAGCTCGGAGCGCCGAGCGCTCCGGGCGATGTCGAGCCGATCCGGCGATAGCCGATCTCGGCAAGGCTGCGGACACGCTCGGCCTCGTCGGCCGCTCTGCGCGGAATGCATCTTGAACCGCCCTGAACCATGAGCGACGAGGCTGCGCATCCTGGTGACGCAGCGGGGGCCGCGGCGCTCCCGCTGACCGAGGCGACGAGCGGAGCGGGCGTGGGCGCGCGCTCGGTCCACGCATGGCTCGAGGAGCTCTTGTCCCGCGCGGTGCGCCGCTACAACCGGCGGCCTCGCCGCGCGACCATCGCGGCGTCCACCGGCGTGACCGAGCGGATGCAGGCGTGCGCGGTCATCCGGCGCGCCTGCGTTCGCTCGGCGCTCGCGGGCGGCGCGACCGGGGCGCTCTCGACCGGCGCGGCCGCCGCCACGGCCGAGACGAACGGGCTCGGCGGGCTCGTCGCGATCCCCGCCGCCGCGCTCGCGCTTGGCGGCGAGACGGTGCTCCGGCTGGTCCTGCACGTGCGGATGCTCTGCGAGCTCGCGGATCTCTTCGGGCTCCGGTTCGATCCGGACGAGCCGGCCGACGTGTGGGCGCTGCTCGCCCTCACGTTCGGCGTCGCGGAGCACCCCCAGGACACGGACGATCCCGCGGGCGTGCTCGTGCGCTCGGCGCGCGAGCGCGGCTCGGACGTGGCCAAGCAGCTCGCGGCGCGGCTCGCCGGCGAGAGCGTGGCGCGCAACCTGGTGCCCGTGCTCTCGGTCGCCTCGTCGTCGATCGCGAGCTGGTTCGTGACCCGGCGCCTCGGGGACACCGGGCGCCGATACCTGCGTTACCGGCGCGCGCTCGACGGGGCGCTCTGCGACGAGGCGCTGCGCCCGCACCTCGATCGGCTGTTCGACGGGCTCTGGTTCATCTTCACCGCCGACGGCCGCCTCAAGCCGGAGGAGACCGCGCTGCTCGCGGCCGTGCTGCGGCAGCTGCCGGCCTCGGCGCGCGCTGGCCTGAACGAGCGGCTCGCCGACGACATCGCCTGGATCGAGCGCCTCCGCGGCGTGCCGGAGGGCGCGCGGGCCCCGCTGCTGTGCGCGCTCGAGATCGCGGTGGCGGTGGACAAGGTGGCTTCGCTGCGGGAGCGGAAGCTCCTCGGACACGCCGCGGCGGCCCTGGGCCTCAGGGTCGACGAGGGCGGGCTCGACCGGATGGTGCGAGAGTTCGAGGAGGTCGGCACCCTCTGCGCGGCCGCATAGCGCGGCCGCGCGGCCCTTCACGCCGTCACCGCAGGCCGTTCTTCACCGCCGTGACGAGCTCGCCGTTCGCGGTGTCGCCGCTCAGCTCCCAGAACATCGCGCCGCCGAGGCCCTTGTCCTTGATGTAGCGCATCTTGGTCCCGAGCGAGGCCGGGTTGTCGTAGCTCCAGAACTCGGTCCCGTTGAAGGTGTAGAACGCCTTCGTGTCCGGGTGGGTGAAGCCGGGGTGCCCCTTCGCCTTCAGGACCTTGTAGTCCTCGATGCCCGCCTCGTACGTGCCCGGGGCGGCGCCGGCGGCCGACTGCCACACTCCCTGGTTCGCGTTGGTGACACCGGTCCAGCCGCGGCCGTAGAAGGGCACGCCGACGACCAGCTTGCTCGCCGGCGTCCCGCCGTTCAGCCAGGCCGTGACCGCCTCGTCGGTGCTGTACTTCAACGCCTTCGCGGGGTTCGCGCCGGAGTTGTAGAGCGGCGAGTGGAAGTTCGTCGTGCGCTCCCACGCGCCGTGCATGTCGTACGTCATCAGGTTGATGAAATCGAGGTGCCGGTGGATCTGGCCGACCTGGATCTTCTCGATCTTGTCGAGCCCGGCGGGCGCCGCGATCGTGAGCAGCAGGCCGGGGCGCGCCGCGTTGAGCTGGCTGCGGAACTCGGCGAGCAGCGCCGTGAAGTTCTGCGTGTCCTCGGGGCGCTGGTTGCAGGTGCTGCCGCAGGCGGCCGGGTACTCCCAGTCGATGTCGATGCCGTCGAACACGCCCGCCCAGCGGGGATCCTTGATGAAGAGATCGACGCACGACGAGACGAACGACGCGCGGTTCGCGGGCAGCGCCGCGTCGGAGAAGCCGGCGGACCAGGTCCAGCCGCCGAGCGAGATCAGCACCTTGAGGTGCGGGTGCTTGCGCTTCAGCTTGCGGAGCTGGTTGAAGCTGCCGCGGAGCGCGCCGGCGTCCCAGGTGTCGGCGACGCCGTCGACGCTGTCGGCGGCGCTGTAGGCCTTGTCGTAATCGGCATAGGTGTCGCCGAGCGCACACCGGTTTCCAACCACGTTGCCGAAGGCATAGTTGATGTGCGTGAGCTTCTCGGCCGATCCGCTCGTGTCGATGTTCTTGACGTGGTAGTTGCGGCCGTAGACGCCCCACTCCGCGAAGTAGCCAATCACCTTCTTGCCGCCGCCGCCTCCGCCGGAGCCGCCGCTGCCGCCGCCTCCGCCGGAGCCGCCGGAGCCGCCGCCTCCGCCGGAGCCGCCGCTGCCTCCAGAGCCGCCCGCGCCGCTGGTGCTGGAGCTCGTGGTGCTGCTGCTCGTGGTGGTGCTGCCGGCGCCGCTGACCGGCTGCCACAGCGCCGGGACGATCGGCGGCTCCCAGCCCGGAAGGGAGGTGTGCGCCTGGATGCAGCGGTACGTGACGCCGCCGTAGGTCACCTCGGCGTTCACCGCATACGCGGTATACGGCGCCCACGCAGCGGCGACGGCGGCTTGCTCCGTCGATTCGAGCTCTGCTCCATCGGGGCCGAAGCGCTCCGCGTCGCCGCCATCGATGCCGCCGCAAGCGGCCAGCGCGATCACAGCAAAGAGCGGCAGGGTCGTGAGGGCATAAAGCTTCATAACGGATCTCCTTTAGTTTGCCGGTTGCCGGTCGTTGCTGGTCCAACGAGCAATCGGCGTACCGGTCGCGGCGACGCCCTCGACAGCCGCCGCCACGGCGCCCCCTCGGCGCGTTTTTGCGCGCCGCCAGGACGGGTGCCGCCTCCGTCGCGCCCGGCGATCCCGGCGAGCAGGGGGGCGATCCCGGAGATCGCCGGGCGATCCCCCCGATCGCAGGAGCGCTCCCGGATCGCCCCCTCGCCGTCCGCGCGATCGTCGGGAGATCGCCGGCGATCCCCGCGCGCAGCGCGCTTTTCTCGATCACCTCCCTCCCGGAGCAGCCAGCCCTGGCGCAGGGCACGACGCTTGCTCTCGCCTCGATCCGTGGACGGAACCATCGCGCCCCTCGGCCAGGAACCTGTCGAGCCACATCCGGGTAGGATCGCGGTCGACATGCACCCCGGCGAATCGCTGACGTTGCTCGCACCGCTCTCCGGTCCCATCGTGCCGATCGAGTCGGTCCCCGACGCGGTCTTCGCCGACAAGATCGTCGGCGACGGCATCTCGATCGACCCGATCTCCCAGACGTTGCTCGCCCCGTGCGACGCGACGGTGACCCAGCTCCACGCGGCGCGGCACGCCATCACCCTGAGCGCCGCGGGCGGGGTGGAGATCATGATCCACGTCGGCATCGACACGGTCGGCCTGAAGGGCGAGGGCTTCACGGCGCGCGTGAGCCAGGGAGACCGGGTCTCGGCGGGCCAGGCGCTCCTCGAGTTCGACGCGGATCTCCTCCTCCGCAAGGCGCCCAGCCTGCTCACGCAGATCGTGGTCCTGAGCGGCGAGACGAGCGCCATCGTCGAGCGCGCGAGCGGCGTGGCCAGGGCCGGCGCGAGCCGCCTCATGACCGTGAGCCCCCGGCGGCGGGCCGGCGGAGGAGCGCCGCGGGCTTCGAGCGCGGGGGAGGCGGGCGCGTCCAGGCCGCCGCCGCGGGCCACGGTCGGGGTCACGTCGGCCCTCGTCGTGGTGCCCAACCCGCACGGGCTGCACGCGCGGCCGGCCGCGGTGCTCGCCAGCGAGGCGAAGTCGTTCGCCGCCGACATCAGCGTCGAGCTCGCCGGCCGCAACGCCAACGCGAAGAGCGTCGTCGCGCTGATGAACCTCGGCGCCGGCCCGGGCGCGGAGCTGCGCATCGTCGGGAGCGGCAGCGAGGCGGCGCGGGCGGTGGCCCGCCTGGTCGAGCTCGTCCGGAGCGGGCTGGGCGAGGACCTCTCCGCCGCGAACGCCGCGCGCATGGCCGAGCCCGAGCGCGCCGCCGCCCCCGCTTCTTCCACGCCGCGCGCGGCCGACGACGCGCGGCACGTGCACGGCGTGAGCGCCTCGCCCGGCCTCGCCATCGGCCCGATCTGCAAGATCGACCCGCTCGCCGCCGACGTGGACGAGCACGCGAGCGACACGGAGGCGGAGCTCGCGCGGCTGCAGAAGGCGCTGCGCCACACCCGGCTCGAGCTGAAGCAGCTCGTCGCCGCGTCGGGCAAGCGCGTCGAGCAGGCCCAGATCTTCAGCGCGCACCTCACGATGCTCGACGACCCGGAGATGATCACCCGCACCGAGGTCGCCATCGTGGAGGGCAAGTCGGCCGCGTTCGCGTGGCGCGAGGCGGTGATGGCGTCGTGCCGCGAGCTCGCGCGCCTCTCGAACCCGCTGCTCGCCGCGCGCGCCAACGATCTCCGGGACGTGGGCGGCCGCGCGCTGCGGCACCTCGTCGGCGGCGGCGAGGCGCAGGCCGCGCCCGCGGGCAGCATCGTCGTCGCCGAGAGCCTGACGCCCTCCGAGGTCGTGCGGCTCGCCGATCAGCCGGTCGCCGGCCTCGTCAGCGTGCTCGGCGGCACCACCTCGCACGCGGCGATCCTGGCGCGCTCGCTCGGCCTGCCGTACCTCGTCGGCGCCTCGGCGTCGCTGCTCGCCGTCGAGGCGGGCGCGACGGCCGTGCTCGACGCCGAGGGGGCGGTGGTGCTGCTCCGCCCGACCGAGGCCGAGCTCGACGCCTACCGCGGTCGGCTCGGGGCGCGCAAGGCGCTGCGCGAGCGGCAGGAGGCGGCCGCGGGGGAGCGCGCGGTGACCCGGGACGGGGTCCGCGTCGCGGTGCTGGCCAACATCGCGAGCGCCGACGACGCGCGCAAGGCCGTCCGGCTCGGGGCCGAGGGCGTGGGCCTCCTGCGCACCGAGCTGATGTTCTTCGATCGCGACGCCGCGCCGACCGAGGCCGAGCAGACCGCCGCGTACCAGGAGATCGCCGACGCGCTGGGCGAGCGCCCCCTCGTCGTCCGCACGCTCGACGTCGGCGGCGACAAGCCGCTCTCGTACATGCCGCTCCCCGCGGAGGACAACCCGCTCCTCGGCATCCGCGGCCTGCGCATCGGCGCGCTCCACCCGGCGCTCCTGCGCAGCCAGCTCCGCGCCATCCTGGCGGCGCGCGCCCCGGCCGGGCACCGGATCCTCCTGCCCATGGTCGCGAGCCTCGAGGAGCTCCGCGAGGCGAAGCAGGTGCTCGAGGAGGAGCGCCGGCGCGCCGGCTCGCCCCCGGTGGCGCTCGGCGTGATGGTCGAGGTGCCGTCGGTCGCGGTCCAGGCCGACAGGTTCGCGGCGGAGGTCGATTTCTTCTCGATCGGCACGAACGATCTCACCCAGTACACGCTGGCCATGGACCGCACGCACCCGCGGCTCGCCGGCCGGCAGGACGCGCTGCACCCGGCGGTGCTCCGGCTCATCGACACGGCCGTGCAGGCGGCGAAGAAGCGCGAGCGCCACGTGGGGATCTGCGGCGCGGTGGCGAGCGACCCCGAGGCCGTGGCCGTGCTGGTCGGCCTCGGCGTGACCGAGCTCAGCGTCAGCGTCCAGGCGATCCCCGAGGTGAAGGCGAGGATCCGCGAGCTCGACGCCGCGCGGTGCCGCGAGATCGCGCGGGCCGCGCTCGATCTGGGGACCGCGGCCGAGGTGCGGGCGCTGCTCGCGCCGGGCGCGCGGCCCGGCTGATCCCGAGAGCCCAGCAAGCAGACCGGGGGCGGCGCGGCGCGGAGGCCGCCCCGCCCAACGGAGGAGGAGCGTCGTATGAGAGGATTCAACGAGCTGCAGCGCGTCGGCAAGGCGCTGATGTTGCCCATCGCGGTGCTGCCGGTCGCGGGCCTCCTGCTCCGGCTGGGGCAGCCCGACGTGCTGGACATCGCGTTCGTCGCCCAGGCGGGCGGCGCCATCTTCGACAACCTGGCGCTGATCTTCGCGGTCGGCATCGCGGTCGGCCTCGCGCGCGAGACGAACGGCGTGGCCGGGCTCTCCGGGATGATCGCCTACCTCGTGATCACGAACGGGGTGAAGAGCATCGACGATAAGATCAAGATGGGCGTCCTCGCCGGCATCCTCGCCGGCGTCCTCGCGGGGGCGATGTACAACCGCTTCCGCGACACGAAGCTGCCCTCCTTCCTGGGCTTCTTCGGCGGCAGCCGCTTCGTGCCCATCGTCACCGGCGGCGCGAGCCTCGCCCTCGCGCTCGTCCTCGGCGTCGTCTGGCCGACGATCCAGGGCGCCATCGACGCGGTGGGCGGCTGGATCGTGGCCTCGGGGCCGGTCGGCGCCTTCTTCTTCGGCGTCCTCAACCGCCTGCTCATCCCGACCGGGCTGCACCACATCCTCAACAACCTCGCCTGGTTCGTGGTCGGCTCGTTCCAGGGCGCGAAGGGGGCGGTGACCGGCGATCTGAACCGCTACTTCGCCGGCGATCCCTCGGCGGGGGTGTTCATGGCCGGCTTCTACCCGGTGATGATGTTCGGCCTGCCGGCCGCGTGCCTCGCGATTTACCGCACCGCGCGCCCGGAGAACCGCAAGGCCACCTTCGGCGTGATGTTCTCGGCCGCGCTGACCGCCTTCCTGACCGGCATCACCGAGCCGATCGAGTTCGCGTTCATGTTCCTCGCGCCGGCCCTCTACGCGGTCCACGCCGTGCTGACCGGCCTCTCGCTGGCGCTGCTCGACGTGCTCGGCGTGAAGCACGGCTTCAGCTTCTCCGCCGGGTTCATCGATTATGCGCTGAACTACGGCCTCTCGACGAAGGGCTGGATGATCGTGCCGATCGGCCTCGCCTACGCGGTCGTCTATTACGGCCTCTTCGTCGTCTGCATCGAGCGGTTCAACCTGGCCACGCCGGGGCGCGAGGCCGCGGCGGCGCCCTCCGCGGTCGCGTCCGAGGGCGGCGGGGCCGAGGCGGGCGGCGGGGCCGAGGCGGGCGCCGGCGGGCTCGCGGGGCAGTTCCTGCGGGCGCTGGGCGGCCACGGCAACATCCGCGAGATCGACGCGTGCATCACCCGTCTACGCCTGGTCATGGTCGACCGCGATCGCGTGAAGGACGCGGACCTCAGGGCGCTCGGCGCCAAGGGCGTGGTGCGCCCGGGGACCGATAGCCTGCAGGTGATCCTCGGCCCCATGGCCGAGTCGATCGCCAAGGAGATGCGGGAGCTCGCGGGCCGCGCGCCGGCGGCGGGCGAGCCGAAGGTGGCGGGCGCCGCGCGGGGGGGCGCGGCCGCGGCGGCCGCGGCGCGGCAAGATGCGTGGATCGACCGCTGGCTCGCGGCGCTCGGCGGCGCGGCCAACATCCGGTCCGTGGAGGGGTTCTCGAGCGGGCGCGTGCGCGTCGAGCTCGCCGACGCGGATCCGATCGACGAGGCGGCGCTGGAGGCCGCCGACGTGAAGGGCGTGATGCGCCTGCCCGACCAGGTGGTCCACCTCCTGGTCGGCCCGGAGGCGCCGCGGTACGCCGCCGCGCTCGCGCAGAAGCTCAAGGGGTGATGGGCGTGGAGCTCGTGGGCAACATCCTCACGCCGGACGGCTGGCTCCGCGGGCGCCTGTACTTCGGCGCGCGGGTCCAGGAGATCGCGGGCGCGCCGGCCGAAGGGCCCGGCCAGGGGCCGCGGATCGTGCCCGGCTTCATCGATCTGCACGTGCACGGCGGCGGCGGCCGGGACGTCATGGAGGGCGGCGACGCGCCCCGCGCGATGGCCCGCGCGCACGCCGCGACCGGGACCACCAGCCTGCTCGCCACCACGATGACGGCGCCCCTCCCGGAGATCGCCTCCGCGCTGCGCGCGATCCGGGCCGCCATGGACGCGCGCCGCCGCGGCGAGGCGCGCGTCCTCGGCGTCCACCTCGAGGGCCCGTTCCTCAACCCGGGTCGGCTGGGCGCGCAGCCGCCGTGCGTGGTGGGCGGGGATCTCGACACCGCGCTCGCGCTGAGCGCCATCGCGCCGATCCGCGTGCTCACGCTGGCGCCGGAGCTCGCCGGCCACCTGGAGCTCGTCCGCCGCCTGTCCGGCCTCGGGGTGCGGGTCCAGATCGGGCACACGCTGTCGAGCTACGAGGAGGTCGTGGCGGCGCTCGCCGCCGGGGCGAGCGGCTTCACGCACCTCTTCAACGCGATGAACGGGCTGCATCACCGCGAGCCCGGCGCGGTGGGCGCGGCCCTGGCCCACGGCGACTTCGCCGAGCTGATCCCGGATCTCGTCCACGTGCACCCGGGCGCCATCCGCGCCGCCCTGCGCTGCATCCCCCGGCTCTACG
Organism: Sorangium sp. So ce394; assembly: GCF_051474665.1. NCBI lineage: Bacteria > Pseudomonadati > Myxococcota > Polyangiales > Polyangiaceae > Sorangium > Sorangium sp. So ce394. Next base: position 4,219,541 of record NZ_CP150339.1, read on the forward strand.
CCGTGACCGACGGCACCGCGGCCTCGGGGATGCCGGACGGGCCGTACCAGCTCGGCGCGCACGCCGTCGCGAAGTGCCAGAACAGCGTGCGGCTCCCCGACGGGACGCTCGCGGGGAGCTGCCTGACGATGCACCAGGCCTTCAAGAACCTCGTCGACCTCGGGCTCTCGCTGGCCGAGGCGTCGCGCCGGTGCAGCCAGTTCCCGGCCGAGCACCTCGGCCTCGAGGATCGAGGGCGCATCGCGCCGGGTTGCTTCGCGGATCTCTTGGTCCTGGAGGAGGATCTCGCCCTGCGGCAGGTCCTCGTGGAGGGGGAGCCCCTTGAGTGACCGAACGACCTCGATGATGGCCGAGGAGGCCCGCTCCGCGCCGGAGATCGTCGCGCAGCAGCTCGCGCAGGACGAGGACGCCTACCGCGAGCTGGGCGCCCGCCTGCGGGCGGCGCCGCCGCCGTCGGTGGTCACGATCGCCCGCGGCAGCTCGGATCACGCCGCGAGCTACCTCGCGTACCTCGTGACGACGCAGCTCGGCTGTCCGGTCGCGAGCCTGCCGCCGTCGGTGGTGACCCTCTACCGCGCGCCGCTGCGGCTCCCGGGCGGCCTGGCGGTCGCGGTGTCTCAGTCGGGGCAGAGCCCGGACGTGGTGAGCGCGCTGTCGGCGTGCGGCGCCGCGGGCGCGATGACGGCGGCGCTGGTGAACCAGCTCGGCTCGCCCCTCGACCAGGCCGCCGCGACGACGATCCCCCTGCGCGCCGGCCCCGAGCGCAGCGTCGCCGCCACGAAGAGCTTCATCGCCAGCCTGAGCGCCATGGCGAGGGTGGTGGGGATGTGGGGCGAGGACGCCGCCCTGCTCGACGCGCTGGAGGCGCTGCCGGAGACGATGGCCGCCGCGAGCGAGAGCGACGTGGGCCCGCTCGTGGACGCGCTCTCGGGCGAGGAGCGCCTGCTCGTGCTCGGGCGGGGCCCTGGCTTCTCCATCGCGCTGGAGGCGGCCCTCAAGTTCAAGGAGACGTGCGGCGTCCACGCCGAGGCGTTCACGGTCGCCGAGGTGCAGCACGGGCCGATGGCCCTCATCGACGAGCGGTTCCCGCTGCTCGTCTTCGCCCCGCGGGGCCCGGCGCAGGCCGGCCTCGCCCGCGTGGCGGAGGAGTTCCGGGGGCAGGGCGCGAAGGTGATCCTCGTGGGCCCGGCCGGGCTGCCGGGGGTCGATCTCGCGGTGCCCGCGTCTGCTCACGAGCTGCTCGACCCGCTCTGTCAGATCCTGGCGTTTTACCTGGCGGCCGCTGCCCTGGCCGAGGCCCGAGGGCTCGATCCCGACGCGCCGAGGCGGCTCAAGAAGGTCACCAAAACACTGTAGGAGTGCGTCATGAGAAGGCCTGTTTACCGATTTGGGCTGCTCGCCGGCGCCCTGTTTGTGGCAGGGTGCGGCGACGACGGGACGTCCTCGTCCACGGCGAGCACCACGATGAGCACCAGCACGGGCAACGACGGCGGCGGAGGTGGCGGCGGCGGCGGCACCGGAGGTGGCGGCGGCTCGGCGCAGGAGCGCCCGTCGGGCGCGGACTTCGCCGTCACCTGGGGCGTGCTGGACAACCACAAGAACCCCGCGGTGAGCTTCGGCTCGGAGCTGACCATCGAAAACCGCGGGAAGGTCGCGCTCGGGAACAGCGGCTGGACGCTCTATTTCAACTTCGTGCGTTTGATCGTGCCCGAGAGCCTGCCGGCGGGGGTGAAGGTCACCCACATCAACGGCGACTTCTTCAAGCTGGAGCCGACCGAGGCGTTCCAGCCGCTGGAACCCGGGCAGAGCGCGGTGATCCCCTTCGACGGATCGTACTGGGCCATCAAGGAGACGGACGCGCCCGCGGGCTATTACTTCGTGTTCACGGACGGCGAGGGCGTCGCCTCGGCGCCGGAGGCGGTGGGCTCCGAGGCCGTCGCGCCGTTCGTGGAGAAGAAGCAGACAGACCGTTTCCCCGACGACATGACGCCCGTGCCGACGGCGACGTCTCGTTACGACGAGAACCTCGCTGTCCGCCTGCTCCCGGCGGGCGACGTGGCCAGGGTCGTGCCCACGCCGGTGCTCCTCGAGGCGGGCGCCGGAGAGCTCTCGCTCTCGTCGGCCGTGCCCATCTACCACGCTGCCGGGCTCGAGGGCGAAGCGGCCTTTCTGGCGGAGGCGCTGGGGGCGCTCCTCGGCGCCGCGCCGGAGGTCCGCGAGGGCGCGCCGCCCGCGGGGACGGCGGCGATCGCGCTGGCGACGGGCGCGATCGACGTCGGCGGCCAGCCGAAGCAGGCGGGCGACGAGGCCTATCGCCTCACGGTCACCGCCGAGGGGGTCGAGATCGTGGGCAGCGACGCGGCCGGCGTCTTCTATGGCATCCAGAGCCTGCGCGCCCTCGCGCCGGTCGAGGCGTACCGGACCGCGAAGCCCGAGATCGCGATCGGCGCCGTGACGGTGGAGGACGCCCCGCGCTTCGGGTACCGCGGCATGCACCTCGACGTCGCGCGCAACTTCCAGCGCAAGGAGGCCGTGCTGAAGCTGCTCGACGTGATGGCCTTCTACAAGCTCAACAAGTTCCATTTCCACCTGACCGACGACGAGGGGTTCCGCTTCGAGGTGAGCGGCCTGCCGGAGCTCACCGAGGTCGGCGCCCGGCGCGGCCATACGGTCGACGACCGCGACCAGATCGTCCCCTCGTTCGGCTCCGGGCCGGATCCGGCGTCGCCGTCGTCGAGCGGCAGCGGCCACTACACGCGCGCCGAGCTCGTGGAGATCCTGCGCCATGCCAAGGCGCGCCACATCGAGGTGATCCCCGAGATCGATATGCCGGGCCACGCCCGCGCGGCGGTCAAGGCCATGGAGGCGCGTTACGCGAGGCTCGCGGCCGAGGGCGATGTAGAGAAGGCCGAGGAGTTCCTGCTGAGCGATCTGGAGGACCCGTCCCAGTACATGTCCGTGCAGATGTGGACCGACAACGTGGTGAACCCCTGCCGCGAGTCCACCTACAGGTTCCTGCGGAAGGTCGTGGACGACGTCGTCGCGATCTACGCCGAGGCCGGCGCGACGCTCACGACCATCCATACGGGCGGCGACGAGGTGCCGGACGGCGTCTGGGAGCAATCCCCGTCGTGCGAGGCCCTCCTCGGCCAGGCGCCGGGCGGCGTCGAGTCCGTGGAGGACCTGGCGAGCCATTTCCTCCGCGAGCTCAACGCGATCGTCGCGTCCCACGGCCTGGTGACCGGAGGCTGGGAGGAGATCGCCTTGAAAAAGGTGCAGGCGGAGGGCGGCGTCGACAAGGTAGCGAACCCCGAGTTCCTGGGCAGCAATTTCAGGGCGTATGTCTGGAACAATGTCTGGGGGTGGGGGGACGAGGACAACGGGTACAAGCTCGCCAACGCGGGGTATCCGGTGGTCCTCTCCAACGCCACCAACCTGTATTTCGACCTCGCCTACGACAAGGATCCTGTCGAGCCTGGGTATTACTGGGCGGGGTTCGTGGACACGCGCAAGCCGTACGAGTTCGTGCCGTTCGACGTCTACAAGAGCGCCCACGCCGACCGCATGGGCAATCCGATCGATCCGGCCGAGATGTTCCGGGACCACGTCAAGCTGACCGACGCCGGCCGGGCCAATATCCTCGGCATCCAGGGGCAGCTCTGGGCCGAGAACGCGAAGGGGCAGGGGGCGATGGAGTACCTGATCTTCCCGAAGCTGATCGGCCTCGCGGAGCGGGCCTGGGCGCCGGACCCGGCGTGGGCGGCGGAGGAGGACGGGGCGGCGCGCGCGGGCCTGCTCGCCGAGGCGTGGAGTCGCTTCGCCAACAGCCTCGGGCAGCGCGAGCTGCCGCGGCTCGACCACCTGAGCGGCGGCGTGGACTACCGGCTTCCGCTGCCGGGCGCGCGCATCGAGGACGGCAAGCTCGTGGCGAACGTGGCGTTCCCGGGGCTGCAGATCCGCTATACGACCGATGGCGCCGAGCCTGGCGCCGACTCGGCGGTCTATGAAGGGCCGGTGGCGGTGAGCGGCGTCGTGAAGCTGAGGACGTTCGACACGCGCGGGCGTGGCAGCCGCACGTCGGTCATCGGAGCGGGGGCGTCGCCGTAGGATCGCCGCGCTCGGCGGTCAGGCCTCGCCCAGCCACGAGCGCGCGAGCTCGAGGGTGCGCGCGTGCTCGCGGACGTCTTCGAGGAAGCTCCGGCGGAGCTCCGGATCGCCGATCTTGGCCGCAGTGGCGAGCAGACGCGCGCGGGCTTCGGCGATCGCCGCGAGAGCCCTCGGCTGGTCTCCCGCCGCCATCAACGCCTCGGCGTAGATGAGCCGAGCGGGGGAGCCCTTGATGGAGAACATCCGGATCGCCTCATACCGAGCCATTCCCTCCTCCGCTGCGGCGAGCGCCTCGGCGACGCGGCCCTGCGCGAGCCGGATGCACGCGAGCGACCTGATGACCGGCGCTAACATGCTGGGAGTGCTAGCGAGGAGCTCGCGTGCGGTGAGGGCCTCGCGCTCGGCAGCCTCCAGATCCCCGTGGCGGAGGGAGATCTCGATGAGCAGGCTGTACCCCATCCCCTCGGCGAAGCTGCTCCGGGCACGCCCCACCTCGACCATCCCCTCGGCGACGACTCGTGCCTCGGCGAGCTTGCCTTGCTCGATCAGGATTGCCCCGAGGAAGAGTGACCGGTGCACCGCCGCGTGCCACAGGTCCTCGTCTGTGCAAGAGGGCGCCTCTCGCAGCGTCTTCTCCGCACGCGCGAACGCGCCGAGCAACCATAAGCCCATGGCGACGTGCGTGCGCGCGTGCGTGATCTCCGCTGGGGAGCCCGCTTGTTCAAGGCTCTCGAGGGCTATCTCGGCCCACCTCAAGCCTGACCACAGATCCTCGTCCGCGTACATCACGTAGAACGAGCGCGCCATGTCGCGCATCCCCCGTGCCCTCGGGTCGCGCTCTGCGACGGGCTCCACGATGGCCTCCAGCCACCTCAGAAAAGGCTCCGCTACCTCGGGCTGACCGCCTGTCAGGAGGTTCGTCACGCCCGTGCGGAGGGCGTCGGCGACGGCGACGGCGGCATCGGGGAGCGGCCCGACGGCGCGCACGGCGCGCAGCGTGGCCGTGAACGCCTCGGACTGCCCCGTGGCCATGAGCCCGAAGAGCTTCAGGAGCGCGCCCTTCGCCCAGGGCCCGCTGCCCGGCGTGGCCAGGGTCATCAGCTGCTCCGCGACGCGCGCGGCAGCGGGGTTCGTGAGATCCCTGGCCCACAGGTGGGCCTCCCAGAGCACGCTCAGGAAGGCGATCCGGAGCTCGTCCGAGGGAGCGTACACGAGGCCCCGGTGGGCATACGCGATCGCCGTCTCCGTGTCGCCGAGCCGCGCGGCCTGCTCCGCGGCGCGGCGGTAGAGGCCCGCGGCGCGCGCCGGCTCCCCGCCCCGCACGAAATGCTCGGCAGGCACGACGGAGGCGCTCTCGCCGTGCTCTTCCAGCCACGCCCCGGCGAGCCGGTGGCCGCGGACGCGCTCGTCTCCCGTCAGCATCTCGTACGCGCCCTCCGCGAGGAGGGCGTGCCGGAACGCGAGCTCCGGCTCTCCCGCGAACCGGCTCTCCGGCCGGCGCACGAGCGCCTCCTGCTGGACGAGCCGGTCGATGAGCCAGCTGAGCTCGACGCCGGCGTCGCCGGCTTCCTGCCCGTCGCCGAGCAGCGATGCGACGGCGCCCGGCCAGAAGACCTCGCCGAAGATGCTGGCCGTGCGGAGAAGCCGCCGGGCCTCGGGCTCGAACCGCTCGATCCAGGCCTGCACCATCGCCGCGACCGTCTCGGGGAGCGTCTCGCGGCCCTCGGCGACGGCGCGGATCAGCTCCTCCAGGTAGAACGCGTGCCCTCGCGACCGGGAGACCAGGCGCTTCACCGTCTCGGCGGGCACCGCGTCGCCGAGCACCTGCCGGACGAGCTGTTCGCTCGCCTTGGGCGTCAGCGCCCCGAGCCGGATCTCCTGGAGCTCGCGCTCGGCCCAGAGGCGCGGAAACCGCTCGTGGACCTCCGGCCGCGCCGACGCGAGCACCAGGAGCGGCAGGTCCTTCGCGACCCGAAGCGCGGCGTCGACCAGGCGCACCGTGGCGTGGTCGGCCCAGTGCAGATCGTCGAGCGCGAGCAGGACCGGGCCCGCTGCGCACTCGGCGAGGAGGAAGTCCTCCCAGGCCCGGCGGACCTGCTCGCTCATGAGCTCGGCCTTGGCGCGCGCGGCCCGCAGCGGCGCGCTCTCGTCGTCGGGGAAGGGAGCGCCGGCGAGCTCGCCGAGAAACGCCGTCACCCGGGCGCGGTCGGCCTGGACCACGCGCCGGGCGACGCGGGCGCGGAGCTTGTCCCGGCGCGCCTCGAGCGGGTCGTCCTCGCGGATCTCGCACGCGCCGCGGAGCGCCTGTCCGAGCGCGCCGAACGCCTGTCCGCCTCGGAGCGCGTCGCCGCGCCCGATCCAGATCTCGATCGGCGCGCCGCGCGTGCGGGCGGCGCGCAGGAACTCGTGGCAGAGGCGCGACTTGCCGACGCCGGCGGGCGCCGTCACCAGCACTGCGCGCGCGACCGGCTCGTCCACGCATTCCGACAGCAGCCCGGCCATGACCGCGAGCTCGCGCGCGCGGCCGACGCACGCGGTCCGCTTCCCGAGCAGCGTCCGTGATCCCGTGACGCCGTCGTGCTCGCGGAGCAGCTCGTACCCGGCCTCGCCCGCGGCCACCTCGAACCGCGCGTCGAGGAGGCCGGCCGTCAGGTCGTCGAGGACGACGGGCTGCGCGCCGGGGCCGCGCCGCGCGACGAGCCTCGCGGCGCGATCGATGACGTCGCCGAGCGGCCGCATCCCGGCGCCCTCGCTCCGGCCCGTCGCGACCGCCATCGGCCGGCTCGGGTGGATGCCGTGCAGGGTGAGCGCGCAGCGCGCGGCGCGCGCCGCCAGATCGGTGGCGACGAAGACGCCGGAGAGGGTGACCGCCGCCGAGCCGTCGGCGAGGACGTCGAGGCGGCCGCCGAACGACGCGGCTGTGTCGCGCAGCTCGTCCTCTTCCGGCTCTAGCGTGCTGTGGGGCCCCAGGGGCTCGGTGGCATCGAGCCAGAGCGGGCTCTCCCTTCCGAGCATGACGACCGAGACCACCCGCCGCTCGCCCGCCGCCAGCGTGGGGGCGGGGGGGCCCGCCGGGATCGGGTCCGGGGGCGCGCCAGATGGATCGTCATCGAGCGCCGACAGCGCCGAGAGCTCGGCCGCCACGCTGTCGCCGTCGCGAGGGCGCCTGTCGGGCTGCTTGGCGAGCATGCGCGCGACGAGCGCGTCGAGCGCGGGCGGCACGCCGGGCCGGAGCGCGGCGAGGCGCGGCGGCTCTTCGCAGCAGATCTTGGCGAGGACCGCCATCAGGCGCTCGCCGGCGAAGGCGGGCGTGCCGGTCAGGCACTCGTAGAGCACGCAGCCGAGCGCGAAGACGTCGGCGCGCGCGTCGAGCGCGCCGGCGCCGCCGGCCTGCTCGGGCGCCATGTAGCCCGGCGTTCCGAGGATGGCGCCGGTGCGCGTCAGGCGCGTGACGTCGCCGAGGTGGGCGATGCCGAAGTCGAGCACCTTCACGAGCGTGACGTCGCCGGCCGGCAGAAAGAGGTTGCTCGGCTTGAGGTCGCGGTGGACGACGCCGCGCGCGTGCGCGGTGCCGAGCGCCGCCGCGACGCGCGCGGCGAGCGCGACGCTCTCGTCGACGCCGAGCATGCCGCGGGCGAGCCGCGCTCGCAGGTCCTCGCCCTCGAGCCACTCCATCGCGAGGTAGGGCTCGCCGTCGGGCGTCTCGCCGTGGGCGACGAACTGGACGATGGCGGGGTGGCTGAGCTCGGACAGGACCCGCGCCTCGCGCTCGAAGCGCGCGCGCTCGCCCGCGTGCCTGGCGAGCATGACCTTGACGGCGACGGCCTGACCCGTGGCGTTGTCGCGCGCGCGGAAGACCTCGCCCATGCCGCCCGACCCGGCGCGCGCGTCCAGCGTGAAGCGGCCCTCCAGCACGTCCCCCACCCGCATCTTCGCGCGCGCATTGTCGGCTCCTGGATTCGACGCGTCCAGACCATTGTCGATCGACGCCGAGCGGCGGGCCGGATCGATTGGCAGCGCAAGCGAGGTATGCAGAGCCGACTGCATCTCAGGCAAGTGCCGGACCAGGCGGCGTTCGCGGCGGTTGCGGCGTGGCGATCCCGCAGCTCGGTGCCTCGCCGGCCACCTGACACGCTGGCGTGCCGTCGCCGCCACCCGGCTCGCGCAGAGGCGTTTGTTGCGCCCCCGCAACACCGTGTCAACCGCGGGTTCACAGGCTGTCCCGCGCCGGGAACACCCCGCCGGAGCCGCCTCATGCAGACATGCGCGCCTCGTGGTGGAGCCCGCCGCGCGCGCTCGCTCTGGCACGTGAGTTGTAATGACGCAAGGCAGACAGGAGAGGCAGACCGCGTCCCGCGGCGCCTTGCTGGAGACCGGACGGAAGCAGGTCGGCGCCGGGGGCCGCATTGTGGCTCGTCGAGCCTGCGGCCTGGAGCTCCACCACGACAGTGGGCATGTCTCGCCTTGCACACAGGAGAAGCCGCATGAGACACGAAGATGTCGCGATCCAGTTTCGGACGCTCCTCGAGCGGTACGTCGCCGCCTTTGTCGCGGGAAACATGAAGCAGGTCAAAGCCCTCTGGGACCCGGATGCCATCGACCGCACGTACATAGGCGCCGAGATCGAGCGGCCCATCTTCGGAGCTCCGGCGCTCGAGGCCTATTACGACGAGCTGGCGGGCACGTTCGTCGTCACCGAGGGCAAGGTCGGCGATGTGGTCGTCCGCGAGATGGGCGGCCTGACCTACGTGGTCGCTCACATCGACTGGGGCTTCAGAATGGGCGCCGAAAAATTCGCCGTGCGGATCAGGGCGAGCATTCTGTCGCGCAAGCGCGACGGCGAGTGGCGTTTCCTCCACGCCCATGAATCCATCCAGTGGAAGATCCCGAGCTGAAGGGAAGCGCCCATGAAAGGACCAGCGATCATGACCCGAGGTGCAGAGATGATCCACGACGATCTGGTGGCCCGCGCAGCGAGGCTCGTGCCGCGCCTGCGCGAGCGCGCGCGAGAGACGGAGACGCTGCGCCGCCTGCCGGACGAGACGATCGGCGAGCTCAGAGCCTCCGGCTTGCTCGACCTCTTCAAGCCGAGGAGCCACGGCGGGCTCCAGGCGAGCCTGCGCACGGCGTTCGAGGTCGGGACGCAGCTGGCGCGGGGCTGCGGGTCGACGTCGTGGATCGTGAGCCAGTTGAACCTCGCCATGTGGATGGCCTGCGCCCTGCCGGAGGGCGTCCGGGAGGAGATCCTCCGGCAGCCCGACAGCTCCATCCTCTTCGCGCTGCTCGGGCGGGGCTCGGCGGAGCGGGTCGCGGGCGGCTACAAGGTCAACGGGGTCTGGCCGTTCTGCTCCGGCTCGCACCACATCACGTGGATCGGCCTCGGGCTCTCCGTGGAGGACGGCCGCTGGGGCGCCGCGCCGGCCTTCTTCATCGTCCCGGCGAGCGCGCTCGAGATCCTGGACGACTGGCACGTGAGCGGGTTCTGCGGGACGTGCAGCAACAGCACCGCCGCGCATGACCTGTTCGTGCCCGACCGGCGCGTCGCGCCGGTATCCACCGTCTTCTCCGGCGAGCTGCTCTCTCCCGATCTGACCGGCTCACCGTACCGTTGCCCCATCGTGCAGGGCATCGTGGTCACGGCGGCGAGCTGCGCGCTCGGGATGGCGCAGGCCGCCATCGAGGTGTTCAAGGCGCAGACGGAGGGGCGCGGGATCTCCTTCACCCTGTACGAGAAGAAGGTAGAGGCGCCCGTGACGCACCTGCTCCTCTCCGAGGCGGCCATGAAGGTCCGCGCGGCGGACCTCCTGCTCCACGCCGCGGTGGAGGATCTCGAGCGCCGCGCGGCGGGCGCCGGAGCGACGGACGTCGAGTTCCTGGTCAGGATCCGGACAGAGGTCGCCTTCGCGGTCCACCTGTGCCGAGAGGCGGTGGAGACGCTGTTCGGCGCGAGCGGGGGCAGCGCGCTGGCGCTGTCGAACCCGATCCAGCGCATCGCGCGCGACGCGCGCGCCATCTGCCAGCACGCGGCGTATTGCTTGCCGACCAACCTCGAGGCCCACGGCCGCGTGACGCTGGGGCTCTCGCCGAACCTGTCCTTCATTTGACGCCCGGATCGGTCGTAGAGCCCCGGCAGCTGTGCCACGCTCGGCGGTCAGGCCTCGCGGAGCCACGCGCGCGCGAGCTCGAGGGTGCGCGCGTTCTCGCGGATGTCTTCGAGGAAGCTCCGGCGGAGCTCCGGATCGCCGATCTTGGCGGCGTTCTCGAGCAGGCGCGCGCGGGCTACGGCGATCTCCACGTGCGCCTCCTCGCGGGCGCCCGCGGCCATGAGGACCTCGGCGTAGATGAGCCGCGCCCTCGAGCCCCTCGCGCTGAGCATCTGGAGCGCCTCGTACTGAGCCATTCCCTCCTTCGCGGCGGCGAGCGCCTCGGCGATCCGGCCCTGCGCGAGCCGGATGAGCGCGAGAGACATGATGACCGGCGTTTGCGTGTTCGGCATGCCGGCAAGCTGCTCGCGTGCGGTGAGGGCCTCGCGCTCGGCGGCCTCCAGCTCGCCGTGAAGAAGCGAGAGCTCGGCGAGCAGGCTGTGTCCCATCCCCTCGGCGATGGCGCTTCGGGCACGCCATGCCACGAGCATGCCCTCGGCGACGGCACGTGCCTCCTCGAGCTTTCCCTGCGCTATCATGATTCCCCCGAGCACGAGTGACCGGTTCACCGCAACGATCCACAGCTCCTCGTCCGTGCATTCCGGCGACTCGCACAGGGCGCGCTCGGCCCGCGCGAATGCGCCGAGAAACCAGAGGTTCAGGCTGATGTCGATCCGCGCCTGCAGGAGATCCGTGGACGAGCCGCCTTGCTCGAGGTGCTCGAGGGCCGATTCGGCCCATCGCAGACCGGACCATGGATCTTCGTCCGCCCACGCAGCGTAGAAGGAGCGGGACAGGTCGAGCAGCCCCCGCGCGCTGGGATCGTGCTCCTCGACCGGCCGCACGACGGCCTCCATCCAGCTCAGCAAGGACGCTGCAAGGGGGGCGTGACCCGTGACCACGAGGTGGCAGATACTTTTGTACAGCGTCACGGCCACGGCGGCAGCCGCATCGGGGAGGGGCTCGACGGATCGCACGAGGTCCAGCATCGCTGTGGGCTCCTCGAGCTCACCGCGCGCGAGCGCGGCGAAGAGCTTCAGGAGTGCGCCCCTCGCCCAGGGCCCGCTGCCCGGCGTGGCCAGGCTCATCATCACTCCCGCATCGTGCGCGGCGTCAGGGTTCGCGAGATCCCTGCCAAAGACATGGGCTTCCCAGAGGATGTTCAGGAGGGCGAGCCGGAGCTCGTCCGAAGGGGCGCACGCGAGGCCACGGCGGCCGTGCGCGATTGCCGCCTCCGTGTCGCCCATGCGCACTGCCTGGTCCGCGGCGCGGCGGTAGAGGCCCGCGGCGCGCGCCGGCTCCCCACCGCGCTCGAAATGCTCGGCGAGCACGACAGGGGCGCTCTCGCCGCGCTCGTCCAGCCACGCCCCGGCGAGCCGGTGGCCGCGGACCCGCTCGTCCTCGGTCAACATCGCGTACGCGCCCTCCGCGAGGAGGGCGTGCCGGAACGCGAGCTCCGGCTCTCCCGCGAACCGGCTCTCCGGGCGGCGCACGAGCGCCTCCTGCCGCAAGAGCTGGTCGATCAGCAGGGCGAGCTCGACGCCGGCGTCGCCGGCATCCTGCCCGCCGCCGAGCAGCGACGCGACGGCGCCCGGCCAGAAGACCTCGCCAAAGACGCTGGCCGTGCGCAAGAGCCGCCGGGCCTCGGGCTCGAACCGCTCGATCCAGGCCTGCACCATCGCCGCGACCGTCTCGGGGAGCGTCTCGCGGCCCTCCGCGACGGCCCGGATCAGCTCCTCCAGATAGAACGCGTGCCCTCGCGACCGGGAGACCAGGCGCTCCACGATGTCGGGGGATACACCGTCGCCGAGCACCTGCCGGACGAGCTGCGCGCTCGCCTTGGGCGTCAGCGCCCCGAGCCGGATCTCCTGGAGCTCGCGTTCGGCCCAGAGGCGCGGGAACCGCTCGTGGACCTCCGGCCGCGCCGACGCGAGCACCATGAAGGGCAAGTCGCGCGCGCTCCAGAGCGCCGCGTCGACCAGCCGCACCGTGGCGTGGTCGGCCCAGTGCAGATCGTCGAGGACCAGCAGGATCGGACCTGCCGCGCACTCGGCGAGGAGGAAGTCTTCCCAGGCCCGGCGGACCTGCTCGCTCATGAGCTCTGCCTTGGCGCGCGCGGCGCGGAGCGGCGCGCTCTCGTCGTCGGGGAAGGGGGCGCTGGCGAGCTCGCCGAGAAACGCCGTCACCCGGGCGCGGTCGGCCTGGGCCACGCGTCGGGCGACGCGGGCGCGGAGCTTGTCCCGGCGCGCCTCGGGCGGGTCGTCCTCGCGGATCTCGCACGCGCCGCGGAGCGCCTGTCCGAGCGCGCCGAACGCCTGTCCGCCTCGGAGCGCGTCGCCGCGCCCGATCCAGATCTCGATCGGCTCGCCGCGCGTGCGAGCAGCGCGCAGGAACTCGTGGCAGAGGCGCGACTTGCCGACGCCGGCGGGCGCCGTCACCAGCACCGCGCGCGCGACCGGCTCGTCCACGCATTCGGACAGGAGCCCTTCAAGCATCGAAAGCTCGCGCGCGCGGCCGACGCACGCGGTTCGCTTCCCGAGCAGCGCCCGCGCCTCGGCGATGACCTCGCGCTCGCCCAGCAGCTCGTACCCGGCCTCGCCCGCGGCCACCTCGAACCGCGCGTCGAGGAGACCCGCCGTCACATCGTCGAGGAGGATGCGTTGCGCGCCGGGGCCGCGCCGCGCGACGAGCCTCGCGGCGCGATCGATGGCGTCGCCCAAGAGCCCCGCGCCGGAGGCATCGCTCCGGCCCGTCGCGAGCGCCACGGGCCTGCTCGGGTGGATGGCGTGCAGGGCGAGCGCGCAGCGCGCGGCGCGCGCCGCCAGATCGGTGGCGATGAAGTCGCCGGAGATGGTGACCGCCGCCGAGCCGTCGGCGAGGACGTCGAGGCGGCCGCCGAACGACGCGGCCGTGTCGCGCAGCTCGTGCTCGGCCGGCGTGCTGGGCGGCGCTTCGACCTCCGTCGTGTCGAGCCAGAGCGGGACCTCTCTCCCGACCATCACCACCGAGACCACCCGCCGCTCGCCCGCCGTCAGCGTGGGGGCAAGGGGTCCCGCCGGGGCCGGGTCCGGGTGCGCGCCAGATGGATCGTCAGCGAGCGCCGAGAGCTCGGCCGCCACGCTGGCGCCGTCGCGAGGGCGCCTGTCGGGCTGCTTGGCCAGCATGCGCGCGACGAGCGCGTCGAGGGCGCGCGGCACGCCGGCCCGGAGCGCGGCGACGCGCGGCGGCTCTTCGCAGCAGATCTTGGCGAGGACCGCCATCAGGCGCTCGCCGGCGAAGGCGGGCGTGCCGGTCAGGCACTCGTAGAGCACGCAGCCCAGCGCGAAGACGTCGGCGCGCGCGTCGAGCGCGCCGGCGCCGCCGGCCTGCTCGGGCGCCATGTAGCCCGGCGTTCCGAGGATGGCGCCGGTGCGCGTCAGGCGCGTGACGTCGCCGAGGTGGGCGATGCCGAAGTCGAGCACCTTCACGAGCGCGACGTCGCCGGCCGGCAGAAAGAGGTTGCTGGGCTTGAGGTCGCGGTGGACGACGCCGCGCGCGTGCGCGGTCGCGAGCGCCGCGGCGACGCGCGCGGCGAGCGCGATGCTCTCGTCGACGCCGAGCATGCCGCGGGCGAGCCGCGCTCGCAGGTCCTCGCCCTCGAGCCACTCCATCGCGAGATAGGGCTCGCCGTCGGGCGTCTGGCCATGGGCGACGAACTGGACGATGGCGGGGTGGCTGAGCTCGGAGAGGAGCCGCACCTCGCGCTCGAAGCGCGCGCGCTCGCCCGCGTGCCTGGCGAGCATGACCTTGACGGCGACGGCCTGACCCGTGGCGTTGTCGCGCGCGCGGAAGACCTCGCCCATGCCGCCCGACCCGGCGCGCGCGTCCAGCGTGAAGCGGCCCTCCAGCACGTCCCCCACCCGCATCTTCGCGCGCGCATTGTCGGCTCCTCGATCCCGCGTGTCCAGGGGCATAACGCTCCGTGTTGCGCGCGGATCACACCCGATGTTGCGCGCGGATCACACCCGATGTTGCGCGCGGATGTCGTTCCCGCTCGGCGCACAAAGAACGCCCGGAGCTTCCCCTGGCCCGGCTTCTGCTCTGCGCGATGGCATGGCCCTCGACGGAGGGCTGGACGCCGGGCCCTCGCGGGCCCCGGCGTCGCTTCATCCCTGGGGCTCACCAGCCATCAACAAGGGCGGTTCATCGTGCCTGATTTCAAATACTCAATCGCGAACGTGCCCGACATCGATCAACGGTGGGCCAGCCTGCCGGGCGGAGGCAGCGCTTTCTGCGTGCCCACCTCGACCATGAACTGGATGTACTACATCGCCAGTCACGGCCGTCCCTCGGCGGTGATGTTCCCGCCTGCCGACCCCTCCGCGTCCTCGTCCACCCCGATGAACGTGCTGATGCTCAGCCTGTTCATGCTCACGCACCCGGAGCGCGGCACCTCCGGGAGATCCTGGCACCAGGGGCTCGACGCGTGGCTCAAGCATCGACAAGTTCCGGCGATAGCGCTGCTCTTCACCGTGGAAGACGACTCGTGGATCCTGTTCGACCGGCTGCAGCAATGCGCCGCCGCGGGGGGCCTGCTGACGATCGCGCGGGGGCGGTACTACAAAATCAACGGTGAATACTTTCGGGCGGGCGGCCACGCGCTCACGGTCGTCGGGCTGAGCTCCACCTCCGCGGGGAAGCAGATCGTCGTGCACGATCCTGCCCAGGACGATGGCGACCCGGAGGCCCAGTCCTACCCGAAGAAATCGACGGGGAAGCTCACGCCGACGTTCGGCAAGTTCGACGGGACCCTGGCGACGATGCTCCGCTGGGGGAGCTCGGAATCACCGTATGAGTTCATCGACCATGTCATGATCATCTTTCCGCTGTTCGCGGTCACGAACCTGAGCGGCGGCGCGCTCACCGTTTACTCGGCGAGCCTCACGAGCGACGCCGTCGAGGCGCGTGAGATCCCCACGCCGCTCTCCGCGGGCATCGCCGATCTCGCGATTCAGCCGGCGATGCGCGTCGCCGCGCTCGGCGAGGGGAGCGGCGACGTCGTGGCCGTCGATCTGATCAGCGGCGACTCGAGGCGGCTCGCGCGGCTGCCCGGCGCCCGCCGGCTGGCGCACGGCGGGCGGTCGCGCCGCCTGTTCGTCGCCCAGGACCGGCACGTCGTCGCGCTCGACGACCATGGCCAGGAGGTGAGCCGCGCCGCCCTGGACCGTCCCATCGACGCGCTCGCGTTCGACGCCGCGGAGAACCGGCTGATCGTCGCTTCGGTCTCCGCCGGGAAGCTCCTGCGCTTCAGCCCGGAGCTCCGCCATCACGGCTCACACGAGCTGCCGCACGTGCCCGGGCAGGGGCGGCTCTCCCTGACCGTCGACGAGGGCGACGGCGCGCTCCGCCTCACCCGCGCGGGCTCTCCGCACGTGGCGGAGCTCCAGGTTCACCCGACGGACCCGGGCGCGCCGGGCGTGAACCCGCTGCGCTCGGGCGGCGTCGTCCCCGCCGAGCGCGTGAAAGAGCGCGGCACCCTCCACGTCTCCGCGGCGGGGCGGATCGCGACGTTCGACCGCGACGGCAAGCGCGTGGAGGGCTCGCCGTTCAACGGCCTTCCGGCGGGCCCGCTCCTCGAGGTGGCGCGCAGCTCCTCGAACGCTGACCCCCGAAAGATGCGCAGGCCGGAGTGGCACAACAGCTGATCCTGGCTGCACGGAGCGCGGTCCGCGCCGCCGCTCACGCCCGCTCCGCCCCGCGGAGCCCGTAGCGCTCGATGAGCCGATAGACGAGCTGCCTCGACACCCCGATCGCGTCCGCGGTCCGCGAGACGTTGCCGCCGTGCTCGCGGAGCTTGGCCGCGATGTAACGGCGCTCGAAGTGCTCGACCACCGCATCTCGCGCCTCGTGGAGCTGCATCTGGAGCAGCGCGCTCAGGCCGTCCTCGGCCGTGCCGGCCGCCGGGGCCTCGGCGCGCTCCGCCGCGCTCGCCGGCGAGGGCGCCTCCGCGCGGCGCGCCGGCGGCGCGGCCTCGACCCTCGAGGGAGCCAGCGCGACCCCGAGCGCCTCCCGCGCGAGGTCGGGGAAGATCACGAGGCGGGAGACCATGTTTCGGAGCTCGCGGACGTTGCCTGGCCAGTCGTGCGACAGCAGCACATCCATCACGTTCGGGGGCAGATCCGACAGGGCGCGGGGGGGCGACTGGGCGGCCAGGAAGCGCTCCACGAGCGCCGGGATGTCGTCCTTGCGCTCGCGCAGGGCCGGCACCCGCACCTCGACGACGGCGAGACGATAATAGAGGTCCTGGCGGAACGTGCCCTCGGTGACGCGCGCCCGGAGGTCCCGGTGGGTGGCGGCGATGACGCGCGCGTCGAACGAGCGCCACTCGCTCGATCCCACCCGGCGGATCTGGCGCGCCTCGAGCGCGCGGAGGAGCTTCGGCTGCAGATCGAGCGGCAGCTCCCCGAGCTCGTCGATGAACAGCGTCCCGCCGTCCGCCTGCTCGAGCAGGCCCGCGTGCGGGGCCACGGCGCCCGTGAAGGCCCCGCGCGCGTGGCCGAAGAGCTCGGCCTCGACGAGGCTCGGGGCGACGGCGCTGCAATCGACGACCACGAGCGGCCCGTCCCTCCTCGGGCTCGCGGCGTGGATCGCCCTGGCGAGCACCTCCTTCCCCGTGCCGGACTCGCCGAGGAGGAGGATCGTCTCCGAGGTGGCCGCGGCGCGCTCGAGCTGGGCGAAGAGCGCGCGCATGACGACGCTCCTGCCGATGGCCTCGCCGAAGCGCTCGGAGGCCGACAGGCGGACGAGCGACGGGGCGCCCTCGAGCGCGATGGACAGGCGCGTGCTCCCGATCGTCGCGATCGCGCCGACCGGCAGGATCGCCTCCATCACGGGGATTTCGCCGATGAACGTGCCGTTCTTGCTCCCGAGATCGCGCAGGACGACGCCCCGCCGGGTGAGCTTCAGCTCGCAGTGCCTGCGCGACACCCGCGCGTCGGGGACGACCAGATCGCACTCCGGGCCCGTGCCGACGACCATCAGGTCCATGGTGAGGCGCGCTTCGCGGGTGACGTTGTGCGGGAGCGTCGCGATCACCTGCGCCGACGGCAGGACGATCGAGCTCTCCTCGCCGTCGGTCAGGGTGCAGATCTTCGTGTCGTCCCCGCCCATGAACGCGGGGCCATGTTCGCGCGTCCCCCCCGCGCGTCAAGGTTCGGAGCTCGATGCACGCCGCACGTGGCGCGAGCGGCCGGGGTTGACGCCCGCCAGGCGATTGCTTCTCTTCGAGAGCACGCCATGAGGGGTGCATCGGTGAGCGGCGGGTCGAGAATCGCACGGCGGACGGGGGCCGCGCTGGCCCTCCTCGCGCTGCTGCCCGGCTGTTACATCGACCTCGACGGCCTGACCGGCGGGGGAGTCGGCGGCGGGGGCGGCCAGGGTGCCGGCGGCGGGGGCCTGGCCGGCCCCGACGCCGGCGACCCGGGGCGCTGCGCGCCGGCGGACTGCGATGGCCCGTGCGTGGTCGCCGCGGCCGAGGAGGCCGGCGGCCCTGCGGCGATCGCCGCGGCCGGGCCGTACGTGGTGTGGACGAGCCGCGCGGGCGATCGTCTCCGCCGCCTCGACCCGGCGACGGGCGCGGTGGAGGATCTCGTGTCGTCCATGCCGTCGCCGGGCCTGCTGGCGGCCTCTGGCGAGCTCGTCGTCTGGGTCGCCGCCAACGGGCTCTGGCGGTGCGCGGTCGACGATTGCGCGGCGGGGGCGACCTCGCTCCTCGCCTTCGGCGCGGGCGAGGCCGACGCCGTGCGCGGCCTGGCGACGGATGGGCGGCACGTCTACTGGACGCGCGACGAGCCGAGCGGCACCGCCGGCGAGCTCTTGCGCTGCCCTGTCGCCGAGGGCTGCGGCGCGGCCCCGGAGCTGCTCGCGCCGAGCCAGTCGCACCCGCGCGGCGTGGCGGTCGCCCCGGGCGACGCGGGGAGCGTCGTCTGGGTCCAGCGCGGCACGGGCGCCGATTTCGGCCGGGTGCTCGGCCTCGACAAGGGCGCTCCGTCCGGCGCCGTCGCGGCGCAGATCGCGGTGCTGCTCGACTATCCGGACCGGATCGCGCTCGGCGACGCGGAGGTGCTCTGGACCTGGGCCCACCCGGACGGGACCTCGGGCGGCGTCTCCCGTTGCGGCCTCGTGGCGTCGTGCGCCGCGGCGGAGCTCGCGCCGCAGGCCGAGCCGTCGCGGCCGCTGCGCGAGCCCGCGGCGCTCGTGGTCGACGGCGCCGACGCGTACTGGGCGGACCGAGGCGGGGGCACGGTGATGCGCTGTCCGACCGCGGGCTGCCCCGGCTATCCCGAGGTGCTCGCCGAGGGGCTGACGCGCCCCGCGGCCGTGGCGGTGCAGGGCGCCTGCGTCTACGCCATCGACGAGGCCGGCGGCGGCCGCGTGGTGCGCGTGGCGCGGTAGCGCCGTGTTGACCGGGCGCATCGCTGGTTGCATGAGAGAAGGAACCACGGAGGCGCGGAGGACATGAGCCAGTTCGACCACCGATCGGGGCAATCCATCGAGATAGATGGGGCGAGCATCTATTACGAGATCGTCGGCCCGGACGACGGTCCGGCGCTCCTCTTGCTCCACGGCGGCTTCGGCGACATGGAGGACTTCAATGGGCTGCTGCCGGAGTTGACCCGGAGGTACAGGGTCATCGGCGTCGACAGCCGCGGGCACGGGAGGTCGACGCTCGGCGAGGTCCCCTTGACGTACCAGCGCCTCCAGGAGGACGCGGAGCGGATCGTCGACCGGCTGAAGCTCGACGGGTACAGCGTCATCGGCTTCAGCGACGGAGGCATCGTGGCGTACAGGATGGCCTCCCGGGGGGGCGTCGGCCATCGAGCGCGTGGTGGCGATAGGCGCCCAGGGCGACCTGCCGGAGGACGATCCGGTGCGAGGGATCCTGGCGAAGGTCACGCCGGAGAGCTGGCGCGAGCGGTTCCCTTCCACCTACGACAGTTACCAGCGGCTGAATCCGGCGCCGAATTTCGACGCATTTGCCCGGGCGGTCGTCGCGATGTGGCTCGACGCGGGCCCATCCGGGCACCCGAACGACGCGGTCGAGAGGATCGGTTGCAAGGTGCTCATCGTGCGCGGAGAGAACGATCACCTCGCGCCGAGAGACGCTATCGACAGGCTGGCGAAGCGAATCCCGGATGCGAGGGTGCTGGAGATCCCGGGCGCCGGGCACGTCGCATTCCAGGACCAGCCGGAGCTGTTCCTGCGCGGCGTGGGTGAGTTCCTCGCGTGAGGGGGGCTTCCGGCGACCCGGCGCCCGGATGGCCGTCGCAACCGACCGCGAATGCCGTGCGGGGACATCGCAGCGCATCGTCGGATCGAGGTCCTCGCTGAAGCAGGTGTGCGCGGCCGGGATCGGTGTAGTATTCGAGCATGGCAAGGACGGCTCCGGTACCCAACATACCTGCAATACCCGGGATGAACCCTGGCGTCTTCGTGATGGGGGGAGGCGGTGGCGGTGGCGGCGGCGGGGGGCGTGGAGGCCGCGGCGGCAAGGCTAGGCAGGGCGCCGGCGGCAAGAACGGTGGCCGCCGGGCCCGGGGAGGCGGCAGAAACGCACGATCATGCGGGCCGGGTAGCGGCGGCGGTTGTTCCAACCCGGTCCACGGGCGCCGCGGAACCCACGCGGGGGACCCCATCGATCCCGTTACCGGTCGCGCCTATACGATCGCGGTCGCGGATCTTTCGCTCCCCGGACCGCTGCCGCTCGTTCTGGAGCGCGCCTACTCGAGCTCGGCTGCGGACGAGGACGTCGGCCTCGGGGCCGGGTGGAAGCATTCGCTCGCGTGGTCGATCATCGAGACCCGTTCGGAGATCCGAGTCATTGAGCCGTTCGGCGTTCCCACCATCGTCGAGAAGCCAGACCTCGGCGAGACGCTCCCCTTGCCGTGCGGGCGGCTCCGACGGCTCGAGCACGGGTACGTGCTCGAGCGAGACGATGACCTCTATATCTTTCGCCTGGAAGACGCCCGCGACAGACACTTTCGTCTCTCGCGCATCACGGATGCGAACGGCTCCGCTATCGAGCTCCTCTATGGCGATGCTGGCCTTTCGGCCGTGGTCGACAGCGCAGGTAGGCTGGTTCGCGTCCGTCGGAACGCGGTGGGCCGGATCGCGGCGTTTGAGGTCAAAAACGCCAAGTCGCAAGGACAATGGGTCGCCTTCCGGCACTATGTTTACGACGACGCTGGCAACCTGGCCGCCGCGATCGACGCCCGCGGCTACGCCGAACGGTTCGCCTACGACGAGGAGCACCGCCTGCTCTCCCGCCTCACGGCCGCCGGCTTGAGCACCGAGCTCCGGTACGACGGCGAAGGCCGGTGCGTCGAGAGTTGGTGTCACCGAGTCCGCGGCGAAACGGGCCTCGCTCCGGATATCTCCGCGACGCTCGCGGACGGGAGCACGCAAGCGAAGGGCTTCCTGCACGTCAAGGTCGACTACTACGACGACTTCTGCGAGGTCATTGCGTCGCGAACGATACGACGCATTCACGGCAACGATCTCGGGATGACTGATAAGGTCGTCTCGGGCGGCGGTGTCCACACCCAGGTGTTCGACGACCTGGGACAGCTCGTGTCGTACACCGACGCGAACGGCGGCGAATGGCGGTGGGAGCGGGACGCCCGTGGCCTCCTCGTGCGCACGGTGAACCCACTAGGCCACACGAACGAGTATGAATACGACGAGCGCGGTTTCCTCGTGCAGGCGTGGGACGCCCTCGGCGGGTTTGCACGCTATACCCGAGACGAGCGAGGGAACGTCCTATCAATCGACGACGATGCGGGGAGCGTCGCCTTACTCCGATACGACCCGCGCGGTCTCCTCGTCGAGGCGACGCTTCCCAACGGAGGGACGACGACGCTCACGTATGACGAGCAGGGGAACCGCATCGCGATCGTGGAGCCGGACGGAGCCGCCAGACGAATTCATTACGATTACCTTGGCCGTGTCCTGTGCATCGTCGATGAGCGCGGGATGGGGACGTGGCTCAGCTACGACGAGTGCGGAAATCTACGTGGCGTACGCGGGCCGACGGGCGACGTGGCGTTCTACGAGTACGACGAGGACGGCGAGCTTGTCCGTATCACCGATCAAGATGGTCGCTCGACGACGCTCGTGCGCGGCGGCTTCAACGTCGTGATAGGTGTGGTCCGCCCTGACGGGACGATGGTCCGCTACTTTTACGATCGAGAGCAGGAGCTCGTGCGCATCGTCAACGAAGTGGGGGACGAGCACCGGCTCGATCGCAATAACGAAGGTCGGATTGTCGAGGAGCATACGTTCGACGGGCGCAACGTGAGCTACCGCTATGATTACCAGGGGCGGGTCACGCGGATCGACTATGGTGAAGGCGATTTTGTGGAGCTCGAGTACGACGTGCTCGGTCGGCTCATCACGCGGAGCTACTCCGACGATCGCGTCGACCGTTTCGAGTATGATGCGGCAGGTCGTCTCACCTCCGCCGAGAACAACGATGTCGCTTGCGCCTACACATACAACCCACGCGGCGATGTCACGCGACAGACGACCACCTACGCCGGGGATGTCCACCTCGTGGACTCGACCTTCGACGCGCTCGGCGCACGCACCGGGATGACCAGCAAGTGGAGCCGGCGGCAGACCGGCGCTGTGCCGGCAGCGGAGCTGGAGATCCGTTTGACCCGGGATGTAGTGGGTCGAGCGCTTCAGGTGTGGCATGGCCCGACAACACCGATAGAACTCCGTTATGATCCTCATGGCACGGAGAGCTTGCGGTTGCTGCCCCACGGGGGCCGCATCGAGACGGAGATCGGGCAGGATCGTTCGCTCTCGCGCGTCACTGTGCGACGGCCCTCGAGCGATCGGGCCGTACGGCCGGGAGAACCGGTGTGGGTCGGCTCGTTGCAGGGCGAGGAGACGCTGCGCCGCTCGTTCGCCTGGTCTCCGGGGGGGCACCTCCTCTGGGTGGACGATGCGGGGGCCGGCCGAACCGAGATGAGCTACGACGCGAACGGCCGCGTGCTGGCGGAAAGGCTGAGCAAGGGCGACCCGACTGTGTTCCGCTACGGGCCGAGCGGCGATCTCGATGAGCCGACATCGTCGGGGACAAGGCGTCGTTACGGTAAGGGTGGTCGCCTACTGGAGCGTGACGGCGTCGTGATGCGGTATGACGGGCGCGGTAGGCTTATCAAAAAGTGCGTTCGTGGTCCCTCTGGCACGACGTCCGAGTGGACGTTCTCCTGGGCGGCGAGTGGTCTACTTTCGTCCGTGGTGAGCCCCGGAGGGGAGCGCACGGAGTTCGTCTACGATCCGTTCGGCCGGCGGATCGAGAAGCGTACGCGGAAGGGCAACGAAATCGTCTCGAGAACGAGCTATGCGTGGGATGGAGAGGTCGTGCTGCGCTCGGCAGAGGAGCGCCTCGCCGAGACCGGAGCGGTGGTCTGTCAGACGCGCGATTATCTGCAGCTCCCGGACAGCCTGGTTCCTCTCGCGCAGCGCGTATGCACCGACCATCAGGACGCGCGCTGGGAGTACTTCCTCTCGAATTACACGACGCTGCAGCCGGAGGCTTTGCTCGACGGCAACGGCGAGGTGCTCGCGCGCATCGGGGCGTCGCTCCACGGGAAGGTAGACCCAGCGAAAGGCCATCTGACCGATATCCGGTTGCCCGGGCAGGTCGCCGACAGCGAGACGGGCCTCCACTATAACCGATATCGTTACTATGATCCTGACGCAGGCGTCTTCATCAGCCCTGAACCGATCGGTCTCGAGGGAAGCCTCCTCACGTATGCGTACGCGGACAACATGCCGCTCCGTGGCGTCGATCCCGACGGCCTGGCCGTCGTCCGATCCACCGTGAGGGGTGTGGGCGGAGACGGGCGGCCGATCTCGACATCAGTCGACGCGAACGGCTCCAACGTGAATCGGCCGCTGCACCCGGCCGTAGCCGCCGCGCTACCAGCTCACAACGCCCGTGGACGTTACCAGAGCACAGGGATGGAGCATCCCATCACGCAGTGCGGTGATCCGCACGCGTTCAGCGATTACATCCGTGCGTGGGAGAACAGCCACACCCCGCCGCGACGATGCGACCCGGCGACTGCGCGCGGCCGGCGCAACCTGCGTGACGCTCTGCGGAGCGTAGATTCGTTCGAATCCAACCAGATCGGCAAAGGGGCGGGGCCCCGCGCTCCATGCCCGAACTGCTCGCAGACCATCTCGCGTTTGCATGCGCTCGCCGGGCTGCCTCCGCCCCGTTCACAGCGGATCGGCCCCATGCAGCCGGGACAACGCGTCGCCCCGCGAGGTCAGCGGGCGACCAGGGGCACCTACGAAGACCCGCAGGGGGACTCGGATCTCGCCGCCGTGATGCGCGGCGGGCCGGGCGCCGATCCTCGCCAGCCGAACCGAGCTAGGTACGAGGAAGCGGTCCGGCAGATGGGCTGGCAGAGCCCCGGCCGCGCGGAGAACATCCCCGAGGCGGGCGCATATCGCTACGATAACCCGAGCCCACGGCGCAACAGCCAGGGGCGGTGGCGGCGCGTATGATCCAACTCTCCGAACAGACATCGGCCTATCTCCTCCATGTTCCGACGGTGACGGCCCGGGCGCCCGATGCTGCCAGGGCCGCGCTTCCAGAAGTCGCGCGCTCTCTTGAGGCCGCACTGTACGAGGCGACCGGGAAGCGGGGTATTCCCGTGCTCGCTGGCTGGGTGCTCGGCCATGCCGCGGCGAGCGCCTTGATGAAGCGGCCCGATCCTGCGACCCGAGATCGCGTCATCATCGCCGAGAACCCGCTGCGCTGCGCGATCTTCCTCGATCGGAACGGTCGCGCGCTCTCGTCGGAGCATCCGCCTCGGGTGCTCGCTGACGATCCGGCGTCGCTCGTCGACCGACTCGTTGCTCTGGACTCCTTCAGGGATCCTGCGTTCTCTCTCGTCGCCCTTGGACGGTGGGGAAAAGCCCTGGGGCGTGAGCTCGGCATCCCGCCGATCGGCCGATCCATGGGACAAGATCTCTGGATCGCCACGGGGCGCGCGTTGATCGAAGAGCAATGGAGCGAGACGACGGTCGCGTGTGTCGCCGCGGACGACGTGGCGCGCTGCCTCCGGTTCGCCGCTCGGAAAGACATCGCCGTGTGCTTCTCCGCCTCGCAACCAGAGACCGCGCCGCCTTCGCTCCTCGCGGACGAGGCTGCTGGCCTGGTATCGATCTATGTACGGGAGGAGCATGGACGCACCGCCAGGATAGATGCGCGGCCGACGGGAGCAGGCTTCGTCCAGCGCCTCGAGAGGTACGGCGACGTCATCGAGCGCCGCGAGATCGCCCCACGTCGTGTGACCGTCACGTCGTCGCCCGTCCTGAAAGGCGGCTCACCAAGGCTCGCCCGCTACGCCGTGTCAGCGCCGCTCGGCCGGGCAGCGAGCCTCACCTCCGTGGAAGGCCTCTCGACGTATCTTGCTGAGATGGGCTGCCGCGGCTGGGATGTGTTGCTGCACGTCGAGGCGCACTTCGGCGGCCTCATCCAGGAGCCGCTGTGGCCGGGCCCGCCGAGGATGCGGCTCGGGCCCTGGCTGGCGGTGAGGCTCGCGGAGGAGCTCGAGGCCGAGGGGCGGGGAGACAGCCCCGACACCGAGGAGTTGCCGCGTGCTTTCCCGTTCCTGCGGTGGGGCGAGCACGAGCTCTGTCTCATCGGCACACTCGATCAGGATCAAGACATCTCCATCGATCCGCGCGGCTTCGTATTCCTGGGTGATCGCGAGATCGGCCGGCTGTCATGCCTGGCGCAGTCGGTGCTCGGGATGCTGGAGAAGACGGCCCTCGTGGATGAGCGCGCGAACGGCTGGGGCAGGCTCGCTGCGCTCATCGTGGACCGCGACCTCGGTGGCGACTTCGCGGAGCAGGCGGGCACGACGCGCGTCGATGAGGCATCGGACGTAGTGAGCGCGCACCACGTGGGCGAGCTGTCATGGATCCACCGCGTGTCGGAGCTGGGCCCTAACCGGGCAGAAACCCGGATCGTGGCGAGGACATCGGAAGAGCTCGTGCGGCTCGCCCGGCTCGCTCGCGAGCTCGCGCCTGAAGCCCAGCTGCGCGTCGTGACGTCCAGCCTCGAAGGACAGCCTCGCATCGCAGCGCTCCATGCGGCGGGCCTGCGGGATGTGACATCCATCCACTGAGAGAGCGCTTGCGGGATGCTTTGCGCATCGTGTCGCGGCGCGAGCGCGCCGGATCGCATCGGTTCCACGCCGCTCGCCCGGCTCGAGCGGAGCCGCACGACCCGGCTTTGGCCCCCTTCACGGCAACGCCGCGCCCGCCGCCGCACTGCGCGCTGGCGCGCGTCGTCGCAGCGGGGTCACGGACAGCGCGGCGCCGTGTACTCTCCGCTCGGGTTGCCGCCCATGAGCGCCGCGTCGGTGGTCACGCGGAACCGCACCTCGGCGCTGTCGATCGCGAGGATCTCGAGCGTGCCCGAGCCGAAGAGCGTGCCGCCGCCCATCGGACAGTCGTCCGGCGCCGGAGAGTAGGGCGCGCCCGTCTCGAAGACCGTCGCGTGGAGCGCGAAATCGTCGAGATCGTAGACGCCGACCTGCTGGTAGGCGATCGGCAGGACGAGGCGCAGCTGCCAGTGCTCACCGCAGGGGAGGGACCTGGGATAGACGTCGCAGGACTCGCCCATGTCCGAGATGTGGAGCATGAGGTCGTTGGGATCCTGGTCGGGCTGCCCGCCGGCCGCCGCGGTCGAGACCACGCTGCCGGTCTCGTTCATGATCTGATCGTAATACGCCTGCATGAGGGCTTCGCGCTGCGCGCGCGTCATCGCGACGGCCGCCGACAGCGGGCCCGAATCGCCACCCCCGCCGCCGCCCGCGCCGCCGGTGCCTGGCGGCCCCGGCGGATCGTTCGAATCCGGCGGATCGTGCGCGCCGCCGTTGAAGACGTCGGAGATATCGACCGAGCCGCCGTCCCAGAAAGCAGGGTCGCAGGCGGTCAGCACGAGCGGAATCAAAGCGACAAAGACCGATCTGTTATTCATGGCTGTACCGACCATGCAGCTCCGGTGCCAGGGCGGGAGAATGCGAAAAGCGTTGCTCGCGACGATTCAGGCGCTCGGCGCACGATAGCGCCGAGTGCCAGATTGTGCCGTGGCACATCCGAGGGAGCTCGATGGCCCAAGGGCCGCATGGCAGCCGGCCAGCGGGCCTTGGTCGCCGGCTCCGCTGCCATGCGTCGAGCTCGGCGGGCGGGACATCGTTCCGGACGTTCTGTATTCTCCTCCCAGGACACGCCGTAAGGAAGACCGCCATGTCGCAACGTTGGAAGATCGCGGCCGTGCCGCTCGCCTTTGCGCTCCTCGACGCCGGCTGCGCCGACCCTGGGCAGGACGCCTCGCCCGGCGCCACGGGCGGCGGATCCAGCCCGGTGAGCTCCGCGTCCACCTCGACCGGCGGGGCCTTGTCGAGCGAGGCCAGCAGCGCCTCGACAGGCCAGCCGCCCGGCGATCCGGTCGAGGTCGACTGCCGCACGCCGGGGGACGGGAAGTCCACGCTGGCCTTCGTCAACCGGTGCGACAAGCCGCTCCAGTTCCTGGGCAGCCTCATCGAGGGCGGGGAGCTCGGCCCCGGGCAGTTCGCGTGCCGCGACGTCGGCACCAGCGAGGAGCCGCTGTCGTCGCTGCGCTACTGGGCGTATGCCGGGGCGGACCCGGGCGGCGGCCGACACACGCTGGCCGAGATGACCCTCAACACCGATTTCAACGATTTCGACTGGTACAACATCAGCCACGTGGATGCGCACAACCTCCCGCTGGCGATCGTGCCCGTCGGCCTGCCGGACTGCCGGACGCTGTCGTGTCCGGAGAGCCTGCTCGCGGGGTGCCCGGAGGCGGGCCGCTACGAGGACGCGAGCGGCGCGACGATCTCCTGCGTGAGCCCCGACCGGGACGATCCCACGAACCCCGTGGCCGTGTACTTCGAAGAGCGATGCAAGGATGCCTATTCCTGGTCGGGCGACGACCAGGAGTCGATGGCCGCCTGCGCGGGGGAAGACTACGACATCGTGTTCTGCCCTTGACCTGCTCCCTCGCATTCCCGCATCAGGTCAATCGCCGCGGCATCACGGAACAGGGGATCCCCGGGCGCGGTCCTCCGTGCTAGGTCAGCCGCGTGGCCACCAAGGACCGCCGCGCCCACAAGCAAGCTCCGGAGGTCGGCCGCCGCCTCCCGGTGGCCCCGGGGCCTCGCCGGGGGCGGCGAGAGCCCGCGGCGCTCCCCGAGACGATCTCCTGGTGGGCCGCGTTCTACCGGGTCATTCGCCGGATCCCCGCGGGGCGGGTGTGCACGTACGGCGCGGTCGCCGCGATGGCCGGGCACCCCCGCGCGGCGCGCCACGTCGGGTATGCCCTCGCCGCGCTCAAGGAGACCGGCGACGGCGCGGGCGTGCCGTGGCAGCGCGTGCTCGGGAGCCGCCCGCGCCATCGCGCGGCCGTCACCATCAAGGATCCGGTGGGCGGCGCGCTCCAGCGCATGCTGCTCGAGGCCGAGGGCGTCGAGTTCGACGATCGCGGCAACGTGTCGCTCGATCGCTTCGGGTGGTTCCGGAGCACGCCCGCCGCCGCGCCCGCGAAGAAGGCCCGCGGCGCGGCGCCCCGGAAGCGGCGATCGTGAGGCCGCTGCTCCTTGCCATGCGTCTCCTGCCGCTGGCTCGGTCCGGTTCCGTGAGCCGCTCTCACGAGCGCCGCAGCCGGGAAGCAGAGCGGCCCGTCACAGCGTGCGACAAGCGAGATGGACGGCGCGCACGAGGGTGTCGGCTTCTCCGGTGATCTTGGCGACGGCGGTCCCCTTCGGGCACTTGACCCCGAAACCGTCGGCCTGGACGGGGCCGATGCCAGGGCCGACATTGAGGTTCATGTCGTCCACCTTCCACGCTTCGATGGTCTGGCACAGCAGCTCGACCCGGTAAACCCGGTTGTCGTCGACCCAGATGTTCATCCCGACCATGACCTGGCTCGCAGGGCAGATCACGCTGCCGGGCGACCCGCCGTCGCCGCCGGCGGTCAGGGTCTGAAAGGGGGTGCCCAGGGTGCCGTCGCTCGCGAGCGGAGCGCACATCAGGCCGATGCTGTCGAGCGAGCCGCCGCTCCGGCCGTGGACGCCGACAGCGACATTGCCGCCCCCACAGTTGATGTCGTAAGAGATGTCGCCGGCGCCGCCGGCGCCGCCATCGCCGCCGGTGCCGCCATCGCCGCCCGTGCCGCCGGTGCCGCTGGCGCCCGTGCCGCCATCGCCGCCCGTGCCGCCGGCGCCGCCATCGCCGCCCGTGCCGCCGGCGCCGCCGCTGCCCGCCTCACCTCCGGCCGTACCGCTGCCGCTGCCGGCCGCGCCGCCGCCCGTCGCGTCGGCGGTGCCCGAGAAGTCGAGCTCGTCGACCCCCGAGATCGCGTTGCATGCCGCGATCCCGCACGCGAGGGCGAGCGCCGCGGCCATCACCATCGCGCGTGGCTCCGTCGTCCGGACTGCTGCGTGCTCTCTCATCAGAAGCTCCCGTGGAGGGTGACCTGGCCGGCCCGGAGCTCGCCGGCCGTCGTGCCGGGCGGTCAGCGACCAGGGCGTCCAGGACAACCGGCCCAACCATACCTGCGAGGGGGGGCCAGCGTCATCGAAAAATGCGCGCCTCCATGGACGTTACAAAAATCGTCAGGTGGCGCGTCGACTCGATCACGGAAGCCACCCGCTCCGGCAACGAGGTGTGTGAGAGGAAACGGGACGCCGGGAGCGCGGCGGTGCGCCTTCGCCATGCACACTTCTTCGTATCGACATCGAACCTTCCGTGAGGGCGCGTTGCGTGTGTTCGCTCGGGCATGAGGCGCCGAGACGGCTGCATCCGCAACGACCTACGCCGCGCGCGAGCGCTCGATGAAACCGCGTGAACCCTTCTGACGATGATGGCCGAGGTACATCTGGAATGCGCAAATATATAGTTCGTGTCCCCACGCCGTGGGCCGCAGCGCGCCTACTCTCGTTGCGCAGCTGCGCTCATGGGTTCGGCTCGGTGGCCAGGCACATCCTGCGGCCGTCTGCGCTCGCCGTCGGCCTCGTCGCCCTGGGTTGTGCGTCGGAGAGCCCCGAACAGCCCGATCGAGGCGAGGCCGGCCAAGCCAGGCAGCCCATCGTCATCCCCTCGGGCTTCCAGCACCAGGTGATCGCGACGGGGCTCAGCCAGCCGACGGCGATGGCGATCGCGCCCGACGGTCGCATCTTCGTCACGCAGCAGACGGGGCAGGTGCGCGTCATCAAGAACAACGCGCTGCTCGCCGCGCCGTTCGTCACCGTCACGGTCGACAGCGTCAACGAGCGAGGCCTGGTCGGCATCACCCTCGACCCGAGCTTCTCGAGCAACGGTCACGTCTACCTCTTTTACACCTCGACCAGCGGCAGCGCGCACAACCGCGTCAGCCGCTTCACGGCGAGCGGCGACGTGGCGGCGGCCGGCAGCGAGGTCGTGCTCGTGGAGTTTCCCCCGCTCAGCGCGGCAGGCAACCACAACAGCGGCGCGCTCCACTTCGGCAACGACGGCAAGCTCTACGTCGCGCACGGCGACAACGCCGAAACGGCGCACGCCCAGGACCTGAACCACACCTTCGGCAAGATCCATCGCTTCAACCCCGACGGCAGCATCCCCACCGACAACCCCTTTTACGGCACCTCCACCGGCCTCGCGCGCGCCATCTGGGCGTACGGCCTGCGCAACCCGTTCACCTTCTCCGTCGAGCGCGCGTCAGGGAAGATCTTCGCCAACGACGTGGGCGGAGGCGACCCGGAGGAGATCGACCACATCACGCGCGGCTCGAACTACGGCCATGGGGGCGGCCCCTCGCCGGTGCCGCCGGTCCACGCCTACCCGCGCGACGCCGGGCGCTGCGCGATCACGGGCGGCACCTTCTACAACCCAACGGTCGTGAACTTCCCGCCGTCCTACGTCGGCAAGTACTTCTTCGCCGACTACTGCTCCAGCCAGATCTGGTCCATGAACCAGGACGGCACGGGCGTCGCCGTCTTCGCGGACGACTCGAACGGCGAGCTGAACAACCCCGTCGACCTCGACGTCGGCCTGGACGGCTCGCTCTATTACTTGCAGCGCGGCAGCGGCGCCAAGGTCGGGCGCATCTACGTGGCGCAGCCGGCCTGCACCACGAACGCCGATTGCAGCGACGGCGACGTCTGCACCGGCGCGGAGACCTGCGTCGCCGGGCAGTGCCAGGCCGGCACACCGCTGAGCTGCGACGACGGCGACCCCTGCACGACCAACGGCTGCAACGCCACGAGCGGCTGCGCCTACACCGACAACGGCCAGTGCTGCACGAGCTCGGCGACCTGCAACGACGGCTCGACCTGCACCACGGACGCGTGCGTGAGCGGCATGTGCCAGTACGTGGACAACGGCAGTTGCAACAGCTGCGTCAAGATACGCTCCCAGCGCACGAACAACTACCTGGTGCTCGACGCTGCCAAGAAGGTCGTGCCCGGCGCCACGCAGGCCGGCGCGCAGATCTTCGAGAAGGTCCCGTCGGGGGCCGCGTTCAAATTCAAGAGCAGCTCAGGCGATTACCTGCGCGTGGTGGCCAATGATCTCACGATGGACGCGACGTCGGCGACCGCTGCCGCGTTTGCGGAATACGACTGCTCGAGCGGCGGCCTCTACCCGAACGGCAAGGGCTACGCGGCGCTCACCGGCGCGGCGCCGCACTGGAAGGCGACGAGCACCGCTGGCCCGATCAAGAGCGGCGACGGCGGCAACGGCACGAGCTGCGTGACGGGGGACGCCACGTCCTGGGAGCGCTTCTATCTCGAGGCGACGGCCTGCGGCGGCGCCGGCCCCTCGTGCGGCGACGGCGCCTGCGACGCGGGCGAGACGTGCGGCAGCTGCGCCGCGGACTGCGGCACGTGCAGCGGCACACCCGCCAAGCTGACGCTGGCCCACGTGAGCGACAGCGGCGGCTGGTCGAGCGCGGCCGGCCTCACCGACGGCAACCTGACCGCCAAGGTGAGCAGCGCGGCCTCGCCGAGCTGCGCCACGTACGATCTCGGCGGGACCTACACCATCAGCTCGGCGCGCCTGCTCGAGGACAACGACGGCGCCTGGCATACGGACACCTGGAAGGTGCAGTACCAGACCGGCAGCGGCTATGTGGACGCCTTCGCGTACACCGACACGCCGAGCGCGATGCCGGCCTGGAATACCGTGGACTTCGCCGACGTGCCCGGCGTCTCGCGCGTGTCGGTGTGCATGCAAAACGTCGGCGGACCGGTCGAGCTCGCCGAGATCGAGGTCTGGGGCTTCCCCGACGCCGGCCCGGTCTGCGGCGATCGCGCCTGCAACGGCGGCGAGACGTGCGCGAGCTGCCCGTGGGATTGCGACACCTGCATGGGGAGCCAGCTCGGCCTCGATGCGCGGCCGTCGAACACGGCGTGCGTGGCGGGCGATGGGGCGATCGATCCGCCGGTCCTGCTCAGCGATCACCCCTGCTTCACCAGCGTCGCGAACCCGCCGGCGCTCGCCCCCGGGGTGCTCCCGTACGCGATCGCCGAGCCGTTCTGGTCGGACGGCGCGGTGAAGTCGCGGTACCTCGCTTTGCCGGACGGCACGACGTTCGACGTGAAGAACGACGGCGACTTCGAGCTGCCGCCCGGGGCCGTCACGATCAAGAGCTTCCAGTGGCAAGGCCAGTACTTCGAGACACGCTTCTTCGTGCGCTTCACGAACGGCGCCTACGGAGCCTACACGTACCGGTGGAGCGACGCGCAGGACGAGGCCTTCCTGGTCGATCCGATCGACGGCGCCTCCAAGACGCTCGCCGGAGGCCACGTCTGGAGCTACCCGACCGAAGCGCAATGCTTCGAGTGCCACACCAGCGCCGCCGGTTTCAGCCTGGGCCTCGAGACGCGGCAGCTCAACGTGACCCGGCTCTATCCGTCGACCGGCCGTACGGCGAACCAGTTCGACACGCTGAACGCCATCGGCATGCTGAGCGGCAACCTCACCAGCCTGCCGCCGTTCCCGCCGCACGCGCAGCCGGACGCGTCGCTGCAGATGCGCGCCGACGCTTACCTGCATGTCAACTGCTCGAACTGCCACCGCCCGGGCGGCCCCGGCTACGGCACCGCGGACTATCGCTACGACACGCCGCTTGCCGGCAAGAACATCTGCGACCAGGAGTCGATCCTGACGGCTTACTCGGGGCTCGCGCTGATCGAGCCGGGCGCTCACGAGGCGTCGGTGGTCTGGCTGCGCATGAGCCAGCGCGCGGCGAGCTTCATGCCGCCCATCGGCAGCAAGCTCGCCGACGGCGGAGGCGCGGCGCTGCTAGCGCAGTGGATTGACGGCCTGACGGGCTGTCCCTAGAACGACGATCGCGTCGAGATGCGGTGTGACTCTTCCGCAGCTTCAGCGGGCGATGCTGGGCGAGGGTGCGGCGGGCAGCGTCACGCGGCCGGCTGCTGCCTGGCCCGGATCTCGTCCCGCCGAGCGAGGAGCCACGCGCACGCCTCGGCTTCCGTGGCGAAGAAATCGACGGGATAGGAGCGTGACGTGAGGAGGTTCACGCTCCTCAGGGTGAGCATCGCGAGGACGCGCAGGGCGAAGCTCGCTCCGACGACCGCGACCGCGTCGTGGCGCGCCCCGAGCGTTCCGCCCGCCATGAGCTTGCGCACGTCATGCGGGATGGCCTTGATGCGGCTCACGTCGGCGAGCGCCAGGACCTCGCGGCCGCTCTCCGCGATGCGCCGGGACGCTGCGGCGATCGAGCGCACCATCTCCTCCGAGAGCTCTCCTTCGGCCGTCACATAGAGGATTCCGTTGGGCTCCTCGCGGAGCTCGAGGACTCCGCGCCTGGGATCCGGCTCGTGCATGGCGGGCAGCATAGCCGCTCTGCGTCGCACGGCGACAGGGGTCTCTCGGTGCGAAGGGGAGCGGCGCGCCCTCACGGGGAGGAGCCGCGACCGCCATCGTATCCGCCGCGCCCACACCGGACCGGCTCCGCGCCCGGACGCCGAGCCCGGCGGGGCGGCGCCTGGCGACCCGCGCTCGCCCGGGAGAAACCCGGGAGACACCAGGGTAGGCCGCCGCGGCATCGGCGCGCCGTGGGCCGGCTGAGCCAGATCGGTCCGCGCATGACCGCGTCCAGCGCAGGAAGATGTTTGTCGTTGCACGCTTGCGGCAGGTTTGATAGCCATCCTCTGACGCCGCGAGACCGTCCCCGCGCTCGACGGTCGTCCTCCCGGCCGCGGCGCGCGATCCCCAAGAAGGAGCATGAGCAGATGCCTCAATTGAACGGCAACACCTGTGAAATCGACGAGCTCCCGGATGGTGTGACCGTGACCATCAAGGTGACGACGAACTCGAGGCACACTCAACGGATCACGGTGACTCGCAACGATGAGGTGCTGTGCGTCTTCGCGGGCTCTGGCGAGCGCAACGCCATGACGGGCCAGTCGACCATCGTCGCCAACTCGCGGGCGAAGCTGCAGGCGAAGTTCGAGTATCAAACGGACATCAACGCAGAGTGGCGCAAGTCGCACCAGCTGAAATCGGGCGGTCCTTACGCGATCGGCAGCTACAATCTCCTGGTGATCGTCGCCGAGAACGGAGACGACAGCGACTACAACGACAGCGTGCTCGAGCTCAGCTGGAGCACGTCCACGTAGTCCTGGCGGGAGATCCGGAGGTGGGGCGCCGGAGGGGCAGCTGGCGGCGTCGAACGGGCCCCCTGAGCTCCGGCGGCGCGCCGCGCCAGGCTGGTGGAGTGGGCGGGCTGCTCGCCACCGCGGCCGGGATCGCCATCGGCTCCCTCCGGAAGGTCGAACGCGCCAAGGCCGACGTGGGGGTCGGCCTGGGAGAGAACTACAGCGGGAGCAGCGCCGGGGAGGATTGTGATGGATATCCAGGATGTGCTGGTTGATTTCTACAGTGGGGCGCACGCGGTCGATGTCGTAGCTGCGTGGGCCTATGTGGTCGCAAACCGACAGGCCGTCCTTGAAAGCCTCGCCTCGTTCGAGAAAGCGTATGAGCGGCTCATCGAGCTGCAGGCGGCGGGCAAGCTCGGCGTCGGAGCGGCCGATTTTCCGGCTGGCAACCTCGAGATGGTCAAGCGGCTCAATCGGCTGATTGCGGCGGGCTTCGACAGCGACGAAGCGCGTCAAGCAGCTCGAGAGATCCATGCGCTGGCGGAGCTGTGCGCGAGCGCGTTGAAAGAAAGCGACACGTCGCCGGCCGGGCAGGGGAGTCCGTGAGGTCGAGGCGGCGGGAAGGCGGCGCAGGCCGGCCACCTGCCAGCGGCTAGCCTTCACAGCCGAGCGAGCCGGCCATCTGGGGGCCGCACGCGAGGTGGAAGCCTCGTGCCCTGGCGTCGGGGCCCACGGAGGTCACACGGCGTCACGAACCCGGGTCGGTGCCCGTAAGCAGGGCGGTGCGGCCTCGCCAGGCCCGGTCGAGCCGTTCTCGGTCGGCCTATACCGGAGACGGTGCCGTGTCGCTGGCGGGCGCCCCGGTCTAGCGATTCGACACACCGCGCTCGGCACGCCGGTTCAGAAACACCGAGGACGTAACGTGGCCTAGATCACTGTTGACGCCGCTCTCCGGCAGGCGAAGCCTCGGGATTCGGGGTGGGGGAGGGCATGGGGAACGGGCTGAAGGGGAAGGCGTGCGCGCTCGTGCTGCGCGGGTGTGCCTGCGCGCTGGTCGTTGTTCCGGCGCCGGCAACGGCTTTCGAGCTCAGCGGTGGCGTGACCGTGGGCGGGATCCAGATCGGTGCCGACCCCAGGCTTGCCGTTTGTTTTGATGTGGAGTTCGTGGGAGATGCGAAGCGTGGGCTGTGACGGAGAGAAATGTGATGGATATCGAGGATTCCCTGGTTGATTTCTACAACGGGGCGCACGCGCTCGATGTCGTTGCCGCGTGGGCCTATGTGGTCGCAAACCGCCGGGACGTCCTTGAGAGGCTCGCGTCGTTCGAGAAGGCGTATGAGCGGCTCATCGAGCTTCATGCGGCGGGCAAGATCGGCGTCGGAACGGCCGACTTCTCGGCTGGCAACCTCGAGCTGGTCAAGCGGGTCAACCGGCTGATTGCGCCGGGCTTCGACAGCGACGAAGCGCGTCAATCAGCTCAGGAGATTCACGCTCTGGCGGAACGGTGCGTGCGCGCGTTGAAAGAAAGTGACACATCACCGGCCGGGCAGGGGAGTCAGTGACGTCGAGGCGGCGCAGGCCGGCCACCTGCCAGCGGCTAGCCTTCACGGCCGAGCGAGCCGGCCATCTTCGAGCAGCACCCAGGGAGCCGAAGCCGAGTACGCCTCGGTTCCGGCGATCGGCAGGCTCGGCGCGTCCGTCAGCCGAGTCAGCCCCTCGTCGCGGAGCCGCATCCCGCGTTCGGTGAGGCGGTAGACCTCCGAGAGCATCGGGTAACCAGCGTCAGGTGGCTTGGGGCCAGGCGCGCGCTCCACGGCCGCGCTTGCATCGTGGTCCGCCCAATGTTCTAGCCGGCGCGGCAGGAACAGGTCGCCTGTGCAGGAGAGCGTCCGCCACAGATCCATTCCAGATCGCAAGTCGCGGCTAGCCACCGCGAGAGGAGTCTGCCATTCCGAGGACAGGGCGGTCATGAGCAGCTCGTCGAATCGACTGAGGCGCAGGGTCCCTTCCGTGGTCCTCCTTGGAAAAAAAGAAGAGAGGAGTGCCCATAAGGGAGCGAGCTCTGGAAACCCTTCGATGCCGCGTGCGCAGTTCTGCGCGAGCCGCCTCGGGTCCGCTGCGGTGTACTGGCTCCAGAGGCGGACGGCGCGCCAGTAGCGTTCGCGCGGCCAGGGGCGCGCGTCACTGAGCCGCGCCGGGAGGGTACCCAGCTCAGAGGCGGAGCACCACGTCGGCACGGCAGATTCGCGCGTATCCGGCCCGCGGAATGGCGGGTCCAGCTCGACGATAGCGATGTCCTTGCGCGGAATGCGATACTCGCGCAGCCTACCGCAGACCCTCCAGAGACCCACGCGTTCGCGCAGATTTGTGGACGAAACCCACACGACCACGCGGCCCATCTTGCGATCACCGCCGATGGGGTCGACGAAAGAGCCCCACCATGCCTGACGCGCGAGAGCATGCTCTGACGTGCCCCTACGAGACGGCCCAACGAGAAGGCAGTCTGAGTCGACGACCGCGTTGGTGGCACCCAGCGACGCAATGCGATCCGCCACGCGCGACTCGAAAACTATATGCGTCGCGCTAGCGATATCCACAGCGAAGGCACTCACTGAATTCGTAGGGTTCGTTGCGAAGGCAATAATCAAGGCAGTCGCGGCAGAACGTATGGCCGCTTGTCGTTATGCGCGTGCAGGGCCACCCTTTGGCTTGACAATCGTCGAAGTACTCGCTGCACCTGGCGACCGGGGTACATCCTGCCATCAGCGCGAATGATTCACTGCCCACTTCTTCGCCCCCTCCTTCGCCTTCTTCGCCGTTGTTCGGGTAATCTCCCGCCCCTACGGATTCGGTTGGGTATCCAGCACCCACGCCTCCCGACTCCACTGTCTCGCAGGTGTACGATAAGTCGCAGGCCGACGCGAGCATCATCGCGAGTGCCCCGCACAGCACGAGCGCGCTCGCTTTCGCCGTTAAGCCGTGTTTCATGTTCCTCCCCTTCCCGCTGAGCGCACCGTTCTCTCAGCGAAGAGGCGGCGTCAACAGGTAATCTGGGTCACATTATGTCCATGCGGTCCTTGCGCATGGGAGCCGGGGCGTGCCCAGTCGCCTGAGTCGTCGACGCGTGCGGCAGCGAGCTCGGCGGCGGCTGCCAGGTGCGTGTGCTCTCGTGCATCGACACCTCCGGCGCGGGTTCCCATGCAGCCGATAGGCTTCAAGAGAGCACCGAAGTCGCCGACCGCGGCCGACGCCGTCACCACAGGAGCGCCGGACCGAGCTCTCTCAGCCGGGCCTTCCTGGTCTCGTAGTCGGGCATCACCCTGCCGAGCGTCGCCCAGAACTCCCGC
Source organism: Sorangium sp. So ce394 (assembly GCF_051474665.1). Classification (NCBI taxonomy): domain Bacteria; kingdom Pseudomonadati; phylum Myxococcota; order Polyangiales; family Polyangiaceae; genus Sorangium; species Sorangium sp. So ce394. The sequence continues at coordinate 4,256,834 of NZ_CP150339.1, forward strand.
CCATGGTGATCGTGGATCAGGTGCGCGAGCTCGTGGGCGAGCACGTAGTCGACCAGGATCCTCGGCGCCTGCACGATGCGCCAGTTGAGCCGGAGGACGCCGCGGGAGCAGCTCCCCCAGCGCTTCGCCTGGTCGGTCACGAGGAGGCGCCGGCACGTCACCCCGAGCTTCTGCGCCCACGGCGCGGCCCACGCGGGGAGGCGCTCCGCGGCGCGCCGCTTGTACCAGTCGAGCAGCGCCGCCCGCGCGTAGGCGCTGCGGTGCTCGGGCGGGAGCCCCCGCGGGAGCGGCAGATCGAGCCAGCCGCCGCGGAGGGCCAGCGGGCGGGGGTCCTGCTCGGGGAGCAGGCGGAGCCGGAGCTGCCGCCCGAGGTACAGGAACGACTCGCCGCTCACGAACTCCCGCGCCCCGCTCGGGGGCGGCCGCTCGCTCCGGCGCTTGAGCCGCGGGACGATCCAGGGCGCCTTCGACCGGACCACCGCGTCCAGCCGCGCGATCGGCGTCGCCTCGGGCGCCGTCACGACGAGCCCGTAGTCCGGGTCGATCGCGATCGACACCGTGGACCTCCGGGCGCTCCGCCGGATCTCGTAGGCGAGGTGCGTCGTGCCCCACGTCACCTCGGACCGCTCCGGGAGCATCACCGCCCTCGGCGCCGCTTCATGAGGTCGACGATGCTGTCCGCCGTCGCGTCGATCGTGTCGCCGGCGAACCCCGCCGCCCGCAGCTGCCGCTTGATCCGCCTGCGCATCTCCCGCTGCACATCGTCCTTGTGCACCCAGTCGACGAGCGACACCTGGGGCTCGATCTGCTCTTCCAGCAGCGAGGCCAGCTCCTTCTTGGCCTCATCCACCTTCCCGTAAGCGTTCCCGGTCGTCTCCGCGGCGTTCAGCGGCTTGCGCTCCGAGATGAGCCCGTAGATGGCGAGCCCCGTCTCCGAGAGGCCCAGCGTCTCGGCGGTCTGCGCTCGGTTGTGGATCTTCTTCTTCACCTCGTCGAACAGCAGCATCTGCTTGGCCGCGTCGATGCGCTTCGCCTTGCGGTCCTCGATGATCTGCTCGAGGCGCTCGCGCAGCGACGTGAAGAACACGGGGTCGTCGTCGAGCCGGACGTGGATCTCGTCCCGGAGCGCGTGCTCCATCTCGCTCGCCCGCGCCTCGGGGGTCTTCAGCTTCTTGAGCTTGTCCTCGAGCTCCGGCGCGAAGAGCGAGATCGGCTTGACCAGGATCTCGATCCCGTCCGCCGCCACCGCCTCCTCGATGAGCTTCCGGACCTTGGCCCCGCAGTCGGAGATATCGATCTTCGAATCGCGGAACTTGGCCGCCGCCGACTGCCGGATCTTCCCGAGCCAGCGCGCGTCCGCGACGTAGGGCAGCGCGCTCGGATCCGGCAGCAGCATGTCGAGGCTCTGCGAGAACCGCTTGAACGCCGCGTCGAACTCGGCCCGCACGTCCTCCGGCTCCAGGACGGCGATGCACGCGTGGAGGTCGTCCTTGTCCTTCACCCGGGCGAAGTAACCCAGCGCCGCCGCGTGCCGTGCCTCCAGCCGCGGGAGCTCGTCGGTCATCGGCGCCATGGCGCCCTTGACCTCGGCGGGGGCGAAGATCTCGAGCGCCTCGGTGAGCGCCTCCGAGACGCCCCAGTAATCGACGATGAGGCCGTAGCTCTTCCCCTGGGCGGTCCGGTTCACGCGGGCGATCGCCTGGAGCAGCGTGTGCTCCTTCAGCGGGGAGTCGAGGTACATGACCTGCTCGATCGGGGCGTCGAAGCCGGTGAGGAGCATGTCGCAGACGACGAGGACCTTCAGCGGATCGTCCTTCGCGAGGAAGCGGTCGATCAGGGTCTTTCTTTGGTCCTCGCTCGTGTGGTGCTTGACCAGGTGGGCGGCGTCCTTGTTCGACCCCGAGATGACGATCGCCGACGGCGGCCCGTGGAGGCGGTCGAGGGTCTCCTTGTAGAGCACGGCGTTCTCGCGGGTGCAGGCCACGACCTGGGCCTTGAAGCCGCCGGGCTGGATGGCTTTCGCGTAGTGGTCGATGAGGTCGAGGCAGATCGCCTCGACGCGCTTCGGCGCCCCGGCGAGGGTCTGCTCGTTGGCGTATTTCTTCTTGATAGCCTCGCGCTCTTCGGTGGACCGGTCGGCGAACACGCGATCGAAGAGGGCGTCGAGCGTGTTGCCGATGATCCGCAGCGCGGGGAGCCGGCCCTCGTAGAAGATGGGCACGGTGGCCCCGTCGGCGACGGCCTGCTCGATGGTGTATGTGTCGATGTACGGGCCGAAGGTCGAGAGGGTCGAGCGGTCCTTCTTGTCGATGGGCGTCCCGGTGAAGCCGAAGAAGGCCGCGTTGGGGAGCGCCTTGCGCATGTTGGCGGCGAGCCCGCCGTACTGGGTGCGGTGGGCCTCGTCGGTGAGGACGAAGAGGTTGTGCGCGTCGGAGAGGACGGGGTGCTCCTGTCGTGAGGCGCGCTTTCCGGGCTTCCCGCCGGTGGCGGCGAGCTCCTGGAACTTCTGCACGGTGGTGAGCACGGTCTTGCCGGGAGGGCCCGAGAGCAGCTCGCGCAGGTGCCGGACGCTCTCGGCCCGTTCCGGGTTGGGGAACTTGCAGGCCTGGAAGGTGCCGGTGATCTGCGCGTCGAGGTCCTTGCGGTCGGTGACGAGCACGAGGGTGGGGTTCTCGTGCAGCGGGTCGCGGCGGAGCTTGAGCGCGAGCCACAGCATGGTGAGGCTCTTGCCCGACCCCTGCGTGTGCCAGACGACGCCGCCGCGGTCGGCCGGCTTCTTCGCCGTCCGGGCGCGCTCGATCGCCTTGTTGACGGCCGTGAATTGCTGGTAGCGGCAGAGCTTGCGGACGACGCGGCCCGTGTCGCGGTCGGGCTCGAAGACGACGAAGCTCCGGACGAGGTCGAGGAGGTTCTGCGGGGCGAGCAGCCCCGCGAGGGTGACGTCCTGCGCGGTCGGCTCGCGGCCGACGAGGGCGCGGAGCTTCTCCGGGGGCATCGGCCAGGGGGTCTTCCACTCGGCGAAGAAGCGGTACGGGGTGGTGACCGTGCCGTAGACCGCCGCTTGATCGCAGGTGGCGATGAGGACCTGCACGGTCTCGAACAGCCTGGGGGCGCCGAGCTCGCGGTACTTGTCGTCGAGCTCCTGGTAGCGGCTGAACTGGTCGATGGCCTCGAGCTTCCAGGCCTCGCCGAGCGTGGGGTTCTTGCACTCGATGACGGCGAGCGGGAGGCCGTTGACGAAGACCACGATGTCGGGGCGGATGGTCTTCTTGGCGCCCTTCACCGCGTACTGGCGGGTGACGAGGAATTCGTTGTTCGATGGCTTATCGAAGTCGATGAAGCGGACGTCGTGGCTCTTGCGGCCGTCGCCGAGGTCCTGCTCGAACGAGCGGGTGTGGGCGAGGGTCTTGTAGACCTCCTCGCTCGCCTCGATGAGCGTGGCCGACTGGATGGCGCCGACGGAGCGGACGGCCTTGTGGAGGTTGTCGTCGGAGAGCCAGGGGTTGAGCTTCTTGAGGGCCTTTGCGAGGCGGGCGGGGAGGAGCGGCTGCCTGAGGCCCTCGCGCTCGGCTTCGAGGACCTCGGGGGCGACGTAGCGGTAGCCGAGCTTCTCGAGGAGGGCGACGGCGGGATCCTCGGAGAGGGAGACCTCGTTCCAGGCGGTGCCAGGTGGGGTCATGGGGAGGCCTCGTCGGGGGTGACGCGGATTTCGCCGGTGAGGAGGGAGGAGAGGAGGGCAGACTTAGCACTCCGTCCAGAAGAAGCTTGAACCCTCTCGGCTTCAATTCTTTCGTCAATAGCCGAAATAGCACCACAAATGGCCTCTTGCTCTTGCAGGTTCGGCAAACCTATGCGGAGTTCGCTGACTACACGGGAGTTGATCGTGTGTAAGCCGCTGCTGGTTTTTGCGCAAGATTCCAATTGCTGGCGGCCGCGTTCCCCGTTGAAGCAGTGAGTGAGCCAGTTCGAGATGACGGACGGATTTGTTGGCCGAATCCGAATCAAGTGGTTCTGGTGGAGGGCCCCAGGAATCTCCCCCTTCCACACTGCTGCTTGGCCTAGGCGTAGGATATTTGCGTTGCCTTCGACAACGAGAAGGTCGCCAGCCTTGACGCCGAAACGCTCCACATCACCCGGAAGCACGCCGATGCTTTTGACTTCTCTTAGGTCAAATCCACCTTCCTGTAAGTTTGCGACAGTTAGGTAGGGGCGTCGCACCGATGCGTTTCTGCGCTCCGAGTTCACGGTGAGGCCGTATGTCACCTCTGCGACCGCCGACACCGGAACCACCTCCCACTCCTCCGGCACCTCTCCGATCTCGGTCTTCTTGAACCGCGTGTGCCGGCCGGGAAGCCCTCGCGTCAGCAGCTCGGCCATCATCGCCTTCTTGACGACCTGGAGCTGGTCGATGACCGCCTGGGTAGTCTCGATAGCGTCGTCCACGGCGGAGAGGATGGCGGCGATCTTCCGCTGCTCGCCAATCGGGGGAACATTCACCGGCCAGTCCAGCCACTGATCGAGCTTGAAGACCATCTTCTCGACATCGACGCCGTGGCTGGAGTGGAAACATGTGCGTTGGAAGTATGCCGTATGTGAAAGGTGGCGTAAGAAGTCCATGAGAAAGCCGGTGCGGGTCCGAAGAGTCGAGTACTCGTTCGATACCACTGCCCCGTGTAATGCTTCGGGAACAACGCCGCAGGCGCCATGAATAATCTGTCGGCGGGATATTAAGAAATCTCCTGCATGGGCCTCGAACTGAGTTTTTGTTAGGATTTCTCGTCCCTTTAGCTCGCCGCGGAGTGTTATGCCGCCGCGGTTTCTCTTCGCTGTGAGCAGCCGGTAAGTCGAATCGGGGCCCAGCTTGATGGGGCGCTCGATAGCGTCCACCAGATTCTTGAATTTGGACCTGTTCCACCCACTCGGCGTCGGGGGCAACTCAGGGAAACCCGGGTCTACGCTCGGCGGATACAGTCTATTTCTCGCCATACCCGAGCTCCTTGAGGTATGCGTTCATCCTCGCCTCGGCCGCCCCCCGCTTCTTCTCCAGCTCGCGTAGCTTCTGAAGCGCATGCGCCACCTCGACCCTCTCCGCGGCCTCGGCCGTCTCGACGTACCGCGAGATGTTCAGGTTGAAGTCGTTCTTCTCGATCTCCTCGAGCCCCACGACCCGCGCGTACTTGTCCACGTCCTTGAAGGCCCTGAACGTCGCCGCGATCTTCTTGACGTCCTCCTCGCGCAGGTAGTTCTGCGCCGACCCCTCCTTGAACTCCCGCGACGCCTCGATGAACAGCACCTTCTTCCTTCTGCCGGCCGCCTTGCTCCTGTTGAGCACCAGCACCGCCGCCGGGATCCCCGTCCCATAGAATAGGTTCGTCGGCAGCCCCACCACGGCCTCGACGAGGTCCTCCTCCAGCATGCCCTTGCGGATCTCCCCCTCCGCGGCCCCGCGGAACAGCACCCCGTGCGGCATCACGACCCCCACCTTGCCCTTATCGTTGGTGGTCGCGATCATGTGCTGCACGAACGCGAGATCCCCCTTGGTCTTGGGCGGCACGCCGAAGCGGAAGCGCCGGTACGGATCGTTCTCGGCCACGTCCCGCCCCCACTCGTCGAGCGAGAACGGCGGATTGGCGATCACCCGGTCGAACACCATCAGCCCCTCTTTGTACCGCAGCTTCGGATCGCGGATCGTGTCCCCCTTCTCGATCCGCGCGTCGGGCAGCCCGTGGAGCAGCATGTTCATCTTGCAGATGGCCCAGGTCCCCAGGTTCTTCTCCTGGCCGAAGAGCGACAGGTCCTTCGGGTTCTGCCCGTGCCGCTCCAGGTAGTGGGCGCACTCGATCAGCATGCCGCCCGATCCGGCGGTCGGGTCGCAGATCCGCATTCCCGCCCTGGGCTCCAGGAGCTCGACGATGAGCCGCACCACCATGCGCGGCGTGTAGAACTCGCCACCCTTCTTGCCGGCGTCGTCCGCGAACTTCTCGATCAGGTACTCGTACGCCCGGCCCAGCATGTCCGGCTCGGAGAGCGCGGCGTTCTTGAGCGACAGCTTCGAGAAGTGCTGCACCAATCGCCCCAGCACCACGTCCCGATTCTTCGCGTCGCCGAGCTTCCGCTCGTCGTTGAAGTCGATCCCGGCGAGCACCCCTTCGAGCTGCGGATTCGCCTCTTCCAGCGCCGACGCCGCCTTGTTGAGCGCGTCGCCGACCTGGCTCGCGACCTTCTGCAGCTCGGACCACCGGGCCCGCTTCGGCACGAAGAAGCCGTGCTCGTCGGGGTCTTCGGGATCGGCGTTCGGCACGCCCTTCAGCGCCTCGACCTCCTCGTTGAACCGGTCGCTCAGGCGCTTCAGGAAGAGGAGCCCGAAGATGAAGTTCTTGTAATCGCTCGAGTCGATCGACCCCCGCAGGATGTCCGCGGCCGACCAGAGATGCCGCTCGAGCCTGTCGATCGTGAGCTTCTCCCCGAGGGCCAGCTCGACCTGCTCGGGCACCGCCCGCGCCGCCCCGTTCGCCTTCGGAGCCGCCGGCGGCTCGGACGCCTTCCCCCCGGCGAGCCGCGCGACAAGCACGGCCTTCTCGCGGCCGCCGTCGTCGAGGTTCAGGGCCCGGCAAAGCTCCTTCAGCCGGTCCCGGGAGTACGACGGCAGAACGGCGGCCAGCGTGGCGCTCCTGGAGGCCGCCACGGCCTCCACCAGCTTCTCCTTGCTCCGCCGATCCTGGACGTGGACATCGAACGCGTCGGCGATGGAGATCAGCTCGTCGCGCGTGAGGTGTTCGAGAACGGTTCGCTTCTGCACCATCGGCACGATGCCGACGTTACGCGGGCGGGACGGAACCGATCAAGGCGAAGGCGTGTCGGCGAGGGCCGGAGCGCGCGGGCCTCGGGGGATGTGCTCCAGGGCCGCTGCCCGTGGGATGCGCCGCCCGAGGGAGCTCCACGGCGGCCTGGCCGGCCGGGCGAGGTGAGCGAGGCGGTGGGACGAGGCCGGTTCGCCCGGGGGCGGGTCCTGGCCGGAGCCGGTGCCTCGGAGACCTCCTCCGCGGAGATGTCGAGGCAGGCGGGCTCAGGCGGCGGATGCCGGGGAGGGGCAGCTTGCGGTCGGGAAGGGGGAGCTCGCCTGGTCGGGCTGGCTCGCACGTCTCGCCCGAGCGGGGCCGCCGAGGCGCTCCGCCTCCCGCTGGACGCGCTTCCCGGAGGCACCCGCCCTGTCGCGCCTCGCAGGCGACCGCGGACGTCTCGCGAACCCAGACCGCCGCTCGCAAGGCCGCGCTGGAGGCATCGCGAGCCCCGCCCAGCAGGACTTGAGAGACGGCAAGGGCGCCGAGACGTGGCTCGAGAGCGGTTTTCGCGCGGGTTTCATGCAGACGTCTTCCGTCTTCCGTGCTCGTCCTTCGTCTTCCGTGCTCGTCCTTCGTCTTCCGTGCTCGTCCTTCGTCTTCCGTGCTCGTCCTTCGTGCGCGTGCGCGTGCGCGATTCCCCGGAGTTACCGCGCACGCGCACGAGAGAGGGAAGAGGGAAGAGGGAAGAGGGAAGAGGGAAGAGGGAAGAGGGCCGGTATACCAATGCAAAGCCCCCTGACCGAACGCCGGTGAACCCGGCCCCTATCGCCTCCTCAGCGACCGTCCGCCCGCGCCTCCAACTTCATCGAGCCGGCGATCTGCCTCGTGGTGACGTTGAAGCGGTTGAAGCAGTTGACCAGCGCGATGTGCAGGATCAGCCCCGCGAGCGCCCGCTCGTCGTAGTGCCTCGCCGCCTCCTCCCAGACGTCGTCGGGCACCGGATCCGCGCGATCGCTGAGCCTCGTCGCGGCCTCGGCGAGCGCCAGCGCGGCGCGCTCCGCGTCGGTGAAATAGGGCGTCTCGCGCCAGGCCGCCACGGCGAACATGCGCTCGTCGGTCTCGCCCGCCTTCTTGAGATCGCGCGCGCCCACGTCGACGCAGAAGCCGCACCCGTTGATCTGGCTCACCCGCAGGTGGACGAGCTCGAGCGTCCGCGCCGGCACGCCGCTCTTCTTCGCCGTGCCGAGCAGGGCGTGGATGGGCTGTATGACTTCGGGCATGAGCATCGCGGGGTTCTTCATCCGTGCCTTCAACATGATCGTGATCCTCTCGAGGATAGGGGTGGGCTCGCCGACCGTGACCGGACGCTGAACGTCCGTTCGCGTCGTCACATCGGCGAGGGTTCGTTCGTCACAGCCATGACGAAGCGCGGCGAGGGAGTGTGACCGATGGATGAAAAATTGTTGGCTGCCGGAGCGGTTCGAGGCCCGCCAGGCCCGCGACCCGGAGCGCGAGGCGATGCTGGCTCGAGATAAGGAGGCGTCGCGCAGCACGTCGCCGCCTGGTCAAGCGCAGCCGGAGAAGCTACCGTCGCCCTTGACACTGCCGCGTCGAGCGCGGGCCGCGCGGCGAGCACCTCCCTCGAGCTCGCACGATTCGCGCGCCGAGCTCGGCTGAGAGACGCTCCACCAGCGATTGCCATCCACGAGGTACCGCGATGCAAGACGAAATGCAGGTCGAGGATTGGGGAGAGCTGTTCGTCACGCGCAAGTGCTGCGGCGCCGGCACGTGCCGGAACTACGCGCCGGAGCTCCTCGGCGAGGTGGTGCCGGCCAGCGACCTCCCGGAAGGCCGCCGCCTCTCGGTGCTGCCGGGCTCCTACGAGGCGGGCGCCTTCACGGGGGTGCTGCGGCAGCCGCGGAGCCAGGAAGATCTGATGGCGGCGCGGACGGCGGTCGCGGCGTGCCCGTTCGGCGCCATCAAGCTCAAGCCGGGCGCGTCGCGGGTCCGCCGGGGCGCCCTCGGCTCGCCCTGGCGCGGTTTTCCGCGCCTCATCGAGGATAACGTCTGGATCATCGGACAGCCATCCATCAAGAACATCAGCGCCCTGTCCTATTTCATCGAGCGGGACGGAGGCGGGGTGCTGATCGATCCCCCGAAGCCGAGCGAGGAGGTCTTCCGCTGGCTCGCGGAGCACGGCGGCGTGCGGTGGCTCTTTCTGACGCACCGGGATCACGCGCACCACCACGCCGAGTTCGCCAGCCGCTTCCCGGGCTGTCGCCGCATCATCGGCGCCGCGGACGTGAACCTCCGTGAGACCGAGCACATGGCCTCGACCGGCGACGTGGAGATCAAGCTCGGGGACGAGCTCGGCGCGCTCTCGCCCGAGGGGGAGCCGCTCTCGAGAGAGGCGGCCAAGGAGGCCGAGATCGTGATCGTGCCGCAGCCCGGACACACGCCGGGCTCGCTATGCCTCCTGTACCGAGGCCGCTTCCTGTTCACCGGCGATCACCTGAGCTATTCGCGCGTCCTGGGTCGACTCGTGGCGCATCGATTGCAATGCTGGGAGGATTGGGAGCGTCAGACCCGATCGGTGCGTTATCTGCTCGCGGCGGCCGAGGCCGGATGGCTGAGGTTCGCGTGGGTGTTGCCGGGTCACGGGGAATGGGCCCGCCTGCCGGGCGAGGGGAGCGCGGCCGAGACGGCCGACGAGCTCCGCCGCGTCATCGCGTCGATGGAGCAGAAGCCGAAGGGGCATACGCCGCTGGGCCGCTGGATCCTGTACGCTCAGGGCCGGATCGCGCCCGAGGGCAGGCTCGGCCGGGCGGTGCGCGCGATCGGCGGCGGGAGCGACGCCTGGGTATTGCCGCGCGGCGCGCGGAGCTCGCTCACCGATTTCGATCCCGACAAGACGGCGGTCGCCCTGCGCCGGCTCTATCTCCTCGGCGCCACCGCCCTCCTGGCCGCCGCCGGGGCCGTATGGCTCGCCGCGCGCCGGGACACGCTCCAAACACGCTGAGCTCATCGCGAGGAGCTTCCTCCGTGCCTTCCGCAGGATCGTGATCCTCTCGAGGGGTAGGGGTGGGCTCGCCAACGTGACCGGGCGCTGAACGCCCGTTCGCGTCGTCACATCGGCTAGGGTTGGTTCGTCACAGCCATGACGAAGCAGGACAAGGGAGTGTGACGGGATGGATGAACATCGTTGGCTGGCGGAGCGGTTCGAGGCCCACCGGGCTCACCTGCGGGCGGTGGCGTTCCGGATGCTCGGCTCCGTGGGCGAGGCGGAGGACGCGGTGCAGGAGGCCTGGCTCCACCTGAGCCGCGCCGACACGACCGGCGTCGAGAACCTGGGCGGGTGGCTGACGACGGTCGTGGCGCGGGTGTGCCTCGACATGCTGCGCTCGCGCAAGGCGCGGCGCGAGGAGCCGATGGCCGCGCCCGACCCCGCCGCGGACCGCGAGGCCGGGACCGACCCCGAGCGCGAGGCGGTGCTGGCCGACTCCGTCGGCCTCGCGCTGCTCGTGGTGCTCGACACGCTGACCCCGGCCGAGCGGCTCGCGTTCGTGCTGCACGACCTGTTCGCGGTGCCCTTCGAGGAGATCGCCTCCATCGTGGGCCGCTCCCCGGCCGCGGCGCGGCAGCTCGCGAGCCGCGCCCGCCGCCGCGTGCAGGGCGCGCCCCCGTCCCCGGACGCCGACGTCGGCCGCCAGCGCGAGGTCGTCGATGCCTTCCTCGCGGCCATGCGCGGCGGCGACTTCGACGCGCTCGTGTCGATCCTCGACCCGGACGTCGTGCTCCGCAGCGACGCCACGGCCGCGCCCCCGGCCGGCATCGAGCTCCGCGGCGCGCGCGCCTGCGCCAAGCGGGCGCTCTCCGGCGCGCGCGGCGCCAAGCTCGCTCGGCCTGCGCTCGTGGACGGCGCGGTGGGCGTCGTCTTGGCCCCGCGCGGGCGGCTCTTCCGGGTGCTCCGCTTCACGCTCGCGCAGGGGAAGATCGCCCAGATCGACGTCATGGGCGACCCCGAGCAGCTGCGCGATCTCGACCTGTCGGCCCTCGACGACGGACCGCACGCGGAAACCTAGTACCGCGGTCAGAACTCCCGCCAGGGATCTGCCTCGCGAGCGAAGAGAAATTGACGCAAAGGCGCAAAGGCGCAAAGGCGCAAAGGCGCAAAACTACAAATTCTTTTTTTTTGTTTTTCTTTGCGCCTTTGCGTTGAACTCTCTCTCCGGATCCCTGGCCGGACTTCTGGCGGGCGGAAACTAGGGCCGGCAATACGAGGTAGACGAGCGGGCTCGGTCTCCGGGCTGGTGCCGCTCGCGCCTCGGCACGAAGCGTGCTTGGACTACGGAGGATGTCCTCCAGGGTCGGAGAGAATGAAATTTCCGACACCCAGGCGGTCTTCCAGCACATCGATGTCTGCGGCCCTGTGGACCACCTCGGCAGGAGATGCCGCCTGAGAGAGCCTGGGCCCATCGCTGACGTGGAGCTCGTTCGAGGGCTGGCATGAAGCAAGCGAACGGCGAACGAGGCAACGAAGGCGACGGTCCGGCGCAGGACGACGCGCTCGATGACGGCGACGGCGACCACCTGGGCGTCCTCGCGGACGAGGAACATCCTCACCGCGCGGCGCTCCGTCGCCTGCCGCTCCTGCTCAAGGTGCTCGTCGGTCCCTCCTGGGGGAGCCTCGCGGCGCTCGTCCTCTTTCAGGCGCTCGCCGGGGCCACCCCCAGCCTCACGGTCTGGCTGAACGCGATGATCGTCGACGAGATCGCCGGCGCCGGACCGAGGAGCGCGCACGAGCTCCTGGCCTACTCGGCGTTGCTCCTGGCTGTCCTGGTCGTCCTGCTGAACGCGCTCGGCGACGTCCTGGAGGCGATGGAGGGCTTCGTCGGCGACTCGTTCAAGGACCGCGTGCGAAGGAACGTGTCGCTCAGGATCAACGAGGAGATATCGAAGCAACCGCTGCTCACCTTCTTCGATGAGCCGAGGTTGAATCACCTGGTGATCCTCGCGCGCCGCAGCTTGAGCTCGATCAATGAGCTGGTCCACACGTCGTCCTATACGCTCATGGGCGTCCTGGGCATGGTCCCGGCGCTCGTCCTGGCTGCCAGCTTGAGGTGGTGGATCCCGTTGGTGGTCGTGTCGAGCATGACCCCCGTGCTGTACGCGAAGGCGACCAACGAGCGAAAGAGCTGGGACATCGAGACCTTTCACGCGGCCACGTTCAATCGGCTGCAGCTCGGCGAGCGGATCCTCACGCAGCAAGAGTTCGCGAAGGATCTCAGGCTCTTTTCCATGCAGGAGTGGGTCCTCCGGCGATGGAGCTGCTTGTACGAGACGTTCCTCAGGGATCTCAAGGCCGTCCGCAAGAGAGGAGCGCATCAGATATCGATCTGGTCCCTGCTGAGCGGCCTCGGCATGTCGGTCCCGTTCGTGTACGTCGTCAAGGAAGCCCTGGATGGAGGCTTCACGGTCGGAGACGTGTCGCTGCTCATCGGCGTCATCGTGCAGATACGAAACGGGCTGGCCGTCATCATCTACAACGGTGGAGACATCATCGGCGCCTTGCTGGCGACCAAGCCGTTGATCGAGCTGCTGAACCTGCCCGAACCGCCGCGCGGGGACGCGCGCCCGGAGGCAGAGCGGTATCCTGTCCCGGGGATCCGGCTCGAGGACGTATCCCTGCGGTATGCGGGCAGCGCGGAGCTCGCGCTCCGGAACGTGAACCTCCTGATCGCTCGAGGAGAGAAGATCGCCGTCGTCGGAGAGAACGGGTCGGGCAAATCGACCCTGGTGAAGCTGATTTGCGGGTTCTACCGCCCGACGTCGGGGCGGATCCGGTGGGACGGAGCCGCCGCGAACGTCGATGCCAGCGACGGGCGCGGAGACACGAGCAGGATATGCGCCGTCTTCCAGGATTTCGCGAGGTTCCCCCTGTCCGTCCGCGAAAACGTCGATGTGCGGCAGACCGGGGCCAGCGATGACGACATCAGGTCGGCGCTGAAGCGGGTCGGGCTCGACGAGCTCGCGGGAGAGCTCGACACGGTCCTCTGGAAAGGCGTCGATGGGGGTACCGAGCTCTCGGGAGGGGAGTGGCAACGACTCGCCATCGCGAGGGCGCTCTTGAACGCGAAGACGGCGGATCTGCTCATCTTCGACGAGCCGACGTCCGCGATCGATCCGGACGCGGAGCACCACATCATCCAGCTCATCCGCGAGATGATGGGCGGGAAGACGTCGATCGTGGTGAGCCATCGGCTGGCGCTCACCCGCTTCGTGGACCGGATCGTCGTGCTGGAAAAGGGGCGCATCATCGAGGCGGGATCGCACCGAGAGCTCATGGGGCTGAAGGGCAAGTACCACGAGATGTTCACCAAGCAGGCCAGCTACTACGTGGACTGAGCCGGCGGCGGCGCCTTGTCATCCGGACGTGGAGGTCCGGGCGGGCAGGCTCGCGAAATTCGACCCGGAGGCCGCCGGGAGCTTCCGGGGAGAAATGAAATTCAACCCGGAGGCTGCCGGGAGCTGCCGGGGAGAAATGAAATTCAGCCCGGAGACTGCCCGGAGCGTCCCCGGAGAAATGAAATTCAACCTGGAGGCTGCCGGGAGCTCCCGGGGAGAATTGAAATTCAACCCGGAGGCTTCAGGCGCGCCGTCGCATGGATTAATTCCGGTGATGCTGTAACGTTTGCGCCCCTGAACGGCTTGCCCCACGCCGAGCGGCCGCCCGATGCCGCGCGCGCCGGGCCCCCGCGTCACGTCTCCAGATCCCGCTTCAGCCGGTCGAGCAGGTCGACCGCGGCGGACGCGTAGCGGCTGATCCACCGGTCGTGGATCCGCTTGACGGGGAGCACGTTCAGGTAGTTCCAGCGGTGGCGCCCCTCGCGCTTGACGATCACCAGCTCGGCCTTCTCCAGCACGCCGAGGTGCTGCATCACCGTGCAGCGATCCCAGTCGGCGAAATGAGCGCAGAGCTCGCCCGTCGTCTTCGGCCCGTCCTTGAGCAGGTCCAGGATCTCTCGCCGCCGACCGTCGGCCAGCGCCTTGAAGACGAGGTCGTCCGGATCCGCGCTTGACATGTTATAAGAATATAACATGATGGGCGGGCGGTCAATCGCCGCGCGAAGCTGGGTCCGTACGGGCGGCGCACCGGTGCGTCCGCGCGCCGAGGTGCTCGGGCGCGGGTGCGCCGGTGCACCCGCGCGTCGCGCGCGGTCCGCGGCCGAGGCATCGCCGCGACAAGGAGGCGTCATGGAGCTCAAGTTTCAGGTGCAGACGAAGGTCCAGAAGCCCGTCCACGAGGTCTTCGATGCGGTCTACAACCCGAAGAAGCTCAGCGGGTATTTCACGACGGGCGGCGCGAGCGGGCCGCTCGACGAAGGAAAGACCGTGATGTGGAGCTTCGCCGATTTCGACGGCGGCAAGCCGTTCCCGGTCTACGTCAAGCAGGTCATCGCCGACAAGCTCATCGCGTTCGAGTGGGCGGCCGGCGAGCCCGGCGACGACGGGAAACCGGTGAACGAGCTCCCCTACAACACGCGGGTCGAGATGCACTTCGAGGCCCTGGGCCCGAGCTCGACGATGGTCCGGATCGCCGAGTCGGGCTGGAAGGAGACCGAGCAGGGATTGCAGGCCTCCTACGGCAACTGTCAGGGGTGGATGCACATGGCCTGCTGCCTGAAGGCGTACCTCGAGCACGGCATCAACCTGCGCGAGGGCTCGTTCTGAGCGGGGCGCCCGGCCGCGGTCCCAGGCCCGCGGCGAGCCCGGCAGCTCAGAACCGGCCGCCGAGCGCGGCGGCGGCGCCCCCGCGCAAGGGGACGACGTGCACCGCCGCGGTCGCGGCGGGCGCTCCGGGCTCGGCGCGGCGCAGGACGAGCGCGGCCACGGCGCCGGCGAGCGCCGCCACGCCGACGCCGAACGCGATGTTGGCGCCGAGGATCTTGGCCCGCACGGCGTCGACGTCCGCCTCCGCGCAGCGCGGGGCGCAGGTCGCCCGCAGGCGGTCGGCGTCGGCGCGCGCGCTCAGGCCGAGCGCCGCGTAGGCGACCCCGCTTCCGGCCGCGACGCCGCCGAGCGCGATCGGCAGGACGAGCGCGCTCGCGGGCGACGAGGCGGCGCGGTCCTCGCGGGGCGGGACGGCGCCGCCTCCCGGCGCGCCCGCGCTCGCCCCCGGCGCGGCCGTCCGCCCGAGGCGGGCCGAGACGCGGCGCAGCTTCTCGCCCTCGCGCACGACGAGCCGCAGCTCCACGGGAGCGCTGCCCGCGCGCTCGAACCGGAGCACGCGCTCGCCCGGGTCGACCTCGACGGCCTTGCCGTCCAGGCGCGCGGAGAGCGGCGCGCCGTCGATCGTAACCCGCACGTCGGCCACGTCGTGGCCCTGCTCGTCCTGGGCGCTCAGGATCAGCGTCGGCACGCGCGCCGTGACGTCGGAGAGCCAGCCCGCGCAGTCCGACTGGACGAGATCCGGACAGTCGGCGCCGCCGCACGCGATGAAGCGCGCCCGCGCCTCGCGCAGCCGGCCCTCGTCGCGCAGGCGCTGGCCCTCCTCGGAGGCGGTGAAGCACGCCTCGGCGTCGCCGGCGCGAGCGCGGGCGGGCTGGAGGCACGCGGCGGCCGAGAGGGCGGCGGCGACGAGGAAGCGGGGAGAGGTGCGCGGGGTCATCGGGCCTCCGTCAGAAGCACTCGCGCTTGTAGCGCTTGTGGCCCTGTCCATCGATCACGAAGGGCGGATTGCACCCGTCGCGCGCGGGCTCGCGGCGCGGCAGCCGCCGCGCGCCCGCGCCGGCCGCCTTCGCGGCGGGCGCCGAGGGCGCAGCCGTCGCGGCGGCCGCCGTGGGCGCGCCGGGCGTCGCCGACGCATCCGGCACCCCCGCGCCGGCCGCGCCCGCGCCGGCCGCTCCGGCCGCGAACTGCGCCCCGTGCGGGAGCGCCGCCGGCCGCGCCGCGACCCGCGCGCGCGCCGCCGCCGCCGCGACGCCGGCCCTCGCGCTGGCGCGCGGCGGCGCCTCGGCGCGCGCGAACCCGATCGCCGCCGCCGCGATCGCGAGCGCCGCGCCCGCCGCCGCCGCCGCGCCCCAGCGCCGCCGGCTCGGGCTGGCGGCGGCGGGCTGCGGCGCGCTCGCCACGGCCGCCTCCGCCGGGCCCGCCGCGGCCGTCCCGAGGGCCGCCCCGGCCGTCCCGAGGGCCAACCCGGTCGTCTCGAGGGCCGCCCCGGCCGTCCCGAGGGCCGCCCCGGTCGTCTCGAGGGCCGATCCGAGCTCCGGCGGCGCGCTCGGCGTGGCCGCCCCCGGCTCGATCGCGGCGATCAGCGCCGCGCGCTGCGAGAGCGCCTCGCCCGCGAGCGACGCCACCCACGCGCCAACCTCCGAGGTCGACGCCGCGAGGCCCGTCGCCTCCAGCGCGAGCGCCATCTCGCGCGCCGTCGGGAACCGGTCCTCGGGGCCGCGCGCGAGCGCGCGCAGCGTGATCGCCTCCAGCTCCGGCGGCACCCCGGGCCGGCGGGCGCTCGGCGGATCCACGCCCGCCTGCAAGAGCCGCAGGATCGAGAGCGCCTCGCCGCGCCCCTCGAACAGGCGCTCGCCCGTCAGCGTCTCCCACAGCACCACGCCGGCCGCGTACACGTCCGCGCGCCGGTCGAGCGGCTCGCCCGCGATCTGCTCGGGCGACATATAGGCCAGCTTGCCCTTGAGCTGCCCGTCGCGCGTGATCTGCGCGCGCCCGGCCGACTTCGCCACGCCGAAGTCGAGCACGCGCGCCACCCCGTCCTCGCCGACGAGCAGGTTGTGCGGCGACACGTCGCGGTGCACGAGGCCGAGCGGGGCGCCGTCCTCCGCGGTCGCCTCGTGCGCCGCGTGCAGGCCGTGGAGCGCGCCGGCGAGCACCGCGCAGGCGATGCGCGGCGGGGGCGCGCCGCCGTCCTTGGTCGCCGCGCGCAGCAGCCGCGCCAGCGACTCGCCGTGCACGTACTCCATCACGAGCAGCACCTCGCCGCCGCTCGACACGACGTCGATCGTCGCGACCACGTTCGGGTGCCGGATCCGGGCCGCGACGCGCGCCTCGTCGAGGAGCATGGCCACGAGCTCGGGATCCCGGACGAACTGCGGGTAGAGCCGCTTGACCGCCACCGTCCGCCGGAACCCGGCCGAGCCGTGCTGGCGCCCGAGGTGCACCGTGGCCATGCCGCCGGCCCCGATCTCGTCGAAGAGCAGGTAGCGGACGACAGCCGATGCGCCGCCCTGGGCCCGCAACATCGGGGCGACGATAACACGCCCGCGGCGGATGCCGCGGCGGCATGTCAGCCGGCGCGCGGCTCGCGCGGCGCCTCGGCCCGGAGCACCGCGCGCGGCCTCTTCAGGTGGACCGCCGCGCGCGCAGGAGCTGGAAGTACCTCCGCGCGAGGCCCGACGCGGCCGCCGCGCTCCGGACGTTGCCCCCGTGCTGCGCGAGGACGCGCTGCACGTACCGCCGCTCGAAGTGCTCGACGATCCGCTCCCGCGCGCGCGGCAGGGGCAGGTCGAGCGCGAGGATCTCCTCGATGATGTCGTTGGATGTCGCAGTCTCGGCTCCCTCGCCGGCCCCGGCGCCCGCGGAGGCGGGCGGCGCGGGCGTGGGCGGCGGCAGCGCCGAGGACGGGGGCCCGCTCGCCGCGGCCGGCTGAGGCACCGACGCGGGCCCGCTCGCCGCGGCCGGCTGGGTCACCGACGCGGGCCCGGAGGGCGGGGCCGGCGCGCCTGCGGAGGCGAGCCCGGCCCGGCTGGTCTCGATCGGCGCGGCCTCGCCGAGCGCCACCCGGCGCGCCACGGCGTTGTAGAGCTCGCGCACGTTGCCCGGCCAGTCGTAGTCCTCGAGCCGCTCGGCGAACCCCTGGGGGAACGGCGCGCCGCGATCCGCGAGCTGCCGCCAGAAGTGGTGCGCGAGCACCGTGACGTCGCCCCGCCGCTTGCGCAGCGGCGGCAGCTCGATCCGCGCCACCGCGAGCCGGAAGAACAGATCGTCCCGGAACCGCCCCGCCTGGATCTCGCGCTCCAGGTCGCGCCGCGTCGCCGCGAGCACCCGGATGTCGACGCGGATCCACTTGTTCGAACCGACGCGCTGCACCTCCGAGCGCTGGATGGCGCGGAGCAGCTTCGCCTGCAGGCCGAGATCGAGATCGCCGATCTCGTCGAGCAGCAGCGTGCCGCCGTGCGCCTCCTCGAAGACGCCGCGGCGGGTCTCGTTCGCGCCGGTGAAGGCGCCGCGCTCGTGCCCGAAGAGCGCCGACTCGACGAGCGTCGGCGGCACCGCGGTGCAGTCGAAGACCACGAACGGCCCGGCGGCGCGCGACCCCTGCTCGTGGATCGCCTCCGCGAGCACCTCCTTGCCGGTCCCGGTCTCGCCCTCGATGACGACGGGCACGCTCGAGGCCGCGAGGCGCTCGCAGAGCGGGTAGAGCCGCCGCATCTCCTCGCTGGCGCCGACCAGCTTGCCGAAGCGCACGGCGCGCGACAGCTCGGCCGCCTGCGTGACGCCGAGCGCCTCGACGCGGAGCACGGTCTCGCCGATGCGGACGAGCTCGCTGCCCTGGAGGTAAGCGTCGCCGACGCGGATCCCCTGGACGAAGGTGCCGTTGGTCGAGCCGAGGTCGGTGACGCGCAGCCGGGCGCCGGCGAGCTCGAAGGCGGCGTGGCGGCGCGAGACGAGCCGGTCGGTGAGGGTGATGTCGCAGGCCGGGCTGGTGCCGGCGAGCACGCGGGCGGGCAGCCCCGGCGCCACGGTGAACCGGAGGCCCTCGTCCGGGCCCGCCATGACGGAGAGGGCGAAGCTCTCGGCCGCGGCCGCGCCGGGGCGCAGCGGCCCGGGCACGAGCTCGGTGGAGGCGGCGTCGTCGTCGTTCCACGGGGGCATGCGCCCATCTCAGCAGGCCTCCGCGCCGGCGTCACGCGGCGCCGCGGCGCCGCGGCGCGTGCCCGGTCCACGAACACGGTGGGTTTCCGGCGTGATCGGATTGCTACCGAGCGTAACGCGCGCTGGCCAACGTGTTACCGATCGTAACGCAATGCCGCGGATCGAGGCGTCCAGCGCGCCCGCCCGCCATGAAACATGGTGTCGCTCAGGCCCCGCGTGTGGCACCTTGGGCCGCACTTGTAGGGATATAGCGTCGGACGAGGACCATGCGGAAAATTCTTTACGCACTGCTGTTTCTATCGATCACCGGCTGCGGCGATGATTCGCCCGGATCCGATACGACGAGCACCGGGTCGAGCGCGACGACCAGCTCGGGGAGCTCCGGGGGCGCGACGAGCTCCAGCGGGTCGGAGGCTTCCGGCACCGGCGGCGGCGGCGGCGGCGGCAACGACGCTGGCGGAGGCGGAGCGGGCGCCACCGGCGGCGCTGGCGGCACGGGGGGCGAGGGCGGCGGCGACGGCGGCAGCTCCGGGGAGAGGCGCTGGGTCGGCACCTGGACGACCGGCCCGCAGCTGACCGAGACCAACAACAACCCGCCCGCGCCTGGCCTCGCCAACAACACCCTGCGCCAGGTCATTTACACCTCGATCGGCGGCAGCAACGTGCGGCTGCTGCTCTCGAACGAGTTCGGCGACGGGCCGGTGACGATGAGCTCCGTGCACATCGCGGACTCGACGACCGCCGACGGCATCGAGGCGAGCACCGACACGGCCCTGACCTTCGAGGGCTCCGAGTCGGTGACCATCCCGGTGGGCAAGTCGGTCTTCTCCGATCCGATCGATTACGACCTCAAGCCCCTCACCAAGCTCGCGGTGACCATCCATTTCGGCGCCGTCCCGAGCGGGATCACCGGGCACCCGGGCTCACGGACGAACTCGTACATCCAGACCGGCAACGGGGTCTCGTCGCCGACGCTGACGTCGCCGGTGAGCACCGCTCACTGGTACTACATCACGGGCCTCGACGTCATGGCCGACCCCACGGCCCATGCGATCGCCATCCTCGGCGACTCGATCACGGACGGCCGCGGCTCGGTCACGGACGGGAACACGCGCTGGCCGGACTTCCTGTCTCGCCGGCTGCGGGCCAATCCCGGGACCGAGGACGTCGCCGTGCTGAACCTGGGGATCGGCGGGGGCACCGTGCTCGCCGGCGGGCTCGGGCCGACCGCCAAGCTGCGCTACCAGCGCGACATCCTGGACCAGCGCGGGGCTCGCTGGGCGGTCATTTTCATCGGCGTGAACGACATCGGCGGCGACAGCGCGCCGAACGTCGCCGACGCCCTGATCACGGCCTATCAGGAGTTCATCGACAAGGCGCACGCCAAGGGGATGCTCGTTTACGGAATCCCCATCCTGCCGTTCAAGGGCAACGGGTACTACTCCGACGCGCACGAGGCCGCCCGTCAGAAGGTCAACACCTGGATCCGCACGAGCGGCAAGTACGACGCGGTCATCGACCTGGACCCGGCGGTCGTCGACCCCAACGACCCTGCCAAGCTGCAAGATGACCTCGACTTCGAGAATGACGGGCTGCACCTGAACCCGACTGGCCTGGAGGCGATGGCGAAAGCCGTCGACCTCGACCTGTTCACCAAGTAAAGCGAAGCGATCATGGGGGAGCACGGCCGGGCACGCGACATCCTTGCTTGCCCGGCCAAGGCCCCCACTTCCCCGGCGGGGAGCCGCGGCGATCGCGTTGCGATCGAGGGTACTGGGGGAAATACCCCACCGGTACCGCTGATTTCTCGGTGTTGACGCGTCGCGTTGTGCGTCCACACATGTTCATCCGTTGCGCTCCTGAGTAGCCTTGTCCCATGTGCGGAGGACACGACGCGGAGGCCGTCGCCACGGAATGTGCGCCCGCGCTCGCGGCGTCGGGCGGGCTCGTTCCACGCGCCGGCGGGCCCGAGGTGGCGCCGTGAGCCGGATCCTGCTGGTCGAGGACGAGGTCGTCATCCGGATGGAGCTCCGGCGGCTGCTCGCGCGTCACGGGCACGACGTCGTCGAGGCGGGGTCGATCGCCGAGGCCGAGGCGGCGCACGACCTGCGCGCGTTCGATCTGGTGCTCGCCGACGTGCGCCTGCCCGGCGCGCCGGGCACGGAGCTCGTCGGCCGGTGCGGCGGCGCGCCGGTCGTGCTCATGACGAGCTATGCGACCGTGAAGGCGGCCGTCGACGCGGTGAAGCGCGGCGCCGCGGATTACCTGTCGAAGCCGTTCGATCACGCCGAGCTCGTCGCGCTGGTCGATCACCACCTCGCCGGCGCGCGCTCCGCGCAAGGCGCGCCCGGGGAGAGCGCGCCGCGCCCGCCGTCGCCGGCGTCCGTGCCGCCCGCGGCGTCCGTGCCGCCCGCGGCGTCCGTGCCGCCCGCGGCGTCCGTGCCGCCCGCGGCGTCCGTGCCGCCCGCGGCGTCCGTGCCGCCCGCGGCGTCCGTGCCGCCCGCGGCGTCCGTGCCGCCCGCGCCGGACGACGAGGAGCTCGAGGGCATGATCGGCGGCTCGGCGGCCATGCGCGAGGTGTTCGCGCGGGTGCGCAAGGTGGCGCCGAGCGAGGCGACGCTGCTCGTGCTCGGCGAGAGCGGCACCGGCAAGGAGACGCTCGCCCGCGCCGTGCATCGGCTCAGCCCGCGGCGGCAGTGCCCGTTCGTGCGCGTCCACTGCGCGGCCATCCCCGAGGGGCTGATCGAGGGCGAGCTCTTCGGTCACGAGCGCGGCGCCTTTCCGGGCGCGCTCTCGGCGCGCGCGGGGCTCTGCGAGGCCGCGGAGGGAGGGACGCTCCTGCTCGACGAGATCGCCGACCTGCCGGCGCGCGTGCAGGCGCGGCTCCTCCGCTTCCTGCAGACCGGCGAGGTGCGGCGCGTGGGCGCGGCGCAGGCCCGGCGCGTCGACGTGCGCCTCGTCGCGGCGACCCAGCGGGATCTCGTGGCGATGGTGCGCCAGGGGTCTTTCCTGAGCGATCTCTACTTCCGCCTGCGGGTCCTCGAGCTCCGCCTGCCGCCGCTGCGCGAGCGGCCGGGCGACGCGGTCCGCATCGCGGAGTCGCTGCTCACGCGGCGCGCGCGGGCGACGGGCCAGCGGCCGCTCGCGCTGTCGCCGGAGGCGCGCGCCGCCATCGCGGCGGCCCCGTGGCCGGGCAACGTCCGCGAGCTGGAGAACGCCATCCACCGCGCCATGGTCCTCGCCGAGGGCAGGGAGATCGGGGTGGGCCTGCTCGGGCTCGACGACGCGGCGCAGCCCGCGCCGCCTCCGGCCGCGCACGAGAGCGAGCCGCGGTCCGACTCGCTCGAGGGGTATTTCCGCCGCTTCGTCCTCGAGCACCAGCACGCGCTGACCGAGACCGAGATCGCCCGCCGCCTCGGCATCAGCCGCAAGGCCCTCTGGGAGCGCCGCCAGCGGCTCGGCATCCCCCGGCCGCGCTAGCACCAGGCGCCGCCAGACGAGCTTTTCTCATCAGAACACGCTTCCGGTCGTGCCCCTTCGCACGACGATACCGTCGGCGTCGGGCCGAGTCTTCGAAGTGAAATATGAGCCACAGAGGCGCAGAGGACACAGAGGAGAGAGAAAGAAAAGAGATCGTTCTCCTCTTCCTCTCTGTGCCCTCTGTGCCTGTGAGGTTTGTCTTCTTTTAATCGGCCATGCGCACCACGTCCGGCAGCAACACCACCTGGACCTGGACGCTGCCGGCGCACTTCCCGCCGGGCAAGTTCCTGCGCGTGAAGGTCGACGGCGGCACGCTCAGGCAGGGCGGCAGCGCGCTCGCCTGGGACGACCACGGCGATTACGAGGTCGCGCTCGACGCCGGCTCGCTCCCCCTGTCGCCGTGAGCAGCGCCGCCGCGCCTCGCTCGAGACGCCGGTCCCCTGAACGCCCGCGCGGGTGACGGAGCCAACAACGCGACCGCCGACCCCACTGTCGCGTGATGGCGCCGACGCTAGTGATATATCCTACGGTCTGTGCCGTGGAAGATCTCGAGCTTTGATCGCCCGCTCACCGCCCGAGCCCCGCGCCGGCGGACCGCCTTCCGCACCGGGCGGCGTGCATGAAGCCCCTCCGCGCCTTCGAGCACGGCGAGCGCTTCGAGATCCGGCGCCAGCTCGGCGCCGGCGGGTTCGGCGCCGTCTACGAGGCCGTCGACCGGCGCTACGGCTGCGTGATCGCGCTCAAGGCCCTCTACCAGCAGTCCGAGCCGACGGCGCTGCTCCGCTTCAAGCAGGAGTTCCGCAGCCTCGCCGACCTCGTGCACCCGAACCTGGTCACCCTGCACGAGCTGCTCTCCGACGGCGGGACGTGGTGCTTCACCATGGAGCTCGTCGACGGCGTCGACTTCCTCAGCTTCGTGCGCGTCCAGCTGCCCAGCCACCGCGCGCACGCCGAGCTGGAGACGATCGTCTCGGACGCGTTCGTGGACCGCGCGTCGCTCGAGCCGAGCACCGCGCGCCCGTTCCCGACGGACGACGCCACGTGGGTGGAGCGCGCGTCAGCCGGCGCCGGCGCCGGCGGCGGCGTCGCGGGCCCGGACGAGGTGACCCACGCGCTGCTCGGGACCCCCGCGCCCCCGGCGCGGCGCCTGAACGGCGGCTGGCCCGAGCGCGCATCCAGCCTGCCGCCCCGACCGCTCCGGCAGACCTTCTCGCTCGACACGCGGCGGCTCCGGGCCGCCTTCTCGCAGCTCGTCGAGGGGGTCTCCGCGCTCCACGCCGCCAACATCCTCCACCGCGACCTCAAGCCCTCGAACGTCCTCGTGACGCGCGACGGCCGCGTGGTGCTGCTCGACTTCGGGATCGCCAAGGAGCTCACGCCGAGGGCGCCGGGCGAGGCGACCGTCGAGGACCTCGTGGGCACGCCGGCGTACATGCCGCCGGAGCGGATCACCTCGGCGCCCGAGACGGAGGCCAGCGACTGGTACAGCGTGGGGGTGATGCTCTACGAGGCGCTCACCGGCGCGCTCCCGTTCGCGGGCTCGGTGGTCGACACGATCTCCGCCAAGCTCTGGTCGACGCCGCCGCCGCCGTCGCTCCTCGTCGACGGCGTCCCGCGCGACCTCGACGAGCTCTGCGCGGCGCTCCTGCAGCGCGACTCGGCCGCGCGGCCGTCGGGCGCCGAGGTCGTGCGGCGCCTGCACGGCGAGCGGCCGGCGCACCCGGTCCGGTGGCTCCGCGCCCCGCCCGAGGGCGCCGAGCGGCTCGTGGGGCGCGAGCGGGAGCTCGGCGCGCTGGAGGACGGGTTCCGCGCGAGCGCCGCCGGGCGCACGATGGTCGTGCTCGTCGCCGGCCGGTCCGGGATGGGCAAGAGCGCCCTCGCGTCGAGCTTCCTGCGCGCGCTGCGCGAGCGCGGCGCCGCCACCGTGCTCGCCGGGCGCTGCCACGAGCGCGAGTCCGTGCCCTACAAGGCGCTCGACAGCCTCGTGGACGCGCTCTGCGAGCACCTCCGGCGCATGCCGGCCGCCGAGTCGGCGAGCGTCCTGCCGGACGACATCCACGCGCTCGCCCGGCTCTTCCCCGCGCTCCGCGCCGTCCCGGGCGCCGAGGTCGAGGGCGCGCCCGCGACCGCGCCGGACGCGCGGCAGGCGCGCTGGCGCGCGTTCCAGGCGCTCAAGGCGCTCTTCCGCCGCCTCGCGGCGCGCCGGCCGCTCGCGATCTGCATCGACGATCTGCAGTGGGGCGACGCGGACAGCGCGCGCCTGCTCGCCGAGCTGCTCTCGCCCCCGGACGCGCCGCGGCTCCTGCTCATCGCCTGCTACCGGAGCGACGAGGCGGAGCGCTGCGCCGCCGTCGGCGAGCTCCGGCGGCTCGCCACCCGGTGCGGCGCCGCCGTCGAGATCCGCGAGCTGACCGTCGAGCCGCTCTCGTACGAGCAGGCGATGCGCCTGGCCATCGAGCGGCTCGGGCCCGCCGCGGGCGCGCGCCTCGAGCGCGCGCAGGCGATCGCCCGGGAGTCCGAGGGAAACCCCTTGTCGGTGAGCGAGCTCATCCAGTATCTCTCGAGCCGGGACGGGGGCACGCTCGCACCGTCTGGGGGGGGAGGCGACATCAGCCTCCGGCGGGTGATCATGAGCAGGATCGACGAAATGCCCGAGCGCGCCCGGCGGCTCATCGAGATCGTCGCGGTCGCCGGATGCCCGATCGAACAGGAGGTCGCCTTCGCGGCCGCGGAGCTCGGCGAGGAGGCGCTCTCGTGCCTCACCCCGCTCCGCGCCGCCAACCTGGTCCGGATCACGGAGGCCCGCGGCGGCCCGCGCCTCGAGATCACCCACGACCGCATCCGCGAGACCGTCCTCGCCGAGCTCGATCCCGCGGCGCTCGCCGCCCGGCACGCCCGGCTGGCGCGCGCGTTCGAGGCGACGGGGCGCGCCGAACCGCAGGCGCTCGTGGTCCATTTCCACGGCGCGGGGGAGCTCCTCGAGGCGGCGCGGCACGCGGCCGCCGCGGCCGATCTGGCGAGCGGCGCGCTGGCGTTCGACCGCGCGGCCGAGCTCTACGCGCAGGCGCTCGCGTGGGGGCGCGGCGGCCCCGGCGACACCCCCGAGGCGCGCCGCGATCTCCAGGTCCGGCGCGCGACCGCGCTGGCGAACGCCGGGCGCTGCCGCGACGCCGCGCCGCTCTTCCTCGCCGCGGCCGAGGGCGCGCCGCCCGCCGTGGCGCTCGATCTGCGCCGGCGTGCCACCGAGCAGTACCTCGTCGGCGGCCACCTCGAGGAGGGCACCTCCGCGCTCGTCCCGCTCCTCGCCGAGGTCGGGCTCGGCTATCCGGCGACGACCGCGCGCGCGGTCATGACCGTGGCGGCGCTCTACGCCCGCATCCGGCTGCGCGGCCAGGCGTTCCAGGAGCGCGCCGCGGCCGAGATCCCGCCCGAGGTGCTCACGCGGATCGATCTCTGCCTCTCGGTCAGCAAGGCGCTCACCGACGTCGATCCGCTGCGCTCGACGGTGTTCCTGTTCCGCAGCCTGCTGCTCTCGCTCGACGCGGGCGAGCCGTCCCGCGTCGCCCTGGGGCTCTCCGCCTTCGGGCTCATCTCGGCGTTCCAGGGGACGCCGGCGGCGATCGAGGAGGGGTCGAGGCTGCTCGCGCGCGGCGAGGCGATCGCGGAGCGGCTCGGCGACGGCCGGCTCGGCAGCGTCATCCGCATCTACGTCGGCGGCGCGCACCTCGTGCGCGGGGCGTGGCGCGAGGCGCTCGACTACTACGACGCCACCCGCCGGCAGCTCGAGGAGCGCTGCGTCGGCGTCGAGATGGAGCGCAACCTGGCGCAGGCCGGCGCCGTGGTCGCGCTGGAGGCGCTCGGCCGGTTCGTGGAGCTCGCGGAGCGCACGGCGAGCTGGCGCCGCAGCGCGACGGCGGTGGGCAACCTGTTCGCGTCGGTGTCCGCGACGATCGCGTCCGCGGTGCCGCTGCTCGCCGCGGACGACGCGGCCGAGGCGCGGAGGTGCGTGCGCGAGGTGGTCGCGCGCTGGGCGAGGGGGGCGCGGGGGGCGATGCACGTGCAGCACCTCTACGCGCTGCGCCTCGAGACGCTGGCGGACCTGTACGAGGGCGAGGCCGACGCGGCGCGCGCGCGGCTCCTCGCCGAGTGGCGCGGCATCGAGCGCTCGCAGCAGCTGCGGGTCCAGCCGGCCCGCATGGACATGCTGCTCCTGCGCGCGCGGACGGCGATCGCGGCGGCCGCGGCGCGGCGCTCCGGCCGGGAGCCGCTCCTCCGGGAGGCCGAGGCGGACGCGGCCCGGCTCGAGCGCGAGGTGCGGCGCGACGGCGCCCCGCTCGCGGCGCTGCTCCGGGCGGGCGTCGCGCGGCTCCGCGACCGGCCGAGCGAGGCGATCGTGCAGCTCGGCGCCGCGGCGCGCGGCTTCGACGCGGTGGACATGGCGCTCCACGGCGCCTGCGCCCGCCGCGGCCGGGGGGAGCTGCTCGGCGGCGACGCCGGGCGCGCGCTGGTCGCGCAGGCCGACGAGGCGATGGCCCGCCAGGGGGTCCGCCGCCCGGATCGATGGACCGCGCTCTACCTGCCGGGCTTCGGCGGCCCAGGAGGCTGACCTCGATGCTTCGCCGCTCCCGCGCCGCGCGCGCCTCCTCGATGCCTCCGGCGTGGGCGGCGTGGGCCGCGGCCCTCTGGCCCGCGCTCGCCGCGGCCGTCGGCTGCCTGGGTTGCACCTCGCAGGCCGGCCTCGCCTCGCCGCCGGAGCCGGCGCAATCGGACGCACAGGCGCTTTCGCCCTTCGTCGCCCGGCCGCTGCCCTATGCGGCGGAGCCGGGCTGGCGGTCGCGCCATGAAGAGGACGTGTACTCGATGGGCCTCGGGCTGGCCGACATCGACGGCGACGGCTTCAAGGACATCGTCGTGGCGAACGGCAACGACATGACGAAACAGCCGATCGTCGTCTATCACAACGACGGGACGGGCCGTTTCCCGCCGGAGCCCAGCTGGTCGTCGGCGGACGCCGACTACAACACCGGGCTCGCCGTGGGCGACATCGATCGGGACGGCTGGGTGGATGTCGCGGTGAGCGTCGGCCCCCGGGAGCCGGGCACCCTGAAGCTCGGGCACGTCAAGGTGTACAAGAACCGCGGCGGCGCGCTGGAGCCGACGCCGGGCTACCGCAGCGCGGACGGCTACTCGAGCGTCGGCTGCGCGCTCGGCGACGCGGACGGCGACGGGGATCTGGATCTCGCGGCCTCCGTGGCGCTCGAGGAGGGGTATGCGCCGGGCCCCGCGCGGATCTACGAGAACGTCGGCGGCGCGCTGTCCCCGCTGCCGGGCTGGAAGAGCGCGAGGGTCGATCACAGCTTCGGCATGGAGTTCGCCGACATCGACGAGGACGGCCTGCTGGATCTCGCCGTCGCGATGCCGGGCGTGCCGATCTTCCGCGGCGTGCTGCGGGACGGCGGCGTCATCTCCCTCCCGCGGGAGCCTGCCTGGGCGGCGAGCGAGTCCATCCAGTATCCGATGTTCCTGGACGCGGGGCGACTCGGCGCCTCGACCGGGCTCGTGGTCTCGTACAGCGACTTCGGTGCTGGCGCCGCCCCGGCGGGCCGCGCGCGGCTCTCGGGCGCGCCCGGGCGGGGGGCGGCGGGCGCAGGCGCGGGCGCGAGCTCGACGCGGTTCGAGGCCTATGCGCCAGGGCGCCAGCGCGGCCCGACCTGGAGGTCGGCGAGCGCCGGCTGGGGGGCCGGCGTCGCGCTGGCCGACGTGAGCGGCGACGGCGTGCTCGATCTGATCGCGGGCCGCTGGGGCCCGGCCCCGCCGCCGAACGCGCTGGGCGCGCCGCTGCAGATCTACCTCGGGCTGGGCGGCGGGTTCACCCGGGAGCCCGTCTGGTCCTCGGCGACGATGACGGTGCAGGAGACCATCGCGCTCGCCGACCTGGGCCGGGAGGCATTGCAGTCGGCGACCGAGACGTTCCGCATCGAGCGCGAGCAGGCCGTGATCACGCTCTCTCGCCCGGTCATCGAGCAGATCGACGAGATCCGCCGGAACGGCGCGCCCGTCGCGCCGCGCGACGTCGCCTCGCTCCCGGGCGGGAGCTGGGTTTCGTTCGCGCAGCGGCTCCGGCCCGGCGATGAGGTGGAGGTCCGCTATTCGTACTCGACGGAGCTGGACATCGTCGAGACGAACTGGGATACATCGAATTTCATCTACTATCATCGGACGTCGTCTCGGTGAGCGCCGGGCGGCGCGTGGGCGCAGGGCCCTTGCCGCGTCCATCACCCTAGCCGTGGAGCGGTTCTCATGTTGATGTTCTTCATCGCCGATCTCGCGCGCGATCCCAACCTGCAGGCCGCCTTCAGCGAGGATCCGGAGCGCGCCATGGCGCAAGCCGGCCTCTCGGACGAGCAGAAGGCGCTCTTGCGGACCCGCGATCCGAAGCGCATCGCCGACGCGGTGGCGCAGGAGGTCGAGGCCCTGCCGATCCGGTCGGTGAACCCGGTGGTCAACTGGATCGGCCCGGTGCTCCATGTCACGGCCGTCGAGCCGAACAGCGGCGTGCACGGGCAAGAGGTCAAGACGGTCGTGTACGGCACGTATTTCGAGAGCACGATGGCGTGCTCGCTGGTGCAGGGCACTTCGGTCATCTCCGGGGTCGTGTCGAACGTGGTCACGGGGATGAACTCGCGGATGGATGTGCGGTTCAACCTGGCCAACGCGGTCCCCGGCCCGTACGGCGTGCAGGCGAGGTCGCGGAAGGCCGAGAGCACGCTGCCGAGGGCGTTCGAGGTGAAGCGCGCTCGCCAGACGCCGGTGTGAGCGGCCTGTCCGGCGGCCGGGGCGGCGCGGCCCCGCGGGGAGGGCCGGGGTGATCGTCCCGGTGCACGCGCTGATGGCCGAGGGCGCGGCGCTGCTCCCGCCGGCGCTGGTGTCCCCGGCGGCGTACGCGCGCCTCGCCGCGGCGGCGGCCGGCCTGCCCGCGGCGGCCTCCTGCGCAGCCGTCGAGTGCCGGCTCGGCGGCTCCGAGCGGGTCGATCTGCTGGTCTGTCTGACGGCGGCGGAGGGGGGGCACCGCGCGCTCGCGCGGCGGCGCGCGGATCTCGACCTCCTCGCCGAGCCGGCGTGGGCGCGGGTGGCCACGTTTTGCGCGGAGTGGGCGGACCCTGGATCGCCGCTCTACTGCGGTGTCCCGCTGCTCTGGCTCGAGCTCGACCTTCCTGACGACGGGGCGCGGCTGCCGTCGTCCGTGCCGGCGCCGTATCCGTTTCCCTGCGTCGATCCCGCGGTGCCGGGCGGCGTCGCGCCGGGCGCTGCGGGCGATGGGGCGGGGCTTCCGGAGCAGACGGGTGTGATCCGGCGGGCGCTCGCGCTTTTGCTGGGCGAGCCCGTGCCGCCCGCGGTCGACGGCGCCTTGCTCCGGTGCATCGCGCGGCTGCCGCCGAGCGGGCGCGCGATGCATGTGGCCCCGCTCGCCGTGCGGGGGCGCGCCGCGGTCCGCCTGGTGGTCGCGATGGGGAAGGCCGATGTCCCGGCGTACCTGGCGCGGATCGACTGGCCCGGATCGATCGCGAGTATCGAGGCGCTCCTCGACAGCATGGTTCCTTTCACGAGCCATGTCAGTTTCCACCTCGACGTCGGCGCGGCGGTGGAGCCGATGCTGGGCCTGGAGATCTCGGTTCCGGTCGTGGATGTCCGCTGGGCGACGGCGCTGGATCGGCTTGTCGCGCTCGGCGCGTGCTTGCCGGACAAGCGCGACGCGATCCTGGCCTGGCCGGCGGACGCGCGGCCCTGGCCGGGCCGGGGGTGGCCGACGCGGCTGCGCCAGGGCGTCATGCTCAAGCTGGTCTACCGGCCGGACGCGCCGCTGGAGGCGAAGGCGTATCTCGGGATCACGCCGTACGTGGCGCTGTTCGGGTGAGCGCGGCGGCGGGCGGAGAGGGCGAGTCGGTGGGCGCGGCCGGGGCGGGCGGGGCGATCGCGATCGGGGTTCGGCGGATCAAGAGGGGAAGACGGAGCCGCGGTTCAGGATGCCCCCCGGATCCTGCTGCGCCTTGAGGCCGCGGAGCGCCGCATAGGTCTCCTCGCCGAAGCACGCGCGGTAGGCGTCGGCGCCAGAGGTCGACTCGGACTGGATGTAGCGGCGGCAGCCGAGCTCGATGGCGGCGCGCGTGAGCGCCTCGTCATAGGCGCGCAGCGGGCCCGCCGCATCGCCGGGGGGCAGGCGCAGCGCGCCCCAGGAGCCGAGCGCGAAGAACGGCTCGTCGCGCGGGTAGACGAGCGGCGGCACCGGGCGCCGCTGGCGGATCGGGTATGCGTAGCGCCGGCGGTACGAGAGCAGGCCCGCGTGCTCCGCCTCGAGGGCGGCGAGCCGCGCCTGCGCCTTCGCGAGGCTCCTCCCCGGGGTGAACAGCGTGAACCACAGGAGGCGCTCGTCGCGCTCGGCCTCGTCCGGACCGGGGCCCTGCAGGTCTGGCGAGGCGGCGATGAGCTCGCGGCTGGCGCCGGCGCCGGCCGGGTAGGGCGGGGGAGCTGCGGTGTCCAGCGGGCAGACATCGAGCGTCGCCTCGACGACGACGCCTAGCTGGCCCATCGCGCCGAACAGCCACGGAAAGAGCGCATGATGCCTGTCGACGCGCTGAAGGCGGCCCGTGCCGTCGACGAGCGTCAGGGCCGCGACGTTCTCCCAGAAGCCCCCGTGCAGGTTGGAGCGCGGCCCGAAGCCGCCCGCGGCGACGAACCCGGCGACCGAGGGCCCGGCGTGGCCGTCGTTCACGACGGGCACGGTGTAGCCGTGGCGCTCCACGACGTTGCGCAGGCTCCAGAGGACGACGCCGGCGCCCGCGGTCACGGTGCCTTCGGTTTCGAATCGGACGTCGCCGAGGCGCTCCGTGCGGAGGAGGAGCTCGTGCGCGGCGGGCAGGGAGGCGCCGTTCAGCGCGTGGCCCTGGCCGCGGATCCGCACGGGGATGCCGTGGCGGTGGGCCGTTCCGATGGCGTCGACGAGCTCGGCGGACGAGGCGGGGGCGATCTCGCAAAAGGTGTCGGCGCTCTGCCGGAGGCGGCCGAAATGGGAGATCGGGGCGGAGACGACGCGCGGCGCGAACGCGGAGAAGAGGTCGCGGAGCTGCTGCGGGGGGCGCACGGGGCGAGCGTACACGGGGGGAGAAAGCGGCGCCAAGGACGGCACCCACGATGAACCCGCCGGCGGCCTCCGGCACGATGCCGGAGGCCGTGTCGATACCGCACTTACGAGGCCGGCGCCGGCTCGCGCGCCAGGATCATCGGCTCACGATGCTCCCCGGGGAGGTCTCTGGCGCTGCATCGAGGGGTCGAGAGGCCCGCGCTTCAGGGAGCGAGCTGGGCGAGGAAGATGGAGCCACCCCCGGTCCAATACGAGGGCAAGTCGACCAGGGTGCTGCCGCCGAAGTCCGCGCTGTGGTGGAATTCGCCCGAGATCGTCACCTTCCCGGAGCTGTCCACCGCGATGCCATTGCCCAGCTGGGTGTTGTCGCCGCCAAGACTGGCGCTCCAGAGGTGGGCGCCGGTGTCATCGAACTGGGCGACGGCGACATCGGTAGCTCCTACGCAGGTCAGCGTCCCGCCGCCGAAGTCGATGCTGGTCCTGAAGTACCCGACGATGCTCACGTTTCCTGCGCTGTCGACCGCCACGCCCGTGCCATTGTCGTCGCTGCCGAGGCCCGTGTCGCCGAACTGCTTGCTCCACACATCGGTGCCGGCGGCGCTGAACTGCACCAGGAATATATCTCTCGTCTCGCCTCCCGGGTGGGTGAGCGTCGGCGTGTTGCTCCCGAAGTCGACGTCACCGTCAAATTCGCCGATCACGTCGACGTTTCCGGAGCTGTCGATCACGATATCGATGCCTTGCGCAGAATAGTCGTCGCCGAACCTCTTGCTCCAGAGGTGATCGCCGTCGGACTCGAACTTCGCCACGAACGCGTCATAGCCGTCGCCGTATTCGGCTGAGGCCCATGCGCTGTTGCTTGTCAGCAGGCCACCGCCGAAATTCACGCTGCCGCCGAGCAGCCCGGTGACCGCGAAGCTGTCGTCGTTGGGATCCACCGCGATGCTATTGGGTGACACGACGCCGTCGCCGGGGAAGAAGTCGGCGAAGATCAGGCTTCCATCGCTGCCGTCGAGCTTCGCCACGTAGGCGTGCACATTGTATACCCACTCGTTTGTCGAATTGGATTCAGTGCCGATCTCGATGTTGCCGATCGTGGGACCGGTGATGAGCACGTCTCCCGACGAGTCGACTGCGATACCGATGCCAGTCGCATAATCCGATGCGCTGTAGCCGCTGAACACCTTGCTCCAGACGTGGTTCCCGCTGCTGTCCAGCTTCAAGACGACGACGCCGAAGCCGTCGCCGGCATAGATGGCTCCTCCGCCGAGGTCGACGTACTCCGCCATGGTGATGCCGGTGACGTACACGTTGTCGCTGCTGTCCACCGCGGCTTTGTTGAAAGAGACGCCATCGAAGCTCTTGCTCCAGACGTGGACGCCGTACTCGGTGAACTTCGCGACATAGTCGGCTGCGGTGGACGTGCTCAGGGCCGGTGCTCCGCCCGCGCCGTCGAAATCCACGGTCCCGCCGTATCCGATGAATCCGAGGTTGATGATGTTGTCGGACCCATCGACGACGACGTCGCCCCCGTACTGATAGTCAGGGTCGCCGAAGGACGCGCTCCAGCTGTGCGTCAGCGGCTGCTCCGCGGTCGCGATGCTCTCCGAGGGGCCGAGCTCGCCCTCGCCCGACGGCACGCCGTTGCAAGCGGTGGCCGAGGACGCCGCGCAGAGGCCGACCATGATGAGTCGCTTCATTCGAACCATGATCATCAAACTCCTTCCGCTGCAATCGTGGGAATCGACCGCAACGCGACCCACCGCGATGAGCGCGTCGCGAGGCAGGGCTCGACGGCGAAGGCCAGCGAGCGGGTGCGGTGCGTTCATGAGGTCCGCAGTCTGCCGAGTCGGTGCTCTCCTCGGCCCCCGCGAAACGACGGCGGATCTCGCGAACGGCGCCGCAGCACGTCTATGAGACAAGCGTGTTTCTGCGGCGCTTGAATATGGATAAACTTGAGTATCTGTATTCGACACTACAATTCCGTCCGCGTCAACCCTTTCGTGGGGCGCAGCAGGAATCGGACACCCAGGGCGTCGCCTCGGGCGCCTCGAGGGCGAAGCGCCCGCGTTCGGCCAAGTGCATGGTCGGGTGGGTTGGAGGCTCGGCGGACTTCGGCGGCAGCACGCTCAGCACGAGCTACATGGCCGGCGACGTGGCGCCGTTCAGCAGCGCGGGCGTCCCCGCTATCGCTCGTCGAGGAAGGCCGACGGCCCCTCTAGCTCCTCGAGCGTCCGGCTCAGCGCCTCGAGCGCCGCGCCGGCCTCGTGGAAGCGACGCTCGCCGAGCAGGCGCAGGTAGCTCGCGAACGCGTCGTTGGCCCGCTGCGCCAGCCCGTCGTTCACGCCGCGCGCGCCGGGGGCCTCTGGCACGCCGGGCACGCCCGCCGCGGCCGGCGTCGGGGGCGGCCCGCCCTCGAGGAGCCCGCGCAGCGCCGCGTCGAGCGAGCTCGCGAAGCTCATCCGGTCGCCGTGCATCACCACCACGACGCGGAGCTCCGGATACGCCGCCGTGTCCGCCTGGAGGAAGATCGGCTCGACATAGAGGAGCGTGTCCTCGACAGGGATGACCAGCGCGTTGCCGCGGATCACCCTCTGACCGCGCTGGCTCCACAGGGAGAGCTGCGCCGACAGCACCGGATCCTGATCGATCTTCGTGTCCATCTGCTGGGTGCCGAGCACCCGCGTGTCCTTCGGGAACTTGTACGCGAGCATGCGCCCGTAGTCGTCGCCGTCGGACATGCCGGCGATCCAGCCGATGAGCACCTGCCGGTCCTTCGGCGTGAACGGCAGGATCAGGGTGAACTCGGGCCGACCCTCGCCCGGCGGCTTCCACATCACATAATAGGGCTCCACCGGCTGGACCTTGTCGTAGTACTTCTCGGTCGCGCGCGCCCAGAGGTCCTCCTGGTTGTAGAACACCTCGGGATCCGTCATGTGGTACTTCGCGTAAACGAGGCCCTGCGCGAGGAGGAAATCCTCCGGATAACGCACGTGCGCGCGGAGCTCCGCCGGCATCTCCTCGCGCGGCAGGAGCAGGCCGGGGAAGATGCGGCTGTAGACCTGGAGGATCGGATCCTCCGGCTCGAAGACGTAGAGCCGCACCGAGCCGTCGTAGGCGTCGACCACCGCCTTGACCGAGTTGCGCACGTAGTTCGCGCGGCGGAGGTGATGCGCGAACCCCGCCCGCCCGGCCGCGTCGCCCGGCGCGCTCGCCGCGCTCATCCCGGCGCCCTCGGCCGAGAAGAAGCTCTCGCTGTAGGGGTAGTAGCTCGACGTGGTGTACGCATCGAGGATCCAGTAGAGCCGCCCGCCGGCGACGACGATGTACGGATCGCGATCCAGGGCCAGGAAGGGGGCGATCGCCCCCACGCGCTCGCGGACCTCGCGGCGGAACATCACCCGGCTGTCGTCCGTGGGGATGCCGGACGCGAGGAGGCTCGTGCCGCCGAGCTTCCACCCGAAGAGGAGCTTGCGGAAGAAGCCGTCGAGCTCGATCCCGCCGGTGCCCGCGTAGCGCGTGTAGACGTTCTCCGAGCCGCTCGGATAGTCGAACTCCGGCTCCCTGGAGTTGGCCACCACATAGCCGTGGGTGGTCTCTCCATAATAGATCTCCGGCCGCTCGATCGCGAGCTCGGGCGAGGCGGAGACGGGCGGGATGTCCTTCACGAGCAGGTTCGGCTGCCCGTCGGGCGTGAAGTCGTGCGCCGAGGCCATCGCGACGCCGTAGCCGTGCGTGTACTTGAAGCGACGGTTGACGAAGGTCTGGTGCTCGCGCGGCAGGTTCTCGGCGTTGAGCTCGCGCGGGGCGAGCATGACCTGGCGGTAGCGGTCGCCCACGGCGTAGCGATCGATGTCGATGCCGGGCATCTCATAATAGAGGCGGATCGCCTGGAACTGATGGATCACGGCGTCGAGCGCGCGCGGGTCCCAGAGGCGCACCTCGGACAGGAGATCGTGGTTGTCCGCCAGGGTCTCGCGGGTGAGCCGGTCGGAGACGGGGAACTCGGTGACCTCGATGTCGTGGAGGCGGAACCCCGCGCGGGTGAACGCGATGTTGTGGGCGAGGTAGGGGCGCTCGAGCGCGAGCTCGTTGGGCACGACCTTGAGCCACTGGACGAGCGCCGGGAGCACGTGCATGCCGAGCGCCCACGGCACCGCCACGAGCAGCGCCGGCAGCGCGGCGAGCCTCGCCAGGGCGCGCCGGCCCGCGCCGCGCTCGACGGCGGCGGCGCGGCAGAGGGCGCGCTGCACGGGCGGGAGGAAGAGCGCGATGCCCACGAGCGCCGCGATGACGGCGACGACGCGGGTGGCGGGCAGGCGCACGTGGACGTCGGTCCAGCCTGGGCCCACGACCACGCCCCACGACGAGTACATGAGGTGATAGGCCGCGAGCCACCGCCCCCAGGCGATGACGAGCGCGAGCGCGCCGAGAGAGAAGAAGAGCGCGCGGTACCGTGCTGCGCCGGCCTGCGCGGCGTCCGCGGCGGGAGCCGCGATGTCCGGCGCCGCGGCGCGCTCCGCAGGAAGGTCCGCCGGGGGCCCCGTGACCTGCTCCGCAGGAGGCGCCGCGATGCGCTCCGCAGGAGGCGCCGCGACGTGCTCCGCGGCGGGACCGGTCGTCCGCCGCGCCGACGCGAGGTCCGCGTCGACCGCCGCCCCGGCGAGCGCGAAGAGCGCGAGGGTCCACAGCAGGAAGTACACCGCATCGTAGAACGGCAGCGAGAACAGGTAAAACGCGGTGCTCCGGCCGAGGATGGGGTCGCGCAGCGCCGTGGGCACCTGCGCGAGGAAGCGCAGGATCACCTCCCAGCCGAAGAAGCCCCAGAGTGCGCCGAACGCCGCGCCGAGCAAGGTCGGGACGCGGCGCGCGCCGAGCGACCGCGCAGGGAGGGTCAGCAGGAAGACGAGGAGCCCGCCGAGCGAAGCGGCCGCGAGCGCCGAGATCGACCGGGCCAGCGTCGCCGTCCAGAAGCGCGCCGTGTAACCGAGCTCGGCGAACCAGAGGTACTCGCCCCAGAAGCTCAGGAACCCGAAGAACGCGAGCGTGCCGGCCGCGAGCAGCGCTCCCGCCGCGACGGGCAGGCGCCTGCGCATCCACATCCCCCACGCGATCAGGGCCGCTCCGGCGCCGAGCAGCACCACGATGAAAAGAATGTACATTCGATGCCTCCCTTTGGCGGGGCCCCACGCGGGGCGCGACGTGTGCGCCCTCAGGGCGCAAGGTCCGCGCCCGATCCAGAGCCGCGAATGCGTGTCCGCGACGCACGGGCACGCGAGCTGGCAGCCGGGACCGCGGGCAGGGCGGCTCGCCCGGTCGCGCGAGGACGCGCTGGGACCACGGAGAGGGGCCGACGCGCCCGCTTTCCGGCCAAACGCAGGCAGCCGCCGAGGTGGAGCTTGCGCCGTGAGAGCTCTGGCTCCACCCAGTTCATCGACAGGGCGGTTGGAGCCGCTCGTGCTCGCTCGGAGTGGGAGCCACGCGCATGACGCTCGTCCTCGCGACCGACTTTTCCGCGGATGCGCAGCGCGCCGGGGGCAGCCTCGGGCCGTCGCCGGCATCGAAGGGGAACCTGCTGCGATGCTGTGGGCTGTCCTGAGCGTATTCGTCGGAGCGCTGCTGGCGCCGCCCCTCCATCGCAGGCTCGGCCGCCAGGCCGGCTGGCTCTTCGCGGCGCTCCCGCTGGTTCCGCTCGTGCTCCCGATGCGGTTCGTCCCGAGGCTCTTCGCCGCGGGGGAGGCCCATCGCGCGTCGCTGCCGTGGATCCCGTCGCTCGGCGTGGAGCTCGCGGTGAGGCTGGATGGGCTCTCGCTCGTGTTCCTCGGGCTCATCTGCGGCATCGGGGCGCTGATCTTCGTGTACGCGAGCGAATACCTGCGCTCGCACCCGCGGCTCGGGCGGTTTTACGCCTATCTGCTCCTGTTCACGGGATCCATGGCGGGCCTCGTGCTCGCCGACGACGTCATTCTCCTCTTCGTGTGCTGGGAGCTCACGAGCGTGAGCTCGTATCTCCTCATCGGGTGGGACCACGAGCGGCCGGAGGCGCGCAAAGCCGCCTTGACGGCGCTCCTCGTGACGGGCGGCGGCGGGCTCGCCATGCTCGCGGGCCTCGTCCTCCTCGTCGTGGTCACCGGCGAGACGCAGATCTCGCGGTTCTCGGGGGACGTCGTCCGCGGGAGCCCCCTCTACCTGCCGATCCTGCTCCTCGTCCTCGCGGGGGCCTTCACGAAATCGGCGCAGGTGCCCTTTCATTTCTGGCTCCCTCGGGCGATGGAGGCGCCCACGCCGGTCAGCGCCTACCTGCACTCGGCCACGATGGTGAAGGCCGGCGTCTATCTGCTCGCGCGCCTGCACCCCACGCTCGGCGCGACGCGCGAATGGACCCTCGTCGTGACGGGCTTCGGCGCCGCCACGATGGTGACGGGCGCGGCGCTCGCGGTCACGCAGAAGGATCTCAAGCGGATCCTCGCCTATTCGACCGTGAGCGTCCTCGGCCTCCTCACGATGCTCCTCGGCATCGGGACCCGGGCGGCCGTCTCCGCGGCGGTGGTGTATCTGGCGGCGCATTCGCTGTACAAGGGCGCGCTCTTCATGACCGCGGGGACCCTGGACCACGAGACCGGGACCCGCGACGTCACCCGCCTGCGGGGCCTCGCGCGGCGGATGCCGATCACCGCGACGGCGGCCGTGCTGGCGGCGCTCTCGAGCGCGGGGGCGCCGCCCCTCCTCGGTTTCCTGTCGAAAGAGCTCTTCTACGAGGCCGTCCTCGCGCCGCCCTCGATGACGGCGGTCCTCGCCGGGGCCGCGGTCCTGTCGAGCGCCCTCCTCGTCGTGGTGAGCCTGGTCGTCGCCCATCGCCCCTTCTTCGGGGGTTCCCCGGCGGCGCCCACGCTCCCCCACGAAGCGCCGCCGTCCTTGTGGCTCGGGCCTGCCACGCTCGCGGCGGCGGGCCTCGTCCTCGGGGTGGCGCCGCGGCTCCTCGGCGACCTCCCGGGCCTTTCGGCGACCGCCATCCTCGGCCGACCCGCGCCGCTCGAGCTGCGCCTGTGGCACGGCCTGACCCCCGTGCTCGGGCTCAGCGTCGCGACCCTCCTCGCCGGACTCGGCCTCTTCCGCGTCCTCTCCGGCCGAGAAGCGCGCCTCCTCGACGCCGCCACGCGCGCCGCCACGCGCCTTGGAGCGTGGGGCCCCGCGCGCGTGTACGACGCTGCCTTCGCGGGGCTCCTCCGGTTCGCGGAGTGGCTGACCCGGCGGCTCCAGACGGGGCATTTGCGCCATTACCTGCTCATCACGGTCCTGACGACGGTCGTGCTCGTCGGGACGCCGCTGCTCCGGAGCCTCCCATTCACGGTCCCGTCGCTCGCCGTGGAGCTCCCGGAGCTCGTGCTCGCGGGCGTGATCCTCGGGTCCGCGGCCATGGCGACGCGCACGCAATCGCGCCTCGCCGTCGTCGCCGCGCTCGGCGCGATCGGCACCTGCGTCATGCTCGTCTTCGTGATCTTCAGCGCGCTCGATCTCGCGCTGACGCAGATCATGGTCGAGGTGCTGACGATCGTCATCTTCGTCCTCGTCCTGCACCACCTGCCGCGCTTCGTGCCCCGATCCCCCGCGCGCGTGTGGATCCCGGACGCGATCGTCTCCGTGATCTTCGGGGGCACGGTGACCCTGCTCATCCTCATGTCGTCGTCGCTCTCCCCGGAGCCGATCCTGAGCGAGTTCTTCGTGGAGAAGGGGTACGCCGAGGCCCACGGGCGGAACATCGTCAACGTGATCCTCGTGGATTTCCGGGCGATGGACACGCTGGGGGAGTCCACGGTCCTCTGCGTGGCCGGGATCGGGGTCTATGCGCTGCTCGCGACCCGTACGCGGAAGGGAGCCTGAGCCGTGCCCTCCGTGATCCTGCGCGCCGCGGCGCCGGTCTTGATGGTGCTCCTGATCATCGTCTCGATTTACGCGCTCCTCCGCGGTCACCACGAGCCCGGGGGCGGGTTCGTCGGCGGGCTCATCATCGCGTCGGCGTTCTCGCTCCACGTCCTCGCGTACGACGTCCCCTCGACGCGGCGGCTGCTCCGCGTCGCACCCCAGACGCTCATGGGGCTCGGGCTCTCGACGATCCTGCTCTCGGGCGTCATCGGGCTCGTGGCCGGCGGAGCCTTCCTGCAAGGCGTGTGGGCGACCGTCCCGGTGCCGGGGCTCGGCGACGTCGCGGTGGGGACGCCGGTGCTGTTCGACGTCGGCGTGTATGCCGCCGTGATGGGCATGGTGCTCATGATCGTCCTCATGACCGCGGAGATGAGCTCATGACGGTCCTCCTCGCGATCGTCGTCGGCGGGCTCTATGCGTCGGGGCTGTTTCTCATGCTCCGGCGCAGCATCGTGAAGCTCGCCTTCGGCCTCGTGCTGCTCGGGCACGGCACGAACCTCCTCATCCTCACGGCGGGCGGCGTCGTCCGCGGCCGTCCCCCGCTGATCCCCAGGGGTGGAGAGGCCTTCCACGCGCCGCCGGCCGATCCCATGGCCCAGGCGCTGATCCTGACGGCGATCGTCATCAGCTTCGCTGTCGTCGCGTTCGCCGTCGTCCTCCTGCATCGCGTTCATCGGACCATGGGCAGCGACGACATCGACTCCCTCGAATCGGCCGACCCATGAAGGTGCTCCTCGTCCTGCCCGTCCTCGTCCCCCTGACCACGGCGGCCCTCTCGCTCCTCTCCTTCCAGCGCGTGGGCCAGCGCGCGGGGCGGCACCCCGCGCTCGGCCTCGTCGGGAGCGTCGTTCAGCTCGCCGTCGGCGTCGTCTTGCTCCGCGCCGTGCACCGGGGAGGCATTCAATCGACCCAGCTCGGAGGCTGGCCCGCCCCGTACGGCATCACCTTCGTGGTCGACCTCTTCTCGGCGCTGATGGTCCTGCTCTCGGGCATCATCGCGGTCGTCACGTCGATCTACTCCCTGTCGGACATCGACCGGGAGCGGCGGGCGCGCGGGTTCTACCCGCTCATGCACGCGCTCCTCATGGGGGCGAACGGCGTGTTCGTCACCGGCGACCTCTTCAATCTTTACGTCTGGTTCGAGGTGACGCTGATCGCGTCCTTCGTGCTCCTGGTGCTCGGCAACGAGCGGCCGCAGATGCAGGGCGCGATCAAGTACGTCGCGATGAACCTGATTTCGAGCGCCCTCTTCCTCACCGGCCTCGGCATCCTTTACGGATCCGTGCACGCCCTCAACCTGGCCGACCTCTCGCTCAAGCTGCCGGGCCTCGCGCCGCCGATCCGGCTCACCCTCGCGATGATCTTCCTCGTCGCGTTCGGCATCAAGGCCGCTGTCTTCCCCCTCTTTTTCTGGCTGCCGGACTCG
Organism: Sorangium sp. So ce394; assembly: GCF_051474665.1. Classification (NCBI taxonomy): domain Bacteria; kingdom Pseudomonadati; phylum Myxococcota; order Polyangiales; family Polyangiaceae; genus Sorangium; species Sorangium sp. So ce394. The sequence continues at coordinate 4,297,473 of NZ_CP150339.1, forward strand.
TATCACACGCCGCCCGTGACGGTCACCGCGCTGTTCGCGGGGCTCTTGACGAAGGTGGGCGTCTACGCCCTCGTGCGGATCTTCACCCTCGTCTTCGTGGCCGACGGGGAAGTCACCCACGCGCTCCTCCTCGGGACCGCGGCCTTCACCATGGCCGTCGGCGTGCTCGGCGCGGTGTCCCACCGGGAGGTCCGGCGGATCCTCGCGTTTCACAGCGTGAGCCAGGTCGGCTACATGGTCATGGGCCTCGGCCTGTTCACGTTGTCGTCGCTCTCGGGGGCGATCTTCTTCGTCTTGCACCACGCCATCATCAAGTCGAACCTCTTCCTCATCAGCGGGATCATGCGATCCGACAGGAGAGACGTCCCCCTCGAGCTTCAGGGCGGGCTCCTCGCGCGGAGCCCGGGGCTCTCCGCCTGCTTCCTCGTCACGGCCCTCTCCCTCGCCGGCATGCCGCCCTTGTCGGGGTTCTGGGGCAAGCTCATGTTGGTGCGGTCGGGGCTCGAGGTCGGCTCGCGCGAGGCCGCGGCCGTCGTCGCCACCAGCCTCGCCGTCGGCCTCGTCACCCTCATTTCGATGACGAAGATATGGAATGAGGCCTTCTGGAAGCCCGCGCCCGCCGGGGCCGACCTCGCCGCGCGGGAGGGCGGCGCGCGGCGTCGCGCGCTCCTCTACGCGCCGGTCGTCCTCTTGACGGCGCTGGGCTTCGCGCTCGGGATGGCGCCCGAGCCGCTCCTCGCCGTCGTCCGCCGGGCCGCCGCGCAGCTCGCCGAGCCGACCGAATACGTGCGCACCGTGCTGGGGGAGGGGCGCCCATGAGAGCCCTCGTCCTCAATCTGTTCCTGGCGATCGTCTGGGTGACCCTGCTCGGCCGCGTCACCGCGGGGGGCCTCGTCTTCGGCTTCCTCCTCGGGTACCTCCTGCTCTTCGGGCTCCGGCGCCTGCTCGGCCCCACGACCTATTTCGAGAAGCTGCCGGGGGTGCTGTCCTTCCTGCTCTTTTATGCGAGAGAGATGGTGCGGGCGAACATCAGGGTCGCCCGCGACGTCATTTCGATCAGGCGAAAGAGCCGCCCCGGCATCGTCGCGGTCCCCCTGGATCTGACGACCGATCTCGAGATCACGGTGCTGACGAACCTCCTCGCCCTGACGCCCGGCACCTTTGGCCTCGACGTGTCGAGCGACCGCACGGTCCTCTTCGTCCATGCGATGTTCGTGGACAGCGCCGACGCGCTGCGCGCGACCATCAAGAACGACCTCGAGCGCCGCGTGAAGGAGCTCTTCCGATGACCCCGCTCTTGCTCGTCGCGATCGCCGTCGTCACGGTGGCGTTCGTCGTCGCGTTCATCCGGCTCCTGCTCGGGCCGAGCCTCCCCGACCGCGTGGTCGCCATGGACCTCATGGCGACGGTCGGCAGCGGGGGCATCGCCCTCTACGCGATGGTGACCGACCAAGGCATCCTCCTCGACGCGGTGATGGTGCTGTCGCTCATCTTCTTTCTCGGCACCATCGCGTTCGCGTATTACCTCGAGCGACAGGGGGAGTCGTCGTGATCCGCGAGCTCGTCGAGGGCGCGCTCCTCGTCATCGGATGCATCTTCATGCTGCTCGCGACCGTGGGCATCCTGCGCATGCCGGACCTGTTCACCCGCCTCCAGGTGACATCGAAGGCCTCGGTGTTCGGGATGACGTGCATCATCTCCGCTTCCGCCCTTCATTTCCAGGACCCGGCCATCACGGCCCGGGCCATCGTCATCATCGCGTTCGTGGTGCTGACGATGCCCGTCGCGACGCACTTGCTCGCTCGCGCCGGTTACACGACCAACACGCCCCTCTCGCCCGAGACCGTGGTGAACGAGCTCGCGGGGCAGTACGATCCGACGACCCACACCCTCGCCGGCGCGGAGCCGAGGAGCCGCATGTTCGAGCTCGCGCCCGGGGCCGCCGTCGTCGGCAAGCGCATCGCCGAGCTCGGCCTGCCTGCCGGGGTGCTCATCCGCGCCATTCACCGGGAGGGCGGGACCGTCGTGCCCCGGGGCCAAACGATCCTCGAGGTCGGCGACAGGCTCGACGTGCTCGCGGAGCCGGCAGAGATCGGCCGCGTGCGCGAGATCTTCCTGGCCCGGGCCGCGACGACGGCGACGGACGATCCGGACGGCAAATCGAGCGCCTCCTCGTAGCATCGAGGACGACGAAGCGGCGCTCCATGACCCGGCGTTCGAGGAGGAGCTCGTCGCGGTCGCCCTCGGTTACCTCGCCGCGCGCCCGGGGGCGCGCCGCGCGAGCGCCACGTGATGGGGAGACGCTGCGCACGAGCCGCCGGCGGAATATCGCGTGGTCCGGGGCGCTCCGTGGCCCTGGCGGTCGCGGCCCTCACGATCGCGCCGCCGGCGATGCCGAGGCGGTCAGCCGTGAGGGCTCGACGACACGCGGGCAGGCTCGATGCGGCGGTAGGACAGCCGCCGCAGCAGCACCTCCGCCGGGCCGCGGTGGCCTGCGCGGCGCATCCCATCGGCCAGCAGGATCGAGGCGATCCAGAGGACGACGGCGACCGCGCAGCTGGCGGCGAAGCCCATGTCATCCATCAAGTCCAGGGTGAACGGGTAGAACAGCGCGAGCCACACCGCCGATTGAAACAAGTAGAACGTCAACGACCGCTGGCCCAGCGCGGCGAGCGCCGTGGTGAGGGGGCCCTGGTTGCGTCCGACCCCTATCGCGACGAGTCCGGCGGCGGCGGCCATGCCGATGCCGCCAGCGTATCCCGTCAAGGCGTGTGCGCCGGCGACCGTCCAGGTCATGGACGTCGTCCATGCGCCGATCAGCATTAGGGCCATCGGAAGCCTGCCGAAGAGGGACATCGCCATGCCGATCGCGGCGACGCGCCACAACAGCGGCGCATGACGCTCCGGTTCGTCGAGGAGCCGGCGCCTGGCGGCCCAGATGCCCGGGAGCATGCCCGGCACCACAACGACGGTGGAGACGGCGGTCTTCAGCGGCCAGAACGGAAGGCCGGCGAGGACGTGGGCAACGTAGTCGGGGGCCATGTTCGGCGCCAGGGTCATGGGCTCGCCCATGGCCGCGGCGGTCTGGGCTGTCACGCTCTGCCAGGAGAGCAGGAGCGTTGCGGGGACGAGCGTCACGGCGCTGGTCCACCCCAAGATCGAGTCCCGGCTCCGGACCAGCGGCGCGAGCAGGAGCAGCGTCAGCCCGTAGACCGCGACGATATCGAGCGGGACGAGCAGCGCCGCGTGCGCGAAGCCGATGACGATCAGCCAGAGACCCCGGCGCCGCAGCAACTCGCGTATCGAGGCCCAGTCGCTGCCTCGCGCGTGCTGCCGCTGGGTCAACTGTCCCAGCGCGTAGCCGAAGAGGAAGACGAACATGGCGCGGGCCTGGTTCTCGGCGAAGAGGGAACGGACGAACGCGGCGAGGGCGTTGGGGGCGGCTGGTCCGAGATCCCAATGGCTGACGAACGCCGGCGCGTGGGCCACGGCGATCGGCAGCAGCATGAAGCCGCGCGCGAGGTCCGGCGCGAGGGACCGACTGGCCACGTCGGTGAGCGCTCGGGGGTGGTGGGAAAGGTCCATGGACGTCACCCGCATGCTGGGGCCCGGCCGCGCCGACCCGGTACGTGGGCCGAGCGCGCCGGCGCCTCACCAGGCTATTCGAACAGCGACGAAAGCTACGCAGCGTTTCATGCGTCGTCAACGATGGATCATGCGGTTTCTCGCGATGTGCGGCGAGTTCATGGCCATTGTTGCAATGGCGTTGTCGATGAACGCAACGGTTGGGCGCTCGGTCGTTGCAATGTGCTGATCATGAATGCACACTGGGCTCGACCATCGACCCACAGGAGGCCGTCGACGATGCCGGGAGGCAGGCTGAGCGACCAGGACCGCGGGCTTATCGCGTCATGGCTGGCCGAGGGGCTCGGGTACGCCGAGATCGGAAGGCGGCTGGGCAGGCCGACGTCGACAATCAGCCGGGAGGTCGCCCGCAACGGCGGTCCCGTGGGCTACCGGGCGGACCACGCCCACGAGGCGACCGGGCGACGCGCTCGCCGGCGCAGGCTGGGTCCGCCGGCGGAGCTGCCGGAGGCCGTCGGCGCGGACGGTCGGGACGCCGAGGCGGTGCGCGCCTACATCGAGCGATTCGCGGCGCTGATGGTCCAGACGGGGCTGCCACGGACGGCGGCCCGGGTGCTCGCCTCGCTGTACACGATCGACGCCGGCGCCATGACCGCCACCGAGCTGGTCAGGCGTCTGCGGGTCAGCCCTGCGTCGGTGTCCAAGGCCATCGGCTATCTGGAGGGGCTGGAAGTGGTCCGGCGCGAGCGCGGCCCCGGGCGAGGGGAGCGCTACGTCGTCGACGACGACGTCTGGGAGCGGTCGTGGATGGCGAGCGCGCGCGCGAACGCGATGTGGGCGGATGCTGCCCGGCAGGGGGCTGATATCTTCGGTGCCGTCACGCCCGCCGGAGCCCGGCTGGACCGCGTGGGCCGATTCTTCGCGCGCCTCAGCGATGATATGGCGGGCGGCCCTGTCGAAGCCGCCCTGGGCGACGCGCTCACGGCGGTCGCCGCGCTGGTGCACGCGAGCGCGCCGCTCACCGTGCACCAGCTGGCGACCGCGCTGGACTGGCCCGCGGAGCGCGTCACGAGCGCCCTGCGCGACGCCGAACAGCACCCGGACGTCATCGATCCCGTCGCCGTCCGGTGCGCCGCGCCCGGCACCTATGCCATCAGCGCAAGGCTCGATCGGCTCACGACGACACAGCGGGAGGCCCTCAGTTGCCACCGGGAGAGGACCTTGACCTGATCGCTGTGCCCCGCCGGCTGACGGCCGTTTCGAGCTCTTCCCCGAGCTCGTGGCCGAAGACCTCCTCGACGCCAGCGGCGAGCGCGGCCCGCAGGGCTTCGCCGCGACGGCGACCCAGCTCCGCTCGGCCATCCGCGGCCTCCGCTTCCAGGTGGAGGAGACCCTGGCCGCGGGCGATCGCGTGGCCGTGCGCTGGACGTGGTCCGGCCAGCAAACCTGCGCCCGTCGACCTCGCCGGCGGCGCGTTCAGGAGGCGTCGCCCTGGCAGGCGGAGGGCGGTTGCGCTTGGGCATCCGCCTCCTCTACGCTCTCCAGGCCTTGCCCTCCCTCGAGCCCTGTCACCTGATCGCCAATCGCCCCGACTACGTGGTGGCCATCTGGCGCCAGATCTTCTGCGCCATCTGGCGCCGAGAGACGACCGAGGATGCCGTGCGCCGCGTGACCGACGCGTGCGTGGCGTTCGCAAATCAACATCCGCGCGGCATCGGGCTGCTCGCAGTCATCGACGTGAGCGAAGCCGCGTTCCGGTCGTCGCTCGACGAGCTGCGGGAGGCCATCGGCTGCCGGTGAGCCGGCGAAGCACACGGGGAGGAGCGCCATGCGACGATTCGCCATCTGTCATCTGCTGATCGCCTGCCTGTCGAGCTGCACGTCCGCGCCGCCGTCCGCGCCGGGGGAGGGGCAGGTCGAGGGGCCTCCGCCGCCCACGGTCGCGTGTCCGACCGAGAAGCTCGCGTTCACCCGGGAGACGGGGTGCGCGAACGATGGATCCGTCGAGTTCTGCCTGCCGACGGGCGACGAGGCGCTCGTCGCCCGGGTGCGGGACATCGCGCCAACGATCCAGGCGGGCTCGTCGCCCGGGCGCGCCAGGTGCGATGTGCCCGCGGAGACGCTGTACTTCTTCCCCACCGGAGACGCCGAGTGCGTCGCGCGCCACGGCGCGCTCGAGGACGCGGCCTGGGACAAGATCTGCCGCATCGCCGCGCTGCCGGAGGTGCGGGCGATCGTGCCGACGTGGTACGAGTGATCGGGGCGCGCACGGCGCCGCCGCGCTCGCTCGTTTGCGGGGCGGCGCGAGCGCGCGGATTGCAGTAGAACCTCGGCAGAACGACGCGTCCGATGACGCCGATGGCCCCCACCCGCCCCGAGGTTCTCCGATGAAGCTCCCCTTCGACAACACCTACGCCCGGCTCCCGGACCGGTTCTACGCGCGCGTCTCCCCCGCCAAGGTCCGCGAGCCGCGCGTCGTGCGGGTCAACCGCGCGCTCGCGGAGGTGCTCGGGCTCGACGCGGAGCAGCTCGCGTCCGCGGAGGGGGCAGAGGTGCTCTCGGGCAACGCGCTGCCCGAGGGCGCGGCGCCGATCGCCCTCGCGTACGCGGGGCACCAGTTCGGCAGCTTCGTGAACCAGCTCGGGGACGGCCGGGCCATCCTGCTCGGCGAGGTCGTCGGCAAGGACGGCAAGCGGCGCGACATCCAGCTCAAGGGCGCGGGGCGGACGCCGTTCTCGCGCGGCGGAGACGGGCGCGCCGCCCTCGGGCCGGTGCTGCGCGAGTACGTCGTGAGCGAGGCCATGGCGGCGCTCGGCGTGCCGACGACGCGCGCGCTCGCCGCCGTGACCACGGGCGAGCCCGTCTTCCGCGAGGAGGTGCTCCCGGGCGCGGTGCTCACGCGCGTGGCCGCGAGCCACCTCCGCGTGGGCACGTTCCAGTTCTTCGCCGCGCGGGGCGACCGCGAGGCGCTCTCCACCCTGGCGTCGTACGCGCTCGCCCGGCACTACCCCGAGGCCGCGGGCAGCGGCAACGACGCGCTGGCGCTGCTCGAGCGCGTCATCGAGGCGCAGGCGAGCCTCGTCGCGCGCTGGCTGGGCGTCGGCTTCGTGCACGGCGTGATGAACACCGACAACACCTCGATCTCCGGCGAGACCATCGATTACGGGCCGTGCGCGTTCCTCGACGAGTACGACCCCGAGAAGAAGTTCAGCTCGATCGATCGCGGCGGCCGCTACGCCTTCGGGAACCAGCCGGGCATCGCCCAGTGGAACATGCTGCGGCTCGCCGAGGCGCTCCTGCCGCTCCTCGCCGACGACAAGGACGAGGCGGTCCGCCTGGCGACCGAGCGCGTGCAGCGCTTCACCGGCCTGTTCGTGGAGGCGCACGAGCGCGTCCTGCGGGCGAAGCTGGGGCTCGCGCGCGAGGAGGACGACGACCTCGCGCTCGCCGCCGATCTGCTGGACCGGCTCGCGTCGAACGGCGTCGATTACACCCTCTTCTTTCGCCGGCTGTGCGCGTCGGCGGAGGACCCCGCCGCGGACGCGCAGGTGGCCTCGCTGTTCGCGGAGCCCGGCGCCTTCCGCGACTGGGCCGAGGCGTGGCGCCGGCGGCTCGCCAGGGAGGACGTCGCGGCCGAGTCGCGCGCGCGGGCGATGCGGCTCGTCAACCCCGCGTTCATCCCGCGCAACCACCGGATCGAGGCGCTCATCCAGGCGGCCGTCCGCGGCGACTTCGAGCCCTTCGAGACGTTCGTGCGGGTGCTCGAGCGCCCGTACGAGGATCAGCCGGAGCTCGCCCACCTGAGCGAGCCCCCGCAGCTGGAAGAGCGCGTGCAGTACACGTTCTGCGGGACGTGAGCGGGGCGGACCTTCAGTCGGCCACGAAGCCTTTCCATCGCCGCAGGTACCCGGCGAAGGTCTCGGAGACGCCGCGCTCGAGCAGCTCGGCGCGCGTGAGCGGCGGCCGCCGCGGCTCCCAGGCGGGATCGGCGATCCGCTGCGGCCAGTCGGGGTTGGCGATGCCGGCGCGCCCCAGCGCGACCGCGGTGGCGCCCTTGTCGAGGAGCGCCTCGGCCTCGGCGCGCGTCCACACGCCGCCGGCGACCACGAGCGGCAGGCTCGGCCCCACCACCTCCCGGAACAGCGGCAGCGGGTGGGCGTCCGGGCGCTTCCGCGAGGGCTTGCTCGCGTCCCACAGCGAGAGGTGGAGGAAGTCGGCGCCGTCCTCGACGAGCCAGCGAGCGAGCTCGAGGTTCTCGTCGAGGTCGAGCCCCTTGGCCTGGCCCCAGTCCTCGGGCGACAGGCGCACGCCGACGACGAAGGACGCGGGCACCGCGGCGCGGACCGCCCGGAGGGTCTCGCGCAGCAGGCGCGCCCGGTTCTCCCACGCGCCGCCCCAGCGATCCGTGCGGCGGTTCTGGGTGGCGGACAGGAACTGGCCGAGGAGGTAGCCGTGCGCGCCGTGCAGCTCGACGCCCGCGAAGCCGGCGAGGAGCGCCCGCGCCGCCGCGTCGCGGAAGCGCTCGATGACACCGAGGATGTCTTGCTCGGTGGCGGCGCGGGGGACGGGCAGGTCCGGCTCGGCGACGGCGCTGGCGCTCCACGTGGGCAGGCCGGACACCTGCGGATTGGCGCGGAGGCCGCCGTGAAAGAGCTGGACGAGGCCCAGGGCGCCGGGGGCGGCGACCGCGGCCGCGAGCCGGCGCAGGCCGGGCAAGAGCCGGTCGGCGAAGACGCCGAGCTCGCCCTTCCAGGCATGGCCGTCCTCGGCGACGTGGGCGGCGCAGGTCTCGACCACGCCGAAGCCGCCTTGCGCGCGGTAGGAGAGCCAGCGGAGCTCGTCGTCGCCCAGGGAGCCGTCGTCGTGGCTTTGCCCGTTCGTGAGCGGGGCGAGCCAGACGCGGTTCCTGGCGGTGAGGCCGTTCGGGAAGGAGAAAGGCGAGAGCAGGGGTGAGGTCACGGGCGAGTGTGTAGCATTCGCCGGGCCACACGCGCTCCGTGCCGCGCGCGCTCGGGTCGCGGCGGGGGGCGCGCGGCGCGCTGGCAGCGCAGCGGCGGTGGCGCGACGCGCGGCGGGACCGGCGGCGAGGCGCGGCGCGGACGCGACGGCGCTTGCCACGTCGCTGCGCGCCGGGCAGGCGTTCCGCACCCTGCTGCGGCCGCAGCAGCGCGCCTGCCGCGCGCGGCGGTGAGCCGCAGGCTATCCCGAGGTGCTCAAACCTGCGTCGCGGTATCCGTACCTCGGCCATGTCACGGGCGCTTCGGCCACCCTCTCTATCCGATTGACACGCAGCCGGATTCGGCGTGACGTATGTCCGGGGTGTCGTGTTGCCGCAACGGCGGAACGAACGAGCCGGGCCGTCGAGCGCCGCTCACCTCGATACCCCAGGAGGATCATCATGAAGCGCATCTTCTGGGCGCGGTCCGCGGTCGCGGCCGCCGCATGTCTCGCCGGGCTCTATATCGCCCAAGGTCGCACCGCCATGGGCACGGGCACCGGGCGCTGGACGATGTACGGCAGGGATCTCGCCAACACGCACCACGCGACCGGCGAGAACGAGATTGGGACGTCGAACGTCGGTTCGCTCTCCGTGAAGTGGGCCTTCACGACGACTGGCATCGTCCCCGCGACGCCGGCCGTCGACCACGGCGCGGTGTACTTTCCGGACGGGGGCGGCAACCTGTACAAGCTCGACGCCGAGACCGGGGTCCCGATCTGGACGCGCTCGATCCCCAGCCTCACGGGCACGGCGGACGCCGTCTCGCGCACGAGCCCCGCGCTCCACGGCCACATGATGTTCGTCGGCACCCAGGCCGGCGCGCACATGCTCGCCGTGGACAGCCGCACCGGCGATCTCCTGTGGAAGACGCAGCTCGACCCGCACCCCGCGGCGATCATCACGCAGTCTCCCGTCGTGCACGGCGGGCGCGTGTACGTGGGCGTCTCCTCGCGCGAGGAGCTGTTCGCCGCGGACAACGCGTATCCGTGCTGCTCGTTCCGCGGCAGCGTGGTCGCGCTCGACGCGGTGACCGGGGAGGTGCTCTGGCAGCGCTACTTGGTCCCCGCCGGTTTCACCGGCGGCGCCGTCTGGGGGGGCGCGCCCGCGATCGACCTCGGGCGTCGCACCTTGTACGTGGCCACCGGCAACAACTACACCGTGCCACCGGCCGTCTCCGCGTGCGTGGAGGCGGCCGGCGACGACGCCCTCGCCGTGGAGGCCTGCCTCCCGGCCGACAACTACATCGATGCGATCCTCGCGCTCGACCTCGACACCGGCGCGCTGAAGTGGGCGCGGCGGCTCCAGGGCTTCGATGCATGGACGGGCGCGTGCTACTTCGGCGGCGACTGGTGCCCTGATCCGGCGGGCCCGGATTACGACTTCGGCACGGGCGCCACGCTGTTCTCGGCCGGCGCGGGGGCGGAGCGCCGCGATCTGGTCGGCGCCGGCCAGAAGAGCGGCATCTTCTGGGCGCTCGACCGGGACGACGGGAGCGTGGTGTGGAGCACGCTGGTCGGCCCCGGCGGGGAGCTGGGCGGCATCATGTGGGGAGTCGCCGTGGACGAGAGCCGGATCTACGTGCCGATCGGCAACAACGGCGGGGTCGAGTACACGCTGGAGCCCTCCGGCCAGGTCGTCTCGTGGGGATCGTGGAGCGCGCTCGACACCGCGACGGGCGACATCCTGTGGCAGACGCCCGATCCCACGCCGGGCGCGCAGGATCGGGGGCCGCTGACGGTCGCGAACGGCGTGCTCTACGCCGGCTCGATGAGCGGCAACGTGCACGCCCTGAGCGCCGCGACGGGCGCGATCCTCTGGAGCCATCCGGCCGACGGCTCGGTCAGCGCCGGGCCGGCGGTGGCGCGCGGCACGGTGTACTGGGGGAGCGGCTACGAGAGCTTCGGGATCGGCACGCCGGGCAACACGCTGTTCGCGTTCAGCTTGCCGTAACGCTGCCCGCAGGCAATCCGCAGGTCGAGCGCGGCCCGCGCTCCGATCGCCCTCCCCATCGCGCCAGCGCGTCGGCCGGACGTCCCTGGAGCGCCTCGACCGACACTCCTCCTGAGCAAAGCACGTGGCGAATTGTCGCAGTGGGGCGCGCGTGCAGGTCGCGCGTGAAAGGTAACGACACGTGATGACATGTCCTCATCGGGCTCCGGCGCATCGTTGCAAACCCCTCTCGTGCGCTTTTTCAACAGACGCTCAGCCCGCACGCCTGGATCGTGACTTGCAATCTCGCGGAACATGCATCGACACACCGCTCTCGGACTGGCAATCATGGGTCTCTCGCTGACGCTCGGCTGCGTCGGCGAAGTTGAAACCGCGGAGGCGCTCGACGAGAGCGCCGATGCATTCTCGACGGCGCCCGGCGAGCCGAACCACGAGGAGATCACCCACACGGCCCTGTCGTTCCTGAAGCCCGCCGTGCTCACCGCCCTGAAGGTCGGGAACGTGTCCACGGACGTCGCGTTCCATTTCAGCAACGCCGCCCACTTCGATGACTGCAACTTCAGCGGAGGCGCCGCCTTCGTCGCCGCGAGTCAAGCCGAGGCGGTGCGCGCGCTGGGCCCGGGCATTCCGCTCCTGGATGGGGATGCCCGGGCCATGCTGGCCTTCGGGCGTTCGCTCCACGCGGTGCAGGACTTCTACGCACACACGAACTGGGTCGAGCTCGGCGGCGACGTCCTCGTGGACGAGTCGCTCACCGCTTTCCCCGCGCTCGCGCCGTATTCCGCGATCCCGTCGACGGGCTTCATCGTCGTGCAGGGCGACAAGCCGAAGCGAGCGGCGGTGACGCGCGACGCCCGCGCACCGTACCCGAAGTACGCCATCGTGACGGTCCGGGTCGAGCGGAAGAAGGCCTATGGGCTCGTCTCGGGTACGGTCGAGTACGAGCAGGGGGACTACTGTCCGCCTCCGGTCGCGATGACGCACGACGAGCTCAGCAAGGACAAAACCTCATTGACGGATCGCACGGCGCAGCACCTGGCGGCGAAGTCGCTCGCCGTCCAGCAGACACGTCATGAGTGGTGCCGGCTCAATCAGCTGGCGCACGACGCGTGGGGCGACGCCGGGACCGCGCGCCTCGCGGCGTGGGTCGCCGACCCGAGCTCGGCGCCCGACTGCGGCGTCCAGTGACGGTCTTCGAGCTCCTGCGGTATCCGGGGCGCGCGGCGCCCGCGACCCGCTCTTCGGCCCGTCACAAGGTGAGGGCCATGTAGCGGGTGCCGGCGACCGGGTTGTGCCGGTAGGGGGCGACGTCCTTGAACCCGAGCGCCTCGTACATCGCCGCCGCGCGAACCATCGACGGCAGCGTGTCGAGGAAGATCCGCCGGTACCCGATCGCGCGCGCCTCGTCGAGCACCCGGGCGACGAGCCGCCGCCCGAGCCCGAGGCCGCGCTGCCCCGGCCGCACATAGAGCCGCTTCATCTCGCCGTCCTCGGAGGTGATGGCTTGCAGCGCGACGCAGCCATGCGGCGCCCGCTCGACGGTGCAGAGCAGGAGTCGGCCCGACGGCGGGGCATAGGAGCCGGGGAGGCGCGCCAGCTCCTCGGCGAAGCCCTGGAAGCAGAGGTCGACGTCGAGCGACGCCTGGTACTCGAGAAACAGCGTGCGGACCTGCTCGATCTGCTCGGGGCTGGCGGCGTGCTCGACCTCGATCATGGGCCTCTCTCATTACCATAAATGCCCTCTTCCGCGGGCCCGAGAGGTCCCTGCTCCGGCGGCGCCGGCGCGCTCACGCGAAGGCGATGATGGGCTTCACGTCCGCCGGCTTTCGCACGAGCGCCTCGGCCCAGCGGTCGAGCGGGACCCGGCGGGTGAGGAGGCGGTCGAGCCAGCCTTGATCCGCCCGGGCGAGCGACGCGGCGGCCGCCTCGTAGTGCCGCCGATTCGCGTTGACCGTGCCGAAGACGACCGTGTTCTCGAGCACCATCTCGCGGTTCAGCCCCTGCACGTCGACCGGGAGCGTCCGCCCGCCCGACGACACCCCGGCGAGGCACACCAGGCCGACCGGCGCCACGACCTGCATCGCGTCGTAGATGAGCCGCCCGACGCCCGTGCACTCGATGACCACGTCCACGCCCGCCCCGGCCTCCTGCACGCTGCTCGCGTGGTACGTCGCCCCGAGATCGCGCACGAGGCCGGGCTTCGGCCCCTCGGTCACCCGGTCGAGCACGCGCACCTCGAGGCCGCGCTCCACGCCGAGCAGCGCCGCGAGCAGGCCGATGGGGCCCGCCCCGGTGACGAGCACGCTCCGCGGCCGCCAGGTCGTCCGCGCGCCGATGCGCTCGATCTGGTCCCACGCCTTGGCCACGACGCTCGCCGGCTCGAGCAGCACGCCGCGCTCGCCGAGCTTCTTGTCGACGACCACCGCGAACTCGGGCTCGATGCGGTACCGCTCCGAGGCGTAGCCGTCGATCGCCTTGATGCCGCGCTCGGTGTAGCGGCCGTTGCGGCACATGTCCCACTCGCCCGCCGCGCAGCTCGCGCACGGGACCGGATCGGGGCGGCGCACGATCCCCACCACCCAGTCGCCCCGGTCGAGCCCGCTCCCGGGCGGCGCCTCGAGCACCTCGCCGAGCGACTCGTGCCCGATCACGAGCCGCGCCTTGCCCGGCGGCGCCCACCCGTAACCGCCGCCCACGATCTCGACGTCCGTGCCGCACACGCCGACGGCGAGCGTCTTGACCAGCACCGGCCCGTGCGCGATGGGCGGCTCGGGGATGTCGTCCAGGCGCCCGGAGCTCGGTTTGCCGGGCTCGACCGTGATGGCGCGCATCGAGCTCTCCTTTCTTCGTGTGAGCCTCAACGAGATCGATGAGCCGCGGGCCCCGCGCGGTCCAGGGCAAGATTGAACGCGGTGTCGACCAGCGCCAGATGGCTGAACGCCTGGGGGAAGTTCCCGAGCAGCCGCTCGCTCGCGGGGTCGTACTCCTCCGAGAGCAGGCCGACGTCGTTGCGCAGGGCGAGCAGCCGCTCGAACAGCGCCCGCGCCTCGGCGGCGCGGCCCATGAGGGCGTAGCAGTCCGCCAGCCAGAAGCTGCACGCGAGGAACACCCCCTCGCCGCCGGGCAGGCCGTCGATCGCCCCCGCCGGGCCGGTCGGGTAGCGGAGCACGAAGCCCCCGCGCAGGAGCTCGCGCTCGATCGCGCGCACCGTGCCCGCGACGCGCGGGTCGTCCGGCGGGAGGAAGCCGACGAGCGGGATGAGCAGCGTGCTCGCGTCGAGCACCTGGCTGCCGTACGACTGCGTGAACGCGCCGCGGCCCCGGTCGAACCCCTTCTCGCACACCTCGGCGTGCACCGCGTCGCGCAGCGCGCGCCAGCGGTCGACCGGGCCTTCCAGCCCGAGCTGCTCGACGGTCTTCACGGCGCGATCGAACGCGACCCAGGCCATCACCCGCGAATAGGTGAAGGGGCGCGGCCCGCCCCGCACCTCCCAGATGCCCTCGTCGGGCCGGCGCCAGTTCGACTCGAGGAAGTCCATCAGCTTGCGCTGGAGGCGCCAGGCCTCCGGCTCCGGCGCGAGGCCGGTGCGGCGCGCCTGGTACATCGTGTCCATCACCTCGCCGTAGACGTCGAGCTGGAGCTGCGCGACCGCGGCGTTGCCGGCGCGCACCGGCCGCGAGCCCTCGTAGCCCGGCAGCCAGGGGAGCTCGACCTCGCGGAGCCGCCGCTCGCCCGCGATGCCGTAGAGGATCTGGAGCTTCGAGGGGTCGCCCGCGATGGCGCGCAGGAGCCAGTCGCGCCAGGCCTCGGCCTCGTCGCTGTGGCCGCCGAGCAGCAGCGCGTAGAGCGTGAGGGTCGCGTCGCGCAGCCAGCAGCAGCGGTAGTCCCAGTTGCGCACGCCGCCGATCCACTCCGGCAGCGAGGTCGTCGGCGCCGCGACGAGCCCGCCGGTGGGCGCGTGGGTGAGGGCCTTGAGCGCGACGAGCGACGAGACGACCGCCTCCCGCCACGGCCCGGCGTGGGCGCAGCGGCCCGACCAGGCGCGCCACCACGCCTCGGCGTTCTGCACCTCGCGCTCGGCGTCGAGCGCCTCGGGCGGCGGCTCGTGCGACGGGTGCCACGTGAGCACGAAGGGGATGCGCTGTCCCGCGTGGACGTCGAAGTCGGCGACCGTGGTGAGCCCCGCGCCGCGGAGCGGCACCCCCGCGCGCAGGATCAGCGCGTCGGGCCCGGCCACCGCGCGCAGCGCGCCGCCGATCGAGCGCACCCAGGGCACGATCGAGCCGTAGTCGAAGCGAATGATGAGCTCCAGGGAGACCGGGACCCGGCCGCGCACGCCCTCGACGACGCGCACGACGTCCGGCGCCCTCCCGCGCAGCGGCATGCAGTCCACGAGCCGGACCGCGCCTTCGGCCGTGGTGAACTCGGTCTCGAGCACGAGCGTGCCCTCGCGGTAGCGGCGCGCGACGCGGGGCGCCGGGTCCTTCGGCGCGATCCGGAAGCGGCCGTGCTCCGGCGCCCCGAGCAGGGCGGCGAAGCAGGCGGCCGAATCGAAGCGCGGCAGGCACAGCCAGTCGATGGAGCCGTCGCGCCCGACCAGCGCCGCGGTCTGCGTGTCCCCGAGCAGCGCGTAATCCTCGATCCGCAGCGGCATGCGAGCTCCCCGACCGGCGCGGCGGCGAGCGCCGGCGCCACGCGCTGCGGCGCGAGCACGGAGGATGCCACGCGCCGCGCCGCGGGTCCGGGCGGGTGGTCCGGGCGCGGATGGCCACGCCGTGCACAGCGACGGCCGACGGGCACGACCGTCGTGTGCGGGCGTCGCGGGGCACAACCACGGTGTCGCGGCGCAGCGGACACGACCCTATGGCTCGGGCGCGGCAGAGATTCCTGGGCTGCTCAGAATCGGGGGCCGAGCTCGACGTCGTGTCTTTCGAGGCCGCGCAAGCGACCCGCCTCGGGCGGGATCCACGGTACGATGGTGGAGCGCTCATGCCCGAGGTCCTGCGCAACGTCCATTTCATCGTGGCCGTCGATCCCATAGCGAGGATCGTGCGGGTCACGCGGACCGCCGCGCCGTTCGATTCCCTCGAGCAGATCGAGCAGAAGTGCCTGGAAATCATCGCTGCGCTCGCCCCGGTCGACCGGAGCGCGATGTCGCTGCTCCTGGACATTCGGGCGGCTCCGGGGCGAAACGATCCGCAATTCGAAGAGGCGACGCTGCGGCTGCGGACGGCCGCGGTGCGCGGTTTCGGGTGCGTGGCCGTCCTCGTGGCCACCTCCGCCGGGGCGCTGCAGGTCCGGCGCCATAGCCGGGAGGACGGCGTCGATCGCATCATCAGCGACAGCGAGGACGAGCTGCTCGCCTACATCGCCAACGCGCCGCCGCGCTATCGCTGATCGCGGCCTCCGGGGGGCGCGGATCTCATCTCGCGCCCCCTCGCCGCGGGCTCGGCGCTTCAGCCGATCTTTCCGCGGGACGCGGAGCGCGGCACGCCTATACTCGCGCCGTGCCCACCGCCGAGGAGATCACGAAGCACCACGAGCCCGCCCCGGGTCAGAACCCGTGGGTGAACGGCCCGCCGGCGCCGGCGCCGGCGCCGATCGCCGTCGTCGACTACGACGAGCGCTGGCCGGGGCTGTTCGACGTTGTCGCGCGGAAGATCCGCGCCGCCCTTGGCGACGCCGCGCTGGCGATCGAGCACGTCGGCTCGACCTCGGTGAAAGGGCTGCACGCCAAGCCGACGATCGACGTCGACCTCACCGTCGCCGATCCCGCCGACGAGCGCGCGTACGTCCCCGCGCTGTCGAGCGCCGGGTTCACGCTGGTCATTCGCGAGCCGGAGTGGCACGAGCACCGGTGCCTCCAGCTCGCCGAGCCGAGCAGCAACGTGCATGTCTTCGGCCCCGACTGTCCGGAGGTGATCCGCCACCGGATGTTCCGCCAGTGGCTCACCGAGCACCCGGAGGATCTCGAGCTCTACCGCCGGGCGAAGCTCGCGGCCGCGTCCGCGATCTCGGCGGGCAGCGGCATGGTGATGGACTACAACAAGCACAAGGAGCCGGTGATTCGCGCGATCTACGAGCGGATGTTCCGCGCGAGCGGGCTCACTCGCTGAAGGGCGCGCCGGCCTCGCGGCGCAAGGGCAAAGGGAAGAAGCGGCCGAGCGCCGCGTCCCGTGCCGTCCTGTGATGCGGTCCGACTCTTCTCGAAAGAATAGTTAGACTAACTTATCGTGCATCACGCATCCGAGATCCCCCCACGGCCCGCAGGATCGCCGTGCGGTGCGGGTCGCTCGGGATCGTTGACAGGCGCTCACGAAGACGGATTACATGCCGCTTCGCGCCGGCAGAATTGTTCAGCACCGCGCGGCCGGGTACCGGCCGGGCGGGGGAAAGGGAGAGTGAGGCGTGCGCGCAACCTTCATTCACGGCATCCGCGACGTCCGGTTCGGCGAGGTCGAGCCTCCGCAGCCGCGCGACGGCATGGTGATGATCCAGGTCGCCGGCTGCGGGATCTGCGGCAGCGATCTGCATTATTACCTGGAGGGGGGGATCGGCTCGGCGCAGATCCACCGCGCCTTCGTGCCGGGACACGAGCTCGCCGGCTGGGTCGTCCAGGACCATCCGGAGCTGGGCCTGTCCAGGGGGCAGCTGGTCGCCGTCGACCCCGCGCACTCCTGCGGCCGCTGCGAGTGGTGCCAGCGCGGCCACGTGAACCTGTGCCCCTTCGTGGAGTTTCTGGGGGCGCCGCCGCTCCATGGCGGCATGACGGAGCGGGTCGTCGTGCATCCCGACCAGGTCGTGCCGGTCCCGGCGGGCTTCTCGGTGCGCCGGGCGGTGATGCTGGAGCCGCTCGGCGTCGCGATCCACGCCATCGACCTCGCCCGGCCCCACCTGCAGGAGACGGTGGTGGTGCTGGGCTGCGGGCCGATCGGCCTGTGCCTGGTCCAGCTCGCGCGCCGCTCGGGCGCCGCCCGCGTCTTCGCCATCGACCCCGTGGCCTACCGGGCCGAGGCGGCGCGCCGGCTGGGCGCGCACGACGCGGCGCCGGCGCTGGCGGCCGTCCTGGAGTGGACGGGCGGCCGGGGCGCCGATCTCGTGCTCGAGGCGACGAACTCGCCCGACGGCTTCCACCACGCGGCCGAAGCCGCGCGCATCGGCGGGCGGATCCTGCTGGCGGGCATCCCCGAGGGCGACCGCTACGCTTTGCCGGCGGCGCTGTGCCGCCGCAAGGGGCTGAAGGTGAAGTTCTCCCGGCGCATGGGGCATGTGTACCCGCGGGCGATCCACATGGTCGCCGAGGGCGCGGTGGACGTCGATTCTATCGTCACCCACCGCTTCGATCTGTCGGACGCCGAGAAGGGTTTCCGTTTGCAGGCGGATTGTCAGGACGGGGCGCTGAAATCGATCATCGTCCCGGAGGACGGCGGCACCCCGTTCTGATACAGGCTCAGTCGCCGAGGACGACGCGGAAGATGCGCTCGTTGCTGTTGTTGGGGACGCTGTCCGTGCCCCCGGTGTTGGTCGTCGTCAGCCAGAGATTGCCGTCCAGGGTGGGCTCGACGGTGCGGAGGCGGCCGTAGGTGCCCACGAACAGCTGCTGCACGCTGGTGAGGCTGCTCCCGCTGATGACCGCGCGGTACATCCGTGTCCCCCGCTGGCACGCGGCGTAGAAGACGTCGTCCACGATCGCGATCCCGCTGCACGACCCCTCGGAGGTCGGGTACGTGAGCTTGGGCGCGATGTAGCCCGCCGTGCCGCACCCGCTGCCGCCTTGCGAGACGGTGCCCTCGCAGTTCGGCCAGCCGTAGTTGCCGCCTTTCTGGATGAGGTTGGTCTCATCCATCACGGTGTTGCCGAACTCCTGCTCCCAGAGCCGACCCATGGAGTCGAACGCCAGCCCCTGCGGGTTCCGGTGGCCGTAGCTCCACACGTAGTTCCCGAACGGGTTGTCCGACGGGACCCTGCCGTCGGGCTCGAGCCGCAGGACCTTCCCGGCGAGGCTGCTCGTGTCCTGCGCCAGGTTCGCGTTCTGCGCGTCGCCCGTCGTCGCGTAGAGCTTGCCGTCCGGTCCCCACCGCAGCCGGCCGCCGTTGTGGTACTTGTTGCGGGGGATGCCCGAGATCAGCACCTGCTCGGTGGACGTGTCGAGCTGGTTGCCGACGACCTGGATCCGCACGATCCGGTTGTCCGTGGGCGACGTGTGCATGATGTAGAGCCAGCGGTCGGTCTCGAACGTCGGCGCGATGGCCAGCCCCATCAGGCCCCCTTCGCCGTCCGTGCCCGCGACGTTAGGCACCGTGCCGATCGAGGTCTTCGCGCCGGTGCTCGGGTTGAGCTGGACGATGTCGTCCGCGTCCCTCCGGCTGTAGAGGACCGTGCCGTCCGGCAGCGAGACCAGGCCCCACGGGAGGTCGGTGTCCGTGGCGACCTGGACGACCTCGCAGACCCCCGAGCTGCAGCCCGACCCCGTCGACGACCATCGCTGGTTCGTCTGGTTGTTGCAGGTCCAGATCTGAACGGCGGTGCCGTTGGTCGTCCGCTGCCCCTCCACGTCCAGGCATAGCCCCGACTGCTGGTGGACGATGGCGCCGGCCGAGCTCCTCGTCCATTTCTGGCGAGCCTGGCCGCTGCAATTGGCGATCACAGCCTTGGTCCCCGCGGTGGTCGCGCCGTTCGCCGGCTCGACGCACCGGGTGCCGCCGTAGACCTGGAGCTCACCGGCGGATGTGAAATTGAAGCTCTGGTTGTCCTGTCCATTGCAGGTGTAGATCTGCAGGGCGGTCCCTGTCGTGGTGCTCCTCCCTTTCACGTCCAGGCATTTCCCGGACGCGACGCTGGTCAACGGGGCGCCCGTCACGGCGGCCGCCTCGTCGGTGTCGAGCGCCTCCGGGTCTGCGCCTGGATCGTCGATGCAGCCGGCAGGGAAGAGCGCCAGCGTGGCCAGTCCGGTCAACCAGTACCGAGAACATCCATGTCTCTTCATGATCGTTCCATCCATGTTGGCAGTCCGTTTGCTCGCCGAAAGGTCATCCCGGGCGAGGCCGAAGCGACGTCCTGGCATCGATTTCGTAGGGCCTCGTCCGACCTGGCTCGCGACGGAATTTGACAATCGACGGCGATTGACGGTGATCGACGATGATCGCGCGGCTACGACGATGAAGCCTGCTTGGCTTACCATGCTCGACCACGTTCGCAACGGGTTTCCATGACCTGGAACCAGAAGGTTTCATGATGCAATGTCATCATCTTGTTTCGCTCCGGCGGCCTCAGCCGCGAAGCCAATGACCCTCGGCGCCCGCTCTCGCCCGATAGGCCGACGAGCATTGCATGGCGCAAAAGCGCCTCACCGAGCGTTCTGTGGAGCAAAATGCCTCACCCGGCGGCGCTGCGATGCCGCGTGCCGTTGCCGTGCTCCGCCGCGGATCGCGGGGGGCGGCCGCCGGCGCCGGCGAAGCTGCACAGTTGTCGTGTACGTGCCTTCGCTCGACGGCTCGCGGGCACGCGGCGGTGGCAGCGAGAGACGGTGCGCCGTTGTCCCACCATGGTGCACGCCGGCCGCTCGATGGCTGTCGGCGCTGCGATCGCCGTCGCGGCGCTCTCTATCCAGGTATCGGGAGGAGCGGGGAGCCGCGGCGCCTCGTGGATGGCGCCTCGCGGCATCCCCCGGGCGACCTGGACGCGCGCCGTCCCAATCGACACGTGAGTACGGCAGCACACAGAGCACCCAAGATGCCCCGAGCGGGCGAGCGTGGTGGAGCGCTCGAGGCGCGCCGGTAACCCGTCTGCTCGACATGGATTCTCGACACTGACGGCTCGATCGAGGTAGTCTGCCAAGCTGGACATGCCACAGCCAGACAGCACGACCAGCACGCTCGACGACTTTTTCCTGCATTGTACGGAGCTGGTCTTCATCGCCGGCGAGGGTGGCGCGCTGCTCCGCGCGAGCCGCGCGCTCACGCGCGCGATGGGCGCCGAGCTCCTCGACGGGGAGTCTGCAGCAGGGCTCGGCCCCCTGGTTCATCCGGACGACAGGCGCTCGTTCGACGAGGCGTGGCGGCGTGTCCGCGCCGCGGCGGAGCCCATGGCCGTCGACGTGCGGCTGAAGACGGCCGACGGATCCTTCAAGTACTTCCAGTGCGACGCGCGATGGGTGCCCGAGAAGGAAGAGGTCTATGGAACGCTCCGCGACGCCGAGGAGCGCATCGAGCACGAGATACAGCTGAAGCTCCTCCGGGCGATCAACGACCACCTCCCCGTCTGCCTGTGGGCGATCGACGCGCGGGGGGAGTTCGTCCTCCACGACGGGAAGGGGCTCGAGTCCGCGGGGCTCAAGCCGGGGCAGTTCGTCGGCCTCAACATCTTCGAGATCTACCCGGAGTCGGGCACGGCGGTCCTGCGTAAGGCGCTCGAGGGCACGATGTCGACCTTCGTGAACGAGATCGACGGCGTCCACTGGGAGGCCTGGTATCTCCCCATCCAGAACGAGCGCGGCGACGTCACCCACGTCGCGGGGGTCACCCTCGACGTCACGGCCTCGAAGCGGATCGAGCAGGAGCTCCGCGCGAAGCTCGATCTCATCGAGCGGCAGCAGCAGGTCATCCGCTCGCTGTCGACGCCGATCATCCAGGTGTGGGATCGCGTGCTCACGCTGCCCCTCGTGGGCATGCTCGATAGCACGCGCGCCGCCGACGTGATGGAAAGCGTGCTCCGCGAGGTCGTCCGGACGCAGGCGCGCTATGCCATCCTCGATCTCACCGGGATCGACGCGATGGACACGGAGACGGCGAACCACCTCTTGAGGCTCTCCGCGGCCATCAAGCTCCTCGGCGCCGAGGGGATCATCACGGGCATCCACCCGGCGATCGCCCAGACCATCGTCGGGCTCGGCGTGGATCTCTCGTCGATCGAGACGCGCTCGACGCTGCGCCAGGGGCTCGAGCACTGCATTCGCAGCATGCGCCGCAGCGCCACGTAGCGCGCGTGTAGCGCGGCTCACCAGCGCTGGCCGCGCGGCGCGAGGTGGACAATCTGACAGCGTGCGTCGACGTCGCCGGCGAGCGCCGGGCGGACGACGGCTCCGCACGTGCGCCCGAACCTGTGGAGCTCGAGCGTCGAACCTGCCACATGATGACACGATGACGCGATGACGCGATGACGCGATGACGCGATGACGCGACGCCCTCGCGTCAGATCCTGAAGCTCGGGGCAATCTGTCCTTGACGGAGTTTGTTAAGATATTTAGGTTATATCTTTGATCCTTGGCGACTTGCATACGCCCACCGAAAGGGGTGAGTTCCATGAGCACGAACGGCGATCGTTTCAGCGGCTTTCTGCGTCGTGCCTTGCCGGCGGCCTCCGCGCTCGCGCTGGCGGGCGCCGTCACCATGTCGATCGCGAAGCCCGCGGAGGGCACGCCCCCGAACGGCCTGCCGGAGCTCAAGGCGCTGCAGGAGATCGAGCAGCTCGAGTACTGCTACGCGGCCGGGACCGACGCGATCGGCCGCGGTGATCTGGAGACGGGCAAGGCGATCTACGCGAGGTGCTTCACCGAGGACGCGCCCGTCATCATCTGGGAAGCCGGCGCCGATCCGGGCGACCCGCCGGTGGTCTCGGTGCCCAGCGCCGAGGCCTGGGCCGATTTCATCGACGTCCTGTTCGCGGAGTCCGGTTATGTGGGCACGCAGCACCTGATCAGCAACGTTCGTATCGACATCCTCCCTGGCGGCCGCCGGGCGAAGATCACCTCCTACCTGATCGCGACGCACGTCTACGACCCGCTGAGCAGCGTCCAGGTGGCGCACGGCACCTACGAGAACGAGGCAGTCTTGACGAGCTCGGGCTGGAAGCTCAGCAAGCGCACGTTCCGCACCCTCTCGTTCATGCGCATCGACTCGCCGGAGCCCTGAGCGAGCGCCGCGCGCGCAGCTCAGGGGACGAACGCGATGTCGTCGACGAGCATGTCGAACACGGTCGACTTCGCCGTGTGGAACTCGATCGAATAGACGTGCGCGGCGTCGAACGCCGGGGGCGCCGGGACGCCCCAGCCGTCCGTGCTGAGGATGGAGAACATGACGGTGTACTGCGCCCACTCGGTCGTGAGGTCGAGCCCCTCGCCGAAATGGTCGCCGCAGCCCGAGCCCTCGCACACGCCGCCTTCGCGATCGGTGTTGCGGTCGGGGAAGTTCACGTAGATGTGCGTCGGCGCCGCCGCCTTGGCCCAGAAGGTCAGGCCCACGTAGGCGGAGGCGTCGTAGCTCAACTTCGCTCCTCCCGGGGCGAGGTTCAGGTCGAACCCCATCCCGGCCCCCCTCGTGACGAAGCCGCTCCCGGCGACGTGGGCGGCGTAGTTGCTCGGGTCGTGCCCGGGCGAGACCGGGACGAAAGGGCGGCCGGGCAAAGGCGTCTGCGTGCCGCTCCGGGTCCCGTCGTTGTACGTGTACCAGCTGCCGACGCGGCCCTGGCACCGGAGGATCGCGCTGTCGCCGTCCTCGAGGTCGTCCAGGAGCGCCGTGCAGGGAGGCGGCTCGGCCCCGGCGTCCGAGGCGCCGGCGCCCCCGGCTCCCGCGGCGCCGCCCGTGCCCGCGGCGCCGCCAGAGCCCGCGGTGCCGCCCGCGCCCGCGGCGCCGCCATCGAGGCCGAACGGGTCGGGGTCGTACTCGCCGGACGAGATGCCGAGGACGAGGCCGCACCCGGCCGCGAGCACCGACGCGCAGAGGCCGGCGGCGAGCACCCGGAGGCGCATCAGAAGCTGCCTCGCACGAGCGCGCCGCCCAGCGTGGGCGTCAGCCCGACCGACGCGCCCTTCGACGGGCTCGGCGCGGTCAGCCAGAGCACGCCGCCGCCGGCGATGGCCGCGAGGCCGACGCCGAAGACCACCGTCGCGACGTTGGCGCGCGCCACGGCGCCGTCGCGGATGTCCATGCCGCGCTTGTCGCAGCGGTCGCCGTTGCAGAACGGGCGCGACTCGTTGAACCGCGCTTTCGCCGCGAAGCCGAGCGCCGTCCCGACGCCCACGGCCACGATCCCCGCGCCGCCCGTCACGAGCGCGAGCGTGCGGCGCCCGCTGCCGTCGCCGCCCGCGTCCGCCGACGCGGGGTCGTCCTCCAGCGCGCGCACGACGAGGGTCGAGGTCGCGCCGCCCGGCTCGACCTCGACCTGCGCCGTCCACGCTCGCTTGCCCGGCGCGCTCGCCTCGACGACGTGGGTCCCCGCGTCGACGGGCATGGGCACGCCCCACTGGCCGGGGCCGACCGGCGTGCCGTCGCGCTTCACCTCGAGGCCCGGCGTGCTCGCGGCCTCGACGGCCACCGTGAGGCGCGAGACCTTCGGCTGGACGGCCGCCGCGCGCTCGCGCGCCTTCGCCTCCTTCGCCGGGTCGCCGCTCGCGCGCACCCGGGCGGCGACCTCGAGGAACTGCGCCCACGCGGACGCCATCTTGCCGACGCGCTCGTAGCAATCGGCGAGGAAGTACCGGGTGTTGACGCTGTCGTAGAGGCGCAGGCTCTCCTCGTACTTGGGGCAGGCGCGCGCCGCCTGGCCGGCGTCGACGAGCGCCCCCGCCTCCCGGAACAGCGCCACGGCGCCCGCCTTGTCGTCGGCCCTCGCCGCGGGGCCTCCCGCGAGCGTCGCCGTCAGGCCGGCGCCGATCGCGCAGAGGCCTGCGATCCACCTGGGCCCGCGCGTCGCTCGGCTCGTCGTCTGCGGCGGCGTCATCGTGTCGGCGAGGGTATCAGAAGACGTCGCGCTGGAAGGGATCCGCGCCGGTGGGCCGCTTCGGGAACGGCGCGTTGCGCCTCGGGGGAGCCGAGCCGGTCGGCTTCGCGGGCCTCGGCGCTGCGGTGGGCGTGGCGCGCGCCTGGTCGTGCTGCCCCTCGGCCGACGCGCCGGCCGACGCGCCGGGCGCGGCGCCGGGCGGCGGCGCGGCGCTCGCGGAAGGCTTGGCCGCCGCGGGAGGAGGCTCGTCCGCCGCGGGAGGGGGCTCGTCCGCCGCGGGCGACGGCGCGGCGCTCGCGGAAGGCTCGATGGCCACGGAAGGCGCGGCGCTCGGGGGCGCGGCGCGGGGCTCCGCCTGAGCGCCCTGCGCGCCCTCGGTCGGCGCGGTCTCGGGCGATAGGCGCGAGAGGAACACGCCGCCGGCCACGACCGCGAGGCCGAGCCCGAGCGCGATGGGGAGGACGCGCCGCTCGAGCGACGCTGGCCTGCGGTTCGTCGTGCCGACCGGCACGATCGTGTGCGCTCCGTCGGCGGGCATGGCCGCCGCGGCGGTGGCGGCTCCGGGCGCCGAGGCCGCGAGCACAGCGCCGCCCTGCGGCGGGGCTGCCGCCGGGAGCGCGCCGCGCAGCGCGCCGAAGAGGCGCTCGGCGGCCGCGCGCAGGTGCGGCGGGGCGAAGGGCACGAGCGCGAGCGCGAAGTCCGCGGCGGTGGAGAAGCGGCGATCGCGATCGCGCGCGATCGCCGTGAGGATCGCCTGCTCCAGGGGCTCCGGGATGTCCGGGCGCAGCGCGCGGGGGCGCTGCGGCTCGCCCTGCGTGACCAGATAGACGAGCTGCGCGAGCTCCAGCGCGACGAACGGCGTTCGCCCCGTGAGCAGCTGGAAGAGCACGACGCCCAGCGAATAGATGTCCGCGCGGCCGTCGACGTCGCTCGCCGAGCGGAGCTGCTCGGGGGACATGTAGAGGGGCGAGCCGAGCACGCCCCCGACCCGCGTCAGCGCGTGGTCTTCCGCGTGCGACATCTTCGAGATCCCGAAGTCGAGCACCTTGACGCACGGCGAGCCGTCCGCGTTCCGCGTGAGGAACAGGTTGCTCGGCTTCACGTCGCGGTGGACGATGCCTTGCGCGTGCGCCTCCGCGAGCGCCTCGCACGCCTGGAGCACGAGGTCGACGGCCAGGGGAACCGAGAGGGGCCCGCTCTCCGCGAGCACGGCGGCGAGGTCCTTCCCCTCGAGGTGGTCCATCACCATGTACGGCGCGCCGTTCTCCAGCGTGCCGACGTCGGCGACGCGCACGACATGCGGGCTGCGGATGCGCACCGCGGCGCGCCCCTCCCTCAGGAAGCGCTGGAGGATCTCTGGATCCTGCACGTACCGCGGCAGGAGCACCTTGATCGCGACGCGATCGTCGAGCGCGAGGTGGCGCGCGGCGACGACGAGCCCCATGGCGCCCCGCCCGAGGACGCTCTCCACGCGGTACTTGCCGAGGAGCACGTCTCCTGGGGCAATTCCAATCGAGAGCTCGTCGGGGGTGGAGGTGGACATGGGAAGGACTGGACGGGGTTGCGCAGGGACGTCCAATATGCCACGTTGAGCGGTTTTTGCAATTCCACCGCTTCGGCCGCTCGATCGAGCGATCGCGGTCGTATCGTGCGCTGGGCCCGCTGCGATGTCGCGGCGTCCCGACTCGGCCGTTGCCTTCGGGGGGGACGCCACGATGTGCGGGTCGTCATGGCGTCTCTGGCATCGACGACGCGGCGCCGCGCTCTCTCCCTGTCGGACTCGCGATCACCCGGCGCGTGCGCTCTGGACGAGGGCGAGCGTGAGCAGGGCGGCGGACGCGAGGGCCGCGAGCGCCCGCGCGGTGTTCCACGTCGTCCACGCGGGGACGTAGCGAGCCCACGTCTCCGCGGCCGCCGCGGCCTCCGGCGAGACCCGCTCCAGCGCGTCGTTGAGCGGCACGTTGCGCACCATCGTGACCAGGAACGTGCCGACGAGGTACAGCGCGCCCCCGGCGATGCGGAGCGCCGAGCCCGCCTCCGACCAGCGGAGCATCGAGACGATGGCGAGGATCAGGCACGCCCCCGCGGTCCCCACGAACACGCCAAGGAACGAGCGATTCAGCACGACCACGTTGATCGACTGCATCGCCGCCATGCCCTCGGCCGGCGGGAGCCTGGCCAGCGCGGGCATCACGAAGCTCGAGAACGCGAAGAACACCCCCGCGATCAGCCCACACCCGAGCGTCGACGCGAGGGTCAGGAAGAACAGCGCTTGCGGGATCATCGGCTTCACACCCTCCATCTGGCTCGGTCATGGCTGTCGACGTGCGGCCCGGGGCGCCGCGGGCCGGCGTCCGGCGGCTCGCTTGCGCGGGGCGCCACCTGCTTTCGGCGGGCGGGGCTCATCGCGCTTGCCGGGGGCCTGCTTCGCGAGCCAGGCGTCGATGGCGGCGAGGATCTCGGCGAGCACGCTGTCGGCGGTCCGTCCGGCGGATTTCAGGAGCTCGAGGGAGTGGTCGCCGCCCTCCACCACATGCAGGCTCGCGCGAGCGCCGAGGCGCTTCAGCACCGGCCGGAGGAGATCGAGGCTGCAGAGCGGATCGCGGGTGCCCTGGAGGAAGAGCATCGGCGCCTCGATGGCCGAGAGGTGCTTGTCGCGGAGCGCGGCGGGCTTGCCCGCGGGGTGCAGCGGGTAGCCGAGGAAGACGAGCCCGTCGCAGGGGACGCCGCGCGCGGCGAGGAGCGAGGCGATCCGGCCGCCCATGGATTTGCCGCCGATCAAGAGCCGCTGGGGCTTGTCTTTTCGCAGCCGCGCGATCGCGGCCTCGTATGCCATCTCGAGCTTTTCCGGCCTGTCGGGCGCCCTGCGGCCGAGCTCTTTGTAGGGGAAATTGAAGCGCAGCGCCGTGTGTCCGCGGTCCTTGAGCCCCCTGGCGACGTCGACCAGGAGCTGCGCGTGCATGTCGCCGCCGGCCCCGTGGCCCAGCACCACGGCCACGCCGGAGCGCTTCGCGCGCGCGGCGGGCGCGTGGAGCACGCCCGAGACGGCGCTGCCGTCGGGGAGGGGGATCGAGAGGGCTCGCTCGGGCATGGAGCCGTCATGCCATGGTCGAGGGGCCGGCGTCGAGGGCGGCGCAAGGGCGGGCGCGGTGCGGGCCGCGCCGTGGGGCGGGCCTCGACGGGAAGGGTTGGCGCTATTTCCCTCGGAAGGGGGCGCGCCGGTAGGCGCGGCGAGATACCGTGGCTCTCGGGCGGGCGGCAGGCGATCGAGGGTGCATCCAACGACGGATCAAGCGACGGAGAGCTGGGGGGCCGCGGTCATACCTTTGATGACGGTGCGATCATCCCATCGGTTGCATGAGGATGTGTCGAATTCCAAATGTATCACGGTGGCAGCTCGTAAGGCCCCCTCGCAGTCCCAACGCGCAGCCTGAGCGTGCCTTTTTCTTGGTCTCGTCCGCGCGGCGTGCCAGCCTGCGCCCGCCATGCGAAACCGATTCGATCGGCTGGCAAAGGACATCGCTCAAGAGGGGCTCACGCCGATAGGCAAGGTGGTGACCAACGCCGAGGTCGTCGGAGACGCGCAGCATGCGGACGTGTGGTACGAGCCCGACCCGGCGCGCGCCTCGGGTCGAGAGCGGCTCGGGCTCCTTGGCCGCATCGCGGCGACGGCGTGCACCATCGAGGCCTACAGCGATACGCCGAGCGTCGAGGAGGCGCGCGCGTGCGTGGAGAAGCACCTCGCCCTGTGGCGAAGGAGCTCGGCCCGTAATCGCGAGGCAGAGCCCCCGTTCCTCTGGGTATTGTCGACTGGCCGTCCCACGGCCGTGCTCGACGGCCTGCGGGCGGAGCCGATGGCCGGCTGGCCCGCGGGCGTGTACGAAGGACCGAGCCTGCTGCGGGCCGCCGTCGTCGTGCTCGGCGAGCTGCCCCGCGTGCGCTCGACCGTGCTGATCCGGCTGATGGGCGGTGGGCGCGTGTTGCGAGAGGCGATCGAGGACTTCCGCCAGCTGCCGAAGGATGCGCCGGAGCGCGCCATCGCGCTCGGTCCTCTGCTACGCTTCCGCGCGGAGGTCGAACAGCGCGGGCCGGCGACGCCGGAGGAAGAGGAGTTCGTGATGACCACCGAGGAGCTCGTCGAGCAGTTCATCGAGCAGGGACGCACACAGGGGATGGCGCAGGGAGTGGCGCAGGGGATCGCCCAGGGAACCATCGCGCTGTACGAAGCTCGTTTCGGCCCCATGCCTCCATCGCTGCGCTCCGCCGTCGAAGCCATGCGCGACCTGCCGACGCTCCGGACATGGCTCGTCCTCGCCGGCACCGGGACGCGCGACGAGGTGCACGACGCCCTCTCCGCCGCTCCCCCCGCGCGTTCGTCCTGACCGCCGCGCGACGACGCCATTCCATCCCAGCGCGTGCGTTCCTGCCTTCGCCGCCCCGCTCCCCCGGCGACGGCTCCCGGACAGCGCATCCTCCACCGCATACGGACGCCCTACGGCCGGAGCCGCCGCAGCGCCTCCAGCGCCTCGCGCAGCTCGCGCTTCCCCCGCTCCACCAGGTCGCCGTGGCCGTGCCGCGCGGCCCAGGGGAGCGCGACCCCGACGTTCATCGCCTCGTACGCGGCCGCCCGGAACGCGCTGGCCCGCGTCTGCGGCGGCCGGCCATACGCCTCCCAGAAGCGATCGTAGAGCGGCCGGTTATCCGGCGACGCGGACTTCGACAGCACGAACATCGTCCAGTCGGCCATCGGATCGCCCCAGAACGCCCGATCGGCGTCGATCACCCCGACGATCCTGGGCCCCTCCGCCCCGCGCTCGATCAGGAGGTTGAACAGCCACAGATCGCCGTGCAGGAGCCGCGGCTCCCGGATCTCGTCGAGCACGGCCGCGCCCCCGCGGATGATCTCGATCGCCGCGGCCATCTCGGTCACGTCGAGCGACGCCCCTGCCATGGTTCGCAGCGAGCAGGCCAGGCGGTACAGCACCGCCTCGCTCCACGCGGGAAACTCGGGCACCGGGAACGGCCCGCCGAACGCGGAGCCGGCCGTCCCGTGGATCGTCCTCGTGATGCGGCCGAACTGCTCCCAGAGCGCCAGCGACTCCGCCGGCGACAGCGCGTCGGCCACGTCGTCCCAGCGCTCGCCGGGGAGCAAGGTCTGGAACACGTAGTCGCGATCGATGAGCTGGCGCGTGAAGTCCGCCGCCAGCGTCCGCGGCGCCAGCGTCGAGAGGCCGGCGAAGTACGGCTGAACGTGCAGCTCGCGGCGCATGAGCGCCGCCTCGTCCCACGACAGCGCGGCCGAGTCCGGCGGCGCGACCCGCAGGATGACCCGCCGCTCTTCGACCTGCGCCGGCGCCAGCGAGACCAGGTACGTCGTATTGAAGGTGCCGCCCCCCAGCTCCCGGGCGGACGCGACAACGGCGCTCTCCCCGAACGCGCGCCGGCACATCGCTGCGATCTGCTCCGCCGTCAGCGCACGATGCGCGTCCGCGGGCGCACGTTCGATCGTCGTGAGCTCCATCAAATATCCTCGCAGGTCGCGGAGCGCGGGGACGCCGGAAAGGGCAAGGGGTCGAAGGGCAGGGGGATCTCGTCGCGAGCCTCGACGCGCGCCGGAGCATCCCCGCCGCGCGGCCGCGCGTCAACGTCGCCCCCTCGCCGGCGCCTCGCGCGCCGCCACGGTGCGAGGTGACGGCGCGTCCCTCCGCGGCTAAGCTCCCGCCCGTGCCGAGCCCCCGGAAGAACCACCTCCTGCGCAGCCTGCCCGCGCTCACGCTCGCAGCGCTGACGGCGATCGCCGGTCCCGCCTGCGTCAGCAAGCCGACGATGCAGCTCGATCACGCCGAGATCACCGGCATCCGCATCGGCTTCCCGCCGAGCCTCGGCGTCCTCATGACCGTGGTCGTCAACGTCCACAACCCGAACTCGTACGACGTCGCCGTGCGCGCCGTCCGCGGCCAGGTCGTGCTCGCCGGCCGCTACCCGCTGCCGGTCGACTTCCGCGCCGACGGCGACGGCGTCTGGCTCCCCTCCGACCGCACCACCCAGGTCCGGGTCCCCATCAGCATCCCCGTCGATCTCGGCCTCCAGCTGGTCCGCGAGTCGTTCGCCACGCCCGTCATCCCGTACCGCTTCAGCGGCCGCGCGGACGTCACGGCCACGCGCACCTTCCGGCTCGAGGCAGACGACTACTCGGTCGACGACCACGGCGTCTTCTCCCGCCAGCAGATCGAGCTCGCCCTCGGCATCCTGCGATAGGCTCCGCGGCGCAGAGCGCCCGACGCCCGCGAGCAGGCGGCCGCCGGGCGCGCCCCCACGACGCAACGAAAGACGGTGGCTGCATGAGCGGCGTGATACGAGCGACGACCCTGGGACGCTACGGCAGGCTCGCGAACGGCAATGCCTATTGCGACGATCCGCAGGAGCCCGACCACGTGAGGGCCGATGGAAGGTGGACGATGACCGGTGCCACGGCGGCGGACGGCATCGTGATGTGGTTCTGGGCGTGGGAGAGCGTGCCAGGCGTCGAGAAGCGCAAGACAACCTATCCTGGATGACCTGAGTCCGCATCGCGTCGAGCCTCGCCACGCGCCGCTCGCGCCCCGGGCGGCGCGCCTCTCTGCAACGATCCAACGACGGAACGACGGAACGACGAACGATGGACAGGGGCCGACCTCAGGGCTCGCCCCGAGCCCTCTGCCTGCCTGAATGTCCATCCGTCCGTAGATCGCTTCGCCGCGCCCCCGCGGTTTCTGACACGGGTCTCGAGAAAAAAATCGCGGCCTCGCAGGGGTCGAGTCGTCCGGCGAGACCCTGCTTCGATTGACGGCCGTGTTGCGCGCGTCTATCCGTGTGCGTTGATGCCATCGATGTCCCCCTCGCCCGCGCAGCCGTGGACGCCCGCCGACGGCCCCTGGCGGGAGCCCGGGGCGGCGGCGGCGACCTCCGAGGCGGCGCTCGCGCTGATCGCGCGGGCCGTGGGCGGGGAGCCGGCGGCGGTCAGGGCGCTCGTCGATCTGCTCACGCCCACCATCCAGGAGCGCGTCATGCGGCCGCTGCTCCGCCGCCGCCGGGCAGCGGGGCACCGCGACGTGCGGCAGGAGGTCGAGGACATGACCCAGAGCGTGTTCCTCGCGCTCTTCGCGGACGGCGGGCGCACGCTCCGCCAGTGGGATCCGGCCCGGGGGCTCTCGCTCACGAGCTTCGTCGGGCTCGTCGCCGAGCGCGAGGCGTGCTCGATCCTGCGCAGCCGCCGCCGGAACCCCTGGACCGAGCAGCCCACCGAGGACGACGCGCTCGAGCGCGTCGACGGCGCGTCCGTCTCGCCCGAGCCGGCGGCCATCTCGCGCGAGCTGCTCGCGACCCTCGCCGTGCGGCTCCGCGACCGGCTGAGCGAGCGCGGGCTCGAGCTGTTCTATCTGCTGCTCGTCGACGAGCGATCCACCGAGGACGCGTGCGCCCTCACCGGCATGACGGCGGACGCCGTGTATGCGTGGAGGAGCCGCATCGGCCGGCTGGTCCGGCAGATCGCCGCGGAGCTCGCCGCCGAGGCAGAGGCGCCGGGACGGGCGCCCGCGGCAGACCCAACCACCCCGGAGCGCGCACGATGACCGACAGGGACGAGGAGCTGCTCAAGGCGCTGGCGAGCGCCGCGCGCGCGGAGGATCGGGCGAGCGATCCGCGCTGGTCGGCGAGGGTGCACGGCGCGCTCGCGCAGGATGAGCTCGACGCGCTGGAGGCGCTCGCGCAGCGGTCGGCCGAAGACCGCGAGGCCTGGGAGGCGTCGCGCCCGCTGGACGGCGAGGCGCGGGCGCGGATCGCCGACAGGATCCTGGCCGGGCTGCAGGCGAACGGAGCGGAGCGCGGCGCGCAGGCGGCGAGCGAGGGCGGGGCGGCGGTGAGCACGAGCGGGCCGGCGGCACGCGCAGGTGCGCCGGCGGCGAGCGTGCCGCTTGCGGAGACGACCGGCGCGCCGCTTGCGGAGACGACCGGCGCGCCGCGGTCGGCCGCGAGCTCCCAGGCAACCTCCGCGGGCCGGGTGATCCCGCTGGCGGCTGCGCCGGGTCGCCGGCGCTGGCTCGCCGCCGCGGCGGTCCTGGCCGCGGCCGCGGCGTGGGTCCTCGTCGCGCGCCTAGGTCCCGGCCACCAGGGCAGCGCCACCGGAGACCCGGGCGCGCTGGCCCTCCTCGATGCGCCCGCCCCGGTGCCCGACTACGCCGTCTCGATCGCGGGCGGCGAGGCCGGGCAACGGTCCGCGAACGGCGACCCCGCCGCGCCCGAAGTCGCGCGCCTCGGCCCGGGGTCGAGGCTCGAGATCGCCCTCCGGCCCGCAACCCGGGTCGAGGGCCCCGTCGCGGTGCGCGCCTTCCTGATCGCGGGGGACAAGGCGCTCCCCTGGGACGTGCGCCCCGAGGTGTCGGCGCAGGGCGCGGCGCGCATCGCCGGCGACACGGAGGCGCTCTTCCGCGGGGTGCCCGAGGGCGAATGGGAGATCGCGATCGCGATCGGGCGGCCCGAGGCGCTGCCGGACAGGCCCGCCGAGCTCGCGGACGGGCCGCCGGGCGAAGGCGAAACCCCCAACGCATTCCGCGTGTTGCGCCTCAAGGTGCGCCTGCTCCCCGGCGCGGCGCCGCCGCCGCCGCCCGCCCCGCCGCCGCAAACTCCATGAGCCGCCGCCGGGCGATCCGGGCCGCCGGGCTCGGCGCGGCGCTGCTCGTCCCGGCGCTGCTCGGCGCGGCGGCGCTCGTCTCCCGGAGCGGCGCCCCCGGCGGCGCGGCCCCCTCCGGCGGCGCGCGCGACCAGCCAGCGCCCTCCGCCGGCGACGCGCGCGACCCGGCGGCCCCCGCGGCGCCACCGCCGCCCCTGGAGGTCGAGTTCGCCGGCTGCGGCGCCGTGCTCGCCGGCCCCGCCTGCGCCCTGCCCGACGATCGCGCGATCCGCCTCTGGATCAAGGCGCCCGAGGGCGCGCGCGTCGCCGTCGAGGCCGGCGCGACCCCGATCCCGCTCGACGGCGCGCCGATCCAGGGCGGCCTGCTCGTCCGGGTCCCCGTGCCCGACGGCGCCGCGGCCGTCTCGGTGACCGCCGAGCAGAACGGCGCGCGCGCGGTCGTTCGTCTGCCGCTGCTCCCGCCCCTCGCCGCGCCCGCGCTGGCGCAGGCCGAGGCGCTGCGCCGGCAGGGCCGGCTCGACGAGGCGGCGTCGGCCCTGGGCGGCCTCGCGTCGGGCCAGGACCCCACCCTGACGGCCCTGGCGATCGGCAAGCTCGCGCGCGTGGATCTCGCCCGCGGGCGGATCCCGGAGGCGATCGCGCGCTTCGAGGCCTCGATCCGGGCGCACCGCGCCGCCGGGCGGCTGTCCGACGAGTTCCTCGATCGCTTCGCCCTGGCCTACACCCTCCTCTACAACGGCCGCAGGTTCGCAGAGGCGCGCGCCGCGCTCGACCCGCTCGCGCCGCTCGAGGCGAGCCACCCGGAGGGGCGCGCGCTCAAGCCGTACTACGCCGCGCTGCTCTCGTTCGAGTCCGGCGACCTGCGCGCGGCGCTCCGGCAGCTCGACGCGTCGGCCGCGGCCGCCGAGCGCCTGGGCCTCCGCGACCACCGGCGCCACGTCCTGCAGAAGCGCGCCGAGGGCCTCCAGCTCCTGGGTCGGCCGCTCGAGGCGCAGGCGCTCCTGCGGGAGGTGGAGGCGTCCCTCCCCGCCGGCAGCCCGCCGTGCGAGCAGGCCGCCCTCCAGAACAACCTCGGCTGGGGCGCCCTGCAGGTGGCGTGGGCGAGCGCCTCGCCCTGGGCGAGCGCCTCGCCCGGGGAGCCCGTCGCGGACGCCGAGGCCGCGCTCGAGGCCGCGCTCACGCTGTACGGCGGGCCGTGCCCGAGGCCGGCCGAGCGGGCGAACGCGCTCACGAACCTCGCGCTGGCGAAGCTCGCGGCGGGGCAGACGGCGCGGGCGCGCGCGCTCCTCGGCGAGGCGCGCCGGACCGACGCGAGCCCCGACCCCGGGGTCGCGATGTACTGGCTCGACATCGAGGGGCGCCTCGCGCTCGACGGCGGCGACGCCGCCGGGGCGCTGCGGCGGTACGAGCGGCTCGCCCGGCTCGCGGAGGCGAGCGCGCTCGCGGAGGGGCGCTACCGGGCGGCGCTCGGCCGCGGGCAGGCGCTCGAGGCCTTGGGCCAGCCCGATCGCGCCCTCGCGGCCTACGAGGCCGCGGAGGCGCTGCGCGGCGAGCTCAGCCTGCTCGTGCCCCTCGGCGAGGGGCGGGGCGCCTTCCTCGGCCGCCTGGAGGAGGGCGCCCGCCGCGCGGTCGATCTCCTGCTCCAGCGCGATCCGGCCCGCGCCCTCGCGGCCGCCCGGCGGTCGCGCGCCCTGGCGCTCGCGGCGCTCCGCTGGGTCGACCGCATCGCGTCGCTGGACGGCGAGGCGCGGGCGCGCTGGGAGGCCGCGCTCTCGGCGTATCGCCGCGAGCGCGCCGCCCTCGACGAGGAGGGCCGCGACGACTGGCGGCTGTCCTCGGGCGAGCTCGAGGCGGCACGGGCGGCACGGGCGGCGCGCGGCCGGTCGATCCGGGCGCGGTTCGACGAGGCGCTGCTGCTCGTGCGGCGCGGGGAGCCGGCGGCGGCGGCGCCCGCGGAGGCCCCGCGTCTGGACGAGCGCGAGCTGATGCTGGCCTTCCACCCGATCCGCGCGGGGTGGGCCGGCTTCGCCGTCACCCGGGACGGCGTCGCGGCGCGCCGGCTGCCGGCGATCGATCCCGCGGCCCCCGCCGCGACCCTCGCCGCGCGGCTGCTCGGGCCGTTCGAGGCGCCGCTCCGCGCGGCCGGGCGCCTGCGCGTCTCGGCCTACGGCGAGCTCGAGCGGATCGACGTCCACGCGCTGCCCTGGGACGGCGCGCCGCTCGTCGCGCGGATGCCCGTCGTCTACGGCCTGGATCTGCCGGGCGGCGCCGCCACGGAGGTCGCCGGCGCCGGCGCGGCGCGCGGCGCGCTCGTGGTCGCGGATCCGCAGCGCGATCTGCCTGCGGCGCGGCGCGAGGCCGACGCGGTGGCCGCGGCGCTCGAAGGGCAGGGGCGCGCGGTGGAGCGGCTCTCGGGCGGCGTGGCCACGCACGCCGCGGTCGCCTCCGCGCTGGAGCAGCCCGGGATCGCGCTGTTCCACTACGCGGGCCACGGCTTCTTCGGCGGGATCGACGGCTGGGACAGCGGCCTCCCGCTCGCCGGCGGGGGCCAGCTCGCGGTGAGCGACATCCTTTCGCTGCGGCGAGCGCCGGCGCAGGTCGTCCTGTCCGGCTGCGACACGGCGCGCACCGGGGCCGCGCCCGGGGCCCGGGGGCTCGGGCTCGGCCTGGCGCAGGCGTTCCTCGTCGCCGGCGCCGGGTCGGTGATCGCGGCGACGCGCCCGGTCGACGACGCGCTGGCGGAGCGGATGATGGTGGCGCTGGTCGCCGCCGGGCAGGAGGACCCCGGCGCGCAGCTGCGCGAGGCGACGCTCGCGGCGCTGCGCGCGACCCCCTCGTCCGACTGGGCGAGCTTCCGGGCGCTGGTGCCGTGAGCGGGCCGCGGCAGGCGCATCGCGGCCGCTCCGGCGCCGGGGGGAGCCGCGGAAGGATCCGGCGCGGCGGCGCGTATCGATCGCGGGTCTCAACCATCCAACCCCGCGAGCCTCGGGGCCGCGCAGCGGGATCGACCCGCTGTGCGGATCGAGGAGCGCCGGCGATCGGCGGGGGACACGACGGTCCCAGGCCGGGCGCCACGGAGGATCTCGCCATGATTCGGAACAGCCTCAGAGCAGCTGGTCTCCTTTTCGCCGCGGGCGTCATGTCGGCGCTCGGCATCGCCACCACCGACGCGATGGCGGCGGAGCGAGCGTCGACGGTGCGCCACGGACCGGCGACCAACGATCCCAACCCCGTGGTCACCCCGTGCGGCGCTTGTTACAGCATGCGGGACCGCCGGCTCTATGTGTCCCTCGAAGCCATCGGGAGCGCGAAGGCGATATCGCTCGAGCTCGATTTGCTGCGCGACGGCAAGTCGGCCTATGGAGAGCAGCTGGCGCCGTACCGCGTGGCGAACGGTTACGTGGAGTACCTGGTGCCGCAAGCGCCGACCGAGGACGTCGGAGGGGGCAGGATACACTGGGTGACCTCGCAGGGGAGGTTCCGGACGATGACGGTCATCGTGGCTGCCGGCGGCGAGGCGGAGTAGAACAAGCGATCGCGCGAGGCCGGGCGCGGGCTCTCGCGCCGGCGAGCAGGGGACGACGAGGACGACCGTCGAGCGAGCGCCAGGAGGAACCAGGGATGATTCTGCATCGCATCAAATCAGCTGGTCTGTTTCTCGCCGGGGCCGCCGTGGCGGCCCTCGCCTTCGCGGGCCCCGAGGCCGCGGCGTCGGAGACGGGGCCTTCGGACCTGGAGATCCCGCCGGACATCCAGCCTCCCACGACCCCGTGCGGCGCCTGTTACAACATGCGGAGTCGGCTGCTCTACGTGTCGCTCGCCAAGTTCGACAAGATACCGGCGGTCGTCCTCGATCTCTACGAGCCGGACGGCGGCGGCGTGGGCACCTATGGAGCGCTGAAGCCGGTCCAGGTCAACACGCTCTATGCCGTGTACTACGTGCCGCAAGGGCCGACCAAGGACGTCGGCTCGGGCGTGGTGCGCTGGAAGCACCCCTACGGCTACGTCCGGACCGAGGACGTCACCGTCGATGATCCCGAACCGCAATGCGATGAGTAGCGCGCGCTGGCTGGCCGGCCGGCCGGCCGGCCAGCCACACCGACGCTGAGCTCGACTCCGTAACAGCGGCGCGCCCGCGCCGCGCTCATCTCCCTTCCTCTCACGTTCTCCAGCCATCCACGCTGGTGGTGGCGTCAGCCCTCAGGTGGAGGCTCCAACCTCCACGTGGTGCGACGCGCCTCGGCGCGCGGGGCCGCTCGGGACATCGCGCCGGACGCGCGCTCACCGGAGCGGCGGTGCTCCGCGCCACGGGCGGCCCCGGAGCGCCGCTGCGATTCCCTCCAGTCCAGGGTTCGCGGCGCGGCGTTCCGCGAGGGCAGCACGGGATGCGCGGGCTTGCGTCAGATTGCGCCGTCCTTGCTCGACTCGTCGTCCAGGCTCGACCGGAGGGGTCCGCCGGCTCCGCGGCGCGCCGCGGGTCCGCCGGCGGGCTGAGGCGTTGGCCACCGACTTGCTTCGAGTCGCCGCCGACCCGTCGCCGCCGCGACACCCCGAGCGCCAGCGCGGCCCTCGCGGAGGCGACGTCCGCACCGCCGCACGAGGCCCTTCGCAGCCTCGGAGCCGGCGCCGGTACCGGAGTCAGCGTCGGACCCCGGCGGCCACGGCACGTGAGAGACATGAATCACGCCCTTTCGTCGTGATGAGGAGCGTTCATCGTGGATGACTGTCAACCCGGTTTTCTCGCGATCGATCCGGAGATGCGGCGCCTTCGGGAGGCCCTGGAGACCGTGGCCCCCACGCCGCTGCCGGTCCTGATCCTCGGCGAGACAGGGACGGGCAAAGAGGTCGTGGCGGAGTGGATCGCCGGCATGTCGCGGCACCCGCGCGAGCGGTTCGTGAAGGTGAACTGCGCGAGCCTGTCGGAGTCGCTCGTCGAGAGCGAGCTCTTCGGCCACGAGCGCGGCGCGTTCACCGGGGCGGTGGCGCCGCGCGAAGGCCTGTTCGAGGCCGCCCACGAGGGCACGCTCTTCCTCGACGAGGTCGGGGAGCTGTCCCCGCGCACGCAGGCGAAGCTCCTCCGCACGCTGGAGTACGGCGAGATCGTCCGCGTCGGCAGCACGCGGCCGCGGCGCGTCGACGTCCGGGTGATCGCGGCGACGCACCGCGATCTCGAGCAGATGGTGAGGGACGGGGACTTCCGCCAGGACCTCTATTTCCGCCTCAACGCGGTCACGCTGCGCATCCCGCCGCTCCGGGCCCGCATCACCGAGATCCTCCCGCTCGCGGAGCTCTTCGCGGCGCGCCTCGCGCGGCGGCTCGGCCGCCCGGCGCCGCGGCTCGCGCCCGAGGCGACGGCGGCGCTCCTCGCGCACACCTGGCCGGGCAACATCCGGGAGCTGCGCCACGTGATCGAGCGCGCGGTGGTCATGTCCAAGGGGGGGCCGATCGTCGCGGACCACCTGATGCTCGAGGCGCCGCGCGCGCAGGCCGAGGCCGGGATCCGAGGCGACCTGCGCACGTTCGAGCGGGACCGCATCGTCGCCGCGCTCGACCGGACCCGCCAGAACCAGACGCGCGCCGCCGAGCTGCTCGGCGTGTCGCGGCGCACGCTCACCAACAAGCTCAACGCCTACGGCATCGCGCGGCCCCGGAAGAAGGTCGCGCTGGAGGGCTGTTGACGTGGCCTCCCCGTTCCACCGCACGATGCGGTCGCTCGAGCTCGAGCGCGGCGCGCGGACCTGGCTCCGCCTCGCCGCGACCCTCGCCGTCCTCGGCGCCTGGGCGGCCTGGATGCACGCGGCGCGCGTGTCGGTCTACGCCACGACCGCGAAGGCGCGCCTGGAGGTCAGCCGGATGGCGCACCGCGTGGCCGCCGCCGAGGCCGGGCGCGTGGCGGTCGTCCGGGTCGAGCTCGGGCGCGACGTGGCGCCGGGCGAGGTGCTCGTCGAGCTCGACGCGTCCGTCGAGGAGAAGCGCCTGGAGGAGGAGCGCACGCGGGTGGCCGTGCTCGCGCCGAAGCTCGAGGCGCTGCGGCGCCAGATCGCCGTCGAGGAGGAGGTGCGCGCGTTGCAGGAGAAGCTCTCCGACGCGTCGATCGCGCGCGCCCGGATCGACCTGCGCCAGCGCGACCTCTCCGCCGCGCACGGCGAGGAGCTCCGCGCCATCTCCGAGCGGCTGCACGACGAGCGGCTCGCGTCGACCGCCGATCACCTGGACGCGAAGACCCGCGCCGCCGACGAGCTCCTCAAGGCCGAGGGGGCGCGCGCCGATCTCCACCGGCTGTCGGTCGCGCGGCGCCACGACGAGCGGCAGGCGGCGGCCCACCTCGCCGAGCTCGAGCGCGCGCTCGGCGACCTCGTGGCCGAGCAGCGGGCGGCCGAGGCCGCGGTCCACACGGCGCTCGCCCAGATCGAGCGGCGCAAGATCCGCGCGCCCATCGCGGGCAAGCTCGGCAACATCGCCGCGCTCCAGGCGGGCGACGTGCTCAAGCCCGGCGACCTCGTGGCGACGGTCGTCCCGGGCGAGGACGTGCACGCGGTCGCGCTCTTCGCGCCGTCCGACGCGGTCGGGCGCGTCGTCCCCGGCCAGAAGGCGCGGATGCGCCTCGACGGGTTCGCGTGGACGCAGTTCGGCATGCTCGAGGGCGAGGTCTCCCACGTCGCCAGCGAGCCGTTCGACGGCGCCATCCGCGTCGAGCTCCTCGTGCGGCCGGACAGCGCCGCGTCGATCCCGGTGCAGCACGGGATGCCGGGGACCACCGAGGTCGAGGTGGAGCGCGTCTCCCCGTGGACGCTCCTCCTGCGCGCCGTGGCGCCGGGAGGCCCGCGATGAAGCGCGCCTTCCTCGTCCCCGAGGTGCTGCAGACGTCGCTCATGGACTGCGGCCCCGCCGCGCTCAAGGCGGTGCTCCAGGGGTTCGGCGTGGAGGTGCACTACGAGTGGCTGCGCGACCGCTGCCAGACCGACGTCGACGGGACGTCGATCGACGCGCTCGCCGCGCTCGGGCAGGAGCTCGGGCTCGCGACGGCCGAAATGGTGGTCCCGCACGACAGCTTCCTCCTGCCCGAGGCCGACTGCCTGCCCGCGATCGTGGTCAAGCGCGGCGCGGGCGACGCGCTCCACTTCCTCGTCGTCTGGCGCCGGCTCGGGCCGTTCGTGCAGATCCTCGACCCGAGCAGCGGGCGCCGCTGGGTGCGCGCGGAGCGCTTCCTGGAGGACATGCCGCACTTCCCGATCCCGATCTCGATCGAGCGGTTCCGGCGGTGGGCGTCGTCCGAGGACGCGCTCGCCCCGCTCCGCGCGAAGCTGCGGGCGCTGGGCGCGCGCGGGGAGGCGCTCATCGCGCGCGCCGACGCCGACCCGGGGTGGCGCTCGTTCGCGGCGCTCGACGCCGCCGTGCGGATGGCCGCGCGCCTCGTCCGGGGCGGCGCGATCGCGCGCGGGGGCGAGGCGCAGCGCGTGCTCGAGGGCGTCTTCGACCGCGCGCTCGCCGGGGAGGCGGGCGCCATCCCGAAGGGGTTCTTCTGGGCCACGGAGGGCAAGGCGCCGGGCAAGCTCCTCGTGCACGGCGCCGTCATCGTCCACGTCGCCGCCCGCGCCCCCG
The DNA here is from genome assembly GCF_051474665.1 of Sorangium sp. So ce394. Classification (NCBI taxonomy): domain Bacteria; kingdom Pseudomonadati; phylum Myxococcota; order Polyangiales; family Polyangiaceae; genus Sorangium; species Sorangium sp. So ce394. The sequence continues at coordinate 4,337,993 of NZ_CP150339.1, forward strand.
CGCCCGCCGGCGCCCCCGCCGGCGCCGCGGGCCCGGCCGCGCCGCCCCCGCCGAGCTACCGCGGCAGCGCCGCGCCGGCGGCCCCGCCGGTCGAGCAGGCGCCGCGCGCGGTCGCGGCCGCGGTGCTCCCGGCGCCCGTCCGCCGCGAGCTCGAGCGGCCCACGCCGTCGCCCGCGCGCCTCTTCCTGTCGATGCTCCGCGCCGACGCGGGCCGGGCCCTCGCCCTGGTCGGGGTGGCCCTCGCGGCGAGCGCGGCGATCGCCGCGATCGACGTTGTCGTCCTGCGCGGGCTGTTCGACGCCGTGAAGCACGTCACCGTCGAATACCAGCGCGCGCTCGGCCTCCTCGCCCTCGTCGCGTTCGCCGCCGGGGCCCTCCTGCTCGAGCTGTTCGCGGCCCACGCCGTCTCGCGCCTCGGGCGCGCCCTCGAGGTGCGCTTCCGGGCCGCCTTCCTCGAGAAGCTGCCGCGGCTCGAGGACCGCTACCTGCGCAGCCGGCCCACCTCGGACATGACCGCGCGCGGCCACGCGATGCACCTGATGCGCGAGGCGCCGGCGCTCTTCTCGCGCATCGCGCGCGCGGCGCTGTCGTTCGTCGCGACGCTCGTCGGCGTCCTCTGGCTCTACCCGGGCGGCGCGTGGCTCTCGCTCGTCGCGGCGGCGGTCGCGCTCGCGGCCCCGTACCTCGCGCGCAGGCCGCTCGTCGAGAGCCTCATGCGCCTGCGCACGCACGCCGCGTCGCTCGAGCGGTTCTACCTCGACGCGCTGCTCGGCGCGGTGCCCATCCGCGTCCACGGCGCCGAGCGCGCGGTGCGGCGCGAGCACGAGGCGCTGCTCGTCGAGTGGGCGCGGACCGGCCGCCTCGCGCACGCCCAGGCCACCGCCATGCAGGCCGTCCAGGGGCTCGCGAGCACCGCCGTGGCGGTCGCGATCGTCGGCGGCTACGTCGCCTCCGGCGGCCCGCCCGCGGCGCTGCTCCTGCTCGTGTTCTGGTCGCTGCGGCTCCCCGTCGTGGCGCAGGAGCTCGTCGCCGCGCTCGTCGGCTGGAAGAACGTGCGCAACGCCTCCGTGCGCCTCTTCGCGCCGCTCGCGGCCCCGGAGATGGACCTCCCCCGCGCGCCCGCCCCCGAGGACGGAGGCGCCGCCGCGCCGGGCGCCGCGTCGATCGATCTCCGCGGCGTCAGCGTCCAGGCCGGGGGGCACACGCTCCTGTCCGACGTCTCGCTGAGCCTCGCGGCGGGGTCGCACGTCGCCATCGTCGGCACGTCCGGCGCGGGGAAGTCGTCGCTGCTCTCGCTCTTGCTCGGGTGGCTCCGGGCGTCCCGGGGGGAGGTGCTCGTCGACGGGCAGCCGTTCGACGACGCGGCGGTCGCGCGCCTGCGCCGCGCGACGGCGTGGGTCGACCCGGCCGTCCAGCTCTGGAACCGCACGCTCCTCGAGAACATCACCTTCGGCCACGCCGGCGACGCCCTCGCGCGCGTGCCCCTCGCGATGAGCCAGGCCGATCTCACCGGCGTGCTCGAGACCCTGCCCGACGGCCTCCTCTCGGCCATCGGCGAGGGGGGCGCGCGGCTGTCGGGCGGGCAGGGGCAGCGCGTCCGCCTCGCGCGGGCGCTGATGAAGGCCGACGCGCGCCTCGTGCTCCTCGACGAGCCGTTCCGCGGGCTCGAGCGCGAGCGGCGCCGGGCGCTCCTCGCCCGCGCGCGCGAGCGCTGGGCGCGCGCGACGCTGGTGTTCGTCAGCCACGACGTGATGGACACGCTCGGCTTCGATCGCGTGCTCGTGGTCGAGGGGGGCAGGGTGGTGGAGGACGGCGCGCCGCGCGCCCTCATGGACGACCCGCGGAGCCGCTACCGCGCGCTCGCCGAGGCGGACGCGCGGGCGCGCGACGAGGTCTGGTCGAAGGGGCGCTTCCGGAGCGCGATCATGGAGAGCGGCCGGCTCACCGAGGGGGCAGCATGAAGGCGACGGACACGAGCTCGAACGAGGCCGCGCCGGCGGCGGCGGCGCTGGCCGAGGTGGCGTGGCAGCCCTCCGCGCTCGGGCACGCGATGAGCGCGCTCACGGCCGCGTGCGGGCTCGCGAGCGGCGCGGCGCCGTCGCCCGGCGCGCCGCCGGACGGCGACCCCACCGCGTGGATCGAGGCGTACGCGGGCTGCATGGGCATCGAGGCGGAGGCGGTCCAGTCGAGCTTCGCCGACCTGCCGCGCGCCATCGCGTCGCTCGGCCCCGCGATCGTCCGCCTCGATCGCGGCTACCTCGCGGTGGTCTCCGCGGACCGCCGGGGCCTCTCGGTGTTGACGCCGGCGCTCACGCGGGCGCGGATCCCGCTGGAGGCCGTGCGCCGGGCGCTCTCCGCCCACCTCGAGGACCGCCCCGCGTCGCACGTCGACAAGTGGCTCGCCGCCGCGCAGATCCCGCCGCGGCGCGCCGCGCGGGCGCGCGCCGAGCTCCTCGCCCAGCTCGTCGCGGACCGCCCCATCGAGGGCATGTGGCTGCTCCGCCCCGATCCCGGATCGAGCTTCCGGCGCCTGCTCTCGATGCGCGGCGCGCTCCGCCGCGGCGCGCTCTTCCTCGCCGCCGCCGCCGCGCAGATCGCCCTCGGCGTGCTCGCCTGGTGGCTGATCGGCGCGGGCGCACTCGACGGCGCCGTGCAGCCCGGCTGGCTGCTCGCGTGGGTGCTCCTGTCGCTCTCGGCCATCCTCGTGCAGCTGTTCGCCTCCTGGACGGGCGGGCTGCTCACGATCGACGTCGCCGCGCTCCTCAAGCAGCGCCTGCTCTGCGGCGCGCTCCGCCTCGATCCGGCCGCGATCCGCGCGCGCGGCTCGGGCGAGCTCCTCGCCATGGTCTCCGAGTCCGAGGCCGTCGAGACCGCGGGCCTCGGCGGCGCGCTCGGCGCGGTCGTCGCGCTCGTGCAGCTCGCGAGCGCCGCGCTGGTCCTCTCCGCCGGCGCAGGCGGCGGCCTCCACGTCGCGCTGCTCGCTGGGTGGACGGCCTCCGTGGCGCTGCTCGCCCGCCGGTTCGCCGGGCGGCGGGCGGCGTGGACGCGCGAGCGGTTCGCGATCACGAGCGGCTTCGTCGAGAACGTCGTCGGCCACCGCACGCGCGTCGCCCAGCAGGCCCCGCACCTCCATCACGTGGAGGAGGACGCGGTGCTCGAGCGCTACCACGCCGCCTCGCGCGCGATGGACCGCGTGGGCGATCTCCTCGCGTCGCTCCCGGCGCGCGGGTGGCTCGCGCTCGGGCTGCTCGGCCTCGTCCCTGCGGTCCTCGCGGGGGTGAGCGTCGGCCCGCTCGTGGTCGCCACGGGCGGCATCCTGCAGGCGCAGGCGGCGTTCGCGACGCTGGCGACGAGCCTCGGCGCGCTCCTCTCCGCCGCCGTCTCGTGGCGCTCGATCGCGCGGCTCTTCGCGGCGGCCGAGGCCCGCGAGCCGCCCGGGATCCCGCAGGCCGTGCTCGGGCGCCCCGCGGCGTCGGACGTCGTGCTCGAGGCGCGGGGCGTCTCGTTCCGCTACGGCGGGGAGCGCGCCGAGCCCGTCCTGCGCGACTGCGGCCTGGTCCTCGCGAAGGGCGACCGGCTGCTGCTCGAGGGGCGCTCCGGGGGCGGCAAGTCGACGCTCGCGGCGGTGCTCAGCGGCCTCCACGCCCCGTCGTCGGGCCTCGTGCTCCTCCGCGGCCTCGATCGGCGGACGCTGGGCGGGGCCGCGTGGCGCAGCCGCGTCGCGAGCGCGCCGCAGTTCCACGACAACCACGTGCTCTCGGGGACGCTCGCGTTCAACCTGCTGATGGGCCGCGCGTGGCCTGCGTCGCCGGAGGACCGGCGGGAGGCGGAGCTCGTGTGCCGCAAGCTCGGCCTGGGCCCGCTGCTCGACCGCATGCCGTCGGGGCTCGATCAGGTCGTCGGCGAGACGGGCTGGCAGCTGTCGCACGGCGAGCGGAGCCGGCTGTTCCTGGCGCGCGCGCTGCTCCAGCGCGCGGATGCCGTCATCCTCGACGAGAGCTTCGGCGCGCTGGATCCGCTCACGGCCCGCGAGTGCGTGGGCGCCGTGCTCGAGCGTGCCCCGGCGCTGGTCGTCATCGCGCACCCCTGACCAGCCATGCAGTAAGAGGAGAGACCGCAAGGGCGCAAGGGGCGCAAGGGAACAGAGATGGAATTGTATTCATCTCTTCCCCTTGCGCCCCTAGCGCCCTTGCGGTCCTCTTCCCATGAATCTTCAACGTGATCGGCGTTGTAGGGGCAACAAACGGGTCGAATCCGCCGGCCTCTCTCGCGTGCCAAACGCGAAAGGCCCGCCGCTGCTCCTCGCAGCGCGGGCCTCCGCGGTCGTGTCGTCAGGCTCGAGGGGCCGGTCGCCGCTGGATGCGGCCCCCGGCCCCTCGCGGGCGGTTCAGCAGCAGCAGCCGGGCGGACAGGTGCAGACGGCCGGCCCCACGCCAGCCTGGAGCTCCGTGGGGACCTCCACCGTCAGGCGCGCAGGGCGCTCCTCGATGGTCTCCTGCTTCGTCTCGACCTCGACCTCGACCTTGATCTGCTCGTTCATGGTGATTGCTCCGTAGCTGGGTTGGTTATTTCGGTTGCGGACTCGTCGTCCCGCGACATGGGCTATTGCAGCGGCCGTGCCACCGCGGTCTCTGCGCGGCAAAGGCCGCTGTTTTCGCGTCACGAGGGCCTGTTTTCGCAGGGCGGCGGCCTCCGTTGAGCAACCCGTTTCCCAATTGGGGAAGCGCGTCGGGAATCGATGTTCCCTCGAGGTGCGCAGGGCCCCCCAAGCGCGGCGCGCGGAGGCGGGCACGGAACTGGCAACGAGCCATGGGCGATGGACACATCCATGATCCCCGAGCTGCTCTCGTTCCGTGCGCCGTGGCTCGAAGAGAAGCTGGTCAAGGACCGGATGGCTTCTTCCTGCGAGGAGGCGGCGCGGCTCTTCGACGAGGTGAAGAAGTACATCTTCGTCTGCAGGGCGGACCGGACCCGGCAAGTCCCCATGTTCTCCCGGAGGATCGACGAGGTCTGGCACCAGTTCGTGCTCTTCACCGAGGAGTACGCGGCGTTCGGCCACCGCTTCTTCGGCGAGTTCGTGCACCACACCGCCAACACCGCCCCTCGCGGCGAGCTCGGCGCGCGCCCCGAGATGACCTTCGACGCGTACCGCGCCGAGTACGAGGCGCTCTTCGGGCCCATCTCCCCGGCGTGGAGGGACGAGCTCGCCGTGACGCCCGACACGCGCCTCATCCGCGTCAAGTTCGGCCGGCCCATCTTCGTGCGGGTCGAGGAGGGGAGGGCGGATCTCGTGTGGTCGCTGGAGCCGCCGCGCGTCCTCCTGCGCATCGACGCGTGGGCGAAGGACGCCCTGCAGTTCATCGTCGACTGCGATCACTTCTACGTCCGCGAGCTCCCCGGCCTCGACGACCCGGAGCGCGTGGCGCTCTGCCGTCCGCTCGTGAAGGGCGATTTCCTCCGGATCGCGCCATGAGGCTCGCCGAGCTCACCGCCCTCTTCGGGCAGCTCGAATTCCCGCGGTCCGACGGCCACGCCCGCCCGCCGCGCGATCACGTGCGCGCGATCGAGGGCGCGGTCCGGGCCGGGCTCTCGGACGACGAGCTCCCGCTGGAGCTCCTCGCGCTCGAGATCGAGCGCCGGGACGGCGCGCCCGAGCTCGCGCCGTTCCACGTGGTCCCCGAGGTCGGCGTCCGCGTCGCGTTCGCGTACTGGCGGCCCGGGCGCGCGGCCGGCGCGCACGAGCACTCGGACTGGACGGTCACGGCGGTGCTCCACAACGCGCTCGACGTCGCGACCTTCGACTGGGACGCGACGGCCCGCGCGCGGCGGCTCGTGCCGAAGCGCCTGTTCTCCGCGGAGGCGGGCCGGGTCGGCCACATCTACGGGCCGTGCATCCACGATCCGCGCAACCCGACCGCGCGCTGGTCGATCTCGCTGCACCTGTTCGGCCCGAGCGACGGCCCGGTGCTCGAGGCGCAGGTGGGCCCCGTCGAGGGGCTGACCCCGGCGGCGCCGCGGCCCGCCGCCGCGGACGACGCGCTCTCGGCGGCGCTCCTCGCGCACGAGCGGGAGTGCGTCCGCCGGGCGCAGGTCGACGCCCTCGCGCATCGCGGCCCGCGGGCCGCCGCGCTCCTCGCGCGCCTCCACGCCCGCGGCGACGCCGGCACCCGCGCGCGCGCCGCCCGCGCGCTCGGCCGGCCCGAGGAGCTCGACGCGCGCGCCGCGCTCGTGCGCCGCTGGCCGGGCGTGGACCTCGACGTGGTCCGGATCGCGGGCCGCGCCGAGCTCCGCGCGCGCTGCGGCGAGCGCGCGCAGCTCCTCGTGCGGGTCGAGGCGTGGGCCGAGCCCGCGCTCCGCGCGCTCGCGGCGGCGCGCGAGCTCAGGCCCCGCGACATCCCCGGTCTGGCCGAGGCGGAGCAGCTCGCGCTGGCCCGAGCGCTCGTCGACTGGGGGACGTTTCAGCCCTTCGCAGCCCAGGAGAACTGACCATGCAACCGATGCAAACCGATGTGGTGACGGCGAGCGCGCGCAGGCGGCCCGATCTCTTTGCCTACCGGGCGCAGTTCGTCATCGACAAGCTGCTCATGAACAAGACCGTGGCCACCGAGCGCGAGGCGGAGGCGCTGTTCCGCGAGCTCGCGCGCTATCTCTGGCTCGTCGAGTCCGATCGCACCCGCGGTTACCCGATGTTCTCGCTGCGCGTCGACGAGGCCTGGCACCAGTTCGTCCTCTTCACGATCGAGTACGCCGAGTTCTGCCAGCGCTTCTTCGGTCGCTTCCTGCACCACGCCCCGGCCAACGCGCCTGTCGCGCACGCGGTCCCGGAGGCGACGTGGGACGAGTTCGCGGCCGCGTACAGCACCCTTTACGGCGAGCCGCCGCCCGAGGTGTGGAACGACGCGGCGTCGGTGTGCGGCCCGCGGCGCGTGATCCGCGATCGCGAGGTGTCGGTCCGGCTGAGCGGCGGCAAGGCGGAGCTCGTCGACGGCGACGCGGTGCTCGTGCGCGTCGACGCCTGGGGCGAGCCCGCGCTGCGGTTCATCGCCCGGCACGGCATCTTCTACGTGCGCGAGCTCCCCGGGCTCGACCTGGACGACCGGATCGCCCTCTGCCGGGCGCTCGTGGCCTCGGGGACGCTCCGGGTCGCCCCATAATCCCGCGCCGTCGCGCCGCGAGGAGCGGCGCTGCTTCGTGGGCCCTCGCCGGGCCTACCGACCGCGCCGCCGCGGTGCGGCTTTCGAGGGCGTTGCCAGTTCACGCGCGAGGCGCGCGACGGCCGCCCAGTCGATCGGCGCCACCATCCTCGGCGCGGGGGCGGGCGAAGCCGTGTTCTCCCACATGTCCTTCGTGCCGAAGAGCTTCTCGACGACCGCCGGATCCTCGTCCCACGTGACGGGCACGAGGTCGTCGAGGCACGTCGTATCGACGGGGGCCTCGGGATCCGCGATGAACTTCGCCATCATCTGCGTGCCGCAGGGCGCCGCACCGGCGGTCTTCACGGGGGACTCGAACGTGACCACGTGCGGGCTCCAGGGCACCGCCACGAACGTCTGGTGGGGCGCGGTCAGCCTGTCGGCCGCAAGCTCCGCCAGGCCGATGGGCGTCTGCGGGTCGAGCAGGCCGTTCATCGCCAGGATGGGCACGGAGGAGCGCGGCCATTCGCTCCAGAACGGGTCGTGCGGATACCGCGGCCAGGCATCGTAGAGCTGGCCGATCTCCAGCGCCGCCCCCGGGCAGAAGCGCTGCGCATCGCAGCGCGCCTGGAGCTCGGCCGAGGTCGGGGCCGGGTCCTCCCACATCTCGGAGAGGGCCACGTGCGTCCCAAGGACGACCGAGCGCCGCGGCTCGCCGCCGTCGGCCTGCGAGGAGGAACCGCTCAGCGCCTGCATGTAGTGGCCGACCACCTGCACGTCGCCCGCGTCGCAGCGGTCGATGCGGTAAGCGAGCGGCAAGAGGTGCGTCCGCACGCTGCGCAGCTGCGCGAATGCCGGGACGATCGACGCGAACAGCGCGGCGTCGATGCCGAGCTGCGAGCAGTGCCCCTCCGTGAGCTTGCCGAAGAGCGCGTCGAGCTTCGCCCAGGGATCGGGCCCGAGCTTCGCCCCGCAGACCGGATCGGCGGCGCAGATCGCGGACAGCTCCTTCACCACGGGGTCGAACTGCGTATCGTACAAGGACAGGTACTGCGCGCCCGGCGATGCGATCGAGTCGAGGATCACGGCGTCGACCGCCTCGGGGTATTTCTGCAAGAAGCGCAGCGCGCGCGCCGTCCCGTACGAGGCGCCGAAAAGGATCACCTTCTTGCCGTGCTCGCGCGTCAGATCGAGGAGGCGCGCGAGATCGTCGGCGTCGGCCGACGTCGTGAAGTGCGCGAGATCGTCGCCCCACTGCGTCTTCAACGCCTGGATGCAGGCGGGCCACTCGCTCGCGCTGATGTCCGCCCCGTCCTCCGAGCTCGGGTCCTCCTGGACCGGGCATCCGAGGCGGCTCGAGAGCCCCACGCCGCGGTGCTCGAGCACGTACCAGTCCACATCGGGCATCACGCGCTCCCATAGCTGCTCGATGAAGCCCGTGAACATGTTGCCGGAGTCGCCGGGGCCGCCTTGCAGGAGCCAGACCTGCGCCTTCGCCGCGCCGCCCGGCGCGAGGTGGCGCGCTACGAAGACGGGCAGCGTCTCTCCGTCAGGCTTCGATGGATCGAGCGGCAGCGCGACCGTGGCGCACTCGGAGATGAAGTCGTCTGGGCAGCTTCCCCATTCGACCGCCGAGCTGCCGCCCGAGGCTCCATCGCCGTTCGTGCCAGGGCTGGCCTGGTCATCGCCGCCGGGGCAGCCCGCGGCGAACGCCGTGAACCCGAGCACCACGGGGAGGAGCCCCACCCGAAGGACAGTCTGTGTGATCATCTTCGTTACCCTCGCAATCACCGGAACGGACAAAGGCTGAACGGCGCGAGGTCTGCGGTGGCGATGACCATGGCGCCGGCGGCGTCGACGAGCGTGCGGACGTCGAGCGCCGTGCTGTGTGTTCCCGCTCGGCCTGGATCTGTTCAACGAAAGGGAGCTCGGCGCCGCAGGCACGTGCAGCGGTCCGCGGCGCGCCATATTTCTGCGGGATCGTGCGACATCGACGAGATCGTAGAGACCGTTGAACGGAACCAAGCCGAGAGGGAACACACGGACATGGCACTCAACAAGCTCTCGATTCCGCTCTTCTGCATGGCATCTCTCGTCGCGGGTTGCCCGCGCGACTCTCCCGAGGAGGGCGACGCGACGTACGACAAGCTGCTCCAGGAGGGGGTGGACAGGATTCAAGCGAGCGGCATCGTCGCCGTGCATGCGGAGATGCTCGAAGGCGACCGACGGATCCGCGCCCGGAGCGGCGTGGCGCAGCTCGACGGCGAGACGCCGGTCGACTTCGACAGCTACTTCCGGATGGGCAGCAACACCAAGACGTTCGTCGCCGTCGTCGTGCTGCAGCTCGCCGGCGAGGGCGCGCTGTCGCTGGACGACACGGTCGAGCAGTGGCTGCCCGGCGTCGTGTCGGGCAACGGCAATGACGGCTCGCTGATCACGATCCGCCAGCTACTTCAGCACACGAGCGGCCTCTATGACTACATCGGTCCGGCCGATCCGGACGGCCCGGATCCGCGGCCGTCCCTGGCCGTGCTGCGCTCCGCCGACGAGTACATGCAGCATCGGCTCGACCACATGGACGCGGAAGAGCTCGTGGCGCTCGCCCTGCAACACAAGCCGAGCTTCGATCCGGGGACGCAGTGGGACTACTCCAACACGAACTACGTGCTCGCCGGCATGATCATCGAGCGTGCCACCGGAAACCGCTGGAGCGAGGAGGTCGAGGCGCGCATCCTCGATCCGCTCGGCCTCGACCACACGTTCGATCCCGGCGATGCGCCTGATCTGCCTGCCCCGCACGCCGTGGCGTACCAGCAGTACGAGGTCGGCGGGCCGCTCGTCGACGTCACGATCGCGAACCATACCATGGCCGGCGCCGCCGGCTCCCTCGTCACGACCACCGCGGATCTCGCGAAGTTCTGGCGGGCGCTGACCGAAGGATCGCTGCTCGATCCGGAGCAGATGGCGGAGCTCCACGAGACGGTCCCGGCGCCTGCCTTCGACCCGATCGCGCCCGGCACCGATTATGGCCTCGGCATCATGTGGATCCCGACCAGCTGCGGTGGAGGGTACTGGAGCCACGCCGGAGGCACGCTCGGGTACTCGACCCGGAACGCCGCCAGCGACGACGGCTCTCGCGTCGTCGTGATGTCGCTGTCGACGTCGACCGACGACCCCGAGGCCTCGTACGCCACGACCATCGACACCTTCAAGATCATCGATCAGCTCATGTGCGCCGATTGAGCGTGGGCCCGGCGCGGGAGGCGCGGCCGCTCGAGACGCGCCTCGTCGGCGTCCGCCGCCAGCTCACGGTGCTCCTGGTCGCCCTGCTGCGCGCCAAGAGGGTCCCTGCCCGGGCGCGCTGCGGCTTCGCCGGCCATTTCACGCCCGGCAACATCGTGGACGACCGCCTCAGTCGCCTGGCGCGACAGGGGCAAGGAGCGAGGTGTCGATGCGCAGGGCGCGCGCCGTGTAGATCGCCGTCAGCGCCCTGGAGATCGCGGTGGTGGGCATGAACATCGACGGCAAGCCCGACCTCGCCGTCGCGAACCGGGTCAGCGAAGACGTGAGCGTGCTCATCAATACCTGCCTCCCGTAGCGCCGAGCGCGCGATCGACCCAGGCGAGCTGGTCTAGCTCCACCCACCAGGAGTCGGGCCAGAGATCCAGAGAGAGTTCAGCGCAAAGGCGCAAAGGCGCAAAAAAGATTTGTAGTTTTGCGTCTTTGCGTTGAATTTGTCTTTGCTCGCGAGGCAGATCCCTGGCGGGACGAATCCGTGGGGGCGAACCGTCGCGATCCGTCGCATCGCCAGGCATTCTGGGAGGGCGTGACGACGGATCGCACCCCCTCAGGAGGCATGGACCCAACCCCGGCCCAACCGCCGAGCCCTGGGCCCGGAGAGCTCGCGACGGTCGATCTATCGCCTCGATCCGCCGTGGTTGCGTCGCTCGCCGGCACGCTGAGCCGAGCCGTCGCCCTCGGGGACGCGGAGGCAGCCTGGGTCGTGCACGAGGCGATCGGTCGGCTGCTCGGGCTGCCGATGGCACCGGAGCGGTTAGCAAGCTTGGGCCGAACGTCGAGCCCGCCGCTCGCGTCGACTCGCTGGCGGAGCCTTGCCGCTCGCCAGTGCCCGCAGGCTCTACTGGGATCGCCCACGCGCGGCGGTTGCGTGCCGAAGCGCCCCGGAGGCATCCGGAAAGTGATGCCGGCAAGCACCAGGCCTGTGCCGGGAGGCAAGCGCGGCGGCGTGCGCAGGCGACGACCCTCTCTCGCCGCGATGCTGCATGGCGACGCCATGGCGGAACTGCGGACGCCGCGGGGAGCGGTGGGAAAACGAGTGGCGAAGCGGCTCCTGCATGCTGGCACGAAGGCGGCACGCGCACCACGCCTCGGCGCTAGAGAGCGCAGATTCAAGCACGTGCCTGGCACGCTGCTCATCCATGGTCCCGATGAGAGGCATGACCATCACCTGCTCGGTGATCGGGATCATCGCGTGGACAGCTCCGCTAGCCGGCTCTGCTGCACCCGGATGATCTCCTCCTGCAACGCTGCCCGCTCGCGCTCTGCGTTCTCGCGCGCCGACATATCGAGCGCGAGCCGGGTGCTCGGCGAGCGCCTCCGCCGCCGCGGCAGCGCGCGTCGCGGCCCGCCGCCCCCCGGCCCGCCGCTCCGCCATGGGCGATAGCCCGGCGGGTTGTCGAACTTCGCGGCGAAAACGCGCCGTCACCGCGCGGCGTGCGGCGTGCGGCGTGCGGTGTCGGCGCCGTGTGGCCAGCGCGGCTCGCACCACGGGCGTCGTCTACGAGCGCCGTCGCCCCGAGAAGACGACGCTCTACGAGATCGTGCGCGACAACGTGGAGACGCTGTACGGGGCCATCGACGACGGCGCCATCGCCGTCCGGATACCCAAGCACGCGAAGAAGGAGCTCGAAGCCTACCTCGACTGCGGGCTGCTCTGCCGCGGGTTCGCGCGGCTCCGGTGCGAGCGCTGCGAAGAGAGTCGGCTGGTGACCTTCAGCTGTAAAGGACGCGGTTTCTGCCCGTCGTGTCTGGGCCGACGCATGTGTGCCACGGCGGCGAACCTGATCGAGGACGTCCTGCCCGAGGTGGCGCACCGTCCGTGGGGGGTGACGTCTCCGTTTCCGTGGCGGCGCAGGCTCGCCCAGGACGGGGCGTTGTTCGGCGTGCTGACCCGCATCTTCGTCGAGAGCGTGGAGCGGTTCTACGAAGAGCGCGCCGCGCGCCGAGGCGCGTGCGGCGCGGTCAAGAGCGGAAGTGCTGGCGAGCCTCTTCCAGTCGGCGATGACGCGGACGGAGGGCTTCAACGAGGAGCGCGTGGGTATCGGGTGAGCGCGGCGCCGGTCCGGGTCGCGGCGCGTCCGCCGCGGAGGCGCGGTGAGGCGGCGCCGGCGATGGACGCGCCGCGGGCCCGCCCCGCGGCAGGGCTCCGCGCGAGGGATGTCTCGGTGCGGTCGGGGCCGGGGCGGACGCTCGACAGCCCCTCTCGGCGACCTCTGAAGATCGGCGATGTTCGATTCATGAAACCCGTACGATCGGCAATCGGGACATCGTCGATCACCACCTGATTACGAGTGCTCCCGACGCCTCGTTCGCGGCGGGCTCCGCCGCGGTGTGCGAGCCCGGCGCGGTCGTCGCGGGCCACGCGGGCCACGCGGGCCACGACTGCCGGCCGGGAGCGATCGCCTCATGACGCAGCGCCGCGACCACATGCCCCTCCACGCCGAAAAAAGCCGTACGTCCCGCTTGACCTTCATTCCGCGGTTGTGTGTAATCGGCTGCGCTGCGAATAGCCTTGAATTGTGGACCGTCACCCTGCCACGGCGTCGATGGACTCGCCCATCGAAGCGTGAGTACCAGCGTGATGCAGCATGGTATCCGTGCCGACAGCGCCCCTGAAACGTCGGGGGCGCGCCCGTGTCACCGGCTGCCGCCCTGGAGCTCACTCCGGTGCTCCTGGGACGGTTCTGAACGAGATGCGTGACGCCCTCGCGTCGCTGCTCGGGCTCGCACACGGCGGCTGATGTTCTGCCCCTGAAGAGACTCCTGCCACCACACACGACATGACCTATCACGACTTCAGCTCCGAGGACGCCAGCATTCACCGCTCGTTCGAGCTCCAGGCCGGGCGCACGCCCGGCGTCGTGGCCGCATCCTTCGGCCCTGACCGGCTCACCTATCAGGAGCTGAATCGCCGCGCGAACCAGCTCGCGCACCACCTGAGGAGCCTGGGCGTCGGCCGCGACGTCCTCGTCGCGCTCTGCGCCGAGCGCTCCCTGGAGGCGCTCATCGGGCTGCTCGCGGCGCTCAAGGCCGGCGGCGCCTATGTCCCTGTCGACCCCGCGTACCCGCGGGAGCGGGTCGCCTTCATGCTCGAGGACGCCGGGGCGCCCGTCCTGCTCACCCAGGCGCGGCTGCTCCCGTCGCTGCCGCGCCACGGGGCGCGCGTGGTCCTCCTGGACGGCGATCGCGATCTGACCGCGGGCTTCAGCGGCGAGGACCCGCCGGACACCACGGGCCCCGACGACCTCGCCTACGTCATCTACACGTCGGGCTCGACCGGCAGGCCCAAGGGCACGCTGCTGACGCACCGCGGCCTCACCAACCTCACCCGCGCGCTGGCCGAGCGATTCGACGTGGCGCCGGGCTGCCGCGTGCTCCAGTTCGCGTCCCTCAGCTTCGATGCGTCGGTCTGGGAAATCGCGATGACGCTCGCCCGGGGAGGCACCCTGGTGATGGGGGCGCAGGCCGAGATGATCCCCGGGCCCGCGCTGCTCGATCGGATGCGCGCGGAGGAGGTGTCGATCGCGACCTTCCCCCCCTCCGCGCTCGCCGCCTTCCCCGAGGGCGCGGAGCGCTCGCTGCCCGCGCTCCGGACCCTCATCGTCGCCGGCGAGGCCTGCCCGGCCGACCTCGCCGCGCGCTGGGCGCAGGGGCGCAGGTTCATCAACGCCTACGGTCCCACCGAGTTCACCGTGTGCGCCACGATGGCCGACGGGCTCGACCCGGTTCGGGACCCCGGCGAGCCCCTCTCCATCGGCCGGCCGATCAGGAACGCGCGCTGCTACGTGCTCGACCATGCCATGCGCCCGGTCCCGGACGGCGAGGCCGGCGAGCTCTACCTCGGTGGACCCGGGCTGGCCCGGAGCTACCTGGGACGGCCCGAGCTCACGGCGGCGCGGTTCGTCCCCGATCCGTTCAGCTCCACCCCGGAGGCCCGGCTCTACCGCACGGGGGACGTGGTGCGCCGCCTGCCCGGCGGCGATCTCGCCTTCCTCGGGCGCGTGGACCAGCAGGTGAAGATCCGCGGCCACCGCGTCGAGCTCGGCGAGGTCGAGGCCGCGCTTGGGCGCCACCCTGCCGTCCGCGCGGCGGTGGCCGTCGCCAGCGAGGGCCGCCTCGTCGCCTACGTCGTCGCGCGCCCGGACGCGCCGGACGCGCCCCCGGCCGCCCCCCGGGCCGTCGTGCCCGCGCTGCGCAGCTTCCTCCGCGAGAGCCTCCCCGAGGTCATGATCCCGTCGACGTTCGTGCTGCTCGACGCGCTGCCGCTCGGCCCCAGCGGGAAGGTGGACCGCGCGGCCCTGCCGCCGCCGGACGCCGCCCGGCCCGATCGCGGCGACGGCGAGCCCCTCGCGCCGCGCAACCAGATCGAGGCGGCGATCGCCGCGGCGTGGGCCGAGGCGCTCGGGATCGAGCACCTCGGCGCCCACGACGACGTCTTCGACCTCGGGGCGCACTCGCTGCTCGCCGCGCGGGTGCTGTCGCGGCTGCGCCGCGCGCTCGGCGTCGAGCTCTCCCTGCAGAGCCTGTGCGACGCCCCCACGGTCGCCGCGCTGGCCGAGCTCGTGGAGTCGCTCCCCCGGCCGAAGCAGCGCCCGGCCGCCGCGGCCATCCGGCCTGCGCCGCGCGACCGGCCCATCCCCCTCTCGCACGGGCAGCGGCAGATCTGGCTCCACGCCTCGCTCCACCCGGGCGCGCTGTTCTACAACGAGCCGTTCTCCCTGCGCCTCCGCGGGCCCCTCGACGTCCCGGTCCTGGGGCGCGCCCTCGACGAGCTCCTCAGGCGCCACGAGATCCTGAGGAGCGTCGTCGCGGTCGTCGGCGGCGAGCCCGTGCAGCAGATCCTGCCCCCGGCGCCGCTCGATCTGCCGGTCGTCGAGCTGACCGCGCTGCCGGCGCTATCGGCTGAAGCGCGGTGGGGGCGCGCCGTCGCGCTCGCCACAGACGAGGCCCGGCGCCCGTTCGATCTCGCCCGCGGCCCGCTGCTCCGGGCCACGCTGGTCCGGCTCGACGAGGCCGACCACGTGCTGTTCGTGGTGGTGCACCACATCCTGATGGATGGAGTCTCCATCTTCGACACGCTCCCGAGGGAGCTCCACGCGCTCTACCAGGCGTTCGCCGCGGGCAGGCCGTCGCCGCTGCCCGAGCGCGCGATCCACTACGCCGATTACGCGGTCTGGCAACGGGAGCAGCAGCTGAGCGGCGCCCTCCAGCCGCAGCTCGATTACTGGAGGCGACAGCTCGCCGACCTGCCCACCCTGGAGCTGCCGACCGACAGGCCGCGCCCGGCCGCCCCGAGCCTCGCGGGGGCCCGCCACTGCGTCGCCCTGTCGCGGGAGCTCACGCTCCGGCTGAAGGCGCTGGCCAGGGAGCAGGGCGTCACGCTCTTCGTGGTCCTGCTCTCGGCCTTCAAGGCGATGCTCTACCGGTACGCGCGGCAGGACGAGGTCGTCGTGGGCACGTCCGCGTCGTGCCGCCACCCGCCGGAGACCGAGGACCTCCTCGGCTTCTTCCTGAACACGCTCGTGCTGCGCACCGACCTGCGCGGCGACCCGACGTTCCGGCAGCTGCTCGGGCGCGTGCGAGCGGTGAGCCAGGCCGCGCTCTCGCACCAGGACGTGCCGTTCGCCAGCGTCGTGCAGGCGCTCCAGCCGAAGCGGGTCCCCGGCCAGAACCCGCTGTTCCAGGTCGCCTTCGTGCTGGAGCCGCCCGTGCCGGCGCTCGATCCGGGCTGGACCCTGAGCCAGCTCGACGTGGACACGGGCGCGTCCAAGTTCGACCTGATGCTGGAGCTCGACGAGCGCGAGGACGGCATCATCGGGCGCATCGAGTACAGCACCGCGCTGTTCGACGCCCGCACCATCGAGCGGATGGCGGGCCACTACGAGGCCCTGCTCGAGGGCGCGTCGCGCGACGTCGATCTGCGCCTCTCGGCGCTGCCGCTGCTCACGCCCGAGGAGCGGAGCGCGCTCCGCGCGTGGGGCACCGCCCCGGCCGGCCCCGGGTCGGACGCGTGCATTCACCGCCTCTTCGAGGCCCAGGTCGAGCGCTCTCCCGAGGCCGTCGCGGTCGTCTTCGACGACGGCGCGGGCAACGTCACGTCGCTCACCTACCGGGAGCTGAACCGGCGGGCCAACCAGCTCGCGCACACCCTGCTCGGCCTCCGCGCGCCGGGGGCGCCGGGGGCGCCGCGGCCCGAAGCCGCGCCCGGCCCCGACGAGGGGGCCCTCGCGCGCACCGACGAGGGCGCCCTCGCGCCCGAAGACCGCGTGGCCGTGTGCATGTACCGGTCGATCGAGATGATCGTCGCGCTCCTCGGCGTGCTGAAGGCGGGCCTCGCCTTCGTGCCCCTGGATCCGACCTACCCCACCGAGCGCCTCGCGTTCATGCTGGAGCAGGCCCGGGTCCGCGTGATGCTCACCCAGGTGCGCGTCGGCGCGGTGCTGCCGGGGTGCCGCGCGCGCGTCCTCTGCCTGGACGCGGATCCCGAGGAGATCGGCCGGGCGCGCGACGACAACCCGACGGAGCTGGCGACGCCGGACCAACTCGCCTATGTCATGTACACGTCGGGCTCCACCGGCCGGCCCAAGGGCGTGGCCGTGCCGCACCGGGGCGTGGCCCGGCTCGTCAAGGGCACGACGTACGCGCGCTTCGCGCCGGACGAGGTCTTCCTGCAGCTCGCGTCGATCTCCTTCGACACGTCGCAGTTCGAGATCTGGGGCGCGCTCCTCAACGGCGGCCGGCTGGTCGTCATGCCCCCCGCGCCCGCGTCGCTCGACGACCTGGATCGCGTGATCCGGCAGCACGGGGTGACCACGGTGTGGCTCACCGCCGGCGTCTTCCACCTCCTCGTGGACGAGCGGATCACGGCGCTGCGCGGCCTGCGCCAGATCGTGGCCGGGGGGGACGTCCTGTCCCCGCAGCACGTCAACCGGGTCCTCGCCGAGCTCCCGGGGTGCCGGATGATCAACGGCTACGGGCCCACGGAGGCCGCGACGTTCGCCTGCTGCGCCGCGGTGGAGCGCCCGGTCGGCCACACGGTGCCCATCGGAAGCCCGATCCCCGGCACGAGGGTGCGCGTGCTCGACCGGGATCTCAACGAGGTCCCGGCCGGCGTCCCCGGGGAGCTCTGCATCGGCGGAGAGGGCCTCGCGCGCGGCTACCTCGATCTGCCGGAGCTCACCGCGGAGCGGTTCATCCACGATCCCATCGGCGGCGAGCCGGGAGGGCGGCTGTACCGGACCGGCGATCGCGTCCGCCTGATGCCGGACGGGCAGCTCGAGTTCCTCGGCCGCATGGATCAGCAGGTCAAGGTCCGCGGCTACCGGATCGAGCTCGGCGAGATCGAGGTGGTCCTCGGCGAGCACCCGGCCGTGCGCGAGGTGGTCGTGGTGGCGCAGCCGGCGCGCTCGGGCGACCGGCGCCTCGTGGCGTACGTCGTCCCGCACGGCGGCAGGGCCGCGGCGCCGCCCGCGCAAGCCGGGGCCCGCGCGCGCCCGTTCATGGCGGATCCGACCGGCGGGCTCGAGCGTGCGATCCGCGATCACGCGCAGCGGCGGCTGCCCGACTACATGCACCCCTCGGCCATCGTGCTGCTCGACGCGCTGCCCCTCACGGGCAACGGCAAGGTGGACCGCCGCGCCCTGCCGGCCCCCGTCGAGCTCCGCCCCGAGAGCGCGCCCATGGTGGCGCCGCGGAGCTCGATCGAGGAGCGGCTCACCGCGATATGGCAGGACGTCCTCGGCATCGAGCGCGTGAGCGTGCAGGACAACTTCTTCGATCTGGGCGGCCACTCGCTGCTCCTGATGCGCCTCCACGAGCGCGTCCGGGAGTCGTTCGGCAGCGATCTCTCCATCGTCGATGTGTTCGCGCGCCCGACGGTCACCGATCTCGCCGCGTTCCTCGCGAGCGGCAGCGGCGGCGGGAGCGACCTCTCGGAGGTCAACGCCCGGGCGCTGAAACAGCGAGAGATCCTGAAACGAAAGAAGCAGGCAGCCAAGAGCAGACAGAATGGATCCGCTTGATCAACCCGTCCCGGAGGACCAAATCGCGATCATCGGGATGGCCGGCCGCTTCCCGGGCGCGAGGAGCGTCGACGCCTTCTGGCAGAACCTGCGCGATGGGGTCGAGTCGATCGCGGCGCTCTCGGATCAGGATCTCGCCGCGGCGGGCGTGCCCCCGGAGGTGGCCTCGGACCCGAGCTACGTCCGCGCGCGGGCCGTGCTCGACGAGGTGGAGTGGTTCGACGCGGCCTTCTTCGGGATGACCCCGCGAGAGGCCGAGATCCTGGATCCGCAGCACCGCTTCTTCCTGGAGTGCGCGTGGGAGGCGCTCGAGCACGCCGGGTACAACCCCGAGGCGTTCAAGGGGACCATCGGCGTCTACGCGGGCGCGAGCGGCCACGACACGTACTTCCTGAGCAACCTTTACCCGAACCACGAGCTCAGGAAGGCGATGGACTATCAAGTCTACGTCGCCAACGACAAGGACTTCCTGCCCACGCGGACCTCGTACAAGCTGAACCTCCGCGGGCCGAGCGTCGCGGTCCAGACCGCCTGTTCCACCTCGCTCATGGCCGTCCACATGGCCTGCCAGGCGCTGCTCACCTACCAGTGCGACATGGCGCTGGCCGGCGGCGTGGCCATCAACGTCCCCACGCGGTCGGGTTACCTGTACCGGCACGGCATGATCCTCTCGCCCGACGGGCGCTGCCGCGCGTTCGACGCCGAGGCGCAGGGGACGGTGGTCGGCAACGGCGCGGGCGTCATCGTGCTGCGCCGGCTCGAGGACGCCCTCGACAGCGGCGATCACATCGAGGCGGTGATCCGGGGCTCGGCCGTCAACAACGACGGCTCGGGCAAGATCGGGTTCACCGCGCCGGGCGTGGAGGGGCAGGCGCAGGTCATCGCGCAGGCCCTGGCGATGGCGAACACCGATCCCGAGACGATCAGCTACGTGGAGGCCCACGGCACCGGCACGCGCCTCGGGGATCCCATCGAGGTCGCGGCGCTCACCCGGGCGTTCCGCGCCCGGTCCCGCGGCCAGCGCAAGGGCTGGTGCGCGCTCGGCTCGGTCAAGCCGAACGTCGGGCACCTCGACGTCGCCGCCGGCATCACCGGCGTGATCAAGGTCGTGCAGGCGCTCCGCCACCGGCAGATCCCGGCCAGCCTGCACTTCAAGACGCCGAACCCGGAGATCGACTTCGCGAACAGCCCGTTCTACGTCAACGCGGCGCTCGCGGACTGGGAGCCCGGCGACGGGCCCCGCCGCGCCGGCGTGAGCTCGTTCGGCATCGGCGGCACCAACGCCCACGCCATCCTCGAGGAGGCGCCCCACGCGGCGGCGGCGCCCGGCGGGCGGTCCTGGCAGCTCCTCCTGCTCTCCGCCCGCACGAGGACCGCGCTCGACACGATCACCGAGAACCTCGTCGGGTACCTCAAGGCGCACCCGGACGTCAGCCTGCCGGACGTCGCGTTCACGCTCCAGGTCGGCCGCAAGACGTTCCCGCACCGGCGCATGCTCGTCTGCAACGATGCAGACGAGGCGGTGAGCCTGCTGTCGACGCTCGGGGAGCGGCGGGTCCTCGCGCACGTCGAGGAGGCCATCGATCGCCCGGTCGTCCTCATGTTCCCGGGGCAGGGCACGCAGTACGCCGGCATGGCGCGGGAGCTGTACGAGCGGGAGCCCACGTTCTGCGCCGGCGTCGATCTCTGCGCGGCCATGCTCCAGCCCGAGCTCGGGTTCGATCTCCGCGAGGTGATCTACCCGCCCCCGGGGCGGGAGGCGGCGGCCGCGGAGCTGCTCAAGCAGACGCGCTTCGCCCAGCCCGCGCTCTTCGTGATCGAGTACGCGCTCGCCACGCTCTGGATGGAGTGGGGCATCCGGCCCGCGGCGATGATCGGCCACAGCCTCGGCGAGTACGTCGCGGCCTGCCTCGCGGGCGTCTTCTCGCTGGAGGACGCGCTGAAGATCGTCGCCCGGCGGGGCAAGCTGATGCAGGAGATGCCGCCGGGCGCGATGCTCGCGGTCCCGCTGCCCGAGGCCGAGGTGCAGCCGCTGCTCGACGAGGGGGGCGGCGCGCTCTCGCTCGCGGCCGTCAACGGGCCGGCCGCCTGCGTCGTGGCCGGGCCCGAGGACGCCGTCGAGGCGCTCTCCGACCGGCTCTTCGCCGAGCGCGAGCTGGAGTGCACGCGCCTCCAGACGTCGCACGCGTTCCACTCCCGGATGATGGAGCCGATGCTCGCGTCGTTCACCGCGATCGTGGCCCGCGCGCGCCCGAGCGCCCCGAAGATCCCGATCGCGTCGAACGTCACCGGCACCTGGCTGTCCGCGGCCGACGCGCAGGACCCCGGGTACTGGGCGAGGCACGTGCGCGAGCCGGTGCGCTTCATGGCGGGGCTCGGCGAGGTGCTCGCCGATCCGACGCGCGCCCTGCTCGAGGTCGGCCCGGGCCGGGTGCTCGCGACCCTGGCCAAGCAGCACCCCGCGCGGGGCGCCCGCCGGGTGATGCTCTCGTCGATCCGGCACGTCCATCACCGCCAGTCCGACATCGGGTTCCTGCTGGAGACGCTGGGCCAGCTCTGGCTCTCCGGCGTCCGCGTCGACTGGTCGGGCTTCTACACCCACGAGCCCCGCCGGCGCGTGCCCCTGCCGACCTACCCGTTCGAGCGGAAGCGGTACTGGATCGACCCGCCCTCGAGCGCCGCGCGCCGGCCGGCGCGCAGCGCGCCGGAGCCGGCCGGCCTGATCCACCTCCTGGCCTGGAAGCGCTCGGTGCTGTCGGGGTCGATGAAGGCGTCGGCCCGGCCGGCCAGGGCGCAGTGCTGCGTCGTCTTCGCCGACAGCTACGGGCTGGGCGCCCGGATGGAGATGCGGCTCCGCCGGGACGGCTACAAGGTCATCACCGTGCGGCCGGGCGAGGGCTTCGCCGAGACGGGCGAGGGCGAGTTCACCGTCGCCCCCGCGAGCCGCGCGGACCACGCGTCCCTCTTCGGCGCGCTGCGCGCGGCGGGCGTGTCCCCCTCGCGCATCATGTTCCTGTGGGGCGTGACCAAGCCCGCGCGCGCGCCGCTCGACGCCGGCCGCCTCGCGGAGGCCCAGCGGCTCGGGTTCGCCAGCCTCGTCGCGCTGGCCCAGGGGATCGGCGACGCGGGGATTCGCGACGAGGTGCGGCTCGGCGTCGTGACGAGCCACATGCAGAAGGTGACCGACGCGGCCGTGCTCTGCCCCGAGAAGGCCACGCTGCTCGGCCCGTGCGAGGCCATCCCCAGGGCGTACCCGAACGTCTCGTGCATCAGCGTCGACATCGACCTGCCGGAGCCGCGGACGCTGCAGGAGGCGAGGCTCATCGACCAGCTCCTCGCCGAGGTCACGCTGGAGCAGACCGAGCCCGTCATCGCCTACCGGAACGGGGAGCGCTGGGTCCGGATCTTCGAGCCCGCGCGCATGGACCGCGCCGAGGGCCTGCCGCCGCGCCTCCGGGAGGGCGGCGTCTACCTGATCGCCGGCGGGCTCGGGGCCGTCGGCTCCGCCCTCGCGGAGCACCTCGCGAAGGTCGCGCGCGCGAAGCTCGTGCTCACGGGCCGGACGGCGCTCCCGCCCCGGGAGGCCTGGGACGGCCTCGCCGGCGCGGGCGCCTTCGACGCGCTACGCCGCAAGATCGGCGCGGTGCTCGAGATGGAGCGGCTGGGCGCCGAGGTGCTGCTCGTGACGGCCGACGTCACGCGGCTCGACGACATGCAGCGCGCGGTGGCCGAGGGGCTCCAGCGCTTCGGGCGGATCGACGGCGTAATCCACGCGGCGGGCGCCCGCCGCGCCGTGCCCCTCCAGCGCATGACGCGCGAGGAGGGCGAGGCGCTCCTCGCCCCGAAGCTCGACGGCGCGCTCGTCCTCGACGAGTCGCTCCGGGGCCTCCGGCCCGATTTCGTCGCGCTGTGCGCCGCGCGGACCGCGGGCGCCCGCGGGGCGGGCCTCGCGGGCCAGTGCGCCGCGACCGCCTTCCTCGGCGCCTTCGCGCAGCGGCGGGCCGCCGGTGACGGCCCGCTCACGATCGCGATCGAGTGGGACCCGTGGCAGCGGCAGGACGCCTCGCGCGGCAAGGATCCCGAGCCCGCGGCCGACTCGAGCGAGGGCGGCGCGGCCGCCGCGGAGGAGGGGATCTCGCGCGACGAGGCGCTCGACGCCTGGATGCGCGTCCTCACGAGCCCCACGCCCCACGTCCTGGTCCTGAAGCGGGAAGCGCAGGCTAAGCAGCGCCCCTCGGCCAGCTCGATCGCGCCGCCCTCGCGGGACGTCGAGTCCGAGGGCATCCCGAGATCCGTCCACCCGCGGCCCGACCTCGGCACGGCCTACGTGGCGCCGCGCGATCCGCTGGAGCGCGCCGTCGCCGAGACGTGGGAGAAGCTGTTCGGCATCGAGCGGATCGGCGTCCACGACGACTTCTTCGCGCTCGGCGGCGACTCGCTGCTCGCCGTCCAGCTCATCTCCCGGCTGCGCAGCGTCGTGAACATGGATCTCCCCGGCCACAGCCTGCTCAACGCGCCGACCGTGGCGGCCCTGGCCGACCTCATCGCGCAGTCCGACTCGCCCTCATCCACCTCGCTGTCGAGGCGCTCTCCCGCGCGCCTCTTGCCCGCGTCGCTCGTGCGGATCAAGCCCGGCACCGGGCGGCCGCTCTTCCTGATGCACCCGGTCGGAGGGCACGTTTACTTCTACCACGATCTCGCCACCTGCCTGGACCCGGCGCAGCCCGTGTACGGGCTGCAGGCGCAGGGCATCGAAGGCAAGGCGCCGCCCTTGACCCGCGTCGAGGAGATGGCCGCGCGCTACCTCGAGGCGGTACGGCGGCACATCCAGCCGGAGGGCCCCTACGTGCTCGGCGGGTCGTCCTTCGGCGGGGTCGTCGCCTTCGAGATGGCGCACCAGCTCATCTCCGGGGGCGAGCGCGTCGCGCTTCTCATGATGATCGACACGCCCGCGCCCTCGGCGGTGTTCCCCGAGGATCTCGACACCCCCGAGCGCCTCGCCTACCTGATCAGCGGCGATGCGAGTCTCCCCGTCCCCGCGGAGGAGATCCGGCACCTCTCCCCGGACGAGCAGCTGCTCCACGTGCTCCAGCGCAAGAAGGGTGTCTCCCGGATGTTCCCGAAGCTGGCGCTCCAGGAGCTCGCCACGTTCCGCAAGATCGTCACCGCCAACCTGCAGGCGATGCTGCGCTACGTCCCCCGCCCCTACCCGGGTGACGTGCTCTTCTTCGAGGCGAGCGAGCGCGACGCCATGACCGTGAACAACCCGGCGCGGGGATGGCTCGATTTGATCCAGGGCCAGCTCACTGTCCACGAGGTCCCTGGCAATCACATCACCATGAATTTGCCGCCGAACGTGCAAGTCATGGCCGATCATCTGCGCGCGGCCCTCGAGGCGGCGGGACATCAGGGCTGATGTTGACGCCCGGCCGGCGGGCTCTTTACCATGGGTGTGGAGCGGCGACGGCGGCGCCCCCGCGCGGTCGCGCGGGCTCGAGTGCGGCCAGGGCGCGCGGCGGAGGTGGAGAATGTCGAAGATCACCGCGGAGCAGGCGAGAGAGGAGCACGTCGCGCTCCTCAAGGCGTGGACGAAGGCGGTGGGGGCCGTCAAGGACTACGGCTTCCTCGATCGCCACCTGGCCGAAGGCTGGCGGTACGTCGATTACAACGGAGTGCAGCGCGGCAAGGACGAGTACCTGAAGCTCGTCGACAGCATGTTGACGTACACGCAGGAGCTCCAGCAGTGCGACGTGCGTATCGTCGGCGGGGACGTCGCTATCGTGAGCGGCGTCTACCGCTCGCGCGCCGAGCTCAAGGGCGGTGTCAAGCTCGATAACACCATCGCCTTCACCGCGGTCTGGGAGCTCAAGGGCGGTGAATGGAAAGCCCTCGTGCACCACACGACGAGGATCCATGACGCGTCGTGATCGACGTCCGCGTCGACCGCGTCGAAGCGCTCCGGCGGCCGGCGCCTCGCCGGCGAGGCCGGAGAAAACGTTGACAGGGATCCTGCTTCGAGTACCGTACACTCAGGATTGTCCTATCGACGATCACCAGGGCTCTCATGGATCTTCGCCGGTTCCTCACGCACGCGGTGCAGATCGCATCTGCGCTGTCGAAACTTCATAAGTCAGGCACCCTTCACCTGGACATCCGCCCCGCGAACCTCTCCGTGCACCCGGAGAGCGGGGAGGTGTCGCTCGACGGTGGGCTGGCCGTGGTGCGCGGCGATCTCGGCCTCTCCGACGAGACGAAGATCAACCCGGAGTCGCTGCCCTACATCGCGCCGGAGCGGACGGGCCGCGTCGACTGGCCGATCGACGAGCGCGCCGATCTCTACTCGCTCGGCGTCACGCTGTACGAGCTGCTCTCCGGCAAGCTGCCGCTCGACGCCGAGGACGCGCCCGCCTGGGCGCACGCCCACATCGCGAGGGCCCCTGTGCCGCTCGCGGAGCTGGTGCATGACGTGCCCCGGATCGTCTCCGAGATCGTGATGAAGCTCCTCGCGAAGTCTCCGGAGGAGCGTTATCAGACCGCCCGCGGGCTCTGGTCGGATCTCCTCATGTGCCAGACCGAGCTGGAGGAGCTCGGGATGATCGACTCGTTCCCGCTCGGGACGGCCGACATCCCGGACCGGCTGCAGCTCCCGACGAAGATCTACGGCAGGAGGCGCGAGCGCGCGATCCTGCTCAAGGCGTTCGAGCGTGTGGTCGCCACGGGCACGGCCGAGCTCGTGCTCGTCACCGGGTACTCGGGCGTCGGGAAGACCTCGCTCGTGAAGGAGGTGCAGGCGCCCATCGTCCGCGAGCGCGGGGCGTTCATCTCCGGGAAGTTCGATCAGCTCCAGCGCGACATCCCCTACCGCACGATCGCCCAGGCGTTCGGGGAGCTCGTCCGGCAGATCCTGACGGAGAGCCCGCAGTCGCTCGCGGGGTGGAAGCACCGGTTGAGCGACGCGCTCGGCGAGGAGGGGCGGGTCATCATCGACATCATCCCGCAGCTCTCGCTGATCCTCGGCGAGCAGCCGCCGGTGCCGCCGCTCGCGCCGAACGAGGCGCGCAGCCGCTTCGTCCGCGTGTTCCATGCGTTCCTCGGCGTGGTCGCGCGCAAGCGGCACCCGCTCGTGCTGTTCGTGGACGACCTGCAGTGGGCAGATCCCGCCAGCCTGAGGCTCATCCGCGACGTCGTCGCGGCGCCCGAGAAGCGGCACCTGCTCGTGATCGGGGCGTACCGCGACAACGAGGTGACCCCGTCGCACCCGCTCATGGAGGTGCTCCGGCAGATCCACGCCACGGGCGCGCGCGTCTCGACGCTCAGCCTCGACCCGCTCCCGCACGAGAACGTCCTTGAGCTCGTCATCGACACCTTCCGCTGCGAGGACGAGCTGGGGGCTCAGCTCACCAGGCTCCTCGTCCAGAGGACGGGCGGCAACCCGTTCTTCGTGGGCCAGTTCCTGACGGAGCTCTATCGCCAGAAGCTGGTCTGGGTCGATCCCGTGAGCGCCGTCTGGTGCTGGAACATCGAGGCCATCGCCGCGCAGAACCTGACCGACAACGTCGTCGACCTGGTGCTGGGCCGCCTCAGGCGGCTGGACGGCGAGACGCAGCGGGTCCTCTCCCTCGCCGCGTGCCTCGGCGCCCGCTTCGACGCCGACGTCCTCTCGGCCATGTACGGCGAGTCGACCGAGACGACGCACGCCGCCATCTCCCCGGCCATCCGCGAGGGGCTCGTGGCGCGCCGAGGCAGCACGTACAAGTTCCTCCACGACCGCGTGCAGCAGGCCGCGTACCTGCTCATCCGCGAGGGCAACCACGCCTCGACGCACCTGCGCATCGGGCGCCTGCTGCTCGTCCAGACGCCGGAGGAGGCGCTGGAGGACCGGCTGTTCGAGATCACGAACCAGCTGAACATCGGCGCCTCCTTCATCACCGATCCGGGCGAGCGGCGCAGGACGGCCGAGCTGAACCTCCGCGCCGGCAGGAAGGCGAGGGCCTCCGGGGCCTACGGCTCCGCGGTGGCCTACTTCGCCGCGGGCTGCGCGCTGATCGGGGAGGACGACTGGGCGGGAGCCGACGATCTGCTCGCCTTCGCGCTGCACCTCGATCTCGCCGAGAGCGCGTGCGTGAACGGGGAGTTCGATCGGTCCATCGACCTCTGCTCGATGCTCCTCGAGCGCGCGCGCACGCAGCTCGACAAGGCGGCGGCCTACCGCGTCCTGATGCAGAACCACATGGCCCGGTCCGAGCACGACGCGTGCATCGGCGTCGGGCTGGAGTGCCTCGCGCTGCTCGGCATCAAGCTCGGGAGGCAGCCGGCCGACGAGGAGGTTGTCGCGGAGATCACGGCGCTGCGCGACGCGCTCCGCGATCGCACGGCCGACGAGATCCTCGGCCAGCCGAGGATGACGGCGCCGCCGATGCTCGCGGCGATGGGCGTGATGGCCGTGATGTACGCCTCGACCTTCTACACCGATCCGAACCTCAACGACCTCCTGGTCTGCCAGATGGTCCGGCTCAGCCTGCTCCACGGCAACGCGGAGCCGACCGGCATCGGGTACACGTGCCTCGGCAAGGCGCTCTGCCAGAAGCTCGGCGCGTACCAGGACGGCGACCGGATCGGCAGGGTGGGCTACGAGCTGACCGAGAAGATGAACGCGCTCGTCTACAAGCCCGAGGTGGCCAACCTCTATGGCTGTCTGATCTCGGTCTGGACACGCCACATCGACACCGGGATCGCCTGCCAGCGCGTGAGCATCCAGGCCGCGAACGAGGTCGGGAACCTGACGTGGGGGAGCTTCAGCAACATCCAGCTCACCCTGAACGTGATCGTGCGGGGCGACCCGATCGAGGAGGCGTACAAGGTCGCGGTGAGCGCGCTCGACTACGCGACGAAGGCGAAGATCACGTTCGCCGCGGACGCCGTGACGAGCATGCTGCGCCTGGTCCAGGCGATGAGGGGCGCCACGCGCCACCTCGGCACGATGAGCGCGGACGACTTCGACGAGCAGGCGTTCGAGGACCGCCTCGAGAAGGAGAGCTTCCCGAGCGTGCGGCTCGTCCATTACGTGATGAAGACCGCGCAGCACCTCCTGGCCTCCAACCCCGACGAGGCGGCCCTGGCCGCGGAGAAGGCGGAGCGCAACATCTCGGGGGGCAACGGGATGTTGTTCTCGGCCGAGTACCACTACTTCGGCGCCCTCGCCCGGGCGGCCCGCTTTTCGGGGGCCCCGGCCGAGGAGCAGGCCGGGCTCCGGCGGTCGCTCGCCGGCCACGAGGAGCAGCTGCGCGTCTGGGCCGAGAGTTGCCCCGACAACTTCGCCGGCAAACACGCGCTCGTAGCGGCGGAGCGCGCGCGCGTCGACGGCAGGCACGACGAGGCCGCGGCGCTCTACGATAAGGCGATCGTGGCCTTCCGCGAGTCCCGGTTCATCCACCAGGAGGCGCTCGCGAGCGAGCTCGCCGCCCGGTTCTACCTGGATCGCGGCTACAGCGGCCTGCCGGGGCTCTACCTGCGGGAGGCGGTGGCGTCGTACTCGCGCTGGGGCGCGAGCGAGAAGGTGAGGCAGCTCGAGCAGCGGCATGCGCTCGTCCTGAACCAGGAGCAGCGCCGCGCGACGAGCAGCGGCGTCATGACGATGGCGGCGGAGGCCATCGACGCGCAGACCGCGGTGAAGGTCTCGCGGTCGCTCTCGAGCGACATGACGCCGAAGGAGATGATGGAGTCGCTCATGCGGCTCGTCGTCGAGCACGAGGGGGCGGAGCGGTGCTGTCTCCTGCTCATCGGGGACGGCCTGCGGCTCGCCGCCGAGGCCGTGGTGGACCGCGACGGCATCAGCATCCGCGTGTACGAGCGGAGCACGGCGCCGCTCGCGACCCGCGTCCCGGCGTCGATCGTCAACTACGTCGAGCGGACGCGGGAGCGGGTGGTGCTCAGCGACGTCGGGGCGAGCGGCGCCTTCGCCGGGGACGAGTACCTCGTGCGCGAGCGGCCGAAGTCGGTGCTGTGCATGCCGCTCATGAAGAACCCCGGCGAGGTGGGCGGCCTCCTCTACCTGGAGAACCGGCTGGTCCACGGCGCGTTCATCCTGCGCCGGCTGCCGCTCCTCGAGTTCCTGGCCGCGCTGTCGCTGCAGAACACCGTGCTCCGCGGCGAGCTGGAGCAGGAGGCGCTGAAGCTCCAGCGGACCGAGGAGGCGCTGCGCCGGAGCGAGAGGGCGCTCCGGGATCTGGCGGAGTCGAGCGACGTCCCCACGTGAGGCGCGGGCCGCGCCGCCGCACCGGCGTGGTGTGGCGGCGCGGCGTTCAGGCGCTCTCAGGCGCTCTCGAGCACGTGGCCCACGCTGTCGAGGAACGGCCTGTCCGACACGGAGAGGTGGAGCTGCACGAACCGCCAGTGATCCCCGTGGCGCTCCACCGTGCAGGTCAGTCGGAGCGCGGGCAGGTCGAAGCGCACGCCGCCCATGGTGGCGTGGATACCGAAGCCGGCCGTCCCGGCGCAGGCGGCCGCTCCCCCGGCCAGCAGACGCACCTGGACATCGCCGGTGATCCTGCACACGAGGTCCTTCAGGATCTCGCTCTGCCGCCGGAACGAGGCCTCGATCTCGGCCCAGCGCGTGAAGTGCAGCTTGTCGTGTGTGCCGTAGAAGATCAGGGCATCGTCACGTACGAACATGTCGCATAACGCGTCCACGTCGCCTCGCTCGAAGGCGCGCGCGAACTCGACGAGCATCTGGCGAACCGAATCTTCTGGACTTGCCGGCTTTCTCTCCGAGGACTCCATGCGCTCCGCTGCTCCCGTACCGATCCGAGCCTGATCTCGGCCGAGCATACAGCACCCCGGAGGCGACGCGCGACGCCCTGCGCGCGAAAGCGCTCGGAGCCCGGGCGGCTGCGCGCGACAAGGGTCGTCGCGGTCACGAACACGTAACACCACACGACCCCGACCAGCGCCAGCCGACCAGGTGTCCCCTCGAACCCCGGAACCCAGCTGACCAGAGACCCCACGAGCAGGAACAGCAGCCCCACGCCCTGCAGCTGCGCGATCGACATCCGCTTCAGGAGGGCGCTGACCGAGAGCGAGGGCAGGTACATGCTCAGGAGGTGCACCTGGATCACCCAGCTCGCCTGCTGGACCGAGCGCTGCTCGACGCCGCACATCTGGAGCGGCGTCGGCACCATGAGGAGGCTCATCACCAGGAAGGCGCCCGCGCCCATGGCCACCATGGGCCAGTACAGCGCGCGGGCGCGCGCGTCCGGAGCGGCGGAGGCCTCGGCGGCGCGCGCCTCCTGCGGCCCGTACGCCGCGAACGAGAGCGCCGCCATGAGCTGGAGCGCCGCGAGCATCAGCAGGGCAGCGGGCATGTACCTGGACGTCCGCCCCTCCAGCAGGCCGAAGAGCGAGATGCCGGGGACGATGCCAGCGGCGCTGGCGAGCTGGATCATGGTCAGCAGGCCCGGCGCCCTTGCTGCTCGGCTGCCCCCTCGAGGATCGCGAAGCGATACTGCTGCACGAACGCGCCTTGCAGACCGACACCGCAGACCGCCGCGCAGAACAGCGGGAGATCGGCGCGCTCCACCGCGACCGCCGCGTTGGGCCACGACCGAGCCCCGCTCGGCGGAAAGACAGACGGAAAGTGTTGGAAATGCCGAGCTATCTTCCGGCCCCTTCTCGCTGTCGCAGAAATCCCTGGCGGGAGCTCTGACCCGCGGAACCAGTGCTCTGACACGATTCTGTTGAACGGTCGCTGATCGGGCGGCGAGCCGCTGGATGGAGCGCATTGCCGAGATACCGGTGCCGCCGCCTGCTTTCGCGAAGCCGTTCTCGTGCTTCACATTCCGGCGGGCACCGCCGGGAAGCCCACCAGGGCTCGGACGCGGCAGTGGAAGTAGTGTGCGGCTTGCCCGGCGCTGTCGGCCGGAAGAGGCTGGAGGCAGTCGATGCACAGCCTCACTCCGGAAGGCGGCTGCGGCATCAGGAGGATGTCGACGGCGAACCCGCATTCCTGCACCTCGAACAGCGCAGGACCGATGACGTCCCAGACGTCTTGCAGATAGTCGACGAGCGTCGATCGCCACACGAGGATGTCGAGTGCGCTCCGGTGCTCCGCGAGGCCTACCGCGCTCCGGTTCGGCGCGGGATAGCTCGTCACGGTGAGAGGCACTTCCCTCGACCGGCGCGCGGACGGATCGCCGAGGAGCGCGCGGAGCAACTCCGCTAGACGGTCCGACAGGTGCGCGGCTCGCTCGGGACCGCTGAGCCAGGCGAGCGTTTCCGTGCGCCACGTTTCCACGTGCAGGAGGAAGCGTTGCGTGACGATGGCCGGCGGCGCGCTCCCGAGCATCTCGGCGGCGATCAGGGGGAAGGAAGGTGCCTCTCGCGGAACGTCCAGCATGTTCTTCCTCGCCATTCACTGCCCCTTCGGGGAGCTGACGGTCGCCTTACGCTGGATCAGCGGCGGCATGATGGGGATGCGGGCGAACACGGAGGAGCCCTCCCGGCAGTAGTTATCTCGACCCTAACAGCTCTTGACGGGCGCGCCTACTCCGAAGGGTGCTCTCGTCGGGCTACGACCGGTTCGCTCGGGTCGTGGGGTCGCGCGTACGCATGCCCAGCGAACCTTCCCGCTCGCGTCGGCGCAGTGCCTGCTGGTGCTCCTGGCTGCGCTGGAGCCCCCGGAACCTGGGCCTCGGCTGCTTTCCTCCCCGGCACAGGCCTGCTGGTTGCCGGCGCGCGCAGCTCTTCAGACCGGCTCGCCGGCGCCGTCGACGCCCGCGCCGGTCGCCGGCGGGGCGGCCGGCGCGGGCGGGGCGCCGCTCGTGGCCTCGCCCTTGGCGCCGCCCTGGGACCGCCGCGCGCCGGCCTCGCGGTGCACGTCGAGCGGGCGGAGCGCCTTCCGGACGGCCTCGACGGTCGCGGGCTCGTCCTCGTCGACCATGGCGGCGACCTTTGTCGCGTAGTTGACGATGGCCGTCTGGATGGCGCGCACGTGCGTGGCGAGGTTCGATGTCGCGGCGGCCTCCTTCTGGAGCTTGTCCCGCACCATCGCGTCGTAGCGCGGCAGGACGTTGCCGATCTGCTCGAGGAACTCGGGCCCGGCGAGCGCGTCGATCTCCGGCTTCAGGCCCGCCTCCTCGATGTGCGCGAGGATGGAGGCCATGACCGTGTTCTGCACGGAGTACTCGGCCGTGAGGAACGAGAGGCCGTCATCGCCGAAGAGCTCGTTGACCAGCTCTCCGGCGCGCCGCGCCTGCGGGAAGCGCGCTTCGGGCAGCATCGAGGTCGCGATGAGGCGCATGCGCAGCGCCCCGAAGCTCGCGTCGGCCTCCCGGTCGAGCCCCCGCACGTCGTCCTCGGACAGGGCGCCGTTCACCCGGCGGCGCGCGGTGAGCGCCTTCTGGCCTGCCTCCCCGGCGGCCTTCAGCTTCGTACACGCCTTGGCGACGTTCTCCGGCGCCGCCTCCGGACAGGCTGCGACCAGCGCGTTGGCGAGGGTCACGCCATTGGCGATGTTGATGATGGGAGCGCGAACGTAGATCGAAGCATCGAACGTTGAGTCCATCGTGGCACGATGAGCATCGCCCTCTCCCACGTCCAGCGCGCCTGTCGTCGTTAACGTGCTATCGACTGCGCTGGTGCGCAGCTCAGCGGATATCTACGGAGGTGCTGGAGCGCGGGCCTGACGGTCGTGCTCGAAGTTGCCCGGAGAGAGCTCCCATGAAGGCGGGAAGGCAGGAAGAACATTGAGCTTTCCCTCCCGCCTTCGCCTTCCTGCCTTCATGTTCAATCGTGAGCACTGCCGGCCTGACACGGGCGGGATGGGCCGGTTGCATCCCGGAGCAGGGCGGGGGAGGGGCGAGGGTGGACCACCCCCCTCGAGGGGGCCTCGACGGGTCGCCGGCCCGCTCGGAGATGCCGAGGGGGTTCGTCGGCAGGTTGCCAGCGCGCTCGGAGATACCCCGGGGCTTCCCGGAACGGGTCGCCGTCGTGGTGGCGCGGGCCGATCGGGCTCTTTTCAGAGGTCGTCGACCTGCTGGAGAGGCCGGGAGGTCTCCCGGAACGGGTGATCGACCCGTCCGGCAGACCTCGAGGCCTCCGGCGCCCGCCGGCGCGGGCGTGGCGGGGCGCCGCGGCCCGGAAAAATCCGTTGCCGGATGCGGGTCGTGGTCCGTAATTCCAGTCGGGCAGGTCGCAGCCGGCCGTGGCCCCTCGCCATCGACCTGCGGCCCTTGCCTGACGCTCGAGCGGAGTCCCTTGCGCCATCCACGTCTGAACGCCATCGGGTGGAGTCTTGCCGTGTCCCTGGTGCTGGCCGCGCCGCCGGCCCTCGGTCAGGTCCCGCCGGGCGGCGCGCGGCTGTCCTACACGCGCGGCCCGGGTGCGGAGGGGTGCCCCGAGGAGCAGGCGCTCCGGGACGTCGTCGCCGCGCAGCTCGGCGGGACGGACCCGTTCGTGGACGGCGGCGGCGGCCGGCGGGTCGAGGTGGTCCTCGGGCGCAAGGGGCGGCATTTCCTGGGGGAGATCGCGCTGTACGACGGCGATGGCCGGCGGCTCGGCGGCCAGGAGCTCACGAGCGCGGCCTGCGGGGCGCTGGTGGAGGACGTCGGCACCGCCCTCGCCATCGTGCTGCGGCCGGTGCGGCCGGCGCGGGAGCCGGCGCAGTCGGAGGCGGCGCCGTCAGCGCCGACGCCGCCGTCAGCGCCGCGGCCGTCGGAGGCAGCCTCCGCGCCGGAGCCGCCGGAGACGGCCTCCCCGCGAGCGGCGCCCGCGGGTCCGCCGCGCGCGCCGGCTGCGGCGCCGGCCCCGCCGGCCCCGCCGTGCCGGCCCGTCGCGCCGGCGCGGCCGGTGGAGCGCCGTGACGCCGCGCTGGCCGGGCTGCGGCTTCAGGTCGGCGTGGGCGCGCTGATCAGCAAGGGATTAGCGCCGGACCCGGCGGTCGGGTTCTCGGGGTTCGTGGGGGCTCGATGGGTGGCGTTCTCGCTGTCGCTGGAGGGACGCGTAGACCTGCCGGTCGCCACCGACCCGTATCAGGGGAGGACATTCGCGGTGTCCTCGCTTGGCGGCTCGGTCGTCTCCTGCGGGCACGTGGCCTGGTTCTTCGGTTGCGGCCTCGTCACGGCAGGCCGCGTGCGGCGCTTCGGGATGGTCGATGTCGTGGGGGAGGCGTTGCGGCCCTATGCGGGGCTCGGGCTGCGCGGCGGCGTTGAGGTGCCGTTCTCGTACGACCTTGCCGCGCGGCTCACTGGCGAGCTCGTGGCCAACCTGGTGCGCCCCACGCTTCATCTCGGTGGCGGTGAGAATTTGTCCGTGGCCGGCACCTCCACGGCGGGAGGCTTGCACCTCGTCGCTTCGTTCTGAGCCGGGCTCGGTTGTTCGCCAATCGGCGTGCGCGGGCCTGGAGCATCACGTGTGATGGAAGCATGTGGATGCGGCTCCGCGTGGACGCAGCCGTGAGAACCCAGGTCCACCCGCCTCAGGCAGGTACCGGATCAGGGATCGGCTCAGGGCGGCAGCAGAGCGTTGCTGCGCCGAGCAACGCGACGCTGCCGGTCGGCTCGCCGCCCGTCGGCGCGCAGGTGCCCGGTTCGAGGCGGACAACGCTCGCCGATTTGCTCCCGAGCGCCGTCCCGGGGGAGATAGCGCCGCAGAAGGGGGCCGCGGAGCTCACCACCACGCCGACGGCGAGCTGCGAGCACGCCTCATCGCTGAACGCCGATGCCAGGACGCTGCAGGTGCCGCCGGTAGGTTCGGCGCAGCCGCATGGGGCGCAGCCGCGCGTGTCCTCGGCGCCCGCGTAGAAGACGTGCCGGTCCGGGTAGGTCGCCGGGCAGTCGCGCTCGCCTTCGCGGTGGATGCACGTCAAGAACCCCTCGGGCGGCGCGGCATCGCCGGCCGGCGGCGCCGGGGTGCAGGTCGTCCCGGGATCGGCGCACGGCGCGAACGCGGTGCCGGTACACGCCCGCGCGAAGACCGCGAAGCCCCCGGCGCCTTCAGGTGCCTCCGGCTCCTCGGGTCTCTCCGCGATCCTCGGCGCGCAGCTCCCCGGGAGTACGCGGGGGGCCGGTATCTCGAGCGACTGCGCACACACGGCGCCGTCGCACATCTGTCCGGCGGCGATCGCGCCGGCCGTGGTGCAGGACCCGTCCCAACCTCCGGGAGCAGCGAACGGCGTCTCGGCGGCGCCGGGAACGTCGCAGGGAAAGCTGGCGTAGGTGCTCCACGCCGCCGGTAGCTCGCACGACGCGTCCGGCGGGTCGCACAGGCAGGCCGGGCATGGGCGCGGCGCCCCCGCCGTGAAGTCCGCGCGGCCTTCGTAGGCGACGATGGGCGCGGCGGCGGGGCAGTCCGGTGCTCGGTCCTGCGGGCCGATCCAGAGCAGCGCCGGCTCGGACCAGCCGAACGGCTCCCTCGGCACGCATTGCCCCGGACAGGCCGCCGGCGTGCCGGTGTCGAGCTCGGGGACGGTCGCGCTGTCGAAATCGGCGCCGGCACCCCCGTCCGCGCAGGCGTCGCCTGCGTCAGGACCGGCATCGCCGCACGCGTCGGCGCCCTCGCCGCCATCCACCGGCTCCTCCGTCACGAGACAAGGATGGTCCTTGAATCCAGGCTCGGGATCCCAGGGGCAGTACCAGTCCTCGGGCGTTGCGCAGCCACCGGCCCAGGTCCCCAGCACGACGGCCATGGCGCCCGACGCCATCACCATCCCGCTCGTCACCCGTCGAGCCCATCGCCTCATCGTCTCACCTCGGTCGTTCCGCGGGCAGCCGCCGCGCGCGCAGCGCTATGGCGCCAGCGCCTCGGCAGGGAACCACATGAAGAAGGACGCGAGAAGCCCCCTCAGGCTCATGCAGGCTCGCGGGGTCGTGGTGGCTCGCAGGGTTACGTTCCGAAAATCATCGTTTCTTTCTCAGGATCTGCTGCGCAAAAAAATCGTGTGCCGCCCGCTTCAGCCGAGCGACCCCCGGGTCACCAGAGGCCCCCATCGCACCGAGAGCCCGTGGCAGCCGCATGGACGCCCGGTCCCCGACGCGCCTGGTTGATTTCGCAACGGAACACGGAGACGCCACGTAAGCGGCAGGCGGGCGTCGGCGAGCGAGGCGGCTGCAAGCGCAGCCGGCGGACCGCACGACCCCCCGGTCCTGTCTTTTTTCTGCCCCGCGTACGATTTCGCCACAATCCAGCCCGCCTCGCGGGAAGAAGCGGCGATGACGGAGCCTCAACCCCCCCGGCCTCCGCTGGCCCCCGACCACGACGCCGACCCCGGATCGGCAGCCGACGCCGACCCCGGATCGGCAGCCGACGCCGGCGCCGGGCCGGCGCCCGAGCCGCCCCCGCGGCCGTCCTTCGAGGAGGTCTATACGGGCCTGCTCCGGTACGTCCTCCGGGTGCTCTGGCGGATGGGGGTCCCGGCGAGGCACCTGCGCGATGTGGCCCAGGAGGTGTTTCTCGTCGTCCACCGCCGCTTCGGGGACTACGACCCTCGCTTCTCCATGAAGGCGTGGGTGGCGAGCATCGCGTCGCACCTCGCCCTGCGGCACCAGCGGCTCTCCCGGAACCGGCGGGAGCTGCTCGCGCGGTCGGACGCCGAGCGCATCGACGTCGCGGACCCGAGCGACGACGCGGAGCAGCGGTTCGCGCAGGCCGAGACGCAGCGGATCGTCCGGGCGCTCGTCCAGCGCATCGAGGGCGACCGGCGCGTCGTGTTCCTCCTGTACGAGCTCGAGGGGATCGAGATGCGCGAGATCGCCGCGGCGCTCGAGATCCCGGAGAACACCGCGTGGGACCGGCTGCGGCGGGCCCGCAAGGAGTTTGCGGCCGCGGTCGTGCGGCTCGGCGCGAGGGAGCGCGACGCGCTCGGCGTGCACGCGCGCTCCGCCCTGGCGCCGCTCGCCCTGGCCCACGGGCCGCTGCTGCTCGAGCTGGGGGACGCCCGGCTCGACCTGCCGGAAGGCCTCGGCGAGCTGCTCTGGGCGCGGCTTCAGGCGCGGCTCGCCCGCCCGGAGGGCGACGGGGGCGCGCCGGCCGGCCAGGCTGCGCGCGCCTTCCCGCCCGGCGACGCCGCGGCGGAGGCCGTCCTGGGGTGGGAAGCGCGCCGCGCCCCGGCGAGCCTCGCGCGGGCAGGCATCCGGGTCGCGCGGGCGAAGCTCGCCGCAGCAGGCGCGGCGCTGTTCCTGGGCGGGGCCGGCACCGGCGCCGGCGCGCTCTACGCGGCCCTGCCGCGCCCCGCCCCGCCGGAGAGCGCCCTCGTCCGCGGCGACGTGCTCGCGGCGGTCCCGGCCAGCGCGGGCGCGCCGGCCGCGCGCGCCGACGTCGCTGCGGCGTTTTCCTCGGCGGCGCCCGCGCAGGCGCCGCCCGCCGCGCCCGGCGCGAAGGCGGCCCTCCCGCCGATGGACACCGACTTGACCCTGATCCAGCGCGCGATCGCCGCGCTCGGAGCGGGAAGGGCGACCGAGGCGCTCGAGGCGCTCGACCGCCACGCGCGGAGCTACCCGCGCAGCCCGCGAGCCCAGCAACGCGAGACCCTGGCGATCCAGGCGCTGGACCAGGCCGGCCGGCGCGCCGAGGCCGCGGCGCGCGCCGCCCGGTTCCGCGAGGCGTTCCCCGGCAGCGCCTACCTGCCCGCCATCGAGGACGCGTTGAACGGCGCACCGTGAAGACGAGCCCACGCCCCCACGCCCGCTCGCGTCCTCGATCGGAACAGAGAGCCGTCAAGGCACCGTGAGCACCAGGAGATCTGCTCCGGCGCGAGCGCCGCGTCGGCGCCACGTGCGTGAAAACGAGCGTGCCTGATCGATTTTGCAGCGAAGCGCGGGGTCGCCGGGGAACTCGCGCGCATGGACGCGTCCTTCGACGAGCAGCGATGGATCACCCTGGAACGCAACAGCGGCGTACTGCGGCGCGCCGCCGGAACACCCACGCTCCATCGCGAACGCTCACCCCGCTGCCTGCCGGCGGCCGGCCGAGGCGCGGCGCGCCGGATCTCCCGATGAGCCGTCGCAAGCGCGGTGCGCCGCCTGCACCGGCGCGCTCGACGCCGCGCCGTCCCGCGGTCTCGCCGCCCATCGGCGCCCTCGTCGCGGAGCGGCGCCTGATCGCGGCCGTGCTCGCCGCTTGCGGCGTCCACGCGCGCGATCGCGAGGATGTGCTCCAGGACGTGCTCATGGCCGCCTGGAGAGCCGTCCAGGAGGGCAGATACCGCCCTGATCCGCGGGCCGATCCGCGCCGCGCGCTCCAGGGCTGGCTGCGCGGCATCACATGGCGGCAGGCGGGCCATCACCTGGGGCGCGCCCGCGTCCGCCGGGAGGTCCCGGTCGACGACCCGCGCGCGCTGGTCGGCGAAGGCTGCGTCGACCTGGAGGGGAGGCTCCTGGCCCGCGCCGCGCTCCGCGCGCTCGTCGCGCTGCCTGCGCAGGACGGCGAGCTCCTCCTCGCCGCGGCAGGTCCCCAGACCATCACCGCCTGCGCCAGGGCGCACCGCCTGAACCCGGCCACCACCGCCCGCAGGCTGCACGCCGCTCGAAAGGCGCTCGCCGATCGGATCGCGCGGCGTAGCTGGTAATCCAGGCGCCGCCGCCGCTCCGGAGCGCTTCGTCGGCCGTGACGAGCGAGGCAGCTCCTCTCTGACGACACGACGAAGCACGGAGTCGGCCACCGGCCGCTCTCTCTCCGCCAGACATGCGCTCGGAGCGTCCTTCATCATCGTCCGATGCCCGCGACAAGCCTCCTCGGCGCTGAGCCGGAATTCCTCGATCGCGGCGTCGTCGATCCCGAAGCTGGCGGCGGGGTCGCGCGGCCGGCGAGCTCCGGCGGTCGGATTGACGGGGCGGGCGATCTCGCGGAGGATCCCGCCCCGCGATCGAGCCCGGAACAATCCACATCGACGGGGGACGATCGGCGATCGCCAGCGATTCAGCGCCCACGTCACCCGCATCGAGCCGCGGAAGCCGTACAACCGAAGGGACGCGACCCATGACCACTTTGCCCAAAGGCCCCAGCAACAACATCCTGGCGAACATTCAGGGGATGCTCGACCCGATCGGCTACACGCTGCGCATGCGGGAGCGCTACGGCGATCCGATGTCGTGCCCGAAGATGAACGGCAAACCGGTGCTGGCCACCGGCAGCGTGGAGGGGCTGCGCTCCGTGTTCGCGGTGCCGCCGGAAAACCTCGACCAGATGCTGGGCGAGAGCTTCACCGCGGCGGTGGGAGAGTCGTCGCTGTTCTCGCTCTCGGGCGCGCGGCACGCGGCCATGCGCAAGCTGCTCATGCCGCCGTTTCACGGACAGCGCATGCGCCTGTATGGGAAGCAGATCTGCGACCTGACCCTGCAGTGCTCCCGGGACTTCAAGCCGGGCCTGCAGCTTGTGGCGCAGGACCTGATGCACAAGATTTCGCTGCAGACGATCATCCACCTCGTGTTCGGGGTCACCACACCGGCGGAAGCGGCGCGCCTCGAGGAGCTGCTCGAGGAGCTGCGCAAGAGCTTCTCCTTCGGCCTGACCATCACCCTCATCATTCCCTGGCTGCGCCGGGAGTTCCGGGGCTTCGGCCCGTGGGCGCGCAGGCAGCGCGCGACCCGCGACCTGCGCAGCTTCCTCGATCCGGAGATCGCCCGCCGCCGCGCCGAGCCCGTCGAGCGCACCGATATCCTGAGCCTGCTCCTGGAAGCCCGCCAGGAAGACGGGACGGCGCTCGACGACCAGCAGATCTTCGAGCAGCTGCACACGCTGCTCTTCGCGGGGCACAGCACGACCGCGGGCGCGCTCTCCTGGGTGCTCTATTTTCTCGGACACGCGCCCGCCGCGCTGCGCCGGCTGCAGGACGAGCTGACGGCGCTGGGCGCGGATCCG
The DNA here is from genome assembly GCF_051474665.1 of Sorangium sp. So ce394. Taxonomy (NCBI): domain Bacteria; kingdom Pseudomonadati; phylum Myxococcota; order Polyangiales; family Polyangiaceae; genus Sorangium; species Sorangium sp. So ce394. The sequence continues at coordinate 4,377,294 of NZ_CP150339.1, forward strand.
GAGCCCGAGGCGCTGGCCAAGGCGCCGTATCTGGAGGCGGTGTGCAACGAGACGCTGCGCCTGCGCCCGCCGAGCCCGGGGGTGGGACGCAAGCTGAACGCGCCGATGCAGATCGCGGGCTACGAGCTGCCGGCCGGAGCAGGCGTGTTCGCGCAGATCATCTGGGCCCACCACAATCCCGCGGTATTTCCGGAGCCGGAGGTGTTTCGTCCCGAGCGATTCCTGGAGCGGACCTATTCCCCCTTCGAATTCCTGCCGTTCGGCGGCGGCAATCGGCGCTGCATCGGGGCCGCCTTCGCGCTGTACGAGATGAAGCTGATCCTGGGCACGCTGCTGCGGCGCTACAGCTTCGAGCTCGTGTCCAAGAAGCCGGTGCGGGTGGGGCTGCAGGGGCTGCCCGGCTCTCCGGTGCGCGTGATCGTCCGTTGACCCGCTCTGTGTCCTAGGCGCCGGCCGGCACCGGCGCGGGCGAGCCGTTCATCTTGTCGCGGATCATGCACCGGAGGAGGGCCTGCCGCAGGTTCGCGTGCGTCGCCACCGAGGCGAGGTCCAGCCCGATCGACACGATGGTCTGCGCCACCTCGGGCCGGATCCCGACGATGATCCCCTCCGAGCCGAGCAGCTTCGCCGCGCGCACCACGCGGATCAGGTGATCGGCCGTGGCGCTGTCCACCGACTGGAGCGCCGTCACGTCCAGGATCACGTGCCGGGATTGCTTGCGGACGATCGCGTCGAGCAAGGCCTCCATCATGTGAGCGGCGGTGCGAGCGTCGATGTCGCCCAGGACTGGCATCGTCAGCACGCCGTCCCACACCTCGATGATCGGGGTCGACAGGCTGCTGATGGCCTGCTGCTGCCGCTCGATGATCGCGAGCTTCTCGCTCAGGGTCGCCGCGGAGGCCTCGCGCTCCTCCAGCAACCGGCGCAGCCGCTCCTGGCTCTCGCGCAGCGTGCCCTCCGTCTGGCGGCGCTCGGCGTTCTCCAGCCGGAGCGCGTTGTAGAGCGCGGCGTTCTCCATCGAGATCGCCGCCTGCGCCGTGATGAGCTGGAGGAGCCCGAGCCGCCGCGCGCTGAACGCGCCCAGCGTGAGGTTGTTCTCCAGGTAAAGGACCCCCACGAGCGCCGACTGCCGGAGGACGGGCGCGCACAGCACGCTCCGCGGCCGCACCCGCTCGACGTACGGATCTCCGGAGAACAGCGACTGCGCGGCCGGATCGTCGAGGATGATCTGCTCGTGCGTCCGCTGGACATACTGGATCATCGACTCCGGCAGGCGCCCGGCGTCGAGCGCGACGCGCGGCGAGTGCACCGCGACGTCGACGCCGTCCTCGCCGACCTCGGCCGACGCCGCGATCACCAGCGCATCGCCGCTCGCCGCCAGGAAATGGCAGCGTTCGGCGCCCGCGTGCTCGACCACGATCCGGAGCAGCGTCGACAGCAGGCTGTCCTGGTCAATCTCGGACGAGATGGCCTGACACGTCTTGACGGCCGTGAGCACGTCCATCTGGTCGAGCTGCGCGCCGGGCGCCGCGCCGGCACGGGCGGGATCGGCCGCGAGCAGCCGCGAATAGCGCTGCTCCAGCTGGCGGACCTTCCCGTCGGCGCCCCAGCGCGCGTAGCAGGCCCGCGCGTCGCGGAGCAGCGCCCCGGCCATGGAGCCGAGGCCCCGGGCGAGGCAGAAGCGGCCCGCGAGCTCCTTGGAGAGCGCCTCGATCTGCACGAGCCCGTGCTCGCGCGCGGACTCGGCCGCTTCGTCGTACAGCCGGAGGGCGTCGTCGGCCCTCCGCTCCACCCGCGCGATCTCGGCCCCGGCGAGGAGCTTCATGGCGCGGTAGTTCGCGGGGCAGTTCTCCGCCCAGACCGCGAGCAGCCCCTCGTTCGCCGCGATCTCGGCCCTGTACTCGCGCTGCTTCTGCTCGTCCACGTCGTCGAAATGGCCGAGCAGGGCGAGCGTGATGTAGAGCGTGCACTCGGCGAGGAGGGCCTGGCAGCCCATGCTCCAGAGGAACGGCTTGAACCGCTCCGAGAGCCGCACGGCCTCCTCCACCTCCCCGGCGAGGAGCCGCACCTGGATCTTGCGGCCGTGATAGAAGTAGAAGGCCATGAGCGAGCTCGGGGGATTGGCCTGCTCGAACGCCTCCTCCTCGAACCCGCCGCCGTTCATCGTCGAGACGCTCGCCGTGAGGCCGCGCAGGCACTGGATCGCCCGCTGCATGCCGACGATGATGGGCGCGGTCATGCTGCGCTCCACGCCGCCGGTGATGTCGAGCAGCCGCTCGCTCTCCCGGTACACCTCGTCGAGCCGGCGCCCCGAGGAGATCATCAGCGACAGCCCTTGCACGCTGTTCACCGTGATGAACGTGACGTTCCCCGAGCGGCGCCCCGCCGAGAGGCCCTCTTCCAGGACCCGCACGCAGCGGCCGAAGGGCTCGAACCACACGGCCGCATAGGAGCCGAGCGCGGCGCTGATCATGCTCTGCCAATAAGGCGTCCCCGTGCGGTGGGCGAGCTCGTGGCCCATCTTCGCGAACTCGTAGCCACGGCGGTAGTCGCCGAACCTCGGCATGAGGACCATGGCGGCCGTCGCGTAGCTCATCGCCGAAGGGCCGGCGTTGCCGTGGAGGACGCTGAGGTAGATCGTCCTCGCCATCATCCAGTGCGCCAGCGTCTGGTCGTAGTACCAGGCCGGTACGTAGGTGACGCTGAGCACCGTCACCGCGCCCAGGATCTCGGGATCGGTCATCGGCGGCAGATCCGCGAGCGACGCGATGGGCCGGTCGCCGATCGCCGCCCAGATCCGCTCGAACTCCGCCTCGACGTCCGCGTCCGAGGCGCTCGTCGGCATGTCCATGCCGAGCATGCGCATGCAGTCGACGCAGGCGTGGATCGCCTCGCCGATCGCGAGCTCGGCCGTGCTCCGCTCGATGAGGAGCCTGTAGGCGAGCTGCTTGTCGAGCCGGGTCCGGCCGTGCTCCAGGAGGAGCGCGCAGAGGCGGCGCGTCTCCGCGCCGTTGCCGGAGAGGTGCTCGCACTCGGCGAGCTCGCCGTGGAGCGCCAGCATGAGCTCGTGATCGCTGCGCCAGCTCGCCTCGTCGAGCAGCGCCGCGCCGGCCGTGAGGTACCCGGCCGCGACGCCGTACGCCGAGGATGCCTTGGCCCTCCTGCCGGCCGCGAGGTTGAGCTCGGCCACGGCGCTGCGCTCCTCCGGGTCGGAGATGTGGGCGGCGCCGAGGTTGTACTGGTTGGCGATCGCGAAGAGCTCGTCGCCGAGCTCCGCGGATCGCGCCTTGAGCGCGCGCGCGATCCGCAGGTGCACGTCGGCCCGCTCGGCCTCCGGCGTGAGGAGATAGGCGGCCTGCTGGACGCGATCGTGGAGGAACGCGTACCCGCCGCCGGAGCGCAGGAGGAGCCCGCTCTGGACCGCGGGCGCGAGGCGCTCGTGGAGCTCGGCCTGCGGCGCCTCGCAGACGGCGGCGAGGGTGTCCATCTCGAACTCCCCGCCGATACAGGCGGCCAGGCGCAGCGAGAGCATCGCTGTCTCCGGCAGCCGGCGGAGCTTGTGGAGCACCATCTCGACGACATCGTCGGTCAGGCGCGCGGCCTCGATCTTCGCGAGATCCCAGCGCCAGACGAGCTGCTCCGGGTCGAAGACGACCAGCCCGTCCTGATCGAGCATCTTGAGGAACTGGGTCGCGAAGAACGGGTTGCCGTGGGTCTTGTCGTGGATCAACCCGGCGAGCGGCCGGGCCTCCTCGGCGCCGCACCGGAGCGCGTCGGCGACGAGCTCCGCGACGTCTTGCCGGGACAGCGGATCGAGCGTGACGCGCTCGGTGCGGACGCCGGCCTTCTGGATCTCGTCGATGGCCGCGCTCAGGGGGTGACCCGCCCCGACCTCGTTGTCGCGGTAGGCGCCGATGAACAGGAGGTGGCGGATCTCGCCGCGCGACAGGAGGCTGACGAGGAACGAGAGGCTGGCGGCGTCCGCCCACTGGAGGTCGTCGAGGAAGAGCACGACCGGGTGCTCCGCGCTCGCGATCGCCCCGAAGAGCGCCCGGAAGACCCGCTCGAACCGGCCCTTCGCCTCGCTGCCCGGCAGCGGCTCCACCGGCGGTTGCGGGCCGATGACCCGCTCGAGGCGAGGGACGATGTCGAGGATGATCTGCCCGTCGTCGCCCACGGCGTGGAGGAGCTGCCGCCGCCACTCGGCGAGCCGCGGCTTGCTCTCCATGAGCATCCGCTGCACGAACCGATCGAGCGCCTGGACGATCCCCGCGTAGGGGACCCCGCGCTCGTACTGATCGGCCTTGCCCGAGACGAGGAGGCCGTGCCGGCGGACCACCGGGCGATGGAGCTCGTCCACCAGGGCGGACTTGCCGATGCCGGGGTTCCCGACGACGAGCACGAGCTCCGGCGCGCCCGCCGCGCAGCAGACGCGATCGAACGCCGCGGAGAGCGAGGCGATCTCGGCGTGGCGGCCATAGAGCTTGTGGGGAATGCGGAGCTGCTCGGGGACGTCGCCCGCGCCGAGGGGGAACGAGGAGAGCTCCTGTCCGGACTCGAGCGCTCGCAGGCAGCGCGCGAGGTCCCGCCCCAGCGCGGCCGCCGTCTGGTACCGGTCCTCGGGCATCTTGGCCAGCAGCTTCATCACGATGTCGCGGATGGGCGCGGGCAGGCGCGGCGCGTGCTCCGATATCGGGCGCGGACGTCGAGCGATGTGGCAGTGCACCCACTCGATGACACCCTCGGCCTGGAACGGCAGAGCTCCGGTGAGCAGCTCGTAGAACACGACGCCCAGCGAGTAGAGATCGGTCCGATGGTCTGCCGCCCGGCTGGTGCGGCCCGTCCGCTCGGGCGCCATGTAAGGCAGCGCCTCCGGCGCGACCGCGTGCCGGCCGCTCTGCTGCCCCGCGACGCCCTCCTCCGCGGCCGGGCCGACGAGCTGTGCCGTGCCGCTGCCCTCGTCCACGAGCAGGGTGCCTGGCCGGACATCCCCGTGGGGCTCGGCGCGATGAGCCGACGAGAGCGCGGCCGACGCGGCGATCGCGATCCTGACGAACCGCGCAGGATCCATGGGCGAGCCGATGAGTTGCTTGAGCGGTACCATGGTGGATTCCTCGAACAGGCGTCTGGGCTGGCCGTCACCCGGCAGGCCCCAGGTACGGTCGCGGCGCAACCCTCATCGCGATGGTGCAAAGGCAAATGGAGACGGACGACCGCGCTGCGACAGGCGCCATGGGCCGCCCCGCAGACAACGAACACCTCGCCGCCGCCCCGTTCCGAAGCGCTGCCCCGCGGAAAGCGAGGAAGAGCCGTCAGAGATCCCTTCCCGAAGATGCCTTGGTCGAGGAACAATTTCAACCGGTTCCGCGCCCGATCGCGAGCAGCGCCATGCGGTCGAGGGCGCGCTTGATGAGCCTGCCGGAGCGCTGCGCCGTTGCCCAGCGCATCAACGCGAGGGCGTCCTCGCCGCTCTCCGAAGGGCGCCTGGGCGGCGAGCCAGGGTAGGGCGAGCCAGGGTAGGGCGAGCCAGGGTAGGGTTCGACCGCCGGCCGGCTCGTCGCGCTGCGTCCTCAGAAGCGGTGCCGTCGCGCCCACCTTGACAACCTGATGGCCCTTGGCACGATTCGTCATCGTGGGGGCTCATGCGTACCGGGACCGACGATCACACAGAGCCAGGCTCGCTGGTTGTAGACCATGCCCGCCACCCGGGGCTGGGCGGGCCCGCGCCCTCGGAGCGCGCTGAGAGCGCGGACCTCGGGCCGCATGGGGCCGCCTCCGGCTGCCCGCCGGAGCAGCGTACGGACGACCTCGGGACGACGACCGCTTCGCCCGCGAGCGGCCGAAGAAGCCGATCAAACACGGTCGCGATCGACATTCCGACGGACATCGCTCGCAAGTGGCAGGAGATGACCGATCTCCTCGCGGAGATCCTGCGCGTCCCGGCCGCCCTGATCATGAGGGTCGAGCCGCCCGAGATCGTCGTCTGCGTCTCCAGCGAGTCGAAGGGGAACCCTTATGAGCCCAACGAACGCGCGCGCCTCGACACCGGGCTCTACTGCGAGACCGTGATGAAGACCCGAACGCCGCTGCTGGTCCCTGACGCCTTGAAGGACGAGCAGTGGGAGTCGAGCCCGGATGTCAAGCTCGGGATGATATCTTATCTCGGTTTCCCGATCGCCTGGCCCACGGGGGACATCTTCGGAACCATCTGCGTGCTGGATGACCGCGCGAACCAGTACAGCAAGACCTACCAGACGCTCGTGGCGCAGTGTCGCGATGTGATCGAGGTGGACCTGAAATCCATCTTCGCCTTCGAGGCTCGCCTGACAGAAGAAGCCCGGGCAAAAGAGCGGCTGGAACAGCAGGTCGCCGAGCGCACCGCCGAGCTCAGCCACGCCAACGCCCAGCTCAGGCGCAAGATCGCGGAGCACGAGCGGACGGAGGCGGCGCTGCGGAAGGTCGCGGAGGAGCGCAGGCGCGCGGAGGAGGCGTTGCGCACGAGCCAGGAGCTCCTGCGCGCCATCATCGACAGCTCGACGACCGTCGTCTCCGTCAAGGACATCGAGGGGCGCTACATCCTCGTCAACCGCCGCTTCGAGGAGCTGTTCGGCGTCGCTCGCGAGGCCATCGTGGGCAAGAGCGACTATGACGTGTTCTCCCGGGAGCACGCCGAGGCGCTGTGCGCGTTCGACCAGCGGGCGATCCTCGCTGGGACGGCGCTGGAAGACGAGGAGGTGATGCCTCACGACGATGGCGTGCACACCTATCTCGCCATCAAGTTCCCTCTGCGCGACGCCGCCGGCGTCCCGTACGCGGTGGGCGGCATCTCCACGGACATCACGGAGCGGAAGAAGATCGAGGCGGAGCGCGCCCTGCTCCTGGAGGAAGAGCAGAGGGCCCGGGCCGCCGCCGAGGCAGCGGTGCGGATGCGCGACGACTTCGTGTCGATCGCCTCTCATGAGCTCTATACCCCCATCGCGGGCCTGAAGCTCGCCGTGCAAGGCTTGATGCGCGAGGCGACGGCGCTCCCCGCCGGCGCGCAGAGGCTGGCCGGGATGGCCGAGCGGCAGTGCCGGCGGCTCGTCAGGCTCATCGAAGATCTGCTCAACGTGGCCCGGATCCAGGCAGGCAAGCTCGAGCTGAAGCTGGAAGACGTCGATCTCCGGGCGCTTTCGCGAGAGGTCGTGGAGGACTTCGACGTGGAGCTGAAGCAATCCGGAAGTACGGTGACATGGCGGGCCGACGCTCCCGTGGTCGGCTTGTGGGACAGGGCCCGCCTGGAGCAGGTGGTGACGAACCTGGTGCTGAACGCCATCAAGTATGGGAGGGGCAAGCCGATCGAGATCAGCGTCGCGGCCGACGGCGAGATGGCCAAGCTGGTCGTCGCCGATCGCGGCATCGGGATCGACGCGAGCTGCGTGCCGTACATCTTCGAACGCTTCGAGCGAGGCGTCTCGGCGCAGCACTACGGCGGTCTCGGCCTCGGCCTGTACATCAGCCGCCGGATCGTGGACGCCCATGGTGGCTCGATTCGCGTAGAGAGCGAGCTCGGCGCGGGGGCGGCCTTCATCGTGGACCTCCCCCTGCGCCGGCGCCGCCACGCGCTGCCGACCGAGGTGTCCCCGCCGGCCGGAGGTCCCGATGAGCCCGCAGGATGATCCTCGCGACGGTGTCTTGCTCGTCGACGACGACAGCGGGTTTCGCTCTGTCGTGAAGGAGCTCTTGCAGGCGTTCGGCTACGAGGTCGTCTGCGCGGAGAATGGCTCGGTGGCGCTGGATCTGCTCCGCCGCGGCCTCCGCCCGAGCATCATCCTGCTCGACCTCATGATGCCGGAGATCAATGGCTGGGAGTTTCTCGCGCTCAAGCGACAGGAGCCCGCGCTGGCGAACATCCCGGTGGCGATCCTGTCGGGCGTCGACGCGCTGGAAGCCAAAGCGGCCACCCTGGACGCGTGCGCGCTGCTCAAGAAGCCGATCGAGCTCGACACCCTTCTCGCCGTGGTCGCGCGGACACAGTGAGCCCGTGTCGGGGAGCGCGCCTTTGCGCCTCTGCGTCGAGCTCGCGCTCTCCGGATCCCTGACCGGACTCCTGGTGGGTGGAGCTAGCGCGTTCCGGCGCCCAGGTTGGCGACCATCCCGAGGCGCTGAGGACCCTCGCCGAACCGCGCCCGCAGCCGGGCGAGGATCGCCTCGCCGAGCTCGTCCCAGCGCGCCTCGCCGAGCTTGTCCCGCAGGAGCACCAGCGGCGCGTTGCTCCGGCGCATCGAGCCCCAGAGCTCCTCGGTCGAGGCCGCCTCCCAGGCGTGCTCGACCTCGCGCACCGAGACGTCGCGAAACCCTGCGGCCTCCATCTCGGCGCGGAGCTCCGCCGGATCTCCGAGCGGCGCCTTGCCCTCGCCGAAGGGCAGCCCGGGCAGCTCGGCGCGGATCGCCGAGAAGAGCTCGTCCATGATCGGCGACCGGTCCATCGGCGCCCAGCTCCCGACGACGGCCCGGCCACCCGGGCGCAGCACCCGGAAGAGCTCGCGGAAGCCGCGGTCGCGATCGGGGAAGAACATCAGCCCGAACATCGAGAAGGCGGCGTCGAAGGCGCCGTCCTCGAAGGGCAGCGCCATGCCGTCGCCGACGCGGGCGTCCACCGCGAGCCCCGCGCGCGCGGCGCGGTCGCGCAGCCGCTCGACCATCGCCGGGGAGAAGTCGAGGGCGGTCACCTGCGCCTCCCGGGCGGCGAGGAGGGACAGGGTGCCTGGCCCGGCGGCCACGTCGAGCACGCGCGCGCCCGGGTCGACGCCGGCGAGCCGGAGGGCGTCGGCGGCGTATCTCTCGAAGTGGGGGACGATGTCGACCGCGTAGTCGTCGGCGACCATCTCCCAGGCGACCGGGGTGGCGAGGGGGCTCGGGGGCTGGGTCATCGGCGTCGGTGCTATCACGCGCGCGCCGCGCCGATCCAGCCGGCGCTGCCCGGCGGCGCCCCACGACGCCCAGAACCAGAAGAGGCGAAACGACCTACACCAGGAGAAGCTGTACGGAGCGCGGCGCGGTCCTCCCCGGCGGCGCCCCTCCGAGCGGCCGCGCCGGCGCGGCCGTCACTGCGCGACCGCGCCCTCGCGGCGATTCGCCACACGCGCCAGCGCCTTCGCTCCGGCCCTCGCGCCGGCGGGGCGCGCCGCCGCCTCCGGCGAGCCCGGCTCCGCGTCCGCGCCCTTCTCGCCCTTCTCCGCTTCCGCATCCGCCGAGTCTGCGCCGGCCTCGGTCGCGTCGTGCGGCGGCAGCACGGCCTTCGCGGTCGACACGAGCAGCACGCTGGTCAGCCCCACGACGCTCGCCGATCCGGCGACGAACACCGCGATATGCATCATGGTGCGCTGGAGGAGGCTGCCTTCATTCAACTTCCGGAGGATCTTCAACATGGTGCTACCTGCCTCGTTCGCGAGCGCCCGCCCGCCGCCAGCGCCTTTGCTGCCTGTCAATGCGAGCCTCGTGCCACCCGCCCTCCGGCGGATCCACCGCATGGATCACAGGGCTTCTGGTGCTGCTCTGCCAAAGTGGACACGTCGGCGACCTGTACATTGGCGCATCCTGCCAAAATGACAATCCGTTTTGCGGAGACGCCGCGACCGTGGTGTGCGCGGTCGTCGTTGCGCGTCGTTTCGCGTCGTTTCGCGTCGTTTCGCGTCGTTTCGCGTCGTTGCGCGTCGTTGCGCGTCGTCACGTACGAAATACGGCGCACGCCCGACGGAGTTGTCGCGCGTTTCGTGCTGTCGACGCGTCTCCTGAGCTGTCGGCCTGGCCGTCCTCGACAGGATGTCCGCGCTTCGTCGGGAGAGGCCTCTCCGCGCGGTTTCCGCGCATGTTCGGCGGGGGGTCCGCGCGTCTTCCGCGAGTCCCCGCGCGCCTACCGCGGCTCGTCGGACGCCGCCGCGGCAGCGGGCGCGGCGCCCGCGAACGCGCGCGCGGCCTCGGGGTGCTCCGCGATGAGGCGGAGCGCGCGGCCGAGGAGCGAGATCCCCGGCTCGGTCCTGTGCCAGGTCGACGCGCCGCTCGGGTGCGGCAGGCAGATGACGTCGGCCTCGACGCCGTGAAAGCGCGCCCGGCGCGCCTCGCCGATCACGCCCGCGAGCGGACCTCGGTGGCCGAGCACCTGCTCCACCGCGAGGCTGCCCACCGGCAGGATCAGCCTCGGCTCCAGGATCCCCACCTCGCGCGCGAGGTGCGTCCGGCAGCGCAGGATCTCCTCGGGATCGGGCCTCCGGTCGCCGCCGCCCTTCGCCTTGCCGGGGAAGCAGCGCGCGACGGCCGACATGTAGACGCGCCGCCGGAGCTCGTCCTCGCGCACGCCGAGCGCCGCCTCGAACCAGCGGAACAGGGTGCGGCCCGCGGTCCACGCGAACGGGCGGCCCAGGCTGCCCTCGCGCGGGCCGGGCGCCTGGCCGATGAGCAGGATCCGGCTCGGGACGGGCGGGCCGTGGACCACCGGGCCGATCATCTTCGGGCAGGCGCGGCACGCCTCGAGCTCGCGGTGCAGCGCGGCGAGCCGCTCCTCCGCGCTCAGGACGGGAAGACGGAGCGCGGGGCGCCTCATCGCGTCGACATCGGGCGCCTCGCGGCGCCGGCGGCCTGCGCGCGCAGGCGGCCGCCGAGGAGGCGCGCGGCGAGGACGCCGCCGAGGAAGCCGAAGAGATGGCCCTCCCAGGAGATGCCCACCCGCGTCGGGAGCACGCCCCAGATCATCCCGCCGTAGACGAAGCCGACCACCAGCGAGAGCGCGATCGAGAGGAGGCTCCGCTCGAACCAGCCGCGGAGCAGCAGGAAGCCGAAATACCCGAAGATGACGCCGCTCGCGCCGATGTGCACCGAGCTGCTCGACCCGATGAGCCAGACCCCGAGGCCGCCCACGAGCGCCGAGAGGAGCGTCACGAGGGCGAGGTCGCTCTTCTTGCGGAGCAGGATCAGCCAGCCGAGCGCGACGAACGGCACCGTGTTCGCGATGAGGTGCGCGAACCCGCCGTGCAGCCACGGCGCGAGCGCGATGCCGACGAGGCCCGGGATCGTCCGAGGACGGATTCCCAGGGCATCGAGCGATCCGTGGAACACCGCCATGTCGAGGATCTCGATCGCCCAGAGGAGCGCGACGACGCCTCCGAGCAGCGCCGCATGCAGCTTGAGCTCACGGGTGATCGCCCTGGTTTCGCTGGTGCTCATCCTGTCCTCGCGCTGTCCTCGCCGGCCCGCCGAGAGGGGACCCACGCTTCGAGCCTAGCGCGTGCAACAGCCACGCGCGCGCTCTCTTCCCGCCTCCTCCCGTCTCTTTCCGCGAGGCTTCCCGCGAGGCGCGCCCCCGGTGCCGATAGCTGTCCCGTCCGGCGAGCGGCGCGGTAGAGATCGGGCTCATGCTGCTCACCCGCGCTGAAGCCACCGGATTTCGCGAGACATCCCTCCACGCCGACGTAATGCGGTTCGTCCGCGCGCTGGACGCCCGCGACGACCCGCGCCTCGCCGTGACGACCTTCGGGACCAGCCCGGGCGGACGGGAGCTGCCGCTGCTCGTGCTGTCGAAGGACGGCGTGCGCTCCCCGGCCGAGGCGCGCCGCGCCGGGCGCCCGGTGGTGCTGATGCTCGACGGGATCCATCCGGGCGAGGTGGAGGGCAAGGAGGCCAGCCTCGCGCTCGTCCGCGACCTGCTCGACGGCCGGCACCCCGACTGGCTCGACACGCTCGTGCTCCTCGTCGCGCCGCTGTTCAACCCCGACGGCAACGACGCGCTCGATCCGCAGAACCGCCGCCTCGACCTGAAGAAGCTCACCGGCCAGCCAGGCCCCGTCGTCGGCACCCGGACGCAGAGCCAGGGCATCAACCTGAACCGCGACTACCTCCGCCAGGCCGCGCCCGAGATGCGCCTGCTCCAGGAGCGCGTGTGCATCCCGTGGGCGCCCGATCTCACCATCGACAACCACGCGACCAACGGCTCGGTGCACCGGTTCCACATGACGGTCGACGTGCCGCACACCGCCGAGTCGGGGCGCGCCGAGCCGATCGCGATGGTGCGCGACCGCCTGGTCCCCGAGGTGATGGCCGCGGTGCGCAAGCGCGGCTTCGAGAGCGGCTGGTACGGCAACTTCGTCGAGGACGAGCGCGCGCTCGACGCGGGCGGCGACGCGGATCCGGCGGCGCCCGTCGGGCTCGGCTGGATGACGTACCCGCACCACCCGCGGTTCGGCTCGAACTACCGCGGGCTCACGGGCCGGCTCGACCTGCTGCTCGAGTGCTACAGCTACCTCTCGTTCGAGGAGCGGGTCCAGACCGCGTCGGCGTGGCAGATCGAGACCCTGTCCTGGGCCGCCGCGCACGCCGATGCCATCCGCGAGGTCGTGGCCTCGAGCGCCCGGCCGCCGGATCGCGTCGCGGTCCGCTACCGCCTCGAGCCGACCGCGACCCCGATCGACGTCCTCACGCGCAGCCCGCGGGCGTTCGACGGCGAGCCGGTCACCGTGCGGATCCCGCACCTCGCGCGGTTCGTCGGGACGACCGTGGTGGATCGGCCGCGGGCCTACCTGGTGCCGCCGGCGATCGCCGAGGCGCTGCGGCGGCACGGGCTCCGCGTCGCGCCGGCCGAGGGGGTGCACGACGTCGAGGTCGCCCGGGTGGCGTCGCTCGGCGCCGAGCACGGCCGCGCGATCCTCGAGGCGGCCCAGGTCGGCGAGGCGGCCGTCGAATGGCGCGCGGAGGCCCGGCGCGCCCCGGAGGGGTGGTCCCGGGTCGACACCGAGCAGCCGCTCGGCGCGATCGCCGTGTACCTGTGCGAGCCCGAGAGCGACGACGGGGCGGCCGAGAACGGCCTGATCGCGGCGCCCGCCGTCGGGGACGAGCACCCGGCGTGGCGGGTCCGGTGAGCCCGGAGGCTTCACATTTCTCCCGCGTTCTGCTTTTCACGGGGGGCGATCGCTCCACATCCTCGCCGCTCGATGCCGCTCGCTGACCTGGAGGAGGGCGCATGAAGGACCAGATTCCCGGCTTTCTGTTCATCGACCACGTCGCCATGGCGGTGCCCGCCGGGCAGCTCGACGCGCAGGTGGCGGCCTACGAGCTGCTCGGCTTCCGCGAGGTGCACCGGGAGGAGGTGCGGGGCACCGATCAGGTCCGCGAGGTGATGCTCCGCGTCGGCGACAGCGACAATCACATCCAGCTCCTCGAGCCGCTCTCCGCCGAGTCGCCGGTCCAGAAGCTCATCGACAAGAACGGCGGCCGCGGCGGCTTCGCGCACGTCGCCTACCGCGTCAGCGACGTCCAGGCGGCCTTCGACGCGCTCAAGGCGCGGGGCTTCCGCGTCATCGACGCGGCGCCCCGGCCCGGCTCCCGGGGCACGACGATCTTCTTCATGCACCCGAAGTCGCGCGACGACGCGCCGTTCGGCCACCTCATCGAGGTCGTGGAGGCCCATGGATGACAGGCTCTTCTCCGAGTTCGCGCCGGTCGCGCTGGAGACGTGGCGACAGGCGCTCGCGCGGGACCTCAAGGGCAAGACCGCGGACGATCTCTCCTGGGCGAGCGCCGAGGGGCTGCTCGTGCCGCCGATCTTCGCGCCGGACAGCCCCCCGCTCCCCGCCGCGGAGGGCGGGCCGCTCGTCGAGTCGCTCGTCGCCGAGCTCCGGGGCGGCGCGTCGGAGCTGCGCTTCACGCTCGGCAGCAGCTACTTCTTCGAGATCGCCCGCCTCCGCGCCGCGCGCCTCCTCGCCGAGCGCCTGCGGCCGGGCGCCACCGTCACCGCCGTGATCCCGTCGGCCGCCGTGCCCGGCGACGAGCCGCACAAGAACCTCCTCCGCGGCATCGTGGCGATGATGGCGGCCGTGGCCGGCGGCGCGGACGACGTCGTGATCACGCCGCCCGAGCGCCTGCTCGGCAACGCCCGGGTCATCCTCCGCGAGGAGGCCCACTTCGAGGCCGGGGGGAGCCCGGCCGCGGGCTGCTGGTACGTCGAGCAGCTCACCCGGAGCCTCGCGCGGGCGGCGCTGCGGCAGATCGACGGCGCCGCGGAGCTCCCCGCGCAGGCCGCGGCCCCGGAGGGCGGCGCGCCGCTCGAGCACCTCGAGCACCTCGGCTTCACCGCCGGGATTCCGCCGTTCCTGCGCGGGCCGTATACGAGCATGTACGTGGTCCGCCCGTGGACCATCCGCCAGTACGCCGGGTATTCGACGGCCGAGGAGTCGAACGCGTTTTACCGGCGCAACCTGGCCGGCGGGCAGACCGGGCTCTCGGTCGCCTTCGACCTCGCGACCCACCGCGGCTACGACTCGGACCACCCCCGCGTGGTCGGCGACGTGGGCAAGGCCGGCGTGGCCATCGACACCGTGGAGGACATGAAGGTCCTCTTCGACCAGATACCGCTCGACAAGATGAGCGTGTCGATGACCATGAACGGCGCCGTGCTCCCCGTCATGGCGTTTTACATCGTCGCCGCCGAGGAGCAGGGCGTGCGGGCAGAGCTCCTCTCCGGGACCATCCAGAACGACATCCTCAAGGAGTTCATGGTCCGGAACACGTATATCTACCCGCCGGCGCCCTCGATGCGGATCGTCGCCGACATCTTCCGGTTCGCCGCCGAGAAGATGCCGAAGTTCAACTCGATCAGCATCAGCGGCTATCACATGCAGGAGGCGGGGGCGACCGCGGAGCTGGAGCTCGCGTACACGCTCGCGGACGGCCTCGAGTACCTGCGCACCGGCATCGCGTCGGGCATGGATATCGACGATTTCGCCGGTCGATTCTCGTTCTTCTTCGGGATCGGCATGGACCATTTCACCGAGGTCGCCAAGCTGCGGGCGGCGCGGCTGCTCTGGGCGAAGATCGTGAAGGGCTTCCAGCCGAAGAGCCCGAAGTCGATGGCGCTCAGGACGCACTGCCAGACGTCGGGATGGAGCCTGACCGAGCAGGACCCGTTCAACAACATCACGCGCACGGCCATCGAGGCGCTCGCGGCCGTGCTCGGCGGCACCCAGTCGCTGCACACGAACGCGCTGGACGAGGCGCTGGCGCTCCCCTCGGACTTCTCGGCCAAGGTCGCGCGCGACACCCAGCTCTTCTTGCAGAAGGAGACCGACGTCTGCCGCGTCATCGACCCGTGGGGCGGCTCGCACCACGTCGAGCGCCTCACGGACCGGCTGGCGCGGCGCGCGTGGCAGTTCATCCAGGAGGTGGAGTCGCTGGGCGGCATGGTCAAGGCGATCGAGAACGGCCTGCCCAAGATGCGCATCGAGGAGGCGGCGGCCCGCAAGCAGGCGCGCATCGACGCGGGGCGCGACATCATCGTCGGCGTCAACGCGTACCGGCTGGAGCGGGAGGCGCCGCTGGAGCTGCGCGAGGTCGACAACACGGCGGTGCGCGAGCGCCAGGTCGCGCGGCTCGGCGCCGTGAAGGCGGCCCGCGCGCAGGCCGCGGTGGGCGAGGCGCTCGCCGCGCTCACGCGCGCCGCCGCGACGGGGGAGGGGAACCTGCTCGCGCTGGCCGTCGACGCCGCGCGCCGCCGCGCGACGCTCGGCGAGATCTCCGAGGCGCTGGAGCGCGTCTTCGGCCGCTACGAGGCCCCGGTGCGCGCGGTCAGCGGCGTGTACGGCGCGGAGATCCGCGACGCGGGCGCGGGCCGCGAGGTGGAGGCGCTCGTGCGCGAGTTCGCGGCGCTCGAGGGGCGCCGGCCGCGCATCCTGGTCGCCAAGATGGGGCAGGACGGGCACGACCGGGGCATGAAGGTGATCGCGACCGCCTTCGCGGATCTCGGGTTCGACGTCGACATCGGCCCGCTCTTCCAGACGCCGGACGAGGTGGCCCGGCACGCCGTCGAGAACGACGTCCACGTGGTCGGCGTCTCGTCGCTCGCGGGGGGCCACAAGACGCTCGTGCCCCAGCTGATGGACGCGCTCGGGGCGGCGGGCCGCGGGGACATCCTCGTCGTGGCCGGCGGGGTGATCCCGCCGCAGGACTACCGCTATCTCGAGGAGCGCGGCGTGGCGGGCGTCTTCGGGCCGGGGACGGTGATCCCCGACGCCGCGGCGCGGATCGTGCGCACGCTGATCGACAGGCTCTCGGCGCAGGAGGCTCGCTAGGTTGAAGCCGGATCCGAGGCAGCTCGTCGACGGTCTCGTGGCGGGCGACCGCGCGGCGCTCGCGCGCGCCATCACGCTGGCCGAGAGCGCGCTCCCCCGCCATCAGGAGCTCGCCGAGGAGGTCCTGGAGCTGTGTTTGTCGCACGCGCCGCCGCGCGCGGGCGGCGCCGTGCGCCTCGGCGTCAGCGGCGTGCCGGGCGTCGGCAAGAGCACGTTCGTCGACGCGCTCGGCGTGCACCTCGTGCGCGAGCGGGAGGAGACGGTCGCCGTGCTCGCGGTCGACCCGACGAGCCCCGTTCACGGCGGGAGCATCCTCGGCGACAAGACCCGGATGCCGCGGCTGGCGAGCGATCGGCGGGCGTTCATCCGCCCGTCGCCGTCGGGCGGCTCGCTCGGCGGCGTGGCGCGGGCGACGCGCCAGGCGATCGTGCTCTGCGAGGCGGCCGGATACCGCAACATCCTGGTGGAGACCGTCGGTGTCGGGCAGTCCGAGGTCGCGGTCGCCGACATGACCGATTGCTTTTTGCTGCTCATGCTGCCCGGGGCCGGGGACGAGCTTCAGGGGATGAAGCGGGGGATCATGGAGCTCGTCGACCTCGTGATCATCAACAAGGCCGACGGCGGGAGCGAGGGCCGGGCCGCGCGCGCTCGGAGCGAGTACGAGGCCGCGCTGCACCTGTTCCCGCCGCCGCCCCATGGCTGGGCGCCCGTGGTGGGCGTCTGCTCGGCCCAGGAGAACCGCGGCGTCCGCGAGGCGTGGGAGCTCGTGCTGCGCCACCGCGCGCACATGCAGGAGAGCGGGTGGCTGCAGCGCCGCCGGGCCGCGCAGGCGCGCCGGTGGCTCGTCGAGCTGATCGAGGGGCACCTGCGGGAGGCGTTCCTGAGGAGCGACGCCGTGCGCGAGCGGATGCCGGGGCTGGAGGGCCTGGTGGAGGCTGGCGCACTGAGCCCGCTGCGGGCCGCGCGGCAGCTGCTGGAGGCGTGGGAGGCGGGCGGGAAGGGGTGACGGGGGGCCACCGGGCCGGGCGCCGGGAGGGGTAGGTCGGCGCGCGTCACGTCCAGAGAAGGCGCGCGCCGCCCGGAAGGGGGGTCGAGAGGCTCCCGGTAGAATTGAATCAACCCAAAGGCTGCCGAGAGCCTGCCGGTAGAATTGCATTCAACCCGGAGGGCGGACGACGAGCCCGCTCCCAAACGCAAGCGGGGCGCCTACCGGCCGTGGGCCGAGCTTCTGCGCCGCACGCTTGCGATCGATGTCCTCGCGTGTCCAGCTTGCAAAGGCAGGATGAAGCTCGTCGCCATGCTCACCGAGCCAAGGAGCATCGCCCGCTTCCTCACCGCGCTTGGCGAGCCCACCGACGTTCCAGTGCGCTCCCCTCTGTGCCAACGTCGGGTGAGACAAACTGCCCCTGGAAATCTGTGGTGAAAGGGCGGAGAATGGACCTGACCCGTGCCGAAGCTTTCCCATCTCCGATCCGTCGATCCTACCCCCGCCCCAGCGGCGCAGGGCGCTGCGCCCCGCCCGAGTGGCGCCGCCGTCGAGAGCGTGGCGAAGCCGGGCAAGAGGCGGAAGTTCTCGGCGGCGGAGAAGCTGCGCATCGTTCGCGAGGCGGCTGCGTGCACCCAGCGCGGGGACAGCGACGCGTTGCTGCGTCGCGAGGGCATCGACAGCCCCTCCTGGCGGCGTGGCGCAAGCTGCTCGCCCTCCACGGCAGCGAGGCTCTCGCGGAGCGTAAGCCCGGTCACAATCCGCACGATGTACCGGCTGCTCGCCGCCTCCGGCGAGAGCGGGGAGCGGCGCGTGCAGCGTGGGCCGATCAATCTTCCAGAGAGAGCATGGCCCAGGGCACAGTTGCCCGAGAATGGGCGAAGATATAAGCCGTGAAACATCACATGATAACAATCGTCAGCAAGCAATTCTGGAAAGCGTCCATGAAAAATTTGCAGCAGAATCGGTCCTCTCGGTGGTTCATACTGGCGTTCGCGTCAGTCGCGCTAGCAGGCTGTGACGGTGGTGCCGATACCATGGAGCCCTCGGGCGGCTCATCGTCTTCTAGCAGCTCTTCATCCTCCAGCTCCAGCTCCAGCTCCAGCTCCAGCTCCAGCTCTAGCTCATCTTCGAGCAGCTCTAGCTCGTCTTCGAGCAGCTCTAGCTCGGCTTCGAGCAGCTCTAGCTCGGCTTCGAGCAGCGCTAGTTCTTCTGGTTCTGCTGGAGGCGGGGATACAACGGGTACGCCTCTCCCTGATTTCTCCAAGTATTCAGCCTACACTGAGCAATACACTGAAAAAACCGTGATCACTTCAAATCACGCAACGGGCCATGTTGGTGATTTCTTCTTCACTCACTGGAAAGATGGCGGCTCGACATCTTTGACTGTGGACCCGAATGGCGAGTTCAGCGTGACCTGGCAGGGCGGCGGCTATAACTATGTCGGTGGTCCGGGATGGCATTACGGAGATGAGAACAGGGTGATCGGCTACCGCTTGAATAACGACAGCGGCGCGAGCTATATCGCTTTGTACGGCTGGGGGTACGACAAGACTATGCCTACTTCGAACCCGGCACACCTGGTGGAGTATTACATTCTGCAACGATGGAGTTATGACCCCAGCCAGGGTGCTACCCCTGGCAAGACCTTCATGAGCGATGGGGTTGAGTATTCCACATACCGCTCAACGCGGCAGCAGCAGCCCTCTATCAATGGTCGCTCCACTTTCTACCAATACTGGAGCAAGCCTGCTCGGCCGCAGGCCCTCGGACAGGACCACAAAATCATCTTCGCCGATCACGTGAAGGCATGGGCCGATACCGGCTGGATTGTTCCGAACATGAACAATCTGGATGCGAGTGACGATCCCACCTATCAGGTCATGGCCGTCGAGGTGTTCAACCCCGGCAGCAATGGAACTGCAGCTGGTCGCGTTTGGGACGAGACGCCCTAATCGAAAGAAATGTGGCGCGCCTAAGCGTTTCGTAGGTGTACGGCGCGAACACCGGTGCCGGCGGCGAGGAGCGCGGGCGCGAGCTCGGCGCGGCCCCTCTCTGCCGCTCCGGTCGTAGAGGTCGAAGCCCATGCGGGGAAGTGCGGTGCCGCCGCCATAGTCAAGCGGCGTCGTGCGCGGCGCCGCGGATTCCTGGGTGGGCGCTGTTCGTCCACCACATGGTTGACGAACACCCGAACCACTGAACAGCTAGAAAGATGTGCCCGTCCGCCGAACGGTCAGCGTTCACCCGCGAGGTCGCGAGCGTCAGCTCGCGCCTCGTCGGCGTGCAACGCGTTGTTCGGCGGCTGCGGCGTTTCGGAGAAACCGTCCAGGCACCTTGCTCCAGGGCCACCAGCAGCGAAGGAAACGTTGAGCTCCAACCGGACACCCGATCCTGCGCCTGATGGCGATCGGATCGAGCAACCGCGAGATCGCCGAGGCCCTCGGGACCGCGGAGGGGACGGTCAAAAACCACGCGTCGAGCATCTCCGCCAAGCTCGGCGTGCGCGACCGAACCCGCGCCGTGCTGCGGGGCCTGGAGCTGGGTTACATTTGAGCTCTAGACCCTGATCAAGCGCTACGTTCACAACCAGCCTTCATTTGGGTTGGATCCTGAATTCGGGGCGGGGTGGTGAAGACCGAAGCCTGATCCACGTTGAGGCGAACGCCGGCATCGGCTCGACCTGCGACGGGGGCGGCGTCAGCGGAAGTCCGGCGGACTTGGCCACCTGTCGTTCCTGCCGCTTCGCGACGCTCTGCCGGTACTCCTTGGCCTCGGCCAGTTTGGTGATCTCGATCTCGCCGTGCAGTTTGCGCACAACCTCCGCGACCTCATCGATCTCGACGTGGAAGAACTCCTTCCTCTCATTGATCAGGTTGACCCGCCGGTAGTGGAACTCACGGTGAAGAGCGTTCTCCAAAGCGGGGGCATCCTCGGACCAGATCATGGCGTGGACATCGAACTCGCACGGCACCGAAGCGTCGCCCAGTTCGGCTCTATTCAATGTGCTCACGGATCCCGCTCACGCGTCGGCGTCAATGCTCTTGGGCTTGGCGCCGGCGGCCAGCATCTCCTCGCGCATGCGCTTGTGCCTGTAGCTGGCTAGCTTGAGGCTGAGCGCCGGAGACAGGCGATCGAGGTACCAGAATGCCTTCCACCATTTGGGCAGGACGATGATCGCCTCGTTGCGGGCGACGGCGTCGAGCGTGCGGCGCGCGAGCTCTTCGGGGGGGATTGGGCGCAGGCGCTCCGACATGCGCATGATGGCCTCTTTGGAGACGTTCTCCACGTTCATACGGCCGTACACACCGCCGGTGAGGATGGGTGTGCGGATGGTGCCGGGGCACAGGACGGAGGCGCGGACGCCGTAGCGCTCTGCCTCCACGCGGAGGGCCTTGGTGACGGCGACGACGGCGTGCTTGGTGGCGGTGTAGGCGCCCTCGTTAAAGCCCGCGACGAGGCCTGCGACGGAGGCTGTATTCAAAATGTGTCCTGAACCCTGCTTCACCATGATCGGGTAGATTGCCTGGATGCCGTAAACGACGCCGCGCAGGTTGACGTCGATGACGTCGTCCCAGTCCTCTTGCACGTGACTGGCCATCTCGCCCCCGACGACGATGCCGGCGTTGTTGAACAGGTAGTCGATGCGGCCTGAGCGCTGCAGCGTGTCTTTTGCGATGGCCTTGAAGGCCGGCAGGCTGCGCACGTCGAGCTCGGCGGCGGTCGCGCGACCTCCGCGGTCGGTGATGCCTTTGGCGACCTCCGCGGCGACGCTGTGCTGGCGATCCGCCAGCACGACCTCGCACCCTCGATGGGCGAGCTCTTCACCGAGCGCGCGGCCGATGCCGGAGGCGCCTCCGGTGACGATTGCGACCTTGTTTTCAAGCGTTTTCTGGTTGGTGCTCATCGGGCGCGGACGCTATCACGTTCACGCGCCGCGCAGGATATGCCCTTCGAGATCGATGTGCAGACAGCAGCGCCGCGACGACTTGGCCCAGCGACCGCGAAGGCGTGCAAACCAGCCAGACAGCGCGCAAGTATTCGGAATTACACGGTTCGTATCCCACTGCGTCGGGCGCTGATCCGCCGGAGAGGCGAGTGCCACAACATGAGCGATATCATGCAGTTGCGCGCGGTCTGGCCGTTCTGGTCTCCTCGGGGGCGCTTTCGCGGTTGGGGAGCGACGCCGGTGAGCGGTGAGAGCGGTGCCGCGGCGCGGCCGCATGTTCGTACCGGGGGCGGGGGTGCTCCAGGAGGCCGCCGCCGTCCAGAGCTCGTCTCTGGCGCTTCTACGGGGCCGTCCTGCGCCCGAGCGCGTCCTCGGCGCCTCTAAGCCATCCCCGAGCTCGCTGGAGCCGCTCGACGCGCTGGTCCTCGCGGGGACGCCCCCGCGGCCGGAGGCGCGCGCTCCCGCGAGAAAAATCCCCTCCGCCGGCCGGCCTCGACCAGAGCGGGACGACGGGCGCTCCTCCTGGTCCATGGTCCCGCGGAGGGCCCCGGGCCGGAGAACTCGCTAAGATATCGGCATGCGTCCGCTTGTCTTGTCCCTCGCCGCCCTCGCTCTCCTGCTCCCGGCCGCCGCGCCGGCGCTCGCCGAGGAGACCGTCAAGGAAGAGGATTGGGCGAAGGCCCGTGGCTTCCGCCTCGGCGTGGAGGCGGACGTGCTCGTCAGCACGATCGAGGCGAACCTCCCGCGCCGCGAGGCGGCGAGCGCCGGCGGGGCGAGCGCCGGCGGGGAGGCGAGCTCCTTCGCGGCGTCGTTCGCGGCGGCCGCCCAGATCCCGCTCTTCGCGGGGCTCCACCTCGACGCCGAGCTGCCGTTCGCGTACGGGAGCAGCCAGGCGAGGCCGCCCGACGCGGCGGTCGGCGACGCGGCGACCGTCGCGCCGGAGCTCGAGGGGTTCTTCTTCGGCAACCCCTCGATAGGGCTCCACTACGTCGCGAGCGTCTTCCCCACGCTGATGGTCATCGGCGGGCTCTCGGCCTCCATCCCGATCACGCAGGACCCGTCCGACGACACGGCGGCGGCCGCGGCGGCGGCGCTGGCCGTGCGCGGGTACTTCGACGCGCAGCGGACGCTCCTGGAGCACGTCCCGCTGCGCGCCCGCGGCGGCGTCGAGCTGCGCCCGATCGAGGCGTTCTACGTGCGGAGCGATCTCGTGGCGATGTTCGCCATCCCCACCGATGACGGGGAGACGGAGGTCTTCATCGAGCACGCCACCGAGGCGGAGCTGCGCAGCCTGGGCGGGTTCGGGGTCGGCGCGCGGCTCCAGGCCGCGTTCCCGCTCACGCGGACCGACAAGGTGGCGCTCGCGGCCGAGCCGTTCGTCGGGGTGGAGCCGCCCACGTCGGGCCTGTACTTCCGGGCCGGCCTGCTCGTGGCGCTGGACGAGCCGCTCGGGTTCGGCCTGGAGCAGGGCAAGCTCGCGACGGTCCGCGTCGCGCTGGGCGGCAAATTCTGAGTCGGCCGTGGCGCTGGCCACGAGAGCCACGGGTCGCGGCGACCTCCGACAGCCAGAGCAGACGGGCTCAGAGTCATCGCGAGAGCATGAAATTGACCCCCTATGTATTGGCGGCGTGGAGGAAGTGCGCGGACGAGCATCAACGATGCCGGTTCGTCGGTACGCATACCGTGGCATACGGCGCGGGCGATCAGTGGTTTTATCGGACCGCGACCAATGGCATCGACTGTAACAACGACACCTTCGGCGATCCCGCCTTTGGCATTTTCAAGGCCTGCTACATAACGGACTGAGAGCGCGGCGCAGCTTTATCGCATGCCCTCGTGCCGGCAGGCACGTTTGATGATGCGGCCTTCCTGAACACCAAGCACATCAAGATTTGTCATGTTTTTGCGCGCACACGCCGCGAGTGGAGTGACCTCACCTCGGAGGTGGAGGTCTATGAACGGCACTTCCGGCCCCGGTAGCGCAAGATGGCGGCCGCTGCCGGTCGTGGGCTGTTGTGGGGGGGACGACGTTTCGACTTCCGTGGAGGGGCCGAAGCCCGCGCGACGAGCACGACTCCATCGGAGAGCCCGAGGAGCTGGGCGGTCGTGCCCGCGCGGTCGGCATCGGCCACCGACCTCGCCGCTGCTCCCGTTTGCCAGCGGCGTCACCGTGACGTTGGGTACAAGGGAGTACTTCTGGAGCCCGGCCACGGCGGCGGGCTCATCACCGGCGGATCGGCGCCGCCCTCTGCAAGGGCCGCCCGCGCCTGTGCCCTGACTCCTCGCAGATCGCCCGGGACACGCCGCGCATGGAAGAATCCTGCACGGTACCCCTTGCGCATCACGCCGTGCCGGAGTACCCTGCCTTCCTCACGACGTCACTGGCCCTCGACACGATGCTTTTTCTCCCTCCGTACGAGGGAGGCGTTGCTCGCGCGGATGACTGGACGACGCACCGTGTGCCTGCGCGGGATTCGCCGCGCGGCACGTCACCGTTCGATCCGCAACGGCTTCATCGAATGGCAGGCGAATGAGCGCTCACGAGCGCAGCTGCAGGCCGTGAAAGCAATGTGTCATGGGTAATCGTCTTTACGTCGGCAATCTCTCGTACAACACCACGCGCGAGTCTCTCGAGAGCGCGTTCTCCGGCACCGGCGAGGTCCGCGAGATCTCGATGCCGACCGATCGCGAGACCGGCCAGATGCGCGGGTTCGCGTTCGTCACGATGGGCTCGGCCCAGGATGCGAACAGCGCGATCTCGCAGCTCAACGGCTTGATGCTCGACGGGCGCGCGCTCAAGGTCAACGAGGCGCAGGAGCGCCCGGCCGGCGGCGGCGGCGGCGGGCGCGGCGGCTTCGGCGGTGGCGGCGGCGGCCGCGGTCGTTACTGATCGCGCTGCTCGAACCGTCGAAATAGGGCGGCGGACCCCGAAGGTCCGCCGCTTTTTTTGCCACCGCGTGAGCCTGCGCACGAGCCAGTCGAGCTCGAGCGGACTACCGAGCGCGCCGGAGATGGCCTCTCCGCGTGCTCGTCTCGTCGAACGTGCCAGAGAAACCAGGCTGCTCGTGTAACGTGTGGGCACACGCTCCGGCTCGACCGCGACCACATGTCGGTCCGTCCGGGCGTGCGCCGGCAGATCTCACCGAGAAGCCTATTCCAGGGCGCCCGATCAGAGGCGTCCTGAACCTGGAGTCATCATGCAACGACAGACCGCGTTGAAGCGCCAGAAAGAGCGCGCCCGTATCGAGAAGCAGCGCGAGAAGACGGCGAACCGCCTCGAGCGCCGCAATGACAAGGGATCGAGCGGCGGTCTGGCGCCGGGTGAAGATCCGGATATCGCCGGCATCGTCCCAGGGCCGCAGCCGCCCGCCGTCGATTGAGCCCGGTCACCGCGCCGCGCCCCGCCGCTCCGCGCGGCGCAGGTCGCGAGCCGATGCCCTGCCGGGATAGACCTTCCTGACGGCTCACGCCCTGCTCCTCGAGGGGGCTCGGCCTCGCCAAGGCGCGCAGACGCCGACATTTCGTTCTCGTCGTGGCGCCCTTGGCGGTTCACTTCTCGGTCGATCGACCCGGCCGGTGTTCTAGGGTGCCCCCATGCGCGACGTCTGCTGGCGCTGCCGGCGCCCCCGTCCGGTCTGCTACTGCGCGCTCCTGCCCTCCTTGCCGACGAGGACCCGGGTCGTGCTCCTCCAGCACCCGCGCGAGCGGCGCGTGGGCATCGGCACGGCGCGCATGACCCACCTCTCGCTGCCCAACTCCGAGCTGCACGAAGGCGTCGTCTTCGAGGACGACCCCAGGATCGCCGCCCTCGCCGCCGATCCGACGACGGCCGTGCTCTATCCCGGGGGCGACGCGCGTCCGGCGGACGGGGCGCCGGTGCGCTCGCTCATCGTCGTCGACGGCACGTGGTGGCAGTCGAGGAAGATGCTCGCGCTGAACCCCCGCCTCGCCGCGGTGCGCCGCATCGGCGTCACGCCCCGGGCGCCGGGCAACTACCGTATCCGCAGGGAGCCGCGGCCCGAGTGCCTCGCCACGGTCGAGGCGGTGGCCAGCGCGCTCGGCGCGCTCGAGGGCGAGCCCGCGCGCTTCGACGCGATGCTGCGGGCCTTCGCGTTCATGGTCGACCGGCAGATCGAGCACCAGGCGCGGAGTACGGCCCCGCGGAAGCGGCGCGCCGAGGCGCCCCCGCCGCTCGCGCCGCTGCGCCCCTACCTCGCGGATCCGGCGAGGGTGGTGGTCGTCGACGGCGGCGCCAACGCCGGTTGGCCGGCCGCCGACGGCGCGGTCGAGCCCAGGTCCGAGCTCGTCCACCTCGTGGCCTGCCGCGCGTCGGGCGAGCGCTTCGAGGCGTTCCTCCGGCCGCGGCGCCCGCTGGGCCCGAGCGTCGCGCACCAGCTCGAGGTGCCCGAGGCCCGCCTGCGCGACGGCGAGGACGCGGGCGCCGCCCTGGCCCGGTTCCGCGCCTTCGTCGGCGACGGCGTGCTGGGCACCTGGGGCGTCTTCACCGTGGACCTGCTCGCGCAGGAGGGCCTCCAGCGCCCGCCTTTCGTCGACCTGCGCGACCTCTGCATGCGGCACCTGCGGCGGCGGTCCGGCGGCATCGCCAACGGGGCGCGGGCGCTCCAGGCCGGGGAGCCGGGGCCGCGCGGCGCCGGCCGGTGCGGGCGCACGGTGGGGTGGCTCGAGGTCGTGCTCGCGCGGCTGCTCGCCCTCGCGGGGGAGGACACGGCAAAAGGCAGCGAGAAGCGCCCTGCGGGAGGCGACTGACGGTCTCCGTGGCCGGGCGTCTGGACGAGGGCCGGTCATCGAGAACAGCTCCGAGCTCCCCTACGTATGGAGAGAACGATTCCCTTCATCGCGTCTGACCGGTCGCGCTCTAGAACCTTGCGTCGGCGCATGTCGCCCCTGGTCATGGAACTGTGTGGCACGATGACATCGGATGGAACGCGTATCGCCGAACGCGTGCCCGTGTCCTATGAACGCGAGGCAGATGTCCATGATCCGGCCATCCGCGATCGCGGCGGAAGCTCCGGACGTCCCGGAGGCGTTCCGAGCGGCCGGAGGACCGGACCTCACGCGATCGCGCCGTTCAGGGCGGCGCACGCCTCACGCACGGCTCGCGGTCATCGAGACGGCTTGACACGATCCGGACGATTCGTGCTACGGTCCCTCCCGAAGCCACCCGACGCTGCGATGGCGGCCCGGCCTGCGCCGGTCCGTAGCGCGTCCCTGGTGGCCTGCGCGACCTGAGGCCACCGGGACGACTCAGTGGTCGCCGAGGTTCGGCGAAACATGGCTGGAACGACGTGGGCGTCCACGACGCTCTTCGCGTCCTACGTGAGGCGGGGCGAGTGCAGCGCGAGCATCGTGAAGTCGGGCATCGAGTACATGGCCGCGCTGTACGATCAGCACCGCGCGCTCAGCGCAGGCGCGGGGTTCTTCCAGATCGGCGGGGGCATCGCGGGGGAGTTCCCCCATCTGCGTGGTGCCGTCGCTCAAGCACGATCTCGGCGAGCCGGCCCGGCCCTGGGCCTACTTCTGCCAGATCTCCGACTCGACGACGTCCTACGGTGAGCGTCGGCGGCTCTCTTTCCCCTGAAGCGAGGTTGCAAGACGATGAGCAAGAAGAAGGTCCTGATCACGGGCGGCGCGGGCTTCCTCGGGATCAATCTGGTGCGGCACCTGCTCGAGCGCGGCTATGACGTCACGTCGCTCGATCTCCTGGACTTCGACTACCCCGAGCGGTCGCGCATCCGCGAGGTGCGCGGGGACATCCGCGACGCAGCGGTCGTCGATGCCGCGATGAAGGGGCAGGACTTCGTCGTGCACACGGCGGCGGCGCTGCCCCTGTACACGCCGGAGGAGATCTACACGACCGACGTGATCGGCACGCGCGTGGTCATGAGCGCCGCGCGCCGCCACGGCGTCGAGCGCGCCGTGCACATCTCCTCCACGGCCGTGTACGGCATCCCCGACCACCACCCGCTCAGCGAGGACGACCGGCTCGACGGCGTGGGCCCGTACGGGCAGGCCAAGATCCAGGCCGAGCTCGTCTGCCTGGAGGAGCGCGGCCGGGGGCTCGTGGTGCCCATCATCCGGCCCAAGTCCTTCATCGGCCCGGAGCGGCTCGGGGTCTTCGCCCTGCTCTACGACTGGGCGCTCGACGGCAAGGGCTTCCCCATGATCGGCAACGGCAAGAACCGCTACCAGCTCCTCGACGTGGCCGATCTCTGCGAGGCCATCTACCTGTGCCTGACGAAGGATGCGTCGGCGGTCAACGACACCTTCAACATCGGCGCGAAGGAGTTCACCACCATGGGCGAGGACTACCAGGCGGTGCTCGACGCGGTGGGGAAGGGCAAGAAGATCGTGCCCTTCCCCGCGGCGCCGGCGGTGCTCGGCCTGCGCGCGCTCGAGGCGATGGGCCTGTCACCGCTCTACAAGTGGGTCTACGAGACGGCATCGAAGGACTCCTTCGTGTCGATCGAGAAGGCGGAGCGGGTGCTCGGCTTCGCGCCGAAGTACTCGAACAAGGACGCGCTGGTGCGCAACCTCGAGTGGTACCGGGCGCACCGGAGCGAGTTCGAGAGCCGCTCGGGCGTGACCCATCGCGTGCCCTGGAAGCAGGGCGCGATCGGCCTGTTGAAGGCGTTCTTCTGAGCCTGTTGGGGCCGGGAAAGCGGAGGTCCCGATATGGGTGCAGAGACCCTGGAGACGAGCGCCGGGCGAGTGATTCGCGAGGTCTGGCCTACGATCTCGCAGGATCTCGAGGCACGGCGATTGCGCGGAGAGGATTTGGCGGCCCTGGCTGTCGTCATTGCCGGCGACGGCGACGGACTCGACTCGATGATCGTCTCGCGCGAGGAGGCGGGCGAGTATGCCCTCCGCATGGGCGCCTTCCGCGTCGCCGGTAAGCTGGCGCGACGGGCACCGTCCAACCAGTGCTGGGTCGTCGTGATCGTCGGCGGTGAGGTGTGGGGCGGCCTCGTCTCGATGGAGGCGGGCCGGCTCGCAAACTGAGCGCCGCACCTGGCCCGCCGGAGTTCGTCGGTGGGAATGCATGGGTGGCACGTGTAGTTCGGAATGTGCTGCTTGACGGATAGGCATCGGACGCTGCGATGGCGGCGGGCGTCGGCTCGTCCGCCGTGGGTCGTCACCGCGCTGGCGATGTTCGACCTGGCCAGCGCGGAGGGGCACGAGGTCGTCGAGGTGACGATATGAATCAGGAGCGAGGGTTGCGGTCGCGCATCGAGCGCGCAGGAGCGAGCGTCGCGAGCCGGTTGGGCTGGGTCTCGCGGGGTGGTGGCGGCAGGACACCGGCGCCCGCCGCGCCGCTCGGTGACGAGGAGGAGGCGCTCGACGGCTGGGGATTCAAGGATACACGCTTCGTCGTGAAGCCGGACGGCCACGTGACGCTCACGGGACGCCGCTACAACATCAGCGGGCTCGATCTACCGAAGTTGCTGCCGTGGCTGTCGGGCATTCTTCAGGCTCCGCTCGCCCACGACAACCGCAACGTGCCCCGCTATCCGCCCGCGGTCCCCGCCGCGCGGCGCGACGAGGCGCTGCTCGAGGCGCTCCGCGGCTTCCTCCGCGACGATCAGGTGAGCGACGAGCCGCTGGTCCGGCTGCGGCATGGCCACGGCCACACCGGGGCCGAGATCTGGGCGATTCGCTACGGTCGGCTCCCCCGCGTACCCGATCTCGTCGTTTTCCCCGAGGCCCACGCCGAGGTGGAGCGGCTCGTCGAGGTGGCGCACGCGCGCGGGGCCTGCCTCATCCCCTTCGGCGGCGGCACCAACGTCACCGACGCGCTGCGCTTGCCCGTCGACGAAGCGCGCGTCGTCGTGGCGCTGGACATGCGCCGTATGAACAAGCTGCGCTGGGTGGACGCGGTGAACCGCACGGCGTGCATCGAGGCGGGCGCCACGGGCCGGCATATCGCCGCCGAGCTGGCCAAGCACGGGCTGACGCTCGGACACGAGCCCGACAGCGCGGAGTTCTCGACGCTCGGCGGGTGGATCGCCACGAACGCCAGCGGGATGAAGAAGAACCGCTACGGCAATATCGAGGACATCGTGCTCGACGTCACGGCGGTGACGACGCGGGGCGTGATTGAACGCCCCGCCGTGGGCCCGCGTGAGAGCGTCGGCGTCAACCCGAAGACCTTCCTGTTCGGGAGCGAGGGTAACATCGGCGTCATCACCAGCGCGGTGGTCAAGGTATGGCCCCTGCCCGAGGTGAAGCGCTACGCAAGCGTGATCTTCCCGGACCTCGAGCACGGCTTCCAGTTCCTCTACGACCTGCAACAGAGCGGCGCCGTTCCTGCGAGCGTGCGCGTGATGGACAACACCCAGTTCCATTTCGGACAGGCGCTGAAGCCGGCCTCGAAGGGCCTCGCCGCGAGGCTCAAGAGCCGAGCAGAGGCGCTCGTGGTGACGCGGATCAAGGGCTTCGATCCGTACAAGATGTGCGTGGCGACGGTGGTCTTCGAAGGCACGGCCGCGGAGGTCGCCTTTCAGGAGCGAACGCTCCGGGCCATCGCGGCGCGCCATGTCGGCCTCCAGGGAGGCGCCGCCAACGGGGAGCGCGGCTACCAGCTCACGTTCGGCATCGCGTACATCCGCGATCTGGCGTTCGAGCACTGGGCCATCGCGGAGAGCTTCGAGACGAGCGTGCCATGGTCGCGCGCGCTCGAGCTCTACGAGCGGGTCAAACGCCGCGTGGAGCTCGAGCACGAGCGCCGCAGGCTACCCGGACGGCCCTTCTTCACCGGTCGGCTCACGCAGATCTACTCGACGGGCGTCGCGATGTACTTCTACCTCGGTTTCTACGCGAAGGGCGTCGCCGATCCCGTCGCGGAGTATGCCGCCCTCGAGCATGCGGCGCGCGAGGAGATCCTCGCCTCCGGCGGCACGCTCTCGCACCACCACGGCGTGGGGAAGATCCGGCAGGGCTTCCTCGACGAGGTGTACTCCGAGGGCGCGCGGACGGCCATCCGCGAGGTCAAGCGCGCGCTCGATCCGGACAACCTCTTCGGCGCGTCGAACCATGGCGTGCGCGGCGCCGTCGCGCTCGCCGGCGAGACGGAGCAGGCGCCGTGACCGGGCATATGCTCGACTTGCTCGAGCGCGAGGCGCGCGTGCTGCCTGGCCATCAGCGCTGGGTGGACCCGGACTGCGGGCTCAAGGCCGCGACAAGGTCGCGTTCCTGTTCTTCGACCAGCGCCTCTCGGGCAACGGGACCATGGCATGCGCCTCGTGCCACGAGCGCGACAGGGGGCTTGCCGACGGCAAGGTGACCCCGACCGGCTCGACGGGGGACGCGATTCCGCGCAACGCGATGGGGCTGGCCAACGTCGCCTATTTCCCGCTGCTCACGTGGGGCAACCCCACGCTGTCGTCGCTCGAGGAGCAGGCGCTCGTCCCGATGTTCGGCGAGAGGCCGGTCGAGCTCGGGATCACCGGTGCCGAGGAGGTCGTCCTCGGCCGGCTCCGCGGCGACGATGCCTACAAGGCCGCGTTCGCCGCCGCGTTCCCCGGCGAGAGCGAGCCGATCACGCTCGACACGGTCGTGAAGGCGATCGCGACGTTCGAGAGGACGCTCATCTCCGGCCGCTCCGCGTACGATCGTTATAGCTACGGCGGAGAATCGGACGCGATGTCCGAGGCCGCGTTGCGCGGCATGGACCTCTTCTTCTCCGAGCGGCTCGAGTGCTATCACTGCCACAGCGGGATCAACTTCACGACCGCCTTCCGGAGCGCCGAAACGAAGCAGGAGGAGATGGATTTCCACAATACCGGCCTCTACGACCTCGGCCTGGACGGGGGCTATCCGCCCGGCGGAGAAGGGCTGTTCGAGTTCACCGGCGACCCGGCGGACAAGGGGAAATTCCGCTTCCCTTCGCTGCGCAACGTGGAGCTGACGGCGCCCTACATGCACGACGGGAGCGTGGCCACCCTGGAGGAGGTCGTCGACCACTACGCCGCAGGAGGCAGGATCATCGACGAGGGGCCGTTCGCAGGCGTGGGCAGCAAGAACCCGAACAAGAGCTCGCTCATCAGGGGGTTCACCATCACGCCAGAGGAGAAGGCGGATGTCGTGGCCTTCATGAAGAGCTTGACCGATCCGGCGTTCGCGGCCGTGGTGGACGGCGCGCAGGCGCCGTAGTCCGTCGAGCGCGAGCCCGTCGCGAGCGCGCGGCCGCGGGGCTGCGCGTCGCGCGTCGAACAGAGCGCATGAGGCGGACCTTCCTTGAGGGCCCCCAGCTCAAGGGCGGTGCCAGCCGTGCTCGCCGGGATGGTGATCATCTCGCTCCTCGGCGGCCCGAGGTAAGCCGATGTAGCCCGTGCCGCAGTTCACGCCGCGTCCTCACCGGCTCCGGGCGGATCGCGCCGGCTTGACCGTGGCCAACGTGACCCTGTACCGTCCGGCCACCCTCGTTGCGAGATTCCCTCGAGACGACGAGCTGAGGAGCGAAAGCACCATGAGCGGGCGGGCGTCGAACGACAAATCCAGGATGAAACAAGCCTTCCAATTCGGCGACGGCCCGTTCCTCAAAGGGGCCGGGACCAGGGCGCCGGAGGCGTGGTTTCTGGGCCCGAAGGCCGAGAACGCCGACGAGCTCGAGAGGCTCATCGTCGAGGCCATCCGGGATCACTCGTTCTGGCGACGGAACTTCCACCCTCAGGATCCCACCCACATCACCGAGCAGTCCAAGCGACACCCGGCCTACCTCCACGCGATGGACTCGCTGAAGGACAACTTCCGGTCGCTCATGTCGTTCCTCAAGAAGTCGGTGCCCTTCTTCAGCGATCGGTACCAGGGGCACATGAACTGGGACACCTCGATCCCCAGCGTGCTCGGCTACTTCGCCGCGATGCTCTACAACCCCAACAACGTCGCGTTCGAAGGGTCCACGGCGACCACGATCCTGGAGATGATCGTGGGCGACGATCTCTGCCGGATGCTCGGCTATGCGCTGCCGGACGAGGGCGCCGACGACAAGGCCGTTCGACCGTGGGGGCACATCACCTGCGGCGGCACGGTCGCGAACATCGAGGCGATCTGGTCCGCCAGGAACTTGAAGTTCTACCCGCTGTCGCTCCGGGACGCGCTGAAGTCCGAGCCGAGCCTCTCGGCGGCGCGTGAGCTCGTCGTGACCACGTGCGACGGCAGGCGCGCGCTGCTCGGCGCGCTCGACGCCTGGTCGCTCCTGAACCTCAAGGTGGACGAGATCCTCGCGCTGCCCGCGCGCCTCACGCAGGAGTACGGCATCTCGAGCGACACGATCACGGCCGCGATGGCGGGCCACTCCCTCCAGCACCTCGGCATCCAGGAGCTCTACCGGCGATGCGGGGCGGACCTGCCGTGCTCGCCCGTGTTCCTCGTCCCCGCCACGAAGCATTACTCATTCCCCAAGGCCGCGGCGGTGCTCGGCATCGGCTCGGCGAACGTGCTCGACATCCCCGTGGACTGCGACGCGCGGATGAGCCTCTCCGCGCTGGAGGCGACGCTGAAGCGCTGCCTCGACGAGCGGCGGCCGGTCTACACCGTGGTGAGCGTCGTCGGGAGCACGGAGGAGAGCGCGGTCGATCCGCTGAAGGGGATCCTCGAGCTGCGCCAGCGATTCCAGAAGGAGGGGCTCTCGTTCGCGGTCCACGCGGACGCCGCTTGGGGCGGCTATTTCGCCTCGATCCTCCGCCCCGACGAGGGGCCGCGCGCGAAGGACGCGCCCTCCGGACCCGCGGCCGAGATCGGGATGAGCAGGTACGTGACGGCGCAGCTCTCGGCGCTCGGCCGGGCGGATTCGATCACGGTGGACCCGCACAAGTCGGGCTATGTCCCTTACCCGGCCGGGGCGCTCTGCTACCGGAACTCGGCGATGCGCGACATGGTGACGTTCAAGGCCCCGTACATCGTCCACGGGGACGCGGAGCCGACCGTGGGCATCTACGGGCTCGAAGGGTCGAAGCCGGGCGCCGCGGTGGCGGCGGTCTACCTGAGCCACAAGGTCATCCGACCCACCCGGAGCGGGTACGGGCAGCTCCACCGGAAGGCCCTGTTCAACTGCAAGAGGTTCTACGCGCGGCTCCTCTGCCTGGCTCGCCCGGACGACCGGTTCATCCTCGTCCCGGTCCCGCGGCTCCCGGCGGAGATCGGGGGCGGCGACGCGGAGAGCGAGCTGCAGTTCATCCGCGAGCGGATTGACCGGCCGAGCCTCGAGGAGCTCCTGGCCGACCCCGAGGCGATGGCGCTGCTGCCGGAGCTCGGCCCCGACCAGAACATCCTCACCTACGCGGTCAACTTCAAGCACCCCGACGGTTCGATCAACACGAGCCTCGACATGATGAACCGCTTGAATAAGGCGATCTATGATCTCCTGAGCATCGCCCCCGGGGACGACATCTATCATTATCGGATGATCGTGAGCACGACCGACTTCAGCGAGGAGCATTACGGCAAGGTCTTCATCGAGGACTACAAGCGGCGCCTCGGGGTCTCGGCGTCGCCGGGGGCGACGGTGACGGTGCTGAGATCCACGATGATGGCGCCCTGGCTCCTGGAGTCTCCCGACGGGAGCATCCTGGACGTGCTCGAGATCGAGCTCCGCGACGCGATCTTCAAGGCGATGATGCGCGACTCGATGCTCCAGGTCTTCGAGGAGATCGACACGAATCGGGACGGCACCCTGGACGTCGCCGAGATCATGGCGAAGTTCCGCGAGAAGGGCTTTCAAGACGGCGATATCGACGAGTTCTTGCAGGTCTGCGACGTCGACAAGAACGGCAGCGTGTCGGTGAGCGAGTTCCTCGGGGCGTTCTCGCACTTCCTGGTGAAGGCGAAGCTCTCCGGGAGAGACGCGAAGGCGTAGCCAGGTGAAGGGGACGCTCGCCGCCTGGAGGGAGGCCGAGCCGGGAGCTCGCGGCGCCGCCGTGCCGCGGGGCCGGCGTCGCGCCGAGCGCCGCGAACGCTGTTGCGGCGCAGGGCGCGGCGTGAGATGCTCCGTCCGTGGCATTCATCCGGCTGCGCTGAGCTCGGCATCCTCGTCTCCCCCGTAACCCCGGCACGGCCGGGTCGACGTGGCGAGCGCGCGGGTGCCCGTCCGTGCCCTGTCTTCCACCGCAACGCGGAAGACCGGGGCGCGGAGCCTCACGCCCGGTAGCCTGGAAGGAGCATGCCACGCACGCCTGGCCGGTCGTGAGCTCGCGCCGCGAGTCTTCCCCATCCACGCGCGCCGCCCGCAGCGGCGGCGCGCGACGAGGCTCGCGATCATGACCGAACGTTCCAACACGCCGTCCACCCCGTCCCCGTCTCCTTCCTCCTTCGCGCCCATCGACTCCGTCGGCGCGCTCCTCGATGCGGCGCGCCGCGAGGGGCTCCGGCTCGTCGCCTCGCACGAGGGCTTCGACCAGACCGGGCTCGACTTCCTCGCCGTGCACGCCCGCGACGAGGAGGGCGTGCCGTGGATCGTGCGCACGCCGCGCCGGGCCGCGGTGGTCGAGGCCGCGCGCGTCGAGGCGCGCGTGCTCGCCCTCGTGCGCGGGCGCTTGCCGGTGGCCGTCCCCGACTGGCGCGTGCACACCGACCAGGTGATCGCCTACCCGAGGCTCGGCGACGTCCCCGCGATCACCATCGACCCCGAGGCGGGCGTGCGCTGGAACCGCGTCGACCCGGCGGCGCCCTCGGAGGCGTTCATCGCGTCGGTGGCCGACGCCCTGGCGGCGCTGCAGCGCGTGGACGTGGCGGCGATCGCGGCGGCGGGCGTCCCGGTGAAGTCCATCGAAGAGACGCGGCAGCTCCACGCCCGGGCCATGGACGAGACGCGCGCCGCGCTCTCGCCCCCCGACGCCCTCTGGGCGCGGTGGCAGCGCTGGCTCGCGAACGACGAGGTCTGGCCGCGCCACCTCGCCCTCGTGCACGGCGACCTCCACCCCGGGCACATGCTCCTCGACGAGGGCGGCCGGCTCACCGGGATCCTCGACTGGACCGAGGCCCACCTCGGCGATCCGTCGGTCGACTTCGCCCTCCTCGCCGGCGCCTTCAGCAAGGCCGCGTTCGACGCGTGCATCGCGCGCTTCGAGGCGGCCGGCGGCGCGACCTGGGCCGGCCTCGCGGCCCACGCCCAGGAGCGCTGGGCGGCCTGGCCCGCCATGGCGGCGAAGTGGGGGATGGACACGGGCAACGAGGGCGTGATCGCGCACGCGCGCTCGATGCTCGCCCAGATCGCGGCCGAGGGCAGGTGAGCGGTCCCGGGGGGTAGTGGTCGACTTCGCCCGGAGAGAGTCCACATGAAGGCGGGAAGGAGAGAAGATCATCAAGGTTTTCTTCCCGCCTTCCCGCCTTCCTGTTCAAATTTGACCACGACTCGACCCCACCCTGAGTAGCCTCTTGCCGTATGCGCGGAGGACACGACGCGGAGGCCGGCGCGGCGGATCGCGCGCTCGTGCTCGCCCTGCTGGGCGCGGTCCTCCTCGTGTCGCCGGCGCGCCTGCTCTGGGCGCGCGGCCCGCTCGCGGTGGCGGCCGTCTTCGCGGTGTGGGTCGCGCTGATCGCCCTCGCCTGGCTCGCGACGCGCGCCGACCGCGGCGACACCGGCCGCGGCGACGGCGACCGCGGCGACGCCGGCCGCGGCGACGCCGGCCGCGGCGACGGCGACCGCGGCGAGCGGGAGCCGCCGCCGTGATCGACGTCGGCGTCCTCCTGTCCGCCACGGTGGCGTGGCTCGCCGTGCTCGCCGCCATCGCGCTCGCCGCCCAGCGCGAGCGGATCCCCCGCGCGCTCGCGCGCCACCCGCTCGTGCTCGCCCTCTCGCTCGGCGTCTACGCCTCGTCGTGGACCTACTACGGCGGCGTCGGCTTCGCGCAGCGCCACGGGCTCGTCTTCCTCGCCGTCTACCTGGGCCCGACCCTCGCGTGCATGGCCACGCCGCTCCTCTGGTCGCGCGTGCTCCACATCACGCGCGAGCAGCGCCTCTCGTCGCTCGCCGACCTGCTCGCCTTCCGCTTCCAGAGCCCCGCCGCGGGGGCGCTCGTCGCCGCGTTCTCCCTCGTCGCCAGCCTGCCCTACGTCGCGCAGCAGTTCCGCGCGACCGAGGAGTCGGTCCGCGTGCTGTCCGGGCCGGGGCACGAGGAGGCCGTGGGCGCCGTTTTCTGCGCGCTGCTCGCCCTGTTCACGGCGTTCTTCGGCGCCCGCCCGTCCGCCGAGCGCCGCCGCGAGGACGGCCTCGCGACGGCGGTCGCGTTCGAGTCGGCGGCGAAGCTCGCCGTGCTCGCGGCCGTGGGCCTCGTCGCCGTGCTCGGCGCGTTCGGCGGGGCCTCCGGGCTCGCGGGCTGGCTCCGCGAGCACGCCGCCGAGGTCGAGGCGCTCGCCCGCCCCGTGCGCGAGGACAGCGGCTGGACCTCGATGCTCGTCATCAGCTTCGCCGCGGCCTTCCTGCTGCCGCGGCAGTGGCACATGGCCTTCGCCAGCGGCGCCGGGGACCGGGCGCTCGCCAGGGCGGCCTGGGCCTTCCCGCTGTTCCTGCTCGCCCTCAACCTGCCCGTCCTGCCCATCCTCTGGGCCGGGACCCGCCTCGCCCCGGCCGGGCCCGCCGACAGCTACGTGCTGCTCGTGCCCCAGCTGCTCGACCAGCGCTGGCTCGCCCTCGCCGCCTTCATCGGCGGCATCTCCGCGGCGAGCGCCATGGTCATGGTCACCGCCGTCGCCCTCGCGAACGACAGCGCGACCCACCTGCTCCTGCCGCTCGCCCGGAGGACGCTGCGCCGCAACGTCTACGCGCGCGTGCTGTGGATGCGCCGCGGGCTCCTCACCGCCATCCTCGTGGGCGGGTGGCTCTTCCACCGCGCGCAGGCGAACCGCGGGCTGCTCGTCGAGAGCGGCATCGTGTCGTTCGTCGCCTTCGCGCAGCTCCTGCCGGGGCTCTTCGCCGTGCTCTTCTGGGAGCGCGCCACGCGCGCGGGGTTCATCGCCGGGCTGCTCGCCGGCATCGCCTGCTGGACGGCCCTGTGCCTCGCGCCGCTCTTGCCCGGGATGCCCGGGCTCGATCCGGCGTGGCTCGGCCTCCTGCTCGAGGGCGCGGACCACGGGGGCCGCGCCGCGCGCGCGGCGCGCGCCCTGCCCATCGACACGTGGTCGCTGCCGACGTTCGTGTCGCTCGCCGTCAACGGCGGCACGCTCGCGCTCGTCTCGCTGCTGCGCCCGCCGGCCAAGGCGGAGCGCGAGGCGGCGCGCCTGTGCCGGCGGCGCGAGATCGGCCCGTCGGTGGAGCGCGCGACCGTGGCCTCGAGCGTCGGCGCGCTGGAGGAGCGGCTCGCCCGGCTGCTCGGCCGCGAGGCGGCGGGCATCGAGGTCACGCGCGCCCGGATCGAGCTCGACATCCCGCGCGACGAGACGCGGCCCACCGAGCTCCACGCGCTGCAGGAGCGGCTGCACCGCAACCTGTCGCCGCTCGTCGGCCCGGTGCTCGCGAGGACGGTCGCGGAGGAGGCGGGCGCCCCCGCCGCGGCGCCGGGCGCGGGCGGCGCGCTCACCGAGGAGCTGCGGTGGCTCGAGCGCCGCCTCGCGCGCGGGGAGACGCGGCTCGTCGGCGCGGCGCGCGAGCTCGATTTGTTGCGGCGGTGGCTCCGCTCGGTGCTCGCGCAGCTGCCGCTCGGCGTCTGCGCCGTGGGCTCCGACGGCGCGGTAAGCCTCGTGAACCGGCGGCTCGAGGCGCTCGTCGGCGCCCCGGAGCGCGACCTGGTCGGCGCGCCGCTCGACCGGCTGCCGGCCCCGTTCGCGGAGCTGTTCGCCCGCGCGGTCCGCGCGGCGTCCGCCGGCGAGGCCGGCGCGGGCGCCGAGGAGATCGAGGCGCACGTGGCCGGGCGCGCGCGCTCGCTGCGCGTGCACCGCGCCGCGCTCGATCCGCTCGACGCGCGCGCCGCCTCGGGCGGCGTCGTCCTCCTCGTCGAGGATCGCACCGAGCAGCGCGCGCTCGAGGCGCAGCTCGCCCACAAGGACCGGCTCGCCCAGCTCGGCCGCCTCGCCGCGGGCGTGGCCCACGAGGTCGGCAACCCGCTCACCGGCATCGCCTGCCTCGCGCAGAACCTCCGGGCCGAGGCCGACAGCGACGAGATCCGCGCGCGCGCGGGGCTCATCCTCGGCGAGGCCGCGCGCATCGAGGCCATCCTGCGGACGCTGCTCGAGCACAGCCGCACCGGCGCCGTGCCGTCGCCCGGCGAGGGCCCGCGCGCGCGGGTCGGGCGCGTGTCGCTCGCCCAGGTGATCGCCGAGGCCGAGCGGCTGCTCCGGCTCGACCGCGCGGCGCCGCACGTCCGGGTGGAGCAGGCCTGCCCGGAGTCGCTCGTCGTCGTCGGGGATCGGCGCGAGCTCGTGCAGGTCTTCGTCAACCTGCTCGCGAACGCCCGCGACGCCTCCGGGGCCGGCGCGACCATCGCCGTCCGCGGGCGGATCGAGGCGGGCGAGATCGTGGTCGAGGTCGAGGACCACGGCTCGGGCATCCCCGAGGAGCTCCTCGCCGCCGTGTTCGAGCCGTTCGTGACGACGAAGCGCGATCCGAGCGGCACGGGGCTCGGGCTGCCGCTGTCGCGCTCGATCGTCCAGGATCACGGCGGCACGCTCACGCTGCGGAGCGCGGTGGGGCAGGGGACGACGGTCGTCGTGCGGCTCCCGCTCGCCGGCGCGCCCGGGGCGCGGCGCGGGCCCGAGGCGGCGCCGTGAGCCGGACCGCGCGGGGCGAGGGCGGAATGGCCCTCTGGAACACCGGCGGGTGTTACCGATCGTAACGGGGTCTCGCCGGACGGGCCTGAGTCGACGAGATGGCCTCTGGAACACCGGCGGGTGTTACCGATCGTAACGGGGTGTCACCGGACGGGCCTGAGTCGCCGAGATGCCACCTGGAGCACCGGCGGGTGTTACCGATCGTAACGGGATGTCACCGGACGGGCCTGTCTACGTGATTGGCCCGTAGCAGAACGTGTACTCTCGCGGGGCCTCGCGTGGTATTCGGATCCTGGAGATCAGCAGACGGAACACTGGGGGGTGGCGCGGGAGAGGCCCTGCGCGACACCGTGGCTCCCTCTCCACGGCGCGACGCCGGCGCGAGCCCGGCTTCCGCCCTCTCGACAAGCGCTGGAACTCCTTCGAGGAACCGCTCCCATGGCACAGACGTCTCCCGAAATCCTCGCCGTGACCCCACCGAGCCGCGCCCGCGAGGCCGGGCGCGAGGTCGTCGACAGCGGCACGCTCTGGAAGGTCATCTTCGCGTCCGCCGGCGGCACAATGATCGAGTGGTACGATTTCTACATCTTCGGGAGTCTGGCCGCGATCATCTCCACGCATTTTTTCCCGAAGGACAACCCGACGGCGGGCTTTCTGCTGACGCTGGGCACGTTCGCCACCGGCTTCGTCGTCCGCCCGTTCGGCGCGCTCGTGTTCGGGCGCATCGGCGATATCGTCGGCCGGAAGTACGCGTTCCTCGTGACCTTGCTGCTCATGGGCGGCGCGACGTCGCTCATCGGCATCTTGCCGACGTACGAGAGCGCCGGGCTCGTCGCCCCGCTGGCGCTGGTCCTGATCCGCCTCGTGCAGGGCCTCGCGCTCGGGGGCGAGTACGGCGGCGCGGCGGTGTACGTGGCCGAGCACGCGCCGGACGAGAAGCGCGGCTTCTACACCTCGTTCATCCAGATCACGGCGACGCTCGGCCTGTTCGTCTCGCTGGCGGTGATCCTCGGGAGCCGCCTCATCGTCGGCGAGGACGCGTTCAAGGAGTGGGGCTGGCGCGTCCCGTTCCTCCTGTCGGTGCTCCTCGTCGGCGTGTCCTTCTACGTGCGCGTCCGCCTCAAGGAGTCGCCGATCTTCGCGAAGCTGAAGGCCGAGGGGAAGACGTCGGCCGCGCCCATCAAGGACAGCCTCGGCAACAAGCGCAACTGGAAGGTCATCCTGATCGCCCTCTTCGGCGCCACGGCCGGCCAGGGCGTGGTCTGGTACACGGGGCAGTTTTATGCGCTCTACTTCCTGCAAAACACGCTGAAGGTCCCGTTCATCACGTCCACGGTCGTGGTCGCCGCGGCGCTCGCCCTCGGCATGCCGTTCTTCGTCTTCTTCGGCGCGCTCTCGGACCGCATCGGCCGGAAGAAGATCATGATCGCGGGCAACCTGTGCGGCGCGATCGGGTTCTTCCCGGTGTTCTGGGCGATGAAGCAGAACGCGGACAGCCCGGTCGTGCTCACCCTTCTGGTGTTCGTGCTCGTGCTCTTCGTGACGATGGTCTACGGCCCGATCGCGGCCTACCTCGTCGAGGCCTTCCCCGCGAAGGTGCGTTACACGTCGCTCTCGATCCCGTACCACGTCGGCAACGGCGTGTTCGGCGGGCTGCTCCCGCTCATCGCCTCCTCGGTGACGGTCGCGACCGGTAACATCTACGCGGGCCTCCTCTACCCGATCGCGGTGGCGCTCATCACCGTGGTGGTCGGCGGGATTTTCCTGAAGGAGCGCAGCGACGTGCGCCTCTGGGACGAGCTCGAGCGCCCGCGCGAGTCCTGACGTCCGCCGATCTCGTCGAGGTCGTCTCCGATCTCGTGAGAGAATTTGAACCACAGAGGGCACAGAGGGCACAGAGGGCACAGAGGAGAGAAAAATCTCTGTCCTCTGTGCCCTCTGTGTCTCTGTGGTTCAATTCTCTCTCCTCACGCATCATTTGTGATCCGATGTCAGGGTGAGAGAGCGGCCGTGCTCGATGTCTACCATGAGAAGGTGGTGCTGGGCCGCGACTGGCAGCCGCTG
Organism: Sorangium sp. So ce394; assembly: GCF_051474665.1. NCBI lineage: Bacteria > Pseudomonadati > Myxococcota > Polyangiales > Polyangiaceae > Sorangium > Sorangium sp. So ce394. Next base: position 4,418,101 of record NZ_CP150339.1, read on the forward strand.
CAGCCGACCCGGGTCGAGCGCAGCGGGCGCGTGATCACGGTGCATTTCCATGTGCCGGTGCCGCCGCTCGCCTGGGACAGCTCGCTCCCCGCGCCGCACCAGGGCGCCGTCACCGAGTGAGCGCAGGGGCGCGGCTTCGAGGTCCGCACGGCGAGCGCGCGGATCCCGATCTCCTCCGTCGCGATCTCGGGCGACTCGGTGCGCATCACCGTCGGCAACGATCTCCCCTCGACGGGCGTCTGGGTCGGCTACGCGATGACCAGCGACGGCACGGCGTTCTCCGGCCGGACGTGGCGCTCGGGCCAGCTGCGCGATTCGGATCCGTTCGTCGGCTCGATCACCGGGACCGCGCAGCCGAATTACGCGGTGGCGTTCGAGATGCCCGTGCCCTGAGGCGCGCCGGCAGGGCACTCCGTCGAGATCTGCGCTGACGAGCGCGACAGCCAGACGTCTGACCGCGGACGGCCGGACGTCTGGCCACGGACGGCCAGAAGTCTGCTCGCCGACGGCCAGAGACCTGACCGCGGGCGGCCGGACGTCTGGGTCTCCAGACGATAGATCCCATCGTGGCGTGATGCGCGGATCCGCCATCGAATCGGGCGCGGGCGCGGTTTGCGTCGAGCGAGGTGCGCGCCGCGCCGCCGAGAACCGGCGCCCGCGGCAGAACATCTCCGCGGGCCGGCGCGTGTGAGGAGGGGAGAGGCTTAGCGATTCGCGGACGTCACAGGCGAGCCGTCACGCTTGCGTCAGGGCGACAGCGTGACGGACTCCGGGTCGAGCGCCACTTCGTAGTAGCCGTGCGGATCCCAGGGAATCGCGACGCCGTTCTGCTTGAGCGTGCCGCCGGTGACGGTCACGCGCACGTACTTGCCTGGCGGGAAGTTGTCGGGGAGCTGCCACTTGTACGTCGTTTCGCCGCCGGACTCCGTCTTGGTGCCCGAGGTGACCGCCTTCTGGCCGCGCCAGTAGGCGCCGACGTTGACCACGCTGTCGAGCCACATGTCGCCGAGATCCTTGGCGTGCTTGACGTGATCGACGAAGGCCGAGAGCTGCACGGGCTGAAAGGCGCCGTCGCTGCCGCCGGTGAAGCCGTGCACCAGGACGGTGCGCCACCTCTTGGCCGACCGCGCGGTCGTGACCTGCTCGTCGAACGCCGCCGTGCTGGCGCCGGTCGGGGGGATGTAGCAGGGGAGCGTGAACGGGTCGGTCGAGTCGTTCGGGGCGATCAGGGCGTTGGCCACGCCGCGATTGATGAGGAAGCGCGTCCGGGCGATGCCCGTGTAGGTCGACGAGCCGTTCGGCGCCGCCATCGTCCACACCTTGATGCCGAACTTTTCCTCGATGAAACGCGTCGCGGCGTCCGTATCGGAGCCGTCGTCGTTGCTCGAGTGGCTCTTCGTGTGGTTGCCGAGCTCGTGCCCGTCCGTCAGCGCCTTCTGCCACACCGGATCGTTCGATTCGTTCTTGCCGGTCTGGAGGTAGAAGGTGAATGGCACGCCGAGCGCGTTCAGCTCGTTGTAGTGCTGGATCTGGCTCGAGTTCGAGTCGTCGAAGGTATACGAAACGGCGCCCGTGAAGCCGGCCCAATCGATGACCTTGAACCCGCCGGGCGCGCCGGACGGCTTCGGCACGTTACCGGCGCCGGGGGGCACGGGAAGGCCGGAATCGATCGGTTCTCCACCGCCCGTTCCTTCTCCACCCGTTCCGTCGCCGCCGCCGCCGTCGCCGCCGCCGCCGCCGCTGGCGCTGCTGGCGCTCGATGTGCTTGCATCCCCGCCGGTCGACGCCGAGGTGGTGCCGCCCACATCACCGGAGCTGGTGCTGCTCGTCGTGCCGCTGCTGGTCGCAGTCGGCTGGCCACCGGCGCCGCCGGAGCCGCTGGTGCCGGCGTCACCTTCACCGTCATCGCCGCATCCGCTGCAGTACAGCGCGCCCAGCAGCAACATCGCACCGAGCACCGGTGACGACGATGAAGTAAAATTTCCGATGTAGCGCAATCGCGATATTTTCAACATAGTTTAACCGCAGAGATTCCCGCAAGGCGCTCGGATGATCACGACGCACGCGCATCGACGCGACGCATGAACCGCTTGCAGGTGCCAGAAAGGAGCGAGGGCCGCGTCGACGGAGCGCGCCGTCGACTTTCGAGCGACACGGCGATTGCTGGAACTCCCGAGCTGTGCTTCGGCCTCGTGTGCAGCGCCGTGCTCGGTCTCGCGACCTCGTTTGTCGTGCTGTTCTTGTCGCATTGTCGACGCGCGAGGTCAAGAGGGCCCGCGGCGCGAGCGCCGTCGTTCAGCGCGCGGCGGCAGCAGCCAGGCCGGACCGAGGACGAGCACGCTCAGCCGTCGGACCCCCGTGCGGCGTGTGCGGAGGATAACGCAGCTCACGGCGCGAGCGCCGGGACGCGCTCGCGAGGGGCGTCCTCCCCTCAGGGATAGAAGTTCACGGAGACCTTGTTGCTCGCGCCGCTGCCGTTGCGCACGCGAATGTAGCCGGGACCGAGGCCGCTCGGGACCTGCACGGTGAGGCTCGTGGCGCTGATGCTGGTCGGGATTACGAGGGCGGTGTGCGTTGCATCCACGAACTCGACCTGTGCGCCGGGCCCGAAGCCCGAGCCGGCGAGGGTCACCGTCGTGTTCGAGTACATATAATCGGCGTTCCCGAAGTCGAGCCAGAGCCCGCCGCGCACGAGCACGCCGGACGAGAGCATCGGGCTCTCCTGGAGGATCATCTGCTCGTGATCGAAGAAGATGGTCGTCGGGTAGCCGCCGTGCCACCCCATGATCGACTCGCCGGGATAGCTGTCCGGGTGGTGCAGGCCGAGCGAGTGCCCGAGCTCGTGCGCGACGGTCCCCTTCGGCGTGCCGTCGAGGCATTGCCACGTGGCGTACCCGCAGTGGATGGCCAGCGGCTCGCGCACGCCGGAGATGGGCTCCAGCACCCAGTCGCCGACGACGGCGAAGCCGGTGTAGTCGCCATAGAGGTTGGCGCCGGCATAGCCGCCGCCGCCCTGGGAGAACACCAGCGTGGACTGCCGCGCCGGGAAGCCGCCGACGGCCTGAGACACCGCGTTCAGCCAGTTCGGGATCTCGATCGGGTTGTTCTGGCAGGCGCTCGACGGCGACGAGCCGCAGCGCATGTTCACGTAGTTCTGGGGCGAGCGCACCGCCTGGACCGAGCCCACGAGGTGGAACGAGACGTTCGACTGCTGGCGATACCAGCCTTGCAGCTCGGCGAGGGTCGTGTTGATGGCGTCGACGTACTCCTGGTGATACGGCTGGTCGTTCGGATAGACGTAATACGCCCTCACCGGGTAGACCTCGCCCGCGGCGAGCTGCGCCACCTGCGTGGAGCTCAGGGCCTGCTGGTAGAGGCGGACCTCGTCGATCAGGCCATCGTAGGCGTTCCAGGCGGGGTGTCCGCCGATGACGATGGGCCGCGTCGATTGCTGCAGCGCGCCGGACGCGGGCGTCGAGGCGCGGAGCTCGCCGTTCACGTAGAGCTTGAGCGCCGCGCCGTCGTACACGCCGGCGACGTGGGCCCAGGCGTTCGCGACGGCCGGGGTCTCGACGAGGACGTGCTGACCCGCGCCTCCGTTGGGGAAGGCGACGGAGAAGAAGTACTTGCCTTGGGCGATGCCGAGCAGGAACGAGTCCGCGGCGTACCACTGGTTCACGATGGTGCGGTTCCCCGTCACGCTCCGCGGGTTGACCCAGGCGGCCGCCGTGATCTGGTCCTGGAAGTGGAGGTAGCTCCGCCCCGCGCTGCTGATCTCCACCTGATCGCCGGCGCCGTTGAAGTCGCCGGCGGACAGGAACTTCCCCGGGCTGCAGAGGCCGCGGCCGGACATCACCCCGAACGCCCCCCGGCCCGAGTCCTCCCGGACCCGCGCGTTCGTCCCGTCGGTGCAGGTGTCGAAGCTCCAGTAAGCCGCCGGCGTCGGCAGGCTGGCCCGGTCCGCCACGAGCGCGCCGGACGCGGTGTCCACCGCCTCGCCTTCAGCCTCGTCCAGAGGGCCGGGCGCGACGCAGCCCGCGAGGCTCGAAAGCAGGGCGAGGGCGACCGATAGAGATACCGTGTGCATGGGAGTTCGCATGGAAATGAGTGCCTTTCTTGCCTGGCGCGCGCCCACGGGAGCGTGCGCTGCCGGTGGGCCAGCGGCGCGGCCTGCGCCGTGGAATGAGGCAGGGCCCCGGGGAGATTCGCCCCGAGCGACCCGCCTGCCCATTCCTTCGCCGCGCCCTCGGGGCGTCTGACATGACGGCAAGAAAACGACGCGCCGGCTGGCTGCGCGCGGCAGCCGCCGGCGAGCGCCCCAGCGCGTGGCGCTGCGTGGCCCGAGCGTCGAGCCCGGCCTTCGCTAGAGGTTCAAGACCGCTCGCAGCGCGCGCACCGCGTCCACGAAGCCGAAGCCCGTCTCGAAGTCGAAGCCGCGCGCGCCTTCGACCGGTACCGGGCCGATCTCGCCTCTGAGGTCCCGCAGCCGCATGTCCTCCGCGGTGAGCCTCAGCACCAGATAGACGAGCGACGGTGGGAGCCTGTGTGCGCCGAGGATGCTCGTGCCGGCCGCGACGTCGCGCGCGCGTGCGTCGAGCATCAGGGCAGCCACGGCACCGACGTGCGGCGCAGACGCCGACGTGCCGAAGAAGTTCGGAAACTGATCGGGCTCGGTGCTGCCGGGGATCTCCAGCATGAGGGGGGAGAAGAAGAACGTCGTGTTTCCGCCGTCCGGTCCGGTCACGCCGGGCTTCAGCCGCACCTCTGGGATCGGGAGGCGCCTGCCGCGATCGTCGAACAAGATCGGCGTGCCGCCGACGGAGGAGAAGGATTCCAGGCATGCGGGCACGCACGCCGGGTTGAGCGGGCCCCACTCCTCGGTCTGGAACCACGCCGCGGCGCCGACCGCCTCGGCGCCAGCGGCGTTCATATGACCGTACATCGTGGAGCTCCGCGTGTCGAACTCGTCGACGCTGAACGTGCCCTCGATATTGAACCACACGTATTTCATGAGATCCGGCTTCGGGCCCGCGACCAGCTCGATGCCGATCTTGAAGTCCATGTCCTCGTCAGAGCCGTTGACGAGTATGGGGACCTCGACCGCGTCCCCGCCGAGGTTGTTGGCGATGCCTGCGACCTGGCAGACGACCTGCGCGGGATCCAGCGTGCACTCCTCCACGGGCTCGCCGTTCTCGTGGTAGAAGATGATATCCACGTCGCTCCGTGAACCGCGCCTGCCGTTGGCCGAGAGCGACGGTTGGTCCCAGTTGAACGCCAGCTGCGTCATCGAGCGCGCGCTCGCCGAGACGCGCTGCAGGTCGTCGACGCGCGGCCCCGGATCGAAGTCGTGGCGTCGCCCGCCGGAGTGACCGGCTCGACCGGAGTCGCGGAACCTCGACTGGTACGACTGGCGCTCCTGGTTGCCGGCGGCCGAGAAGTACGCCACGCCGCGCTTGACCACCTGGTCCACCGCGTCGGCGATCACCCCGTCCTCGAACATCGGCTCGGCGAAATAGATGATGTCGTCGACGATGATCTTCGCGCCATTGTCGGCGAGCTCGACGATCCCGGCGGCGAAGTCCTCCTGGCTGAAGAGCGCCGTGTGGAAGGACAGGCTCGCCCCCGGCGCGACGTCGTGGATGGTCTGCATCATGGCGCGGCCTTCGTCGATGCAGTCGGGCAACGCCGTCCGGTCCACATCCTGCAGGACGACGGTATCGCGAGGCAGGTCGTCGTTGCGGATGTCTTCAGCGGCGTCGGTGAACATCTGCCCTGGGAAGAGCGGCTCATGCCGACAGTCGAAGCTGTCCGACAGCACGCCGACACGGACCCCCCGGCCGTTGACGCCGAACCGCGCGCGCGCGACGTCGCTCCGCAGCGAGCGATCGCCTTGCGTCGTGACCAGACCTGCCTGCGTCGTGGCCATCGTGGGCTTCATGTACTTCAGGTCCCCCATGGCCGCGATGGCGCCGAGGCGCGCGATCGGGACGCGGCCCGACACGGACTCGCCATGGACCCGCGCGTCGAGCATGCCCTCGCGGGCGAGCTGCGCCGCGAGCGCCGCGCCGTCGTCGCCGTACGCGCTGACGGCGACGTAGCCGTCCTGCACGCGGAGCGTTGGGAACTTCCGGTCGAACGCGGCTTCGTCGGCCGACGGACGCGCCTCGGCCGCGCGCTGCAGCGCGCGCAGATGAGGCCCGAGCTTCGCGCCCGGCCCAGACATCAGGTCGCGCTTGCGCTCGTGCAGCGCCTGCGCGGTCTGCTGCAGATCCGTCTCCTCTTCCCAGCTGGGCTCGCCCACGCACCCTATCAGCACCATCGAGAGAGCACACGCAGAGATCCCCCAGAGCTTCATCGCGATCCCCCCCTTGAGCGGGTCGACGCGTGGCTGCGATCCACGAGCCCCGCTTGACTTCAAGCAATGATGTTCATCCAGGGCGTCGTGGCTATGTCATCACGGCGATGACAGCCTTGTTCCCTTATGAACTCGGTGCATGATCCCACCGCCTCCCCCCTGCGCAACGGGTTTTCGCCGTTGTCCAGGGCAGCGCGACCGGCACGGAATCGGCTGTTCCTCTCAGCGCTCTCTCTACCGCGCTGGTGTCGCGTCTTCTGAGCTCCTCGCTGACGACGCATCCCCGCGGGCCGGGCGGATCGGCGATACCTGTGTACCCAGGGAGGAGCTCAGGCCGCGCTGTAGAGGTCAAAGCCGAGGATCGATGGGCTCGCTCTCCAGCGCGAGCACCCCGAACACGCACTCGTGCACGCGGTAGAGCGGCTCGCCCTCCACGAAGCGGTGGAGCGCCTCCAGCCCGAGCGCGTACTCCCGCAGCGCCAGCGCGCGCTTCGCGGAGACGCTGCGGTGGCGCAGCCGCGCGAGGTGCTGCGGCATCAGGTACTCCGGGCCGTAGATGATGCGCAGGTACTCCGGCCCGCGGCACTTGATCGCCGGCTGGACGAGCCCGCGCGGGCCGCGCACCACCCACTCCCACGACTTGACCACCATCCCCTCGCCGCCGCGCTCGACCATCTCCGTCCAGAAGGCCACCGCCTGCGCCTCGCTCGCCGGATCCGAGAGGTCGACGACGCGGTGCGGGGTCGGCACGAAGAACGCCGGATCGACCTCGCAGAGCCGCCCGAGCTGCCGCAGGTGGAAGCCGTGATCCCGCGAGGCGTGCACCGCGCCCTCGCTCGCGAGCAGGTGGAACGGCGCGAGCCGGAGATCGGCGATCGACCGCACCGGCCAGCAGTAGCGCCGGTAGGCCGCCACGTACCCGTCCATCGCCGCCTTGCGGGCCGCGTGGCGCTCGAGCAAGGGCCGCGCGCTCTCGTCTCGGGCGGCCGCCAGCTCGAGCGCCTTGACCGCGGCGTCGAGCGACGCGCGGCCGGACGCGCCCACGGCGGCGTACTGCCCGCGCAAGAGGTCCTGCGCCTTCGCGGACCAGGGCAGGAGCTCCGCGTCGAGGCAGACCCAGTCGGTGCGGAGCTCGGCCCAGAGATCCGCGCGGTCCATCGCGGCGCGCACCCGGTCGATGAGCTCCCGGCTCCGCGTCTCGTCCGCGAAGAACGGCCTGCCCGTGCGCGTGACGCACACGCCGAGCGGCCCGTCGTCGACGCGGAACCGCCGCCTCCGCGCGGCCTCGTCGCGGCACACGACGAGCACCGCGCGCGACCCCATGTGCTTCTCCTCGCACACGACGCGGCCCACGCCGTTCTGCCGGAAGTACGCGAACGCCTCGCGCGGGTGCTCGAGCAGGCCCCCGTCCTTCGACGTCTCGCTCGGCGACATGGTCGGCGGCAGGTAGATGAGCCAGCGCGGATCCACGGCGAAGCGGCTCATCGCCTCGAGCGCCGCCGCGGCGTTCTCCTCGCGGATCGTCACCATGCCGTGCACCCGCGTCCGGATCGCGCGGCGGCCCCGGATGTCGTCGATGTCGAGCGCGTCGTCCGCCGGCCCCCGCGGGTCGGCCTTCGGGTCGGCCCCGCGCGGCGCGAGCGGCTTCTGCGGCTCGTAGTACACGCGGCGCGCCTTGACCTCGACGAGCTCGCGCTCCGGGTAGCGGAGCGCCGTGAGCGCGCCGCCGAACACGCACCCCGTGTCGATGCAGATGGTGCGGTTCTCCCACTCGGCCACGGTCGTCGGCGTGTGGCCGTAGACCACCATCGCCTTGCCGCGGTACTCCGAGGCCCAGTTGTACCGCACGGGCAGGCCGTACTCGTCGGTCTCGCCCGTGGTCTCGCCGTACAGGCAGAACTCGCGCACCGCCCCCGAGCCGCGGCCCTGGAACGCCTCCTTCACGCCCGCGTGCGCGACCGCGAGGTTGCCGTCATCGAGCACGTAATGGCTGACGAGGCCGTCGATGAAGTCCGCCGCCTTCGCCTTGAACTCGTCCGTCTCGACCTCGAGCTGCGCGAGCGTCAGCTCGAGGCCGTGGGTCGGCCGCACGTCGCGGCCGCGCAGCTTCTTGAGCAGCTTCACGTCGTGGTTGCCGGGCACGCAGAGCGCCGCGCCCGACGCGACCATCGCCATCGCGAGGCGCAGCACGTCGGGCGAGCGCGGCCCGCGGTCCACGAGGTCGCCGAGGAAGATCGCGCGCCGGCCCTCGGGGTGCGACGCCCGCGGCGCGTCCGGCAGCCCCTCCAGGCGGTAGCCGAGCGCCTCGAGCAGCTCGACGAGCTCGTCGAAGCAGCCGTGGACGTCGCCGATGATGTCGAACGGCCCGCGCTCGTCGCGGCGATCGGTCCACAGGCGCTGCCGCTCGATCGTGGCGGCGGCGACCTCCTCGGGCGAGGAGAGCACGTGCACGTAGCGGAAGCCCTCGCGCCGGAGATCCCTGAGCGAGCGGCGGAGCTCGCGGCTCTGGCCGCGCACGACGTGCGGGCCGAACTGCCGGTCCGGGCGGCCGGCGTTGCGCGCGTGGCAGAGCTTCTCGGGCAGGTCGAGCACGATGGCGACCGGCAGCACGTGGTGCTCGCGCGCGAGCGCGACGAGCGGCCTGCGCGCGTCGGGCTGCACGTTGGTGGCGTCGACGACGGTGAGCCTCCCCGCCGCGAGCCGCTTGCCCGCGATGAAGCGCAGGACCTCGAACGCGTCGGCGCTGGCGGCCTGGTCGTTCTCGTCGTCGGACACGACGCCGCGGTAGTGGTCGGACGAGAGGATCTCGGTGGGCTTGAAGTGCGCCCGCGCGAACGTGCTCTTGCCGGAGCCGGAGGCGCCGACGAGCACGACCAGCGAGAGCGCGGGGACGACCAGCGGCTTCGGCTCGCTCACGACGCGTCCTCCTCCGCCTGCGCCCCGGCGCCGCCGCCGTCCGCGCCGCCGTGGCCGTTCGCGCCGCCGTGGCCGTCCGCTTTGCCCGGGCCGTTCGCGCCGTCCTCTCCGGCCGCGCGCGTGAAGATCGCCATCTGCGTCGGCGCGCCGAGCGACGGATCCATCGGGCCGATGGGCAGGTGCTCGACGGCGTAGCCGTGCGCGCCCGCGACCTCGGCGCAGAACGCGTGGAACTCGGCGCGCGTCCACTCGAAGCGGTGGTCGCCGTGGCGGAGCGCGCCGCGCGGGAGCCCCTCGAACCGCACGTTGTACTCGGCGTTCGGCGTGGTCACGACGGCGACGCGCGGCCGCGCGTGCTCGAAGACGGCGCGGGTGAGCGCGCCGAGCCGCGGGGGGTCGACGTGCTCGATGACCTCGATCAAGGTGATCGCGTCGTAGCCCGAGAAGCGGGCGTCGCGGTACGTCACCGACGCCTGGAAGAGCTGGATCCGCCGCCGCTGCTTGTCGGGGAGGTCGTCGAGGCGGAGCCGGTTCTTGGCGATCTCGAGGCTGCGCATCGAGACGTCGGCGCCGGCGACGCGCTCGAAGACGCGCTCGTCGACGAGGCGCTTCAGCAGCTTGCCCTCGCCGCAGCCGAGGTCGAGCACGCTCCTCGCCTCGGCGCGGCGGAGCGCCGCGACGACCGCCGCGCGCCGCTCCTCGTCGAGGCTCATCCGCGCCTCGGCCCTGTCCTCGGGCGCGGCCTTGTCGTCCTCGGCCTCCTCGGGGCTCGCCTCCTCGTCGGCCACCAGCCGGGCGAGCGCCGCGCGGAAGAGCGGCCGGCTGTGCTTGAGGTAGCGGAGCGCGATCGCCTCGCGCTCGGGGTGCTCCGCGAGCCAGCCCTCGCCCTTGGCGAGGAGGTTCTCGACCTCGGCGTCGCCCACGTAATAGTGCTTCTTGTCGTCGAGCACGGGCACGAGCACGTAGAGGTGCGCGAGCAGCTCCCGGAGGCGGCACGTCCTCGCGAGCGAGACGCGCAGGTAGACGCTCTGGCCCCAGTCCGGGAACGCCTCGTCGAGCGGGAGGCGCTCGGCCGCGACCTCGTAGCCGAGCGGCTCGAAGAGCCGCCGGAGCATCGCCTCGCCGCCGCGGCACGGCAGCGCCTCGATCGTGGCGGAGAGGGGGAGCGGCACGTCGGCGAGCTCCGGGCGGTCGCGGCACTTGCCGCCGAGCGCCGAGCCGAAGACCTGCGCGATCGCCACCGAGAGGAACGACGAGGCGACGTAGGGCCGGTCGTTGACGTACTGGGCGAGCGTGCCCGGCTCGCCGCCGCCGCGCCCGCGCACGAGGTCCACGGGGTCGACGTCGAGCAGGAGCGCCGCGGTGCACCGCTCCTCGGTCGCCTCCGGATAGAACACGTGGGCCTTGCCGAACGAGAGCGCGAACGACTGCGTGTGCGCCGGGTTCTTGACGAGCAGGTAGCCGAGATCGGTCGCCGGCCGGTGCGTGGTGGTGAGCGTGAGGAGCATCGAGCGCCGCAGTCTACGGGAGCCGAGCGACGCGCGACAACCGCGCGCCCGGAGCCCCGGGGCGCAGAGCACGATCGCCACCGCGAAAGCGCGCCGCTCGGCAGGGCGCGCCGGCGCGAGATCGACAGGCCAGCTCGGGTTCGCTGACGTCGAACGCTCGAGGGGGAGCCGGTGGTGATAGGGGCGCTCGTGGGGAGTGATGTGGGCAATCAGTGCCTGTGTAGATGCTTGTGACTGAGTTGAAATCTTCGATGGAACAGGGGATTTCTCCGGTCGTGGGAGATCATTTCAGGGTGCTTGTTTATCAAAATGACGTTTCTGTGCGTTGGAGCGATGGCGAGCTCATGAATCTGCATTAAGGGAGGTGTTGCCGGTCGCGCCCTCTCGGCGCGCCCACGACGTGGAGACTTAGGATGCGATCTATGGCTTACCGAACCGCTGTTGCCTTCTCTCTCTCTGGCCTCTTCGCCGCCGCGTGCACCGCCGAGGTGCCCGGCGAGGAGGCCGCGGACGACCTCACCAGCGCCGTGGTGACGACCGACGGGCTCGGGGTCGCGGCGCTGACGAGATCGTCCGACTGGGGCAGCGGCTATTGCGCGAACGTGAACGTGGTGAACGAGGGGACCACGCCGGTGACGTCGTGGACCGTCGTCATCGATCTCAGGCAGTCGACCCTGAGCAACCTGTGGGAGGCCCAGTCCAGCCGGAGCGGCTCGCTCCTGACGGTGACCCCGGCTTCCGGTCGCGGGCAGATCCCGGTGGGGGGCGCGGCCAGCTTCGGGTTCTGCGCGACCGCGACCGGGAGCGACTACCAGCCGGTGATGGTGTCCATGACCCAGACCGGCGCGACCGGCTCCGGCGCGACGACGAGCTCCGGCGGCCCGACCGGCTCGGGGGTCACGACCGGCGCGGGCGGCTCGGGCGGGGCAGGGGGCAGCGGCGGGGGTGCGACGACCGGCGCCGGCGGCTCGGGCGGCGGGAGCGCCGTGACCGGCGGCGGCTCCGAGGGCGACGGGAGCGGCGGCACCTGCTCGATCCCGCTCCCGAGCTACGAGGACGGCCGTGGATCGGTGACGTGGTACACGCTCGGCCAGGGCTCGGGCGGCGCGGTGAACTGCAGCTTTCCGGTGCTCGGGAGCAACCCGGACAAGGTCGCGCACGTGGCGACCGGCGGAGGGCGGTATTTCGCGGCGCTGAACACGGCCGACTACGACACCGCGGCCGCGTGCGGGGCCTGCGTGGAGGTGAGCCGCGACGACGGGCGCAAGGTCGTGGCGACGGTCGTCGATCAATGTCCGACCGGCAGCAACCCGAAGTGCACGGCCGGGCACATCGATCTGAGCAAGGACGCCTTCCTGCAGATCGGGTCGGCCGAGGAAGGCTATCTCGGGACCGGCAACGGCGGGGCGAAGGGCAAGATCTCGTGGAAGTTCGTTTCATGCCCTGTCGAGGGGGACCTCTCCATCTCGCTGAAGGAGCAGAACAACTGGTGGAACGAGTTCCGGGTGCAGGGCCACCGCAACCCGATCGCCAGGGTCCAGGTCCAGCTCGACGGGGCGTGGAAGGAGGCCACGCGGCGGGACTACAACTACTGGCGTGTCGGCGACGGCAACATGAAGCCGGGGCCGTGGCGCGTGCGCGTGATCGACGTCTTCGACGAGGTGATCGAGACCACGGTCCAGGTCACCACGGCCGAGCAGACCGCGTCGGCCCAGTTCTCGACGTGCGAGTGAGCCCCAGCCCATCACCGCACCCGCTCCTCACATCCACGCTCCGGCGCGCGGCGCCCGCTGCCCCGCCGGAGCCGCCGTGATTCGCGCCCACCCCGGCGAGGGGATCCTCTCACCGCTGCTCCGGACTCACCCCCCGAGGAGGCCGTCACGGACGTGCGCTCCTGCATGAGCCGCGGATTGCCGTCTTGGCCGGAACGGGGCCTGTCGCGGCTCGCCCGTCGAGGGCGACGCGTGCCGGGCTGAGCCGGTACACTGCGTCAGGCGGGCGGGTGAGCTCGTGGATTCGGAGAATTTATGAGCACAAGCTCTCAGCTTCTGGACGCGAAGATCCGCGTCGACGTCGGGGGAATGCCGATCGAGTGGGACGTCGCGCGCGGGCAGTGCACCTGGGCCGGCGTCCCGTCGGTGTCCATGTTCGTGCCGAGCAGCGTGCTCGGGCTGATGTCGGGCTTCCAGCGGATGGCGGGGACCGAGCGCTTCAACCTCGCCGTGGAGAGCGGCGGTCGGCTCAGCGTCGATGACGACTGGACGTTCCTCTCCGGCTATCCGACGTTCGAGGAGGGCTTCAGGGCGCTCGGCATCGGGGCGGCGACCGCGGGCTGGGGCCTGTGGCAGGCGGTCTCCATCGACCGAGAGCGGAACGAGGCGCGCTTCCGCGTGGTGAACGGGTGGGAAGCGCTCTATCAGAAGGAGCTCGACGTCTGCTGGGGGAGCAGCATGATGGCGGGCAAGCTGGCTGGATATTGCACGAGGCTGTTCGGTCAGGAGTGCGAGGTCGAGCAAACGTCGTTCGCGGCGCGGGGCGATCCCCACGACGAGTTCACGGTGCGCCCCGCGACGACGACCCTGGAGGAGCGGCTGAACCGCCTGCTCGACGAGGAGCGGGCGACGAAGGCGGATCTGGCGATCGCGCTGCACAAGCTCAAACGCGAGGTCGAGGAGCGGGCCCGCATCGCCGAGGAGCTCCAGAAGACCGAGCAGGAGCTCCGCGAGAAGCTGTCGCTCATCGAGCGGCAGCAGCGCGAGCTGCGCGCGCTCGCCACGCCGATCATCCAGGTGTGGGACGGCGTGCTGACGCTCCCCTTGATCGGCACGCTCGACGGCGTGCGGGCCGGGGTGATCACGGAGGGGCTGCTCGACGCGATCGTCCGGACCGGCGCCCGCTATGCGATCCTCGACATGACCGGGGTCGACGGCATCGATGAGGCGACGGCCGACCACGTGATCCGGATCGTCCGCGCGGTCGAGCTGCTCGGCGCCAAGGGGGTGATCACCGGGGTGCGCCCCGCGGTGGCGGCGCTGATCACGTCGCTCGGCCTCGACATGGCCGCCGTGGCCACGCTGCGGAGCGTTCGCGAGGGGCTGCGGATGTGCCTTCGATCGCTGGCGGGCGCGCCCGCCGGCGGCGTCGGGAGGTAGTCAGCCGGCGCCGCCAGCGCCAGCTGCGCCGCCAGCGCCGCCTGTACCGCCGGCGCCGCCTGTACCGCCAGCGCCGCCCGTGCCAGCAGCGCCGCCCGTGCCGCCAGCGCCGCCCGTGCCAGCAGCGCCGCCCGTGCCAGCAGCGCCGCCTGTCTCACCAGCGCCGCCCGTGCCGCCGGCGCCGCCCGTGCCGCCGGCGCCGCCCGTGCCGCCGGCGCCGCCCGTGCCCGAATCGCCCCACGGGTATCTCTCATCGAGGCACAGCGGGCCGTCCGGCGTCTCGGTGCAGATCTCGCGTGCTTTCGTGCAATCCCTCTGGCCGCGCGGGCATTTCGTCGGTCCGAAGATGCAGAAGCCGTTGCGGTTCAGTCCCACGAACGCGCACGCGGCGTGCGGCATCAGGCACTCGTCATGGCTCGTGCACGCCTTCGTGCAGACGCCGACGTCGCCGATGCCGGGATCCTCCTCCAGCGCGTAGAGGCAGAGCCCGCTCTGCAGCCCTCCACAGTCCTCGTTCGCGATGTCCCCGCCGAGCGCGCACAGCCCGGAGCACACGCCGAGCCTCGGGCCGAACCCGACGCACCACCCCGCGCAGGGGTCCGTACCCTCGTCGCCGACCTCGCACGGTGAGCCCGCAGGCAGCCCCGTCGTCGGCTCGTCGACGCAGAGGTTGATCCGGGGGTCGCACACGCGGCCGGGACACTGGGTGTCCGAGCCGCAGCTCGGCATGCACACCGACACATCACCGATGGTGTCGCAGCGGAGATCCTCGCGGCCATGGCACTTCGCCGGATCGAGCTCGTCGACGATCGTGGCGAGCGGGGGAGCTCCCAGGGTGCATCCCAGAAGGCAGATGCCTTCAAGGCACGCGCTGCCCTCGCCCTCGCAATCGCCGTCTGCCGCGCACGACGTCGTGCAGTACCCGCCTGCCGGGCCTCCGCCGAAGAACCCATCACCCGATGCGGAGAGGCAGACGCCGCTCGGACCGCAGTCCGCGTCCACCTCGCACCGGGCGCCGAGCCTCCCGTCGCTGCCGCCATCGCCGTTGCCACCGCCGCCGTTGCCGCTGCCGCTACCGCCATCGCCGCTGCCGCCATCGCCGCTGCCGCCGTCGCCGCTGCCGCCGCGGCCGCCGTCGCCGCTGCTGCCATTGCCGCTGCCGCCGTCGCCGCTGCCGCCATTGCCGCTGCCGCTGCCGCCGCTGCCGCCGTCGGCGCCGGAGCCGCCCACGCCCGCGCTGGCGCTCCCCGAAACTGTGCTCGCGCTCGTCGAGCCCCCTCCCGCGCCGCCGTCGGTGTCGTCAGAGCAGCCGAGCAGCCCTGTCGAAAAGGCGAGCGTGGTGAGCAAAGTCGCCGAAATCGTTCGCAATTTCATCGATGTCTCCCGGGCCAGGAGGCCCTGCCCGCAGCGGGCGCGCCCTCGACCGACCTCGAGACAGTAACGGAATCGCGCTGCGCCAACAGCGACAAACGGCCGCGCGCCGCCGCCTGGCGCGCGGCCGTGATCTCGCGTCAAAGCCGCACGAGCAGCCCCAGAAACCCCGCGAACGTCGGCCTGCCCGCCGTGCCGAGCCGCTCGCCCCCCAGCGTCACGACGGCGCGAGGCTCGGCGAAGATCGCGTGCACGTCGAGCAGGAGCGCCGCGCGATCCGTGAGGCGCAGCCCGGCGCCCCCGCCGAGGCTCGCGGCGATCGACCAGACCTCGCCGGTGGCGCTCCGGAGCGGCGGCAGGGGATCGCCGGCGATGAACAGGTGGACCCCGCCGACGCCGGCCGAGAGCACGGGCGAGATCGCGGCGCCCGTCTCCGGCGCCCACACGGCCTCCAGCAGCGCCATCTCCTGCCGGACCGACACCGCGCCGAGCGCGCCCTCGAGCGCCGGCCCGATCGCCGGCCCCGCGAACGTCAGCCGCGCCGCGAGCCCCGCCGGCAGCGCGCCCCCGCCGGCCGCGCCGTACGACAGCCGCAGCGCCGGCCCGAGCGCCGGCCCGATGCCGCCCGCGCTGAGGAGCGCCGCGAGCCCGGCCTCCACGCCGAAGCCCGCGAGCATCCCGGGCCGCGCCGCCGCCGGCGCCAGATCGGCGCCGGCCTGCCGCCGCACCGGCGCCATCCACCGCTGCACGTCCTCGGGGACGGCGGCGCGCGCGCCGCCCGCCGCGCCCTCGGACGGCGCGCGCGACGAGAGCAGGCTCGCCTCCAGCAGGCTCGCCTGCAGCAGCTCCACGGCGCGCACGGCCATCACCGAGGGCGCCGCCGCGCCGGACACCTCCACCGTGCGCACGACCGTCTTCTGCGTCACCCGGTCGACGATCCAGAGGTCCGCCGTCGCGCCCGCCCGCGAGCGGAAGATCGCCGCGGCCGCGAACGCGCCCTCGTCCTGCGCTGCGCGCTCCAGCGCGGCGCGCGCGTCGCCCTCGCGCCCCCGCGGGACGCGCACCACCTCGAACCCCGCCGCGCCGAGCTCGGCCCGGAGCCGCGTGGCGGCCTCGTGGACCAGCGGGTCGTCCGCGTCGGCCTCGACGATCACGACCCGCGAGGCGGCCGCCGCGGCCTGCTGCGACGGCGCAGGCGGCGCCGCCGCGGCTCGCGCGGGGGCGAGCGCCGGGGCGAGCAGGAGCGAGGCCAGGAGGGTGAAGGAGCGCACACGCCAGGGCTTATCAGATCGCAGCCGGCACGCGGAGACGCATCACGGCTCCAAGCGACCCCGGACGAGGGGCGCACGCGCGCCGCGAGCCGCGGTCTCCGACGATTTCCAAGGAGAATCGCGCGCTCGGAGCGGCCCGACCTGCGCCCGCTACGTCCGTCCGAGGACGGATCGACGATGGCACGCTGCGGGCAGGGCAGGAGGCCAGGTACGCAGCGCTCCGCCTGCTCCCACGCTCCGCGATCACCGCACCGCCGTGCGCGCCCAGCGCGCCGCCGATGTCGCGGCCGGCGCCGGCGCGGTGGCCCTCCCGGACGCATCGGACCGCGAGCCTCCGAACGGCGGAAGCCGGGAGCCGAGGAGGTCTCGATGCCAGCGATGGGCGACCCACGCGCGGACTTGCACGCCCGATGAAAGCGTCGCACGCTCGACGCTGGGATGGCGCCCTCGCGGGAGCTCAACGTGGCGTCGCGTGACGGTCGGACGATCTTCGCGAGAGAATTCTTCGATCTCCAGCTCACGTTCGCAGAGACAGCCGCAGCGCTGTCCGGGATCCCTCTGGAGCTGGCCGTGCTCAAGTATACGAACCTGTATGTTCGGTTCGGTCTCGGACGCGACTTCGACAGCGAGCATGAGCTGTGGCGCGCCTACGTGGCTGGACTGAAGACCGCGGCGGACGCTCGTGAGTGGACCTATCGTTACTACCTGATGGACGCAGAGGCGAACACGTCGCCGGCTGTCCTCGCGACCGTTGGCTGCTTTTCATATGCCGTACTCGACAGCGACGTGGTCCGATTGCACTTCCGCAACGTCGACCCCGAAGGGTGCTCGCCGCTCTCGGCCGCGCGGTATGGACAGCGACGCGCCGAGCTGACGAAGCTATTTGCTCAGATCAAGTCTGAGTCTGCGCGGGAGCTCGTCGTCGCGGGAGTCTCGTGGCTGTACAACCTCAACGCCTACCGAAGGCTCTTCCCGCCCGACTATGCCGCATCGGCCCGCGCGGTCCACGGCCTCTATCGATCCATGCCGTTGTGGGGCCAGTTCCTGCATTACGGAGGCGGCGTGAAGACGGCGATGGCGCGAACATTTCTGGAGGCCATCGCCGAGCGTCGATCGATCGCTGGCCTGGGCGACTGCTTTCCGTTTCCCGTCCTGACCGTTGAGGCGCCGATTCAAAGTTTCTATGCGTTCTACGGCGTCTAGGGCGCCGATCGGCTTGAGACGCGCGAGGATGAGGAGATTGGAATCACAGAGGCACGGAGGGCACAGAGTAATTTCGTTGTTCCTCTGTGTCCTCTGCGCCTCTGTGCTTCATTTCTAGGCGTTTCGGGGCTGACCGCTGGCCGCCCCGGCGCCGCCGGCGTCACCTGCCGCGCGTCACGGCTCCACGAGATCGCGCGCCACGGGCGCGTGCGCGCCGCGCGGGTGGCGCTTCAGGTAGAGCTCCGCGACCGGCCGCGCCGCCGCCCGGCCGGCCGTGCGCTCGACGGCGACCATCTTGCGGCCGAGCGCCTCGGCGGCGAACGGTCCGCCCGGCGACTCGGCGAGGTACGCGTCGTACCAGGCCACCGCTGCCCCCGGCGAGCCGCCGTCGTCGACCATGCGCCCGAGCAGGAAGGCCGCCGCCTTCCCGTGGCTCGTCCCGGGGAACCGCTTGCGCGTCGCCGTCAGCGCGCGCTGCGCGACGTCGCCGCGGCGCGCGTACCGCGCTGCGTCCGCCAGCGCGACGAGGTCGTCGAGCGAGCCGTGCTCGAGCACGCCGCCGAGGCCGCGCTGCTCGGCCTCGGCCAGGACCGACCGGAAATCCCCCGCCGCCACGCGCTTCGCCCAGCTCGGCGCCGCCGCCGCGCCGTCCGGCGCCGCCGTCGAACCGCCCGGCGGAGGGCCCGCGGGCGCCCCCTCAGCCCGCGAGCCCCCCGGCCGTGCGGCCCCGGCGTCGCCGTCGACGTCGCCGGGCCCGGTATTCTTCTCTCCTCCGGGCGGCGCCGCGCCCGCGGGCGACGGCGCCCGCTCCGCCGGCCCCGCCGCGCTGCCCACCGCGCCGGCCGCGTCGAGGCTCGAGATCTGCACGTCGCCCTCGCGCATCCGCGCCACGAGCCGCTGCCCGGCGCGGAGCGGCAGCCCTTCGGGCGCGAGCGGGCCGCGCACCGTCACGCTCCCCTCGCGCAGATCGACGCGCAGGGTGCCGTCGGCGCGCGTCCACGACACGTCGAACGCCGTGCCGGTCACCAGCACCGCGAACGGCCCCGCCTCGACCGACCAGCGCGCCTTCGGCCGCGGCGTCACGCGCAGCGACGCCCGGCCGTCCTCGAGCAGCATGCGCGCCCCGGCCGCGTCGACCTCCGCCACGCGCAGCGCGCTGCCCGGCGCGAGCGCGACGGTGGTGCCGTCCGTGAAGCGGAGCCGGGCCTCCTCGACCGCCGCGGCGATGTAGCCGCCCGCGGCGCCGGGCGCGCCCTCGACCGCGTAGTCGAGCCGCCGCGCCGGCCAGAGCGCGACGAGCGCGACCGCGAGCGCCGCCGCGCCGGCGAGCGCCAGGCCCCACCGCGCGCGCCCCGCGTGCGCGGGCGAGAGCCCGAGGAAGCGGAGCCACGTGTCGATGCGGCTCAGGGCAGCGACCCAGCCCAGGACGCCGCCGCGCCGCTGGGCGGCCCCGCGGCTCACCGCCTCCACGAAGCGGGCGCGCTCGGCGGCGTCGTGCGCCGCGTCGACGTCGGCGGGGATGCCCTCCCGCGCGAGGTCGGCGAGCCGGCTCAACTTCTCCGCTTCATTCATCATGCTCTCCTCCGCAGGCAAGGAGGCTCCCGGGCTGATCGAGCGCTTGCGGGGCCTTCGTGAGGTAGGCCGAGAGCGCGGGATCGCGCTGCGCGGCGGTGAGGATCCGGTGGGACGCGCGGGCGAGGTGGCGCTTCGTCGTGGCCAGCGAGCACCCGAGCGCGGCGGCGATCTCGGTGAGCTCGAGCCCCTCGATGAACCGCAGGACGAAGAGCGTCCGCGAGCGGTCGTCCACCTGGTCGAGGATGCCGTAGAGCCGCGCGAGCGCCGCGCGCCCCTGCGGATCCTGCTGCGCGCTGCCGACGTCCGGGAGCTCGCCCGAGGGCGACAGCTGGAGCCAGCGCCGCAGGCGCCGGCGCCGCAGCTCGGCGCGCGCGACGCGCACCGCGATGCCGACGATGAAGCTCGAGAGCAGCGACGGATCGCGCAGGTCCTTCGCCACGCGGAAGAAGCGCAGGAACGTGTCCTGCACGTGGTCGTCGACCTCGTCGCCCGGGCCGAGGGTGCGCTTCAGGATCCGGCGCACGAGCGGCGCGAACCGCTGCCACACGATCGGCGCGGCGCCCGGGTGCCCCTGCGCGGCGGCGCGCGCCAGCGCCACGTCGTCGGTCGCGGACAGCGGTAACGCCTGCACGCTCCCCCTTTGCGTGGAGGGCGCGACCGCTGTCAATGGCGGCACGGTCGACCGACGGCTTCGGATCACGTCCAGCAGTGTTCTCCGGAGGTCCGCCGCGGCTCAAGATTCGGCACACCCGCGCGCCGGAGGAGCTCGAGCCAAGGAACGAGGAGGAACATCGATTGGATCTGCGCGGAATCACTGATCTTGGCCGCGGCGGCCCCCGACGCGCCGTCGAACGCCGTCTCGGGAGTCTCCGCATCAGTTGTAACCTGCACACATGACGACACTCGGCGCAGTTCATGCTACCGCATCAGCGAGCCCGCTGCAGGGCTACGCCGCGGACGCCGTCCTCCACGAGGGGCGGATGATCATCGTGCGCCGCGCGCGCCGCGCGTCGGACGGGCAGCCCGTCGTGCTGAAGGGACCGAGCGCCGGGCGGGCGTCGCCGCGGGCGATCGCGAGGCTCCGCCACGAGCAGGTGATCACGCGCGAGATCGCGCACCCGGGCGTCCTCCGTATCCTCGACGTCGAGGAGAGCGACGGGGGGCCCGTGCTCGTCCTGGAGGACTTCGGCGGCGCGTCGCTCGACATCGTCCTGCGGAGCGACAGGCTCAGCCTGGCGACGACCCTGCGGATCGGCATCCACGTCGCGGACGCCCTCGCGTCGCTGCACCACGCGGGCGTCATTCACAAGGACGTCAAGCCGCACAACATCCTCGTCCGCCTCGATCCGCTGGTGGTCAAGCTCTCCGACTTCGGGATCGCAACGCGCCTGTCGCAGGAGGCGCCGCGGGCCGAGAGCCCGGACGCCGCGGAGGGGACCCTGGCATACATGTCGCCCGAGCAGACGGGCTGGATGAACCGCAGCCTCGACTGCCGGACGGACCTCTACTCCCTCGGCGCCACCCTCTACGAGATGCTCACGGGCGCTCCCCCGTTCACGGCGCCGAGCGCCATGGAGCTCGTTCACTGCCACCTGGCCAGGACGCCGACGCCGCCGCACGCCGCGTCGGCCGAGATCCCGCGCGTCGTCTCCGATCTCGTCATGAAGCTCCTCTCCAAGGCCGCCGAGGATCGGTATCCGTGCGCCGAGGCGCTGCGCGCCGATCTCGAGGAGTGCCTCCGGCGGTACGAGGCCGACGGCCGCGTCGATCCCTTTCCGCTCGGCGAGCGCGACGCGGGCGGCCGGCTCTGGCTGCCGGAGAAGCTCTACGGGCGCGAGGCCGAGACGCAGGCGGTCGTGGCCGCGTGCGAGCGCGCGGCGGCCGGCGCCGTCGAGCTCTTCCTCATCTCCGGCCACGCCGGCGTCGGCAAGTCCGCCCTCGTCCGCGAGGTCTACAAGGTGCTCGCGCAGCGGCCCGGGTACTTCGTGTCGGGGAAGTTCGGCCAGCTCAAGCAGCGCACCCCCTACGCGGCCATCGCGCAGGCGTTCGGCGAGCTGTGCGAGCGCATGCTGTCGGAGGGCGAGGAGCCCGTGGCGCGCTGGAAGGCCAGGTTGAGCGCCGCGCTCGGCGCGATCGGGCAGGTCGTCGTCGACGTGATCCCCGAGCTCGAGCGCGTCGTCGGACCCCAGCCCGCCGTGCAGCCGCTCGGGCCGACCGAGTCGAAGAACCGCTTCAGCCTCGCGTTCCAGACCTTCGTCCGCGCCGTCGCGGAGGAGCACCTCCTCGTGCTCTTCATCGACGACCTCCAGTGGGCCGACCCGGCCTCGCTGAGGCTCCTCGAGCTCCTGATGACCGATCCCGACGGCCGCGGGGTGCTCGTGATCGGCGCCTACCGCGACCAGGAGGTCGACGACGCCCACCCGCTGGCGAGGCTCGTCCGCGACCTGCGGGCGGCGAACGCGCCCGCGTCCGATGTGTGGCTCGGGCCGCTCGAGATCGAGGACATCCGCCGGCTCCTCGCCGACGCCCTGCGCTGCCGCCTCGAGGACACGGACGCCTTCGCGGCGCTGATCCTGGAGAGGACCGCGGGCAACCCGTTCTTCATCCACCAGCTCCTGCACGCGCTCGCCGGCGAGGGGATCGTGCGCTTCGATCCGGCCGCGGGGGCGTGGGCGTGGAGCCTCGAGCGCGCCCGGAGCGCGGAGGGCGCGGAGGGCGTCGTCGAGCTGATGTCCGCGAAGATCCGGCGGCTCGCGCCCGGCGCGCAGCGCGCCCTCCGGCTCGCCGCCTGCGTCGGCCACCGCTTCGACCTCAGGACGCTCGCGCTCGTCGCCGAGCAGCCCCCGGGCGAGGTGGCCGCGGCGCTCTGGGACGCCCTGCGGGAGGGCCTCGTCGTGCCTCTCGATCCCGAGTACCGCTTCGTCCACGCCGGCGACGCGGCGGTCGCGGGCAGGCTGCTCGAGGACCCCTCGTTCCGCGTCTCGTACCGGTTCCTGCACGATCGCGTCCAGCAGGCGGCGTACGCGCTCATCGACGAGCCGGAGCGCAAGCGGCTGCACCACCGCATCGGCCGGCTGCTCGCGGCGAGCCTCGGCGAGCACCCGAGCGACGAGGAGCTGTTCGTCGTCGTCGGCCACCTGAACGTCGCGGCGGCCCTGATCGAGGGCGCGGCGGAGCGCGGCGAGCTCGTGCGGCTCAACCTGGCCGCGGGGCGGCGCGCGCAGGCGGCGACCGCGTACGACGCCGCGTTCGGCTACCTCAGCGCCGCGGTGTCCGCGCTCGGCCCGGACCCATGGGCCGGCGAGCCGGGCCTCGCCTTCGACGCCTTCGACGTCTTCAACATCCACGCCGCGAAGGCCGAGTGCGCGCACCTGAGCGGCCGCTTCGACGAGGCGGAGGCGCTCTTCGACGCCCTCCTCGAGCGCGCCGCCTCGGACGTGGAGCGCGCGCGGGTCTACTGCATGCGGATGGTCCTCTACAACGCGCAGCACCGCTGGGCGGACACGCTCGCGGTGGCGCTCCAGGGCCTGCGCCTCTTCGGCGTGGAGGTGCCCACCGAGGGCGAGGCGCTCGCCGCCGCGCTCCGCGCGGAGCTCGCCGAGGCCGAGCGCGGCTTCGCCGCCCGGCGGGGCGAGGACGTCGGCGCGGACCCGGAGCTCGCCGATCCGCGCGTCAGGGTCGTGGTGGAGATGCTCGGCTACGGCTCGCCGTCGGCGTATTTCCTCAACCCGCCGCTGGCCCAGCTCCTCGCCGTCAGGATGGCGAACCTGTCGCTCCGGCACGGGAGCTCGCCGATGGCCAGCGTGGCGTACGTGTACCACGGCTTCTACCTGGCCGCGTTCTGGGGCCAGCCGCACGAGGGCTACAGGATCGTGCGGATGGGCGTCGCCCTGAACGACAGGTACCGGGTCGATGCCATCAGGGCGAAGCTCGACTTCAACTACGGGGTCGTCATGAACCTCTCGAGGCCGCAGCGCGAGGCGCTCGAGGTCCTCCAGCGGGCGCGGGTCGCCGGGATGGAGACCGGCGACTTCATGTTCGCGTCGGCGTCCTCCAACATCGTCGCCCAGATGAAGCTCAGCCTGGAAGGCGAGCTCCGGCGCGTGCGCGAGGACGTCGGCGGGTTCCTGCGCTTCACCTCCCGCACGAAGGACGCGCTGTCGACGGCGGTCCAGACCGTCGCGCGACAGGTGATCCAGAACCTCGAGGGGCGCACGCTGGACCGCGGCACGCTGAGCGACGCCGGCTTCGACGAGGACGCCCTCGTGCCGAAGCTCGAGGGGGTGGGCTTCGCGATCGTCGCCGGCTTCTACTACACGAACAAGCTCGCGCTCGCGTACCTCTACGGCGATCACGAGGGCGCGCTCCGGATGGCGCGCCGCGCGCAGGAGCGGGCCCGCGCCCTGACGGGCCAGTACATCGGCATCGTCGATCTGCCGCTCTACACCTGCCTCACCCTCCTGGCGCTCGGCCCTCGGGCGAGCGGGGAGGAGGGCGGCGCGCTGGCCGAGATGCTCGCGTCGAACCACGACAAGCTCGCCGTCCTCGCGCGGAATTGCCCCGAGCTCCGGCACCTGGAGCTGCTCGTCCGGGCGGAGCGCGCGCGCGTCGCCGGGGAGGCGCTGGAGCCGATCCTCGAGCTCTACCAGCAGGCGAGCCACGCCGCGGAGCAGGCGGGGTACGTGCGCTACCGCGCGCTCGTCAGCGAGCTCTGCGGCAGGTTCCTCGCCTCGAGGCGCATGCCGTGGCTCGCGCGGTCGTGCCTCGTCGAGGCCTACCAGGCCTACGCGCGCTGGGGCGCCACGGCCAAGCTGCGGCAGATGGAGGAGGCCTACGTCGAGCTGATCCCCCGCGCGGCGGCGGGCCAGCCCGCGTCCGCGGACCTCCTGTCGAACCTGACCTCGGTCGCCGTGTCGACCACGGAGATGGTCGCGCGGCGCGTGGCGCTGCTCGACGCGGCGGCGCTCATCCGCGCCGCGCAGGCGGTGGCGCGCGAGATCGACCTCGGCCGCGTCATGACGCGGCTGCTCCGGCTCGCCGTCGAGAGCGTCGGCGCCCAGCGGGGCGCGCTGATCCTGGGCCACGAGGGCGGGCCGCGCGTGGAGGCCGTCGTCGAGGACGCGGGCGAGGTGCGCGTCGGGCCGTCCACGCCCGTGCGCGAGAGCGGCGCCGCGGCCGCCCGGGTGATCGAGCTCGCGATGAGCACCGGGGGCGCCGTCGTCGTGGCGGACGCCGCGCAGGACGCGCGGCTCGATGGCGATCCCTACGTCGCGGCGCGCAAGCCGCGATCGGTGCTCGCGCTGCCCATGGTGAGCCAGGGCGAGCTCTCGGGGGTCCTCTATCTGGAGAACAACGCCGCGCCCGACGTGTTCTCGCCCGCCCGCCTCGACGTGCTCGAGCTCGTCGCCGCGCAGGCCGCCATCGCCGTGAACAACGCGCTGCTCTACGCGCGCGTCCAGGCGGCGAGCGACGAGCTCCGCCGCGCCAACGACGCGCTCGAGGCGGCCGTCGCCGCCCGCACCGCGGAGCTCTCGTCGGCGATGGCGCGGCTCGAGGAGGAGCTCGCCGAGCGGGCGCGCGCCGAGCAGGAGCGCGCCGGCCTGCAGGAGGACCTCATCCGCGTGCAGCGCGAGCGGCTCGCGGAGCTGTCGACGCCGCTCATCCCGATCACCGATCGCGTCATGGTGATGCCGCTCATCGGGACGATGGACGCGCAGCGCGCGGACGAGGCGCTCGCCGCGGCGCTCCGCGGCGTGTCGGAGACGGGGGCCCGGGTCGTCATCCTGGACATCACGGGCGTGCGGGGCGTGGACAGCAGCGTCGCGGCCACGCTCCTGCGCGCCGCCGCCGCGCTGCGCCTGCTCGGCGCCGAGGCGGTGATCACCGGCATCGGCCCCCGCGTGTCGCAGACGCTCGTCGGCCTCGACATCGACCTCGGCGGGACCGTCGTCCAGGGGACGCTCCAGCGCGGGATCGCCTACGCCATCCGGAGGACCGGCGAGGCGCCGCGGCTCGGGCGCCGCTCGTCCGGCGGCCGCCGCTGAGCGCGGCTCAGTTGGCGAGCTTGTTTTCCTCGCGCGGGCCGAAGATCGCCTCCCAGTTCGCGCGGTAGGCGTCGGTCGCGACCTGGGCGGGGCCCGACCGGGGCGCGTCGGCCCCGCCGGGCGCCGGGAGGAGCACCTCGACGTCGAAGAGCCGGGCGTGCTCGGAGCGCTGCGTCAGCTTCACGAGCTCCCCGGTCAGCGGGCGCCCGTGCTCGGTGGGCCGCAGCTCGCCGATCTCGAGCCGGTCCTCCCGGCTCCGGATGACCCGGAAGCCCTCGCCCTGCTCGACGGGGCTGTGGATGAAGACGACATCCTGGTTCGCGGGCGGCGCGGGCTTGTCGTCTTTCTGCGGCGGCTCGTCCTTGCCCATTGCCGAGAGCTTCCCACGTTTGCCCCCGGGGGCGCCAGGCGAAGCGAGCGGTCGGATCCACGCGGCGCCCGCGTTCCGCGGCGCCGCGCGGCGTCCAGAAATCCACGCGGCGCGCGCGTCCCGCGGCGCCGCGCGGCCTCCAAAATTTGGCCAGCGTGGGGCTTACGCCGTACTGCCGGCCAGTGGGCCCTCTGCACCGTGGAGGTCCCGCGATCGCGGACGCGGCTTCGCGGCCGAGGCGGAGGAATGGGCGTATGAACGTTCGAGGCGCAGACGGAGATGGCGTTCGCAGGGCGCCGGAATCCTTGGAGAAGGACCGCGAGGGCGGCGAGCGGCGCGCCGGCGCCGGGCAGCGTGTCCGCATCGAGGCGCTCGTCGCTGTCGGCGAGACGTCGGGCGGCGGCTTCGAGGCCGAGTCGATCGACATGTCGCCCGAGGGCATGCGCCTGCGCACGGCGTACCTGCCGCGGGTCGGCGACGCGCTGATCTGCCGCTTCGACGGGCTCGGCAAGGAGCTCGTCGTCGAGGGCGAGGTCTGCTGGCGCGCCGAGCAGGCGCGCGGCGGCGAGTTCGGCCTGCGCTTCACCGGCCTCGATCAGGAGGCGGAGGAGGCGGTGCGCGCGATGTGCTCGTCGATGGACGCCGGCGCCGCGGGCTCCGCGCCGGCGCTCACGATCCCGTCCGGCACGGGGCAGGGGACGGCGCAGCGCGGCGCGCGCGTGCGGCTCCACATCGACGGCCTGGGCTCGCCCATGAAGGCGCGCGTGCGCGCGGGTGGGCTCGACGACCTCGAGGTGGGCTCCAACCTGGAGTTCCTCAAGGTGGGGCGTTCCCTCGAGCTGGAGGAGGTCGAGCAGGGCACGCGCCGCGAGGCGTACATCGACCACGTGAAGGTCGAGGTCGACCCGGCGACGAGCGTGCCGCAGCTCGTGGTCACGCTTTGCTACGAGGCGCCCCGCGCGGCCAGGGCGTCGCGGCCGCGGGCGTCGTCCGAGACGCTGCCCCCGGCGAAGCCCGCGGCGGCGCTCGACGCCAGGGCGCCCGCGCGGGCGCCGTCGGTGCCGCCGCCGGGCGAGGGCGCGCGGGCGTCGTCGGCGCCGCCGGGCGAGCGCGCGACGGCGCGGGCGTCGTCGGCGCCGCCGCGCGATCCGCAGGGCGAGCGCGCCCCGGCGCGGGCGTCGTCGGCGCCGCCGCGCGATCCGCAGGGCGAGCGCGCGACGGCAGGCGCGGGCGCGAGCGGCGGCGCGGCGGCCCCGGCGGACGACGATCACGACGGCGACATGTCGCCGGCGCTCTCGGCGCGGGAGGCGCCCGCGGCGGACGCGGCGCCGGCCTCGGCGCAGGACGCGGCGCCGCCTTCGCAGGAGGGGTCGGACGAGGCGGGCTCCGCGCAGGCGGCCGGCGCGCAGCCGAGCCGGCTGCGCGACGTCGGCGAGAAGGCCGCGATGGCGAGCAAGGCCGTGGCGGGCAAGCTCGGGCCGGCGCTCGCCGGCGCCGGGGCGCGCGCGGCCACGGCGATGGCCGGCATGGTGGCGCGGATCAAGGCGCGGCGCGCCGCGCGCGCGGCCGGCGAGGACGGGTCGGGCAAGGACGGCGGCCCGCGCCGCAAGACGGCGCCGCCGCCGGCCGGCGCGCTGAAGTCCGGCGGGCGCCGGCTGGTGCGCGAGGAGGCCGAAGAGGCGGCGGGCGAGGGGGCGGAGCCGCCGCGCTTCAACAAGAAGGCGGCCGCGGCCGGGAGCTTCCTCGGGCTGGCGGCGGTGCTGGTGGTGTTCGGGGCCGCGCGCCTCCTCGGCCTGCGCGGCGGCGACGCGCCCGCCGCCGGGGCCGCGGAGGCGGCCGCGGGCGCGTCGGCGCTGCCGGCGTCGTCCGGCGCGCCGGCCCTGCCGGCGGCCGCGGCCACGGCGGCCGCGCCGGGCGGCGTGCTGACCGCGAACGTCCCGCTGTTCGGCGCGACGCCGCTGTCGACGACGGAGCCCGTGCCGCCGACGCCGCCCGCCGATCCGGGCGCTCAGGCCGGCGATCCGCTCGAGCGGTCCGCCGCGGTCCCGGGCGGCCCAGGCGACGAGGGCGACGCGGAGGCGGACGAGGACGCGCAGGAGGGCCCGAAGGAGTGGGGCCAGGGGTCCGTGAGGAACCCCATCGTGCTGAAGCTGAAGATGGACGGCCCCATCGAGGAGCTGAACGGCGCGGCCGGCGCGATGGGCTTCACGGTGTCGCTGCCCGACCGGCGCGCGCTGTCCTCGGGCAGCGGCCTCGCCCGGAAGGACAAGCGCATCGCGTCGGTGCGCGTCGTCAACACGCCGCACGGCGCCGAGATCACCCTGCAGTTCAAGGACGGCGTGCCCGCCTACAAGGCCAAGGCGCGCGGCGATCGCCTGGAGATCGCGCTCGGCCGCGACGAGCCGAAGAAGGTGGCGTCGAAGTCGAAGAAGGACAAGGCGAAGGCCGCGGACGAGAAGAAGAAGGGCGATAAGCCGAGCGGCAAGAAGGACAGGGAGCGCTGAGGGGCGGCCCGGGGACGGGCGCGAGGGGCCGCCAGGGCGCTGTGTTCGAGGCACTCCAGCCGCGGAGCGTTCGAAGGAACGCTCCGCGGCTGTGTCGTTTGCGCCAGGGCGCGTGCCCGCAGCGCGGGAAGCTCACGATTCGAGCTGCGTCCTCGGGCCTGTGCTCGGCGGGTGCGAGGCCTTCACATCACGGCGTGGCCGCGGGCGTCTGGCCTCGATCGTGAGGCGGCTTGCCGGACGCGTAGGGATTGAGGTCGTTCGTGTACAGGTCGCGGGCGTTCACCTGTCCCGGGCGTAGCTCCCCGTCTCGGATCAGCCAGTCGATCCAGATCTGAAAGTCCCTGTCGTCAAGCACGCCGCCCTTTCCTGCGACGCCGTAGCTGCGCCAGTACTTGAGGATGCTGTCGTCTTCATTGCGGTTCCGCTTGCGGAGGATCGAGGCGAAGCGCGCGAGGACCTCCTCTCGCGGCGTGGTCTGCGTCCAGGCGATCGCTTTGGCCGTGGCCTCGACGAATTTGCGCGTGGCGTTCGGGTGCTCCTCGATGAACTTCGTGCTCATGACGTAGCTCCCGGCCGTGAATGCGCCGAACAGCTCGTAATCGGTGGCGATCGCCCGGACGCCGCCGCGCTCGAGGGCCCGATCGCGGTAGACGTTCCCGAGGATCGCGACCTCGACCTGCTTTTGCCGGAGCGCCTGTTCGCCGTTGACCGGGGGGATGACGACCAGGGTGACCTGCCGCGCTTCCGCGCCGAGCCCGTTGCGGAAGAGGTATTCCTTCGTCATGAACTCGCTGTGGGCGCCGAGCGTGTTCATGGAGATCTTCTTGCCGATGAGGTCCCGCGCGCCGCGGATGGGGCTGTCGTCGAGCACGTAGAACCCGCTCCAGAACTGCTCGCTCACGCCGTACGAGCCGAGGACCGATCGGAGGGGCGCCTTTGCGGCGATCAGCTTGATGATGGCGCCGTTGAACGCGCTCCCGAAGTCCGTGTCCCCGGTGACGACGGCCTGGATGCTCTGCGGTCCGCCGAGCACGTCGCCCACGTGCACCAGGCGGATGGGCGCGAGATACCCGAGGTCCTCTGCCAGCTCGGGCGGCGACACCGAGCCCGGTGAGCCCTGATATCGGAGCTCCAGCGTCTCGATCTCACGACCCTCGTGCCACGCCCGCGTGGGCTCAGCTTTGCTACAGGCGCCTGCGATGAGGGTGAGGAGCGCCGAGAGGAGCGTCAGCGCGCCGCGCCCGCGCGTCGGCGCCTCAGGGGAGCCCCGGAGGGGAGCTGTCTCACCGCGAGTCGCTCGGGTCGGCATGATGGTTCTCGTCTCGTTCGAGGGATGGAGGTAGCCGGTGGCGGTGGTAGCAACACATATGCCGTCCCCCTGCGCTCCCGCATCCCTCCCAAATCGCGCTTTCGCGATCTGCCGGCGCGCTCCTCGGGCCGCATCGCTGCACCGATTCGAGCAGCTCCTCGCCCCTGCTGCTGCTGCCGCAGCAGCTCTGTTCAACGCGAAGAAAAGAAACCGTAGGCCGTCGGAGGGGGTGTTCGTCGCGCGGTGTGGGGACGGGCCGATGTTTGAGCCTGGCTCATGGGTGCTCCGGCTTGCCGGAGCACCCATGAGCCAGGCGAGTTCGGCGGGGCCCCGCACCGCGCGACGAACACCCCCTCCGAGGGCCGGGCAGCCCTGGCCGAGCTAGACGGACCCTCCGGGCCCCACCGGAGGCGGAATCGACCACTCCGCGCTGTCCGAGAGCCTCGGCTCCGCCTCCTCCGCCGCGCTCCCGAAGAAGTCCGCCACGTCGTGCCGCCTCGCCTCCGCGTCCGCCCGCCCGAGCTCGATCAGCTTCCGCGTGAACGACCCGTCGAACAACAGGTAGCTCGCCAGATCGGCGTCGTTCTCCGCCCCCACGTCCACCAGCGAGAGCAGCCGCCGCATCATCGCCGGCCCCCCCTGCACCTTGCCCGCCTTCACGTGCTCCGCCGCCAGCCGCCCGAGATCCACGCTCGGCCGCACCACCAGCGTCTCCACCCGCCGGTACGGCAGCGCCCCGCGCTGCGCCGCCGCCCCGTTGATCGAGTGCAGGAAATCCGGCCCGAAGGCCCGCTCCCCGTCCTCGATCATGTGGTTGACCCGCGTCAGGACCTCGAAATCCGTCTGGATGTGGTCGAGCAGGAACGCGTTCAGCACCTTGCCGAGCACCAGCGCCATCCCCGGCGGCTTGCCGCTGTCCCCCGCGTCGATGCTCCGCACCTCCCGCGACAGCCCGATCGCCAGCACGTGCGTCGCCCCCAGCCGGAGCGCCGGCGCGATCGGCGTGTTCTGCCGCACCCCGCCGTCCATGTACAGATCCCGGCCGATGCGCACCGGCGGGAACAGGATCGGGATCGCCGCCGACGCGAGCGCGTGCGGCGGGCCGATCAGCGCCCCGCGGATGATCGTCCGCGGCGGCGCCGTCGTCGGCAGCGCGCCGTCCGGGCCGGTCTGCATGAAGATCACCGTGCGGCCCGTCGCGATCTCGGTCGCCGACACGCTGACCGCCGACAGGTACCCGTGGCGCAGCGTGCGCGCGATCGCGCGCCACGGGATCTCCCGCTCGACGAGCCGCTGCATCGGCGAGACGTCGAACAGGCCCACGCCCTCCGAGCCGCCGCCGAACATGAGCTTCGGCAAGGAGATCGCCTGCCGCACCCCGAAGCCGAGCACCGTCTCGAGCTTCAGCTGCGTCCACAGGTTGACGAGCCGCCGCACGCCCAGCGTCGGATCGTCGAGGTGCGCCGCGAGGTAGCACGCGTTCACCGCCCCCACCGACGTCCCGCACAGGATGTCGATCCTCGGCGGCGCGCCCCGCAGCCGGGCGAACGCGTCGAGCACGTACGACATCACCCCGACCTCGTACGCCCCCCGCGCGCCGCCGCCCGAGAGGATCACCGCGACCTTGCGCCGCGGCTTCGCCGCTGTCCTTCCGCCGGTACCCGTCATGCCATCTCCCCGCGGCGGAGCGGGTCGTGCCCCGCCGCCGGACCCTCGGCCTCCGCGGCCAGGATGCGCCGCACCACGGCGCGCTCCAGGAACAGCGCCCTGAGCCGCGCGTCGCGGATGTAGCTCGCCACCTTCTGCACGTGGAGCGCGGCGCGGTGGTACGCGTCCGCCGCGCTCGCCGGCGCGCCCTTCTGCAGCGCCTCGCAGCAGAGGTCGCGCACCTCGATGCCGTACTCCGAGCTGCCCGCCTCGACCGCGCCGAGCGCCGTCCGCGCGAGCAGCACCCCGGAGTGCACCTCGCCCGCGTCCACCCGCGCCGCCGCCTCGATCGCCGTCGCGTAGGCGTGGTAGCTCATCAGCCCCTGCGACTCGGCGAGCTGCCGCGCCTCGGAGGCGTTCGCGATCGCGGCCTGGACGTCGCCCTGCGCCTTCGCGAGGAGGCCGCGCACGTTGCGCTCGTGGATCATGTCGTACACGCTGCCGGTCACCGCGATGAGCGCGCCCGCGTCGGCGCACAGGGTGTGCGCGGCGTCGGCGTCGCCCGCTTCGAGGAGGATCCCCGCCGTGCAGAGGAGCGTGTCGGCCCGCGCATCCTGGTCGTCATAGCGCTCGTGCGCCTCCCGCGCCCGCTTCATGTACGCGAGGCTGCGCGGCATGTCCCCGAGCTTCGCGTACGCGTGGCCGATGTTGCTCAGCGTCTTCGCGATCTGGAACCTCCCGCCGATCGCGAGATCGATGGAAATCGACGAGAGCCCGACCGCGATCGCGTCCTCGAAGCGCTCGAGCACGAACATCGCCACCGCGAGCGAGTTCTTCGCGCGCGCCTCGCTGCGGCGCGCGCCCACCGCGCGGAACACCGCGATCGCCTCGGCGTACGCCTCGACCGCCTCCTGCACGCGGCCGACCCGGCGCAGCAGCACCCCCTTCGTGCGCAGCACCTCCGCGCGCGCCCGCGGCGTCAGCCCGCCCATGTGCGTCACCCGGAGCGCCCGGTCGGCCGCGCTGATCGCGCCCTGGACGTCGCCGAGCTCGCGCAGCACCTCCGAGAGGATCGTGAGCGCCTCGACCTCGAGCGCCGGGCGCCGGGCGATGCGCGCGATCTCGGCGGCCCGCTGCGCCACCGGCAGGCCGCGGGCGAGGTGGCCGTCGTCGAGGTCGAGCCGCGCGGTGCGCACGAGCGCGAGCGCGGCCCACCGCGCCTGCCCGCTCTCCTTCGCGAGCTGGCGCAGCGCCGTGAGGTGCTTCCTCCGCTCGCGGCGGCGGCCGAGGTGGCGGAAGATCGCCTCCAGCGCCTCGTGCGCGATCATCCGGCGGGTGTCGCCAGTCGGCAGGAGCGACAGCGCGCGCTCGTAGTACCGGCGCGACAGCTGCGCCTGGTGCCCGGCGCGCGCGGCCCGCGCCGCGTCGAGGTAGAGCTCCGCCGCCGGCCCGGGCGCCTCGCCGCGCGCGAGGTGCTGCGCCACGATCGCGGCCGAGAGCCCCTGCGCGAGCGGCGTCGTCGACAGGTGCTCGCCGAGCCGGCGGTGCATGCGCACGCGGCTCGCGCTGTCGAGCGCGAGGTAGGCGACGTCGCGCACGAGCGGGTGCCGGAAGTCCACCGCCCCGGCGCGGCGATCGCACAGGCCGCGCGCGCAGAGGCGCGTCACCGCCTCGTCGTCCGCGAGCCGCGTCAGGTTCAGGATGTCGTCCTTGAGCAGCGGGCCCCCGGCGACCGCGAGCCAGTTCACGACGTCGTGCTCCGCGGGCGGCAGCTCGCGCAGCCGGTCGCCGATGAGCTGCTCCAGGGTCGACGGGAGCGGCTCGCCGCGATCCCCGGTCCGGTCGTGGCGGACGAGCTCGTGCCGCCCGTCCGGGTGCTCGACGATCTCCAGCGTGCCCCGCTCGAGCAGCGCGTCGACCATCTCGAGCAGGAAGAACGGGTTGCCGGCGACGCGCGGCACGAGCTCGCCGCAGACCGCCGAGACGCCCTCGCGCACGCCGAGGCGCGCCTCGACGAGGCGCATCTGCTCCTCGGCGCTGAGGCCGCGGAGCTCGATCCGCACGAGCCCCTCGATGAACGGCGTCACGCGCTCCTCGGGGCGCGTCAGCAGCAGCACGAGGATCGGCAGCCGCTCCGAGCGCTGCTTGAGGAGCTCCGAGATGAGCTCCAGGCTCGGGCGATCGGCCCACTGCAGGCCGTCGATGACGACGACGAGCGGCTGGTGGCGCGCCAGCGAGCCGAGCAGGTACTTCACGCCGCGCACCACCACGTCGCGGCCGTAGGCCGACGCGTCCTCCTCGGGGTGGTCGAGCTGCTTGCCCGTGACCAGCTCGGCGAGGCGCGTGACGATGCGCGCCCCGAGCGGCGAGCGCGCGATCGAGCCGAGCAGCGCGCGGATCACGTGGGCCGCGTCGTCGATCGAGTGGTCGAGCCCCATCCCGGTGACGTCGCGGAGCACGTCGCAGACCGTGGCGAGCGGCAGCTCGCTCTTCACCGGCGAGCACTCGACGTGGAGCACGCGCGCCTCGCCGGGGAGCTCCGAGAGGAACGTCGAGATGAGCGCGCTCTTGCCGATGCCCATCTCGCCGACGATGACGCGCGCCACCGACTGGCCCCGGAGCGCGCCGCCCGGCGGGCTCGGCGGCTTGCTCTGCCGGCTCGGCGGCGGCGGCGGCTCGCTCTCGCCGTAGCGCGACGGCGGCTCGGCGAGGCCCTTCACGGGCGGCGACACCGCGCGGTGGTAGGCGGCGTGCAGGTCCGCGCGCTCGGCGTCGCGCCCCACGAGGTCGTTCGGCGACAGCGCGATCTCGGCCATCCGCTCCTCGCGGGTGAGCGGGCGCTGCAGCGCGTAGAGCCGCATCTGGTGCGGGACCTGGTAGCCGCCGGCGTCGTTGAGATCGAGCGACGGCGCGTCGCCCCAGCGGAAGTCGCGCCGGACGAGGCGGTAGACGCCGCCCGCGACCCAGGTCTTGCCGAACGGGGTGCGGCTGCCGAGGCGCTCGGCCAGGAAATTCGCGGGCTCCTTGAGCACGTGGTTGATGAGGTGCCCCTGCTCGTCGCGCTCGCCGTACGCGATGCCGCGGACGATGCCGATCGCGGCGCGGAGCTCGACGGGCAGGTCCTCCGACGCGCCGGCGAGCGCCTCGTGCACGTCGACGGCCAGCGAGGCCGCGTCGGCCGCGGCGCGCGAAGGGTTCGCGAGCAGCCCCACGACGGCGCGCGCGCTCGCGTGCGACTCCCACGACCAGATCGCCCCGTGCTTGAAGGCGATCGCGTCGAGGGTCGTGCGGATCGAGCGCCCGCTGCGCTTGCCGGCGAGCCGCCCCTGCGCCCCGAGCAGCTCGTCCACCCCCTCGATGCGCAGCGTCACCACGGCGACGTGGCGCACCTCGCGCACGACCCGCGGCGCCCCGGTGTTCTCGGCCTCGCCGCCCGTGCGCGCGGCCGGCACCGCCGCGAGCGTCTGCGGCTGCGCCATGGAGCCGCTGTCCGGGGCCTCTTCCGCCGCGCCGCCCGCGGCGTTGTCGCGCGCGTCCTCGTGCCGATCGCGGCCGAGCAGGTGGGCCACGGTCTGCTCGACCGACGCGTTGTCGACGAGCTCCTGCTTCGCGAGCAGCACGCGCGCGATCGCGCCGGCGAGATCGCGCGCGGTCTGGAAGCGGTCCTCGGGCGCGTGCGCCATGGCGCGCATCACGATCGCCTCGAGCTCCGCCGGGATGTCGCGCGCGTGGGCCGACGGGGGGTCGAACAGGCCCTCCTTGACGGCCTGGAGGAGCGCCTCGTCGTCGAGCTTGCCGTAGGGCGAGCGCATGGCGAGCAGCTCGTAGAGAACGACGCCGAGGGCGTAGATGTCGCTCCGCCGGTCGACGCGCTCGCCGCGCGCCTGCTCGGGCGACATGTACCCGAACTTGCCCTTGAGCACGCCGGGCTCCTCGCGGAAGAGGTTCGCGCTGGCGATGCCGAAGTCGGCGATCTTCACGACGCCCTCGAACGACAGGAGGATGTTCTGCGGCGAGACGTCGCGGTGGACGATGGCGAGCGGCATGCCGCCCTCGTCCTTGCGCTCGTGGGCGTAGTGCAGCCCCTTCGCCGCCTCGGAGACGATGAACGCGGACACGAGGGGCGGGATCCGCGACTCCTTCTGCTGGGCGGCGCGCATCAGCTTGCCGAGGTCGAAGCCCTCGACGTACTCCATCGAGAGGAGCAGCCCGTCCTCGCCGTGGTCCGAGAACTCGTAGACCTGGACGATGTTCGGGTGGTTCAGGCGGGTCGCGAGGTGGGCCTCCTCGACGAACATCGCGCGGAAGCGACGCGAGGCCCCGTGCGCGGGGAGGATCCGCTTGACGACGAGGAGCTTGTAGGTCCCCTCGGCGCCGCGCTTCTTGGCGAGGAAGACCTCCGCCATGCCGCCAGCGCCCAGGCGGCGCTGGATCTCTAGGTCGGCGAGCTGGGACGGGTGCTTGGCCATGCAGCGAAGCGGCGCGCGGGCGCCGCGGCTGGGAGGGGCCGGGCGCGGTGGATCAGGGAGACCGATGAAAGAAGGACCGCGCGCGGTTCCCCCCGATCCATGGGAGGACTACGGGTTGACCCGCATGGTAGCGTCCCGCCCGCGTCTTCGGGGAGACAACCATGGTGGAAAGGCGAATCTTTCTGGGCGGGTCGGAGGCTGGCGCGCCCGGTGAGCCCGCCCGCGCGCCGCGGGTCCGCGGCGGCGCGGCCGTCCACCATCGACGCTGAATTTTCGCTTGCAAGGCGCCCTCACGCGGGGCTCGCCCCCGGGCCGCCGCGGCCGGCCGAGGGCAACAAAGCGATTGCCCAGGGTGCGACCGTCTGTTAAAGCGGATCCGGTACAGCGGATGCGGCGTCCGTCATGGAAGACGCCGTGCATCCGACCCTGGCGGCCGGGCCGATCGGCGGCGGGGTCGTCGTGTGCGCGCTGGAGACCTCGAGGGGTTCGACATGGACATTCGCGTGACAGAGGCGGACGTCGTCGTCGTGGGCGGCGGAAGCGCAGGCTCGACTGCAGCGGTGGAGGCACAGCAGCGCCTGCCGCGGGGGCGTGTGGTGCTCCTCGAGAAGGCGCATATCAAGCGGAGCGGCGCCATCGCGATCGGCATGGACGGGCTGAACAACGCGATCATCCCCGGACACGCGACGCCGGAGCAGTACGTGAAAGAGATCACGGTGGCCAACGACGGCATCGTGAACCAGCGCGCCATCTACGAATACGCGCGGAACAGCTTCGCGATGCTCCAGGAGCTCGACTCCTGGGGGGTCAAATTCCAGAAGACGCGCTCGGGCGATTTCGACGTCAAGAAGGTCCACCACAACGGGAGCTACGTCCTCCCGATGCCGGAGGGCTACGATCTCAAGAAGATCCTCACGCGCATGGTGAAGCGCGCCGGGGTGCGGGTCATCAACCGCGTCATGGCCACACGGATCCTCGTGACCGAGGGGCAGGTCGCCGGCGTGATCGGCTTCGACACCCGGGAGGGTCACATCGAGATCATCAAGGCCAGGGCGGTCATCCTCTGCTGCGGCGCCTCGGGGCGGCTCGGCCTGCCCGCGTCCGGCTATCTCCACGGGACGTACGAGAACCCCTCGAACGCCGGAGACGGCTACTCGATGGCCTACCACGCGGGCGCCGAGCTCACGGGCATCGAGTGCTTCCAGATCAACCCGCTCATCAAGGACTACAACGGTCCGGCGTGCGCCTACGTCACCGGCCCGCTCGGCGGGCACACGGTGAACGCGCGCGGGCACCGCTTCATCGAGAGCGATTACTGGAGCGGGCAGATGATGCTCGAGTTCTACCGGGAGCTGCACTCGGCGAACGGCCCTGTCTACCTCAAGCTCACGCACCTCGCCCCGGAGACGATCACCGAGGTCGAGCGGGTCCTCCACCAGACGGAGCGCCCGAGCCGCGGCCGCTTCCACGAGGGGAGGGGGCACAGCTACGCGAGCGATCTCGTCGAGATGCACATCTCCGAGATCGGCCTGTGCAGCGGCCACAGCGCCTCGGGCGTCTGGGTCAACGAGAAGGGCGAGACCACGGTTCCCGGGCTCTACGCCGCCGGCGACATGGCGTGCGTGCCGCACAACTACCTCCTCGGCGCGCTCACCTACGGGAAAATCTGCGCCCAGAACGCGCTCGACTACCTCGATCGCACGCCCGCCGTCGAGCCGCTCGCGGCCGACGTGGACGCCGAGCGCGAGCGCATCCTCGCCCCGCTCTCCCGGAAGAGCGGAGTCGCGCCCCACCAGTACGAATACAAGGTGCGGCGCCTCGTGAACGACTACCTGCAGCCGCCGAAGACGGGCAACCGGATGACCCTCGGCCTCGAGTACTTCCTGCGCGCGAAGGACGAGCTCGACGAGGTCACGGCGGCGAGCCCCCACGAGCTCATGCGCGTGATGGAGTGCCACTTCATCCGCGACTGCGCGGAGATGGCCGCGCGCGCCTCGCTGTACCGGACCGAGAGCCGCTGGGGCCTCTACCACTACCGGCTCGATTACCCCGAGATGGACGACCGCCGCTGGTTCACCCACGTGAACCTGAAGAAGGGCGACGACGGCGAGATGGTCGCCTTCAAGCGGCCCGTGGAGCCTTATCTCTTCCCGATCGACGACGGCGAGCTCAAAACCTACCACCGGCTGCGCATCCCGGCCGAAGAGCAGCGCGCGCCGCTCTGACGAGCAACGAGGTCAATCCATGGGTCACCTTCTCAACCGCGAATCCGTCAAGGCGCAGCGCGCCAGGACCGTCGGCCACGCCGAGGCCTCCGTCCGGCTCGATCTGCCGGTCGTCGTCGACGAGGCGTCCTGCATCAAGGGGTGCCGCATCTGCATCGACTCGTGCCCGGTGGACTGCCTCGCCATCCATCCAGAGACGAAGAAGGCGCACATGGCCTACGACGAGTGCTGGTATTGCCTCGCGTGCGAGATCGACTGCCCGAAAGAGGCCATCACCGTGAAGATCCCTTTCCTCATCCGGTAGCGGCCTCGAGGCGGAGAGACGACATGACACAGGCTTCGCTCGCACAGGAGCTCGTGAGCGTGCTCAGGGATCCCGATCCCGGCGCGCGCCAGCTCGCGCTGACCCAGATCGAGGACCTCTCGGACCCGGAGATCCTCCACCCGCTCATCGAGGCCGTCCGCGACGAGGACCCCACGGTGCGGGCGCTCGCGCTCGGGCACCTCGAGGACCTCGGCGACCCGCGCGCGGTGCCCGCCATCCTCCGGGCGCTCGACGACGACGAGACCCACGTGCGCGAGGCCGCCGCCACGGCGCTCCGCGAGCTCCGCGGGGCAGAGGCGGCCACCCACCTGATCGACGCAATGCGTCATGATAACCCGTTCGTGCGCATGTCGGTGATCGTGGCGCTCCGGGAGATCCGCGATCCGCGGGCGCTCGAGCACCTCGAGGGCGCGCTCCTCGACCCTTCGCCCGAGGTGCGGCGCGAGGCGGTCCTCGCCCTGGCCTACCTGCGGCGGCCGGAGACCGCGCGCGCCCTGCGCGGGAGCCTGCGCGATCCCGACGCGCGGGTGCGGCAGGTCGCGATCGGCGCGCTCGAGCCGCTCGGCGCGCCGGCGCTCGTCGAGGAGCTCGTCGCGCTCTTGTCCGACCCCGACTGGCGGGTCCGCGTCGAGGCCGCGATCGTGCTCGGGCGCTCGGCGCACGGCCTCGCCGCGCCGCACCTCCGGACCGCGCTCAAGGACGCGGCCTGGCAGGTGCGGAAGGAGGCGGCGCTCGCGCTCGGGCGGCTCCGGGCGGCCTCGGCCGCGACGGATCTCGTCGGGCTGCTCGGGAGCGAGCTGCCCGACCTGCGTAAGGCCGCCGCTCAGGCGCTCGGCGAGCTCGCGGCGGCGTCGGCCGAGGCGCCGCTCGGGCGGCTGCTCGGCGACGCCGACGTCGAGGTGCGGAAGGCGGCGTCCCGCGCCCTCGACGCCATCCGGGCAGGGGCCGGGCGCCATGGAACCTTCGCGAGGGATTGAGCCGATGATCAAGGCAGCGCGCGTGCTGTTGCTCCTCGTGGCGGTCCTCGTCGGCCTGTCGTGCACGAAGGGAGAGAAGCGGACGATCCGCATCGCCATCGGGACGCAGGACACGACGATCAACTGCGCCACCGGCGGGCTCCTGATCCGGGAGCTCAAGCTGCTCGAGAAGCACCTCCCGAGGGACGGCAAGTACAAGGACGTCTCCTACGAGATCGAGTGGAAGGACTTCACCTCGGGGCCGCCGCTGACGACCGAGATGGTGGCCGGGAAGCTCGACATCGGCGCGATGGCCGACTTCCCCGGCGTGCTGAACGGCGTCGCCCACCAGAAGCAGGGGAGCCGCAGCCTCTACATCGCCACGCTCTCGGGCAGCGCGCTCGGGAGCGGCAACGGCATCGTGGTGCCGATCGACTCGCCGGCCCAGGGCCTGAAGGACCTCAAGGGCAAGCAGATCTCGGTCCCGTTCGGCTCGTCCGCCCACGGCATGCTGCTCCGGGCCATCCGCGATCTCGGCTGGGATCCGGACAAGGACGTGACGCTCGTGTCGCAGTCGCCCGAGGTCGGCGGCTCCTCGCTGAAGGCGAAGAAGATCGACGCGCACGCCGACTTCGTCCCGTTCGCCGAGCTGTTCCCGTTCCGCGGCTTCGCCCGGAAGATCTACGACGGCGCCAGCGTCGAGGTGCCGACGGCGCACGGCGTCCTGGTGCGCGCGGCGTACGCGGAGGAGCACCCGGAGATCGTCGTCGCCTTCCTCAAGGCGGCGCTCGAGGCCGATCGGCTGTTCGCGGAGGAGCCCGAGAAGTACAGCGAGCTCATCGAGAAGGTGACCGGCGTGGACGCCGAGGTCGCCTACATGTTCCACGGGCCGCTCGGCATCCAGACGCGGGACTTCACCGTCAAGCCGGAGGTCCGCCGCGCGCTCCAGGTGGCCGTCGACACGCTCACGCTGCTCAAGCGCACCGACACGACGCTCGACGTTGGCGCGTTCGTGGACGACCGGTACATCCGGCGCGCGGCCCAGGAGCTCGGGCTCGACTACGAGGCGCGGCTCGCGAGCTACGCGAAGCTCCCGCTCTCCGGGAGCGACGCCCTGTCCGGCGCGCCGATCGCCGAGCCGACCTTGGCCGCGCAGATCTGGGTCGGGGGCGAGCCGAAGGTGCGCGCGTACGCGAGCCCGGGCTCCGCGCTCGCCGCGCTGAAGCAGCTCGCGTCCGAGGGCAAGGAGATCCGCGCCGCCTTCGTGCACGACCGGCTCAGCGGGGTGAAGCTCCTCGCCGATCGCGCGTGGTACGCGCGGCGCCCCGACGGGAGCCTCGCGGCGTTCCTGGCGAAGGAGGACGCCGAGCGGTGGGCCGCGGAGAACGCCGCGGCGGTCGTCGACTTCGCGACCCTGCGGGGCGACGTCACCAAGCTCACGGCGGCGGCGCCATGACGATGATCTCGGAGCGCAGCGCGCCCGCCGCGGCGGAGCTCGGCGGCCGCGCGACCTTCGCGCCCGCGCCCGCGCCGGCCAGCGCGAGCGCGTCGCGGCGGCGCGCCTCCCCGGCGCCGGGCGGTGAGCGGCGCCCGCGGCGCGATCTCGGCCGCGCCGCGCTGCGCGTCCTGTCCGTGGCCGCGTGCGTCGCCCTCTGGCAGTGGGCGTCGATGTCGCGCGTCGACCTCGGCCTCGTCACGTTCGTCAACGTGCCCGCGCCGACCGAGGTCCTCGTCGCGGCGCGGGAGCTCTTCGGCTCGCCGAAGCTCTTGCTGCACCTCCGGAGCAGCGTGCTCCGCGTCCTCGCGGGCTTCGTCGCCGCGGGCGTTACGGGCGTCGTGCTCGGGCTCGCCATCGGCCGCTCGCGGCTCGCCGAGGACACGCTCCTGCCGCCGCTCGAGGTCCTGCGCCCCATCCCCGGCGTCGCCTGGCTCCCGCTCGCGATCCTGATGTTCCCGTCGGCCGAGCTGAGCATGATCTTCATCACCTATATGGGCGCGCTGTTCCCGATCCTGCTCGCGACGATCCTCGGCGTCGGCGCCCTCGATCCGCGGCTCATCGCGAGCTCGCGCAGCCTCGGCGCGCGCCCCTTCCGCCTCTTCCTCGAGGTGGTCCTCCCGGGCGCGCTGCCCAGCATCATCACCGGGATGAGCATCGGCATGGGCACGTCCTGGTTCTGCCTCGTCACCGCCGAGATGATCGGCGGCCAGTACGGCATCGGCTACTTCACCTGGGAGTCGTACAACTTGCAGCGCTACCCGGACATCGTCCTCGGCATGCTGCTCATCGGCCTGATGGGCATGCTCAGCAGCGCGCTCGTCCAGCGGATCGGCGCGTGGCTCACGCCCTGGCACCGGCCCGAGGAGAAGGGCCGATGACGCCCGCAGCGAGCGCGGCGCGCCGGGAGAGCCCGGGGGGCGCCGTCGAGATCCGCGGCCTGTCCGTGGCCCTCGGGGCGGGCCCCCGCCGCGTCGAGGTGGTGCGGGATCTCGATCTCACCGTCGAGCGCGGCGAGCTCGTGAGCCTGCTCGGCCCGTCCGGGTGCGGCAAATCGACGATCCTGAACGCCGTCGCCGGGTATGTGACGCCGGAGCGCGGCAGCATCGCCGTCGGCGGCGAGCCGGTCGACGCGCCCGGGCCGGAGCGCGGCATGGTCTTCCAGCAGTCGTCGCTGCTCCCCTGGAAGACGGTCCTGAACAACGTCGGCTTCGGCCTCAAGATGCGCGGCGTCCCGGAGCGCGAGCGCCGGGAGGCGTCCCGCCGCCTGCTCGATCTCGTCGGGCTGTCGGGGTTCGAGGACGCCTATCCGGCGCAGCTCTCCGGCGGCATGCAGCAGCGGGTCGAGATCGCGCGCGTGCTGATCACCGAGCCGCGCGTGGTCCTGATGGACGAGCCGTTCAGCGCGCTCGACGCCCAGACCCGGCTCTCGATGCAGGCGCTGCTCCTCGACGTCATCCGCCACGTGCGCACGACGGTGCTGTTCGTCACGCACGACATCGACGAGGCGATCTTCCTGTCCGACCGCATCGCCCTCATGACCCGCCGGCCGTGCCGCGTCGGCGCGCAGATCGCCGTGCCGTTCGAGCGGCCGAGGAGCGCCGCGATCGTGGGCTCGAGCGAGTTCGCCGCGATCAAGCGGCGGTGCCTCGACGCCCTGAACGACGGGCGCGTGATCACCGCGCCGCCCGCGGCCCCCGCGCGCGGCCTCGACCAGCGCCCGACCGCGTGAAGCGCCGACCGGCGCGCCTGCGGGGCGAGCTCAGGCGCACGGCCTTGATGTTCTCTGCATTTTTCCTTACTACCGAGCCGAGAGGAGTGATCCCCGATGCTCACCAGGTTCCTGCGGGTGACCGACGTGCCGTTTTCCGGCTCGGTCGGGCTGCTCGCGCTTCGCGTCGTCACCGGCATTGCTTTCATCTTTCACGGCTGGGGGAAGATCCAGGCCCCCTTCGGCTGGATGGGGCCCACCGCGCCCGTCCCCGGGTTCTTGCAGGCGCTGGCCGTCCTCGCCGAGGTCGGCGGCGGCATCGCCTGGATCCTCGGCCTCCTGACGCCGCTCGCGTCGCTCGGGATCGCCATCACCATGGCCGTCGCCGTCTCGGTGCACGTGATGAACGGCGACCCGTTCTTCGCGATGGGCGCCGCCTCCTACGAGGCGGCGGCCGTCTACTTCAGCATCTCCCTCGTGCTGCTGCTGCTCGGGCCGGGGAGGCTCTCCGCCGACGCGGCGATCTTCGGGCCGAAGCGCTGAGCTGCTCCGCGCGCGCTCGCCCGACGCGCGCGCTCGCGTCGCCGCCGGCGCTCCGGCGGCGCGCCTGAGCCTCGCCGGCCGATCCCTCCGGCCCGGCGCTTGGGATGGGCACCGCGGGAGCCCGCGGTTCCATCGAGGTCGGACGGCGAGCGCATCGCCGCCGTTTGCGCCAATGAAGCGAGGCCGTCCCGGTAGCCCCGGCATTATGCTGCCGCTGGGAGGGGCTCGATGAACGACGGCGGGGCGAGGTCGCTCTCGAACGGCGCGCCGCGCGGTGTAGCCATCGCGGCCGCCTGTTCGTTCACCCTCGGGTCCGTGGGGCTGCTCGGCTGGTCGATCGAGTCGACCCGCCTCGTCTCCATCGCGGACGGCCTGCCGAGCATGGTGCCCAACACCGCGGTCGCCCTCGTCCTCGCGGCGGCGTCGCTCTGGGCGCTGGGCGGGCGGGAGCGTCCGGCGCCGCTCCGCCGGCTGCTCGGGCGGACGTGCGCCGCCGGCGTCGTCGCGTTCGGCTTCGCGGCCCTCGGTCAGTACGTCTTCGGGTGGGACCTCGGCCTCGATCGCCTGCTCTTCCCGGCGCGCGTGGCGTTCACGAGCAAGTTCCCCGGCAGGCCGCCGCCGAACACCGCGCTCTGCTGCGTCCTGATCGGCGCGGCGCTCCTCTCGCTGCCCGTGAAGACGCGGCGAGCCTCCCGGCTCTCGGACGGCGGCGCGCTCTCGGCCGCCGCGCTCGCGCTGACCGCGCTGACCGGGTACGTCTTCGGCGTCGGCTACTTCTACGGCCTGCCGCCGCTGTTCCCGTTCACGGGCATGGCGCTCCACGCCGCGATCGCCTTCCTCGCGCTCTGCGCCGGGCTCCTCGCGGCGCGGCGCGATGGCGGGGCGTTCGCCGTGCTGACGGCCAGCGGGCCCGGGGGCGTCCTGTTGCGGCGCTCCCTGCCGTTCGTCGTCCTGGCCCCGCTCGCGATCGGCCGCCTCTTCCTGATCGGCGCGGATCTCGGGGCCTACCCCCTCGCGGCGTCGTTCTCGCTCGCCTCGGCCATCTCGACGCTCCTGCTCGGGGCCGCGCTCTGGGTCAGCGCGGCGCGCCTGAACCTGCTCGACGAGGCCCGGCGCCAGGCCGAGGAGGCGCGCGCCTATCTGGCGACCGTCGCGCAGTCCTCCGACGACGCCGTCATCGGGAGCGCCCTCGACGGGACCATCCAGAGCTGGAACCCGGCCGCGGAGCGCCTCTACGGCTACGGCGCCGGCGAGGCGATCGGGAAGAAGCTGCCCATCCTGTGCCCGCCCGAGCGCGCCGGCGAGGCGGAGGCGATCCTCGCGCGCCTGCGCCGCGGCGAGCGCGTCGAGCGCTTCGAGGCCGTGAGCCGGACCAAGGACGGCAGGGATATCGACATCGAGGTCACGGCCTCGTCGATCGTGGACGCCTCGGGCC
Source organism: Sorangium sp. So ce394 (assembly GCF_051474665.1). Taxonomy (NCBI): domain Bacteria; kingdom Pseudomonadati; phylum Myxococcota; order Polyangiales; family Polyangiaceae; genus Sorangium; species Sorangium sp. So ce394. The sequence continues at coordinate 4,462,485 of NZ_CP150339.1, forward strand.
GCATCACCGGCGTCTCGACGATCTGCCGCGACATCGGGCGCCGCAGGGCGATGGAGGCGGCGGTCGCGAGCGCTCACGCGGCGGAGTGGCGCCTCCGCGCGCAGCTCGAGGCCGTCGGCGCCGCGTGCGCGGCGGTCTCGGAGACGCTGGCGAACCAGCCGCGCTCCGAGTCGGGGATGCGCGCCGTGCTGGAGGTCATCGCGCGGCACGCGAAGGAGATCTCGGGCGCCGACTACGCGTCGCTCGGCGTCGGAGAGGACGGCCGGCGGCCGTTCGACGCCTGGGTCCCGAGCGGCGTCCCCGCGGAGCAGATCGCGCGGATCGGCGCGATCCCGCGCCCCGTCGGCGTCCTCGGCGCGGTGGGCCGCGACGGCCGGCCGATCCGGCTCGACGACGTCCGCGCCCACCCCGACTTCATCGGGCTGCCGCCGCACCACCCCCCGATCGAGGCGTTCCTGGGCGTGCCGCTCCGCTTCCGCGGCCGGAGCGTGGGCCGCCTGTACCTCGGCAAGCGCCCCGGCCGCCCGCCGTTCACCGAGGACGACGAGCGCGCCGCGACGCTGCTCGCCGACCGGACGTGCAGCTCGATCGAGACCGCGCGCCTCTGCCGGGTCGAGGCGAACGAGCGAAGGCGGCTCGAGGCCGTCGTCGAGCAGATGCCCGAGGCGGCGATCCTGGTCGACGCCGAGGGGCGGCTCATCACGTGCAACAGGCTGGCGCTCCAGTACGTCTCGCGCGCGGCGGGCGAGCTGGATCCGTGGGGCAACGCGGTGCTCTTCGATCCCAGGACGCCGCGAGGAGAGCCGGTCGGCTGGGCCGATCGCCCGCTGACCCGGGCCCTGCATCGCGGGGAGGTCGTGACGGGCGCCGAAGGGCTGCTCTGTCGCGAAGGCGGCGACCTCGTCCCGGTGCTGGTCAACGCCGCCCCGGTGCGCTCCGACGACGGCGAGATCGAGGGCGCCGTCGCCGTCTTCCAGGACATCTCGGCGCTCAAGGAGATGGAGCGGCAGCGCCAGGCGTGGATCGGCATCATCGCGCACGACCTCCGCCAGCCCATCCAGGTCATCGCGACCGCGAGCCAGCTCCTGTACGCTCGGTCCGGCGGGCAGCTCGTCGCGGACGGCGAGAAGCAGCTCGGGAGGATCGCCTCGTCCGTCGAGCGGCTGCGCCGCATGATCGACGACCTCCTCGACGCCTCGCGCATCGAGGCGCACGAGCTCACGCTGGATCGCTCTCCGGTCGACCTCCGCGCGCAGCTCGGAGAGATCGTCGAGAAATCGACCGCGGCGACCGCGGGCCACGCCGTGCGGCTGGAGGTGCGCGGCGACGTGCCCGACGTCCTGGCGGACCCCGGCCGGCTCGAGCAGATCGTCACCAACCTGCTCTCCAACGCGGCCAAGTACGGCCAGACGAACGGCGACATCGCGGTGGCCGTCAGCGCCGACCGCTCCTTCGCGCAGATCGCCGTGACCAACTGGGGCCGCGGCATCGCAGAGGCGTCTCTGCCGCACCTGTTCAAGCGCTTCTCGCGCGTGGCCGAGGGCGATCCTCGCCGCGTCCGCGGCGTGGGCCTCGGCCTCTACATCACGAAGGGGCTCGTGGAGGCGCACGGCGGCACCATCGCTGTCGAGAGCACCCCCGGCGGCGCGACGACATTCCGCTTCTCGCTGCCGCTCGCGCATCCCGCGCCCGCCGCCGGCGCGTAGCGCGCAGCAGCGCGTCTCCTGCCCCGCCGCCGAGCTCCACCTCGCGCGAGGACCCGCGGCGAGCTCCACGATTCGAGGCCAGCGAGCTCGGCAGTTCCAACTGACGAGCTGGGCAGTCGAGTTGGCGAGTTTTATTACACCGAACTTCGTTCTCCGCATTCCGTTTTACGGCGCCACCATCCTTTCGCAGTATTCTGTGCTCAGGCCGCTCAGAATGATCGCAGAAGGAACTTCCTGAGGTTCGTATCCTTGCTACACCTGAGATCCGCTCCGGCCCGACGTCGGGGTAGTGAGGTGGCGCAGCAGTGAATTCCTGGTTCTTGCAGGTGGGTAAGCGGCTGGGGCCCGCGGGGCGTCGGCTTTGGGTGCTCGGGATCCTGGGGGTGGTGCTGGCGGTGACGCTCGGGCTCGCTCTCCGCGCGGCCCGCGAGTCGCCCACGGAGCGCGCGGCGACGTACACCGAGCTGCTCCAGATCGCGCAGGCGGGGCAGGCGACCGCGGTCGAGGTGAGCGGCGATCGCTTCTTCGTGCGCCAGGCGGGCGGCGTGGCGGTGACCGCCGTCGTCGACGAGCCGACGCTCCGGCAGGAGCTGGTCTCCCGGTTCGCGGGCGCCGGCGCCTCGGTCGACTTCGCCTCCCGGGAGGAGCCGTCGCGCGCCGCGTCCACCGCGCTGCCGGTGGTCGTCCTCGCCGCGGTCGGGTTCGCGCTCTTCACGGTGAGCCGGCGCCGCAGCCCGAAGGTCTTCTCCGACGCCAAGGCCGGGGTCGCGCGCGCGCCCGTGCGCTTCGCCGACGTGGCCGGGATGCACGAGGTCAAGCAGGAGCTCGCCGAGACGGTCGAGTTCCTGAAGAGCCCCGAGCGCTTCGCGCGCCTCGGCGGCCGCCCGCCGCGCGGCGTGCTGCTCACGGGCGAGCCGGGGACCGGCAAGACGCTGCTGGCGCGCGCGGTCGCGTGCGAGGCGGGCGTGCGGTTCCTCTCGGCGTCGGGGTCGAGCTTCCAGGAGATGTTCGTCGGCGTCGGCGCCTCCCGCGTCCGCGCGCTCTTCGCCGAGGCGCGCAAGGCCGCCCCGTGCATCGTCTTCATCGACGAGATCGACGCCGTCGGGCGGGCGCGCGCGAAGGGGCAGGGCGACTCCGCGTCCGCCGAGCACGATCAGACGCTGAACCAGCTGCTCGTCGAGATGGACGGGTTCGACCACGCGACCGGCATCGTGGTGATCGCGTCGACCAACCGCGTCGACATGCTCGATCCCGCGCTGCTCCGGCCGGGGCGCTTCGATCGCAAGGTCACCGTGCCGCTGCCCGACGTGCGCGGCCGCGAGGAGATCCTGAACGTCCACGCCGGGCCGATCCCGCTCCAGGGCGAGGTCGATCTCGGGTACATCGCCCGCGGCACGCCGGGCTTCTCGGGCGCCGACCTGGCCAACCTCCTGAACGAGGCGGCCATCCTCGCGGCCCGCGAGGGCGCCGACGCGGTGGATCCGACGCACATCGACCGCGCGCGCGACCGGGTGCTCATGGGGCTCGAGCGCAAGGGGGTGCTCGTCGACGAGGACGAGCGCTACGCGACCGCCGTGCACGAGGCCGGGCACGTCGCGGTCGGGTTGCTCGCGCCGAGCTGCGACCCGGTGCACAAGGTGTCGATCCTGCCGCGGGGACGCGCGCTCGGCGTCACCCAGGCGCTGCCCGAGAAGGATCGGCTGATGTACCGGAAAGAGTACCTCGAGGATCAGATCTGCATGCTGATGGGCGGTCGCGCCGCCGAGATGGTCATCCTCGGGACGATGACGGCCGGCGCCTCGGACGACATCCAGCGCGCCTCGACGATCGCGTGGAAGATGGTCGCGGAGCTCGGCATGAGCCACCTCGGCCCCATCTGCGTCGGCGATGGGCACCCCGCGCGGAGCCCGGCCCTCCTCGACCGCGTCGACGAGACGGCGCGGGCGCTCACCGACGCCCAGCTCGCGCGCGCCGTCGAGATCGTGAAGTCCCGGCGGAGCGAGATCGACGCGCTCGTCACGGCGCTCCTCGCGAAGGAGACGCTCGGCATGGACGAGATCCAGGCCTGCTTCCCGGCCGATCGACGGCCGCGCGCCGCCGCCCGCGCGGACGCCTGAGCCGCGCAGGCTCGAGGGCGCCGGGAAGGAAAGCTCTTTCTGGCGTCCCCGGGTCCTCTCCGCGATCCGCCTCCTCACGGGCGCTCGCCCGCGCTCCCCCTCTCTCCTGCAATCCATCCCTTGCTCGCCACGGGCGCTCCCCGAGGCGTCGCGGAGGCTCCCGGAGTGGCGGCTGGCTCACCGGACCTGAGGTGTCCGGGGCCTCGTCGTCTGGAAGAGCTCGCCCGCGGGCGTGTCGCGCAGGACGGGATGCGGCGCGGCGTCTCGGAGCCATGGCGCGCCGCATTGCCCATTCCGTCCGGAGAGCGCAAATCTCCCCTTGCGATTGCCGGGCAAGCTGGTGAAGTGGCGCCACTTGCATGCACGGATTCCGTCGCCTTCGCATCTCCTTCGACGAGGCGCTCTCTCCACGTTTCGGCTCGAACGGCCGGGCCCCGCGTCGCTCTCCGAGCGCGGCGCCGCTGTCGCGCGCTCATGTGCCCTGCGCGGGCGCGCGGCGCCGTGGCCCGGAGGCGCGCGGTGCCTGAGCCCCGGATACTGCTCCTGTCCAACAGAGACCCGGAGGAGGCGGTCGACGAGCCGCCACTTGCGCAGCGGGTGGGGAGCGGCCGCCTCCGGCTCGGCCGCGAGGACGGCAGCGCGGCCGTCGCCGAGAGCGTCCTCGCGACGCTCGCCGCGGCCCCGGGCGCGCGCGTGGCGCACCGGCCCGTGCTCCGGCCGAGCGAGGTGCTCGCGGCGATCGGCGATCATCGCCCCGACGTGATCTTCAACCTGTGCGAGGCGCTCGACGGCGACAGCCGCCACGAGGTCATGTGCGCGTGGCTGCTCGCGGGGCTCGACCTCCCCTTCACGGGCAGCGATCACGTCGCGCTCCGGAGCTGCCTGCACAAGGCCGAGGCGAACCGCATCCTCGCGCGCGCCGGCGTGCGCGTGCCCGAGACGGTGCGGGTCGACGGTCCGGATCGCATCCCCGACGTCGCCTTCCCGGCCATCGTCAAGCCGGAGCGCGAGGACGGCTCGACCGGGATCGACCGGGGCTCGGTCGTCCGCGATCGCGCCGCGCTCCGCGACCAGGTGGCCGCGGTCGTCGCGCGGTGCCGCCAGCCGGTCGTGGTGCAGCGCTACGTGCACGGGCGGGAGCTCTCGGTCTCGCTGCTCGGCTGGCCCACGCCGCGCGTGCTGCCGCCCGGCGAGATCACCTTCCAGGGCCTGCCCGAGGGGCACCCGCACGTCGTCACGTATGAATCGAAGTGGCGCCCCGAGACGGCCGCGTCGATCGGCACGCCGTCGACCGCGGCGGTGCTGCGGCCGCTCGAGCTGCGCCGGGTCGTCGCGGTCGGCCGCCGCGCCTTCGAGGTGCTCGGGCTGCGCGACTACGGCCGCGTCGACGTGCGGCTCGACGAGCGCGGGACGCCGTACGTCATCGACGTCAACCCGAACTGCGACCTCTCGCCGGACGCCGGCTTCGCGCGCGCGGCGGCGCGCGCCGGCCTCTCCTACGCCGACGTGATCGGGGAGATCCTCCGCGCCGCGCTCGCCCGCGGCCCGCGCCAGGGCGATCTGCTCCGCGCGCGCGGCCGCGCCCCGGCGCGGGGCCGCGCGCGCCCCGCCGCGCGCAGCGCCCTCGCCGCCGCGCCCGAGGCGCCGTGATCATGCAGCGCGGCCTTTGCGCCGAAGACCGGCCGCTCATCGCGGAGCTGCTCGAGTCGCTCCCGGCGTTCACGGCCGACGAGCGCGCGGTGGCGCTGGAGCTCGTCGACGCGACGCTGGCCCAGCCCTCGTCGGACGGCTACCGGTTCGTGCTGAGCTTCCAGGGCGCGCCGGGCGGCGGCGGAGCGCCCCGGCTGGCGGGGTACCTCTGCTACGGCCGCACGCCGATGACGCAGTCCACGTACGACCTGTACTGGATCGCGACCTCGCCGGACTTCGCGCGCTCGGGGGTGGCGCGCGGGCTCGTCGCCACCATGGAGAGCGAGATCGCGCGCGAGGGCGGCGGCCTCGTGCGCGTGGAGACGGGCAGCCGGGAGGGGCACGGCGCGGCGGTGCGCTTCTACGACGCGGTGCAGTTCGCGCGGGCGGCGGTCATCGACGACTTCTACGCGCCGGGCGACGATCTCATCATCTACACGAAGCGGGTCGCTCCTGCGCGCGCCTCGGCCGCGCCGCCGGCCGGCAGGGGGGCGGGCGCCGCCTCGCCGGCCGCGCCGCCCGCGCCGGGCGAGCCGGCGCTCTACGACGCGGCCTTCGGCTACCGCGACTACGCCGCGGAGCGCGACTTCCTGCTCGCGTGCGCGCGCCGCTTCGGCGCCCGCCCGGTGCAGCGCGTGCTCTCGTGGGCGTGCGGGCCTGCGCGGCACCTGGAGGCGTTCGCCGAGCTCGGCGTCGGCTGCGCCGGCGCGGACGGCTCCGCGGCGATGATCGCCTACGCCGAGCGCGCCGCGTGCGCCCGCGGCGCCGGCGCTGGCGTCCGCTTCCATTGCGCGGAGCTCGACGAGCGCCCCGACGTCGCACCGGTCGATCTCTCGTTCGTGCCGCTCTCGGCGATCCACCAGCTGGCCACGCCGGCGGCGCTCGAGCGCCACCTCCGGCTCGCGGCCTCGCTCCTCTTGCCGGGCGGCGTCCACGTCATCGAGGCGACGCACCCGGCCGATCTCACGCCGTCCGGCGTGAACCGGACCGAGTGGACCGAGCTGCGCGGCGAGCAGTCGATCGACGCGCGGTTCCGCATCCACACCGAGCGGGCCACGCCCGATCGCGTGGTGCCGGTGAGCCTCGAGGTGGTGTGCTCGGCCCGGCGCAACGGCGGCGCGCCGCGGGAGCTCTCGTCGTTCCGGCAGGAGGCGACCTGGTACATCCCGGACCTGGCCGGCTGGCGGCGCGTCGCGGAGCGGGTGCCGGAGCTCTCGCTGGTCGCGACGCTCGGCGACTTCAACGTCGACGTGCCGTTCGAGCACGCCGCCGCGTGGCGGCTGATCCTCGTGCTGAAGCGCGTCTGATCGCCCCCCGGCGCCGCGCGGCGCTCCCCGCCGGCGCGCCGCTCAGTTCAGGTCCCAGAAGTACTTGCCCCCGCTCGGCGGCGGCTCGTCCTCGCCCCCGTCGGGCCCGCCGCCGTCCCCAGAACGCGCGATCTGCATCACTTCCTCGAGCGAGCTCGCCTCGTCGCGCCAGTACGCTTCCGTGCCGAAGTGCGGGAAAGTCCTCGGGAAAATGGGATCGTGCCACCGCCGCGCGATCCAGGCGGCGTAGTGGATCAGGCGGAGCCCTCGCAGCGGCTCGATCAGGGCGAGGGTCGAGCGGTCGAAGCGGCGGAGCTCCTCGTAGCCCTCGATGAAGAGCTCGCGCTGCCGCCGGGCGGTCGCGTCGCGGCCCGGGAGGAGGAGCCAGAGGTCTTGCACGGCGGGGCCGACGACCATGTCGTCGAAGTCGAGCACGCGGAGGGCGCCGTCGCGGAGGAGCAGGTTGCCCGGGTGCAGGTCGCCGTGGATGCGGTGCACGTCGACGCCGCGCAGGCGCTCCTCGGCCGCGTCGGCGACGGCACGCGCGGCCGCGAGGTACCGCGGCGCGACGGCGGCGGGGATGACCTTGCGCTCGGCGAGCCAGCCGAGGTCCTCGCGCGCGTACGAGTCGGCGGAGAGCCGGACGCGGTGCTCGGCGGTCCGCTGCGCGCCCACGTTGTGGATGCGGGCGGCGAGCCTGCCGAGGCGCACGAACAGCTCGTCCCCGAGCTCGTCGGGGGCGCGGCCGCCCATGCGCTCGAAGAGGCAGTACTGGATGTGGTCGATCTGCTTGAGCGTCTCGCCGTCGGGGAACGGGCGCGTCGGGCAGACGGGGATCTCGGCGTCCGCCAGCTCGGCGAGGAACCGGTGCTCTTCGAGGATCTGCTCGCGGGTCCAGCGCCCTGGCCGGTAGAACTTCGCGACGATGCGGGTGCGGTCCTCGAGCTCGACCTCGTAGACGCGGTTCTCGAACGAGTTCAGCGGATAGCAGACGCGGTTGCAGAGGACGCCTGCGGCCTCGACGGCCTCGATCACCTTGTGCGGGGTCAGCGAGAGGAAGAGGTCGGTCGGAGTGGTGGAGGTCATGGTGGGGGCGTCGAGGTGGGGGAGGGTTCGGGTGGGGGAGGCGTCGCGTGGGGGTGAGGACCGCGGTCGCGGGGCTGATGTATCTGACCGTGGAGTTGAGCACCAACCGGCGCCGCGCTCGATGAGAAGTTTCGCCGCGCGCTCCCGGACTCCCTGGATCCCGGCGGCGACCGCGGCGCGGCGCTCGACGGGCAGATCCAGGCAGCGCGCCGCCCGCTCGCCGCCGGGCCGAGCGCCCCGGCGGCGAGCGGGCGGGCGCGGTGGCGCTGTGTCCCGTGGGGTCGTGATACGCTAGCCTCGGATCGCATGATGGAAGAAACGCAGCTTTCCTTTCCTCACCTCGAGCTCAGCAAGCTCGAGGCGATGGTCGAGATCATGTTCCTCGCCGCGTACGCTGACGGATCCATCAACGAGGCCGAGCGCGCCGAGCTCACGGCGCACGCGGCGGCGATGAGCGCGGGCCGCCTCGGGGCGGAGGTCGTCGAGTCGCTCATCTCGATCATCGAGCGCTCGGTGCGGGAGGAGGGCAGGAATGGCCGCTTCGCGGCGCTCCGCGCGCGCCTGCCCGACGTGCGGATGCGCGAGGCCGCGATCGAGCTGGCGGTCCGGCTGGTCGCCGCCGACGGCGTGATCCACGAGAGCGAGCACGCGCTGCTCGTCGAGGCGGCGAGGGCGCTGGAGGTGCCGATCGCGTTCAAGGGGCGCGTCGCCTCCGGTTCGGCGCGCTGAACCGCGCCGAACCGCGCGACGCGCGCGGGCGGCGGCCGCGCCGCGAGCCGGGGGTGGGGTTCACTGTGGATGGCGAGCTGGTGCGCGACTTCCCCGCCTCGTCCGCGACCGAGCCCGGCGCGCTGGTCGGCCCCGGCCACGCGCCTCACGCTGCCGAGGGGCAGGGGGGCTGACACCCGACGCCGATGTGCTCGTCCTCCCCAGGGACCGGGCGCAGGGAATGCGCTCTGCTACAACCCTTGCGCCGCTGGCCGTCGCGCGCTGTCCGGGGCCGCTCCAGGCGGCGCCCGGAGGGCGTGAGGCGCGCTGATGGCGAGGGGCACCGGATCTGAGGTCTCGACCCCGCACCTCGGCGCCGCGGCGGGCGCGAAAGAGGCGCATTTGCGGCGGTTTTTGTCGGCCTGATCCTTGCAATATCGTGGGCCGGAGGGCCAGAGGGCCAAAGCAAGGTCATGGACACCCGACGAACCGACAGCTCCACGACGCCACATGGCGCATCGATGGATCCCGCCTCGAATCGCTCCCGTCCCCCGAGCGGGGGCAGAGCTTCTTCTCCGCGCGCGTACCGCTCGCCGCGATCTCCGCGCTGGTCTTCGGCGCACCGCCCCCCGTTCGATCCCGTCGATTTCCGGACGTCAGGCCGGCTGTCGCGGCCGTCCGCCTCGGTACGGCGTCCTGGCGGCGAGGTCGTGCCGCTGGAGCCGGCGAGCGACACCCCCGCCCCGGCCAGCGTGCCGCCTGCCACGCTGCGGGCGGGGCTCGCGGGCGTGTCGCCTGCCGTCGCCCTGCCGGCTCCGGCGACCGACGCGCCGGCCGCCGCGCTGCGGCGCTACGCCCCAGGCGACGTCCTGGCGGGGCGCTATCGCCTCACGGAGCCGATCGGGGAGGGCAGCATGGGCGCCGTCTGGAAGGCGCGGAATCTCGCCCTGAACCTCGATGTCGCGCTGAAGCTCATCCGTCGTGATTGCGCGGTTCCGGAGGCTGCTTCGCGGCTGCTCAAGGAGGCGCAGGCGACGGCGCGCGTGTCCCACCGGGCGGCGGTGCGGGTGTTCGATCTCAGCTTCACCGAGGAAGGGGAGCCGTTCGTGGTGATGGAGCTCCTCCAGGGCCGGTCGCTGGCCCAGGTGGTGGCCGAGTCGGGCGCGATGTCGCCCATCTCCGCGGTCCAGCTGCTCCTGCCCGTGATCGGGGCGCTCAGCGCCGCGCACGGCGCGGGGGTCGTGCACCGGGACGTGAAGCCCGCGAACATCGTGCTCGTGCGCGACGGCCGCCGGACGGTCCCCAAGCTGATCGATTTCGGGATCGCCTTCACGGACACGCGCGCGGTGGACGGCGGGCAGAAGGAGGCGCTGGTCGGGAGCCCGGCCTACATGGCGCCCGAGCAGGTCCGCGGCGGGCAGGAGTCGGACGCGCGCTCCGACGTGTGGAGCGTGTGCGTGGTGCTCTACGAGCTCGTGAGCGGCCGGCGGCCGTTCGGCGGGCCCGGGAGCATCTCCATCGTGCACGACGTGCTGCGGGTCGATCCGCCGCGTCCGGAGGCGTTCGAGGCGCACCCGCGGCTCTGGGAGATCATCGAGCGGGGGCTGGCCAAGTCCCCCGACGGGCGGTTCCCCGCGATGGCGTCGCTGGGGCGGGCGCTGGCCCAGTGGGCGATCGCGGCCGGGGTCGCCCACGACGTGACGGGGGCTTCGCTCGTCGATTACTGGCTGCCCTCTTCCTGATCCCAGCGCCGAGACGTCGGCGCTCCCCGCGCCGCGCGAAGAGCTGCCTCTCGTCGGGCCGGCTCAGTACTGCACGTCGCAGCCTTTCGAATCGGCGAAGGCCTTCATGGTATCGAGCTCGGTCGGGGTCGCGTCGCCGTAGGCCCAGCTGATCGCGCCGGCATAGCCCTGGCTGTACCAGCTCTCCAGGAGCATCGACAAGGTGGCCGTGGCCAGGCCGGCGACGGGGAAATCGGCCATGACGACCGGTTTGTCGGTGATGCCGTAGTCCGCGGGCGACTGGTTGTAAGGCCAGTAGCGGTTGACCCGGTCGTTCATGTGAAATGTGTAGAAATCGACGTCGGTGGTCGTCCACGCGCGCGCCCACTTCATCGAGGCCGAGCCGATCGTGATGAGCGCCCTGCTCTCCGCGCGCAATACCCCGATCGTGTCGCGGAGGAAGGCCTCCATCCGCTCGTGCGCGATCGGCTCCACCTGGGGATCCGGGTCGTAGTCGGGGTCGCCGTACGGGCTCGGGCCGGTCATGGCCAGCTCGGGCTCGTTGATGACGTCCCAGGCGACCATCCGGTGCCGGTACGGGCTCTGCTCGACCGCCTGGGCGAGCGGCCTGACGACGTTCTCCAGGAGCGCCGCGCGCCGCGCGGCGTCCGTCACGAGCGGGGCAATGCCGACCGTCCTCACGTCGGCGTCGACCCGGGTCGCATGGAAGTTGTCGAAGGAGAAGAGACAGAACATGAGGTGGACGTCCGCCTGCTCGGCGAGCTCGAGCGCCTTCTCGACGTCACCCCGCGTCGTCCCGCCGAGGCCGGTCGGGTTGTCGTTCGCGTCGAAGACGACGCCCTCACCCCGCAGCTCCGGCAGCATCCACCACCGCACGACGCTCGCCCCGTGCGCGCGGATGCCGGCGAGGTTCTTCGCATGCGTCTCCGCCTCGGCCGCGACGCCGCGCTTGTCCCACGCGGCGATGCCGCCGAAATCGCCGGCGAAGTTGTGCCACGCGTAGTTCATTCCGAACATGAAGCGCGTCTCGCAGCCGATCTTGATTCCACCCTTCTCCGCAGGGCACTCGTCGACACACTCCATGACGCCGCCCAGCCCGCCTTGCCCGCCGCCCAGGCCCCCCTGACCGCCCTCGGAGGGGGCGCTCCCCCCGCCGCCGTCCTCGCCCGCGGCCGCGTCTCCAGGCGATCTGCCCCCTGAGCAGGCGGCGAGGGACAGCGCGGCTGCTGCGGTGAGGGCGCGGTGACCGGGTATGCGACGAGCGGTGCGCATAAGGATAACGGAGCGATGGTACGCTCGCCGGTCCACGAGCGCCATCCGAATCCCTGCCTCGCCGGCCGAGAGCAGCCTCTCGCGAGGTCGCGTGAACGACGCGCAATGCCTCTGCACGACAGAGGTCGTCTGCCCCACGAGCGGCGCGCGTCGCTGTGGGGCGGAGTGGGAGCGCGCCAGGCCGGGCGCGCGGGCGGGGCCGCCGAAATGGGGGCGAGCGGGCCGCGCCGGCGCGCGCCGCGACGCGAGCGGGCGGGGCGGTGGCGCGGGGCGGGGCCGGCCGGGTCCCCCTTGAAACCTGCTTCCCCGGCCGGCTATTGGAGGGGCTCGGGCGCCGCTCGGGCCCCGAACGCCCCGCTTGCGGGAGGAGAACCACCGATCATGAAAGCGCGCGCAGCCGTGGCCCACAAGGCCGGCGAGAAGCTCACGGTCGAGGACGTCCAGGTGGAGGGCCCTCGCGAAGGCGAGGTCCTCATCGAGATCAAGGCCACCGGCGTCTGCCACACCGACGCTTACACCCTCTCGGGCAAGGATCCGGAAGGCCTCTTCCCCGCGATCCTCGGCCACGAGGGCGCGGGCGTCGTCGTCGACGTCGGCCCGTCGGTGAAGAGCGTCAAGAAGGGCGATCACGTCATCCCCCTCTACACGCCCGAATGCCGGCAGTGCTCTTACTGCACCAGCGGAAAAACCAACCTCTGCCAGGCCATCCGCGCCACGCAGGGCCGAGGGCTCATGCCGGACGGAACGAGCCGCTTCTCGATCGGCAACGAGCGGATTCACCATTACATGGGCACGTCGACGTTCTCGAGCTTCACCGTCCTGCCCGAGATCGCCGTCGCCAAGATCCGCGAGGACGCGCCGTTCGACAAGGTCTGCTACATCGGCTGCGGCGTGACGACGGGTATCGGCGCCGTCATCAACACCGCGCAGGTGCGGCCCGGCGACAACGTGGTGGTCTTCGGCCTCGGCGGCATCGGGCTCAACGTGATCCAGGGCGCCCGGATGGCCGGCGCCGACCTCATCGTCGGCGTCGACATCAACCCGAAGCGCCGTGAGCTGGCCGAGAAGTTCGGCATGACCCACTTCGTCAACCCGAACGAGGTGCAGGGAGATCTCGTGCCCTATCTCGTCGACCTGACCCGGGGCGGCGCCGATTTCAGCTTCGAGTGCATCGGCAACGTCAAGGTCATGCGCCAGGCGCTCGAGTGCTGCCACAAGGGCTGGGGGACGAGCATCATCATCGGCGTCGCCGGCGCCGGCGAGGAGATCTCCACGCGCCCGTTCCAGCTCGTCACCGGGCGCGTCTGGAAGGGCACCGCGTTCGGCGGCGCCCGGGGGCGCACCGACGTCCCCAAGATCGTCGACTGGTACATGGAGGGCAAGATCAAGATCGACGAGCTCATCACCCACACGATGCCGCTCGACGACATCAACCGCTCGCTCGACCTCATGCACAGCGGCGAGTCGATCCGCAGCGTCGTGCTCTTCTCCTGAAGCGCGCCTCTCCGTCGCTCCTCTCGCTCCTCTCGCTCCGATTCCCCTCCATTCCCGACCACGAGCGCTCGCCCGCGCCGCGCGAGGAGGGAGCGCGGCCGGCGGTGGCGCTCGGCCGCGACCGTGACCGTCGGGGCGGACGCGCGCGTCATCGCGCCTGCGGGCGAGCCGCGGCGCGGGCACGCGGCGGCCGGCCACGTCCGGCCAGCGGCCATCGGGGCAGGTGTCGGTACCCTGCCGGGCGGCGACGGATGCTGCAAAAATGCTGACCCCTGTGACATCATCCGCCGCCATGGTGCATGTCACTTCGCTGGCGGGGTTGCCCGCGAACGCCCTCGCCGAGTCGACCTCGGCGACCGCGGGCTGCGATGCTGTCGTCCTCGTCGCGCCGTCGCCGATCGCGAAGCACGCAGGGGGGCTCGGGCCCGCGATCGGCGCGGTGGTCGAGGCGGCCGCGCGCGTCGACTGCGCACTGGAGGGCAAGTGTGCGCCGCTCGTCCTGCCGGCGCCCGGCGTGCCCGGCGGGCGTCTGGTGCTCGCGCCGGCGGGGGCGCTCTCGGAGGACATCGACGACGTCCGCTCCATCGCGGAGGCGGCGGCGGCCGGCTTCGCGCGGGCGGTGGAGGCGGGGGCGAGCCGGCCGCTGCTCGTCGTGCGCGCGCCGTCCACGCCGCGGTTCGCGCGGGCGATCGAGGTGGGCGCCCTGGCGGCGCTCGGGAGCCAGTGGACCCCGCTGGAGGCGCGGGAGGCGGAGATGGCCCCGCGCTCGGCCGAGTCGCTCGCGGTGCTCGGGCTGCCCGAGCCGCGCGCCCGCGAGATCGCGGCCATCGAGGTCGGCCGCGCGCTCTGCCGCGACATCACCGGCACCGAGCCGGAGCGGATGGCGCCCCGCCGCGTCGCCGAGATGTGCGAGGCGGCGTTCGCCAGGACGGGCGTGCTCGTCAAGATCGAGCGCAACGTCGACGACTACCCGCTCATCAGCGCGGTCTCGCGGGCGTCGCGGGTGGTCGAGCGGCACCGGCCGTGCGTCGTGCGGCTCGACTACCGGCCTCGCGGGGAGATCCGGCGCACCGTGATGCTCGCGGGCAAGGGCGTCACCTACGACACCGGCGGCGTCGACCTGAAGACCGACGGGCACATGGCCGGGATGTCCCGCGACAAGGGCGGCGCCGGCGCGGTCGCCGGGCTCGTGCGCGCGGCCGCGGCGCTCGGCCTGGAGGGCGTGCGCATCGTCGGGCTGCTCGGGCTCGTGCGCAACAGCATCGGCGAGGAGTCGTACGTCAGCGACGAGATCATCCGCAGCCGCGCCGGCGTGCGCGTGCGGATCGGCAACACCGACGCCGAGGGGCGCCTCATCCTGGCCGACCTGCTCGCGCTCGGGCGGGAGCTCGCCATGAGCGGCGCCGCCGACCCGATCCTGTTCTCGGTCGCGACGCTGACGGGGCACGTCTACCGCGCCCACGGGCCGTACACCGGCGCGATCGGCAACGCCGCCGCCCGGCCCGAGCTCGACCGGCTCGACGTCCTCGCGGAGCGCTGGGGCGAGCCGATGGAGCGCGTGCGGCCGCGGCGCGAGGACTACGCGTTCGTCGCGCCGCGGTCGAGCGCCGAGGACGTGGTGTCGTCGAACCGCCTCGCCTCGGTGAACACGCCGCGCGGCCACCAGTTCCCCTTCGCGTTCCTCGACATCGCCTCGGGGCTCAAGGGGGGTACGCTCCCGTTCATCCACCTCGACATCGGCGGCGTCAGCGTCGAGTCCGCAGACTGGCAGTTCGGCCGCCCCACCGGCGTCCCCATCCCCAGCCTAACCGCCTACCTCTCTGGTGAATCTTAGGGGCACACCCGCTTCGGAGACGGGCCCACCTCGGCCTTTTCGGTGCTCGGCGTACAGGAAGTACGCCTGCGCGCCGAAAACGCCGATCTGGGCCCGTCTCCTGTGCGGGTGTGCCCCGGCAACCGTCGGGGGAGAGAGAGGGAGAGGGGAGAGAGGTGGACGGAATTGGCGGGGAGAGAGTCGGCTGGATTCGGAGGGGTCTTCGGAGGGGACGGGGGTGTGCGCGTGGGGCGCTTTAGGGGGGTAGGGAGGGTTCCCTGTTCTCCGGGGGCGAGCGGGGGGCGGTGGGGAGGGGATCCGTTCTTGGCGGCGGGGTGGGGTGGGGCCTGAGCGTTGATGTGCGGAGCGGTATCAGCGCCGGAGGGCGGCGGCGGGCACGTCGCTGGCAAGCTCGGCGGTCATGGGGAGAACTCGCTCGACCACCATCGCCCATCGCGCCCTGATCCCGCCCTCGCTCTCCGGAGGACTCGCGCTCGCGATCGCCGCGTGCGGCGCCGGTGAACAAGGGAGCACCCTGGATGCACCGAGCCTGCCGCTGACACAGCGCGACAGCGGAGATGTCCTGCCGGCCGCCGCCAGCGACGACGGAGGCGAGCGCGCGCAGCCGGCGCCGGACGCCGCAGGGATCGCGAGCGTGGCGGTCCCGATCGGCAGCACCGGGTTCTCGCGCGGAAGGTCGACGGCCGTCGTCAAGGCCCCGCTGGAGCGCGTGCGCGCCACCGTGCTCTCGTTCGAGCGCTATCCGGAGTTCATGCCGCACTACAAGAAGTGCCGTGTGCTCGGGCGCACGCCCGCAGGCGGATGGGATATCTACATGGAGGTCTCGGCGCTGCAGGGCGCCGTCACGATGTGGGCGCGAATCGAGTTCCAGAAGGCCGCCCTCGTGGACGGGGTCGAGACCTACTCGTCACGCTTCGTCGCCGGCAACGTGAAAGACCTCCAGGCCACCTGGCAGCTGGAGAAGATCGACGCCCGGACGACGCGCGTGTCCCTCGAGGTCTTCCTCCGGCCGAAGCTGCCGCTGCCGAAGAGCCTCCTCAACGCAGAGAACCTGGACGGCTCGGCGCGCGCCGTCGCGGCCGTCCGGGCGCGCGCCGAGCAGGCGCAGGACGGGAACCGCTGACGCGCGCCGGAGCGAGGCCGGCGAGGCGAACGCCGAGCGGCGCGGCTCTCTCCGGAGGCGCGACGTCCGCGTCTCGCCTCAGGGCATCCGGACGCTGAGGTTGTCCACCGGCCCCCACGGGCCGTCCGGGGGAGGGGCGCCGAGCGTCCACTTGCGGATCGGCGTCCCGGGGGGCAGGCCGACGTAGCTGTGGCGGTGGCGAGACCCGTTCAGGTGCGCCCGGTTGCCCAGGAAGGCGCTCAGCCCGGCGGGATCCTCGTTCTGGATGCCGTAAAGCGTGTTCCCCGACAGCGTGTTTCCCTCGACCAGCGCGCGCGCGCAGCCCCGCAGCCAGATCCCTTTCCCGTCGTTGTTGGCGGCATTGCACCCGACGATCCGCGCGTCCTTCTGCCGGTCGAGCAGGAACCCCGCCCCCTTCCGCGGGTCGCCGCGCGACGGACCGGCGTCGACCGGCGGGGCCGGGGGCTGCACGAACAGGGGGGCGCGGTGCACCGTGTTGCCGTCGGCGATGCAGTCGATGAACGCGTTGCCCTCGCCGCCCACGAGGCCGCCCCCCGGGTCCGCGAGCGGCGCCGACGCGATGAACCCGGCCGCGAGGCCGTCGTTCTCGGCCGTCCCGCTCGCGTTCCTGTTGCCCAGGGCCACGCAGCGCCGCAGCACCACCTGGCCGGTCGCGTGGAGCGCGAAGCCGGCGGCGGGCGCGTTCGCGCCCACGCTGTGGTTGCCCAGCGCGCGGCAGCGCTCGATCGACGCGCGGAACACCGCCCGGCCGATGCGGAAGCCGAGCGCGGAGAAATCGCGGACCGCGTCGGCGGACGCGGCCGGGTTCGCGTTGTAGTTCCCGTCCGCCTCGCAATCGACCATCTCGAGGTTGTTCGTGGTCGAGACGTTGAATCCGCACGCCCGGTTGCCGGTGAGCGTGAAGTTCCGGTTCGCCCGGCAGCGCAGGAACTTGTAATTCTCGCCCCAGGCGAAGAAGCCGGCCGGCTCGCCGCCCGACGTGTTGTCGTGCGCCTCGCAGTCCTCCACGAGCACGTTCCGGCAGATGACGAAGTCGGCGCCGACGACGTTGAACTGCACCCCGCTCGGCTCAGCGCTGGTGTTCGCCGTGCGGTTGAACACGCACCGCTTGACCTCCACGTCGTCGCAGAACAGGACGAGCGCGCCCAGCGTCACCACGAAATCGAGCCGGCTCGTGTTCTCCGAGCACACGCAGTCGAGCATCCGGATGTCGGACGCAAAGGCGATGTTGCCCTCCGCGTCCTGCGCGCCCATCACGAAGATCCCGCCGTTGCGGCACAGGAAGGTCGTGTCGATCACCCCGTCGCCGCCGCACCGCCTGACCGACAGGCCGATCAGATCCACCTGGCAGCACGCCTTGGTGACGATCCCCACCCCCTGGACCCCGAGCACGCTGCCGTTCTTGATGACGAGCCGCCGACGCCCCTCGGCGTAGACGCCGACGTTCCCGGAGACGACCTCGCCCCGGCACGGCCGCGCGCTCGGATCCGGGGCGCGGGCGGGCGCCGGAGGGTCGATCTGCCGCAGCGTCCTCCCGCACAGGTCCAGCGTGACATCGTCGCTGGCGATCGTGATCGCCCGCGCGTTCTCGTCCGCCGCCACCCAGTCGACGTCCTCGACCAGCGCGTAATGACCAGGCGCCGTGATGACGAAGGGGACACGGCGGGTCGGGTCCGGTCCGCCGTTGATGTCCTGCGCCGTGATCGGCGTCCTGCGGCAGCACGCGCCGCCGTGGGGGGGCTCGCTCATGATCCTCGGCCGGGAGTCTACCCGAGGCCGCGGCGCGCCGGGGCCGGCGCGCTCACTGGATCGGCACGGCGCGCAGCGACTCGGCGAGCTTCGCGTAGAGCGAGCTCCGCGGGTCGTCGCGCCGGTAGACGAGCCGGAAATGATCGCGCGCGAGCGACGCCGACGGGAGGAGCCGCTTCAGCTTGCCGCCGCGGAGCTCGGCGGCGACCATGTGGAGCGGCAGCACGGCCACGCCCTCGCCGGCGAGCACCAGCGTCTTCATCGCGGCGCCGAGCCCCACCCAGCGGTGGCGCGCGAACGCGAAGCGGCCCACGCCGCCCGCCTGGTCCGCGAGGTACCGGAACAGCGGCATGGTCGCGTCGACGTCGAGCAGGCAGTGCCGCGAGGCGTGCTCGGCGCGGGAGAACGGCGCGCGCCGCAGCAGCCTGGGCGAGGCCACGAAGGCGTAGCGCTCCTCGTGCAGCGTCTCCGCCGCGAGGCTCGCGGCGCTCCAGCGGGCGCTCGTGACCACGCAATCGACGCTGCGATCGGAGAGGCGCCGCAGCAGATCGTCGGAGGCGCCGAAGTAGAGGTGGAGGATGAGCTCGGGGCGCCGCCGCGTCAGCGCGCCGAGCTGGGGGACGATCCACGACATCCCGAGCTCGAAGCGCGTGCCGAGCGTCAGCTCGACCGGGGCGGGCGCGGGGCTCATCGCGCCGCGGAGGCAGTCCTCGGCGAGGGCCAGGCACTGGCGGGCGCGCGGCAGCAAGGCGAGCCCCTGCGGCGTGAGGTGCACCCGCCGGGTGGTCCGCTCGAACAGCGGCGCGCCCACCTGCTCCTCGATCTGCCGGATGCGCTGGCCGAACGCCGCGGGGCTGAGCGCGACGGCGCGCGCCGCGGTCCGGAAGTTCAGCGTCCTCGCCGCGGCCTCGAAGCAGGCGAGGTTCTCCAAGGACGGGAGCCGCATGGCCGCATTGTATCGCCCAGCGCAACAATCCAGGCGGTGAAATATCGATCCGCGATCCGCAGGCGCGGGAGTCGCCGGCGCGGTCGTGGGACGCCGACGCGTGGTCACGCGGTCGCGCGGGGCGCTGCGGGGGCGCACGGCCGCGCGCGCGGCGCCGCCGGGGTGCGGCCGGGAGGCGGCCGCCGGCGTTACTGGGGATCCTCGACGGGCGCGGTCCCGACCGCGACCGTGCCGCCGTTCGCGACCCACCTGAAGCCGTCGACGAGCGCGGTCGAGTCGAGATCCGCGTCGCCGGTGTCGAAGATCATGAACCGCAGCTTGAGCTCCTCGCCGCCTTTCACCGGGGCCTGCGTGCGGAGCCAGCCGGTCGCGCCGGCGTCGTCCCACAGGCCGAACCCGGTGCCCTCGAGCTCGTCGGCCCCGAGGTCGCACCCTTCGCAGACATCGAAGAAGCCGATGTTGACGCTGACCGGCTTGCCCAGGCTATCGAACGAGAGGTTGCCGTTGAGCGACCCGGGCGGGGCCGGCGTGGCCAGCGCGAGGAACTGATCGTTGAAGTGGTCGCAGATGAACTCCGGGTATTCGAAGGTGTAGAACTTGAACGCGAACTCGTAGCCGGTCGCGTTCGTCGGCGTGCGGATGACGAGCTCGAGGCCGATGTCGTCGTTGATGTTCGACGAAGGAGGGCAGTCCGGGTTGTCCTGCGGGAAGCCGGGCGGCGCCTCCCCGGGGCCGTAGTTCGTGCAGCTCGGCATGTTGCACGCGCCCGGCCAGTGGGCGATCCGGGCGCGGCCCGTGGACAGGACGAGCATGCGGTCCCCGCCCTGCACGCGCACGTTCGGGCCGAACGAGTCGAGCACGCCGACCGCCGGCGTGGGCTCCGCGCGCGAGCCGTCGCCGCGCACGTACGCCGCGCTCAGCACGCCCCACCTCCTGTCGCCGGGCGACGCCTTGGCGCAGAGGTCGACGGCGTGAGCCCCGTGCATGGCGTCGAAATCGGCGGGCGCGATGTTCCGGTCGCACGTCGGCGGCACGTTGTCGATCTCGCCGTCGCAGTCCTCGTCGGCCGGCTCGGGCACGACGCCGGTGTCGTCAGGCTCGGTGATCGCGACCTCGAGGGCGCCCGGGTTGACGTTCGCGTCGTCGTCGTTGCAGTCGCCGTCCTCCACGGTGAACCCGTCACCGTCGTTGTCGCGCTGCTCGGGCTCGCTGCTCGGCGCGCCGCCGTGGCCGAAATCGATCCCCGAGCTCGCCCCCGCGGGGCTCCCGCCGGCGCCGGCCTCCGCCGTCGTGGCGCTCGTCGCGCCCCCGCCCACGCCCCGGCCGACCGCGCCGGGCCCCTGCTGGTCGCGCGACGCGGCGGAGCACCCGCTCGACGACCAGAGCGCCGCCCCGACGCTCGCGCAGAGACCCAAGTAGATGAAGCGCCGGCCTCTCATGGTGCATCCCTCGATGGTCGCTCGGACCGCCGGAGGGCCCTCGTGTTTCCGGCTGCCCGTCGCACATCCAATCCCATCACGGCCGCGGCTCCCTGTCTGCTGCTCCCTGCCGCGAGGGCACGGACCCGTCGTCCGGCGTCTCGGCCCCTCGCCGCAGGAGGCGCGCGGCCCACGCAGCGAGCGCCAGCAGCCCGAGGGCCAGCGCGACCCCGATCGGCGCGCGGTGTCGCTCGGTGAACGGGAGGTCGCGGGCGACCGGGGCGGCGCCGAAGCCCGGGTTGGCCTGCGCGGCGCCGAGCCTCGCGGCGACGGGCGGACGCTCGCGCTCGACGCGGTCGAGCACGTCGCCGAGGTCGTAGCGAGGGCGCTTGCCGAGGGCGTCGCCGACGTAGAGCCGGTGCGGACCGGGCTGGGCGGCGCGGAACACGATCTCGCGGGCCCGCACCTCGCCCTGCGCGCCCGAGAGGGAGAGCGGCGCCGAGTCGCCGTCGTGGATCGTGAGGCGGAGGAAGCGCTTCCGCGTCGGGCTCAGCGGGATCCGCGTCGACGCGAGCGCCGGCCCGGCCTCGCCGCGCGGGCGGATCCGATGGATCTGGCCGCTCCCCACGGCAGGCCAGACCGCGCGGTAGGTGGTCGAGGCGACGTCGACCCGGCGGCTGAACTCCGGCGTGGCGACGTCGAGGAGGACGGCGTGCAGCGGCGCGCCGTCGGCGCCGGCGTCGAGCGTGACCAGGGTCGCCTGCGCGTCGGCGTCCCGCCGCGTCTCGACGATCGCGAGCGGCAGCTGCGCGGCCTTCTCGGCGGCGGCCGGCGGCTCGCACGCGACGGTGCCGCCCGTGATCCGGACGTCCGCGGCCGCCCCGGGCGCCGGGGCGCGCTCGGGGACGAGGCGGATCCGGACGAGGGCGGCGCGCGAGAGGGGATAAGCCACCGAGAGGTGCTCGACGGCCTCGGCGCCCTGCGGGATCCGGTACACGTAGGCGCCGCGCGCCACCTCGCTGAGCGATCTCGGGTCCGCGCCGGTGTCGACGCGCGCCTCGCGGAGGAAGCTGCCGCCGAGGACGCTGAGCTCGACCCGGCAGTGGCGCGTACCGGGCGCGTCGAGGGCCCAGGTCGCGTGCGCCACGCCGGCGGCGTCGACGCCCGGATCGAGCATCGTGGCGGCGATCCGCCCGGAGGAGGGGGAGGCGCCCGTCTCGCGCAGCACGTACGGCACCTCGGCGCCGTCGGGCCCGGCGATGCGGACGTCGGCGAGCAGGTCCTCGGCGCGGCTCTCGCGGTAGAGGTCGAGATCGACGTCGATGCGGTGGTCGCCGGCCGCGTCCACGCCGTCGATGGGCCGGACGAGCGCGTGCCTCTCGGTCGGCAGCGGCGCGACGGTCTGCGCCCCGGAGGGCCGCGCGAGGCCGGTCGCCGCGAGCAGCGCGAAGAGCCCGGCCGCGCCCCTCGGCCCGGCGCGCAGGAGCGTCACGAGGCGCCGGCCGAACCGCGCGTAGAGGAACCCGCCGCCGACGAGCAGCGCGCCGACGCCGGTGAAGAGCGCGATCTGGTAGATGCGCTCCACGTGCCAGACGTCCCACGCCACGAGCTTCGCGATCGTGACGGCGAACAGCGAGAGCCCGGCGTACCGGTGGAAGGCGTCGCGCGCCGCGAACCCCGCCGTGAGCAGCGCGATGGCGGCGAGCGCGAGCACGAGCGTCGTCGCCATGGCGAGGCTGCCCTGCTGGCCCTCGAGGGCGGCGCGATGCTGCACGGCGAACTCGGCGAACTCGGCCGCGTCGAGCGGGGCGGGGGGCGCGGGGGGCAGCGCGGTGATCGCGCTCCGCACCTCGATGACGACGGTCGCGAGGAGCAAGGCGTACCCTGCGCCGAGCGCCGTGAGCCCCGCGGCGCGGAGGTCGGCGCGCGCGGGGTGGACGGCGCGCCCGGCGGTCTCGGCGCGCGCGACGCCGGCGCGGGACAGCAGGCGGCCTGCGGCCAGCAGGGCCGCGCTCACGCCCGCGAACGCGTACGCCCTCGCGTTGAGCAGGACCGGGACGGCCATGACCCCGTCGCGGCCGCGCGTGTCGAACCAGGTCGTCACGAGCGCCTCGGTCTCGACCCGATCGACGCCGAGCGCCCGCGCGAGGGCGGCGAGGAAGAGCAGCGAGGTGACGACGAGCCAGGCGCGCTCGCCGGTGCGCGCGGCGATGGCCGCCGCGACCGCCGCGAGGATGCCCCAGACCACGGTGACCGTGGCCCCGCCGAGCCCGAAGGCGACGGCCGCGGCGAACAGCGCGAGGGCCTGCCCGAGGAGCAGGGCGACGCGATCGGCGGCGCGCGCCGCGCCGGCGCGCAGGAGCGCCGCGCCGAGCGCGAGGTCCAGGGCGCCGGCGACGGCGGTGAGCAGCGCGCGGAGCGTCGGCGTCTCCTCGGGCGTCGCGCCCAGCGCGGCCGCGACGAACCCGAGCGTCGCCACGCTGGCGGCGAGCGCGCCGGACCAGGCGAGCGCCGTCGCGCCGGGCTCGCGCGGGCGCCGCGCGGAGGCGCCCACGGCGCCGAGGAACACGAGCATGACGAGCGCCGACGCGCCCAGGAAACCCGCGTCGACGGCCGCCGGCGCGGCCGCGTCGTCCGGCGCGAGCGCGCGCGGCGCCGCCGCCGCGAGCGCGCCTGCCGAGGCGACCGCCGCGACGAGGAGCAGGGCAGGGAGCTCGGCGCGCGCGGCCATCCACGCCGCGACGGCGGCGGCGCCCGCGATCGCGACCGCGAAGAGCGCCGGCTCGGGCTCGAGCAACAGCATGCCCGCGGTGCAGGCGAAGAGCGCCGCGCCGGCCGAGCACGCGACGGCGGTCCTCCGATCGAGGCGGCCGAAGGCCCCGGCGCCGCGGAGCCAGCCGGCGAGGTAGACGAGCGTCCAGAGCGCGACCAGCGCGGCGAGCGCCGTCCGGTGCGGCGCCGGCGCGTCCGCGAACGTCGCGGCGAAGGCGAGGAAGGCGGAGCCCATCGGCGCCAGCAGCCAGCTGCGCTCGCCGAGCGCGCGCAGCGCGACGGTCGCCGCGATCGCGAGCGCGATGGCGGCGGCGGCGAGCGCGCGCGGGGCGTCGAAGAGCAGCGCGCCCGCGCCTGCGTGCGCGAGCGCGAGCGAGGCGGCGGCGAGCGCGGTGGCGTCCGCGGGCGCCGCGCCGGGGACGGTCGCGGCCGCGCCGCTGGCGGCGGTCGGGGCAGGCGCGGCGCCGGGAGCGGCGCCCGGGGCGGACGCCGCGCCGCTGGCGGCGGTCGGGGCAGGCGCGGCGCCGGGAGCGGCGCCCGGGGCGGACGCCGCGCCGCTGGCGGCGGTCGGGGCAGGCGCGGCGCCGGGAGCGGCGGTCGCGCGGCGCGCCCACAGCGCGCGCAGGAGGCCCTGCAAGGCCGCGAGCCCGACGAACGCGAGCGGCACGGCGCGGGCGGCGAGCGGGAGGTAGGGCCCTGGGAGCGCCTGGCCCGGCGCGTCGAGCCAGGGCAGCGCGCTCGGGTCTCCGCCGTCCGGGGGAGCGCTCGCGTCGAAGTGCCGATCGTACCAGCCCCAGAACAGCGCCGCGTGGCCCGCGAGCGCGAGCCAGGGCGCGACGCGGAAGCCGAGCTTCGCGGCCACCGCGTGGACGACGCTCGTCATGAGCAGGAGGTAGCTGAACAGGACGAGCGGCCGGTCCTGCCCGGTCGAGAGCATGACCGGGTTGAGGAACCCGGCGACGAGGGAGAGGATCAGGATCGCCTCGCCGCGGTGGCGGAGCGCGAGCGCGGCGCCGAGCAGGAGGAGCACCGTGTCGGCCGCGAAGGCGGCGGGGATCGGGATGAGCTCGTACAGCGCCGCGCTCGCCCACACCGACACGATCAGGACCGCGAGCCCGAGGCCGATGAGCGCGTGGACGAAGCGGCGCTGCGTTCGCCCGCGGAGCACCTCGGCCGCCGCGAGGAGCGCGGCGCCGGTCACGGCGCCGATCGCCACGCGCCCGAGGGGCCCGATCCAGGCGTTGTCCGAGGCGTATTTGAAGAAGAAGAGCGCGCCGAGCAGGAAGGTTGCCGCGCCTGCGCGGGTGAGCCAGGTGAGGCCGAGCCTCTCCTCGATGGTGGGTGTCTCCGGGCCTGCGTGGCGCGCGGCCGAGGCGGCGCCGGCGGCGCTCTCGTCGAGCGGCGCGGCGAGGCGAGGCGGGAGGGGGGCGGCGGTCTCCGGGAGCGCGATCGCCGGCGGCACGCCGGCGGCGTCGGTGGTGACGTCCGGGAACGCGATCCCCGGCGGCGCGCCGGCAGCGCCGAGCCCAGGATGTGCGCCGGCGCCGAACGCGGGCGCCGCCCCTGCGCCGAACGCAGGCGCCGCCCCTGCGCCGAACGCGGGCGCCGCCCCTGCGCCGAACGCGGGCGGTGCTCCGGCGGACCCCTCGTCGATCGCGGGCAGCGCGCTTGCGGCCCCGGTGGCCGCAGGGGGCGCGACCGACGGCGGCGTGAGGGCGTCCTGGGCAGCTCGCGCCGGCTCCACGGGTTGCGCGTTGCGCGGGCTCTCCACTGCGGCGGTCGGCTCGGGGCGCCCGCGCTGCCCGGAGAGCTCGGCCAGCCGGTGCTCCAGCGCGTGGATCCGCAGCAGCAAATCCTCGTTGCGCCGGTTGGCCCGGACGGCGAACACGAAGGCCACCAGCGGGGCAACCAGGAGATAGCCGACGAGCGCGAGCCCGAAAAAGACGACGATTCCTGCCCCCATGAGGGCTTCGTAGCATGGGGCGCCTGTCGCTGGCGCCGCCCGTCCGCGCGATGACGCCTGCGCTGTTCACGCTGCCCCTGCCGACGGCCCACCCGCGCCTGCGACACCTTTCGGCGCGCGCTGGGACTGGAGTAAGGTGCACCCCCATGAGGAACACACGCCTGCCTGATCGCCCGGCCCGGGGCGCCTGCTATCTTCCCCGTGTTCCCGGACGGCGGCGTTGCTCGGGGGGGGAGCGCGGCCATTCGGGAACAGTTCTTTTGTCCTCTCGCCTCGCTGCTCCGGAGACCTCGCGATGCTGAAGCACCCGACGGTCTCGGCATGGCAGCGAGATCACGAGGAAGGTGGGTATACCGCCGAGATCAACGGCTGGACCTTGCGGGTCCGCTGGAGACCGGAGCGCCCGGGCGAGCTCCGTGGCTTCGTGTGGGAGGCCGTCGATCCGTCGGGGAACAAGGTCGCCTCGAGCGAGATCCACGAGGAGATCGAGGTGGCGATGGCGTACGCCGAGGAGCGCGCCGCCCCCGATCCGAAGAAGCACGGGTCGAAGACCGTCGACTGAGGCGCGCGCCCCGCGGCGGCGCGGGGCTCAGCCCGCCTTGTCCGCCGCCGCCTTGCGGCTCCGCCGGGTCGCGTAATTCCGGATCACGATCTCTCCCACGCGTCCCCGGGCGTCGCTCTTCGCGTTGATGCTCCGGAGCGCCGCGACGCGGTCGATCTTGAACCGCTTGTAGAGCGGCGGGATCTCGGGAACATCGGAGTTCGAGAGCATCACCTGGACCCCCCGCTCGTCGAGCGCCGCGAACAGCGCCGCGAGGCGCTCCTGGTCGCGGAAGCTGAAGCCGCCCGCGCTGTACGAGGTGAAGTTCGCGGTCGGCGAGACGGGCGAGTACGGCGGGTCCAGGTAGACGAAGTCGCCCTCGCTGGCGTGGTCGAGCACGCGCTCGAAGTCGCGGACCTCGAGCTCGACGCCCTGCAGCGCCGCCGAGCAGGCCCGCAGCTGGGGCGCGTTGCAGATCGACGGGTTGACGTAGCGGCCGAAAGGCACGTTGAAGCGGCCGGCGCTGTTGACCCGGTAGAGCCCGTTGAACCCCGTCTTGTTCAGGAAGATCGTCCGCGCGGCGCGCTCGGGCAGCGTGAGCGAGGCGGGGTCGAGGTCGCGAACCCGGTAGTAATGCGCCTCCTCGTAGGCGTGGCTGCCCAGCGCGGCGACGACCTCCTCGACCCGGTCGCGCACCGCCCGGTAGCAGTCGATGAGCTCGGCGTTGACGTCCGTCAGCGTCGCGCGTTTCGGCTGCAGGCAGAAGAACAGCGCGGCCCCCCCGACGAAGGGCTCGAAGTAGCGCCCGTACGACGCGGGCAGGAGCGGCTGGAACTGCCGGAGCAGCTGGCCCTTGCCGCCCGCCCATTTGAGGAACGGACGTGGCAGCAGGGGCGCGGCGCTGTCGGGTTCGGTGACAAGGGCGGTGGTCATCGCGCAATACTGGACGCCAACCTACCAGGGCGCGCGATCGTCCTCAACCGCCGAGGTCATGCCGGCGATCTCTCTGGTCCAGGGCCCCCGCCGGTCCGCCCGCGGCGCGCGTTCCCCCGCGCGACGTCCCGCGCCACGCGTCGCTCCAGGCTAGGTCGTTCTATGTCCACTCCCCGGCGGCCCCGGACGGCGAGATGCCTTGTGGACAAACGGGGATGTTGCTCAGTTTTGTGAGCAGATTCAATGATTTATAAGCAGGCGTGAGCGCGCGTGTCCCGGCTCGAGCGCTGCCCGGATCATGGCATGTCGCGGCTTGCGTGATCGCCGAGCAGGGATAAGTTGAAGTCTCGACACGCGGGCTGAACAGCCGCCGGGAAAGCGGGGTTCTCCCGAATTCACGCACCGCCGCTTCAGGCCATCTCGCCGGTGGACCTCGGCGGCGCGGCAGGGGCTCGCCCGGGCGCAGGGCGCGGGCGCCCCGCGCCGGCTTTCGGCTCTCGTGGGAGCCGCCGTTCGCTCTCGACAGGAGGAATGCCGCCATGATGCTTGCCTTCGACCTCGATCGCGACGACGCCCCGCAGCAGCGCGGCCCCGCTCCGGCGGACGGGCCGGGCTGCTTCGGTGAGGCCGTGGATTACCGGGCTCAGCGGATCCTGTACGCCGCGCGCGGCTGGATCGCGGAGCAGGACGGCATCACCACGGACGGGCGCTCGCTCATCCTGCTGCACGCCCAGCGGACGCCGCCGGAGCGGCGCGAGGCGCTCGTGCGCTGCTTCGAGCGGGTGCTCCTGCACGCCCCCCGGCCGGAGCTCCCTGCGCTTGCCGCGTCGCTGCGCCAGGCCGGGCTCTCCGTGGACGAGGGGCTCTCGGTGATGGGCGCCCCGGCCGGCGAGGTGCGCGCCGCCGTGCAGGGGCTCGGCCGGTTTCGCTCCTTTCCGGCGGGCCTCCGCCTCTTCCGGGTGTCCCCGGACGACGACGACGCCACGATCCGGTCGCTCCAGGAGCTCCAGGCCGAGAGCGGCCACGCGCCGCTCCCTGGCTGGACCCTGCGCGGCGGCGAGGGGCGCTCCGTGACCCTCGCGCTGCGCGACGGCCGGGGCGCGCTGATCGGCTGCACGACCCTGTGCGTCCTGACGCGGCCCGACGCCGCCGAGGACGGCGGGCCCAGGGCGCTCTCCCAGCTCGGGCTCCTGGGCGCCCCGCCGCTCTGGATCTCCGACGTCGGCGAGGCGCCTTCGTGGACGGGCATGCCGATCTGCACCTGCCTGCGCGAGGAGTACCGCGGCCGCGGGCTCGGCGCCCCGCTGCAGGCCGCGGCGCTCCGGGAGGGGCACGATCGCTTCGGGATCCGGTGGTTCTACGCGCTCGTCCGGGCCGGCGACGAGATCGCGAAGCGCATGAACGCGCGCTGCGGCCTCGCCCCGCACCGGGCCGAAGGGTTCCTCGTCGCGACGGCGGGCCCCGCCGAGAGGGCCCGGCGGCCCGCGGAGCCGCGCCGCGCCTCAGGCTGACAGCGCGGGCGCGGGGAGCTGGCGGGGGCGCCCGCCTCAGGCCGACAGCGCGGGCGCGAGGATCTGGCCGAGCTCCGCGGCGACCTTGTTCTGCTGCGGGACGCGCGCGCCGATCGAGGCGAGGTAGAGCGTCCGCTCGCACACCGTGAGCCGCGTCGCGTAGAAGTCGTCGTCGCCGGCGACCGCATCGACGAGCTCGTCGAGCTCGTCGTAGCCGGCGATCCTGTCGGCGCAGCCGGCGCCCAGCGCGGCGAGCAGCGCGAGATCGTCGTCGCTCGCCGCGGCGCCCGCGGCGCGCGCGCCGCCGAGGAGCGCGCCCTCCTCGCCGGCGAGGGCGACGGCGCGCACGCCGCTCCCCTGCGTGGCCTTCGCCAGGTACCGCCCCACGGCATCTCGAGGGACAGCGCTCGGAGTCTTCTGTCGGTTCATCGGGCAGCCTCCGGCCGCGACTCTGCCCCGCCCGGCGCGGATGCCCAAGAAATCGGCGCCCGCGCGCCGGAGCCAGGACGAGCTCGGCGGGAGCGCTACCCGAGCGTCCACGGAGCCGGCGTCTCGCCCGCGGCGTGGCGGCGGATGCTCTCGAGCGCGCGCTCGTAGTAGCCGTCGCGCGCGGCCACGAACTCCTCGAGCCGCACGTCGCGCGGCGCGATCTTCACGGCGCCGCTCTCGTCCGGCGCTTGCCGCATCAGGCCGGTCACGCTGGACACCTCGCCCCGGACGAGGCGCTGCGCCGCGTGGAGCGGGAGCGACAGCAGCGCGGTGACCTCGGCCGGATCGGGGCGGAACGCCGCGAGCGCGCGGCGGGTGGTCGCGAGCAGCACGTCCACCAGCTCGCAGTCGATGATGCCGGGCGCGTGGTCGTCCATGTGGCGGCACGTGCCGAGCCGCATCACGTCGCCCGGCGCGAGCGGCAGGCCGATCTCCTCCTCGGCCTCGCGCAGCGCCTCCGCGAGATCCTCGCCGGCGCGGTAGTGCCCCGACACGGCGACCTCGAACGCGCCGGGCCAGGTGTCCTTGTCCTGGCTGCGCTGCTGGAAGAGCACCCAGGGCTCCGCGCTGCTCCGGCGGCCGTCGGGCTCGCGCTCGAGGACCACCCACACGTGGAGGCTCCGGTGCCAGTCGCCGTCGCGGTGGACGAGCTTGCGCGCCTTGCGCACGCCGAGCGGCTTGCCGCTGCGATCGAAGATGTCGAACAGCTCGTCCCCGTCCTGCGCCGCCATGGGCCCGAGGGTAGCGCACTTCGAGCGGAGGGCGCCGTTGCTACCCTGCGTGCTCCTCGACGAAGCCGTGCTTCATCGAGAAGCTCACGTGCCGGGCGACGAGGCTGGAGCGCCCGGCGATGCTCGACGAGCTGCTCCGGCGCGCACTGTGCCCCGCGCGACGTGCAGACGCCGGCGGCGCACCCTCGCGGCTTCGCGAGCCGCAGCCGCAGGGCGGCGTAGGGGAGCTCTCGGTGGCGAGGAGAGCTGAGGTGATACTGGCGATCCCAGCGGGAATCGAACCCGCGTTACCGGCGTGAGAGGCCGATGTCCTAACCGCTAGACGATGGGACCTTGTACTGTCGAGAAGGCCGATAGCAGAGCTGATCGACCTGGCTGGGGGACAAGGATTCGAACCTTGATAGCAAGAGCCAGAATCTTGCGTCCTGCCGTTAGACGATCCCCCAAGGGGTCAGCGCTGTGTTCATCAGCGCCACGGGCCGCGGAATCTACTCGGACCGGTGGGGTTGTCAAGCGATCAAAATCGGACCCGACCAAGAAAACCTCACGGGGCCGAAAATCTTCGGCGTTTCGCGCGTTTCGCGCGGTTCGCTCCGTCCCCTCCGCCCGCATCGAGCCCGCCGCGCTCTCGCTGCCGCTCTCTCGCAGCCGTCCGGCGCCGCCGTCCCGTCCGTCCGCAGCGTTATCGCTCGCCCTCGGCCGCCCGATCTCCGGAGGGGGTCGCCACGGCATTGCGACGGTTGCCCGGACGCTCTCTCCAGGAGCTCCTTCTTCGTTCCACGGGGGCGGCGGCCCCGGAAAAGTCGCGACTGTCTGCTGCGCGCCCTTGACGTGCCGGGCGACTGATTTACTTTCGGCCGCGGTTTAGCCACCGGCCTAGGAGAGTGCCAAGCGACTGTGATCCCGGGCACTTAGCTCTCGTCGTGTGGGCGGAAGGCCCCTGCGGGGGGGCGAACGGGACCTCCGGCGAGCCGATGGTCAGTCAACCAGCCGAGGACGAGGGAGCCACCATGAAAATCAGGCCGCTGCAGGATCGGATTGTCGTCAAGCGTGTCGAGAGCGAGACGAAGACCAAGGGGGGCATCATCATCCCCGACGCCGCGAAGGAGAAGCCGATCGAGGGGCGCGTCGTTGCGGTGGGCAACGGCAAGGTGCTGAAGGACGGCAAGGTTCGCCCGCTCGAGGTGAAGGTCGGCGACAAGGTGCTGTTCGGCAAGTACAGCGGCACCGAGGTGAAGCTCGACGGCGAGGAGCACGTGCTCATCCGCGAGGACGACGTGCTCGCCGTGACCGAGTCCGCCTCCTGATCCGGATCGACGGAAACCGAACCCAAGCGCTAGCAGACGCGGCCGCGCGGCCGCGAGGGGATTGAGAGATGGCTGCGAAGCAGATCGTTTATAGCCGCGGCGCCCGCGCCGCGATCCTGAAGGGCGTGAACACGCTCGCCGATGCGGTCAAGGTGACCCTCGGGCCCAAGGGGCGGAACGTCGTCATCGAGAAGAGCTGGGGCGCGCCGGTCGTCACGAAGGACGGCGTCACGGTGGCCAAGGAGGTCGAGCTCGCCGGCAAGCTCGAGAACATGGGCGCCCAGATGGTCCGCGAGGTCGCCTCGAAGACCAGCGACAAGGCCGGCGACGGCACGACGACGGCGACGGTGCTGGCCCAGGCGATCTTCGGCGAGGGCCTCAAGCTCGTCGAGGCCGGGCACAACCCGATGAACCTGAAGCGCGGCATCGACGCGGCCGTCGCGAAGGTCATCGAGTCCGTGCAGCAGGCCGCCAAGCCGACCAAGGACAAGGACCAGATCGCCCAGGTCGCCACCGTCAGCGCGAACGGCGACAAGGAGATCGGCCAGATCCTCGCCGACGCCATGGAGAAGGTCGGCAAGGAGGGCGTGATCACGGTCGAGGAGAACAAGCGCATGACGACGGAGCTCGAGACCGTCGACGGCATGCAGTTCGACCGCGGCTACCTCTCGCCCTACTTCGTGACCGATCCCGAGAAGATGACCGCGGTCCTCACGAACCCGCTCATCCTCGTCCACGAGAAGAAGATCTCGGCCATGGCCGACCTCTTGCCGCTGCTCGAGCAGGTGGTGAAGCAGGGCCGCGAGCTGCTCATCCTCTCCGAGGACATCGAGGGCGAGGCGCTCGCCACGCTCGTCGTGAACAAGCTGCGCGGCACCATCAAGGTCGCCGCCGTGAAGGCGCCCGGCTTCGGCGATCGCCGCAAGGAGATGCTGAAGGACATCGCGATCCTCACCGGCGCGACCGCGTTCATGGAGGACCTCGGCCAGAAGCTCGAGAGCGCCACGGTGCGCGACCTCGGGACGGCCAAGCGCGTCGAGATCGACAAGGACAACACGGTCATCGTCGACGGCCAGGGCGACAAGACCGCGATCAAGGGCCGCATCGAGGCCATCCGCAAGCAGATCGCGGACACGGCGAGCGACTACGATCGCGAGAAGCTCCAGGAGCGGCTCGCGAAGCTCGCCGGCGGCGTCGCGGTGGTGAAGGTCGGCGCGGCGACCGAGACGGAGATGAAGGAGAAGAAGGCGCGCGTCGAGGACGCGCTGCACGCGACCCGCGCGGCCGTCGAGGAAGGCATCGTGGTCGGCGGCGGCGTGGCCCTCCTCCGGGCGGCCTCGGCCCTGGAGCAGCTCAAGTTCAACGACGAGCGCGACGTCGGCGTGCGGCTCGTGCGCCGCGCCGTCGAGGCGCCGCTCCGCCAGATCGCCCAGAACGCGGGCGTCGACGGGACGGTGGTCGTGGAGAAGGTCCGGTCGGGCGCGGCCACGTTCGGCTACAACGCCGCGACCGACGCGTACGAGGACCTGCTCGCCGGCGGCGTCATCGACCCGGCCAAGGTCGTGCGGCACGCGCTCTCGAACGCGGCCAGCGTCGCGAGCCTGATGCTCACGACCGAGGCCCTCGTCGCCGAGAAGCCCAAGAAGGAGAAGCCGGCGGCCGGCGGCGCCCCCGGCGGCATGGGCGGCATGGGCGGCATGGGGGGTATGGGCGGCATGGGCGGCATGGGCGACTTCGACATGGGTTGAGCGCCTGTCCGGCCGCGCGCCGGTCGTCGCCGCGCTCCGGCGGCGCCGGGCGGTCGACGCGGCGCGCGCCGCTCCCGACGAAGCGGGCCGAGGGGTCCTCCAAAGCATGCTGGCTTGGAGGGCCCCTCGCGCTTTGTGAGGCCGAGAGCCTTTGCCTGGGTTTTTGACCCGCGGTCACGCGCGGCGCTAGACTCTCGGGCAATGTCGGAGTCGTCGTTCGCCCGCTATGGCCGCGAGTATGTGCCGGGCGACGTGCTCTTTCGCGAGGGCGACCCCGGCGACGTCATGTTCGTCATCCAGTCCGGCGCTGTGCGGATCACCAAATCGGTCGAGGGCGAGGACAAGGTGCTCGCCGTGCTCGGGCCCGGCGAGTTCGTCGGCGAGATGGCGATCCTGAACGGCAAGCCGCGCAACGCGACGGCCACCGTCAGCGAGCCGTCCCGCTGCCTCGTGGTCGAGGCGCGAAAGCTCAAGGCCATGCTGCAGCGGGACACCGAGATCGCGTTCCGGCTGATCAAGAAGCTCGCGAAGCGGCTCGACGCGGCGGACGCGCTCGCCGAGATCCTCATGCACCGGGACCCCAAGGCGCGGGTGATGCTCGCGCTCGCCCGCCACGCCGAGGCGTTCGGGGAAGAGACGCCGCAAGGAATACGCCTCCGCGCCTCCCCCGCGGACATCGCGCGCGAGGTCGACGTCGAGCAAGGAATGGTGGACGAGGTGATGGCGCGGCTCCGCCGGCTGAAGCTCCTCGCGGAAGGGCCCCCTGGGCAGGGGGCGATCATGGTGACCGACATGCGGAGGTTTCAGGATTTCATCGAATTCCTGGAGACGCCGCAGAAGTTCGGCGGAGCGAGCTGAGCCCGTGGAGCTGCGCGTCATCGGCTGCCACGGCGGGGAGACCCCCCGGCATCGCACGTGCGCGTTCGTCGTGGACGACGTCCTCGCGATCGACGCGGGCTCGCTGACCAGCGGGCTCGAGGTGAAGGAGCAGGCGAAGATCGAGGCGTGCCTCGTGAGCCACGCGCACCTCGACCACATCCGCGATCTGGCCACGATCGCGGACAACCGCTGCCAGCTCGGGTGCCCGCCGCTCGTGATCGCGGGCACGCGCGAGACGCTGCGCACGCTGAAGAAGCATTTCTTCAACAACGTGCTGTGGCCCGATTTCGCGGTGATCCCGAGCCCCGCGCAGCCGACCATCGAGTACCTCGAGCTCAAGCCGGAGCGCCCCACGATGGTCGCCGGGCGGCTCGTGCGCGCGGTCCACGTGACGCACACGATCGACGCGTCGGCCTTCGTGATCGAGGGGAGCGGCGGCGCGATCGCGTACAGCGGCGACACCGGGCCGACCGAGCGGCTCTGGGAGGTGCTGAACCAGCAGCAGGACCTCCGCGCGCTGCTGATGGAGGTCAGCTTCCCCGATCGGGAGCAGCGGCTCGCGACCGTGAGCGGCCACCACACGCCGCAGACGCTCGCCGTCGAGCTCCAGAAGTTCCGCGCGCCGAAGGATCTGCCGACGATGCTCTACCACATCAAGCCCGTCTTCCAGGCCGAGGTGGAGCGGGAGTGCGCCGCGCTGAAGGGGCTGAACCTGGAGGTCCTTCAGCTCATGGATCACTTCGTCCTGTAGCGGAGCGCCAGCCGTCGGCCAGCGCCTGCGCGCCAGCCGCGGGCTCAGCGCCTGCGCGCTAGCCGCGGGCTCAGCGCCTGCGCGCCAGCCGCGGGCTCAGCGCCTGCGCGCCAGCCGCGGGCTCAGCGCCTGCGCGCCAGCCGCGGGCTCAGAGCCTGCGCGCCTGCCGTCGGCTAGAGCCGGCGCGCAGCCTCCGCCCGGAGCCCGCGCGCCAGCCGCCGAGCGCCCTGGTGCGCCCGGCCTGGCCGGTGCCGCGCGCTCGCCGCCCCGGGAGGCGGCGGTGGCGGGCGCGCGACAGGGGCTAGCGGCTCTCCTGCGTGGGCTCGTCGACGAACGCGCGCTTGCCGTCGGGGACCTCCTCGACGCGGGCGAGGACGACCGTGATGTTGTCGGTGCCGCCGAAGTAGTTCGCCCGATCGATGAGCGCCTTGCACGCCGCGTCCAGCGAGCCGCTCGACATCACGAGCTCGAGGATCTGATCGTCGCTCACGAGGCCGGACAGGCCGTCGGAGCAGAGGAGGTAGACGTCACCGTGGCGTGTCTCGTCCGTCACGAGATCGACGAGGACGTCCTCGCGGATGCCGAGCGCGCGCGTGATGACGTTCGCGGGCAGCTGCCGGACCTCCTCCTCGGTCATCCACGGCGCCATGTGCGCCGCGTCGCTGACGAGCGAGTGGTCGCGGGTGAGCTGCGTGATCTGGCTGTCGCGCAGGCGATAGCAGCGGCTGTCGCCCACGTGGCCCACGGTCACGTGCTCGGCGTCCTTGGAGAACATCGCCGCCACGATCGTCGTGCCCATGCCGAAGTCGGCGAGCGTCTTCAGCGAGCGATCGAAGATGCGCCGGTTCGCCAGCCTGAGGCCGGTGACGACGTAGTTCTCCTCCTCCGTGAGGTTCGGATCGGCGGGGAACGGCCAGGTGGCGTCCCTCCCCACCGTCACGGACAGGAAGTCCGAGAGGGTGCTCACAGCAAGCTGGCTCGCCACGTCGCCCGAGCGGTGTCCGCCCATTCCATCCGCCACGGCCACCACACGGTACTCCTCGCTGACGAGGAGGTTGTCCTCATTGTGGTCCCGGAGGAGCCCGGTATCCGTCATCCCGGCAAACCGGGTCCGCAACATGGGCAGAGAGTAGACGCGGAGCCGGGGGGCAGCGCAAGTTCAAGGCGAGGGCAAAGCTGAAATCCTGGGCCGGATCTCCCACCGCGGCGGCTCCACGCGGCGCAGAAGCGGCCGGCGGCGGGGGCGACGGACCCTCCCGGAGGCGCCCGCCCGCCGGACGCACTTTGCTCTTGAAAGATGAGAGGGGACGTGGGGTTCCCGCCGAGCGGCGCCGCGCGCCGCGAAAGCGCGCCCGCGCCGCGCGCTTTCGCCCGGGCGCGCGAGCTCAGAGCCAGCTCTCGCCGATCGCGAGCCCGAGCGCGGCCGCGATCGTCTCGGCGGCGCGCACGCCAGACGCATGCGCCTCCTCGAAGAGCGCCATCCCGGGCTGATCGACGTGCGCCCAGGCGACGCGCTCGTCGAGCGCGCAGACCGGCTCGAACGGCCGCGGGCCGAGGAAGCCGGGGCGCGGGCGCGGCATCGCGTGGCCCCAGATCATGACGTCCATCCGGCCCACGTCGTCGCGCAGGTGCGGGTGCGCCGGCGCGAGATCGCGCAGCACGCCCTCGGCGAGCGACGCCCACGGCGCGCCGAGCAGCGCCGCGCGCGCGCCGGCGACGTCGGGCCCGCCGTACGCGCGGTAGTACGTCAGCACGGTGCGCTGCATCGGCGCCTCCAGGCGCGAGCGCTGCGTCGTGCCCGCGGCGAGGTCGGTGAGCTGGTGGCGCGCGTCCACATAGCCGAGCCCCTCCGCGCCGTAGAGGACGGAATCCCACGCGTGGTTTGGATCGAGGGGCCGCTCGACGTGCAGGTTCGCGACGAGCCACGCCGACGCGACGCGCGCCGGCAGCTCGCCCGCCGCGCCGCCCGCGAAGATGCGGCGCGCGACGAACGCCGGCGCCGCGAGGATCGCGGCGCGCGCCTCGACGCGGCGGGCCTCGCCGCGCTGCACGTCGACGTAGTCGACCTCCACGCGGCCGCCCGGCTGCGGGCGCACCGACGTGACGAGCGCGCCCAGCGACACGCGCGGCGCCGCGCGCTCGAGCAGCGCCTTCACGAGGCGCCCGTTGCCCTCGGGCCAGATCAGGTAGCGGCTGCCCGCGAGCTCCGGGGTGCGCGCCTTGCGCCCCGCGAAGTAGTGCAGCCCCGCCCAGGCCGAGATCTCCTCGAGCTCGCCGCCGAAGTCGTCGAGCATCGCGTAGCGCACGTACCAGCGCAAAAAGGGCGTGCGGTACCCCTCGCGATCGAGCCAGGCCGCCATGCTCATCCGGTCGAGCGCGAGCAGCTCGGGATCGCGCGACGAGCGGTCGAGCGGGATCTGGAACGCCGCGCGCCCGTCGCTGCCTCGGAGCTCCGTGAGCTCCTCCTCGAGCGCGTGGAACCGCTCGAGCTCCTCGACCGCGTCGGCCGGCAGCGCGTCGACCGGCGCGAGGCCGGCGTGCCAGGCGCCCTCGTAGAACAGCCGCTCGCCCGGCGCGTGGCACAGCCGCCGCGGATCGAACGTGGGGCGGCCGGCCGCGTCCCACCCGGTGACGACGCCCATCTGCTCGAGCAGCCGCAGCGTCGCGCGGGCCTCGACGTTCGGCGCGGCCAGGTAGTGCGCGCCCCACGGGTAGGGCACGACGCCGTCCTCGCCCCACGCGCTCGTGCCGCCGGGCCGCGGCTCGAGCTCGAGGACCCGCAGATCGAGCCCGGCGCCGGCGAGCCGCCACGCGGCCGACAGGCCGCTCACCCCGCCGCCGACGATGACGACGTCCGCGCGCTCGGCCGGGCCGGACGGGCCGGACGTCGAGGCGCGCGGCGCGCCGCCGCGGAGCAGGTGGCCCGCGCCGTGGGCCGCGCCCACGATCTCGCCGGCGAGCGGCGCCCGCCCCGGCGCGGCCGTGTGCACGAGCCAGCCGGCGGCCACGGAGCTGAGGAAGCCGCGGCGGTTCACCGGGTCACCGCGTCCACTCCGCCCACTCGCGCGTGTACACGGAGACGAGCTTCTGGTCGTTCAGCCGGTTGACCGGGGCGTCGACGCGGCCGAGATCGCGCGGGAACCGGAAGAGCTCGGGCAGGCCGCTCGAGTCGAGGTAGCGGAGCTTCGACGCGTCGATCCGCAGGGCGCCGGGCGCGGCGAGCCCCTCGCCGCCCGCCAGGATGAACCCCCACTCGCCGAAGCTCGGCACGTAGACGTGCAGCGGCGCGGCCTTGAAGCCGGCCGCCTCGAGCGTCGTCACGACGGACCAGAACGACTCGCGCGCGTAGTGCGGCGACGTCGCCTGGATCACGGCGAGCCCGCGCACGGAGATCCGCTGCCGGAGCAGGTGGTAGAAGGCGTCGGTGTACAGCTTGCCGACGGCGTAGTTGCCCGGATCGGGGAAGTCGACGACCGCGAGATCGAACGACTCGGTCGACTCCTCGAGGTACTTGAACGCGTCCTCGTTGCGGACGACGACGCGCGGATCGCGGAGCGCGCCCCCGTTCAGCGCCGCGACGAGCGGCAGGTCGCGGAAGGCGCCGGTGACGGCGGCGTCGAGGTCGACGAGCAGGATCTGCTCGATCGACGGGTAGCGCAGCAGCTCGCGCGCGGCGAGGCCGTCGCCGCCGCCGAGGATCAGCGCGCGCCGCGGATCGCGGCCCAGGGCGGCGACGGCCGGGTGCACGAGCACCTCGTGGTACCGGTGCTCGTCGTCGGACGAGAACTGGAGGTTGCCGTTCAGGAAGAGGCGCGTCGTGCGCGGGCTCCGCGTGATGATGAGGCGCTGGTACGGCGACTGCGCCGCGTAGACGATGGGCGCGCCGAAGTAGAGCGCCTCCGAGCGCTCGACGAACCGCGAGACGAGCGCGAAGGCGACGCCGAGCCCCGCCATCACGACCACGCAGAGCGCCCGCAGCCGGACGACGACCGAGCGCTCCAGCGGGAAGAGGAACGTGCTCGTGAGCGCGACCGCCGCGTTGAGCAGGCCGAAGAACAGGCTCGTCTGGTGGATCCCGAGGCGCGGCAGCAGGAGCGACGGGAAGAGCAGGCTCGCGGCGAGGGCGCCGATGTAATCGAGCGTGAGCACGCGCGCGACGAGCC
This sequence comes from Sorangium sp. So ce394, assembly GCF_051474665.1. Classification (NCBI taxonomy): domain Bacteria; kingdom Pseudomonadati; phylum Myxococcota; order Polyangiales; family Polyangiaceae; genus Sorangium; species Sorangium sp. So ce394. The sequence continues at coordinate 4,500,485 of NZ_CP150339.1, forward strand.
GCTTGAGATCCAGGGAGAAGTTGAGCAGCCGGATGAGCAGCGGGATCTCGAGGCCGACGAGCACGCCGATGAGCAGCACGAGCGCGTAGAGCAGCGCGCGGAACGCCCCGAGCGCGGTGTACACGCGGAAGAGCATCGGCGCGGAGAGCCCGCCGACGAGCGCGAGGCCGAGCTCGATCTCGACGAAGCGCTCGAGGAGGCGGCCCTCGATGTACTGCGAGAGGTACGAGCCGATCCCCATCGCGAACAGGTAGAGGCCGATGACGAAGCTGAACTGCGTCACCGAGTCGCCGAGGACGTAGCTCGCGAGGGTGCCGGTGATGAGCTCGTAGATGAGCCCCGACGTGGCGATGACGAACACGCTCGCGAGGAGCGCGGGGTGCACGAGCCGGGGCAGCGGCTGCGCCGCAGGCGCGCTCGCCCCGGCGTCCCCGCGCGGGGCGCCCCGAGCGCCCGTCGAGCTCTCCTCGGTGGCCGGCATCGGCGCGGTCCTACCACCGCTCGTGCGGGATCACAGCCGGTTCGCGCGCGGGTTCACGCGCGCCTGTGCGAGCCCGCGGCGCGGAAGCGGCCTTGAAACGCTTCCTCTTCCCTGGCCGGCGCTTCTAGTATGGTGCTCGCGTGAGCACGCCCTTCGACCGAGCAGCCGCGTGCCCCTCGTGCGGCGCGCCGATCACGTTTCGCTTCGCGGGCGCGATGGCGCAGGTGTGCAAGCACTGCAAGTTCGTGGTCGCCCGCACCGACCGGGACCTCCGGGCCGTCGGGCGCGTCGCGGACCTTGTCGAGATCCCCACGCCCCTCCAGCTCGGGGTCACGGGGCGCTGGGGCAACGAGCCCTTCGTCGTCGACGGCCGCGTGCAGCTCGATCGCGCCGGCGCGCCGGGCGCGCCCTGGCAGGAGATCTTCATCGCCTTCCCGGCCAGCGGCCGCTGGACGTGGGTCGCCTACGCCCAGGGGCGCTGGTACGCGACCACCGAGGCGCCGCTCCCGCTGAACGGGCTGCCCCCGTGGGCCTCCCTCCAGCCCGGCGGCCGCGTCCACCTCGAGGGGCACGGCGTGTTCACCGTCGTCGAGGTCGGCCGCCGGCGCGTGATCTCGGCCGAGGGCGAGATGCCGCACGTCGCCGCGCCGGGGGTGGTGACCGGCTTCGTCGACATCGCGGGGCCGCGGGGCGAGTTCGGGACCCTCGACTACGGCGACGGTCGGATCATCCCGCCGAAGCTCTACCTCGGCCGGCAGATCGACCCGGCCGTGATGCAGCTCGACGCCGGCGCGCCCGTGGAGCGGCCCGCCGCGCAGGTGACGGCCCTCGCCTGCCCGAACTGCGGCGGCAACCTCCCGCTCGCCGCCCCGGGGACCGCGGAGCGCATCGTCTGCCGCTACTGCGGCACGGCGAGCGACCTCACGAACGGCGCCCTCGTCGCCCTCGGCCAGGTGCCCCGGCCGCCCATGGAGCCGTACGTCCCGCTCGGCGCCGAGGGCCAGCTCCGCGGCATGCGCGTGCTCTGCATCGGCTTCGTCATCCGCGGCTGCACGGTGGAGGGCGAGCGCTACCGCTGGCGGGAGTACCTGCTCTACGGCGGACCGAGCGTCGGCTACCTGTGGCTGATGGAAGAGGACGGCGCCTGGCAGCTCGTGACGCCGCTGTCGCCCGGCGAGGTCCAGCCGATGGGGTCGACCGCGAGCTACCAGGGGAGGACGTACGCGCTCAAACAGAGCGTCCACGCCGAGGTGGAATACGTCATCGGCGAGTTCTACTGGAAGGTGGAGATCGGCGAGGGGGTACAAGCCACCGAGTACCAGGGCGAAGGCGGCAAGATCAGCATCGAGCAGGCCCCGACCGAGGTCAGCGTGTCGTTCTGCGCACCCTTGCCCGGCCCGGAGCTCGCCGCCGCCTTCCACCTGCCGCCCCCGCCGAAACCCGGGCTCGGCAGCGGGACGGGCATGAGCGCCGGCACGGTGATCGTCCTCGTCGTCGTCCTGGTCATCGTCCTCCTCATCCTCATCGCGCTCAGCGACTGTGGTGGGGGCGGCGGCGGCGTCATCTTCGTTCCGACCGGGGGGGGTAGCCCGAGCTTCGGGGGCGGGAAGTGATCCAGCTTTACTGCCAGATTCGGCTGAATCTGAATTAGAGGCCGTCGCGGGGCCGGGAATGCCATGGTCCCGGGTGGTGCCGAATCGGGCGCGCTCGGGCCTGGACATCTCTATGTCCACCGTCGCGGAGAGCGCGGCCTCACGTCGAAGGGAACGGTCGAATCCGGGCAGGTGATGGTCGGTTTCGGGTATCGGTCGCCTCCGGCCGCTCCCCTCGATCGAATGATTTCAATGGTTTACACGCTGGCCTGCGGCGGCCCATGACGTGCAATGTGCCGCCCGAAGCCGGCGCGGACCGGTGACGGAGGCCCATGCAAACCGTGAATTCGGTCGACCCGCACGCACAGCTGCGTGCGCTCTACATCTCCCTGCTCCGGAACCAGGAGCACTTCGACGAGTTCAAGCAGCTGCTCTCCCTCTACATCGTCTCGCCCGAGGCCGACGAGGAGCCGGTGGACGCCGCCAGGGTCCGCGCGCTGCTCAACAGCCGCATCCGCTCCTGGATCGGCGGCTTCTTCGATGGGCTGAGCGCCGCCCAGGTGCTCCAGTGGCGCGCGATCGTGGTCGAGGAGCGCATCAACGTGTGCCTGTCGCCCTGGAAGGAGTCGAACATTTATTGATGCTGCGGCGCAGGCGACAGGCGGGGTTGCACCGCCATCGGCGTACGTCCCACCGGCGCGGCTCCGCCCCGGTCCCATCTCCCGGCGCCCGGCGCCCGCGCCGCGCCTCGGCCGCGAGCGCCGGGCCGCGCGCGTCGCGCCCGGCCGCGGAGGTGTCCGCCCATGGATGAAGCGCTCTGGGTGGACGAGCTCTACACGGCGTTCTGGCGGACCCTCCCGGGGATGCTCCACGCCGAGGCGCAGGGGCTGGCCTACACGCTCGGCCTGGCCCCGTCGCGCGACGTGCCCTGGAGCGCCGTGTTCCGCAACGAGATCACCCTGGCCGCGCCCGCGCTGCTCGCCGAGGCCATGCCAGGGGTCCGCGGGGCCACCGTGCAGGACGCCCTGCTCGCGCACCTCCTCGCCGTCATCGAGGCGTTCGGCACGGACCGCATCCAGGACGCGCAGGTCCGGCCGACCTGGCAGCTCGAGGCCATCCTGGCCCACGCGCGGCGGGCGCGCGACGAGGCGCTGCGCCGCGTCGCGCCCGACGTCGACGACCCGGCCATCGACTTCGCCCGCGCGGACGAGGCGACGCTGCTCGCCATCGAGGCCGAGCGCAGCGTCCTCGCGAGCGGCGAGCCCGCCGGCTTCAGCCGCTACTACGCGCTCTCCCTCGGCAAGCAGAGCGTCGGCTTCCCGGCGTCGATCGCCCTGGCGCACGCCGCGGGCTGGACCGCCGCGCAGCGCGAGGTGCTCGCGCGGCTGCTCTCGTCGGTGTGGCTCGGCTTGCAGCTCCACGACGACGTCATGGACTGGCAGGACGACTACCAGCGAGGCGGCGCCTGGGCCGTCGTCCTGGCCTCGGAGCTCCGATCGCGGGCGGAGGGGGAGCCCGACACCACGTCCGGGGGCGCGCGCGATCAGGACCGCGCGTCCGGGTCGTACCACCGCGGCGCGATCGCGTACGGGCCGCTCGGCACGCCGCCCTGGGGCATCGCCGCGACGCCGAGGGCGAAGAGCGAGCCGCCGGCCTCCAGCGCGGCCTCGTCGCTCGTCCCCGTGCGCCGCATGGTCCTCGAGTCGGGCGTGCTCGCGGCGATGCTCGACGGCGAGCGCCGGTGCTTCGGCGCCGCGCGCCGGCGCGCGGCCGCCCTCGGCGCCCGCCGCGTCGCCGCCTGGGCGGCGGCGAGGGAGGCGCACGCGCAGGAGCTCGCGCGCTGCGAGGCCGAGAGCCCGGGCTTCGCCAACCGCGCCCACGCGCTCAACGCCTGGGCCAAGGCCGTGCTGGCATGAGCCGGGGCCGCGACGCGGCCTCGCGGGGGGGAGCGGGCGCTCCGGAGGAGGGGCCCGCGCGCGCTCGCCCGGCGCGCGGCCGCCCGAGCGCGCCGCCCCCCGCGTCGACCGCCTCCCCCAGGGCGCGCCCGGCGCGCCCGCCGTGGGACTTCGGCTACGCCCCGGTGCCCACCGCCGCGGGCGACGACGACGGCTGCCCCCTCGACATCGTCGTGGCCCTGCGCTGCGCCGCGGCCCCCGGCGACGTCGTCGCGGCGCTCTCGGCGCGCTGGTCCGCGGTCGAGGTCGAGCGGGTCATCGAGCGGCCGCCCATCTTCTGGCTCCGCGTCCGGTCGCCCGACGGCGGGCGGCGCGCCGAGGTCGCCGCCGCGCTCTCGGCCGCGGCGCTCCCGGTGCGCTACGTCGCGTCGGCCCGGCGCCCGAGCGCCGCCGTGGCGCCGCGCTTCGACGCGGCCGCGGGCGCCGCGGCGCGCCCCGACGGGTGGACCGTCCGCGGCGCGTCGTTCGAGGAGGATCCCGTCACGCCCGGCCGCTGGTTCCTGCGCGACGAGGAGGGCGGGATCGGGGTCGACCGCCGCCGCTGCGGGAGCGGCGCGGGGATGCGGCTCGGGGTCATCGACGACGACGCCTGGGCGGCCGACGAGCTCGGCCTCGACCGCGAGGTGCTCGTCATGCTCGAGCACCCGCCGCGCAGCCAGGCGCACGGCTCGTTCATGGTCGCCTGGGCCGTCGGCTCCCGCCGCCCCGGCGGCTTCCGCGGCGTCGCGCCGGACGCGTCGCCGCGGCTCTACCTGATCCCGAAGCCCGGCTCGTGCGTCCTGGCCCTCCCGGTCGCGATCATCCAGGCCGTCAGCGACGGCGCCGACGTCGTGGTCTGCGCCGCGTACGTCGAGGGCTCGACGACGCCCATGCTGGACGATGCGCTGGAGTTCGCCGCCCGCCTCGGGCGCCGCGGCCGGGGCTGCCCGGTCGTGTTCCCGACGGGCCGCGAGGCCTCGAGCCCCCCCGCGTCGCTGCACGCGAGCTTCTCGCTCGGGTTCGGCGAGCCCGCGAGCGACCCGCGGGTGTTCTGCGTCGGCCCGGGCGCCCGCGGCGAGGGGTGGTTCCTCTGGCGGGACCGCCGGGGGCGCAGCCGCCCCTTCGCCAACCGCGGCCCGGCGGTGCGATGGCTCGCGCCCGGCGACGATCTCACCTGCCCGCTGCCGCCGGCGTCCGGCGCGGCGCCCGAATCCGGCGCGGCGCCCGCCTCCGGCGCGTCCGGCGCGGCGCCCGAATCCGGCGCGGCGCCCGCCTCCGGCGCATCCGGCGCGGCGCCCGAATCCGGCGCCGCGCCGCTGGCCGAGCGGCTCTGCCACGCCGAGTCGAGCGGGGCCTCGGCCCTGGCCGCGGGCGTCCTGCTCCTCGTCCTGTCGCGCAACCCCGCGCTGCGCCTGCCCGAGCTCGACGCCCTGGTCCTGCGCACGCTCGCGCCGGTGCCCCCCGCGGCGCCCGCGTCGGCCGAGCCGATCGCCGACCCCTGGGACCTCTTCCCCGACGGGCGCGATCGCGACGGCCACAACGCCAAGCACGGCTACGGCCGCATCGACGCCGGCCGGGCCTGCCTCGCCGCCGGCGACCCCGTCGCGCTCGCGCTGGTGCTCATCGGCGAGGACCGCGCCGCGCGCGCCTGGCACGACGCCCGCGCCGCGGGCCCGCTCGCCCGCGGCCTGTACTCGCGCCGCCTCGCGCGCTGGGCCGTCCGGGCGCTGCTCGCCGACCCGAGCCTCTGCCACGGCGTCTGCGCGCTCGCGCGCCACGCCCGCCTCACCGCGGGCGACGACGCGCGCCGGCGCGCCCACGGCGCGGGCATCGTGCTGCGGCAGCTCTCGGTCCTCGTCCGCGGCCTCGCCGCGAGCCGCCAGGCGCCGTCGGCGCCGCCGCGCGTGCGCGGCGAGGTCGCGGCCCTGCTCGACGACCTCGAGCGCTCGGCGACCGACGCCGCCGCGGTCCAGGCCGTCGAGTCGCGCTTCGGCGAGCTGGCCGACGCCGTGTTCGCGGACGCCGCCGAGCGCCGCGCGCGCCAGGGCGCGGCCTGAGCGCGCTCCCTCACCGGCGGCGCGGCGTGATCCCCCTCTCACCCACGCATGAAAACGTAATGAAAATCGCGTAACAGCGCCGCCGGGCCCGCCGGGGCGCGGGCGATCGCGGCGCGGCGTGCCGTCCGGCGCGTGAGCCCCGTTGGTTCACCCGGGGTTCCAGCGTATCGTGGGTGGCTCGTGGCGCAATTTACGCGCCGTCGAGTCTCCCGATGCCAGCTATCGAGAATCGGCGTTGGCTCCTTGCGGCGGTCGTCTTCGCGACGCTCGTACTGGGCGGCTCCGGGATCAGGAGCGCCGTGAGCTGGTACGAGCGCCCGTTCCCGGGCGTCCTCGTCGACCCGGACGGCGTGGTCTCGAGCCTCGGCCTGCCGTCCTGGGAGGGCTTCCAGAAGGGCCTCCGGTTCCCCGATCGCGTCGTCGAGGTCAACGGCTGGCGCCTCGAGAGCACGGAGGGGCGCTACCGCGCCAGCACCTGGGACGCCGCGATCGAGCAGGCGGCGCGCGAGGGGCAGCGCTCGGTGCACGCCCGCGTCGAGACGGCCGAGGGGGTGCGCGACGTCGAGCTCTCCCTCGTCCCGTTCGATCCGCTCGCGTGGTGGTTCTACGCCGGCGGGCTGATGGTCGTCGCCTCGCTCTACGTGGGCGCCGCGCTGATCGCCCTCAGCGCGAGCCCGCGCGGCAAGCTCGCGCGCGCGTTCGCGACGGCCGCGCTGTTCACCGCGCTCTTCCAGTTCTCGATCTTCGACTACCACAGCTCGCGCGACCTCGTCCCGTTCTTCCACGTCGCGTACGCGCTCGTCCCGATGAGCTTCTTCACCCTGGCGCTGCGGCTGCCGGACGACGTCGCGCTCATCGCGCGCTACCCCGCCTTCGCGCGGATCGCGCATGGGCTCGGCGGCCTGCTCGCCGCCGGCATGCTCGCCTCGCACGCCATGGGCTGGACCACCGTCGGGATCCGGGGCGTCTGCGCGACCCTGGTCGTCGCCTCGTTCCTCTTCTTCGCGATCACGCTGATCCTCCGCTTCGCCGCCGCGGAGGGGGACCGCCGTCGCACGCTGCGCGCGCTGCTCCTCGCCATGGCGCCGCCGCACGTCGTGATCGCGGTCGGGTTCCTCCTGGCCATGCTCGGCGTCGCGGAGTCGGCGCTCGCGTGGTTCTCGATCCCGGCGCTCGCCCTCACGCCCGTCTCCAGCGTCGTCGCGTTCATCCGCTACGACCTCTGGGGCAGCCGCGCGCTCCTGTCGCGCCCGCTCACGCGGATCATCATCGCCGGCATGATGGTCGCGCTCACGGTGATCGTCTGCTCCGCCTGCGCGGGGTACGCCGGCCTCCCGCTGCTCGGCGCGATCAAGGTCGCCGCGCCCGCCGCGATCGTCAGCGCCGCGCTGGTCGTGTTCGCGCTCGGCGCCGGCGACCGGAAGCTCTTCCCGGCGCGCGCCGAGTACAAGCCCACCGTCGAGCAGCTCAGCGAGGAGCTGACCCTCGTCGCCGATCCCGACGAGGTCGCGGACGCGGTCGAGCGCACGGTGGCGCGCTGGCTGTCCTGCGAGCGCGTCACCTTCCGCCGCATCGAGGTCGACGCCGCCGACGCCCCCGGCGAGCAGGTGCCGCGCGCCGCCGAGGCGAGCGGCGAGCGGCTCATCGGGATCGATCCGCCGCCGGCGAGCGCGAGCGAGCTCTCGCTCACGCTCATGTTCCGCGGCCGGCTGCTCGGCGTCCTCGAGGTCGGCAAGAAGCGCGGCGGCGCCCTGTTCACGAGCGAGGACCTCGACCTGCTCCGCACCATCGGCAACCAGGCCGCGCTCGCCCTCGCGCACGCGCACAGCTACGCCGAGCTGGAGCGGCGGCGGCGCGAGCAGGCCGCCGCCTGGCGGGACGAGCGCGCGGCGCTCATCGAGACGCTCGCGGCCGAGATCACCCACGAGGTTCGCTACCCGATCAACTTCTTCCGCTCGGTGTTCAAGCGCGGCTCGAGCAACCAGAGCCTGGACGCCGAGGAGGTCGAGATCGGCTGCGAGGAGGTCGAGCGCCTCGAGCGGCTCGTGATGGGCCTGCGCCGGGTGACGCACAGGAAGCTCGAGCGCCGCCGCCTCGCGGTCGAGGAGCTCGTGAGCCGGGCGGAGATGCTCCTGCGCGATCAGCTCGGCAAGCGTCGGATCGAGGCGCGCGTGAGCGCGACGCCGCGGCTCAGCTGCGACCCGGACCAGGCCACGCAGGTGCTCGTCAACCTCCTCTCGAACGGCCTCGACGCCGCCGGCGACAAGGGGACCGTCGGGGTCACCTGGGAGCCCGCGGAGGGCGGCGCAGAGCTCGTCGTGTGGGACACCGGGCCGGGCTTCGGCGGGGACGCCTCGCGCATCTTCGCGCCCTGGTACACGACGAAGCCGCGCGGGACCGGGCTCGGGCTCGCCATCACGCACCGCATCGTCCGCGCCCACGGGTGGTCCATCGACCCGGAGCGGCGCGACGGCAGGACGCTGTTCGTGATCGCGATCCCGGCCGCCGACGTCACCATGACCGCAGAGGACGAGGTCGCGTGAAGATCCTGGTCGTCGACGATCAGCGGAGCGGCCGCCGCACGCTCCGGCAGATCCTGGCCGCGCTCGACGAGGTCGAGGTGCTGGAGGCGGTCGGCCTCGACGACGCGATGGCGGCGGTGGAGCGGAGCGCGCCGGACCTCCTGCTCCTCGACGTGCGCCTCTCGGACGATCCGCGCGACCGCGGCGGCCTGGAGATCCTGCGGCGGGTGCGCGCCTCGGGGCGGAGCACGCCGGCGGTGATGGTCACCTCGGTCAGCGAGCTGTCCGAGATCCGGGAGGCCATGCGGCTCGGCGCGCAGGACTACGTGCTGAAGGACGAGCTCTGCCCGGAGATGCTCCTGCCGATCATCGAGGGGCAGCGCGAGCGGCTGCTCCTCAAGGGCGAGGTGGTGCGGCTGCGCGAGCGGGTCGACCGCACGTTCGGGACGAAGGCGCTGCTCGGCTCGTCCGCGGCGATGGAGCGCGTGCGGCGGATCGTCGAGCGGGTCGCCGAGTCGAGCAAGACCGTGCTCATCCGCGGCGAGACGGGCAGCGGCAAGGAGATGGTCGCCCGCGCGCTGCACGAGATGAGCTCGCGCCGCGGCGAGCCGTTCGTGGCCGTCAACTGCTCGGCGCTGCCGGGGACGCTCATCGAGTCGCTCATCTTCGGGCACGAGCGCGGCGCCTTCACGGGCGCCGAGAAGCGCATCCGCGGCCAGCTCGAGCTCGCGGGCGCGGGCACGATCCTGCTCGACGAGATCGCCGAGATGCCCGGCGAGCTCCAGGCGAAGCTCCTGCGCGTGCTCGAGGATCGCCGCTTCCGCCCGCTCGGCGCCGAGTCGGAGATCCCGCTGCGCGCCCGCGTCCTCGCGGCGACCCACGTCGACCTGGAGAAGCGCATCAGCGAGGGGCGCTTCCGCGAGGATCTCTTCTACCGGCTCAACGTGGTCACGGTGCACGTCCCGTCGCTCGCCGAGCGCGACGCGGATCTCATCGAGCTCTTGCTCGCCTTCAGCGCGGAGCTCCCGCGCAAGCTCCGCTACACCGACGAGGCGATCGCGTGGCTCGTCCGGCGGCCCTGGCCCGGCAACGTGCGGGAGCTCCGGAACGTCGTCGAGCGGCTCGGGCTGCTCGCGGACGACGATCTCATCGACGTCCCGACGCTCGAGGAGCTCGCGCGCGAGCGGCCGATCGTGGACGCCACGGCGGAGATCGACCGGCTGGCGCGCGCGCTGCTCGCCCTGCCCGAGCGGCTCGGATCGAAGCTCCGCGTGATCGAGCGCGCGGTGCTGCACCACGCGATCGAGAGCTGCGGCGGCAACAAGGCGGCCGCGGCGCGGCTCATCGGCGTCGATCGGAAGATGCTCGAGCGGCGGTGGGACCGGCACACCGGCGAGGAGCCGCCGAGCAGCCGGCGGGTCACGCCCGTGAACGCGCCGCGGTACCTCGGCGAAGAGCCGCCGAGCAGCCGGCGGCTCTCGCCCGCGAACGCGCCGCGGTACCTCGGCGAAGAGCCGCCGAGCAGCCGGCGGCTCTCGCTGCCGTCGGACCCCGGCGACGGCTGAGCCGCGCCCGGGCGGCGCGGGCGACGGCCGAGCCGCGCCCGGGCGGCGCGCTACTTCCTGCCGATGCCGGTGTAGACGAAGCCCATGCCGCGGAGCTCGTCGGGCTCCCAGACGTTGCGCCCGTCGAAGAGCGTCGGGGAGCTCAGGATGCGCTTCAGCCGGTGGAAGTCGGGGCGCCGGTACTCGTGCCACTCGGTGACGACGACCAGCGCGTCCGCGCCCTCGGCCGCGCCGTACATGCCGTCGCTGAGGAGGATGCGGTTCCCGTAGATGGCGCGCACGTTCGGCATGGCCTGCGGATCGTGCGCCTGGACCGTCGCGCCCGCCTCGAGCAGCTGGTCGATCAGCGTGAGCGCGGGCGCCTCGCGGATGTCGTCGGTCTGCGGCTTGAACGCGAGCCCCCAGACCGCGATCGTCTTGCCCTTGAGCGCGCCGTCGAAGTGGGCGCTCACCTTGCTCCCGAGCAGCCGCTTCTGCCGGGCGTTGATCCGCTCCGTCGCCCGCACGATCTCCAGGTCGTGCCCCACCGTGCTCGCCGTGTAGAGGATGGCCGAGAGATCCTTGGGGAAGCACGACCCGCCGAACCCCGGGCCCGCGAAGAGGAACTTCGTGCCGATGCGCGGGTCGGCCCCGACGCCCTTGCGCACGAGCTCGATGTCCGCGCCGAGCTTCTCCGCGAGCACCGCCAGGTCGTTCATGAACGAGATGCGCGACGCGAGCAGGGCGTTGGCGGCGTACTTGGTGAGCTCGGCCGAGCGGGCGTCCATGAGCTGGATGCGGTCGCTCGCCCGCACGAACGGGTTGTAGAGGTGGCGCAGGATCTCGCGCGCCTTCGGGTCGTCCGAGCCGATGATCACGCGGTCGGGCTTCATGAAGTCGTTCACCGCGTCGCCCTCCTTGAGGAACTCCGGGTTCGACGCGACGGCGAACGGCTGGGTGGTGAGCCCGCCGATGATCTGCTTGAGCCGATCCGCGGTCCCGACCGGGACCGTGCTCTTCGTGGCGATCACCTTGAAGTTATTCAGGTTCTTGCCGATCGTCTCGCCGACGGCCTCGACGGCGGAGAGGTCGGCGGAGCCGTCGTCGGCCTGCGGCGTGCCGACGGCGATGAAGACGATCTCCGCGTCGCGGATGGCGCCGGCGACGTCGGTGGAGAACCGGAGCCTGCCGTCCCGCGTGTTCTTGGCGATGAGCACGTCGAGGCCGGGCTCGAAGATCGGCATCTCTCCGCGCTTCAGCATCTCGATCTTGGCGGCGGACACGTCGACGCACGCGACGTCGTTCCCGAAGTCCGCGAAACCCGCGCCGGCCACGAGGCCGACGTACCCTGTTCCCACGACCGCAAGCTGCATGCGCGGGACGCTACCACGACTCTCGGGCTGTTCGAGCCGGGAGGAGCGCGAAGTGTGATCCCCGATCGATCTGTCCCGCTACGTCAAGCGCGCGCGCCCGCGCCGGGGCCGGGCGCGGGCCTCGCCGGCCGCGCGCCTCGCGCGCCGCCGTCGGGGCGGGCCTGCCCTCGGGCGCGCGCGGGGCCGGGCGCTCGACAGCAGGCCCGCCCCGAGGGGCGCGTGGCTCAGGGGTGCACGAACACCACCGTTCCGGTCAGCGAGCGCGCCGCGCCGTGCCATCCCGGCGGGACGGCCGGCTCGGTCCAGAAGAAGAGGCGGCGGGCGTCCTCCGGCGACAGGTTGATGCAGCCGTGGCTCTTGGGCCGGCCGAACTTGTCGTGCCAGTAGGCGCCGTGGAGCGCATACCCCTCCTCGAAGTACTGCACGTAGGGGACGTCGCGCAGCTCGAACTCCTCGCCGACGGCGTCCGAGTCCATCGTGATGGAGATGTACTTCGTGTGGATGCGGAAGATCCCGCGCTTCGTCGCGGTGCTGGACTCGTGGTCCTCGAGCCCCGCCTCGCCGCTCGAGATCAGGGTGGCGTAGACCGGCTTCGTGCCCTCGTAGGCGACGAGCACCTGCTTCGTGATGTTGACGTCGAGCCACTTCTCGCCGTTCTTGCCCCAGGCCGGCATCTTCTTGGCGGGGTCGATGCGGCCGGCGTGGCGATCGTCGACCCAGTCGCCGTCCTTCGTCTCGTAGTGCAGCTTGCCGCCGAAGAACTGCTGCTTGCCGGTGAGGGGCACCGCGGCGCGCCACTCGAGCTCCCCGGCGTCGACGAGCTTCTTGCCCTCCACGCGCCACCGCTTGCCGCCGGCGCGGCGCACGAGCGCGAACGGGAAGTCGATGTCCTTGCCGATCTCGACGCCGTGGAAGTCGGACCCGCGGATGGGGCGGAACCGATCGGCGGGGACGACGCGCAGGTCGGTGGTGACGTTGTAGCGCCGGCCCTCGTGGAGGAACGACTCGATGAAGGCCATGCCGTTGCGCCGCGAGACCTCGTCGATCTTCACGGCGTCGTCGGATTTGATGAGGCCGGAGAGGTTGGGGGCCCTCCGGCCGTCGCGCAAGAACCACGGGATCTCGCGATCGGTGATGCGCTGCGCGAGGGCGTCGAGCGCGGGCGGGGCCGGCTCGTTGCTCCATTTGAGCCACACGTCGAGGCCGTAGGTGGCGCCGCTCTCCTCGTCTTTCGCCCAGCGATCGAGGTGCTTCTTGAGGCTCGGCTCGTGGCGCTCGAGGTCGTCCTGCGTCGGGATGCGCGCGTACGCGGGGCCGCCGCGGGTGACGGTGCCGTACATGTACGGGAGCTTGTGGGTGACGTCGGGGCGGCGGGCGGCGGCGCGGACGATCTCGTGGTTCAGGTCGAGCGTCGCGTCGGGGCCGAGGCACACGTAGCCGAACGGCTTGATCTTGCGGAAGCCGCCGGGGCAGCCGTCGGTGCCTGCGGGCTCGGGATCCATCTCGACGATCGCGCCGGCGCGGAGGAAGCCGACGCGCTTGGCGCCGGTGCTGGGCCGGGCGTAGACGCGGGTGAGCATCGCGATGCTCGCGAGCCGCGGGCTGCCCTCCGCGGGCGGCGGGGGCGGGGTGGCGACGCCGCTCAGCGAGACGATGGGCGGGCCCTGGGGCTGGCCGGGCGGGGGCTCATCCTCGGCCGGGGCAGGGGAGGCGGAGGGGGCGCCGGAAGCGGCGGAGGCGGGGCCCTGCGCGGCGGCCTCCTTGGCGGCGGCGCCGCCCTGGGCCTCGGCCGGCGAGTCGGGGGTGCTCCCGGACTGGGACTGTCCGCAGCCCGAGAGGAGCGCGGCGAGGGCGAGAGACGCGAGCGCAGGGCGGCGCGCCGCGCGCGGTGCTGCGGGGCGCGTTCGGGGCGGCGTGTCCATGGCGGGGCGACCGTAGTGCACAGGAGGGGGAGGAGGGCCAGTTTTCGGCGCTCGATCCGACAGAGAGCGATGCGCTCGCTCATCCGGAGCAGCGGCCGCTCCGTGGGTGGAGGACCACCGTGAAGGGATACCGCTCCTCTCCTCGGGTGTCGGGGTCGTAAGGGCCCCTGGGCAAGACGGTCACGACGAGCGTTCGCTGCCCGTCCGCCGCGAGCTCCAGGGGCGCGGGGCCGGACGAGAGGTCGAGGAGCTCGCCGTCGGAGTCGGGCGTGAGCCCGGGCACGGCCTGGACGACGAAGCGGCGCCTCGCGTCGTCGGGCGCTTCGAGGGATACGCAGACCGGCCGCGCGGCGTCCGCGCCCGCCGACAGCTCGATGTAGCTGGTGCCGAGCATCATCGGCGCGTCCTCGCGGATGTCGATCCTGCCTGGCGCGGCCTCGACCTGGGCCGCCAGCGTCAGCCTGGCCTCCTCGAGGTTCTCGAGGCCCCCCGCGAAGTGACGGAAGTGCCGGTCGTCGACGTGATCGCCGGTATACCAGCGCCAGCGCGCGAGCTCGGGGACGATGTCGACATAGCTGGTGTCCGCCACCTCGCGCAGCATCGCGTCGAGCGCGTCGACGAAGTCGGGCTCGTTGCGATCCAGCGCGCCCTCGGCGCCTCTAGGGTTGCGCGCGTCGAGCCACATGCGGGAGACGAACGTCGGATCGCCGTCGAAGAACCGGTCCTTGAGGTACAGGAGGACCATGGACGAGCCATACATGGCCCACGTCTCATAACCGTCGTCGTGGTCGATCGCCCGGTCCGGGTGCCTTTGAAAATCGGCGAGGCCCTCGTCCGCATAGCGATCCATGTAGATCTGGTCGAGGAAGCTGGCCGACATCTCGAAGAGGACGGGGCTCTCGTTCCAGTCGTCGGAGGCCTGCGACGCGTGCGCCATCTCGTGCACGACGGTCTCCTCCAGATCGGCGCCGCCATAAGGCCCCCACGGATCGACGATCATGAAAGGGTGCCAGTCGTTCCAGGAGGTCGACGGCTCATCGCCGAGGACGTCGACCAGGCAGCTGCGGTGGCCTCTCCACACGAGAACGTCGAACGCGTCGTCGGGCCCGCACTCTCCTGCATCCGTCAGCGGCGGGCGCATGCCGATCCGATTCACGTGGTAGTCCCACCCCTTCTCCACGAAGGCGAGGACCTGACGGGCTGTGTCGCGCTCCTCTTCCCGGGAGTAGTGGACGAGCACGGGGAGCGTCGCGGAGCGGATAGAGAAAGGAAACAGCTCCTCGAAGTCGGCTCGCCCACAGGCGCTCTCCCCTTCGGACAACGGATGCGTGTACTCGGGAAATGGGGCTCGGGTCGTATCGTCGGCCTCTTCGCCGCAGGCGGCGGCGAGGACGAGGGGAGAGCAGGCCAGCCACGCCAGGGGCTTCATCATGCTCGCCCTCTAACCGAGCCTTCGGGGAGCCCGCAAGGAGTGGATTGGAGCTCAGCGCTCGTGTCGCGCGCGGCCGCCGTGGCGCGCGAGCGCGGCATGCGCTGGCTGCACGTGGATTTCGAACTGCACCTCGCCGGCTTCTGCCGGGGCGCGGGCTTCGCTCCGACCGAGGCTGGGCTGATGAAGCTCGGGGATGACGGCCAACCCGAGGCGCTCTTCCGCGGGCGGCCTTCAGAGGCCGTCCGGCAGCGTCTCGAACGGGGCGCGCCCCCCTCGCGAGGGGGCGTGGCCAGGTCGCGACGTGGCGGAGCGGGCTTCGAAGCGTCTCCTGCGAGGTCTGGATCGACCCAGACCCCCTCGCGAGGGGGTGCAGGTAGGTCGCGATGTGGCGAAACGGGCTTCGGAGGCCGTCCGGTTCGGTTTCGGATCGACCCGACCCCCCTCGGAGGGGTCGCGGGCAGGTCGGGACGTGGCGGAGCGGGCTTCGGAGGCGTCCGGTTCGGTTTCGGATCGACCCGACCCCCCTCGGAGGGGTCGCGGGCAGGTCGGGACGTGGCGGAGCGGGCTTCGGAGGCGTCCGGTTCGGTTTCGGATCGACCCGACCCCCTCGGGAGGGGTCGCGGGCAGGTCGCGACCTCCCCAGGAGGGCTAGCCCCGCCCGAACCTGAGCAGCAGCCCGAGCCAGCCCCGCGCCAGGTAAAGGCCGTTGATCAGCACGTAGATCCAGAAGAACACGTCGAGCCGATCCGCGAGCGCGAACGCCCAGATGTGGCTCGGGTAGTGGTTCAGGAAGCGCAGGAACGTCGTCACGAGCGCCGCCGCCCGGGCGACGGGCGACCGCGGGCGCTCCTCCGTGACATTCTCGTAGTGCGCCGAGACCGACGTCTCCTTGCCGCTGATCTCCGGGCGGCGGACGAAGTTCGTCAGCGAGATCGCCGAGGCGATCACCGCGACCCCGACCACGCCCGCGAGCAGGAACCGCGGGTCGCCCGCGGGCCAGAGCGCGCCGTCGAGGCCGAGGCCGCCGGCGAGGAAGAAGCGCACCGAGAGGGCGCCCGAGAGGAGCACCGCCTTGAGCTCGTCCGTGAAGAAATCGAAGAGGTGACCCTCCTTCGACGCGATCTGCTTGTGGCGCGCGAGCATCCCGTCGGCGCAGTCGAGGAGGTAGCTCAGCTCGAGCACGCCGATGGCGACGAGGCCCCCCGCCGCCGTGGGCAGCGCGACGAGCAACGCCGCCGCGACAACGAACACGGCGAGGTTGAGCAGCGTGACCTGGTTCGGCGTGATCGAGGTCCGCGCGAGCAGCGCGACGACGCCGCCGGCGAGCGGGCGCATGACGTAGGTGTTGAAGAGCTGATCGTGCTTCTTCCGCGTGGCCAGGTAGATGCGCTTCGCTTCGCCGAGCATGGCGGGCGCATCCTAGAGCGGCGGTCCGACGGGAAGGGCACAAACCGCTCCGCGCCGCCCCGCCCGACGCACAATCCGCACCGCGCGCGGCGCGCGCCCCGTCTCCTGGCGCCTCCTCCCGCCCTCCGGGCGTGTTTCCTCCGGGCTTCGTCCCGGTAGCGAAGAGCCCGCCCGCCGCCGCCCGCCGCCGTCGCGGCCGCTCTCGCCGGGGTCAACGCCCGCCCCAAGCCGCCGAGCGGCTTCCCTCGTGCGGCGGGAACGTCTATCAAAGGGTCTTCATTCATCAGGCCGGTTTCCCCCTCGGGGACGAAGCGATCCGGCGGCACGACCGCTGTCCAGCCACGCACGGAGTAGATCGGATGAAGCGTTCCATTCGCGGTCTCACGCTCTCGCTCGCGCTCCTCGCCGGCTCGCTCGCGCACGCGGCCCCCGGCAAGCGGCCCGACCTCAACGCCTACCTGCGCGCGCCAAGCGCCGCGCGCGCCCTCGGCGCCGCGCGCGCCATCGGCGACGCGCGCGCCGCGGCCGCCGCCCGCGCCGCGCGCGCGGGCGGGGTCGTCACGTCCATCGACGAGCAGCGCGGCGCGCCGACCTTCCTGTGGGCCGCGAGCGGGGCCGCGCCGGCCGAGGCCCCGTCGGCCGTCGCCCCGGGCGCCACGCCGGAGGCCGCGGCCCGGCGCCACCTCGCCCGCTTCGCCGCGGCCTACGGCCTGTCCCGGGCCGCGCTGGAGGCGGCGCAGGTGGTCCACGTCCACGACCTCGGCCAGGGCCCCGTCATCGTCGTCCTGCGGCAGCGCGTCGACGGCGCCGACGTCTTCCAGACCGACGTGAAGGTGCTCATGCGCCAGGACCTCGCGCTCGTCGCCATCTCCGGCAACCTGCACCCGGCCGCCGTGCCCGCCATGGCGCGCGCGCGCCGCCATGCGTTCCGCCTCTCGCCGAGGCAGGCGCTCGGCCGGGCGCTCGAGGACCTCCACGGGATCCACCCGGGGCAGCGCGGCGTCGTCGATCTCCAGCGCCCCGCCGGCGACTACCAGGCGTTCGACCTCGCGCCGGGCAGCGCGCTCCGCGCCGCGGGCCTCCACCTGGTCGAGCCGGCCCGCGTGAAGAGGGTCTATTTCCCGATGCCGGAGGGGTTGATCCCGGCGTACTTCGTCGAGTTCATCTCGGGAGAGGTCGAGTCCGTCTCCTCGGACGCCTACGACTACGTGATCGCGGCCGACGACGGCCGCGTCCTCTACCGCCGCGACCTGATCGAGTACGACGCGTTCAACTACCGCGTCTGGGCCGAGACCACCGGCGACCGGCGGCCCCTCGACGGGCCCCAGGCCGACTTCCTGCCGCACCCGACCGGCATGCCGGACGGGTCGCAGCCGGACTTCATCCCGGCGCCGCTCGTCTCGATGGAGGGGTTCAACAAGGGCCCGGGCGGCGCCGCCGACCCCTGGCTGCCGAACGACGCGGTCCAGACCTTCGGCAACAACGTGGACGCCTACGCGGACCACCGGGCCCCCGACGGCTTCTCGAACGGCGACGTCCGGGCGACCCTCACCGCGGCGCGGACGTTCGACCACGTCTACGACCCGCTGCTCGATCCGGTGTCGAGCGAGGCGCAGACCATGGCCGCCGTGACCCAGCTGTTCTACGTGAACAACTGGCTGCACGACTGGTACTACGACTCGGGCTTCGACGAGGCCGCCGGCAACGCCCAGCTGGACAACATGGGCCGCGGCGGCCTCGGCGGCGATCCGCTGCACGCCGAGGCGCAGGACGGCGCCCTGGTGCCGAACGCCCAGCGCAACAACGCGAACATGAACGCGATGTCCGACGGCGCCTCGCCGCGGATGCAGATGTACCTCTGGAACAGCAAGGACGTCCGGCGCACGCTGACGCTCGACCCGGGCGGCGCGAGCCTGAGCACCGGCACGGCCGCGTTCGGGGCCGGGAACTTCAACCTCTCCGCCGAGATCGCGCTGGTCGACGACGGCGTCGACGCCACGCCCGACGACGCGGTGGATGGAACGCGGGACGGGTGCGAGGCGCCGGTCGCCGACGTCACGGGCAAGATCCTGCTCGTCGATCGGGGCGTCTGCTCCTTCAAGCAGAAGGCGGTGAACGCCCAGGCCGCCGGCGCGGCCGCGCTGATCATCGCCAACAACGCGCCCGGGGCCCCCGCGCCGGGCATGGGCAACGGCGCGCCGGAGGACGCCGTGGTGACCATCCCGGTGCTCTCCACCTCCTACGAGGAAGGGATCAGCCTCAAGGCCGCGCTCCTGGAAGGGACGGTCAGGGCGGCGATGGAGCGCGTGCTCGGCGTCGTGCGCGACGGGACGATCGACAACACCGTCACCGCGCACGAGTGGGGGCACTACATCCACCGGCGCCTGACCCAGTGCTTCACCGCGCAGTGCGGCGCGCAGAGCGAGGGCTGGGGCGACTTCATCGCGCTGCACATGGCGATCCGCGACGGCGACGACCTCGGCGGCACCTTCGCGACCGGGATCTACGCGTCGGAGGAGAGCGGCGAGAGCGCCTACTACGGCGGCCGCCGGGCGCCCTACACGATCAACTTCTCGAAGAACGGGCTCACGTTCAGGCACATCACGGACGGCGTCGAGCTCCCGGAGCACCCGATCCTCGAGGGCAGCGACCCGAGGAACTCCGAGGAGCACAACGCGGGCGAGATCTGGGCGCTCATGCTGTTCGAGGGCTACGTCGAGCTGCTCGCGCGCGAGGACGAGGGCGGCCGCATCTACACGCACGACGAGGCGCGGCGGCTCATGTCGGACATCGTCGTGGCGGGGATGAAGCTCGCGCCGGTGGACGCGACCTACACCGAGCAGCGGGACGCGCTGCTCGCGGCCGCGTTCGCGCGGAGCGAGGCCGACATGCTCGCGCTCGCCCACGGCTTCGCGCGGCGCGGCGCGGGGACGTGCGCGGTGTCCGCGCCGCGCGACTCGGAGGACTTCGCCGGCGTGGTCGAGAGCTTCGCGATGGCGCCGCTCGCCGCCGTCTCGCCGGGGGAGCCGGACGACGGCGTGCGCTCGTGCGACGACGACGGCTTCCTCGACGCGGGCGAGCGCGGCAAGGTGGCGATCGAGGTGCGGAACGCGGGGCCGTTGCCGCTCCTCGGCGCCGCGGCGATCGTCTCCTCGACGAACGAGCACCTGTCGTTCCCGGACGGGACCGCGATCCTGCTGCCCGATATCCCGGCGTTCGGGGCCGGGACGGTCGAGGTCGAGGTCGAGGTGGACGAGGCCGCGGTCGGGATCGAGGCGCTGGAGCTCCGCGTGGACGTCACCGCCCCCCGGGCGTGCGAGGTGATGGTCGCCGGCGTCGTCGGGGCGCGCGTCAACGTCGACGACGTGCCGGCGGCGTCGGCCGTCGATTCGGTCGAGAGCGAGGCGCCCGCCTGGTCGAAGGACGGCGACGAGGCGGACGCCATCTGGTCGCGCGAGAAGACGGATCTGACGAACCACGCGTGGCGCGGCGTCGACCACCCGAGCCTCTCCGACACGCAGCTCGTCTCGCCGCCGCTCTCGGTCGGCGAGGGCGAGCCGCTCGTGATCTCGTTCAAGCACCGGTACTCGTTCGAGATCTCGCCGGCGACGGAGGACGAGGCGGCGGTCCACTGGGACGGCGGGCTCATCGAGATCAGCGGCGACGACGGCGCGACGTGGCAGGACGTCGCGGCGTACGCGGATCCCGGGTACGGCGGCCCGATCGGCAACACGGTGGACGAGCCGTCGGTGAACCCGCTCGCCGGCCGCCAGGGCTTCGTCGGCGCGAACGAGGCCTGGCCCGATCCGGAGCAGGTGACGCTCGATCTCGGCGACGCGTTCGCGGGGAAGACGGTGCAGGTCCGCTTCCGCATCGGCACCGACGCCTACTCGGGCGATTTCGGCTGGGAGATCGACGACATCGAGATCCGCGGCATCGAGAACACGCCGTTCGGCGCGCTCGTCCCGGACGCGCCCGGGTGCGGCGATCCGGTCGGCGAGGGCGGCGCCGGCGGCGAGGGCGGGGCGGGCGGCGAGGGCGGCGGCGGCGGTGAGGGCGCCGCCGGCGGCGCGGGAGGCGCCCCGAGCGGCGAGGGCGGCGCGGGCGGCGGCGGAGCCGACGCGCCGACCGATGGCTCCCCGGTGGTCGCCGAGGGCGACGGCTGCGGCTGCCAGGTGCCCGGCGGCGGCGCGACCAGGACCGCGGGGCCGCTGGCCACGCTGCTGGCGATGGCGCTGCTCGGGCTGCGGCGGCGCCGGGGCGCGGCCTGACCGGGCGCGGCCCGGCGAGGCGCGATCCAGCGGACGCGGGCTGACGGGCCGCCGAGCCCGTCAGCGCCGCGCGCGGTGCGATGCGGGCGCGTCCGGCGGCTCGTCGCTCCACTCGACCGCGATCGATTCCTCGTTCGCGCCCGCGGGGCGCTCCCACTCGGTGGTGATCGATCCGCCGCTCACGGGCGGCTCGTCGCTCCACTCGACCGCGATGCTGTCGACGGCGGTCGGGCTGCTCGCGGGGCCCACCGGGACCGTGATCGGCCCGTTGTCGTCGTCCGGGGCGGCGGGCGCGCGCTGCCCGTGCAGCGTGATCGCGTCGGGATCGAGCGCGTGCGCGAACCGCGACGCGTACGGGGGCGGCTCGCGGCGCAGCAGGGCGAGGACGTCCTCGAGCATGAGGCGCGCGTCGGGGTAGCGCTGGTCGCGGTCGAAGGCGAGCGCGCGGTCGACGACGAGGCACACGTCGCGCGGCGCGTACGGCGCGCGCTGCGAGAGCGGCGGCGCCGGCTCCCGGCCCATCTTCAGCAGGAGGTCGAAGTCGGTGCTCGCCTCGTGCACGTGGCGGCCGGCGATCAGCCGGAACATGGTGGCGCCGACGGCGAACAGATCGGCGCGGGCGTCGATGTCGCGGCCCTTGGCCTGCTCCGGCGGCATGTACGGCGTCGTGCCGAGCACGAGGCCCATCCGCGTGAGCTCCCCCTGGAGGCTGGAGTCCTGCCGGATCCGCGCGAGGCCGAAATCGAGGACCTTGATGCGCGGGCCGCCGGCGGGCGCGGGCGTGGACGCGGGGGCCTCGCGGACGACGTACAGGTTGGGCGGCTTGATGTCGCGGTGGATGATCCCCTGCGCGTGCGCCGCGCCGAGCGTGTCGAGCACCTGCGCGGCGAAGCCGAGCACCTCGGCGAGCGGCAGGCCGCCCAGGCGGCGCTCGCGCTCGGCGAGCGACTCGCCCTCGAGCAGCTCCATGACGAGGAACGGCGCGCCGTCCTCGGCGACGTCGATGTCGCGGATCTCGACGGCGCCCGGGTGGCGGAAGCGGTTCGCGGCCTGCGCCTCGCGCTCGAACCGGTCGCAGATCTCCTTCGACTGCGCGGCCTGCGGGTGGAGGATCTTGAGCGCGTCGCGGCGCCCGATGCGGTGGACGCCGACGTACACGGCGGCCATGCCGCCGGCGCCGAGCAGCCGCTCCAGCGTCCACTTGTTGCGGATCGTGGTCCCCACGCGTTGTAAGGCCGTGTCGCTGCTCATGGGGTCCTTGCTGGGCCCATGGAAGCGGGGCGGGCGCACGCGGTCAAGCGTATGCTCTCCGCGCGCGGGGGAAGGCAGAGCGATGGCGAAACCGGACAAGCAGAGCGGGCGGCGGTACACCGAGGCCGAGGTGCGGGCGATCCTGGAGCGCGCCCTCCGGGACGCGCAGGCGCGCGACGTCGGCCATGACGAGCTGGTCGCGGCCGCGGAGGAGATCGGCATCTCGCGGGGCGCGATCGAGGCCGCGTCGCGCGACATCGAGCATGTCCGGGGCGAGGAGGAGGCGCGCGCGGCGATCCTCGCGCGCCGGCGCAGGGGGTTCCGCTCGCACCTGTTCTCGTTCCTCGTCGTGAACGCGTTCCTCTTCGCGGTCAACGCGCTCACGCCCGGGCCGTGGTGGTTCTTCTGGCCGCTGCTCGGCTGGGGCCTGGGGCTCGCCTTCCATGCGCGCGCCGCGCTCTCCAGCGACGTGTCCCCGCGGCAGCTCCGGCGGGCGATCGAGCGCAGCGCCGCGCTGGCGCAGCGGGAGGAGCACCGGCGGCTGAAGGAGCGGCGCAGGGCGGAGCAGCTCGAGCGCAAGCAGCGCCTCGAGCGGAGCGCGGAGGAGCTCGGGCACGCCGTCGAGGAGGGCGTCGCGACGGTGCTGTCGCGGATCGCGCAGGAGATCCGCGGCAGCGCGCCGCCGCCGCCGTCGCCCGAGGACGCGCGGCGCGGGCGGCGGATCGCGCCGCTCGGCGCGGACGAGGCCGGGGCGGACGACGCCGAGTCCGAGGCGCTCGGCGAGGAGGAGGCGGATCGCGCGGCCCGGCGAGGCCGCGGCGGGCGCTGACGGCGGCGGGTGGCGCGAACGCACAACCGAATGGCGCGTTCGTGAACGCGCGCCCACCGCCCCGCGCGTACACATCCTCACGACGATCGCGCGACGGGCGCGCCCTTCGCTCACCCCGGCTGCGCGCCGACCCGCTGCCGCGGGCGGGCGCCGGGGTGCGCGTTCGCGCCATCACAACGAGGGAGTAAGCAGACCATGCTGAAGAACATCTTGATGGCTCTCGGACTCGCCACCTCTGTTGCCGCCTGCATGGCCGAGCCGAGCGAATCGGCACCTGAGGCCGAGGCGGTCGCCGGCGAGGAGGCCGTGGACTCCGCCGAGCAGGCGCTGATGTCGACCGGCTTCACCCGGACCTATTACAGCGACAGCTCGTTCAAGACACCGATTGGCGTCGAGACCCGCGACTGCGACCCCGATTATAATGAGTTCTTCGGAGAAGCGTCGAGGTACTACAAGCAGCGTCGCTACAACTGCCCCGGCAGCACCATGCCCGGGCTTCCGTCGACGAACTGTTACATCTGCTACGACAACGCGGTCCCCGGCGGCCCGCCGTCCGTGGCGTGCGTCGGCTCCTCGTGCCCGGCCTTCTGAGCGGACGCGGCGCGGACTGAGCAGGCTCGGCGCGGACTGAGCAGGCTCGGCGCGGACTGAGCAGGCTCGGCGCGGACCGAGCAGGCCCGGTGCGGACCGAGCAGGCTTGGCGCTGGAGCCCCGGTGGTGCGCCGACCTGCGCCAGCCCCGATGGCCCAGGTTGGCGCGGTCCTAACGCCGGCACCCGGGGCGGCGGTGGCCTACGCGCGCCGGTGCGGACGGCGCGGGGGGCCGGGGCGCGCGCGCTCCGGAAAGCGCGCGGAGAGGCGGGCCCCGCGAGGGCGTGGAGGCGGCTGGCGCCGAGGCGAGGGGCGCGGCCGGGCGCGTGGCATGTCGAGTGCGTTAGTCAGGCTAACGAACTGACCAACCGACAACCCGAGCCCTCCGCGTCGGCGCTGAACGGCCGCAGCGCGCTCCGCGCGCCGCGGCGTACAGCGCTCGATCGATGGCGCACGTCCGATGTCCGCCAATGGTCTCTCTCGACGAGTTGAAGAGCGCTTCCAGCATCGATGAGCTCCTGGTCGATCCGATCGGCAAGTACTTCGTCGACCCGACGTTCGTCTTCTGGTACCCCGAGCGCGCCTTCAAGGGGTTCTCGCTGTGGGGGCGGCCGAGCGCCGGCGACATCGAGCGCCTCAATCGGCTGAACGACGCGGTGCTGACGCCGCACGGCGGCCGTCACGTGTCGTTCGTCGACCTCCAGGGCCTCGAGGGCGCCGACCCGGCGGCGTTCGCGTCGATGGCGGCTTACCTCTCGGCGCGCTGGCAGCCGTTTCGCGAGCTGGTCCTACGGCAGGCGCTGGTGCGGCCGCCGGGCTTCGCCGGCGCCGTGGTCTCCGGCTTTTACGAGGTCCTGAAGCCTTCGTTCCCGGTCGCCGTGTTCGACGGCATCGGCGAGGCGCTCGCCTGGCTCGGCTTTGGCGATCGCGAGGCGCTGGTCGGGCGCGTGATCGGGCTGCGAGAGCAGGCCGGCGAGGCCGCCGGCGTGCTCGGCTCGCTTCGGCGCTTGCTCTGCGCGTCGCCCTGCCGGCCCACCCTGGCGGAGGCGGCGCGGGCGCTCCACCTCTCCGAGCGCTCGTTGCAGCGGCACCTGCGGCGAGCCGGCACGACGTTCCAGGCCGAGGTGAACGCCGCGCGGGTGCGCGTCGCCCAGGGGAGGATGCTCACGGGCGACGACAGCCTGACGACGATCGCGCTCGACGTGGGCTGCGCGTCGGCGCAGCACTTCAGCGCGATGTTCCGCAAGGCGACGGGGCAGAGCCCGAGCGAGTGGCGGGCGCGCGCGCGCGGCGCGCCCCGCCGCGCCGCGCCCAGGAGCGGAGCCCTTGCGGCTCTGCCTCCGCACGGGCCTGCGCTTCCTGTGCTCCGCCGGGGCTCGTCCGGCGGCGGTCAGCGCGGCCCGGGGAGATCTTTGCCCATGCACACGCTGAGCGGCGAGCCCAGGTACTCGCCGAACGGCGGGATCTCCACGAAGCCCGCGCGGCGGTAGAGCGCGATCGCCTCGGGCTGCCTCACCCCGGTCTCGAGCACGAGGCGCGTCCGGCCGAGGGCCAGCGCCTGCTCCTCGAGCGCGCGGAGGATGGACAGGAGGGCCATCAACCACGACCGCACGATGCCTGTCCGGACACGGACCCAGCGCTCAGGCGGGCCCTGCTGGAATCGGCCCGCGAGCTCTACTCGAGCCTTCGACCGAGGTCGCTCATCCGGATCGACCTGCGCGCCGACGAGCACAAGCGTCTTTACGTCCTCAAGGCCCATCCGAAGGCGGATCTGAAGAACCCCCTGAGCCTGGTCGTCATGGGTCTCCCCGAGATGGGCATGTCGTACGAAGATCTGATCTTCATCCTGCTCGCCGACCGCGCCATGGACCTGTTCCGCTTCGACCGCTCGCGGGTGGCGCACCTCCTCGCGCTGGCTGCGTGAGGACGTGCTCGGCGGTCGGGGCGCCAGGCAGGCGCCGCGGCGGGGGAGTGGCACGATGCCGGACGTCATCATGACGAAGAGCGATCGCCGGCACCGCAACTTCGTCTGATCCGTGCCGTGACGTCGCGAGGAACAGCGCAATGTGGGGCGTAACGGCGACCCACAGCCAAACGCATTTTAATCAGCGTGCAGCGCGCGCAGCGTGGCTGTACGTTGGGACGGCCGCTATGAGAGCTTGACTTTAGGATCGAGTTTGGATTTCCTAACATATGGAGAGGATTGGAGGATGGCATGCGGCACGCAGGGGGCGCGGCCCCGGACATCGGCCCCGCGACCCTGAACCCGGACATCGGGCCCGCGACCCTGAAGCGGATCACCCGTCACCTGATGCCGCTCTTCTGCCTGATGTACCTGATCGCGTACATCGACCGGCAGAACGTCTCCTACGCCAAGCTGGAGATGGTGGGCGCCCTGGGCCTCACCGAAGCCGCCTACGGCCTCGGCGCCTCGCTGTTCTTCCTCGGCTACTTCCTGTTCGAGGCGCCGGCCAACCTGATCCTCGTCCGCGTCGGCGCCCGGGTCTGGTTCAGCCGGATCATGGGCACCTGGGGCCTCGTCACCATCGCGCTGGGGTTCACCCAGAGCCCGGCCATGTTCTTCGTCCTGCGCTTTCTGCTGGGCGTGGCGGAGGCCGGGTTCTTCCCGGGCGTGCTCTATGTCCTGACCCTCTGGTACCCGCAGGCGCACCGCGCCCGCATGATCGGCGCCTTCATGATCGCCAGCGCCGTGGCCAACGCGGTGGGGTCCGTCATCGGCGGCGCGCTGCTCGACCTCGACGGCCTCCTGGGACTGGCCGGCTGGCAATGGGTGTTCGTGGCCACCGGCGCTCCCGCCGTCCTGCTCGCGCCCTACGTCCTCTGGCGCCTGCCGAGCCACCCCGAGCAGGCCCGCTTCCTCACCCCCGACCAGAAGGCCTGGCTCGCCAGTACCCTTGCCGCGGAGCCCCGCCAACAGGCGGAAGGCTCCCCCTGGCGGGCCTTGCTGGACATACGAGTGATGGCGCTCGCCGGACTGTATGTCGGTTTGCCGCTCGGCGCTTACGGCCTCAGCTACTGGCTGCCCACCCTCGTGAAGGGCTTCGGCGCCTCCAACGTCCAGAACGGCTTCATCAACGTCATCCCCTGGGTCTTCGTCGCCTTGGCGCTCTGGTGGGTGCCGCGCCATGCCGCCCGCAACGGCGTCAGCGCCTGGCACATCTCCGGCCCCATGCTGCTGGGCGCCCTCACCTTGGTGCTGAGCGTGGTCGTGCCGGGCGCAGCGCCAAAGTTCGCCCTGCTATGCGTCGCCGCCGCCGCCATCTTTGCCGGCCAGCCGGTGTTCTGGAGCGTGCCCCAGAAGATCCTCGCGGGCCCGCACGCCGCCGCCGGCATCGCCGCCATCAACTCGGTGGGCAACCTCGGCGGATTCGTGGCCCAGAACGTGGTGCCGCGCATCTACGACGCGACCGGCAGCCAGCTCGCCCCCATGCTGTTCCTGGCCGGCTGCCTGATCATCGCCGGCGTCAGCATCCAGGTGCTCGTCCCCCGGCTGGCGGACTGGTAGGGCGCCGGCGGAATCAGCCGGACGCGCCGAGCGTGCCGGTGGCGATCGCCCTCTTCCGCGTTCGCCCTGCAATTCGCATTTCGCAGGTCGTGGCTGTGGAGTGAAGGCGGCGCCTTCGATGCGTGAATCAATGGTTGAGATGGCGTCGCTTTTTCCGGGGGTGGTGGATCGCATTCGATGTGCCGCATCGGCCGGTTGAAGACAAGGCTCGACCATCGAGGAGCTTGACATTTGAATCGCTTTTTGATTCCCTAGCCCAGTTGCTCTCCGGAACGCCTGAGGCGTAGTTTTGCACGCCACCTGCAGCGCGCTGCGCGCTTAGGACACCGCGGTGAGAATGCAAAATGCGCCAATGCATTGATGGCGCGGGCTACGGAATTCGATTTTGGCACTGATGCGCGTTGGAGGTCCTCATGCACCTAAAGAACTGGCCTGCTGTCCTTTCGCTCTCGGTCATCTCTGTCCTCCCCGCCGCGGTGTATGCCAGCGACCCCGCTAACCTTCCCGTTCCGCCCGCGGGTTTCGATGCCAAGAACCCCGGCATTCCCCATGGGAAGCTGGACGTCTCCGTCAGCTATCCGACCCGGAACTACGGAATGCGGAAGGTGACGGTTTATATGCCGCCGGGGTATTCGACGGACCGGAAATATCCTGTCGTTTACCTGCATCATGGAATCGGCGGCAATGAGGTTTCCTGGATCGGCCAGGGGAGCAACGAAGGCAATGCCGACAACATCATGGACTATCTGTACTCGAAGAACTTGGCCAAACCCATGATCGTTGTGATGCCCAGCGGCAAGATGGACGGAGCGGACGATTTCGCGCGCTTCGCGAATTTCGGGGACGTCCTGCTCAACGACCTGATCCCCTGGGTCGAGAGGACGTATTCCGCCGCGACGGATGCCGATTTGCGGGCCATCTCCGGCCTGTCAATGGGTGGGGGGCAGACCTTCAACTTCGGGTTCCCTAATACCGATGTTTTCCACTACATCGGGCCGTATTCGGCTGCGCCCAACACCCAGCAGCCAAGTCAGACCATCAGGGATGTGGCTGCGGTCAAGGAGAACGTGAAGCTCATCTTCATCTCTTGCGGGAGTACGGACGGGCTGATCGGCAACAGCAAAAATTATCACGACTTCCTGGACGCGAACAACATCGACCATATTTACCAGATCGAGCCGAATGAAGGCCATACCAAGACCGTCTGGAACCGCAGCTTTTACAACTTCGCCCAACGCATTTTCCTCGACGATGGCGCGACGGGCGGCGGCGGGGCCGGCGGCGGCGGCGGGGCGGGCGGCGGCGGGGCGGCCGGCGGCGAGGCGGGCGGCGGCGGGGCGGGCGGGGCCTCGGGCGACGGCGGTAGTGCAGGGGACGGAGGCGGAAACGGCGGGGGCGCGACCGGAGGTGATGCCGTCACGACAGGCGGTTCTCCAGCGACTGGCGGGCAGGTCGCGAGCAGTGGGAGCAGCGGCACCGACGAAGGTACGCCCCCGACGGACGACTCTGGCTGCAGCTGCTCGGTCCCCGGGTCCAACCCCGGAACGCCGCCTTGGCGCTTCGGGCTCTATCTTGCGGCAATCGGCGCCGTCCTCTTCAGAGCGCGAGCAAGACGGAATCAAGGCTGATCCGTCGAGCGTCGCTCCGTGCGGCTTCACGCGAGGAGCCATAGGCGTCTTGCCGGCTCCGTCGAGCGGCGCCGGACTCGGTCGGCGAGCGAGGCAGATCGTCGAGACCCTTCGGGCTCCTCTATACCTCTATCACCTCTCCACGAGCTGGCTCCACCTCGGGATCGAGGAGTAGCGGTCGCTGCTCTTCCTCGTGCTCATGGTCGCCGGGCAGGCCCCCGGCGCTCTTCGTCGCGCGGCGCTCGCGCTGTCCTCGGTCGCCGGGCTGTCGACGGACGAGATCGCGCGCGCGTTCCTGGTCGGAAGAGACGCCATGGAGCGCCGGCTGTGCCGCGCGCGCGAGCGGCTCCGCGAGCGCCGCGTGCGCTACGAGGTGCCGGCTCCGGCCGAGGCGCCGTCGCGGATGCACGCTGCGCTCGCGGCGATCCACCTGATCTTCAACGAGGGATATTGGTCGACCGGCGATGACGCGCCCATCCGTGGCGATCTCGTGCGACTCTCGCCGCACCTCGTTCGGACCCTCGACGCGCTGCTGCCCCGGGTGCCGGAGGTGCAGGGGCGGCGCCGCTACTCGGGCTGCTCGCCGAGCGGCGCCTCGCCGGATTCAGGGCCGAGCCGCTCGACCTCGCCCCAGAGGGCGTCGAGGTCGAGCGTGAGCCCCTCGAGGCCCGGCACGCCGGAGACCACGCCGTCCGCCGCGGCGCGCGCGTGCACGTACCGGCCGTCCGCGCCGAGCTCCAGGAGATCGAGCGTCGCTGCCTGCGGGTCGATGAGCCAGTACCAGCGCACCCCGAAGAGCGCGTATTCGTGCAGCTTCTCCACGCGGTCCCGGCGCGCGTCGCGCGGCGACGGAGAGAGCACCTCGACCATGATGTCGGGCGGGACGCGGATCACGCCGCGGCGCGGCGGCTTGCGGCTCCCGGGCAGGTACGCGGAGGCGTCGGGCTTGCGGCCCGACGAGGAGGTCACGGCGAACTTCGCCTCGGAGCCGAGCACCAGCCCGCCCCGCGCGATCAGCCAGCTCCGGAGCACCCCGACGACCCAGGCCACGACGACCTCGTGAACCGCGTCCGGCACCTCTTCCTCCGCGAGCACGCCGTCCACGAGCTCGCCAGGCTCGTCTTCCGGCAGGCTGGTCCAGTCGGCCAGGGTCAGCCTCGGCCTGGCCGGCGCCTCGCTGACCGCGCTCTGCCCGATGACGACTGCGCCCTGCACCATGATGACGGGTCCAGCGTAGCACGCCGTCGCCGGTCTCCTCGGGGCATCGCCCGGGCCCCGCGGCGGGCCGGCGCTTCCCGCCCTCCCGCTTCCGCCCCGCGGCCGCCCCGGCTACCCTCGGCCGGATGTTTCACCCCGTCGTCGACCGGTGGTTCCAGGGGCGCTTCGGCGCCCCCGCCCCCGCGCAGGAGCGCGCCTGGCCGGTCATCGCGGCCGGCCGCGACACGCTGATCTGCGCGCCGACCGGCGCCGGCAAGACGCTCGCCGCCTTCCTCTTCTGCCTCGACCGGCTCGTCCGCGACGCGGCGCGGGGCGCCCTCGAGGACCGCACCGACGTCCTCTACATCTCGCCGCTCAAGGCGCTCTCCCACGACGTCCACCGCAACCTCGAGCAGCCCATCGCCGAGATCTCGGCGGCCATGCGGGAAGCGGGCCTGCCCGCGCCGGGCATCCGCGCCGTCGTGCGCACCGGGGACAGCCCGGCGCAGGAGCGGCGCGCCATGGCCGCCCGGCCGCCGCACGTGCTCGTCACCACGCCGGAGTCGGCGTTCATCCTGCTGACGAGCGAGTCGGGGCGGCGCGCGCTCGCCGGGGTGCGCACCGTCATCGTCGACGAGGTCCACGCCGTCGCCGGGGACAAGCGCGGCGCCCACCTCGCGCTCACGCTCGAGCGGCTCGAGGACCTCGTGATCTCCCGCGGCGGCGCCCGGCCGCAGCGCGTGGGCCTCAGCGCCACGGTGCGCCCGATCGAGATCGCCGCCCGGCTCGTCGCCGGCGCGCGCGCGCTGCCCGAGATCGTCGACGTCGGGCACCGGCGGGACCTCGACCTCGCCGTCGAGGTGCCCCGCGACGAGCTCGGCGCGGTCTGCACGAACGAACAGTGGGCCGAGATCTACGACCGCATCGCGGCGCTCGCGGGGGAGGCGCGCTCGACCCTGGTCTTCGTCAACACGCGCCGCCTGGTCGAGCGGGTCGCGCACGCGCTCGCCGAGCGGATCGGCGAGGACATCGTCGCGGCCCACCACGGCAGCCTCTCGCGGGCCCGGCGCCTCTCGGCCGAGCGGCGGCTCAAGGCGGGGGAGCTCCGCGTCGTGGTCGCGACCGCGTCGCTCGAGCTCGGCATCGACGTGGGCGCGGTCGACCTCGCCTGCCTCGTGGGCTCGCCGCGGTCGATCAACGTCGCCCTCCAGCGCATCGGCCGCTCGGGCCACGCGCTCGCGGCGACGCCGCGCGGGCGGCTCTTCCCGCTGACGCGCGACCAGCTCGTCGAGTGCGCGGCGATCGTGCGCGCGGCGCGGCGCGGGGAGCTCGACCGGATGACGTCGCGCGAGGGGCCGCTCGACGTGCTGGCGCAGCAGATCATCGCCGCGTGCGCGTGCGAGGAGCGGGACGAGGAGGGGCTCTACGCGCTCGTCCGGCGGGCCGCGCCGTACGAGGGCCTGTCGCGCCGCGAGTTCGACGCGATCGTGGCCATGGTGTCGGGCGGCGCCGCGGGCCCCGGCGGCGAGGGCGCCTCCGTGGCCCGGGGCGCGCGGCAGCGGGCCGGGTCGCTCGTCTACCGCGACGCCATCGGGGGCCGGCTGCGCGGGCGGCGCGGCGCGCGGCTCGCGGCGCTCACGTCGGGCGGGGCGATCCCGGACCTCGCGGCCGTCGACGTGGTGCTCCAGCCCGACGGCACGAAGGTCGGCACCCTCGACGAGGACTTCGCGATCGAGTCGTCCGCGGGCGACGTGTTCCTGCTGGGCAACACCTCGTGGCGCGTGCTCCGGCTGGAGGGCGGGCAGATGTGGGTCGAGGACGCCCACGGCGCCGCGCCGACGGTGCCGTTCTGGCTCGGCGAGGCGCCCGCGCGCACGCCGGAGCTCTCGGCCGAGGTCGCGGCGCTCCGCGCCGAGGTCGCCGCGCGGCTCGAGGAGGAGCGCGCCGAGGCCGGCCGGCCGGGGGCGCGGCGCGGCGAGGGCGGCGGCGAGGACGCGCGCGCGGCGAGGTCGCTGGCCGCGCGGTGGCTCATGCAGGAGTGCGCGCTCGACGCGCGCGGCGCGCTGCTCGTGCGCGACTACATCGAGGCCGGGCGCGCGGCGCTCGGCGCGGTCCCGGGCGGCGCGACCGTGGTGGTCGAGCGCTTCTTCGACGAGGCCGGGGGGCAGCAGATCGTCGTGCACACGCCGCTCGGCGGCAAGGTGAACCGCGCGCTCGGGCTCGCGCTCCGCAAGCGCTTCTGCCGCTCGTTCGACTTCGAGCTCCAGGCGGCGGCGACCGACGACGGCGTGCTGCTGTCGCTCTCGGCGGAGCACGGGCTGCCGATCGAGGACGTGCTCGATCTCGTCCGCCCCGAGGGCCTCGAGGAGGTGCTGGTGCAGGCGGCGCTCCAGGGCCCGATGTTCCGCACGCGGTTCCGCTGGGCCGCGTCCCGCGCGCTCGCGCTGCTCCGCTTCCGCGGGGGCCGGCGGGTGCCGCCGGCGCTCCAGCGCATGCGCGCCGACGACCTCCTGCTCTCGATCTTCCCCGAGCAGCAGGGGTGCCAGGACAACCACGGGCTCTTCGCGCACGTCGACCCGCCGGACCACCCGCTCGTCCGCGAGGCGCTGCGCGACTGCCTGACCGAGCTCATGGACGTCGAGGGGCTGCGCAGCCTGCTCGTCGGCCTGCGCAGCGGGGCGATCCAGGTCGTCGCGCTCGACACGCCGGAGCCGAGCGTCTTCTCGCACGAGATCCTGAACGCGAACCCCTACGCGTTCCTCGACGACGCCCCGCTGGAGGAGCGGCGGGCCCGCGCGGTCCGGGTGCGGCGCGGGCTCCCGGTGGAGGTGTCGGAGCGGCTGGGCGGGCTCGATCCCGCGGTCATCGCCGAGGTCGTCGCCGAGGCGCGGCCGGAGGTGCGCGACGCGGACGAGCTGCACGAGCTCCTGCTCGACCGGGTCGCGCTGCCCGCCGAGGAGGGGATCCGGAGCGGCTTCGCGCGGCTCTTCGAGGCGCTCTGCGCCGCGGGGCGGGCGGCGGAGGTGCGCGCCGCGCGCGACGCCGGCGCAGGGTCGCCGGCCGCGCCGCGCTGGGTCGCGACGGAGCGGCGGCCGCTCGTCGAGGCGATCTGGCCCGGGGCCGCGTTCGCGCCCGACGTCGCCGTGCCGCCCGCGCTGCGCCCCGAGGGCGGGGGCGAAGACCGCGGCGCCGCGATCACGGCGCTCGTGCGCGGCTTCCTGAGCGCCGCGGGGCCGGTCTCGACCGAGGAGCTCGCGCGGCGGCTCGACGTGCCCGCCGACGAGGCGCTGTCCGCGCTCGCGCGGATCGAGCTCGCGGGCGGCGCGCTGCGCGGGCGCTTCCTGAGGGGCGCGCCGGGCGATCTATGCGATCTGTCGATCGAGTGGTGCGACCGCCGCCTCCTCGCGCGCATCCACCGCCGCACCGTCACGGGCCTGCGCAAGGCGATCGAGCCGGCGACCGCGGCGGAGCTCATCCGGTTCCTCCTCGCGTGGCAGGGCGTGGCGCCGGGCACCCAGGCGCGCGGGCCGGGGGGGCTCGGGCGGGTGATCGAGCAGCTGCAGGGCTTCGAGCTCGCCGCCGGGGCGTGGGAGAGCGAGGTGCTGCCCGCGCGCGTGGCCGGTTACGACGAGGGGCTGCTCGACGCGCTCTGCCTGTCCGGCGAGGTGGCCTGGGGCCGCGTGGTCCCGCGCGACGCGTCGGCGCCCACGCGCGCGGCGCCGATCACGCTGGCCCTGCGGCGCGATCTCCCGTGGCTGCTCGCGCCGCGGGAGGCCGAGGGCGAGCCGCCGCCGGCGTCGCTCTCGGAGCCGGCGCAGGGCGTGCTGTCGTTCCTCGGGCGGGCGGGCGCGTCGTTCTTCGACGACATCGCCGCGGGCGCGGGCCGGTCCCGGGCCGAGGTCGAGGAGGCGCTCTGGGAGCTCGTCGCCGCCGGGCTCGTGACCGGCGACGGCTTCGCGGCGCTGCGCTCGCTGCTCGGCGGCGGCGCCGCCGCGCCCGTCGCGCTGGGCGCCGGCCGCTTGCGGGGCGGGTCGCGCCGGGCGGGGCCCGTCGCGTCGGGCCGGTGGTCGCTGCTGCGGGCGCGCCCGGACGCGCCCGGCGCCGGCGCGGACGGGGCCGACGGCCTCGACGTCGTCGAGGCGCTCGCGCACCAGTACCTCCGCCGCTACGGCGTGGTCTGCCGCGAGCTGCTCGCGCGCGAGCCGCGGCCGCCGGCGTGGCGCGACCTCCTGCGGGTCTACCGGCGGCTCGAGATGGCCGGGCAGATCCGGGGCGGCCACCTCATCGCCGGCTTCGTGGGCGAGCACTTCGCGCTGCCCGAGGCGCTCGACGGGCTCCGCGCCGTCCGGCGCGAGCCCCCGTCCGGGGAGATCGTCCAGCTGTGCGCGTGCGATCCGCTGAACCTCGTGGGCATCGTCACGCCGGGGCCGCGCATCCCGGCCGCGCTCGGTCACGTGGTGATCTACCGCGATGGAGTCCCGCTCGCGCCCATCGCCCCCGCGGCGGGCGAGCGGCCCCGGGCGCAGGCCGCGTTCTCGCGAGCAGCGGTGTGAGCGTTCCGCCGCGCTCCTCGCCTCCTCCGCTACAGCGTTGAGCGGCGGCCCGCGGATTCAAAGGAACCTCGCGCCCGCGCCGTTTATATACTCGAGGGATGCGTTCACCCAACCATGGCACTCATGTTCGCGCCCTCGTGCTGCTCTCGATCGCCGCCCTCGGCGCCGCGGCCTGCTCGCCCAAGGTGAGGAATTACGGCGACGGGAGCGGCGGTGTCGGCGAGGGGGGCGGCGGCGGCAGCGCTGGCGGAGGTGAGCCGGCCGCGGGCGGCGGCGGCAGCGGCGGAGACGGCGGCGGCGGCGGGGAGGGGGGCGCCGCGGCGGCGCCGGGGCGGCTTCGATGGGCGATCCAGATCGGCGAGAACGGCTTCGACTCGGCCGCGAGCGTCGCCGTGGACCCCGAGGGGAACCCGATCGTCATCGGGCGGTTCTCCGGCGCGATCGATCTCGGCGGCGGCCCCATCGTCGCGCAGGACGGCTCCGCGGCGTTCCTCGCGAAGTTCGATGGCGACGGCAAGCACCTCTGGAGCAGGTCGTTCGGCTTGAGCCTCCCCGGCGGCCAGCACGTCGCGCACGGCCCCGGCGGCGGGCTCTTCGTGGGCGGGAGCTATTTCAACAACCTCGATTTCGGCGGCGGCCCGCTGCCCCAGAACAACGGCGGGCTCGGGCTCGCGAGGTTCGACGGCGGCACCGGCAACCACGTCTGGAGCAAGGGGTTCGGCGATCAGTACGTGAAAGAGCTCGAGTACGTCGCCGTCGACGGGCAGGGGGCGGTCCTCATCTCCGGAACCCTCGGCGGAACGGCCGATTTCGGCGGCGGGCCGGTCGGCGACGCCATCAGCGGCAATGCGGTCTATGTCGCGAAGCTGGACGCGGACGGCAATCACGCCTTCACGCTCTACATCGATGATGGCAGGGCGTCGCTCGCGGCGGGCGGGCTGGCCGTGGACGGGGAGGGCAACGTCGCGATCGCCGGCACGTTCGATCAGAGCTTCAACCTCGACCCGATGAGCGCGCCGCCCCTCGTCTCCAAGGGGGGACGCGATATCTTCTTTGCCAAGGTCGGCCCGAAGGGCGGGCTGCTCTGGCAGAAGGCGTTCGGCAACAGCCTTTACGACGCGGCCTCTCAAGTGGCCTTCGACGCCGCGGGGAACGTGTTCCTGGCCGGGATGTTCCAGGGGAGCGTCGATTTCGGCGGCGGGCCGCTCGTCGCGCTCGGCACGAAGCCGAACTTCTTCGTCGCCAAGTTCGATCCGGCGGGAAATCACCTGTACAGCCGTGGATTCGGCGACTCCGAGCTGCAGGAGGTCGCGTCGATCG
This sequence comes from Sorangium sp. So ce394, assembly GCF_051474665.1. Taxonomy (NCBI): domain Bacteria; kingdom Pseudomonadati; phylum Myxococcota; order Polyangiales; family Polyangiaceae; genus Sorangium; species Sorangium sp. So ce394. Next base: position 4,535,914 of record NZ_CP150339.1, read on the forward strand.
CGGTGGCTCCGGACGGCAGCGCGGTCGTCACGGGGACCTTCCTCGGGAGCATCGATTTCGACGGCACCGTGCTCGAGAGCCAGGGCACGAAAGAGGACCGCAATGGGTATCTCGGCGGGGGAGACATCTTCATCGCGAAGCTCGGGCTCGACGGCGAGCACCTCTTCAGCCGTCAGATCGGCGATCCCGACATGCAGATGGCGGGGGGCGTGGCCCTCGGCCCCAAGGGCGAGGTGTTCGCCGTCGGAGCGTTCCGCGGCACCGTGGATTTCGGCGGCGGCCCCGTGACCACGCGCGGCGAGACCGACGGCTACCTGATGAAGCTCGACCCCTGAGCGACGCACGGCGCGGGGGCCGCCGCTCGGCCGGAGCCCGCGCCCGGCTCCGAGCGCCGAGGCGCGGGCCGCCCGCGCTCCGGCGATCGCGGCCCCGGCGTGCCTGAGCGCACGTTGCGCCCCAACGCTGATGCGTCAATATCCGTTCGCTGCACGCGCTCGGGGGGGCGTTCCTGGTCATCTGAGGCCGCCGACATGTGGATTGCCCATCCAGCGCTCTGCCAACCCACCAACCAACCCTCCAACTCGGTCAGCTGTTCCCGCAGTCAGCTCAGGGTGTTCTGGACGTCCTGGGCCGCGCTCCTGGTGGTGCTTCTGCAGTGCGCTGCGTGCGACAAGAAGGCAGCGCCCCAGCCTGAAGGCGCGAAGGGGGCGAAGACCGCGCCGAGCGCCAAGGAGGTGACGCTCGCCCCGGTGACAGAGCTGGTCGTTGAACAAACCATCGACATCTCCGGGACGCTGGACGCCGATGAGCAGGTGACCGTCGGGGCCAAGGTGCCAGGCCGCCTCGCGTCGATCGCGGTCGATCTGGCGAGCCCGGTCACGAAAGATCAGGTCATCGCCCAGCTGGAGACGAGGGATTACGAGCTGCGCATCGAGCAGGCCGCGGCCGCGCTGGCGCAGAGCCGCGCTCAGCTCGGCTTGCCTCAGGACGGGCCCGATGACGAGCTCGACATCGAGGGCGTCGCGATCGTGAGGGAGGCCCTCGCGACGTTCAAGGAGGCGCAGGCCAACCAGGTGCGCGCGCGCAGCCTCGCCAAGGAAGGGTTGATGTCGGGCATGGACCTCGACGCGGCCGAGGCGGCGGCGGTCCGCGCGGAGACGGCCGTGCAGTCGGCGCGCGAGGAGGTGCGGATCCGGAAGGCGGCGGTGCGCCAGCGGCGCTCGGAGCTGCGCATGGCGCGGCAGCAGCTCGCGGACGCGGCGGTGCGGTCGCCGATCGATGGCGTCGTCCAGGTGCGGCGGGCGAGCGTGGGCCAGTTCCTCGCCGCGGGGGCGCCGATCGCGGACATCGTCCGCGTCGACCCGCTGCGGCTGCGCGTGGCCATCCCGGAGACCGAGGCGGCCGGCGTGCGCGCCGGGCAGCAGGTGCGCGTCACCGTCCCGGGGGACAGCGCCGTCTACGCGGGGACGGTCGCGCGCCTCGCACCCGCGATCGACCCGCAGAGCCGGACGCTGCTCGTGGAGAGCGACATCAAGAACCCCGGCCACCTGCGGCCGGGCAGCCTGGTCACCGCGCAGATCGTCGTGACCTCGAAGCCGGCGCCGTCGGTGCCCGCGACCGCCATCGTCCGGTTCGCCGGCCTCGCGAAGGTGATCACGATCGAGGACGGCAAGGCGAAGGAGAAGCAGGTCGTCACCGGGAAGACCGCGGGGGATCGCGTCGAGATCGTCTCCGGCATCGCGGTGGGCGAGTCGGTCGTCGCCCGCCCCGGCTCGCTCCAGCAGGGGCAGCCGGTGCACGTGGTGGAGGGGAGCTAGATGCAAGCGCTCGCCAGGATCTGCATCCAGCGGCCCGTGTTCGCCGCGATGCTGGGGCTCGCCCTCATCGTCGTCGGCGCCGTGGCGTACTTCCGGCTGGGCGTGGATCGCTTCCCCGCCGTGGACCTGCCGACGGTCTCGGTCCGCACCACGCTCCCGGGCGGCGCGCCCGAGGACGTCGAGGCGGAGATCACCGAGGAGATCGAGGAGGCGGTCAACACGGTCGAGGGGATCGCCGAGCTCCGCTCGATCTCGACGAGCGGCAGCTCCGTCGTCATCGCCACCTTCAACCTCGACCGGGACGTCGACTCGGCGGCGCAGGACGTGCGCGATCGCGTGCAGGCGGCGCTGCGCCGCCTGCCGGTGGGCACCGATCCGCCCGTCATCGCGAAGCAGGACAACGACTCGACCCCCGTGATGACGATCGCGCTCTCCGCCGATCGCTCGATCCGGGAGCTCACCGAGATCGCCGACAAGCTCGTGCGCGTGCAGCTCGAGCGCTCCTCGGGCGTCGGCGAGGTGCGCGTCGTCGGCGGGCAGGAGCGCGCGATCAAGATCTGGCTCTCCGCCGATCGGCTCGCCGCCTACGGCCTCCCGATCACCGCAGTCCGCGAGGCGATCGTCCAACAGAACGCGAACATCCCCGCCGGCAACGTCACCGGCAAGGAAGAGGAGCGGACGCTGCGCACCATGGGTCGCCTCGAGCACGCGGGCGACTTCAACAACCTGGTCGTCGGGCAGGTCGACGGGAGGCCCATCCGGGTGCGCGACATCGGCCGCGCCGAGGACGGCACCTACGAGCAGCGGTCGCTCGCGCGCCTCGACGGGAGGCCCACCGTCGTCCTCGACGTCGTGCGGCAGTCGGGCGCGAACACGGTCGCGGTGATCGAGGCCGTGAAGGCGAACGTGGCGAAGCTCTCCGACCAGCTCCCCTCGGACGTGAAGCTCGAGGTGATCCGCGACCAGTCGGGCTACATCTACACCGCGCTGCACGAGATCAACGTGCACCTCGTCCTCGGCAGCTTCCTGGCGTGCGCGGTCGTGCTCCTGTTCATGAGGTCGTGGCGATCCACGATCATCGCGGGGGTCGCCATCCCGACGTCGGTCGTCGCGACGTTCGGGATGATGTGGGCGCTCGACTTCACGCTGAACAGCGTGACGATGCTGGCGCTCGTCCTGATGGTGGGCATCGTCATCGACGACGCCATCGTCGTCCTCGAGAACATCTTCCGCTTCGTCGAGGAGAAGAAGATGGACTCCTTCGAGGCGGCCAGGGCCGCCACGCAGGAGATCGGGTTGGCCGTGCTCGCGACGACGCTGTCGCTCGTCGTCATCTTCGTCCCCGTGTCGTTCATGTCGTCGATCTCGGGGCGGTTTCTGTTCCAGTTCGGGATCACGGCCACCGTCGCGATCCTCGTGAGCCTGCTCGTCAGCTTCTCGCTGACCCCGATGATGAGCGCGCGCCTGCTCCGCAAGGAGGCGAGCCGCGCTCACGCGTCGGGCGAGGCGGGCGGCGGGGGCGAGGCGGTGACGCGCACGGGCTTCTACGGGCGGCTCGAGGCGAAGTACATGGGCGCCCTCGCGTTCGCGATGCGGCACCGCGCGCTCGTCGCCACCTTCGCCGTCCTCGTGACGGCCTCGGCGGTGCCGCTCTACGGGCTCGTGAAGCAGGAGTACATCCCCTCCGGCGCGGACGACGCGGAGTTCGAGATCCGCGTCACGGGCCCGCTCAGCGCCAGCATCGGCGCGATGGACGACGTGATGCGGCGGATCAGCGACGACGTGCGCTCGGTGCGCGGGGTGCGCAGCGTGCTCGCCACGGCGGGCGGCGGCTTCGTGGGCGGCGTCAGCTCGGGCGAGGCGTTCGTCCGGATCGCCCCGCACGACGAGCGCACCTTCTCCCTGACGCGGCTGTTCCGGGAGACGTTCTCCGGCAACCCCCTCCGCGCGTTCAAGGACAACTACGCGCAGAGCGAGGTGATGCAGGAGGTGCGGCGCAAGCTGCGCAAGTACACCGATCTCCGGATCTCGGTCCGCAACGTGCCGTCGTTCAACATCGGCGGCGGGAACTTCGAGATCGACTTCGCGATCCAGGGGCCGGACATCGAGGCGCTCGAGCGCTACGCGAACGAGCTCCGGGAGCGGTCCGCGCAGCTCGGCGGCATCGTCGACGCGGACGTGACGCTGAAGATCGACCGGCCCGAGCTGCGGGTGATCATCGATCGCGAGCGCGCCGCGGCGCTCGGCGTCCGGACGCAGGACATCGCGAGCGCGCTGCGCCTGATGGTGGGAGGCGATCAGGAGGTCTCGCGCTTCCGCGACGAGGAGGCCAACGAGAACTACGACGTGCAGCTCCGGCTCGTCGAGGAGGATCGCGATCAGCTGGCGGCCGTCCGCCGGCTCTACGTGCCGCGGACGGCGCGGCCGCAGGCGGGCAGCGCTGGCGCCGCGACGGCGCCCGCGTCGGGCGCGCCGCTGCTCCGGGGCGACCTGGTGCGCCTCGACAACCTGGTGCGCATCGAGGAGGCGAAGAGCCCGTCGCGCATCGATCGGCTCGATCGCCAGCGGGTCTCGAGCTTGCGGGCCGGCGTGGCGCCCGGCTACGCGCTGGCCGACCGGCTCGAGGCGCTGCGCGGCGCGGCGCGGGAGATGGACATGCCGTCGGCGTACACGACCAGCGTGCGCGGCCGCGGCGCGGAGCTGGAGCGCACGTTCGGCGAGTTTATCTGGGCGTTCCTCCTGTCGATCGTGCTCATGTACATGATCCTGGCGTCGCAGTTCGAGAGCCTCGTGCACCCGGTCACGATCCTGCTCTCGCTGCCGCTGTCGGTGCCGTTCGCGCTCTTGAGCCTGTGGGCGACCGGGAACACGCTGAACCTCTACTCGGCGCTCGGCTTCCTCGTGCTGTTCGGCGTCGTGAAGAAGAACTCGATCCTCCAGGTCGATCACATGAACAAGCTCCGCGCCGAGGGCATGCCGCGGGCGGAGGCGATCCTCCACGCGAACCGCGATCGGCTGCGGCCGATCCTGATGACCACGCTGGCCCTGGTCGCGGGCATGCTCCCGCTCTGGCTGGGCACGGGGCCTGGGGCCGAGGAGCGCCACACGATCGCGGTGGTGGTCATCGGCGGCCAGTCGTTGAGCCTGCTCCTCACGCTGATCGTCACGCCGGTCTCGTACTCGCTGCTCGACGATCTCGCGCACAGCGAGCGCTGGGGGCGCGCCCGGGCGCGCGTCGGCGCCTTCGGCGAGCGGACGTCCGCGCGGATCGGGCGGCTCTTCGCGCGCGCGCGCAGGTCGACGTAGGCCGGGCGGGGTGGTCGGCCCGGGGGCGCCTCAGCCCTTCGCGAGCCCGAGCGCGGCCACGATCACCGCGCCCCAGCCGGCGAGGAAGAACAGCCCGCCGAGCGGCGTGACCGCGCCGAGGACGCGGACGCCGGTCAAGGTCATCACGTAGAGGCTGCCGGAGAAGAGGAGCACGCCGGCCGCGAAGCAGAAGCCGGCGACCGTCGCCGCTGTCCCGCCGGTGCGCGCGGCGAGGTGGGCGGCGAGCGCGAGCGCGAGCGCGTGGACGAGGTGGTAGAGCGAGCCCGTCTGCCACCACGAGGCGCGCAACGCGCCGTCCGGCAGCCTGTCGAACATCGCCTTGAGGCCGTGGGCGCCGAAGGCGCCGAGCGCCACCCCGAGGAAGCCGTAGACACCGGAGAGCAGGAAGAAGAGCCGTTCCATCGGGCGCGGAGCTTAGCCCATGGCTGGAGCGCGTCACGAGGCGCGCGCGGGTTCGACGCAACTGCGGCGCGCTCGCGTCGATGGTCGAGGTGCAGGAGGACGGCGCGTCGACATGGGCAAGCGACACCGCAGGCAGCGATCGGGGACCAGGACGCCGCGCGACGAGCAGGACGACGTCGATCTGATCCTCCGCCACGTATCGCGGCAGTTCCCGCGCGACGTGGCGCGCGCCCTGCTCGGCACGGCCGAGCCCATCGAGCCGCTCGGCTGGGTGGACACGCAGGTCACCGGTCGCCAGCGGCGGCTCGATCGGGCGCTCTCCGTCAGGGTCGGCGGCGAGCAGCGGCTGCTCCACACCGAGTGGACGCTGGCGATGACCGACGAGATGCCCTTCCGCGTGTTCGAGTACAACTGCTTGACGGCGCTGGCGATGGCGGACGAGGCGCGGGCGAGCAAGGGGGCGCCGGCTCCGCGGCTTTCGCCCATCGACAGCGTGGTGGTGGTGCTCTCCGGCCGGGAAGAGCCCTGGCCATCCCACGGCGCTTACAGGACCTCGGCGCCAGGCGAGCCGTTCTCCGGGGTGCAGTTTCGCATCGAGCCGGTCTATCAGCGGACCGTGGCGGAGCTGGCGGCGCGGGAGAGCCCGTTCTGGCTGATCTTCGCGCCGCTGGCGGCGGACGCGGACGGCCGGAAGCTGACGCACGTAATCGAGGCGATCCGAGCCCGATCCGGCGAGCGTGACTTCGCGGAGCTCGGCGCAGCGATGATGGCGCTCGCCGAGGCGGACAGGCGTGAACGGGGTCTTGCGGATGTGGTAAAGTCGTTGCTGCCGCGGGAGATCGTCATGCAGAACTCGATTTACAGGGAAGGCAAGGCGGCCGGGCTCAAGGAAGGGCTGGAGAAGGGCGTGGCGCTGCTGGCACACCAGGTCGAGCGGCGGCTGGGGCGCCCGCTCACGGCGGAAGAGCGAGGCCGCCTCTACGGGCGGCTGCACGCCGACGGCCCGGAGAAGGTCGGCGATGTGGTGCTGGACCTCTCCGTGGACGACCTGTCGATCTGGCTCGCCGCGCCGGCCGACTCCTGACGATCCGGTTGGCCGGCGCCGCGCGCCCGGCCAGCGCGCCGACGCCGCGCGCCCGGCCAGCACGCCTCGCGCCGACGATGCGCGAGTCGCGCCAGGCGCGTCAACCGCCCGGCGCCGGCCGCCGCGGGAAGATCGTCCCCCGGATCTCGGCCATCGACGCGCCGGACATCGCCGCGAGGCGGCCGAGGACGACGCGGTTCAGCCGGCCGTCCGGCGGCGCCTTGACCGCGATCACGAACGCGGCGTCGACCGGCGCACCGGCGTGCCTCGCCGCCCGCTCCGCGAGCGCCGCCGCCTCGCCCTCGGAGAGCTCCTGCCGCCGCGCCACGCGGATCTTCACGTAGAGCGCCGCCCGCATCAGCGCGTGGTAGCCGTGCATCCACGCCATCCAGCGCTCCTCCGCGCCCCCGGCGAGGGCCCGCGAGAGCGCGTCGTGGCGCCGATCGATCTCGTCGAGCGGGAGGTTGTCGAGCTCGTTCAGCGCGCCGGGGAACTCCCCCGCGAGCGCGCGGAACACCTCCTTGCCCGGGATCGGCTCGCCGGCCGCCCGCGCGCGCCGCAGCTCCGCGAGCGTGCGGTACTTGCGGGCGAGCTGCGCCAGGATGTCCGGCGAGAGGCGCGCGCCGTCCTCGGGGACCGCCCCGGAGGTCACAGCCAGCCGTGGGGGAACGCGAGGACGTCGCCGATCGACGCGGCGCCGAGGCACAGCGCGACGAGGCGATCGACCCCGAGCGCGTTGCCCGCCGCCGGCGGCATCCCCTCCTCGAGCGCGCCGAGGAAGCGCTCGTCGATCGGGTAGACCGGCTTGCCCCGGGCCGCCCGCGCCGCCTGATCGGCGAGGAGCCGCGCGCGCTGCTCGACCGGGTCGGTCAGCTCGCCGAAGCCGTTGCAGAGCTCGACCCCCGCGACATAGAGCTCGAACCGCTCGCACACCCGGGGATCGCCCGGCTTGAGCCGCGCGAGCGACGCGAACGGCGCGGGGAAATCGACCAGGAACACCGGGTGGGGCAGCGCCGCGATCGCCGGCTCCACCGCGTCCACCAGCAGGCGAAAGAACCGCTCCTCGTCGCTCGACGCGAGCGCGATCGCGTCGTCCGCGGGCACGCCGGCCCAGCGCGCGAACGCGTCGCCGACCGAGATGCGCGGGAACGGCGGCGTGAGCCGCACCGCCCTGCCGGACACCGAGATCGCGCCGTCCGCGCCGAGCGCGCCCGCGACGCGCTGCACGATCGCCTCCGTGTCGGACATCACCTCGTCCACACCGGAGAAGGCGCGGTACCATTCGAGCATCGTGAACTCCGGGTTATGCCTGTCCCCGAGCTCCCCGCGCCGGAAGCAGCGCGCGAGCTGGAAGCAGCGCGGGACGCCGCCCGAGAGCAGCCGCTTCATCTGGTACTCCGGGCTCGTGATCAGGAACGTCGGCCGCGCCGCCTCCACCGCGAACGCGTCGAGGTGCAGGTCGAGCCCGGGGGAGGGGACCATGCTCGGCGTCTCCACCTCGAGGAACCCGCGCTCGGCGAACAGCGCTCGCACCGCCGCGAGCGCCGCCGCGCGCCGCGCGAGCGCGAGGCCGAGGCCACGGTGGATCGCCCGCTCGGTCTCGCTCGACGGCGGCGCCGCGGCCCCCGAGCGCCCCCGCGGCGGCCTCCGCGGCGCGATCCGCTCGACGAGCCGCGCCGAGGCGAGCGCGCCGCCGGCCGGCGCCCCCTCGACCACCGCGAGATCGCCGATCTCGACCGGCGGCGCGGGCGCGCCCTCCAGCGCGACGCGCAGCGCGCCGAAGGCGTCGCCGAGGACGACCGCGCCCTCCGCGACGTCGAGCACGCGACCGCCGACGCGCACCCTTCCGGGCAGCGTCGCACCGGCGGAGGCGATGTCGCTCGGCGCGAGCGTCGCCGGGGCCCCAGTCGAGACGTCGGTGTGGAGGAGAGTCACAGGATCCTGCGCCGGGTGTGCCGGAGACATATCACGCAAGTCGACCAAAGACGTCAGGCAAGAAGCCAACGGACGCTACAACTCGTTATTTTTCCGGGAGAGCACCGCGCCTCTCCTCCTTGATGAGCCAACGTAACTCGATACGTTGGTCGCGCTCGTCGGTCCGGCCATGCCGCGCCTCGCGCGAGCGCCGCTCGCAGAAACCCAGCCGGAGAGGAGAATCATGGGACGACAGCTGCTCTTGCTTCCGTTGACCGCGCTCGCAACGTTGACCTTCGCGGGGGCCGCTGCCGCGTCCGAGTGGCACACTGTACCGCCGAGCTCGGTGTCGACCGACCCGTCCCTGCGCGTCGCCGGCGGCGCGCGCAGCGCGGCGGAGGCGTACCTGAAGCGCGCCGTTTCGGAGCTCCGGCTCCAGGGGGTCTCGCTGCGTTATGAGCGCGAGCTCCAGGACGGCGATCACCGCACCGTCCGGTTCGCGCAGCTCCACGCAGGGCTCCCCGTGCTCGGCGGCGCCGCGGCGGTCCACGTCGCCCCCGGGGGCCGCGTGGAGCTCGTGGTGCTCGACGTGGCGCGCGACCTGTCCGTCCCGGCGGCGCCGAAATACCGAGAGGAGGCGGCGCGGAGCGCGGTCGAGGCGACCTACGGGATGAGCCTGCCAGAGCGGCCGAGCGCGGCGCTCGCGGTGTTCCCCGAGGCGGAGACGGGCGGCAAGCTCGTCTGGGTCGTCGACGTCCGGTCGGAGCTCGGCGGCGAACGCTTCCTCGTGGACGCGCACGCCGGCAAGATCGTCCACCGGCGATCGCTCGCCGTCCACGCGCGCGGGCGCGTCTACCCGATCAGCTCCGCGGTCACGCCGCGGCTCGAGGATCGCGAGCTCGTCGACCTCGACGCGGGCGACCCGCAGACCTTGAGCGGCTGGGGCGGCAACCTCAGGGTGGTGAACTACGTGGATGGCGACCTCATGAGCGGCGTCCCGCTCACCCTCGAGCAGCGCGTCGGCCCGAACGCGGGCGAGGACTTCCTCTACGACCCGCCGAGGAGCGCGGACGACGCGCGCGACGAGTTCGCGCAGGTCGGCGTCTATTACCACCTCACCCGGATGCGGGATTACTTCACGACGGCCCATCAGCTCGACATGGCGTCGCCGAGCTGGAAGCTCGTCGCGATCGCCAACATGCTGGAGTCGGGCCGGCCGATGGACAACGCGTTCTTCTCGCCGATGGGCTCGGAGGCGCCCTTCAGCGCGCCGAACCTCATCGCCATCGGCCAGGGCTCGTTCTTCGACTTCTCGGACGACTCCGACGTGTTCCTCCACGAGTTCACCCATTACGTCACCGCCAACGCGGTCGGCTACAGCGAGGGCCAGTTCGCGGTGAGCGAGTACGGGCTCTCCCCGTGGGCCGGCAGCATCGACGAGGGCCTCGCGGACTACTTCGCGTGCACCGTGAACGGCGACTCGACGCTCGGCGAGGCGTCGCTCGAGCCCTTCGGCGCGCAGCGCGAGCTCTCGGAGGACGTCAAGGTGTGCCCCGACGATCTGGTCGGCGAGGTGCACGACGACGGCGAGCTGATCGGGAGCCTCGCGTGGTCGTTGCACGAGAAATTCGGGGCCGAGCTGGGCGACAAGCTGGTCTGGAGCGCGCTGACGCTGCTGACCCGCAACGCCTCGCTCGGCGACTTCGCCAAGGCGCTGACGAGGGCGACCGACAAGCTGGTGGGCTCCGGCGAGCTCACGGCGGCGGACGCGGACACCGTCGCGGCGCTGCTCAAGAGCCGCGGCCTGGACGACTGCGAGGAGGTGCTCGACCTGAGCGGGGGCAAGTCGCGCAGGACGCACATGTTCGGCATCGACTCGCTGGTCTACGGGACCGGGGCGTCGTGCGTGGAGTGGCGCAGGCAGCTCAGCCTCCAGAGCCTCTTCCACTTCAAGAGCACGCCGGACCGGACCGCGAAGGGCATCCGGTTCACCGTGGAGCTCGAGCCCCGCGGCGGCACCGATCTCGACTGGAGCATCTACGTGAGGAGCGGCCGGCACGTCGGCTTCGCGATGGGCGACGTGATGCCGGAGGCCAGGAACTACGACTACAGCGTCGAGGGGATCACGGACACGTACGGGGAGATCGTCATCGACGAGACGTCCGATCCGCCGTTCGATCCCACGCAGACGTACTACATGGTGATCGGTCACGCGAACTGCCCGTCCACCGCCGTGTCGGTGGACAGCGCCGATCTCGGGGTCGAGCCGCCGCCGGTCGATCCCGTGGACCCGGTCGAGCCGGAGCCCGGCTCGACGGGCGGCGCGACGCCGGAGCCGACCGATCCGGCCGAGGAGACGCCCGCGGAGCCGCCCGCTGCGGGGTGCGCGTGCCGCGCCGCCGCGCCGAGCGCGCCGGTCGCACCGTGGACGGCGCTCGCCGGGATCGCGCTCGCCGCAGCGGCGGCGCTCAGGCGCGGCGCGCGCCGGAATCAGCTGGCACGGAGGGAGCCGCGCTGAAGCCGCGCGGGCCAGGATGGCCGGCGAGGCGCCGACGCTCGTGCGCCTCGCTGCGGTCGCCGTGACGCGGCGTCCGCGTCCGCTGCGCTAACGTCCGCCGGCTCCGCCGGCGCCCCCGGCGCCCCCGGCGCCGCCGCTGCCGCCCGTGCCCGCCCCGCCGGCGCCGCCGCTGCCGCCCGTGCCCGCTCCGCCGTTGCCGCCGCCGCCATCGCCGGCGGCGGCGCCGTCACCGCCGCTGCCGCCCGTACCAGCACCCCCCGTACCGCTCGCGGTGGTCGTGGTGGTCGTGGTGGTCGCGGTGCTCGTCACCGGATTCTGCGTCGGATCGCAGACCTGCGTCACCACGCCGGGCCTGCAGCAGCGGTGTTGTAGCTGCTGCTGGCCGATGCCCCTGCACTCGAGGCCACTCGCGCAGTCCTCGTTGCCGTTCGCGATCTCGCAGGGCTCGCCCTCTTGCTGCTGGCTGCAGCTCGCGGCGGAGGCGACGAACGCCGCGGCGAGCGCGGCCAGGAGGAGCGCGGGGCGCAAGGCGTTGCGCGACGTCTTCAGGGCTTTCACGCGCGCTGGTCTAGCAGAACCCGGCGGGCTTGCCTATTGCCCATCTACGGCGGAGGAGCGGCCCGGTTCTTCGCGTCGATCGCGTCGATGAACAGGCCCATGTATTGCGCGGCGCTCGTGATCGAGAAGACGAGCGATAGATAGATGAGCAGCCGGCCCACGTGCACCACGTCGACCTCGCCGAAGTCGACGCCGAGGTGGATGTGGTACGGGTAGCCGAGGATCAGGCAGACGATGCCGATCATCTGCAGCGCCGTCTTGATCTTCCCGCCGTCGCCCGCCGCGATGACGAGCCCCTCGGTCGACGCGATCGAGCGGAGCGCCGTGATCGTGATCTCGCGCGAGATGAGCAGCACCACCGCCCACGCCGGGATCCGGCCCATCGGGACGAGCCACACCAGCGTGCCGGCGACGATGAGCTTGTCGGCCAGCGGATCGAGGAACTTGCCGAGCACGCTCACGAGGCCCTGCCGGCGCGCCAGGTAGCCGTCGAGCATGTCCGTGATCGCCGCGAGCGAGTAGACGCACGCGGCCCAGAAGCAGTCCCGCGGCGCGCCCCTCGAGAGCAGCAGGAGGACGGCGGGGATCATGAGGATCCGCGCGAACGTGAGCAGGTTCGGGAGGTTCTTCGCGTCCTCCCAGAGCGTCCTCCGCCGCTGCGCCTTGATGCCCCGCAGGGACGTTTCCGCGCTAGCGACCATCGACGAGAACCATCCCCTCTCCACCGAACGTCACGAAGCCCTGCAGCCCTCCGGGCGCCTCGGTCGCGGGCAGCGTGCGCGGCAGGAGCCGGCCCATCCACCCGAGCACCGCGGTCGCGCGCATCGACGTCGGCCGCGACGGGGCGATCTCCAGCGCCGCGGCGCGCTCGGGCACCGAGAGCACCATGTGGCCGCGGCCGCGCAGCTGCACCATCGCGACCGCCTCGCCGTCGCCGGCCGGAAGGCGGCCGTTCTCGTAGCCGATCGGCAGCTCGAAGCCGACGAGCACGTCCTCGCGCAGGAAGATCGGCTCCTCACCGAGCGTCACGGCGTGCAGCCGCCGCCCCTCCAGCGCGCCGAGCACGAGCTCGCAGCGCGCGCCGATCTCGACGAACGGCGTGCTCGGCCCGCCGAGCGGCTCGTCGAAGACGCGGCCGCGCGCCTGCCGCTTCAGCACGTGCGTGGCCGTCCCGGGGAGCGTGCTCATCGTGCGGAGCGCGTCGAGCCGCGCCACGAAGCCCTTCGCGGCCTGCACGAGGACGACGCCGCTCGCGTGCCGCGCCACCGCGACGTCGCGCGGGAAGACGAGCAGCCGCTCGCGCGCCACCGAGAGCAGCGCCTCCGGCGGCTGCACCGCGAGCGGCGTCGTGGCCGGCGGCGGCGTGCCCGGCGCCGCCGTGGGGGGCGGCAGCGACGACGACGACGCCCGCGCGGCCGCCTTCCTGCCCGCGAGCGCCGCGTCGCCGGCGGCGGAGACCGGGACCGTGAAGCGGCCCGTCATCGACGGCTCCTCCGGCGCCATCGAGCCGCGCCGCACCGCCGGCGCCGCGCCCCCGCCGGGCGGCGCCTGGACCGCCGCCATCGACGGGACCGTCGGCGCCGCGCCGCCCCTCGGCGCGGGCGATCGGTTCGGCCCGGCCGCGCCGCCCGCGCGGCCGTCCGCCCCGAGGCTCCGGAGCGACGGCGGGGCCGGGATCGTCGGCATCGTCTCGCGGCCAGGCTCGATCGCCGACCAGGTCCCGGACGGGATGCGCGGCAGATCCGAGTCGTGCCGGAAGCCCGCGCCGGCGCGGTCGAGCGCCTGCACCGCCTCGCCCGCGGCGCGCTGCACCTCGGCCCTCGCCTCCGCCTTGGCCTCGAGCGGCGGCTGGTCCTCGGTGTCGGGCGGCTCGGCCGGGTACCTGCCCGTGGAGCCGCCCGTCATGTCGAGCAGGCGGCGCGCCATCGCGTCATGGCCGCCCGCCGCGAACGCGTGGCTCGCGCGCTCGTAGTCGCCCATGCGCTGGAACGCGAGCCCGAGGTAGCCCCAGGCGCGCTGGTGCTTCGGGTTCTGCTCGAGCGCCTTCTCGAGCTCGGACCGCGCCTGCGCGGGCTGCCCGGTCTTGAGGTACGAGAGCGCGAGGTTGATGCGCGGCTCGACCGCCTCCGGGTGGGCCTGGATCAGCCGCTCGTAGATCGCGATCGCGCGCGGATAGAGCCCCAGCCTGAAGTAGACGATCCCGAGGAGGTCCTGCCCTTTGGGATCGCTCGGCTGGAGCGAGAGGGCGCGCTCCAGCTCCGCCTTCGCGGCGTGGACCCGGTTGTCCTGCAGGAGCTCGCTGCCCCGGTGCAGGTGGAACAGGAACTCCTCCGCTGCGACTTCGCGGGTGGAAGGCCGGGGGTCGTCGCGCTCGGGCATCGTCGGCTGGAGCGTACACGAAAACGCACACGCGCCGTCAGGCGCTCGCCGCCTCGATCGCCTCGGCGAGCGTGAAGGCCCCCTCGTAGAGCGCGCGGCCGACGATGACGCCGCTCACGCCGGGGATCTGCGCGAGCGCGCGCAGGTGAGAGAGCGAGCCGACTCCGCCGGAGGCGAGCACGGGGAAGCCGCACGAGCCGGCGAGCTCACGGGTGGCCTCCAGGTTGGGGCCGACCTGCGTCCCGTCGCGGGAGACGTCGGTGTAGAGGAGCGCGGCGATGGGGGCGCCGGCGAGCGCGCGGGCGACGTCGAGCGCCGTGACCGAGGAGACCTGCTCCCAGCCCTGCACGGCCACGCGCCCGTCCTTCGCGTCGACGGCGACCACGACGCGCCCCGGGAAGCGGACGGCGAGGTCGCGCACGAGCGCGGGGTCGTTCACCGCGGCGGTCCCGAGCACGATGCGATCGGCGCCGAGCGCGAGGTAGCTCTCGGCCGCGGCGGCGGAGCGGATGCCGCCGCCCACCTGAACGCTGCCCCCGTCCACGCCGAACGCCGCGACGACGGCGCGGACCGCGTCGGCCTGCACGGGCCGGCCGGCCCGGGCCCCCTCCAGATCGACCACGTGCAGCCGATCGCAGGAGCGGCGGAGGCGGGCGGCGAGCGCCGCCGGGTCCTGGTCGTAGACGGTGACCTGATCGTAGCGCCCTTGATGGAGGCGCACGGCCTGGCCTCCGAGGAGATCGATGGCGGGGATGAGCTGCACGCGGCGGGTCTAGCGCGCCTCCGCGCCGGCGGGTAGGGGCGGCGAGGGCGCGCGCGCTCGTCCGCGCGGGCGCCGCGCCGCCCGCCGCGTCACCACGCCCCGCTCGCCCCCAGCACCACGCCCTCGGGCCCCGCCGCGAGCACCCCGGCGCGGATCCGCCTTGACGTCGCGCCGGCGGTCGCCTCGCTCTGCGTCGGCTCGGTCAGGTAGAGCACCGCCGCCGCCCCGAGCCCGACCAGCCCCACGCCGAAGCCGATCGTGCTCACGAGCCCCGTGGCGCTCGCGCTCTCGGCGGCGTCGAGCCCGGTCTGGTCGCAGGCCGTCTCGTCGCTCGAGCCGATCCCGCTGCCGCAGTGCTTCTCGACGACGCTCTTCCGGCCCAGGGTGAGCGCGCCCGTGATCCCGCCGAGCACGAGCCCCGCCACGCCGACGCCGCCGGCCACGTACACGGCGGTCCGCCGGCCCGACGCGCCGCCCGCGGGGGCCGCCCCGGCGCCGTTCACCTGCAGCTCGACCCGCTTCTTCTCGCCCTGGGCGAGCTGGATCCGCGTCTCCCAGACCGACCCTCCCGGCGCCTGGGTCGACACGACGTGCTCCCCCGGCTCCACCGGGACGCTCGCGCCGAGCGCGGCGCTGTCCACGACGTCGCCGTCGCGCTTCACCACCGTCCCCGTCGGGGCGCCGGGCGGGAGGGCGAGCGAGAGCTCCGGCACGAGCGGGGCCAGCTTGTCGCGCTCCTGCCTGGCCACCTTCGGCCGGTCCCCTTGCCGGCTCTTCTGCTCCGGCGGCAGCTGCTCGTACTGCGCCAGGTACTCGCCGAAGTGCGCGGACGCGGCGGCGATGCGGCCCCACCGCGACTCGCAGGTCGCGAGCGTGAAGAGCGCCCCCAGCTTGGGCTCGAGCCGATGGCTCTCGGCGATCGCCTTGCAGCCCGCCTCGTACCGGCCCGCCTCCATGTCGGCGAGGCCTCGGTTGAAGAGGGTCTCCGCGGCCGCGCTGTCCTGCGCCGCGGCGGGCGCCGCGGCGGCGAGCGGGCAGAGGGCGAGGGCGAGAGCGGCAATCCGGCGCAGGCAACGTGTCATGGTCTGGCGCATCCACAGGGCGAGAGGTCGGACGGCGTGGGCGATGAGGGAGCCGGCATCGCGGCGGACATGGATCTCAATCCCGTCCGAGCAAGGGGACCTTGGGGCGCGTCGAGGTGCCCTTTCGCTCGCTCGGGGCCGGCCTCGGCGGCGCCTTCGGGGGAGCGCTCGCCGGCCTGCGCGCGGCCGGGCCCGCGCTGGCGCTCGGCGCGGACGCCGCGGCGTCGGGCTGCGCCGCCGAGGGGTCGGCCGCCGCGGCCGAGGGCCCGGCCGACGCCGAGGGGTCGGCCGCCACGGCCGAGGGCTCCGTCGACGCCGAGGGCCCGGCGGTCGGCGCCGCGCTCGGCGCGGGGGTGACGGCGGCGCCCGACGCGCCGGCGTCCTGCGCGGCGGCCTCCGGCGACGCGGCCACGTCCGGCTCGGCCCCGGTGCGCATCAGGAGCCAGCTCCCCGCGACGACCAGCACGCCGAGCCCGAGGACGGCCGCCGCCGCGACGAACGGCGCCCGGCCGGGCTTCGCAGGCGCGATCGGCCCTGCGGGGACGGAGGTCATCGAGGTCTCCATCATGGTCGCCGCGAGCGGCACGCCCGGCGCGCGGGCCGGGTGCTCCGGGCCGAGCGGGGCGACGCTCGTCATCGCGGGCGTCATCAGCACGGGCGCGGTCATCCCGGGCGCCGGCATCCCGGGCGCCGGCATCCCGGGCGCGGTCGTCCCCGGCGCCGTCATCCCGGGCGCCGGCGTGGCGAGCGCCGGCATCCCGGGCGCGGTCGTCCCGGGCGACGGCGTGCCGAGCGCCGGCGTGGGGGCGCTCGCCAGGGACCAGGACGGAGCGCTCGGGTGGGGCACGGGTCCGCTGCTGGCCGCGGCCAAGCCGAGCACCTCGGAGAGCGCCTGCGCCGCCTCGCTCGCGGTGCGGAACCGCGCCGCCGGATCGACGGCCGCGACCTTGGCGAACCACGCGTCGAAGCCCGGCGGCAGCACCACCCGATGCGCCATCGCGCGCTGCACCGGCGGCTCCTTCGGCCCGTGGACGACCACCAGCGCGAACGCGATCACGTCGCCGGCGCTGAGCGCCTCCGGGCTCCAGTACGGCGTCCCGACGAGCAGCGTGTACGCGATCAGCCCGAGCGCGTAGATGTCGACGGCGCTCGTGAGCTTCGTGTCGACGCGGAACTGCTCGGGCGCCATGTAGATGGGCGTCCCGAGGCTCCGCGTGAGACCGGCCGCGGTGCCGCCCTCGGCGAGCAGCTTCGCCACGCCGAAATCGAGGATCTTCATGCGGGGCGTGCCGTCGTCCCGGTGGGTCACGAACAGGTTCTCGGGCTTCAGATCCCGGTGGATGATCGCCGCGGCGTGGGTCCGGTCGAGGGCCGACGCCGTCTGCTGGAGGTACGTCGCGACCTCGCCGGGCGGCAGCCGACCGAGGCGCTTGAGGCGCTGGCCGAGCTCCTCGCCGCGGAGCAGCTCCATCACCAGGAACGGCATCCCCGTCGCGTCGTCGATGCCCGCGTCGAAGACGTCGACGATGTACTCGCTCTCGATGTCCGCCGTGATCTGCGCCTCGCGCTTGAAGCGGCTGCGCATCTCCTCGCTCTGGAAGAGGTACGCGTGCATCACCTTCAGCGCCCGGCGGCGGTTGGTCTCGAGGTGCACCGCCTCGTAGACGGACCCCATCGCGCCGACGGCGAGGAGGCGCACCACGCGATAGCGGTGCGCAAAGACCGTTCCGTCCGCGAGCGTGGCCGACACGGCGGGAGGGTCGCGCGCGGCGGCGGTCGCGTCAAGGATTCAGGGAGCGGCGCTGGGCGCAGCGCGCGCGCCGCGCAGCCCGGCGCTCGCGATGGCGGAGCGGGCCCATCACGGCGCGCGCGCGCACCGAAACCCGGTGCCCGCGAACTCCCCGCCGGGGCTGCGCTCCTCGAAGGCCGAGGTGAGCAACGTCTCCTCCTCGCTGCGCCAGCCCCCGCCCCAGATCATGTGGTTCGCGTCGGGGGTGAGGACGGTGCAGTCCTCGCACTCGAGCGGGATCTCCTCCGCGAACGAATCCAGCACCCACTCCCACACGTTTCCGCCCAGGTCCGCATGCCCCCACCGCCCGTCCCCGCGCGGCGACCTCGACCCGCCCGGCTGGAGGTCCGCGATCTCGCACGACCCGTCGAGGCCGCAGCCGTACACCGCGTAGCTCTCGTCGGGCTCCGCGGCGCTGTCCGCGCTCGACCAGGGGTACTGCCGCTGCTCGTCCCCGCCGGCCGCCGCGTAGCGCCGCTCCGCCGCCGTGGGCAGTCGGCCGCCGTCCCAGGCGCAGAACGCGAACGCCACGAACCAGCTCACGCAGGTCACCGGCAGGAGCTCGCGGTCGCCGACCTCGTCGGTCCACGAGTAATAAGGATCTTCGCAGTGCGTCCACGCCATCAACGCGTCTCGGTCGACTGGCATCTTGTCGTCCCATTCGGCGCGCCACCCGCTGTCCGGGATCTTCGGGTGCGCTCCCGCGCCCACGACCGGCCACGCCGCCGGGTACTCCGAGACGAACGCCCGGAACCTCCCCACCGTGACCTCGAATCGATCCAGCCGGAAGTCGCTCACCGTCGCCAGGCGCGGCTCGGCGTCGCCGCGATCGAACGTGCCTCCGGGCACCACCAGGCTCGCGCAGCAGCTCTCGTCCCCGCGCGGCCCGCAGATCGCGTCCATGTCGGCGCAGCTCCTCGGGACGCTGCCGCCGCCGCCCGAGGCCCCGCCGCCTCCTCCTCCGTCCGCGAGGTGGTACGGCTCGTCCACGCCCACGATCGCCGTGCAGCCCCCCATCGCGAGGCATGACGCCGTCCACATCGCCACCGCCGACCTGCTCATCTCCATCGTCTCTCTCCCTACGGCAATCGCGCCGTCGGCACCGCTGGGCCCGCGTGGCGTGAGCGGCTGACCCCGGCGGCCGGGTGTTGGACCTTACCGCACCTCCGCGCGCGGCGAGGCGAGGCGCGCCGGACCCGAACGGCGTGGCGGAGGTCCGACGGCTGCTGGTAAGCTCCGGCGCAGGCTCGATCTCCACGTGGTCCGGAGCGGCGAGCGGGCGTGAGGCAGGAGGAGCATGGGGGAGCGGAGGAGCGCACGCGCGACGCGCTCGTCTTGCCCCTGTGACTGCGGATTGCGGGCAAGGCGGGGATGCACATCACACAGTCGACTGCGCGCGGACACGAAGCCCTCGCCGAACGGCGGGCCGAGCCCATGGACGTGAACGGACCGGAGGGCGCTCGACCGGAGACCCTCCTGATCGTCGACGACGCGCCCGCCAACCTGGCTGTCATCCTCGCTCACCTGGAGGACCAGGGCTTCGAGATCGCGATCGCCCAGGATGGCGAGGAGGCCTTGGAGCGGGCGGAGCTCTTGCGGCCCGATCTGATCCTGCTCGACGTCGTGCTGGTGCCCGGGATCGACGGCTTCGAGACGTGCCGGCGCCTGAAGGCGTCCGCGAGCACCCGGGAGATCCCGGTGATCTTCATGACCGCCCTGGCGGACACCGCCGACAAGGTCGCGGGGTTCGAGGCCGGCGGGGTCGATTACGTCACCAAGCCGTTCCAGCTCGACGAGGTCGTCGCGCGCGTCAGGACGCACCTGGCCATGCACGCGATGCGCCGGAAGATCGCGGCGCAGAACGCGCAATTGCAGCGGGAGATCGCGATGCGCGAGCAGTTCGAGTCCGCGCTGCGGCTCGCCCACGGCGCCCTGGAGCAGCGCGTCGCCGAGCGCACGGTCGAGCTCGCTGCGGCGAACGCCACGCTCCGCGAGGAGAGCGCCGAGCGCAAGCGGGCCCTCGCGGCCCTGGGCGAGAGTCAGCACCTCCTCCGGGCCGTCATCGACAACTCGACGGCCGTCATCTACGTCAAGGACGCGGCGGGGCGATACGTGCTCATCAATCGCCACTTCGAGAGGCTCTTTCATGTGACCGAGGCGTCGGTCCTCGGCAGGACCGATGACGAGCTGTTCCCGCCCGCGCAGGCCAGCGCGTTCCGCGCCCACGACCGGCGGGTGCTCGACGCCCGGACGCCGCTCCAGGCCGAGGAGCTCGTGATGCAGGACGACGGCCTGCACACCTACATCTCCATCAAGTGCCCGCTGCGCGACGCGGCCGACGAGCCGTGGGCCGTCTGCGGCATCTCGACCGACATCACCGAGCGCAAGCGGGCGGAGGAGGAGCGAGAGGCGCTCCTCGCCCGCGAGCAGGCCGCGCGCGAGAAGGCCGAGGCCGCCGACCGCCTGAAGGACGAGTTCCTCGCCACGCTCAGCCACGAGCTGCGCACGCCGCTCACCTCCATCGTCGGCTGGGCGCAGCTGCTCTGCACGGGCACGCTGGACGCGGGCACGATGCGGCGCGCCTTCGAGGCCATCGAGCGCAACAGCCTGGCCGAGCTGCAGATCGTCGAGGATCTGCTCGACGTCTCCGCCATCGTGAGCGGCAAGATGACCCTGAAGGCGCAGCCGGTCTGCCTGGCCTCGGTCCTCCGCGCCGCGCTCGACGCGCTGACGCTGGCCGCCGACGCCAAGGGCGTCAGCGTCTCCCTGTCGCTGAATCCGGAGGTCGGCGAGGTCTGGGGAGACGGCGGTCGCCTGCAGCAGGTCGTCTGGAACCTGCTCGGCAACGCCGTCAAGTTCACGCCGCCTGGCGGGCGCGTCGCCGTGTCGCTGGACAAGGTCGGCGCCACGGCCCAGATCCGCGTCAGCGACACGGGCGAGGGGATCAGCGCGGAGTTTTTGCCCCTCGTCTTCGAGCGTTTTCGCCAGGCCGACAGCTCGATCCAGCGCCGGCGCGGCGGGCTCGGCCTCGGCCTCTCCATCGTGCGGCACCTCGTCGAGCTGCACGGCGGCGCGGTCCGCGCCGAGAGCGGCGGTCCGGGCCAGGGCGCGACGTTCACCGTCGAGCTGCCGCTCCTGCCGTCGGTCGAGGTGCCCGCTGCCCCGCGCGCCATGCTCGCGCCCCGGGGCAGCGGCGCGGCCCCCCCGCCGGTCCTCGCCGGGCTGCGCGTCCTCGTGATCGACGACGCGCCGGACATGCGGGAGCTGATGGCGCACCTCCTCTCGGGGGCGGGCGCCGAGGTCCGCGTCGCCGGGTTGGCGCTGGAGGGCTTCGAGCTCGTCGAGCCGTGGCGGCCGGACGTCATCGTGAGCGACATCGGCCTGCCCGGCGAGGACGGCCACGCGCTGATCCGCCGCGTCCGGGCGCTGCCGGCCGAGCGCGGCGGCGCGACGCCCGCGATCGCGCTCACCGCGCATGCCGGCCAGAGCGCGCGCGATCGGACGCTCTCCGCGGGATACCAGATGCACATCCCCAAGCCGGTCGATCCCGCCGCGCTCGTCGAGGTGATCGCCCGCCTGGCCCACCCCGGCGGGCCCGATCTCTCCCGCACGTAGCGCGTGGCCTCGGCGCCGAGGCGTCGCCGACCGGATCAGCGCATGGGCTCGCGAGGTGAGCGCGTGTCCTCCGATGGGCCCCAATGGGCGAGCCTGGCGCAGATCGCGGGGTGTCGTGGCCTCCGAGATCGGCTTCTCTAGCCCTTCCTGGCGCTTTCGTGCAAGATGAGGCCCCTTACACGAGTCCGCGAAAGCCGCTCCGCGCTCGCTGCGACCGGGCGTCTCCTCGGGGCTTTGCGGGCGGAGACTCCTGAGCTGCTCTCGGCTTCGAGGCGAGCGGAAGGGCGATCGATCGATGCAAGACGACCTGAGCCGGGAGACCGAGGAGAAGCCCGTCACTGTCAAGAGCGTCGGGACCACCCATACCCTCGAGCTGAACCTGGGGCGTTTCCGGTGGGAGTGCGACCGGGGGATGCTGTTCACCCACGGTCTGCCGTCGGTGCTCTTCTGGCTCAACCCGTCGCTCTATCGCATGCTGGAGCCGCTCGTCCACGAGGTCGGCGTCCCGCTCTTCCGCCTCATGGTGGCTCAGCACTCGAGCCTGGGCACGGCCGAGGACTACGACACGATGGTCACCGCGCTGGGCAAGACCTTCGAGGAGGGGTTCCTCGCCTGGGGGAGCGCGGTGGGCATGGGCGGGTGGGGCCGGTTCGAGCTCCCTGTGTTCGACAAGGAGTCTCGGCGCGCCGTGGTGGTCGTGCGGAATCCCTGGGAGCTCGAGATGCAGCGCGGCTCGACGGTGCGCTGGGGTTGCCCGTTCCTCCAGGGGAAGATCATCGGAATCCTCTCTCTCGCCCTCGGGGTCAACTGCTGGGCGGATGAGCTCCTGAGCGCGCCGGACGAGGCCGAGGCCTCCGTCGAGTTCCGCGTCTATCCTTCGGACAGGACGCTCGACGCGGAGATGACGCGGCTGCGCCTCGCGCACCACGAGGAGGCGAAGCGGAAGCTCGAGGAGCGGACGCTGGAGCTCCGGCAGAGCGAGGCGCAGCAGCGGGCGATCCTCGCCTCGCTCAGCGAGGTCGTCTTCACGCTCGACGAGGGGGGCCGGCTCACGAGCTATCATGTGCCGAAGGAGATGAGCGCCTTCCACGAGGCGCCCGAGCGCGCGATCGGCCGGCACGTGCGCGACGCGATGCCGCAGCGGATCGCCGCCGTGCTCCTCGGCGCGATCGCGGATCTCGCTCTGGATGGGGCGCCGCGCGCGGTGAGCTACGCCCGGGAGCAGGGGGGAGAGGAGCGGTTCTTCAGCGCCAAGCTCTCGATCCTGCGGGATCCTGTCTCGGGCCGCGGCGGGGTGACCGTGGTCGAGCGCGACGTGACCGACCGCGTGCGCGCCGAACAGGCGCTCACGGAGCGGCTCAACGTGATCGAGCGGCAGCAGGAGATGATCCAGGTCCTGTCCACGCCGATCATCCAGGTGTGGGACGGGGTGCTGGCGCTGCCGCTCGTCGGCGTGATCGACAGCCGCCGAGCGGCGTCGATCACCGAGAGCCTGCTGCGGGAGATCGTGAGCACGCAGGCGCGCGTGGCGATCCTCGATCTGACGGGCGTCGACGTCGTGGACTCGGCGATCGCCGATCACTTCCTGCGCATCGTGCGCGCGGTCGAGTTGCTGGGCACGACGTGCCTGATCTCGGGGATCCGGCCCGCGGTGGCGCAGACGATGACGCAGCTCGGGACCGGGATCGAGAAGGCGCGGACGTTCGGCACCATGCGGGCCGCGCTGATGTCCGTGACGCGCCGGCGGAGGGCCTGAGCGGAGCTCGGGAGGCGTGGTCGGGCGGCGGCGGGCCTCTTGCGCTCGTGACGCGCCGCATTCCTCCGGTCCGTCCGCGCGCCGCGCGGCGACCGAGCGAGCGCCTCGTTCGTGCCGCCGAGCGCCGGCGGCGCTCCTGCCCTGTCCGCCGTGGCCGAGATGCGCCGCGAGCGAGCGGCCCGGACGGGATCGCGAAGCGCCCTGGCCGAGCCAGGGCTGGTTGCGCGAGGTCGGCGGGCGGATACCATCGCTCGCCGACGATGGCTGTTCTGACGCTCGAGCAAGCGGCGGTCCCGCTCCGGCAGGCGTACCGGGAAGGGCGCCTCATCCCTTTTCTCGGCGCAGGCTTCTCCGCCCCGCTCCAGCTGCCGATGTGGAGGGAACTGATGGGGTGGATGGGCCAGGCGCTCGGCTTCGAGCCTGCGCTCTTCGAGCTGCACGGCCTGCCCCCTCAGCTCGCCGGCTTCTTCGCCCGGGAGTGCGACGGCGGCCTCGACAGCTTCATCGCCGAGATGCGCGCGCGCTTCCACGCGCGCGAGGTCAACGAGCGCCGCAGGAGCTCGTGCCAGCACAAGGCGCTGGCGCGCCGTCATTTCCGGACCATCTACACGACAAACTTCGAGCATCACATCGAGGAGGCGCTCCGCGACGCGGGCAAGGAGGCCGTGGCGCTCTCCACGTTCGACGACTTCGCGCGTTGCCCGGCCCAGGGGGCGTGCCATGTCATCAAGTTTCATGGCGACCTCAACTGGCCCGAGACCGTGGTGCTGACCGAGGCCCAGTATTTCGGCCGCCTCCGGCTCGAGGCCGCGCCCGATCAGCGCCTGCGGGCCGATCTGCTCAGCAACACCTTTCTCTTCCTCGGCTACAGCTTCAGCGACGTGGACATCCGTTACATCTGGTATCGCATGGAGCAGATGCGCCTCGAGGGCAGCTCGCCCGGCGCGAAGCGCGCGTTGAACCGCCGCGGCTACTGGGCGACCTTCGGCGCCGGGCTCGTCCAGCCGGCGCTGCTCGAGGACTGGCACATCGACGTGATCGAGCTCGACCCGAACGACAAGACGAAGAGCGTGGTGGACCTGCTCGACGCGCTGGATGGATGAGGGCCGACGATCATGGTCTATTTCGTCTCCTCGAACGAGGACAAGCTCGAGGACATGATCCACGCGTGGAAGGACGGCCCGACGCCGCTCCGGGTCCTCAGGCTCGACGTGCCCGAGGTGCTCTCCTCGGATCTCGACGTCGTCGTGCGGGAGAAGGCGCTCGCCGCCTTCCGGCTGGCGCTCGTGCCGCTCTTCGTGGAGCACGGCGGGCTGTTCATCGAGCACCTGAACGGCTTTCCGGGGCCGCTCGTGAAGCCGTTCTGGGAGCGGCTTCAAGACCGGATATGCTCCATCATCCCCCCGGGCATGTCGCGCGCCGCGCGGGTCGTCCAGAAGGTGTGTTACTGCGACGGCCGGACGCTCCGCATCTACACGGGCAGCGTCCTCGGGGAGATCGCCTGTGAGCGGCGGGGCGACGAGGGGATCCACTGGGAGCCGATGTTCATCCCGGCCGGGCACGCGCGGACGCTCGGGCAGATGCACCGCGACGAGCGCCTCCGCTGCTCGGCGCGCACCGAGGCCCTGCGGGCGTTCCGGAGCGACATCGGCCTGTGATCGGCGCCGCGCGGCGCGGCCCGCGCACCCCGGGGCGACGCGCGGCGCCCGATGGCGCTTGACTTTCGGATCGCCCTGGAGTTCCTAACCGTCCACGACCGCGGCAAAGGGGCAAGCGCCTGGAGTCCGGCGTCCGCTCCCTGCGTCGGAGGTTGTCCTCATTACGCGGAGAAGATCCATGGAATTCAGGCTGCTGGGCGGGTCAGGGTTCAAGGTGCCCGTGCTGAGTCTAGGGACGGGCACGTTCGGCGGAGGCAACGAGTTCTTCCGGGGCTGGGGCGCGACCGACGTGGCCGAGGCGACCCGGCTGGTCGACGTCTCGCTCGAGGCCGGCATGAACATGTTCGATTCGGCCGATATCTACTCCAACGGGCTGGCGGAGGAGATCCTCGGCCAGGCGATCAAGGGCCGGCGCGATCGGGTCATCATCTCCACGAAGGCGACCTTTCGCTTCGGCCCGGGTCCGAACGACGTCGGCTCCTCGCGGCACCACCTGCTCCGGTCGGTCGAGGGCAGCTTGCGCCGGCTGCAGACGGATTACATCGACCTCTTTCAGCTGCACGGCTTCGACGCGCTCACGCCGGTCGAGGAGACGCTGGGCACGCTCGACGACCTCGTGCGGGCGGGGAAGATCCGGTACCTGGGCTGCTCGAACTTCTCCGGCTGGCACCTGATGAAGTCGATCGCGGTGTCGGAGAAATACGGCCTCTCTCGTTACGTGGCGCATCAGGCGTACTATTCGCTCGTCGGGCGTGACTACGAGTGGGAGCTGATGCCGCTCGCGCTCGACCAGAAGGTCGGCGCGGTGGTCTGGAGCCCGCTCGGCTGGGGGCGCCTCACCGGCAAGATCCGGCGCGGACAGCCGTTGCCGGAGGTCAGCCGGCTCCGGAACAAGCTGGCTGCCGAGGGCGGGCCGCAGGTCGATGAGGAGTACCTCTATCGGGTGGTCGACGCGCTCGACGAGGTGGCGAAGGAGACGGGCAAGACCGTCCCGCAGATCGCGATCAACTGGCTGCTCCAGCGGCCGAGCGTCGCCAACGTGATCATCGGCGCGCGCAACGAGGAGCAGCTTCGGCAGAACCTTGGGGCCGTCGGGTGGACCCTGACGCCGGCGCAGATCGCGAGGCTGGACGCCGCGAGCAAGACGCCGCTCGCGTACCCCTACTTCCACCAGACCGGGTTCGCCGAGCGAAACCCGTTCCCCGTCGCGGTCTGACCGTCTGCGCTGGCGGCCGGCGCGAAGGCGTGCACAATCCGCGGCCGTGCTCATCCTCAGCGACTTCGACGGAACCATCACCTGCGCCGACCTGACGAACGAAGTCTGGGACGCCCACCTCCGTTATGACTGGCGGAAGGAGCTGCTCACGCTGTCGGCCAGCGGCCAGATCACGCCGCTCGAGCTCCTCCGGCGCGGCTATGCCGATGTGGATCGCCCGGCGGACGAGCTCCTGGCCTTGCTCCGCCCCCACGCCGGGCTTCGTCCGGGCTTCGAGGAGCTGCTCGCGCTGTGCGCCCGCCGGGGGTGGGTGTTTCATGTGGTCAGCCACGGGCTGCCGTTCTACATCCGCGAGTTCCTGCCGCCGGGCACCGCGTTTTCTTGCTTCGATGCCGTCTTCGACGGCCGCTGGCGCGTGACCGTGCCAGAGGCGGTGCGGCTCGGCCCCGGCGACGATTTCAAGATCCGCGTCCTCGACCAGCTGAAGGCCGCGACCGGCGAGGCGGCCACCGTCTACATCGGCGACGGTCGGCTGGACTATCCCGCGGCGCGGTGCTGCGACCGTGTGTTCGCGGTGCGGGGCAGCGCCCTCGACGTGCTCTGCGCGCGCGACGGGGTGCCGTGCACGCCGTTCGACAGCTTCACCGAGGTCTGCGCGGCGCTCGACCTCGGCGACGAGCGCCCCGCGGGCGCCGCCCGAGCCGGAGAGCGAGCTCCCGGACGCGGCTGACGCGAGCTCTCCTCGGCCCTCGGGCGACCCCCTCGCCGGGGCTCGAAGGTCCTGATACGTCCTGATACGGAGGAGAGGGGGGCACCGCCGCGCCGGGCCGGTCAGGCGTGCCAGACGGCGTTGCGGCAAAGCGACCTCCCGGGGTGACCTCACCGTCCGGCGACGGTTTCTTGCTCGAGCAGCGCCGCGGACGATCGATGGATCGGCGGCGGCCCGTGAGCCACGCATCGCGACACGAGCCGGGAACACCGCGGGAACACTGCGGGACGAGGCGGGACGAGGCGGGACGAGGCGGGACGAGGCGGGACAACGCGGGAGCAGCGGCGGTGAACGGCCAGGGCGTCTGAATTGAGCTCAGGGCCCGTGCCGCATGGCGCGTATGCCGACTGGGTGCTAGGTTGCAGATTTTACGGGCTGTCCGTTCGCAACCCGCGCGCAATCCTCGCGCAAACACGCGCAAATCGCGCAAACCGTGCGCGCTTTGGCGACCTAGATCGTTTGAGACAGCGTCCATCAGCGACAGTGTACAGTGTGTTTGTATAAAGGGTGTAATTAACGAATAGCTTGACTTTCGAATCCCATTGGTTAGTTCCTATCCGCTTATCTCGTGCATGTGAAAGCAACGTAGGAGGCGCTCGTTCGTCTTGTCCGCTGCTTGTCAGTGATTGCTCAGCAACCGTCTGATCGCCTGATCGTTCGGGGCAGCATTTTGTGCTGACAGCCGCTCGCCGCGCATCGCCATGCGAGGCGGCATGCGACCCAGGGTGAGCGTGGCGCACGTGACCTGCAAACTGCGGTCCTTGCGAGGGGGCCAGCAGAAGGAGATCGGCATGATCAGGCGAATGACCGGCGTGGCATTCCTGCTCTCTGCTGCCGCGTGCAGCGTGGCCCAGGATGATCAGGGGTTGGCAGAGCAGACCGCGGCGAAGGAGACCGCGGTCGAGATCAGCGGCCTCGATGTGGCGTACATCCGCGTGGACGATCGCGGGATGTCCCACGTCACCGCATGGGACGAGAAGGCGGGTTACGGCGGCCTTTGCTATGCAATGGCGCGCGACCGGCTCTTCCAGATGGACGTGCTGCGCCGGAGCGCAGAGGGGCGCCTCGCGGAGATCTACGGGCCCGGCGACGATGACGCCATCCTCGGCCAGGATCTCCTCGCCCGCGCGCAGAACCTGCGCGCGTTCGCGGCGGCGCGCTACGCAGCGGCGGCCTCGCGGACGAAGCGCGCGCTGCAGGGCTGCGCCGCTGGCGTGAACAAGTACATCTCCGAAGCCAAGGCGTCGAGCGGCGGCCTGCCGCTCGAGTTCCAGACCCTCGGTTACCAGCCGGATCCCTGGACGCCCGAGGACAGCGTCCTCGCCTATATTTACGTGGGTGTCACCTTCGACACCCTGACGTGGTTCACCAAGCTCGAGCGCGCGGCCGTCGCCTCGATCGCGGGGACGGAGGTCGCGACGACGCTGATCAAGGAGGCTCCGAACGAGGTGTCGATGTTCGACGCGCAGGGCAACCTGAACCCGATCTCGACGTTCCTCGTGCCGCCTGGCCCGACCACGCCGTCTGCCACCATCGTGAACCCGCCCCCGCCGACGTGCCTGGAGGGGGCGCGTCGGCTCACGGAGCAGCTCCGGCAGATGACGCCTGTGAGCGGGCGCGCGAGCAATGCGTGGGCGGTGGACGGGCACCTCACCTCGACCGGGAAGCCCCTCCTCGCGACCGATCCGCACTTCCCCCACGCGACCCCGTCCGCCGTCTACCTGGCCCAGCTCAAGGTGAACGGGCAGTACAACGTGGCAGGCTGGATGGTGCCCGGGTTCCCCGGGTTCATCAGCGGTCACACCGAGAGCATCGCCTGGGTGCCGACGTTCTCGCTCTTCGACAGCGTCGATCTGTACGTGGAGACGCTCCGCCCGGCGAGCGGAGGAAAGCAGGAGGTGCTCATCAACGGCCAGTGGAAGCCGGTCACCAAGCGCGTGGAGACCATCCGTGTGAAGGGGCAGCCGGATGTGCAGCGGACGTTCCGCTCGACGCCGCACGGGCCGATCCTCAACGACGGTCTGGACGGGCTGGAGGCGTTCGGGACCCTCGCGCTCAAGTCGACCGCGGGCCAGCCCGAGTGGAAGGTCGACGGCTACTTCGAGATGCCGGCGGCGCAGAGCTTCCCGCAGTTCAAGGCGGCGGCGCTGAAGCAGAGCATCGGCTGGAACTTCATCTTCGCCGACTACGCGGGCACGCACGGCCACATCGGCTACCAGAACTCGGGGCTCGCGCCGCAGCGCCAGAGCCCGCTGAACGCGCTCTATCCGGTGCCGGGGACGGGCGGGCACGAGTGGACCGGGTACGCCACGAACGCCGAGCTGCCCTCGGTCTACGATCCGCCGTCGCATATCCTCGTGACGGCGAACAACCGGATGGTGCCGCGGAACTACGCGCCGCAGGGGCGGCCGGTGCACCTCGCGAACTACTGGGACATGCCGTGGCGCGCGCAGCGGATCATGACCCGTCTGACGACGGCGACGCAGCCGCTCACGCCGCAGGACATGGCGTCGATCCAGCTGGACACGCAGACCACGATCGGGTTGCCGCTGCGCGACAGCTACCTGGCTGCGCTCGGGCGCGTCGGGCTGCCCGCGGACGATCCGAGCGCCGTCGCGGCGGTGGAGGCCCTGCAGCAGTGGGACGGGAACGCGGCGGCGAGCAGCCGCGGCGCGGCCGTCTACGAGATGCTGACCTTGATCCTGCTGCGCAACACGGTGACGGACGTGATCGGCCCCGACGAATATGCGCTCTTCGCGCCCAACGTGTTCCTCACGAACCAGCTCAACGGCTTGATCGACGTGCTCGAGAACCCGCGCGCGCCGTATTTCGGCATCAGCGAGGGCGTGGATCCCGGGGTCGCGCGGGACGAGGCCGTGCGCCGGGCGCTGGGCGAGGCGGACGCGATGCTCCGCGGGGCGCTGGGGCCGGACGTGAGCGCGTGGACCTGGGGCGGGATCCACGAGCTGACCTACAACCACCCGCTTGCGGGCGAGGACGCGCGCTTCGATATCGGCACCTTCCCGGCGACCGGCGATGTGGAGACGGTGAACATCGGCGGCTGGTTCGCGAAGGTCGGTATCCTGGCGCTTCCGCCCGGCGAGTTCGAGGCCGCAGGCGGGGTGCGGGGCGCGCTCGACCAGGACTCGCTCAGCGCGACGCGGCTGGTCTGGAACCTCGCCCCGCTCGACGGCTCGCTCGGGGTGATGAGCACCGGTATCAGCGGGGATCCGCGGACGTGCCATTACGCGGATCATGCCGAAGCGTGGAGGTCGGGTCAGATCTTCCCGATGCCGTTCACGTCCGCAGCGATCCCTTGAGTGGACCGCCGCTGGCGGGCGACCCGACGGTGATTGGCCCATCCTGATAGCGACGCCCTACCTGCCGCCGGCCGACCTGCCGCCGGTGACCCCAACCCGGGTCGGTGACCCCAACCCGGGTCGGTGACCTCAACCCGGGTCGGTGACCTCAACCCGGGTCGGTGACCTCAACCCGGGTCGGTGACCTCAACCCGGGTCGGTGACCTCAACCCGGGTCGGTGGCCCCAACCTGGGTCGGTGACCCACGACCGACGGACCTCGGTCGACCTACCGGCCACCGAACCCGGGTGAGGCCCCCGCCGATCAGGCCCCCGCCGGTCAGGGCGCCAGGCCCTGCTTGACGTGGCCCGCCGCCGTACCAGACGACGTAGCGATGGCGGCGATCCGCGACCGACCCACGGCACTCCAAAGACCCACGCGGGTATTCGGCGTGATCCGCATAACAGTTTCTACGTTCCCGCCTTATCGCCATCAGGGAATCCAGGAGGCCCGCCACGCCGTCCTCCACCCGTCGGATGCGCGCACCGGGGTTCGTCGTGAGCTCCCTCTCCTGGCGCGAGCCGGATGCGCCATGCCGTTCCCGCTCCGCCTCGCCGCGCGGCGCGCCCGCTGGACAGGTCGAGCGCGCTGCGGTGGCTGCGGTGGCGCCCCTCCGCCCTACATTCCCCGCCTCGCCGGCGCAGCGCGTCCCTCCGACCTCGCTTGCGCGACGACACGGTGCAACGGTGGAGCCGGCGGTCGGCGTGCGCGTCGGCCAGCGCTCGGCAGCGCGCGCAGCTCGCCGCTCCCATGCCTGCTGCTCGGCGGGAACGGTCGGTTCATGGATGGAAACGAGGAAACAGGAGACATCACATGACAGAAGCGACACTGGGAGCCGGGGACATCACCGTGAAGGCCTGCGGTATCACCGACCTCGGACGGGTCCGTAAGAACAACGAGGACACGCTCCTCATCGCCCACCTCACCTCCGCCGCCAAGACCGCGCCGCCTGCCCATGAGGTCACCTTCGAAGCCTCCTATCCGGTCCTGCTCGCCGTCTCCGACGGCATGGGCGGCGCGGCGGCCGGCGAGGTCGCGAGCGCCCTGGTCGTGGAGGCGCTCCGACGGGCGATGGCCTCGGCGCGCGGCAACTGGGACGACGCGACCCTCCAGGCCGTACAGCGCGCCAACCGCGAGGTGTGGCAAGCCGCGCAGCAGCCGGGCCGCCATGGCATGGGCGCGACGCTCACCGCGATCTGCGTGCACGGGACCGAAGCGCACGTCGCCGAGGTGGGCGACTCGCGCGCCTACCTGATCCGCAACGGGCAGATCCTCCAGATCACGCACGATCAGAGCTTCGTGCAGGCGCTCATCGACGCCGGCATGATCCAACCCGAGGAGGCCGAGCAGCACCCGATGAGGAGCATGCTGCTCCAGGCGATGGGCCTCGATCCCGACGTGAAGGCCAGCGTCGCGCGGCTCGATCTGCGGCGCGACGATCGCCTCCTGCTCTGCTCCGACGGGCTCTCGAACAAGCTCTCGGCCGAGGACATGCTCGCCGTGATCGAGCGGGGTCCCTCGATCGAGGCCGCGTGCGAGCGGCTCGTCGCCCTCGCGAACGATCGCGGCGGCGAGGACAACATCACCGCCATCGTCGCCGAGCTGCACGGAGGAGGGCTCACGCCGCCGAGGAGAGGCGAGAAGCCGACCCAGACGCTCCACACGGTCACCGAGTTCGACCCGAGAAAGAAGGCCTGACGCCGAGCCACGTCGGCTCCGCGAGCTCCCAGCGCCCGAGCCCCGGTGCGCCCGCGCGCCGCGAGGTGACGTCAGGCGCCTCTCCGCGCCGAGCCTCCGTCGCCGCCGCGCGCGGCGGCCGCCCGAGAGCTCGCGCGCGCGCGCTCGGCCGTGGTACGGCGGGCGGCAGGCAGGAGAGCGCGCATGGTCCCAGGGACCTTCCGCGGCGTGGCCTTGCTGAAGGCCCGCGGTCTTCCGATCGCGATGGGCCACGGCCCGGAACCGCTCAAGCAGGCGGCGGCGCTGATCGTCGGCAGCAACGACGACGGCTCCCTCACCGACGCGATCGGCCGCATCTTCGGGGCGGCTCCGGCGCGCTAGCTCGCGCGGCGCGCGTGCGTTCCTTCTGATATGGAAAATTCTACGCTCCTGGGAGGTGCACTTCTATGTCTCGACGAGCGCTGACGGCGCACATCACCACGTTGGTCGTGGCGCCGCTCTCCGTGTTGCTGCTCCACTGCGGCGGCGACGAGTCCACGGAGCCGGTGAAGAACACCACCGGCTCCGCGACGACATCGTCTGTCGCGACGGGCGGCGGCGGCGGCGGAGCGGCCGGCGGCGGGGGCGACGGCGGCAGCGGCGCGCTCCCCGACCTCGATCCGACGCTCGAGTGGTACGGCGACAACCGGCAGCGGATCGACGCCATGATCGACGAGCACGGCGCCGTGAGCCCCGGCTACGACCCCGACCGGAAGCCGGTCGCCGTGTTCGACTGGGACAACACCGTCATCAAGAACGATGTCGGCGACGCGACGATGTTCTGGATGCTCCGGCACGACAAGATCCTCCAGCCGCCGGACGGGAACTGGGCGTGGACGAGCCCTTACCTCACGGCCGCCGCGGTCTCCTCGCTCGGCGAGGCGTGCGGCGCGGCCGCCGAGCCTGGCGAGCCGCTGCCGACGAGCACCATGGCCGCCTGCGCCGACGAGATCCTCAGCGTCTATGTCGACGGGGAGACCACCGGCGGCGACGCCGCCTTCGACGGTCACAACCGCCGCACCCTGGAGCCTGCGTACGCCTGGTTCGCCCAGCTCGGCGCGGGCCACGCGCCCGACGAGATCGCGGCGTTCGCCGCCTCGGCGATCGAGGAGAACCTGACGGCGGAGGAGGGGGCCGTCCAGACGATCGGGACGCGCGCGGGGCTGACCGCCTGGCTCCGGATCTACGAGCCGATCCGGGACCTGATCGACGTGCTGCAAAAGAACGGCTTCGACGTCTGGGTGGTGTCCGCCTCACCGCAGTTCGTGGTCGAGCCGTTCGCGGCGAGGGTGAACATCGCCGCGGACCGGGTCATCGGCGTCCGGCAGGTGACGACCGAGGACGGCGAGCTGACGTACAACTTGCAGGGGTGCGGTCCGATCCCCGACGGCGCCAACGACGGCGCCGGCGAGTTCTCGGGGAACAGCCTGATCACCTACATCGAGGGAAAGCGGTGCTGGATCAACCAGGTGATCTTCGGCGCGTCGGGCCCCGCCGCGCTCGAGAAGAACCCGGACGCATCCCAGCGCCAGGTCTTCGGGGCGGGCGACTCGGACACCGATCTGAGCTTCCTCCAGGACGCCACCGGCCTCAGGCTCGCGATCAACCGCAACAAGAAAGAGCTGATGTGCAACGCGTACAGGAACTACGCGGGCACCTGGCTGATCAACCCGATGTTCATCGCGCCCAAGGGACACCTCGCCTCGGGTTACCCGTGCTCGACCACGGCCTGCGTGGACGAGGACGGCGCCGCGGTCCCGTGCCTCGATGAGGCCGGCGCGGTCATCCCCGACCAGGCCGACAACGTCTACTGATCTCGATCGCTCGCCGCCGCTCGGCGCGGGGCGCCGGGGCGCCGGGCCGCGCGGCGGTCAGATGTGCTTCGGCGGGTTCAGCTTGTCGCTCGCCGACTTCCCCTGGACGAGCGCCTTGGCCTTCTCGTAGAGGATCCGGAGCCGCCCGCCCTCGGGCTCCCAGTACTCGGCGCGCTCCACGTACAGCTTCAGGATGGCGGCGTTCGGGTGATCGGGGCCGTCCGGCAGCCACGCCTTCCACGAGGGCTTCCAGAGGCTCCGGATCTTCTCCTCGTTCCTGTCGATCGTCGCGCGCGCCGAGATCGAGATGTACGCCCGATCCCGCGGCCGGTAGCAGCAGACCGCCACCTGGTGCTCGCGGACGATCTCGCCGGTCTTCGGCGTCTCGTCGTGCGTCACGAACCAGAGATCGCAGTCCAGCTGCTCGGCCGGCTCCTGGATCTCCATCGGCCGACCCCGCATCAGCCCCTCCGGGGTCATGGTGACGAGCATGGCCGTGTCGAACTCCCTGAGCATCGCGTGCAGCTCACCCATGGTTCCGCGGGCCTGAGCCGTGGCTCCTGGCTCTCCGCCCTGGTGTTGCTCTCCGCTCTGGTGTTGCATGCGGAAAAGCTGCTCCGCGCGCGCTTCCCCGCCAAGCAAGGGCGCGCCCGGACCCGCCTGCGCCGCGGCCCGTCGGCGCTCCGGCGCGGCCCGAGGCGCCGCGCGCGGCCCGACGGTCCAGGCGGCTCCCTCCGCGAGGTTTTGCGCAGTCGGTTGCGCAATGCGACGCCTTGACGCGCGTCCGCTCGGCAGACGTGGCCCTGTCCTGCCGCGGGAGGTGCCGATCCGAGAACAGCCATGAGCGGCACGAGCCATGCTTTGCCGGGTCACGACTCCACCCCGCCAGCAGGCTCCGCCATGACCGCGTTTTGCGACGAACTCGACGACCGCGTCCCCGCCGTCCCGATCCGGGAAGACATCGCCCGGCTCCCTGAGGACTTCCTCGTGCTCGCCGCGCACGAGATCAGGACGCCTGTCACCTCGCTCCTCCTGCAGCTCCAGCTGACGAAGCGGATGAGCGAGCGGGAGCCGGAGAATACCCCGGCCTGGGCGGCGGCGATGCTGGCCGTCTTCGACCGTCAGCTCGGCCGGCTCGCCCGGCTGTGCGACGACATGTTCCAGGTCCGGCGCGTCGAGCCGGCCCAGCGCGCGTCGGCCCGCTCGCCGGTCGATCTCGTCGCCCTCGTCCGCGAGGTGGTGGCGGCGGCGGTCGCGCATCGGCCGGCCGCGCGCGGCGCCATCGCGGTCGCTGCCGAGGGCGCCGTCGTCGGCCGCTGGGAGCGATCCCAGATCGAGCGCATGGCGTTCCACCTGATCAAGAACGCGCTCACCTTCGGCGAGGGCAAGCCGATCGCGATCGAGGTGCGCGCGACGCGCGCGCGGGCGCGGCTCATCGTGCGCGATCACGGCATGGGGATCGCGCGGGAGGACCAGGAGCGGATCTTCGCGCGCTTCGAGCGGGCCGTCCCGGCGGAGCGCTTCGGCGGCCTGGGGCTCGGCCTCTACATCGCGCACGCCGCGGCGCGCGCGCACGGCGGCGCGATCCGCGTGGAGAGCGAGCTGGGTCGCGGCGCGGCGTTCATCGTCGATCTCCCCCTCGCGCCGCGGCCGCTGGGGCGCGAGCGCGCGGCGCGCGCGGGCCGCGCGCGCCCGCCGCGGCGCGGCCTCGCCCGCCGGTCGCCCGAGCTGCCCCTGAGCGCGCACCTCAAGCTGGCGCACGTCAAGCACGCGCACCACCGGGCGCAGCGGCCGCACTAGGCCGGCCACGGTCGGCTCACCCGTCGAGGAAGCGGACGAGCAGGCGCAGCCCGGTCTCCTGGCTCTTCTCCGGGTGGAACTGCGTCGCGGTGACGTTGTCCCGCTCGATCGCCGCGGTGATCCGGTGCTGGCCGTGCTCCGTCGTCGCCGCGACCAGCGCCGGGTCGCGCGGGACGGCGTGGTAGCTGTGGACGAAGTAGACGAACGGGCTCTCGCCCGCGAACACGCCGAGCGGGCCCGCCACGTCGCGCGTGATCGCGATGCGGTTCCACCCCATGTGGGGGATCTTGATCCCGACCCACGACCCGCCGGCCGCCGCCGTCGCCTCGGCGGCGCTCGGCTCCGGGGTGAGGCGCTTGACCGTGCCGGGGAACACGCCGAGCCCCCGCGCGCCCTCCGCCTCCTCGCTCGAGTCGAAGAGCGCCTGCATGCCGAGGCAGATGCCGAGGTACGGCGTCCCCTTGCGGATCTGCTCGCGCAGCGCCTCGCCGATGCCGCTCTGCAGCGCCGCCGCGCAGTCGCGGAAGGCGCCCTGGCCGGGCACCACCACCTTGTCGGCCCGCGCGATGACCTCCGGATCGCCCGTGCGCGTCACCGCGCACGGCGCGCCGGCGTCCCCGGCGGCCTGGAGCAGCGCGCGCTCCACCGAGCGCAGGTTGCCCATCCCGAAATCCACGAGAGCGATCGATTGCATGGGTCAGAGGCTCCCCTTGGTGGACGGGATGCCGGCGACGCGCGGCTCGATGCGGGTCGCCTTCATCAGCGCCTTGGCGAAGGATTTGAAGCAGATCTCGACGATGTGGTGCAGGTTGTCCCCCTCGAGGAGGCGGACGTGGAGGTTCGCGCCCACGCCGCGCGCGAAGCCCTCGAAGAACACGGGCGCGAGCTCGACGTCCCACGTGCCGAGCTTCGCCTTGGGCAGCGGGACGCGCCAGACGAAGTACGGCCTGCCGGAGAGGTCCAGCGCGCACTGCGCGAGCGCCTCGTCCATGGGGAGCGTCGCCTCGCCGTAGCGCGCGATGCCCGCCTTGTCGCCGAGCGCCTGCTGCACGGCCGCGCCCAGGGTGATGCCGCAGTCCTCGGTGGTGTGGTGGCCGTCGATCTCGACGTCGCCCTCGGCGTGGATGGTGAGGTCGAACAGGCCGTGGCGGGCGATCTGATCGAGCATGTGCGTGAGGAAGGGGAGGGGCGTCCTGATCGACGAGCGGCCCTGGCCGTCGAGATCGATCTCGATGCGGATGTCCGTCTCGCGCGTCTTGCGCTCGACTTTGGCGATGCGGGGCATGGCGCGTAGGGTAGTCGCCCCGGCCGGGGATGGGGAGCGCCACGGATGAGCCGGCCGCCCGGCTCGCCCCTCCTGGCCGGGCGCAGGGTCGCCCGAGCGCGGCGCCCCGAGCACGGCGACCAAGCGCGGCGCCCCGAGCACGGCGACCAAGCGCGGCGACCAAGCACGGCGACCAAGGCGCCTCGACCGGGCTTGACCGGCCGAGGCGAGGTCTTGGATGCGAGCGCCGGATGGAATAAGGTGGCCCCCTGGATAACGTGTCGATGGTGGCGCCCTGAAGGCAGCCCCAAGGCAGGAGCGTCCGTGAGCGCACCGGTTGCCGAAGGTCAAATTCTGTCGGGGAAATACCGGGTCGAGCGCATCCTCGGGCAAGGTGGCATGGGCGTCGTCGTCGCCGCCTTGCACGAGCAGCTCCACCAGCGGGTCGCCATCAAGATGCTCCACCCCGGCGCGAACGCCGAGATGGTGGAGCGCTTCGTGCGCGAGGCGCGCGCGGCCGTGCGCCTGAAGAGCGAGCACGTCGCGCGCGTGCTCGACGTCGGGACGCTCGAGACCGGCGCGCCGTTCATGGTGATGGAGTACCTGGAGGGGAGCGACCTGCAGGAGACGCTGCGGCAGCGCGGTCCGCTCGAGCTGGAGGAGGCCGTGGGCTACGTGCTCGAGGCCTGCGAGGCCATCGCCGAGGCGCACGCGGCCGGCATCATTCACCGCGATCTCAAGCCGGCGAACCTCTTCCTCACGCGCGGGGCGGACGGCAGCGGCATGGTGAAGGTGCTCGACTTCGGCATCTCCAAGGCGCTCGCCGAGCCGTCCGCGGCCGGGACCGCGCCGGAGCTCGGGCTGACGAAGACGTCGATGGTCCTCGGCTCGCCGCTCTACATGGCGCCGGAGCAGATGCGCTCGGCGCGCACGGTGGACACGCGCGCGGACATCTGGTCGATGGGCGCCATCCTCTACCAGCTGCTCACGGCGCGGGTGCCCTTCGACGCGACGTCGCTGTCCGAGCTCATCATCATGATCAACACCGAGCCGCCGCCGCCGCCGAGCGCCTACCGGCCCGATCTGCCGCCGGGCCTGGAGGCGGCGATCCTGCGCTGCCTCGAGAGGGACGTCGCGAAGCGCTTCAAGTCCGTCGCCGAGCTCGCGGGCGCCATCGTCGATTTCGGCCCCCCGCTCGCGCTGGCGTCGCTGGAGCGGGTCGAGCGGACGCTGGGGCTCGTGCCCGCGGTCGCCTGGCGCGACCGGGCGAGCGCGGCGCGCGATCGGAGGAGCATTCCCCCGTGGCCGACGGCGCAGGACCGGATGAGCGGCGTGCCGGCGGCGACCGGGCAGGACCGGATGAGCGGCGTGCCGGCAGCGACCGCGCAGGACCGGATGAGCGGCGTGCCGGCGGCGACCGCGCAGGGGCGGTCCAGCGCGCCGCCCGCCGGCGCGACCGCGGGCGCCGCGGTCGGCCCGACGGCGGGCACGGCTCCGGGCTGGACGGCCGCGGGGCCCGCGCCTTCCGGCCGCAGGCGGACCGGCGTGGTGCTCGCGATCGCCGGGGTGGGCGTCGCGGTGGCGCTCGGCGGGGTCCTGCGCTTCTTCACGTTCCGCGGCAACGCGGCGGATCCGCCGGTCGAGCCGCGGACCGCGACCACCTCGGCCGAGCCGCCGGCGGTCGCGACGACGGCCGTGCCGTCTCCGCCGGAAGTCACCGCCGTGACCGCGGTCACCAGCGCGCCGCCGCCGACCACCGCGGCGCTGCCGACGGCCTCGGCGTCCTCGTCGAGCTCCGCGACGCCGACCGTTACGACGGCGACCGCGAAGGCGCCCCCGTCGTCCACCGCCCCGGCGCCCCGGCCGAGGGTCCCCACGGCGGCTTCGACCCCGGCCGCCGCGACGGCGGCGCCCTCGGCCGCGCCGCCCGCGGCCGCCACGTCGCAGGGGGACGGCAACCGCAGCGTCTTCGATGTGCTGAACGACAAAGGGAAGCCCAGATGATTTGGCCTGGAAGCGAACGGCTCTCGCTGCGGAGCCGCGCCAGCTTGCGCGTCTGCGCCGCGCTCGCGCTCGGCGGCGCCGCGCTGACGGGGCTCGCGCCGGCGGCGGCCCAGCCCGCGCCGCCCGCGGCGAAGCCTGCGCCCGCGACAGCCCAGCCCGCGCCGCCCGCGGCGAAGCCTGCGCCCGCGACAGCCCAGCCCGCGCCGCCCGCCGGCGCCGCGGCCCCGCCCGCCGGCGCGCCTGCGGCGACCGCTCCTGCCCCCCAGGGGCCGCTGTCCGAGACCCTCGCGGGGGAGGCCAAGGCCGAGTACGAGGCCGCGCGCATCCTCTTCAACGACGGCGACTTCCGCAACGCCATCATCAAGTTCGAGCGCGCCTACGCGCTGTCCCGCGACCCGCGGCTGCTCTGGAACATCGCCCTCTGCCAGAAGAACCTGCAGCGCTACGCGCGCCTGCTCGGAACGGTCGAGAAGCTCCTCCAGGACGCGGGCCCGCAGCTCTCGGAGCAGGATCGCAAGGACGCCGCGGCGCTCATCGAGGCGACGAAGGCGTACGTGAGCCGCCTCGAGCTCCAGGCCAGCGAGGCGGGCGCCACCGTCTTCGTCGACGGCGAGGAGGTCGGTCAGACCCCGCTGCGCGAGCCCGTCCTGCTCGACGTCGGCACCCGGAAGATCCGGGTGACCAAGAAGGGCTTCGAGGCCTTCGAGGTCTCGCAGCAGGTGCCGGGCGGCGGCGTGGTCACCGTCGCGGCCACGCTCGAGAAAGAGGTGCATCAAGGGCGGCTCATCGTCGCGGCGCCGCCGAACGCCGTCGTCTCCATCGACGGCCGCGTGGTCGGCCGCGGCAGCTACGACGGCCCGGTGCCGAGCGGCGGCCACACGCTCCGCGTCACGGCGTCCGACATGGTGTCGCACCAGTCCGAGGTCATGATCTACGACAACCAGACGCGCCGCGTGCAGGTCTCGCTGGAGCCGGCGCCCAAGAAGAGCAACGTCGAGCAATGGCTCTGGATCGGCGGCGGCGTGGCCGTGCTGACGGGCGCGCTCCTGGTCGGCCTGGGCGTCTTCGCGTCGGAGCCGCCGGTCGACGGCAACCTGTCGCCCGGCTCGGTCGCCCTGTCCTCGCGGGGCGGCGCCTCGTTCGCGATCCCCTTCGGGGGCGGCCGATGAGCCGCGGCCGTCGGCTCGCGCTCGCGGCGCTCGTGGCGCTCGCGTGCGGAGGCTGCGGGGAGGTGGACGAGATCGTCGTCGCCATCTCGACGGATCTCGCCGTGCCCAAGGATTTCGATGTCCTTCAGGTCCAGGTCGACGGCAAGTTCAATTACGCTTACCGGCGGCTCGGCGCGTCCGACGCCGAGGCGAGATTCCCGGCGACGATCGGGTTCTTCTCCTCGGACGCCGGGGGTGAAGCCATCACGATCAAGGTCGCCGCCCGCACCAACGGCGAGGTCCAAGGCGATACCGGCCCGGTGCGCATCGTGCGCGAGGTGGTCACGAGGATCCCGAAGGATCGCGTCGCGTTGCTCACCGTACCGCTCGATTTTCTCTGCGACGGCTCGGGGAGGGGCGCGGGGATCGACGTCGAGAGCACGTGTGGCGATGGCATGACCTGCGTCGCGGGGGCGTGCGTGCCGAGCGAGATCGACTCGAGCACGCTGCCCGACTACTCGTCCAGGGACGTCTACGGCGGCGGGGACGGGGAGTGCTTCGACGTGACGGCCTGCTTCGCGGAAGCGACACCGGCGGAGGTCGACACGGCGGGTTGCACGATCGCGGGCGACGGCGCGGGCCCGCGGAACGTGGCGCTGGAGACAGCCGGTCGCGACGGCATCTGCGACGGCGACGAGGACGACGAGGACCGCCGCTGTCTGGTGGCGCTCAACGCCGACAGCGACAACGGCTTCCAGGTGGAGGCCGACGGGCGGATCCAGCTGCCGCCGAAGGTGTGCGAGCAGATGGCGCAAAAGAAGATCGCGGCCGTGCTGACGGCGCCCGCGACGGACTGCGCACAGAAGACCGCGGGGCTGACGACGTGCGGGCCGTGGCTCGCGTCGGGGTCCAAGGAGCCCTGACCGAGGGGCCCTCGCCGCGGGCATGGCGCCCAGCGCCGCGGGGATAGCGCCCAAGCGGCGTCGGCGCCGCGGGAGAGCGCTCGCCGCGGCGCGAGCCAGGACTCGGCCTCGCGCCGCGCACGCCGGGGCCGCGCGTCACTCGGGCGCCCGCGCAGGCGCGCGGCGTCACGCGCGCCGTCGCCGCCACCCCACGAGGAGCGCGGCAGCGGCGAGCCACGCCGCCGCCGAGGTCGCCGACCCATCCCCGCGCACCGCGAGCCCGCAGCCGTTGCCGTGCGCCCGCGGATCCGCGCCTCCGGGCCGGGGAGCCGCGCCGCCGCCGTCCGCGCCGCCACCGCCGCCGTTCCCAGCGTCGCCGCCCGCGCCGGCATCGCCGCCTGCGCCGCCTGCGCCGCTGTCCCCGCCTGCGCCGCCGCTGCCAGCGTCGCCGCCCGCGCCGGCATCGCCGCCCGCGCCGCCGTTGCCGGCATCGTCGGGCACGCAGCCGCCGGCCACGCAGGTGCCGCCGGGGCAGCGGGCGCCCTCGTTCGGGACCAGCGTGCACTCGCCGTACCTCGGGTGGCACCGCGCGGCGGTGCAGACGTTCCCGGAGGGCGCGCACTCGACCGGCGCGCCGCCCCTGCAGACGCCGCCGTCGCACGCGTCGGCCAGCGTGCAGGGATCGCCGTCGTCGCAGGGCGTGCCGTCGGGCTTCGGGGGCGCGTCGCAGGCGCACGCGTCGCCCACGCCGTCGCTGTTCGCGTCCTCCTGCCCGCGGTTCGACAGGAGCGGGCAGTTGTCGGCGCCGTCGGGCGCGCCGTCGTTGTCGTCGTCGTCGTCGCACCGGTCGCCCTGGCCATCGCCGTCGGTGTCGCTCTGGCTCGGGTTCGACAGGAACAGGCAGTTGTCGGCGCCGTCGGGCGCGCCGTCGTTGTCGTCGTCGTCGTCGCACGCATCCCCGTCGCCGTCGCGGTCGATGTCGGACTGGTCGACGTTGGGGGTGGAGGGGCAATTGTCCGAGCCGTCCTCCACGCCGTCGTTGTCCCTGTCGAGCGCGCCCGCGTCGCAGGCGTCGCCCAGCCCGTCGCCGTCGGCGTCGGCCTGCTCCGGGTTGGGGACGAGGGGGCAGTTGTCGGCCTCGTCGCTCGACGCGTCGTCGTCGTCGTCGCCGTCGCAGGCGTCGCCCAGCCCGTCGCCGTCGGTGTCGAGCTGCTCGGGGTTGGGGACGAGGGGGCAGTTGTCGACCCCGTCGCTCGACGCGTCGTTGTCGTCGTCGCCGTCGCAGGCGTCGCCCAGCCCGTCGCCGTCGGTGTCGAGCTGCTCGGGGTTGGGGACGAGGGGGCAGTTGTCGACCCCGTCGCTCGACGCGTCGTCGTCGTCGTCGCCGTCGCAGGCGTCGCCCAGCCCGTCGCCGTCGGTGTCGAGCTGCTCGGGGTTGGGGACGAGGGGGCAGTTGTCGGCCTCGTCGCTCGACGCGTCGTCGTCGTCGTCGCCGTCGCAGGCGTCGCCCAGCCCGTCGCTGTCGTGATTCGCCTGGTCGGGGTTGGGGACGAGGGGGCAGTTGTCGGCCTCATCGCTCGACGCGTCGTTGTCGTCGTCGCCGTCGCAGGCGTCGCCCAGCCCGTCACCGTCGAAGTCGATCTGCTCGGGGTTCGGCACCGACGGGCAGTTGTCGTCGGCGTCGCCCGCCCCGTCGCCGTCGGCGTCGTCGCCGAGGTCCCAGTTGACGACGCCGGCTCGCTCGGCCGCCGTCAGCCCCAGCAGCGCAGCCGCCGGGAGGGCGTCGAGGGTGACCGCGCTCGCGTGCGCGTCGGCCTGGCTCGCGTGCTGCCCGCCGAAGTGCATGAGGACCCGCGTCCCGCCGGGCGGCACCGACAGCGCGAACTCGACAACGGGCCCCTGCGTCGCCGCGCAGTCGTCGGTGACCATCCCGACGCTCCCCGGCACCACCGCCGCCGAAGGCCCGTAGAAGTTGAAGTGGAGGCTCGGATCCCCGCCCGCATCGACGTCGTCCGTGGCGAGCCACCGGTCCGCCGGCGTGAACTCCAGATCGCCGGTGTGAGACTGCGTGATGACGGTGCTGTTGTCGGAGCCGACGTTCGTCTCGACGCGCACGACCGCGGGCAGCGCGGCGGCCGTCGGGTTGTGGACGATCTCCAGGAAGCGCGCCCAGCCCTCTTCGGTGGGCACGTACACCTTCCGGGTGACCTCGAGGCTGCCGAGGAGCGCCGGCCCGTGGACGAGCTGCCGCCCGTCCATCTCCGCCGCCCGGGCCGACGACGGGAACCTCAACCCGTCCACCCGCAGCAGCATGCCGGTGTCGAAGGCGTCGATGCTCCCGTTGTTGATCACCCCGTCCATCCCGACGTCCCACAGGAAGGCGCGGCCATCCACGAGCTGCTCGAAGGGCGGCGCGGCGCCGCACTGCGCCGCCGCGCTCCGCGGCGCCGCCGCGAGCGCCAGCGCGACGCCGAGCCCCGTGGCCATGACGGTTCGCTTCATGCTCTCTCTTCTGCTCCCCGGGTCCGCGTCTCACGGCCTGATCGCGCGGCGGCGCTGCGCGGCCGCCGCCCGCGGGCTACTTCTTCTCCAGGACCACGAGCTCGATCCGCCGGTTCTTCTCCCGGCCGGCCGCGCTCTTGTTGTCCGCGATCGGCTGGCTCGCCCCGTACCCCTTGGCGACGAGCCGCTCGGCCTCGACCCCCTTCTCGACGAGCCACTTGCGCACCGCTTCGGCGCGCGCCGTCGAGAGCGTCTCGTTGAACTTGGCGTTGCCGGCGCCGTCCGTGTGCGCGCCGACCTCGATCTTCACCCACTCCGGGTGCTGCGCGATCACGTCGCGCACCTCGGCGAGCACCGCCTCGCTCTTCGGATCGATCGGCGCCGGGTCGCTCTTCAGCACGCGGAACGCGACGGGCTCCAGCAGCACGACCCGCTCGCCCTGCACCCGCACCCGCGTCGGGCAGCCGCGCGCGGCCGCGTCCTCGCTCGCCGGGCCCTTCTCGCGCGGGCACGCGTCGGCGTCGTCGAGCAGGCCGTCGCCGTCCTGATCCGCGGGCGGGCTCGGCGCCGCGGCGGGGCAGCCCGGGCGCGTCGCGCCGCCCGCCGCGTCGCCCTTCTCCGCGGGGCACGCGTCGAGCGCGTCGGGCAGGCCGTCGCCGTCCTGATCCGCGGGGCAGCCGCGCCGCGCCGGATCGCCGCCCCCGCCGCCCGCGGCCGCGTCGGGGCACGCGTCGTCCGGATCGGCGACGCCGTCCTCGTCCCGGTCCTCCACGGGGCAGCCGTTCCGCCGCGCGTCCGCGCTGGCCGGCCCGTACGCGTACGGGCACGCGTCCGCCGCGCCGGAGACGCCGTCCGCGTCCGGGTCCGGGTCCGCCGCCCGCTCGGGCGGCCCCGCGGGCGGAGCCCACGCCACGGTCCCGATCGCGCGGAACGACGGCGCGCCGATCGCGTCCCCGAGGCCCGGACCGGCGGCCGCCCCGATGACGAGGCCCGCGAGCGGGCGGAGCCGGGCGCCGAGCAGGAGCTCGCCGCTCGTCGTCCGATCCACGGCGACCCGCTCGCGCTCCGTGAGCGACAGCGAGCCGCCCTGCAGCATCGTCTCGGCGTACACCTCCGGGCCGATCTGCAGCCGCTCGTCCCAGAGCAGCACGGCCGCGCCGCCGCCGTACGTGAGCGTCGACGGGTTCTCGGAGCTCCGCATC
This sequence comes from Sorangium sp. So ce394, assembly GCF_051474665.1. Classification (NCBI taxonomy): domain Bacteria; kingdom Pseudomonadati; phylum Myxococcota; order Polyangiales; family Polyangiaceae; genus Sorangium; species Sorangium sp. So ce394. Next base: position 4,580,272 of record NZ_CP150339.1, read on the forward strand.
ACCGCGCCGCCCGCGACGCTCCACACGAAGCGCGCGACCCGCCCGCCCAGCAGGAGCTGCGGCGTCACGCGCACCGCGCCCTCGCCGACGTACGCGTCCGAGCTGCCCGTCGGCAGGTGCAGGGCCGCGCCCGTGCCGATCTGGAACGCGCCGCGATCGTCGCCGAGCAGCCGGACGCGCACGCCGACGCGCAGGTCGCCGAGCGCAGGGGACGACGGCGCCTCGGGCGCGCCCGCGCCGGCCGCGGCCGCGGGGCCGTCGCCGCTCTGGGCGAGCGCGATCGGCAGGGAGGCCGACACGAGCAGCCGATCCCAGAGCGAGAGCGAGCCGCCGACGTGGAGGTGCGATTGGCTGCCGACGATCACCCGCTCGGGCGAGACGCCGTCCGAGAGCGTGAGCAGATCCTCGGCGTGATCGAACAGGACGAGCCCCCGCGGGACGAGGTGCCCGCCGATGAGCGGCGACGGCACGCCGAAGAGCGGGTCGCCCGCGGGGGTCGGCTCGAACCGGCTCAGGGCGACGGCGCCGGGCCCCTCCGCGCGCGCCAGCGGTGCGCCCAGGGCGATGCCGAGGAGCGCGCCCGCGAGCGCTGCGCCCACCGTGATGAGGCCTCTCATGAGCGGCGGATGGTATCCTCGCGAGCGCAGGCGGAGCAAAGGCGATTTGTCCGCGGCGATTCCATGTTGCTCGCCGGGCGCGCGCATCGGTTAGCATCACGCTGACCGGAGCGCGGCCTGCGAGGGCCGCCTCCGCCAGCAAGGAGCATCGATGCGAGGGAAGCATCTGGGCCATTGGGGGTGCGCCGTCGTGGCCGCGCTCGGGGTGGGGCTCGCGGCGGGCGGTGCGGCGGCCCAGCCCGCGCCGGCCGCGCCCGCCCCGACCGCGCCCGCCCCGACCGCGCCGGCCGCGCCCGCGCCGGCCGCGCCCGCGCCGGCCGCGGAGAAGCCGCTCGCGGAGGCGCTGACCGGGATGGCCAGGGCCGAGCACGGGGCGGGCGACGCGCTGTTCGCCGACGGCGACTACGCGGGCGCCCTCGCGCGGTTCGAGCGCGCCTACGAGCTGTCGCGCGATCACCGCCTGCTCTGGAAGGTCGCGCTCTGCCAGAAGAACCTGCGGCGCTACGCCAAGATGCTCGCGACGCTGCGCCGGATGGAGGCCGAGGCGGGCGCCGCGCTGTCGCCCCGCGACAGGCGGGACATCGCCGACCTGATCCAGGCCGCCGGGGCGTTCGTGTCCCGCCTCGAGATCACGGCGAGCGAGCCGGGGGCCACGGTCTTCGTGGACGACGAGCCGGTCGGGACGACGCCGCTCGCCGAGCCGGTGCCGATCGACATCGGCGACCGCCGCATCCGCGTCTCGAAGCCCGGCTTCGTCGACGTCGTCCGCCGGGAGACGGTGGTCGGCGGCGGCACCCTCGCCCTCGTGGCGCGGCTCGACCGGGCGGTGCACCGCGGGCGGCTCGCGATCGCCGCGGGCGGGGACGATCTCATCGCGATCGACGGCAAGGTGGTGGGCAAGGGCCGCTGGGAGGGCTCGGTGGCGAGCGGGACCCACGCGCTGCGCGTGACGGCGCCCGGGATGACGCCGCACGAGGTCGAGGTCCTGGTCCGCGACGAGGAGCTCCGCCGCATCGACGTCTCGCTGGAGCGCGCTCCGGAGCGGGGCGGCGCGCGCAAGTGGCTCTGGATCGGCGGCGGCGCGGCGATCTTCGCCGGCGCGCTCGTCGCGGGGGCGCTGCTGTTCGAGCCGGGGACGCCGGCGGAGCGCGGCAGCCTCGGCACGGTCCCGCTCGGGTTTGGAGGGAGGCGTTGATGCGCGCGAAGCGGACGGGCTCGAGGTCGATGGCGGCGGTGTTCCTCGCGATCGCGGGGGCGGCGGGGGCCGCGTCCTGCAGCGGGGAGAGGGGGCAGCTCATGGTCGTCTTCCAGACGGACATGTCGCTGCCGAAGGACGTCGACACGATCCGGGTCGAGGCCACGCTCGAGGGGTCCATCGTCTACGACGAGACGTTCGAGCGGCTCGGGAGCGAGGACTCGATCCGCCTGCCGGCCACGCTCGGCTTCCTCACCCCCGACGATCCTTCGCAGGCGCTCCGGGTGCGCGTCATCGCGAGCCGCGGCGGCAAGGAGGGGGTGCGCGTGCTGCGCGAGGTGCTCACGACGGTGCCCGAGGGCCGCACCGCGACGCTCCACATGCCCATCCAGTTCCTGTGCGACGGATCGGCCGACGTCGAGCGCGACGCGCAGGGCAACGTGCTGCGCGACGCGCAGGGCAACGTGCTCGTCAAGAACAGCTGCCCCGAGGGCGAGAGCTGCGTCGCCGGCGAATGCAAGCCGCGCGAGATCGACTCGCGCTCCCTGCCCGAGTTCGAGGCCCGGGCCGTGTTCGGCGGCGGCGGCGAGAGCGACGGGCTCTGCTTCGACACCGTCCGGTGCTTCGCCTCGGCCACGTCGGCGCAGATCGATCGGGCGAGGTACGAGGCGAACCCCGAGGACTGCGTCGCGACCGCGCCGAGCGGTGAGGTGAACGTCGCGCTCCTCACGCAGGGCGGCGGCATCTGCGGCGAGAGCGCGTGCTACGTCCCGCTCGACGCCGAGAGCGACGCGGGCTTCCGGGTGGAGGAGGGCAACGTCCTCCGGCTCCCCGCCGCGGTGTGCAAGCGGGTGACGGAGGGCAAGCTCGCGGGGCTCGCGATCGCGATCGCGGGCGAGGACGCGGGCCAGAGCGCGGGGACGTGCCGCACGAAGGGCACGGATCTGCCGACGTGCGGCCCGTGGTCGGCGCTGGCCGGCGGCCAGTACACGGGGCCCGACGCGGCGGCGCCCATCCCGGTCGCGGTCGCGCAGGTCCACCCGGTGTCGCTGCGGGTGACCGCGGGCGGCGTGGCGTGGATCTCCGGCACCACCTTCGACGAGGCCGGCATGGCCCGGGACGACGGGGAGCTGAAGACCGCGCCGCAGGGCGGCGGCGAGCCGCTGGTCCTCGGCGCGGCGCAGGCGTCGCCGCGGGACCTCGTGGTCGACGAGGCGCGGCAGGTCGTCTTCTGGACGAACGCGGCGGACGGCACGCTGAGGGCGGCCCCGCTCGCGGGGGGCGAGCCGCGCGTGCTGCTCGCGGATCTCAAGCAGCCCGAGGGGCTCTCGCTCTCGGGCGACGCGCTCGCCTGGACCGAGCTCTGGGGGGGCGGCGTCTTCCGGGCGACGCTGAGCGGCGAAGGCGCCGAGGTCGCGCTCGGCACGCCGGAGGATCTCGCGCAGCCCGGCTCGGCGTTCGCGTCCCCGTACCGCGTGGCCAGCGCGGGGGACGTCGTGTGCTGGACCTACCAGGGCACGCTGGGCAGGGCCGACGGCGCGGTGGCGTGCCGCGTGCGCGGCGAGACGCTGACGGTCGCCGCCGAGCAGCTCACCCCGCGGGAGCTCGCGCTCGACGTGGACGCTCAGGGGAACGCGGCGGCGGTCTACTGGGCGAGCTTCGAGGGCGGCAGCGTCTTCCGGGCCGACCTGAGCGGGGAGGCCGTGGGCGAGCCCGAGGAGATCGCCTCGGATCAGGGCCAGCTGAACGGCATCGCGGTCGACGCGGAGCACGTCTACTGGACGCGCCGCGACGAGGGGACGGTCGTGCGCATGCCGAAGGACGGCGGGGCGCCGGAGGCGCTCGCCTCGCAGCAGACGCGGCCCGGCGACGTCGCGGTGGACGAGACGACGGTCTACTGGATCAACGAGGGCTCGCCGGATCTGGAGGACGGCACGCCGGTGAAGGACGGGGCCGTCCTGAAGCTCGCGAAGTGATGGGGGGCGGCCGGGGCCGCGCGCGGCGCGGGGGCCGCGGCGGGCTCGCCCCGCGCGCCGCCTGCGCGCTCGGCGCCGCGTGTGCTATGGCCCGACCGGTGAAGCGCACGGCCCTCCTCCTGTTCACCCTCGCGCTCCCCGCGTGCGGATCGAGCTACGCCCAGCAGGGCCCGAGCGACACGCTCCGGGCCTACGCGCAGGCGCTCCAGGAGGGGCGCGTCGACGCCGCCTACCGGCTGCTCTCGGACGAGGCCAAGCGGTCGATGTCGCTCGAGGCCTTCCGGCGCGCGGTCCGGGACAACCCGGACGACGCGCTCGAGATCGCCCGGGCCATCGCGCGGCCCGCGGCCGATCCGGTGGTGACCGCGACGGTCACCATGCCGAACGGCGAGGAGCTCCTGCTCGTCTTCGAGGGGGGTCGCTGGCGGCTCGACGCGGCGGCGGTCGATCTCTACGGCCAGGCGACGCCCCGGCAGGCGCTCGTGGGGTTCCTGAGGGCGTTCGAGCGGAGGCGCTACGACATCATCATGCGCTACGTTCCCGACGCCGAGAAGGAGGGCCTCGTGGAGCCGGCGGGCGGTGCGGCCGGCGAGGCGGCCACGCTCGGCGAGGCGGGCGCCCCGCGCGCCGAGGGCACGGCACAGCCCGCTGCGCCCGACGGCGCGGCGGGGAGCGCGGGCGCTGACGCAGCGCAGAAGCCGGGCGGTCGGCCCGGGACGGCGCGGGGTGGGGCGGGCGCGGCGCAGCTCACCCCCGAGAAGCTCAAGGCCGCCTGGGAGGGGCCGCAGAAGGAGCAGATCAACCGGGTCGTCCAGGCGATCAAGGCGGCCCTGCCGACCGCGACCATCGAGGAGACCGGGGACAGCGCCTCGATGGCCTATGGCGCCGGCGGCACGGTCGCCTTCACGCGCGAGCACGGGGTCTGGAAGATCAAGGACTTCTAGCGGCGCGCCCGCTCATGGCTTCGAGAAGAGCGCTGTACTAGGGTTGTCGGCATGCCGACCGGCGATCCTCCTTCGCGAACGCCCCCCTCGCCCGACGCCGACAGCGTCCCGATCCTCCCGCTCCGCAACTCGGTCCTGTTCCCCATGTCGGTCGTGCCGATCAACGTCGGCCGGCCGCGGAGCGTGCGCCTCGTCGAGGATCTCCTCGGCCGCGAGCGCGCGCTGGTCGGCGTGATCAGCCAGCGGTCGCCGGACGTGGACGAGCCGACGTTCAAGGAGCTCTACTCCGTCGGGACCATCGCGCGCGTCGTGAAGGTGATCCGGCTCGGCCCGAACAACTACTCGGTCGTGCTGAACGGGCTCGGCCGCTTCCGCGTCAAGGCGGCGTTCTCGCTCGAGCCGTACATGCGCGCGCGGATCGAGCGCATCCCGGAGTCGCTCGTGCGCGACGTGGAGCTCGAGGCGCTCGGCGCGGGCCTGCGCGAGGCGACGCGCGAGGTGCTCGGCCTCATGCCGAACCTGCCGCGCGACACCGCCGGCATCCTCGACAACGTGCGCGAGCCCGGCGCGCTCGCGGATCTCATCGCCTCGAACTTCCCGCAGGCGCAGGCCTCGGTCGGCGACAAGCAGGAGATCCTCGAGGCGTTCGACGTGAAGGCGCGCGTCCGCCTCGTGCTCGCGATGGTCGGCCGGCAGCTCGAGGTGCTGCGGGTCAAGAAGGAGATCTCCTCGATGGTGCAGGAGGAGATGGGCAAGTCGCAGCGCGAGTACATCCTCCGGCAGCAGATGAAGTCGATCAAGGAGGAGCTCGGCGAGGGCGGCGACGACGACGAGATCGAGGAGCTCCGCGAGCGCATCCGCCGCGCCAAGGTGCCGGCGGAGGTCGACAAGGTCGTGCGCAAGCAGCTCAGCCGGCTGCGCTCGATGGCGCAGCAGTCGGCCGAGTTCAACGTGACCAAGACCTACCTCGAGTGGATCGCGGATCTGCCGTGGTCCAAGACGACGGTGGACAAGCTCAGCGTCGAGAGCGTGCGGCGCTGCCTCGACGAGGATCACCTCGGGCTGGAGAAGGTGAAGAAGCGGATCGTCGAGTACTCGGCGATCCGGCAGCTCCGCTCGGACAAGAAGGGGCCGATCCTGCTCTTCATCGGGCCGCCGGGCGTCGGCAAGACGTCGCTCGGCAAGTCGATCGCGCGCAGCATGGGCCGGCGCTACGAGCGCATCGCGCTCGGCGGCGTGCGCGACGAGGCGGAGATCCGCGGGCACCGGCGCACGTACGTCGGCGCGCTGCCCGGGCGCATCCTGCAGGCGCTCAAGAAGGCGGGGACGAAGAACCCGGTGCTGGTGCTCGACGAGGTCGACAAGATGGGCGTCGACCTGCGCGGCGATCCGGCGGCGGCGCTCCTCGAGGTGCTCGATCCCGAGCAGAACTCGACCTTCCAGGATCACTACCTCGATCTGCCGTTCGATCTGTCGCAGGTGATGTTCCTCGCGACGGCGAACAACTGGGACGGCATCCCGGGGCCGCTCGTGGACCGCATGGAGGTCATCGAGGTGCCCGGCTACACGCGGACCGACAAGCTCGGGATCGCGCGGGAGTTCCTGGTGCCGAAGCAGCTGTCGGCGCACGGGCTGACGGACGAGCGGCTGGAGTTCACGGAGCCGGGGATCGCGGCGGTCGTCGACCACTACACGCGCGAGGCGGGGGTCCGCGGCCTGGAGCGGCAGATCGCGGCGGTGTGCCGCGCCACGGCGGTGAAGGTCGCCGAGGGCCACGACGTGCGCGAGGTGGCGACGCCCGAGCACGTGGAGCAGGTGCTCGGCCCGCACAAGCACCGGCCCGAGCTCGCGGAGCGGACGCTCCAGCCCGGGGTGGCGACCGGCCTCGCGTGGACGCCGGCGGGCGGCGAGATCCTCTTCATCGAGGCGACGAAGATGCCGGGCAAGGGCAACGTGGTGCTCACCGGCAACATGCGGAACGTGATGCAGGAGTCGGCGAGCACGGCGGTGAGCTTCGTGCGCAGCAAGGCCGATCGGCTGCACCTCGATCCGGAGTGGCTGAAGGAGATCGATCTGCACGTGCACATCCCGCAGCACGGCACGCCGAAGGACGGGCCGAGCGCCGGGGTGACGATGTTCGCCGCGGTGGCGTCGCTGCTGCTCGGCGCGCCGGTGCGCAGCGACGTCGCGATGACGGGGGAGATCTCGCTGCGCGGGCGGGTGATGCCGGTCGGCGGCATCAAGGAGAAGCTCCTGGCGGCGCACCGGGCCGGCATCCGGCACGTGCTCATCCCGGCGAAGAACCGCCGGGATCTCGAGGATGTGCCGCAGGACGTGAAGGACCAGGTCAAGATCACGATGGTGTCGTCGATGGAGGAGATCCTGCCGCTCGTGCTGGAGCCGCCGCGGCGCGCGTCGACGCAGAGCGCGTCGGCGGACGAGCTCGAGGAGCAGGCGGGGGCGTAAGCGAGAGGCCCGTGGCCGCCCGGCCGCCGGCGAGGGTGTTCTCGGCGCGGGGCGGGGTGGGGGCCCCGCCGAACTCGCCTGAGAGTTGAGCCATCCGGCAAGCCGGATGGCTCAACTCTCAGGCTCAGACATCGGCCCATCCCCCACCCCGCCCCGCGCCGAGAACACCCTCGCCGGCGGCCTACGGTTTTGGGTCGAGCCTGCTCGTCGAGATCGCCGGGAACGGGCTTCGGGGCTCGCGGGGGGCGGTATACTCGACCGATGCGGATCGCGGTGGTTTCGGGCGGGAATCGGGGGATCGGGCTGGAGATTTGCCGGCAGCTCGCGCGCCGCGGGGTCCACGTCGTGCTCGGAAGCAGGGACGAGGGCCGCGGGAACGCGGCGGCGGCCGCGCTCAAGGAGCAGGGGATCTCCGTGGAGCCGCGGCGCCTCGACGTTTCGGAGGAACGGAGCGTCGAGGAGCTCGCGCGCGCGCTCGCGGCCGAGCACGGCGGGGTCGACATCGTCGTCAACAACGCGGGCATCGCGATGCAGGGCTTCAACGCCGAGGTCGCGCGCAACACCATCGAGGTCAATTTCTTCGGGGCGCTCCGGCTGACCACCGAGCTCCTCCCGCTGATGCGGGCCGAGGGGCGGATCGTCATGGTGACCAGCGGGCTCGGCGATCGACGCAGCATCTCCGAGGCGCTCCAGGCGCAATTCGGGGAGGCAGCGCTGACGCGCGAGGAGCTCGTCCAGCTCATGCGCAAGTTCGTCAGCGACGTGAGCGCGGGGAGGCACACGGCAGAGGGGTGGCCGTCGTCGGCCTACGCGGTGTCGAAGATCGGGCTCAACGCGCTCACGGGCGTCCTCGCGAGGGAGCTCGAGGGCGACGGGCGCAAGATCCGCTGCAACGCGGCGTGCCCAGGCTGGGTGCGCACGGACATGGGCGGCGCGCACGCGCCGAGGTCCGTGGAAGAAGGGGCCGAGACGCCGGTGTGGCTCGCGCTGCTGCCGAGCGGCGGCCCGCAAGGGGGCGTGTTCCGCGACAAGGCCCCCGCGCACTGGTGAGCCGCGCGGCCTGGGCCGGGAGCGCGGCGCCGCGCCCCGGCGAGGAGGCTAGCCGTGGCACGCCCGCACGAACCCGCAGCGCAGCCTGCGGCACGCCTCGACCGGGACGCCGTCGAAGCGGCCCTCCGCCGTCGCCTCGGAGAAGCGCTCGGCGAGCCGGGCGAGCTCGCGCTCGAACCGCGCATGCTCCTCGTCGGCGATCGCCCCCATCGGGCCCGACCCCTTGAGCCACACGGGCTCCAGCTCGGCGCCGAGGAACAGCACGCCAGCGCGGATCGGGCGGTCCGGGTGGCGCCTCCGCAACGCGAGCGCGTACGCCCGCAGGCGGAGCTCGTAGGGCGCGAGATCCGCCCGGGGACGCGCGCGCTTGACCTCGATGACGTCGACCAGCCCGCCCGGATGCAAGACCACCAGATCGATCGCGAGCGACAGCGCGAGCCTCGCCCCGCGCCGCTCTCCGGCGCCCTGGGGCTCGACGTCGAGCACGAGCGCCTCCTCCCGCAGGAGCGCCGCCTCCTCGCCGCGCGCCTGCCGCGCATAGGGCCCGCCCAGGAAGCGGGCGATGCCCTCGGCGGTGCGCAGCGCGTCCGGGCCGTGGGGCGCGAGCCCCTCGAAGGCGAGCCGCGCGACGACGTCCGCGGCCTCGGTCGGCTCTCCCCAGCGCGCGCGCGGCCAGCGCTGGAGCACCCGGTGCGCGGCGCGGCCGGGCGGGCGAGGATCCGCGCCGTCCTCGAGCTCGACGCGCTCCTCGCCCGGCAGCTCCGGCGGGCCCTCGACGTCGAACAGGCCGAGCTGGCCCTCGCCGGCGGGCTCGCCGATCCCGAGGAGGTGCCGCAGCCGGAAGCGGCGCGCGCACCCCTGGAACGCCGCGAGCGAGGCGGCCGCGATCAGCACGGTCCGCGCCCGCGCAGGCCCCGCCGCCGGCCCGGCCCGGGGGACCGGCGCGGCGCGCGCGTACGCGTCGGTGCCAGGCGCAGGCGGCCTGGCCTCCGCGAGGAGCGAGCGGGCCTCGAGCGTCGCGCCGATCGCGCCGGCGAGCGGCGCGGCGTCCTCGGCGCTCGGCCCCTTCAGCGTGAGCCACGCCGAGCCGCTCCGCGGCTTGGCCGAAGCGCCGACGAGCACCAGCTCGCGCTCGGCGCGGGTGATCGCGACGTACGTGAGCCGCTGCCGTTCGGCCCGCTCCCGCGCCCGCACCTCGGCGCGCGCCGCCTGGAGCGCGGGCGTGCTGAGGGGCAACGACGGCCCGTGCGCCGACGCCTCGACGTCGTAGAGCGCCCCGAGCCGCGACGTCCGGTCGACGCGCCGCGCGTGATGGCGCACGAGCAGCGCGGCGGGGCGATCCCCCGCGGCGGGGACGTAGCTCAGGCCGGGCTGATCCGCGCGGGGCTCCGCGTTGAGATCCAGGAGCACCACGGCCGGGAAAGCGAGCCCCTTGCTGGCGTGGATCGTCGTGAGCCGCACGGCGTCGTCCTCGGGCGAGAAGACGGCGGCCTCGGGCTCGTCCGCCTCGTCGCGGATCCGGCGCTCGAGCCAGCGGACGAAGCTCGCGAGCGAGCCACCCCGGCGGCGGGCGATCGAGATCAGCCGGTCGACGTTGCCGAGCCGGGCCTGGGCGCGGGGGAGCGCGGCGAGGACGCGGTCGAGATCGAAGGCGGCGATCGCGGCGCGGATCGCCTCGCCGGGCGTCGAGCGGAGCGCCGCGCCGCGCAGGCCGGCGAAGCGGGCGCGGAACGCCTCGAGCCGCTCGCGATCCGCCGGGGAGAGCCGCGCGAGCGCGGCGGGGGGGCGCGCGCCGCCGGGCCCCTCGTCCTCCGGGCCCCCCGGCGCCAGCCCGGCGCTCGACCAGCGGCCGAGCAGCGGGACGGTGAGCCCGCGGCCCGGCGGCGCGAGGACCGCGAGCGCCGTGTCGGAGAGCGCCACCGCCGGGCCGCGGAGGACCGTCGCGAGCGCCAGGCGATCGCGCGGATCGAGCAGCAGGCGGAGGATCGCGGCCACGTCGCGCACCTCCGGCGCGTCGAAGAGCGCCCGGCCCGCCACCACGTACGGGATCTCGAGGCGCGCGAGGGCGAGCTCGACGAGCGGGATGGTGCTCCGGCGCCGGGCGAGCACGGCGACGTCGCGGAAGCGCAGATCGCCGCCGGTGCCCTCCGCCGCCCCGCCGCCGGCGCCCGCGCCGCGGACGCGCCGCGCGATGTACGCGGCCGCGATCAGCGCCTCGCGCAGCTGCCCCCGCGCGTCCCGCACGAGGGCGTCGACCCCGTCCGGGGCGCTGCCGTCGTCGTCGACGAGCACGACCTGCGTCGGCTCGCGCGTGGCCCCGCCCGGCGCCGCGACGAGGTGCTCCGCCGCGCTGTAGGCGATCTCGAACTCGCGCGGCGCGCCCGCGCCGCCGTCGCCCGCCCCGGGGGCGCGATCCTGGGCGAAATCGCGCGCCGAGAACGCGTTGATGAACGCGAGCAGCTCGGGCGTCGACCGGCGGCTCTCGCGGAGCGCGACGAAGTCGGCGCTCGGCTCGGGCGACCACAGCGAGGGCGAGAGCTCGAGCGCGCGGCCCGCGGCGGCGCCCGCGAGCTCCGCGCAGACGCGGCAGAAGATCGACACGTCCGCCCCGCGGAACCCGTAGATCGACTGCTTGCGATCGCCGACCAGGAACAGCCCGTGGCCCCACAGGCCGGCCGCCGTCGGGGCGACGCCGGCCGGGCGCGCCAGCGCAGCGTCGCCCCGCTCGCGCAGGAGGTACACGAGATCGCGCTGCACCGCGCTCGTGTCCTGGAACTCGTCGACGAGCAGCACGTCGACCGACCCGCGGACCGCCTCGCCGATCGCCGGATCGTCGCGCAGGCCGTCGCGGGCGGCGCGCAGCAGGTCCCCGAACCCGAGGCCGCCCTCGGTGCGGCGGATGGCCGCGAGCCGCTCGCGGATCTCCTCCAGCAGCTCGACGATCTGCGCCTCGCGGCGCGACAGCGCCGGCGCCTCGCGGAGGAAGCCGACGAGCTGCAGCGCCTTGTCGCGGTTCGTCTCGCCCGGCAGCGCCTCCCGGAAGGCGAGCAGCGCCTCGTCCGCCGGCGTGCACTTGCTCTTGTGCGGTTTGCGCTGCGTGAGCAGCTCGATCAGCGGGGCGCTCGCCGCGCTCGCGGGGAACGGCGCGCCGTCGCCCTCGCGGCCGAGCGCCGCGGCGAGCGCCGCCGCCGGCTCGCGGAACGCCGCGCCGCCGAGCGCGGCGCTCTCGACCGCGAGGCGGCGCAGCTCCCGCGCGAGCGCGCGGGCCTCGGCGGCGTGGTCGGACACCGCGAGCCGGCGCGGAGCGAGGCCGTCCTCGTCGAGCCGGTCGAGCAGCCGCGTGACCTCGCTCCGCGCGCCCTCCACGCCGCCCGTCGCGGCGACGAGCGCGCGCGCGGCCTCGGCGCGCTCGCCCCCCTCGGCGAACGCCCGGCTCAGCGCCTCGTCGACCGCGAGGTCGCTCAGCGCCTGCGCCTCCTCCTCGTCGAGGATCCGGGCGGATGGCGAGAGCCCCATCGCGATCGCGTGCCGGTCGACGATCTGCTTGGCGACGCCGTGGAGCGTGTCGATGCGCGCCGCCGGGAGGCGGGCGAGCGCGTCCTCCGCGCGCTTGCGCAGCTCGGAGAGCGAGAGCGCCGCGCCGCCGCCAGCGCCGGGCGGACCGGCGACGGCCGCCTGCCGCGCGCGGAGGATGTCGGCGAAGGGGATGCTCGACGCGCCGTCCCAGCGGGCGATCTCCCGGAGCGACCGCTCGATGCGGTGGGCGATCTCGCGCGCCGCCGCGCGCGAGAACGTCGTCGCCACGATGCGGTCCGGCGGCACCGGCGGCGCGGCGGTCGCGGCGTCGGCCTGGCCGACGGAGGTGAGGCCGAGCGTGAGCAGCACGTAGAGCGCCGTGAGGCGGTGGGTCTTGCCGGTGCCGGCGCTCGCGGCGACCACGACATTGCGGCGGAACGCGTAGATGAGCGCGTCGCCCTCGGCGAGCTCCGCCCCGCGCGGCGCCGCGCTCACGCGACCTCCTCCGCCGCCTCGTCCGTCGGCACGACCGCGGGGCGCCGGCACACGTCGCGCGCGTCGCAGCGCGCGCACATCGTCGCCATCACCGGCCGCGGCGCGGCCTTGCCCTGCCAGAGCGCGACGACCGCCGCCCGCGCCGCGCGCCCGGCCTCGGCCCAGCCCTCGGCGAGCGCGCGCTGCTCGTCGACCTTGCCCGGCCACACCTCGATGAGCCCGCGCTGCCGCACGCCGATGTAGACCGCGCGCACCTCCTCCGCGCCCAGCGCGCGCGCCGCGATGGCGCTGTACAGCGGCAGCTGGAGCGCCCGCCGCCGCTCCTTCGCGTCGGGGAGCTTGCCGGTCTTGTAGTCGACCACCCGCACCACGCGCTGGTCCGTCGACCGGTCGATCCGGTCGATCTGGCCGTCGACCCACAGGCTGGGCGCGCCCTCCTCGTCGTCGTCCGACGGCGGCAGCTCGAGCGGCTGCCAGGGGGGCGGCTCCCCCGCGCCGAACCGCCGCTCGGCCAGGAAGAAGCGGAGCTCCGGCGACGACTCCTCCCCGTCGATGGCGCGCACCACGACCTCCATCACGTCCGCGATCGCCTTCTCGACCGCCTCGCGGCGGAGCGGCGCCATGGGCGCCGACACGCCGAGCGCCGCCTCCGCCGCCGCGCGCGCGGCCGCGAGCTGCTCGGCCGGATCGCGGTCCGGGCCGAGCTCGCGCAGCGCCTCGAACGACGCCTGCAGCGCGCGGTGGATCAGCGTGCCGCGCTCCCGCGCGTCGGCCGACTCCGCGAGGTCCTCCGCGCGGCGCACCTGCAGCACGCGGCGCGCGAACCCCGCGAACGCGCAGCCCACGGCGCGCTCGATGTGGGTGACCGCGATCGGCCGGTCCGGGTGCGCCCCCCCGATCGCCGCCCGGAGCTGCGCGCCGAGCGCTGGATCCTCGTCGAGCACGACCCGCCCCGTGTAGCGATCGATCGGCGCCCGCGGATCCAGGAAGAAGTCCGCGCGGGCGCGCTCGATCCGGACCCGCTCGGCGATGTCCGGCGCCGGCCGCCCGCCGCCCGCGAGGGCGATGAGCTCCGCGTCGCGCGGCCCGAGCGCCGCCGCGTCCGGCGCCACGCGCGAGGCCGGCTCCGTCCGCTGGGGAGCGCCCGCCGCGACGGCCGCCGCGAAGACCGGGTGCGGCTCGTTCGGCTCGCTGTCGTCCCCGCGCGTGAAGCAGACGGCGACGCTGCGCGCGCCGGCGAGCGCCCAGCCGAGCTCCGCGCGCTGGGCCGCCTGGCGCTCGCGCCCCGACGCGGGGCGGATCGGCGCCGGCAGCCTCGCGCGGAGCGCCTCGCCGAGCAGGGTCTCGTCCGCCCCGGGGCTGCCGCCGTAGGCGCGCGCGTCGAGCCCGGTCACCACCACGACGTCGTGCTCGAGCGCCGCGAGCCCGGCGGCGACGTCGACGCGCACCGCGCCGGCGCGGCCCGCGTCGCCGCGCGGCCCCGCGCCCTGCTCGGCGGCGGCCCGCTCGAGCTCCGCGTAGACCTCCGCCGCGGTGGCGGCGCGGTCCTCGCAGCCGAGATCGCGCGCCGCCCGCGCGAGCGCCTCGGCCTGCTCGCGGATCGCGCGCGCGGCCCGCGCGCTCTGGCCCATCGCGCCGATCGCCTCGAGCGCGATCGCGCCGCCGCTCCGCCGCTCCCCGCGCAGCGCCGCGCGGAGCTCCTCGACGCCGGGCTCCCCGAAGCTCAGCTTGTCGAGGAGCGACACGAAGCGCCGCACGATCTCGGGCCGCGTCGTCGCCTCGCCGATCCAGCGGGCGCTCGCGAGCAGCCGCTCGAGCGCGTGCGGCATCCACGCCTCGTCGTCGTCGCCGAGCGCGTCGCCCGCGCGGCGCAGCGTCGAAAGGCCCAGATCGAGCTCCGCCTCCTCGAGCCGCGCGTCGCGCCCGGCGGCCCGCGGCGGCCCCGCGCGGCGGTCCGCGCGGCGTGCGGCCACGACCGAGATGAGGCTCTCGATGAGCAGGCGGCCCGTGCGATCCACCTCGACGGGCACGTCGCGCAGCCGGTGGGCGAGGTCGGCCGAGCGCTTCTCTGCCTCGGCGGCGGACGCGCGGTCCACCCAGGCGCCGGCGTGGACCCCGGGCGCGCGGAGGATCTCGATCGCCTGCTCGCGGCGCACCGGGCCCACGGCGAGGCGGAGGATCGCGAGCGCGACGCGCCCGTCGGGGCAGCTCGCCGCGGCGCGGCCGCGCGGCTCCGAGAAGCGGACGCCCGCGTCGGCCAGCGCGGCCCGGAGCGGCTCGAGCGCGGCGTCGTCGAGCGCGGGCACGACCACGGCGATGCGCTCGGGCGGCACCCCGCGCCCGAGCGCGGCGGCCACCTCGGCGGCGGCGGCGCGCGCCTCGCCCTCCGCGGTCTTCGCGCCGATCGCGGCGAGCGGCTCCGCCTCCCGGTCGGGCACCCACGCGATCTCCGGCGCGTCGTCGAGCGAGGCCCAGCGCCGCTCCAGGACGTCGGCGACCGCCGCCGCGCCGTCGCCCTGCAGCGCGGGCAGCTCGACCGTCACGCCCGCGCCGCCCGAGGCGCGGACGGCGGCGTGGAGCGCCTCGACCCAGGCGAGATCGTCGGGCTCCCAGCCGACGGCGCCGCGGATCGTGACCTTGCGCGGCAGCGGCAGCGCGCCCGCCGCGCCCGCGGACCGGAGCGCCCGGCCGAGCAGGAACCCTGCGCCGCGCGGGTCCACGAGGCGCGCCGCCCGCAGGGCCGCGTCTGCCCGCTCGAGGACCTCGGCGATGGCGACCGCGTACCCCGTGCCGAGCGCCCGCAGGTCTGCCGGGGACGTCCCGGCGCGCCGGAAGCTCCCGAGGGCGCGGTCCAGGGCGTGCGCGAGCGCGACGCGCGCGGCGGGCTCGGCCGGCTGTCGGAGCCGGTCCGGCGGCAGCGCGTCGAGGGCGAGCCGGGTCGCCAGGCGGGTCGCCTGCGGGCTCGCGACGGCGACGTCCGGCACCAGCAGGGCGAGCGCCTCGGACACGAAGCTCCACCGAGAGCGCACTTCCTGGCCCGCGGCGCGCGGGTCGAGGGCGGCGAGCTCACGCTCGACGTGCCGCTCGGTCGGGACGATGAGGAGCGATGTCCTGATCACCGCCACGAGACGGCCAGTCGCCGCTCCTGGGAAGCGCGGGCGCCCGGCGCGGCAGGACGCTGGGAGCGCGCCGGTGCGCCTGGATGCTCGTCCGGCAAGGGATACCTCACCGCAGAGCCTTTACTTCATGCATCCGTCCCCTCGCAACCTCCGCCGGGCGCGTGGGTTGTTGAAAAACTCCCGCGGAATGTGGGAATTCTTGTGGGAAGATCGGAAGGCATGTTGAAAAGCCCGTTGGGAACCGCGGGCGGACCGGGCGGCGATCGCCCGTAATCCTGCGGAATTGCAAGCGGCCGGGCGGCAAGAGGGCACGCCCGGGGCGCTCTCCGGTTATCAACAGGCTCGGCGGTCCGCGGCGGCTGCCGGCCGCGACAGCGCTTCACGATGCGCGTCGCGGGCGATCTCGACAGCGGCTGAGGGGGAGGTTGGCTGGGTCGCTCGGTCGGGAGACGCCCAACCGATGGAGGGGATAGTTACCGGCGCGCCATGTCCTTGTGGCGACGCACGCTGTCGTCCTCGGCCGGCGGCATCTCGGACGCGACCTCGGACGGGGCCGGAGCCGCATTCGTACGGCCCTGTTCGCTGGCTTGCGCGGCCGGGGCGGCGCTGCCCGAGGCGGTCGCGGGTGCGCTCGAGGCGGTCGCGGTCGGGGCGGCGCTGGGCGGTGCGCCGGGATCGGCAGCGGCGGTGGTGCTCGGCTGCGCGCTGGCGGGCGCCTCGGCCTGCGCGCGGTTCCGCACGGCGGTCACCGCCTTGTCGGCCGCCCGGGCGAGCTGCGTGGTGACGGCCGAGGGCGGGAAGGGGAGCTTCGGGTCCACGAAGAGCTCGAGCTTCAGGATCGTGTGGTGCTCGTCGACCGCGCGGAGCCGCCACCGGGCGCGGAAGTCGGCGACATTGCCGCGCTTGTGGCGCCCGGAGATCACCTCGTCGGCGCCGTCCTTCGTGGGCGGCGACATGTCGGCGACGGTCCAGATGTGCGCGGCGCCGTTCAGGATAGGCACCTGGAGATAGACCTCGCTCGTGCCCTTGCGCTTCGCGAGCACGCGGCTCTGGTCGAAGGAGGTGATGAACGACTTGTAGCTACCGTAGGAGGTGACGATCTTCCGGACGGCCGGCAGGGGCGCCTTGATGAGGATCGCCGCGCCCCCGGTGTCGATCGTGGAGGCTGGCCCGGTGGTCTTCAGCGTGTATCGGAGCGCTTTGCCGAGCGAAGCGAGCTTCTCGGACTCGGCGTCGGCGGCGCGGGCCGCGCGCGGCGAGAGCGAGAGGGCGAGGACGGCGAGCGAGAAGGCGATCAGGGACAGGGACCACCACTTCTTCATGGACTCTCCTGTGCGAGCAGCGTCCGTCGGCGTGTGGCTGCCGGCCACGTCGCGGGCGTGCGCCTCGGGCGGCGAGAGCGCGGCCGCTCGATAGATGTAACTCGCTGAGCGGGCAGCCGCACCCCTGCACGCTACAGAAAATGTGCGATCTTCGGCGGAGGTCGGAATTCAGCGATCCGCGTCGGAGCGCTTCGCGGTCGCGCCGCGCTGCGCGCCGCCGCCGCTGTCCTCGGCGGTCTTCGCGCCTTGTCCGGCGACATCGGCGTCGGGCTCGGAGGACGCCGCGGGCGGCCGCAGAGGCCGCTCGCCAGCGTCGTCTTCGAGCGGGGCCATCTTGCACGACCCGTCGAACTGCACGCCGCGATCGATGAAGATGGCGGGCGCGTGCAGCGCGCCGGTCACCTTGGAGGGCGCGTAGAGCTCGATGGCATCGCGGGCGCGGATGCTCGCCTGGACCTCGCCCCCCGTGACGATGCAGGTGACCACGTGGATCTCTCCGATCACGAGCGCCCCCTCGCCGATGACGAGCACGTCTTCGCCGCGGATCTCGCCGCGGAAGCTGCCGTCGATGCGCACGCGGCCCTCGAAGAAGAGCTTGCCTTCGAAGTGCGTGCCGCGGCCCAGGAGGGCGTTGATCTCGGTGGGCCTGTGGCCCCCTGTGTCGTCGCCGCGGGGGCCTCCGGGGGATCGCGACGAGAGGGGCGAGTCCCTGTCGCCCGGGAAGGACATCGGGTCCATGGCCTGTTGGCTTACTTCAGCCATCGTCACATTCGCAACGGCGGCGCGCGTCAGCAGGGTAACGCGCGCGCGGCGGTGGCCATGAATATGTAATCATTTCAATTGTTTGTGGATAAATTGCTGCGGGGTACGTTTTCTGCAAAGGGGGCGGGTTCCCGGCGCCTGGGGGCCGGGGGGCGTGCGGAGCGCGGGCGGACGTCTGGCCGAGCGCGCGGTGGAGCGTGAGGGTCCGAAGGGACCAGGAGAGGGAGTGCAGATGACGTTCCGTTCGTTGCTTGTGGCTGCCGGTGTCCTGGGCAGCATCTCGGTGGCGTCCGCGCAGACGCCGCCCGAGCCGCCGAAGGCTCCGCCGGCCGATCCGGCTCCGCCCGCCGGGCCAGCTCAGCCGTCCGCTCCGGCGCCGGCTGCCCCGGAAGCGTCCGCGCCCGCTCCCGGCATCCCTGCCGCTCCCGCCGCTCCTGCCGCGCCCGGTGCCGCTGCCGCGCCCGGTGCTGCTGCCGCTGCTGCGCCTTCCGTTGCTGCTCAGCCCGCGGAGCCGGCGCCTCCGGCGGAGCCGGCGCCTCCGGCGGAGCCGCCGTCGCCCACGCAGACGCCGGGACCGGAGCCAGGGCCGATCACGTCGCCCGCGGTGCGGTGGAGCCAGGGCACCGCGGCAGACGCCGTGCTGGAGGAGGAAGAGGAGACGACCCTGCGCTGGCGCGGGTCGACGTTCACCTGGAACCAGGGCGCCAGCACGACCCTGTTCGGCGTCGGCGGGGAGTACATCCCTGCCGACCAGGTCTACGGCTGGGATTTCACCTTCCGGCCGAACTTCTACGTGCTCGACCGGCCGAAGGACAAGGTGTCGGTGTCCGCCGAGATCGGCTGGGTCACCGAGCTCACGAACAGCGACATCACGACGACCTACCGGGAGCCGCAGTTCAAGGACATCGCGCTCAACGGCCGGTACAGCCGCGAGCTCTGGGAGAGCGGCGGCGCGGACCGCGGCGAGTACAAGACCGACGCCGCCATGCGGCTGCGCCTGATCCTGCCGACCTCCCCGGCGAGCTGGAACTCCGGCAAGTACTTCACCGTGTCGCTGGGCCCGCAGCTCATCCAGAAGATCAAGCTCCTCGGCGCGAAGGCCGACGGGCTCAACCACGTGACGGCGACGCTCGGCGTGAGCTACTCCCACCTGTTCTCGGATTCGTACACGCCGGTGCGGGAGGGCCTCGCGCGACCGCGGATGACCCCGAGCGGCGAGACGGCGCCCGACGACCAGCTGAGCGGCACGTCGCTGGCGATGGATCGTCTGGCCACGAGCCTCCAGGTCGACGTGCCGCTCTACCAGGACCTCTCCCTGGGGACGAGCTTCGCCTTGCTCAGCGATTTCAAGCACGAGTTCGAGGGGGGATGCGCCGAGACGGCCACCGGCTGCGCCCCCTACGAGGGCTCTCAAGGGCCCACGTACGTGCCGCAGACGGCCTTCGACGTCAGCCTGAACTACCCGATCTTCGAGGTCGTCGACCTCACGCTCGGGTACAACAACACGAACCTCCAGATCGGCCTCGACGGCAAGCGGAGGAACTTCTTCTACAGCCCCACGGCGCAGTTCTATCTCGACATCACCGCCAACCTCGACGTCATCTACTCGAAGGTGACCGGCCGCGGAAAAAAGGTCGAGAAGCCGGGCACCGCCAGCGTCGCGAGCCGCCTCGCGCTGTAGCCCCGCGCGTC
Source organism: Sorangium sp. So ce394 (assembly GCF_051474665.1). Taxonomy (NCBI): domain Bacteria; kingdom Pseudomonadati; phylum Myxococcota; order Polyangiales; family Polyangiaceae; genus Sorangium; species Sorangium sp. So ce394. The sequence goes on from NZ_CP150339.1 coordinate 4,599,426, forward strand.
ACGCGCGCCCGCGGCTCTCGCCGGTGGTCAGCCCGCCGGCGATGAGGTGCGCGGCGCGCAGCGGCTCGGGGAGGTGGCCGTGCACGGACAGCCGCGCGAGCAGCGCAGTCGTGTCCTCCAGCGAGATCCCGGCGCGCTGCACGTACACGCCGCCGACGGGCTCCATCGGCCCGGCGCGCTCGATGAGCGCCCACTTGCGGCGCCCGCCCCGCACGCGCGAGAGCAGCGCGTCGCGGATCGCGTCGAGGTCCGGGAGGCGCCGCGCCACCACCACGACCGGGAGGGCGAGGGCGTCGCGCAGCGCCGCGATGTCGACCACGTTGAACCCCGCCACCGCGATCCCCTGGAGCAGGACCACCTGCGCCTGCGCATAGAAGCGGGAGCCCCGGATCATCGCGGCGATCGCCGGGGTGGCGTTCCGCCCGTCGCGGCGGGCGCGGGTGGAGAGCACCCCCTCGAGGCGCAGCCCCGCGAAGACGGCCCCGATCACCGGCACGTCGCCGCGGTGATCGCGGGCGAAAGGCGCGTCGTCGACGCCGATGACGTGGGAGAGGCGGGCGACGCGGGGCGGCACGCGCCGAGCTTAACGCGCTGCCGTCTTTTCCGGACCAGGCGCGCGTGCTGTACTTGGTAGCGTGAGACCTCCCCGGCATCTCTCGCTGAGCCTCTCGCTGGCCCTCGGCCTCGCCTCGCCGCTCGCCCTCGCGCAGGGCGCGCCCGCCGCCCCGGCCGCCCCGAAGGCCGCGCCGGGGCCCGCGAACGCCGCCGCCCCGCAGAAGGCGGCAGCCGCCAGCCCGCGCAGCCAGAGCGCCGGCGCGCCGCAGCCCGCCCGGCAGCGCGCGCGCAAGCCGAAGCCGAAGCCGAAGGACGCGCAGGCCGACCTCACCGGACGGCCGGTCGCCACCTTCCCGGGCTTCCGCATGCTCCCGACCGGGGGCTCGCGCGTGTTCGTGCAGATCCACGGCGGCAAGGTCGACGTCGCCGAGTCGAAGGCCGCCGGGCGCCTCGTCTACCGGATGAAGGGGGCGGGGGCGATCCAGACGAACCGGTTCCCGCTCGTCACCTCGTTCTTCGCGACCCCGGTGAGCCAGGTGCAGCTCGTCGACCAGGGCAACGATCTCGACATGGTGATCGAGCTGCGCGCGCAGACCGACGCGACCTACCGCGTGATCGAGACCGACCAGGGGATGGTGCTCCAGGTCGACTTCCCCGCGTCCCTCCCCGCGCAGAGCGCCGCGGCCCAGGCCGGGCCGACGCGGCAGCGCGCGGTCCGCCGCACGATCTCGCAGGACTCCGAGCAGGGCGCCGAGAGCTCGGGCGACCTCTAGCGCACTGGCGGCCTACCCCGGCGTGGCGACCGCCTCCGGCCGCGCCTTCTCCCCGCGCGGGCCCGCGTCCGGCGCCGGGACCTCCTCGCTCAGCGCGGCGGCCGCGAGCGTCACGAGGACCATCCAGAGCGCGTCGGCGAGCAGGAGGTGGACGAGCTGCATCCACACCGGCGCGAGCAGCAGCAGGTTGACGACCCCCGCGCCGATCTGCAGCAGCACGAGCCCGCCGGTCGCCGCGGAGAGCCGCTCGACCAGCGGCGAGGGGCGCCGGGCCGCGATCGCGCCGCGGGCGTAGAGCAGGTAGACGCTCACGACCGCCGCCACGACCGGGTGCAGGACCCGCAGCGACACGAGGAAGTGCGCCGCGGGCGAGAAGTCCTGCGCGAGGCCCTCGCGGAGCGAGCCCGCCGCGAAGAGCGTGTCGCCGAGCGCCGCGATCGCCCCGGTCACGCCCACCGCGAGGACGCCCGCGAGCGCGGCGGCGAGCAGCGCGCCCGTCGCGCCCTGGCCGCGCAAGCGCACCCGCCGGCCGCCGCGCGCCCAGTAGAGCGTGCACGTCATGGCGCCCACGAGCAGGAACGTGTTGATGAGGTGCACCGCCATCCAGAGCGCGCGGGCCGCCGACGCGTCGTGGGCGACGTACTCGAGCAGCACGATGCCGGCGCCCACCGCCGCCTCGGTCACCATGAACAGCATCGACGCCGCCGCGCCGCCGCGCACCGGGTGCCCCGCCGGATAGGCGACCAGCGCCCAGACGAGCTGCAAGGCCACGAGCAGGAAGGCGACGCCCGAGGTGGCGCGGTGCGTGAACTCGATGAAGGTCGCCGCGCTCGGTGAACGTGGGATGACGTCGCCGTTGCACGTCGGCCAGTGGCTGCCGCAGCCGGCCCCCGAGCCGGTCGCGCGCACGAACGCGCCCCACAGGATCACGCCGAGCGTGAAGGCCAGCGCGAGCGCCGCGAGCTTCCAGAACCGCGCCTGATTCATGCGGGGTCCTTACCGCGAAACCAGCGCGACGGCAGCCCGCGCGCGACCGGCGACGCCGCGCGCGACCCCCGCGGCGGCCGGCGCCGCGCCGGCGAGCGGCCCGCGCGACCGGCGGCGAGCGGGCTTCCGCTGTCGTGCGATCTCGTTGCGCCCGGCCTCGCCCGAAGGGAGGATGTGCCCGTGCCGAACAGCGAGGACATCCGAGGCGCTCCGCTCTCCGCGCCGGCCGAGCTCCTGAGCAGTCGACCGCCGAGGATCGTGGTCGCCGACGACGACCGCCTCGCGCGCCAGATGCTGGTGAGCATCCTGCACAAGGCCGGCTTCCAGGTCGAGGCGGTCGACGACGGCCAGGAGGCGATCGAGCTCATCGGGCGCGGCGGGGTCGACCTCGCGCTCCTCGACATCGTGATGCCCCGGCTCACGGGCCTCGAGGCGTGCCGGCTGCTGAAGAGCATGACCGCCGAGTCGTTCCTCCCCGTCGTGCTGGTCACGGTGAAGGCCGACACGGCGAGCCGGGTCGAGGGGCTCAAGATCGGCGCCGACGACTACGTGTGCAAGCCGTTCGAGGAGGAGGAGCTCCTCGCGCGCGTCGGGGCGATGCTCCGGATCAAGCGGCTGCACGACCACGTCGCCGCACAGCGCGCGTACCTGGAGCAGCTCTCCATCCACGACGAGATGACGGGGCTCTACAACTACCGCTACCTCTTCACGCGGCTCAACGAGGAGTTCAAGCGCGCGGAGCGCTACCACGAGCCGTTCGCCTGCGTGCTCGTCGACATCGATCGGCTGAAGGCGATGAACGAGATCGGCGGGCGCACCCTCGGCGACGCGGTGATCCGGCGCGTGGCCGACGGGATCCGCCGCTCGGTCCGGGAGGTCGACGTGGTCGCGCGCTACGGCGGCGAGGAGTTCCTCATCGTCCTGCCGAGCACGCACTTCGCCGGGTCGCTGACCGTGGCCGAGCGGATCTGGCGCGAGGCGTCCGGCAACCCGGTCGAGTTCGGCGGCGCGTCGCGGCCGTGCAGCGTGTCGATCGGCGTCTCGCTCTACCCCTCGCGCGACGTCCGCTCCAAGGACGCTCTGATCCGCGCCGCCGAGAGCGCGCTCCACCAGGCGAAGCGCGAGGGCGGCAACCGGATCTGCGTCTTCCAGCAGCACGGCCAGATCTACACGCCGACGGGGAGCGCCGATCCGCCGCCCCCGCCGCCTCCGCCCAAGCTCCGGAAGTCCAGCGATCCCGCCTTCGCCGCGGCCACGGACGAGCCGAGGGAGCCGCAGACGCGCCGGGGCACCGATCTCCCCCCGCGCAAGCCGCTCTAGTCCCGCCCCGCCGCTCCGCCTCGTGAACGCCCGAGCTCGCGCCCGCATCCTCCTCGTCGACGACGAGCCGGCCCAGCGCCGCAACCTCGCGCGCGCGCTCGTGCGCGACTTCGACGTCCTCACCGCGGAGGACGGCCCCGCGGCGCTCGGGCTGCTCGCGACCACCCGCGTCGAGGCGGTGCTGCTCGACCTCGCCATGCCGCGCATGAGCGGCGCCGAGGTGCTCGCGCAGATCAAGGCGGCGCACCCCGACGTCGAGGTCGTGGTGATGGCGGGCCACGCCGAGCTCGACGCCGCCGTCGCGGCCGTGCGCGCCGGCGCGTACGCCTTCGTGACGAAGCCGGTCGAGCCCGAGGCCGCGCTCTCGATCGCCGTCGAGCGCGCGATCGAGCGCCGGCGGCTCGAGGGCCGCGCGCGGGCCCTCGAGGAGCGCGTCGGCGAGCACGAGCAGCTCGGCGAGGTGATCGCGAGCTCCGCCGCGATGCAGGACGCCTACCGGAGGGCGCTCGGCGTGGCGTCCGTGGCCGCGCCCATCCTGCTCGTGGGCGAGCGCGGGACGGGCAAGGAGCTCGTCGCGCGCGCCGTCCACCGGCGCGGGCCGCGCGCCGGGCGGCGGTTCGTCGCGGTCGACTGCAGCGCGCTCCCGACGCCGCGCGCCGAGGAGGAGCTCTTCGGCGAGGGCCGCGGCGCCGCGCCGGACGGGGGCGCCGGCGGGGGCCTGATCGACGCCGCGGACGGGGGCACGCTCTTCCTCGACGAGGTCTCGGCGCTGCCGCTCGCGGCCCAGGCCCGGCTGCTGCGCGTCCTCACGCACGGCGAGGTCGCCGCGGCGGGGGCCGCCGTGGTGGCGGACGCGCCGCGCCGGGTCGACGTCCGCGTCATCGCGTCGACGTGCGCCGACCTGAGGGCGCGCGCCGCCGCCGGCGAGTTCCGGGAGGACCTCCTCTACCGCCTCGGCGTCATCGTCATCGAGCTGCCGCCGCTCCGCCGGCGCCGGGACGACATCGCGCTGCTCGCGAGCCATTTCCTGCACCGGTGCGCGCGCCGGCACGGGCGCGGCGTCGCGCGGATCGGCCCCGAGGCGGCGCGCCTCCTGCGCGAGCACGCCTGGCCCGGCAACGCGGGCGAGCTCGAGAGCGCGATCGAGCACGCCGTGCTCTCCGCGCGCGGCGACGCGATCCTGCCCGCGGATCTGCCGCCCGCGGTGTCGGGGCGCGCCGGGCCGGATCGGCGCCCGCCGAGGGATGCGCTCGTCCTGCCCGCGCAGCTCTGCGAGCTCCCGTACGCGGAGGCCAAGGAGCGCGCCATCGAGGCGTTCGATCGGATCTACATCGGGCGCCTGCTGCAGCGCACCGGCAACAACCTCAGCGAGGCGGCGCGGCAGGCGGGGATGGATCGCTCGAATTTCCGGAGGCTCAAGAAAAAGGTCGCGTCGCGGGGGGACGAGGCGGCGATGGGGGAAGGCGCAGGGGAGGGGGACGGCACAGGGGAGGGGGACGGCACAGGGGAGGGGGACGACGCGGAGGCGGCGGCGCCGCCGCGCAGGGGCGGCGCTGGCTGACGCGCGCGGCGGGCAGAGCGCGCCGCGCAAGCGCGCGGCCAGCTCGTGCTACGTTGCGCCGAAAATGGCCCGACGCGCTGCACGAGGTGCTCTTGTCGCCGCCGCCGTCTCCCTCGCGGTCCGGCTCGCCCCGCTCCCCGCCGCCGCCGACACCGGCGGCGCTCCCCGTCGGCAGGCGGCGGTGGTCCTCGATCTCCCGCGCGTCCTCGCGCTCGCCGATCGCAACCACCCGCACGTCCTCGCCGCCCGCGCGAAGCTGAACCAGGTCCGCGCGCAGCTCGACGAGGCTCACTACGCCCCGTTCTCGCAGTTCAAGCTGACCGGCGGCGTCGCGCTCGCGCCGACCGTCCGCGGCAACAACATCTTCAGCCCGAACACCGACGTCTCGCTCACCTCGAGCCTCGGGGTCGCCTGGCGCGCGAACATCGACGGGGTGGTGCCGCTCTGGACCTTCGGGAAGATCACGAGCCTCTGGGACGCCGCCGAGGCGAACGTCCGCGTGAACCAGGCGAGCGTGGAGAAGGAGCGGGACGCGGTGCGGCTCGACGTCCGCAAGGCCTACTTCGGCCTCCAGCTCGCGCGCGACTCGCGGAGCCTGCTCACGGACGTGCGGACCGAGATGGACAAGGCGCTCCGGCGCCTGGAGGAGCAGGTCGAGCGCGAGGAGGGCGATCCGATCGAGCTGCTCAAGCTGCAGACCTTCGGGGCCGAGCTCGAGGCGCGCGGGGCCGAGGTCGACAAGTACATCTCGGTCGCGCTGGCCGGGCTGCGCTTCTACACGGGCGTCCCGGAGCTCGACATCCCCGACGTCCCGATCCGCCCGCCGAAGCACCGGCTCGGGCACGTCAGCCGTTACCTCACCGCGGCGCGCCTGTACCGGCCGGAGCTCGCGCAGGCGCGCGCGGGCCTCGACGCGCGGTCCGCCCAGGTGCGGCTCGCGCGCGCGCAGCTGTTCCCCGACATCGGCATCGGGCTGCAGGCCGGGGTGAGCGCCGCGCCCGAGGTCGCGGATCAGCTGAACCCGTTCACCAGCGACCCCGGCAACTACTTCCACTACGGCGCCGCGCTCGTGCTGCAGTGGAAGCTCGACCTGCTCCCGCAGTCGGCGCGCATCCGCTTCGCCGAGGCGCAGCTCGAGGAGATGGCCGCGACGCAGCGCTTCGCCATGGGCGGGGTCGCGACCGAGGTCGAGACCGCCTACGCCGAGGTGGTGGAGGCGCAGAAGCGCCTCGACGCCTACACGAAGGCGGCCAAGTACGGGAAGCGCTGGCTCGTGATGGTCCAGCAAGGAATCGACGTCGGGACCATGGCGGAGAAGGACTTGATTGATCCAGCCAAGGCGTACGCCACGAACCGCTTCAGCCAGCTGAACGCGACGATGGAGCTCGACATGGCGATGTCGCGCCTCGCGAAGGCGACGGGCTGGGACGCGATCGCTCCGGACGGCACGTGACCGAGGGGGCGGCCGCGCTGAGCGCGTGGGCTGCCTCGCCGGCGCCTGGCCGCCCCCGTCCGACCTTCACCGCGGCTTGAACGCGACCGTCCTTGGCACTACGGTGGCGCGCCAGCATATGGGAGCCAACGACGAGCGGGCGCCGCGCAGGGTGGCTTTGGCGGCGAGCGGGGATGCGGCGCGGCGCGGCGCGGGCGGCGCGTCGGGCGCCTCCACCATCGCGTTCTCGGTCCTGCTCGCCGCGTCGGCCCTCGCCATCATCGGGACGCTCCATTTCGTCGCCTACGTCGTGCCGACGGAGGCCTCGATGGGGGTCGTGCAGAAGATCTTCTACTTCCACGCCCCGGCCGGCTACGCGATGTACCTCGGCGCGACCGCCTGCTTCATCGGCTCGGCCGGCTACCTCGCGCGCGGCACGCAGTGGTGGGACTCGCTGGCGAAGGCCGGCGCGCAGGTCGCCGTGGCCATGGGCCTCATCGTCCTCATCACCGGCCCGCTGTGGGCCGCCAAGGCGTGGGGCGTGTACTGGACGTGGGACCCGCGCCTGACGACCTCGCTCCTCAGCGTCCTTATCTACATCGCCTATGTCGTGCTCCGCGCCTTCACGGGCGACAGCGAGGCCGAGCGCAAGTTCGCCGCGGCCCTCGGCGTCCTCGGCGCGGCCAACCTGCCGATCATCCATTATTCGGTGAAGATGTGGGGCGGTAACCACCCCACGGTCATCACGGGCAAGGGCGGTGGCCTCGGGCACCCCGACATGAAGCTGGCGCTCGGCTTCGGCTTCCTCTCGTTCACCCTGCTCTCCCTCGCGCTCCTGTGGTCGCGCCTCCGCGTCGATCTCGCGTCCGCGCGGCTCGCGGAGCTCGAGCAAGAGGCCCTCGAAGTCGGTATCGGAGAGGACTGACAACGTGAAATCCCTTCATTCCTTGTTCTCCCACGCGGCCCTGCAGCAACCGACGGGCACGGCCACGGACGACCGAGCGCAGGCGTTCCGCCCCGTGGAGGGCGGGAACGAGATGCAGAGCGGCGAGAAGCTGCTCGTCGAGGCCTACGCCGCGATCTGGCTCATCATCTTCGGGCTCGTCTTCCTCTCCTGGCGCCGGCAGAAGCAGATCGACCGGCGCATCGACGCGCTCGAGGCCGCCGTGCGGAAGGCGCGGGCGGGCGCGGGCGCGGGTCAGGGAACGAGCTGATGCCGAACCTCGGGGAGATGACCCCGCAGCACGCGCTCTACATCCCCGTGGTGCTGATGCTGGGGCTGATCATCGGCTATATCCTGGGCAGCCGCGCCGTGCGCGCCGAGCTCGAGCGACGCAAGCGCAGAATGAAGGAGTGAGCGGGGGCGCGAGCCCTCGTCCCCGTTGCCGGCGGGCGCGGCGAACGCCGTCCCTGCCGTACTAGCCGGAGGTCACGTGGTCGATTTCTCTCTGAGCGAAGAGCACAAGGCTCTCATCGATACGGCGCGTCGCTTCACGAAGGAGCGCATCACCCCGATCGCGGCCGAGTGCGATCAGAAGTCGTCCTTCCCGATGGACGTCTTCGTGGAGGGCTGGAACATCGGCCTCGTCAACCCGACCTGTCCGGCCGAGTACGGCGGCCCGGGGATGGGCGAGATGGAGAACGCCCTCCTCGCCGAGGAGCTCTCGTACGGCTGTACCGGCATCCAGACGAGCTTCCTCGCGAACGGGCTCGCGCTCACGCCCATCAAGCTCGCGGGCAGCGAGGAGCAGAAGAAGAAGTACCTCGGCATGCTCACCGCCGAGCCGATCATGGCGAGCTACTGCACGAGCGAGCCGGACGCGGGCAGCGACGTCGCGGGGCTCAAGACCCGCTTCACGAAGCACGGGGACGACTACGTGCTGAACGGGCAGAAGTGCTGGATCACGAACGCGAGCTACGCGCGCTACTACGTGATCTTCGCGACCGCGAACCCGGAGCTCCGGCACAAGGGGATCGCGGCGTTCATCGTCGATCGGGACACGCCCGGCCTCCGCGTCGGCAAGAAGGAGGACAAGCTCGGCCAGCGGGCGAGCGACACCGCGCAGGTGTTCCTCGAGGACGTGAAGGTGCCGAAGCAGAACCTCCTCGCGGCGGAGGGGCACGGCTTCAAGCTCGCGATGGAGACCTTCAACCAGACCCGCCCCGACATCGGCGCGGCCGCGACGGGCCTGATGCGCCGCTGCCTCGACGAGTGCGTGGCCTACGCGAAGGAGCGCAAGACGTTCGGCCAGCCGATCGGCAACCACCAGCTGATCCAGTGGATGCTCGCGGAGATGGCGATCCGCGTCGAGGGGACGCGCCTGCTCTACCAGAAGGCCGCGTGGAACCTCGATCACGGGGTGCGCGACCCCATCGTCTCGAGCTTCGCGAAGGCCTACGGCGCCGACAGCGCCATGCAGACCGCCGTGGACGCCGTCCAGGTGTTCGGCGGCAACGGCTACGTCAAGGAGTACCCCGTCGAGAAGATGATGCGCGACGCGAAGGTCCTCCAGATCTACGAAGGCACGAGCCAGATCCAGCGCATCGTCATCGCGCGCCAGCTCCTGTCGTAGCGCGCGGCGCGCCGCGGGGCCGGCAGGGCGCCGGGGGAGCGATCGCCTCGCCCGGCGTCCCGCCCTTCGCCGGCGCGCCGCCGCCGCGCCGGCCCGCCGCGAGGGCGGACGGCGTCACGTCTGCGGGTGCCAGATCAGCGTCAGCTCGGGGCCCAGCGTGAGGGCCAGGCCCTCGGCGGGGATCATCACGCGGCGCACCTTCTGGCCCGCGTACCTCGTCCCGTTCGTCGAGCAGAGATCGAGGGCCATGACCTCGGCGCCGTCGCGCAGGAGCAGCAGGTGGGTCCGCGAGATGTGGGTGCTCAGGACGGCGCGCAGCCCGCGATCCAGGCAGTTGTCCGCGCGCCCGAGCAGCACGCCGTCCTCGAGCGCCTTCTCGGGCAGCTCGACCGCGGCGCTGCGCTCGCTCGACTGCAGCGTGAGCCGCACGTACCCGGTCTTCGCGCGCGGCGCGACCATCTCCTCGATGTGCGAGACGGGCCGCACCGACGTGATGTGCGAGATCTCCCCGCGGGCGAAGCGGTGGCTGGTCGTGATGCCCTCGGTCGGCGACGGGGGCACGGCGCCGTCCGCGGGCTTCTCCGAGACGCTCTCGAGCCCGCGCGGCGGCTCGCTCATCCCGCACGAGCTCACCTCTAGCACCCGCGACGAGGCGCGCGGCCCGACCGGGAGCCCGCCGACCACGTGCTTGCCGATGCGCACGAGCAGCGGGCCGCTGACCACGATCGAGCGCCGCGGCACGTCGTCGTCCACGAAGAACGGGATCGAGGTCTGCAGGTCCATGAGCCGCAGGCCGAAGCCGCCGTCGGGCAGGTTGCAGCACGTGGCGACCAGGTGCCGCACGCACACGTCGTCGCCCGACGCGAACTTCACGTCGCAGCGCGGGTGCGAGCCGAACACGGCGTACGCGCCGGTGTTCGCGGGCATGTCCAGCCACGCGACGTCGCCGCCCGACACCCGGAACAGGCGGTAGCCCTCGATCATCGGCGACTCGGGCGGGTTCAGCGCCATCACCGCCTCGGCGGTGGACAGGGCGCGCCGCATGGTCGCGACGTCGATCCGCGGTTGCACGGTCATCGCGCGCTCCGGGCGACGCGCCGAGTCGCGCGCGGGATCGCTCGCGGCGCCGGCCTGCCAGGCTCGAGCGTGAACGGCGGAATCGCTGTGCGGGCCTGCGGCGGCGCCGCGGCTGGAGCGAGCGTGGTGGATGGCAGACAGCAGCAAGGCCTCATGCGGTCGAGCCGAATCCTACCGGAATTTTTCGTCTGAGGCTCTTTCGCTGCACGTCCCGAATCTGCTGCGGCCGCCGGGCGAGGGGCGAGACGACGGATGTCCGGCTCAGCTCACGCCGACGCTGACCTCCGCAACGAGCTCGCCGCCCCAGCGCCAGAAGGCGACCGAGCGGCTGAACAGGAGGATGACCTCCAGCCCGAGCCCACCGCCGAATTCGAGCCGAAAGCGCCCGACGTCCACCTCGATGAGTTGCATGCCCCCGGAAGACGCGAGAGTCGGGCCAACCGTGGATCCGTGCGCGTTGCACGCTGGTGTGTCCGCCGGGGGCACGGCCTCGCCGCGGCCGGTGCGCAGGGCGTGCCGGGCCGCGTCGGCGTGGCCCCGGCAACGATCGCGCGGCGCGGGGCCGGGGCGAGCGCGGACGAGCGCAGGCGAGCGGGCGCGGAGCGACCGCGCGGTCGCCGAGCGCCGCGCGATTTTGACGCCGCCCGCACGGTGTCTATCCTGGTCGCGGTGTCCCGGATCCTCCCGCGCTTCGACTATCGCATCGAGTTCGCCGCATCGACCGATGTCGGCCTCGTCCGCCCGAGCAACGAGGACCGGATCCTCTGTTGCCCCGAGCTCGCCCTCTTCGGCATCGCCGACGGCATGGGCGGCCACGCCGCCGGCGAGGTCGCCGCCCAGATCGCGATCGACACGGTGCGCGACGAGGTGCTCCGCCCGCCCGCGGCCGCCATCCTCGACGCCTACGTGGCCGACCCGAACATCGAGGCGCGCCGCGAGGTGTTCGCGCTGCTCCGCCGCGTGGGCGAGGCGGCGCACGCGGCCATCCTGGAGGCGCGCCGCACCGAGCCGAGCTACCAGGGGATGGGCACGACGCTCGACTTCGTGGTGCTCGCGCACAGCCGGGCCTTCTTCGCCCACGCGGGCGACAGCCGCGCGTACCTCGTCCGCCCGACCACCACCGTCCAGCTCACGCAGGACCACGCCCTCTACGACACGCTCCGCGCGGCCGGCACCCCGACCCCGGCCAGGAAGCCGCAGCGCAACCCGCTCGTGAACGCGATCGGGCTCGCCGGCACCGTCTCGGTCGACACCCTGTTCGTCGATCTCTCGCGCGGCGATCGCATCCTGCTCTGCACCGACGGGGTGCACAACGCGATCGAGAGCGAGGCGTCGCTCTCCCGCTTCTGCGCGAAGGGCGGCCCCCAGGACGTCGCCGAGGGCCTCCTCAAGCACGCGCGCGAGCGCGGCGGGCTCGACAACGCGAGCGTGATCGTCATCGACATCATGGATCGCTTCGTGAAGCGCGCGGACGACGCCGGTCCGTCCTCGCGCGACCTCTCGGTGCTGTCCGCGTGCCCGCTCCTCGCCGGCATGAGCCCGGCCGCGGTGCTCGGGGCGCTCGCGGCGGGCGTCGAGGTGGAGCTCGGCGCGGGCGATCGCATCCCGCGCGACGTCGCGAGCGATCTGGTCGCCTACCTGGTGCTCGACGGGGCCGTGGACCTGCCCGACGGGCGGCGGATCATCTCCTCCGGCCTGCTCTTCCCGGAGTCGCTCGTCGGCGCGCGGCGCAAGGGCGACCTGCCGGTCGCCGCGGCGCGGACGCGGCTCATCCGGATCCGCAAGGACGATTTCGCCGAGGTGTGCGAGCACGACGCCGAGCTCGCGGCGGCCCTGTACCAGCGGCTCGCGCGGTACCTCGCCCTGGGGACCGGCTGAGCGGCGCCTCCGCGATGCAGCTCTCCCTGCTCCACCTGGACGATCGCGTCGCGGCCTTCGCGAAGCCGTCCGGGCTGCTCGTGCACCGCGGCTGGGGCACCGCGCCGGTCGTGTTCGTCGATCTCGCCGAGCGGGCGCTGGGCCGGAAGGTGTTCCCGGTCCACCGCCTCGACCGGGCGACGAGCGGCGTGCTGCTCGTCGCGCTGGACGCGGCCGCGGCGGCGCTGCTCGGCGCGCAGTTCGAGCAGGGCCTCGCGCGGAAGCGCTACCTGGCGCTCGTCCGCGGCGTGCCGCCGGAGCGCGGGTGCATCGATCACCCGATCCCGCGGCGTGAGGGGGGCCCGCGCGTCCCGGCCGTCACCGAGTTCGAGCGGCTCCACGCGCTCGAGCGCTACGCCGTGGTCGAGGCGCGCCCGCGCACGGGGCGGCTGCACCAGGTGCGGCGGCACCTCAAGCACATCAGCCACCCGATCATCGGCGACGTGAACTACGGCAAGGGCGAGCACAACCGCCTCTTCCGCGAGCGCTACGCGCTGCACCGCCTCGCGCTGCACGCGGCCGAGCTCGCCGTCGCCCACCCCGAGACGGGCGCGCAGCTGCGCATCGCCGCGCCGCTGCCCGACGACCTGCGAGGGCCGTTCGACCAGCTCGGCGTGCCGGCGTGGATCGGCACGGCGCCTGGGGCGTGAGCGCGCCCGCGGCGCGCCGGCGATCCTCCTTCGCGGGGCCTGAAGCGCGCTAGGCGGCTTCCGGATCGCGGCGCTTCGGGGCGGCGCCGTGCCCCGCCCGGACCCCGTCGAGCGAGAGCGCCGGGCCTCGCTGGGCGAAGCCGCCGTCGAAGGGGTTCTCGGCGAGGAACATGGGCGTGTCGAGATCGACGAACGAGAACCCGCCGAGGCCGGCGGCGAAGCAGGCGGACGCCGTCATCGCGAGCACCGACTCGACCATCCCCCCGATCATCAGGCCGAGCCCCGCCGCGCGGGCGACCGCCGCGACGTCGAGCGCCTCGGCGATGCCGCCCTTCATCAGCTTGATGTTGACCACGGTCGCCGCGCGCTCCGCCGCGACGCGGAGGACGTCCGCCGCGGAGGCGGCGCTCTCGTCGGCGGCCACGTCGACCCCGGCGCGCCGCGTGACCTCCTTCATGCCGTCCCAGTCGTCGCGCGGCACCGGCTGCTCCAGGAGCGCGACGGTCGCGCCGAGCCGGCGCGCGTGCGCGACGAGCGCGAGCGCCTCGGCCGCCGTGAGCCCGCCGTTGCCGTCGAGGATCAGCGACGCCTCCGGCGCCGCCGCGACGATCGCCTCGAGGCGCGCCGGGTCCGACGCGGCGAGGCGGCCGCCGACCTTCACCTTGAGCGCGCGGAAGCCCATGGCCGAGGCGCGCCGCGCGGCCTCCTCCGCGCGCTCCGGCGAGCCCGTGGTGATGGTGATGTCGGTCGTGAGCGCCGTCCCCGCGCCGCCGAAGAAGGCCCAGAGCGGCATGTCCGCGCGCTTCGTGAGCGCGTCGAGGATCGCCGTCTCGATCGCGCAGCGCGCCGCGCCGGCGCCGCCGCCCGCCGCGGCGCGGAGCGCGACCGCGATGGCGCGCCACGCGCGCGCGTCCGCGCCCACGACGGCGGCGCGCAGCGAGAGGGCGGCGGCGCGCGACGCCTCCTGCGTCTCGCCGTTGAAGGCGGGGAGCGGCGCGGCCTCGCCGAAGCCGAGCGTCCCGTCGGCCAGCGCCACGGTGACGAGGAGGTTCGCCGCGCGCTCCTGCGCGCCGCCGGCGATGCCGAACGGCTCGTGCAGCGGGATGTCGAGCGCCTCGACCGAGACGCGCTGGATCAGGGTAGGGGACATGAGGATAGCCGCCGCCTCGCGAGGCTCACGGGGAGGGGCGGGCGCCGTCGTTCGGCGCGGGCGCCTCGGCCGGGGGAGGCGCCGCGTTCGGAGCTGCCGCCGGCGCCGGCGCGTTCGGATCGGCCGGCGGCGCTGCTGCCGGCGCTGCCGCCGGCGGAGGGGCCGCTTCGCCGAGCAACGCCTCGATCTCGCGGGCGATCTTCTCCTCTTCGCCGTCCTCGTAGCCCGCGTGGACGTGACGCACGACGCCGCGCCGGTCGACGATGAAGGCGGTCGGCATCCGCCGCGGGCTATAGCTCTTCACCGCGCTTTGGTCCTTGTCCCAGAGGATCTTGAACTTGACGCCTGCCTCGTCCGCGAACGCGACGAGCTGCTCCTTCGAGACGTCCTCGGGGGCGTCGAGGGCGACGGCGAGCACGGCGAGCCCGCCGCCGAAGCGCTCGACGAGCTCCTGGTACTTGGGAAAGGACTTCCGGCAGGGGTGGCAGTAGGTCGCCCAGAAGTCGACGATCACCACCTTGCCGCCCGCCTCCTTGAGCGTGGCGGGCCCTTCGCCGCTCACGACCTCGGCCGCGAGCTCGGGGGCCGCCGAGCCGACGAGGCCGCCGCCCGCCTCGGGCGCCGGGGGGGCGGGGGGCGCGGCGCCGCCGCAGCCGGCCGACAGCGACAGGGCGAAGGAGGCGCAGAGGACAGCGGCGACGCGGGCGAACGATGGGGTCCGGCTCATGGGGCGATCTCCCTCTCCGATCATCATGGCTCGCGATCGACGACGGAGGCGAGCATCTCCCCCTCGGCGCAGAGCGTCCCGTCGACGCTCGCCTCGCCGCGCAGCTTCCACACGTTCGAGCGGTGGTGCAGCACCTCGACGTAGAGATCGAGCCGATCGCCGGGCGTCACCGTGTGGCGGAACTTCGCCTTATCGATGCCGAGGAAGAACATGAGGTTCGACGTCGCGTCGAACGGGTCCGACGCGTAGGCGAGGATGCCGCCGAGCTGCGTGAGCGACTCAAGGATCAGCACCCCGGGCATGATCGGCCGCTGGGGGAAGTGCCCCTGGAACCAGGGCTCGTTGTACGCGACGCACTTGTAGCCGCGGATGCTCTTGTTGGCGGTGACCTCCGTCACCCGATCGACCATCACGAGCGGGTAGCGGTGCGGCAGGATCGACAGGATCTGATGGATCTCGAGCGAGACGGGCTCTTGGGTTCGGTCGGGCAAGGCCGGCTCCTTTCGGCGGCGTGGCGCGCGCGGGCAGCGCGCTACTTGGCGTCGTCCTTCTTCTCCGCCTTGTCGCCGCCCGCGTCGTCCTCGCCGCCGCCGGTGTTGTAGAGCTGAACCACCTGCTCCGTCAGGTCGAGATCCGCGCGCACGTAGGGGGCCGCCTGCTTGTCCAGGATGATCTCGTAGCCCGACTTCTTCGCGACCCGGGCGACGATGACCATCATCTTCTTGATGATGGGCCCGGTGAGCTCGCCCTGCTTCTTCTGCAGCTCCTTATTGTAGTCGACGAACACGGTCTGGAGCTCGACCATCTGGCGCTGCCAGTCCTCCATCCGCTTTTGCAGCGACTCGCGCGAGAGCACGCGCGACTGCTTCTCGATGTCCTCGCGCGCTTTCTGCAGCTCGGTCTGCTTGGCGTCGAGCTCCTGCTGGCGCCGGTCGAAGAGCTTCTTCAGGGTGGCCTGCGCGCGGATGCCGTCCTCGGTCTGCATGACGGCGTGCTGCACGTCGACCACGGCGATCCGGGTCTCGGCGGCGGCGACGCTCGGCGCGGCGAGGGCGAGCGACACGACGGCGGCGCGGGCGATCCGGACGAGGAGCGGCGCGGGACGATGCACGGGGGAGCGGGCGACCATTCGAGGCGATTACCCGCCGCGTGACGGACGGTCAAGGTGTGCGGGGCAGGGCCACGGAAGGTGAGGGTGCGTCGATGGCGGCTCGTCGCCCGCCGCTCCGCCGCTCCGCCGCGGCGGAGCGGCGGCGGGTCCCTCGGTCAGCGGCGGTGGATCAGAGGCACTCGCCGGAGATGCAGTCCTTGCCGTCGGGGCAGGGCTCGTCGAGCGTGCACTCCGGCGCGACCTCCTCCCGCGTCTTGCAGAAGCCGTCCTCGCAGCGGACGAAGCGGCTATCGATGAGCCTGCAGGCTTGCTCGCTCTCGCACGGGTAGTGGCAGTAGCCGTCCTCCATGCACTCCTGGCCCTGGGCCGCGCAGGACGTGGCGGCGCAGCCGGGCTGCGGCGACGGGTCGGCCATGCAGGCGCCGGTCACCGCGTTGCAGACCTCGCCGGGGGCGCAGTCGTCGTGGGTGGCGCAGCCCGCGGCGCACGCGCCGTCGACGCAGAGCGCGCCGCCCTCGCACGGCGCCGCGTCGCTGCACTCGGGGTTCTCGGCGTCGGGGACGCAGACCCCGCGGTCGCACCGCGTGCCGGGCGCCTCGCAGGGGACGCTGTCGGAGCAGCCGTCGGCACACTCGCCGTTGACGCACAGCCGGCCCGCGCCGCACTCGTAGCTGAACTCGCACGCCGCGATGCAGAGCCCGTCGACGCACCGCGTGCCGTCCGCGCACGCGTCGTCGCCGTCGCAGGGACATGTGGTGAGGTCCGCGTCGCAGGCGGCCTCTCCGCCGCCCTCGCCGCCCGGACCGGCGCCGCCCTGGGCGACGCCGCCCTGGCCGGCGCCGCCCTGACCGCCGACGTCGGGCTCCGCCGGGCGACAGCCGTAGCCGTCGCAGATGAGGCAGTTCTCGCCGTCGCGGTCGCAGTGGACCGCGGCGTCGCCGCAGCCGCCACAGCCCGTCGCGGTCGCGGCGAGCATCAGGAACAGCGCGCCTCGACCCAGGATCTTCGCAAGGGGGGAATGAAGAAGCATCGAAGTCCTCCAGCGGCGGCCGGCACCGGCGCGGCCCTCCCGCACGACTACCATGCCGCGCGCTAACACGCAGCGTGCCACGGGGCGGCTGGAGAGGCGTCCCACGGGGCGGCCGGAGAGGATCGCGGGGAAGCCGGATCGGCCTCTCGCTTTGTGAACCTGCGTTCACCAGCGCTCGTCGCGCGAGGTTCACTGGCCCGCGGGCGCAGCGCGAGGCGGGGCGGCCGTCGCTCCGGGCCCGCACGGATCCGCCGGACGCAGCAGGGGTTCCGGTCAGGGCGCAGGCGCGCTCGCCGCGAGCGGTCCGGCCGGCCGCCCCCCGCGGCTCACGAGCGGTAGCCGGCGTTCACGTCGACGTAGCCGTGTCCGAGGTCGCTCGTCAGGTAGGAGAAGTCGCCCGGGCCGCTGCCGAGCACGAGCTCGATGACGTAGGTGTCGCGCGCGAGCACCTCGTTCGCCTTGCGCTCGGCTTCCGCCCCGATCGGCGCGCCGCTCTGCACGATCGGGATGCCGCCGACGAGGATCTGGGCCTCGGCCGGATCGAAGGGCACGCCGGCGCGCCCGGCGGCGGCGAGCAGCCGCCCCCAGTTCGCGTCCTTGCCGAACAGGGCGGTCTTCACGAGCATCGACGTGGCCACCGTGCGCGCCACGGCGCGCGCCGCGTCGCGCGTCGAGAGCCCGCGGACGCGGATCTCGGCGACGTGCGTGCTGCCCTCGCCGTCGGCCACCATCGAGCGCGCCAGCTCGCCGCAGACCTCGGTGAGGGCCGCCGTGAGCTCGTCGCGCGACGCGCGGCGCTGGGACGCGCCGGAGGACAGGAGGAGCACCGTGTCGTTGGTGCTGGTGTCCCCGTCGACGGTGCACGCGTTGAACGTCACGTCGCACGAGGCCGCGAGCGCCTCGTTCGCCTCGCCGGGGTCGAGCACGGCGTCGGTGAACAGGAAGACGAGCATCGTCGCGTGGGGGGGGCCGACGTCGGGGTGGATCATCCCGGCGCCCTTGCCGATGCCGAGCAGCGTGGCGCCCCCGGCCAGCTTGCGTTGAGAGAGCTTCGGCCAGCGGTCGGTCGTGCAGATCGCCTGGGCGAAGTCGAGGTAGCCCTTCGGCGAGAGGCGCGCCGTCAGCTCGGGGACGCGCTCGACGATCCGGTGCGCCGGCAGGACGGCGCCGATGACGCCGGTCGACGCGGGGAGGACCTCGTCCTCCGGGGCGCCGATGGCCTCGGCGACGGCGCGCGTCGTGTCGAGGGCGGCCTTCCAGCCGGCCTCGCCCGTGCAGGCGTTGGCGCATCCGCTGTTGGCGACGACGGCGCGCGCGCGGCCCGATTGGACGCGCCGCATGGCGATGTCCACGGGCGCCGCGCGCACGAGGTTCCGGGTGAACATGCCGGCCACCACCGCCGGCTGATCGGCCACCGCGAGCGCGACGTCGATACGTCCGTCTTTCCGGATCCCCGCGCTGATGGCGCCGAAGCGAAACCCTGCAACTGGCTCGAAGCTCATGAGGGCGCGGAGTCTACGCACGAACGCGCGCCGGGAGAAAGCGGCAATGGGGGCCCAGAGGCCACGTCGAGCGCTGTCGGGCGGATCGCTCGCGGAGCTCGGCGCCGCGCTCCGGCGGCGGAGCCCGTCCTCGGGAGCGGCTCCGCCGCCAGGGAGCTCGGATGCGGCGCGTTTCTCAGGGCCGCTCCGCTCTTCCCTCTCTTCGCGTCGCCGCGGGTGAGACGTCCGGAGGCGGCCGGGCTGAGCGCGACCTTTGCAATGCTCCGGGACGATGGTCGCCGTCCGGATCGTCGATATCAAAGGTCTGTATCTCCCGGGCTCTCCCGACAGCTCCGCGCCGCCGGGGACGACGCGAGCGGCTGGATACAGCCCCGGATACACGAGCCTGGACAACCAGGGACGCGTCTACATCAATCGAGATCTCGACGGGCGATGGGCGAGGAATACGCAGCTCATCGAGATCACCGCCGAGGTGACGAGCCCCGACGGCGAGCTCCCGGAGGGCGCGCGCATCCGCTGGAGCGCGCGCGATCCCGACGACCCGTTCAACGAGCGGCCGGAGGTGCACCCGGACTGGGCTCCCACCTTCGACGAGAACGACTACGACGCCGCGGGGGCCTACGTGGGGCCGGCCGAAGACGACAACGAGGGGACGCCGGACCGGAGCCCCAGCTGGGAAGAGGTGGACGGCTATCCGATGTCCGACGCCACGGAGACCAGCGCGAGCACGGCCATCGTGGGGATGAGGAGCACGATCCGGCGCCACGTGACCGATATCGCCGGCGACAACCTGATCGTCCGCGCCGAGGTCGAGGCCGAGGGCCTCGCGGAGGCCGCCGCCGACGAGACCGGGATCATGACGATGTGGCGCCGGATCGACGTCGAGTACATCCGCATGGAGAGCGCGTCCCCGCTGCCGCTGGACCAGGTGCCGAGCCATTTCGCCCCGGTCTTCACCCAGCTCGATTTCTCCGAAGAGCGGGTGATCCAGGACCGGCAGCACCTCGCGCCCGACGCGAGCACGCTCGGGGAGCATGCGCCACGCTTCGTGAGCGAGGCCTTCTCGCACGCCGGGGAGCCGGGCTGGTTCTGCCTGATCGCCGCGCTCGAGCCGCACCCGGTGCCCGAGGTCCAGGGCGCGCCGCTGTTCACCGGGGTGGTCACGATCCGGGACGGCGGAGAGGGAGAGAGGCGACGGGAGTACGTGGAGATCCCGGGCCATCACCCCGAGGCGGGCCATGTCACGTTCCGCTGGAACGGCGAGCAGATCGGGTTCTCGGTGGCGATCGCGACCCTCCTGTCCGACCCGCCGCGGACGCAGCTCTGGCTCGAGCCGCACGACATCCAGAGCCAGTTCACCGCGGGCGACGGGTCCCTCGCGCACGCCTACAGGGACCGCCTCTTCTTCTTCCCTCGCGCTCGCCGCAGCGGCGCTTCGTGGGAGCCCCCGGGCTACGGCATCCCGGCGCGCGTCGAGGCCGTCGTGCGGGGGGCGGGCGTCGCCTACGCCGCCGGCATGAGCCCCACGATCGACGTCGGAACGGCGAGGTACTTCGCCGGCAGGACCATCCTCTTCACCCACCACCGGGCGTGGTGGGACGCCGCGCGCGAGCAGCCCCGGCCCGGCTACGAGCAAGGCACGCTCCACACCATCGTCCACGAGCTCACGCACGCCTTCGGGATGCCGCACAAGTGCGGCTACTTCGACTACCGGACGCCGCGCCGGACGACGTGCTGCATGAACTACCGCACCCACTGGATGATCGACGCCGACCAGCAGCTCATCCCTGGGACCGCCGGGCTGGTCGGCGCCGACCTGTGCGGGCGCCACGCGAAGCAGACCCGGCGCGTGCGCCTGGAGCTCAACAAGGGACTTCGATGGAGATGAGGGGGTGTCATGTCCGATGAACACGCGCGGAGCGACCGGGATCCGGCCGGTCCGCCGGGGCTTTCGCTGCGCTCGCTCGATCACGATCGCCGCTACGTGCTCGGCTTTCCCCTGCACGTGGCCATCACGCTGTGCGCCGACCGACCCGAGACCTGCATCCGGCGCCTGCCGCGCCCGAGCTGGGCGGGCAACGCCGGCGCGATCGGCGTCCGCCTCGCGCGGGCGGGCACCGGCGAGGAGATCGTGAGGACCGATCCGTCGCCGGTCGCGCTCCCCGAGCACGGCACGCCGGTGTTTCGCCTGTGCCCGGGCGCGTGCAGACGCATGCTCATCGACGTCTCGTCGTTCCTGCCCGCGGGGCTCGAGCCCGGGAATTACACGCTTGCGGTCGTCTACGCGGGGCCGCCGGACCGGGTGGAGAGCGCGCCGGTGCCGATCGAGCTCGCGGCGCCGAGCGCCGAGGAGCAGCGCGAGCTCCTGCGCCTCGCGCCCGAGCTCGCCCGCGCGGGCTCGTGGGGCCGCTGGACGAGCCTCCCCCCGGAGGGCGGCGCGCCGGCCGCGGCCCGCGGGGCGCCGGGCGATCCGCTCCGCTTCAACAGCATCTTGCGGGCCCTGATGTACGGGCCGGAGTCGCTCTGCGACGTGGATCCGGCCGTGCTCGACGCGCTCGACGGCGTCTATGCGCCGGAGGCCCACGCGCTGCGCGCCGAGCTCCACGCCGCGCGGGGCGACGCGGCGCGGCTCGCGGAGCAGGCGCAGCTCATCCGGACCACCTACCCGGGGCTCGCCTGGTGGCTCGAGCGGATCGAGGCGGGGGAGAGCGAGATCGGCTTCGTCCGGGCATGCCGGGTGACGCCGCGCGGCGGGTGAGCGCCGGCGCGCGCCGCGAGGCGGGCGCGCCGCGTCCACACGCGGATCACCGAACTGCAACACGACCTTCACCACCCGCGAGGTACTCCTGTCGGGAAGCAATGGTGACGACGAGGCGACCCATGGCCGGTAGCAGCAGCCGGAGCGCGCGGGCGTGAGCGCGCTCCCCCCCGACATCGTCACGGCGCTCCCGGGCGCCGAGGCCACCGCCGTCGCCTGGCGCACGCAGGGCCAGCGGTACATCACGATCATCGTCAAGGCGAGCTTCGCGTTCACGCCCGGCGCGGCCATGTGGCGGACGGAGCCGCAGGAGATCCTCCGCGCCGAGGTCCATCACGGCAAGAACCCCGCGCGGAGCGTGCGGTTCACCGGCGACCTCGCGCCCTACCTGGGCCGCGCCGACATCCTCTTCACGGGCGACGCGCACGCCCCCCTCGGCGCGCAGGTCCTGTCCTTGCCGGTGCGGCTCGCGATCTTCGGCGCGAGCGGCTGCGCGCTCGACAAGCGCCTCCTGGTCCGCGACAAGAAGCCGTTCCAGCGGGTGCCGCTCGTCTACGAGAAGGCGGTCCGCGGCGCGAACGGGTGCGACAACCCGTTCGGCGTCGACCCGAGCGAGGGCGAGGCGATCGTCGTCGATCCGCAGGACCCGGCGCGGCCCGCGGGGTTCGGCCCGATCGCGCGCGCCTGGCCCGCGCGCAAGCGGCTGCTCGGCAAGATCCGGCGCGAGGCGCTCGAGGGCGCGAACGCGGAGATCCCCGCGGGCTTCGACTGGTCGTACTTCCAGGCGGCGCCCCCGGACCAGCAGATCGATTTCCTGCGCGGCGACGAGTGGATCGTGCTCGAGAACCTGCACCCGGCCGCGCCGCGGCTGGAGATGCGCCTGCCGAGGGCGCGCGGGGCGGCGCGGATCGAGGGGCTCGCGGCGTCCGGGGGCGAGATCCTGGAGCTCTGCGCCGATACGCTCCGCATCGACGGCGCCGAGCAGCGCTGCACGGTCGTGTGGCGCCAGATCGTGCCCGTCCCCGGCGAGGACGACCTCGCGGCCCTGCGGATCGCCGCCGGCGTCGCGATCGACGGCGAGGAGCTCGCGTGGCCCGAGCGGCGCCCCGGGCGAGCCGGGCGCGCCGAGGCAGCGCATCCGGCCGAGCCCCGGATCGGTCCGGAAGGGACCGTGCTGATCGAGGAGCCGCCCGGCGCCTCCGCGCCGGTCCTCCCGTGGGGCGCGGACCCGGGGCGCACGATTCACCTCTCGGACGACGAGATCGAGATCATCGATCTGCTCCAGGGACCGCAGCAGACGATCGCGCTCTCCGAGGAGCTGAGCGCGGCGGCGGTGCGCGCGCCGGCGCTGCCGTTCGAGCCCGCGCCCGCCGCACCAGGGCCGGCGCGGCCATGCTGGCCGGGGCTCGCGTCACCGCAGGTCGACATCGCCGCCTCGAGCCGGACGATCGCCCTGTCGGACGCGGACGAGGCGCGCGCCAGCGAGCGGCCGGCGACCCCGTTCTTCCTCCAGCCGACGCCGCCGCGCCTCGCGATCGACGCGCCGATCCCCGGCGCCCCGTGGTGCAGCGAGCGCCCTTCGCCGGCGCCCGATCTGTCCTCGGGGCTCATGACCCTCGCGCTGGACGACGAGGTCGCGCCCCCGCGCGTCGAGGTCGCGCCCCCGCGCGTCGAGGCCGTCCTCCCGGCCTCCCCGGCCGTGGGGGGCCTCGGCCGCGAGCCCGAGCCGCCGGCCGCCTCCCGCTTCTTTCACGTCCTCCGGTGCCCGGGCGACCCGCCGCCCTCCGAGCCGCTCCCGCCGCTCGGCGAGGACGACGACGTGAGCCTCGAGCGGTGCGCGATCGTCGCTGCGGAGCTCGAGGAGCGGCCGATCCCCCGCGCCGACGTGCTCAAGGCGCACGGCCTCTCCGAGGCGCGCTGGCAGGAGGCCGAGGGGCGCTGGCGCGAGGCGATGGCGGACGAGGTCAGGCGCCGCGAGCGAGCGCTCCGCGACCGGTTCGACAAGGCCTATGTCAGCGCGTGGGAAGCCGTCCGCGGCGCCTTGAGCGCGACCGACTACGCCCGGCTGGTCGTCGCGACCGAGCGCAACGGGGTCTCCGCTGCGCTCGGCGAGCGCGCGATCCGGCGCACCGTGTGGGCGCGCATGCGGCGGGTCTGGGCCAGGCGGCTCGCCGACGATCCGCGCCTCCGATCCCGGGTCGAGGCCGAGATCGCGAGCCTTCGCGAGGCGCCGCGGCCGCGCGCGCAGGGCGGCGCGCTGTCGGCCCACGCCCTCTGATCGCGCCGCATCGCGCGCCGTCGCCCTCGCGCCGTCCGGTCCGAGGGCGATCGCGCCCCGGCCCCCACGCCGCGCCCGGCACATGCGCGGCGCGCCGTGCCCCTTGACCGCGGCGCGCGGGGTTCCGAACATCGGTGCTGGTGCAAGCGATGGTTCGTCCATGATCGACGCGTTGACGCTGGGCAGGGAGCTCGCGGGCCGGTACAGCGTGGATGGGCTGCTCGGCGTGGGCTCGATGGGCGCCGTCTTCCGCGCGCGCCACCTCGCGCTGGCGCGGGACGTCGCCATCAAGGTGCTCACGGGGTACGCGGAGCCGAACGCGGGCGAGCGGATGCTGCGCGAGGCGCGCATCTCGGCCCTCATCAAGTCGCCGCACGTGGTGAGCTGCTACGACTTCGGCTTCCTCTCGAGCCGGTCGCCGTTCATGGTGATGGAGTACGTGGGCGGCCCGTCGCTGGCCGCGCGCCTCCAGGGCGGGCCGCTGCCGCTCGACGACCTGCGGCGCTACATGCTCCACGCGGCGCGGGGGATGGCCGCCG
The DNA here is from genome assembly GCF_051474665.1 of Sorangium sp. So ce394. Classification (NCBI taxonomy): domain Bacteria; kingdom Pseudomonadati; phylum Myxococcota; order Polyangiales; family Polyangiaceae; genus Sorangium; species Sorangium sp. So ce394. Next base: position 4,623,366 of record NZ_CP150339.1, read on the forward strand.
CGACGGAGCTCGGGGTGATGCACCGCGACCTGAAGCCGTCGAACATGCTGATCGCGCCGTCCGGAGAGCTGAAGGTCGCCGACTTCGGCCTCGCGCGCCTGACCGCCACGACCGGGCCCACGGCCCTGCGCGAGCAGCCCCTCACGGCGATGGGGACCGTGCTCGGGACGCCGTTCTACATGGCGCCCGAGCAGGCGTGGAGCCCGCAGGAGAGCGACACGCGCGCGGACATCTACAGCTACGGCGCGTCGTTTTACCACGCCGCCACGGGGCAGCGGCCGTTCGAGGAGCAGGAGCTCCTGCCGCTCTTGCTCGCGCACCGGCAGGACATCCCGGCGCGGCCGCGGGCGCTCCGGCCCGAGCTCGACGAGGACGTGCAGGCCGTCCTGGAGCGCTGCCTGGCCAAGGACCCGAAGGACCGCTTCCAGTCGTTCGAGGAGATCGAGGCCGCGCTCCTGGGCGCGCAGAGCGCGCGCTGGGGCGATCCGCACGACATGACGCTCCGCGCGTACCTGGAGCAGTACCAGCGCGTCCGCCCCGTCCTCCTGGCGGGCGGCCCGGTCGGGCCGGTGACCTCGTTCCAGTTCCACGGGGACAGGACGCTGTCGATCGTGCGCGCGAACATCGCGTCCGTGTCCGCCGACGCGCTCGTGAGCTCGGACGACGGGCAGCTCACGATGTCCGCCGGCGTGGCGATGGCGCTGAACCACGCGAGCGGCGGCGTGTGCCACCTGGAGACGCGCAAGTACGTGCCCGTGCGCCACGGCGGGGTGGTGGTCAGCTCCGCCGGCAGGCTGAGCGCGCGGTTCGTCTTCCACGCGATCACGCTCGACTGGGATCACGTGGCGACCTACCGGCCGACCCGCGATCTCATCCTGCGGCTCCTCGAAGGGTGCTTTTACCACGCCGACACGATGAAGCTCCGGAGCATGGCGCTGCCCCTGCTCGGGTCCGGGCGGGCGGGCTTCTCACCCGCCGAGTGCCTGGACACGATGGTCGAGTTCCTCGTGAAGGCGATGCTCCTCGGCGGGACCGGGCTCTCGCACGTGACCATCGTGCTCCGGGACGGGCACGCGTTCTGAGGCGCCTCTCGGCCCGGCGGGGCCGCGCGCGGCCGCGCTCGGGGCCGCGCCGACGCCGAAGGCCAGGAGCGCCATGGGGTGCCATTGCCAGTTGTTCTCGGGCGATGTCATCGGTGACCTCGGAGCTCTGTTGCGGCGCGCGCGGCCCCGTGGCCCGGGGCGCTCCGGCGACGCAACGGCGGGTGGATGGATGCCGTTCGCCTGCGAGCCTGTGCACAGGGCCTGCCATGCCGGGCAGCGGGCGCGCCGGCCGATCCGGCCGCGCCGATCAGCGCCGCGAACCAGGGGAGCGGGCGCCGGCGCGATGACGGAACGCCGCAGGGGCGACGGACGGGTGAGCCGATCAGGCATCACGCACCGGAGCGGGCTCCGGGCCGCGCGCGACCGACGTTGGGCTCGGCGAGCGAGCCGTCGTCGTCTCGGTCGCTCAGCGAGCGCCGGCGCCGTTCTGCGGGGCCGCGACGGACAGGCGCAGCGGCCCGATCCCGGGCGCGCCGGCCGTGGCGCCGGCGATGTCGATGACGAGCTCGTCGCCGGACACGATCGGCCCCACGCCCTGGGGCGTCCCGGTCGCGATCACGTCGCCGGGCTCCAGCGTCATCACCCGGCTGATGTACGCGACCAGCGCGGGCACGCTCCAGAGCATCTGCGCGGTCATCCCGTCCTGCCGCACCTGGCCGTTCACGATGGCCCGCACGCGGAGCGCCGCGGGGTCGACCGCCGTCTCGATCCACGGCCCGACCGGGCAGAACGTGTCGAACCCCTTGCCGCGCGTGAACTGGACGTCCTTCCTCTGCAGGTCCCTCGCGGTGATGTCCCCCAGGCAGGTGTAACCGAACACGTGATCCGCCGCCTCCTCCGGCCGCACGGCCTTGCAGCGGCGGCCGATGATCACGCCGAGCTCCGCCTCGTGCTCGACCCGCTGGCTCTCCGGCGGGAGCACGATCGACTGGCCCGGGCCGATCAGCGCCGAGGGCGGCTTGAGGAAGAGCAGCGGCTCGACCGGGACCTCGTTGCCCAGCTCCTGCGCGTGTGCGGCGTAATTGCGCCCCACGCACACGATCTTCGTGGGGGCCACGGGGCAGGCGAGGTCGACGTCGGCCCACGCCACGGCCTCGCCGGTGGTCTTGCCGCCGAGCCAGGGCGGTGCGTCGAGGACGAGCGCGGCCGCGCCCTCGAGGCGGGCGAAGAAGGCCGGGCGATCTTGATCCGGAGGCGAGAGACGGGCGAAGCGCATCGCGCGAGCAAAGCGCGATCCCCGCGTCGCGGCAAGCCCGCGCCCGGCGCGGCGCGCGGTCGCGCCCGCGCCGTCACGTCCGCGTCGTCACGGATGCGGCGGCGCGGCGCCCCGCCGCCGCGCGACGAGGCGGGCCTCGTGGCGCCCTTCCTCGAGCCACCCTTCGTCGTAACGGACCACCTCGAGCGCGTCGCCGAGGAGGCCGGGGAGCTCGCCGTCCTCGAGCAGCCAGCGCGCGCTCGGGTGCGCGTGCCGCAGCAGGTTCGACCGCGTCGGATGCACGACGACGAGGTGGCCGCCCGGGGCGAGCTCCGCCGCGCAGGCCCCGAGCCTGCGCTCGAGGAAGTAGAAGATCAGGATCAGGTCCCAGGGCCCGCCGGGCAGCGGAGCGCGCTCCACGTCGAGCGCCACCGTGCGCAGCGCGAGCCCCTCGCGCGCCGCGGCGCTCCGCGCGACGCCGAGCCCGACCTCGGAGATGTCGGCCAGCGTCACGTCGAGCCCGCGCCGCGCGAGCCACAGCGCGTGCCGCCCCGCGCCGCCGGCCAGATCGAGCGCGCGCCCGCGGCGGGGCAGGAGCGGATCGAGCGCCGTGAGCACCGCCGAGGGCTCGCCCGGATCGCCGCCGCCCTCGCGGTAGCGGGCGTCCCACCTGATCCGATCGTCGTCCGACACGCTGGCCTCCTGTCCGGTGGAGCGCGCCGCGCGCAGGAGCAGGCCCCCCGCAGGGCGGCGCGCGCACGAGGGCCCCTCGCGCTCGGGCTCGAGTCGAGCCCGAGCGCGCCTCGCGCGGCGCGGAGCCTACCACCGCCCTGTTCGGCGGCGCGAGGGCAGGGCGGGGCGACGGCGGCTGGACGCGCGCGATGACCTGGCCTACCACGCCGGCCGCGCCGCCATGCCCGAGTGCCTGACCCTGGCCCCCACCCCGGATCCCCGCCGCTTCCGCGCGCCCGACGGCGCGCTGCTCTCGCCGCCCGAGGACTGGGCGTGCCTGCCGCCGGGCGACGCCGGGCTCACCCGCCGGGTGAAGCTCGCGGGCCCCTCCTGGATGGTGGTCGAGAAGCGCGGGAGAAAGACGTTCTCCCGGGGCCTCTGGGCGCCGGCCGCCAACATCGACGCCGCGCGCGCCGCGCTCGAGGCCGAGCGCAGCACGCCCTCCTACGCGAAGAAGCGCGAGGCGGACGCCCGGCGGCGGGAGCGCGACCAGGAGGCGTACGTGCGCGAGTTCGAGGCCGAGGTCGCGGCGTTCCTCCGGTTCTCGCCGCGCTACGCGGCGCTCGCGCGGGCGCTCGCGGCCCGCGTGACGCAGCACGCGACGCCCGTGGGCAGCGGCACGGTCGCCCGCACGGAGCGGATCCCGGTCGCGCGGCGCGCCGAGTCGGCCGTGATCGCGTGGATGCGGCACCAGACGACGGCGTACGACACGATGGCCATCCCGCGCGTGAAGGGGATGCGCCGCGAGGTGCGGCGCGATCTCGCGCAGATCTCGCGCGCGATCCTCGACCTGCACCGCGGCGACGCGCCGCACGCGGCCGCGTCGTGCCCGCTCTGCGGCGCGCTGGCCGGCGCCGGCGCGACGGCGCCCGGCCCGGCCGAGCGGGCCTAGCCCCCTCGGGCGTCGAGCAAGCCCTCGTCGACGAGCCGGGCGCGCAGCCCCGCGGCGCCGTCGAACACGTGCGCGCGCATCCCGGCCGCGGCCGCCGCGTCGCAGTTCTCCGCGCGATCGTCGACGAACAGGCAGTCGCCCGCGTCGACGCCGATGCGGCTCACGAGGCGATCGAAGAACTCGCGCGCCGGCTTGCGCACGCGCAGGTGATGGCTCGAATAGACGCCCTCGAACAGGGCGTCGAGCGCGAAGGCCTCGCGCAGCTCCTCGACCCACACGGGGTAGTTGCTCGCCACGAACCGGAGCGCGCGGCCCTGGAGCGCCTCGACGATCTCCCGCACGCCGGGCAAGAAGCGATATTCCGCGCGGCGCACGCGGTTGAAGGCGTCGATATCGAACGAGACGCCCTCGGCGCCCTCACGGAAGAACCGGCGGACGAACTCGGCCTCATCGATCTCGCCGCACTCGAACGCGGGCCAGCACGTGGGGTCGCGGTGCCGGGCGACGTCGCCGGGCGCGGCCGCCCGGATCGCCGCGGCGAGCGCCTCGCGGTACGGGTCGTAGAGGACGGTGTCCATCAAATCGAAACAAACCGCGCGGACGATGCGGACCCTACGGACCATACGGTACGAAGCCTAGCACCGGCGAGCGCCCGTGTGAGCGCGCAGGTCACATCGGCTTACAGGTTTTGCCGCCACACGGGTGAGTTGCGGTGAGGGCGCCTCAGACGGGGCAGACGGGGCAGACGGGGCAGACGGGCACCGACTGACACCGTATTTTAGAAACCATGTCTCGCAATGGGCAGATTTCTGGCTTATACTATTCATGGGTGGCGAGGTCTCATGAGCGCGGTCCGGCGGCGCGCCGGCTCGTGAGGCACTCATGTGGTGGGTTGCTTCTCTCTACCGGCGCGCGGCGCCGGCACTTGCTTATAAAGGAGTCAGGCCATGAGATTGCCTGCGATGGGCATTGCCTTGTTCGTGGTGGCTGCGGTCGGTGCGGCGTGCGGCGGCTCGGGCGGCGACGATCTCTCTCCGGGCGGCTCGGGCGCCGCGAACGGCTCGGGCGGCGATGACGGCGGCTTCGGCTCGGTCGGCTCAGGGATGAGCGTGGGCAGCGGCTCGAATCCGAGCGGCCCGAGCGGCGCCGGCGGCTCGACCGGCGCTGGCGACGCGTGCGCCACGCACAGGGCGAGCGCCGAGCTCCAGCCCGTGTACCTGGCTGTCGCGTTCGACGTCTCGGGCAGCATGGGAGCGAACGATCGGCCCTCGCACAGCAAGGAGCTCAAGTGGGATCCGGTCGTCGCGGCGACCAAGCAGTTCTTCGCGGATCCTGCGTCCGCGGGGCTCACCGCCTCGCTCACCTTCTTCCCCGGCGCGGAGCGGCGGCGGATGTGCTCGGCCAGGACCTACAGCTCGCCGGACGTCGAGATGACGCCGCTGCCCTCCGAGGCGTTCGCCGAGGCGATCGATGACGTCACGCCGGGGCCCGACGACGACTGGCGCACGGGCACGCCGACGGCGTTCGTGGTCGAGGGGACGATGTCGTTCGTCCAGCAGCAGCGCCGGGAGAACCCCGGTAAGTACGCGCTCGTGCTCGTGACCGACGGCTACCCGCAGCTGTGCGAGGGGTCCGACTCGATCGAGGCCGTGGTCGAGCACGTCGAGGAGGGGCGCCAGGACAACATCCCGACCTACGTGATCGGGGTGGCGAACCCGCCGGACGACAACCCGGGGAACGTGGACAACCTGGCCGAGATCGCCGCCGCCGGCGGCACGGGGGAGGCGTTCATCATCGAGACCGGCAACCCCGACGCGACGGCGACCAGCTTCAGGGCGGCCATCGACCAGATCCGCGGCGCCGCGGTGTCGTGCACGATCGCGATCCCGCCGGCCCCCGAGGGGAGGACGTTCGACAAGCAGCGGGTGCGCGTGACGTACGCGAGCGGACAGGGCGAGCCGAGGGCCCTCGCGTACGATCAGGAGTGCGCGAGCGGCGACGCCTGGCGCTACGACAACCCCGCGAACCCGACGCAGATCGAGCTCTGCGAGGGCGCGTGCAACGCGGTGCAGTCCGATCCCGAGGCGGCCCTGGGCGTCGACTTCACCTGCGAGGACGTGATCGAGATCCCGCTGTGAGCGGCGGCGGGGGCGCCGCCTGGACGGGGCGCGCCCCCGCGCCCCTCAGGGCGCGCAGGCGGCAGGTGGGCTGAAGAGCGCCGGGGCGAGAGCCCGGTAGTCGTCGTGGTGCACGCCGCCGCGGAGATCGCCGCCGAGCTTGTAATAATAGCATCGTGAAGGGGCGATCCCCGCGGCCGTGTACGTCGTGACGTCGCTCGGCATGTTGCCGAAGCCGAAGGAAGGCACGATGCCCGTCCGCGCCTTGAGCCACCCGAGCTCGATCGTTTTGTAGTGGGCGGCCGCGCGGCCAAACGCGCCGGTGACGCCGATGGTGGTGTGGAGGATGCCCGGCGGGAATCCCTGCCTCCTCAGCCACGCTCGCGTGCTCCCCACGAGCCACTCGGGGCGCGCGGTCACGTAGAAGAGGTGAATCCCGCTGTCGGCCAGGGCGCGCATCGCCTCGGCCGCGCCGGGGTGGGCGGCCGGCGGGGCGCCGCCGAAGAGCTCGCCGACGACCGCCACCTCGCTCGACGTGAGCGTCCCGTCGACGTCGGTGACGGCCACGCGCGCGCCGGGCGGGAGGACCTCGATGAACAGGTCCGCGCTCGTGCCGTCGCCGGCCACGGCGAAGTGGACGCGGTGCCGGCCGACGTCGAGGCGCCGCCCCGCCGTGAGATCGAGATAGACGCGCCCGCCGGTGTCCGGGATGCCCTCCGCGGTCGGGTGCGGGCGATCGTCGCCGCTCGTCCGGAAGGCGCCGAGCCGCTCCCAGGCGCCGCTGCAGCCGCGGAGGAGATAGGCCTCGACGTCCTCGCCCTCGAGATCGTCGTCCTGCGGCCCGTACGCGAACTTCGCGATGGCCCACTGGGGGCCTTCGGGGCGCGCGAAGAGGTCACGGCCGCGGTGGCGCGGCCACCCGCTCGCGACGAGGCGCGAGCGCGTGTGCCTGAACCCGCGCGGCAAGGCGGCCGGCGGCGGCGCATCGCAGGCCGGGCGGGGCGGGCAGGCGCCGTCCCTGGCCGGCGGCGCGGGCGCAGCGGCCGGGCGCGGGGCGCCCGCGCAGGCGACGGACGACAGGACGGCGAGGAGCAGCGGGGCGAGCGGGCCGGGGCGCAAGGCGCGACCACCTATACCGCGGCGGCGCCGCGGCGCGATGGGCTCGCGCGCCGCGGCGGGCGCGGCGTCGAGGGTCTTCGTCTCAGGTCCAGTAGCCGGTCGGCTGGCCGAGGAGCGCGGCGCCGGTCTGGCCGAGCCACCCCTCCGCGGCGGCGGCGTGCTGAGAGAAGGTGTGGATGTCCCGGAACCGCCGCTGCACGGGCGAGGCGTTCCGGGCGACGCCGCCCCCGCCGGCCTGGTAGCAGGCGTCCACGGCCCGGGCCGCCACCTCCGTCACCCAGGCCAGCGCGCCCGAGATCCGCGGCGCCATCGCCACGGCGGCGCCGGGGTTGTTCACGCACGCGGCCCAGAACTCGTCCCCCAGGTCGCGCAAGAGCGCGCGGGCGGCGCGCACGCTGGTCTCGGCGCGGCCGAGGTGCACCTGGAACACCGGCGAGTCGGCGAGCTGGGCGCGCGCGTACAGCCGCTTCTTGCCCGAGCTCGCGATCGCGACGAGGTCGTCGAGCGCGCCCTGGGCGATGCCCACCGCCACGGCCCCCATGTGGAGCACGCAGTGCAGGACCGGCGCGACGAAGCCGGGGCCCGGCACCGAGGACTGGCCCTGGAAGATATCGAAGCTGTGCTCCGCGGGACAGAACGCCCCTTCCACCATGATGTCGTGGCTGCCCGTGCCGCGCAGCCCCAGCACGGACCAGGTGTCGAGGATGCGCACCTCGCTCGCGGGGAACAGCATGCCCCGCATCTCTGGCATCTCGCGCATCTCTCGCCCGTCGCCCGCAGGGCGCATCCGGGGGCGGCCGCCGTCCAGGATCACGCAGTTCCCGAACAGCCAGCTGGAGTGCTCGCAGCCGCTCGCGAAGCTCCAGCGCCCGGTGACGCGATAGCCGCCCTCGGCCGCGTGGGCCTCGCCCTGCGCGTTGAAGGCGCCGCCGATGATCACGTCCGGCCCGCCGGCGTAGATGGCGTCGAAGCGCTCGCGCGACAGGAGCACGAACAGGTGCGGGCTCTCCGAGCCGATCATCACCGACCAGCCGGTGGCCCCGTCCGCCCGGGCGAGCGTCTCCAGGACGTCCATCCCCGTGCGCAGGTCCACGTCGTGGCCGCCATGGCTCCTCGGCACGAACATCCGGAAGCAGCCCGCCGCCTTCAGCTGCTCGAGCAGGTCCGCCGGGAGGCGCCGCGCCTCCTCGATCTCCGCGCTCCGGGCGGCGATCGCGGGGGCCAGGTCACGCACGGCATGCAGCACCTTCGCAGCGTCTTCGTTCTTCATCGCTCGCTCCTTGACGTCGAGGGTCGGCGGAGCCGGTGAAGGCTCCGGCAAAACGGTTCATCGTACCTCGGTTCTCTCCGGCGAGGCGCGGACTTTCGGTCCCACCCGCAGGCGGAGCGCGCGTTAATTCGGGCGGGATCGCGCGGGCACCGCGGGCAGGGAGGCCCACACCCGTGCCCGTGGGATCGACCTCACCCCCCCGGAGCTCGGGGGACGCGGGTCAGCGCGGATCGGTCACGCGGCCCATGAACAGCACGGCGCCGGTCGCCACGTCGCGGATCAGGAACGCGAACGGGTGATCCGCGCGGAACACCTGAGGCGGCGCCGGGGCCGCCCGCGTGGACACGACGACGCCCGTCGCCGCGGCGGCCTCGGTCCCTTCCTCGTTGACCTCGACGAACGCCTTGTGCCGGACCTGCGAGAGGAAGAGCGGCTCCGCCCTCGTGATCCCGGAGAAATCGGCCTTCGCCGCGTCGAACGCGAGCGGCATACCGAGGGCCGCCAGCGCCTTCGAGAGCTCGAACTCCGCGGCCATCTTGAAGCGCGGCAGCGCCACGTCGACCCGCGCCGGCTGGAGCGCCTCCACGTACGCCTTGAGCTGCCCGGCCGAGAGGCGCTGCTCCACCTTGGGCAAGCCGTCCGCCTGGGCGGGCAGGATGACGACCATGGCCAGCGGGCGCTCGGGGTCCTGCGCCTCGTAGGCGAGCTCCAGCACCGACGCGTCGTCGACCTGCCCGAAGCGCGCCTTGAGCGTCTTGCGCATCGTCGGCACCGCCGGCGCCGTGCCGGGCTTCACCGTGAACGGCTCGTTCTTGGTCGCCTGCTTGTCGAACGGCGTCGCCCATCTCCCCTTGAAGTAGATGGCGTTCGTGAGGACGAGCCGCGTGAGGGGCGTGATGCTGCCCGCCGGCATCAGGTCTTTGATCTTCGCGTTCGTCTGCTCGTCGACCCATCGGTTGATGCGGCCTCGCGCCTGCTCGCTCCCGCCCTTGAAGTCGACGAGCTCGATCCCCGCCCCGTAGTGCTGCTGGGTGGTGCTCTGGAACGCGGGCTCGACCGGCAGCCCGGCCTGGCCCCACAGCCGGCTCGCGATCCGGAGCTCCGGCGCCTTGGGGCCAGCCTGCGTGAGCTGCTTGGCGAGCCCGCCGAACGCGGGGTGCAGCGCCTCGGGCGGGAGGGTGAACTCGAGCGCCTTCGCCATCTGGGCCGCCGTCTCGCCTCGGGCGCCGGCGTAGGTCATGGCCAGCGCGGTCGAGACGCTCGCCGGCGAGAAGAAGAGCTTGCCTGTCGTGCCGGCGAGCGCGCCGTAGAGCCGCTGCGCGAACGCGGCGTTCGCGTCGGCGAAGCCCGCGCCGGGCGGCTGTTCGGCCGGCGGCTGCGCGGCCGGGGCTGGCTGGCCCGGGCCCGGCGCCGGCGCCTCGGCGGCCGGCTTCGGGCCGGGGCAGACGTGCTCCCAGCGGCACGCCCCGCCCTCGGCGCGCGCGCACTGCGGGGCGGCGGTGGAGCCGTCGTCGCAGATGCGGGCGATCTTCGCGAGCGGGCCGCAGTCGGCCGGCTGGCACGCAGGTGCGTCCGGGGTCGAAGCGGGCGGCGGGGCGTGGCTCTGGGCCTGGCACCCGAGTCCGAGGAGGCTGCACAGCGCGGCGGCGAACAGGAACCGTTGGGCCATGCCGCTTCGGTACCAGCGCGCAAGGGCGCTGGGAAGCCCGCCCCGAGGCGACGGCGCCTGCGCCGCTCAGAAGTTGTGGATGAACGTGAACCGGCCAGCGATCTTGTCGTTGAGCTGGCTCTCCTTCTGCGTCTCGTAGCCGAGGTAGAGGAGCAGCTTGTTCCCCGTGCCGTAGTTCAGCCCGATCACGCCGCCGATCTGCAGGCTGGAGAGGCCGGTGTTGTCGATGTCCTCCTCGTTCACGCCGGCCGTGGTCGGGTCGTCCGTGGCGCGCACGATCTCGTTGAGGTCGACCGAGAGCTCGAGGTGCGGGCCGATGCCGAAGTCCTCGGTCGGATAGAAGAGGAGGAAGTCCCGCGAGTAGAGGTAGTTCTGGACGGTCTCGTCGAACATGCTGGAGAACGACCCGAGGATCCACGACTCGAAATAAACCGGCTTCGCGTCGATGTAGGTGAACAGCTGCGGGGCGACCAGCGCCGCCGGCTGCTGCGTCACGAAGTTGAACGCGAAGCCCACCATCGGATTGAGGGTGACCGGACCGAACGTGAAGGCGGGGCCGATGTCGAACTCGGCGGTTCCCAGCGTGGTGAGATAGATGTCGCTCGAGAGGCTGATCGGGCCGAGCTGGTGCGAGGCGCCGGCCCAGACCTGGAGACCGAGGTTGTCCGCGTCGAACCGGAACCAGCTCGGGATCTGGCTCGGCGCCGGCGGCGGCTCTCCGACCGGCTCGGTGGTGCCCGGCGCCGGCGTGGCGGGCGCCGCCTGGCCGCCCGTCGCCGCGTCGCCCGCCGTCGCGGTCGGCTCTACCGGGGGCGCTGGCGCAGGGGGGTCCGCGGGCGCCGCCGCGGCGCCCGGATCAACCGGGGGCGGCGCGGGATCCTGAGCCCAGGCGGCCGGCGACGCGAGCAAGCCCACGACGCACGCGAGCGCCGAGCAACATTTTCCCATAACGTTCTCGATCATTGGAACTGCCTCCTCTGCGCGACATGAGGTGAAAGCAACATGAAACATGAGAGCAACACGGAGCGTAACGGCAGCGGGATGACAGTAACGTAGTAGAGAGCGCTTAGGCAAAGCCGTTGTGCATGGGCGCGGGCGATCGACGCCGCGCCCGCGCCGCGAGGCGGCGCGCTCGCCGCCCCCGCCGCGGTTGAGGCGGCGCGCTCGCCGCCGCCCGCGCCTGCCGAACGCAGCAGCCGAGGCGGGCGCGGCTCGTCCATCGCGCCCGCGGCCGGCGCTGCGGCCAGGGCGCGGGCGATCGCGCGGAGCGCAGCGCGGCCGTTTGGCCGGTGGGTTACATCACGTCCGGGCGCACCGCCGGCCGAGGCGGCGAGCGCTCCGTGCCGCGGGCGCGACGTGCTACGTTCGCGCCGCTAAAAGACCGCTAAACGACCGAACGGAGCGCCCGACATGCTCGATGCACGGTGGTGGCAGCGCGGGATTGTCTATCAGATCTACCCGCGCTCGTTCATGGACTCGAACGGCGACGGCATCGGCGATCTGCGCGGTATCCGGTCGCGCCTCTCGTACCTGGCGTGGCTCGGCGTCGACGCGATCTGGATCTCTCCCATCTACACATCGCCGATGGCCGACTTCGGTTACGACGTGTCGGACTACTGCGGCATCGACCCCCGCTTCGGCACGCTGGACGAGTTCGACGCGCTCGTCCGCGACGCGCACGGCGTGGGCCTCAAGATCATCCTGGATTTCGTGCCGAACCACACCTCGGATCGGCACCCCTGGTTCCTCGAGTCGCGCGCCTCGCGCGAGAGCGCGAAGCGCGGCTGGTACATCTGGCGCGATCCGGCGCCGGGCGGCGGCCCTCCCACGAACTGGCGCAGCGAGTTCGGGGGCCCTGCGTGGGCGTGGGACGCGGCGACAGGCCAGTATTACTACCACGCGTATCTGAAGGAGCAGCCCGACCTCGACTGGCGCAACCCCGAGGTGCGCGACGCGATGCTCTCGGTGATGCGCTTCTGGCTCGATCGCGGCGTGGACGGGTTCCGCGTGGACACGATTCACCATCTCATCAAGGACAGCGAGCTCCGGGACAACCCGCCGAACCCGCACTTTGAGCCCGGCATGCCCCCGCACCGCGAGCTCCTCCGGCTGTATACGACCGATCGCCCTGAGGTGCACGAGGCCGTCGCCGCCATGCGCCGCGCGCTCGACGACTACGACGATCGGGTGCTGATCGGCGAGGCCTACCTGCCGTTCGATCGGCTGATGGCCTATTACGGACAGGACCTCTCCGGCATGCACCTGCCCTTCAACTTCCACCTCATCGGCGCGCCCTCTCCACCGGGCTCGATCGGGCAGGGGAGCGGCTCGACGAGGCCGCCGAGCTGCGCCCGGACGAGGAGCTGATCCGCCGAGACTTGATCAGAGCGGGATGTGCTGGATGCCCGCGGCCGCCCCGAGCGACGCGGCCGCGGCGGCCCCGACGAGGAGCAGCGTCGTGACCAGGAGCGTCCCCTCGATCTCGTCCGTGACCAGGTCGTCCACGCCCTGGGCGAGCTCGTCCCGCACCTTGACCAGGTCGATGCCGCCCTTCTGGTGGGCCTCGTTCCGGAAGCGCGCCAGCGTCAGCGCCTCGATGGTCTTGAGCAGCTGCGCCTCGATCTTGCGCCGCAAGAGCCCCCGCAGGCCGCCCCCTCGCGGCGCCGCCTGCACCCGGTGGATCACCGCGAGGCGCAGCTGCTTCACCGCCTCGTTGATCGGCACGCCCTCCACCGCCTGCGCCACCCGCCCGCCGCGCGCGCCCGCCTCGGCCTGATCCGAGAGGCCGAGCAGCCGCTCGAACACCGCGGTCACGAGCATCCCGCCGAGGCGCTTCGACCGCACGACCTGCAGGATGCCGGCGCCGAGCGCCCGCTTCCACGACAGCGTGAAGCCGAGCACGGCAGAGAGCGCGAGCGCCACGATCGCCGCGAGCGCCCCGCGCAGCGCAGAGCCGTCCGCCGCGATCGCATAGGAGGACCCGGCGAGCACGACGGCCAGGAACGACATGGTCGCGGCGGTCAGGAAGAACGCGCGGATCGCGGGCCCCAGCGCCGCGGCGACACCTTGCATGAACGGTCGGAGATCCATGATCGCCCACCTCACCACGGCCGCGGTTCGGCGAAAATCCCGAAGGGGGCGGCGAGCTCCGCGATCGCGAGCGGCGCGGGGACACGCGGCGCGCGACGTTGGCGCCCGGCGCCGCTCACCGGAGGTAGTCGCGGTAGAACCGATCCCGGAAGTCGAAGAAGCGGGCGAGGGCGGGGTCCTCGGCGATGCTGCGCACCGACGTGCCCGCGAGCTCCGGCTTGAAGAGGTGCTTCGACGGCGGGAACTTGAGCGGATAAACGAGGGCCACGGCGGCGACGTCGGCGAGCGACGGCGCGTCGCCGACGAGGTACGCCGAGCCCTCGAGGCGAGCGCAGAGCTCGGCGAGCGTCGTGCGCACGGCGCGCTCCGCGGCGTCGAGCCACCGCTCCACGGCGCCCACCCGCGCCTCGGCCAGCGGGAGGACGGCCGCCAGGGCGCCGAGCCCGGCGTGCGCGAACGGCCCCATCGCGGCGCCCAGCGCGTCCAGGTAGTGCTCCTCGCGGAGGCCGCGGCGCATCAAGCAGAACGGCGCGTACTTCCCGAGCGTGTCGTCGAGGCGCGCCTCCAGGGCGAGGACCTCGCCCCGCTGCTCTGGATCGTCGGGGAGCAGGCGCCGCCCTTCGGGGAAGGTGCGCTCCAGGTAGAGCGCGATCTCGGTGGAGTCCGCGACGACCGCGCCGTCGTGCTCGATCACGGGGAGCTTGCGCTGGCCCGAGAGGCGGTAGATGGCGATCTGCTCGGGACCGGGCTTGTGCTCCTCGATCCGGTACTCGAGCCCCTTGAAGTCGAGGGCAGCCCGGGCCTTCTCGGAGAAGTGACTGAGCGGGAAGCGATGGAGGACGATCGTCATCGCCCCTCGATACCACGGGCGGGCGGGGGCGGAGCCGCCCTCGGGCCCGCCCGCGCGCGGCGGCGAGCCCGACGGCGCGGCGCTCCGGCTCAGATCACGCCGAACTTCTTGCCGACCTTCTCGAACGCCTCGAGCGCGTGATCGAGGTGCTTGCGCTCGTGGGTCGCCATGTAGCTCGTGCGGAGGACCTGCTGCTTCGGCGGGACGCCGGGCGTGATGAACGGGTTCACGTAGAGCGAGTAGTCGTCGAGGAGCGACTTCCACATCATGACCGTCTTGAGGTCGTCGCGGATGTAGATCGGGATCACGGCCGTCTCGGTCTTGCCGAGCTCGAAGCCGAGCCGCTGCAGCTCCGTGCGCATGTAGGTGAAGTTCTCGCGGAGCTTCTCCTGGCGCCACGGCTCCTCCTGCATGACCTCGAGCGAGGCCATCGCCGCGGCGACGCAGGGCGGCGCCGCGCTCGCCGCGAAGAGGAAGCTGTAGGCGAAATGCTGAATATAATCGAGCACCTTGCGCTCGCCGACGAGCCAGCCGCCGATCGAGGCGAGCGACTTCGAGAAGGTGCCGCCGATGAGGTCGACCTCCTTGCCGAGGCCGAAGTGCGCGGCGGTGCCGCGGCCGCCGGGGCCGATGACGCCGAGGGCGTGCGCGTCGTCGACCAGGAGCCGCGCCTTGTGCTTCTTCACCACCTCGACGATCCCGGGCAGGTTCGCGATCTCGCCCTGGGCGCTGAAGACGCCGTCGGTGATGACGAGCGCCCCCTCGGTGTCGGCGATCTCGGAGAGCGCGCTGTCGAGCGCCGCGGGGTCGCTGTGCTTGTAGCGGACCATCCGGGCGCCGGTCGCCTGGGCGAGCCGCACGCCGTCGTAGATCGACGCGTGATCGTCCTTGTCGATGATCGCGACGCTCCGCTTGTTGCTGAGGAGCGCCGAGATCGTCGCGATGTTCACCTGGTAGCCCGTCGTGAACACGAGCCCCGCCTCCTTGCCGTGGTAGGCGGCGAGCTTCTCCTCGAGCTCGTTGTGGAGGCGCATCGAGCCGTTCACGAGCCGCGAGCCGGTCATGCTCGTGCCGTACTTGTCGATGGCGTTCCGCGCGGCCTCCCGCACCTTCGGGTGGGTCGTCAGCCCGAGGTAGTTGTTCGAGCCGAGCATGATCACGCTCCGCCCCTCGAGCTGCGCCTCCGGGCCGTTGTTGAAGTCGAGCGGGCGGAAGAAGGGGTAGACCCCCATGGCGCGGGCGTTGTCCGCGGTCATGAACTTGTACGCCTTCTCGAACACGTCGCGCCCGCCGATCCGCGAAAGCGACGTCCGCGCCGCCATCTGGGTCGCGAGCTGCTGCTCGGCCGCCGCCGCCACGTAGGTGCCCGCGCCGTTCGCGCCGGCGCCGTTCACGGCCGCGCCGTTCGCGCCGACGCCGTTCACGTGCGGGCGGGCGGCGGCCCGCTCGGGCGAGGCGCTCGCCGCCTCCTCGACGGCCGACAGCCCCGCGGCGCCCGCGGCGCGCGCGGACGGCCGCGGCGACGCCGCGCGGGCGGGCGTCGCCCCGTGGACGCCGGCCTCGTCGTCGAGCGCCGGATCGATGTTCGGGAGCGCGTGCCCGTTCAGCAGGATGTCCCACGCCTCCGCGGCCCGCTCCCGGGCGGCGCGCAGGCGGTTCTTCGCATCCATGACCCCGGTGGCGAGCCGCATCACGCGATCGTTGCTGACGACTCGGACGACCGTGCTCGACGAGGCGAGCTTCTTTGCTTGGTCGACCAGACGATCCTTCATGCTCATGCCCTGGCTCCTCACGCGATCGGTTAAGGGACGCGGTCCTGCCCGCGAAGGCCGCTCCGGCGTATCACGTCGGGCCGCCCGCGGCCCTGCTCGCTTCCGGTGCGCGTCGCCGCTAAAGCAGCCTGCGCGACCTGCGTCAACGGGTACAGCCCTGCGCGGCCGCCGCGGAGCACGGCGCGCCGCGCAGGCGCATTCCGCGTCGCGCAGCGGCCTTCGCGCGGTGCGCGTCGCCCTTCGCAGAGCCCGCTCGCCGCCCTCCCGGTCGCCCGCGCTCGCGCCCCACGTCCTCCCCGCGGGTGACCACACCGCGGCATGCGGCGGCTCCCCGCGGATGACCGCACCGCGGCATGCGGCGAGATGCAACTCGTTGCGGAGTGATGCGCGCCGGTGTAGGAAAAGTTTTCAGGGTCTATGCGCCGCGTCCTAGTCGTTGACGACGAAGAAAACCTGCGCCTGGTGGTGCGCACGTTCCTCAAGCGGGATGGCTATGAGGTCGAGGCGGTCTCGAGCGGCGAGGAGGCGCTCGCGATGGTCGAGACGTTCGGGCCCGACGTGATCCTCACCGACGTCCGGATGCCCAGGATGGGCGGCCTCGACCTCCTGGCGACGCTCAAGGCGAAGGGGAACGAGGCCACGGTCATCGTGATGAGCGCCTACGGCAACGTCGACATGGCCATCGAGGCGATGAAGGCGGGCGCCTACGACTACATCCAGAAGCCGTTCAAGGCGGAGGAAGTGCTGCTCACGCTCCGCAAGGCCGAGGAGCGGGAGGCGCTCCGCCGCGAGAACCGCGCGCTGCGCCAGGAGATCCGGCGGGAGAACCTGTTCGAGGAGATCCTCGCGAAGAGCCCGCCGATGCAGGCGATCTTCAAGACGATCGCGAAGGTCGCCGACTACAAGACAACGGCGCTGATCACGGGCGAGAGCGGGGTCGGCAAGGAGCTCGTGGCCCGGGCGATCCACCGGAGGTCCGGCCGCCGCGGCGGGCCGTTCGTCGCGGTCAACTGCGGCGCCATCCCGGAGAACCTGCTGGAGAGCGAGCTCTTCGGGTACAAGCGGGGCGCGTTCACCGACGCGGTGAACGACAGGGCGGGGCTGTTCGAGCAGGCGAACCACGGCACGCTGCTGCTCGACGAGATCGGCGAGCTGCCGCTCTCGCTCCAGGTGAAGCTGCTCCGGGTGCTCCAGGAGGAGACGATCCGCCGCCTGGGCGACAACAAGGACATCAAGGTCGACGTCCGCATCCTCGCGGCGACGCACCGCGACCTCCTGGCCGAGACGCAGGCCGGCCGGTTCCGCGAGGACCTCTTCTACCGGATCAACGTGCTCCCGATCGCGATCCCGCCGCTCCGGGAGCGGCGGGAGGACATCCCGATCCTCATGGATCACTTCCTCGCGAGGAACAACGCGCGGTTCGGCATCAACATCCGCGGCTTCGAGCCCGAGGCGCGGCGGCTGCTCCTGGAGTACCGGTGGCCGGGCAACGTGAGGGAGCTGGAGAACACCGTCGAGCGCGCCATGGTGCTCTGCGAGGGCGAGCGCATCGGCGAGGCCGACCTGCCCGAGCGGATCCGCGAGGCGCGCGACCCGATCCAGATGCAGCTGACGAGCGGCGAGCTGTCGATCAAGAAGACCTCGCGCGTCATCGAGGAGATCCTCATCCGGCGCGCGCTCCAGAAGACGAAGGGCAACCGGACCAAGGCCGCCGAGGTGCTGGAGATCAGCCACCGGGCGCTGCTCTACAAGATCAAGGACTACCGGATCGATCTGTGACGGCGGCGACCCGCCTGGAATCGCATGGAGGCGCCGCGGACGCCGCGGCGCCGCGGGCGATCTCCCGGATCCGGCCGAGTCGAAGCTCGGTATTTCTTCCGATGTCGGCGAGGAGCTCCTGCCGATCTCCGGATGGCGACATCCCCGGGGCGGGCGGCGCAACACGCCCTTGCGCCCGTCGCCTCAGGCGACTACGCCGTCGCGCTCGCCCCTATGAAGAAGAATTACGTTCTCGACGCGAACGTCCTGCTCCACGATCCCCACGCGATCTTCAAGTTCGAGGACAACGACGTCATCATCCCGATCTACGCGATCGAGGAGATCGACCAGTTCAAGCGGGAGGGCTCGGAGCGCGGGCGCAACGCGAGGACCATCGCCCGGCTGCTCGACGAGGTCCGCGGCGCCGGCACGCTCGCGACCGGCGTGCTCCTGGAGAGCGGCGGCACCCTGCGGATCGCGATCCCGGAGCGGCGGCCGGAGCTGCTCGTGGGGCTGGAGTCGGGCTCGCAGGACAGCGCCATCCTGCAGACGGCGATCGACATCCGCGACCGGCACAGGGACCGGCCGACCATCTTCGTGACGATGGACACGAACCTCCGGATCCGCGCCGACGCGCTCGGGATCCCGGCGGAGACGTACGAGAACCAGCGGGTGCACGATCCGGCCATCGAGCAGTCGGTGGTGGAGCTCGAGGTGCCCGGCGCCGAGGTCGACGCGTTCTTCCAGAACGGCTTTCTCGCCGGCGCCAACCTCGCGGATCTCTTGCCGAATTCGGCGGTTCTCCTCCGCGACGCGGGGGCGCCGAGCCACACCGCGCTCGGGCGGTTCGACGCGGCGCGCGGGCAGATCGTCGCGCTCCGCGTCGGGCGGGAGGGGGTGATGGGGGTCCGGCCGCGCAACAAGGAGCAGGCCTTCGCGCTCGACCTCCTGCTCGACGATTCCGTCCGGCTGATCACGCTCATCGGCAAGGCGGGGACGGGCAAGACGCTCCTGGCGCTCGCGGCGGCGCTCAAGCGGACGACGGAGGACAACGCCTACAGCCGGCTGCTCGTGAGCCGGCCGATCATGCCCCTCGGGCGCGATCTGGGCTTCCTTCCGGGCGACGTGGACGAGAAGCTGAACCCGTGGATGCAGCCGATCTTCGACAACCTCGAGTTCCTGTTCTCGAACGGCGGCGCGAAGCCGGGGCGCGACGCGCGCGGCTTCGTGGAGCTCCTGGAGAGCGGGCGCATCCAGGTCGAGCCGCTGACCTACATCCGCGGGCGCAGCCTGCCGCACCAGTACCTCATCGTGGACGAGGCCCAGAACCTCACCCCGCACGAGGTGAAGACGATCATCACCCGGTGCGGCGAGGGGACCAAGATCGTGCTGACGGGCGATCCGCAGCAGATCGACAACCCGTACGTGGATCACGCGTCGAACGGCCTGCTCGTGGTGGCGGAGCGGTTCCGGCGCGAGCGCATCGCGGGGCACGTGGTGCTCGCCAAGGGCGAGCGCAGCGAGCTCGCGGAGCTCGCGGCGAACCTGCTCTGACGCGCGCGGCGGGGGGCGCGCGGCGCGCTCACGGGGCGAGCAGGACGGGAGCCAGCGGCGTGGGGGCGAGCAGGACAGGAGCGAGCGAGGCGGGAGCCAGCGGGGCGAGGGCGAACGTGAAAGGGGCAGCGGAGCGTGGCGCGGCGTCCTCGGGCTAGGCCTTCGGGGCCGCCGGCCTGGGTGCCGGACGCGGATCGGCTCCTCGGCGCCGCGGCGCGGCGGATCCGCGTGGTCGGCTCGAGCACGCCGGTGAACCTCGTCGAGGAGCTCGCGCGGCTCGCCGCGGCGTGGGGCAAGGGGGGCGGGGAGGTCCCGCGGTTCGTCTACGCGCCCGCGCAGGACCACAGCGATCTCCGGATAGCGATGGACACGGCGGCCGAGCGGCTCGCGGATCTGGGGGAGCTCGGCGCGGTCTACGCCGGCCGCGCCCTCGAGCTCGCCGCGGAGGCCGCGATCTGCGAGGCCGCGGGCGGGGCGGGGTGCTGGGCCGCCGCGCGCCGCCGCTACGCCGCGCGCGACGCGTTCGACGAGCAGGCGGACGCGCTCGCCGCGGCCTGGGTCGAGCAGGGCGCGGGCGCGACCGCGGGCGACGAGGCGCGGGTGCGGAGCGACGACGCGCGCTCGCCCCGGTCGCTCGTGTCGCGGATGCGGCGCGAGATCGGGGCGCGGCGCCTGCCGCTCCGGGTCGTGATCGCCGACATCGCGCCGCTCGCCGCGACGGGCGACGGGGTGATCCAGGTCGCGCGGGGGCGCATGCTCACGCGCGACGACGTGGAGCGCACCGTGCTGCACGAGATCGAGGGGCACGCGGCGCCGGGCGTGCGCGCCGCGGCGCTCCCGCTCGGGATCTTCGCGATCGGGACGGCGAACGGCGGCGACGACCAGGAGGGCTGGGCGCTCGCCCGCGAGCGCGCCGCGGGGTACCTGGTCGGCGCCCGCCGGGTCGAGCTCGGGCTGCGCCACCTCGCCGCGCGGAGCGTCGAGCGCGGCGCCAGCTTCGTCGAGACCGCGCGGCTGCTCGAGGCGCGCGGCGCGCGCTCCACCGCCGACGCCCTGCGCATCGCGGCGCGGGTCCACCGGGGCGGCGGTCTGGCGCGGGAGGTCGTCTACCTGCCGGCGCTGCTGCGGGTCGAGGCGACGCTCCTGGAGCAGCCGGCGCTCGGCGAGGTGCTCTCCTCGGGCAGGGTCTCCGTGGGCGCCGCGGCGTCGCTTGCGTCCTGGGCACGGGTGAGCTGAGAAGGGCCGCGGCGGCCCGGTTCGGCGTCGCTTGCGCCCCGGGCGCGGTCGAGCGGAAGGCCGCGGTTGCCTGGTGATCCGTGGTTGTCCGGCTCACGCGGGAGCATGGGAAGGCGGGAAGAAAAGTCCGATCGTCCCCTGAACTTCCTATCTTCCCGCCACACGGATCCGATGAAATGGAGGGCGCTGCGGGTCGGGCGAGGAGCGGAGAGAAAGGGGGCTGCGTGAAGGGAAGGATCACTTCGGCCGTGCGAGCACGGCATGGAACGCGCTTGTCGTGTCCGCTGGCGAGCGCGGCGTCGCGCGCGCGCGATCGCGCCCGGCGGGGCCGCGCGGCGCGCGGAGGTGGCTCCGGGGGCGCGCGGCTCGGATGGGCCAGCGGGCGGAGGGGGGCATGAACTCGAAGAAGGCCATGGAACGGGAATCCAGGCGGCCGCCGAGGGGAGGCGAGGCCCCGGCGGTGGTCCTCAAGGACGATCTTCACGTCGTGGATCTCGGCGCTGGCGTGATGCTCGACGTCTTCATCAACGTCGAGGGCCGGCTCACGACCTTCGTGAGCCTGGATGGCCAGCTGATCGCGGAGCTCCGCGTCGCGGGCCACGCGTGAAGCGCAGGCACGACCGCGCCGGGAGGCGTGGAGACGGGGCGAGAGACGACTCGAGCGCTCTCCCCGCCTCCGCGCCTCCCGTGCGCCGGCGGCTCCGGCCCAACGACAGCGACGCGCGCGGGCTCGGCTTTATCGGCTAGGCGCCCGAGAACTCCCGCACCACGCGGAGGATGCCCTCGCCGTAGCTCGAGATCTTCGCCTGCCCCATGCCGCGCGCGAGCGCGAGATCGTCGAGCGACGCGGGCCGGATCCGCGCGATCTCCCGGAGCGTCCGGTCGTGCGCGATGACGTAGGCGGGCAGCGATTTCTCCTTGGCGAGCGCGGCCCTGTGGGCGCGCAGCGCCTCGAACAGCGGGACGTCCCGCGCCTCGAGCTCGACCCCGGGGTCCGCCTGCGCGGGCGAGGAGGCGACGGGCGCGGCCGGCGCGCGGTCGTGGGCCGCCGCGGAGGACGCGCGCGCGGCCGGCGCGGGGCGCGCGGCGGGCGAGGGGGCCGCCGATCGGCGCGGAGCTCGCCGGCGCGCGGCGGGGACCGGGAGCCGCACCCGGGCGGGCACCTCGCCGCGCATCACGCGCCAGCCCGCGGGCGTGACGAGCGGGACGGGGAACTCGCCGGTGGTGAGATCGATCCAGGCGTTCGCCAGCAGGACCCGCAGGATCGACATGGCCTCGTCGTGGCGCTTCCCCTGGAGGACGCCGAAGGTGGAGAGCCGGTCGAGCCCCATGCGGCGGACGCGCTCGTTCGACTCGCCGATGAGCATCGACGCGATCGCCTGCATCCCGGCGCCGCCCTTCGCCCGCGCGACCCCGGCGAGCGCGCGGCGCACGAGGTCGTTGTCGCGGGCGAGCGCGGCCGGGTCGCTCTCCTCCAGGGCGTCGACCTCGAGGCAGACGTCGCAGTGGCCGCAGCCGCCGAGCGACTCGGCCTCGTCGCCGAAGTAGCGGAGGATGAAGTCGTGCCGGCACGTCGCGGCGTCGATGTAGCGGAGGAGCTCGCGGAAGAGCCCCCACGCGCGCGCGGCGTCGTCGGCGCTCGCCTCGGCGCCCCCCTCGCCGAGCTGGCAGAGCCGGCGGCGCAGCGCGATGTCCGCGGGCGCGAACAGGAGCAGGCCGCGGGCCGGGTCGCCGTCGCGGCCGGCGCGGCCGACCTCCTGGTAATAGGCCTCGATCGACGACGGCGGCTGGGCGTGCACGACGAGGCGCACGTCGGGCCGGTCGATGCCCATGCCGAAGGCGTTCGTGGCGACCACCACGGAGAGGCTGCGATCCGCGAAGCCGGCCGACAGGCGCGCGCGCGACTCGGGGGCGAGGCCGGCGTGGTACGCCTCGGCGTTCCAGCCGGCGTCGCGGAGCGCCTCGGCCAGGCGCTCCGCCCCCTTGCGGGTGGCGGCGTACACGATGCCGGCGCCGCGGGGCCGCCCGGGGTCGCCGAGGGCGTCCAGGAGCGCGCGCGCCGTGAGGCGCCCGGCCTCGCGCGGGCCGTCCACCGCGGAGACCTGCAGGTGGAGGTTGGGCCGGGCGAACCCGCGCAGGATGACCTTGGGCGGCGGCCCTTCCGGCCCGGGCTCGCCCGCGGCGCCGCCGTCGTCGTCGTCGCCGGGCGAGCTCCGCGGCCAGCCGAGGCGCCGGATGATCTCGTCGCGCGCGTCGGGGGTCGCCGTCGCGGTGCAGGCGAGGACCCGGGGCGGGCGGAGCCGCGCGAGCGCGGCGCCGATGCGCAGGTAGTCGGGCCGGAAGTCGTGCCCCCACTGGACGATGCAGTGCGCCTCGTCGACGGCGACGAGCGAGAGCCGGCTCTCGGCGAGCGCCTCGAGGAAGCCGTCGAAGGCGAGGCGCTCGGGCGCGGCGTAGACGAGCTTGTACTCGCCGCGGCGCAGGGCGGCGAGGCGGCGGCCGTTCTCCTCGCGCGGGAGGCTGGAGGCGACGAACGTCGCGGGGATGCCGCGCACCTCGAGCGCGCGCACCTGATCTTCCATCAGGGAGATGAGCGGGCTCAGGACGAGCGTCGTGCCGGGCAAGGCGACGGCCGGGAGCTGGTAGCAGAGCGACTTGCCGCCGCCGGTCGGCGCGACGACGAGGACGCGGCCGGCGCCCCCGAGCAGGGCGTCGATCGCCTCGCGCTGCCACGGCCGGAACGACGCGATGCCGAACCGATCCGCGAGCACGGCGTCGATCGACGGGGGCGGGCCCTCCGGAGGGCGCAGCGGGGAGGAGGGGAGGCGCTCGGTCACGATCGGCGAGGGGGGCTCAGCGAAGATCATGGCGGCGGCGTCGAGCGAGCGCCGTGCCCGCCGCGAGCCCTAGCATTTTCGTGGGCTTGCGTCGCGCCGGGGGTGGCGGCGCCATGGCGGCGCGCGGGTCGCCCGGGGGCCGCCGCCGGCCTCGCGCCGCCGGCGCGCGCGCGCCTGGGCGGCGCGGCGATCAGGCCTGGACCACGCCGACGCCCTTGGCGAGCGCTTCCATGTCGTCGAAGTGGTAGACGTGGCGGCCGGGGCTCCCCTGGAGCGCGGCCGCCACCATCGCGCCGGCGACGGTCCTCGCGTCGATGGGGCGGTACCTGCGGAGGCCGCCCTTCATCGTGAACCGGAGCGTCTGCGCCGCGGCGACGCCGATCGCCTCGCCCTTCCTGACCTCGCCCCGCTCGCCGAGGAGCAGGCTCGGGCGCAGGACGTGGACCGACGCGAAGCTCGCCCCCGAGAGCTCCTGCTCCAGCTCGCCCTTCACGCGCAGGTAGAAGCTGGTCGAGCGCGGATCGGCGCCCACGGAGGAGACCAGGACGAACTGCTTCACTCCCGCCTTCTCGGCGAGCCTGGCGATGGTGATCGGGTAACGATAGTCGATCTGGTAGAAGGCCTCTTCGGAGCCGGCCTTGGCGATGGTCGTCCCGAGCGCGCAGAACACGTCGGTGACGCCGGCGAACTCCGCGCCGTCCAGTCGATCGAAGTCGACGATGCGCTGGGAGAGCCGCGGGTCCTCGATCGGGGCCGGGCGGCGCAGCAGGGCGACGACCCGCGCGTACGCGGGTTGCTGCACGAGGAGGCGCAAGCAGTGGCCGCCGACCAGGCCCGTTCCTCCCACGATGAGAGCTGTCTTGTCGACCGTCATGGATTCCATGTTCCTGCGGAATCACCTGCGGAGGGCGCCGCCGCGGGGATCCACAGCCGTACCGCGCAGCGTAACCCAAGCGGCGCGCGAACCATAGCGGCCGGCGGCGGGCGTCGCGAGCGGCCGGCCGGCGCGGATCCCCTACGGTTCCTTCCGCTTCCGCTCCAGGTTCCCCGGTGTGCGCGGGCTCCCCATCGCCGCGGCCGGCTTCCCGCCTTCATGCGAGCTCTCTCCGGGGCAGAGATGGCCACGACCGGGACAGAACACCCGGAACAGAACACCCGGAGGAGGTCGCTGGCGTGCGCGGCGGCGGCGATGGTCGTGGCAGGAGGCCTCGAGGGGGGCGGGGCCTGCTCGCGCGGCCGGCGAGGGGCCGCGCGGCGCGCTGCTCACGTGACCGGCGCGGGGGCGACCTTCGGCGCGAGCTTCGCGCGCTGGGCGTGGAAGGCCTTGATCGCCATCGGAATGAGCTGCTCCCGGTGCTTGGGCACCATGTTGTTCGGCAGCTGCTCGACGGGCCACCAGGTGCCGGTGGCCGGGACCTCGGCGAGCTTCGCCTGATGGACCCGGGAGAGCATCCAGCCGCGCGCGGCGGCGGAGAAGTAGTCGCCGACGAACGTGAAGTCGGAGATCGTCATGCCGACCCGGTGGAGCACGTGCTCGGGCTGCTCGCCGGGCGAGAGGACGCTCCCCGGGCAGCACCACGCTCCGGGGCTCGACTCCGACGCTCCTCGCTGGGTCAGGAGGACCTCGAGCGCGCCGGAGTCCGCGTTCTTCCGGAGGCACACGGCGTCGGCGGCGAGGTTGATGGGCAGCCGGGAGATGGCGTTGATCAGCGAGCTGCCGAGAGGCTCCCTCGGATCGGCGTACCCGAGCAGCCAGCCGGCCATGGATTTGATGAGCCTCATCGCGGGACCCTCCGCGAGGGCAGGACGTGGGGCCGCTGGCGCATCGCCGCGCGGGCCGCGCCCAGGTGAGCGCGCCCTTTTCGTTCGGGGCTGGACGCCGTGCCAGAGCCGTTCTTCGCGCCGGTACCCGGGCGGCGCGGTGGTGTCGATGGGATCGCGGTTCGCGTTGGATCTTGCATAGGGGTTGCTGCGTTGGATTCCTTGTGCGTTGTCGCGGGACGTTGTGTGGGCTCAGATCTTCATGTCGCTTCTCCTGAGATGTCGGACCTCTCCGACGACGTTGAGCAGCCTACAATAGGCTTTGTTTCTTTGTCGTTTCATTCATGCAGCCCGAGCGTGAATCATCATCTGATGTCGTTGCTCGCGTGTCTCGCCGGCTCCTGACGCGGCTGTTCGGGCGTCGAGCGCCAGAGTCGCTCGTGCGCGGAGGGCGCGTGCGCTCGACGAAACGTCGATGTCACCGCCGCGTCAGCGGGGCAGTCGTCGCGTCTCTCGCGCTTGCCCGCCGCGCTCGTCCTCCTCGGTCACCTCCGCCTCGACGTCGATGACCTGGCCTGACGCCGGCCGCTCGCGGGGCGCGCCAGGGCGCTCTGCGCCGCGTCCGCCGAACGGCCCGCCGCTGAGGTCGATGACCCTCATGCTGAAGAACGCCCCGTTGCCCGCGCCGAACCCGCCGAACCTGCCGAGGCCGGCGGCGCTCGCCGCGGCCGCGCGCCGCTCGAACCGCTCGCGCACGGCCGCGGCGATCCGGCGGCGCGCGGGCGGGAGCAGGAGCACGAGCCCCGCCACGTCGGTCAGCACCCCCGGCGTGATGAGCAGCGCCGCGCCGACGAGCACGAGCAGCCCGCCGGTGAGCCCCTCGTCCGGGACGCGGCCCTCGGCCATCGCGCCCCGCCAGGAGGCGAGCACCTTGAGCCCCTCGTGCTTCGCGAGCGCCGCCCCGAGGACGGCCGTTCCGAGCGCGATCGCCACCGTCGGCCAGAAGCCGATGCGGTCGCCGATCGATAGGAGCAGCCAGAGCTCCAGGATGGGGACCGCCGTGAAGAGCAGGATGAGCTTGCCCATGCCCCCCGTCTAGCGCCGCCCGCCGCGCGGCGCACGCTCGGGCCCGCACGCCGCCCCCGCGCGCCGCGCCGCCATGCCGCCTTGCCGCCGCGCCGCGTCGCCTCTCCGCGCGCCGAGCGCGCCGACGCCGCGCCGACGCCGCGCCGCTCGCGGCCGTCCGCTCCGGCGCGGAGCCGGCGCTAGAGTACCGGCCGCGGTGAGAGTGCGCTAAGACCGCCTGCCCCGGAGAAATCCATGACGACCGTCCCCGTGGAGCAGGAAAAGGTGGAGGCGTGCCGCGCGTTCGCCGCCGACATCGCGGACGAGGTGCAGCGCTTCATCGACCGCCACACCACGGTCGGCGTCGAGCGCACGGTGGCCCGGGCCTACGGCGTGGTCGGCGCCGACGCCGAGGGGACGCCGCTCGTGAACGCGCTCGTGGATCGCATCCACAAGGCGGGGCAGCTGGGCTGGGGCGTCGCGTACCACCTCGGCCGGGCGCTCTGCGAGGGCGCCGCCTCGGTGCAGGAGGCGGCCGAGGCGCTGGCGTTCAGCGAGGCGGCCGACTTCGGCGCGGGCCCGACCGCGGCCGAGGCGCGCGGCGCGCTCGAGGCGGCGACGCGGGAGGCGATCGCCCGGATCGACCGGGCCCGCGAGGAGCGCGACGCCAACAAGGCGGCGCACCGGGTCGGCGTCGCGCCGCTCAAGTACGTCATCGTCGCGACCGGCAACATCTACGACGACGCCGTCCAGGCCAAGGCCGCCGGCTTCGCCGGGGCCGACATCGTCGCCGTGATCCGCGCGACCGCCCAGTCGCTCCTCGATTACGTCCCGGAGGGGCCGACCACCGAGGGGTACGGGGGCACGTACGCGACCCAGGAGAACTTCCGGATCATCCGCCGCGCGACCGACGAGGCGACCCGCGACACGGGCACCTACCTGGCGCAGACGAACTACTCGTCCGGCCTGTGCATGAGCGAGATCGCCTGGATGGCGGCGGTCGAGCGGCTCGACATGCTGCTCAACGACGCGATGTACGGGATCCTGTTCCGCGACATCAACATGCAGCGGACGTTCATCGATCAGTACTTCTCCCGCCGGATCATCGCGAGGAGCGGGATCGTCATCAACACGGGAGAGGACAACTACCTCACGACCGCCGACGCCGTCGAGAAGGCCCACACGGTGCTCGCGTCGCAGTTCATCAACGAGGCGTTCGCCCGGCGCGCGGGCCTGCGCGAGGAGCAGATGGGCCTCGGCCACGCGTTCGAGATCAACCCCTGGCTCGAGGACAGCCTCCTCTTCGAGCTCGCCCAGGCCCAGCTCGTCCGGCAGATCTTCGATCGGCACCCGATCAAGTGGATGCCGCCCACGAAATTCAAGACGGGCGACATCTTCCACAGCCACGTCCACGACGCGATGTTCAACCTGGTCGGGATCACGACCGGCCAGTCGATCGAGCTGCTCGGGATGTTCAGCGAGGCGATCCACACACCGCTGCTCATGGACCGGTATCTCTCGCTGAAGAGCGCGCGCTACATCTTCACGGCGGCGCGCCACCTCGGCGACGAGATCCAGTGGAAGCCGGGCGGCATCGTCGAGTCGCGCGCCCGCGAGGTCCTCGACAAGGCGCACGCGCTCCTCGGCGAGGTCGAGCGGGAGACCCTCTGGGACGCGATCGGGCGCGGCGCGTTCGGCGACGTCAAGCGCACGCGCACCGGGGGGAAGGGGTACGCGGGCGTCGTGGCCCGGCACCCGGAGTACCTGAATCCGGTCCTCGAGGTGCTGGAGCGGTCGTCGTTGTAGTCCATGGCCCGGAGGGGCAGCGCCGTGGCCGGCCCGGGGGTACGACCCCCGCGCGATCGGGCACGATGGCCGGCCGGGCGGGAGCCGACCCCCGGAGGATTAGGCAGGAGGTCAGTCTGGAGGAGGGGGCGACCCCCAAAGGACCAGGCGGGAGGTCAGGCTGGAGGGGGTGTGACCCCCGGAGAACCGGGCAGGAGGCCAGGCTGGAGGGGGGTCGACCCGTCCGCGGATGTCGAGCCAACGAGCAAGCGTCCCATCGCTGTCCGTGGAGCGAACAGCGGGCGTTCAGGACGGAGGTGTGCTTGCGCTCCGAGTCTTCGAGAACCTTGACATAGCTACCGCCGTAGCCTCCGCGCCGCTTGTGTCATCTAAGTACGACCATGTAGCATTGCTGTTCATGATGGACGCTCGTGTTTCAGCACGTCGGCGGGGCGGCGACCGTGCTCGCCGCAGGGGCATGTCAGGCCCGGCTACGTCGCTCGCGTGGCAGAGCTGCGCCGCCGTGGTGCTCTTCAGCCTTGCCTGGAGCTCATCGACGCTGGCGCAGGAACGCAGCGGCTTGCCGGCGTGCTGCCAGAATTTTCACCGCCTCGCGACTGAGCTGAAGCACCAGCTCCTCGCCGTCTGTGTCGCCAACGAGGTACCCGAAGACAGGTACACGGCCGCGATCAATGCGGCTATCAATAGGTTCGTTCAACGCACGGAGCCGTTCAGAGAAATTAGGAGGCCCGGGGAGGAGTGCGGCTCGCTGGATGATCGAGTGTATTACCTGGGTAGGGCTGGATCCAGGCGCATTCCCGGGTGTGTGCCTGGGGTGGTGGCGAGCCAGCACATGGCGGACATACGGAGGGAGGTCGCTGCGACCGACTGCCAGGCGCGGAGCGCTGCGCCTCCGCCGCAAGCTGATATTCACAACCACTTTTATATCCATGAAGCCAACGAGCGGGTGGACCAGGGCGACTGCTGCTGCCCGCTTCCGCCGCTGATCGAGTTGCGCAGCCACGACGTGCGTGAGATCGTTCTCGGTCTGGGGCTGCTCCCCCAAATCCCGGCGGCAACGACGATCGGCACGAGCGCGCTCATGGCGGCGCGCCCGGGAGCTCAGCCGCTCCTGAGCGCCGAGGTGCCCGCCTCCATAGCTCCGGCGGGGATCGCGCTCGGCGGCGGCGTGTCGGTGTCGCCTTTCCGCATGGCGCGCGAGGCGCAGCTCGCGAGGCGAGCCGCGGCCCACGTCGAGTATGAGCGCCACCTCCGGGAGGCCATCGCGCTCGCGGTGCACATCAGCGTCGAGGACATGGTGAACAACCTCCCGCCGGGGCTCGGCGGGGACCTACGACGCGCGACGAGCGACGAACTTGCTCGCAAGATACGGGGGCCCGACGCGCAGTCCCTCGAGACCTACTTCATCGATCGTGGCATGAGGGGCGCGGGCCCGAGGGCCGCAGGGGGTCGCGCTGGCGGCAAAGCGGCGTCCGGCCCCGACGACGGGCTTACCTACGAGCTCGCGAGGAAGCTGGTGTCCAAGGGCGGCGCGATCTGGGACGCCGTGGAGCAGCGCTTCGCGGAGGAGCTTCGAAGCGCGCTCACCCAGCGAGCCACCTCCCTCGGCGCGGACGCTGGGGCGATCGCTCGCGAGGTCGTCAGCAAGCTCGATCTGAACAACGCGAGGAGTCCAGCCCGCGCGGCGCTCGTCTATGAGCTGCTCAAGCTCTCCGAGCGCGTCGCCGTCCTCATGCCTTCCCATGAAGAGCTGGCGCGCCCCGTCGCATCCTCCCCCTGGCTGGACGGGCTGAACATTTCGCTCGCCGTGAGCCAGCCCTCCTCGCGCGTGGACCAGATCCTCGGCGCGCGGGCCAAGTTCGCGGTCGCAATGACCGTCGACTACGCAGGCGATTACAAGGGCAATCGCGATCCAGCCGCGAATGCGGAGCTCGGGCGGTGTATCCAGGACGCGGTCGCCGAGCTGCAGGAGGCCGCGCAGCAGGCGCGGCAGGACCGTGGCGCTGGCGGCGACACGTCCCTCGCGCTCTCCGGCATGATCCGGAGCGCGGAGGAGCGCTGCTACCGGAACCACCTGCCGCCGGCGAGCACGGCGATCGGCGCCGGCGTGAGCCCCGGATTCTACGTGGATGACGTCGAGCGCATCCAGTACGACGCGACGCGCCTCTGGCTCGCGCTCGATTGGCAGCACGACGCCCTCGCGCTGACCTCCGCGTTCGAGCTCGTCCACTTCCGGGAGCCGAAGGAGACCTCGGGGCGCGTCTTCCCCCAAGGGACGATGCGCGGCACGCTCGCGCTCCGGCCGGCGAGCCTCGCCGTTGAGCTCGGGGTTGGCGCGGCGCGGATGGCCACCAGCGATGCGGACGAGGCATCGGACGCGGCGCCGCGAGCGGGACTTCACGTCGGCGGCTCCGGAAGCGTCCTCCTCCCGGTTGGGCTGAGCCTGAGCGCGTCCGTGCTCGGCCGGTGGAGCTTCGAAGACGACACGACGGAGGCCCGCGTGATCACGAGCATCGGATGGGCGGAAATGCCCGATTTCATCCGGCGATCCCTGGAATACAGCGGGATCTCGGCCCGCAGATGACACCTCCACGGCTGCGCCGCGACCGAGAGTCCGAGGGGGTCCGACGGGGAGCCGCGCTCCCCGCCTGCCGGCGGCGAGGCGCGATACCGGATCGCCGCCGAGTGATGTACACCATGGGCTCCATGACACAGCGAAACATCCTGCGTGCGTATGGCGACCGCGAGGGCGACGGGATGGTCCAGATGTCGTTCACCCTCCGCGTCCTGCCGGGCGACCGCGCGCGCGAGGCGGCGAAGCGCTTCGCGGAGGCGCACGGGCTGCGTGAGCCCCTGGTCACGGCCATGGAGCAGGCCAGCCGGGAGCACACCTATTTCGTCGTGTACGGCCACTCCCAGCACGGGGTCGACACCTCGGACATCGAGGTGGAGGAGCTCGCGGCTCAGCCCCTCACGCGCGACCAGATCGAGGAACAGGCGAAGAAGCTCGGCCGCAAGATCGTGGTCGTGGGCGCCTGCACCGGCAGCGACGCGCACACCGTGGGTATCGACGCGATCCTGAACTACAAGGGCTTCGCTGGAGAGAAGGGCCTCGAGAGCTTCAAGTGCTTCGACGCCCACAACCTCGGCGCGCAGGTCGAGAACGCCGAGCTCTGCGAGCGGGCCAAGGCGCTCGGCGCCGACGCGATCCTGGTCTCGCAGGTGATCACGCAGCGGAACTGCCACAAGGAGAACGCGGCGGCCCTCGTCGAGATGGCGACGCGCCAGGGCTTCCGGGAGAAGGTGATCCTGCTCCTCGGCGGCCCGCGAATCGACCACAACCTCGCCGTCGAGCTCGGCTTCGACGCCGGCTTCGGCCCCGGCACGAAGCCGATCACCGTGGCGTCGTTCCTGGTCGAGCGCCTCGTGGGCAGGGTCTAGGGGGCAGGCGACGCGGCGGCAGGCGACGCGGCGGCAGGCGGCGCTCAGGCGACGAGCAGGTGGTAGGCGGCCGAGAGCTCGGCGAACCGCGCGGTGCGCTGCGCGCGCTCGCCGGGCTGCGACGCGCCCCGGTCGGGGTGCAGGACGGCCGCGAGGCGGCGGAAGGTGCGGCGGATCTCGGCCTCGGTCGCGCCGTCGCGCAGGCCGAGCACCTCGAGGGCCCGGCGGCGCGGCTCGTCCACCCGGGCGGCGCGCGGCGCGCTCGACGGCCCGCCGCGCGGAGGCGCGCTCGATGACGATGCGCCGCTCGACGCCCCGCCGCGCGCGGCGCCCGCGCTCGCGGCGCGCCGGTAGCGATCCCGCGCGCGCGGGCGGCCGTGGAGGAAGTCGCTCGGCGAGAGCGGGCCGGTCTGCCGAAGCGATGCGGCGAGCGGCCTCGCCGTGTGGAAGCAGATGGTTGCCTCCTCGATGGCGAAGAGCGCCTCGAGGCGGGCGCGGAGCTGGATCCGGAGCGCGCGCTCGACCGCGCTCTCGGGGATGAGCCCCGCGGCCACGAGCACCTCGCCGGTCCGGCGCCCCCGGTGCGCGGCGACGAGCGCGGCGAGCCGCTGGATCGACGGCTCGGGCGCCGAGCCCTCCCGCGCGAGGATCTCGCCGAGCCGCGGCACCCGGAGCGGCGTCTCGACGGCCGTCACCAGGCCGGAGAAGAGCTGGATCCTGTGCTGCCGGCCGGGCACCGTGGAGCCGCTCGGCGTCCTGAGCTCGCAGAGCTCCAGGAGCCCGGTGGTCCTCTCGCGGTAGAGCGCGCCGAGCAGGTCTCCCAGGGTCGACGTGGAAAGGCGGCTGGGCAGTTGCATCGCGATCGCGGCGTTATCATCGCCGCCCGCGATCGGGCAAAGAAGCGGCGCGGCGCGGGCAGGCGGCCGACGTACGCGCGCGGGTAGGTAGGGTAGGTAGGTAGATGGGTAGGCGGCGCCGCCGGAAGGGCCCGCTCGCGCGCGCGTTCACGTCACGCCGCCCGCTTGCACGAATGTGCGCCCAGGTCGCGGCCCGCTGTGCGAAGCTCCGCGCGAAAACGGCCCGGCGCGGCGCGCCGGCGCGCGGATCAGGAGGACTCTGCGATGGGCTTGCTCGACGGAAAGGTCGCGATCATCACGGGAGCCGGCGGCGGGATCGGCCGCGAGGAGGCGCTGCTCTTCGCCCGGGAGGGCGCGAAGGTCGTCGTCAACGATCTCGGCGGCGCGCGCGACGGGTCGGGCTCGAGCGACGCGATGGCGGCGCAGGTCGCGGAGGAGATCCGGGCCGCGGGCGGGCAGGCCGCGCCGAGCTTCGACAACGTGGCGACCCCCGAGGGCGCGGCGAGGATCGTGAAGACCGCCGTCGACGCGTTCGGCAGGGTCGACATCCTGGTGAACAACGCGGGCATTCTCCGCGACAAGACGCTCCTCAAGATGGATGAGGGGATGTGGGACGCCGTCATCGCCGTTCACCTGAAGGGGACGTTCCTGTGCACGCAGGCCGCCGCGAAGCAGATGGTCGGGCAGGGCGAGGGGGGGCGGATCGTGAACACCACGAGCGTCTCGGGGATGCTCGGCAACTTCGGACAGGCCAACTACGCGGCTGCCAAGGCCGGCATCTACGGGCTCACCCGCACCGCCGCGATCGAGCTGCAGAAGCAGCGGATCACCGTCAACGCCGTCGCGCCGATCGCCAAGACCCGCATGACGGAGGATCTGCCCATGTTCCAGTCGGCCGGCGACACGCTCACGCCGGCGCACGTCGCGCCCGCGGCGCTGTTCCTCGCGTCCGACCTGTGCGCCGATCGGACCGGCAACGTCCTCGCCGTCGCCGGCGCGCAGATGTACATTTACAAGGTCGTTCAGAGCCCCGGAAAGTTCAAGGACGAGGGCGGTGTCTGGACGGCGCAGGAGATCGCGGAGCACTGGGACGCGATCAACAAGCTCTGATCGCGCCGTCCGCGGAGCGCGCGGCGCGAGCGCGCCGCCCGGGGCTGCGCGCGCGGCCCTCGTGCGCGCGCGGGGTGGGTGCGCGCGGGCCGCGCCGCTCGCGCGGCGGCGGACGCGGCAGAAGCGAGGGCCCGGCGCGCGCCGACCGTTGCTGTGCTGATCCCCGGATGCTAGGTTCGAGGCGCTTCCTGGGTGCGCTTTTCGCATCGGCGTACTGGCGTACTGTTCGAGCAGATCGTTCACGCGGAGTCTGGAGGTGCCACCGGTGACCGTCGTTCGCTGCTGTTCCGGCTGCGCCACATCGCGCGGTGCGGCCTCTGCGGCGCGGAGGCGCTGAGCACCATGTCGCGCGACGCCGCCCACATCCCGCTCGCCCTGTGGGTCTGCGCGGCGATCGTGGCGCACATGGCGGGCGGCGGGGGCGCGGTCGAGGTGGCGCAGGTCATCGAGGATCGGGCGCAGCTCCGCCGGATGGTCCACGCGGTGCGGGAGGGCCTCCGCCCGGCCGACACGACGTTCGAGGTGCTGACCGACGGCGTGGCGGCGACGCCGCCTCCCGCCCCGCTGGCGCCGCCGGAGCGGTCGCCGGACGGCGAGCCCGACAAGGACGCGCCGCCCGAGCCGCAGCAGAAGCCAGAGCCGACCAAGGCGGAGCCGCCGCCGCGGAAGCCGCCAAAGGCGGAGCCGCCGCGCCAGGCGAAGGCGCCGCCCAAGCCGGAGCCGCCCAAGGAAGAGGTGGCCAAGGTCGTGCCGGTCCAGCCGGCGCCGCCGCCGCCACCGCTGCCGGCGGATCGGCGGATCGCCATCCGTCAGCACGTCGAGAAGAACCAGGAAGACAACCCCGAGGCGAACCGGATCGCGGACGACGCCAACAAGGTCGCCGAGGAGACCATGGCGCAGATCCGCTCGAAGGATCAGGACGATCCCGCGCCCACGCCCGGGAGCCCGAGCGGCCCGCGGGGGCCGGCGGACAAGGTCGGCGACAGCGACCACGATCACAGCGGCCACAGCGAGGAGCGCGCCGGCAACGAGCAGCACGCGCCCGGCGAGAAGAGCCCCGACAGCGAGAGCGCGGAGCACCACAGCCCGCCGTCCCCGGCGCAGGCCGCGCAGGCGTCTCGGGCGGCGCCGCCGCAGAGCGTCCCGGGCGCGACCGGCGGCGGCCGCGTGGCGCAGGCGCCCGCCGCGCCGGCGGCGGAGAGGGGCGCCGCGGGCGGCTCGGGCCCGGCGTCGCCCGAGGTCGTCGACAGCCCGCGCACGGGATACACGCTCAACCCGGCGAACCCGGGCGGCGACGGCAAGAGCCGCGTCGCCGGGAAGAAGGCGGCGCCGCAGCCCTACGAGAGCCCGGTCCGCGTCGGCTCGATCGGCCTCGGCGCGCCAGGGCTGCCCGGCGGGCCCAACCTCAACCTGAACATGGCCGGCGTGCAGGCGGCCGTGGGCAACGAGAAGCTCAGGGCGGAACGGGCCTCGGACGGCGCGTCCCGCAAGAGCGCGCACCGGGGCTCGTGGGAGACGACGGACAAGTGGAAGAAGTGGCGCGCCGCGATCGAGAACTACGACCCCTCCGTCAAGCCCGGCAACCAGACGTCCCTCAACGCCGCGCGGGTGCCGTTCGCGACGTACATCAACATGATCCACAACCGGCTCCACCCGATCTTCGCGGAGGAGTTCCTGGCGTCGCTCGAGAGCCTGCCTTCGGGGCACGCGTTCAACCAGAACCGGGTCACGCACCTGGAGATCGTGCTGAACAAGGACAGCGGCAGCATCGTGCGCCTCGGGGTCACGAAGCCGAGCGGCATGACGGCGTTCGACATGGTCGCGCTCAACTCGGTGCACCGCGCGTCACCGTTCGGAAAGGCGCCGGACGCGATCGTCTCACCCGACGGCAACGTGTACTTGCACTGGGAGTTCCACAGGGATCCATACGACGCGTGCTCCACCCGCAACGCGCGCCCCTTCCTGCTGAAGGCGGCGTCCGACGCCGCGCCGGTCGAGCCGGCGCCGGTGCGCAGGGCGCCGCGTCCCGTCCCGGGCGACGAGAAGACGCTGGCGCCGCCTGGACCGCTGCTTCCGCTCCGTCGTTAGGTCCCGGCTCTGCACCGGGACCGCGGCGATGTATCCTCGGCGGTATGTCGAAGGATTCCGACGCGGCCGTTCAAGTGACCAACGCGCGCATCGAGGCGGCGCTCGCGGATTCTCCGGCGTTCACCCGGATCGAGCCGCATTTCTATGTGGTCCGCCAGGGGACGGCGTACGTCTACCTGCACGTCCTGCCCTGGGCGCCGGATCGCGCGCTCGTGCGGCTCGTGGCGCAGCTCGCCCGCGGCGTCGAGATGACGCCGGATCTCGCGATGAAGCTGCTCCGCCTGAACGCGCGCATCCGCTTCGGCGCGTTCGGCTACGTCGCGCAGGGCTCCTGCGTGGTCATCGTACACACGCTCCTCGGCGGCGAGACGCTCGACGCCGACGAGATCCTGGTCGCCCTCCGCGATCTGTCGGTGCTCGCGGACGAGTACGACGACCGCATCGTCGAGGAGGCCGGCGGCCAGCGGATGCAGGACCTGATCGACGCCTCGGCGACCGCCGCGGTCTTCACCGATCTGGACGCCCCCCGCGCCTGGGACAAGGGCTGAGCGACGGGCCCTCTTCTTCAATGCTCCTCAACATCGACCTTCCCCCCGAAGCCCCTCCTCCCTCCGCCGCACCGGACCCCGCTCCCTCGCCCCGCCGCGAGGACGGCGGCGACGCCCCGCCCGCCGAAGGGCGCGCGTCGTCCCCCGAGCGCGCCGAAGGGCGCGCGTCGTCCGCCGAGCCGGCCGAAGGGCGCGCGTCGTCCCCTGAGCGGCCGCCGCTCGCCGGCCTGCCCGTGCTCCGGCTGATCCGGCCGCTCGCCGTCCTCGCCCTGCTCGCGATGATCCTCGGCCGCATGCTCGCGCCCGCGATGGTCGGCCTCGCGGTGGGCATCGAGCGCGCCGCGCACGCCGTCGAGCTCGCCGGCGCCGGCGCCTCGCAGCTCTTCGCGATCGGCGCGATCGTCACCGCGATGGCGCTGATCGGCGCGGTCGTGCGGAGCCGCGTCCCGTACGCGCTGCGGATCGCCGCGATCGTCGCGGGCAGCTTCGTCATCCTCGTCGTCCTGCACGCGACCGTGCAGCGCGTGCCCGATCTCTCCGCCGCGCTGATCGGCGTGAGCGCGGCGATCCTCGCGGTCGGCAGCGCCTGGGAGGCGCTCCGCGTGCCGTTCATGCGGCCGGTCGCGGCCGCGCTCGGGCTGGTCGGCGCCTCCGCGCTCGTGCGGCTCACCGGCGTCCTCCTCGCCGTCTGGGCGAACGACCGCGGCTCCAAGGCGCTCGCCGGCGCGACCAGCTCGGTGGCGACGGCCGCGTTCGCGCTCGACGCGCTGGCCGTCCTCGTGGCGACGGTCGCGCTCGGCGCTGGCCGCGAGGCGCGCCCGCGCGAGGCCGAGCCGCCGCGGCCGCGCCTCGTCAGCCCGCTCTCGCTCGCGGCGCTCGCCTCGGCGCTGCTCGCCACCCGGGCGGCGCTCGCGGGCGCCTCCGACGACGCGTCCGTGGTCGAGGCGCTCTTCCGCCGCGCGCTCGACCGGCTGCTCACGCGCCCCGCGCCGGTCGTGCCGCTCTCGATGCAGCTCTTCGCCGCCGCGCTCGCGGTGGTGGTCGTCGCGCTCGCGCTCATCGCGCCGCCGCGGCTGCCCGCGCTCGGCGGCGCGCTCGCGCTGCTGCTCGTCGCGCGCAGCGCCCCCGAGGTGCCGCTCGGCGCGCTGTCGCTGGTGATCGCCGCCCTCTGCGTCGCGCTCGCCGCGCGCGACGAGCGCGGCTTCTGGGCGGCCGTGCTCGCGACCGAGCGCGAGCGCCCCTCGAGCGCGCTCCCGGGCGCCGGGAAACCGGACGCGACCGGGGGCGCGTCCGGTTGACGCGAGCGACGACACTCGTTAAGCACGCCCTCGCCGCGCGGGGATCCGCGCGCAGCGTTCCACCTGATGCTCGCCGCCGGGACGGCGCGGGGGCCGTCCGGTCCCGCCGGTCTCCCCCTCGCACCGGGCCTCGCGGGGCGCGGCCCAGGCTCGCGTGGCGCGCCATGGGCACGGGAGAGTCCTCATGCATCGTCGCGATCTCGTCTCGCTGTCCGCCCTCGCGCTCGCCGCGCTGACGCTCGGCGCCGGGTGCCCCGAGGAGCCCTCGCGGCCCGCCGGCGGCGCGGCGGCGACGTCGAGCGCGGCCCCGCCCGTGGCCTCGGCCGAGAAGCCCAGCGCGCCGCCAAAGGCGCCCGAGGCGCCGAACGCGACAGGACAGGCGGCCGCGCCGCCCGCGCCGCCCACGCCCGAAGCCAAGGGGACGATCAAGGGGGTCGTCAAGCTCACCGGCAAGCCGGTCGAGATGAAGGTCCCGGCCGCGCGCAAGGACGCCCCGGTCTGCCAGGACAAGGACGTCGTGTACAACGCTGTCGTCGTCAACGACGGCAAGCTCAAGGACACCCTCGTCCGCATCGCGGTCGGGGGCGTGCAGGGCAGCTGGAAGGCGCCCGACGCCCACGCCGTCGTCGACCAGAAGGACTGCATGTATGAGCCGCGCATCCAGGGCGTGGTCTCCGGGCAGCAGGTCGACATCAAGAACAGCGACCGGACGCTGCACAACGTGCACACCTACAAGGGGTCTGAGACGCTGTTCAACCAGGCGCAGCCGCGGGGCGCGGACCCGCTCACGAAGTCGTGGAGCGACGGCATCATCAAGCTCACCTGCGACATCCACCCGTGGATGCGCGGCTTTGTCGTGGTGACGGATCACCCGTTCTTCGCCGTGAGCGGCGGTGACGGATCCTTCGCGATCGAGAAGGTGCCTGCCGGCAAGTACAAGCTCGAGGCGTGGCACCCCCGCTATGGCCTCAAGACGGTCGACGTCACGGTCGCGGACGACAAGCCCGCCCAGGTCACGTTCACGTACGCCGGCACCGAGGCTGAGCCGGCGGAAAACAAGGACGAGCTCAAGGGCCTTTGGTGAGCCCCCCGGCAGCGCTCGCGGCGGGCGCCAGCGCGCCCGGGGCCGTCCGGTTGGCGGCGGGCAGCGCCGAGGAGCGAGCTTTCCTGGCTCGCTCGACGCGAAGAAGCACGATGGGGCGTCGCGGCGGTTGCCACTCGGCCCCTCGTGCCCTAAAGGGAAGCGGCGACAACGGTCGAACTCGACTCCCCGAGCCGCGTTGCGCGCGCTAGTCTCCCGGCCCCGATGCTGTTCTCACCCGCCACCCGCGCTCAGGCGATGACGTCGTTTTCCGGCCTGGCTGTCCCGCCTACAAGGGTCTCTGGAGGTGCCGCGCGGTCGCCGCGCGGCGCGAGCGCCGGTCGCGGCGGCGAGGTGTGCGCGTGACCATGAGCGTCGAGCAGGCCACGGAGCGGGCCCCGGTCCCTTACATCCGCCAGCCCGAGGTTCCCGAGCGCGACGGCTCCGCGCTCCCCACGAGCGCGCGCCCGCTGCTCAAGGTAGCGGCCGACCTGGTGAGCCTCACCAAGCCTCGCATCACGAGGATGGTGGTCGCCACGATGCTCGGCGGCATGTGGGTCGCGAGCCGTTACCTCCGCGCCGGGACGGGCGGAGAGGGCGCGATCGACCGCGCGGCGGTCCCTGTGACCCAGCTCGCGCTGGCGCTGCTCGGGACGGTCCTCGTCGTGTCCGGCGCCAACGCGCTCAACATGTACATCGAGCGCGACACCGACCTGCTGATGGAGCGGACGCGGAACCGCCCCTTGCCGGCGCGGCGGCTCGCGCCGGACGTGGCGCTCTGGTTCGGGATCGCGGTCTCGGCCAGCTCGATTCCGCTGCTGGTCTTCGGGGTGAACGCGGTCACGGGCGCGCTCGCCGCGCTCGCGCTGCTCAGCTACGTGCTCGTCTACACCCCGCTCAAGCGCAAGACGACGCTCTCGCTGCCGATCGGCGCGATCCCCGGCGCCATCCCGCCGCTGCTCGGGTGGACGAGCGTCACCGGGCAGGTCGACGCGCCCGGGTTCCTGCTCTTCGCCGTCATGTTTCTCTGGCAGATCCCGCATTTCCTGGCGATCTCTCTCTTCCGTCAGGACGAGTACCGGCGCGCGGGCCTCAAGGTGTTGCCGCTCGAGAAGGGCGATCACGCGACGTGGCGCCACATCGTCGGCTATCTCGCGCTGCTCATGATCGCCTCGATGCTGCTCGTCCCGCTCGGCGTCGCGGGCCCTGTCTACTTCGGCGTCGCGGTCCTCCTCGGCGGGGCCTTCTTCGCGCTGGGTGCCTGCGGCCTGCTCGCGGGCACCAAGGCGCGCTGGGCGCGCCGGGTCTTCTTCGCCTCGATGGTGTACCTGGTGCTCCTCTTCGCCGCGCTGATGGTCGGCGCCTGAGCGGCGCCCGCCGCCTTGACGCGCCCTGGACCGGCCCTTAAGCGTCCGCGGATGGTTGCCATGGAGCCGACGCGCCAGGCGAACGGCGCTCCTCCCCCCGCAGAACCGGCCAGCGAGCTGCTTCCGTCCGGCGGCGCCCCCGCGCCGACGCCGCGGCGCAGGGCGCTGACCCAGAGGCCGCTCTTCTGGGTCGCGCTCGTCGCGCTCGTCGCGCTGAGCGGGCTCGCGGTGCCGTTCTTCGTCGGCCGCGGGGTCCGCGGCCACGCCGCGGAGGCGCCCGCGGTCCGCATCCCGCTGCCGGCCTTCGCGCTGACGGATCAGCGCGGCCAGCGGTTCGGGCTGGAGCAGCTCCGGGGCCGGGTGTGGATCGCCGACTTCATCTTCACGACCTGCCCGACCGTCTGTCCCAAGCTCACGCAGCGCATGAAGGAGATCGAGCAGCAGGGGCGCGATCTCGGGGACGCGCTGCACCTCGTGACGTTCACCGTCGACCCGGAGAACGACACGCCGGAGGTGCTCGCGGCCTACGCGGCGTCGCAGAAGCTCCCGCTCGAGCGCTGGACGCTCCTGACAGGCCCTCTCGATCAGATAGAGTCGACGATCCTCAAGGGCTTCAAGATCGCGATGGGCAAAGAGGAGACGAGCCCGGGCATCTTCAGCATCTTCCACGGCGAGCGCCTGGTGCTCGTCGACCAGGAGGGCGTGATCCGCGGCTATTACGAGGCGAACGACGAGGGGATCCCCGCCATCCTCCGCGACGCCGGCGCCCTCGTGAAGCAGCGGTGACGCGCCCGGGCTCGCCTCACGCCTCGATGGCGAGCCGCTTGATCATCTTCTGCAGGCCGAACCTCGACAGCCCGAGC
The DNA here is from genome assembly GCF_051474665.1 of Sorangium sp. So ce394. Classification (NCBI taxonomy): domain Bacteria; kingdom Pseudomonadati; phylum Myxococcota; order Polyangiales; family Polyangiaceae; genus Sorangium; species Sorangium sp. So ce394. Next base: position 4,663,845 of record NZ_CP150339.1, read on the forward strand.
AGCTTGGCGGCCTGCGTCTGGTTCCCGCGCGTGCGCTCCAGCGCGTCGCGCACGAGCTCCGTCTCCAGCGCGTCGATCCTCGCCCGGACGTTGAGGCCGAGCTCGCGCGGCGCCGCGCCGCCGCCGTGCGCGATCTCGGGCGACAGGTGCTCTCGATCGATGGTCCCGTCGCAGAGCACGATCGCCCGCCGGATCTCGTTCTCCAGCTGGCGCACGTTGCCGGGCCACCCGTAGGCCGAGAGCCGCTCCATCGCCCCGCGCGTGACCCGGACCGGGCCGCGGCCGTGCTTCGCGACGAGGTGCTGGACGATGAGCGGCACGTCGGTCGCGCGCTCGCGCAGCGGCGGCACCCGGATCGTGATGATGTTCAGCCGGTAAAACAGATCCTCGCGGAAGGCGCGGGCGCGCACCAGAGCGTCCAGGTCGCGGTGCGTCGCGGCGATGACGCGCACGTCGACCTTGCGCGCCCGGTCCGAGCCGAGCGGCCGCACGAGGCCGTCCTCGAGGACGCGCAGCAGCTTCGTCTGCATGGCGAGGCTCATCTCGCCGATCTCGTCGAGGAACAGCGTGCCTCGATCCGCCACCTCGAAGAGCCCGGCCCGCGGCCGATCCGCGCCGGTGAACGCGCCGCGCACGTGCCCGAAGAGCGCCGACTCGAGCAGCCCCTCCGGGATCGCGCCGCAGTTCTCGCCCACGAACGGGTGCGCCGCGCGCGGGCCGTTGTGGTGGATGGCCCGCGCCACGAGCTCCTTGCCGCTGCCGGACTCGCCGTGGATGAGCACCGGCACCTCGGACGCGGTCACGCGATCCACGAGGCGCAGCATCGCGCGCACGGCCTCGCTCTCACCGATGATGGCGTCGTACCGGTAGCGCGTGTCCCGGCCGCCGCGCGCCCTGGCGAGCTCGAGCGCCGCCGCGTCGAGCTCCGCCTCGCGCCGCGCGAGCTCCCCGGCGAGCCGAGACGAGGCGCGCTCGGCGCGGCGCACGGCGCGGCGCAGCTCCACCTGCGCGCGCGCGTCGGCGATCGCCAGCGCCGCGACCGACGCGATGGTGCGCGCCCACCGGAGCTCCTGCGCCCCGAACGCGCCGCGGCGCACGCGATCGTCGAGATAGACGACGCCGAGCGCCTCGCCGCGCGCGATGAGCGGCACGGCCAGCACGCTCCGGAGCTTCAGCGCGTGCACGCTGCGGTGCACGCTCGGCAGCTCCCCCGCGGCGTCGACGGCGACCACCGGCTCGCGCGCCTCCAGGGCGCGGCGCGCGAGCGTCTCCGACAGCGCGAGCTGCTCGGCGCCGAGGCGCGAGCGCGCCAGGTTGCGCGCCGCCCGCGGGACGAGGCGCCCGTTCGGGGCGCGCAGGAGCAGGAGCCCCCGCTCGACCCCCGTCCAGAGCACGAGCGCGTCGACGACCCGGTCGAGCAGCGGCGCGAGGCGCTCGCGCTCGCCGAGCGCGCCGACGAGCGCCTCCAGATCGCGCGCCTGCTCGGGCCCGAGGCCGGCCTCCGGCAGGGCCCGCGCCCGGGCCACCCACGGCAGCGACCGCACCGCGCCGGCGAGCGCCGGCGCGCCCGGCGCGCCCGCCGTGGCCGCCGCTTCGCCCGCGTCCGCGGTGCGCCTGCAGAGCTCGCGCGCGGCCTCGGCGAGCGCCGCGCGCACCCGGTGCGCGACGTCCGTCTGCCCGGCCTTGACCGCGAGCGCGTGCGCCGCCGCGAGCGCCGGGCCGCGCGACGCGATCGGCGCCCGCGCGCCCGCCAGCGCGGCGAGCGCGGCGAGGACGCGGTCGCTGCGCCCGCCGTCCGCCGCCGGGCGCGCCGCGCCGCCCCGCGGAGGGGCCTCGGCGGGGGCGCCGCCGACGGCGTCGTCCGCGGCGAGCGCGCGCGCGGCGCGCGCCCCCCACCAGTCGAGCCGCGACGCCGCGGCGAGATCCGGGCCGCTCGCGAGCTCGTCGAGCTCCTCGACGCGGGCGGCGTCGATCTCGCCCGCGCCGTGGCGCAAGAGCCGCGCGGCCGCCCGGAGCGCGTCGTCCGCGGAGCCTCCGGCGAGGAGCGCCGCCGCGCGCTCCGCCGCCGCGGGCGCGTCGGGGAGCGCGCACGCCTCCGCGCCCGCGACGCCGTCGCCGCCGCGCGCGGCGGCCACGTCCGCGATCGCCCAGAGCGCGTAGGCTTCCGCCTTCGCGTCGCCCGCGTCGCGGGCCCGCGCGATGGCGTCCTCGGCCGTCCGGCGGGTCTCGTGCGCGAGGCCCGCGGTGGCGTAGGCGGCCGCGCACGCGAGCAGCGCGCGCGCCGCCTGAGCGGGCCGGCCGAGGTGCTCCCAGAGCAGCGCCGCGCGGGTCGAGGTCGCGATCGCGCCCTCGAGATCGCCGAGATCCACCGCGGCCGCCGCCTCCCCGGTCCGGTAGGTCGCCTCCTCGACGACGGCCCCGGCGCGCACGGCGTAGTCGACCGCGGCGCTGAACGACGCGTGCGCCCGCTCCGGATCGCTCGCGTGCAGCGCGTACCCGCGCACGGCGGCCATCCGCGCGAGCTCCTCGACCGAGCTCGCGAGCGCCTCGCCGCGCGCCACCTCGGACAGCGCCCGCGCGGCGTCGCCGCGCAGCGCCGCGATCAGCGCGCGCGCCTCGCAGAGCGGCGCGGTGGCCGCCTCCCCGGCGAGCGCCTCGGCCGCGCCCAGCGCCCCCGCGTCGATCGCGATGCGCGCGAGCACCGCGGCCGCGCGCCCGTCCGGGTCCGCGCCGGCCTCGATGGCGGCGCGGGCGCGCTCCTCCGCGAGCGCGCGATCCCCGGCGCGCCGCAGGACCTCCGCCGCGAGCGCCGCGGACTCCGGCGCGCCCCGCACCGACGCGCGCAGCATCAGGCTCCGCGCGCGCCCGAGATCGCCGCGGAGCCGGAGCGCGTTCGCCGCGGCGACGACCAGGCCGGCGGGCGCGTCGTCGCGCTGCTCGATCGCCTCGAGCGCGAGCGGATCCGGCGGCACCCGCGCGATCGCGAGCGCCAGCTCCGCCGCCTCCGCCGCGGAGGTGGCCCGCGCCGCGGCGCCCTCGCCGGCGCCGCCGCGATCGCGCGCCGCCGCGGCGGCCCGCCGCGCGCCGCGCCCCAGCACGGCCGCCTCGACGTCCGCGAACGTCCAGGCCCGCGGGGGGATCTGCCGCGCCAGGGCGACGAGCGCCTCCGCGAGCGCGCGCTCCGGCGCCGCCGCGAGCGTCGCCATCGGCCACGCCGCGGCGCTCGTCCCCACGAGCGCGGTGAGCCACCGCGCGACGCGGTCCGGGCCGAGCCGGCCCAGCCACGGCCCCTCGCCCTGCGGCGCGCCCGCGCGGGCCGCGGCGTCGCCCGCGCGGACGTCCGCGCTCGAGAGCGCGCGCGCCCGCTGGACCACCGCGAACGCGTCCGCGAGCCAGGAGGCCACGTCGTCGCGCACCCCGAGCGCCGCCTCGAGCTCGTGCCGCCGCAGGCGCAGGTAGGCGGCGCGCACGCGGCGCGCGTCGCGATCCTGCCGATCGCGCTCCTCGCCCGGCGCCCCGGGATCGCGGCCCGCGCGCGGCGCCGGCGTCCCGGCGAGCGGCGCGCGCGTCGGCTGCGCGCCGGCGAGCGCGGCGCGGCCCGACTCGGTCACCCACGCCGAGGACGGCCGCGCCCCGGGTGAAGGCGACAGGAGCGCCCTGCAGATCGCGTCGAGCGCGGGGCCGGCCGCGCTCGGCGCCGCCACCGCGGCGCGCGCCGCCTCGATGGGATCGCCCGCGGCGGCCACGCCGGGGAGCGCGATCTCGGCGAGCAGCGTCCCCAGCGCGAGCAGATCCCTCGCCCGCGCGTCCCCGAGCTCCGCGTCGTGGCGCGCGAGGTACCTGAGCGTCGCCCCGTCCACGGAGGTCTCGTGGATCGAGCAGGCGAGCCCCAGGTCGATCATCCCGATCCGCCCCTCCGGCGTCAGGATCAGGTTCTCCGGCTTGAGATCCCCGTGGGCGAGGCCGATGCCGTGCAGATCGCCGAGCGCCTCGCCCGCGTCGCGCGCGACGGCGAGCGCGAGCGCCGCGCGCTCGCCCTGGGGCAGGCCGCGCACGGCCTCCGCGACGGATCGCCCCTCGAACCACCGCATCGCCACGAACGCGCGCCCATCGACGCCCGGGGCGGCCTCGACGCGCGCGACCCCGGCGCGCGCCGAGAGCCAGCCGACGTCGACGAGCTCCGGCAGCCGCGGTGAGAGCGCGAGCGCCGCGTGCAGCGCCTCGCGGGCGAGCGCCCGCCGCGCGGCGGCGCGCTCCTCCGCGGGCGCGCCACCGCTCTGCCGCTCGATCTTGAGCGCCACCACGCCGCCGCGCTCCTTGTCGACCGCCCTCCAGACCTCGGCCGACCCGCCCGACCCCGCGACGCCCAGCAGCCGGAAGCGCTCTGCCAACCGAGGTGCCACGGTCGACGGCTCGCTCATCCCGGGAATGCTCCTGGGCGGCGAGGCACCTGTCAACCTGGTTACGGCTCCGGCGGGCCGCCGTCGGCCGCGTCGCCTGCGCCTGCGTCGGGCGGCGCGTCACCGCAGCTCGGCGCGCCCCCCGCTGGCTGATCGACGTCGACGGCGGCCGCGTTGCTGCACGTGTCTTCCGGGCCCTTGCCGTAGTGTTCCGCCACGAAGCGCGCGAGCGACGGCTTGTCGAGGCACGTCGCGGTGTAGGTGGCGCCCCAGGCCGCGGCGGCGATGGGGGTGTCGAGCGCGCTGTCGGGCGTCATCACGAGGCGCGCCTCGGGCCCTCCGGGAAGCGTGAGGCACTTCGGATCCGAAGCGGCCTCGGTCCGCACCTCCTCGAGCATCGCCTCCACCTCGGCGCAGCCGGACGACGGGCACCGGTAGGCGAGGACGACCGCGCCGTGCTCGAGGTTGTGCACGTAGATCTCCCGCGGGACCTCCGCCTTGTAGCTCTTGAACTCGGCCCAGATGGCCCAGTGATCTCCGCCGCTCGGCGGGTTGGTGTCGTACTGGACGGGCGTGCACTCCGGCACGTGCTGCGCGGAGGCCACGCGGATCCCCGTCTGGACGACGACCTTGCACTCGGCCTCGCCCGGGAGCGGCGGGGCGCCCGGGGAGAGCGTGATGGTCTCGGGCCCCTGCGGCGAAGCGTCGCTCTCGTCGACGTCGACCGGCGGCGCGCTCTGACCACACCCGGTCAGGGCAGAGGAGAGCACGGCGGTCGCCGCGGCGGCGACCCACATCTGCGCGAAACCGCAGCGTTTCATCGCCGAAGCCTACCATGTCCGACGCGCGACGTGCGTTGCCCCGGAACGCCGGCTCTGGTGTACTTGGGTCCTCTAGCGTGGCGAAGCAAGAGAACGATCATCGGCAGACGCTCGTCACCTGCACGTCCATCGCCCCGCCGGCGCTTCCGGTGGAGCCCGGCACCGCGTGCCTGGTCGTGATCTACGGCACGGAGCTCGGGCGCCGCATCGCCCTCGGCACGGGCTCCATCGAGTGCGGGCGCGCGATCCAGACCGACATCCCCCTCGACGACGAGGCGGTGAGCCGCCGGCACGCGCGCATCTCCTGGAACGGGATGGGCTACGTCGTCCGCGATCTCGGCTCGACCAACGGCACCTACGTGAACGACGTCTCGATCGACGAGCGCGCCCTCAAGGACGGCGATCAGGTCAAGATCGGGCGGACGATCTTCAAGTTCATCCAGGGGGGGAACGTCGAGCTCTCGTACCACGAAGAGATCTACCGCCTGATGACCTTCGACGGGCTGACGCAGGTCCACAACAAGCGCTCTTTCGAGGTCGCGCTCGAGCGCGAGGTGTCGCGGGCTTGCCGCTACCATCGCCACCTCGCGCTCATCATGTTCGACATCGATCACTTCAAGAGCATCAACGACACGCGGGGGCACCTCACGGGAGACGCCGTGCTCCGCCAGATGGCCGCGCTCGCCGCCGCGAACGTCCGCCGCGATGACGTCCTCGCGCGCGTCGGCGGCGAGGAGTTCGCGCTGCTCGTCCCGGAGATCCCGGTCGAGAGCGCGCGCCACGTCGCCGAGAAGCTGCGCGCGCTCGTGGAGCGCACGCCGTTCCGCTTCGAGGACGGCGAGATCGCCGTCACCGCGAGCTTCGGCGTCGCCGGCATCACGCCGGACGCGCCGGTCTCGCCCATGGAGCTCTACCGCCGCGCCGACGAGCGGCTCTACCACGCGAAGAAGGGCGGGCGGAATCGCGTGATGTGACGGCGCGCGGGCGCGTCAGGGCGGGAGCGGAACGGAGCAGTCGCGCGGCACGGCGCCGTCGAGGATCCACGCGGACAGGATATCCATCCCGTCCACGTACATCGTGACCTCCTGGTCGGGCGACATCTGGGGATGGAACCAGAACGAGGCGGGGAAGGCCGGGGGCGGCATGGGCAGCCCCATGACGAACGCGGCGCGCAGCCGCTCGATCTCCTCGCGGAGCCGCTCGGCCTGGTCGGCGGGCAGGGAGGGGTCGACCGCGCTCTGCCCGACGATGATCTTGTAGAGGAGGTAGCTGTTCCCAGGGTTTCCCGGGTCGATGAGCGGCATGGCCCTGCCGAAGCGCTCCGGCGTCTTCTCCCCCACGTGCGCGCGCTCGCCCATCTGGGTCTGGTGCGCGGCGTGCCCGATCGCGGTGTCGTAGAGCGGCTCGAGCCGGTTGTACCTGAACTGCTGCACGGCCGGATCGAGCGCCGCCACGCTCAGGTTCAGCCCTGCGGCGGCGTTCGCGTCGCTGTGGCACCCCGCGCAGGCGTTGAGGAGCTTCGCGGCGCCCTTCACGCAGGGGAAACACGTCGGATCGGCCGGAGGCTCGCCCTGGCACTCTGGCGTGCGCCCGATGCACTCCAGGTCCTGCTGGCAATAGAAGTCGCCCCTCGGCTGGCGCTCCGGCATCGCCTGGGGCGGGTTGGTCGCCGCGACGGTGAACTCGACGCGCTGGCTCTCGGCCAGGGGCGCGCCGTCGAACGCGCGGATGCCCGACGGCGCCGCGTCGTCCACCGGTCCGAGGACCCAGAGCACGTACCGCGTCCCCGGGACGAGCCCAGGCATGCCTTCGATCTGGCGGAAGATGACCTCCCGCTGGACCGGGTTGTATGTCGGCGCCAGCGGGATCGGGTTGACGCAGTCCGCGTACGTCAGGACCTGTTTGGCGAGATCGCCCGAGACGCACAGCGACTCGGGCCCCACAGCGCCGCTCACCGAGCCGGGCAGCAGGAAGCGATCGAACTTCAGCACGAAGCTCGCGGTCGACAGCACCAAGGTGCTGCCGTCCGGAGCGAGCGGGGTGCGGACGGGCTGGTAGTTCTGGTCGAGGCCGGTCGTGGCCCGCGCCTCGATCAGGTGGACAGGGGGAGCGTCGATCGTCTGGTACGAGGCTTCCCCTACATCGCAGCCGACCGTCGCGAGGGCTGCGTGCAAGCAGAGGGGGAGGGGAGCGAGGCGCGCCGCTCGGGCCAGCCTGCTCAGCTTTCGGCGTAGAGCGAGAGCTGCTCGCGGACGACCTTCTCGTTCACCCCGCTCTGGATGTGTTCCTTGAGACAGTCGGCCAGCGTGATCAGCATGTCGTCGACCCCTTTCTCCTCGATGAGCTTCGACAAAAGTTGCCGTGCCTCCCGTCCGTCGTCCTCGCGGAGGAAGCCCCGCACTGTCTCCAGCGTGATTTCCCCTTGGAAATCGAGATAGAGGTTGTCGATCAGGTACTTGATCAGCTCCTTCACGCCCGTTCTCCTTGGCGTTCGCGGCGATCGTTAGGGAAGCCGCGCGCACTTCGCTATACCCGTCGCCGGAAGGCCAGGGCAAGGAATATACTGACCGATTTTGACTTTTCACTGGCAACCCCGCAGGGACCTGTCGCTCGACTGATGGCACACCAGGCACGGGCGCGGGTTTCGGGAGAACGCGGCCTTGCAATTGCTCTCGTCGAACCCGATCGGATGCGGGTTCACCCCTTGCCCGCCCGAGATCCCCCGGGTCGCGTGGCAGGTCGCGCAGTCCCGCTCGGTGTGGCAGGAAACGCACGCATTCAGGTTTCGCTCTGCTTCCCAGGCGTGGTGCTTCGCGCTGCGCGGCGCGGTGGTCCACTCGGCCGGCGGGGGGTGGAAGCGGCGCCCTGCGGGCCGAGCGGCGCTCGGTGCCTCGCGCGCCACGCCCGTCCGGCGGTGGCAGTCCGCACAGAACGTCTGCTCTTGATGGCAGCTCACGCAGCGCGGATTGTCCTGCCGGGCCGCCTGCGCGTGCATCGAGAGGAAGTCGTTCGGGTGGACGTTGCGCGGACGGATCTTCCCGTCATGGCAGTCGGTGCAGTAGTTCTCGCTGTGGCACGTCCCGCAGAAGGCGCTGTCGTTCGCGGCGACCTGCTTGTGCCGCTCGAGCCAGTCGGGGGTGTGCCCCGCGTTGTGCAGCCAGCGCGGCGGCAGCAGATCGCCCGTGGCGAACGCGGTCACGAGCCGCCCGTCGGGGCGCGTCAGGTGGCACACGTCGCAGTCGCTCTTCGCGTCGCCCTGAGCCGCGCCGCTCATGTTGTGGCACGAGAAGCAGCCCGCCATGCGCGGCAGCTGCTCGCGGGTGGCGAGCTCGAGGCGATCGACCCGGCCGTGGCACTGGCTGCACTTGATGTTCCGGCTCACGTGCTTCTGGTGCGGGAACCGGAGGTTCGCGTGCGGCAGCACGAGCGGCGCCACCTTTCCGCCGCTGCCCGCGTCTTCGCCGATGTGGCAGTAGACGCACTGTCCGTTCTCGTTCGTCCCCGCCTTCACCTGGGTGAGGTCGGAGTGATCGACGTCGTGGCAGTTGTCGCAGGTCTGCGCCGGGCTCGGCAGCAGCCGGTCCGTGACCGCACCGCTCGTGTAGGCCGCGGCGTGGCACGACTTGCACGTCTGCTTGAGCCCCTTGACGTGCTTCTTGTGGTTGAAGCGGATCGTCAGCGTCTGCGGCGGGTAGATCTCGTCGCTCGGGACCGGCGTCGCGCTCGTTCCGGGCGGCATCCAGGCGAGCGGCACCTCCGCGTCGTCGGGCATCGGGTGGAGGCCGGACTTGTACCCGCCCGGCGGCGGATGCGCGGCCTTCTCCCCCGCGGCGCCCTCCTCGGCGTCGCCTTCCGCCTCCTCGGCCGCGTCGGCGCTGTCGTCTTCCGCGGTCGCCGGCGGCTTCGGCTGGGCGGCCGCCTCGGGGCCCACGATGGCGAGCGCCAGCGCGCCAAGGCACGCGACGATCGCGACCCACCCCGGCACGAGCCTCGGGTGGTCCCGCCGCGCGCCGCGCGGGCCGTCCTGTGTTGCGTCCATGCGTTCCTCGCTCACGGCGCCACCCGAAGGCTCACGAGGCCGACGACGCGGAAGCGCTGGCCCACCAGCCGGTTCATGTCGTGCTCCCACTCGAGCTTGAAGTCTGCGAACTCGCCCGGCCGGTACCCGGCCCCAAGGACATACCCGAACGACGTCGCGTCCCGGTCCGGCCGGAGCGGATCCGCCCAGTTGTACAGCGACACCCGCGCCCCGAGCGCGTAACGCTGCCCGTGCAGCCGCTTCTCGCCCGACAGATCGGCGCCTGTCCGGCGCCCGCGCTCCCCGGTCTGCAGCATGCCGCGGAGCTCGACCGACGACGTCCGCGTGCGGTAGCGGCCCGCGAGGTTCGCGAGCACGTCGGTCGTCATCGTCGTGGCGCGGTTCTCCTCGTCGCGCGCGTAATCCTCCAGGTCGCCGTCGCTCGGGTCGAGCGCCGTCGTCCCGACGCAATCCGGCCCGAGCCGCGCGACCTCGCACTGGCCGGCGCCGAACTCCTCCGGGTTCCCTTCGGCCATCCAGAGCCGCGTGCCGCCCCAGGCGGCGAGATCGACCTCGCGGGTGATGTCGACCGCGGCCCGCCCGGTGATCGTGGTGATGGGCGCGTGGGTGAACCAGTTCCAGATCGAGTCGGCGTCGAACGTCGGAACGAAGTAGTCGACGTCCGCGCCCAGCGTGACGCGGCTGCCCGCGTACACCTCGAGGCCGCCGTAGAACGAGCCGACGCGCTCGTTGTAGAGGTCGTACGTCACCCCGCCCTTGAGCCCGCCGAGGTTTGGCACGTTGACGTTGGCCGCGTACCCGAGCCGCTCTTGCGAGATGCGCGACCCGTCGGTCGTCTGGACGTCCCCGTCCGCGTCGGGGAACTGCTGGGTGATCGCGGTCCCCACGTTGTAGACGCGCCGGTAGGTCAGCCGGCCGTGGAGGAAGCTCGGACCGGCGCTCTCCAGCGCGACGCCGAACGCCGGGGCGATCTGCGCCTCCTGGAACGCCGGGTAGTCGGCCGCGCTCCCGGGCAGCGTCCGGTCGTCGCCGAAGCCCCGGTGGCTGCCGCGCCACATGCCCTGCGCCTCGAAGCGCGACGTCGAGAGCGGCAGGCCGCCGCGCTGCTCGAGGCCGCCGTACGCCTCGATCTGGACGTAGTAGGGCGTCGTGACCCGGAGGAGCGCGCCGTCGAACGACCACCATCCGAGCACGTCGCTCACGTACTGGCGGCCGACCCGGAAGCCGAGCCACCCGCTGGCGACGTTCCGCCCTTCGAAGTACGCGTACATCAGATCGAGCGGCGCCTCGCGCAGCCCCGGGATGTAACGCGAGCCGCCGGCGACGCTGTAGTTCGTCTCGCCGCCCTGCTGCACTCCCTCGAGGTGGCCGTTCACCCCGAAGTCCGCGTCGAGCCGGAGCCGCACGGTCGCCGAGTAGTCGGCCTCGCCCGGCACCGAGTCGCCCTGGATGTTGTAGACGGCGAGCCCCAGCGTCTGCAAAAGACGCCGTCGCTCGATGTTCGTGGCTCCCCAGGGGCTCGCGACCTCGTAGGCCTGGACGCCGGTGGTCGACTGGACCTCGAAGTCGGCTGCTGCGGCGCCGCGCGGGGCGAGCGCGAAGGGCAGCAGGCTGGCCGCGGTCATCGCGCGCAGCGTCGAGGCGCGCCGCGCTCGCCGCTCGCGCGCTCCTCGACGCGCCTCGCCGGAGCGGGGGCATGGCTCACGACGTCGTGACGGGAGCTCCGCCATCGACGAGCGGTGCTCAATCACGGACTCTGCGCTCGCTTTCCGCTGCTGCGGGCCGCGCTATGCGGCCTCCGCGCTCAGCTGCCGCCGAGGGCTGAACAAGCATGGCGCGGAGTTTCGTCCACGCGCGGCAACGCTGTCAACCCGATCGCAGGGCGAACAGCTTTGTCGCGAAGGCGCGCCCTTCAGCCGTATCCAGCGCCCTTCCGGAGCTTGCCGTCCGCCCCGACGCTGAAGCCGTTCGAGTCCTGGAGCGCCTGGTTCGCGTCGCTCCGCAGCTCCGCGGGCACCGTCCAGCCGCGGGTCATCAGCCCCTCGGCCACCTTGTTCTTCACCCGCACCGACTCCTCGGTCGCGAGCATCTTCACGAGCGCTGGCACGCTCGCCTCGTCGCCCTGAGCGAAGATGGTCTGCACGGCGTGAAACCGGACCGTCTCGTTCACGTCGTCGAGGAACCGCTCCACCGCGACCCGCACGTCGTCGCCCTTGATCTCGCCGAGGGCGATGATGAGCTGCTGCTTCGGCTCGATGTTGCGCGCGTACTCCGTGTCGCACCGATCGAGCAGCCGGACGAGCTCGGCGCGGTAGTCGTCGTCCTCGAGCAGCGCCCTCAGGACCTTGAGCGGCCAGGTGAGGGTCTCGGCCTTGACGCAGAACTCGACCACGGCCGGCACCGCGTCCTTGCCCGCGTCGACGATGCCCCGGAACGCCAGATCTTTCTCTTCCTGATCCGTGATCGAGGGGTCGATCGAGAACGTGAAGCGCCTGAGGAGCGCCGCCGCTGCGTCGGCGTTCTTCATCGCCGCGAGCGTCTGGATGGCGTCGAGGCGGTCGTAGGTCTGAGCGCGCTTGTCCGCGCAGACCTTGGCCGGACCGGCCACCTTCTTGTTATCGGAGGGGGCACCCCCGGCCGGAGGATTGCTTTTGCGGAGAAAATCGAAAATACCCAACGCTGACCTCTGGTGGCTGTCCCGCCGCCGCGGTCCGAGCTGCCCGACGATCGCCGCCGGGCTCCACTGCCGAGGGCCGAGCCTGCTGCTCCCGGCACTGGACGCTCCCCGCCCGGGTCGCCCCGGGCGGAGCGGCTCGGTCACCGAGCCGGCGAAGCCGTCTACTCCGTCGTCTTGATGGCGGTGGGGAATTGGATGCTCAAGCTCACGGTGACCATGCTGGTGAAGTGGAATTCGCGGTCCTTGTCGTCCACATGGGTGTCGGGGAACGCCTCATCCGTACCTAGCCCGTGGTTGTCGAAGCCCGAAGTATTCCACTCGAAGGGCAGGGCGCGCCACTCCGCGCCGAAGCCGAGGAAGTCCGACGGGTAGAAATTCAAGCCGAGGCCGAACGTCGGCGCGATGGCCATGCGGCTCTCGAGGCCGAAGGTCTCGGCGCAGTTGGTGGTGCACTGCCTGCGCTCCTTGACCCCGATCGCCGCGACGCCGGCGAAGAAGTTCACGTCGGTGTCCACGAAGAGCTCGGCGAACAGCGCCAGCTTGCCGCGGAACGGCACGACCGTGACCTGCGGCGCCGCGACCCACTGGATCTGCGCGAGCTGGTCCTCGGTGAGGTCGCCCCGCGTCAGGTTGACCCTGGTCAGCTGGCACGCCTTCGTGAACGGCCGGTCGGCGCAGCCGCGGCTGTCGATCGCGACGCGCTGGAGCTCGTCTGTCAGCCCGGTATTGTACTGGAACCCATAGCCGCCCCAGGCACCGATGCCGAACCAGTCGGTGAGATGGTAGGTGAGGCGCAGCCCCGGCATAATCGTCCGCCGGTACTCGTCCAGCAGCGTGAACGACGCGCCTGGAGCGACCTCAAACCGTCCGTCACGGTGGAGCCGGAGCTTCCGCACGGCGGGCGCACCGGCCAGGGGGCCCGTCAGCTGGATCTCCTGCGCCTCCGCCGGCGCAGCCGTCATCAGAAGTGCACAGCCGGTCAGCCCTGCCACCACGGTGCAGAGGCTTTGGACGAATCGACGCATCATGCCTGTCCCCGTCTTTGGCTGAATCATCCCATGTCTCGCGCTCGGCGTCGGCGCGTCCCCACGTCCAAAGGCCTTACTTCGGCAGCCGGTATTCCCAGGAGAACGGCAGGAAGACCGAGAACCCGACCTGTGCCTGCACGTTGTTGGTGAAGCTCTTCCCCTCGGCGAGCCAGGTGCTCTTGTCCTGGGGGGTGCTCGTCGCGACGCTGGGGTTCTCGAGCTCGTCGAAGAAGATGTAGTCGCTGACCTCGGCCATGGCCGCGAACCAGCGGTTGAAGAAGATGCGGAGGCCCCCGCCGACGTGGAAGGCGAGCTTGGGCTTCCAGTCGAAGGTGCGGTTGTCCGGATCGACGACGGCGATGGGCCGCGTCGAGATCGCGCCGACGCCCCCCAGCACGAAGAAGTCGTAGTGGAAGATGAAGTCGCTGAACCCGGCGAACTTGCCGTACGCGGGGACGTACGTGAAGTTCGCGTTCGCGTTCCACTGATACTCGGTGATCGGCTCACCGATACGCGCCGCCCTGCTCGTCTGGAAGTTGAAGTCCGACGGCGTGTTGAGGCCGGCGTACCAGTTGCCGTTGACCCCGATCGCGAGGACGTTGGTCAGGTACCAGTTGATCGCGAGGCCCGGACCGTTGTGCCCGACGAACTGGTCGTTCATCGTCAGCCCGAAGTACGGGTTCACCTCGAAGCGGTGGTAGCGCAGCGCGTAGATCTGCTGCACCGCGTAGGTCTCAGGGTTGAGATCCTTCGCCGCTTCCTTGTTCAAGTCGATCGTGGGACACGCCGAAGGGTCGATCTTACAGATGTCCCCAAGCCCCGCCTCGTCGCCACCCTCGCCCTCGGCCGGAGCCGCGGGGGCCTCCGCCGGCTCCGTGCCCTCGGCAGGAGTCTCTGGCTCGTCGAGGTTAATTTCCTTGGGTTGCTCTTTTGGCTGAGCCGACGCCGTGAGCGGCACCGCGACCAGCGCAGCCGCAACGAGAAGCCCCACGCGAGCCTGGTTCATCGCCATCCCTTCCGAAGTCCGTGCGATGCGAGCGATCGATCGCCCAGGTAGTACAGCTTTCTAACTACGCGAATTCATTAATTAATTCGGTCAACCGCCAAGCCCGACGGACTATATCACGCCGAAAATAAAAGGATCAACAACCAAATCCTTTTGCCTTGGGCGACCGGGCGAGCCCCCAGGCGGCGCGCGCCCGGGGGACTCGCGCCGACCGGCAAATTGGCTGCACAATCGCCGCGGGCCCGGAACCGCCGTTGCTCGCGCGGCCGCGGTGCCGGCTCCTGAGGGGCCAGGCGGCGCGGGCGAGGCGGTCCGAGGGCTCGGACCATCGCCCATCTCTTTGACCGATGTCGAGGGGAGTGATTGGGAGGTGAGGTCGAGATCGCTCGCCGCGTGGCGCCGCGCTCGTCAGGCGGCCGCGTCCTCGGCGCCGCTCGGGCGGCCGAGCATCGCCTCGACGAACTCGTCGGGCTCGAACTCGCGGAGGTCCTCGGCGCGCTCTCCGATGCCGACGTAACGGACGGGCAGCCCGTGCTCGGCGCAGATGCCGAGGATGACGCCGCCCTTCGCGGTGCCGTCGAGCTTCGTCAGCACGATGCCGGTGATGGGCAGCGCCTCCTTGAAGAGCGCGGCCTGCTGCATGGCGTTCTGTCCGTTGGTGGCGTCGAGCACGAGCAGCGTCTCGTGGGGCGCCCCCTCCATCGCCTTGTTCATCGTGCGCGCGACCCGGGCCAGCTCCTCCATGAGGTTCGTCTTCGTGTGCAGCCGGCCGGCGGTGTCGGCGAGCACCACGTCGGCGCCCGTCTCCTTCGCCTTCTGGATCGCGTCGAAGATCACGGCGCCCGGGTTCGCCCCGTCCTTGCCGCGCACGACCTCGCAGCCCACGCGCTTGCCCCAGACGTTGAGCTGCTGCACCGCCGCCGCGCGGAACGTGTCGCCCGCGGCGAGCACCACCGTCCGGCCCTCGGCCTTGAGCTGCGTCGCGAGCTTGCCGATCGTGGTCGTCTTGCCCACGCCGTTCACGCCGACCACCATCACCACGGTGGGCTGCGTCTTCAACGGCAGCCCGCCGCCGGCGCCGACGCGCAGGATCCGCTTCGCGTGCTCGCGCAGCGCGTCCCAGACCTTGTCGGTGTCGGCGAGCTCGTTGCGGCTGAGCGCCGAGCGGATCTCGTCGAGGAGGAGCTCCGTCGTCTTCACGCCGACGTCCGAGGTGAGCAGCACCTCTTCGATCTGCTCGACGACGTTGGGATCGATCTCCTTCTTGCCGGCGAACAGCGCCTTGAGGCGGCCGAAGAAGCCCTCGCGCTCCCGTACCTTCGTGAGGCCCTTGCGGAGCCCCTCGACGTCGCGCTTGCGCGCGCCCGGGGGCGTCGTCTCGCGCGCCGGCCTCGCGGGGGCCGGCTTCTCCGCGGGCGCCTCGACCACGGTCGCGGCGACGGGCGGCGCCTCCGCGACCGCGGGCTCGGGCGGCACGGCCCGGGCGGAGGGCGGCGGGACGGCGGGCACCTCGACGGGGAAGGGCGTCGCCGCGGGCGGCTCCTCCCGCGGCGCGGGCTCCTTCGCCTTCGCCGGAGGCTCTTCCTCCGCCGGAGGCTTCTTCTGGACGCGCGGCCTGTCGGCCGGCTTTTCGGTGGGCTGCTTCGCCTTCTCCGGGAGCTTCTTCGGTTCGGGGGGCGCTGCGATCTCGGGGGGCGGCGCCTTCTTCGTGACGAAGTAGACGATCGCCGCCACCACGACGAGGCCGACGATAATTAGGGCGATTTCCACGTTGGCGTTCTCCGGCGAGGGAGCCGACTATATGGGACGCACCCCATACGTCAACGTGCGCTCGCGCGGTCGCCCGATCCGGCCAGCGAAACGGCAGGTCGGCGCGGCGGCGGGGCCGCCGCCGCGCGCCCCGAGCGCTCGGCTCACGGGGCGAGCTGCGAGACGCCGGGCTTCGGCTCCGACGCGCCGAGGTCCTGCTCGAGCCGCTCGTCGACGGGATCGGGGCCGAAGGCGGCGTGCTCGATCCGGGTCGCCCACTGCTCGACCTCGCGCTGCTGGACCCTGCTCGCCACGCGGCGCACGTGCCCGGGCGTCGGCTCCGGCGGCCCCTCGAACGGCGCCCCCTGCCGCCGCGCCCACCGGACGAGGCGATCGAGCACGGCGCGGCGCCGCGTGACCAGCGCGATGCCCAGCCTGCTCGGCGGCGGGAGCGCCTGCTCGTAGCTGCTGTGCGTCGGCGCGCGCACGACGAGCTTCGCGTCGTTCCGGTACGGCGCCTCGATCGAGAACTCGCCGGCGTCGTCGGTCACGGCGCGCGCGACGACGCCGCTGCCGTCGAACGCGGGCACGACGATCGTGAGCTCGGCCTGCGCGATGGGCGCGCCGTCGTGCGCGTCGGCGACGGCGCCGCGCCAGCCGGTCGCGTCGTCGATCGGCCCCACGATCCGCACGCCCGCGCGGCCGGGCGGCGCGGCGGGCTTCTCGTCGGCCGCGCCCGCGGCCGCGCGCTTCGGAGCGCGCCGCCAGCCGCCGAGCACCCAGCCCGCGATCGCGAGGACGGCGGCGCCGAGCGCGAGCTGCCGCCACACCCCGGGGCCCGCGACGGGGACGTCGATCGCGAGCTCGGCGCCGGGGATCCACCACGGGGCGGCGGGCACGTACCGGAGCGACAGCGGCACCGTCCCTTCGCGCTCGGCGGTGAACGCGGCGATCACCCGCGCCTTGCCGGCGACCACCGCCGCCGCGCCCACCGGCTCGCCCGCGCGCAGCGCCTCGACGACGCCGCCCTCGACCGGGCCGCCGGACGAGCGCACGTCGACGTCGATCGGCACGCCGTCCTCCGCGCGCGCCGGCTCGACCGGATGGGAGAGCGCGAGCGTGACCTGCGCGTACCGGACGACGCCCTGGCTGACGGTCGCCTTCGCGAGCGCGGCGGTCCCCTCGAAGCGCGCGCGCAGCGCGCCCTGCCCGGCGCCGCCGAGGCCCTCGGTCGCGAGCTCGAACCGCGCCCGCCCGTCGCCGCCGGTGGGCGCCTCCGCGATCCGCGTGCCGCGCTCGTCCTCGAGCACGACGGGGAGCCGCTCGCGCTCGAACGGCGCGCCGCCCGCGGCGCCGCTGCGCTCGATCCGGAGCGCCACGGTGACGTTGACCGTCGGGCGATCCAGATCGATCGCGTCCACCGGCGGATCGAACCTGAGGTCCACCGGCGCGAGCGGGGCCGCGTGCGTCTCGATCGGGACCTTCGCTTCGGCCGGCTCGTAGAGCTTCCCTCCCGGGAAGCGGACGCGCAGCGTCGCGTTCGCGAGCGGCGCGCGCCCGCGGAGGCAGAACGTGCCACGCGCGTCGGTCGTGATCGCGTATCCTCCCTGCGAGGCGCGGTGCGCTCGAACGCGCGCCGCGCCGCCGTCCGCGCACCCCTCCGCCTGCGGAAGATCCACCGGGGCGCCGCCGCTCGTGACGGCGTCGATGGAGAGCGGCGCCTCCGTGACCGGGCTCCGCGCGTCGTCGATGACGCTGCCGCGCACGACGAACCCGTCGGGCTCGGTCCACGCGACGGCGTCGATCTGCGCGCTCCCCCGCACCTGGATGCGGAGCGGCGCGCCTCGCGTCTGCGCCTGCGCCTGCGCCGCGACGAGCGCGGCCGCCGCGACGAGCGCCGCCTTCAGACATCGTCTCAAGCCACGCATCTCCCGAACGCCTCCGGCGAGCCCCTCGTCATGGTCGCGCATTATTCGTCACGCGGGCCGAGCCCGGGCAAGGGGAAGCGGATCCGCGGCAGCGCCGAGCTCGAGCTCGCCCGGCGCGCGGCGGCGAGCGCGGGCGGCGCGGGCGAGCGAGGACGTACGCGGACGTGAGCGGACGTGCACGCGACGCGCCGACAGGACGTCGGCAGAGCGCCGTGGAGACGGGTAGATAAGTGGATGATGATGTCGTGTTCACCCTGAAACCCAACGTGTTTCGCGCCTTGAAGCCCCGCGGGCACGCGGCGTCAAACCGTCCAGTTCGGTGGCAACGAGGAGCGAGCGAATGCAAGGCAAAAGTGCGAGCGTGTGCGCACCAAATTTCGAGTGCAGGCCCGCTGATCCGATCGCCACGGCGGCGATGCGCTCGTGTATCGTCGAACGTGGAATGCGTCGGCCCTTTCCTGCGCTCGTGTTGCTGGTTGTGACGCTCGTACTCTCGCTGATGCCGACGAGGAGCTACGCGGATCAGCGTACGAGCCACTTCGCCGAGCAGCTCAAGACCAACGACGACTACCGCGTCCGGACGCAGGCGGCGCTCGCGCTCGGCGCGTCGGGGGACGACGCCGCCACGAAGCCGCTCTGCGACGCGCTGACGGACGCCAACGCGTCCGTCAGGGTCGCGGCGGCCGCGGCGCTCGGCAGGCTGGGCAAGCCCGCGGGGCTCGCGTGCCTGCAGCGCGCCGAGGGCCGGGAGCAGACGCCGGCCGTCAAGTCGCAGATGCAGAAGTCGATCGCGACGCTGTCCGCCGGCGGCGGGGGCGGCCCGTCGCAGCCGCCTCCGCCGGGCCCCGACACGAAGTACTACGTGGCCATCGAGATCACGAACAAGAGCGGCCGCCCCGAGTCCGAGATCGAGCCGCTCGTGCGCGCCGCGATGCAGGAGAAGATCCTCGCGAAGGCCGGCTACGCGGTGGCCCCCAAGGGCGAGACGCTCGCCCAGGGCAAGAAGATTCTGAACGGCAAGAAAATGAAGGGCTTCTACCTGCTCGCGACGGTCGAGCCCGCCGTGTACCAGGGGGGCAACCTCACCCAGGTGGTGCGCGTCAGCATGTGGACCTATCCGTCCAAGTCGCTCCAGGGCGAGTTCGCGCCCAAGCTCACGCAGAGCGGCACCCCGAAGAAGGACGTCCAGAGCGAGAACATCCTGATGAAGATGTGCGTCGAGAACGCGGTCGAGACCTTCCACAAGGTCGCCGCCTCGCTGTGACGCACCATCGCGGCTCGATATTGGCTTTCCCCGTGCCTCACGACCCTTGTCATCTCCAGCCAGCTTCGAGGATCCCATGAGCGACGCTTCCAGCACGGCCCCGCAGACCTCCGCGCCGGAGGTCAGAGCGCGCTACCAGCGGAGCGCGCGGAACTACCTGCTCGATCAGAAATTCCAGCTGAAATACACGGGGTTCCTCGTGGGGATCAGCCTCGCGCTCTCCGTGGCGCTCGGGATCCTCCTCTGGAACGCCAGCTCGAAGATCATCGAGCAGAGCCGCTCCGCCGTGCAGCAGGGGCAAGAGACCGTCCGTCAGGGGCAGGAGACCGTCAAGCGCGGCCAGGAGGTGCTCGTCCAGAGCCGCCGGGTCAGCGAGGTCGTCGCGATGAACATCGCGAAGGAGTACAAGGACGACCCCGAGCTCGCGAAGACGTTCGGTGAGGCGGCGCAGCGCGACGAGAGCAAGCTCAAGGACGAGCAGGCGCGGCTCGAGCGCGACGCTGCGTCGCTGCAGCAGCGCGCCGCGGCGCTCGAGCGTCAGGCCGCCGAGGTCGCGGACAACCAGCAGATGTTGCTCCGCCTCATCGTCGCGCTGCTGTCGCTGCTCGTCCTCGGCGTCGGCGTGGCGGGCATCGTCTTCACGCACAAGATCGCCGGTCCGATCTTCAAGATGAAGCGGCTGCTCCGCCAGGTCGGCGAGGGCAAGCTGGTCGTGCGCGAGCGCTTGCGGAAGGGCGACGAGCTCCAGCACTTCTTCGAGGCGTTCGAGAAGATGGTCGAGGATCTGCGGGCGCGCCAGCAGGCCAAGATCTCGAAGATGGACGCGATCCTCGCGAAGCTGGAGGCCGACGCGCGCGCGCAGAAGGGCTCCGCCGAGATCGACCCCGACGGCATCGCGCAGCTCAAGCGCCTCCGCACCGAGATGCAAGAGCAGCTCGACGCGTGACCCGCCCGCGCGCGCCCCGCGCGGCGCGAGCCTCCTCGAGCAGCCCCGCAGCAGCTCGAAATCGACCCGAAATCAACCCAAAAAATTCGAAGCTCGTGGCGCGGCCGCCGGCCGCGCGCGCTTCCGACCCCCACGTCGCCGCGCGGGGCTCGCCCGCACAGGAGACGGGCTCAGATCGGCGTTTTCGGCGCGCAGGCGTACTCTTGTACGCCGAGCACCGAAAACGTCGAGATGGGCCCGTATCCGCAGCGGGCGAGCCCCGCGCTAGAAAGCAGCTTTGATGAGCTCGACTGCCGCCTCGCCGTTCGGGAGGAACGTCACCGATGCGGCGTCGAAGCGCATCCGCTCCACGCCGCGCACGCGCGAGAAGCGGGCGCGCCAGAGCTGCTCTCCGGCGCGCCGCACGCGCGCGCGCTTGCCCGCGTCGATGCTGTCGAGGGCGCGGACGTACGAGCCGGCGCCGCGCGTCCGCACCTCGATGATCGCGATCACCGGGCCGTCCCGCGCGATCACGTCGATCTCGAGGCGGCCGACCCGCGCGTTGCGCGCGACCACCTCCATCCCTTGCGCCGCTACGTAGGCGACGACGGCGTCTTCCGCGCGCGCCCCGAGCGCTCTCCGAGCGTCCGCCGGCGGAGCGGCAGCGGGCGCGGTCGCCGCGCGGCGAGACGACGCGCCACCGGGATCGCCGCGCTCTTCGGCGCGCGCGCCTCCCGTGAGCCCGCCGTCGCGCGTCGCGCGGACCGGCGCTTCGCCGGTGCGCGACGTGCGCGCCGGTCGCCCCGGCGGCGAGCCGTCGTGTGAGCCTGAACCGTCGCTGGAGGGGAGGGCGCCGCCGGCCTGGTCGACCGGCGAACGCCGAGGGCTGCGCGAGGCGCGGCGGCCCGTCACCCGGTGCCTAGAAGCCCGCGCACTGGTCCGAGTTGACGCGGCCGGGCACGTCGGCGCACTCGCCCTCGCCCTCGAACTGCGAGTTCTGCTTGATGCAGTACTTGCCGGTGAGGAGCGGGTCACCGAGCCCGACGTTCGGGCGGATCTCGGCGCAGGCGAAGCCCTGCGGGCACTCGCAGAAGTTGAAGTTCGGGTCCTCCTCCTCTCCGTCGGCCACGCCGCACCGGCAGGAGCAGTACACCGCCTGCTCTGCGTTCCGGTTCGAGTCGGGGGCGCACTGGCCGCAGACGGGCGAGGCGACCTGATCGTCGGTCCCCGGCACGCAGCAGACCTTGCCCTGGTTCTCCTCTGTCGACTTGGTCGCGTCCTGGCAGCCGGGGAAGTTGTCGCGGCAGAGGTGCAGCCTGCAGACCCCGTCGCCACCGCACTCCCACTCCTCGGTGGGGCAGTCCGCCTTGGTGGCGCACCTGCAGTAGCCGGCCGGATCGCAGTCATTGCTGACGCACTCCCCGTCGCCGCCGTTCTCCGCTGCCGGATTGCAGTCGGGCGCGTACGTTCCCGACGGCTCACATTTTTCGCATGAGCCGGCACCGGGCGTACAGGGCACAGGCGCCTCTTGGCCGAGGGGGCAGCTCACGCGCCCCTGGAAGTGGTTCACCAGGCAGATCCGCGTCTGGCACTGGAAGGACCGCGATTCGATGTTCTCTTCCGTCACCTTGAAGCCAGCGAACTGCGGATCGTACTCGTCTTCGGGCAGGCACGGGTCGCCCACGCCGCCGCTTTCACACGCGGAGGGCAGGCTCGCCATAGCGACGACGCTGAGCAGGCCGAGCAGGCCGGACAGAATGGAACGGGTCATCAGAACGTGCTCCTTCGGCGGCGGTGCGCGCCATCGCCTCGGCAGAAGGCGCGCGGACGGGAGGCAAGAAAACGCTCAAGTCGAGGTGCTCAAAGGCACAACGTCAGCGGTTGGACCCTAGACGAAGCGCGCCTTGAGCGTCAACAGCCGGATGGGGCGCGCCCCGCCGAGGTGGGGGGCCGTCGCCGGCGCGCAGCGTTCGACCCCCGCGCCCAGCGGTCCCTTGGCTGGGGGGGCGGCCACGCCTCCGCGGCGCGACGCCCGCGTGGCGTTCCGGTGTGGGAAGCGGCGCCGCAGCTCTTCGATAATTCCACCCTCGACTGCTACGCAGTGCGCAACCCCAAGGTCGACGCGGCGCCCGGTGTCCGAGGCCGGGAATGTAGCGCAGCCCCACGGCCGGCATCGCTTGACAAGCCGCGCGCCACAATCCTACCATCCCCCGCCACACGCAAGTATCCGTTGATTCTCATTGAACTTTTTGGTTCTCGACCGAGCTGCCTCGGGGGTCTACGGCGCGCGCTTCCGGTGTGTGGAGCCGCGAACGGGGCGAAGGGGCCACGATCTTTACGTCGCCGAAAGCGAGGAACGACGATGCGGAACCGGCTGGCGAGTATCTGCCTTGTAGCTTCTGCCCTCTTGCTCTCCCCCGCCGTGGGGCACGCGCAGGCCGGCAAGGGTAAGCCCGTCGCGGCTGAAAAGGCGGACGCCAAGGGCGGCACGAAGCCCAACAAGGAGATCAACCTCGACGAGGATGCGGGCCCCGTGACCGCGGGCCAGATGACGGAGGAGGCGGCGCAGGCGAAGCGGCTGTTCGACAGCGAGCGGTGGAGCGACGCCGCGCGGCAGCTGAAGCGCGTCGTCGACGGCGACACGGGCGACGACGAGGGCAACCGTCAGATCGCGCAGTACCACCTCGCGATCGCGCTGTACCGGCTGCAGTTCTACCAGGCGAGCTATGCGATCTTCTCGCAGATCGCCGACAAGCCGAGCCACCTCAAGTTCAACGAGACGCTGCTCTGGCTGTCCAAGCTCGCGACGCAGCTCCCCGAGCCGGCGGACATCATCGAGCGCGTCGGCAAGTACAAGACCGAGCAGATCGCGCGGTTCAACAACCCCCAGCAGCGCGACCTCTACTGGCAGCTCAACTACCTGCTCGGCCGCTACAAGTACCGGAACCGGAACTACGAGGAGGCGATCGCCCTCTTCGCGAAGGTCGACCCCAACAGCAAGTACTACGTCCAGGCCCAGTTCTTCAGCGGCATCTCGTACGTGCAGCTGCGCAAGTCGGTGCCGGCGGTCAAGTCGTTCCAGCGGATCGTCCAGGCGATCGACGAGGGCGTCGAGGGCGTCGAGGACGAGGCGCGCATGCGCGACCTCGCGTTCCTCTCGATGGCGCGCACCTACTACTCGGCCTCCGTCCGCCTCGACGACAACAACGTCCCGACGATCGACGCCGCGAAGCTCTCGGCCGCCGTCAAGTACTGGAACCGCGTCGACGTCGCGAGCGAGTACTGGCTGGACAGCCTCTTCGAGCAGTCCTGGGCCTACTTCATGGCCGGGCTGTATCCACAGGCCCTCGGCAACATCCACACGATCGAGTCGCCCTACTTCCCGAACTCGTTCTATCCCGAGGCCGACATCCTGAAGGCGGTCGTCTCCTTCACGATCTGCCAGTACGGCGACGCGACGACGATCGTCGCGAAGATGAAGAAGAAGTACGAGCCGATCAAGAAGGAGCTCGAGTCGATCCTGAACCGGTTCCAGGGGGAGGGGAACGAGGAGCGCTTCTTCCAGTTCCTCAAGGACGTGAGCGCCGGCAAGGCGAACCTGTCGCCGACGGTCCGCCCGATCGTCGAGAACGCGCTCTCGGATCGCCAGCTCCGCCGCAACATGGAGTACGTGCGCGTGCTCGACGAGGAGGGGGAGCGGTTCAAGAAGGCGCCCGTCAACTTCCGCAACTCTCCGGTGGGCAGCGAGGTGACCGACGCCCTCGAGTTCGCGCGGAGCCTCGCGATCCGGAACGCCGGCACGCTCGGCCGGGAGCGCTACCAGCGCAACCTCGACGAGCTCAACGAGCACCTCCGCGACTCGTCGAAGATCCTCATCGACATCACCGCGGCCGAGCGGAACAAGCTCGACCAGCAGGTCGTCAGCGGCCAGCTCTCGAAGGAGGACGCGCTCACGTACGGCGTCGTCAAGCCCGACGATGAGCACGTGCTGTGGCCGTTCGACGGCGAGTACTGGCGCGACGAGCTCGGCTTCTACCGGCAGGTCGTGACGTCGAAGTGCAGCAAGTGAGAGATTTCTTAAACGTTTGCCCCGCGGCTTGGGACCGCGGGGCAGGGAGCGCTTCCTCACGGGGGTCCGTGGCGGAGGGACGGAGATGGAGATGAAGCAGTCGAAGTTCGGTGTACTGCATGCGCTCCGCGCGGCGGCAGGCACGCTGGCCGTGGCGGCGTGCGCCGTCACGACGAGCCCCGCGTCGGCGGCCGACGCATGCATCACGCAGCCCGCGAAGGACGCGATCGCCGCGTGTCCGGGCGGCAAGCTGCAGGTGTCGGCGGGCAAGAAGCCGCAGGTCAGCTTCAAGTCGGCCCCCACGGGCATCCAGCTGAAGAAGCGCGACGACCTGACGAAGCCGGCCAACCCGACCGCGTCGCAGGCCTCGGCGCAGCGCGACGAGCGGCGCAACCGCCTCGCCCCGAAGGTGAGGAGCCTGCTGATCACCGAGATCCAGGGCCTCGAGAGCCTGTACGCCTCGACGCCGAAGAACGCGCCGGATCGGCCGAAGCTGATGCGGCGCCTGGCCGAGGGGTACGTCGAGCTGGAGTCGGCGGCGTTCCGCGACAAGACCGAGGGGCAGATCAAGGCGGACGAGGCCAAGCGGAAGAACCCGAAGGCCGTCGCCGGGATCCAGGCCGAGGTCGGCAAGGCCGACAAGATCCTCGTCGCCGCGCGGAAGAGCGCGATCAAGTACTACACGCAGCTCAAGACGCAGTACCCGAAGTACTGCCAGAGCACCAACGCGTCCGACCCCGCGAAGAGCACGGGCTGCACGGACGAGGTGCTCTACTACCTCGCGTACGAGTACGAGCAGGCGCAGCAGCTCGAGGACGCGCGCAAGGTCTACTTCGAGCTCATCAAGAACTGGCCCAACTCGAAGTACATCCCCAACGCGTACCTCGCGTTCGGCGAGCTCTTCTTCAACGAGGCGCAGGGCGACCCGTCCAAGTGGGACCTGGCCGAGCAGTCGTACGTCAAGGTCACCCAGTACCCGCCGCCCGAGAACAAGGTCTGGGGCTACGCCCACTACAAGCTCGGGTACGTCTACTGGAACAAGGGCGACTTCGCCCGCGCCATCAGCGAGTTCAAGAAGACGATCGAGTACGGCCAGCAGTTCCAGCAGATGCCGAACGCGGCCCAGCTCGCGGTCTCGGCGCGGCGCGACATCATCCCGGTCTACGCGCTCGCGGGCGACCCGCGGAAGTCCCATGACTTCCTCCGGCCGCTCAGCGGCGACTCGGGCGGCAGCTCCGAGAAGACGTTCAAGATGATGGACGACCTCGGGCAGAACTACCTCGACACCGGTCATTACAAGGAGGGCATCGAGCTCTACACCGACCTGATGACCCGCGATCGGGGCCCGAAGTACTGCGTCTACCAGGGGCACATCGCCGAGGCGACGCTCGCCATGAAGTCTGGCAACAAGGACCAGATCATGGACGTGCTCGGACGCCAGCTCGACGTCCACAACAAGTTCCAGGGCGAGGGGCACCCGGCGGACGCCAAGCTGAAGTGCTCCAACATCACCGCCGGCCTGATGACCGAGACGGCGATGGCCTGGCACCTCGAGGCGGTGGGCTCGGGCGGCGTGCGCGGCACCGGCGACAAGAAGACGATGCAGCTGGCCGCGCAGCTCTACGACAAGGTCGTCAACAACTTCAAGCAGGAGCAGTTCGCCAAGTTCGAGTTCCCCCGCATCCTGAAGGAGGACTGGCCGAACATCTTCAAGATCAAGTACGCGATGGCCGACCTTCTGTACTTCCAGAAGGACTGGGCCAAGTGCGGCCCCGCCTTCGACTCGGTCGTGGCGGAGGATCCGAACGGCCCGCAGGCAGCGGAGGCCGCGTACGCCTCGGTGCTCTGTTACCAGAACATCTACACCGAGACCCACAAGGACGGCTCCCACTTGAAGGGGTCCGGCAACCTCCCCGACGGGGGGGGGACGGGCAAGAAGGGCGAGAAGGACAAGAAGGCGGACAAGGCGAAGTTCCAGCCCAAGGACTTCAGCGACAGCCAGAAGGGCATGATCACCGCCTTCAACCGCTACGTCTGCTACATCAAGCCCGCCGCGAACGACAAGGAGGCGCAGGAGCAGTACGTCGAGGTGAAGTACGCGCGCGGCCGCACGTACTTCGAGGCGCAGCACTGGGAGGAGGCCGCGCTCGCGTTCCGCGACGTGGCGCTGAACCACGCCGACAAGGAAGTCGGCATCTACGCGTCCCAGCTCTACCTCGAGTCGCTCAACGTCCTCGGCGCGAACATGGACCCGCCGCGTCCGTCTTGTTACGACGACATGGCCGCGGACGTGCCCAAGTTCATCGACCTCTACTGCAAGGGCGGCAAGGAGAAGGAGAACGCCGAGCAGTGCGGCATCCTGATCCGCATCCAGCGCGACATCGAGCGCCTGCGCGCGCAGAAGCTGGTCGAGGCGGCGGACGCGTCCGGTGGCGTCGAGGCCCTCAAGAATTACGAGAAGGCCGCCGTCGCTTACATGGACATGTGGAAGAAGTACGGCGAGGCCGCCTGCGAGGCGAAGCAGCCCGCGTGCGAGAAGAGCGAGGAGGTCCTCTACAACGCCGCGAAGGCGTTCCAGGCCGCCCGCCTCATCGCCAAGTCGATCTCGGCTCGTAAGATCCTGCTCGATCCGCGGTACAACCTCCACAACACCGAGCTGGCGAAGACGTCGATCTACGAGATCGGCGGCAACTACCAGGCGATCGCGGTCTACGACGAGGCGGCGAGCTGGTACGAGCGCTACGCCCGCGAGAACCCGAAGGGGGAGAAGGCCGCGGAGGCGCTCCAGGACGCGGTCGTGCTGCGGCTCGGCCTCGGCCAGGAGGACCAGGCCATCAAGGACGCCGACCTCTTCAACAAGAATTACGGCAAGGCGAAGCCCGCGCAGACCGCGCAGATCGCGTTCGCGATCGGCGCGCACTACATCGACCGCGAGGACTGGGATCAGGCGCGCAGGCGGCTGTCGACGGCGATGCCGCAGATCGACCGCAACGCGACGTTCGACGTCCAGGTGCAGGCGCACGCGATGTACGCGCGCGTCCTCTTGCAGACGAAGAGCGTGACCCCGGCGAACGGCGAGTACAACAAGGTCCGCGGTTACTGGAAGGACCCCGCGGCCGCCATGAAGAAGCTCGACGCGATCGGCGGCGAGGAGCCGGAGAAGCTGCGCCGCCTCGGCAAGGTGCTGACCGCGGTGGGCGAGGCCTACTTCCACTTCGCGGAGCAGAAGCGGAAGGAAGTCGATAAGATCAAGTTCCCCGAGTACAAGGGCGCCGGGAACCGCGAGGACGTCCTCAAGCACATCAACACCAAGGTCGCGGACTGGGTGAAGAAGAAGCGCCCGGCGATCGAGGCGGCCGACGCGGAGTACCAGAAGATCCTCAAGCTGGAGCCGACGCCTCCGCCGAAGTGGGTCATCGCCGCCGGCGCGCGCGTCGGTCAGATGTGGGGCAAGTTCGTCGCCGAGTTCCGCGCCGCTCCCATCCCCAAGGAGTGGAAGGGGCACGGCATGGTTCCGGGCACCGACGTCTCGTACGACGAGATCCGAGGCGAGTACTACTCGCGCTTGGACGAGGCGAGCGAGCCGCAGAAGCAGATGGCGAAGGGCGCGTTCAAGACCTGCCTCGACCTGTCGGTGAAGTACCAGTACTTCGACGACTACTCCCGCACCTGCGAGGTGTGGCTGTCGAAGAACTACGGCGCCGAGTACCACCTCATCGACGAATTCCGTGGCTCTCCGTCGCGGGTCAACTCCGGCCTGAGCGATCGTCCTGCGCCGCTGAACCTCGACGGGACGCCCTTCCGCGAAGCGCCGACCGTCACGGACAAGCCGGCGGCGGCGGCGGGCAAGGAAGAGGGTGAGGACAAGAAGGCGGCGCCCGGCGGCTCGAAGGAAGGCTCGGCGCTCGATCGGGCCACGACCCGACCCAGGAAGTGATGGAGCGAAACATGAGAAGCATCACCTCATTGGCAGCGGTTGCGGTGCTCCTCCTGGCCGCAACGGGTTGTGGCGGCGGGAGCGTCAGCGGTACGTCTCGCGCGGCGAAGGATCCGACGACCGGCAAGGAGATCACCGACAGCAAGGGCAACGCCGTGTCGGTCGCGGCGGCCAACAAGTTCAAGACCGCCATGGACACCATGGTCCAGCACGACAAGGCGGGCGACTGGAGCGAGGCGACCTGCAGCTCGACGGCCCAGCTGTTCCTCGACGCGGCGGACGAGCAAGGGGACGCGACGTTCGCCGAGGCCATCTACAACGCGGGGCTCGCGTACCAGCGTTGCAAGAAGGACTCGGAGGCGAAGAAGTACTTCCAGCAGGCGCTCCAGAAGAACCCGAAGTTCCACCCGGCGCGCGTCCAGGTGGCGCTCTACAACCTGGCGGAGTCGGGCGAGAGGAACATCGACGCGGCGATCAGCGAGATGCGTCAGGCCGCCGTTGTCGACGCCCAGTACAAGAACGTCGAGGCGCTCGTGCACCTCGCGCTCCTGTACATGAAGCGCGGCAACAACGTCGCCGACAACGACGGCCCCAACGACTTCCAGCGCGCGAAGCGGTACATCCAGAGCGCGCTGGCCGTCGACGACGCCTTCATGCCGGCGTTCAACCAGCTCGCCATCTACTACCTGGAGACGGCGAAGCAGAAGGCGGGCAGGAAGTCGGGCAAGGCGGTCGCGACCAACGTCAGCAAGCAGAAGAAGATCGACACGCAGGCGCTGGAGCTCGCAGCGCTCGTCTGCTCGCAGGCCATCCGCAAGAACCCGAACTACGCGCCGATCCACAACACCGCGGGCATGATCCAGGTCGAGCTCGCGAACCTGAACGGCGCCGTGCAGGAGTTCAACATCGCGAGGAAGCTCGACCCGACCTTCTACGAGGCGCAGATGAACTACGCGGCGGTGAACCTGCAGTTCCGCGGGTTCCAGCAGGCGGAGGAGGCGTACCGCGCGGCCCTGAAGATGCGTCCGAACGACTACGACGCTCACCTGGGGCTCGCGCTCGCCCTGCGCGGTCAGATCGACGACTCGAACTTCGACAACATGGTGGCGGCCGCCAGCGCCGAGCTCGACGCCGCCAAGAAGCTCGCCCCGGAGCGCCCCGAGACCTACTACAACGAGGCGATCCTGACCCAGGAGTACAAGGCGAAGTCGGGCGGCAAGTCCGCCGAGGGCGCCCTCATGTCGGCGAAGGGGCTGTTCGGCCAGTTCATCCAGAAGGCGGGCGCCAATGCCGAGTTCGCCGACGCGGTGAAGCGGTCGAAGGAGCGCATGGAGGAGATCGACCAGATCATCGCCTTCAACAAGCAGACCGAGGCCGAGCGCAAGGCGGCCGAGGCCGACATGAAGACGAAGGAAGCCGAGCAGGAGGCCGCTGCCGGGAGCGAGGGCGAAGGGGGAGAAGGGGCGACTCCGGCTCCGTAAGCAGCAGGAGCCTTGTCTCAGATGCTGTCGGACGAGCGCCGCGAGCGGCCCGTGCCGCCAGGGAGAGCGAGCGAGGAAACCTTCAGGTTTCCGAGCGAGCTCAACCGGCATGCCGGGCCGCGCAGCGGCGCGTCAGACAGCGCGTCGAGCCCCCTTCTCTCCCTGACGTAAAGAGAAGGGGGTTCGGCGTTTTCGTCGCAACGCTCTGGGAACCTTGGGTGGATTCGGTTGTCGAGGCGAGCGTGGGTCGTGCTCTCCGTCGCACCGATGGCATGCGAAGCTGGTTGACCGGCCGCCGTGGTAGGCGGTACAATGGCACTGTAACCGCGTCGGAACATTGTCAGGAGGCTGGAATGAGAGGGTTGACCCGATTGGGTGCGGGAGTCGTGGCTGCCGTTCTTACGAGCGTGGTCGCCTCATCGGCGTTCGCGCAGGCCGCTCAGGGCGGCGGCGGCGCGAAGAAGGAAGAGGGCTACGGGTACGAGTTCTCCGACGATCCGCTGAACGCCGGCGGATTCGGCCCCAACGACGCCACCATCCGCGTGCGGCCCGGCCCCGTCCGGACGACGCTGATTCGGCCCCGTACCTCGTTCGTTCCGGAGATGCTCAAGTCGGTCGAGAACCTCTGATGTGCTGGGCAGGTTGGCACCTGCCCTGTCGATTGATCCCCCGGAGCCGGGGGCGTGCGCCGCGGGGCGTATAGGGAAGGCTGGCGGAGATGGAAGGCAAGCAAAGGGTCGCTCTCACATTTGCGCTCTACCAAAACGAAGCGCTCGTCCGTCGGGAGACGATCACGCAGGATATCGTCAAGGTAGGCAAGGACGCGAAGAGCCATCTGCGTGTCGATGACGAGCTTGCCTCGCGCATGCACGCGGTCATCGAGGTCGCCTCCCCGCAGGACATCACGCTCATCGATCTCGGCAACGAGCCGGGGACGATGGTGAACGGGGCGCGCGTCAACAAGTGCAAGATCAGCCCCGGCGATCAGCTCCAGATCGGCGGCACGAAGATCATGCTGGAGCGCGCCGAGCCGGTGGCGGTGGCCGCGGCAGCGGGCCCTGCCAAGCCGGTCCCCGCGAACCCGTTCGCCGCCGCGCCGCCCGCGAACCCGTTCGCCGCCGCGCCGCCCGCGAACCCGTTCGCCGCCGCGCCGGCGAACCCGTTCGCCGCGACCGCCGCGAGCGGGGCAGATCCGTTTGCCTACAACAACCCGTTCGCGCAGTCGGCGCCCGCGGTCGACGAGGTGCCCCCGGACGCGCCCGAAGGCTCCTACACGTACACGCTCGTGAAGAACGGGCCGGACGTGCCGAGCGAGGAGGTCGAGGTCCCGGCGGCGTCCGTCGAGATCATGATTCTCTGGGATGCCGCGGTGCTTCACGTCGCGCACCTCACGCCGCCGCGCTCCTTCTACGTAGGTGAGGAGGAGGGCAAGAACTTCAAGTGTGACTACTTCATCCCGTCGGAGAAGCTCGGCACCACGCGGGCGCCGATCGTCCTCGCCGACCGCTCGGGCTCGGTCTCCGTGGTGCTCCTTCCCCGCGCCACCGGCACCATCGAGATCCCCGGCACGCCGAAGATCACGGTGCAGCAGGCGATCGACCAGGGCCGCGCGCAGCCGTGCTCGGAGCTGTCGGGCGCCTACCAGATGGCGCTCCCGTCCGGCGGCAAGGCGAAGGTCGAGCTCGACGGCATCGTCTTCCAGGTGTCCGCCGTGAACGCGGGCAAGGTCGTGGCCGGCCACTTCCAGCTGGACACCCAGAGCCTGCTGTACACCGGCCTCTCCATGGCGGTGCACCTCGGGCTGCTCGCGGCGATGGCCTTCTTCATGCCGCCGCTCGGCGACACCGGCGAGGACGGGATCTCCGCGGACCAGCAGTTCCTCATCCAGCAGTACCTCGCGGCGGCCGCCGAGAAGGAGATGGAGGAGAAGGAGACCGAGCAGGTCGCCGAGAACGCCGCGGACAACAAGGAGGGCGGCACCGGCACGCGCGCCAAGGGTGAAGAGGGTTCGATGGGTAACCCGAACACCAAGGCCACCGGCAACCGCTACGGCGTCCAGGGCCCCGCGGACAACCCGGATCCGCACATCGCCCGCCAGGCCGCGCTGCGCGACGCCGCCGAGTTCGGCATGATCGGTCTGCTGAACGCCGGCGCCGGCGGCGACCCGAACGCCCCGACCGCGCCCTGGGGCCGCGACGATTCGCTCGGCAACGATGCGCTGAGCGCCCGCGGCAACATGTGGGGTGATCAGATCGGCGACTCCTTCGGTGCGGGCGGCCTCGGCCTCTCCGGTATCGGCGAGGGCGGCGGCGGGCGCGGCGAGGGTATCGGCCTCGGCTCGATCGGCACCATCGGCCACGGCGCCGGCACCGGCACCGGCCAGGGCTTCGGCTCCGGCCACGGCCGCCTCGGCGGGTCGCATCGCACCAAGCCGCCGCAGGTGCGCATGGGTGCGACGAGCGTAAGCGGTCGCCTGCCGCCCGAGGTCATCCAGCGTATCGTCCGCCAGAACTTCGGTCGATTCCGGCTCTGCTACGAGAACGGCCTCAGGAACAACCCGAACCTGCAGGGCCGCGTCGCGGTGCGCTTCGTCATCGGGCGCGACGGCGCGGTCTCGAACGTCGGTAACGGCGGCTCGGATCTGCCGGACAACGGCGTGGTCTCCTGCGTGGTGCGGGCGTTCTACGGCCTGTCGTTCCCGCAGCCCGAGGGCGGTATCGTCACCGTCGTCTACCCGATCATGCTCAGCCCTGGCGGCTGAGCCCGCCTCGCCCGTCGGCTCGCTCGAACGCCCTGCACGCACCGTGCGGGGCGTTCGCCATTTCCTGGACCGGACGCAGCAGGCGCGCGGCGTCTCCGGCGGTCGCCGCGCCCGCGATCGCATGGGGCGCGCTGGGCCGCCGCGCGGCGTCGCGTGGACGTCCGCCACGTCGCCGTGCGGCGTCGCGTGGACGCCCACCAGGTCGCCGTGCGGCGTCGCAGGGGAGGGGGGCGCGGGCCTGCCGGAAGGCGCTGCCGACCGGCGCAGGGGCGGGGTCTGAAGCCCTGGACTTCCGCGGTTCCCTCCGCCTATTCTCGCGACGCCGCGCGAGGTTGAACGCGCGCCACCTCAGGAAGCTTGTGACGGTGCCACACGGAGCGGCGCAGCCCGTCTCCGGATTGCTGAAGGAGCGGCGCAGCCGACTCCGGATTGCTGAAGGAGCGGCGCAGCCGACTCCGGATTGCTGAAGGAGCGGCGCAGCCGGCTCCGGGGACTGCTGGACGGAGCGGCGCAGCCGGCTCCGGGGACTGTTGGACGGAGCGGCGCAGCCAGCTCCGGGGACTGTTGGGCGGAGCGGCGCAGCCGGCTCCGGGGACTGTTGGAGAGGGGCGACGCGACGCCCGCGGTCGCTTGGACGCTGGCAGAGTCGATCCCATTCGAAAGGTGAGCAGATGAAGCTTGGAGCATTCTTGATGGTTGGGCTGGTCGCGGCGAGCGCGGCGGGGATGGGCTGCTCCCGGCATCGGCAGGAGGCCGTCATCCTGGCGAATCAGGCCGACAAGGAGGTCGCCGTCAACCCCGAGGGCGCGGCCAACAAGTACGAGCAGGCGACCAAGCTCGACCCCACGAACCACCGCATCTTCTTCAAGCTGGCGATGGCGTACAAGAAGCGGGACGAGTGGGATAAGGTCGCCTCCACGCTGGCCCGCGCCACGCAGATCGCCCCGAAGTTCGCCAATTACTGGTTCGAGCGGGGCTGGGCGCTCGAGCAGCAGGCGAAGAAGAAGACGATCTCCTACGAAGAGGCCAAAGAGCCCTACCAGAAGTGTATCGAGAACGATCCCAACTTCGCGGACTGCTACTCGCAGCTCGGGAACGTTTACCTCTGGACGGACGACGAGCAGAAGGCGCTCGAGAACCTCACCAAGGCGATCGAGCACAACCCGAGCGAGATCCGGTACTACGCGGCGCTCGCCGATCTCTACATCCGCCTCGGCTACACCAAGGAGGCCGAGCAGGTGCTCAAGGAGGCGAAGTCGTTCGCGAAGCCCGGGGACAAGTACCTCTTCGGCGTCCACAGCCTGCTCGCGTCGGTCTACCAGGAGCGCGGCTCCACCGCGGAGATGGTGACCGAGCTCGAGGCCGCCAAGGCGGCCGCGCCGCAGGACGGCCCCGAGGCCGTACAGATCCTCTGGAGTCTCGGGAGCACGTACGCGACCCTGGATCCGCCGCGCAAGCAGGAGGCGATCCAGATGCTCAAGGGGTTCACGACGCGCGCCTGCAAGGGATCGAAGGCGGCGAGCTTCAAGACCGAGTGCGAGACGGCGAACACGCTCGTCGCGCGGCTCGGTGGCTCGTGACGTCGCGCGCGGCGCGGGGCACGTAAGGCGTTTCAATCCGTTCGAAGGTCGGGGCCGAGGGTCGATAATCAATGGATCTTGCGCAGCGTCTCAATCATCTCGAGTCGGTTCATGACTGGCAAGGGCTCGTCGAGGAGCTCGAGAAGGGGATTGCGGCCGAAGGGGACGCGACCCGGAAGGCGGCATATCACCTGAAGCTCGGGCGGCTGCTCGAGGAGAAGTTCCTTCAGGCCGTCAAGGCGCTGAAGCACTTCCAGGACGCGTACAAGCTGAATCCAGCGCTGCTCGAGGCGCTGGAGTCGGCTCGTTCCATCTACTGGGACCTCGGCAAGACCAACATGGTCCAGAAGCTCCTGGAGCTTGAGCTGAGGAACTCGCCGGAGGGGACGGCGGCCGCCGAGCTCCTCGTGGAGCTCGGCGACGTGCTCTGCGACGCGGGCGATTTCGAGCGCGCAACGGCGACGTACGCGCGCGCGCTCGCCGCCTCGGGCGGGACGAGCGAGGAGGCGCGGGCCTGCCTCGGCGACATGCAGGTCGATCAGTCGTCGTGGGCGGCGCACATGGCGGAGCTGGTCGAGGCGGCCGACGCCGCCGCGACCACGAGCGAGCGCAAGCGGCTGCTGCTGCGCGCGGCGCGCCTCGCCAAGCGCTTCGATCGCGATCAGCTCGAGGGCCTGCTCCGGCGCGCGTACGAGACGGCGCCTTCCGACAAGCAGGCCGCGGCGATGTTCGAGGGGCTGCTCGCCGAGGAGGAGCGGCCGCAGGCGATCGTCGAGACGCAGCGTCGCATCCTCGAGTCGCGCACCGGCGTGGCGCGCGGCGAGGCGGCGTTCAAGTTCGGCGTCCGCTGGGCCACGCGGCACCAGAACGTCGAGATCGGCTCGAAGCTCCTCGAGGAATCGCTCCGGTACGACCCCTCGAACGAGGCGGCGTTCGCCTACCTGCGCGAGCTCTGGGGGACGAAGGAAGGCAACTGGGAGCGCGTCGCCGCGCTGGCGGAGAGCGCCGCGAACCAGAACGGCACTTCGCCGTTCATGATCGCGCAGGCGGGCGGCATCGCCTGGCGGCAGCTCGGCAATCTCATCCGGGCGAGGAGCTGGTTCGAGCGGCTGTCGGCGGTCGCGCCGACGCACCCGAGCGTCAGCGCGTTCGAAGCGCAGATCGG
This sequence comes from Sorangium sp. So ce394, assembly GCF_051474665.1. NCBI lineage: Bacteria > Pseudomonadati > Myxococcota > Polyangiales > Polyangiaceae > Sorangium > Sorangium sp. So ce394. The sequence goes on from NZ_CP150339.1 coordinate 4,698,675, forward strand.
CGAGCGCCTCACGGCCGCCGCGCCGTCCGCCGCCGCGCCCGCGCCCGCGCCCGTCGCGGCGCCCGCGCCGGTCGCCGTCGCGCCGGCCGCGCCCGCGCCCGTCGCGGCCGCAGACGCCACGCCGCTCCCCACGAGCGCGCCGGCGCCCGTCAGCGCGCAGGCGCCCGTCAGCGCGCCGGCGCCCGTGAGCGTGCGCGCGCCGATCAGCACGCCGGCCCCGGTCAGCGCGCCGGCGCCCGTGAGCGGCAGGGCGAGCGCCCCCGCGGACGCCCCGGCCGACGAGGTCAACGCGAGGTCCTCGGTCGCCGACATCGAGCCGGCGCCGCCGCCGCGCGCCCCCGCCGAGAGCCGGCCCGCCGATTCGGAGATCGGCCGGCGGCCGACCGCGCCGCCGCCCCCGGCCGCCGAGGTCGCGGGCCGCGTCGAGGAGCTCAAGGCGAAGGCCCAGAAGCAGGAGCAGGCCAAGCGGTACAACGAGTACGTCAAGACGCTGATCGAGATCGCCGAGGCGGTCTCCGATCCCGCCGAGAAGATCGAGAACTACGCGAAGGCGGCGGAGCTCTACTCGGGCAAGTTCTCGAACGCGGCCGAAGCGGTGAAGTGCTACGAGGCGATCCTCGCGATCGACGGCGAGCACCCGCAGGCGATCGACTTCCTCCGCCAGAGCTACGAGAAGCGGCGCGACTGGGAGAAGCTCATCGGGCTGCTCCGCCGCGAGGCCGCCGCGCTGCCGGAGGGCGGCGAGCGCGCCGCGAAGTACCTCGAGATCGCGAAGCTCGCGTCCGAGCGGGTGAAGAAGGTCGACTTCTGCATCGAGCTCTGGGACGAGGTCCTCGCGAACGATCCGGAGAACCCGGAGGCGCTGAACGCGCTGGCGGGCCTCTACGAGAAGAACAAGGACTACCAGGCGTTCGCGCGGGTGCTGCAGAAGCAGGTCGACACGACCTTCGACAGCACCCAGAAGCTCGCGCTCCTCAGCAAGCTCGCGCAGCTCTACGGCGAGCGCCTCAAGGACGACGAGGCGGCGGTCAAGGCCTGGCAAGAGGTGATCGCGCTGAACCCCCAGGACCGCAAGGCGCAGGAGGCGCTCAAGAAGGCGTACCTCCAGCTCCAGCGCTGGGACGATCTCGAGGTGTTCTACGCCGAGAGCGGCAAGTGGGACGAGTTCATCCGCGTCCTCGAGTCGCAGGAGGCGAAGGAGACCGACGACGCGGCCAAGATCAGCCTGCTGGTCAAGATCGCCGAGCTCTGGATGAACCAGAAGCAGAAGGCGGATCGCGCGGCGCGCGCCTACGAGAAGGTGCTCTCGATCGACGGCGCGCACCTCGCCGCGGCCGAGGCGCTGATCCCGATCTACACGCAGGCGAACAACCCGAAGGGGCTCGCCGGCGCGATCGAGGTGAAGCTCTCGCACGACCAGGACGACGCGTCCCGGCTCGACCTCTACCGGCAGGTCGCGGCGCTCTACGAGACGCGGCTCAAGGAGCCGCAGAAGGCGTTCGAGCGCTACCTCTCGGCCTTCCAGATCGCCCCGCAGGACGAGCAGTGCATCGAGGACGTCGAGCGGGCGGCGCGCTCCACCGAGGGGTGGGACGCCCTCATCGACGCCTACTCGACGGCGATCTCCCGCGCCGAGGGCGAGGGGGACATCGCGCTCGGGGTCGATCTCCGGCTCCGGCTCGGGCGCGTGCTGCTCGACGAGGTGAAGCGCATCGACGAGGCGCTCTCGCAGTTCCGCGCCGTGTACGAGGCGGACGGCGAGAACGAGGCCGCGATCAGCGCGCTGGAGCGGCTCTACCGTGAGACGGGCCGCTTCGGCGAGCTGCTCGGCATCTACGAGAAGAAGCTCGGCATCATCACCGAGCCCGAGGAGCGCAAGCAGATCCTCTACGCGATCGCCGAGCTGTACGAGGGCGAGCTGCGCGACCCGGTGCGGGCGATCGCGACGCACCGCCAGGTGCTCGACGACGAGCCGACGGACCCGCAGGCGCTCGCGGCCCTCGACAAGCTCTACCGCGAGCAGCAGGACTGGGAGTCCTACGTCGACGTGCTCCGCAAGCGGATCGACTCCCCGCTCGACGAGCAGGCGCTCATCGACCTCAAGTTCCGGCTCGGGAGCACCCTCGAGAAGCACCTGAACGATGCGGCGGGAGCGCTCGAGAACTACAAGGAAATCCTGATCCTCGATCCGGGCAACGACGCGGCGCGCCTCGCGCTCGAGGCGCTGCTCTCGAACGAGTCGCTGCGCGCCGAGGCGGCGGCCATCCTGCAGGAGATCTACGAGGGGCGCGGCGACTGGGAGAAGCTGATCCAGGCGCTCGAGATCCTCGCCGCGGCCGAGGGCGACACGGCGACGCGCGTCTCGCTGCTCCGGAAGGTGGCGCGGACGGCGGCCGACAGCCTGAGCGACCTGAACCGCGCGTTCGACGCGCAGTCGCGGGCGCTCAAGGACGATCCGTCGCACGCCGAGACGCGGGCCGAGCTCGAGTCGCTCGCCGCGCAGGCGGGCGCCTGGGACCGGCTCGACGTCATCTTCAGCGAGATCGCCGACTCGCTGAGCGACGCCCGGCTGAGCCGCGAGTACTGGATGCGGCTCGCGAGCATCCACGAGCGGCTCGGCAAGGTCGAGGACGCGGCGAACGGCTACCTCCGCGTGCTCTCGATCGATCCCTCCGACTCCGAGGCGCTGGAGGCGATGGACGCGCTCTACCGGCGCACCGAGCGCTGGGGCGATCTCATCGGCGTCTACCGGCGCCGCATCGAGCTCGTGCACGAGCCCGCCGAGCGCGAGAGCCTCTACGCGCAGATGGCCGAGGTCTACGAGCAGCGGCTCGGCCAGCCGGAGGAGGCGATCGCCGCCTACCGCGAGGTCCTCTCCACCGACGACACGAGCCTGGTGGCGCTGACGGCGCTCGACGGGCTCTTCAGCCGCCAGGGCATGTGGGAGGAGCTGGCCGACAACCTCGAGGCGCAGCTCAGCATCGCGGCCGAGGAGGAGGCGCAGATCCGGCTGATGCTCCGGCTCGCCGCGCTGCGGGAGTCGCGGATGCGGCTCGTCGAGTCGGCGATCGACATCTACCGGCAGGTGCTCGAGCGCGAGCCGACCAACGTCGAGGCGCTCGCGGCCCTCGAGCGCCTCGGGAAGCTCCCCGAGCACGAGGTGGCGATCGCGGAGATCCTCGAGCCGCTGTACCGCCAGTCGGGCGACTACCAGAAGCTCATCGGGGTGCACGAGGTGCAGGTGCGCCGCAGCGACGACGTGACCCGCCGCGTCGAGCTGCTCCACCAGATCGCCGTGCTCTACGAGGACGCCGGTAGCGACCTCAACTCGGCGTTCGACACCTACGCGCGGGCGCTGAGCCAGGATCCGGCCTCGGAGTCGACGCAGGAGGGGCTCGATCGGCTGGCGCGCGCGACAGGTCGCTTCGCCGACCTGGCGCGCGTGTTCGAGACGCTGGCGGCGCAGCAGACCGACGCGGAGCTCGCGAGCACGCTCTACACGATGAGCGCGCGCATCTACGAGGGCGACCTCGGCGACATGGACAGCGCCGTCGGGCACTACCGGCGCGTGCTCGAGATCGATCAGCGCAATCTGCACGCGGCCGAGTCGCTCGAGCGGCTGTTCCGGACGTCGGAGCGGTACAACGAGCTGTCGCAGATCCTCCAGCAGAAGGCGGAGATCCTCGACGACCTGAACGAGAAGAAGCTCGCCCTGTTCCAGGCTGCGAGCATCGAGGAGGAGGTGCTCGAGCGGCACGACCAGGCCATCGCGGTCTACGGCAAGGTGCTCGAGCTCGACGCCGAGGATCTCCGGGCGATCGACGCGCTGACCAAGCTCTACCTCAGCCTCTCGCGCTGGCAGGAGCTGCTCTCGGTCTACGCGAAGAAGGCCGATCTCGTCCTCGATTCGAACGAGAAGAAGCGCATCTACTACCAGATCGGCGCGGTGTACGAGCGCGAGCTCGGCAACGTCGCGAGCGCGATCGACACGTACCAGCGGGTGCTCGAGATCGATCCGGACGACCTGCAGGCGCTCGGGCGGCTCGACGTCCTCTACCAGACCTCGCAGAACTGGCTCGAGCTGCTCAGCGTGCTCCAGCACGAGGCGGAGATCACCGCGGATCCGGCCGAGGGCATCAGCTACCAGTACCGGATCGCGGAGCTCTACGAGAAGCACCTCGACGACGTGTCGAGGGCCATCGAGCTCTACCGCGATCTGCTCCAGCAGATGCCCGACCACGAGCCGACGCTCCGCGCGCTCGAGCAGATCAAGGACGGCACCCGCGATCCGCTCGGCGCCGCCCTGGTCCTCGAGCCGATCTACGACGCGTCCGGCGAGTGGCAGAAGCTGATCAGCGTGCTCGAGGTCCGGGTCAAGGTGGCCGAGGACCCGTACGAGAAGGTCGACCTGCTCCACCGCATCGCGCGCCTCTCGGAGGAGATGCTGAGCGACCACGTGACCGCCTTCGAGACGTACGCGCGGGCGGTGACGTTCGACATCGGCAACGAGGAGTCGCTCTCGAACCTCGAGCGGCTCGCGATGATGGTGAACCGCTGGCCGCAGGTCGCCGCGCTCTACGACACGGAGCTCGGCCGGCTCGGCGAGGAGCCGGGGCGCTTCGTCGAGCTCGGGCTGCGGCTCGCGCAGATCTTCGAGACGCAGCTCGACGACATCGACAGCGCCGTCGCGCGCTACCGGCGCGTGCTCGAGGTCGAGCCGGAGAACCAGACGGCGATCGCCTCGCTCGACCGCCTGTTCACGGCGACCGAGCGGTGGAGCGACCTCGTCACGATCCTCTCGCGCGAGTCGGAGATCGCGCAGTCGCCGGACGAGATCCTCGAGTTCAAGTACCGGCTCGGCGTGGTGTACCAGACGCGGCTCAACGACCTGCCGGCGGCCATCGCGGCGTACCGCGAGGTGCTCACCGCAGCCCCCGAGCACTCGCCCACGCTCGAGGCCCTCGAGGGGCTCTTCGCGGCTGGGATCAAGCAGATCGAGATCGGCGCGATCCTGGAGCCGCTCTACCAGGCGGCGGCGGAGTGGGAGAAGCTCGGCGGGGTGCTCGAGGCGGAGCTCACCCACCTCACCCAGGAGCCGGATCGGCTGTCGATGTACTACCGGCTCGGCGAGCTCCAGGAGGAGCGCCTCATCTCGCCGGACGGGGCCCTCGCCGTCTTCATCCGGGCGCTGAAGGAGTACCCGCGCGACGAGAAGACGCTCGAGGAGGTCGAGCGGCTCGCCGGCTCGGTCGACGGCGGCTGGGAGCTGCTCGCGAACGCGTACGCCGACGTGCTGGGCATCCACGCCGACAAGGACGTGCAGACCAGCATCGGCAAGCGGCTCGCGCGCGTCTTCGAGACCGACCTCAGCGACGTCGCCAAGGCGGAGGAGACGTACCGGTACGTGCTCGGCATCGAGCCGCTCGAGGCCGAGGCGCTCTCGAACCTCGACCGGATCTACTCGCAGCTCGAGCAGTACCCGGAGCTCGCGAGCGTGCTCGAGCAGCGGGTGCGCGCGACCGAGGATCGCCCGGAGCTCGTCGACCTGTACCTCCGGCTCGGCCAGACGTACGAGGAGCGGCTCGGGCAGCTCGACGACGCCATCCGCGCCTTCCGGCGCATCTTCGACGAGCTCGAGACGACGAACGAGCAGGCGATCAGCGCCCTCGAGCGCATCTACACGACCAAGGGCGCCTGGACCCAGCTCAAGGTCGTGCTGGAGCGGGAGCTCGAGAACGCGATGGGCGACAGCCAGGAGGCGGATATCCGCGCCAAGATGGCGCACCTGCTCGCCGATCGGCTGAACGACGTCCAGGGCGCGGTCGAGACGTGGAAGCGCGTCCTCGACCTCCGCGGCGAGGATCCGGAGGCGCTCGGGGCGCTGTCCAACCTGTACGAGCGGGTCGGGCAGTGGGCCGAGCTCTGTGACGTCCTCGAGCGCCACTACGACATCGCGACCGACGACGAGTCGCGCGTCGCGGTGCTGCTCCGCCGCGCCAAGCTGTTCCACGAGCAGCTCGGCCGCGACGACTCGGCGCTCGACGACTACCAGCGCGTGCTCGACATCGACTACGCGAACCTCGAGGCGCTCTACGCCATCGCGGCGATCTGGCGGCTCCGCAACGAGCCCGAGCAGATCGTGAGCGCGCTCCACCAGACGGTGGATCGGGCGCGCGACGTGCTGCCGGCCGAAAACGTGATCGCGCTCTACCGCGAGCTCGGGACGACCTACCAGCACGTCCTCGGGCAGGCCTACGACGCGATCGACGCCTGGCGGAAGCTGCTCGAGGTCGACCCGAAGGACTTCGAGGCGATGGCCGCCCTGGAGAACCTGCTCCGCGCCGAGGGGCGCTGGGTCGAGGTCATCGACGTGAAGATGGGCCGGGCGGCGGCCTACGAGTCGCCGGCCGACAAGGTGCGCGAGTACCTCGAGGTGGCGCAAATCTGGGAGCACCAGGTCGAGGAGAAGGACCGCGGCACGCTCGCGTACGAGAAGGTCCTGGAGCTCGACCCGACGCACGACCAGGCCTTCGCGGCGCTCGAGGAGCTCCACGACGCGGCCCGGCGCAGCGAGCCGCTCATCGAGCTCTACCTCGCGCGGCTCGAGTCGCGCGAGGAGGTGCACGAGAAGACCGACATCCTCCGCAAGGTGGCCCGCGTCTTCGAGGAGCAGCTCGAGGACAGGCCCCAGGCCTTCGACGCGCTGCTCACGGCGTTCGAGATGGACTACTCCGACATGGAGACGGTCCGGTACCTCGAGCGCATGGCGCAGGCGACGAACCGCTGGCCCGAGCTCGTGCAGACGGTGAACGGGTGGCTCCAGCAGGAGACGGCCCCGGTCCAGAAGATCACGCTCTGCCTGCGCCTGGCCAAGTGGTACTCGGAGGACCTCGGTCACCCCGAGTACGCGCAGCCGTACTACCAGCAGATCTACGCGTACGACCCGAACAACGTGGCGGTGCTGCGCCAGATGGCGAACTTCTTCAAGAAGACCGGCCAGTGGCAGCGGCAGGGCGAGATGCTGACGAACGCCCTCAACGTCGCGGTGATCGACGTCGACCGGAAGGAGATCCTGACCGAGCTCGGCGAGGTGCTCGAGAAGCACATGGGCGAGGTCGAGCAGGGGCTCAGCTTCTACCGGCGCGCCCTCGACGTCGATCCGCTGCACCTCCCGGCCCTCGAGGCGCTGGAGCGCATCTACACGGATCGCGACCAGTCGAACGACCTCGTCGACGTCCTGCTCCGCAAGGCGAAGGCCGTCAGCGAGCCCGACGTCGTCGCGAGCGTGAAGCTGCGCACCGCCGGCCTCTACGAGACCAAGCTCGGCCTCATCGAGAAGGCCGGCGCGGTCTACCGCGAGGTGCTGGACATCGACGCGTCGAACCTGCTCGCGATGCGGGGGCTCGAGCGCGTGTACACGACCACCCACCAGTGGCCGGATCTCGTGCGCGTCCTCGAGATGCAGCTCGACGTGGTCACCACGGAGCGCGAGCGCATCGACGTGCTGATGAAGATCGCGAACCTCCAGGAGGAGCAGTTCCTGAAGCCCGATCTCTCGGCCGCGCGGCTCGAGCAGGTGGTCGAGATCGACCCGTCGCACGAGCCCGCGCTCGAGGCCCTGGAGCGCTGCTACCGCCGGCTGCGGCAGTGGCACGACCTCATCAACACGTACGACCGCCACATCAACGCCGCCGAGGATCGCCAGAAGAAGATCGAGCTCTGGTCCCATACGGCGAAGGTCTACGCCGAGGAGATCGAGGACCTCGACCGCGCGATCGACGCTTACCTGAACATCGTCGACATCCAGGACACGCACGTCCCGTCCCTGGAGGCGCTGGCGAAGCTCTACGAGAAGCAGGACAACTCGTCCAAGGCCATCGAGTACATGACGCGCGTCGCGGACCTGACCGTGGACGGCAAGCAGCGCGTCGACATGTACTACCGGATCGGCCGGCAGCTCGACGAGAAGCTCGGCGAGCGCGGGCTGGCCCAGGAGCGCTTCGAGATGGCGCTCGATCTCGACCCCACCCACGTGCCGACGTTGGCGGCGCTGCGGGTGATCGCGATCGACGCGGCCGACTGGGATCGCGCGGCGCGCTACCTCGAGCAGGAGCAGATGAACACCGACGCGCCCCGCGCCAAGGCGCGGCTGCTCGTCGAGCTCGGCAAGCTCCGCGACGACATGCTCGGCGAGCACACGCTCGCCGTGCAGGCGTACGAGATGGCGCTCCAGAGCGACCCCGACAACGAGGACGCCGCGATGCCGCTCCTCAACGAGTACGTCTCCACGGAGCGGTGGGCCCAGGCCGAGCCGCTCGCGGAGATGCTCGTCAGGAAGAGCGGCAAGCGCGACCGTTCAGAGCAGCACCGGCTGCAGCGGACGTTCGGCAAGGTCCTCGAGCGGCTCGGCAAGGACGAGGCGTCGCTCAAGGCGTACACGGCGGCGCACAACCTCGATCTCACCGACCAGGAGACGATCCGGGGCCTCGCCGACGTCAGCTTCAAGCTGAACGACTGGGCGAGCGCGCTGACGAACTACCAGAAGGTGCTCACCAGCCTCGACGAGGCCGAGACCGAGGAGCGCGCCACCGTCTACTACAAGCTCGGCTGCATCAAGCAGGCGCAGGGGCAGTCGAAGCAGGCGGTCAACAACTTCGAGAAGGCGCTCGGGGCCGATCCGTCGCACCGGCCGACGCTCGAGGCGATGGTCGCCGTCTACGACGCGCTCAAGGACTACAAGCAGGTCTGCCACTACAAGCGGCTGATCCTCGACAACATCATGGACGGCGCCGAGCGGTTCAGGATGTTGAACGAGATCGGCGACATCTGGGTCGAGAAGGAGAACAACATCCCGAAGGGCGTCGAGGCCCTGGAGGAGGCGCTCGATCTCGAGCCGCAGAACCACGTCCTGCTCCACAAGCTGCTCCAGCTCTACCAGCGCACGGGGCAGTGGGAGCGGATGGTGGACTGCCTCCAGCGGATCGCGGACCTCGAGCCGCAGCCGGATCGCAAGAGCCGCTACCTCTACACGATGGCGCAGATCTACCGCGACAAGCTGGAGGACCCGGCGCGCGCGGTGGAGCTGTTCAACGAGACGCTGGACCTGAACCCGCACTCCCTCGAGGCCTTCGAGCGCATCAACAAGATCCTCACGGCGCAGAAGGAGTGGAAGCAGCTCGAGCGGGCGTACCGCAAGATGCTGCACCGGGTCGCCGGCAAGGGGAACACGGACCTCGAGTACAACCTCTGGCACGCGCTCGGGCTCATCTACCGCGACCGGCTCGGCGACCGGACGGCCGCGGTCGAGACGTTCCGCATGGCCTCGCGGCTCAAGCCCGAGGACGCGACGGAGCACCTGATCCTGGCGGAGCTCTACGAGCAGTCGGAGCAGTTCGATCTGGCGACCAACGAGTTCCAGGCGATGGTCAAGATCGATCCGATGAAGATCGACCCGTACAAGCGGCTCTACCGCCTGTACGTCGACGGCAAGCGCTACGACCAGGCCTGGTGCGTCGCGGCGGCGCTCGCGTTCCTCCGCAAGGCCGATCCGGACGAGCAGCAGTACTTCGAGGACTACCGCCCGCAGGGCCTGATCCCGGCGAAGAGCCGGCTCGACAACGAGCAGTGGATCAGGAACCTGTTCCACGAGGAGGAGAACCTCTACGTCGGCAAGATCTTCGAGATGATCGCGGGCGCCGCGCTCAGGGCGAAGATCGAGACGCTGAAGCAGAGGAAGGAGCTCCCGGTCCTCGATCCGCGGTTCCTGCAGGATCCGGCGACCTCGACGGTGACGTTCGCCCGGACCTTCGGGTGGGCGGCCAACGTCCTCGGCCTCCCGGCGCCGCGGCTCTACGTGCGCAGCGACGTCCCCGGCGCGCTCGTCGCGGTGGCGAACGAGCAGCCGGCGTCCGTCGCGGGGCAGACCGTCCTCACCGGGTTCTCGCCGCAGGAGCTCACGTTCATCGTCGGCAAGCACCTCGCGATGTACCGCGGCGAGCACTACATCAAGACGCTGTTCCCGACGGTCACCGAGCTGACGGTGCTCCTGTTCGCCGGGATCAAGCTGGTCGCGCCCGACACGCCGGTGCCGCAGGACATCGAGAAGCAGATCATGGCCACCGCGCAGACGCTCCGCGGCTTCATGCAGCCGATGCAGCTCGAGGGGCTCCGCATGGTGGTCAAGAAGTTCCTCGCGGAGGGCGCGAAGGCGAACATCAAGCGGTGGGTCCAGTGCGTCGACATCACCGCGGCGCGCACCGGCCTGCTCCTCTCGGGCGATCTCGAGATCGCGAAGAAGATCATCGCCGCCGAGCCGCAGCAGCCCGGGGATCTCCCGCCCCAGGACAAGCTCAAGGAGCTGATCGTCTTCTCGACAAGCGATCAGTATTTTGCGCTGCGTCAGGGGCTCGGCATCGCCATCGGCGAGGGGTGAGCGCGCGCGTCGGTGAACCCTAAATAGCTGAATCTACATCGGAATCAGAGCATCCGAGGCCGGGGGCGGCTCGCTCCCGGCCTCGGATCGCTCTATGCCGTCGGGAGGCACATATCCATGAGTCTGCTTGACGAGTCAGCAATCCTTACGAACGATCGGGTGCTGTGACCTCATCATCGATGATCGTCCGGCTCCCCGTGCAGTCCGCGAGAGGCTTCGGGAGATACAGGCTGATCGCAAAGCTGGGGCAGGGTGGGATGGCCGAGGTCTTCCTCGCTGCGCATCGCGGCCCGCTCGGCTTCGAGAAGCTGGTCGTGATCAAGCGGCTCAAGCCGGGGATCGCCACCGAGCCCGAAGTCAACGCGATGTTCCTCGACGAAGCGAGGCTCGCCGCGCGGCTGAACCACCCGAACGTCGTGCAGACGTACGAGTGCGGCCAGATCGACGACCAGTACTACATCGTGATGGAGTACCTGGAGGGGCACTCGCTCGATCGGATCTGCAGGAAGATCGATCCCTCGCGTCACCGCGCGGTGTACCTGGCGATCCTCTCGGACGCGCTCGCCGGGCTGCACTACGCGCACGACCTCATGGACTTCAACGGGCAGCCGCTCCAGGTGGTCCACCGCGACATCAGCCCGCACAACATCTTCGTCACCTACGACGGGCAGGCGAAGGTCGTCGACTTCGGCATCGCGAAGTGGGCGACGCGCGACGCGGACACGAGCACGGGCGTCGTCAAGGGGAAGATCCGGTACATGGCGCCGGAGCAGGCCCTCGCGACGACGGTCGACCGCCGCGCGGACGTCTTCTCGATGGGCCTGATCTTCTGGGAGCTCGTCGTGGGCGAGCGCTTCTGGGGGGATCTCTCCGACGTGCAGATCCTCCAGCGGCTCACGTTCGGCGAGATCCCGCAGCTGCGCGAGCGGTGGCCCGCGGCGCCCGAGGCGCTCGATCGGATCTGCTCGCGCGCCCTCGCGATGGCGCCCGAAGAGCGCTACGCGACGGCGGCGCAGATGCGCGAGGACGTCGAGGCCTACCTCGCGACGATGGGCCGGCGCCCGTCGTCGGCCGAGATCGGCCGCCTCATCGGCGAGACGTTCGCGAACCGACGGGCCGAGGTGCGGTCCGCCATCAGCGACCAGCTCGGGCGGCTCCATGCGGCCTCGGGCGAGGGCGCGGAGGAGTTCGAGATCCTCCCGGTGCTCGAGGAGCGCGGCGCGGTGCCGTGGTCCCAGCGCATGCCGGTGTCGCAGATGGCGCAGCAGTTCGCCGCCGCGCCGGTCGCGGATCCGATGCTGGGCGACGACAGCTCGCGCGAGGACAGCATCTCGAACCGCCAGACGATCCCCACGATCATGGTCGCCAACACCAAGCCGACGGGGCGCAAGGCGCTCTTCTGGGGCGCGGGGGTCGCGCTGCTCTCCCTGCTCTTGATCGGCGGCACGTGGGCGGTCGTCTCGCAGTTCCCGATGAAGGACGACCAGGAGCCGGTGGCCCCTCCGGTCGACCCGACCACGCCCATGGTGATCCCGCCCGCGCCGGCGCCGCCCGTCGCCAACCTCATCGAGCTCCGGATCATCGCCACGCCGATGGACGCGAAGATCTACCTCGACGACGTGGAGCTCCCCAGCAACCCGTTCTTCGCGCGGTTCAGCCGGGATGGCACCGGACACCGCATCCGGGTCACGGCCGATGGGTACACCCCGGAGGCGCGCTTCGTGGTGTTCACGCGCGACGAGGTGCTGACCATCAACCTGCGCCCGGTGCAGACGACGCCCACCAAGCAGGGCGGCGGCTCCGCGCCCCGGAAGTGACGGGCAGGGCTCCGGCCTCGCCGTAGCCGCCCGGGCGGGCGCGCGGCGGTCCGGAGGGCGGCGCGGTGGCCCCGGAGGGCGGCGCGGCGGCCCCGGAGGGCGGCGCGGCGGCCCCTCTCGGCCCGCGGCCGCGCCGGAAGCGCGCTGCGAGCGGGACTACGGCCTGCTGCTCATCATCGCCTCGAGCGACGGCGGCACGCAGCCGTAGGCCTCGGCGGCCGCGAGCAGCGCCGAGTTCTGCGGCAGGTTGAGCAGGAACGAGCTCGCGTAGGGCGTCCCCTCCAGGCCCTTCAGCCGGCGCAGGAGCGGCGGCATCGCGCGCTCCATCGCCTCCCGCGCGCCCACGAGGTCGCCCATGTCCACGCAAGCGTCGTGCAGCGCGAGGTAGATCGGCGCCTCGTTGAGCAGGCTCGGCGCGCCCGCCTCGACGAGCGCCGCCGCCTCCCGCGCGATCTCGCGGGCCTGCTCGGCGTTGCCGAAGCGGCGCTCCGCCTCGGCGCAGAACCCGAGCGCCACGGGGAGGACGTCGCGGTTCTCCGTGACGCGGTAGGCCTCCGTGGCCTTCTTCAGCAGCGAGCGCGCCCGCGCGAGGCCCGACGACTCGACGCGCAGGAGCTCGCAGCCCCGGTAGAACAGGATGCCGAGCGTCACCCGGTCGCGCACGACCCACATGCTCCCCGCGGCCTCGTCCGCGCTCGCGCGCGGCTCGGCGAGCGCGGCGTCGAGCCGCGGCTCGGGGCCGAACGTCGCCGCCCAGCAGAGCAGGATCATCTGCCCGTGCCGCGCCGCCCCGGAGCTGCCGATCGCCTGCGCCCGGGCGATGCCCGCCTCGATCTCCTGGAGCGCCTCGCCCCGCGCGCCGATGGTCGTGAGCGCGAAGCCGACGTTCATCGTCAGCATCGCCTCGCGCTCCTGCAGCCCGGCGCGGCGCGCCGCCCGCGCCGCGTTCCGGCGCGCCTCCAGCGCCGCGGCGGGCTCGCCGCGCGTCTGGTGCGCGACCGCGCGCGTCTGCCACGCGTCGACCGCCGCCCAGACCAGGCCCCGCCGCGCCGCGAGATCGAGCAGGTGCGCGGCCTCCTGCTCCGCCATCGCGAGCTGCCCGGCGAACGCGTGGACCTGCGCCAGCGTGGCCGAGCACTGCGCCTCCTCCTCGACGAGATCGATCGTCCGGGCGCGGTCGCGCAGCGCCGTCAGGCGCCCCTCCAGGTCCATCCCGGAGCCGCACGCGTGATCGTAGCGGGCGCGCGCGGTGAGCGTGCGCAGCTCGCTCGCCTCGTCGTAGACGTTCTCCCACATCGCCCGGATCGCCGAGTCGCGCTCGGGCGAGCGCGCGTCGAGCCGCGAGTACGCCTCCTCCAGGAGGACGGCGCGCGCGAAGGCCGTCGGCTTGTCGGGCGAGAACACGAGCGCGCGATCGGCCATCGTGACCGCGTCGCGGAGCGAGTTCGTCGCGAGGGCGCGCCGCGCGGCGGCCTCCCAGCGGATCGCGGCCTCCTCGTGCTCGCCGCCGAGGTCGAAGTGCTGCGCCACCGTGGCGCTGTCCTCGCCCAGCCGGTCGAGCCAGCGCGCCGCCGCCGCGTGCAGCTTCTTCCGGAGCTCCTCGCCGACCGAGGCGTACGCGACGTCGCGGACGAGCGCGTGCTTGAACAGGAACTCGCGCGCGGCCGGGAAGCGCGACGCGGGCTGCTCGACGAGCAGCTCCGCGGCGATGAGCTTCTTCAGCGCGGTCTCCGGCTCGGCCACGCCGACCTCGGCGAGGCCCACGTCCCACACGGACAGGCCGAAGACGCTCATGCGCACCACCGCCTCGCGCGTGGGCTCGTCGAGCGCGTCGAGGCTCACCTGGATGGCCGCCTCGATGGTCGGCGCCGTGGCCGCGTCCTTGCCGGAGGCGATGACGCGCGCGAGCTCCTCGGCGAAGAGGGGCGAGCCGGCCGCCTGCTGCGCCACGCGGTCGAGCGTCGCGTCGTCGAACGGCCGCGCGGCCGCGGCCGCGCTGAAGACGGCCCGCGCGATCTCGCGCGTGGCCCGGCGCGCGATGGGGCGCAGCTCGACGCGGACGTGGTCGCGGCCGGTGAAGCGCTGGCCCTGGTCGCGCCAGAACGCCGGGCGCACCATGAGCATGATGAAGAGCGCCCTGCCCGTCGCCCGCCCGAGGAGGTGATCGAGCCACGCGACGCTCTCCGGGTCGGCCCACTGCGCGTCCTCGACGAGCAGCGCGCACGGCTCGATGGAGGCGGCGCCGACCGCGATGTCGGTCATCGAGAGGTACAGCGCGTCGCGCGCGCCGCGCAGGTCGACGCCGTCGGGGAACGGCTGGTTCGCGAGGAGGCGCGCGAGGAGCCCGCCGTCGCCGTGGAGCAGCCGCCGCGCGCGCACCGCCTCGTCGGCCTGCTCCAGCGACGCGCCCTTCGGCAGGCCCGTGAGGACGCGCAGCGCGTCGGTGGCCACGCCGAGCGCCTGCGCCCGGCCGAACGACTCGCAGCGCAGCTGGACGAGCCGCGGCGGATCCTGCCGGTCGGCGATGCGGGCGACGAACTCGCGCGCGAGCCGGCTCTTGCCGATGCCCGGCGGGCCCGAGATGCTCACCACGACCGGCGTCCGGTCCTCCACGCAGCGGTCGAACGCCGCGACCGTGGTGATGAGCTCGGCGTCCCGCCCGACGAAGGGCGTCTGCGCGTCGGGCCGCTTCGGCGCGCGCGAGAGCACCCGCACGGCGCCGCTCTCCAGCGGCTCGCCCAGGAAGCGCCCGCGGGACAGCTCCACCGTGGTCGCGTCCGCGAGGACGCGGCCGAGGCCCGCCTCGCGCGCGAGCGCGACCGCGCGGTCGACGACCTCGCCGGCCGATCGCGTCCGGTCGACGCGCATGCGGCCGGAGGCGACGCCGACGCGGCCCCCGCGGTCGCCGAGCCCGAGCCCGAGCTCGAGCGCCCGCGACGCCTCGTCGCCGTGGGCCTGCCGCACGCCGAGGTGGGCTACGATCGAGTCGGCGCCGAGCGGCAGCGCGTCGGCCCCGCGGCGCCGCAGCGCCTCGAGCTCGCGGTGCCGCTCCTCGCCGGTGGCCACGTGCAGCGCCACGATCGTGGTCACGAGCCGCGTGCCCATCACGCCCGGCGGGTTGTCGCTCACGCGCAGCGGGGAAGGGGTGGGCAGGTGCGGCTCGGCGACGAGCGCCGCGAGCCTGTCCGCGACCTCGCGCGCCGAGCTCGGCCGCAGGCCCCGGTCGGCGAGCAGGAGCGCGTGGATCAGCTCGTCGAGCGCCGGGACCACGTCGAGCAGGAACTCCGACAGCCGCGGCGCGGGCGTGGTCGCGAGGCGCACGAGGGTCGCGATCGAGGTCGGCCCCATGTGCGGCGGCCGGCCGGCGACCAGCTCGAACAGCGTCGCGCCGAGCGAGTAGAGGTCGCTGCGCGCGTCCACCGTCGCGTCGCCGCGCGCCTGCTCCGGCGAGATGTACGCCGGCGTGCCGACGGGGCTGCCCGCGTCGGTCGTGAGCACGACCTCCTTCGACGCCGCCACCCCGAAGTCGACGAGCTTGACCCGGACGCCGGCGTCCGGCGGCCCGCGCAGGAGGAGGATGTTCGACGGCTTGATGTCGCGGTGGACGACGCCCGCGTCGTGCGCGGCCGCGAGCGCGCTCGCCACCTGGCGCCCGACCTCCAGCCCCTCGCGCAGCGACAGCGGGGAGCGCCGCTGGCGCGACGCCAGGTCCTCCCCGTCGAGCCACTCCATCGCGATGAACGTCGTCCCCTCCTCGATGCGCCGCCCCTCCGCGTCCGTCGTGGTCGAATCGAGCGTCCCGAACGCCACGACCCGCACGATCCCGGGGTGATCGAGCTCCGAGAGGATTTGCCCCTCGCGGGAGAGGCGGGCCTGGCCCTCGGCGTCGACGCCGAGCGCGGTGATGATCTTCAGCGCGACGTACCGCTCGGTCTGCACGTCGTACGCGCGGTGCACGGTGCCGATCCCGCCGCGGCCGACCTCGCGCTCGATGTGGAATCGGCCGGCGATGAGCGGCCTTGCGGGCTCGATGCGCGCGGAGCTCATGCGCTAGCCGACGTGATCGTTGGGATGGGCGCCGAGCGCGCTCCGGCGCGGCGGAGAGGCGATCTCATGGCGCCAAGCCGGGCGGGGCTGCGGTGTTCCGACGGAGCGCATTCGCCAAGGAGACTACGCTGTCGTCCAGGGTAGTTCCAGTGTCGCGGTCGCGCCCCGAAGGAAGAATCGAGAAGAATCGAGCGCGCGGGGGCCTCTCTTGACGGATCTGAAAGCTCCTCTTACGGTCAGCGGCTCTGCGCTAACGTCGGGAGTCCCTCGATGCTCGATCGCGTCGCCGTTCACCAGACCCGGCTGCGCACGCCCGGCCTCGGGCTCGATGCCAAGGGCGTCGCGCTCGGGGCCAAGGGGCTCGTCCTCCTGCCGTCGATCGATCGGCTCGTCGCCTTCCTGGCGCTCTACACGCGGCAGGGCTCGCTCGGCGACATCCTCCGCTCGCTCGTCGTCGAGGTCGTGCGATCGAAGCTGGGCGCCCGGGAGGTCACCCTCCTGTTCGCGGCGGAGAGCAGCGACCGGCTCGACCGCGTCGCCGAGATCGCCCGGCTGGCCGGCGGCTACTGCTTCACCGGGACGAGCCGGCACTTCGTCCAGTACCGCGACGCCGCCGCGCCGTTCGGGTACGACGTCCCGCAGATCCTGCCCAGCGACGCGGCGCTCTCGCTCTACCACAACGCCTTCTCGCAGACGTACGAGGTCGAGCGGCGCCTCGACGTGCGCGCGCTGCTGCTCCGGCTCGAGCCGCACCTCGATCCGGCCGCCGGGCGCGAGCCCGGGCCCCGCTGGCTCGTCGCGGAGTCGGGGCTCGGCCCGGCGCTCATCCGCTACCTGTCCCGGAGCAGCGTCGAGGCCGAGGTCGGCCTGTGCGAGTGGCCGCCGGAGTCGAGCTTCGACGACGCCCCGGTCCTCCGCTACCTCTTCCGCGTGCCGGCCATCCCCGACCGGATGGTCCCGCTGCTCACGAGCACGCCGGGCCTCGGGTACTTCGTCCCGGTCGCCCCCGGCGCCGCGGTGGAGATCGGGTTCCGGCACCCGGTCAACCTCCGCGCTTGCCCCGTGTTCAGCGAGGCGGGCCTCGTGCTCTTCCGGGGCAGGGGCCGCGAGGCGCTGGAGATCGCGAAGCTGCCGGCGATGGGGGACGTCTCGGCGTTCGCCCGGGTCGAGCTCAGCCGCGAGCCCGCGGTGGCGCGGGTGACGCCGGAGGGCGACGCCCGGCGCCCGCCGTCGGTCGTGCTGTCGCTCCGCCTGGTCCCGAGCTCCGAGCCGTGGAGGACGGTGACGGCGTCGTGGATCCGGCCCGAGGAGATGCAGCTCCTCCGGCACGTCGCCTACGCGCTCGGCCCCGAGACGCTGCGCCGGGCCCGCATCGCCTTCACGGCCGCGGGCGCGTTCCTCCGCCACCCGACCGGCATCGAGGGGATCCCGGTCGGCGAGTTCTTCCGGGAGGTCCACCCGGGCCTCTACATCCCCGCCGGCTACGACGCGGTCCCCGCGGTCGCGCCCGGCGTGCTGTTCCGCGCGATGGGCGCCCCGGCCGGGCAGGCGCTGTTCATCGGGCGCGACGGGCGGGCGATCGGCGTGCCCGAGGACGCGTTCGTCCCGCTGGAGACGGCGCTCCTCGAGGCGCAGCAGTGGTCGCCGCTGGCCGCGCAGTCGGCGGGCCTCACGGCCGCGCTGGCGACCGAGCTGCCCGAGGTCGTGCTCGGCGGCGTCGGCATCCGGCCCCTGCGCGACCTCGCCCCGCCCGACGCGAGCGGCGAGCCGAGGGCGCTCCCGCCGGGCGTCGGCCGGGCCCCCCAATGACCGAGCCCGACGCGATCGCCGAGCGCCTCTCCGAGCTCCAGGCGAACGTGCTCGCCCCGCTCGTCCTCGGCGGCCCCCTCCACCCGGTGCGCCCGTTCGGCGTCCGGCTCGCGCTCCTCCTCGGCGACGGCGCGGGGGCGCTCGATCGCGACCTCGGCTCGCGCATCGATGTGGTCCGCGTCCGCGTCGCCCGGCTCGTCGCGCCGGTGGACACGCTCCCGGAGCTCACCGCCGCCGACTGGGCGCTCCTCGCCGCGCTGAACGACCTGCTCCAGCTCACGAACCACGAGCTCGCCGGCGTCCTGACGCGCAGCCGCTATCCGCGCCTGCTCGCGAGCGTGCGCGACCTCTGCGAGCTCGTGCCCGCGCCGGCGGACGTCGCGACCGCGCTGTCGCGCCACGCCACGTTCGCGCGCGTGCTCGACAGCGTTCGCACGGACGCGGTGGTCGCCTGGTGGACGGGCCGCGCGAGCTTCCGCGGCCAGCCCCCGCCCCCGCGGCTGCTCCGGTGGCGGCAGCTGCGCAACGTCGAGGTCGAGACCCGGCGCGTCGGCCTCGCCGACATGGGTCACGGCATCCCCGGGCTCGCCCCGCCGGATTTCACGGACGCGCTCGCCCTCTGGATGACGCGCACGCCGCTCACGGATCTCGCGACCGCCACCCGGAAGAGCCCGCCGTTCGCGTGGTCCGCCTCGACGCTCGCGGTCGTCGCGACCCCGCCTGGCCGGAGCCTCGCGTACCGCGTGCTCCTGCGCCAGCCGCACGACCTTGCCGTCGCGACGCTCGCCCGCGCCGCCAGGGAGGTCCCGCCCCGGTTCGGTCGGGCGCGCGCGATCGCCGAGTCGTTCGCCAGCGAGGTCGCCGCCGGGATCAAGCTGCTCGACGAGCGCTCCGGGGCCGCGTAACCCGCGTGCGGCGCGCGGCGCGCGCCGCGCGCCGCGCGGTGAGCGACGGGCGACAGGCGACGTGCGGCGTGCCGCGCGGTTTTGATCGGTTCAAACGGGGCGTGATACGCTTCGGCCCCCTTTCACGCGCCTCGCGCTGGAGCGACGAACCGTTTGGACCGGCAAGACGCTGAGAACTCCGACGACATGCTTTCTTTTCCCCGGCGCCCTCTCCGCGTCGGCCTGCTTCGGGAGGCGGCCCGGCGCGCGCGGAGCCCGTGGGCGCGCATCGCCGGCGCGGCGCTCGCGCTCTCGCTCGCGGTGAGCCCGGGCGTCGCGTTCGCCCAGGCGTCTGCGCTGCTCGACGAGGGCAAGGCGCTCATGAAGAAGGGCAAGCTCGCGGAGGCCTGCCCCAAGATCGAGGAGAGCTACCGGCTGAGCCCGAGGTCGGCCACGCTCCTCGCGCTGGCCACCTGCCACGAGAAGCAGGGGAAGCTCGCGACCGCCTGGTCCGAGTACATCGATCTCAGCGCCGCGGCCCGCAAGGAGGGCAACAAGCGCCTCGAGGCCGACGCGAAGGCGCGGGGAGCGAGGCTCGAGCTGCGGCTCCCGCGGCTCACGGTGAGCGTGCCGCGGGCCGCCGCCGTCGAGGGGCTCGAGGTGACGCTCGACGGGGCGCCGGTCGACAGCGCGAGCTGGGGCCAGGCCCGGCCGATCGATCCCGGCGAGCACAAGGTGAGCGCGAGCGCGCCGGGCCGGAAGAAGTGGGAGGCGTCGGTCTCGATCAAGCGGGGCGAGCGGAAGGCCGTGGCGGTTCCGGCGCTGGCGAAGGACGGCTCGGCGGCGCCGGAGCCCGCGCCGGCGGAGGAGGCGCCCGCGAAGGAGACGGCGGCGGCCACCGCGGCGCCGGACAAGGGCGCGGCCGGGGAGGGGAAGGGGGCGGCTGGGGCCGGGAAGGGGGCGGCTGGGGCCGGGAAGGGGGCGGCTGGGGCCGGGAAGGGCGCGGCTGGGGCCGGGAAGGGCGCGGCCGGGGCCGGGAAGGGCGCGGCGGCGCCGGAGGAGGACGCGCAGGCCGAGGAGCCTGCCGCGGCCGAGGAGCCGGAGGCGAGCCCGGGCGCCTCGCCGAAACACGCCGGAAGCTTCGTGCTCGAGGTCGGCGCGGCGGGCGGCGCGCTGATCGGGCTGATCGACTCCGGCAGCTTCGGCGACCTGAGCACGTATTCGTACAGCTACAACATCCTGCCGGAGGGCGAGCTCATCGCGCCCTGCAACGACGAGGTCTGCCACGCCAGCTTCGAGCCGGCGATCGGGCCGTTCGCTGGCGGCCAGGCCTTCGTCGGGGTCGCGCTCTCCGAGCGGCTGCACCTCGGCGTCCGGGCGCTCGGCGGCTACCGGTTCGGCGGCGGCTACCTGGTCGTCGGCGGCCCGTCTGCGTCGCTGCGCTTCGGGCGCCTGTGGCTCGGCCTGACGGGGCTCGTCGGCGCGGTGGGGCAGGACGCGAAGGTCACCGGCGTGAAGGGGGAGATCCCCTCCGAGCTGGTCGACCGCAACTACGGCCGGACCGAGGTCGACGTGAACGCGCGCGAGGGCAGCCTCCCCGAGACCGCGCTCGTCGAGACGCTCGCGTTCGGCGGCAGCGTCGAGGTGTCGCTCGTGCTGGCGGATCTGCCGAGCTCGAGCTGGACGTCGGGCGCGCTCCTCCTGAGCGCCTGGCCGACGTTCATGAAGGGGCTCGACGGGTTCGTGATCGCCGCGCCGGTGGGCCTCGGGTATCGGTTCTACTGAGTAGCGCGATCGACGAGCTCGCGAGCCATGGTATGCGCCGCGTCCCCGTCGCGAGCTGCCGATCGGTCTAGAAAATGAATCCCCCGAGAGGGAAGCCAGCGATGGCCTCTCGATCCGCCTCCTCGAGGCCAGCGCGGCTCCGGTCCGCCCAGACCACGGCCGGCCAGTCAGCGAACCGTGCGACGAGCTCGGCGGGAGCGCCATGGATCGCGAGGACGAGGCGCTTCAGATGGTGGAGCTTTCCGCGCCTGGCGAGCAACGCCTCGTACATGCCGCGCTGAGGCGCGATCTGCGACCATAGATCGAGGCTGGTGAGCTGCGCGATGACGGGATGATCGAGCACCAACCCCGTCGACTTCGCGTCGAGCGGCGTGTCCCACAAGGCGAGGTGCTGGAGCGACGGAAGGCGGGTCGAGTCGAGCGCGGCGATCACAGACGAGAGCGCCGTCGGCTCCCAGCGCAACGTGAGATGTAGAAGCCCGGGCAGCGGCGCTGCGAGCCAGCGATCGAGCGCCCGGGTGTAGCAGGCCAGGGCGAGCAGATCCGGAAAGCACGCGCCCAGCGCGCGTCCTCGTCGTGAGGTCACCGTCAGGTGCGAGACGCGGTCGACGCGACCGTGTTCCACGAGGAGGGGCACGATGGGCTCGAGCTCCTCGCGGATCTCCATCCGTAAGCGCCGGAGGAAGCGCCCGGCCGGGTGGTGCAGCAAGCGGCGGAGCGCGTGGACCGCATAGGTGTGCGGGGCCGGCCGCTCCACGCGGGGATCGAAGCCGAGCTCGCGCGGATCGACCTGAAGCAGCGGCGGTTCGAAGACATCGGCCAGCGCGACCGCATCGGCGTCCGCCACGCAGGCTTCGCGGACGAAGCTGAGGAAGCACTCGTACGTGAACGTGCCCGGTAGAGCACGCTGCACATCATCGAGCGCGCCGAACAGCCGGTTGCCGTGTGCGAGGAGCAGCTTCTCCTCGCGCTCGCTCAGCTCCGGCGAGTCCGCTTCGAGGCGCGCCGCGGCTACTTCGATGAGCTCCGCGCGGGCGTCCGCGGAGGCCCGGAGCGACTCCGCCAGGAGCAGGTAGCCTGCGGGCTCGTCGGGCTCGTCATCGATCAGCGCCTCGATGTCCTCGTGGGGTGAAGGGGGCGGCGGAGCGTAACGAAACCCCGCAGCCATGAGCTCTGCCAGGCGATGCTCGAAGGCCGTTACGGCGACGATCGCGCTTGCGTACGTCCGGCGCGTCGTCTCCTGCGAGCCTGTGTCCCCTGTGGTCTGCTCGAACTCGTTGCCGAGAATGCGAAGCTTGGCGTGCCGTGCAGTATCCGGCTGGAATAGGCCGAGCTCGAATGCTCCGCCGTTCAGTCGTTCGACTTTCATGAAGGGGCTCGACGGGTTCGTGATCGCCTCGCCGGTGGGCCTCGGGTATCGGTTCTACTGACCGCGGCGTCCACCGGTATCACCAACCGCGGCGTCGGGGGCGCGCCGGCTCTTGGCACCGCGGCCCGAGCAGAGCACCGACGCGTTCGCTGCGGGCAGCAACCCGGTGGAGCTCATGGAACGGCCGAGCGGATCGTCGCACGTGAGGCGCGTTCCTGCGCAGAGGAGCTCACCGTTGCGCCTGCGTCCAGCCGAGCGCGGCGATGTCGAGCGCCAGCACCTCACGTCGATCGTAGCTCACGAGCTCGACCGCGGGCCACGCGGCGAGCTGCGCCTGAACGCGCGCTGGCATCAGGTGCCCTCCGAGGAGGATGCGGGCGAGGTGAGAGAGAGATGGGCACAGCGCGAGGAGCTCCTCGAACGGGAACCTCCTGGCGTCGTCTGCCGACCAGATCTCGAGCGACCGAAGTCGCCGGACGAGAGGATGCGCTGCGAGCGCACGGAGCCCTTCGGGGCGCGTCGGGCGGTACCAGAGCGCGAGGTGCTCGAGCGACGGGAGCTTTTCTGGGTCGAGCGGTGCCAGGGCTCCTCGTACGTCATCGTCGCCGCGAAATATGGTCAGGTAGCGGAGCGTCGGCGCGGGCTGGGCGAGGAGCGTCGCGAGGATGCGCTCTGGCGCGCCCAGCCCGCGTAGGCCAGGGAGCGCCGCGCCGACCGGCGGACTGGACCCACGGATCACGAGCGACGTGACCACCGATGCGCAGCCGTGCGCGTTGAGCAGATCGAGGAACGGCCCGAGGACGCCAGAGATCATGAGGCGGAGGGATCCGAGCGAGCGTCCGGCGGCGCTCGCCAGGAGTCGGCGCAGCCGATGCAGTCCGACGACGCCGAGCGAGACGTCCGGATCGTCCGGCGAGAAGCCGAGCGTGTCGCGGCCGATGAGCGCGAGCTCTGGCCGGAGCGCGTCCTCGATGGTGGCCGCGTCGTCGTCGTGGGCCCACGCGAGGAGGCCGCCGTGACCGCCATCGATGCACGCGAAGGGCTCGCCGAAGTCGGAGACCGGGCCGAAGGTCATCGACTTCAGCGAGTCGAGGAGCTCGTGTTCCATGGCGCGCGCATCGTCCCCATCGTGAAGCAGCCGCTCGGCCTGAAAGGCGATCAGGGTGCCCGTCGGGTCGCCCCGCCGTTCGAGTTGCGCGCCGATGATGCGGGGCGCGGTGAGCATGTCCTCCTCGCAACGCGCGTTGGTGATGGGCTGAACGCCAGCAGCGAAACCGTCGGCGCGGAGCCGAGCAAGGCGGTGCTCGAAGACGATCTCGGCGATATGTGCTCTGGGGAAGCTCCGTTCGAAGGGCGCACGGCGGCTCCTCCCGACTGGACGCTCCACGACGCGGGCGCCGTCGATGCGCAGGTCGACGTGCTCGTCGCGGCGGTCTAGCCGCATCGCGAGGCTGGCCGGTGGCTTGATGGTGTCGAGACCACGGTGAAACGCCTTCCTGGAGCTCATCGCTGCCTCACGAAGTTGCCGTCGTCAGTACTCCACGTACCAAGATTCATGGGGCCGTGCGCGTTCGGCCGGTTGAGCTGGCTCGTGGGACGGGATGAACATTACCGACGCTACGCTTTCACCGCGACAGAAGCCCTGCGTTCTGCAGCAGCGTCCTCACGTCGTCGCCATAGTCTTGGCTCGCTTCGATGCGTGACTCGGGTGCGAGCGCGCGCGCAATGCGCATCGCATCGAGCAAGCTCTTCTTGTCTGCCCAGACCGTGGTGAGCGGCCCGCCAGCATAGGACGTCGCGATCTCCTCGATGAAGATGTCGTCGCGCCGGTAGCGTGTGCAGACGCTGTCAGAAGCTTCCTCGGCGCAGGGGACAGAGAGAGCGCGCGCGATACCGACAGCGACTTGGGCGTGTGCGCGCGCCTCGAAGCTCGGGGGGCAATCTATCGGTTTTTCGAAGGTTTCCCACCACAACGCCACAGACTCTAAGAAGGTGCGTCCGCTTCCGGCCGCAGCGCGAAGCGCATCGTCGTTCCACCGGTAGCCGTGCAGCACCCCCGCCCCGTCGACGTAAAGGTCACCGATGCCGTGCCAGTGTCCGACAGGGATGAGCGGAGCCCCTCGCCATCGAACGTGAGGCCAGCCCCGGTCGGATTCGAGTGTCTGCGCGTGAACATCGACCGAGTAGCGTCCTGTCTCTTCCTGGTGCAAGAGCGCTTGAAAAGTACCCAACGAAAGCACTGTTTCGTCTGGCGATGATAGGGTTCCGCCGAACGCTTCCTCGAAATCCAGCGCCGGGGTGAGGGGTGGGATGCCTTCGCTTTCCAGCAGAAGGCGGAGCGCTTCGCGCGAGCACGTGCGTCCCGCGTCGTGCAGCATTCCTTCTGCGTCGAAATAGTGCTGCACACGACGAGATATGCGATTCTCGAAAACCTTCGACGCGGGGGACCTAGAGCGCACATTCATATACGCCTCCAGCCTGTCGAGCTGTCATGTCGCCATGCGCCGGGACTCTGTCCGGCGAACCCCGCGTGAGATGCTGGGTTTACTCCGCGGTTGAGGCTCGGTTCCCATGCGGGGGAGGGCAGAGAGGTTTGTACGTTGGTCCGCGTGGGGTCGATGGGGTCTTGCCCTGCGGCGATGAGGCTGACAGGCGGGCTCATCCCGGCGAGCGCGTACAGGCGAGGAATCGTCTGTGAGCAATTGGGGCAAGATGCGTAATTCCGTTCTGTGCCATCCTCATTGGCGTGGGATCGGATGCCCCCGTCTCGCTTGATGTCACCGAGCGCTATGGCCAGATTTTGCTGCCAACGTGGATCTTTTTCTGGATCGCACGAGGCCTTCGGCTTCTGCTTGCGCTCCCATTCGAAAAGGTATGCGCTGAGCGCAGCTGGCTCTGCGCATTTGTGAGCCGGAGGGCTAAAGTCAGGGTTAGGGCGCGCGGATGATGGGGGTAGCGCAGCGACGACGGCAGGATGAAGGGGCGCCTTGCTCCCGCTGTTGCGCGTGATGATTTGCCCGTCGTTCCGCGTGATGGTGCACTTCATCAGCCCATCGGCGTCCACCCACTCCACCGGGTAGTTGTCGACGTACGCGTACGGCCTCAGGCCTCCCTCGATCCCGATCGGCTCCGGGCTCAGGTACACCCCCGCCTCCGGGTCGTAGTACCTGTGCCAGTTGTAGTGGAGCCCGGTCTCCGCGTCGGCGTACTGCCCCGGGAACCTGAGCGGCGTGATCCCGGCCTGCCCGTCGGGCACGTCGCCGTACAGCCCCGCCTCGATCTCGGCCGCGACGCGCCCGTCGCCCTCCACGAGCGCCTCGGGGAACCCGTTGACCCCGTGGACGAAGTACCTGAGCGCCCCCGCGGCGCCGTCCCGCTGGGCGAGCGGCAGCGCGCTCTCCGGCAGCGTGACGTAGCTCCGCTCTTCCACGGCGGTCGCGTCGCCATCCTCCGGCGCGCGCTCGGTGCGCTCGTGGACCAGCACGTCGCCGCGCCAGGCGTACCGGGTCAGCCTCTCGACCTCCCCGGGCCGCGCGACGCGCTTCTCGATCCTGCGGCCGAAGGCGTCATAGGCGAACGAGATCACGTTCCCCTCGGCCGTCCGCGCCTCCATGAGCCGTCCATCGGCGCTCCATGCGTAGGTCCACACGCGCTCGGGTGCCCGCTCGCCTCCGCCATCACCCCTCGGCTCGCTCACGCGCTTCCGCACCACGTCGCCGCGCTCGCCGTGCTCGTAGCGCACGGTCTGTCGTGCCGTCGCGCGCTCCGTCAACCGCCCGCCCGGCGCGTAGGTCCGCCGCTCGCCGTCCCGTTCCATCTCGCCCGCCGCGGAGAACCGGAACCGCTCGGCCGGCTTGCCGCCCCGGCGCCGCTCGACGACACGGCCGTTCGCGTCGCGGAGCGTCGCTCGCGCCGCACCGCCGAGATCCTCCTCGGCGCGGAGCATCCCGGCGGGCGACCAGGCGTACGTCCTGCGCCACGTCTCGGGCGTCGCGCTCGGCCCGACCCACGGCGGCTCGCCGGGACCGACGCGCGGCGCCGCGGGCTGACCGAGCACGCGCTGCCGCTGCACCAGGCCCTCGGCGTCGATCTCGGTCGCGATCGTGCCGCCGCCGGACAACACCCGCGCGACCTCGTGGCCGCCGGCATCGTACGCGAAGCGCAGCGGCGCGCTCTCTCCACCGATCTGCGCCGCGACGGGCCGTCCCATGACGTCGCGCTGCACGCTCATCTCGCCGCCCGGCCCACGCACGCCGGTGACCCTGCCCATGGCGTCGTAGGTCCATGCGAACGCCGCGAGCACCTCGGCGCCCCGCCGCGTCACCTCCGTGAGCACCCGCCCCCGCCGGTCGTACGTGTACAGGCACTCGACATCGCCGCTCGCGGCGCGCTCGATCCTGCCGAGCGGATCGTAGTCGAACACGTCCTCGCGCCCGTCGGAGGTGGTGCGCTTGACGAGCCTGCCGAGCGGGTCGTACTCGAAGTCGACCTTGTCGCTCCCGCGCTCCACCCGCTCGATTCGCCCCTGCGCGTCGAGCCTGTAGCGGATCTCGCGGCCGTCGAAGGTCCGCTCGCCGGTGATGCGCCCCTCACCGTCGCGCTGGATCCGGTGCTCCTCGCCGGCCTCGTTGACGATGCGCACCAAATCCTGCTCGCGGTCGTAGCGGTAGCGCACCTTGCTGCCGTCGGGTCGCACGAGCTCGGTGACGACGTGGAAGCCGCCCCAGCGCAGCGTGGTCGTGCGTCCGTCGGCGTCCGTGATCTGCGCCAGGTTGCCGTCGACATCGAAGTCGTAGCGCGTCGCCGCGCCTCCCGGCCCGAAGACGGCGCACATGCGACCGCACGCATCGTACGCAAAGCGCGTCTCGTGGCCGCGCTCGTCGGTGAAGCCCGTGACGCGCCCCAGGAAATCGTACCGGATGCGCCGCTCGGAGCCGTCGGGCTCGACGACGCGTACGCGGTTCGCGAGCGCGTCGACCTCCATGCGCGTCTCGCCGCCGTTCGGCAGGGTGGCGCCGACGAGCAAGCCGCGGCTGTCATACGCGAAGCCCACCACGAAGCCCACGTCGTCGTAGACGGCAACGACGTCGCCGCGCGCGTCACGCTCGTAGCGCGCGGTGCCGCCGAGCGCGTCGGTCATGGCCGAGATGAACCCGCGCGCGTCGTGCTCGTAGTGAGTCCTGTTTCCCATCGGGTCGACCTCGGCCACGAGCCGCCCCTCCGCGTCGCGCTCCCAGCGGAAGACCCGCTGCGTCGCGTCCTGGTACTCGAGCAGCGCGCCCGCGTCGTCGTAGCGGAAGGTGTGCACGCCGCTGCCGCCCCAGACCATCCTGTCCAGCTTGCCGAAGGCGTTGCCGTCGATGCGCCGGATCGAGCGCGAGGTGATCACCTCGGTGAGCGCGCCGTCGTGGTGGTCGATCTTGGCGTGCAAAAACCCCCTGGCCCGCGATCCATCGAACAGGGTCTCTGGCGCGCCGTCGTCGAGCGCGTCGTTGCCGTCACGGTGGCACCAGCTCTCGACGCAACGCCCATCCTTGTAGCGAAACTCCGCCACGAGCCCTCCCGGCTCGTCGCGCCGCACCAGGCGGTGGTCCTCGTCGTAGGCGAAGCGCTGCGCGTGCCCCGCGGCGTCCTCGGCCGCGACGAGGTCGCCGCGCGCGTCGAACGCATACCGCCGCCGCGCCTCCCAGCGCCCGTGTGCCGAGGCGTTCTTGACCTCGAAGGCGGCGATGTGCCCGTCCTTGTGCCGACGCACGCGCATGATCCGACCCACGCTGTCGATCACCTGCACAAGGCGGCCGTCCTCGTACGAGAGCTCGATGAGGTTGTCGTGCAGGTCGATGATCCGGCTCAGCAGCCATCGGCTGCCCCGCGGCTCCGCGAACAGGTACGCCAGCCCGTCCGCCGCGAGCGCGTAGCCCCACGCGTAACGCGTCAGCACCCCGCACGGCAACCGCGCCGACGCGCCCGGCTCGAGCCTCCTCGGCAGCTCCGTCGCCGCTGCGTGTGGCTCCAGCACCCGGAGCCCGCGGCGGCCCTCCTCGACCTGCCACGAGAGCGAGTGCGTCCAGCCGAAGCCGAGGTCGCCGTCCTCCTCGATGCGCGCGGAGCTGTAGCTGCGCTTGAGCACGAGCGGGATCGTGCCGGGCAGCTCGAGATCGACGACCGCGACCGTGTAGACGCGCCCGGTGATCGGATCGACCGGATCGCCCGCGTGGGTGCCGCCGCCGCCGCCGTGCGTGGGGTTGGGGCAGCCGCCCCCGCTGCCCGGCCCGCAGCTGCCCGCGTCCTTGCCGCCGCCGCGTGCGCCGTTGCCGCCGTTCCTCCCGCCGCCTCCCTGGCCATCGCCGCGGCCGTTGCCCCCGCGGCCGCTCCCGCCCCCGCCGGCCCCGCCGCCGCCCAGGATGAAGACGCCGGGGTTCATTCCAGGGATCGCCGCTGCGTTCGGAAAGGGCGCCGTTCGTGCCATGCGCGCATGCTCGCCGGCGGGGCGCACCTGCGGCAAGCAGCCCGCAGCTCCTCCACGCCACGCGAAGCTCCTCGCCCCCACCAGAGCCCCGCCCCGCGCTCGTCGCTTGGTACCGCCGCCGACGCGCGCTACCGTCTCGCCGTGACCAGGACCGGGCGGCGCAAGCAGAAACCCACGCCACGACAGGGCGCCCCGGAGCTCACCCCGAAGAGCGTCGCGCGCATGGATGTCGGCGACGCCGTCTACCGCCTGGTGAAGCTGCTCGCCCGCCACCCCGACGAGCGCCTCGACGCGAAGGCCCGCGGCGCCCTCGAAAAGACCCTGCCCGCCCTCGACGCGCTCCGCGCAAGCCACCCGGACCACCCGCAGGTCGCGTGGGTCGCCGGCATGATCCTCCGCAAGCTCGGCCGGCTGGACGAGGCCGCGCAGCTCGCCCGCCGCGCGTTCGAGCTCGAGCCCACGTTCGCCACCGCCGTGAGCCTCGCGTACGCCCTCCGGGAGCGAGGCGACATCGACGCGGCCTGCGATGCGTTCGAGGCCGCCGCCCGCCTCGATCCCGAGGACGTCTCGGCCCGCTGCGACCTCGGCGCCATGCTCTGCGAAGCCGGCCGCACCGCCGAGGGCCTGCGCCACCTGGAGGCCGTCCTCGACAAGCAGCCGGCGCACCCCGTGGCCTTCCCGGCCTACGCCTGTCACCGCGCCGTGCGCGATGGAGACGCCTCCTGGTACGACAAGCTCGCGGCGTACGAGAAGGCGCACCCGGAGAGCGCGGGCGCCGCGCGGGCGCTCGAGCGCCTGCGCGCCGAAGGGCTCCACCACCCCGCGCCCGTCGCCGTCGTCGAGGGCTTCATCGCCGGCGTCACCGAGGCGATCGACCACCTCCACCGCGATCACGACCCGTGGCTCAACCGCTTCGGCGCCCGCGAGCACGGCTACCGCATCCTCCCGCCGCTCGCGCCGGAGGAGCTCCGCCGCATCGAGGCGTCCGCGGGCGCCCGCATCCCCGCCGACTACGCGGCGTTCGTCACCCGGGTCGGCAGCGCCGGCGCGGGGCCCTACTACGGGCTCCTTCCGCTCGACGGCCCGGGGCAGCTCGAGAGCCTCACCGGCGACTTCCCCCACACGCGGCCCTACCGGCCTCAGTTGCGGGTGATGAGCGCGCCCGAGCGCGCCGCGTACCAGGCCGACGCGACGGTCCGCGGCACGATCGCCCTCGCGCACATGGGCTGCGGCTACTTCTCCGTGCTCGTGGTGCGCGGCCCGCGCGCCGGCGCCGTCTGGGCCGATCTCCGCGCGGCGGGCTCGGGCCTGCTCCCGACGCACGACAGCTTCACGGCGTGGTACCGCGACTGGATCGAGGCGCTCTCGAAGGGCGCGCCGGCCGCGCTCCCGATCACCGCGCCCCGGTGCGCGGCGCCCGCGGCGCTCAGCGACTACCTGATGGCGTGGGAGCGCGAGCGAAGGCTCCCGCTCGGGGGCGCGGGCGAAGCGGGGGTCCGTCAGGCGCTGCGCGAGCTCCCCGACGGGGGGATCGCGATCCAGGCCGAGGCGTCCAGGTACTTCGACGCCGGCGATCCCGTCAGCCCCTGCCCCAGCTGCCGGCACATGTTCGAGCACTTCATCCAGAAGGACATGCTGCGTCCCGCGGCGCTGCGGCCCGGCGTGCCGCCCAGGGCCGCGCGGCGGCTCCGGCCGGAGGCGTAGCGACCCCTCGGCGCGCGTCCCCCCACGCGGCGCTGCACGTCGGCGCGCGTCCCCCCACGCGGCGCTGCACGTCGGCGCGCGTCCCCCCACGCGGCGCTGCACGTCGGCGGCGGTCCCCCACGCGGCGCTGCACGTCGGCGGCGGTCCCCCCACGGCGGATTGCGTGCCGGCGGCGGTCCCCCCACGGCGGATTGCGTGCCGGCGGCGGTCCCCCCACGGCGGATTGCGTGCCGGTGGCGGTCCCCCCACCGTGAGCTGCACGCCGGCCGCTCGGCGAGCTCCACCCACCAGGAATCCAGAGAGAGAGTTCAACGCAAAGGCGCCAAGAGCGCGAAGGCGCAAAAAACAAAAATTCACTGCATTTTTGCGTCTTTGCGCTCTTGGCGCCTTTGCGTTGAACTCTCTCTCCGCTCGCGAGGCAGATCCCTGGCGGGCTCTCCGCCCCGCGGTACTACCCCGCCTTCTCCGCGCGCCGCCGCCGGGCGCGCCGCGGCTCGCTCCGGGCGGCGCCGCCCTGGCTGGAGGGCTCCGGCTGCGGCGCGAACCCGATCGCCGCGAGCTCCCGCTCGCCGATCACGTCGCCCTTCGCCATGAGCGCCGCGCGGAGGAGGACCGCGCCCATCTCGGCGTCGTTGCCGGGCCACGGATGATCGAGCACGGCCTGCAACGCGCGCAGATCCAGGCCGAACGGCCGGCCCCGCAGCCGGACACCGATGCGCGCGAGGTGATCCAGCGCGAGCGCCCGGAGGTCCTCGCCGCGCGACGACAGCGACGGCAGCGCGACCGCACGATCGCCGAGACGATCGCCGAGCCGCTCGCTCATCTGGCCGGTCGCCACCAGCGCGTCGACCGTCTGAGGCACCGCCACGACGAGCCGCACGTCGTCCGGCAGCGCCGCGCCGAGGTAGCTCTGCACCTCGGCCGGCAACGCCTGGGCGTCGAGGATGAGCAGCGTGCCCCCCTTCGCCGCCTCGATCGGTGAGCTGTCCGGATCGCGCCACAGCGCCAGCGCGGGCGGCGCGCCCTCGGCCCCCGAGGGCCCGGCGCCGCCCGCGGGCCCCGCGGAGGCGCCCCGCGCCTGCGCGAACGCCTGCGCGAACCCCTCGGGCACCGGCGCCGCGCCGTCGACGATCGCCAGCGGGCCGCCCGCACGCGCGGACGACAGGTGCACGACCGCGCCCCACGCGACCGCGTCGATCCCGGGCGCGGTCAGCAGCGTGACCGGGCCGCCGGCCTCGCCGAGCCGCTCCAGCTGCTCGATCGCCGCGCGCGCGGCGGGGCTGTAGGCCGCGGCCCGCGCCGGCCGCGAGAGCAGCGCCGCGATCGCGCGGAACCGGCCCGCGCCCTGCGCCACGGCGCGCTCGAGCCGGCTCACCTCCCGCGCGCGCTCCTCGGCCTCGCGGCGGGCGGCGACCTCCCGGCCGCGCGACCCCGACAGCATCGCCGACACCGCGATCACCGCGCCGAGCCGGTCGGCGACCGCGCGCAGGCCGCACACCTCCTCCAGCGTCATCGGCGACGCGCGCCGGCCCCGCGGGATCGCGAGCGCCCCGATCGGCCCCTCCGCGTCGTTCACCAGCGCCACCACGCCGATGTCGCGCTCGGCGAGCCACGCGAGCAGCGGCCGCACCTCCGGCCGCCGGACCTCGACCGCCTCGGCGGCCTCGACGCGCAGGACGCGCTCCGGCTCGAGCTGCGCGAGCTCGATGAGGCGCGCCGGCACCTCCGCCGGCGCGGTGTGCGCGTAGCCCGCGCGATCGACGGTCACCCGCTCGGGCGGCGAGAGCAGGTACAGCGCCGGCGGCGCCTGCCCGGCCGTGCCGGCGTCGGACGCGTCGCGCAGCGCGGAGAGCGCCGCCTCCAGCGCCGCCTCCGGCTCGGGGTTCATGGCCGCGCGCGTCGCGGCGTCGAACGCGCCGAGCCAGCGCGCCCCCTCCGGCGCGAACCGGCGCGAGAGGGCCGGCGCGGCGAGCCCGGCGAGCGCGCAGAGCGCGCACGCGCCGAACACGGCGACGCCGACCGACGACGCCGGCGCGCCGCGGAGCCCGAGATCGCCGCGCGGCGCCTCGTGCACCGCGTACACCGCGAGGAGCGCCGGCGGGGTCGCGAGCGCCGCGAGCGCCAGCGTGCGGCGGAGCGCGCGCGAGACCTGCGCGGCGTCGGCGGCCACGGTGCAGAACGCGACGCAGACCGCCGCGACCGCGCTCGTGACGGGCAGGATCGACTCGGGCGCCGCGACGCCGACGAACGCCGCCGCGAGGCCGACCGCGAGCGCGGTCGCCGAGAGCAGGAGCGCGGCCTCGACCCGGTCGGCGACGCCGAGCTCGAGCCGCCGCGCGATGCGGACGCGCGCGATCGCCACGAGCATCACCGTGAGCGAGCCGAGCGACGCCGCGGAGGTGGCGTAGTGCACGAGCAGCGGATCGAGATCCGCCGCGCGCTCGGGCGCCGCCGCGGACACGGCGGGCAGGGCGACCGCGACGGTCCAGAAGAGCGAGGCGAACGCCGCGGCGTCGAGGCGCCGCGTGCTGGGCGGGGGCTCGAGCAGCCCGCCGAGGCCCGCGATGCGCGCGAGCCCGACCAGGGCGGCCATCGACGCCGCCGCCGCGCCGAGGTTGCCGAGCGCGATCAGCGCGAGCCCGGTGGGGCCGCTCCGCGCGGCGGCGAGCATCGCGGCGCCGGTGAGGCACACGGCGGCGGCGCTGCGGGCGGCCGGCTCGATCCGGTCCTCCCCGCGCGGCGGCCGCTCGACCCACCGCAGGCCGAGCGCGAGCAGCGCCGGCAGCCCGAGCAGGGCGAGCCACGCGGGCCCGTGGCCGCCGGACGCCCGGAGCGCGGCGAAGGCCGTGTAGGCGACAGCGGCCGCGGCGATCCAGAACGAGCGCCGGCGCAGCATCGCGGCGAGCGTAGCGTCTGGCCGCGGGGGCGCCAACGAGGCAGGCTCGTCGGTGGAACGACGCGCCGCCCCCGCCGCCGCCCGCGGCGTTCCGCTCCCTCAGTCCCTCACGGCGGGAGCGCCGTGATCCAGTCGCGCACGCACGTCTTCTGCTCTTCGGTGAGCGCCTCCATGTTGAACGGCATCCGGTTGCCGCACGGCGGATCATCCATGAGCTTCGTGTAGAGCGAGCTCATGTCCGGCTGACCCGGCACGAGCACCGAGCCGCCGCACGACTGGGACGGCTGGTCCCTGAACTTCGTCTCGAACCCCGCCGCCAGGACGATGCCCGAGACCTTCGTGCCTTCGTCGTGGCAGCCTGCGAAGCCGCACGAGTTCGCGATCAGCGTCGGGGCCTCGGCGCACGTCGGGGGGCCGCCGCCGGTGGTCGCCGCGTCGCCGCCGGTGGTGGCCGCCGCGTCGCCGGTGGTCACCGCGTCGCCGCCGGTGGTGGCGCTGGGGGCGCCGCCGCCGCCGGCGGCCGTCGTGGCGCCCTGGCCGTCGCCGGCGCCGGCGCCTTCGTCACCGCCGGCGGCGTACTCGTCCTTGAAGTCCTCGTCGAGGGTCCCCGCGCAGCTGCTGAGCAGCGCGGCGCCGCTCAGCAGCGCGGCAGCGGCGAGGGCGGCGCGCCTGGAAAGGGAAGCGATGGTCGTCACGTGCTACCTCACTCTCAGTAGATGTAGGCCCCGGCGAGCCGAATTCCCAGGTACTGGTCCGTTGCTCCGCCGGCGGCGTAGTCGTCGGTGAGCTCCGGCTGGAACGACGAGAAGAACCGGGCGTATTCGACGAGCAGCCGCGCCTCGATCCCCTTCGCGACGGGGACGAGCACGCCGGCCGTCGCGCCGATGCCCTGGACGCTGGCGCCGGTGAACCGATCGTAGACCGGGCCGGACGAGAGGGGCATCAGGTAGTCGGCGCCCAGCGCCAGCGCGACCGGGCCGGCCGGGATGCGCGCGTCGAGGCCGGCGCGGAAGATCGTGTAGTCGACGTTCGGAACGGTCGCGGCGAGGTCGTCCGGCGCGTCGATCTCGAAGGTCACGAACCGGACCCCGGCGGAGATCCCGAGCACCGTCGACTCGCCGAGCGTCAGCCGCTCCCGCAGCCCGAGGTTGATGCGCTGGTAGGTCGTGCTGAGCGGGTCGCCGTCGCCCACCGCCGAGTTGAGGCCGAGCGCCCGCGCGTACCCGGCGGTGATCCCGAGGCCCTTGAGCACCGCGATGTTCGTCCCCGCGAGCGGGTACAGCTCTCCGGAGACCGACAGCGCCGGCTGACCGAAGACACTGTAGGGCCGGAGGTTCTGCGAGAGCGCATCGGAGTAGTCGAACCAGCGGCCCACGAACTCGACGCCGAGCTCGACCGAGAAGAGCGCCGAGCGGACGTCGTTGCGCTTGCGCGCCGGGCCCCCGTCGTCCTTGTCGCCCTCGGCCTTCTCCTCGCCGTCGCCGTCGCCGCCGCCGTCCTCTCCCTCGCCGTCGCCGCCCTCTCCCTCGCCGTCGCCGTCGCCGCCGCCGCCGTCCTTCTTCTCGTCGGCGGGCGGCGGCGCGATCTGCGCCAGCGTCGGGCCGAGCAGATCTTCCAGCGCCTTCTGGCGGTCGTCGTCCGAGCCGCCCAGCGGCACCGCGCCGTCCACCGCGAGGTCGCCCGCGTTCTCGTCGACGTAAACGAGGTAGACCTCTTTCTTCTTCTTCTTGTTCGTCCGCGAGACGCCGTAGATCACCCCCTCCGCCTTCACGGTCTTGCCGGCCTTGCGAATGCGGTCGAGGGCCTTCTTCCGCAGGGCCTTCATCACCACCGCGTCCCCGACGGGCTTGGTCTGGCCGGCGCCCTTCAGCGCCTTCGAGAACGCGGCAGGCTCGACGACCTCCAGCGTCTTCGGCACGATCGAGAGGATGTCCTCGCGGATCGCATCCGCGTTGGGCCCCTCGACGTGGACCGCGATCGACTTCGACGCCTTGGGGGCGGCGAGCACGACCGGCGAGACCGCGAACGTGGCCGCGGTCGCGGCGGAGAGCCCGAGGAGGATCCTCCCACAGAGGCTCAAAGACAGGGACAGCGTGGTGAACCTAGTGAGCTTGGGCACGGGCCTTTTCGTGGTGGCAGCGGCGTCGACTGAAGCTTGCACGCGCGCGAGCCTACAAGCGATGTCAGGACGGAATCCAGCATCTTGCGAAGAGATGGAGGGATCTTTCTCGCGACACGCAGTGTCGTTAAGAGACTCCGCTATGACCGGACTCGAAAGGGTTGCCGCGCCGCGCGCCCGCCTTCCTTGACTGCCTTCGATCAAGTAGAAAAGCTGTCGAGCGATGCGCGGCGCGGCGCCGCGACGCAACGCATCGCAGACCAGCTCGTCCCAGGCAGAGGGCACATGGATCGGTCAAGAGGACGGCACTCCCGCGCGCGGCGCGGCCCTCGCGCCTCGCTGGGGGCCGCGATGATCGCCCTGACGGCGGCCGCCGCCTGCTCGGGCGGGTCCGGCGCCGGGGCGGACGGCGAGCCGACGCGCTGCGCAGAGATCCGGCCGGGCGCCTCGCCGCTGCGGCGGATGACGCGCTTCGAATACAACAACACGATCCGGGATCTCCTCGGCGACGACAGCGCGCCGGCCGACGCCTTCGTGGTCGAGGAGGAGGCGCTCGGGTTCAACAACCAGGCGGCGGCGCTCGGCGTCACGCCGCTGCTCGCCGAGCAGCTCATGAAGGCCTCCGAGGCGATCGCGGCCCGGGCGGCGCGAAACATCGAGGCGCTCCTCGAGGGGTGCGATCCGGCGGTGCAGGGGCCCGAGGTGTGCGCCGACGAGCTCATCGCGCGCTTCGGCAAGCGCGCGTTCCGGCGGCCGCTCACGCCGGCGGAGGGCGAGCGGTTCGCGCGGCTCTTCGCCTGGGGGAACGGCGAGCACGGCTTCTCGACCGGCGTCGAGCTCGTGATCCAGGCGATGCTCCAGTCGCCGCACTTCCTCTACCGCGTCGAGCTCGGCATGCCGGATCCGGTCGGGGACGGCGTGGTGCCGCTCTCCGATCACGAGCTCGCCTCGCGGCTGTCGTACCTGCTCTGGGGCTCGATGCCCGACGACGCGCTGTTCGCCGCGGCCGACGCGGGCGAGCTCCGCACCGCCGAGCAGATCGCCGCGCACGCCCGCCGCCTGCTCGACGATCCGCGCGCCCGCGCCGCGGTCGCGAACTTCCACGCGCAATGGCTGCAGCTGTCGAACATCGACACCCTCACCAAGGACCCCGCGGTGTACCCGCACTTCCACGGCGGGCTGCCGGCGCTCCTCCGGGCGGAGACCGAGGCGTTCCTCGAGCACGTCGTGTTCGACGACGCCGCCGGCGACGTGGCGACGCTGCTGACGGCGCCGTACTCGCTGATGAACGCCGAGCTCCGCGCGTTCTACGGGCTCCCGGCGGGCCCCGCCGGGGCGCCGGACGAGCTCGCGATCGTGCCGCTCGACCCGTCGCAGCGCGCCGGCTTCCTCACCCACGCGAGCCTGCTCTCGGTGCTCGCGAAGCCCAACCAGTCCTCGCCCGTTCACCGCGGCAAGTTCGTCCGCGAGCGGCTGCTCTGCCAGATCTTGCCGCCGCCGCCGCCCGACGTGGACATCCAGCCGCCCGACGTGCGGGAGGGGATCCCGACCCGCCGGCGGTTCGAGCAGCACGCCGCGGACCCGAGCTGCTCCGGCTGCCACAAGCTCATGGATCCGATCGGCTTCGGGTTCGAGCGCTACGACGGGATCGGCCTCTACCGCGAGACCGACCAGGGCGTCCCGATCGACGCGAGCGGCGAGATCGGGGGGACGGGCGGCGCGGACGGGCCGTTCGACGGGGCGGTGGAGCTCGCGCACCGCCTCGCGGAGAGCGGCGAGGTGCGCCAGTGCGTCGCGACGCAGTGGTTCCGCTTCGGCTACGGCCGCGCCGAGCAGGCGGAGGACGAGTGCAGCATGACCCAGATCCAGGCGGCGTTCGCCGAGAGCGGTTACAACATCAAGGCGCTGCTCGTGGCGCTGACCCAGACGGACGCGTTCCGCTACCGCCGCGCGCTGCCCGGCGACGGGGGGGCGCCGTGAGCCGCGCCGCGCCGCGCCGCGCGCCGAGGAGACGCCTGGATCGCCGCACCTTCGTGCGCGGCGCTGGCGGGCTCGCCCTCGCGCTGCCGTTCCTCGACGCGATGGGCGGCTCGGCGAGCGCCGTCGATTTCCCGAAGCGCTTCGTCGTCTTCTTCACGGGCCTCGGCACCGTCAAGAGCGCGTGGGAGCCGACCGGGACCGGGGCGTCGTTCGAGCTCGGCGAGATCCTCGCCCCGCTCTCGCCCTACCGGGAAAAGCTGCTCGTCATCGACGGCATCAACATGGACTCGGCCTACCAGGGGCCGGGCGATCCCCACCAGCAGGGCATCGGCCAGGCCCTCACCGGCACGGAGCTCCAGGAAGGGACGCTCTTTCCGTACGCCTGCAACCCCGCGGCGCGCGTCGGCTGGGGCGGCGGCATCTCGGTCGACCAGTTCCTCGCCGCGAAGCTCGGGCAGAGCACGAAGCTCTCGTCGCTCGAGCTCGGCGTGCAGGTCCAGTACGCCAACGTCTCGTCGCGCGTCTCGTACCTCGGCCCGGGCCAGCCGGTCCCGCCCGAGGACGACCCGCGCGCGGCCTTCGACCGGCTCTTCCTCGACCTCAGCGCCGACCCCGCGGACCTCGAGCGGCGGCGCGCCCTGCGCCGCCGGGTGCTCGGCAGCGTCATGGAGGACTATGGCTCGCTCGCGAGGACGCTGGGGGGCGAGGACGGGCAGAAGCTGGAGCAGCACCTCGACGCGGTGGGCGAGATCGAGAAGCGCCTCGACGCGCCGGGGCTCCTCGGCGGCGCGTGCGCGCTGCCGGAGCTCGGCGATCCGCTCGACGTCTACGCGAACGACAACTACCCGGCGATCGGGAAGCTGCAGATGGATCTGCTCGCGATGGCGCTCGCCTGCGATCTCACGCGGGTCGCGTCGATCCAGTGGAGCTCGACGCAGGCCGGGAAGGTGTTCACCTGGCTCGGCCAGTCGGACACGCACCACTCGCTCTCGCACTCGAACGTGACCGACGAGGGCAAGCAGCAGCAGCTCATCGACATCGGGCGCTGGCACGCGGAGCAGCTCGCGTACCTGCTCGGGAAGCTCGACGCGGTGAAGGAGGGCACGGGCACGCTGCTCGACAACACGCTCATCCTCTGGTGTACCGACATCTCGGAGGGGCAGACCCACTCGCGGCACAACATGCCGTACGTGATCGCGGGCGGCGCCGGCGGGGCGCTCCGGACCGGGAGGTACGTGCGCTACGGCGGCGACGCCCACAACGACCTGCTCGTGACGCTGTGCAACGCGATGGGCGTGGACGTGTCCACGTTCGGCAACCCCGCGTACTGCACGGGCCCGCTGTCGGGCCTCCTGGCCTGAGCGCCGGGCGGGTGTTTTGGGCTTTTCGTCGCGCGCCGTTTTTGGCAAGTACGCCCGCATGGGCGGCCTGCTGTCTTCAGGGAAGCCTCGCCGCGCGCCGCGGTCGACTCGCTCGACGCGCGCGGCGTGCCTGGTCCTTCGTCTCGCGCGCCTCGCGGCGCTCTCGGCGGTCGCGTGCGGCGCGGGCGGGTGCAAGAAGCCCGCGGACGCGCCGGCGGACGCCGGGGCCCTGGCCGGCGACGCGGGCGCGGAGGCGGCGCCCGCTGCGGAGGCGGCGCCCGCGGCGGAGCCGGCGCCGGCGGCCGCGTGGCCGCCGAGCGACAAGCCGCTGCTCGGGGTCACCGCGTTCGTCGCGACCGTTTACAAAGAGCCGCGCGACACCTCGAAGAAGCTGGGCTACCTGCGCGTCGGCTCGAGGGTGCCGCGCGCCGCGGAGCCCGCCGGCACGGCCGGCTGCCCGGGCGGGTGGTACGCGATCGAGCCGCGCGGCTTCCTCTGCGTCGGCGAGGACGCGACGCTCGATCTCGACGACCCCATCCTCAAGGCCGCCGGTCCCGGGCCGAACCTGAGGAGCGCGCTCCCGTACCGGTATGCCTTCGTCCGCGCCGTGCTGCCGCTCTACCTGCGCGTGCCCACCGCCGAGGAGCAGCGGAAGTCGGAGTTCAAGCTCGACGAGCACCTCGCGTGGTTCGAGGAGAACAAGGCGACCGTGCAGCGGGTGGACCTCGGCGCGAACGACGTGCCGATCGACGCGCGGGGCGTGCCGCTGCCGGGCAAGCGGATCGGCGAGCTCGGCCTCGGGAAGAACTCGCTCGAGCTCGGCGAGGGCGCCCTGCTCGGCGGGGAGGGGGAGAACGACCCGATCCCGTTCTGGCTGGAGGGCGGCAAGCGCCTCATCCGCAACATCAGCGACTTCAAGGTCCCGGACTACGCGGTCTTCGCCGATCGCGCGCGCCGCTTCACCGGCCTGTCGCTGATCGGCTCGTTCCCGACCGGGCCGGAGTCGCTGAACCGGCGGTTCGCGATCACGACGGATCTCCGGCTCGCGCCCGCGACGAAGATCAAGCCGGACACGGGCTCGCCGTGGCACGGCGTCGAGCTGAACGACGAGCTCACGCTGCCGCTCGCGTTCGTCCGGGCGCGGAGCGCGCGCGACGTCGAGATCGAGGGGGACAAGGCGACGCCGGGCAAGGAGCTCCCGTTCCGCGAGGTCCTCCCGTTGACCGGCAGGATGCGCCGGCTCGAGGGGGTGAAGTATTACCGGACGAAGGACCAGCGGTACGTGAGCCAGCTCGACGTGGGGCTCGCGGTCGCCCCTTCCGCGTGGCCGGCGGTCGCCGAGAAGGGCGAGAAGTGGATCGAGGTCTCGATCACGCACCAGACGCTCGTCCTCTGGGAGGGCAAGCGCCCTGTCTATGCCACGCTGGTCTCGACCGGTCAGGCGGGGGTGGCCGATCCCAAGACCACGACCGCCACGGTGCGCGGCGTCTTCCGCATCCGCAACAAGCACATCACGGCGACGATGGACTCGAACGAGTCGTCGAGCGTCGGCGGCCGCCCGGAGACGACCGCGGAGGCGCCCTCGGCCTCGCGGGGCGCGAAGCCGGACAAGGGCGGCTCGTCGAAGGAGCGCGCGAAGAAGAAGCCGGGCGCGAGCGCCGCGGAGAAGCCCGAGGCGGGCCAGAAGGCGGTGCCCCGCAAGGGCGACGGGGAGTACGGCGTCACGCGGCGCCGCGGCGAGGGGACGTACGCCCTCAAGGACGTGCCGTACATCCAGTACTTCGCGAGCGGCTATGCGCTCCACGCCGCGTACTGGCACGACGTCTTCGGCACGCCGCGCAGCCACGGCTGCATCAACCTGGCGCCCATCGACGCCCACCGGGTGTTCCTGTGGACCGACCCGCCGGTGCCGCCCGGGTGGCACGCCATCAACACCGGCGAGGAGCTCGGCGAAGGCACAACGATCATCATTCACGAGTGATGTGCGGTCGCCGTCTCGAGGAGAGAGGGGGACTTCAGTGGGGGCAGGGGGGAGCCGTGCGGAGGAGGTCGTCGAGCGACGCGTCGGCGGCGCCGGCGAGGCCGTCGAGCAGCGTGGCGAGGCGGTCGTGCTGCTCCGGCGTGAACGGGGGCATGCCGAAGCGAGAGCGCACGCGCGAGAGCATGAACGCTAGGCCGGCGCCGTCCTGGTAGCCGGCGACCCAGGGGCCGCGGGCGAGCTCGTCGCAGATGCGGCAAAGACGCGCCTCGAAGGCGGGGCGATCGGCGAGGGCAGCGGGGGAGGGGGCGCGCCGCTCGAAATGGTGGATCGAGGCGGCGGCCGCGGTCGGGGGGCCGTCGATGGCGGCGAGGCCGGCGCGGAGGTCGTCGAGGAGAGGGGCGAGGCCGATCCGGCGCACGAGCGCGCCGTCGAGGCACATCTCCCAGAGCACGTGGGCGAACAGCGCGAGCCGCGGCGCGCCGAGCGCGGCGCCGCGCAGCGCCTCGGCGAGGCGGCGCTCCCCCTCCACGAAGACGGGGGCGGCGTGGAACCAGCGGTCGACGGCGACGTGGTGATCGATGCCGGCCAGCACCTCGGCGACGCGAAGCGGCGGGGCGGCGGGGGGCTCGGGCGCGCGCGCGGGCTTCACGCGCCGGTCGGCCATGCGCCAGAGGTCCGGGAGCATCGCGCCGGCGCCGGCGGCGACCGAGCCGAGGTCGCGCGCGGCGAGGTGGCGATGAAGCAGGAAGTTCATGCGTTCAGGATGGCGCCGCGGCCTCCGGCGGTCGACGGTGAACCGATGCCGCGCGCCCTGCCTCGCCTGTCGCTCTTCGAGTGGA
This sequence comes from Sorangium sp. So ce394, assembly GCF_051474665.1. Lineage (NCBI taxonomy): Bacteria > Pseudomonadati > Myxococcota > Polyangiales > Polyangiaceae > Sorangium > Sorangium sp. So ce394. The sequence goes on from NZ_CP150339.1 coordinate 4,740,167, forward strand.
ACGATTCCCCGTGGTCTCCCGGTCCGCTGCGCGAGCTCATCATCGAGTCGCTGAGCCGGACGATCCGGTGGGGCGGCATGCTGCGCGGCCTGATCGCGCCGTTCCGGCGCTTCCTCGCCGCCTCGGGCGCGACCGAGGTCATCGAGCTCGGCGCGGGCGCGGCCGGGCCGTCGGAGGTGCTCATCGACGAGCTCCTCCGCGCGGGCGCGACGCCGCCGCGCTTCGTGCTCACCGACCTCCTGCCGCAGCCGGAGGCGTGGGCGGCGGCGGCCGCGCGGCACCCGGCGTTCGTCGCCTTCGAGCCCTCGCCGGTGGACGCGACGCGCATCCCGCGGGCGCTCGCCGAGGGCCGCGCGCGGCTGATGATCAACGCCTTCCACCACTTCTCTCCCGAGCTCGCGCGGGCGATCCTGGCGGACGCGGCGCGCGGCTCGTCCGGCATCTTCCTGTCCGAGGGCTTCGAGCGGAACCCGCTCGGCTTCTTGCCGATGGTCCCGGTCGGCGTCGCCGCGCTCGCCGCGAACCCGCTGCTCGCGCGCCGCTCCCGGGCCGCCAAGGCGTGGCTCACGTGGGCGACGCCGATCGCCGCCACGGCCAGCGTATGGGACGGCCTGGTGAGCACGCTCCGCGTCTACACCGAGGCCGAGCTGCGCGAGATGGTCGCCCCGGTCGGAGACACGTTCACGTGGGAGTACGGCACGTACGACTTCCCGCTGTGGGGCAAGGGGTATTACTTCTTCGGCGTTCCTGCGCGATGAGCAGGCGCCGAGGGCGCTCGGCGATCCAGCGCAGGAGCCTCCGACGAGCAGCTCACCAGGGCTGGACGAGGCAGCTGTATTTTTGCGGCCGGGAACGCCGGTCATTTTGTTGAATAAAAATTTGACCCGTTCTGCCCACCCCCGCGCACAGGGGCGGAAGCTGGCGACGCGGTGTCTCCGACGTCGTTCCATGCGGATTCGATGGCTTCCGGCGGCTGGGAAAAGGGGCAAGACATGATGGCTTATCGGCGGATGGTGGTGGCGGTATCGGCGTGCGTGGCCCTCGTGGCGGCGACCGCGTGTGTAGGGGGGACCGGCGACGCTGGTGACGCTGCCTCGGGCGGCGACGGGACGGCGAGCGGCGGCGACGGGACGGCGAGCGGCGGCGACGGGACGGCGAGCGGCGGCGACATCGGGGAGGACCCCTTCGGCGACATCGGGGGTAGCGCGAGCTCGGGCGGTGACCCGAGCGCGGGCGGCGACGCCTGCGGCAGCGAGCTCATCGCGATCGTGCGCGACTTCAAGGATACGCACCCGGATTTCGAGGCCCGGCCCGGGGAGGACCGGGGCATCGTGGAGGCTCAGCTCGGCGCGGACGGCAAGCCGGTCTATGCGGGCGGCAGCGAGGGCACGTTGACCACGACCGGCAAGGAGGCCTTCGATCAGTGGTTCCGCGACGTGCCCGACGTGAACACCGCCATCCAGATATCCATCTCGCTCGTGGACAACGGGAACGGCACGTCCACGTACGACGATGCCGACTTCTTCCCGATCGACGACATGGGGTTTGGCAACGAGGACCGGCGCCACAACTATCACTTCACGCTCGAGCTCCACACCACGTTCGAATACAAGGGTGGCGAGGTGTTCACCTTCTCGGGCGACGACGACCTCTTCACCTTCATCAACGGCCGTCTCGCGATCGATCTGGGCGGCATTCACAAGCCGGAGAGCGCGACGATCGACCTCGACGCGCGCGCGCAGGACCTCGGCATCACGCCGGGCAACACGTACGCGCTCGACTTCTTCTTCGCCGAGCGCCGCACGACCGAGTCGAACTTCCGCATCGACACGTCCATCGGTTGCTTTACCCCGGTCATCAACTGAGCTCGGTCGTCCGCTGACGCGGCGCGACCTCAGCCCACAGCGCCCTTCATTCCCCACCGTCCGCGTTCCTCGGCTCACCGCCCCGCCCGCGCCGTATCCCGCCCAGCGGCTCGCGCCGACCGCCCCCCGTTCCCCCTGGAGCGGCCGCCGTTGCCACCTTGCTCGTGGTTCGGCGCAACAGGTAGCCTAGGCAACGATGCAGGCCAGCGACCCGTTCGGCTGGGTGGGGTCGATCATCGACGGTCAGTTCGCTGTCGAGGCGCTGGCGGGCGAGGGAGCGTTCGGCGTCGTCTACCGTGCCCGGCACCTCGGCTTCGACGCGCCGGTCGCCGTCAAATGCCTCAAGATCCCGACGGGCCTGGGCCCTGATCAGCAGGACGCCTTCCTCGCCAAGTTCCGCGAAGAGGCGCGCCTGCTCCACCAGCTCTCGCGCCGCACCATGGGCATCGTCCAGGCGCTCGACATCGGCGCTGCGGCCGCGCCGAACGGCCCCTGGACGCCGTACATCGTCATGGAGTGGCTGGAGGGCGAGACGCTGGAGCAGGACCTCCGGCGCCGCCGCGCCGAGAACGCGCCGCCGAGGAGCCTCACCGAGGCGATCAAGCTCCTCGCGCCGGTCGCCTCCGCGCTCGCCGTCGCCCACGACGAGAACGTGTCGCACCGCGACGTCAAGCCGGCCAACCTGTTCCTGCTCGGCGACCGCATGAAGGTCCTCGACTTCGGCCTCGCCAAGGTCTTCTCCGAGACGCCGACGTTCGCCGAGGCGCTCGTCCAGACGGGGCGAACGTTCCGCGCCTTCACGCCGCAGTACGGCGCGCCGGAGCAGTTCAGCCCGCGGTTCGGCGCCACCGGGCCCTGGACCGACGTCTACGCGATGGCCCTCATCCTCATCGAGGTCGCCAGCGGCCAGCCCGCCCTCTCCGGCGGCGACGTCATCCAGCTCTTCGTCGCCTCGAGCGACGAGTCGATCCGGCCGAGCTTCCGCGCTCGCGGCGTGAGCGCGAGCCCCGACGTGGAGGCGGTCCTCGGCCGCGCGCTCGCGATCCACCCCTCGCAGCGGTTCCGCAACCTCGGCGAGATGTGGTCCGCCCTCGAGGCCGCCCAGCGCTCCAGCGTCGTCGTGGTGGCGCGCGACACCCTGCGCGCGCCCGCGTTCGGCGCCGACGCCGCCGACCCCGTCGACGACGACGGGCTGCTCGACTTCGCCGCCCTCCACCTGCCGCCGCTGCCGCCGCCGCCCGCGCTCTCGGTCCCGCCGCCGTCGCTGCCGCCGCCGTCGCGGCCGCAGCGGCGGCCCCCGGAGAGCAGCGGGGGCCGCGGGAGCGTGGGCCCCGAGCGGAGCGCGCCGAGGGGCCGCGCCGTCGTCCCGTTCGAGGGCGGCGAGCACCGGATCTGCACCGTCCTGTTCGCCGATCTCTCGGAGGCGACCGCGCTCTCGTCCAGGCTCGACCCCGAGGACGTCAAGGACGTCGTCGATCGCTGCTACCAGGCGCTCGCGGAGCACGTCGAGCAGATGCACGGGATCGTCGAGCGGCCCATCGGCGGGCGCGTCATGGCCGTCTTCGGCGTGCCCCGCGCGACCGACTGCGACGCCGAGCGCGCCATCGTCGCGGCGCTCGCCGCGCAGGCCGCGATCCCGCGCCTCGCGCTGCCGCGCGCGGCGCGGACGGTCCGCCTCTCGGTGCGGATCGGGATCTCGACGGGGCGGGTGTTCGTCGGCGCCGGGAGCTCGGCGCGCCAGGATCTCGCCGTGATCGGCGACGCGGTGGACGGCGCCGCGCGCCTGCAGCAGCTCGCGCCGCGCGGCGCGATCGTGATCGGCCGCGACACCCACCGCCTCGTCCTCGGGCGCTTCCGCGTCGAGCCCGTCGAGGCGAGCGCGGCGCGCGCGGCGCCGGCGGAGCCCGCCGCGCGCGGCGCGGCGCTGCCGATCTACCGCGTGCTCGGCGAGGCCCCGCCGAGCCGCGGGCTCGCGCCGGACGATTTCCACGGGCTCGCGACGCGCCTCGTCGGGCGCGGCGCGGAGATGCAGCGCCTGCGCGATCTCGTCGAGACCGCCGTCCACGAGCGGCGGCCGCGCCTCGTCACGCTGGTCGGCGCGCCCGGCGTGGGCCGGACGCGCGTGCTCGCCGAGCTCGCCGCGGGCCTCGGCGGCGGGCCGGCGTCCGGCGCGCCCTCGTCCGGGCGCGGCGCCGCGCCCGCGCCGCCCGACGCGCCGTTCGTCCTCTCGGCGCAGTGCTCGGCGCTCGCGCGCGAGACGAGCTACGGGCTCGCCGGCGCGCTGCTCCGCCGCTGGTTCGGGATCCACGAGGCCGACCCGGCCCAGGTCATCCTGCGCAAGCTGCGCCTCGGCCTGCGCTGGCTCCGCCTGCGCGCCGCGCGCGCCCGCGCCCGCGCCGAGCGGGAGGCCGCCGGCGCGGGGACGAGGGCCGCGCTCGGGGGCGCGTCGCCCATCGTGACGCGCGCGTCGGCGGTCCCCCTGCGCGGGCCGGTCAGCTCGACCGTGAACGCGCGCAGGGCGGCCGGCGCGGTGCGGTACGAGGACGACGACGAGCTCGATCCGTCCCCGTCGCTGGCGACGTCGAGCGGCTCGAGCGACGTCGAGGACATCCTCGCCCGGCTGGCGGCCATCCTTGGCGCGCGGCCGGCGCCCGCGGGGCTGCTCGAGGCCGCGGCGCGCGGCAGCGTGCTGGCGAAGCGCCGGATCGCCGCCGCGCTCGCGCAGCTCGTCACCTTCGCGCTCGAGCGGACGCCGATCCTGATCGTGTGCGACGACCTCCAGTGGGCCGACGACGCCACGCTCGACCTCGTCGAGGAGCTCGTGGCGCACGCCGAGGGGCTGCCGCTCTGCGTGGTGTGCGCCGCGCGCCCCGAGCTCTACGAGCGCCGCCCGGACTGGGGCATCGCGAAGGAGGCCTACGTCCGCGTCGAGGCGCTCCCGCTCGCGCGGCGGCACGCGGAGGAGATGATCCGGGATCGGCTCCGCGGCGCGCCCGAGCTCGATCCGGAGCTCGTGCGCGCGCTCGCCGAGCGCGCCGAGGGCAACCCGCGCACCGTGGAGGAGATGCTCCAGCTTCTCGTCGATGCCGGCGCGATCGAGGCGCAGGACGGCGCGTGGCGCGTCCACGAGGGCGCGCTCGGCGCGCTGAGCCTGCCGCCGTCGGTGCACGGCGCCGTCCAGGCGCGCCTCGATCGACTCGACGCCGACGCGCGCGGGGTCCTCGTCCAGGCGGCCGTCGTCGGCCGGACCTTCTGGGAGGGCGCGGTCGAGCGGCTCAGGAACGACGCCCCGCAGGCGCGCTCGCCCATGTCGAGCGAGCGCATCTTGGCCGAGCTCCAGGATCTCGATCCGCCGTTCTCGGTGCGGCACGGCGCCGGCGCGTCCACCGCCGAGCTGCTCGCGCGCCTGTGCGATCGCCAGCTGATCCGGCTCCGCTCCCCCGCGTCGTTCCCCGGCGAGCGCGAGTACGTGTTCACCGAGCAGGCGACGTGCGAGGTCGCGTACGAGATGCTGAGCCTCAAGGTCCGGCGGCGGATCCACCTGCTCGTCGCGGACTGGCTCGAGCACCGCGCGCCGGGCGACGACGGCGCGGCGCTGCTCGCGCACCACTACGATCGGGGCGGCGATCTGCGGGCGGCCGCGGCGGCGTACGACCGCGCCGCGGCGCACGCCGCGGCGATCGGCGAGGGCGCCGCGGCGGCGAGCCACGCGGCGCGGGCCCGCGAGCTCTGCGACGAGCTCGCGGCCGAGGAAGCCTAGGCGCGCCGCCAGCGCCGCGCGGAGCTAGCGCGCCGTGCGCCGCGGCCTCGGCGGGCGCGCGCCGGACACGCGCAGCGCGTGGCGCAGGGCGTCCTCCAGCTCCCCGAACGTCTCGAAGGTCCGCGCGTCGCTGCCGAGCTCGACGATCGCCTGCGCGACGCCGGGGGAGATGCCCGAGACGAGGCAGCGGCTGCCGAGCAGGCTCGCGGCCCGGGCCACCTGGAGCAGGTGGTCGACCGTCGGCCCGTCCACGTCCTCCACGCCGGTCAGGTCGAGCACGGCGAAGTGGGCCTGCGTGCGGACGATCTCCCCGAGCAGCTTCTCCATGATCTGCGTGGCCCGACCGCTGTCGAGCGCGCCGATGATCGGCAGGACGAGGACGCCCTCCCACGCCTGGATGATCGGCGTCGACAGCGCGCGGATCGCCTCCTGCTGCTGGCGCAGGACGCTCGCGGTCCGCTCGCGCTCGGCGTTCTCCTCGGCGAGCATCCGGTTCTTGCCTTCCAGCTCCTCGGCGTACGCCTCGAGGCGCTCGATCGACTGGCGCAGCTGGTCTTCGAGCCGCTTGCGGTCGGTGGTGTCCCGCATCGTCACGGCCACGCCGTCCCGGATCGGCACGATCTGGTGGTGCACCCAGGCGCGCGGGCGCGACGGCTGGGCGGGGGGCGCGGGGAGGAGGATCTCCTCCTCGAGCGGCGCCCCCTTCCGGATGACGCGCAGGCACTTGTCGAGGAGGACGCCGGCCTCGGCCGAGTGCTCGAGCTCCGAGAGGCGCCGGCCGAGGAGCGCTTCGCGCTGCATCGACAGCATCGCCGCGGCGCGCGCGTTGAGGCCCGTGATCACGAAGTCGGCGACCCCCTCGCCCCCGTCGCGGCGGGACGTCATCGTGAGGAACGCGTCCATGCTGGCCTCGACGGCGGCGTGGAACCGCGCCTCGCTCTCGCGGCGCTGCTCCTCGGCGCGCCGGCGCTCGGTGATGTCCTCGGTCACGATGAGCACGTTCGTGACCTCCTGGGCGCCCCGGATCGGGCTGGCGTGGTTCGCGTACCACGCTCGCTCGCCGTTCGCCCCGAGGCCGATCACCTCGTAGTGCGCCTGGCCGCCGGACGTGAGCACGGTGTCGAGCGCCTGCGTCAGGGTCGCGTGGTACTCCGGCGACGTGAAGTCGTAGATGGTCCGGCCGAGGACGCTCTCCGGATCGAGCCCCGGAAGGGTCCGATTGACGGAGACGATCCGCGCATCCTTGTCGGCGACGATGAGGACGTGCGGGATGCCCTCGTAGAGCGCCCGCAGCTTGTCTTCGGACTCGCGGAGCGCCATCTCGGCGGTCTTGCGCCGCGTGACGTCGCGGACGACGAAGTAGACGAGCCCCTCGTCGAGCGCGAGCATCGCGTTCCACTCGAGCCACCGGTACGAGCCGTCCTTGCAGCGGAAGCGGTTCTCGTAGGTGAGCGTCTGCGCGCCGGTGGAGAACGTGTCGGTCTCCGAGAGGGTGCGCGCCTTGTCTTCGGGGTGGATGAACTCGACGTACGGCCGGGCCATCAGCTCCTGGCGGCTGAACCCGAGCGTCCGCTCCCACGAGGGGCTGAGCTCCTTGAAGCGCCCGTCGAGCGTCGCGACGCCGAGCATGTCGACGGCGAGCGCGTAGAGGCGGCGTTGCTCCTTGTCCTCCTCGCGCACCACCGCGCGCAGGATCGGCCCCGAGCCGTCGGGCAGCGCGAGCTTCGCGAGCTGCGTGTCGGCCTGGATGAAGCCCCCGTTCGGCCGCCGGTAGAGCCATCGAAACCGCTGCGGCTCGCCGCGGCTCGCCGCATCGATGCGCTGCTTCAGGCCCTCCGCGGAGGCCTGTCCGTCGGGCTGCAGGAGCGGCGAGAGCCCGGCGAGCTCGCGGCCGAGCAGGCCCTCCTCGGGCCCGGCGAGCAGGCGCACCGCGCTCGGGTTGGCGTCGATCACGCGCCCGTCCTCGAGGAGGAGGAGCGCGTCCTCGGCCGCCTCGAACGCGGCGCGGTAAAGATCACGATGGCTCATCGTCGGCGCCGCCTGGCGCTGAGAGCGCCCTCGTGCCGGGTTGTCCTCTCGAGCTCGATCGCCAATCAGCACCTCGAGCGGCCGCCTGCGCCCCCCCTCCGTCGCTGCCGCCAACGGCCCATTGTGCAGGAAGCCTCGGTGGAGATCGAGGATCATGAGTCCGCTCGCTCCGCGGGCGAAGCCCCGCGGCCGTGCTGCCCCGAACGTCGCCCGCGCCGCCGGCGCGGCGCGCTTGCCTCGGCGCAGCTCGCCCGGTTCGGCGCGGGGTGACCGTCGCATCTGGCGGCTGCGCGCGGCTGTGCGCGGCTGCGCGCGGCTGCGCCGCCCACACGCTTGTTGTCTGCCTGCCACTTGCCGGCGACGACCTCTCGCGTGCCGCGCGCGTCGTGGTAGCGTTGCTCTGTGTCGGGGAGGTTTCCTTCAGCGCGGTCCGCTGGCGGGCGGTTCTCGTGCGGCGCGAGGTGGGCGCGATGATCTCCGAGGCGTGCGGGCTCTGCGCCTGGCCGGCGAGCCTCGTGGTCGACGACGTGCAGCGGCACAAGAGCGCGCTCATGGATGCGGCGCTGGCGAAGCGGGCCGAGGGCAAGGAGCCGCTCGCGCGCGTGGCGTTCCGCGGCGCGCTCTACTGGCAGCGCTGGCTCATGACGAAGGAGCCTGGGCTGCACGAGGAGGCGCGGGTCGTCTCCGGGCTCGAGTTTGCGCGCGAGGCGGGCGACTGGAAGGAGGCCGATCTGCTCCTCGCCCACGCCGACAGGTCGAGCGCGCTCGCGGATCTGCCGTTCGTCGAGCACTGGAAGCGGCTCGTCGCGGAGCACTTGCCGGAGCAGGTGAGCGACGAGCACGAGCTCGAGGAGGCGTTCCAGGAGTTCCGCCGGCATCCCAGCGAGGAGGCGGCGGAGAGCGTGCGCCGCTGCGCGACGGCGATCGCGCCGCTCGGGTCGCCGGTCCCGGTGCACACGATCCTCGCGCGGGTGGCGGTGGATCGCGGCCAGACCGACGAGGCGGAGTTCCACTTCGCGGCGCTCGTCGTCTGCCGGCCGCTCTGGATCCCGTACGTCGTGCAGCTGGCCGAGCACCAGGCGAAGCTCGACCTCCCGCGCGCCCTGCGCACGATCGAGGCCGCGCGCCGCCTCTTCGGCCCCGACTTCTGGCTGCCGCTCTAGTTACACGGCGGGGGCACGCGCCCCCGCCGCCCCGCCGAGCGAAGCTCGTCGGGGCCCCACCACCCCGCGAACCACACGGGCCACTCGGGGCGTGTTGCCGCTTCGGGCCTGACGTTCGCCGCATCAGGGAACGTCCTCAAGCCCCCACGCCAGCCTCACCTCAGGCGAGCGCCAGCGTCCGCATCCACCCGCTGATCCGCGTCCCCGCCGGCTTGGGCCACCCCATCCGCGCGAACCGCTCCAGGAGCTGCGGCGTGTGGTCCCCGGTCCGGCTGTCCTTGAACGACGCCCGCGCCGCGTCGAGCTCCCGCGCCGCCTCGTGGAACCGCCCCTCGTGGTACGCGAGCCACGCCAGCGTCAGGTGCCGGTGCTGCCGCGGCTCCGCCTCCGCGAGCGCCACCGCCTCGCACGCCATGAGGTGCTCGCGCGCCTGCTCCGCGTCCCCGCGGTGGAGCGCGATCTGCGCGAACAAGAGCCGCGCCTCGACCAGCCCCCACGGGTCCGCCAGCGTCTCGTAGATCCTGCCGGCCGCGAGCGCGTGCTCCTCCGCGAGCTCGGGCGCGCCCGCGTCGAGCGCGACCATCGAGAGCAGCCGCTCGCACCCCGCCTCGCCGCGCGGGTTCGCGAGATCGCGGAAGCTCTGCCGCGCCGCGAGCGCGCCCGCGCGCGCCGCCTCGAAGTCGCCGAGGCGGTGATCCACGTGCGAGAGCGTCAGGTCGCACTGCGCGAGCCCGAGCCGGTAGCCGATCGCGTCGAAGTCGGTCCGCGCGGTCGTGAGCAGCGACCGCGCCGCCTCGGAGAGCGCCCCGGCCTGCTCGACCATGCTCTGGAGCAGCAGGCACTGCGCCCTCCCGAGCCGATCGCCGACCTCAAGGAACCGCGCCTCCCCCGACGCGAGCACCGCCCGCGCCCGCGCGTGCTCCCCGAGCTGGTAGTCGATCTCCCCGAGCAGCACCTCGCACTGCGCCTGCCCGTGGCGGTGGCCGATCTCGTCGAAGATCGCGTGCGCGCGTGCCACGAGCCGCCGGCCCTGCGCCTCCGCGCCGACGTCCGACGCGATGTGCCCGAGCAGGCGCAGGCAGTGCGCCTGGTTCTCCCGGTCGCCGGCGTGCTCGAAGATGCGCCGCGCGTCATCCGCGTCGCGCCGCGCCTCGTCGAGCCGCCCCGCCAGCCGCAGCGCCTCGGCCCGGAAGCGCAGCTGCGTCCCGAGCCGCGTCCCGGTCAGCACGGGCCGCGCCTCCGCGCCCCGGAGCCCGGGGCGCGAGTCGCTCCCCCCGGGCAGCTTGCCGTCGAGCACGGCGAGATCGCGCAGCGTCGCGGCGATGTCGCGCGAGCTCTGCCAGTGCGCCGCCACGTGCGCGTGCATGAGCGCGGCCGCCTCGTCGGTGTCGCCGGCGCGCAGCAGGCTCACCACCCGGTGCCGGAGGATGCGGCGGCTCGACGCGAACGGGTGCGCGCCGAGCGCGTCGGCGGCGGCGCGGAAGACGCGCGCCGCGTCCGGCTCGAGGAACAGCTGCGAGAGGAGGTGCTCCTGGAGCAGCGCGTGCGGCCAGCGGAGCCGATCGCCCACGGCGAGGAGGATCTGGGCGCGCTGCATGGCCGCGATCGCGCGGTCCGCGGCGATGTCGAGCGACGCGAGGAGCGCGCGCAGGATCTCGCGCCGGATGTCGCCGCCGAGCGCGGCGGCGGCGCGCGCGCCGGTCCGGAGCTCCTCGGGCAGGGCCGCGAGCCGCTCCTCCCACAGGTCGGCCGTGGTCGCGGCCTGCACGGCCATCGACGCCTTCGGCACGAAGTACTTGCCCGCGCGGAGCTGGAGGTGGCCGCCGCCCGCCCACGCGTGCAAGAGCTGCAGCGCGAACAGCGGGTTGCCCTTGCTGCGGGCCGTCGCCGCCTCGGCCGCCGCGTCGTCGAGCGGCAGCGTCTCCCGGAGCAGCGCGTGCGTCTGCGCGGGGTTCAGCGGGGCTACGTCGAGCCGCTCCCCGCCGTAGGCCGCGAGCGCCCCCTCCAGCCGCTTCGCCGCGACCGGATCGCACTCGACCGCCTCGCTCCGGACCGTCGCCACGACCAGGAGGCCGAGGTTCGGCGCGTCCCGGTGCAGCGTGAGGAGCCCCTCGAACGTCGTCGAGGACGCGTAGTGCAGGTCGTCGAGCCAGAGCAGCACCGGCCGATCGCGGCCGATCCGCTCCAGGGTCTTGCGGATGATCAGCCAGCGCAGCTCCGGCCGGTCCAGGCGGAAGCGCTTCCCCGTCGGGCCGACCGCCTCGCTCCCGGGGGGCGACGGCTTGATCCACTCGGCGGTCGCCGCGACCCACGTCTTGCCGACCTCGTCCTCGGGCGGCACCTCCCAGAGGTTCATCAGCACCTTCTCGACGATCTCGCGCTCGGCCCGCTCCAGCCGGTAGTGCTGGGTCACGGCGCCGAGGACGCCGTCGAGCGGCGCCGCGATCCGGCGGTAGCGCGCGCGGAGCGGCACCATGAGCGCCCGCTCGTGCACCTCCTCGCAGAGCCACTCGGCCAGCCGGCTCTTGCCGACGCCGGCCTCGCCCGCGAGCAGGACGAACCGGTGCATCGCCTTCGGCGCGTCGACCATCTCGGCGACGACCTCCATGAGGCGCGCCCGCTCGCCGGTCCGGGCCACGAACGGGCTCGGCCGGAGCGCGAGCAGGCCGGTGGTCGTCACCGACGGCGGAGGGTCGTCGTCTGGAGGCTCGATCAGCTCGGGGGTGAGCAGCTCCTTGCGGCTCGGCGGCAGCCGGCCGGTCGTCAGCAACGCCAGCGGCAGCGGCGTGGCGGTCACGTTCACGTCGCTGCGCGGCTCGAACCGCTTCCAGACCCGCCGCGCGTCGCCCGCGAAATCGAAGCGGTGCCACGGCCGCTTCGCGAGCAGCCGCTTCGCGAACTTCGCGACGTCGCTCGGCACCTCCGGGGGCAGCGGTAGATCCGGGATCGGCGAGCTCCGGTGCTGCTGGAGGAGCTCGTCGTTCGTGCCGTCGTAGACCTCGCCGCCCGCGAGCAGGGCGTAGAGGATGCAGCCGAGGGCGTAGAGGTCCGTCGGGGGCCCCACGTGGGGCGCCGCGAAGCGGATCTGCTCCGGCGCCATCCAGCCCGGGGTGCCCGCGCCCCAGCGCACGGTCGGCTCGCTCTCCCGCGAGCCGTCGAGCCGGTGATCGATCCGGTCCTGGATGAGCCAGGCGAGCCCGAGGTCGAGCACGTGCACGAGCGGCGGCTCCCCGCCGTGCTGGAGGTCGACGAGGACGTTGGAGGGCTTCAGGTCCCCGTGGATCACCCCGCGCGCGTGCGCGTGGGCCAGCGCGCCGAGGACCTGGTCGATGACGCTCCAGATGATCGGCCAGGGCAGCGGGTCCTCGAGCCGGGCGAGGTAGAGCCACTCGTGGAGCGACCTCCCCGGGACCGCGTCCATCACGAGGTACGGCGTCCCGTTGCTGAGCGCCCCGAAGTCGCGGGCCTTCACGAGCGCCGGGTGCGAGAGGCCGGCGAGCGCCCGGGCTTCCTCCTGGAACCACCAGGCGTCCTCGGGGCGCGCGGCCGCGCCCGGCCGGTCGAGCAGCTTCACGGCGACGCGCTCGTCGATCACGAGATCGCGGCACAGGTAGACGACCCCCATGCCGCCGCGACCCAGCTCGCGGCGGACCTGGTAGCGACCGGCCAGGATCGTGCCCGGTAAGAACCCTTCTTCGGACATGGCGGTGAGCGGTCCGATGATAGCCGTGCCGGCCGGGCCCGGTAGACTCGATCTCGCCCGGCTGGCCCGAGGTCGCTCGGCCCCAGTTCGTCGTGTCGCTTCCGCGGAGCGATGCTAGGTTGCGGCGATGGATGCGGCGGTTCGCGTGCTCGCTTTCGCTGGCGCGAGGGACGTTCTCGGCGCGGGAGAAGTGGCGTTGCCGCTGCCTGGCCCCTGCACCGCGGCGGAGCTCCTCGATCGGGTCTGCGCGCGCTATCCGGGGCTGATCCCCTACAAGGGCTCTATCCGGGTGGCGGTGAACGGCGTTTATGCGACGCCGAGCGATCCTGTAGGTTTCGGGGACGAGGTGGCGCTCATCCCACCGGTGGCGGGCGGCTAGGGGCCCGCGAGGGACGCTTCATGTCTTCTTCGACCGGCCTCGATTCTACGCGCGTGGGGGGAGACGCGCCGGCCCAGCGGCGGCGTTCGCTGCCGCTCGTCGGCGGCGGGGAGGCCGGCCGCCGCGCCGCCGCGATCCCGTACCGCGACGCCGTCCGCGGCGCGCCTTCCGCGCACGCCGGGCCCGCGCCGCGCAGCGTGCGCATCTCGGTCACGGATCGGTGCGATTTCGCGTGCACCTACTGCCGCCCGTCGCGCCACGACGGCTACACCGACGGCCGGCTGATGACGCCCGCCTGGCGCACCATGTTCGAGGCCCTGCGCGACGCCGGCATCCGCCGGGTCCGCCTGACCGGCGGTGAGCCGCTGCTCCACCCCGAGATCGTCTCGATCGTCGCGTCCCTCGCCGCGCTCGGCTTCGAGGATCTGGCGCTCACGACGAACGCCTCGCAGCTCGCGCGGCTCGCCGCGCCGCTGCGCGACGCCGGGCTGCACCGCCTGAACGTCTCGATCGACACCCTCGACCCACCGCGTTTCCGCGAGATGACCCGCGGCGGCGAGCTCGCCCGGGTGCTGGAGGGCATCGACGCCGCCATCGCGGCGGGCTTCTCGTCGATCAAGCTGAACACGGTGGTCCTCCGCGGCGTGAACGACGACGAGATCGAGCGGCTCGCGCTGTGGGCCTGGGAGCGGCGGATGGTCCCGCGCTTCCTCGAGGTGATGCCGATCGCCGAGGGCGCGCGGCTCGTCGGCGAGCACCTCGTCACCGCGGCCGAGATGAGGGCGCGCCTCGCCGAGCACCTCCTCCCGGAGGAGGCGATCTCGGATCCCGGCCTGGGGCCGGCGCGGTACGTCCGCGCGCGCCGCGACCCGTCGCTCCGCGTGGGGTTCATCACGGGCACGAGCGACACGTTCTGCGAGAGCTGCGATCGGCTGCGCGTCTCGTCGACGGGCGTGCTCCGGCCGTGCCTCGCCACGGACGACGGCGTCGACGCCTCGCGCGAGGCGAAGGCCGGCGATCCGGCGGCGATCCGGCGGCGCCTGGACGAGGCGTGGCGCCTCAAGCCCGACGGCAAGGTCTGGAAGGGCTGCACCGAAGAGACGGCCTCCGCGGTGTCGATCCGCGCGATCGGCGGCTGACGCCGCGGCTGGCGCGGGCCCTGGCTCACGGATCGGCTTCCGGTCCTGCGGGCTGCCGTGTCAGATTCCGGAGCGATGTCGCACACTCCTGATCGATCCGGCGAGGGCGCAGCGCTCTCGACCCACCTGTCCCCGAGCGGCGAGGCCCGCATGGTGCCTGTCGAAGGCAAGCCCGTCACGCACCGCCGCGCGGTCGCGTCGGGCGCCGTCCTGATGCGGCCCGAGACGATCGCCCGCGTCGCGCGCGCCGACGCGCCGAAGGGCGACGTGCTCGCCGCGGCGCGGATCGCCGGGATCATGGCGGCGAAGCGCACGCCGGAGCTCATCCCGCTCTGCCACGGGATCGCGCTCACCCACGTCGCGGTCGAGCTCGACGTGGACGAGCCCTCCGCGGCGATCCGGGTGACCGCGGCCGCGGAGGCGCTGGATCGCACCGGGGTCGAGATGGAGGCCATGGTCGCGGTGAGCGCCGCGTGCCTGACGATCTACGACATGCTCAAGGGGATCGATCGCGAGATGGTGATCTCGGACATCAAGCTCCTCGAGAAGAGCGGGGGTCGCTCCGGTCACTTCCAGAGGAGCGCGCCGTGAGCCGGATCCGCACCGAGCCGCTCCGCCTCGACGAGCTCATCGCCGACGTGTCCCACCCTGGCGCGGGCGGCATCGCCACGTTCCTCGGCGTGGTCCGCGACGTCAACGACGGCCGGGCGGTCACGCTGCTGGAGTACGAGGCGTACGGGACGATGGCCGAGGCCGAGCTCGAGCGGATCCTCGCGGAGATCGCCGCGGAGATCCCCGGCGTGCGCGTCGCCGCGACGCACCGGGTGGGCGCGCTGCGGATCGGCGACGTCGCCGTGGCCTGCGCCGCGAGCGCGCCGCACCGGGGCGAGGCGTTCCGCGGGTGCCGCCTGCTCATCGACCGCATCAAGGCGCGCCTGCCGATCTGGAAGCGCGAGCACGGGCCGGACGGCCCGTACTGGGTCGGCTGGGAGGACGCCCGCTGCGGCGGCGAGCACGGGCCCGAGGAGCACCACGAGCACGCGCACGGCCACGACGGCGCGGCGCCTCCGGGCGGCGCCGGCGGCGCCTAGCGCAGGCGCAGCCCGGGCGGCGGCGGGGTGGAGAGCGGATCGTTCTCCTGCAGGCGGTTGTTGTGCCGGATGTCCGTGCCCTTGACGAGGAACACGACCGACTCGGCGATGTTCATCGCGTGATCGGCGATGCGCTCCAGGTACTTCGCGATCGACTGGATGCGCGTGGCCCTGTACACGGTGCTCGGGTCGCGGCTCATCATGAGGAGCACCTCCTGGAAGATGCGGGCGTAGTGCTCGTCGATCACGTCGTCGCGCGTGAGCAGCCGCTGCGCTCGGTCGCAGTCGCGGGCGACCAGCGCGTCGAGCGCCTCGTGCACCACCTCGATCGCCTCGTCCGAGAGGCCTTGCAGCTCCGCCGCCGGCGCGAGCGGCGGCTCCTCGTTGAGCTCCTGCACCCGCTCGCAGACGTTCACCACCAGGTCGCCGATCCGCTCGAGATCGGTGACGATCTTGAGCGCGGTCGTGACGAAGCGCAGATCCGAGGCGACGGGCTGGCGCGTCGCGAGGATCCTCATGCAAAGCTCGTCGACCTCGCACTCCAGGCGGTTGATCCGGCGATCGAGCCGTATCGTCGCCTTGGCGAGGCCCGTGTCGCGCGTCGCGAGCGCGGTCGAGCCTTTCTGGATCATCTCCTCGACCAGGCTGCCCATCAGCAGCAGCTTTTCGCGCAGCGTGCGCAGCTCGTGCTCGTAGACCTTGCTCGTGTGCGACGTCGGCATGAAATTCCCACTCCCCTCAGCCGAACTTACCGGTGACGTAGTCTTCCGTTTTGCTTTCCTTCGGGTTGGTGAAAATTGTCTGGGTCCTGTCGAACTCCACCAAATCCCCCATGTAGAAGAAAGCCGTGTAGTCAGAGCACCGCGCGGCCTGTTGCATGTTGTGCGTGACGAGCACGCAAGTATACCGCTGCTTGAGCTCATCGATGAGCTCCTCGATGCGCGCGGTCGCGATGGGATCGAGCGCCGAGCACGGCTCGTCGAGCAGGATCACCTCGGGCTCGACGGCGAGGACGCGGGCGATGCAGAGCCGCTGCTGCTGGCCGCCGGAGAGCGAGAGCCCGGACTGATCGAGCTTGTCCTTCACCTCGTCCCAGAGCGCGACCTGGCGAAGGCACTTCTCCACGAGGCCGGTCGCGTCCTTGACGGAGACGCCGTTGAGCTTGTGCCCGGCGAGGACGTTCTCCCGGATCGACATCGTGGGAAAGGGGTTGGGCTTCTGGAACACCATGCCGACGCGGCGGCGCAATCGCACCGGGTCGACCGCCTTATCATAGATGTTCACGCCGTCGATCATGACGGAGCCCTTCGCCGTGGCCCCGGGCACTTGCTCGTGCATCCGGTTGAGGCAGCGCAGGAACGTCGACTTGCCACATCCGGACGGGCCGATGACCGCGGTGACCTGGCCGTCAGGGATGTCCAGCGTGATGTCGTGGATGGCGTGGAACTTGTTGAAGTAAGCGTTCAGCCGGGTGACGCTGATCTTGGCCTGCGGCGCCTCGGGCTCGGACTCCACAGAGCGGCGGTCGCCCTCCGCGTCGAGCCCGCCGCGGCGTTGTCCGGTCTGTCCATCGTGCGGTGAGTCAAACGAGCTCATCGGGTGCCTTTAACGCGCCTTGACGCTCCGGGACGTGACGATTCGGGCGAGCAGATTGAGGAAGAAGACGATGGCGATCAGCACGAGCGCGCCGGTCCAGGCCTCCTGCTGCCACTTCGGGTAGGGGGAGGTCGCATTCCTCCAGATCTGCACCGGCAGCGAGGCGATGGGTCGGTCGACGGCGACGCTCCAGTACTGGAAGCCGAGCGCGGTGAGGAGCACCGGCGCGGTCTCGCCGGCGATGCGGGCCACGGCGAGCATCACGCCGGTGCCGATGCCCGGCGAGGCCGTCCGGAGCACGACGAGGAGGCTGGTGCGCCACTCCGGGACGCCGAGGGCCAGCGACGCCTCGCGGAGGTGCGCGGGCACGAGCTTGAGCAGCTCCTCCGTCGTGCGGGTCACCGTCGGGAGCATCACGATGGCGAGCGCGATGCCGCCGGCGAGCGCCGAGAAGCGCTTCATCGGGACCACGACGAGGGCGTAGACGAACACGCCGATGGTGATCGAGGGCACGCCGCCGAGCACGTCGGCGATGAACCGGATCGCGCTCGCGAGCTTGCCCCGGCCGATCTCGGCGAGGTAGATGCCGGCGAGGATGCCTGTCGGCAGCCCGATGCAGCAGCCGATCGCGACGAGGATGAGCGTGCCGACCACCGCGTTGCCCATGCCGCTGCGCTCGTCGCCGAGCGGCGGCTTCGGCAGCTGGGTGAAGAAGTCGAGGGAGAGCCCGCTCAGGCCCTTGCTGACCACGTAGATGAAGATCAGAAACAGCGGGACCAGGACGACGACGGCGCTCGAGACGCAGAGCCCTTCGAAGAAGTAGCTGCGGGCGCGGCGCAGGCGCTCGCCGGGCGCCGGCTCGAGCAGCGTGCGTCGAGCGGCGGCGGAGGGGCGCGCCGCGGGGGCCGGGGTGTCGTTGCTCATGCGCGTCTCTCCAGCTTGCTCTTGGTCGAGCTCACGAGCCACCGGGCGAAGAGGTTGAGGAGGAGGGCGACCCCGAAGAGGAGCAGCGCGACGTTGGCGAGCGCCGACACGTACATGTCGCTCGTCGCCTCGACGAACTCGTTGGCGATGACGCTCGCCATCGAATACCCAGGGTGGAAGATCGACGCGCTGATCTTCGGGGCGTTGCCGATCATCATGGTGACCGCCATGGTCTCGCCGAGCGCCCGGTTCAGCCCGAGGATGATCGCCCCGATGATGCCCGAGCGCGCGGACGGGAGGACCGCGTAGCGGATGGTGTCCCACGCGGAGGCGCCGAGCCCGACCGCCGCCTCGCGGTGCAGCTGCGGGACCGCCTGCATCACCTCGCGCGAGACCGAGGTGATCGTGGGGACGATCATGATCGCGAGGATGACGCCCGCGGCGAACATGCCGATGCCGAGCGGCGGGCCCTCGAAGAGCGGCAGGAAGCCGAGGTGCTTGATCAGGAACGGCTCGATGGTCTCCCGGAGCCAGGGGCGGAGCACGGCGATGCCCCAGAACCCGTAGACCACGCTCGGGATCGCCGCGAGGAGCTCGACCATGAAGCCGAGCGGCTTGCGGATCCGGTGGGGGGCGAGGTCCGAGAGGAAGATCGCGAGGCCCAGCGAGACGGGGACCGCGAGCGCGATGGCGATCAGCGAGCTGACGACCGTGCCGTAGATGAACGGCAGCGCGCCGAACTGCTCGCGGGCGGGGTCCCACACGGTGCCGGTGAGGAACCCCAGGCCGAACTTGTCGATGGCCAGCCGGGACGACCGGACGAGCTCCAGCACCATCAGCGTGGGCACCGCGAGCACCGTCAGGCCGAACACCGTCAGGATGACGCGGAACGCTCGATCCGCGCCGCGCGTGCCGCGCGCCGCGTCGCCCCCGGACGCGGTCGATGCGGCTTGTTGCATGGGGACTTCTACCGTGCTCATGGGCCTATCCTGCGCGCGCGCCGGCGGCGCGCGGCGGAGCGCCGTGCGCGCCGCTGACGCGCCTTCTTTCATGGCGTTGGGGTGAGCAGGGGCTTGCCGTCGGGGCCCACCACGGTGGCGAGCTTCTTGTTGACCTTCTCGACGACCGCCGTCGGCAGCGGCGCATAGTGGAGGTCGTTGGTGAACTTCTGGCCGTCTTGCATCGCCCACCTCACGAAGTTGGCGAGCACCTTACCCTTCGCGAGATCCTTCTGCTCCTGGTAGACGAGGAGGTAGGTGAAGCCGGCGATGGGGTACGCGTCCTCGCCCTCGGCGTCGACGATCGACATTCGGAGGTCGTCCGGCATCTTGGCGGCGGCGCCGGCGCCCGCGGCGGTCGTGCTCTCGAGCGACGGGGCGACGAACTTGCCGCTCTTGTTCTTGAGCGAGGCGAAGGTGAGCTTGTTCTGCATCGCGTACGCGAGCTCGATGTAGCCGATCGACGCGGGCGTGCTCGTGATGAGCGCGGAGACGCCGTCGTTGCCCTTGGCGCCGAGGCCGCCCGGCCAGTTGACGCTGGTCCCGGTCCCGGGGCCGCTCTTCCACTCCGGGCTCACCGCGCTCAGGTAGTCGACGAAGATCTTGGTGGTCCCGCTGCCGTCCGAGCGGTGAACCGTCGCGATCTCCTTGTCGGGGAGCTTCACATCCGGGTTCTCCTGCTGGATGGCCTGGTCGTTCCACTTCTTGATCTTGCCGAGGAAGATCTGCGCGGTCGCCTCCGGCGTCAGCTTCAGCCCCGACGGCACGCCTTCGAGGTTGTAGGTCAGCACGACGGCGCCGAGGCAGGTCGGCAGGTGCAGGATGCCCGCCGCCTTGGCGAGCTGCTCCTCGGTCATCGGCGCGTCGGTGGCGCCGAAGTCGACGGTCCGCTCGGTGATCTGCCGGATACCGCCGCCGGAGCCGATCGACTGGTAGTTGATCTTGACCTTGGAGTTGGCCTTCTGGAACTCGGAGATCCACTTCGTATAAAGCGGATACGGGAACGTCGCACCCGCGCCCGTCAGGGTGACCTCCCCATCGGCGCCCGGCTGGGGCGCCGCGTTCGGCTTCGAGCCGGGAAGCGAGCCGGTCTCTTGGGGACCGTCGGAGCGACCGCATCCAGCGGCCAGGAGGAACATCGCCAGGGTGAGCAGAATTCGAGCCATGCACCGTCAGGCGTAGTCGAGCTTTGTGACAGCCGTGTGACGGCAGGGTGGAACAGCGAGTACCGGATTTTCCCGACTTCGCTGGGATCACACGGCGCGCGCGAGGCGGACGGTGAACTTGGTGCCGCGGCCGATGGCGCTCTCGACCTCGATCGAGCCGTTCATCAGCTCGACCAGGTGCTTCACGATGGCGAGGCCGAGCCCGGTGCCGCCGAGGTCGCGCGAGCGGCCGGCGTCGACGCGGTAGAACCGCTCGAAGATGCGGCCCAGGTGGTGAGGAGGGATGCCGGGGCCGTCGTCGGCGACGGCGATCGTCACCTGCTGATCGACCGAGCGCGCCTGCACCGTGACGTGAGCGCCCTCGCCCGCGTACTTGATGGCGTTGTCGAGCAGGTTCATGAGCACCTGCTCGATCGCGCGGCGGTCGCACCGCGCGGACGGGAGCGCGGCGGCGTCGACGGTCAGCGTGACCCTGCGGCGGCGCGCCGCCTCGGCGAGCAGCTGCGTCACGTGCTCGATGGCGGGGGCGACGTCGAGATCGGCGAGCGCGAGGCGGAAGTTCTTCGCCTCGATCTTCGAGAGGTCGAGCAGGTCGTCGACGAGGTGGCGGAGCCGCTTCGCGTGCCGATCGATCACGTCGACGAACTCGGCGGCCTCGTGGGGGTCCTGCAGCGCGCCGAGCTGCAGCGTCTCGGCGGCGGTGCTGATCGCGGTGACCGGCGTCCTGAGCTCGTGGGACACGTTGGCGACGAAGTCGGTCCGGATCGTCTCCAGCCGGCGGAGATCCGTGACGTCGTGGAACACCGCGATGAGCCCGGGCTCCGTGGGCGCGCCGTCGTGCTCCGCGCGCGCGTCGAGCGCGTCGTGCGCCGGGGCCTTTCGGCGCGACACCCGCACGAGCAGCCGCCGCGGCAGCGTCCGCCCGAGCTCGACCTCGACGTCGACCGGCTCGTCCCGCTGGCCGGCGAGCTGGATCGCCTCGGTGAGGTGCGCGTTGCGGATCGACTCGATGACCGATCGGCCGAGCGCGTCCTCGCCCAGGGAGGCCATCGCGCGCAGCGCCCGGTTGGCGAGGAGGATCCGCCCGTCGCGATCGAGCACGAGCACGCCCTCGCTCATGCCGTCGAGGATGCCAGCGAGCAGATCGCGCTCGGTCCGGACCTCGGCGATGGAGCGGGAGAGCTCGCTCGTCAGGTGGTTGAGCGCGCGCGCGAGCTGGCGGAGCTCGCCCGAGCCGCGCAGGGGCGCGCGCGTCGACAGGTCGCCCTCGGACATCGCCAGCGCGAAGCGGGTCAGCCGCCGGATGGGGCGCGTGATGAAGAAGGTGGTGGCGGCGCCGACCGAGACGGCGACGACGATCACGGCGCCCATGCCGAACAGCATGGCCCGCCGCGAGCGCGAGAGGGCCGCGTCGACGGCGGCGCGCGGGCTGTGCTCCGCGACCAGCGCCGCCTCCATGTCGCGCGCGGCGAGGCGCTCGATCGGCACGCCCGCGACGAGGAGGACGAGCACCGTCGCCGCTACGAGCTTCGCGCCGATGCCGAGCCGCCTCAACACGAGCATGAGGGCCCCTAGGCGGCCTCGGGCTCGGCGCGGAACCGGTAGCCGACGCCGCGCACGGTCTCGATGTAGTCGCCGGCGGCCCCGAGCTTCTCGCGGACGCGCTTCACGTGGGTGTCGACGTTGCGCGCGGTGACGTCGACGTGCGAGCCCCACACCTCGTCGAGCAAGAGGTCGCGCGAGAGCACGCGCCCGCGGCGATCGTAGAGCATCATGAGCAGGCGGAACTCGAGCGCCGTCAGCGCGATCTCGTTCTCCTGCACCCACGCCCTGTGCGCGGCCCGGTCGACCCGGAGGATGCCGAAATCGAACTTCTCCGGGGCCGACGTGGGGCTCTCGGAGCGCTTGAGGATCGCCCGCGCGCGCAGGATGAGCTCTCGCACGCTGAACGGCTTGACGACGTAGTCGTCGGCCCCGAGCTCGAAGCCGACGATCCGATCGATCTCTTCCCCCTTGGCCGTGACCATGATGACGGGGACCGCGGAGGTCTGCGGGTTCTGCTTCAGGCGGCGGCAGATCTCCGTGCCCGACATGTCCGGGAGCATCAGGTCGAGCAGGACGAGATCGAACCGCTCCTCCTTGACCGCGCGGAGCGCTGTCTCTCCGCTCCCGGCGGAGACCACATCGAAGCCAGCTTGACGGAAGTTGTACGTAAGGACGCGCTGGAGGTCGCGCTCGTCCTCGACGATGAGCACGTGGCTCGGCATGGACGGTGGGTGTAGCAGCGCATTGTGACAGCTTCATGGCGATCGCGCGTGCCGCGCGTCGTCACCACGAGCACACGAGGCGGAGCGCCTGCGAGCGGGCGGTGGAGCGCGAGGCCGACGGGAGCGCGGCGATGCGCGCGCGACGGCGCACGGGGGCGCGCCGGGCGGCGGACGGCCCGATCGGAGGCGGCCCTGGGCGCCGCCGGGAGACCGGCCGGGAGCGCGAGGCGCAGGCGGGCGGGAACGGCGGGAGCGCGGCGGCGCGCAGCAGGCGACGCGCAGCGAGGCCGGTCGCCGACCTTGAGGACGGAATGCGTGGCGCTTGCAACGCTCGGCGTTTTCGCCTAACTGGCCCGCCCATGGCCCTCGAGCGAACCCTCTCAATCATCAAGCCCGACGCAATGGAAAAGAACAAGGCAGGCGCGATCATCGCTCGCCTGGAGCAGGAGGGCTTCACGATCAAAGCGATGAAGCGCATCCACCTCAGCCGCGCGGAGGCGGAAGGCTTCTACGCCGAGCACCGGGGGCGCGGCTTCTTCGACGAGCTCGTGACGTTCATGTCGCGCAGCCCCATCCTGGTGATGGCCCTCGAGCGCGAGGACGCGGTCGCGAAGTACCGCGAGGTCATCGGCGCGACCGACCCGGCGAAGGCGGCGGAGGGGACGATCCGCAAGCTGCACGGGGCGAGCGTGGGCGAGAACGCGGTCCACGGCTCCGACAAGACGGCGACCGCCGCGCGCGAGATCGCCTACTTCTTCGCAGGCTACGAGGTCGCTCCGAGCGCGACCAACTGATGCTCGGCGAGCGGCTCGCCGCTGCGCTCGGCGCGGCGCGGGACGGCGCTGCAGGCATCGAGAGCTTCGCCCACCTGCTCGGCTCGCGCCGCGTCGGGCCGCGCGGGGTCGCCCTCGCGCTGCCTGAGGTGTGCGAGGGGTGCGCGGCGCTGGTCGCCGCCCTCGACAGCCTCTCCGCGGCGGTCCGCGACGGCTTCGTGGCGACCGACGACCCCGCGGCGGCCGACGCCGCGTGCGCGGTGCTCGAGCACGCGGGCGTCGACGTCGCGCGCCTCACGGACGAGCTGTCGCGCGCCGCCGCGGGCGCCCCGGCGGGGCGCGGCCCCGGGCGCGGCCGCGGGGAGCGCGCCGGCGCCGAGCGCGGCATCGACGCCCGGCAGCGCCTCGCGCTCGAGGCGTCGGTGCGCAGGACCGCCCGGGCGCTGAGCGGCGCGCTGCGCCTGTCCGAGCTCGTGATCGCGACCCTCGAGCTGCGCCCCACGCCGCTCGATCTCATCGACGTGCTCCGCAACTGGAGCGCCACCGCGGTCGAGGGGCGGCCCGTGGTCGGCATCTCGGTCGCCTCCTCGGACAGCCGCGCCAACGAGGTGGAGGGCGACGTGCGCGCCGTGAGCGGGCTCATGGAGCTCGCCGTCGGCATGGTCAACGCCGCGGGCGTGGCGAGCCCCCACCTCGCCGTGTCCCGCCTGCCGGACGGGCGCTCGACGGTGCGCATCGCGGAGCGCGGCCCGCGCGAGGGGGCGCCGGCGGTCGCCCTCGACGTGGTGCTGCGCGACGGCGGCGAGCGGGCCGCCGCCGTGGCCCGCGTCGTCGCGCGCCGCGCGGGCGTCGACCTCGTCGAGGGGCCCGGCGGCCGCGTCGTCACCATGACGTTCTGACGCCGCTGCCGGTGCTGTCGCGGCCGTGCTAAAGGCGCCGCCATGGCCACCGACGAATCCCTGAAGTCCCTTGTTGAGGCGGCGTTCCGCGACCGCGAGCTCCTGCGCTCGCCCGCGCACGAGGCCGCGGTCCTCCGCACGATCGAGCAGCTCGATCAAGGCCTGCTCCGCGTCGCGGAGCCCGACAAGACCCCGCAGGCGGGCGGCGAAGGCGCGGCGCCTTCCGGCGAGGGCGCCGCGCACCGGTGGGTGACGCACGCGTGGATCAAGGAGGCGATCCTGCTCTACTTCGCGCTCCGCGGCATGAGCGTGATGGAGGTCGGCCCCTTCGAGTTCCACGACAAGATCCCGCTCAAGCGCGGGCTCGACAAGGCGGGCGTCCGCGTCGTCCCGCCGGGGACGGTGCGCTACGGCGCGTTCCTCGAGCAGGGCGCGATCGTCATGCCCGGCTACGTGAACATCGGCGCGTGGGTCGGCGCGGGGTCGATGGTCGACACGTGGGCGACCGTCGGCAGCTGCGCGCAGATCGGGCGAGGCGTGCACCTCGCCGGGGGCGTCGGCATCGGCGGGGTGCTCGAGCCGCCGGGGGCGCGGCCGGTGATCATCGAGGACGGCGTCTTCGTCGGCTCGCGCGTGATCGTGGTGGAGGGCGTCGTCGTCGAGGAGGAGGCGGTGCTCGGCGCCGGCGTGGTGCTCACCGCGTCGACGGCGATCCTCGACGTCACGGGGCCGGAGGTCGTCGAGCACCGCGGCCGGGTGCCGGCGCGCAGCGTGGTCATCCCGGGCACGCGGCCGAAGCGCTTCCCCGCGGGGGAGTTCTCGATCCCGTGCGCGCTGATCATCGGCAAGCGGAGCGAGGCGACCGACCGCAAGGTGTCGCTCAACGCGGCGCTGCGCGACTTCGCGGTGCCGGTGTGAGCGCGCGGCCCGATCGGGGCGCGGCGGCCGAGGCCGCGCTCGCGGACACGCTGCTCTGGCTGTGCTCGGTCCCGTCGCCCATCGGGGAGGAGCAGGAGCTGTGCTCCGCGGTGGCCGAGCGGCTCGGTCGGGCGCAGCTCGCCGCGCCGGTGCGCCGTCACGGCGACTCGCTGGTCGCGCAGGTGACGCAGGGCACGGGCGGCCCGAAGATCGCGCTGGCCGGGCACCTCGACGTGGTGCGCACGTCGCACGACGGGCCGCCGCGCATCGAGGGGGATCGCCTCTACGGCCCCGGCGCGAGCGACATGAAGTCGGGCCTCGCGCTGATGCTCGACCTCGCCGAGGGCGCGCGGGAGGACGTCGCGGGCGTCGATCTGACGCTCGTGTTCTACGCCCGGGAGGAGGGCCCGTACCTCGAGAACGAGCTCGCGCTGGTCATCGAGCGCGAGCCGGGCCTCCGCGCGCTCGATCTCGCGGTGTGCCTCGAGCCGAGCGACAACAAGCTGAGCCTCGGCGCGAGCGGCTCGCTGCACGCGGGGCTGACGTTCCGCGGGCGGACGGCGCACAGCGCGCGGCCGTGGCAGGGGGAGAACGCCATCTACAAGGCGGGCCCGCTCCTGGTCGAGCTCGCCGCCCTCGCGCCGCGCGAGGTCGAGATCGACGGGTTCGTCTACCGGGCCGTGACGACGGCGACGATGGCGCAGGGCGGGCGCGGGCGGAACGTCGTTCCCGACGAGTTCACCATGAACCTGAACCACCGCTTCCCGCCGGGGACCTCGATCCAGGAGGCGCAGCGGACCATCGAGGCGCTCGTGGCCGGCCGCGCCGAGATCGAGTGGCGCGACCTCAGCCCGTCGGCGCTGCCGCACGCGTCGCACCCGCTCGTCGTGGCGCTGCGCGAGGCCGGCGTCGCCGCGGTCGAGCCGAAGCAGGCGTGGACCGACGTGGCCCGCTTCGCAGAGCTCGGCGTGCCCGCGGTGAACTTCGGCCCCGGCGAGAACGCCCAGGCGCACCAGCGCAACGAGTGGGCGTCGCTGCGCAAGCTGTCGGAGGGCCGCGCGATCCTCCGCCGCTGGCTCTCGGGGCTCGGGCCGGCCTGACGGGGGCGCGGCTGCTGCGCGCACACCGCGGCCATGCCCGCGGGCGCGCGCGCCGCTCTCGAGGGTCGTCACGCGCGCGCTCTTCCGCGCGCGCGGGCTCTCGGTCAGGGCGCTGCGCGCACCGAGAGCCCGGCGGCCGGGATGGTGAAGAAGAACGTGCTGCCCTGGCCGGGCGAGCTCTCGACCCAGATCGTGCCGCCGTGGGCCTCCACGATGCCCTTGGTGACGAACGCCGCGAGCCCCATCCCCTGTCCGAGGGGCCGGCGAGCGGGCGCGTGCCGGGCGAAGAGCAGCGGCTGCTGGTCCGGCGCGATGCCGGGGCCGGTGTCGGAGATCGAGAACCGCGCGTCGTTGCCCGAGGGCTCGGCGCGCACGGTGATGCGTCCGCCCTTGGGCGTGAAGCGCATCGCGTTGCCGAGCAGGTTCGCGATGACCTGGACGATGCGCTCCCGGTCGCACGCGATGGGCGGCACGTCGTGCGGCAGCTCCTTCGCGATCTCGAGCGGCTTCAGCGCGACGGTCGGGGCGACGAGCTCGATCGCCCGGTCGAGGATCGGCTCGACCTCGTGCGCGCCCTTGCCGACCTTCAGCGAGCCGCTCTCGATGCTCATGGCGTCGACGAGGTCCTGCGCGAGCTGGTTGATGTCGTCCGCCGCGCGGGTGATCGCCTCGATCTGCCGCCGCCCCGGGCCTTCTTGGGGGCTCGAGCGCATCAGCATGCGGGCGCTGACCACGATCACGCTCAGCGAGTTCCTGAGATCGTGAGAGATGGTGGACACCGTCTCGCGGAGCATGCGCTCGGCCGTCTCGGCGCGGCGCTCCAGCCGCTGGCATTGCTCCTCGAGCCGCTCGCGCTCGGCCGCGTCGCCCCGCGGGGCGTGCCGGTCCGAGTCCGCCTTCGATCGCCTGGGCACCCTGGCGCGCAGGGTCGCCGGCCCCGCGGAGCGAGGCCCGGCCGCTGCAACCGACGCCGATCCCCTCTTGGGCGAGCGCAGGGGCACCGCCGTTGCGCGCCCGCGGAGCGGGCGGCCGGGCGATCCATCCGCGCTGTCCGTCGCGTCTTTTCCGGCTTTTTTCCTCGTCACCCCCGCCATCCTCGCTCCCTCTTGCCTCTCAAGCGATCAGTTAGCCAGAAAGACTGTGCTCGGGATAGTCAGGTGGTGCCTCAGTCAAGTCATGGCAGCGCGGGAGCGCACGTGCGCTGTTCCTCTCCCGGATCGCGCGCCTCGCGGATCGTGCGGGCGCCGCGCCGGTTTCGCGGGGTGGCTGGAGAGCAGATTCGCGACGCGTCAGGTCGTTCTTTCCGGCTGCGGCGACGGGCCCCGCGTGTCGCCTTCGACGCGCGACAGGAGGCGGCGAATCTCGAGCACGAGCGTGTCCGGCAGGCACGGCTTCGTGAGGAACGCGTCGCACCCCGCGTCCTTCGCCTCGCGCGAATGGCCCGCGAGCGTGTGGCCGGTGAGGGCGACGATGGGGATCCGCTTCGTGCGCGGGTCGCTCTTGAGGTGGCGCGTCGCCTCCCACCCGTCGATCTCGGGGAGCGACAGGTCCATCAGGATGAGGTCCGGGATCAGCTCGAAGGCGCGATCGAGCGCCTCCCGACCGGTCGCCGCCTCGGCCACGCGGAACCCGG
Source organism: Sorangium sp. So ce394 (assembly GCF_051474665.1). Classification (NCBI taxonomy): domain Bacteria; kingdom Pseudomonadati; phylum Myxococcota; order Polyangiales; family Polyangiaceae; genus Sorangium; species Sorangium sp. So ce394. Next base: position 4,767,569 of record NZ_CP150339.1, read on the forward strand.
AGAAAGACAGGTATTCCGCGAACATCTCCCGGTTGTCCTGGAAGTCGTCCACGACCAGGACGAGCGGCGAGAACGCGTTGTCGTCACACTTCACTTCCATCCCAGTGAACCTTTCCATTCGTCGGCGCGCCGCCCGACATCGCGAACGAACGCGACAGCGTGCGGCCGGTCTCTCACGCAGGCGATGTAGGGGGGCGATCCGCTCGGGTCACGCGATGTTTGTATACCTTATTGCCGGCCAGATGCCGGGCATTTCCCCTCCCGCGCAGGGGTCGCCCTGCACCTCGCCTGAAGGGATCTAAGGTTGTTCCTTACGTGCCCTAGGTAGGCCCGTAGGGCCGGCGGACGCCGATGATCTCGTGGAGCAAACGAGCGGCGCTATCCCAGTCGACTGGCTTGACGAGCACGCCGTCGAAGGCCGAGGCGTTGAGGGCGGCGCGGGCCTCGAGATCGCGGCGGCCGGTGCACGCGAAGATGGCGACGTGCTGGGTCGCCGGGTCGGCGCGCAGCGCCTCGGCGACGACGAACCCGTCGATGCCGGGCATCCTCAGGTCGCACAGGATCACATCCGGCACGTCCTGTGTGGCGAGGAACACGCCGCGCAGCCCACCCGCCGCCCGCTCGACCAGGAAGCCGTGCGCGGCGAGCGCCGCCTCCGCCATGACGAGGAAATCGGGATCATCGTCCACGATGAGGACCCGCCGGCGTCGCTCGACCACGAGGGTATCCTCGTCGCCCTCCTCGTCGTGTTGCTCGGCGGACTCTCTGCGCTCTGCCTCGGACATGCTCCCCCGCTCGCGGCTCGGCTGACGGCGCTCCCCAGGTGCTCGGGCTTCGATGTGGGGCATCAGGGCCACGACCTCCCCGCCGGCGTTCCTGGAAGGTCCCCCTGCGTTGGTGGAGGCGAAGCCTGAGCCCCGGGTACACCTTGTGCCCAGGTCGCTTATCCGCAACCATCAACTGTCCAGCGCAGATGGGGGCTCTGCGCGGTTCGCCCTCAGCGCCTGGCGACGGCTGTTTCGGGGCGGTCCCGACGACAGTTGGCTTGCTCGTCTGATGCTCGAGGTCCGCGCTGCTGCATATTCGGAGCAGGCGTCTATGTGGATGGATGACGAGTTTTTCGCGCGGGTGGGCCACGATCTACGCGGCGAGCTGGCGACCATGCTGGCGGGGGTGCACTACCTGCTGCGTTACCAGAAGGACCTCGGGCCGGCGCCGCGCGACATGCTGGAGCGCGTGCGCGGCGCCGGCGAGCGGCTGAAGCGGCTGCTCGACGAGTTCGACAACTCCATCTGGCTCCGCGCGGACGCGAGCCGACCGATGTCGATCGCCCGCTGCGACGCGGCCGAGCTCGTCCGGCGCGCCGCGGTGCAGCTCGAGGCGATGGCCGCCGCGCGCGGCGTGCAGATCTCGTTCGAGGCCGGGCCCGATGGGGCCGCGACCGTGGAGGGCGATCCGGAGCTCCTCCGGGTGGCGCTGGAATACGTGCTCGGCTTCGCCATCCTGCGATCGCGCGATCGGCCGGTGCAGGTCCGCGTCTCGATCGCCGACGGCGCGCCGGTGGTGACCGTCGTCGACGAGGCGGGCCCCGTCCCGCCGGAGCCGCTCGCCCGGCTGCTCGAGCCGTTCGGCGAGCGGGCGGCGATCCCCGCCGACCCGGTCGCGCCGCGCCGCCGCGAGCGGCTCGGCCTCGGCCTCGCGATCGCGCACGGCATCCTCGGCGCGCACGGGGGCGGGCTGACCGTGGAGCCCTCGTCCGAGCGCGCGGACGGCGGCGCGCCGGCATCGGCCGCGGACCTCTCCGCGACCGGGCTGCGCTTCACCTGCTTCCTCGGCGGCGTTGGGCGGGATCCTCCTACCAGGTTGCCGGAGACGGGAGGTCGCTGCGACGCGGCGAGCGGCCGGTGACGGAGGAGACCCTTCCGAGGGCTCCAACGCGGATCGTGTCCGATAGAGACTTCGTCTAGGATGAACCGGGCCGCACGTCGCGAGCGTGCTCCAACTTCCACCGCACAACGATGAATGCGCCTCGATGCCGACGCTGAGCTCTCTCCTCGTGCAGCATGGGGTTACCTCGATGCGGGTGGTCGAGGAGGCGATCGCCCGCCAAGTGCTCCACGGCGGCGACCTCGCCACGAACGTGCTGGAGCTGGGCGCGGTGAGCGAGCGCGAGCTCACCGCGTTGCTCGCGGAGAGCCTCGGGCTCCCGCCCGCCGTGGGCCGGCTCCGGCCCGCGTCGCCCGACGTGCTCCGGACCATCCCGGCTGAGCTCGCGGTCCAGCACCGCGTGTTCCCGCTCGACGTGCGCACGGGCGTCGACATCGCGGCGGCGGGAGCCTCGCAGCCGGAGCCGACGCTGGTGATCGCGACGGCCGAGCCGCTCGCGCCGGCCGTGGCGGAGCAGCTGAGCTTCTCGCTGGGGGTCAACCTGCGGCAGCTCGCCGCGCCGCTGGTGCGCATCCGTCAGGCGCTCGCGGAGCACTACGGCGCCGCCCTCGAGCGGCGCCTGTCGCGGCTCGTGAAGCAGCTCGACGCGCGCGCCGAGCCGAGCCCGGCAGAGCCGGTCGAGCCCGCCTCCGCAGCCGTCGCCGCGCTCCCGCCGGAAGCGGCTCCGCCGCCGGCGCCGGCCGCCGGCGCGGGCGCGGCCCCGCCGGCAGGAGCCGACCCGGTCGCGCCTGCGCCGGTCGACGCGCCTCCGCTCGCGGCGGCAGGGGCGGCTCCGGCCGCAGAGGCCGACGCGGCGTCGCCCGCGGGAGCCGACGCCGTCGCGCCTGCGGACGTCGATGCGGCGGCGCCTGCCGACGTCGACGCCGACGCGACGTTGCCCGAGGGCATCCATCCGCGCGAGGAGACCGCGGAAGCGCGGCAGAAGAAGCGGTCGAGCATCGACGACGCCCCGACCGTCGAGGCGCCGTCCTCGATCGCTCGCGAGGAGGCGGCGGAAGCGCAGCAAAGGCGATCGAGCATCGACGATGCCCCGACGGTCGAGGCGCTGACCTCGATCCATGACGAGGACACCGTCATCGCGGAGGTCTCGCTCAACGAGGCCGTCCCCACGCCGAGGAAGCCGCCGCTCCACGAGCTGGACGACGAGCCGACCGTCGTCGCCGAGTACCCGATCGATCTGCCCTCGTTCCGCTACCTCGAGGCGCACACGCCTGGGGCAGAGGCGCTGGCCTCGCGCCTCTCCAAGGTCGCCCCGCGGCGCGGCCAAGCGGGCCCTGAGGCGCCGGCGAAGCCCGACGCCGGCGCGGCGGATCCGGGCGAGGAGACCGCGCGTCCCGGCCACCTGGCCGCGCCGCAGCGAGAGCCCGCGACGGAGCCGGCAGAGCCGACGCCGCGCTCCGAGCAGCTCGCGCCGCGCCTCGCGGCGTTCGCGGCAGCGGAGGACGTGCCCGCGGCTCCTGCGGCGGAGGCGAGGGCGCCGGCCGTGGAAGCGCCGGCGCCGCCCTCGAAGCCGCCGACGCCGCCCTTGAAGCCGATGGCGCCGCCCGGGAGGCCGGTGGCGCCGCCGGCGCCGTCCGGCGCGCGGTCGCGGGCGCCGGGCACGCACCTGTTGACCGGCTGGTTGAAGCGGGCGTCGGCCGCGCACCGCGCTCAGCAGGACACGGTGCCGCAAGCTGCCGCGTCGCACCCGCGCCTGCCCGGCGGCTCTGCGCCAGCGGCGCCCGTCCCCGCGGCCTCCGCGCCCGTGGGGCCCGCTGCGACGACGCCGGCGGAGGCCACGCCCGTGGCGCCCGCGCTCGCTGCGCTCGCACCGGCGGCGCCTGCTCCTGCGGCCTCCCCGCCCGTGGCGCTCGCGCCTGCGGCGCCCGCGCCCGCGATCTCGGCGGCGAAGGGCTCGATGCGCGAGGCGGGCCGGTCTGCGCCGACGGCGCAGCGGCGCAAGGGCCCGTTCACGCTGGCCATGGCCGAGCAGGAGCTCGCCTCGGTCGACTCGAGCGAGGCGGTGCTCGCGGTCCTCTTCGACTTCGCGCAGCAGTACTTCGAGTACACCGTCCTGTTCACGGTCCACGGCGAGCGCGCGGAGGGCCGCAACGCCGCGGGCCCTGGCGCCGAGCGCGAGCGCGTCACCAAGATCGCCGTGCCGTTCGAGCGTCCCACCGCCCTCGCCAGGGCGCGCGCGCTGCGCGCGCCGCTCGTCGCCGCGCTCGCCGGCAGCGCCCCGGACGCGGAGCTCCAGCGCGAGCTCGGCAGGAAGGTCCACGCGGCCGCGGTGGCGGTCGTCCCGATCGTCGTGCGCGGCCGCGTCGTGGCGCTCGTCTACGGTGACGACGGCGCCGCCTCGGTCGAGCTCTCCAGCATCGGCGATCTCATCGCGCTCGCCGGCGTCGCAACGACGGTGCTGGAGCGGCTCATCCTGCGAAAGAAGCTGAACCGGAGCGGCGGAGCCCAGGATACCGCGGCGTCTCCGCAGCGGTCGTCCGCGCCGCCGCACGAGGCCGCGGCGTCTCCGCAGCGGTCGTCCGCGCCGCCGCACGAGGCCGCGGCGTCTCCGCAGCGGTCGTCCGCGCCGCCGCACGAGGCCGCGGCGTCTCCGCAGCGGTCGTCCGCGCCGCCGCACGAGGCCGCGGCGTCTCCGCAGCGGTCGTCCGCGCCGCCGCACGAGGCCGCGGCGTCTCCGCAGCGGTCGTCCGCGCCGCCGCACGAGGCCGACGCGCCGCACGACGAGCACGGCGACGAGCAGGCCAAGGAGGGCCCGCTCTCCATGCGCACCCGCGCCGCGCTGCTGGAGCTGAGCAGCATGGTCCGCGCGGAGGCGCACGGGCCGACCGACGACGCATCCTCGCCGCCCGCCGCGCACGAGCCCCCCGCCGCGCACGAGCCCCCCGGCGCGGGCGAGCCACAGCGAGCGGACGGCGCGGACGTCGAGCCGAACGGCCCGCGACCCCAGGGCGGCTGGTCCACGGAGGACGGGGGATCCGGGATCGATGCCGTCGCGCGGGCGTTCGGGCTCCGCGGCACGGGCGTGGAGGCCGAGCCCGTGCGTCCGGACGAAGGCGTCGCGCACGCGATGGCGTTCAGCTCGACCATCCCGCCGGCCCCGATGCCGCGCGCGCCGGGCCTCGGAAGCGAGCCGCAGATCCGGCTCGGCCTCGAGGCGGGCGCGGACGTCGTGTCGGGCACGGCCGTGACGGCGCCGATGATGCCCGCGGTCACCCAGCCGCTCATGCAGGCGGTGCCGGCGCCGGCTTCGCCGGTCATCACGGCGCCGCCTTCGCCGCCGGCCATCGACGAGATCCCCGACCTCGAGATCCCCGCGGCGCCGAGCCACGCGCGGCCCGAGGACTTCGATCTCGGCGAGCCCGAAGAGGCGCGGACGAAGCGGTACTCCCGGCCACCGTGGATGCTCGACAGCTCGATCAAGCCCGGCGCCGAGGAGCAGCGGGATCACGCGCCGGCGCCGTCGTCGGTCGCCGCGCGCCCCCACTGGCGCCGCACGCCCGTCGCCGTCGAGGCCGCCGCGGTGTACCCGAGGCCCCCGTCCGAGCGGCGCGCCGCGGTCTCGACCTCTCCGGCCAGCGAGCTGCGCGCGGAGTACAGCTCGCTCGTGCAGCACGTCCTCGCGGGCGGCGAGGCGGGCCCGCGGGCGTTCGCCGAGCTCGTGCGCAACGGAGAGACGGCGATCTCGATCGTCGCGGCGCGCTTCCCCGGTCCGCTCCGGGTCGATCGCCAGCGCTTCCGCGAGCAGCTCGCCGGCCCGGACGGCGCCGCGAACGTCGCCGCCGCGCCGCCTGCCTCCCAGTGCGGGCCGCTGCTCGAGCTCATCGTCGCGATCCGGCGCCCGGCGCTCCCCTTCATGACCGTGCGGAGCGCCTCGCCCGACCCCGAGGTGCGCTTCTGGGCCACGCACGTGCTCGGCGAGCTGCCGTACCCGGAAGCCGCCAACGCGCTGCTCCCGCGGCTCTTCGACGACAACATCGCCGTCCGGCGCATCGCGGTCCGATCGGCCGCCTTGTTGATCGCGGCGCCGCCCGCGGGCGGCCCGATCCTGCAGGGGCTCGATCACATCGCGCGCGACCGCGAGGAGTCGCCCGCGCGGCGGCTGAGCGCCATCGACACCATGTCCGAGATCCGCTCCGGCTCCAGCGTGCCGGCGCTCATCAGCGCGCTCTCCGATCCGCACGACGCGATCGTCGAGGCGGCGGTCCGCGCGCTGACCGCCATCACGCGGGAGGATCTCGGCCGCGACGCGCGCAAGTGGATGGCGTGGTGGTCGAGGAACGGCGAGCGCCATCGCATCGAGTGGATCATCGACGCGCTCACGCACGAGAGGCCCGCCATCCGCCGCGCCGCCATCGACGAGCTGAAGGGCATCACCCGGGAGTACTTCGGCTACTACGAGGACCTGCCGCGACAGGAGCGGGAGGCCGCCCAGGAGCGCTACCGCGCGTGGTGGATCTCCGAGGGGCGCTCGCGGTTCCGCACCACGGGCTGACGCCTCGCCGGGCCCGCGCAGGGCAGGGAGGCGGGCGGCTCATCCGGTCGTCGGGAGCCGCCCCTCGGGCAGGTGGGTCAGGTTCGGCGGGAGATCAGACCGCGCTCGGGCGGTTCACTTGGGGGCGGCGGGGGCGGCGGCCGGCTGCACGGCGGGCGCCGGCCTCTTCACGACGTCGGCCTTGGCCGCGGCGGGCGCGGTCTCGCCGGCCTCCTTCAGGGCCTTGTCGATCAGCTTCTTGAACTTCGAGAACGGCTGCGCGCCGCTGATGAAGTAGCCGTTCACGACGAACGCCGGCGTCCCGCTGATGCCCGCCTTGTCCGCCACGGAGTTCTCGGAGTCCACGAACGCCTTGTGGGTGTTCGCGTCGAGGGCCTTCTTGAACTTCGTCATGTCGAGGCCCTGCTCCTCGGCGTACTTCTCGAGCGAAGCGCGCGAGAAGGCGTCCGGCTGACCCTGGTTCTTGAAGAGCACCTCGTGGTACGCCCAGAACCCGGCGTTGCCCTTCTGCGCGTAGGCCTCCTGCGCGGCCTCGGACGCGAGCGGCGCGTTCTTGTGCATCGGCAGCGGGCGGTGGCGCCACACGATCTTCAGCTTGTCGCCGTAGGTCTTCGAGATCTGCGCGACCGTGTCCTCGACGCGCTTGCAGAACGGGCACTCGAAGTCCGAGAAGACCTGCATCACGACCTTCGCGCGCTCGCCGCCCTTCCACGGGCTGTTCGGCGGCGGCGCGGCGATCTCCTTGCGCTCCGGCGGCGGCGGCTCCTTGCCGTCCTTGATGATCTCGGCGTAGAGGTCCTTGGCGGCGACGCCCTTCGCGAGGAGCCCCTCGGCCTTCTTGATCTCCTCGTCGATGATCGTCTTGAACTTGTCGATCGGCTGCGCGCCGACGAGCCGGCGGCCGTTGATGAAGAAGTGCGGGGTCCCGGACGCCTGCAGGTCGTCCGCGAGCTCCTGATCGGCGGCGATGCCCGCGCCGTGCTTCTTGGTGGCGATCGCGGCCTTCACCTTCTCGACGTCGAGCCCGAGCTCCTTGGCGTAGCCGAGCAGGTCCTCGTCGTTGAGCTTCTGCTGGTTCTTCCAGAGCAGATCATACGCGTCCCAGAAGCCCTTCTCGCCCTTCTGAGCGCGGGCCTCCATGGCGAGCTCGGCCGCGGGCTCGGCGCGCTGATGGAACGGGAGCGGGTTGTTCTTCCAGACGAACCGGACCTTGTCCCCGTAGGTCTTGAGGATGTCGTCGATCGTCGGGACGACCTTGCTGCAGAAGGGGCACTGGAAGTCGGACCACTCGACGATGGTGACCAGCGCGGTGGCCGGGCCCTTCGCGGGCGCGTCGCCGACGGGCACCTTCCAGACCGTCTTGTCGTCCTCCTGCGGGCGCTCGCGCTCCTTCTGGGGCGGCGCCTTCGCCTTGTTCTCCGCGGCGAGCTTGGCGTACACCTTGTCGGGCTTCGTCCCCGCGGCGATCGCGGCCTGCGCGGCCTTGAGCTGCTCGTCGATCACGGCGGTGAACTTGTCGACGGGCTGCGCGCCGCTCAGGAACACGCCGTTGATGATCGAGGCGGGCGTGCCGGTGACGCCGGACGACTTGCCGACCGCCATGTCGGCGTCGATCTTGGCCATGTACTCCTGCCGATCGTACGCCGCCTTGAACTTCGCCTTGTCGACGCCGGCCTCGCCGGCCCACTTCTCGAAGTTGTCGGGCGTGAGGCTCTTCTGGTTCTGGAAGGCGAGCTCGTGGAACTTCCAGAACGCCTTCGAGCCGCCGAGGCGGAACACGGTCTCGGCCGCGAGCGCCGCCGGACGCGCGTTCTTGTGGAACGGCAGCGGGTTGTTCTTCCAGACGATGCGCAGCTTCTCGGGACCGTACTTGTCCTTGAGCTGGTTGATCGTGGTCTCGACCCGGCTGCAGAACGGACACTCGAAGTCGCTGAAGACGACCATCGTCACCGGCGCCGTCCGCGCGCCCCACACCGGGTCCTTCGACGACACGGGCACCGCCGCGTCCTCGTCGCTCCACGGCTGGCCGTCCTCGACGGCCGCGGAGATCTCATGCCCGCGCGAGCCGGCGCTCCGATCGATACTCCACATCAGCCCCATCCCTGCGATGAAGCAGAGAAGAAAGCCGACGATGGCTGTTCCCTTGTTCATGATGTTTCCTCTCTCAACGGTGGTGGAGCGCCGCCAGGCGGGCCCCTCCTTCAACGCGGGCGCGACACCAGGTGCGCGCTCGCGACAAGATCGCCAATCGTGAGCTCCCAGGGCGGCGAGCCACCCTGGGCCGAAGGAGCCGCCGCCGCGCGGCGCGGCAGCAGCCCCCGGCGGAGCGCCGGGACCGCTCTGGACCGGTCACGCCGGCGCCAACGCCCGGCCTCCGTCGCGCGAGGCGCGCCGCCCTCGAGAGGGCGAGCCTGCGCGACGTGGGCCCGGACGAGCGCCTAGCGGGCTCGGGTCAGACCGGCAAACGCTCCGGATCTCGCGGCAAGACCGGCGCGAATCGCCCGCAGCGGGCTCCGAGAGACCACGCGGCGCGATCGGGGGCGGCCTGGCCGGCGAGCTCGCCTCATCGAGGCGGGTGGTAGACGCCCTGCGCCACGCCGGCGCGCGGCCCGCCGGAGGTCGCGAGGAACGAGAAGGCCTCCACGGGCGCGCACGGGGCAGGCAGGACGAGCTCCGGAACGAGCACCGCCTGCTGCGGCGGGCTGGAGAGCTCGCTCACAGGGCTGGGGTGACCCGAGTTCGGCCCGACCCTCGGCCAGAGATCGCCCCTGTCGCATCCAGGGGCCGCGTCGATCCGGTCGTCGGTCATCGGCAGCGTGCGCGGCGGCGCGACCGAGGAAGCGCCGCGCGGATCGCAGATGGGCGCGGCCCTCGTCTCGCCCGTCTCGTCGTCGACGCTCGTCAGGACCGTGCACGACGGCTCGTCCGGCGGCGCGACGATCGTCATCCGGTCCTCTTCGCAGACCGGAACGATCGCGGCGCGCGCTCGCAGCGGCAGGACCAGCGCCAACGCGAACGTCAGCAAGGTCATCAGGCGCTGGGCGGCGTGTCGCGACATCCCTGCCAAGGAGTAGCCGAGGCCCGAGAGGAGAGCAATGGCCCGGGCTCCAGGAGAACGCGGTGGTTCCTGGGCCCCCTGGACGGATCCCGCAGCCGCTCAGCACGATCGCCCGGGGCCGCGACTTGTCGACAGGGTGTGGATAACCCTGTGGATAACCTGGAGAGCCCCTGTGTCGAAACGGTGTGGCCCGGCGGCGGCGCCGCGGGAGCGCGGCCCGTTTCGACGCTCCAGCGCGAAGTTGGCCCACCTTGTCCTACATCCGATAGGTTCGGTTCATGGCGAACTCCTCCGCGACCGTGCCCCGCCCGGTTCTTCCGCCCTCGCATGAGCCCAACAAGAGCGGCTTCGCTGCGGACGATGTTCCCCGACCGCTCGGCCGCTACGTGCTCCTGCGGCGCATCGCTCGGGGAGGCATGGGCGAGGTGTTCCTCGCCTCCACGACCGGCCTCGAGGGGGCCGAGCGCCCCGTGGTCGTGAAGATCATCCGCCGCGAGCACGCGTCGGATCCGAGCTACATCGCCCGCTTCCTGGACGAGGCGCGGGTGCAGGCGCAGCTCCAGCATTCCGGCGTCGCGCAGGTCATCGAGGCGGACGTCGACCCGGCGACCGGGGAGCCGTACGCGGTCGTCGAGCACGTCGAGGGCCGGAGCCTCGGCGAGGTCCGGGCGCGCGCGGTGCAGCTCGGGCACCGCTTCGACTGGGCGGAGGCGGTCGCGATCGCGACGATGATCGCCGAGGCGCTCGCCCACGTGCACGAGCGCAAGGACCCGTCGGGCGCCGCGCTCGGCATCGTCCACCGCGACCTGTCGCCCCAGAACGTGATGCTCGGCTTCTCCGGCGACGTGAAGATCATCGACTTCGGGACCGCCCGCGGACAGAACCGGCGCTGCCACACGGTCGCGGGCGTCGTGTTCGCGAAGCCGGGCTACGTCGCGCCGGAGGTCGCGAACGGCGACCCGGGCGACGCGCGGGTCGACCTCTACGCGCTCGGGATCATGCTCTGGGAGCTGTGCGCGGGGCGCCGCTTCCTCCAGGGCGACGCGCAGACGCACATGGCCGCGGTCGCGCGCAACCAGAACGATCCGCCGCCGATCGCCCTCTCGCTGGGGGCGCCGCCGTCGCTCGACGCCGCGATCGCGCGGCTCACGGCCTTCGACCGGGATGCCCGGTACCCGTCGAGCCGCGCCGCCGCGCGCGGCCTCGCCGCGCTCCTCGGCGCGGCGGCCGCGCTGCCGGGCGGCGAGCGCGGCGTGCGCGCGCGGGCCGCGCACCTGATGCAGCGGCTCTTCCCGGGCGAGCCGGGGCGCTCGCGCGGCGAGTTCGCGGCCCTCGTCGCCGCCGCGAAGGCGCACCGCGCCGCGGCCGTCACGCCGGTGAGCCCCCGCGCCGAGGCGATGGCCTCGGCCGAGCGCGGCGACGAGGGCATGCTGCCCGGCACGCGCTACCGGCTGCTGCGCGAGATCGGCACCGGCGCGAGCAGCACCGTCTACGAGGCGGAGCACGTCGACCTCGGGCGCCGCGTGGCGCTCAAGGTCGTCTCCGCCGAGCACTCCGCGGCGGACGCGGTCGCGAACCGCTTCCGCCGCGAGGCGCGCGTCCTCTCGCGCCTCTCCCACGAGCACCTCGTGAAGGTCCACGACTTCGGCATGGCCGCGGATGGCCGCCTGTTCTGCGGCATGGACCTGCTCGAGGGCGAGACGCTCGACGCCGTGCTCGCCCGCGGGGCCGCGATCGACTGGCGGGACGCGCTCACCATGGCGATCAAGGTGCTGAGCGCGCTCGAGCTCGCGCACGCCGAGGGCCTCGTGCACCGGGACATCAAGCCCGAGAACCTGTTCTTGACGCGCCCGAGCGGCGCCGAGGCCTCGCCCTCCATCGCCGAGGCCGGCCTGAAGCTGCTCGATTTCGGGCTCGCGAAGTGCCTGGCCGACGACCGCGGCGAGGGCGACGGCGTCGCGGACGCGACCGGCGCGGGGGAGGGGCCGGCCCGGGCCGCGGTCGCGATCGTGGGGACGCCCGAGTACATGGCGCCCGAGCAGGCGGCGTCGGGGCGCATCGACGGGCGCGCGGATCTCTACGCGCTCGGCTGCGTCCTCTACGAGATGCTCACGGGGCGCCTGCCGTTCGTCGAGCCGAGCCTCGTCGCGCTGCTCGACGCGAAGATCAAGGGCAGCCCCGAGCGCCTCCGCGAGCGCGCCCCGGCGCGGCAGATCCCGCCGTTCGTCGACGAGCTGGTGATGCGCGCGCTGGCGCGCCACCCGAGCGTCCGCTTCCAGAGCGCCGTTGAGATGCGTCAGGCCATCCTGAGGGCGCTCGGCACGCCCGGGCGCGCGCGCGCCCGGCGCCGCGCGGTCGGGTTCGCGGCCGTGGCCGCCGTGATGGCGCTCGCGGGCGCGGTCGTCGTGGGCAAGGGGCGCGAGATCGCGGCGCGCGTCCCCGCCGCCGCAGCGCTGCTCGACGTCGGGCGCGAGGCGGCCCCGCCGCCGGGGGAGGCGGCTCAGGCCGCTGCGCCCGGCGTCGAGGCCGTCGACGCGCCGTCCGCCGGCGCGCCGTCCGGGGCCGCGGAGGCGCCGTCCGGGGCCGCGGAGGCGCCTTCCACCGGCGCGGCGGCGCCGCCCAGCGTCGCAGCCGCGCAGGCCCTCGCCGCCGCCGCGCCGGCGCAGGCCGCCGGCGCGCCCGCGGTCGCCGCCGCTGGGGCCGGTGGGCTCGCGCCGGGCGCGGGGCAGGGGAGCGATGCCCCTCGCGCCCTCACGGCCCTGCCCGCCGCCGCGTCCGACGCGGCCGCGCCCCGCGCCGGGGCCGCGCCGCCCGCGCTGCCCGGCGTGGCGAAGGCCGACGCCGCGAAGCCGCCCGCGAGGAGCGAGGCCGCCCCGCGCAGCCCGGCGGTGGCGGCGCGCGGCGCGGCGCCGAAGGCCGACAAGCCCGCGGCGCGCGGCCCGGCGGATCGCGCCTCGCGCGAGGTCGCGAAGCGCGAGACGAAGGCGCGCGAGCGATCGTCCTCGTCCTCGGCCCGCGAGCCGGCGGCGTCGACGCCCGCCCGCGGCGACGCCGACACGGCAGAGAAAGAGGGCAACGGGCACGAGGATCACACCGAGGCGAAGCGGCGCCGTCACAAGCGGCGGTCCCGGGTCGCCAAGGCCGAGTAAGCTGCGCCGCACGCGGCGCATTTCTCTCGCGCGCACGCTGCCGCGTTGTATACCGCGCAGCCTGCGATGGCTCAGATTTCCCTGTCCGCGCCGGGTTCGAACGCCGTTACCTCGGGCCCACCCCATCGCGCCATCCTGCGGCTCGCGCTGCCGACCGTGGCGGCGATGCTCACCCAGAGCATCGTCAACGAGGTCGACATCGTCTTCTTCGCGCACCTGCCGTGCCCCGAGTCGTCGAACGCGCAAGCGGCGCTCCTGCCGTCGCTGATCGTGCTCTGGCTGTTCGGCGGCTCGCTCAGCGCGATCTCGGTCGGCACGCAGGCGTTCACCGCGCGCCGCTTCGCCGAGCGGCGCCCCGAGGACGCGGGCGCGGTCCTCGCGAACGCCCTGTTCTTCGCGCTCGTCGCCGGCGTCGCGTTCTCCGCGCTCGGGTACCTGACGATGCCGTACATCCTGTCGGTCATCATCAAGGTGCCGGACGCGCGGCAGGCGGCGCTCGACTACCTCGGCTGGCGCCTGCTCGGGGTGACGTCGATGGCGGCGACGTTCGCCCTGAAGGCGTTCTTCGACGGGATCGGCAAGACGCACATCCACCTCGTCTCGGCCGTCGCGATGAACGCGCTGAACATCGTGCTCTGCCTCCTGCTCATCTTCGGCAACGCCTCGCTCGGCATCCCGAAGTACGGCATCGCCGGGGCGGGCATGGCGGGCTTCATCTCGACCTACGTCGGCCTCGCGATCATGCTCGCGTACGCGCTCCTGCCGCAGTACCGGAGCGTCTACCGGCCGTTCGTCTCGAGCAAGCTCTCGGCCCCGCTCACCTGGTCCATCCTCAAGCTGTCGATCCCGAGCGCCGTCGCCACCGTCGCGATCATGACCGGCTTCGGCCTGTTCTACGCGATCGCCAGCAAGCTCGATCAGGTCGCGCCGGCGGGCGTGGTCTCGCCGCTCTGCCCGGGCGGCCGCGCGGAGCCGGTCTACGGCGCGGCGACCACGGTGATCGTCGGCATCCTGAAGCTCACGTTCACCGCCTGCCTGGCCTTCGGCACGTCGACGGCCACCCTGGTGGCGCAGTCGCTCGGCGAGCGGGACGGCGACAAGGCCGCGCGCTTCGGCTGGGTGAGCGTCCGGCTGGGGCTCGCGATCTTCGGGGTCGTGGGCCTGCTCGAGGCGATCTTCGCCCCGCAGATCCTCGCGTTCGCCAGCAGCAGCGAGCTCGTCCAGGCCGCGGCGCTCCGGCCGCTCCAGGTGATGGGCATCGCCACGCCGCTCGTCGCGGTCGGCATGATCCTGACGCAGGCGCTCTTCGGCGCGGGCAACACGGTGTTCGTGATGGTGGTGGAGCTCATCCTCCACTTCACCTGCCTCGTCCCGCTCGCGTGGCTGCTCGGCATCACGCTCGGCTTCGGCCTGATGGGCATCTGGGGGGCCGGCGTCATCTACGTCGTCCTCCTCGCCGCGACGATGGTGTGGAAGTTCCGCTCCGGGGACTGGAAGAAGATCCGGCTCGACCCCCAGCGCCCGCCCGACGAGGCCGCGCTCGGCGCGGGCGGCGGCCCCGGCGCCCCGTAACCCAGGGGCGCTGACCCGCGCTCAGCGGGGGAACGCCGCGGCGTTCCCGCCGTCGACGGTCACGACGCAGCCCGTCGTGGCCTCGGCGGTGGCGAGGTACAGGAAGGCCTGCGCCACGTCGGCCGCGGTGGTCTCGCGCCGGAGCAGGTTGTCGCGGAAGTAGTCGTCGACCGAGACGTTGCGGGCGCGGGCGCGCGCCTCCAGCAGGCCCGCGCCGAACAGCGCGGTCCGGATGCGATCGGCGTTGACGGCGTTGGCCCGGACGCCGTGGCGGCCGAGGTCGACGGCGTACTGGCGCATGAGCGAGACGAGCGCCGCCTTGGCGACGGCGTACGGGCCGAAGTCGGCCCCCTGGTTGAACGCGCTCTTCGACGCGTTGAACAGGAGCGCGCCGCCCGAGTCCTGGGCGAGGAGCACCCGCGCCGCGGCGCGGGCGACGTTCTGGTGGCCGAGCAGGTTCAGCTCGAGCGAGGCGCACAGCGCCTCGTGCCCCTCCGACGTGTGGATCGGCCCGGAGAACGCGCGGCCGGCGTTCGACACGACGACATCGACGCCGCCGAAGTGCGCCGCGGCCTGCGCGAACGCCCGGTTCACGCTCGCCTCGCTGCGCACGTCGCAGGCGACCTTCAGGCAGCGGCCGCGGTGGCGCGCCCCGAGCTCGGCGGCGGCCTTCTCGAGCGGCTCCTCGTCGCGATCGGCCAGCGCCACGTGCGCCCCGGCCGCGAGGAACGCCGCCGCGGTCGCGTGGCCGATCCCCGAGGCGGCGCCCGTCACGAGCACGATCCGCCGATCGAGCGGGCCCCTCTGCCCCGCCCCGAGCTTCAGCTTCGCCTGCTCGAGGCTCCAGTACTCCATGTCGAAGAGATCGAGCTCCGGGACCGGCTGGTACCCGCCGAGCGCCTCGGCGGCCTCGATCACGGCGACGGTGTGCTCGTAGACGTCCGCGACGATCTCCGCCTCGGCGTGCGACCCGCCGACGCACAGCGCGCCCACCCCGGGGAAGAGCAGCACCCGCGGGAACGGATCGAGCTCGTCGCGGACGACGCCTCGCGCCGCGCAGGAGCGGCGGAAGTACTCGTGGTACTCGGCCACGTACTTCGCGATGCCCTGCTCGACGGCCGCGCGGAGGCGCGCCGTGTCGGTCACGTCGCAGCCGCTCACGACGAGCGGCCGCGCCTTGGTGCGGATGACGTGGTCCGGGGTCGCGCAGCCGATCTGCGAGACCCGGGCGACGTCGTCGCGCTCGCAGAAAGCGATGAGCTGCAGGCCCGTGCGGAGCGTGGAGACCCAGGGGCGGCCCGAGGCGCGGGCGAGCGCGCCCCGCACGACCGGCCCGATGGCGGCCCGGATGTCCGGGTCCGGCGCCGCGACCGTGGGGTGCGAGACGATCGCGCTGCGCTGGGCGATGTAGCGCTCGGCGCGCGTCACGGCGTCGATCATGCGCGTGTAGCTCTCCTCGGCCGTCTCGCCCCACGTGAAGACGCCGTGCTTGTCGAGGATCATCAAAGGCGGGAGCCCGCCCTGCGCGAGGCGCGCCCGGACGATCTCGGCGACGCGGCGGGCGAGCGCGAACCCGGGCATGACGTACGGCACGAACAGCGCCTCGTCCCCGTAGATCGCCCGCACGATCTCGGCCGAGCCGGGCTGATCGATCACCGAGAGCACGGCGTCCGCGTGCGTGTGATCGACGAACTTCGCGGGGATGATCGCGTGCAGCAGCGCCTCGACCGAGGGCGTGGGGCTCGACGGATCCAGCATCTGGCCGCGCAGGAGCGCGACCATCTGCTCGTCGGTCATCGCCTCGAGCTCGCAGGCGCGCTTGAGCGGCGCGAGGCGGCACGCCGGGAAGCCGCGCGGCTCGATCGTCGCGAGATCCCACCCGCTGCCCTTGATGAAGAGCACGTCGACGCGATCGCCGAGCAGGTCGACGGCCGTGCTCTTGACGCTCGTGTTCCCGCCGCCGTGGAGCACGAGCGACGGATCGGCGCCGAGCAGGCGCGAGGTGTAGACGCGGAGGGCGAGATCCTCGCCGCAGGACGCGGCGTAGGTGTCGAGGTAGCGCTGGGCTTCGTCCTTGCTGTGGCGAGGATCCATCGACCGGCCGCCTACCCCAGCGGCGGAGGCGCCGGAAGCCCGCCGATCAGTAGCGGTAGTTCTCGGCCTTGAAGGGGCCCTCGGCGGGGACGCCCAGGTATTTCGCCTGCTCCTGCGTGAGCTGCGTCAGCTCGACCCCGAGCTTCGGCAGGTGCAGCGCGGCGACCTTCTCGTCGAGCCGCTTCGGCAGGAGGTGGACGCCGACCGTGTACTTCTCCGTCCACAGGGCGATCTGCGCGAGGACCTGGTTGGAGAACGAGGTCGACATCACGAACGACGGGTGGCCCGTGGCGCACCCGAGGTTCACGAGCCGGCCGCGCGCGAGGACGATGAGCCGCTTGCCGTCCGGGAAGATGAAGTGGTCGACCTGCGGCTTGATGTTCTCCTCCTTGATCTCGGGGTTCTTCTCGAGCCACGAGATCTGGATCTCCGAGTCGAAGTGGCCGATGTTGCAGAGGATCGCCTCGTCCTTCATCGCGAGCATGTGCTCGGCGCGCACGACGTCGGCGCAGCCGGTCGCCGTGACGAAGATGTCGCCGATCGGGGCGACGGTCTCGAGGCGCTTCACCTCGTAGCCCTCCATCGCGGCCTGCAGCGCGCAGATCGGGTCGATCTCGGTGATGATCACGCGCGCCCCGAGGCCGCGCAGCGACTGCGCGCACCCCTTGCCGACGTCGCCGTAGCCGCAGACGACGGCGACCTTGCCGGCGAACATCACGTCCGTGGCCCGCTTGATCCCGTCGCCCAGCGACTCGCGGCAACCGTAGAGGTTGTCGAACTTGCTCTTCGTCACCGAGTCGTTGACGTTGATCGCGGGCACCTTCAGCTTGCCGGCGCGGTGCATCTCGTAGAGCCGGTGCACGCCCGTCGTCGTCTCCTCCGAGAGCCCGCGGATCGGGTCGTTGCCGGCGAAGAGCTCCGGGTGCTTCTCGTGGGCGATGATCGTGAGATCGCCGCCGTCATCGAGGATCATGTTGGGGCCCTTGCCGCCCTTGAAGGCGTAGAGCTGCTGCTCGATGCACCAGTCGTACTCCTCGAGGGTCTCGCCCTTCCAGGCGAAGACCGGGATGCCGGCCGCCGCGATCGCCGCCGCCGCGTGGTCCTGCGTCGAGTAGATGTTGCAGCTCGTCCAGGTGACCTCGGCGCCGAGGGCGATCAGCGTCTCGATCAGCACCGCGGTCTGGATCGTCATGTGGAGGCAGCCGGCGATGCGCGCGCCCTTGAGCGGCTGCGAGGGGCCGTACTCGGCCCGGAGCGCCATGAGGCCCGGCATCTCCTTCTCGGCGATGCGGATCTCCTTGCGACCCCAGTCTGCAAGCGTGATGTCGGCGACCTTGTAGGAGAGCTTCTTCTCAGCAGTCATGGTGTCCCTTTGCCTTTTCCGGTGAATGCGCTCGAGCGAGCGCCGCGCCAGCCGACGAGCAGCTGCCAAACGAGGTGTCGATCCGGACCTTCGCCCTGCCAGGCGGACGGCAGCCGCCGGATCTCGACGCCGGAGAGCCCGGCCTCCTCGGCCATGCGCCGGAGGTCGTCCGGCGGGAAGCCGAGCCAGATGTCCGCCTCCTGCTCTCGCAGGGCCTGATCGTGGTGCGCCTCGTAATCGAGCACGCACACCGCGCCGCCGCGGGCGTGCGCGCCGTCCTCGCCGCGGCCGGGCGCGGCCGGGCGCGCGAGCTCGACGAGGGCGCGCATCGCCCTCGCCGGCTGGGGCGCGTGGTGCAGCACGCGGGCCGCGAAGACCACGTCGGCGCCCCCGGCGAAGGCCTCGCCCGCCTCCTCCAGATCGACGCCGAGCGCGCGGGCCACGGCGCGGCGCACCTCGGGCCCGTCGAGCTCGCCGCACACGAGCTCGACGTTCTCGAGGCTGCGCCGCCGGAGGCGCTCGCCCGCGAGCTGCAGCTGGGTGCTCGCGCGATCGAGCGCGACCACGCGGTCGAAGATGGGGGACAGCACCTCGAGCAGCGCCCCGTCGCCGGTGCCCGCGTCGATCGCCAGGCGGCGGTGGGGCAGGAGCGGCGCGAGCGCGGCGAGGTAGGCGGCGAGCTCGGACGGCGGCCCCGACCGCGACGGGCGCCCGCCGCGCGCGAAGAACTCGCGCGTCTCGGCGTCGCGCGCGGCGAGCACCTCCTCGACGCGCGCGAGCGTCCCGTCGGCCGCGCACGCGCGCTGCCCCGCGCGCACGGCGTCGTCGACGACGGGGTCGCTCGTGGCGCGCGGGTCGAGGCGGAGCAGCGTCCACGTCCCCTGGCGGCGGGCCAGCAGGATCCCCGCCTCGCGGAGCGCGGCCGCGTGGCGCGAGATCTTCGGCTGGCCCTCGCGGAGCAGCTCGGCCAGCTCGCCGACCGCCAGCTCCTCCGCCGCGGCCAGGCCGAGGAGCCGCACCCGCACCGGATCCGACAGGAGCCGGTACAGCTCGCAGCGCGCGACCGCCTCCATCGGCTGGGCAGGGAGCTCTGTCACCGTGACCACGGCTCATGTATATGCGTCGATGCGCATAGATGCAAATAGAATGTTCGCGGGCGTGAGCGCGCCCGCGGCGGCGCAGGCCGCTGTGGCAGCGAGGCCGCTGCGGCGGCGCGCGGGCGCGCTTGGGCGAGCGGTGGCGCCAGGCTGCCTCGGCGAGCGGCGATGAGCGGGCCTACGGCAGGAGAGCTCTTCCATAGGTAGGCTCGCCCACCGATCTCATTCTACTTGTTCTGGATTTCCAGCATTTCGGCAGATCGCCGTCGCCGCTGGCGGGCTCGCGTGCTGGCGGGCTCAGCCGAACGCGCGGACGGCCTTCTCCAGCTTCGCCTCTTCCGCGGAGCGGAGCAGGCCCACGGCCACCACGGTGAGGCGCTCCGGCCGGAACAGCGCGCGCGCGGCGTCGCGCACGTCCTCGACCGTGACGCGGGCGAGCTCCTCGTGCCGCGCCTCCGGGGTGCGGGTGATGTCGGCGAGCGCGGCGAGCCCGTGGAAGCCGGCGGTCGCCTCGGCGTCGTCGAGCATCGCCTCCACCGACCAGAGGTGGCGGTCGCGCGCCTTGGCGAGCTCGTCCTCGCGCGGGCCGACCTCGGAGAGCTCGCGGAGCAGCGCGAAGATCTCCCGGACCACCACGGTCGCGCGGTCGTGCTGCACGCCCGCGGCGATGTCGACGACCCCGTCGTCCTCGTAGGCCTCGAACATCCCCGACACGTCGTAGCAGAGGCCGAGCCGGTCGCAGATCCGCTCGTAGAGCCGCGTCGACATGCCGTCGTCGAGGACGCGGAGCAGCATCTCCACGGCGGGCTCGCGCGGATCGCGCTCGCTCACGCCCCGGAACGCCACCCGCAGCTCGGTCTGGCTCGACTGGTTCTCGATGAAGCGGAACCTCGGCTTCTTCTGGCCGTTCGGCGGCGGCGAGGCCGGCACCAGCTCGCCGCGCGGCATGGCGCCGAAGTGCCGCTCGACGGCCCGCGCGCACGCGTCGGGATCGATCCGCCCCGCGAGGCAGAGCACCGCGTTCGCCGTCGTGTAGTGCCGGGCGTGGTGGGCGCGCAGCATCGGCTCGTCGAAGCGGTCGAGCGCGTCGATGCCGCCGGTGATGGTGAACCCGAGCGGGTGCCGCTCGTACATGAGGGCGCGCGCATTGTTGTCCGCGTCGATGTCGCGCCCCTCGTCGTCGAGGTCCTCGAGGATCTCCTCGCGCACGATGCCGCGCTCGACCTCGATCGCGGTGAAGCGGGGTGAGGTGGCGACCTCGCCGAGCAGCGCGAGCACCGGCTCCAGGTTCGCCGGCGGCACCGAGATGCTCATCACGCCGTGGTCGACGTGGGTCGCCGCGTAGAGCGTCCCGCCGAGCCGCTCGAAGGCGAGCGCCTGCGCGTGCGCCGACGGCAGCGTCGGCGTCCCCCGGAACACCATGTGCTCCAGGAAATGGGAGATCCCGTTGGTCTGCGGCGTCTCGAACCTCGACCCGACGCGCAGGTAGAGCGAGGCGACCGCCCGGTGCACGTGCGGCTGCGGGACGAGGACGACCTTGAGGCCGTTCGAGAGGACGATGTCGCGCGCGTCACGCGGCGGGAGCGGCGTCATTCCCCCTCGTCCTCGATCGGGAGCGCCGGCTCGCCGGAGCCGTCGTCGGCCGGCTTGGACTCCTTGAGGAGGTTCTGGTCGTACTTCACCTCGCTGCCGATCGTCGACTTCAGCCGGCGGATGTACCCGACGAGCGCGTCGTTCTGCTTCGCGGCGCGCATCGCGGCGGTGTAGAACTCGCGATCCTTGTCCCACTGCTCCTGGCTCGCGGACGTCTTCTCCTTGAGCTGGATCACGGCGTAGCCGTTCTCGAGCGCCACGACGTCCTTGGGCAGGTCGCCCGGCTTGTCGAGCTGGAAGGCGATGCGCGCGGCCTCGGTGCTGTCCCTCGCGTCCGTGATCGGCGAGCCTGACACGTTGAACGGCAGGCTCGTCTCGACCGTGGGCCGGTTCGGGTGGTTCGCCATCGTGTAGGGCGGCCGCGCCTCGCCAGGCTCGGCCTGGCCGCCTTCCTTCGCCGCCTCGTCCTTGCTCCCGTCCTGCTTCGCGGCGGCGGGCTGCTCGCCCGCCTTCTCCCCGGCGCCGGCCTTGTCCTTCGCGGGCGCGAGCTGGGCCAGGTGCGCGGCGAGCGCGTCGTCCAGCGACTTCCCGCCCGCGGCGGCGGCGAGCACCTGCTTCGCGGCCTCGGCCGCGAGCCGCTCCGACTCGTGGGCCGTGTAGAGGTCGCGCGCCGTCTCCAGCCGGCCGATCTTCTCGGCGTCGGCGTCCTTCGCGATCTGCTCGAGCTTGATCACGTGGAAGCCGTCCTCGGTCTCGATGATGTCCGACACCTCGCCCGCCTTCATCGCGAAGAGCTTGTCCTCGACGGGCTTGCTGAGCCGGCCCTTGGTCACGCAGCCGAGCTCGCCGCCGCGCGCCGCGCTCGGATCGTCGCTCGCGCCGCGCGCCACGTCGGCGAAGCTCTCGCCCTTCTTGAGGCGCTGCACCGCCGCCTCGATCCGCGCCTTCGCGGCCGCCTTGCCCGCCTCCGGCCCCTGCTCGGCCTCCGCGGGCTTCACCTCGACCATCAGGTCCCGCGCGACGCGGCACTCGGGCAGATATTGCGCCTTGCGCCCCTCCCACGCCTTGTCGAGCTCTTCCTTGTTGGCGTCCGCCCAGGCCTGGACCGCCTTCTCCGACGTGTCGACGACGAGGTCGCCGTAGAAGCGCCGGTCGAAGCGCACGTAGCTGAGCGTCCGCGTCGACTTCTCGCGCGAGAACTGCTCGAACGCCTCGTTCTCGCCGACCCGGACGCGCGCGCGGATGAGATCGCGCATCCGCGCGGCGACGAGCTCCTTCCGCTGGTAGTCGCGGAAATCGGTCGGGCTCATCTTCGTGATCGCCCGGATCTGCTTCTCGTACTGCTTGCTGTCGAACTTCTTGGTCTGGCGGTTGCGGACGTCCAGGTAGCGAATGAGGTCTTCCCGGAGATTGAGGGCATAACCGACCTGACGGATCTTGTCGGCCGGCAGCGAGACACGCACCCTGCCGGCCACGAGCTCGGACGTCAGCTCGTCGTCCGACACGGTGATCCCGAGGCGCTTCGCGTCCTCGTTGAGCAGCCACCGCTCGTAGAGCCCCTCCGCCGTGAGCCGCCGGTAGCCCATCGCCCGGAGGCGGTTTTCGTCGACGCTGCGCATCCCGAGCAGGTTCCTCGAGGCGTTGAACTCGACCGAGGAGATGCAGCTGCCTCGGACCTCGACGGCGCAGGTGCTCGCGGTCGACTGCACGGGGCCCGTGTTCGGGCGGAACTGGACGATGAAGACGACGGCGATCGCGATGACGATGGCGGCGCCGAAGATTTGGCTCAGTCTGTTCACGAAGGGCTCGCTCCCGGGGCGTGCGCCGCTCGCTCCTCGAGCGGCCTCCCGCCTTGGCCAGGCGCGGCATAGCACGACGTCGACGGCGTGTCTTTGACGGCGGTCGAGAGCGGGGCTAGGGGCTCAGGCCATGGCAAGCTCGAAGTCACACCTCCCTGATTGCGGCCTCTACCTGACGACAAAGCCGCTCCCCGGAAACGAAGACAAGGTGCCTGCCGGCATCCTCGTCTCCTTCCACAACCACTCGGACAACGGTCTGCCGACGGTCACGACGCCCGATCACAACGTGCACAACCGCTGGCACTTCCACGGCCCCGCGGTCCCGTTCCGCGGAACGACGTGGGCGGACACGCTGCAGCGCCTCCCCGCCGAGGGGTTCTACACGCTGCGCAAGGAGCTCTCGTTCGACGGCGGCAGCTGGCCGAAGGGCACGCTGGTGCAGCTCGGTTACACGCAGGCGGGCATGCCTATCCTCTTCATCGCCCGCGTGCGCTCGCGGCTCCAGGAGAACGACCTCTTCTTCTCCGACAAGGGCGTGGGCATCAAGCGCGACCAGCTGTCCCTGCTCGAGCCCGTCTCCGTCTTCGAGGAGCCGAGCGACGGATCCGGCCACAAGCCCGACCACGCCGACGCCCACTGAGGGTGCCCGCGCTCACGTCCACGCTGAATATCAGCCTCGTTCGACATTTCTGTCCTCGGGCACGGCGTGTGCTTGTAATTTTCTTCTGTGATTCGACGCAGAACCCTCACCCCCCCGTCGCTCCAGATTCCCCCTGAGCTCCTGGCCAACCGCCGCAGGAGCGCCCGCCGCGAGCTGAGCGAGCGGGTCCGCCTCGAGACCGGCGATCGCGCCGTCTCCGGCTGGACGCTCAACGCGAGCGTCGGCGGGCTCCGGGTGGTGATAGAAAATTCACTCGACCCCGGTACGGAGCTAACGGTCTGGCTCGACGGCAGGTCCCCGCGCCCCGGCCGGATCATGTGGGTGCAGGACGAGCCGGACGGCTCCATCGTCGGGGTGTGCTTCCTGGATGGCCCCGACGGCGCCGAGGGCGGCGGCGGGCTGGACGCCGGGGCGTCGCGGTCGTCACGGTCGCGCTCGTGAGCGGCACGAACGCGCCGGCGCGCCAAAGCGCCACACCCCTGGTGAACGCTGTCAGCTTGACGAGGCACCCGCAATTTTGCGATGGATGTTCCTGCTGACAGCTGGGGGTAGCCGGAAACCAGCGGAAGATGCCGACACCCGCGGAGATAAAGAGGGCCCTGCTCCAGGCCGGATTCGAGGTTTACCGCACCCGGGGCGACGCCGTGCAGGTCGCGGAGCGGGTGCGGGAGAACCTGCTCATGGACTCGGGCATCGTCGTGGGCGCCGAGCCGCTGCGGGTCGCGCTCGTCGTGCGCGCCCAGCGCAACGATTTCCCGGGCGCGACGGACGAGCAGCTCTTCGAGCGCGCGCGCGGCATGGCCGAGCCTGCCGTGGCGCGCGGCTACACCGAGGGCGAGGCCGCCCTCCGCCACGTCCGCGACCCCGGCGACGCCGAGCGGACGCTCGACACCTGGTGCGAGGTCCAGTTCGAGAAGCCCGTGGCGTCGCTCGAGCTCGCCGTCAGCGAGGTGGGGTTCGCCCTCTCGCTGGAGAAGACTGCCCTGCCGCGGTAAGCGGTAGACGATGCCCTTCGACCGAGCCGCGAGCCTGCTCGGGCCCTCCGGGCCGTTCGCGCGCGGGCTCCCCGGGTACGAGGACCGGGAGGGGCAGCTCGCGATGGCGAGCGCCGTGGAGCGGGCGATCGCCGAGGACCGCGTCCTCCTCTGCGAGGCCGGCACCGGGACCGGCAAGACGCTCGCCTACCTCGTCCCCGCGATCCTGAGCGGCCGCAAGGTCGTGGTCTCGACCGCGACGAAGGCGCTCGAGGACCAGATCTACACGAAGGACCTGCCGCTCGTCGCCGAGCACCTCCGGCTGGATCCGCGCGCGGCGCTGGTGAAGGGCCTCGGCAACTACCTCTGCCTGCGCCGCTTCAACGAGCTCCGCCACAGCCCCGGCGCGGGCGCCGGGGCGGCGGGGCGCTCGCTGCCGCTCATCGAGGCGTGGGCGCAGGAGACCGAGATGGGCGACGTCGCGGAGCTCGCGTACCTCGCCGAGGGGGATCCGGTCTGGCGGGAGGTGGCGTCGTCCAGCGAGACGCGGCTGGGCGCGTCGTGCGACTACTACGAGGACTGCTTCGTCACGCGGATGAAGCGCGACAGCGAGGCGGCGCGCCTCCTCATCGTCAACCACCACCTCTTCTTCGCGGACCTCGCGCTGAAGATCGCCGGGGCGCGCCGCGGCTTCGGCGGCGCGGGCGCGCTCCCGCCGTACGACGCGGTCATCTTCGACGAGGCGCACCAGCTCGAGGACATCGCGACGAGCTTCTTCGGCGTCCGGGTCTCGCGGGCGCGGGTCGACTCGATGCTGCGCGACGCGGACCGCGCCTTCATCGCGTCGGGCCTCGCCGACCGCATCCTCGGCCGGGGCGAGGGGACGGCGATCACGGCCGTCGTGCGCGAGTCCGCGGACGCCCTCTTCGATCGGCTCGCGGCGCTCGGCGGCCCCGCGGCGGGCGGCGGGGATCGCGGCGACGCCCGCGTGCCGCTCCCCCGGGACGCCTGGTCCGGCGAGCTGCTCGAGGCCTACCACCGGCTCGACAACCACCTCGAGGCGCTCGCCGGGTACGCGAGCGCGAACGCGATCGCCGAGGCGGTGCAGCTCGTCGGCAACCGCGCGGCCCAGCTGCGGGAGGACGCCGCGCGGATCGTCGACCCCGCGACGAACCAGGTCACGTGGGTCGAGGTGCGCGGCCGCGGCGTCTCGTTCGGCGCGTCGCCGGTCGATCTCGGGAACATGCTGCGCGAGCACGTCTTCGAGCGGATCGGCGCCGTCGTGCTGACGAGCGCCACGCTCACGACGGGCGGCTCCGGCGGGTCGGGTTTCCGCTTCCTCCGCTCGCGGATGGGGCTCGACGAGGACGTGCCCGTGCCGATCGACGAGCTCACGGTCCCGTCGCCCTTCGACTACCCGAACGCCGCGCTGCTCTACACGCCGCGCGATCTGCCCGAGGCGACCGACGCGGCGTTCGTCGAGCGCGCGGCCGATCGCATGGCCGAGCTCATCGGCATCACGGGCGGCGGCGCGTTCGTGCTCTGCACCTCGATCCGCGCGATGAACGCGCTCGCCGCCGCGCTCCGCGTCCGGCTCGCGCGCGCCTCGGCCGAGGCCCGGGCGGGCGGGGGCGCGCCGCGGCAGCAGGCCCCGCTGCTCGTGCAGGGGGACGCGCCCAAGGGCACGCTGCTCCGCCGCTTCCGCGCCGAGCGGCACGCCGTGCTGGTCGCGACGATGAGCTTCTGGGAGGGCGTGGACGTCCCTGGCGAGGCGCTGCGCCT
Source organism: Sorangium sp. So ce394 (assembly GCF_051474665.1). NCBI lineage: Bacteria > Pseudomonadati > Myxococcota > Polyangiales > Polyangiaceae > Sorangium > Sorangium sp. So ce394. The sequence continues at coordinate 4,793,150 of NZ_CP150339.1, forward strand.
CGTGATCATCGAGAAGCTCCCGTTCGCGGTGCCGACCGATCCCGTCGTCGCGGCCCGGTGCGCGGCGATCGAGCAGAGCGGCGGCAACCCGTTCATCGCCTACAGCGTCCCGCAGGCCGCGATCACCTTGAAGCAGGGGTTCGGCCGGCTGATCCGCACGCGGACCGACCGCGGCATCGTCGCGATTTTGGATCGGCGGGTCCGCACGCGCGGCTACGGCCGCGTGCTGCTCGACAGCTTGCCCGACGCGCGCCGGACCGAGCGCATCGAGGACGTGCGCGCGTTCTGGGCCGGCGCGGGGGCGGAGCGCGCGGAAGCGGAGGAGCGCCGGCGGGGCGAGGCGCCCTGACGCACGCCGCGGGGCGCGCGATCCCGGGAGGCGCGCGAGGCGCGGCGAGCGCGCGCCCGGTCGATCGTCAGGGGTACGACGTCTTCCCGTAGATGCACCAGGCGCCGCCCTTCTTCAGGCCGATGGCCTGGCGGAGCTTGAAGTCCTTCTTGAACCTGGGGTCGCCGTACGAGGCGCGCGAGGAGGGCACCGTCGGGCCCTTGCAGTCGGTCCCGGAGGCGATGATCAGGAAGTAGCGCGGGTTCTTGGAGAAGAGCGCGTCGGTGTAGCCGGTCCCCACCTTGTTCGTGTACCCGCCCGGGAGGCTCGAGACCTCGGGGCTGAGGAGCCCCAGCATGTCGACCACCGGGAAGCCCGTGCGGTAACCGACGTAGCCGATGTCGGCGATCGCGATGGGGCCGGGCTCCGCGTTCTGGACGAGCCAGTCGGCCGTGCGCCCGGCCGCGTCGTCCCAGAAGCCCTTGTCGTTGACGAGGATGTTCCGCTGGGCCCGCACCAGCTCTCCGGTGCGGGTCGCGAGCGTGATCGCGCCGAACGCGGCGATCGCGAGCGACGCTGCCCGCTCGCGGCGCGCGGCGATCGCGCGGACGGCGTGGTCGGCGAGCAGGAACGCGAACGGCTCCGCCGGGGCCAGGAACCGGAAATACGGCATCCAGTCGCCGCCCACGAAGACGACGTACACGCCGAAGAGCAGCGCGATCGACGCGATCGCGAGGCCGCTCCGCCGCCGGTGGACGAGGGACGAGGCGACCGAGAAGAGCCCGAGCCAGAGGAAGGCGCCGGCGTGCTGCGCGTACTTGCGAACGTAGTCGCTGCCGCCTTGGAGCTGCTGCGCGAAGTTGCCGGTCTTCGCGGCGAGCGTGTTCGGGAGCCACGCGCCGTAGTAGCTGTGCCGCCAGAGCAGGTGCGCGGCGACGGGGAGCGCGAACGTGGCCAGGCGGAGCACGTTCCGCCGCGTGAACGCCTGGTCCGCGTGCCAGATGACGAGCAGCCCGAGGAACAGCGGCGCCTCCGGTCGGGTGAGCGCGGCGAGCGCGAACACCGCGCCGGACCAGGAGAAGGCGCGCGCTCCCCGAGGCGCGTCGCCCGAGGCGGCGGCGTCCTCTTCGCGGAAGAAGAGCTCGGTCCCGGCGAGCGTGAGCAGGAGGAAGAGCGGCGTCTCCAGCCCGAACACCGCGTAGCCGGAGAAGAGGATGCTCGTCGCGAGGAACCACGTCGCGAGGCAGGGGACGTTCGAGAACGGGCGCAGCCGCCGCGAGAGGAGGTAGGTGGGGACGAGCGCGAGCGCGGCGCAGGCGGCGCCGAGCACCTTCGACGCCGCCTCGGGCGTCGCGCCGAGCTTCACCGCCGCGGCGAGGAGCACCGTCCAGAGGAAGTTCGTGTAGCCCTCGACGCGCTCGCCCACGTTGTAGACGAGCCCATTTCCGTTCGCGAGGTTCTCCGCGTACCGGAACGAGATGTACGCGTCGTCGATCGTGAAGCTCGAGACGCGCACCGCCGCCACGAGCGCGACCAGCATCGGCACGGCCAGCCCGAGCGCGATGTGCAGCCAGTGGGGGAGGGGAGCGCCGGCGAGCCACGCCCGCACATCGCGCGCCGGCGGCGTCGGGTGCTCCTCTTCCGGTTCCAGCGCCTCCTCGTCTTCCGTCGCCTCGTCGCCTCCCGCCGCTTCGTCCGTATCCACCGCGCTCCTGGGCTCGTCGCTCATCGGGCGCGGACGATACCGCGATTGTCACACCCGCAACCTCGGGCTGCGTAAAACAGCACGGAATGGTGTGCGAACACCCCGACGCAGTGCGAACGAAATTGCGCACTCCGGGCGTCGGATTACGCTGTCGAGGTAGCCAGGCGATGGCTTCCCGCGCTGGGAAGGAAGGAGTCGAGTGATGAGCGAGCTCGTTGCGCACCTGCCCGTGGTCTGTCTCGTCATTGCCCTTGCGGCGCTCGCCGCCGCCGCCGCCGTGGGCCTCGCGCGCAGGGCCTCGGCCTCCGGCGCCCCCACCCGCGCGCTCTCCGTGAGGGAGCGGGCCATCGTGGCTGCCTGCGCCGACGCGCTCTTTCCCGCCGGCGGTCCGATCCCGCTCTCCGGCACCGAGGCGGGGCTGGTGGAGTACATGGAGCGCTACGTCGCGCGCACGCCGCGGCCGCTGCGGCCGTACATGCGGCTGCTCCTCCACTTCGTCGAGCTCTCGCCCTGCGTCTTCGGGCCGCGCCGCGCCCGCTTCACGCGCCTCCCGCAGGCCGATCGCATCGCGGTGCTCGCCTCGATGTCGCAGAGCTGCATCTACCTCCGGCGGGTCACGTTCCTCTCGCTCCGGACGATGCTCTCGATGGGCTACCTCGCGAACGAGAAGGTCGCCCGCGCGATCGGCGTCGCCTGCTGTCCCACGCCGTTCGAGCGGCGCGCGGCCGCGCGCGCTCCGGGAGAGCCGGTCGCCGTGGAGCCGCCGTCGCTCGCGCCGGGGGTGACGGCGTGAAGCTCCCCGGCCTGGAGGAGCCGCCGCGCTCCGCGCACCCCGATCGCGGTGACCGGCGCTCGCTCCCGCTCTCCACGCTCCGCTCGAGGGCCGAGGTGGAGCCGCTCCCGCCCGCCGAGCCGCGCCCGCAGGTGAAGGTGTTCGCCGACTACGAGGGCGAGGTGAGGGCCTCGTGCGAGGTGCTCGTCGTCGGCTCGGGGCCGGGCGGGGCGGTCGTCGCGAAGGAGCTCGCCGAGGCGGGGCGCGACGTGATCCTCGTGGAGGAGGGCCCGCCGTTCGGAGTGGAGGATTTCCGGCAGGAGGCGGGCGAGTCGCTGGCGCGCACGCTGCGCGAGGGCGGGATGCGCGCCGCCCGCGGGCGCATGCTCATCCCGACCATGCAGGCCATCGCGCTCGGCGGCGGCTCGGTCGTCAACTCGGCGATCTGCGCGCGCTCGCCCGCCTGGGTGTTCGACAAGTGGGCGGCGCGGACGGGCACCGAGGCGATCACCCTGGAAGCGCTGCTGCCCCACTACCAGCGCGTCGAGCGCCTGCTCGGCGTCGCGCCCACGCCGATCGAGGTGCAGGGCGAGCGCAACCTGCGCTTCAAGCGCGGCTGCGATGCGCTGGGGCTGTCGAGCGAGCCGACCCACCGCAACGTCCGCGGCTGCCGCGGCTCGGGCGAGTGCTTCACCGGGTGCCGCAACCGCGCCAAGATGTCGACCGACGTCTCGTACGTCCCGGCCGCCATCCGGGCGGGCGCGCGCGTGTTCACCAGCGTGCGCGCCGAGCACCTGCTCGTCTCGGGCAGGCGGGCCGCCGGGATGCGCGGCCGCACGATCGAGCCGTTCACGTGGCGCGAGGGCGCGCCCGTCGAGATCCGGGCGAAGCTCGTCGTGCTCGCCGCGGGCTGCATGGCCACGCCGCTGATCCTGCTCCGCAGCGGCGCCGCGAACTCGAGCGGCTACGTGGGCAACGAGCTGCAGCTCCACCCGGGGCTCGCCATCATGGCGGTGTTCCCCGATCCGATCGATCCGTGGGAGGGCGCGACCCAGGGGTATCACTCGCTCCACTTCCTCGAGCAGGGCATCAAGCTAGAGGTCCTCTGGTCGCCCCCCGCCGTGCTCGCCGCGCGGTTCCCCGGCTTCGGGCACGACTACCAGCGCCATCTCCGGACCTACAACCGGATGGCCCCCTTCGACGTGATCATCGCCGCCGAGCAGTCGCGCGGGACCGTCCGTCCAAAGCGGGGCAGCTGGGATCCCGACGTGCGGTTCGACTACGCGCCGCGCGACGTCGAGAAGATCCAGCGCGGTCTCGGCATCCTGTCCGACATCTGCTGGGCGGCGGGCGCCGCGTCGATCCTGCCCGGGCTGCACGGCGTCCCCGACGAGCTGACGTCGCCGGAAGACGCAGAGATCCTGAAGAGCAAGCGGCTCGACGGGCGCGACACGATCACCGCGGCGAACCACGCGTTCGGTACGGCGCGCATGTCGCGGAGGCCGCGGGACGGGGTCGTCGACGAGGAGGGGCGCTGCCACGATCTCGACAACGTTTACGTCGCCGACACGAGCGTCTTTCCTGGAAGTCCCGCCGTGAACCCGATGCTTACGTGCATGGCGCTGGCCGATCGCATCGCGTGCGGCATCATCGAGCGCTGGTGATGCGCGCGGCGGCGTGTCACCACAGGAGCCAGCGATCCGGGGCGTCGCATCCGTCGCGCAGAACGACATGTCAGGGACGGCATGTGAGGGGGGCCTTGCACCCGAGAAGGAGGCAACTCCCGAGTTGATGAGAGGCCCCCGCGAGCTACAAGTTTAACGGCACGTTTCATATCGCACGGGGCCGAGCCGTCCGTCCGCCGAGCTGGGAGGGAAGCTTTGGGACCGAACGCAGTTTCAGCTGCAATTCCGCGCGGACAGGCGCGCTCGCCGCATCGAGGCCACAGCCACCACGGCCGGGTGCTCCTCGTCGAGGACGAGCCCGATCAGGCGGCCATCCTCGAGGCGGTGCTGCGCCACGAGGGGCTCGACGTGGTCGTCGCATCGAGCGGCGAGCAGGCGCTCGAGATCCACCAGCGGACGCCGGCTGACGTGCTCGTCACGGACCTCAACCTGCCCGGGATGACGGGGGTCGATCTCATGCGCCGGCTCTCCCCGGGGCAGCTCGACGGCCCCGAGCCGAAGGCGCCGCCGCCGCACGTGGTGATGGTCACCGGCGCCGCGTCGATCTCGAGCGCCGTCGACGCCCTCAAGCTGGGCGCGGCCGACTACCTCCAGAAGCCGCTCGATCCTGCGCGCCTCGTGCTGCTCGTGCGCGAGCTGCTCTGGTCGCCGCCGACCGAGTTCGACGACGACGATTCCCTCCACGGGCAGCTCGTGTTCGAGGGGATGATCGGCGGCTCGCCGCGGATGCGGGAGGTCTTCACCCGCATCGAGCGCGTCGCCGCGACGATGGCGCCCGTGCTGATCGTCGGCGAGAGCGGCACGGGCAAGGAGCTCGTCGCGCGCGCCATCCACAACCGGAGCCGCCGCCGCGGCGGTCCGTTCGTCCCGGTGCACACCGGCGCGATCCCGCGCGAGCTCATCGGCAGCGAGCTCTTCGGCCACGAGAAGGGCTCGTTCACCGGCGCGTTCGCGGCCGCGGAGGGCAAGTTCGAGGCGGCCGCCGGCGGCACCGTCTTCCTCGACGAGGTGGGCACGATGGACGCTGCCGTGCAGGTCAGCCTGCTCCGCGTGCTCGAGACGTACCGGTTCACCCGGGTCGGCGGCCGCAAGGAGATCGAGGCCGACGTCCGCGTCGTCGCGGCGACGAACAAGGACCTGCTCGACCTCGTCGACGACTGCGTCTTCCGCGAGGACCTGTACTACCGGCTCAACGTGTTCACGGTGACGCTGCCCCCGCTGCGCGAGCGCAGGGAGGACATCCTGCCCATCGCCGAGCGCTTCTTGCTCAAGTTCGCCAAGCGCTACGGCACCCCGGCACGCCGCCTCTCGGACGCCGCCGTCGAGCGGCTGGCGGAGCACGACTGGCCGGGCAACGTCCGCGAGCTGCGCAACGTCATCGAGCAGACCGCGCTCTTCGCCTCGAACGAGCTGGTCTCGGCGAACGACGTCCAGCTCGGCCAGGGCAGGATCGAGCGGCGGTCTTCCCGGCGCTCGTACGACAGCCTCCCGGCGGCGAAGGCTGCGGCGCCGGTCGCCCACCCCGAGCCGGCCGAGCCGCTGTCGGTGCCGATCGTCCACGCGTCGGACATGGCGGTCCCCTCCGACCCGGCGCCGTCGCACACCGTCGTCGCGCCGCCTGCGCCGCCTTCCGTGGGCCCAGCGTCGCTCGCGCGAAGGCCGCCGGGGGAGGCGGGCGCGCACGAGGTCGAGCCGGCGCGGGACGCCGGCGAGGCGGCGGAGCACCCGCTCGTGCTGCGCCTCCCCGTGGGCACGCGCCTGGCGGACGCCGAGCGCAAGCTCATCCTCCTGACCCTCGAGGCCGTGCGCGGCAACAAGCAGCGCGCGGCCCGCGTGCTCGGGATCAGCCGACGCGGTCTCTACTCGAAGCTCCAGGCGTACGGGGAGCACGTCGGCAGCCACGAGGCCCAGGGGCAGAGCGAGAGCGTCGAGGCGCCGGATCCGGTCGACGATGTGCCGGTCGTGACCGACGAGCCCGGCCTCGAAGAGCTCGGCTCCGTGCGCGGCGACGCCTGAACGGCGAGCCCTCGTCCTGCCGCACGGCAGCACTCCAGCACCGCCGCACTCCAGCGCGACTCAGCGCCGCCCGGCCCGCCCGGGTTGTGAGCCGCAGCCCATCGAAGAGCGCCGCCGGAGGCGCCCCGCAGGCGGCCGGTTCCACGGGAGGAGCCGGCCTGGGAGCTCCTGCGATGCGCCCCGACAATGGTCCCAGCGGCGGCCCGTCCCTTTGTGCTTTACGAAGGGACGACGACCTCGGCTATCGTAAAGCGGAGCTGCGAGATCAGACGCGCGACTGGCACGTCAGAGAGCGGGCCACCGGCGCGGTATCAAGGTAAACTCTACGCGACGCCTCGCCGGCACTACACCCCTGCGGGCCAGCCCCCAATGAAGATCACCTGCCAGTCCTGTCAGTCGAAATACACCGTCTCGGACGAGAAGGTCCAAGGCAGAACCGTCAAGATCAAGTGCCGCAAATGCGGCGCGACGATCCTCGTGAACAGCTCGGGCGTGACGACCAACGGCGGCCCCGCCGACCCGGTCTCCGGCACGAGCGTTCCGAACGACGGGACCACGTACCTGGTCAACGTGGCGGACGGCGATCAGCGCTCGATGACGATAGCGGAGATCGTCGCCAGCTATCAGGCGGGGGTGATCAACGCCGAGACGTACGTCTGGGCCGACGGGATGGCCGACTGGCAGCCGCTCGGCCAGGTCGACACGATCGTCGCGGCGCTGCACGCCGGCAGCGCGCCGGCCTCCGCGGCCGCGCAGGAGCCGGCGCCCGTGCAGCCGCAGTCGGTGCCCAGCCCCGCCGCGCCAGCCGGTCCGACGTCCTCCGGGGTCGAGGCGGTCGCGGCGGCCGCTCCTCGCGCGGCGGCGGTGCGCCGCGACCCGGCGCGCCCGACGCAGGACCTCTTCGGCGGCAGCGCGGGGCCCGAGGCGCACCGGCCCAGCTCCGACGACGTGGCCACGAGCGCTCCGCTCTTCAAGAGCGGCGCCGCTCCCGGCCAGCGCGACGAGAACTCGATGCTGTTCTCGCTGAGCGCCCTCACGGCGAAGGCCGCCCCGGCTCCGGCGCGGTCGAGCGCCAGCGCCTCGGAGGACTCCGGCCTCATCGACCTGAAGGCCCTCGCCGCGGGGACGGGTGTTCGCGCGCCGTCGCCGGTCGCGAGCATCGTCGCCAACGACGGCGGCCTGTTCCAGCTCAGCGCGCCCATCGTGACCACGGCGCGGGCGCCGTCCGTCGCGCCGCCGACCATCGAGGCGGCTCCCAAGAACCGGGCGCCGATCATCATCGGCGCGGGCATCGCGATCGCGGGCATCGCGATCGCGGGCGTCTTCCTGCTGATGAAGGGCGGCGGCGAGACGCCGGCGTCCACCGCTGCCGAGACCACGCCGCCCGCGGCGGCGGCCCCGGCGACGACGGCGCCCCCGGAGCCCGAGCCGGCGCCGGCGCCCACCGCGACGGCGACCGCGAGCGCCACGGCGGAGGCGGCCGCGTCCGCCGCGCCGACCGCCGCCCCGGCGGCCGCGGGCGGGCGCGCGACCTCGAGGCCGGCGCGTCCGGCCAGCGGCGGCGGCACCACGGCGGGCAAGAAGGAGCCCGCCGCGGCGTCCCCGGCGCCCGCCGCCCCGGCCCCGAAGCGCGGCGGCTGCGGGTGCGCGGCGGGCGATCTGATGTGCGCCATGCAGTGCTCCGCCAAGGGCAAGTGAACGCGCGGGGGCCGTCGATCTGGCCCCGGCGGTGCCCCGGCGGTGGACGATGAGCCGCGCCGCATGAGCCGTGCTCTTGCGGCGCGGCTCATGCGCACGCCGCGAGAAGCGCGTTCGCCGCGGACCGGCGGGCGCGACCACGCACGGGTGATCCGGTTCTGCCTCCGTCGAGCGGACGGCAGCAAGAACGGTGCGGCGCCCCGGGGCGCGCGCTAGCATCGTCCGTCATGACCGAGCCCGACGGGCGGCTATACGCGCCGATTCCTCGGTGGACCCCGGGCGCTTCGCCGCTCTTCGCCGCGGCGCTGCTCCTCGGCGCGAGCGCTGCGGCGTGCGGCGGACGGGCGGCGGTGGCGCCTCCCGGAGGAGGGCCCGCGTCGCGCGACGGCGGCGGCGCTGCGCAGCCGTCGCTCACGGGGCCGGGAGGTCGAGCCGCGCAGGGGGCGCTCGTGACGATGGTCACGCCGTCGCTGCTGCTGCCGGATCTCGTCGGAGAGCGCGGGGTGGTGGCCAGCGAGGCAGGGGCCAAGCGGGTGCTCATCGATCGCATGCGCGCCGTCGCGCACGACGATGGATCGATCGAGCGCGCCGCCGATCTGCTGCCGTCGGGCCAGGTCACCGCGCTCAAGCTCCCGACGCGGCTCGGCGGCGGTTACCTGTTCTACGCGTCGAGCCGCGGCAGCGCGCAGCTCTGGCGGGCTCCCGCGTGGCTCGCCCCGCTCGATCCGCTCGTCCAGCTGCCGTCGGAGGCGAACGAGATCATCGCGGGGTTCGATCGACTGTACGCGCGGCTCTCGCACAGCCACCGGCTCTTCGCGATCGACGCGCAGACGGGCGCGGCGATGCCGCTCGGCCCGCTTCCACCGGCGAGCTCTTACGGACAGCTCGCGTTCGCCGACGGCTGGCGCGCCGTGGTCGAGGCCGATCTGCGCGGGATGCTCGTCACCTTCGACGCCGGGGCCACGTGGCGCGCGGTCGAGATCGACGCGCGGCCGACCTCGGTGGGCATCATCGGCGGCGACCCGGCGGTGATGACGGCGAACGGGTTCTACTCGGTCGACGCGCGCGGCAGCGTGACGTACCGGACCCTCGAGGCATCCGACGATGTGCAGGAGCTCCCGGCGCGCGTCCAGGGGCCGTTCGGTCGGCGCCCGCTGCGCGCCGCGGTCGAGGACGGTTGGCCCGACTCGATCGCCACCGCGGTGGTGGCCCGCGGCGGCGCCCTGGCGCGCGTCTCGCTGCGCGACGGCGCGGTCGTCGACGTCGCGACCGACGCCTACCCCGAGCGCGAGGCGACGTGCCATGCGCTCCGCACGGGCGCGTCGTTCGGCTTCGTCTGCGGCGAGCGCGAGGGCCCGACGACGCTCTACGCGTTCCAGCCGCCGCTTGGCATGCGCCGCCTGATGCGCTTCGACAAGCCCCGCTTCGTGTCCTCGAGCGGCAACGGCGCCCTGGTGATCCGCGGTTCGTGCGAGGAGGACGGCGACGTGCGTGACGGCCGCGCGTACTGCATCGTCGCCGCCGACGGAGGCACCCGCGAGATCCACGTGCGCGCGCCCGCCAGGGACGTCGGCGTCGAGCGCGTCGTCGCGCTCGCCGACGGCCGGGTCGCCGTCCTCTCGCCGCCTCGCCCCGGCGCGTCGGGGCAAGTCACGCTCCTCAAGGGGAGCGACGTCACCGCCGTCCCGTTGATCCTTCCGACCAAGCCTCGCAGCACGGCCCGCGAGCTGCAGCGCGGGATGTGGCTCGAGGGGTTCGAGGAGCGCGAGCCCGGCGTGCTCGGCGGCTGGGTCGAGGCAGGCGGTCCAATCGTTGGCGTCCGGATCGACGTGAAGAGCGGCGCCGTGAGCGCCGGCGCGCCGCGCCAGGACGCCACGGGTGCGATCCTCTCGGGGCGCTTCGCGCTCTCCCTGGGAGAGGGCGAGCGCGCCGCCGAGTCGACGGACGGCGGCATGACCTGGCGCGCGATCGAGGTGCCGGAGCGCGACGACGACACGGCGGCGTCCCGGACGCGCGCCTGCGGCCCTGTCGGCTGCGTCTTCAAGGGCTGGATCCGGGTCGGCTGGGGGAAGACGGCGCTCCCGGACGATCTCGCGGAAGCGAAGCCGCCGCCGGTGCTCCAGACGCCGCTGCGCGCGGGGAGCCCGATCGGGATGCGCTGCGAGGCGCTCGGCTCCTCGACCCCGCCGCTGCCGGACAGGCCGCCGGCCGCGCGCGCCGCGCGCGACGTTCCGACAGCGCGGCCAGCGCGGGCGGCCGCGCGCCCGCAGGCCAAGGAGACGCCGGCCTCCGCGTGGGCACCGTTCCGCAACACCCCGCCGCCCGCGCTCGGCGCGGACGAGATCGGCTTCGACAACGGAGCGCCGTACGACATCGTGACGATGCGCGCCTATGCGTGGGGCAAGCGCGGCGCGGACTGGGCGCGCGCTGGGCGCTGGCTCATCCGCTTCGACGACCGCTTCGATCCGGAGGGCGGCGTGCGCTCCAGCGGCGTGAGCGCCTCACCCTGGTCGGATGAGGCGTCGGCCGCCGAGGCGCTCGGCGTCGCGACCCACGGGGCTGCGTCCTGGGGGGCGTACCTCGATCCCGGCGGGCGGGCTGCGTTGACGCACGTGTGCCGGGGCGCCGGATGCAACCTGTTCGCTGTCTCCGAAGGGCTCCCGGTGCTTCCGTTGCGCGACAGCGCCGGCCGCGCGGGCAATTTCCTCCGGCCGTTTCCGAACGGCGCCGTGCGGCTCGGCGAGACCTGGTTCTTCGCGACGCCCGGCGGCTCGTACGACGCCGTGGCGCTGTGGCGCGCGGATCTCGGGAGCGCGCGGCAGCTGGCGACGTACTATCGCCCGGGGCGCACGAGCTACGGCGCCGATCCGCCGCGCCTCGTCCGGCGCGCGCTGGGCGGCGGTGTCGGCCTGCTCATCTCGACGGCTCCGGACCCTGGCGTGCGCGCCGGCTCCTGGCACGTGCTCCCGATCGACCGCGACACGGGCGCGCTGGGCGAGGCGCTGCCGCTCGGCCGCAAAGATCTCGCGGACACGCCGCTCGACCGCTGTCTCCCGGGTCAGGACGGCTGGCTCCTCGACACCAGCCTGGAGGGCTCACCGAGCTTCGATCTCGGCGGCAGCTACCCCTCCGTCGACGGCGCCGAGTTCCGGCTCCGCCTGGATCCCGGCAGCGCGTGCGTCGAGGCGATCTCGGTGAGGCTCCAGGGCACCTTCTCGAAGGCGCCCGAGAGGCAGCTCGACATCGCCGCGAACGCGATCCCGCTCGCGGCGACCGAGCGAGCGACGGGCCGGAGGTGGCGGCTGCGCTGCGAGCCGAAGGACGCGGGCAGGTGAGCCCTAGTTCGAGGTGACGTCGGCGGACACCGCGTTCACCTGTCCCTCGACGACCACCTCCTGGCCCGCTCCGTCGCGGATGGTTCCGAGCCAGTCTGCCGTCCAGGTGATCGGCGCCGCGGCGCTGTTCACCTGCGCCGGTCCCGAGGCGTTCACGATGATCTCGCCGACGATCCCGGCGGTCTTCGACGCCTCCACGCCCTCACGCCAGAGGAGCTTGAGCCCGCCCGCGCACAGCGTCGCCATGCAGTCGCTGTCGCAGCCGGCGTAGCCGCCGAGCCGCTCGCCCAGCGCCGAGCACTCCGCTGCGGCGGCGAGCGCCGCGGCGACGGACTCCGCCGTCGTCTCCGCTGCGGCCCCGAGCCCAGCCGCGCCGCCGACGTAACCGCTCGGGGCCCACGAGAGCGTCCCGGCGAGGCGGAGCACGTCGCCGGGATCCGCTGTCCACGACATGAGCTGCTCCGCGGGTACGCCCGCGCTGTCAGCGGTCACGCTGCCGAGCCAGCTCGTCTCGAAGAGCGCGCTTCCCGGCTCGTTCTCCAGCCCGCGCAGGTGGCCGTCGATCGCGAGCGGCGTATCGGCGAGCCCGGCGCGGGCCCATTCACCACACCGGTCGCGCAGGGAGACCGGGAGCGCGGCGAGGTGCGCCTGCGCCGCCGCGTCCCAGTCGCGCTCGAGCCGCTGCGCGGCGAACGCGGCCGCCTGCGCGGACGGCACCCCGCGCTGCATGGCGTCGAGCAGGGACGCGGCCTCCGCGCCGGCCGGCAAGAAATCGTCGATCAGCCGCTCGGTCGCTGCCTCGAGCATCGCGTTCAGGCCATCGTTCGTCGCGAACGTCAGCTTCGCGTCGAGGCGCGTCGCCGCCAGATCGATCGGCAGGTCCTTGACCGGGACGTACACATCGCGGGCGGAGCCGGCCTGCAGCTCCCGCTCGCCCACGCAGCCCCACATGATCCGACCGCTGTGGAGCGCGACGGTGAGGCTCGGACCCACGGGGGCGCCGTCGATGAAGACCGGCTCGTCGGGACCGCCGTGCGCCACGAGCGCGCCGACCGGCGCCTGGGGCGCCGCGGTGGCGAGCTCCTCGCAGGTCGCCTCCGCGACGACGCTCGCCGTCCAGCTCTTCGCGACGCGCGTGCCCTGGTAGACCGGAATGACGCGCAGCGTGCCGAAGCCCTCGGCGCTCACCGACACGCCGAGCTCAGCGGACGGGCCCTCCTTCATGGCGGCGCGGAGCCGGAACGTGCTCCCCAGGTTCGAGGCGTGCAGCTGGACCGAGGCCCTGCCGCTGTCGTCCGCGATCGACGTGGTGCGGTCGACCCAAGCGCCCGCAGCCTCACCGAGCAGGGTGAAGCTCACCTCGTAGGGGGCGGGCGGCTGGCCCGTGACCCACACCGTGCGCAGCTCCCCCGGCGCGAGCTGAAGCGTGCCTGGCTCGTCGAACGCCAGCGTCACCGGCCGAGAGACATCCGGGGGAACATCGGCCTCCCCCGCGGCCCCATCGGTCAGACGAAACGAGCAGGACGCCAGTCCGACCATGGCAACCCGGAGCGCCCAGTGCGTCGAAGGCAAGTTCACCCGTGGAGTGTACCTCGCACCTCCATGGGCGAAAAGCCGAGGGCCGAGCGCAGAGCGGCTTCCCGGCGAGCCGTGGCCAGCGACGCTGACGATCGGCGATCGGCCGCAGGCGCAAGCGCGCACCGGGCGAGCCCGCGAGCGACGCCGCGACATCGCGGCCCCGTGAGGCGCGAGACGCGGCGCCGCGCGGGGCCGTGGGATGCGTGGAAGGCGGCGCAGGGCCGCGGAGGGAGGCGGTTACTTCACGTAGATCTGGGCGACGGCGAGGCCGCTGCCCCGGACGGTCATGACGGCCTTCGCCGGGCCGCCCACGGGGAGCGGGTTCTTGAAGCACTGGCCCTTGCCGCCGAGCGTGGCGTTCGGTCCGGTCGTGTTGTCCTGCGAGAGCACCACCGGGGGCAGCATCGGCGCGGGCTGCGCGACGATCTGCAGGTTGAGCTCCTGGACGCCGAGGCCCACGCCGATGACCGAGTAACACTTGCCCGGCTGGATGTTGAACGGCTGCTCGAGCGTCTGGCCGTCCTGGAACTGCCCGGCGAAGGCGCCGCCTTCCGGCTGCATGCCCTGGACCTCGGAGGCGGCCATCGCGGTGAGCACAGGGGTCGCGGCGCTCACGGCCGCGGGCGCGATCGGGGTCGCCTGCCCGGTGCTCGTGCCGGTCTGCGGCGTGGTGGGGGTCGTGGTGGGGGTCGTGGTGGCCGGCGGCGTGTATCCCGGCTGGGTGGTCGGCTGACCGTACTGGCCCGGCTGGGCGGGCTGACCGTACTGCCCGGGGGGGTACTGGCCGGGCGGGTAGGTAGACGCCCCGTACTGGTTCTGCATCTGCGACGGGTTGTTCGGCTCCGGGTCGCTGCCGCCGCAAGCGAGGGGCGCGAGGCCGAGCAGGGCCGCAGGGATGAGGACGTACAAGCGCATACGAGGCTCCTTCAGGGTTGTGCGGGGTGAGGCCACGACATTGGGACGCTCGCCGCACCCGCGGCGGCTCACGGCCGCTGGTCACGGTCGGTAAGACGGCTGAGGTGGGGGCGTGTTCTACAACGACTTGGCCGCGCGAGGCCAGACGCTGAGCTTTCGGCGAGCTGAAGCGTGCAGAGCGAGCGAAAAGCGGAGGTCGCTGCGGCGGCGGCCTCGGATCCGAGGAGCGCGCGGTCGACCGGCATGCGACGTCTGTGCCCACGGGAGAGGAGCGCCCCGCGTCGCGCCGAGCGCCGCGGCCTGCCAGGCAGCGGTCGTCCGATCCATCGGCGGACGCGCTGAGCCCGGCCGATGTGGCCGTCCTCCCGTCGCGTCGACGTCGAGGAGGCGCCGAGCCGCCGTCGCATCCGCCCGCGGGCGCGTGGGATCCCTGCTCCCCGGATCGGACCCGTGGGGCGCGCTCGCCCAGTTGACGCGGGCGAAGGACGACACCAAAAACCCTGCCCTCAGCTGCGCGTCCGGCGCGCGGCGGTCACGTGGTCCGCCTGGCGATCCAAGGGTGATCCCGCTGCGAGCTCCGCCGGCCGGCACCGGATTCGGTCCGCCAGTCACGCGCCGCTTCCGTGGAGATTGAACAACGGGCGATCCCGCTCGCGGCGGGAAATCAGGAACGAGCCATGAGCGACATCCACCAGACGATCAAGGATACCGTCGAGAGCAACCGCGTCGTCCTCTTCATGAAGGGCACGAAGACCTTCCCGCAATGCGGATTTTCGGCGCGAGCCGTCGATATCCTGAAGAAGTGCGGCGTGGACTTCAAAGACGTCAACGTGCTGACCGACCCCTCGCTGCGCCAGGGAATCAAGGATTACTCGCAGTGGCCGACGATCCCGCAGGTCTACGTGGACGGGAAGTTCATCGGCGGCTCCGACATCCTCATGGAGATGTTCCAGTCGGGCGATCTGCAGAAGCTCCTGACGCAGCAGGGCTAGCCTATCGCTGAAGGGCGCGAAGCCCGGCCGCCTCCAGGGCGCGGCGCAGGACCTCGTCGAACATGTCGCCGGTGAGCCGCCCGGTCTGGGTGTTCTGCTGGCTGACGTGGTAGCTGCCGAAGAGCCGCGCCTCCCCGGCGCCGCCGCGCGGGTCGGGGAGGGGCGCCTCCACGCCGTGCGCGAACGGCGGCAGGCGCATGTCCGCCTCGGCGCGGGGTCGCGCGCGGTCGGCGGCGGACGCGCCGCGCGAGCGGGCGAGCGCGGCGACGGCGTCGTAGCCGATCTTACCGAGCGCGAGGTAGACGCGCGCGCGGTGCAGGGCGGCGAGCTCTCGCTCGATCCAGCCGCGGCACGCCGCGAGCTCGTCGGGCATGGGCTTGTTGTCCGGCGGGGCACAATGGCAGGGGGCGGTGATGAACACGCCCCGGAGCGAGAGCCCATCGTCGCGCGATACGCTCGTCGGCTGCGAGGCGAGCCCCGCTCGAAAGAGCGCCGCGTACAGGAAGTCGCCCGATCGATCGCCCGTGAACATCCGGCCGGTGCGGTTCGCGCCGTGCGCGGCCGGCGCGAGCCCGACGATCACGAGCGGCGCCTCCGGATCGCCGAAGCCGGGCACGGGGCGGCCCCAGTAGGTCTGGTCCCGGTAAGCGCGCCGCTTCTCTCGCGCGATGTCCTCGCGCCACGCCACGAGCCGCGGGCAGCGGCGGCACTCGACGAGCTCCGCCGCGATCTCCTGGAGCGCGCGCGCCGCGCCGCCGCGGCTCACGCGGGCTCTCCGCTCGATCCGGTCGAGGCGCCGCCCTGCGCGGCGTCGAGGACGCTGCCCTGCGCCAGGTCGAGATCGCGCTCCAGCACGCGCGTCTCCACGACCGGGCGGGGCGGAGGCGCGGCGCGTTCGGCCACATTGCTTTGCTCGCCGGCCACCATCCCGGTGACGATGCGGTCGAGCACCGCGTCGAAGCGCAGGCGGTTGAAGCGCGCGCCGCTCGCCAGCCAGTCGATGTGCCCACCCTTGCCGGGGAAGTGGCCGACGATGTCCAGGTGGTCGGCCTTGCCGGCCCAGATGAGATCCCCCCAGACCTGCGAGGCGAGCGGGACCACGCCGTCGTTGGCGTCCGGCGGCGGCAGCTCGCCGAGGACGCGCGCGAGCTTCTGCTCGATCGAGCCGTCGTGCGAGCGACAGGGGTAGTGCTCGTCCAGGCGGGCCGTGATGTTCGAGAGCGCGGTGAAGATGGCGGCCGACATGGCGCCCCACGGCGATCGCAGCGCCGACACCCAGTCGCGGACGGCGTTGCGCGGCGCGTACGTCGCCACGCTCTGGTAGCGCAGGCCCGCGCGGTCCTCCAGGCCGGCGTGGAGCAGATCCATCGCCTCGGGCATGAGCTGGACGATGGCGCCCTGGTCGTCGCGCAGGAGCTTGAGCCAGGCGCGCAGCTCGCGGCTCGACGCGTCGTCGAGCACGCGGATGAAGCTCTCGACCGAGCGATCGACGAGCTCGATCTCGAAGAAGCCGAGCTGCGCCCGGCCGAGCGCGGCGACGAGCGCAGAGGCGGCCGCGAGCGGCGGCGCGCCGAGCTTGAGGCCGGCCACCGTGAGCGCCGTGACGGCGTAGAGCAGGCGCTGGCCGCTCACCGTGGCGAAGAACGCGGCGAGCGGCGTGCCGAAGTGGGGCGTGTTGATCGTGGTGACGGACCGCAGCCGGCTCGTCCAGCCGAGCCGGCGGTGCGCGTTGCCGGGCAGGCGCACCGTGGGCGAGGCCACGAGGCGGGCGTCGAGGCCCCCGGTCGAGTGGCCGACGATGTGGATCGGGCCCCCGTCGTCCCCGGCGCTCTCGTCCACGAGGCGGGCGAGCTTCGCGGCCCGGCGGAGGATGGAGGCCGTCGGGTGCACGTCGCAGACGTGGATCTCGACGGCGCGGCCGCGATCGCGGAAGCGCTCCTCGATCGCGCGGATGAAATGCTCGAAGTACTCGAGGGAGCCCAGGGTGGCGAACCCGAACATGCCTGGCGATAGGTAGACGCGCGTCTTCTGCACGCGCGGGAATGTGCCATTTTCATCGCCCTTCCGCGGCATTTCCCGCGCCGCCCCGGCGCCCCCCGCGCCCGCCCCCGAAAGCCTCGGGCGCTCGGCAAAGTTGCGACGGCATGCCGCCAGGAAAACCGGGTACTCTGCGATCGTGGACGATTCCAGCGCGCGGGAAATCGAGGCGGCTGTCCAGGAGGCCTTGGGCCTGTTCGGAACATCGGGCGCGGTGAGCGTCCAGGGGAGGCAGATCGCGCTGCACGGTCGCGGGGCGCCGGTCGTGATCGATCTGGAGCAGCTGGTCGAGCAGTGGCCGCTCCTGCCGCAGGACCTGCGCACACGTAAGGCGTCCGACCTCGCGCGGCGGCTCGCGCAGGCGCACCGCGCGGTGAGCTCGCTGGCGCCGCCCGCGCCGGTCGCGCCGGTGCGGCCGGCGCGGCACATCGTCATCCCCATCGGCGCCGTGGTGCTCGCGATCGTCGGCGTGCTCGTCGCGGTGCGCCTGCTTCGATCGCGGGAGGCGCCGGCCGCCTTGCCGGCCGCGCCGGAGACGACCGCCGGCGAGGACGCGGCGCGGAACGCGCGCACATGCGAGGCGGCTCGCAAGCGGATCTACTCGGGGGCGTCGATGGGGCCGTTCGAGCTCGCGGGCTGGGTCGCCGAGCTCTGGCTGGCGACGCCGCGCGGCTTCGGCGCGGCGCAGGCCACCGCCGGCGCGGCGGGGCAGGAGGCCGTCTCCGCCGCGTCGGTGGGGGTGGGGGCGCTCGTCGCTCAGGGCAAGCTGACGGGGGCCGCCGACGCAGAGCTCGCGGCGATCACCGACGGGCTCGTCGAGATCGTCCCCGGCTTCGACGAGGCGGAGGCGGGGCGCTCGCCGTCGTGGCGCGCCGTCATCGCCCGGTTCTCCGGCGGATACGCGCGGGCGTACTTCGATCCCGCGCTCCGGGCGCGCTTCGTCGCGCTCGCCGATCGCATGGCCGACGCGGCGAGCGCTGAGCTCGGCGCCCTGTACGCGCGCTGCGCGCACCTGCCGTACCACGACGCGGGCGCCTGGTTCCGCGGCCGGGATCCGGCGGCCGCGGCGACGGCGCTCGTGTATGCGTCCGGCGTCTTCGCCGAGATGCCGGCGGTCGATCGAGGCGCGCTGGCCGCGCTGCACGGGGCGGGGCAGATCGACGCGCTGCGGAGCGCCGGCGCCTCGCTCGACGCCGCGGCCCTGGGCAAGCTGGTCGGGGCGCACGGCGGCGGCATCGCCAAGGGCGGGGCGGACGCCGTCGTGATCACGTTTCCCGTCGGCGGGCCGACCCGGGCGACCAGCGCGAGCCGCATCGTCGCGCGCAAGCTGCAGGTCGGCGTGGGGCAGGACTGAACGATCACTCGCCCGCGGCGAAGCGCACGATCGAGTAGACGCGGGCCCCGCCGCCGGCCCGCTGCGCGAGGAGCGTCCGGCCGCCCAGGAAGTCCAGCTCGACGACGAAGGCGAAGCCGGCGATCTCGCCGCCCTGCTTGCGCGCGAGCTCCGCGGCGGCCGACGCCGTGCCGCCGGTCGCGAGCAGGTCGTCCACGACGAGGACCCTGGCCCCCGGCTGGATCGACCCCTTGTGCATCTCCAGCTCCGCCGTGCCGTACTCGAGCGCGTACGCCACCCGATCGGTCGCGGCCGGGAGCTTGCCGGGCTTGCGCACGGGGACGAAGCTCGCGTTCAGCCGGGCCGACAGCGCGCCGCCGAAGATGAAGCCGCGGGACTCGACGCCGACCACGACGTCGACGTGCTCCCCGATGTAGCGCTGGGCCAGGAGATCCAGCGTGATGTGGAACGCCCGCGGGTCGGCGAGGAGCGGCGTGATGTCCTTGAAGAGGATGCCGGGCTTCGGAAAATCCGGGACGTTGCGGAGGTGGGCCTTGAGGTAGCGGAGCGCGTGCTCGGAGGGCAGGGCGTCGTGGTTGAACATGGCGCCGAGCGTAGGCGAGCGCACCCGAGCCGGAAAGCGATCGAGGGCGACGCTCGCGCCTTCAGGCGGCGCGGCCGTCGTTGAGCTCCGCGGCGATCGTCCGCGCGACGCCCTCGTGCTGCGCCGCGAACAGGTCGAGGGTCAGCGGGGTGACGCTGACGGCGCCCTCGTCGTAGGCCTCCGTGTCCGAGCCGGGGACGAGGTCGTGACGCACGCCCGCGCCGCCGATCCAGAGGTACTCGTGCCCGCGCGGATCCTGGCGAAAGATCACCTCCTCGGTGTAGAGGCGCGCGCCGATGCGCGTGGCGCGCACGGGCCAGCTGCTGCCCGCGGGGATGTTGACGTTGAGCAGCGGCGCCGGCCGGCGCGCCTCCTGCCCGGCGGCCCGGTGGAGGGCGAGGGCGAGCTGCACGCCGAGCGCCGCCGCGGCCGGGCGCGACGCGCCCGCGTCGGCGGAGAGCGCGATCGAAGGGATGCCGCGGAGCGCGCCTTCGCGCGCCGCGGCCACGGTGCCCGAGTAGAAGATGTCCGAGCCCAGGTTGAGCCCGTGGTTCATGCCGGACACGACCAGATCCGGGCGGCGCGGCAGCACGCGCGCGCCGGCGTGGAGGGCCACGTAGATGCAGTCGGCGGGCGTCCCGTCGACCGCGAACACGCCGGGCGCGGCCTCCAGCAGCCGGAGGACGCGGTGCAGGCTCAGGGAGTGGCTCGTCGCGCTCTGGTTGACCGCGGGGGCGCACACCACCACGTCAGCGTGCTGGGCGAGCTCGTCGCGCACCGCGATGAGGCCCGGGGCCGAGTAGCCGTCGTCGTTGGAGAGGAGGATCAGAGGGCGCATGCGTTCGCTCGATGCTCCGGATCAGCGGCCGAGCAGGCGCCTCGCGAACGCGGCGACGAGCTCGACCAGGGCGCCGATGCGGCCGAAGAAGCCGGCTCCACCTCGCGCCCGCGCCATCGCGAAGGCGACGGTCCGGAGCGATGGCGTATAAGGGTACCACCACAGCTCGCTCTTCGCTCTGCTCCGATCCTCGAGGACGAAGCGGGGCCGCGTCAGCTCCGCGAGCGCGTGCGGGCTGCTCGTGACGCCGTGGCCGCTGTCGCCGGTCCCCGTCCATGGAGCGGCCGGGAGCGCGCCCGTGAAGCCGTGGTTGTTGATCGTCACCACGCCCGACCGCAGCCGCCGGGCGAGCGCGTGGGCTCGCTCGTAGCCGCGCGTCCACAGGCTGGTCGTGAGCGCGAAGCGGGACGCGTTGGTGCGCGCGATCGCCTCGTCGGCGCTCTCCACGACGATCACGGGGAGGATGGGGCCGAAGGTCTCGTCCTGGAGCAGCGGCGTGTCCTCGCGATCGAGCTTGATCACCGTCGGCGGGAAGGCGAGCGATCCCGCTTCCGGCGCGCCGCCGGCGAGGATCTCCGCCCCGCCCTCGACGGCCGCGTCGAGCTGGCGCCGCACGATCTCGGCCTGGCGCGCGGTGGTCATCGCCCCGACGTCGACGCCAGCTCGCAGCTGCCCGGTGAGCGCGACGACGCGCGCGATGAAGCGATCCGCGATCGCCTGCTCGACGTAGACGCGCTCGATCGAGGCGCAGTTCTGTCCGGCGTTCGTGAAGGCCCCCCAGACGACGCCGCGCGCGGCGCGCTCCAGGTCGCAGTCGCTCAGCACGACGGCGCTGTCCTTGCCGCCGAGCTCCAGCGACGTCGGGACGAGGCGCTCGGCGCACGCGACGGCGATCTTCTTGCCGGTGGCGACGCTGCCGGTGAAGACGACGAGATCCACGCCGGCCTCGATGAGCGCGGCGCCGACGTCGCCGCCGCCTTGCGCGACGGTGAGGACGCCGTCCGGGAGCAGCCCGTCGAACAGCGACGCCACGAGCGCGCCGGCGCGCGGCGTGACCTCGCTCGGCTTGAAGACCACGGCGTTGCCCGCGAGCAGCGCCGGCACGATGGTGCGCAGCGGGATCGCGACGGGGTAGTTCCAGGGCGTGATGAGCGCGACGACGCCGCGCGGGTCCCTCCGGATGCGCCCGGCCTTGCCGGGGTAAGCCAGCGCGTCGAGATCGACGGGGGCCTCGTCGAGGAGCTCCTCGATGGACACGGTCCAGTAGTCGACGAGATCGGCGTTCGGCAGCACCTCGGCCAGCGCGGCCTCCTCGATCGGCTTGCCGCACTCGCGGTGCAGGAGCGCCGCGATCTCTTCGGCCCGCGCGAGCAGGCGCCTCTTGACCTTCGCGACGCGCTCCGCCCGCTCCCGGATCGGGACCTCGGCCCAGGCGACCTGCGCCGCCCGCGCGCGCGCGACGATCGCCGCGACGGCGCTCGGCGCTGTCGCCGCGACGTCGTCGAGGAGCTCACCGCCTGCAGGGCTGCGCATCGGGAACGGTCCAGCGCTCGCCGCAGCGGGCGCCGGCGAGGCCGCGGCTTCGCTCGCCGCCGCGCCTGCCTCGCCGGGATGGGCAGCCGTCTTGGAGTCCATGGAGCGCCGAGCCTAGCACTGCGCTTCCGCCCCCCTGCAGGGCGAGCAGTCGCCCTCGAGGGCGCAGGGGCGGCGACGGGCCGGCGCGGGATGGGGCAGCTACGGAGCGGGATCGTCCGCCGGGGCGGCAGGCGTGGTCTCTTCGGCGGGGGCGGGGGCCGAGCCCTCGTTGTCAGGAGCGGCGGGGTTGGCTTTGCGCTTGGTCGGCCGCTCCTGCGATGGGCTCGCCGCGGTCGGCTCGATCGCGACGACGGTCTGCTTGCGGCAGCCGACGATGACCGCCTGGCCTGCGGAGAGCCACGCGGGCGTCGACGCCTTGTCGGTCGTCAGCTTGCCGAGCCGCACGTAACGCGTCCCGCAGGGCACGTCGAGCGTCTCGCCCGTGTTTCCGGCCAGCGAGCCGTTCACGTACACCGACGCCTGCTGGGATGAGTTGACCAGCAGGTGCCCACGGGTCGACGGCAGATCCTCCGCGCTGCCCGCGGCCGGCGCCGAGCTCGCGGCGGGCGCCGCGGTCTCGGCGGGCGCCGCGGTCTCGGCGGGCGCCGCGGTTTGCGCCGCCGACGGCGCGGGCGCGGTCTCGGCGGGCGCGGCGGGCGGCGCCTGCGCCGTGACCTGCGGCTGCGCGGTCACGTCCTGCGTCGCGCCCGGGGAGGTGTCGGGGGCGACGTTCGGGAGGGGCGCAGGCTCGGAGCCGAACAACCCGAGCCGATGCGCGACCGCCGCGCCGCCCACGAGGAGCACCACCGCCGCGATGACCAGGCCCACGCGGGAGCGCGGGCGCGGCGACGGGCGATCGGTGACGCTGACGCTGGCGTCCGCGGGCGGTCGCGTGGTGACGCGCTCGGACGGCTTCAGCTCCCTCTCCGGGGGGATGGGCGGGTCCTTGGTGATGACCTTCGGCAGGAGATCGCGATCGACCGGCTTCGGCCTGGGCTTGGCGTCCGCCTCCTCGCTCGCCACCTTGGGCAGCACGCCCGGCGGCGCCTCGACGGTCTCTTGATCCTGGATCGACCGCGCGAGCGCCTGGGCCTCGGACCGCGCGGAGCGCACGGCCGTCTCCTCGTCTTCGAGGCCCTCGGGGCGAGAGCGGATGACCGTGGGCTCGTCCTCGAGCATGCCGCGGATCACGGTCGGCTCGTCGTCGACCATCTCGCGGCTGAACTCGTGCTCGCCGGCGGGCTCCCCGATCGCGCGCCGCGTGGCGGCGGCGATCTGCTCCGGCGCCTTGGGGGTGACCGGCTCGCCGGCCGACGGCGCGCGGGCCGTGACCGTGTCCAGCGCGGAAGCGCCCTCCCTGCCGACGGGTGTGGTCGTGGCGTGCGCCGCGAAGGGCGCCTCGGCGCGATCGAGCAACGAGCTGCGCGCGGCCGCTTCCGGCCTGCGCTCGGCGGGGAGCTTCAGCGCGGCGCCCGGCCTTTGCGCGGGCTCCGGCTCGTCGGGGAGGAGCCCCGCGAACGAGAGCTCGCTGTCGCCCTCCGCGACCTTCGCCCTCGCCGCAGGGTCCTCGTGCGGGAAGAACGGCTTCCCTTCTGCGCGCGGGCTGGAGCCGCGCGCGGGGGGCACCGCCGGGCCGGCAGCGGCCACGTCCTTGCCCAGCGCGGCGGTCCTGGCGACCTTGGCCGCGGGCCTGGCCGCGTCCCTCGGCTTCGGCTCGGCGGGCTCCGCGGGCGGGCGATAGGTCTCCTGCGGGCCGGCGTCGCGGGCCTCGGCCCGCGGCAGATCGAGGGGAGCGCCGGGCCTCGCGGCCTGCCTTCCGGGGGAGCTGGGAGGCGGCGCGGGGACGCGCGCCGGCGTCGCGGCCGCGGGCGTGGCGGTCGCCGGCTTGCCGGCCGGCGCCTTGGCTCCGCTCGCGGCGGGCGTGGCCGCCGGCGTCTTCACCGCAGGCTGCGGCGGCGTCTTCGCGGTGGGCTGCGGCGGTGCCTTGGCGGCGGCGGCCGGCTGCCTCGCCGCGCCGGCGGTCTGCGACGCCTGCGCGGCGACCTGGCGCGCATCGCCGGCCGGGCCGTCGAGGCTGCCGACGTCGTCCAGGGCCGGCTCTGCGCCGCGCGGCGCCGACAGCCCGCCCGCGGCGACCACGGCTGCCGGTCGTGCTTCGTTCGCCGGCGACGTTTCCGCCGCGGTCAACCTGGCGTCGGGCAAGACCGCGCCCGCCGTGTCGTTGGCGATGGCGCCGGGCGCCTCGCCGCGGTGCGGGACGAGCTCGGCGGAGACCGGGAGCTGCGACCGGGTTCGAGGCGCAGCGGCGTTCCGCTGCACCCGCTGGAGGAGCGCTTCGAGGGTGGCGACTTTCTCTGCGACGTTCACGCCCCGCCAGCATATCGCGGCTCGGCGCGGGTTACATCATTCGCGGTGAGGGGGGCGCGATCCGGGCGGGCTCCGCGGCGGAAATCCAGCCGGGGAGCCGGCGGGGAGGGGGGTCAGAGGGTCTCGAGGTAGGCGATCAGATCGTCGATCTGGTCCGCGTCGAGGTGGGATGTCTTGCCGTGCAGGTCGCCGCCGCCGCAGGTGGTGTCGGTGAACCGGTCGCGCAGCGTCGCGGCGCAGCCGTTGTGCATGAAGGGCGCACGCGCGCCGATGCGGACCAGCGACGGCACCTGGAAGGCCTTGCCCGTGCCGACATCGAACGACTGGTTGTTCGTGAGCTGGGCGCCCGCGTGGCAGCGCGCGCAATCCACGGCCTTGTCGTGGAAGAGGGCTTCGCCGCGCGCCACCGCGTTCTGGTCGGGCACCAGCGACACCGGCGGCGCCGGGAGGCTGTCGATCCACCGGGCGAAGAGGTTCACCCGGCGCGGCCCCTGGTGCACGCCGCCCATGCGCCGCTCGAACACCTCGTCCATGATGGCCTCGATGCCCGACATGTCGCCGTCCCAGTGGAACGGCGCGGTGTTGAGGATCCCGCCGCTCATGAACTGGGTGCGCCGAGGACCGATCGGGTTGAAGACCCACGTGTGGCCGTCCTCGCCGCCTTCCGGATGGCACGACGCGCAGGCCATCGGGCCGGACGCGTTCCTGTGGAACATCTCGTGACCGGTGTCTCTCCGGCTCTCGCCGGGGAGCGTGATGACGCGGTTGCTGGAGATGCCAGGGGTCCCGAGCACGTGGATGGCCGCGGGCTCGCGCGTCTGCACGATCACCGCGCTGCCGGCGAACGCGACGGCGGTGGGCTCGCCGTCCACCGCCACCCGCTGCTCCGCATCGATGCAGGTCCCCTCGCCGTTGTTGAAGCCCGCCCCGTCCCCGAAGTCCATGAGCGCGTTCGCGTTCAACATCGTCGAGGTGGTGATGAGGACCTCGCTCCTGCCTGCCGCGACGACGGCGTACGACATGCCGTCGGCCGACACCGCGAGATCGACCGGGAGGGTCGCGGACGGGAAGGCAGGGGAGATCCTCGGGCGCTCGGTGGAGCCGGCGGCCCCGACCTCGGTCACCGTGCTGTGCACGATGCTCCCGTCGCACCCGCCGGAGCTGTAGCCCCCCTCGACGACCTCGACGGGCGCGACGAGGGCGCGTTGATGCACGACCGCGACGCCGCCGGACGGCAGGCCGACCGTACGCCAGGCGACGGTCGGCGCGAACTCCTGCCCGAACAGGTTGAAGTGCGGGAGCTTCTGCCGCTCCGCGACGCTGCCGTCCGCGCTGACGGTGAGCAGCTCCGTCGAGCGGAACTTGCTGACCAGGAGGCGATCCCCGTCCACGACCACGTCGCGCAGGTCGCGGTCGAGCTGCAGGTGGCGCGTCGCGGCTCCGCGGGCCGCCGGGAGCGTCATGAGCTCGCCGCCGAGGCACGCGACGTGGAGCGCGTCGGTCCTCGCGTCGTACGCGATCCCCCTCGGGGCCGCGCAGACCGCGCGCCGGCCGACGATCTTCCCGCTGTCCGCGTCGATCGTGACGACCGCGCCGCCGCGGCGGAGCGCGACGTGGAACCGCCCCGCGCCGTCCTCCACGACCCGGCCTGGCTCGTCGCCCTTTTCCAGGGCGATCTCCGCGAGCAACCGCTGTCCCTCGAGGTCCACGACCCACACCCGGTCGCGATCCGGGTCCGCGGCGACCGCCCGCGCAGCGCTCTTGCTCACGGCGAGCGTCCCGCCGCTGATGGCGGGGGGCGGCTCCGCCGCGATCGCGACGCTGCTGGGATCATCGACCTGGGGGGGCTCGTCCTCACCGAGCTCCCATGGTGCGCAGGCGGCAAACGATGATGCGGTCGCGAGGATGGCGAGCATCGGGGAGAAGCTGCGGCGCGATGCAAGCAGTCTATGCATGTGAGGCCCTCCGGTCGCCGCCAAGCAAGATGGCGGCCACTTGGTGAGATGTTCTTCCATTCGATAGTGCGCCGCAATAAGCGTTGCCTCCGGGGAAGCGACGGATTTCTGCCATCCACAGAGCGCGCGTGGACGGTACGAACCGTCCTTAGGACGCGGGGCTCCCTCCCCGGAGTCGGCCGTCATGTCCCGGCTGTCCTGGCCCATTGCGGCACGGCATGACGAACACGTCAGACCACGTCGCCAGCGCGGTCTTGGCCCGCGCCGGGCGCCTCCTCGGATTCATGCGCGCTCGCGCGGCGACACGCGCCGTGCGCCGAGCGCGCCGGCTGCCCGGTCACGTTCGCGCGAGGGCGAGGCGAGCGATCGCCGAGGCGTGACGCGCGCGATCGCCTGCGATCTTGACGGGTGCTTTCACCGCCCATAAGTGACCCACCGGTCATGAAAAGCACCGCACCCTCGTCTCGACGCAGCATCTCGCTGGCCTCGACGCTCGCCGGGCTGCTCGCCCTCGGGCTCATCGCACCGCCCGCCGCGGCGCAGCCGGCCGCTCCGCCCCCGGCCGCCCCGCAGCCCGCGCCTCCCGCTGCCGGTCAGCCGCAGCCCCCCCAGGCTCCCGTCGCTGCGGCGCAGCTGCCGGCGCCGAAGGCCGATCCGCTCGCCACCGCGCTCGCCCCCCAGCCGGGAGGGCTGACGCCGGACGAGTTCGCGAAGATCGCCCTGCAGACGCACGCGTCGCTTCGCGCCAAGCAGGCCGAGCTCAGGGCCGCGTCCGCGCGGGTCGACCAGGCGGCGGTGAACTTCTTTCCGCGCATCACCCTCACAGGCAGCTACATGCGCCTGTCCGAGGTGGAGCAGGACCCGCGGTTCGCGCAGCTCGGCCTGGGCGCGCCGATGCTCAACCAGTATTCGCTGTCGGCGGGCCTGGCGGTGCCCATCTCGGACTACGTGCTCCGCATCTCCCAGGGATATGCGGCGGCGTCCCACTCCGAGACCGCGAAGAAGCTCGAGGTGCAGGCCGAGGCCTTGAAGATCGCGGCCGACGCGAAGATCTCCTTCTTCAACTGGGTTGGGCTGAAGGGGCTCGTCGTCGTCCGGGACGAGGCCGTGTCCCAGGCGAAGGCGCACCTCGTGGACGCGCAGCGCACGTTCGAGGTGGGGCTGCTCTCGCGGGCGGACGTGCTCCGTCTCGAGGCGCAGGTGGCGAACGCAGAGCAGCTGCTCACCGAGGCCCAGGCGACGCTCCTCGTCGCCGACGAGCAGATCCGGATCGCGCTCGGATCGGCGGCGCAGGGCAGGCCGCTCACGGTCGGGATCGACGTCATGACCGGCAGCGTCGCCGCGCAGCCGCCGACCCAGCCGCTCCCCACGTTGCAGGAGGAAGCGTTCTCGAAGCGGCTGGAGATCCGCGCCCTCGACGAGACGCTGTACTCGCTCAAGAAGTCGGAGCAGCTCACGCGGGCCGGCTACTTCCCGCGCCTGGACGCGGTCGCCGACGTCACGTACGCGAACCCCAACCAGCGCATCTTCCCGCCGCGGGAGGAGTTCGACCTGACGTGGGCCGCCGGCGCCCGCGCCACGTGGGTCCTCAACGACATCGCGACGACCGCGGCGGCCTCCGCCGAGGCGAGCGCCCGGACGGCGCAGGTCGCGGAGCAAAAGGCCGTGCTGCGCGACGGGCTCCGGATGGAAGTGGCCCAGGCCTACACCGACGTGAGCAAGGCCGCGCGCAGCATCGAGACCGCGGAGCGGCAGCTCGCGGCGGCCGTGGAGGCGATGCGCGTCAAATCGGAGCTGTTCCGGGCCGGGCGCGCGACGAGCACCGACCTCGTGGACTCGGAGAGAGAGGTCACGACGGCGCGGCTGCTGCAGCTCAACGCGCGCGTCGGGGCGCTGGTCGCGAAGACCCGGCTGGACCACGCCCTCGGGCGCGACGCGAACGTCGTGAAATGACCGGACGGCGCGCGTCGTCTTCGCTTGCGCGGCCCACCCGGCCGGAGTAGGGAAGGCGTGCGCCGCTGCAGCGCGGGTTCCTGCGGCGCTTCCGCGGGCACCGCCCGCACTCTCCCTCACCGGCCGAGGTAGCGCGTCCACGGTGCGCGCCCGGTCCGCCCGTCATGACGGAGCTTGCGCTCATCCTCAGCGGTGGCCTGATCGGGCTCGCCTTTGCGGTCTACCTCGCTCGCTGGGTCGTCGCGCGCCCCGCGGTCGAGCCCGAGATGCAGCGGGTGGCCGCGATCATCCAGGGCGTCGCCGAGGCGTATTTTCGCCGCCAGAGCAGCGTGATCGCCGCGGTCTCCGCGATGCTCGGCGGCGCCATCTTCCTCGCGTACGGCCTGCTCCGGAGCGCCGGGGAGAAGAACCCGGTCCCGGCGCTGGAGCTCGGGGTCTGGCTGACGCTCTCGTTCGCGGTCGGCGCCGCCAGCGCCGTCGCCACGGGCCGGGTCGCCACCTGGATCGCGCCCCGCACCAGCGTGCGCGCGGCGAGCGGCGCCCGCCGCTCCCTCGACCTCGCCCTGCAGATCGCCCTGCGCGGGGGGGCCGTGTCGGGGCTCTTCGTCGTCGGCATGAGCCTGCTCGGCCTCGGCGGCCTGTTCGCCGCGGTCCTCGCGTTCCGCGGCGGCTTCGGGGCCGAGCCGGCCGAGGCGCTCGCGCTCGCGCCGACCATCCCCTGGGTCATCGCCGGTTATCCGCTCGGCGCCTCCTTCGCCGCCCTGATGGCGCAGCTCGGCGGCGGCACCTTCTCCAAGGCGGCCGACCTCGGGGCCGACCTCGCGGGCGCCGAGGTCGGCCTCGACGAGGACGACCTGCAGAACCCTGCCACGATCGTCGACCTGGCCGGCGATACCGTCGGAGACTGCGCCGGGCGCGCGGCCGGCGTCTTCGCCTCGACCGTCGCCGAGAACGCGGGCGCCATGGTGGTGGGCGCCATGCTGTTCCGCAACAACGCCGGGCTCCCGAGCGCCCTCGCCGTCGTGCTCTTCCCGCTGGTCAGCCGCGCGTTTGGCCTCATCGCCACGCTCTTCGGCGTCATGGTCGTCAAGACCGACGACCGCGAGGACGCCTTCAACGCCCTGCTGCGGGGGCTCTACGTCACGGCCATCCTGCACGCCGTCGGCATCGCCGGCGCCGCCAAGTGGCTGCTCGGCGCCCACTGGGTCGTCTTCTTCGCGTGCGGCGTCCTCGGCATCGCCACGGGCATCGGCGTGCTGCACGTGACGCAGTACTACACCGAGCAGCGGCACCGCCCGGTGCGCGAGCTCGCCGAGGCCGCCCGCAGCGGCTCCGCGATGGCGGTGCTGCGCGGGCTCGCCATCGGCCTCGAGAGCTCGGTGCTCCCGCTCCTCGTCGTCGTCGGCGCGACCTTCGGCTCGTACCTGCTCGGCGCCCGCTCCGGGCTCGCCGGCGGGGGCCTGTTCGGGACCGCGGTCGCCACGATGGGGATGCTCGGCACCGCGGGCTACGTCCTCGCCATGGATGCGTTCGGCCCCATCGTGGACAACGCGGGCGGCATCGTCGCCGTGACGGTCGCCCGCGAGCGGCCGGACGTGCGCGGGCGGACGCTCGTGCTCGATGCGGTCGGCAACACGACCAAGGCGCTCACGAAGGCGTACACGGCGGGGGTGGCCGCGCTCGCCTCGCTGCTGCTCGTCGCCGGCTACCTCGACGAGTCCCGGCGGCGCGCGCTGACGTCGAGCGCGGCGAGCAGCGGCGAGACGGCCGCGATGGTCGTGCGCCTCGACCGCCCCGAGGTCTACCTCGGCGCGCTGGTCGGGATCCTCCTGGTCTTCTGGCTGGCCGGCCGCTGTATCCGGAATGTGCTCCAGGCCGGCCGCCGCGTCCTCGACGAGGTGAAGCGCCAGGCCCGGGCCCGGCCGCCGGGCTTCGTCGGCGACCACGAGCCGTGCGTCGAGATGGTCTCCCGGGCGGCGCTGCGCCATATGATCGCGCCGGCCCTCGTCGCGGCGGTGGCGCCCGTCGTCGTGGGACTTGCCTTGCGCTTTGCAAGGACGGAAGATAATCCTCTGGTCGCGGCGGATTCAGTCGCGGCCCTGATCATGGCCGGGACGGTCGCAGGCGTCCTCGGGTCGCTCTTCTTAGGGAATACCGGGGCGATCTGGGACAATGCGAGGCAGTACATCGCGACCGGCGCGCACGGTGGGCGCTACCTCGTCGATGAGACGGGGGCGCGGGCGGACAACCCCACCTACGGCGCCGCCGTCGTGGGCGACACGATCGGCGATCCTCTCAAGGACGCGGCCGGTCCTGCGCTCCACGTGCTCATCAAGATGCTCCCCGCCGTGATCATCGTGTTCTTGCCGTTCTTCATCTGATGACGGTTCTTCATCCAGCGGGCTCCGCCAGGGGTCCCGTCCACCCGACCCATCCCGGCGAATTGCCGCCGCATGTATCCCGAGCCCACGACGTGCCGCCTCCGATCTCCGACGCACTCTCCACCCTCAGCGATCGTGGCCTGCGAAGGCTCCTTGGCGCCCGCACCTTCCTCCGCGGGCTCGAGTACTTCCGCCGCCGCGTCGTCGAGGACATCTCCATCAACGAGACGATGGCGAGCGGCACCGTCCGCGCCGCCGACTCCGAGCCGTATCCGGTCAAGGTCGAGCTCTCACCCGATGGAATCCAGTCCCAGTGCTCCTGTCCGGCATTCCAGAAGGCCGGACAGCATTGCAAGCACGTCGCGGCGCTGCTCATCAGCATCCGCGACCAGGCCCGCGGCGCGCAGCCCCGGCGCGAGCCGCCGATCCCGGCGCTCGTCCCGCAAACCGCCCACGCCGGCGGGGACGCCCTGAAGCGCGTGCGCAGGCGCGACCGTCGCGGGCGTCTGGCGATCACGCCGCCGGTGCCCGTCCCGACCGTCGTCGGCACCCACGGGCCGCCGGGCTCCGCCGTCACCCTCACGGCGCCGGTCCTCGACGCCACGGCCAAGCAGACCGGGATCGGCGCCTGGCTCCCGCCCGAGGGGGTCACCGGCGCTCGCCGCGTGGAGTTCCGCCTCCACGTGCGCCAGGGGGCGCTGACCGTCACCGTCCTCGACGCCGAGGCGCGCGTCCCGGTGCTGCCGTCCGCGGCGCTCGCCTGGCAGGCGCTTTACCCGACGCCCGACCGCGACGCGCTCCGGCTGCTCGCCCGGTTCGAGAGCGGCAACCCGCGCCACCCGGCCGTCGACATCCGCGGCGAGGACGTGGCCGAGCTGCTCCCGCTGCTGGAAGGCCAGCGCGTGCTCCTCGAGCCCGCGCTGATGCAGCTCCGCTTCGGCGAGGACAGCCTGCGGCCGCGCTTCGATCTCGAGACCGTCGGCGGCGACACCATCATCGTGAAGGCGAGCTTCGAGCGGGGGAACGACAAGCGCCGCTTCTCGCTCCTGCAAGGCGGGTGGTTCGAGGGCTGGCCGGGCTGGCACATCGACACGCAGGAGGGGCTCGCGCGCCGCATCGACAAGCGCGTCTCCCCCGCGGCGATGCGCCGCCTGCTCCGCTCGCCGACCATCGGCGAGCCGATGAGCGAGCTGCCCCGCATCATCATGCAGGGGCTCCCCAAGATCGCCCTCGAGGTCGGCGCCGAGCTGCCCGACCTGAACCAGATCGCCGAGGTCGTCGACCTCGTGCCCACGTTCCGCATGCGCGCGGGCGGCTCGCTGATCGAGGCGCGCGTCACGCTGTTCGCCGCGTACGGCGACGCGGAGGTCGCCGTGCGCGCCGACGGCATCTCCCCGCCGGTGCTCGTGCAGCCGCCCGAGGAGGGGATGAAGCGCGCCCGCTGCATCCGCGTGGACATCGCCGCGCAGCAGGAGGCGGCGAGCAAGCTGCTCGCCCTCGGGCTCAAGCCGGACGAGACCGGCCAGGGCTTCATCGCGAACGGCGATCAGGCGCTCACGTTCTGGACCGAGGGCCTCGCCGAGCTCCCCGACGACTGGGACCTCTTCGTCCCCGAGGATCTCGTCGACACGCAGGTGCGCAGCAGGCCGATCGGCGTCTTCGCCAAGGTCACCTCGGGGATGGACTGGCTGAACGTCAAGCTCAGCTTCGAGAGCGAGGGCGTCGGCGTCGATCGCGACGAGCTGCGCCGCTGCCTCGCCGAGGGCAAGCGCTACGTCCGCCTCGAGGACGGGTCGTTCGCCGCGTTCGATCCGGACGCCGTGCGCGCGATGCTCGATCGCGAGGTCGAGCTGATGATGGCGGCCGGCAGGAACGGCCGGCTGCCGCTCGCGCAGGCCGGCCGGGTGCACGAGCTGCTCCAGCACGCGAGCGGCTCGAACGTGACCGCCTCCGCGCGCGAGCTCTTCCACAAGCTCAGCAACATCGACGAGATCGGCAGCACCAAGCGGCCCCGCAACCTGAAGGCGACGCTCCGCCCCTACCAGGAGGCCGGCCTGTCATGGCTCAAGTTCATCCATGACATCGGCTCGGGCGGCGTGCTCGCCGACGATATGGGCCTCGGCAAGACGGTCCAGACGATCGCCCTCCTGCTCGCCGTCAAGCAGGAGGAGAAGCACATGCGCGCGCTGATCGTCGCCCCGACGAGCGTCGTGACGAACTGGGAGCGCGAGCTCGCCCGGTTCGCGCCGTCGCTCTCGGTCGCCCTCTGGCACGGCGCCGATCGCAAGGACCAGATCGACGAGGTCAAGGCCGCCGAGGTGGTGATCACGAGCTACGCGCTCCTCCGGCGCGACGAGGACTTCCTCGCGCAGCTCGACCTCAGCTACGCCATCCTCGACGAGGCGCAGCACATCAAGAACCCGATGAGCGCCACCGCCGCCGCCGCCAAGCGGCTCCGCGCGAAGCGCCGGCTCGCCCTGACGGGCACGCCCATCGAGAACCGGCTGTCGGAGATCTGGTCGATCTTCGACTTCGTCTCGCCGGGCCTGCTCGGCTCGCTCGACAAGTTCGAGGCCCGCTTCTCGCGGCCGATCGAGGCGGGCGACTACAAGACCGCGCAGCGGCTCCGCTCCGCGATCCACCCGTTCATCCTGCGCCGCACGAAGCAGGAGGTGGCGAAGGATCTGCCGGAGAAGATCGAGATGGATCAGATCTGCGATCTCACCGGCGAGCAGCGGGCGCTGTACCTGCAGGTCGCGCGCGAGGTGCGGGCGCAGGTCCTCGGCGAGGTCGAGCGCGTCGGCCTCGCGAAGAGCCAGCTGCAGATCCTCGCCGGCCTCACCCGCCTGCGGCAGGCGGCCTGCGATCCGCGGCTGCTCGGGTTGCCGCGCGAGTTCGGCGACGACGACTCGGGCAAGCTCGTCGCGGTCCGCGAGCTCATCGCGAACGCGGTCGAGGGCGGGCACAAGGTCCTCGTCTTCAGCCAGTTCGTGATGATGCTGAAGCTCATCGAGAAGGCGATGAAGGAGGACGGCGTCGCCTACGAGTACCTCGACGGCTCCACGAAGGATCGGCCGGAGCGCGTCGAGCGCTTCCAGAGCGACCCGAGCGTGCCGGTCTTCCTCATCAGCCTCAAGGCGGGCGGCACCGGCCTGAACCTCACCGCGGCGGACACGGTGATCCACTTCGATCCGTGGTGGAACCCGGCCGTCGAGCAGCAGGCCACCGACCGCGCCCACCGCATCGGGCAGACGAAGGTGGTCACCGCCTACCGGCTCATCGCCGCGGGCACGATCGAGGAGAAGATCCTGCTGCTCAAGGACAAGAAGCGTCAGCTCGTCGCCTCCGTCCTCAGCGAGGACGCGGGCGGCGCCAAGAAGCTCACCAAGGCCGACCTGGAAGAGCTGTTCGCGGTGGACTGACCGGTCCCGCGGCGCGCTCCGAGGGGAGCGCGCCGCTCGCGAGCGCGCGTCGCGAGGGCGCGAGGGTCAGCTGATCGGCGGCGGCGGGCTTACCGGAAGGGCAGGGGGGGCGGCTTACTGCTTGTTGCCGCTCAGGACCATCAGGTGGTACTTGCCGAACTCGCTCTGCCCGAGGGTGAACATGACCTCGATCAGCAGGCGGTAGGGCGTGGTGGCATCAGCCACGATGATCGCCTCGGACGACGAAGGATCGAGCCCCTTCGCGGCGCGGATGGCCTTGTCCGTCTCGCGCGCGTGGGACAGGGCGTTCGCGAGCGGCACGATATAGAGATCGTTCGGTCCGCTGCGCTTGTACTTCGCGTCGACGCCGGACTGGGCGAGCTGCTCGCGGTTGGGCAAGAGGACGATCGGGGTCGGATCCTCGCCGACCAGGATCTGCGACTTCGAGACGATGACCACCACGCCCTCCTGGGAGGGCTCGGACTGCATCACCGACTTCGGCAGGGTGAGGTCCTTCGACTGCGGGATGGATGCCGCCGACGACCCCACGCTCTTCAGCAAGAAGACGAGGATGATCGTCATCAGGTCGAGCATCGCCGTGATGTTCAGGAAGTCGATCTCCGGCTCCCGCCGGTTCCTGCGGATCGCCTTCCGGAGGGCCGCCTTGTAGCGGACGATGCTCGCCTTCGGCCGCGGCGGGGGCGGGGGGGGCTGCTCGGCGCTCATCGGGCGACTCCGAAGTGGACCTCCGGGAACAGCTCCTCCCCCGCGTCGCTCCTCAGCGCGTCCATCACGTCGATGATCGTCTTGTAGTCGATGCCCGGGTTCGCCGTGATCGTCACCTGCGTCTCCTCTTTGAACTCGGGGCGGGCGTTCTTGAGGCGCTTCGCGCACGCCGTGAGGGCGGGAAAATCATAGCTGTCGTTCGTCGTCTTCGGCACGGTGACCCCGCTGCCCACGTCCTGGCAGCCGGTCGCGATGTTGCCGCTCGACGTCTTCAGCGAGATCCCCTGGCTGGTGATGAACGCGGACAGGTTCAACGCCTTGCTGGAGAGCTCGCTGCGCACCTTGCCCCCGCCGATGGAGGGCGGCGTCGTGTCGATCGACGACACGAATGTCACCGAGACGCTGGCGAGCACGAAGATGAGGATGTTCGTGATGATGTCGAGGTACGGAACGACGTTGAGCTCGCCGGCCTCCTCCCCGGCTTCGGGCTCCTTGGGCTGCGAGAGGCGCCGGATCTTCGATCGCTGCGCCGAGCTGAGCGGGACGTCTTGCGGGTCCGCCATGGGCTAGTAGCCAGGCTTGCTGCTGATCGTGAGCAGGTTGAAGACGCGCTCCGTGGTCGCCTCCAGATCGTGCTGGATGTTCTTGGAGCGGGTGTGGAGGATGACGTGCGCGATCATGCACACGACGGCGATGGCGAGGCCGAACGCCGTGTTGTACATGGCCTCCGCGATGCCGTTCGAGAGCATCCGCTGCTTGTCGGCCTGCGAGAGGCCCTGGGCGGCGATGGAGGCGAAGGTGTTGATCAGGCCGGAGACCGTCCCGATGAGGCCGATCAGCGTCGCGATGTTCGCGAGCGACCAGAGGGCGCCGATGCGCTTCTCCACGGCGGGCTTGAGCTCGGACAGCTTCTCGCTGAGGGCGGCGTCGATCTCGTCCGCGCCCTTGTTCGCGTGGGTCAGGCCGGCCTTCACGAGCTGCAGGATCGGGTAATCGCTGGCGTCGCAGAGCTTGATGGCGCGATCGATGTTGCCCGCCGCCACCAGCTTCTTGACCTGCGCGAAGAACTCCTTGGAGTTCACGCGGTAGCGTCCCAGCTGGAACGCGGTCCGCTCGATGATGATCGTCACCACGACCGCCGAGACGACCAGGTTCGCGATCAGGAAGGTCGGATTGTGCTTGATGGCCTCCCACATCCCGCCTTCGCCACCACCCTCGGCCGCCAACATCAGCAGATGACGCATCCTCGAAGTCCCTTTCTCAGCGTCGTCAGAAGCCCGACAATCTCTAGGCGCGGCGACTATAACTGCCGCCCGATCCCGTGCGCAAGCTCGGCGATGCGGCCGCGCCGTGCGGCGAGAGGCCGGGATCGCCGCAAATCCCCGGAGAACCAGCGGCGCCTCTCGCGGCGAGCGCGCCGGCCGCGGCGCGGAGGCGCGGGCCGATCGAGGCCGGCGGGGTACGGAGCTCCCTGACGCGTCCCCGTCGCCGGCGCCCGGCCAGGCGGCCGTGCTCTACCGGTCCAGCGCTCGCTCGCTCGCTGCGTCACCGCGCATCCTCTCGGGGTAATGCCGCTCGCACTGCCGCGGTGCGCTGCCGCGCCGTCGGCCGTCGGCCGTCGGGCTGCGCGCCGCGTCTCCCCAGGCTTCGCGGGATCCGCTGCGGGCCGGCGCGCCGCGCGCCCGGCGAATGGTGACATAACCCTGCGATTGTTGTAAAGTTTTGCCCGCATCAGAGCGCTCACGTGTGGCCAAATCTCTCTTGACGGCGCCGGGTCTCAATCGCGAAGATGCGCGAGTCCCCCGGGTGCATCGGCGTAGCTTGGCCGGATGACGGCACGCTCTGCGGTGAACGGGGAGCCGCGCCCAGAGCCACCACGGGCCCCTGGCGTGACGACGCGAAGTCAGTCTTGGACGACAGGTGAGAGAGCTGGGACGGCGCCGGGCGCCGGGACCAGAAGAGACGATCAGGACTCTTGCAGAGGTCAGCGCCGCTCGGCTAGCGTCCCGTGGGCATCTCGCCAGAGAGCGACAGGAGCAAGCCGTCCACGGCCAGCGCCGCCAAGCAAAATAGGCCTCTCATCCGTTCTTACGTGTGAGTGAAAGACTGCCGCCCCTCGGCAACACGAGTCTGACATAGGGAACCGATCGAGTTGCGCGAAACCTCATCCCGGGGACGCGAGGCGAACTGGAGGACAGAAGCAATGCACGGAGCGTATGAAGCTTTCAAAGAGGGTGGGTGGGGCATGTGGCCCATCCTGTTCTGGTCGATCCTGACGATCGGCATCATCGTCGAGCGCGCCCTCTACCTGTTCGGCTCGTCCATCAACAAGGACGTCTTCCTCGCGACGATGCAGAAGTGCATCCTCGCGGGCGATGTCGCCAAGGCTGTGAAGATGTGTTCCGCGGCGAACGCCCCGCTGGCCCGCATCGTCCAGGCCGGTCTCGTCAAGGTGAACCGTCCGGACGAGGAGGTCCAGGCGGCGATGGACGAGGCGGCTCTTCGTGAGCTGCCGAAGATCAGCGCGCGCACCTCGTACCTCGCGCTGCTCGCGAACCTCGCGATGCTCTCCGGCCTGCTCGGGACCGTGACGGGTCTCATCAAGTCCTTCGGCTCCGTCGCCGGCGAGTCGGTCGACCCGAGCCAGAAGGCCCGCGTGCTCGCCCTCGGCATCTCCGAGGCCATGAACTGCACCGCCTTCGGCCTTGGCGTGGCGATCATCGGCCTCATCGGCTTCGCCGTGCTGAACGGCAAGACGCAGCACATCGAGGACGACATCAACGAGGCGTCGGTGCAGATCCTCAACCTCGTCGTCGCGAACCGCCAGAAGGTGAATGTCGCAGCGGTCGGTCAGGCGGCTGCCTGATGGTCCTCGGCGGGCCCAGGTCGTCGAGCGCGTCCCGCGCGCTTCCGCCTGGGCCCGCTCTCGCGCCTCGAAGCCCCGTGCGGCTCGCGCCGGCGGGGCCCCGGGAACTTCAGAAGAGCGACGAAGTCAGACCCAGCATGGTGGCCCTCCGCGAGCTGCGAGCAGGGTGTTCCCGCAACAACTTGGATAAGTGAGCTCCGGCTCACGTTGGGAAGGCAATATGGGCGGCGTAGACGTCGGCGACGGTGGCGGCAAGAAGCGGTCGACGAACAGCGATATCAACATGATCCCGTTCATCGACCTGCTGATGGTCACGATTGCATTCCTGTTGATCACGGCGGTCTGGGTCACCAACTCACGGATGAACGCGGACGCCCAGGTCCCTGGCCCGCCCGATCCGAACAAGGAGCTCACCCCGCAGACGCCGGAGAAGGTGCTGAACCTGCACATCGGCGAGAGCGAGTTCGGGCTCGTGTGGAAGCAGGGCGCGACGGTGGTGAACGAGGTCAAGGTGAACAAGGCGCCGGTCGAGCTCGGCGACCCGAGCTCCAAGATCATCCGCTACCCGGAGCTGGCGAAGCGGATCGAGGAGGAGTGGAAGACGCACGGCGGCCACCGGGATCCGAGCGACAAGAAGCTCGACCAGGCGATCCTCCACACCGACAACCGCACGCCCTTCAAGGAGATCGTCGCGGTGCTCGACGCGCTCTACGCGCCGAAGCGCGAGATGAGGCTGCCGGAGGGGAACAAGCAGGTCCCCGTGTTCAACATGACGTTCTCGGTCCGCTGAGGCAGGAGCGCGCACATGGATAGGTTCAATCCGAATCACCACAAGAACCCCCACGCTCACGTGATCCACCAGCCGGGCCGCCGGCTGATGAAGGGCGTGCCGCTGCGGTTCGTGTGGAACAAGGTGTCGGGGCACGGCGCACGCAGCCCGAACGCGGGGCTCAACCTGGTGAGCTTCATCGACTTCCTCGTCGTGACCGTGATCTTCCTCCTGATGTCCTTCTCGGCGTCGGGCGAGATCGCCGTCGACAAGAACGTCAAGCTCCCGAAGGCGGAGAACGTCGAAGACGTCATCGACGCGCCGATGGTGGCGGTGAACGGCAACCAGATCCTCGTCGACGGCGCCCTGGCCGGGTCGACGCGCGCGATCGAGGAGCTCGGCCGCCTCCAGAAGATCGACGAGCTCTTCAACCTGCTCAAGAACAAGCGCGAGCTGTGGAAGCAGGTGCAGCCGAACAAGCCGTTCCCGGGTGTGTGCATCCTCCAGGTCGATCAGAACGTGCCCGCGCTGGTCGTGAAGAGCGTGTTCCAGACCGCGGCGTTCGCCGGTTACCCGAACGTCAGCTTCATGGTCAGCAAGCTCCCGAAGTCGCAGTGATCCTCGCTTCTTGACCTATCGAGCACAGAAGGAAGGGGCGCGCTGGGCGATGCCCGGCGGCCCCGGTCACCATCGGACGTGGTGGCAACAGCGGCGCGCTCGGCGCGGCGTTCCCCTCCGCGCAGCCCGTGTGGAGGAGGCCGCCGCGCGCGCGTGATCGCACCGGTGCCTCCAGCGTGGAGCCTCTCGTATGTCGTCTGAACAGCCGCCCCGCGAACGCGGCTTGCCTTCGGTCTACAGGGCGCGGGAAGCGCGCTCGAAGATGCGCTGGCCCCGGGGGAAGTTCTGGGGTTACACGGCGCTCGTCCTCGCGGTCTCGGCGATCCTCCACTGGAAGTGGTCCCAGGGGCAGATCGAGAGCGCACGACAGAAGCTGATGGCGCGCCAGCGCGCGGTCGCCGTGGAGCTCGGCCCGCGCTGGTTCCCGATGCGCGAGCGCGTGGAGGGCTGGACGCTCGAGCTGGCGCGGAGCGCGGGCGCCGAGCTCGTGGATCGGGAGGCGCTCAAGGCGTGGAATTTCCGCGAGCTCGCGGGCATTTACCTGCGCCTCCGCGTGGACGAGGCGGCGAGCGTCGACGCCGTCCGCAAGAACGCGCAGCAGTCGCTGCGGGACGCGTTCACCGCGTGCCTCCTGCGGGTGCCGAACCCGAACCCGCTGGCGGGCGCGGAGTGCAAGCGCACGCGGGACTGCCCTGCGGGCGAGTACTGCAACGAGGCCGAGCGCTGCTCGCGGCCCGCGCAGCCGTTCAACCTGCGCGTCGCCTACCGGACGATGCACGTCCTCTCCGACGAGTGGGTGCGCGACGCGCAGGACGCGTCGAGCGAGCTGCGCCTGCGGCTCCTGGAGTCGAGCTTCGAGGACACGATGCGCGACGACGTGCCGCTCGCGGCGGAGCTGCTGACGCGGGCGCAGTACTACCTCGTCGTCCTCGACGAGCCGGCCGAGGGCGCGACGAGCACCGAGGCGTTGCTCGGGGTGCCGCACATGGCGCGGGTCGGGGTGTGGCGGCTGTCGGACGGCAAGCCCATCCTGCGGGTGCGCCGCGAGGCGAGCGGTCATCTCATCGGCGGAACGCCGTCGGTCGAGGGGAGCGTGCTCGAGGCGCGGCAGCGGCAGGCGAACAGCTGCGCGCTCGCCCTCGCCGTGCGCGAGGCGATGGGCGACACGACCGCGGCCGCCGCCGAGCCGCAGTGAGGCCGCGCCGGGCAGCGCGGTGAGCGGAGCGCGCGGGCGATCAGCGCGCGCGCGCGACGATGTGCAGGTCCGTGAGGTTGTGGCCCGTCGGGCCGGTCTCGACGCGCGTACCGAGGGCGCGGTGCGCGGCGGCGTCGTCGAAGCCCGCGAGCGCCGCGTCAATCGCGCGGTCGTCCATCGCGGCGGCCGCAGAGCGGGCGACGACCGCGCCCGCCGCGCCGGAGCTGCCGTCGGCGCCGTCGGACGCCGCGCAGAGGAGCGCGACGCCCGGCGGCAGATCGCGCATGGCCGCGAGCGCGATCCACCCCGCGCGGCCGCCGGCGCCGCGCCGGGCCGGCAGCGCGAGCGTCGGCTCGCAAGGGATCACGACCGCTTCGCCCCGCGCGAGCGCGCGCGCGAGCGCGAGGCGGCGCTCGACGATCGCGCGCGCGTCGCCGTCCTCGGCCGGGGCGGCGACCGCGCGCAGCCCCGCGCCGTCGGCGAGGGCGGCCGCCACGCGCTCGGCGAGCTTGTCCGGATCGGCGAGCACGCGCGCCTCGACGAGGCGCGCGTCCGCCGGCTTCAGCGACTCGCTCAGCGCGGGCGCGAGCCGCGCGAGCCGAGGGGCCCGGCGGTGGAGCGCGGCGAGCGCGTCCTCCACGCGCGTCGGGTCCGGGACGGTGGGGCCCGAGCTGATGTCGTGCGGGAGCCCGCCCACGACGTCGCTCATGAGCAGGGTCAGCACGCGCGCCGGCGCCGCCGCAGCGGCGAGCCGCCCACCCTTGATCCGCGAGAGGTGCCGGCGAACGAGGTTGACCTCCTGGATCGGGGCGCCCCCTTCCAGGAGCGCCGCCACGAGGGCCTGCTTGTCCGCGAGGGACACGCCCTCGGGCGGCGCCGCGAGCAGCGCCGAGGCGCCGCCCGAGATGAGCGCCAGCAGGAGATCGTCGGGCCCGAGCGCGGTCGCCGCGGCGAGCGCTGCCTCGGCCGCCTCCACGCTGCGCGCGTCGGGGATCGGGTGCGCCGCGCGCATCAGGCGCAGCGGGCGCAGCGCGGCCTCCTCGGGGTCGACCTGCGCGACATGCGGATCGCGCGCTGGGGTGGCCGGGTCCGCGACGGTGACCGCGAGCCCTCCGGCGATGCCGTCTCCCCAGCTGCGCAGCGCGCCCCGGGCCATCCCGAGCGCCGCCTTGCCGGCCGCGATCACGACCACGCGGCCGCGGCGCGCGCCGGCCTCGGCGTCGAGCGCGCGCTCGACGAGCCCCGCGGGATCGAGCTCCGCCA
Source organism: Sorangium sp. So ce394 (assembly GCF_051474665.1). Classification (NCBI taxonomy): domain Bacteria; kingdom Pseudomonadati; phylum Myxococcota; order Polyangiales; family Polyangiaceae; genus Sorangium; species Sorangium sp. So ce394. The sequence continues at coordinate 4,834,076 of NZ_CP150339.1, forward strand.
GCCCGGCGCGGAACGCCGACACGAGCGCCGCGCGCAGCGCGTCGAGCGCGGCGCTCAACGGCCCCCCGCGCCGGCCTCGCTTCGCCTCGCCGCCACCTGGGCGGGGGCGCCGTCGCCGGCGTCGACGATGTGCGCGGAGACGACGTGGTGCCAGCTCAGCGCGATCGACACGAGCGCCCGCTGCTCGTCGCGCGGGCTCGCGTCGCCCGCGAGCGCCGGTCCGCCCCAGCGGAGCGCGCCCCGCACGCCGAGGAACGGGCCCGTGGCGCGGCCCAGGAGCGGCACGTCGAGCGACAGCGAGAGCTCGAGCCCGGGCTCCGACGCGAGCCCGCCGCCGGGCGGGGCCTCCCAGAACGAGCCCACGCCGAGCGCGACCGAGTCGATGAGCAGGTCGAGCCACGGCGCGCCGAGCTCGAGGTCGCTCGCGTACCGGCCGAGGAACAGCGGTTGAATGAAGACGCCGCCCGCGATCGAGCGCGCGACGGTCGCTCCCTGCGCGCCGAGCGCGTCGGTGTAGTGCGCGTACAGGCCTGCGGTCGAGAGGTAGGCGGCGGCGCCGTGCGCGCAGAGCGCCGGGCCCCCGCTGGCGAACGAGGCGCCCGCGCCCACGCGCAGATCGAGGTCTCCGTCGAGGCGGCCGTACGCGCCGTCGCCGTCCGCGCGCGCCGCGCCGTCGCCATCCGCGCGCGCCGCGGACGCCCCCGCGAGCGCCGCGAGCGCCGCGGCGCCGGCGAGCGCCCTGGCGGCGGCGCGGCGCTCGCGCGCCGGGCGGAGCGCCCGCGCGGGCTCGACCGATCCCCGTGCTGCCTTGTTCGTGGTGGCCATCAGCGTACCAGCGCCTCCCGCACGGTATCTCGCAGCTCGGGCGCGAAGAGGATCCGGATGCGCGTCATCGTCTCGTTGCGCAGCCGATCGAGCAAGAAGGACACCTCGGCGGGGCGCCGCGGGCGTCCTCTCGGGTAAACGACCGGGAGCGACTCGTCCTCGGCGTAGGGCGTGTCCTCGGCGACGTCGACGCCGACGTACACCTCCGGGTCGAGCCCGGCGCCCTGCGCGATCTCGCGCACGGTCGCGAGCGCCGCCGCGCGCCGCGCGTCGCGTTCGGCGGGCGTCTCGCCGGGCTCGGGGAACAGCTCGACCGACTTGAAGAGCGAGCGCGCGCGCAGGCGGCGGGCGAGATCGGACAGCACGGGATCGGAGGCGTTCTCCCACGCGTGGATGGCCCCGAGCAGGACCTGATCGTCGAGATCCAGGTACTGCTCCAGCGTGGGCATCTCGCCGACGGCCATCGCCGCGACGGCGGCGGGGACCTCGGGGATCCGGTCGCCGGCGGCGAGGCGGGCCACGACGCGCCGGAGGATGGCGCCGATCATCCACTCCGCGCTCCGCGTGGTCTTGTGGAAGTAGACCTGCTGGAACATGAAGTAGCGGGCGAGGAGGAACGACTCGATCGCGCGCATCCCCTTCGTCCCGTCGATGGCGAGCGCGGGCGCGGGCGGGGCAGAAGCGGCGCCGCCGCCGGGCATCTCCACCTGGACGTCGCTGAACCTGAGGCTGCGCAGCAGCCACGGCAGATCGTACTCGCCGTACCTCACGCCCGTCGCGTGCGCGTCGCGCAGCAGGTAGTCGCAGCGATCGACGTCGAAGGTCCCGCTCACCGCCTTGGCGAGGTACGGCAGCTCGTGTCGACCGCCGATGAGGTCGGCCACCCGCTGGGGCAGGTATGGATCCTGGCGCACGAGCACCTGGTGCACGTCCGAGGCCGGGTCGAGCAGGATGCGCTCGGTCCAGCGCTCATGGTGGAGCGCGCCCGGCATGGCTTCCTCGAACAGGTGCGAGAGCGGGCCATGGCCGAGATCGTGCAAGAACGCTGCGGCGATCGCGTCGCGCGCGCGATCGCTGGTCACCCTCTGCCAGAACGGGAGGTCGCGGTCGATCTGGCGGAACCTCGCGATCAGGAGGCGCATCACGTGAGCGGCCCCGAGCGCGTGCGAGAAGCGGGTGTGCTCGGCGCCCGGGTACGCCAGCGAGGTCAGCCCGAGCTGCCGGATCCGCCGCAGCCGCTGCACCTCGCGGGCGCCGAGCAGGCGCGGGACGATCGCCGCCTCGCCGCTCTCGAACTCGATCAGGCCGTGGACCGGGTCACGAAGGATCACGATGGTTCTCCACGCGACCCCATGGGCGCGAAGGGCGGCGGGTCACTCAGGAGCCGCCTGATGGCGCCCAGCTGCGGGCGTGTGCGCGGAGAGGAGGCCGCGCCGCTCCGGGCGTGCGGCGTGGAGCACAGCATGATGCGCATCGGACAGGGGCGGGAAATCAAGGAGGTACGCGACGTTCCCACGCGAGCCTACGGGAAGGCAAGCGCGGCTCGTCGGGGAGCGTTCCTCGCGCGCGATGGGGCGACCCGGTCGGCTCCCCGGCGACCGAGGCGCGCGCGACGCCGCGGCGTCGCGCGCGCGGCGCGCGACGGAATCCTCGCGGCGGGGGGCAGTCACGCCGGCGCGGAATGTCGCGCTCGACGTCGAGCGTAACGTAGAGACGTGTCGCGCCGCGCATCGCGCGCCGCGGCGCGCGAACGCAACCGGCGCATGCGCGTGCGTGCGAGGTCGTGCGATTGCGTGCGGCTCCGCCGTACGACACAAGACCTCGAGAAGGCTCAGGCGGAGAGCGAAGCGGCGGTGAGCATCAGGAATCCTGAGCCGGAATCCGGCGATGGTGTTGCACGACGCCGCGAACGAGCGAACGAGAACCACGAGGCGTGAACGAGAACCACGAGGCGCGAACGAGAACCGAACGAGGCGCGAGCGAGAACCGAGCGAGAACGGAGCGAGAACGCCGCCAAGGCCCGCGACGAAATTGTGAACGGAGAAAATTGTGAACGGAGGAGGAAAGTGCTCGATTTCTTGAAGCTGGACGAGCATCCTGGTGTACGTTAGGAGGCTGGCTATTCCGCTGGTTAACGTGGGTCATCGGAACTTCGGGAGATAGGTCGAACGCATGACCACGACCAACGGACGACAGTCGGGGCGGGGGAATCCTGCAGATGAGGAGCTAGGTCGGGTGACACGCGAATCGGGAGGCATGGCGAGCAGTGATGAGGCTGAGCTCGACGAGTCGCCGAGGCGGCTCGACGCGATCCTCCGCGCCCTCCCGGAGTCAGAGCTCAAGGGCCTCATCACGCGCATGGGGATCCGCATCGACGCGGCGAAGCGCATCGACGCGCCCTCTCAGGCGGCTCGAGCGCTCGTCGGCCTCCCCGACGTGCGCGATCCGTCGCGGCTCCCGACCGCCAGCCGGGAGCTGCTCCACCGCATCGCGGAGGCGGGCGGCGTGCTCGTCGTCCCCTCGCTCCCGGCCGGGCTCGAGCCGCTCATCGCGCGCGGCGTGGTCTACGCGCGCAAGACCGACGAAGGCATCGAGCTCGTGCTCCCCGCGGCGTTCCTGGTCCAGCTGAAGAGCTGGGAGAGCGAGGACCCGCGGGCGATCCGGGCGCTGCTCGCGCAGGCGCCGTTCGAGACGATGAGCGCGATCGCGACGCACTACCTCGGCCGCCCGGCCACGCCGCCCATCGCGCTGTCCCTCGAGGTCGCCTGGGAGACGCTGAGCGATCCGGACCGGCTCCGCGAGGAGATCGATCGCCTCGCGCCGGTCGAGCGCCGCCTGCTCGAGGCGATCGAGTCCGTCGGCGGCGAGGTCGACACGCAGGAGCTGCTCGATCTGGAGCGGGAGCCGATGCGCCTCCGCAGCGCGAGCGGGGTGACGGCGAGCCGGCGCGGCGCTGGCTTCGCGCTCGAGCGCCGCGCCTTCCTGATCCCGATCCACCCGAACCGCCACGTCGTGCCGACCGAGGTCGCCGCCATCGTGGGCGCGGATCGCCGCCGGATGCGCGAGAAGCGGCGGGAGCAGATCCGGTCGTTCGTCCTCGAGGAAGACCACGCCCCGCGGCGCGCCCGCTTCGCGTCGGATCCGGGGATGCTCGCCCTGGCGCTCGCCTACTGCGTGCGCGAGCCGGGGAGCGACGTGCGCCCCGGCGTCGGCACGCCGCGGTCGCTGCTCGTCCGGCTGGGGCAGCGCTTCGGGCGGGACGTCGAGAGCGTCGCGCTCGTCGCCGCGCTGTCGCGGGCGGTCGGGCTCTGGGACGCCTCGGCCGCGTCGCCGGCCACGCCGCCTGGCTCGCTCCAGGTGCAGGAGCTGACGCCGCTCCTGTTCACGACGTGGCGCCGCGGCGGCGCGTGGGATGAGGCGCGGGCCGAGCGGGAGGTGCTCCGGGTCGCGTCCGACAACCGCGACGCGAGCCCCATCGGCGCGCTCCGCGAGATGGTGCTCGACGCGCTGCACGACCTCGGCGAAGGCCGCTGGGTGCCGTGGCAGTCGCTGCAGGGCTACCTCGCGGCCGACGAGCGGATCGCCGGGGTCGAGCGGCTCGTCCGCCGCTGGGCCGAGCGCGCCTCGGTCGAGGCGCCGGAGGTCCCCGAGATCACGCGGCGGATCGCGCTGGAGTCCCTGCCGGCGCTCGGGATCATCGACCTCGGCGGGGCCGAGGACGTGGCCAGCGCGGATCTGGCGCTCCGGCTCACGCCGCGCGGGCGGGCGTTGCTCGCGGGCTCGGCGCCGAGCTCGGACAACGGCAAGAGCAAGTTCGTGGAGGCGCACGCGCTGCGCGTCGGCGCGAGCGCCAAGGTCTCGGCCGTGCTCGGGCTCTCGGCCTTCGCCGAGATCGGGCGCGTCGGCGATCAGGTCGATCTCCTGCTCACCCCGCCGTCGATCGCGCGCGCGCTGTCCGTGGGGCTCGACAGCGACGCCTTGCGCTCGCGCATCGAGGCGGTCGCGCCGCTGCCGGACACCATCTCGCGCATGCTCATCCAGGCGAGCGTGGTCATCGGCAAGGCGAGCTTCGTCGGCGCCTCCGGCTTCCTCTGGATCGAGGATCCCGAGATCCGCGAGCTGCTCCGCACGCGGAGGCCAGCGGCCGAGATGTTCGTCGATCCGTCGCCCCCCTCGGGCTTGCTGATCGAGGCGGGGGTCGATCTGGAGCGCCTCATCCGGCGCTGCCGCGCGCTCGGCGTCGAGATCGAGGCCGATCTCGGCAACCTCAAGGCCACGCGGCAGACGCCGGCGCACGGCACCGAGGGGCCGCACCGGACCTCCTCGACGGCGAACATGCGCCGCTCCCGGACCCCGCCGGCGCGCACCCGCTGAGCTCGCTGTCAACCTTCATCGACCTGGCGCGACCGCGGGTCGATGCCGGTCGGGAGACAGCGGCAGGGAGCGTCGGCGCCCGCTCGCCGCGGGCGCTGCGTCGGAGGGGTGTCGGGGCGCCGCGCCCGCGGTGCGTCATGAGCGCAGGCAGGAGCTGAGCCGCGCTCGCTTCCACCCCTTCCGCGCGCTCATCCCACGTCGGAGTCATTTTTTCGCAACGCTTTGCATTCCTGCGGCGTGAGGGGAATCGCTTCGGAGAAGCGCGACGTGTATACCTTAGCTCGATGGCGCGCTCCTCTGGTGAGCCGGACTCGACCGAAGGGGAGGACTCCGTCGGGCCGGAGACGGCTGCGTTTCCGCTCGGCGCGGGGGAACCCAAGGCCGACAACGTCTACACGATCGCGCCTGGCACCGTGATTGCGCGCAAGTACCGCGTCGAGCGGACGATCGGCCGCGGGGGCATGGGGCTCGTGGTCGAGGCGCTGCACCTCGACCTCGATACGCGCGTCGCGATCAAGTTCCTGCTCCCGGAGTTCATGTCGTACACCGAGGCGGCGGAGCGGTTCATGCGCGAGGCGCGCACGGTCGCCAAGCTGCAGACGCACCACGTCGTGCGCGTGCTCGACGTCGCCGCGCTGGACAGCGGCGAGCCGTACATGGTGATGGAGCTCCTCGACGGCGTGGACCTCGCCGGCCACGCGCACGAGGCGGGCACGCTCGCGATCGGCGAGTGCATCGATCACATCGTCCAGGCGTGCGAGGCGCTCGCGGAGGCGCACTCGCTCGGGATCGTCCACCGCGATCTGAAGCCGGCGAACCTGTTCCTCACGAAGCGCCCCGACGGCGCCCCGCTCATCAAGGTGCTCGACTTCGGCGTCTCGAAGATCCTCACCGGCGACACGGGCAACGTCTCCCTCACGCAGACGACCACGATCCTCGGGTCGGCGCTGTACATGTCGCCCGAACAAATGCGCTCGTCGAAGAGCGTCGATCCGCGCACCGACATCTACGCGCTCGGCGTGTGCCTCTTCGAGATCATCGGCGGCAGGCCGCCCTACGTCGCCGACAGCTTCCCCGAGCTGTGCGCGAAGATCTACACGTCGCCGCCCGAGGCGCTCCAAGACCTCCGCCCCGAGGTGCCGGAGGGCCTCGTCGAGGTGATCGAGAAGTCGATCGCGCGCGAGCCGGAAGATCGCTACCAGACGATCGCGGAGTTCGTGCAGGCGCTCGCGCCGTACGCCGCGCCGGGCACGCGCACGACCATCGCGGGGATCCTGCGCCAGCACGCCCTGGAGCTCGATCTGCCTCCGCCGGCCTCGCGCGCGGCGATGTCGCGGACCATGTCGCGCGCGTCGCGTACGAGCAGCGGCGGCCCGTCGGTGACCGACAAGGCGGCGCGCACCGCCGGCTCTGCGCCCCCGGCCGAGGACGAGGCCCCGCGCCGCGGGCGCACGCTGCTCTACGTGGCGGTCGGGGCCGTCGCTGTGGTCGTGGGCGCGTGGGGCGCGCTCTATTTCCAGCGCAGCCAGCTCGGCATTCGAGCGGGAGACCCGGCCGTCCCCGCGTCTGCGCCGGGCGACACCGCGGCGCCCGCCGATCTGGCGCCGCCGTCGCCCCAGCCGACGGACACCGCCGCCGCGATCCCGAAGGTCGTCCCCGTGGGCGATCCGGAGGCCGCCGACGCGGGCGCGAGCGCGGCGAGCGCGAGCGACGCGGGCGCAGCGGACGCGGGCGCAGCGGACGCGGGCGGCGGCGCGACCGAGGCCGCGGCGGACGCCGGGGCCGGGCCGTCCGCGGCGGGCACGGCGGCGGCGAGCGCTGCGCCGGGCAAATCGCAGCGCGGGAGCGCCGGCGGGCGAGGGCGCCCGCGCACGACGGGGGCGACCGACGCGGCGCCGGCCAGCAATCCCGAGCCGGCGCGCCCCGTATCGACCGTGAACAACGATCTCTCGATGGAGACGTGTTTCGCGACGATGCCGGACGGCACCAAGAAGGTCATCCCCTGCAAGTGACGCGCGCCCGCGCGCCGATCACGCTGGTCACGCCGGCATTGCGGCCGGATCCCTCAGGATGGCGCCGGTGAAGCCCGGGCGCAGGTAGAAGCCGCGCGGCAGCGCCGCGATCAGCTCGCCGTCGCGCCCGAACGCGAGCGTCCTCGCGCGCCCGCTCGCAGCCTTCGGTCGCACCTGGAGCCAGCGCCCCGCGCGCGCGGTGAGCCCCTCGACGGCGCCGATGCCGATGAGCCCCATCAGATCCTCGAAGTCCGCGCGCAGCACGCGCTCCTGCGCCTCCGTCGGGCGCCAGAGCCGCGGGGCGCCCAGCCGTCGCTCCTCGCTCGGCACGCCCGGCGCGGCGACGATCGGCACCCAGAGCACGTGGGCCAGCTTCGCGCGGGCGCGCGACGTCTCCCACTCCGCGCGATCGGCGTCCGAGAGCGAGATCGAGCAGACGAACGTCGACTCCTGCGGCGCCCCGGCCCCGTCCACGGGGATCGTCTTCAGCTCGATGCCGAGGTGGGGGAAATCGGGCCTCGACGTCGAGCCGGCGGTCGCGCCGAGCGCGCGCTCGACGAGCGCGCCGGCGGCCCCCTTCGTGCGCACGCCGCCGCGGGGCACCGCGCGCCCGAGCGCGCGCGCCAGGTCCGCGAGCGTCAGGCCGGCGAGCGCGGACGCCCGGCACCGGAGCTCGGCTTCGTCGCGAGGCGGTTCCAGCGGGGGGATCAACGACGCCGCCCTTAGAGCATTGCGCGGCGCGACTCCAGCGATCCGACGCGCTCGAGATAGGTTGGCCGCCGGGGTGCGCCGGAACGTCGATGAGAATCGAGCAGCGCTGACCCGGGGGCCATGGCGGCCTTGATACGCGGCCCCCCCGAACGCGCCGCCAAGAGAGAGCCTACCGCCGAAATCCCCCCTTGCGCTCACAGGATTCGGAGGAAAAAGATGTCAGGAATCTCCTGTATGATTTTTCCGGGATCCTCCGGCGCTGTGCCGCGGAGCCCGCACGTCGTCGAGCGGCCACCTCATGTCGGCGAGCTGGCCCGTGATGCGGAGGAGCATCTCGCGCAGGGACGACGCGGTCGCGCGGTCCTGCGGGTTATGTCGTAGACATGCGTACATGAACGCCGCGATGTCGGCGGTCCTCGGGTCGTCGGCGAGGCGCTTGACCGGCGCTGGGAGCCCGTCGTGCGTGATGTGCGCCGTGATGAGGGCGACCTCGGTGGGCGCGTCGAACAGCGTCTTGCCGGTGAGGATCTCGTAGGCGAGGCAGCCGAAGCTGTAGATGTCGGCCGTGAGCGGGGTCGCGATGGCCCCGGGCGGAACGACGCCCCAGATCTCGGGGGCGCCGTAGCAGCCGGTGGCGCAGCCGGGCCGGATGTGACGGCCGGCCAGCCCGAAGTCGACGAGCACGGGCTCCCGCCCCCCGCGCAGGATCACGTTGGTCGGCTTGATGTCGAGGTGCCCGACGCCGACCGCGTGCATGGCCTCCAGCCCGGCGAGGATGCCGTCGAGCAGCGCCACCGCGCTCCGCGAGGTGAGGCCCCGCGCGTCGAGCAGCTTGTCGCAGCGGATGCCCTCGATGAGCTCCATCACGAGGATCGGCTTCGGGCGGGCGCCCGCGTCGAACGTGACGAAGCGGGCGAGGTTCGGGTGATCGGGCAGCGAGAGGAGCGCGCCCGCCTCCTCCCGGAACAGGCGGAGGAAGTCGGCCTCCGAGACGCTCCGGGCCGCCGTGTGATCGTACTCGGGCACCTTCAGGGCGAAGCGCTCGGCCGACGGATCGTGCCGCTCCTCGGTGCGGGTGACGACGAACACCGTGCCCAGCGAGCCGCCGCCGAGCTGGCGGTGCACGTAGAAGCCGCCGAGCGTGCGGCGGCTCGGCAGCCACGCGGGCAGCGGCTGCTCGGACCGGGCGACCCCGCCCGGCGCGCTCGGCCGCCGCACCGGGAGCTGCATGACGCGCGGCACGACGAGGGCGACCACGTCGGCGAGCGCCGCCGGGATGCTCGCGCGCGCGGCCGAGACGAGCGCCTCGACGGGCGCGGCGACGCTCGGCTCCGCGTCCGCTTCCTCCTGCAGCGCGACCTCGATCGCGAGGCGCAGCGGCTCGGTCGCGCCGGAGGGCGGGGAGGGCGGGTGGTCGCCGCAGCGGCGGCGGGCGCCGGCGGTCAGCTGCCCGAGGCGCGTCAGGGCGTCCTCCAGGGCGCTGAGCGGCGAGGCGTGCGCGTCGCCGTCGGCCGCCGCGGTGAGCGCGCTGAGCGCGCGGGCCGCGTTCACCGCCCCGAGCGCGCGCGCGAGGCGGGCGAGCGCGCCGCGCACGATCTCGGTGCGCTGCGACGCGCCCGCCGGCAGCGCGGTGACGAGCGCGTCGAGGGCGGCGATGCGCTCGAGCGCCCCGCGCGCGCGCTCGGCCTCGGCGAGCTCCGCGTCGAGCGCCCCCTTCCGCGTCGACCGGAGCGACACCGCGGCGTCCTCGTCGTCCGGCGCGCGCGCGCCGCCCTCGCGCCCGCCGCGCGCGAACCGCGCGTAGGCGCGCAGGAGCTGGGCGACGTCCGGGTGCATGCTCGCCTGGCCGAGCACGTCGAGGTCGTCGGGGTCGCCGCCGCGCATCGCGGCGTGCAGGAAGATGTCGGCCGCGTCGGCCGCCCCCTCGCGCACGAGCGCGTCGAGGCCGCGGGCGACGGACGCGGCGATGGCGCGGCGGAGCGACGAGCCGCGGTCGGCGCGCAGCCGGTCGAGCAGCACGCCGATGGCGCCGGTCCAGCGGGAGAGCACGCGCGCCTTGAGCTCCGGCTCGCCGCCGAAATCGGTGCTCTCGCCGTCGATCAGGTGGATGAGCGCGCGGAGGTTGCGCTGGTGCACGGTCACGTGCAGCGGCGGCGAGGCGCCCGCGCCGGACCGCGCGGCGGACCCCTCGGCGCGGAGCAGCCACCGCGCGAGCCGCTCGTCGAGGTCGTCCAGCGAGGCGACGCCGGTCGAGTCCTCGCTCGGCCGGCGGTTCAGGAGCAGGAGGCCCTTCAGCAGACCGGAGCCGAGCAGCTCGGCGTCGAGCTCGCGCACGAGCCCCACCGCGGCCCTGCGCGCCGCGGCGCTCTGCGCGTCGTCGAGCTCGCAGAGCTCGATCTCCTCGAGCGCGCCCACGACCTCGGCCGCCAGGGCGTACGCCTCGAGCGCGCGGCCGTGCGCCTCGCGCGGCCCGGTCTCGGCGAACGCCGCGACGGCGCCGTCGAGCGCGCCGCGCAGCAGCGCGACCCCGGCGCCGTCCATCGAGAGATCGCGGTGGACGACGCGCGCGAGCGCCGCGAGGCCGTCGTCGCGGGCGTGCGCGCTGGGCGGCGCCTCGATCGCGTCCTCGAGCGCGCGGGCGCACCGCGCCGCCGCGCGGGCGCCGAACGGCTCCCCGCGGCTCGTCACGCCGCGCAGGTCGCGCCGGAGCTCGACGATCGCCTCGGCCGTCGCCATCGGGGCCGCGCGCGCGATCTCGTCGAGCAGCGCGTCGGCGGCCTCGGGCTCCGCGTCGGCCCCGACGGGGAGCCCCCACACCATCGCCGTGGCGATGCCCGGATCGTGCGCGAGCAGCGGGCTCCGGAGCAGCTCGACGGCGCGGCCGAGCGCGCCGTCCGGATCCACGGCGACGCTCGCGGCGAGCGACGCGGCGCCGCGCCGCCACTCGGTGGGGGAGAGATCGTGGGCGAGCAGGCCGCGCACCTCCTCGGCGAAGTCGGGCAGCACCCCCGCGAGCAGGCCGCGCGCCGCGGCGACGTGGCGCCACACGAGCGGCTCGCGATCGGCGAGGAGCGTCTGCCACGCGAGCGCGATCCCGTCGGCGCTGCGGTCGAGATCGCGCCGGCGCCCGTCGCTCACGTTGCGGAAGAGCCGGAGCGGGAGGTCGTCGCCCTGCATGGCCCGGCGGGTCGCCTCGCGGGCGGCGCGCTCGATGAGGCGCGCGGCGAGGCGCCGCTCGGGCAGGGAGCCGGTCGAGGGCGCCGCGATCCAGTCGCGCGACAGCTCGCGCCGAGAGGCGAGCAGGAGCGCGAGCGGATCGACCGGGATGTCCGTGCCCGCGGGGAGCCAGAGCGAGAGCATCACGCGGGCGCGGATGCCCGCCCCGGAGAGGCCGCGGGCCGAGCCGGCCGCCATGCGCGTGGCGAGGGCGACGAACGTCGCCGCGTTGCCGGCGTAGAGCTGGTTGAGCACGCGCCGGCCGAGCTCCCGCCGCTCGGGCCCGAGCGGGAGCGCGCCGGCGATCTCGTAGAGCGCCACGCTCGCGGCGGCCGGCGCGAGCCAGCTCAGATCGTCGAGCAGCCCGTCGGCCATGGCGGTCTGGACGCTGCGGAGCAGGCCATCCGGGCTGAGGGAGTCGAGCGGCGTCGAGCCGTCGAGCGCGTCGACGAGGGCGAGCGAGGCGATCGTCTGCCGGAAGAGCGCGCGCCGGACGTTCGGGTCGTCGTGGGACGTGAGATCGACGAGCCCTTCGAGGTATTCCGCGCGCGGTCGCATCGACAGGTGGCGCAGTCTAGCGCGACGGCGCGCCGGCCCCCCTCCCACGCCGCCGCAATCCTCGCGCGTCATGGAACCTCCCACCTCGATCCGGAGCGCGCGCGCTCCGCCGGGCTCCGATTGAGCCACCTCCCCCTACGATGATCGGACCGGCCTGGGGCGCGCCCTCGCCGCGCTTTCCGCTGCGCCGCCCGGGGTGACCACGTTGTGGACGAGGCCGGCGCGCCGGCGCCGTCGTCGCGCGACGCGCGACGCGCGACGCGCGGGCGGCGCGGGCTCTCTCGGGCCCGGCCGCCTGGGCCGTTGGCGGGCGCGACAGCGCGCTCGGCTCGCGCCGCGCGCTCGCCGAGGACGCAACGGGCGCGCTCGGCGCCGCCCGCGCGCGGGACGACGCGGATCGAGCCGGTGGAAGTGAACCTCGAAGTGGGTTAAGCGGGACCGCGCGCGGAGCCCGCGCCCTGCGCGTCCGTCGCGCGGGGGCCGCACCGAAGAGCTGGAATGCAGGGAGACGTGGAACAGCAGGGCTTCTCGTTCGATCTCGGCGCGCTCCGCGCGGCGTACTCGCGCTTCCTCGCGCCCGCCCAGGGCGAGGCGCCGCGCATCCTGCTCACGGGCCACTCCCATCAGGCGTGGCCCGACGTGGCGCGCGACGCGCTCGCCGCGTGCTTCGACGACGCCGCGCGGCTCGTCGACGACAAGTGGGACGACGCGGTGTTCCCGAAGCGCGCGGCGGTCGGGGCGGCGATCCTGGAGCGAATGGGTTTCGATCGGGGCGACGACATCGCCTTCGGCCAGAACACGCACGAGCTCGTCTACCGGCTGATCTCGTCGCTCCCTCGGCGCGATCGTCCGCGGATCGTCACCACCGACGGCGAGTTCCACTCGCTCCGGCGCCAGCTCGCGCGCCTCGGCGAGGACGGCGTCGAGGTCGCGTGGGTGAGCGTCGAGCCGCGCCGCTCGCTCGCCGATCGGCTGCTCGCCGCGCTCGTGCCGGGCACCGCGATGCTCGCGATCTCGGCCGTGCTCTTCGAGAGCGCCACGGTGGTGCCGCGGCTCGACGAGATCGTCGCGCGCGCGGCCGAGATCGGCGCCGTCCCGCTGGTGGACGCCTACCACGCCTTCAACGTCGTCCCGATCGCGTGGGGGAGCGCGGCGCCTCACGTCTTCGCGGTCGCGGGCGGCTACAAGTACGCGGCGATGGGCGAGGGGCTCTGCTGGATGCGCGCCCCGCGCGGCTGCGCGCTGCGCCCGGCCTTCACCGGCTGGTTCGCCGACTTCGGCGCGCTCGCGGGCGGCGGCGGCGTCGGGTACGCGCCCGGGGGCGCGCGCTTCGCGGGCTCCACGTTCGACCCGTGCGCGCTCTACCGCGCCGCCGCCGTGCTCGAGCACTGGGACCGCTTCGGCCTCACCGTCCCGCGGCTGCGCGCGATCTCGCTGCGGCAGACCGGGCGCATCCTCGGCCACCTCGACGCCGCGGGCCGCGGCGGCGACGTCGTCTCGCCGCGCGAGCCCGAGCGGCGCGGCGGCTTCGTCGCGGTCCGCGCCGCGCGGGCGGGCGACGTCGTGCAGCGCCTCCGCGCGCGCGGCGTGCTCGTCGACGCGCGCCGCGACGTGGTCCGCATCGGCCCGGCGCCGTACCTCACCGACGCCGAGATCGACGCCGGCGTCGCCGCCCTCGTCGAGGAGCTCGACCGCTAGCTCCGCCGCCGACGGACGCTCGTTCCATCTCGATCCAATCGACCCCGCCTTCGCCTTGATCCCGGCGTACAGCCCACGGTATTTTCTGAATATGACTATCAAGTTCACGCGCGGCCGGTGGACGCTCGCCATCCTGTGCCTGGCTGCCGTGCTGCTGGGGGCGCCGCTCGCCCGCGCGGATCAGGGCGATCCGCCGGAGGTCGAGGCGCAGCGGCTCGTGCACATCCTCGGCTACATCGGCGCTGACTACGGCGGCTCCGTCGCGAACGGGGTCGTCACGGTGCCCGACGAGTACACCGAGCAGCTGTCCCTCGCCGCGGACGGCGCGAAGATCGCGGCGCGCATCCAGCCGTCGATCCCGGCCGGGCGCGAGTTCGATCTCGCGGCGCGCATCGCGAAGCTCCGCGAGCTGCTCGATCGGAAGGCGCCGCCCGCGGACGTCGTCGCCCTGGTCGCGGGGCTGCGCGCCGAGCTCGTCGGCGCCTTCCAGATCGAGGAGGCGCCGCGCGCCGCCCCGAACGCGGCGCGGGGCAAGAGCCTCTACCAGGAGCACTGCGCGACGTGCCACGGCGAGACCGGGCGCGCGGACACCGCGCGCGCGGCCACGTTCACGCCGCGCCCCGTGAACTTCCACGACCCCGAGCGCGGCGAGGCGATCGCCCCGTACCGCGTCGTGAGCACGGTCCGGTTCGGCGTCGACGGGACGGCGATGGTCCCGTTCAACTTCCTCTCCGACGCCGACCGCTGGGATCTCGCCTTCTTCGTCACGGGCCTGCGCCACGCGGGCGTCGCGCCGGCGCCGGCGGGCGTCGCGCCGGCCTTCACGCTCGCCGAGCTCTCGGCGCGCACGGACGCCGATCTGCGCGAGGAGCTCCGCAGCGCCGGCGTCCCGGCCGACGCCGAGGCCGCGGTGCTCGCGGATCTGCGGCTCCGCGCGCCGTACGAGGATCGCGCCGCCCGCTCCCCGCTGGGCCTCGTGCGCGTGAAGATCGAGCGCGCGCGGCAGGCGATCGCGCGGGGCGAGCGCGACGCGGCCCGCGGGCACCTCATCGACGCGTACCTCGAGGGGATCGAGCCGATCGAGGCCCCGGTCCGCGCCGCCGACGCCTCGCTCGCCGCGGCGCTCGAGGCCCGCAGCATGGAGCTCCGCGGCCAGCTCGAGCGGGGCGCGTCCCCCGCCGAGCTGGGCGCCGCGATGGACGCGCTGCTGCGCGACGTCGGCCGCGCCGAGTCGCTCCTGTCGCCCGCGTCGGCGCCGAAGAGCTTCGCCTCCACGGCCCTCTCGAGCGCGGGCATCATCCTGCGCGAGGGGGTCGAGGCCGCGCTCCTCATCGCCGCGCTCCTCGGCCTCGCCGCCCAGGCGGGGCTCGCGGACAAGCGGCGCTTCGTGCACCTCGGCTGGATCACCGCGATCGGGCTCGGGATCCTCACGTGGATCGCCTCGGCCCGCCTCGTCGCGATCTCCGGGGCGCAGCGCGAGCTCATCGAGGGGGTGACGGCGCTCCTCGCGACGGCGGTGCTCTTTTACGTGAGCTACTCGCTCCTCGCGAAGCGCGAGGTCGCCCGCTGGATGAAGTTCCTGAAGCAGCAGATCTCGCCGCGGCGCGCGGCGCTCTCGCTCTTCGGCGTCTCGCTGCTCGCCGCGTACCGCGAGGCGTTCGAGACGGTGCTCTTCTACCAGGCCCTGCTCGCCTCGAACGCGTCCGCGAGCGCGGCCCTCGCGGGCGCCGTGGTGGGCGCGGTGGTGCTCGTCGTGCTGGTCGCGGCGTACACGCGCGCCGGCAGGTTCGCGCCGCCGCAGGTCTTCTTCCGCATCTCCAGCTACCTCCTCTACGCGCTCGCGGTCATCTTCGCCGGGCAGGGCGTGGCCGCGCTCCAGATGGCCGGCAAGGTGCCTGTCCACCCGCTGCCCTTCGGCAGCGTGCCCGCCCTCGGCATCTTCCCGACCGTCGAGACGCTGGGCGCGCAGCTCGTGCTGCTGATCCTCGCGGTCGTCGGCATCCTCGCCGACCGCCGCCACGCGAACGCCACGCCGAAGCCTCCCGCGCCGCCGGCGCAGATCGCCCCCGGCCCCGCCGCCTGACCGTCGCCTGCCGCCGCGGCGTCCTCGCCGCGGCGCTCAGGGCTCGCTGTGGACGCGCGGCGCCTCGGGGTACAGCGACCGGAGCCCGCGCCACGCGACGTCGGTCGCGCTCTCCGCGGGCTCGGCGAGATCCCACTCCAGGTAGAGCTTGTCGCCGTCGTAGCAGCCGAAGCTCGTCGAGAGGCAGAGCATCGGCTCGCGCTCGATCGCGTACCCGGACCGCGCCACGTCGTGCCCGAACACCGCCACGCGAGCGTCCGGGTCGAGCGCGCGCAGAAAGGCGTGGGCGCGCTCGCTCGAGGTGCTCCGCGCCCAGAGCAGCGCGCCGAGCGTCCCTTGCAGGCTCATCTCCGACAGCGGCACGTCGAGGAAGCCGTCGAGCGGGAGCCGGTCCAGGTCCTCCCGGCTCTGGATGCGGGCGTGCGGCGCGGCGTGGAGCATGACCAGCCGGGCCGCGCGCGCGACGGCGACGAACGGCCATCCGCGGAACCAGCT
Source organism: Sorangium sp. So ce394 (assembly GCF_051474665.1). Lineage (NCBI taxonomy): Bacteria > Pseudomonadati > Myxococcota > Polyangiales > Polyangiaceae > Sorangium > Sorangium sp. So ce394. Next base: position 4,850,048 of record NZ_CP150339.1, read on the forward strand.
CCGCATCGCCAGCGTGTCCTCCGGACCGAGGAGCTCCTCGAGCCGCTGGGCCTCGTCTGGAAAGAACTTCGCCACCACCGGACCCCCCACGTGCGCGTGCTCGTGGTTGCCGAGCAGGTAATGGACCTTGCCCGGGTGCCGGTCCGCGAGGTTTCGCGCCTTTTTCAACAAGGTCACGGAATCGCCTCGGTAGAATGAACCCAGGTAGTCGGGCCATTCACCCTCGTCGAGCTCGGGCCCGTGGACCAGGTCGCCCGTAATGACGAGCACCGCACCGTCAGGGCCGGCCGCCGCCTGCTCGAAGATCTCGGCGATCCGCTCGAAATCCGCGACATTGCCCTGAAAGTCGGTGGCGACGATCAGTCTGCCCCGCTCAGGGAGGTCGACGACACGCTGCACGTCTCCAGCATAGCCGAACGTCCCTGCCTTCGCCTCGCGCGAACTGACCCCGCGCCGGCCGGTTGCTGATTCACTTGCAATCCGCCAGATCGTCCAGATTCATTGCAATACTCCAGCGGCACTGTCCCTTGGCGGGGCATCTCGCTCGGGCTAGGCTCCGAGCTGTATGCAAAACCGGAATCTTTCAGCGTGGGTGGACGAGGTCGCGCGCCAGACGCGGCCCGATCGCGTCGTCGTGTGCGACGGCTCCGAGGCGGAGAACCGGACGCTGATCCAGGGGATGCTGAGCGACGGCACGCTCATCGCGCTCAACGAGGAGAGGTACCCCAACTGCTATCTTCACCGGAGCGACCCGACCGACGTCGCCCGGACTGAGCACCTCACGTTCATCTGCACGCGAGATAGAGAGGATACGGGCCCGACGAACAACTGGATGTCGCCGGAGGAGGCCTCGCAGCGGGTCGGGCGGCTGTTCGACGGCGCGATGAAGGGGCGGACGATGTTCGTCGTTCCGTACCTGATGGGGCCCGTGGGGTCGCCGTCGGCGAAGGTTGGAGTCGAGATCACCGACAGTCCGTACGTCGTCGCCAACATGAGGATCATGACCCGGATGGGCCGGGTCGCGCTCGAGGCGCTCGGCGGCTCCGAGGACTACTGCCGGGGGCTGCACTCGCTCGGCGACCTGAGCCCGGAGCGGCGGTTCGTGTGCCACTTCCCCGCGGAGCGGCTCATCTGGAGCATCGGCTCCGGGTACGGCGGCAATGCGCTGCTCGGGAAGAAGTGCTTCGCGCTGCGCATCGCGAGCACGATGGCGCGCGACGAGGGCTGGTTCGCGGAGCACATGCTCATCCTCGGCCTGGAGGACCCGGAGGGCCGGGTGACGTACATCTGCGCGGCGTTCCCGAGCGCGTGCGGGAAGACGAACCTCGCCATGCTCGTGCCGCCGGCGTCGCAGAAGGGCTGGAAGGTGTGGACGGTCGGCGACGACATCGCCTGGCTCCGGATCGGCCCGGACGGCCGGCTGTGGGCGATCAACCCCGAAGCCGGCTTCTTCGGCGTGGCGCCCGGCACGAGCTCGAGGACGAACCCGAACGCCCTGGCGACGCTGGCCCAGAACTCGATCTTCACGAACGTGGCGCTCACGCCGGAGGGGACGCCGTGGTGGGAGGGCTTCGACGGCCCGGCGCCGCCGGTGCTCACCGACTGGAGGGGCCGCCGGTGGACGCCGGACAGCAAGGAGCCGGCGGCGCACCCGAACAGCCGGTTCACGTCGCCGGCCCGCCAGTGCCCGTCCATCTCGCCGGCGTTCGACGCCGCGGCGGGCGTGCCGATCTCGGCCATCGTCTTCGGCGGCCGGCGCGCGCGGCTCGCGCCGCTCGTCTGCGAGGCGCGCGACTGGACGCACGGGGTCTACCTGGGCGCGACGATGGCCTCGGAGACGACCGCCGCGGCCACGGGCCAGGTCGGGGTCGTCCGCCGCGACCCGATGGCGATGCGCCCGTTCTGCGGATACAACATGGGCGATTACTTCCGGCACTGGGTCGAGCTCGGCCACGGGCGCCCGGGGTTCCCGAAGATCTTCCACGTGAACTGGTTCCGCCAGGGCGCGTCGGGCAAGTTCCTCTGGCCCGGCTTCGGAGAGAACCTCCGCGTCCTCCGCTGGATCCACGGGCGCGTGAACGGGAAAGCGCAGGGGCGCGAGACGCCGGTCGGGATCATGCCGGCCGACGGCGAGCTCGATACGAGCGGCCTCGACCTGAACCCGGAGGCGATGCGCGAGCTCTTCGCCATCGACCGCGACGCGTGGCTGGAGGAGGCGCGCGATCGCGAGGCGTTCCTGGAGTCGTTCGGCGCGCGCGTCCCCGAGGCGCTGCTCCGGCAGAACCGGGATCTCGTGGCTCGGATGCAGGCGTGAGCTAGCGCCGTCCCCGAGCGATTCACCCATCCCCCACACGCATCGCGAGGTCTGGAGCGGCGTCGAGCACGCCGCTGCACGGCCGGGCTCGTCCGTTCTGTGCTGAGGACGGTCGGGAATGTCTTGACGCCGCCCCAGGTTGGCCCACACAGTTCCTTCAAAGAATTTTGAAAGTTTCATGAGCCCTCCCAACGACATCCAGCGCCAGGCGGAGCTGCTCGCGGCGGACGCGATCGGCGACGTCATCGAGCACTGGGGCTTCCGCCGCGTGCTCGGGCGGATCTGGACCGTCCTGTTCATCGCCGGCGGCGCCCTGTCCGCCGCCGAGATCGGCGAACGGCTGCAGGTTTCATCCGGTGCGATGAGTATGTCGCTGACAGAATTGCAAAGGTGGGGTGTAGTACGAAGGGTATGGAAACCGGGAGAGCGGAAGGAGTTCTTCGAGGCCGAGACGGACTTCTGGAAGATGATTTCCAAAGTGTTCGCCGAGCGCGAGCGGCTCCTCGCCGACTCGGTGAGGGAACGCCTCGAGCGCGCCTCGGCGTTGCTCGAGAGCCTGCCTCCCACCGACGCCACCCGGTTCAGCCTCGACCGGGTGGAGCGGCTCCTCTCGTTCGTGATCGTCGCGCAGACGGCGCTCGACGGGTTCATCAAGAGCAGGACCGTCGATTTTTCGCGGTTCGGGGACCTGGTCCGGTTCCCCATCCGGGCCGTTCGGTCCCGGCGAGGCGCCTAGCGGGCGCGTGATTTCGGAGAGCTCGGACGCCACGTTGCCCCGCGCGGTGCGGGGAGCGCGGGCGCTCGTGCTTCCAGGTGGAGATGGGATGACTGCGACAACAACGTTTACTGGGACGGTCCAGCGGAGCGATGTCGTCTCGAGCCTCGGAGGCATGTGCGCTGCGCGAGGGCTCGACACGCTCGCCGCGCGCCTCGCGGAGCTCAGGCGCCTGCTCGACGGGGACCTCGCGGACGTGGAGCGCGAGCTCGCGAAGGTCGGGCTGGACGGCGAGACGCCGGCGCACCGGAGCGCGCGGCACCTGCTCGGGCTGAGCGGCAAGCGGCTGCGGCCGATCTGCGTCGCCCTGTCCGCCCACATCGGCGGCGGCTTCAACGAGGCGGCGCGGACCTTCGCGGTGGCGGTCGAGCTCGTCCACAACGCGACGCTGCTGCACGACGACGTCGTCGATCTCGGCGACCGCCGGCGCGGCGCCGACGCGGCGCGCGTCATCTACGGCAACGCCGCCTCGATCTTCGGCGGCGACTACCTCCTGCTCGACGCGCTCTGCAGGGTCCAGGCGGTGGGCATGCCCGACGTGCTCGAGCGGGTGCTCCAGGTGGTCAAGGAGATGGTCGTCGCCGAGGCGCTCCAGCTCGCGTCGCGCGGCCGCGTGCGCACGAGCACGAGCGAGTACTTCCAGATCGTCGACGGCAAGACGGCCTCGCTGTTCCGCTGGGCGATGTTCGCCGGCGCGCGCGCGGGCGGCGTGAGCGAGCCGCTCTGCAAGGCCCTCGAGGGCTTCGGCACGAGCCTCGGGGTCGCGTTCCAGCTCGTCGACGACGTGCTCGACTTCGCGGGCGAGCCGGAGACGACCGGCAAGGCGCTGCTCACGGACCTGCGCGAGGGCAAGATGACGTACCCGCTGCTGCTCGCGATGGAGCGCGACCGCGAGCTCACGCCCGCCCTCGAGGCGCACTGCGCGTCGGAGGAGGCGGCGGCCCCGCCGGAGCTCAGCCGGCGCATCGCGCAGATCATGGTCGAGAAGCGGGTCGTGGACGACTGTCTGGAGCTCGCGTCCCGGCTCTGCGGGGACGCTGTGCGGAGCATCGAGCCGCTCCCGGAGAGCCCGGCGAAGGCGGCGCTGGAGGGGGTCGCGATGTCGACGCCCCGGCGGAGGCGGTGAGCGGCGATGGCGGATTTTCCGATGCAAGGCGGAGGGCGCGCGCCGCTCCCGCGAGCGCGCGCGGCGCGCGGAGGCAGCCGATGAGCCAGAACGTGTCCAGCCGGATCAGCGGGTTCTACAAGCGGTGCCTGGAGGACAGGCTCCGCGCGATCCAGGCGCTCGGGCTGCTCGACGAGGACGCGCTCGCGCACCTCGCGAGCGGGGGCGGGCTGCCGACGGCGGTGGCCGACCGGATGTGCGAGAACGTCATCGCGACGCACGCGCTCCCGCTGGGCCTCGCGCTGAACTTCCGCGTGAACCAGCGGGACGTGCTGGTGCCGATGGCGGTGGAGGAGCCGAGCGTCATCGCCGCGGCGTCGAACGCGGCGCGCATGGTCCGCCTGTCGGGCGGCTTCTCCGGCGAGGCGGACCCGCCGATCATGACCGCGCAGGTCCAGCTCGACGACGTGCCCGACGCGGAGGCGGCCGCGGGCCGGCTGGAGGCGGCGCGCGCGAGCCTGCTCGCCGCCGGCGACGCGGCGATCCCGAGGATGGTGGCGCGCGGCGGCGGCTGCCGCGACCTCGAGGTGCGCGTCCTGTCGGCGGAGCTCGGCGTGCTCGTCGTGCACTTCTACGTCGAGGTCGGCGACGCGATGGGCGCCAACCTGGTCGACACCGTGGCCGAGGCGGTGGCGCCGCTCGTGCAGCGCATCGCGGGCGGGACGATCGGCCTCCGGATCCTGTCGAACCTGACGGTCCGCCGCCTCGCGCGGGTGACGGCCACCGTCGCCGACGACGCGCTCGGCGGCGCGGACGTGGCGACCGGCATCGCGCGGGCGAGCCGCTTCGCGGAGCTCGATCCGTACCGGGCGGCGACCCACAACAAGGGCTTCATGAACGGGCTCGACGCGGCCGCGGTCGCGCTCGGGCAGGACTTCCGGGCGATCGAGGCGGGCGCGCACGCGTACGCGTCGATGAGCGGCCGGTACCGGCCGCTCAGCACGTGGGAGCGCGTCCCGGGCGGGCTCGTGGGCCGCGCGGAGCTGCCGCTCGCCGTCGGGACGGTGGGCGGCTCGACCGAGGTGCACGCCGGCGTGCGCGCCGCGCTGCAGCTCGTGGGCGCGAAGAGCGCGCGCGAGCTCGCGGTGGTGCTGGCCTCCGTCGGGCTCGCCTCGAACCTGGCGGCCCTGCGCGCGCTCGCGAGCGAGGGCATCCAGCGGGGCCACATGCGGCTCCACGAGCGGAAGCGCGCGCTCGCCGTCACGGCGCCGGGGGGCAGCGAGGCGGCCGCGCCGCCCGGCGACGGCAAGCGGTTCGCGCCCGAGCGGGCCGAGGCGCCGCGCGCGGTGCAGCAGGCGGAGGGCGGGACATGAGCCACACGGATCAGGGCGAGGCGCCGCGCGGCGGGCGCCGGTTCGGCACCGGCGAGATGTTCGACGGGATCGCCGAGCGGTACGACCTCTTGAACCGGATCATCTCGCTGGGGCTCGATCAGGGCTGGCGGCGGCGCGCGGTGCGCTCGCTCGAGCTCGCGCCCGGCGCGACGGTGCTCGACCTGGCGACCGGCACCGGCGATCTCGCGCTCGAGATCGCGCGGGCGCACGACGTGAAGGTCGTCGGGGTCGACCCGTCGCAGGGGATGCTCGGCGTGGGCCGCCGGAAGGTGGAGGCCGCGGGGCTCGCCGGGCGGGTCGAGCTCGAGGTCGGCGACGCGGAGCAGCTGCGGTTCGGCGACGCGAGCGTGGACGCCATCTCGATGGCGTTCGGGATCCGCAACGTCCCGGACCGCGCCCGGGCGCTCCGCGAGATGGCGCGCGTCACGCGGCCGGGCGGGCGCATCGCGATCCTGGAGCTCAGCGAGCCGCGCGGGGGGATCATGAGCAAGCTCGCGCGCTTCCACATCCACACGGTGGTGCCGTACGTCGGCGGCGCGATCTCCGGGCGGGACGAGTACCGGTACCTGCAGGACTCGATCGCGAGGTTCCCTCCGCCGGACGAGTTCGCGGAGCTGATGCGGGGCGCGGGGCTGCGCGTGCTGCGCGTGGAGCCGCTGACGATGGGCGTCGTGTGCCTGTTCGTCGCGACGCCCGAGGGGGCCTGAGGTGCGCGCGCGCGCGGGCCTCCGGAGGCGGTGATGAGCGGCTCGAACCTCCACTCGGCCTGGGCGCAGCTGTTCGTCCGCGCGCTCTCGCAGGCCGGGGTGCGCGACGTGGTCCTCTGCCCGGGATCGCGCTCCACGCCGCTCGCGATCGCGGCGATGGAGAGCGAGGAGGTGCGCTGCCACAGCGTCGTCGACGAGCGCGCCGCGGCGTTCTTCGCGCTGGGGCAGGCGCGCGTCACCGGCCGGCCCAGCGCCTTCGTCTGCACCTCGGGCACCGCCGGCGCCCACGCGCTGCCGGCGATCATCGAGGCGCACCACAGCTTCACGCCGCTCATCGCGATCACGGCCGACCGCCCGTGGGAGCTCGCCGACGCGGCGGCCTCGCAGACCATCGATCAGATGAAGCTCTTCGGGGACCACGTGCGCCACTTCGCCGAGCTCGGGCTGCCGGATCCGTCGCCCCTCGCGCTGCGCGCGGTGGCGCGCATCGCGGCGCAGGCGGCCCTGCGCGCGCTCGCGCCGACGCCCGGCCCGGTCCACATCAACGCGCGCTTCCGCAAGCCGCTCGAGCCGGTCGACGTGGCCGGGCCCGAGCCGTGGCAGGCCGAGTGGGAGGCGCTGATGCGCCGCGCCGGGCCGCGGGTCGTGCCGGCGCGCGCCGGGGTCGACGCGCGCGCGATCGAGGAGATCGCGGCGCGGTGCGCGCGCGCCGAGCGGGGGCTCATCGTGTGCGGGCCCGCCCCGAGCCGCGAGGACGACGCCCGCGCGCGCCGCGCGGTGCTCGCGCTGTCGCGGGCGACCGGGTTCCCGGTGCTCGCCGAGGGCACGAGCCAGATCTACTTCGGCGGCCTCGCCGAGGGGGTCGTGATGCCCGCCTCGTTCGACGCGTTCCTCCGCGCGCCCGAGTTCCGCGCGGCGAACGCGCCCGACCTCATCCTGGAGCTCGGCGCCCCGCCGACGTCGGCCGGGTACGCGACCTACATCGCCGAGCACGCCGGCTGCCGCCGGTTCGTGGTGGCCGCGCACGGCTGGAACGATCCGACGAGCGCCGCGGCCGCCCTCGTCATGGCCGAGCCCGCGGACGTGTGCGAGGCGCTCGCGGCGCGCCTCGGCGGGGCGGCGGTGGACCTCGGGCGCGGGCGGCGGGGCTGGGCCGCGACGTTCGCGCGCGCCGGCGAGGCCGCGGCGGCGCAGGCGGCGCGCGCGTGCGCCGGGGACGAGCTCACGGAGGGCGCGGTCGCGCGGGCGGTGGCGAGCGCGTGCCCGGAGGGATCGCTGCTCGCGATCGGCAACAGCATGCCGGTGCGCGATCTCGACACGTACTGCCCCCCGTCGGCGCGCCAGCTGCGCGTCCTGCACCAGCGCGGGGCGAGCGGGATCGACGGCCTCGTGTCGGGGGCGGCCGGGGCCCGCGCGGTCGCGGCCGCGCCGGTCACGCTGCTGCTCGGCGATCTCAGCTTGCTGCACGACCTGACCGGGCTGCTCCTCGCCGCGCGGGCGGCGGGCGACGGCGGCGCGCCCCTCGTCGTCGTGGTGGTCCAGAACGACGGCGGCCGCATCTTCGAGCACCTCCCCGTCGCCAGGCGCGGGGCCGATCTGCTGGATCGGGGCTTCACCATGCCGCAGCACCTCGACTTCGCGCCCGCGGCGGCGATGTTCGGGCTCGCGTACGAGCGCGCCGGCACCGCGAGCGGGCTCGCCGATGCGCTCGCCGCCGCGTACCAGCGGCCCGGCGCGACGCTGATCGAGGCGGTGGTGCCGCCTCACGACGGCGCCGCCCGCGTCGCACGGCTCTGGTCCGACGTCCGCCGCGAGGTCGCCGCGCTGAGCAGCGCGTCGGCGGCGGAAGGGGCGGCGGCCGATCTCGAGCCTTCATGAGCGGCGCGCGCGCCGAGAACCCCGAGCTTGCCGAGAGGGATCCACGGTCATGAGCCAGAGCAACGCGAACAGAAGCCCCGCAGCCGAGCCCCCCGCGCGCGAGGCGCCCGGCGAGGACAGCGCGCCGCGCTCGCGCCGTCGCGCCCCCGCGGCGGCGCGCGGCGCCCGCGAGCAGGGGAGGGGATCGTGAGCGCGGCGGCGGCCTCGCAGGCGGCCGGCGCGGCGGCCGCGGGCGGCGTGCGCCCCGGGTCGTTCCGGGCGTGGCTCCTCGCGTGCCGGCCGGCGACCCTCACCGCGGCGCTCGCGCCGGTGATGGTCGGGACGGCGGTCGCCTACGCGCTCGGCGGCATGCGGATCGGCCCGGCGCTCTCGGCGCTCGCGGGCGCGATGCTGATCCAGATCGCCACGAACTTCGCGAACGACGTCTTCGATCACGAGAAGGGCGCCGACACGCACGAGCGGCTCGGCCCCACCCGCGCGGTGCAGGCCGGGCTGCTCACGCCGCGGCAGGTGCGCGTCGGGCTGCTCGTCACGATCGCGCTCGCGCTGCCGTTCGGGGTGCACCTCGCGCTCGTGGGCGGGTGGCCCATCGTCGCGATCGGCGTCGCCTCGATCCTCTCCGGGATCGCGTACACCGGCGGCCCGTACCCGCTCGGCTACCACGGCCTCGGCGACGTCTTCGTGTTCGTGTTCTTCGGCCTCGTCGCCGTCTGCGGGACGGCGTTCGTCCAGCTCGGCTCGGTGCCGCCGCTCGCGTGGGCGGCCGCCGTGCCGGTCGGCGCCATCGCCACCGCCGTGCTCGTCGTCAACAACGTCCGCGATCGCGACACGGACGTCGTCGCCGGCAAGCGCACGCTCGCCGTCCGCTTCGGCCGCGGGGCGGGCGTCCTCGAGTACGCGATGCTCCTCGCGGTCGCCTACGCGGTGCCCGTCGCCCTCGCCGTCGGCGAGGGCCGCCGGTGGACGCTCCTCGTCTTCGCCACGTTCCCGCGCGCCGTGCGCCTGCTCCGGGTGCTGGCGACCACCGACGGCCGGCCGCTCAACGACTGCCTCGCCGGGACGGCGAAGCTGCTGCTCGCCTACGCGCTGCTCTTCTCGCTGGGCCTCGCGGCCCAGCTGCATGGGTGATGCGCGTCGCCGCCGCAAGCCTTGCGCCACGGGCCCTCGAAGTCGCGCGCAAGGGCCTCGTGCTGTCGCTCATCGACGACGAGGGGCGCGTCGGCCTGGGCGAGGCCACGCCGCTCCCCGGCTTCTCGCCCGATGCGGCCGACGACGTCGAGCGCGCGCTCGCCGAGCTGCCCGGGGCGCTCGGCGCGATCGACCTGCCGGGCGGGGACGCGGCCGCGGCGGCGGCGCCCGCGGTCCTGCGCGCGCTCGAGCCGCTGTCGTCGCGGCACCGCGGCCTGCCGGCGGCGCGCTTCGCCCTGGAGACGGCGCTGCTCGACCTGGTCGGCCAGCGCCTCGGGCTGCCGGCGTCGGCGTGCCTCGGCGGCCACCGGCGGCGCGCCGAGGTTCGGGTGAACGGGCTGCTCGCGACGTCGGCCGCCCTGCCGGAGATGCTGGGGAGCGCGCGCGCGCTCGTCGCGCGCGGCGTCCGCGCGATCAAGGTGAAGCTCCGCTCGCGCGGAGACGAGGGGTTCGCCCGCGATCTGGAGGCGCTGCGCGCGCTGCGGCGGGAGCACCCGTCGATCGAGCTCCGGCTCGACGCGAACGCGGCCTGGCCGCTCGAGGACGCGCCCCGCCGGCTCGCCCTCCTCGCGCCGCTCGAGCCCCGCTTCGTGGAGCAGCCGGTCGCGCCGGAGCTCCTCCACCGCCTCGGCGCGCAAGCGGTCCCGTGGGCGGCCGACGAGTCGCTCGCCCTCGAGGGCATGCCGGAGCGCCTGCTCGACGCGCAAGGCTGCGCCGCGTTCATCCTGAAGCCGGCGGTGCTCGGCCTCCTGCGCGCGCACGACCTCGGCCGGAGGGCGCAGGAGCGCGGCCTCGGCGCGGTGGTGACGCACCTCTTCGACGGGCCCGTCGCGCTCGCGGCCGCGTGCGAGCTCGCGCTCGCGCTGCCGCGGCCGCCGCTCGCGTGCGGCCTCGACGCGCACGCGGGCCTCGCGGCGTGGCCCGCGATCCGGATCCCGCAGCTCCGCGAGGGTGGGTTGGTCGTGGCCAGCGATCGGCCCGGGCTCGGCGTCGGACGATGGACGGCCTGAGCCTCCTCGAGGCCGCGCGCGACCCCGCGGTCGCCGCGCGGACGGCGCTCGTCCACGGCGGCTCCGAGGCGGACGCGCCGCGCGAGATCGACGTCCCCGGCCTCGGCGTCGGCCCCGGCGGCGTCCTCCGCTTCGGCGACCTCGCGCCCGCGGTCGCGGCCGTGTGCTCCCGGCTCGCCCGCGCCGGGATAGGTCAGGGCGCTCGCGTGGCGCTCGTCGCCCCGAACGCGATCGGGACGGTCGTGGTCGTCCACGCGCTGCTGGCGCTCGGCGCCGTCATCGTCCCGATTCACCCGCGGCTCACGGACGGCGAGGCGAGCGTCCTCGTCGACGACGCGCGCCCCGACCTCGTGCTGCGCGAGCCCGCGCTCGCCGCGCTGCTCCGCGACGCCGGGCCGGAGCTCGCCGCGCTCCGCGATCGCGCGCCGCGCGCCGCCGAGGCGGCCGGCGTCCCGCCGCCGGATCCCGCCGGCGATCTCGCGATCGTCTACACCTCGGGCACCACGGGGCGCCCCAAGGGCGCGGTGCTGCCGCGCCGCGCGTTCCTCGCCGCCGCAGCGGGGAGCGCGGCCAACCTCGGCGTGCGCGACGACGATCGCTGGCTGCTCTGCCTGCCGCTCTGCCACGTCGGCGGCCTCTCGATCGTGACGCGCTGCCTGCTCGCGCGGCGCGCCGTCATCCTCGCGCCCCGCTTCGACCCCGCGTCGGTGCTCGCCTCGATCGTCCGCGACCGCGCGACGCTGCTCTCCGTGGTGCCGACGATGCTGCTCGCGCTCCTCGAGGCCGATCGCGACAACGTCCTCGCCCGGCTGCGCGCGGTGCTGGTCGGCGGCGCGGGCGCCCCGGAGAGGACGCTCGACGAGTGCGCGCGCCGCGGGGTCCCGGCGCTCACCACCTACGGCCTCACCGAGGCGTGCTCGCAGGTCACCGTGCAGCGCCCGCGCGATCCGCGCGCCCGCGAGCCGGGCTCCGGCGCGCCGATCGACGGCGTCGAGCTGCGCGTCGAGGGCGCCGGCGGCGACGGCGTGGGCCGCATCGAGATCCGCGGCCCGGTGCTGTTCCGCGGCTATTACCGCGGCCCGGGGCGCCCGCCGGAGCTCCTGGTCGACGAGGGCGGGTGGTTCATCACCGGCGACCTCGGCGCGCTCGACGCCGCCGGGCGGCTCCACGTCGCCGCCCGCCGGAGCGACCTCATCGTGACCGGCGGCGAGAACGTCTACCCCGCCGAGGTGGAGCAGGTCCTCGCGTCCTGCGCCGGCGTCGCGGGCGCGGTGGTGTTCGGCGTGCCGGACGAGCGGTGGGGCCACGTCGTCGCGGCGGCGATCGTCCCCGACCAGGGCGCGCCGGGCGGCGCCGCGCTCTCGCCCGCGCTGCTCGACGACCTCGCGGCCGTCGTCGCGGCGCGGCTCGCCCCGCACAAGCGCCCGCGGCGCCTCTGCGCCGTCGCGGCGCTCCCGCTGACCGCGGCCGGCAAGCTCGATCGCCTCGGCGCGGCGGCGCAGCTCGCGGCCGCGCTCGCGCCGTTCCCGGCGCGGTAGCGGGAGAGCGCGGCGCCGGCAGCCGCGCTCGCGGCGGTCACCCGAGCGCGCGGCGCAGATCGTCCGGGAGCGGGCACGGGACGAAGCGCGCGCCGTCGATGCACACGTGCACCGTCTGCCCGACGGCGGCGATCCCGCCCGCGGTCGTCACGCGGTAGCCCACCGTGAACGAGGTGTCGCCGAGCTTCGGGGCGAGCACCTCGACCTCGATCGCGTCGCCGAACCGGAGCGGCAGCAGGTAGTCGGCCTCGGCGTGGACCAGCGGCAGCTTGATCGCGCCGCCGGCGATGAGGGCGGGCAGATCGATGCCCCGCTCCCTCAGCGCGATCATGTACGCGTCGCTGAAGTATTCGAGGACCCGCGGGTAGAAGACGATCCCGGCGGCGTCGACGTCCTGGAAACGCACGGCGCGGCGCTCCACGGCGAGGCGGGGCGCGGTCTGCTTGAGCTCATCGACGCTGAAGGCGCGCTTCATCGCGCCGCAGGCTAGCGCAGGACGCGCCGCGCGCGTCACGAGGAGAGCGCCGCGCGCGTCGCGAGGAGAGCGCCGCGCCGCCGCCGCCCCTGCCTGCGGACAGCCGACCCGGCTCCGCGCGACGGTTCGTCCCTTTCTGCTCGCCGCCGCCCGTTTCGCGGTCCATGCTCGCCCCCGATGGCTGACCGATGTCCCGGCGGCCTCGGGGCCGGGGCCCGCAGGCTGGGCCCCGCCGCCGCGAAGGATCGCGACACGAGCGCGGCGCGACGCCTCGATGCCGGGGCGCCGCGCGCCCGCGGCGCGGCTTGCGCGCTCGCTTGCCTCCTGGCCGCTGGCCTCGCGGCGGCTTGCGAGCCTGCGCCGACGTCGCCCCCGGCGCCGACGCCCTCCCAGAGCCCGCCCGTCGCTCCGCTCGCGGCGCTGCCGCGGCCCGCGGTCGCGGAGACGCAGGCGCCGACCGGCGCGGCGCACGCGTCGAACCCGCTCGGCCTCCCGGCGTCCCCGATCAAGCTCGATCCAGGCCGCCGCGTCTTCACCGCCTCGGAGCGGATGCTCGCCGGCGCCAAGCTCGGGTCGACGCTCGTGCTCTACGCGGCCACCGTGGTCGGCTTCGAGGGCGACGATCTCATCGTCGAGGGGCGGGGCGGGCCGTCGTACAAGGTCCACCCGGGCTACGTCGTCCCCGTGCCCGACGCGCCGCGCCTCCGGCCCCACGAGCCGGTGCTCACGGAGTGGAACGGGGTGATGAAGCACGGCGTCGTCACCCGCTTCGTGAAGGACAAGATCGAGGTCCGCTACACCGACATGGATCCGCGGACCCCGCTCGCGCAGCTCAAGGGCGTCCGCTTCGTCGTGCAGACCGAGGGGCTCGCGCCCGGCAACTTCGCCGCATGGAAGGACGGCGAGACGTGGCGCCACGTGCTCCTCGTGTCGCGGTTCGGCGGCCCTCCGGCGGAGTCGGGCGCCGTCCTGACGTCGCTGCCCAGCAGCTCGGCGCGGTGGTTCGCCCTCGGTTACGGCGGCGCCGCCCTGCTCGCCGACGAGTCGGCGCTGCGCCCGATCCCGGTCAAGCCGCGCCTCAAGCTCGGGGCGAGCGTCTGGGCCGAGTGGGTCGGCGCGCTGCGCCCCGCGGTGGTGCAGAGCGCCGAGGAGACAGGCCTGTACACCGTCAAGTTCGAGCGCGCCGGGCGGCCGGTCACGCTCGGCTGGGGGCTGCTCACGCCGCCGCTCGAGCCGTAAGCCGCGAGGGTGCCGCTCGGGCGACCCCGTCGCGCGACGTGCGCCCGGGCCGGACCGGCGAGCCGCCGCGCGCCACCCGCCTCGTCCGGCACAGCGGCGAGAGAGCGCGCCCGAAACCCCGTCCGAAGATGCCGGCGCGCGGCGTAGCTGCGCAACATGCTACGCGTTTTCGCCCGATATGGAGAGTGATAAGCGTTGTAGTATGGATCTCAAGAGCGCCTGGCTGGCGACGCGCCACTGGGTCCCTTTCTCCCTCAGGACCATGGCTTACGGCACGGTGTCGCTGACGCTGGGCCCGCTCACGCCGCAGCGCTCGGCGAGCCTCTGGGCGATGCGCCGCTGGTGCCAGGCGAGCGCGCGCGCGCTCGACATGGAGATCCAGACGAGCGGCCTCGAGAACCTCCCCCCCGGGGTCTTCGTCTACTGCTCGAACCACCAGAGCGTGCTCGACATCCTGGTGCTCGGCGCGGTGCTGCCGGGCGACTTCAAGTGGGCTGCCAAGCGCTCGCTCATGAAGATCCCGTTCCTCGGCTGGCACCTCAAGCTCGCGGGCCACGTGCCGGTAGATCGCACGGTCGGCTCGCGCGCCGCGGTCGAGGCGATCGCGCGGTTCGAGCAGGTGCTCCGGAACGGCAAGCCGCTGCTCGTGTTCCCGGAGGGGACGCGGAGCGAGGACGGCGTGCTCCGGCAGTTCAAGAACGGCGGCTTCTACGCCGCCGTCCGCGCCGGCGTGCCCGTGGTGCCGGTCGCCATCGACGGCACGCACCTGCTCATGAAGAAGGGGGCGATCGACATGGGCGACGGCACGATGCGGATCGTCCGCGTCCGGGTCGGCGCGCCGATCGCCGTGCGCCCGGACGGGCGCGAGGGCGCGCGGGTGAACGACCTGCGCGATCGCACCCACGCCGCGGTGAGCGAGCTCCTCCGGTCGATCGGCGGTCGCGTCGAGGCGCCGGCCGGCGCCTCGGCCGCCTCGGAGCCGCCGGCGGGCGGCGCCCAGACCGAGCAGGCGCCCGGCTGACGCGCCGGATCAGTCGCAGAGGCTGGGGAGCTCGTCGATCTCGGCGAGCAGATCGCCGTAGTCGTCGATGCGCCGGCCTCCGAGGAGGTCGTCGTCGAACTGGTAGAACACGCGCCGCGTGAGGGGCGTCACGCCGGCGTTGTGGTAGGCTTCCGCGTCGGTCTCCGTGTTGCCGAACGCCCACGCGGGCACCATTTCCCTCCGCTCGAAGAGCTGCTCTAGCTCGGCCGTCTTGTACTCCGCGGCGGCGTCGCCGATCGCGCCGGTCAGGCCGAGGGTGGTGTGCACGATGCCGGGCGGGAAGCCGTAGGCCTCGAGGAAATCGCGGGTGCGCTGGACGAGCCACTCCGGTCGCGCGGTCAGGTACATCGGGCGGTAGCCCTTCTCCACGAGCCGGTGGAACGCCGCCGCGGCGTGCGGGTGCGCGTCGGGCAGCTGGCCGATCAGGAGCGAGGTGAACTCCTCCGTCTCCGTGCCGGTCAGCGTCCCGTCGACGTCGCTCACGAACATCGGGGCGCCGCGGGGGACGACCTCGATGAAGAGATCGGCGCTCGACAGGTCGCCGCGGACGACCATGTGGATCCGGTGCCTGCCCACGCCGAGCCGCTGCGCCGCTGGGATCTGGAAGTAGACGCGGCCGCCGGCGTCGCTCACGCCCTCGACCTCGGGGTGCGTCGAGTCCGCTTCCGTCGTGGTCGCCGCGCCGAGGCGCTCCCACGCGCCGCCGCAGCCGCGGAGCAGGTAGATGTCGACCCGCTCGCCCTTCAGGTCCTTGTCCGTGATCCCGTAGGCGAACTTGCCGATGATCCACTGCGGGTCATCCGGGGTCAGGAAGAGATCGCGCCCACGGTGGTTGGGGCTCCCAGCTCCGGCGATGATGTACGACGACACGTGATCCCACGCGAGCTCCTCGCCCGGATCCGGCGGCTCGGCATCGCACCGCGGGGGCAGGTCGCACAGGGCGCCCAGCGGCCCGCCGCCGCTCGATGAACCGCCGCCCCCGCCGCTCGCGAGGTGGCCGCCGCTACCCCCCTGGCCGTCGTCGCCCCCGCCGTCGTCGCCGCCCTGGCCGTCGTCGCCGCCGCCGTCGTCGTCGCCGCCGCCGTCGTCGTCGCCGCCGCCCTGGCCATCGCCGCCGCCCTCGCTCGAGGAGCCGCCCGGCGGCTCGTCGCTCGGCGTCCACCCGAGCGTCGCGTCGGCCGATCCGCAGCCGATCGCGAGCGCTGTTGTCGCCATGACAAGAAGGATCCTGGTCTGCATCGCGCCCGAGTGTGACCGAGTCGGCCCCGTTAGAACAGCGGCCTCTCCGGCCCCCGACGCACCCCGCGCCGGATCGCGCTCGCCCCCTTGCGCGCGGGCCTGACTCCGGGCAATCGTAGCTGCCCCAACGATGCCCAAGCCCAACCCGAAGGTGCTGCTCCGCCACGCCGGCGACTACCTCAAGGCTCACCCCGAGGAGATCGTGAGGGCGCTGCGCGGCGCGCTCGGCCTGCGCTTCGGCGTCCCGATCGATGCGCTGCGCTATCTGGCGCGGGAGCTCAGCGGCGGGAAGCGCGCGCCCAAGGACATCGTGATCGAGGCCGCGCCCCCCGGCCTGCGCCTCGCGCTCACCGTGAAGGCCATGGGCGCGCCGATCCGGGCCTCGTTCGCCGTCTACGCCGAGGAGCTCGACGTGCGCGCGGACGCCATCCGGGTCGGCCTGCGGATCGCCGACCTCAAGCTCCACGTGATGGGGGACGAGAGCTCGCCGATCGCCGGGCTTATCAACTCGGGGGCGATCGATCTCAACAAGCCCGGCAACCTCGTCTCCTTCATCCCCAACCGGCCCGCCGCGCTGATCGAGGGCAAGGACGACAGGATCACCCTGGATCTGCTCAAGATTCCCGCCGTGGGCGGCAATCCGACGGTCGCGCGGGCGCTGCGCATCTGCGCGCCGGTGCTCGGTGTTCGTGCGCTGAAGACCAAGGATGACCACCTGGACGTGCACCTCAAGGCCACCCCCTCCGGCGTCCCCGCCGCCATCGCCGCGGCGCGCGCCGGCGTCTGAGGCCCTTTCCGGTCGGGGTTGTCGCCCGCTAGACTTCACCGTGCATGTCTCGGCTCCCCGAGCCCGCGCCGGCCGCGCTCTCGCTTCAGTTCCTTGCAGAGATCGCGTCCGGAGCGACCACCCGCGTTGATCTCTGCAGGTCGGTAGGTCCGCACCGGCCAGGGGAGCTGCTCGCCGTCAAGCGGCTGCACCCGCACTACGCCGGGGACACGGCGGTGGCCACGCGGTTCTTCGACGAGGTGCGCACCACCGCGGCGCTCAAGCACCCGAACGTCGTCGAGGTCGCCGGCTGGGGGACCGACGAGCAGGGCTCGTACTTCGCCGTCGAGCTCGTGCAGGGCGTGAGCCTCGCGCGGCTCATGAAGACCGTCTTCGACACGGGCGAGGTCTTCTCCGAGCGGCTCGTCGTCTACATCGGCGCGACGCTCTGCCGCGGGCTCGGCGCCGCGCACGAGCTCCGCGCGCCGAGCGGCGAGCTGCTCAACCTCGTGCACCGCGATCTCACGCCGGGCAACGTGCTCGTCGGGTTCCAGGGCGAGGTGAAGATCGCCGACTTCGGGCTCGCCAAATCGTCGCTCCGCGTGATGACCACGGCCGTCGGGGCGCGCCGGCGCGTGACGACGTACATGGCGCCGGAGCAGGCCCGCGGGGGCTCCGCCGACAGGCGCTCCGATCTGTTCTCGCTCGGCGTCGTGCTGTTCGAGCTCTTCTCGGGCAAGCACCCGTGGCCGTCGTCGAGCGACTACGAGCTCTTGCGCAACATGACGACGCAGCCCGCGGCCGACCTGCGGGAGCTCCGGCCGAAGATCGACAAGGAGCTCGTGGCGATCGTCATGGGCTGTCTCGAGCGGGACCCGGCCTCGCGCTTCCAGAGCGCGGACGAGATCTTCGCGCGGCTCGAGGGCTGGCTGCGCAGCCACGGGTACCTCGAGGGGAACGAGGAGGCGCTCGGCCGGTTCGTGCGGCGCAACGCCATGAGGCAGATGCGCTGGTTCGAGCGCGCCGTCTCCGGCGGCTTCGCCGGGATGGCCAAGGCGCCGCGCCCCTCGCTCTCGGCCGCGACGGCGATCCCGCGCCGGCCCGCCGCCGCGCGGGACCGGGGGGCGAGCGCCCCCGACCGGCTCCGCCCGAGCGGCGCGGCGCCCGGCCGCGAGGACGATCCGACCGACGTCGAGGCGGGCGACGCCGTCACGCCGTCGCCGCTCACGGCGGTCCCTGGCTCGCGCGGCACGGACACGGCGTACGTCAGCTCGCGGCGGCGCGGGGCGCTGCCCTCCGAGACGGCCGACGAGAAGACCGTCGTCGTCGGGAGCAACGGCCGCGGGCGCGGCGACCCGGCGTCCAGCAGCTCGAGCGGCGGGCGTCAGCGCGGCAGCCTGCCGTCGTACGGATCCATCACCGCGCAGGACGCCGAGCCGCGCCCGATGTCCGGGGCGACGCCGACGTACGCCGAGCCGCCGCCCTCGATCACCGCCGCGGCCGCGTTCTCCGTCGGGCACGACGCCGGGGCTGCTCCTCTGGCCCGCGCCGCGCCGGAGGGCGCGGGGCAGCTCCACGCCGAGATCGATCGGCTCACGACCGAGGCGATCCGGTTCCGCGAGGAGGCGCGCTTCGCCGTGGCGCAGGCCGAGCGCAAGCTGGCGCTGGCCAAGGTGGCGGCGCACGTGTCCGAGGTGGCCGCCGACGCGCTGCGCCTCTCCGCGAGCGCCGGCGCGGAGAGCGCGTCGCGCCGCCTCGACGAGGCGCTCGCGCTCGAGCGGGCGATGCACAAGGTGATGTCGGCGCCGCTCACGCTCGCGCCCGAGGCGACCGCGCTGCCGGTCGCGTGGGGCAACGAGCAGCAAGCCATCCTCGCCCAGCTCGGCCTCGAGCACCTCGGGTCCCCCGCGGCGCCGCGGCCGCCGGACCTCGGCGCGCCCCCTCCTGCGGCGCCCCTCGACGCCGTCGCGGCGCCGGCCGTCGCGGCCCCGCAGCTCGCGACCGCGGCCAGCGCGAGCGGCGGCGCTGCGGGCGCGCCGGCCGCCGCCGTCGCCGCCCCGGGCGGCGCGTCCGGCCCTGACGCGCCGCCGATCCCGCCGAGCTCCGTGGACTCGGTCGCGTTCCAGGCCAGCCTCCGGCCGATGCTCCTCGGGGTGCCGCGCGCGCTCGCCCTCGCGGTCGCCGCGGCGGCCTTCATGGCGTTCGTCCTCTTGGCCTGGCTCTACTCCTGACGCGCCTCTCGCGCGGGCGCGCTGCGCCGAGACGTCGCTTGATCCCGGCGGGGCACGGCGGCTACCGTCCTAGGATCATGAGCGAGCAAAGCGACTGGGTGCTGATCGGCCTGGACGAGAACACGGCGCGCCGGCAGGGGCTCCCCGCGCGCATGCCGGTGCCCCGGGGCGAGTTCGAGGGGCTCGCCGACAAAGGGCTCAGCATCGACGCCGCCCGCAAGTGGATCAAGGACTTCCTCACGAACTCCGAGGCCGGCAAGAGCGGCGTCTGGCGCAAGCAGAACAGCGCGCTCGTCTCGCAGCTCGAGGCCTTCCTCGACAAGGCGCCGGTCTGGGAGCGCGCGCAGAAGGCCTTCGGCGAGCGCGACTACGAGAAGGCGATCTCGGCGCTCAAGCGCATCGTCACCATGGACCCCGACGACCACGCCGCGCGGCTGAACCTCGCCTCGGCGCAGGCCAACATGGGCGACCACCCCGCGGCGCTGAAGAGCTTCCAGGCGATCCGGAAGACGTTCCAGGGGGACGCCGACTACCACGTGGCAGTGGGGCAGGTGCACCTGGCGATGCAGAAGAAGGACGCCGCCCTCGACGAGATGGTGCTCGCGCTCGAGGCGAAGCCCGACTGCCAGCCGGCGCTCGACGCGATGGTGCAGCTCGGGGTCCTCGTTCCGATCTACGAGAACCCGCGCGACGCGGCCTCGCTCGTCTACGTGCGCTCCGACGCGGTGCTCGACTACCTGACCGGCCAGTGGGACGCGGCGCCGCGCGACAGCGCCTTCTACCTCGAGCAGCTCGCCTACCACGAGCGCGAGCTCCGCCACGACATCGCGCTGGCCGCCGCCGACCGCGCCGTCGCCGTCGCGGGCGAGGGCGACCGCGTCGAGCGGGCGCACCTCGCGCGGATCGCCGCCCTGCGCGCGCTCGGGCGCACCGACGATGCGCTCGCCGCGGCCGAGGCGTTCGTGAAGACGGCGCCGTCGTCGTCGGGCGCGTGGGTCGAGCTCGCGAAATGCCTCTCCCAGGCCGGCCGCGGCGAGGAGGCGCCCGCCGCGATCGAGCGCGCGCTCGAGAGCGACCCCGGCGATCTCGCCGCGCTCTCGCTCCGGTTCTGGCCGAGCGACCCCGCCGACATCCTGAAGGTCAACGAGGCGATCCCCGCGCTCGCCGCCTTCGTCGCCGCGCACCCCGACAGCGCGGGCGCGCGCCGCTCGCTCGCCCGCGCCGAGCTCGTCGCGGGCCGGATCGACGACGCGCTCGCCGGCTTCGCCGCGGCCGTCGCGCTCGCGCCCGGGGACGACGACCTCCGCGCCGAGTACTGGAGCGAGCTCGGCAAGCAGCAGCGGTACGAGGAGATCATCGCCGACGCCGCGAAGCTCTCGGATCTCTCGAAGCGCGACTGGAAGCTGCGCTGGAACGAGGCCGAGGCCTACGCCGCCCTCGGCAAGAACATCGAGGCGCGGGCCGCGTTCTCGGCCATCAACTTCGACGAGTCGCTGCACGTCGACGTGCGCCGCCGGGCCAAGCGCGCCGTCAAGACGATGGACGAGACGCCGCCGGTCGCGCCGTGACGCCGGGGCGGCGGCGCGCGCTCAGAGCGAGCCGGAGACGCCGAGCCCGAGGGTGTCGCCGGTGACGATCGGCTTCACGGAGAGGGAGACGTCGTTGCGGACGAGCTTCTGCTGCGGCGCGGCGAGGCCGCCGATGAACATGCCGACGCCGGCGGCCTGCGCCAGCCCGTCGACCATGAGGACGAAGATCCCGCCGCCCTTCGCGTCGGCGGTGCCGATCGTGATGAACGGCCCGGCGACGGGGATGTAGAGCGGGATGTAGCTCTCCCCGGTGCCGCCGGTCGCGCGATCCGCGCTCTCCGCGACGAGCCCGACCATGGCCGAGAGGAGGTACGTGACGCCGAACGTCACGGCGCCGCCGATGACCAGGCCGCGGCGCGCCCTCTCCTCGACGTGGTAGCCCTCGGGGACGGCCTGCCCCTCCTCGTAGTTCATGATCCTCGGGCCGACCGGGTACCCGGTGGAGGTCTGGGCGTATCCGGGCGGCGGAGCGTACCCGGGAGGGGGGTACCCAGGCGGCGGGTAATAGCCGGGCTGCTGCCCGTAGGAGGCAGGTGCGCCGTACGGCGGGGGGGCGCCATAGGGTGCGGCCTGCGGCTGCGCGCCGGCAGGGTCGTCCGCCGACTGCGCGAAGGCGGCGGGTGCGCTGAGCAGGAGTGCGGCGAGGGATGCTGCGCTGGCGAGGAGGGCTCGCGAGGGGTGCGCGGAGCCGCCCTGTCCGGGATGGATGTGCATGGTCTACGACGCTAACGCAGCTCGCGCGCAAAGGTCCAGACGAGCGCAGGACGCCGCTCTCCCGCGCGCGGTCCCGGGCGGAGCGGGCCGCCGCGGCGGGCGCGTCGGGGCGGCGCCGCGGTGGGCGCGTCGGGCGGCGCCTAGGCGCGTGTGCGCGCGTGCTCCAGCGGCTGGGCCCCGAGCGCGCCGCCGTCCCTGCGCGGCTCGAGCGCCGGCGCGGGGTGATCCTCGAGGAGCCGCGGGGTCTCTCCCGTGATCAGCCGCGAGGCGCGCTCGTAGGTCAGGTACGACAGGGCCCACGAGAACAGCACCAGGAACCGGCTGCGGAAGCCGATGAGGAACAGGACGTGGACGAAGAGCCACGCGAGCCACGCCAGGAACCCGGAGAGCTTCACCTTGCCGAAGTCGGCGACCGCGGCGGCCCGCCCGATCGTCGCCATCGAGCCCTTGTCGCGGTACCGGAACGGCAGCCGCGGCTGCCCCCGCACGGCGCGCGCGATGTTGCGCGCGGCGTGGCGCCCCTCCTGGATCGCCGCCGGCGCCACGCCTGGCACCGGCTTCCCGTCCTCCTGCTTCAGCGACGCGAGGTCGCCGATGACGTAGACGTCCTCGTGGCCGGGCACGGTCAGGTCCGGCTCCACCAGCACGCGCCCTGCCCGGTCGAGCGGCACCCCGAGGCTCCGGGCGAGGGGCGACGCGGCAACGCCGGCCCCCCAGAGCACGGTCTTCGCCTCGATCCGCTCGTCGCCGATCGAGACCCCGTCCTCGTCGATCCCGGTGACGAGGCAGCGCGTCCGCACCTCCACGTTGAGCGCCACGAGCTGCGCGCGCGCCTTCTCGCCGAGCTCGGGGACGTACGACGGCAGCACCTGCCCGGCGCCCTCGACGACGACGATGCGCGCGTCGCGCGGGTTGATGCGCCGGAACTCGCGCACGAGCGTGTGCCGCGCGAGCTCCGAGAGCGCCCCGGCGAGCTCCACGCCGGTCGGGCCCGCGCCGACCACCACGAACGTCATCCAGGCCTTCCGCCGCGCCGGATCGGTCTCGCGCTCGGCCGCCTCGAAGGCGAGGAGGACGCGCCGCCGTATCTCCAGCGCATCCTCGACGGTCTTCAGCCCGGGCGCGAACGGCGCCCACTCGTCGTGCCCGAAATAGGAGTGCGACGCCCCGGCGGCCACGATCAGCTTGTCGTAGCCGATCTCGCCGTCCTCGAAGATCACCCGCTTGCGCGCCGGATCGATCGCCGTCACCTCGGCGAGGAGCACGCTCGTGTTCTTCTGCTTGCGGAGCACGCGCCGGATGGGCGCGGCGATGTCGCTCGCGTTCAGGCCCGCGGTCGCGACCTGATACAGGAGGGGCTGGAACGTGTGGTGGTTCCGCCGGTCGATCACGGTCACCCGCACCGGCTCGCGCCGGAGCGCCTGCGCCGCGTAGAGACCGCCGAAGCCGGCACCGATGATGACCACGTGCACCATGCCGTGGCCCTGGTTCATGTGAGCTGCCTCAGCAAGCGGCAATACAGAAGATCGCGCGCTTTGACTCTGGACGTGTACGTCGCCTGTTCATCCAGGCGCGGGGTGGGCGGAGAGGACGGCCGCTCGCGGGGATCGCTCGCCGGCGGTGCCTGCGTTTGGGTGCCTGGCGGCGACAGCGCGCTGCGGCCGACCGGCCGGTACGTGGGCGGCTAGCTCGGCGCGTCTGGCGGGCCGAGCTACTGGACCGCTCTGCCCTGAGCGATCCACTTGTTCATGAAGACGGCGCTCTCTTCCCACCCCTGCCGCAGCTCCTTCTCAGCGCTGCTCTCGAGCAGGCCGCCGACGCCGAACACCTTCGCTTCGATGAAGATCTCGGCGATCCGACGCACCTTGTTGTCGCCGATCGCCTCGACGCGCACCACGCCCTCGTTGCGCATCTTGTCGGCCAGGGTGCTTGGCGTCAGCTTGAAGGTCCACACCTTGGTGGCCTTGTTCAGCTTGCCTTCCTCGGTATAGCGGAAGCCGGAGCCGAGCAGCTTCTCCACGGGACCGGGCAAATTCATCTTCGGCTTCCCGGCCGACCTCCGGATGATCTCCGTCTCCGTCTCGACCTGCTCCGTGATGGTGTACTCGGGAAATCCGAGCTCCTTCCGGTAAAGCTCCTCATTGAAGGTCTTGTCCAGGAACAGCTTCCAAAAGGTGTCGACGTTGCAGTTGATCTCGTTCGTGATGGTGAACTTGCCCATGGATCGTTCCTTTGCGGTGCGGGTGAGGTCTTGCTCCGCGTTTACCGCAGCCCGTCCGTGGCGTCCACGCCTCGCCCGAAGCCCCGGAGCCCAGGATCTGGGATGACGGTGTGTCCGTCTTGGCCGTCCGCACATCGCGCCCGCGGCTCCGAGCGCGACCGAGCGCTTTGGCGCGAGCGCGACCGAGCGCTTTGGCGCGAGCGCGACCGAGCGCTTTGGCGCGAGCGCGACCGAGCGCTTTGGCGCGAGCGCGACCGAGCGCTTTCATGCGGCGGCGCGCGGCGGACGCGCGAATCACTCCCGGGGCGCGAAGCGTTGTGGACGCTCGCGCCGCGCGGTGCGGAGAGCGGGCCGCGGGCTTCCAACGCTTCCGTATCCGTGCAAACATCTTCATGCTGTGACGTGCATCCTCGTCATCGATGACGACACCGCGATCCGAGGCATGTTTGCCCGCGCGCTCCGCCCGCTCGGCGACGTCGAGGAGGCGAACGGCGGGGCGCCGGCGCTGCGGCGGCTCGGCGCGCGCAAATTCGATCTCGTGGTGCTCGACCTGCACATGCCGGGGGTCGACGGCTTCAGCGTGCTCGAGTCGCTCTCGGCCAAGGGAGCGCTGAACCGGGATACGCCCGTCTTCGTCGTCACCGCCGACGAGTCGCAGCAGGCGCGCATCCGCGCGCTCCGGCGGCACGCGATCTTCCTGCTCTCGAAGCCGGTGAACCTCGCAATGCTCGTGTCGCTCGCGGAGTCGTCCCTGAAGAAAGCCGCGTCCCGCGCGACGCCGGTCCCCGACAAGCCCGCGTCCCGCGCGACGCCGGTCCCCGACAAGCCTGCGTCCCGCGCGACGCCGGTCCCCGAGAGGCCGCAGGCCGACAGGGCGAAGAAGGACTGAGCGCGCCCGCCGCGGCGAGGCGCGTGGCGCCGCGCGGGCACGCGGCGCTGGCGAAGAGCTGAGCCGCGCCCGATCGGGCGGCGCTACCGTGGCGCCAGGTCGAGAGGGGGCGGCGAGGCCGGCCCAGCCGGCCGCGGCGGAGGCGGCGTGGGGCGGGGCGGGTTCGGCCGCCATGCAGGCTGCACCGGAGGCTGCTGCGCGGCCGACCCCGTGACGGGCGGCGGCACCGTCCCCGGAGCGCGCGGCGCGGGGGCGACCGGAGGCGACGGGTACGGCGTCGCCGGCGCGGGCGCGGCGCCGCCGGGCCCGTACGCCGGCTGCCCGCTCGGGAGCGGCGCGGCGGCGTCGGCGGGGGCCGCGGCGTCGGCGGGGACCGCGGCGTCGGCGGGGACCGCGGCGTCGGCGACCGTGTCGGCCGGGGCGGCGGCGTCGGCGGCCAGCTCGGCCGCCTCGGTCGGGGCCGCGGCGTCGGCGACGCCGCCGCTCACGGGCGTCACCGCCGGCGCAGGCGCCGCCGCCGTCGCCGCGTCCGGCGCCGCCGCGCCGGCAGAGGTATCGGGCGCAGCCGGCGCCGGCCCGGACGCGCTGGGGCGCGCGAAGGGCAACGTCAGCGAACCGAGCCGCAGGCCGCCGGAGCGCTGGACCAGCAGGAACGCCGCCGCGGCGAGGCCCAGGACGACCAGCGTGAGCAGCGCCACGCGGACGAACGAGCCTCCCTTCGCCGGAGTCGGGCGCGGTCGCTGCTCGGGCATCGGCGCGACCGCGCCCGCAGGCCCGTTCGCGTGCGCCGCGCCGACGTGCAGCGGGCCCACGTGCCCCGCCGGACCCGCGTGCGCCGCCGGGCGGCCCGGGGGCACCGGCGGCGAACCCAGGGGCAGCGGAGAGAGCCCCGCCGCGAACTCGAGCGGCGAGCTCGTCGCGTCCGGGTGCGACTTCCGGGTCGCGTCCGGGTTCGACTTGCGCGTCGGATCGGGGTTCGACCGGCGCGAGCTGGTCGGCCCCGACATGCGCGAGCTCGCGGGCCCGGACATGCGCGAGCTGGCCGGCCCCGACATGCGCGAGCTCGCGGGCCCGGACATGCGCGAGCTGGCCGGCCCCGACATGCGCGAGCTCGCGGGGCCGGCAGACGGCGGCGCCGCGTCGCCCGCGTCCTCCGACGCCTCCGGCCCGTCCTGCAGGATCGGCAGCATGGAGATGCGCCGGAGCATCACCTCGGTCGCGTCCTCCGGGCGCGCGGCCTGCGGCTTGTGCGGGTGGGCGCGCTCGGCGAGGATGCGGTCGAGCTCCTCGATCGCCTGGTCGATCCGCTCCTTGCGCGCCTCGGCGACCCCGGGGAGCAGATCGCGGACGAGCTGGCCGACCTGCTTGTCGCTGTAGCTCTCGCCGACGGCGAGGCTCACCTGCTCGAGATCGCGGCGCAGCTCCGCGGCCGACTGGTACCGGTCGTTCGGGTTCTTGGCGAGCGCCCGCATGATGATGCGATCGAGCTCCGGGTGGACCTCGGGCATGATCTCGCGCGGCGGCTGCGGGTTGCGGTTGGCGATCTGCTGCATCGCCTCGAGCGGGCCCTTGCCGCGGAACGGCGTGTGACCCGTCACGAGCAGGTAGAGCAAGACGCCCATGGAGAAGAGATCGCTCCGGCGGTCGAGCGCCCCGCCCATCACCTGCTCGGGCGAGAAGTACCCCGTCTTGCCCTTGATCGCGCCGACGCGGCTGATCTGCGCGCGCGCCCGCGTCTTCGCGACGCCGAAGTCGACGACCTTGACCATGCCGTCGAACGTCACCATCACGTTCTCCGGCGTGACGTCGCGGTGGATGAGGTTGAGCAGCTCCCCCGTGTCGTCGCGGACCTCGTGCGCCGCGTGCAGGCCGGCGCACGCGTCGATCATCACGTGGAGCACCCAGCCGAGCGGCAGGAGCGCGCGCTTCGCCTTCTGGTTCGAGAAGATCTTCGCGATCGGGGCGCCGTCGATCCACTCCATGGCGAGGTACGGCCGATCGCGGACCTCGCCGTACGCCAGGATGTGCACCACGTTCGGGTGGAGGATGCGCGACGCGGTGCACGCCTCGTCGAGGAACATCGCGCGCGCGTCGTCGTCCCCCCGCATCGCGTCCGACAGCAGCTTGACGGCGACGATCTGGACGGTGCCGTTGGGGCGCCGGAGCCGCGCGGCCCAGACGGCGGCCATGCCGCCCACGGCCGCAGGGAACAGCAGCTCGTAGGGGCCGATCGTATCGCCCGGCTGGAAGTTACCGGGGTCGTCGTCGTTCCAATCACTCCACGGATCTTTGGCCACGCGCTCCCCCACCATGTCGGAAGACGTGCAGCGCGACAAGACCTGGCGCTCGGCCCCGCCTCACCGCTCCGCTGCGCCGCCGGTGTCAGGCCCGGCGACGCTCGCCTACCATGCGCTCGAGCCGCCCGAGCGCCCGGACGAGGACGTCCTCGCTCGGGCCGAACGAAAAGCGGACGTGGTGACGGAACCGTGACGGCCGCCCCGCCCGGCGCTTGCC
Source organism: Sorangium sp. So ce394 (assembly GCF_051474665.1). Classification (NCBI taxonomy): domain Bacteria; kingdom Pseudomonadati; phylum Myxococcota; order Polyangiales; family Polyangiaceae; genus Sorangium; species Sorangium sp. So ce394. The sequence continues at coordinate 4,876,876 of NZ_CP150339.1, forward strand.
CGGGTTGACGTCGAAGAACTCGCCCGGCACGACGATGACCCGCTCCCCGAGCGCCGCCCGGAAGAAGCCGTGGCCGTCCGACAGCCCCGGCGGAAGGTCGGCGACCGAGCCCCAGACGTAGAACGTGCCCTCGGGCGCCGCGTCGACGGTGACGCCGATCTTGCGCAGCCCCGCCAGCATGAGCTCGCGCTTCCGCGAGAACGCGCGGTGGATGGCCGTCGTCTCGGCGCGGGTGTGCTCGATGGTGAGCAGCTCTGCCGCGGCGCGCTGCATCGGCTTCGAGCCGCCGCCGTCGAGGAAGCTGCCGGCGCTCGCCACCGCCTCGATGACCTCGCGCGGCCCCAGGGTCCAGGTGACGCGCCAGCCGGGGTAGCGCCAGTTCTTCGTCAGGCCGTCGAACAGCACCACCGGATCGCGGTCGACCTCCTCGACGTACCGCGCGGCGCTCTCCATCGGGGCGACGTCGCCCATGCCGTAGACGTAGTGCGAGTAGAACTCGTCGAGCAGGAGCGCGCAATCGAGCTCCTTCGCGGTGCGCACCCACGCGGCGAGCTCCTCGCCGCGCACGTGCTTCCCGGTCGGGTTGCAGGGGTTCGACGCGAGGATGGCGCTCAGGCCGCGGCCGAGGATCTCGCGGCGGAGGTCGCCGACCGAGAACGAGTAGCCCCGCTCGCCCTCGAGCAGGATCGGGATCGGCGAGAACAGCCGGAAGACGTCGAGCAGCTCCTCGTACGCGGTGTAGTCGGGCAGGAAGTGGCCGAGGTTGATCTGCCCGAGCGCCGCCGCGGCGCGGGTGAGGGCGATGCGGCCGCCGCCCGACACGGCGACGTTCTCGGCCGTGTAGCGCGACGGCATGCCCCGCCGGTACGCGCGGTTGTACAGCGACGCGATCGCCTCGCGCAGCTCCCACAGGCCCGCCACCGGCGCGTACTCCTGGTCGTCGCCGGCGATCGGCACCGCCGCGCAGCGCTCGGGCGCGCCCGGGAGCGGGCCGGTCTCCGGCTGGCCTTGCCCGAGGTTGCACCAGCCGTCGGCCCCCTCGTCGGCGCCGGGCTTGGAGGGACCCGCGAACGCGGAGTCCCGACCCGGGTTAAAGCCGAGGCGCGCGGCCTCGGTCGTCACGTAGATGACGCCGGTCCGCGGGACCTTCCGGAAGGCGTGGACCGCCCGCTCCTCGACGCGCCGGGGCGGCGCGGGGACCGGCGCCCCGGGGTCGCTCGGACGGCCCTCGTCTCCGTGGAGGTCGCCAGGCTCTTCAGGATGCTCTCGCTCTACGTCCGTCATCGTTCGATTGTCGCTCGATTCCCGGCGTCTCCGGGCGTGGTTGAGGGCGATGTCGAGGGGAAAGCGCGGGGGCGGCGCCTCAGGCCTGCTGGCCCGCCGGCTTCGCGTCGTCGGCGATCGCCGGCTCGTGGCGCCGCGCCCACGGCGCCGGCTTACCCGAGAAGAGGCAGAGCAGGTAATAGCAGAAGGCGAGTGAGACCGCGGTGAGCGCCGTGTATTTGTCGTCGTTATAGTAGAACGTGATCCAGATGAACTGGCTGAGGGCGGCCAGGCCGAACAGGGGCACCTCGATCTGCCGTTTCAGCCGGGTGAGCGGCGCGCTCAGGATCATGAACGAATAGTAATAACAGGTGAGCTGCGAGAGCAGAATGACGAAGATCTGCGCCAGGCACTGGGCGACCCACAGCGAGCGGATCCGCCGGCACACGTAGACGAAGCCCGCGAAGCTGGCGGCGATGATCCCGTAGGCGACCCACCGGTATTTCGCGTAGCGCTCGTTGCGCATCCGCTTCCAGACCTCGAACGGATCGACGAGCTTCGTGTCCTTCGTGTACTTCATCCGACCGGACTCGACGCCGGTCCCGGGCTTGTGGCCGACGAGCACGCGGAGGCCCATGTGGTTCGTCAGCGGCGTCTGGTCGTGCACCTTGAGGGTGTGCTCGTAGAACTGCTTGTACGAGTCCTTGCCGGAGATCTTCATGCTCACCGGGATGAGCACGGCCGCGGCGAGGACGCCGCCGATCAGGACCTGCACGTGCGACCGGGCCATCCGCTTGTGGCGGACGAGGTAAATCCCGGCGACGGTCAGCCAGCCGATCACGGGCAGGCCCGGGAAGATGCGCAGGAGGCCGGCGTAGACCATGCTTGCGCCCGCGAGCTTGTAGTAGCGCTTGCGGATGAGGCAGGCCGAGAGGACGAGGTAGAAGAGCCAGTCCTGCCGGAGGAACGCGCCGCCGGTCCAGTAGAACGGCGCCGACGACTGGCAGCCCCAGAAGATCGCCGCGACGGCGAAGACCCGCCACCCGAAGGCCCAGTAGAGGGCGGCGAACATGCCGAGCAGGTAGAAAATATCGAAGCTGGCGAGGAACTGGAGGTAGCGGGTGCTGGCCGGCTGCAGGTCCGCCCAGAATTTGCCCATGATCGTCCAGACCGGCGGCGGGTTGTAGCCGTGGTCCTTCTGCATGTCCTCCCAGTAGCCCTTGTCGGAGGCCGTCCGGAAGAACTGCACGTCGGCCTTGAACGCCTCCCAGCGCTCCGGGGCGAAGTGCGCCTTGCAGATCTCGGGCTTTTCGAGCACCTCGCTCGCCGGCATGAGGAGGTTGTCGCCGCCGAGGTTCCGGATCTTCTTGTCCGGGTGGCGGACCTCCTTGGACATGTCGAGCTTGACGGTCCGCCCGGTGTCCTCGTTCGTGTACGTGACGAGCCCGAGCTCGTCCTGCGCGATCAGCGCGCACTTGTAGAGGCCGTCGTACCCCATCTCGGGGAAGTACTTGGCCCCCATGTAGTAATGGAACTGATCCCAGCGGTGGTAGTACTTGGGATAGCCGAAGCGGAAGCCGTTGAAGTAGGCGATGATGGCGGCGACCCCGAGCGCCACGCCGACGAACCGCTTCCAGCGCTCCGCGACCGGCCGGCGCATCCCCTCGCGCTGCGTCTCGTAGAAGACGCAGAACGCGGCGCCCATCGCGATGAGCACCTTCGCGAGGTCCACCGCGCGGGCGTGCTCGTCGACGTACCGCTGCAGGCCATAGAAGAACAGCGCGACGCCGGCGGCGACCGTGCCGTACCGCGCGAGCAAGCGAAGGCGCGGCGGGGCGAAGGAGTTGAGCGCGTACGCGGCGCCGAAGTAGGCGCAGAACGCGGCGACGATCTCGATGATTTCTTGGGACGTGAGCTTCATGGCCTGCGGTTCGGGATCGGGATCGAGGTGACGTGGGGGCGCGCCGGCGGGCCTCTGCGCCGGCCTGCCGCGGCAGCGCGCCCGGCGGCGAGCGCTGCTGCCGCCGCCCCGACCCGCCGCAGCGGGCCGGAGCCCGTCGGCCGGGGCGACGCCGTAGGTGCGGAACGCACCCCGTCCCGGACGGGCTCCACGGGGGAGGCGGGCGCCACCTTAGCCGAAATCCAAGGAGTGTGGCGTTCTCGTTGTGGGGACCGTGGACGTGGCGGAAAGCGCAGGAAACCGACGGGAAGCATGGGAAGCGCGAGAAGCTTGGGAGGCGAACGGAAGCGAACGGAAGCGAACGGAAGACGGCGGAAGAGATCGGAAGCGACGGAAGGCGACGGAAGGCTGCGGAAGACGACGGAAGGCAACGGGAGAGAACGGAAGTGCCGAGCACACCCGCGGGCCGCGTGTGACCTGGGCGGAGCCTTGTCGGTTCGACATGCTGCGCAATTGAGCGGGCTTCCTCCGCCGAGCGGAGCTCGTGTATCGTCTCCCTTCGTGTCGAACGACAGTTTCTCTTCCGCTTCTTCGGGGGGCTCTGAGCGCGAGGGGGCTCGTGGCCCGTACGGCTTCCTCGTCCGGGTCGACGGCGCGCCGCCGCTCTGGTGCCGGGAGGTGCGGGGCTTCCACCGCGCCGCCGTGGCCGCGGCCGATCCCGAGGCGATGCCCCCCGCGCAGCTCGTGCTCGTCGGCCTCGACGACGCGACGCGCGCGTGGCTCGCGGCGTGGGCCGAGGACAGCGAGCGCGTGCGGCGCACGATGACGATCCGCAGGCTGCTCGACGACCGGGAAGCCACCGCGGTCGTGACGCTGGCGTCCTACGGCTACGGCGTCGAGACGGCGCTCGCCGTCGAGTCGGTCGTGGTGCCGGCGGGCGAGGGGCCGGCGGCCATCCTGCGCAGCGGCGTGCACACGAAGGAAGAGATCGACGCGATGCTCGCGGTCCTCGCCACGGCGCTGCCCGAGGCCGAGGAGCCGAGCTGGTTCGTGCACGTGTAGCCGGCGCGCGCAAGGGCCGACGAGCGCCGGCGCGGCTCCGGCGGAGCTCGCCGCGCCCGGTTCCGCCGCGGCCGTGCTCGCCACTGTTCCGCTCCGCGGACACGCTCCGTCGGAGGTGCTCCCGTCCTCGGGCTCGGGCGCGCCGCGCATGCCGCCGAGCGCGCCTCGTGCCGTCGGGCCGCTTCGAGCGCGGCCCTGCGCTCGCGCGCGGGAGGGCTGCGCGCGGGAGGGCTGCGCTCGCGGGAGGGCTGCGCTCGCGGGAGGGCTGCGCTCGCGGGACGGCTGCGCTCGCGGGACGGCTGCGCTCGCGGGACGGCTGCGCGCGCGCGGGAGGGAAGGCGGGAATGCGCGGGAATGCATGGAAGCGAGTTGCTTTCGATGTTTCGGTGCGTGAGGCCCTTGCTCGCCTGAACAGCGGTGATAGGCTGGTCCTCGGTCTCGGACGGAGCATCAGCTCCAGGATGGTCCTGCCGTGGAGCACCACGGTGCCGAGGTCGACACCAGATCGGCGGGCTCTCCGCTGATCCGCAATCGAACACCCTTGCCATGCCGGACGATCTCCTTCGATCCGGCGCGGGGTGCCGGCACGCCGGAGGAGGGATGGACACCATGCACAGTACCAGTGGCTCTTCTATACCGGAGGCTGGGAACAGCTGACCCTCGTGGAGCGTGACGCAGGGTCATCGGGGCCTTGCGAGACGCCTCCGCGCTCGGCCAGGTCCGGCGCCTAACAACCTGTTGACTGCCATCGCGACCTCCGCGAGGCCGGCAGAGAGGGAATCGAGGAAGACTCAGGTCTTCCGGGAACGATTCTCACCGGTGCTCCGGGGTCGATCGCTCGTCGCGATGGGGCAGGGGAGGCGCCGCACAGGCGGGATCAAGCGGGGTCCAGATGGCCTCCGGTAGAGGCCCACGGGACGGGTCGGGTGCAAGCGAAGCACCCGACCCGTTTTTTCTTTCCATTGCCCGCGAGCTTGCCCGCGAGCGCCTTTTTTGCCTGCGCCGCGCCCGTCTGGTACGCGGCGGCGATGCGGATGCTGCTGCTCGCGTCGCTCTTGTCGGTGATGCCTGGGCTCCCGGCGTGCGTCGAGGCCTTCGGGGACCAGGCCGCGTCTGGTCCGGGGACCGCGCTCGGCACGTTCCACGTGGTCGGGACGCAGACGGGGAACACGTGCGGGGAAGGGGCGCTCGGGGCGACGCGCCTGTGGGAGTTCGATGTCGAGCTCGCGCGCGGCGACGGCGCGCTGTTCTGGGACAACGGCGCCAGCGTCATCGAGGGCGTCCTCGGCGAGGACCAGGTGAGCTTCTCGATCGAGGGGCGCGTGGTCGTGGACATGCGCGCCGGCGACGGGCCGCCAGGGCCGCCGTGCTCCGTCGAGCGGCGCGACCGGGCGCACGGGGAGCTCGGCGACGCGGGCGACGATGTCGCGCGGTTCAAGGCGAGGCTGTCCTATACGTTCGCGCCCACGGCGGGATCGCGCTGCGAGGATCTCGTGGCCGGCGAGCTCAGCGTCGCGCCGGCGTTCGCGGCGCTGCCGTGCGGGATGGACTACGAGCTCTCCGCAAAGAGGAGCGGGCCCCCGCTCGAGTGAGCGGGGGTGGGCGTGGACCTCGGGGCGCGCGCCGCGGTAGGGTGCCGCGAGCGTGATGCACGTCATCCATCATCTGGGCGGGCGCGGGGGCCAGCGCTGCATCGTGGTCCACGGCGGCGCGGGCAACGTCGCCCCCGAGCGGCGGCCGCTGCACGCGGCGGGGTGTCTGCGCGCCGCGCGCGAGGGGGCGCGCGTGCTGGCCGAGGGCGGGAGCGCGCTCGACGCGGTCGAGCGCGCGGTGCGCGTCCTCGAGGACGATCCGCTCTTCAACGCGGGCACGGGGGCGGTCCTCAACGAGGAGGGCCATGTCGAGCTCGACGCGTCGATCATGGAGGGCCGCGGTCTGCGCGCCGGCGCGGTCTGCGCGCTGTCGGATTTCGCCGAGCCGATCGCGATCGCGCGCGCGGCGCTGGAGGACGGCCGGCACGTGCTCTACGCCGCGCACGGCGCCGCGAAGTTCGCGCGGATGAAGGGGTTCACGCCCGTGGGCGAGGCGGCGCTCATCACCGAGGCCGCGCGGGAGGCGCTCGCCGCGGCCCGGCAGGGCGCGGGCCGCGCGACCTCCTGGGCGGGGAGCACGGTCGGCGCGGTCGCGCGGGACGCGAGCGGGCTCACCGCCGCGGCGACGAGCACCGGCGGCACGGCGAACAAGCGGGTCGGGCGGGTCGGAGACTCGCCGCTCATCGGGGCCGGGACGTACGCCGACGACGAGGCCGGCGCCGTATCGACGACCGGCTACGGCGAGGGGATGATCCGGCTGGCGACCGCGCACTCCGCCGTGGAGCGGATGCGCGCTGGCAGCGGCGCCGCCGACGCGGCGAGGGAGAGCATCGCGCACCTGGCAGCGCGGCTCGACGTGACCGGGGGCGTCATCGCCGTCGACCGGAACGGGCGGTTCGGGCTGGCGCGCTCGACGGCGACGATGTCGTGGGCGGCGGCCGGGGACTGGGGGGAGGAAAGCGGGGTGTAAAACGGAGTGACGGGCGTCCGGCTTCTCGGCTGGCGAGCAGGCGGGGCGCTGGACGCGCGCCCCGACGTAGATCCATCGAAGCGGAAGAGACAGCAGAGCCCGGGCCTTCGCTGCCGCGCTGCGAAGGCGGCGGCGAAGGGCCTCCGTGCAGGATGACGCCGCGGAGCCGACGTCCGCGCCGGGGCGAAAGCCGTGGTCACGCCGTCACCTGCGGCGCCTGCGCAGCGCCGCGGAGGCGGCGGCGAGCATCAGCAGACCGAGCTCCGCAGGGGCGCGTCGCATGGGCTCCGTTGCCGCAGGCGTGGCGAGATGGCAGCCGCCCTTGTCGACGTAACCGCCGTCCGGCGGTGGCAGGACGCAGTCGCCCAGGTAGGCCTCGCACACGAAGCCGTCGATGCAGTCGTGGACCGACTTGCAGGGCTTGGTCTGCTGCCCGTTGACGGGCGAGCAGGAGAAGGGCTGGTAGTCGGGGTGCAGCGACGTGCAGACGCCATCCGCGGTGGCGCCCCGGTAGTCCGAGCACGCTTCGCAGAGGTAGACGTTGCAGAGCTGGTCACAGCAGACGTCGTCGGCGCACCAGCCGCTCTGGCATTCAAGGGCCGCGGAGCAGGCGCCGCCGTTCGGCACCGGGCGGAACACCTCGGCGGTGTTGAGGGACTTCCTGTACAGACCGTTGTTGCCCCGGCCGCCCAGGATGAGCACCCGCCCGTTCGGCAGCAGCACGGCGGTATGAGCGTCGCGTTGCATTGACATGGATCCGATGGAAACCCACGTGCCGCGGATCGGATCGAGCACCTCGACACTGGCCAGTGGCGTTGGGTCGGCACGGCCGTCGATGTATTCAAAGCCGCCGGCGACGAGCACGTTCCCATCCGGTAGCAACGTTGTGGTGTGTGCATAGCGGGAGTTGGACATGGGCGCGAGCGATGTCCATAGGCCTGATGTGGGATCGAAGATCTCGGCGCTGTCGAGCGCGCCTCCGTTGCCCATGCCCCCGACCATCAGCACCCGTCCGTCCGGCAGCAGCGTGACGCTATGATCGAAGCGCGCGGTGTCCATGGCCGCGAGGAGCAGCCATGTGCCAGAGGCCGGGTCGAACGCCTCGACGCGGTTGAGCGTTCCATCTTGATTCAAGCCCCCGGCGACGAGCACCCGTCCGTCCGGCAGCAGCGTAGCGGTATGATCGGAGCGCTCGGTGAGCATGGGCGCGATGGACAGCCACGTGCCGGAGGCCGGGTCGAATACCTCGGCGCTAGCGTGCGTGTTGTTGTCGTCGTGGCCGCCGGCGACGAGCACCCGTCCGTCCGGCAGCAGCGTGGCGGTATGATAGGAGCGCGCGGCGAGCATGGGCGCGATGGACAGCCACGTGCCGGAGGCCGGGTCGAATACCTCGGCGCTGTCGGCCGGTGCTTCGTATTCAAGGCTGGTCTCATAGCCGCCAGCGACGAGCACCCGTCCATCCTGCAGCACCGTGGCGGTATGGCGATGGCGAGCGTTGAGCATGGACGCGGAGGATAGCCATGCGCCGGAGGTCGGGTCGAACACCTCGGCGCTAACGAGCGAGCTGTCGCCGTCGTAGCCGCCGGCGACGAGCACCCGTCCGTCCGGCAGCAGCGTGGCGGTATGGTCGTAGCGCGCGACGTGCATGGGGTCGACGGGTTGCCAGGGGCTGGACGCCAAATCGAGCATCTCGATGCTGTCGAGCGTTCCTCGAGAGCTAGATCCGCCGACGACGAGCACCCGTCCGTCCGGCAGCAGCGTAGCGGTATGGCCGTAGCGCGCGGCGAGCATGGCCTCGAAGGGTCGCCATGTGCCGGAAGCCGGGTCGAACAGCTCGGTGCTGTCGCTCACTCCTGTGCCGTCCAAGCCACCGGCGATGAGCACCCGTCCATCCGGCAACAGCGTGGCAGTGTGGCCGCCGTGGTTCGTGGACATCGGGTCGATGGGTCGCCATGTGCCGGAGGCCGGATCGAACAGCTCGGCGCTGCCGAGCAGGCTACCGCTCCCATCCTGTATCCCGCCGGCGACGAGCACCTGTCCGTCGGGTAGCAGCGTGGCCGTGTGCTCGGTGCGGGCGGTGGACATGGACGGGAGGGGTGACCACGTGCCCGAGGTTGGGTCGAACAACTCGACGTTGTCGATGCGGTCTCCCTTGGTGCCGCCGGCGACGAACACCCGGCCGTCCCGCAGCAGCGTGGCCGTGTGCTCGGAGCGGGGGGTGTGCATGGGCGGGAGGACTCGCCATGCGCCGGCTGCTGGATCGAACAGCTCGGCGCTGTCGAGCTCGTCCACACGATGAAGGCCCCCGGCGACGAGCACCTGTCCGTCCGGCAGCAGCGTGGCGGTATGGGTGGCGCGGGCGGTGTGCATGGGCGGGAGGGGCAGCCACGTGTCGGAGGCTGGATCGAACAGCTCGGCGCTGTGGAGCTCGTCACTGTCCCGAGTGCCGCCGACGACGAGCACCCGTCCGTCCGACAGCAGCGTGGCGGTGTGCAGGGCGTGGGCGCTGAGCATGCGGAGGGCTCGCCATGCGCCGGAGGCCGGGTCGAACACCTCGGCGGTGTCGAGCGCATGATTGCCGCCGTTGAACCCGCCGGCGACGAGCACCCGGCCATCCGGCAGCGCCGTCGCGGTGTGCCCGAAGCGGGGCGTGCTCATCTCTCTCTTGAGCTTCCATCGCGGATCCACGAGCACGGCCTCGCCCTCGGCCTCCACCCACAGCTCCAGCCGCCCGCCTCGGGCGCTGAGCCGTGTCGCGACCGGCCTACCCCCAGCCGCATAGGCTTCCGGCGCGGTGACATGGATCTGCGGCGCGCCGCGCGCGTCTGCGAGCTCCACCGCCTCGCCCTGCTGGCGCAGCTCCGCGCCGTCGATCTGCCAGGTGGCCACGGGCGCGTCGCGCCGCACCGCGCTCGCGTCGAGCAGCAGCCACTCCTCATAGCCATCCTGCAGGGCGGTCCAGAACGAGGCTCCGCCCCGCCGCGGGTAGGCGATCGCGTTCTCCGCGATCTCCGCCTCGCCCAGGGCGCCGAGCTCCCGCACCAGCGCCTCGGAGCCGTCCGGCAGAGGGAGGCGGAGGGCGCCGCCGCCGTGCCGCGGGAAGCGGGAACGCAGCGCGGCCTCGCCGGACAGGTCGGCGAGCGCCTCGATGGGCCGCAGATCCTCGAAGGAATCGCCCGCCAGGGTGAAGGCGAACGGGCCTTGAAGGATGGCCTCGGCTTGCTCGGGGAACTGCCGGCGCAGGGCGCGCGCGTCCGGCGGATCGGCGATCTCGCTGCAGCCGAGCATCACGCACAGCGCGGCGCTCCAGAAGAGCGCGAGCGCGCATCGGCCCAGGAGGCGGGTCGAGCCAGCGATGGACATATCGAATTCCCTCTCTTGCTGTCGATGGATCTCGTGGCGAGCGCCGCTCAGTAGAGCTCGTAACGGACGCCGATCCCCGGCGCGACCGTGAGGAGCACGGCGCCAGCGAGCCTCTCTTTCGCAAACGTACCCCGGCCGTCAGCCCCCGCGGGCACGGCCTGGCTCGTGTCCCACGCCGGCCGCCGGAGGTCGACGAGCACAGGAAAGGCGATGCCCGCAGTCAGCTGGAGCTGCCGGCTGACCGGCAGGCCGATCCGCACCTCGGGGGTCACGTGGAAGAAGAACGCCGGGTGCTTCTGGACGAAGGGGGCAAGCTCGTACGACGCCCCGTCGCCCGTCCGGAACGCGCCGTTCGTGCGCTCGTCCAGGAGCGCGCCGGCGATGGTCCCGGCGCCGAGGCGGAAGTGCAGCTGGACGCGCTCGCCCAGCGGCGACGCGAAGCTGAGCCATCCGCCGAGGAGCACGGCGCGCAGCGCCAGCCGATCGTCGACGGTGCCCTGGTTGGGCGGCAGGCCGACCGGGGTCACCTCCGTGTTGCGGCCGTGGACGCGCTGCGACGCCGTGAAGTAGCCGGCGGTGACGCCGAGCCCGAGGCCCATGCCGAGCTCGTAACCTGCCTGGAGCACGGCGGAGCCGCCCGTGCCGAGCGGCGCCTCGCAGCCGCGGATGCACGCGCCCGCGACCCCGCCGCCGAAGCTCGGCACGAGCACGGCGCCCGTGACCGCCTCGACGACGAACCGCGCCGGGCGCGCGGGCCGGCGCCAGAAGGGCGAGCTCGGGTCGCGATCCAGCGTCACGCTCGCGACCTCGATCTGATCGCGCGCGAGGACCACGCGGCGCGACTCCGGCAGGAACCCGGGCGCGGCGACCTCCACCCGGTGCGCGCCCGCGCGCAGCCGCCCCTCCCAGACGCCGCGGCCCACGGTCACGCCGTCGATCGCCACGGTGGCGTTCACCGGCACCGGCTCGACGCGCAGCGACGCGGCGAGCTCCTCGGCCGATAGCGTCAGCGGCACGGTCCTGTCGACCTCGACGTCGACCTGCACCGGCGGCGAGCCGAGGCGGCCCGCGCCGCGCAGCGCCACCGTGTGCTCGCCGGGCGCGAGTAGCCCCTCCCAGGGCGCCGTGGCCATGACGCTGCCGTCCACCACGACGGCGAGCGGCCGGCCCTCCTTCTCCATCACCCGCAGGCGCCCCATGCGCGCGAGCGGCCGGAGCCGCGCCCTCACGCGCACCAGCCGGTCGCCAGCGACCTCGATGCGCTGCTCGAACGGCTCGAACCCCTCCTTGAACACGCGCACCCAGTGGCTGCCGGAGGTGAGCCGGAGCGGCCCGGGGAGCGGCGCCTCGCCGCGATGTCGCCCGTCGATCGCGATGAGCGCGCCCGGCTCGGCCCCGTCGACCTCGAGGATGCCGACCAGCTGGCGCAGCTCGTCGAGCTGGCGCTGCGCCGCCTCCTTCGCCGCGACCGGCAGCCGGGGGCCGAAGGTGCGCAGCAGCTCCTCGAACATCTCCAGCGCCTCGTCGTGGCGCCCGAGCTGCTTCAGGCACACCGCGGCGCCGGAGGTCGCGGCCCAGCTGGCGTAGAGCTGCCGTGCGGCGAGGTACTCGGCGAGCGCCCGGGACCACTCGCGTCGGTCGTAAAACGCCCGGGCCTTCGCGAAGTGGTCGACCGCCATCTCCCGCGCCGATAGGACGGCGGGCAGCGCCGGCTCGGCCGCGGGCAGCGCTGGCTCGGCCGCGGGCAGCGCCGGCTCTGCTGGCGCGGCGGTCGCCGCGTTCGCCGCGGCGAGCAGGAGCCCCGCCGCGACGAGACAGCGGCAACGGGCGCGGAGGTGGCGTTCGGGCTGGGCCCGGCGAAGAAGAAAGAGCGGCATCGCGGCAAGGATTCGGTTCGTGTGGCCCCGTCGGGCGAACGGCGCGGGGTGGTCGTGACGACAGCGATCTTCCTGCCGCGATGCGCCCCCGAGCAACGGCGTTCAGGGCTGCGGAGCGTTGGCAATCTGCGCGGCGCGCGGCGCGCGGCAGGGAACGCGACGGCCGTGCTCCCGCACGTAGCCAGCGCTGCCGCGAAGATCTAGTCTGCCGGCCCCATGATCCCTGCCGGTCCCTTGCCCATCCTACCGCTCTCCTCGCCGCCGGAGCTGATCTGGCGCGTCCCCGGCTCGAAGAGCATCACGAACCGCGCGCTCGTGCTGGCGGCGCTGGCCGACGGCGAGAGCACGCTCGAAGGGGTGCTCCACAGCGACGACACGCGCCACATGCGGTCCGCCCTGGAAGCGCTGGGGATCGGGATCCAGGACGCCGGGCCGCAGACGCTGGTCGTGCAGGGGGGGCGGCACCGGCTGCGCGCGCCGGAGCGCGAGCTGTTCGTCGGGAACAGCGGGACCACGGTGCGCTTCCTGGCGGCGCTCGCGTGCCTCGTGCCCGGCGAGGTGGTGCTGGTCGGCGACGAGCACATGGCCAAGCGGCCGATCGCCGATCTGGTCGACGGCCTGAGGCAGCTCGGCGCGGACGTGGAGTGCGCGACCGGGTGCCCGCCGCTCCGGATCCGGGGCGGCCGGCTGAAGGGGGGCACCCTGACGATGCGCGGGGACCGCTCCAGCCAGTACTTCTCGGCGGTGATGATGGCCGGGCCCTTCGCCGAGTCCGCCATCGATCTGCGCATCGCCGGCGAGCTGGTGAGCCGCCCCTACGTCGAGATCACGCGCCGCATGGTCGCGGATTTCGGCGGCCTCATCGACGAGGCCGCGGGCGCTTTCACCATCCATCCCGCGAGCGGATACCGCCCGCGGAGGTACCCGATCGAGCCCGACGCGTCGTCCGCGAGCTACCCGTTCGCGCTCGCCGCGGCCGCGGGCGGCGCCATCACCGTGCCCAGCCTCGGCGAGGGGGCGCTGCAAGGGGATTACCGGTTCGTCGAGCTCCTGGAGCAGGCCGGCGCGCGCGTGAGCAAGCAGGCGGACGCCACCACCGTGCGCAGCGACGGGCGCCTGCGCGGCATCGACGTCGACATGCACCACATCTCGGACACCGTGATGACGCTGGCGGCGATCGCGCCGCTCTTCGAGGGGCCGACGACGATCCGGAACGTGGCGAACATCCGGATCAAGGAGACGGATCGCCTCGCCGCGACGGTCGCGGAGCTCCGCCGCCTGGGGCAGGAGGTGAGCCACGGCGACGACTGGCTCCGCATCGAGCCGCGCCCGCTGACCCCCGCCCTGGTGCACAGCTACAGCGACCACCGCATGGCGATGAGCTTCGCGATCCTGGGGCTGTGCCGGCCCGGGATCACGATCGAGAACCCGGCCTGCGTCGCGAAGACGTACCCGACGTTCTGGGAGGACGTCGAGCGGTGCCGCGCTGCGATCGGCGGCGCCGCGCCGCGGGGGTGACCGCGGGCGGCGGCGATCTGGCGGCTCGTCCTGCCGCCGCGGTCTTCGACCTCCTCGTCCTACTGGCACTCGTTCAGGTGGCACCGGCCGCTGCAGCACTGGGTGTCGAGCGTGCACGCCGTCAGGCGGTCCTGGCAGCAGCGTCCGGAGATGCAGCTCATCGGGGCGGGGCAGTCGAAGCTGCCGTCGCAGGGCCCGCCCGGCGCGACCACGCAGGAGCCGCCCTTGCATTCGAAGCCGTCGCAGCAGTCCGCCCCCTCGTCGCACGCGCCGCTGCGCGAGCAGCAGCGCCCGCTGGCCCCGCACTCGAGGCCGTAGCAGCACGGGCGCGCGGCATCGCAGGCCGTCTGCGCGCCGCCGCAGCACTGGCCGAGGTAACAGGCCCCGTCGCAGCACTCGTCGCCGAACACGCAGCTCGTCCCGATGGCCCCGCAAGGGCCGCAGCCGGTCTCCCGGTGGCACACGAGCCCCGAGCAGCAGTCGTCCTTGTCAGAGCAGTCCTTGCCCTCGGCGGCGCAGCACGCCTCGTCCGCGCAGACGCCGCCGCAGCAATCGCTGGCCACCGCGCAGACGTGCCCCGAGCGGAAGCACGCGTCCGGCTCGCACGTCCCGTTCCGACAGGCCCAGCCGTCGCAGCAGTCCTCGGCGCGCTGGCAGGCGCCGCCCGTCTGGCGGCAGCCGCAGGTGCCGTCGAAGCAGCCGCCGGTGCAGCAGTCGTCGGGGCGCGCGCAGCTCTCCCCGGGCGCCTTGCAGGCGCAGCGCTCGTCGACGCAGTCGAGCGCGCCGCAGCAGTCGCCGGCCGCGCTGCAGGAAAAGCCGACGTCGGCGCAAGCGCGGCAGTTGCCCTCCGCGCACTCGAGCCCGGCGCAGCAGGGCGCCTCGTCGGAGCACCCTTGCTCCCGCTCGCGGCAGGCCTGGACGCACGTGGCGGAGTTGCAGACGAGACCGTTGCAGCAGGCCGCCCCGTTGCTGCAGCTCTCTCCCCGGGCCGCGCAGCTCGAGCTGCAGGTGCCGAACGACGAGCTCCCGTCGCTCGACGGCAGGCAGGTCAGGCCCTCGCAGCAGGCGCCGTCGTCGCTGCACGCCTCGTCGGCGCGGTTGCAGCGCGGCTCGCCGCAGCGGCCCCCCTCGCACGCGAGCCCGTCGCAGCAGTCGCCGTCGCGGGCGCACGCGGCGCCCGCCGCGCGACACCCCGGCCGGCAAGAGCCGGACTCGCAGCGCGCACCCGAGCAGCAAGCGGCGTCCGTGTGGCAGGCCATGCCGACGGGCGCGCACGCGCAGCTGCCCGCGATGCAACCGAACGAGCAGCAGTCGCCGTGCTCGCTGCAGGTGTCTCCCTGGAGCCCGCAGTCCGGGGCCGGCTCCCACCCCGCGCTGCACCCGAGGGGCCCCCACGCCACCGCCGCGAGGCCCGCGCAGAGCAGCGCGCCGACCCACCCGAGCGCGAAGCCATCCGCGCCTCGCCTCACCATTGGTATCCTCCCATGATGGCCATCTCGTAGGCCGTATCCGAGTTTTCCTGTCCGGAGAAGAGGACCCCGAACGGCTGGCCGCGGAGCACCCAGCCCGAGGCGAAGCGGTACTCGAGGTGCCCTGACAGCCGCCCGATCACCGCGCTCGCGTGCGTCCATTCGCCGGGCCGGAACGGCATATCGGGCATCTTCACCCATGCGAACGAGGGCCCCATCCCGAGCCCGCCGCCGGCCGCGAGGCGGCCCTGATCGGTGGAGAAGAGCGCGGCGTCGATCTCGGCGGTCGCCAGGAGCGCGAGCTCGTGGATCTCGAGCTCTCCTTCTGGCAACAGCCCGCTGCCTGGCGCCAGCCCGCCGAGGTCCGCCAGGGATATCGAGTCGTAGGAATACATCGACGCGAGGTACCCGCGCAGCGCGATGACGTTCGTCAACGGCAGTTGCCAGCCGACGTCGAGGCGAACCCCGAGCACCGCGGCGCGGATCCAGGCCAAGCCTGCGAGCGCGCGCGGGCCGCTCGTGGCAGGGAGCTTCGGCGCGGACAGGATGGCCGGCGCCGCCTCGGCCGGCGGCGGGCCGTTCGTGCCGCCGGGGGCGGGGACGGAGTGCGCGCCGTGCATGGGCGCCACGGGCTGTGCGCGGGCCGCGGCCGGCCATAGCGACAGCGCCGCGAGCGCGAGCGCGCCCAGCGGAGCGGAGAAGCGTGCGGAGGACAGAGGTGTCGTGAAGGTCATCCCGAGCGGCGCGGCACCCTAGTCGAAAGAGGAATCGAGTGGAGCGATGGGCAGGATTCCGGCGGGCCTGGCAATGGATCGAGCCGAGCGGTGCTTTCGAGGAGCGGCTCGAGCCCGGCGCGGAATGACCGGAGTGTGGGAGGACGATCGACGAATGGATGGCGGGTGGTTGACGGGTGGATGACCGATTCTTCCGTCTTCCGTCTTCCGTCTTCCGTCTTCCGTCTTCCGTCTTCCGTCTTCCGTCTTCCGTCTTCCGTCTTCCGTGCTCGTCCTTCGTGCGCGTGCGCGTGCGCGATTCCATGGCGTCAGCGCGCACGCGCACGCGCACGCAGAGGCCAGACGCAGACGGCAGACGGGAGAGGGGAGAGGGGAGACGGCAGACGGCAGACGGCAGACGGCAGACGCGAGACGGCAGACGCGAGAGGCGAGACGGGAGGCGGACGCCAGCAGCGCTTCTCACCCCCCGTGCTCGACCATCACCCTCCCGCGCCAGCCTGCCCCGTCGGCGCCGGCTCCTTCTGAAACATCCCCGCGAGGATCCGCTCCGCCGCGTCGGCCAGGATGTCCCGCGCGAGCCGGGTCTCCTCGCCGAAGAACCGCGTGGCCACCCCGGCGTCGAGCGCGTGCGTCGCGAGGAGCGCGAACGCCTCCGCCTCGTCGAACGTCGCCTCGGCGGTCAGCACGCGCTTCCCCGGCCGGAGATCCTCCTGGTCGAAGCGGCCCTGCCAGGTCTCGCCCAGCGTGATCGAGAAGTACTGCGCGGCCACGTTCCCCGGGCGGGCCATGTGCGAGACCGCGACGACCGCCCGGAGCCGCTCGCGCTCGTCGGCGGTCATGTCCCGCTTCCAGGCCTCGACCGTGGCGTGCATCGTCTCGATCTGGTCGCGCGCCGCGTCCTCGGCGTTGAGCAGGACGTCCTGCGTCTGCGCGCGGGTGAAGGCGGACAGCGCCTCGGGCGCGACGCCGCCCGCCGCGCTCGCCTCGTCGAGGAGCGCGAGCGACGCGCCCAGGATCCGGCGCTGGCGGGCGAGCTGCTCCGCGGTGAAGCCGCGGCCGTCGAGGTCGGCCGCGGCGGCGGCGATGCGCTGCCGGAGATCGGCCAGCCGGCCGCGCGCCTCGCCGTCGAGCGCGCCGCGCCGGCCCGAGAGCAGCGCGTGGACGGCGAGCGGAGCGTGCGCGACGACCTTGAGCTCGTGGTAACGCCGGGTGCGCGCGGGGCCCTCGAACCGCCGGCCGCCGCGCCGCAGGATGAGGCTGTCGTCGATCTGGGCGATGATCGGCTCGATGCTGGCGAGGACCGCCTCCCGGCGCGCGGCGTACGCGTCGAGGAAGGCCTGGTTGAGGGCGCCGAGCGGATCGGCGGGCGCCAGCGCGGCGCTCGCCTCCCGCGGCGCCCCGGCGGAGGACGCGCGCTCGACCATGGGCGCGAGCTCCATAGCACGCGCGCCCGGGCCCGCGTCAGGGGCGCGGCCGCGCGTTCGCGTCGAGCCAGTCGAGCGCCTCATCCATCACCCGCTCGGCCTCCGGCATCTCCCCGTGGCGCGCGCCGGGCATCTCCCGATAGACCGCCGGGATCTTCGCCGCCATGAGGCCGCCCGCGCCCTCCTTCATGCGGTACTTCGCGTCGTGCTCGCCGCTGATCATCACCGCCCCCCGGAGGTCGCGGAGGCGCGCCGCGTTGGCCGTCGTGGGCGCGCCGATCAGCACGAGCCGCGAGTACCGCTCCGGCCAGCGCTCCGCGAGCCGCTCCGCGATGTACGCCCCCTGCGAGTAACCGATGACCACGAGATCCTCGGCCTCGCCGCCGCACGCCGCCAGCGCGCTCCGGATGCGCCGATCCTGCTCCTCGGGGTCGGGCGAGTACTTGCTGAACGGCCCGCCGCCGCAGGGCACGTCGCCCTGGAGCCCGAGCACCCCGCCGTGCTCGCGCGCCGCCCCCTGCATGGCCTGCACGTAGCCGAGCCCGTGCCCGCACATGCCGTGGAGAAACACCATCCGCGGGCACGCGCCGCCGCGCCCGGTGACCACGAACGCCGGCAGATCGCCGGGCACGGCCATCTCGGTCGCCACGAGCGGCGGATCCGCCGCCTCCGGCGCGGCCACCGCCGCCGGCTCCACCGGGCGCGCCTCCGCGAGCGCACGTTCCTCCTTGCCACACCCCGCCGCAAGCACGGCGAGGCTCAACGCTGCTAGAGCTACAGCGGAAATTTTCATAAATCTGGCGTTGTGCCAGGGCCGGCCGACCGCAAGCGGTCCACCGCGGCGCCGTTGACGTGTCTGTTGAAACGGAATATTCATCCGTTTTATTGGATGAATGTGGCTGGCCCCGAGGCCACGAGCGTCGCGCCTTGCGGCGGCGCCGCCGGGCTCGCCGGCAGCCCCCGGAGCGCCGCCGCGTCGAGGCTGGGATCCTCGTCGCGTGCCGGAGCGCGACGTCAGCGACCCACGGGACAGAAGGAGCACGATCGATGAGCAACCGCGCCCTGGAGCATTTTGGCGAGCGATACGGCGGCGAGGGGGCGGCGCCCCGCTTCGCGCAGTGGAACGAGGTGATCGAGAGCCTGCTCGGGCACCGCTCGGTGCGCCGTTATCTTCCGAAGCCGCTCCCGGAGGGCACGCTCGAGCTCCTCGTGGCGGCCGCGCAGTCGGCGCCGAGCTCCTCCAACCTCCAGCTCTGGAGCGTGCTCTCGGTGCAGGACGCCGAGCGGCGGCGGCGCCTCGCGGAGCTCGCCGGCGGCCAGGCGCACGTGCGCGACTGCGGGCTGTTCCTGGTCTGGCTCGCCGATCTGCGGCGGCTCGGCGATCTCGCCGAGCACCGCGGCGTCGGCCACGAGGGGCTCGACTACCTCGAGATGTTCGTGATGGCCGTGGTCGACGCGGCGCTCGCCGCCCAGAACGCGCTCGTCGCGGCCGAGTCGATCGGCCTCGGCACGGTCTACATCGGCGCGCTGCGGAACCAGCCGGAGGCGGTCGCGGCCGAGCTCGGGCTGCCCGACCAGGTGTTCGCGACCTTCGGCCTGTGCGTCGGCTGGCCCGACCCGGCGGCCCCGGCGAGCATCAAGCCGCGGCTCCCGCAGGAGGTCGTCCTGCACCACGAGCAGTACGGCGCGTTCGAGCGAAAGGTCGGCGCCATCGACGGCTACGACAAGCTCATGGAGCGCTTCTACGCCGGGGAGCGCATGGGCGTGCAGGGCAGCTGGAGCCGCCACTCGGCCGCGCGCGTCGCGTCGGCCCAGGCGCTGCGCGGGCGCGACCGGCTGCGCGCGGCCCTCTCCGCGATGGGGTTCCGGCTGCAGTAGCCCCGGCGTCGGCCATCGCGCGCTCGCGCGCTCGCGCGCGGCCACGCCGGTGCGCGAGGAGCAGCACCCGAGCAGCAGGTCCTGGTGCGCCGCCAGCAACGGGAGGGCGCCGCCCGCGAGATCGCAGCGGAAAAACGGGCCATGGCATGTCGGCTGCAATCCAAAGAGAACGGCCGAGCCTCCGCGAGAGCGGTGGGCCGGGCGCTCGGCCGAGCGATGGGCCGGGCGTTCGGCAGAGCGCTCGGCAGAGCAGCGGATCTGAGCAAGGGAGTCGTCCAATCATGAGCGAGGTACGGGAGCCAGAGGGAGAGGTCGGGCGCGTCCTCGACGGGAGCGACACGCTGGCGCTGGAGGCCGACGTCCTGGTGCTGGGCGGCGGGCCCGCCGGGACGTGGGCGGCGCTCGCCGCGGCGGCGCAGGGCGCGCGCGTGGTGCTCGCGGACAAGGGCTATTGCGGCAGCAGCGGCGCCACCGCGCCGTCCGGGGTCGGCGTTTGGTACGTGCCCCCGACCCCCGAGGCGCGCGAGGCCGCCAAGGCCAGCCGGGAAGGGCTCGGCGGCTACCTCGCCGACCGGGGCTGGATGGACCGCGTGCTCGACCGGACGTGGTCCAGCGTGAACGACCTCGCGACCTGGGGATATCCGTTTCCGGTCGACGACGGCGGGCAGCCCGTCCGCCGCAGCCTGCAAGGGCCCGAGTACATGCGGCTCATGCGCAAGCAGGTGAAGCTCGCGGGCGTCCGCATCCTCGATCACAGCCCCGCGCTCGAGCTCCTGGTCGACGCGGACGGCGTGGTCGCCGGCGCGGCCGGCGTCTGCCGGCAGCTCGGGCAGCGCTGGGTGGTGAAGGCCGGGGCCGTGGTCATCGCCACCGGCGGCTGCGCGTTCCTCAGCAAGGCCCTCGGCACCAACGTGCTCACGGGCGACGGCGGCCTCATGGCCGCCGAGACGGGCGCCGAGATGTCGGGCATGGAGTTCTCGAACGCTTACGCCATCGCCCCGGCCTTCGCGTCGGTCACGAAGACGCTCTTCTACAACTGGGCGACCTTCTATTACGAGGACGGGCGCGTCATCGAGGGCGCCGGCTCGCAGCGCGGCCGCTCGGTGATCGCGGAGACCCTGCTCACGCAGCCGGTGTACGCGCAGCTCGACAAGGCCGACGAGGCGCTGGAGGCCTGGATGCGCAAGGCCCAGCCGAACTTCTTCCTGCCGTTCGACCGCGCCGGCATCGACCCGTTCCGGCAGCGGTTCCCCGTCACGCTGCGGCTCGAGGGCACCGTGCGCGGCACCGGCGGCATCCGCATCACGAGCCACAGCTGCGCCACGTCGACGCCGGGGCTCTACGCCGCCGGGGACGCCGCCACGCGAGAGCTCATCTGCGGCGGCTTCACGGGCGGCGGCAGCCACAACGCCGCGTGGGCCATCTCGTCGGGGCAGTGGGCCGGCGAGGGCGCCGCCGCGTTCGCGCGCAGCCTCGGCGGCCGCGCCGGCCAGCGGACCGCCCGGGGGGCCGGCAGCGCGGCGCTCCCGGCGGCGGGCGGGACGCGGCAGCTCGACGCGGAGGCGGTGATCCGGTCGGTGCAGGACGAGGTGTTCCCGTACGACAAGAACCTGTTCCGCACCGAGCGGGGGCTCGCGGTCTCGCTCGACCGGCTCGACGCGCTCTGGCGCGACGTGCGGCAGGGCCGGCCGGGGGCGGAGGTGCGCGAGGTCGTGCGGGCGCGCGAGGGCGCGGCGATGGTGGCCACGGCGCGCTGGATGTTCAACGCGGCGCGCGCGCGCACCGAGACGCGCGGGATGCACAAGCACAAGGACCACCCGGGGCTCGATCCGGCGCAGCAGCGGCGGCTGATCACCGGCGGGCTCGATCGCGTGTGGGTGCGCCCCGAGTCGCCGCCGACGGCATCGGTCAGCCCGGCCCCGGCGGAGGCGCACGCGCCATGATCGAGCTCGTCAGCGATGCCCGGTGCATCGGGTGCGATCTCTGCGTCGAGGTCTGCCCCACCAACGTGTTCGATCGCGTCCCGGGCGGCGCGCCGGTGATCGCCCGGCAGCGCGACTGCCAGACGTGCTTCATGTGTGAGGCCTATTGCCCGGTGGACGCGCTCTACGTGGCGCCGGAGGCCGAGCGGCCGGTCCAGGTCGACGAGGAGCAGCTCTCGGCGTCCGGGCTCCTCGGCAGCTACCGGGCCGCGGTCGGGTGGGGGAGCCGGCGCAAGCCGGGCGCCGAGGCCGACCAGACGTTCCGCGTCCTCGAGGCCGCGCGCCGGGGCTGAGGCCGCGCCGCCGCGAGCTCTCCTGCCGCGAGAGCGCTTTGCCGGCTGGATCGGCGCTCCCGCCGGCCTCGAACGACGCGCCCGTCCTGGGCGTGTTCAAAATTTCAGTCCATCGACAAAATGCACGCCCTGCGCGCTCCAGGTGACTGGTTCTGCGCGGATGTCGCAACCTAGGCGAGCGATCCGATCACCGTCCGCTCACGGTCCGGGAGGCGAGCCGCCGACCGGCGGAGGAGCGGCAACGCGAGGTACGCTTATGAGGCGCCCTGTTCTCTCGATCTGTTTCTCGCTCGCTTCTGGGCTCGTGGCCTGCGGTTCAGGCGAAACCGGCGCTGGCGGGGACGGCGGCGGCGACCCCGGCACGGGCGGCGCCAACGCGGCCGGCACGGCCTCCAGCGGCGGCGCGACCGGCACGGCCTCCGGCGGCGACGCGACCGGTACGGGCTCCGGCGGCGGTCCTGCGTCGGGCAGCGGCGGCGCGGGCGCCGGCACCGGCTCGGGCGGCGGCGGGGGCGCGCCGGCGCCGACCGGGTTCGCGCAGATGGAGGACCTCGACCGCGGCGTCGTGGCCGTTCCCACGGACGGCGGGATCTACGTGGGCTTTCGCCTGTTCGGCTACGACCCCGACGACATCGCCTTCAACGTCTACCGCGACGGCACCAAGGTCAACGACGCGCCGATCGCGGACTCCACGAACTTCGTGGACCGCGGCGGCTCCCCGAGCTCGGTCTACACGGTGCGTCCGGTCGTCGGCGGCGTCGAGCAGGGCGAGTCGGAGGCTGCGCCCGTGTGGAAGGATGGATCCCTGTCCATCCCGACGACGCCGCCGCCGGCCGGGGACGGCTACACGTACTCGAGCGGCGACGGCAGCGTGGGAGATCTGGACGGCGACGGGCGATACGAGATCGTCGTCAAGTGGGATCCGTCGAACCTCCAGGACAACTCGAAGGCTGGCCGCACCGGCAAGACCTACCTGGACGCGTACACGCTCGAAGGCAAGCGGCTGTGGCGGATCGATCTCGGCGTGAACATCCGGGCCGGGGCGCACTATTCGCCGTTCCTCGTCTACGATCTCGACGGCGACGGGAAGGCGGAGGTGGCGGTCAAGACCGCGCCGGGGACGCGCGACGGCCGGGGCGAGCCGCTCAGCCTGGGGCCCGCGGCCGCCGACGACGATTCGAAGGATTACCGCAACAACGATGGGTACATCCTCACCGGCCCGGAGTATCTCACCGTCTTCTCCGGAGAGACCGGCGCCGAGCTCGCGACGACGGAGTTCAAGGTGGGGCGCGGCGACGTGTGCAGCTGGGGCAACAACGAGTGTTACGGCAACCGCGTCGACCGCTTCGTGGGCACGATCGCGTTCCTCGACGACACCGGCCGGCCGAGCGCGGTGTTCGGCCGGGGCTACTACGCGCGCACCACGCTGTCGGCGTGGAACTACCGCGACGGCGCGCTCACGAACCTCTGGACGTTCGACTCCAGCTCGAGCCGCGAAAACGGGGCGTACGGCGGCAAGGGCGCCCATTCCATCAGCGTGGCGAACGTGGACGACGATCCGCAGCAGGAGATCATCAACGGCGGCGCGACGTTCGACAACGACGGCAAGGGCCTCTGCACGGTGGACTACTACGCTCACGGCGACGCGCTGCACGTGACGGATCACATCCCGTCGCGCCCCGGCCTCGAGGTGTTCATGCCGTACGAGGGCGGGGAGTCGCCCGCGTACGCGATGCGCGACGCCCGCACGTGCGAGGTGATCTGGAAGGGGCCGGGCAACGGCGGCGAGGAGGGCCCGGGCCGGGGCGTGGCGGCGGACATCGATCCGCGCAGCCCCGGGAGCGAGGCGTGGGTCAATAGCAGCCAGCTCTTGCGCGGCTCGGACGGAGGCGCCGCCGGGAACCGCCCCTCGTCGTCCAACTTCCTCATCTGGTGGGACGCGGATCTCAGCCGGGAGCTCCTCGACAGCAACAAAGTCCAGCAGTACGACGGCGAGGGCGAGGGCTTCACGGCGAACGGGTGCGCCGCGAACAACGGCACGAAGAGCAGCCCGACGCTCAGCGCCGACATCCTGGGCGACTGGCGCGAGGAGGTGATCTTCCGCTGCGGCGACTCGATTCGCATCTTCACGACGAACCAGGTCGCGAAGAACCGGATCCACACGCTGATGCACGATCCGCAGTACCGCGTGGCCATCTCGTGGCAAAACGGCGCTTACAACCAGCCGCCTCACCCGAGCTTCCACATCGGGGAGGGGATGGCCCCGGTGCCGAAGCCGGACATCCACGTCCGCTGACGCGCTGAGCTTCAGCGCGGCGGCGCGGCGGGCGCGCCGTCGCGCCGGTAGTCGCCGACGGTCTGGCCCGTCCAGCGGCGGAAGGCGCGGACGAAGCTCGGCGTGTCGGCGTACCCGAGCAGGAAGGCCATCTCGCCGACGCCGAGCTCGCCCTCGGCGGCGTAGGCGCGGGCGGCCTCGGCCCGCACCTCGTCGACCACGCGCCGGAACGAGGTGCCGCGCGCGGTCAGCTCGCGCTGGAGCGTGCGCGGGCTCGACGACAGGAGCGACGCGACGCGCGGCAAGAGCGCCTCGGAGTGGGTCAGGTTCTCGCGGACGCTGCGGCGCACCCGGGCGAGGAAGTCGTCGGGGCGCTGGGCGCGCTCGTCGAGCATGCGCGCGGCGTGCTGGTCGAGCACCTCGAGCAGGGCGCCGTCGGCGGCCACCTGGGGCAGGGCCATGACCGCCTCGCTGACGACGAGCGCGTTCTCGCCGCTGTCGAAGCAGAGCTCCGCGCCGAACCAGCGCTCGAGCTCGCCGACGTCGGGCGGGCGGGGGTGGGCGAGGCGCACGAGGCGGGGCACGACGTGCCGGCCGGTGAACTCGCGCGACTGGCGCAGCATCGCGGTCAGGATGAACTCGTTGCCGTGCCGGCCCTGCGCGAGGGGCTCGCCGTCGATCCACTGGCGCAGGATGACCTCGCCGCCCCCGCGATCGAGCCGGGCGCTCAAGAGCCCGTTGTTGACGAGCGGCAGGTATTTGACGAAGCGCGCCGCGGCCTCGCCCGCGGTGGGGGCCGACGAGGCGCTCAGCTCGAAGACGCCGAGGTAGCCGCGCGGCAGCGACGTGGCGATGCGAAAGCCGAGGAACGGCTCGCGCGCGGCCTCGGCGCAGGCGTCGACGAGGTCGCGGTAGGCGGCGAGGGGCATCTCGCTCATGCGGTCCTCGAGCGCCGATGGCCCGAGGCCGAAGCGCGCGGCGAGCGCGACCGCGTCGGCGCCCGCGCCCTGCGCCCACCAGAGCGCCGGGCGCACGACGAACGAGCGATAGAGGGGCGAATCGGCGTACGGGGCGGGTCGAGCGGCGGGCCCGGGCGCACCTCGTTTCACGCCGCCATGGTCGCGCCCGCGGGGCCATGGCGTCAAATGACAACGCGGTGGCGGCTCATGCCACTGGAAGGCCGAAGGGCCCCGGGCGCACGATGGGCCTGCCCGTGGTTGCGCGTGCCAGGTCGGGCCCGAGCTGGCGCCGCGCACGGGCCGCGAAGGGCCCGCCGGGCGCGCCCTGGCCGCGCCGAGCGCGAAGGGCGTGGTCACGGCGTGCGGGCTGGCGCCGGGGCGCGTCGCGCGCGATCGGCGGGCGGCGCCGGCGTCGGGGCGGGTCTCGGTGGTCTCGGGTTCGTATCGAAGGAGGCTAAGATGGTTCGTCGAACAGTCATTCTACCCCGGGTGCTCGCGCTCTTCGCGGCCGCGGCCGCGCCCAGCACCGCCGCGGCGCAGGGCGTGTCGGCGCCCAGGCCGTTCGGGCACTGGAGCTTCGACGCCTGCGCGGGGGGCCAGGTCGTCGATCAGGGCGCGACGCCGCACCACGCCCAGCTCCACGGCACCGCCGCTTGCGGCGACGGGCGCTACGACGGGGGAGCCGTCTTCGACGGCGCCCCCGACAGCCGGGCCGAGGTCTCGAGCGCCTCGGCCTTCGCCGCGCCCAGGTTCACGGTCGCCGCCTGGGTGAAGCCCGCGGGGCCGGGCGCGATCGTGAACCGCTGGTGGAGCCCCGACGTGTGGGGCCTGTGGTTCCTCGGGGACAGGTTCATGTTCGCCGTGACGTTCCCGGGCGGGCAGTGGGGCACCACGGTCTCGGTCACCGCGCCGGCGGTGGCGGGCCGGTGGGCGCACGTCACGGGGTCGTACGACGGCAGCCGGATCGCGCTCTACGTCGACGGCGTGCTCGCCGCGTGGAAGCCCGCCACCGGCACGCCGCAGGCGTCGAGCCGGCCCATCGTCATCGGCAACCACCCGTCGTGGGACGGCTTCGAGGGCTCGATCGACGAGGTGCTCTTCTACGACCGCGCCCTCAGCGCCGGCGAGGTCTCCGCCGTCGCAAACTCGCCCCCGCCCCCGCCGTGGGCGCTGCCCGCGGTCTACGAGGCCGAGGCGCCGTCGAACGGTCTCGAGGGGCTCTACGTCGACGACTTCAACTGCGGGTCCTGCTCGGGCGGCGCCGTCGTCCGGGGCATCGGCTACGACGCGTCGCTGCGCTTCGAGGGCGTCATGGCCCCGACCGCCGGGCGCTACCTGCTCGAGGTGGACTGGCTCGGCTATGAGGGCGAAGCGGTGGTGAGCGTCAACGACCGGCCGCCGACGTTCGTGCCCTTCACCGACGGCGACTTCTACACGCCGACCACGCGGGTGCTGCGCGTCGACCTCGACGCCGGACCCAACGCCATCGCCTTCTCGAGCTCGGGCCGGCCCGCGCCCGACATCGACCGCCTTCGCCTGACCGAGGGAGCGATCGATCACGTGACCCTCGACGACGTGCCCACGACGGGCGACCCGGTGATCGGGGCCGCCGCCACCCACGAGCACGTCGCCTCCGAGCTCGCCTTCAGCGGCAAGTGGTTCTGGGGCTCGGTCGAGGGCGACGAGGCCGAGGCGATGCAGAGCTGCGACGGCTCGGGCCACACGCATGCCGGCGCCGCCGGCATCTGCGACGTCGGCTTCGCGAACCTCCTGGGCGTCGACACCTGCTGCCACGGCGGCGGGCTCGGCGACTGCTACTACAAGCGGATCGACGGCCATACGGGCGACCCCGAGCATGACTACCTCGAGTGGCCCAAATGGGACACCAACGCCCACCCCCGCTACTGGCACGGCTACCTGCGCCGCGCCCTCGAGGGCGGCCTCAAGCTCATCGTGGCCCAGGCGGTCGAGAATTACCCGCTCTGCTCGCTCGTGCGCAACGGCGTCGGCACCAACCCCTTTCGGCAGGAAGGGTTCGAGTGCGACATGGCCGACTCGCTCCAGAGCATCGTCAGGCAGATCCAGTTCTTGAAGGCGCTCGCCAGCAACCACGCTGACTTTCTCGAGATCGCCTATTCGGCGGCCGACGCCCGCCGCATCATCAGCGAGGGCAAGATGGCGATGGTGATCGGCATCGAGGCCGACTACGCGTGGGCCCCGTACGACAGCCCGGTCGACCGCCTCGAATATTACCACTACCTCGGGGCCCGCACGGCCTTCCTCGCGCACTCGCTCAACACGCGCATCGCCGGCACGGCCATCTACGTGCCCCAGTTCGCCGCGCAGCAGTCATTTCTCAACTGCTTCTTGCACAACGTGCAGTGCCAGACCGACCCGAACAACCCGTTCGCGACCGACCCCGAGCACCCCTTCGCCGTCGACCAGAGCAACCAGCTCGGCTGCTCGCCCGCGCACGCGACGAGCTACGAAGAGCTCTGCTCGCTCAAGATAGCCGAGCGCTTCCTCAACGCCGGCGCTTGGGACGGCTTCAAGGTGTACCCGGGCGGCGGCGTCATGCCCGGGGTCGACGCGACGATCACCGACGCGCCCGTCGCGGTGAGCAAGAACGTGCTCGGGCTGACCTACGAGGGCGCGCAGGTCGTGGACCGCATGATGGACAAGGGCATGCTGCTCGAGATCGGGCACATCTCCGAGCAGGCGATCGAGGACGTGTATGCGCTGTCGTCGTCGCGCTACGGCTACCCGCTCGTCGCGAGCCACGTCTACGCCCGGCGGATCAGCGCCGACGGCAGCGCCGGCTGGGAGGGCAAGCTGGGCGACGACGCCCTGCAGATGATCGCCGAGACCGAGGGCTTCGCGGGCCACTTCACGGGCGGCGACGTCGCGCTCGACTACCCGAGCTCGGGCGTCGAGAACTCCTGCGCCCGCTCGACGCGGTCGCTGGCCCAGAGCGTGGCGTACGCGGCCGACCTGGCGGGGAAGCGCGTCGCGTGGGCCGGCGACTTCCAGGGCCTCGGACAGGGGGTCGCCCCGCGGCTCGGATACACCACCGATCGCGGCGACTGGTGCAATGGCAACTCCGTCGAGCAGTGCTTGCAGCGGCCGGGCGATCTGGGTGAGTGCGCGGGTTGCCTGGCGCAACCCCTGTCGAGCATCGATTCGTGCATTCCGTCGGTCGACCCGAACCTGACCCATTACAGCACGCAAGACGAGAAGGACTGGGCGTACTTCCACACCCGCGGCTACGCCCACCACGGCCTCATCGCGCAGCTGCACGGCGATCTCGAGGCCGTGGGCCTGCGGCCGGAGTACCTGAGCGCGCTGCGCGATCAGTCGGCCGAGACGTTCATCAGGACGTGGGAAAAATCGGAGCACATCGCCGGGTTGCCGAGGCCGCTGCGCTGACCCGGCAGCGGGCGCCCGCCGCGCGCTGGCCGCGGGCGGCGGGGCCTACGGCCCGGGGGGCGGGTAGTTCGGCTCGGTCATCCCTTGAATCCACTGCGTGACCAGCTGCAGGCCGGTGTCGTCGACCTGGCGGGTCGCGATGCGCGGCATCTGCCCCTCGAAGCCGCGGAGCTCCTGGCGGGCGACGAGCAGGCTGCGCGACGGATCACCAGGACGGATGTCGTACCAGTTGGCCGGGTCCGGGTTCTTCAGCCCCTCGTACTTCGCGTTCTCCGCCGGGCGCTTGTTCATGCCCGTCCGGACGGCGTCCGTCGCGGCCACGCTGCCCAGCTCGCTCGCCTCGAGCCGCAGGTACAGGCCCGTATCGTGGGCCGCCGACTCGGGCAGGTCGTTGTGGCAGCTCACGCCGCAGTTCGCGTGCAGGTAGCCGAGCGCCTGGCGCTCCACCTCGTCGCCGGGGATCTTCAGGGCGAGCGGGCTCGCGTCCTCGATCACGCCGAGCGCGACCAGCGACTCGCGCGTGACCCCCTCGGCGCCAGGGCCGAGCATCAGCGCGTCCCAGCCGAGGACGAAATCGGCGCGCCCGACGTGGCACTCCTTGCATTGATCCCGCGTCGGCACCATGTGGCCGGTGCCGTAGAGATCGGGCACGCCGAAGTCGTTCTGCATCTGGATCGCCTGCCGCTCGTCCTCGGACCAGACATAGCTCGTGTAGACCCAGCCGGCGGCCATCTTGCGCAGGAGGCGCGTCTCGGCCATGCGCAGCGCGCCGTCCGCGCCCTTCACGCGGAACTCCTTCCAGAACTGCGTCCCCTCGGGATACACGAACGCGTCCGGATTGCTCACGTCCACCCGCTGGCCCTTCGGGATCGAGACGAATCGCCGCTTGGCGGCGCCGTCGCTCCAGAGCTCCATCGCAGGCTTGTACTCGAGCACGCCGCACGCGAGCTCGCGCTTGTCGAAGTCCCCGTAGAGGCCGGTACAGCGCAGGTCTGCCGGCAGCACGCCGTCGAGCGGCGCCGCGCAGTCCACATCGGTCGGCATCGTGTAGTCGACACACGCCGGCTCGTCCGAGCCGTCCGGCCCGGCGTCGACCTCCGGCATCGACACGCCCGGCCCCCCCGCCTGGCCCCCGGGCGGCGGATCGCCGCCGCCCGAGCTACACCCCATCGCCACCAGCAGCGCGCCGGCAACAGAACCTTTCCTCACGACATCATGAAGCATGCGCTCATGGTGCCACAGGAATGGAGCGCCGGGAAACGTGGATTCACCGACTCCGCGCCGCGTCGCATCGCCCCGCGCGCGTCATCCGGCCATGTGAACGTGCACGCGCCGACCGATGAAGTGCGCCCAGCAGAGCGCGTTCGATGACGCCTGATGCCGAAAGGGGGCTCCAGTGAAAAAATGAACCTTCGAGTATCCACTGCTGCTGTACGGCGCCCTTCAGGCGCGAAACGGTCCAGGGGGGATGTACGGTTGTGGTCTGTCCGCTGCGCTCTCGCGCCCTCGCGCGCTCGCGGCGCGCCCTCGCGCCACGCGCTCGCGGCGGACGAGGTGCGGCCAGAGCAGCACGAGGTGCTGGCGGCGTGCTCGCGACGCAGCACCGGGCGGGCGGGGGCCCGCGGGAGCGCGGGGAAACGCATGGCACGGCGCGTGCGACGTGCGATCGCCGCCGGGGTGGACGGTCGCGGACGAGGGCGTCGCCCCGCCGAGAGCGCCCGGCAACCTCTCTTTCCCGGAGCCTTCGCATGAGTGGACTCAGTCTCGTCTTCGATACGCCGCAGCTCGCACAGGACTACGAGGTACGCAGCGCCGAGCGGCAGTTCCGCCACGGCCAGCGGCTGATCGCCGAGCTCGGCGTTCGCGCGGGCGAGCGCGTGCTCGATATCGGGAGCGGCACCGGGCTGCTCGCAGAGCACGTCGCGGGCATCGTCGGGCCGACGGGCCAGGTGCTCGGGATCGATCCGCTGCCGCTGCGCGTGGAGATCGCCCAGCGCAAGGCGAGGGCGAACCTCTCGTTCCAGGTCGGCAACGCCTACGCGCTCGACGGGCTCCCGTCGGGCAGCTTCGATGTCGTGTACCTCAACGCCGTCTTCCACTGGCTCCCCGACAAAACCGAGCCGCTGCGGCAGATCCACCGCCTGCTCAAGCCGGGCGGGCGCGTCGGGCTCACCACGGGCGCGAAGGACCAGCCGAACCGGCTGCAGGCCATCAAGCGGCAGGTGCTCTCGCGCGAGCCCTACGCGCGCTACCCGGAGTCGCTGGCCGGCACGCCGCACTGGGTGACCGCCGAGGAGCTCGCCGGCCTGCTCGGCGGCGCCGGCTTCTCCGTGCAGAAGATCGAGGCCCAGGAGAACGTGAACTACCAGCCGGACGCGAGCGCCGCGATCGCCTTCTCGCAGGCGAGCTCGTTCGGCAACTTCCTCGGCCACCTGCCGGAGTCGCTGCGCGTCCAGGCCGTCGAGGACATCAAGCGCGAGCTCGAGGCCTTCCGGACGCCCGAGGGGATCCGCCTCGAGGGCAAGCGGCTGTTCGCCATCGCGCACAAGCCGGCGTCGCACTGACCCGGGGGCCGGTCCGCCGGCACCCGAGCGCGACGCCACCCCACGATGCTTTTCGGCTGACACAACCACAAGGAAAATTCCGCATGAGCGTCACGACGAACCAGAGCAGCAATGTCCTCGAGATCGTGCCCGTCGCCGGCCGGATCGGCGCAGAGGTGCGCGGCGTGCGCCTCTCCGCCGATCTCGACGCCGCCACGGTGAGCGAGATCCGGAAGGCCTGGCTGCGTTACAAGGTGATCTTCTTCCGCAACCAGCACCACCTCGACGACGCCGCCCAGGAGAAGCTCACCGCGATCTTCGACGGCGCGCCCGTCGCGCACCCGACGGTGCCCGTCGTCCAGGGCACCTCCTACATCCATGAGCTCGACTCGCGCTATGGCGGCCGCGCGAACTCCTGGCACACCGACGTCACGTTCGTCGACGCCTACCCGAAGGCGTCGATCCTCCGGGCGCTCGTGATCCCGGCGTACGGCGGCGATACCGTCTGGGCCAACACGGTCGCGGCGTACGAGGAGCTGCCGCCCGCGCTGCGCGAGCTCGCCGACAAGCTGTGGGCCGTGCACAGCAACGAGTACGACTACCAGGCGCGAAAGCCGCAAGCGTCGACGGACGACGTGCGGCGCTTTCAGGAGGTGTTCACGTCGACCGTGTACGAGACCGAGCACCCCGTGGTGCGCGTCCACCCGGAGACCGGGGAGCGCTCGCTCGTGCTCGGCCACTTCGTCAAGAGGCTCCTCGGCGTCTCGTCGTTCGACTCGGCGCACCTCTTCCAGGTGCTCCAGGACCACGTGACGCGCCTCGAGAATACCGTCCGATGGCGGTGGGCCGCCGGCGATGTGGCCATCTGGGACAACCGCGCCACCCAGCACTACGCGGTCAACGATTACGGCGATCAGCTCCGCGTGGTGCGCCGGGTGACGGTCGACGGCGACGTGCCCGTCAGCATCGACGGCAAGCGCAGCGTCACCCGCAAGAAGGCGCCGCGCGCCGCCGCGGCGAGGAGCGAGAGCGCCGGCGGCGCGGGCGCCTCTGTGGCGGCTGCGACGGCGTAGAGCACCGATCACGTCAGAGCCCCGAAGAAATCAACAGAAGGGAAGAGGAACCGCAAGGACTCAAGGGACGCGAGGGGAAGACAAATTGTCTTATCTCTGGTTCCTTGCGCCCCTCGCGCCCTTGCGGTTTCTCTCTCTCCCGCATTCCTTGCCACTGACGCTTGCGTTTCGGCAGAGCGGTCGGGCTTCGCAACTCGTGGAACTTGTCAGGCGCCATACGCCCCGAGCTCCCGGCCGACGTCGATCCCGACACGCGGCTCCATGGAGACCCAGCTTTCCGGGCGGCAGCGCCGGCGCCGGCGCGCCCCGCCGGACGGGTCCTTGACGGCGGGGATCGCCTGCGCTTCATCTGCGGCGGAGGAGTGCCCCGTGGGTGAAGCAGGCAAGCGCGATGACGCTCGAGACGGAGAGCCGAGCACCGCGCACGTCGTGGTGATCATGCTGATCGTGGCCTTCGGCGTGCTCGCGCTGCCGTGGATGGTGCTGCGGAAGCTGGAGGCCCGCACCCAGGCGCGCGGCGAGGCGGCCTCCGGCGTCGCGGACGAGGACCTCGCCCAGGGGGGCAAGATCTATTACCGCTCGTGCACCGGGTGCCATCAGGCGAGGGGGGAGGGGAAGCCCGGCCGGTATCCGCCCCTCGTGGGCGCGTCGTGGCTGCTCGAGGACAAGGAGACGCCGATCCGGATCACGCTGCTCGGCGCCGCCGGGCCGATGGAGGTGAACGGCGTGCAGTACAACGACGTGATGCCCAACTTCGGCGTGAACCTGTCGGACGAGGAGATCGCGCTGGTGCTCACCTATGTCCGATCGAGCTGGGGGAACGGCGCGCCCGCCATCACGAAGGACGAGGTCGCGAAGGTGCGCGCCTCGCTGGGAGACCGCGTGGAGCCGTGGGCCGGCGGCGCGGCGCTCTCGGCGGCGCGGGAGACGCGCGTCCTGCCCTGAAGCGCGCAGGCCGGCGACGATGCTCCGGTTCGGGAGGCCGCCGAGCTTCCCCGGGAGACCGCTTCCGGTGTCGTGGAGGCAGCTGAGCTGCCCGGCGGAGACCGTTTCCGGTGCCGGAGGGATAGCCGAGCAACCCGGCGGAGACCGTTTCCGGTGCCGGAGGGCTAGCCGAGCAACCCGGTGGAGACCGTTTCCGGTGTCGGAAGGATGGCCGAGCATCCCCGGGAGACCGTTCCCGCTCCCCGGCGCTACCCGCGCTGCCCCGCGACGGTCACTCCCGCACCGGCTCCTGCAGATCCACCCCGAAATGCTCGCGGTACCCTCGCCGCGCAGCCTCGCGCAGCTCGTCGTCGCCGCGGCTCACCTGCTCCTCGAACGCCTGCGCGTACGCCTCCGGATCGACCTCGCGCGCGCCGAGCCGGAGCTTCTTCCCGGAGAGCGTCTCCAGGACGATCGTGGCGACCCGGTGCTCGGCGCCGCCGCGCGCGACCACCCCGAAGGGGAACAGGTGCACGAGCGTGAGCTGCGGCGGCGCTTCCTTGGCCGTCATCTCGGCCAGGTACGCGGAGAGCTCGCGGCCCACGCGGTCCTGCGCCTCGTCCGAGAAGCCGGCGAGCAGCTCGGCCACGGCAGGCGGGAGCGGCAGGTGAGGGCCGTCGACCTGATGCTGCAGCTCGTGCCGCTCGGTGCCGGAGAGCACCGCCCGCTCCAGCGCCTCGCCGAGGCGCTCGCGCAGCCTCGCGAGCGCCGCGTCGCACCGCGAGAGGGCGCCGGCGTGCGCGCCGGCCGCGCCGCCCTCCGCGGCATGGCAGGCGCCGCCCGCCTGGCCGATGCGCTCGGCATACGCCCGGACCTCGGAGCCGATGACGAGCGCGAACGGGTCCTGGTCGCGCGAGAAGCCGAGGTGGACGCGGCGCTCGCCGGTCATCGGCTCGACGAGGAGCGTCGCGAAGCGGTCGCCGCCGACGCGGAAGGCGTGGACCTCCTTCACCCGGTAAGGCGTCGTGTAGAACCGCCGCGTCGTGCCCTCGGCCGAGACGCCGAGGTTCACGGCGGGATCGAGGTAGTAGGCCAGGCCGGCGCGCCGCGCGGCGTCGTTCGCCTCGGCGACGAGCCGGCCGAACGCGCGGCCGGACAGCTCGAGATCGTCCACCTGGCTCGCCAGCGCCGCGAGCGCCGCGGCGAAGCCCTCGCCGCCCGGCTGCGCCCTCGCGGCCGCGAGCATCTCGCGGCTGCGCGCCTTGGTCAGCACCTGCGCCTCGGCGCCCGTGCCCTGCGCGCTGCGCGCGTGCGCGTCGCGCGCGATGCGCGCCCGCTCCCAGCCCGGCAAGAGCTCGCCGAACACCCTGTCCCACGCGGCGGTGGGCGCGCCGAGCGTCCAGTCGACCCCCTTGGGCGCGGGGCGGCCGAGCACGAGCATCGCCCCGAGCAGCGCGGCGACGGCGGCCGCGGCGGCGCCGGCCGCCACGATCGGCCGCGCGCCGGACGCGCCGGCCCCGTCGGGCGCGCCCGGCGCGAGCTCGGCGTCGGGCACCAGCACGCCGAGCGCGAGCACCTCGATCGCCGAGGCGAGCACCGCCACGACCGCGGCGAGCAGGAGCGCGAAGAAGGCGACCGTGGCGGCCTCCACGCCCCAGCCGCCCGCGAGGAACGCGCGGTACACGAAGAGCAGCATGAGCGCGGGCATCGCCCACACGGCCGCGATCGCGAGGCCCGGGTGCTCGCGCCTGGGGACGCGGCGCGCGTGGTCGAGGCCCAGCAGCGCGATCGCGAGCGGCCCGAGCGCGAAGAGCAGGACCATGCCGTACCCGAGCTGGAAGCGCGCGTCGGGCAGCGTGGCCACGAGCACGGCCGCCCGCGCGATCGTCTGCGCGGGGATCTCGCCGCGGGACGGCCAGAGATAGAAGATGAGCGCCGCGGCGACCGACGCGACGAGCAGGGCGCTGCCGCCCCTGCGCGCCCGCGCGTGGAAGCGCAGCACCACGCCCGCCGCGGTGAGCGCGAAGACCGCGAGGAGCGGGGCCGGCCGCGTGACCAGGCTGTCCGGCAGCGGGAGCATGTCCCACGCCGAGCTCCGGCGGCCGGCCCACACCGCGACGTTCACGGCGACGAGCGCGGCGAGCACGGCGACGGCGCGCGACGTCGGCCGCTCGATGAAGAGGCCCGCGCGGCGCCCCGTGCGCGCGCCGAGCAAGAGCAGCCACAGGCCGGCGAGCGCGGGCGCGAGCGCGGCGATCTGCGCCGCGGGCGCGAGCTCGGGGAGCACGCTCCACACGAAGATGCCGTGCCCGAAGGCGACCTCGTACGGGACGAGGGCCGACAGCGCGAGCGCGAGGCCGCTCAGGAGGCAGCGCGCGCGCAGGCGCTCGGCCGACATGCGATAGAACATCGCGGTCGCGGCGCTCTCTTCCTGGGAAGGAGCGCCGGCGCCTCGCGGCAGGGTGCCGCCGCCGCTCTCTGGAGGAGCGCCGGCGCCTCGCGGCGGGGTGCCGCCGCCGCTCTCCGGCGGAGCCCCGGCGCCCTGCGGCGGAGGAGGCAGGGGCGCGCTCACGGCTCGACCGCCGCGCTCGCGATGCGCGAGAGCGACCGCTTCTGCGGGAACACCGGGTCGCGGTACCGCACCTCGAACACCACGCGCTTCCCGTCCGCGGAGAACCACGGCGCCCGCTCCTGGCCGGAGCCCACCGTCAGCCGCTTCACCTCGCCGGTGGCCAGCGCCAGCACCGCGATGTCGGTGCCGCCCGCGCCCCGCGTCTCGAACGCGACGCGCGCGGCGTCGGGCGAGAACGCGGGCCACGACGCGCCGCCGTCGACCGGGTACACCTTCCGGCGCCACGTCGTCGCGTCGATGACGGCGATCCCCGGCTCGTCGCCGTCGACGACGCACACGATCTTCGTCCCGTCCCGCGACGCCGCCGGGTTGCGCAGGTCCTCACCGGGCCTGGCGCGGAACGGGCGCTCGATCGACAGGGGTTGCTTGCTCACGTCGACCACGGCGAGGTGCCTCACGTCGTCCTCCGCCGCGTCGGGCACATAGACGAACAGGAGCCTCGTCCCGTCGAGCCACGCGAACCCGCCGAGCGACTGGTTCTCGGTGTGGAGGCCGAACACCTCCTTGCCGCTCTCCGCGTCGACCACCATCAGATCGGCCTCCGCGCCGGCCTCCGGGCGATCGTAGACCGCCACGAACCTGCCGCCCGGGGCGAGCTTCGGATCGACGAAGCGGTGCTCCGGGTCGACGCGCACGCGCTTGTTCTGCCCGGATCGGTCGACGATCGTGATCGTCTTCGCCCAGCCGAAGAAGTCCTCCACCAGCGCGACCCGGTCGCCGTCGCGCTGCGAGGACGGGTACGAGTACACGTGATAGCCCCTCCACATCGGCTTGACCGCGGCGGGGTCCGTCGTCGGGACGGCCTGCCGATCGAGCGGCCGCCACTCGACCGTCTCCAGCGCCTCGCGGCGGGCGAGATCCTTCGACTTCACCGAGTGGAACACCGAGACATCCGCCGTCTTGACGAAATAGCCGCCCTCGGCCGTGCCGACGAGCAGGTCCTCCGCCGCGGGGGGCGACAGGAACGTCACGCGCCCCTGCTCCTCGGCCTCGACCTCCTTCGCGCGGGCGGCGTACGCGCCCGCGGCCCGGTCGAGGTTCGCGGCGCGATCCTTCACGAACCGCCTCGCCGAGGCGAGCCGCTCCAGCAGCTTGATGTCCGATCCCTCCGTGATCTCGCGCACCGAGGGGTGATCCATGAGCTGCGCGATCACCGCGTCGAGCGCCTGCGAGGCCATGGAGTTCGCGAGCAGCGCCATGGCCTGGTCCTTCTTCGTCGACCCGGCGTAGCCGCGGAGGCGCCCCTCGGTCGAGGTGCCCTTGTCGAGGAACGTGAGCGTCACCGGCGCGTCGGCCCGGAGCTCGAAATAGCCCTCCTTGACCGGGTGCTCCACGATCTCGGGGGCGATGCGCGCCTCGATGATGAAGCCGGCGCCGAGCGCCTTTGCCGCCTGCTTCGGGTCCTCGGCGCCCTCCAGCGCCTTCATCACCCGCGGGTCGCCGCCCTTCACCGGATCGAACCCGAGCTCGGCGAGCTGCCCGCCGAGCTCGTCGGCGAGCCTCGCCGCCGGCAGCGACCCTTCCCACCAGTACCCGTCGAGATCGATCGCCACGAGGATGCGCAGCGGATCGGTGGCCGTGAGCGAGCGGAAGGCGAGGGTGCCCGCCGCGGCGATCGCGAGGCCGAGCACCGCGAAGACCGGCCAGAGCCTGCGCTTCGGGACGATCGCCTCGAGGGACTCCGGCGGATCGGCCTCGGGGGCGGGGGGCTGCGCGTCGGTCGGGGGTCGAGGGGCCTCCATGGAAAGAGGAATTGCCCTATCCGCGTGAGGGCGTAAAGCCGCATGAGCGAGGCAGGGCGGGGCATGCCCTCTGGAGGCCCGGCGGGCGTCGTGGTGCTGCGCAGAGGCGATATGCAGAGCCTGCCATTGCGTTATGCCGACCGCTCCCGGACGAGACGGATTCCCTCCCAGGCCGGGAACGTCCCTGCCATGCGCGCGAGTTGCACGTGGAAGAACCAGTGCAAATCGAGCACCGTATCGCGCAGGCCGTCGGCCCTGTCCTTCTTCATCTGCTCCTGGTTAATCCAAGCATACTCCGTCAAATGGACCGCGTAGGAACACCACGCCCGGCGCTGCATCATCGATGTTGATGCATGGCGCAACGTTAGCAGGTCCATCAGCATCCTCCCGGTGCAGACGAGTCGACGGGAGGGGGCTGAAGTTCGATTGAGCCGCCGCCTGCGCGCGCTCGAGCGGCGCCTCTCGATAGCCCTGCGGCCTCGCCGAAAGCACGAACGGCGAGCGCGGGTATGCCTTGATCTGCGTGTCCACCCAGGAGGCCACGCGCTATCGCGGCCTTCGACGCCGGATCCTCGATCGCCCACAGCCGCCCGCGGAGCCACACGACCCGCGCGAACATCGTGATGACCGCGTCGAGCAGCAGGCCGACTCGCTCGATGCGCCTGTGCCGCAGCACCTGCGGAGCCGGCCGCCGCCCGCATTGCGCCGCGGCGCGCCCCGTCGCTAGAGTGCTTGCATGTCCGACCTGCTCGTCAACATCGACGTGCCGGAGATCGAGCCGGCCATCGCGTTCTACACCCGCGCGTTCGGCCTGCGCGTGGGGCGGCGCTTCGGCGGCGCCTTCGTCGAGCTCCTCGGCGCGGCCGCGCCCATCTATCTCCTGGAGAAGCCGGCCGGCAGCGCGCCTGCGGCCGGGGCGTCCCCGCGCGATTACCGGCGTCACTGGACGCCGGTCCACCTCGATTTCGTCGTCGACGATCTCGATGCCGCCGCGCGCCGGGCGCAGGAGGCGGGCGCGGTCCCCGAGGCCGACATCGAGGTGGCCGCGTGGGGGCGCATGCTCCGCCTGGCCGATCCGTTCGGCCACGGCGTGTGCCTGCTTCAGTTCAGCGGCCGCGGCTACGACGAGATCGCCACGCCCGGCTGAGCGCGCAGCGGACTCGACATCATGTCTCCGGGGATGCACGCGTGATGGCCACGATCGGCTCGGGGACTACGGCCACCGAGCTCATCGATGCAGGCAACGCGCCTCACGCGATCCGGAGCTCACACGATCGGGCGGGGTGAGCCTTGAACGCGCACGCGGCGTCGGTCCTCGTCACCGCGGCGCAGGCCGCGGGGGTGCTCGCGGCCCGGGTCGCCCACCCGGCGAGCAGGCGGCGCGGCTCGCCGATCGGTACCGGCCTCCGGTGGCCATCCGGGAGCCGAGCAGCTGCCACCTTTGCACGCAGCGATCTCAGGATCGAAAGCCTCGGGGGAAACCCGATGGGTAAACGCTCGAAAGACCTACGGCGAGCCCCTGGCCCGCGTCCTGCTAAAGGTGCAGGGCAGAGCGCCCGTGACGGTTTCCCCCCCCCACCGTCGAGCGGGCGCTCTTTTTTTGTCCTCCGGCGCGGGGAGCGCCCGGCAGGCCGCCCGGCCGCTGCGATCACGGGTCGGCGGTGACGAGGGCGACGGCGAGGCCGTCGTAGCCCTTGGCGCCCACCGTCTGGATCGCCGTCGCGCTCACGCGCCGCTCGGCGGCGAGCAGCTCGTAGAGGCGGCGCACCCCCTGGACGTTGGGATCCGCGCTCCCGGGGTCGACCACCGCCCCTCTGCGCACGACGTTGTCGACCACGATGACGCTGCCGCGGCGGGAGAGCTTGAGCGCCCACGCGAAGTAGTCGGGGTTGCTCGGCTTGTCGGCGTCGATGAAGATGAGGTCGAACGGGCCGCGGCCCTCCGCGGCGAGCTTCGGCAGCGTGTCGAGCGCCCGCCCGAGCCGCAGCTCGACGCGGTCGGCCACCCCGGCGCGATCGAGGTTCGCGCGGGCGACCTCGGCGTGCTTCGGCTCCGACTCCAGCGTGATCAAGCGGCCGCCGGCGGGCAGCGCCCGCGCGAGCCAGATGGTGCTGTACCCCCCGAGCGTGCCGATCTCCAGGATGGTCCGCGCCCCATGGATCCGCGCCAGGAGATTCAGCAGCTTGCCCTGGTTCGGCGCGACGTTGATCGGCGGCAGGCCGGCCGCGGCGCTCGCCTCGAGCGCCGCGTCCAGCGCGGCGTCGGGCGGCACGAGCAGATCGGTGATGTAGCGATCGACAGCTGACCATTGCTCCTGAGTCATGAGTGATCCTCCTCACGTCGCGGCGACCCCGGATCGCCGCGCACGGGTGAGCCGAGCTTCTTGTGGTTCGATGGACAGACATCAAGGCAACGAGCGCCCCAACGAGGACACCTCGCCGCCAGTCTAACCGTTGGATGTGTGTCCGTTATAACAGATGTCGGCGGCGGGCACATCGCCCGCGCGGCTGCGCGCGCTCCATCTAGCGCGGCACGAGGACGCGGGCGTCCCAGGGCCCGAGGTCCAGCCCGACGGAGCCCGCCTGGAGGTGCGCGCCGGCGCCGCCCAGGGCGTCGCGCAGGCCGCCGCGCGCGTGGGCGGCGAACGGCTCCGGGACGGCGAGCCGCTTCTTCGCCGGGTGCTCGCTGAAATTCAGGACCACGAGCGCGAAGCGCGACGCGTCGTCGCCGTGCCTGACGTAGGCGAAGACCTCGTCGTCCCGCCCGGCGTGCACGACGACGAGCCCCGGCGACCGGAGCGCCGCGAGGGAGCGCCTGAGCCGGATCAGCTGCTCGTAGCGCCGGGTCAGCGGCCCGCGCGGAGGCCGCGAGACCGGGGCGAGGCCGCCGTAAGGCTCGTACTCGGCGCCGAGCTCGTCGAACGCGTAGAGGCACGGGATGCCCGGCAGCGTCAGCAGCGCCGCCGCGGCGACGCGCGTCAGACCCGGCCCGTGGCGCGTGATAAAGCGGGCCCCGGTGTCGTTGTTGTTGATGAACCTCAGCGTGCGCTCGGGGCGCGCGGCGCGCGCCTCGGTGGCGGCCAGCGCCGCGCCCAGCCGGGCCGCGATGCCGCGCGGCGCGTCGAACACGCCGCTCCACGCCCACCGCCCGAGCTCCTCGGTCCAGTCGTACGCCGCGTCGAACCCGCTCTGCAGGTAGTACGGGTCGCGCGCCGAGGCCTCGGCGATCAGCGCGAGGTCCGGGCGCACGCGCCGGAGCTCGGCGGCCCACGAGGACCAGAGCTCGCTCCGCCGCTCCTGGATGCCCCACGCGGCGTCGACGCGATAGCCGTCGATGCCGAAGCGCTTCACCCAGCGCAGCGACACCTCGAGCATCCAGCGCGCCACCTCGGCGTTGTCGTAGTTGAGGTTCGGCAGGTGCTCCCAGTCGAAGTAATGGGTGGGCTCGCCGCCGGCGTCGCGATCGTAGAACGCGAAGGTGTGGGCGCGGCTCCCCTGCCGCTCGGCTTGCTGGAAATACGGGTGCTCGATCGAGGTGTGGTTCGGCACGAGGTCGAGCAGCACGCGCAGGCCGCGCCGGTGCGCGTCGTCGACGAGCTCGCGCAGGTCCTGCTCCGCTCCGTAGTCGGGGCGCACGCTGAAGTAGTCCGTGACGGCGTACCCGAAGTCGCCCTCGGGCGCGGCGAAGATCGGAGACAGCCACAGCGCGGTGACGCCGAGCCGCTCGAGCGCGGGGAGGGCGGCGCGCACGCTCCGGAGCGGGGGATCGCCGAAGAAGGGCGGCACGACGCCGTAGAGGACGGCGTCGTCGATCCACGACGGCGCGCTCGCGCCGGGGGGCGCGTCGAGCGGCGGCGCGACGCGCGCGGTGTCGCTGCGGCCGCGCGCGTCGCGCACCGTGAGCTCGATCATGGCGCGCCCGGCGGCGTCCGGCGCCGGCACCTCGATGCGGGCGCCCTGCCCGAGGCGCTCGGCGGTCCCGTCGCCGCGCGGCCGGGACCACGCGAAGGCGACGAGCTCGGCGCCCGAGCGCTCGCTCGGCTCGCTGCCCGTGGCGTCGAGGACGAGCCGGTCGCCGGCCCGCGCCGCGCGGGCGCGGGCCCGGGGCGCGTCCTCCAGCCGGACGCGGTAGGTGACGGGCGGCGTGGCCAGCTCGCCCGCGCCCGTCGCGCGGCAGCGCGCGGCGATCTCGTTCTCGCCCTCGAGCAGCGGCACGTCCGCCGCGAAGCGCCGCTGCTGCTCGATCGCGGCGGGGTGGACGTCGCCGCCCACCTGGATCGCGCAGTCCTCCAGCGTCCCCGGCCCGGCGAGGGCGCCCTGGATGCGCGCGCTGAAGGCCCACACCTCGGCGTCGTCGGCGTGCAGCTCCAGCCGGGCGTCCGCGGCCCCGGACGGGCGCGGCGGCGCGGAGGTGGCGGCCGACTCGCACGCGGGCGCGGCGGAGAGCAGCGCGACGATCCCCGCGACCGCGGCGAGCGCCCGCGGGCGCCGCGCCGGGCCTGGCGCGGGCCGCCGCCGGACGCCCGCGCGCGGGTCGATCGCGATCGCGACGGCCGGCGAGGAGGGGGCTGCACCGGGGGAGGGGGCGGCGGGCGAGCGAAGGAGGCGAGTCGACATGGGGCTGCGCGGCGAGCGGGGGAGCCCCTCTATTCCAGAACGACCTCCGACGATCGCCGCCGGGCAGAAAGCGCGGAGGATTTATGTCGCGATTTCTCCCCTCTCCTCCAGGGCCGCCGTGCCCCGGTGATCGGGGCAACGTCTTCCGGTCCTCGGCCTCTCGCCGCGCGCCGCCGGCGCCCGGGATCAGGCGGCGGTGCGGAGGGCGGCGCGGCCGCGGGCGCGCAGGGCGAGCGGGACGCCGCCGGCGGGGCCCAGCGTGAGGTTGCGCCGCACGGGCCGCGGCGGACGCTCGTCGAGCAGGCGGAACTGCCACGCCGACAGCGCCACGCCGAGCACGATCTTCATCTCGAACATCGCGAAGGCCGCGCCGATGCAGCGGCGGTTCCCGCCGCCGAACGGCAGGTACTCGAACGGGGAGTACTTGCGCTCGAGGAAGCGCTCGGGCCTGAACTGCGACGGATCGGGGTAGAGCTCGGGGCGGTGGTGCACGAGCAGGATGCACGGCGCGACCCCCGTCCCCGGCGGGAGCGTGTGCTCGCCGATCCGGAACGGCTGCGCCGCCATGCGCGGGGCCTCGGTGACGATCGGGTGCAGGCGCAGCGCCTCCTTGCACACCGCGTCCAGGTAGGGCAGCGCGGCGAGGCGCTCCGGGTCGGGCTCCGGGCCGAGGGCGTCGATCTCGTCGCGCAGGCGCGCGAGGACGGTCGGGTGGCGGTGCGCGTGGTCGAGGGCCCACGCGAGGGCGAGCGCGGTGGTCTCGTGCCCGGCGAAGAGCAGCGTCCGGAGCTCGTCGAAGATGGCCTGGTCGCTCATGCTCGAGCCGTCGTCGTAGCGGGCCGCGACCAGGAGGCTCAGGATGTCGTCGCCCGGCGCCGCGCGCGCCCGCTCGATCTGCTCGCGGCACAGGGCGTCCAGGTGCTCGACGCGCCGGCGGAAGCGCGCGTAGGGGCCGAGGCCCCCGAGCTCGCGCTGCAGGACCGGCAGGAAGGTCAGCGCCGGGGTCAGCGCGTCGGTCATCGCGACGATCGCGCGCGCGAACGCGCTCATGCGCGACGGCTCCTCCACCCCGAAGACGGCGCGGAGGATGACGTCGAGCGAGATCGCCTGCGTGATGTCCTGGGCGACGGCGCGGGGCGCGCGCGCCGCCTCGGCGAAGCGGCGGGCGGCGACGTCCGCCATCGCCGCAGCGTAGGCGCGCATGCGGTCGCCGTGGAACGGCGGCGTCAGCAGCTTCCGCTCGCGCCGGTGGCGCTCGCCCGAGAGCATGACGAGCGAGTGCTCTCCGACGAGCGGGGCGATCGACTTGGTGGCGTACGGGACGAGCGCGTCGGGCGGCGCGGTCAGCACGTCCTGCACCGACGCGGGGCTGCCGGCCATCACGACGTCGCCGTTGTACATCGGGACGTTGAAGACGTCGCCGTACGTGGCGGCGCACCGGGACAGGAGCTCGATCGGACGCGTGAGGAACTGGTAGGTCGTCAGCAGGCGGCCCTGCGGGCCTCGGGGCAATTGGCTCATGGCGCACCTCGGCAGGAGCTCGATCCCGGTGGCGCGCGGCGCCTCGCCGGGATCGATCCAACGATGAGGCCGGCGCCGCGGCGCGGCAGCGGCGTCGGGCGCCAACGTTGCGACGGATCGCGCCAGGGGGGCGCGGCGGCGCGGGCGCGCGGCGGCGCGGGCGCGCCGCGGCGGGAGGAGCACGAGCGCGGCGGCCGGTCGTGGTTGGCGCGCGCGGCTCGGCTTGCGATCATCGGCGCATGTCCAGGTACCGCAGCGACATCGAGGTGGTGCGGCTCCGCATCCACGAGCTCGAGGAGCGGCTGCGCCGCGTGCGCGCGCAGCAGATCCGCGCCGAGGCGGCCGCGAACCTGGGTCCCGAGGCCGCGCGGCCGTTCAGCCGGGGCATGTACCACCTCGGCCGGGCGCTCAGGCGGCTGCTGCGCGGGCGGGGTCCGGCGCCCGCGCAGGAGCTCGCGGCGGCGCGGGCCCGGCTCGCCTGGCTGGAGCGGCGGGTCGCGATGGCGGAGGTGGAGCTCTCGCGCGCCGAGGCGGAGCGCACGCGCACGGAGGCGGAGCGCTCGCGCGCGAGCCTCGGGGCCGATCGGTGGGAGCCGGCGAGCGGCGCTCACCCCGGGTCGATGCCGGCGGTTGACCTCGCGCCGGCGGTGCCGCAAAGCGCGCCGTCCGGCCGCCTGGCCTACCGGCTCGGCCGGGCGATCGGGCGGCTGAGCCGGCGCTGAGCCGGCGCCGCTTCGCCACCAGGAGGTTTTCCCATGGCACGAGCCCTCGGCATGTTCACGTCCCTCGTCGCGGCGGCCACGATGGTCTCCTGCGGCGGGGAGGCTCCGCCGCCCGCGCTGGCACCGGCGGCCTCCGCTTCCGCTGCGCCCGTCGCGACGAGCGGCGTCGAGCCCCCGCCTGCGGCTCCGGCGGCTGCCGCGGCGTCCACGGCGGCGCCCGAGCCGCCCAGGCGCGCCGCGCCGAGCCCGGTCGCGAGGTACACCGGCTTCGCCAAGCCGGAGAGCGTGCTCTACGACGCGGACAGCGACCGCTACCTCGTCTCGAACATCAACGGCAATCCGGGCGACAGGGACAACAACGGCTTCATCTCCGTCCTCTCGCCCGACGGTCAGGTGACGAGCCTGAAGTGGATCGAGGGCGGCAAGAACAAGGTCAGGCTCGACGCGCCGACGGGCTCGGCGATCGCGAAGGGCGTGCTCTACGTCGCCGACCTCACGACCCTCCGGATGTTCGACCTCAAGACCGGGGCGCCGAAGGGGGAGATCGCCATCCCCGGCACGACGTTGCTGAACGACGTCGCGGCGGCGCCGGACGGCAAGGTCTACGTGTCCGACTCCGGCTTCACGATCGGCGCGACCGGCAACCTCGAGGCGACGTCGAGCGACGCCGTGTACGTCATCGAGAAGGGCAAGGCCAGGGCGCTGGCGAAGACCACCGCCCTGCGCATGCCGAACGGCCTCGCGTGGAGCGACGAGGGGCTCGTGGTTTGCTCGAGCGGCGCACCCGAGGTCTTCGTGCTCGACGAGAAGGGCGCGAAGCGGGACGTGACCACCACGG
Source organism: Sorangium sp. So ce394 (assembly GCF_051474665.1). Lineage (NCBI taxonomy): Bacteria > Pseudomonadati > Myxococcota > Polyangiales > Polyangiaceae > Sorangium > Sorangium sp. So ce394. Next base: position 4,921,472 of record NZ_CP150339.1, read on the forward strand.
CGCCCGGCGGCCGCCTCGATGGCCTGATCTCCCTCGGAGATGCGCTCCTCGTGACCAGCCACGACGCGTCGGCGGTGCTCCGCGGAAAGCTCGGCGGGACCTTCGAGGTCGCCATCCCCGAGCAGGAGACGCCCGCGGATATCGGTTATGACACGAAGCGCGGACGCGTCCTCGTGCCCCACGTGATGGTGGACACGGTCGACGTCTACGAGCTGAGGTGATCTGCGGACGAAAGATGCGCGCTTCGGGCCTCCCTCCAGCAGGCTGGCGTCGTCGCGGCATATCGAGGAAGAGATGAACATCTCCATTGTCGACGCGTGGCGCACGCGGGAGTCGCGTGAGTTCTTCCGGAACGTTTGGCCGATGTACGTCCACGAGCTCTCCGGCTTCGACACGAGCTTCTACGCTCTGGACGAGGCCGGTCGATGGCAACCGGACATCGTCGATGATTGGGTCTCGAGCGTCACGCCGCCCGGCAACCTGCGCGCTCCGCGGTCGGCGCAGGATCCGATGCAGCCGTTCCAGCGAGCGTACGTCATTGCGAGCGACGCCCGACCGGTCGGGTTCGTATGTGTCGGCCTGCGACCGTTCAGATACATGCCGGACGACGTCGACTTCAGCATCGCCGAGCTCTTCTTGATCCACGGGAGCCGCGGAACCGGCGCGGGCCGACATGCCCTCCAGCTGCTGCTCCGTCAGTATCCAGGGCGGTGGCACCTCTGTGCCATCCATGACAACGCTCGGGCGATCCGATTCTGGACCAAGACGCTGCCGCTGCTCGGCGTGCGAGATCTCGAAACACGGCGCGAGAGCGGCGATGTAACCTGGCGGTTCGTCGCAGAGGGGTGACGTGCGCTGGGCTCCCGAGCCCTCGATTTCCCGCGACCGCTCGCGATCGACCGGTCTCTCAGGCCGGAGGTCTGACGCACGGATCTATCGGACGCGGGTGCGCCGGTACTCGCCCGGGGTGGTGCCCGTCCAGCGGCGGAAGCTGCGGTAGAAGTGGCGCGGCTCGCCGTAGCCGAGCAGGAAGGCGATCTCCTGGAGCGCGAGATCGCGCCGGCGGAGGAGCTCGAGCGCCTTGCCCCGCCGGGCCTCGTCGAGCTGCGCCGTGAACGACGTGCCGAGATCCTTGAGGGCGCGCTGGAGCGAGCGCGTGCTCATGCCCAGCGCGCGCGCGATCCGCGCCTGGTCCACCTCGCCGCGATCGAGCCGCTCGCCGATGAGGGCGCGCACGCGCGCGTCGAGCGGCGCCGCGCCGGCGGGCGCGGCGCGCGCGGCGAGCAGCTGCTCGGCGTGGCGCACGAGGTAGTCGCGGACCGAGGGATCCGCGCCGACGAGGTGCGCGTCGAGCACGCGCGCGTCATAGACGAGGCCGGTCGCGGCCGCCTCGAAGCGGACCGGGGCGCCGAGCGCCTCCTCGTAGAGCGGGGTCGGGTGCCGGCGGGGGTGGCGGAACATGGCCTCGAGCGGCCGCGCGGCGCCGTCGAGGTAGAGCGCGATGAAGCGCGCGAGCCCCGCGGCCATCATCTCGATCGGCTCGGCCATCGCGACGACCCGCGGCTCGTGCTCGAGCGCGAGGTGGAAGACCTCGCCCCGCTCCTCGATGACGATGCGGAGGTGCGGGTCCATGAGCCTGAAGAAGCGGCCATAGACCGCGACCGCCTCTCGCAGGGTCTCGCTGTGGCGCGCGACGTGCCCGACGATGCCCACGACCGAGACCGGGATCCAGCGCGCGTAGGTCAGCCCGAGCGGCTCGCCGGGGAGGCGCTCGAGCATGAGCGCCCACAGCGACAGGAGCGACGCGTACGGCACGAGCTCGTCGGGCGCGGCGAGCGCCTCGGCCGAGACGCCGGCGGCGCGGAGGAGATCGTCGCGAGGGACGCCGCGCGACGAGGCGAACTCGATGAGCGCGGCCGGCAAGGATGCGAAGACGAGCTCGCCGTAGGACATGGCGCGGGCCGAGGATAGCGCACGCGCTGGCTATCCCGCGCGGGCCGGGCGCTCCCACGCGGCGTACAGGTCGGGGCGGCGCTCCGAGAGGTAGCGGTTGTCCGCGCGCGACGCGCGCTGGAGCTCGGGATCGAGATCGGCGAAGAGCAGGTCCTCGCCGGCGGCGCCCGCGGCGGCCAGGACCGAGCCGTCCGGGGCCGCGATGATGCTCTGGCCGCACAGGACGGTGTCTCCTTCCTGCCCGCAGTGGTTGGCGTAGGCGATGAACACCTGGCTCTCCAGCGCGCGCGCGGGCGGCAGCGTGCGGGCCACCACGCCGAACGGCTCCGGCAGCGCGGTCGGCGCGCACACGAGATCGGCGCCGGCCAGCGCGACGCCGCGCACCGCCTCGGGAAACTCGATGTCGTAGCAGATCAAGAGGCCGATCCGGAAGCCGTGCAGGGCCGCGATGGGCAGCTCGCCGCGGCCCTGGGTGAAGACCGCGGCCTCGTCCGGGCCGTAGAGGTGCGTCTTGCGGTAGGTCGCGAGGCGCGCCCCGGCGCGATCGAAGAGGTGCGCGGCGATGAAGAGCTCCCCGTCGGGGCCGCGGTCGGGCGCGCTGGCGACCAGCGCGATGCCGCAGCTCGACGCGACGTCCGCGAGCCGCCGGACGATGGCCTCGGGCGAGGTCTGGAGCAGCGTCCGGGGCACCAGCGCCGGCACGTAGCCCGTCGTGAACAGCTCCGGAGTGACCAAGAGGTGAGCGCCGCCCTCGGCGGCGCGCCGGGCCGCGCCGGCGATGCGCGCGACGTTGGTGTCCACCTGTCCCGGGACGGCGTTGGCCTGCAGCACGGCGATGCGCATGAGATCGACCCTCCAGCGGCGCTCCGGGGCTCCAGCGTACCCGATGGGCCCCGCGCGCGATCGAGCCACCGAGGTTGACGCGATGCGGCAATGCCGGGTACCATGGCGCGGATGCTTGGGTTCGAGCGCTCGCTGGGGTCGAGCTCCCCTCGTGCGAGGCCGCGCGCCGCCGCCGCCGCGGTCCTCTCGCTGGTCGCGGTCTCGGCCTGCTGCGGCGCCCCCGATCGCGCGGATTCGCCCGCCCAGAGCGCGACCACGGGCGAGGCGCCGCCGTCCGCTGGCGCGGGCGACGCGGGGGGCGCCGGGGAAGGCCTGGGCGGCGCTGGCGGGGCCGGGGCGGGCGCGGGCGGCGCTGGCGGGGCCGAGGCGGGCGGCGCGGGGGCGGGCGGGGCCCCGCTCGCCGATCTCCAGGGCTGTCATGGCGAGAAGCGGCCTCTCGTGATCTCCAGCCAGATGCCTTATGCCCTCGCGCGCGTCGGCGCGGCGGAAGGCCATTTCCTCCTCGACTTCGGCACCACGGCCAGCACCATCGACCCGCAGGGCTTCGCGGGCGGGGTGGTCCCAGAGCCAATCGCCGGCAGCGCCGATCGGTTCGCCGACTTCGATTTCTACGGCCCCTGGGGCACCGTCCGCCTCACCGTGCAGGACCACTCGGGCATTCAGGGCACGGTGCGCCAGGCCGGCATCCTCGGCACGGACTTCCTGTCGCTCAATGCGTTCACGCTCGATTACGAGGACGGCGCCGTCTACCGGGCCGACGCCGGGGCGCTCTGCCCCGATGAGATCCTGCGCGCCGAGGGCATGAAGCCGCTCTGGACCGCGGGATACTATTCTTCCGATCTCGCCGCGGTCCAGGCGGGCTTCCCGAACGTGCCCACCGTCCCGGCGCGCATCGGCGCGGCGCAGGCCGTCGCGCAGCTCGATACGGGGTACGACGACGCGGTGTACCGGCGATCGGTCAACATCAATCGCGCCTTCCTCGCGGCGATCGAGGCGGCGGGGATCGACCTCGAGCCGGTGCCCGAGGCCGCGATGTCGCTGAGCACCTGCGTCCCGGGGCACGCGGAGCAGGTCTCGGCCTACCGCATCCTCCGGGGCGCGCCGTTCGAGCTGGTCAGCACCGACGGATCCGCCGCCGTCGCCGCGCAGGACGTGATGCTCTTCCTCAAGGACACGCCGCCCGAAGCCAGGCAGTGCGGCGGGATCGGGACGTGGTCCATCCCCGCAGCGCAGGTGGCCGCGTCGTTCTATGCGGACGCGAGGCGGCTCGTGTTCGACCCCGTCACGTCCCGCGTGTGGATGGGGACGCCGCGGTAGCGGCGAGCGCCCCGAGCGCACCGCGCTCGGGGCCCTCGAGATCTCGCCGTTCGGAACGAAGCAGCCTTATCGGCCGAGGGGGGCACGCGCGGCTCATCCGCGTTGCGCCGCGACGCGCGAGCGCTCGAGTGACGGGGCGATGGGATGGCATTCACCTTGAACGAGCTCGCCCGCTCGTGGCATGATCGTCCTGCACAAGGGGGGTACGATGGGCGTGCATCATATCGCGCTGGCGGCCGGAGATCTGGTCGCCACGCACCGGTTTTATACCCAGGTGATGGGGTTCCGCCTCGTCAAGGTGATGGCGGTCCCTTACGAGGGCAGCCGTGACGGGGGCTGGGCGAGGCACGCCTTTTATCAGACGAGCGAGCCGGAGGGGCCGCTCCTGGCGTTCTGGGAAGTGCACGAAGAGGCGGTGCGGGGGCGCTTCAGGACGGATATCTCGACGGGGCTGGGGCTGCCGGCGTGGGTGAACCACCTCGCCTTCACCGCGCCGACCAGCGAGTTCTACAGCCGGATGCTCGCGCGGTGGCTCTCGCACGGTCACGAGGTCACCGAGGCGGATCACGATTTCTGCCGTTCCATCTACACGATGGATCCCAACGGCATCCTGGTCGAGTTTTGCCAGACGCTGCGGCCCTTCTCGGAGGAGGAGGTGGCCGAGGCGGAGCGCGCGCTCCTCGATCCCATGCCGCCGCTCGAGCTGCCGCGGCCCGCGATCATCCACCGTCCGCAGGTGGCGTGATGAGCGCGCGTGTCGTCGATGCGATGCTGGGGCATGGGCGCCGCCCCTCGGCGGTCGGTTACTGGCCCTTGCCCGAGGACGATCCGGCCGTTCCCCTGGGGCGGGAGCCGGTCGCGGCCGTGGGGCGCGACGGCGCGCTCGTGCGGGGCCTGTTCTGGACGCCGCCGGGCGGTCGGTTCAAGGTGGCGGCGGTGCTCGCGCACCCGCGGGCGGATTTCTCGGTCCATTACCTCTGCCCGCTGCTCGCGGCGCGGGGGGTGGCGGCGCTCGGGTGCGCGACGCGCTACGTGAACAACGACACCGACTGTCTCCACGAGAAGGCGGTGCTCGACGTCGAGACCGCGGTGGAGGCGGCGCGGGCGCGGGGCGCCGAGGCGGTGGTGCTGCTCGGCAACTCGGGGGGCGGCGCGCTGCTCGCGCTGGCGGAGGCCGGCGCGGCGGCCGAGGGGCGGCGGCTGGGGGACGCCATCGTCGCGCTGGCGGCGCACCCGGGGCAGGGGGTGTTCCTGGAGCAGGCGATCGACCCTTCGGTGGTGGACGAGGGAGATCCGCTGTCGGTCGATCCGTCGCTCGACATGTACGATCCGGACAACGGCTGGCGGCCGTGGCCGGAGCCGTGCAGGTACGGCCGCGCGTGGCTCGCGCGCTACCGGGCGGCGCAGCGGGCGCGGGTCGCGCGCATCGACGCCGCGGCGCGGGCGGCGGTCGAGGCGCAAGCCGACGCGGCGGCGGCGCTGGAGGGGATGGCCCCGGAGCACCCCGAGTGGAGCCGGGTGCGGCGGCGGAGCGCGCATGGGCGATTCATGACCGTGTACCGCACGGTGGCGGATCCGGCGTATCTGGACCCGACCATCGAGCCGGACGACCGCGCGCTCGGGTCGATCTTCGCGTCGCCGGATCCGTTCGTCGCGAACTACGGTTATGGCGGCGTGGCGCGGACGCTCACGGCGCGAGCGTGGCTGTCCACGTGGTCGAGCCTGTCGTCGCGGGCGCGGCTCGCGGACAGCCTGCGCGCGGTCGCGATCCCGACGCTGTTCGTGCACGCGACGGCGGACACGGAGATCCGGCTGCGGCAGGCGCGGGAGAGCTTCGAGGCGAGCGCCGCGCAGGACAGGAGCTACGTGGAGCTCCAGGGGGCGACGCACTTCCTGAACGGGCACCGGCAGGCGGCGGCGGAGCTCATCGCGGCGTGGATCCGCGAGCGCTTCGGATAGGCGTGGGGCGCGGCTCGGCGGGGCGGATGTGCCGGCCTGCCTCCTCGACCGCGCTGCGCGGGCAGGGCGCCACCCGATCCGCGCCCCCGAAGAACTCGCCCGGCGGGAGCCGGATGCCAGGGCTGGAGGGCGCACACGCGGCGGCGAGCGCCGGGAGCGAGAGGAGCAACGCGGCGAGGAGCTGCAGCGCGGCGTCGGGGCGCATCCAGCCCAGGATGCCAACACGCGCCGCGCCGATCGCCAGCCGGACGTGGCGGCCCGGAGTCGCCGCGCACCGACGCCCTACGGCACCACCACCGTATCGTTCGTCTGCAGCGGCAGATCCCCGCGGAGATCGCCTTTTTCCACGACCTCATCGAACACGAACGGAATCCTGCGCTCGCCGAGCGCGTCGCGCCGGACGATCACCACCTCGTCGGGATCGGCGAAGCGCGTGAAGCCGCCGGCGAGGGCGAGCGCCTGGAGAACGGTGATCTGAGCCCTCGGCGTGAACTCGCCCGGACGCGACACCTCGCCCATCACGTAGACGCGGTAGCTGTGGAGCTCCGCCACCTCCACGCTGACGACCGGCTTCTCGTGGTAGAACTTGGCCGCCTGCGTCGCGATCTCCTCGGCGATGCCCATGACGGTGCGCCCCGACGCCAGGATATCGCCGACGAGCGGGACCGTGATGAACCCGTCTGGCCGCACCGTGACGCGGTGGCTCAGCGCCTCGTTCTTCCAGGCGCGCACCTCCAGCACGTCGCCGGGGCCGACCGCGTAGGCGCTCGTCGCGCGGCGCTCGGCCTCGAAATCGACCCGCGGGGCGGTCGCGCCGCAACCCGAGGACGCCACGAGGGCCATCAGCGCGGAGCAGAGCAGGGCAATCCGGACACAGCGGGAGCACATGCGGTGTTCACCCTCCATGATGGAATCGCGCACCAGCAAGCGCCGATCCCGCGGCCGCGCCCCGCGCCTGCTCCTCGCCCGCGCACCGGCGCTTCCCGCGTGCCGGTCGAGCCCACGGTGCTAGATCCGTCGCGCGGAAGGGGGGAATGCGCGCCGCGCCTCATCGCGCTTGCGCAGGGCGCCTCACCGCGGCCGTCGTGAGCTCGCGGCGCGGGCGGCCTGCGCGGCGCTCGCGGCGCGCCACACCATGGCAGCGTGGGTCGTGTGCGCGCTGTGCGCGCTCGTCATCCTCAAGCCGCAGGAGTTCATCCCCGCGCTCGAGGGGATTCCGCTCGTTCACGCGGCGTTCGGGCTCACCCTGCTCTGCGTCGCCCTCGACGTCGTATGGCGGCGGCTCAAGCCGACGCTCGCGCCTCAGGTCGTCTATGCGCTCGCGTTCCTCGCCTGGGCGGCCCTCACGACCGCGCTCAAGCGCCCGGCCGCCCTCGAGGAGCGCGGCCTGCAGCTCGCGACCGTCGCGGGCGTCTTCCTCGCCGTCGCCTTCGCCGCCGCTTCGCCGCGCGGGGTGCGCGCGCTCGCGATCACGCTCGTCGGCTGCGCCGTCGTCACCACCGCGGTCGCGATCGTGCAGGCGTTCCAGCCCTACGGCTGCATGCTCGCCGCGCCCGACGACTGGGAAGGCAAGGGCGAGCTCGAGCCGGATGGACGCCCCTGCGAGACCAACCTCGACTGCCGCAAGGATCCGCCCGTCCCCGACGGCAACTACCGGTGCGAGCGCCCCGGGCCGCTCGGCACGTCGACGATCGACGGGCGCGTCCGCTACCGCGGCTCGCTCGCCGATCCGAACGAGCTCTCCCTGATGGCCGGCATGTCGATCCCGCTCGCGATCGCGCTCGCCGAGCGGCGCGGCCGCCGGCGCGCGCCCGCGGCTCCCGGCGGTGCCGTCCCGCGCGCGCCCGCGGCTCCCGGCGGGGCGCGCCTTCGGCCTGCGCTGCCGCACCTGCTCACCGATCGGCTGCTCTCGCGCGCGGCCGCGGCGCTGCGCGCGCTCCCCGTGGTGGCCGTCATCGCGGCGATCGGCGCGATGGTCGTCCTGTCGCGCTCGCGCTCGGGGGTGATCGTGTACCTGGCGGTCCTCGGCCTCACGTTCATCCGGTGGAGCGGGACCCTCGGCGCCGTCGCCGCCTGCTTCATCGGCCCGCCCATGCTCCTGCTCGGCGGCCGCAGCGGCGACGAGGCGAGCGAGAGCTCGGAGGAGCGCGTCGAGCTGCTCCGGGAGGCGTTCGAGATGATCCGGCGCACCCGGGGCATCGGCGTCGGCGCAGGGCAGTTCGGCGACGAGTCGTCGCTCGGCCTGACCGCCCACAACTCCTACCTGCTCGCCGCGTCCGAGACGGGCCTGCTCGGGATGTGCCTGTTCGCGCTCGTCCTGTATGCGTCGATCAAAGTACCGCTCTCGATCTGGCTGGGCGACGCCGAGGTCGGCCCTGCGGCGAGGCGGTTCGCGCCGGCGATCTTCGTGAGCCTGTGCGGCGCGCTGCTCGGGATCTTCTTCCTGTCGTGGGCTTACAAGGACGTCCTTTACATGACGCTCGGCGCTTCCGCTGCGCTGTATGGAGCGGCGCGGGCCGAGGACGCCCGCATCTCGGTGCGCGTGTCCCTGAGGGAGGTCGCGCTCGTGTGCGGCGGGATGTTCGCCGTGCTCGTGCTGCTCAACGTCCTGCTCCGGCTCCTCGGGTGAGCGCGCCCCGGGGTGGTATGCTGGTCGGCATGTCGGCCCCCATCCGCAAGCCGGGCGACCCCACCGCCGCGCCGATCCCGGCCGAGGCCCCCCGGGCGTTGGAGCGGCCGTCGGCGGCGATCCTGATGATCCTCGGCGCGCGCGGCATTCAGGCAAGCGAAGAGGCGAGGGGCCGGATCCTGAGCGAGACGGACCTGAGCGTGCTGGAGCGATGGCTCCAACGAGCGGCGACCGCGACGGCGGTGGAAGAGCTGTTCCTGGAGTCGGCGGGCCGCTGACCGCGAGAGGCGAGTACGGCGATCCATCGTGACTCACGTCCGCGACGAGCCGCGCCGCGAGGTTCCATGGAACCCGCCTCGCGGGCGGGCCTTGCGCTGCCGGGCGCCTCGGGCCGGAGGAGACATGGGGCGCGGCGCCGCGCGCAGACGGCGGCGGATCGAGGGATGGACGGGCGCGACCGGGCGCTGGTAGCCTCGCCGGCGCTCGGATCGGACCGCTCGGCCAGAGCCGGCTCGGCTGGAGCGGCCGAGACGACCTCGCGCGGATCGGTCCCCATCCCTTGGCCTCGAATCGGCGGATCGGCAGCTCACCGGTCAGCCCCCCTGAGAGAAGAGAAGCGAGATGCCCAAGATCACGGTATGTGCATTTGGCTGGGTTCCACCCTTTGCCCGGGGGCTGGTGCGCGATCTCCGCGTGCGCTGGGCGCTGGCCGAGGCGGGCCTCACCTACGAGGAGCGGCTGATCGGGAACGAGGAGCAGGCGTCCGCGGACTACCGCCGCATTCAGCCGTTCGGGCAGGTGCCCGCCTACGAGGAGGACGGGCTCGTGATGTTCGAGTCCGGCGCCATCGTGCTGCACATCGCCGAGCGCTCCGAGGCGCTGATGCCGTCCGATCCCGTCGGTCGCGCGCGCGCGAAGTCGTGGATGTTCGCGGCGCTGAACTCGGTCGAGCCGCATGTCCAGAACCTCGCCGAGATCGACCTGTTCCATCCGAAGGAGGAATGGGCGCAGCTGCGCCGGCCGTCGGCGGTCGAGGCCGTCAAGGCGCGGCTGACGAAGCTGTCCGACTGGCTGGGCGAGCGGGACTACCTCGAGGATCGCTTCACCGCGGGGGACCTGCTCATGACCACCGTGCTGCGCATCCTGCGCCATACGGCGCTCGTCGCGGAGATCCCGGCCCTCGAGGCGTACCGCCTGCGGTGTGAGGCGAGGCCGGCCTTCCAGAAGGCGCTCGCCGAGCACATGGCGCCCTTCGCGAAGCACGCGTAGCAGCGCGCGCCAGCGGCCGAGCGCGGACGCGGCTGACGGGCCTTCGTATTCCCTGGGGGCGCTCGCGCGTCCTCGGCGAGCGCGAAATCGGCGTCTCCGGACGCCCATCAGGGAACAACGTACGATGCATTCAGCGCGGCCCGGAGCCCGGCGGAGCACGCCGGGAGCGGCGCCGCCGGGAGACCCGCTCGGCGCTCGCTGGCGCGCGAACCGCTGCACTCTCCCGTTGCCTCGCGCGGCGCATCGTGCTTTTGAAGATAGCGTGTCTTCGCTCGCCCAGCAGATCGCCGCGCTCCCCGCCCCGCTGCTCGCCCGCCTCCGGGCACGAGGGTTCGACCCCGACCGTGTCGCCCGGTGGGCCGCGTCCATCGGCAAGGACCGGGACGCCCGCAATCGGCTCCCTGGCACGGTCGAGCCGCCCGCGCCCGGCGACGTCATGGAGCTGCCGGCCGAGGGCACGCCCGAGCACGCCCGCTGCCGCGAGGCGGGCCTGGCCGCGCTCCGGCGCGGCGAGGTCGCGCTCTGCGTCCTCGCGGGCGGGATGGCCACCCGGATGGGCGGCGTGGTCAAGGCGCTCGTGGAGGTGCTGCCCGGTCGGACCTTCCTCGATCTGCGCCTCGCCGAGAGCGATCACCTCCGGCGCGCGACGGGCGTCCCGGTGCCGCTGTGGCTGATGACCAGCGAGGCGACGAACGGCCCGATCCGCGAGGCGCTCGGCGCGCGCCTCGACGAGCAGGGCGATCTCTGCACCACGTTCGAGCAGCACGTCTCCCTGCGCCTCACCCCGGAAGGGGATCTGTTCCTCGACGAGGACGGCGAGCCGAGCGTCTATGCGACCGGTCACGGCGACCTGCCGGACGCGCTCCGGGAGAGCGGCGTCCTCGGCCGCTTCCTCGCGCGCGGCGGAAAGACCGTCTGGATCGCCAACCTCGACAACCTCGGCGCGACGGTGGATCCGGTCATCCTCGGCTGGCACCTCGGCCACGGCGGGCCCCTCACGGTCGAGGTGGTCGACAAGGGCGGCGACAAGGGGGGCGGCCCGTTGCGCTGGAACGGCCGCCCGGTGATCGCGGAGGATTTCCGGCTGCCGGTCGGCTTCGATCCGAAGGTGGTGCCGGTCTTCAACACCAACACCTTCCTTGCGAGCGCCGAGGCGCTCAGCGCGCTCGCGATGGACTGGGTCTACGTGGAGGTCGAGAAGAAGGTGGGAGATCGCAAGGCGATCCAGTTCGAGCGCATCTTGAACGAGATCACCTTCGGTCTCCCGGCCAGGTTCCTGCGTGTGCCTCGAGACGGGCTCGCGGCCCGGTTCCTTCCCGTCAAGGATACCGACGAGCTGGAGCGGCGGCGGCCGGCGATCGAGGCGATCGCGCGAGCGCGAGGGTTTCTGGGCTGAGTCGAGGGGTACCTGTGCCGGCGTGATGTGCCACGCTGTGCCGTGCGCGCCGGCGGAGGAGCCCTGAATTCGGCGAATCTTGCTGGTATGCAGGATGCTTCTCGATGGCCAATGACCATCAAGCCCCCTGCTCCCGCTCATTTTCGAAGCGTGTTCGCGCGCCGTCTGACCCGCGCAATCCTCGCCACCGCGACGCTCGGTCTGGCGGTTGAAAGCGTCGCCTGCGCCAACGTGGTCATGGACGACCCCGCGCCGGGCGATGGCGGCGGCGGCGCGAGCGAGGATGGCGCGGGGGCGCGTGGTGGGATGGGCGGGGAGGGCGGTGGGGGCGCCGATGGCGTCACGACGGTGCAGGCCGGCGGCGTCTCGTGGGACGAGGAAGGAACGGTGTGCGTGGACCCCGGGGCGCAGGGCGGCGCGGGGGGGCAGGGGGGCGAGGGGGGCGAGGGGGGCGAGGGGGGCTCCGGCGGCGTGTTTACGGGCGCCTGCGAGCCGCTCGATCCCGTCGGCGCGAACGTCCCTCTCCCGCCGCCTGGGTGCTGGTACAGCAGCATCGGTGACGGTGTCTTTCGAAATGGCGAGTGCTGCTACGAGTTCACCGCGAGCTGCGGCGGCTCGGGCCGGCCTTTTCTCGTGGGCGAGCGCGCCCGCACCGCGCGGGAGCAGCGGAGAGATGCGGGCGGGTGGGGCGGCGCGCCGCGCCCGGACCTCGCGGGGCTCGGGGAGGAGGCCCGCGCCGCGCTGGCCGAGGCGTGGCTCCGCGACGCCTTGCTCGAGCACGCATCGGTCGCCTCGTTCTCGCGGTTCGCGCTGGAGATGATGGCGGTCGGCGCCCCCGCCGAGATGCTCGCGGCCGCGCACGAGGCTGCGCGCGACGAGGTGCGCCACGCGGCGCTCTGCTTCGGGCTGGCGAGCGCGTACGCCGGCGCGGCGATCGAGCCGGCGCCGTTCGCGTTCGGCGGCGTCGTCGAGGTGACGTCGGACCTGGCGGAGCTCGCGGCGCGCGCCGTGCGTGAAGGCTGCATCGGCGAGACGCTGGCGGCGGTGCAGGCCAGCGAGCAGCTCGCGCACGCGACCGACGCCGCGGTCCGGAGCGTCCTCGCGGCGATCGCGGACGACGAGGCGCGGCACGCCGAGCTCGCGTGGCGCTTCGTGGCCTGGGCGCTCCAGACGGGCGGGGAGGCGGTGCGCCGCGCGGTCGCGGCGGCCTTCGAGGCGGGTCTTGCCGCGCCATCGCCGTCCGTCGCGGCGACGGACGCCTCCGCCGACGCGCTCGCTGCGCACGGTCGCCCCGGCGACGCCGTGGTGGCCGCGTCGTGGAGGCGCGCGATCGCGGAGGTCGTGACGCCTGCGATGCGCGCGCTACTGTCGGCGCAGGCGACGGGTTGAGCCGACCGGGGTTGAGCCGACCGGGGTTGAGCCGACCCGGGTTGAGCTGATCCAACCAGAGTGCAACCGGCCGACCCGGGTTGAGCTAGTTGACCCGACCCAGGTTGGCCGGACCCAGGATCAACCGGCCCGATCCGGGTTGAACGACCGACCCGGCCCGGGTTGGCCCGACCCGGGTTGAGCCGACCCGGGTTGAACGACCGACCCGGGTTGGCCCGCCATCGATCCCAACCCGGGTCCGTTCTGGTCGCGTCAGTTGCCTCCGGTTGCCTCAGCCCGGGTCAGGTCGACCCGAACCAGGTTGCGGCGCAGCAGCGCCGCAGCAGCGCAGCGATCCAACCCGGGTTGGGTCTGGGTTGCCTCGGTTGCCTCAACCCGGGTCAGGTCGCCGCAGCGACCCGACCCGGGTTGGGGCATGGCGCCAACCCCGGTCAGCTCTGGGTTACCTCGGGGTCGCCTCAACCTGGGTCAGGTCGGGTCGCCTCAACCTGGGTCAGGTCGGTTCAGGGTCAGGTCGCCTCAACCTGGGTCAGGTCGGGTGGGTCGGATGGATCGAGTCGCCGCCCCGCGGAATTTCTTGACCCGCTCACCCGCTTCGGCCTATGTTTATTGAAAATGAAGATCATTATCAATCCAAGGCGCGCTCTGGCGGGGTTTGAAGACGGCCTGGTTGCCTTCTGGCGGCAGCTCTCGCTTCGCGACGCTGGGTGCCGCGCGTTTCGCGGCGTGGCGGGCGGCGGGGGGAGGCGCTCGTGAAGGGCGGTCCGGCAGCGCCGTCGCCGTTGGTCGGCGAGCGCGCAGCGGCTCTTCGGGGGTGGGGGAGCTACGCCCCGCCGCTCGACGCAGCGCTCGTGCGCTCGCTCGTCCCCGCGAGGGCCCCGCTCGGGCTCGCCGGCTCGCGCCCGTGGCATTGCTCGCCGCGCGTCCTCCGGCTGATCGTGGCGCTCGCGCTCTCGTGCGAGGCGATCGGCACCCTGGTGAGCGCCGCGATGGGAAGAGAGGACGGCGCCGTCGCAGAGGAGCCGTCCGGCGAGGCGCTGCGCGTCCTCATCGACCGCGCGCTGACGAACGCCCGCGCGGCGCGCCGGCTCGCGAGCGCGCTCGACGCCGTGCTCGCCGGCGAGGTGCGCGCCTACCGTGGGCTCTGCGTCGCCGCGCTCGCGGCCCGCTGGGCGACCGCGCGCGCCGCTGCGCCCGCGAGGGAGGCGGCGGCGCTCCTCTGGGCGAGCGCGCGAACGCCAGGCTCGCCGATGCGCTTCCTCGAAGAGCGCATCGCCGACGACATCGAGCTCCGCGCGCTCCGCGCCATGGCGACGTCGATGAAGGCGGCCGGCGCGCGACGCTGGGCCAGCCCGACGCGCCTGACGCGCCGCTCGGAGGAGCGACCGGCCGAACGAGGCCTCCGAGCGGTCGCCCTTGCCGGGAGAGGGCGTTAGCAGCCTCACCGCGGTGGCGTCGTCGGCCAGGTGCTGGGCACGCCGCTGGTCAACCTGGTCGACGCTGCAGGTGAGGCAGCAGGTCGAGTCGAACCTGGTTGAGGTCGCCGCAGAGCGCAGAGCGCCGAGTCGCCAACTTGACAAGCAACCCACAGATCTGTCATGAAAATGAAAATGACTTTCAATGTCGACCGGGCCCCTTCGTTTGCTCGACGCGAGCTCGCGGGCGTCGCCGCGTGCGCCTACGCCTCCGACGCGTTCCCGGACCTCGGGTTCCACGACGAGGAGGCCCGCCATCTCGCGCGCTTGCTCGAGGTCGAGCGCGCCGGCTTCACCGAGCAGGAGCTCCGCCCGCTCGCGGCCCGCGCCCTGCTCGTGGACGACGTCGTGCACGACTTCTTCCGCCGTCACCCGGACGGCCTGGCCATCGGGCTCTTCACCGGCCCGTGCACGCGATTCTCACGCATCGACAACGGCCTGCTCCACTGGATCGATATCGACGTCCCCCGCGTGGTCGCCTGGAAGCGCCCGCGCGCCCCTCGCACGCCGCGGTACGCGCTGGCCGCCGCGTCCCCTGGCTGCGATCACTGGATCGAGCAGCTCTCCGAGGCGCGCGGCTGGCCCACGTTGATCCTCGGCCTCGGCCTCTTCTCCCAGCTCGGCCCCGAGCGGATCTCCGCCTTCTTGACCCAGGCCTCCCTGCGCCTCGAGCGAGATGTGGAGCTCCTGCTCGACGCGACCCCCTGCCTCCGCCTTCGCCCCGCCGCCGCGAGGGGCGCGCGCCACGTGGAGCTCCACCGCGATGACGGCAGCGTCGAGACGTTCCCGTGGTTGCGGGTCCTCCACGACGACGACTACCCCGAGCCGCTCGGCGCCCGCGTTCGCGCCACGAACGGGCTCGCGCGCTTCCTCCGCAAATCACGCTTCCCGATCCTCCGCCACCTCCGGCGCGTGTGAGCCCTCAAGAACAGACCAGGAAACAAGACAAGGATCCCGATGAACCTTCAGGAACACGTTGACGCACCTGCGCCCGACGGCGCCGCGCTCCCCCCGCGCGACGCGCGCGCCCTCTCGCGGAGGGCCTGGCCATGAGCCGCTACACCGGACCTCGCGTCAAGGTCATGCGCGCGCTCGGGGTCGAGCTCCCCGGGCTCTCGGCGAAGAAGACCGAGCGCCGGCCCTACCCCCCCGGGCAGCACGGCCAGGCCCGCAAGAAGCTCAGCGAGTATGCGCTGCGGCTGCGCGAGAAGCAGAAGGTCCGCCTCAACTATGGCCTGACCGACACGCAGCTCCGGACGCTCATGCTCGAGGCGCGCAGGAGCAAGCTGGCCGCCGGGACCAAGCTCATCGAGCTCCTGGAGCGGCGGCTCGACAACGTCGTCTTCCGCGCCGGCTTCGCCCGCACCATCCCGGCCGCGCGACAGCTGGTGACCCACGGGCACGTGCTCATCGACGGGAGGCGCGTCGACATCCCCTCCTACCGCGTCAGCTCCGGAGAGACGGTGAGCGTGCGCGAGCGGCGCCGCGATCACCAGACCGTCGTGGAGGCGCTCGCGAGAGCGGACCTCCTGGCCCCCTCGTGGCTCTCGGTCGACAAGGACGCCCGGCAGGCGCGCGTGACCAGCCTGCCGGACGAGACGAGCATCCCGTTCCCCATCCAGGTCCAGCTCATCATCGAGTACTACTCACAGCGGCTGTGACGCAGCAGCGCGCCTCGCCGCGCCGGCGCGCGGCGAGGCCGCTGCCCCGGCCCGCAACGCGGGCCTCAGGTGCGGTCGAGGTGCTCGACCATGAACGGGTACACGTCGGTCGACGCGCTCTTCCCGAAGATGCAGTCGATGTGGCCGTACCCGGGGATGACGTTGCGCGAATAGAGGCCCGCGCCGTTCCTCGCCGACAGCACCTCGACGGTCTTCTCGGTGCTCGCCGGCAGGAAGCACTGGTTCTCCGCGCCGTGGATGAAGCGGATCGGGATCGCCATCCGATCGAGGTGCGGCAGATACACGTCCTTCCCCTCGGCGTCGACCACATGACCCTTGCGGGTCATCAGCGCGAGGCCCTCGAAGGCGCGCATCGTCGCCTCTCCGAAGAGCTCGTAGAGCCGATCGTGCGTGGCGTAATTGAGCTGCGCGTGCTCGTAGAGCAGCGAGTACATGAACGAGATCCGATGACACACCGCGCTGTTGCAGTGCTCGCCGTCCCCGACGGGATACAGCGCGAGCGCGCGATCGTAGAGGCGCGAGAAGAACCCCTCGTGCGACGAGGCGTTCGTCGTGAGCGACCCGACGCCGAGCGCGTCGAGCACGCTGGGCGCGTGCAGCCCCGCCTTCAGGTGCACCATGGCGGGCGTGACCACGTGCGTGGAGATCTGCGAGATCACCGCCGAGCGGACGCCCTTCAGCCCGGCGAGCATCGCCATCGTGAACGTCGTCGCGCCGTAGCAGTGGGCGACGACCTGCACGCCCGCCGCGCCCGTCGCCTCACGCACCTTCGCCACCGCGGCGGGGTAGTCGTAAAGCGCGATCTGATCGGCCGTGTACTGCGTCTTCGACGCGGGGAGCAGCACGCTCGACCGGAAGTCGAGGAGCCAGACGTCGTAGCCGTGCGCCACGAGGTGCTCGAGCAGGTTCGTCTCGATGGTGTCGGTCGAGAAGATGCGGCTCGAGACGCCGAGCCCGTGCGCGAGCATCACCGGACCCTTCGAGCCGCCTTGATACCGCGTCAGGAGGAGGTCGACTCCATCGCCGCTCTTGAACGGGTAGAAGCGCGGGCCGGGCACCCGCAGCGGCCTGCGCTTCTCGGGCGGGGGGTTCGAGTCGGCGAACTCCAGGGGCGCCGCCACGCCGCCGTAATAGTCGTAGACCACGCCCGCGAAGTAGCGCCCGAACTTCACCGTCGTCGCGAGGCGCTCCTCGGCGTTCTTCGCGTTCGTGACGTCGAGCGTCCCGAGCTGGCGGATGAAATCCTCGGGCTCGATCACCAGGATGCCCTTGCCGATCGCCGGGCCCGTCTCGTCCTCGCCCTCGTGGATGGTGATGTAGAGCGTGGTGGTGTCGTGCCACGCGTCCCAGAACGGGCGGTCTTTGATCACCTTGAACCCGTAGAAATAGAACGAGCGCCCCTCCTCCGACCGCATCCGCATCTTGTATTTCATGAGCCGCGTGTCGGCGGCGTCCGGATCTTGCACGAAGAGGTTGAACGTCCCGTGCGTCACCGTGAGCGGCCGCCCCGAGAGCGCGGGGGCGTCCACCGTGCCGAGCGTGCGCGCCTCGTGCTCGGGGCTCGCGAGCATGGCGTCGACGTCCTCCGACACGATCGTGAGGATGAACTTGAAGCTCGAATCCTCTTGCTTTCCCAGGTCGGCGGCCGTCTGGAAATCGCTGTCGACCGCCTTCGAGAAGTAGCCCTTCATCGTCTCGGTGAAGCGGATCCCCGGCTTGCGCGTCTGGGGCTCGGGCGGGATCGGACCCTTGTCCGAGTAATCGATGTGGAGCCCGCGGTCGCGGGCGAGGTGGATGGCGCAGCGCTCCGCCAGCGCCGAGATCGTGAGCAGCGGGTTGACGCCGAGCGAGACGGGGACGATCGACCCGTCGCACACGTACAGCCCCTCGTGGACCGCGGCGCCCGCGCTCGAGGCGAAGACCGTGCCCTTGTGGTTCACGACGCCCGACTCGGCCGAGTCGGCCATCATGCAGCCGCCGAGCGGGTGCACGGTGATCAGCTTGTCGCCGATCTTCGGGGACCAGATCGGGTCCTTGACCAAGACGCCCTCGAGCGGCGCCGTCGTCTCGAAGAGGCGCGCGTTCATCTTCTCGAAGATCGGCTCGGTGCCCACCTGCGGCCAGTCGATCCGCAGCTGATCGCCCTCCAGCTTCATCGTGCCGCAGTTCGCCTCGTGCCCCATCACGAGGTAGGTCTGCGTGTGCATCGTGGCGCCGTGATACGCGCCGAGGAGGAGCGACTCGGCCTCGCGCACCCCCTGGGCGAACGCGTTTTGCGGCGCCGTGTTCGAGCCGCCGGTGCAGGAGGCCACCTTGAACATGAGCGGCAAGAGCGGCGCCAGCGCGCCGGGGATCGAGCCCTCCTCGATGATGATGTCGTCCTTGATGTCGGCCTGGTTGCGCATGTCGATCACGCCCGTGATGCACGGCCCGACCGGCGACGTCGCGGAGACCGCCCGGTGACCGAAGCCGAGCCCGTCGAGCTGAGGCGTGCAGTTGTAGCCGAACCCGAGCATGTCCCCGTTGCCGCTGAACCCCTGGCCGAGCTGGTCGGACAAGGGTAATCCGAGCTCCTTCGAGCGGAGCAGGATCTCGGTCGAGCCCAGCGTCCCGCCGGAGAGGACGACGATCTTGGCGGTGACCACCAAGGTCGGCGCGTCGAACGCCTCACGGCCGGTGTCGAGCACCTGGTAATGAACGTTCCATTTCCCGTCGTTCCGCCGCTCGACGTGGCGCACGCTCACCTCGACGAAGATGTGGGCGCCGTGGCGCTTGGCGTCGGGGAGGTAGTTCATCAATACGGTGTTCTTCGATCCGTAATTGCAGCCGGAACAGCAGTCGCCGCAGTTGTTGCAGGCCTTCTGCGCGACGCCGGCGGCGTTGATGCCGTCCTTGAAGGTCACGTTGATGTTGGTGCGCCGGAACGGCTGCCCCATCGCCTGCGCCGAGCGCTGCAGCGCCGTCAGCTTGGGCAGCGGCGGGTAGCTCTCGGGGTACGGGTTCGGCGAGAGCATCCGCTCGGCGAGCATGTATCCGGTGTTGAGGTGCTCCATCTTCTCGCTCCGGAGCTCGGCCGGCCAGCGCGGGTCGTCGAAGACGCGCGGCTCGGCGCGGATCGAGACGTTCGCGTTGATGAGGGAGGTGCCGCCGAGGCCGCAGCCGACGAGCACGCCGATGTCCTTGTTGACGTGCAGATCGAACAGCCCCGTGCGCGAGCCCTCGTGACCCACCTCCGGCAGGTTCATCTGCATGTCGGCGACGGCCTCGAGGGCGGTGTTCGGGTACTCGCCCGGCGTCCGCTCCCGCCCGCGCTCGAGCACGCAGACCTTCATGCCGGCGCGCGCCAGCCGCGACGCCATGATCGCGCCGCCGTAGCCCGAACCCACGACGACGACGTCGTATTCACCGTCGATCTCTTCAATGTCGGACGAAAGACGATTCATGCTCTGCTCCATGGATGTTTCGGCTTCCTTGACGATTCGCTGCCGCGCTGCGCGTCGATCCGCGTCCATCACCGGCGCGGATCGCCGGTCGTCACCGGCCTGGCGTCGCGGGCGGGGAGGTGATCGGCTCGATGGTCCAATGATAAGCGCTCCTCTGGGTCTTCACGCCGTTCCCGTCCGGGGCCAGGTACGCCCCGGATCGCTTGTTCCTGAAGGCCACCGCGTCCCCGAACCGGACGGGTCGGCCCTTCTCCGCGGCCTCGAGGACCCAGGTCTGCTTCTCGTACCTGTCCTCGTCCACGGCCGGATCGTAATCGTTGAAGTAGTAACAGTCCCCGGTGAGGCTCCACGCCCCCAGCGTGTTGTAGGCGCCGATCTCCAGCTCGGTCGAGACGAGGGCGACCTCGTCGCCGTCGCGCACCTTGCCCGAGCTGGCCTCCCTCGCGCTCTTCTCCAGGAAGAGCTGGACGGCCTCGCCGCCGAGGGTCGGAAAGTACTCCGCGACCTTCGGGTCCGAGAGCGAGAGCAAGCCCAGGATCGTCGATTTTCGGGAGGCGGTCGAGATGCGCTCGCCGGCGTGGCCCCGCAGGGTGAACCGATCCAGGTACTTGAACGGCTGCCCCGGCTCGCGCTTCACCTGGAGGAACCGGACGTCGCGCTCGTCGCGGCGGGGCTCCTCGAGCGTGAGGACCTCCTCGAACGTGGGCGCGCCCATCGCGCGCTCCTGGAACGCGGACAAGCGCCGCTCTTCGCCATACCACTTGAGGATCGTGGCGATGAGCGAGGTGTGATCGTAGGGCTGCTCGCGGGTCGAGCGGAACACGGTGCCTCGCCGGATGCGCGGCGACACCAGGATCGCGGGCACCCGGACGCCGTGACGATCGAAGTTGAAGCCGTGCTGGGTCGTGGGCGCGGAGCCGCCGCTCCCCCAGGGGGGCACCGCGGCGGGCGGCGGCACGTGGTCGAAGGTGCCCACGCCCTCGTCGAACGTCACGATGAGCAGCGTCTTCTCCCAGGCCGCCCTGTTCGCGATGAGGCTCATGTAGACGCTCTGCAGGAACGTCTCCCCCGCGCTCAGGTTCCCGGGCGGGTGGTAGTCGTTCCCCAACGCGGTGGCGAGGCTCTGCTCCCACGAGAGATCCGTGGATTCCTGCGAGACGGTCCAGAACGGCTCGACCAGGCTGAAGCGCGGGAGGGTGCCGGCGCGCGCCTGCTCGTGGAACCGTTCGATGCGCGCGAAGCGGCGCTCCACGCCCGGGATCGCGCGCAGGCCGGGGAACAGCCGGTACGTGTAGCAGGACGGGAGCTCGCCGGACGAGAGCTCGATCAGGTACTTCTGGTGATCGGCGTCGAGGTCCTCCGCAAACTGGACGATGTGCTCGATGATCGGCTGGAGGCGGCTCTTCCCGCCGGTGAGGGCGATCGAGATCTTCTCGGGGAGCGTGCTCGTCTGCCAGAAGATCGACCAGTCGTCGTGCCCGGCCTCATGGAGGGCGTTCCAGAGGGTGGTCGTCTCGAACTGGTCGTCGCCGAGGCGATACCCGACCTTCTCCTCGACGAGCTTGGCCCTCGGGTCCTTCTCGAGCCAGCCGTTGTCCGTCAGCCCGAGGGAGGTACCGCAGAAGGCGAAGGCCCGGTTGGGGTTCGTCTGAGACGGGACCGACGAGAACCACATATCGCAGACGGCGTAGTGCTCTGCGAGCCCATTGATCACCGGGAGCTGGTCGGGGGTGTAGCTCTCCATGACCTCTCCGGCGAGGTCCCGGAGCGCGTCCGGATCGCCGCCGGCGACGCCCGATTTCTTGAGGGCTGTCATGTAATCCTTGACGAATCCCTTCATGGTGGGGGCGTCGCCCGGCCCGATGTCGTCGTTTCCGAAGAGCTGGACGTTCACGCTCGCGAACTCCTCATTCGGCGCGACGCAGGGCACGTTCATGGCCGAGGCGCCCTTCACGGGCGCGCAGCTGAGCCCCTCCGCGACATTGGTGAACGCCGCCAGGTCGAGGCCCGCCAGGCCCTCGAACCGGCGCTCTCCCGGCGCGGGCTCCGGGATGTTCAGCGCCGGGCCCGCGCTCGGGTCTGCGTACAGCCAGCCGAGGACGCTGTCGAAGGAGCGATTTTCGAGGATGACGAGCACGACGTGCTCGATGGACTTCATGCTCACGTTCCGCCTCCGCACGATGCTCGCGCTGGATCCGCCGCATCGATGGAACACCGCGCATTCCCCCGCGGCGCGCCGCCGCGCGAGGCCCCCAGCGCACTCTCCTCAGACGCCACTCGCCAGACGAGCGGTCCGCAGATCTGCTCTGCGTCGACCCCCTGCGCCCCCCCGTGCCCGCCGAGCGCAACAAGCACATTATGCTAACCGCATCTCGATCACAAGATCGTTTGGAGGGCGAGCCAACATTGCGCGGCCTACACGACGTGCTCCTCGTGTCCGATGTGAACGGACGTGGCCTCAGGCGCGCTCGGAGGTGTGATGTGAAGGATTGAATGCGTGTGTGGTCGGCAGATGACCGATGTCACGACATCGGATCAGCGCCCGTGCCGAGGTCACCCTGCGGGGGCGCGCGAAGCGGGCTGCGGCCCTCGGCGCGGTCTCGGCGCGCCGGCGCCGCGCTGCGCGGATCACGGGCGCCGGCCGGGGCGCTTCTCCGGATCCTCGGCGAGCAGCTCCTCGATCTCGGCCGCCGCCTTGTCGAGCACCTTCACCGTGCGAGCGAGCACGGCGGGCGTGAGGCGCCCGCGGTGCATCGCGTGGCGCAGCAGCCGCATGAGCGCGCCGACGCGCTTCATGACGTCGCCGAAATCCTCGGCGAAGCGCTCCCACGAGGTCTCGGCGAAGCGCTCGTAGAACTCGTCGACGTACTCGCGGTTCGCCTGGAGGTCCTCGCGCCCCGCGTCGGTGATCTCGTAAATCTTGCGGCCGTCGGCCTCGATGACGCGCGCGTGGCCGAGCTCCTCGAGCATCTGCAGCGTCGGATAGATGACGCCGGGGCTCGGCCGGTAGGTGTCGCCGCTGCGCTGCTCGATCGCCTGGATGACCTCGTAGCCGTGGCGGGCCCGCTCGGCGAGGGCGTCGAGCACGAGGTAGCGCACGCCGCCGCGATCGGCGCGGAGCGGCGGCCCTCCGAACCAGTCGCCCCACCAGCCGGGCGGCCCGCCGCCGAACCCGCCCCGGCCCCGCCCGAACGGACCCCTCGGCCCGCGCGGGCCTGCGTGATGATGATGGCCATGATGATGTTCACATCCCCAGAACATAGACGCGATCCCTCTCTTGCTCGGCGGCGGACCGCCACGGCGGCGAGCACTCAGCTGCCGCGCGCGCGTGGGCGGACCACCCCCGGCCCCACGGCCCGGGCCGCCCTGCGGCGCCGGAGCCGATAGTCTAAAAGATATATCTAGACGATAGTTCTCGACCTGCCCGTGTCAAGGGACCGGCGGCTGGCCGCGTTCCGCGTGGAGGCCGGCGATGTACGTGGAGCGTCCACGGCGCTCGTCCTCGTCACCCCATCTGCGCGCCCCTCGACCCGTCGCGCGGGTGCGCCTCTGGGTGACGCGCCCGCGAGCACGCGCCTTGCCGTGCGGGGGCAAAGCGCCCCGGGCGCGCCCGTTGCGCCGCGCGGCGCCGGACGGCGCTGCCCGCGGTGCGGGGAACATCATGTCCAGCCTGAGCACGGAGAGCACACCCCGCGAGCGCCTCGATCGCGCGATCAGCGTCCTCGGCCGCGTCCGGATGTACTGGCGCGGGATGGCCGCGATGATCGCCGTCGGGCTCTCCATCTCCCTCGCCCTGGCGCTCGCCACGAAGCGGGTGTGGCGGAGCGAGGCCACCATCCTCTACCGCGAGACCATCCAGACCGGCCGCGACCCCCAGAGCAGCACCGCGCGGGCGGCGCGCCTCGGGCCCAAGCTCAAGGACGCGCTGATCGCGCGCGGGACGCTCGCCGGCGTCATCGAGGCGTTCGGGCTGTACCCGGAGAAGACCTCCCGCTCGATGGTCGAGGCGGTCGAGGAGATGAAGAGCCACGTCGGCTTCCGCGCACAGAGCAGCGATACGTACGTCATCTCGTTCACCCACGACGACCCGCGCGTCGCGCAGCAGGTCGCCGCCCGCCTCACGCAGATCCTGATCGACGACTACCGCCGCGACAGCCTCGGCGCCGCGACGATGACCCGCGACTTTTTGCGGCGGGAGCTCGCCGAGGCGAGCGCCAAGGTCGACGAGGCGAGCCGCGCGCTGGCGACGTTCCTCGCCAAGAACCCGCAGTTCCAGTGGGGTCTCAACGACTCGCCGTACGCGCCGGCGCCCCAGCCGCTCGGTTCGCCCGGCGCCCCCGCGCCCGCGGCGGCCCGCGCCTCGCCGCCGACCCGCCCCATGGACCCGCAGCTCGCCGCGCTCGAGCGGCAGCTCGCCCGGGTGGAGGCGCTGCTCGGGGCCGCGCGCTCGCCCGCGGCGGCGCCGGGGCAGCCGTTGCCCCCGAGCGTGATCGACGCGCAGCGGGCCCGCGACGCGGCCGCCGCGGCGCTCGTGTCGGCCGAGGCGGCGCTCGCCGAGAAGCTGTCGACCGTGACCCCGATCCACCCGGACGCCATCGCCGCGAAGCGCCGCGTCGAGGCGGCCAGGAGCCAGCTCGCGGCCGCCGAGAGCGCGCTCGGGCTCGTGCGCGCGGGCCTCACCGAGGTCCCGCGCGGCGAGGCGGGCGAGCTCACGCCGGCGCGGCGCGCGGCGCTGTCGGCGGAGCGGAGCGCGCTGCTCCGGCAGATCGCGGGCCTGCGCGCGCGCGCCGGCGGCGGCAGGGCGGCGGCGGGGGGCGAGGCGCGGCGCGCGCTGGAGGCTGCGGGGGGCGAGGCGCGGCGCGCGCCGGCGGGGCCGGACGGGGACGCGGAGGAGCGGGTGATCGAGCTCGAGACCGAGTGGCACCGGCTCCGCCTCGATCTCGAGCGGGCGCGCGAGTACCTGAAGGCCGTTCAGGCCAACGAGCGCGCCGCGGACCTCTCCGCCGACGCCGCGGAGAACAAGAGCGAGACCGAGCTCGACGTCCTCGATTCGGCGTACCTGCCGAGCCGGCCGGATCGCGGTCGGGGCCGCGTGTTCTTCGCGGGGGCCGCGGTGACGTTCTTCTTTGCGCTGGGCGTCGCCGGGGCCCGGGTGCTGCTCAACGACACGCTGTACGACGGCGGCGACATCCACGCGCTCGGCGGCCCCGCCCTGCTGGCCGCGATGCCGGAGCTCCCGCCGCAGCCGCCGCTCCGCGAGCGCGCGATCGTGCCGGCGTACGGCGCGGCGCCCGCCGCCGCGCACGAGGACGGCGGCGAGCGGCCCAGCGAACCGGCGGGGCCAGCGCCAGGTCGACCCGGGTTCGCCGAGCCGGGCCAACCCGGGTTCGCCGAGCCGGGCCAACCCGGGTTCGCCGAGCCGGGTCAACCCGGGTTCGCCGAGGGCGAGGAGGACACGCTCCCGGACGGCCTGGAGCTCGAGGGCGACGCCGGCCCGCGCTCGCCCTGGAGCGCGCCGGAGCCGGCCTCCAGCGCGGCCGAGGAGGCCTGGAGCGCGGCCGAGCCGGCCTCTGGCGCGCCCGGCGGGCCGCTCGCCTGGGTGGGCCCGCGCCACCTCGCGTACGCCGGCGGCGCCGGGTTCCGCGAGCCCGAGGTGGAGATCCTCGGCGCCGACGTCGATCCGGACGGGTGCGGGGTGTTCGAGCTGCTCCGGGGCGCGCCCGCGTCGGCGCTCGCCGCCCTCCGGGTGCTCCGGCACCGGCTCGATCAGCGGCGAGGGGGCGAGCCGCTCACGGTCGCCGTGGTGAGCCCCGGCCGGGCCGAGGGCAAGACCGCGGTCGCGGCGCGCCTCGCGATGACGCTCGCCGAGGCCGAGCGCGCGCGGGTCCTCCTCGTCGAGGGCCACCTCGCGCGCCCCCGCGTCGCGGCGACCCTCGGCCTCCGGCTGCCCGCGCACGCGAGCTTCTCGGAGCAGCTCCGCCGGCGCATGGCCGGCGAGGCCCGCCCGCTCGGCGTGATCGCCCTCAGCCCCTCGCTCTCGGTGCTCGCGGAGCCGTCGCTCGAGGCGAGCTACCCCGCGGCGCTCCACTCGATCCACTTCGAGGCCGCCATGCGCGCGCTCCGGCGCTACTACGATTACGTGGTGCTCGACGGCCCGCCGGTCCTCGGCTCGGGCGACGCCAACGTCATCGAGGACGCCTGCGACGGCGTCCTCGTGGTCGCCCGCGTCTCCGTGACGCGGGCGTCCTCGCTCACGCGGGCCGTCGAGCAGCTCGGCGAGCGCCGCATCCTCGGCGTGGTCCTCAACGACGTCGCGGCGAGGCCGGTCGCGAGGAAGCGAATCGAGGTGGAGGAGCCGGCGACGTGACCATCAGGGCGACGCGCCGCAACGCGCTCGCCGGCGACGAAGCGGGAGAGCACACCGCTTCGCAGCGGCGCGCTCGTCGCGACGCATCATATCGACGTGTTGCCGTACATCCACGCCGCGTCGAACCAGATGTCCCGGTTGCACCCCGCCGCGGCATAGTCGTTCTCCAGCGCGACCGCGAAGGAGTGCCAGCCAGCCTCGAGCCACACCGCATCGGACGTCTGGTGCGTCCAGCCGGCGCCGATCGGGCGCCGGCCGCGGGCCACGGCGTCGATGAAGAAGAGCGCGGCCGGATAGCCGTTGCAGATCGATCCGGCCAGGCGCGCGTGGAGGACGTACGAGCCCGCGCTCGCGACGTAGAAGTACTTGTAAGGTCCGCCGTTCCAGTTGAGCTGCAGGAACGCGTCGGCGTTGGCGCCCCAGCCGTATCCGACCGCGTACGGATACAAGTCATACTGGATGGTCTCGGCCTCGATGTACCAATCCGCGCGCGCGACGCTCGGGGCCGAGGCAATCGCGAGCGCGCCGGCCACCGCCGCAATCTTCCAGGTGTTCAATGCTGCTCCAGTGGTTAAGAATGGTCCAATGGGGAGGATGGATGAGACGACGGATATGATTTGATGTCAAGCGCGCGCCGCGTCGCCTCGCTTCGTGAGGCCGCCGATGCGCCACGACGTCGCATCGCAGCGCACCGCATCGCATCGCAGCGCACCGCATCGCATCGCATCGCCGCCGGCGTCGACCCGAGGGGCGCCGGGGGCTCGCGCTGCTCAGAACGTGATCTTGATGGCGTCCGCCGACCTGTTCGCCGGCCCGTGATGGACGACCTCGATGTTGTTCCCGTCGGGATCCAGCACGAAGGCCGCGTAATAGCCGGGATGGTACGGGCGCTCGCCAGGGGCGCCGTTGTCCTTGCCGCCCGCGGCGATCGCGGCGGCGTGGAAGCGCTCGACCGTCGCGCGGTCGTTCGCCTGGAACGCGAGGTGCGTCCGGCCGGTGAGCTCGCCCGCGGCGGCCTGTGAGCTCGCGCTCGAGACGAAGAGCTCGTCGGCCCAGAAGTAATCGTCGGCCTCGCCGCCGATGGGGACGCCGACCGCGTCGAAGACCGCCTGGTAGAACCTCTTGCTCGCCGCGATGTCCGCCACGACGAGCTGGATGTGATCGATGAGACGCCCGCGATAGAGCTGCTGTGTTTCCATGCTTTCACTACTCCCCATGAGCCGTGGCACAGGGGAGGCCTGAACGGCACGGCCTCCCTTGCGCGTCTGTTGAGCCGGGCGGCGCCGGCCATCAGCCGAGCTTGAAGTTGCCCGCTCGGCGCTCAGCCGAGCTTGAAGTTGCCCGCTCGGCCCTCAGCCGAGCTTGAAGTTGATCGCCTTCGGCCGCGTCAGGTGCAGGAACCCGAGCGTCGAGAGCGTCGCGCCCTTGCCGCTGTTCTTCGCCGCCGTCCACGGGAGCGCCGGATCCAGCGTGTCGCACTGGTTCATGTAGACCGTGCCGACCTCGAGGTCGCGCGCGAGCCGCGCCGCGCGCTCGCGGTCCCGCGTCCAGACCGACGCGGTGAGCCCGAGATCGCTGTCGTTCATCAGCGCCAGCGCCTCCTCGTCCGACGAGACCGGCACCACCGGCAGCACCGGCCCGAACGACTCGATGCGCATCACGTCGAGATCCGGCGCCGTGTCGACCAGCAGCGTCGGCTGGAAGAACCGCCCGCGGCCGTCGACCTGCGTCGCACGGCCGCCGCAGAGCGCCCGCGCGCCCCGCGACAGCGCCTGCTTCACCTGCGCCTCCAGGAACGCGGGCGCGTGCGGCTGCGCCATCGGACCCAGGTTCGTGCGCTCGTCCGTCGGATCGCCGAGGACGTACCCCTTCATCAGCTCCAGCGCCGCCTCCACGAACTTCGGATAGAGATCGCGGTGGACGTACGCGCGCTCGACCGCGCAGCAGCTCTGTCCGGCGTTGTAGCAGGCGCCGTCGACGATCCCGTCCACCGCCTTCTCGAGGTCGGCGTCGGCTGCGACATAGGCGCCGTCCTTCCCACCGAGCTCCAGCCCGGCGTCGACGGCCACCTTCTTCGACGTGGCCGCGTAGATCCGCCGTCCGCCTTCGACGGAACCTGTGAACGCCACGAAATTGACGCGCGGATCCGACGCGATGCGCTCGGAGGTCGGGTGGTCGCAGTGGAAGGCCTGGACCAGGCCGGGGGGCGCGCCGGCTTCGGCGAAGGCGGCCGCGAAGTGCTCCCCGCAGAGCGGCGAGCGCGGCGAGTGCTTGAGCAGCACGACATTGCCCGAGAGCACCGCGGGGATGACCACGTTCACGGCCGTGAGGAGCGGGTAATTCCAGGCCGGGAGGTTGAACACCACACCGAGCGGCGCCCGCACGATCCGCCGCTCCACCCCCGGGAGCTCCGGGAGGACCACGTCGGCGAGCGCGGCCTCGGCGATCGAGATCATGTGCCGAGCTCGCTTGGCCATCCCCGCGATTTCGTTGCGGGATTGGCGCAGGGGCTTGCCCATCATGCGGGTGATGTCGGCGGCGATCGACGGCGCGCTGGCCTCGAGGCGCTCGACCGCGCGCAGGCAGAGGGCGGCGCGCTCGGCGAGGGATGTGCGCGAGAAGCTCCGCGCGGCGGCGGTGGCGGCGTCGAGGAGGCGGTCGACCTCGGTCGGGTCGGCGAGGGGCCGGCGGACGGCTTCTTCGAGGGTATACGGGTTGTCGATCACCAGGTCGGGCATGGCGGGGGAGATTAACCCAGTTCCCTGGGAGGCCAAGCGTCGTCTAGACTCGGGGCGAATGCGCGCCATCGCGGCAGGTCTATCGGACGTCGGCAGGGAGCGGATCCACAACGAGGACCGATACATCCTCCTCCCCGAGTTCAACGTCTACGTCGTCGCGGATGGCATGGGCGGGCACGAGGCCGGCGAGGTCGCGAGCCGCATCGCCGCGAGCGCGATCGCCGGCTACTTCCGCGAGGCGAACGGCAAGCGACGCAAGGCGTCGACCGGCGACCGTCTCCGCGCCGCCGTGACCTACGCGAACGCGCGCATCTTCGCGCACGCCGACGACTCGCGGTTCTACCGCGGGATGGGGACCACGGTCGTCGCCGCGGCGTTCTCGCCGCGGGAGCGGAAGTTCTACGTCGCGCACGCCGGCGACAGCCGCTGCTACCTGCTCCGCAACGGCGATATGGCGCAGCTGACCCGCGACCACTCGCTGATCGCGGACGCGCTCCTCGAGCGGCCCGACCTCACCGAGAGCGACCTCGCGTACCTGCCCCGCAACGTGATCACGCGCGCGCTCGGGATCGGCCCGAGCGTCGACGTCGACCTGCGCGCCGAGCGCGTCGAGGCCGGCGACGTCTTCCTCCTCTGCTCCGACGGCCTCCACGGGCTCGTCGACGACCGCGAGATCGCGCGCATCATCGAGGACAACGCCGTGCTCGCCGAGGCGTGCTGCAAGCTCATCGACTGCGCCAACGAGAACGGTGGCCGCGACAACATCACCGCCGTCCTCATCCGGATCGAGGACACCGCCTCGGCGTCGTGGAGCCAGCGCCCGAGCGCGAAGAGCCGCAACGCGCGGTAGCATCCGGAGGCGGTCGGAGGGGCCGAGGAAGACGACGCCACGCCGCGCCGCGCCGTCGCGCTGCGCCGCCGAGCCGCGCTCAGAGCACGCCGGCGTGCGCGCGATCGAGCAGCTCGTCCATCACCTGGAACAGCCGGCGGTTGCCGTCCTGGGAGTAGCCGGCGAGCTTCTCTTCGCAGCCGGGGATGGCCTTCACGAAATCCGCGACGACCGCCGGGTCGTCGAGCGAGTCGGCGCCGCGGCCGAACCCCTCGCGCTCGAGGTAGCGGGCGTTGAGCACCTGCTCGAACTGGCGCCCGAGGGGGACGGCGAGCATCGGCTTGCGCAGGTAGACCGCCTCGCCCATCAGCGTGAACCCCCCGCCGGCGATGACGGCGCGGCACGAGGCGAGGTCGTCGATGAAGCCCTCCTCGCTGAACGGGCGGTAGCGCAGGTTCCCCTCGACCTGCTCCTCGGTGATGCTCCGGCGCATCCCGTAGATGCGGCACTCGAGCCCGGTCCTGGCGAGCGTCTCGGCGAGCGCCTCGTTCCCCTCGGCGGTCTGGTAGACCAGCAGGTGCTCCCCGGGGCGGCGGTTGGCCGCGATGATCTCGGGGCGGAGGATCGGCGGCACCAGCGTCGTCTCCTGCTTGCGGACCGGGGGGCGGAAGAACGTGGCGATGACGTAGTGCTGGCAGAACGGCAGCTTGCTCTTCACGAACGCGCGCGTGAGCTGGAAGCCCGCCTCGTGGCCGGCGACGATCTCCGCGTCGTGGGTGCACCGGTTGATGATCTGCATGTTGTCGATCGAGAGGATCGGCAGCCGGTGGAGCTTGGCGTAGAGGTACGTCCACGACTCGAAGTCGCTGATGGTGAGCTCGGGGCGAAAGTCCTTGATGAGCTCGAAGTACGCGGCGATGTTCTTCGGGATGCCGGTCGCGCCGGAGAGCACGTTGGACCAGAGCGTCTTGCCGCGGCGCACCCGGTTCTCCTCGTAGATCATGTGGAGCCCGTGGATGCGGTTCACCCCCGCGAAGCGCTTCGACAGAAAATCGGTCGCGCGTCCCGACGCCATGATCTCGAGCTCGTGCCCCAGCTCGAGCAGGCGCTCGATCACGACGCGCGAGCGCATGGCGTGCCCCATCCCTTCGCCGACGACGCCGTAGAGGATCTTCATGGCGCGCGAGTGTAGCGGGCGCTGCCCGGGGTTCGGAAGGAAACGGCGGGGCCGGGGCGCGGGCGGCGCGCTGGCCAGCGCGCGGACGCTGCGGCGCGGGCGGCGGGCGTGACGCCGCGCCGCCGGATCTGGAGCGAGCTCCTGCCGCTCGAGGTCGTGCGTGCGCCCGGAACGCTCGCGCTCCTCCGGCGGTACGGGCTGGAGCTCGCGATCGCGGTGCGGCCCCAGACGGCCGCGGGCCTGCCGGATCTCGCGGCGGCGTGCGCGGACGCGGGGGTCGGGGTCGCGGTGTGGCCGATGATCGCGGACGAGGACGGGCGGTGGGCGAGCGCCGGCAACGCGGCGGCGTTCGGCGCGTTCGTCGCGCGGCTGCTCGACGCGCTCGACGCGCGCGGCCTCGCCGCGGCGGAGGTCGCGGTCGATCTCGAGCCGCCGATCCAGGCCGTGCGCCGGGCGCTCGACGGCGGGCGCGGGGCGATCGCGCTGCTCGGCGGCGGGGTCCGGGGAGCGCGGGCGGGCGCGGCCGGCCGGGACGCGCGGTGGCGGGACGCGCAGCGCGCGTATGTGGAGATGGCGGGCGCGATCCACGGGCGCGGGGTGGCGACCTCGGCCGCGATCGTGCCGCTCGTCCTGGCCGATGGGCCGGCGGGCGGCTGGGAGCGGATCCTCGGGACGCCCGTGTCGGCGCCGCCGTGGGGGCGGGTCGGCGCGATGCTGTACACGTCGCTGTTCGAGGGGTACTCGCGCGGCGCGCTCGGGCGGGACGACGCCGTCGCGCTGCTCGCCTG
Source organism: Sorangium sp. So ce394 (assembly GCF_051474665.1). Classification (NCBI taxonomy): domain Bacteria; kingdom Pseudomonadati; phylum Myxococcota; order Polyangiales; family Polyangiaceae; genus Sorangium; species Sorangium sp. So ce394. Next base: position 4,952,726 of record NZ_CP150339.1, read on the forward strand.
GGGGTGCGGCGCCGCCGCGCGGCGGTTCGGTCCGAGGGCGGGCGCCTCGGTGGGCGCGGTGGGGAGGGGCGCGCTCGGCGACGAGCCGGTATACCGCTCGGTCGCCGAGCTGCGCGAAGACGTGGCCGTCGCGGTGACGGCCGGCGTGGAGGATCTCGCGCTGTTCGATCTCGGCGGGGTGCTGGCGCGGCCGCCGGCCGAGGCGTGGCTGGAGGCGTTCGTGGCGCCGCCGGCCGAGCCGCGCCTGCCCCGGGCGACGCTGCGGGCGCGGGCCGCGGTGGCGGCCGCGGCGCTCGTGGGGCGCGCGGCCGGCCGCGCGCGCTGGAGCGAATAGTCTCGACCTGGGCACAGGCGCCCGGTGTCAGGCAGCTGTCTCCAAGCACGCCAGCAGCGGCGCCAGACGTTTCTTTCACGCGGCCGCCTCGGCCCGCCGCCGCTGCGCACCCCTCGGGATCGAGGGCATTCGCGCCGGTCGATTTCGTTTGACGCCAGCCATGTTAACGTTAACATTTGCGCTGGGTATTCTCTCGCCTTGCCCTGGATAGGTGCGCCATGCGTACCGGGCCGCTCTCCTCATGCACGTTCACGGTGCCGGTCGGGCTCCTGGCTTCAGGTGAGGCGCATGCAGGGGAGGAAGCAGCAGTTGGGCTCCGATGGGATGCCATAGCAAGACGCGCTTGCCGCCTGGATGGAATACGATTCGAGGATTTCAAGGGCGAATCGCCGCGCTGACCTCAGGTGTCGGAAATTCCTTACGCCATCCGCCTCCCTCCTGGAAAAGGGACGCTGCAGCAACAACTCGTTCATGCATCGAAGGGGCCGCCTTCACGCCACGGCCGGTGGGAGCTGGTCCAACGCGGCGCGGCTTGGCCCTCGGCAGGGGTGCAGCGCCTATCGCCGCGTGGCGTCCCGGCGCACATGCTCGGTCGGCGTCTCCGCTTCGCGACGCCCGCTTCGCGACGCACCGCTCCTTCGCGAGGCCCTAGCAACGCTCGCGGCAGCATCGCCGCGGGTCGAGCCCTTGCTGATTTGACGTGATCTGGAGGCAGCGCGGTGCTTCGCGTCGGCGGCTGGATCACCTTACGTTCGAGGCAATAATCATGCGTGAGAGTCTCGATTCCACCGTTCGTCACGTCAAGCTTCTGGTCGCCGCATCGCTCACGGCGTTCGCTGGGTTGGCTGCATGTTCATCGGACGGAACGAGCCCCAACCTGGCTGGCGGTGACGGCTCGGCTGGCGGCGGCGCGACCGGCGGAGCCGACGCCACTGCAGGAGCCGGAGGAGCGGCAGAGGCCGGGGGCGGCGGCAGCGCCGGCGCGATGGCCGGTGGCGGAGCGGGCGGCGGAGCGGGCGGCGGCGGCGAGGTTCCAGACGAGACCGGGACGCGGCAAGCGGCGTACTACGTGTCGCCTTCCGGCAGCGACGACAATCCAGGCACGGCCAGCGCGCCGTTCAAGACGGTCACCAGGGCGCGCGACGTCGTCCGCACCGTCAACGCCGACATGACCGGCGACATCTACGTTTACCTCCGAGCTGGCACGTACAGCCTCACCGACGCCATCGCCTTCACGCCGCCGGACTCGGGCACGAACGGCCACCGCATCTACTACCAGGCTTACCCCGGGGAAAAGCCCGTTTTGAACGGCGCGACGCAGGTGACCGGATGGACGCCGGACACAGGCAATATCTACAAGGCCAAGCTGAACCGAACGACGAAGCTGCGCAACCTGTACGTGAACGATGCTCGTGCCCTGATGACGAGCAAGCGGGTCACGTCGCGCGGAGGGGTCGGGACGTACAGAGTGACGGCCGGGCAGCAGAGCTGGGCTTGGGCGAGCGGCAGCGGCAGCGATGGCGCCAAGTACGACCTCGACGCGGTACCAGCCATCGCCAGCAATATGGACGATCTCGAGATCGTGAACGGCACCACCTGGAACGAGAATATCGTTTGCGTTCGCGATGTCACCACGACGCAAGACAACTTCCGCGCGCTGCTCTTTCAGCAGCCCTACGGCGCCATCGCGCAAACCCCGGGTTGGAATTCGGGCTTTAGCGTGTCTGGTACTCACACGATCTACAACGCGCGCGAGTTCTTGAGCTCGCCCGGTCAGTTCTATTTCGACAAGACGACCGGCACCCTCTACTACTACCCGCGGCAGGGCGAAGACATGGCTCAGGTCGACGTGCAGGCGCCGATCGCAGAGAAGCTGATCGACATCGCCGGCGACTCCACCGCCAGCCGCGTCAAGGACCTCACCTTCCAGGGCATCACCTTCGCCAACACCGACTACAACCTGTACAGCGTGGGCGAGTCGCGCGGCAAAGCGACGGTACAGGGCGCCACCATCTACGTCGCTTACGGCGACGGCAACTGGCACAACAGCAAGTACGAGATCACCGACACGCTGCCCGGGATGATCACGGTCAGCAACGCCGACTCGATCGAATTCGTCGGGAACGTGGTGAAGCACAGCGGCAATGAAGGGATTTCCTTCATCAACGACGTCGTAAATTCCACCATCGTTGGCAACTACATCACCGACATCGCCGGCAGCGGCATCACGGTCGGCCACCCGCAGCACCTGTACGTGGGCGACACCGGCCCGCACCAAAAGTTCGGCCCGGGGGTCGAGGGCATCTGTAAAAACGACACCATCAGCAACAACCTCCTGTACGATGTGAGCTCACTGCCTGGCTTCGGTGGCCATTCGGGCATCACCGCGTTCTTCGTCGATGGCCTGAAGATCACCTATAACCAGATCCAAAAGACGGCCTACAACGGCATCAACCTGGGCTGGGGATGGCGGAACTTCCCCGACTCGACCACCTGTAAAGACAACGCGATCAATAACAATCGATTCATCGATACATTGAGCAGGCTGCACGACAGCGGCGCGGTCTACACGCTAGGTCAGATGCCGGGCACGACCATCAACGAAAACTACGTCAAGGGCATTCCGCCCGCGACGAGCGGCCCCACGTACGGCCTGCACAACGACGAGGGCAGCGCGTACATCACGCAGAACGACAACGTGCTCGACATCGATCCCGGCGTAAAATACACGATCAACTGCGAGGATTTCGGGGCCAAGCACCACCTCACCATCCTGAGGACGTACGCCACGGTGAACAAGATGGGCGTCAACCCGCCCGATAGCAGGATCGACCCGCCGGTCGCGGTGCCGGACAACATGTGGCCGGCAGCGCAGTACGAAATTTGCCTCAGCTCCGGCGTCCAGGAAGAGCACCGGGGAATCATCCCCAGCGGCCTGCTCGCGGTTCAAGACTACGTGTTCCCGGCGAGCGCCTCGGTGGCGTCTGGCACCAAGACGATCAAGATCAGGAGCGCCGGCGCGGCGGCCAACACCGTGTGGCTCGCGCCGGCCGGCACCGGCGCGTTCACGGAGGGCGCGACGATGACGAAGGCGGCGGGGGACGCTACGTCCATCGCCGTGCCGGCCAGCGCCGGAACGTACAAGCTGCATATCGTGGATGCGCAGGGCGAAAAGCTCGGTGAATCGGCGGCGCAGCTGCGGGTGCGCTGACGTACCGCGGTGAGCGGCCGCCAAGCGGACGCCGGGGTGCGGGGCGTCGCGGAGCCCCGAGGAAACAAGGCAAATTTCGCCCGCGCGGAGCCGCCGCGAAGCGGTGCAGACAGTCCGGCCATCCCTGGCCTGACTTCTGGCGGCCGGGACTAGCCGTGATGTGCCTTGCCCTGGCCTCGGTAGCGCTTCCAGTGATGTCGCTTGTTCTTGTTCTTCGGCCTGCTGTTGCTGGAGCTGCCGATGGACGTCTTCTTGGTCGAGAGCGGCATGCGCGCTCCATTGCGCCTGGATGGAGCGAGCGAAAGTGGGCCCTGGCGATCGCGGCGATCCCGAGGGCGACGACCCATGAACGAGCTCGCCTGGAGCGCGCTGTCCGCAGCGGCGCAGGAGAACGGCTTCGGGGCAGAGGCCGGCCGGTCCTCACGAGTCGCCTGCCGGCCGCGATCGAGGTGCGATGGATTCCTTTCGTTCTTGACCAGGTCGCGCGAGCACCTCGGATTCACTCACCAGAAGCTCGAGCCACCCGCGCTTTGCCGGCTGGTTGAAGATTTGCCAGCGCACGAGAGCGCGCGCCCGTCCTGTCGCGCGCGCAGGGTCGGTGGGCCGGCCTGCGGAAGGCGCGCCGGTCCTGCGACCCCGCGCAGCGCAGATGTACCTTGGTGGCGCGGCGTATGATAGGTTGGTGCGGTTCGAGCTTGTTTATCTCTTGCGTACCGGCGCCGCGCTCACGAGGCCCGTTCCTGATCCCGTGATGGGGGAGAATTTAAGCCACAGAGGCACAGAGGGCACAGAGGGAAGAGAAGAGAAAGAATGAGATTTTTTAATCTCTTCCCTCTGTGCCTCTGTGGTTTCTTCTCTCTCTCATGACCCAGGAATGAGCTCCGCCGACGCGGCGCCGGCTTGACTTGACGGAGGTGCTTATGAATCGAAGCGAGCGGTGGGTCCTTCACGCGACCCTGACGATGTCGACCACGGCCGCGCGTGCCGGAAGGGGAACGGCGCTCGGCCTGGCGCTCGCGGCCGCGGCGTGCTCCAGCGGCGGGGACGCCGGCGGGAGCGGGGATGCCGGCGATCGCGGCGACGCGCTCACCGAGAGCGCCGCGTCGGGGACGGGCGGCGCCCTCACGACCGGGGGCACCGCCGAGACGGGCGGCGGGGCCGGCGATGCGGCGCCCGCCGCGAGCGGCGGGGCCGGCGGCGAGGGGCCCGCCGCGAGCAGCGGGGCCGGCGGTGCGGAGAACACCGCGGGCGGCGGCGCGCCGGGCGACGGGGGAGCGACGGGCGCGGGCGGCGGAGCGCCCGACACCTGCGGCAAGGCCGCGGCCTGCGGATCGCACAAGTGGGCGTGCTGGCCGATGCCCAATCCGGCGGGCAGCGGCCTGCCCAACCCCGCGAGCTACTCCGCTCTCGGGGGCGGCGTGGTGCGCGACAACGTGACGTGCCTCGAGTGGCAAGAGAGCCCTCCCTCCGAGGCGTACACGTGGGAACAGGCGATTCGCTATTGCGACGAGCTGACGCTCGGCGGGTCCTCGGACTGGCGCCTGCCGACCCGCATCGAGATGACGTCGATCGTGGACTTCACCCAGAGCCCGGCCATCGACAAGACCGCATTCCCGGGGGCGCGGGGGGGATTCCACAAGACGGCGTCCGACTGGATCCTCACGATCCGGCAGGCCGGCGCCGGCGCCGGGCGCGACTATGCGTGGGCCTTCAACCTGAGCGACGGGATCGTCAGCAACGCAACCTCCAAGGCTACCGCGGCGAGCCTGCGCTGCGTGCGGGGCAACGGGGAAGGGGAGGCGCCGAGCAGCCCGGCCGTGGCTCCGCCCGACCAGTACACCGTCGTGTCGCCCGGCGAGGTGATGGACAACTACACGGGCCTCGTCTGGCAGCAGGGCTACTCGCCGACCACGATGGCCTGGGCCGAGGCGGAGAGCTACTGCGCGACGCTCGATCTCAACGATCGCGCCTGGCGCCTGCCGAGCATCCGGGAGCTCGCGACCCTGGTCGACGAAGCCCAGGTGGCGCCGTCGATCCACAGAACGATGTTCCCGGACACGCAGTACGGCGCCCGCAGCAACGACTGGTACTGGGCCTCGCACACGGCCGTGAGGAACGCTCCGGCGGCGTGGGCGCTCAACTTCGACGACGGCTTCACCGGGTTCAACGCCGGCGAGAGCGGCAAGTGGAACCACTTCACGGCCGCATGGGTGAAGTGCGTGCGCTGAGGGGCCCGCGCGGGCGCGGGCGGGGAGTGCGGGGCCCGCCCGCCTCGTTTCGGTGGCGCGCGGCCGCCGGCGTCGGTTAGCGTGCCCGGGTGAGCCCGAACACGCTGCCGGCGCGCCCTCGCCTCGCCGCCCACGTGCTCGTGCGGCGCCACCTCGTCGGCGAGGAGGAGCGGATCATCCTGCACGACGTCCGCTCCGGGCAGCTGCTCCAGCTCGGCGCGCGGGAGTGGGTCCTGCTCTCCGCGGCCGACGGGACGCGCGACGTCGAGGGCATCGTGATCGCGGCCGCCCGCGAGGGCGCGCACGCGCGCGCACCCGCGGCGCACGCGTTCCTCGCGCAGCTCCACGCCGCGGGCCTGATCGAGGCCGAGGCCGAGTCCGCCGGCGAGGACGCGGCGTGCGCGGAGCCGGCGACGGGGGTGAGGGCCGCGCGCGCGCCCGAGGAGCGCGGCGGTCGCGAGCGCCCGCTGGAGGTGCTGCCCGATTTCGGCCTGCACTGCGACGGCCGCGGGAGCTGCTGCCGGATCTACGCCTCGATCCTCTTCGACCCCGAGGAGGCGGCGCGGGCGCGGGCGCTGCGGCCCGACGTGCTGAGCGGCGGCGCCCGGCACGAGCGCGCCTTCACGCCCGAGCGCGGGACGTGGCCGTGCGCGGCCTCGGTGGTGGCGATGCGGGACGGCCGGTGCGCCTACCTCGAGGGCGAGGGGCGCTGCTCTCTCCACGCGATCGGCGGGCCCGAGGCGAAGCCGCTCGGGTGCCGGACCTTCCCGACCAGCTTCGTGGACGACGGCGAGTCGGTGCGGGTCTCGGTCGCCGCGGAGTGCGCCTGCGTGCTGGCCAGCGCGGGCCGCCCCGGCGGCGCCCCGCTGCTCGATCCGCGGCTGCGGGTGCGGGGCGACCTGGACGAGCGCATCGACGTGGCAGCGCTGCCGGATCGCGCGCCGATCTCGCCCGGCGCGACCGCGTCGCGGGCGGAGCTCGTCGCGTGGTCGCGGCGGCTCGCCGCGGCGGCGCCGCCGCCCGACGTGGCCGCGGGCCTCTTCGCGCTCGCCGCCGCCGTCGAGGCCGAGGGGCTCACGGGCGGCGCCATCGCGCGCTTCGAGCGGCCCGATCCGCTGGAGCCCGCGGCGCTCGGCCCGTGGCTCGCCGCGCTGCACGGGCGCGCGGCGCGGCGGGCGCGCGAGGACGCCAGCTGGAGGGGCGAGCGGGATCTCGCCCGGCGCGCCGCGCAGTGGATCGCGGCGACGACCCTCGCGCTGGCCGAGCCCGACCTGCTCGCCGCGCTGCTCGCGGCGCCCGCGCCCGCCCCGGATCGGGAGCGCTTCTACCTGCGCGCGGCGCTGCACGGCCATCGCTTGATCGGCGCGCTGCCGCTCTCGCTGGCGCTGCGCGATCGCGCGGCGCGGCTCGTCGTGGCCCGGGCGCTGCCGGTCGTCGTCGCCGCGGCGGGCGACGACGACCCCGCCTGCGCCGAGCCGATCGCGCTCGTCGAGGCGATGCTCCGCGGCCACGGCCTCGACGCCTACGCCGCCGAGGCGGCCGGGGCGCGGTGATCGCGCCCCCGGAGAGACACGGCCGCCGATCTTGTCGATAATGCGCCCGCGATGGACCAGCCCCCGCTCGACAACAAGACGGACTTCGCCGCGCACCCGCAGCTCCTCGTCGATCGGGACGGCGAGAAGCTTGTCGCGATCGTCAAGGCGAGCTTCGAGCTCCAGGAGGACGGCACGTTCGAGCTCTCCCCGCCCGAGCGCGCGCGGGGGGTCCGCCTCGCCGATCTGCCCTGGGAGGAGGACAAGCCGGAGAGCGTCGCCTATCCGGCGGACGTGTGCCTCTTCAAGCCGGCCACCGACGTGATCTTCGTGGCCCGGGCGTATGCGCCGAACGGCAGGCCGGCGCCGTCCTTCGACGTGCGCGTCGAGGTCGGCCCGCTCCGGAAGTCGCTCGTCGTGTTCGGCAGGCGGCTCTGGGTCGACAAGGGCGCCGGCCTCACCGCGCCTTCGCCGATCGAGCAGATCGACATGCGCTACGACCACGCCTGGGGCGGGCGGGACGACGAGGATCCCGCGGCGATCGTCGAGGAGCCGCGCAACCCGATCGGCATGGGCGTCACGGGCGCGCCGGCCTCGCTCACGCACCAGCCGGCGCCGAACATCGAGGACCCCGCGTTCCCGATCCGGACCGCGAAGACCGCGCCGCCGCCCGCGGGGATCGGGGTCGTGGGCCGGCACTGGGAGCCGCGCCGCCGGTACGCCGGGACGTACGACGCGACCTGGCGGGAGCTCCGCGCGCCGCTCCTGCCCGAGGATTTCGACCCTCGCTACAACCTCTGCGCCTCGCCCGGCCTGATCGCGGATCCGCCGCTCGCGGGCGGCGAGCCGGTGCGGACGCTCAACCTGACGCCCGAGGGGGCGCTCAGCTTCGAGCTGCCGCGAGTGCAGGTGGAGATCGAGTTCCAGGTGAAGGACCGCGCGCCGGCCGCGTTCGCGCCGCACCTCGACACGGTGCTGATCGATCTCTACGCCACCGGCCCGCAGAAGCCGGTGGCGGTCGAGATGGTCTGGCGCGCGCACGTCAAGGCGCCGCGGCGGATGAAGGACGCGCGCGTCGTCGTGCGCGAGCGGGGGCGCGCGTGAGGCCCCTCGCCGTCATGGTGGCCGCGGGCGCGGTCACGCCGATCGGGCTGCGGTCGATCGACACGGCGTTCTCGCACCGCGCCGCGGCCGCGGCGATGCGCGAGGCGCCGCTCGTGGACGGGAGCGGCGAGCCGATCACGATGTGCTTCCTCCCGACGCTGGATCCGCTCGTCACGGGGGCGCAGCGCGCTGGCCTGCTCGCGGCGCGGGCGCTCGGCGAGGCGCTCGAGAAGCTCGGCCCCGCGGCGCGCGGGCTGCGGATGCAGATGACCCTGTGCCTGGACGAGCACCTCGGGCAGCGGCCGCCGGGGGGCGAGGCGCCCGCGCAGCGGCTCGGCGCCGAGCTCGCCGCGCGCGCAGAGGCGCACGCGCCGGAGCTCGCGGTGAAGGTCTCGACGCGCGGGGCCGCGGCGGCGGGGTTCGCGCTGCCGGAGCTGTGCGACGCGCTCGGGCGGGGGGCGATCGACGCGGCGCTGCTTGGCGGCGTGCACACCGACTACGATCCCGCGCGCATCGCCGCGCTCGACGCCGCGGGGCGGATCTTCCGGCCGGACAACCTCGATTCGCTGATCCCGGGGGAGTGCGCGGCGTTCGTGGTGCTCATGCGCCCCGAGGTCGCGCGGCGCGCGCAGCTCCGCGACCTGGGGCAGATCGTCGGCGTGGCCACGGCGCACGAGCGGGCCCGACCGGACAACGACGAGTCCGCGTTCCAGGCCGCGGGCCTCACCGCCGCGCTCCGCTCGGCGCTGGCGCCGCTGTCCGAGCGCGGGCTGCGCGTCGGCTGGATGCTCACCGACCTGACGTTCGAGACGTTCCGCCATTTCGAGCTCCAGGCGGCCTCGGTGCGCACTCAGCACCTCTTCTGCGATCCGCAGCAGGTGGAGAGCCCTGCGCAGCGGATAGGTTATCTCGGCGCCGCGGCGATTCCGCTGCACCTCGCCATCGCGTCGGAGGCGTTCGCGCGCGGGTTCGCGCCGCACCCGTGCGCGGTCTCGCTGGCCGGGAGCGACGGCGGGGAGCGTGCGGTGGTGGTGGTCGCGGCGCCGGGGTGAAGCGCGAGAGCGGCGGGGCGCGGGCTGGCGACCCGCCAACAACATGTCCGAACCCAGACACGATACCGGCGCTCTGAGCGCGCTTGCTCAGGAACTGCTTCGGCGGCTCGGCATTCACCGCTCCGTCGAGTGGACCGTGCCGTCTTCCGAGCTCCAGAGGGAGCTCGCGACGATACGCTGGCCCTGCTCCAGCGCGGTGCTTCGCGCTGAGATGCTCACGGGCGGGCTCTGCCGCACACCGAGCGGCGTCTTCGGCATCCATGCATCGCTGCGCTACTTGCGCGGCGAAGTTCCGTGGGAGCGCGACGACCTGCAAGAATACGGTACGCGCGCCGATCCGCGGGACCCTTCACAGACCCTCCTGCCCCTGTGGATGCTGGACGACCCTTGGGTGTGGCTTGCACAGGACGGCTGCGTCTTCTACGGGAGTCATGTTGATGGACCCGAGTATTTCACACTCGCTTTTGAGGACGTGTGCCATTACTGGGAAGTGATGGCGCTCCTGGACGGCTATGTTGTGGCGTATCATCGCCCTCACATCGTGGCTCGTCCGCGTCTGGAGTCGTCATGCTTCGTCGGTGAAGCGGTCGCGCGTGAGCTCGGGATTTCTACCTTCGCGCCCGGCACGCGTGGCAGGACGCGCGCGTGGACAGGGCCGGGTGTGAACGTCGTGGAACTCGACATTCCAGGCTTCAAGCAAGGCACCGACGTCGTCTCCGACAGCGCCGAGGGGGTCGTGCTCGCGGCCGCACAGGCGCTCGACGCGGGCGGTGCGGCGCGCATCACGAGCCCGGAGCCGCTGGATGCCGACCTGCTGAGAGAGCTCCCGGTCTGCAGCGGGCAAGAGCGTCCATTCTCGGCCTGCCATGTGTACAGGTGGGGCAAGTTCTCATCGTACGAGGACGATCGCTACCGGCGGCGCCATCGCGGGCCGTAGTACCGGGTCGCCCAAGCTCCTCTTCATCCCGCGGACCTGCCTGGAGGGTCGAGCGGGATCTCGCCCAGCGTCACGGGGGGCGGGGCGCGTGCTCGGCGGGGCGCTCGAGCAGCTCGGCCCCTCTAGCCCTCGCCCCCGGTGGTAACATGGGCGACATGGGTCACGCACGCCGCTTCCTCGCCGCAGCCCTGATCCCGGCGGCCGCTGCGGTCGCCGCATCGTGCGGCGCGCCGGTCGAAGGCCCCCAGGGCTCCTCGCAGGCCGCGGGCTCGAGCGGGAGCGGCGCCGGCGGCGCGAGCACCGGCACCACAGGGGCCGGTGGCGCGGGCACCGGCGGTACGGGGGCTGCGGGCGCTGGGGTCGGCGGAGCTGGGGCCGGCGGCAGCTGCATCCCCTTCTCCGAACCGCCGGGAGCCGCGTGTTCGCCGAGCCTGCAGTGCAAGAGCACAGCGATGTCGTGCGTGTGCAGCGGCACGGACACGCTCTGCTCCTCGTCCCAGACCGGTCAGCAGAACGACGTGCACCCGCCGAAATCCCTCCCACCCGAGGGAGGCTGCTGCGACACCGAGGGCCTGGTCTGCGGCTACGAGACGTGTGGGCCGATCTGCCGGTGCACGAACGGCGCGTGGTCGTGCCAGGCGCCCGACGTATGCCCGCCGTTCGAGTGCCCGGCCGATCCCTCGCAGCTCGACGGCCAGCGCTGCGAACAGCTCCTCGGGGAGGTCTGCGCTCGATGCTCCCCGCCCTGGAGCTGCACCTGCGAGCTCCAGCCGACGGGGGCTGCCCTGTGGGCGTGCGTCGAGATCCCGTGCTGAGCGGCCGCTCCGGCGGCCGGCACCCGATGTCGTCCCGGGGGCAGCCGCTGCGCGATCGCGCCCCGGCGCGGCCACGCTACTCGGCCGGCGTGAAGCAAACCTCGAGCTTCGGCCGGAGGGCGACGTTCGGATGTTCGCTCGACCGGATGTCGGTCCGGTCGTTCACGTCCTGCAGCGCGACGCCGTAGTTCGGCTGGGATCCATCCACCCAGGCCTGGACGAGGGGCGCCACGCTGGCGCTCACGGAGGCGTCCGCCTCGGCGACCGTGGTGATCACGGCCTCCACGGCCGGGGTGTACCCGGGGAAGTTGCCGGCGTGGACGGTCGACTCCTGCCAGGGGCCGTTCGCGCGGTGCACCTCGATGGTGCTGGCGGTCGCCTTCCACGGGTGGGACAGCGTGAGGACCGCGGATTCGATGTTGGATCCCGCCGGGATGAACGACAGATCGAACGCCAGCACGCCCGCCTTCACGTCCGCCGGCAGCGTCGTCGTGACGAGATACGGGTAATCGCCGTATGGCCACGAGACCCCGGGCTGGATATACGTATCCTGCACGCTCCCGTAGGTGCCGCGCTGCACGACGACGCACTGGGGCTCGACCTCGCAGGCGTCGCCGATGGCGTCGCCGTCGACGTCGGCCTGGGAGGGGTTGGCCTGCTCCGGGCAGTTGTCGCACAGGTCCGGGACCCCATCCTCGTCCGTATCGACCTCGACGAGGACCACAGTGACGTGATCGAGGAACGTCCCCGTGCCGTTCGAGACGCCCATATCGTTGAACTGGAGGCGGGTCGTCGCGCCGGAGGCGACGACGGTATAGGTATAATAGACCCAGTTCTGGCTGCTGGTCGTGAGCGAGGCGACCGGTTGGCCGTCCCATACGACGCCGAGCGCGTGCTCGCTCGGACCGCCCCAAGGCGTGGACGCGGCGAAGGCGAACCGAAGCTCGTACGTCGCTCCCGGGATGGTCGTGAGATCCTGGTAGATGCCGCTCGAGCTCAAGGCGTCCAGCTCGATGTTCTGGTAACCGTGCGCGGGGAACGGGCCGAACGTGCTGTCGCGGAGCTCGATCTCGCCATAGGCAGGCCGCCAGCCGGGAACCGCGGTCGGCGAGGGCGGAATCCACGACCTGCCAAACGGCAGATCGGGCAATTCGAAGCTGCCGTTCGTGACGATGTCGCCGGAGGGCAGCGCCTCGCAGGCGACGAGAGACGCTGCGCCCTCGCCGACGGCTTCATCGTTATCGTCGTGCGGCTCGGCTGCCGCCATGCAGCCGGAGATCATCCAGGCGAACGCGAACACAGAGATCGACGGATGGGCGGTTCTCATGGGAGAGCTCCTCGTTGCGGCGCCGGCATGGCAGAGCCTCGCTGTGCGGCGAGCTGCCGCCGGCTGTGGATTCACGGTCAAAAGCATTTCTTGGCGCTGCCAGCCGCAGCGCCGTCTCGTCCTATCACTAAGTGCGCGCACGGATCATCGTATCCCGAGCAATCAGCACGATGTCGCCGAAGCCCGCCCCGGGGAACCGGGCGACGATGGGTCGCAGCCCTCGGGAGCGATGGTCCGCGCCGGGGCGGCGCTCGGTCTGGTCGCGGCGGGGCTCGGGCCCGGGCCGCCATCTCATTCCCGAGGGTTACGGCGCGGGTAAGCGTCTCGGCGAGCGAGGCGACCACGGCGGCCCGAGGCGACGGAGCGACCATCGCGAACGAGCAGGCTCGGGCCGAATGTCGCGCCCGCCGCTCGCGTGCACTCGCCGCCGGAGCCTTGCCGCTCGCCAGCGCGCCGCGCGCTGGGGCGAGCACGGCGGGCTCGTACGGGAGAGCGCCGGTGCGGACGTACCGCGTGGGCCGGAACCGCGCGCTCGAGGTGGCCGGGGCATAGGCGCCTCCTCGCCTCGCGTTCGCGGGCCCGTCGGGATCTCACGAAGCTGACCGCGGAAGTGCTAGGGTGCGCCGCGTGCCGACGATCTTCACCAAGGGCGACCTCCTCAACACCCCGGATCTTCACGCGTACGCGCACGGCGTGAGCTGCGTGGGGCAGATGGACACGGGGATCTCCGTGGCGTTCAAGAAGCGCTGGCCGGGCCTGCTCCCGGCGTTCGAGCAGCGGAGCGCCGAGCGGAAGGTCCAGCTCGGGGAGGCCTTCGTCTGGAGCGAGGGCGACGACACGGTGTACAGCCTCGCGATCCAGGAGAACGCGACGAAGAGGCCCTCGCTCGCCGCGCTGGAGCGCGCGCTCGCCGCGATGGTGACGCACGCCGCCGGGGCGGGGATCGCGCGGATCGGCGTACCGCGCGTGGGCGCCGGCAAGACCGGCCTCGAATGGCTGCGCGTCAAGAGCATCCTCGTGAAGGTCGCCAACGACAAGCCGGTCACGCTCGTGGTCTACGAGCAGTTCGTGCGCGCCCCGGGCGCCTGACCAGCGCGGGACGGAGGCCGACCTCCTGCGGCCTCCATGTCCAGATCGCGAGCGCCGCGCCCCTCGGTCACGGGCTGGGCTTGGCTTTATCCCGCACGTAGAGCGCCTCCACCTGCTGTCGGGCCCACGGGGTCCGTCGCAGGAACTGCAGGCTCGATTTGATGCTGGGATCGTACTTGAAGCAGCGAATGTCGATCATGCGTCCGAGCTGCTCCCAGCCGTGCTGCGCGACCAGGTGCTCGAGGATCATCTGGAGCGTGATGCCGTGAAGAGGATTGTTGGGCTGAGGCTGAGTCATATCGATGCTCGGGGGGCGACCGCCCCGGAGGGCCAGCGTGAGCCCACCGTGTAGCACGTCGCGCGGCGGGCCGACGCACCCACGCCGCCTGCGCGCCCACGCCGCCCGTGCACGCCGAGGGGCGAGGTGCTGTTCCCGGCGTCTGGCCTGCCCATGGGGCTGCCGGCGTAGGGCGCGAAGATTTTTTCCAGCGACCGATGATTCTCCGCGGGCGGGCTACTTGCCGACCTCGGCCGAGTAGAGGCCGGCCGTCGTTCCGGGGCGGTCCGTCGTGAAGGCGAGGCGGCGGCCGCCGTGGCTGCTGAAGTAGGTCAGGTTCGCCTCCGGCGCGATGAGCCGAGGCTTCAGGGGCTCGCGCGACAGGTCGACGACCTTCAGGTCGGCCGTCGACCTCTCGAAGTCTTCCGCGTCGAAATGGGTGTTGTCGTTGAACGACACGAGGCCGCGCACGGCCGGCAGGTAGCTCCAGCCCCCGTCATCGCTGAACTGCCGCACGCCGCCCTCGCCCGAGGCCAAGAGGGGAGCGGTGCCGGTCGTCAGGTCGACGATGCGGGCGAACAGAACGTGCTTCGAGTCGGCGCTGAAGGGCGGGCCGCCGAGCACGTTCCGCGTCTGCGGGTCGATCGACAGGGGCGGGGCACCGCCGCGCGCGTCGGCGAGCGCCACGTCGGAGAGGCCGGTCGCAGGGTCGCGCTGGGTGAAGAAGGCCACCTTGCTGCCGTCCGGCGACGCCCACGCGTCGGTGATGACCTTCGACCCGGCCAGGACGGTGAGAATGCCCCCGACCTCGTCGGCGATGGTCTCGGTCGACCGACAGTCGCCCGGCGCGGCGCGGCGCAGCTCGAGGCCGGCCTCCGTTTGCGCGGTGTACACGACGGAGCCGCCTTTGGCGAAGAAGCCGATTCGCGAGCGCACCTCGTCGAGCGCGCTCACCTCGCCGTCGTCCGTGACGACGACGGGGTGCCCCGAGCCCGCCAGCGTCGTGAAGAACGACCCGCCGCCGGCGTCGGCGCTGAAGAAGGGGGGCGTCGCGACGCCGCCGAGCAGGTCGACCCTCTCGCCCCGCTCCCAGCTCGACAAGGTGGCAGCGCTCGCGCCGCCCTCGCAGTGCAGCGCGACCGGGTGCGAGCGGCCGTGGCGGCCGACGAACGCGGCGAAGGGCCGACAATACCCCTGCGGGAAGCCCATCGGCACCGCGCCGAGCAGCGTCGTGCGCTCGCTCATGTCGGTCGCGGCGAGCTCGACGTCGCCGACGCTGCCGTCGGCGTTGCCATGGGTGGGGAAGAGCACCGAGCGCCCGTCGGCGCTCGCCGAGGTCGCGAAGGTCCCGATGGGCGAGGCGGAGGACGCCTCGCGCGGGCCGGACGCCGCGCTCCACACGACGAGGGGGCTGACCCCGAAGCCGGGCAAGCTCCGGTCGGGGTTGGTCCAGCAGAACGCGACCTTGCCGACGGTATAAACGAACGCGGTGTTCCCGGGAGGCACCTGGGCGACGAGCTGCCTCGTCGCGCCCGGCTCGAGCGCGGTCGCGTACACGCGCTCTCCCTCCTGATAGAGGGCGTGATTGTCGCTGGTGACGCCGAGCAAGAGCAGGCGTGCGCCCCGCTGTACAAGCCATTTCGTGTGCGTCGTCAGCGATGCCTGGCCCTCCGATTCCGCTTCCGCCTCCGCGGGGGGCGGGCTCGGCGCCCCGGCCTGGGCACAGCCGAGCAATGCCGCGCCGAATGTCATGCTGGCGAAGAAAGCTTTGACCATGTTCGGGTCTCCTCTTCGGTCAGACCCTAACTCGCGCAGGCACCCTGCGTTGGGGCCAGATCGTCGATGTCGCGTAGTCCAGTCGCCCGCGCGCCGCGGGGAGCGAGGCGCGCGTCAGGGGCGATCGCCCGCGGGCCTCGACCGCGCCTTCGGCAACGTCTGCGCGAGCCGCCGCGCCGCGTCCGCGAGCTGGGCCTCGTCGCACGCGGCGAAGCCGAAGCGGGCGAAGTCGAGCGGCCATCGACCGAGCGCGAAATGGCTCGCGGGCTGGAAGGAGACGCCCGCCGCGTGCGCGCGCCGGGCCCACGCGTCGACGTCGACGCCGGGGGCCCGCGCCCAGAGGGCCATGCCCCCGCAGGGAGGGGCGAACTCGAGCCCGGGCAGGTGGCGCGCGAGCGCCTCGCAGAGCGCGTCGCGGCGGGCGCGGTAAGCGCGCCGGACCCGCTGCGTGTGCCGATCGATCTCGCCGTCTTCGAGCAGCTCGGCGACCGCGCGCTCGATGGCGTGGTCGCCCTGGTGGTCGACGAAGGCCCGGTAGGCCGCGATCCGCTCGGCGACGTCGGGGGTCGATACGACGAAGCCGAGCCGCAGCCCCGGGGCCAGGATCTTCGACAGGGTGCCCAGGTAGACGACCACCCCGTGGCGGTCGGCGGACGCGAGGGGCAGCACCGGCCGCCCCTCGTAGCGGAACTCGTGATCGTAATCGTCTTCGAGCACGAGCAGGCGCCGGCGCCGCGCCAGCTCGAGCAGGCGCACGCGGCGCGCCGCGGTCAAGGTGACGGTCGTGGGCAGCTGGTGGTGGGGCGTCGTGTAGACCGCCTTGACCCGCCTGGCCGCGCAGAGCGCCTCGAGCGCGGCGACGTCGAGCCCCTCGCCGTCGAGCGGCACGGGCGCGAGCTCCACGCCCGCGAGCTCGAGCGCGCCGCGGGCGGCGGGGTGGCTGTACGCCTCGATCGCCACGCAGTCGCCCGGCTCGAGCAGCGCGCGCGCCGCGAGGTAGAGGCCTTGCTGGCTGCCGCGCACGATGTTGACCGACGCGACGCTCGCCCGCACGCCCCTCGCCCGGGTCAGCAGCTCGACGACCGCGCGGCGCAGGCGCGGCTCGCCCCGGGGATCGCCGTAGTCCATCAGCGCGCGCGCCCCGGCGCCGAGCAGCGCGCGGCGGTAGGCGCGGCACAGCTCCAGCCTGGGCACGAAGCCGAGCTCGGGCACCCCGCCGAGCAGGAGCAGGCCGGCGCGCGGGGTCGAGGACGGGGCCGGCAAGGGGCGTCCGGGCAGGTCGAACCCGGCCCGGTCGGCGAGGGCCCGTCGGCGGAAGGGGGGCAGCTTGGCGGGCAGGTCGCTCGAGACGTAGGTCCCGGTGGCGGGCGCGCTCGTGATCCACCCCTGGCGCGCGAGCTCGAGGAACGCGGCGACCACGGTCTTGCGGTGCACGCCGAGCTGGGTGGCGAGCTTGCGGCTGGAGGGCAGCCGCTCGCCTGGGCGCAGGCGGCCCCGTTCGATGTCCTCGACGACGGCCCGCGCGATCTGCAAAAAGAGCGGCCCCTGACCCGCCGCGCCGAGCTGAAGAACGAGTTCTCGGGTCACCGCCACGCCGCCCGTGCCTGCGCCGGAGGGGCGCGGAGCCATGGCGCCCGCCCCCGAGCTCTCGATGCCCCGCCGCCCGGGATCTGTCAACCGAGGCGCGGTTCGCCGCCGGCAGCGCTCGCGCGAAGGGGAGCCGCGCGGGACCGCCTCGTTCGTCAGCGCGCGCCGGCGACGGCGCGCCACCACGGGGTCGGCGCGTCGACGTGATCGGGCTCGAAGGCCGCGCCGATCTGCGGTGTCACGACGCGCGCGCCGCGCTCGGCCGCCAGGGAGAGCAACGTCTCGGCCGGCTCGTTCCAGTCGTGGAGGGCGAGGTTGAAGGTGCCCCAGTGGACCGGAAGGAGCGTGCCGCCGCCGAGCATCTGGAACGCGATCAGCGCGTTCTCGGGGCCGAGGTGGATCGCCCCCCACGCGGGGTGGTACGCGCCGACCTCGAGCATCACCAGGTCGAAGGGGCCGTGCGTACGGCCGATGTCCGCGAATTCGGGGAACAGCCCGGTGTCGCCGGAGAAGAAGACCTTGCGCCGCTCTGCCTCGATGACCCAGGAGGCCCAGAGCGTCTTGTTGCCGCTCGTCGGCCCGCGCCCCGAGAAGTGCTGCGACGGCGTGGCGGTGAAGCGAACGCCGCCCACCTCCGCGCCCTCGTGCCAATCGAGCTCGGTGATCCGCGCCGGGTCGACGCCGAGCGCCTCGAGGTGCGCGCCCACGCCGAGCGCCGTGACGATGGGGACGCGCGTGCGGGCGAGCGCCTCGATGGTGGGGGCGCACAGGTGATCGAAATGGTCGTGCGACAGGAGGACGGCGTCGAGCGGCGGCAGCTCGTCGAGCGCCGCCGGCACGGGGTGAAAGCGCATCGGGCCCGCGAACGCGACGGGGGAGGCGCGCTCGGCGAACACCGGATCGGTGAGGACGCGGCGGCCGTCGATCTCGAGCAGCACGGTGCTGTGGCCGAGCCACGTGACCCGCAGGCCGGTGGCGCTCCGCCGCGCCCAGGTCTCGTGAGGCCGCGCGAGGGGCAGGGGACCGGGCGGCGTCCGCTGGCCGCGACCGAAGAAGTACTCGCCGATCACGGGCAACGCCGAGCCGTTCATGCCGGGGCCGGCGCCCGACGGGTTCTGGAACCGGCCGCCCTTGAACTGAGCGGAGGCGCGCGCTCTCTCGAGTCGGAGCCCCTTGCGACGCTGGGAATCATTCATGAAGGGAGGACCTCCTGCCGGGCGCGGCGCCTGGTGAGCCAGAGTCCGACGGCGATGGTGACCAGCGCGGCGCCCACGCCGAGCCACGCAGAAGGAGGGCATCGCGCAGGGCGCCGAAGACCCGTTGACCGCACGAGGCGGACGGCCGAACGGGCGCACAGGACGATGTTTACAACTGGAGCTCAGGTTGTCAAGTTTGACATTGACGATTGAAGCGTTTGCTGGCAACTTCGATCCTCGTGAGCGAAGCGAGCTCCACCGACAGGCCCGCCGACGACGTGCGCCGCCGCAAGCTGATGGACGCGGCGCTGACGGTGTTCCTGCGCTTCGGCTTCCGGAAGACGTCGATGGACGAGGTGGCGCGGGCCGCGAACGTCTCGCGACAGGGCCTCTATCTCCACTTCGCCACGAAGGAGGAGCTCTTTCGCGCGTCGGTGGCGTACTTCCTCGACACGGCGCTCGCCGCCGCCGCGGCCGCCCTCGCCGACGCGGAGCGCCCCCTGGAGGAGCGGCTCGTGGCCGCGTTCGACACGTGGGTGGGCCAGTTCGTGGGCGCGCTCGGGTCCGACGCGGCGGATCTCCACGCCGCCACGAAGGAGCTCGTCGGCCCCACGGTCGACGAGCGTGAGGGGCAGTTCGTCGAGGCCGTGGAGGAGGCCCTGCGCGCCTCCGGGCTCGTGGCCGCCTACGCGCCCGCGGGCGTCACCGCGCGGCAGCTCGCGGAGACGTTGTACGCAGCCGCGCGCGGCCTGAAGTACGGCGCCGCGACGCGCGAGACCTTCGTCGAGGGCATGTCCGTCGCCGCGCGGGTGATGTGCCTGCCGCAGCGGGATGACCGAGAGAAGGGGGCGAAGGAAAGATCGCCGGGCGTTCGCGCCGAGGGCGGCCGGCCGCGCAAGGCGCGCGGCACGACACGATGACGTGCGGCGAGGGGCATGAGGGGCCTCCTCGTCGGCGCGACAGGCAGGGCAGGGCAGGGGCGATGGCCGCCCCCGCGGCGGGCGGGGCTCCGGCGTCGTGAGCTTTGGGAGAGCCTCACGGGAGAATTGAAATTCAACCCTGAGGTTGTCGACACCCTCCCCGGAGAATTGAAATTCAACCCTGAGGTTGTCGACACCCTCCCCGGAGAATTGAAATTCAATCCGGTGACTCCGGGCAGCGTCCGGATCGAATTGTTCTGGTGATGCTGTGCATCGCGCACCTGCGCCTACATCCGCCGCGCCGGAGCCCATCGCCGAACGCCGCGCCGGCCCGCTCGCGCCGCGCCGGCCATCCGCTCCGCCGCGCAGCGCAGGAACCTGCTCCCCTCGGCCCTGTCGAACGCCACCGATGCCCAGGCCCCTCCTCCCGCTCGCCGGACTCCTCATCACCGCCGCCCTCGGCGCCGCCGCGACCTCCGACGCGGCCACGGACCACCGCGACGCGGTCGCCCGCGGCCTCGACCTCTTCGTCCACGCGCCCGACCGCGGCGCCCCCGGCGCCGCCCTGCCGGTCCAGGTCCTCGCGCTCGGGTTCCCGACCGCGGTCACGCTCCGGCCGCTCGAGGCGGCCACCGTGGAGGCGACCTGGGATCCCGAGCACCTCGGCAAGGTCAGCGCCGTCCCGCCGCCCGTGCGGGTCACCACCGACGCGAAGGGGCGCGCTCACCTCGACGTCCCCATCCCCGACGGGCCCGAGCGCGAGCTCCGGCTGCTGCTCGGCGTGCGCGCCGGCGATCGGCAGCGGACCCGGACCCTCACCGTGCAGCGCCAGGCGCCGCTCCACGTCGACCTGCACGTCCCCGACGCGCGCGTGGTGCCGGGCGGCGCGACGTCGGCGTGGATCACGGTGCAAAGCGAGGCCTCGGGGCAGCCGGCCCCGCGCGTCCCCGTGGAGGTCAGCCTGCTCGAGGGCGGCGTCGCGCGGCACACCGCCGTGGTCACCACCGACGCCGCCGGCGTCGCCATGGCGCGCGTGCCCGTCCCCTGGATCGACGAGCCCGGATGGCGCTGGGTCCTCC
This sequence comes from Sorangium sp. So ce394, assembly GCF_051474665.1. Taxonomy (NCBI): domain Bacteria; kingdom Pseudomonadati; phylum Myxococcota; order Polyangiales; family Polyangiaceae; genus Sorangium; species Sorangium sp. So ce394. The sequence goes on from NZ_CP150339.1 coordinate 4,973,190, forward strand.
GCGCCCGCGCGCGGGGCGCGGCGGGGGCCTCCTCGAACGCCGCGCAGATCTCCCTCTCGCCGCGCGAGGAGACGCCCGGCGCCCCGCAGATGCTGGCCGAGTGGTCCGAGCAGGACCTGCGCGCCGGCGACCGCGCCGCCTACGTGATCCGGATCCGCGACGGCGCCGGCCAGCCCGTGGCCGGGCTGCCGGTGCGCGTCTGGACCGGGCCGAAGGGCACGAGCCCGCCCGAGGACAAGGCCGCGTGGGAGAAGCTCACCGCGCCCGCGCGCACCGACGCGGCCGGCGAGATCCGCGGCGCGGCCGCGGCGCCCACCACCGTGGTGCAGGGCGTGGGGACCACGCTGCGCCTCGTCGCGCGCGCCTCGCTCGAGGGGCACGAGCTCGAGCGCGAGGCCACCGTCTCCGTGGAGAGCCCCACCTCGGAGGCGGAGCTGCTCCCGGAGGCGGGCGCGATCGTCCCGGGCGCCGCGCAGCGCATGCTCCTGCGCGTCCGCGACGCGCGGCGGCAGCCGGTGCAGGGCACCTTCACCGTCGAGGGCGACCGCCTCCAGGCCACCGTGACCACCGACGCGTACGGCGAGGCCGAGGTGGCCTGGGACGCGCCCGCCGACCTCGGGGCCTTCCGCAACGTCGGGCCGTGCGCCGGCGGCGTCGCGGCGGCGGTGCGCGTGCGGCCCGCGGGCGAGCTCCCGGCGCTCGCGTCGCGGCGCGAGCCGTTCGCGCTGTGCGTCTCCGTCGATCGCGAGGCCACGGCGCTGCTCCGGCCCGAGCGGCTCCTCGCCCGCGCCGGCGACGCGCTCGCGCTCCGCGTGATCGACGCCGGCGGCGCGGACGCCCGCGCCGGCCGGCGGCCGGAGGGCGGCAGGGCCGCGGACGCCGCCGGCTGGAGCGTGATCGTCCAGTCCTCCGCCAGCGCGGCGCGCGCGGCGAGCGCCTGGATCGCCGGGGGTCCGGAGGGCGGCGCGCTCGGCCTGCCCGAGGGCGCCACCGGCGTCTGGACGCTCAGCGCCGCCGCCCCCCGGCAGGGCGCCGCCGCGCGGCAGGCCGGCGGCGCGGTGCTCGTCGCGCCGCGCGTGCTCCCGCGGCTCGAGGCCCGCATCGCCGGCGGCCGCGCGGCTCCGCGCGGCGCCGTCGACGTGGACCTCGCGCTCACCGACGGGGGCGGCCGCGGCCTGCCGGGGACCGTCGCGGCCGTCGTCGTGGACCTGCACGGCGGGGGCAGCGTCGGCGGCCTCGCGGCGCTCGACACGCGCGCGCGGCTCTGCCAGGGCATGGTCGAGCCCGAGCGCTGCGGCGCCTTCCTGGAGGGCGATCCCGCGCTCGATCCGCTCCGGCGCGCGGAGCTCGGCGCGCTGGCGCGCGCGGCCATCGCGCCGGCGATCGATCCGGCCGGCGCCGCGAAAGCGGCGCTCGACGAGGCGTTCGGGAAGGTGCTCCGCTCGCTCGAGGGGGCGGTCTTCGAGGCCACCAGCGACCCGGAGCGGCTGCGCGACGTGCGCCGCCGCGGGCCGGACGGCGCCTATGCATGGAACCCCGAGCTGATGACCCTGGTCACCGCCGCCATGGATGCGCCGCCCGAGACGCCCGGCGGCGAGCCGCTCTCGCTCGCGGACCTCCTGTCGGTGGACCCGCAGGTCACGTTCGATCACGTCGCTCGCCGCGTCACCCGCCTCAAGCTCTTCCGCATCCTCGCCGCGGCGCGCGCGTTCCGGCGCGAGCGGCTGCTCGACGCCGACGAGCCGGCGCTCCGCGATCCGAACGCGCTGCTCCGCCGCCTGGTGCGCGACGAGCAGCTCGAGGAGTCGCTCCTGCGCGATCCCTGGGGCGGCACCATCCAGTTCACCCCGACGACGGCGCCGCCCGCGCCGTTCCTCACGGTGCGGCGCGGCTTCGCCCTGCACGCGCCCGGGCCCGACGGCCGGATCGGCACGGGCGACGACGTGCGCGACCCGTTCGAGCGCGTGCTCCGCTCGGGCACGCCGTACGCCAGGGCGGTCGGCGAGGATCGCCTTGTCGACGCGAGGTTCGACATGGAGGTCGGCGACGCCACCGTGTCGGCGTGGGAGAGCCTCCTGGAGGAGCTCACGGGCACGTCGCTGGGCGAGGGGAGCGGCCTGGGCGGCCTGGGCCTGTCCGGCGTGGGGTCGGGCTCCGGCGCGGGGTTCGGTCAAGGCCACGGCAGGCTGGGCGGCGCCGCCAGGACCTCGTACGGCGCGGCGCGGGGCGTGTTCTTCTGGTCGCTGCCCCAGCGCGCGGACAGGGACGGTCGGCTGCGGATGCGCGTTCCGCTCGGCGACGTCGAGACGACCTACCGGCTCGTCTTCGTGGGCGTGCCGGACGGCGCCACGCCGGCGACGGCCACGCTCGACGTGCCCACCGCGCAGCCGCTCTCGGCGCGCGTGGAGGCGGGCGCCGCGTGGGTCGAGGGCGACGAGGTCGACGTGGAGATCTCGATCCGGAACCGCTCGCCGAGGCCGCTCCGCGCGACCGTGGAGCTCACGGCGCGCGGCGCGGCCGCCCTCGCGGACACGCGGAGCCGGGCGGCGGCGGTCGACGTGCCCGCGGGGGGCGCGGCGCCGGTGCGCGCGCGGGTGCGGGCGCTGCGCGCGGGGCGGGCGGAGCTCGCGGTCGCCGTGAAGGCGCAGGGGACCCCGGGCGACGCGCTCGTGCACGCGTGGGACGTGGGCCCGGCGGGCGAGCCCACCGACCTGACCCACGCCCAGGGCGTCGAGGGCGGCGCCACGGCCACGCTGCGCGTGTCGGCGGACGCGCAGCGCTACCGCCTCACCGGCCGCCCCCGGCTCGTCGTCGAGCGCGGCCTCGCGAGCGCGCTCGCCGCGGCGCTCGAGGCCATGGATCCCGATCGGCTCACGTCCGCCGGGGCGATGGCGGACGCGGTGGAGGTCGCGGCGCTCGTGGGCCGCTGGGCCGCGTCGCGCGGGGGCGAGGGCGCGCCGCTCGTCGCGCGCGCGGAGGACATCGGCCGCCGCGCCGTGGGCCGGCTGCTCGCGTACAGGGCCGGCAAGAAGGGCGTGGGCTTCTGGCCCCCGGCGCTCCGGGCGCGCACCTTCGCCCCGGCGGCCGTGGTGGAGGAGCTGCCGGAGCTCGACGCGCGCTGCCCGCCCGAGCCGCTCCAGCCCACGGCGGCGCTCGACGCGCTCGAGGTGGAGCCCTCGCCGGCCGGGGGCGCGGTGAACGCGTGCTGGGACGCGCTCGTCACGGGCACGCTGGACGAGGTGATCCGGAGCGGCGATCGCGTGGCGCTCGCCCGGGTCCTGCTCGCGCTCGCGGAGCGGCCGCACCGGGCAGCGCTGGCCGCGAACGTGGCGGACCGGCTGCGCGCCTGGGTGGCGCTGGGCCCGACCGGCGGAATCACGCTGCCGCCGGATCAGGCCGAGGACCGGAGCGCGCGCGCGGTCGTCTACGCGGCGCTGCTCCGCGCCGCCGGGCTCGGCCGGAGCGCGGCGCCGCCCGCGAGGCTCCTCGGCTGGGTGGGCGTGCAGCGGGACGTGCGCGGCGGCTACGGCGCGCCGGCCAGCACGCTCGCGGCGGTGCGCGCGCTCCTGGCCCACGGGGGCGAGGGTCGCGAGGTCGCGCGGGTCACGGTGACGTCGGGCGGCGCGCGCCGCGACGTGGAGGTCGGGCCGTCGGGGCGGCTCGTGGTGCCGCTCGACGCGGGCGCGACGGAGGTGGCGGTCGCGGTGGCGGGGCCCGCGGTCGTGGCGCGCCTGGAGCGCCCGGCGCTGCGGCGCTGGAGCCGACCGCCGGCCGCGGCGGCGAGCCCCGTGCAGGCGGAGATCTCCTGGCCGAAGCGCCCGCGCGCGGGCGCGACGGGCAAGCTCGGGGTCTCGCTGCGCCACACGCTGGGCCGCCCGATCGAGGTCGACGTGCGCATCCCGCTCCCCCCCGGGGTGTCGCTGGCCGCGCCGCTCGACGGGGTGCGGCAGGTGAACGGCGTGCTCGCGCTGCGGGCCTCCCTGGACGCGAGGCGGCTCTCGACGCTGGTGGAGATCCCGGTGCGCTTCGCGCTCGCCGGGAAGGTGACGGCGCCCGAGGCGCAGGCCCGGGTGGCGCACGAGGAGCTGCCGCGCGCGGTGGTCCCGGCGCGGCCGCTCGTGATCGAGTGAGCGCCGGCGAGCTTGCCGCCGTCGCCTCCATCCATCGTATCCTGGGCGCCGTGCGGCCTCGCCCGACCGCCTCGCCCACCCGCGCTCGCGAGCACCTCGCCATCCTCGCTGGCGCCCTGGCCGCGGGCGCCTGCGGGGCGCTCTTCGATCAGGTCACCGCCACGATCTCTCCGGAGTATTTCCTCGACGGAAAGGGCCTCGCCGCGTCGAGCTTGCCGTTCCGGCTCGCGGTCGCGTGGACGGGGTTCCGCGGAGGTCTGCCGCTCGGCGCCCTCATCACCGGCGTGGGCCTCGTCCGCGCCGCGCGCAGCGACCGGTTCTCGTGGCACGCCTGGCTGGCCAGGATCGTGGCGGCGCTCGCCGCGGCGCTCGCGCTCTGCCCGGCCGTCATGGCGGCGCTCGACCCGTTCGGCGTGCGCGAGGCGAGCCTCGGCGCGTGGCCACCCGGCGCCGCCACGCGGTACCTCGTCTGCTGCGGGATCCATGCGGGCGCCTACCTCGGCATCGTCGTCGGCGTCCTCCTGGACGGCCGGCCCGCCCTCGGCCGATCGCCCCAGCCGCGAGCAGGCCGGTCCTCCGCTGACCCATCGACGGATAGCTAGGCAGACACGGCAACCCCGCAGGAGGTCCTCGCATGCCCTTTCAAATCCCACCGCCCCTGCTCGAACGCCTGCGCGCTCGACGTCTTGAGCAACGTCAGCTGCGGGCAACTCGCAGCGCTGCCGGCGCGCCGCGCGAGCAGACGGGCGGCAACTTCATCGATTCCATTCGACACCTCTTCTCTGGAGCTTCTTCCGTCGAGCAGGTGGCCGGGCGGTACGTCGCGGCCATGAGCTCCTGGCAGGACGAGGTCGAAGACAAGTACGACGCGTTCTTGCTCGACCCCGGCATGGGACCGATGACCTATCTGACCTCCGACGGCCGCGTCCTCGAAGACCTCCGTGGTTGGGACGGCGATGAGCTCGTCGAGGTTGGTGGTTTGAGCGCACACTCCGCGCTGATCGTCGGCGCCCGGAAGACGGGCATCGTCGAGCTTCTCGAGCTGATCCCGCAGCCTCCTCCGGGGTCGTCCGTCTGCTCGAAGTGCAACGGCGAACGCGTCGTTGAACCGGTGCCCGGACTCGGAGCCGAGCTCCCCTGCACCGAGTGCGACGCGCGCGGGTGGATTGATGCCGCCTAACTCCCGAATGAGCCCGCCGAGCCACTCCGTGGCCCCTTGCGGCGCCGCTCCGTGGCTCGCGGGTCCTTCGAACGTCGGCCAGGAGAAAGAAGACTGGGCAAGCGGGAGAGTTGCTCGCGAGGTCGAGGCGCCTCTCGTGGGCTGCACGTCGATGCCGTGCGCGCCGGCATGAGCGAGGCGCCGAGCGCTCAGACCTGTGCCACGCCGCCGTCGACGAAGAGCTCGCTTCCGTTGGTGAAGCTGCTGTCATCGGAGGCGAGGAAGACGGCGGCCTTGGCCACCTCTTCCGGCAAGCCGAGCCGCCCGAGGGGGGTGCTGGCGACGAGGCTCGCCTTGATCTGCTGCGCCTGCTCCTCGGTCGCGCCGAGCCCGTGCAGCCCTGGCGTGTCGATCGGCCCCGGGCTGAGCACGTTGACGCGGATGCCGCGGTCCTTCAGGTCGAGCGCCCAGGTGCGCGCGAAGCTCCGCACCGCGGCCTTGGTCGCGCTGTAGACGCTGAACGCAGGGGACCCGGTGGAGGCCGCCGTCGAGCCGTTGAGGATGATCGACGCCCCGTCGCGCAGCAGCGGCAGCGCCTTCTGGACCGTGAACAGCACCCCCTTGACGTTGATGGCGAAGGTCTTGTCGAAATGCTCCTCGGTGATCGCGCCGAGCGGGGCGAGCTCGCCGCCGCCGGCGTTGGCGAACAGGACGTCGATGGGGGCGCCTCGCTGCTTCACCACCTCGAAGAGGCGATCGAGATCGGCGAGGCTCGAGACGTCGCTCCGGACGCCGGTGGCCCTCTCGCCGATCTCCTTCACGGCCGCGTCGAGCTCCGCCTGCCGCCGCCCGGTGATGAAGACGCGCGCGCCCTCCGCCGCGAACCGCTTCGCCGTCGCGAGGCCGATCCCCGTGCTGCCGCCTGTGACAATCGCTACCTTGCCCTGGAGTTTGTCGCTCATGGTGTCCGTCCCTCGATCGCGGCGCTCGACGTCGCCGGCCCCCTGGAGTTAAAGCCGAAGCGGGGGGCGGCCAGCCGGCGATCGTGGCACGCTGCGTTCCGCTGGCGGAACGCAGAGATCACCGATGCAGGATCTGAACGACTTCTTCTTCTTCGCCGAGGTCGTGGCGAACGGCGGGTTCGCGAAGGCGGGGCGCGCGCTGCGGCAGCCGAAATCGAAGCTCAGCCGGCGGATAGCGCAGCTCGAGGCGCGCCTCGGCGTTCGCCTCATCGAGCGCTCGTCGCGCCGCTTCAGCGTCACCGAGGTGGGCCAGGCGTTCTATGAGCGCTGCCGATCCGTCATGAGCGAGGTGGCGCTGGCGGAGGCCGTCGTCGCCGAGGCGCACGGCGAGCCGCAGGGGCTCGTCCGGCTGAGCTGCCCCACGGGCATGATGGAGCTGGTCGGGCCCATCCTGCCCTCTTTCATGGAGCGCTACCCGCGTGTCGCCCTCCAGGTCATCCCCACCAATCGGCGCGTCGACTTGATCGAGGAGCGAATCGACATCGCGCTTCGGGTGCGCACAAGGCTCGACACCGACGCCACGCTCACCCGGAAGACGCTCGCGAAGAGCCGCCGGCTCCTCGTCGCGAGCCCCGCCCTCGCGCGTCGCCTGGGCGGCGCGCCGGACATCGCCGCGCTCGCCTCCGTACCGACCCTCAGCCCGAGCGAGCAGGCCGGCGAAGAGGCGTGGGAGCTCGTCGGGCCCGAGGGGCAAACGCACGTCGTGCATCACGCGCCGCGCCTCTCGTGCGGCGATTTCGCCGCCCTGCGAGCGGCGGCCATCGCGGGGCTGGGCGTGGCGTTGTTGCCCGATCACATCGCCGCGGCGGACTTGAGGGCTGGCAAGCTCGTCCGCGTCTTCCCCGAGTGGTACGTGACCGAGGGCATCGTCCACCTCGTGTTCACCGCGCGCCGCGGATTACCGCCCGCGGTCCGGGCGCTGATCGAGCACCTCGCGCGCCACATCCATGACGACGTGATGAAGGAGGGTATCGACTGCGGGTGCTGTCGCCCCGAAGGGCTGGCCGCGACGCCCATGTGAGCGCGCTCCTCGGCGCGGCCGTGCTGCTCTCGGCGCGCAGGACCGCAGCTCTCCGCGCTCGCTGCTCGCTCCAGGCGAGCGGCCGCTCGAGACCGGCCCCCTCCGAGGCCGGGGCGCGCTATCCTCGCGCTGTCGTGATCAACCTCCGCACCCTCGCGCCAGGCGACGAGGCAGCCCTCGAGGCGTTCCTCGTCCAGCACGCCGACAGCTCGATGTTCCTGCGCTCCAACGTGCGCGCCGCCGGCCTCGCCGACCGCGGCGGACCTTACGAGGCCACCTACGTGGCCGCGTTCGAGCAGGACCGCATCGTCGCCGTCGCCGCGCATTGCTGGAACGGGCTCGTGCTCGTCCAGGCGCCCGTCCACGCGGAGGCCGTCGCGCGCGCCGCCGTCGAGCGCTCCGGTCGCGCCAAGCGGCTCGGCGTCTCCGGCCCGTACGGGCAGGTCGCCCGCGCCCGCGAGGCGCTCGGCCTGCCCGAGCACGGCGCGGCCCGCGACGCCCGCGAGACGCTGTTCGCCCTGGATCTCTCGGCGCTCCGCGTGCCCGCCTCGCTCGCTTCCGGCGAGGTGCTCTGCCGCCGCTCCGAGCCCGTCGACGTCGATCGGCTCGCCCGCTGGCGCGCCGCCTACTCCGTCGAGCTCTTCGGCTGGTCGCCCGGCCCCGCGCTCGACGCGTCGTCGCGCGAGCAGGTCGCGCGCCAGCACGAGGACGGCGACGCTTACGTCCTCGTGGCGGGCGAACGGCCGGTGTCGTGCACGTTCTTCAACGCGCGCCTGCCCGACATCGTGCAGGTCGGCGGCGTGTGGACTCCGCCCGAGCTGCGCGGGCGCGGCTACGCGCGCGCGGCCGTCGCCGGCTCGCTGCTCGCGGCGCGGGACGGCGGCGCGGCGCGCGCGATCCTCTTCACGGGCGCCGAGAACCGCGCGGCCATCGCCGCCTATGCGTCGCTCGGATTCACGCCCGCCGGCGATTACGGGCTCTTCTTGCTCGCCGGCGCCTGAGCGCGCCCATCCCGCCCGGCCCGGCGCGGCGCTACTGGCACGCGCCCTGGTCGATCCAGTCGGCCGGGCACCACGAGGTCGGGTTGCTGGGCGGGCAGGCCGGGTTCGACCACCAGACCTGCTGGGCAGCGACCCACAGGTGGCCGCCGTCGGTCACCCGGGTGCCGGGCGTATAGACCTGCGCCGAGGCCCACGCCGGCACACCGCTGCAGTCCGCGCCCGCCGCGTGCAGCCGGCTCTGCGGGATCACCTCCCGGACCTGGCTCGGGCTCGACCAGAAGAGCCGGATCGTCGCGTCGACGCTGTTCTCGTAATACTCGAGCTTCACGTCGTACGGCTGGCCCGCCACGAGCGAGAGGGTGGCGCTGTCCAGCGTGGAGCTGTGATCCGTCCAGTTGTCGATGAGCAGCGTGCCGTTCACCCAGAGGCGCACGCCGTCGTCGGACTCGGTCGAGAGCGTGTACGTCTCCGTGTAGCGCGGCACGAGCTGTCCGGTCCAGCGCGCGGAGAAGCCGTCGGCGGGAACGGACCCTCCGGGCGAGCTGGTGCCCCAGCCGAACGCCACCATCGGGTCGGTGCGGACGAACGGAGTGCCGGTCAGGCTGGTGTTGCTGAAGTACTCGCCGCGGAGGCCGTCGCCGTTGCCGTCGGGCGGGGGCGTGCAGGCCTCCCAGGTGGCCGGCGACGTGGTGAGGCTGCGGTTCTGGTAGGCGTACGGCGTGAACTGATTGAAGGACCAGGTGCTCGCGCCCGACAGCGGCTGCCAGGTGCCCGCGGTCGTCTTCACCTCCTGGCGAAGCATCTTGATGGGCGCGTCGCAGGGGATCTCCGGCGTGACCTGGCCCTCGGACGCCCAGTGCTCGACGTCGTGCGTGTACATCTCGATGTTCCCGGGGTCGTCCTCCGCGAGGAACTGCCAGCCCTTGCCGTCGTTCACGTCGACGTAGAGGCAGATCTGAGAGCCGTTGACGTCGGCCACGCGCTCGGTCGTGCACGACTCGTACTTGAAGGCGACATGCTGCCCCGGCTGAAGCGCGATAAGGTCGCCGCCGAGCCTGCAGGTGCCCCCGATAGGGACGCCGGTCTCGAGGTTGTGCCAGTCGTAGGCGCAGCTCGGGTGATTCCCCGTGACGCCGTTGTCGTCGGCGAAGTAGTAGACGAACCAGCCGGGCGGATAGTGGTAGATGCCCGATTCGAGGTTGTTGTACCACTGGCCCACGGCCGTCCAGGCCGTGCTCTCGTTCAAGAGCTCGGGGACCTCCCACTCGACGATCCAGCCGCGCGTGTCGCCGACGTTGCCCGTGTAGCTGCTCGTGAGATCGTAGCTCCCCCACCTCTGGGTCGCCACGCCGAGGGTCTCCTCGCCGTCGTCGCCGGCCCCGGCGACGCACCCGGTCGGCCCGAGCGCGCCGAGGAGCAAGAGCGCCACGCCGGCGTGCCATCCGGCGGCGCGAAGGCCGCGAGGAGAGGAGGTATCCGTCAACGAAGAGAGGATCTTTGTCATGGATGCCTTTCTTGAGCAGCGCCCTGCCTCCGCGCGATGCGCGAGGTGGGCGCGAGATCCGCGGAGACGGACGAGGCCCGGCGAGCGGCGCGGAGGCGCCCGCCCTCCGAGGTCCCTCCCCCCGCGAGGGCTCAATGGGCGCTGTTTAGGTCGCCCGCCGGAGCGATTCCAATGCGTAGATCACATCGACCTCATGCATTGCATGCATGCCGGCGCGCGATCGGCGCTCAACGCCGATCCGGGGCGCGCCGAGCGCCGCGAGGCGCGCTCACACCACGGCGCGCGCGAACTGTCCCGGCGTGATGCCGACGATGCGCTTGAAATGCCGGTTGAGCTGGCTCTGGTCGTAGAGGCCGACGCGCGCGGCGATCTCGGACGGCGGCACGCCCCGCGTGAGGAGCGCGCGGGCGCGACCGACGCGCAGCTGCGTCACATAGGCATACGGCGTCACGCCGAGCTGGTCGCGAAACGCGCGAATGAGCTGGAACTTGTCGAGCCCCACGTGCAGCGCGATCTCGTCGAGAGAGAGCGCGGTGACGAAGCGCTCGCGGATGAGCTCGAATGCGCGGCGCAGGCGGGCGCCCCAGGCGTACGGGCGTCCGCGTTCGGCGCGACCCGGACTGGTGAGCGCGACGACGGAGCGCAGCGACTCGGCAAGCGCGGTCTGGAGCGCGAGGGGATCGGCGTCGCGCTCGTGGACGAGCGCGTGCAGGGTGAGGAGCGGCGCGCCCTCGGGCTCCCCGCGTTCGAGAAACAGGCCTGGCCGGGGCGCGAAGGGCCGGCCTCCGAGCGAGAGGCGCGCGTCGTCGACCAGCGCGTCGTCGAAGAGCACCACCTGGAACCGCGCCGGCCCATCGCGGCGCTCCTCGCGGTGCACCTCACCCGGGAGCATGAGCGCGAGCGCGCCCGGCGTCGCCGTCCAGGTGCGCCCGCGCGCCCGCCACTCGCTTTGGCCGGCCGTGAAGGAGACCGAGGCGAAGCGGTCCTTCACGGAGCGGTGGCGCCGGGCATCGCTGCGGCAGCGGGCCACGGTCACGCCGGAGAGCGCCTTCGGTCGCGCGATTTCGATCCGCAGCGGATCGTCCGGATCGCGGGCTGGCAGCGCGCTCGGCATGCTCCGGAGCCTAGTGGGCCGACGCGCGCTGCGCCAGGCCCATTCCCGTGGACCGCGCGCCGCGCGGGTCCCGTCAATTTTGCCCAAGCCGCGCCGGCGGAGGGGGGACATCCTCCGTCCCGAGGTCGCGGATCTCGTCATCCTCGACCCACCTGCGCGCGACGCTGACGGGCGCCGCCATGCGGGTGATCCGCTGCGCGTCGACGCGGGCGCTGCCCTCCTCGACGCGCGGCAGAGCGCCTCGGCGCCGCGCGCTGGCACGACATGGCCTGTCCTTCATCAGGCCCACAGATCCGGAGCGAATCCTATGGGACGGTTGCGAGATAAAGTCGCGCTCATCACCGGTGGAAACATGGGAATCGGCAAGGCCGCAGCGCTGTTGTTCGCCCAGGAGGGCGCCAAGGTGGTCATCGCCGCTCGCCGGGTGGCCGAGGGCGAGAGGACGGCCGCGGAGATCGTCGCCCGAGGGGGAGAAGCCATCTTCGTTCCGACGGACGTGTCGCGCGCGGCCGACTGCGCCGCCATGGTCGCGGCCGCCGTGGAGAGGTACGGGCGGCTCGACGTCGCGTTCAACAATGCAGGCGTGGAGCAAGCCGTCAGGAGCGTGCCCGAGCTCGAGGAGGACGAGTGGGATCGCGTGATCGACATCAACCTGAAGGGCGTCTTCCTGTCGATGAAGTTCCAGATCCCGGAGATGCTCAAGGCCGGCGGGGGCGCGATCGTCAACACGTCCTCCGTCGGAGGCCTCGTTGCGACGCCTGGTCTGTCCGCGTACGTGACGTCGAAGCACGGCGTCATCGGGCTGACCAAGGCCGCGGCCATCGATCTCGCCGCTCGCAACGTGCGGGTGAACGCGATTTGCCCTGGGGGCACGCACACCGCGATGTTCGACAGGTGGATCGAGGATGGGGCCGTGGAGCAACGCGTCCTCGCGAGCCACCCGATCGGCCGGTTCGCGGACCCGATCGAGCCGGCTCGGGTGGCCCTCTTCCTGGCGAGCGACGAGGCGTCGTTCGTGACCGGGGTCGCCCTGCCCATCGATGGCGGGCTCGTCGCGGCCTGACACGGCCGCCGTGTGGACGGACCGTATCGTCTAGAATGGCTCCCAGGAGGGCTATTCCCATGAGCCGAGAGCTGCGGAAGTTTGATTTGTTCGCCCCCGATTTCCAGGCGGACCCGTTCCCCACCTACGCCGAGATGCGCCGCTCCGGGCCGGTGTGCGTGCTCGAGCCGCTGGGCGCCTGGGCGGTGAGCCGGTACGCCGATGTCATCGCCGTCCTCAAGAACCCTCAAAAATTCTCGTCCGCTGGCAACGTCGACGCCTTTCACCCGCCCTGGCTCCCGAGGCAGCCGGGGGCGCACTCCCTGCTCTCGATGGACCCGCCGGAGCACACGAAGCTCCGGAGCCTCGTCAGCCGCGCCCTGGGGCCCGGGATCATCACGAGCATCGAGCCGATGGTCCGCGCCATCGCCGAGCGCCTCACCGACGCCCTGCAATCCAGGGGTGAGTCGGATTTCGTCGCCGACTACGCCGTCCCGATGACAGCGGGCGTCCTCGGCGAGCTCCTCACCCTGGATCCTTCCCTCCACGCCAATTTCAAGCGGTGGACGGACGATTTCCTCAGCGTCACGCCCGTCCCGCAGAGCCCCGAGCACGCCGAGCGCGTCCGCGCGTCCGTCGCCGAGATGGAGCGCTACCTCGGCGACGTCCTGGAGGCGCGGCGGCGCGCGCCCGGCGATGATCTCGTGAGCGCGCTCCTCCAGGCCGAAATCGACGGCCATAAGCTCACCCCGGAAGAGCTCATGTCCTTCGTCTTCGTCCTGGTCCCAGCGGGGTTCGACACCACGTCCACACTGATAAGCAAATCAATCATCACCCTCGCCAAGCGCCCCGCGGACACGGAGCGGCTGCGCGAGAACCCGGCGCTCATCCCTCGCTTTATCGAAGAAATGCTCCGGTGGGACCCGCCTACCCATAACATCTTCCGCAAGGCGATGCCCGGAGCGGAGGTGGGCGGCGTCGAGGTGCCCGCCGGCGCTCCGGTGACGGTCATCCTCGCGTCCGCCAACCGTGACGAGGCTGTGTTTCCCGACCCCGACGAGTTCAAGTTGGACCGCGACGTGCCAAAGACCGGGACGGGGGCGTCGGTCGCGTTCGGGCACGGCGTCCATTTCTGCGTCGCCCACCTCCTCGCGCGCCTGGAGGCGAGGGTGGCGCTCGAATCCTTGCTCGCTCGATTCAAGCGAATCGATCTGCTCAACCCCACCATCGAGTGGAGCACGATGGTCGTCGTGCGAACCCCATCGCGGCTGCCGGTCCGCGGCGTCTTGCCCTGATCGACCGGGGCTGACGTTTCCGCGAGGGCAAGACTGCCCTTCCCCGGCCGCGTCTACAGCGCGCCGCGGCGGCGCTCGGCCCGAGCCGCAGCATTTCCACGTTTCGATGGGCTCTCAAGGTTTCACTTGGTACCGTTCGCGCCCACCGCAGCGGCTCCCCTCGTCAGAAATCGCTTCCTGGCTCCAGCCGCTCGTCGAGAACGCCGTCAAGCACGGCATCGGCGGCCAGGTGCGGGGCGGATCCGTGACCCTGCGGGCCGAGCTCGCCGGCGACGATCTCCTGCTGACCGTCCTCGACGACGGGCCCGGTCCGACCCCCGCGACCCGGCCCGGCACCGGCACGAGCCTCGCCGATCTGCGCGAGCGGCTGCGCCTGCTCTACGGAGAGGACAGCAGGCTCGTCGCGAAGGCCGCGCCCGGAGGCGGCTTCATCGCAGAGCTCCGGCTGCCCGCGGGGCGGCGCTCATGAGCTCCCGCCGCGCGAGCGGCCGCACGGCGGCGCCGGTCGAGAGGCCGGCGGCGCGCCGTTGCTCAGCGTTTGCGACGCCGGCAGGATCCTCTTCTTCGATCCCCGCCGGATTACCCGCTTCCACGCCGAGGACAAGTACACGACCTTCACCCTCGACGGCGAAGAGCACCTCGTGCGCGAGAGCCTGAGCGCGCTGGAGGAGCGCCTCTCGGCGCTCGGCTCTCTGCCCGTGCATCGCTCCGAGCTCGTCCGCGTCGACGCGATCCGGGCGCTCGAGCCGGAGCCCGGCGGCGCCGTCCTCCACCTGGCCGATGGACAGACCGTCTCGGTGAGCCGTCGATTCCTGCCCTCGCTGAAGCAGGCGCTGGGGCTCCGATAACGTCTTTGGTGCCAGACGATGCCGTGAGGGGAAGGCTCAGCGCGGGGCGGTGAATCTCCTCCAGAGATTCGGCGGCAGCCTTAATTCGAGATTGCATGGGACCACCATGAATGTTCCTGTTCAGGCGCAGCTCATCCGGCAAAATAGGCCGGCTGGGCGAGGTCGGCGAGCAGGGTCGGCCCGGTGGGCTCCCAGCCGGTGAGCTCGCGCGTGCGGGCGCTCGACGCGGGCGCGTCGGCCCCGGCGAAATCGGCGAACCAGCCGAAATGCTCGCGCGGGCGCGGCTCGACCGGCAGGTCGAGCGCGCGGCCGATCGCCTCGGCGATCGCGCGGAAGGCGATCCCCTCCTCCGCGCTCGCGTGATAAACGCGGGCCGGCGCGCCCGCTTCCAGCGCCAAGCGATAGAGCCGACCCGCGTCCGACACGTGCACCGCGGGCCAGCGGTTCGCGCCGTCGCCGATGTAGGCCGACACGCCCTTCTCGCGCGCGAGCCCCGCCAGGATCGCCATGAAAACATGGTCGCCGATCCCGTGCACCGTGGGGGCGAGCCGGACCGTGCCGACCCGCACGCCGCGCTCGGCGAGCGCGGCCGCCGCCGCCTCGGTCTTCCTGGGAAAGCTGGGATCCGGCACGTCCGCCTCCGTCGCGACCCGGCCGGGGGCGAGCAGCGCCAACCCCGTGGTGACGAGGATTGGCTTGTCCGTCCCAACCAGCGCCTCGCCCATCGCCTCGATCGCGCGCCGGTCCTGCTCGCTATTCTCGGCGAACCTCGAGAAATCGTGGTTGAAGGCGAGGTGGATGACCGCGTCGGCGTTGCCAGCCGCCTCGGCGAGCCGGCCGAGGTCGTCGAGGGTGCCGCGCAGCACGTCCGCGCCCTTCGCGGCGAGCCCCGCCGCTCTCTCCTCCGAGCGCGAGAGGCCGAGCACCTGGTGCCCGGCGCCCAGCAACTCGTCCACCACCACGTTGCCCACCCAGCCGGTGGCGCCCGTTACAAATACGCGCATCGCAATGCCTCCTGAACAGTTCCCCAGTCACTGTCGGGGTGCGTGTCTTCGGGGTAAAGTTGAGAGCTTATCCAGGTATAACCCTCAACAGGCTGGACCCTCTATGCCCGGCAACGGCTCACTCGGCGCCTATCTCCGCGAACTGCGCACCCGGCTCGATCCGGCGGCTCTCGGCTATGCCAGCGGCCGGCGGCGCACGCCCGGGCTTCGGCGCGAGGAGGTGGCGCAGCGCGCCCGGATCAGCGCCACCTGGTACAGCTGGCTGGAGCAGGGCCGCGGCGGCGCGCCCTCCGCCCAGGCGCTCGACCGGCTGGCCAAGGCGCTGATGCTGACGGACGCGGAGCGCGAGCACCTGTTCCTGCTCGGGCTCGGCCGGCCGCCGGAGGTCCGCTACCAGCCGTCGGGAGGGGTGACGCCGCGGCTGCAGCGCGTGCTCGACGCGCTGGACGCCTGCCCCGCCATGATCCGGACCGCGACCTGGGACGTGGTCGCCTGGAACCGGGCGGCGGCCGCCGTGCTCACCGACTATGGCGCGCTGCCGTCGGCGGAGCGCAACGTGCTCCGCCTGATCTTCCTCGATCCCCGAACGCGCGCGGCCGATTTCGACTGGGAGAGCGCCGCGCGGTTCGTCGTCGGCGTGTTCCGGGGCGACGCCGCCCGCGCCGGGGCGGCTGCGACCGTGCAGCCGCTGGTGGACGAGCTCTGCGCGAAGAGCCCCGACTTCGCCGCGATGTGGCGTGACAGCGAGGTCCACAGCGCCTGCGAGGGCGTGAAGCGCCTACGCCACCCTGTGCTCGGGGAGATCGCGCTCGAATTCTCGGCGTTCGCGATCGATGGCCGGCCGGACCTCGCCATGCTGGTCTACACGCCCCTCTCGGCCGACGACGCGGCCCGGATCAGGGCGCTCGCCGCCGCCCACGCCGGCTGAGCGGTGCGCTCACTCGGCGGAGCCGGCCTCCGCCATGCCGCGGTGGGCGTAGCCACGGCGGGCGGCGCGGGCGAAGGCGCCGGGCGTGATCCCGAAGGCGCGCCGGAAATGGCCGTGCAGCTGGCTCTGATCGCAGAAGCCGAGCGCGCTCGCCACCTCGCTCACCGGCCTGCCCGCCGCCAGCCACGCGTACGCGCGCGCGATGCGCGTGCGCAGCACGTAGGTGTACGGCGGGATCCCGTGCTCGGCGCGAAACGCGCGGCACAGCTGGAAGCGATCGAGGCCGGCCGCCGCCGTCAGCTCGTCGAGCGACAGGGCCTCGCCGAGGCGCGCGTGGACGAGCTCGACGGCGCGCCCGAGGCGGCCGCGCGGCACGCTGGCGTGCGGCCGCGCATCGGCGCCGTCGAGCTGGCGCACCAGGGCGTCGAGCGCCTCGGCCACGACGACCTGCCGCGTGAGCGGATCGGGCCGCCCGCGGTACGCACGGTGGAGGGCGAGCAGGGGCCGGCGATCGGGATGGCGCCGCTCGAGCAGCGGCACCCGCAGCGAAAGGCTCGGCCGCAGGCCGCGGCGCTCGGCCTGCTCGCGCACCAGCGCCACGTCGAAGTTCACGATCTGGAAGCGCGCCGGCCCGTCGCGCCGCAGATCTCTGTGCACGCTCGCCGGCGCGTCGAAGTGCAGGTCGCCCGGCGCGCTGGCCACGCCGCCGCGGCGCGACCAGAACTCCGCGCGCCCGCGGTGGATCAGCGCCACCGCGTACGTCTCCTTGACCGCGCACCACAGCCGCTCGTCGGCGTCGACCAGCAGCGAGCGCACCCCGGGCACGTCGGCATAGGCGCGCAGCTCGGTGCGCACGGGCGCAGCGTCTCTCGGCATCCTCCGAGGGTAAACCGGCGCCGGCGGCCGCGCTCGCCGAAGTTTTCGCGCGAGCGCTCGAGGACGACGCTCGCGGTCGCGCGCCAACGTTGGCGCAAGGAAGCCCAAGACGACGCCGCGGTCGCGCCGCATGCTCGCGCTCGACAAGCGAGGAGCCCACGCATGAACGAATCGTCCGCCGCCCCCTGCTCGCCGCGCGTCGCCGCCAGCGCCGCGTTCCTGTGCTTCGCCCCCGTCATCGTCAGCTTCGCCGTCGCCCCCGGCGCGCTGTGGCCCGAGTACCCGGGCCTTGCCTTCCACCTCGCGGTCTTCGCGCTGGTCCCGAGCCTGCGCGCGCCGGAGTGGGCGCGGATGGCCGGCTACGGCTGGCTGTTCCTCGACGTAACCACCGGCGTGCTGGCGCTCAACGACGTGCCCCGCGCCGTCGCCGATCCGGTGCGGCTCGGCGCCCACATCTTCGCCGGCATCTGGATCGTGACGGCGTCGCGCGCCGGCTCGCTGCCGGTGAAGCTCGTCGGCGTCCCCGCCGGCGCCTTGCTCTTCGCCTACAGCTTCGTCTCGCCCTTCTTGCCCCCGACGGTGCTGGCGCCGGCGTCGATCTTGATGATGGTCTGGTTCGCGCTGATCGCCTGGCAGAACGGCAGCCAGCGGCGCGCGTGACGCAGCCGCGCGTCGGGCCTTGGGGAGATTCGGCACGGCGTGGGTAAGGGGGTCCAAACGCCTTTGCGAAGGAAAGTGCCCACTCGCGCCGACGTTCGATTGACATCATCGCACACACCACGACGTGGCCGTGCCATCCAGAAAACCCTAGTGATGGCGACCGGAGCACCCGCATGCCGTCACCAGCTCAGCCCGGGGTGCCGCCGCCCGGGGGCTTCAGGTGTCGCGGCTCGCCTGGATGATCCCACGCGGCGATCAGCGCCTCGATCTCGCGCCTGGTAGCCATCCTGAGGTTCAACCCAATGAACGTCGACGGCCCCGCCGGGGAGGTCTTCGCGCCGTGGTGCGCAGCGAAGCACTCAGCAGCTCACATCCTGCTCCGCTCACCTGAGATTACCCTCACGCGCTGAGCGCCCGACGTTCATCCACTCGTGACTTTCCGCACTATGCTGGCATACAGGAACCATGATACACGTGCAGACGTCCTTGGATCCCGAACCATCTGACGCATGCACGCGTCGATGAAGCTCGGGGTGTGACGGAGAGGGAGCACTGATGCGAAAGTGGCATAGGTCTCGGAGAATCGCCGTCCTGCTGCCCGAGCTACTGAGTGTCGCGCTGCTCGTGTCGTCGTGCAGCGAGCTCGATCCACAGGAGGAGCTCGAGTCGCGCGAGGCCCTGGGCACGCCCGACGCTGCCAACACCAAGTCTGGCGGCGGCGAATCGCAACAGAGCGGACAGGAACGCACTTACCGGCATCCCCTTCGCCAGGCGGGCATCACGGGAGGGAAGGTGCAATTCGTGGACACCAAGGACGCGCCAGATGGCTCGCGTTACGCCCTCATCGAAGGCGCCCGGGCGCACGAGGAGGCGAAGGTGGTCACGACCTCGGGCGTCGAGCGCCTCGGACGGAGGACGATGACGCGCGCCGACCGTGACGCGCTCGAAGCGCTGAAGCGGAAGCAGAACGGGGCGCGCTCGCCCGACCGGGCACCCGCGCCGAAGCTGGGCCCCGCTCTCGCTGCTGCGGTCGATGCCGCTCCGCACAGAGGCGTATACGGCACCGTCCTGATCCGTCTTGAAAAGTCGACGCGCGGAGCGCTCATCGACCAGCTCGAGCGTGCCGTCGCCTATGGAGAGATCGAGACCACGGCCGACTACCGGGCAAAGCGGGCCGAGCTCCTCGCGCGCAGGCGCTACGAGATCGCGGCAGCCCAGGCGCCGGTGATCGACGCGCTCCGCGCGCTCGGCGGCAAAGTCGCCTACCGATGCGAGCACCTCGAGTGTCTCACCGTGAGGATGCCGCTCGCAGCGGCTCGGTCGCTGGCGCAGCGGCCGGAGATCGCGCGCATGGACCTGGATGCCGAGGAGGCGCCCGATGCAGACATCAATGGCACCCTCGTCCTCAGCGGGACCCAGCTGAATCAGTTCGTGAACGCCGGGTGGGATGGTGAGCGTACCGAAGACTCCTCGGACGACGTCCGCGTTGCCATCCTCGAACAAGCCGGTCCGGACGATGAGCATCCCGGGTACCGGGAGGACGCTTCCAGTACGAGCACTCGCATCGGCGGCCGTTACGAATGCACCGCGAGCGGATGCACAGCAGTGAGCGATTTCACGAACGAAGGCGATCACGCGACCCTGGTCAGCGGCATTGTGATGGGCGATCTGCGCGACGGGCAAGCGTCGGGCCTGACCGCCAGCCAGCAGATCGCTTACTCAGGGTATGCCGGCGAAGCCCTCGCCTACATGTACGGCAATGGGGCGAGCAACAGCGGAACGCGCATGGCGTTCGATCACATGATCGGCCTGGAGCACCCTCCGAGCGTCGTCAACTACTCCGGCGGCTCCGCCACCGACGATCCGAGCTGCCTCGGCGAGAGCGCCTTGTCCAGGGACGCTAACGATCTTTATGAAAACGGCATTCTGCTCGTCAAGACAGCTGGCAACACCGAGCATTCGAACACGAGCGACTGTACCGTTGGGTCTCCCGGGTCAGCCATCGGGGTGTTCACCGTGGGGGGGCACGGCAACTCGTCTTCCGGCACGGAGACCGACGTGAGGAGCGCTGCGGTTTTCTCGTATACGTCGCGCGGCGGAGCCAGCCTGTCCGAGGGGAAGAACCGGTCTATCGTCGACGTGACCGCCTATGCATGCCGTAAGAATCTCTTCGATCTGAGCCTCGGGTATTCGGTCTCCGCGTGCGGCACGAGCATCTCCGCGCCGACCGTGACCGCTGGCGCCATCAACTTCATCGATTATTACAAGGATTCCCATTCGAGCCTGATCGCAGAGCCCGGCATGCTGTACACGCACCTCTTGCTCATGGGCGACCGGCAGGGCGAGAGCGGAAAGATCACACATGGCTACGACCATCTCTGGGGGGCCGGGCGGTTGAAGATGAGGCGCCTGGACGCAGCGGGCATGGACAGCCCTTACGGCTGGCAAGCAGGCAGGGTATGTATCGACGACGGAGAAGTTTATACGCTTCCTATCAACTCGGGCAACGTGTTGAGTGATAGGGTCGACGACTTGAAGGCGGTCGTGTACTGGTACGACCGCCGCCACGAGACCGGGGGCGCGATCGACGACATCGATCTGAGGCTCCTGACTACCGCAGGGACGCCCGTGCAGGAGAGCCTCGACGATTACGACAACAAGGAGCGAGTGTACGCGAGCGGGGTCGGCGGCAAAGCCCTTAAACTCGAGATCATCGGCACGAGGGTCACGTCGGACGACGAGGGGTGCGGTGCCAACTCGATGCGGGTCTACTTGGGCTATATCTACGAGGATCGAAACCGCGACGACGCGGATGGCCCGGGTGCGGAGATCGACCCCGAGTAAGGAGCCCCGCGGCTGCTCCATCATCTCCCACGCTGACCAGGTCTGACCGGACTCCGCGTCGAAGACGGCGCGCTGAATCTGCGCTCGGAGGTGCGGCACGCGGGCCAGCAGGCGGCCCCAGTTCGCGCGGACGCGATCATTATCGACGAAGCTGCGCGACGGGTGCATCGGCGCGATGCTCTCGAAGTCCTCGGTGAACGAGCCGACGATGCCTCGCGCCGATCCTGGGCCTCGGGCGCTCCGCGAACGCGCGCGGCGCAGGTCGCGCGGCGAGCTCGGATCGCGCGGCGGGCGCGCGAAGGTCTTAGAACCGCACGATCCGCCCCCCACGCCCCTCTCCCCGCGTCGGTCTCGTGCCCCGCCCGGCGCCGGGGCTTGGCGCCGCCCGCCGATCGCCTACCATGGCCCCGATGGCCGACACCTTCGCCACCTTCTCCCTCGAGGGCGACAAGCTCCCCGCGGACACCGCCGTGACCCGCTTCGAGGCCGTCGAGGCCATCTCCACCCCCTACACGGTCGAGGTGCGCTTCGCGACGCTGGACGCCGCCTTCCGGGTCGAGGACTGCCTGCGCAGCCGCCTCTGCCTCCGCGTCACCGACTCCTCCGGCAAGGAGCGCCTGTTCGACGGCATCGTCGACCGCGCCGGCTTCGCGCGCCTCGCCGGCGACTCCCGCCAGTTCGACGTCCGCCTGCGGCCCGCCCTCGCGGCCCTCGCGCACCGCGAGGGGTGCCGCATCTTCCAGGAGAAGACCATCGTCCAGGTGGCGCAGACGATCTTCGAGGAGGCGGGCTTCGGCGACAAGGTCGAGTGGCGGACCGCGAAGGAGTACGAGCCGCGCGAGTTCATCGTCCAGTACCGCGAGTCGCACCTCAACTTCGTCTCACGCCTCCTCGAGGACAACGGCCTCTTCTACTATTTCCGGCACGAGGCCGGCGGGCACACGATGATCATCACCGACGACCCCGCCGCCTTCGCGGTCGAGGAGGGGACGCCGGTGCTCTTCCGCATGGCGCAGGGCGGGCTCCCGGGCAGCCTGCCGCTCAAGAAGCTCGCGCGGACGCGCGCGCTGCGCACGAGCAGCGTCCACCTCCGGGACTACGATTTCGAGAAGCCCGACGTGAAGCCCGAGTCCTCGCTGCCCCGCAAGGAAGCCTTCGTCCTGCCCTATTTCGAGTACCCCGCCGGCTTCACCAAGGGGAGCGTGGGCGCCCGCCGCGCCGACGCCCGCATGCGCGAGCTCGCCGCCGACGCCGACGTGTGCGAGGGCGAGAGCCGCGCGGCCGGGCTGAAGGTGGGCGAGCCGTTCCTCGTCGAGGGCGCCGCGGAGCCGTGCCTGAACGGCGAGTTCGTGGTCACCCACCTCGTCTCGCGCGGCAACCAGACGCTCACCGGCGGAGACACCAACGTCGACGTCGAGAACCACTTCCGCGGCATCCCCAAGGGCGCCCCCTTCGCGGCCGAGCGCCGCGCGCGGCGGCCGCGCATCCGCGGCGTCCAGACCGCGGTCGTCACGGGGTCGAGCACCCAGGAGCAGGCGCTCCACGTCGACAAATACGGCCGCATCAAGGTCCGCTTCTTCTGGGACCGGCAAGGCCAGCAGGACCACACCTCGAGCTGCTGGCTGCGCGTCTCGCAGATCGCGATGGGCGGCTCGATGATCCTCCCCCGCGTCGGCTGGGAGGTCTCCGTCGCCTTCCTCGACGGCGACCCGGACCGGCCCGTCGCCCTCGGGCGCACCTACAACGCCGAGAAGACGCCGCCGCAGCCGCTCCCCGCCTCGAAGGCGTCCGGCTCGCTGAAGAGCATGTCGTCGCCGGGCGCGGGCGGCCACAACGAGATCGGCATGTCCGACAGCTCCGGCAGCCAGGGCTTCGGCATCCACGCCCAGAAGGACCTCAACGTCACCATCGGCAACGACAAGGTCGAGGAGGTCGCGGTCAACGAGGAGCAGCACATCAGCGTGAACGGCTCCCGGTCGGTCAAGGTCGACGAGTCGATCTCCGTGGCCGGCAATCAATCGCTCGACGTCGGCGCGGTGCTCTCGCACAAGATCTCGGGCAACCAGAGCATCTCGATCGGCGGCAACGACACGACCAACGCGATCAGCAATTACGTCGAGAAGGTCACCGGCAATCGCTCCTACACGGTGAGCGGCAACCAGATCACGATCTCGAACGGCGTCGAGCAGTCGATCACCGGCGACATGAGCCGCAAGGTCGGCGCGCTCCAGCTCTCCGGGAGCCTCGCCTCGATCAACGACAACGTCCTCGGCGGCATGACCGAGACGGTGGGCGCCGTGAAGGCGCAGATCATCAACGGCAGCCACGGAGAGCAGATCACCGCGAACAAGGACCAGACGTCGCTCGCGGCCGAGCTCCACCTCACGAAGGGCTCGCTCTCCCACGTGGCGGCCGGCGTGACCAACCTCGTGGGCGGGCTCCATTACCAGAAGCTGAACGGCGATCTCGTGGTGCAGGCGCCGCTCATCACGCTCCTCGGCGCCGTCGGCGTCTTCAAGGGCGGCGGCAGCGAGCTCAAGCTCGGCGGCGGGCCCATCGTGATCAAGGGGTCCAAGATCGCGGTCAAGGGCGCGCTGGTGGTCAAGATGGGCGCGTCGATGAAGCTCGGATCGTGAGGTCCAAGGGCGCTTGTGAGGTGAAGAGTGGCTGACCATCATGTCCTCGCGATCCCCTCCGTCAGCGTGGAGGGCAAGGTCTACCGGGTGCTGCGCTTCGAGCTCTCCGAGCAGCTCTCGGAGCTCACCCACCTCGAGTGCGAGCTGCTCGACGACGCGGCGGCGCTCCCGAGGCCGAAGGAGGTCCTCGGCAAGCGCGCGGTCTTCACGCTGTCGCGCAGCGACGACACGCAGACCCGCACCTTCGCGGGGACCATCGTGCTCGCCGAGCTCCTGCCCGACCCGGACGACGTGCCGACCTTGCGGATCCAGGTCGCGCCGGCGCTGTGGAACCTGGCGCAGCGCGCCGACTGCAGGATCTTCCAGGACAAGAGCGCGGTCGACATCGTGAAGGAGGTCCTCGAGGGCGCGGGCGTGCCCGCGGGCCAGCAGGACTGGCGCGTGACCGAGCCGCACCCCGCGCGGGTCTACACGGTCCAGTACCGCGAGCGGGACCTCGATTTCGTCCACCGCCTCCTCGCCGAGGAGGGGATCTACTTCGCGATCCACACGAGGGGCGAGCAGGACGTGGCCGTCTTCAGCGACGCAGAGGCCGGCCTCGAGGACATCGAGGGCGCGACCTCGCTCCCGTTCTTCCAGGACTTCGGCGTCGCGGGCTCGGCGGATCGCGTCGCGCGCCTCTCCCGCGAGGTCTCGGTGCGGAGCGACAAGGTGTTCGTCCGCGATTACAACCCGGAGAAGCCCTCGCTCAAGCTGGAGGCGTCGGCCGAGAGCAGCGACCCCGGGGAGCACGCGCTGGAGATCTACGAGTACCCGGCGCGCACCGCCGACGTGAGCGTGGCGGAGCGGCTCGCCAAGGTGCTGCTCGACGCGGTGCAGGCCGAGCGCGACGTCGTGCGCGGCGAGACCGGCTCGCTCGCGCTGCTCCCGGGCCGGCGCTTCTCGGTGGAGGGCCACCCGTACGATCCGCTCAACCAGGAGTACCTCGTGGTCCGCTCGCGCATCGCCGGGAGCCGGCCGCGGAACTTCGAGCTCTCGAGCCGCGACGCCGCCGTGGAGGGCGCGCGCGACGTCCGGATGGCCTGCGAGTTCTGGGGCGTTCCGACCGGGACCACGCGCTACCGGCCCCCGCGCCGCGCCCGCGAGCAGGTCATCCCGGGCGCGCAGACCGCGATCACGACCGGGCCCTCGGGGCAGGAGATCCACACCGACGCGAGCGGGCAGGTGAAGGTGTCGTTCCACTGGGATCGCTCCGGCAAGAAGGACGACACGTCGAGCCGCTGGATCCGCACGAGCCAGGTGCCGACCGGCGGCTCCATGCTGCTGCCGCGCGTCGGCTGGGAGGTCACGGTGCGCCACGTCGAGGGCGACGCGGATCGGCCCTTCGTGATGGGCCGCATGTACAACGCGCTGACGCCGCCGCCCTACGCGCTGCCGAAGGAGGCCGGGAAGAGCTCGCTCCAGACCGCGACGACGCCGGGCGGGGGCAGCAGCAACGAGCTCCGGATGTCGGACACGAAGGGCGGCGAGGAGATGTTCATCAACGCCTCGAAGGACATGTCCACCGAGGTGAAGAACAACGCCACCGAGTCGATCGGCAACAACCACGCGAAGAAGATCGGCGCGGACCAGACGACCAACGTCACGAACAGCATGACGAGCAGCGTCGGGGCCAACCAGAAGATCTCGGTCGCGGGCAACCAGGCGATGAAGGTCGAGACCTTCCACGTGGACGACATCGGCGGCGATCACTCGCTCTCGATCGGCGGCAACCGCGACATGAAGATCGGCGGGGATCACAAGCGCGACGTCGCCGGCGACAGCGCGCTCAACGTCTCGGGCAACCAGATCGATCTCGTGGTCGGGTCGGTCACCGACCAGACCCTGGCCGGCTTCAACCACGAGGTCGGCGCGGCGCTCGTGGAGCTCGCGCTGGGCCACCGCTCCGTGACGGTCCAGGGCGACCGGAGCGAGACGGCGACCGGCGCGAAGGTGATCGCGGTCAAGGCCGGGCGCGGCGTCCAGGTCGGCGGATCGATGAACGTGAAGGTCGGCGGCGCGATCGTCAACGTCGCCAACGGGGATCGCGTGGAGAGCTCGCTCGGCACCTACACCGAGCTCGCGGGCGGCGCGCAGCTCGTCAAGGCGAACAACGTCGTCTTCGAGGCGACCGGCGCGCTCACGCTGGTGATGGGCGCGTCGATCGTGTCGCTGACGCCCGCGAGCGTCGCGATCCTCGGCGTGTCCGCGAAGCTCGACGGCGACGTCGCCGACACCGCGGCGCTCGTGATCGACAACTGAGGAGCAGGAGGCGAACGTGGCACGCGAGACCATTGCGCACTTCACGATCGACGAGGTCCCCGCCGCCCGGGTGCTCCGCTTCGAGTCGATCCACGAGGCGGGCAGGCCGCTCGTGGTCGACGTGGAGGTGATCCTCCACGTGTTCCAGGAGCTCGACGCGATGATCGGCAAGCCCGCGGCGCTCTCCTTCGGCGCGCCCGGCGAGGCGCCGCGCGTCCTCGCCGGCACGGTGGAGGCCGCGACGTCGATCGGCTCCACCGAGCTCGGCATGGAGGCGATCGGCGCGCGCTACGTCGTGCGCGTCGTGTCCTCCCTCGCGCTCCTCGCGCGCAGCGTCGACTCCCGCATCTTCCAGGACATGAGCGCCAAGGAGATCGTCGCGCAGGTCCTCGAGGAGCACGGGGTCGCCCGGGTCGAGTGGCGGCTCAGCGGCGACTGTCCGAAGCGCGAGTACTGCGTGCAGTACCAGGAGAGCGCGCTCGCGTTCATCTCGCGGCTCATGGAGCACGAGGGCATCTACAGCTTCGTCGAGGTGGACGCCGACGGGGAGCTGCTCGTCTTCGACGACGACAGCGCCATCGCCGCGCCGATCCCGGGCGACCCCGCGCTGCCGTTCCGGCGGCGCACGGGCCTGAGCGCGGCGGACGAGCGCGACGCGATCTACGCGATCCGCGAGCTCGAGCGGGTGCGCTCCGGCAAGTTCGTCCTCCGCGACTTCGACTTCAAGCGGCCGCAGCTCGACCTCACGGCGAGCGCGGCGTCGAGCGAGCACGCCGAGCTCGAGCGCTACGACTACCCGGGCGGCTATTTCGAGCCGAGCGAGGGGCAGCGGCTCGCGCAGATCCGGCTCGAGGAGGAGCAGGTCGAGCGGCGCACGATCGAGATCGAGGCGGTCTGCCCGCGGCTCGCGGTCGGCCACACGCTCACGATCACGGACGCCGGCGAGCTCGACGGCGAGTACTTCCTCTTCGCGGTGACGCACACCTTCGTCCACGACGACGGCGAGGAGCGCGAGGGCGGCGCGTCGCGCTCGAGGGCGCGGGCGCGGCTCGTGCCGGCCGACGTGAAGTACAGGCCGCGGCGCGTCACCCCGGTCCCGGTCATCGAGGGGCCGCAGACCGCGACCGTGGTGGCGCCGGCCGGCGCGCAGCCCGAGGCGATCCACACCGACGAGCACGGGCGCTGCAAGGTGAAGTTCCACTGGGATCGCAGCGACGTCACCGACGACAAGGCCTCGTGCTGGATGCGGGTCGCGCAGCTCCAGACGTCGGGCTCGATGATGCTCCCGCGCATCGGCTGGGAGATGATCGTCGAGTTCCTCGAGGGGAACCCCGATCGTCCGATCGTCACCGGCCGCCTCTACAACGGCGTGTACATGCCGCCGTACGCCCTGCCGGAGGGCAAGACCCGCACGGCGATCCGGACCGCGAGCACGCCGGGCGGCGGCGGCGCCAACGAGGTGCGCTTCGAGGACAAGGCGGGCGCCGAGGAGATCATGGTGCACGCGCAGCACGACATGAAGACGGCCGCCGCGAACAACGCCAAGAAGAACATCGGCAACAACGAGACCACGGTGGTCGGGAACAACGCGTCCCTCGAGGTCGGCGGCAACCAGACGACGAAGATCACGAAGGGCTCGTCGAACACGGTGGGCGCGGATCAGACGATCAGCGTGGGCGGCAACCGCACCCTCGAGGTGAACGCGGTGTCGGCCGTGACGGCGAAGGGCAACGCGACGACCACGGTGGGCGGGAACCAGTTCGAGATGGACGGCAACCCGCTCGAGGCGATGCTCGCGCTCGCGGCGCAGGCGGCGGTGCAGTTCGCGAGCGTGATGGCGAACAACGCGATCTCGGCGATCCAGGGGCAGGTCGACGGCGCGATCAACCAGGTGATGGCGCCGATCAACGCGCTGACGCAGCAGGCGCAGGGGGTCGCGGGCGCGATGCGGGCCGTCGCCGGCGGGGACATGGGCCGCATGCCGGCGATGATCGCGGGCGCGTCGGGCATCCCCGGGGCGAGCCAGCTCGCGGCCTCGATGGGCGGAGGCGGCGGGGGTGGCGGCGGCGCGCCGGGCGGCTCCGGTCCTCCGAACATGCTGGCGTCGATCGCCTCGAACGCGGTGCACAGCAGCCTGGCCGGGCGGGTCTTCGTCCAGCCGGAGGCGCTCGCCTCGGCGCTCGGCATGGACGCGGGCGGCGGCGGCGGCGAGTCGATGGCGAACGCGGCCGGGCCGGAGGGCAACGTCGACGGCGTCGACGCGACCGATCGCGAGAAGGGGCCCGGGCACTCGACCGCGAAGGTGGCGGGCACCCACAAGGAGGACGTGGGCTCGATGAAGATCCTCGGCGCGATCCGGGACATCGACAACAACGTGACCGGCAAGAAGACGATCGACGTCGGCGCCGCGACGGTGCAGGTCGCGTTCGGCAGCTACGCGGAGAGCGTCACCGGCTCGAAGAGCGAGAAGGCGACGGGGCTCGTGGTCCTCAGCAACGCGGGCGAGAGCGAGACGATCACCGGCTCGCGCACGGCGATGGTGGGCGGCGCGGTCGTCGACAAGCTGAAGGGGTCGCACGTGGTGCAGGCGGTTGGGCCCGCGACGTTCATCGGGGCGTTCCACAAGGTGGAGGCGAAGGGCGCCATCGTGTTCAAGTGCGGCGCCAGCGAGGTGGTGATCAATGGCGGCGGCGTCACCATCAGCTCTCCGCTCGTGGCGCTCCTGGCGCCGAAGATCCAGCTGCCGAAGAAGGTCTCGGAGGTGTGATGGCGGCCTCGTTCGACGGGGATCCCGGGCGGTCCGGCGCGCCGGCCGCGGTGGAGGAGCTGGAGCCCGAGGGCGAGCCCGGGGGGGCGTCGGGGGCGCCGCGCGTGACCCTGGACGACGTGCTCGCCGAGCCGGCCGCGGAGGCCGCGGCGCCGCTCCCGGCGCGGGGCGCGCAGCCGCTCGGCGTTGCGATGCGGACCGCGCGCGTCGCGTCCATCGCGGGGCGGGCGGCGCAGATCCTGATGCGGGGAGCAGACGATCCTATTGACGCCGAGGTGGCCCCGGACGTCGACCCTGAGGTGATCGCCGAGGCTCACGTCAACCGGGACGCGGTGCTCGTCGAGCTCTGCGAGGGGGAGGCGCCGCTCATCGTGGGGGCCTTGCGGACGCGCCGACCGCAGGCGATCCACCTGAAGGCAGAGACGATAGCCATCGAGGGCAGGGAGGTGCTGCTGCGCGCCGGCACGGGCGCCCTGCGCATCCGCGAGGATGGCTTCATCGAGATCGTTGGCAGCCGCATCAGCGCCGCGTCGCGCGGGTTGTTCCGGATCGTGGGGAGGCTCTTGAGGCTGAACTGATGCGCGCCGGCGGTGGTCAGCGCTCGACGAGGTCGTAGCGACCCGGCTCGCCGCAGGCCGCGAGCTCGCCGAGGAGCGTGAGCGAGTGCTGCCCGCATCGGGGCGCGACGGCGATGGGGGGGCCGTGCGGCGCTTGCGGACGCGCCGGGGCCTCGCGCGCGCGGGAGTAGCACACGAGAATAGGCGGATCCGCGCTCGCCGCGAGCTTCAGCGCGTCAACGAGCGGATCCAGCGAGAAGCTCTCGATCCACGTGCCGGCGAGCCAGAAGTCAAGGGCCTCTTCCTTCTCGGTCAGCCAGACGTCCAGGCTCCGCCAACACCGCTCTCGGCTGTCGCTGCACTCTGGTAGCGCGGTCGCGCCGAACGCTTCGGCGAGTCGCTCGCCCCAGCGCGCGTTTAGCCGGAGGGAGTGCACCCGGCGGGCCGACTCGAAGTCGAGCATCGCGAGCGCTTCCCGCTCGAGATATACTTGCCACGAGTCGGCGATGATGCCGCCGAGCGCGATGTCGTCTGTGAGGTAGATCTGGCCGCTGGCATCGATATAGCGGTGTCTATCCGAGAACAAGACGAGTGACGTGCCTTGATACGTCCGGGCTACGCCGACACCGCGCTTCATCTGCGCAAAGATTCCATAAACGTAGTCTTTAACAACAAGCCCGCCGATGGCCTCCTCCATCTCGAGGATTTCCTTGGAGATCGGCAGCTGGAGAGCACGCAGGCGCCGCACGAGGTCGTTGCGGTCGGTCATCAACGACGGGTCGCGCCGTGCGCCAGCCCGCTCGAACACACGCACCGCCCGCTCGCTCAGCAGCGCGTCGAGCCAGCTCGGCGGGTCGGCGAAGATCTGCCGGACGAAGCCTCGCGTACTGAACGTGGTCCGGGCTGCGAGCGCGCCGCCGACCTTACGGATGAGGTGAATCGTCGTTCCCGCCTGCGTCCCGCGCTCTGCCCAGAGGGAGCCCTGCTCGGTCGGGTCATCGAACCGAGCTGTGAGCGAAGCGCTGGGGATCCGCGGTTCGGCTGGGCGAGACCGTTCCACACGCTCCTCGACGTCCATCCACCCAGCCTCGATCGCCGCCGCAGGCCGCGGCGCGAGCGTCACAAGCACGTCGACCACCAGAGCGGCATCCTCGACCGAGGGCGCGAAGATCCGCGTGAGGTTGTCGCGCCCGGCGGTGTGGGGATCGCCCTCCGCGACGAGCAACCCGCCACGCAGCCAGAAATGATGCAGTTCGTCCGAGGCTTCTTCGACGATCTCTGCGCTGAGCCGTTCGGCAATGGCATCTCCGGCGCGAACGTGTGCCGTGACGCAGAGCGCTCCTTGGCGGAGCGGCTGCACCTCGGCAATAAGCGCGAGTTGCTCGAGCGCAACGAGCAGCGAGCCTGCCGTCGGGACGCACTGCGGGGCCGGCTTGCCGTTCGGGAGGAAGCTGGGGCGGTAGATCCGGCCGGCTGAATCCATCAGGTATTCGACGACGGCATCGGGATCGTGGGTGCTCGATCCGATGGGGATCGCAAGCTCTCCATCCGGGGTCGGCTGCGGCTTGGCTGCGTCGGCGTCGAGTGTGTCAGCAGGATTGATCGTCAGGATCCGGGAACGGACGCCGCCGAGCTCGCGCTGCGCCGCGAGGACGGCATCGTAGACAGGCAGCCCTCGCGCCTCGAGCAGGATGCGCAGCTCGTCGGGGCTCCGGGGGTCGTGCTGATCGGGCTCGAACGCGAGGACGCGCCGCGCGCGCTCCGAGAGGTGTTCTAGGATGTCCTCGGGTATCGGCATCATCTTCTCCGTGCGGGCTGTCCGTAACCGACCATGGGTGTGAAGGTCCCTGTGTCGCTCGCCATCGCGGCGCGAAGCCATGCCGGATCCGGCCGCGACCAATTGGAGCGACCGCCGCGCTCCCCGGGCGGACCGTAGCCCGGGATGATCCCGTTCCCATCGGTCCGCGGCGCCCCCCAGCGTGCGTTCAGATTTGCCAGCGTCTGGCTGCAGTTGGCGCAGGGAGCTCTCGGCGTCCCGTCCTCCTCACGCGCGCGGACGGACCTGATCGAGCCAAGGCACTCTCGGATCCTTTCGTGGTCACGGGGATTCTCCGGGTCGAGTGGACGCCCCCCGTTGTTGTCACGTTCCCACTGACGAATGTAGGCGGTCAGCGCACGGGGTTCGGCGCACGTCGTCGGGGGACGTCTGTCGCGATCCGGGTACAGTGGCTGCCGCTCCGTCCCCATGTTCGGCGGCATCGCCTGCTGCACGATGGGGTGGATGTTTCCCGGATCGCGCTCAGGGTCCCCGAACGGGTACGTTCCCTGACTCCCTCGCTCGAACGAGCCCGCCCTGCCGCTGACCGTTGACCAGACGAGTCCGCTCGGGTCGATCCGCAGCAGGGGCGCGTTCGTCGCGTAGGCGAACGGCTCCAGCCCGCCGGCGAGCCCGAGAGGATCCGCGCTGATGTACTGCCCCTCCGCCGGATCGTAATACCGGTAGCGGTTGTAAAAGAGCCCGGTCTCGACGTCGGCGTACTGCCCCGGGAAGCGGAGCGGTGTGTCGGCCTCCGCGCCGGGGCGCGGCGCGACGTCACCCCACACCGCGGGATTGAGCTCGGCGAGGATGCGTCCGGCGCCATCGACCAGGAGCTCGGGGCGCTCGGCGTGATCGTTGACGTAGTGCACCCAGCCGCCTTCCCTTCGCCCGCCGCCGTCGACTCGTTCGTCCCGATGCGCGAGCGGAAAGGGCGTCTCGGGCCGAAAGACGTACGTGCGCCGCTCGACGATCGGCGCCCCAGCCTCGTCTTGCGACTCCTGGCTCTCGTGGACGAGCACGTCCGCGTCCCAGACGAAGCGGGTCAGCATGCGTTGCCCAGTTGGGCTGCTCACCTCCTTCCACACGCGGCGGCCGAACGGGTCGTAGGCGAAGCGCACGACGCGTCCGTCGGGCCCCACCGCCCGATCCAGCAGGCCGTGATTCCCCCATTCGTACCGCCACCGCTCGGTTCCGCCGTCCGGCATCCGTCTCCGCTTCTCGACCCGCCGCGCCTCACCGTCATAGGCATACCCCATGTCGCCGTGCGCGAGCAGCCGCCCGCCCGGGCCATACGTGGATGTATCGCCCGGCGCACCGTACCGGTTGCCATCACCGTCGTAACGATAACGCTCGCCCGTCGAGCGCTCCCGGATGCGCGCCACGATTCGCCCGCAGGCATCGTGCTCGTAGCGCGTCCGCTTCGTGTCCACGTCGATCGCCTCGAGCAGGACCCCAGCGTGGGATAGCGCATAAGCGCGATCGTGCACGAGGTGGAGCGGCCGGCCGACCCACGCCGGCTCTCCGGGGCGAAGGGGGCGATCGAGCGCCGCGGCGACGCTGCGCCGCACGACGCGCCCGAGCGCGTCGTGCTCGTGGCGGATGACGCCGCCGAGCGGCAGCCCCCGCTCGAGCTCCGCGCCCATCGCATCGCCGCGCAGCCGCAGAGCCTCGGTCCCTCCGAGCGTCAGCTCGAGCGGCGCCCCCGATGGGTCGCGCGCGATGCGCTCGACATAGCCGAGGCTCGTCTCGCGCGCCACGCGCCTGCCCAGCCCGTCGTAGCCGCTGCGCACCCAGATCGTGGCGCCGAGCACGGTCGACCTCTCCTCGACGCATCTACCACGTTCGTCATAGGAAAACGCGCAGGAAGCCGCAGGGTTTTCAGCCAGCACGACGCGACCCATCGCATCGTACTCGAAGTGATCCTTGGTGTCGTCCGGGTACACGCGATCGGTGAGGCGACCGGCGAGATCGTAAACCAGCTGCGTACGCTCGCCGCAGCCGTTCTCGATGGAGGTGACGCGGCCCATCGCATCGTGGCCGTAGCGCAGCGTCCTGCCGTCGAACGTGCGCTCCTCGACGATGCGCCCGCCGCTGTCGCGGACGATCCGGTGGACCTCGCCGGCGTCGTTGATGACCGTCACGAGGTCCCCCTCGCGGTCATACCGCAGACGCAGACGGCTGCCGTCCGGCCGGCGAAGCTCGTGGACGACGTGAAAGCCGGCCCAGGCGAATTCGCAGCGCGCGCCGTCTGCGTTCGTCAGGCGCGCTAGATTGCCGTCTTCGTCGTAGTCGAAGGTGTGGACTCCGCCGTCAGGTAGGTGAATGGCCACGAGGGCGCCCCGTTCATCGTAGCCGTAACGCGTCTCGAACCCGCGCTCGTCCCTTACGGCGACCGGTCGCCCGAGGAAGTCGTAGGCGATACGCCGCATCGAGCCGTCGGGCTCGTGGACCTCGATGCGGTTCGCGTGCTCGTCCAGCACGAACCGGGTGACGCCGCCGTTCGGCAGCGTGGCGCTCACGAGTTGCCCGTGCTTGTCGTAGCTGTACTCCACGAGGAGCCCCGAGGCATCGTGCGCGCGGAGCAGCTTGCCGAACGGCGTCATCTCGTATCGGATCTCATTGCCGAGCGGGTCCGCCTCGGCGACGAGTTGACCGGCTGGATCGCTTTCGTAGCGCGTGACAGCGCCGAGCGGATCCACGGCGGCGATCACGCGCCCGTCGGCGTCGCGCTGCCATGCCCATCGCGCGCCGGTAGGATCGACGTAGGCGGTGATGTTGCCGAGCGCATCGTACTCGAGCCTGTGAGCGCTGGGGCCCCAAGTGCTTAGATCTACGGCGCCGAAGCCGTTGACATGGTATCGGCGGATCT
Organism: Sorangium sp. So ce394; assembly: GCF_051474665.1. Lineage (NCBI taxonomy): Bacteria > Pseudomonadati > Myxococcota > Polyangiales > Polyangiaceae > Sorangium > Sorangium sp. So ce394. The sequence goes on from NZ_CP150339.1 coordinate 5,006,587, forward strand.
GCCGGGAATCGGCGACTTCGGTGAAGCCGTCTCCATAGGTGATCGCGCAGTGGAGGACGCCGAGCGCGCGGGTCGTCCCGTCCGCAAGGAACTCGGGTGAGCCAGCCGCGAGGCTGGGGTCGGCGCGCCCAGGGTGCTCCGCCCAGGTTTCGACGCAGCGATGGGACGAGTCGTACCGGAACGACACGCGGAGGCCGCCTGGGTAGGTGCGCCCGGTCAAGTAGTGGTCCTGGTAAGCGAACGTGGATCGGCAGCCGAGCGCGTCGATGGCGGCGACCAGGTCGCCGTGAGTGTCATATTCGTAGCGGCGAAACGCGACCCAGCGGCCCTGCGCCGCAGCGTTCCTCACCTCGAACGCTGCGATGTGGCCGTCCTGGTGGCGGCGCACGCGGATGACCCGCCCTACGCTGTCGATCACGGTGTGGAGCAGCCCCGCCTCGTACCGTAGCTCGATGGAGTTCCCCGCTCGGTCGGCGATGCGCGAGAGCGGGATGGCACCACGCACCTTCTCCACGGCGCGGAAGATGAGCATCGAGCCGTTGTCGAGCGTGAGCGCGTAGCCCTCCTCCTGACGGGCGAAGTACATCCCGCCCTCGACCGGGATCACCTCACCCGTGGGCGGGATGTCCAGCCGGATGAAAGTCCCGTCGGGCTTCCATATCAACAGGGTGCGCTGCCGTAGCTCGATCTCCCATGCAAGGGAGTGGCTCCAGCCGTAGCCCAGGCCGATGTCACGATCGACGCGCGCCGTGGAGTAAGAACGTTCGATGAACAGAGGAATGCGCCCGTGCAGCGCAAGGTCGACCGCCGGGATGGTGTAGACGCGCCCTGTGGTGACATCCACCGGGTCTCCGGCTGCGGTGCCGCCTCGATTGCCGTGGCTCGGGTTAGGGCAGCCGCTTCCGCTGCCCTGTCCGCAGCTCCCGGCTCCTCTACCCCCGCCTCCGGCGCCATTGCCGCCGTTGTTCGGACCAGCGCCCTGCCGATCGCCGCTTCCGGTGCCTCTTCCTCCGCGACCACCTCCGGCGCCGGCTCCTCCTCCCATAACCCAGACTCCAGGATTCATGCCGGGAATGGCAGGTATGTTCGGGACAGGAGCGGTGCGTGCCATGGTAACGTGTTGATCTACCGCGAATAGGACCGAGATTGAAGACGGGGCGTGCAGCCGGATCGGCCGAGCCCTGCGGGCTCCGTCCATGTAATGTTGAACCTGCGGGACGAGCGGTTCGTCATCCCAGAGCCCGCGCCCTGGTTGCTCATGCGTCAGGGCAGGAGGAGCCCCGCCTCGGCGCTCGTGGCTCAGCGCTGCGCGCTCTGCTCGATGAGCGCTTGCCACCGCGCCTTGAGCGCCGGATCGGCCTGGAAGCGCTCGTGCCACATCGCGTGGAGCGCGGCCCAGCTCTGCGGGCTGAGCCCAATACGGCTCTGGATCTGCTGCTCGTGTCCCGGGCGCTCTCGCAGGTCGGCGCAGATGTGCGCGTACTCTCCGAGGGTGATCCGCTCCACGCGCCGCATCTCTTGCTCGTCGACCTCGGCCTGCGCCCGCGCGGCGGGCGGGGAGGTCGACGCGATCGCGGGCGTGCCGGGGGCGGAGCTCGGCTGCTGGAAGGGCAGGGCCCAGCTCCCCGACGAGCGCTGAGGCGGCAGCGGCGCGGTCTCGTCACGGACGGGCTGCGCAGGGGCGGAGCGCGCGAAGGGAAGCGCGCTGTCGGCCGGAGGCGAGGAGGCAGGGCGAGAGAAGGGCAGGGCCTTGTCGGCCGGGGGTGAAGGCGCGGATTGCGCGAAGGGCAGGGCCTTGTCGGCCGGGGGTGAAGGCGCGGATCGCGCGAAGGGCAGAGGGGCCTTGTCGGTCGGAGCGATAGGGCCCGTCCGCGCGAAGGGCAGGGCGTTGTCGGCTGGAGGCGGAGGGCTGGGGCGCGAGAAGGGCAGGGCCTTGTCGGTCGGAGCGACAGGGGCCGAGCGAGCGAAGGGCAAGGCCTTGTCGGCCGACAGCGGGCTGACCGCCCCGATGCGCGTGGCATTCAGGCTCGCTGCGGCCGGGGTCGCGGCGCTCTCGGCCGGAGGTGCGCTCGAAGCGTCCCGACGGAAGGGCAGCGCCTCGCGCGGCGCGACCGCCTGCATGCCGAAGAGCGTCACGCCGCCCCTCGGCGCCGTCGGCGGCGGCTCCGAGCTCGCCGCGGGGGTGACCGCAGGCACCGGCGGCGGCATGGCCGGCGGGGGCGGCGACGGCACGGCCGACGCCAGCGCCGGCACCTCCACGCGGCCAGGCACCGGCGGCGCGCCGGCGCCCATCCTGGCCCACGGCGAGCGCGCAGCCGCCTCGCCGCCCGCGCCTGCGGCGGACGTCGGCGCCGCCCCGTCCCGGGGCGCGCTCCGCAGCGGGGAGAGGTGCGCCGCAGGCGCCACCGGCACCGGCCCCTCCAGCTTCCGGCGCGCATCCCGCGCCTTCGCCTCGGCGCGGCCCCTCTGCTCCGCGACGAGCTCCAGGTACCGCTGGCTCGATCGCAGCTGCCCCCGGGCGGCCTGCGCGGCGAGCCTCGACATCCAGCGCTCCCGCGCCGCCTCCCACGCCTCGACCGAGAGCCCCGCCCCGACGAGCACCTCGTCCCGCGGCAACCCCGCCTCGAGGGCCCCGGCGATGGCGGCGAGCTCCTCGAGCGTGATCGATCGGACCGTCCCCTCGCGCCCCTCGCTCTCCACCATGCCTCCCCCGAGCCTACGCCCCTTCGCCGCTCAGCGATGCGCCGGTCGCGCCGGCCGATCTCGCCCCGCGGCCATCCCCGCTACCTCATCGCCCGCTGAAACTGCGCCATGAGCTCGTCGTCCTCCAGCATCGCCGCGGTCCATCGCTGCTGCGCGCTCAGGTAGTCCTCCAGCGTCAGGTCCAGCCGGCTCAGCACCGTCGCCATGTCGGTGCCCCGCTTCATCGCGCGCGCCGCCTCGAGGAACCGCTCGAACGACAGCTCGCCCTTCGCGCGGCCGCGCTGGACCCGGGCGAACGTCTCGGCGAAGGCGGCGACGAGCGGCGGCACGCCCACCTCATCGCCGTCGTCCTCGTCCGCCTCGGAGAGCCGCGCCTGCCACGCGTCGTCGAGCGCCTCCCACCCCGCCTCGTCGAGCCCGTGCTCCGCGAGGAGCGCCGCGCGGTCTTCGCCCGGGTCCGCGAGCCGGGCGGCCAGCGTCGCGTAGACCTCGACGTCCTGCGCAGGATCCTTCATCGCGCGGCCAGGCTACCTCAGCGCGCGGCTTGGGGCCTCCTCCGCGTGGGTGTATCCATGGCGGGTGTCCTTCTCGTACCTGCCCTTCGTCGCGCCCGGCGGTCAGGAGGGGCAGCCCTCCGCTCCCGGCAGCCTCGACCTGCTCGCCCACGACGCGCTCGAGAGCGCGCACGCCGCGCTCCGCCGCGCGGCGCTGTCGCTCGAGCACGACGTCGAGCCGGTCACCGACCTGACCGGGCCCGCGCGCGCCCTGGAACGCGCCCTCGGCGCGATCTACGACGCCTTCGACGGCCGCGCCGATCGCGTCGCGGCCGTGCGCGCCGCCGCGGCGGCGGTCGACGGCGCTGCTGCGGCCGTCGGCGAGGCGGCGGGGCTCGAGGCGGGCCTCGCGGCGGTGGGCGAGCTGCTGCGGAGCGCGCGCGCCTGGCTCGAGCGCGCCGAGGCGCGGCTCGCCGCCGTGCCGCCGGCATCGCCGCTCGACCCGCCGCCGATCCGGGCGAGCCGCGATCGGCCGCGGCTGCACGCGGTCCCGCGCGCGTCGCTCGCGCCGAGGATCAAGGTCCCGGAGCCGCCCCCGGCCGAGCTCGTCGCCAAGCCGCCGCCGCCGATCGCGCGGCCGAAGACGTTCGAGGAGCTCAAGGCGGCCGTCGAGGCGCTGAAGCAGCGGGCGCCCGCGCCCGGCGCGCTCCCCGCCGCGGCGGAGGCGCGGCCGCTCGCGGCGCGGCGCGACGACGATCCGCCCGCGCGTCCGCCGCCGCCGGGCTTCGCGCGCGACGTCGGCGCCGCGATCGACGATCTCGCCTTCCTCCGCGCCCGCACCCGCGAGTGCTTCGAGGAGGTCGCGATGGTCGGCATGCAGCGGGCGCCGCTGCTCGGGGACCCGTTCCGCGGGGCGCTGGTCCTCGAGCGGCGCATGCTGGCGGCCATCGACGTGGTCGCGGCGATCGGGGCGCCGGCGCTCGAGCACGTGCCGCGGCTCGTGGCCGAGGCCCCGGTGAAGGATCCTAGCCTGGCCTTCGCGAGCGCGATGGTGCTCGGCTGCTTCGCGGGCCGCGACGCGCTCGCCGCGGCGGAGCTCGCGCTGCTCCGGAGCGGCCGGGACAAGGCGTTCATCGAGGGGCTCGGCGCCGCCCTGAAGCTCGTCCCGCACGAGCTCCTGCCGCTCGCGCTCCGCGGCCTGCTCCGCGAGCCCGAGCCGCTGGTCCGCGCGATGGCGATCGACGTCCTCGCGTACCGCGGCCTCGCGACCGAGGACGAGCTCGTCGCCGCGGCCTCGGACGACGCGGCCCCGGTCGCCGCGCGGGCGCTCTACCACCTCGGCTGCGGGGCGAGCCAGCGCTTGCCCGAGCTGATCCAGCGGGCCCTCGCGGCCGAGGACCCGGCGCTCCGCGAGGCCGCCTGGACGGCCATGGCGCTCTCGGACCACCCGCACGCCTCGATCGCGCTGCGCGGCGCGATGGAGGCGCCGGAGGGCGGCGATGCGGCGGCGCTCCTGCTCGCGATCGCGGGCGACGAGGCGGACGCGCGGCACCTCGTCGCGCGCGCCTTCGAGGCGCCGCGCGAGGGCCTGCTCGCGGCCGTGGGCTGGACGGGCGCGGCGTCGGCGGTGCCGCCGCTCATCGATCTGCTCGAGCGCGACGGGGACAAGGCGGTGAAGCTCGCCGCGGCCTTCGCGCTGGAGCGGATCACCGGCGCCGGGATGTGGGAAGAGGTCGCGGTGGAGGACGAGGAGATCGTGGTCGCCGATCCGCCCGACCCCGACGTGGGCGAGCCCCGCGAGCTCAAGCTCGCGCAGCTGGTGAGCGACCCCCGCGATCTGCCGCCGGCGCCGGCGCCCGAGCTGGTGGAGCTGCCCACGGTGGACGCCGCGCGCTGGCGTGCGTTCTGGATGGAGCGCTGCCAGGGCTGGGACCTCGGCGCGCGGTACCGGCGCGGGCGACCGTACTCGCCGGAGGTCGTGCTCGACGAGCTCGACGCGGGCCGGGTGACCCCGGCGGAGCGGCGGCACCTCCAGCGCGAGCTCATCGTCCGCACCGGGGCCTTCGTGCGCTTCGATCCGCACGATTTCGTGGTGGCGCAGGAGGAGGCCATCGCGGCGTGGCGGCCGATCGCCGCGCGCGCCTCGGGCGCGCCGGGGCGCTGGACGCGGCCGCGCCGGCGCGCGGGGTGAGCGAGGGGGCGGGCGGCGTCGCGGAGCGCCTCGTTCGTCGCGCGGGCCACGGCAGCAGGAGGAACTCCAGCGCCGAGCCGTCGCGCCGCGCAGGCGGCGCGGTCTGCCGGCCTTGCCGCGCCGCGCGCCATGGAGGGACCATGGCCCGAGCGGGGCCCTGCGCCCGCCGAGGGGATCATGGACCAGGGCGGACTTCGCAAGACCGGCAGGCGGATCCTCGCGGCCGCGGCGCTCGGCGCCGCGCTGGTCGCGGCGCCTCCGGCGAGGGCCCAGACGAAGGAGGAGCTCGCGGCGGCGCGGGTGCTCTTCCAGGAGGGCGTCGCGCTCAGCGCGGCGAACAACTGCGCCGCGGCGCTCGCGAGGTTCCAGGCGGTCGCGAGCGTGCGGCGCACGCCGCAGGTGCTGTTCAACATCGCCGAGTGCGAGGCGCGGCTCGGCAAGCTCGTCTCGGCGCTCGGCAACTACCGCATGGCCGCGGCCGCGGCCGCGGGCGACCCGAGGGCGAACGACGTCACCGCGAACGTCGGCGCGCGGATCGAGGATCTCGAGGCGCGCGTCCCGAGGCTCGCGATCCGCCGCGGCGCGGGGGCGCTCACCGCGACGATCCTGCTCGACGGCACCGCGCTCGGCGCGGCGGAGATGAGCGGTGACATCCCCGTCGACCCCGGGCCCCACGTGGTCGCCGCCCGGATCGGCGGCCGCGAGGTCGTGCGGGAGACGGTCACGCTCGAGGAGGGGCACGCGAAGACCGTGGAGATCTCGATCGCCGAGCCGCCGGCGGCCGCCGCGCCCACCGCGGGCGCGCCGCCGCCGGGAGCGCCGGCGGCGACGGAGAGCAGAGCGCCGCCGGCGGCGGGGCAGCCGTCGAAGGTGCCGGGCCTCGTGGCGCTCGGCGCCGGGATCGCGCTCGGCGCCGCGGGCGGCGTCTTCCTCGGCCTCCGCGCCGGCACGCTGAGCGATCTCGACGCGCTGTGCGGCGGCGACAGGAGCTGCCCTCCCTCGGCCAGGCCCACCGCCGACCGGGGCCGGCTCTACACGGGCGTCGCCGAGGCGGCGATCGGGCTCGGCGTCGCCTCCGTCGCCGCGGGCATCGTCCTGCTCGCGACGAGCAGCGGCGGCGCCGCCGAGCCGGCCGCGGGCGCCGCCGCCGAGCCGGACTCGAGCGCCGCCGCTGCCCGGTCCGCGGCGCGGCGGAGCGCCGGCGGGCGCGCCCGCCGCGCGGAGGTCCTGCCGCGGGCGCCCGGCGCCGACCTCGCGGGCCTCAGCGTCGCCGGCAGGTTCTGAGGCCGCCGGGGCCGCTCCGGCCGGGTCGCCTCGGCGCCCGCGGGCCGGTCGGCGCCCTCCGGGCCCCTCAGCCCTGGCTCTGGCAGCAGAACGTCCTCGGGGCGGCGCCCCGGGCCGTCCCCGTCGCAGCGCCGCCGCTCGGCGCGCACGCGCCCCCGGTGGGCGTCGCCGACGTCACCTTGCGCCCGACGATCGTGGGGTTTCCCTCGACGTTCTCGCACCCGCCAGCGAGGACCTCGACCACCGGCGTCTCGCACGTGTCCTCCGCGTTGTCGGCGTAGAGGGCGATCGTCGTCCGGCACGTGCCGTTCGACGGATCGCCGCACGAGCAGTCGTCCTTGCAGGCGCGGTCGTCTTCGATCTCGGTGAAGAACACGTGCTTCTCGGTGTACGCGCCCGGCGGGCAGGCGTTGTCGCCGTCCTTCGCGATGCAGAGCCCGCCCTCGAACGGCGCGCCCGGCCTGGGCACGCAGACCCGGCCGACGTTGCAGCCCTGGCCAGCCGGCGGCGCGGGGCACGCGCGCCCGAGCCCCGTCCATCGCGGAGGCGGCGCATCGATCTGCACGGGGTTCGGCGTGCAGCTCCCCCCGGTCGCGCCGAGCGGCTCCGCGGAGACCGACACGACGCACGGGTGCGCCTCGGCGCTCGCATCGCACAGGTCTTCCGCCGGCTCGCAGGCCGCCCCGCCGCCGAAGACGCCGTCGGGCCCGGCGCACTGATCCGGCATCCAGCCGGGGATGGGCTCCAGGTTCCAGGCGCAGACCCAGGGCGAATCGCACGGCGCGTCGCTCACGCTGATCGCGATGTTCTCCAGCGCCGCGCACCGCTGTCCCTGCACGGGGCCGCACGAGCACGTGCAGCTCGCCGGCGGCGCGAACAGGCCGCGGTTGCCGATGAACGGCTCCCCCGCGGCGAACGCGTCGGGGCAGCCTGGGTCCCTCGCGGGCTCCCCGTCGAACAGCGCGAAGTAGCCGCTCCAGCCCTCCGGCACGGCCGTCGTGCATACGAAGTCGCCGCACGCAGGGTCCGCGCAGTCGACAAGCCGGTCGCCGTCGTCGTCGGCGCCGTTCGAGCAGTCCTCCGCGCCGGCATCGCCGCCCGTGCCGGCGCTCCCCGAGGGCTCCGGCTCGTCGAAGGTGTAGTCGGGGTACAGGCACGCCGTGGGTGCGGCGAGGGCGCCCGCGGCGCCGAGCCCGATCCAGGCCGCGAGGCGCGCTCCCCGGCCGACGAGAGAAGAGCTCACCGGATCACCTCCCCGACGGAGCGGCGCGCGCCGCTCCAAGGGCCGACGCGGCTCGGTTACTTCTTGGCCGGCGCGGCCGGCTTCGCCGGGGCCGCGGGCGCCGCGCCCTTGGCCGGCGGCGCGCCCTTCGCGGGCGCCGCGTCGCCGACCTGCCCGCTGTTGTACATCTGGATGGCGCGATCGGTGAGCTCGAGATCGGCGCGGTAATAGGGCGCGGCCGACTTGTCGAGGATGAGGTCGTACCCCTCCTGCGCGGCGAGGCGGCGGAGCAGGCCGAGGACCTTCTGCAGGATCGGCGTGGTCAGCTCGCTCTCCTTGCGCTGCATCTCGCGCTGGTAGTCGACCATCGTCGCCTGGAGCTCGGCGGCCTGGCGCTGCCACGTCTCGAACCGGCGCTGGAGCGCGTCCTTCGGCGTCTTGCCCGCCTGGGCCTCCTTGTCGAGCTTGTCGCGCTCGTCGGCGAGCGCGCGCTGCTTCGTGTCGAGCTCGACCTGGCGGCTGTCGAACAGCTTCTTGAGCGTCGCCTGGACGCGGAGCCCTTCCTCCGTCTCCAGCATGGCGCGGCGCACGTCGACGACGGCGATCTTCGACTGCGCCGACGCGGGCGCGGACGACAGGAGCGCCGCCCCGCCCAGCGCCGCGGCGGCGAGCAGCGGCAGGAGGCGCGCCGCGGGGCGTCGGCCCGCGGCTCGGCGGGCAGGGGGCGCAGCACACCGGCTCGCGTCGGCCGAACGCACGGAGCTGGAGAGCGTGGAACAGCGCGCGGAGGGCCGCTCAGGAGCGTTGTCTTGCATCGGGCATGGCCTTAGCTACCTGGCCACCCAACGTCAAGAACGTGGCGCGCCCTTCTCGCGCGCCGGAGCCGCCGCGCCGTCGCCGTGCGCCTCCTTGCCCTGCGCCGGCCCCGCGCCGCGCTGCCCCGCGGGGTCGCCGCCCGGCGCGTCGGCGCGATCCTTCCGCGAGACGGCGCTGGCGGTCTTCGTCGCGCTCCTGCCCCGCGACGGCGCTGCAGCGGCCCGATGGACGGACGCGTCCGCCGCGTGCGCCGCCGAGGCCGCGGGCAGCGAGCGGCCGAGGCGCTCGCGGGCGAGGGCGATGAGCCGCCCGACATCGTCGCTCCCGCGCAGGAACGCCTCGCGGTGGCGGGGATCGCGGAGGGCGTCGACGCGCGCGCGGAGGGCGGTGAACGCGGCGTCGAGCGCCGCGTGCGCCTCGCGCTCCTCCCCGGCCGCGAGGAGGGCCTCCACGAGCGTGAGGCGGATCGCGTCGTTCCACTCCTCGATCGGCCCGCCCTCCAGGTGGCGCGCGGCCTCCCGCGCGGCGTCGACCGCGGCCCGGAGCTCGCGCCGCGCCAGCTGGACGCGGGCGAGCGCGAAGCTCGCCATCGCCTGCAGCGCGGTCGCGTGGCGCGCGGTCTCCTCGCAGAGCCAGCGCGCGATCGAGTGGGCGGTGCCGTAGTCGCCGGGCGCGCCGCGCCAGACGAGGAAGATCGCCTCGTACAGCCGGCCGGCGATCCTGAGGCGCGCGACGTGGCACTCGTCGGCGATGCGGCCCGCCTGGCGCTCGTGCGCGATGCCCTCCTCGAGGTTGCCGAGCCGCGCGTACGACATGCCGAGGTTGTGGAGCGCGAAGCCCTCGAGCGCCCGGAGCTTCCGGCTCCGCGCGCCCTGCAGCGCGCGCTCGAGCAGCGCCTGCGCCTCCTCGAACAGACCGAGCTGGTTCAGCACCGACCCGGTGTTCAGGCGCGCCTTGGCCGCGATGACGGCGTCGCCCTCGGCGTCGGCGTCGGCGACGAGCGACGCGCCCGCGGAGGCCGCGGCGGACAGGTCGCCGACGTGCATCAGCGCGGCGAGGTGCGCCTCCCGGGTGTGGAGGAGCGCGGCCGTCGAGCCGCTCGCGCGCGCGACCTCGACCGCCGCCTCCGCGGCGCCGAGCGCCTCGGCGGGCCGGCTCAGGTCCACGAGGGCGCGCACGCGCGACGCGAGCAGCGTCGCGCGGATCTGCGGCGAGAGCGCCGCCGCGAACTGCGGCGAGAGCGCGGAGGCGGCGCGCGCGTCCGCCTCCGCGCTCTGGCCGGCCGCGATCATGCACCGCACCGCGAGCAGCTGCGCCTCGCCCCACAGGTCCGAGCCGGGCAGCGCGAGGCGCGCGGCCTCCTCCGCGGCGTCGAGCCCCTCGGGGGCGCGGCCGAGGAGCTCGCACACCTCGCCCCGGTGGACGAGGAGCGTCGCGCGCGTCGTCCCCTCGGCCCCGCAGGCGAGCCCGCGCGTCGCGAGATCGAGCGCCGCGTCGAGCTCCTCGCCGCTCGCCACCGCGGCCCGCGCCGCCCGGGCGTAGAGCAGCGCGGCCCGCGTCTTCTCGCCGCCGGCCTCGGCGTGGCGCGCGACGAGCCCCGGGTCGACGTCGCCCGCGGACTCGAGCCACGCGGCCGCGGCGCGGTGGAGCGCGGCGCGGTCCTCCTCGAGGATCGAGGCGTACGCCGCGTCGCGCACGAGCGACTGTCGAAACGTCCACTGCGCGTGCCCGGCGACGCGCGGCTCGAGCTGGCGCGCGATGATCTCGCCCGCCTCGAGCTCGGCGAGCTCCGCGCCCACGGCGCGCTCGAGCAGCGCCTCGACGCCCGCCGTCCAGAAGACCGGGCCGAAGACGGACGCGGCGCGCAGCACCTCGCGCACCCCGCTCGACATGCGATCGACGCGGTGCTGCACCAGCGCCTGCACGCTGAGCGGCACGTCGTCGCGCCCCTCGGCCGCGTGCCGGATGAGCTCCTCCAGGAAGAGCGCGTAGCCGCCGGCGCGCTGCACGATGGCGCCGCGCGTGGCCGGGTCGGCCTGGGGGAGGGCGGTCGCCACGAGGCGATCGGCGGCCTGCGGCGACAGCGGGGAGAGCGCGACGCGGGTCACGTTGCGCTCCTGCCACAGCGAGGGGAACCGGCTCGCGAGCTCGGGGCGCGCGAAGCCGAAGACCCCGAAGCGGAGGTCGGTGCAGCCGAGCAGCCAGTCGACGAGCTCGACGGTGGTGCTGTCGGCCCAGTGCATGTCCTCGATGACCAGGATCTGCGGCGTGCTCTCGGACTTCGAGCGGAAGAACGCCTCGATCGCCATCCGCGTGCGCGACTCCATGAGCTGCGGGCTCTCGCGGGCGGCGCGCAGCGGCTCGTTGCCGTCGTTGGGGAAGGGCACGCCGGCGAGCTCCCCGATGAAGCCCGCGAGGAACCGCAGCGGGCGGGCCAGCCGCACCGCCACGTGGGCGTTCACCTTCTGCACCTGCTCGTCGAGGCGCTCGCCGTCGTGGATGCCCATGAGCGCGCGCAGGGCGCGGCCGAGGCCGGAGAGCCCCGACCCCTGGCTCATCGGATCGCCGCGGCAGAGCAGGATGACCGGCGCGTGCGGCGCCATGTCGAGGCGCTGGATCAGCTCGGCGCGGACGCGGCTCTTGCCGATGCCGGCCGGGCCGGTCACGAGCGCGGCGCGCGGGACCGCGTCCTCGGCGATGTCGCTGTAGATGCCCTGGAGCCGCGCGATCTCGTGCTCGCGCCCGATGGTCGGCGTGGGGGGCCCGAGGAGCTTGCGCGCGTCGAAGCCGGCCGCGTCCTCGTGGAGGAGCACGCCGCCGCGCGCGTCCTCCTGCACCACGAACCGCCCCTCGAGCGCCGCGGTCGCGTACCCGTCGATGCGGACTTCGCCGGGCACCGCGGACTCCAGCTGCTGCGCCGCGCGCTCGAGCGCCTCGCCGGCGAGGTTCGCGCGGCCGCGGACCGCGTGCCCGACCGCGACCGAGACCCGCGCGCCCGGCGTCGACCTGGCGACGGTCAGCGCCGCCCGCGCGGCGCGCATCGCCTCGTCCCCGCGCGAGCGCTCCACGCCGAGCACCGCGACCATCTTCCCGCTGAGGAGCGGCTCGAGCCGCGCGTCGTCGCCGAGGACCTCGCGGAGCGCGGCGTCCACCTCGGGGCGGAGCGGGCCGGCGCCGAGCTCGAAGAGCACGCACGCGACCACGCGCCGCTCGCTCGTCGCGAGGCGCACCTGCGGCCGCTCGTCGCTCGGCCCGGCGGGGCTCGCCGGGCTCGACCGGACCTCCGGCGCCGCCGCGCGGCGGATCGCCGACGCGGACCTGTCGGTCGCGGGGGGGTCGTTGTTGAGCTCCCCGACGCGCGCGAGCGCGCGCGCCAGCTCGCCGCCGTTCTCGTACCGCACCTCGCGATCGCGGGCGATGGCGCGCGTGATCACCTCGTCGAGCGCCTCCGGCACGTCGAAGCGGATCTGCTGCGCGCGCGGCGGGTCCTCGAGCACGAGGCGGCCGAGCAGGGCGATCGCGTGCTCGGTCTCGAAAACGTTCCTGCCGGTGACCAGGCGGAACAGCACGGAGCCCAGCGAGTAGACGTCGGCCCGCGCGTCCACGGGCTCGCCGCGCGCCTGCTCGGGCGCCATGAAGTGCGGGGTGCCGATGATCGTGCCGCGCTCGGTGGGGCAGTCGTCCGGGGTCGCGAGCTTGACGACGCCGAAGTCGATCAGCTTGATCGCGGTGCCCTTGCCGCGGACGAGGAAGATGTTGGAGAGCTTGAGGTCGCGGTGGACGACGCCGCGCGCGTGGATGGCCGCCATGGCGGCCGCGCTGCGCCGGACGACCTCCACCGAGTCGCGCAGGCCGAGCGGCGCGCGCCGCTGGCGCTGCCCGAGGTCCTCGCCGTCGAGCCACTCCATCGCGAAGAAGAGGCGCCCGTCGAGCCAGGTGCCGTGCGCGATGTACTGGACGATGTTCGGGTGCCGCAGATCGGCGAGGATCGCGATCTCGCGCGCGAAGCGGGCGCGCTCCTGGGGCGACGCGGCGGCGCGCAGGACCTTGATCGCGACCGGGGCGCCGGTGGTCTGATCGGTGCCCTTGAAAATATCGCCCATGCCGCCGCTTCGGCTGCGGGCTTCGATCATGAAGCGGTCGGTCGGATCGGTGAACTCCGGGAGCACCGTCAGGAAAGGCTACGCGAATTTCGCGGCTTCGTGCCAGAGAGAAGGCGTTCTGCGCCGCGGGACGCGCGCCGGCGGGCGACCTGGGCCGACGCGCGCCCCGCCGTGCGGCGCGGCGCGCGGCGCCCGAGCGCGCGCGTCGACGACCGGGCCGGTGGTCGAAAATTCCAGCCACAATCCGTGCGGCCGCGCCGTCCTCACCGTCATGAGCCCTGCCGGAAGCCTCCCGCGCGCCTTTTCGTGCGCCGGAGCCGCCGCGCGCGCTCGCGCCGACCGGCGCGCTCAGAACGCCGCGATCACCCCGGCGCCCACGGACGCGCTCAGATGAGGAGCCCTCAGGACATCGATGGGGGGGGCCTTCTGAAGCCTCACGGCCGTGAGGAGCTCGAGGTGGGTCGAGAGCGAGAGCCGGTCGTTCAGCGCGAGCTCGACCCCGGTGCGGAGCCCCAGCGCCACGAACACAAGGAGCAGCCCGCTCTGGCCGCCGGGCTGCCCGGCGAGCGTCAGCACGCCGAGCTCCACGACGGTGCAGGTGGCGAGCAGGTCGTTCGTGTGGAGGCAGGGGACGAGCGAGGTCGTCACGAGCATGCGGGTGTGCACCGGCTGCCCGTCCGAGCGCCGGCCGGCGCTCGAGGCGCCCAGGCTCCACCCCCCCTCGCTCGGGCCTGCGCTCAGCGGGAGGAACGCATCCTGGACCTCGAGACCGACGGAGAGGCGGTCCGACCAGCGCGCCTCGCAGAACCAGGAGACGCCGCCGACCAGCTGATCGGTCAGCCCGATCTGCGCGAACACGCCGGTGCCGCCCCGGATCGCGCTCCGGCGCCCGGCGGGCTCGGTCGCGGGGAGCGGGCGCGCCGGCGGCGCGCGCGGCCGCGGCGGGGCCGGAGGCGGCGCGAGCTCGGGGGGAGGCGGCGCCGTCGCGGGGACCTGCTCGTCGCGCCAGAACGGCGTCAGCGTGAACGCGATCGAGAGCGCGACGTAGCTCGTGAGCAGCGCGCAGGCGGCGTCGCCGCTCGGAACGTTGAAATCGCGCGGGGCGGACTCCCTGCCATCTTCGTCCCGGTACGTGAGGGTGGCGACCAGCGCCGCGCCGCGAGGCGCGATCGCCACGTCGACCGCCTCGGGCGCGTCGTCGCGGAAGGGATCGTAACCCGTGCGCCGCCGGACCTGCTCGCGCAGCGCGCCCTCTCCCGGGCACGACGCCGCCCGCGGATCCTCGCTGTAATGCATCCGCAGCGTGCGGCGCGCCGGCTCCGCGGCCGGCGCGGGCGCGCTGAGCAGGAGAGTGGCGAAAACAATCTTGCAGAGAGAGAAGCGTGGCATTCCGGTTCGATGGCTCCGCTGATGGGCTGTTGGCGGCGGCCATTGAGAGCTCTCGAGGCATAGCGCGTCAAGAGCTCATGACGCTTCTTTGGCGCGCAATCTCGAGCCCGGCGAGCCCCACGCAGCGTGATAATCGAGGAGGATGATGCGTAATGGGCTCGTTGGCGTGATTTGCGAGCGGCCGAGATCCGAATCTGTGACGATTCTGGCCAGCGTACGTATGTGGCTATCGTGCGGTCCATCGAGCGAACGTGGCCGTATTCGTGGCAATCAAGGCACGCTGTCCGTAAGAGCGGCCAAACGGCGCGCGAATGGCGCGCGACGAGCGCGTGCGCGCGCTCCGCCGACAGCGCGGGCCGTTCGGCCGGCGCTGCGCGGGGTCGATCTCGATGGGAGGGGGAGAAGACGAGGGAGGGGGAGGAGGGGAGAGGCCGCCGGGCGATCAGCCCGCGCCGGCGCCGGCGCCGGCGCCCGCGCCGGCGCGCGAGGCGAGCCGCGCGAGATCCTTGGGGTCGCTGACCCGGACGAGGATGACGGTGATGTTGTCGCGGCCGCCGCCCGCGTTCGCCTTCTCGATGAGCGCCTGCGATGCCTTCTCGGGATCGGGCTCGGCGAGGAGGATGTCGCGGATGGCCTCGTGCGTCGTCATCTTCGACAGGCCGTCGGAGCAGAGGAGATAGACGTCGCCGGGGTGCGGGCGAGCGATGATCAGGTCGACCTTGACCGCGGGGGAGATCCCGATCGCCCGGCTCAGGTGGTTGGCCATCGGCCCGGTGATCCCCGCGGCGCCCATCGTGTGATCGGTGGTGAGCTGCGTCAGCTCGTTGTCGCGGAGGCGATAACAGCGGCTGTCGCCCACGTGGCCGATGTAGAGGCGCTGCTTGTTGGGCGAGAACCGGGCGCTGACGAGGGTCGTGCCCATGCCGGTGAGGCTCCGCTCGGCGTGGGCGCGCTCGTAGATGGCCTGGTTCGCCCGCTGGATCGCCACGGCGAGCTCGCTGCCGCGGCGGGGGACGTCGGGGTAGGGGCTCTCGGCGTCGTTGTCCACGAACGACGGGTCCTTGAACGCCCGCGCGATCGTGTCGACCGCGAGGCGGCTGGCGACGTCGCCGCCCGCGTGGCCGCCCATGCCGTCCGCCACGGCGAACAGGTAGTGCTCGTCAAGGCAGAGGTAGCAGTCCTCATTCTTCTTGCGCTTCTGGCCGGGATCCGTCTGCCCGACGGCGCTGATGAGCAGGAGCGGCGACGAGCTCGTCGGCTCGTCCACGGCCGCCTCGTCGTCGTAGATGATCGGGACGGCGGAGGGCTCCTCGCGCTCGTGCTCCTCGTCGTCATCGTCGTCGTCGTCGTCGTCGCCGCCGTACGACGGCGCGCTCGGGCGCTTGATCGTGCTCTGCAGCACCTCCGGCGGCGCCAGCGTGATCAGCGTCAGGTCGTCGTCGTCGTCGAAGGCGTCATCGTCGTCGTCGCGGCGCGCCGGCCCGTTCGCACGTTTCCAGTCGGCGCCCGAGACGCGCTCCGCGCGGCCGTGTCCACCCGTGGTCTTCGCGTGAGAGCTCTCGCCCGCGGGCACGCCTTCCTGCGGGCCTGCTGCGCCGGTTGAGCCTTCGAGATCTGCCTCCCCCTCATCGAGGGCCTCGGCGCCTGGGCCACCGTGCGACGGCGTCGTCGCCGCGCGCGGCCGTGCCCGGTCGCCGTTGTTCGAACGAAAATACCAATAGATCAGCCCGAGAAGGGCGATTCCCATGACAAGGGCGGCTGCGAGATCGGCCATGTCCCGGCGACCAACGTAGCAAAGGCGCGCCGCGTCTCCGAGATCAACATGCAGGGGGACGGACGACGGCGATCGATCTTGCCCCGGCCTCGGCAGCGGAGCCCGCGCCGGAAGGGCGCACCTTGGGTAACAATCGGCGCAGGAGAGCGACGTTGCGTCCTGTCGCCGGGCGCGCTCTGGCGGGCGGGCGCCACAGCACACCTCGCGGGCGGCGGCGCCGCCACGCTGTGTGCGCTCGCCGGCGCCGGCCGCGGGGCGTGCTGCGTCGCGGCACGCCCCGCGGCCACCGGAGGAGCGAGCGCCTCGGTCCTTGTTCGCCGAGACGCCCGCGGAGGCCGCGGCGAGGCCGCGCGGCGCACGGCCCGCCTCGCCTGCGCCCCTGGGAAGACGAGAGGGGCGTCGCGGCGCTCCTACGGAGAGGGCCCAGCGCTCGAGGGCGCGCCGTGATCGCGCGGGGAGGGCCCAGCGCTCGTACGGAACGGGCCCGCGCTCGGGACGTCGCGCTGCCGCTCGGCGCCGCGCGCTCTCGGGGGCCGGCTTCGCGCGCCGACGCTGGCGCCGGCGTGCGCCGCGCGCGTCCGCCGCAAACGAACTCGTGGAGCGGGTTGCCAGTGCTCGTGCCGCTGACTAGTCTCCGCGCCCGCATGAAGCTCGGCCGCGCACTTCTCCAGACACCTCGCATCGTCGGCGTGGGCCTCGCGGCCTCGATCTTGGGCGGGCTCGGGGGTGCCGGCTGCTTCGTCGACAGCGAGGGGCTCCCGCCGCCGGGCAGAGGGCTCTATTTCCCGACCGGCCTGGCGGCGTCCCCGGGCGGCCGGGTCCTCTACGTCGCGAACTCGGACTTCGATCTCCAGTACAACGGCGGCACGGTCCAGGCGCTGGATCTCCAGCGGCTGCGCAAGCGGGCGCTCGCGCTCCAGGCGTCGCTCGCGCCGGCCGAAGCGGGCGACGGCGTCACCGTGAGCGCGGCGTGCGGGGCCGTGGGCCTCGGCGCCAACCCTGCGCCGCTGCTCTACCCGGGGCCGTGCGCGCCCCTCGATCTCTCCTCCCTCCAGGGCGACGAGGAGGTCGTGCGGAGCTCGGCCGTCATCGGCGCGTTCGCGTCGAACATCCTCCTCGTGCACCGGCCGCTCCTCGGCGACGCCGGCGGCGACGCGGACGCGCCCAAGGCGCGGCTGTTCGTGCCCGTCCGCGGCGACCCGTCGGTGACCTTCTTCGACGTCGCCGACGATCGGCTCGACGCCCCCGACGCGCAGCGCTGCAGCGGGGACGCCTGCTTTCAGCTGGACTGCGGCGCGGCCGAGGCGGGGGGGCGCTGCGGCCGAGACCACCGCATCGGCGAGGATCCGGGCCAGGAGCTCCTCCGGCGCAAGCTGCCGCTCGAGCCGTTCGGCATCGCCGCCGGCCCGGACGGGACGAGCGTCGTCGTCTCGCACCAGACGGAGGACACCGCGAGCGTCATCGTGAACCCGTGGGAGAGGGGGAAGAGGCCGCAGCTGGCCGCGGTCCTCACGGATCTCGCCCTCGGCCCCACGGAGCTCGCGGCCGTGCCGCGCCCGCGCCTCATCACCCAGCTGAAGGCGGCCGACCAGGAGATCGACTACCAGCCCGCGTTCGCGCTCACGTACATCGCGTCGCCTCAGCTCGACCTCATCAGCTACCGGGAAGCGTCCGAGGGCGCGGCGGCGCTCCTCTCCCAGTCGAACGCCACCCAGATCACCGCGCTCGCGAACGGCACCGACTCCCGCGGCATCGCGATCGACGCGCACGAGCGGCAGGCGTGCGAGGCGGGCTGCGGGGACGCCGACTACGCGTGCCTCGCGCGGTGCACGGAGATCCCGCTCGAGTTGTACGTGGCGCACCGCTTCCCGAACTCGCTGCTCATCGGGAAGGTGATCACGACCCTGGTCGAGAACGCGTCGGCCGATCCCGAGAGGCCCGAGGAGCGGTGGACATCGGCGTACGAGAGGGTCGAGATCGGCGACGCCGCGCCGCTCGGGGCCTACCCGTCGCGGGTCGAGGTGGGCGAGGTGATCGGGAAGGACAACCAGCGCCACCGGCGGGTCTTCGCGACCGTGTTCGACTCGGGGCTCGTCTTTTCCTACGACCCGGAAGCGCGCCGCATCGAGGCCACCATCACCACCGGGCGCGGGCCGCAGGCGCTCGCGTTCGACACGGGCTACGCCTGCGGCGACGAGAAGGAGCGCTGCGACTGCGCGCCGGGCAGCGACGGCTGCGAACCCTATTCCCTCATGTACATCGCGCATTTTACCGACTCGTACCTCGGCGTCGTCGACCTCGACCTGCGCAAGAACCTGACCCCATCGATGATCCTCACGGTGGGCACGCCGGTCCCGCCCCGGGAGTCCCAATGAAGCTGCGCGTCGCGGTCATCGCCCCTGCCTCCGTCCTGGCGCTCGCCGGGTGCGCCGAGGACCCCGAGCCCGTCGCCGTCGAGGCGCTGTCGCAGTCCGGCCAGAGCGCCTTCGTCTGCCTCGCCGTCGACCGGCCGGATCCGAACGCGCCAGGCGTGGTGCGCTCGCTGCCGATCACCGACTGCGGCGACCGCACGGCCAAGTCGCCCAGCGACTTCGGCGTCGACGCGGCCAGCGGGGGCAAGGCCACGCTGCCGCACCTCTACGCCCTCGTGACGCAGACGCTGCGCGGCGAGATCGCGGTCATCGACATGACCACCGAGAGCGCGCCGATCCTCGATCAGGACACGGGCACGCCCGGCGCGAGCTTCCTGCCGGTCGGCGCGCAGCCGGTCGACATCATCGCGACGCCGGGCGGCACCGCGTCGTTCGTCGCCGTCGCCGAGCCGGGGCGCGCGGGCATCTTCGCGCTCCCGTCGGCGAAGGTGGTGCCGCGCACAGGATGTCCCGTCCCGTCGCTCACCTCGTGGCCGGCGTGCTCGCTCCCTTCGGCGCCAGGCGAGGTGCTGCTCGCCTCCGATCCGCCGGATGCCGACGGCAAGCTGCGGGCCTCGTGCTCGGGCGCCTACGACGTCGAGCCGGCGAGCCCCGAGGAGGCCGAGGCGGGCGGCGACGCCTGCGGCGGCGGGGGCGGCGACCTGAGCCAGGAGGGGCTCGGCCGGCAGAAGCTCCTCGTGAGCATGCCCGAGCTCGGCGGCTTCGCCGTGATCGACGCGCAGACGCTCCTCCAGGACGAGCGGTACCAGGAGGGCGGGTTCGCGCCGTGCGAGGTGGAGCGGTGGGTCCCCCTCGACGTCTCGCTGCCCCTCTCGCCGCCCGCCCCGGCGCCCGACGAGGCGCCGGACGGCCCCGCCGCGTGCGTCCAGCCGGAGACCCCGGCGACCCCCGCGCAGGCGGTCGCGTCGCCCCGGCCCGCGGGGCTCGCGCTCGCGGGCGACCGGCTGTTCATCGGCGATCTCGACGCGCCGGTGATCCACGTCGTCCACCTCCCGACGCCCTGCGCGCCGGCCGAGCTGCCCCCGCTCCTGCCCGCGTCGACGCTCGACCCCGCGCGCGTCGTCACGACGAGCCGCATCGCGGTGAGCCAGGCGCTGCCGCCCGACTTCCGCCGCTACCTCTACGCGGTCGACGCGGGCGACGGCAGCGTCATGGTCTTCGACGTGAGCGACGGTGCGTCCAGCCGGTCGCCGCTCGCGCGCCCCCATCCGGAGTGGAACCCGTTCCAGCCCCCCGACCGCATCCGGCTGACCGCGCCGGTCCGCGATCTCGCGATCGTCCATCGCGACGCCCCCGCCATCCTCCCCGCGACGGGCGTGGCGCCGGAGGGCCTCCGGTGCGATCCCGATCCGGGCCTCAAGCAGTGCGACATCAACGTCGCCTCGTGCGACCTCGAGACGCTGTACCGCACGTCGCCGGGCCGCGACGCCGGCGCCGGCCCGCTCAAGCTCCGCGGCTCGTTCGCGTACCTCGCGCTCACGAACGGCCAGGTCGCGGTCGTCGACGTCGACGACCTCGACGCGGCCTGCCGCGGGCCCGAGCAGCAGAGCGCCCGCGCGGGCTGCGCCGGGGCGCCTGCCAGCGGCGATCCGCTCAAGACGAGCGGCGAGGTCTCCTGCAACGTCGTCCTCCCGCACGCGCTCCGCTCGGAGGACTACGTCGCGACGAACGACGCCGCCGGCGTCCTCGAGCCCGGCGTGCAAAGCCTGCCGATCCTCTACGATCGCATCGGCGCGGTCGTGCAGCTCTCCGCGGAGAGCCCGAAGATGCGCGCCACGCTCCCGCCCGAGCCGGAGGCGCCGGCGCTCGCGCTCGCGGTGGGCGCCCAGCGCGAGGCGATCGCGTCGGCCGACACCGGCGAGAGCGCGCTCGACGAGCAGGGGCTCGTGCTGAGGTCCGGCGAGCCGCAGCACGCGCTGGCGATGAACCTCGAGGACCCCCGCGTGCACCTCGTCAACGAGGCGTGGACCGTCACCTACGAGGGGACGCTCCCCGGCTTCACGCGGACCTTCGTCCACTTCGACGAGGGCGCCGCCGTGAGGAGCGGCGACGCCCGCTTCTGCCGCCGCGGCGTGCAGAGCCGGGCCAGCGTCAGGGAGCAGCTGCTCGCCGCCGGCGCCCCCGACGACGAGGTCGACGCGCAGGCCGCCGAGCTCGCCGACTTCGTGCAGATCACCTCCGAGCTCCCCGGCGAGGACGCCGGCTACTGGGACGAGGTCGATCCGGCCGTGTGCTCGTTCGAGAGCTGCAACGCGAAGTACGGCAGCGTCATCACGTCGCGCCCGGGGCTCCGCGTCGTCGAGGCCTACGAGGACCGCCTCGCGCTCGAGTCGCGCGATCCCGCGGTCGACGAGGTCGCGTTCGCGGCGTGCTGCTTCCCCGGCGAGGTGCAGCTCGACGTCCGCCCGGCGCGCCAGTGGGTGGTCCGGAGCAACGCGACCGGCTTCCTGCACCACGTGATCGCCGATCCCGAGACGGGCAGGTGCCGCAACTCGTGCGACGCGCGCCTCGCGCGGCTCAACGGGCGCGTCGCGCACACGCTCGTCGACGGGCGGGTGACCGACGGCGCGCTGGGCGCGTTCGTCAACCCGATGTTCCGCTTCGCCATCACGGGCGGCGTGCCCGAGCAGGACATGCAGTTCCGCTTCACCACCCAGGGCGCGTTCAACCCCCTCTTCATCGACCTCGTCAGGAACAAGGTGGAGCTCCAGCCCCAGGCGATCCGGCCCGTCCCGGCGACCGGAGAGATCGCCGTCACCGACGGCTCGTTCGAGGGCCTGATCCTGCTCGGCGGAAACGGCGCCGAGGTCGTGCGCCAGTTCCACTGAGCCGGTCGCCGAGCCCGCGCGCCATTCCGGTTTCTGCGCCGAGTTTTCCACGAAAACCGCGGGATAAACGCGCCGCAAACGCGCGAGTCCCGCGTAGACCTCACCGGGCGTCGCGGTTAAAACCCCGGCGATGCAACTGTCCGAGCAGCCCGCGGCCAGGAAGAAGCTCACGCCGGTGATGCGCCAGTACGAGGACGCGAAGGCGCTCCACCCGGACGCGATCCTCTTCTTCCGGATGGGCGACTTCTACGAGATGTTCAACGACGACGCGGTCCTCGTGTCGCGCGCGCTGAACCTGACGCTCACGAGCCGCAACAAGGGGGAGCCCGAGGAGGTCCCCATGGCCGGCGTCCCGCACCACGCGGCGCACGGGTACATCGCGCGGCTCCTCGCGCTCGGCCACAAGGTGGCGATCTGCGAGCAGTGCGGGGATCCGTCGAAGATCAAGGGGCTCGTGCCGCGGCAGGTCGTGCGCGTCGTCACGCCGGGGCTCGTGACCGACACCGAGCAGCTCGACGCGCGCGCCAACCACTACCTCGCGGCCGTCGACGGCGGCGGCGCGCGGCGGGGCGACGCCGGCGAGGCCGGCGCGGCGAGCGGGCCGTACGGCCTCTCGCTGCTCGATCTCTCGACGGGCGAGCTCTCGGCCACCTCGGTCCCGGACGCCGCGACGCTGCTCGCGGAGCTCTCCCGGGCCGATCCGCGCGAGGCGCTGATCGCCCGGGATCTGCCGGACATCCGCGCGGCCGCGACCTCGCTCTCCTGCCGCGCGGCGCTGCGCGACGACGACGAGCTCGACAGCGCCGACGTCGCGTCGATCCTCGACGACGCCGCGATCGAGCCGATCTCGGCCGCGGCGCTGGCCGAGCACCCGCTCCCGGCGGTGCGCGCGGCGGCGCGGGCGCTGCGCTTCGCGCGCCGCTGCAGCCCCGGCGCGCGCATCCCGGTGCGGCGCATCGCCCCGCACGACACCTCGGGCACGCTGCGCATCGACGAGACGGCCCAGGCGCACCTGGAGCTCGCGCGGGCCGCCGACGGCGGCCGCCGCGGCACGCTGCTCGACGTCGTCGACTGCACGGTCACCCCGGGCGGCGCCCGGCTCCTGCGCCGCCGCCTGCTCACGCCGCTCGCCGACGTCGCGGCCATCCGCCGCCGCCTCGACGAGGTCGAGCTCTTCGTCGCGAACCCGCGCGCCCGCGGCGAGCTGCGCGAGGCGCTCGGCGGCGTCGGCGACCTCGAGCGCCTCAGCGTCCGCGCGCTCCTCGGCGAGGCCACGCCGCGCGACCTCGGCTGCCTGCGCGACGGCCTCGCGGCGGCCCCGGCGGCGGTCGCCGCGGTCCGGTCGATCCCCGATCTCGGCGACGGGGGCGCGGCGCCGCTGCTCGCCGAGGCGGCGGCCGTGGACGTCGCCGCCGACGTCTGCGCCGAGCTCACCGCCGCGCTGATCGAGCGGCCGCCGCCGAACGCGCGCGAGGGCGGCATCTTCCGCGAGGGCTACGACAAGGAGCTCGACGAGGCGCGCGCCGTCGAGAAGAACGCGACCGAGCTCATCCTCGCGCTCGAGGCGAAGCTGCGCTCGCAGACGGGCGCGCCGTCGCTCCGGGTCAAGTACACGCGCGTCTTCGGCTGGTACATCGAGGTGACGCGCGCGCACGTCGCCAAGGTCCCGGACAGCTTCCGCCGCAAGCAGACCGTCGCGACCGGCGAGCGCTACACGAGCGACGAGCTCGACGAGCTCGCCGACAAGATCGAGCACGCCGGGGCGCGCGCGCTGGAGCGCGAGGCCTCGCTCTTCGACCGGCTGCGGGGCCTCGTGGCGAAGAGCGAGGGCCGCCTCCGCGCCCTCGCGCGCAGGCTGGCGGCGTGGGACGTGGCCGCCGCCCTCGCCGACGTCGCCCACCGCAACGACTACGTGCGGCCGCACGTCACGGCCGGCGAGGCGATCGCGATCCGCGACGGCCGCCACCCCGTGGTCGAGCGCTACGCGGCCGCGGGGCACTTCGTGCCGAACGACACCCGCCTCGATCTCTCGGGCGAGCGGCTCTGGCTGATCACGGGCCCCAACATGGCCGGCAAGTCGACGCTCATGCGCCAGGTCGCGCTGATCGTGGTGCTCGCGCAGATGGGCAGCTACGTGCCGGCGCGCGAGGCCGAGATCGGCCTCGTCGACCGGATCCTCTCGCGCGTGGGCGCGAGCGACAACGTCGCGCGGGGCGAGAGCACGTTCATGGTCGAGATGCGGGAGACGGCCGAGATCCTCCGCGACGCCACGCGGCGCTCGCTGGTGATCCTCGACGAGATCGGCCGGGGCACGAGCACCTACGACGGCCTCGCGATCGCCTGGGCGGTGGCCGAGCACCTGTTCGACGCGATCGGCTGCCGCGCCCTGTTCGCGACGCACTACCACGAGCTGACCGAGCTCTCGGCGCGCGCGCCGGGCATCGCGAACTACTCGGTCGCCGCGCGCGAGCACGGCGACGACGTGATCTTCCTGCACAAGCTCGAGCCTGGCCCCGCGAGCCGCAGCTACGGCGTGGCGGTCGCGCGGCTCGCGGGCGTGCCCGAGGGCGTGCTCGCGCGCGCCCGCGCGATCCTCGCGACCCTGGAGTCGGGCGCCGCGCTGCCGGGCGGCAAGCACGCCTCGCTCCGCGGCCGCACGCGCGGCGGCGCCGCGCAGCTCGACCTGTTCGTCCCGGCGCAGGCCGCCGTGACGCCGGAGCAGGCGGCCGTCCTCGAGACCCTCCGCTCCGTGGACGTCGATCGGCTCGCGCCGCTCGACGCGCTCCGCCTCGTGGCGAAGCTGAAGGGGCTGCTCGGCGGCGCCGGCAAATGACCGCCGCGCCAGGTCGGCCCGCGGTGGCGCCGCTCCTCAGTCCGGCGCCGCGATCTCCCGGAGCTCGGTGCCGCCCGCGTACGCGTAGCTCACGAACGAGTCGAACCCCGTGACGAGCAGCCCCACGGGCGCGGAGGCCGCGATCCGGTGCACGCCGTCGCGCTGCCGCCCGGGCCGGACGTTGTCCGGCGCCGGCAGCGTCGGATCGATCGACGCGAAGCTCAGCTGGCAGCGGTAGACGACGAACGGCGGCGCGCGGCCCCCGCGCTGCTCGTCGGTGAGCCCGTCCGCGGGCGCGATCTCGCACTCCTCCGGACCGAGCGCGACGCCGTCGAGCCGCACGACGGCGGACGGCGGCGCGATCACGGAAATGAAGTCGAACGCGTACTTGTCCGGCGTCAGGAACACGTAGTCCTGCCGGAACTGCTCGATCGGCGGCAGGATGACGAGGCTCGGGTCTCCGCCCGGCAGCCCCTGCCGCACCCCGGTCGCGTTCTGGCTGGCCATGATCTGCGACACGATGACCGGCTCGGAGCTGTCGATCACGAAGTCGCCCCACGCCATCACCTCGTGGAACTCGCCCTGCGACGACAGCGTGATCCGGTCGTCCGGCGGAGGCAGCGTCGTCGTGATCGCCGCGCCCTTGCTGCTCACGGCCATGATCCTGACGAACTCCGGCTCGGGCACGACCTCGATCTGCGCGCCTGCCTGCTTCACCGTCTGCGACCGGTTCGGCGTGTGCGGCACGGCGAAGCGCTTGCCGGTCGCGCGGATCGGGTCGAGCTGGTCCTCCAGGTGATCGGCGCAGCAGCGCCGATCCGCGAGCTTCGGGAAGTGGGGCGCGTCCGAGGCCTCGCCGCCGGTGAAGACCGCGATCGGCTGGTCGGCCTTGATGACCGAGCCGGTGAAGTCCTCGTTGAACCCGCCGGTCTCCAGGTTGAGCACGTCGAACGCGCCGAGCTTGACCTCGATCGACCCGCCCGCCGGCGTCTCCGGGACCGGCCCGCCGCCGACGATCTTCGCCGTCGTCTTCACCTGCACCGTCGTGTCCTCGCGCGTCCCGACGATGGTCAAGAACGCCCGCAGATCGGTCGGGTTCAGCGGATCGAAGTTCGTGTCCGGATCGTCCGTGCTCGCGATGGTCTGCGGCCAGCCGGCGACCACGTACGCCGTCGACAGCGCGCCCGGGCTGTACGTCAGCGCCTCGCGCGGCTTCAGGAGCGAGGCGTCGTTGGAGAACACGTTGACGTTCTCCAGCGGGTTGAACTGGTAGGCGACGACGGGAAATTTCGAGGTGATCTTGTACGCGTGCCGCGTGAGCGCCGTGTGCGTGCCCGCGTTGTACTCGCCCTCCGGGCTGCCATCGACCTCGCGCGGCCCGAGCTTGAACACCTGGAGATAGAGCGGCGCGATCAGCGCGCTCGCGATCTCCACGGGGGCGGGCGGATCGCCCGGCGCGCCGTCGTCCTGGAAGATGTGGACCTCGTTGGGCACGTCCGGCTGCGGGTTCGAGATCACCACCGCGAACTGCTGCGCCGCCGCGTTGCTGGTCGCGTCGATCAGCGCGTTGTCCAGATCGACGGCCCAGTACTCGCACCCCACGTTGCTCCGCTCGACCTCGGCGGCCGCGCAGAGGTGGAGGCAGCCGCCGCCGCGGCACGCCTCGCCGACGTCCGGATCGCACGTCTCGAGCACGCCGCCGAAACTGCCGTCCGGCGCGCACGTCACGACGTCCTGCCCTCGGCACGACGTCACGCCGGGCACGCACTCCCTGCACCCGAGGTCGATCGACGCGCACACGAGCCCCTGCGCGGCGCAGTCCTCGAGCGTGACCCACGCCGGCCCGGCCGCGGTCTCCTCGCAGCGCGAGAGCTCCGCGCCGCACCGCATCTCGCCGGCCGTGCACGGCGGGGGCGGCGGCGGATCGTCCGGGACCTCGCCCCACCGGAGGCCGCTGTCGAAGCAGCTCGGCGCGAGCGCGAGCGCCGCGGCGGCGAGGAGGGCGGCGGCCGCCGCGCGCCGCGGGCGGGCGCGGCGGCGTGACCTGCGTGATCGCGTCGGGGGGGGCGGCTCGCTCATCACAGGTGCGCGCTGAAGCTGTCGAGGGAGTAGGCCGCCATCCCCTGCGGCGTGAGCTGCCGGTAGACGAGCTTGCCGTAATCGAAGCCGTCGATCCGCGCCCCGTACACGCCGATGGTGACCGGCCCCGGCGGCAGCGCGCCGTGATCGAGCCCGAGCTGCCGGATGTCGGGCAGCTCGACGGCGTGCGACCCGGCGGGCACGGCCACGGTCCACCGGATGAGGCCGCTGCCGCTGGCGATGTCGTAGACGCTGAGGTCGACGGGCGCGCCTGCGGCGAACGACGTCGCGAGGTGCGCTCCGTCCCAGGCGCCGTTCTGCGCCGGCGTCTCCAGGGTCGGAACGCCCACGAAATCGCCGATGCGCACCGGCGCGCTCGTGGTGGTCGAGAGCGCGCGGCCGACGACGGACAGCGGCGCGAGCCCGGCCTGGCCGGTGACGGCGCGCGCCGACGAGTGATAGCTCGCGCCGAGCAGGTCGCGGTTGAGCGGCGGGACGCCCACGAACGACAGCCGCCCGTCGAACGGGATCAGCGGGCTCTGGGCGCCGGCGGGCAGCGTGGCGAACCCGTCGTTGCCGATCATCAAGGACACGTTCGCCTTGATCCGATCCGGCCCCTTCGGCCCCTTCGCGGGCGCGGTGACCTCCATCGTGAGGGCGTGATCGAGCGGCTGATCGATCCGCACGAACACGTCCGTCGTCACCCGGTTCGGCAGCAGCGGGATCCCACGGACGATCCCCATCGCGTACGCGGTGAAGCGGGGCGGGGTCGTCGATCGATCCTCGACGCCCGCGAGCGCGTAGATCGAGCGGTTGCCGGGCGCGAGGTACATCGTGAACCCGTGCCCGAGCTCTCCCGGCGTGTCCGGGGTGATCGCCTGGTACTCGGGCGGCAGCTGGAAGGTCGCGAGCGGGTCGGCCCCCGTCGTGAACACGTACGCCGCCTTGCGCTCGGTCTCGCGCTGCGGGCTCGGGATGTTGCCCCACGCGGCGGCCCCTGGGTCCAGCGCCGTGTCCCAGACGAGCTCGCCGTCGAGCACGGCCGCGCTGCCCACCTTGCCGCCGACGGGCGGGGGCGGATCGCCGGAGGCGCCGCAGGCGGGCGTGAGCACCGGGTCGAGGTACACGGTCACCGTGTCGACCGGCACGGAGGCGAACGAGATCGGGCTGTGGCACGTCGCGGCGACGGTGACGGTCCGCGGGGCGTCGAGCGAGGCGTCATCGAACACGGCGACGCCGGACGCGTCGGCCTCGCCGAGCAGCGCGGACGAGAGGCTGCTGCCCACGACCACGCGCGCGCCCGGGATCGGGTCGCCGGTGAAGTTGTTGTAGACGAGGACCTTGAGCCGACCGGCGAGGGGGCCGCCGCTGAGCCCGCCCTTGTAGCCGTTCTGGCTGTCCTCGTAGGTGTAGCCGTCGAGCACGAGGATCGTCTCGTCGCCGGTCGTCACCGAGATCGTCTTCGCGCCGGGCGTGCCCTGGGGCACGGTACAGGCGAGCCGGGTCGGCCCGAGCACGGCGAGCGACGTGCAGGGCTTCTGACCGATCCTGGCGACGGTCGTCGCGTCCCAGCGCGTGCCTTGCCCGATGAGCTCGATCGCCGTACCACCCGAGATGGGCCCGCTCGACGGCGACGCATAAAGCGCGTCGTAGACGTAGCCGCCCGGCAGCGATCGTCGGGTCGAGGCGTCGTCGCCGTTCTGCGCCGCGAGCTCCACCGGCCCGGCCGCGCCCGGCGGCGCCACCACCTGGACCCGGCTGGGATCGATGGGCACGATCGCGGACGGATCGACCTCGACGTCGCCGAACCAGACGCGGACCTTGGAGCTGAAGCCGTTTCCGTGGAGCAGGACGCGCTGGCCCCCGTTGAACGGGCCGTGCGTCGGGTCCGCGCCGAGCAGGGCGTGCGGATCGGCGTCCGGGAGCCCGGTGCTGGCCGACGAGGACGTGGTCTGCGGATCCACCCCGAAGTCGCCGCCGCCGCCCCCGTCGCCGTCGGTCTGCCGGCGGATGCCGCTCGGGGCCGTGGCGATGCAGGCGGAGACGACCGCGAGGCCTGCGCAGATCGGGGCGAAGCGTGCAGGAAGGAAGCGTCGTGACGCGGTTCGCACGCGCCGAGTGTACGCCATCGTGGATGCCGGGACACGGCGCGCCGCGGCCCGCGGCGCAGCGGTTTCGTGCCGCGCGCGGTCGCGCCCGCGCAGCGCGGCCGCGTCGGAATCATGCGGAACGACCCGCGCTCGCGCGGGCGGGCGCGCCCACCGAACGCCGCGGCGCGCTCACCGAACGCCGCGGCGCGCTTGCTCTGATGACCCGGACAACGCGATAACCCCCCGTAACCTTGCATAAATGCTTGAAAATATCGGCCCCGTGTTCACGGCCGCCTCCGCTTGACAAGCGCGGCGCATCGGGGTAGCAAACCGCCCCCTTCTCACGGTCTCGTGACGAGGGGGACAGCGGCGGTCGAATCCTCGCCGTCGCTGCGACGAAATCCACACGCTCTCCTGGCACCCACGGCATTCCGCGGCCCGGTGCCCCATCGGCTCGGACGCTCCTGTCCGTGCGTGGGGTTGGCGGCGGGAGGGGGAGCGGCGGACCAACCGAAAGGACACAGCCGTGACCGATACCAGCATCTCCGCATCCGCCCCGGCGGCCGACACCATGCAGGCCGTTGCCCCCCAGCCGGGGGATTTCCCGCTCCCGCTCCGCTCGCTGCTCGACGCGGGCGTGCACTTCGGCCACCAGACCAAGCGCTGGAACCCGAAGATGCGGCCGTTCATCTACGGCGCGCGCAACGGCATCCACATCATCGATCTCGACCAGACGACGCGGCTCTTCAAGCGCGCGTACGACTTCCTGACCGACGCCGTCGGCCGCGGCGGCCACGTGTTGTTCGTCGGCACGAAGCGCCAGGCGCAGGACATCGTGCAGGAGGAGGCCCGCCGGTCCGGCATGTACTTCGTCACGAACCGCTGGCTCGGCGGCACGCTGACGAACTTCCGGACGATCAAGCAGGGCCTCGATCGCCTCCGCACCCTCGAGCGCATGAAGGAGGACGGCACCTACGAGCAGCTGCTCAAGAAGGAGGTCGTCCGCCTCGAGAAGGAGCGCGAGCGGCTCGAGAAGTACCTCGGCGGCCTCAAGGGCATGGGCGGCCTGCCGGCGGCGATCTTCGTGATCGATCCGCACCAGGAGTCGATCGCGATCAGCGAGGCGCGCAAGCTGAACGTCCCGGTCGTGGCCATCACGGACACGAACTGCGACCCGGATCTCGTCGACTTCGTGATCCCTGGCAACGACGACGCCATCCGCTCGATCCGGCTGATCACGGCGCGCGTCGCGGACGCGTGCGTCGAGGGCGCGCAGCGCCGCAAGGACCACGGCGAGGGCGCGCACGGCTCGCAGCCCCCGGCCGGCGGCCGCGGCCAGCGCGACGAGATCAACGTCTACCAGGGCGGCCGCGGCGGCCGCGGCGGTCCGCGCCAGCAGCAGGCGTCGTAGCGCGGCGCGAGCCGCATCGGAGAGCGGCCCGGCGCTCGGGCGGCGGGGTGACCAACGTCGCCTCCCGCCCGGAGCGGTGGTGACCGCGGGAGCGCGGAGGGCGCGGGGACAGAAATGAAAATTTCACGCCTCTGCGCCCTCTGTGCCTCTGCGGTCCGGCGGCTCGTCGCGCGGGCCCTCGTGGTTACCAGTCTGAAGTGCGATGAAGAGGGGCCGCTCGGCGCGGCCTCTTCCTATCTAGGTTGAAGGAGAAAGAGCCATGGCCGGCATCAATGCGCAGGCGATCAAGGAGCTTCGTGAGCGTACCCAGGCGGGGATGAGCGACTGCAAGAGCGCCCTCACGGAGGCCGAGGGCGACATGGAGAAGGCGGTCGAGATCATCCTGAAGAAGGGTCTCGCGAAGAGCGCCAAGCGGGCCGGTGCGTCCGCCACCGAGGGCGAGGTTCGCGCGGTGGTCGCGGCCGATCGGCGGAGCGCGACGATGGTCGAGGTCAACATCCAGACCGACTTCGCCGCCCGCAACGACGCGTTCCGGCAGTTCGTCGGCGACGTGCTCGCCGCGGCCGAGAAGGCGGCGGACGGCGCGGACGTCGCGCAGCTGTCGATCGGCGGCAAGCCGGTCGCCGACGTCGCGACGGAGCTGACGGCGCGCATCGGCGAGAAGATCGCGGTGCGGCGGTGGGATCGGGTGTCCGTCCCCGAGGGCAAGCACGGCGTCGCGCACGCCTACGTGCACCTCGGCGGCAAGATCGGCGTGCTCGTGGCGGTCGAGACCTCGAGCCAGGCGGTGGCGGAGCACCCCGAGGTGCAGAAGTTCGTCGAGGACACGGCGATGCAGGCCGCCGCGATGAGCCCGCTGGTCCTCCGCCGCGACGAGGTCTCGGAGGAGCTGAAGGCGAAGCAGAAGGAGATCTTCGAGGCGCAGCTGCGCGAGGATCCGAAGCCGAAGCCGGAGGCGGCGTGGCCGAAGATCATCGAGGGCAAGTTCAACAAGTGGTTCTCGGAGGTCGCGCTGATCGAGCAGGAGTCGGTGGAGGCGGCGTCGCGCGGCGTGTCGGGCCAGACGATCGACAAGCTGCGCGAGGCGGCCGCGAAGGCGGCCGGCGGCGAGGTCAAGCTCACGCGCTTCGTGCGGTACGAGCGCGGCGAGGGCATCGCCAAGAAAGAGGACGACTTCGCCGCCGAGGTGGCGAAGATGGCCGCGAGCTGACGCGGTCCGATGGGGGGGCGCCTCGCCGCTGTCTCGATCGATCTCGACGAGGTCCCGAACTACTTCGCCATTCACGGGCTCGCCGTCCCGGAGCGCTCCGGGGCGGCGGTCTCGCCGAGCGCCGTCTATGACACGGCGCTGCCGCGCATCGCGGCCTTCGCCGCGTCCCACGGCATCCCGGTCACGCTGTTCGCGATCGGCCGCGATCTCGCGCGCCCCGCGAGCGCGGCGGCCTTGCGCGCGCTGAGCGACGCGGGCCACGCGGTCGAGAACCACTCGTACACGCATCGGTACGACCTCTCGCGGCTCCCGCGCCCCGCGATCGCGGCCGACGTCCTCTTGGGCGCCGAGGCGATCGCGGAGGCGGTCGGCCGGCGGCCCACGGGCTTCCGCGCGCCGGGGTACACGGTGAGCGACGCGCTGTTCGACGCGCTCGACGCGGTCGGGGTCGCGTTCGACTCCTCGGTGTTCCCGTGCCCGCCCTATTATGCGGCGAAGGCGCTCGCGATGGGGGTGCAGCGCGCGAGGGGGAGGGGATCGGCGGCGATCCTGGACACCCCGCGGGTGCTCGCGGCGCCGCGGCGGCCGTACCGGCCCGGGCGGCCGTGGTACCGGCGCGGCGGGCGGCGCTTCGTCGAGCTGCCGATCCAGGTGACGCCGGGGGTGCGGCTGCCGGTGATCGGGACGAGCGTGGGGCTCGCGGGCGCGACGGGGGCGAGGCTCTTGGCGCGCGCCTGCGCCGGGGAGGCGCTCGTCAACCTGGAGCTGCACGGGATGGACTTCCTCGACCGGGGGGACGGCCTCGAGGCGCTCGCGCCGTACCAGCCGGAGCTCCGGGTGCCGCTCGGCAGGCGGATGGAGGCGCTGGGGGCGTTCGTGGAGGAGGTCGCGCGGGGTGGAGCGAGGTTCGTGCGGCTGGACGAGGCGGCCGGGGAGCGCGGGCTCGTGGAGTGAGCGGGGGGGCCGGCGTGGGCCTGCGGCGCGAATTCCCTGACGGGCATGGGGCCGTCGGGTACCTTCCCGGCGATGGAGTTCGAGCGCCTCCAGGAGCTCTACAACCGCTGCAACCCCGACGAGCCGCTGTCGCCGGGCGACGAGCGCAACGTGGACATCGACGTCCGCGGCGTCCGCGGGGCGCACTGGACGAACAAGCTCGCGCGCCAGATCGAGCTCTCCAGGACGCCGGTCTGCCAGCTCTTCACCGGCCTCCGGGGCACGGGGAAGAGCACCGAGATCCAGCGGCTCGAGGCGAGGCTCTCCGATCCGAAGCGGCGCAACCTCCTCACGGTCCTGATCGACGCCGACGATGTCCTCGATCTCACGGTGGAGATCGACATCTCGGACGTGCTCGCGCTCGTCTTGCAGCACACCGAGCGTGCCGTCCTGGCCGCCGAGGGCGGCGACGCGACCGATGCCTTGACGGATGGGCCTCTCGGGCGGCTCTGGGCGTGGCTCTCGCGGACGGACGTGGAGATCGGCAAGATCACCGCGAGCGTCGACATGGGGGCGAAGCCGGGCAGCGCGGGCGCCAAGGCGGGCATCGAGCTCAACCTCAAGACCAACCCGACCGTCCGCCACCGGGTCCGCGAGATCGTCGCCAGGCACCTGTCCACCTTCGTCCGGTTCGTGCACGACGAGCTCCGGGAGCTCGACTGGCGGGCGCGCAAGCTCGGGCGTTCGGGCATCGCGATCCTCTTCGACTCGCTCGAGAAGCTCCGGGGCACGAGCCTCACCTGGAAGCCGGTGCTCGAGAGCGCGGAGCGCATCTTCTCGACCGGCGCGCCGTATCTCCAGCTGCCGGTGCACGTGCTCTACACGGTCCCGCCGGCGCTCGCGCGCCGCATGGTCGAGCCGCCCGTGGCGTTCCTGCCCATGATCAAGGTGCGGGATATCGAGGGCAGGCTTCACCCCGAGGGGGTCGAGGTCATCACCGAGCTCGTGAAGCGGCGCATCGACGACGACGCGCTCCGGGAGATCTTCGGCGAATCGGCGCTCCGCGACCGGCTCCGCGCCATCGCGCTGTGGTCGGGCGGCTACCCGCGGGAGATCGTCCGGCTGCTCCAGACGCTGCTCGAGCTCGAGACGTTCCCCGTCGACAGGGAGACGCTCGAGCGGGAGCTGCGCCGCGCGGGGAATGGCTACCGGAGCATCGTGTACGACAGCGGCGCGATCCCGTGGCTCGCGAAGGTAAACCGCACGAAGCAGCTCATCACGAGCAATGAGCAGGAGCGCGAGGCCGCCGACCACCTGCTCCAGAACAACGTCATCCTGCGTTACCTCAACGACGACGAGTGGGTGGACCTCCACCCGTCGGTGGCCGGGATGCAGGAGCTCGCGGGGCCCTGTCCCGACGCGACGTACGCCGCGGCGGAGAAGGGCGCATGACCGGCGCCGCGGGCGGGGAGCGCTCGCGGCTGATGCAGGCGCTCGCGCTCTCGCGGCGGTTCCACCTCTACCTCGCGCGGTGCGCCAGCCCCCGCGCGGCGGACGAGCTGGTCGCGGCGCTCTCGGCGGAGCTCCCGCGGCTCGGGCGCGCGGGCGTCCGCTTGGTACGGCTGGAGCCGTACAGCGGGCGGCCGTCGGACACGCCGCTCACCGACGGTGAGCTCGCCGAGCGCGTCCTGGTCCCGCTCCTCGACCCGCCCGAGGAACTCCGCGGCGTGATCCACCTCGTCGACGCGTCGCGCGCGGTGTACGCGGACACCGCGGCGTGGGCGCGCTTCTTCTCGCTCTGGAACGAGAAGCGCAACGTCCTCGGCCCGTCCCGCGGCGAGGTCGTGGTGATGCTTCCGGTCGCGCTTGTGTCTGCGTTCGCGGCCGCGGCACCAGACGTGTGGTCGATCCGGAGCGGGGAGTACGTCATCGACGAGGACGGGAGCGCGGAGGCCCACGAGCCGGGATCGAGGGCCACTGCGCGCGTTGCCCCTGCGGACGCCTCCATCGTGACGACGGCTTCGGAGAGCGCGGCGGCGCGCGTCGATGTCGCACTGTTGCTTTTGCTCGCCGCGCCGCCACTCTCGCTGTTCGGCGGCGATCTCGTGGTCCGGCCCTGGGTGGAAGACCTCCGTTCCGCGGTCGCCGCGCGCGAGATCAGCGACCCCAGTGAGTACGAGCAGCGCGGGATGGAAGACATCGCGCCGCCGCTTGTCGCACGGCGCAAGCTACGCCTTGCCGACTGGAAGCTTGCCACGAGGCGATTCAACGAGGCCGAGGAGCTTTACGCCGAGCTTGTCGCTCGCACTGACGGTGACGACGCAGTGCTCACGACCCACGCGCTCTCGGGTCTTTCCATTGCGCTCGCCGCGATGGGCCGAGCGACCGAGGCTTCCGGGCACGGAGCTCGGGCGCTCTCGCTGGTCGGTTTCGAGCGCGGCGGAGATGACTTAGCAGCGCGCTTGCCACCCGACGTGACAGCTCGTGCGCTGCGCGCCAATGCGCTCGTGCAGTGGTGCCTTGGTCACCTCACCGCGGCAGAGGAGCTCGATCGGGCACTGGGATTCGTGAGCCAGCCATCGAGCGCGCGTGTCCTCTCGCGCGCCCTTCGGCTGGCAGAGCTCGGCCAGATGGGCGCTGCGGAGACGCTGCTCGGTCCCGGGCCGCTCCCCTCGCCCCCGCGGCTGATAGCGTTCCCAGAAGACGCCTCGCTGATCGTGTACATCGACGTCCTCCTTGTGAGAGGTGCGATAGAGGCCGCGCGCTTTGGCCTCGCGTCCCTCCGGTCCGGATTCCACGACGCGAGCGCATCGTTATTCGAGGATTACGCAAGGCTCGCTGCCCGTTGTGAAGTCACCGCCGCGATCATCGAGACCATCCGCGGGGACGAAGAAGAGGCGTCGAAGCTCCTCGCGCGCCCGATGAATGCGTCGTCGCTTCCGTCTCTCGAGAGCGAGCCGGACGGTGGTAGCCGGGCGGACGCCTTCCATGCGCTTGCATCGGGTATTCTCGCGTGGGTCACGCAGGATGCTCAGGGCGCATCAACGTGGTTCGAGCGCGCTCTCCGCCACATCGCCGAGTGGGGGCGCTCTGGCCTGGACTTCCGCTCGCGCATGCGCGCGCAGGCGGCCGTTGCGCTCCTCTGGACCGCGGTCCAGCCCCAAGGCGAGCCTTGGCTTGCGGCGGCGCGGGACGTCGTCGATCAGGCCGAGGCGCTCCTTGGCGACACCGCGGAGGACCACATGAGCCGCGTGATTGCCGTTGCGGCTCATCGCGAGCTCGCGCGGCGCCTCACGAGCGCCGGTGCCGCCGATGCGCGAGCTGCCGCGCAACGCGCCGTGACGCTCGCCCGGCCCCTTGGCGGTCTCGGCGTGCCCGCGTGGGACGAAGTGCTCCGCGCAGCAGAGCGCTCGCTCTGATTCCTTGCAGGCTGCGATGCTTCGCAGTGTTTGCCATGTATCGGGGAGGCTTGCAGAGTTGACGCGTTGCGTTGAGTGCGTGTCCCTGATGCGTCATGCGTGCGTTGCTGGCGCGTCGTGCATGTGTTCTGGCGTCTCGTGCGCGTGTTCTGGCGCGTCGTGCGCGTCCCCGAGGTCTCTGGCGCGGCGGGGGCGGGCGGCTTCCTGCGCGGCACGCCTGTGCAGTATGAGCGTCCGCTCCTCCTGTGCGTGCGTGCCGCGGCGCCGTGCGCGCCCCTCGGCCCGGTGGTGCGCTGCCGATCGCCGGCTCGCGCGCTTTCCCCGCCGGCCCCGCGCACGTCGTCCGCCGTAGTGGCGCCGTTTGCCCGGTGTGCCGTGCGCGCCGCCCTCTGTCGTGCGCATTCCGGGCGCCTGCCTCGTGTCGCCTTCCCGCCGGCGTGCGTACTCGGGCGCGCATCGTCGCGACGTGATCTTGCCCAGCGGGTGTGCCCGCTTCCCCTTCGTTGACGCTCTCCCGTAGCTTCTCCTCCCATGGCCACTTCCAAGACCAAGAAGCCCGCGCCGGCGACCTCGCCGGCCGAGGCACCCATCGTTTCACCCAGCACTATCACCCTCGACGCGCTCGCGCGCGAGCTCGGCCCTGCGGACGGCGCGTTCGCCGCGCGGACGTACGCGGGCATCCCCGAGGAGGACCTCGTCGCGGAGGGCACGCGCATCGATTCGCAGAGCCTCATCGATGACGCCCCGCATTTCGTCGCGTCCGCGCGGCGGATCCTGGGCTCGCTCTCCGGATCGCAGCGCGCCAAGGTGCGCATGCCCGACGCGCTCTTGCCGCTGCTCGTCGCCGAGGCGGGCCGGCTCCAGGCGATGAAGCGGGCGCACGACGCCGAGGCGACCGAGGCGGCCGGCGCGCGGGCCGCGCTCGAGGTGCAGGGGCGGAGCGCGATGCGCGACGGCATCGGCGAGCGCGACCTCTGCTACGACGGCCTGCGCAACGCGCTCGGCGCGCGCCGCATGGCGCGGGTCGACGCCGTGGTGGGGCGCGCGGATTCCCCGGAGAGCCTCGCCAAGGGCCTGGAGGCGCTCGCGAGCTTCATCGAGGAGACCCGGCGGGCGGATCCGCTGCAGGACGCGCAGCTCCTCGAGGACTACGGGGTCGGCGCCGACTGCGCGGCCTCGCTCCGGGCCACGGCGCAGCGGGTGCGCGGGATCGCCAGCGTCCAGGTCGCCGCCGGGCGCCGGGTGACGCAGCGGGCGCTCGATCTGCAGGACGGGAGGGTCGCGGTCGTGATCGAGAAGATCCTCCGCGCCTTCAGGGCGGCGCGCCGGGTCGATGGAACCATCCTCGTTCCCGAGCTGAACAAGGCCGCCTGGATGTTCGAGGCCCGCTCCGGCAGCGCCGGCAAGAAGGCCCCGCCCCCGGGACAGAAGCCCCCGCCCGGCGGAAGCGGAAGTGGAGCGCAGGGCGACGCGCCCCCGGTGCCGGTGAACGAAGAGACGACGCCGATCCTCGGCGCCGACGGCTGATCCTCGTCCCCTGGCCCAGGGGCGAAGCACGCCGCGCGCAGCGGTACACGGCCGACCTCCGGCGCCCTAGCTCGCCACGATCCGCCTCGCGACGACCATCCCGAGGACGCCGGCGAGCAGGCAGCCGACCAGCGTGATCGCGATGTTGACGAGCCCCGCGGCCAACGACTTGTAGTGGATGAGCCTGATCGTCTCGTTGTTGAAGCTCGAGTACGTGGTGAAGCCGCCCATGACGCCGGTGCTCAGGCCGAGCCGGAGCGTCGGCGACAGGAGCGCCGTCGTCGCGGCGACCTCGCCGATGGCGCCGAGCAAGAACGACCCGAGCACGTTGACGGCGAGCGTCCCGTACGGGAACCCGGCGCCGAAGCGCTCCTCGCACCACGTCGACAGCGCGTAGCGGGCCAGCGTTCCCGCCGCGCCGCCGAGCCCGATCCAGAACCACCGCTCCATTCGCTTCACTGTATCGCGCCCGTCGTGCTCGTCGGCTGCTCCCTTGCTTCTTCCCGGCCGCTGGCCCAAGGCTCGGCGGGTGAAGCGCCGCTTCAACACGACCGGCCCCTGCCGTCCCGATCTGCACTACATGATCCCGGCTGAAAGCCGGCTGCCCGAGGTCCCCGGCCTCGTCGAGCAGATGGGCTACTTCGTCGTCCACGCCCCCCGGCAGACCGGCAAGACCACCGCCCTCCGCGCCGTCGCCGAGCGGCTCACCGCCTCGGGCCGCCACGCCGCCGTCCTCTTCTCCTGCGAGGAGGGCAGCGCCGCGGGCGACGACTACGGCTCCGCCCAGCGCGCCGTCCTGCGCGAGCTCGCGCGCGCGGCCGAGATCGCGCTGCCGCCCGAGCTCCAGCCGCCGCCGTTCTCGCTCGAGGGCGACGAGGGCCTCCTCTCCGCGGCGCTCACCGCCTGGGCGCGCGCCTGCCCGCGCCCGCTCGTCCTCATCTTCGACGAGATCGACTCCCTGCGCGGCCAGGGCCTCCTCAGCATCCTGCGCCAGCTCCGCGCCGGCTTCCCGAGCCGTCCCGACCACTTCCCCGCCTCGGTCATCCTCTGCGGGCTGCGCGACGTCCGCGACTACAAGGCCGCGAGCGGCGGCGATCCCGAGCGCCTCGGCACCGCGAGCCCGTTCAACATTAAGGTCAAGTCGCTCCGGCTCGGAGACTTCTCCGAGGAAGAGCTGCGCGCGCTGTATGCCCAGCACACCGAGGACACCGGCCAGGTCTTCCACGATGCGGCGCTCGCCCGGGCCTTCGAGCTCACCGCCGGCCAGCCCTGGCTGGTCAACGCGCTCGGCAGCGAGATCGTCGAGGAGATGGCGGTCCCGCCCGGCGAGGCCATCACGCGGGCGCACGTCGAGCAGGCCAAGGAGCGCCTCATCCTCGCGCGCGCCACGCACCTCGACTCGCTCGTCAGCAAGCTCGCCGATCCGCGCGTCCGCCGCGTGCTCGAGCCCATCCTCGCGGGAACGTACGAGGGCGGCGGCGACACCTACGACGACGACGCCTCCTACGTCCGCGATCTCGGCCTCGTGGCCCAGGGCAAGCCGCTGCGCGTGGCGAACCCCATCTACCGCGAGGTGATCGCCCGCGTCCTCTCGTCATCGGCCGAGGAGCGGATCGACGCCCCGCGCCAGCGCTTCCTGTTGTCCGACGGCCGCCTCGCCTTCCGGCGCCTGCTCCGCGCGTTCGCCGCGTTCTGGCACGAGCACGGTGAGGTGCTCGCATCCGGGATGCCGTACCCCGAGGTCGCCCCGCAGCTCGTCCTCATGGCCTTCCTCCAGCGTGCGGTGAATGGCGGCGGCTTCATCGATCGCGAGTACGGCGTCGGCCGCGGGCGCATCGATCTGCTCGTCCGCTTCCCCTACCGCAAGCCCGACGGCTCCCGGGCCGTCCAGCGGCGCGCGCTCGAGCTCAAGGTGTGGCGCAAGGGCCAGAAGGACCCGCTCCGCGAGGGCCTCGCCCAGCTCGACGAGTACCTCGCGCGCCTGCGGCTAAGCCGCGGGACGCTCGTCATCTTCGACGCCCGCGGGCGCCTCGCCCGGAGCGCGCCCCGGTTCTCCGAAGCGACGACGCCGCGAGGCCGCCGCGCCGCGGTGCTCCGCCTGTAGCGGCGCCGCCGCGCGCAGCGCCCCGCGCGCCGCAGCGACCTACTCCGCCGCCTTCCGGAACTCGATCACCTGCCCGCCGTCGCCGTTCGTGCTGTCCGCGAGCGCCGGCCGGTTCACCCGCGACACCTTCTCCGGCGCCACCCCCGCCGCCGCGATGAACTGGCGCGCCTGCTCGTTGTCGCCCGACGCCAGCTCGTCCGGCGTCCCCGACGCGACCACCCGCCCCTGGATCACGAGGAACGCCTGGTGCGCGATGCGGAACGTGCTCGCCATGTCGTGCGAGATCACCACGCTCGTCACCTTGAAGCGCGCCCGCGTCTCCTCGATCAGATCGTCGACCATCCGGCTCGTCAGCGGATCGAGACCGCTCGTCGGCTCGTCATAGATGAGGATCTCGGGCTCGAGCATCAGCGCGCGCGCCAGGCCCACGCGCTTGCGCTGCCCGCCGGACAGCTCCGACGGCATCCGGTCCTCCTTGTTCTCCAGCCCGAGCGAGTTCAGCATCCCCACGACCTTGTCGCGGATGTCCCGCTTCGACATGTGCTTCCGGTGCTCGCGCAGCGGGAACGCCACGTTGTCGAAGATCGTGAGCGAGTCGAGCAGCGCCGCGTACTGGAACACCATCCCGAACCGCTGGCGCATCCGGTTCATCTCGTAGTCGCCGAGCGCGCCCATATCGACGCCGTCGACCCAGATGTGCCCGGTGGTCGGCCGCTCCAGGCCGATGAGCAGCCGGAGCAGCGTGGTCTTGCCCGCGCCGGACCCGCCGATGATCACCGCGGTCTCGGTCCGCCTGAGGTGCATGGTGATGCCGTGCAGCACCTTCGTCGGCCCGAACGACTTCTTGATGTCGTCGACGAAGAGGTGGTCCCCGGGCTCCCACCCCGGCGGCATCGCGCCCCCCGGCTGCGCCCCGGAGGCGGCCCCGTCCTGGGGGGGCTGGCTGGGAGGCCTTCTCCACATCGGCGCACTACGGTACCACGGACGAGGTCCCGTA
The DNA here is from genome assembly GCF_051474665.1 of Sorangium sp. So ce394. Lineage (NCBI taxonomy): Bacteria > Pseudomonadati > Myxococcota > Polyangiales > Polyangiaceae > Sorangium > Sorangium sp. So ce394. The sequence goes on from NZ_CP150339.1 coordinate 5,046,426, forward strand.
CGACCCCGATCGCCGTTCAATCCAGTAAGGGACAGCACGCGCTTGACGCGGCCGGGCGCGGGGCGGAAACGTTGCTCATGACCGACGACATCCTCAAAGCAGCCCTCGACACGGCCGAGGCCAAGACGGACAAGGACGGCTGGGCCGAGCTCCCGGAAGGGCGCGTGCTCACGCTCTACGCCGCCCACGAGGGCGTGTCGCTCCCGGTGACCAAGATCGACGCGGTCCTCAGCGTGGGCGGGCTCCTCAAGGCGCGCAGCACCAAGGGCGAGACCTTCGTGCTCGCGCTGAAGGACGTGTTCGCCATCGCCCTCGACGGCGGCGGCAAGGGAGCCCAGGCCAGGAAGGCCGGCTTCCTCGGCTGACCGCGGCGCCCCCGATGGCCAGATCGCCGAGAGCGGGAGGAGGTCCTGCGGCGCGCTCCGCCGAGCGGGCCGTCGACCTCGCGCTCGCCGAGCTCGAGCGCAGGTTCGGCCTGGGCCGCAGCCTCGCCGCCCCGGGGTGGGTCCGCGAGCGGGTCCTCGCCGTGCTGAGCGGCGTGGCCGCGCGGCACGGCGTGTCCCCGTTCGCGGCCGCCGAGCGCCTGCACGAGGACAGGGAGGCGGTCGAGGACATCGTCAGCGCGCTCCGCGTCGGCGAGACGCGGTTCTACCGCGATCCGATCATCTGGGAGGCCATCGCCACCGCGGTGCTGCCGAAGATCCCGCCCGACGTCCCGATCGCCGGCCTCTCGGCCGGCTGCAGCACCGGCGAGGAGGCCTATACCCTCGGGATGGTCCTCGCCAGCGCCGGCCGCCGCTTCAGCGTGCTCGGGGTCGACCGCGCCGCCCCGGCCATCGACGCGGCGCGCGAGGCCGTCTACTCGGCCGAGGCCGCCGACCAGCTCCCGCCGGCCCTGCTTCAGCGCTATTGTGAGCAGAAGGGCGGCGCGCTCCACGTCTCCCAGAAGCTCCGTGAGGTCGTCTCCTTCGAGGTCTGCGATCTGGTCCACGCCGTGCCGAGCGGCGGCTTCCAGATCATCTTCTTCAAGAACGTCCTCCTGTACCTCGCAGAGCCCGCGGGCGACGCGGTGGCCCGCCGCCTCGCCGCCGAGCTCGGCCCCGGCGGGCTCCTCTTCTCCGCCGCGAGCGAGGCGCCGCGCCTCTGCGGCGCCGGCCTCACCCCCGTCCGGGTGAACGCCCACGTCACCGCCTTCCGCGCCCCGGGCGCCTGAGAAAGCGAAAGCCCTCCGCATGAGCGTCGATCTCTCCCCCACGTCCAGGCCCAGCGGGCTCGCCGAGCTCCGCGCCGCCTACGCGCGCGAGCGCGCCGGGCTCGACCGCGCCGTGCCGAGCGGCTCCACGCCGGCCGCGGATCCCTCCGCGCTCGGGGTCGCCCTCGGCCGGCGCCACGCGCGCCTGCTCGACGATCTCCTGACGCGCCTCTTCCACCTCCTGCGCGAGTCCGGCGCCCCGAGCCGCGCCGCGTGGGACGCGGTCGCGATCGCCGGGGTCGGCGGCTACGGCCGCGGCGCCGTCGCGCTGCGGAGCGACCTCGACGTGCGCATCCTCGCCCGCGACGCCCAGCGCGCCAGCGCCATCGCGGACGCGCTGCTCTACCCGCTCTGGGACATGGGGGTCACCGTGGGGCACCAGGTCGTCACCATCGACGACCTCGTCGAGGGCGCGCGCGAGGACCTGCCCACCGCGACGAGCCTGCTCGACTGGCGGCACGTCGTCGGCGACGCGTCGCTCTCCGAGTCGCTGTGGCAGCGCGCCGCCGCGGGCCTCTTCGCGCACTCGGAGCTGCCCCGCTTCATCGAGCGGCTCGGCAAGGAGATCGCGCAGCGCCACGAGCGCTTCGGCGGCTCGGTCTACCTCCTGGAGCCGGACGTGAAGAACGGCGCCGGCGGGCTGCGCGACCTCGACGTCGCCCGCTGGGCGGCGAAGGCGCGCTACGGCGTCGGCGAGTTCGCCGCGCTGGTCCGCTTCGGCGCGCTCGTCGCCCGCGAGGCGGAGGAGATCCAGGGCGCCGCCGAGATGCTCTGGCGCATCCGCAACCTCCTCCACGCCCACTCCGGCCGGCGGACCGACCGGCTGACGTTCGACGAGCAGGAGCTCGTCGCCGGCGTGCTCGGCTACAACGAGGCGGCCGAGGCCGCCCGGAAGGCCGCGCCGCCGCCCGACGAGCCCTCGGTGTCGCCCGAGGCGATCGAGCGGATGATGAGCGATTACTACCGGAGCGCCCGGACCATCTCGCGCGCCCTCGACATGATCGTCTCGCGCGCCACGCCGACGCTCACGCGGCGCCGCCGCCGCGACGAGGACCTCGGCGGCGGCATCCGCCTGTTCGACGGCTGCATCACGATGAGCGATCCGGATCTGCTCCGGACCGACCCGCCGATCGCGCTGCGGCTGGTCGCCGCGGCCGTCGAGCGCGGCGTCCCGCTCTTGCCCTACGCGCGCGGGGCGATCGTCCGCGCCGCCGGCGACGCGGCGTTCTGCGCGGCGCTCCGCGAGAGCCCCGAGGCCGCCGCGCTGTTCCGGACCCTCGTGGCCACGTGCAAGGAGACGGCGCTCCAGAGCGGCTCGGTCGTCCGCGAGCTGCACGACCTCGGCCTCCTGCTCGCGATGATCCCCGAGTTCTCGCCGGTCGTCGGGCGCGTCCACCACGACGTCTACCACGTGTACACGGTCGACGTGCACTCGGTCGCCGCGGTCGATCGGCTGGCGGCGCTCGTGCGCGGCGAGCTCGCGGGCGAGTTCGGGCTCGCGTGCCGGCTCGCCGCCGAGGCGACGCGGCCGACGATGCTGTTCTTCGCCACGCTCCTGCACGACGTGGGCAAGGCGATCGGGGGCAAGGACCACAGCCGGCGCGGCGCCGAGATGGCGCGCGACATCCTGGAGCGGCTCGGCTTCCCGCCGGAGGACATCGACGAGGCGTGCCACCTCGTGCTGAAGCACCTCGTGATGTACCTCATCGCGACCCGGCGCGACCTCGACGACCCGGCGACCATCTCGGAGTTCTGCCAGGAGGTGCACGGCCGCGAGGGGCTGCGCGATCTCTACCTGCTCACGGTCGCCGACATCTCGACCACGAGCCCCACGTCGATGACGTCGTGGAAGGCGCGGATGCTCGACGAGCTCTACCTCTCGGCGGACGCGGCCCTGCGCGGCGCGCGCGGGGAGAGCGGGCCGCTCGGGATCGACGATCAGCGCATGGCGCGCGCGATCAGCGGCACGGTGGGCGCCCTCGAGGACCTCCCGGCCGCGGACGAGGCGGAGCGGCGCGCGCAGCGCGATTTCCTGGCGCGCTACCTCGCGTCGATGCCCGAGCGCTACCTCCTCGCGAACAGCCCCGCCGCGATCGCGGCGCACGCCGAGCTCGCCCGGCAGCAGGAGTCGAGCGGGAACAGCGTCTCGGTCGCGCTGGTGCCGTCGCGCCACCCGGAGGCCGCGGAGGTGTGCGTGGTCGCGCCCGATCGCCCCGGCCTGCTGGCGGCGATCACGGCGGCGCTCGCGTCCTCGCGCCTCGAGGTCCACGCCGCGCAGATCCACTCGCGCGCGTGCGACGACGACGGCGTCGCGCTCCGCGTGAGGACCGGGTCGTCGCCGCCCGCGGGCGTGCGCCTGCAGGCGGTCGACCTGTTCTGGGTGCGCGACCGCGGCGAGGGGGTAGGGGGGGTGGCCCGCGCCATCCCGAAGCTCGTGGCCGACATCCAGGCGGTGCTCTCGGGCCAGATCTCCGGCGCCGACGTCGCCAAGAAGCGCCGCGGCGGCGGCCTGCGCGAGCGCCCGACGCCGAAGGTCAAGACGCAGATCTCCATCGACGATCGCGCGTCGCACCACACGGTGATCGAGGTCCTCGCGCGCGATCGCCCGGGCCTCTTGTTCGCGATCTCCGACGCGCTCTACCAGCTCGGCCTGTCGATCTCGGTCGCCAAGATCAACACGGAGGGGACGCGCGTGGCCGACGTGTTCTATGTGAGCGAGGCGGACGGGACGAAGATCGCGAACGGCAAGCGGATGCAAGAGGTCGAGGAGCGGCTGCACGCGGTGCTCCAGGGCCTGGACGGCGAAGGGAGTGTCGGATGAACAAGGGGTGGTTTTCGCGCGCGGCGCGGGCGGCGGCCGCCGCCGCGCGCCGGGGCGTGGCGGTGGTGGCGGTCGCGGCGTGCGCCGTCTCGTGTGGTGGAGCGCAGGAGGCCCCGCGCGAGCAGCTCGGGGATCCGCTGCTCGCCGATCCGCCGGACGGCAGCGACGCGGCGACCTCGAAGGGGACGTCGACGAGCGCGCTCGATCGGGGCGTGGCCTACATCAAGAACGAGCGGTACGAGGAGGCGAAGCCGCACCTCCTCCGGGCGATCGAGCACGAGCCGGGCAACGCCGAGGCGCACTACTACCTCGGGCTCGCGCACGAGAAGACGAACGACCGCGCCGGCGCCGAGGCGTCGTACAAGAAGGCGCTCGAGCGCGATCCCAAGCTGGAGGCCGCGGCGCTGAACCTGGCGGCGTTCTACCTGGACGAGCCCGCGCGGCCGGACGAGGCGATCGCGGTGCTCACGAAGGCGATCGAGCAGGCGCCGGGCCGCGCCGCGCTCCACCAGAACCTGGGCTACGCGTACGGCCTGAAGCGCGACGTCGCGAACGCGAGCAAGCACTACGAGGCGGCGCTCAAGGCCGAGGACTCGGCCGCGACGCGCTTCGCCTACGGCGCGATGCTGTTCGAGGCCAAGGAGCTCGACCGGGCCGCGGCGGAGCTGAAGAAGGCGCTCGCCGCCACCGGCGACGACGTGGCGACGATCGCGACCATCGGGCGGATGCTCGGGCCGGCGAAGGCGTTCGCCGACTGCGTGGCGGCCTTCGACCGCGCCATCAAGCTGAGGCCGGAGGCGGAGTTCCACGTGCGCCGCGGGACGTGCCGCCACGAGCTCGGCGACGAGCCGGGGGCGCGCGCGGACTACCAGGCCGCGATCAAGGTGGACCCGAAGTTCGCGGCCGCGCACTACTACCTCGGCCTGTCGTTCCTGGCCGAGCGCAGGCCGCAGAGCGCGCTCGCGGCGCTCACCGAGGCGGGCAAGCACGGCGGCGACACCGAGATCGGCAAGCGCGCCCGCGCCAAGGTGAAGGAGCTCAGCGCCCGGATCAAGTAGCGCGGTCGCGGCGCGAGCCCGCGCGCGCCCGCCCGCCGGGGGCGATCCCGCTCGCCGGCCGGGGGCGAGCGCGCGCCCGCCCGCGGCGGCTCACGCGCCGAGCAGCGCGATGATCCTGTCGAGCTCGTCGAGCGAGCCGTAGGTGATCCCGAGCTCGCCGCGGCCGCCCTCGTCGCGCACCTCGACGCGGGTCCCGAGCCGCCGCATGAGGCGCGCCTCCAGGTCCTTGATCGCGGGCGACTTCCCCGCGCGCTTCTTCTCGCCGGGATCCTCGCCGTCCCCGGCGGCGCGGCTCTCCTTCTCCTTCGCCGCCTTGATCAGCGCCTCGACCTTGCGGACGGGGAGCTTGCCGTGGACGGTCCGCTCGGCGACGTCGGCCATCACCTTGTCGCTCGGCGCCCCGAGCAGCGCGCGCGCGTGGCCCTCGCTGAGCTCGCGCGAGATCACCATGGTGCGGATGCGCGGCGGCAGCCGGAGGAGCCGGAGCGAGTTGACGATCGTGGTGCGGTCCTTGCCGACGCGCTCCGCGAGCGTCTGGTGCGTGTAGCTGTGCTCGCGCAGGAGCCGGTCGAACGCCTCGGCGATCTCGATCGGGTTGAGGTCTGCCCGCTGCACGTTCTCGACGAGGGCCAGCTCGAACGCCTCCTTGGGGGAGACGTCCTTGACGACGACGAGCACCTCCCGGAGCCCCGCGCGCTGCGCGGCGCGCCACCGCCGCTCGCCGGCGATGAGCTCGAAGCTGTCGTTCCCGGCCTGCGTCCTGCGCACGATGAGCGGCTCGATGAGCCCGTGCTCGCGGATGCTCCCGGTGAGCTCCTCCAGCTCGGCCTCGTCGAAGTGCTGCCGCGGCTGCCCCTTCTGCGGCACGATCTTCTCGATCGCGCACACGAACACGCTGCGCCCTTCGGCCGCCGTCGCTGTCGCCGGCGGCGCCGCCGGGAGCAGGGCGTCGAGCCCCCGTCCGAGCGCGCGCCGCGCCCCTTTCTGATCGGCATTCATGATCTCGGTCGTGCGTCCCTCGCGCGCGCTCCGGTGGTGGTCGTGGCCTCGGCCTGCGGCTCCCCCTCCGCGTCCCCGCGCTGCCGCTTCTTCGGATCGGCCGCGGCGGCGGGCGGGCCGTCCAGGATCTCGCGCGCGAGGCTCAGGTAGCCCTGCGCCCCCTTCGACTGCGCGTCGTAGAGCAGCGCCGGCTTGCCGTGCGACGGCGCCTCGCTGAGCTTCACGTTGCGCGGGATGATCGCGTCGAACACGCGGAAGTGCGCCTTCACCTCGTCGGCCACCTGGTGGGTGAGCGAGTTGCGCCCGTCGAACATCGTGAGGACGACGCCCTCGAGCGTGAGCTCCGGGTTGAAGGCGCTCCGCACCCGGTCGATCGTCGCCATGAGGTGCGTCAGCCCCTCGAGCGCGTAGTACTCGCACTGGAGCGGCACGAGCACCCGGTGGGCCGCCGTGAGCGCGTTCAGCGTGAGCAGCCCGAGCGACGGCGGGCAGTCGAGGACGACGAACGCGTACCCGTCGAGGTGCGGGCGCAGCGCCTGGCGCAGCCGCGTCGCGCGGTCGTCCGCGTCGACCAGCTCGAGCTCTGCCGCCACGAGATCCTGCGTCGCGGGCACCACGTCGAGGAGCGGCACCTCGGTCGCGACGGTCGCCTCCTTCAGCGCCGCCCGCCCGATCAGCACGTCGTAGAGCGACAGCTCGAAGCTCCCCCGCCGCACGCCGACGCCGCTCGACGCGTTCCCCTGCGGATCGCAGTCGACGAGCAGGGTCCGGCACTCCGCCGCGGCGAAGCTCGCGGCCAGGTTGACCGAGGTCGTGGTCTTGCCGACGCCCCCCTTCTGGTTGGCGACGGCGAGGACGACAGGCGAAGGCTTGGAGGCGGAGCCGGTCTTGCCGGGCGCGCCCCCCTGGTTGGGCGGTGGCATCGTGCTGTGTCGCGTCCGACCCGGCTGCTTACACGACCCCCATCGGCACGTCGAGAGATGCACGCGTCCCCGCCGCTCATCCGCGCGCGATTCATGAGCGGTGCACGACCGGTTCATGCCCGGTTCACGCCCGGGTCACGCGCGGTTCACGCGCGGTTCACGCGCGGTTCACGCCCGTTTACGCCCGATTCACCGTTCGCTCGCCGGATTGTTGGCCTGAACGGCGGGGGCGTCTACAGTGACCCACATGTCGCTTGATGTGGGTGTAGGTAAACGAACGACGGGGCCGCTGGCCCGCGGGCGAGCCTCGAGGCGGAGCCGCTGCTTCGGCCTCAACGGGGCGCTGTTGCCCTGCGGCGACGCCGGCCCGGTCGATCGGGTCCTCGCCCGCGCGTTCTGGTGCGACGGGCGCGAGCCTGCATTGCTCGCGCCCGCGCAGGTCCTCGTGCTTTCGCCTTCGCTTCAACGCAGGTCGACGCTCGGTTCGCGCCGCCGTCCGCCCTCGACGCGCGTCGAGGGCCGGCGCTGACCGCCCAGGATCTCACGGACGTGGTGCCCAGCTTCGCCGAGCAGACCGACGCCCCGACGTCGCCTCGGCACATGTGAGGAGGACAGATGCCGCTTCCCAGGTCGTATCAGAACTTTGCAGAGTTCGAGCGGGAGATTCTCCGCCCGAACCGCGTGGGCTTCTCGCTCGAGGACATCGTCGAGGAGGAGTCGTCGTTCGACGCCGAGCTCGACTTCGAGAAGGACCCCTTCGACGTCTCGGACGACGACTGAGCGCGGCCGCGCGGCGCGGGCCAGCCTCGCAGGCCCCGCGCTCGCGCCGGTGCGGACGCCGCTGCCGCGCAAGCGCGCCGCAGCGGCGTCCGCACCGGCGCGAGCCTCTCGCTCCGCATCAGCTTGCACGATCCCTCCCGGGATCCCCGAGCCCCGGCGGCCGCCTCTCCGCCGGGGCTCCTTTTTTTAAAGCAGCGTCCTTTCGGCCGTCTTGACCCCCCCGGCGGCGCGTGGCACGAGTGCCGCCCTTCGAAAAAAACGCCATGCAAGTCAACGTCGAAAAGCTTTCTCCCGTGCTGATGGAGTTTCAGGTGGAGGTCCCCGCGGACCGCGTCCGGAGCGAGGTCGACAAGGCCTATACGGCGCTCCAGCGGACGGCCCGGGTCCGGGGCTACCGGCCTGGCAAGGCGCCGCGCCAGGTGCTCGCGCACCTCTACGGCGGCCGCATCCACGCCGATGTCGCCCAGCGGCTCGTCGACGCCACGCTGAACCAGGCGCTCGCCGACAAGCAGGTGCAGCCCCTGTCCCAGCCGGCGATCGCGCCCGCCGAGCTCCGCCCGGACGACGCGTTCTCCTACAAGGCCCGCTTCGAGGTCCGGCCCGACATCGCCGAGGTGAAGTGGGAGGGCTTCGAGGTGAAGCGCCCCTCGACGACGCCGTCGGAGGAGATGATCGACGCCGAGATCACCGCCCTCCGGCGCGAGCACTCGACGCTGCAGGCGCCGGAGCCGGAGCGCCCCGCCGCCAAGGGGGACATGGCGACGATCTCCTTCACCCTGGAGGTCGCCGGCGCCCTGCGCGACACGAAGGAGCAGGAGATCGAGACCGAGCTCGGCAGCGGCCAGGTCTTCAAGGAGATCGAGGACGCGCTCCTCGGCATGACGCCCGGCCAGGCGAAGGACGTCCCGGTCACGTTCTCCGAGCAGCACTCGAACGCGGATCTGCGGGGCAAGCAGGCGGTCTTCCACATCACGCTGAAGGACCTGCGGGAGCGCATCTTCCCGGAGGTCGACGACGAGTTCGCGAAGGACTGCGGCGAGGAGAGCCTCCCCGCGCTCCGCGAGTCGCTCCGCAAGAAGCTCGAGAAGGAGCTGACGCAGCGGGCGAGCGACGCGGTCGCCGAGCAGCTCGTCGTCGAGCTCTGCAAGGCGAACCCGATCCCGGTCCCGCCGTCGCTCGTCGACCAGCAGGCGCAGCTCGCCGAGCGCGAGCTGCTCGCGACGGCGCGCCGGCAGGGTCAGCGCGTCGATCCGACGCCGGAGTTCCGCGCCCGCGTCCGGCTCGACGCCGAGATGAAGGTGCGCGCGGGGCTGGTCATGGCCGAGATCGCGAAGGCGAAGGAGGTCAAGATCACCGAGGCCGACCTCGAGAAGGGCTACCAGGAGCTGGCCGAGCAGACCGGCAAGAACGTGGCGAAGATCAAGGCGGAGTACCGCGAGCCGCAGAAGCGCGAGCTCTTCGCCGGGATGATCCTCGAGGACAAGATCCTCGACATCATCGAGGCCGCCGCGAAGGTCACCGACGCGGGCTAGCCGCGGCGCCGCGCCGCCGGCTCGGCGCCGGCGGCGCGGTTCGTCCGGGTCGCGCGGCCGCGCCCGCGCACAGGACGCGCGCGGCGCCCTCATCGCGCCGCACCCCGTAGGTCGAGCGCGCGCTGAGCGAAAATCGAGCGCACGTCGAGCGAACGGCGCGCCAGCGCCGGGCGCGGGCGCGGCGCTAGTTCCGTGCGCGACCGCAGCGGGCGGTCGCCATTTTCCGGTAACCTCGGGCGCGTTCGGTCTTGCGATCGGACGCAGTCTGGCCCAGGAGTAGAACCCCTGCCGCGCGGCAGGAAACCCCCCGGAGCACCGGATGACCCGACGAGTCGAAACCCGCACCCAAGCCATCGAGTTTCTCGAACGCGAGAAGGCCTACATCCTCCCGACGGTCACGGAGGTGACCCACCGCGGCGAGCGGGAGTGGAACATCTTCAGCCGCCTCCTCAAGGACCGCATCGTCTTCATCGGCACGGAGATCGACGACTTCGTCGCGAACGCCGTGATCGCGCAGTTCCTCTTCCTGGAGAGCGAGGATCCCGAGAAGGAGATCCAGGTCTACATCAACAGCCCGGGCGGCGTGGTGACGTCGGGGCTCGCGATGTACGACACGATGCAGTACGTGCGTTGCCCGGTGTCGACGATGTGCATCGGCCAGGCCGCGTCGATGGGCGCCGTGCTGCTCAGCGCGGGCCGCAAGGGCCGGCGCTTCGCGCTGCCGCACGCGAGGATGATGATCCACCAGCCGCTCGGCGGCGCGCGCGGCCAGGCGACGGACATCGAGATCCAGGCGCGCGAGATCAAGAAGATCAAGGAGACGCTGATCGACATCCTCGTCGACGCCACCGGCAAGAACCGGGACGAGCTCGCGAAGGACATCGAGCGCGACTTCTACCTGAGCGCGACGCAGGCCAAGGAGTACGGCCTGATCGACGAGGTCTTCCCGAAGCGGAACAAGTAGGTGCCCGCGCCCCCTCGTCCGGCGGGCGTGCTCTGGCGGAGGGCCGGCGCGGAGCCGCGTCGGGCCGCGGCGTTGCGCCGCGCGCGGCGGTGTCGCGCGTCGCCGCCACGTCGCGCCGGGCGCGGCGCGCGTGCGCGTGCGCGCGGCGGGGCGAGCGGCGGGGCGAGCGGCGGCGAGCGCGCCGTGCTGGTCGAGCGCGCCGCGCTGCGCTCGCTCGATCCGCTGCTTTTCCCGAGGCGCGCAGCCTCATCGGCGGCGCGCGTCGCGGCGCCATCGGGCGATTCCCTGACTTCGGCCACAGGCTGGAGACCACCCCCGTTAGCTTGCGACGGTACGGGCACCGGACTAGAATCCGAGCGCGGCGTTTGGCTGCGCATCGCTGAAAATCCAGGGGACGGTGGAAGCCGTCCCCATCCCGAGCGGAAGGGGCCGCCGCGGCGTGACCCCACCGCTCATCGAAGCGGAAGCGTTGGCAGACCGCACTGAGGGTCGAAGTGGAGCGAAGGCGGGACGATCACTCGAATGGCAATCTAAGCTGCTCCTTCTGCGGCAAGTCGCAGAAAGAGGTGAAGAAGCTCATCGCGGGCCCCACGGTGTACATCTGTGATGAGTGCATCGGGCTCTGCAATGACATCATCGCGGAGGAGGTCGAGAAGGACGAGCCGTACGCCGGGTCGACCCCGGTCCCCAAGCCCGCCGACATCAAGGCGACGTTGGATGAGTACGTCGTCGGCCAGAACCGCGCCAAGAAGATCCTCGCCGTAGCGGTGCACAACCACTACAAGCGCATCGACAGCCGGGTCTCCTCGGACGACGTGGAGCTGTCCAAGTCGAACATCCTCCTGCTCGGCCCGACGGGCTCCGGCAAGACGCTCCTCGCGCAGACGCTCGCCAAGATCATCAACGTCCCCTTCGCGATCGCGGACGCGACGACGCTGACCGAGGCCGGCTACGTCGGCGAGGACGTCGAGAACATCATCGTCCAGCTCCTCCAGAACGCGGATCACGACGTCGAGCGCGCGCAGCGCGGCATCGTCTACATCGACGAGATCGACAAGATCAGCCGGAAGAGCGACAACCCGAGCATCACGCGCGACGTCTCCGGCGAGGGCGTGCAGCAGGCGCTGCTCAAGATCATCGAGGGGACGATCGCCAACGTCCCCCCAAAGGGCGGCCGCAAGCACCCGCAGCAGGATTTCCTGCAGGTCGACACGACCAACATCCTGTTCATCTGCGGCGGCGCGTTCGTCGGCCTGGATCAGATCATCCAGCGGCGCATCGGCCAGAACACGCTCGGCTTCGGCGCCGACATCAAGGCGAAGAAGGACTTCAAGCTGGGCGATCTGCTCAGCGTCGTCCAGCCGGAGGACCTCCTCAAGTTCGGGCTCATCCCCGAGTTCATCGGCCGCCTGCCGATCCTCGCGACCCTGCACGAGCTCAACGAGGAGGCGCTCATCGACATCCTCACGAAGCCGAAGAACAGCCTGGTCAAGCAGTACCAGAAGCTCTTCGAGATGGACGGGGTGAAGCTCAAGTTCACCCGGGGCGCGCTCGTGGCGGTGGCCCGCCAGGCCCTGGAGAGGAACAGCGGCGCCCGCGGCCTGCGCGCGATCCTCGAGTCGGCGATGCTCGATATCATGTACGACGTCCCGTCCCGAACGGGGATCAAGGAGGTCGTCGTCAGCGAGGACGTGATCGTCAAGCACGAGCCGCCGCTCATCGTGTACACGAAGGAGGCGGAGCTCGCGTAGCGCTCGCCCCAGGGGGGCCGCTGTCCAGGGCGCGCGGCGCAGGCCCGCGCCGCGCTGGACGGCGCGCGTCCGGCGCGCCCTTGTCGGGCGCGCCTCCTCCGAGGATGCCGGCGCCGCGCGCGTCCCCCGTGGGGCGCGCGCCGCTCCGGCGCAAGTACAGCAGTCAAGCAAGCCACGTGTGACAACCGAGGCGGGGCTGCCCCGGCCTCCCGATACTCCCGGAAAGACGGCGGATGTTCTTCAAGAACGACAGTGATCGCGGCAAGAACGCACCCGAGCGCGGCATCGTCCCGTTGCTCCCTCTGCGCGACATCATCGTCTTTCCACACATGGTCTCCCAGCTGTTCGTCGGGCGCGAGCGCAGCATCGCCGCCCTCGACGAGGCGATGAACCGCGGCAAGGAGATCTTCCTCGCCGCGCAGCGGAACGCGAAGACGAACGACCCGACGCCGGACGACATCTTCGGCGTCGGCTCGGTCGGCGCCATCATGCAGCTGCTCCGGCTGCCGGACGGGACGGTCAAGGTCCTCATCGAGGGCAAGCGCCGGGCGCGCATCCGCCGTTACGTCCAGAGCGATGCGTACTTCCTGATCGAGTACGACGAGATCGTCGAGAGCTCCGTCGCGAGCGTCGAGGTCGAGGCGCTGATGCGCTCGGTCCAGTCGACGTTCGAGATGTACGTCAAGCTCAACAAGAAGATCCAGCCCGAGGTCCTGATGGCGGTGCAGGCCATCGACGAGGCCTCGCGGCTCGCCGACACCATCATCGCCAACCTGCCGACCATTAAGCTGACGGACCGTCAGGCGCTGCTCGAGATGGAGGAGCCGCAGAAGCGGCTCGAGCGTCTCATCGAGCTGATGCAGGCCGAGATCGAGATTCTCCAGGTGGAGAAGAAGATCCGGAGTCGCGTCAAGAAGCAGATGGAGAAGACGCAGAAGGAGTACTACCTCAACGAGCAGATGCAGGCCATCCAGAAGGAGCTGGGCGGCGGCGAGCGCGACGAGTTCAAGAACGAGATCCAGGAGATCGAGGAGGCCCTCAAGACCAAGCGGATGAGCAAGGAGGCCGCCGCCAAGGTCAAGAAGGAGCTCAAGAAGCTGAAGATGATGCACCCCACGAGCGCCGAGGCGACCGTGGTGCGCAACTACATCGATTGGATCCTGGAGCTCCCCTGGTACGACAAGAGCGAGGAGCGGTATGACCTCGTCGAGGCCGAGAAGATCCTCGACGAGGACCATTACGGCCTGAAGAAGATCAAGGAGCGGATCCTCGAGTACCTCGCGGTCCAGGCGCTGACGAAGAAGCTGAAGGGCCCGGTGCTCTGCTTCGTCGGTCCGCCCGGCGTCGGCAAGACGAGCCTGGCGAAGTCGATCGCGCGCGCGACCGGGCGCAAGTTCGTGCGGCTGTCGCTCGGCGGCGTGCGCGACGAGGCGGAGATCCGCGGCCACCGGCGGACGTACATCGGCGCGCTGCCCGGCAAGCTGATCCAGTCGCTCAAGAAGGTCGGGACGAACAACCCCGTGTTCCTGCTCGACGAGGTCGACAAGATGTCGACCGACTTCCGCGGGGATCCGGCGGCGGCGCTGCTCGAGGTGCTCGATCCGGAGCAGAACCACACCTTCAATGACCACTACCTGGATCTCGATTACGACCTCTCCGACGTGATGTTCATCACGACGGCGAACACGCTGTCGGGCATCCCGGTGCCGCTCCAGGACCGCATGGAGGTCATCCAGCTCTCGGGCTACACGGAGTTCGAGAAGCTGAACATCGCGGTGAAGTACCTCGTGCCCCGACAGCGGAAGGAGTGCGGCCTCGAGGACGTGTCGCTCGACTTCACGGAGGGGGCGCTCCGGACGATCATCCACCACTACACGAAGGAGAGCGGCGTGCGCTCGCTGGAGCGCGAGATCGCGAGCGTGTGCCGCAAGGTGGCCCGGAAGGTCGTGTCCGACGGCAAGGACAAGCCGATCGAGGTCGTCGCGAAGAGCATCCCGAAGTACCTCGGCGTCCCCAAGTACCGGCTCGGCCGGCGCGAGGAGCGGGACGAGGTCGGCCTCGTGAACGGCCTGGCCGTGACCAATGTCGGCGGCGACCTGCTCCCGGCCGAGGCGACCGTGGTGCCGGGCAAGGGCAAGCTCGTCATCACCGGGCTGCTCGAGAAGGGGATGGAGGAGAGCGGGCACGCGGCGATGAGCTACGTGCGCTCGCGCCTCGATCGCCTCGGGCTCGAGGCGGACGTCTATCAGAAGGTCGACGTCCACATTCACTTCCCCGATTTCGTCCGGAAGGACGGGCCCAGCGCGGGCGTGACCATGGTGACCGCGCTGGTGAGCGCGCTGATGAAGGTGCCGGTCCGGCGGGATCTCGCGATGACGGGCGAGATCACCCTGCGCGGCCGGGTGATGCCGATCGGCGGGCTCAAGGAGAAGCTGCTCGCGGCCCACCGCGGCGGCATCTCGACCGTGATCCTGCCGAAGGAGAACCGGAAGGATCTCCGGGACGTGCCCCGGCGCGTGCTGAAGGCGCTGCGGCTCGTGCTCGTGGAGCACGTGGACGACGTGCTCCGCGAGGCGCTGATCCTGCCCGACGCCTACGCGGTCTTCGGGCCGCCCAAGGGCGTCCTGGAGTACCGTGACGGCGAGCTCGTGACCGAGGAGGCGCCGGTCAAGGCGCCGCCGGCCGCGGCCGGCGAGCCGACGCCGGCCGCCCCGCCGGGCGCCTGAGCGGGGAGCGCGCGAGCGCGGCGCGTGCGTGCGCCGCGCCGCGGACAGCGATGACGGATCGGCTGGCGGCGGGGGCCGAGACGCACTAGCTGGCGTCGCGATGATTCGACGCGCATTGATCTCGGTTTCGGACAAGACGGGGCTGCTCCCGCTGGCCCGGCGGCTCGCGGAAAAGGGCGTGGAGATCCTCTCGACCGGGGGGACGCAGCGGGCGCTCCAGGACGCCAACGTGCCGGTCGTCGGCGTGGAGGCCTATACCGGCTCGCCCGAGGTGATGGACGGCCGGGTGAAGACGCTGCATCCCCGGGTGCACGGCGGCATCCTGATGCGCGGCGCGATCGACGAGGACGACCTCGCGCGGCTCGGGGGCCAGCCGATCGATCTCGTGGTGTGCAACCTCTACCCGTTCGAGGCGACGGTCCGGCGGCCGGGGGTCACGCACCCCGAGATCATCGAGAACATCGACATCGGCGGGCCGTCGATGGTGCGCAGCGCGGCCAAGAACCACGCGCGCGTGGCGGTGGTGGTCGATCCGGCCGACTACGACGCCGTGCTCGCCGAGATCGACGGCGCGGGTGAGGTGTCGAGCGCGACGCGCCGCCGGCTGGCCACGAAGGCGTTCGCCCACACGGCGGCCTACGACGGGATGGTCGCCGGCTACCTCTCGTCGCTGCCGGAGGAGGGCGAGCCGAACGCCGCCGAGCGCGAGCCGTACCCGCGCTTCCTGACGCTCGCCCTCGAGCGGGCCTATCCGCTCCGGTACGGCGAGAACCCGCACCAGTCGGGCGCCTTCTACCGCGAGCGCGGCGCGGCCGCGGGGTCGCTCGCCCTCGCGGAGTCGCTGGGCGCGGGCGGCAAGGAGCTCTCGTTCAACAACCTCGTCGACGTGGACGCGGCGTTCGAGGCGGTGCGCGAGTTCACCCAGCCCGCGGCGGTCGTCGTGAAGCACACGAACCCGTGCGGCGTCGCCGTCGCGGGCGACCTCGCGACCGCCTACCGGACGGCGCGCGAGGCCGACTCGGTGAGCGCCTTCGGCGGGATCGTCGCGCTGAACCGCGAGGTCGACCGCGCGGCCGCGGAGGTGCTCGTCGAGACGTTCCTGGAGTGCGTGATCGCGCCCGCCTACGCCCCCGAGGCGCTGGAGGTGCTCCGGACCAAGAAGAACCTCCGGGTGCTCGCGACCGGCGCGCTCCTGCCCGCGGATCACCGGGAGCTCACGTTCAAGCGCGTCGGCGGGGGCCTCGTGGTCCAGGAGCGGGACGCGACCGCGGGCGGCGAGGTGCGCGGCGGCAAGGTCGTGACGAAGCGGGCGCCCACGGCGCAGGAGCTCGAGGCGCTCGACCTCGGCTGGCGCGTCTGCAAGCACGTGAAATCCAACGCGATTGTGCTCACGGTGCCCGGCAGCACGGTCGGGGTCGGGGCCGGGCAGATGTCGCGGGTCGAGAGCGTGCGCATCGCCTGCAGCAAGGCGGGAGAGCGGGCCCGCGGGAGCGTCCTCGCGTCCGACGCCTACTTCCCGTTCCCGGACGGCCTGGCGCTCGCCGCCGAGCACGGGATCACGGCGGTCGCGCAGCCTGGAGGCAGCGTGAGGGACCCGGAGGTCATCGCCGCGGCGGACGCGGCGGGGGTTGCGATGGTGTTCACCGGGGTCCGGCACTTCCGTCACTGAGCCTGCCGCCCCGGTCCCGCCCCGACTGGCCCTCGTCCCGGGCCCCTCCCGGGATGCGCTCCCACCCTTGTGCTGGAAGGGTGAGCCGTGCTCGCAGAAAAGTTGACCTTTGTGCCTTGACTGTGATGATGGTCAAGGCTGCGCCTGGGCAAAGCGCTGTGCGCGGCGCGAAGGAGCGAGCTGTGGGCGGAATCAGCGAGACGTGCAGCGTGTGCGGGACCGGATTCGAGGTCCAGTTCCGGTACCAGATGGAGGAGAAGGACGGCGGCTTCTCCTTCTTCTGCTCGCAGAAGTGCCTGGAGAAGAGCCAGCTCGGCGGGGACGGGGGCGCCTCGCTCGCCACGTGCGACGCGTGCGCCAAGCGCTTCTCCCCGCAGCTCGTGTCTCAGGTGCTCTATGTGGCCGGGCGCCGGAACTACGCGTGCTCGCTGGAGTGCCGGGCGCAGCTGGTCCGCGAGGCCAAGGGGGCGCGGCTCGGCGACATCGCGGCAGCGGCCTCGGCGGCCGCCGCGCCGCCGGCCGAGGGGTTGCCGCCGACCCGCCGCGATGCGCCGCTCGCGGGGGGCGCGGCCGGCGCTGCCGGGGAGACGGGCGAGCCGGCGTCGCCCGCGGCGGCGGCGCGCGCGGGCGCGCCAGGCGGGGCGGCGGAGCCGTCCGTGCCGCCGGCCGTGTCGGCCGCGCCGCCGGCCGCGCCGGCTGGCGAGCCCAGGGCGCAGGGGGCGGTCGCGGTCTCGCTGTCGCCCGCGATGGGCGCGAAGCGGCCGCCGCAGCGGCCGGCCGGGGTGCCGCGGTATCTGGCCGTGTTCAACCACAAGGGCGGCACGGGCAAGACGACGACGGCCGTGAGCGTGGCGGCCGGGCTCGCGGCGCGCGACAAGCGGGTGCTCCTCGTCGACACCGACGCGCAGGGGAACGTCTCGGTCTCGCTCGGCGCGAGCGCCGAGCGCTCGCTCTATCACGTGCTCGTGATGGGGCTCCGGATCGCGGACGCGACGAGGACGGTGCGGCCGAACCTGGATCTCTTGCCCTCCAACGAGACGCTGGCCGCGGCCGAGCTTTACCTGGCGGGCCGCCAGAACCGGGATCGCGTGCTCTCGGATCGCCTGTCCGCAGCGGCGGCCGCGTACGACTACGTGGTGCTCGACTGCTCGCCGAGCCTGTCGCTGATGAACCAGAACGCGCTGGTGTTCGCCGACAGCGTGCTCGTCCCAGTCGCGTGCGATTACCTGTCGCTCGTCGGCGTCCGGCAGGTGATCAAGACGGTGAAGAACGTGAACGCCCTGCTGCACCACCCGGTGCAGATCTGGGGCGTTCTGCCGACCTTCTTCGACGGCCGCGCGAAGATCGCGCGCGAGGCGGTCGGCACGATGAAGCAGCACTTCGGGGAGCGCTGCCTCGCGCCGATCCGGCAGGCGATCAAGGTCAAGGAGGCGCCCGCGCAGGGGCAGACGATCTTCGAGTACGCGCCGGGGACGCCGGCGGCCGACGATTACCTGGCGGTGGTCGATCGCATCATCGAGAGCCGCGAGCGCGGCGTGACGGGCTCGGAGGCAGGGGCGGCGCGCGACGCGGGGTCGTGGAGCGTCGATCGGGCGGACGCGGCAGCAGAGCGGCCGGGCGCTGCGGCGGCCGGCGCATGAAGGGATCCGGGGCCGCACGGTCCCGATGAGGGGAGGGACCCGCGACCGCGGGGTTCCGCTGAAGGGAGGGACCCGCAACCGCGGGGTCCCGCTGAAGGGAGGGACCCGCGACCGCGGGGTCCCGCTGGATGAAGGGCCCGCACTCGCGGCGCCCCGACCGGGCAGGGAGCTGGAGGAAGCAATGAAGAGCGAAGGCGATCTCGGGGGCGCCGCGCGGGCGCTGCTCGATCGCGACGAGGTGGAAGGGGTTCTGTCGGGGGCGTTCTATACACCCACGGATGCGCCGCGTTCGCGCGCGAAGGGCCGGGCGACCGGCGCTGCGGCCGAGCCGGGGGCTGCGCCGCCGCCCGAGCGACCGCAGCACTACAAGGTCATCTGCATCTCGATGTACACCGAGGATCTCGAGAGGCTGGACGAGATGGTCAGCGCCCTCAAGGCGCGCGGCATGACGAAGGCCAACCGGAGCGCGCTGATCCGACATGCGCTCTCCCAGGTGGACCTCGACAAGATCCCCAAGGGGATCTAAGCGATCCTTCAGGGGACTTCGACGCGGCGAAGACATCGAGGCCAGCTTTTCCTCATCGCGCCGCGGCGTCGGACGGGCCGTGCCGGCGTCCTGCGGCACCGGTGGGGCAAAATGGGGCGGCCCGGCTTTTCCTTATCGCGCCGCGGCGCCGGACGAGCCGTACCGGTGCCCTGCGGTACCGGTGGGGCAAAATGGGGCGGTCCCGGCCTGCCTCGGGGCGAGCGGCGGAGCGCTGGGCTCTGGCGCCGTTGCTCACGGCGTCGCGGCTTTGCGCGTCCGCAGCGGGCCGCCGTGTCGCGGGCGTGTTGCGTGCGGGCCGGGCATGCCCCGTGCTAGCTTCGAAAGCCGAAGCCGAAAGCCTAGCGCCGAACGTCGAGGCTTACCAGAGAGGGAACATGGACCAGAACTACGTAGGATACGGGAGCCGTTCGTCGGTGATCCGTGCCGCCGCGGACTCGCGCGAGCGCTTCCTCGTGCGAACGTACAATCACCTGTTCGGGGCGATCGTGCTCTTCGCCGGGATCGAGGTCGCGCTGTTCAAGACCGGCGCCGCCTCGGTCATCGCCAGGGCGATGATGGGCACGAGCTGGCTGGTGGTGCTCGGAGCGTTCATGCTCGTGAGCTGGCTCGCCAGCCGCGCGGCGCACACCGCGATGTCGAAGCCGGTGCAATACGCGGCGCTGGTCGGCTACGTGGTTGCCCAGGCGATCATCTTCGTGCCGCTCCTCTACATCGCGGACATGGTCGCGCCCGGCGCGATCCAGAGCGCCGCGATGGTCACGATGGTCGGCTTCGCCGGGCTCACCGCGATCGCGTTCGTGACCCGCAAGGACTTCTCGTTCCTCGGGGCGCTCCTGCGCTGGGGCGGCATCTGCGCGCTCGTCCTCATCGGCGCCTCGCTGCTGTTCGGCTTCCAGCTCGGCACGTTCTTCAGCGTCGCCATGG
Organism: Sorangium sp. So ce394; assembly: GCF_051474665.1. Taxonomy (NCBI): domain Bacteria; kingdom Pseudomonadati; phylum Myxococcota; order Polyangiales; family Polyangiaceae; genus Sorangium; species Sorangium sp. So ce394. The sequence continues at coordinate 5,066,012 of NZ_CP150339.1, forward strand.
TCGCGTTCGCCGGCGCCGCGATCCTCTACGACACGTCGAACGTCCTGCACCATTTCCCGGAGGACCGGCACGTCGGCGCCGCGCTCGAGCTCTTCGCGTCCGTCGCCATGCTGTTCTGGTACGTGCTCCGCCTCTTCACCAGCTCCCGCGACTGAGCGACGCGCACCCGCTGCGGATACGGGCCCACCTCGGCGTTTTCGGTGCTCGGCGTACAGGAGTACGCCTGCGCGCCGAAAACGCCGATCTGGGCCCGTCTCCTGTGCGGGTGCGCGCCGCTCGGCCAGCGTCTTGACGAGCGAAGAAGACGGGCGGGGCGCGGGGACGGGCGCCGTCGCGCTCGTGGGGGGATGCACCGGAGTGGGAAGGCTTGCAGTCGTGGGGGGGCCGGGGTCTTATCGGGGCCGAGGTGGGCCTGTGAGGAGAGCGGTCGCGTGGGCGCTGGTGGCGGGGATCGGGGCTGCTCTGGGAGGGTGCCGGGGGGAGGGGGCTGAGAAGAAGCAAGGCGCGGGGAATGCGGAGCTCCTCGAGAGGCCGCTCTCGCTGCGTGGGATCAGCCTCGCTGGCGCCGAGTTCGGGGTGGATGCCTTCGGGAAGGGGAGCCTGCCAGGGACGCCAGGGGTCCACTACATCTACCCCGATCCCGCGCTCTCCAAGGGCTACACGTCCGCGGACTACTTCATCGCCAAAGGAATGAACACCTTCCGGGTGCCGTTCCGCTGGGAACGCCTGCAGCCCGCGCGCAATCAGCCGCTCAACGCAGCGGAGCTGAACCGGCTCACGACCACCGTCAACACCCTGACCGCCAAGGGCGCTTACGTGGTGCTCGACGTGCACAACTACGCTCGCTACGGGACGGGCGTCGTGGGCGCGGAGATCCCCATCGCGGACTTCGCGGAGTTCTGGGGGAGGCTGGCCGTCGAGTTCAAGGGCAACGCGAAGGTCGTGTTCGCCCTCATGAACGAGCCGCACGACATGCCGACCGAGACGTGGATCGAGGCGGCCAATGCCGCGATCGTCTCCATCCGCGACGCCGGGGCGACGAACCTCATCCTCGTCCCCGGCAACGGGTGGTCAGGCGCGCACAGCTTCAACGCGACCTTCTACGGGACCTCGAACGCCGAGGCGCTCCTCAAGATCGCCGACCCGAAAGGATACGTCGCGTTCGAGGTCCACCAGCACCTCGACGAGGACTCCTCGGGAAAGTCGCCCACCTGCGTCAGCGAGACCGTCGGGGTCGAGCGCCTGAAGGTGTTCACGGAATGGCTCAGGAAGCACCGCAAGAAGGGATTCCTCGGCGAGTTCAGCGGCGGCTCCAGCGCGGTATGCCTGAAGGCCATCGCCAACGTCGCGATCTACCTGGAGCAGAACAAGGACGTCTACGTGGGCTGGACCTACTGGGCGGCCGGGCCCTCCTGGAAGGGCTACTTCACGTCCCTCGAGCCGAGAGACGGCGCGGACACGCCGCAGATGATCTCGCTGCAGGCCCACCTGTCGGTGTCGACCCGGTAGCGCGGTCGCGCCGCCGCCGCGGGCGCGGCCCACGCGTCACGCGCCGAGGAGACCCTGGAGAGCTCGCACCAGCGAGAACAGCAGCAGGCCCGTCAGCGCGAGGACGCCCCCGACCGCGACCGCCAGCCCCGCGTAGAAGCCCAGATCCGAGGGCCGCGCGCCGCCCTGGGCGCGCGCGGCGAGGTGCGACCGCAGGAGGTCGAGGTTGCGCGCGTTCGCCTTGTACGTCGCGTCGAACAGGTCACCCAGGACGGGAATCGTGCCGATCAGCGTCTCGAGGCCCACGTTGAGCATCATCCGCAGCACCGTCGAGGCGGGGAGACGGTAACGCGTCGCCGCGAGCACGATGTAGATCGAGAGGCCGAAGCCGACGAGATCCCCGACCCCCGGGATCAGCCCGATCACCGCGTCGTAGCCGACCCGGTAGCCGACGCCGGGGATGCGGATCGCGTTGTCCAGGAAGTGGCTGAGCGCGTTCAGGCGCCTCAGCCGCTCGTCCTCGAGATCGACGGTCTTCAGCGTGGCGAGGGGGGTCACAGGCATGGCGGACCGGTCTCCGAGCTCGGGGGAGCTCTCCCTCGCAATGTACGTCGCGCGCCCCAGGCCAACCAGGGCATATGCGTTGCTTCTGCGGTACCTCCATGGAGACGACAACGGTCGTGGGAGGCGCCCGGCGGTCGCGCACCTCGGAGATTCTTCTCCTGGGGCAGGCCGCGGGGCTCGGGCTGGTGACGGGAATGCGTTCCATGCTGGGCGTGAGGATCCTCGCGGCCAGCGCGCGGCGCGGCGCGTTCGACGGCCAGCGCGGGAGCTTCTGGCGGGCGATCCGCTCGCCGCTGGCGCAGCGCGCGCTGAGCGTCCTCGCGGGCGGCGAGCTGCTGTTCGACAAGCTGCCCTCGGCGCCGAGCCGGCTCGCCCCGGGTCCGCTCGGCGCGCGCCTCGCGATCGGGGCGGTCCTGGGCGCCGCCGTCGGCACGCAGAGCCCCGAGAAGAACATGCGCGTCGCCGGCGCCGTGATCGGGGCGGCGGCCGCCGCGATCGGCGCGCTCGTCGGGAACCGCGCCCGCACATGGCTCGGCCGCGGGACGCGCATCCCCGGCCCGCTCGCCGCCGTCGCCGAGGACGCGATCGCCTTCGGCCTGGGCGCGCTGGCGGCGCGCCGCTAGTGCCGATCCCGGAGCGCGCACGTCGCGTCCTGCCACAGCGGGGCGCCGCTGCCGTTGCCGTCGCGGCGCCGCGATCCATGCTGGCGCCCGCCATGCCGCCGAGCCCGCGCGCCCGCGTCCGCCGCTCCGGCGCGCGCGGGGCGCTGCTCGGCGTCGCCGGCGCGCTGCTCGGCGTCGCCGGCGCGCTCGGCGCCTCCGCGGCGCACGCGCAGGGGCGGTACGAGTCCGCGCTCCTCGGCGGGCGGTCGGCGCTCCTCGGGGGCACCGGGGTCGTGCTGGGGGTCGACGGCGCCGCGCCCTTCCTGAACCCGGCCACCATCATCCGCATCGAGGACCGCAACATCGCGTTCTCGTCGGCGTTCTTCCGCTACGCGCACCGCACGCTGGAGGCGTGGCACCAGCCAGGTCCGGTCGACGCCGCGCTGTACGGCGATCTCCGGCTCGATCGCGCGACGGTGACCGATCAGGGCCTGGACTCCCTCCCGGACGCGACGTGTTACTTCTTCGACTGGAAGCGCGGCGCGCGCGACGCGGAGCCGCGGCGGGCGCGGGTCGGCCGCCAGACCTTCGCCGCCTGCCTCGCGAAGACCGAGGAGAACGAGTTCGGGTTCGACGCGCTCCGGTTCTCGGGGGAGTCCGCCTCGCGCCGCGTGAACCAGGCGCAGACGTTCCGCTACGCGTGGGGCCGCTTCAGCGCCGGCCCTTCGTGGAGCTACCGCGCCACCGAGCGCCTCGCCGTGGGCGTCTCGCTCTCGGCCGTGCGCACCCGCTACACGAGCGCGCTCGACGTCGCCAGCCTCGTGGAGGACACCGGCACGGGCTCGGCGAGCAGCGTGACGTACCAGGCCGCCCTCTCCGGCGACTCCTGGGACGGGCTCGCGCACCTCGGGGTGACGTACCGGCTGAGCCCTGTGTTCTCCGCCGGGATCAGCGTGCGGACGCCCAGCGTGCACCTCTTCGATTCGCTGGACGCGAGCTATCACGACACGCGCGCCACCGGGACGGCGGCGGTCCGCACCTGGGCCGGGGAAGGGGAGTTCGTGGCCCCGTCGCCGGCGCGCCTGGCGGTGGGCGCGAGCGCGGAGTGGAGCAGGCTGCGCCTGGAGCTCGACGGCTTCTTCTACCTGGGCCAGCGAGAGTTCGTGCGGGCCTCCATCGATCGGGAGGAGATCGCGGTCGACGGGGGCGCGGTGACGAGCCGGAGGCGGAGCCGGCTCGACATCGTCGAGGGGGCGGCGCCCATCGTCAACGTGGGGCTCGGCGCCGAGGTGTTCCTCACGCGCGACCTCAGCCTGCTCGGCGGCGCCGTCACCGATTTCAACGCGCTGTCGGGCCTGCGCGGCCCCATGTCCGCCGAGTCGAAGCTCTTCCTGGAGCGGATGAGCGGCGTGCACGCGTCGCTCGGCCTGGTGTCCTACACGCGGTTCGGCGATCTCGTGTTCGGCGCGCGCTTCGACTACGCGGCGGGGCAGATGGCGGCCGTCAACGCGTTCGCGTCGCCCGTGCGGCTGGATCCGATCGACTGCCGGGAGATCGGCGCGACCCTGGTCCTCGCCGGGCGGATCAGCCTGCGCACGGTCGAGGACGTGGCGCGCGAGATCGGGGACGCCGTGGAGGGCTCGGCCGCGCCGCCGCCCGAGCGCGCCACGCCGCGAGAGCCGATGCGGGCGCCCGCGCAGGAGGACTGAGCGGCGGCGCGCCGCGCGGTCAGGAGCCGCTCTCGTCCGGCTCGACGCCGAGCGCCCGCAGCTGCGCCGCGAGCCGCTCGGCGCGCGCCCGCTCGCGCTCGGCGCGAGACTGCTCGCGCTCGGCGCGCTCTGCCCCCGTGGGCACCACGCTGCCGTCGGCCGTGTGCCAGCGCAGCCAGCGGTCGTGCCGGCCCTCGTAGACGCCTTCCCACGGGCAGAGCCCCAGCCCGGCAGCCTCGAACCAGGCCCGCTCCATCGGCGCGTACGTGTGCCCGCGCATCTCGAAGGCGCGCAGCGCTGGCCCCCCGAGGTGGCCGGCCGGGTCCCAGACGACGTAGTAAGCGACGCGCATCCACGCGTACCGGCGCCGCTTCAGGCCGAGCTCGTCGCCCTCCCGGTTCGAGACGATCTCGATGACCACGTCGGGCGGCTTGCCGAACTCCCAGAGAAAATAAGACCAGTGCTCCTTCTGCCACCACGCCTCGTGCAGCGCGACGTCCAGGCTGAGCAACACGTCCGGCACGAGCGGCGGCTCCTTCGTCGTGGCGAAGAGCCCGACGTTGGCCGCTGCGAGGAAGCTCCGCCGCTCGCCCTCCTGCGCCGGCGGCGGACCGGACCACGAGCTGTAGAGCGCCTCGGTGAGCAGCCGCTGCTGTTTCTCGGAAGGGAAGTTGTCCAAGGCGTCGTCCTCGGTGACGAGCGCCGACACGTCCGGCCCGACCACCTCGTCCGCGGTCGCGGTGGAGCTCGCCGGCATCGGGGGCATCGCCACCATCGAGGACATCCCGACAACCTTCCTGAACCGGAGCGGTGGTGTCAAGCCGGGGAGCCGTCATGCCCGCGGACGACGGCGGACGGGGCCGCCTACGGCGCGGGCTCGGGCCGATCCGCCGGCGCGATCGGCTCGATGCGCACCCGCTCCTCGTAGAGCGCGCCGCCCTCGCCGATGTCCGTGGTGCGGGCGCGGATCAGCGCGTTGGCGCAGCGGCCGTCGTGGAGGTGGCCGCCCTTCGGGATGAGCGCCACGTCGCGGCGCTGCGCGGGATCGTGGCGCAGCCGCACCGTCATCGCCCCGACGCGCGACACGATCCGGCAGACGGCGCCGTCGGCCACGCCGCCCGCCGCGTCGGGGTGGACCGTCACGACGGCCGGGCCCTGCGCGGGCCTCGCCCACTGCGACGACTGGGACTTGTCGGTGGAGAGCGCCATGAGCAAGAGCGGCAGCTCGCGCGCGTCGGGATCCTCGCGCTCCTCCGGCGCCTCGGTGATGAGGTTGACCCGCCCGCTCGCGGTCGGGAACTTGCGGTCCTCGAACAGCACCTTCGGCGCCAGCGGGTTGCGCACCGGCCCGCGCTCCAGCGCCTCGAGGGTGACGCCGAGCGGCGCGAGCTTCGGCTCCGCGACCCGCCGCTTCCAGTCGCGGGCGCTGCCGTCGAGCGCGTCGCCGAGGCCCACGCGCCGCGCGAGCGCCTGCATGATCTCGAGATCGCTCTTCACCCCGTCCGGGGGCGGGACCACGGGCGTGGCGACGCCGAGGTAGTGGTGGCCGTAGGCGCCGAGCACGTCGTCGGCCTCGAGGAGCGTCCGCGTGGGCAGCACGAGGTGGGCGAACCGCGCCGTGTCCGTGAGGAAGGAGTCGGCGACCACGACGAGCTCGCGCGTCGCGAGCGCCTCCGCGACGGCGCGCGAGTCGGGCAGCATCGCGACCGGGTTGCCGGCGGTCACCCAGACGGCGCGGATCGGCGGGTCGCTCATCCGGAGCACCTCCTGCCCGAACAGCGGCTCGCAGACCGTGCGGGGCGGGGGGCGGTCGCCCTGGAACGACGAGAGATCGAACGCGCCGCGCCGCTTGAAATAGAACGAGACGCCGCCGCCGGGGATGCCGAGGTTCCCGCTCACGGCCGCGAGCGCGTCGAGGGCGCGCACGATCGCCCCGCCCGAGGTGCGCCGGCCCATGCCCCAGCCCACGAGGATCGCCGTCGGCCGGTCGGCGAGGCGGCGCGCGAGGTCCAGGGCGGCGCGCTCGGGCACGTCGGCCTCGCCGCACCATACGGCGACCGAGCGGCGCCGCGCGAGCGCGCGGAGCTCGTCGAGGTGATCGCAGTACTCCGCGGCGCGCGGATCGAGCCACCCCTCGTCGAAGAGCACGCGGGCGACGGCCATGGCGAGCGCGAAGTCGCCGCCCGGGCGCGGCTGGTAGAACGCCGCGCAGAGCGACGCCGTCTTGTGGTGCACCGGATCGATGAGCACGAGCTCCGCGCCGCGCGCCTTGGCCTCGCGCAGCACCGGCAGGGTGTGCGGGCTCGACGTGAAGACGTTCTTGCCCCAGAGGAGGATGTGCCGGGCGTTCTTCAGGTCGGCGAGGTCGTGGCTGTCCTCCTCGCCGAAATCGGCGAGCTGCGCGGCGTCGCCCGCGCCGGAGCAGATGTCGCCGCGCTTGACCGTGACCGGCCCGAAGCGCGCGAAGAAGGCGTCGGCCATCCCGGTGAGGATCCCGAGCGAGCCGCCGCTCCGGTAGTGGAAGATCGCGGCCGGGCCCGACGCGCGGCGGATCTCGAGCAGGCGCTCGGCCGCGGTGTCGAGCGCCTCGTCCCAGGAGACCGGCACGAGCTCGCCGCCCTTGCGGAGCAGCGGCGTGGTCAAGCGCTCGGGCGAGTACTGCGTCTCCAGGAAGCGCGACGTGCGGTAGCAGAGAAAGCCCCGCGTGATCGGGTGGTCCGGGTCGCCGCCGAGGCGCACGACGCGGCCGTCCTCCACGGTGGCCACGATGCTGCAAGCGTCGGGGCAGTCGCGGTTGCAGACGGTCTTGCGGAGCTCCTGCACGGCGGCAGTCTAGATCAGGCGCGCGCGGCCGTACACCCGAGCGGCGCCGCGTCGCCCAGCGCGGCGAGGGGGCGCCTGCGTGCCGGCACCGACGTCGATCGCGCGCCGCCAGCGGTATCGGTCGGACATGGGTGCTCTGTCGCCGAGAGCGATGTCCGACAGAGAGCGATGTCCAACACCGATGGATGGATTGGACGCCTCACCGGATTCGGAGCCTGCCGTCGTCGCCGGCCCCTCCCTCGTCACCCGCGCTGCGAGGCCGAGGAACGTCGTCGGCGAGCGGCCGGGCGGACGTCGCGACGGCGTGTCGGCGTCGTCGGTGGCAGGCTTGACCCTCGCGATGCGCCGGTGGTTTCATGGTGCGGTGAAGCCGGAGGCCTCGCTCACTCCCAGCGCGATCGCGGCGCCTCCCGGTGTGGCCGTGGCGGGGGTCGCGTGGCGCGCGCGGGGGCGGCTCAACCTCACGGTGATCGCCAAGGCGACCTTCGCCTTCGTCGACGGCGCAAAGATGATCCCCGTCGAGCCGCAGGGGATCATCCACGCCGATATCCACCATCACAACAACCCGGGCCGCAGCGTCCGGCTGACGAGCGACCTCGCGCCCTACCTCGCGCGCGTCGACGTGTTCTTCACGGGCCACGCGCACGCGCCGCCGGGCCTGCCTGCGGGGCCCTTCTCGGTGCGCCTCGCGCTCTTCGCCGGCGAGCGCCCGATCCTCGACAAGGCGCTCTCGATCGAGCCCGGCGGCGCGGACAGGGCGATCCCTCTCGCCTACGAGCGCGCGTTCGGGGGGATCGGCATGGCCGACAACCCGTTCGGCACCCGTTCCCCGACCGTCCTGGACCCCGCGCGGCGCGACCGCCCGGCGGGCTTCGCGCCGCTCGGGAGCGTGTGGCCGTCGCGCACGCGGCTGCTCGGGCGCACGAGCCGCAAGGCGCTCGAGGCGCCCATCCTCGAGATCCCCGACGACTTCGACTGGAGCTACTTCCAGGCGGCACCCCCCGATCAGCGCGTCGAAGCCCTGTGCGGCGACGAGTGGCTCGCGCTCCAGGGGCTCCACCCGACGCTCCCGGTGCTGCGGACGCGCCTCCCCGGGGCGCGCGCCCTCGCGCGCGTCCAGGGCCTCTCCGCGTTCGGCGTCAGGGAGGGGCAGCCGCTCGAGCTCGTGCTCGACACGCTGCACGTCGACGGCGACCGGCAGGCGTGCTCGCTGCTCTGGCGCCGCAGCTTCCCGCTCGCGGGCGAAGCCGCGCTCGCGGCGGTGCGTGTCGTCGTCGGCGTCGAGCTGCCGGGCGCCCCGCCCGCGTCGCTGGCTCCCGCCGAGATGGCGATGGTCGCCCCGCGCGCGGGCGCGACGCCCGAGCAGGCCGGGGCGACGGTCGAGCTGCCCGGCGAGGACGGCGAGGCGCGCGAACCGCGCGGCCCCGCCCGGCGCCTCGAGGCTCCCGCCGCGCAGGCGAGCCGAGCCCCCGCCGCGTCGGCGGCCCCGCTCCCGTTCCGGCCGGGGGCCGCGCCGTCGCTCGCGGCGGCGCCCAGCCCGCAGGCGCCTCGCCCGCCGCAGCGGCGTTCCGTCGCGGATACCCATTCGCTCTCCTCCGGCGAACAGGAGCACGCCCTCGCCGAGAGCCTCCTCCCGTTTCGACGCACCGGGCTTTCTCCCGCGCCACCGGCCGCAGCTCCTGCGCCGCCTGCCGCCGCTGCGGCTCCGTCGCCCGCGGCGGGCGCTCCCGTGCCGGCGCCCGCCGCCGCTCCCGCGCCTCGGTCGCCCTGGGGCGGCGCCGCGAGCGACCGCACGATCGAGCCCGCGCCGCCTCGCAAGGCCCCGAAGCCGCAGAAGCTCGACATCCAGCAGGTCATCTACGGGTCCAGCAAGGGGCGCCGGTAGGCGGCGGTCCTTCTCCACGCTCAAGGGAGCCAGCCGAGCCATGGAAATCCTCGTCGAAACCGCCGGCGCCCCGTGGGCGGGCGTGCGGGTCCGCGCGCTCGCGGGGCGCGAGGAGATCTCCCGGGTCTTCTCGTTCGACCTCGACGTGGTGTGCGATCCGCAGCGGGACCTGCCCGAAGACGCCGTGCCCGGGGCGCCGATCAGCGTCGTCGTCCTCATCGAGGGCGAGGAGATCCGCCGGATCCACGGCATCCTCGGCCAGATCCTCGATCGCCTGGACCCGGAAGCCGAGCGCCGCGCCTACCGCCTCCGCGTCGTCCCGCGCGCGTTCAAGCTGACGCTCGTCGAGACGCAGGAGATCTACGTGGATGCGAGCGTGCCGGACGTGATCCGGCGCAAGCTCGAGCGGCACGGCCTCGGTGCGGGCGACGTCGAGCTCCGCCTCCTCAAGGCGTACCCGCTGCGCGAGCTCATCGTGCAGTACAAGGAGAGCGACCTCGCCTTCATCAGCCGCCTCGCCGAGCACCTCGGGATCTGTTTTTACTTCGAGCACCGGGGCGACCGCGACGTCCTCGTCTTCACCGACCACCCGGGGGGCTTTCGCCCCGTGGAGGGCGCCGCGGAGGTGCAGTTCCGGCCGCGCGGCGAGGCGTCCGACGTCTTCGCCATCGAGGTGACCCGCAAGCTCGTCCCCTCGGCGTACGTGGTGCACGACTACAACTACCGCAAGCCGCTGCTCGATCTCGCCGCGTATCACACGCTCGAGGGGGCGGCGGGCGGGGGAATCGTCGAGTACGGTAGCCACGTCAAGACGGCCGAGGAGGCGAAGGAGCTCGCCCAGATCCGCGCCGAGGAGCGCCTCTCGGGGCAGCGCGTCTACGAGGGCAAGAGCGCGCGGCCGGAGCTCAGCGCCGGGCACCGCACCCTCCTGCGGGAGCACCCGCGGTTCGAGGCGCCCGAGGGCCTGCTCCTCGTCGCGGTCGAGCACACCGCGACGCTGCCCGCCTTCGACGAGGCGGACGTGACGGCGTCGTACGCGAACACCTTCACGGCGGTGCCCGCGAGCATCCACTACCGCCCCCCGCGGCGGACGCCGAGGCCGCGCATCCACGGGTTCGTCACCGGCGTCGTGCAGCCCGGCCCCGAGGGCGAGGCCGGCGGCGTCGCGCGCCTCGACGGCGACGGCCGCTACACCGTGCAGTTCCATTTCGACACGGCGCTCCCGGGGGAGCAGAAGAGCTCGCACCCGGTGCGGATGGCGCAGCCCTTCGCCGGGCCGAACCACAGCATGCATTTCCCGCTGCGGCCCGGCGCCGAGGTGCTCCTCGTCTTCGCCGACGGCGATCCGGATCGGCCGATCATCGTCGGCGCGGTCCCGAACGCGGCGGCGCCGTCGGCCGTCAACGCCGCGGTCGCCGATCGCCACCGCATCACGACGGCCGCTGGGGCGACGATCGAGATCCGCGACCGACGCTGACACGAGATGGAGGATCCCCGCATGAACCGAGCCCCCGCCCCTCCCGAGGCGCGCCTCCGCTGCCTCGACGGCCAGCCCGCGCCGGCCGACGTCGTCCGCGACTGGAGGCGGCTCCTCGACCTGCCGGACAAGGCCCGCCAGGGCCTCTGGGAGATCCTGGCGCCGAGCCTCGCCGGCGCCGTCGACGCGGCGATGGAGAAGCGCGCGGAGGCGTTCTGCCGGCTCTACGACCTCTCGGCGCCGGATCTGCAAGCGAGCCTGCGCGTGTGCCGCTTCGTGCTGTCGCGCGCCAGCAGCCTCGATCTGGCCGCGACCGACGTCGCCGAGGACGTCGCGGCGCTCTCGGGCGACGACGCGCGCGGCGTCGTCGTGCTCTCGTGGTACGAGGCGGCGAAGGCCGTCATCCGGCGAGGCATCGTCGAGGAGTCGATCTTCGATCACGGCAAGGTGCTGGTCGGGCTCGACTGGCGGGTCGACCGCATCGCCGGCTCGGACCGGGGCGTGCACCTCGACGCGCCGCTCGCGGTGCTGACGCTGCGCCTGCGCGACGGGGGCCGCGACGAGCGCACGACGATCTACGTGGCGCCGCCGGCGCTCGGGCAGATCAAGGAGGCGTGCGACCGGATCGAGCGGATGATCGCCGGCGCGCCGCGGCCGCCCTCCGGCGCGCCGAAGGCGCAGGGATAGGCGCCGCGAGGACCGGAGGACCCCCGAGGAGCAGGCCATGAGCATCTCGATCAACGATGGCGCCAGCTACACCAACTCGACGTCGGTCACGCTCACCCTCGCCGCGCCCGCGGGCGCGACGCAGATGCGGTTCAGCAGCGACGGCGCGACCTTCGGCGCGTGGGCGCCGCTCTCGGCCTCCACGAGCTACGCCCTGCCGTCGGGCGACGGCGCGAAGACGGTCTCGGTGGAGTTCGGCGACGGCGGGTCCACCGTGCTCGGCTCCGGGTCGGCCTCGATCACGCTGGACACCGCGGCCCCGACGGCGGCCTCGATCGCGATCAACGGCGGGGCCGCGGACACGGCGACGCGGGAGGTCGCCCTCACGCTCGACGCGACGGACGGGACCTCTCCCGTCGCGAAGATGCGGCTCAAGAACGAGGGGGGCGAGTGGGGAGCCTGGCAAGCCGCGACCGCCAGCGCGTCGTGGACGCTCTCGGACGGCTACGGCCAGAAGACGGTGAGCGCCCAGTTCCAGGACAGCGCGGGGAACGAGTCGAGCGTGGTGAGCGCGTCGATCGAGTACGTGAAATTCAGCGTCACCGGGACCTGGCTCATCCTCAAGACCCCCGACTACGACGACGCCACCGGCACGCAGACGAGCTATTTCCGCATCGGCGCGTCGGACTCGACCACCGAGAACGCCCTGCTCGACTCGTTCACGCACCCCGACCCCGCGGACAGCGCGAAGACGCAGCCGGGCGTGCAGAACGCCGACGACCTCCGCGCCGGAGACCCGGCCAAGACGTACCCGGGCTGGTTCGAGTACACCGACGGCGACCGGACGCTCGTGGTCCGCGGCAACAACCGGGAGAGCATCCAGCTGGACGAGACGGTCCTCATCGGCGGCAACAAGACCGACACGGTCGCCGGCAAGTACCGCCTCAACCTCGGCGCCGGCACGCTCGAGGTGTACAACGCCGATCCCGTCTATCGGGTCGAGTTCTTCGAGCAGGACGTGTACGCGGCCGGGAAGAAGACCTGGCGCAAGCGCGAGATGGGCCACAACTCCAGCGACAGCTACACCTTCGGCGACACCGAGAGCTTCTACGGCGGCTACAAGTTCGACGCGATGTTCGGCATGACGAACACGGTGTTCCTCGGCGGCAAGATCGATCTCAGCCTGGCGCTGGCGCTGACCGCGAGCGTGGGCATGACCGTCGAGTTCGGCGCGGGCCTCAAGTACTCGAACGTCGCGGGCAAGGACATCAGCACGGCGGGCGATCACGAGCTCAAGGCGCGCGAGGAGATCCACCTGCGCATCAAGGCCGATCACGAGGGCGTCGGGGGGAGCCGGAACGCGGTGCTCGCGGGGATCGCGGCCGCGACCGCCGTCCCGGTGGCGGTCCTCTCGGGGTGCACCGCCGCGGGGACCGTCGACAGCAGCGGCGTGGCCGCCGTCCCCGCCGGGTGCCTCGGGGGCGCGGCGGCCGCGTTCGCTGTCGGCCTCGTCGCCTCGGTGGTCGTCGCGCTGAAGGACAAGGCCGGGGACCCGAAGTCGCAGGCCGAGATCAAGATGGACAAGGAGGGGATCCTCATCCGGCAGAACGACGCGACGGGCGCGACGCAGAGCGGGGTTTACGTGGGGAAGCACGACGGCGGGCCAGGAGCGGTGGTCCTCGCGAACTCCAAGGACTCCTATCTAGAGCTCGATCCAGACGCGGACATCGTCGTCAACGCGGGGAAGGATATCTACCTCCAGACCGAGGACGGAAAGGCGATCCTGAAGCTGATGACCGGCGGCAACATCCGGCTCAAGAGCTCGAGCGCCAACATCCAGGGACAGATCACCCTGGGCGCCAACAACGCGCTGACCATCCAGTAGGCCGCGCGTGGAGATCCTCAACGACACCGGTCTCAAGCTCGGCTGGCTCGTGGGCCGGGTGCGACCGCCTGCGCCCAGCCTGACGGTGATCGTCAAGGGCACCTTCACGCTGGCCCCGAACGCGCCGGCCGCGCTCGCCGCGCCGGGCGATCGGCTCCTGCTCGAGGGCGATCGCCACCTCGACGGCGACCCCGGGAAAAGCCTCGTCTACGCCTCCGATTTCGCCTACTTCAAGCCGCGCGCCGACGTCCTCCTGGTCGGCACCTGCCGCACGCCCCGCGGCGAGGCGCAGCGGGTCTCGTACGCCGCGCTGGAGGTCGGCCGCCTCCGCAAGCGGATCGCGGTGATCGGCGACCGGGTCTGGGACGGCGAGGTCGCCACCGAGCCGCGGCCGTTCCACGCGATGCCGCTCCGGTACGAGCTGAGCTTCGGCGGCGACGGCTTCGCGAAGAACCCGCTCGGGCGCGGCCGCGGCAAGGTCAAGACCGCCGCCGGCGTCGAGCGCTGGCCGCTGCCCAACCTGGAGCTGCCCGGCAGCCTGATCGACTCGCCGCGGCAGACCCCGGACCCCGCGGGCTTCGGCCCGATCGAGCGGACGTGGGCGCAGCGCACCGCCGGCGTCGGCACCTACGACGATCGCTGGCTGACCGAGCGCTGGCCCGGCCTCCCCGAGGACTTCGACTGGGGCTATTTCAACGCCGCCCCGCACGATCAGCAGATCGCGGGCTATCTGCGCGGCGACGAGGCGATCGCGCTCGAGAACCTGCACCCCGAGCTCCCGCGCTACGAATCGCGCCTGCCCGGCCTGCGCGCGCGCTGCTTCGTGGAGGCCGCGGCGCGCGGCAGGGCCGAGATCCGCGAGGTGCCGCTCCACCTCGACACGCTGTGGATCGACATGGACGCGGGCCGGCTCGCCCTCGTCTGGCGCGGCCTCACCCCGATCGCGTCGCGCGCTCACGACGAGCTCCGCCGGATCCTGCTGGTCGCCGAGCCGCTCGCGGAGCCGCCGCTCCCGGCCTCTCGCTACCGCGAGCCCGCGTGGTGGCGGCGCCCGGAGGCGCCCGAGGTCGCCGCGAAGCCGCGCGCGTCCGGCGTGCCCGGCGCGCCCGACGGCGAGCCGGGCAAGCCCGGCGACGTCGACCCCGACATCATCGCCGGGCTCGAGCAGGCGCGCGCGATGCTCGAGAAATCCGGGATCCCGCGCGACGTGATCGAGCGGCTGCGCGGCGTCACCTCGCCCGACGCGTTCCTCGCGATCGTGATCGGAGAGCTGCGGCACGATCCGGAGGCCGCGGCGCGGCTCGAGCGCGACTCGCGCGAGCAGACGCGGCGGCTGCTCGTCGAGCACGGCCACGATCCCGCGCTGCTCGACGAGCCGGCGCGGCCCGAGGACCGGTCCGCCGCCGCGGCGGCGCTCACGCGCGAGGAGGTCGCGGCGCGCGCGAAGGGCGGGCGGAGCTTCGCCGGCGCGAGGCTCGCGGGCCTCGATCTGTCGGAGCTCGACCTGCGCGGGCTCGCCTTCACGCGCGCGGATCTCACGGGCGCGCGCCTCCGAGAGGCCCGCCTCGACGGCGCCGATCTGACGGGCGCCCGCCTCGAGCGGGCCGATCTCACGCGCGCCTCGCTCGCGCGCGCCGTCGCCGTCCAGGCCGAGCTCTTCGGCGCCGATCTCACGGGCGCGGACCTCTCCGCGGCCAACCTCTCGGAGGCCGGCCTCCGCGGCGCGGCGCTCCCGGGCGCCAGGCTCGACGAGGCCGATCTCACGGGCGCCACGCTCGCGCAGGCGAACCTCGAGCGCGCGTCGCTGCGCGAGGCCGAGCTCGGCGGCGCCAACCTCGCGGAGGTCCGGGCGCGCGGGGCGAACGCCCGAGGGGCCCGCCTCCGCGGCGCGAGGCTCACCGCCGCCGACCTGCGCGGCGCCTCGCTCGACGCGGCCGATCTCACGGGCTGCGCGCTGGACGGCGCGCAGCTCGGCGGCGCGTCGCTGCGCGAGGCCTCCCTCTACGGCGCCTCGGGCGAGCGCGTCTCCATGGCGGAGGCCGATCTCACGGGCGCGCGCGCCGTCGACGGCGCGTCGTTCCGGCGCGTCGATCTCCGCGCGGCGAGGGCCGACGGCTCCAGCTGGACCGGCGCGTCGCTCCGCGAGGCCGATCTGCGCGGCGCGACCCTGATCCGCGCCGATCTCTCGGGCGCCGACCTGTCGGGCGCGAACCTGCACCGCGCCGTCCTCAAGCACGCCAACCTGAGCAAGGCGAAGCTCGACGCGGCGCTGCTCACCGCGGTCAACCTGTTCCAGGCCACGCTCGAGCAGGCCAACCTGACCCGCGCCGACCTCCGCGGCTCGAACCTGTACGGGTGCGAGCTGCTCGACGCGATCCTCGCCGAGGCGCGGCTCGACGGCGCGAACCTGAAGGCGACGAAGCTCGCCGGGCGGAGCGCGGGATGACCGCGGTCGCCCCCGGCAAGGACGTGGCGGCCCTGCTCGACCGCCTCCGCGCGAGCCCGGCGCCGGGCCCTCCGGTGTTGCCGGAGATCGATCTCGCCGGCGCCGACCTGCGCGGCGCGCCCCTCGAGAAGGTGGCGCTCCACCGCGTCCGCCTCGCCGGCGCGGATCTCTCGGGGGCGCGGCTCGCGGGGGCGATGTTCATCTCGTGCGACCTCCACGGCGCGAAGCTCGCGGGCGCCGATCTCGCGGGCGCGGTCTTCAGCTCGCTCGATGTGGCGGTGGATCGCGAGGCCGTCGTGGAGGTCCCGCTCGACGCCGCCGGGCTCGCGCGCGAGCAGGTCGACGCGCTCGCCGGCGCGGGCGTGCGCGGCTTGCAGCGCCGGCTCCTCGACCTCGGGGGCGCCGATCTCACGGGCGCGCGGCTCCAGGGGGCCGTGCTCGAGGGGGTCGATCTCGCCGGGGCGCGGCTCGCCGGCGCCGATCTCACCGGCGCCATCCTCGAGCGCTGCACCCTCACCGCGGCGTCGCTCGAGGGAGCGCGGCTCGACCGGGCCTCCGTCAGCGACGGCAACCTCGCCGGCGCGGATCTCTCCGGCGCGCACCTCGCGGAGGCCGCGCTCTCGGGCTGCGACCTCTCCGCGGCGCGCCTCGACCGCGCGACCCTCCGCGCCGTCCGGATCGAGCGCTGCGACCTCGGCGGCGCGTCGTTCCGCGGAGCGCACCTCGACGGCGCCGCCCTCGTCGAGGTCACGCCCGCGGCGCCGCCGCTCGCGGGCGCGCGGGTCGACCGCCTCCGGCTCGGGGGCGCGTCGCTGTCCGCGCTCGGCGCGCTCGCGGGCGATCACGGCGGCGGCCGGCTCGCGCGCTGCGACCTCCGCGGCATGGATCTCACCGGCGGCAGCTTCGCCCGGGCCGAGCTCGCGGGGAGCGACCTCGCGGACGCGAAGCTCGCGGGCGTCGATCTCACCGGCGCCGACCTCCGCGGCTGCGACCTCGGCGGCGCCGACCTCCGGCGGGCGCGGCTCGCCAAGGCCTCGCTGTCGGCGGCGAAGCTCTCGCGCGCCAGGCTCGACGGCGCGATCCTGGACGGGGCCGACCTCACCGGCGCGATCCTCGCCGGCGCCGAGCTGCGCGGGATCTCGGCGGAGGGCGTCGATCTCACGAGGGCCGACCTGACCGACGCCGTCCTCGACCGGACGGCGCTCACCGACGGCACGCTCACCGGCGCGAAGCTCTCGCGCGCGAGCCTCCAGGGCGCGGTGCTCGACGGGTGCGACGCGAGCGGCGCCGTCCTCGAGGGCGCGATCCTCGCCGGCGCCCGCCTGCTGACGAGCAGGCTCGCGGGCGCGAAGCTCGCGGGCGCCGATCTCCGGCGGGCCAGGCTCACGGGCGTCGATCTCACGGGCGCCGATCTCTCGAAGGTCAAGCTCGAGGCCAACGCCTTCGTGCGCTGCCGCCTCGCGGGCGCCGACCTCCGCGGCGCCGACCTGTCGGGCGCCGATCTCACCGACGCCGATCTCTCCGGCGCCGATCTCACGGGCGCGCGGCTGCACGGCGCCACGCTGACCCGCGCGGACGCGAGCGGCGCTGCGCTCCACCGCGCGGCGATGAGCCGCGCCGACGCCGGGGCCGCGAACTTCAGCGGGAGCAAGCTGCAGCAGGCCGACCTGCGCGAGGCGAACCTCCGCAGGGCGTACCTCGAGGGCGCGGCGCTCGGGGGCGCGAACCTGACCGGGGCCGATCTGCGCGAGGCCATCCTGGTGCGCGCCGACGCCCCGCGCGCGCTCTTCTGCAGGGCCCGGCTGGGCTACGCCGATCTCTCGCACGCGCGGCTCGCGGACGCGGACTTCGCGCAGGCCGACGTGGCGGGCGCCAACCTGCACCGGATCGACGATCCCGGCGCGCTCTGGGCGCTCGCGGACCGCGAGCAGGCCCGGGGCACCGATCCGGAGCTGGCCGCTGCCGAGGACTGGCAGCCGCCCAGCGCGTAGTCACCCGAAGCGGAGGGACGATGTCGAAGCCTGCCTTGTCCAGCGTGAGCCCGAAGGAAGCGACCGCGAGCTACGTGAGGCGCGCCGCCGTGGTCGAGGTCGCGAGCGAGCGGCGATGCGTCGTGCGCGTCGAGCACGAGGGCCGCGCCCTCGAGCTGAGCGCGGTGGTGGCGATGTCCCCGCTGCCCCGGCTCGAGGCGGGTCATCCTGTGCTGGTGACCGGAGAGGACCTCGAGCGCTGCTACGTCGTCGGTGTGCTCGGCGACGAGGCGGTCCCTGCCTCGGAGCGGCGGCTCACCACGCGGTCCGGCGCCTCGGCGGCCGTGTCCGCCGACGGCGAGCGCGAGCGCATCGAGGTGCGCGACCCGGGCGGGCGCCTGGTCTTCGAGTATCGCCCCGATCTCGGCCGCGGCCTGCTCTCCGTGCCCGTCGGCGATCTCGCGCTCGCCGCGCCGCAGGGGAACATCGATCTCGTCGCCGGGGGCGCGATCCGGTGCCGCGGCGCGGGCGGGGTGACGCTCGAGGCCGGCGACGGGGAGGCGGGCGCGCGGCCGTCGCTCGCGCTGGGGCAGACCGAGGCGCGCCTCGGCGCCCGCGCGCTGAAGCTCGTCGGCGAGCGGGCCGAGGTGCTCTTCGCGGAGGCGAGCTATCGAGGCGTCCAGCTCTCGGCGGCGGTCGAGCAGGTGAAGGTGGTGGCGGACCGGATGGAGACGGTCGCGGCCCACGTCTTCGAGCGGCTCAAGCGCTCCTTCCGCCGCGTCGAGGACCTCGACGAGCTCCTGGCCGGGCGCGTGCGCGCGCGCGTCTCCGGGGCCTATTCGGTCAAGGGGGGTCACGCCTCGATCGAGGCCGAGGACGACGTGAAGATCGACGGCAAGCGCATCCACCTCGGGTGAGCGGAGGAGGGCCGATGTTTCCCATCGCGACGAGGCAGGGAGGGACGTGCGAGGCCTTCCCGGACACGTGCAAGACCCCGGCGCCGCCGGCCCCGCCCGTGCCGGTGCCCTACCCGAACACCGCGCAGCTCGTGCAGGCCAACCCGGGGACCTGCGCGAAGAAGGTGAAGGTGTTGAACCAGCCGGTGATCACCAAGCAGACGGTGATCCCGATGAGCGCCGGCGACGAGGCCGGGGCGGCGGGCGGCGTGGTCTCCGGCACGATCAAGGGCCCCGTGCAGTTCAAGCAGGGGTCGGCGAAGGTCAAGGTGGAGGGGCAGCCGGTCGTCTTCCAGACGTGCATGACCGCGCACAACGGCACGAACGCCAACATGCCCGCGGGCGTGCACTCGTCTCCATCGCAGACCAAGGTGTCTGTCGCGATGTAGGCCGTGGTTACGAAGAGCGGCCCGGCCCCCTCCCCGGGGGCCTACGGCGGGGTGGGGGAGGTGTTCAGTCTGCGGCGAGGCGCTCGGGGGCGTAGTCGCGCGAGTCGTCGCCGGAGACCTCCTGGGCGATCGCGCGGAGCTGCTCGTAGCGCTCGCGCAGCAGCGACCACAGCCGATCGCGGATGTCGCGCGAGTCGAGGCGCTCCGGCGCGCGGGTGTTGCTGAGCAGCCACTTCGCGGTGCCGTTGATCCGGGTCACCTCGTCGCGGGTGAGGGAGATCCGGCCTTGCACGTGGTTCCACCGGTCCAGGATGAGGTTGGTGATGGTGGCCGCCGCGCTCGCGGGATCGCCGGCGACGAGCGCGCGGCGGACGATGCCGTAGGTCTCCGGGACGATGCCGCGCGGGAAGCAGGCCTCGGCCGCCGCGAGCGTCGGGCGCAGCGCCTCGTAGAGCTGGTCGAGCCGCTCCGTCACCTCGGCCGGCGGCGCGCTCTCGGGCTGCATCCGCGCCACCGCGTAGTCGAGCGCCATCGCGAGCTCCGGCAAGCTGCGGATCGCGTCGAAGCGAGACTTCGGCAGCCGGCGCCGGTGGCGCGCCGGATCGCGCGTCACGGACTGCACGGCGCGCCGGACGATCGCGAGCACCCCGCCCGCGTCCCCGCGGAAGGCCTGCACGTTCGCCGCGGGGAGGTCGCTGGCCGGCATCGCGTACCGCTCGTAGCGCTCCCGATCCAGGCTCTCGTCGCCCCGGGAGCGCGGCTCGACGGAGAGCGGCCCGACGCTGGCGGACGAGGCCGGCTCCATCCGCTCCGAGCCCGGCTGCTCCGCGCTCGCCTGCTCCGCGCCCGCCTGCTGCGGCCGGTCCGTCTCGGGGGGCTCGCCCTCCGCGCGCGGGCGCTCCTCCGGAGCGGGCGCCCCAGCGGTTTGCCGTGTCTCTTCCGGACCGGTCTCGACCGGACCGGACGTCGTGCTCTGGGCGGTGCTCTCGGCCTCGAGCGGTGTGGACCGAAGCGCTGGATCCCGCAGCGCCTCGAGGTCGTCTCGCGCACGCGTCATCCGGGCCATCGTACGTAAGTCGGCGCGACGGCACAAGATCCGCGGCCGCTCGCCCGCCGCGATCGTCGTCGTCCACCCATTGGCGCGCCGATCAAGCGCCGATCGGCGCCGATCAAGCGTCGAGCGCGTCCCAGAAGGTGCGCAGATCGTCCGAGAGCGGCGCCTCGATGCGCACGCGTTCGCCTGTCGCCGGATGCGTGAGCTCCAGGAGCGCGGCGTGGAGGGCGTGGCGGTCGAGCTCGAGCGCGCGGCGGTCGTCGTCGGTGAGCTCGCCGTCGGCGCCGCGCGCGAACAGCCCCTCGTCCGGCCCGTAGAGCTTGTCGCCCACGAGCGTCAGGCCGCTCGACGCGAGGTGGACCCGGATCTGGTGCTGCCGGCCGGTCTCGAGGGTGCACTGGATCATGGAGTAGCGCCGGCCGGTGAGCGGGTCGGCGCGGCGGCCTAGCACCTCGCAGGCGGTGGCCGACGCGAGGCCGCGGCCCGGCGGCGCGACGCGCATCTTCACCTTGTAGCGGCTCCCGGTGTCGAGCTCGAGCGGCAGCTCGACGCGGAAGTCGTCGCGCTCGGGCCAGCCCCAGGCGATCGCCACGTAGCGCTTGAGGACGCCGGTGCGCTCCTCGAACTGCGCCTTCACCGTCCGATCGGCCTCGGGCGTGCGGCAGAGGAGGAGCACGCCGCTCGTCTCGCGATCGAGCCGGTGCGCCAGGAACAGCCGCTCTCCGGGGCGCGCGGCCTCCATCATCTTGATGACGGTGCTCTTGTGGTAGCGCGCCGTGGGGTGCACGGGCAGGCTCGGCGGCTTGTTCACCGCGAGCAGCGCGTCGTCCTCGTGGAGCACCGGGATCGCCGTGTCGGGCGCCTGCTCGTCCCACGGCGCGCGCCAGAGGAGGATGCACTGCTCCGGCCGCACGCGATCGCTGCCGCGCAGGCGCCGCGCCTCGGGCGAGTAGGCGCCGCGGGCGACGATCTCGGCGGCGCGCGTGCGGCTGGTCCGCTTGAGCTGCGACTGCACGAACCGGTCGAGCCGCATGCCCGCCGACTCGGGCGGCACGCGGAGCACGGTGACGACCGACCCTTCCGGCACCTCCTCCGGCCGCACCACCTGGGTGCCGCGGCCGAAGGGGCCGCTCGTCCCGGCGAGCTCCCGCGCGCTGATCCTGGTCATGGGTCGAGGTTGGCGTACGGCTTTAGCAAAAGCGCCGCCCGCGTGCGCGGAAAAGGCGCCGCCGGCGTGCGCGGCGCGCGCGGCGTCGAGCGCGCGGCGGCGCGTCGCTCAGCGGGGGTCGATGATCTCGCAGGGGAAGTTGAACGAGATGCCCTGCGTCGCGGCCTTGAGCTTCTCGCAGGCGTCGCCGACGAGGACGAGCTGGGTGGGGCTCTCCATGGTCCAGCCGTTCTGCGCGTCGTAGGGCACGGGCATGCCGTCGATGAGCACCTGGCCCTCCGACGCGTGATCGAGATCGACCGCGATCGAGCCCTGGAGGTCGAACGTGCAGCTCTTGGCGCCGGAGATGGCCGCGTTGAGCTCGTTTTCCAGGGCGTTCGCGTTGGTGGGGTCCGGCGTGTAGTACATCGCGGTGCCGCCCACGTCGGCGTAGGTGCCGGCGCCGGTGAAGCAGGACTGGGTCGTGTTCTGCGGTCGCCGGACCGGCTGGCCGGCGCCGGCGTTCGCGAGGTCCTGGAGGTGCTCGGCGAACGCGCCGTCGCCGAGGCCGAAGACGAACGTCCCGATGCCCTGCTCGTACGCCGACTGCACCGCGCCTACGACGTCGTCGCGCGCGCAGACGGAGGGCCCGTCGTCGCAGCGATCGGGCTCGCCGTCGGTGACGAAGAGGATGTACTTGGGGCCGGGCTCTCCGAACGCGAGGAGATCGGGGATGATCGTCTCGTTGAACGTCATGCCGGTCGGCGTCTCGAGCTTCTGGCCCGGCCGCATGGAGGCCAACTCGTACGCGGCCGCGATGTCGGCGTGGCTGTTGAGGGCGATGGCGTCGGTCCCGGCGAGCAGCGGGCACTGATCCGGGGCGATCCCGGTGAACGTGAGGAACCCGAAGCGCACCTTCGCCTGCAGGCTCTCGACCACGTTGAGCACGGCCGTCTTCAGCGGGTCCCAGAAGCCGCTGTCGTACATGCTGCCGGAGCGATCGACGACGATCATGACGGTCGGCGTCTGCGGCTCGAAGGCGATGTCGAGCTGCTGGCAGCTGCCGCCGGCGCCGCCGTTCCCGCTGGTGGCGAGCAGGCCGCCGCCGCTGCCGACGAAGATCGGCTCCTCGCCGCCGCTGCCCGTCGCATCGCCGCCGCTGGTGGTCGCGCCGCCGCCGCTTCCGCTGATGCCGCTCGAGGCGCCGGAGCCCTGGGAGGAGGAATCGCCGTCGTTCGTGCCGCTACAGCTCAAGGCGATGCCGGCGGCGACGAGGGCGAGGGACCAAGAGAGCCTGGGGAAGATAAGTGTGCTGCTCACGAGGTAAAGATACACAGGCCGGGACGGCGTGTCTGCGCCGCGCACGACCCCGGCGGCGGATGCGGCGCGGGTGGAAAGATGCTCCACGCGGAGAACGCAGCGCCACCCCTGCGGCGACACCCGGGCGCCGGCCAGCGCGCAGCGCTGTCTTCATGGCTGCGTCTCGGAGCGGGCGGTTGCGCAGGAGCGCGTCCGCAGGGGCACCTGGGAGTAGCGCAACATGCAGGAGGGTCTGCGCGGGTCGAGTTTGAAGTAAAAAATCATACAGAAGTGTCTGCGAAACTGCACCTGGAAGTAAGCCATCATTCAGAAATGTGTACGGGAGGAACTCCCGTATGCAGTTCAGCTTACAAATTTGTGTGCGGCGGCGGTCCGATGCGTGCCGGCGCAGGGGCGGGTGGGTGCGGAGCGTGTCCGGACGCCGCGGCGGGAGTGTGTTGAGCATGTCCTGCTGCTGCGGCGGGTGGGTGCGGAGCGCCGAGTGTCCGATTCGTGCCGGGAATCTGGTGCCATGAGCGACCCTGGTTAGCTTCGGCGACCATGGCGAAACCTACCAACCGACCTGAAAAGGCCCCGTCGGCGCGTGCGGCGGGAGAGGAACGGGTCCTGAGCTACCAGGCCCTCTACAAGCACTACCAGCCCATCGGCGCGGAGCTCCGCGCCGAGGAGGTGCAGGTCTGTCGCGCGGATCCGCGTCTCGTGCTCGTGAACGCGAAGCGCGGCGTCGCGGCGGTGCTCGGCACGAAGGAGCAGGTGCAGGCCGTGCGCGAGCACCTGCCGAAGATCCCGGTGAAGCAAGTGCAGGAGCTGCCGGACATGGCCCGTGCGCTGCTCTTCGCCTCGCGCGAGGCGCTGCCGCGGGTCGCGAGCCCGAAGGAGATCGAGAAGGCGCTCGCGGAGATCAGCGGGCCGCGCGAGGAGCTGCTCACCCAGGCGGAGCTCTTCGCCCGGCGGGGGCTGCTGGACCGGGAGCGGGTCGCGCAGATCCGGGCCGGCTCCGGCAAGTACGACGCGGCCCGGGACGGGATGGAGCTCGCGGCGCTGTTCACCGCGCACGCGGAGGCGCTGAAGGGGCTGCACCCGTTCACGCGGGAGGAGATCGAGAAGCTCGGGCGAACGAGCGAGTGGCTGCTCGAGAACCTGACCCCGACCGGCGCGCGGGCGGAGCCGAAGAAGCGGGAGAAGGGGCCGGCGGAGGACGCGCGAGACCGGCTGTGGACGCTGGTCGTGCAGCGGTACGCGCATGTCCGGAAGATCGGGTACTACTTCCACGGGGACGACTTCGAGCAGATCACGCCGCGGCTCCTGTCGCGGGCGCACGCGGCGCAGGCGGGCGCGGAGCCGGAGGAGGAGCTCGACGAGGAGGCGGTGGAGGAGGCGGGCGAGGGCGGGGGCGGCGCTGCCGATGCGGGGGGTGAGGGGGTGGTGTGACGCCCTGATTCGTGCTGCGGCTTCGTTCCTCACGGGTCGCGGGCGATTCAGCTGAGCCTCCCGCTGCCCTGTCACGATGAGCATCTGCTGCTCCGGCCCACATCTTGGCCGCATCGACTTCTTCCGGTGCAAGCGCCAGCGGCCAGGACTACGATGGGTCCGCCGCAAATCGAGGCGCGCTCATGCTCCGCCCGCACGCTCCACCTTCTTTCGCGACTTTCCCGGTACCCCTCGCCGTCGCGGCAACCGTCGGGATTGACGCTGCGAAGGAGCGGCTGGTGTGACGCGTGCCCCCTTCGAGGTCGGGCCGTTCATCGGCCAGGACGAAGGTCAGCACTTCGATCGGAAGTCGCTCTTCGAAGGCCCGGAGGGGCAGAAGCGCCCTCGCGACCGGCGGAGCGTCCGCGACCAGGTGGCCGAGTACGTCGCCGCCTTCGCCAACGCGGAGGGAGGCGTCCTCGTCCTCGGCCTCGAGGACGATGGAACCTCGACCGGCCACCGCTACCCGGCGGACGCCGTGCGCGCGATCCTCGACACGCCGCGAGCGCGCCTGCGCCCGCCTCAACCCGAAGGCTTCCTCGTCAACCATGCGGGGGTCGAGCTCCTGGTCTTCGACGTACCCATCTCCGACGTCCCGGTGCAGGTCGATGGCGATGGGTTCCCACTGCGCATCGGCGACAAGACGGTGCAGGCCAGCGAATCGCAGATCCAGAGGCTGAAGTTCCGCGGGCTCGTCGAGAGCTGGGAGTCTCGTCCGTCGCGCATGACGCTGGCCGATCTCGATCCCGCGCTGCTCGCGCGCGCGAAGACCGGCAGCGGCCTCGGGACCATCTCCGACGAGGAGTACCTCCTCAAACGCAAGCTCGCAGATCGCCGGGGCCGCGACATCGCGCTGCGCCGAGGGGCCGAGCTGCTCTTCGCGATCGATGGGCCGGATCATCCGAACGCCGGTGTGCGGATCTTCCGGGTGGTCGGTACCGAGCGGCGGCTCGGCGCCGAGCACAACGTCGAGGAGCGCCCGCGGATCGAGGGGAACCTCGGCCAGGTTCTGCCGGCGGTCTTTGCGGCGATCGACGGGCTCGTCCGGCGGCCCTCGCGCCTCATCGGCAACCGCTTCCGCGCGGTACCGGAATATCCGGATTTTTCCTGGAAAGAGGCGATCCTCAACGCCGTTGCGCACCGGGACTACACCACGGAGGGACGCACCACGGAGGTCTGGTTCTTCGACGACCGGCTCGAGGTGACCAACCCGGGCGGGCTCGTTCCCGACATCGCCCTCGAGGATCTGCTCAGCCTGCGTCGCGTCCACGTGAGCAGGAACCCGCGTACCGTGCGCGCGCTTGTCGACCTTGGCTTCATGCGCGATCAGGGCGAGGGAATTCCGCGGATATTCGCGGAGATGGAGGGGCTCTTCTTGCCGGCGCCCCTGCTGGAGCCGTCGCCGCGGGAGTTCCGGATCACGCTCCGCAACACGCCGACGCTGACGGCAGAGGATCGGACCTTCGTCGCCTCGCTCGCCGACGAGGAGCTGACGGACCTGGACTTCCGAGCGCTGCTCGAAGCGCACCGGCACGGCCGGATCGACAACGCTCGCATGCGGCAGATCTCAGGACTGGACACGTTGGGGGCGAGCCAGCTGCTCCGGAAACTTCGCGATCGCGGTCTCCTGAGGCTGCACGCGGCAGGCGCGGCGAGCTTCTACGAGCTGCGCACTCGCGAGCAGGGAACCGAAGCAGCTGGAGCCGGCGATCAGGATGACACGGACGTTTCCTCGCGGTCTGCTGACGAGCAACGGTCACACGCTCAGGACGAGCGCGCTCGGGATCGACCGGAGCTGGAGGCGGATCGACCGGGGCTGGAGGCGGATCGACCGGGGCTGGAGGCGGATCGACCGGGGCTGGAGGCGGATCGACCGGAGCTTCCGGACGACCTGAGCGCCATGATCGAGGCGCTCGGGGAGCGGCCACGGCAGGGACCGCTCCGGGCAGCGATCGAGCGGCTGTGTGCCTGGCGGGCGCTACGTCCGGCGGAGCTCGGAGTCCTGCTCGGAATGCGGCCAGACAATCTCACCAAGCGCCACTTGTCAGCCATGGTGAACGAGGGGCGATTGCTGCGCACGCACCCCGAGAGCTCCAGCCATCCCGAGCAGGCGTACCGCGCCCGCCAGGGCACCCGGGCATCTCCCAGCGAGAGCGATGACGACGACACTCAGTGAGCACCGACGCGCGAACTCCCGCTGACGCGCAGCGGGCCGACCGTCGCAGGGGCCGGATCCGCCCCCCGGCCCCCGCCCCCGGTGTGCGGAAGCCGCCCCGTGCGCCCCCCGGTTCGTGCTACACACGGCGCCCGCATGGACATCCTCTTCGCTGCTTCCGAGATCGCGCCCATCGTCAAGGTCGGCGGGCTGGCTGACGTCGTGTCGTCGCTCTCGAAGGCGCTCCGGCTGCTCGGCCACAAGGTGACGATCGCGCTGCCCCGCTACCAGGCCCTCGATTCGAGCGGGCTGATGATGGCGCGCCGCCTCACCCCGATGCCGCTCGAGGTCGACCCGAAGGTGTCGCCAGGCGGGCCGATCCAGGTGACGCTCTTCGACGGGCGGCTCAGCACGGGCGTGGAGCTCATCGTCCTCGACGTGCCCGGCTTCCACGATCGGCCCGGCATCTACGGCGAGGAAGGGCGCGACTACGAGGACAACGCGCGCCGGTTCTCCCTGTTCTCCCGCGCCGTCGTCGAGCTCGTCCGCCAGCGCGCCAGGTCCGGCGCGCCGTTCGACATCGTCCACACCCACGACTGGCCCACCGCCATGGTGGCGTACCTGCTCCGCCACCAGCAGTCCGTGCCCGGTCGGACCGTGCTCACCCTCCACAACGTCGCCCACCAGGGCCTCTTCCCCAAGGACACGCTCGGGGCCCTCGGCCTCGACGAGGACCACTTCCGGCCGGACCGGCTCGAGTTCTACGGCCAGCTCAACTTCCTGAAGGGCGGCATCCTCGCCGCAGACGCGCTCACCACCGTCTCCACCACCTACGCGAACGAGATCCTCACGCCCAAGCAAGGCGAGCGGCTCGACGGCGTGCTCCGCACCCGGACGAACCAGCTGACCGGCATCGTCAACGGCATCGACTACGCCGTCTGGAACCCGATGACCGACCCGGCCATCATCGCGCGCTACGACGCCGAGGACGTGAGCAACAAGGGCCGCTGCAAGAGCGCGCTCCTCCAGGAGATCGGGCTCGAGATCCGGCCGGATCGGCCGCTGCTCGTGTCCATCGGCAGGGTGGTCGCGCAGAAGGGCAGCGACCTGCTCGCGAGCGCCCTGCCGAAGATCCTGAAGGGCGACGTCAGCGTCGTCGTGGCCGGCGAGGGCGACCCCGAGCTCATGGAGAAGCTCACCGCCGCCTCCGCCAAGGCGCCCGAGCGCGCGAAGTTCCTCGGCGGCGTGAGCGAGGCCGTCGTCCACCGGCTCATGGCCGCGGCCGACCTCGTGGTCGTGCCGTCGCGCTTCGAGCCGTGCGGCCTCGTGCAGCTGTACGCGCAGCGCTACGGCGCCGCCCCGGTGGCGTGCCGGACCGGTGGCCTCGTCGACACGATCGTCGACCTCGACGCGGCCCTGGAGACCGGCACGGGGTTCCTGTTCGACAAGCCGACGGCCACGTCGCTCGTCGGCGGCGTGCAGCGAGCCCTCGCGGCCCTGACGTCGCCCCGCTGGCCCGCGGTCCAGCGCCGCATCATGCGCCTCGACCTCGGCTGGGACCGGCCCGCGCGCCGCTACGTCCAGGTCTACCGGCAGGCGCTCGCCCGCTGATCCTGCCGCGCCGGAGCGGAGCGCCCGCGCCGGACAGCGGAGCGCCCGCGCCGGGGCGGAGCGCCCGCGCGGGACAGCGGAGCGTCCGCGGCAGCGCGAGACGCGCGGCGCCGGAGGGCGCGCCGGACAGCGGAGCGTCCGCGGCAGCGCGAGACGCGCGGCGCCGAGGGCGCGCCGGAAAGGGGCGGCCCGAGCGCGCTGCGGCGCCTCCCGCGCGACAACATGACGCATTGTCGCCGGCCATCCGCGTCGCCTATAGCAGCGGCCGTGCTGCCCAGAGCCGTCGCCGGCGCCGCGCTCCTCCTCTCGCTCGCGTTGTCTCCGGGCACCGCGCGCGCGTCGGCCTGCTGCGGGACCGGGCACGGGATCGCCCAGTGGCTCGCGCCCTCGGAGCGCGCCGCGGCGAGCTTCTCGCTCCGGTTCACGGAGCAGCTCGGGAGCTGGTCGCCGGCGCGGGACTTCACCACGCAGGGCGAGGGCGTCTACCACCGCGAGCTGCGGGCGGACGTCGGGTGGACGGTGCGCGCCGGAGAGCGCCTCCAGCTCGGCATCTCCGTCCCGCTGCTGCGCACGTGGGCCGGGGCCGGCCCCGGCGACACGGCCGCGGGCGGCGGCGTCGGGGACATCAGCGCCTCGGGTCGGGTCGCGCTCGTCGACGGCGTCATGTCCCCGTGGCTCCCGTCCGCCGCGTTCACGCTCGGCGTGACGCTCCCGACCGGACACGGCCAGAACGACGCGATCGAGCCCGTCGGCGTCAGCGCGACCGGCGTGGGCACGGGCGGCGCCGGCGCGATCGGCCTCGGCGCGGCCAGCGCGGACACGACCGGCCTCGGCGTGGCCGAGTTCCGGCCGGGGATCCTCCTCGAGAAGTCGTGGGGCTCGTTCCAGGCACTGTTCTCCTTCTCGACCAGCGTCCGCACGAGCTACTACGCCGCGAGAGATCGCGAGGTGCAAGCCGCGCCGCGCATGCAGTTCCTCGCCGCGGCGGGGCCCGTGTGGGCCTCCGGCACCTCGCTCAGCGTGGGCGGCGTCTACGAGCGCGAGGGATACGCGCGCCAGGCCGGCCGCCCGGGCAAGGGCGGCGCGCACGAGCGGACCGCGCTGCTCGCCGTGCTGGCCCACGACGTCAGCGCGCGCTGGACCGCCGTCGGCAACCTCCAGGTGGACGTGCCGATCGCGGGGATCGGCCGCAGCGAGGGCGCCTTCGCCGCCCTGTCCGCAGGCCTCCGTTACGTGTGGGGGAGACATGATTGAACCGCGCGATCGGCCGTCGACGAGATCACCCAGGGAGCGCCGCGGGGCGCGGGCACGCCGCGCGGCGCTCGCGGCGGTCGCGGCGCTCGCCCTCCTCGCGCTCCAGGGCTGCGGCGCCGAGGGGTGGGAGCCGGATCCCGGGAGACGGCTGGACGCCGGCATGAACGGGCGCATCGAGTTCTCGGTGGCGTCGACCGCGCCGCTCGCGGTCGGCGCCAACACCTTCCACGTGCGGCTCACCTGGCTCGACTCGAGGAAGCCGGTGCAGCGGATCAAGCTCCGCGTCTACTCGACGATGCTCGGCATGCGGCACGAGTCCGTGCACGACGCCGTGGAGATCGAGCCGGGCCTGTACGAGGTGGCCAACGTCCCGTTCTCGATGACCGGCACCTACGACATGCAGTTCCGCGCCCTGGCCGCGTCCCTCATCGACGAGGCGGAATTCTCGTTCGAGGTGTACTAAGTTTCCGCCCCGTGCACAGCTCAGCAGAGGAGACGCCTCGACCGCGAAGGGGAACGAGCGCGCCGCGGGGCCGCCGGCTCGCGCTGTCGGCCGCGGCGCTGGTCGCGGCGCTGGGGCTCGCCGCGCCGGCCTCGGCGAACGGCCGCTTCCCGGCCGCGGGCCTCATCGCGAGCCACCCGAGCGATCCGTCGCGCCTCCTGGTGCGCGCGACCTACGGCCTGCTCTCCACGAGCGACGGCGGCGAGGAGTGGCGCTGGATCTGCGAGCCGGTCGTCGGCTTCGGCGGGAACGAGGACCCGATGGTCGCGTTCCTCGCCGACGGGACGATCATCGCCGGCGTCTTCGAGGGGCTCAGCGCGTCGAAGAACGGCGGGTGCGACTGGTCGTTCGCCCCGGGCGAGCTCTCGGATAGCTACGTCATCGACCTCTCCGCCGATCGCGAGGACCCCTCGCGGGCCGTGCTCGTCATCAGCTCGGGGCTCGGGGCTGGGCGGTTCCTGACCCAGCTCTGGGAGACGAGCGACAACGCGGACAGCTGGACCAAGTCGAGCGCCGATCTGCCCGAGGACTTCCTCGCGCAGACGGTCGACGCGGCCCCCTCGAACCGCGACCGCATCTACCTGAGCGGCCGCTTCGGCGGGCCGGACTACGCCGGGGCCTTGCAGCGGACCGACGACCGCGGCGCGACCTGGGAGCGCTTCGACATCCCGGGGAGCGACGACAAGCGGCTGCCGTACATCGGCGCGATCGATCCCGCCGACCCCGACACGATCTACGTGCGCCTCGACGGCGATCCCAGCGACGCGCTGCTCGTCTCGCGCGACGGCGGGCAGAGCTTCGCGACGGTGTTCGAGAGCCAGGGCGACCTCCTCGGCTTCGCGCTGTCGCCGGACGGGGCGACCGTGCTCGTGGGCGGCCCGCAGGACGGGATCTGGCGCGCGGCCGCGAGCTCGCTGGAGTTCACGAGGATGTCGGGCATCGGCGCGCGGTGCCTGACCTGGACCGACGCGGCGCTCTTCGCCTGCGGCGACGAGTTCGTCGACGGCTTCACCGTCGGCCGCTCGATCGACGAGGGAAAGAGCTTCGAGCCCCTCCTGCACCTCGACGGGCTCTGCGGCCCGATCGAGTGCGCGCCGGAGAGCGGCGCGGCCTCGACCTGCACGGATCTCTGGGGCGCGACCGAGCTCACCATCGGCTCCCGTCAATGCGGTGGCGCCGGCAGCGGCAGCGGCAGCGGCGCCGGCAGCGGCGGATCCTCCGCGGGGCCCGCGGAGGAGGCGGGCGGGTGCGGGTGCAAGCTCGGCGCGCCGGGCGCGGCGAGCGCCGACGCCGCCGCGCCGCCCGGCGGCCGGCGCGCGCTCGCGCTCGCGCTCTCGGCCGCCGGCGCGCTCGCGCTGGCGCGGCGTTCGCGGGCCCGCGCGCGATCGAGCGCACGCGGGCCCGCGAGGCGCGCGGGCTGAAGCAGGGCGGCGCGACGGCGGGCGAGCGAGGCCGTGCCCGCGCGAACGACCGCGCGCGGCTTCATCAACCGCTTATGGAAGGGCGCGGCGAGCGTCGGCCCGAGCGCCGATCGAAGCGACCGGGCGCTGCGCTCGGTCCCGGCGCCGCGCCGTCCGTGCGGGAGCGGGGCGGGCGGCGCTGAAGGCCGCGTCCGGTTCGTTTCTGGATCTACGCCCTCGCGGGCTGGCGTAGACTGAGAGGGCCTAGGCTCCGGCCAGCGCGTGAATGGCTCCCAGAGACCTTCCCAAGTCGCCGCTCGCCGCCTTCCTCCGCACCCACGGCGCAGGGATCCTGGAGGCGTGGGAGCGCGCCGAGCGGCGCCGCGCGCCGGGCGAGCAGTCCCCGGGCTACCTCGCGCTGCGCGAGGAGCTGCCCACCGTCTTCGAGCGCATCGCCGAGCGCCTCGACGCGGCCGTGTCGTCGGCGGTCGTGCCGCAGAGCGACGACGCGCGCGACTCGTGGACCGGCGTCGAGTCGCTGTCGACCGACTTCCCCGAGCCGCTGCTCGGCTTCCGCGTGCTCGACCGGCTCCGCGACGGGTTCGATCTGGAGGACGTGACGGCCCAGTACTCGGTGCTGCGCCGCTGCGTGCTCCGGCTCCTCGAGCGGACCGGCACGCAGGCGTCGTGGCTCGAGATGACCGTCCTGCACGAGGCGCTCGATCAGGTGATCATCGATCCGGCCACGCGGAGCGCCGCCGGCCGCGAGCGCGCGCTCGGGGCGCTCGATCGCGTCTCGGCCGAGGGCATGGGCAGCGTGCACATCGACCGGCTGCTGCGGCGGCTGCTCGAGGTGCTGCTCGAGTCGGCGCGCTCGGTCGACTGGGCGGTGATGCTGCTGATCGAGGGCGAGGTGCTGCGGATCCGCGCGGCCATGGGCGTCGACGAGGCGCTCTGGGGCCTGCGCGCTTACCGGCTGGCCGAGGGGTTCGTCGGCCGCGTGGTGCGCGAGCGCCGCCCGGTGGCGCTGCGCTCGGCGGCGCCGGATCCGCTGGCCACCGACGCCGGGGGCGGCGCGGCCGGGCCCGAGTCGGGCGCGCAGAGCGAGCGCCCGAGCGACGCGCTGCACGCGCTCTACGGCGTGCCGATGCTGTCGGAGGGGCGCCTCGTCGGGGTCGCGGTCGTGAGCTCGCGCCGCGTGTCCGAGTTCTCGGAGGGGGACCGGCTGCTCTTCCGGAAGGCGGCCGAGCGCGCGGCCGCGCTCGCGACCCAGGCGCAGCTGCGCGAGCAGCTCGCCGCGGAGCGCGGCCGGTTCGAGACGGCGATCCAGCGGCTGCCGGTCGGCGTGGCCGTCGCGGAGGGGACGGGGGGCACGATCGCGCTGAGCAACCGGCGCTTCGCGGAGATCGTCCGCGGCCCCGAGGAGACCCCGAGCAACGCCCCGCTGCGGACGCTGCTCAGCGAGGCGGACGACGACCAGCGCGCGCGCTGGCTGCTCTTCCGGGCGCTGCACGGCGGCGAGACGGTCGCCCGCGAGGAGCTCGAGTTCGTCCGCGGCGACGGGGAGCGCCGCCTCGGGAGCTTCAGCGCGACGCCGGTGCGCGACGCCGACGGGCGGATCACCGCGGCCGTGATGATCGTCGACGACGTGACCGAGGCCCGGAAGGCCGAGCGCGGCCGCGAGCTCCTGGTCGCGGCGAGCGCGGCGCTGGCGGAGTCGGCCGATCACGACGCGGCGGTCGAGCATCTGGTGCGGCTCGGCGGCGAGCGCTTCGCGGACCTGTGCGCGCTCGACCACGACGACGGCGGCCTGCCGCGGCTCGTCGCGTCGGCGCGGCTGCCGGAGGCGCGGGCGCTCGTGCCGCGGCTCCTCAAGCACCCGCCGCTGCTGCTCAGCGAGGCCGGCCCCATGGCCGAGGCGGCGGCCCGCCGCGAGGCCACGCTGATCCCGCTGGTCACCGATCCGTGGCTGCAGCGGATCGCCCGCGGGCCGGAGCACCTGGCCGCGCTGCGGGAGCTCGGCGCCCGCTCGGCGATCCTCGTGCCGCTCGCGGCGCGCGGCCGCAGGCTCGGCCTGCTGAGCCTGTGGGCGGTGGAGCGCGAGCTCCGGCAGGAGGACGCGAGCGTCGCGACGGAGCTCGGGCGCCTCGCGTCGATGGCCATCGAGGCCGCGCGGCTGCACCGCGAGGCGGCCCGAGGGCGGTGAGGCGGAGCGAGCGCGGCGGGCGGGGGTGAGCGGCGGGCGGGGGTGAGGGCGTGCGGGCGGCGAAGTCATGCCGGAGCGGCTCGCGCACGAGCACGCGCACGCGCACGCGGAGGCCAGACGCAGACGGGAGAGGGGAGACGGGAGACGGGGAGACGGGGCGGCCGGGCGGAGGGGTAGAAGGGCGTCAGGGGGGACCTGCGCGGCGTCGTGGCAGGGCCGGGGGGAGCGCGGGGAACGCCGCAGGGAGGCCCGGGGCGCGCGCCGGAGAGCGCGTGGCGGCTTGCGTCGCGGGGGGGGATGAGGCGAAGCTCCCGCCCTCAAACACCACCGTATGACCACGACTCAACAGGAACGTCCTCTCGCGGTGCTCGTCGGGGTTCAGCTCCCCGGCGTCGACGATGTCGAGCACGCCGCGGATCTGGCCGAGCTGGGCCGCCTCGTTCACACGCTCGGCTTCGACGTGATCGCGACCGTGTCGCAGCGGCGCAGCGCGCTCGCGGCGGCCGCGGTGCTCGGGGAAGGCAAGCTCAAGGAGCTCGCGGAGCTCACGGGCGGCAGCGGCGTCGTGCCGTCGGGCGCGCCGGAGCGGAAGAACAAGGCGCGCGCGCGCCGGGCCGCCGAGAGCGGCGAAGGCGACGACGGCGAGCTCGGCGAGGACGAGGTCGACGACGCGGATGAGGACGGCGGCGGCGCGGCGCCGGACGCGGGCGGGCGGGAGGCGCGCAGGGCGACGGTCGTGGCGGTCGATCACGACATCTCGCCGAGCCAGGCGCGCAACCTGGAGCGCGCGACGGGCGCGCAGGTGCTCGATCGGGCGGGCGTGATCATCGAGATCTTCCACCGCCACGCGCGGAGCCGCGAGGCGAAGCTCGAGGTGGAGATCGCGCGGCTCAACTACGTGGCGCCGCGGCTCCGCGAGACGGGCGGCGGCGGGGACCGGCAGCGCGGCGGCATCGGCGGCAAGGGCGCCGGCGAGAGCGCGCTCGAGCTCGATCGGCGCAAGATCCGCGACCGCATCGCGGAGCTGAAGCAGGAGCTCTCCGGGGTCCAGCGCGAGCAGTCGACGCGCCGCGCGCTCCGGCAGGGGCAGCGCCGCGTGGCGCTCGTCGGCTACACGAACGCCGGCAAGTCCTCGCTGATGCGGGCGCTGACGGGCAGCGAGGTGCTCGTGGCGGACAAGCTCTTCGCGACGCTCGACACGACGGTGCGCGCGCTCCACCCGGAGGTGCGCCCGCGGATCCTCGTCTCGGACACGGTCGGCTTCATCAAGAAGCTGCCGCACGATCTCGTGGCGAGCTTCCGGTCGACGCTGGACGAGGCGCTCGAGGCGTCGCTCCTGCTCTACGTGGCCGACGCGTCGGACCCGACGTTCCGCGATCAGCTCGGGGTGACGCGCAGCGTGCTCTCGGAGATCGGCGCGAGCGAGGTGCCGAGCCGGCTCCTGCTCAACAAGGTGGACCGGCTCTCCGAGGAGGAGCGGGAGGCGCTGCGCCTCGAGTTCCCCGAGGCGACGCTGCTGTCGGCGAAGATCCCGGGCGACGTGGCGGCGCTGCGCGAGGCGATCATCGGCTTCTTCGAGCAGTCGATGGTGGAGGCGGAGCTGCTCCTGCCGTACGCGAAGCAGAGCCTCATCGGGGAGATCTACGAGAACGCGCGCGTGCTCTCGGAGGAGTACGACGACGCCGGCGGCCGGCTCGCGGTGCGGGCGCACCCGGCGGCGCTCGACCGGCTGCGCAGCCTGCTCGCGCGCTGAGCGCGGCCGATCGCGGCGAGGCGCGCGCAGCGTCAGCGCTGCGCGCGGCGAGGTGCGGCGGCGGCGCGCGCAGCGTCAGCCCGGCGAGGTGCGGCGGCGGCGCGCGCTGCTTCGGCGCGGCGCCGGCGGCGGCGGCGCAGGAACAGGCCGATCGCGAACGCCACGAGGTGGAGCCCAGCGATCACCGCGACGAGGATCCACCGCTGCACGCGCCGAGCGTAGCACCGGAAGGCCGGAGCGCGGGGGCGCCGGCCCGCGTGCTATCGTCGATGGCCTCCGCCGGCCTCTCCGCGCCTCCTCTCGCCGGTCCGCGCCATGAACCCGTCCGACGCCGAGCTCGAAGCGATCGTGCAGCGGGGGCTCTTCGCCTACCGCGCCGGGCTGTTCTACGAGGCGCACGAGCTGTGGGAGGACGGGTGGCGCGCCGAGCCGGACCCGGTGCGGAAGGCGTTCCTCCAGGGGCTCATCCTCGTCGCCGCCGCCCTGCACAAGCTCACGCGGATGCGGAGCCCGTCGGGGGCGGTGCGCCTGCTCGACAAGGCGCACGCGCGGCTCGCGGGCGTGCCGGAGGGCATGGGCGGGCTCGCGGTGGGCCTCCTGTCCGGCGACGTCGCCCGCGCGGCGCGCGCGATCGAGCAGCTCGCGCGCGAGGGGAGGACGGACCTCGACGCGTCGCTCGTGCCCAGGATGGAGATCGCGGGGGAGCGCGCGGCGTCCTCGCTGGCCGGCGCGCGTCCGCGGCCGTGACCTTCTGCCCCGAACGGGCGCCGCGATCGAGATTGCGCTTGTCACGTGCGACGTGGGACGCCGGCGTGACATCGTTTGCCTGGGTGGAGATCGCACGGGGAGCGCCTGTGCGGGGGGAAACTCGTGGCAGACGGAACCTGTCAAACCGGGGCGGAGAGGCCGGCGAGCGCCGAGCATGGATCCAAGCTGCAGACCGAAAGGAGCCGCGTGACACGGCGCAAGCAGATCCTGATCGTGGACGACGACCAGGAGATCCGGGAAATGCTCGAGATCACCCTGATGGAGGAGGGGTACGACGTCCTCTCGGCGAGCGACGGCGAGGCCGCGCTGGCGCTGCTCGAGCGCAACAGGCCGAACCTCATCCTGCTCGACATGCGCATGCCGGTCATGGACGGCTGGGGTTTCGCGCGGGCGTACGCGTCGTGCCCCGGTCCGCGCGCGCCGATCCTGGTCATGACGGCGGCGGTGGACGCCGGCACCTGGGCTCGCGAGGTCGGCGCGTGCGCGTCGGTCGCGAAGCCGTTCGACCTGAACCGCCTGCTCGATTCGATCGCGGTGCACGCCGGCTCGGCGTGCGGCCCGAGCCCGGCCTCGGCCTGAGCGGCGCAGCCGGTCGGGCCGGGCCGGGCGGGATCCCGGCCTGAGGTGATCGGCTGCGGAGGTGCGCGCGGCGGTGGAGGAGAGGCCGCGGGGCGGCGGTGGAGGAGAGGCCGCGGGGCGGCGGTGGAGGGGATCGCTGGGCGGTGGTGAAGGAGGGGCCGCCGCTGAGCGACCGATCGGCGTCGTTCAGCAGCGGCCCGCGCGCCGCTTCCGCTGCGGCGGCTCAGCCGCCGGTCGCGCGGCGCATGGCGCACATGAGGTCGCCGCCGCAAGGGTCGGCGGGGGCGCGGCGGTCGGTCGAGCTCGGCGCCGCGGGGCCGGCGTTGGCGCGCGGCGGGGCGGCTGCGCCGGTGGACCGCGCGCGGCCCTCGGGCGCGCGGTGCGAGGCGATGGCGGCGCCGGGCGCGTCGGTCGAGGCGGCCGCGCGCTCTGCCGCCGCGTCCGGCGCGGCGGCGGTCGCCTCGACGGCCGTCGCCGCGACGGCGGTCGGCTCGATGCGCGGGAGCCGCGCCTCGATCGCGCGCGCCGCGGCCGCGAGCCCGGCCGTTGCGGCAGGGCCGGGGGCGGTGTCCGGGGTCGAGATGCCCGCGGTGAGGGCCGCAACCGCGGCGGCGGCCGCGAGCAGGGCGGCGGCCGAGCGGACGCGCCACGCGCGCCTCGGCGCTTCGGGCGACGGCGCCGCTGGCGTGCGGGCGGACGCGGGGCCGCGCATGGACGCGGGGCCGCGCGTGGACGCGGGCGGCTCGCCGAACGGGAAGATAGGTAAGACGTCGAGGACCTTGGGCGGAGCGCCTGCCGCGCCGGCGCTCAGCACGGTGAGGTCGATCTGCCCCGAGGGCACGTCGCGGTCGTCGTTCGCGGCCCGCGCCGCGGGCGAGGTCGCGTCGGCGGTGTCGTCACCGGCCGCCGGAGCGTCGATCGAGAACGTGACCGAGGTGTCGTCTGCGGGGCTGTTGACAACGGATGGGTGTTCGTTCTTCCACTCCTTGTGCTGCGTGCTCCTCATGGTTGCTTCTGCTTCAGCCGTATCGGTCGAACGCTGGAGTCGTGACGCTCAGGCGGCCGGTCGGCGTGTCCTTTCGTGATTTGGACATGCGCACGAGCGCGCGCTTGGGCCAGGGGCGCGCGCGGGATCGCCTCTCGAGGCGGCCGTCGCGCGTCGCTGCGCTCGGTTCCGCCCTGCGCGCGCGCCGTCGTGCGTCGCGACACGCGCGCCGTCATGCGTCGTGCGCGTCGCGCGCGTCGCGGCGGCGGAGGCGCCTGCAGACGAGGTCGGGGCGCACCTGAGGCGTGGCCGTCGGCGGCGTTCGCGATCTTGCGACCGGGCTCGCGACGCCCATACTTCGACCGCTCGGATCGCCGAGGGCGTGCAGTCGGCGGGTATCATGACCGCGTGCGCTCGGGGAAGTTGGTTGCGATCGGGGCGTTCCTCGTCGAACAGAAGTTCCCACGCAAACGCGAATCGGATACTTGAGGTGAGATGAAATCTACAC
Source organism: Sorangium sp. So ce394 (assembly GCF_051474665.1). NCBI lineage: Bacteria > Pseudomonadati > Myxococcota > Polyangiales > Polyangiaceae > Sorangium > Sorangium sp. So ce394. The sequence continues at coordinate 5,103,584 of NZ_CP150339.1, forward strand.
GGCTCTTCACGGTTCTGGGGGCGCTGACGTTCCCCCTTGCGGTGGCTCTGGTCAGCAACGGGTGCAAGAAGGAGGAGGAGGAGCCGCCGCCGGTGCCCTCGGCGCCGGCCGCGGTGACGCCGGCCCCGACGCCGACGCCCACCACGCAGATCGTGCCCGAAGAGGACGCCGGGGCGGACGCGGACGCCGACACGGCGGACGCGGACGCCGGAAAGAAGCCGGTCGCCACGGGCGATCCGAGCGGGATCCGGAAGTGCTGCGCGGCGCTGCGCCAGAACGCGAAGTCGGCGCCGCCCGAGCAGCAGGGCGGCTACCTCGCGGCGGCCTCGGCCTGCGACGGCCTGGCGAACTCGCCGCAGGGCCGGCAGGCGCTCTCGACCCTGCGCGGCCTCCTGCTCGGCGCGCAGATGCCGGCGAGCTGCCAGTAGTATCCGGGACGGGAGAGCCAGCGCGTGCGCCGGGCGAGCTGGCGGCGCGCGGCCCTTCGCCGGAGGCCTCCGGCGCGCTGGGCTGCGCGAAGCCAGCTCAGCCGCGCACGCAGCTCAGCCGTGCGCGTAGCTCAGCCGTGCACGTAGACCAGCGTGCCGCCGCCCTCGATGTTGACGGCTCCGTGCCACTCGGGCGGGACGGCGGGCTCGGTCCACTCGAAGAGCCAGGCCGCGTCGGCGGGCGCCAGGTTGATGCAGCCGTGGCTGCGCGCCTTGCCGAACTCGTCGTGCCAGTAGGCGCCGTGCAGCGCGTACCCCTCGTGGAAGTACTGGGTGTACGGCACGTCGCGCAGATCGAACGCCTCGGCCGCCTCGTCGTCGCCGTCCATGGTGGTCGAGACGTGCTTCGCGTGGATGTAGAACGAGCCGCGGACGGTGGCGTCGGTCTCCTCGGGGTCGGCCATGCCGCTGCGGCCGCTGGAGATGAGCGCCGCGAACACGGGTCGGGTGCCCTCGTAGGCGACGAGCATCTGGCGGCGGATCGAGACGTCGATCCACTTCTTGCCGTCGCGCGCGAACCCCTGCGGGTCCTTGCGCAGCTCGGCGATGACGAGGTGGCCGCCGGCGAGCCATGAGCCCTCCGTGGTCTCGACGAGCCCCTTGGCGCCGCCGCGCGTGCGGCCGGTGAGCACCCAGCCCGAGCGGAACGGCGCAGCGCCCGCGTCGACGAGCGCGCGCCCCGAGGCGGACACGCGCTGCCGGCTCGCCCCGTGGACGCGGACGAACGCCGGGGCGCCCTTCAGGCTGGGATCGACGCGCGGGTCGGTGCCAGGCGGCGCGGGCGGGAGCTCGTCGGCCGGGCGCTCGGCGATGGAGAAGCTCGCGGAGTCGGTCTGCGGGGCGGCCGGGGAGGAAGGGGCGCTGGCGATCGGGGAGGCGCTGCCGGCGGGGGGCGGCGCGGCGGGCGGGGGCGGCGCGGCGGCCGGGGGCGGCGCGCCGGGCGGAGGCGCGGCGTCCGAGGCGCTCGCGGGAGCGTCGGCGACGTCGGCGTCGAGGTCCTTGATGATCACGCCGCGCAGCGCGCTGAGGCGCGCGGGGCGCGTGCGATCGAGCGGGATGAGGTCGAGCTCGGTCGTGAGGCCGAAGCGGCGGTTGGTCCACTCGAAGGTGGTGATCAGGCCGAACGCCGAGCTCTCCTTGGCGCGGCCCGTGTGCACGGAGTAGTGGAGCTTCTCCTCGGCGCCGTAGGGCTTGGGGAGATCCCGGCCGGCGAGCAGGAAGTCGGGCACGGGGTCGAGCGGCAACGTCGAGGGCGCACCGGCGGTGCGGGCGAGGTGGACGCTGAGCGTGGAGCCCTCGACGCGGCGCTGGTCCTCGAGGGTCGGGAGCCGGAAGTAGAGGTGCGGCGGGGGCGAGCCCGACATGACGTAGTGGTACGGCACGGGCGCGCCGCGGCGCGGGCCGCGCACGGCGGCGGCGACCACCTGGTGCTCGAGCGCGAGCGAGGCGCCCTTGCCGACGCAGACGTAGCCGCGCGGCGCGATCCGGTACCAGCCGCCGGCGCAGCCGTCGGTGCCCGCGGGGAGCTCGGCCCGATCGACGACCGCGCCGGCGCGCAGGTAGCCGAGCTTCGTCGAGCGCTCGTCGGGGGCGACGTAGATCCAGGTGCGCATCGCGATGCTGGCGATCTTCGCGCCCTGGCCCGGGAGGGTGGCCTCCTTCGCGGCGGGGGAGGAGGCGACCGCCGACGTGAGGGACGCAGGAGACACTGCGCCGGGCGCGGGGGAGCCAGGGGAAGCAGGGGAACCCGGAGAGGAAGCCTGGCCCGCGAGCGCAGGGGAGAGCGGGCGAAGCGAGGGCGAGAGCGCGGCCGCCGAGGGCGCTGCGGGGTCGGCCGCGGAGGAGCCGGGAGCGGCGGAGGCGGCGGGGAGGGCGAGCGGGGCCGTCGCTTCAGGGGAGCCGGCGCGGTGATCGTCGGTCGCCCTGCCGGGGGGATCCTGGGCCGGAGAGCAGGCCGCGGCCAGCAAGGCGAGGGCGGAGGCACGAGCACGAGCGAGGGGAAGCATCGGCGGCGCGAAGGCGAAGGCAGGGCGAGCTGGGCCGCGGGTGCGAGCGTGGGCTCGGGCGCGGGCGCGAGACCAGGGGGCGAGGAGAAGCGAACGCAGGGGTTGCAAGGGGCTGAGCGGGCGAGGTGTACGCTCAACCGAGGGGGAGATGCAATGTCCTGCCGGTGGGGCGGGTGGGGAGGGCGAGCGGGACGGTGCGGAAGGGCGAGGAGACGGTGCGGGAAGGCGGGAGACGGCGCGGGAACGCGGGGCGGGGAGATGGGAAAGCGGCGCGCTAGCGCTTGACCTTCTTTGCGAGCAGGTCGCCCAGCGTGCCGAAATTGCGCGGGGTCGGCTGCTTGGCGCCCTTGTCGCCGGCGTCGCCGGAGCGCTCGGCCTTGGCGTACGACTCGAACTGGCCGCGCTCCTCGTCGGCGCGGAGGGCGGAGATCGACAGGCGGATCTTGCCGGACTCGTCCACGTTGAGGATCTTCGCCTCGACGTCCTGACCCACGGTGAAGTGCTTCTTCAGGTCGGCCGCGCGCGGGGTCGCCGTCTCGGCCGTCGGGACGAGCCCACGGCCCGAGCGGCCCGAGGTGCCGGCGATCTGCACGAAGATGCCGTACCGCTCGATGCCCGTCACCTTGCCCTTGACCCGCGCTCCCTCGACGAGCAGCGGCGCGCCGCCCGCGGCAGGCGAGGCGACGGAGATCGACGATGCGCCGTCGTCGCTCGCGCGCACGACGACCGGCGTGAGGCGCACCTGGCCGGTGCCCGAATCGACGCCGGAGACCACCGCGGAGACGCGCGAGCCGACCGCCACGCGGAGCTTGCCCTCGCCATCGATGAGGCCCGCCCGCTCGAACATGCCCTCCTGCTTGCCGCCGAGATCCGCGAAGACCGCCTCGCGAGCGATCGCGACGACGGTCACCTCGACAGTCTCACCTGTGTGGTACTGGCGGCGACGCTGCTTGCCAGCTCCCTCCGATTGCTCGAAGAGCGAAGCGAACGATTCCTTGGAGGCGGCGGAAGGGCGTGACGGCGACATGGCGCGACCTCATAGCGCGAGGCGAGGGCGTGAGGAAGGCGGCGGTGAGGGGGAAGCGAGGGGAGGGGCAGCGGGGAGGGGGAGCGAGGGAGGGGAGCGAGGGACGGGACGGAGAGCCGGGGGTGGGGAGACGGGGGAGAGGGGGAGGTGGGGCGGACGGGGGAACTAGGTGGGGGCCGGGCGGGCGGGCGCAGGGCGTGGCGCGGCGCGGCGGGAGACGGCCGGGCGCAAGGGAACGCGGCGTGGCGTGGCGGCGGGAAGGGGGCGGCGGCGAGCTGGAAGGGGCGACGGGCCGAGGGATGGGCAAGGAGGCGGACGGAAAGAGAAGGTGGAATCTGCCAGGGGCTTCTGCTAGGTTCGCCGGCCGCTGAATCGGGTCGATAGCTCAGTCGGTAGAGCTGCGGACTTTTAATCCGTAGGTCCAGGGTTCGAGTCCCTGTCGACCCACTGAATGATTCCGAGGGGTTAGAGCCGAAAGCTCACGCGGAATCGAGGGGGAGGTGGGCAGCAACGGTGCCCACCCGGGCGTCTGGCGGACGGCGCCCTTGATGGCCGTCTCGCTCCGGTGGGCGTAGCGGTGCGTCGAGGCGATCGACGTGTGGCCGAGGTGCTCGCGGACCTCCTCGAGCGTCCAGCGACGGCCCCACCAGTCGGCGACGAGCGAGCTGGCGCAGCTGTGGCGGAGGTCGTGCCAGCGGACCGGACGGGTGACGCCCGCGGCGGCGAGGTGGCGGTCGAAGAGGTCGACCTTCTTCTGCTTCCGGCGGCCGGTCGGGAGGGTCACCATCTCGCTGCGGATGAGCGGGGTCTTGCCCTTCGAGACGCGGCCGCCCCGGGCGCCGGGGAAGACAAGAGCCTCGGGGTTGTGGGGGGCGTAGCTCGGGAGGAGAGCGAGCCAGCGGCGGCAGACGTCGACGGCGTCGGCGGAGAGGTAGACGCGGCGGATCTTGCCATTCTTGGGGGGCTGGTTCTTCGAGCCGAAGCGGACCACGACGTGCGGGGCGTCGGCGTCGAGGCGGAGATCGGCCTGATCGAGGTTGAACTGCTCGCCCTGGCGGAGGCCGGTGAGGAGAGCGAAGAGGATGATCAGGCGGTCCGCCTCGGGGATGGCGTCGCTGGTGCGGAGGCGGTGCTGCTCTTCCGGCTCCAGGTAGGTCCAGGGCTCGACAGTGGCGTCGCGGGCGCGGCGCTTGGTGGCCTTCTGGACGCGCTTCTTGAGGGCGGCCACGGGATTCGTGGTGATGTGCTGCGGCATCGCGTCGTCGAGCATCTGCCGGAGCAGCCCGATGACCTGCTTGACCGTGGCGGGGAAAGAGGCTTTGGCGCGCGATAGGGTGTTGCGGTGAGCTTCTTCTGGAGGGCGCATATCCAGGCGTCGACGTCGTTCGCCGTGATCATGACGAGTGCCATGCTGGCGAGTGGGGAGTTCTCGATATGCGTCCGCCAGCGGCCACGGTCGCTCGAGATGCTGCGGATGCCGTCGAGGCGCTCTCGGCGGTCGAGCCATTGCTCGCCCCAGGCTCGGAGGGTGATGCCGGCGACGTCGCCGGCGCGCGAATAGACGGCGGCGCGCAGCTCCTCTAGACGGCGGCGCGCAGCTCCTCGGCCTCCTCCCCGGTGGCGCAGGAGCCGATCCGGCGGCGTTCGCCGTTGATGGTTACGCGGACCAGGTGGCGGCCGTTGCGTTTCTCGCCCATACGCGCCTCATGGTAGCACGCCGAGCTTCTTCAGCGCGGCCGCGGCCCGGGCCTGCGTCAGCGGAGACGCTGCGGGCAGAGCCGCGGCGCGAGAGGGCCGGCGGACCGGGCGAGGGAGCTCCGGACCGGGATCGTTCGCAGCGGCTTCGATCATGTGCGCGAAGGCGCGGAGGAGACGCGCGAGCTCGCGGGGCGTGAGGGGCCGATCCTCGTGCCCGACCAGGTTCTTTCTTGCTGCATCGCCTTTCATCGTCGTTCCTTTTCCTCGTGCATGCGTGGCCAGCAGAGCGTGAGCGGCTCCGTCCCTTGCGCCACCGGCAGCTCGTGCGCGGGGTGAGGGCGTGGCCCGCCGGGATATCGGTTCAAGGCGAGCCTGACGCGCAGCCTGCGGCGATGCGCAGAAAGGTATCTCTGGCGGCAGCGTCTATCGATGGGGGATGCCTTCCTCCACGGCCGCGAAAAACCGAACCGGAACGCGCCGTTGCGCGTGAGCAGGACGCCCGCCGGGAGGCCCATTTGGAGGGTTCGATTTTGTATCTCGGAGCGCCCGAGGAGACGGGCTAGCAGAGTGCAATTGTTTGTGTGCTGGTTCACTGGATGGGTGCGGTGGTTCTGGGCTGCGGCGTCCACCTCCCGGAGGTCGCGGCCGACGCGACCCGGACCGCACCCGGTGGTCTCGGTGCGCCACGGGGCTGCCTGTCAACTTCGACCCATTCCGGTTGGGCTCGCCTTTTTTCTCACCCGGTTTGCGCATCAGCAACTGGCTGCCTCCCATCCGATCACGCGAGTCTCGGGACAGACCTTGCGGTAGGGTGCGCAGGCATGGCGAAGCCGAATCCCCGAGTCGCGAAGGATCCTCAGCCCCGTCCCGTCGCCCGGAACACGCGCGGTATCCTGGGGGACGTGATACGCCGCAAGGTCGTCGACCTCGGCCTGATGCGTGCCTTGCTGCGGGCGGCCGACCCCCCCGACGAGCGCGTGGAGCCGCAGCCCCCGACGCCCACGTTACCTGTACCCGGTGATGACGTCCCGCTCTCGATCGAGGAGGTGGCGGCGGCCTTTCGCGGCCGCTCCGTGACGAGCTTGCCATGGATCCGACAGGCCGCCGCCGTGCTGGACGCTTGGCAGATGCCGATGGCAGCAGAGGAGATCGAGACCCTCCTCGCCGGGTTCACGAGCCATCGAGAGAAGCTCGGCCCGCGCAACGGGCCAGGGAGGAGCGATCTGTTCGTCACGGGGAACGACGGGCGGCTCACGCTCAACCCTGTCGCGCCGGGCCTCATCGCGACGCGGCGGGCGATCCGCGGGCTGCCGCAGCCGGTGCTCGTGGAGCCCGCGCACCGCACGGCACGGGAGCAGGGCAACGTGGTCCGCCGCGTGGAGCTCGACCCGGAGGCGCAACGCAACGCCGAGATCGCGCGCTCGTCCCGCCGCGCCGTCCTTCGCGCGGTACCTTCCGCGGAAGATCCGCAGGCCGTGGCGTTGCTCGACGTGGGCCACCGATCGATCAGGGCCTTCATCGGTCGCGACGTCGCCGAGCTCGCCGGCCTGCTGGAGCGATTCGATGTGATCGCGGGGCTCGACATCCGCGACACGCTACGCTCGCTGGGGTTCGATGCGGGCCGCTGCCGGGTTGTGGATCTCAATCCGCCACAGAAATCCAGACGCCTGAACCGCGCGGGCCGCACGCTGCAGATCACGCCGGAGCTACTCATCGCGGGGACCACCCGCATCCGCCGTCCTTTCGGCGATCCAGAGAAGGTGGCGCGCTACCTGTCCGAAGGGGACCACCAGAGGCTTGCGCGCCGGCTCGAGAGCGACGTCAAGGCGCTCCACGCCTTCTACCAGTACGGCGTCCTCCATGGCGCCGTTCGGCTTCGCTGGGGCTTCGTCGACGACGCCCTGGCGACCGACTGGGCTCTGCCCGGCGACGTGAGCCTCCACCAGCAGCTGAAGCGCGCTCACGAGAAGGACGAGACCGTCGACCTGGTGATCGGAGCGGCGCCGGGGTGGGCCGATCCGTGGTGGAGAGCGCAGCGCGTCCGCATCGTTGACATCAGCTTCCGGGAGGTCGTCATGACGAGGGACGAGGCCGGGCTCGCCCTCCCGATCCTACGGGATGAGATCCAGGCGATTCGCCTGGCGCCAGAGGAGACCGAGCAGTGGAGCTGGCACGGGAGGCAGATGTGGGATCGCTGGAGTGCGATCCAAGAGCGATGATGATCCCTCGTGTCCCAGCGGTCTGCTGGCGCACCGCGTCCAGGTCGTCGACCTCAGCTTTCCTGACGTCGTCGCGTGCCGAGCGCGGTGACTCTGAAGCGCTGGCGCGGTTAACCGCTTACTTTCGGATTCCATGTGTCATGCCGCGCGACCGAACCAAGTGTATGCTGTACGAAGACAGCACCGGCCGTATCGACGACTCGCTCTTCATGAGCAACCGATGGCTCAGCGAATCCGCCTGAGCAGCGCTTCGCGCTCCGCGGCGAGCTGCCCTTGCGGGAACTCCCGCGCATGGGCCTCGAGCAGCCGGCGCGCCTCGACGGCGGCGAAGGCGGTCTGCGCCTCGATCGCCCTTCGGGCCCGGTTGACCAGGCCCCGCTCGCGCTCGTTGAAGGCCGGTCGATCGGCGCGCCGCGGCGACGCGACCCGAGCAGCCGTGGCCGCCGAAGGGGCGGGCATGCGGCTCACCACGGCGTCGGCGCGCGCGCTGCCTTGTGCCCTCGGCGTCGAGATCGGTTCCGCGGGCCGCGGGGCAGACGCCGCGGCGCTGTGCGCGCCGTCTTGCGCGGGAGGCGCCATGGCGTCCTGCGCTTCGGGCGTGGTCGCAGTCGCGCGGATCGCCGCCGGCTGCAGCCATGGGTCCAGGCCGGGCAAGGGCGGCACCGCGGAGACGAGCGCGCCGGTCAGCGTGACGAGCGCACCCTGCATGAGGACCTTCACGCCGAGATGTCGCAGCCAAGCCGGCCAGGAGTCGTCACGGCGGAGCCCGAAGGCGAGCGGCACACACGCTTCCTCTTCCCACCCGCGTGAACGCTGCTGCGCCTGCCACCGTCGCTTCTGCGCCTCCAGCTCCTCGCGCGCCCGCCGGTATCGGGTCTTCACCGTCTGCACGTTGAGGCCGAGCTCGGCCGCGATCTCGACGAGCGGCGTCTCCTCGAGCTCGTGCCTGATCAAGATGTCCCGGTACTTCGGGTTGACCTGGGCGATCAGGTGCCGCGTGAGCGCTGCCCGTTCGCGCAAGCGGAGCAGTTCCTCGGGCGTGGAACACTCTCCCTGGAGCTCGCGCTCGTCGAACGGCGTCAGGATCTCACCTCGGCGGCCCGCGGCCCGGACATGGTTGCGCGCCTGGTTCAGGGCGATCGTGACGCGGTACGGCCCCGGGTCCTGACCCGCCTCAATCCGCTGGTCCGCTTCCAACCCACGCAGCAGCGCTTCCTGCGCAACGTCCTCCGCGTTTCGCGCCGGGACGCCCTGGCGCATGGCGAGGCGCCGGAAGAGAGCGAACCCCGTGGAGATGGTCGCTGGCTTTCCCACGGGAGGTAGCACACCTGAGCCGCCCGGATGGGTTCAGGAAAATGCACGGCGCGACGAATTCGGTGGGGGAATGTGGGACAAGTGTTGCGCAGCGCTGCACGGTGCCCTATGCGGGGGACGGACGACCGCTTCCATCCTCGGGCTGTCTTTTCTCGTTCCAAAGGTCCTTCAACGGCGATTTCCGAGGGATTGACGCCGTGAGGCTGGCGTAAGTACGGTTCATGCATGCGTTGGGCTGCGCACGCGTTCTCGATTCTTCTTGCGCTTGGCGTCGTAGCCAGCTTCACAGGCTCGGCCAGCGCTGAGGAGTTCTACCCGAAGCCAGGATCGAGCGACGATGCAACGGTGAAGGAGCATGTTCGCCGTGCCCGCAGGGCACGCGACGCGGGGCGGTGGACCGAGGCACACGCCGCCTACAAGGCGGCCTTCGAGGCAATAGGCGCAGCGTCTGGCAGAGAGCGAGAGCGGGCAGAGATCGCCGGAGAGCTCGGGCTCTGTGAGCTCGCGCTGCGCCAGTACCGGGATGCGGCCGAACATCTGGCCTGGAGCCTCGAGCAGCGCGAAGCGCCTCCTCTGGCGCAGCAAAGGAGATTCGGCGAAGGGCTGCGCAAAGCAGCGGCGCACGTCGGGACGCTGCTCCTCGCGGTGGATCCGCCGGATGCCGAGGTGTTCGTTGATGGCAGATCCATCGGCCGGACGGCGCAGACTTACAAGCTGTTCTTGGAGCCTGGCCAACATCTGGTGCGGGCCCGAGCGCCGGGCCGGGAGGAGGTGCTCCATTCATTGCGCGCCGAGGCGGGCGCGGAGCACGAGATCTCGATGCAGCTGCCGCGCGGTGCGGTAGACAGCTCCAAGCAAGCCGCGCGGCCGACGCCGGCGCCCTTGAGCACCTCCTCCACGGCACGTGTGAACGCTCCCGGGCCCTGGGCTTCGTGGCCGGGGACGCTGCGCATCGCCGGCATCGGCCTGACCACGGCGACAGCGTCCTTCGGCGCCCTGTTCATGATTCATGCGCGGGCAGCCGACGGCGACCTTGACGAGCACAACAGCAAGCTGGATGAACTCGGATTCACTTCGTGGGCTTGCCGGGAGCCATCGCCGCCTGTAACGTGCTCTGAGCTGGCGCGTCTCCGACGACAGCGAGACCAGTTCGCCGCGCTCGGCACGGGGATGATGGTTGCCAGCGGGGTCATTGGGGCCGCGACCGTCGCTTCGTTCTTCACGGATCTCGCGTTCACCCGGTCTGAGCCCGCGAGAGGCCGCGTCGGGTTCTCGCCGGTCGCAGCGCCACAGCAGGTGGGACTCGTGGCGTATGGCGCTTGGTGACCAAGGAGCCAGGGACATGCGTTTTCCCCGGTGGCGATATCTGCGGCGGCTGTGCGCCCTTGCTGCTTTCTCGACGAGCGGCGCGGGAACGCTCTCGGGCTGCATGTACGCGGAGGAGTGCAGCGACGAGCGGATGTGCCTCGCACCCCCGAAGTCGCCCTGCGAGGTGCTCGAGCCCAGCGTGGGCCCCGTGATGGACGAATGCGGGGTGTTCGTCAGCGCCAGCGCTGGGGGGGACGGTCGGCGCACCGGCACGCGGCTCGAACCGTTCACCTCGCTGCAGCAGGCGATCGTGGAGGCGCAAGCGCGAGGCCTGCACCACGTCTACGCTTGCGGCGAGACGTTCGAGGAAGAGGTGACCCTCATCTCAGGCGTCCACCTCTGGGGCGGCCGTCGCTGTGATGACGGCGACTGGTCGTACGGGTGGTCGTTCGACGGATCCAATCACCCGACCACCATCGCACCCCCGTTGGGAATTCCGCTGCGGGTCGTCGGGGATGATGGCGCGACGTCAACGGTCTTCGGCACGCGCGTCATGGCGGCGGATGCGTCCGCGAGCGATGGCAAGTCGTCGATTGCGGTGATCTTGAGCCCCGGCGCCAAGGTGAAGGTGGTAGCGAGCGAGGTCCAGGCGGGAAACGGGAAGGATGGCGAGGCGGGCGAGGACGCGCCCAGAGAGCGGGCGAAGGACGGCGTGACGGGGAACGGCGGGGCGGACGCCTGCACGGAGGACTTCGCAACGGGTGCTCTCCCGGTCGTGACGGTGTGCGAAGATGGTACCGAGTCCATCGGGGGATATGGGGGCGATGGCGGGACTGAGTTGGGCGGCGATGGTGGTGCAGGACAGCCGGATCCGGCCGAGAATCCGGAGGGCAACGGCCGCGCAGGAACGGGCGCGGACATCGCGAGATGCAGCGACGGGAGCAAGGGCGGTAAGGGCGCCGATTCCGGTCGGGGTGGCGGCGCGGTTGGCGTAGGTCACCTCAGCATCGATGGATGGGTCGGCGTTCGTGGTGAGGATGGAAAGAGGGGCGGCGTCGGGCAGGGGGGAGGCGGCGGTGGCGGCAGCAAGGCGCGGGGCGAAATGATCGGGTGCCCTGCAAACAGACCCCAGGGAGGAGCAGCTGGAGGCTCGGGCGGCGGCGGGGGCTGCGGTGGTCTGGGAGGTAAGGGCGGCGGCTACGGCGGCGCGAGCATCGGCATCGTTGCCTTGCAGGGCAGCGCACTGACGCTCGAGGCGACAGCAGTGGCCACTGGGAAGGGCGGTAACGGCGGGGTCGGCGGCACGGGTCAAACGGGCGGTAGGGGTCGGCCTGGTGGCCAGGGCGGGCTTGGTTTCGATGGAACCACCGGTGTGCTGTGGGAAGGTTGCCGCGGCGGCTCTGGAGGTAATGGCGGCCGCGGGGGCGATGCTGGCGGTGGCCTCGGAGGCCCGTCGTACGGCGTCGCGTCCGTCGGCGCCTATGTGAGCTTCGGGCCGGATGCCACCCTGGAGCATGGTACCCCTGGCGATGGCGGAGCCGCGGGCAATGCATCGTCCGACGACGACGCGGGTAGGGGCGAGTTTGGCCGGGCGATGCCCTGGCGTCAGTTTGATGTATCCAACCCGGAGCCACCCCATTGATTGGCCTCGCAAGCGTGGCGGTGCATCGAGAAAAATCATGAAACTGACCTTGCTAATTCACCTCTTCGTCGTCGTGTCGCTCGCTGCAGTCGGCTGTGGCACGACGACGGACGTGCAAGACGCTGGCCCCGCCCCATGCGATAACACGATGGCGTGCCAGGGCGAGGCGCCGGCAGAGTCGGTGTGTCTCGAGCATCTCGCCGCCGATGTGCTTGATGACGGTTGCGGCGTGTTCGTCGGCGGTCCCCTGGCCCGCGGTGATGATGCGAACCCAGGAACGAAGGACAAACCGGTACTCACACTTCAGCGCGCCGTAGAGCTCGCGCGCACGGGACGAGGGCGCGTGTTCGCATGCTACGACAGCTATCTCGATCCCATTAGGCTGCCCTCCGGCGTCGATCTCATCGGAGGGTTCAACTGTCTGAACTGGAAGCGCATGCCCGGCGGCGCTCAGTCCAGAATTGAGAGCCCGCAGAATCATGGAATTCTCTTGACCGTCGAGCCAGCGGGCCCCGAGGACAAGGGAGCCAAGGATGGCGTATCCAAGGTCGTCGATTTCGCCGTGTGGGCGACCGGTCCGATCTCGATGCTCGTTCAGTCCGACACCATGGTGGAAGTCATCCGAAGCACGTTGCACGCGGCCCACGGATGGGCGGGCCACGATGGCGAGGAATGGCCTTGGCCGAATCAGGCAGCGACGGGACCTGACGGGCTGTATGGGGGAGACGCATGCTCGGCAGCCACCGTTCATGGCGGGGCTGCGGCCGTGAACCCGTGCGACGGAGGGATCCCGAGCATAGGGGGGAAAGGAGGCGACGGGCTTCCCGACGGCGCTGGCGACGGCGAGGACGGGCAACCGTTCGTGGCGTCAAACCCGAGTTACGGACGGGGGGGAGACGGGGACGTGGCAGGCACTCAATGCCAGGAAGGTGCCGTTGCGCTCCACGGCGAGCCAGGTGTGGTCGGTTCCTCCGGCGAGGGCATCGGGCGCATCACCGAGGCAGGATGGGAAGGCAGCAAGGCGGGCGATGGCGGCAGGGGCATGCCGGGGCAGGGGGGTGGCGGGGGTGGCGGCCGTCGGGGCGGGCTGCCTCTGTGCGGTGCGGCCACCAAGGGAGGCGCCGGCGGTGGCTCCGGCGGTGCCGGCGGCTGCGGTGGTCGAGGCGGCCGGGCGGGCGAGAACGGACACCCGGCGATCGGCATCGTCGCGCTCCACGCCAAGGTGACAGTGCGCGATAGCGTCATCATCACCCTCGAGGCCGGTCCGGGCGGCGACGGCGGGCCCCCCGAGGAAGGCGGCCGAGGTGGCCGAGGCGCTCCAGGGGGCGCCCTGGGCGACGGCACGTGGTCCTGTGGCGGCGGCAGCGGGGGCGATGGGGGGCCGGGCGGCTACGGCGGCCCCGGGCGTGGCGGTGACTCGATCGGCATCGCGTACCTCGACGAGGACCAGCTCACCTTGGAGGGCGTCACGTACGAGCTGGGACCGCCGGGCATGGGCGGCACCAGCTGGGATTGGTCTGGCGAGATGGTAACGGGGCAGGACGGCAGCAAGTTGGAGACGCTGCGCTTCCCTGAGTAGGATCAGCGAGCGGGCGCGACGAAGCGCGCCGAATCTGCGGCGCTGAGGGCGCGCGCTCATCGCCGGCGATGACCTCGACATCGCGCCCGATGACCTGCGGCCCTACCTCGACCACGTGCGCGGCGCGGGCAGGGGCTGCAGGTCGGTGGAGATCCCGCTGGGGAACAAGCTGGAGATCTCCTGCTGGCTCGGCCGCGACGGCCGCGAGGGCGAGGCTCGACAGCGACCGATCCCCCTGCTCCTCGCGCGAGGGCGACCGGCATGATCCGTTGCACGAGGCGTGTGGAACCGCGCGCTCCAGCGCGATGATCCGCAGCGCGCGCTAGCTCGGGTCCTCCGCGTCCTCGACTACGTCGTCGGCGCGTTCGTCTTCGCCTTCGCTGTCGGGGTCGCACTTGCTGAGAAGGTGGTACGCGAACAGCGACGCGAACTCGCGGAGCTTGGTGGCCTGCTGCTCGGCGGCGTCGTCCCCCTGGGTCCGCGCGGTGGGGCTATTCTGCTGGTCATCGGCCCGGGGCTGCTGCGTCTCGTTGGGTCGCACGCGGGGGTACGCGGGTCGTCCCCTCCGGCGCTGGTTCGGCTCGGAGGCCTTCGGCTCCTCCGATGGCGGCATCCGGCGCGGCGGACGCTCGCCCGCGAGCATCTTCCGGGCCCGCTCCTCCTGCTCCACGAACGTGGCGGCGTACGCCACGAAACGCAGCGCATCGAACGGGACGCTGGCCTTATCCAGCTTTTCGCCCAGAAGGGGCGCTAGCCGGTCGATCCGTGCGTACTGGCTCCGGCGCGCGTGCGACACCTGCGCGCGTACCTCACGCGGCGCACCGTGGAAGGCAACGCACCAAGCGTACGTGATGCATTCCGGCAACAGCAGCCGCAAGCGATCGCTCTCGTCGTAGCCGTAGGCCGCCGTGAAGCGGGGCGGCAGGGGCCGCCTGCGGCGCTGGAAGCGCCCCCCGATGCCGGCGGGCGTGTGCTGCGCGAGGCGCTCGGCTTCGGCTTGCAGGCGCTCGCGCTCACGCTCTAGCTCCGCCTCTCTGCGCTGGAGCGCCCGCTCCCGTCGTACGAGCTCCGCGCGCGCCTGCTCAAGCTGGTAGCGCTCGCGGGCGATCTGCATTGCGCGTGGCGGGTGCTGCGGTCCTGGGCGAACAACTCGACGACGGCCGGCGCAGCAGCGGCGAGCGCCGGGGCGGCAGCGCCGAGGACCTCGACCAGCCGCCGGGGGTGAGGGGGCTTCGGGGGAGGGGCGTCCATCCGAAGCACCCTACTGACGGACGCGGGCGGGTCGAGTGCACGACCTATTTACGACGGCGTAAATCCGTCGCGGCGCGGTCGCAGCCGGCCCGTGCTCGGGAAGTGGACCCGGACGCGCTCTGCGCGGCGAGATCCTCCGCCGAGCGCGGCGCGCCGCAGCGGAGGTACTCGGGCGCGGCGCAGAGCTCGAACCGGTTCGGCTTGAGCTTGCGCGCGCGCAGCCAGCGACGCCAGGATGCCGTGGCGGCCGGGAACCCTCAGCGCACCGCCGTGGAGGCGATGCAGAACCCGAACGCGCCCGGTAACATGGCCGTCCGGCCGCCGCCGAGCTGGCGACCCCGGGGGACGCGACGATGACGGACGGCGGGCTCGAACGACCGGGCGACCGTGACATGACGGAGTTCCTCGCGAGCACCCTCTCGCCCCGGGCGATTGCGTGGCTCAGGAAGCGCGGAGCTGTGCGCGATCCCGATCGCGTGATGGCGCCGGAAGCCCTCCGCGAGCAGCTCGATCGCTGGGGATTGACCGAGGTGGGCCCGATGCTGCGGTTCGAGGAGGTCTTCGGCGGCACCTGCGTGCCATCGGCGGAGCGAGAGGCGTTCTGGTTCGGGATCGGGCTGCAGCTCGAGCGAGGCGTGCGCCCAGGGCAGGGTCGGGTGGCGATGGGCGCCTTCCCGCACGGGACTTACTGGATGGACTCGCGCGGTCGGGTCGTGGTCGACGACGGGGTGGTCGAGCCTTTCGTCGTCGCCGAGGACGCGCGGCGCCTCTTCGAACGATTCGCGATCGGGCAGGAGTACCCGGTGGCCGCCTTCACCTGGCCCGGTCGCATGGCGGTCGAGATGACGGTCGACATCGCAGCCGAGCTCGCCGCTGCGATGGGGGCCGAGCATATTGACGAGCTCAGCGATACCTGCCAGGCGGTGTTCCAGAAAGACGATCTCGCGCTCTGGTCTCCGCCGACGTTCGCGGAGATGAGCGTGGCGCCGTGCACCGCAGTGGCGAGCGAGATCGCGAGCGTCCGGGAGCTCCTCGCAGCGGTGAGAGAGGGCTTCCCCGACGTTGGCGTAAGCGTGAGTGTCGCGGGCGAGAAGGTCGAGGAGCGCAGCAACGAGCCGCCACCCGAGACACCCGCCGGAGTGCGGTACGAGCGATGGGATGACGCCGAGCCGACAGGAACCGTCGCGCTGTCGAACGACGGAGGGATTGTGCAATGGATCACCACGAGCGACGAGGTCGTCGTCGAGCGGATCTCCCGCGACGGGTTCCGCAGGGTCCACTTCCGGCGCGCCGAGGCGTGACCGGCGCGGCGATCGCCAAGCTGGTTGTGCTCGGCCACACGTCTGCGGGGGCCGGGCCGGGGCTACTCTGGTAGAAGGGATCCTCGGTGCCGTTCAGGACCGCTCCCTCGATCACGCCGTCCTTCGCAGAGCCATGACGCCTCCTCCGCGAGCACCGGATGCGCCGGCCATGGGCCCGGCGGCGGCGGAGCGCGGCGTCCTTGCCTTCTGGCGCGAGGTCGAGCGCTGCCGCAGCGCCCCGCTCGGCAGGAAGGCGCGGGCTGGCGCCGTGGCGCGCCTCGATCGGTGGCTGGAGCAGGGCGGCGCGCGCGTGGCGCTGCTCGGGCCGGGCGGGCGCGGCAAGTCGGTGCTGCTGGGCGCGTGGGCACTGGAGCTGGCCCGCGCGGGCCGGCACGAGGTCGCGTTCGTTCCCGTGAGCCGCCGGCTCGGTACGGCGCTGGAGCCGACGGCGCTGAACCTCCTTTACGCGCGCGTGGCTCCGTTCCTCAGGTCTCCGCGGCGCGCCGGTGAACGGCCGCACGGGGTCGAGGAGACGCGGCGCGATCTTGCGAGCATGCTCGAGGAGGGCCGCCCGCCCGGAAGCAGGCCGCTCGTCTTGATCCTCGACGGGTTCGACGAGGCCGTCGCCTGGACCCCCGATGCAGCGCAGCGCTTCCTGCGAGACCTCGGCCCCGGCGTGCGCGCCGTGCTGTCGGCGCGCTCGCTCGAGGCGCTGGGAGGCCTTCGGGAGGATACGGAGATGGTCGCGCTGCCACCGATCGCGGCCGACGAGATCGCGGAGGCCATCGGGCGAAGGCTCGGCGATCTGCCGGCCAGCGTGAAGGACGATGTCGCACGGGTGAGTGGCGGGGAACCGCTGCTCGTGGAGGCACTCCTCGAGGCCCTCTCGCGGGATCTCGCGGCTGTGGGAACGGCGCTCGCGAGCGCTCCCGTCGGAGCTTCGGGGGTCCTCGAGCTCTGCGCCGGCGGCTCGATCCTCTCCGTGCTGCCATGGCTTGCTGGCGCGCTCGGCCCGATCGAGGGCGAAGAGCTCTTCGCGATCTCGACGGTGAGCGTCGGAGCCTGGAACGAGCTGATCGGACCGCTCGTCGCCGCCGGAGAGACCGGCCTCGCGCTCCGTCACTCGGCCTGGGCGGAGGTCGCCCTGGCGCGGATTGCGCCGCACCAGCGCGCGGCGGTCGATCGCCGGTTCGCCGACCACGGGAAGCACGCATTCGCCTCGGGCACGGTCTCCGAGTACGTATGCCGGAACTGGCGCGCTCACCTGGAGCGGGTCGATGCGAGCCTCACAGAGCGGCTCGATCTGGTCTCGAGTGCGTGGCTCGACGTGTGGAGGACGCGCCCCGATGGATCGTCGGGGTTCATCGCCGACGTGGACGCGACGGCGGCCTGCGCGGCGAGCCTCCTGATCGATGCCGCGGCCGGAGGCGATGTCGTGGCGGCGCTGGCCGCGCGGGTCCGCTGCCTGCTCGTCACGAGCTCCGTGCGGACGATTCTCGGCTTCGAGGAAGCGCGGCGCGCGCTCGCCGCGCAGGACGAGGAGGAGCAAGGGGAAGGGGCCGATGGCGGCGAGGGCTCCGCCGGACCGCGCATCGAGATGCCGCGCGTCGGCGAGGACGTCCTCGACGCCGGCCGGCCGATCGCCGATGCCGGCGAACGCGCCGGCGCCCTGATCCGGCTGGCGCGGGAGCTGCCTGACGCCGAGCGCGCCGTCGTGCTCGGCTGGGCGCTCGAGGCCGCCCGCGAGGAGAACGCTGGCGGGGCCGCGCTTGCCGCCGCGGCTCACGCGCTCGACGGGCAGGCGCGCGTGACGACCGCGCGCGAGGCGGCGGCGCGGCTCGGTCGCGAGCGGACCAAGGAGAGCCGGATGGCGCGCGTGTCCCTGGCGGCGCTGCTGCCCGACGCTGAGGCGCTCGACCTCGGTCGCGACGCGTTCGCCGACGTCCAGGTCGACGCGAGGGGCGACGAGCTGCCGCGGCTGTCGGAGGTCGCTGCGCGATTGCCTCTTTCGGTGGTGCGCGCGCTCTGGGCATGGTCCGAGGCGTTGCCCCCCTCGGAGCGGCACCTGGTCCTTGCGCGCCTCGCTTCGGGCCTGCCCGCGGCGGAGCGAGAGGCGGGCGCGTCGGAGGCGCTGGGGCTCGCGCTGTCGTTGCTGGCGGACGACACGCTGCCGCCGGACGCGTGCTGGAGCGTCTGCGCGCTCGCGCCGCACGCACCTGCCGGCGCCGCGTCCGCGCTGGTCCAGGCGTGCGCGGCTGCGGCCAGCTTCCGGCGCCCGGTGGTGACGGCCGTCGCCGCGCGCCTCTGCGATCTGGGCCGCGCGGACGAGGCGCTCGCGCTCGTGGCGACGCTGCCCGACGCGTCGGACCGGATCGAGACACAGTGCGCGCTGCTCGCGCATCTCCCCGCCGCAGTCCGCCAGGCCGCCTGGGCCCAGCTGTCGAGCGATCTGCGGGCGAGCGACGGCGCGCGCACGCTCTTCGAGCGGAACGCCGCGGCGTGGACCCGGGCTCTCGGGGCGGATGCGGTCCTCAATCTGTCACGCGAGCTCGGCGCCACGTGGCCAGCCCTGCTCGCGATCGCCGAGGCCTCGCCGGCCCACGCGCCGGCGATCGCGCGCGATCTGGTAGAACGCGGCCTGGAGCTGCCGAGCGACGAGGACGAGGGGCTCTTCGCGCTGGTCCCGCTGGCCGCCTCGATGACCGAGCCGCACGCGCGTCGGCTCTGCCAGCGCCTCCTTCAGTACCTCGACTGGAAGCGGCGGCCCGATCTCCTCGACGACTGGACGAAGGACGACCTCGGGCACCTGGCGCCCTTGTTCGTCCGCGTCGCTGGACCGCAGGGCGTCGCCGAGGTGGCCCGGGAGATCGTCGACGTCGCGCGGTGGCTCCCCTGAGTGTCGCGGAGCGACGGCCGGGGCGACGCCTGCTGGCGAGCTCGGTGCGGATCTTGACGCGCGAGCAGAACATCGGCGTCTTCTCGTCGCGCTGGGCCGCGTCCAGCGCGTCCTCCAGGATGGAGCCAACAGGGGGCTGATCCCGAAGGTCCACCGGCACGCCAAGGCGGCCGGCGGCTCCGAAGATGCTCATCGATAATCTTCCGGAACGTCGCCCTCGATGCGCGCTGGGGCCGTGCTCGGCGCGCGAGGGTTCCGGCGTTTCGCCGAGCACCTCCGCCTCCAACGCCGATGTCGGACAGTTGACGCGGCCTGGCGGTAGTCGACAATGCGCCTATGGCGCGCACCGCTCCGGTCCCGAACATCCCCGCAATCCCTGGCATGAACCCCGGTGTGTGGATCATGGGCGGCGGCGGCGGAGGCGGTGGGGGCAATGGCCGCGGCGGGAACGGCAGCGGCAACGGGCAAGGCGCTGGTGGCGGCAATGGAGGGAACGACGCGCAAGGGGGCGGCAAGGGGGCTGGATCGTGCGGTCCTGGCAGCGGGGCCGGGTGTCCCAACCCGTCCCACGGCGGCGGGGGCGGCACCCACGCCGGCGACCCTATCGACCCGGTGACGGGTCGGGTCTACACGGTCCCTGCGGTCGATCTCGCGCTCCCAGGGCCGCTGCCGCTCGTGATCAAACGAACGTACAGCAGCACCGCGCGCGAGCGCGACGTCGGCCTCGGCCGGGGCTGGGCACACTCGCTCGCCTGGGAACTCGAGCCGCGGCGCCGCACGCTCCTGCTCTACAACCCCGAGGGGACGCACACCCGGGCGCTCCTCCCTGCCATCGGCGAGAGCGTCGTGCTGAGCCGCGGTGTGCTCACGCGCCACGACTGGGGCTACACGCTCGTCATCGAGACGGGCGACGTGCTCGTCTTCTCGGGTACCCAGGCGAACGGCGCGCGGTACGCCCTGTCGCGCATCGTCGACCCCAGCGGCAACAGCATCGACCTCGCCTACGCCGACGGCCGCCTCTCGTCCATCATCGACAGCGTAAAGCGCACGGTCCGCGTGCGCAGGCACGCCGATGGTCGCATCGCCGCGTTCGAGGTGAAGAACAGCCCACACCAGGGCCAGTGGGTGGCGTTTCGCCGTTATCGATACGACTCGGCCGGTCACCTCGTGGCCGCGGAGGACGCCGCCGGGCGCTCTGTCCGTTACTCGTACGACGATGGGCTGCTCACGTCGCTCGTTTACCCGAGCGGCCTTCTCGTCTGCTTCCGATACGACGCGCGGCGGCGCTGCGTCGAGACATGGACAGAGGCCCCTGGGACCACGGACGCGCTCGACGAGAGGGCGCCGGCCTTCCTCGCCGACGGTATGACGCGCGCGAAAGGCATGCTCCACTGCAAGGTGGAGCACGGCGGAGACGGCTACGTCGAGCTCGTCACATCGCGTGACGTGAAGCGGTACTCCGGCAACGAGCACGGGAAGCTGGAGAAGGCCGTGTGGGGCGCCGGGGTGCACACCAACACGTTCGATTCCATCGGCAACGTCACCTCGTACACGGATCCCACAGGGGCATGCTGGCGCTGGGATCGCGACGCATTCGGGCGGGTCGTCCGCGAGATCGACCCGCTCGGCGCCGTACAGGAGTACGCCTACAACGAACGCGGACTGCTCACGTCGATGATCGATCCTGTCGGCGCCGAGTTTCATTTCGAGTACAATGATGGCGGGAAACTCTTGGCGGTAGACGGCCCTGGCGGGAACGCGATCGCGTACAAGCGGGATCGACGTGGTTTGCCCATCGAAGCCACGATGCCGGACGGCGCCATCACCAGGATGGAGTACGACGCACTCGGTAATCGCGTCGTCGTCACGGAGTCGGATGGCGGAAGGAGGTTCATCGAGTACGACTACCTCGGGCAAGTGCTGGGGTTCACGGACGAGCGCGGCGGCACCACCCGTTACGTGTACGGACCATGCAGGGAGCTGCGCGTCATCCGGCTCCCCGACGGAGGAGCGATCGGCTACGATTACGACGAGGATGGTCGGCTCGCCGCCGTGACCGATCCGATGGGCCGCCGTTGTGAGCTCATCTGGTCGGGGATGGTCGTCCACGAAGTCCGCCGTCCCGACGGAGCTCGAGTGCGCTTCCGTTACGACCGCGAGGGCGACCTGCTTCGGGTCATCCATGGCTCAGGCGAAGATCACGTCCTCGTGCGCAGCCCCGCGGGGCGGATCATCGAGGAGCGGACCTTCGAAGGTCGAACGATCCGATACAAACACGATCTGCTCGGCCGCATCGTTCAGAGCGAGAGCGGCTCCGGCGAGGTCACCGAGTTCAAATACGACCTCGTCGGGCGGCTCGTCGAGCGGATCTACGCAGACGGCACGGTAGATCGGTTCGAGTACGACCCGGCAGGTCGCCTGCTACGTGCAGAATCCTCCGCGTCCGAGACGGCATTCAGGTACGATGGCCGCGGACGGCTGGTCGCAGAGCTGCACCGGGTGAACGGCCGCAGCTACGTGGTCGAGAGCTCCTACGATGCGGCCGGAAATCGCACGCGGAGGAGCACCTCCTTGGGCTACGTCGAGAGCATGGTTTACGATCCGATGGGCCAGCCGACGCGCATCCTGCTGGACGACTCGGAAACCGTGGAGATCGGCTGGGACAGCCGCGGCTTCGAGGCGCGGCGCGCGCTGCCTGGCGGTGGCCTCATCCAGAGCGCCTGCGATTCGATCGGGCGCATCACGCACCAGCGGGTATTTCGCCCATCGGGCCAGCCGCGCGCAGCTGAGCCTGCCTGGGCCGGTCCCAGGCCACCTGGGCTCACGGAAGAGCATTATCACGCGTACACGCTTGCGGGCGACCTTCTGGAGGAGTGGGGGCTCGTCGAGGGGCGCACGGCGTACACGTACGATCCGGTCTCGCAGGTGATCTCCCGGGTACCTCAACATGCGCGTGCCGAGCTCTTCGGCTACGACGCGGCGGAGAACGTCCACGAGGCAGGTCCGGCGGCGCAGCTGCGGCGCTACGAGCCGGGCGGCAAGCTGATCCGCCGCGGAGACGTGGATTATCTCTACGACGCCGACGCACGGCTCATCGAGAAGAGGCGCAACGCAGAGCCCCGGCGCGCCGTGTGCCGCTACCGCTGGAACGCCCGGGGCCTCCTCGAAGCGATCGAGCTCGACGATGGCGCCGTGATCGAGTTCGCGTATGACGCGTTCGCACGTCGCGTGGAGAAGCGCATCAGACGCCGCGGCGAGGTGGCGCGCGCCACCCGGTTCGTATGGGATGGCGACACCGTGGTGCACGAGGTACGGGAGGCCGCCGACCCGCAAGGCAACACGGTCGTCCACGAGCGTACGTACAGCTTCCTGCCGCGCAGCCGCGCGCCGCTCGCGCACCGCGACGCGCTGGTGCAGGCGTCGGGCAAGCGCGCGGAGGGCGGCTGGATTCACTACATCAACGACCCGGTCGGGCATCCTCGAGCGCTGGTGTCGGGGCAAGGCGAGGTCCTGGGCCGCATTCATCGCAGCGTCTGGGGGCAGGTCGATGCGGGAGAGCCCGACCAGGCGACGACGCCCCTCCGCTTCCCGGGACAGTACGCGGACGACGAGACCGGCGTCGTCTACAACCGCTACCGGTATTATGACCCCGAGATAGGCCGGTACATCAGCCCCGATCCGCTCGGGCTCGCAGGCGGGCTTCGCCCGTTCGGGTATGCGAGCAACCGGCCCCTCGCGATGATCGATCCCGACGGGCTCGCGCCGGTGCGCGCGAGCGTCCAGGGGCCGTACTCGAATGGGCCCTTTGGCTCGTCCACGGACGTGCGGTCCGGGCAGCGGCATTTCGGCGGCGGAGACCGCCTGCCCGGTCAGCTGCACCCCGCAGTCCAGGACGCGCTGGTGCCCGTGTACAACGGTGTCTCGGCCAGAGGCCAAGCCGACGCGCTGCCGCACTATTGCGCGGAGCCGTGGGCGATGACCAACTACATCCGAAACTACGAGCACGCCAACGGCATCCCTCCGAATACGATGAATCCCCAGCATCCGAACTGGAACGACTGCATCGGTTCCATCCAGTCCATCACCGCTCAGCAGGGGCAGACGGGCAGGATCCCTTGCCCCAACTGTAGCCAGATGCTGGCCAACCTGGGCGTGCAAAGCCATCAGGTGCCGCCCGTGAACGGCCAGAACTTCAGCCAGCCGGACCGGGGCTGGGCGAGCCAGCACCAGGGGCCGGTCGTCCACCTCGGCTTTCGCTGACCGGAGGCGATGGTGACCGCCATATCCGATGAAATGATTGCCGTCTGGGAGACCTCGGGCTGGTCCGACGCGGGGGTCGGCGTGGCGGCCATCCACGTGCTCAGGGACGACTGGGCGTCTCAGGAGCGGCTGCGGGAGCTCGCGCTCGCCGGGGAACCTGTCGCGATCCGCGAGGCGGCCCTTCTCGCCGTGGCGTTCGCGCCGAGCAGCCTGCCGGTGTTGCGCCAGGGGGTGACCGCGGCGCAACGCGAGGTGCGCGCCGCCTCGGTCGCCGGCCTGCGCGCCGATCCTCTGGCTCGACCGATGGCGGCGCACCTCCTGGCGAGCGATCCGTCGTGCGGCGTGCGCGCGGCGGCGGCGACGTTGCTCGCCGGCGATCCCAGGTACACGCCCGTCCTGCGCCGGGCGCTCGAGGCGCCGCTGCCGAGCCCTGGGGCGGATCCGGAGGCGCTTCGGCTCGAGGGCGCGCTGGTGCGTGCCCTGGTCAGAGAGCCGACGGTGATTGAGCACGTGAAGGGCCGGCTCGCTGCGCTGGCGAGTGATGTCCGCGATTTCGTGCTCGAGGACCTCTGGGCATATCCGGAGCAGCGCCCCTATGTGCGGGCCCTGCTCGCGCACGAGGTACCCCTGGTTCGCGCGTCGGCAGCGCGGGCGCTGCGTCGCGATCCGGAAGCGGCGAGCGCGCTGCTTGGCCTGGCGGCCGGGGATCCCTCGCCGCTTGTCCGGGCGGCAGCGGTGTCGGTGCTCGGCTTCGATGCGGTGGCGCGGCAGGTGAGGGCAGGGCGGCTCGCGGATACGAGCGAGCACGCGTCCGTGCGCGTGGCGATCGTAGAGACCATGCGCGCCGGCGAGGAGGAGATGATCCGAGCGCTGCTGTCCGATCGGAGCCCGACGCTCCGCGGGGTCGCCGCGTCGGCTCTGCGGGACGACGCGGCGTCCGTCGCGGCGCGTCGGGCCCTGGTCGAGGACGCCGAGCCGTTCGTGCGGGCGCGCGCCGTGAGCAGCCTCGCGCGCCAGGATGCGCTGTTCGACAGCATGACGCCTTGCCTGGAAGATCCGGATCCCCACGTCAGCCGGGCCGCCATCGAGGTCCTCGGCCGATATCCGCCGGCGATTTCGCTGCTCCGGCGGTACATCGACGCGCCATCCCCGGTCGGACCCGCCGCGATGCAGGCGCTGCGCGACGATCCGGGGTCGCTCCCGCTGCTGCGTGCGCGCCTCCGTCCGGCCCGGCGCGTGGAGCGGCGGCGCAGGCTGCGCGACCTGGCCCGGGATCCCTCCTCGGTCGCGGGGGTGCGCGCGCTGCTCGACGACCCCGATGTGCTCGTCCGTGCCGATGCGGCCAGCGCGCTCGGCGACGCCGGGGATGAGGCCATCGTGGGGCGGCTCGACGATCCAGACCCGTGGTGGCGTGCGGTCGCGACGAGGGCCGTTGCCGGGGCGGCAGAAGCGCGGGAAGCGCTCCTGCGACGGCTCGGGGACGGCGACGGCGCCGTGCGCGCCGCGGCGGCGGAGGCGCTGGCCGGGGACGAGGCGGCGGTGCCGCGCGTCCGGGAGCTCCTCGACGAGCCCTCCGCCGCGGTTCGCGCCGCGGCGATCACGGCGCTGGCGCGGGACGCGGGCTCCGTGGAGCGGATCGCCGCGATGCTGGACGAGCCATCGGACATGGACGGCGATCCGGCGCAGCTCGCGGCGGCGCGGGCGATCGCGGGCCGGCCGGAGCACGCGGGCCGGCTGCGCGCCATCGTGGAGCGAGGCGACTACGCCGCCGAGGTGACCCGGGTCGCGCTGGAGTCGCTGGCGCCCGCCGACGCTCCCGCGGAGCCCCTCCTCGGGATGCTGGACGATGTGCAGGAGCTCGATGCGCTGAGGATCCCGGCCGCGAGGCTCCTCTGGGCCCAGGGGCAGCACCGCGGCGCGGTCATCGCGCGGATGGACGATCCCAGCCCCGCGCTCCGCGCCGCGGTGCTGGAGCTCCTCGGCGACGACGCGAGCGCCGTCGACCTCGCCCGGGCGCGGCTGCGCGACAGCGACGCGCGCGTGCGCGCCGCCGCTGCTGCCGCGCTGCGCCGCCGCGCGCCCACGGATCGGGGTGTCGCGCTCGTCGAGCTCGTGGAGGAGATGGGGCTCGCGACGGGGGGCAGGCTTCGCGACGCTCCGATTCCAGCGAGATCGCGATCGGAGCTATGTCTGGATGGCGGCCCACGGAAGGACGATGTGCTCGCGTGGCTCTGCGCGCGGCTTGCGAGCGACGAGCGCGGCGGGATCATCGCAGCCAGCGCGGAGGTGGCGCGCTCGGAGGTGCCGTGGGGGGACAAGGACGTGTACCTGGTGCGGCTGCCGTTCGATCAGGAGGAGGCCCCAGCCGCGGCCGGCGTGGTTCCGATGCACAACCTGATCGAGATCTCTGCGATGGCGCACCAGTTCACGGCCGAGAGGTCGCCGTCGATCTGGCTCGTGTGTGCGGACGTTGCGTTCTCGGACCTGGCGCCGCCGGAGCTCGACCCGGGCGCGGCTGCGTGGGGGCCTACGTATTTCGGCGTGCGGATTGGGCGCTCGCGCTAGGCTAGTGCCGCGTCGCCCCGGGTCTCCGGGAGGAGACGGAGATGGTCGCGTTGCCACCGATCGCGGCCGACGAGATCGCGGGGGCCATCGGGCGAAGGCGCGGCGATCTGGAGCGCGACGCTCCACGTGCGCTGGTGAAGCACGCACGTGCGTCTCGAGCTCATCCGGAAGACGGGCGTGACGGCCCTCAAGGATCACCGGCGCCAGAGCTCTCCGCAGCGGGATCTTCTAGTCCGCGAGCGCGGCGTCGGCGGTCCGTTCCGTCTCGGCAGGGCTTGCGGGCCTCGCAGCCCTCACGCGCTTGAAGGGACGGATCTCGCCTGGCGAAACGAGGCTGTACTCGAAGCCCCTCGCTGTCTCGGCTCTCGCCACGCGGCCGCGAGCCATGAGCGCGCGAAGCGCGACGTAGACGCTCCCGTTCGGCAGCCCGCTGCGTGTGGCGATCTCCGTTGCCGTCCCGCGCACGAGGGATCGAACGGTTTCGAGCACCACAGCCTCCCGCTCGCTCGTGGAGGCTCCGGCCGTGGCCGTCACGCCAGCCGTGGTACGGTCCGGGCCGGATGCTGGTGCCACGATCCTCTTCGTGGCCGGTGCCGCCGTCGTCGAGGCGCTCGGCGCTCCCGAGCGCGTGGCGTGTTTCCTGCTCCTCACAGGCCCAGCCACGCTCTTTTGGGTGGGCGCGGGCGCCTTCCGGCGCCTCGGACGGCGCTCCGAGGAGGCGTTCGCCGCCGGCCGTCCCGGATCGGTCAGCATCGCCGTTACAGCCCGGCGCGCCGTGGCGCGGTGCTCTTCCTGGACCCGTCGGACCAGGCGCAGGATATCCTTCACGAAGCGGTCCACCCGCTCCTCGATCGCCTTCGATGCGTTCATGGCCGGCGCCGTAGTAGCACGCGCGCTCCGACCGTCGAGAACCTGCCCGCAAGCTGGCGGGTGTGGGTCGCCGGTGGCGTTGACTACGTATCCGAGGATCTGGCTCCCGAAGGCGATCCTCGCACGCGTGCCCGGCGCCCGCGTGGGGTCGGGCGCGGTCGCGTTCGCCGAGGGCCTGGCGGACGCGAGGAGCGACGAGCTGCCGCGGCTCTCGGAGGCCGCCGCGCGATTGACCCCCGCGGTGGTTTCTGATCGCGATCGCCGGGGCCATCGTGAGCCGCCGACGGGAGCGTTGCGCAACAGCGCAATCTGTTGCGGCACATAACAGGTCGCTGCGCTCACCCCGTCGTCGTCCTCAAACGCTGCGCCGAGATAGGGACGCACCTCGCGCCGGCACGTCGGTTGCCGTGCCGCCACGCCGCAACGAAACGACGGCGTGTCGCCACGGCAACAGGCCGGATTCCATCAGATAGCACAGGAGGTTTACCCCGTGAGTGAATCACCGATGTTTTCGACCATCGTCCTGCCCCCGGATCTCGTCGCGGACGACGTGATCGGTCTCCGAGATCAGATGAGCGCGCGGATCGCGGCGGTGCTTCGGCCCAGGGGCGGTAAGCGCAAGGAGGCCGACGCGCCGCTGCCCAGGGGGCTCGAGCCCCTCGCGGCGCTGCCGCCGCACATCGACAGGCCGTGGAAGCGCTTCGACGCGGCCGCGACGGAGCTTCAGGGGTTCCGCGGCCAGCGAGCGAGCGCGCAGGCCGACCAGCGCCATGCGGCGCCGAGCGAGGCCGAGCGGAGCGCGGCGAACACCGACAGCGACGACCGATGGCGCGCGTTCGAGCAGTGGAACGCGGGAGCGGCCGGGCTCTCGGAGGATCGGGAGGCGCCGTCGCCGTTCGAGGCGCGCTGGCTGTATGCGCAGCTCTTCCCGGCGCCCGAGGGGCTTCGCTTCATCACGCGCCGGCCCCGGATCCAGTGGGCCGCGATGGTCCAGCGGATGAAGACGCTGGAGGAGGAGCGCGCGCAGGCGGTGATCGAGGGGTTCGGCGGGACCCGGCACTACCGGCAGCTCGTCGCCGCCCACGCGCGCTTCGGCGAGGCCTACGGCTTCACGACCGTGGTCCTCGCCAAGGAGGGCGGGCCGACCGACGGCAGGCCGCAGTGGAGCGCCGCCCGGGATGCGCTGCGGAGCCTGATCCAGAAGATCGAGAGCCACGCCGACCCGGAGATCCCGGGGAGCGAGGCGCTCGCCGCGTTCCTGCTGGCGCCCTACGTCGAGATGGTCGACGACCTCGGGAGATCCCGCCGGAAAGCCCCCGCCAAGAAGCCCGAAGCCGTCCCGGCGCCCCTGCCGGACGCGGGCGGGATGCCGTGAACCCATCCGGGTGAGGTGGCGCGTCCACGCGGGAGATGGGTGGCACCCGTCTCCCGGTGGACGTGCCTTCAAGAAAAGATGGGTGGCACCCATCTCCGCGGTGGACGTGCCTTCAAGAAAAGATGGGTGGCACCCGTCTCCGGGTGGACGTGGCTCCAAGAAAAGATGGGTGGCACCCATCTCCGCGGTGGAGAGGCCTCCTCCGACCCGCGATCCCCCTTGGCCAGCCGTCTGCCCGTCTCGCCGGCGCTTTGGTGGTTCGTGGGGCCGGCGAAATCCTGCGGCACCCGCGCGAGTTGCCGATGGCGATCACGTGCCGGCTGCGCGATGCCGCTGCCGGGGGACCTGTTCGCGTCGTTCGCGGCGGCGGTGGCGTGAGATCACATCAACTCGCGGCCTCGACGGCCCCCCTGGCCGCGGCGATATCAAGCGCTTCGATGAGGAACTCGTCCAGCAGCTCGTCAGGCAAGCATGGTTGGAACTTCGAAAGCCGCATCCTTCCTGCGCACGTGCGAGCAAACCGGCGCGCATCGGCGAGCCCGGGACGCCCTTCCTCTCCTAGGCGGCGCACCAGTTCTCGTACGCCAGCCGCGCTCATCCCCGCTGCCTCCTTGCACGTGATCGAGGTGTTCCGGACCACGCACCGACCGCCGAGCTCGGCCTCGATCATCCTGGCCAGGAGCATGTTCCCGCGCCCCCCGATGTAGGTCCACCACGTGACCTCATTCGGCCCCTCGACGACCGGTGCCGGCGCGTCCCGCAGGAACGTCGCCTCGGCGCGCAGCCCGGCGATCGCCTCGGCCGCGCGTCTCGACCACCATGGGTCGGCATCGTCGGACACGAGCACCTCCCGCATGGCCTGCACCAACTCGAAGCCGAGGAAACCAGGTGCGCCTGTCCACCGTGCGGCGCGGGCGTGGTCCGCAGGCTCCACAGCGCAGAGGCCGCGCCCCCAGTCCACCCGAATCACCTGCCACGGCCGCCCTCCGAGCGAGAACGCCGCACGCTTCTGGTCGCTGTCCAGAGACTCGAGGAACTCCGCGTCGATCGTCCCGAGCTCGCGCGTGCCCCAATGCACGGTAATCAGCCGCGGCGTGGAGAAGACCGCGTACAGCTCGGCGAAGTTCCGACGGCCGTAACGCCGTTCGCCCTCGGGCCCCAAGCTCAGCCTCCCGCCATCCCCAACCAGGATCCCTTGCTCCAGCATGAAGGCGACAAGCGCGGCACGCTGCTCGGCCGTCACCTCTGCAAACGGGGTCGCCCCGTCCAGCCATGCGAACCAGTCCCGCACACCCACGCCTTCGAGCTGGATCGACAGGGCCAGTAGCTGGTGGGCCATGATGTGGAACGCCCGTCTGGACGGCCGCACAGGCTCGACGTATCCCCGGCGGTGAAGGCGCAGGAGTGCAGCCGCCTGGAGCACGGCCTCAGGTTTCGTGGCGAGGAAAGTGCAGTTCGGAGTCGTCCCCGGCCTCCGGCCGGTGCGACCCATGCGCTGCTGGAAGCTCGCGACCGTCGCCGGGCAGTCGATCTGCAAGACGTGGTCGAGATCGCCGACGTCGATCCCCAGCTCCATCGCGCTCGTCGAGACGATCACGCAGTCCTGCTTCTCTTGAAACGCGCGCTCGGCATCCCTCCGCTCCGCGGGCGCGAGGGAGCCGTGGACGATGTGCGTATCGACGCCGCCGGCGAGCAGCTCGCGGCCCAGCTCCTCGGCGCCGCGGCGTGAGTCGACGAACACAAGGCGCTTCTTCCCCGGGTGGAGCGCTGCGATCACCTTCGCGGCGTTGGGGACGCTCGCCACGTAGTCGAGGGCCAGCTTTGGAGTCGTGCCGAGCCGAGGCGGCGACACGACAACCCCCTCGCGCTCGGAGTGGCCGCGGATCCAGCGCAAAATCTCCTCCGGGTTGCCGACGGTGGCCGAGAGCCCGATGCGCTGCACGTCGAACCTGCAGAACCTGGAGATCCGTTCCAGCAAGGCGGCGAGATGGGAGCCTCGATCCCCCGCCGCGAACGCGTGGATCTCGTCGATGACGACGGCGCGCAACCCCGCGAATAGCCGGGCAGCGGGCACCTTGGGGCTCATCAACATGGCTTCCAGCGCTTCGGGCGTCGTCAGCAGGATGTCGGCCGGCTCCTGGATGAACCGCCGGCGCGCCGGCGCGCCCGTGTCCCCGTGCCACTTGAACACGCGGCGTCCGATGGTCTCCGCGTAGCGCGCGACCCGCGCCTCCTGGTTGTTCAGGAGTGCCCGGATCGGCGAGAGGTACAGCACCGAGACGGGCCTCCAATCCCCGGCCTCCATCGCCGAGAGGAGCGGAAAGAAGGCTGCCTCCGTCTTGCCACCGGCCGTCGGCGCGAGGACGACGCAGTTCCTGCCGTCGAGCACCGCGTCGATGGTCATCTCCTGCACCGGCCGGAGCTCGCGAAAGCCCAGGGTGTTGAGGATCTGGTACTGGACAGCGGGGGTCAGCCGGTCGAAGGACGTCATTCCGAACGGCGCTCCCCGTCGCTCTGCGACGGGAGATCGAGCGCGATGTCGTCCACGGTCGTCTCCAGGCCGGCCGCCTCGCGCTCGGCGGACGTCATCTCGCGGGTGTCGACCACCAGCTTGAAATCGCGCCGCGGGTCATACTCCTCGTGCTCGTCGACCTTGTCGAGCAGCTCGCTTACCATCTTGCGCAGGAACAGCCGCGGCGCCACGCCGACCTTGCCGCCCAGCTTGCCGGTGAGCGCGGTCGCGAGATCGCGCACCACGGCGTCGCCGACGCGCTCGGCGATGCGCTGCGGGTGCTTGGTCGGGTAAAGCGCGCGCACCTTGCCGCCCACCTCGATGAGCTTCTCGACGTCGAACGGCAGGAGCCGGATCTGGGTCGCCCGCGCGCTGTCGAAGCGCGGGTCGCCCGAGAAGTCCTGGTAGAGGCGCTGTTCGAGCGGGGCGAGCCGCTTGATGCCCTGCGGGCCCTCGAAGAAGGCGGGAGTGCCGGTGATCATCACGTACAGGCCGGGGTAGCGCTCGCCGTCGATGTCGTCGATGAGCTTGCGGAGCGCGTCGAGGCTCTGCTCGCGCACGTCGGCGCGCATGCGCTGGATCGTCTCAACCTCGTCGAGCACCAAGAGCAGCCCTTTGCGGCCGGTCTCGCGCAGCAGGACGAGCAGCCCGCGGAGGAAGCCGGCCGCGGCCGTGCCGTCGATGTCGCCCTGCAACCCGGCCGGGCGCTTGACGCTCGCGCCCACGTTCGGCTGCCCCATCAGCCAGGCGAGCAGGCCGTCCGCCGTGGCGTTGTCCTCCTCGACCCGCGCTCGATAGCAGGCCCGGAGCGCCGTCGCGAAGAGCGGCTGCGTGTCGCGCACGGCCGTGAGACGGGTCTCGAGCAGATCGCCGACCTCCTCCGCGAGGGCCGCCGGCTCTCGGGGGCCGCCGCGGGCGTGGACCTCCTCCTCGAGGCCATAGAACCAGCGGTCCACGAGGGCGCGGAAGGCGCCGCTGTCCCACTCCTTGGTGCGCAGGCTCTCCAGGGCGCGCCGGTAGATGGTCTCCAGCTTGTGGAGCGGCGTCTCGCTCGCGGAGATCTGCACCTCCGCCGTGGCGAAGCCGCGCTGCTGCGCCCGGTGCTGCACCCAGCGGGAGAAGAACGTCTTGCCGCTCCCGTACTCGCCGCGCACCGCCTTGAAGGCGCCGTATCCGTGCGCGACGTGCTCCAGCTCCTCGTCGATGGCGGCCTCGAAGCGGTTGAGCCCGACGGCGAGGTGCTCGAGCCCGCGCCGGGGCACCGTGCCGTTGCGCAGCGGCGCGATGATCTCCTTCCGGCGCAGCGTGCCGAGATCCATCAGCCGGCCTCCTTCAGGTACTCGTCAAGGAGGGGTACGTTCAGCGTGACCCGCTTGGAGCGCGGATCGTGCTCGACGATGAGGTAAGCGTCGAAGTTGATCCACTCCTGCAGCTCGGAGACGACACCGCTGACCGCGTGAGGCAGGACGCCGACCCGGTGCGCGAACACGTCCGCCGGCATGGCGCCGCCGGCGTCGGCCAGGAGCGCGACCCGCGGCGCGATCACCTCCCGCAGGCGCTTCCGTTCCGCGGCGGTGCGCCCCTCGAAGGCCTCGGATGCGCAGAGCCGGGTATGCCACGGGCTCTCGACGGCGGGCTCCGCGGGCGGCGGCGGGGGCGGTGGGGGCGGCGCCGCCTCGAAGATGGGCAGAAGCGGCTGGTGCTTCTTCGGGGGCGGGGGAGGCGGGGGGGGCTTCGGCTGTGAGGCCGGCTGGGGCCGCGCCGGGGCCGGCGCCTCCAGATCCCACCACTCCGGGCGCGGAAACGGCGCGACCTCCAGCTCGGGATCGTCTCTGCCCTCGGCCACCTCCACGCGCCGCCGGAGCTGGTCGGAGCCGACGAGGACGGCCGGCGTGACGATCTCGGCGAGCGACGCGCCGCCATGCTCGCCGGTTGTCGCCGTCGAGCCGTACGCGTCGCAGTCACGGTAGAGCATCGCCACCTTCGCCTTGCCGCGCGGCACCCATGCCACCTCGCTGGTGGCGACCACCTCGCCGTCCTCGCTTTTCTCATTCTCCCCGAGGTAGCGATAGCGCTTGCCGTCGCCGGCCCGCCCGACGCTCGTCATGCGGTCGGTGCGGACGTGCCCGTGATCGGCGATGAGCAGCACCGCGCGGTTCGCCTCCCGGGCCTCCACGAGCAGCCGACCGAGCGGCTTGATGTGTCCGAGATCGGCCGGCACGCGGACCTGGCGCGCGCCTCCGAGCTGATCGTCCAGCGCGTTGATGACCAGGCCGACGACGCGGTCCGCCGAGCGGACGAGCTCGATGGCCTTCGGGTGCAGATCGCCGGAGGACGTCTCGACGGAATCCTTCAGGTAGAGGACGGCACCGTCGATCCCCGCACGTCGCAGCCCGGCGTGGGTCGCGAACCGCTCGGGGTCCTTGCTCGTGTCGAGCGGCTCGCCCGCCTTCACGCGCTTGCCCGCGAACAACGCAGCGCGGCTCACGCCCGTGAGCGATGGGAGCGCGGCGAGCATGGGCATGGCGCGGCCGCCGTTCCGGCCGAGGCACCACCGCAGGGGCGCGACCTCCTTCAGCTCGCAGTCCTGCAGCAGCTCGATGGCGTTGGCCCACGACATGCCGTCGAGCAAGGCCACGAGCAGGCGCCGGTGCGGCTGATCCTTCATGAAGGCGGCGGCGAACGCGTCGAGCCCCTCGGAGATCGGGATCACCGTCGGGCTCTTCGGGCTGCCGCTGTTCAGCCATGCCACGTAAGCGCGCGCGAACGCCTCGTCGTCGCGCTCGCGCAGCGCGTCCGCGCGGGCCAGCACCGCTTCGATGCTCTTCTCCAGCTCCGAGCCGACGGGCCCGCGGGCCCGCGCGCGCGCGAAGTCGACATACGCGCCGTCGGTCACGTAGTGCTCCGCGAGGGCGAAGACGTGGCCATAGGATCCCAGGAGAGCAGCGCTCTTCTCCAGGTCCGGGCGCGAGAGCAGGTAAGCGATGAGGCGCACGGCCATCCGCGCCCGGACGACCAGCTCCCCGCCCTCCTGGGTCTTGTGCAGCACGTGACGGCCGAGCCGCTCGAGCGCTGCGCGCGCCTCGTCGAGCTGCCCGGCGTCGCTCGGACCGGCCGCCGCGGCGCGAAGGACCCGGGCCAGCCGGTGCGACGTCGACTCGAACGCGACCCGCAAGAACCGGCTGCCCGCGAGGGCCTCGGCGACCTCGCGATCGGCGACGACCTCGTTCGCCTCGGCCAGCACGGCGCGCGCGGTCTCGTCCGAGAGGCGCAGGTAGAGATCGCCTGCCAGCGCGGCCCAGCGCTCGATGAGCGCCGGGTTCTGCTTGGGAGCGTCCGCGAGGGCGGGGTCGATGCCCTTGAGCACGAGCGCGAGGCTGCCGCGCAGCCCTGCGTCGCTGCGCACCCGCTCGCCGCCACCGTCGAGCACGAACGCCAGGGCGGCGACGGTCCGAGCCTTCCCCGTCTCCCATGCCCGCCACGCGAGCGCGGCGAGCGGCCCCACGGATTGCCCGAGGTAGCCGAGCAGCTCTTTCCCGACCGCGGTGGCGGCCCCGAGCCTCGCCGCGAAGCCCGGCGGCGGCGCGCCTGTCGCGCAGTGCTGCACGAGGCGCGCCTCCGAGAGCTCGCCGTCGTGCGGGAAGCCCGCGGCACGGGAGAGCAGCGCGCGCCAGGCCGTGTGCAGGTCGACGGTGGAGCCCGCGATCCCGTACGAGAGAGGCTTCGGATCGGCGAGCAGCGCATCGCACAGCGGACGGCAGGAGAGGACCTCGGGGCTCACCGCGCTCGCGCCGAAGAGGCGCGCCACGCGCCGCGAGCGGTCGACGGGGTACACCTTGCCGGCGGCGATCCGGCCCTGGAGATCGGCGGGCAGCCGGTCGGCGGGATAGTCGACGAGGAGCACGAGGTGCTCGGTGCCGGCGGCGTCGGCGAGGGCGCGCCGGAAGTCGAGCTCGCAGCGGACCGGTCGAGCCTTGAAGCGGATGTCCCCCGCGTCCAGCTTGAGCGTGAGCTCCCCCGGCTCGCCGGTCGCGTACAGCGCGGTCGTGTACGTGCGGTGCTTGCGGCGATGGATAAGCGCCAGCTCGTCGTGGAGATCCGCCATCGAGAGATGGGGAGCTTCGATCATTTCACGACCTTCCACGCGAGCTCGATCCGCGCGCCGCGAGGTGCGTGCGCGAGCGCTTCCTTGAGCCGTTCGACCACGGCCGGGAGATCCGCCGGCGAGGATACCACGGCGCGCAGCTCCTCCGTCGTCGCGCCGATCGGCGGCTCCGTCGTCGGGCCGATCGGCGGCGGAGGCGGCGGAGGCGGCGGCTGCAGGAGCTTCTGGGCACGAATGCTGAGCTCGCCGAGCTTCGGGGCCAGCGTGGCCATGATCTCGTCCTTGTCCAGCACGTCCCGGAGCGCGGCCAGGATCTCTGCTGCCGCGCCGTCGGTGCGCCCCACGAGCGCCGGGAAGCTCGCGAAGTTCACGTCGTTGCCGAGCACCTCGGCGTTGGCGCGCGCGCTCGTGAGGTGACGGTGCATCGCCGAGTCCGAGGTCTCCGGCTCGATGTCCGCGAGCGCGTGGACCTGCGCCACCGCGTCGCGCCCCTTGAGCTGGTGAAGCAGCTCCGCGACACGACGGGCCGTGCGCAGCCGCGCCGGGGCCGCGCTGAAGAACTCGGCGCGCCGGGCGAGCAGCTCCGCGACGGTATCGGCGCGGTCCTGGAACGCGCGCTCCACCGCAGCATTGAGCTTCTCGGCGAAGGCGCGGACGTTCTTGGCCGTGTGCGCCTTGCCCACGGTGATCCCGAAGAGCGTGCCCGCCCGCCCGAGCGCCCGGTGCCAGGCGGCCTCGTCGGGCAGGCGCGGCTGGAGCAGCTCGGCGTCGCCGTCCAGCCGCCCGAGCGTCGGGCTCTTCACGGTCTGACCGCCGCGCACCAGCTCGCGGCCGCGCACGGTGGCGTAGGCAAGCACGAGGAAGTCGGCCACCTCGGGCGTGTAGCCGCGCGTCCGCGCCGGGTCCAAGAGCCGGCGCATGGCCGCCACGTCGGGCGTGTCCACGTTGGCGGCGCGGAGCTGCCGATCGATCTCGTCGTAGGCCTGCGCCACCAGCGTGGCCTGCCCCTCGCGCGCGTTCACGAGCCGCAGCTCGTCGGAGAAGCGGAGGGCGTTCTGCTCGTTCTTCGCCAGCGGGAGCCGCTGCCCGTCGCTCTCGCAGAGCTGGGCCAGCATGAGCAGCTCCTTCTCCAGCTTGCCCCGCGTCACCTTGTCCGAGAAGCGCGGGTGGTGCGGGTGGAGGTCGTCGAGCAGCTGCTCGATGGCGGAGACCAGCCCGCGCCGCAGATCGGCCGCGCTGAGGCCCCGGATCTTGGTCCCGCTCCGCAGCACGTGGAAGTGCTGGGCCACCGAGCGCGTCGGATCCAGCACCCCGGCCTGCGCCTGGACGAGGCCGTAGGCGGCGTCGAGGGCGCGGCGGAGACGCTCGCGCTTCTGCGTCGCGCGGCTCGTCAGCTCCTCGCGGGCGCGCGTCTGGTCGTCGGGGCGCAGGTTGGCGAGGTGCGACTTCCAGTTGTCCCCGTCCAGGATCTGGTCGAGCACCACCAGGTCTCCGAGATCGCGCTGCGCCGATTCGGCGAGGAAGCTCGGCAGCCAGACGATGGTGGGCGTGTCCGAAGCGCCCTGCACGAACGTCGCGACGCGCTGCTCGTCCTCCTGCGGGCTGCGCCCCGGGTCGTCGAAGGGATAGTCGATGACCACCCGGAACGCGTCGTCGTCGCCGGCGCGAAGGACGCCGTCGTCCATCTCGCGCACGTTCCCGAAGACGACGGTGCCCTCCCGGTCCGTGCCGCGCCAGAGCACCTTGTAGCCCTGGACGGCGCCTTCCTTCGGCTCCAGCCCGAGCGCTTCGAAGAGCAGCTCGCGCAGCTTGGCCTTGCGGGGGCCCGGGCGATCGTAGTGGCCGGCCGCCTGCACGATGGGCCGCACGTCCACGCCCTCGAGCACCACGGTCACCAGCGGATCTTCCTCGCCCTGGACCCGGACCTTGCCGACCTCCTTGGCCCAGGCGCGCACGCGGGTCGCCGCCAGCGTGGCCTCGCCGCCGGGCACCGGGGACCGCAGCGTGCCGTGGTTGAGCTGCACCAGGCGGCTCGCGGTGAGGTTGCGGAAGACGTGGCAGTTCGGCGCCAGCGAGGCGAGCAGCAGCGTCTTGGCGATGCGGTTGTCGTTGCGGCAGCGCGTCTCCCGGCAGTTGGCGCAGCCGACCGCCCGCCCGTCGTTCCGCAGGCGCTGGCAGCGCTCCGGCGTGCCCGTCTGGTTCTGCTCCCAGATGACCGGGAGCAGCTCGCTGTCGTAGAGCCGCTTCGCGGCCGCGAAGCGCTCTCGCATGGTGCCGTCCATCGGCTCCTCGCCCTCGGCGAGCGCGTCGTAGAGATCGCCGGCGCTCACCAGCTTGCCGATCTCGAAGTCGTCGAGCTGCCCGACCAGCATCTCCACCAGGATCTTGAGCGAGGTGCGCTCGCGCTGGAGGTAGTGGCTCATGGCCACGAGCGCCTCGACCAGGGCGGGGCTGAACGGGTAGATCTGCCGGAACGCGGCCTCGTCGCCGAGATCGCCGAGCAAGGTCCCCCACGCGGCCTGGCCGAGGGTGCGGCGCATGGTGTCGAACGCGGCCGAGAGCTTCTTCGCCGCGGCGTCGTCCTTCGGGTGGACGACGCGCTTGGCGATGATGGCGGGCAGGTCCTTGTCCGGGAGCTTCACGGTGTCGAAGCGCCCCTCCCAGAACCGCAGGCTGTTGCGCACGGCGGTGGCGTCGGCGCCGGCGTACTGCTCGCCGACCATCTCGCCGATGTCGCGCTGGCGCGCCGCGAACGTGACGATGGGCACGGCCTGCTCGGCGGCCTGCCCCTCGACCAGCTTGGCGAGCTTGCCGATCTCGTTGTTGAGCGTCTCGGGGCTGCTGGCCTTGGTGGCGAGCCAGAGCACGAGCTCGTCGAGGAAGAAGACGATGGCGTCGTAGCCGAGCGAGGCGGCGTGCCGGCTCATGGCGACCATGCCCTGCTCGAAGCCGAGGAAGGCCGAGGCCTGCTGGGCGAACGCGGGGAAGACCGTCTTGATGAGGGCGCTGAAGAGCGCGGCGCGGACCTTGGGCTCGGCGCTCTCCCGCGCCTGGTCGAAGCGGGCGCCCGTCCACGCGTCGCCCGCCTTCTTGCCCCAGCGCGAATCAACCTGGGCGCCGGCGTTGAGCTGGGCGAAGAACGCCTCGTCGCCGAGCTGGGCGCGCAGCCGGGCCGCGTTCTCGAAGAGCGGGCCGTCGGCGAAGAGCGGCGCGATGGGCGCGTCCGGGTGCAGCCTGCGCGTCTCGTCGAGGTAGGCGGCGAAGACCTTGTCCCCGAGCGAGGGGGCGTCGATCATGTTGAGGTGCAGGCGGAGGAGCTTCCGCTGCTTCACCCACTCGTGCTTGACGTAGAGGTCGTGGAGCTTGGGCTCGCCCCAGGGCCGCGGGTGGTTCGCGGCGAGGAGGCTCAGGACGGCCATGTAATGGCTCTTGCCGGAGCCGAAGCTGCCGTGGATGAAGGCGGCCACGTTGCGCTTCTCCGCGATGGCGGTGGCGATCAGCCCGAGGCCCCGGTCGAGGGCGTGGTGGATGTCCGGCGTGATGGCGTAGAGGTCCATCAGCGCGTCGGCGTGGTGGACGGCCTCGGCGAGGCGGACGACGAAGGCGCTGCGGGTGACCTCTTCGGGGAGATCGAGGATGTCGCGGAGCGTGCTCATGGGGGGTCTCTCGAAGTGGGGAGCGATCACACGGCGAGGTTCGGGCGGCAGAGCGGGTGATCGAGCAAGTCCACGAACCCGTCGTGCCAGTCGTCGGGGCCGGGAACGATCTCGACGCCCTCCGGGCTCAGCCAGGCCACGATAGATCCGGCGCAGGGCACTTCGTCCCGCGGGCGGCTGCGGCGGCCATCGCCGCGGGCGACGCGATGACGATAGGGGTAGGTCACCTGGGCGGGGTTGCCGAGCGCGCGGTCGCGCGCGAGGAGCGGGTCGTCGTGGCAGCGCGGCGTGAGCTGGGTGCACAGCAGCCGGCAATCGCCGCCCTCCGCTGGCGCGAAGGGGAGCATTGCCCGTCGCGGGTGCTCGTATCCGTTGTTCGTACCCACGGAGATTACCGCGACGCTCGGGTGGACCCGACGGTAGAGGTCGGCCACCTTCCAGGAGCCGGGCCTCTCGTCGATGCTGCCGCCGTGGTGAGGGATGCGGAATACGTTGGCCGGCAAGAGGCCCGACTCGAGCCGGGCCCACGCGTCGAGCGTCGCGTCGCCCCCGACGAGGATCGCGTGGTCCCCCATGGAGACGCGCAGCACGGTGGAGGTGCGATTCGGCGCCTCACCACCTTCGAGCCGCATGTCGACCAGCGCCGCGTACTCCGGGAGGACGAGGTCCACAGCCCACGAGCCGCCGTCGTGGAGGCGCCGCGGCGCGAGGTCCCGGAACGACGGCGCGAGCGGGATCCGCTTCTCGTCGTGCCAGCGGACGGCCTGAGCCATGAAGAGGTAGGCCGCGCGACGGGTGACGTGGCTCGGGTTCTTGTCGATGTGGGCGTGGAGCGCACCGACCTTGCCGCCGTCGTGCACGAAAGCCCGCAGGAAGGGCAGCATCCCGGCGATGTGGTCGAAATCGAGGTGCGATGTCACCACGGCAGAGAGGTGCGCGATGCGGTGGTCCTTGACGAACCGCGTCGCCACATAGGCATCCCGGCAATCGAAGAGAATGGGCTTGAACGTCGCGTCCGACTCGGGGCCCAAGACGAACGTGCAGTCTCCTTGACCGACGTCGAGCATGTAGACGCCCACGCGCGGCGCCGCATCAGCCATGGGCGCCCACCCGCTGCTGGAACTCGCGGAGCAGCTCGTCAGGATCGCCGGAGAACGGCTCCTCCAGCGCCCTCACCGGTCCCACCGGCTGGCCGCCGGCGCCCGCCCCCACGCGCGCGAAGCGGAGGCGATTGTCCGCCGCCAGGGAGCCGAACTCCTCGGCGAGCGCGTAGGCCCTGCCCGCATCGTCCACGAAGAGCAGCTCGTCGCCGAGGCGCTCCAACCACCCGACCACCCAGACTTCGTCGCTTGTTCCCACGAGCAGCCCGGAGGCGACGAGGTCGACGAGGCTCAGGAGGAGACCTTTCCGGGTGATCTTCTCACGCGACAGCGTGTGGGTGGGCCGGGCGAGCAGATCCGCGACCTCGGTACGGAGCTTCTTGAGCATGGCGGCGAGCGCGGTCTTCGGTGAAGGGCCACGCGCCGAGAGGGCGAGATCCCGCGCCTGACATGCGTACTCCCTGCCCGCGCGCGGGATGGTGATCTCGATATCTCGGTGGAAGAACACCGGGGCCTGCCCGCGCACGCGGAGCACGCGCGCCCGGAAGCCCCGCGTCAGCATGGCCTGGAGGCGTCGCTCCACGGCGCTGTCGCTGGCGGATTCCGGCGTGTAGTCGCCCCAGACCGCGACGGCGTTCGCCACATCGCCCCAGTGGAGGAGGTGATCGACGGTGCGCACGCGCAGCTCGCGCTCCTTCCCCTTGTGATCGGGGACGTTATCTCGCTTCCTCGCCGCGTCGAGCGCGTCGAGCGCGCGATCCGGGAGGCCGCGCCGGAAGCGGAGCAGCGCGAGATTGGACCAGAACGTCGCGTTCTGCTTCCATTCGGTGAGGGAGCTCTCGTAACCGCGCTCGGTCTCCTCAGGCAACTCCCGCTGGGCGTGGTGTCGATTGTAGTGGAAATAATGCCGTGCGTAGGCCGACGCGTGCGGGCCGATACCGTCGCCGCCGGCGCGGCGGAGCTGCGCGTCGACGTCGAGGACGTCGGCGTACATCCGCTCCGCCCGCTCGAACTCGCGGCGCAGCGAGAGAGCCCGCGCGTGCTCGATCAGCATCGTGACGCCGTAGCGCGCGTAGCGCTTGGCCTCGGCGGGACTGTAATTGACGAAATGCTTCACCGACTCGACGATATCGACGGCGCGGAGACCGACGCGGGGGTCGTCGAGCTTGATACCCGCGGAGAACGCCAGCGCGAGGTCGCGGTGGACTTCGGCGATGCGCTCCGGCGGCAGCGTGGTGACGCAGAAGTCCTCCCAGGAAGGCGTGGAAATAGCGACCCGCTGTCCGTCTCGCGTCACGAGGAGCGCTCGTTCGGCCGCATCGAGGGCGGCGTCCAGCGCGGCTTTGGTCATGCCGGGGAGCGCGCGGGCGAGGGGGTCGCGAGACACCGGGCGCCCGTGGAGCGCGAGGCGGAGCAGCACGTCCGCCATGTCGGCGGTGAGCAGCGACCAGACCTCGTCGAGCAGCTCCTTCTCGTTCAGGCGGCCGGGCACGAGCGTGTCGACATCCTCCGAGAGCACCGTCCGCGCTACGGCGAGACCGAATCGGCCCGGGTCGCCGTAAGCGGCCGACCAGAGCGGACCGACGTCATGCGCGGTAGCGTTTTCGATTGAGCAGGGGGGGCGGGTCGGCCGGTCGAGGGTGACGGGCTCAACGTTGGCGGCGCGTGACAGGGGGGCCACCTCGCCGGTGGAGAGGACGGCGTGTCGGGAAAGCCATGCGCGCAGATCGTGGAGCCGTGGTGCGACGACCTCCCGGATCTCCTTGGACATCCCGTTGCCGAGCGCGTCGACGTCGTCGATGACGAGCAGCGCGCCGCTGCGGGCGAGCGCTCGGCCGAGCACATCGAGCGCTGGGGCGGGCTGACCTGCGGATCTGCTGAGCTGCTGGTCTACTTCGACGAGGCACTCCGGTCCCGCGTGGTGGGCGATCGTGAGGACGACGTGCTCCACCTGGTCGGCTCCTGGCGGCACCTGGACGAACACGGCGTCGGGGCCAAGCGCCCGCGCCACCTGGAGGGCGACGGAGCTCTTGCCGTAGCCGGGGCCGCCGTGGACGAAGACCTGCTTCCCGGCACGGATCTGGTCCGCCGCGCGGCGCGTCTGCTCCGTCCAGAGGTCTTCTCGGGTGGCTCTCCAGGTCACGGGGCGGTCCTCGAACCGAACGTACACCAAGTGCCTCGCTGGTGCCGTCCGAAGGCGCTGCGGGTGACCTCTTCGGGGAGGTCGAGGATGTCGCGGAGCGTGCTCATGGGGTGACCAGGTCCAGTCGGGGTTCTCAACGATAGCGAAACGAGGTCGGATCGAAGCGGAGGCGCGTCTTCTTGCCGGTGACATCGTCCGTCACCTCGAGCACGCGCGGCGGCTTCCCGACGAGGTCCATGGACGCCGGGTGGCCCACGTCGTTGCCGCCGACATGGCTGCGGGTCCAGTAATTCTGGTGGTCGAGGATCTTCTCGATGCGCCCTTTGCGGAACGCATACACGTGGATCTCGTCGGTCACCTCCGTCGTCCCGGCCTCGATCCGCAGGTGCGTGCGCACGATCGTGTCCTGGTGCTTGCCCGTGTGCACCGGCTCGGCGCGGACGGTCACGCCGGTGTCGCCGTTCACATCATAGGGGAGGCTTAGCTGCTGGTACCCGACCGCGCGCGCCCCGGTGGGCCCCGGATCGAGCCATGCAATCAGGTGGATGAGGTACCCGGGGCACTGCTTCGCGGAAGGGAAGCTCGGATCCGGCGTCGTGTCCGGGGGAGCGCCGTCCGCGGTTCCGCACGCCACGATGTTCACGATGCGCTCGAGATCGTCGTCCTCGTCCAGGTTGGCCTCGAGCTGCTCGGCGCGCCAGGGGGCGACCTGATCGAGCCCGTCTGCCTGGCGGGGCTCGGCGCCGAGGGCGCGCGCGGGCGCGGAGAGGTCGACGAGCTGGCCGCTCAGCTGCCCGTCCTGGAAAGCGCCCACGAGCTCGCTCAGGCGCGCCATGTCGACCGCATCGGGCGTGCC
Organism: Sorangium sp. So ce394; assembly: GCF_051474665.1. Classification (NCBI taxonomy): domain Bacteria; kingdom Pseudomonadati; phylum Myxococcota; order Polyangiales; family Polyangiaceae; genus Sorangium; species Sorangium sp. So ce394. The sequence continues at coordinate 5,145,755 of NZ_CP150339.1, forward strand.
GAGATTCCACGTCCGCGGCGTCTGGGGCGGCGAGGGCGGGGACGTCGCGGTCGACGCGGCGGGGGCGCCCGCGCTCGCGGTCGGATTCGCGGTCGGGGTATGGGTGGCGGCCGCGGCCGGGGTCGAGGCAAGCGCGGCGGGCGCAGGAGGTCCGGAGCCCGGCGGCGTCGAGGAGGCCGCCTGCGTCGCGCAGCCCGGCATCGCTCCGCCGGCGAACGCGAGCACGAGCAGCGCGGAAGGGACGTTCAGCCGTTCCATCGATCCCCGCTCACTTCCTCGTCGAGTTCGCGAGCGTGTAGCTCTTGTCGATGTGGTTCACGATGGTGTCGGACCCCCGCTGGAACGTCACGGCGTACCACGGATCCTTCACCTCGAGCGAGACGTCCGGATCGAACGGCGGCCACAGCAGGTCGAGCTCGGCGATCGTGCCGATGCGGTGCCGCTTCTTCGTCTTCGTGTCCTTCACGAAGTACGCGTCTGGGTCCGCGCTCGGGTCGTCCTGCATGATCTTCGAGGGATCCCAGCTCGGAACCGCCGCGATCGGCTTCAGGAAGCGGTCGAAGTGACGCGCGCACGACTGGAAGAACCAGGCGTCGCCGAAGTCGTTCTCATAGGGGGTCTTGACGGCGTTCAGCTTGATGGGACCCTTCGACTTCTTCGCGCGGAGCTCGAGCAGCGCGTTCTGGATCTTCGACAGCTCGAAGCGCCGGACGAGGTAGTGGATGATGCGCCGGACGATGATGACGTCGTTCGCCGGCGACGGACCGCCCGTCAGCCCCTTGATGGCCCAGGGCAGCAGATCCCGGTTGGCGCCGAAGTAGATGGCGTGGGCCACGAAGACCGCGAAATTGAAGCACTCCTGGGTCGCGATGGCGTTCGCTGCCGCGATGTTCGTGTAGCCGTGGACCTTCTTCATCTGCGCTTCGAACACGAGCTCCCGCGTCAGCTCGTCGCGCGCGGCCTGGACCATCATGAACAGCATCTCTCGCTGGTCCACCAGCGTCTGGAGCGAGTTGACGGCCGCGTTGATATGGTAGGTGCCGTCCGGGAAATCCGTCCCGCGGACGACGCGCTTCTTGTCCGGGCGCGTGTCGGCGATGAGGTAATCGCCGTGCCACCCATCCGGCATGTTGTAGCCGTTCGCAATGAAGCCGGAGACATAGAAGAACTTGCGCGCGGCGGCGGCTTGCGCGAGCAAGCGGTTCGCCCGCTTCACCGCGTCGTCCGGGTACGCGCCCGGCGGCGCCGCGACGACCTTGCGCGCCTCGTCCGGCACGGCCTGGAACATGTAATTGAAGATCTGGGGCAGGCCGCCGGGCGCGGCGTAGCCCATGCCCCAGGTGAGGACGCGCCCATCGTAGGTGTTCAGCGTGCTGGTCTGGCCCTCCTGCGTGCGGAACATCATCGCCGCGTTGGCCCGGAAGGCGGCGAGCCGCGCGGGCGCGATGCCCGCGTCGCTCGGCGGGGGCCCGGGCGGCGGGGCCGCGGGGTTCGCCGCGGTCGCCGCCGCGACGGCGGCGTCCCACGCCTTCCTCTTCTCCTCGTGCTCCTTCGTGAGCGTGTCCAGGCGCGCCCTGGCCTGGTCGTAGATCCGCTGGGCCTCGCTCTCCTGCCACCTGTCGTGCGGGCTCCCCGCGGGCTCGTTGAACATCACCCCGGCGCCAGGCTTTCCCCTCCAGGACACGGACTGCAGGGGGACCTGCGGGATCATCGAGCGGGCGTCGTCGATCATGCGCACCAGCGGATCCGGCAGGCTCCCGATCGGGGCGTGCCCCACCTCCCAGAGCTTGTCCGGGTCGCCCGCGATCGGCGCGACCTGCTTCAGGTAGTCCACCGCGTGGGGGTTGGTCTCGTCGATGGCCATCAGGCCAGGATCGTCGAGCAGCCTCTTCGGGGCGAAGCGCTCCCACGGGCCCATCTCGACCCCGGCGGCGGACGCGTGCGTCTTCTGCCCGTCGGCCGCGTCGACCTTCGTGCTGACGACGTTGGCGTAGCTGGTCAGGACGGTTTGCTCCCCGGCGTTGGGGTACTTTTTCAGGATCTCGCCGATGGGGCTGAGCTTCGGCCCTGCCGGCGCCCCCGCGGCCCCTGCCGGCGCTCCCGCCGGTGCGGGGGACGCGGCGCAGACGGCCTTGTAGGCAGGATCGTCGGGCGTGCAGGGGAAGTTCTGCGGGTCGGGCATGGCGTGCTCCTCAGTGACCGTGGACATCCATGAGCTTCGACCTCGTCGCGGCGTCGAGGATGCCGGTCGGCTCGAGCGCGTGGTCGCCCTGGAACTCCCGCAGCGCGATGACGACGCCCGGGGTGAGCTCGCCGTTCGTCGGGCCGTCGTAATAGCCGAGGTTCCGCAGGCGGGCCTGGACGCCCTCGACCGTGTGGGGGTCGGCGAGCTTCGTCAGCGAGATCGCGTACCGGCGACGCGGCCCCGTCGGGTAATCGCCGGTCCAGAGCGTCAGATCGGCCGTCTCCGCGCCCTCGGGCACGTCCTCGCGCACGGCGCCGTCCCCGTCGGTCGTCCCTTCGATCGTCCTGTCCGCCACGATGAGGCGGAACTTCTTGCCGGCGTACGGCGCGAGATCGTAGTCGGTGAGCTTGAGCTCGAGCTTCTTCGTCTTCGGGTTCGCCGGATCGTCGGGGTCCTCGGGAGGCTCGATGCGCTCGTCGCAGTTGAGCCTCACGGTCTTGCCTTTCACCGCGGCGTGGTCGTCCAGCACGATGGAGGACTCCCTGGCGAGGAGCGTGAGCTTGTCGGCCAGGATCTGCCCCTCTTCTGCGAGGTGGATCGACGGCCCGTTGCCCGAGAGCGTGACGGACTCGCTGCCCGCCATGGCGATGGCCTTGCCGCCTATCTTGGCGCCCTCGGCGGACAGCTCCAGCGTCGTGTCGCCGCACCTGAGGACGAGGGACCTGTCCGAGGAGAGCGTGAGCGTGCCCGAGGCGGCGATGGTGTAGGCGCCGCGCGCCGTGAGCACGCCGCCGCCGCGGCCGTCGTCCGCGCCCAGGGTCGTCGACGAGAAGCCGTCGACCTTGAGCGTGTAATCCTGCTCGACCGAGGTCATCGCGTGGCCGCCCACGGCGGTCGTGAGCGCGCCTTCCACGCGGCGCGTCTCGCTCCCCTGGACGCGCACGGTGGAGTTTCCGCCGACCGCGAGCTCGCGGTTCTGGCCGACGGTGTGCCGGTCATCGCCGCCCACGTGGCCCGTCCGGTGCGCGCCGACGCGCTCGACCTGCGAGCCTCGCACCTCGAGCGTCTCGCTGTCGCCGACCGTGCGCGCGTGGTTGCGGCGCACGATCTCGTCCAGGTCCCGCTGCGCGTGCACGAAGATCTGCTCGTGGGCAGCCCTGTCCTCGAAGGAGATCTCGTTGAATCCCCCGCCTCCAGGGGAGCTCCGCGTCCGCAGCCCGCTGCGCGTGGCGTTGTTCGGCAGGAGGAACGGCGGAGGGTGCGTGGCGTTGTAGACGCACCCGGTGACCATCGGCCGATCGAGGTCGCCGCCGAGGAACGTGACGAGCACCTCCGTGCCCACCCTGGGGACGAACTGCTGTCCCCAGCCGGCCCCCGCCCAGGCCTGCGCCACGCGGAGCCAGCACGAGCTGTGCTGGTCGCGCCGGCCGTGCCGATCCCAGTGGAACTGGACCTTGACCCGTCCGAGCTGGTCGGTGTGGATGTCCTGCCCTTCGGGCCCGACCACCGTGGCCGTCTCCAGGACCTGCCGCACAGCGCGCTTCGGGCGGCGAGGGCGGTAGGGGATCGACGCCGGTACGCACTCGAACCGGTTCTCGTAGGTGGCCGGGAGGGCGCCGCCGCTGGCCGCGCCTTGCGCGAGGCGCGGCGCGACGCCCGTGTGGGTCACGCGCGTGACCGTGTACTCGCGGCTCATGTGCTCGCTGGCCTCGTGGCGGAGGGTGAACCGCCCTCCGGCCCCGAGGCGACGGCAGTAGCTCGCGCCCTCGCCGAGCCAGGCCCGCCTGCGGTGCTGCTCGAGCAGGACGCGGGCCTGATCGCCGTCGACGTCCGTCTCCTCGTACTCGCCGTGGTGCTCGTAAATCTCGAGCTTCCGGGGATCGAGGGGGAGAGGGGGCGGCGCCTCGGCCGTGGCCACGGGGGAGGCCACGCTGCTGCTCGACGTCAGATCGAGGAGGGGCCGGTGAGGGTCGTAGTCGCGCAGGGTCACGGTCTTCGCGCGTACCCTCCGGCGCATGGCGAAGCGCGTGACCGTATCCTCGTAGATGCTCATCCCGCCCGCGTCGCGCACCACGAGCCTTGGTCCAGGCGCGCGGACGACCCCGGCGGCGGCCGCCGCCGCGGCCATGGCGAGGCCGTCGGCGTGCGCGTCCGGGATCGGCGGGCAGTTCATGGGATCGTCGCAGAGGACCAGGACCTCGGCGAGCGGCGCGCCGCCCGCGACGGCGCCGGCGGGGAGGGCCTGCGCGAGGCTGGCCGGCGGCTCGAAGTAGAAGAAGATCCCCTCCTCGGCGAGGAGGCGCGTCACGAAGTCGACATCGGTCTCCTCGTACTGGACGCAGTACTGGCGGGCTGGATATCGCTTCAGCGCGGCCCATCGCCGGGGCACGCCCGCCTCGTCGAGGACCGCGTTCACGATGTCGACAACGGTCAGGTTCTGGAAGATGCGGCTGTTGCGCCGGCGCTTCGAGAGCCAGAACCTGGGCGCGATCCGGAGGTCGAGCTGGACGCGGTGGTCCGCGTTCCAGGCGCCCTCGAACGAGGCGGAGACCACGATGCCGTGGACGACGCGCGGCGAGCCGCCGGGGACGTCGATGGTGAGGGTGGCCGGCTGGCCGACGGCGGAGGCCTCGAGCTGGACGGGGTCGAGCGAGGTCGCGACGCGGAGGTCGAAGGAGAAGAGGCGCGAGAGGGCCTCGGTGCCGGAGAGGCGCAGGACCTCGAAGTCGGCGCGGGAGAAGGTGCCGAGGAGGAGGGAGAAGGGGTTGCCGTCGGCCGTGATGCTCATCCCTATGACTCCAGCTCCTCGGCCACACGGGCCTCGTTACCAGCCCTCTCGGCCTCCTCCGCGAACGGCGCGAAGCTCGCCGGGCACGACGCCCGCAGCGCATCGACATCGGCCTCTCGGGCCACCTGGGCGAAATCTTCCGGTGTCGGATCGCGGCCGAGCGCGCGCCGGAGCACACACTTCGGGTGCCCCGAAGCTCGGTCGCGCTCGTCGCCCCACGTCTCCTCAGGATGCCTGGGGATCGCCGCTGGGTCGCCGTCTTTCCCTGCGACCGCTTGCACCGCCGCCGCATCGCCGAGGGCCCACGCCTCGATCATCCGGAGCGGCGTCGCCTTCACCCGCAGCACATGGTCGGCGCCCTCCACGGCCGCGAAGCCTGCCTCGATCTCCTCGTGCAGCGCCTTCACCCGACGGGCGCGCTCGGTGGCGTTTCGCTTCTCGCCGGAGCCTTTGTCCACGTCGTGCGCAAACACCAGGACGCGGCAGCCGTCGATGAGCGTGGTCGCGAGGCGGAGGGCCTTGGCCGCGCGGTCGGCGTGTCCCTTGAGCTTGTGCTTCGCGTCGAACCGGCCGAGCAGCGTGATCTTCTGCCCTTCGAACGCCACGTCGTCGCCCAGCAACTTGCGAAGCATGGGCTGGAAGTAGCCCTCGCGTGGCGCCTTGCGCGAGCGCCACTGGAGCTCCGTCGCAAGCTCACCCAGCTCCGAAGGGCCCTCGGCGGCAATGAACACCGTGTAAGCAGGCTTCTTGCGCCCGCTCATCGCCCCTTCTTCCCTGGCACGAGCCGCTCCTCGCCCGCGTTGTACCAGAGCTCCCCGAGCTCGAAGTGCTCCCGCAGCTCCTGAAAGCTTCTGGTCTCGTTCATCGGGGTCACCCGCACGCCGCCGCCCTTGCCGCGGGTGACGAGGAGCACGGACTCGGGAGACGAGACGTAGTTGAGCGTGATGGGGCTGTGGGTGGTGGCGATCACCTGGGTCGAGCCCGTCTTGGTCAGCTCTTCCAGCATGGCCACCAGGCCGCCGAGGAGGCGCGGGTGCAGGCCGTTTTCGATCTCGTCGATGAGGAGCACGCTTGGCGCCTCGCGCATCTCGTGCATGGCGGCGACGGCGATGATGCGGAGGAGGCCGTCGCTCACCTGGCGGGCGTTGAAGGTCGCCTGTTCGCCGTTCCACTTCTCGGTGACCTCGAGGTGGGTCCAGCCGTAGCTCTTGCGGCGCACGTGAATGTCGACCAGCCGCGGGTAGTGGGCGCGGACGCGCTCGATGAGCCGCGCGAAGTCCTTCGGTCGGGACTTGATGCGTCCCAGGAACGAGGCGAAGTTCTCGCCGTGGAGGCCGAGCTCGTCGTATCTCTCGCCCGTTCCGCGGGACGACGCCCGGAGCGCGACGGGATCGAGGAAGTAATATGCCCGAATGCGCCGCGCCCACTGTGCCAGCGCGACCAGGGTTGGGAAGCGATCGCGGTCGGCCTTAAGATCGATTGTGGAGAGCCAGGAGGAGGGGAGGGACAGTGTCGTCTTCTCCTTACCGATGCCCGCGCGTTCGGGATACCGAGCGACGTCCCGCCCGGTCCGGTGGATGATGGTTCGCCAGGCATCCCCTACGGCTTTCTCGATCGACTCCGACGCGACGCCGGGTGAGCGCCGTGAGCCCAAGGTCAGCCGCCACCGCGCGCGGGCGGCGTCCGGCAGATCGATCTCGGCCTGCAGGGCGGTCTGCGCGCGCTCGGCGCGCAGGTGCGCGAGGTCGGCGTACTCCCAGTGGTGGGCGTCGAGCATCTCTTTGATGGTGCCTGCCGACAGCCAGCCGAGCGCGTCGATCGCCTGGAGGATGGTCGACTTGCCCGACCCGTTCGGACCGACCAGGACCGTCATTGGCTGAAGCCGGATCCCGGGCGCGGTGCGGCCTGGGTCGTCCGAGAACGCCTTGAAGGACTCGATCCAGAGGGTGCGGATCATCGTTGGTTCCCCTCGACTTTATTTGCGCCCCCGCCTCCCGGCCGGCCGCCACGCCCGCAGGTCGTCCAGCGTTTTCCCCAGGGCCCGGGCCTCGGCCTCCACGTACCGCTCGTAGTAGTCGCCGAGCCGCTCGCCGCCGAAGTCCTCGCGGGGCTCGTTGTGCCACTGCTTCAGCCAGGGCACGAGCTCGAGCAGGCCGGCGAGCAGCGGCACGAGCCGGTCCGCCGGCCAGCCGTCCTCCTGCTTGCGCTCGAGGTAGAGCGCGGCGAGCGCGGTCGCCTGCTCGAGGTGGTCCCAGCCGGCCCAGCCGAAGAGGGGGCTGGGGTCGTCGTCTTTCTCGGCGCCGGGATAGGAGATGAAGCGCTCCTTGGGGACGTCGAGCTTGCCGCGGAGGCGCCAGAAGGTGGGGTCGCGGAAGTCTTTGCTGTCGTACTTCGGGGGGACGGGGATCTGGAGGTCCTTCTCGCCGGCGTCCTCACGGCGCTGGAGGGCCCAGGTGTGCTCCCAGGCGACGCGCTTTTCAAGGCCGGCTTCGGTGTAGCGGAGGGCGGCGAGGTAGGGGACGGCTTCAGACTCGATAAGAGACCCGATGACGAGTTGCGCCTCGCCCCCCAAGAGCTTGCTATGGACCTCTATCGCGGAATTGGCGCTCGGATCCGCTGCGACCATTGCACCAATCTTTCTGCCGCTCTCCACCTTCGGTGCAGCGTTTAAGCGTGCGAACCGCTCCAACCTATCAAGGGCGAGTTTTCGGAACGACGCCTTGCTCTGGTCCGCGAACGTGAGTACATCGCCCCCTCCGTCCTTGGGTGTTACAACCCACCTTCGCTTGTGCTCTGGCCCTTCGATGAGAGCCAGATGAGGGCTCGAAATTATGTGCTTGATGCACTCTTCCCATAAGCGCTTCATCGGCGAGGGCCAGGAGGTGGGGAGCTCTGCGACGAGTGTTTGTCCGTCGATGCCGACCTTGCTTCCCCGCCTCGCGAGCAAGCACTCGAACGGTCGCGCCCCTAGAGGAACACGCGGGAGTCCGTCCGCCTGCACGTTGCGGAACTGATCCACTATGCCTATGGGAGCAAGTCCAAACGATGCGTACGCGGTCCAGTCCATATATTCCTGGAGGAAGATTAGTTTCTGTAAACGCGTTTCGTGCTCTGTTTCGGCATGACCGATGCGTTCTAAGATATGAGTCGTGTCCGTGCTCCGATGCCGCTCAAGGATATCGTCAGCCCAAGCGCACTCGGCTCGTCGGGCAGCAATCGTCTCGGCCTCTTGCGCCAGTTGTGCAAGAGTACTCTTTGCTGTCGACAGATCGGGCAGTGGCATCCCCGCGATCTGAGTGGCGGAAAACTCGAACCGGAACTTCGCTCGTTCCGGCTGGCGATTGCCTGCGTCTGCTCCGGAACCCTTATTGTGAGATACCTGCTTCATCCAGAAGCATGCCGTGGAGCTGTTTAGGTAGGCTAGCAGCGCGAGGTGGTCCTCCTCCGTCGCGTTCTCTGGTAGCTTAATGATTGGGGCCGACTGTTTGAAGGCATTGCTGCCGCGGTCGAGGACAAAATGATTGTGGGTGGCCACGAAAGCGAAGGTGATACGGTATGGTGTTTTGAAGCGATCTGCGAAGAACATCGAATACTCAAACCAGGCGAGACCTCGCTTTATTTGAGATTGCCCATATGCGACACGTTCGCTGAGTTGCCGTCGATATGGCCAGAGCAGCCGAATAACGGTCGTTGTGTCATCTCCAACAGCGCGCAGCGTCGTCGGATCGTAGGGCCACAGTGCGAGGGTTGGGTTGCCCATGGACCAGTCGCGAACATCCTCGCCGGCCACGAGGCGCCTTCGCTGGCCAACGGGGATTCGCGCTCGATCGAGCGCGCCTTCTCCCACCAGGTAGACCTCGTCTTCCCGCGTGACCGCTCCAAATCCGATTTCCGCGCCTAGATCTTCGAGACGCGTCGTTGCGCGGGTCTCAATGACGCCTTTGAGACCGGCTGCTCCTCCCCCACCCAGGCTCCACGGGTGTTTGTCGAACGTCTCTCGGGGTACATCAGCCACGGAGACGAATTCGTTTTCGAACGTAATGTTATCGAAATCCGATTCGATGCTGCTCCAAACAAGCCCCTTTTTCGGTTCGGTAGGTGTCGATGGCTCGCCGCGCTTGCCAAGTACCGCACGCACGGTGGCGGCTATCGCCTTCCTGTTGCGGCCGAAGAGCAACACTGTCGGCGTTCCATGTCCGGGAATGTACGCGCCCGAAGTATCGACTACTCGGCTCAGCTCGACCTCCGGCAAGACATCTTCGATGAGTTTCTTGCCGAACTCTCGCTTCATGAAGCTGTTGGCGTTGATTAGTCCGGTATAACCGCCATCTGTTGCGAGCTGGAAGAATCGCTCCGTGAAGGGGGCCGCCAGCGCATATTCGCGATAACAGGATCGATATCGCGACCTGTAGAGATCACGCAGCTCCGAATCCTTGCACGTAATGTACGGCGGATTCCCCACCACCGCATGATACCTCTGCCCCAGGATCCTCTCCGCCCCCTCCGGATCCTCGAGCTGGAACGCATCCTCCCCCCAGGCCGCCGCGTCTCCCTTCACCTCCCACAGCCCGCGGTTCGCGTCCTTCGCCCCGTGCAGCAGCGAGTCCGCCACCACGAGGTTCACCGGCACCCGCGGCGCATCCTTGAGCTTCCCGATCCCCGCCGCTTCCAGGTACGCCAGCACCAGCCGGAACCGCGCGATCGCCACGGCATACGGGTTCAGATCCACCCCGTACACCTGCGCCAGCGCCGCCCCCGCGTGCTCCTTCGGCGGGAGCCCCGGCGCCTTCCGCTGCCGCGCCTCGAAGATCCTCTTAAACGCCCCCAGCAGGAAGTGCCCCGACCCGCACGTGGGATCGATGAGCCGCACCTCGGTCAGCCCGTATTCCTTGATCGCCGGCTCGAGCGTCAGATCGAGGATGAACTCCTCCACGAACTCCGGCGTCTGGAGCAGCGCGAACCGCTCCCGCACCCCCTCCGACACGTCCTGGTACAGATCCCCGAGGAACCGCGTATCCGTCCCCCCGAACTTCCACACGAGCTCGCCGCTCGCGTCCGTCTCCCGAAAGAACTCCAGCAGCTGCCGCGTCGCGTCCACCCCCGGCGCGAGCTGCCATGCCGGGTTGTGCCGCGGCCCGAGCACGTCGTCCCCGCCGGGCGCGTGCGACAGCTCGCGGAACACCGCCAGCAGGTAGTCCCGCACGGACAGCGAGGGAAAGAGCCGGAAGAAGAGCTCCTCCGCGTCCGCCGCGCCCTCGCCAGCGATCCGCGCGTGCGTCAGATACCCCCGGTCCTCCAGCGTCCGCACGAACACGCAGGACAGGATCCACGCGACCCCGATCTGCTCCAGCGTCCGCGGGATCCAGTCGTCGAAGTCGTCCGCCGTGCGGTGCTCCTTCCTCTCCTGCGCCCACCGCTCCCGCAGCGCCTCCCGCACGTTCTCCGGCCGGGCGCGCTCCTTCAGGTCGGGCAGCAGCGTCTTCGCGAGGAGCGCCGAGAGCTCTCGGGTCAGGTTGCGTTCGACAGTCTTCGTTTTTCGGGGTGCTTTTGTTTTGCGGGCGGCCATGCGCTAGTCGTTCGGGATCCAGGCGTCGGGAATGCGGAGGCGTTGCGCGGGCGACGAGAGCGGAATCGGGAGCGGCCCGGTGGGCGCGTCGATGACGGGCGCGGCGCTGGGCTCCGAGTACGACGGCACCAGGAGAAAGATGCCCGGCCCGTCGTCGCGCTGCGTGGCCTGGAGCAAGGCGTGCAGCGGGCGGTCGAGCCTGTACCGCGCGAGCAGGCCGGGCTGCGTGAGCAGCAGCGTGTCCTTGCGCGTCACGAGCCGGCCGACGACGCGGCTCGCGCTCTCCTCGACCAGATCGGTGAGCATCGCCCAGTCGGCGGAGCCGTCCGGGCCCTTGCGGTCGGTGTCGACGATGACGCTCGGGTCCTCGATCTCGTGCTCGCGCACCACCTCGTCGAAGAAGGTGCGGAGGATCTCCCGCTCCAGCGAGATCGGCTCGCTGCCGAGCACGCGCGAGAGCTCCTCGGCGGCCTTGCCGGCGTGGGCCGCGGCCACCTCGAGCACGCGGAAGGCGCGACGCCGGGCGGCCGAGCGGATGCGCTCGTGGAACTCGCGCTTCTCCTGCTGCTTCGGGTCGGTGGTGGGCCGCAGCGGGCGCTGCAGCGTGGGGTCGCGCGTGGACAGGCGCTCCGTGTGCGCCGTGGACGCCGCGAAGGCCGAGGGGCGCTCGAAGAACCCGTCGCGCAGCTCCAGGCCGAGCGGCGCGAGGAGGTCGGCGAGCGCGCCGTCGTCCGGCAGCGCCGCGGCCTCGGGATAGCGGACCGCGACGGTCCGGCGGACCTGCTCGGGAGAGATCCGCGCGGCCGGGAGCGCGCCGGCGGAGAGGCGCAGGGCGCGCTCGGCGTCGAGGCCGCGCGGGTAGAGCTCCAGCCGGGCGCTGGCGGCGGCGTCCTTGCTGGCCTCGGCGGCCATGGGCACGAGCCGGTCGGCGCCGAGCGCGGCGAGCGGCGAGTCCTTGACGATCTCGCCGAGCGCCTCGCGCACCTGCTCGAAGGACGGCAGCGGCTCCTGGCCGGCGAGCGCGTCGGCGCGCTGGCCGAGCGCGCGGGCGAGCCCGAGGTGCTCCGGCGTGACGCCGAGCCAGAGCCCGCGCCCGAAGCGCGCCGAGGCGAGCTCCGGGCGCGCCTCGGCGACGACCCGCACGAGGGCCACCGCGGCGCGCCGGGCGACGTCCCCGAGCTGCGCCTGGTGGGGCAGGGCGTCGAGCAGGGCGGCGCCGAGGCGCTCGGTCGAGGCGGCGCCGCCGGACGTCGCGAGCGCGCCGTCCACGAGCGCCGCGAGCGCGGGCCAGCCCGGCTCGGCGCGCCAGTGCTCGCGCGCGCGGCCGAGGGCGAGCGAGATGGCCTGGCGGCTGCCTCGCTTCCGCGCGAGCTCGCCGGCGGACGAGGCGAAGCCGCCGCCGGGCAACGGATCGAGCCCGAACAGCTCGCGCGCGGTCTTGAACGGCGCGTGCCCGCGCTTGTTGCTGCTCGGCAGGAACCGGTCGAGGAAGTCCTCCAGCGAGGTGGGCGGGGCTTCGCCGGGCGGGGGCCGCTGCTTCGCGAGCGCGGCCCGGACCAGCGCGACGCCCTCGGTGGCGCGGGTGAGGACGCGCGCGATGCGCCCCTCGGAGGCCTGCGCGACCTCGGCGGCGGTGGCGAAACCCGCGCCCTCGAGCAGCGCGGTGACGGCCGCAGGCACGCCGTCGAGGCGCGCCACGGGGACGTCCTCGCCGCGGTACTCGGGATAGAACTCCGGCTCGCGGGGGGGCGGCGCCTTGCGGCTCTCGTGCAGGGCCTGGAGGAGCGCGAGGATCTCCCGCGCCGTGTCCCGGCCGACGCCGCGGATGGCGGAGAGCTGGTTGGTGGGCAGGCCGAGGACGTCGCGGACCGTGATCACGCCGGAGCGATCGAGCGCGTTGAGGGCCCGGGCCGAGAGCGGCAGGGCCTGGATGGGCGTGCTGTCCGCGAGCGCGGCGTAGTCGACCGCGGCGGCGGCGGCGGGCTGCGCGGCGGCCCTCGCCTCCGCGGGCGCGAGGAAGCAGGCGAGCCACTCGGCGCGCATGGCCTCGGCGCTGTCGTGCCGCTGGGCCGCGTCGCGCGCGAAGCACCTCCGGAAGAACGCGAGCAGCCGGTCGCGCACCGAGGCGTCGAAGCGCTCGGCCTCGATGATCATCTCGGCGTCGCCCGCGGTCGCCGGCACGTCGCCGCTGCTCCAGGCCGGGCGCGAGCCCGTGAGCATCTCGTAGAGCGTCACCGCGGCCGAGTAGCGGTCCGCCGCCTCGTCCCACTGCTTGCGGGTGACGAGGAAGGGGTCGCGGTACGCGGGCGTGCCCACGGCGATCTCGCGCGGATCCAGACCGGCGAGCGAGAAGTCGAAGAGGAAGAGGTTGCGCGTGCGCTTGGCCGCGCTCGACGGCACGCCGAGGTTCGCCGGCTTGATGTCGCGGTGCAGGACGTGGCGGCTCTCGAGCTCGCGCAGGGCGAGGAGCAGGTCCTCGCCCCAGCGGCGCGCGTAGTCGAGGCTCTGCGGCCCCTCCTTGGCGAGGATGTCGGCGAGCGTCTCGCCCGCGTCCTCGAGCAGCAGGCAGAGGCGATCGCCGATGGCGAGCGTGCCCTTGAAGCCGACGATGCGATCGCCGCGGAGCGCCTCGAGCGCCCGCGCCTCGGCGCGGAGGCGCTCGTCGAGCTCGGGCGCGCGGCTCACCTTGAGCGCGTACTCCGAGCCGTCGCGCCGCACGCGGAGCACGCGCGCCGTGGAGCCCGTGCCGAGGTGCTTCACGACCTCGATGCCGCCCGGGAGGATCTGCTGCGGCCGCACCTCCAGCGGGTCGACCTGCGGCTCGGCGGCGGGGGGCGGCGCCTCGGGCGCGGTGGCGGCATTGAGGACGAGCGCCATCCAGTCGACGGCGCTGTCCGGGCGGTTGAGGTAGTTCTGGTAGGTGGCGAAGCCCACCGCCTCGTCCAGGCTGCGGCGCTGTCCGGCCGCGATGCCGTCGGCGGGCACCGCGCCGGGCGCGAGCGCGTCGGAGGCCGCGGCGATGGAGAGGCGGCCCCCGCCGGCGTCGAAGAGGGCCTGGCGCTCCTGGAGCGTGGCGCCCGGCGGCCGGCCCGTGAGGACGAAGTACGCGAGCGCGCCGAGGGAGAAGATGTCGCTCTCCTCGCGCGCGCGGACGGGATCGTCGACGACCTCCGGGGCGCGGTAGACGAGCGCGCGCTCCGGACCGAGCTGCGAGAGGTGGACGGTGCCCTGGCTGCCGTCGCTCCGGGTGGCGAGCTGGAAGTTGTAGAGCTTCGTCTCGAGCCCCTTGCCGTCGGGCCGCTCGCGCACGAGCACCGCGCCGGGGCAGAGGCCGCGGTGGAGCACCTTCTTGCGATGGCAGTACGCGAGCGCGTCGCTCACCTGCTCGAGGATCTGGAGCTTCTGCTCGAAGGCGAGCTCCGGGCGCTGGCGCAGGAAGGCGTCGAGCGGGCGCGCATCGTCGAAGTGCTCGAAGACGAGGCACGGGCCGCCCGTGGGCCCCTCGGCCTCGTACTGCGTGAGCTTGAGGATGCCCGGATGATCGCCGAGCACCGTGAGCAGCTTGGCCTCGCGCTCGGCCGCGCGCCGGAGCTGCTCGCGCCGCTCCGCGGTGGGCGACTGCGGGACGAGGTAGCTGCGCACCCGGCGGCGGATCTCGGGGATGCGCTCGTCCCTGGCGACGCGATCCTGGTAGCCGGGGCCCTCCTCGGTCAGGCCGCCGAGCACCAGGGACCCGAGCTTGAGCGAGCCCGCGCTGGGGCGGACGCCGATGGCCTTGAGCGCGTCGGCGATCGCGCGCGCGGTGGGCTTGTCGATCGCCGCGCGCTTCCGGTTCGGGGTGGCGCCGGGAAAGTCGCCGTACTGCACGGCGCGAAGGAGGTCGCGCCGCGTGACCACGTTCGACCGGGCGGCGCCCTGGAGGTCGACCTTCACCTCGGGGTGGGTCAGGAAGACGAGCGTCTCGACGTACGGGCGCGCTGCGCCCATCTGCCGTTCGAGCAGGCTCGCGAGGACGCGCGATTTCTGCGACGCGAGGCGGAGCGGGTTCTCCCGGACCGAGACGCCGCCGTCGGGAAAGTTGAACTTCCAGTCGACAACGTCGCCGGAGACCCGCCCCGGGTGGCCCTTCATCTCGACGTGGTAGAGCGCGTCGTACCCGAGGAGGAGCAGGTCGATCTCGTAGCGGCGGCCGGAGAGGTCGACGAGGTCGAAGAGGGCCCAGACGCGGTACGGGTGGTTGTCGGGCAGCTCCTTCTTGACGAACTCGATCGCGTCCTGCTCGTGCGGGTGCGGCGTGAGGCCCTGGAGCGCGACGCGTTCCGGCGAGAGCATCAGCTGGCGAGCTCCTTGGCGAGCGCCGCGGCCGCCTCACGCGCCGGCGCGGCGGCGTCTTGCGAGAGGAGCGACACGTCGCACCGCGTGAAGCCGAGCGCGCCGGCCCGGGCGGCAGATGCCTGCGCGGTCGGGATGACGCGCGGGCGGCCGCGGCTGCCCGTGAGCAGGAGCGCGAAGCCGAACATCTGGCGCTCGGCGGGGGCGTCGGTGACGAGCAGCACCTGCTCGCCGAGGTCGAGGTCGCCGCGCGCGTTCGCGTGCGCGGCGAGCATGGCGACCGCTCGGGCACCCGAGGCGATGACCCGCGTGGCAGGGGCGACGCGCTGGAGGCGATCCGCGAGCGGGGGCTCCGGGGCGAGGGGAGCGAGCTTCCAGGCAGCGGCGGCAGCGTCGAGAACGGCCGGCGTGTCGGTGGCGGCGAGCGGGGAAGCCGCCTCGCGCAGCAGGGCGGCCGCGAGGCCCGCGGGGGCCTGCGGGAAGGAGGGGCCGAAGGGCTCGTCGTCCGTGAGCCAGGCGAGGTCGAAGACGCCGCGGGCCGAGAAGGCCAGGGGATTGCTGACGGCGGCGTCGCGCAGGAGCAAGTCGAGGCGATCGCGGTCTTCGAGCTCACCGCCGAGGGCGCGCCACGTCGCGGCGGCCGCCTCGCCGAAGCGGCGGCCCCGCGCCTCGCGGGCTTCGAGCAGGCGGAGACCGAGCGCAGCGGCGCGGTAGTAGCTGTCGATGGCTGCGTCCGACGGGGTGCGCATGGATCAGGGATAATCGTCGCCGAGGGGCGCGAGGGTCAAGCTCACGGGGGGGCTCCTGTGCCCGCGCACCCCCTCCCACAGCTGCCGGCGCGGCGACCGTCATGCATCGTCGTGGACCTGCGGCCAAGCGGGCTGCTCCATGGAGCGGCGCTCCTGCCCCCGCGACCATCAAGGGCCACGCCGCTGCCCTGCCGTGTGCTTTCGTGCGATCCTCTCCTCGGGATGCAGCTCCTCCTGCTCCACTGTCCGGCCGACGACGACAGCGCAAAGGCGCTTCGCCCTTACCTCGAGCAGGTGTGCCGCAAGGACGGGGTCGAGCTCTTGGACGGCTGGATCGCGGCCGGCGAGCACGTGGAGCGCGAGCTCGAGAAGCGCCTCCGTGCCGCCACACACGTGGTCATCCTCGTCTCCGCCCGGCTGCTCGACTGGACCGAGTGGACCCGTGTCGCCCGTCCTGCCCTGATGTCCCGGAGGCGGGCCGAAGTCTCGCTCGTGCGATGGGAAGCGTGCATCGACGACGCCGACGAGGTGCTGCGTCGATTCAGGTCGGTGCAGGATTCCGTGCCGGTGGCGAGCGCCGCCGATCGCGCCGCAGCCCTCGACGCGGCCGCGCGCCGCGTCGGCAATGCGCTGCGGGCGGCCCGGCTCGGGCCGAGGTGTGGTGTTGCGCTTGGCGGCCTTCCATCGCCTGGGCGAGGGATCGTGGGCCGTGAGCAGGAGAAGAAGTTGCTGGACGACGCGCTCGACAATGACGCTGTCCATGTCGTCGTGGTGATCGGGGAAGGCGGCGCCGGCAAGACGCAGCTCGTCCGGACGTGGCTCGACGGCCTGCAACCGGCCTACGGCGGAGTCGACGCCGTGATCTCCTGTTCCATCGAGGATCAGGACCGCGGCGGAGGCCCTTACGGCTCCGCCGCCGTGTCCGTGTTGCTCGACGCGCTCGGCGAGAGTCCGTCTCAAGATCCGCTGGAGAGCGTGAGCCGTCTGGTCCGGCGCATACGTGAGCGCCGCACGCTCGTGGTCCTCGACGGGTTGGAGCCGCTGCAGGACGATCGAGGAGAGCTCATCGACAGACCCATCCGGATGCTGGTTCGCAATCTGGCATCTCAGATGTACAGCGGGCTATGCGTGATCACCACGCGGCCACCCTTCGATCTCGAGGGGACCGGCGTTCGCAGGATCGAGCTCGGCCCCGTCGACGTGGCGTCCGCCATCCAGGTGCTGCGGAGCCGAAAAGTGTGTGGGTCCGAGGAGCAGCTCGGGCGCCTGGCCGGCCGCCTACGCCGCCACGCCCTCTCCCTCGCCCTCGTGGCCGACTACTTGAGCGAGGCGCACGGGGGCGACGTCCTCGCGGCCGATCATCTTGATTTTGGTGCCGAGAAACTCGACGAGGGCGGCCGGATCCAGCGTATCCTCTCCTTCTACGAAGCGCGCTTGAAACCCGAGGCCCACGCGGTGCTCGGCGTCGTCGCGCTCTGCGAGCGGCCCGTGGATCTCGCCACGCTCGCCGCGGTCGGCGCCCATCCACGCGCCACCGGCTTCGCGGCGTCCATCGGCGACGCTTCGCGCGAGGAGCTCCGGCGGACCTGCGCGCGCCTGGCGAAGACCGCGCTGCTCCTGACGACGGACACGGGCGCCTGGGATCAGCACCCCCTCGTGCGCGGCTACTGGCGACGCCGCCTCGAGGCGGTCGATCCCGCGGGGGTCCGCGCCGCACACGAGGTTCTGTTCGAGCGGTTCCGCGACCAGCCTCTCACCGCCGGCGCGGGAGCGGGCCGCCGCGAGGACCTCGATCCGCTCTACGCAGCGGTCGCGCACGGCGTTCGGGCCGAGCGGTGGGCCGAGTCGTTCGAGGTCTTATATGACCGTATCCGCCAGGGAGAGCGCCACACCAGCCTCAAGCGGCACGGCGCCGTGGCCGAGGACCAGTGCGCCTTTCTCGCCTTCTTCGACCGGAGCAGCTTTCATCTCCCGGGGGAGCTCGCTCCGTGGCAGCGGCACTGGCTCGAGAACAGCGCGGGGGTGCTCCTGCGCGCGCATGGGGACGTTCGCGGCGCCGTGCGTCTCCTGGAGAGCGCCGTGACGACAGCGATCAACGCAGGGCTGACCGGAGAAGCAGCGGAGTCCGCGCGCAACCTGGCGTCGGTGTTTTCGCTGGAGGGCGACATCATGAAGGCGCTCGAGCACGCGGAGAGCGCCGTGCGTCACGCTGACGCTTCCGGGGAGCTGCGTCCTCGCCTCGTCGCGCGCGATTTTCGTGCCCACCTCATGCACCGGCTGGGCCGGTTGCGCGAGGCTCGCGCCGCCTTCGAGGAGGTCGAGCAGATCGGCGAACGGGAGAGCGAGGGACACCTGGGGGTGGCGCATCACTCCTTCGCGAGCCACGCCGTACTGCTGCTCGATCTCGGTGAGGTGGAGCTCGCCCATGACCGCGCGGCGCGGGGCGTCGAGCTGAGTCGCGGCGACGATCCCGACGCCAGGTCGCTGCTCAGCCGCGGCATGGCCGCGCGCGCGCTCGCCCGGACGCTCGACGCGCTGAGTCGGCCGGACGACGCGATCCTGCAGTTCGATGAGGCCGTGGCGCTCGTCCAGCAATCCGGGCGGATTGACCACCTCGCGCCTTGTCACATCGATTGCGCTTCGTTCTGGGCACACCGGGACGTCCTCCGGGCTCGGAGACACCTCGACGAGGCCCGGCGGATCTATGAAGGGCGTGGTTTCCGTCTCGTGGAGGCACATGCGGCGCTTACCACGGCCCGTGTGGCGCTCGTCCAGGACGTCCTGGACGAGGCGGCCGAACAGCTCGACGCCGCCGAGGTGCTCCTCCGCAAGACCTGTTACCACGTCCGTGTCCCCTGGCTCTTCCTCCTCCGTGCGCGGCTCCGCGGGGCGCAGGGCGATCACGCCGGCGCCTGCCGACTGGCGGAGCTGGCCCGTCAGGAAGCTATTGCGATGGGGCTCAAGAGGTGCGATTTCTGGCGCGAGCTGGAAGCCTGTGACCGTGTCGAGGAGAACACATGAAGATCCTACAGGTCATCCACGGCTACCCGATGCGCTACAACGCGGGCTCGGAGGTCTACACGCAGACGCTCTGTCGCGGCCTCGCCGCGCGCCACGAGGTCCACGTCTTCACGCGCGAGGAGGACCCGTTCGCGCCGGATTATGCGGTCCGCCACGAGAAGGACAGCGGCGATCCGCGCATCTCGCTCCACCTCGTCAACACGCCGCGCGTCCGGGACGGCTACCGGCACGCGGGCGTCGACCAGCGCTTCGCAGAGCTCTGCGATCGGCTCCGGCCCGACGTGGTCCACATCGGACACCTCAACCACCTCTCGACGTCGCTCGTCGCCGAGGCCGCGGGGCGAGGGATCCCCGTCGTGTACACGCTGCACGATTACTGGGTGATGTGCCCGCGCGGGCAGTTCATGCAGACGCACCCGGCGGACCCCGACGATCTGTGGGCGGCGTGCGACGGCCAGGAGGACCGGAAGTGCGCCGAGCGTTGCTACGCGCGCTTCTTCTCGGGCGCGCCGGACGAGCGCGAGGAAGACGTCGCCTACTGGACCGGCTGGGTCGCGCGCCGGATGCGCCACGTGCGCGAGATGACCGATCTCGTAGACCTGTTCATCGCACCAGCGCGCTACCTGGAGCGCCGATACCGGCAGGCGTTCGGTCTGCCGGAGCGCAAGCTGGTCTACCTGGACTATGGCTTCGATCTCTCCCGCCTCGGCGGGCGTGCGCGAACCCCCGGGGAACCGTTCACGTTCGGGTACATCGGGACGCACATCCCCGCGAAAGGGATCCATCAGCTCCTCGAGGCCTTCGGCCAGGTGAGGGGAGACGCTCGGCTCCGCATCTGGGGCCGACCGCGCGGGCAGGACACCGAGGCGCTCCGCGCGATCGCGCAGCGGCTGCCGGGGGACGCGGCCGCACGCGTCGAGTGGCTGCCCGAGTACCGCAACGAGGACATCGTGCGCGACGTCTTCGACAGGGTCGATTGCATCGTCGTGCCCTCGATCTGGGTCGAGAACTCGCCGCTCGTCATTCACGAGGCGCTGGAGGCGCGCGTGCCGGTGATCACCGCGAACGCCGGCGGCATGGCCGAGTACGTGCACCACGAGGCCAACGGCCTCCTCTTCGAGCACCGCGATCCTGCCTCGATGGCGCGCCAGATGCAGCGCCTCGCCGACGATCCCGCGCTCGCCCGCCGCCTCGGCCAGCGCGGATACGCGCAGTGCGCGTCGGGGCACGTGCCCGACCTCGCGGGCCACGTCGACGCGATGGAGCACATCTACGCCGAGGTCATCGCCCGCCGCGACGCCGCTCGGATCGAGCCCGGCCGGGGGCCATGGCGCATCACGTTCGACACGAACCCGGACACCTGCAACCTCCGCTGCATCATGTGCGAGGAGCACTCGCCGCACAGCCCTCTCCAGGAGGCACGGAAGGCCGCTGGAAAGCCGCGCCGCCTGATGCCGATCGAGCTTGTGCGTCGCGTCCTCGCGCAGGCGGCCGGCCACGGTCTCCGCGAGGTGATCCCTTCGACCATGGGCGAGCCGCTCCTGTATGACCATTTCGATGATATCGTCGACCTGTGCCGGGAGCACGGGGTCAAGCTCAACCTGACCACGAACGGCACCTTCCCGCGACGGGGTGCCCGGGAGTGGGCCGAACGGCTCGTGCCGATTACCTCCGACGTGAAGATCTCCTGGAACGGGGCTACCCGGCAGACGCACGAGCTGATCATGCTCGGGTCCCGCTGGGAGGCCGTGATCGAGAACGTGCAGGCGTTCATCGCCGTCCGTGACGCGCATGCCGCCGCCGGCGGGAACCGTTGCCGGGTTACGTTCCAGCTCACGTTCATGGAGGCGAATGTCGCCGAGCTCGCCGACATCGTGCGGCTCGCCGTCCGCCTAGGCGTGGACCGCGTCAAGGGGCACCACCTGTGGGCTCACTTCGAGGAGATTAAGCCGCTCTCCATGCGCCGCGATGCCGGGGCGATCCGGCGCTGGAATGACGCCGTGCTGGCCGCGCGAGAGGCGGCGTTGGAGCGGGTGCTGCCGAACGGCAAGCACGTGCTGCTCGAGAACATCTTTCTGCTCGACGAGTCCGCGCCCGAGGACCTGGCCTCGGGAGGCCGCTGCCCGTTTCTTGGCCAGGAGGTGTGGATTAGCGCCGAGGGGCGCTTCGACCCGTGCTGCGCCCCGGACGCGCAGCGCAGGACGCTCGGCGATTTCGGCAATCTCCACGACGCGGAGCTGATGGAGATCTGGAACGGCGAATCGTACCAGCGGATGCTCAAGACCTACCGGACCCGTGCGCTCTGCCTGGGGTGCAACATGCGGCGGCCGGCGGGTGAGCCATGAATGACTGGCGACGTGCCCGGGTCGCCCCGGAGCGGACGCACCACCTTCTGGACGGCGAGCCGCTGTACGCGGCACGCTTCGATGAGGTGCTCGCGTTCCACGCCCCGGGCCTGGCGCCCGTGCGGCGTGGCAGCGCGGCCTGGCACATCGATGGTCGCGGTGACCCCGCCTACCCGCGGAGGTTCCAGAGGACCTTCGGGTTCTACGAAGGTCGCGCTGCCGTCTCGAGTTCCGAGGGCTGGCATCACATCCTGCCGGATGGCGCCGAGCTCTATCCAGAGCGGTACTCCTGGTGCGGCAACTACCAGGACGGCCGGTGCGTGGTCCGCGACAGCGAGGGACTGTACGGTCACATCGATCAGGCCGGACGCCCCGTGTCCTCAGCGCGGTGGCGCTACGCGGGCGATTACCGCGACGGCGTAGCGGTCGCACAGGGCGAGGATGGCCGTTCCACACACATCGATGCACGCGGCGAGCTCGTCCACGGTCACCGTTACCTCGACCTGGATGTATTCCACAAGGGCTTCGCACGCGCGCGCGATGAGCGGGGGTGGATGCACGTGGATGGCCGCGGGCAGCCCGCGTATGCGCAGCGGTTCGCGATGGTGGAGCCGTTCTACAACGGCCAGGCGCGCGTGGAGCGCTTTGATCGGTCGCTGGAGGTCATCGATGAGGGTGGATGCACGGTGACCGTGCTGCGGGCCGCATCATGAAGCGAGTTCGCGGTACTTTCAGCAGACCTGGTGGGTGTCTGGAAGACCGAGACCCTGGCAGCAGCGGTGGAGCTCGGTGCCCCTCTTGACGGTGACAGGCGGCCGGGAGCGGATACGACAGGAGTTTGTACGGCTGCTCACTAGCGCGGGTCTGTGGCTGGAGCGTGTGAATACGACACCGGTGCTGCCGCATCTGCTCGTCGCGTCTCCAGAGTGAGACGGCCCGCCTCATCGCTGACCTTCAGGTCGGCTGGCCTGAAGACCGGCGCGGAGCGCACAGAGATCGCTGCCTCCGAGCCGGCGGCGCGACATGGTGGGCATGTACCGCCCCGTCGGATCAGGAGCGATGCTGTCTCACCGTCTTGCAAGGGCGTGTTGACAAGCAGGGGCGTCACCGCCGAAGCTGACCGTGGCGAATGGGACGTCGTAGCCCTCGGCTCTTCCCTCGCGTGCGCGTTCCACGGACAGGCCGGCGGCGTGGCGGAGCGGCCGGAGCGCTGGCGATTCTGGCAGCGATCGGGTTGGGCTTGTACGTGCTCGCGGCGATCCTGTCCGCGATCGGCGCGGCGCTCGCGACGCCGTACCCGTGGATCGCGCTGGGGCTCGTCGGGGTAGGCTATGCCGTTTACCGCCTGCGTCTCGCGCCGTCCACGCAGGGGGAATCGAGGGGCAAGCGCGGGCACCCCCTCGTGGTGCTCGCGGTAATCGTCGCGCTGGCCGGCGTTATTGCGCTGGTCCTGTTCGCGATCGTGACGATTCTCATGATCCCGTCCGTCTGGCTCTTCCTCGGGGTCGGGGGCGTCGTCTATGCGATCTACCGAGTCGTCCGGCTGATCTGGCGCGAGCGCCTGAAAGTGCTGTTCTTCGACACCGTCGCGGCCCTCCACGCCTCGAACGGTCAAGCCGCGGCGCTGCTCCGGGCACTCGAGCACCGTGGAAGGCACGAGGCCGACGCGTGGCTGCTCGTCGCCGCCGACGCCGCAAGCCGGGCACGACACCAGGACGCACTCGCGGCCCTGGAACGTGCCGATGCTCGCGCCTCGAGCATCGGTCGGCTTTCGTCGGGCATGGCACTGGCCTTCCCCGGGCTGCCGGCGCCGCTGTCGTTCCGCCCGGAGGGCGGGGGAGCCGGTAGCGTCGCGGTTGCACTCGCCCAGATGCGGGTGCTCGCCGGGGATCCGCGCAAGGCGCTCGATGTACTCGAGCTCTCCACCTCGGAGCCCGCCTATCCCCTAGGCATGTGCGTGCTGGCCGATGCGCACATCGCGTTGGGCGAGATCGAGCAGGCAACGACGGCGCTCAGGCAAGCGACGGATGCGCCGAGCTGTGCCCCCGAGCTGTCGCACAGACTGCGCTACAAGCTGGCACGGTTGCTGGAAGAACACGAGTCCCGCTCCGCCGCGCTGCGGGAGTACAAGACGCTGGTCGCTCAGGGCGGCCATGAGGACGCGGCCGAGCGCCTCGAGGCGCTGCGGGCAGAGATCAAGCAGGAGCGTCGACGCGAGGAAGAAGCGCGGAGGAGGCAGGAGGAGGCGCAGAGGATCGAGGAGGAGGCGCGCCAGCAGGCGATCCGCGTCGAGGAGCAGGCGCGCCGCGAGCGGGCGCTGCGGGCCCGGGAACAGGAGATGCTCGAGCAGGCGCTCACGAAGCTTGACGCCGCGAAGGGTCCGGCCGGACGGAGGAGCGCCGTGCGGGCCGGCCTGGATCGGATCACACTCCCGGAGCTGCGCGATCAACTCCTTCTGGAAGCCTCCCGGATCGAGGTCGATGCCGTCCTGGAGAAGGTGGATGGGCTCAAGACCGCAGCAGCGAAACGTCGCCACCTGCTCGCCGCGCTCGAGGCCCTCCGAGCCGACGAGATCCCGGACGAGCTGCAGGCGCAGCAGATCCGATGGCTCGACGAGGCGCTCGCGGCGCTGGAGGAGTGACGATGGTAGACCAGGATCTGCCCAGCACGCCGCCCGCGCCCGCCGCGCCCCTCAGCGCCAGCCCGGTGCCCAGCCTGGAGGGAATCTTCCCTCGGCCCCATCCGTCGAGCGAGACGCTCTTCTGGCTGGGCGCTGCGGCCATGGTGCTCGGACCTCTCTCCGGCGTGCCTGCGATCCTGCTTGGGCGGCTCGTGCTCCGCGAGATCTCTCGATCGGAGGGCCGGTACACCGGTGAGGCCAGAGGCAGGCTCGGCGTCGGTCTCGGGTGGGCCGGGACGCAGGTCTACACGCTGTTGTTGCTCTATGTGCTCGGCTCGATCTGCGAGCCCGTGGCGCTCGTTGTGCTCGGGGCAGGCGTCATCGCCAGCCTGGCGATCGCGATCGGCGCCAGCGCCACGGGGGCTCCGCAGCCCTTTGGGACTGCTGCACGGGTGTCGCGCCGGGCGCCGTGGGTGACCTACCCGGCTGTAGCCGGCCTGCTCGGCGTGGGCCTCGCGGGCTTCGTCACGAAGCATAGCGCCGACGAGCGCGCCCGTGTGGCGGCGCTCGCCGCCTGTGAGGAGGCGCGCCGCAGCGCGAACGAGGCGCTGGACGCGTCGAGCTTCGACCGAGCCCGGTCGCATCTCCAGGAGGCACGGCGCACCTGTGTCGAGGGGGCGGCGCTGCAGGACGTCGCGCGCGCGGAGGCGGACGTCGACACGAAGGAGCGCGAGACCGTCCAGCGGCGGGCCGAGGAGGAAGCCGCCCGCAGAGAGCGGGAGCGCGCCGAGCAGGAGCGGGAGCGGGCGGAGAGGGAGCAGAGAGCCGTCGCGCGGTTCAAGGACGTCGCCCCGGCGATCGCGCGTCACCTGCAGGTCGCCTCCGCCAGGGCAACGCAGCGGCGGTGGGAAGACGCCGAGATCGCGTTGAGCCAAGCGGAGCTCGCGCTGGACGAGCTCCGGGGAACCGACGTGTGGCAGTCGGAGCGCTGCGCTGCGCTCGTCGCGCAGGTCGCGCGACTGCGGCCGGATGTCGACGCGCGGGTGGAGCAGATCCGGCAACGACGGGAAGAAGAGGAACGGCGGCGACGGGAGCTCAGAGAGGCTGCGGAGGAGAAGCAGCGGCAGATGAGAGAGGCTGCCGAGGAGAGACTGCAGCAGATGAGGGAGGCTGCCGAGGAGAGGCGACAGGCGAGCCTCCGGGTGCAATGCTGCGATGGCACGCTCTCGCCGAGCTGCCTGTGCGCCCGCTCGTCTTACCGTGGCTGCTGCTCACGTCACGGCGGCGTCTGCGGGTGTGAGGAGTAAGGGAGGTGCCAGGGGCACAGCGGTGGCGACGTGACCGGGTTGGTCGTCGCGACGGCTCGGTTTCGGACCGAAGACCTTTTCGCCGCACCTTCTCCCACGAGGACGTCGCGAAGCATGATCCAGAAGATCGAGAGCCACGCCGACCCGGAGATCCCGGGGAGCGGGGCGCTCGCCGCGTTCCTGCTGGCGCCCTGCGTCGAGATGGTCGACGACCTCGGGAGATCCCGCCGGAAAGCCCCCGCCAGGAAGCCGGAAGCCGTCTCGGCGCCCCCGTTCGGGGCGGGCGACACGCCGTGAACCCGTCCCGGTGAGCTGGCTCGTCCACCCGGGAGATGGGTGGCACCCGTCTCCCGGTGGACGTGCCTCCAGCGAAAGATGGGTGGCACCCATCTCCCGGTGGACGTGCCTCCAAGACTTCCCTGGTGCCGCGGAGCGATCGGCATGAAGGTCAATGATTTCAATCGTTTCGGGTCGATGCTCGACTGCGCTGGCTTCCGGTATGGCCCAACGCGGGCCCAACCGGCCGCTTTCGGGCGCTTCAAGGTCCGCCTCGAGGGGCCCGGCAACGTCGCGCGCGGCCGGCGCCTGGCTGGGCAGCGCAGAGGCAGCTTCGTTCGCCGCTCGTGCTTCCGGTGCTGCGCCCACGGGGCCGCCTGCCCCTACCGAGCCTTCGTCGCCTCTCAATTCCGGGATCGCCTCATCCAAGGGGGCAAAGTCGCCCAAGCCGAGCTCCGCGACCTTGCGAGCGGCGCGCTTGTAGTGGTGGATCTGGCCGCTCGACCTATGCCCGGTTCGGTCGGAGATCCACGTCTCCGTGCGGCCGTTCGCGAGCTTGATCGTGATGAAGGTGGCACGCGTATCGTGCAGGCGGATGTTCAGCCTTGAATCCGTGGTCTCGAACAGCTCAGGCCGAGTAATTCCCGCGCGTCGAAGGTGGTCTCTGAAGCGCGCCGCTCCGTTCTGCCCCGGCAAAGAGTTGCTGCCCCACTTTCCTACGAAGACGCGTACCTTGTCAGGGCAGACCTCGCGCCACTTCCGGAGCGCGCGCACGACGTCTGGTGAGAGCGCCCAAGCCCGGGGATCGTCGGTCTTGTTCTCGTCGAGAACCACTGCGCCGCGCTCGAGATCTACGTCCGACCATTCCAGCTGTCCGGCCTCTTCGGCTCGCATTCCCTCGCGGATGAGGAAGCCGTAATAGATCCGGAAGCATAACGGGACCGACGTACTCTCCATGAGGAGCTGATCCTCGTCAGGGTACAAGTATCCTTTTGCTTTGTCGGCGTCTGCCTTAGGGGCCCAGCCGCGTGGCAAGGGGTTACTGCCAATGACGCGCGCCGGGTATGCTGCCAGCGCCAGGATGCGGTGAATGAAACCTGCAATATTTCGACGCGATCCAGTCCCCAGATGCCTTGGCAGCAGGGACATCGCACGGTCCGCATGGTCGAGCGTGAGGCGCGCGAGAGGAACAGGGCCGAGTACGTCGAGCAGATATTTTAGCTTTCCTCGATAAAGATCCGGGCGACGAATCGCCTTCACATGATCCGGATACTGCTCGGCCAGCTTTCCCGAAACAACCCGCTCGGCGAATTCGGCGAAGGTGGTTTCCCCGGAGGCGCGGGCGCGCGCTTCGCCCCTGCACAGGTGGTCGATCGCGAGCCGGACGTCACGGAGCGCGGTTCCCTCGCGCGCGGCAGCCTGCTCCAGCAGCGGCAGGCCGAGCACGATCTGACCGGCGGCGAGCAGTCGCCCTGCCAGCTCGGACAGCACCTCTAGCCGCGCGTGTGCTTCTTGCTCCGTGCGGCACGTCGGAAGGTTGAACGTGCGGCGACCGGCCTCGCCGAGGCTGAGGCGTGCGGTCCACGTCTTCCCGCGCAGCCGGACGGAGCCGGAGCCGTTGGCTCGCTTCTCTCCTGCGGACCTGCCGGCGCTACGGACGGTCGGCTTCGGGCGCGCCATCGTGCTGACCGAGGCCGGCGGGCTCGCGTCGGGCGCAGCTACATCCGCCGCCGGCGAGGAGAGCCCGCCGGAGCGGCTCGCGCGCGTACGTCGGTCGGTCGACGTGGATGCGGGAAGGGACGATGAAGGGAGGGCAGGGGAGCGCTTGGCACGCGCCCGCCGCTGGGGTACGTCGGTCATGGATCGGTCTCCGTTCGCGCGGGGGTCGATCAAGGGCCCGTCCGGCGTTGGTAGCGTCGAGCGGGCCCGCTCTACTTCGGCGGCAGCCTACCACGGCCAGCGCCGGTGGGAGGAGCGCTCGCTCGGTCCACGCGTGCGCGCGGGACAGATTCGAGGCCGGCAGCGGCCAGTACAGCGGCAACCCGCGCGCGCTCATCCGCGTCTGCGTCGCGGCGCGACGCTGGCTCGCTGGCCAGCGCTCGCAGGTACGCAACGAACGCCTCGCGCTGGACCAGGCGCAGCTTGCCGAGCTTCGTGACCGGCAGGGGGAAGCCCGGCGCGCGGATGGTGTCGAGAAAGACGCGCGCCGGGATGCCGGTGACCGCCTCGACGTTCTTCTGCGAGAGCATCTCCGGAGGCGGCGCTGTGATTGTGAGCCCGTCCAGCGGGATCGCGAGCGTCGCCGTTGCTGTCGTAGTCGCGGACTGGTCGAGCCCCCTGGGGCTGAACGATCCACCGGCGGGCGCCTCCGGCCACTTCCTCTCGACCGCTCGCGTGATGTTGTCTGCCTGACGAAGAGCAAGGGGCGCCGATACACGGGCGAGATCCGCTCGTGCCATGCCATACCTCCATCGATGTTGGGTTTGCGAGCAACCGTGACCGACGCCGCCGGAAGGGGCCCGAAAAGGTATCTCGGAGACAAAGGTATCTCTGCACGAGATACCTTTGTACGCTCGTGAGGCAAACCGAT
Source organism: Sorangium sp. So ce394 (assembly GCF_051474665.1). Taxonomy (NCBI): domain Bacteria; kingdom Pseudomonadati; phylum Myxococcota; order Polyangiales; family Polyangiaceae; genus Sorangium; species Sorangium sp. So ce394. The sequence goes on from NZ_CP150339.1 coordinate 5,173,534, forward strand.
GTCGTGTCGCGGGGTTAGGTGTTCTCGGAGGCGCTGCAGAAGGGCTGAAAACGCGGGGAGCGAAGGGGGCGATTTTGTATCTCTGAGCGCCCCCTCGGCGCCGCCCGCGGCAGCGACGCCGAGGGCGGCGCCGCGGTTGGCGCGGCGCGTGCTAGGCGTCCTCCGCACGCCCGCGCCGAGCCGCACCACGAGCAGCAGGATCTCGTCGTGGTGCGTCCGCGGCGCCCGGGGAAGACGCGTGGCCACCTCAGTAGGGGAGGTCATCAACCGGCCGCCCCACGGAGCGCTCTCGGCGGTCGTCGCCCCTCCCTCGGCCGCGGTCGCGGTCGTCCCGTCGACGGTCGACGTCCCGCTCGCGGCGGTCCTCGTGGCCGTCGCGCCCCCTGGCCTTGCCGCTGCCATCGCGATCGTCACGCGGGCGCCTATCAGCCCCCTCATCGTCGCGCCGCTCGACGCGGGACCCGCCGCACAGCTTGAGCTCGTCGGCGTGGATCTCGGTCTTGTACCGCTGGACGCCGTCCTTGTCCTCGTAGCTGGACGTGCGGAGCTTCCCCTCGACGAGCACCTTGGAGCCCTTGAGAAGGTATCTTTCAAGCGCCTCCGCGCGCTTTCCCCAGACCACGATGCTGTGCCATTCCGTGCGCTCCTTGCGCTCGCCGTCCTTGTCGGCCCACGATTCCGTAGTCGCCATCCGAAAATTCAGCACGGCCTGTCCACCCTGGGTAAAGCGAAGCTCCGAGTGCTCTCCCAGGTTGCCCAGCAGGAACACCTTGTTCATCCCGTCGCTCATGTAGTGCTCTCCTTCTTCCACTCGTAATGTTTGAACTCGGTGACCTTCAGCGCTCCCGCTCTTCGGAGCGCATCGCGCGCCTGCTGCTCTAGGTCCTTGGCGCCCTGGACCTTCGCCGCGCGCAGCGCCTTCCCGAGCGCGTCGAAGCTCGTCTTGCTGGTCGTCTTGACCGCCGCGTGGACGACCTCGGGCGGAAGCACGCCGCGCAGCACCTCGAACGCGCCCTGCACGTCGAGTCGCGGCGTCTCGCGTTTCTGCGGGCGACCCTTGTAGACCTTGCCCGAGCCCGGATCTCGCACCCCGTCGTGCTCGTCCGCGAAGGTTTTCGCGGCCCTGTGCCGCTCCCCGATCCACGACTGCAGGAGCGGCGCAGCGACAAGGATCGCGAACGCCTGCTCCTCAGTCTTCACGGGCCCGACCAGGGGCAGGCGCCGGCGTGCCTCGAGCGGCACCTGCGCCTCGAGGAGCAGTGCCCGCGTGGCCGGGCAGACGGAGCGCGCCGGGCAGTAGAGGTCGTCGCAGTGGAGCCCCGGGCGCGGCCGTGCCTTCGGGAGGCCTGCGATCATGCGGCGCAGCTCCTCGACGAAGACCGCGACGTCGAAGGCGTCGAGCTTGCGCTCCGACCAGCGGACGCCTTCGGGGGTCACCCAGGCGATCGCCACGATGACCCGCTGCGCGCCCGTGATGCGCGCAACGCACGCCGCGCCGTGCGTGAGCTGGTCGACGTGGTCGTCGACTTCGTGAGGGCCCCGGCCCGTCTTGTAGTCGACGACGACCGGTTGCTCCAGGGCGTCGACCTGGAGGTCCACGGTCCCTGGTACCTCGTCCGGCGTGGCGTCCGCGTAGTCGCGGTGAGCGGCACCGACGAGGGGCCGGGCCGTGCCGGTTGCCACATCGAGCGCGAGGGCGCGCTCGCGCTTCGCCGGCGCGCCGCTGTGCGGCCAGGCTCCCCACCACACACGCCATGCTGCGGCGAGTTCGCCCAGCGCGGCCCGCTCGGCCGGCGCGAGGCCGGCGCCGGCCTGCTCCTCCGCTTCGCCGCAGACGAGCTGGCGGAAACGCGCCTCGACGGCTGCCTCGTCGAGGTCGTCATCGCCCGCAGCCGCCGCGCTCTCCTGCTCCGCCAGGGCGTGCAGCGCCGTGCCGAGGTCGGCCGCGGGGCTAGACTCGCCTTCGGGCAGGTCTACATCGGGGCGCGCCCACCAGGAGCAGCGCCGCGCGAGCGCGATCCGGCTGGCCGTGATGCGGTGCCGCCTCACGCCGCTGCCTTCCGTTGAAGAGCATCCCAGGCCGGGCGGATGATCGCGAGGGTCTGCTCGATCCAGGGCCGTGGCATGTCGCTGGCCCGGATGTCCGCGCCAACACGGCCGAATTCGGAGGTATCTCTTGCCTCGTAGGCGCGCAGCACGAAGCGGAGCGACCTGCGGCTGTCCTCGGGGAGCTGCGCTGCGGCGATCTGACGTTCGAGCTCGGCCCCGCGGGCGCCACCCCGAATCGCCTCGAGAACGTCGTTGTACGGGTCGTCGCTCTCGAGCTGCTCCTGTGCCCGTGAGGGCTCGCGTGAGTCGGAGCGCTTCGCATCGCCATCGTCGCCGTCCGAGGTACGCCCGGGATCGTGGTCGCGATCGTCGCGGCGATCCATGGCGGCGAGCTCGTCATCGCGAGGCAGGCCGAGCAGATCGCGGATCGCGTACGAGTACGCGGTCGTCAGCGCGCCGCCGCCTGCCTTGTCGAGCGGCCTCCCCTTGGCTTCCACGATCGGCCACTCGCGCACCCACGACCTCGATTCGCCGCTCTCGTGGCAGACCACGTACGTGCACCGGTAGATCGGCACCTGCCTCCCATCGGTACCCGCTGTTGCGTCCAGGGTCGCTGCCGTTTGGGAGAAGACCAGGCCCGCACGGTTCAAGACCAGTCGCCCCTCGTCGATGATGGTCTCTGCTCTCGTGTAGTCGTACTTGTGATGGTCGTTGGTCCCATCCTTGGGTAGGGCGCGCACGTCACGTCGTGCCGACACCAGCGCGGCGGCGAGCTTCGGCGGCCAAGCCTCGTTGGATTCCATTCGTCCTCCTCCTTTCTCGGGGCGCAGAGCCGCGCGCCCTCACGAGCTTGGTGCGGTTTAGTTCTTTGCGCAGGGTCGGTCAATCGATCGACCGTGACGGCCCGGTCACGTAGGAACTTCATTGACCGAGGATTACGAGCGCAAAGAGAAAGACACCGGCCATTCTACGGGCCCTCTTCTCGTGCTCTCGTCGTGCGCGCCAGTTTTCGAAAGTTGTGCGCCTGGACGCTGAACGTTATCAACTTCCCGACGAACAGCCGCTCTCGGCCCGCGGCATGAGCGCCGGCGCGACGTCCACCGGCGCCGCCGCGAGGGTTCCATCGAGCTGTCGATGAACTTCTTCGCCGCCATCAGGGCGGCTCAGGAGACGCGATGAAACGACAAGAGCTCCGCGCACAGCGGCGCCACAACGGCCAGTGCGCCGACTGCGGCGCGCGCTGGAAGGCGACTTATCGCTGCCCGCCTTGCGAACAGAAGAAGGAGCACGCTCGCGCTCGGTACCGAGCCAAACGAGGGATCCCGGAGTCATCGAACGAGCCGCTCACGTTCGACGACTTCGAGCGTGTCGAGCGGGCGCGGGGGCGGCTGTGATCACGCTGCGGCCCTACCAGACGAAGGCGATCGACGATGTCTTCGAGCGCTGGCTACGCGCTGTACTGCGCGTGCTGCTCGTGCTTCCGACCGGCGGGGGAAAGACCCTCGTCTCGGCCGCGTTGATCCTGCGCCTGTTGAAGATGGGGCGGCGGGTAATCTTCTTCGCCCACCGTCGCGAGCTCATCAAGCAGACGTTCGCGAAGCTCGTGCGCCTTGGGATCCCGCCCGAGCTCGTCGGCATCGTGATGGCGGGCGTCGAGGGGCGCTGCGTCGACAGCATCGCGCCGAGGCCGGAGGCGCTCTCCGACGACGAGCTGTGGCGTCTGTGGGCGCGGCGGCGCCCGCAGGCGCCTGTCAAGGTCGCCTCGATCGACACCTTCCGGAACCACGCGCGCCCCGAGGCCGAGGTGATCATCGTGGACGAGGCCCACCGCGCGCTCGCGAAGAGCTACGTCGACGTGCAGCGGGCCTACCCAGCGGCCTGGCATCTCGGACTGACGGCGACGCCGTTTCGCGCCGACGGAAAGGGGCTCGGGGACGCCTACGATGACCTCATCGTTGCTGCGACGTTCACCGAGCTCGTCGAGCAGGGCTTCCTTGTGGCCCCTTCGTGCTGGGGCTCGAAGCTCAAGGCGAACCTGAAGGGCGTGAAGCGCACGAGGGGCGACTACAACGCCGACGAGCTCGCGCGCGCCGTCAACAGGTCCGAGCTGATCGGAGACATCGTGGACCACTACGTGCGCCGGGGGAACGATGCGCCGGCGTTCTGCTTCGCGGTCAACGTGGAGCACTCCAGCACGCTCGCCGCGCGGTTCATCGAGGCCGGCATCGCCGCGCGGCACGTTGACGGCAACACGGAGACCAGCGAGCGCGACGACGCAACCGCGGCGCTCCGGGACGGTCGGGTCCGAGTCCTCTGCAACTGCAACGTGTTCACCGAGGGCACGGACGTGCCCCAGGTCAAGACGATCATCCTTGCGCGCCCGACGCTCTCGGAAGGGCTCTACCTCCAGCAGGCCGGACGCGGCGCGCGCCCTCACCCCGGCTCGCCGCCATTCGTGCTGCTCGATCACGCGGGCTGCGTGACGGAGTTCGGGGCACCCCAAGAGCCGCGCGAGTACACGCTCGAGGGCCGCAAGAAGCGCGACAAGACCACCGTCTCGCTACCGCCGCGGAAGGAATGCCCGACGTGCTACGCGCTCGTGCCGAGCGCGCATCGCACGTGCCCCGGTTGCGGATACGCATGGCCTGCTGCCGAGCTGGGCAAGGAGACGCCCAAGGAGAAGGACGGCGAGCTCGAGCTGCTCGTCGCCGGCGGCGCGGTGAACGGGCGTGCGCTGGCAGAGCTCACGCACGCGGAGATCAAGCGCCAGAAGGAGTGGAGCGCTTTGGTGGAGATGTGGCGCGCCGAGAACAGGGAGCGTGACGCCAGCGGCGCGCCGCTGCGTGAGCACGGCTGGATCCTCGACCAACGGCGGAGGACGACCGGTCTCGACCGCGCTCCGAAAGGCTCGAAGATTCCGAAGCTCACGCCCGAGGAGAGGGCACGTAGTCAAGAGCGCCGTCGGGCGAGGCGGCGCGAAGAGAATGCCGTAAGGCGAGCAGAGCGCGAGACGGCGAGGACGACGCACGCGGCGCACGAGGAGTCCTGCGTGCCCGAGGTAACTACTGTCCCGCCGCGGCCGCTGGCGGCGAGCCATCCAGCGAGCTTCAGGCTGCCGCCACGCCCAGCGCAGGGGCCTCTGGAGACCTGGGAGCTGTGACCGGCCTAGAGTTTATCGCTGCCGGTGTGGTCTTCGAGCGCAACGGCGACGGCCTTCATGTAAAGGGGCCAGCCGGTCGAGCCGACCTCCTCGAACAGCTCCGCTTCGAGGTCGCGACGCGCACCGAGCTGGTCCAGGGAGATCGGATCCGATGGGGCCGGAAGCCCCACTGCTGCGACGTGTGCGGCGATCAGATAGGGCATGATCTCAAGGAGCGCTGCGTGCTTTGTGGCATGACGAGCCCGATGACGGGGAAACGCCTTTGCCGCTTCACATTCGGCGGCATGTGCGATCTCTGCGCGCTCGCGCGGCAGAAGGTGTTGCGGGCCGGGAGGGGAGATGATCCCTGAGGGCGTCTTCCAGCGCGCCCTGGAGATCACGCTCAACGCCCCCGAGCGCCTGACGCGCGTGCGCCGGATGAACTCGGGCACCGCGGTCATCGATGGGCCGCGTGGTCGCCGGGTCATGCGCGGCGCGGCCGCTGGGACGGGCGATCTCGCGGGCTACGTCGCCCCGGATGGTCTGCATCTGGAGGTCGAGGCCAAGGCGGCACGCGGGCGCCCTTCCGCGGCGCAGAAGCGGCGCGCGGCGGCGCTCGCTCGGGCCGGCGCGGTCTACGTGCTCGTCCACGGACCGGAGCGCGAGGACGATCTGGAGGTCGCCGTCGAGCGCGCTGTGGAGCTGGTCGACGCAGCGATCGCGGCGCGAAGGCAGCGACCATGAACCGGATGGCCATCGCCTGCCCGCTGTGCGGACTGGCGCTGGCAGAACTCGATCCGCCCGCGGGGCCGGCGCGCTGCGCCGAGATCGTCACGTGGAGCCCCGCCGGCGAGATGGGTGCTCGTTGGCTCCGGTGCGGCACCGCCGTGGCCCCCTGGGCACGATGCGGGCTCCGTAGGCGCTTGAGCGATGGGGCCTGCTCAACAGGCCTGGAGCTCTCCGCGCCGGCTCAGGGGGTTTGAGTGCCCCTCGTCGCGGTTGCGCCCACGCGGCACGCGTACGGCGTCGAGTGCGACGCCGACGACTGGCGCGCGCCTCGGGGAAGCGCCGCCAACTGCCGCGAGCACCGCAACGGAAGCGTCGGCATCGAGGCGGCCTACAGCGTCATGGACCTCGGTAACGCGCTCGTGGAGACGTACAAGACCGACGCGCATCTCGTCCCCTACGTGCTCCGCGACGAGCACGGCGCACCGCTCGTCAGGCAGCCCCGGGTGAACAAGGCCGGCTTGGACTTCGTTCGCCGGCTTGGCTTCACGCTAGCGCTCGAGGCGCTCCTCGCCGACGTGGACAACCCGGCACACTGCGAGTGGACGCCGGAGCTCCTCGCGCTCGCCGCGGAGCAGGACGCACGGCTCGAAACCGCGGGGGTCTACTACACGGCGCACGGCCGCCGGATCGTCCAGCCGCTGGCGCGCCCCGTGCCGCTCGACCAAGCCGAGGGCGTCCTCGCCGCGTGGCTCGGGCAGCTCGAACGCCTTGGGCTTCATCCCGACCCGGCCTGCCGCGACTGGACACGGCACTTTCGCTTGCCGCACGTGCGGCGCGGGAAACGAGATTACCGCTCGCCGATCGTGCACCTGGAGCGCATGCGCCCGCTTGCGCCCCCCGCGCCGGACTGGACCCGAGCCCGGGGCCGTCGGCGGAGCACCGGTGCCCTCGGCCAGTCCGGCGACGTCGACGGCTCGCCGCTCGCACGCGCCTTCGAGGCGACGGGGTGGCTTGGGCCATCTCTGGGCGCCGGCAAGCGCGCCGTGCTCTGCCCCTGGCGCGCGGAGCACACCGTCGGGCGGGACTTCGATTCCAGCACCGTGCTCTTCGGACCAGGCCCGGGCCGGACGCTCGGATGGTGGCATTGCTCGCACGGGCATTGCGCAGGGCGCACGCAGGCCGACGTGCTGCGCGCTTTGCCTCCCGCTGCGCGGGCGCTCCTGCGAGCGAGCTCGTCGCCGGTCGGACTGCGGCGCGATGTCGTCCCGGCCGACGAGGCACGCCGGCGGCTCGAGGGTGCCTTCCGGAGGGCGCCGGACGGGCTCTCGGTCGTCGTGGCCGGCTGCGGCACCGGCAAGACCGAGGCGGCGATCGTCGTCGCCTGCGAGCGCGCCAGAAAGGCCTACGCGTCCCAGGCTGCGCAGGGCAAGCGCGCCCCGGCGCACAGCAAGACGGCCATCTCCGTCCCGACGCAGCGGCTCGCCATCGAGATCGCGGGCCGGCTTCAGGCGCGAGGCGTCGCGGTCCGGCGCCTCTTCGGCCCGCTCTCCGTCCGGCGTGAGGACGGCAGCCCGGAGTGCCGCTTCCACGACCAGGGCGTTGCGCTCGCCCGCGGTGGTCAGTCGATCCCCTGGGAGCTCTGCGAGGGACGGGGGCGTGAGCCCTGCGAGTTCGCCTCGGCGTGCCGTGCCCGCGGCGGCGTCGAGGGACCGGACGATGCCCGGGTGATCGTCGGTCCCCATGCGTTGCTCGGGCATCTCTCGGCGGCCGCCGGGGCGACCGGCGAGCTCGTCATCGACGAACCACCCGCGGTGCTCGTCCATGAGGTCCTGACGATCGAGGAGCTCTCCGCGGCCGAGCGCGGGCTCGGCGCCTTCGAGGCGCGCTACGCGGCGGCGATGCGCGTCTCGCTACGCGCCGTAGCTGCGTGGATCGACGCGGGCCCCCTGGACGAGCCCGCACCGCTCGCGCGCGCTGTCGAGCGCGTCGACCAGGACCTGTTGACCGACGCCTACGAGGCGATCGGAGCGACGGACGCGGTGGAAGCGGCGCGCGCGGCGTTCGAGGAGGGTCACCGGGGCACCGCTCCGCCTGTGCGACAGGCGCATGTCTTCGCCGCCCGGAGGAGCCTGGCACTCGCCCAGCAGATCGGGGCGGCGTCGCGCGTGCTGCGTCTGGTCTGGCTCGGCCTGACGTCCGAACCGCAGCAGGTGATCGCGCGGCTGGAGCAGCGTCGCGATCGTCGCGTGCTCGTCCTGACCCTGCCCGACGTCCAGTTCCTCGAGGCGCTCCGCCGGCACGGCGCCGTCGTGATCGCGGACGCGAACGCTCGGCTGCACCTCCCGATCTACGAGCGCGTTGTCGGGTACCGGCCGCCAGTCACCGAAGCGCATGCACAGGATGGTGCGTCCGTCCGGCGCGAGATGCTGCGCACGCGCGCCACCCGGAACGCCTGGGCTCCTCGTGGTCGGATCGAGGGTGGGGCAAGCCTGGTGCGAGCTGTCCGCGCCATCGTTCGCTGGGCGCTGCGGGACGAGTCCACCCGCCGCGTCGCGATCGTGACCATGCGGCTCGCGGAGCTCGTCCTGCAGGCCGCTCTCGGGCAAGACGTGTCGCAGCAGTGGCTTGAGGCTGGGCAGAGCCGCCCCGAGCTCGATGCACTTCGCGATGCACTCGGGGCGGAGCTGGCCCGGTTGCCGGAGTCGCCCGACCTCGGGCACTACGGCGCGATCAAGGGGCTCGATCACTGGCGCGACCACGACGCGCTCGTGACGCTCGGGGATCCGTGGCCGCAGCTCACGGATGCCCGGTGGGAGGCCGAGTTCCTGGGGCTGCCGGACTGGGACGCTCGGTACGAGGCGCTCTGTGCGGCGGAGCTGGAGCAGGCGCACGGTCGGCTCCGGACGGTCCACCGGACGCGCCCGGCGCGGGCGCTCCACGTGGGGTCGGTGGTCCCGGGCGGCTGGCAGGACTTCGACGTGGTCAAGGACGCCGGAGGCCGGCCGACGAACGAGCGCGGCGCGCAGGTCGAAGAGTTACAGCACCTGGTCCAGGAGGCCGGCGGCCGGAACGTCGCCGCCAAGGCGCTAGGCATCGGGCGGACCACCCTGACCGACTACCTGACGGGGAAGCGCGGCGCCCCGGCCGCGCTCGTGGCCGAGCTCCGGAAGCTCGTCGCTGCCCGGGGGGCCTGCCGGCCTAGCACCAATGCCGGTCAGTTAAGCTCCATCCCCTTCAGATCGGCCGCTTCCGCGGGTAGTTGCTCATCTTGACCTTCACCGCGCGAGGGTACGTTCGTTCAGCGCGGCGTGGGGGTAGGATGAAGCGCTTCAGATCCCGGCGGAGGTTGTGCAGATGACCGGGGATGGCTCCGGGACGGGAGTCGCTCGACCAGAGCCACTCATCACGGATGAGACGTAGCGCCATGATGAAGCTGATGCGCGTCGGAGGGACGCGCGCCTCGGCAGCCACGCGCTCCATCTCCAGCCTGACGAGATTGTAGGCCAACAGCAGGCCCCAAATCTCCTGACGCACCATCATCGGCGTCTTGCTGCGGATGCTCTCACGTCGATCGAGCATTTCCGTCTTCAGCTCGTCGTAGGCGAGTTCCAGCTCCCAGCGCTCGTGGTAGAGCGCCGCCAGTTCCTTCGCCGCGTAGGCCACTGGATCGAGCAACGAGGTCAGCAGCGTCTTGGGCTCATGTCCGGGTCGCCGATAGCGGACGGCGCGCACGTGCCATGTGTTTGGCAGAGATGGGTCCTTGCGGCGGGCCTCGGAGCTGACGGCCATCTCTACCAGCGCATCGTCAGGGCCGTACTGCTTGATCACGCGCCACTTGGTGGTGGAGCGGGCGCGGGTCATCCAATGTCGTTCGCTGCCCGATCTCGTCAGCCCGATGAGAAAGGAGGCACCGAAAAATCCGCGATCCACGATCGTCAGCGAGCGATCGTGGATGTGGTCAACCAAAGGCCGTGCGTACTTCAGTTCATGAGTTGCGTAAGGACCAAAGTTGGCAGCTGCCAGCTCGTGAGAGCTCAGCACCATCAGACACACCAAGCGCACCTGCGGGTAGCCGCTGTCACCGCGTGAGCTCGAAGCGCCGCCAAACTCGGCACGGTTGTCCGGCGTGTCGGCCACGCGCAGCGTCGTGCCATCGATGCCGTATACGGCCAGGCCGCGGTAGCGATTCGCGTCGGCACTCTGGGTCGACCAGGCCAGGGCACTGCGCTCGAACAGCCACTGCATCGGCTCGTCGCCCAGCCGAGCGCGCGCCTGGGGAATGGCGCTGCGGGCGATCGCCCCGTTCGCACCGGGCAGAGCAAGATCCAGCTTGGTGACGACCTCCTCGATCGGCCGATCGCGCATCAGCGCCATGCCCAGCACAAGCCAGATGACCTGCTCGGCAGGCAGGCGTCGACGCCGCAGCGTAGCAGTACCGGTCGCGGCGAGCGCCTGCTCGATCCACTCGGCCGGCAAGTGCTTGCAGATGTTGTTGACGTCAGCCGGGCCGACGTAGTCGGCGGCAGCGAGCAGCGCATCGCGGAAAGCCATACTTAGCTTATTCCGGTGAGCGCACCGCTTTTGCCGCTGCGCCTCTCGCCCGCCCAAGAAGCTCGTCAAGTGCGCGAGATAGCGTCGACCTCGATCGGCTCCTGCTGGCGGTCGGCCGCGGTGCCATGAACACGCTCGTGTCCCCGGATGGGGGTGACGGGAAGCCGCACCGCTCGTCGCGGGCCCACAGCACCCGCAACCTTATGAATTTATGCGGTTTTCCCCTAACTGACCGGCATTGGGCCTAGCACCACTGTGTCACAGCCGGAGGGACTGGAGCCTGGGGACCTCGGCGTGTCGACGGTGGCAGCTGGGGCACCGGGGCAGCCAGCGGGTCAGCACGCGGGCGATGGCGAGACGACAGGTGGCGAAGGAGTCGCTAAAATGACGCTCAGGCCGCGAGCGGGAACGGCTCGGGGAAACGCGTCCGTTCGGCCGAGGGGGGAAAATGCCGCGCGCGTTCGGCGACAACGAACGCGTAGCAGCTGAGGGCGACGGTCACATGGTGGTGCCAGCCGGGAAAGCGCCGGCCTTCGAAGTGATCCAGGCCGAGCTCGCCCTTCAACTCCTCGTAGACCTTCTCGGTACGGTAGCGCTCCTTGTAGATGCGCACGATCTCCTTCCGGGACATACGGGCCGGCAGCGTCGTGAGGGCGAACTTCGTCGGCTGACGCTCGCCGTCGAGCCACTCGATCAGGAGCCAGACCGGCTCGTGGTGCGCGATCGGAATGCCATCCCGGTTCGCAACGCGCACGCGCCGCAGCGCGAAGCGCGACGACAACGTGCGCCCGGTCCCTTCGCGCCAGGCAATCCGCCGAAAGGCGCGGCGGCCGAGGCGTCGCCCCAGTTCGCCCACACTCACCGGGGTGCACCGCTCGGGGTCGCTTCCGCTGAGCAACAGGACTTTGGTAGGGGCTTCGATCCCGACGGCGTAGTCGAGCCCCAGCAGGCGCACGGTCTCCCGGAAGTCATGGGCGTTGCCGTAGAAGGGATCGGCGAGCACGATGTCGCCGGGTATCCCCTCGCGCACGGCGCGCTCGATCATGCCGAGCGCCAAGTCGATCCTGCTCTTGTACTGCACGGAGGCAGGAATGCGGGCTTCGCGCCGTCGCGCCGGATCGTCGGCCCAGCTCCGAGGCAGGTACAGCTCGAAGTCGATGGGCACGTGGTGGTAGCGCGTCGCCACGCTGAGGCTGATGCCGATCTGGCAGTTGGTGATCTTGCCGGCGGAGCCGGTGTACTGCCGTTGAACCCCCACCGAGTGCTCGCCCTTCTTCAAGAAGCCGGTATCGTCGATGATCCACGCCGAGATCGGAGCGTGCTCGGCCATCGCCGCGATGGCGTAGCGGGCCGCGTACCGGCGCACGGCGTGGTCGTCCCAGTGCGCGTTCGAGATGAAATGCTGCAGGCTCTGGTGCGCCGCCTGCACGCGCGCCGGGTCGGGGCAGGCTCGCGCAGCGAGCGGCTCGATGCTCTTGCGTTCCGCCTCGCCGAGCAGCCCCATCGCATAGATCGCGAACGACTCGCGCCGCAGCGGATGGGCAAGGATGTCCCCGATGCCCGAGAAGTAGGCGTCCAGCCGCTGCTGGGCAGCGGCGTCCATCGTGTACTCCACGGCACAGCAGGCTGCGTCGCGCCCACGGCGCGGCAAGCTCCGGTCCGCAGAAAGGCTCCAGCCTTCCGGGAGATTCCTGGGGTAGCATCGGCTCATCCCGCCCGGTCGCGACACAGTGGTGCTAGGGTGGTCGGAAAACCTCCTGGATCATAGATCCTGATCCAGGAGGTTTTCCGACCACTTACGCAACTAGGCTGCACGGATGCAGCGTCCTTGGATCGGTTCGGCTCCAGGGGGTTTTCCGACCACCTGCGGGCAGCAAGCTGTCCGATCGGACATTTCGGTGCCCGGTCCCGGGCTGTTCGGCTCCAGGGGGTTTTGCGACCACCCGGCCTGGTGAGGGCGCATCCCGGCTTTCGGCCGGGAACACGATGCCCCCGTCTTGGTCCGCGGGGGCGCCGTCCTGGGCCTGGTGAGGGTGCCGACGGCCCCGGGAGGTCATCCGGGACGATATCGGTCTCTTAGGGGCTGCTAAGCGCCGTCGCCGCAGATGCTGGAACCCAGACGTCCCCGATTGAGCTGGGGGCATCCCTCGGTGCTCGGGCGGTCTCCCGCCTGCCCGGCGGGAGACCGCCATGGGCAAGGCTCAGCGGCCCCACGCGACGTCGCTTGCTGTGGTGGACAGGAGGCCGGGCGTGCGGCGATCCTGGCAGCCGATGGGAAAACGGCGCAGCGAAGCCAAAGGTAAGAGGGTGAAGAGCGCGCAGGAACTGCTCACCCGCTACGCGGCGGGTGAAAGAGACTTCAGCAAAGCACACCTCACCGGCGCGGACCTCCGCGGCGCGGACCTCACCGGTGCGGGCCTCCCCGACGCGAAGCTCTCCGGCGCAAACCTCTGCGAGGCGAAGCTCCGCGACGCGATCCTCTACGAGGCAACCCTTTGCGAGGCGAAGCTCTCCGGCGCGATCCTCTACGGCGCAGATCTGACCAATGCAGATCTCTCCAGCGCGGATCTCTCCGGCGCGAGCCTTGTCAACGCGAACCTCTCCAAGGCGGACCTCACCAGCGCGGTCCTCTCCGAGGCGCAGGTCATCGGCGCGGACCTCCGCGGCGCGGACCTCACCGGCGCGAACCTCCGCGACGCGGACCTCAGCAACACGAAGCTCATTGAGGCGAACCTCACCAACGCGGACCTCACCGGCGCGAACCTTTTCAATGCAGACATACTCGGCGTGAACCTCACTAGCGCGGACCTCACCGGCGCGAACCTCTTAAGCGCAAACCTATCCGGCGCGGACCTCACCAGCGCGGACCTCACCAGCGCGGACCTCTTCAACACGGACCTCACCGGCGCGAACCTCGGCACGGCGAAATTCGGCAACGTGAACCTATGGGATACGCGGCTACTGGACGTAGATCTCACCTCTCTATCCGCGGCCGACCCACCGGTTCGTCATGAAGGTCCGAGCCATGTCGATCACAAAAGCATTCTCCGCTCTGTCCGTATACCGAACATCAAAGACTTCCTAACCCGCACCGGCATGCCAGAAATATTTGTCGAGTACATGGTCGATTGCGCGATTTCCCTCAAGACGGACATATGCAAGATGCTACAATCTACCTTCATCAGCTATGGTGCTCCAGACGAGCCCTTTGCGCGCAAGCTCTACGAAGCCCTGCACCGCAATGGGGTCACGACGTTCTTCTTCCCCGAGCACGCGGAGCCCGGGGAAAAGCTCCACCGCATGATGCGGAAGGGCGTGAACGAGCACGACCGCGTGATCCTCATCTGTTCGCGGCACTCGCTCGACCGCAAGGGCGTGCTGAACGAGCTCGAGGAGATCCTCACCCGCGAGGCGCGGGATGGCGGTGCCTCGTACCTCATCCCGATCCGGCTGGACGACTACGTGTTCACCGGCTGGAAGCCGAAGAGCGCGGATGTGGCGCAGGCCGTGCGCGATCGAGTCGTGGCCGACTTCGAGGGGGCCGAGACGGACGATGGGAAGTTCAAGGCCGGCTTGCAGAAGCTCATCCGGGCGCTCAGGAAGAAGACGGTCGAGGCTGGGCACGTCGGGAAGGGTTAGCTAGTGGACTGTCCTATAAATTTTTCAACATAGTCGCGGAGCATATCGAGCCGCCCATCGGCGCAGCTTCGGCCGCGTCCACGACCAGGTAATCGGATGTGCGAAGCGTTCATTGTACTCCCGCCAGCTCGCATCGAGGTGCTCGATGAGCTGCTGGCGGCTCTTCCACGCGCCGCGCTTGAGGTAGCGCTCGGTGAACCCCCGTAGCAACAGCTCCGCTTGATTGAGCCATGAGGCGTGCGGCGGCGTGACGAGCGTACGCACGCGCGGGGCGTGGAGGCGCAGCCATGCCCGTGTCTCACACGCGATGTGCGACGATCCGCCGTCCCAGATCAGGTGCACGCGCCGTGCGTGCCGATGCTCGTGAAGTACTTCGGGTAGGACGGCGCGAAGATGCTCGCCGTCGTTCTTCTCGAGGCACCAGCCCTGCATCTTGCCCGTGTGAACGACGAGCACGACCATGAAGTTCACCGTTCCGTGCCGGATGTACTCGAACTCACGGCGCTCAATTTCGCCTGTACGCATGGGCAAGGTCGGACATCGGCGCTCAAGCACCTGGATGTTCGGCTTCTCGTCGAGGCAGAGCACGACCTCATGCTTTTTGGCGAGATCCGCGGCGTTCTCGTAGCACCAGAGGATCTGGGCGGTGCGCTTGATGAACGCGGCGTCGAGGTTCGGCGTCTTCCAGTACCGCGACCGGTGAGGCTGAAGGTCGGCTTCGCGCAGGATCAACGCGACGGTCGAGTGCGAGATCTTCGGCACGATGCCGCGCTCCGCTGCGACCTGAGCGAGGGTGCGGGTCGACCAGTGAGTCATGTGCAGGCCGAGCCCCGCAGGATCACAGCAGGCAAGCTTCTCAATGCCAACGCGCTGCAGGGGGACGAAACGTCCGCGGCCGGCCCTCCCGGGGAGCGTCGTGGACGACGTGCACCCCCGACGCCTCGTACCGCCGACAGAGGTGCCAGATCGTGGTTCGCTCCACCTCGAGACGGTCTGCCAGATCCTGCACGACCGTCGCTGGGTCCGCCATGGCCAGTAGTATTCGGGCTCGCCGAGCCACCCGCTGCTCGGTACGCCCATCACGGACGAGCTGCTCAAGGTAGACGGCATCGTCCGGGGACAGATCGATCGCGCGGGGCGGGCGCCTTCGCATCCGCGAGGTCTAGCAGACCCGCCGGGACTATGTTGAAAGACTTATAGAACGCTCCACTAGTGGCGTCAGGGCGACCCGGCGGCCGAACCCGTCCTACGCCCGGAGCGGCAGGGGCGATCTCCGGGGACCCGGTGCTCGGCTCCGAGCAGGATCCAAAGCTCAGCCGCGCTCGCCGATACCGCGGGGCTCGGGTCGCCACGAACACGCTCAGCGGCCCGGCTCGACGTTCATAGACACGGGGCTCGTCATGAGGGATCCTAGTGAGCCGTGGGAACGAGCCGGGACGGCATGGGTGATCGGGTGACGAGCGGCCAGGAACTACTCGCGCGCTACACGGCGGGGGAACGGGCTTTCCCCGACGCGGACCTCTCCGGCGCGAAGCTCTCCGGCGCGGACCTCGCGGACGCAAACCTCTCCGGCGCGGACCTGGCGGACGCAAACCTCTCCGGCGCGGATCTTTCCCGCGCTGACCTTTCCCGCGCGGACCTCTCCGACGCAAACCTCTCCGGCACGGACCTCTCGGACGCAAACCTCTCCGGTGCGGATCTTCCCCGCGCCGATCTCTCCGGCGCAGACCTCTCGGACGCAAACCTCTCCGGTGCGGACCTCTCCGGCGCGAAGCTCTCCAAAGCGAGCCTCTACCGCGCAAACCTCTCCGGTGCGGACCTCTCCGAAGCGAACCTCTCGGGCGCGAATCTGTCGGGCGCGAATCTCGATAGGACGAACCTGTTTGGCGCGAACCTGTCTGCTGCGAACCTCTTGAAGGCGGACCTCTTGGAGGCGGACCTCTTTGGGGCGAACCTTTCGAGCGCTACTGTTTCCCAGGCGAATCTCGCGGGCGCGAGTCTCGCAGATACGGACATCTCGGGCGCGAAACTCTACAACGCAGACCTCTTCGGCGCGGACCTCTCCGGCGCAAAGCTCTCCGGCGCGGACCTCTCCCATGCGACGTTGTCCGGCGCAGATCTGTCCGGCGCAGATCTGTCCGGCGCAGACCTGTCCGGCGCGGACCTCACCCGCGCCAGGCTCGATCGGGCGAGATTCGATCGGGCGAGGTTCGGCAACGTGCAATTACTTGGCACCATGCTCCTGGATGTTGACCTCAGCCCTCTATGCGCTGCCGACCCATCAGTTCGCCACTTAGGCCCGAGTTATGTAGATTATAAATTCATTCTACGATCCATCCGTACGCCGAACCTGAAGGATTTTCTGACGCGCACGGGCATGCTGGAAGTGTTTATTGAATACAATGTCGACAGTGCCCTCTCTCTCAGGACAGATGTTTTAAAATGCTACAATCCACGTTCGTTAGCTACGGTGCACCAGACGAGCCCTTTGCGCGCAAACTCTATGAGTCTCTGCACCGCAACGGGGTTACCACGTTCTTCTTCCCCGAGCATGCGGAGCCCGGGGAGAAGCTACACCGCATGATGCGGAAGGGCGTGAACGAGCACGATCGCGTGATCCTCATCTGCTCGCGGCACTCTCTCGACCGCAAGGGCGTGCTGAATGAGCTAGAGGAGATCCTCACCCGCGAGGCGCGGGACGGGGGCGCCTCGTACCTCATCCCGATCCGGCTCGACGACTACGTGTTCACCGGTTGGAAGCCGACGAACGCGGACGTCGCCCAGGCCGTGCGCGATCGCGTCGTGGCCGACTTCGAGGGAGCGAACGAGGACGACGCGAAGTTCCAAGCCGGGCTGCAGAAGCTCATCCGGGCGCTGAGAAAGAAGACGGTCGAGGCCGGGGACGTCGGGAAGGGGTAGCTGCGAAAGAGCGCGGCGGCTGAGGCAGTCCGGCGCCCAGAGCGGCAAGGGCCAGCTCGGGGAGCCCGGCGCTCGGCCCCGAGCAGGCGCGCCCGCCGATACGGCGGGGCTCTGGTCGCGATGAACATACCCGGCGACCGGCGCGACGCCATAGACACGGGGCTGGTCATGAGGGATCCTCGTGAGCGGTGGAAAAGAGCAGCGACGGCGAGGGTAAGCGCGTGGCGAACGTGCGGGAGCTGCTCACGCGCTACGCGGCGGGTGAAAGGGCGTTCTCAGGCGCACGTCTCTCCGGTGCGAATCTCCTCAACGCGAAGCTCTCCGGCGCGGACCTCACCAGGGCATTTCTCTATGCTGCCGATCTCTTCGGCGCGGACCTCACCGGCGCGAACCTCACCGGCGCGGGTTGCTTTAGCGCGGATTTCTCCAGCGCAAATCTCTCTTTTGCGATGCTCTGCGACGTGGACCTCGTCCGAACGGACCTCTCTAGCGCGAACCTCACCAGCGCGAACCTCACTGGCGCGAGGCTCGCCTTCTCGAGCCTCCTCCGCGCGAACCTCTCCGGCGCGAACCTCTCCGGCGCGAGCCTTTCCGGCGCGAATCTCACCGGCGCGGACCTCACCGACGCGAATCTCGCCGGCGCCGAGTTCACTGGCGCGAACCTCACCGGCGCCATCCTGGAAAGGGCAAAATTTGACGATGCGATCCTGTCTGAATCGCTGCTACTGAATATTAATTTGTCTGCTCTGTGCGCTGCCGATCCGCCTGTTCGACATGGTGGTCCGAGCTACGTCGACCACAAGACTCTTCTTCAGTCTGTTCGCGTGCCGAATCTTAAAGATTTTCTAACCCGCACGGGCGTGCCAAACGTCTTCGTTGAATACGACGTAGATTGTGCTCTTTCCCTCAAGACGGACACATTTCGGATGCTACAATCTACATATATCAGCTATGGTTCGCCGGACGAATCTTTTGCGCGCATGATCTATGAAGCCCTGCACAGCAACGGGGTTACGACATTCTTCTTCACCGAGCACGCGACCCCCGGGGAGAAGCTTCACCGCATGATGCGGAAGGGCGTGAACGAACACGACCGCGTGATCCTCATCTGCTCGAAACGCTCGCTCGACCGCAAGGGCGTGCTGAACGAGCTCGAGGAAATCCTCAACCGCGAGGCGCGGGACGGCGGCGCCTCGTACCTCATCCCGATCCGGCTCGACGACTACGTGTTCACCGGGTGGAAGCCGACGAACGCGGACGTCGCCCAGGCGGTGCGCGACCGCGTCGTGGCCGACTTCGAGGGAGCAACCGAGGACGACGCGAAGTTCCAGGCCGGCCTTCAGAGGCTCATCGGGGCGCTTAGGAAGAAGACCGTCGAGGCGGGGGACGCCGGGAAGGGATAGAGGAGTCAAGGCAACGCAGCGGCTGAGCCCGTCCTGCGCGCTGGAGTGGACGGGGCGATCGCCCACCGCTGGTGGTCGGTCCCGAGCAGGGTCTAAAGCTCAGGCGCGGGCGGCCCGGGACTGGCGGCGATGGGGTTCTCGCGGACTGGTCAGGTGACGAGCCGTGATCGCCGCGACAGGCATCGCTTACTTGCGGGGCCACGCACGTCGCGGGCTAGCAGCGTAGGGCACACCAGACGCACAGAGCTCGGCGGCTCCGCCAGCTCGGCCGGGGAAGCCGACGCCGCAGAGCTCGGCCGGGGGCGCTGCGCTCCGCGACCGCGGACGAGCGCGCTCTACGGCCTCGGCTGAGAGACCGCGCTTAGGTGCTCCGTAGCATCGACCGCTGATATGTGGTAGTCGTTGGAGATGACAAGCACACGTCTCACCGGCGGGATCGAGACGATCTTCCAGTGGAAACTTGGTGGGCCACCGACACGCCACCTCGGTTCGCCCAGTCCGCCAAGGCGCTGTCGATTCTGCGGGCGTACGGAACGCCAGACCAGCTTTGCCAAAGAAGCCCACGTTGTGCCGGAGTTCCTGGGCAATCGCGATCTCATTACCAGAGAGGAATGCGACGAATGCAACAAGGATGCCTGCGATGAGGAAGGCCACCTTGCCACGTTCCTTGCAGTCGATCGAGCGTTTGCGATGATTCGGTCGGCGCGGCGAAGAAACATCGACTTAGGTTGGGGCGAGGCACTACCGAAGAGTCTGGCGCGCCGACGGACACCGAACACATCGGCAGGACAGCTAACGATCAACATTGACACAGAAACAGTGAACGTAAGTCTTGCGAGGACAGGGCTTCATTTCGAAGCAAATCTACAGCCGTACAAGCCAGCGATGGTCGCACGCGCGCTCGCCCGCATCTTGGTTCGCGCCGTCCCAAGCGAGCACCTCAGTAAGCTGAAAAATTTGGTGGCTTTGCTTCGTGGACGTTGGGACAGGCCGTGCTTTATGCACGGTCCAGCCGACAACGACGATCAGCTCGTCTCGTTGGAGATAACGACGAATCGTCGCTCGCTCGGTCTCGAGCTTTATGTAGCTCATCTGCGAGTCGGTGCCAGCGAAACCTGCTTCGTGTTCCCCGTTGGCCGACCGAAAGTGGAACTCCACGTAGCCCCCGGTCGCTTTGTCGCCATCCAGTGTGATACGGACACTATTGATCACGCTGCGAGGTGCTCGTGGGACTTCGTTCCCGTTCGCTACATGCCGCCTACTGAAGACGACATTTCTCGCGCCGCGTACTTCCGTTGGTTGAACAACGGATGCCGCCAAGGTACTGCCCTAGAAGACTGGCTTTCTGCCGAACGCTCCATTATAGTTGAGAGGCTGCTGCTGGCCGATCCGAATTTGGAAGTCGTACTCGACAACTTTCGCTGACGCCCGCCGTGAGCGACCGTGAGGGCGGCTTCATGGACGCGCTCCGGGGGGCCGGTGATCCTGGCGTGCCGTGGAGGTGGGCGAGGCGTGACCCCGGCGCTACAGCCCCCGCGCTCCCGTCTGCCGCTGCGCCGGTGGCCGCTTCTTCGGCACTCTCTTCCGCTTCCGCGGCTTCTTCCTCACCTTCTGCAAGCGCACGCGCGCCTTGATGCGCGACGCGGCGCGAAGCACCCGGTCCAGCCGCCTCGGAGGGATCAAGGCGTCGAACATGAGCCGCATCCTGACCGGGTCCATCGGTCACCTCCTGCGCGACGGCGCGCGCTTCTTCCGTGCCTTCTGGGACTTCCTCGTCGAGAGAAGGCGCTTCACCTCCCGCACCTCGCGCTCCAGGGCGAACTCCGCCCTCGCCGGGCGGCAGACGTACGTCATGCCACGCGCCACCCGCCGCCCGCGCTTGGGCGTCGTGGCGCGCGCCTTCCGCGGGGCCCGCTTCTTCGCCGGCTTCGGCACCGCGGGGGCCGTGCGTGCGGTTCGGGTGCGCACCTTCGCGGCGCGCGCCGTCGGTGCCATCTCGGTGGCCCTCCGCGTGGTCGCCTTTCGCGCGGCGCTCCGCTTCGGCGGCGTGCTCCGCTTGGGCGTGCGCCTCGGCCTCGCCCTGGTCGTGGGCTCCGTCGTGCTCGTGCTCGTCGGCGCCGCAGGTCGCCCGCCGAGCGGCCTGCTCCCGGCGAGCACCAGCCCGCGACCCGGCGCGCGGGGCGTTCCCGCGGGCAGCAGCAGCGGCGTCGGGCGTGCTGGCGGCAGGCGGAACGGCCGTGCCGGGAGCTCGTTCACCTCGGCCTGCACCACGAGCGTGCGCCCGCGCCCTCCCTTGCCCTTGCTGCCCTTGCGGCGGCGCTTCCCCCCGCTGCCCACGTCGAACATCGGTAATTTCTCTGCCATGACGCCTCCTCGGCTCAGCTGACCCCTTCGAACCAGGGCCGCACGAGGGCGGCCCACACCTTCGGCGCGATCTCGGTGGCGTGCCCCGCGTGGCTGTAGCGGGCGCCGTAGTCGAGCAGGTGCACCCCGCCGCCTCCCCAGCGGCGCTCGGGCGCGGGCAGGCCCGCCAGGGCGCCCTCCTCGGCGTGCACCCGGCTCCCGAGCTCGCGCGCGACCGCGGCCAGGGTCTGCGCCCCGGTCGGGTGCTGCTTGTTCGGCGCGCTGCTCGCCGTGGCCACGAACAGCCGCCCGTCGCCTGCTGCCTCGGACGCGTAGTCCACGAGCGATCCGATCGGCGCTGCGAGCGCGTGCGCGCGGTCGGTCCACTCCGTCGTGTAGGTCGCGTCCGCGAGCACCACGGCCGCGACCTCAGCCCGGTCGCGCGGGTCGGCGAGCAGGCGCTTGACGATGTGCCCCCCGGCGGAGAAGGCGGCGAGCACGAGCGGACCCGCCGGCAGCCCGAGCGCGCGCCGGCAGCCCGGGAGGCGCCTCCCGTCGCCGCCGAGCCAGCTGTCCGCGATCTGGCTGCAGGAGGGCAACCCGTCGCCTGTACACGTCCGGTGCACAACGGGCACGCCGGCGAGCTCGGCGCCCGAGACCTGCGTCGCGCTCACGGGGCCGAGCCATGCGACAGCGACCGGGCGCGGCCGCACGTGCACAGAGCTCGTGCGGCCGGGCGGCTCGGCCGCGCGCGGCGTGTCTGCGCTCCGACGCGTCGCGATGACAGCTCCGATCACGCCCGTTGCGAACGCGACCCCGCCGACGACGACCTCGATCCGGTGGCGCGCGAGCTTGTGCGCGGTCGCGGGCGAGACGCCCAGGCCCCGGAAGCGACGTGCCCAGGTCTCGATCGCCCGCGCCTCGCGGGTCGCGCGCGGCGGAGGCAGCGGCGCGAAGCGCGTCACCGCGGCCTCCGTTTGCGCCGCGTGGCCTCGACCAGCCGGTGCGCCCCGTAGAGGACGAGCCCGCCTGCTGCCGCCCCGGCGCCGAGCTGCACGCCACGCGGCAGCCCCTGGAAGGCCCGGACCGCCCCCTGCGCCATCTCGGGGAGGGTGTTCGCGCCGATGACCGACGGCGGCAGCCCCACGGCCGTTGCGGCGCGGTCGACCGCCGCGGCCCCCTTCAGCGGCCCGGTCGCGTCCTCGATGTCCGGGGCGCGCACCTGCGGCCCACCGCCCGCGTAGCCCTTCTCGCGCGCGTAGCTCTCGGCCACCTTCAGGTCGGCCGACATGGCCGCGAGCGCGCTCGTGTCCTCGTCGCCGGCCTCCCACTTCGCCGAGAACTCCCGCCACGCGTCGAGCTGGCGGCGCACGTTCGGGAGCTTGTCCCCCACGCCCCAGGCGAGGAGCGCGTCCCAGCGCCGCCGGAGCTCGGCATAGGTCTCCTTCGCCTTCTGCGAGACCCACCACGCGCCAACGTCAATGTCGTCGTCTTCGCTCATCGCAGCACCTCCACGAGCCAGGGCGGCAACGCGCCGCCGAGAAGCAGTTCCGAGCCCCGCGCGAGCTCGTCCACCAGGTCGACCTCCTCGCCGTCCCGCGTCGCTTTGCGGTGCACCGGCGCCCAGAGCTGCGACCAGTCCTTGTGCGCGTCGTGGACGCGGCCCGGCGTCTGCCAGACGCCGCCGTCCTCTCGCCGCAGGCCGTAGCTCACCGCCTGGCGCTCCCTGAGCCCCGGCTCGAGGATCCACTCCTTCCAGGGGCCATCGAGCAGCGTGGCGGACTTGGGCCCGATCCGCTTGCTCCACTCGCGCGCCTGCGCCTCGAGCGTCGGGTAGCGGTCGAGCAGCGCAGGTAAGCCAGGGGGGGCGAGCGGCGCGAGCACCACCCGGCGCACCGCCGCCCGCCAGCGGGCGTCGCAGATCGCGCGCGTGGGCGGGAGGTAGTGCGACACTCTGCAGAGCTCGAGCGCCTCGCGGAACGCGACCGGCAGCCGCACGCCTCGCACGCTCAGGGCGTCGGTCGCCACGCGGAGCCGGTACGGACCGAGCTCCAGCTCGGACCAGTACACGTTGTCCACGAGCCCGTCTTTCCACCCCTCCACCACGCCGGGCAGCGGCGGGACGGCCGGCGCTCCGGCCACCGCGGCGCCCTGGTCGGGCAGCGACCACAGGCGCTCATCGTTCCGGGCCTCGTCACGAACCGAGACATGGAGGTGCCGCGTGTGCGGGTTCGTCCCGTCGTACGGACGCCACGCGCCACCCTGGATCTGGCGGTTCGCGATGCGCTTGTTCCAGATCACGTACGTGACGCGCAGGTCGGTGAGCAGCCGCTCGGCGAGCGCATCGAGATCGGGGCCGCGCTCGGGGTCGTGCGTCACGTCGAGCGCGTTGCCCGCGTTGTGGTCGCTCTTCCTCGCCTGGTGCGCGGCGTCGCCTAGGAGGCCGTCGCTCGCACGGCTCCGGCCAGGCCAACGCTCGTTAAGCTGGCGCACGAGGACTCGCAGCGCCGGAGCCACCTGTGTCGGCGGTGCCGCTGGCGACCCGGCGACCTGGGGCGCGGGGCGTGCCGTCTGCGCTGCGGGCGGCGGAGCGTCGACCAGCTGCCCCCCAATCGTGATCCACTTGCCCTTGGCGCGTCCCTCGACCTCGCGCACGACGCGCTCGACGTCGGCCCACGTGAAGTGGCCTTTCTTCTCGCGGTCGAAGCCAGGGTTTGCGGCATAGACAGCGCCCTTGGTCAGGGTCGCGCCAGGCACCACGAGCTCTTTGCTGTCCCGCACCGCGATCTGAGCGTCGAGCGGCAGGCGTGCAGCGGCGGGCAGAAAGTTGCGCTTGTACAGGTCGAACGCAGTCCACGCCGGCGAGCGCCCCTCAAGGCGAGCAAAGAAGGGGCGCACGAGCTCACGCAGCTGGCGCTCGGCGCTCCACGTGCGCACGGCCCACACGCGCTCGGCCGTGTCGAATCCCGGCAGCTTCGCGCCAACCGTCACCTGGTTCAGCCCCCCGCGCGGCGTCCCCGTGGCTTTGCGCGGCGCCCCGGGATCCCAGCCGCTCTCGAGCTCGATCACGGTTGCCAGCGCAGCCGGCGCCAGGCCGAGCGCGGAGGCGACCTCGAGCAGTGTCCTGCGCACCGCGGGCGTCGCGCTCACGAGCCCGGCGAAGGCCGGCGCGACGGGCGTATCCTCGCCGTCCGCTTCGTCCGGCGTTCCTGCGCCGAGAGCGCGCCGCGCCCGATGCCGGACGTACGCCAGCCCCACGGGGAGCCCCGCGGTGGCCACGTAGCCCAGGCCGGCGAGGATTGTCAGCGGTTCCACAGCGCCCGTACCCGCGTCCAGAGCTCGCGTACCCGCGGCGCCACATCTCGCCCGAACTGTTCGAGGTCCGCGACCAAGGCCGCGGCCTCCGGATCGAGGTGAACCGCCGGCAGCCCTGCACAGAACGCCGGCGCCTCGGGCGCACGGGCGCGCTCCTCGCGCCCCTTCTCCTTGCGCATATCCCCAATCGTCTGCGGCTCGCGGGTCTCCTGCTCTCCCGGAGACGGCTTGGCTGCCTCGTGCATCTCCGCAGGGTTGTTGCTCGCGCCTTGCCTGTTCGTTTCCTCCACCGCGCCACAGCTCGCACACACGCGGTGCCCGTTCACGAACGTTTGCGGACCACTGCACACAGGACACACCATGGAATCACCCTCTTTCGGTCGTCTCTTCGACCGCCTCAAAGCATTGTCCCAGACTGCCAGTATCCCTGCGCTTCGATCTCGGATTCCGGTGCGAGGCCGACGGGGTAAATCACGTTCGGCGTGAGAGCGTAGTCGCCGACGGTCATCTCGCCGGTGATCAGCCGAAACCGGCTGGCGAACGGCGGAAAGCGCACCTCCTGATCCTTCTCGTAAAAGTGCGTCAGCCAGAAGGCCTGCGGCTCAGACGCGCCTGCCTCGTCTTCTGCCGACCACACCTCGACTTCCCATCGACCAGCTCCCCCCTTCAGAAACAGATCTCCGCCGGTGCGGAGGTAGTAAGCGCCGCAGTCGCTCCAGAGCTCCACCCGCTCTGAGGGCGCCGCGTTCGCCCTGACCGCGAGCGACCCCGTGCGCGGGAGCACCCACCGACAGTGCAGTGCATGCCCCTGGCCGTCGTAGGCGTCGCCTCGGCCCGTCCTCCTCGCCCGTATCCAGACGCGCACGGGAACGCACCACGAGGCGACGAAGAGCGGGCTCCGGTCCAGCGCGGCGTCTTCGATGACGAGCGGGCCCATGGCTCACCGGACCGCACACGTGCCCGGACAGCCGACGCGCTCGGCGAGCCCCTCGACGTCTTCCTCCCACCCCTCGAAGTCGAACATGTCGAACTCCTCGTCGAACGCCTGCTCCTCGCGCTCGGCCCGGACGCGACGCCGCGGCGCGCGCTCGGGCGCGGGAGCGGTCTCCTGAGGAGCGGCCTGCGTCGGCGACGTCGGTGCTGGCGGCGCCGGCGCCGTCGGAGCTGCCCCCGGACGCGTGTCCTCCAGCGGCAGCCGGTAGTTGAGCTTGCGCAGCGCCACGGCCGCCGCGAGCAGCCGAGCGCGATCGGCCGGGGCCGGATCCTTGGCAGCGGGGGTCGCGAGCCGACGCCGGACCGCGTGCTGCACCTTCGGGTCGGGACTCGACACCGCGGCGAGTGCCGCGTGCGCCTTGGCCTGCTCCGAGGCCGGCGGCGCCGCCTTCATCGCCTGCTGCGCGGCCGCGTGCACCGCCGCCGCGTCGCTCCGCTTCGGGTCCTGCGGATGCGGGCGCTTGGCCTTCTTGGCCGCCTTCTCGGCCTCTCCGACCGCCGTTGCAACAGCGCCTGTGGCGACCGCCACGCCAGCACCGGCCGCGGGCGTCGCGACGGCCCCGACCACGACCGACGCGACGGCGCCCACCGCGCGCACGACGTCGTCCCACAGGCCTACGTCCTCGGCGTCATCAGGCGGCGTGACGCCGCCGGTCTGCTCGAGCTCGACGTCGCCCTCGTCGCCCGTGCCCGCCACCGCGCCCTCGCTCCGCTCGGCAGCGGCGAGCTCGTCCAGCGCCGCCTGCCGCAGCTCCTCCGCCTCGGCAGCCGGGAGCGTCGCCGACACGCGCTCGACCTCCGCGAGCACCTCCCGGCGGAGGGCCTCTTGCTCGCTGCGTGCGAGCGCCGCCACGGGCACGTCGGCGCTGCGCAGGGCCAGGCGCGCGGCGTTGCCACCGCGGCCGGCAATGCGACGCAGCGCCGCCTTGAAGCGCTCCGCGGCGGGCGGCCGGATCTGGGCTCGCGCCGCGCCCTCGTACGCCGTCGCCGGCGGCTTCGGCATGCCGCCCGTCACGCTCGGGTCGTCGACTCGGCCCGCGTCGTCGATGAGGAAGACGTGAAAGCCGCGGCCGTTGGGCGCGCGGACGCACCCTACCCAGCGGCCCCGATGCCCACCAGCCGCGCGCGTCAGTCCGTCGCAGTCGTCTCCGCCTTTGTGCCGCACCTCCTCCGGCGCCGCGAAGTAGTCGCCGCCTTGGTCGGGCACGTATCGCAGACCCTTGAGCGAGACCTTGACCCCGCGGCGGATGTCCGCGCGGACGAGCACCGCCAGGACCTCGGCGATCGCCTGCGGGTCACGCGGGATGGAGACCGTAGGCCGAATGCCCGCGGCGCGCCGGACCTCCTCCAGCCTGAGGGCGCGCTCGCTCGCGTCCGCTGCTGTCCCTCCGCTCACGTCATCCGTCAAGGGCGCGGTATCCTCGTCGTGCTCGTCCTGCTGCAGCATCGCTGTTGCCCTCCGTTCGCGCCCCTCAGCCCCTCACTTGAACAGCTTGAATCGCGTCCGCGCCTTCGGCGCGAGCGCCCGGCGGCGCTTCGCTGCGTTGAGCAGCTCGCGCGTGAGCCCCCGAAAGTCGAGCTCTCCCACGCCGGGCAGGAAGATCCGACCCGTCGCGCATTGCCGCTCGAAGTAGAGCAGCGTGATCCCGTAGAACGGCACCGCCGGCGCGTTGGCCGGCGCGTCGAGGTAGACGGAGCAGGTGAACTCCGTGTCATCGCCGAAGGCCTTGCCGATCAGCGATGCAAGGGGGGTGTCCTTGGTCACGAGCTCCGTGCGGAACTGCGTCAGCGAGATATCCTGGGGGTAGGCCTTCGCCCGGTCGTCGCTGAAGCCGAGCGAGCCGCCCACGATGCAGAAGCGCTGCGCGCAGTCGACAGGGTCGGTGCGGACGCCGAAGAACGTCATCGTCTTCGTGAACTTGAACTGCGTCGCCGCCCGTGCGCCGTTGACCCGCGGCCGGAGGTCGTAGACCTGTCCCCCTTGGCACGGCACACCGCGATCCGTCGCGTAGAGCGTGACCGAACTGTTCGGCCGCTGCTCGGCCGCCACGAGCCGGGACGCGCCCACCGTCGCGTACGCCTTCTCGAGCGCCGCGTTGGTCTTCGCGAGCTTCCGGGCGACGGCCTGCGCCGCTTCCCTGCTGACGCCCCCTTTTTTCTGGATGTACGCCCCGACCTCGTCCTCGTCGGCCAGGAGGAGCCCTTCCACCTCGTCGTCATCCTCGTCGTCGAGAGCCTCCGCGATGCCTTCCACCGCGTCGTCGAACCTCACGCCGATCGCCTCGTACGTCTCTTCCAGATCCCGATCTCTCATGGCGTGCCTCCGAGGCCCGCGGCCCAGTCGATCACCGCGAGCCAATCCTCTGTCCCCACGCGCGCCTGGAGGCGCGCACACAGCTCTTCGTCTTCCAGCACCTTGTCGAGCGCCCGCTTGACGGGCGCGAGCTTCGGATCGGCGGTCCCCCCCGGGAGCATCGAGGCGACCCGTTCAAGCGGCACCTGGAGTACCTTGTACATCTCGACTTCGCGGTCCCGAGCCGCCTTGAGCCGCTCGATCGCGATCTCCTTCTGCCCCTGTACGAGAGCGAGCGACGCGGTGGTCTCCGCCGCCTGCCTTAGGAGAGCGTTCATCGACTTTAGCTCGGCGTAGAGCTGACCGATCGTGTCGTCGCGCGCCTTAACCGCTCGCTCAAGCGAGTCGATGTACGCGCGCGAGTCCGACGCGCCCCTGCTGTAGGCCGCCCCGAACTCTCCGGCCAGCTGATGAATGTCGACGTTCAGCGTCTGCTGTGTGACCACCGACGACGAGCTGCGCGCTTTGCCGGACACGACTACGCCTTGTCGCCGTTACGTCCCCGCTTCGGCTCGTCTGCCGCCGCCGCACGCTGCTGGGCGCGCTGGCGTTCAGCTTCCGCCTTGTGCTTTAGACCGAGCGAACGGCCCGCGTTCGCGCTGATCGCGTTCGTGGACCCGATCGCCGCCGCACGGCAGAGCGAACGCAAGCTCGGGTTGGCATCGCCCGCGAGCACGGCGCCGAGGCCGCTCACCGCGGCCACCGCGACCTTGACCGTGTCGCCGTCGTTGTGGCGCGCGTCGGCGTACGAGACGCCGCCCGCCACGACGTTGGTGAGCGGCGCTTCGATGGCGAGCGGAAGGGCCTCGTTCGCCTGCGCCTCTTCCAGGGCGACGACGAGATCCGCTTTGGACGCGCTCGACAGAGCGGCATCCACCGGGAGCGCAAGAGTACCGGCCATAAACATCCTCCTTCGGTGACGTTCGGTGTCCGAACAACCGATGCGAAGTTTAGCGCTCATGCGGAGGCCTCCCGCGTTTTGTACTCCACGGGACGTGTACTCTACCGTGGAGTACACGTTCTGGTCCGCGGCTGCTTCCCGAAGAAAACCGCTGTGCTATACTTGGCTCTGCTTATGCCCAGCCGTCGAGACAAAATGTACTCTGTGGCGGTCGCCTGGGTACGGTCGGATCCGCGCGTACGGGCACCGCTCAGCCGCTCCCTCAGGAGCGATTACCGGCGGATTGCTGCGCTTGGCGACACCTGGGGAGGCACTCTCGATGCCCTCGGCGCGCCGTACTACCTGGTCCGATGGGTCGCCGGCCCCGGGGTACGGGACGTCGAGGAGCGCGAGCGCCGCTACCGCGCCGCGTGCGAGGCGCTCCGCCGCGAGGTGCCGTGGACCTTGGCGGCCTGGCGCGCGCTGAAGGCCATGGAGCGACCGCTTCGCCCGGCGCCTCCGAGGCATCGGCTGCGGTCGCTGGCGGCGCCGCATGAGGTGGGCGCTCAGTCCTGCGTCGACGGCGACGTGGTCTGACGAAAGGCACGTACGTACCGGCCAGACGGGAGCGCGGCGGCACTGCTCGCTGAGCTCACCGCAACGAGAAGAGAGCCCGCGTCATCTCGGGCAGTCGTGCATCTTCGGCGCCGCCGTTGCACGGCTATCCCGGTTCGCAGCGGAGAGCGAAGCTCGAGGTACCAGCAAGGACCGTGAAGGGGAGGCGCCTGTCACTTCGGCGCCTTCCGCGGACGACCGCGCTTTACTTCTGGCATCGTGGCAGGGCGAAGAAGGTTTGCTGGAGCGACTTCAAGACCATTGGCGATGGCCAAGAGAGCGTCGAGACTCATCTTCTTCTTTCCGCTCTCTATCTGTTGAAGATAACGCAAGTCGACCCCAGAGCGCTCGGCTAGTGCTTCTTGCGTCATGACTTGCTTTTGGCGATGCCGTCGGATGTTGGCCGCGATGTAGAGGAGCAGCGTGTCGAGAGCCAGGGGTTCCACACGACGGACGTAGCCGTCCCGCGTCCACAGAAAAACGTGCTGCTAGCTATACTTCTTGACGGCGCGCGATCGCCGGCCATACCCTGTACGCACCACAAAAAGTGCTCCCCGCGTCGGCGCCAACCGACCGGGGAGCGTGGCCGGAACCCCGCGGAACGAGGTCCGACATGGCGAAGCTACGCCCAAGGCCCGAAGAGGGCCAACAGATCGATCCGTCCATCGACAGCTCCCCCCATCCGTCCGATCGCTTCCCGCACCGCCGAGCACGGCGGTCCAGCGCCGAAACCCGCCGCAGCACGCGTGCCGAGCGTGAGCGGCCTGCCGCACGACACGCCAGGAAGAAGCCGACGATGCAGGCGATCCTCGCCGAGCGCGGCGTCATCGTCGCCGTGCTCATCTCGAGCGGCGTACCGCAGCGCGACCGCGACGACGTTGCGCAGGACATCCTGCTCGGCGCCTGGCGCTCGGTGAAGCGCGGCATGTACCGGCCCGACTCCGCGCAGGACGCCCGCAAGGCGCTCCGCGCGTGGCTCTACGGCATCGCGTGGCGCAAGACGGGGCACTACCTCGGCAGCGCTTGGGTGCGGCGGGCCGTGCTTCATGCGCAGCCTCTCGGCAGGCTCCGCGAGCCCGTCGGCATCGACCTCCACGCCCAGATCGAGGCGCGCGAGGTCCTGGAGGCGCTGGAAGACCTGCCGGACTGGCAACGCGAGGCGCTGCTCTCCGTGGACGACCCGGAGAGCCTCGTCGCGTACGCCCGGCGGCGTGGCATGAAGCCGGGCACAGCGGCGTCGCGGCTCAGGATCGCCCGCGAAGCGCTCGCCCTGCGCCTGAGGGGGCTCCGATGAGCTTCTATGTGCCGATGAAGTTCCGCGACCCAAAGCGTCGCGTGAGCCTCACGCTCCCAGCCCGACCTGTCACGCGCTGCGTCTCGCCCGCCGACATCGAGCGCTACTTGAGCGCGCGCGGCTACCGCGCGTTCCACGTCGTCATACCCGTCCGGCCATGGTACGTCGCCATGCTGTGGTTCCCGCCCATCGGGCCGGACGGGCGTAACCAGCCGAGCTACCACGACCGCTACGTGGAGGGGCCGCAGTTCAGCGACCATCGCCTGGAGAGCGCCGTCGAGGCCATCGCCCGCATCGAGGGCCGCGCGCCGGGCGAGGTCCTGCGCGAGATCGCCGTCATGGCGCAGATGGCCGAGGGCGGCGGGTAGATCGGCAGACCGGCGGCTCCCGCCATAAAAAGGCCCGGTCGGCCACAGGCCGACCGGGCTGTGTCGCGAGCGTCAGCGGGCAGCGCGGCGCGCGTGGTACCGTCCGCCCATGCGCGTGCGGCTCATCCTGGAGAACGGCGGGCACACCCTGTCGAAGCTCGTGGAGCTCCCCGACGCGCCCGCCGTCGGCTCGACGGTCCAGGTTGACCGCGAACGGCGGCTGGGTGGGTAGAGCGTCACGACGGCCGGTCGTGGTGGCCGACGGGGCGTGAGGTGAGCTTCTCTGGGCGCCTTACGTCTTGTCGTCCCACCCGGTCACAACGCCGTTGTCGAGTGTGACCCTGAGCGCGTACCGGTTGATGCCCGTCTGGCCGTACTTGTAGACGTGCTTCGTTTTGGTCTTGAGGACCTTCTCGTCGATGTCCTCCGGCGAACCCTTCGAATGCGTCAGCATTTCCGCGGTCATGCCGACCCACAACTCGCCACGGTGGATGCGTGCACCCAAGTCAGGGCCAAAGCGTCCACAGAGATGGTTCAACCGCTGCTGCTCCATGGCAGCTTGTTCCGCTGCGCGACGGGCTGCTTCCGCCGCCGCGGCCCGCAGCGCGGCGCGTTTCTTCACCCACCCGAGGATGATCCCGAAAGCTAATATGGCGGGGGCGACGAGTATCTCGTACGGAAATTCCATCAGCCGTTGACGATATCGCCGGGCGCCCTGGCGAGCAATCCGGAACCCGTGCCATCCACGGGCGCCGCATCGCTAGCCGAGGATGCGGCCGGCATCGCGCCGCCGATCCAC
This sequence comes from Sorangium sp. So ce394, assembly GCF_051474665.1. Classification (NCBI taxonomy): domain Bacteria; kingdom Pseudomonadati; phylum Myxococcota; order Polyangiales; family Polyangiaceae; genus Sorangium; species Sorangium sp. So ce394. Next base: position 5,204,923 of record NZ_CP150339.1, read on the forward strand.
CCAGCGGCGCACCTCGTGCACATTGAGCGGCTAAAGGTGGATATGTGGGATATAGAGAACGAGCGGGCGCTGCCGGTGTGGCTCATGCACCGGATCGACCGTCAAGGCGACCCGGTGCCCATTGCTCAACGTTGAGCAATACCCATCGTGATCACCGCGATGCGCATTGTGATCGCCCTCAGAGCGAAGCGACGCTGGTCCGCCGGGGTCTGGGATTCAGGTCTCCGTGGTCTCCTTGCCCTTGCGGCGGAGGCCCTTCAGCGTGATGCGGTGCGCGTTGTGGACGATGCGGTCGAGCACGGCGTCGACGATTGTCGGATCTCCGAGATGATCGTGCCACTTTCCGACAGAGATCTGGCTGGTGGTGACCGTCGACCGCAGGCCGTGGCGGTCCTCTAAGACCTCGAGCAAGTCGCGGCGCTCCTGGTCCTTGAGCGGGGCGAGCCCCCAGTCGTCGAGCACGAGCACGTCGATCTTCGCCAGCCGCCCCAGCAGGCTCGTGTACGTCCCGTCGGCGTGCGCCAGGGCGAGTTCCTCCAGCAGGCGCGGCACGCGACGATAGAGCGCGCGGAAGCCAGCGCGGCACGCCTGATGCGCCAGCGCGCAGCCCAGGTAGCTGGTGCCCACGCCGGTCATCCCGGTGATGAGCACGTTAGCGTGGTCGACGATCCAGCGACCCGACGAGAGCCGGCGGATCTGGGCCCGCTCGAGCTCCCGCTTCGGCGCGTAGTCGATGTCCTCCAGGCACGCGCCCGGGATCGGCAGCTTCGCCTCGCGCAAGAGCCGCCCGGTCCGCTTGTTATCACGGGCGATGTGCTGTACGCGTTCGGTAGAGCCCATCCTGACGCCGAGCAGGCCCGGGACATAGGCTTGATGTGCTCGGCGTCGACGAGCAGCGCAAAGCGGCCGTCGAAGTCGAGCTCGGTCATCGCGGGGGCGCACCGCGACCGCTCGAATCGCTGCGTTTCACAGCCGCCACGCCAGCATCGCCGGCCTCTCCTGGGCGCCAGTTTCCACCTCGGATCGGGCAGCGGAGTGCCCGGGGGGATTCTGCCGAGGCCACCGGATGCGATGGGCGCTGCTCCTACTCAGGGAAGCGAAGCGTCTCGACGGCGATGCCCTCCTCCCCCGTGATGACGTCGCCAGACCATTCCCAACTCCTGCCGCCTGGGCCCGGCAGCCCCAGCTCGAAGGTGACCCCCTCCAGCGTGAGCCGCTCCTCGTCGAGGTAGGCGATGCCGATGGAGTCGCCGCCGCGCCCGGGGCCACCGTAGCCGCCGTCGCCTCCGAGGCCGCCGTCGCTGCCGCCGCAGGACCACGTGCCGTCCCCCACGGCGCCCCCTGACGCGCCTCGGCCGCCTTTGCCGCCGTGCTCCGGCTCCCCGCCGTCGCCGCCTGGGCCCCCGTCGTAGCTGGTGATGATGCTGTCGCGCACCGTCACCTTGGCGTGAAGCGCCACGATCCCGATGCTCGGTTGGCCGTTCTCGCCTCCTCGGCCGCCTCGACCGCCGCAGCCGCCGGCACCTCCGGAGCCGCCGCCGGCGCCCCCCTTGGAGGCCACGCCGCACACGGCTAGCCCGCCCCTGCGGCCGCCGCCTCCGCCGCCGCCCTGGCCCGGCGTCCCCCTGCCTCCGTCACCGGCCCTGTCGCCGTGCCATCCGGTCTCATCGATCCGCCCGCGGCCCTTGCCCGATGCGCCGACGGCGCCCGGATCGCCGTGGAGCGCCGCCTGACCTCGTTCGCAATGGACGCCTGGCACGTCCCCGTCTCCCCCCCGTCCGTACGTCGGCTGCGACAGCGAGCTCGGTTGCCCGTCCTCGCCGTCGCTCGCCCCGTCGGGAAGCCCGTCTCCCCCACGCCCGCCGATGCTCGGGATTCCTCCCTCGCAGGAGTTCACCGCACGAGCCCCACCCGGGACCGTCGCTGCGGAGCACGCATCTCCCCCATACTGTCCGTCAGGACCCCTCGCTGCCTGATTCGGCCAGGGCCATTTCTCCCCGTCGCCGCCCCCCAATCCATAGCCGGCTTCGATCCAGCTTCCGATGATCTCCACCGCGGCGCCCGACCGAACGAGCATCCCGATATGCGTTGCGCTGCGGACGAACACGTGATCGATGATCGAGACCCCGTCCGCAGCCCCCGTGTCGCCGGCCCGTGCCGGCTCCAGGGTCAGCGGGATGTGCCCAACCGGGGCCGTGAGCTTGGCCATAGCGTACACCGGATCTTCAGGCGCCCGCTGCCGTTCCCATTCTAAGAAGTCGAAGCCTCCATGGATATCCACCCCGGAAGGCAGCATGGTGGGCTCCACGAAAGCATTGCGGGTGAGGAACACACGACCGCGCCCGGTGCGCGCCAGCTCGATGGCGCGCGGCAGGGAAGTAACGGGCCTGTCCTTCGTGCCGGGGTTCGCGTCATCACCGCCGAGAACCGGATCGTTGACGAACACGCCGCAGCCATCCATCGCCCGCCCCGCGGCGAGGTGCTCCAGGCAGACCGACTCGGGGATCGGATCTCCTGCACACGTCGATGGACCGCCACACGGCGGTGCGCCGTCAGGGTCGTTCACCCCCGGCGCCGTGCCGCAACCGGCCGCGGCGAGCGGCAGAAGGAAGACCAAGAGGATCGCGGAGTTCAGTCGCATCGGCATCCCTCGCTGGCAGCGTCTCGCGAAGCGCGAGTCAAAGGGGCGGCTCGCTTGCCGCACCGAAACGATAGAGCTCCCCCGACGGACCGTCCGCCCCTTGGCCCACCTCGTCCGCCGTGCCGGCGTTCCCCGCGAGGCCACCATTACCGGCGGGTCCGGGAACAATGGTGGTCCCGGGTCGAATGGCGAAGTTGGGCACGACGTAGGCGATACCGACAGACGCGCCTCCGAGCCCGCCGCCGGCATCGCCTCCGCGACCACCGTTGCCTCCACGGCCGCCGCTGCATGCGTCCCACATGTCGCCAGAGCCGAGCCCACCGCGACCGCCCTTATGCCCAATGCCTCCCGGTTGGCCCCTCCCGCCCACGCCGCCCTGGCCGCCTTTGCCAGTGAACACGTCGCTGCCCCCGATCGTCAGCTCCGCGCCGTCCAGCTCAACAATGCCGATGCTCGCACCGCCATAGCCGCCGCCATAGCCGCCCCGACCGCCGCAACCGCCGCTCCCTCCCGAGCCGCCGGCGGCGCCCCCCTGGGGCAGGCCTGCCCGACACGCAACCATGTTTCCACGCGACTTGCTGCCGCCACCGCCGCCGCCCGCCTGGCCGGTGCCGCCTCGCTGCCCGTCCTGGCCCCGGACGCCGATCCATCCATGGATGCCGAGGTGGCCTTCGCCGACCGCGCCAGCCGCGCGACCGGCGTCGGCGCCGTCTGCGCCTGGTTTCCCGTCGCTGCACATCGTGAGGTCCGCGCCGACTCCTCCACTGCCTTCGCCTTCCGGATTCTCCGCCAGCTCCGGCTGCCCCGAAGCGCCATCACCACCCACGTCAATGCCGCCGTCGCCCCCATATCCGCCGATCGACTCGGTGCCATCGTCGCACACGGTCACGACCGGGAGGGCGCCCATCACAACATCCGCCGTGCAGGCGGACGCGCCGTCGTTCCCATTCACGCCGTCCGTTGCCCGTTCGCTGTGCGCGTCCTTCCCCGACTCTCCGTCCTTGCCGTTGCCCGCGACGATGACGCTGTCCTGCACGATCGCCCTGGCCCCTGTGCTCAGAATCACCGCGATCGACGACTTACCATCGGGCGCCGAGGCGTCCGCCGCCACGACGCGCACGCCGGCGATCACGGACGTCGCGTTGTCGCCCGCGAGCGCCGTCTCCTCCACACCGAGGACCCGCAGCGGGATCCCCCCCGGCGGAGCGATGATCGTGGGGTGATCCGGCCCGCCGAATGACCCCTGATACGACCAATCCCCGCCGTCGCACCGACGCCCGCCCCAGAGGTCGACCCCAGAGGGTAGCGTGATCGCCTCCTCGAAAGTACCGCCGCAGGCGTACACGCGCCGGGTCGGCGCCTCGCCGCCGCGTCGTCCGCTAGCGGCGAGCCCGACAGCGTGTTCCAAGGTCTTGACCGGCGCACTTTTCGTGCCGGGGTTCTGGTCGTCTCCCTGCTCGCTGACGAACACCCCGCATTGATCGAGCGCTGGCGCCGTGCCGGGCTCTCCCTCGCACGGGTCGGGCGGAGGTTCCGGATTGGAAGGACACGCCAGCATTTCCCAGCAATCATCAGAGTAGGAGGTGCAAGCTGTCAGCGTGCTAGCTCCCCATGCGCAGACTGCGACAGCGACGACCGACGTCACAGCGCCTCGGCGTACCAGCGAATTCCTCCCCGCGGGTCCCGGTGTGCTCACCACATCCCCTCAATTTGTGCGCCGATTTCGTTCCCGTTCGCCACGGGCGAGACATGGACGCGCTCCCGAGCCGGCGTGAACCCCAGGAAGGAGAAGTCCGTGAAGAAGGACGCGGCGGTCACCGCACCGATCACACCACCTGCGATGACCGTGGCCACACCCGTGCGCCCGGACAGGTTGCGCGCGTCGCGTAGGCGCCGCAGCTCGCCACACGGCGAGTTCTGAGGCGCTTGCCAGCACATCGACGAGCCTGAGGCGGGCTCGCTCAATAGCCGGTCACGCCGGGCGCTCAGGTCGTCATTGAGCTTATCCGCATGAATTATGAGGATGGTGCCCACCGACACACCCGCGGTCGCGACGGCGATCCCCGTGATGCGCAGCGTGCCTGGCCAGGAAGCCCACGGTCCGGGATTCTGCGTGCGGGTGGCAGGCGAAGCGATCACGGTCTTCGGCGATGCCAGTGCGCTCTCCTTGGGGCTGCTCACCGCCGCGGGTGGCAACTGCATCGAAATCTTGTACTCCTGTCCGGCTACGGCAGTGAATGAGTGCAGCGCTTCCGTACGGCCGGGCGCCCGGCCCCGCACCATGTGTTGGCCAGGAGTGACGAACAGCTTGTAGGTCCGCGCGGTCCGGTCGATCGTCTTACCATCGATGTCCACCGCGGCATCCGGTGGATCGACGGATATCAGGAGCGTTCCCACATAAAATGCTGCCTTCGTTAGTCCAGCCTCGAACCGTTGCTGGAGCCGGACCGGCAGCGCCTCGCGGCGCTCAAGGCTCTGGGTCAGGTGCTCTGCCGCATCGCGGTAGTTGTGCAGCTCAAACTCACACAGCCCGAGCTCCCCGGCAATCTCCGCGCGCTCTGCCGCAGAGACGGGCGCCGTGGTTGCCGCGTCGAGCGCCACCTTGTAGGCATCAACTGCCACGGTCCACTGCTTCGCAGCGCGAGCTTTCTGACCACGGCGAACGTGGTTCTGCACCGTCAACCTGTCGCTTCTTCCCAGGGTCGGGGAACGTTCTTCCGCGCCAGCCGAATTGACCAGGCCCGTCGAAGTGCCAAGCGTCAGCAAGGCGAACAGCAGGTGCAGACCGCGTCGCATGCAGGGACGGTACTTACGCCGGCCGTTCGGCGTCAACCGGCACATATTCGCCGAGAAACAGCTGTTAAGGCGAGAATGCGCGACTGGACGGCGGAAGATGTTCGTCCACGCCGTACGCCAGCAGCCACGTGGTCAAAACGGATCAAATGTAGCGCAATGTGCCACACTCTCCCACTGAAGTGATCGGGTCCGTTCACTTTGCTGACCCCGAGGGGGCCGCTCAGGTGTGCTACCGGTGTGGGCAAGCCATCGAGCCTCTCCGGCTGCTTCGAGCTCTTCCGGCGCCTGGTGAGGCGTCACGGAGTCCCGGCACGCCATGCGGAGGACGTCGCGCAAGAGGCGCTGCTGCGGTGCCTGGAAGCGGACGAGCGGATCGAGCCGCGTCGGGATCCGCTGGCCTACCATGTCACGATCGCCCTGAACCAGGCGCGCAACCACGTCCGAGACTCGCGCCGCCGGGGTGAGGTCCTCACGTCCTTCGACGAGCACGAATTCCCCGGTGCGTGTCCGACGCCGGAAGACTTGCTCCGGTTGCGGGAGCGGGAAGCGCGCGCGCGGCAGCTGGTCGCCAGGGTTGACCCCAAGTACCGGGACCTCTTGATCAGGCACGATCTGGAGGGGACGCCGCTCGTCGAGATCGCCGCCGAGCTCGGGCTCCATGTGGAGGCGGTGAAGACGCAACACCGACGGGCGCGAGAGGAGCTGAAGGCGCAGAGGCAACGGTGGACGGCGCAAGAGCGTTCGCAGGGGCGGGACGGGGAAGCCTGCGTGCCGCTCGCCGTCGGGTTTCACGGTCGCAGGTCCTGGAGGGCCTCGCTGCGCCGTCTGGGCCTGAGGATCCTCGTCCAGGGCGCGTTTGTCGTGCTGACCGGTGCTCTCTTCTCCGGGGTGCCGCGCCTGCCCAGCCCGGAATCGTGGACGCAGGCGGCCGCGATGGGCGCGCCTGGCACGACGCCCGCCGCACAGGGCGACGTGGTGCGCGCCGCACGAACCGGTGCGGACGCCGCCGCGCACGAGGGCTCGACGTCGACAGCACAAGGGAGCGCCCGCACTGGGGCGACGGCGGGTGGCGCGCCCGCTCCGGCGGGGACGACCGTCCCTCGGGCCGCGACGCGCGGGAGTGCCGTGCGCCCCATCGTGAGCCAGCGCGAGCGGAGCCTGATCGAGGAGGCCCGGATGGCCATTGAGACCCACACCGCCCTTGGCGACGTCGAGGCGCGCCAGCTACTCGAGGCTCACGCGCGAGAATTCCCTCGAGGGCGGCTTGCCAGGGAGCGCGAAGCGCTACTCAGGCAGATTCGCTGACTCACCGGCTGTCGATCGACAGCTAGGCAGACGGTGACGCCGGTGCTGTCTTCAGCACAAGGCCGAGATCTGCCTTGCGTCCAGACAAGAACGGTCACGTCCAGGAGGCGAACCACAATGAATACGGTGGAGGACATGCTGAGCGCGATGTGGCTCATCTCGCCGATCGGTCTCGCGATGATGGCCTGTGTTGCCATCGGCTTCGCGGTCACTGCGCGTGAAGCGCTGGGCCGCGAACGCGGGCTGCGCGAGGCTGGCGAGCGGAGCCACGAGGAAGACGAGTCCGCCCTCATCGATGCGAAGGAAAAGGCCGAGCAGGAGCTGGGGCGACACAAGCGCCTGCTGGACTGCCACGTCGATGCGCTGATCGCAGCGATGACGGGCGTCCGAGCACGCCCCGTCCCGTGGCCTGGCAGGGTCCTGGAAGCGTTCTGTGCGACAATCCCCGCGTGGCAGAGAAAGCTGGCCGAGAACACGGGGCTCGCACCAAGGGACGTGGAGCGGCTGCTGAACAGCGACCTCCCCATCACGCCCGGCCTCGCGCGGCAGCTGGAGGTCTTCACGGGAACGCCTGCTCGGTACTGGGAGCGCCTGTGGCGTGTGCACGAGGACTACCGCAGCGACGCGGAGGACACGGTGGTGATCAAGCTCGACGAGCCGGTCACCAGGCGCGAGAGCTCGGCGCGCACGGCGTCGTCGCCAGCGTCGAGCTCTGTGCCGGCGCGTCCGCCCGCGATGCCCCCTCGGGCGCTCGATGTACCTCCACCCGTGGTGCCGTCGCCTGATCCCGTCGCCCGGAGCCCCCGGGCGAAGCTCCCGCCGCCTCCACTACCGCGACTGCGGTTGCCGCTCCCTGCTCGCGCCGGCGAGGGGGCCGAGCTCGCGCTTCGCGCTGCCACGCTGACGAGCTTCCCGGTGCAGCACGACGATCGTGAGCGCACTCGTGCGAACGGGGCCGGTTGGGAGGACGTAGAGCGCTCTTCGCTGAGCTCGACGTTGCCCGGGGTAGGGAGCGATGGATGAACGCCACGGTGGCCCGCGTCCAGTCAGAACGGGCATGCGGTTCGGGGTGCGCGTGTCCATTGGCGAGATCGTTCGATATAGCCACATGATCAAGGACAATCTGTGCCGACTCCAGATTCCAGAGTGCGACCATCAGGACGTTATGCAGGAGATCCTCCTCTCCGCATGGCACACGGTCGAGGTAGGAGGGTTCCATGCGAGCGAGCACCTCTCTGTGAGACAGGCCGTTCGACGGTGGCTGTTTGTGGTCACGTGGCACCATATAACGCACTACAGAGAGCGTGAGCAAAAGTGGGAGAAAGGCCGCGACGCGTACACGCATCCGGCGATCGACGAATACGCGCCGCCGCCGTTCGGGCAGGTGGAGGCGCGGCTTAGCCTTCGTTGCATGGAACGGCTCAAGCCAGAGGTGCGCGAGGTCTTGGCCGACTCCGCTTTGGGGTACACTGCCGAGGAGATCGCAGCCAGGCTTGGCCAGAACCCCAACACGATACAGGGTCGCTTGGAGCGCGGCAGAGAGCAGTTGCGAAGGACGCTCCGCTCGAGGAACGCTGCGACGCCGCTCGCCATCAGAAGCATGCTGGCGAGCATGTCAGCGTTCTGACCGAGGAACCCCGACGGGTGATATCTACACCCGGGCACGGACATCTGCGGGGGGGCCGCTGATCGCTAGGAGGTAGATCCATGTGTCACCTGCCGAATGAGGCGAGCGCGCCGTGGCGCATGCGCGGTTGTTTTGTCCGACGCTGGTTCGTGCCGTGCTGCGCTGGCTGAAGATGCTGCGGGTCCCACGGTCCCATCGTGATGATGTTGCGGGCTAAATCTGGGTCAAAGCCGCCCAGCTCACGTTCGCCTGTCTGATTGTCCTTGCGTATGTGCCTCCAAGCCAGCGCTGCTCCCGGACCAGGTTGACCGTCGGTGCGGGCTCGCCCCCATCGCCGGATGCGGGTGGAAGGCCGAGCAGCTGACCGGCCGCCTCGTGATCGACCCCGGAAGCCATCTCGTCCCCGATCGCGACGGCGCGGGTGAGTGTCTCCGCGAGGGCGGCGAGCGGGGCAGCAGGCGGTGGCGCTGGGTCGCCCGAGCACTGCGGAGGCTTACCCCGGGCGTCGCGGCAGGCCATCGTAACGCCCGCGACCGTGCACCTGGCACCGGGTTCGATTCCCGGCGCCTCCACTCAGAAGACACGGCGAGAGCCGTGTCTTCTTGCTTTTGTGTGACCTGCGTGTGACCTGACAAATTTCGGCTACGCTGGAGTTGGGGCGGGTCCGGTGTAGGCGGGACCACCGGGATCGGGCGCGGCGGGTGACGCCAGGGTACGGGGCTCCACGGAGTTCCACGAGCGGCACCGGGCCGACGGGGCGGATCCCGGGTCCGTACTGGCGCAGCCCGGAACCGACGAACTAGCGGACGCTGCTGTGCGGGGATGTAGGCAGCCGGTGCGCTCTGCCCTGCCGGCCGGGCGCTGTACCCTGGTCGCGGCCCCCTGCCGAGCGCATGCCCCGTCTTGACACGGGAAGGCAGTTCCGCTGGCCTTGCAGGGGATGGCGGCTATAGGGGTAGCTGGAGCGGCAGCGAGGACCAGAGAGACCCCTAGGCTGCCTGCACGGATATCAGCCGTTAAGGTTTATGGCATACTAGACCGATGGGTCGGCCTCTGCACTTGCCGATCGTGACTGGGCAACCACTGCCTCGCTACGCCAAGCATATCACACGGACAGCCGAGATGCGCTCCAATGTCAATACTAAGTAAGCTGAAGACACCCGGCGGCTCTTGGGACTCGAAACTTGAAGTACTCGATGTCACCAGTCAGCACACACTGATCCAGGCCGCCGGGTATCTCAAGCATGCGCTAGCTCATAACGGTCCCGTGTACTTCCGTGGTCAGCTAGACAAGTTCCCCACGATGGCACCAAGCCTGTATCGCGGTTGCACGACAATAAGTAGGGCCCAGAAGCGATTTAATCATTTTCGCGAACTACGGAACGCCGTATCCAAAAAAGCATTCATAACAAGCACGCCGGAATACGCATACGACGCACTGCTGCAACACTACGGCATTCGAACAAACTGGCTCGACGTGGTCGACAATATATGGGTCGCCCTCTGGTTCTCATGCCACACTGCCCTGTCGTACGGAAGGCGTGGCGAGTACCTTCATTTCGAGCGTAGACGCCCAACCGCAAGCACATACGCGCACATCGCCCTCATCCAACCAGGCAAACTTGTCGAGGCACATGACAAGCCAGGACTCTACCGGGGCACAGATATCGAGTTAATCGACCTGCGAACGGCAGCACCGTCTCTATATCTTCGACCGCACGCACAGCACGGCCTCCTGGTTCGCCGAATACCACTAGACCGAATCGATGACATCGATCTCATGCCGCTCGTCGTCGGCTGGATTCGCATTCAACTTGATGAGGCATTGCGATGGCTTGGCTCAGGCGATCTCCTGAGCGTTCATTCTCTGTTCCCACCTCCCCACTACGACCATGGCGCTCGCAAGCTTCTGACTCACGTACCCAAAGACAGTCACGTGTACCTCGGAGCCATCCACCACATCGGCGCATAACCTACACCGACTACACATCGCACCATGCCTCGCATGCCTGCGGCAGGCTGGCCCCAAGAGACCACGTACGCCCATAACGGAACAGCCCTGAGGCCGCTCGCCGGGAGCATGGGCCGGCCGGGCGCCCCCCTGCCGGGGGCTGAGGCTCGGCTTGCCTCGCAGAGGGATGGCCTCGCAGAGACGGAGCTCCACGATCGGCACCAGGCCGGCGGGGCGGATCCCGGGTCCGAGTCTGCGTGCTGTGCGGGCGCACCCCGGCACCGAGCGAGGAGCCACGGCTGCGTGGGCGTCCCGGTGGCGGGCGGCGTTCTTGCCCTGCCGGCCGGTTTCCGTGCCGGCAGCCCCCTGCCGAGCGCATGCCCCGTCTTGACACGGGACGGTATCTCGGCTGGCCTCGGAGAGGAAGACGGCCATGGGGGTAGCTGGAGCGGCAACAAGAGCCAGGACAACGCCTCCCGGACGTCAGCGCAAGGTGGCGGGCGTCCCATACCGCCGGCGCTCGCTCGTCTAGAGTGGCACGCTCAATAAGATAGTCATCCGGTCGATCGCTTCGAGCACATCAGCCGCCGTATGTCATCATCAGGGCAGCCAGGGAGGAGGGTACTTGACCAACACCGGCAAGAAGTACGAAGCTCTCACCGAGCAAGTCTTTTCCCGTCTCCTTGCCCAGACCGGTGTATGTGCACAGGTCAAACGTGACATCATACTCCAGGGCAGAGCGACCAACCACCAGATCGACGTTGCGTTCAACTTCGAACTAGGACCAGTGAAATACCTAACGATTGTGCAGTGCAAGGACTGGTCCAACCCAGTCAAGCAAGAGCAGGTACTGGCGTTCAACTCGGTACTTCAGGACATTCCCGGCCAGCCCAGGGGTATCATGGTGTCTCGTTCAGGATTCCAAGAAGGTGCCCGTAGCGTCGCCACCCACCATGGCATCCAACTCTACGAACTGCGGGAGCCACGAGAGGACGACTGGGACGGCCTCATTCGAACGATAGAAGGAGAGCTACAGCTCCGGGTTCCAACATTCAGGAACGCTAAACTCGTGTTTGATGAGAACTGGATTCGCAAAGAGATCGCGCAGCGTGGGATCGACAAGCTCAACATCAGCACAACAGTCCTTCCCGCCCTCCACGAGGCCACTTATGAATCCGGACGCAAGTGCGATCTCCAAACCATAATGAACAAATACATTCCAGAAGGCACCTGTGACTGGACTCCGGTACGGCATGATTTCGAAGAGGGAGTCATGGTGGAAGCACGCGGATGCTTACTGCCCCAGCTGCGAGTTGTCGCACTCACGGCCGAGGTCCAGGTGAGAGAAAACCGAGAGATCGTCGAGTTCAATCTGGACCACATGGTCGCATATTGTTTTCGTGACGTTCTCAAGGGGGATGTACAGTTTCTCGATCAAAGCTATTCCTCGACGGCTAGTAGTTCATGACACGAGGCTAACTCCTCCGGTCGATACCTCGGGCATGATCGACCCTGACGAGCTCGCCGCCATCGCTGAAGCTGTTCTCGCCGAGGAGGACGAAACCTTCTCCCTGCTCGTCGCGCCGGGCCTCGTGCTGGAGTTCGCCTACGACAGCGCCGAGCTGTTCGCCGCGACCTGGCGGGCCGGGTCCTGGTGGTGGCGGTCGGTCGAAATCGGGGAGGCGTGATGCCTTACTCCTGCCGTTCGAGCAAACACAAACACCCATTGGATACGAGATCCTTACGCTTCTCTGCCAGAGGTACACCAGCCTCTGGCTACCCTCCACCAGCATCACCACCTGGAGCATCATCCTTAAACACGAATCCTTTAGATTTGGCATAGTTCACGATCCGCAAAGACGTGTCTATTCCAAAAAAGTGAAGCATCATCCATATACCACACAGATCCGCCGTGGTGAAGGCAATCGACTCGCCGACACTAAAGCGCCGCTCGGAGACGACGTGCTTCGCAAGAATCTGTGTCCCTGCCTCCAGCACTTCACCCTCAGAAACGGGCAATACATCACCCGAGGGCCGTCTCGCGTGCAGTTCTAGTGACGCCCAACGTACCACCAGCTCCTCGCCCTCATTACAATCTTGGACGGTCACAACACCGCCCCGGTGAACCAGGCAATTCCTGGCAACGTTGAGTGTAAGTATATGGTCGACACGGGGATCGATTATTTCCGCACCATAGTCTGCACGAAGGCGCGCAATTTTCTCTGGGAGTGTCAAACGATCAAACTTCCGGGACGGCCCGAAGACTACGATGTTGAGGATATCGCCGGGGACCTCTCCCCGTTCAGAAAGCCCAACGGCAGCGCACAGTTTCCTGACTTCCTCTAGGAAATCTTGAACTTCCTCAAGACAGTCGCGGATAGCGCATTCGGTAATCCATCGCGCTCCTTCGGGCCGCACCACCTCCACCGGCCGAGGTGTCAACTTGACCGCCGGGGTCGGCCCTTTGACGTTCGGAACAAGCCCATGATTTGTCGTCGCATCCTCCGCCGCCGTTAATAGAAAGGCGGCTCGCTCGAGAATGCGTCCAGTGCGCGCGCTAAACGCCTGATGAAGCGAATTAAAATTTAGCGAGACTACGAATTGACTCACAGATACCAACCTCGATTGTACGATCGGCGTGAATGACCTTGCGGCTCCTATCGACGCTCGTTTCCCTCGTTCAGCCCGCCGTTCCCGTCCACGCCCCCCTCGCCCCATCCTTGTACTGGAGCTCGCGTGCTTCGCGGCAGGCGGGAGCGATCCCAGGGCGCTTGAGTTCCTGAACCGCCGGCCGGGCGTTCTGGATGCCGGCGGCCCTCGGGCATGGGTGACCCCACGCCACGAGGGACCGCACGACGATCACAGATCGGCGAGCGCTACCTGCGCCGCCTGTACTCCGGCCGCATGAACGGCGGCGCCTGCACGAACGGCCTCGGAACCCGAGGGAGCGGTTCGTGGCGCGGCAACGGAGCTGGACCAGGAACGCGTTGCAGCGCTTCCTCCAGCTCGGCGAGTATCTCGACGTGCAATTTCAAGAATTGAAACATGTCGTCTCGGCTTCCTTCCCCGGAGGACAGACGACCGCCTTGTCAGCGCCGAGACCTTGACGCGTGCCAGAACCTCGATAGGCTCTGGCGCAGTCGCCCGTGCAGGGACTGTCGGTCGCGGTTCTCAGAGCTGCGCGACAGGAAGACGAGAAGGGGTTCCGGGTGCCAGCCCGGGCCCTTTCGCTTTCCATTCACGGCGGATTTTTCTGTGAGCCTTACAAGCTCGCGCCTCCAGGCCACAGGTGTGGCACGCCGGGGAGCCTCGGGCTAGAAAAATCGGACGTACAACTGCTGTAGCAGTATATGCATCCGTATAACCGTGCGCAAGAGAAACTTTCGCTTGCGCATGCGCAGGGCCATCGCGCGCACTGGGCTCCCGCGATCACGAACCCGATGAGGACCTCACGCGCGGTAGATGAATACCTCGCCCACGGTAAATGAGGGCTACCGGAAGCGACGCCGGCGCTTGAGCACGGCTGCCAGGCGCTTCCGTCCACGTCGTAGCCGCGAGAACGCTGTCCCGACCGGCAACCCTAGGTTCCGGGCGACCTCGCTCACCTGCTCCCCCTCGCCGACGAGGATCAGCACCCGGCGCTCCCGGGGCTCGACCAGCCAGAGCAGTTCCAGCAGGGCGCGCGCCTCGACCTCCCCGTGCGGGGACGGCACCCGGCCGGTGACGTAGGCCCGCGGGTCCGGGACGGCGACCTCGTGCCGGCGGTACGACTTCTCGTGGTACTTCGCGGCCTGCCGGACGGCGATGCCCACGAGCCAGCGCTGGAGGATCCGCCTCGGGTGCAGCCCAGGCTGAGGTCGGTACCTCCCCTCCGGCACGGCGACGACGGCGCCGATGAGGCACTCCTGGAGCACGTCGTCGCGATCGCGCGCGGGCACGCCGCACCGGGCGAGCATGGAGCGGATCAGGCCGCTCTCGGCGAGGATCGCCTCCGGCGGGATCGTGACCGGCGGCGGTTGTGTCGGCGCGGCGGGCGGGCGCCTGGCCCCCCTCCGCAGCGTGCTCACCCAGCCCTCCCGCGTTCAGCCGGGCCGGCCGGCCTCGTGGAGCTGCCTGGATCAGCGGGCGACCAGGGGCGAGCGACTGGCGGATCGGTTTGTTGGCTTCATATTGGGGCTCGCGATACACGGATCGTCGGTTGGGCATCGCGCAATGGGGGTCGGCCACGTAGCCTGGGCGATGGCAGCCGCAGCGGGCTGCACTTCATTTTGCCCTTCTAACCAGCTACGAATACGGAGGCTCAACTCACGCCATTGCTGAGCAGCTCATTTCTCCATCTGCGAAGCTGCCCGGGGTGAAGAGCAGCATCCGCTCTGGATATTATGGCTCTGCGGCACATCATGACACCGCTGCCAGATCAAGGAGGCAGCGAGCCCACGCGAGAACCTGCCGCGAGCGCCGTCATCGCGAGTCTCCTACGCCGCGAGCTCGATCTTCTTGCGCAGAAGCTCGGGATCCGGCCGGAGTCCTTCTTCCTTCGGAAGCCAGAGCGACCGGCCGTGAAAGTCGAGAAGCGTCCGCCGGGTCGCGTCGCTGTCGCCATACGCGAGCCGATCACTGCGGACCTCGACCCGGTAGTCCTCGGTGACGAGCAGGATGGCCTGGTCGTACGCCCGATGGTGGGTAGGGCACATGGCGAGGCCGTTCCGGATCGTCGGTACGCCCTCGGGGAGCCGATCGGGGACGATGTGCGCGGCGTCGAGCAGGGGACGCTCCCGCAGCTCGCAGACGCAGCAACGCTCCTGATAGGCTGCGAGCGTCTGTCGGCGGAAATGGGCCTGGTGGAGCCGAGCCTTGACGACCGTCTCGGCGTACGCCTTCGAGAACGGTGCGGGAACCGGTGCCGGGATGCGGGCGGCCTCAGCTTGCGCACCGGCCAGACTCAGCCGCACCTTACGGGCCGCATCGTCGAACCCGAGCATCGCGACCGGCGCAAAGACCATGTACTCGGGGCGCGGCTTCCCCTTGACCTGCTTCAGGAGGATGACCTTCCGCCCGGACGCGGCGATGCGTTTGAGCCCGTTGTTCTCATGCTCGCGGGTTCGCGGCGCGTAGTCGTAGAGCACCTCGTCGCCCTCCTGGTGCTCGTCCTCGTACGAGGACGCGAGCGTCGAGAGCAGCGTCAGCGGGCCGTCGGTCAGCTCCTTCGGCTTGAACACCCCCTGGGGTCCGACGAGCTTGATCCAGGCGCCCCTGTACGGAAACCCGCGCGCCAGCTCCGCGTACGGCACGGCGTCGCCCCACCGCAGGCTGAGCTGCCGGCAGTGCAGGATCGCCGCTTCGCGGATCTCGAGGCTCTCCTCCATCGGCGGACGCCACGAAGAGCCTCGCCGATCGTGGTTCGAGTCGCAATCACGTTCGCCCGTCCCCCGGTGCAGGGTACGTTCGGCCCATGCAGGGTGAGCGGAAGCACGGAGAGCCGTGGAACGAGCAGGCCTTCTTCTCAGAGGCAGAAGTCCGATCTGCGACCGGTGCGGCGGGCCTCCGGCGCTTGTTCAACGAGGCGATGTCGCTTGCCGGCGATCTCGACGTCGTGTGGGGGAAGGGCGACGTGGAGCCACGTTTTATCGTCCGCCAGGGTGGGAGCTCTGGCGACCTTGTGAGCGGCTGGGCTAGTGGGCACGTTCAGGTTTACGTCGCGCCCCTTCGCAACGTTCTCGGCGGGGAGCAACGGGTCCTTGATAAACTGACCGCGTCGCTCGGGCACCCCGACTGGGCGAAGGAGCCGATCTTTGACGCTGGTCTCCTTGAGCAGCGGGACGTGGCAGCGGCGATGCGCAGCCTGCTCTTCAGCATGGCCGGCCTCGGCGGCTCTGTCGGCAGCCGCTGCTGGGCACTGTTCGCAAGCCCTGACACGTACCGCGTCGAGGATGCCGTCCGGGAGCGCGAGGTCGATACGTGGACCACGGCCGGTCGCCCGATGAAGGTCGGCGACCGCGTTTTGGTTTGGCGAGGTAAAGGCCGCAGTGGTCGGCGAGGAATTGTCGCCCTCGGTGAGGTCGTTGACGGCCCGCGTGGCATGCCGGACCATGAGAATCCCTACTGGGTGACGCCGCCCGGACCCGGCGACGTCGAGGAGCGCGTCCGGATCCGGTACGTCACCCCGCCGGGCCTTCCGCTCTGGGTCGACGAGCACGAGAACCTACTCTCGAGCCTTTCGGTCGCCCGCGCACGGGGCGGCACGATCTTCAACGTCACCTCCGAGCAGTGGGAGGCAGTCGTGGCAGCAGCCGGCGGATGGGCTCAGCGAGTGTCCATCCCAGAGGCGGTACAGCTCGGCTCGGCGTATCGCCCTGCTGATGAAACCATGGTCCTCACGAACCGCGGGCCGTCCGAGGAGGTGGACTTCGAGAAAATCGAGCGCGGCAACCGTGGGCACGCGAAAACGCAGAACGCGCTCGCAAACTTCGTTCGGGAGTGCGGCCTCGTTCCGCGGTCACCGTCCGCCGACGAACCGGAATACGACCTCGCCTGGGAGGTGGGCACCACGATCTTCGTGGCCGAGGTCAAGAGCATCACGGATCTCAACGAGGAAAGGCAGCTCAGGCTCGGGCTCGGCCAGGTGCTTCGGTACGCTCATCTGCTCAGGGCCCGAGGAAGGACAGTCGAACCTGTCCTTGTGACGGAGCGGAAGCCGCAGGATCCGAGCTGGGTCGAGACGTGTCAGGCCCTCGGGGTCCGGCTCGTGTGGCCGGAAGCGCTCGCAAACGCGATCCCTGAGCGGAATGTGCCCAATCGTTGACGGTCTTCCGCAGCTCGACCTAGTGGACACCGCGCTCCGCCAGCACGACCTTCGGACATCAGGGCTCTACGATTCGGCCTGGCAGGCCGGAGGAGCAGCACGATGTCGACCGTGCGCGCGTGTCGGCGCAGCTCGAGGCGAGGCGTCCGACGCTGCCGATCGAGCTCAAGGAGAGCGTCGTCGTCCTCACAGCGCGATCCGGCCGACGTGCCTACGGCAGAGGCGGGCCGCATGACCCACACCGTTCGGGGCACGCGCGTCGCGTCACTGCTCTTTGCTGACAGCCCCACGATGTCTGTTAGATTGCATCAGTGACCAGCGATCTCTTCGAGCTTCACGTCGGGACGTTCAGTCCAGCTGACCTGCGCGTCGTCTCGTTCCGCGGGCGTGAGGCGCTCTCCGAGCTGTTCTCGTTCCAGCTCGTCGTGCAGGCTGCCCCCGAGCTCGAGGGCCGCGACGCCGAGCTGCTTGGCCGCCTCGCCATCTTCGTCCTGCGGGACGGTCGCCGTGCTGAGCGCCGCATCGAGGCCCTCATCGACCAGGTGCGCGCGGAGGCGGCCTTCACCCCGCGGACCGGTCCGACCTGGCACCTCCGCCTGGTCCCCCCGCTAGCTCTGCTTCGGCGCCGGACCACGAGCCGCATTTTCCAGGACGAGACCGTGCCGCAGATCCTCCAGCACGTCCTCGCCGCGGTCTCCCTCCCGGTCGAGCTGCGCCTCTCACGCACGTACGCGGTCCGGAGCTACTGCGTGCAGTACCGCGAGAGCGACCTGGCGTTCGTGCGGCGGCTCGCTGCCGAGGAGGGGATCGCCCTGTGCTTCGCGGACGCGCCGGACCTCAGCGCCGGCACGACGGCCCGCGCGCCCGTCATCT
This sequence comes from Sorangium sp. So ce394, assembly GCF_051474665.1. Lineage (NCBI taxonomy): Bacteria > Pseudomonadati > Myxococcota > Polyangiales > Polyangiaceae > Sorangium > Sorangium sp. So ce394. Next base: position 5,222,918 of record NZ_CP150339.1, read on the forward strand.
TCCTCGACGATCCTGCGCGCTATGCCCCGGCCTTCGGTGGCGAGACGCCCGCCGCCGTTGTCCTCCGGCCCGACGCGGGCCTCGCCCAGACCGGCCTCGAGGTCGTCGCCTTCAGCCTGCAGCGCGCGCTCAAGCCCGGCGCCGTGCACCTCAGGGACTACGACTTCCGCCGGCCCAACCTGGTCCTCAGCGAGAAGGCCGGCAAAGAGGCCAGCCAGCAGCCGCAGCCGCTCGAGGTGTACCAGCACCACGCCGACTATGACACGCCCGAGGTCACGCCCGATCGCGCCCGGGTCTTCCTGGAGCAGGTCCAGCGCCGCTCCGTCGTCGGCCGCGGCGAGAGCTGGGTGCGCGCGCTCGCGCCGGGGCGCCACTTCGATCTCCACGCCGAGGCTTCTCCCGGCCTCGATGGTGCGTACGCCGTCACCCGCATCGTCCACGAGGGCCACACCCCCGAGCTGTCCGGACAACCCGCCGAGCGCGCCTACCACAACCGCTTCGAATGCGTACAGGCCAAGGCGCTGCTCCGTCCACGCGCCCCATCACGCAAGCCCAGGCAGGTCCTCGAGACGGCCGTCGTCACCGGCCCGGCCGGTCACGAGGTGCACACCGATGAGCACGCGCGTGTCAAGGTCCAGTTCCACTGGGACATCGAGGGCCAGCGCAACGAGAAGAGCTCGGCGTGGCTCCGTGTCGCCCAGAGTTGGGCGGGCGCGTCGTTCGGCTCGCAGTTCGTCCCGCGCGTGGGCATGGAGGTGCTGGTCGGCTTCCTCGGCGGGGACACCGACTGCCCGGTGGTGCTCGGGTGCCTGTACAACGCCACGCACCCGCCCCCGTTCCCGCTTCCGGCGGAGAAGCTGAAGAGCGGGCTTCGAACCCAGAGCTCGCCGGGCGCAGGCGGGGCGAACGAGCTGTCGTTCGACGATCGCTCGGGCGCAGAGCGCGTCCTCCTGCGAGCAGCGCGTGACCTCGAGGAGGTCGTCGCCAACGATCACCGCCTCAACGTGACGGGGCAGCAGGCCATCGTCGTCGGCGGCAGCCGGCAAGAAACGGTCTCCGGGAGCCAGACCCAGATCACCTCCGGCGATCGGCGGGTCGTCACCCTCGGCAGCCAGATCGATCAGGTCGCGGGCACACAGCGCGAGGAGATCGGCGGAGGCCGTAGCGTGGTCGTTTACGGCGTCGACACCCATACCGTAAAGGGCAGCTCGTTGCAGACGGTCGAGGGCGAGGCGAACCTGCGCGTGCAAGGGAGCTTCAGCCTGGAGGTCGGGACCGAGGAGGACCCCGGCACGGTGGAAGCGTTCGCCTGGGGAGATTACGCGGTCGGCAGCGCGAACGTGCTGCGGCTGCGAGGAGAAGGCGGGCTCGTGCTCTGCGCGGGCGAGAGCCGGATCGAGCTCACCCCCAAGGGCATCACGCTGCGGGCCCCGAGCGTCTCCATTGCCGGCATCGAGTCGGTGGACGTGCAGGGCGACGGCCCGCGGCTCCGGCTGGGCAAGGAGGCCGAGATGGTTGCCGAGACAGTCCGGATCTACGCCTCCGAGTCTAGCGTGGAGCTCGACAAGGACGCGCACATCAACGGCAAGCTGGTGAAGCTCAACTGCGGGGCGCTCGACCCAGAGGACGTGACGGCCGAGGACGGGAAGCCGAGCCTCCAGCACCTCAAGCTCAAGCTCACCGATGTGAACATGCAGCCCTATGCGCACAAAGAATACGTCCTCAGGTCCCTGGGGGTGAAGGTCGAGGGCAGGACCGACGCGGAGGGCGTGATCGAGGCCGATCTGCCCGCGGAGGCCAAGACCGCGCAGGTCACGCTCTGGAGCGAGCCGCGTCCGACGGGCAAGACGAAGCGCTACGTCATCGCGCTGGGCGAGCTCGCGGGCGCCGACTCGGTTCCGGGAGTCGAGAGCCGCCTGCGGAACCTCGGCTACTACTGGGGCCGGAGCCAGACAGAAATCACGGGAGACCTCGCCCGCGCGCTGCGCGACTTCCAGCAGGACCACGGGCTGGAGGGCACGGGGCGAGCTGACGCAGCCACACGGGCGAAGCTCGTGGAGATCCACGGTACCTGAGAGAGAGAGACATGGCGTTCCTCACGCGCAGCGTCACCTGCATCGTTGTCAACAAGACGAAGTTCCCATTGCGGCCGTCGACCAGCAAGCTCCTCCACGGGAGCCTGGATACGCCGATCCCGAACCGTATCCCCCCCGGTGGCAGCGGGAGGTGGACCTCGAGCACGGCAGGCGTGTTCACGGGTACCGACGGATGGGCGGTGTTCGAGCTCGAGAGCGCCGACGCGATGTTCGAGGTCGACTGGAACAACCCGTTCGTCGGCACGAACTCCTTCAAGCAGATCTTCCGTCTGCTGCCGGACGTGTTCGAATCACCGGCCGGCACCTACGTACCCGCGGAGCCCACGGGCGAGGACCTGGAGGACGCGGATGACGTGACCGTGACCTTCTCGCTCACGATGGAACTGCCGGAGCCTACAGAAGCGTCAGCGAGCGCTGGCGGGGCGGCTGCCACGGAACAGGCACCACCACCTCCGGATGAGGATGCGCCGCAGGTGGTGAGCGCGCAGCCCGGCGTCGAGAATCATGCTTCCGGGATCGGTGTGCTCGCGCCGCCACGGCTGTCCGTCGCGCTGAACGCCGTCGACCCTGGCGACACTGAAACCGACACAAGCATCGACGCCACGCTGGCGCTCATCGCCAAGCGCCTTGAAGGCGGGCTCGATGTCGTCTGGAAAAAGGGGGCTGCGATGGGCCTCTGGGACACGACGAAGTGGAAAGAGAGCGACCCAGAGGAACAATGGGCACGCGCGATTACCGAGCTGCTGCTCGGGCAGCCCTACAACGGCGCCGCCGCCACTTACGGACATCCGAATAAGGACACGATCTTCTACAAGCCCTTCTCCGACCCGGCGGCATCACCCATAGTGTCCCTCACGGCTGCCTGCCAGCATAACGTCAGCTTCGGCGTACTCTCGCGCGGGTACGCCATGAGCGACGTGGCCGGCACAGGATTTTCTTGCGACGACTCGTCAGCCATGGGCGTGTTTAAGAGCGGAGGGAAGTGGTTCAGGGACGAGGAGAAGAGGGACCTCGCCAAAGCCATCGACGTCGGGTTAACTCCCGGCAGCATCTACGTATTCAAGCCGGCGCCCATATCCGAACACGAGAAGAAGGCGAACCTGCAGCGCGAGGGGTCGCACATCGCCTTCGTTCTCCGGGTCGACCAGACCCAGAAGCAAGCGCAATTCTTCGACACCGGCGGGCTGAAGCACAAGGAGCGTGGCAGCGGCCCCGTACCGTTGATCATGACGGATTTCGCGGGCAAGGGCTCCTACGATGACCCCCTCTGGAACAATGTCACGACGAAACACTACATCGGGATGGGTATCCCCAGACCCCCCACAGATCTGGCCGGCGCCGTCGCACGAATCCGGAAAGCGCGGCCGATCGGCTTCACCCGGCTGGTGCTCACCATGCGCGACGCGACGTTCCCGAGCCCAATCGATCCGAAGAACCCGCCTCCTGGGCTCCTGTTCGTCAGCCGGCTGCTCCGTATGTGGGGCGACACGGAGGATCGGAACTTCACCATCGCACGCTACTTCTGGTCGCTCCGGAACCTGCCTGGCACGAGAGATGTTCAGGCATTCTGGGTCTTCTATGTCCCGCTCGACGTCTATGTCGGCCCTGACGCATCGGCGGAGAAGAAGAACGCGGCGCGCGTCGCGTCGGCAGTGATGGCGGCGCCGCGCACGATGAAGGTCGACGAGTTCGGGACGCCGATTCACCGCTCGCGCTACCTGATCATCGGCTCACTTGCAGACGGCCATGTGAAGCAGGTGCAGCGGACGTTCACCAAGACCAGAGGCAACGAGCCGGGCTCAACAACGAAGGCCGAGTCCTACCAGGAAGTCGAGCCCGCGGGCGCGTTCCCTCCGAACTTGCAGCGCTTTCTCGACAAGCTTCCGCCGAAGGAAGCCATCGCTCCGAGCAACCCCGCTCTCCCAGCGCTGTTCAGGGACTACGCCTAACTCAAGGGGGAATCGCCAGCGTCGCGTCCACCGGTGCCGTCGTCCAGACGAGCACGCGATCCCTCTGCGTCTTGGTGAACCCCACGAACCAGACGACGCTGCCGTGCACGAAGACGTGGCTGAGGATAACGTCGGCGCCAACGGGACCCGAGGGCGTCCGGAGCCGCACCTGCGCCCAGTGCCCGGAAGGCGCGCGCCGGAGGAGCTGGGAGCTGAAGGCAACGGAAAGCGCAGGGTTGACGTCCGGCGTGTCGTTCAGGATCCAGAGCGTTCCGTCCTCGGCGACGCTGATCTCTGGGCCCCAGAGGCCCGCGGGCACATCGAGCAAACTCCACGTCGTCCCGTCGAAATGCGCGAGGTACGACACCGTTGGGCCCGTATGCTCGGGCGGATCGGCGAGGACACCAGCGACGTAGACGTCGTTCGGGGAGCGCGCAGCGAGACTCCGCCATTCTAGTTTCGGAGGGGGCTGCGGCGGCAGCGGAAGCGCTTCCAGCGTGCCCGTCTCCGCACCGGGGCTGAAGCGCTCGACGCAGGGGATATCCCGGCGGCGGTTCTGCGAATCGTTTCCGAGCACGAAGAGGTGGCCGGTGGGAAGCGAGGTGGACGCAAGCACGAACAGGCGCTGGCCGCCATCCGCACGGCGAGCGAGCCGGGGCACCGGGGCCTTGCTCTGTGGGTCGAGCGGCAGGATCACGCTCTGGGCGCTGTAGCCGCCGTCGAAGGTGTGGACGATCGCTCCGATGGAACGGTCGCCGCGGTACCAGGGGCCATACTGTTCGTCGGCCTCCGTCGCCTTCACGCGGCGCCACCGAGCCTTCTCCCAGCGGTACAGCGCGCCCTGCGTGTGCCCGCTATCCCAGGAATCATCCTCGCGCAGCTGAGCCCACGCCGACGCCGGCCAGTCGCCGAAGAAGGTCATCGCGGTGAATCCCTGTGCAGGTAGGCCGCGGGTGGTCTCCGGGCGCAGCACGAGGCGTCGGCCATCGAGCTCGGCGTAACGCCGCTCAGCCTGGAAGAGGAGTTTCTGGCCCAGGCTGTGGAAGCCCACCGCGGCGGGGCATGGGCAGCCGGGCTCGGCGAGCTTCGCCTCGGCAGCGAGCGAGACGGCGAGCTCCACCTCGGGGACCGGACCGTGCTGCTGCGGCACCGGCGAGGCGGACGGCTGCGACGCGGCCGGCGGTGAGATCTTCGGTGGCGAGGCTGGCCCCTGCGCGGTCGGAGCTCCGATCGAGCCTGCGTTCGGGACCGGGCTCGATGGAGTGCATGCGACCGGCGCAGTGCATACGCAGAGCCCCAGGAGGAGATTGAGGACGGAGGAGGGCAGGGATGCGCGGCGTCGCACATGAGCAGGATGCTGCGGAGCCGGCTCGCGGCGCAAGAGGCGTCGTCGCCGCAGAGGGAGGTTCGAGCGCGTTTGCTCGCGCGCGACGCAAGCCATGTACTGGCGGGCGCGCCGGGCGTAGGATCGGGCCATGTCAGGAAAACCCGCCGCGAAGCAGGGCGATACGGTCATCGGCATCGATACGCACCTGGTGATGGTGCCGTCGCCCGGTGGGCCTGTACCGACGCCGACGCCGATGCCGTTCAGCGGGAACCTGTCCGGCGCGCTGAGTGCGGATGTCCTCGTCGAGGGCAAGCCGGCCGCGACGCAGGGGAGCACCGCGACGAACGCGCCCGGCCATGTGCCTGCAGGAGGCACGTTCCAGCGCCCTCCGTCGAACCGGGCTCGTGTCCAGGCGGGCAGCAAGACGGTGCTCATCAACAACAAGCCCGCCGCGCACCTCGGTGATCCGGCGCTGACTTGCAACGATCCGGCCGACGCGCCGAACGGAAGCGTGATCGCCGTCGGGACCGTGCTGATCGGCGACTGAGGCCAGGGCATGGCGGTAGCTACCGAACCCGCGGCAGGGGCGCAGGAGGCGAGCGAAGCGATCTCGCTGGCGCAGTACGCAGCCGTCAGGGCGGCGGTGACGGAGGGATTCCCGCTCGCGGACGTGCTCGCCGTCGAGGGGCTGGCGCCGCGTGCGTTCGCGCGGGCTGATCTTGCATGGAAGCGGCGGCTGGTCGCTGAGCCGGAGCTGCTCGCGACGTACGAGCGGGAGCTGGCGCGCGCGGAGGACTGGCTCGACCGACCGGTCGAACCTCTCGCTGAGAACGCGGCCGCCTGGGCGCGCTTCCTTGCCACCTTCGAGGCGCATCCGGCTGGGGCCGCTCCGTGTCGGCCCGCAGGTTCTGCGGCCGTCGACGGTGGCCGGTGCACGCGGACCGGCGGAGGGATCGGCAGGCGAGCCCACCGCGGCGGTGTCGGCCGGCGAGCCCGAGCTGGGCCTGGCCGAGTACGCCGCGCTCTGCGCCGAGCTCGCGGCGCTGCCCGAGCAGCGCGAGCGGATGCTGCGGCGCCACGGCTTGGCCGATGAGGAGGCGCTCGCTGCACTTGAGCAGCGGTGGCGGACGGTGCTGCAGCGTGACGCGGAGCTGATGAAGGACTTCGAGCGGCTGGAGGCGCACCACGCGCGTCGACTGGAGATGCTCCTTGCTCGCGCGCGGGGCGTCGCTGACGTCGAGCGCTCGATGGCACCTCGCACCGCCTCGTCCGCACGCTCTACACCGCCCCCCCGCGAGGTCACGGTTGGGCCCATGGCGCCCGTCGTGACGCCGAAGGCGCTGCAGGGCACGGGGCCGCTGCTGGATGTCCCACGAGGCGCGGTGGTCCCCTTCGTGCCCGCGCGAGGCGAGCTCGCGATCCTGAAGGCCAAGCCTAAGCCTGCGCGCGCCGCGGAATCGCTCACCGGCACGGCGCCCTTGCCCGATAGTCCACGCGGGGCGGCACTGCCGTTTCCGCAGTCCAGCGTTTCGGCGGCGGTGAAGCATTCGCGCCCTGTGATCGGGGAGACCGGGCCGCTTATGGACATTCCACGCGGCCCCGCTCTGCCGTTCACGACCGGAGCCTCAGGGCCTCCCGCGCCGTCCACTCCGACAGCCTCGCCGCAACCACCGCAGGCGCCCTGGAACGTCGTGAAGACGTCGCCGGTGCAGTCTCCCCCGCGAGGCCCCGTGGTCCCCTTCGCGGCAGCGGAGCACACAAGAGCTGCCGGAGCTGCAGTGACATCGAGACCCACTGCGCAAGCTCGGGCTGAGCTTGGAGAAACATCGCTGAGCCTGGCGATCCCCCGTGAGCTACTGCAGCAAGCTGCATACGCACCGACATCCGGGGCCGGGACGACGAGCCCCCAGAGCCCCGCACCGCAGCTTCCCGCGCCGTCGAGCAACCCTGGTAGCGGAGATCCAGCGCCCCTCCGCGAGCCGATCGAGACGATTCTGCCGCTCGCCCAGTACGCCGCGCTCTGCGCCGAGCTGGCCTTGTTCCCGAAAGCTGCCGAGGAGATCTTCGAGCGATACGGGCTGGGCTTCGTCGAGAAGCGGTCAGCAGTCGATGCCGGCTGGAAGGAGCGGTTTCGCGAGCGCCCGGATGAGTACGCACGATGGCAGGATTTGTACCGGCGCTACCACGCGCACTTCGCGACGCGGGGCGCGCCAGCGGGGTGAGCCGCTTCGACCTCGCGATGCCTGCAACGCCGGTGGCGCCGCGCATTCCGTCGTGTCGGGCTGAGCCCCTGACCGTCGACCGGTAACGCGCCCGGGTGACGCGGCGGGGCACGACAGCACGGCGGGGGCCATATCGACGCGTGAACGACCCTGGCCGCCAGCGCGCCCCTAAGCACAATGGCGCGCCTCAACGCGCCGGCAAACTCGGCAACCACCGCAGCCCGAGGGGGGCGGGGCGGCTGGCGGCCAGCTCCCCGAGCCAGGGGCTCCGGCGGTTGGCCCGGGTTGGGTCCATCGTCCCCGAGGGGCTGCGATCCGTCGCCTCGCCCCCACTAAATGCCGGCGGATCCCCGCAGTCTGCCCGCGAACGTAAAATTTTACTCGTGCGACACCACGAGGAGGCTCGAGAAGCCGGGGAGACTTTCGCTGGCCACCCCGTCTGCGCGCGGGCCCAAGCCACTCGGCGTGCCTGCTGGCAGCGGGTATTCCGGCTGTGCGTCCATTCGTGTAACTATTTGCGGGGCGGCGCGGATGTTGGGGAGGCGGGATGAGGCGGTCGAGCGTGAGCAGAACCGGGTCGGCTGTCTGGACGCTTGTGCTCGTGCTTGTCGCGGCCTGCTCCGGAGCACGGACGCCACAGCTCAGAGGGATGCAGGACGTGCCCGCGGCGGTGGCGGCCGTCGCGGCGAAGCAGCCGACGATCGTGCGCGTGCAGGGCAACCTGTGGGTGGTGGGGCTGCCGGCGCGCCACGGCTGGGCGCGCGAGCGGCGCGTGCTGCTCACCAAGCGCAACGTCAAGCATGGGATCGACGTGAAGGTGGGGGTCGTGGTCGTGTTGGACGACAGCTATGCGACGGCGGCGCCAGTCGGGATCATGTACGAGGAGCCGGGGGCGTCGTTCGACGGAGCGCTCGCGAGAATCGTGGGGAGCGACGAGCGGCTGCGGATCGGCCGAGGGTTTGGGAGCTTGAGCCAGGTGACGACCACGTCGGTGGTGGAGCTCGACCTGGGGCGCCGCGATGGGGTGGGCGTGGGCGACGTGTACGAGGTGCGCGGGCGGGAGGGCACCGGGGTGATCGGTCGCGTACGGGTGGTGAGCCTCGAGGACACGCGGGCGAAGGCAGAGGTGATCAACGCCGGTCCGTTCGCGGCAGGGCAGGAGGTGGTCTACCAGCCACAGAGGGGCGACGAGGCGGTCAAGGGCGCGGCGGTGACGGTCGTGGTGTGCGACTTCGAGCCGAAGGCGCGGGACAAGGACGTGGTGCTTGCGGGGCAGGCGTTTGCGTTCGACCTGGCCAAGCACCTGCGTGAGGCGGCGGGGCATTGGAAGGGGTTGGAGGTGAAGCAGGCGTCGCAGATGGTCGGCGATGACGAGAAGGCGCGGAAGCTCGGGCGGGCTTACCGTGCGGACGTGGTGGTGTGGGGGACGGCGATGTGCATTTCGGGTCGAGGCTGCGCGCTGCCGGTGTTCACGGTCGTGGACCCGGGGCGCCTGGCGACAGCACGGTTCGAGGGCAAGGAGGTGCGCTTCGATCCGGTCAATCCGCGGGAGTCGTTGGAGCGCGGGACGGCGAGCGATCCTGCGGGGCTGGTGTTTGGTCTACTGGGGTCGCTGACCTTTGCGGCGCAGCGGTATGGTGACGCGGCCTTCTACCTGGGTCGGGTGCCGGAGGGAGCGCTGAAGGGGGAGGAACGCTACCGGGCGCTGCGGGATCTATGCGATGCGCAGTACTTCCTGGGGCGCCTCGAGTCTGCGATGGACTCGGCCGTGAAGCTGGAGCGAGCAGCGCAAGGGCATCCCCGTGGCTGGGCGATGGTCGGCGCTCGCCAGCGGGCCCGGCTCCTTGCGGTCAAGGGTGAGGTCGACGACGCGCTGAAGCTGTACCGAGAAGCGCTTGCGGTCTTCGAGGCGCTGGGGGCACGGCACTCGCGCGCGGTAACGCTAGGAGACATCGCGCGGCTCCTCGAGGACAAAGGGGAGGTGGACGAGGCGCTGAAGCTGCACCGGGAAGCGCTTGCGGTCTTCGAGGCGCTGGGGGCACGGCACTCGCGCGCGGGGATGCTGGTAGACATCGCGCGGCTCCTTGCGAAGAAGGGAGAGGTGGACGAGGCGCTGAAGCTCCATCGGGAAGCGCTTGCGGTCTTCGAGGCGCTGGGGGACCGGCGCTCGCGCGCGGGGACGCTGGGAGACATCGCGTCGCTCCTCGAGGACAAGGGGAAGGTGGACGAGGCGCTGAGGCTGCACCGTGAGCGGCTTGCGGTCTTCGAGGCGCTGGGGGACCGGAGCTTGCGCGCGGGGACGCTGGGAGACATCGCACGGATTCTCGAGATGAAGGGAGAGGTGGACAAGGCGCTGAAGCTGCACCGGGAAGCGCTTGCGGTGTACGAGGCGCTGGGGGCTCGGCGCTCGCGCGCGATAACGCTAGGAGACATCGCGCGGCTCCTCGAGGACAAGGGGGAGGCGGACGAGGCGCTGAAGCTGCACCGTGAGCGGCTTGCGGTCTTCGAGGCGCTGGGGGACCGGAGCTTGCGCGCGGGGACGCTGGGAGACGTCGCGTCGCTCCTCGAGGACAAGGGGGACGTGGACGAGGCGCTGAAGCTGTACCGAGAAGCGCTTGCGGTCTTTGAGGCGCTGGGGGCACGGCACTCGCGCGCGATAACGCTAGGAGACATCGCGCGGCTCCTTGCGAAGAAGGGAGAGGTGGACGAGGCGTTGAAGCTGCATCGGGAAGCGCTTGCGGTCTTCGAGGTGCTGGGGAACCGGCGCTCGCGCGCGGTGGCGCTGGGGTACATCGCGCGGCTCCTTGCGAAGAAGGGAGAGGTGGACGAGGCGCTGAAGCTGCACCGGGAGCAGCTTGCGGTCTTCGAGGCGCTGGGGGGCGGGCGTGATCGCGCGGTAACGCTGGGGGACATCGCGCGGCTCCTTGCGAAGAAGGGAGAGGTGGACGAGGCGCTGAAGCTACACCGGGAGCGGCTTGCGGTGTTCGAGGCGCTGGGGGCGCGGCGCTCGCGCGCGGCGGCGCTGGTAGACATCGCCCAGATTCATTTGTATCGAAAGGAGATCGCTACGGCTCTTCCCATGCTGCGGGAGTCCTACGAAATCGCGTTAGCGCTCGGTGACGCGTACGGAGCCGCCTTTGTCGGGAGCTTGCTCGCCCGAACGCTCCTCCAAGCTGGTGCGAAGAAGGACGCCGAGCCCGTTGTAGCCCGCGCCTCCGAGGCCCTCATCAAGATCGGCCGGCCCACCGACGCCGAGGCTCTGCGCGCCCTGCTGCGCGCTCCGAGGACGCCATGAACGACCAGCCTGGCACGGGCGCACCGAAGGAGCAGCTCCCCTCGATAAGAAGGCCCGCACGTGTGTTCGTCTCGTACGCCAAGAAGGATGCCAAGCTACGCGCAGAGCTCGAGAAACACCTCGCCAGTCTCCAGAACAGTGGACATGTCCTCGTATGGCACGACCGGATGATCCGGCCTGGCGACGACAGGGCCGGCACCATCGACGCGGAACTCGAGACCGCCGACATCGTGCTCTTGCTGGTGAGCGCGAACTTCTTCGCCTCGAGCTCCTGCTTCGACATCGAGCTCACCAAAGCCCTCGATAGACATCGATGCGGGCAGACCCGCGTGATCCCCGTCCTCGTGCGTGACTGCGACTGGACCGCCGCGCCGTTTGGACATCTTGAGGCCGTACCCTACCAACCCGGAGCGGGCGTAAAGCCCGTCACCGCGTGGAGCGATCGCGATGCGGCGTGGGCGAGCGTGGCGCGCGAGCTGCGCTCCCTGGTCGAGAGCGGCCCGGACGCACCCGGCGTGCTTCGATCACAGAGCGAGAGCGCCTCGAAAGCCCCGACGAAACCCCGAAGCCATGCAGCTGCTGGCGTTCTGTTCGCCGGGGTCGTGGCCGTGGGGATCGCCATCGGCGTGATTGTCCAAGGAAAGAAGGAGGGCCCGAGCCCCAGTGCGTCCGGGTCTTCGCCCGTCGATCCCATGCCACCGAGCTCCGCAGCGTCGCGGCTGCCTGGCGCGACCGCCTCGGCATCCGCGAGCGCCGTGCCTATCCTGCCTTCAGTGAACGCCGTGAAACAGCCCCAAGTAACGCCCTGGTCCTCAGCGCCCACGGTTCCCGTGGCGGGCACCACGGCCGCGGACGCTGGGCTAACCGCGGCCGCCGATGCTAGGCTAACCGCGGGCGCCGATGCTGAGCTAGCACCGAAGCGCGGGACGGCCACGTTGTCCGGAGCGTTCTGGTCGCTCGGCGTGCGTCGGAGCGAGCTTGGGGGGGCGGCGTTCGTGTGCCTGGATCCTGAGCCTCGTCCCGCCGAGGTCGCCGGCGTGCAGCCGATATGCAGCGTGCTCGCCGGCTCCGACATGGCCCAGTGCTCGCGCAGCGACAAAGCCCGCGAGATCTCAATCGGAACGAGCGTGGCATGGAGGCTCCCATGTCCATGAAACCGATGTGGCAGTACCTGTTCGCTCTCCTCCCGACCGCGTGCGGTGGAGCGCAGGCCCCGCTGCCGCCCAACTACGCACCAGCGCCCCCCAACGATGCTTCAGCTCCCCCCGACAACGCTCCGAGGCTCGTCCGCGTGGGGACGAAGCTGTACGTGACGAACGCCCCAGCCGGCGTGAAGCGCGACAGCCTGCTCTATGCGCGCGCCCCGAATGCTCTGCCCGGCACCAAGGATCACCCGAAGATCGGCATCCTGCGCGGCGTGGACCGTCAGGGAGACGCCCTCCTGGTCGCGTGGTTCACGCTCCTTGATGAGAACGTGGACGCGGCGCTCACCGGCGGAGGCCTCCCCGTGGATCCGATTGGGCAGGACATCCGCGCACGCATCGGCCGGCACTGGGGCGAGTACGTGGGCCAGCCGGCGGCGGCGTTCCCCAAGGAGGGCGGGGACATCGTGCTCGAACTCGACATGGGCCGCGACGACGACGTTCGGTCGGGCGATCAGTACGAGGTGCTCGGCGAGCCGAAAGCCGATGCGCTGAACCTCACGGTCGACAGCTTCGAGGGGCTCGGGACGTGTTCGGTGCTGCCGTTCGGCACGGACGCGACGCGCTCGCGCTGCCAGCTCGATCGAGGGGCCGACGCTCCGGTGTTCCGCGAGCAGCACTGGGTACGCGGAGGGTACGTGCGGGCCATCACGCGGCGTCCGGTGTCGCCGCCCAGCGAGCCTCCGCAGGATCGGCGGCCAGGCGAGTAGGTTGCGATGGGCGTCACGTCCCCTGATGGCGGCCGGTCGGCGCTTCATCCGCTGAGACTTGCAGCAGACTGCCTCGCCAGAGCGTGCTGCCTGCGCCGAGAGTGCTCGCAGGATGGGTGGACAGAGCCTCCTCCGGTAGGGGCTCCGGGCACCGGATGGGCGATGGCCATCGAGCGCTTGAGCGAGCCATCATCAGGCCTGAGCAAAAAAGGGGCCTCCAGCTATTACTGTGCATCCGTTCGTGTAACTATTTGCGGAGCGGAGCCGGCTTTCGGGGAGGCGGGATGAAGCAGTGGAGCGTGAGTAGATCCGGGTCGGTTGTCTGGGCGCTGGTGCTCGTGCTTGTCTCGGCCTGCTCCGGACCGCGGACGCCACCGCCCAGAGGGATGCGCGAGGTGCCTGCGGCCGTGGCGGCTGTGGCAGCGAAGCAGCCGACGATCGTGCGCGTGCAGGGCAACCTGTGGGTTGTGGGTCTGCCGGCGCGACACGGCTGGGCGCGCGAGCGGCGCGTGCTGCTCACGAAGCGCGATCCCGAGCATGGGATCGACGTGAAGGTCGGGGTGGTTGTCGTGCTGGACGACGGCTATGCGACGGCGGCGCCGGTCGGGATCGTCTACGAGGAGCCGGGTGCGTCGTTCGACGGAGCGCGCGCGGAGATCGTGGGAAGCGACGAGCGGCTGCGGATCGGCCGAGGATTTGGGACGTTGAGCCAGATGACGACCACGACGCTGGTGGAACTCGACCTGGGGCGCCGCGACGGGGTGGGCGTGGGGGACGTTTACGAGGTGCGCGGCCGGGAGGGCACCGGGGTGCTCGGCCGCGTGCGGGTGGTGGGGGTCGAGGATACGCGGTCGAAGGCAGAGGTGATCAACGCCGGTTCGTTCGCGGTGGGGCAGGAGGTTGTCTATCAGCCGCGGAGGGCCCACGAGCCGAGCCATAGCGCAGCGGTGACCATCGTGGTGTGCGACTTCGAGCCGAAGGCGCGGGACAAGGACGTGGCGCTCGCGGGACAGGCGTTTGCGTTCGACCTGGCCAGGCACCTGCGCGAGGCGGCAGGGGATTGGACGGGGCTGGAAGTGAAGCAGGCGCCGCAGATGGTCGGCAATGACGAGCAGGCGCGTAAGCTCGGGCGCGACTACCGTGCGGACGTGGTGGTGTGGGGGGCGGCGATGTGCCATTCGGGCAGGGGCTGCGCGCTGCCGGTGTTCACGGTTGTGGAGTCGGAGCGCCTGGCGACGGCCCGGCTCGAGGGCAAGGAGGTGCGCTTCGACCCGGTGAATCCGCGAGGCGCGCTGGAGCGCGGGACGGCGCGCGATCCTGCGGGGCTGGTGTTCGGGTTGCTGGGATCGCTGACCTATGCGGCGCAGCGGTATGGTGACGCGGCCTTCTACCTGGGTCGGGTGCCGGAGGGCGCGCTGGAGGGGGAGGATCGCTACCGGGCGCTGCGGGATCTGGGCGAGGCACAGTACTTCCTAGGGCGCCTCGAGTCGGCGACGGATTCCGCCGTGAGGTTGGAGCAAGCGGCGCAGGGGAATGACCGTGGCTGGGCGATGGTGGGCGTCGGCCAGCGGGCCCGGATCCTCACGGCCAAGGGCGAGGTGGACGAGGCGCTGAAGCTGCACCGGGAGGAGCTTGCGGTCTACGAGGCGCTGGGGAACCGGCGCTCGCGCGCGGTGGTGCTGGGGGACATCGCGCGGCTCCTCGCGAACAAGGGGGAGGTGGACGAGGCGCTGAAGCTGCACCGGGAAGCGCTTTCGGTCTACGAGGCGCTGGGGGACCGGCGCTCGCGCGCGGTGGTGCTGGGGGACATCGCGCAGCTCCTCGCGAACAAGGGGGAGGTGGACGAGGCGCTGAAGCTGCACCGGGAAGAGCTTGCGGTCTACGAGGCGCTGGGAGACCGGCGCTCGCGCGCGGTGGCGCTGGGAGACATCGCGCGGCTCCTCGCGAACAAGGGGGAGGTGGACGAGGCGCTGAAGCTGCACCGGGAAGAGCTTGCGGTTTACGAGGCGCTGGGGGACCGGCGCTCGCGCGCGGCGACGCTGGGAGACATCGCGCGGCTCTTCAGGGCCAAGGGGGAGGTGGACGAGGCACTGAAGCTGCACCGGGAAGAGCTTGCGGTCTACGAGGTGCTGGGGGACCGGCGCTCGCGCGCGGGGACGCTGGGAAATATCGCGCGGCTCCTCGCGAACAAGGGGGAGGTGGACGAGGCGCTGAAGCTGCACCAGGAAGCGCTTGCGGTCTACGAGGCGCTGGGGGATCGGCGCTTGCGCGCGGTGACCCTGGGAGACATCGCGCGGCTCCTCATGGACAAGGGGGAGGTGGACGAGGCGCTGAAACTGCACCGGGAGCGGCTTGCAGTGTTCGAGGCGCTGGGGGACCGGCGCTTGCGCGCGGCGACGCTGGGAGACATCGCGCGGCTCCTCACGGACAAGGGGGACGTGGATGAGGCGCTGAAGCTGCACCAGGAAGCGCTTGCGGTGTTCGAGGCGCTGGGGGACCGGCGCTCGCGCGCGGTGATGCTGGGAGACATCGCGCGGCTCCTCAGGGACAAGGGGGAGGTGGACGAGGCGCTGAAGCTGCACCAGGAGGCGCTTGCGGTCTACGAGGCGCTGGGGGCCCGGCGCTCGCGCGCGGTGACGCTGGGAGACATCGCGCGGCTCCTCACGGACAAGGGGCAGGTGGACGAGGCGCTGAAGCTGCACCGGGAAGCGCTTGCGGTGTTCGAGGCGCTGGGGGACCGGCGCTCGCGCGCGGTGACGCTGGGAGACATCGCGCGGCTCCTCAGGGACAAGGGGGAGGTGGACGAGGCGCTAAGACTGCACCGGCAAGCGCTTGCGGTCTACGAGGCGCTGGGGGACCGGCGCGAGCGCGCGGTGACGCTGTTTGACATCGCCCAGATTCACTTGTCCCGAAAGGAAGTCGCTATGGCTCTTCCCCTGCTGCGGAGGTCCTACGAACTCCTCCTAGCGCTCGGCGACGCGTACGGAACCGCCTTCGCCGGGAGTTCGCTCGCCGAAACGCTCCTCCAGACCGGCGAGAAGAAGGACGCCGAGCCCGTCGTCGCCCGGGCCTCCGAGGCCCTCACCAAGATCGGCCGGCCCGCCGACGCCGAGGCGCTCCGCGCCCTGCTGCGCGCTCCGAGAACGCCTTGAACGACCAGCCCGGCGCGGGCGCACGGAAGCAGAATCGCCGGTCGATACGAGGCCCGCGCGTGTTCGTCTCGTACGCCGAGCAGGATGCCATGCTACGCGCAGAGCTCGAGGACCACCTCGCCGGGCTCCAAAAGGAGAGAAGAGGGAGGAGCCGAGCCGCAGCGCGCCCGACGTTCGCCGGTCGAAACCGCGCCGCCGACCGCCGTGGCGCCGCTGTCCAGCGCGACCGCCACGGCATCCGTAGGCGCCGTGACGATCCCGGCCCCAGGGAATGGCTATCGTGATGGCGTAGGCTCGAACACGAGCGCTAGCCTGCGCGCCCCTCCGTAGCCGACGGTACGCCGAGCAGCCGGCCGATCGCCTCGTGAACAACCAGGGCCGCCACCTCATCCCCGAGGGCGAGGGCGCGGGTGAGCGCCTCGGCGAGTGAGGCAATCACCGCGGCCCGAGGCGACGGATCGCTTAACGCCAGCTCTCTAAGCCCAGGCACCGGCGGTTGGGCCTGGGTTGGGGCCATGCCTTCCGAACGGGTGCGATCGGTGGTCTGGTCCCCCCAAAATCCCGGGTGAAGCGACGGATCGCGACGGTTCGGCACCGCAAATTCGTTCCTCCAACAAAAGATGGGTGGCACCCGTCTCCCGGTGGACGTGCCTCCAGCAAAAGATGGGTGGCACCCATCTCCGCGATGGAGAGGCCACCGTCCGGCCGCGCGATCCCCTGGGCGCCCCGCCTCGCTGGGCGCTGTAATGTAAGAAATCCCACTTCATGCCGCCGGCTACGCTCCCATCGGGAGACCTCGTCGACGGCGGCACGCGGCGGAGCGTCGCCGCCTCGTCGAAGCCGAGGTCCGCAGGCACGCCGGAGGAGCGCGTGCTCGGCGACGACCACGAGGCACGTGCGACGACACAGCGTGGGTGGCGACCACGCTGTCACGGATGACAGCCGGCGCAGCAAGACTGTAGCCTCGTCGTGCATGCTGAAGGCGCTCCAGCACGGGAAGCTCGGCCGCATGGCGGTCGGCGTCGACGAGGAAAGCGACGGAGACACGCTGGAGGAGCGCAGCACCCAGGGGACGGCGACGGACGGGCTGACGGAGCTCGAGGACCCGCTCACGTCGATGGTGTTCGAGCGGCTGGAGTACCTGCCGGCCGAGCTCGCGTGGGCCATCCTGCGTGGCGCGAGCAAGCCGTTGGGCGATGGTCTGCCGATGCCCGCGACCCCTCCCGTGGGGGCGCCCTCGTGGTCGTTCTGGCCCAGCCTTCGGCCAGGTGATGGAGGGCGGAACAAGGTGCGGGTCGAGCCCGACGTGCTCGTCTCGTGGGGCGACACGCTGCTCCTGATCGAGGCCAAGCATCGGGGATTCCAGGACCCTGCACAGTGGGTGGAGCAGATCCGCGCGGCGCGGGCGGTGCCCGCGCACTCGAAGAAGCAGCTATGGCTCATCGCCGTGGGAGGCATCGTGATGCAGGAGGGACATGGCAATCTCGCCCGTGTCCGGCGCGACGTCGCGAGCGATGTCGCCGGGGTGCTCACGATCCGGTGGGAAGACCTGCGCGAAACGCTCTATCCGATCGAGGCTTCGACGCGCGCATCGCCGCAATCGGCGATCCTGCGCGACATGGCTGCGGCGCTCGAAGCGTGGGGGTACCGTAGGAAAACCTGGTTCTCGTCGTTGCCAGCGGTCGCAGAACGACCCGGGGGCGAGGGCTCGGTGTCCACAATCCAGGGGTGGAGGATCCGGTGAACGAGAAGAATGTCGACTTGGCTGGGGCGCTCGCCGATGTGCGTCGCGCGTACAGGCTCCTGCATGCCTACCATCGGCGGCTGTGCGATCTGCTGCAACTGACAGACGAATTCCTGGCCGAGCGGGGCTTCGAGTTCGACCGATGGGCTCCCATCAACGTCGCGAGGCTGCCCCAGTCAACGAAGCCTTTCTTCCGGCCTGAACACTGGGCATGGGACCTGACGCCGGCCTACCAGGTCGAGTGCGTCTGGCAGGGATCGAGCAACGGAACCCACTGCAAGGTCCACATCCATGCCATCGCTGATACGGGATACAATGGCTCTTGCGACGGCGAACCTGATGCTACCAGCTTCAAGTCCGCCGAGACGGCGGCCTCCGAGCTCCGGATCGGCTTGCACCGCACACGCGCCAAGAAGCCCGATTGGAGCTCCGCCTGGAGCCAGCTCTCGCGCACGGCCAACAGGAAGAATGGGGCCGAGCACAAGGTGAGGGTCGGCGGAGATGAATACGCGTACCGCTACTTCGACCTGAATTTGGCCGCGCTCGGGGACGAAGGTGCCATCAAGGAGAAGCTGCTCCTTTCGCTCGACAGGTGGCGGCTGGGGGCGTGATCCATCGCTCAAGCCCCCACCGCACGCCCGCTCTACCGCAGGTACCCTTCGAGCGCCTCCGCGAGCCGCGGATCCAGGACGATCACCTCCTGCTCCAGCCATAACCCCCGCGCGCACAGCTCCCGCACCAGGGCGGGCTCCCCCGCGACATCGAGATCCTCGGGCCACTCCCCCCGCAGCGCGCGCTTCTCCAGGTACTCCGCCCATAGCTCGGGGATCGCCCACCGGAGGTCCGGGCGCAGCGCGCGCAGGTGCCGCGCGATACGGACGCCGTTCGGATCCAGATCGCCGAAGTGGACCACCGGCACCTCGTGCCTCGGGTCCAGCTCGTCCAGAAACGCCCGCATGGTCGCCGTATCCCAGCCCGGCACCAGCGCCACCAGCCAGCCCTGCGGCGGTGTCAGGTCCAGGTAAGCGCCCACGTTCTCCACCAGAAGGATCGCCGCCGGCCGCTCGCCGTCGAGCCGCGTCCCGTCGCGCAGCGCGCGCTCGGTCACCACGAGCTCCCCGAGCAGCCGGACGACGACCTCCACGTCGAGCTCTGCCTCACCGTCGCCGCGGCGCACGGCGAGCCCGGCGTGCGGCCTCAGCCGAACCAGCCCATCCCGGGTCACCTCGACGCCCCCGAGCGCCTCGCGACGGGCCTCCGTGAGCCCCGCCTTGGAGCGGGCCGCCACGGCCGCCGTCGCGGTGCGCTGGTTCAGCCGCGGCGGCAGCGCCCGCGGGAGCCTCTCGGCGCGCTCCCGATCCTTGAGCCGATGCCAGCCGCGCTCGTCCACCGGGAGCCCCGCGGCCCGCAGCTCCTCCAGCGCCTCGGCCCAGCCGGGCCACACGCGGTCGAGCAGCGACCGCACCTCCTCGCGCTGCGCCTCCACGAGCGCCACCTCGTCCCGCCGACCGGTGCGCCGCGTCCACGGCAGCCCGGCCAGGTGCGACCACACCGCGCCCTGGGAGGACCGGCGGCGCAGCTTGCCCGTGGCCCAGAGCTCGAGCAACGCGAGCCGCGCCAGCTCCTCTCCCCACATCACTCGCCCCGCTTCACGCGCCCCACATCACTCTCCCCACATCACGCGCCCCGCTTCACGCGCCCCACATCAGCCATGCAGCTCCCGCGCGACGCGGCGACCGGTGACCAGCACCTCCTCGCGCCCGCGCTCGGCCACCCGGCGCACCAGCCGGTACGTCGTGTTCCCCTCGGCGCGCGCCACCTCGGGCGCCGCGATCAACAGCTGCAGCTCCAGGCTCCGGCAGAGGTCGAACAGCACGTCGAGGCTGTCCTGGGAGAGCCGCGTCGCCTCGTCGAGGAACAGCAGGCGCAGCGTCCCCAGAGAGCGCTTGCCGCGCAGCAGGTTCGCGTCGCGCTCCCAGGCCGCCAGCACGACCATCATGATCGCCGCCCCGACCCCGATGGCCTCGCCCGTCGACAGCTGGCTCGGGTTCGCCAGCTCCCAGGTCGCGCTCGCCTGGCGGCGCACCTCGATCCGCAAATCCATGTACTCGCGGTAGTCCAGCAGCCGCTGCCCGCCCGTGCGCCCGCCCGCGTAACGCCGGAACAGCTCCTCGAGCGCCTCCTCGATGGGCATCGACGTCTTGAACAGCAGATCCTGCGCCGGATCCTCCTTGAGCGCCTGGAGCACCTGGTCCATCCGCGCCACACGCTGCACCCGGACCTGGACCCCGTGGATGTTGCCGAAGCGGACCTGATCGAGGTCCTCGGTCATGCGACGGAGGTTGTGCTGCGCCTTGCGGATCTGCGTCTCGATGTTTCGGGCAACGTCGGACGACTCGCCGCGCAGATCGCCCTCCTGCCGCGCGAGCCGGTCCTGCAGGCGCGCGAGGTGCTCGCACAGGCGGGCGAGCGCCTCGATGGGGTCGTCGACCTCCGCGATCTGCGGCGGGATCCGGCGGAGCAACCAGTCGCGGACCCGCTGCCACGCCTCGAGGTACGCCTCGCTGGACGTCAGCTCGGCGCTGCCGATGCGGCCCTTGATCTCGGCCGCCACGACGGCGCCGTCCTGGGCGCGACCCAGGCGCTCCAGGAGGAGCGCGCCGTGCTCGCGCGCCCGCGGCCAGAGGTTGGGGCTGCCAGCGCCGGCGAGCTCGGCCGAGAAGCGCGCGGAGAGCGCGGACGCCAGCGCGCCCTGCGCCTCCGCCAGCCCGCGCAGGCGCTCCCAGCGCTCCTGGGCCGGCCGGAACAGGCGCTCCTCGTCCTCCGCGTGGCGGCGCGCCTCCTGCTCCCTCCCGCGCGCGCCGTCCAGCCGCACCTCCCGGCGGACCACCTCCTCCGAGAGCTCGCGCTCCTGCACGCTCAGCGCCGCCCGGCGCTCCTCCAGGGCGGCGAGCTCCCGCTCCGCCCGCTCGAGCGCCGCCGCGCTCGGATCCTCGACGCCGGTCTCGGCCAGCTCCTCGCGATGGCGCGCGAGCGCCTCGTCCAGGCTGCCCACCGCGCCGTCCGCGGCCTGGAGCGCCTGGTGCGCCGCGCGCTCCGCCGCCTCGGCCCGGTCGAGGCGCTCCTCCGCCCGATCCAGGGCCTGCTTCGCGCGATCGAGCTGCTCGGACAGCGCCGGCGTGAGCCCCCGCCTCCGCCGGAGCGCCGCCTCCGCGTCGGTCCACGCGAGCGCGGCGCGGTTCTCCTCCACGCGACGCAGCGCCAGCAGGGCGCGGCCGGCTTCGTCGCGCGCGCGCTCGGCCTCGGCCTTCCGCGCGCCCATCCGCGCGAGATCGTCGTCCGAGGGAGGCGCCGCGCGGAGCACCTCGATCCGCCCCTCGACGATCCGCCGGTCGAGCGCCGTGCGCGCGAGCTCCGCCTCGGCGCGCTGCGCCTCGGCGAGCCGCGCCGCGAGCGCCGCGGCCTCCGCATCGAAATCGCGGGCGTCGAGGAGCCACGCCTCGGGGAGCAGCCGCGTGAGCGCCGCGGTCCGCCGCGCGAGCCCCTGCGCGCGCGCCCGCGCCGCGCTCGCCGCCTCGCCGTGCGCCCGCGCCGCCTCGGCCGCGCGCTCCCCGGCCTCGCGCGCCGCGCCGAGCTCCGGCCGGGGGTCGTCGCGCTCCAGGATCGCCGCGTCCGGGAGCAGCCGCGCGACCTCGTCGAGCGCGCGATCCAGCCCTCGCTCCTCCGCGCGCAGCGCCTCGACCCGCTCCGCGTGCTCGCGCTCCTCCTCCTTGAGCTCGCGGACGCGGCGCGATCGGGCCCTGCGCCCGAGCGTCGGCCGCTCGGGCAGGCGCGTCAGGCGGACGCCCTCGGCGCTCCGCACCAGCGCGTCGCGTCCGAGCAGCTCGCCGGGCGGCCGGCCCTCCTCGTCGAGCGCGAGCGGCGCGTCTCCTCCGAGGAGCCACACGGTCGCGGGGCGCTCGGTCGCCTGCGCGAGGACCTCGGCAGCGCCGCGCGCGTCCTCGACGAGGATCGCCTCGTGCAGCGGGCCGAGCAGGGCCTCCACCGCGGCGGCGTCCTCGAGGGCGACCTCCTCGAAGCGCCCCGCCAGGAGCTCGCCCCCCACGAGATCCCGCGCCCTCAAGAGCGCCCGGCTGACCTGCCCTCCGGCCTGCTCCAGCCGGAGCGCCTCGTCCTGGAGCGCCCGGCGCCGCGCCTCGGCCTCCTCTCCGCCCCGGCGGACCTCATCGCGCCGCGCCTGGAGGGCGGCGCGCAGGGTCTCCAGATCCTCCCGCGAGCTGATCCCCTGGCCAGCGCGCGCCGAGAGCGCGTCCGCCGCGGTGCGGACCTCCCGCCAGCGGATCGCCAGCGCCTCCAGATCGCGGGCACGTGATCTCGCCGCCTCACGCGCGGCCTCGGCGTCGCGCGCGGCCTCGGCCTCGTCGCGGCTCCGCTCCTCGGCGTCGCGGAGCTCGTCCTCGGCGTCGCGGTGGGCCGCGGCGACTTCGGCCGCGGTCGACAGCGGCCGGTCGGGCGCCGACAGCGCGTCCGCCTGCCCGCGCGCGGCGCGCTGCCGCCGCGCGTGCGCCCGCGCCTCGTCGAGGCGGGGCGCGAGCCGGGGCCGCTCCTCCACGAGCCGGAGCAGGCGCCGGGACTCCTCGAGCGCCCGCGACGCGCGCTCGTAGGCGCCGGCGGCCGGGACCTCCGCGCCGACCAGCCGCCCGAGCGCGCCCGCGACCTCGGCGAACTCGCGCCGGCGCCGCGCCGCCGTCCCGATCTCGCGATCGAGCCGCACGATCTCCTCGTCCAGCGCCTCCTGCCGCGCCTCGCAGCGCGCGATCGCCTCGCCGGCGGTCTCGGGGCGGACGTCCTCGCCGGGCAGCCGCCGCGCCGCCTCCTCCAGGGAGGCCACCGCGATGCGGTGCGCGGCGGCTCGCCGGGCCAGCTCCTCGATGCCTCGCTGCAGGTCCGAGAGCCCCCGGGCGGCGCGCTCGCGGTCCTCGCGCGCCTCGTCCCGGCGCAGCCGCGCCTCGCCCAGCGCGCCCTCCCACGCCGCACGCGCCGTGCCCTGCCGCGCGGCGGCCTCCTCGCGCCGCGCGGTCCGCTCGCGGATGCGCTCGTCGATCTCGCGGGCCCGCCGGGTCCGCTCGACGACGCCCCGGGCCGTGACCCCCGCCGCCTCGACCGCCGCGTGCTCGCTCCGGACCACGTCCCTGCGCGCGCGCCCGTCGTCCACCTCGATCTCGAGCCCGCCGCGCTCGGCCTCGGCCGCCGCGAGCGCCCGCCGCGCCTCGTCGAGCCGCTTCGCGCGCTCCTCGGCGGCCTCCTTGGTCGCGTGCACGGCGGCGGCGAGCATCCTCTGCCCGGCGTCGTACACCTCGCGGATCTCCCCCTCGGTCCGCCGCGCCGCCTCGACCTCCTGCCGCGTCCTGCGGCAGGCATCGAGGTTCTGGCGCATCCGCACGAGGGTGTCCGCGAGGCCCGTCTCCTCGCGCAGCAGGAAGCCGCGCAGCTCCGAGGTGAGCGCCCGCGAGATGCCTCCGGTCATGCTCGTGCGGAGCAGCTCGTTGAGCTTCCCGCGCTCCTCCTCGGTCGCGAGCCGCAGCGGCGTGACGCCGCGATCGAACAGGGCCGCGAAGTACTCCTTGGCCGAGGTGAAGGTGGTGAGCCGCGCGCCGGCCCGCGCGACGATCTCGCGGAGCCGGCCGAGATCGGGGACCATGTCGAGCTCGCCCCGGTCGAGCAGGACGTCCTCCAGCGCGGCGCCGGCGGCGAGATCCGTGACGATCAGCGGCGTCGGCTCGACGGTCGGCTCGGCGCGGCGCTCGAGGTGCACGCCGGCGAGCAGCCGCTCGCCGCGCGGGAGGCGGAGATCGAGGAAGGCGTACGAGGGGCGCCCGGGGTCGCCGAGGCGGCCCCAGATCCCCTTGTCGCCGCCCGTCGCGCCGTGCTCGCCCAGGTTGGTGAAGCGGAGCCGGCTCATGTCGGGCAGCAGCACGACGTACGCGGCGATCATCACCGTGGTCTTGCCCGCGCCGTTCGTCCCCTCGAGGGCGGTGACGTTGGGGTCGAGATCGTAGGTCCTGCAGAACACCCCTCGCCAGTTCACGAGGGCGAGCGCGGCGGCCTGGACACGTTTCACGGCTCCTCCTCCTCTTCATCCGTTCCAGCCGGCGGCGCGTCCCCGAGCGCCACCTTCCCCTCGGCCACGAGGCGCCCGAGCGCCTCGGCGCGGTCGCCGAGCCCGCGCACGGGCTCCGCGAAGCGCAGCACGGGCGCTCGCACCCGCAGGCGCTCGGCGCGGGCCGCGGGCGGCGCCCCGCGGCCGCCTTCCTCCTGGAGGTCGACGAAGCCGAGCGCGGCGAGCGCGCGCAGCGCCTTGTCGATCTCGAGGCGCACGGTCTCCTCGGCGATCCGCTCGTCGTAGCGCTTCCGCCTCGGGTTGAGCGCGACGACGAGCCGCTGGCGGCCGATCAGGCCCTCGAGCCGCGCCACGAGCTGCGCGCGCGGCACGACGCCGCCGGACTGCACGGTCGCCGGATCGAGGTACAGGAGCGCGAGCGTCTGACCGACGAGCATCTCGCCGGCCGTGAGGTGCCGCCGGCCGAGCCGGTCGCCCGAGGGCAGGAGGTAGAAGTAGCCTTCGGTCGCGTGCGTGAGCTCGCCGCCGTACCGGCGGTAGAAGGGCTCGAGCAGCTCCTGAGCATCGACGAGGAAGCTGTACCGATCGCCGTCGTCGCGATCCACGTGCCGCCCGGCGCGGAGGGCGAGGTCGACCTCCGGAAAGAGCGGATCGAGGACCACCTCTTCGAGGCGCGAGAACGGCGCCGACGTCATGGAGCCTCCTCGGACGTGCGCCCTGGCCTGGCCGGCGGAGGGACGCGCGACGGCGATGTCCCGACGTGCGCCGGCGAAGGGAGCCGCGACGGCGATGTCCCGACGTGCGCCGGCGGAGGGAGCCGCGACGGCAACACATCGGCCGCGGCCGCCATGAGGCTCCATTCCTCGACGCTCAGCTCCCCCGGCACCTCGACCCA
This sequence comes from Sorangium sp. So ce394, assembly GCF_051474665.1. Taxonomy (NCBI): domain Bacteria; kingdom Pseudomonadati; phylum Myxococcota; order Polyangiales; family Polyangiaceae; genus Sorangium; species Sorangium sp. So ce394. Next base: position 5,247,631 of record NZ_CP150339.1, read on the forward strand.
GGGCGGATCGAGCGCGCTTCGGGGGCGCGCCTCCGCGGCGAGCTGCGCCGCGATCCGGCCGACGGCGACGAACCGATGTTCCTCGGAAACCCCGGGCAGCACGGCGGTGAGCACCTCCGAGAGGGTCGCTGCTCCCGCGGCGAGGGCGGCGCGGACGCGGAGCTCCTGATCGGTCATCCGGGGGTCCGGCGGCTGCTCCTCGAGCGGCGTGCGCCACGCCCCGCGAGGCTGCACGACGGGCGGCCGAGCGACCCGCGCCTCCAGCGGCCGGAGCAGCCGGATCGAGGGGGCGCGCGCGGCGATGAGCGCGAAGGGGCGATCCGGCCAGGCGACGAGCTGGTCGCGCAGCCGCTGGCTCAGCGCCCGATCCGGATCCAGCCGGACGACGTCCCGCAGGAAGCGCTGGACGTACTGGTAGTACTCCGACCAGGCGCGCTGCCGGTCTCGGCCCCAGGCGCTCACGCGATCCACGTGCTCGGCGGCGCGCTGGGCCGCCTCGGCGGCCTCGGGCGTGCCCCGGTCGGCCGCGAGCTGCTCGATTTCCTGGAGACGCGCCTGGATGTGCCCCGTGTCTCGCAGCAGGACCTCGTTCAGCTCGCGCAGGGTGGCGGCCGTCGCCTCGAGCAGCTCCTCGCACGTCTCCACGGCGCGGAACCAGTCGCTTTGCAGGAGGGCCCCGATCCTCTCGCGGATCTCCTCCTGCTGCAGGTCGAGCCCGCGCTGGCGGCGCTCGATGCCGGCGACGAGATCGCGCACGGTGATCCGCAGCGGCGCCACCACGTCGGCGTGCCACGCCTCGGCCGTCCCTGCGCTCCGCGCCGCGCCGAGCACCTGGACGAGCTGGGCCGTGAGGACGCCCGTGAGCAGGGTGAGGCTCTCGCGCGTGAGCGCCTCATCGTCGAAGAAGAAGTCGACGACCGCGGCCGCGAGGCGTGTCAGCGTGTACTCGCCCGCGCGCACGAGGCCGGCCCCGTCCACCCGCGCCAGGAGCCGCTGCTCGCGCAGGCGCTGGATGGCGTGGGTGGCGCGCTTGCGAGGGTTCTCGGCGCCCGGGTCGGTGATCTCGCAGATCTGCTCGAAGACGTCGACAAGCAGGTCCTCCTCGAAGGACGCGAGCGCCGCCCTCTCGGCGCGCGCGCGCAGGGCCACGAGGTAACAGAGGTCCGCGGTGTCGAGCTTCAGGGCCGCGCGGGAGCGCTGGAGCGAGGCGATCAGGCGGTTCGGGTCCATGGCGATCGCTGTGGGGTGCGCTGTCGCAGCCGGCGAGTGCCAGGGCCTGAGCCGGGCGAGCGCGCGAGCTGCAGCGTTTCGATGCGGGGTTGTGGCCTCGGCAGCCAGGCGGCGCCGAGGCTCGAGCGCCGACGTCCAGGGCACTCGGAGGGCAGGCTATTACCACGATTCTACGTGGATGGTTACGTGATCGATATGTGAATGGTGGATGCCTGTTGGTGTGAGAAATTGGGAGACGTTCCCGGAATGCTGCGGGTACGCGGGTCGTCGCCGCCGGCGCTTGTTCGAACGCTTGCTCGGATCGAAGGCGATCGGCTCTCCAGGCCTTCCCGAGGCGCTCGTCAACATAGGTGAGCTGCCCACCTGCGCGCGCATCACAGCGCATTGCGGGAATCGGATTACTTTTCTCGCGTGACCCTCCTACTTCGCGCCCGGCCGCGCACCGTCGCGCCTGCGGCTCAGGCACCGCGTCGTGCCTCGCGGCATCCAGGAGATCGCCCACGCCGCCGCGGCCCGCTGGGGACGTCGACGTCGCCTCCGCGATCACGACAAGCGCCACGCTGGCGAGCGACCCACGCGCGATGTGCGTCCGCCAGCGCGGCCACGGTCGGCCGAGCTGCCGCGGATCCCGCCGTCGCGCGCCCGGCGGGTCCAGCCCTGCGCCTCGCATCGTCGAGGCATAGGCGAGTATGCCTATGCCTCGATCCAGCGGGCTCGGGTACGCTCGTTGCAGTCGCCTGCATCTCCACGAACGCAGAGAGAACAGCAGGTCCGCAACAACACAAGCATGACAGTTATGTTCAATAACCGCACCTCTTAGGCTGCGTCCACCTTCAACCATCCCTGGGATGCCCGACAGCCGCGCAGCGGCGGCCGGCGGCGTCCAGATGCCGGTGATTGAGGCCATGGTGGCGCCGATCCGCGCCCGCCCGCGCGTCGGGCCGCTCGGATCGGAGCGATTGTTACGGTCTATAACGACAGGCGGCGCCGAGCCGCATGTCTGCGGAGGATTTCATGCAGGTGATCGTCGTGGGCGCCGGGATCGGCGGCCTGGCCGCGGCTCTTTCGCTCCACGCCTCAGGCCACGAGGTGACGGTGTTCGAGGCCGCGCCCACCCTCCTGCCGCTCGGGGTCGGCATCAACCTCCTGCCCCACGCCGGCGAGGTGCTGGACGAGCTGGGCCTTGTCCAGGCCCTCCTGGCCCAGGGGGTCGCGACCCGCGAGCTTGTCTATTACAACCGCTTCGGTCAGCGCATCTGGGGCGAGCCGCGCGGCCGCTTCGCGGGCCACGCCGCGCCGCAGATCTCCCTGCACCGCGGCGCCCTGCAGGGCGTGCTGTTCGACGCCGCCGTCGAGCGGCTGGGCGCCGACCGGGTGATCTGCGACCGGCGCCTCACGGACCACGCGGAGGACGGAGGCCGCATCGTGGCGCGCTTCCTCGACCGCGAGGGCGTGGCCCGGAAGGTCGCCGCCGATCTCCTGATCTGCGCCGACGGCATCCACTCGGCGGCGCGCGCCCGCCTCTATCCGGACGAGGGGCCGCCGGTCTATGGCGGCCGCATCCTGTGGCGGGCGACCACGCTGGCGGCGCCCTTCCTCACCGGCGCCAGCATGATCATGGCCGGGCATCAGGACCAGAAGTTCGTCGCCTATCCCATCTCCCCGCCGGGGCCGGACGGCCGTCAGAGGATCAACTGGATCGCCGAGCTCGCGGTCGCCGAGAGCCTGCGACGGGAGGACTGGAATCGACGGGGCGACCCCGCCGACTTCCTGCCCAGGTTCGAATCCTGGCGCTTCGACTGGCTGGATGTGCCCGGCCTGATCCGGGACGCCGAGGCGATCTACGAATTCCCGCTGGTCGACCGCGACCCGCTGCCGCGCTGGAGCCATGGGCGCATGACGCTGCTGGGCGACGCCGCCCATCCCATGTATCCGATCGGCTCCAACGGGGCGAGCCAGGCCATCCTCGACGCCCGCGCCCTGGTCCGCGCGCTCGCCGCCCACGCCGATCCGGTGGAGGCGCTGGCCGCCTACGAGGCCGAGCGCCTGCCCGCCACCGCCGCCATCGTCGCGGCCAATCGCGGCAACGGCCCGGAGCAGTGCATGCAGATCGCCCAGGACCGCGCGCCGGACGGCTTCGACCGCATCGAGGACGTCTTCGCCCCCGGCGAGCTGGAGGCCATCGCCGCCCGCTACAAGGTGCTGACCGGCCTGAAGCGCGCCTCGGAGCCCGCCGCGTGAGCCCGCCCCTCGTCCCCCTGATGACGCTCGAGGTGGCCGTAGACACGCCGGTCACCGTCGATCCGGGCCCGCCCGGGAGGCGCTTCATTCCCATCGTCGGCGGTACGGTGGCCGGCGGCCTCGAGGGGCGGGTGCTGCCGGGCGGCGGCGACTGGCAGACGATCTGGGATGACGGGCGGACCGACATCTCGGCCCACTACATCCTCGACATCGCCGGCCATGGAACGGTGGAGATCCTCTCCGAAGGCGTCCGCGCCAGGCCCCCGGAAGTGCAGGCGGCGCTCGGGCGCGGCGAGGCCGTGGACCCCGGGCTCACCTATTTCCGCACCTCCATCCGCATGCGCACCTCGGCGCCAGGGCTTCAGCGGCTGAACGCCGTGCTGGCCCTGGCCGTGGGCGAGCGGCTGGCCGACCGGGTGCGGCTCACGGTTCACGAGATCGGCTAGGGCGCGGTCGCGGCTGAGACCACAACACGGAGAACGCATGAGCACACTGACGAGATCGTCGATACGCCAGGGCGAACTTGGCGCAGGTATCTTGGCCGTCATCCTCAGCATCACTTCCTTCAATCGCTCGGCACGGGCACAGGCGCAGCCCGAAGCGCCGCCGGCGCCCGCCGGCGAAGACCCGCCGATCGCGGCTCCCGCGACCGAGCCCGCGAGCCCCCCTGAAGACGCGAGCGCGCCGCGAGCGCCGTCCGCCGAAGCCCACGCCGGCGCGCCAGCACCGCAGGGCGCTGCCGGGCCCAGCCCAGCTCCGCCGGCGCCACCGGCGGAGAAGGAGCCATGGAAGCTGCCGCTCAGCGTCGCGGCCTGGGCCCGCGTCGGAGGCCGCCTACAGAACCCCAGCGCGCGCGAGAAGATGGACCGGCTGCTCGGGGACGGAGAGCTGGATCTGTCGTTTTCGGGCGAGATCAACCGGTTCATCGGGGTGCAGGGCGCGATCGTCGCCCAGTTCGGGCCGACCCCGACCGGGGGCAACATCGCGGGCAGCGCGACCCTCCGTGACGCCATCGCCAAGGTCAAGTTTCACGATCTGCTGAACGTCTGGATCGGTCGAATGATCGTGCCTTCGGATCGCTCCGCCTTCTCCGGGCCGTGGTCGATGGGGCCGTGGAACTATCCCGGGTTCTTCGAGCCCTACGCGCCGCCGATCGGGCCGAGGCAGGGGCCTCTCGGACGCAACGACGGGGTGACCGCCTGGGGCAAGGTAGCGGGCGGCCTGTTCAAGTATTACGTGGGCGCGTTCAACCTGCATGACTCCTCGGTGAGCCCGCTCTACACGGCGAGGCTCAACCTGAGCTTGCTCGACCCGGAGCCTGCCTATTACCAGAAGTCTACGTACCTCGGAGAGAAGGACATCCTCGCGCTCGGCGTCGCGGGCGAAGTGCAGAGGGAAGGTTCCGTCGAACCGTTGCCGCCCCCTGCGGCGGGTACGCCCCCAGGCACCCCGCGCACGGACACCTATGCCGAGCTCAACGCCGACCTCCTGTTCGAAAAGAACCTCCCCGCGGCGGGTACGATCACGCTCGAAGGCGCATTTTACAAGTACTTTGGCGAATTCGAGAGGTTCGACTTTTCCTATTTCGCGCTCGCGAGCTACCTCACGGCGAGCGACGTCGGCGTCGGGAAGCTGCAGCCTCTCGTCCGACTGCAACAAGCGAAGCCGAAGAACGCCGACCCCTACCTGCTCATCGATGCCCAGATGGGCTACATCATCGAAGGGCACGCTGCGCGCGTCGCGTTCGGCTACCAAAGGAGCGATCTGTCCGGGGCGAAGGGGAATGCCCTGTTCCTCGGCGTCCAACTGCAAAAGTGATCCCCTGAACGAGGGGAGCGCCGCGGCCGCGATCCGCTTGCCGCCCGCGCAGCGGGGCGAGGCGCCTGGACGCGCGCGAGCGCGGCGCGCATAGGTGAGTATGCCTATGCCGCGCGCCAGAAGGATCGGATACGAAGTCATCGCAGTCGCCTCCGAGGAGCTCGCCCCCGCATGAAGCTCGCCTCTCTCCGCGGCCCCGGCCGCGACGGCACGCTCGTCGTCGTCAGCCGCGACGGCCTCGCCTACGCGCCGGCCGGCGCCGCGTTTCCCACGCTCCAGGCCGCGCTCGACGACTGGGAGCGCGCCGAGCCGGCGCTGCGCCGCATCGCCGACGACATCGAGCGAGGCGGCGCGGCCGTGGCCCCGCTCGCCGTGGAAGAGCTCGCCGCGCCCTTGCCTCGCGCGTACGAGTGGATCGACGGGTCGGCGTACATCCACCACATCGAGCTCGTGCGCAAGGCGCGCGGCGCCGAGCCTCCGGAGACGCTCACGACCGATCCGCTCGTGTACCAGGGCGGCTCCGGCGTGCTCCTCGGGCCGACCGACGACATCGTCCTGCGCGACGAAACCTGGGGCCTCGATTTCGAGGCCGAGGTCTGCGCCGTCCTCGGCGACACGCCGCAGGGCACGCGCCGCGGCGAGGCCCACCGGCACATCCGCCTGTTCCTCCTGGCCAACGACGTGACGCTGCGCAACCTCGTGCCCGCCGAGCTCGCCAAGGGCTTCGGGTTCTTCTGCTCGAAGCCGGCGACGGCGTTCTCCCCGTTCGCGATCACGCCCGACGAGCTCGGCGACGCGTTTCGCGACGGGCGCGTCCACCTGCGGCTCTGCTCCACGTACAACGGCGCGCTCGTCGGCGACCCCGAGGCCGGCCCGGAGATGCACTTCTCGTTCTTCGACCTCATCGAGCACATCGCCAGGACCCGCAGCTTCACGGCCGGGACCCTGCTCGGCAGCGGCACCGTCTCGAACCGGGATCCGGCGCGCGGCGTGTCGTGCCTTGCGGAGAAGCGCATGCTCGAGATCCTCGCGCACGGGGCGGCGAGGACGCCCTTCATGAAGCCAGGAGACACGATCATGATCGAGATGCTGAATCGCTCGGGAGAGAGCCTGTTCGGGCGCATCGCGCAGCGGGTGGTGGCCGGATGAGCGCCAAGGTGGAGTCGATCGGCATCAAGCGGGTAGAGGCCCTGCACTACTACGTGCGCGACCTGGAGCGGAGCCGCAGGTTCTACACGGAGAAGCTCGACTTCCAGGAGATCGCCGCGAGCTCGCCCGAGCTGAGCGCGGCGGCGGCGCAGCAGTCGATCGTGTTCCAGGCCGGCGAGTGCGTCATCGTCTGCTCGCAGCCGATCGGCGAGGGCGGGCGGGCGTGGCGCTACCTGCGCAAGCACCCCGACGGGGTGGGCACGATCATCTTCGAGGTGGAGGATATCGACCGCGCCTTCCGGCTGCTCGACCGCCGCGGGGGCACGCCGATCGACGAGATCCACCGGGCGACGGACGCGGGCGGCTCGTTCGCGTCGTTCTCGATCACGACCCCGTTCGGGGACACCACCTTTCGCTTCGTGGAGCGGCGCGGCTACCGGGCGCTGTTCCCCGGCTGCGTGGCGTACGACGCGCCCCGCGGCGGCGAGAACCGGTTCGGGATCGCCCGGTTCGATCACATCACGTCGAACTTCCAGACGATGGCGCCCGCCCTGCTCTGGATGGAGCACGTGCTCGGGCTCGAGCCGTTCTGGAAGATCGAGTTTCACACGAACGACGTCGGGACGGGCGCCGCTCACGGCTCGGGCCTGCGCTCCGCCGTGATGTGGGACCCTGCCTCGGGCGTGAAGTTCGCCAACAACGAGCCTTACCGGCCCTACTTCAAGAGCTCTCAGATCAACGTCTTCAACGAGGAGCACCGCGGCGACGGGGTGCAGCACGTGGCGCTCGACGTGGACGACCTCCTCACGGCCGTGCGCGGGATGCGCGGCCGAGGGGTGGAGTTCATGCCGACCCCGGCCGCCTACTACGACCTCATGCCCGAGCGCCTGCAGCGGCTCGGCGTCGGGCAGATCGACGAGGACGTGGCGGCGCTGCGGGAGCTCGAGGTGCTCGTCGACGGCGACGGCGCGCGATCCTATCTCCTCCAGATCTTCCTCAAGGAGTCGTCGGGCACGCACCGCGACCCCGACGCGGGGCCGTTCTTCTTCGAGCTCATCCAGCGAAAGGGGGATCGCGGCTTCGGCGCCGGCAACTTCCGGGCGCTGTTCGAGAGCATCGAGCGGCAACAGAGCGCGCAAGGGAGCGGCTGATGCTCGACCGCATCGCCGTCGGGACGGTCCCCCGCAAGCACCACATCGCCCTCCGGAGCGAGGCGGGGGAGCTCCGCTACGAGGAGTGCCTGACGCGGGCGGGCTTCGACGGCCCCTATACGATCGCCTACCACGAGCGGCGGCCGCACGAGCACCGGCTCGCGCGGGCCGAGCACGGCTTCGCGCTGCCGGTCGCCGCGCCGCCGCGCCCGCTCGCGAAGCGGCACTACAGGACGCACGATCTGCCGCGGCGGGCCGGGCCCGCGATCGACTGCCGCGTGCCGCTCCTCTTCAACGACGACGTGGTGATCGGGGTGGCCCAGCCCGACGCCGCCGATCCGGTGTACTTCGCGAACGCCGACGCCGACGAGCTGTTCTTCATCTTCCGCGGGAGCGGGCTCCTGCGCACGATGCTCGGCGATCTCCGCTTCGAGCAGGACGACTACGTCGTCATCCCGAAGGGGCTCTTCTACCGCTTCCTCCCCGACGAAGCGCCCCAGCGGTGGCTCGCGATCGAGGCCGCGGATATCCACCTCCCGCGCCAGTGGCGCAACGAGGTCGGCCAGCTGCGGATGGACGCGCCCTACGCCCACCGCGATTTCCGGCGGCCCACGCTCGTCGGCCCGCTCGACGAGGGCATTCGCTCCCTGGTCGTGAAGCGCGGCGGCGCGTTCCACGGTTTCGCCTTCGAGCGCTCGCCGCTCGACGTCGTCGGCTGGGACGGGGCGGTGTACCCGTTCGCGTTCCCGATCGAGCGCTTCCAGGCGCGCGTCGGGCTCGTCCACCTGCCGCCGGACTGGCACGGCACGTTCGCGGCGCGGGGCGCCCTCATCTGCAGCTTCGTGCCGCGCCCCGTCGACTTCCACCCGGAGGCGATCCCCTGTCCCTATCCCCACTCGTCCGTCGACTGCGATGAATTCTTGTTCTACTGCCGCGGCGACTTCACCTCGCGCCGCGGCGTCGGCCCGGGCAGCATCTCGCACCACCCGGCTGGCGTCCCGCACGGGCCGCACCCCGGCGCGTACGAGGCGAGCCTCGGGAGCCGCGCGACGAGCGAGCTCGCGGTCATGCTCGACACGACCCGCCCGCTGGCGGCCACCCCGGCCGCGCTCGAGGTCGAGGACCCGGGCTACCAGGACAGCTTCATCGCGGGCCGATGATGCGGTCCGGATGTCGAGCGCCATCGTTGTAGGGCGCAGCAGATGTGGCCCGAGGTGTGCTGTCGCCGCGTCATTGAGGTCTACCTTGCAGACGCGGAGCAAGAACCGTTCGGCGCGTCGACGAACCCTCTCGACGGGTGATGAACGCTCAAGTTAAAATTCCATGCATGCAGGCTTCCGTCGGATCGCAGGGAGACGTCGACGTCGTGAAGCTTGCGAGCAAGCGCGCGCGGCTCCTCGAGCGGGCGCCGCTGGCCATCGTCGAGTACGGCTGCGATCTCACGATCGAGGACTGGAACCAGGCGGCCGAGCGATTGCTCGGCTACACGCGGGAGGAGGCGGTCGGCCGGCGTGTGGATGAGTTGTTGCCCGTGCGCGATGATCCCAGCGCATGGCGGCGGCTCCTCGGAGAGGACGGGGCGGCGCCTCGCGTGTGGTCCCACGCCCGAAAGGGCGGGGACCTGGCCGTCTTCGAGTGGAGTCACGAGCGCCTCCTCGACGAGCGGGGGGAGGTGAGCGGCATCGGGGTCTTCGGGCAATGCGTGACGGAGCGGGCCGAGCAACTCCGCGTTCTCAAGGAGAAGGAGCACATCCTTCACACGGTCACGCAGACCCTGCCGGTCGTCGTCTGGGCCGTCGATCGCGACGGGGTGTTCACGTTCCACGAGGGCAAGGCGGCCACGTCCGCGGGGCTCGAGCAGGGACAGTTCGTCGGCAAGAGCGTGTTCGAGCTCTTTGCGGATCATCCACAGAACGCCATGCTGCGGCGGGCGCTCGCGGGCGAGGCCGGCCATTCGACGCTCTCGACGTACGGGGTGTCGTGGGAGAACTGGCAGATCCCGGTCCGTGACGCGCGCGGCGAGGTCTACGGGGTCCTCGGCTTGACGCTCGACGTCACCAGCGCAGCGAAAACGGAGGAGGAGCTCCGGAACCGGCTGGAGCTCATCGAGCGCCAGCAGCAGGTCATCCGCGAGCTGTCGACGCCCATCATCGAGGTCTGGGAGGGCGTGCTGACCTTGCCCATGATCGGCATCCTGGACAGCGCGAGGACCGCAGAGGTGATGGACTCCCTGCTCGAGGCGATCGCGCGCACACGCTCGCGTTACGCCATCCTCGACCTCACGGGTGTCGAGATGGTGGACACGAAGACCGCGGCCTACCTGATCCAGCTCGTCGGCGCCATCCGGCTTTTGGGCGCGGAGGGCATCATCACGGGCATCCGCTCGAACGTCGCACAGACCGTCGTGGCGCTCGGGCTCGATCTGACCGGCACGACCACCTTGGGGAACCTCCGGGCGGCGCTCCAGCACTGCATCCGGCAGATGAGCAAGGAGCACGCAGCCAGCGCGCTGCAGCGGCGGTGAGGTGTTCACCCGCGGGCCATCCGTGGATGGCGTGACTTACGCCCCGAGCTCGGCGATCGACCGGCAGACGCGGCGGAGCCGGTCGCGCAGCCACCGGTGCGCGGGATCGGCATCGAAGCGGGGGTGCCACGCCTGCGCGATGGTGATGCCCGGCGTTGTCACGGGCAGCGGGAAGGTGACGAGATCGAAGCGCGGGGCGGCGTGCGCGAGCCACTTCGACGGGAACGCGCCGACGAGGTCGGAGCTGGCGAGGAGGAACAGCGCCGCATAATGGCCTGACGCCACGGCCGCGGTGGTCCGGGCGAGCCCTTTCTTCTTGAGGGCGTCGTCGATGGGGCCCCAGATCTTCCCCTGCCTGGAGACCCCGAGGTGGGCGTGCTCGACGAACCGCTCCAGCGTCACCTTGCCGGACGCGAGCGGGCTGCCGCGGCGCACCACGCCCACGAAGCGGTCACGGGCGAGCGCCTGCACGCGGATCTCCGGGCCCATCTCGCCGATGATGCCGACGTCGAGATCGATCCGGCCCTCCCGGAGCGCGGCCACGTCCTCGTCGCCCTCGGGGAGGAAGCGGACCGTGACGCCCGGCGCCTCGGCCCTCAGGGCGTCGAGCAGCGGGGCGCCGACGAGCCCGAGCATGCCGTCGCTGGTCCGCACCGCGAAGCTGCGGGTGAGCGCGGCGACGTCGACCGCGCCCCGCTCGCGCAGGACCGCGCTGGCCGAGGCGACCACCGCGCGCACGCGCGGGCGCAGCTCCGCGGCCCGCGGCGTCGGCACGAGCCGCCGGCCGGCGCGCACGAGGATCGGGTCGCCCACGGCCTCGCGGACGCGCGCGAGCGTGCGGCTCATGGCCGAGGGGCTGAGGTGCATCCGCCGCGCGGCGAGGAGGACGCTCTCCTCCTCGAGGAGCACGTCGAGCGCGACGAGCAGGTTCAGATCCATGGAGTGCATGGGACGCAACGATACCTTACCGTACGTGCACTGGAAGCCATGTCTCCTCGGGTGCACCTTCCGTGTCGGACAGGGCAGCCGCGAGGGCAGCAGCGCCGTCGCCGTGAGCCCCGGAGGAGAATCGCCATCATGAGCACCACGCTCGATTCGCCGCGCGTTCAAAGCATCCTCGACCGCCTCTTCCAGGACGCCGACAGCGGCGATCCGCGCATCATCGCCCGCGTGCGCGGCGACTGGGAGCGCCGCGGGCCGAGCCCGGACGCCGAGGGGCTCGCCCAGATGTTCGCCGACGCGTATCTGCCGGTCTCCCGCGAGGTCGGCCGCCTGCTGCACCTCCTCGCCTTCGCGGCGAGGGCGCGCACGGTGGTGGAGTTCGGCACGTCGTTCGGGATCTCGACGGTGTTCCTGGCCGCGGCCGTCCGCGATGGGGGCGGCGGGCGGGTGATCGGCAGCGAGATGCACCCGGAGAAGGTGCGACGGGCGCGGAACAACCTCGATGAGAGCGGGCTCGGCGATCTCGTCGAGATCCGCGAGGGGGACGCGCTGGTGACGCTCCGGGACGTGGAGGGGCCGATCGATTTCGTCCTGCTGGACGGCTGGAAGAACCTCTATCTGCCGGTGCTCCGGATGCTCGAGCCCCGCCTGCGGAGGGGCGCGCTCATCGTCGCCGACGACCTCGACATCGCCCCAGACGACCTGCGGCCTTATCTCGAGTACGTGCGCGGCGCGGGCAGCGGCTACGGATCGGTGGAGATCCCGCTCGGGGACAGGCTGGAGGTCTCCTGCTGGCACGGCCGCGACGGCGGCGAGGGCGGGGCGTGAGCGCGAGCCTGCCCCTCGCGCGAGGGCGACCGGCGTGATCCGGCGCGCGAGGGGCTCGGGTCCGCTCCGCTTCAGTCGAGCCGGATGACGACCTTGCCGAAGTGCTTGCCCGCGGCGAGCTTGGCGAGCGCGTCGCTCGCCCGCTCGAGCGGGAAGACCTCGTCGATCACGGGGCGGATCGCGTGCGCCTCGAGCGTCGCCGCGAGATCGACGAACGACTGGCGCGAGCCGACGATGACGCCCTCGACGCGGATCGCCCGGAACAGGATCGGCATCGGATCGATCTGGCTGCCGACCCCGGTGAGCAGCCCGATGAGGCTCACGACGCCGCCGGCCTTCACCGCCTGCAGCGAGCGCGGGAGCGTGCCGGCGCCGCCGACCTCGATCACCCGATCCACCCCCTCGCCGCCGGTCAGGCGCAGCACCTCCTCGTGCCACTCCGGCTGCTGCCGGTAGTCGATCGTGTCGGTCACGCCGAGCGCGCGCAGGCGGTCGATCTTCGCCGCGCTGGACGACGTGGCGATGACCCGAAGCCCCGCGGCGCGCGCGAGCTGCGCGGCGAAGAGCGACACGCCGCCGGTCCCCTGGACGAGGACGGTGGCGCCGGGCGCGGGGCGCGGCCACGACTCGAAGAGCGCGGACCACGCGGTCACGGCAGCGCACGGGAGCGTCGCCGCCTCGTCGAAGCCGAGGTGCGCGGGCGCGGGGAGGAGCCCGTCCTCGGCGAAGACCACGAGCTCGGCGAGGACGCCGTCGTTCTGGCCGGCGCCGAGCTGCGCGGCGCGGTACGCCTGGCGGAACGGGCCCGACGCCCACGTCGGGAAGTACGTCGAGACGACCCGATCCCCGGTCTTCCAGCGGCGCACGCCGGCGCCGACCTCGACGACCTCGCCCGCGGCGTCCGCGAGGGGGATGAGGTCGTCCTTGCGCTCGCCGTGATACAGGCCGCGCGCGACCATGAGGTCACGGTAGTTGATCGACGCGGCGCGGATGCGCACGAGCACCTGTCCCGGACCGGGCCTGGGCGCGGGGCGCTCGGCGAGCGTCCATGCGTCGGCTTCGGAGGCGTTCTTTCGAATGATGACAGCTTTCATGGCGTGTCCTCCCTGGACACCCCATCCGTAGATCCATTCCGCCGGGCGCAGTAGTCCGCGCGAGGGAACGTCACCTGTGCTATTTCGGCACAGATCATGATCTCCCTAGCCGCGATCGAGCTGCTCGTCGCCACCGTCGAGACCGGGAGCTTTTCTCGCGCGGCGCGCCGGCTCGGCGTCACGCCCTCGGCGGTGAGCCGTCGCGTGATGCGCCTCGAGCGGGAGCTCGGCGTGGCGCTCCTGGCGCGCACGACGCGGTCGCTCCGCCTGACCGACGACGGGCAGGCCTTCTATGCGCGCTGCGTGCGCATCGTCGAGGAGCTCGGGGAGGCGACGGAGGCGATCGCGCGCGCCAGCACGAAGCCGGTGGGGCTCCTGCGCGTCGACGCGCCGGTGACGCTCGGACGGGAGGTGATCGCGCCGAGCCTGCCGCGCTTCTCGGCGCGCACTCCCGACGTCCGGGTCCACCTGACGCTGCGCGATCAGCACGTCGACCCCGTGGCCGAGGGGCTCGACCTGCTCGTGCGCATCGGCCAGCTCGGCGACTCGAGCCTGGTGGCGCGCCGGCTCGGCGCGAGCCGCATCGTCCACTGCGCGGCGCCGTCGTACATCGCGCGGCGCGGCGCGCCACAGGCGCCGGCCGATCTCGCGCGCCACGACTGCGTCGGGTACCTGCGCGACGGGCGGCCGGATCCGTTTCGCTTCCCGACCGGGGACGGGGATGCCGTGCTCGATGTGCCCATCTCCGGGCCGTTCCACGCGAACGACGCGGATGTCCTGAAGCGCCTCGCGCTCGCGGGGAGCGGGATCGTGGCGATGTTCGATTTCCTCGTGAAGGACGCGCTGGCCGAGGGGACGCTCGTGACCGTGCTGGAGGAAGCTCGGACGATGAGCTGGCCGATTCACGCGCTCTACCCGAAGAATCGGCATTTGCTGCCGAAGGTACGGGTGTTCGTCGAATACCTCGCGGAGGTCTTCGCGCCGTCAGGGGCGCGGCGCGGGGGAGAGCGCCGGCGCGGCGCGCGGCGTGGGTGAGACGCTCGTTGATGGCTCTGGTCTGGCGTCTTGGACGGCGCTCCGGGCAACCTCGGCATGGACCTTCGTGTCGAGATCGCGGTACGTTCTCCCTGGGGCGCGCGATCCGCGTCCGTCACGCGAAGCGGCGGGGAGGTTGCACGATGAGCGATGTATTGACGACGGCCCAGGCGATCGAGGCAGCGAGATACAATGACGCCCGCGCGCTCGACCTGCTGGTCATGCTGCGGGGCTTCTTCGGCGTCGACCAGCAGGAGAGCAAGCGCACCTACACCGAGGCGCTCGTGCAGCGCATCGCGTGGTTCCAGCGGCGCTTCGACCTCTCCGTCGACGGCAAGATCGGACCGACGACGCACCCGCTCATCCTCGAACAGATGGGCGCCGCCGACGCGGGCCCGCTCTGGCCGGCCGAGGACGCGCCGCCGGAGGCCCGGCTCGCGCACTACACGATGCTGTGCAAGCTGGTGGGGCACGACCCCGCGGGATCGAGGACGACCTTGCTCGGCCTGCGCGGCGTCCGCCTCTTCGGCCTGCGCACGCATACCGTGAGGAGCCGGAGCGAGTACGACGACGCGTTCGTGCTGCTGAGCTTCCAGGGCGACGAGAAGGTGTACGAGTTCCGCGGCGCGACGCACCCGTACCAGACGAGCTCGATGGCCTCTCCGGACTTCGACGGTGATCGCCGTCCCGACGTCGGGATGCTGAGGCCGGGGCACTATCATGTCGAGGCCCTGTCCGACCTCTACAAGGGTCACCCGGCGCTTGCGGTCCTCCGCTCCTCGGGAGTTAACCGCGGGCGGCTCCCCGCATACCGCGACACAAACCACGACGGGCTCTTCGACGAGGCCGAGATGCGCGCGTCCGAGGCGGCCACCTCCGGAGGGCAGGTGTCGGAGGGGATGGGGGCGTGGATGGATCAGGTGCTCTTCCATCCCGGCCTCGGATTCAGCTCGATCGGCTGTCAGACCGCGCGTCCCGAGGATATCAGGAAGCTCCACGCGCTGGGGAAGTTCGAGTACCTGCTCGTCAATGCGGTGGATGTGCTCGCCCTCATGAAGCAGAGGCGATGAAGGAGCCCCGGGGCTGACCAGCGAGTCGCGCCCGGCGCCTCAGCGTGACAGGCGTGCTGCCAGGTAGTGACGCATGGACATCGGCGCTCGGCCGAGCAGGCGCTCCAGCGTCGGGTCCACGGCGGCGAACTCGCGCTCCCGGCTCGCCGCGAACAGGCCCAGGAGCAAGTCCGCCCGTTCTTCGGGGACGCCGTGAGACACCATGTCCGCTCGGAACGCTCGATCGCTGACGGTCACCCGCGTGATCGAGCGCCCGAGGAGCTCCGAGGCGATCGCGGCGATCTCCGCGAGGTCGAGGGCAGGGGAGGCGGTGAGCGGCGGGGTCGACCCCTCGAGGCGCGCCTCGTCCGTCAGCGCGATCGCCGCCGCGTCGGCCAGGTCGCCGTGCTCGGTCCACGAGACCGGGCCGTCCTCTGGCGCGACGAGCTTGCCGGTCTCGAGCGCCCGCTCGAGGAGCATGAGCGCGGACGCGGCATAGAACCCGTTGCGGAGCGAGGTGAAAGCGACCCCCGACCCCTGCAGCAAGGCCTCGGTGGCTGCGTGGTCGCGCATCGGCGCGAAGCGGGACGCCGGGTTCGAGCCCATGTGGCTCGTGTAGAGGACGCGGCGGGCGCCCGCCGCGCGAGCCGCCTCGATCGCGGCTCCATGCTGGCGCACCGCGGCCTCGCCTGCGCTGTCGACGGAGACGATCAGGACATGCGACGCGCCCTCGAAGGCGTGGCGCAGGCTCGCGGGGTCCTCGAAGGTCGCCCGACGCACGCGGACGCCGCGCGCGGCGAGCGCGCTGGCCTGCTCCGGGTTGCGCACGCTGACGCCGAGCCGAGCGGCGGGCACGCGCTGAAGGAGCCGCTCCGTGATGGCTCGGCCGAGCTGACCGTTGGCTCCAGTGACGATGATCATGACAACCTCCTGCCGCGTCGGGCGCAGCGACCGTGCGCGATCGTCCCGAGGACCACGCGGCTCTCCATGCGCCGCGCGGCCCGTGACGGTGGCGCTCTTGACGGGGTCGAACCTAGCGCCCGCCGCCGGAGCGCATTAGTGTGCTTGGAGGGAAGGAACTGTTGCCGTGGACGCACAGATCGATCTGGACCTCAACGACGCCGCGCTCCTCGTGCGGGTCGTCCGGGCGCGCAGCTTCTCGGCCGCCGCCCGCGAGCGCGGGGTGCCGGTCTCCACGGTGAGCCGGCGCATCGCGCGGCTCGAGTCCGCGCTCGGCGTCCGGCTCCTGGAGCGAACGACGCGGCGGCTGCGGCTCACCGACGCCGGGCGCGCGTACTTCGGCCACGCCGAGCGGGCGATCGACGACCTCGCGCAAGGCACGCATCACGTCCGCGAGCTCCAGAGCGAGCCGCGCGGGCGCGTGCGGATCGTCGCGCCGGTCTCCCTCGGCGCCGCGGTGGCGAGCGCCGTCTGCACCTACCTCGCGAAGCATCCCCGCGTGTCGGTCGACCTCGAGATCGATTCGCGGCGGGTCGACCTCCTCGCCGGGAGCTTCGATATCGCGATCGTCCCGGGCAAGGTGGACGACACCACCGACTTCGTGGCGCGGGAGCTGTGGCG
The DNA here is from genome assembly GCF_051474665.1 of Sorangium sp. So ce394. NCBI lineage: Bacteria > Pseudomonadati > Myxococcota > Polyangiales > Polyangiaceae > Sorangium > Sorangium sp. So ce394. The sequence continues at coordinate 5,264,273 of NZ_CP150339.1, forward strand.
GGCGACGCGGAAGCTGCTGTACGCGAGCCCGCGCTACCTCGAGGCGCGGGGCGTTCCCCAGCGGGTCGAGGACCTCGCGCGCCACGATTGCATCGCGCTGCACGCGACCGAGGGGATGGCCACGTGGACGCTCGGGCAAGGGCGCCGGAGGCGGCGCTTCGCCTTCGAGCCCCGCTTCTATGTGAGCGAGTCCTCCGCCGCCCACCGCGCGACGCTCGCGGGCATCGGCATCGCGCTGCTTCCGGAGGTGTTCTGCGCCGAGGACGTGGCCGCGAAGCGCCTCGTCCGCGTCCTCAAGGGCCACGAGGCCGAGGCCGGTGGCGTCAGCCTCGTCTATCGCGCGCATCGAGCCCTGACGGCCGCCGTCCGGACCTGCGTCGACCATCTCCTCGGGGAGCTGCCGGCGACCGACCCGGCGCGCGCCGGCCGCGGCCGCCGCGAGGACCGACGTTGAGCGCGCGCATCATCCTGGTTCGGCACGGCCGCTCGGCGCACGTCCACACCGGCTGGATCGACGCCGCCGGGTTCCAGCGCTGGCGCGACGCCTACGACGCCGCGGGCCTTCTGCCCGGGGAAAGCCCGCCGCCGGCGCTCCGGGCCCTGGCGACGCAGGTGGGCGCGGTGGTGGCGAGCGATCTGCCGCGCGCCCGCGCCTCGGCCGAGCTGCTCCTCCCCGGCGGCGAGATCGCCACGTCGGCGCTGCTGCGCGAGCTGGAGCAGCCGGCGCCGCCGCTGGGCAACGCGCGGGCGCCGCTCGCGGTCTGGGCGCTCGCGATCGGGCTCCGGAAGGCCTACGGGGCGCTCCGCGCCGCGCCGCCGCCCGCGGCGCAGCAGCGCCAGGCCGCCGAGGCGGCCGCGTGGTTGATCGGGCTCGCGGCCGAGCGCGGCAGCGTGCTCGCGGTCACCCACGGCTGGCTGCGCGAGCTGCTGGCGCAGGCGCTGGCCGAGCGCCGGTGGAGGCGCGAGCACACGTCGGGGCGCTACGCCCACTGGAGCGCGTGGACGCTGACCGACGGGCGTCGATCGGGATCGTGATTGCCCGCCTGGTGGGCTTGCTGCGACCAGCGAGCTGAAACTGCCTGAGAGCGCAGAGCTTCGAACCGCCAAGGCGCCAAGGACGCCAAGAAAAAGATAATATCCTGGCGTTCTTGGCGCGCCTTGGCGGTTTACTTCTCGCCGACTCCTCGCCGAGGCGTAGCCTTGGCGCTCACACGACGCGGGGGCGCGGCGTCTCGGGCCTCCGGTCGGGATCCGGGAGGGAACCATGGCACGTGCGATGTTCTGTGCGCTCTTCACCGCAGTGACGCTCGCGCTCGCGATCGGGTGCGCCGCCGGGAACGAGGCCTCGACGCCCAGGGCGGCAGCGACCCAGGGCGGGCTGCGCCTGCCCGAGGGAGCGAGGTTCGTGGATCTCACGTACCCGTTCGACGACAGGACGATTTACTGGCCGACAGCCGCGACGGGCTTCGTGCTGAATCGGGTGCATCACGGCCCCACCGAGGCTGGATACTTCTACGCGTCGAACGACTTCTGCGCGCCGGAGCACGGCGGGACGCACCTGGACGCGCCCATCCATTTCGCGGAGGGCAAGAGCACCGCCGACGCCGTGCCGATCTCGCGCCTCGTCGCGCCGGCCGCCGTCGTGGACGTGTCGGCAGCCGCTGCGAAGGACGCCGATTACCGCGTGACGAGGGCCGACATCGCGGCCTTCGAGCGGGAACACGGCCCCATCGCGCCCGGGACCGTCGTGCTGATCCGCACCGGCTGGGGGAGCCGCTGGCCCGATCGGAGGCGCTACCTCGGCGACGACAGGCGCGGCGACGCGTCCAACCTGCACTTTCCCGGCATCGGCGAGGACGCCGCGCGCGCCCTCGTCGCGCGGGAGGTGGCCTCGGTCGGCATCGACACGGCGAGCATCGATCACGGGCCGTCGAGGGACTTCATCGCGCACCGGGTGCTCCTCGGCGCCGACATCGCCGCGTTCGAGAACGTCGCCTCGCTCGAGGCGCTGCCGGCGCGCGGCGCCCTCGTGTTCGCGCTGCCCATGAAGATCCGCGGCGGCTCGGGGGGACCGCTTCGGATCATCGCCCTGCTCCCGCGGTAGCGCCGGCGCTGGGGCGTGAACGCGTCAATGCCTCTTCTTGCAGCCCCCGTAGCGCTCCACGCTCGCGAGCGTCGGCGGGTTGACGAAATACGTCGCGTCATACCCGCCCGTGACGAGCACCGACCCGTCCTGCAGCGTCGTCGCCGTGTGGAAGCCTCTCTGGATCGGCTCGTCGATCACCGTCCAGGTGTTGCTGGCCTCCTTGTAGATCTCGGCTCCCTCGCTGCCGACCGCCATCACGCGGCCGTGATCCAGGGGCGCCACGGCGGACGCCCACGTGTGGCGGAAATTCGGCGGCGGGGTCGACGTCCACGTGTCGCTCGCGGGGTCGTAGATCTCGGCGGTCTCGCCGGCGTCGACGAGGACCACGATCTCCTCCTCGGTGCCGCCGTAGATCCTGCCGCCGCCTCCGACCACCAGCACGCGCCCGCTCGGCAGCAGCGTGGCCGTGTGCTGCATGCGGGGCAGGTTCGTCGGCGCCGCCGCCGTCCACGCGCCCGTGGCCGGATCGTAGATCTCCACGCTGGTGCGACCCTCGGGCATCTCGTTGCCGTTCAACGTGTAGCCGCCGACGACGAGCACACGACCGTCCTGGAGCAGCGTCGCCGTATGCAGGTGGCGCGTGACCGACATCGACCCTGCGCTGGACCAGGTGTTCGCGGCAGGATCGTAGAGCACCGCCTCCTTGAGCACGCGGTCGTCGTCGCTGCCGCCCGTGCGCAGCAAAAGCCCGCTCGGCAAGAGGGTCAGCGCCGTCTGGGCGAACTCCCAGCCGCGGGCCGCCTCGGCGGGGGTGAAGGGGACGCTCGTCGTCGCACCCGTGCTCGGATCGTAGACCAGCCCGCCCGGGCTGAAGAGCACCCTGCCGTCCTGCAGGAGCGCCGCCCCCACGGGAGACATCGGGTAGGGCAGCGCGTCGCCGGTCGTCCACGTGTCCGTGGCAGGATCGTAGAAGTCGACCGTCGTGGGGTAGGGGTAGTCGCCGCTGCCGCCGGCGACCATCACCTGGCCGTCCGGCATGAGCAGCGCGATGTGCCGCTCTCGCGCCTGGGGCAGCGGCGCCACGGACGACCACTCCTCGTGGACGCCGACGTGGCGGCGGCACTTCTTCTTCGCGTGCTCCGCGTGGTGGCCGGCCATCGGCGCCGCGTGCGCCTCGAGCGCCGCCTCCTCGGATGCGTCATCCGCCAGGGCCGCCGGCTCCGCCTCAGGGCCGCACCCGGCGGCCGCGAGCGCGGCGAGGGAGAGGCAGGCGACCAGACCACGATGACGTCGACCGGTGGTAGACATGGTAGGACCTCGTCAGGAGTTGGGGGAGGGTGAAGCCGTCCTCTGCGGGGGACACGCCCCCAGCGCAACCGACGATCCTACCAGACGGCCGCGCGGGGGAGCACCTATCATCCAGGACACCACCGGAGCCTCCCGTGCCCGAGGCGCTCCCTTCCGTGCTCCCGGAGGACCTCGAGACGAGCTCTCCTGGGACAGCTCACGCGGACGCCGTGGCCGGCCGCCGCTGCGCACCCGTCGCGGTCGAGAGCCCCGCGAGGGTCATTTTGCTTTGACATCGGTTATGTTAACGTTAACAATAGGGTCTCCGGCTCGGATCCTTGCTCATTCAGGGGCGTGATCCCGCTTTGGGCGGCGAAACCTCGCAGATCCCCGGCCGGCTAGGTCCATCATGAAGAGGCGACAACTCCCTTTCTTAGGAGCGCAGTCTCTGGCGCTCGTCATCGCTGGGCTCTGGCTCACGGCTTGCGACTCGTCGGGCCAAGCGTCGAGCGGCGCCGGAGGCGCCGGTGGACAGGCCGAAGGCGCCGGTGGACAGGCAGAAACTGGCACCACCGCGACCGGCAGCACCAGCAGCGTCGCCACGACCAGCAGCTCCGCCACGACCGGCGGCACCGGCGGCGGCACGGGCGGGACGATCGATCCCGGGGAGGGCGGCGGCGGGACCGGCGGCACCGGCGGCGAGGACGACGCGCCACCACCGACGGAGTTCGACAATCCCATCATCAAGTACGACGCGCCAGATCCGACGAGCGGTCCTGGAGACCCCATTTTTACCGCGGATGGCGCCGCCATGGTCTGGAACAACAAGGTCTACCTGTATACTGGCCATGACGAGCAGGCCGAGGGGGCGAGCGGTTATCGCATGTTCGACTATCGGCTCTGGACCTCGTCCGACATGGTCCGCTGGGAGAACGAGGGCGCGGTGATGCGCTACGATGTGTTCTCCTGGGCTCGCGGCGGCGAGTCGACGGGCAACGCCAATGCGGGGCAGGTGGTCCATCGCGACGACAAGGACGGCAACCCGAAGTTCTATTTCTACGCGCCGGTGGAGGGCGGCCAGTCCGGCTACGGGATCTCGATCGGCGTCGCGGTGGCGGACAAGCCGGAAGGACCGTTCAAGGACGCACGTGGCGTCCCGCTCATCTTCTTGGCCGACACCCAGGGCACGGCAGAGCATTCGTGGCGCAACCTCGACCCGACGGTCCTCGTCGACGACGACGGCCGGGTCTACATGTACTGGGGAAATGGAGTCCTGTACTGGGTCGAGCTCGAGCAGGATATGATCCACCTGAAGGGGGAGACCTACACCACCGACGGCAGCGGGAAGATGCAGAACCGCAGCCTCGGCAGCGCCCAGATCCATGTGCTCAAGGACATCCCCAGCTACACCGAGGCGCCGTTCCTCTCCAAGCACGGCAACCTCTATTACTTGACGTACGCTTCCGGGTTCCCGGAGACCATCTCCTACGCCACCAGCACATCGCCGGAAGGGCCGTGGCAGCATCGGGGCGTCATCCTGGACCGGGTGCCGAACAGCGACACCATTCACCAGTCGCTCTTCGACTTCAAGGGCGCCAGCTACCTCACGTACCACAACGCCGGGCTGCCGACCGGCGGCAGCTACCGGCGATCGACATGCGTGGATCGCGCCTACTTCAACGACGACGGGACCCTCAAGAAGATCGTCCCGACGCACAAGTGATCGGTCGCGAGCGCGTCGCGTCGCATCGGGCGTTCCGGTTGTCCTCGAGGGGGCGTCTGCTGCGGCGCGCTTGACAGGGGCGAGAGCTCTGGCGTTTCGTACGCCCCGCAGCGCGGGGCATGGATCGTGTACCCCGGGCGCCCTGCTGCAGGAGGTCGCATGATTCGACGGATCTGGCACGGCTGGACAACCCCCGAGAACGCAGACGCGTACGAAGCCCTGCTCAAGACGGAGATCTTCCCGGGGATCCTGGCGAAGCAGGTGAGCGGCTTCCGCCGCATCGAGCTGCTCCGGCGCCCGCTCGGAGACGAGGTCGAGTTCGTCACCATCATGGGGTTCGACTCGATCGAGGCCGTGAAGGCGTTCGCCGGCGAGGACTACGAGACCGCGTACGTGCCAGCCAAGGCGCGCCAGGTCCTCGCCCGCTTCGACGCCCGATCGCAGCACTACGAGGTCCGCGAGACGCGCGTGAGCGAGGACCCGTAAGCCAGCGCCACCCACGCCGGCGACGCGCGACCCCTCCCAGCAGGCGTGACGCCGGCGGCCACCCCCGGCCCGCTACGCCACGACCCCGGCCCTCTCCATCGCCCCCCGCGCGCTCGCCACCGCCGCGAACCGCTGCGCCAGGTACTCCGCCACCCGCGCGTGCTGGCTGAACACCGCGTTGAACCGGAGGTGCGGATCGCCCGCCCCGTCCGCCATGAACGTCGCCCCGCGCGCCAGCAGGATCTTGTTGAGATAAGCGTCCTTCACCAGCTCGTCGACGTCCACGCCGCGCGGCACCGCGCCCCAGAGGAACAGCCCGCCCTCGCCCGGATGGTCGAGCAGCACGCCGGCGTCGCGCAGCCGGCGCGCCGCCGCGTTCCGCGCCGCGCCGAGCTTCTGCTGCAGCCGGTCGATGTGCTTGCGCCACCTGCCGGCCGACAGCACCTCCAGCAGCACGAGCTCGTTCAGCGCGCCGGTCGTCAGCACCGAGTAGATCTTCTCGCGCAGGAGCGGCTTCAGCCGCCCCGGCTCGGCCGCGATGTAGCCCAGGCGCAGCGCCGGGCTCAGCGCCTTGCAGAAGCTCGAATAATAGACGACCCCGTCCAGCCCCGAGAGCTGCGCCAGCCGCGTCGGGTGCCCGGGGTGGAAGTGACCGTGCACGTCGTCCTCGGCGATGAGCACGCCGTGCTGGTGCGCGATCAGCAGCGCGCGGTGCAGGTTGGCGGCGCTCGATCCCCAGCCGGTCGGGTTGTGCAGCACGCTCTGCAGGAACATCAGCTTGGGCCGGTGCTCGCGGCACGCGACCTCCAGCGCCCCGAGATCCACGCCATCGGGCCTCCGCGCGACCGGCACGATGCGGTAGCCCGCCTGCCGCAGGCGGCCGAATATCAGGAAATAGCCGGGGTTCTCCACGAGCACCGCGTCGCCCGGCTGGAGGGTGCTCCGGCAGATCAGGTCGATGGCGTGCGTGCCGCCCCAGGTGGTGAGCACGCGGCCCGCGTCGGCCGGGATGCCCTGCGCGCGCAGCAGCGTCGCGATCCGCTCGCGCAGCGCGGGCAGCCCCTGCGGCGGGCAGCGCGCCGCCATGCCGGCGTCGCTCCGCGCGAGCGCGCGCTGGAGCACCGTCGCGGGGATGGCGTCGCTCAGCCAGCTCGCCGGGAGGGCGCCGCTGCTCGCCAGCAGCACGCCGGCGCGCTGGTCGTTCGACTGCTGCGCCAGCCACACCGGCTCCTGCTCCTCCCCGGCCTCGAGCCACGCCTCGCTCGGCATCGGCGACGCCGCCTCGCACACGAAGTAGCCGGACGTCCCGCGCGACTCGACGAGCCCGGCCGCCGCCAGCCGATCGTAGGCCGCCACCACGGTGTTGGGGCTCACGCCCAGCTGACCGGACAGCTGGCGGATCGACGTCAGCCGCGCGCCGGGCGGCAGCCGCGCGCCCTCGATCAGCGCGCGCAGCCGCGCCTCGATCTGGTCGGCCAGGGGAACGGCGGAGTCGCGGTCGAGCGAGAACATGGGTCAGCGCAGGAACAGGAGCGCCAGCACCGCCAGCGCGCCGGCCATGATGCCATTGAACACCCGCTGCCGTCGCGGATCGGTCAGAAATCGCCGGAGCGCCACGCCGAACAGCGCCCACGCCGAGATGCACGGGAAGATGACGACGAGGCCGACGGCGGACACGAGCAGCGCGCCGCTCGCCGCGCCCATGCCCGCCGGCATGAACACCGACGCCAGCGTGATCGCCTTGACCCAGCTCTTCGGGTTGACGGCCTGGAACAGCGCCCCCTGCGCGAACGACAGCGGCCGCGGCACCTCGGCGCCCTTGAGCGCGGCGCCGCCGGTCAGCCGCCACGCCAGCACGAGCAGGTACAGCGCGCCGGTCACGCGCAGCACGCCGTGGAGCGCCGGGACCGCGGTGAACAGCGCGCCCAGGCCGAGGCACGTGACGAAGGTCTGGACCGCGCCGCCCACGCTGATGCCCAGCACATGCGGCAGCGTCCCGCGGTAGCCGAAGTTGGCGCCCGAGGCGGTGAGCATCATGTTGTTCGGCCCGGGGGTGCTGGACATCACGAAGCAATAGGTCGCAAGGGGCACGAGCTCGGTCATGGGGGGAAGCTCCGGTCGGGGATGAGCCAGAGCGTAAGGAGGCGGCGCTCGCCGGTGAAGGCACAGGGGGCGCGCCGCCTGAAAGCACTGTGTCAGTCGCGCGGCTGGTACAGTTCGGAGGCCGTGAACGTGGAGGAGACATGACGGACGAATCAGCGGACCGCGCGGCCGAGAAGGCGGCGTTCTTCCGGCCGGAGAACGAGGAAGAGGGCTCGCGCTGCGAGAGCTCGAGCCCCACGGGGAAGTACAGGCTCGTGGTTTCGAGCTACTCGACCGGACACGGCACCTGGAACTACACCCAGGGCGAGGTCTACAGGACCGGTGGTGCGGACCCGATCGCCGTCGTGCAGCGGAACTTCGGGTCGTTCCCGTTCCTCTTCGTCGAGGCGCATCCGAACGGCCACGACTACCTGGTGTGCGGCGAGGACTACCAGGGCCAGACCGTGGTGGAGCTCGACACCGGGAAGCGCCGAGACCACCTGCCAGAGGAGGCGAGGGAAGGGGTCGGCTTCTGCTGGGTGGACATGCGCTTCGAGCCGTCGGTCGCGATGCTCGTCGTCGAAGGGTGCATCTGGGCGTGCCCGTACGAGCTGCGGTTCTTCGACTTCGCGGACCCGATGTCCGGGTGGCCCGAGATCGAGGCGCCCGTGATGATCGACGCCGATCGGCGCCCGCCGAAGGTCGACGCCGGCGGGACGATCGTCTGCTACCGGTCGGCGCCCGACGGCGCGGCCGGAGGCGGCGAGGCCGAGGCGCCGGTCGCCGCGATCCTGACGTTCCGGCGCGATGGCATGAAGCTCGTCCTGGAGCGCGAGTGGACCTCCGAGGAGGAGCGGGCGAGGCGCAAGGCCCAGGAGGAAGGGCGGAAGCGATAAGTGCGGGCCGACGGTTCAGAGGTCTACGCGGCGACGTATCGCCGCTGTAACACACGGCGCTCCTCCTCCGTCGACGCCGCGATGAGCGCGATATAGGGCTCGAAGGCGAGGGGCATGGGGAGATCGAAGAGCAGGTGCTTCTCGTGATCGACGCTCTTCCCCGCGCCATGGCAGAGGAACAGGCGCTCCTGGAGGAGCGGGAAGACGGCGATGGAGGTGAGCTCGTGCCTCTCGATCGTCTCGATGTCGGCGATCGACGGCTCGAGGATCTCGTCGAACACACCGCTCGGATGCTTGAACGGACCTCCGGCGTGACGGTTCACGTCCTTGCGTACGGGCGCCCCGCCGCGACCGATCGTGATGAACGAGCGCTCGTGAGGCGTGCCCTCCCAGACCGTCACCCGCCGGCTCGTCGCGTCGGGGTGGATCCACACGGTCGGGAGGTCGATGTTCAACGGCGCCACGCCCTTGACCCGGCCGATCGTGCTCGACCCGAGGAACTGCCGGGTGACGGCCGCGCAGAAGAGGACGTCCGTCGGAGCGAGCCGTGTCCCGTGCCAGTCGCGATCCCGGCGGAAGTGACGGAAGAAGAGGAGGTAGGGAGACCTGCACATCTGCGCGAGGACGAAGAGCCCCCTGCGGGTCTCGAGGTCGATCACGTTGCCTGCACCCCAGGTGACGCGCCCCATCGCGACCGCGACGCTACCCGTTCAGGCGCGCGCCGGCGAGGCGATCGTCTCCACAAGGACGTCGCCCCGCTCAGTCGCAGCCCCCGACGCTCCACATGCCCGGCGCCTCCACGTGGAGCGTGACGACCTCGCTCTTGTCGAGCCCGAGCGCCTCGTGCGCGCCCGTGGTGCGGTATCCGAGGAAGATCTGCTCGTCCCCGAAATCCACGATCTGCTTCTGCGCGCGGCCGTGGATCTCGTGCTCCGCCACCGAGGCGGTGATCGCGTTGCACGCGAAGGGCACGTAGCTCACGTGCGCGAGCATGATCGGCCCCGCGGCGTTGAAGCCCGTGATCGAGAGGCCGGTGAACTGCCCGTCCGCGTCGTCGCTGCTCGGATCGGTGAGCGGCGTGAAGGTCCGGCCGCCCTCCGCGTTGTAGAGGTTGGCGAGGGAGCTCGGCGAGCTCGGGTTGCCCGCCATGAAGGCGACCTTCCCGGCGCTCGCCTTCCTGGCCTCGTCGATCCGGTAAATCCCCACGCCGCCGGAGACGTCCTCGAAGTCGAACCAGCGCTGCAGACCGCGGTCGTAGCCCTCGTTCTGCCGGTTCTCGACCAGGAAGTACTGGTCCGGATCCGAGGTCTCGATCTTGTAAATCGTCGGAGCGACGCTCTGCCCGAAGAGCTCCGCGCCGGCCGACTGGACGATGGGAATGTCGTGCGCCGGCGCCCCGGGCTCGATCACGGTCGGCGCGAGGAAGCCGGCCTTGACCCGGCTCCAGGCGCCCATCGCCACGGGCACCGAGCCCGCGGGCGCCCCGTCCGTGCTCCCCCAGCTCCCGCTCGCCATCACGCACCACGCGCCGACCGGCGTCGGGCCCTTGTAGAGATCCGGCAGGCCGATCGCCGCGTGCCCGAGCTCGTGGACGATGACGCCCACGGTGGCCGGCATGGTGGTGGGCACGCCGCGGATCTTGTGGACCTGCCGCTCGCCGATCGCGGCGTAGCCGGGGAGGACCTTCCCGTCGAGCGTGATCGGCGCCTCAAAGGGCTTGGCGTGAGCCCACACGGACGGCGTCTTGCTGCCGTTCGAGGTCTCGTAGCCGGCCACGACGAAGAGCACGTTGAGCTCGTCGCCGCGGACCTTGCCGTCGGCGTTGACGTCGTACGAGGCGAAGTCGACGAACGGGTTCGCCATCACCAGCGCCTCCTTCAGGTAGGGCTCGAGGAGCGCGAAGTCCTTCTTGCTGTTCGGGTGCGCGAACGGGAGCTTGACCCGGACGATGCCGTCGTTCGCCGTGCCCTGCGTCTCCCGAGCGCGAGTGAACGAGAACTTCCCGCGCGACATGTCGGCGTAATAGTGGTTCACCGAGCCCGGGAGGCTCCCGTACAGGGTCTGCTTCCAGTGCGCGATGTCGGTCTCGAAGTTGCCGGTGAACGCGCCCGGCAGGGCGATCCCGCCCCCCTGGGTGAACTCCAGCTGGATGGTGAGCAGCGGGCGCCGGATCGCGGAGGTCGCGGCCAGTCCCGCCGCGCGCGGGAGCGCGCCCGCGGCGCGCGGGAGCGCCGCCTCCCAGAGGGCGTCGAGCTCCTCGGCGTCGATGCGCGGGAGCAACGCCGGATCCACGGCGCCGCCCTGCGCGCGGAGATCGCGGACCAGCACCCCGGAGGGGACGAGCACGACGGCGCCGCTCCTGGTCGAGCCGAGCTCGGCGACCTCGTAGTCGCCCGAGAGGTCGTTGAGCACGACGACGGTGCCGTCCGCCATCCGCAGGTAGTCGAAGTGCTCGTCGCCGATCACCTCGGCGCGGAAGGTCGCGCCGGTCGCGTCGAGCGGGATCTCGCGCAGCCCGGGCTCGGCGCTCACCGCGGCCGCCGGGCGGCTCATCGAGACCGCGCTCGCCAGCACCGCGAGCCCGACGAGCCCGAGCCTCGCCCCGCCCCGCCCGCCGATGATCCCCTGGTGCTCCACCTTGCCCGCGCCGCTGTACCGAGACGTCATGTCCGCATCCTCCTCAATCCGCGTTTCGCCGCGTTCGATGAGGGCGCATCGCAACCGACGTGCCGCGCTGACGGGCGGCGCGGATCGCCGCGTTTTCAGGCCGATCCGCGCATCGCGGGCGAGCGCCGCGCCCCGCGCCGGAACGCCGCCGGAACGCCGCCGGAACAGCTGTCACGCGCGCGCGACGGCGGCTGTCGCGGCGGCATGACAGCGGTCCTCCCGGCGCGCCGGCGTGGCCCCGCGGGCGCCGGCGCGGCCCCACGGGCGCGCTGGTTCCTGATTGACGCGGCCCCCCTCGAGGGCACCATGGCGATCATGGGCGACGATCCCGGGGCGACCTGCACGCTCACGAGCTTCGATCAGGGGCGCTCCCTCCGGCTCCCGGCGCTCTCCGTGACGGTCGCCCTCCCGGACCGGCGCACGCTCACCGCGCCGCTCGATCTGCGCCCCATCGTCGTGGGGGCGGGCGCCGACTGCGATCTGGTGCTCGCCGATCCGCGCGCCTCGCGCAGGCACTGCGAGATCCGGTTGACCGAGCAGGGCGTGCTCCTGCGCGACCTGGGCAGCAAGAACGGCACGCTGATCCGCGACGTCCGCATCCGCGAGGCCTTCCTCCCGCCCGGCGTCCCCGCCACGGTCGGCGGCTCCGAGATCGTCGTCGGCCCCGCGGGCCCCGCGGCGGTCCTGCCGCTCTCGGCCGCGGACGCGTTCGGCGAGGCCGCGGGGCGGAGCCTCCCGATGCGCGCCCTGTTCGCCCGCCTGGAGCGCGCGGCCCCGACCGACGAGACGCTGCTCCTGCTCGGCGAGTCGGGCACCGGCAAGGAGGTGCTGGCGCGGGCGATCCACGCGCGGAGCCGCCGCAAGGACGGCCCCCTCGTGGTCGTGGACTGCGGCGCCATCGCCCCGAACCTGGTGGAGAGCGAGCTCTTCGGCCACGCCCGGGGCGCGTTCACGGGCGCCGCGGCGGCGCGGCCGGGCCTGCTCGAGCAGGCGAGCGGGGGCACGCTCTTCATCGACGAGATCGGCGAGCTCCCGCTCGACCTCCAGCCGAAGCTGCTCCGCGCCATCGAGGGGCGGCAGATCCGGCGCCTCGGGTCGAACGAGTGGGTCCCGTTCGACGCGCGCATCGTGGCGGCCACCCACCGGAACCTGCGCGCGAAGGCCCAGGAGGGCTCGTTCCGGGCCGATCTCTACTTCCGGCTCTCGGTGGTGGAGGTCCACGTCCCCGCGCTCCGGGAGCGCAAGGACGACATCCCGCTCCTCGTCGAGCGCTTCCTCGCGGCGCGGGACCCGCCGCGCGCGCTCGCGGACCTGCCGCCGGGCGCGCTCGCGCTGCTGGACGCCTACGACTGGCCGGGGAACGTGCGCGAGCTCCGGAACACCGTGGCGCGGCTCGTCCTCTTCCCCGAGCTGCTGCACGAGATCGTCGGCGCCGCGCCGCCGGCGCCTCAGGGGCTCGATCCATCCGGCGCGGCTTCCTCCGGCGGTGCGCCCTCCGGCGAGGCGCCCGCGGGGCCCGGGGACGCCCGCCTCCGCAGGCTCCTCGAGCTGCCGCTGCCCGAGGCGCGGGAGGTCGTGCTGGAGGAGCTGGAGCGCGCCTACGTCACCGAGAAGCTCCGCCAGCACGGGGGCAACATCTCGCACGCGGCCGACGCGATGGGCGTCTCCCGCCAGCTCGTCCACCGGCTGATCCAGCGCCACGGCCTCCGCGCCCGATGATCCGGCCCACGGACGCCGACGACCCCCGCATCGCGACCCCGCCGTGGCCGCGGCGCGGGCGCGACGACGCGACCCTCACCGGCCCGGCCCCGCCCGCCGCGCCGGGCGTCCTGCCCGACGGCGCACCCGAGGCCGCACCCGCGGCGCCCGAGCCCACCCCCGACCTCGGCCTCGGCGAGGAGAGCCGCCGCCCGAGCGCCGCGCCGGAGGCGCCCTCGCCGATCCCGCCCTCGCTCCACGCCCGCTTCGAGGACTTCCACCTCCTCGGCCGGGGCGGCATGGGCGTCGTCTACCGGGCCCGGGACCTCCGGCTCGGCCGGCGCGTGGCCATCAAGCTCCTCGCCGCGGGCGCGCAGGTCGACGGGAGCTTCCTGCGCGAGGCGCGCTCCCAGGCGCGGCTCCGCCACGAGAACGTCTGCGAGGTCCACGAGGCCGGCGTCGCCGATCACGTGCCCTTCCTCGTGATGCGCTACATCGACGGCCGGTCGCTCCAGGAGGCGCGCGGCGACCTGACCCTCGAGGAGAAGGTGCGCGCCGTCCGGGCCGTCGCCGCGGCGCTCCACGAGGCGCACCGGCTCGGCCTCGTGCACCGCGACGTGAAGCCGAGCAACGTCATGCTCGAGCGCGGCGAGGACGGGGCCTACCGCCCGTACCTCATGGACTTCGGCATCGCGCGCGAGGCCGGGGAGAGCGGGCCCACGCTCACCGGCGCCCTCCTCGGGACCCCCGCGTACATGGCGCCCGAGCAGGCGGCGGGGCGGGTGCGCGCCCTCGACCGGCGGACCGACGTCTACGGCCTCGGCGCGACCCTCTACGCGCTGCTCGCCGGCCGGCCGCCGTTCGTGGGGGGCGCGGTGATGGACGTGCTCCGCCAGGTGCTCGAGGACGACGCGCCGCCGCTCCGGACCCTGGACCGCGACATTCCTCAAGATCTCGAGGCGGTGGTGATGCGCTGCCTCGAGAAGGAGCCCGGCGCCCGCTACGAGTCGGCGCGGGCGCTCGGGGAGGACCTGCAGCGCTTCCTGGACGGCGATCCCGTGCTCGCGCGCCGCGCGTCCCTCGGCCGCCGCCTCGCCCGGCAGGCGCGGCGGCACCGGGCGGCGGTCGCGGGCGCGGCCGCGCTGGTCGTCGCGGCGCTGATCGTCGCCGGCGTCTTCGTGCGGGGCCGCCGCGCCGCCGCGGAGCAGGCCACGCTCGCGCGCGAGCTCGGCGAGACCGTGAAGGAGATGGAGCTCTTCCTCCGCGGCGCCCACGGGATGCCGCTCCACGACGTCGAGCGCGAGCGCGACGTGGTCCGCGCCCGGCTCCGGGCCGTGGAGGCCCGCATGGCGCAGGCGGGCGAGGCCGGCCGCGGCCCCGGGGAGTACGCGCTCGGCCGCGGCCTGCTCGCGCTCCAGGAGCCGGCCGCCGCCCTCGAGCACCTCCGCGCGGCGGAGCGGGCCGGCTACCGGTCGCCGGGGCTCGACTACGCCGCCGGGGCGGCGCTCTCCGAGCTCTACCGCCGCGGCCTGGAGGAGACCCGCCGCGTCCGCGACCCGGCGCAGCGCGAGGCGCGGATCGCGGCGCTCGAGGCCGAGCTCAAGGCGCCGGCCGTCGCGCACCTCCGCGCGGCGCTCGGCGGCGCCGTCGCGGGCCTCGAGGCGCCCGCGTACGCCGAGGGGCTGCTCGCGCTCGCCGAGGGGCGGCACGAGGCGGCGCTGGAGAAGGCCCGGGAGGCGTTCGCGGGGGCGCCGTGGCTCCACGAGGCGAAGAAGCTGGAGGGCGACGTGCTCTTCGCGATGGGGAGCCGCTACCGCCACGACGCCGCCACCTTCGATTTCGAGAAGATGAAGGGCCCGTTCGATGGCGCCGCCGAGGCGTACCGGATCGCCGCGGATCACGGCCGCTCCGACCCCTCGGTCCACGCCGCCGAGTGCGAGCTCTGGGCCCAGACCATGCGCTCCGCCGGCATGCACGGCGACTCGATGCGCCCGAGCTTCGAGCGGGCGCGGGAGGCGTGCGGGCGCGCGATCGCCGCGAGCCCCCGCAGCCCCGAGGCTTACGCGGCGCTGGCCCGGGTCCACAGCGCCTTCGCGTGGTGGATCGCGGTCGGGACGCAGCGCAGCGAGGACGCGGAGCCGGCGCTCGTCGAGGCGAGCGCGCGCGCCGAGGAGGCGCTCCGGCGGAGCCCGGACGACGCCATGGCGCGGTACGTGGTCGCCAGCGTGTCCCGGGCGCGGGCGTACCGCGCGAACCTCACCGCCCGCGAGCAGGGCGAGGCCCTCGAGCGCGCCATCCAGGGCTACGAGGCCGCGCTCGAGCGCGAGCCCGATTTCGCCTGGGCGCTCAACGAGCTCTGCGCCGTCCTCGCCGAGCGCGGCCGCTATCTGTCCCTGCGCGGCCAGGATCCGGGGAGCTCCTTCGAGCGCGCCAGGGTCCGCTGCGACCACGCCCTCGCGCTCGATCCGGGCTTCGGCCACGCGCGCACCTCGCGGCTGATCCTCGGCGTCCACGAGGTGGAGCACCTCGTCCGCGCGGGCCGCTCGCCCGACGAGGCGGTCCAGCGGACGCGCGGGATCATCGACGGCATCCAGCGAACGGACCCGTCATGGAAGTGGGCCCCGTACTGGCGGGTCTGGCTGGACCACGCGCTCGCGCAGCACGCGCTCGACGCCGGCGCCGACCCCGGCCCGGCGCTCGCGCGCATCGAGGCGGGCGCGCGGGAGATGGCGCCGGGCGCGGTCGCGTTCCCGGCGTCGCTCCGGGCGATGCTGGCGATCCTCGAGGCGCGCGTCCGTGCGGCGCGCGGCGAGGATCCGGAGCCCTCGATCCGGGTCGCGCGCGAGGTGCTCGATCGCACCATCGCCGAGGCGCCCTGGGACGTGTGGGAGCGGGTGAAGCGCGCCGAGGCGGAGCTCGTCGGCTTCCAGTGGAGCGCGGCGCGCGGTCGCCCGGACGCGGTCCGTCTCGACGCGGCGCTCGCGCCGCTCGGCCCCGTGCTCGACGAGCCCCGCGCCGACCCGCGGCTCTACGCGCTGCTGGCCGAGATCTACGAGGCCCGCGCCGCCGTCCGGGCGGACCGCCGGGAGGACGCCGCCGCCGACCTCGCCGAGGGGCTGCGGCACGCGGAGGCGGCGCTCGGGATGAACCCGCGATCCGACCGGGCGCTCGTGGCCCAGGGCAAGCTCTGGCTGCTGCGCGCCGCGGCGGCGCCTGACCCGGCGGCCCGGAGGGAGGCCGCCCGGCGCGGGGCCGCGGCCCTCGAGGCGGCGATCGAGGCGAACCCGCTGCGCGCCCGGACCGTGGGCGCGCGCCTCGGCGAGGCGCGGCGGCTCGCGGGGGAGGCGCCCGCCGCGGCCGCGCCCTGAGCGCGCCCGCGGGTCCTGGGGCTCACCGCGGCGCGGAGCCCCGGATGGCCCCGGCGCTCACGTGGGCGGGTCGCACCAGTCCTGCTCGTAGTCCAGCAGCTTCGTCATCGTGCACGGCTTGCCGTAGCATTCGTAGAGACCTTGCCCCGACGGGCCCACCTCCTTGCACTGGGGGCTCTTTTCCAAGATCCCGCCGAATGTGAGGCCGCAGTCGTCCGGCACGTCGCAGACCCGCTGCCTCAGCGCGTCCTTGGCGTCGACCCCGCACCCACGAACGAACCTGCTCGTCGGGTAGACAGTGACGAAGACGTCGACGAGCGCGCTGGGGTTGGGTGGACCGCCGGGGGTGGGGGGAGTGCCGGAGATGGGGCGGGTGTGCGCGCACCAGACGGCCTCGCCATGAATGAACTCGGGGTAAGTGATCCCGTCGTTGGCGCCGCCCACGTTCGGACCCGTGATCAGGATCTCCACCCCATCGGTCATGTCGTTGACGAACGCGACCACGCACTCCAGCACGTTCTCGATCATGGCCTCCTCGAGCCCCTCCTCCTCCCATTTCGACGCGCCGAGCACCATTCCCTCGAGCACCGTCTCCTTGAACTCCACCCCCCCGAGGGTGCACTCCTTGACGTGCTTGAAGATCTCCAGACCGCCCGGGTCCGCGAGGATCCCGGAGTCGACGATCGCCTGGCTGTAGTCGCCGGTCTCCTGGTCCAGCATCGGCTTCGACAGGATCGTGGCGACAGTACCTTTCCAGGTGTGCCACGCGGCCTTCGGGACGCCGTTCTCGCCGGGCATGCCCGGGCTGTCGATCATCGCCTCGAGCCCGGGCGCGTCCACCGCGATCTCGTCCTCGAGCGATGGCGCGCAGGCCGCCGAGAGGAGCCCAACCCACATCACCATTCCTAGCGTACAGCTGGAGCGTTTCATCGCGATCTCCTCAACCAAGAGAGTTTCGAGCTTCGTTCCGGCGCGCGTGCCGGTCAAGGAGGCAAGCGGCGGTGCTCGTCGTCCGTCGCGTCCGAGGACATGAGCATGCGTCGTGCCACGGCTGCGAGCGGCGCACGATCCGCGAATTTCCTCGCCGCTCCCGTCGCGGTGGAACGGCGGCGTGACAGTGGACCGCCGCGCGGACAGCCGCTGTCACGCGGCGATGACAGCAGCCCATCGGAGCTGCTGGCGCGAGCGTCCGGCGGCGTGCGCGCTGGCGAGGCGGGGCCGATCGGCGGAGCGCGCGGCCGACGCGAGCAGCGCGCGGCCGACGCGAGCAGCGCGCGGCCGACGCGAGCAGGGTGCCTCCCGCCGGCGTGCACGGGGCGCGCGGACATGATCGCGCCGGCTATACTCGGCGCATGCGCGCGTTCCCTTCTGCATGCGGCGGGCTCGGTCCCTGCTCGTCCTTGCCCGCCGATCCCGGCCGCTCATCCCGCGAGGGGACGGGCACGGCGTTGGGCCTCGTGGGGGCCACGAGGGCGCGCGGGCAGGCGCGCGTCGCCGCTTCGGCGGTGTCATGAAGCGCGCACACCTCCCGGGGGGCTTCATCCGCTCCGTCCAGCTCCTGCGCGAGCGGGTCGAGGACTTCTCGAGGTATCCGTTCAGCATCCCCGCCGTGCGCGCCCTCGAGGAGCTCGCGCTCGACCCCAAGGTGACCTTCCTCGTCGGCGAGAACGGCTCCGGCAAGTCGACCCTCATCGAGGCGCTCGCGCTGCTCGCCGGCTTCAACGCCGAGGGCGGCTCGAAGAGCTTCAACTTCGCGACCCGGCGCTCCGAGTCCGAGCTCCACGCCGCCATGCGGCTCATCCGCGGGGCGCGCCGGGAGAAGAACGGCTTCTTCCTGCGCGCCGAGAGCTTCTTCAACGTCGCCACGCAGGTGGACGAGCTGGGCGCGACCCAGTTCTACGGCGGCACGTCGCTGCACGAGCAGTCGCACGGCGAGTCGTTCCTGGCGCTCGTGAAGCACCGGTTCAAGCCCGAGAGCCTCTTCTTCCTCGACGAGCCCGAGGCGGCGCTGTCGCCGGCCAGGCAGCTGACGCTGCTCGCGCACATGCACGAGCTCGTCGAGCGGGGGCGGTCGCAGTTCATCATCGCCACGCACTCGCCGATCGTGCTCGCGTATCCCGGGGCGACGATCTACCGGCTCTCCGAGGACGGCATCGCGGAGGTCGCGTACGAGGAGACGGAGCACTTCGCGCTGACGCGCGATTTCCTGCTGCACCGGGAGCGGTTCTTCCGGGAGCTCTTCAGGGGCGGTGATGACCAGGATACATCTTAGCCGCTCGATCGCGCTTCCCCGCCCGACAGAAATGCGATGAGGCCGTGCGGGGCGGTCTCGCCGAAGCAAAGCTCGAAGGTCGCCGCGGCTTCGGGAGCGGCCTTCGCTCCACGAACGAACATCTCTCGTTCGTATTCGGCGAGCGCGGCTTCGAGGTCGTTCGGGTGCGCGGCGATGGCCTTGCCGAGCTCCGCGCCGTCGTACATCGCGAGGTTTGCGCCTTCCCCGTCGGGCGGGCTCAGGTGCGCGGCGTCGCCGAGGAGCGTCATGCCGGGCACGCGATCCCAGCGGTGCTCGGCGGGGAGCTTGTGGATCATGCGCGGGACCGGATCGGTCTCGCCGTCGGTGATGAGCGCGGTCAGGGCCGGGGCCCAGCCGTCGAGCTCCGCGGCGACGCGCTCCCGCGCCGCCTTCGGGTCGGTGAAGTCGATGCTCTCGATCCACGCCTTTGGCTTCGTGAGCGCGACGTAGGTGTGGAGGACGCCGTTCGTCTCGCGGTGCGCGATGATGCCTTTGCCGGGCGTGAGCGCGTAGAGCGCGCCCCCGCCGACGAGCTCGGCGCTGGCGGAATGCCGCGCGTCGGCGTCGAGCAGGTACGTCTCGATGTAGGCGGTGCCGACGAATTCGGGCTTCGCGTCGGAGAGGAGCGGCCGGACCTTCGACCACGCGCCGTCGGCGCCGACGACGAGGCCGGTGGTCACGGTCGACCCGTCCGCGAAGGTGAGCTCGTGCGCTCCGTCGCCGAGCGCGCGCACGCCCATGAGCTTGCGGCCCCATCGCACGGCGTCAGGCGGGAGCGAGTCGAGGAGGATGCGCCGGAGGTCGCCGCGGAGCACCTCGGGGCGAACGCCGGTGCCGTCGTCCGGCTGGTCGAGGAGGACCGTGCCCTGCGGATCGACCATGCGCATCGCCTCACCGCCTTCGTGGACGATGCGGCGGAACTCCTCGAAGAGGCCGGCGGCCTTGAGCGCGAGCTGGCCGTTGTAGTCGTGGATGTCGAGCATCCCGCCTTGGGTACGCGCCTCGGCGGAGGCGTCCGCCTCGTACACGGTCGCCCGGATCCCGTGGACGTGGAGGACGCGCGCGAGGGTGAGCCCGCCCAGCCCGGCGCCAATGATGGTGATGGAAGTCATCGTGATCCCTCTCGGTCTTCATTGTGGAACATCGTTCCACGAATTCACTTGGAGCGCCGCTCCAGAACTGTCAAGATGGAGCCGTGGCGAAGAAGGCGACGCGAGGGACGGAACGCGAGAAACGCCGCGAGGATGCGCTCTCGCGCGAGCGGATCGTCGAAGCGGCGATCGCGCTGCTGGACGCGGACGGTGAGGATGGGCTGACGTTCCGCGCGCTCGCGACGCGCCTGGCGACGGGCCCGGGCGCGATCTACTGGCACGTCACGAACAAGAGCGAGCTCCTCGTCGCCGCGACCGACGCCGTGGTCGCGCGCACGATGGGCGAGGTGCGCGGCTCAACCAAGCCGCACGAGGCGATCCATCGCATCGCGCTCGGCGTGTTCGACGCGATCGAGGCGCATCCGTGGGTGGGTGCGCAGCTCTCACGCGCTCCGTGGGAGACGGCGATGCTGCGGATCTACGAACGCCTCGGCTGCCAAGTCGAGGCGCTGGGCGTTCGCGGGAGCGCCCTGTTCACCGCGGCGTCGACGCTGCTCAGCTACGTCATCGGCGTGAGCGTCCAGAACGCCATGGCGAGCCAGTTCGCGCGCCGCGAGCTCGCGACGTCGACGAACCGCGTCGACTTCCTCGAGGGGGCAGCGGCGCGCTGGCGCGAGCTCGACGCCCGTGAGTACCCGTTCACGCGAAGCGTCGCCGCCTACCTCCCCGCCCACGACGACCGCAAAGAGTTCCTCGCCGGGATCGACCTGATCCTCGCCGGAATCGCGAGCTGGGCGTAAGCATGTTGTGACGTTTTTTGAACGTCAGGTTTTTGGGGTATCGTCTTGGCAAAATTGGCATGCGTTGCGTAATGCATGGATGGCCTGAAGCCTCCCCGTTCTGAAGCTCTTCTCGTCGTCGCGCTGATAGTTAGGATCGCTTATGGTTAGGATCACTAACGATTCGTTGCGAGGATAGAGGGGCGCCGCCGCGCTCCGGGCGCTCGCTCCTACCTACGCCCGACTTTGGTCGGCGCTCGAGCGAGCATCGCATGATCGGTGAGGCGCCGAACCATCGGCTCCTTCGCCCGGATGAACAGCGCCTCCTCGATCCGGGGTGTTCGGCACACCGCGCGCCATCGAAGGCCACCATTGGCGACAGGATGCTACGTCATCCCGAGCGGCGTGCGCTCCCGAATCGCGTCTTGCAGCGCGCGCTCGAACAGGGCGCGGGACGGGTGGACCGTGAGCTTGCGGATGGCCGTGTTCGCGACCTGAACCCCGAAGACGACGACCTTCGACCCGAGCAGGAAGTGCCCTCCGTCGATCGCATCGAGGACGGACATCGTCGCCTCGGTCAGCCGCGTGCGCGAGGCGAGATCATAGTCGGTCATCGCCTCCCAGTCGTTGAAGACCAGGACGCGGCCGTCCGCGGCGACCCGGCGCAACATCACCTCCTCGATCGCCTGAGCGCCCTCTTCGACGAGCACCCCGGTGACGCACGTGACCAGCAACGCCGGCGCAGGACACCAGATATTTACCGTGCCCTTGTTGCACCAGTGGCTCTGAAGCGGCTGTGTGGGGAGCGCGAGCATATCCGGTGCGCGTAGACTGGGACGCGCGCGCCCGTTCGTCGAGGGGCGAATCGCAGGTTTTCTACATCGGACCCGAGCGCCAGAGCAACAGGCGGAGCGTTCCGAGTCCGTGAGGCTGTAATCGCCTCGGCCGTCAGCAGAGATGAAACATCGTTTTTACATGAGCGCTAAAAGCTCATCCAGTCCGATCTTCTTTTTACAATCGCAGCCGCGATCGGAGACGATCATGGGTCCGCCGATCGCGCGGGACGGGAACGGGGACGGCCCCACGCCGCTGCGGCGGCGCCAGGGCAGCGCGACGCCGTGGGGTGTGCGTGGGCATGAATCTGCATCCGCCCGCACAGGGCTCCTGCTCCAGAGGAGCCCTACGCGTCAGGGCTTCGCCGCGCCCGCCATGTAGGCCGCGAACGCTTCCGCGAAGTCGGGGTGCCAGCGCGACAGCGCGGGTCGGTTCCGGATGAGGTCGTCGGCCGCCCACTGGATGCGGCGCTCATCCATCTCGCGCGTGACCGCGTTGTCCGGGCAGAGGATGTAAAAATCGCCCCGGCCCATGCTGGCGATCATCATGTCCACCACCTGCTCGGCGGTCCACGCCTCGGCGGGCTTCTCCGGGCCGCGCGCGGTCATGCCGGTGAACGTGTACCCCGGGATGAGCAGGTGGGCCGTGATCTTGCAGCCGGCGACGTTGCGCAGCTCGTGAGCGAGCTGCTCGGTCACCACCTTCACGCCGGCCTTGGAGGCGTTGTAGGCGGCGTCGCCCGGCGGGGTGGTGATGCCCTGCTTCGACCCCGTGTTGACGATGGCGCACGGGGTGCCCTGCGCGAGCATCGCCTCGGTGAACGCGTGCACGCCGTGGATCACGCCCCAGAGGTTGACCTCGATGAGGCGGCGCCAGCGCTCGATGTCTCTCCACGGCTTGGCGCCGTCGCCGACCCCGGCGTTGTTCATCAGGACCGCCACCTCGCCGAACGCGTCGTAGGCGACCTGCTTTAGGCGCTGCACGTCCTCCAGCCTGGCGACGTCGGTCGGGGCCGCTCGCACGTCGGCCTCGCCGCCGGCCGCGACCGCGGCGACGCGCGCGAACGCCTCGCGCAGCGCCGGCCCGTCCAGGTCGGCGAGACAGACCTTCAGGCCCATGCGCGCGAAGCGCTCGGCGGCGGCGAGGCCGATGCCGCTGGCAGCGCCGGTCACCACGGCCACGCGGCCAGGTGTCAATGCGGGATGGTTGCTCACTGGGGATCTCCGTCGGGCGTTGGGGTCGCGCCAGCCGCGGCGCGACGGTCGCGGCGAGTGTAGAGGGCGCCGGCGCGTCGAGCCAGCGCCTCTGGCCGGCGCACCGCGATGCGCCGTGATGCGCGCAAACCAGGGCCCGCCGCCGCGAGCCAGGGCGCGACCCGCTGCTCACGGGTGAGCGCTACCCGCCAGAGCGGGAGGCGACCGCGCTCTTCGGCAGGAGGAGGACCAGCATGAACGGCCGGTGGCCATCGCGCTCTTCCCCGGTGAAGCGCACCAGCGCGTCGCCGCCGCGCGCCCGGAGGCGCTCGCGCACGATGTCGAGCCCGACGCCTCGACCGGCGACTCGACCGATCGTCTCTGCGGTCGAGACGCCGGAGAGGAAGATCTGGTCGGCCAGGGCCTCATCCGGCAGAGGAGGATCGCCCCCCCGCCGGCGCAGCTTCTCGAGCGGAAGCCCGCGGCCGTCGTCGGAGATCTGCAGCTCGAGCGCGCTCGGTCCGCTCCGCGCGCGAACATGGATGCGGCCCTGCGCCGGTTTGCCGGCGAGCGCTCGCGCGTCGGGCGTCTCGATGCCGTGATAGAGGGAGTTGCGAAAGCACTGGACCAGGATGTCCTTCACGAGCCCCGTCCAGTCGCCGGCCAGCTGCGCCTCGGCGTGCTCCGTCAGCACCGCGGGCGGGGGCCTGCCGAGCTCGGCGGCCAAGCTCGGCAACATCTCGCGCGTCTCGTCGACGACGCGCGCCACCGACGTCGGGTCGAGCCGCGCGAGGGCTCGACGCAGCTTGCGCGCCAGCTCCTGCGCGTCGGTGGAATCTGCCGTCGCGACCAGGCCCCGGATGTCTTGAAGGACACTCTCGCTCCGCTCGTCCGGCCTCTTGAGCGCGGCCGTCAGCTTCTCCTGGCAAACCGACTCGTACTCGGCGACCGCTCGCTCGACGGCGTCCAGGCGCTCCAGCAGCGCGTGCCTCTCGATCGGCTGCCCTGGCGCTCGGCGCAGCGCCTGATAGGCGCTCTCCGCGGAGTGCAGGGAGTCCACCAGGTGCGTGAAGCCGTGCAGGCGAGCGTTGCCCTTCAGCGTGTGGAGGTTGCGCAAGGCGGCGTCGCAGCGCCGCTCGGACAGCTCGGCGTCCGGCCCGAGCGCCGCGCGATTCTCGGCCAGCAGCGCGCGGCAGTCGGCGCAGAACGCGCGCGTGGCGTCGACCCCGCGATCGAGCGCCTGCACGATGATGTCGACCTCGCGCTCCTTGTTGCGCGCCGTCTGCTTCAGGCTGCGCAGCAAGGTCACGTCGCGAACCGTGACCAGCATGCGCTCCACGTGATCTGACTCCGACGCGATGAAGCTCCAGGAGATCTCGAGGAACTGGGGCTTGCCGCCGGGGCCCGTGCGCTCCACCTCGCGGATCAGGTGGTCGACGTTCAGCGCCGCCAGCCACTGTTCTTGATCGAAGGCGCAGCACAGCGCCGCCTCCGCCGCGCTCCGCGCGTCCGGGCGCACGCTCGAGCCGTCGAACAACAGCGCGAGGCAGTCTCGACCGACCAGATCGGTATCGCCGAGGATCTCCGTCAATCGTCGAGAGTATCCCGGCTCGACGCGCCGGCTCCGGTCGATGGTGAAGACGCCATCGTCCAGGTTGTCGAGCATCGACGCGATCTGGCGGTTCTTGAGCGCCAGCTCCTCGGTGCGCTGGGCCACGCGTCGCTCCAGCTCCTCGTAGAGCTGCGCGTTGTAGATCGAGATCGCCGCCTGGCTGGCGATCACCTGCAGCGCGGCCAAGCGCTCGCGCGTGAAGACATACGGGCTGACGTTGTTCTCCACGTACAGCGCGCCCAGGACGTCTCCCTTGCGCATGATGGGAGCACACAGCACCGAGCGTACCCCCCGCCTTCGAATCTGCGGGTCCTCCAGGAAGGCGCCGGCCTTCGACGCGTCGTCCAGCGTGACGGCCTCTCCCGTGTGCAGCACGTAGCTGACGACGCTCGGGCACAGGAACTCGGCCTCCGAGTACGCAACGCGCCGCGGGAGGCTCGCGATCGGGCGCTCCACGTGGGCGCGCGCCTCCACGTAATACGTGCGATCGGCGTCGTCTCGCAGGACGAGGCAGCCGTGCTCTGCCCCGGCGTTCTCGATCAACGTGGCCATCAGCGCGGCGAACAGCCGCTCGGGCTCGACCTCGACGAAGATGCTCTGGGTCGCCTTGAGCAGGGACGCGCCGTCGAAGCCCAGGCCGGCCGCCGCCGCGCCGCGCGGCGTCGCGATCTCTCCCAGGACGACATCCGCGAGCAAAGCGGGGTGCTCGCGCGCGAGCGATTCGAGCTTCGCCGTCGCGCCCCAGTCGTTGTAGAGCCTGTAAGCCGCCTCCAGGCACGTCCTCGCGTGGAGGGGCTCGTCCAGCGACAGCCACATCTCTGCCTGGTGCTCGTGGACGAGCGCCCGCAGGTGGATGAACCCGTCCCCGGCCGTCCGGATCGCGTCGCGGTGGCGGGCGAGCACGACGTGCAGCGGCTGCCCCGTCAGGCGCGCGTGCTCGGCGGCGAGGAAATGATATTTGTGGGCGAAGTTCTCCGCGCACAGGCGGGACCAGACCTCGAGTTGCTTCAGGTTCTCCTCGACGACCGCGAGCTGCGCCTCCCGCGTCTCCGGGCCTCCTTCGCGGCACGCCCGCGCCGCCAGCAGCCCTTCGAAGAGCCTGTAATCGGGGAGCGAGAACTGCCCCGCCGAGATGATCAAGAACTCCCGGGTGAACTCCATCCACTGCCGCGCCGAGGCGAAGTCGCCGAGGATGAAGCTCGTCATCATCTGGGCTTGCCCGTAGGCGTAGCAGTACTGGGTGCTCTTCTCGGCGGCCATCACGGCCGTCGCCTCGCGGTCGGCCGCGGCCACGGCCTCCCTCTCCGACTCGCGCGCCATCAGCCGAGCGACGGCTCGCTCGACGACCAGCGCGTTGACCAGCTGGCCCGCCGCCGAGATGTGCGTCAAATACCGCCGCAGCTCCGCGACCTGCTCGCGGCACGCCCGCAGCCGCGCGCCGACCAGGAATGAGCGCTGGGCGCGATCGTTCTTGGCGTAGGCGACGTGCTGCAGGTCGCCCAGCATGAGCCCGCTCTTCTCCCCCCGGTCGTAAACCGCGAACAGATCTCGGTACGTCTCCTTCCAGTGCGCGAGAAAGGCCGCGAACACGAAGCACACGCCCGATTCGACCGGGGTCGGCGAGAAGCGCTTCAAGAGCTCGAAGGCAGCGAGGCCCATGCGATAGGCAGCATCGTAGTCGCCCAGCACCGCGAGGAGGATGATGCCGCAGTCGGCGAAGTTCTTGCACGAGACCGCGTCGACGCCGCGGCTCAGCGCCAGGTCGAACATGATGAGCTCCGCCAGGAAGAACAGGGGCGGATACGTCTGAAACGCCGGAGGGATCACCTGCGCCAGCAATTCGAGGGCCAGGCGCGACTCGGGGTCCTCCGCCCTCGGGAGGGCCGGCAGGCCCTCGATCGTCACGCGCGAGAGGTGCGCTTGCAGCTTGCCGATACCCTCCCCGATGCCCTGGTTGATCTCGTCGGGCGCCTCCGGCAAGCGCACGCCGAGCTCGGCCAGCGCCGCGCGCACCTGGACCACGGCGTCCTGCATTCGCCCGCCGTGCTCGAGGATCCGGGTCTTCAAGACATGAACGCGGCCGCGCGCCAGGCGGTCGGGGGCGAGCCCGAGCGCCTCCTCGCAGAGCGCGTCGACGCGCGGATCCGCCAGGACGAAGGCCGTCTCGGCGCGCGCGAAGATCGCTCGAAAGGCCAGCTCCGGTGGACGTTCGCGCTCGCAGCCGGCCAGGAGCTCGACGGCGATCTCCGCGTGGGTCCCCGCGATGCTCCACGCGCCGCTCTGGAGCGCCTGGTCGCTCGCGGTCAAGTTGAGCTCCACGAGGTCGAGGCGCTCTCCTCGGTCATGGATCGCGCCGCGAGCGGCGTTCAAGTGACGGAGCACCTCGAAGATCCGACCCGGCGCGCGATCGCCCCGCAGGCGCTCGCGCAGGACCCGCCCGATGGACGCGTCGAGCGCCACGCGCTCCGCGTCGCTGGCGCGCGAGAGCGCCGCCTGCCGCACGCGCGAGTGCTCGAAGGCGTACGAAGCGGGCTCGTGACCCCGGACAGGCTCCGGCCGCTCCGCTCGAGCTTCGGCCGAGACCTCGGACACGAGGCGATGGGCCAGCGCCTCCCGGACGAGCTCGAGGCAGGCCGCGACCGGCTTGTCCACGGCCTCGGACAGGGTTTGCAGATCGAAGCGCATCCCGAAGCACGCCGCGGCGGACAGGAGCCTCGCCGCGTCGGGGCCGAGGTTCTCGAGGCGCTCCGCCATCAGCGCGCCGACGTTGTCGCAGGCGGGGTGCGCCTCCGCGCGCCGCGCGTCGGCCGACCACCGGCCGCGCTCGACCTCCAGGCGCAGGGCGCCCTGTCGATGCAACGAGACGAGCAGCTGGCCGATGAAGAACGGGTTGCCGTCGGTCTTGCGCTTCACGATCTCCGCGAGCCCACGGACCTCCGCGACGGGCGCGCGCATCGAGCGCGCCACGATCTCCGCCACCGCGTCGGACGACAGCGGCCCGAGCGGCAATGTCAGCACGACCTCCTTCGTCCGGCGCGACGCGTTCCGCAGGTTCAGGAGCGTCGGTACGTCGCCGACGTCGCCGCCGCGGAACGCGGCCAGCACCATCACGTGGCTCGAGTCGGGGTTCGTCAGGAGGGCAGACAGCAGCTCGGCGGAGGCGGCGTCGAGCCACTGAGCGTCGTCGAGCACGAAGACGAGGGGGCGCTCCGGCGTGGCGAAGACACGGATGAAGGAGAGGAAGACGTGCTTGAGCCGGCGCTGCGCCTCGAGGGGATTCAACGCCACGACGGACGTGGAGGCGCCGGTGACGCAGGAGAGCGCCGGCACGAGCTCGGTCAGGAGACCTGCGTTGTGCCCCAGGGCCGCGGTCACGCGCTTCCGCAGCTCGGTCAGCTCGGCTTCGGAGAGCGACAGCAGGTCCCCCGCCAGGCCTCGCAGCACGTGCGCCAGACCCGACAGCGGCACGGCCTCGCCCCGCTCTTCGAACGCCGTCGACAAAAGGCGCGCCGGCTCTCCGCCGTGCCGCCTCAGGAACTCCGCGAGCACGGCGGACTTTCCGGCCCCCGCCGCCCCCGGCATGAGCACGAGCAGCCTCTTCCCGGAGCGCGCGCCGTCGAGGGCGCCTCCCAGCGCCGACAGCTCGGCGTCGCGCCCCTGGACGTCTCGACTGACCACGAATTCGGTGGAGACGTCGCTCGC
Organism: Sorangium sp. So ce394; assembly: GCF_051474665.1. NCBI lineage: Bacteria > Pseudomonadati > Myxococcota > Polyangiales > Polyangiaceae > Sorangium > Sorangium sp. So ce394. The sequence goes on from NZ_CP150339.1 coordinate 5,292,070, forward strand.
CCCCAAGACGAGGGCAGGGAAGGCCCGCGTCCGCCGGAAGCTCTCGCACAGCGTGGTCAGGTCGCTCAGCAGCCCGTGGTCGCTCTGGTAGCGCTCGTCAGGATCCTTCGCGAGCAGCCTGGACACGAGCTGCGCGAGGACGGGCGGCACGTGGGGCGACAGCTCCGTGACGAGCGGCGCGCGCTTGGACGCGTGCGCGTGCGCCCAGCCGATGGCGTCGCTCGCCGCGAACGGCAGCTGGCCCGTCAGCATCTGGAAGAGCGTGACGCCCAGAGAATAATAGTCTGCACGGTGATCGGGGCGACGATTGAGGCGCCCCGTCCGCTCTGGCGCGACGTGGGCGAGCGAGGTCGCGAATTCGAAGGCGGCGCCGCCCGCCGCGCCCTCGGAGACCGCCAGGAGATCAGCGAACTCGACACGCAGCGTCGCGAGGTTGACCAGGAAGCTGCCATGGCTCACGTCCTCGTGCAGCCACCCCTGCTCGTGCAAGCCATGCAGCGAGCGAGCCATGCCGAGCGCGAGCTCCAGGCACGTTCCGACGTCCAACCCTTCCGCGGGGATCGCGAGCGGCGCGCCCCCGAAGTCCTCCACGATCAGCGACGGCTCGCCGTCCACCTCGCACACGTCGCCGTCGATCGTCAGCGCGCCGATTCGACGCCATTTCTGCAGCTCGAGCTCCAGGACCCGACGCGGCTGCGCGACCGCGCGTCGGAGCGAGTGCAGCAGCACGCTCGCGCCGGAGGTCGCGTGGCGCGCGCGCCGCCAGATGCTCCGCGGCAATACGGCCACGGTCTCCGTGACCTGATAAGCGTCCTGACCGAGGTGCGCTTGGCTGTGTCGGTTCATTGAATCGGATTCCCGTTCGCTTTCGTCGGCCGGCGCTGGCTCTGTCGTGTGGGCGAGAGCGGCGCTCCTCCTGACGGCGTGAAGGAACCACGGCGCTCCGCGCCCCCCGGGCGAGGAGCCGCTCACGCCTCGCACCCCTACGCCGCCCCCGCTCTCCTCCTGGCACGCACGTGCCGACCCTGGCGCCTCCCGCAGGAACAGAACATCGAAACGCCTCGGAAACGTCAAGCGTCAACTGCGGAATCCGCCCCGGCTGGCGGGAGCTCGCCCAGAGCGGCCCGGCATCGGTCCCACCTGGGTCGGAATCGGGTCCAACCATCGATGCGCCCCGGGCGCCGCGCGCGCGGATCCGCGGCCCAAATTCACACCATCACTGGACGAACCGCATTCTCCGTCTATCCTTGATGGGTGCGCTCGGGGGAGCTCTTGGGGGGGCGCTTCCGCGTCGAGGCGCTCGCGGAGATCGGGGGCATGGGCGCGGTCTACCGCGCCTGTGACGTGACCACCGGAGCGCGGGTCGCCGCGAAGGTGCTGCACGATCCGTCGCCGCACCACGTCGCGCGCTTCGCGCGGGAGGCGGAGCTCCTCGCCCGCCTCGCACACCCGGGGATCGTCCGGTACATCGCCTACGACGCCGCGCGCGAGGGCACGCCGTTCCTGGTCATGGAGTGGCTGGAGGGAGAGGACCTCTCCCGCCTCCTCGCGCGGCGGCGCCTGACGGTCGCCGAGACGGTGGAGCTCGGGGCGCGCGTCGCCGCGGCCCTGGGCGCCGCCCACGCGCTGGGGGTCGTCCACCGCGATCTCAAGCCGGCCAACATCTTCCTCGTCGGCGGCCGGATCGACGAGCCCAAGCTGCTCGATTTCGGGATCGCCCGCTTCCCGGGCATGGCCCCGATCACCGGCGCCGGGGTGCTCGTCGGAACGCCCGAATACATGGCCCCGGAACAGGCGCGCAGCGGCGATGAGGTCGGCGCGCCCGCCGACATCTTCTCGCTCGGCTGCGTGCTCTTCGAGTGCCTCACCGGCGCCCCGCCGTTCCAGGCAGATCACCTGATCGCCCTCCTCGCCAGGATCATCTTCGACGAGCCCCCGCGCCTGTCGGAGCGCTGCCCCGACGCGCCCCCGTGGCTCGACGCGCTGCTCTCGCACATGCTCGAGAAGGATCCGGCGCGGCGCCCGCGCGACGGGGCCGCGGTCCAGGCCGCGCTCGCGGCCGAGGAGGTCCACGGCGGGTCGATCCCGGCGCCGCCGAGCTCCGCGCTCACCACCAGCGAGCGCCGCTTCCACGGCGTCGCGGTGGTGGGCCGCGCGAGAGCGTCCGCGCTCGACGCCACCCTCTCGGCCTGCGAGGCGGGCGCGGACGCCGGCGCGCTCCGGGAGGTCGCCGCCCACTTCGAGGGGCGCCTGGAGCTGCTCGCCGACGGCACCGCGGTGCTCATCGTCGGCCGGCCGCACGTGCCCACCGACCTCGCCGCGCAGCTCGCGCGCTGCGCCCTGGCCCTGCGCGAGCGCGTCCCCGATCGCCCGATCGCGATCACCGTCGGCTGGGGCGAGCTCGGGCGCGGCCTGCCGGTCGGCGACGCCATCCAGCGCGCCGCCGGGCTGCTCCGGAGCGCGGACGGCGCGGGCGCGCCGCCGATCCTCCTCGACAAGACCACCGCCGGGCTGCTCGAGGCCCGCTTCGAGGCCGCCATCGCCGCGTCCGGCGCCCTCGAGCTCCGCGGCGAGCGCAGCGCCGCCGAGCCGTGGCGCCCGCTCCTCGGCAGGCCCACGCCCTGCGTCGGCCGCGATCACGAGCTCCGCCTGCTCGAGCAGACCTTCGCCGCCTGCGCCGGCGAGCCCGCCGCCCGGGCGGTGCTCGTCATCGGCGCCGCGGGCATGGGCAAGTCCCGCCTCCTCCAGGAGCACCTCGCCGCCCTCCGCCGCGCCGGCGCGCCCGCGGAGATCTGGGCGGGGCTCGGGGATCCGCTCCGCGCGCGATCCACCGGCGGCCTGCTCGCGGAGGCGATCCGCGGCGCGGCGGGGATCAAGGGCGGCGAGCCCCTCGAGGAGCGGCGCGCGCTCCTCCGGGCCCGCGTCGCCCGCCGCGTGATCGAGGCGGATCGGCGCCGGATCGAGGAGTTCCTCGGCGAGCTCGCCGGCGTGCCGTTCCCCGACGAGGACAGCCTCCCGCTCCGCGCCGCCCGGCAGGACCCCGAGCTGCTCGGCGAGCAGATGCAGCGCGCGCTCCGCGATTTCCTGCGCGCCGAGTGCGCGGCCCAGCCGGTGGTGCTCGCGCTGGAGGACGTGCACTGGGCCGATCGCGCCTCCGTCGCGGCCATCGACGCGGTGCTGCGCGAGCTCGCGGACCAGCCGCTCGTCGTGCTCGCCACGGCGCGCCCCGAGGTCAAGCAAGCGTACCCCGATCTCTGGGCCGAGCGCGGGCGCCAGGAGCTCTGGCTCAGGCAGCTCCCGCCGAGGGCGTGCGCGCAGCTCGCGCGGGAGGCGCTGGGCGATGGGGCCGACGGCGCCCTCATCGATCGTCTGGTCACCCAGTCCGAGGGCCAGCCGTTCTTCCTCGAGGAGCTGATCCGCGCGACGGCGGAGGGCCGGGGCGACGCGCTGCCCGAGACGGTGGTGGCGATGGTGCAGGTCCGGCTGGAGGCGCTCGCGCCCCCCGCGCGCCGGATCCTGCGCGCCGCCAGCGTGCTCGGCGAGGTGTTCTGGCGAGGGGCCGTCGCGCACCTGCTCGGGGGCGACGAGGCCGATCCGCTCGCGGAGCACCTCTCCGCGCTCGTCGCCGGGGAGCTCTGCGTCCGCCACCGCGAGGGTCGCTTCCCCGGCGAGGAGGAGTACGCCTTCCGCCAGGCGCTCCTGCGCGAGGGCGCTTACGCGCAGCTCACCGAGGACGACCGAGCGCTCGGCCACCGCCTCGCCGCCGACTGGCTCGAGGCCGCGGGCGAGGCCGATCCGCTGGTGCTCGCGGCGCACTGCGAGCGCGGCGGCCTGACCGCCCGCGCGGCGTCGCTCCTCGCCCGCGGCGCCGAGCTCGCGGCCGCGCGCCGGGCCTACCTCGACGCCGAGGGCTGCTACGGGCGCGTCGAGGCGCTGCTCGGCGCGCTGCTCCCCGAGGAGCGCCGCGCGCGGGGCCTCGCTCGCTTCCGGCTCGGGCGCCACACCGAGGCCCTCGCCGACCTCGCCGCGGCGCGCGAGGCGGCGGCCGCAGCGTCGGAGCCGGGGGCGGAGATCGAGCTCCTCCTCGACGAGGCCATGATCCTCGACTGGACGGGCGAGTACCGGGCGGCGAGCGAGCGGGTCGCGGCCGCCGAGCGCCTCGCCGACCGGGCGGCCTCGCCCCTGCTCGGCGCCCGGCTGCTCCTCGGCGTGGGCCGCTCGCTCCACCGCGCCGACCGCGAGGACGAGGCCGCCGCGGTGCTGACGCGCGCCGCGGCGCAGGCGGCGCGGCTCGGGGACGAGGGCCACGAGACGCACATCATCGCGCGGCTGCTGCTCGGCTTCATCCTGGCCAGCCTCGGCCGCGTGGAGGAGGCGGCGCGGGACCTCGACGCGGTGATCCAGAGCTGCGAGGAGCGCAGCGATCTCATGCACCTCGGCGCCGCGCTCAACAACCGCGGGCTCGCGCGGGCCCTGGAGGGCGACCGCGCCGGGACGATCGCCGACTTCGAGCGCACCATCGCGCTCGGGCGCGACCTCGGCCAGCCCGCGTTCGAGCTCGTCGGCCGCTACAACCTCGCCGAGTACCTGTACCTGATGGACGATCTCGCGGCCGCGCGGCCCCATGCGCGCGCCGTCCAGGCGATAGCGCCCCGCTGCGGCGATCGCCACGCGCCGGTCGTCGTGGCGCTCCTGATCGCGCGCCTGCGCCTCTACCAGGGCGACGAGGCGGGCGCTCGCCGGATCGCCCGGCGGCTCCGCGCGGCGCGCGACGACGCCGGCTGCGAGGCGCTGAAGCCTTCGGAGGACGTGCTCTGCGCGATGATCGAGCTCGCGACCCGCGACGACGACCGCGCCGCGTGGGCCGCGCTCGAGGAGCGCTCCGCGCGCTGCTCGGTCGGGCAGGAGCGGATCGAGGTGATCGAGGCGCGGGCGCTCGCCGCCCTGCGCCGCGGCCGGCGCGCCGACGCCCGGGCGCAGCTCGAGCGCGCCCTCGCGGCCGCCGCCACCATTCCGACCGTCATGGGCGGGCGACTCCGGCGCTGGTACGCGGCGCTGACGAGGGCGACGGAGGCGGACGCGACTGACATCGATCTCGCCGCCGCCGAAGCGACTTTCACCGGCGCGACGGCGCGGGAAAAAGTAGAATATTGAACCCATCCAGCGAATCGATGGGAGCCCGCGCGCGCCGCGCGCAGGGCGCCGTCGGATCATGCGCCAGGAACACGGGGGAATCCATGTCTCTCAAGCGGACATTCATCGTGCTTGGTTGGGCAGGGGTGCTGTCGGGCTGCGTCGCCGAGGTAGGGGACACCGATGCGTGGGACGAGCCTGTGGGGGAATCCCAGGGCGCCCTCTTGGGCGGCAACGCGCTCAGCACCAACGCCCTGAACCTCAACGCCTTGAACCTCAACGCCCTGAACCTCAACGCCTTGAACCTCAACGGCCTCAGCGCGCGGAACCTCGCCGCGATCCAGGATCCCGGGCCGAGCGGCGCGCTGGCGCGCGAGTTCGTGCGCTATGCGACGAGCTGCGCCCTGAGCAGCTCGGCGTCTTTCAATTTTTCGTGGACCGACTCCAGCGGCACCAGGCACGATGAGCGCTACCCCGGGTTGCTCGGCGTCGCGCGCGCGTGGGCGACCGGGCCGCTCGACGAGGCCGGGCAGCGCATGGTCTCCAGCTGCGTGGCGGCGCGCGTGAACTACTATCAAGTACCGGTGCTCCTGTCCGCCCGCTCGCTGCGGGATCCGCTGAAGACGCTCTCCTCCAGCCAGGAGCTCATCGATTATCCGGACATCGAGGGGGCCTTCTGGGGCAACCTGTTCGCCGCGCAACCGTACCTCAACGCCTGTTACAACAGCGCGACGGTCGACAACTCGCGCGCGTACCAGCGCGACTGCGCCGCGGGCCACCTGACGTCCGGGGGGAGCATCGCGGAGTGCGGGGTGATCCGCATCGTCGGGTCCTGCGACCGGGTCTGCCAGAACATCAACGGGGCGGGCCAGTACTACCCGTCCTGCGTCGATCGCCCCGGCCAGAGCACGGCGACCACGAAGGACGTGATCACCACCGCCTTGCCCTGACGCCATCGAGAGCCTGGCGCGCTTCGCGGAGCGCGGAGCGCGGAGCGCGGCGCTCGCGGAGGTCTTCGACGATCGTCCGGAGATCTCGCACGACGTCCAGCCATGCTCCGTCGCGGTTGCTCCAGCTCCCTACAGGGGCTCCCTCGAGCACGAGCACGACAGCGCGGTTGCCTCGTGATGGGTCCGCTGCGTTGCCCGCGCGACGCGTCCGTTTCAAATTTCCGCGGTCCGGGATCATGAAACCGCTTCGCCTCGAAAGGATCGGTCGGCGCTTGAGGCGAAGCGAAGAACGAACGCCGCCGATGATGAAAAAATCCAGCGTCAAGGTCTTCTCCTCGTGTCGTCCTACAAGCCGAATCCTGGACGCCATGCGCCCAAGATGCGATAAGCTGGGCCCCGGCGCTGAGCTCTTTGCGGGCGAGGTTCGCCGCGCCGGCATCGCGACGCCGGCCTACCACTTCCGCCATTCTCTTCAGATCGCGCCCCGGCGCGACGAGGTAACGACCATGACCGAGATGAACCGCACGACCCGAGGCACACCCAGGTTCCTGCTCCTCCCAATTCTCTGCATCATTGCTGCGTCCGGTTGTGGCGAGTCCGGCGCGGGCGGTGAGGACGACAACACCGGAGGGGCCGGCTCGGGGACCGGCGGCGCCACGACGGGCAGCACGAGCGCGGGGACTGGAGGCGGCGCCACGACGGGCAGCACGAGCGCGGGGACCGGGGGCGACGCGACAGGCAGCGCGAGCGCTGGGACTGGAGGTGACGCCACGGGAGGGACGGCGTCGGTCAGCAGCGGGGCAGGCACCGGCGGCGCGCCGAGCGCAAATCCGACGTTCCACATCTTCATGCTCATGGGCCAGTCGAATATGGCTGGCGTCGCCGACAAGCAGGACAGCGACAAGAATTCTGACGAGCGGCTCAAGGTCCTCGGCGGATGCAATCAGCCGGCCGGACAGTGGAACCTGGCCAATCCGCCGCTCAGCGATTGCCCTGGCGAAAAAGGATGGAACCTGTCGACCTCCGTCGACCCGGGCATCTGGTTCGGCAAGACCCTGCTCGGAAAGCTGCCTGAGGGGGATACGATCGGGCTGGTCGCCACCGCTGAGAGCGGCGAGTCGATCAACACGTTCATCTCTGGCGGCTCGCATCACCAGATGATCTTGAACAAGATCGCCAAAGCGAAGACGGCCGAGAACGCGCGCTTCGCGGGCATCATCTTCCACCAGGGTGAGTCCGACAACGGCCAGAGCTCATGGCCCGGCAAGGTCGTTCAGCTCTATAACGAGGTGAAGGCGGCCTGGGGGGTCGACTACGACGTTCCCTTCATTCTCGGAGAGCTCCCCGCGGGCGGATGTTGCAGCGGTCACAACAACCTCGTGCACCAGGCGGCCGACATGTTGCCTATGGGATACTGGATCAGCCAGCAGGGGACGAACGTCATGGATCAGTACCACTTCGATCATGCGTCCGTCGTTATCATGGGCACGCGTTATGGGGAGAAGATGATCGAAGCTCTGAAGTGGTGACAGAGCGGCCCGCGGCGGGGGCCGCGCGACCGAGGCCGCTCGGATCCCCTGGATTCGAGCGGCCTTTGATGCTGTCGGCCGCGGGGATCGCGGGATATTGGCCTCGGAGCGATTCCCATGAAGGCGGGAAGGCGGGAAGATCATTGATCTTTTCTTCCCGCCTTCCCGCCTTCTCGTTCAAATCCGGCCACCACCCGGAGCTACACGGCCATCTGCGAGCCCGCTAGGGCCGCCGAGCCAAGGATCGGCGCCCCGGGTCCGGCTCCTCGGCGACCCGCGGGCAGCGACCCATGGAGGAGCGCGGTGGATGCAGCGGCACCGGCGCTACCGTGGGGACGAGCGCCTCGTCCGCGCTTCGCCCGCCGGGCAGCGGGGTGACATTCCCGCGAAACCGAGCGGCAGGCTCATCGTAGGTGCAGGGTGAAGACGCCGCGAGCCGGTGCGGCGTCGACCTCCCCCGTGCTCGGGTCTCGTCCACGGCCCTGGCGCGAAGCCGGTGAACCGCGTCGAGCTCCACGCCGGAGCCGCGTTCGGCAGAACAACCCTCGTCGATTGGAGAAGAACATGCTGCAAGGCCATCGCAATGCGTTTGCGTCCATGAGCCCGCTCGAGAATGTCTCGGTGCACCGCACGACGCGGGGCCCTGAACGACATGTGCGGTTTCGCTCTTCGCTCGGTCCGCTGCTCCTCGCAGCGCTGGGCGCCGCGCTGACCGTCTCCGCCGCGCCGAGGTCTGCCGAGGCGAGCGTCTTCGACAGCGCGAGTCGCTGGCCTGAGGACGCTGACGGCTATGTCCGGATCCCGGTCTGCATCGACCCCACGAGCTCGGCGGAGCAGAGGGCCGACGGCGCCGCGGGCGGGCTGATCCATGCGCCCAACCCCTCGCTCGCGGATGTCATCACGCGCGTGCGCACCGCGCTCCAGGGCAGCTGGGAGCGCTGGAGCTCGGTTCGCTTCACCGGCTGGGAGAGCTGCGATTCGCTCCTGCCGGCCACGCGCATGACCTACGTCGGCGTCAGGATCCACCCCGACGCCCCCAACCAGTCGGACTCGATCGGCGTCTACAACAAGGGCGGCTTGGTCCAGTTCAAGCCCTGGGGCGCCGACTTCAACCGTTGCATCAAGTACAACTGGCAGACAGCCCGCGTCGAGTACAGCTTCGACTGCGTGGAGCAGTACGCGATCCACGAGATGGGTCATGCGATCGGCTTCATGCACGAGTGGCATCACCCGTTGGTCCCCAGCGGCTGCAGCCAACGACAGCCGCTGCCCGCGAGCGACGTCGCCAGCGGGTGGCCCTCGAGCCGCCGGTACATCGTCGTGAACCCTGGCTTCTACGACTACGACTCCATCATGACCTACTGGGGTGGGTGTTCGGATCAGGACGGCGTGCGCTTCGGGAGCGAGAGCCTCGACGCGGTGGACATCCAGGCGGTCGCCACGGTGTATCCGCCCGTCGCCGGGGCGCCCGATGTGTGCAATCCCGGCTGGTTCGCAGGAAAACGCTGGTTCTGCGCGGCTCAGCCGACCGTCTCGGTGGGGAACTCGTGCTCGTCGGGGTGGGTGGAGTGCCTCCCGCACTGCAACCCGCGTCCTTTCCAGGGCGAGTGGTGGACCTGCCCGACGAACCCCTCTACGGTCACCGGCCAGAGCTGCGCCGCCCCGTGGGAGCTCTGCGGCTACTGACGACGGACCGCCGCTCGGAGAGCATCGATCGATGCCCCGAGCGGCGCAGCCCGGCGTGGCGCGCTCGTAGCGGTCTACCGCGCCGGCGGCGGCGAGCCGTCGAGATCGGCCATCTTGCCCTCTCGCTCCAGCCGCCAGATGTCCTCGTCGGTCACGAAGTCCTGCGCGAGGAGCTCCCGCGCCCGCTTGATCTTGGCGAGGAGGACCGGCTCCGTGACCGGGATGTTCGACTGCTTGGTCGGCGCCGGCGGCGGCCGCATCAGCGAGAACGTCCCGCGCGCCGGGTACCCCTCCGCCGTCTTCCCCTCGAGGAAGTACGTGATCGTGAAGACATCCGGTTCGCCTCGCGTGTCGAGCTTCACCGCCACGTCGACGCCCTGACCCGGCGGGATCTCGGCCAGGCCGAGCGAGGCCTGCTCGTGCGGTGAGCTGTTCGCCGCGTGGATGTAGTGCCGCACCGCCGTGACCGTATCGATCCGGACCGGCGCGTCGCGGTGATGCCAGAGGCGGAAGGACTGCCGCACCACGCCGTCGCCGCCCTGCCTGGGAAAGCGGGGCGTCGGCGTCGCCAGGACGGTCACGACCCCTCGCTCGGCGAAGTTCTGAAAGATCATGTTCGGGATCTGGAGCAGGGCGCGGCCGGTGAGCTTCTCCCCCGCATCGCCGCGGACCTCCACCCGGAGCAGAAACTCGGAGACGAGCGAGGTTTGCGGGCGGCGCTCGTAGCTGTGGGTCACGAACGGAGCCGCCGTCTCCTCCGATTCCCCGTCGTCGAACACCCAGGTATAGCGCGCGGGCTTGAACGGCCTCGCGTCGGGGTCGTCCTTGGCCCCGACGTCGACGATCCGCGCCGCGAGCTCGACCTCATCGGCCGTGTTGGGCAGCAGCCTGTGGGTGATGGCGACGAGCCGCTCCGGCTTGCAAGCTTTGACCGTGTATCTCGGGACCTCGATCTGACGCATCACGTTGTTCCGCCCGAACACGGAGATGACGGGCATCTCGTACGAACCGTCCGCGTCCGGCCAGATGCGGAGCGGCACCCGCGACCCCGCGTGCCCGCCGATGACGCCGTGGAGGTAGTCGTCGGTCCCGTTCGTCGTGTGGGCGCGCACGGTGATGAGGTTCTCCTCGCCGGCGCACACCTCCGACTTCTCGACCTCGACCCCGTCGATGAGGGGCGCCGGATCGCCCGCGGGCGGCTTCGCGCTCGCCGCGGCCGCGCTCGCCGCGCGCTTCGCGGCGGGCGGGGCCTCGGGCGCGCTCGCCTTCCGCGCCGACCGAACGGGCTCGGGAGCGCCGGGCGCGCGGAGATGCCAGATCGAGAGCCCCACCGCGGCGGCGAGCACCGCCGCGCCGACCCACCGCGCCTTGGACCGATGCGCACCGACCTTGGTCGTCATGGCCTGAGCTCCTCACGTCATCGTGCTCGAACGCGCGTCAGTACCAGCACCCGTAGACGTTGCCTCCAGAGTTCCACTGGACGTTGTGCCCGATATCGGCGGACCAGACCGTCGCGCCGGGCTGCGTCCCCCAGACGTGCCCGCTCCAGCCGCCGATGCGGTCGGGGCTGATCGACACGGCGACGGTGCTCGGCGTGTCGCGGACGCCTCTCCACAAGCTGCCGCTGCTGGTGTCGCAGGCGTGCGACGCCATGCAGTTCGCCACCTGATTGGCGGCCTTCCCGCAGATGTCCGTGGTGAGGCAGGCGATCGAGGTGCCGATCGAGCCCCAGAACCCCAGGCTGCTCTCGCAGCTGTCCCTCACCCCGGCGTACAGGGCGTTGGCCGCGTTGGCGAGCTTCTCGTGGCCGTACGTGTACGGGGGGATGGCGCCCTGGCCGTCGACGTAGTGCGCGTACGCCAGGAAGGAAGAGCAGACCATGCCGTTGTTCCACGCCGGCCCGCCGGTCGGCGTGCCCTCGGTGGTGCGGTACTGGTACAGCGAGTAGCGCACCCGGGCTCCACGGATGTTCGGTCGATCGATCTCGACCCCCTCGTCGACGATCGAGTGATCGGCGTAGTAGGCCACCTCCCACCAGATGGCGTCGCCGATCGAGGCGGCCTTCTTGCCGTCGCCGACCTGATACGTCAGCGAGGCCGGCCCGCTCCCGCCGCTCCCGTAGAGGAAGCGGTAGATCCCGCCCTGGTTGACCTGCGACAGCCCAGGATAGCCCTCGATCAGGTCGCTGGGCGTGACGGGCGTGCTGCACACCGCAGGCCAGGAGTTCTCGGTCGGCTGCTTCATCGTGGCGTGCGTCACCCACTTCCCGGGGCCGTGCGACAGCATGGAGTGCGTCCTGATCTCGCCGACCGCGTTCAGGAGGTCCCCGATCAGCCCGGAGCCGACGCTGAACACGGCCGCGCCGCTCGGCGCGTTCCAGCCGGCGCTGGAGTACCCGCACGCCTGCTCGGCGGCGGCAGCGGCGGAGACGAAGCACGACGACGCGACGACGAGCGGTATGACGATCGCTGAATTCACGGGCGCACCTCCGATCGACAGCATGGCCACGGGGACACGAGACAGTGACGCGGGCGCATGGAGCGTTGGACGGACCGGCGCGAACGTCGCGAGCGGCCTGACGCGAGGAGCGCTCGCTCAAGATAGAACCGAAAGGATTGGACCCCGAGACCGGCGGCGCACGCGCGGCTCCCCACCCCAGGAAGAGGATGGGGTCTCAAGAAACAGCGAGCAAGCGGAAAATCGAGGTGTGATTGCCCTCTGTCGCCGGTTCGAGCGCCGCCGAGCGCTCAGCTCTCGGACGCGCAGGACGGATGAGCGATGCCCTTGTGTCGCCCGGCGGGCGCTGGCGGGGCCGGCTCCCCGTGGGATGGCGTGCGCGGCGCGGCCGTCAGGCGCCGAGGAGGCGCACCCCGCAAGCGAGCACCAGTGGACCGAAGGCGGCGAGCATCATGGCGCCGATCGCGAAGCAGCCGAATCGCCGGCCCTTGGCGCTAGGGACCGCGCCCGCCGAGAGGAGGCCCGCCGCGGCCGGCGGCTCCGGTGGCTTTTTTTTTAAGGTCGGCACCCGCGTCCACCGCGACGGCGCCGCCTCGCCGTCGCCCAGCGCCACCGGCGGCGTCGCCTTGACGATCGCCATCGCGCGCGCGGCCCGGCTCTCCTCGTGGCTCCGCTTCCAGGCGCGGATCGCCGCCTCGGGGAGCCCGAACACCTCGCCGGAGCCGTACGTCCCCGCGAGCCCGTCGAGCACGCGAAGGTGCCAGTCGACGGGGACCGCTTCGGGCAACGCCGCGGCCGCCTCGGGCGGGACCGGCGGGAACCAGGCCGCGAAGTGCTGGACCTGCCGTCCGGTCCAGTCCCTCCGCGCCGGATCGAGGAACCTCACCGCCACGTAGGGATAGGCGCGCGGCGCCCTCTGCCCGCGCTCGTCGACCTCGAGCAGGCCATAGCGGAGCTCCCCGGCGCCAGCGTCGGCGTCGCCGAGCATCGCCTCGAGCGTCGAGAGCCAGGCGGGCAGCGCCGGGATCTCGGGGACACAGATGAACTCGTAATCCCAGTGCTCGCCGCGCGTCCTCCAGAGGAGGCGCGATGTCTCGACGAGGGGCGCGGGCGCGGGCATGACGACCTCACTGGTTCTGGTGGTAGGCGCGGGCGCCCTCGTCGTCGCGCAGGGCCGCGACCATCGCGGTCAGGACCGCGGTGAAGGTGTCGCCCTTCCGGATCGCGTCCTCGCGCGTCTTCTTGAGCCGGTCGAGCCGGGTGGTCGCGAAGTCCTTGATCGAGATGAACCGCAGGATCTTGCTCACGATCTGGTATCGCTTCGGCAGGAAGTCGTCGAGGGAGTCGACGAACTGCACGAGATCGCGCAGGCCCTGGAAGAACGTCTCTCCGGCCGACTTCTCCTTTCTCGCCGCCTGCGCCTCGCGCACCGCGCCCTCGACCGTGCTCACCAGGATCGCGGGGGCGAGGGTGCGCACGCCGAGCGAGGTCCTCGGATCGACCGCTGCGCCGGCCGGGGCGGCGACCGACGAGAGCAGCATGAAGCGGTGCCCGAACGCGTGCTCGGCGCGGAGCACCGAGCAGAGCTTCGCGAGCTGATCGTCGGCGTCCCGGCAGACCTCGCGCTCGAAGTCCCGCGCGCCGTAGTCCGGCGGGAAGAGATCGGCCTTGCTGAGGGCGAGGATCCACTCCCGCGGGAAGCTCACCTCGTCGCCCGTGGCGGCGCTGGCCCGGCGCAGCCGGTCGCACTCGTCGGCGAAGTGCTCGAACAGCCACCGGATGTACCCGGTGCCCTCGGCCCGGTACTTCGCGCCGTCCGCGAGGAGGATGCCCACCTGGCTCATCCCGAGCCGGAGGAGGCCCTGGCGCATCGCCTCCCGCTCGTCCGCGTCGACCGGCTCGTCCTCCCACCAGCGTCCCGGGTAGTCGTACCAGTGGATGCGGACCGCCGGCTCGGGCAGATCTCTCGGGAAGAAGTCGAACTCGTACTCGTCGAAGCGCGTGCTGCCGTCCGGGAATCTGCCCTCCTCGAGGCGATAGAACCGACCGAGGAGCTGGTTGCCCTGCGCCTTGTTGACCGCCTGGATCTTGTACGCGTACTCCTGCTGGAACGAGGGCTGGGTCTGCGCCCGGTAGAAGGCTGCCAGGAGGACCGTCTTGCCGGCGCCGGAGGCGCCGAACAGGGCGACGTGCAGATCGAGGGGCGGCATGACGGATGCGTACGGGAGCGCGGGTCCTGGCACAAGCGCCGGCGCGCGCGACGTCGACGGGCTCGCGCGATCCCGCGCGGCGCAGCCGGCCGAGCGCGACGAGGTAGCGGCTGAGCCCGCCGCCCGGCCGCTCGCGACGGGCGCTCGGGCGGCCCGCGATTCAGGGGCTCTCGGCCATCCTCTTCCGGAGGCTGAGCGGGCGCATGTCCGTCCAGACCTCCTGGATGTACGCGAGACACTCCGCCTTGTTGCCCGTCTTGCCGGCCTCTGTCCAGCCGAGCGGGTTCTCTCGGTCCGCCGGCCAGATGGAGTATTGCTCCTCGTGGTTCACCACCACCTTGTAGATCGTCGCGTCGTCATCCGCCTGCATGGCTCGCTCCTCCTTGGTTCAGCTGGATACCGCGGCACCCGAGCCCACGCTCGACCGTCGAGCGCGCGGCCTCGACAAGAGGGCCGAGCCTAGCATACACTGCGGCGCGCCCGCTACCGGCGCTCGGCTCGGTGTTCCACGAGAGGCCGTCGTCGCCTGCTCGCGCCGAACGGGTCAAGTGCACGGATTGCATCGAGCGCATCGATGACGTCGATGATGTCGAGTGCGTTCACGGTTTCATTCGAGTCGCCAGCGCCAGCCACGTCAGCCACGTCAGCCACGTCAGCCACATCAGCCACATCGGTGGTGTCAGTTGCGTCCGTTGCGTCAGTTGCCTGAGTTGCGTCCGCCCTATCAGCCGCATCGGTGTTTAAGTTAGTTAGGCCAACTAACTTCAATGGTTTCTCGCCGCGCTCGGCGTCATGGCGGTTCGCTTCCCGTTCGACGTCTCGCAATCGGGGCACCGCCCTTTCGGCTCGCCCTGGCAGCTCTGTGCCGCTGGCGGCGGGGAAATCCTGCTGGAAGGAGCGGGGTACGAGCACGAATCGGACGACTTGCGCGGTTGCCATTCAAGCCATACGTCGTCGAGGTAGCGGTACGTCGGGAGCGAACACGCCCGGCGCAGGGGGGGCGCGGCATCCGGCCGCTCGCCCCGGTGCCGAACAAAAGAGCTTGACACGCGTGAACGCTCCACGGTTTCCTAGCAGCCTCGACAATGCACGCGTAAGCATCGATCGCGTGCAACTCGGCGCGACGGCTCTTCGTGGAATCGCACCTGGTCGATTCTACGCCGAAGCGCGACGCGCTCGGCTGCGGGGGCAGGTCGAGGACGGGGGGGCGGCGCTGGATGATTGAGTCCTGTTGCGACTGAGACGGAACCATTCCCGCGCGCGCTCGGACCGCTGCGACGCGAGAGCGATGCTTGACGTGAACCACCCAATCCACCGTCCGTCTGAGACGGAGAAGAGAGCACGAGCATGAGGGAGCCCAGCTCGACACCGAACTGGCGCAATTTCGGGTCCAACCTGCCGGCCGGCAGCGATTCCGTGCCGCCGGGGGAAGGCTTTCCGATCAAGAAGATCTTGGCGCTCAACCTCGGCAAGTGGAAGGACACCGCCGGACTGCAAATCGCGCAGACGCTTCACCTGTTCGCGTACGGGTACAGGCGCTATCGCGAGGGGAAGTTCATCCTCAGGGCCACGTCCGACCTCGGGCTGGGCGCCATCTTCGAGTCCATCGACAACTGGGAGAGCTTCGATCAGTTCGAGGAGTTCTTCAAGCCGTGGACCTTCATCCGCAAGCCCTCCGTCGCGACGCGGTGGGCCGAGGACGCCGAGTTCGGGCGGCAGCGCCTCGTGGGGATCAACCCGGCGCACATCCGCCGCGCGACCCCGGCCGATCTCGCCGATTTCCTGAGCGGCGCCGAGCCCAAGCCGGTGACGATCGCCGACGGTCGCACGCTGGAGGCGGTGCGCGAGAGCGGGCAGCTCTACTTCCTCGACTACCGCATCTTCAAGGACATCGTCGACACCGACGTGCAGGAAGAGCTGGGCAAGTACCCGCTGGCGCCGACGTGCATGCTGCACCAGACCGCGGCCGGCGAGCTCTTGCCCGTGGCCATCCGGCTCGTGGACTCGCGCGCCGAGAAGGGGGCGCACCCCGACAAGATCTTCACCCCTTCGGGCCCGTCGGACGACTGGCTCACGGCGAAGATCGCCGTCGCGAGCGCCGACGCCATCTTCCAAGGCCAGGTGACCCACCTGCTCTACGCGCACCTCGTCGTGGAGCCGTTCGCGGTGAGCACCTACCGCAACCTGCCCGCGACGCATCCGCTCCATCAGCTCCTCAGGCCGCACTTTTTCAACACCCTGGCCATCAACGAGCTGGCTCGCCGGCGCTTCCTCGGGCGAGGGCGCTTCTTCGACATCACGAGCTCGGTGGCCAACATGGGCTCGTTCGAGCTCTTGACGCGCGCCTACACCGGCAAGGGCATCAAGGGCTACCGCGGCAAGCCCTACCGGTTCTACGAGAGCGCGCTCCCCCACGACCTGGCGGCGCGCGACGTCCGCGACCTTGTCGGCTACCACTACCGCGACGACGCGCTCCTGCACTGGGACGCGATCCAGGAGTACGTCGGACAGGTCCTGAAGATCGCCTACCCGACGCCGGGGTCTCTGGCGAGCGATGCCAGCCTGCAAGCGTGGATGAAGGAGCTCGTGTCTCCCGAGCTCGGCGGCATGGATAGCCTGCTCCCGCCGGACAGAGAGAAACAGCTCGCGAAGCTCACGAGCCTCGACGACCTGATCGCGATCGCCACCAACGTCATCTTCACGGCGACCGCGTACCACGCCGCCGTCAACTTCGGGCAAACGGACTATTACACCTGGATCCCGAACGCTCAGTTTGCCACCTACCGCTCCTTCGGCGATGTCCTGAACGGGAGCGAGAAGCGGCAGTTCAAGCCGCTGGAGCGCCTCCCGGGGCGCGCGCAGAGCATCCGCCAGATGGTGCTCAGCCGCTCGCTCAGCATGGGCCCGCCGCTGACCAGCGAGAGCCTCATGACGATGAAGTGCCTGTTGCAAGATCCCGCGGCGAAGCAGGCGTTCGCCCGCTACCGCGAGCGCCTGGCGCACATCGAGCGGGAGATCACCGAGCGCAACCGCACCCGCGAGCAGCCGTACCTGTACCTGCTCCCGTCGATGGTCCCCCAGAGCGTCGCGATCTGATCGGCACGCGAGAAAGGAATTCGCCTCATGAGCATTCACATCGAAGAAGACGGGCGAGCGGACGCTGCCAAGGCGCCGCCCTTCGACTACCTGCAGGCCCTCCACAGCGCGCTGTCGAACGAGAACGATCCGGTCAAGCGGAAGCAGATCGAGGCCGGCATGGTCTTCAAGTGGCTGAGGGAGGAGCCGCTCCCGTTCCTCAGCCAGCTGCGGCGCGAGAAGCCCATCTTCTCCATCCCGGCCATCACGCTCGTGACCCGGTACAACGACGTCGTCGAGGTCCTCAACGCCAACGACGTCTTCTCGGTCGACAACATCGCGCCCAAGCTCGTCGAGAACGTGGGTCAGAACATCCTGGCGATGAACGACTCGCCCAAGTACGAGCACGAGAAGTCGCTCCTGCGCCTCGCGTTCCCGCGCGCCGATCTGCCCCGCTACCGTCAGATCGTCGTGGAGGAGGCGAACCGGCTGCTCGCCAAGGTCGGCGTCGACAAGCCGTTCGACCTCACCGGCGACTACGCGCTCAGGGTGCCAGCCGGCGCGATGGCCCGGTACCTCGGCGTCGGCGAGATCCCGACGGAGAAGGTGGTGGCGTGGACCCACGCGCTGTTCCACGAGATCTTCCTCAACCCGACCAACGACCCGGCGGCCGTGGCGGCGGCGAGGGCCGCTCGCCACGAGGCGCTGCCGCTGATCGACGCGATCGTCGCCGCGCGGAAGAAGCAGCTGGCGAAGTCGCCCCCGCCAGAGCAACCGTCGGTGCTGGACCGCTACCTGCTCATGCAGGCGGTCCCCGAGACCTACGAGAGCGACGAGGGGATCCGCGACGTGATCCTGGGGCTGCTCATGGGCTGCGTGGATCTCAGCGGCGGCGCGATCGTCAACGCCCTTGTCGAGCTGATGAAGCGCCCGCGCGTCCTGCGCGACGCGCTCAACGTGGTGAACGTCGAGGACGACGCCGCCATCACCGGCTATGTGCTGGAGGCGCTGCGCTTCCGCCCCCCGTCGACCGGCGTCACCAGCCTCTGCGTGCGCGACTACACGGTCGGGCGTGGCACGCGGCACGAGGAGAAGATCCCCGCCGGCGCGCTGGTGATGGCCTGCAGCGCCTCGGCGATGCATGACCACGAGCACATCGACGCCCCGGACCAGTTCAGGCCGGGGCGCCTGCCGAGCAAGAACTACCTGTTCTGGGAGTCAGGGATCCACACGTGCCACGGCAAGTACGTGGCCATCCTGCACATCTCGCTCGCCGTCAAACAGCTGCTGCGGGCCGGCGTCCCCAGCGCGATCGACCCCATGCCGCGCGTCCACGGGTACCCTGCGCCGTTCCGCGTGCGCCTGACCGCCGCCGAGGGCTGACCCGCTCCTCAGCGTGGAGCGGCGTGGTCCTGGCGTCACTCCACCTGCACTTCCCGTCGCCTCACGCTCGCGCCGCCCCGCGTGTCGTGAACCACCGCCCACAGCGACACGCGCCCCGGCTCCGACGGCGGCGTCCACGTGGTCCCGTTGCCCTCGCGGGAGGCGCCGGTCGTGTCGTTCACCAGGCGGCGCGCCCCGTCGAACTCGCCCCCGTCCGTGTAGTAGTCGACCCAGATCGCCTCGCGCGCCGGCGGACCGCCGAGGCCGGCGGCTTCCTCGTCCACCTCGGCGGCCTCCTCCGGCACGACGGCCTCGATCTCGTAGGTCGTGCACTCGTCCTCTGCCGGCTCGGTCCGGCCGCAGCCCTGGGCCTGCTCCTCCGACCGAACGCACCGCTTCACGACGGGCACGCCGTCCTCGCCCGGAGTGACGGGTTTGCCATCGAGCTTCAGCGTGAAGTCGTCGATGGGCGGGTTCGCGTTCAGCCGCTCCTTCTTGAAGACGTAGACCTGCGTGTAGCCCACGACGAAGCTGTCCGGACCGAGCACCGTCCCGTCGTCGCCGACGCACTCCAGCGGAAACCCCGCTTTTTCGGGCGCCGACGCCACGCGTGTCGTGCCGGCGCACACGGCGAACAGCACGTAAGCCGACGAGTACACCGTCCCCGTCTCGGTGGGCCTCGCGTCCTTGAGGATCTCCTTGGGCAGCTTCCACGTGAACGAGACCGCATCGGGCTCGCCGCTCTTCTCCGGACCGATCTCCTGCTGCGCGAAGGGGACGGTGCGCTCCTCGTCGCCGCCGCCGCTGCCGCCGCCATCGCCGCCGGCACCGCCGCTGCCGCCATCGCCGCCGGCACCGCCGCTGCCGCCGGCACCGCCGCTGCCGCCGGCACCGCCGCTGCCGCCGGCACCGCCGCTGCCGCCGGCACCGCCGCCGCTGCCGCCAGCCCCACCACTGCCGCCGGCGCCGCTGCTGCCGCCGGCACCGCCGCTGCCGCCGGCACCGCCGCCGGCGCCGCCGCCGCTGCCGCCAGCCCCACCACTGCCGCCGGCGCCGCTGCCGCCGGCGCCGCTGCCGCCAGCCCCACCACTGCCGCCGTCGCCGCCGGCACCGCCCGGATTCGCGACGATTCCCGCCGCATAGGTGCCCAGCCACTGCGGAATGCACCCGAGGTGCTCGTCCACCCCGACCGGCGGATTCACGCAGCCGCCCACCCACGTGACCTCGACCTTCCGCGGCGCGCCGTCCTCCGCGCCCTTCGCGTCCGCGTACGTCATCCGGAACGTCACGAGCTCGTCCGCCGCCGCGTACGGCTTGTCCGCCGTCACGGCGAGGACGCGGAGCCCCTTCACCTCGGACGAAGGGGCCATGTCGCTCCCCGCGCAGCAGGGGATGCCCACGGCCAAGGTCGAGAGCGCGGCGAGCAGCGCGCGACGAGCGGGCAGTGCGGTCCGTTTCATCAGAAATCTCCTCGCAGCCCGAGCGTGGGCAGGAAGGGGAGCCCCGTCACGTACTCCCGCTGCGTGTAGTTGAAGTTGTAGCTGATGCCCTCCGCCGCCATGTAATTGTAGACGTTCTGGATGTCGAGGTAGAGCCCGAGCTGCCACCTCTTGAATTTCCACGTCTTGTCGGCGCGGATGTCGAGCTGGTGGAACAGCGGCATCCGCTCGCTGTAATCACCCCCGAGCGGGATCGGCGAATACCTCGCAGAGGACGCGTGGTAGATCGCGTTCACCCGGTTCGGATTGCACCCCTTCTCCTCCGGATCGCAGACATAGGGCGTCTGCAGGTTGCCCGACACGAGCCGGAAGCGCGCGCCCAGCTCCCAGCCCCGGCCGAGCCGCAGGCTCCCGAGCACCGTGAGCACGTGCGTCTGATCGAACTGCGTGAGGTGCTCCTCCTCGTCGGGGCCGTCCTTGCGCACCGACCGCGAGAGGGTGTACGCCGCCCAGCCGAAGAAGCGCTCGTCCGGCTTGTACTTCAACAAAAGCTCGCCGCCGACCGCGTATCCGGTGCCGTCGTTGGCATAGTCGTCCTTCTCCGGCGAGAAGACGACCAGCCGATCGAGCTGCTTGTAGAACCCGTCCAGCGTCACCTCGACCTGCGGCGTGATCTCCTGCTCCACGCCGAGGCCGTAATGCACGGCGCGGTTCGACTTGAGCTCCGCATTGCCGAACGGCTCGATGCTCTCCGCGAACTGCGGCGCCTGATAATAAAGGCCCACGCCCCCCTTGGCCGTCGTCCGCGGGAAGCCGGGCCGGATGTCGTAGCGCGCGTTGACCCGCGGGCTCACGTCGAGCGTCTGCGTATCGAGCGCGTAGTCGACCCGCACCCCGGGGACGATCCGCGCCCGCGACGAGGGGACGACCTCGAGCTCGGCATACGCGGCGGGCCGCGAGTACGCGCCGTCGAACGACCGGTCCTGGAACGGGTACGTCGAGAACGGCTGGTTCGACGGGTGGCCGGCGGGCTGCTGCGACGGCGCGCGGATGTTGACCGTGGCGACGCCGCCCGAGAGGTCGGTCCCGACGTTCATCGTGAGGTACCGCGCGAACCTGTGCGAGAGCTCCAGCCGCAGGTCGAGCGACGTCGAGACGACGTTGAAGGCGAGGGGAGAGATCTCGAAGTCGGCGATGTCCCGGCCGAGCGCCATCGACCATAAGAGCCGATCCCGGCTCCCGATCCGGTTCTCGTAGCTGAGCTGGAAGCGCTGGAAGGCGGTGTGCAGCCCGAAATCGCCCGTCAGCGCCGGCTCGTCCTCCGGCGGCTTGTCCAGGGTGATCTTGAAGGCGTCGTCCGATCCGTAGAAGCTCGCGCGCACGCGCTCGCTCGCGGAGGGGCGGCCCTCGAGGACGAACTGGTAATCGTAGTAGACGGGCGCCTGCGTGACGCTGGAGCCCGCCTCCTTGAGCACGGGCCCGAGCCACGCGTCGACCCAGCTGCGGCGGCCCGCGGCGATGAACGTCCAGTCCTTGAGGAACGGGACGGGGCCCTCGAGGAGCACGCGCCCGTCGATGAGGTCGAGCTGGACGACGCCGTGGTACTTGCCGTCCTGCTTCGGCGAGCGGAGCCCGACGTCGACGATGCCGCCCATGGCGCGGCCGTACACGGTGCTGAAGTTGCCCGGATAGAAGTCGATCTTCTCGAGCATCTCGGTCGGCACGACCGAGGAGAGGCCGCCGAAGTGGTAGATGATCGGCACCGGGGTGCGATCGACGAACGTGAGCGTGTCCTGGGGCGCGGACCCGCGCACGATGAGCAGCCCGAAGCCGCTGCGCGCGACGCCCGGCAGGCTCTGCAGCGAGCGCAGCGCGTCGCCGCCGGTCCCGGGGATGCGGTCGATCTCGCGCCGCTCGATCGTCCTCCGCGTCACCTCGCGCGGCGGGCGCTCGCCCTGCACGGTCACCTCGATGCCGGGCGCCGTGCCGTCCTGCGGCGCGGCGAGCGCGATGCGGTAGCGCACCTCGATCGCCTCGCCGGCCGCGATCTCCTCCTCGGCCGCGAACGGCTCGAACCCCGCGGCGGCGACCTCGACCCGGTACTTGCCGGGGGGGAGGTTCTTGAAGCGGAACTTGCCGCCCTGGTCCGTCTTCGCCTCCTCGCGGCCGCCGTCGGGGCGCACGAGGGTGACCGCGATGTCCGGGAGCGGCTCGCCGGTGCCCGCGGACAGGACGGTCCCGACCACCGTCTCGACGTCCGCGGGCGGCGCCGGCGCGGCCGCGTCGGCGGGCTTGGGCGTGAGCGTGAACGCGTACCGGTAGAGGATGCGCGCCGCCGCGGGCGTGCCGTCCGGGCGCCGCGCCGGCGCGAACTCCAGGCCGGGCGCGGCCGCGAGCGCGGCCTCGTCGAACCCGTGCCCGCCCGGCGTCGCGACCTCGGCCTTGGTGACGCGCCCGGTCTTGTCGATGTCGAGCTTGAGGATGACGCTGCCCTCGACGCCGGCGCGCTGCGCCTCGAGCGGATACGCGGGCGGGGAGTACTTGATCAGCGTCGGCGGGCTGACGGCGGCGGGCGCCGGCGGGGGCGTGCCCGGCTGAGGGACGACGACCGCGCCGGCGCCGCCGCGGGGGACCGAGGCGCCGCCCGAGTCGCCCTCGGCGGCATTTGGCTCTGGGGGGGGCGCGCCGGCGGGCTGCGCGCGCGCTGCGCTGCCGGTCATCGTGACCGCGAGCAGCAGCGCTTCCGAGACGACGAGGCGCATCACGGAGGACGCTGTGGAAGGCATGCGGTCCGCCCTTTTGCATGGCGAGGCCGAGGCGGAAAGACGCATCGCGCAGCCAGGACCGTGCTTCACGTTGCTTCACACGTCGGTCGCCGCGCGCGCGCGTCGACAGCGCGCGGCGCGCGGCGCGCGGCCCGCGGCGCGATCAGCCGCCGACCTCGGCCACGAACCGGCTCACGTCGTCGCTGTCGCCCACGAGCAGCAGCGTGTCGCCGTCGCGGATCACGTAGTCCGGTGTGGGTGCCTCGAGCCGCGGCTTGTCGCCGGGCAGCTTGTTCGTGTGCGGCCGCACACCGAGCACGTTGATGCGGTAGCGCTGGCGGATCTTCGAGCCGGCGAGCGTCTGTCCGACGAGCGGCCCGTGGGCGTTCCAGGGCACGACGCGGTAATGGCTCGCGAGGTCGAGGAGGTCCTGCGCGAGCGGCATCGTGATGTCGGCGCCGACGCGGCGGCCCATCTCGGTCTCGAGCTGGATGACGCGGGTCGCGCCCACCGCGCGCAGGATGTCGGCCTGGCGATCGGTGGCGGCGCGCGCGATGATCTCGCGCACGCCCATCCGGACGAGGGAGGCCACGCAGAGCACCGACGGCTCGAAGTGCTCGCCGAAGGTCACGATCGCGGTCTCCACGTACTGCGCGCCGATCCCCTCGAGCACCTTGTGGACGGTGGCGTCGCCGACGAACGCGGCCGAGGTCTTGTCCTTCACGGCGTCGACGGCCTCCGGGTTGTTGTCGACCGCGATGACCTCGGCCCGGTTCTTCCAGAGGGTCTCGACGACCGACGTGCCGAACCGGCCGAGCCCGATGACGAGGACGCTCTTCGATTTCATGATCTCCGGTCGCGCGCCGCCCCCTCGGGGCGCGGCGCCGCGAAGGTCTCACGGATGCGCCGGGAGCGCCACACGGGTCGCCGCTGCCGGCGGCGCGGCGGCGCGGCGTGGGCGGGCCGCGCCGCGCGTCGCGCGCCACGCGTCGCTCAGTAGAGCTCGTCCTGGTGCTGCCACCGCTCCGAGATCCACGCCTTCAGGTACGCGATCTCCTCCTCGTACGTCGTGAAGTCGTCGCGCCCGCTCCAGCCCTCGTAGCCCCGGTACGCCTCGCCCCACCGCGCCTCGTCCCGGCGCGCGCTCGCGTCGATGCGCTCCACGTAGCCGTCCACGATCGCGTGGATCTCGGCCTCGGCGAAGGCGCCGCGCAGGACCTGCCCGTAGCGGGCGCGCAGCGGGTCGCCGATCGAGGGCTCCTCGAGGAGGCGCTCGAAGAGGAGGTTCGCGTCCCGGTACTCGACGCGCTCCGAGGCCGGCTCGCGCTCGGTCTCCCACGACTGGCCGAAGCTCGCGTTGAAGTCCCACGGCGCGTAGCGGAAGACGCCGTCCGAGGCCGGATCGCGGTAGTGGTAGCTGTTCTTTCCGGCCGAGTCGTTGGCCATGATGAACGTGACGAAGATCCACCAGTCCTCGTAGTCCCGCAGATCGATCCGCGCCCCGATCTCGGCGGCGAACGTGGCCTCGTCGGACTCGGACACGAAGGTCACGAGATCGTCGAGATCCGAGAACGCCCCGGGCTCGCCCTCGGCCGGCGCCCCCTCTTTCTTCTCGAAGCCGTCGTGCAGCGTCTCCTTCTTCTCGCCGGAGTGTCCGACCAGCGCGAAGTTCGCGTCGTGGCTGACCGCCTTGTAGAGGTTGCCGTCCTGCGGGTAGCCGTGGTCCTCCATCAGGTAGCCGTCGATGTGATCCGCGACGGTGTAGAGCCCGGCGTACTCCCCGTCGAGGTACAGGACGGCGCTGTAGGTCTTGACCTGGATGTGCTCGGGATCGAGTCGGTTCCAGAGGTCGTAGGCGAGGCGCTGCCGGACATAGGAGTTGTCGTCGAACGTGGTGATGAGCACGACCTTGCGACGATCGGTGAAGCCGCCCGCCTCGTCGGGCTCGTTGAACTTGTCGTCCTTGGGGAACTTGAGGGTGTAGCTCCGCTTCGGGTACGAGAGCGAGCTCTCGCCGCGGAGCTCCGCCTCCGCGGCGTACGTGTGGCCGCGGTAGATCACCGTGGCCGGGGCGTACTCCTTGTCCTTGGGGACGGGCGAGAGGAAGAGCACCGGCAGGCCGTACTCCTCGGGGTAGCGGGCCGGATCGACGACGGGCACGTTCGACGGATCGGCGAAGGCGTCGGCGACGCCGACCTTGACGCGCCCGACCTCGGACGTCTGCGCGACGCGGATCTCGATGTCGTAGACGGCCGCCTGGTCGAGCCCGGGCGAGAACGTCACCTCGCGCGCGATCGGGTCGTAGGCGGCGCCCTCGGGGAGCGGGCCGACCTCGAACGCGTCGCCGGCGAGCGCGAGGCCGGTCGCGCACGCCACGGGGAACGTCACGGTCTCCCCCTCGAGGAGCCAGTGCGGCCCGCCGCCCGACGGATCGCAGCGCGAGCCCGCGTCGCTGGCGCCGGACGGCCCATCCGCCGCCGCGGACGAGCCGTCCGAGCAGCCGGTGGCATGCAGCGATCCGAGGAGCAGGGCCGCCGTCAGCGGCAGAAAAGGGTGAAAAGTTCGCATGGCATCAATCTTACGCGACCGCGCGCCAGCGTGGGGGGTCGCGCGCGGGCTGGCTGGCTGGCTGGCGGATGAGCAGGCACGACAGTTCCGCCCATGAACGGGCCGCGCTCACGCCGGTGGCGGGCGGGTGGAAAACATGCAATCTCGCCCGTTCATGCTTCCACCGAGATCGCGGAAAACATGTCGATCCAGGGCCAGCGGGGCGCCTGGAGAGAGGCCGCCCGCGTGCCGCCGCTCCTGATCCTCACCTACGTGGGGTTCGTGAGCCTGGGCCTGCCCGACGCGGTGCTCGGCGTCGCGTGGCCCTCGCTGCGCGCCTCGTTCGGGCTCCCGCAGAGCGCGCTCGGCGCGCTCCTGGTCGGGACGGGCGTGGGGTATTTCTCGTCCAGCGTCGCGGCGGGGAAGCTCGTGGATCGGCTCGGCGTGGGCAAGCTGCTCGCGCTGAGCAGCGGGCTCATCACGGTCGCCTTGCTCGGTTACGCGGCGACGCCGTTCTGGCCGCTGCTGATTTTCTGCGGGCTGATCACCGGGCTCGGCTCGGGCGCGATCGACGCAGGGCTCAACGCCTACGCGGCGAGCAACTTCTCCGCGCGCCACGTGAACTGGCTGCACGCCTGCTACTGCGCCGGCGCGGCGCTCGGGCCGCTCATCGCGACGGCGGCGCTCACGACCACCGGCTCCTGGCGCTCGGGCTACGCGATCGTCGGCGCGATCATGTTGCTCCTGACCACGGCCTTCGCCGTGGTGAAGGGGTCGTTCCGCGCGCGGGCCGCGGCCGCCGAGGGCCCGGAGGAGGCGCCGGCGCCGGGCGTCCCGCTCGCCGCGGCGCTGCGGCAGCGCCGCGTGTGGCTCCAGATCGCGGTGTTCTTCCTCTACACGGGCCTCGAGGTGATGCTCGGGCAGTGGAGCTTCACGCTCAACACCGAGGCGCGCGGCGTCGCGGCGGAGACGGCCGGGGTGTGGGCGGGCGCCTACTGGGGCAGCATCGGCGTCGGGCGCGTCGTGCTCGGCATGGCGGTCGATCGGGTGGGCGCGGACCGGCTCCTGCGCATGGCCACGGTGGTGGCGCTGCTCGGAACCGCGCTGTTCGCCGTCGGCCCGGCCTGGCCAGGGGCCGCGGGGCTGATGCTGGCGGGGCTCGGCCTCGCGCCGATCTACCCGACGCTGATGTCCCGCACCCCGGCTCGGCTCGGCCCCTACACCGCGCACGCGATCGGGTTCCAGGCGAGCGCGGCCATGGTCGGCGGCGCGGTCCTGCCGAGCATCGGCGGCGTGCTCGCCGCGCGCGTGGGGCTCCCGTCGATCGGCACGCTCGCGGTGCTCACGGCCGCGGGCCTGTGGCTGCTCCACGAGATGCTGGTCCGGTCGACGCGCCCTCGGGGCACGAGCGACGGCGCGTAGGCATACCGCCCGGCCTCGAGTTCAAGGGTCCGGCCGCTTCGGGGTGATGCGCACGCGGATGGTCGCCGGCGGCGGCGCGCCGGCGATGGACAGCGTCATGGTCCGCCCATCGGGGAGCGACCACGACGCTCTGCCGGTCACCCTGCCGTCGATCACACAGCCGAGGAACGCCTCCTCGGCCTTGCACTCGTCCGGGATCACGAAGCTGCGCTGGCCCGGCTTGCCGAAGAGCCGGACCAACGCGACCTCGGTGTCGCGCAACGCGCCGGCGAGGCCCGCCGCATCCTCGGCCGGGTCGATGACGAGCTCGACCGCCGAGAGACGGCCGTCCGTGAACTCGAGCTGCGCCGAGGCGCCCGGGAGCTCCCCGGAGGGCTTGCCGCTGCAACGGGCAGCGCCCGCGGCCTCGCTCCACTGGAGCCCGGCCCCCCAGCAGGTCGCGGCGGCCTCATCCATCAATTCGCCAAAGACGAAGCCGGCGGCGCCCGGCGGCGGGGCAGGGGGGCGAGCGTCGCGGCGGGGCTCCTCATGAACCAGAGGCGCGCTCCCCATGCCCTCGCCCAGCTCCTTCTTTCGATGATGCGCCTTCGCGCACTGGCCAAGGACGTTGAAGCCATGGATCGCTGAGATCCCGGAGACCACGATCCCGGCGCCGCCGACGAGGACGCCCGCCTCGGGGCTGATGGCGTACGGCTTATACTCCCTGGCCCAAACGCCGGTCTCGGTCGCGGCCGGAATGATGAGCGTTAAAACCATGCTGGACACGATGGAGATATCCATGATGGCCCACCATGGGTGATCCGTGCAGTCCAGCGCCGCCTCGGGACCCGTCTCCTTGGGGTCGGTCTTGGGTCCGCGGCTGAAGGCGAAGGAGCAGCCCGCGCACGAAAGCCCGAGCCCGCCCGCGACCAGCACCGCCATCATCCGCGTCTTCCTGCGCCCATCCATGATCGCATCCTCCCACCATCGCCCGAACCAGAGGCTGTTCACGCCCGCAGTGAGCGGCGCCTCCGCGCCGCGACGAGGAGCCCGAGCAGGGCGGCCAGCCAGGCGCCGCGCGCGTGCGGCTCGCCGCCGGTCTGCTCGCAGGCGCACCCGCGCGGGCCCATTGCGACCTTGACGGCCTCCGGCGAGCGCACCTGGGTTTCCATCCGCCGCCAGTCGCCCGAGACGATGAAGCTCGCCCACAGGTTCGGGTGCGCCGTCGACGGATCGGCCCGCATCGCGAGCTGCACGTCGCGCATCGCCTGGCTCCGGCCGGCGCCGCCCGCGAGCCGCTGGTAATAGGCCTGCATCAGCTCGCGGGTCCGCCCCGAGTCGACCTGCCACAGGCTCATCACCTGGGTCTCGGAGCCGGCCATCGTCAGCGCGCGCCGCAGCCCATACACCCCCTCGCCCGAGGTCGCCTCGCCCAGCCCCGATTCGCAGGTCGACAGCACCACCAGACGCGTGCCGTGGAGATCGATCCCGGCGGTCTCCAGCGCCGTCAGCACGCCGTCGTCGGAGCCGCTCCGGCGTCGGTTGAAGCCGGCGAGCGCGATTCCGGACCGGAGCAGCGGGTTCTCGCGCTGGCGGAGGGCGGCGAGCTCGGCCAGGGTGGGACCGTGCCCGGGGGTCGTCAGGAGCGCCGCGGGCACGGGCTGCTCGGGCAGGAAGAAGCCGTGCGTGGCCAGGTGCAGGAGCAGCGGCCCCTGGACCGCCTTGACGGCCTCCTCCGTGGCATTCGCGCCCAGGAGCACGCGGCTCTCGGGGAAGAACGCGGCGATGGTGCGGGCCTCTGCCGTGGTGCCCTGGAGCGGCAGGAGCCGCTGGGTGACCATATCGATGGAGCGGACGCCGCGGTGGGTCGCGTCGGGCGCGGATGGGGCGCTGCTCTCGTCGAAGGCCGGGTTCGCCAGGATGAGCGGCGGCTCGCGCGAGGCGGCCTTCCAGTCCTCGAACCGCAGCAGGTCACGTCCGGTGGTGAGATAGGAAAAGAGGTAGCGCTCGACGAGGTACTGGCCCTCTTCGTCGACGAGCGCGCCGAAGGGGACGAGGTGCAAGGGGCCATCCAGGCTGAGGAAGACCCAGCGGGTGTCGCCGAGGAGCGCTCGGACGGGCTCCATCAGGAGACGGTCGAGGTCGCGGGCGGCCGGCCTGGGGTCGTGCGTGAGATCGTGGTCGGCGAGGGCGCGGCGGAGGGCATCGACGGCAGCCTCGAGGGGGGCGGCCTCGCCGAGATCCGTGAAGGCGGGATCGCCGCCCGGCCCGAGGACATACGCGACGTAGCGGGGGGCGCCCCAGTGACCCGACCGCGTGTCGGGGCGGAGGTGGTAAGGACGATACTGCGCGGTCTCGACGAGCGCGGCGCCTTCGGGGATCGCCGCCTGCACGTCGGGCAGGATCACGGGCTTTTGCTCGGCGCGGAACGAGGCGCTCCGCTCTCCGACCTCCGCTTCCAGCGCTTCCCGCTGCTGCTCGAGCGCGGCGAGCCTCTCGCGGTATTGCGCCGGTGGAGCGTTCTGCGGTCCGCGGGAGACCTCGGCGGCGAGCTGGCTATAGACCGACGTGAGCCGCGCGATGAGGGCCCCGTCGCCGGGGTCGCGCGACAGGCGCAGCGAAGCGAAGTTGCCGGTCATGGCGTCGAGCACGCGGCCCTTGCGCCGGAACAGGACGGTGAGCGCCAGGCGCGCGGCGTCCAACGTCGCCGGTGCGTGCTGGATGTGCAGCGCGATGTCCAGATGCGTCTGGTCGACCAGCGTGCTCATGTAGGAGCGCTTCTGATCTTCGGAGCCGGTCGCGAGGACGGCGGCCGCATTGCGATCCTGAATGTCCGTCGCCAGCCCGGCTGTCTTCACCGCCTCGTCGATGCGCGATTGCGCGATGTACAGCGCTGCCAGATTGCTGAGCGATTGGGCGACGTCGGGGTGGGATGGCCCCAGCGCCTTTTGCCGGATGGCCAGGGCGCGCTCGGAGAGCGCCTCGGCGCGCGCGTAATCCCCCTTGTCCAGGTACAGCGACGCGAGGAAGTGGAACGTCTGAGCGACGTGGGGATGCTCAGGGGCGAGCGCCTTTCTCTGGATGGCCAGAGCGCGCTGGTGCATCGGCTCGGCGCGCGCGTAATCCCCCCGCTTCCCGTACAGCACGGCCACGTTGTTGAGCGCGAGGGCGACGGCGGGGTGGTCAGGCGGGAAGGCCCTCTCCTGGATGGCCAGGGCGCGCTCGGAGAGGAGCTCGGCCTGCGCGTAATCTCGCTTTGCGCGGTACAGCGCCGCCAGGTCGTTGAGGGACAGAGCGACGTCGGGGTGACCTTCCCCGAGCGCGTCCTCCCGGATGGCCAGCGCGCGCTTGTGCAGCGACTCGGACCGGGCGTAATCCCCCTTGTCCCCGCACAGCACCGCCAACGTGGCGAGCGACTCGGCGACGTCGGGGTGGTCGGGCCCCAGGGCCTTCTCTCGGAGGGCCAGCGCGCGCTCGGCGAGCGACTCGGCGTCCGCGTAGTTTCCCCTGGTGCGGTAGAGCACCGAGAGGTCGTTGAGCGACGCGGCGACGACCGGGTGATCGGGCCCGAGCGCCTTCTCCCGCATGGCCAGGGCACGTCGGTGCAGCTGCTCCGCCTGCGCGTAGTCTCCCCGTTCACGGTACAGCACGCCCAGGTTGCTGAGGGCCTTCGCGACCGTGGGGTGATTGGTCCCGAGCACGTTCTCGTAGAGGGCCAGGGCGCGCTTCAGGAGGGGGATGGCGCCCTCGTACCCGCCCTGCGCCTTCCGCGCATCGGCCTCGGCGGTCAACCGGTTTGCTTCATCCACCTCCGCAGTTCTCCACGTCGCGCCTTGGAGATCCGATGTTACCGTCGTCATGTAAAATTCTGAGGTGGGCGCGCAGGCTGGGCCCGCCCCGATCGCGCCCATCACCATCGCCCACGTCCACCACCGCCGTCTGGGCATCGCCCCATCCTCGCCGTGGCCCGTACCCATCGCAAGTCCCGCTTGGCACAGCCCGTGCCAGAGGTGCTCCTCGCGACCCCGCGACCCCTTGCCGGGCGCCGCAAAGACACGGCGTCAGAGCGCGCCCTCGGCGCTTTCGACCCGCCGGGCGGGCGACCCTAAAGCCCTGTGAGCGGCGAGGCGAGGCAGCGTGGGCTCGAGAAGAGAGGCAACGGCATGAAAGCGATGACGTGGATGACGGTGGCGCTGGCGCTCCATGGGCTGGGGTGCGCCGCGCCTCAGCGGAAGATGGACCCGAGCCGACCGATCGAGCTCCACACAGGGTTCTTCGACGTGCGGTACACGCAAGATGGAGATGCCATCAGCGGCGTCCAGGAATGGCTCGCGAAGGAGCCCGAGGCGGCGCCCCACGTGAGCCGCGCGCACGCGCTGTTGCTCCTCGGGTCGCTCATTTCCGCGGCCGGAGGCCTCCTGATCGGCGTGCCCCTCTCGCAGGAGATAACGGGCGAACGCGACCCGCTGTGGCCGCTCGCGGGCGTGGGCGCCGCGGCGATCGCCGTCAACATCCCGCTCACGATCTGGTCCATCAGCAGCATGGACAGCGCGGTCGAAGCGCACAATCGCCTCATCGTCGGAGGCGGCGAGCAGAGCGCACCTCCGAAGCGCGCGGCCGCAAAAACCGAGCGTGCCGGGCGGGTCGCGCCGCCCGCGCCGCTGGGGGCGTTCGGGTTCATCTTCGGCGCCGCGAGGGCGACCGCCCTCGCGGCCTGCGAGGCGGCAGGGCACACGTGGAGCGAGCAGGAAGACGGCGTCGCCCGCTGCAGCGGCACCCCGACCGAGAGCATCGCCGGCGCGTCGGCGGAGCTCGCGTTCGAGGACGATAGCCTCTCGGCGGTCGAGCTCGTCGTCCGCCCGCCGGAGGACGCGCAGGGCTGGGTCACGTCGTTCCGCGCCACCGAGGCCGCGCTGATCCGCCTGTTCGGCAAGTCGGCTCAGCGCAGCTTCGTGATCCCGGACGAGTGCAAGGCCGCGGAGCAGTTCCTCGGCTGCGTGGCCGACGGCAGGGTGACCGGCAGCGCGTCCTGGGCGCCCGACGACGGGCCGTCGGTGGTGCTGTCGATCATCGGCTCGCCCCCTCCGTCGACCCTCCGCGTGCGCCTCACCCCGCGGCTTCCGAAGATGTGAGCGCCGGCATCGGGGTGAGCCTCGCGCGGGTCGCGCGATGTGATCCTTCGATCGAGCAGATCGATCCGTTTGATCAAACGACCTCGCGAGGAGGTCGGTCACGGTGGTCGCGATAGCTACATGGAGCGCCCGCCGGGCTCCGTCCGCGGCCGGCGCGCTGCCGGAGACAGGCGTTCCGCCGCGCCGGCCCGGTGCGTTATCCTGCGCGCTCGTCGCCGTATGCCCGCCGAGCCGCTCAGCCCCCCGGTCATCAGTCACCTCGGCCCGTTCCGGCTGCTCCGCCGCCTCGGGGAGGGCGGCTTCGCGCCGGTCTGGCTCGCGGAGGAGACCTACAACGGGAGGACGTTTCGCGAGGTCGCGATCAAGCTGTTCGTCCTCCCCGCGACGCTGTCGGGCTCTCCCGCCGAGGCGAGCCGGTGGCGCGAGGGCATCCTCGACGAGGCGCGCGCCCTCTGTCGCGTCGAGCACCCCAACATCGTCCGTTTCTACTCGCTCCAGCGGGACGACGCCCACGGCGTCATCGGCCTGGTGATGGAGCGCGTCCCCGGCCAGAGCCTCGATGTCGTCCTGCGCGCGCAGGGCCCGTTCGAGGAGCGCCGCGTCCTCGACGTCGGGATCAGCATGGCGTGGGCGCTCGCCGCGGTCCACGCCGCGGGGCTCGTGCACCGGGACGTCAAGCCGGAGAACATCGTCCAGGGGGCGTCCGGCTACAAGCTCATCGACTTCGGCATCGTGGTCGGCGCGCCCTCGGTCGTCCTCGGCCCCGCCGGCGACGGCGCCGGGAGCTCCCCGCTCGCCGCGGCTCGGGCCGTGGATCCGGACGCGCGGACCGCCGGCGCCTCGGGCGGGGTGGACCGGCCCACGGCGGAGCGCGGCGCCGAGTCGACGATCCGCGTCCCGGCGCTCGTCGGCACCCCGGGCTACATCGCCCCCGAGTGCCTCGCGCTCGCCGCGCCCCCGACGCCGAGGAGCGACCTCTACGCGCTCGGCGTGACCCTGTTCAAGCTGGGGAACGGGCGCATGCCCGACACGGCGGCGCGGACCCGGGAGCACCTCGGCCCCTCCGCCCCGCGCCCCGAGGCGCTCACGCGCGCAGACGCCGCGGAGGCCACGTCGCTCCCGGCGCTGATCGCGCTGCTCTGCGATCCCGATCCCCGCGCGCGCCCCGGCCACGCCGACGGGGTCGCGCGCGCGCTCGAGCGCCTCCGCGACCGGCTCACGCCGCCCCGCGCGACGCTCGCGGGGAGCCCGCCGCCGCCGCCTCTCGGCCGGGCCCAGGGGCCGCTCCCCGGCGCCGAGCCCGCGACGCCGCCCCCGCTCGCGCCCCTCTTCGAGCGGGTCCGGCGCACGGATGGGCCCGCGTCCACGGCCGAGGCGGCCGAGGTGGGGAGAGCGCTGGGGGAGCTCGGCCTCGGCGTCCTGCGGTATGCCTTTGCCCTGGGCATGGCGGTGCTCGCCGCAGCCCCGGACGCGCCGCGCCCGAGCGCGCTGCTAGAGCAGCTCCGGAGCGCGGCCCGGCCCACCCCCTCTTCCTGGTGTTACCTCGTGCGCGCCCTCCACGAGGAGCTCTCCTCGATCGACCCGGCGCTCGCGCGCTGCCTCGCGTTCGCCGCGGACCCGCGGCTCCCCGAGCAGCTCGGCGCGCTCCTGCGCGGCCCCGCCCTGCCGGGGGCGACGCCCAGCCTGCTGGAGGCGGCGCCTTCTCCGTCGGACGCGACGCTCACCCTGCCGGAGGTGGTCATCGACGAGCGCGCGCGGTGGATCGCGTCCTTCCTCGAGCGCGCGGCGGAGCTCCTCGCCATCCCGATCCACGTCCCCGCCGCGGGTGCGGCGGGCGTCGAGGGCCGCGGCGACGCGAGGCGCGAGGGCCGGCCCGACGGCGGCGCGCCCGGCCCTGCCGGCGAGCCCTGCGCGGTCCTCGGCGATCGTCGGGTGCCGCTGCTGCCGTGGCTCCCGTGCCACGGCGGCCGGCTGCTGCTCCCGGAGGCGCCCGCGGCGCCGGGCAGGCCGTGGCGCGCCACGGATCCCGCGTCGGGGGAGCGCCAGCAGGACCCGCGGCTCGACCGGGCCGTCCGCCGCCTGCTCGGCGGGGACGTGGAGGCGCCCCGCGAGCTCCGCGCGGCGCCGCCGCTCGTCGGGCGGGCCGACGTCTGCGCCGCGCTCGAGCGCGCGGCGCGCGAGGCGAAGCAGGGCCGCCCGCGGGTCGCCCTGCTCACCGGGCCGCTCGGCATCGGCCGCACCCGCCTGCTCGACGCGGCCGTCGAGCAGGCCGGCTTCACGGCGCAGCGCACGCTCCGGATCCGCTGCTCCCCCGAGCGCCAGAGCGCGCTCAGGCCCTTGCTCCGCGGCCTCGACGCCTTGCCTGGCGGCGGCCGCGAGGCGTTCGGCCCGCTGCGGGACGCGATCGACCAGGCCCTCCGGCCGGCCGCGCTCCCCGGCCGCCAGGGCGGGAACGACGCCCTCGAGGGGGTCGAGGATGCGCTGCTCCGGACGGCGGCCAGGGCGTCCGTCGCGCTGATCATCGACGACCTGCAGTGGGCCGACGCGCAGACGCTGGGGCTCCTGCGGCTGCTCGTCGAGCGGGCCGAGCTCGGGGCCAAGGCGCGCCTGCTCGTCGTCGCGGCCGCGCGCGACGAGCCGAGCCCCTCGCCGCCGCTCCGGGCGCTGCTCGGCAAGACCCGCGGCAAGATCGGCCCGGCCGTGAGGCACCTCCCGCTCGGCCCGCTCGCGGCGGAGCAGACCGCGGCGCTGGCGCGGGCGGTGTGCCCCGTCGACGTCGCGCTCGAGCAGGCCGTCGTGCGGGGCTCGGGCGGCGTCCCCTTCTTCGTGCTGCACGCGCTCTCGGTGTGGCGCGAGCGGGGCGCGATCGCGTGGCAGGACGGCTCCTGGCGCGCGGCGGACGAGCGCGTGCTGCGCGAGGGCGTGCCCGGCGTGGCCGAGCTCCTCGAGGACCGCCTCGCGTCGTTCTTCGATCCGGCGAGCGCGCCCGCCCGCGCGGCGCTCTCGGCCCTCGCCGCGGTCGCCCTCCACGGCGGCGGCCTCGCGCTCGCGACCCTCCGCCGCGCCCTCGGCGAGGCCGAGGGCGTGGATCAGGCGCTCGAGGCGCTCGTGGACACGGGGATCCTCGCGGTCTCGGGCGATCGGCACGAGTACGGCTTCGCGCAGGAGATGGTCCGCCAGGCGGCGCTCAACCTGGTCCGGCATCGCCCCTGGTTCCACCGGCTGCACCGGGCGCTGCTCGACGCGATCGCCGGGGGGCCGAGCGCGGAAGCGGACGCGGCCTTCCTCGCCGCGGGGTACGAGAAGCTCGGCGCCCGCGACGAGGCGCGCGCGTGGCTCGGGCGCGCGATGGAGGGGGCGGTCGCCGCCGGGCTCTTCGCCGAGGCCGCGGCGCTCGGCGAGGAGCTCGCGGCGCTCACCGCCGATCCCGAGGCGCGCCTCGACGTGGAGCTCGAGGTGGTGCGCGTGCTCGTCCGGGCGCGGCGGTTCGAGGAGGCGAAGGCCCGCCTCGCGCGGCTCGATGGGCCCGGGGGCGCGCTCGCGCTCGCTCTTCCGGCCGGGGCGCCGCGCGCCGCGCCGGGCCTGGGCGCTGCGGCGCGCGGCCTGACGCAGGACGTGCGGCGGCGGATCCGGCGGCTCGAGGTGGCCCGAGGGCTGTCCGAGGCCGCCGAGGATCCCGCGCTGCTCGGCGACGCGGATCGCCTCGGCGATCCGGCGCTGCGCTGCGAGGCCCGGATGGCGCTCGCCGGGGTCTTCCCGCCCGCGCGCGCGATGGCGCTCGCCGGGGAGGCGGTGGCGCTCGCCGAGCCGTGCGGACCGGCCCTGGAGTTCGCGGCGCGGGTGCTCCGGGTCGAGCTCTGCCACGCCGCGGGCCGCGACGCGCTGCCCCAGGCGGAGCACGACCTGACGAGGGCGCTCGCGCTCGCGGTCTCGACGGGCTCCACCTGGCAGCAGATCCACATCGAGGGGGATCTCGCGGTGCTCGAGGCGGAGCTCGGCCGCGTGGAGGACGCGATCGCGCGGCTGCTCCGCCTGGTGGAGCTGGCCGACGCCAAGGGGATGGGGGGGCAGGGCCGGCTGCTCCGGCACAACCTCTCCACCTGTCTCATGCGCGCGTCGCGCCCCAGGGAGGCGGCGGAGACCGCGGGGCGGACGGCGGAGCTGGCGGCCGAGGCCGGCGATCCTGCGCTCCGCGCGGCGGCGCTGTCGCTCCGGGCCTACGCGCTCCGGCACACCGGCGAGCTCGACGAGGCGCTCGGGAACGCGAGCGCGGCGGAGCAGATCCAGCGCGCGCTCGGCGACCGGCCGATGAGGACCCACACGCTGCTGCGCCGCGCCGAGATCCTCGCTGCCTTGGGGCGGGAGGAGGAGGCGCTCTCGGACGCGCGGGAGGCGAGGCGCGCGGCGGAGCAGGGCGGGGACATGGGGGTCGCGGCCACCGCGGCGCTGTGGGAGAAGCTGCACCTCGCCCGGCGGGGCGAGGCGGCGCCGGAGGAGCTGGCGAGGGCGGTGGCCGACGCCGAGGTGGCCGGGGTGGGTCGGCGCGCGCTGGCGCAGCGCCTGATGGACGAGGCCGCGGCGTGGCTCGCCCGCTGCGAGGCCACGGTCGGCCCGCGCCGGCACGGCGGGGCCGGCGGGCGCTGAGCGAAGGCGCCGCGACGCGCGCGCGTCGGAGACCCCGCCGAGGGACAGGGCGCGCGAGGTGAGGGCGAGCCGCCGGCGATGTCAGGGAGAGCCGTCGGGGTCGCGCCGGTCGGGCATGACGATGCCCTGATGTCGCCTGCACTCCGTGCCGTTCCACACGCAGCCCTCCGGGCAGAGCGGCGGCGGACCTGCGTCGACCACCGGGCACACATCGGCGGGCGCGTCGGCGGGCGCGTCGGCGGGCGCGTCGGCGGGCACCGCGGTCCCTCCACAGGCGCAGAGCGCGGCGGTCATCGCGATGAAGAGGGAGCTCGGCGAGAGGATCGACGGGAGACGCATGTTCCTCCAAGAGGACCTGTCGTTGCGCGTGCGGCGCAGGACGGCGCCCGCTGATGCCCCGGCCGGTAGGACGCGTCAACTCATCGATGCATCGACGATGAGGCGGCCTTCACCCCACAGCCTGCGGGCTCTGGGTAGTGCTCAGTTTGCCCGGAGAGAGCTCCCATGAAGGCGGGAAGGCAGGAAGATCATTGGTCTTTTCTTCCTGCCTTCCCGCCTTCCCGCCTTCATGTTCAACTTTGAGCACTGCCGGCCCGCGCGCGGCCTAGGCGCTGCAGCGGGAGAGCGCGTAACGGAGAGCGCTCTGGAGCAGCCCGAAGGTCAGAAACGCCCCCTCCGCGCTGCCGATCTCGGTCATGGTCCGCGCGATCGCCGGCGAGATCCCGGAGACGAGGCACTGGCTACCGAGGAGGCTTGCCGCGCGCACCACGGCGAGCAGGTGCGACACGGTCGCGGCGTCCACCGCGCTGACACCGGTCAGGTCGAGGATCGCGAAGCGCGCCTGTGTCCGGACGATCTCGGGGAGCAGCCGCTCCATGATCTGCGCCGCCCTCGCGGTCTCCACGGCGCCGATGACCGGCAGCACGAGCACGCCCTCCCACGCCTGGATGATCGGCGTCGACATCGCGAGCATCGTCTCCTGCTGCTGCCGCAGCAGCGCCTCGGCGCGCTCGCGCTCGGCGTTCTCCTCGGCGAGCTGGCGGTTCTTCCGCTGGAGCGCCTCGGCGTCGCTCTCCCGGCGCTGGAGAGCCTCCCGGAGCTCCGCTTCCAGCTGCTTGGACGCCGTGATGTCCTTGACCGTCACCGCGACTCCGTCGTCGAGCGGGACGATCTGGTAGTGCAGCCACAGGCTCTTGCCCCCGGGCAGGGGGGTCTCCGTCTCCACGAGCAGCCGCTCGCGCGTCCGAAAGACGTGCTCGTATTTCTCGAGGAGGCCGAAATCGCGAACCGCGGGAAAGACCTCGGCGACCCGCCGGCCGAGGATCTCCTCGCGCGGCTTCGACGTCACCTGGCTCACCAGCAGGTTGGCGTCGGCGAACACGAAATCGACGGTCTCCCCCGGCTCGCCGACCGTGCGACGCAGCAGGCAGAACCCGTCGAGGCTCCCGTCGATCGCCGCCCGGTACCGCGACTCGGCCGCGAGCAGCGCCTCCTCGGCGCGCCGGCGCTCGGTGATGTTGCGCGCTACGAAATAGACGAGCTCAGCGTCCGGGTAGATTGCCGAGTTCCACTCGATCCACAGATACGAGCCGTCGCGGCGTCGATATCGGTTCACGAACGTCGCGGTGGCCTCGCCGGACAACAGCTTCGCCGACTCGGTCACGGTGCGCTCGCGATCTTCGGGATGAACGAAGTCGAGGAAGGGCCTGGCCAGGAGCTCTTCGCGCGAGAAGCCGAGCGTCTGCTCCCACGCCCCGCCGATGCGCTTGAAGTATCCGTCGAATCCGGCGATCCCCACCAGGTCGACAGAGAGCTCGAAGAAGCGGTCGAGGTCGTCGCTTCGAGAGGCTTCAGGCATGATGAAGAGCATGGCTATCACCTCCGCCGCGGGCCGTCGACCCCCTCGGCCAGGCGCCCCGCAGCGAGCCGCGCGATGGCCGCAAAGCACACCACATCAGACCACGAGGTCATGGCAAGTGCGCGGCCGCCTCGCGTCCGCGGCTGTGGCGCCCGTCGGATCGCGTCGGCGTCGCGAGCGCGACGCCAGCCCACCCATGGCCACCACCCGCTTCTATCGAGCCGGCGATTCCTACGGGCTCTTCTCCAGCGTCTCGCGCCGTCCGCCTCTCGCTCACGTGTCGCGCGCCCGAGTCATGAATGCGCCGCGGGGGCCCGATGCTCCGGCGCTGCGCGCTCGTGACGCATGCCATGACATGGGCGTCGATCCCGGCGTGACGCCGTCTCGGGCGAAGACGGCCTGATCCTGCGATCCGAGCTCGGAGATTCCGGCTCGACGGCGCGAGCGCCGAGGTTATCGTGCGACCCCGCAGCGCAATCGGGCCGACCCGCGGAGGTAGAGAGGTAGAGATGAGCCAGGGAGAGGGACAGGACGCAGCGACCTATCGCGTCGTCGTCGATCACGAGAAGCAGTACACCGTCTGCCCCGTCGAGCGCCCGATCCCGCGCGGGTGGCGGGAGGCCGGCAAGCAGGGATCCGTCATGGAGTGCCTCGCTTATATCGATCAGGCATGGGAGCGCCTGCGCGCCCCGGCGGAGGTCGCCCGAGCGCGGGCGGAGCGGCTGTCCTGACGCCGCCGTGGCGCCGCAGACGACGCGGCGACGCTGCTCGGGCGCGTCGCGCGGCGCGATGAGGGGGTGGAGCTCGACGTCGTGCCGACGATCGAGCGCGCCATCGAATCGGGGGAACGGCGATTCCGGTGCTGCACGAGGCGTCGCCGAGGTGACCCTGTGAGTCGTGGTCAAAGTTGAACATGAAGGCGGCGAGGCGGGAAGAAACCCTTCATGATCTTCCCGCCTTCCCGCCTTCATGTGGACTCTCTCCGGGCAAAGTCGACCACGACCAGCCTGTGATCGAGGGCCGGCGAAACCCTCACCGTCAGCCGGCCCGAGCCGGGAACCGGCGCTAGAGGCCGACCCGGGTGTCCGGGCCGAAGCACGTGACCATGCGCAGCTCGCTCGTGTAGCGGCGCCCGTCCGCGTCGACGAGCCAGCACTGGTCGGGCCGCGGGAGCATCTCGGTGACGGCGATGCCGCCGGGATTGGCGCGCGCGGCGGCGTCCTCGCGGGCGACGCGCACGAGGTTCGCGAAGACCTCGACCGAGAGCGGGCTGTCGAGATCGACGAAGGTCGGCTTGGACTCCACCGCAGACTTCACGAAGACGAAGCGCGGCAGGCCGTGCTCGGCGGCCCACCGACGCACGCCGACGAAGCGATCGACCGGCGTGGCGAGCTCCGCGGCGCCGATCTCCGCGGGGGCGAACATCCAGCGCTCGCGGGCGATCACGAGGCCGTCGATGGTCACGCGGGGGACGTGGCGGGCCGGCGCGAAGAGAGAGAAGCCGCGGGTCGCCTCGAGGCTGATGATGAGCCACATGAACTGGCGCGCGTGGAAGACGAGCCGGCCGTCGCGGGTCTGGGCGCGGAAGCGGTCGCCCTCGACCACGACCTCGAGGTCGGCGATCCGGAGGTGGTGCTCCGGGTCGATCGACTGCGGGGACGTCGA
Organism: Sorangium sp. So ce394; assembly: GCF_051474665.1. Classification (NCBI taxonomy): domain Bacteria; kingdom Pseudomonadati; phylum Myxococcota; order Polyangiales; family Polyangiaceae; genus Sorangium; species Sorangium sp. So ce394. Next base: position 5,331,944 of record NZ_CP150339.1, read on the forward strand.
GAAGTCGAGCACGTAGTCGATGGGCCGCCGCGCCTCGGGCGCCCCGAAGACGCGCTGGCCGGTCGGGCCGCCGAGCAGCTCCTGCTTGTGGCCGGTGACGTAGAGCGCGGGCCACGGGTGATCGCCGACCAGCGCGGCGGTGATGTCCCCGGGCGAGGGGTGCTGGGACAGCGTGCAGAACGCGTTCAGCGTGGGGCCGAGGTGGACCTCGCCGAGGACGGCCAGGAAGTCCCCCGCGGCGAACGCCTCGGGGCTCGCGGCGGCGACCAGGACGTCGGGGCTTACATGGAACGGCGCGACCGTGCGGTCCGAAGGGTGGCTCGGGAACGCCGCCTCGAAGCGCGCCCGCAGCGCGGCGCTGTCGAGCTCCACCCGGCGCGCGTCCTTTGCTTCGCCGACGAGCTCCTTCCAGCGCTCGCGCACGGCGTCGACGTGGCGCTGGACCGGCGGGGTGAAGACGCCCGGCTTCATGCGATCGAGCAGCGCGCGCTGGAGGACGGTCATGTCGAGCCGCGCGTCGGGGGCGCCGCCGACCAGCTCGTCGACGACGCCGCGCACGTAGCCGATGTACGCCTCGGTGGTCTCGCGCATGAACCAGCGCATGCTCGACAGGACGAGCGAGAGCGCCGGGCCGATCCGCTCGAGGAACGGCGCGCCGAACGTGACCTCCACGTCGCGGCGGCAGTCCTCGTAGATGGGCGTGCGGCCCGCGTAGACGGCGCCGGGCGCCCGCGTCGCGGGCCCGGCCGTGAGGCGCGCGATCGTGCGCTCCAGGGCGTCGAGCGCGCGGTCGAGCGCCTCCGGGTCGCCCGCCGCGGCCGCGGCCGCCGCGCGCGCCGCGAAGAGCTCGTCCACGGCGGCGAGCGCGGGGGCGCGGAGGTCCTCGGGCTCGATCCGGGCGACCGCCGCGCGCAGGTGCGCCTCGGGGTCGCGCAGGGCGTACGGCAGCTCGAGGTCCCACGCGAGGACGCGCATGCCGACCATGTCGCGCAGGAGGTCGTAGACCTCGGCCTCGCTCGAGAACCCGAGCGAGGCGTCGGCGAGCAGCTCCGCGGCGATGGCGCGCGCGGGCCGGACGCCGTCGCAGGCGGCGAGCAGGCGCGCCCGCGCCGGCGGGAGCTCGGCGCGGTGGCCGATCGGCAGGATGAGCTCGCGGCCGTCGAGCTTGTAGAACGGCAGCCAGCGCGGCGCGAGCCACGGCGCGACGCCGGGCCGCGCGGCGATGGCCGCGGCGAGCCCGTCGAGGACCCAGTGCTCCAGGGACACCGTGCGGCTCGCGAGCAGCCCGCGGCCCGGGGCGACGCGCGCGGCGGCCGGCCCGCCGTCGATGCTGGCCCAGCCGAAGGGGCCGAAGAAGCCGATCGAGTCGTTCTTGGCGCAGTACCGCTCGAGGTAGCTCGCGACGAGGCGCTCCTTGGAGCGCGTCCGCGCGTCGGCCGCGCCCTCCGGGGCCGCGAGCAGCGGGTCCACGGCCGTGCGGAGGACCTGCCGGTTCTGCCAGACCAGCGCCTCGCGGAAGGCGCGGTCGCGGCAGATCCCGCGGAGGCGCTCGCTCACGATCCGCGCCTCGTCGTCGAACACCTCGCGCAGCTCGGCGCCGGCGCCGTCGCGCCGCCGGAGCGCGCCCGCGAGCTCGTCGAGCGCGGCGTCGGCCGCGGGGACGCCGGCCCTGTCTCGAGGCGCGCCGCCCTTGGCGAGCCGCCGGCGCTCCGCCTTGAGCCGCGCGCGCGCGGCCTCGTCCCCGGCGAGCGCGTTGACCCCGGCGCGCGGGTCCACGCGGACGAGCGCGTCCAGCGCCGCGATCGCGGCCCCCCGGGACCGCTCCGCGGCGCGATCGGCGTCGCCGAAGCGATCCGCGGCGGCGGCGCTGCCGGGGGCGACGAGCGCGCGCAAGAGGTCGACCGGGAATCCGGCGCCCCGGAGGCAGACGGTCCGCCAGACCTCCCATTCGCCGCCGGGCAGCGCGGCTCGCCAGGGCGCTGATCGGACCGGCGCCGCAATTGAATCACGATGTTCGCGGGGCAGCTTGCCCACCTCGATCGCGCCGTCCGCTCCGAGCATGCGCGCACGCTATCAGCGCGAGCAATCGTGTCAACGCTCGGGTCAGTTTATCGTGTTAAGTAATGTAACGATCCCGGGACGCGCCCACGAGATGATGATAGTCGATGGCCCCTGGTCGATGTTCGATGATGGGGTTCTGCTGCTATCTGTCGATGTCCCATCGGGGGACGAGCGCTGCCGTGGGCCTGCTTGAATGGATGCCGTCGCGCGGGGATCGCGGCGCGACTCGATATCTCCAGTCGAGCTGAACAGGGCTCTCCCAGGAGCCTCCCAGGAGGCCGCGCACTCGGCAATTCCGCCATGCGCAGCGACGATTGGCGCTGGTGATGTGTCTCGTATGGATTATGGTGCGCCGCGAGAGGGTGGGGGAGTCGGCGCCGGAGCGCCGGAGTCGTGGGCTTCCACGGACAGGTCGGTCATCGCAATGAAACCGCACGAATCCGACGGACTCATGAGTGATTCCATGGACTCCGGTGCTGCATTCGAGACGCTCGTCGAGCTGGGCCGTGGCCGCGCGGCTTGCTTCGGTGACGAGCTCGCGTACAGCTTCCTTGTAGACGGCGAGTCCGAGCGGCTCGATGTCACGTTCGCGGAGATCGATCGACGGGCGCGCGCCGTCGGCGCCGCGCTCCAGGCGATCGCGGCCGCGGGCGAGCGCGCGGTGCTCCTGTACGCGCCCGGGCTCGACTACGTCGCCGCGTTCCTCGGCTGTCTCTACGCCGGCGTGGTGGCCGTGCCGGCGTACCCGCCGGATCCGGCGCGCCTCGGCCGGACGCTGCCCCGCCTCGAGGCGATCGCCGCCGACGCGGGCGCCCGCGTCGTGCTCACCACCGAGGCGATCGCGGCGATGGGCGACGCGCTGGCCGAGCAGGCTCCGGCGCTGCGCGCGGGGCGGTGGGTCAGCACCGACGCGCTCGCGCCCGGCGTCGAGGAGGCCTGGCGTCCGCCCGCGATCTCGCGCGGTACGCTCGCGCTCCTCCAGTACACCTCGGGCTCGACCGGGGCGCCCAAGGGGGTGATGCTCACGCACGGCAACCTGCTCGCGAACCTCGGCGCGATCGCGCGCGGGTTCCGGACCGGCCGCGCGTCGCGCGGGGTGATCTGGCTGCCGCCGTTCCACGACATGGGGCTGATCGGCGGCGTGCTCGAGCCGCTCTACGCGGCGTTCCCGGTCGCGCTGATGTCCCCGCTCGCGTTCCTCGAGCGCCCGATGCGGTGGCTGCGCGCCGTCGCGCGCTTCGGCGCCACGGTGAGCGGCGGGCCGAACTTCGCGTACGACCTGTGCGCGCGCAAGGCGACCGCGGCCGACGTGGCCGCGCTGGACCTCTCGACCTGGGACGTGGCGTTCACGGGCGCGGAGCCGGTGCGGCACGAGACGCTGGAGCGCTTCGCCGCGACGTTCGCGCCGTGCGGGTTCCGGCGCGAGGCCTTCTACCCGTGCTACGGGCTGGCCGAGGGGACGCTGATCGTGACGGGCGGCGAGCGCGGCGCCGGGCCCGCGCTCGCCACGGTCGATCGCGAGGCGCTCGCCGGCGGGCGCGCGGCGCCGCCTGCGCCGGGGCGCGCGGCGCAGACGCTCGTCGCGTGCGGCCGCGCCGTCGACGCCGGCGGCGAGGTGCGGATCGTCGATCCGGTCTCGACGCGGGATCGAGAGGACGGCGAGGTCGGCGAGATCTGGGTGCGCGGGCCGAGCGTGTCGCGCGGCTACTGGGGGCGCGCCGAGGCGACCGCCGAGGCGTTCGGCGCGCGGCGCGAAGGCGCGCCGGACGAGGGGCCGTACCTGCGCACGGGCGACCTCGGCTACCTGCGCGACGGGGCGCTCTTTGTGACGGGGCGGCTCAAGGACCTGATCCTCGTCCGCGGCCGGAACCTGTACCCCGACGACCTCGAGCGCACGGCCGAGGCGAGCCACCCGGCGCTGCGCCGGGGCTGCTGCGCCGCCTTCGGCGTCGAGGCGGAGGGCGAGGAGCGGCTCGTCCTCGTCCAGGAGGTCGACCCGCGCGGGGCACCCGACCTCGCGGAGGTCGTCGCGGCGGTGCGCCGCGAGGTGCAGCTCCAGCACGACGTGGCGGCGCACGCGGTGGTGCTGATCGCGCGGGGGACGATCCCGAAGACCTCGAGCGGCAAGATCCAGCGCGGCGCCTGCCGCGCGGCGTTCCTGGCCGGCGACCTCGAGGAGCTCGCGCGCGGGTCGCTGGACGCCGGCGCGCCGGAGGGGCGCGCGATCGAGGCGCCGTCGACCGACCTGGAGCGGGAGGTCGCCGCGATTTGGCGCGAGGTGCTCGGGGCGCCGCGGCTGGGGGCGACCGACGGCTTCTTCGAGCTGGGCGGCGACTCGCTCGCCGCGATGCAGGTGATCGGGCGCCTGGAGGCCCGGCTCGGGCTCCGCGTCGCGCTGAGCGCGCTCTTCGAGGCGCCGACGGTCCGCGCGCTGTCGCGCCGGATCGAGGCCGCCGCCCGGCCGGCAATGGCCCTCGGCGCGCTCGGCGGAGGCGAGGGCGGCGCGGGCCCGGGGCCGATCCCGCGCGCGCCCGACGCGGCGGATCACCCGCTCTCCTACGAGCAGGAGCGCCTCTGGATCCTCGACCAGCTTCTCCCCGGCCTGACGGCCTACAACCTGGCCCCGGCGGCGCGGCTCCGCGGCGCGCTCGACCGGGAGGCCCTCGGGCGGGCGCTCGAGGGGCTGGTCAGCCGCCACGCCGCGCTCCGCGCCACGTTCGCGGCGAGCCCGGACCCGGTGCAGCGCATCGGCGAGCGCCGCGACGTCCCGGTGCGCTTCGTCGACGTGTCCGACCAGCCCGAGGGCGAGCGCGAGCGCGCGGTGCGGCTCGCCGCCCGCGCGGAGCTCACGACGCCGTTCGACCTCGCCGCCGGCCCGCTGCTCCGGGCCCGCCTCGTGCGGCTCGGGCCGGAGGAGCACGTCCTCGTGCTCGGCGTGCACCACATCGCGATCGACGGGTGGTCGTTCGCGCCGCTCCTCCGGGACCTGGGCGCCTTGTACGAGAGCTGTCGTCGCGGGGGCGCTCCGGCGCTCCCGCCGCTCGCGGCGCAGTACGTCGACTTCGCCCGCTGGCAGCGGCAGGCGCTCTCGGGCGCGCGCCTCGAGGGGCTCGTCGCGTGGTGGGCGCGGCGCCTCTGCGACCTGCCGACGGTCGAGCTGCCGACGGATCGGCCGCGCGGCGCCGTCCAGACGTTCGCCGGCGCGGAGCGGACGACGGTGCTCCCCCGGCGCCTGCTCGGCGATCTCGACGCGCTCTGCCAGCGCGCGGAGGTCACGCGGTTCATGGCGTGGCTCGCCGTGCTCGCCGTGGCGCTCCGGCGCGCCACCGGCCAGGACGATCTCGCGATCGGCACCGCGGTCGCGAACCGGCCGCGCCCCGAGCTCGAGGGGCTCGTCGGCATGTTCGTGAACACGCTCGTCCTGCGCGTGGACCTCGCCGGCGACCCGAGCTTCGCCGAGCTGCTCCGGCGCGCCCGGGGGACGGCGCTCGAGGCGTTCGAGCACCAGGACGCGCCGTTCGAGAAGGTCGTCGAGGCGCTGCAGCCGAGGCGCGACATGAGCCGGTCGCCGCTCTTCCAGGTGATGCTCGTCGTCCAGAGCGCGCCGATGCCCGCGATGGCGCTCGGCGGCCTCGAGGTCGAGCTCCTCGACCTCGGGGTGGAGGCGACGCGCTTCGACCTGCGCTTCTCGGTGGAGGCGCGCGGCGGCGAGGAGGTCGTCTCGCTGCAGTACAACACCGACCTCTTCGACCCGCACACGGCCGACGAGCTCCTCGAGTCGCTCGTGCAGATCGCGGAGCGGGCGGTCCGCGCGCCGGAGGCGAGGGTCGCGGCGCTCCTGCTCACGCCCGAGGAGCGCCGGCGCGCGCTCGTGACGTGGAACGCGACCGAGGAGCCGTACGAGGACCACCTCTGCCTGCACGAGCCGTTCTTCGCGCGGGCGAGCGAGCAGCCGGACGCGGTCGCGGTCGTCGCAGGCGGCCTGCGGCTGACGTACGCGGAGCTGCGCCGGCGCGCGCTCGCCGTCTCGGCGCGCGTACGGAGCGCCGGACAGGGGCGCGGCCAGCTCGTGGCGATCGCGATGGACAAGGGCTGGGAGCAGGTCGCCGCGGCGCTCGGCGTGCTGCACGCCGGGGCGGCGTACCTCCCGATCGATCCCGCGCTGCCGCGCGAGCGGCTCGCGCACCTGCTCGCGCACGGCGAGGCGCGCCTCGCGCTCACGCAGGCGCACGTCGACGCGCGGATCGACTGGCCCGCCGGGGTCGAGCGCGCGCTCGTGGACGAGCTGGACGAGCTGGGCGAGCTCGACGACGCCCTTCGCCTCCCTCAGCGCGCCGCGCCCGCGCCGGGCGACCTCGCGTACGTGATCTACACCTCCGGATCCACCGGCCAGCCGAAGGGGGTGATGATCGACCACCGCGGCGCGGTGAACACGATCCTCGACGTGAACCGCCGGTTCGGCGTCGGGCGCGACGACCGCGTGCTCGCGCTCTCGTCCCTGAGCTTCGATCTGTCGGTCTACGACCTCTTCGGCACGCTCGCGGCGGGCGGCGCCATCGTCCTGCCGCCGCCGGGCCCGGGGCCGCAGCCCGACGCGTGGGCCGCGCTCGTGCGGGCCGAGCGCGTGACCGTCTGGAACTCGGTGCCCGCGCTGCTCCAGCTCGCGCTGGACGCCGCCCCCGCCGGCGCCGGCACGATGGCGCCGACCGACCTCGCGTCGCTCCGCCTGGTGCTGCTGAGCGGCGACTGGATCGACCTGAAGCTCCCCGAGCGGATCCGCGCCGCGTCCCCGGCCGCGCGGATCGTCAGCCTCGGCGGCGCCACCGAGGCGTCGATCTGGTCGATCCTGCACCCGATCGATCGCGTCGATCCGCGCTGGCGCAGCGTCCCGTACGGCCGCCCCATGGCGAACCAGCGCGTCTACGTCCTCGACCAGGCGCTCGAGCCGTGCCCGGTCGGCGTCCCGGGCGAGCTCTACATCGGCGGCGTCGGCGTCGCGCTCGGCTACTTCCACGACGAGGGCCGGACCGCCGCGAGCTTCGTCACGCACCCGGCGACCGGGGAGCGGCTCTACCGCACCGGCGATCTCGCCCGGTACTTCCGCGATGGCGCCGTCGAGCTGCTCGGGCGGGTCGACTTCCAGGTGAAGGTGCGGGGCTACCGCGTCGAGCTCGGCGAGATCGAGGCGGTGCTGCTCCGGCACGCGGACGTGAAGGAGGCCGTGGTCGCCGTCAAGCAGGACCCCTCGGGCGACCGGCGCCTCGTCGCGTACGTCATCGGCGCCGACGGCCTGGATCCGCAGGTGCTCCTCGGGTTCGCGCGGCGGACGCTCCCCGAGTACATGGTCCCGAGCGCGTGCGTCCCGGTGGACGCGTTCCCGCTGAGCGCGAACGGCAAGGTCGACCGCGCGGCGCTCGCCGCGATCGACCCGCGCGGCGGCCAGGGCGAGGCGCCGCGGATCCCGCCGCGCACGCCGACCGAGCGCGCGATCGTCGGGGCGCTCAAGGAGGTGCTCCAGGTCGAGCAGATCGGCGTCAACGAGAACCTCTTCGAGATCGGGCTGACGTCGCTGCTCGCGGTGCGCGCGCAGCGGCTGCTCAAGGAGCGGCTGCGCGCCCCGGTCGCGGTGGCGGACCTGTTCCAGTCGCCGACGATCGAGGCGCTCGCCGCGCGCGTCGACGCGAGCGATCCGGCGCGCGGGTCGACCGACGCGGCCGAGCAGCGCGCGGACGCGCGCCGGGACGCGGCGCGCCGCCGGCAGGCCGCGCGCGGGGAGCGGTCGAACGGATGAGCGCGATGGCACCCGGAGACGAGCACGAGGACCTGGGCGGCGCCGTCGCCGTCATCGGCATGGCGGGGCGCTTCCCCGGCGCGGACGACGTCGACGCGCTCTGGGCCAACGTGGTGAACGGGGTCGAGTCGATCACGTTCTTCCCGGAGCACGAGCGCGAGGCGCACGCCGCCCTGCCGGAGGCGCCGGGCGCCGCCCCCGTCGCCTCCGTCGTTTGCGCGGGCGGATTGCTGAATGGAATCGAGGACTTCGACGCGGCGTACTTCGAGATCCCGCCGCGCGAGGCGCAGCTCATCGACCCCCAGCACCGGCTCTTCCTCGAGTGCGCGGTGAACGCGCTCGAGCACGCCGGCTGCGACCCGGCGCGCACCGCGGGGGCGATCGGCGTCTTCGGCGGGTGCGGCCCGGGCGCGTACCTGCTCCAGGTCGTCTCGCGCCCCGATCTGGTCGCGGCCGTCGGGCTGCGCGCCCTCACGCTGGCGAACGACAAGGACTACCTGACCACGCGCGTCTCGTACAAGCTCGACCTCCGCGGGCCGAGCGTGCTCGTGCAGAGCGCCTGCTCGACGTCGCTCGTCGCGGTCCACGTCGCGTGCCAGAGCCTGCTCGGCTTCGAGACCGACGTGGCCCTGGCCGGGGGGGTCTCGGTCGCGGTGCCGCAGAAGGGCGGCCACGTCCACGTGCCCGGGGGCATCATGTCGCCCGACGGCCGCTGCCGGCCGTTCGACGCGCGCGCGGCGGGCACGGTCGCCGGCAGCGGCGTCGGCCTTGTCGTGCTCAAGCGCCTCGCCGACGCGCTCGAAGGCGGCGACTGCATCCACGCCGTCATCCGCGGCACGGCCGTCAACAACGACGGCAGGAAGGCGAGCTTCAGCGCGCCGGGCGTCGCCGGGCAGGCCGCCGTCATCACCGAGGCGCACCGCGTCGCGGGGGTCGATCCGGGCTCGATCGGCTACGTCGAGGCGCACGGCACCGGCACGCTGCTCGGCGACCCGGTCGAGATCCAGGCGCTGACGACCGCGTTCCGGCGGCGCACCGACGCGGTCGGCTCCTGCGCGCTCGGGGCGCTCAAGGCCAACATCGGCCACCTCGACGCCGCGGCCGGCGTGGCGGGGCTCATCAAGGCGATCCACGTCGTCCGCGAGGGGGTGGTCCCCCCGTGCGTCCACTTCGAGGCGCCGAACCCGCACATCGATTTCGGGTCGACGCCGTTCTTCGTGCCCACGTCGGCCGGGCCCTGGCCCTCGGGCAAGCCGGCGCGGCGCGCGGGCGTGAGCTCGTTCGGCATCGGCGGCACCAACGCTCACGTCGTGCTGGAGGAGCCGCCGGCCGCCCCGGCCGCGGCGCCGTGGCGCAGGCCCGCGTGCGTGCTCGCGCTGTCGGCCCGCAGCGAGCGCGCCCTCGACGCCGCGTGCGGCGCGCTCGCCGCCCACCTCGACGCCCGCCCCTCGCTCGACCTCGGCGACGTGGCGTTCACGCTGCAGGTCGGCCGCCGCGAGCACGCGCATCGCCGCGCGGTCGTCGCGGCGTCGCTCGGCGAGGCCCGCGAGGCCCTCCGCGCCCCGCGGAAGGGCGCGCCCGCCGCGGCGGGGCGGGGGGCCGTGTTCCTGTTCCCCGGGCAGAGCGCGCAGCGCCTCGGCGCGGGCGCCGGGCTGTACGCGGCCGAGCCCGAGTTCCGGCGGGCCTTCGACGCGTGCGCGCAGGTCGCCGGCGACGCGGCCGGGATGGATCTCGCGCGCGTCGCCTTCGAGGCGGGCGACGGCGACGGCGCGCGCCTCACGGCGACCGATCGCGTGCAGCCGGTTCTCTTCGCGGTCGAGTACGCGCTCGCGCGGCTCTGGATGTCGTGGGGCGTCGAGCCCGCGGCGATGCTCGGGCACAGCCTCGGCGAGTGGGTCGCGGCGTGCCTCGCCGGCGTCGTGACGCTCGAGGACGCGGTGGCGATCGTGATCGAGCGCGGGCGGCTGACCCAGGCGATGCCCCCGGGGTCGATGCTCGCGGTGGGCGCGCCGGCCGAGCGGCTCGAGGCCTTCCTCCGCGACGGGGTCGAGATCGCCGCGTGGAACGCGCCGGGGCTCGTCGCGCTCTCGGGGCCGTCCGGCGCCATCGATCAGGTGCAGGCGGCGCTCGAGGCGCAGGGGACGTTCGCGCGCCGGCTCGAGACGTCGCACGCGTTCCACTCGGCGCTGCTCGACGGCGCGGTCGAGCCGTTCCGCGCGCGCGTCCGCCGCGCCGCGCTCCGGCCGCCGCGCGTGCCGTTCATCTCCAACGTCACCGGCGCGCCCATCACGGACGAGCAGGCCGTCGATCCGGACTACTGGGCCCGGCACCTGCGCGCGCCGGTCCGCTTCGCGCAGGGGCTCGAGGCGCTCCGCGCCGAGGGGCACGCGGTCTTCCTGGAGGTCGGTCCAGGCCGCTCGCTCACGGCGCTCGCGCGGCGCACCTTGCCGTCGGCGCTGGGGATCGAGGGGCTGCGGAGCGAGCGCGAGGCCGGCTCGAGCGAGCAGCGCCAGGCGCTCGAGGCGCTCGGCCGCCTGTGGGAGGCCGGCTGTCCGGTCGCCTGGCAGCGCCTGCACGAGGGGGAGGGCCGGCGCCGCGTGCCGCTCCCGTCGTACCCGTTCGAGCGGACGCGCCACTGGGTCTCGCTCGCGCGCGGGCCCCGGCCGGGCCCGGAGGCGGCCGCCGCCGTCGACGGGACGCGCCACGAGGGCGGCGCGGGCGCGCCGGCCGCCGCGCCCGCGGATGGCGCGGAGGGGCGCGCCGATCGCGTCGCGCCCCGCACCGAGATGGAGCGGCTGCTCGCGCGCATCTGGACCGAGATCCTCGGCGTCGAGGACATCGGCGTCACCGACGATTTCTTCGCGCTCCACGGCGACTCGCTGATGGCGACGCAGCTCGTCTCCCGCGTGCGCGCGCGGCTCGGCGTCGACGTGCCCGTGCGCGCGCTCTTCGAGGGGCCGACGATCGAGGCGCTCGCCGCGGAGATCGAGCGGCGGCAGGGCGCCGGGGCCGCCCGCAGCGCGCTGCCGCCGATCGTCCCCGTCCCGCGCGGCGGGCGGCTGCCGGTCTCGTCGGCGCAGCAGCGCCTCTGGTTCCTCGACCAGCTCGAGCCGGGCAGCCCGGCGTACAACGTCTCGTTCGCGGTCCGCGCGGACGGCCGGCTCGATCTCGCGGCGCTGCGGCGGAGCCTCGAGGAGATCTGCCGCCGCCACGAGGCGCTGCGCACGACCTTCGCCGCGGCCGAGGGCCGCCCGGTGCCGGTCGTCGCGCCCGCGCCGTCGGTGCCGTGGCGGGTGTCCGACCTCGCGCACCTCCCGGGCGCGGACCTCGAGGCCGAGACCCGGCGCGCCATCGCCGCGGAGGCGCTCGAGGTCTTCGACCTGGCCGCGGGCCCGCTCCTCCGCGCGCACGTGATCCGGCGCGCCGAGCGCGAGCACATCGTGGTGCTCGTCGTGCACCACATCGTGTTCGACGTCTGGTCGGTCGGCGTCTTCGTCGCCGAGTTCGGCGCGCTCTACCGCGCGTTCACGCGGGGGCTGGCCTCGCCGCTGCCGGAGCTCCCGGTCCAGTACGTCGACTTCGCGGCCGCGCAGGGCGCGTGGCTCGCGGGCGAGGGGCTCGAGGCGGAGCTCGGCTACTGGCGGAGGAAGCTCGCCGGCGATCTACCGCGCGTGCGCGTCCCGGCCGACCACGCCCCCGAGGGCGCGCGCACCTGGCGCGGCGCGCGCCACAGCCTCCCGGCCCCCGCGGCGCTGGCCGACGGCGTGCGGGGCCTCGCGCGGCGCGAGGGGGTCTCGCCGTTCATGATCTTCCTCGCCTGTTACAAGGCGCTGCTCCACCAGCGCACCGGGATCGAGGACATGGTCGTCGGGACCGACGTCGCGAACCGGAACCGGCTCGAGACGGAGGGGATGATCGGCTTCTTCGTCAACCAGCTCGTCATCCGCGCCGATCTCAGCGGAAATCCCGCGTTCGCCGAGCTCGTGCGCCGGGTCAGGGACGTGACCCTCGAGGCGTTCGAGCACCAGGATCTGCCCTTCGACCGGCTGGTCGAGGCGCTGCGGCCGCGGCGCGTCGCCGGCCAGGCGCCGCTCTTCGACGCCAAGTTCGTGATGCGCAACGTGCGCGTGCCCAGCATCGAGCTCGACGGGGTCGTGCTCGAGGCGCTCGAGGTCGAGGCCGAGGCGGCGCCGTTCGACTTCGTGCTCACGGTCGCCGAGGGGCCGTCCGGCTTCGTCTTCGGTGTCGAGTACAGCACGGAGTTCTACCGGCAGGAGACCGTGCGCGACTTCCTCGAGGACTACGCGCGGGGGCTCGAGCGCGCGACCTCGCGCCCGGAGGCGACGCTCGCCGAGCTCCGGGAGCACGTCGAGGCCGGCGTCGAGGAGCGCAGGGCCCGCGAGCTCGAGCGCGCCCGCGGCGCGGAGCTCGCGCGGCTCGGCAGCGCCCGGCGCCGCGCCGTGAGGCCGTCCACCCAGGGCGCCGAGGGGAAGGCCCTCGGCCGAGAGGAGCCATGACAGAGACCCTCGAGACAGGCGGGTTCGCGCTCTCGCCGCAGCAGCGGCGGCTCGCGGCGCGGTCGCGCGGCGCCGCGGAGCCGTCGCCGTACCGGGCCGTCGCGCACGTGACCATCGACGGGCCGTGCGACGAGCGGCGGATCGCGTCCGCGCTGCGCGAGGTCGTCGCGCGGCACGAGATCCTGCGGACCACGTTCGAGCTGCCCGACGGCGCGCCCGGGGTCCAGATCGTCGGCGCGCCCCGCGTCGACCTCCGCGTCGAGGCGGACCCCGGCGGCGCGGGCGCCGCGCTGGCCCGCGCCGCGAGCGAGCCGCTCGGCGACCCGCCCCTCCGCGCGGCCCTCGTCCGGCGGTCCCCCGAGCGCCACGAGCTCGTGCTGAGCGCCCCCGCGCTCTGCGTCGACGGCGCCTCGCTCGAGAACATCGTCGCCGAGCTCGCCGCCGCCCTCGGGCGCGGCGCCCCGCTCGCCGACGAGGCCGCGTCGGCCGCGGTGCGGCAGTACGCCGACGTGGCCGACTGGCAGGACGGCCTCCTGGAGTCCCGCCACGCGGCCGAGGCGCAGGCGCTCTGGGCGCGCGAGCGCCTCCCGGACGCGCCCGCGGCGGCGCTCCTCTTCGCGCCGCCGGCGGACGCCCGGCCGGGCTTCCGGCCGCGCCGCGCCGCGATCGCCGTCGATCCGGCCCTCCAGCGGCGGCTGCGCGCGGCCGCCGAGGCCTGTTCCGTCCCGCTGCCGGTCGCGTGCCTCGCCGCCTGGGCGGCGGTCCTGTGGCGGTCGAGCGGCGAGGACCCCGCCGGCGTGACCGTGGCGACCCTGTTCGACGGGCGGACGCACCCGGAGCTCGGGGCCGCGTGCGGGCCGTACGAGCGGTACGTCCCGCTCCGCGTCGCGCCGTCGCGCGGCGAGCCGCTCGCCGGCCTCGCGGCGCGGGTCGCCCGCGGCGAGCGCGAGGCCCGCGCCCTGCAGGACTACGTGCCCGACGCGCTCCCGCTCGGGGCCTTCGGCTTCTCGTTCCGGAGGGCGGCGCCGCCGCGCGCCGCCGCGGGGCTCCGGCTCACGCTCGCGTCGCGCCGCGTGACGACCGAGCCGTTCGCCGCGCAGCTCGTCTGCTCCGAGACGCCCGAGGGCGTCGCGTTCGAGCTGGAGGTCGACGCGTCCGTCGCCAGCGACGAGGACGCGGCGCGCCTCGGCGAGCGCTTCGCCACGCTGCTCGCCGAGCTCACGGCGCGCCCCGGCGAGGCGGTCGCCGCGGAGCCGGTTGACCAATGCGCGTACCTCGGCGCGCGCGAGCTCTCCCGGCTCGACGCGCTGGCCCGCGGGCCCGCGCGCGAGCGTGAGCCCGTGACGCTCGACGAGCTCGTGTCCCGACAGGCCGCGCGCACCCCCGACGCCGTCGCGGTCGAGCACGACGACGCCTCGATCAGCTACGCCGAGCTCGAGCGCCGATCGAACCAGCTCGCCCGTCACCTCGCGTCGATGGGCGTGGGCCGCGAGACGATCGTGGGCGTCTGCCTGCAGCGCTCGCTCGAGCTCGTGATCGCGGTGCTCGGCGTGGTCAAGGCGGGGGCGGGCTACCTCGCGATCGACCCGGATCTCCCTCCCGCGCGCGTCGAGCACATGCTCCGCGAGATGCGCGCGCGCATCCTCGTCACGGACGAGGCCACCGCCGACGAGCTCCCGTCCGGCGGGTGCGCGGTCGTCTGCGTCGACGGCGACGCCGCGATCGCGCGCGCGAGCGGCGCGTCGCTCGGCCCCCCGCGCGCGCTCCCGGACAACGTCGCGTACGTGATCTACACGTCCGGCTCGACGGGCCGGCCGAAGGCGTCGCTCACGTCGCACCGCGCGATCGTGAACCAGATGGGCTGGGTGCAGGAGCGGTGGCCGCTCGGCGAGGGCGACCGCATGCTCCTCAAGGCGCCGTTCGGCTTCGACGTCTCGGTCTGGGAGGTCTTCTGGCCGCTCCTCGCCGGCGCGCGGATCGTCGTGGCGCGCCCCGGCGGCCACCGCGACCCGGCGTACCTCCGCCGCACCATCGAGCGGCACGGGGTGACGATCGCGTACTTCGTCTCGTCGATGCTCTCGGCGTTCCTCGCGGACGCGCCGGGCGCCTTCCCGGCGAGCCTCCGCCGCGTCCTCGTCGGCGGCGAGGCCGTCCCCGCCGAGCTGACGCGGCGCTTCTTCGCGGCGGCGGCCCACGCCGACCTGATCAACATGTACGGCCCGAGCGAGGCGTCGATCGCGGTGACCGGGTGCTCGCTGCCGCGGGGCGAGGCCGGCGCGGTCGTCTCGATGGGGGAGCCCGTGGCGAACGGCGAGATCGTCCTGCTCGACGCCGGGATGCGGCGCGTGGGCCTCGGCGTGACGGGCGAGCTGTACATCGGCGGCGTCCCGCTCGCGCGCGGCTACGGCAACAGCCCCGAGCAGACGGCGCTCCGGTTCGTGCCGCACCCGTTCGCGCGCACGCCGGGCGAGCGGCTCTACAGGACCGGCGACCTCGCGCGCTGGCTCCCGGGCGGGACGCTCGAGTTCCAGGGGCGCACCGATCACCAGATCAAGCTGCGCGGCCACCGGATCGAGCTCGGCGAGATCGAGGCCGCGCTCGAGGCCCTGCCGGCCGTGCAGCAGGCGGTGGTGATGCTGCGCGAGGACGCCCCGGGGCACCCGCGGCTGGTCGCGTACGTGGTGCCGGCGCCGGGCGCGCCGCTCCCGCCGGACCTGCGCGAGGCGCTCCGGGGCCGCCTCCCGAGCGCCATGCTCCCGTCCGCGGTGGTCGCCCTGGAGGCGCTGCCGCTCTCGCAGAACGGCAAGGTGAACCGCGCGGCCCTGCCGCCCCCGGACCCGGCGGCGGGCGACCCGGCGGCCCCGCGCGTCCCGCCGCGCACGCCCACCGAGGCGCTGCTCGCCGGCATCTGGCGCGAGGTGCTGAGCGCCGGCGAGGTCTCCGTGCTCGACAACTTCTTCGACCTCGGCGGGCACTCGCTCCTCGCGACGCAGGTCGTCGCCCGCGTGCAGCGCGCGCTCCGCGTCGAGGTCCCGCTGCAGCTCGTGTTCGACCGGCCCACGATCGCGGCGCTCGCGCCCGCGGTCGAGGCGCTCGCCGCGCGGGCGGCCGCCCCCGCGGAGGGCGCGACGGCACCTTCGCCCGCCGAGGCGCCGTCGATCCCGCGGCGCCGCCTCGAGCGCGCGCCGCTCTCGCACGCCCAGCGGCGCATGTGGTTCCTCGAGCAGCTCACGCCGGGCACCGCGATGTTCAACGTGCCCACGGCGGTGCGCCTCACCGGCGCGCTCGACGTGCCCGCGCTCGAGCGCGCCGTCGCCGGCCTGCTCGCGCGCCACGAGTCGCTGCGGTCCGCGCTCGTGTCGGTCGACGGCGAGCCGGTCCAGGTCGTGCGCCCCGCGCCGGCCGCGCCGCTCGTCGTGATCGACCTGCGGGCCGGGTCGCGATCGCTGGAGGGCGCGATCGCGGCCGAGGCGTGGCGGCCGTTCGACCTCTCGACCGGGCAGCTCCTGCGCGCCGCGCTCTTCCGGGTCGACGCCCGCGAGCACGTGCTCGTGATGACCATCCACCACATCGTCTCGGACGACTGGTCGATGGGCGTGCTGGTGCGGGAGCTCCTCGCGCTCTACGCCGGCGCCGCCCTGCCCGAGCCGGCCTTGCAGTACGGCGATTACGCGGCCTGGCAGCACGAGGCGCCCGTGGACCAGGCGCAGCTCGACTTCTGGCGCGAGCGGCTGCGCGGCCTCCCGCTCGCGCTGGGCCTCCCGAACGACGGGCGCAAGGCGCAGGGCCCGGAGGACCGCGCGGGCGCGAGCGAGGAGGTGGGCGTCGCGCCGGCGCTCGCGCGGGCGCTCGAGGAGCTCGCGCGCGCCGAGGGCGCGACGCTCTTCATGGTGCTGCTCGCGGCGCTCGACGTCCTGGTCCACGCGTTCACGGGCGACACCGACATCCCCGTCGGCACGCCGCTCGCGAACCGGCGGCGGGCCGAGCTGGAGGGGCTCGTCGGCCTGCTCGTGAATCCGGTCGTGCTCCGCGTCGACGTCTCCGGCGAGCCGACGTTCGCCGAGCTCCTCGCGCGCAGCCGGCAGACCGCGCTCGACGCGTTCGCCCGGCAGGACGTCCCGTTCGACCTCGTGGTGAACGAGCTCCGGCGCGAGCGCGACGTTGCCCAGAACCCGCTGTTCCGCGTCTGGCTCGCCCTGCAGAACGCGCCGAAGGCCGCGGTCGTCGTGCCGGGCCTCCGCGCCGACCTGATCCCGCTCTACCCGCCGATCGTCCCGTTCGATCTCTCCATCCTGCTGTGGCCCACGGACGAAGGCGGCCTGCGCGGGTATTTCGAGTTTCGCCGGAGCCAGTTCGACGCGGCGGCGGTCGCGCGATTGCCGCGGGTCTTCCTGCGGCTCCTCTCCGCGGTGGTCGAGCGGCCCCGGGCCCCGGTCGCCGAGCTCGCCGCGTTCGTCCGCGAGGAGGACGCGGCGTTGCGCAAGGAGGAGGCCGAGGCGTTCCGGCAGCGCGCAGGCCAGCTGCGCAAGCGATCGGCCGAAAGGGAGCGATCCGGTGCTCCCGAGGCGCGCGCGGACGGGCCTCATCTCGAGAAACCTTAACGCCGACGACCCGTGCAACGCGGCGGACGTGCGGTGAAGAGAGGAATGGACGATGGCCGATAGGACCGTATTGGAGCGACTCGGAATGGGTCGTCTCCCGGGTGATTTCTTCGAGCAGCGGACTGCGCGGCAGTTCCGGTTCAGGATCTTCGAGGACGTGGTCAAGGCCTGCTCGCGGCCTTCGCGGTACGACGACGCCGCGCTCCCCTGGATCCGGTCGCTCTATGCCGGCGCCCCGAGCGTGGCGCTCTACGCCCACGTGCCGTGGTGCGTCGAGGAGTGCACGTACTGTTATTACTGGGGGAAGATCGACAAGCGCTCGGAGATGCAGCGCTTGCTCGAGGCGGAGCGGGCCCACGCGCGGCTCATGGACGAGCTCTGCGGCCTGCGCGAAAAGAGCGTGCCCTCGATCTATTTCGGCGGCGGCACGCCGACGGTCCTCCCGCGCGACATGCTGGAGGAGCACCTCGCGTTCTTCACGAGCTACCGCCTGACGCCCGACGCCGAGGTCTGCGTCGAGGCCAGCATCGGCACGCTCGGGCGCGAGAAGCTCGACGTGCTGGAGCGGTACGCCACGCGCCTGAGCATCGGCGTGCAGGCGTTCAACGACCGGCTCCTCGGCATGGTCGCGCGGACGTTCTCGCGCGAAAAGGCGATGGACGTGCTGCGCGAGGCGATCGCGCGCATCCCGTCGGTCAACATCGACCTCCTGTACGGGCTCAAGACGCAGACGCGCGCCGAGTTCCTGGAGTCGGTCGAGACCGCGATCGCGCTCGAGACGCCCTCGATCACCCTCTATCGCCTGGAGGTCCGCGACGATCCGCCGCTCGTGCGCGAGTACGAGGCCGCCCCGGGCGCCTTCCCGAGCGAGGTCGAGTGCCGCGTGATGCGCGCCGAGGCGAAGGCGCTGCTCGAGGGCGCCGGATACCGCGAGAACCTCGTCGGCTGGTTCCTCAAGCCGAAGGTCGCGGACACCAAGGTCTACCGCGAGCGGTGGGAGAAGCAGACCCCGTGCGTCGCGTTCGGGCCGCACGTGCAGAACTACGGCCCTGGCCACTTCTATATCAACGTCGACGACAAGGAGGAGTACATCGCGCGCGTGAACGCCCGCTCGCTGCCCATCGGCACGAAGTACGAGCTCGGGCCGCTGGAGCGGATGTACATCCTGGTCCTCGCGCTCTGGAAATCGAACCGCCCGGTGGATCTCGCCGAGCTGCGCGCGTCGTTCGACGACGCGCTCGTGCAGCGGTTCGCCGCGTCGACCGCGAGGTACGTCGACTGGGGGCTGCTCACGAGCGCCGGGGCGGTCCTGTCGCTCACCCCCGCGGGGGAGTCGCTGCTCGAGTGGCTGCTCGGCGATCTCATCCAGCAGCTCTCGACGTCGCGCCCGGCGCCCGAGCGGCTGAACGACCGCCGCTCGCTCCCGCTCTTGTGATCATGGACGCGATGTGCAGGCGCGCGAGGCGCGGTGACGCGAAACTCTATCTCTCCGGGAATTCGCCATGAGCATCTCCAATCGGCCGCTCCGCGGCGATCGTCGTCGAGAAGTGGTCCTGTCGGGCGCCGCGCTCGTCGACGTCCGCCCGTGGAGCGAGGCGCGCTCGGTGCTCGCCGTCGCGAGCCCCGCCGCCGCCGCGGGCCACGTGGATCTCGCCGCGTGGATCCGCGCGCACCGGCCGCGCGTCGACGCCCTGCTCCTGGAGCACCGGGCGCTGCTCTTCCGCGGCTTCGGCGTCGACGCGCCGGAGCGCTTCGCCGAGGTCGTGGCCGCGGCGTCGGACGGCGATCCGCTCGACGCGCCCGGCGACGAGTCGACGCCCCGGGCCGAGGCGGGCGCGAAGCGGGTTTACGCCTCGACGTTCTACCCGCAGCACCAGACGATCGCGTTGCACAACGAGGGGGCTTACTGCTTCACGTGGCCGCGGAAGATCTTCTTTTGCTGTCTCACCGCGCCCGGGGGGCGCGGCGAGACGCCCATCTGCGATGTCCGCCGCGTGCTCGCGCGGATCCCGCTGGAGATCCAGGCTCGCTTCGAGGCGAGGGGCGTGCGGTACGTGCGCAATTACAACGCGGGTGTCGGGTTGACCTGGCAACAGGCGTTCTATACGGACGACCGTGCCAAGGTCGAGGCGTACTGCAAGGCGCACGCGATCGAGGTCGAGTGGCTCGACGGCGAGCGGCTGCGCACCGTCGCGGTCCGGCCCGCGGTTCAGCGCCACCCGATCACGGGGGAGCGGCTCTGGTTCAACCACGCGGCGTTCTTCCACCTCGCCGCGCGCGAGGCCGACGTGCGGCAGGCGCTGGTGTCGACCTACGGAGAGGACGGGCTGCCGTTCCAGACCTTCTATGGAGACGGCTCACCGATCGATCCGGCGGACGTGCGGACGATCCTGGACGCCTATGACGCGGAGAGGATCCTGTTCCCGTGGGCGCGCGGCGACGTGCTCCTGCTCGACAACATGACCGTCGCGCACGGCCGGGAGCCGTTCGAGGGCGCCCGCCGCGTGGTCGTCGCGCTCTCGGAGCCGCGGTCCGTGTCGTGAGCCGCGCGCGGCGCGCGCATCCAGGACCGCCGCGGGCCGCGGGCCGCGGGGAGACTTCGTGCTGAGCACCATGGACCGGGGATAGGATGGATAGGCAACTTCAGACACCGGCGCTCGACGAGCAGGTCATTCGCGGCTTCCGGCTCTCGCCGCAGCAGCGGCGGCTCTCGTCCGCGCGGACGGCGCCGGAGGCGCGCTTCGTCTTCGTGGTCGACGGGATCTCCGGGGAGGGCGGCGCCGCCGCGGTGATCGAGGATCTCGCCGGCCGGCACGAGATCCTCCGGACGCGGTTCGCGTGCCTCCCGGGCATGGCGCACCCGCTGCAGGTCGTGGTCGAGGCGGCGCCGGCGCCCGTCGTCGTCGCGCCGCTCGCCGAGGGCGAGACCGAGCCCGCGCTGGTCGCGCGCACCAAGGCCGCGCTCCCGCCGCCCCCCGCCGGCGGCCCGGAGACCACGTGGGCGATCGCGCGCGCGGGCGGCGCCCGGTGGGTCATCGGCCTGCGGACGTCGGCCCTGTGCGCCGACCGCGAGACCGCGGGGCACCTGGCGACCGAGCTCTGCGCCCTGGCAGCCGCGCGCGCCGGGCGCACCCGCGACGCGCTCGAGCCCACCGTGCAGCACGCCGATTACGCCGACTGGGTGGCCGAGCTCGCGGCGTCCGATGAGGCCGTCCCCGGGATCGCGCACTGGCAGCGGCAGCGGTCGGTCGAGGCGTCGGTCGTGCCGGGCCTGGACGAGCCCCCGTCCGAGGGGGCGATCGACCGGTCCTTCGAGGTCGACGCCGCGACGCTCGCCGCCCTGGAGCGGGCCTCCGCCGAGCGCGGCGTGTCGCTCGAGGCCCTGCTGCTCGCCGCCGTCGCCGCGACGGTGGACCGCCACGCCGGCCGCGGCGAGGTGCGCCTCGACGTGCTGCTCGGCGGCCGCGAGCTCGCCGACCTGGCGGGCGCGGTCGGCCCGTTCGCGCAGCTCGCGCCCCTCGCGGCGCCCGTCGGCGCCGGCGCGACCTTCGCCGCGCTCGCGGCGGACGTGCACGCGCGCCTCCGGGAGCACGCCCAGTGGCAGGCGTGCCTGGGGGCGCGCGAGGACGAGGGGACCGCGGAGGGGCAGGGGACCGCGGGCGTCGCGTTCCGCTTCGAGCGCGCCCCGGCGCAGGCCGAGCGCGCGGGCGTCACGGCCCGCGTCGCGGCGTGCGAGGTGGACGAGCCCGCGGCCGGCGTCCGCGTCGGCTTCACGTGGTCGCCCGAGGCGCCGCGGCTCGCGTGCGCGCTGCGCTTCGCGGGGGCGCGGTACGGCGGCGCGTTCGCCGACCTGTTCGCGGAGCGGCTCGCGACGCTGATCGCGTCGGCGAGCAGGGCGCCGGATCGCCCGGTGGCGCGGCTCGATCTCGTCGGGCCCGCCGAGCTCCGGCGGCTCCTCGCGCTGGGGGACGGCGGGGGCGATCCCGCGGCCGCCGCGGCCGCCGGGCGCACCGTCGTCGACGAGATCCTGGAGCGGGCAGCCGAGCGCCCGGAGCGCGTCGCGGTGACGGCCGGCGGCGCGAGCCTCACCTACCGCGCGCTCGACGCCCGCACCCGCGCCGTCGCCTCGGCCCTCGCGGCGCGCGGGGTCGGCCCGGAGTCGCGCGTCGTGGTCCTGATCGAGCGCTCGGTCGATCTGATCGTCGGCGTCCTGGGCGTGCTGCGCGCCGGCGCGGCGTACGTCCCCGTCGACCCGAGCTACCCCGAGGCGCGCCGGCGCTTCCTCCTCGAGCAGGCGACCACGCGGATCGTTGTCGCGCACGCGGCCACCGCCGACCGCGCCCCCGCCGCCGACCTGCTCCTCGTCGACGCGCCCCTCGACGCGGCGCCCGCGGCGCCGCCGGGGCCCGCGCCCGGCTCGCTCGCGTACGTGATCTACACCTCGGGCTCCACGGGCGAGCCGAAGGGCGTCGAGGTGACGCACGCGAACCTCCACGCCTCGATGCGCGCCCGTTGCGCGCTGTTCGGCGAGCCGACCGAGCGCTGCCTACTGCTCTACTCGTTCGCGTTCGACAGCTCGGTCGCGCCCATCTTCAACACGCTGTGCGAGGGCGGCACGCTCGTGATCGCCGAGGAGGGCGCGCAGCGCGACGCCGCCGCGATCGCGCGGCTCATCCGCGAGCACCGGATCACCGTCACCTACTGCAACCCGAACCTGTGGGGCGCGCTGCTCGACGCCGTCCCCGAGGCCGAGCTCGCGCTCCACCGGTTCGCGATCGTCGCGGGCGAGGCCTGCGTGCCGGCCCTCGTGCGCAAGCACGTCGAGCGCCTCCCGGGGACGCGGCTGCTGAACGAGTACGGCCCGACCGAGGCCACCGTCTGGTGCACGGCGCGCGCCTGCCTGCCCGAGGACGCCTCGGCCGCCCGCGTCCCGATCGGCCGCCCCGCGGAGAGCGCCCGGATCTACGTGCTCGACGGCGATCTCCGGCCGGCGCCGCTCGGCGCCGCGGGCGAGATCTACGTCGGCGGGCTCGGCGTCGCGCGGTGCTACGCACGCCGGCCGGACCTCACCGCGGAGCGCTTCTGCCCCGATCCGTTCGCGGGCGCGCCGGGCGCGCGGATGTACCGCACCGGCGACCGGGCGCGCTTCCGCGCGGACGGCGCGCTCGAGTTCATGGGGCGCGTCGACGACCAGGTGAAGGTGCGCGGCTACCGCGTCGAGCCCGCCGAGATCGAGGCGGTGATCGGGAGCTCCCCGGCGGTGCGCGAGGCCGTGGTCGTCGCCCGCGACGACGGCGACGGCGCCCGGCTCTACGCCTACCTCGCCGTGGACCCGGGGGGCCCCTCGGACGACGACCTCCGCGCGCGGATCGCGGCCAGGCTGCCCTCGTACATGGTGCCGTCGGCGTTCGTGCGGATCGACGGCCTGCCGCGCACGGTGAACGGCAAGGTCGATCGCGGCGCCCTGCCGGCGCCGGTCGCGCCCGCGGCCCCGGCCAGCGTCGCGCCGCGGACCGAGACCGAGCAGGCGCTCGCGGAGATCTGGTCGGCCGTCCTCCGGGCCGAGCGCGTCGGCGTCGACGACAACTTCTTCACCCTCGGCGGCGACTCCATCCGGAGCATCCGGGTGCAGGCGCAGGCGGCCCGCCGCGGGCTCCACTTCACGCCGGCGCAGCTCTTCGGCCACCCGACGGTGCGCTCCCTCGCCGCGTGGCTCGACGCCCACGGCCGCGGCGCCGCCGCCGGCGGCGTCGCGCCCCTCGCGCCGTTCGCGCTGCTCCAGGACGCCGACCGGGCGCGCCTGCCGGCCGACGCCGAGGACGCCTTCCCGCTCACCGAGCTCCAGCTGGGCGTGCTCGCGCACAGCCTGCGCGCGCCGGGCTCGGTCTTCTACCACGACGTCGCGAGCTACCACCTGCGGGCGCCGTTCGACGAGGCCGCCTTCCGCCGCGCCCTCGGCGCGCTCGCGCGGCGCCACCCGGCGCTCCGATCGACGGTGGACCTCACCGGCTTCGGCGAGCCGCTGCAGATCGTGCGCGCCGGGGCCGAGATCCCCGTCGAGCTGCACGACTGGACCGGCCTGACCGAGGCCGCGCAGGCCGTCGCCCTCGCGGAGCACCTCGAGCGGGCGCGCGCGGGCGGGTTCGACTTGCAGCGCGGCCCGTTCCTCCGGATCTCGGTCCATCGCCGCGGGCCGGGCAGCTTCCAGTTCACCCGGGCGCAGCACCACGTGCTGCTCGACGGCTGGAGCTCGGCCCAGATGGTCACCGAGCTCTTCCAGCTGTACGCGCGGGAGCTCGGGATGGAGGTCCCGGCGCTCCCGCCGCCCCCGCGCATCGGCCAGCGCGAGTGCGCCGCCCTCGAGCGGCAGGCGCTCGCGTCGGAGGCGGCGCGGGATCACTTCCGGCGCACGCTCGAGGGCGCCGCGCTCGCGCCCGTCGCCGCCGCGCCGGCCCCGCCTTTCGGCCGCGCGCAGGAGGCGCCGGTCCGCAACGTGCGCGAGCGGGTCGCGGCGCCGGTCCACGCGGGCCTCGCGGCGCTGGCCGCCGAGCTCGGGGTCCCGCTCAAGACCGTGCTCCTGACTGCCCACCTCCGCGTGCTCGCCTACCTGTGCGGCCGCCGGGACGTGGTCACCGGGCTCGTGGTCAACTGCCGCCCCGAGTCCGAGGACGGCGATCGCGCCGTCGGGATGTTCCTTAACACGGTCCCGTTCCGGGTCGAGCTCGGGCGCGGGAGCTTTCGCGATCTCGTCCGGCAGGTCCACGAGGCCGAGCGCGCGATGGACGCGCACCGCCGGTACCCGCTCGCGCGGCTCGTCCGGGAGAACGGCGGCGAGCCGCTCTTCGACGTCCTGTTCAACTTCGCCCATTTCCACGCCTACGACGCGGCGCTCTCGATCCCGGGGATCACCGTCCTCGACGAGCACGACGTCGGCGAGACGCCCCTCGCGCTCTCGGTCGCGTGCAGCCTCAGCCCGGCGGACGGCGGCCTGTCGATCCTGTTCAGCGGCAGCGCGTCGCTCTTCTCGGACGAGGACATGCAGCTCGTCGCGGGCGCGACCCGGCGCGTCCTCGACGCCATGGCGCGCGCGCCGGAGGGCGCTCACGCCGAGCTCGATCTGCTCACCGAAGGGCAGCGCGCGCTGGCCCTCTCGAACGGCGCGGTCCGCGTCGAGTGGCCGGGGCCGATGCGGATCGAGGCCCGCGTCGAGGCGCGGGCGCGGAGGACGCCGGAGGCCGTCGCGGTGTGGGCCGGCGACGAGCGCGTCACCTACGCCGGCCTGTGGGCCCGCGCCTCCGCCGTCGCGGCCGAGCTCGCGCGCCGCGGGATCGGCCGCGAGGATCACGTCGGCATCTGCATGGACCGGTCGGTCGACGCGGTCGTGAGCGTCCTCGGCGTGCTGATCGCCGGCGCGGCGTACGTGCCGCTCGACCCCGAGTACCCCGCCGAGCGGATCGCCTACCTGGTCCGCGACTCGGCCTCGTCGGTCGCTCTGGTCGATCGCCGCGGCGCCGAGAAGATCGCGGGCACCGGGGCCGAGGCCGTCCTCGCCGCGGATCTCGCGCGCGATCCGCGCCGCGCCGCCCCGCCCCGCGCGGCGCCGGACGGGCGCTCGGCGGACGACGCGGCGTACATCATCTACACCTCCGGCTCGACCGGCCTGCCGAAGGGCGTCGTCGTGCCGCACCGGCAGCTCTGCAACAACCTGCTCTGGCGGCAGCGGCGCTTCCCCCTGGCCGAGGGGCACCGGTTCCTGCACCGGACCTCGCTGAGCTTCGACATCTCGCTCTGGGAGCTGTTCGCGCCGCTCGTCGCCGGCGCGACGATGGTGATCGGCCCCCCGGGCGTGCAGCGCGACGCGATGGCGCTCGCCCGCCTCATCGTCGCCGCGGAGGTCACCGAGCTGTGGTTCACGCCGCAGCTCCTCGATCACTTCCTCGCGGAGCCCGACGCGCGCCGCTGCGCGGCGACGCTCCGGCGCGTCTTCGCCGGCGGCGAAGCGCTGGCGCGGAGCACGCGCGACCGGTTCTTCGCCGTGCTCCCGTCCACCGAGCTCGTGCACACCTACGGCCCGACCGAGACCACCATCGACGTGACCCAGTGGCCGTGCGCCCGCGCGTCGGACGTGGTCCCGATCGGCCGCCCGATCGGGAACGCCTCCTGCTACGTGGTCGACGAGGATCTCCGCCTGATCCGGCCCGGCGCGATCGGCGAGCTCTGCATCGGCGGCGCCGCGGTGGCCCGCGGGTACTGGAACCGGCCCGGGCTGACGGCCGAGCGGTTCGTGCCCGACCCGTTCTCCTCCACGCCGGGCGCGCGGATGTACCGGAGCGGCGATGACGTCCGCCTCTTGCCGGACGGGGAGATCGAGTTCGTCGGCCGCCGCGACGGGCAGGTCAAGGTGCGCGGCTACCGCGTCGAGGTCCAGGAGGTCGAGTCGGCGCTCCTCGCGGCCCCGGGCGTGCGCGGCGCCGCGTGCACGGTCCGGCGGGACGCGGCCGCGGGCGGGGCGCACCTCGTGGCGTACGTGGTCCTCGACCCCGGCGCGACCGCGGCGTCGGTGGCGGCCGCGCTCGCGGCGCGGCTGCCCGAGCACATGGTGCCGGGCGAGCTCGTGGCGCTCGACGCGATCCCGCGCATGCCGAGCGGCAAGGTCGATCGCGCCGCGCTGCCCGCGCCCGCGGCGGCCGCCGCCGAGATCGCGCCGGCCGAGCCCGAGGATCCGGTGGCGCGCGACCTCGTGGAGATCTGGCGCGGCGTGCTCGGCCGGCCCGCGATCGACCCGCACGCCGACTTCTTCCGGCTCGGCGGCGACTCGCTCTCGGCGATGCGGATGATGCTCCGCGTGCGCGCCCGGTTCGGCGTCGCGCTGGAGGCCTCGGCGCTCTACGCGCGGCCCACGATCGACGGCCTGGCCGCCGCGATCCGCGCGCGGCGCCCGTCGGAGGCGACCGCGCTGGTGCTGCTCGAGGACGGCCCCGCGGACGCCGCGCCGCTCTTCCTCGTCCACGCGGCGGGCGGCGGCGTGGACATGTACCGCGAGCTCGCCTTCCGCCTCGGCGGCCGGCGGCGCGTGTACGCGCTGCGCGCGCCGGGGCTCTCCGCCGAGGCCGCGCGCCCCGCCGCGCCCACCGTCGAGGCGATCGTCGCGCCGTACCGCGCCCTGATCGAGCAGGTCTGCCCGGGCGCGCGGCTCTTGCTCGGCGGCTGGTCGCTCGGCGGCGTGCTGGCCTTCGAGCTCGCGCGCCAGCTCGCCCGCGCCGGGCGCGACGTCCCGCTCGTCGCCCTGATCGACAGCCGGCCGCCCGGCGTCGCGCCGCCCCTCGACGAGGGGACGCTCGTGGCCGGGTTCGCCGCCGACCTCGGGCTCGACGGCCCGACGCTGTTCGCGGACCTCGCCGCGACCGAGCCGCCCGGGCGGCTCGGCCTCGTGCTTGCGCGCGCGAGGTCGAGCGCGCTCCTGCCCGAGGACGTGCCGGACGAGCAGATCCAGCGGATGTTCGCGGTGTACGCGGCGCACGTCCGCGCGGCGTCGGCCTACGAGGGCGCGCGCTTCCCGGGCGCGCTCCTCCTGCTGCGCGCGACCGCGACCCTCGCCGACCCCGGCGAGGCGGCGCGCCGGTGGCAAGCGCTCGCCGAGGCCGTCGAGGTGCGCGACGTCGAGGCCGACCACGCGAGCGTCCTGCGCGCGCCCGCGGTCGCCGCGGTCGCCCGCGCCATCGAGGCTCGGCTGCACGAGACAGGGCTCAATCCATCCCCCAGCGCGCCCGGGCCCGGGCCAGGCGTGGAGCATTCATGAGAAGCGACGAAGTCACGCTGAGGCCCAATGCCATCGCCGAGCCGCTCTTCAACCAGTGGTATGCGTGGATCTACCTGATCCCGCCGCCGAGCGCGGCGATGTTCCTCGCGAACAGCCACGTGAAGCTCATGCAGTCCTTCGCCGAGGACCCGCAGATCCACGTCGCCGCGCTCACGAACCCCGCGCTCGCCGGCGGCCCGTTCATCGGCCACGGCGCCGAGGCGGCGGGGGCCGTCCGGGCGCTCGCCGAGCGCACGATCCGCGAGCGCGCCCGGCTGCTCTCGCTCGCGGACGCCATTCACGAGCTCGACCGGCTCGTGGCGGAGCGGGGCGACGGCATGTCGCTCGAGCCGCTCTACGCGCAGATCCCCGCGCCGCTGCGGGGCATGGTCGAGCTGACCTACGACGTCAACGGCCAGCCGGCGGTGCGCTATTTCGAGCCGCTGTTTTACGACAGCGAGTATTACGAGCCGGCCGCGCAGAGCTTCGCGATCTCCCTCGCGGCGAGCGACGTCCGCGGCTACGGGCTCAGCACGCCGCGGCTCCCGCGCCCCGGCGTGCTCATGCTCGACGTGCCGTTCGCGTCGGAGCACCTCGACGCGCTCTTCCGCATGCGCCACACCCCTGGATCGTACGGCGAGATCCGCGAGCGGCTCGGGGTGAGCGCCGGCGACGAGCCGCTCTTCCGCAGCTTCTTCTCGGCCGAGCCGCCGCCGCGCCGCCCGGACTACCGCTCTTCCGAGCCGCGGCTCACGTATTACGGCCACGCGTGCGTCTTGATGGAGAGCGCGTCGACGAGCGTCCTGTTCGATCCGATCATCGCCTACCAGCACGGCGGCCCCGGCGAGCGCCTCACGCACGACGACCTGCCCGAGCGGATCGATTACGTCGTGCTGACGCACAACCACCAGGACCACTGCCTGCTCGAGACGCTGATCGACCTGCGCCACAAGATCGGCACCATCGTCGTCCCGCGGAGCAAGGGCGATTGTCGCGTCGACCCGTCCTTGCGCCTCGCGCTCCAGAGGATCGGCTTTCCGCGGGTGGTGGAGCTCGGACCGATGGAGTCGCTGTCGATCCCGGGCGGCCGGATCGCGGCGCTCCCCTTCCTCGGCGAGCACGCCGACCTGGACATCCGGACGAAGGCCGGCTTCGCGGTCGCGATGGACGGCCGCACCGCGCTGTTTCTCGCGGACTCGAACAACCTGGATCCGAAGCTGTACGACCGGATCCACGACCGGATCGGCGACGCCGACGTCCTCTTCATCGGCATGGAGTGCGACGGCGCGCAGATGAGCTGGCTCTATGGCCCGCTGCTCACGAAGCCGCTCCTGCGGAAGCACGACAGGTCGCGCCGGTTCACGGGCTCCGATTTCGAGCGCGGCTGGCCGATCGTCGAGCGGTTCCGGCCGAAGCAGGTCTACGTCTATGCGATGGGGCAGGAGCCCTGGATGGGGCATATCATGGTGATGCAGTACACGCCGGAGTCGCGCCCCATCGTCGAGTCGGACAAGCTCGTCGCGCGGTGTCGCGAGGCGGGGATCACCGCCGAGAGGCTCTATGGCTGCAAGCGGATCAGCGTGGGCCGCGGGGGAGGGGAGCCGTGATCGCGGCGACGGATGGGGCCGCCTCGCTGCCGCCGCCCGCGGTCGGCGCGGGCACGGGGATGAGGTATCGCCAGCTCGGGAGGAGCGGCCTTCGGGTCTCCGAGATCGGGCTCGGCTCGTGGCTCACGTACGGCTGGCACGTCGAGAGGGAGCGCGCCGTCCCCTGCATCCGCCGCGCGTTCGAGCTCGGGATCAACTTCCTCGACACGGCGAACGTGTACGGCCGCGGCGCGTGCGAGGCCTTCCTGGGCGAGGCGCTCCGCGGGGTCCCGCGCGACAGCTACGTCATCGCGACGAAGGTCTTCTTCGCCATGAGCGACACGGATCGTGGGCTGTCTGCGGCGCAGATCCACAAGCAGATCGACGCGTCCTTGCGGCGGCTCCGGACGGACTACGTGGATCTGTATCAGTGTCACCGCTTCGACCCCGACACGCCGCTCGAGGAGACGATGGCGGCGCTGACCGAGGTGGTGAGGCAGGGCAAGGCCCGGTACATCGGCTTCAGCGAGTGGACGCCCGCGCAGATCCGCGCGGCGGCGGCGATCCCGAACGTCGTGCGGTTCGTGTCGAGTCAGCCGCAGTACTCGATGTTGTGGCGCGCGCCGGAGGCCGAGGTCATCCCGCTGTGCGAGGAGCTCGGGATCGGGCAGATCGTGTGGTCGCCGCTCTCGCAGGGCGTGCTCACGGGGAAGTACCTGCCGGGCAGGCCGCTGCCGCCCGAGTCGCGGGGTGCGACGAGCGTCGGCGGCACGTCTCCGGCGGGCTCGTTCCTGTACCGTCGATTCCTGGAGCCGCGGGTCCTTGAGATCGTGCAGCGTCTCCGGCCGCTGGCCGCGGAGGCCGGCCTGACGCTGGCGCAGCTCGCGATCGCGTGGATCCTCCGCCAGCCGGGCGTCGCCTCGGCGATCATCGGCGCGACGCGGGTCGAGCAGATCGAGGAGAACGCGCGCGCCGCGGGCGT
The DNA here is from genome assembly GCF_051474665.1 of Sorangium sp. So ce394. Classification (NCBI taxonomy): domain Bacteria; kingdom Pseudomonadati; phylum Myxococcota; order Polyangiales; family Polyangiaceae; genus Sorangium; species Sorangium sp. So ce394. The sequence continues at coordinate 5,361,281 of NZ_CP150339.1, forward strand.
GACGCTCGACCCGTCGCTCGTGCGCGCCGTCGAAGACGTGCTGTCGTCGCTGCACGCGCTCGTGCCTGCTTAGCCGGCCTCGCCACGAGCGACGTTGTCGCCGTGCGCTGCCGCGGCCGGGCGCGTCGGCTTGCGCGCCCGGAACTTGAACGCGCGGCGCGGCGCCGCCTCGACCGCGATGTCGACGAATCCCGCGGCCGAAAGGCGCTGGGGGAGCGTGGCCGGGTCGACGAGCACCATCGTGTCGAACACGTGCACGAGGCGGAAGCCGAGGCTCGGCATGCTGTCGGCGCCGGCGAAGATCCCGCCCGGCTTGAGCACCCGCAGCGCCTCGGCGAACAGCCGATCCTGCAGCGCCGGCGACGGCACGTGGTGGAGCATCGTGAAGCAGCTGACGCCCGTGAAGCTCCCGTCGGCGAACGGCATGGCGGTGCCGTCCCCGTGGACCACGCGGGCTCGCCGATCGAGCTGCCGCGCCAGGCGGTCGGCCAGCGCCGCGTCGGTCTCGAGGGCGGTCAGCGCCGCCGTCCGCTTCAGGAGCACCCGGGTCGTCGCGCCGTAGCCGGGCCCGATCTCGAGCACCTCGCCCCCGAGCTCGACCCCGGCCAGGGCCCAGGGGAGGAATTGGCGCTCGACGGCGTCGGCCCAGCGCTCCGAGGCGCAGAGCCATTGATGGATTCGGTTCATCGACATGCGCAGACGGTAGTCGGCTCGATAGGTGTCCGCCATGCGCTACTCTGCCAATCGATGTCGACAAAGAGACAACCGTCCTTCGGCCTGCCCGCGGACGCCGGCGCCATCGTCGTGGGCAGCTTCGAGATGTCCAGCGGCCGGCGCTTCGACTGGCACGAGCACCCCGTGCACCAGCTCGTGTGGTGCGCCCGAGGCGTGCTCGCGGTCAGCGTCGGCGCCGCGGTTTGGGTGCTGCCGCCGCCGCGCGCGCTGTGGATCCCGGCAGGGGTGGTGCACGCCGTCGAGGCGTCGCGGCCGGCGACGATGCGAAGCGTGTACATCCGTCGCCGCGGCTGCCGGATCCGCTGGACGGCCCCCAGGGTGGTCGCCGCGTCGCCGCTCGTCTGCGAGCTGATCGGCTTCCTCGCCGACCCGAGCGCGGCCGCGCGGTCGCGCGGCCACGCCGAACGCCTGCTGCTCGACCTGCTGCGGCCCCTGGAGGCCAACCCCATCGAGCTGACCCTGCCGCGCGATCCGCGGTCCCGCCGCGTCGCCGACGTCTTGCTGTCCGACCCGGCGGATCCGCGGACGCTCGCGGCCTTCGCTCGAACCGCGGGCGCCTGCGCGCGCACGCTCGCCCGGCTCTTCCTGGCCGAGACCGGGTCCACGTTCGGGCAGTGGCGGACCCATCTCCGTCTGCGCGCCGCGCTCGCGCATTTGGCCGCGGGGGTGCCGGTGGCGGTGGTGGCCGAGCGTGTGGGCTACCGCAGCGCGAGCGCCTTCATCGCGTCGTTCCGGCGCCTCCTCGGCGTGGCGCCGGGCGCGTACTTCGCCACGGCAGCTCACGGTGGTCACGTTGCTGGCGACAGCGCTGGCTAACCTCTTTCTCTTTCATTTCAGTGGGATTTTCTCTCGGCTGCCCGCCGGCGCTGAGGCCGCGCCGCCCCCGGCGGGCTGCCGGCTGGTCCGTCCCCCTTACACCCCTCCGCTCCGTCGGAAAGCTGCGCGCTCCGCGCGGTCGTCGGCCCTGTCCTTGACACGTCATCGCGCGCAGTTTAAACGTTTGTTTGAAACGACCGATTGAGAGGAGCTGGCCTGAGGGCCGCGGCTCCTGGTTCGGCCGTGCAGAGCGGAGGTGTGCGATGACGTGGTGCAAGACCGTGCGCAGGGCGCGGGGCGCGGCGGCGCTCGTGCTCGGGGTGATGGGGGTGACGGGCTGCGGGGGCGACGAGCAGGCGCCTTCGCCGTCGGGGTCGAAGGTGACGTGGTATCGGGACATCCAGCCGCTCGTGGAGCGCTCGTGCGCCTCCTGCCACGACGGCGCGGGCGTCGGCCGGGTGGCGCTGACGGACGCCGCGACGGCGCAGCGGCTGGCCGAGCTCATGGCCCTCCGGGTGAGCGCTGGGGACATGCCGCCGCCGGTGCTGGACCCGAGCTGCCGCAGCTACGAGGGCGCGGAGCGGATGAGCCTCACCGTCGAGGAGCGCTCTCGCTTCGAGGCCTGGGCGCGCGACGGCGCGCCGCTCGGCGATCCGGCCGACGCGCCCCCGCCGCAGCGCGCGAAGGACACCATCGAGGCGCCCGACGCCACGCTCGAGATGCCCGAGGCGCACGACGTGACGCTCGACGACGACGGCAACGAGTACTTCTGCGCGATCATCGACAACCCCTTCACCGAGCCGGCCTGGATCACGGCGTTCGAGGCGATGGTCGGCGATCCCGCGGTGGTGCACCACATGGCCGTGTATCGGGATCTCGCCGGCGACGCCGGTATCGGATACGGCGTTCCGCCGGGGACAAGGGCTTTCCCGTGCCGCGATCCGGTCATCGAGCTCGACTGGCAGCTCCTCCACAGCTGGGCGCCCGGCGTCGGGGTGACGCGGCTGCCGGAGGGCGCCGGGGTCCGCGTCGAGCCGGGCGAGCAGCTCGTCCTGCAGATGCATTATTTCGGGCGCCGGGGTACGAGCGCCCGCGATCGATCGGGATACCGATTGGAGCTCTCGCGCGAGCGGCCCCGCGCCGAGGTCTACATGGATGTCTTCGGCCCGGTGCCCTTCACGATCCCCGCCGGCGTCGAGGGGCACACCGAGCGGAGCAGCACGCAGAACGAGGGCCCGCCGCGGCTCGTCTACGGCCTGTTGCCGCACATGCACCTGCTCGGCCGCTCGTACCGGGCCTGGGTCGAGCGCGACGGCGGCGAGGAGGAGTGCGCGGCGCGCGGCGAGTTCGAGTTCCACCACCAGGCGCTCTACATGTTCGACGAGCCGCTGCGCTGGGGGACGGGAGATCGGTTCGTGGCCGAGTGCACCTGGGACAACACGGCCGAGAGCGAGGGGCAGTTCCAGCTCCCGCCGCAGGACGTGCCCTGGGGGGAAGGGACGAATCAGGAGATGTGCTTCATGGTCGCGTATCTGTCGGACGAGTGATCTCCGCGCGCCGTCACGTCGCGCCGAGGTCGAGCCGCATGGCGCAGCGCCGCGCCGGGTCGAGGCCTTGACGCGCCTCGTTCTTCAGGATCGCCGCGAGCCGCGGCGGCGTCTTGGCCGGCGACAGCTCGCGAAAGCCCATGGCAGCGTAGAACGGCCCATTCCAGGGGACGGTCCGGAACGTGGTCAAGGTGATCGCCTGGAGCTTCGCGCTCCGCGCCCACGCGATGACATGGCCGAGCAGGCGCCGACCGAGCCCCTGGCCCTGGCGTTCGAGCGCGACGTCGAACTCGCGGATATGAAGCTCGTCGCCGATCGCCTCGGCGCCCAGGAACGCGATCGGCGCGCCGGCGCCGTCGTCGACGACCCAGAGCGTCCCTGCCCGGAGCGCATCCCGCCAGCCGTCCGCCGGCGTCACGCTCGCGAGGGCATCGAGGTTGAGGTCCGTCCCCCGGAACGCCTCGCTGGCCGAGCGTTCGATCTCGGGGAGGCGAGGGAGATCGGACTCGATGGCTGGTCGTACGAACGCTGATGTCATGGGGCGTCGGTGGCAGAACCGTAGCCTGATCGGCCTGCCTGAGGTACCCCGATCGGCGCGGCCTGGCCGGCATCGCTTGCGATCAGCGGCGCCCGCTCCACCTGAGGTCGCGCGCGGGGGTTCCACGGAGCCGAACGAGCCCGGGCCGATTCCCGTGAGCGCGGTGTAGGAATCCTCGTCACGGGCTCCGCTGCCCTCGCGCTGCAGGCGTGAGGATGTTGAGGACATAATTGCGACCTGGATCGCCGTTGACGCCGCCTTCGGAGTGGGAGAACCATCCGGAGGCGGGGGGGAGGCATGGGGCACGGACGAGAGGTGAATGCGTCAAGAAGTGCAAGGGCTAACCCCTGAGCACGCATACACCTCCCAGATCGCTGGTGCGCACGCTCCAAATGACCCTGGCCGGATCGAGCGACGTTCGCGACATCATCGTTCGTATCGGGTTGCCAGAGCGCGATCCCGTTTCAGGCGGAGACTTCCGGGTGCTGGTTGAGATCGAGGGGTTCGATGAACCGTACTCGCGTCACTTCCATGGCGTCGACGAGCTCCAGGCATTCCTCGCGGGTTGCTGGCTTGTGCCGCAAATTCTGCCTACTCTGGCCCCACCTGGCGCCAGGTTGACGTGGCTCGGGGAGGACGACCTCGGGTTCGGGACTCCTTCTGCGACCCCGTGAAGCCCACTTGCTGCGCGGCGCCGGCTTCCGCCGTGTGATTTGCGACAGGCACGAGTTTAGGTCGTTAGGGAACGCCGCAAAAAAAGCAAGGCTCGAGAACGATGACACGAAGGTCGTGCCAAACGAACAGAATTAAATCTGTTGCATGAGGTGCATCAATGGATGTTGATTGTATCGCAGAGGATGTGATCGAGGCTGCTGGGGGCGTCGGTGCTTGAGCTCATTACAAAGTTTACGCCAGCAGATGGAAGCTCGCCGCGAACGATCACCCTCCGGATCAGCGACGTGCGCCCCGATCCTGATGGGATCACGTGGTCTGTCGCCGTCGACGTGCTCGGGTTCAAATACGATGACAGCGTGCGCTTGAAGCAGGTGGATTGGGTGCACGCGATTCGAGACGCCGCGAGCTTCATCGCCAGGATGGTGGCAGACAAGATCGAGCATGCGGGCGGAGGAACGCTCGATCCGCCCCTCGATCCGCCGGAGTGGTGACCCATCGCCGCAGGCGGACGGGGCGGCGCAGCCGGCGGTGCGCGCGGGCTCAGGGCGCCGGTTTCTGGGCGGGCGCCGGGCTCGCGGCGGCGGACGGCGCCTGGGCGCGGGTCATGGACCGGATCGCGTGGTTGAGCGCGGCGCGGAGGTTGCGCTGCGTGTTGAGCTGCGACATGTCGAGCCCGAGCGCGACCATCGTCTGGGCGACGTTCGGCTTGATGCCGGCGACGATGCCCTCGGCGCCGAGCAGCCGGATCGCGGTGACGAGCTCGATGAGGTGGCTCGCGACCCGGGTGTCGACGACCTCGACGCCGGTGAGATCGAGGATCGCGTATCGCGCTTGCTTCTCGACGATCTTCGAGAGCAGGCTGTCCATGACGTCGGCGGTGCGAACGCTGTCGACCGTCCCCACCATCGGGAGCGTGAGGACGCCGTCCCAGACCTCGATGATCGGCGTGGAGAGGTCGCGGATGACCCGCTGTTGCGCCTCGATCTGCTGGAGCTGCGTGCGCAGCTCCTTCTCGGCGCGCTTCGCCTCGGTGATATCGAAGGACACGCAGACCACGCCCGCCCCGGGCTCACCGCGATCGTCGCGCAGCGGAATGGCCCAGAGGTCCCAGTAGATGCCGAAGAACTCGTCGCGATGGCGGTGCGTCGTCCCGTCGAACCACGCGTGAAGGTCGATGCCTGCCTTGCGCGCCTCATCGTCGAAGATCTCGAACCAGTTCGCCCCGACGAGATGCCCGGGCTTCAGCCCAGCGTTCGCGAGCCCCTTCCCCTCGTGGTAGAAGCACACCGCGTCGCGATCGAGCCCCCAGATCACGGTGTCGTCCAGGTGCTCGACGATGGCGTCGAACATGCGCGCCTTGGAGCGAAGCGCCTTGAGCTCCTCCTCCGTCGCCTCGGTCGTGGCCCGGAGCGTCCCGAAGACGACGCCGCGGTCGGACGACCGCCTCGCGTTGCAGGAGAGCGGCCGGTGCGCCCCGCTGCCGTCGCGCAGGCGAACGCGGAAGGTGACGGGACCCTCCGCAGCGACCAGCCTCGACCACGCCTCCGCGAGCGCCGCGCGATCGTCCGGGTGAGCGAGCTCCGCGAGCGTCGCGCCCTGCAAGGCCGCGGGGCCGAGCAGCTCCCGCAGCGCGTCGCTCGCGTGCAGCAGCGCCCCCTCGGCCGACGCGACGAAGAGCAGGTCTGGACAGCCGGCGAAGAACTCCCCGAGCAACGCGTTCGAGTCAGATTCCATCAGGCGCGCATCTCCTTGAGGCTGGAGACAGAAAATTACCGTGAGCGGAGCGCATCAGGGAAGGGCCCAGCTCCGATCGCGCTCGCCCCGCGCCCGCTCACCCGATCCCCACGCGCTCCTCCGGCAGCCGGTAGCTCCGCGCCCTCGCCTGGTTCGCCAGCGCCAGCGCCAGGGTCAGCGGCCCGATGCGCCCGATGAACATCGCCACCGTGATGGCCAGCTTCCCCGGCGCGCTCAGCGACGGCGTGATGTTCGCCGACAGCCCGGCCGTGGCGAACGCGCTGACCGCCTCCAGCGCGAGGCCCATCGGGTTGTGCGGCTCCAGGACGAGCAGGACCAGGAGGAGCCCCGCGACGAGCACCATGCTGAGGAACGCGACCCCCAGGGCCCGGCGCACCGTGGCCGCCGGCAGGGTCCGCCCGAGCAGGCGCGGCGCCTCCTCGCCGCGCAGCTCGGCGCGCAGCGCCGCGAGCAGCGCGGCGAACGTCGTGAGCTTGACCCCGCCCGCGGTCGAGCCCGGACCGCCGCCGATGAACATCAGGATGCAGGCGAGCATCCAGGTCGCCGGGCCCATGAGGCTGTAGTCGACCGTGTTCAGGCCGGCCGATCGCGTCATCGCCGACTGGAAGAAGCTCGCCATCACCTTCACGGGCCACGACAGGCCGGCCATCGACCGGCGCGCCTCGAGCAGCAGGTAACCCGCGGTCCCCGCCACGAGCAGCGCCGCCGTCGCGAGCAGCACGACCCGGCTGTGCAACGACAGCCGCGGCGGCCGCTCGCCGCGGAGCCGCAGCCGGATCCGGCTCAGGAGCTCGTCGTGCACCGGGAAACCCAGGCTGCCCAGGATCACCAGCGCCGCCACCACCGCGGAGACCGCGGGCGAGCCGACCAGCGGGACCAGCCCCCCGCCGAACAGCGAGAAGCCCGCGTTGCAGAACGCGCTGACCGAATGGAACACGGCCGCCCAGAGGTGATCGCCGGCGCCCGAGAGCGGCTCCCCGGGGACCGGCCCGGAGGCGATCTGGTGGTGGGGCAGGAAGCTGAACAGCAGCGCGAGCGCGCCCACCGCTTCGATGAAGAGCGTGAACAGGACGATCGCGGCGACGTTGCGGCGGAGCCGGGCGAACGACTCGGCGTCGATCATCTCGGCCATCACCGCCGCGTCGCGGAGCCGGAGCCTCCTGCCGGCCACGATGGCGAAGAACGTCGACAGGACCATGATCCCGAGCCCGCCGACCTGGACCAGGAGGAGCAGGACCGCCTGGCCGAACGGCGTGTACGTCGCGGCGACGTTGTGCACGGCGAGCCCGGTGACGCACACCGCGCTCGCGGACATGAACAGGCCGTCGATGAACGAGGCGTGCGCGATGTCCCGCAGCGACTGCGGCAGGGTGAGCAGGAAGCTGCCGAGCAGCGTGGCGACCGCGAACGACATCATCATGAGCCGGGCCGGGTGCTCCGCGGCCGCGGCGAGGAGCCGCTCGAGCGGCCGGCGCCCCAGCAGGCCCCCGAGCGCCACGAGGAACGCGAGCACCGTGTACGTGCGGTAGAGCGCGACGCCCCGCTGCCCCGGAGCCGCGGCCGGCTGCCCGACCGCCTCGACCGGCTGCCCGAGCACCTCGGCCGGCTGCCCGAGCACGAGGAGCCACTTCTCGCCGAGGCACGCGAGCAGCAGGACGAACGCGAGCAGGAACAGGGCGAGCCGGGGCCTGCGGGCCTCGACCCTGGCGCCGGCGAGCGCCTTGCGCAGGCGCTCCAGCGAGACCACGGCCGCGACCCACGCGGGCACGAGCAGCGTCTCCACCACGGTCAGCGCGGCCGACGCCCGCGGCGTGATCGCGAGGGCGAGGTCGACCCCGAGCAGGGCGGCGCTGCCGACCAGCAGGGGCGTCGGCCGCATCCACGCGGCCTGCTTCCGGGGCGCGATCGAGACGGCGCCCGTCGCGGCGACCCCCGGCGCGGGCTGCGCGAGCATCGAGGCGACCGTCGGCCGCTGCGGGGCAGGGGCGCCGGACGGCGCGGTGCGCGGCGCGCTCGGTCGCGACGACGGGCTCGGCGATGGATCCACGCGCCGCATTCACGCCGCCGCGACCGGCGGTGTCAAGCCGCCGTCCCGGGCGGTCCACGCGACCTCCACGGCGGCGGCGCGCTCCGTCAGGACGCGCGGGGCAGCTCGACCCGGAACACCGAGCCGGCGCCGGGCTCGCTCTCGACCAGGACGCGGCCGCCGTGCGCCTCGACGATGCGCTTCGCCACGGCGAGCCCGAGGCCCGTCCCCGGGATCGCGCCCGCCGACGCCTTGAGGCGCCGGAACGGCTCGAAGAGCTGCGGCAGATCGGTGGGATGGATCCCGACCCCGCGATCGCGGACGGCGATCTCGGCGCGGCCGTCGCCGCCGCGGACCGTCACGTCGACCTGGCCGCCGGCGGGAGAGTACTTGAGCGCGTTCGAGAGGAGGTTGTTCAGCACCTGCTCGATCCGGGTCGCGTCGCAGCGGACGGGCACCGGCGCCTCGGGGAGCGAGAGCTCGATCGGGTGCTCCGGCGAGACCGGGCGGTAGAGCTCCACCGCCTCCTGCGCGAGCTCGCGCAGGTCGCGCTCCTCGAGCTTGAGGTCGAGCTTGCACGCCTCGATCTGCGACGCGTCGACGAGATCCCCGACCATGCGCTCGAGGCGATCGACCTGCCGCCCGACGAGCGCCATGGTCCGTTGGACGCGAGGATCCGGCGGGGGGCCGTCGAGGTTGAGGAAGCTCACGGACAGCCGGAGCGCCGAGAGAGGGTTCCTGAGATCGTGCGCCACGCCGCCGAGGAACGCGAGCTGCGCCTGTCGCTGCCGCTCGAGCGACTCCGCCGTGCTGTTGAAGGCCCGCGCGATGTCGCCGAGCTCGCGCGGCCCGACGAGCGGCGCGCGCGCGGCGCGATCCCCGGCGCCGTAGCGGCCGATGGCCTCCTGGATCGCGACGACGGGGCCGTAGACGAGCCGCCGCGCGCTGAGGAGGACCAGGGACGCGCCCGCCATGAAGAAGATGACCGCCGCGACGCCGGCGGAGCTCGCGCGCTGGCCGAGGCGCGCGACGAGCGCCTTCGACGCGCTGGCCTGCTCGATGTTGATCTCGACGAGGCGATCGAGGGCCCGGAAGGCATCGTCGAAATCGACCGCGTCCACGGTGGGCGCCAGGGCGGCCGACGAGGGGGGCAGGCTGACGTCGTCGGCGGCGCGGCGCCGGGCGAGGTACGCGTCGACGCGCCGCTGCGCGTCCTCGAGGACGCTGCCCTCTTCCGGGCTGCTCACGTAGCGGTGCGCCTCCGCGAGGCCCTCCCTCAGCTCGCGCTCCCACGCATGGTCGTCGGCGATCGCCCCGAAGCTGCCCAACCCGGCCCTGCGGCTGAGCTGGTGCGCGTCGAGGAAGAGGTCGACCTGCAGCCGGTCCGCCAGGCGGACGCTCTCGCTCGCGTCGCCGAGGATCCGGGTGGCCTGTTGCATCGTCGTCGAGGCGACCACGAGCGCGGCGACGACGGCGATCGCCGTGCCCGTGAGGAGACATGTCGCGGCCGCGAGGAGCGTGCTCAGGCTCAGCTGCCTCGGCTGGCGGAGCTCCTGCGGGCGCTGCGTCGCAGTTGTTTCCATGTCCCCGATTGATCCGGTTTCGCGCCCGATGCAAACCCGGCGCGCTCCTCCGGCGGCCGGGCCCGCTCGCACCGGCGCGCTCGGTCGCCCGGGATCGTGGCGCGCCTCGCACGCCCCTCCTGCGTCGCGCCGGCGCATCGCCGCCGGACACGAGGCCTGCTTCGACCTCGTCCAGGAGGTCCGCCTCTCCGGAGGGGCGGACCACGCAACGAAGGACGGTCCGTCGACCCGGAGCAGGGCGCCTGCGCCCCGTGGAGGCTTGATATCCATCAACCGTCCTGGGTCTCATCATCCCTTCCGAGCCGCACAGGAGTCTCGGCTCTCCCCCTGAAGGCTCGTGAATTTCGCCCCCCCGCGGCACGGTCCGCTACGCCGGCCTCCATCTGTCTCTCGTCTCTCGTCTCTCGTCTCTCGTCTCTCGTCTCTCGTCTCTCGTCTCTCGTCTCTCGTCTCTCGTCTTCCGTCTTCCGTGCTCGTCCTTCGTGCGCGTGCGCGATTCCCGGATTATCCCATTGCGATTCCAATCTTCCGAAAACTTTCCGAACGACCGGCGGCGATCATAACGTCCAAAGTACAATCCACGGCTCCGCCGACAAAACCGACAGCTCCAACGAGCTCACCGAGTCGCGTGATATCGTCCCCCCCCACGCCGGAGACGAGATCATGGACAACGACAAGCCCCAAAACCAAACCCCTTCTCTCACGGATCTGATGGGCGCCATGGCGGCGGCCCACGCCGTGCAAGAGCCGTTCTTCCTCGGCCGCCTCCGCGGGCACTTCGGCGCCGACCCCCGCGCCCTCCCCGTCGTCGCCGAGGAGTTCCCGCCCTCGGACCACCCGAACTTCCAGCTCGCCATCGAGACCCACCTCCGCGACGGCGGGTTCACCTCCGAGCTGCTCGGCGTCTCCGGCGGCGACATGTTCCGGGGGGTGAGCCTCCCCGATCTCGTCGCGCCGCCCCCGGCGATGCCCGGGGTCGGCGGCGCGCCGCCCTCGCTGGGCCCCGTGCAGTACCGCAACGTCCGACTCGACGAGGAGCGCGTCATCGCCTGCGTCGCCGGCGGCATCTACCTCCTCGGCCACGGGGACGAGCACTTCGCGCTGCTGGTGCGCGGCCCGAACGACGCCGGGTTCCGGCGCCAGCAGCTCACCGTCGAGGTGATGGCGCGGGACAACGAGCGCGCCCAGCGCCTCCTCGCCGAGCTCCGCGTCTTGATGCGCCGGCTCAACGTCTACCGCAGCCGCGTGGTCACCCTGAGCGAGGCCACCGACGTCTTCCCGGCCGCGACCAAGATCGAGCTCCAGAGCCTCCCGCGGATCGCGCGCGAATCGCTCATCCTGCCCGAGGCGCTGCTCGCGCGGCTCGAGCGGTCGACCATCGGCTTCTCCCGGCACAGAGAGTCCCTGCTCGCCTCGGGGCGACACCTGAAGCGCGGGTTGCTCCTCTACGGGCCCCCGGGCACCGGCAAGACCCTCACCGCGATGTACCTGGCGAGCCAGATGCAGGAGCGCACCACCCTGCTCCTCACCGGGCTCGGGGTGAAGCTGCTCAAGGAGGCCTGCGCGATGGCGCGGTCGCTCCAGCCGTCGCTGGTGGTGCTCGAGGACGTCGATATCATCGCCCAGGACCGCGAGAGCACGGACTCGAGCTGCCGCTCCCCGCTGCTCTTCGATCTCCTGAACCAGATGGACGGCCTCGCGGAGGACACCGACGTGATCTTCCTCCTGACCACCAACCGCCCGCAGGCCCTGGAGCCGGCGCTGGCGGCGCGGCCGGGGCGGATCGATCTCGCCGTGGAGGTCCCGCTGCCGGACGCCGACTGCCGGCGGCGGCTGCTCGCGCTCTACGGGCGCGGCCTCTCGCTCCGGGGCGACGACCTCGCGCCGCTCATCGCGCGGACCGAGGGGGTGAGCGCGGCGTTCATCCGCGAGCTCCTGCGGCGGGCGGCGCTGTTCGCGGCCGACGCGGGGCGCGGCGTCGCGGTCGCCGAGGAGGACCTCAAGGAGGCGCTGCACGAGCTCCTCGTCGACGGGGGGCCGCTCACCCGGAGCCTCCTCGGCGCTCAGGGCCACCGCCCCTCCTGACCACCCCGGCGCCCGCCGGCGCGCACGAGCGCTCCGCTCCGCGTCTCGTCTCCCTCCGCGTCGAAGCGTGGATGTCTCGTCAGGCGCCCATGGACGCCAGCGCGTCCCGCGCGAAGCGCCGTACCTCGGGCGACCAGTCCTGAAGCGCGAACCGGAGCAGCTCCCGGGCGACCGGTCCGCCGAAGTACCCGAGCGAGCGGGCGCCGTCACGGCGGACGCGGAAATCGGCGTGGCTGAGAGAGCGCGCGATGAGCTCGAGCGTGCTCGGATCGCGCAGGTACGCGAGCGCGCGGACGCCGCTCATCAGCTTGTTGTACTCCGGGTCCTCCAGGCGCTCGACGCGGCGCTGAAGGAGCCCCTCGACGAGATCGACGAGGGGCCGCGCGGCGCGGCCGTCTCCGAGCTTCCCGAGCGCCAGCGCGGCCTTGCAGCACACGGCGTACTCCGGGTCGCCCAGCGCGCGGGTCAGCGGCTCGACGGCCCTGCCGCCGCCGTGCGCGGCGAGGGAGGCCGCCGCGCTCGCCCGGACCGCGGGCGCGGGATCGCCGAGCGCGGCGAGCAGGGCGTCCACGGCCTCCACGGCGGCGTACCGCTCCAGCGCCTCCGCGGCCGCCTGGCGCGCCTCCGGATCGGCGCCGGCGAGCGCGTCGACGAGCGGCGCGACGGCGGCGTCGCCGATGGCGTCGAGCGCGGCGCAGAGAGGCTGGCTGCGCCCGGGGAAGGGCGCGTTGCGCGAGAGCGCGAGGGCGAGCGCAGGGGCGAGCGCCGGATCGGCGAGCAGACGGGCGACCCCCGCGGCGGCCTCGACGGGGTCCGAGGGCGTCTGCGTGAGCGCGCGGATCAGGGCGTCGCGCAGCAGGGCGCGGGTCTCGTCCGACCTCGGCGACGTGCTCCCGGCGGCGCCGTCTCCCGCGGCGGCGGCGAGCACCCGGCCGATGGCGTCGAGCACATGAGAGCTCATCGAGTGCAGGGGCCTCATGCGCCCCTGCTGCTCCCACGAGATCTCGTCGCCGAGCGCGGCGGCGAGCGTCGGGAGGAGCGGCGTGCGCCGGTAGAGCATGAGATCCGCGAGCCCGTCGAGGGCCGCGACCCGCACGCGGAAATCCGGGTCGCGCAGGGCGCTCGCGAGGTGCGCCGCGACCTTCGGGTCGCGCAACCGGGCGAGCGCAGAGGCGGCGATGATGCGCACGCCGGGGTCGGGATCGCGCAACGCGCTCGCGAGGTGCGCCGCGTGCACCGGGTGGAGCAGCCAGGACAGCGCGGACAGGGCCTGCCGGCGCACGCCGGGCGAGGGATCTCGCGACAGATCGACCAGCGTCCGCGCGGCCAGCGGGCTGCCGATCGACGCGAGCGTCGTCGCGGCGTCCATGCGGATGCCCGCGTCCGTGTGGCGGAGGAGCGGCTTCAGCAGCGCCTCGCCTCGCGTGCTTTGCACGTGGCCGGCCAGCGCGGCGTAGACCTGGCCGCGCACCGCGGGCGAGGGGTCGCCGGCCCAGGGCGCGAGGCGCTCGAGCGCGTCCGGCCCGGCGGCGATCCTCGCGACGAGCGCGACCGCATCGCTCCGGTGGGCCTCGTCCGGGTCGCTTTGCAGGCGCGAGAGCGCGTCGCCCGCGCGCTCCGGGTGAAACTCGACGAGCCCGAGGGCCGCGGCGTGGCGCACGGCCGCGTCCTCGTCGTCGAGCCGGCGCTCGATCTCGTGGACGATCGTCGCGTCGCCCAGCCGCGCCAGCGCCGCGACGGCGGCGCACCGCACCGCCGCGCTGCCGTCCGTCAGCGCCCGGAGCAGGGCCGCGCGCACGTGCCGCGGATCGAAGCCGCCGAGCGTGTCCCTGGCCGTGGCGCGCACGTCGTCGCGCGCGTCCGCGAGCGCCCGCACGAGCTCCGGGATCGCTGCGTGGCTGCGCAGCTCCCGGACCAGCGTGGCCGCCTCGAAGCGGACGTGCCCGAGCGGCTCCTCGGTGAGCAGCTTGAGGAGCGGCTCCAGCGCCGCTTTGCCGAAGCGACGGAGCAGCTCGTCCCTTTTCTGATCGTAGTCGCTCAGGCAGACAGCGATGATGTGCTCGTTCTTGCGCTCCGCGACGGCGGCCTCGTCCCTCCTCCTGGTGAGCTCGGCGAGGCTGCGCACCATCGCGGCGATCGGGTCGGCGGTCGATCGGTCGTCGATGGCCGCGGGCTCGCCGCGATCGACCGCGTAGGCGACCAGCACGGAGGGGAGCGAGACGGTCTCACCCTCCTGCCCGCGCGTCAGGAGGATCTTCCCCGCCCGCGGCGCGGGGAGCGTCGCGCCGATGTGCGTTGGGCCGAACTCCAGGCCGATGAGGTCCGTCACCACCTCGACGAGGGGCTGGTCCTTGGCCACCTCATCGCCCGGCGAGACCAGCCATTTCTCGATTTTTACCGTGTCGAGCCAGTGGAGGAGGCTGACCAGCTTGAACTCATGGGTTGTTCCCTCGGTCTCTTTGACGTCGTGCATCTCTCGGCCCGTACGTACAGAGACCTCGCCCGGAGGTTACAGGGCCCACGACGGGCCAGCATGGGGTAGTCGTCAATTTGAACATGAAGGCGGGAAGAAAACATGAACGATCTTCCCGCCTTCATGTGGACTCTCCCTGGGCAAGGTCGACCACTGCCCGCCTGGCTCCTGGCGGGTGAAACCACGCCTCACGCCCCCTCCTCGCCCTCGCTCCCCCCGCCGAACCAGCGCTGCAGCGTCCGCCGGTCGACGCCGAGCAGCGCCGCCGCCCGCTGCTTCTTGCCGCCCGCGCGCCTGAGGACGATCTGCGCGTACTCGCGCTGGAGCTCGTCGAGCGTCATCAGCCGATCCGCCGCGGCCTCCAGGAAATCCGGCGCGCCGCGCCGCGCGCGCACGCCCTCCGGGAGGTCGTCCGGGGAGATCCGCCCGCCGTCGCAGAGCGCCGCCGCCCGCTCGATCGCGTTCTCCAGCTCGCGGACGTTGCCGGGCCAGTCGTACGCGAGCAGGCGCTTCAGCGCCGCGCCCGAGAACCCCGCGATCGGCTTGCCCGCGTTCGCGGCCGCGCGCGCCAGGAAGTGCTCGGCCAGCGGCACGATGTCGTCCGTCCGGTGCTTGAGCGGCGGGATTGCGATCTCGATCACCGCGAGCCGGTAGAAGAGATCCTCGCGAAAGGCGCGCTCGGCGACCGCCGCGCGCAGATCGCGGTTCGTCGCCGCGATGACGCGCACGTCGACCGGCTCCGACGACACCGAGCCGACCGGGCGGACCTCCCGCTCCTGGAGCGCGCGCAGGAGCTTCGCCTGGAGCGGCAGCGCGAGCTCGCTCACCTCGTCGAGGAAGAGCGTCCCGCCGTCGGCCTCCTGGAACATCCCGGGCCGATCGCTGCGCGCGTCCGTGTACGCGCCCTTGCGCACCCCGAACAGCTCCGCCTCGATGAGCGCCTCGGGGATCGCCGCGCAGTTGACCGCCACGAACTTCCGCCCGCGGCGCCGGCTCTCGCCGTGGAGCGCGCGCGCCACGAGCTCCTTGCCGCTCCCGCTCGGGCCGCTCACGAGCACCGTCGCCGGGTTGTCCGCGACGCGCCGCACGAGCGCGATCACCTCCTCGATCGCCCGGCTGCGGCCGATCATGCCGGCGATCGAGAACCGGTGCGCCACCTCCGAGCGCAGCTCGGTCAGCTCGACCGTCATCGCGCGCTGCCCGAGCGCCCGCTCCATCCGCAGCGCCATGTCCGCCGGCTGGAACGGCTTCGGCAGGTAGTCGAACGCGCCGGCGCGCATGGCGCGGACCGCGGTGTCGATCGAGCCGAACGCCGTCATGGCGATGATCGCCGCCCGCGGGTCGAAGCGCGCGATCTGCTCGATGAGCTCGATCCCGTCCATCTCGGGCATGCGCACGTCGGTCACGACGAGGTCGAACTCCCGCTCCTCGAGGAGCGGCAGCGCGAGCAGCGGCGCGGTCAGCGTCGTCGGCTCGTGGCCCATGTCGCGGGCGATGTCGGCCACGAGCTTCACCATCTCGAGCTCGTCGTCGACGACGAGCACCCGCGCGCGCGGGCTCACGCGCGCGCCTCCACGCCCACGCCGCGCGCGGCGAGCGGCGCGGCGGCGCCGCGCGGCAGGGTGACGCGGAAGCAGGCGCCGCCGCGGCCGGTGCGGACGAGCTCGACCGAGCCGCCCGCGTCGCGCACGATCCCCTCGACGATCGCCAGGCCGAGCCCGGTGCCGCCCCCGTCGCCCCGCGACGTGAAGAACGCCTCGAAGATGCGCGCGGCGACGCCCGGCGGGACGCCCGGGCCGCGATCCTCGACCTCGAACGACGCCTTGCGGCCGTCGGCCTGCGCGAGGCGCACCGCGATCTCGCCGCCGTTCGGCTGCGCCTGCGCCGCGTTCAGGCACAGGTTGAACAGCACCTGGAACAGGTGATCCGCGTCGAGCGCCACGTGGAGCGGCGCGTCGTCGTGGTCGATCCGCGTCGTGATCCCGCGCTGCCGACACTCCGGCCCGAGGAACGCGAGCACCTCGCGCGCGACCTGGGCCACGTCGCTGCCGCGGCCGAGGGTCCGCGGCGGGCGGGCGATGGAGAGCAGCCGCGCCACCACGCGGGAGATGCGCTCGGACTGCGTGGCGATCGTCTCGAGCTCGCCGCGGGCGGCGTCGGGCCAGCCGGGCTGGTCGGCGAGGCGGCGCGCGCGCGCCAGGATGACGTTGAGGGGCGAGCCGATCTCGTGGCCGATCGAGGCGACCACCTGCCCGACGGCCGACAGCGCGTGCGCCTGCTGGAGCTTGCGCTCGACGGCGGCCCGGGCGGCCTGCTCCTGCTCCAGGTGGGCGCGCGCCTCGGCGAGCGAGGCGGTCATCGCGTTGAACGCCCGCGCGAGCCGCCGGAGCTCCTCGGCGCCCCCCTCGGGCACCGTCACCCCGAGCTCGCCGCGCGCCACCCGCTCGACGCCCGCCACGATCGCGCCCGCCGGCCGCCCGACCGTCGCCCGGCTCGCGAACGCGGCGATCAGCGCCGTCGCCGCGAGGAGCGCGGCCCCGGCGAGCGCCAGCCCGCGGTTCGAGCTGCGCGCGAACGCGTCCAGGTAGCGCAGCTCCCGGACGACCACGGCGACCACGGACAGCCCGCGCTGCGAGAACGTGACGGTGCGCACGAGCGCCGGCGCCCCGCCGAGCGTGCGCTCCTCCTCGATCTCGGCGCCCGTCGAGAGCGCCCTCCGCGCCAGCGCCGCGAGCTCCGCCGCCTCGCCGGCGATCGGATCGGTCACGAGGATCGGGCCCCCGGCCGCGTCGAACGCCGCGATCCCGAGGATGCGGTCGGCCTGCGCGAGCCGCTCGATGCGGTGCTTGAGCAGCTCGACCTGGCCCCGCTCGACGGCGCCGCCGATCGCCGCCTCGACGAGGCTCGCGTGGTGGCGCAGCTCGGCGGCCGCCTGGCTGCGGAGGAACTGGTGCCGCGTCGTGTGGATGACC
This sequence comes from Sorangium sp. So ce394, assembly GCF_051474665.1. Lineage (NCBI taxonomy): Bacteria > Pseudomonadati > Myxococcota > Polyangiales > Polyangiaceae > Sorangium > Sorangium sp. So ce394. Next base: position 5,378,486 of record NZ_CP150339.1, read on the forward strand.
GCCCCGTAGAGCGCGACGGCCAGGACGATCGGCACGAGGAGCATGAGCCACAGCTGGAGCGTCAGCCCCATGGTGGTCCGCCCCTCTCGGCTTCGCGCGTTCATGCGATCCATTGTCCCAGATGCGACACGATGTCGCACGTCACCGGTCCTCGCACGTGCCGTCGCGGCAGAGCTGGTCGGATCGGCAGTCGCGCGCGTCCCGGCAGCGGAGCACGCAGCGCCCGTCGACGCACTCGTTCCCTGCGCCGCAGATCGCGCTGGAGAGGCACTCCACGCATGTCGCGCTGATGCAGTACCTGAGATCCTCGTCGCGGCGCCGGCACTCGGCATCTCTGGAACAGGGCGCGTTCTGCGGGTCCGGCGCGCACCCCGCGGCCAGAGGTGCGGCGATCGCGGCGATCGCGGCGAGGAGCGCGATGGGGCGGGGGCGCGGTGCGGAGCCTGGCCTTGTCGTCATGCGCCTGCGGGCAGCAACTCCCAAGCCACGTGGGCACGGATGCTGCTCCACCACGGGCAGGCTGCGCTCGCGCGAGGGTCGCGGCGCGCAGGGCGTGCAAGCAACACCCGCGCGGGCGCCCGCGCTCCATCCGTGGCCGCCCTCGGGTCGCGGGGGGCGCCGGCGCTCGCGCGGACACCCGATCTGGAAGACGACGTTGATCCCGGAAGTCCTCATCAAGCGAGCTTTCCCGGCGCTCCTCGGCGGGATGATCATGACGGCTGCGTACCAGCAGGCCTCCGGGATCTCGTACCTCGTCGAGGAAGCGTGGCTCTCCGGGCTGCCCGCGGCTCGGCCGGAGCCGCCGCCGCCGCCGCCCGTCCTCGCGCCCAGCGATCACGCGACCAGCGCGGCGGCGATCCTCGCGCGGAACCCGTTCGACTCGAGGACTGGGCCCCTCACGCCGAGGCCCGCGCGCGAGGAGGCGGACGAGGACCCCGCGGCGTTCGGCGATCCGCTGCTGGATCCGACCTGCGAGGACGCGCGCGTGCTGCTCATCGCCGCCTCGGAGGATCCCGCCTGGTCGTTCGCCACGATCGCGGTGGGGCGAGGGGAGCCGCTCCTCCGCCGGGCGGGCGACGCGGTCGAGGGCCGCTCGGTGCTCGCGATCGGCTGGGACCGCGTGTGGCTGGCCGAGCCGGGGGCGCGCTGCCAGGTCCGCATCGGCGACAACCGGCGCGCGCCGGCGCCGCCCGCGCCCCGCGCCGCGCCGAAGCCGCCGAAGCGCGGCGCGCTCCCGCCGGAGATCGCGTCGAAGATCCGGAAGGTGAGCGACACCGAGTTCATCGTCGACCGGACGGCGATCGATCTCGTCCTGGAGAAGCAAGGCGAGCTCATGCGCTCTGCGCGGATTGTCCCCGTCCGCGAGGGAGAGCGGGTGATCGGCGTCCGCCTCTCGCGCGTCGGGGCCGGCTCGCTCTTGACCGCGGTCGGCCTGCGCAAGGGGGACACCCTCCGGTCGATCAACGGCTTCGATCTGACGGACCCGCAGAGCGCCCTCCAGGCCTATGCCCGGCTGCGCTCGGCGGACAACCTCGCGATCGCCGTCCAGCGGGGCGGAAAGGACATGACGATCGACCTCCGGATCCGGTGAGCTTGCGCTTACAGGTCCATGACCTCGACGTGATCCGACGCGGAGGCTCCCTCCGTGATGCGCAGGAGGCCGTCGAGCAGGTGGCCGAACACGTCGTCGAGGCTGTCGCCGGGCGGCGAGCCGAGCAGCGGCACCGAGTCGCCCCAGTCCTTGACGAGCATCGTCTCTCGCTCCGCCGGCGGCGGCCAGCGCAGGCTGAGGACCGCGCGGGTCCGGCCGCTGATCGCCAGCGCGTCGAGCGGGCGCCCCGCGAGCGCGGCCCGCGCCCGCCGGAGCTCGTCGTGGAGCTTTTGCGCCGGGAGCACCACGCGCTGCCCGCCGAGGGCCCCGGCCGCGCCGTGGATCGCCGCGAACTCCTCGCTCGGACACCCGTCTTCGAGGTGGTGCTGGATGCTGTCCCGCAGGAGCGCGTACACGATCCAGCGCTGCTCGATCCACCCCTTGGGTCCAGAGAAGGACAGGCTCATGACCGGATTCTTAGCTCGCTCATTGTTTGAGATCAAACCGATTCCCGCGGCGGACGCCCGGCTCTGGACCTCGCCTCGTCTCCTCGGGGCTCCGCCCCGCTCCGCACCCCGGCGTCCGCTTCGCGGCCGCCCTGGAAGCCCCTTCGCCCCCAGAGCGGCTGAGCTAGGATGGGCGAGCCGATGGACCCGCGGATGTCGACATCCCCCGAGGGAGCCAGCCACCGTTGAGCACGCCGGCGAGGTTGAACGGTACGGTGTTCGCCTCGGAGACGCGGATGCTCTACGTGGGCCTCCTCGTCGCCACGAGGCGCCACGCGCATCACGCGGCCCAGGTCGTCATCGCGCCGCAGGGGCTGTGCATCGAGGACGGCGCCGGCGGGCGCCTTCACGCCGGCGCCGCCGTCATTCCCCCACGCATGCCCCATCGGCACGGCGCGTGCGCGCACGCTGCGATGCTGTTCCTCGACGGGGACGACGTGGCGAGCCGAGCGCTCTCTCGTGACGCCGCGCCCCGGTGCGCGACGTGGGGCCGCGACGCGATCGACGTGAGCGTCCCCCGCGATCCCACGCCGGAGATGGCGCGCGCCCTCATGGCCTCGATCCTCTCCGCCGTCGACCTGCGTCAGCCGCCGGAGCCGCGACACCCGGCGGCGCGCCGGATGTGCGCCTACCTCGACGGCCCCGACCCGGTCGACCTCGCGCGGCTCTCGCACGAGGCCGGGCTCTCGCCGCGGCAGATGCGTCATGCCTTCGCGCGCGACGTCGGGCTCCCGATGCGGGCGTACCTGCGGTGGAAGCGCCTGCGCCGCGCCATCGCCGCGGTGGAGGGGGGAGCGAGCCTGAGCGCCGCCGCGGCCGCCGCCGGGTTCGCGGACAGCGCCCACCTGAGCCGCGTCTTCCGGGAGCAGTTCGGCATGACGCCGACGCAGGGGCTGAGCTCGATCACGTGGCGGACGCTCGACTGACGAGGAACTCGGGGAATCCGTCCCTCCGGCGCGGCATCCCGCACTGGTACATGATGGCGTCCACGTTTCCGCGGTGATGGGTCGTGTGTGTGACCACGTGGAGGATCATCGTGGCGGCGTTCATCGGCACGACCTTTCCGTCGGTGAAGCGCACATCGCGAGGTCGTGCGAGCTCCTCCGGTCCGAGCGACGCCGCGGTATCCACATACCAGCGGTCGATGGCCTCGGATCCGCGATCGAGCTCCTCGAGCGCAGGAAGGACGGCGCTCTGCGTGGACTCGTAGCCGTGCGAGACGCCCTGGAGGTGGGCCTGGAAAATGCGGCTGACGACGTGGATGTGGTCGAGGACGCGCAAGATGAGGTCTGCGCCCTTCTGCGATCCGAAGGCATCGATGTCGCGAAGGGCGGCGAAGAGCTGTCGGTTGGCCCACGCGGCGTGAGCGACGAGCGTTTGGAGTGGCTGGATCGGACGGTTCATGCGTCCGAGCGTGGGCAGCGAGCGGGCTGCGCGCTTGAACGCAACGGCGGTCTTGGCGCCGCGTCGGGCCGAGCTCGCGGGCGACGTCGCGAACCGGCAGCCCCTCGGCCAGCACCCCCCGCAGGCGCTGCGGGGGCTCGCCGCCGGTCATCGCGTGGGATCAGCCCGCGCGGTGCTGGGTACCCTCGCCGGGCGTGATGAAGATCATCACGCTCGGCGCGCGCACGATCTGCCCGTGCCAGACGCCGCGGGGGACGATGCACGCGCCCTGATCGCGCAGCTCGATCACGCGCTCGCCGAGCTCGTCTTCCAGCACGACGTCGACCGCGCCCGAGAGCAGGATCAGGACCTCGTCGCCACGGGGGTGGACCTCGCGGTGATCGGGGCTCTTGTCCATGTGGAAGAGGCCCACCATGCGGCCGGCGTGCAGCTCCTCGCGCTCGCCGATCTTCGCCCAGAACTCGGCGTCCACAGGGATCGGCTTCGCGGCGCCGCCGTCGAGGAGCTGCAGGTAGGTGTCGGAGAGATGAAAAGCGTGGCTGTCGTGTCGGGTCATGCGCCCACCATGAGCCGTCGCGCGCGCCGGTGATTGTAGATTTTTTCCGAGCATCCCGGCGCCCTCCACGGAGCCCAGGCGCGCGTCGTCAGGGTCGGGATGGCCGTGGCCTGCTCGATCGCGCGCTCCAGCCCGTCGCTCCGGCCCCGCGCGGCGGCGGCGCCGTGAGCGGGCGCACGACGGCGCGCCGGCGTCACCGCACCGTGATGTCGGGTCTGGGGGGCTCCCTCATGCCGTCGCCGATATGGAAGCTGGTGTGCGGCGGCTGGTTGTAAGTAGCGTTTTGGGCCGACACGTTGGCACGGTACTGCGGATCGTGCATCAGCGTGTAGATGCGGCGTCTGGTGATCTGATCGGTGGTGTAGATGCGCAGGCTGTCGCCGCACAGGAAGACGACCTCCTCGCGCCAGTCGCCGAACAGATCCGCGCTGAGCGTCGGCACCGACTTGCTGCCGTTGATCGAGGTGCAGCCGCTCGCGGTGAAGCCCCTGCCTTCGCCGTCGAAGTTCGTGACGGTGTTGCCGTCGAGCAGCTCGCGGCTCTCATCGCCGTCCCACCAGATCAGGAAGTTCACCTGGCGGGGACGGGAGCCGATGTTGCGACCGCTCTCCGCGCTGAACAGGCCTGCGGTGTTGGTCCAGGCCTCACCTCCGGGGTTGTCGGGCGAGATGTCGTCGGCCGCGCCGCGGCCCGGTCCCTCGCCGTCGCTGTTCGGGCCGCGCCACAGGACCTCGCAGGTCTCCGCATCTCGCACGAAGTAGGAGGGCACGCCGTCCGCTTCGGTCGGCTGAAACACCTCGAGCCCGGGGCGTGAGGGGACCAGGTCGGCGACGTGAATCGCGTCGCCGTGTCCATAGAAGTCGACGGCGCATTTGCCCTTGCCGTCGGGGCCTATCGTCGCGGCGCCAGGGATGATCTCCTGCCTCATGTCGCCGTCCGTGTCCGCCGCCATGACGCTGTGAACGCCTTTGCCGGCGAAGGCGCCGTTGCCGTTCGCGGACGAATCGAAGCTCCACAGCAGGCTCAGCCGGCCTTCGCGGTAATTGTATGCTCCGAACGTCGTTCGGGCGTAGTAGCCCCGCTGCATGACGACGCTCGGCTGGCCTGAGTCATCGAGGAAGGCCAGCGTGGCGTTGTAGCGATCCGAGCGGTTGCCGTTGTTGTCGCCGAAGCTGCCGCTCGTGATGGGGGCGTGGTACTGGATGGTCGCGAGCTCCGCGCCGTCGACGCCGCTGAAGACCGTGAGGTATTCCGGTCCGCTCAAGATCTTGCCCGCCCCGTTGCGGTAGTCTCGCGCGTCGTCATCGTCGGCGGCGGGACCGGTGTGCAGGAACGCTCCCTTCCCATCGCGTGTGCCGGGCGCGGTCTTGACGGCGATCTCGGCGCGACCATCGCCGTCGAGGTCGTACACGACGAAGGGCGTGGTGTGCTCGCTCTCGCGGATGTTGATGCCCAGGTCGATGCGCCACAGGAAGGTGCCGTCGGTGTCGTAGGCCGCGAGCTTGGGCTGGCCGGTGCGGCCGTCTTGCGATGGATCGCGCGGGCTGTTCTGCTCTTTGACCACGAGCTCGTAGTCGCCGTCGCCGTCGAGATCGCCGGGGGAGGCGTCACCGGCTTGGTAATTGTCGGGCGTCTTGAGCGGGATGGTCAGATAGTTTCGCGCCCACGTGGGTGTGCCGGAGTCCCCGCCGCGCGTATTGGCCGAGTCGCCCTGCTCGGCGCCATCGATCACGGCGCGGACGGTGTACTTCGCGTCTCCGGGCGCTCCCGAGTCGAAATAGTTTGTCGAGTCGGTGATGGGAGCGCCGTTCACCTTGGCGCCGTCGCGATAGACGTTGAACCCGATCTCGGGATCCTCGTAGCCCATCAACCGCCAGCTGATGAAGTTGCCTTCGCCCGAGCGCACGGCCACGACGCCGCGGCAGAGGTTCTCCAGCGCGACATGCCCGGTCGCGGCGGCCGGCGTCACTCCGCAGATGGACTCGCCTGGGCTGTCGGTGCCGCCCGTGCCGGGGTCTCCGCCGCCCGACGCGCCGCTGGACGTCTGCCCCGCGGCGCCGCTGGACGACTGCCCGGACGCGCCGCTGGACGACTGCCCCGCGGCGCCGCTGGACGACTGCCCCGCGGCGCCGCTGGATGCCTGCCCTGACGCGCTGCCTGCATTCGGAGCGCCGCCGGAGCCGTCATCGCCCGACTCGGACCCGCCGCACGCACCCAGGGCTCCCGCCACGACCAGGGCCATGGTCCCATAAGCAATAGCTCTCATTGTAGTACTCGCCTTTCAAGCCAATCGAAAACGAGACGAACGCCGGCGCCGGCGCTGCCGGACGTGGCGCGCGTGAGCTGGTCGCGGATCACTCCGAGACCGAGGGCCCGCTGAGCGGCCGCTACGGAACGTCCGAGATCACCGTTTCCAGAGCTCGACGTGTTGTGGGATGAGGTGCTGGCTTTCGGTCACCACTCGGAGGCGTCCACTCAAATTTTTTTGATGGCGCATCCCGGAGGAGCCGCAGGAGTGGAATTTTGTTGTGGTCGGGCGGGATGGTAGGCTCGACGCGCCGTGACGTTCTTGCGCCCGCATCCCGAGACCGGGGAGATCCTCGACCAGCGGGACGTGCCCCGAACGGTCCTCGATCTGTTGAGAGCGCCGGGGTCTTCGCAGGTTCGCCACGTCCGGCCGCTGGGGCCCCTGCGGCTCCGGTCCGGGAGCGTGTCGGTCGCCGATCCGGTGAGCCATCTGCACAAGCAGCCCCTCGTCCAGAGGGCGCCGCGCGGACAGCACGAGGTGGCGTTGCTCTGCGGCGAGGACCCCTCCGAGGTGGGCGCGGTCGTCGTCGGCTGTTAGCGATCGCGAAAATGCGCGGAAAACTGGTGAAGACCTCCGCCGGGGGGCGCTCAGTGCGGGGCGACCTGAGATCCCGCTGGGCGTTGCGGTCCACGCGATGGATCTGGCGCGGCCCCACCTGCAGGAAACGGTGGTGGTGCTGGGCTGCGGGCCGATCGGCCTGTGCCTGGTCCAGCTCGCGCGCCTGGCCGGCGCCGAGCGCGTCTTCGCGGTCGATCCCATCGCCTACCGGGCCGAGGCCGCGCGCAGGCTGGGCGCGCACGACGCTGCGCCGACCTCCGCGGCCGTCGCGGAGTGGACGGGCGGCCGGGGCGTCGACCTCGTGCTCGAGGCGACGAACTCGCCCGATGGCTTCCACCATGCGGCCGAGGCCGCGCGCATCGGCGGGCGGATCCTGCTGGCGGGCATCCCCGAGGGCGACCGCTATTCGCTGCCGGCGGCGCTGTGCCGACGCAAGGGGCTGAAGATCAAGTTCTCCCGACGCATGGGGCACGTGTACCCGCGGGCGATCCGCCTCGTCGCCGAGGGGGCGGTGGACGTCGAGCCCATCCCACCGATTCGACCTGTCGGACGCCGAGCGGGGCATCCGCCTCCAGGCCGACCGCCAGGATGGGGCGCTGAAGTCGATCATCGTTCCGGAGGACGGCGACGCGCCGTTCTGAGCCGGGCCTCCCAGTAGATCGCACGATCATCGACAGCACAGCTCCGGAGTCTCTCGCCGCTGCTGACGAGCGGCTGCTGAATGCCGTGCTCAGCGCGCGCACCGGCTTCCGACGCACGCCCGAACCGACGGCGCGTGCTTCGCGCTGTGCGCAGCGACCCAGACGGACGTGCTCATGAGCCGGTACATCGACGTGAACCGCCTGGTAAAGACGGGACAGGTTATGGATGGGACGTGCGGACGTCCGGCGCCGATGTTCACGGGGCGTCGGTTCTCCACGTGACGTTCAGGCCAATAACGCTGCTCGGGGCGAGCTAGGCTGTCTGCTCAGGTACTCGAAATCCATGCGTTCCCTAGGGTGCGGCATGGAAGACTCCTTGGACATCTGACCGTTACGGCGGAGGCAGAGCGTCAATGCATCGGATGGGAAGGTCGCGGCGACGCTGCGCGCGCAGGGCGAAGGACCATTTTCATTCGACCCAGGGAGCCTCGCGCGCTACGGGTCTGGAGAGGAGGGAGAGTGGCCGACATGATCGAGGCTACCACCATACCTGTCTGGGGCGGACAGATCATCGCCGGGAAGTACCGGGTTGAACGCGTGCTCGGCGCTGGCGCGATGGGCGTCGTCGTGGCGGCGATGCACCTGGATCTGCACGAGCTGCGGGCCATCAAGGTCATGCTCCCGACTGCCCTTTCGGACGCCGAGGGCACCGAGCGCTTCCTCCGAGAGGCCCGCGCCGCAGCGCGCCTCAAGAGCGACTACGTGGCCAAGATCCACGACGTCGGCCGACTCGAGACCGGTGTGCCGTACATCGTGCTGGAGATGCTCTACGGCATCGATCTGAAGACCGTCCTTGACCGGGAGGTGGTTCTGCCGGTCGATCGCGCTGCGCGCTATATCGTGCAAGCGTGCGACGCCATCGGCGAGGCCAACGCGATCGGCATCGTTCACCGCGATCTCAAGCCGGCGAACCTGTTCCTGGCCAGCGGCCCGCGCGGTGATGAGCGCGTGAAAGTGCTGGACTTTGGCATCGCGAAGGTCGCCGATCCAGCCTTCGACGGCGTAGAAGCGACGCGGACCAACACGGTCCTCGGGACTCCACTTTACATGTCGCCCGAGCAGATGCGCGGGGCGCGCAACGCGGATGCGCGCAGCGACGTGTGGGCGCTGGGCGTGATCCTGTATCGGATGCTTGCGGGCCGCGTCCCGTTCTCGGGCAGCACGATCACGGAGGTCTGCTCGGCGGTGCTCGCTGACAGCCCCGATTCGCTGCGGGCTGTGCGGCCCGATGTGCCACCGGGTCTCGAGGCCCTGATCCTGCGGTGTCTCGAGAAGAACCCGGCGGCCCGCTTCGCGGATGCCAACGAGCTCGGGGTGGCGCTCGCCCGGTTCGCGGCCGGCACGGCCACCGTGAGAGCGCCGTTCCCCCACGACGCCACGAAGATCGCCGACGCACCTGCGCCAGGCGTGGCCGCCCTGCCCTCGAGCAGCGCCCTGGTCCCCCGGCCACCGGCGCCGCGGTATGGGTCGATGCCCGAGCCGGCACATGCACCACCGGCGGCTTGCTTGCCGTTGCCTGCACCGACAAAAGCGCCCGCTGGGCAGCCCGCACCGGTGCTCCTGCCGTACGGGGCGAGCGCTGCTCGTTTGACCGAGTCGATTCGGACGGTGACCGCGTCATGGACCAGCGCCCCTGACGCCTCGAGAAGGGCCGATCGGCCGCTCACGACGATGCCGCGAGCAGCTCTGGTGATCGGCGTAGCAGCGCTCCTGACGTTGGCCGGCGGCGGCTGGGTTGCTTCGCAGCAGCTCAGGGCCGCAGCCGACACGGCCGCTCCGAGAAACGCAGACGTCGCGCACCAGGCGTCTTCTTCGGCTCACACGGTGCGGCTCGCCGAGCCTGCAGCGGACGCCTCCGTGATGGAACCGCCGGCGGTGAACAACAAGGCCGCCGTGCCCGCTCCCATGAGCAGCGCCAGCGCCCCGGCCGCGGCGTCACGGTCATCCCTACCGACGGCGAGCGCCATGGCCGCGACGCCACAGCCGGCCCCGGCGCGAAGCACGAGGTCTCGCGCCCCCGGGACGACAGGCAGAAGGGTCGGGGATGACGGTTTTGGCGGGGGCCGTTACTGAGTCGGAGCCATGGAACACGGGGGCAAGATGAAAGCGAGTCGAACGCGACACGTCCACGGGCACCTCACGGCGTGCATCGCCTTGGCAATAACGGTCCAGGCGGCGCCTTCAGCGGCGCAGCGCTCGCCTCCTGCGGCACCTTCGAGCGCGCAGGCCTCGCCCCATGTGGCGGAGGCGCAGGCGTTGTTCGACGAGGCCCTCGCCTTGATGAAGAACGGCAAGTACACCGACGCGTGCCCGATGCTGAAGAAGAGCCATGAGCTCGACCCAGGAATGGTGACCCAGTACCGCCTCGCGGAATGTTATGAGTCGGTCGGACTCACCGGCAGTGCGTGGTCCATCTTCCTGGAGGTCGCCGAGAGCGCTAGGGCGGCCGGCCGCAGCGACCGCGAAGCGCGGGCGAAGGAACGCGCCGAGGCGTTGAAGCCGAAGGTGCCGATGTTGCTCCTGACGGTCCCCGCGGAGCTCGCGAACCTTGGAGGTCTGCGGGTGGAGCGCGACGGCGCAGACGTCGACCGCAGCACGTGGAACGTGCCTGCCGCGATCGATCCCGGGGAGCACACGATCCGGGTGACGGCCCCGGGCAAGAAGGCGTGGGAGCAGACGGCGCAGGTCCTCGCGGGAGCGACCTTGGAGGTCCGCGTGCCCGTCCTGAAGAACGACGCTGGCGTCGCGTCTGCCGCTGCTGCACCGGCACCAAGGCCGGCGCCGGCACCGGCTGGAGCCGGCATGAACGGGTTTCACCTCGGCGCGATTGCTGCAGGTTCCGTGGGGCTTGTTGGGATCGGCCTTGGCGCTGGCTTCGGATTCAAGACACTTTCGCAATGGGACGCGGCGTTGTCGCACTGCAAGGATCGCGACAAGAGCCGGTGCGATGACGAGGGGATCGCCCTCGGCGAGGACGCGCGCACCTCGGCTGCAATATCGACAGCAGGGTTCGTCGTGGGCGGCGTCGGAATCGCCACGGCCGCGATCCTCCTGAACCTGGCCCCGAAGAGCGGCCCGGCCGCGAATGGCAAGGCGGGATTGCAGGTGACGCCGGTGATCGGGCAGAACGGGATGGAGGCGGTTCTCCGAGGAGATTTTTGAGATGCACGCGAAGGCCGACCGCGATGCGGCGTATTCCAGGCCGACGCGACGGCCGACTCCGAGCGCACGTGACGGCTCGTCACAACGGGACGTGACGGGGCGTTAGCGGATCAGCGCCTCTTTCTCGGACGATATTCCTGCGGATTCGCCGATGCCTTGCACATCCTGAACGATGATGTGAGGTCGTGGCCTTGCAGATAATGTGGATATTGTGTTTCGGGCGTTGGGGGGTGGATGTGATGGTGAAAGTGAATGATCGGTTTGCTTTTATGGGGTTGTTCACTGGAGCGCTCATTGCCGGCGCGGGGTGTGGTCGCATCGTTGGCATTTCTGACCTGTCAGGTGACTCTGGCGGGGGTACAGATGGGCGGGGAGACGCCGGTGCAGGCGGAGCCACGACCGGCGGAGGCATCGGTGGAGGTACCGGCGGCGGCGCAACGATGGCGGTGTACGCGTGGGGAGCCAATCAGTTCGGCCAGATCGGTGATGGCTCCACGGTGAACCGCGCGAGCCCTGTCGAAATCACTGTATCACCACCGGCGGGCGTGAACGTGAAGGCGGTCTCTGCGGGGGCGAGTCACAGCCTGGCCTTGTTGACTGACGGGACCGTGATGGCTTGGGGCAACAACCAGTTCGGTCAATTGGGCGTCGATTCCGGTGTGACTGCTATCCCAGTTCCAACGGTTGTTGGAGGTCTCGTTAATGTCAAGGCCATCGCCGCTGGAGGGTATATAAGCATGGCCCTCGATATCGACGGCAAGGTCTGGGTATGGGGAAATAACTCTTATGGTGAGTTGGGTGACAACTCAAGCGACCATGAGCCACACTCGAAGCCGACCATGGCATATATAGATGATGTGGACGCCATCGCGGCGGGGCAACAGCATTGCCTCGCGCTCAAGAAGGACGGCACGGTGTGGGCTTGGGGGAGCAATAGCTCTGGTGAGCTCGGCGACGAGACCACGACGGACAGTCACATCCCCATCCAGGTCACTGCCCTCTCTGATATTTCTATTGACGAGATTGCATGTGGTTCCTCGCATAGTGTGGCGCTCGGGAAAGGGGTCGGCGTCTATGCCTGGGGGCGCAACGAAGTTGGGCAGGTGGGCAATGGGACAGAGAAGAATGTCCTGCTGCCCGCGCTTGTGCGGGGGCTGGAGGGGGCCGAGGTGACCCATGTTGCTGCCGGAGGGTTCCATGGGCTGGCGCTGTATTCCAATGGTAGGGTGATGTCATGGGGATACAATGGATCCGGTCAGCTTGGGGTTGTTGATGTAGATGAAAATAGGAGCCTCACGGCGGTCGAGGCTCAGGTGCCAATCACTGTCAAAGTCAATGCGCTCGCCGGAGGAGCATACAATAGCGTGGCGCTGGCAGAGGACGCTACAGTCTGGACCTGGGGGCATGGCGAGTTCGGCGCGCTGGGCAACGGTGAATTCAAGAGCTCATCGGTTCCAATACAGATTCCTGATTTTCGCGGCGTGAGCAGCGTCGACGCACACGGCGGCGGTCACGTGCTCGCCCTCGTCGCCCGCTAGTACTACAGTTGCAGTTTGCTGCCTGGCGAACTGGCGCGACCCTCCAAGCCTCGGGAAGATCAATGTTCGGGCTTGGCGGGACGGTGGGCACCCGCGGGCCCCGCAGCTTGCGCCAGATTCGTGCGAAGCTACAGCGTGACTTGAGCTGAATCAACCACGAGAACCTCGCAGGGTAGGGCGGCTCGACGACCTCGGAACCGCGCGGAGGTGGCCGCTCGGCGGCCAGATGGCCGCCTTCTTCCTGCGGGCGGAGTCAGGCCATCCCGATACGGCAGGATATTGTCCGCGCGAGCTTGCTCACCGCTTCGGTGACACCGGCAGCCCGAGCAGCCGCTCACGGCAAATTCGTCGCCCAAGTTCGTCCCTGGTGACGGAGAAGAAGAAGGGAGCGAACGCTGCCGCGCGTCGCCCGCGGCTGCTCAACCGTCGAGCAGGAACGAGCCGAACGTCGGCTCGCCCGCGCGCCGGTACGTGTTGAGCACGACGCCCCGCCCGGTCGCGCGTGTGGCCCGGAGCTCGAAGGCGGTGGGCGCGACGCGCTCGAAGAGGCGCTTTCCAGCGCCGAGCACGACCGGGAACGTGAGCACGTGCAGCTCGTCGACAAGTCGGTGCGAGAGCAGCGTCTGCGCGAGGCCCGCGCTGCCGTGCACTTGGACCTCGCGCTCGTAACGTTGCTTCAGGCCGGCGACGCCGGCGACGATGTCGCGCTCGATCGTCGCGGGGCCCCACTCGGCGCGCCCGAGCGTGCGGCTGGCGACGTGCTTGGGCAGCGCGTTCAGGGCGCAGGCGATCGGGTCGGCCGGGTCGGTCACGCGGGGCCAGTGCGACGCGAAGATCTGGTAGGTGCCGCGCCCGAGCAAGAACGCGTCGGCGCGCTTGAACACGTCGACCATGAAGGCGCCCAGGTCGTCGTCGAAGTGGGGCCGCACCCAGCCCTCGTAGGTGAAGCCTCCGCTCGGGTCTTCGCCCGGCCCGCCGGGGGCCTGCATCACGCCGTCGAGCGTCACGAACGTCGTCATCGTCAAGATCGCCATGGCTCACGCTCCTCGGGGCGCGGCGGGACGGTCCGCCGCGGCCTCTGTCACTTCGACCCCTCGAGCCGCCGAGGATCATCGGCCCGACGGCGATTTCTTCCCGCCGGCCGGCGCCGGGCTCGTGCGACGGCGGCACGAGGTCAGCCTGCGGCTGGGGTAGGGCAGGGGACTGACCAGATCGAGCGCTGGAGAGCGCTGCCGCCTCGTGCCCGCTCGGTCGTCGCGAGATCGCATTTCGCGCCATCCCCTGTTCGTCGCGAGCTCGACACCCGTGCCTCGCGGCGCGATGGCCCGCCATTTGCTCGTGCTGGATCTCCAGACGAGACGATGGGCGTCTCGAACACGAAGCGGAATTCGATGCCAGGAGGAGAGACCATGAACTGCTCCGAGCTCATGAAGACCGACGTGGCGTGCTGCAAGGCGGGCGAGCCCGTCGAGCGCGTCGCCGAGCTGATGCAGTCGCGGAACATCGGCTTCGTTCCGATCTGCGGCGATGACGGCTCCGTCATCGGGACCCTCACCGATCGCGATCTCACGATCCGGGTGCTCGCGGAGCACCGTCAGGCCGCGTCGACACGGGCGGAAGACGTCATGACCCGAGAGGTCGTCTGCTGCCGCCCGGACGAGGACGTGAACGTGGCGGCGAGCCTCATGAGCAACCACAAGAAGTCGAGGATCGTCTGCGTCGACGACCAGAAGCATCCTGTCGGCGTCATCAGCCTGTCGGACATCGCCGACAAGGACGGCGGGGCGAGGTCGTCAGCGCTCTTGAGCTCGATCTCTCAGCGAGAGGCCCGCGCGTAGCGCCCGCCGCGCCGCGCTCGTGCCGCTCGCGCGCCAGGGCGGCCCGCCGCGCGCCGGCGGGTCCGCCGCGCGCGGCCCTGCGGGCGCGCCCGCGCGCCGGCTCAGAACGGGACGCCCGGGACCTGCGGCGCGTGCGCGCCGACCTGGGTGAGGAGCCACGCCTGCTGGCGGTGCGTGTTCTCCTCGATGCGGTCGCAGCTCGCCATGAGCGGGCGGTCGAGCAGCATCATGGCCGTCTTCTTCACGGCGACGAGCGTGATGTGCAGGTCGGCCGCGAGCACGTAGAGCTCGTGCAGCCCGCGGAGCTGCCCGAGCTTGCCCTCGATACCGCGCGATCGAACAGACATCCTCGAGCGAGTCGCGCCTGACAGGATGCGCCTGACCTCCATCGACGCCCGACGCGCCGCGACACCCCTGCGCGCCGAGGTGCGAGGTGGCCGACCGATCGGCGCGCGCGGCCGTCCGGCGCGCCGGATCAGCTTGCGCGACGCCGCGCGATATGTTTTGAGTTCAAAGTATTCGCTCAGCCACGCGCGCCCGCGGCGGACCCCGCGGTGGGCGTCGTGCCCTGTTCGTTTTCGGCGGCACGCGGCCTCGCGCGAGGCGCGCGGCTCGTCCCGGCGCCGGCGCGCCTCGCGCCCGGCCGACGAGGGCGGCGCCGCGCCTCGCGCCCGGCGAGCGGCCTCGTCACCGCAGAGGAGGGGAACTCCATGGCCCGACTGCTCATCGTCTCGAACCGTCTCCCGATCAGCGTGCGCGTCGATCGCGGGGCGCTCTCCCTCACGCGCTCCTCGGGCGGCCTCGCCGCCGCGATGCGCGGCCCGCACGAGCGCCACTGCGCGGTCTGGATCGGGTGGCCCGGCAGCGTCGCGAGCCTCTCCCCCGAGCAGCGGCAGGACGCCGACGCGGCGCTCGCCGGGATGCGCGCCGTGCCCGTGCACCTCGGCGCCGCGGAGCAGCACCGCTTCTACGACGGCTTCTCGAACGGCGTCCTCTGGCCCCTGTTCCACTACCTGCTCGACAAGGTGAACCTCGACGCCGAGCTCGACTGGGAGGCCTACCAGCGCGTCAACGAGCACTTCGCCGACGTCGTCGCCGCGCAGTACACGCCGGGCGACGCGATCTGGGTGCACGATTACCAGCTCCTGCTCCTCCCGGCGCTCCTCCGGCGGCGCCTCCGCGACGCGCGGATCGGCTTCTTCCTCCACGTCCCGTTCCCGTCCGCCGAGGTCTTCCGCATCCTCCCGTGGCGCGAGCAGATCGTGCGGGGCCTGCTCGGCGCCGACCTGATCGGCTTCCACACGGCCGGCTTCCGCCGGAATTTCGCCGCGTCGGCGGCGCACGTGCTCGGCGTCGAGCCGGGCGAGGCGGCGATCGAGCACGATGGGCGCGCGGTCGCCCTGGGGGTCCACCCCATCAGCATCGACGCCGCGCAGATCGAGCGGCTCGCGGGTCACCCCGGCGTCCGGGAGGAGGCGGCGCGCATCCGCGCCGAGGCGCGCGGCCGCAAGATCGTGCTCGGGATCGACCGGCTCGACTACACGAAGGGGATCCCGCGCCGCCTGCTCGCGATCGAGCGGTTCCTCGAGCGCGAGCCGGAGCTGCGCGATCACGTCCGCTTCCTCCAGCTCGCGGTGCCCACGCGCGAGTCGGCCGGCGCGTACGCCGACTTCCGGCGGCTCGTCCACGAGATGGTCGGCCGCATCAACGGCAAGTACGGCACGACGTACGCGACGCCGATCCACTACATGCACCGGTCGCTGCCGTTCGAGCAGGTGGTCGCCCTCTACCTCGCCGCCGACGTGATGCTGGTCACCCCGCTGCGCGACGGCATGAACCTCGTCGCGAAGGAGTACGCCGCCGCGCGGGTCGACGACGACGGCGCCCTGATCCTGAGCGAGTTCGCGGGCGCGTCCTCCGAGCTCGCGGAGGCGATCTCCGTCAACCCGTACGACATCGGCTCGGTCGCCGCCGCCGTGAAGCAGGCGATCGCCATGCCGCTCGCCGAGCAGCGGCTCCGGATGGCGGCGCTGCGCCGCCGCGTGGCCACGCACGACGTGCACACCTGGGCGCAGTCGTTCCTCGACGATCTCGACCGCGCCGCGCCAGCGGCGCCCGCGGTGGCCCCCCCGTCGCGCCGGGGGATGCCCGAGAGCGTCGTCGAGAGCGTCCGCCGGGCGCCGCAGCGCGTGTGGATCCTCGACTACGACGGCACGCTGGTCCCGTTCGCGCCGGTGCCCGACCTCGCCGCGCCGGACGAGGAGCTGCTCGCGCTGCTCCGGGCGCTGTCCGAGCGCGACCGCGTGCACGTCGTGAGCGGCCGCCGGCGCGCCGACATCGAGCGCTGGCTCGGCGCGCTGCCGCTCCACCTCCACGCCGAGCACGGCTTCTGGTCTCGGCCCAAGGCGAGCGACGACTGGGTCGCGCTCGAGCCGGACGCCGCCGCCTGGAAGGGCGAGGTGCGGAAGATCCTCGAGGACGTCACCCGGCGCACCCCGGGCACCTTCATCGAGGAGAAGACGGTGACCCTGGCCTGGCACTACCGCACGGCCGAGCCCGAGCTGGCGAGCCAGCACGTCCGCGAGCTCTGCGCGCGCCTCGAGGCGCGCATCCCGCTGGATGCGCTGGAGCTGCTCGCCGGCGCGAAGGTGATCGAGGTCCGGCCGCGCGGCGTGCACAAGGGCAGGGTGGTGCCGCTCATCCTGGACGACGTGCCGGCGAGGGCGGCGGTGATCGCGATCGGCGACGACCGCACGGACGAGGACATCTTCGCGGCGCTGCCGCCGTCCGCGTGCACCATCCACGTCGGCAACGCGAGCAGCCGCGCCGCCTACCGGCTGCCCGACGCCGGCGCGGTGCGGCGCCTCCTGCGCGTGGTCCACGCGGGGCTGGACGCGGGCCGCGCGGGGCAGGGCGCCGGGGTCGTGGCTTGACGCACGCCGCGTGGGGGGCGCTCTAGGACCAATGCCGGTCAGTTAAGCTCCATCCCCTTCAGATCGGCCGCTTCCGCGGGTAGTTGCTCATCTTGACCTTCACCGCGCGAGGGTACGTTCGTTCAGCGCGGCGTGGGGGTAGGATGAAGCGCTTCAGATCCCGGCGGAGGTTGTGCAGATGACCGGGGATGGCTCCGGGACGGGAGTCGCTCGACCAGAGCCACTCATCACGGATGAGACGTAGCGCCATGATGAAGCTGATGCGCGTCGGAGGGACGCGCGCCTCGGCAGCCACGCGCTCCATCTCCAGCCTGACGAGATTGTAGGCCAACAGCAGGCCCCAAATCTCCTGACGCACCATCATCGGCGTCTTGCTGCGGATGCTCTCACGTCGATCGAGCATTTCCGTCTTCAGCTCGTCGTAGGCGAGTTCCAGCTCCCAGCGCTCGTGGTAGAGCGCCGCCAGTTCCTTCGCCGCGTAGGCCACTGGATCGAGCAACGAGGTCAGCAGCGTCTTGGGCTCATGTCCGGGTCGCCGATAGCGGACGGCGCGCACGTGCCATGTGTTTGGCAGAGATGGGTCCTTGCGGCGGGCCTCGGAGCTGACGGCCATCTCTACCAGCGCATCGTCAGGGCCGTACTGCTTGATCACGCGCCACTTGGTGGTGGAGCGGGCGCGGGTCATCCAATGTCGTTCGCTGCCCGATCTCGTCAGCCCGATGAGAAAGGAGGCACCGAAAAATCCGCGATCCACGATCGTCAGCGAGCGATCGTGGATGTGGTCAACCAAAGGCCGTGCGTACTTCAGTTCATGAGTTGCGTAAGGACCAAAGTTGGCAGCTGCCAGCTCGTGAGAGCTCAGCACCATCAGACACACCAAGCGCACCTGCGGGTAGCCGCTGTCACCGCGTGAGCTCGAAGCGCCGCCAAACTCGGCACGGTTGTCCGGCGTGTCGGCCACGCGCAGCGTCGTGCCATCGATGCCGTATACGGCCAGGCCGCGGTAGCGATTCGCGTCGGCACTCTGGGTCGACCAGGCCAGGGCACTGCGCTCGAACAGCCACTGCATCGGCTCGTCGCCCAGCCGAGCGCGCGCCTGGGGAATGGCGCTGCGGGCGATCGCCCCGTTCGCACCGGGCAGAGCAAGATCCAGCTTGGTGACGACCTCCTCGATCGGCCGATCGCGCATCAGCGCCATGCCCAGCACAAGCCAGATGACCTGCTCGGCAGGCAGGCGTCGACGCCGCAGCGTAGCAGTACCGGTCGCGGCGAGCGCCTGCTCGATCCACTCGGCCGGCAAGTGCTTGCAGATGTTGTTGACGTCAGCCGGGCCGACGTAGTCGGCGGCAGCGAGCAGCGCATCGCGGAAAGCCATACTTAGCTTATTCCGGTGAGCGCACCGCTTTTGCCGCTGCGCCTCTCGCCCGCCCAAGAAGCTCGTCAAGTGCGCGAGATAGCGTCGACCTCGATCGGCTCCTGCTGGCGGTCGGCCGCGGTGCCATGAACACGCTCGTGTCCCCGGATGGGGGTGACGGGAAGCCGCACCGCTCGTCGCGGGCCCACAGCACCCGCAACCTTATGAATTTATGCGGTTTTCCCCTAACTGACCGGCATTGGCTCTAGGACCGCATCGCGGCCGCGTTCGGGATCGAGCCCGAGGCGCGCGAGGCCATCGTCCGGAGCATGCTGGAGCGGAGCGCCAAGGGGTCGAGCGTCACCGTCGACCACGGCAGCGTCGCCGTGCGCCTCGTGCTGCTCGGCCGGGCCGACGAGGCGGAGCGGCTCGAGCGCGATCTGCGCGATCGGATCGCCGTGGTCGCGGGCGTCACCCCGAAGGTCGACGTGATCGCGGGGCTCGACGCGAGCGCGCTGGAGGAGGTGGCGGCGTCGGTCCGGGCGAGCTCGACGCCCATCGACGTGGCGCCCAAGGAGCCGGAGCTCGCGCTCGTCCAGCGGGAGCTCGCCGCGTCGCTCGGGGGCGCGTGGCCGCACGCGGCGGGGCCGCTCGTCGCGTGGCGGCTCCGGTTCCCGGACAACGAGCCGGCCGTCGTGGAGGTCGTGCACGTCGGCCCGGCGCTCGGCGCCCCGGCGGCCGACCTGCTCGGGCGCGCTCTGTCGCGGGAGCTCGGCGCGGAGGTGGCGGTGCAGGACCGCGCCATCGCGCCCGAGCCGATCGTCGCCGAGCCGGAGGGCGGGTGGCCCTGGCTCCAGGGAGCCCGGCCTGCGCTCGCCTGGCTGGGCGACGTGGAGGTGCTCCACGGGTGCGTCGAGGTGCCGCCGAGCCCCGGGGCTTCCCTTCGAGAAGGCCACCGAAGCGCTTGGGCGCGGGTCGACGGCCGAGCTTCCGCGGCCGTGCTCCTTGACAACCCTCCGGTCACGTAACATCATAAGTTGCGTGAGGCGAGACAGCCGACTCTCCGGGGTGCTTCACGTCCTGCTGCACATGGCCCAGCACGAGGGGCCCTTGACGTCCGAGCAGATGGCGAAAGCCATGGACACCAATCCCGTGGTGATCCGGCGAGTCATGGCCGGTCTCCGGGAGCAGGGATACGTCCGGTCGGAGAAGGGACATGGGGGGGGGTGGTCCCTGGCGTGCGATCTCGCGAAGGTGACCCTGCGCGACATCTACACTGCGCTCGGCTCGCCCTCGCTGCTCGCCATTGGGAACCGGACGGAGACGCCCGGCTGCGCCGTCGAAGAGGCGGTCAACGCGGCTCTTAGCAAGTCGTTCGAGGCTGCGGAGTCGCTGCTTCTGTCGCGCCTCGGCGAGGTGACGCTCGCGGCCCTGGGCGAGGACGTGCGGACTCGGGTGGCTGCTCGCCCCGCGCCTCCCAGTGACATGAGATGAACGATGAAGGCGAATCCATCCACACGAGCAGGCGCCGCCGATCAAGCCATCCACGCCCCTTCCCAGCGCCGCGCCGTCCTGGCCGGCGTGTGCGTCGCCCTCATGGGAAGAAGTACATCGTGGAGGCGCCCCAAAAGCCATGAGTAGTTCACAGCGAGCAGGAGCCAAACCATCATGACCGAATTCTGGGAAACCGCGTTCGCCGAGAAGCAGCTGATGTGGGGACTGGAGCCGACGACGTCTGCTTCTCTCGCGCGCGACACGTTCGCTCGAGCCGGTGTCAAGAGTGTCCTGATACCCGGCATCGGCTACGGCAGGAACGCGAAGCCGTTCCTCGAGCGCGGGATGTCAGTGGCGGGGATCGAGATCTCTGCGACGGCGATCGAGCTTGCCCGCTCGCGACTCGGCCTCGAGATCCCCATCGTCCACGGATCAGTCACCGACATGCCCTTCGACCGCCGGCAGTACGACGGCATCTTTTGCTACGGGCTCGTCTTCCTCCTGGATGCCCGCGGTCGCGAGAAGCTCATTCGAGACTGCTACCGCCAGCTGGCGCCCGGTGGGCACATGATCTTCACGATCATCTCAAAGAAGGCGCCAATGTACGGACATGGGCTCCGGCTCGGCGACGACTGGTACGAGCGCCTGCCCGGTCTTCCGATGTACTTCTACGACGCCGAGTCGGTGAAGCGGGAGTTCGGTCCGTACGGGCTCGTCGAGTTCTCCGACATCGACGAGCCTGCGGGCAGTAGCGCGACTCTCCCATTCATCAATGTAGTCTGCAGGAGGGACGCCGTGATCGTCGGCGCAGAGGAAGCCGTGAGGCGGCTCCACGCCGGACAGGTTGAGGTCACGGTCGACGGCGCGCTCCGGCAAACCCAGGTGGAGGCTATCGCGAAGGCTCTCGAGACGAGCAAGACCTCTATCCTGAGGATGGGCGGCTGCCAAATCACAGACCTTGGCTGCAAGGCCATCGGAGACGCTCTCCTCGCCAACACCGCGCTCAAGGAGCTGTGGCTGTTCAACAACGAGATAGGGGACGTCGGAGGCGAGGCTCTGGGAGATGTCCTGAGAAAACACGCTTCTCTCGCGACGCTGTGTCTCAACGAAAACCGAGTGGGCGATGTTGGGGCCAGGGCGATCGGAGAGGCTCTCCGAGCGTCTACTTCATTGGTCGAGCTGGGGCTCGGGCGGAACCAGATCGGCGACGTTGGCGCCGCGGCCATTGGAGAGGCGCTCGCATCCAACAGCTCGTTGATCGCGCTCAGCCTCAACCACAACCAGATCTGCGACATCGGCGCAGCGAGTGTCGGCGACGCCCTTCGCAACAACGCCTCGCTCAAGATTCTCCGGCTGCGCAACAACGCCATTGGGGACGTTGGTGCGGAGGCGGTGCGGACCGCGATCGCGAGGAACACCACCTTGAGAATCGTCAACTTCGAAGAAAACCCCGCGTCCCCTGCCTTTCACGCTGGCATCAAGGCAGCCCTGGAGGGGCGTCGCCAATGAGCACGGACTCGCGCGGACGGTTCCGGGGCGGCTCGGGTCGCGCGGGCATGCCTTCCCTCTTTTCGGCTGCGCATGGTGCGCACCGGTGACGGGACACGCGAGGACCGGCTCGTGGCCGTGGAGATCCTGGTGGAGTGAGATCGGGCCTTCCTGCCGTTCGCTCCGCGGGAAATCGCCCGTATCCTGTCGCCATGGACTGCCCCACGTGCGCCCGCTCGAACCCGGAGGCCCATGTCTTCTGCCCGGACTGCGGCGCCCGGCTCTCCCGCGCCGCGAGCGCGCCCGTCGCGGCTCCCGTCACCGATGCCCACGCCGCGAGCGCGCCGGCGGGGCGCTCCCTCGAGGAGCGGGTGGGGCGGCTCGAGCGCGAGGTCCAGGCGCTGCTCGAGCGGCGATCCGCGTCGATGCGCGACGAGCTACGCTGCCCCGCATGCGGCGCGAGGAAGATCCTCCACGCGCCCAAGGTCCTCGACGCGGACGCCGACGGGCGGAGCGAGCTCGCCATCGCGCAGCCGAGCGTCTGGAGCAGCCGGAGGGTCGGCAAGCTCGAGGCGTACATCTGCGCAGGCTGCATGCTGGTCGAGTGGCACGTGAAGGAGCTCGAGGGGCTCGACGAGCACGTGGACGTGTCGGTGCTCGATGGTGAGGCGCCGCGCCAGGGACCGTATCGTTGATCGATCGCGTCCGCCTCTGGGTTCCTGCCCGGACGCCTCGCGGAGGGTGGGGCTACTGCTCCGTCGACGCCTCGGCCTCGGTGGCCGTCCGCGCCGCGCCGAGCGCCGGGGCCCTCGGCAGCGCGAGCCTGCCGACGAGGAGGCCCACCACGGCGGCCACGGCCGAGGCGAGCAGGACGCCGAGCTTGGCCGCGGCGAGCTTCGCGGGGTCGTCGAACGCGAGGCCGGCGATGAAGATCGCCATCGTGAAGCCGATGCCCGCGACGCAGCCCACGACCGCGATCCCGCGCCAGCCGACGCCGCGCGGCAGGGCGCAGACGCCGAGCCGGACCATCGCGAAGCTCGCGAGGAAGATGCCGATCGGCTTGCCGACGACCAGGCCGACCATGACCCCGAGCAGGATCGTCCCCGAGGACGCGTGGCCGAGCGAGGAGCCGTCGACGCGGACGCCGGCGTTGGCGAGGGCGAACAGCGGCATGATGCCGTACGCGACCCACGGGTGGAGCGCCGCCTGGAGCCGGACCACGGGCGGCAGCGCCTCGAGCTGGGCCTGCCGGATCCGCCCGAGGGGCTGCAGCAGCTCGTCCGCGCGGTGGTCGTCGCGCTGGACGAGCGCGGCGACCCTGTCCACCGTGTCGCGCGCCGCGGCGAGGAACCCGTGGCTGCCGAACCAGGAGCGCACCGGCGTGAGCAGCCCGATGACGACGCCGGCGATCGTCGGGTGGACGCCGGCGCGGAGCATGCCCCACCAGAGCACGGCGCCGGGGGCCACGTAGGCGGCGGGCGAGCGGACGCCGAACCGCTGGAGCAGCCGCACCGCGAGCAGCCCGCCGCCGGCGATGAGCAGCCCGCTCCACGCGACGCCCGACGAGTAGAACAGCGCGATGACGATGATCGCGCCGATGTCGTCGATGATCGCGAGCGCGAGCAGGAGCACGCGCAGGGCAGGGGGCACGCGCTTGCCGAGCAAGGCCAGGACGCCCACCGCGAACGCGATGTCGGTCGCCGTGGGGACGCCCCAGCCGTGCCGCGAGGCGGGCGACGTGTTGAGCGACAGGTAGAGGAGCGCGGGCGCCATCATGCCGCCGAGCGCCGCGGCGACCGGCAGCGCCGCGCGCTTGAGATCCGAGAGCTCCCCCTCGTGGATCTCCCGCCGGATCTCCAGGCCGACGACGAAGAAGAAGATCGTCATCAGCCCTTCGTTGATCCAGAAGTGCAGGGGCTGCGTGAACACCAGCGAGCCGGCGCCGATCGTGATCGGGAGATGCCAGAGGTGCTCGTACGCGTCGCCCCACGGCGAGTTCGCCCACGCGAGGGCGACGACGGACGCGACCAAGAGGACGATCCCGCTGGCGGCCTCGACGTGCAGGAACCGCTCGATCGGGCCGAGGACGCGCTCGGCGATGCGGCGCGCGGGGGCCCAGGTTCCGGGGGCGTGCTGTGACGGGGATCGACTCAAGGGACCGCCAGGGCGCGAGCGGCGTCGCGCAAAGGGGGGAAGGCGGCCCGACCGTCCCGCGATGACCTGTCGCGGCGCTCTGCCGCCGCGACACCCGCACGGGAGAATACTCATCCGGGCAACCGAAGCCAGTCAGAACGGGCTCTCCGGGCCTTGTGCGCTCGCCCTCGCGGTCGCGCGCCGCCGCCCGGAAAGGCCGCTCCAGCGCGGCCGCGCGCCGCCGCGCCGGCATCGCCGGGCGCACGGCTCCGGCGCGCGGACCGGATTCGAGGCGCAGGGTGGATCGTGAGCTGGACTCGGCGCATCGTCGGCTCGGGGAGGCGATCGATGTCGGCTCGGGGAGGTGATCGATGACGCGAGGTGCCCTGGATCGCGCCGCGGTGGGGGCTTTCCTCGCCGCGCGCCACGGCGGTGCCGCCGGCGACGCGGCCATCGAGGTGCGCCCGCTCCCGGGCGGGCTCTGCTCGGAGGTCGCGCTGGTCACCGCGCGGCTGCGCGGCGGCGCGCGGGCGCTCCGTGTCGCGCTGGTGGCCAAGCTCGTGCACGGCGCCGCCGCGCGCGAGGCGGCCGTCTACCGGCGGCTCTCGAGGTCCGTCGCGCGGCGCTTCTCGCCCGAGCTGCTCGCCGTAGAGCGGCTCGGGCGCGGGCGCTGGCTGCTCTACCTCGAGCGGATCGAGCCGGCGCACGCCTGGCCGTGGGCCGACAGCGCGCACACCGCCCAGGTGCTCGAGCGGCTGGCGCGCCTCCACGCGACCGCGAGCGGCGCCTCCCTGCCGGCGTGGGACTACGAGGCCGAGAACCTGGCCGCGGCGCGGGGCACCCTCGCGCTGGCCGAGCGCCTGCCCCGCGGCGAGGTCCCGGCGCTCGCCCGGTCGCTGCCCGCGCTGCGGCGGGTCGTGGCGGCGCTGCCCGCGATGCGCCGCCAGCTCCTCGAGCTCCGGCCGCTCGGCCGCGCGGTGATCCACGGCGACGTGCACCCGGGGAACGTCATGGTCCGCCGGCGCGACGGGGTCGTGGAGCCGGTGCTGCTCGACTGGGCGCGCGCGCGGATCGGCTCGCCGCTGGAGGACGTGAGCTCGTGGCTCCAGGCCCTCGGCTACTGGGAGCCGGAGGCGCGGCGCCGCCACGACACGCTGCTCGCCGGCTACCTCTCGGCGCGCGGCCTCGCCCCGGCGCTGACCCGGCCGCTGCGCGACGCCTACTGGTTCGCGGCCGCGTCCAACGCGCTCGCGGGCGCGCTCGGGGTCCACCTCGCGCTGGCGTGCCGGGCGAGCGAGCCCGGCGCGACGCCGGACGCGCGCGCGGCCGCGGCCCGGAACGCGGCGGACTGGCTGCGCGTCATCCGCCGGGCCGACGCGTGCTGGCGCTGACGTGCTCGCGGTCGTCGAAGCGCAGGAGGACGCCGCGCTCGCCCTGCCACGAGAGCGACGTGAGGCTGGCGTTGCCTGGCCGGAACGGCTCCCAGCGCGCGGCCGGTACGCCGTGCAGCGCCCCGAGGATCTGGCCGATGACGCCCGCGTGCGTGACCACGAGCGCGCGCTGCCCCGGGTGCGCCGCGGCGATCGCGCCGATCGTCGCGAGGCAGCGCGCGCGGAACTCGCGGTAGCTCTCCCCGCCCGGCCAGCGGAAGTCGTCGTCGTCCTGGCGCAGGTTCGCCTCCCAGAGCGCGGCGTGGCGCGCCTTGACCTCCTCGATCGGCGCGCCGTCCACGTCGCCGCAGCAGATCTCGCGCAGGCCGTCGTGCGGGCGGACCGGGCCCCACGCGCCGGCCGCGATCCGCGCCGTCTCGAGCGCGCGGCTCAGCGGGCTCGCGTACACGGCGTCGAACGCCGGGCCTCTGGCGAGGCGGCGGCCCAGCGCCTCGGCCTCCTCGCGCCCGCGCGCGTCGAGCGGCGTGTCGGTCCACCCGCTCATCGGCGTCGCGGGACCGCCGCGGTTACCCGCGGTGCGGCCGTGGCGCACGAGGAACAGGAGGCAGGGTCGCATGGTCCGGGGGAGCGGGGGCGCTCGGCCAGGAGGCTAGTACCGCGGGTCAGGAGTCCCGCCAGAAGAACCGGTCGATGGCGAGCGGTCGCCGGCAACCGTAGAGATTTTCCTGGCTTCAGCCTGTTTCGCCGCCGCGGGATTCTCCTTCGCTCGCCGCCCCGTCGCCGGGCCCTTCGGTGCGCTGCGACGCTAGAGCGTGGCGCCGGGCTGCCTCAGGTGAGGAGGAACAGCGAAGCTCCATGCTTCGGCGAGCCGTTGAGCGGGTCGATCCGTGATCGGATCGGCGTGGGCCACGAGGATCCGCTGGAGCGGCAGCGCGCGCATCTTCGCGATCGATTCAGCCACCGCCGTGCTCGCGCGAGCGTGCATTCGGACGTCGGGGGGCGTCCCGACTTTCTCGTAGCGTCCCGTGATGCGCGCTGCAGCTCGCCAGGTCCAGTGGTCGCGCGCGCAGGCGGACATGAGCAGATCTGCGGCGATCAGAGAGCCGCTCGCCGGGTGGAAGAAGACCGTCTCGTCGAGAAAAGGAACGCCCTTCAGCTGAATAGGGGTCAGCTCAGGGGTCGAGCGGATATACGCGGGATCGTCCGTGCCCATGGTCGAGCGGACGCGCGGGTTGCGCGCCTCTGCAGACCTTGGTCCGACGACGAGCGCGTCCGGGTATCGAGCGGCAGTGGCTGGCGTTTGCAGGTGGTGGAATCGATTGGGCACCACGATCCAGCGCACCTCGCCGAGCGCATCGAGCGCCGCGCACACGTCGTCCGTGGGGGTGCAGGGGCTATGAACCCAGAGGGCCTCGCCCGAGAGTCGAACGACGGTGGTCCTCGATCGCAGGCGAACGCCGCTGAACCATACCGGGCGTTCGGTGACCCAGATGGAGTCTGGCACGACGACCTCGAAGACGCCGGGAGCTGTCACTGGGGTAGCTTACGCTCCTTCGGGTCTCGCTGCCGGAAATCTGCTCGCAGCGCGGCCCGCAAGGCCGGGCCTACGTGAGGTTCGTGAGCGGCCCGGTGCAGTGCTGCGTCGAGCCGAACCTGGTCCGGGGGTCGCCGAACAGGTTCAAGATCGAGACGAGCAGGTTGTTGTGCGGGAGGCTCGGGTACTGGACCCAGCGCCCGGTGCGCAGGCCCCCGCCGCCGCCGGCCAGCAGGAACGGCATGTCCTTCTTCGCGTGGGTCGCCGGATCCGAGATCTCGGAGCCGAAGAAGACGACGCTCTCGTCGAGCAGCGAATGCCCGCCCATGTCGATCTTCTCCATCTCCTGCAAGAGATAGAGGTGCTGCTGCGAGTACCAGGTGTGGATGCGCGCGCACTCGACCGGCCTGTAGCCGCCGTTATGCTGGTAGAAATGGTGGTTCTCGGTCAGGTTCAGCCACGGCAACGTGTGCTTCGCCTCCGTGTCGCTCCACTGCAGGGTGCCGACCGCGGTGATGTCGCAGGCGAGCGCCATCACCAGCATGTCCGTCATCAGCTTGCCCACCCTGGGGATGGCCGCGTCGGTCGAGGCGTCCACGTTCGCGCCGTTGTCGTCCGCGTTGAGCCCCGAGCTCGGGTCGTAGTCGGACGTGTCGACCCCCGTCGGGACCCGGCAAGCGCCCGCCGCGGCCGGCGTGCTGCCGAGGCTCAGCTCGATCTCGCGGATCTTCGTCAGGTGCTGGTCGATCTTCTGCTTGTCGGCCGCGCCGAGCCGCGCGGAGAGGGCGGCGTAGCGCCCGTCGAGGAAGTCGAGGATCGAGCGCTTCCGCGCGAGGCGGAGGGCGGCGTCGTCGCTGGCGCCGGGGTTCAGCGTGCCGAAGAGCTCGGTGAAGATCTCCACCGGATCCAGGCGCGGCGGGATGGGGCTGTACGGCGCGGTGTCCTCGAAATTGACGACGTTCATGGGCGACATCAGGCCGTGGGACTTGCCCGTCGCCCAGCGCACCGCGAGTTGGAGGCTCGCCTTCGCCTTCCGACCGGCGGAGATCCGGGAGGCGATCACCTGATCGATGGACGGCCCCCTCCCGTAGCCGCCGCTGTTCGCGCCCTCCTGCTCCGTGCCCGTGAGCCAGGCGATGATCCCGGCCTGGTGCTGCTCCCCGCGCGCGCTCTTCATGTCGAGGCCGTCGATGACGAGCAGCCGGTCCTGCACCGGCGCGAGCGGCGCCAGGATGGGGCCCAGGGTGAAGCTCGTCTCGGTGCCGGTCGGACGCCAGCGGTCCATCACGGTCCCGCCGGGCGTGTAGACGGCGAGGAAGCGCCGGGCGGGGGCGGGTTGCGCGTGCGCCGGGCGCTCGGTCCCCATGATCTCCAGCCACGGGAGCGCGACGGCGATGGCGCCGGCGCCTCGCAGCATGGCACGTCGGCTCAAGCGGAATTTCGACATACCCCCTCGCACCTGTCAGGCAACCATGTAGAGGAAACCGCACGTCCGGGTGAGCTCGACGAGGAGCCGCAGGCCCGTGACCTGAAGACCAGAGCTCGTCGTCGCTCCTCGAGCGCACCTGGCACGCCGATGCCCCGTGATTCAACAATACTATTTATGAAATGACCAGAGGATTGTGGTCCGGGGCCCACCGGACCACGAGGCGGGGCACGACGAGAGCGCATGCCGTACAGATGCATTTCTCCTATCGGGGCGCGGGCCTGATTGCCGCGATGCGGCATGTCTGGCTGCGGCGGGATTCCGGCAATTCGCGTACGTCCGGCACGGCGGGCGAGCGCGGCTCTGCCATAGCCACAGGCAGCTCGGCTGTCCGAGATCGTCTTCGAGGCCGCGAAAGAGCTTGCCGACGCGGCGGCGAGGCGCAATGTCGTGGGCGGGGGACACGCCATGGGGTGCACGCAGGGACGGGCGGCCCGGATTGACGCAGAACAGCCGGGCAACGAGCGGCGTCGGGGCGAGGAGCAGCGCGCCGGGCAGGCTGGAAAAGTGGGCCTGCCGGCCGGGCCCCTGCGTGATGTCGATGTCGTGGACGAGGCCTGTCAGCAGTCGTTTCCCGCGAGCGATCCGCCGGCGTGGACGCCTGCGAGGGCCGGCCTCCCACGCAATGAGCTCGTGGCCGAGCTCGGCTCCGGAGCTGAGCTCGGCTCGGCGATGAGGCGCATGCAGCACCCCCGTCGCGGCAGCGCTCCCCGCAAGCAGCGGGGGACCTATCATGGGTGATCGAACTCGCAAGGTGGCGGCAAGCAAGTTTCGGACAGCGCTGCCGGCCGAGCTGCCGCGGCCCGTCAAGCGGACCGGGAGCTCCCGCGGGCAGCCGCCTGCCCACGTGCGCACGATCGGGGTGGACCTCGATCCCACGGACCGGGAGCACATCCGCCAGAAGCTGGGCAGGAGGCTCAGCAAGTTCGGTGCGTCCATCGAACGCATCAGCGTTCGCCTGACGGACACCAACGGGCCGCGCGGAGGCATCGACAAGATCTGCCGGATCAAGGTGGTCCTCTCCGGGCTGCCGAGCGTCGTTACCGAGCATCGAGATGCGTCGAAGCAAGCCGCGATCGATGGCGCCCTCTCCAGGATCGAGCCGGCCGTGCGGTCGCGCCTCGGGCGTGCACGCATGAAGCCGCTGCACGGAAGAGCGTCCCGCCCGCTCGTACGCACGCGCCGAGCGCCGACGCGGGGAGTCGAGCCAGCGCGTGGATCGGCCACGCCCCGCTCCCGCGGCTCGGCCGCTTAGCGCCTCTCAATCGGCGGGAGCGCGGCTTCCGCCGTAGGCGACCCGCCACACGGTGTTGCTCTGGTCGTCGCTGACCAGCAGCGCGCCGTCCTTGGCCACCGCGACGCCGACCGGACGGCCCCACACGTCGCCGGTCCTCGTGACGAAGCCGGTCATGAAGTCCTCGTAGTACCCCTCCGCCTTGCCGTCCTTGACCGGGATGCGGATCACCTTGTAGCCGGTGCGCCGCGAGCGGTTCCACGAGCCGTGCTCCGCGGCGAAGATGTGGCCCTGGTAGTCGGCCGGGAACTGCTGGCCCGTGTAGAAGCAGAGATCGAGCGACGCCGAGTGCGACTGGATCAGCACGTCCGGCACGAGGACCTTGTCCCTCAGCTCGGGGCGCTTGCCCTCGTGGCGCGGATCCTGGTTCGGGCCGAGGTAGTACCAGGGCCAGCCGTAGAAGCCGCCCTCTTGCACGCGCGTCACGTAATCGGGGACCAGGTTGTCGCCCAGCTCGTCGCGCTCGTTCACGCTGGTCCAGAGCGCGCCCGTCGACGGCTCGATCGCCAGCCCGACCGGGTTGCGGATGCCGGACGCATAGAGCGTCTCGTCCTTGCCGTCGGGCGTGAAGGCCAGGATGCAGGCGCGGCGGTGCTCGTCCTCGTCGTCGTCGACGTTGGAGCGCGAGCCCACGGACACGAACATCCGCTGGTTGTCCTTGCTGAAGGCGATATCGCGGGTCCAGTGGCCGCCGCCGCCCACCATCTCCTTGCCCGAGGGGATGTTGGTGACCAGCGGCTCGGCCGGGCCGCTCGCCTTTGTGTCGCCCGTCTTGTAAGGAAACCTCACAACGCTGTCCGTGTTCGCGATGTAGACGTGCGTCGGCGCGTCGGTGCCCGACGGATAGAAGGCGATGCCGAAGGGGCGGTTGAGATCCTCCGCGAAGGCGCTGCGGGCTTCGGCCTTGCCGTCGCCGTCCGCGTCCCGGAGCACCGTCACCCGGTCCGCCCCGCTCTCGGCCACGAACACGTCGCCGTTCGGCGCCACCTGGAGGACGCGCGGCTCGTCCAGGCCCATGGCGAGCTCGGTGACGGTGAATCCTGACGGCACTTTGGGGAACACACCGGCTGGACGATCTGCCTTGCTCGGCCGGTTGACCACCGACTCGTCCTCGTTGGGCGGCGGGAGGTCAGCGGCGGTGATCTTGCGTTTGACGCCGGGCGCGTCCGTGGTCCAGTCGCCCAGCGCGTCGGCGCCGGTGAGGATCCTGTCGGTGGGCGCTGGCTGCGGCGTGACCTCGGCGCGCTTGGGCGAGCACGCGGCCAGCGCGCCCGCGCCGGCGAACGCAAAGAGCACCCGAGCCAACCCGCGCCGGGCCCGCCGGCGGTCTGTTCTTCGGTCGTCCATGACCTGTGGTTGCCATTCGGATCCTCCTCTGTCCACAGATCCTTTCAACCACCGATCAGCGACCGATGAGCCCGCCGATCTCCTCGCCTCGCGTCAGGCGCACCGGCGCCGCGCGGCAGAGGACGTCGAGCAACGGGTGCGCGCGGGCGCAAAACGTGCGCCCCAGCACCCACGAAATGAAGCGGGGAAGGGGAGCGGCACGCCTCCTGCCTATTGGCCTGATGTCGCGACCGGAGCCCGGAGGCGCCGCTGGCGCGCCGCGGGCTCGCGCGAACCACGAGGTCGATATGCATAGCCTACGACGACTCTGGCTGGCGCTCGCCGCCGTCATCACCCTTGGATTCTTGATCCTCGGCTTCATGGGCCGGGAGGTGTACCGCAAGGCCCCGCCGATCCCCGAGATCGTGCGGACGCCGTCCGGCCGGGTGCTGCTCACGAAGGACGATATCCTTGACGGGCAGCTGGTCTATCAGAGCATCGGCGGACAGCAGGTCGGCAGCGTCTGGGGCCACGGCGCCTACCAGGCGCCGGACTGGTCGGCCGACTGGCTCCATCGCGAGGCCGAGGCGCTCCTCTCGCTCTGGAGCCAGCGAGCGCACGGCGCGCCGTTCGCGGCGCTGCCCGACGAGGCGCAGGCCGCGCTCAAGGCGCGGCTCCAGCGGACGATGCGCGACAGCGCCGTCGATCCGGCGACCGGCGCGCTCACGATCTCCGAGGATCGCGCGCTGGCGATCGAGGAGACCGCGGCGCACTACCGCGCGCTGTTCGGCGATGAGCCGGCGCTCACCGGCCTGCGCGAGAGCTACGCGCTGCACACGGGCGCGGTCCCGGACGCGGGGCGGCGCGACAAGCTGACGGCGTTCTTCTTCTGGACCTCGTGGGCCTGCGCCGCGGAGCGCCCCGGCACCGGCGCGACCTACACGAACAACTGGCCTCACGAGCCGCTCATCGGCAACGTCCCCACGGCCCCCAACGTCGTCTGGTCGATCGTGAGCATCGTGCTCTTGCTCGCGGGGATCGGCGCCCTCGTGTGGTATCACGCCTTCCGCCGCGCCGAGGACGCCGCCGCCCCCGCGCCGGCGCGCGATCCGCTGGCCGGCTGGGTGCTCACCCCGTCGATGCGGGCCGTCGGCAAGTACTGTGTCGTCGTGGTCGCGCTGCTCGCGCTCCAGGTCGCGCTCGGCGCGCTGACCGCGCATTACACGGTCGAGGGACACGAGGTCTTCGGATTGCCGGTCGCCGACTACTTGCCTTACGCGGTGACGCGCACCTGGCACGTCCAGCTCGGCGTCTTCTGGATCGCCACGGCCTTCCTCGCGGCGGGGCTCTTCCTCGCGCCGGCCGTGGGCGGGCGCGAGCCGAGGGGGCAGCGGCTCGGCGTGAACGTCCTCTTCGGCGCGCTCGTCCTCGTGGTCTTCGGCTCGCTCGCCGGAGAGTGGCTGTCGGTCAAGCAGCGCTTCGCGCTCGAGGCGTCCTTCTGGTTCGGGCACCAGGGGTACGAGTACGTCGACCTCGGCCGCGCCTTCCAGATCGCGCTCTTCGGCGGCCTCGCGCTCTGGCTCTTCCTGATGCTGCGCGCCCTCTGGCCCGCCCTCGCGCGGCGCGACGTGAGCCGGCACATCGTGCTGCTCTTCACCGGCGCCACGGTCGCGATCGGGATGTTCTACGGCGTGGGCCTGTTCTACGGCGCGAAGACGCACCTCTCGATCATGGAATACTGGCGCTGGTGGGTCGTGCACCTCTGGGTCGAGGGGTTCATGGAGGTCTTCGCCACCGCGGCGATCGCGTTCCTGTTCACGCGGCTCGGGCTCGTGCGGCCCGACAGCGCGGCGCGGGCCGCGATCCTGTCGACCTGCATCTTCCTCGTCTCGGGCATCCCCGGCACGTTCCACCACCTGTACTTCAGCGGCACGCCGGTCTCGGTCATGGCCGTCGGCGCGAGCTTCAGCGCCCTGGAGGTGGTGCCGCTCGTCCTCGTCGGGATGGAGGCGCACGAGACGTGGCGGATGCAGCACCGGAGCGCGTGGATGCAGGCCTATCGCTGGCCCATCCAGTTCTTCGTCGCGGTCGCGTTCTGGAACTTCGTGGGCGCGGGGGTGTTCGGGTTCCTCATCAACCCGCCGATCGCCCTCTATTACATGCAGGGCCTGAACACGACGCCGGTGCACGCGCACGCCGCCCTCTTCGGCGTCTACGGGCTGCTCTCGCTCGGCCTCGTGCTCGTGATGCTCCGCCGGCTGCGCCCCGAGGCGGTCTGGAACGAGGCGCGGCTCCGGGTGGCGTTCTGGGGGATGAACGTCGGGCTCGGACTGATGATCGCGCTGAGCCTCCTGCCGATCGGCCTCGCGCAGGCGTGGGCCAGCGTCGACCGCGGGCTGTGGTACGCGCGGAGCGCGGAGTTCCTGCAGCAGCCGCTGCTCGAGGCGCTGCGCTGGATGCGCCTCGTCGGGGACAGCGTGTTCATCGCCGGCGTCGTGGCCTTCGTGGCGTTCGTCGCGGGGCTCTGGACGCGGCGGCCGGCGGGCGCCGCCTCGGCGAGGCCCGCCGCGGCCGGCGAGGCGGCGGCGATGGCCGCGCCCGCGGCGAGCCGCGCGCCGGCGGCCTGAGGCGCTCGAGGCCCGAGTCGCTGTGCGCGGCGAGGCGAGCTGCCGGCGGAGGGGGGCCGCCGGCGCGCGGAGGGCGGGTTGAGCACGCGACCGCGGAAGGTGAGCCGAGTCCGCCGCTGCCCTTCAGAACAGCAGCCGGACGCCTCCGCCGAGCGGGCCGATATGCAGCTCCGCCTGCGCCTTCGCGCGATCACTCTGGATCTGCCCCGTGATCCAGAGCGGTATGCCGGTGACGGCCATGGCGCCTCCGAGGCTCATGAGCACGGTGGGAAAGACCCACGCCTTCGACGCGCAACCGCAGAGATCCTCGCCGCGCGGCCGGGTGAGGAAGTACATCCCCGCTCCGACGGAGCCAAGGACCAACCCGCCGACGGAGAGGCCGACGCCCACGTCGCGCCGGGTGGTGTCGACGGGAGCGACGGGCGCGGCTCGCTCGGCCCGCGCGTCGCCCGCGAGGAGCGCGTTGCCCGCGAAGAGCACGATCGACCCGAGCGCGGCGAATCGCATGCCCGCGAGGATCCCTGGTCCCGGCGCGCCCGTCAAGGCGAGCCGCCGAGGGGCGCCCCGCGCCGGTGGAGGGCGCCGCGGCGCTCGCCTCGTCAGGGCCCCTCCGGATCGAAGATGGCGTCGACATAGCGCGTCGTCTGCTCGCGCCGGCGGCGCTTGCGATCGGCCGCGTCCTCCTCGACGTGCGCCTCGTCCGGCCGCACGCGGAAGAGCGGCTGCCCCTTCTGCACGATCGTCCCCTCGCCGCCGTCGATGAGCACCTCCTCGATCGTGCCCGAGAACGGCGCGAGCACCTTGTTGAACATCTTCATCACCTCGAGGACGTAGAGCGGATCGCCCGCCTCGAAGTGGCTGCCCTTCGCCACGAAGGGGGGCCGATCCGGCGCCTCCTGCGCGTAGAACATGCCGCCGGTGACCGCGACGATCTCGTTCGCCCGCGTGGCGGGCGGCGGCGCGAGGACCTTGCGCATCCGGGCCGCGAGCTCGCGGTCGAGCAGGCGCTCGGGGATGACGACCTCGCCGTCCTCGCGCACCCGGAGCTCGAAGAAGCGCGCGGCGTCGCCCGCGAGGACCAGCGCGTCGAGGAGCTCCAGCCCCGCCTGGAAGCCGAGGTGCGCGCCGCGGACCCGCCGCCAGAGCTCACCGTCCCAGCCCTGAGGCGCGGCGGGCTGCGACAGGGCCTCTCGCAGCGCGGGCCACGACGGCGCGCCGCCCGCCTGGCCTATCCGCTCGCCGAGGCGCCGGTAAAAGCCGAGCGCGCGCGAGAGGAGCGCCTCGTCGTGATCCCAGATCACGTGGGCCGCGGGGGCGTGCGGCTGCGGCGTCATGTTGAGCAGCCAGTACGTGTCCGAAAGCACCTCGACCGGGTTCTTGAGCCAGCGCACCCGCCCGGACCGGACCTCGAACGACCCCAGGTTCCGGCTGAGCCACGCCGACAGCAGGTGCGGCTCCGCGCAGATCCGCTCCACGGGGCGGCGCACGAGCGTGTCCTTGAGCGCGAACACCTTCCTGAGCCCCGCCTCCGCGCCGTCCCCGGCCTGCGCCGCGAGCCGGCGCTCGTGGCGGGCGCCGAGCTCGGCCCACATCGCGTCGAAATCGAGGCCTCCGAGCTCCGCCGAGAGCTGGCCGACCAGCGTGAGGTACGGGACCACGAAGCGCGTCGTCGGCTTCGCCCACACGTCCCGCGCGAGGAACCAGTGCACGAGCCCGTAATGAAACAGGAGGTTCGTGTGGAGATCGCTGCCCCGCAGCGTCGTCGTGCGCAGGATCTCGCAGAGCCGCAGGTAGGACTCCTCGCGGGAGCCGCCGTAGGTCACGAGGAGCGCGATGTTGCTGTCGTACGCGCCCGCGAGCCGGTAATGCATGAACACCCCGGTGTCGGGGTTCTTCACGCAGATGCCCTGATCGTCGCGGATCTCGTGCGGGTGCGGATCGCTCCAGGAGACGATGACGCCGCCCGCGTGCGGCTCCAGCGCGCCGTTCGTGGCGTTGAGGCGCGCCTCCACCGCGGACCCCTCGCGCCGGACGCGGACCGGCCGCGGCAGCCGCTCGCCGTGGCGCGCGAGCAGGACCATGCACTCGATGAGCGACGTCACCTCGAACGCGTCGGCCGGATCGGCCGGGTTCTCGAAGCGGAGGGCATAACAGAGCTCCGACACCCGGTGCTCGACCTGGATCCGGGTGTTGACCTCCATGAAGTAATGGTGATCGCCCTCGACGATGCACTCGAACGTCGAGGCCGAGTTCAGCCCCACCGCGAGCCCGAACCGCTCCGCCTCGGCCTCCATCCGGGCGAGCGAGGCGAGCTCGCGCTCGAGCGACGCCGCTCGCCGCTCGTCCCCGGCGGCGCGCGCCCGCTCGATCGCCTCGCGGAGCCCCTCCTGCGTGATCGCCACCTCGAGCAGCTTCTGCTCGTGCATCTGGATCGAGCAGTCGCGCCCGCCCAGCGCGACGCACCACGCGCCGTTGCCGATCAGCTGGATCTCGTTGTGCCGCGTCTCCTCGACGTTGAGCTCGAGCAGGATGTTCTTGTTGTCGCCGACGCCCGCGGCCTTCACCTCCGCGAGCACCTCCCGCGCCAGCGCGGGGACCTCGGCCGCCCGCGCGCGCGCCGCGGCCTCCGGCTCCGCCGCGCCCGGGGCGACGCCGGCGAGGAGCCGCTGCCCCTTGCCGCCGCCGCCGCCGATGGCCTTGAGCCGGATCCGCCGCCCCGGGTGGCGGGCGAGGAGCTCGGCCGCGCCCCGCTCGAGCTCCGCGCAGAGCTCGTCGGTCGTGTAGAGGTCCACGCGCGCCGCGTAGGCCGCCGCGAGCAGCGCGTCCGCCGCCTCGGCGAGCGGGACGCCCTCGGCGAGCCGCGCCGCGGCGCCCGGGTCGCGCAGCAGCCCGCGCCCTTCGGCGGCCGCGCGCAGGGCCGCGTGATCGGGCCACCTGCGGAGCACGATCCGCCGGGTCGCGTCGTCGATGCCGGGCGTCACGCTGACCGCGGTCGCGAGCGCCGTGCGCTTCGCCTCGTCCTTGAGCCCGGCCGCGCGCTGGACCGACGAGCGGGGGCCGATGAAGACGAGCCCCGCCTCCTCGAGCGTGCGCACGAACTCCTCGTCTTCGGCCATGAAGCCGTACCCCGCGAACACGTGCGTGTAGCCGCCGGCCCGCGCGATCGCGACGATCTCGTGCATCAGCTTGACGCGCTCGTCCTTCGTCGCGCCGGTATAGTCCTTGACCCGGTGCACGTGCGCCGGGTGGATGCACCGCAGCTCGGGCGCCAGCGCGTGCGTGTAGACGATCGAGTCCTTCTCCGAGAGGAGGATGCCATAGTGCTCGATCCCCATCTGGGCGAAGACGTCCATTGCCTCTTTGCGGATCGGACCCCGGCCGACGATCAGCGGCCGCACGTCGTCGGCGGCGAAGGACCGCGCCCACGCCGAGCTCGCTCGGCCGAGCCTGCGGTCGCGCACCACCATCGGATTGCGGTCGTAACCGCGCTTGCTCCCGAACCCATCCATGCTCAATGAAACTCCCGCTGAACCCCGGTGAACGGCCCTGGCTGGTAATGGCGGAGCAAGAACTCCAGGTTCTCTCCGATCACCGAGCGGAGCTCGCGCGGCATCACGAGCCGCGAGATGGAGCCCAGGCTGAGCCCCTCGCGCGGGTTCATGAGCTCCCGCTCGTACCGCGCGCCGAACTCGGCCTCTCTGGCCTTCAGCCACGCCGCGGCCTCCTCGCGGGCCTCGGCCTTCGCCTTCGCCTCGTCCAGGCCGCGGCCGAGCCGCTCCTTGACGCCCGCCTTCTCCCTGGCGCTCGCCTGCGCGCGCACCTTGCGGAGCTCGTCCTTGTAAACGAACTCCTTGCCGGCGGGCCCCATCACGGCGACGCGCGTCGTGGGGAGCGCGAGGACGACGTCCGCGCCGGTCGCGTAGTTGTTGAACGAGGCGTAGGCGCCGCCGAACGCGTTGCGCACGAGCAGCAGGATGCGCGGGGTCCGCACGTCGATGATCGCGTCGAGCATCGCCCGGCCGGCCTGCACGATGCCCATCGCCTCTTGCTCCCGGCCCGGGAGGAAGCCGGTGGTGTCCTCCATGAAGAGGAGCGGGATGTTGTAGAGGTTGCAGAAGCGGATGAAGCGCGCGTTCTTGTACGCGGCGGCCACGTCGATCTGCCCCGAGGCGACCGCGCTGTTGTTGGCCACGAAGCCGACGACGCGCCCGCCGATCCGCCCGAACGCGGTGATCGTGTTGCGCGCGCGCTGCGGCTGCACCTCGAAGTAGTCGCCGTGATCGCAGATGCGCTGGATGATGATGCTGATATCGAGCGGCGTGTTGAAGCCCGTGGGCGACGAGAGCGCCCTGCGGAGCAGCGTGTCGATCTCGGTCGTCTCGCGGTCGAGCGGATCGCTCGTCCGCTGGAACGGCGGGCTCTCGCGGTTGTTGCTCGGCAGGTAGCCGAGCAGGCGGACGGTGGTGCGCAGCGCGCCGACCTCGTCCGGCACCGTGAGATCGGCCACGCCCGAGGCGCCGTGGACCCGCGGGCCGCCGAGGTCGTCGGGCGAGACCACCTCGCCGAGGACCGATTTGACGACCGCCGCCCCGGTGAGGCCGAAGAACGTCCCGCCCGGCTGGATGACGAAGCTGCCCTGCCGCGGCAGGTAGGAGCCGCCGCCGGCGTTGAACCCGAACATGCACATGATGCTCGGCACCACGCCGCTGATCTTGCGCAGCGCCGCGAACGCCTCGGCGTAGCCGTCGAGCCCGCCGACCCCCGCGGGGACGTAGGCGCCGGCGCTGTCGTTGAGGCCGATGAGCGGGATCCCGCGCTCTCCCGCGAGCTGGAACAGCCGCGCGAGCTTGCGGCCGTTCGTCGCGTCCATCGACCCGGCGCGGACCGTGAAATCGTGGCCGTAGAGCGCGACGTCGCGGCTGCCGATGCGCAGGATCGCCGTGACCAGCGAGGCGCCGTCGAGGTTCGGCCCCCAGTTCTCGAAGAGCACGCGCGGCGGCTCGGGGGTCAGCACGCGGATGCGCTCCCAGATCGTCATCCGGCCTTTGCCGTGCTGCCGGATGATGTTCTCCGGGCCCGCGGAGACATAGGGCCGCCGGCGGAGCTCCTCGGCCTCCCGGAGCGCGGCGTCGTACGCCGAGGCCGGCGCGGCCGCCCCGCCGGGCGCCTCGTCGAGCGGATCGTCGAGCGAGGGCACGACGGCGGCGGGCTTCGTCACGAGTTCGTTGCGATCAAGGGGGCTCATGGACAGGCGCGCCACTCTACCATGGCGCGATCTCGCGGCGCACGCCGCGCGCCCAGCGAGGCACGCGCCCGTCTCGGCGTGTGGGGCGCGGCACGGAGCGCTGCCTCGGAGGCGGCTCGACCGAATCCGCGGCTGCGCCGCGACGCGTCTTCACCGCGTTGCGGCGGGACCGTATGCGGCGGGCGGCGCGCGGCGTCGACGAGACCGGGCGCGCGGCGGGCGGCGTCGACGAGGCCGGACGCAGCGAGTCATGGATGGCCGGTCGCTGCGCTGCTCGGGCTGGCCAGGTTGTTCTTCGGATCGACGTCGCTGCCGGCGCCGGGGCGGGCCGTGGCTCGCCGCCGCGTCGCTTGCCTGGCCGCCGTCAGGCGGTCTCTTTCTCGGCGAGCAACGCGGCCAGGACGGCCAGGGCGTCGGTCGTCGTGAACACCCCGACGACGTGCGCGCCGTTCAGCACCACCGCCGATCCGTACTTGTGCTCGGCCATCTCGCGGACCACCTCGGAGAGCGGCGCGTCCGGCGCGACGGCGTAGGGGCTCGGCGACATGGCCTCGCTGACGAGCAGCTCATCGCCCTCTTGGTCCTTGAGCGTCTCGATCCAGTAGATGTCCCGCTCGGAGATCATGCCGACCAGCCGGCCGCCGCGCAGCACCGGCAGGTGCCGGATGCGATGTCCTCGCATGAGCTTGCGGGCGAGGCCGACCTTCTGATCGGCGCCTATCGAGTGCGGACTCTTGGTCATGCAATCCTGGATGCGAAGGGTCGAAGAGCTCATGAGGCCTCCCCGGGCGCTGGGCGTCCGTGACGATCCGAGCGATTCAGGTATCTGCGAGAGGGTCAGCAAGATGCGGACCACCGGGCGGAGCTCGGCGTTCTCGCGGCGGTGGTCAGGGCGACGAGCGGGCTGATCTGGCTGGATGCGCCGCCTGCGCCGCGCTGGCGACCTCCGGCCGCCGGGGAGGACGCGCCTGCAGCGATTGCGCGCGGGCGCAGGGGGTTCGCCAGCCGACACCGCGCCCAGCTGGCCCAGCGAGCGACGCGCCAGGGGAGCTCGACCGGCTGAGAGGGCCGGGGAGTGAGGCTGAGCGGTGAACCTTCTCGCACCGACGTGGAGTACCCATCGGCGTCAGCGCGGGGCGGCGAGGCGCTCTACGGAAAACGACCGCGCAACGCCTCTTCACGTGGAATCTCGACGACGAGAGGCCGATTCATCCGGAGCAGCGCGACCGTGGCGCGGCCTGTGGGGGTCTTGCCGACGATCAGAAGCTCGTCCGTGACTTCGAAGTGATCTTCCCAGCGAGCCCAGCGCGGGTGGAAGAGGTACGCAGGGCGCCCGTCGTCGGATCGCTTCCGTGCGTCCGCGCTCCCTTGCGCAGCGAGCAAGACACACAGGCGAGCGCCAGGTTCTCCAGCGTGGTCATGCCACCCTCGTGCCGCGGCTGGACGTGATCGATGTGAAACGTGGCTTCCTGGCCGACCTGGGCGAGTCTGCAATACTCGCATCGATCGGCTGCCCTTTCGCGGACGCGGCGCTGTAGCGTGGCAGGCACGCTATCGCGTGCTCATCGCGCAGGCGCGGGATCCTTCCGCGATGCGCGGAGCCGTAGCAGGCTGAGCAGCTCGGCGAGATCGACGAGCCCTTCGGCTTCGATGGCCTCATCCGCAGACAGTTGCTCTCCGCGATCCTGCTTGTCCAGGAGCGCCCGAAGCCGGCGGTCGACCCCCTCCGGGAGGCGGAGCTGGGCAAGGTCGGAAGGGAGCTCCACATCGATGTGGACCGTTGCCGGTGTAGCCATGGTCGAACTCCTGGATGAACCTAGCAGGTACGAGGGCAGCGACCCACTCGAGACTGGCATGCCGTGGCGCTCGTGGACGAGCTGCGCCGCCGGTCCGGACACGGACGGGCCGGCGAGGCGCTGCCCAGGCGTCGACCGAACCCCGCCGTCGGCCATCGGTGGGCGTCTGCTGGCGGTGGCACGCTCGCGCGGCCATCCGGCCGATGGACGCGCTCTCGCCGACCTCGGCGCCTCGGAGCGCGTCAGTCCTTGTCGTCGGACTGGGCCACGTTGCCCGGCACGCCCAGGGCGACCGGGCCCATTCCCTTGCCCTTGAAGCGGTTGTGCCAGAGGCTCTGGCCGGTGAGCGAGAAACACTCGATCTCGCCCTGCTTGGCGACGAAGAGCCGGTCGCCCTCCAG
Source organism: Sorangium sp. So ce394 (assembly GCF_051474665.1). Lineage (NCBI taxonomy): Bacteria > Pseudomonadati > Myxococcota > Polyangiales > Polyangiaceae > Sorangium > Sorangium sp. So ce394. Next base: position 5,419,150 of record NZ_CP150339.1, read on the forward strand.
GAGCAGCGTGGCGCGGCCGAGCGTGGCGGTCTTCACCTCCCAGAGCAGCTCGCCCGTCGGGTAACGCAGGCAGGCGACGTTGCTGATGCTCGCCGCGTAGATCGCCGCGGGCGTGATCAGGAGCGCCGTGGACGTGTACCCGGCCCCGTCCTGCTTGTGCTCCCACACCACGCGCCCGGTGACCGGATCCACCCCGAAGATCTGACCCAGGAACGCCGCCACCAGCACCGGCGCCGCCGCGGTTGTCCGGTATTCGCTCATCCGCCGCCTCCGTTCGTGAATGCGCTCAGCGAGCTATCAGCCAGGCGGTAGCGCGGCAAGTTGCGGGTGCGCGCCATGCGCGCCGCGAAGACGCGAGCTCGCCTGGGCTCCTCGAAAGCGAGGTGCGGGCGAGCTCATCTGCACCGGGCCCCGCTGCGCTCCCCGCCGCGACGGTGGTCGACGGGCGCACCTCGAACGGCGCCGGGGCCGCTTCACTCGCGGAGGCGCGGCGCCGCTCGCGAAGGATCGACAGATCGCCCGCGTTCGCTCTACTCTCCTCCGACTTCCAGGCCTCGATGAAAGACACCGCACCGACGCAGGACCAGGCCATGTGTTTCTATCGCGCCGCGCTCTCGACGGCGCGGCTGATCGATCGGGAGAACGAGCACCGGGTGCTGGACGCCGACGCGGACGCGGCGTGGCGAGCGTACGGAGGCGACTTGCCGCCGGTGGTTCGCTGCGATCTCGTCCTGCGGAACCTCGCGATGCTCTACCCGGCGGCCTTCGCACCCGGGCCAGTGTTCAGTCTGTCGGGCTGGTACGACGATGACCCGTGGGGAGCGGGCTTCGAGCGGCCCCCGGCCAGGATGGTCGAAGGGCTGTTCGCGACCCGCGCGACGCCAGCGAACGCGGCCGAGGCGCTGGATCACGCGCTCGCCGCGTGGGGCCTCCTCGGCTCGGCCGGCGCGGATGGCTCCGGCGAGGCGGTGCACCCCCGCCTCGCGCGCGGCCTCTCGCCGTCGACCAACGTGGTCGTGGCGGGGAGCCGCGCAATGGCCCACGTGGCGCGAGCGTTCTTGCGCGGCCAGCGGCTCTCGGCGCGGACCCAGGTGATCCTGGTGACCGACCGGCCCGAAGCGCGGCATGCCCTCGGGATCGTGTGCGCGCTCCTCGGCGAAGCCGGCGCGCCGCTGCTCGTGAGCACGCGCCGCGGCCCCGACGAGCCCCTGGCGCGCTGGGCGGAGCGGGAGAAGCAGCGGCTGAAGGTGGCCCAGGCGCGGCTCCTCGTCACCTCGTCCGACGCGGATCCCTCCGAGGACGAGGCGGCCCGGGCGATCGCGGCGGCGCTCGGGGCGGACGAGGCGATCGACCTCGCGGGATCGTAGCCGGGGCCGGACCAGAGAATGAGCACGTTCCAGCGCTTCGAGATCGTCGGCACGACACCGCATCGCCACGAGCAGGAAGGCATCGAGTGGCTCCGCGCGGCCATGCCCACCTTCGGGCCGTTCGGCGGCTATGCGCTGTTCTCGTTCCAGACCGACGACGGGCGCCGCTACGAGGTCGACGCCATCGCGCTGACGGATCGCTGCCTCTACGTCATCGAGCTGAAGTCTTGGAAGGGCCGCCTCGTCGACGGCGACGTGCGGCACCTCGTCACACAGTCCCGCGAGCGCGGGCGCGAGGTCGTCGACCATCCTCTCCCGCTGCTCGAGACAAAGGCGAAGTCGCTCATGGAGCGCGTGCGGCGCATCGCCCGGCGCTTCGGGTCCGACGTCGCCGAGCGCCTCGGCCGCCTCAGGTTCGAGCCGCTCGTGTGGCTCACGCACGCCGAGGGGACCGACCTCGGGCTGCACGACGCGGGCCTCGCGCACGTCGTCGTCGGGCGGGACAGGATCGGCGACGCCCTCCGCCACGCCTCCTTCCCGGGAGCGCGGGACGACCTCCGCTCCCGCTCTACGCCGCCGCAGACGCTCCACGACCTCCGGAGGGTGCTGCAGGCCAGCGAGTTCGGCCTCAGGCGCATCGACAAGCCCCTCACCGTGGTCGACGGCCGGTTCGACCTCACCGAGCTCGTCGGCGAGGGCGACGGCTACCAGGACCACTGGGCGGTGCCGCGCGGCGTGGGGCCGCGCTGCCGCGTACGTTCCTACCTCGCGCCGAAGGGGGACCGCGAGATCGCAGAGCGGCTCGATCGCCGCGTCGAGCGCGAGGCGCAGGTGCTGCTGCGCCTCGGCGACCACCCGGACATCCTGGCGCTCGAGCAGTTCGATCCGAAGGGGCCGCTCGGGCCCGCGATCGTCTTTCGCGGCTTCCCGGGCAAACCGCTCGACGCCTTCCTCAAGGAGCACCGCGGCGACGGCGGCCGCTCCGATCTCGGCGTCGACGACAAGCTGGCCATCCTCCGCCGCGTCGCAGACGCGCTCGCGTTCTGCCATCGCCGCGATGTCGTTCACGGCGCCCTCTCGCCCGAGGCGGTCCTGGTCCACCGCGGCCCGTCGCTCCACCAGGACGAGCGCAGCGCCCGGAGCGCCCCCGTCCTGCGACCCGGGCCGATCGAGGTCAAGCTCACCCGCTTCGCGCTCGCCGCCTCGGTCGAGCCCGCGAGCGAGGGCACGAAGCTCTTCACCCGGCTCGCCGGCGCCTCGGCGAGCCTCTACGAGGCCCCGGAGGTCGCGCGCGGCGCGCCCGTCACGCCTGCGAGCGACATGTTCTCGCTCGGCGCGCTCGCCTACTACCTCCTCGCCGAGGAGCCGCCCGCGTCGACCGCCGCCGAGCTCGCGCAGCGGCTCGATCGCGATCATGGCCTCTTCATCTCCGCCGTCCGCGACGATCTCTTCCCCCGCGGCGTCCGCGAGAGCCTCGACGCCGTCCTCTGGACCGCCACCTCCTCCGACGCGACCGAGCGCACCCGGGATCTGCCCACGCCGCTGGACTTCGTGGATCGCCTTGAGGAGGCGCTCACCGCGCCGGAGCCGCCCGTTCCCTTGCCGTTGCGTGCGGGAGCCGACCGCGAGCCCGGCGCTCCTGTCCACGCCGCAGGCGAGCGCGAAGGCGGCTCCCCGGCCCCCGTCGAGGCGCCCCCGGCGCCCGAGCTCGACCCGCTCGAGGCCGTCAAGGGCGCCGTCCTCGGCGGAGATCTCCGGGTGCTCGGGGAGCTCGGGAGCGGCGCCACGGCGCGGGTGTTCAAGGTGTCGCACCCGCGCGAGGGCGAGGTCGCCCTCAAGGTGCCGCTGTCCGACGCCCACGACGAGCGCATCGCGCGCGAGGGCGAGGTGCTCGAGCGGCTCAGGCGCCTGCCCGGCGTCGACCGCATCGCGCACTTCATCGAGGCGCGCACGCTCGCTGGACGCACGTGCCTCGTCGTCCAGCTCGCGGGGGAAAGGACGCTCGCTGACGAGATCCGGGCCGAGGGCGCGCTCTCGCTCGACTACGCGCGCCGCTGGGGCGACGACCTGCTCACCGCGCTGCGCAGCCTCGAGGAGGCGGGGGTGCAGCACCGCGACATCAAGCCCGCCAACATCGGGCTGACCTCGGGCGCCGAGAAGGGCAGAAAGAGGCTGCTCCTCTTCGACTTCTCGCTCTCCCAGCGGCCGGCCGACGAGCTCGGGATCGGCACCCCCGCCTACAAGGACCCGGAGCTCCCGGTGCGCGGCCGCTGGGACGACGCGGCCGACCGGTGGGCGGCGGCGATCACGCTGCACGAGATGTTCACGGGCCTCCGCCCCGCGCCCCTCCCGGCCGCCGGGCCGGGCGCGGTCGCGGTGCACCTCGAGCCCGATCGCTTCGACGCCGACGTGCGCGACGGGCTCGTGCGGTTCTTCGAGCGCGCCTTCCAGGCGGCGGCGCGCGATCGCTTCGCGGCCGCGGATGACATGCGCGACGCGTTCATCCGGGCCCTGCACAAGGTCCCGGAGCACGAGCGCGCGGGCGACGAGCCGGCGATCGGCGCGGCCGACCTGAAGGGGCTCGGTCCCGAGGCGCGCGTCGGCGACCTCGCGCTCTCTGCGCGCCAGCGGAACGCCCTCGACCGGATGGGCATCTACAGCCTGCACGACCTCGCGCAGCTCTCGAGCAACCGCCTCGGTGGGGTGCGCGGCGTCGGCGCCAGCACGGCGCGGTCGCTGGTCCAGCTCGCCGAGGTGGTGCGGAAGCACCTGGAGATCAGCGCGACGGACGCCGCGCCCCCGTTCCTCCGCGGCTTCGCTGGCGCGCGCCGCGCCGTGGAGCAGGAGGCCGAGGCGGGGCGGCTCAGCGCGGCGCTCGCGCGGCGCCTCGCCGAGGCGGGCCTCGTCGACTCCGTCGCGGTCGCGTCCGCGCCGCACGCGCAGGTGAAGAACCTCGTCACGCGGGCGAAGCGGGACGGCGCGACCGAGGGCGTGAAGGACGTCACGGCGTGGCTCGCGGGCCTCGTCGACGCCGAGCGGCCTCCGACCACGCTCGGCGCGGCCGTCGAGCTCGTCGCGCCCCGGAGCGGCCCCAAGGGCAGCGTCTCGCGCGTGCGGGTGCGGCAGTACCTCGGCCTCGACGACCGCGAGGGCTTCCCGCGCCATGGGACGATGCTCGACCTCGCGCGCGCCTGGAACGTCTCGCGGGCGCAGATCTCCATCGACGTCGGCAAGGCGCGCGAGCGCTGGACCGGCGGCGGCGCGACCGCCGCGCTCCCGCCGGAGGACGGCGCCCCGCCGGCGAAGCGGCGCGAGCTCGCGGTGCTCGAGCGGGTCTATGCGGCCGTCGAGGGCGCCCTCGCGGCGAGCGCGGGGGTCGTCCCCCTCGGTCGCGCCGCGGCCGCCGTGCTGGAGGCGCTGCCGCCCGAGCCGGACCTCGCGCCCGACGCCGCCCGGCGCGGCGCGGAGGCCCTGGTGCGCGCCGTCACCGAGCTCGACGCCGACCTCTTCGGCGGCCCCGAGGACGCGCGCCTGCGGCTGCGCCGGGTCGCGCGCCCGTCGTCCGGCGAGGTGCTCGTCGCGTGGGACCGCGCCGGCTTCGAGCTCGCCGAGGTGCTCGGCGGGGCCGCCGACGCGCTCGTCGAGGGCGATGCCGTGGTCGCCGAAGCCGCGGCGGCGGCGCGCCTGCGCGAGGGGATCGGCGCGGCGCCCGGCATCGACCCGCGCCGCGCGGAGCTCGCGCAGGCGCTGCCGGATCGCGCGCTGGTCGCGCTCGCGGTCGCGACCGCCGCGCGGGCGCGGCTCTCGGCGCGCGGCGAGCTCTACCCGGTGGGCCTGCCTGCCGGGCGGGCGATCCTCCTCAGCGCGGCGGCGATCGCGGGCGACATCTCGCTCGACGAGCTCCAGCGCCGGGTGCGCGCGCGCTACCCCGAGGGCGGGCCCTTCCCCGACGATCCGGCGGCGCTCGACGGCCTCGCCCGGGGGATCGGCCTGCGCGTCGACCCGGCGAGGGGGGCGCTCGTGCCGTTGGAGCGCACGCTGGGCCAGGGCTCGACCGAGCTCTGGAGCAACCGCTCGACCGGCGGCGCGGGCGCAGCCGCGGGCGTGGAGCCTGCCGCCGGCCCGCCGTCGCCCGCCCCTGCGGTCCCGGGGGCCGCCGCGCCTCGCCTCGATCCCGGCCCCTCGGCCGCGCCGGAGGCGCCTGCCGCGCCTGCGGCCGGCGCGGCCCCGGTCCCATTCACGCCGCGCCGGGAGCGCCCCGAGGGCGACGTCCGCGGGGCGACGGCGGTGCGGATCTTCGGCGAGGAGCTCGAGCGCGCGCGGCGCGAGAGCGCGTTCCGCGTGCTGCTCTGGCGGGGGATGGTCGCCGGGGACGGGCGTCCGGTCGAGCGGGGCGCGCCCAACGCGGAGCTCGTGGCGCACGCGGTCGCCGGGCGCGTCGGCGGCGAGGTGGTCCGTTTCGACGCGCTGATGGTGGACGGGGCCGAGGCGGTCGCGGCCGAGAAGAACCTCCGCGGCGGTCTCGCGCCGGCGCTCGCCGCCGACGCCGGCGGCCCCGGGGGTGCTGCGTGGCCGAGGCTCCTGGAGCTGATGCGCCTCGCGGCGGAGCGCTCGGTCGGCGCCGTGCTCGCGTCGGGGCGGCCGCGGGTGCTCACGCGCCTCGGCCTGCTCGCGCGGTACGACCTGCTCTCCGTGGTCGCCCGGCTCGCCGACGCGCACCGGGCGCCCGCGCCGCCGGCCGGGCGCCTCGCGACGTTCGTCGTGCTGCCGGTCTTCGCGGGCGAGGGCGCCGTCGTCGAGGTCGGCGCCGACGTCGCCTCGCGGGTCGGCGCCTCGGCCGGGAGCTGCCTCGTCCCGGTGCCGGGGCTCTTGCCGCACGAGATCGTCGAGGTGCCCGCCGCGTGGATCCAGCGTCACGCCGAGAAGCGCCGATCGAGCACGCCGTATTTCCCAGCCCAGAGACCATGAGCCAACCCGTGTCTTTCCCGCCGCTCGCCGATCCGGCCGCGCTCGTGCGCGCCATGTCCAGGGTCCACCGCCGCCTCGCGGCCGATCTCGCCGAGCGCGCGGCGGATCCACGGGTGGAGCCGTCGCTGCGCGAGGCGCACGCGAGGGACGCGGCCGAGGGGCGCACCGGGGAGGCGTACGAGGTCTACCGGGAGGGGTTCTGCGATCAGGTGGCGGCGAGCTGGGTGCTCTGCGCGGTGTTCGCGCGGACGCTGGAGGACCGGGGGTATTTGCCGCACCGGCTGGCGGGTCCCGGGGCGGCGGATCGCCTGGCGCAGTTCCGTGCGCAGATGAAGTTCCTCGGGGAGCGCGACTACCTGCTGCACGTCTTCGACGCGATCGCGCTCATGCCCGGCGGCCGGGGGGTGTTCGGGCCGGGTCGGGCGCCGCTGTGGCGGCTCGGGCCGTCGTCGCGGGCGATCGGGGAGCTCCTCGACGAGCTGCGGGCGACCGACGGGGGCGCGCTGCGGTTCACGTTCGGGCGGCCGGCGGGGGACGAGGAGGAGCACGACGGGGCGTCGACGCGGTACCTCGGGGACCTGTACCAGGACCTGAACGAGGGGGTGCGGAAGCGGTACGCGCTGCTGCAGACGCCGGAGTTCGTGGAGCGGTTCCTGCTGGAGAACACGCTGGATCCGGCGATCCGGGAGCGCGGGGTGGCGGTGACGGTGCTCGATCCGGCGTGCGGGTCGGGGCACCTCTTGCTGGGGGCCTACGACCGGCTGTTCGAGGCGCGGCGGCGGGTGGAGCCGGGGAAGGGGAGAGAGGAGAGCGCGCGGGCGGCGCTGGGGCAGGTGTACGGGGTGGACCTGAACCCGTATGCGGCGGCGATCGCGCGGTTCCGGCTGCTGCTGAGCTATCTGGACAAGGCGGGGATCCCGAAGCTGGAGCAGGTGCCGGAGGAGGTCGAGATCCACGTGCACGTGGGGGACTCGCTGCTCGCGGGGCGGGAGGTGCAGGGGACCTTCGGCGATGCGCTGGCGCGGCAGGGGGTGGCGACGGAGGGGACGGGGTTCGAGCGGGGACCGCTGCTGTCGTTCTTCGAGCCGGAGACGGACAGGCTGCTCGCGTCGACGCGGTTCGATGTGGTGGTGGCGAATCCGCCGTACATCACGGAGAAGGACGCGAAGAAGCGGGAGCTCATCCGGGAGCGGTATGTGGCGGCGTCGGGGAAGTACGCGCTGTCGGCGCCGTTCGTGGAGAGGATCTTCCAGCTCGGGAATGAGGGGGCGTTCACGGGGCAGATCACGGCGAACTCGTTCATGAAACGCGAGTTTGGCAAGCGGCTGATCGAGGACGTGCTTCCCCGGATCGACCTAACCGAGGTGATCGACACGTCGAGCGCCTATATCCCGGGGCATGGGACGCCGACGGTGATCCTCTTCGGCCGCGCTAGGCGACGGATCGGCTCGCAGGTGCGCGTCGTGATGGGTAGTCGCGGTGAGCCAACGACGCCGTCGGTGCCTTCGGAGGGTAAGGTGTGGTCGTCGATCGCCTCACACCATCTCGAGGCTGGCTATGGGAACGAATACATCTCGGTGGCCGACGTGGAGCGCGACAAGCTTGGCCACCATCCTTGGAGCCTCGGCGGTGGCGGCGCAACAGAGTTAAAGGAGCTGCTGGAGACGCGGGCGGAAAAGCGGTTGGGTGAGGTGGTAGACATAATTGGCGTTGGCGCGCTCACCATGGAGGACGATGCTTATATATGGGGAGAGGGCGCGATCCGAAGGCATGAAATACCCGCCGTATGTGCGCGACCCATGGTCACGGGAGACGTTGTTAGGGATTGGGCAGTGCATGGGCCTGAGCATTGTGTATTCCCCTATGATCAGTCTTTCGTGCCCTGGCCCCAGCCGGCAATGTGCCGTGCGCTGTGGCCGCTGCGGACCTCGCTTCAGAATCGCTACACATATGGGAAAACCCACTTGGAGCACGGGCGGTTCTGGTATGAATTTTCGATCTTTTTTCCGGCGCGCTTTCGTGTGCCGCTGTCTATTATCTTCGCATTTGTTGCCACCCACAATCACTTCGTTTTTGATCGCGGCGGGAGTGTATTCAATCGAACGGCGCAGCTTATTAAGCTGCCGGAGGGCGCGACTGAGGAAGAGCATCTCGCGCTCCTAGGTTATTTGAACAGCTCGACGGCCTGCTTCTGGATGAAGCAGGTGTGTACAAAAAAAGGCGAAGGGGGTGGGTCGCGTGTTGCTGGCGGGTTCTCAATTATGGGAACCGAAGAATGGAAAAATAATTTTGAGTTTAGTGGGACCGCACTGTTGGAGATGCCGGTGCTTCCCGTTGGAACGCTTCTTCCGTGGGCGTCTGCCCTTGATGAACAATCCAAGAGAGCTGCCGATTTGGCTCCGAGGCATGTGTTTGCTTCGCTCGTGGAACGCGATGACGGCGCGAGCGCACTGCTTCAGTTGCTCGCGCTGACACGGCGGGAGTTCGAGCGCTGTCGCAGCTTGGCCTGTGCGCTCCAGGAGGAGTTGGACTGGCTTGTTTATGCGCTGTTGGGACTTCCAAGTCCGCCGAGTTGTGTGACGCCAGATACGATTTGTGAGCTTGTTCCAGAAGGGAGACCTGTTGAGGTTGCGCTGGCCGAGAGGGTTCGACAAGGTGAGAGTACTGAATGGTACGAGCGCTTCCGTCGGGGAGCTCTGAGGCTTGAAGATCTGAACTCTCTTGCGCCGATGCAAGCTCGCGTCGTTCGGCAACGCTTGAGCTGCACAAGCGAGAATAAGGAGCTTCAGCTGCTGGAGCGTCTCGAGTACAAACGCCGCTGGGAGCCGCTCGATTGGGATGGAGAAGTCCACGACGCCTGCGAATCCTGGCTCCTCACCCGCGCCGAATCCGCCCTCCGCGACCGCCCCGACCCTCGCCCTCTCCCCATCCGCGCCCTCGCCGCCGTCCTCCACGCCGACCCCAAGGTCCGCGCCGTCGCCGAGGTCCTCACCGGCACCAGCACCTACGATCTCGAGGCTGTCCTCGCCGACCTCGTCCAGAAAGAGTCCGTCCCCTCCGCCACCTGCCAGCGCTACACCGAGGAGGGCATCGCCAAGCGCCGCCTCTGGGAGCGCACCTGGGAGCTCCAGCGCCGCGAGGACGCCGGCGAGAAGCTCGACGTCCCGGTCCCCCCGAAATACGACCAGAAGGACTTCGAGAACGCCGCCGTCGTCTGGCGCCACCGGGGCAAGCTCGACGTCCCCAAGGAGCGCTTCGTCGCCTACCCGACGGCGACGCCCCCCTCCGGCGCCTCCGGCAAGGCCAGCCTCGTCTTCGGCTGGGCCGGCTGGAACCACCTCGAGCAACTCCAGGCGGCCATCGAGCTCTGGCAGGAGGAGATGGGCCTGCACGGCCACGAGCTCATCCCGCGCGCCACCCGCCTCGACCGCGAGGAGGCGCTCGGCGCCGCCGCGGCGACCGACGAGGGCCTCCTCCTCGACGCCGCCGCGCGCGAGCGGCTCCTCCCGCTGCTCCAGACCATGGCCGACCTGCTCCCCTGGGTGCGGCAGTGGCACGACGAGGACGGCGAGACCGCCGCCGCCTTCGAGGCCTACCTCGCCGAGCAGGCCCGCCGCCTTGAGGTCTCCCTCGACGAGGCCCGCGCCTACCGCCGCCCGGCCCGCGCCGGCGCCCGCGGCCGCAAGCCGGCCCCGGAGCGCGCCGCGGCCGCCGAGCCCCGCGCCCCGGCCAGGGCAGCGCGCCCCGCCCGCGGCGCCTCCGCCGACGAGGCGGCGCTCGACGCCTTCGTCGAGGCGGTCCGCGCGCGCGACGAGGGCGCCGGCGTCGCCGCCGCCGACCTCGGCCAGCAGCTCGGCCTCTCCGCGAGCGCCCTCAAGAAGACCGTCGACGCGCTGGTCGAGGCCGGGCGCCTGGTCGAAAAGAAGAAGCGGCCGCGTGTCGTGGCATCGACAGCGGGCCGCGCCGGTGGAGGGGAGGACGTGGAAGCGTGATCGAGCGGGCCGACCTCGACGACATCCGAACCCGCGTGAGCTTCGAGCGGCGCCCCGGCTCGCTCGCCATCCTGCTTGGGGCGCGCTCCGCGACATGACGGATTCCCGGCTCAGGAGATGGCCGGTCTTGGACTTCGGCCAGCGAATCTACCTCGTGCGCGCGAATCACGCGCCCGACGATCCATCGAAGGACCACCTCGAGCCCGTCCCGCCCCTGTTTGCCTCGTTCGCCATCGAGGCTCGGCTGAACGACAACCTCCATGTCCTTCAGGAGGTTTACAGCGAGCTCACCCTCTGCGGCGGGTCCAGCCTGTACCCGCAGGACCAGCGAGCGCTCCGCGATCGGATCTCCGCGCGGGTATGCCGGGCGCTGGAGCACGGAGAGCTCGTCGCGCTGCGCGAGATCCGCGCCCCGGCGTCCGCCGCGCCCCTAGGCCAGGGGGGCCGCGCGCCGCACGCTGGACCGGGAACGTCGCCGCCGGCCCGACCGCCCGGAGCGGGGACCGAGCTCTCGTTCTACGAGATCGTCCTGCTGGACGAGCTTGAGACCCCGATCGCGGACGTGAGCATGCGGGTGAGCACGCCCGCAGGGGAGGTCGTGCGCCGAACGGACGGAAGCGGGCGCGTGCGCGTCGACGGCGTGCCGGCGGGCTGGGGAAGCGCCGCCATTGCCAGCACCGATGAGCTCGCCAGGGCGCTCGCCGGCCGGGAGCGGGGCCTGCGCCGGACAGCGCCGTTGCCCGAGGGGGACTCGTGGCACGTGCGCGTCCCGAGCCGCATCGGCGACGCCGTGAGCCTGCCGGATGCCGAGCCCCAGAAGCTCCTGCTCGTGACGCGCACCGACCTGGTTCATATCGCCCAGGCATCCCCGTGGGCCGAGCTGTCCCTGGTCGACCCGTCAGGGCCATGGCAGCTCACCGTCGCCGAGGAGCGCGCGATGCTCGCGCTCCACTCCGCCGCGACGGGCGCTCAGGCCCTCGTGCAGGGGATAGCACCGGAGCCCTCGCCAGCACCGCCGCCGCCGATCCCCCCGCCGCCGGTCGATGCCGGGCTGTGGATCGCGCCCAACGTGCTTGTCGTCCAGAGCGGCGACACGCTGGTGCGGATCGCGGCCCGCTACCTCGGGGACGGCGCCCGCTGGAGGGAGATCTGGGCGCTCAACCAGGAGCGCTACGCAGGGCGATCGCCTGACGTGATCTTCCCCGGGGACACGCTCGTCATGCCGACCGAGGCGGTCCCGGAGTGGGTCGCGCTGCCGGCCAGCCCTGCGCCGCCGCCGGATGCGCCGGCGCCCGCCGCGCCAGCTCCACCGGAGTGGCTCCGCGCGGCGATCGATACGCTCCATGAGGCGCTGTTCCTGGAGCGCCTGGACGCGGTATGGCGCTTCCTCGAGAGCATCCCGCTCGAGCTGCCTGCGCCGAGCCTGGACGCGCCGCCGCCGTTCGTCGAGGAGCTCGTCTACCGGTCGACCATGGTCGAGCTGGCCCTCGAGGGGAAGGTGGATCCCGTGTTCCAGGAGGCGGAGCAGGTCTGATGCTGCGGGTCAAGGTCACCTGGCCGAACGCGGGGCACGCGCTCCTGCCCGAATCGGGGGCCGATGTGCGCCTCGTGGTCGGAGGGACGCCGCTTCCGCTCGCGTCCACGTCCTCCGGCGTGCGCGAGTTCGACATCCCCGACGGGACGGCGCGGGTGGTCTTGAAGGCCACGTTCACGGCCTCGTTCGGCGCAGTCGGAAGCGTGGGCGCGATGAGCCACCCCGTGCTCCAGGTGGAGCAGCCCTACGACGTGGTCGCGGGGGGAACGATGCTGGAGGCGGCGAACATCCCCGCCTTCGTCAAGAGCCACCCCCTCGTGGACACGAAGGTGATGGCCAACGTGAACGGCGCCGCGCTGGTGCAGATCCGGACGGAGTTCGTGAACATCACGCCGTTCTGGATGGCGTACGCTGCCTTCGCGTCCGAGTACGTTGTCGATCACCAGCCTGGCGATCCCGAGCTCGTCGCCCTCGGATACACCGGTGGCAAGCCGCTCATCTGGTTTGCGACCGTCCCCGCCGCGTGCGCCGCGCCGCCTTCGCCCGGGGTCGGCTGCCTCGTGTTCTTCCGACCTCAGAGCTACGCTTATGCCCGCGTCGATGAGCCTCATCACGACATGTTCGGGCTCAACCGCTACCTGCTCAAGCCGGTCGATGACCTGCACGCCGATGTGTGGCGGCGCGACGTGTTTCGCCCCGATCCCAGCGACGGCAACAGACCCTATGTATGGCTGCGCGCGGGCTTCGAGGACGCGCTCTCCCGGAGCGGGAAGCCCGTGGTGATCCTTCACCCCTGGCCGAGCGGCTCCGACTTTGGCGCCGCGACCGGCGCATCGCTCCCTGCCCTCGCCGGCGGCGCGCTCCGCCTGCTCTGGGCGGAGCAACGCCTCGGGAAGAACCGTGGGGCCATCCAGCTCGGCCGCCTCGGCGTCGCGGGCTACAGCGCCGGCGGGCTGTCCATGTGGGCCGCGCTCGCCAGCAACACGCGACGCGTCTCGGAGGTGTACGCGTTCGATGCGCGGGGTGCACCCTCCAGCGCAGGCGCCGCGATCCAGTGGTTCAACTCGCGGAACGACACGGTGCTGCGGATGACCGGGGGCTATCAGCTCACGGCGAACGAGGGGATCCGGATCAGCATCGAGAAGTTCGCGCGGGGGCCCGTGTCGCGGGTCACCGCGACGCCGCCGAACAGGAAAGCCTATGACGCGGGCAGCAACCCGCTCTGGGATCATGTGATTACCGCCTACCCACATTTGCGCGGGAGGGTCGACTTTTGGCATCAGTTCGCGGTCTTCGGCGGTTACATCGCCGTCCCCGGTCCCTTCGCCGTGACCTTTCTGCAACGGTTCTTGCAGGACTCCCTGTTTTGAAGCGCGCCCTCGTTTCACTCGTCGTCGCCGCGCTCGCGGCGGGGCAGCTCGGCTGTCATCGAGAGCGCCTTCCCCAAGGCGACGTTTCGACGGGGGGGCTCCCATCGTCGGCGAGCGCGCCGGCGGCACCGGCCTCGCCCTCCGGAGCCGCTTCGGCGGGCGGCGGTGGGCTCAACGACCTCGATGCCGCACGCCCCGGCACGCCCGGGGCTCCTCGATCGGGATCGCCGCCGTCGCTCGGCGATGCAGGGTCGGTCTCGCCCGCTCCTGCGACCGCCGCCGGCCCGAGCGCGCCGGCTGGCACGCCGTTCGACCAGGATGCCTGGCTGGCGGCCCGCGGCGCCGCGTGGCGTCCCGATGCCTCGTGCTGGTCGACCCTCGCCACGAGCCCGCCTCAGCGCCTCAACATGTGCTCCTGCCACCAGGCGCTCCGTCTGCCGGAGGTCGAGCTGATGGTGTGCTCTCGTGCGCGCGAGCCGGAATCCGACGCGGCGCCCGTCGTGACGCACACGGTCCTCTACGCAGCGCGGGGCGGCGTGCTCCAGGCTGTGCTCGACGTCCCCACCGGCGCGACGCTCGACGAGTGCGCGCCGGGCGCCCCGATCCCGTGTTCGGTGGTGCTCGATCTTCGCGTCGAGGGAAGCTCGCTCCGATTCGACGATACGGCGGGGACGACCCCCTCGTGTGACCACCCCTGGATCGCCGCGAACAGCCCCCTCCCAGGCGCCCCCGGCGGGAGCAGCGCCTCCGGGCAGCGCGTGCGCGCCGCCTACCGGCGCATCTGTGGCGCCCGCGGCCGGTACGTCTGGGAGCGCGGCGCGCTCCGCCGCGCGCCGTGATGGATGCGAGTCGCCTGACCGCGCTGGGCTGGTTCGATCCTGCCTCCGCGCCCCATCCTCGCTGCCGGATCCACAAGCGACCTCAGCCACACGCCCAGTCGCCCTGCGGCGCTGGACCCCGGCGCAGGAAATCAGGCAGTCTCGCGCGCGCAGGGAGGCGCGGGAGCGCCGTGGGAGACAAGAATGTATGCCGAACTACATAAAAAGCGCGTCTCCGCACGCAGTACTGTATGCTGCGCAACGGTCGAGGCCGGTTCCGCAGACTGATCTGTATGATCTTTTACCTCCGACGGCACTTCCGCAGGCATTCCTGTATGATTCTTTACTTTCAGGCGTGACCAGGCAGGCCCTGCAGCATAGCGGCGGGCTTCCTGGTGCCATCGCAGCGCCTCGCCGGCCGCCGGCCGCACTGAGGCGGTCGTCCCGGCGCCCTCTCGGCCCGTGATACCGTCCACGGTTCGCTGTCGTCTCGTCGACCTCCACCTCTCCGCCGATCTGGACCGCTCGCAGGAGCACCCCTCAGAGATCCCATGTCCGAAGCGCCCCTTCGCCGGTACTTTCAACTCCCCGAGGACGTCAAGACGGTGGACTTCGTCCACCAGATCGACCGCGCTGCCAGCGCCGAGCGCATCGAGCGGACCCTCGCCGAGTACCAGGTGACGCCGTCCATCGCGCGCAACCTCGATCGCGCGCTCGACAACGCCCGCAGGAGCCTCGCCGACAGGCGGAGCGTGTTCACCTGGATCCACGGCAGCTTCGGGTGCGGCAAGTCGCACTTCATGAACGTCCTGAGCCTGCTCCTCGCCGACGAGAAGGCCGTCTATTCGCTCCACCCCGAGCTCCAGGAGCACCGCGCGAAGTTCCACCCTGCCATCGTCGGCCGGAAGCTCTTCCGCCTGCACGTCCAGTGCATCAGCCGCCAGGCGACGACGCTCGAGGAGATCGTGCTCGGCGCGGCGGTCGAGGAGCTCGCGCGGCTCCACCCGGGCGCGCCGGCGCCGGCGCTCTTCGCGTCGCAGAAGCTCTTCGCGAGCGCGCAGCGCCTGCTCGCGGACCTGGGCGACGCGAGGTTCTTCGCGGCCTTCCCCTCGAACCAGGGCGCCTCGGACGACGACGGCGCCTGGGGCGACCTCGGGGGGGCGCGCTGGACCCGGCAGCGCTTCGAGGCGGCCCTCGCCGCGCCCGGCTCCAGGCAGGCGCGGGAGCTCGCGGGCGAGCTCGCGAGGACCCCCTGGTTCGAGGGCGTGGCGGCGAGCGCCGAGCTCGTGAGGCTCGGCCCGGGCCTGCAAATCCTGGCCGAGCACCTCCAAGGGCTCGGCTACGAGGGCGTCGTCCTCGTCCTCGACGAGCTCGTGTTGTGGCTCTCGACCTTCCAGGACCCGAGGAAGCTCTCCCTCGAGACGCCGAAGGTCTCGACCCTCGTCGAGCACGGCGACTACCCGCCTGCCTTGCCGTTCATCACCTTCGCCGCGCGGCAGCGCGACCTCTCGGAGATGGTCGGCAAGCTCGCGGTCGGCCGTGACGAGGTGATCTTCCGGGACCAGCTCTCGTTCTGGAAGGACCGATTCGAGACGATCTCGCTGGAGGACAAGGACCTGCCGCGCATCATCGAGAAGCGCGTCCTGCGCCCCTCAGGCCCGGAGGCCCGGGCGGAGATCGACGCGTCGTTCGCGTCCTGGAAGCGCGCCTTCGCGAAGGACTTCCGGCACCTCAACGGCAACCAGGGCGACGCCGACGACTTCCGGCGGGTGTATCCGTTCTCCCCCGCGCTCATCGAGGTGATGGTCGCCCTGAGCGCCACGCTGCAGCGGGACCGGACGGCGCTTCGGGAGCTGACGCACCTCCTCGTCCGCTACCTGCCCGACTTCGAGCTCGGGACGGTGGTGCCGGTCGGCGATCTCTTCGACGTCGTGGCGCACGGGCAGACCAGCGATCTGCCCGCGATCCAGCGATCGTATGAGCAGGCGCGGCGCATCTACGAGAACGACCTCCTGCCGCACATCCGCAAGAAGCAGAAGACCGACACGCCGGAGCGATGCCAGCTCCTGCGCGAGGACTTCGACGCCCGCCTCGGCTGCTCGGGCTGCCGGGAGAAGGCCTGCCGCAACCAGACGCGCATCGCCAAGACGGTGCTCCTCCAGGGCCTCGTGCCGAACACGCCGGTCCTGAAGGACCTGACGGCCTCGGGCCTCGTGTACCTGAACAGCGGCACCCTCAAGTCGCGCGTGCCCAACGAAGAGACCACCATGGCGACGGCGCTCGTCAAGGAGTGGGCCGGCGTGACGCCGGCGGTGCACGTCCGGGGCGACGCGAACCCCGAGGTGCGCGGGGTCCTCGACATCATCGACGTGCGCCGCATCCTCGACTTCTGCCGCGACCTCGACAACGAGCAGCGCCGGCGGATCCGCGTGCGCGACGTGCTGTTCGAGAAGATGGGCGTCTCGCGCAAGGACCAGGCCGGGCGCCGCACCGTCGAGTGGCGCGAGCGCAAGTGGGTGGTCGGGTTCGTCTACGACAACGTGCGGCTCGCGAACGACCACGTGTTCCGGCCCGGCGAGGACGAGGACGTGCGGGTCGTCCTCGATTACCCGTTCGACGAGGTCGGCCACGGGCCGCGGGAGGACGAGGAGCGCATCGCGCAGGTGCTCGACGGCCTCGCCGGGAAGGAGGCGGAGCGGGGCCTCGCCACGATCGTGTGGCTGCCGGCGTTCCTGGATGAGGACACGCGGCAAGTGCTCGCGGATCTCGTCATCATCGACGGGCTCGTCGACCTGCGGGACCAGGATCTCGCCACCCGCCTGCCGTTCGTGAGCATGGACGAGCTCGCGCGGGTGCGATCGACGCTGGAGCAGCAGCGAGAGCTCAAGAGCAAGCAGATCGAGAACGCGCTCGCGAGCGCGTACGGCCTGAGCCACGAGCACAACCAGCACCTCGCGCCGGGGCTCGCGCCCGACCGGCAGGTGCACTTGCTCCGGCGCGATGCCAGGCTGTCGGTGCCGGCCGGCGGCCTCTTCCAGAACGCGCTCGAGGCCGTGGTGAAGCAGGCGCTCGAGACGCGGGCGCCACGCCACCCGGTGTTCGGCAAGGGCAAGGTCCCGACGCGGCAGCGGCTCGAGGCGGTCCTGGAGCTCCTCGACCGCGTGCTCGAGACGCCCGACCGCCGGGCGCGCCTCGACCGGGCGCAGATCGAGGACCTGCGCGGGATCGCCGCGGCCGAGCACCTCGGCGTCGTGCGCATCATCGAGGAGGACGCGACCTACGCGGGTGGGATCCTGGACCAGATGGCGAAGAACCTCGCAAGCCACAAGGGGCCGCTGTCGGTGGCGGCGGTGCGCCGGGCGATCGATCCCGACGGGCTGATGGAGCTTTCGCGCGAGGTGGAGGACTTCCTGGTGCTCGCCTACGCGAAGGCCTCGGCGAAGCCGCTGCGGCTGCTCGCGCACGGGAACGCGGTCTCGGCGCTCGTCGGCAAGCTGGCCGACGACCTGTCGCTCGTGCCGGTGGAGCTCCCGGGCCAGGAGACCTGGCAAAGCGCGCTCCGCACGGCGGAGCTCTTCGGGATCACCCTGGGCAAGGCGCTCACGCCGGCGCGCGTGGACGAGCTCGCGAGCCGGGCGAAGAAGGCGGCGAGCGATCTGGTCGCCGCGCGGCTGGAGAGCGCGGTGGCGCTCCTCGCGGAGTGGCACCGCCTCGCTGGCCTGACGGCGCCCGCGGCGGCGACGCCCAGGGGCGCGGTGCTGGAGAAGCTCCGCGAGCTGACCTCTGCGGTGCTCTCGGCGCGCGACGCGGCGGGCATCGTCGAGGCGCTGGCGCGCACCCCGTGGGATCCGGCGCGCGCGACGGCCCTCACGCACATGGCCGGGCCGAAGGAGGTCGACGCGCTGGTCCAGACCCTGAAGTCGGAGAGCCTCAAGGCGCCGATCGCCGGAGGACACAAACTGGAGGCGGAGCCCGCCCGGGGGCCGGACGTCCGACCGGTGATGGAGCGCGTGCGGCAGGCGCTCCAGTGGGACGAGAACGTCGAGGCGCTGCGCCCGGTCCTCGAGCGGGAGGCGACGCAGCTCACGCGGCTCCTCTTCGAGGTGAAGCCGCCGCCGGCGCCGCCGCCGCCGTTGCCCCCGCCGGCGAATCCGCCGTCGCCGCCGACGCCGGACCCGCGGGGGGTCGATCCAGAGCTGCCGGCCGAGGCGCTGCCGTCCTTCGACGTCGCGCGCCCGGACCCGCCGGAGGTGGGTTCATCGGAGGAGCACACGCTCGCGAACGTCGGCGATGTCGAGCGCCTGGTCGCCGCGCTCCGCGCGAAGCTCGGGGCCGGCAAGCGGCTCCGCGTCACCATCGAGGTCCTCGGCGGAGGCAAAGGGTGACGGCGGCGTCTGCGGCCGCGACGCCCGACGTCGTATCGTTCGCGCCCGAGGCGCCGGCCCTCTCGTGCGAGCTCATCAGGAAGGAGCTCGAGCTGCTCCACCAGCGCCAGCACCGCACGTACCGCACCGCCATCTTCGCTTCCCTCGCGGAGCCTGCCGGGGACGGCGCGCTCCTCGACGTCACGCTGCGCGGCGAGGCGGTGCGCTTCCGCGTGATCGACACCTCCGGGGAGCTCGATCTCCGGCGGAAGCTCGCGCGAGAGGACGGAGAGGCGTCGGTGTACATCGTGCCGTTCGCGCGCCAGCTCCCGCGCGACCTCGAGGCGGTGTTCGCGAGCGGGCGGCTCTGTTGGCCGCAGGTCGAGTGGCTCCTGCCGGGGCGGTTCGGCGCGAAGAGCGGGACGCCGCGCCTCCTCGGCAGCAAGCTGCGCAGCGTGGTGCAGCGCGAGGGGACGCGGGCTTACGCGCGCGGGGAGGCCCCGAGCATCGACCTCGACGACGCGTGGCTCGTCTTCCTGAGGGATCGGCTGGGAATCGAGGGCCTGGAGACCGAAGCGCAGCTCTTCGCGGCGACGCTGCTCGACCGGGAGCACCGGGGGAAGGCGCTCGCGGCGCTCCTCGCGCAGGTCAAGGAGGCCCGGGAGGAGCTCGCCGCGGTCCTCGCGCGCCGCATGGGGCCGAGCGCCCCGCGCGTGCTGTCGGCGTGGCTGAACGACGCCGGCGTGGAGCTCGCGGCGATGGCCGTCGTCGGGGAGGCGGCCCGGGCGGCGCTGAGCGAGAGGCAGGGAGAGGCCTTCAACCTGCTCACCACGGTGATCGAAATCCGCGTGCTCCAGTCGCCCGGGCACGCGCTCCGGCACGTGCGCGACGAAGGCATGGCCGCCCTCGCCAGGGCGCTCGTCGATCTCGGCTACCTGGTGCCGCTCGTGTGGCAGAAGCTCGACGGGCCCGGGAACGACGCGCTGCGCCGGGCAATCCTGGGCGAGGCCGAGGCGCTGCTCGCTGGGGAGCACGTGCGGCCGCACGCGCTCGGGTCGAACCGCCTTCCGTTCGTCTTCGCGCATCGGTGCAAGGCGTTCGTCGGGGCGCTCGAGGCGGCCGCCAGCGCGCCGGATGGGGCGAACGCGGGGCGCGCCATCGACGCCGTGACCCGGGCCGCCGTCGACTTGCTGGCGCACGACGCGGCGCGCGGCGATGCGGCGCTCGAGGAGCAGGTCGAGATGGCGGCGCGCCTCGCGGCCTTCCTGGGCGAGCCGGTGGCGAGAGGCGCGGCAGCGCAGCCGGAGGAGGCCTGGCCGCCGCAGGCGGAGGTGATCGGCCTGGCGGCGTTCCAGGCCGAGGTGGGCGCCTACGTTGACTGGGCGCGCCAGACGGTGCGCACCGACGGCTCGGGGCCCCTCGGGAAGGGCCTGCAGCGACTCGTCGTCGCGGTCGACCGGGTACGCGATGTGCTCGATGCCCGGTTTGCGCGGGCCTATGCGCGGCTCGTCGGCAAGAAGGGGGATCGCGGGGTCCTGCGCGGGGCGGTGCGGCTTCCGGACGGGCGGAGCGCGGAGGTCGTGCTCATTGAGGACGCGCTCGCGCGGATGGGGCTGGACCTGCTCGAGCGCAGCAAGGACCTTCGGCTGCTCGTCCTGTGCATGGACGGGATGAGCGGGGCGAACCTCGCCGAGCTCTGGGCATCGTTCGACGGTTCGGCGCCCTCGGCCGGCGCGGGATGGGGGTCCGCGTCCTCGGCCCCCTCGGTCGTGCGCACGTCGTTCGTCCCGGTATCGCGCGGGCGTCGCGTGCCGGTGCTCGCCCATGTGCCCACGATCACGAAGCTGAGCCGGAGCGCGCTGTTCGCGGGCCGAGCGCTCGTCCCGGGCGAGAGCCTCGATACGGGGCGGGACGGCGACCGGCTGGCGCAGCACCCGGCGATCCAGCGCATCGGAGAGGTGCCGATCGTCCTGCTGAAGGGCGACGTCCTCGGCCAGGGAGGCGGGCTCTCGGACGACGCCTCGCGCATCGTGAAGGGCGATCGTCGCGTGGTGGCGGTCGTGGTGAACGCCATCGACGACCAGCTCAAGGGCTCGGCGCAGCTCCACGTGCCCCTGTCGGCGGAGCGCATCCGACCGCTCAGGGCGCTCCTTGAGGCCGCCGAGAGCACGGGGCGCCTCGTGCTGCTCGTAAGCGATCACGGCAACGTCAGGTCGCTGCGCCTGATCGGGGCCGCGGTGCGGAGCGCGGGCAAGGAGATCGAGGGGGCGGAGCGCGGGGCGCGGTACCGCGCCCTGGGGCCGTCGGACACCGCGGCGCCTGACGAGATCGAGCTGCCGGCCGGCCCGCTGGCCATGCCGAAGGGGGCGGACCGCGTCGCGGTCGCCGTCCACGAGACGTTGCGCTACACCTCGATGACGCACGCCGGCGAGCACGGGGGCGCGAGCCTCGCCGAGGTCGTGGCGCCCGCGGTGCTGCTCGCGCCGCGCGGGCTCCTGCCCGAGCTTGAGGCGCTCGACGTGCACGAGGCGCCGCTCGACCCGCCGGCGTTCTGGCATCCCGAGCGCGCCCGGGCCGCACGCGACGCAGCGGCCGCCACGCCTGCGGCGGCGCCGCTGCCCGCGCTCACCGTGACCGCACCGGCGCCGAGGACGGGCCCGGCGCAGGTCGCGTTGCCATTCGAGGCGCCTCGAACGGCGGCGCCGCCAGAACTCGCCGAGGGGCTGTTCAAGACCAGGCTCTTCCGCCAGCAGATCATCGGGATCCCGGAGACCGAGCAGCCGAGGGTGAAGGACGCGATCGCGCTGCTCGTGCGCAACGGGGGCCGGATGACGTGGGACGCTTTCGCGGTGGCGCTCAAGATCGACGCGGCGGGCACGAGCGTCCGCGTTCCGGGGTTCATGAGCCGCGTCGAGCGGGTGCTCAACCTCGATCAGGAGCCCGTGATCGAGATGGACCGGAAGAGCCAGACCATCACGCTCGACGAACGCCTGCTCCGGGCCATTTTCATGGAGGACGAGGGTGGCTGAGCTCGATCTCCCCTCGAGGGCCCGGCGCAAGGACATCGTGCATGCGCTCCGGACAGGCACCGTCCCCGAGAAGGGCCTCGAATACCTGGCCGTCGGTCTGGATCGCTTCGAGAAGGCCATCGTCGAGGAGCTCAAGGAGTGCACGACGGGGCGCAGCCGCTTCAAGGCGGTGCGCGGCGACTACGGCGCTGGCAAGACGTTCTTCTCGCGGTACTTCGCTGCCCGGGCGCTCGCGCTCGACATGGCCGTTACCGAGGTGCAGGTGAGCGAGGTCGACACGCCGCTTTACCGGCTCGAGACGGTTTATCGACGCGCGCTCGAGCACCTGAGGACCAAGGAGCGCGATCGAGGGGCGTTCCGGCAGCTCGTCGAGCGGTGGTTCTTCGATATCGAGGAGGAGGTGTTGGCCGCGGAGCCTGGGCTCTCGTCGAACACCCAGCGCTTCCACGAGCGCGTCGCCGAGCGGCTCGAGGAGCGGCTGGCCGCGGTCGCCGAGGACCAGCCGGCCTTCTCCTCGGCGCTTCGTGGGGCGCACCGGGCGCGCCTGGAGGAGGACGACGCGACCTTCGATGGGCTGATCGCCTGGTTGATGGGACAGCCGCACGTCGCGGGCTCGGTCAAGCGGAAGGCAAGCCTGAAGGCCGATCTGGATCACACCGGCGCGCTCGCGTTCCTCCGGGGGCTGCTCCTGCTGCTCAAGCAGACGGGGCGGCCGGGGCTCATGTTCGTGCTCGACGAGGTCGAGACGATTCAGCGGGCGCGGGGCGACAGCCGCGAGAAGAGCCTGAACGCGCTACGGCAGCTCCTCGATGCTATGGCGCGCGGCGATTACCCGGGGCTGTTCTTGCTGATCACAGGAACCCCCGCCTTTTTCGATGGCTTCCAGGGGGTCCAGCGCGCGCCGGCGCTCGCCGCGCGGCTTCATACCGACTTCGACGAGGAGCCGCGCTTCGACAACCCAAAGGCCGTTCAGGTCCGCCTGCTGGCCTTCGACGAGGAGCGCCTGGTCGACGTGGCGAAGCGGGTCCGGTCGCTCTACCCGGCCGACCACCCCGAGCGCGTCCAGGCGAAGGTGACCGACGAGGTACTGCGCGCGCTGGCGCGCAGCGTCACGGGGAAGCTGGGGCAGAGGACAGGCATCGCCCCGCGTCTCTTCCTGAAGAAGCTCGTCGACCGCGTCCTCGATCGCGTCGACCAGTTCGAGGACTTCGAGCCGGCCGAGCACTTGGATCTGAAGATCTCGGCGACGGAGATGACGGCCGAGGAGGCCGCGGCGGCCGGGGTGGCGAAGGGCCCGGAGGACATCGGGCTCGATCTGGGCGGCGCGAGCCCGGGCGGAGAGGGAGATGGCTGACCAGGCGACCTCGGGCGCCTTCGATCGCCTGAGCGCGGCCGTCCGATACCATATCGTCCACACTCTCGGCTTCTCGGAGCTGCGTCCGGTGCAAGAGCTCACCGCGCACGCGATCCTCGACGGCGACAACTGCGTCGTGTTGGCGCCGACGGCGGGCGGCAAGACCGAGGCGGCGTTCCTGCCGCTGCTCTCGCGCATGCACGTGGAGGACTGGGCCTCGCCGAGCGTGCTCTACCTGAGCCCGATCAAGGCGCTGCTCAACAACCAAGAGCCGCGGCTCACGCGGCTCGCGGGCATGATGTCGCGCCGCGTGTTCAAGTGGCACGGCGACGTCGGCGCGGGCGCGCGGGGGCGCTTCGCGCAGGAGCCGGCGGACATCCTCATGACCACGCCCGAGTCGCTCGAGGTGATGCTTGTGAGCAGCCGCGTCCCGAGCCGCAGGCTGTTCCGCGGCCTTCAAGCGGTGGTCATCGACGAGGTGCACGCCTTTGCTGCCGACGATCGCGGCGCACATTTGGTCTCGGTGCTGGAGCGCCTCCAGCGCCACGCCAGGCGGGATATCCAGCGGATCGGGCTATCGGCCACGGTGGGTAACCCGCTGGAGATCCTGGCATGGCTGACGGGAACCAGCCGCCGCGCGGCGCGCCTCGTGGATCCGCCGAAGCGTCCCTCGTCGCCCGAGGTGCGCCTCGACTGGGTGGCGAGCCTGCCGAACGCGGCGAAGGTGATCTCGCAGCTCGACGTGGGGAAGAAGAGGCTCGTTTTCCTGGACAGCCGACGCCGCGTCGAGCAGCTCGGCGAGGCGCTCCAGGCGACGGGGGTGAGCACTTTTCTTATGCACTCGTCCCTATCGGCGGACGAGCGCCGCCAGGCGGAGCGCGCCTTCGAGTCCGGGCGCGATTGCGTCATCGTGGCGACATCCACGATGGAGCTCGGGATCGATATCGGAGATCTCGACGCGGTGTACCAGATCGACGCACCTTCCGCGGTGGCGAGCTTTCTCCAGAGGATGGGCCGAACCGGCCGCCGCGCGGGATCGGCGCAGGGCGCGACCATCCTCTGCACGAAGGAGAGCGATCTCGCGCTTTCGGCAGCGCTCCTGCGGCTATGGTCCAGCGGTTACGTCGAGCCGGTGCAACCCGAGCGCGCGGCGTTCCATGTGCTCGCGCAGCAGCTCCTTGCCCTGTGCCTTCAGGAAGGCGGTGTCCCCGTGACTGACTGGTGGGCATGGATCGCGGGGGCAGGATGCTTTGCAGACGTGACGGAGCGCGAGCGTGAGCTGCTGCTGGCTCGGATGCTATCCGCCGGGATCCTCGTCTTGACGGAGGGGCGGCTGATCCTCGGAACCAGAGGTGAAGCGCTCTATGCGCGGAGGAATTTTCAGGCGCTTTATGCCGTGTTCGAGGCACCGGCATCCATCGACGTCATGTGGGGGCAGCGCAACGTCGGGTCGGTCGACGCGGTGTTCGTGCAGGCCCTGCCGCAGGATAGCTGCTTCGTCCTCGGGGGGCGCCCCTGGCAGATCATCCGTATTGACTGGAAGAAGGGGGTCTGTGACGTCGTACCCGCGCCGGACGGGCGGCACCTGAACTGGCTCGGCAAGCCGAGACTCATCGCGCGACGGCTGTGCGAGGAGCTCCGCCGGACGCTGCTCGACAGCGCGGAGGACAAATGGTGGACGAGCCGCGCCACGGCTGCGATGCGGGCCGAGCGCGCCGGCCATGCATTCCTTGCAGATGAACCCATGCCCATGGTGGAGGGGGCGAACGAGATCGTGTGGCACACGTTTATGGGCGGGAGGGCAAACAACCTGATTGCCAGGCTGCTCGAGGAGCGACTCGGCCCCCACGTGACGCCGGGCAATCTCGCCATCAAGCTCCGGGGCGATGCGATGCGATCGGTCGTGGCTGTTCGTGAGGCCGCCCGCGCTTTGCTGGCGCCCGGCGCGATCAGCGAAGCGGATGCGGTACGGCATGCGGCCTCCTGCGCCCGAGAGCCGCTGTCGAAATTTCAGCCGTGCCTACCCGAGGAGCTTGAGCTCAGGTTTCTGGCGCGGAGGCTTGTGGAGACGCCCTGGATGCCTGCACTGGAGAGGCGGGACTGAGCCGTCCCGGAGCTGTCCTCACGCCGGGACAAGCTGTCGTGACCCTCGTGCCGCGAGATCGGCACGCTCCATCCCGAAATAACGCTCGGCGGATGGCCTCCTCCAGCCCGTTGCGCTCTCCCCTCAGGCTCTCCTGCGCCCCGGCGGGATCAGGTATCCGCAGCTCCGCCCGAACCACCGCAGCACGTCGAGCGACGACAGGATGCCCACCACCTTGCCGTCGTCCGAGACGATCGGCAGCCGGTGCACGCCCTCGTAGGCCATCAGCGACGCGGCCTGCCGGATGCTCGCGCTCTCGTGCAGCTGCACCACGACGGGCGTCATCACGTCGCGCGCGGTGACCTTGACGGGCTCGTACACGTGGAAGCCCTGCTCCATGTCGAGCGGCGCGACGTCGTCCGGGTGCAAGCTCATCCGCTCGGATTCCTCGGTATCGCCGCGCTCCTCGGCCGCCCGGAGCACGTCGGCCCGCGACACCATGCCGACCGGCTTGCCGTCCGCATCCACGACCGGCATCCCGCTGATCCCGTGGCGGATGAGCAGGGCCGCGATCTCGTCGACCGTGACCTCCGGCCGCACGCAGATGACGTCCCGGCTCATGATCCCGGCGAGCGGCGCCGCCGGATTCACGTGCTGACCCACCCCGGCCAGCGGGTCCGCGCTCCCCATGGCCGACATCGCGCGCTCGGTATGGCAGACGACCGACGTCGTGCGCGACGCCGCGTCGAAATGCAGCGCGTGGAACCGACGGCACGATTCGCACTCGGGCACCGTGGCCGACCGCTCCTTGAGCGGGCAATAAACGGTCGCGACGACCGACGCCTCGCCGTCGTCTCCAACGATGCGCGCGCTGCGGATCGCGTGCTGCGGGATGGGGTGCTCTCCGTTGATCGGTCCAAGGGTCGTCATCGTCATCTCTCCGCTCGCCTCCGCGGCCTTCGCTTCGAGGCGCGCCCTGCGTTGAGCACCGCCCGTGCCACGCCCGAGCGCCCCGGAACGCCGCGGCAGGGCGGCAGGCCCCGAGCGCCGCGCCCGCGCCGCCGCGCGCCGTTTGCGCCGCGACGAAAGGCATGCACGCCCCGCGCGCCGCGCGCGGAGGTCCGCCGCGCGCGGGGCGACGCGCCCAGCGCGCGAGTCGCCCGCTCTCCGCCTTCGGAGCGCATGGCAGGGCCCGCCGCTCGCCGCCTTTCGGAGCGCATGGCACGGCCCATGCGAACCCTGCGAGCAGCGCGCGCGGCGTGCCGAGAGGCGCGCCGCGCAGCACGCCGGGCAGAGCAGGGTAACCCGCCCGGACTGGCAACGAGGCTGAGGAGGACGTCATGTCGAGCGTGGGCGCAACGGGTCGGTTCATCGTCGTGGTCGGGATCGACTTCTCGGATCTGAGCAACCGCGCGCTCGATCAGGCGCTCGATTCCGCCTGCTGCCGCGACAACGCGGAGGTGCACGGGGTCTACGTCGAGCCCGAGAGCTGGGTCGGCGTCGGGCTCTCGCGGGCGCCGGCGGCGGCCACCAAGCCCGACGTGGCGCTCCAGCAGCTCCAGGCGCGCGCGAGCGAGCGCGTCCGCGCCCTGGGCGCCAAGCTCGACGGCAGGCGGCTCAAGCGCGTCGTCGTCCACTTCCGCCGCGGCGATGCGGCCGGGAACATCGCTCAGCTCGCCGCCGACCTCGACGCCGACCTCGTGGTCGTCGGCTCGCACGGCCACCGCGGGCTCGAGCGGCTGCTCCTCGGCTCGGTCGCCGAGCGCGTCGCCCGGCTCGCGCGCTGCCCGGTGTGGATCGTGCGGCCGAAGGATCACGCGACCGCCGGCCGGGTGCCCGAGATCGAGCCGCCTTGCCCCGAGTGCGTGAAGCGCCGGCAGGAGACCGGCGCCGCCGATCTCTGGTGCGCGCGCCACTCGGAGCATCACGTCCGGCCCCACCGCTACTCGTACGCGACAAACGGGGTCTACGCGACGTCGAGCGCCGCCTACCACGCGACGCCCGAAGGGAATTGATCGCGATCGAGAGGCGAGCCCGACGAGGTTGCGCACCTGCGGGGTAAGACCCCGACATCCTGTCCTGTGAACGCCGGACGAACGGCGCATTCAAGCGTCGAAGGTCGAAGAGCGCGCCGCCGCTCCCTCGCGTTCGACCTCATCGGACGGCGGCCCCCGCCGCGCGCCGGCGTATTGACGCTGCGCTGCCAGCGGAGAATATACCGTGTCATGAAGCGGTCCTGCATCGCCGTGGCGGCTCTCGCGATCTCGCTCTCCGCGTCCGCCGCGGCACAGCCGGTGAAGCTGTTCGTGCTCGCGGGCCAGTCCAACATGGTCGGCTACGGCGTGGGCACCGCTTTGCCGGCCGAGCTCCAGAGCCAGCCCGACATCTGGTACGACCACCACAACCCCGACGCGCGCGAGGGGGGGCCGTACGCCGCGGCGACGAGCACCGACTGGGGGCCGCTCGAGCCGAAGGGCGAGGCGCGCCGCTACGGGCCGGAGATCACGTTCGGCCACGCGATGGCGGCGGCGTACCCCGAGCACCGGATCGCGATCGTGAAGCTGGCGCAGGGGGGCACGAACCTTGTCGACCACTGGGGGCGCGGGCTGGGGCCGGATCCGGAGGTGCTCTACAAATCGCAGCTCTACCACGCGCTCCTCGGCAAGCTGGACTCCGCGACGTACACAGGCGATCGCGCCCTCCGCTACCCGGAAGAGCCGACGCGGCTCGACAACGCCCTGGCGCGGCTCGAGTCGGAGGGGCACGACGTCGAGATCGCCGGGCTCCTCTGGATGCAGGGCGAGAACGAGGCGGGGTGGGCGGCCGCGTTCACCTACGGCGACACGCTGCGCGGCTTCATCGCGGCGATCCGCGAGGATCTCGGCGCGCCCGGGCTCCCGGTCGTGCTCGGCCGGATCAGCGACAACCTCTACCCGGCGAACGGCGGGCCGATCGCCGCCGGCAAAGAGGCGAACATCGACGCCGTGCGCGCGGCGCAGGTGGCCGTGGCCGAGGAAGACCCTCGGGTCGCGTGGGTCGACACGGACGACTTCGCCCCGCGGCGGGCCGACGATACGTGGCATTTCGACTCCGCCGCGTACCAGCTCCTCGGCGAGCGCTTCGCCGAGGCGTACCTCGCGCTGGTCGGCGAGACGGGCTCGCCGGGCGCCTCGTCGGCGAACAGCGCCGCGAGCGCGGGCGCGGGGGGAGGGGGCGGCGCGGCGGGGGCGAGCGGGAGCTCCGTGTCGTCGGCGAGCGGCGCCGCGAGCGCGGGCGTGGGCGGGGGCGGCGCGGCGGGAGCGAGCGGGAGCTCGGTGTCGTCGGCGAGCGGCGCCGCGAGCACGGGCGTGGGCGGGGGCGGCGCGGCGGGGGCGAGCGGGAGCGCGGCGGCCGCGGGCAGCGCCGGGAGCGCGGCCGGACCGAGCGGGGCCGCGCCCGGGGGCGCCGGCGGTAGCAGCAGCGGCTGCGGCTGCCGGGCGGCCGGGGTCCCGGGCCAGGGGCCGACGGCGGCGGCGCTCGCGCTGATCGCGCTGGCGGCATTGCGACGGCGCCGCCGGAGCGGGCGCGAGCCCGGCTGAACCGGGGCTCGCCGCCTCAGGGAGGAGGTCGCAGAGGCCCGCCATCGCGTTGGACGGGCCCTCTGCGGGTGCTCAGCGCCGCTGGGTCAGCCCTACAGGCAGAGGCCAGCGCTGCACACGTAGCCGTCGCGGCAGTCGTCCGTCGTCCCGCACTCGGCGATGCAGGCGCTGTTGCCCTCACTGTCCGAGTCGCAGTAGCCGCCGCCGGCGCAGTCGTCGGCCCCGGGCGTGCACGGGCCCGTGCAGTACCCGCCCGGCCAGCCATCGGCTTCGGTGAAGCAGTAGCCGCCGGCGCAGTCGAAGTCAGTGGCGCAAGCGTCGCCGTCGGCGCCATCGCCCGCCGGCGGGTCGCAGTAGCCAAGGGCATTGCAGACGTACCCGTCCGAGCACTGAGCGTCGCTGGTGCAGGCCGGGTAGCAGGTATTGTCGGCGTCACAGATGTAGCCGCCGCGGCAGTCGCTGTCCGTCGTGCACGCGGTGAGGCAGATGCCGGTGGTGTCGCCCGGCTCCATGTAACAGGTGCCACCGCCGGTGCACTCGGTGTCGAGGCCGCAGAAGCCCGAACAGTAGCCGCCCGGAAAGCCGTACTCGGCCTGGGAGATGCACCAGTCACCCGTGCAATCTCCGTCATCCGCGCAAGCGCTGCCATCGGGGCTCGCCGGCGCCCCGCAGAACCCATCGTCGGCGCACGTCCCCGCCTCCGGGCACTGCGCGTCGCTTGTGCAGCCCGGCCAGCAGGTGTCGTCGGTGTCGCACATGTAGCCGTCGCGGCAGTCGTCCGCTGTCTCGCACGGGGCGACGCACATGCTGAAGGTGGTGAGGGCGATGCAGACGCCGCCGCCGGCACAGTCGCTGTCCGTGTTGCAGGCGCCGGTACAGTGCCCGGATGGGAAGCCGACCCCCACCTCATCAAAGCAGACGCCGCTGGCGCACTCGTCATCGGCGACGCAGGCAGCGCCGTCGGCAAGGGGCTCGCCGCCGCCTCCGGTGGTGACGGAAGTCGTGGAGGTCGTTGCGGAGGTGGTGGAGGTGACGCTGCCGCCGCCGTCGCCTCCGGCGCCTGTAGTCGCGGAAGTGGTGGAGGTGACGCTGCCGCCGCCGTCGCCGCCGGCGCCGGTGGTCGCGGAGGTGGTGGAGGTGACGCTGCCGCCGCCGTCGCCGCCGGTACCGGTGGTGGCGGAGGTGGTGGAGGTGACGCTGCCGCCGCCGTCGCCGCCGGCGCCTGTGGTGGCGGAGGTGGTGGAGGTGACGCCGCCGCCGCCGTCGCCGCCGGCGCCGGTGGTCGCGGAGGTGGTGGAGGTGACGCTGCCGCCGCCGCCGCCGTCGCCGCCAGTGCCGGAGGTCGTGGAGGCGACGCTGCCGCCACCACCGCCGGTGCCGCCGCCCTGGCCGCCGGTGCCGCCGCCCTGGCCGCCGGTGCCGCCGCCCTGGCCGCCGGTGCCGCCGCCCTGGCCGCCGGTGCCGCCGCCCTGGCCGCCGGTGCCGCCGCCGTCGCCGCCGGTGCCGCCGCCGTCGCCTCCCTCGCCGCCAGTTCCCGCCGTCGTGCTGCCGCTGGTCGTCGTGCTGCCGCTGCCTCCGCTCCCCGGGGCCGGGTCGTCATCGCCGCACGCCGCGGTCACCAAGCTCAACGCAAAGAGGCACACCAAAGATCGCATCTTCATCCGCTGCTCTCCAGCCGGTAGGGGTCCAGTGACG
The DNA here is from genome assembly GCF_051474665.1 of Sorangium sp. So ce394. Lineage (NCBI taxonomy): Bacteria > Pseudomonadati > Myxococcota > Polyangiales > Polyangiaceae > Sorangium > Sorangium sp. So ce394. Next base: position 5,449,302 of record NZ_CP150339.1, read on the forward strand.
CGGTGCCGGCCGTCGGAGGCGAGGCGCCGCAGCGCGATGGGCGCACGCGCATCTTCTGTCGAAACGACACGGATGCCAACGGCTCTTTTCGCGCCGTGTCCGCTCTTCCCCGCGGAGAGCACCCGGAAACGCCGCGCTCGATCGACGCCGCTCTCACCCCGCCCCCGCCGGCCCCGTTCAGCGCAGCTTTTCGACGGCGACCGCGCGGGATTGTCGAGTCCGCTCCACGCCGCGCGCAGCACGCATTGCGGGCAGCAGCGTCGTTTTCTCGTCTGCCGCGCGAGCCCTCCTCCTGACCCGCGCGCCTCACATGCCACACGTCGCTGCATCGCCGCTACGCTGCGTGCCCTGCTGTGATCTCCCGACTCGAGCCTAGCCCGAGCGCGCGCACTCCGCTGCTGCCCGCCGCGAGCGCCGCCTCGATGATTGACCGGCCGCCTGCTGAGCTGGTATACGTAGCCGTTTTCCTTTGGAAGAATTTTACAATCACATTCGAAGCGAGGATCGGACGAGCGCGGTGTGCGCAGGTGAAGGGTACCTGGAGCTCCCAGCGCCAGCCGTGTCGTAGTGCCCTCGCCGGCTTCGCGGCGGCGCGCTGCGCTCCGGCGGGACGAGCCCTCGCTTCAGAAGATGATGAGGAGATCCCATGCGTGTCGCACACGTGATGATCACAGCAGCTCTCGTCAGCCTCTTCGCCGCCTGCGCCACCTCGGGCGGCGGCGACGGCGGGCCGCCGGTCTACGCGACGGTCTGCGAGGCCCGCTGCGCCTGCGAGGACTGCTCCGGGGACAACGAGGGCCTGTGCGAGGCCGAGCAGGAGGCCATCGAGGAGCGGGCCGAGGAGCGCTGTCAGGACGAGCACAAGGCCTATGCCGACTGCGTCCGCCTGGAGGGCCGGTGCGTGGATGGTCATCACCTGGCCGAGGTCTGCAACGCCCACGCGGCGGCCCTCCTCGGCTGTCTCGAGCCAAAAGGTCGCGATCACTGCCCCACGGCCGGCGACGGCGTCTGCGACGAGCCCCAGGGCACCGACACGTGCGCGGCCGGGACCGACCCAGCCGACTGCCTCTCTTTCTGTCCGTACACCGGCAACGGCATCTGCGACGAGCCCGAGGGCGCCGACCGGTGCCCGGCGGGCACGGACGTCGACGACTGCAAGCTCGTGCCGTGCCCGTCGGTGCAGGACGGGACCTGCGACGAGCCCGAGGGCACCGGCCGGTGCGACGAGGGCTCGGACGTCGACGACTGCATGGGCGCGACCTGCTCCGAGGCGAACAACGGCGAGTGCGACGAGCCCGAGGGCACCGGGATCTGCGACGAGGGCACCGACGCGGCCGACTGCGCGGGCGCGCCGTGCCCTTATGTGGACAACGGCGACTGCGACGAGCCCGAGGGCACCGGCTACTGCGAGGAGGGCACGGACGTCATCGACTGCGAGACCAGCGCCGTCGCCTGCGACGACATCGGCGTCTGCGGCAGCGCCACGAGCGGGTGCGTCGCGTGCGCGAACGAGGGGAGCTGCGCCGACGAGCTCGAGGCGTGCACGATCAGCGACGACTGCTACTTCCTCGTCCAGTGCCTCGTGACCTGCGCGAACGACGCCTGCATCGATGAGTGCCTGGAGGTGTATCCGGACGGGGTGCAGACGTACTCCAGCTACGACAGGTGCTTGAACTGCGAACAGTGCTACTACTCGTGCGGCGGGAGCGACGTATTCGAGTGCTGAGCCGTGGCGCCTCCCTGAGCGCCGCGGAGGAGATGGACATGCTTGATCGACGAGACGTTCGTGCGCGTTCGGCCCGCGCCGCCCTCCTGGCCGCCCTGGCCGGCGTCGCCTCGTGCGGCGGCCTCTCCGCGGGCGACTACGCGGTGTACCGCGTCGCCCTCGAGGCGCCCGAGCAGGCGCCTGGCTGCTTCCCCGGCGACCGGCCGATCCTCGCGGAGAAGTACGACGCCACCACGTTCCGGGACGGCCAGACGCTGCTCCTCTACCTCCCGACCGACGACGAGGCGGTGCTCGACACCGGCGGTCTCGTGCTGCATGGCTCCTCGGAGGACGACCCGTATACCTTCGAGGGCAGCTCCGAAGACATCGAGTTTCCCTTCCGCGACAGGGTCACCGACGCCGACCAGGACGGCATCTCGGACGACGTCGACCCGTTCGTCGACGCCGACAAGGACGGCGACGACGACACGGATCCGTCGCGCGACCGCGTGGTCGACACCGACGGCGACAAGCTGGACGACCGCGATGAGCTCGAGGACGGGTTCGTCGACGCCGACGACGACGGGGACGACGACCGCTTCCGGGAGATCGTCGGCGCCACGAGGACGATCTCCCGCCTGCGGGTGAGCGTCTCGATGACGGTCGACGGGTCGACGGTCAGGGGCGTCGTGACGCGGACGACCGAGGAGACGTGCGAGGGCGACCTGTGCCCGCCCCACGTGGATCAGCCGTGCGTCGACGTGCAGCGGTTCCGCGGCGTCGAGGTCGACGAGGCGCTGCTGACCTTCGGGGTCGACGCGCGCCCGACCCGCTGAGCCGCGCTCCGGCGGCGCGCCGCGCGGCGCGCGCCTCGCTCCCGTTCTGGTAGCATCGCCCCGCTTGCCGGCGCTCCCGCTCTCCCCCGCCGACCTCCGCGCCGTGCTCGCGCCGCTGTCGGCCGCCCGCCCGCTGCCCGCGCGCGCCTACTGGGACGAGGACGTGTTCGCCTTCGATCAGGCCGAGATCTTCGGTCGCTCGTGGGTCTGCGTCGGCCGCGAGGACGAGATCGCCCGCCCCGGCGAGTGGGTGCTCGCGCCGCTCACGCCGGCGGGGATCCTCGTCCTCCGCGGCGCGGATCTGGAGATCCGCGCGTTCCACAACGTCTGCCGCCACCGGGCGGCGACGCTCGTCGACGGCGCGTGCGGCCGGCTCTCTCAGCTCGCGTGCCCGTACCACGGCTGGACCTACGAGCTCTCCGGCGCCCTGCGCGCGGCGCCCCACGCGCCCCCCGGCTTCGACCGCGGCGCGCACGGCCTCCTGCCCGCGCGGGCGGGCGCCCTCTTCGGCTTCCTCTTCGTGGCGCTCGACCCAGGGGCGCCCCCGCTCGAGAGCGCGCTCGGCGGCGCGCCGCCGTGGCTCGCGCGCCCCGAGCTGCGCTCGCTCCGGCGGGGCCGGCGGGTGGAGTACGAGGTGGCCGCGAACTGGAAGCTCTGCGTCGAGAACTTCCAGGAGTCTCACCACTTCCCGCGCGTCCACCCCGCGCTGGAGCGGCTCACCCCGTGCGACGACGCCGTGTCCTGGGGCGGGGGCGGCCCGTGGCTCGGCGGGCTCATGGAGCTCGTCCCCGGCGCCGAGACGGTCTCGCTCGGCGCGGCGCGCGGGGCGCGGCCGCTGATCGTCCCCGAGGCGGAGCGGCGGCGGGTGCGCGACGCCATGCTCTTCCCGGGCCTGCTCACGAGCCTCCAGCCCGACTACCTGCTCACGTACCGGCTCACCCCGCGCGCGCCGGACCGGACCCTCGTGGTCGCCGACACCTACTTCCACCCGGCGGCGTTCACCCCCGGCTTCGATCCGGCCGACGTGTTCGCCTTCTGGGACACCGTGAACCGCGAGGATCGGTCGATCTGCGAGCGCCAGCAGCGCGGGATGCGCGCCCCGGGCTACGCGCCGTCGACCTACGCCGCGGTGGAGGACGGCGTGCACGCGTTCGATCGGTGGGTCGCCGAGCGGTACCTCGCGGCGCTCGGCGCGGGGGCGTCGTGAGCAAGCTGTGCGGCCTGTGGGGCCGCCCGTACATCGATCTCTCGCCGTTGATCGACACGTCCTGCTTCCCGGAGCTCGATCGCGAGATCGTGCTCGGGCTCTGCCGCGTCGAGCCCTCGTACACCGGCGGGAGCCTGAAGTGGATGGGCGTGGTCGCGCCGTGGGTGCACGAGGATCCGTACGTGGACTACGGGCAGGTCATCGGCGGCTTCTCGCGCGAGGAGCTCCGCGACTTCGTGGCGCTCGCCGACGACCCGTCCGCCTTCGATCTCGAGCGCGGCGGCGAGTACACCTTCGGAGACGAGACCGATCACCCGCTCTCGCGGGCGCAGATGCTGTACCTGAAGTACCGCTACGGCGTCTATTTCCCCTGGAAGGTCTGCTATCACCTCCTCGAGAACGACCGCTGGGAGGACAAGCACTCCGGCGCCGGCAAAGATTTCTCGGCAGAGGCGAGGGCGGTCTTCCCGCGGACGGTGGAGTTCCTCCGCGGGCTTCCGTTCGTCGAGATCGGGCGTTGCGTGCTCTTTGGTCTCGAGGCGAACGACCACGCGCCCGCGCACCGCGACACCGAGCCCGGGAGCGCGCTCGGCGTGGCGCAGTCGATCTCGTTCGCGCCGCGCGGCGGCAAGCGATTCTATGTCTGCGACCGGGAAGGGGAGGAGCGCACGGTCGTCCAGGCACCCATCTACTGGTTCAACGACATGGATTACCACGGGGTCGAGCCGGACCCGTTCTTCCGCTACTCGATCCGGGTGGACGGGGTGTTCGAGCCGGCGTTCGTGAAGCGGCTCCAGCGGCTCTATCGGCGCTGAGCCGGTGGACCTAGCGAACCAGGCTGCACTATCCTTGGACTTACCGTGAACCTGCTGTGGCAGTCGTTCCCCATGCCCGAAGGCCGACGCGCCCAGGCTTGGCGATATCATCCCGCCTACAGGCGACCAGCCCATTTCCACGACGAGCCGGAGTTCAACCTCGTCGTCCGGGGAACCGCCATCTTTCGCGTGGGGCATCGTCGCGTTCCGATGGGCCGCGGATCCTTGTTGTGGTACCCGCCCGGGCTGGATCACTATCTCGAAGACGCCAGCCCGGACCTCGAGCTCTATGTGGTAGGGTTCCGGCCCGAGCTGATCGATGCGTTCGCGCGCGAGCACGGCTGCGCGCCGAGCTTCTCTCGGCCTCCGCAGCGCCTCGACGAGGCGGCCTTGTTGGCTTGTGCAGACGCGATGGCCCAGGTGCCGAGCAGCCGCGACGACCCGGCTGTCGAAGGTCGGCTGCTCGATCTGCTCGCAGCGCTGGCCCAGACGACGCCTCCTCCGCAGGTGAGCCTTGGCCACCGCGCTGCGGCCCTGCTGGTCGAGGCGCCGAGCCTCCGCCGCGACGAGCTGACCCGGCGCCTGGCCAGCAACCGCGGCGATGTGAGCCGCAAGTTTCGCCGCGACCAGGGGCTGTCGTTGACGGAGTACAAGAACCGGCTGCAAACGCTGAAGCTCCTCGAGCTGCTCGAACAGGGCTGCATCCACTTGACTCACGCGGCGCTCGACGCCGGGTTCGGCAGCTACTCGCGCTGTCACCAGGTGATCAGAGAGTTGCTGGGCATGGCGCCCAGCGCGCTCCTCGACCCAGGCACCCGGAAGCTGCTCGCCGACAGGTTGGAACCGTTGAGCGCACAGCACGATCGCCGAGATCCCGGGTAGCTCGCGCGACCAGACCCCTCGTTCCGGCATCGCCGCTCCGCGAATCGGCCTTCAGGCTGCGGAAACGCACAAACCTGGATGCTCGCCGTGCGACGGTTGGGTATGCGATCGGCATGCGAAGTCGATCAGCCCTCGCCTTGCTCGCGCTCCTGGCGTTTTCGGGATGCTCCAACGACTCGCCGGATCCGGGCTCCTCCCCCGGCACCGGTGGAGGTCCCCCCAACACGGCGACGGGTGGGGCTGCTGCCGGCCCCATGACCGGCGGCGATGGCGGCATGCCGCCAGAGATGCCCATGACCGGCGGCGCAGGTGGTACGGGCGGCGCAAGCTCCGGCGGGACGAGCGGCGCGAGCTCCGGCGCGACGAGCGGCGCGACGGCTGGCGGCACGGGTGGCGCCGCTGGAGGTGGCGCCGGCGACGGCAGCTTCGAGCTCGCCTGGGAAGATCCGTTCGACACCGTCGATCTCGCGCGCTGGCAGCTGATGACCCACAGCTGGGACGGCAATCTCGCGCAGTTCACCGGCGAAAACGCGGTGGTCAGCGACGGCATCCTGCGCCTTTCGCTGACGGCAGCCAACGATACCAGCAAGCCCTTTCGCGGCGTGGAGATGCGCTCTCGCGAGACGCTGACCTACGGAAGAATAGAAGCGTCAGCGCGGTTCGCGCAGGGCTCCGCGGTCGTCTCTTCTCTGGTGCTCATTTATACCCCATGGCCGCCCGACGACTGGAACGAGCTCGACATCGAGTTTCTGGGCAAAAACACCGATCGCGTTCAGTTCAACCACATGGTGAACATCCCGCCCGCCGATCCAGCCACCGGCCACCTCCAGTTCCCCAAGCTCGTTACATTGGGCTTCAACCCCGCAGCGGGCTTTCACACCTATGTCATCGAATGGGTGCCCGGTGAGGCGCGCTTCTATGTCGACGGAGCGCTCTTGCACACTGCCACCGAGGAGATGGAACGCATGGTCCTCCCTCAGAACATCCTCTTGACGATCTGGGCTTCTGGCTCGCCAGATTGGGCAGGCCCGGTCGACAGCAGCACCGCCCCCACGCGCGCCGAGTACGACTGGATCCGCGTCTACCGCTACGTCGGTCCGTAGGCGCTTCGTGGGTTCCGAGCCGCTGAAGGCGGCTCGGACGCGCGCAGCTTTCCGCCTCGTCTCGGCCGGCGGGGGCTCGGGCGCTGCCTCGCTCAGCCGCCGAGCGCCTCGTCGATCGCCTGCGTGAGCTTCGGGTCGTCCGGCGCCACGGACGACTCGAACCTCGTGAGCACCGACCCGTCCTTGCCGATCAGGAACTTGGTGAAGTTCCACTTCACCTCACCGGCGGGCGGGGCCTGGGTGAGGAAGGCATAGAGCGGGTGCTTGCTGCCCCCCTTGACCGGGATCTTCGAGAACATGGGGAAGCTGACGCCGTACTTCGTGGAGCAGAAGGCGGCGATCTCGGCGTCCGTCCCCGGCTCCTGCGCGCCGAAATCGTTCGAGGGGAAGCCGAGGACGGCGAAGCCGCGATCCTTGAGCCGATCGTGGAGCGCCTCGAGCCCCGCGTACTGCGGCGTGTAGCCGCACTCCGATGCGGTGTTCACCAAGAGCAGCACCTTGCCCCGGTAGTCGCCGAGGGAGCGGTCCTGCCCGTCGATGGTCTTCACGGTGAAGTCGTAGAGCGACATGGCCTTTCCTTCCTGAGCAGCGCCGGGCGTCGGCTCCGGCGAGGGCCGCTGGATGTCCTTTCCACAGCCCGGCGCGCCGGCGAGGGCCAGCGAGGCGAGCAGGGCGAGTCCGCACCGGGGCGCGCGCGGCGAGCTTTCCATGACAGAGTGGATAGACCCGCCTCCGGGCCGCGTCGAGCGTTCTTCCGCTGCTACGCGATGCGGGTGGACGGCGTGTTCGGGCCGGCGTTCGTGGAGCGGCTCTCTCTGCGGTAGGCGCGGGCTGCTTTCGGTCTGGACAGGTGAGGCCGGAAGCGTAGTGTAGTCTGTCGTGCGCAGCGCACCGGAGGGGAGCGACACGCAGGACCTCCAGGCGACGTCGGACGCTCTGGGAAGGGGGGCTCCGCCTGGCGAGGGCGACGAGCGAGCCGAGGGCGCGAGGCGGAGCTTTCGCCCCGGCGACATCGTCGCAGGCCATTACCGGCTGGATCGGCTGCTCGGCGAAGGGGGCATGGGCGTGGTCTGGGCCGCGAGCCACAGGCTGACCGGCGCGCGGGTCGCGCTCAAGCTCGTGAAGGGCGTGTCCGGCGCGGTGCGCTTGCGCCTGCTGCGCGAGGCGAGGATCGCGCACGAGCTCGACCACCCCAATGTGGTCGCGGTGCACGACGTGGCGCTCGAGGACGGAGCGCCCGTGATGATCATGGAGCTGCTCTCCGGCGAGTCGCTCGCCGACAGGCTGGCTCGCGGGCCGAGGATGTCCCTCCCGGAGGTGGCCTCCATCTTCTTGCAGGTGGTCTCGGCCGTCGCCGCGGCGCACGCGCGGGGCGTCATCCACCGCGATCTGAAGCCGGAGAACATCTTCCTCGTCGACGGCTCGAGCCAGCGGGTCAAGGTCCTCGACTTCGGCATCGCGAAGCTGACGGCCGCGAGCGGGCACGACGCTCGGACGCCGGGGCTCACCGAGAGCGGGACGAGGCTGGGCACGCCCTGCTACATGTCCCCGGAGCAGGTGTTCGGAGATCCGGTGGATCACCGGACCGACATCTGGTCGCTCGGCCTGCTCCTCTACGAGTGCCTCTCGGGCGACCTCCCGACGCGCGCCGACAACGCCGGCCAGGTCTTCAAGATCATCGTGACCGGCGGCATCCCCCCGCTGGAGAGCGCCGCGCCCGGCGTGCCCCCGGAGCTCGCGCGCCTCGTGCGCTGCATGCTGTCCGTGGCCCGCGACGCCCGGCCCTCGGACCTCGGCGAGGTCCACGGCGTGCTCGCCGCGCTCGCGCAGCAGGCCGCGGCGCCGAGCTCGGACGCGCCGGCGTCGCCGGCGCCCGCCCCCTCCGGGCCGCCGGTCCGGGTGCCGGACGGCGAGGCGGTGGAGGAAGCCGAGGTCGACCCCATGGCGCCGACCGAGCGCCCCAACACCCCGCCGCCCCCGGCGGAGCCCCGCTCGACCGGAAGGCGCACCGCCGCCCGGGCGGCGGCCTGGACGATCGGCCTCGCCGTGGCGCTCGCGGGCCTGGTCGCCGTGGTGCTCGCGTGGCGGGAGAGCCCGGCTCCGGTCGAGGAGCGGCCGCCGCCCCGCGCGATCAATCCGCGGGCGCTGTCCCGGTACGCGGCCGCGCTCGAGGCCGTCGGCGACGCCAACGAGGGCGAGGCGGCGGACCGCCTGCGGCAGGCGATCGCCCTCGACGACGCGCTGGCCGCAGCGCACCTCCGCCTCGCGATCTACGCGCCGGACCGCGCCGAGGCGCGGATGCATTACGCGCGCGCCGAGGCGCTGCGCGATGGGCTCGACGCCCGCGAGCGAGCGCTCCTCCAGGCCATGGAGCCCCTGCTCGGCGGCGATCCCGGGGACGCGGCGCTCTGTGCTGCGCGGCTCTCCGCGCTCGCCGTGCAGCGCCCGCGCGACGCGGAGGTGCTCGCCCTCTTCGCGCGCCACGCGTTGCGCTGGAACATCCACGCCAGCGTCGAGGCGGCGACGCGGGCCACGACGAGCGAGCCCGAGCGCGCCCAGGGCTGGGCCGCGCTGGCGCGGTCGCTGCGGCACCTCGGGTCGTTCCAGGACGCAGCCGCCGCCGTCGACCAGTGCCTCGCGATCTCACCCCAGGCGGCGAGCTGCTACGAGGTCAGGAGCGAGATCCACAGCGCGCTCGGCAGCTGCGGCGAGGTCGAGCAGGACCTGCAGCTCATGCTGTGGATGACGGGCGCGAGGGGCCAGGCGATCCAGCGCAAGCTCGCGTCGTCGAGCTACGCGCAGGGGCGGTCTGCCGACGCGGTGATGGTGCCGCTGCGGCAGGGCTGGGTCTCGCTGCCGGACTCGGAGCGGCGCTACGTCGCGCTGATCGACGAGGCGAGCGTGCGCGCGCTCACGGGCGACTTCGCGGAGGCCGAGGTGCTGCTGCGAAGCGCGCGCCTGCGGATGAGCGCGGAGTCGAGGGCGCACGCCGACGTCGCCCGCGCGCTCGTCGATATCTATCTCGAGACCGATCGCGAGATCGAGGCGGCGCGCATCGCGGAGACGTGCCTCGACAACTACGTCGCCTGCGCCAGCGGCTCGGCGGACCTCTTGCGGGTCATGCTGCATGCGGGCTTCATCTCATGGGCCGCGTTCCAGGAGCGGCGCGCCGAGCACCTGCCGCCGTCGGGCGCTCCGGCCGGCGCCGAGCGCGCGCTCTCCGCCGTGGTGAGGGCGCACGCGCGCTGGATCGAGGGCTTCGAGGAGGCCGCGGAGGCTGTCCCCGCGCTGCCGGTCAGCGCGCTGATGAGCGATCAGGTCGATCACGACGTCCACGCGGATCTCGGCGCGGTCTACCACCTCGCGGGCATGCCCGGCCACGCGATCCCCGCGCTCCGCAAGGCGGTCATGACGTGCGATATGCTGGACTGGCCGGTGACGTACGTGCGCTCGTTCTGGTTCCTCGGTCAGGCCCTCGAGCAGACGGGGGACATCGCCGGCGCGTGCCAGGCCTACGCGAGCGTGATCGCGCGCTGGGGAGGCGCGAGCCCGCCCTCGCAGACCGCGGCGCGGGCGCGCGAGAGATCGAGGGCGCTCGGCTGCGGACCGATCGACTGACCGCCCGCCCGCGCGCCGAAGCCGAAGAGGAGCGCCGCGGCATCGTGGACGGAGAGGTCGGGCGCGACGCGCTCACTGCATGTGGCCTATGCAACATCTGACGGCGCGATTGTTTGCGAGCGTTCATCGGACACGTGTGCAGAGCGGCGGCGCCTTCGCACAAGGGCGCTCGTTTCGTCTTGACACCGCGTGTCCGCGGGGCGTCTGCGTAGGTTAAACCAGCATCGTTGTCGGGGCAAACCCGGCTAGCTGGCGCGCTGGAGAGCGCGTTATCATGGTGGTCTCGACCTTTTGTCGCCGGGCAGCTCTGGCGAGGAGGCATCATCCATGGGAACGACGTCTATTCTCGTGTCTTCCTTGGCGGTCCTGGCGGGCCTCGGCGCGCCGGACGTCGCTTACGGGGGTGCCTCTCAGCCCTCGAGCGGCGCGTGGCCCCGCAGGCTGCAGCCCGCGGAGCCGGAGTCCGTGTACATGAGCAGCGCGGGGCTGCGCGATGCGACGCTGGCCCTGGAGGACGCCATCGCGGGCGGGGAGATCCAGGGCGCCGTCCTCCTGGTCGCCCGCCATGGGCGGATCGTGCTCCACGAGGCGCTGGGCGAGCGCGACGGGTTCAACGCGAGCTGGCCGGACATGCCCTCGCCGCCGATGCCGCGCGACGGGATCTTCGATCTCGAGTCGATGACGAAGCCGTTCACCGTCTTTTTGGCGATGAGGATGCAGGAGTCCGGCCGGTTCCCCGGCTTCAAGATCGACAACACGGTCGCGTCGTACTTCCCCGAGTTCGCCACGAGCCCGGACAAGGCGCGCGTGACGGTCAGGGACCTGATGCGCTACGTGTCGGGCGAGGACATGGACGCGAGCGGCGTCCTCGGCGCCAGCGACCGCTGGCACACGATGCTCACGGCGCCCTTGCTCTACACGCCGAGCCAGAAGGTCCTCTACAGCGACCTCGGGTTTCGCCTCCTCGGCCACGTGCTGGAGAAGGCGGGCGGCGACTCGCTGCAGGGGCTGATGAAGACCAACATCTTCGATCCGCTCGAGATGTCGAGCACGTCCTACCGGCCGAAGGTCCACATGCCGGCGAAGAGCGAGCGCTTCGTGGGGACGGCGTGGTCGAGCGTGCGCGGGCGTTACCTGCGGGGCGAGGTGCAGGACGAGACCGACTACGACGTGGAGGAGAACACGGGGACCCCTCAGCACGGCCACCTGACCGGGTGCGACGGCCTGTTCTCGACGGCGCTCGATCTCGCCAAGTTCGGGCAGATGCTCCTGAACCGGGGCGTCCACGTCTGGGGCCCGGACGCGCTCTGCAACCCGATGCTCCTGTCCTGTCCGGGCCAGCGGATCATGTCGCGGCCCTCGGTGGAGCGCATGACGACGCTGCAGACGGGCGACATGGGCCTCCCGACGCCGGCGACCACGTTCGCCCAGAACCTGTTCTACTCGGGCAAGGGGCTCGGGTGGGAGATGTACGATCCCGGCGCGTGGCCCGGCGGCGATCACACCTCGACCGTCGCGTACAGCAAGACGGGCGGCGCCGGGACGCTCATGGTCATCGACCCCGATCCGGCGCGAGACCTGATGATCATCCTGCTCACGAATCACGGGCTCCCGAGCTACGACCACCTCGGGGTCGATGAGGACCAGCTGTGGTACTGGGACGATTTCGACGCGATGATCGAGGCGATCCGCGCGGAGGAGGTCAGCGATGCGGTCAACCTGTCGCTGATGGATGTCCCGTAGGGGCCGCACGACGGCGTCCTTCGGCGGGACATGGGGTGTTCGCGCCGGGGTCATTCAGCGCATCGGGCCGTCGCGCGAAGTCGCTCGGCGGTGTCGGCGTAGGAGCGGCGAGCAGGCCGTTGCCGGGGGTGCGCCTGCAATCGCGCGGGTGACCGGGCGCGGCGGGCGCGGCGGTGCGCCGGGGCGTGCGCCGAATGACGCGGCGGAGCGCATGGCGCTTGCGCTCGTGCGAGCGCGCCCGCAAAGGTAGGTGTCCCGCCGCAAGGACGCCCCCGGATGAACGACGACCTCCGCATCAGCCCACCCCACGCCGGAACCCGCACCGAGACGGCGAGCGCCGAGGCGGAGCTCGCCCCGCTCTCCGGCGAGGATCGCCTCTCCTCGTTCTACGCGGGGTGCCCGGTCGCGCTCTTCACGACCACGCCCGCGGGGCGCTTCATCGACGCGAACCGCGCGTTCGCGCGCCTCCTCGGCTACGCGGACCACACGCAGTTCCTCGACCTGCCCGTCCCAGGCTTCTACGCCGACCAGCGGCAGCGGCAGGAGATCATGCGCATCCTCGACCAGGAGGGCGCCGTCCACGGCTACGAGGTCGAGTTCGTGCGCCTCGACGGGACGCGCCTGTGGGTCAGCATCACCGCGCGCGCCATCCGCGACGCGACCGGGCGCGTCGCGCGCTACGAGGGCGCGCTCGAGGACGTGACGCCGCGCCGGATGGCGCAGGACCTGATGCGCCTCAGCGATCAGCGCTTCCACCTCCTCGCCAAGGCCACGAACGACACCATCTGGGACTGGGACTTCACGACCGGCACGGTCTGGTGGAACGAGAACTTCGAGCGCACCTTCGGGTACCGGCTCGACGACCTCGAGCCGGGGCCCGAGAGCTGGACGGGCCGCATCCACCCCGACGACCTCGAGCGCGTCTCGCGCAGCATCCACGACGCCATCGACGGCACCGCGACGACGTGGAGCGGCGAGTACCGCTTCCGCCGCGCCGACGGCGAGTACGCGTACATCTACGATCGCGGCCTCGTGCTGCGCGACGCGACCGGCAAGGCCGTCCGCATGATCGGCTCGATGATGGACGCCACCCTGCAGCGCCGGCAGCAGATCCTCCTCGGGTGGCAGCGCAAGGTGCTCGAGATGATCGCCCTCCACCAGGGCATCGAGGAGACGCTCGAGGTGCTGTGCCGCGACGCCGAGGAGCTCTCCGCCGGCCGCCGCTTCACCGTCCTGCTCGCGAGCGACGACGGCCGCCGCCTCCTGCACGGCGCGGCGCCGAGCCTGCCGGCGTCGTACAACAAGGCGGTGCACGGGATCCTCATCGGCCCGCGCGCGGGCTCGTGCGGCACCGCCGCCCACCGCCGCGCGCCGGTCGTCGTGGAGGACATCGCGACCGATCCGCTCTGGGCCGACTTCCGCCAGCTCGCCCTGCCGCTCGGGCTGCGCGCCTGCTGGTCCACGCCCATCGTCTCCTCGACGGGCGAGGTGCTCGGCACCTGGGCCGTGTACCGGTCCGCGCCCGGCGCGCCCACCGCCGCCGACGAGGAGATCGTCCGCGTCGCGACGCGCCTCGCCGCCATCGCCATCGAGCGCGCCCGCGCGGAGCGCGCGCTGCGCGAGAGCCGCGAGCAGCTCGCGAAGGCGCAGGAGGTCGCGCACCTCGGGAGCTGGTCGTGGGACGTCGCCGCGGGCAAGCTCGACTGGTCCGAGGAGCAGCTCCGCATCCACGGCCTGCCGAGCGAGAGCGGCGGCGTCCGGCCCGACGCGGCCATCGCCTGCGTCCACCCGGAGGACAGGGCGCGCGTCGCCGCCGAGCTCGAGGGGCTGCTCTGGCGGGCGGGATCTGGCGAGATGGCGTACCGCATCGTGCGGCCCGACGGCGCCACGCGCTGGGTCCACGCGCGCACCGAGGTCGAGCGCGCGCCCGACGGCGGGCCGGCGCGGATGCTCGGCACGTGCCACGACATCACCGAGCAGCGGCAGGCGCAGCGCGCGCTTCAGGAGAAGGAGGAGCGCCTCCGCGCGGCGCTCGACGCCTCGGCGACCGGCACGTTCCGCTGGATCCCGGCCACGAACGAGCTCGACTGGGACGAGAACCTCGATCGGCTCTTCGGCCTGCCGGCGGGCGCGACCGCGCGCCACATCGACCAGTTCACGGGCCTCGTCCACCCCGACGATCGCGAGCGCGTCCTCGAGGCGCTCGATCGCTGCGTGCACGACGGCGCCGACTTCGACCTGGAGTTCCGCGTGGTGTGGCCCGACGGCAGCGTCCACTGGCTGCTCGATCGCGGCCGCATGCTCCGCGACGCCGAGGGCAGGCCGCTCACGATGACGGGCGCGTGCACCGACGTGACGGAGCGCATGAACGCGGAGCTCGCGCTGCGCCAGCGCGCGGACGAGCTGGCGAGGCTCACGGAGGCGCTGCAGCGCATGAACCGCGAGCTCGACCAGTTCGCCTACATCACGTCGCACGATCTCAAGGCGCCGCTGCGGGGCATCGCGAACCTCTCGCAGTGGATCGAGGACGACGAGGGCGAGCGGCTCAGCGACGTGTCCAAGCGGAACCTGGAGCTCCTGCGCATCCGCGTGCAGCGCATGGACGCGCTCATCGACGCCATCCTCGCGTACTCGCGCGTCGGGCGCATCCGCGTGCCCACCGAGGTGGTCGCCGTGGGCCCGCTCGTCGACGAGGTGGTGGATCTCCTGTCGCCGCCGGAGGGCTTCCGCGTCGAGATCGCCGGCCAGCTGCCCAGCGTCGTTGCGGAGCGCGCGCTGCTCCAGCAGGTGTTCATGAACCTGATCGGCAACGCCATCAAGCACCACCCCGACAAGGGGAACGGCCGCGCCGTGGTCTCGTGCGCGGACGCCGGCTCGCACTGGCGCTTCACGGTGGCGGACAACGGCCCTGGCATCTCGCCGCGCTTCCACGACAAGGTGTTCATCATCTTCCAGACGCTGGAGGCGCGGGACCGGTCGGAGGGCACGGGGGTCGGGCTCGCGCTCGTGAAGAAGATCGTCGAGAGCAGCGGCGGCGCCGTCGCCCTCGACTCGGACGTCGGGCGCGGCGCCGCCTTCTCGTTCACCTGGCCTAAGGCGCTGGTGTAGCGGCGGGCGCGGTCGCGGCGGGCGAGGTCGCGGCGGCCGGCTGGGTCGCGGCGAGGGCTCCGTTCACCACGAGGTGGATGAACTGGAGCTTGGCCACGGCGGGGCGCGGCATCACGAACGGGTAGAAGTCGTGCTGGCCCATGCTGCGCGACATCTCGTTGAGCACGGCCGTCAGCTCCACCCACGCGTTCAGGAAGCCGAGGAAGCTCGCGGCCCCTGGATCGTCCGGCCGCCACAGCGCGTCGGTGCCCCAGGGCTCGACGTCGAGCTCCACCTCGTCGGCGTCGATGCCGAAGCTGAGGGCCGTGTCCACGGTGTCGACCATGTGGAGGTAGTGGGCCCAGGTCTCGGCCCAGTCTTCCCACGGGTGCATGCTGGCATAGGCGCTGACGAAGCGCTGCGGCCAGTCGGCGGGCGGGCCTTGCTCGTAGTTGGCCTTCAGCGCGGCGGCGTAGTCCTGCTGCTCGTCGCCGAACAGCTCCCGGAACGGCGCGAGCCATCCGGTGTCGCGCACCAGGCGGTCCCAGTAATAATGGCCGATCTCGTGCCGGAAGTGCCCGAGCAGCGTGCGGTAGGGCTCGCGCATCGCGGCGCGGATGCGCTCGCGCGTGGCGTCGTCCGCCTCCTCGATGTTCAGGGTGATGACGCCGTCGGCGTGGCCGGTCATCACCCTGGGCCCGTCGGGCGGCGAGGCGAGGAAGTCGAAGCAGAGGCCGTGCTCCGGATCCTCGCCGACCTTGGACTTCACCGGCAGGTTCAGCGCGAGGAGCTGCGACACGAGCCGTCGCTTGGCCGTCTCGATGCGGCGCCACAGCGCCCGGTGCTCGACGACGGTGAGGTCCGGAATGGTGCGGTTGAGCCGGCACGCGGCGCAGAGCGCGGGCGTCTCCGCCGCCACCGGGACGAGCCAGTTGCAGCCGGACGCCGTGTCGAAGTTGCCGCAGCGCCGGTAGAGGCGCGGCGCGGCCGCGGCGTCGTGCCAGAGCTGCCAGGTGCCCTCGGTCGCGCCGGGCTTCATCGGCATCACCTGGGCGCGCTCGGGCTCATAACCGAGCGGCGTCTTGCAGGCGAGGCATTCGCTGTTGCGGAAGAACACCGGCCGCTCGCACTGGCACCGGTAGGCGCGCGGGGCAGTGGGTTGTTTGACCGGTTTCCATGCGCTGCGCAGGCGCGTGATCAGGCTGTCGAAGCGGGTGGACATGGTGGTTGGGCGGGCCGAGGAGAAGCGGTTTCGTCCTGGATTCCTGGCGCCGCGCTGTCGGCGTGTTGGCAATCCATGTGCCAGGCGAGCAGCGCGCGATTCACGTCGCGGCTGAGGCCGCGCGACGAGTTGCCGCTCGATTGGCCGTCGCGGACTGTCTCAGTGTGGCAAAAACGCCGTCCTGCCCGGCCGAGCGCCGCGCTCTGGTCTAGAGGCGACGGATCCAGGCGCGCAGCGCCGCCAGGCCGTCCTGGTCGACGATCTCGGTCCCGAGGGGCGGCATCGAAGGCCAGTCCGGATCGCGCCTCCGGGCGCGCTCCACCGCGTCGCTGTCGTCGGGATCGCCCGGGCGGATCACCGTGCCCACGGCGGTGCGGTACGTGGCGGTGGTCTCGACCGACGCGATCTCGTCGACCCGGAGCGTGAAGTCGAACCTGCGCTGCGGATCGTAGCAGCGCGCGCCGTCGCTGCTCGGGCGGGTCCTGTTGTGGCAGTGGCTGCAGTTCGCGTGCAGCCAGCCGAGGGCGGCCTGCGCCACGGCGTCTCCCGGGAGCCGGACCGGCCGGCGCGGAGGAGCCGAGAGCATCCCCCGGGCGGCGATCGCGTCGAGGTCGACCTCGCCGCGGCTCGCGGCGAGCTGGATCGCCGAGAACCCGAGCACGCGGCTCTCGGTTCCGCCGTGGCAGCCCATGCATTCTGCCGCCGCGGGCACGTCGTGCGGCGTGCCGCGCGCGTCCTCGGCGCCGCCGGGCGTCGCCAGCGCGTCGGTCCCGTCGGCGTTCCAGACGTAGGCGACCGCGGCCCAGTCCTCGGGGGCGGGGCCCACCTTGGCGAGCAGGCGGGTCTCGACGAGGACTCCGTCCCTCCGGAACTCCTTCCAGAGGCGGGTCCCGTCGGGGAACTGCCATGCATCCTGAGCGCTTGTGTCGATCTGCGCGCCCTCTGGCAGCCGGATGAACCGCTGCTTGTCCGCGCCGTCGCTCCAGAGCTCGAAGCCGGGCGCGTAGGCCACCACGTCGCTCGCCACCGTCCCCGCGGCGATGTCGGCGTAGAGGCCGGTCTGCGACAGCGCCGCGGGCAGCTCGGCCTGGCGCTCCGGATCGGGGGGATCGCACTGGCGGAGATCGTCGCAGCCGGCGGCGGCGAGGCCGGCGGCGGCGAGCCAGAGGGGCGCGAATCCAGCGCGTGTCGGGCGTCTCTCGCGGGTGGACATGGCCGTATCTAGACAGGGGCCGCGTGCCATCTCCAGTGATGGATCGTGATAGATGTCATCACCGTGGTGAATCTATCGGCCATCGATCTCAACCTGCTCCACGTGCTCGCGGTGACGCTCGAGGAGCGCAGCGCGACGCGCGCCGCGCGCCGGCTGGGCGTCACGCAGTCGGCGGTCTCGAACGCGCTCGCCAGGGCGCGCGAGCTCCTCGGCGATCCGCTGCTCGTCCGCGATGGCCGCGGCATGGCGCCGACGCCGGCGGCCGAGGAGCTGCTGCCGGAGCTCGCGGCGGCGATGGCCCAGGTGCGGTCGGTGGTCGAGCGCCGGCGGACGTTCGACCCGCGCTCGTCCACCCGGGAGCTCACGCTCGCCTGCGCCGACAACTCGCAGATCGCGGATGTGCCGCTGGTCGCGGCGGCGCTCGCGCGGGAGATGCCGCTCGCGCGGCTCCGGGTGGTGAGCATCGACGCCCTGATCGCCTCGGGGGGCCTTGCCCAGGGCGGGATCGACGCGGCGATCGTGCTGCGGCGGCGCGATCCTGGGCTCCGCGTCGCGGCGCTCTACCGGGATCCGACCGTGGGGGTGGTCCGCCGGGATCATCCGGTCGTGGGCCGGCGCCTGACGCGGAGCGCGTTTCCGCGGCTGGGCTTCATCGACGTGCACATCGCGCTCGGCCGTCCGGGCCGGGGGCACGCGCTTGTCGAGCGGGCGTTCCGCGCGCAGGGTCTGGTCCGCCGGATCGCGCTGGTGGTCCCCGGGTTCGCGCCCGCGGCGATGGCCGCGGCCGGCAGCGATCTCGTCGCGTGCATGCCTCGGCGCACGGCGCAGGCGCTCGCGTCGCACCTCCCGCTGCGGGTCGTCGAGCTGCCCGTGGCGGATCTCGCGCACGAGATGTGGCTCGCGTGGCACGAGCGGACGCACAAGGACCCGGCGGCGGCCTGTCTGCGGAAGGCGATCGTGGAGGCGCTGCGGGCGCCCGAGGGTCGGCCCGACCCGGGTTGAGGCCGGGCGGCCCGACCCAGGTTGGAGTCACCCGATCACGGCACCGTGTCCTTGCGGGCGACCGACGAGCTCCGGAAGCCGGCGATCTTCGCGTCGACCTCGGCGGGCGAGAGGATCGCGTCCTTGGCGAAGTACACCCAGTCCGCGTCCTCGTGGTACGTGCGCGAGCTGCCCTGGGCCGCGTCGAGCTGGTCGAACCAGACCTGGAAGCTCAGGTACTGGCCCTCCTCCGGGACGAACCTGGACGCGTGCGTCGCCCTCGCCACCCCGTCGATGTAGTACGTGATCGACGTGCTGGTGATCTGTATTACAAGCGTATGCCAGCCGTCGTGGCTCCCCGACACGAGGCTCGACGTCTTGTCGGTCGTCGTCTCCCACGAGGTCAGCCACATCGTGCTGGTGTTGCCCTGCCCCCAGCCGCCGTTCGGCATGTACTCGAAATCCTGCTCCGAGTAGTCCGGGACGCCTTCGACATAGTCGGTGATCGTGAAGAACGTCTCGATCGGCTTGTCGCCGAAGAGGCGCGCGCCGGACAGCGGCGTATCGTAGAACTTCACCCGGGCGGCGTACGTGCCCAGCCGGAACTTCCTCGCCGTGGACATGACCTCCGCATGCGAGCTCCCCGCGGCCGCGCCGTTCGTGGTCGCCTTGAGCCGCATCAGCTTGTTCGCCCCGTTCGCCGGATCGGCGACCAGCGAGACGTTGGACGGCAGCCACTGCGCGCCGCTCACCCCGGGCCCGCCCGACCAGCTCCGCAGCGACCAAGACGCGCGAAAGCTGCTGTCGCCGGTGCCCGTGTAGCTGAAGTCGTCGAAGAGCTCGGCCACGACAGAGCTTCCGGCGGGCGTCGTCGCGCTCGCCTGATTGGACGCCCCCGACTCGCTCCCCCCGCTCGAGGCCGTGACCTTGTAATGGTAGGTGGTGGACGCCGACAGGCCGGTGCTGTCGTAGCTGGTCGACGTCACCCCGGAGGCGATCCGGTTGCCCGCCGCGGGCGCGAACCCCGGCGTGGTCGAGCGGTACACGCTGTAGCTCGTCGCCCCGCTGCTCGCCGACCAGCTCAGCGCGATCGCGCTCGAGCTCACCGCCGTCGCCGTCAGCGACGCCGGCGCCGCGGGCGCCGCCACGGTGCCGCTCGGCGGCGTCCCGCCGCGCAGGCCGCCCGTGGGCGCCGAGCCGGCGTCGTGCACGGTGATCCGGCTCCAGTTGGCGAAGGTGGTCTGGCTGCCGTACGAGTAGTCGTCGGTCTCATCGACGTTGACGCCGAACTGGATCCCGAGGTCGATCGGCTGGGTCGTCGCCCCCGGGGCGAGGCTCCCGGCGCTGCTCGAGAAGCCGATCTCCACGTAGCCGTCGGCGCCGCTCGAGGAGACGCTCCGGGTCGCCAGCGTGATGTTGCTGCAGGACGGGCTCCACCACCAGCACGCCGGGGTCACGGCCGCGGCGCCGTTCTTCTTGAACCAGTACCGCACCACGACTCTGTTCAGCGGCACCGTCGCCGTGGTGTTGTTGCGCAGCCGGATGCCGGCCTCCGCGATCGTGTCGTTCGGGGCGGCTACATCGTAGTTGGCGTATTGAACGGTGAAGTCGGTCGTCGCGGCGAGGCCCTCGCTCCGGGGGCACACGAGGGACATGACGACGACGACGCCCAGCCACGCGAGGCGGAGGCCGCGAGCCCGCAGGACGAGGCCGGCCCTCCCGCCGCGGGGCGACGGGCGCCTGCGCTCGGCCGGTCGCGCCTGGTGACGATCGCTCCGTGAAGCTCTCGATTGCGATTCCATCCACTGCACCTCTTTCTGGCGATGTCCGCCGGCTCCGAGGCGATCGCGTGGAATCGTCCAGTCACCCGCGAGGCCGGCACGGACCGATGCGTTTCGCTACAGGGGCGGTGGAAAGGTGCGCAATCGGTCGAGGTCGCTCCCGGTAGCCCTGTCTGCATGCCGCCACCGGCGCCGCTCCTTCGGAAAATCGTCCTGAGGCCGCCGGCAGCTGCGCCGGCTCGGGCGAGCGTCCTTCAGCCCCCTTCGAGGCAGATCGCGCGCACGAAGCGCCTCACGGTCGAGGCGCGGTGCTCGGCATAGTAGCCCTCCGCCGCCGCCCTCGAATCCTCGCCCGGCGCCTCGAGGCACCCCGCGATGATCTCGTAGCCGTCCTGGAGCCGGCTCGGGTCCCCGGGGTGCGCGCGACGATACTCGCGCACGAGCTCGCGCATGCGCGCGCCGTCCCGCGCGCTCATCGCGTCGTTCAGCAGCGCAATCAGACCATTTTCATGCTGCATCTCGAGGTGACGCGGCGTGACGGGGTGGGGGTGAGCGGGGCCGTCGTGCCGGTCGTCGGGGCTCGGCCCGACGACCGGCAGGTCGATGGCCGCCGCGGCGAGCTCGGCGCCGGCGGCCGGCGCGGGCGGCTCGCTCGCCCTGTGGCGCGACGCCGCCTCGCGCGGCGCCTCCTGCGGCGCTCCCTGCCGGGACGAGGGCAGCCGCCGTCCATCGGGCTCTTGCGAGCGATCGACGAGCCATAGCGCCGCGCCGAGGAGCACCAGCGCGGCCACGCCCCAGCGCCCGCGCGTCGACCTCACGGAATCGTCACCGTCCACGTCACCGTCTCCTGCGAGCGGGGCCAGTTGTCGCGACCCCAGCAGGGATCGTAGTACCTGGGGTCGGTCGACGGCGGCGGGTCCAGGCACTCGCCGCTGCGGTAGCGCACCCACGCTTCGCCGGCGTTGTCGTAGGCCCTCGCGACGATCGTGTGCGTGCCCGGAGCGAGGCCCGCCGCGGCGACGTTGTAGACGGGGCCGCCGTCGGTCGCGATCACCTCGCCGTCGAGCGTCCAATCGACGCTGATGACCTCGGGATCGATCACGTTGACCGCGAGCGTCGCCGGGTCGGTGACGGCGCCGGCGGGCGGATCGGCCGAGTCTACCGGCTTGATGCGCATCCAGATATCCATGATCATCTTCTCGCGCGAGACCGGGTTGAAGCTCGTGTTCTTGTGGCCTCCAAACAGGCTGTTCATCATCGAGTTCGACGACGGGCGGTACTGTCCGCCGTCGACGTAGCGGCTGCCGACGAAGGTGCCCTGGAGGCCCGTGGCGTCGGCGGCGTCGTAGCCCAGCCACTTGTCCCATTTGCCGGCCGTCGTCGCGCAATCGGCCGTCGAGTTCACCTCGACGTACTCGGTGCCGCTGCCGCCGCACGTGTTCGCGCCGCAGCCCGCGCCCGTCGCCTTGGCGCAGTACTCGTCGGCGAGCTGATGAAAGCCGTGGCCGCCTTCGTGCAGGGCCGCGCCGGGAGCCTCCGGATGCGCGCCCGACCAGAGCATCCAGGAGGAGCCCGTGTTCCACCAGCGATCGTTGTTCAGCACGATGGCGTGCCAGTCGACCTCGAAGTCGTCGGGGAGGTTCGCCTCGAGCGCGGCGTCCGCCGCGCGGGTATCGCAGTCCGCGAGGCGGCTCTCGTCGTCGCCGGTGCAGCCGAGCACGCCCGGGACGCCGTTCGAGGGGCTGACCAGCTTGATGGCGCAGATGTTGACGAACTTGCGATATCTGCCGTACGGCTCGCCGATCGGGCTGCTGAAGCGCAGGGCCATCGCCGCCTCGATGTGCTCGAGGTACGTGGTGTTCACGGCCGCGGCGTCGTAGCCGTCGCCGAGGATGACGTAGTTGACGCGGTTTTCAGGCGGGCCCGCGCTCTCGATGGCCACGCCGTTCGTGCCGCAGTCGAGCACGTAAGCCGAGCCGCCGCCTCCAGCGCCGCCGGGCACGAAAGCACCCCCGGCGCCCGTGCCGGCCGAGCCGCCCTGGGCCGCGCCGTCCGCGCCGCCCGAGCCTGGACCGCCGACGCCTCCGGCGCCGCCGCCCGCCGAGCCGCCGGCCGCGAGATTGCCGCCCTCCGACGTGCTGCCGCTGTCCGACGTCGTGCCGCTGTCAGGTGCCTCGCCGCAGGCGCACAGCGCCACCAAACATGAAACGCGCGGGATCCAGCTCGACTTCATCGATTTAACCTCACGACTCCTCGCCGGTGGTACCCATCGCGCCGTCGTCGATGAAAAGGTCCAACCGCGCATCCACCCACCCGGAGCGACGCGCCAGAAGACCCCCTTCGAGGCCGGAATGTGAACGTTAACATGGCCGCTGTCAACGGCGATCGGCCGGCCCGCGGCGATATCGAGCCGATGCAGGAAAACGCCCATTGGTTCTCCTCTCGAGCGCCGCGTCAAGTCAAGAAGAGGGGAGGACGTGTCACGCCGGCCAGGGCGCCGCGCCCGCGAGGAGCGTCGGCCAGCGAGGCGTCAGGCCGCCTTGGCCCACGCCGCGAGCGCGCCGAGCAGGCGCTGGAACCCGGGCCGGGACAGCCCGTAAAAGGAGAGCCGCCCGGGGGAGCGCCAGCGCCGCGCGTCCTGCTGGGCCAGATTCACGAGGTCGGGCGGTACGGCCGACGCGTTGAGGCAGCCCACGCCCCAGCCCGCGCGCACCGCGGCGACCGCGGCCTGGCTGCCGCTGCAGGTGAGCCGCACCTCGTGGGCTCGGCCGCCGCGCGCGAGCGCGCCGAGCGCCATGGCGCGCACGGGGCAGTCCGACCCGAGCAGGACCAGCGGGATGGCGCCTTCGGCCGGCGGTCGAACGCCGGCGCCGACCACCCACGCGAGCGGCTCGCGGCGCAGCAGGCGCGCGTCGGGGAGCGGCTCGCTGGCGGTCACGACGACCGCATCGGCGTCGCCGGCCTGCCACCGCCGCTGCAGCTCCGCCGAGCTCGCCCAGAGGAGCTCGAGCCGGGCGCCGGCCGCCTGATGCTCGAGCAAGGCGAGCAGCGCCTGGAGCCGGTGCGGAAGGAAGTACTCGCTGATCCCGATGCGCCACACGCCCTGCTGCGGCGCGGGCTTCAGCGCGGCCTGGGCGGCGGCCTGCAGCTCGAGCAGGCGCTGCGCGTAGGGCAGGAACCGCTCGCCCTGCGCGCTCAGGCGCAGCGAGCGGGTGGTGCGCTCGACGAGGCGCGCGCCGAGCGCGGTCTCGAGCTGGCGCAGGTGCGTGCTCACGGCGGAGGGCGTGCGGTGCACCTGCTGGGCCGCGCGCGCCACCGCGCCGCTGGCGGCGATGGCGACGAAGCTCTGCAACCAGAGCGGCTCGAGGTGATTCATCAGAATTTCTGCCGAATAGGACGAAATTGTTCTGCTTCTCTGCGCAATGATGGCGACCTAGAATGAGGGCGTCAATTCGAAAGGAGCCGTCATGCCCTATATCCATATCCAGATCTCGGGCCCCGCCGACGACGCGCTCGCGCAGCGGACCGCCGCCGCGGCGAGCGCGCTGACCGCGCAGATCTTGCACAAGGACCCGTCGCTCACCGCGGTGGTGATCGACTTCATCGAGCCCTCGCGCTGGTTCGTCGCCGGGCGCGCGCTGTCGCAGCAGGGCGCGCGCTCGTATCACTGGATGGTCAGCATCACCGACGAGACCAACACCAAGGCCGAGAAGGCGGCCTACCTGAGGGCGGTCCACGAGGCGATGCGCGAGCTCCTCGGCGAGGTGGCGGAGCACTCCTACATCCATATCGCGGACCTGCGCGCCAGCGCCTACGGCTACGGCGGGCTCACGCAGGAGCACCGCTACCAGCGCCCCGCATGACGGCGAAGCGCACGGTGACGGCCCCGTCGCTTGACCGCCGTGAGCATTGACACGCCGTTTCCCTGGGCTTGACACAGAGCATCATGAGGTCGCGAGAGCTTGACACGGAGCATCATGGCGGCGCGTCGAGCCCCGGAAAATTCGTCGCCGATCCGAAAGTCAAGCTCCGCGAGGCCAAGGCTGTAGGGACATCCCTGCTGCGTGCGCTCGTCGGCTCGATGAGACGATGAAGAGATCCACCCCCGTGGGAAAGCGACACTCTGTCGATAATTATCCAGCCATGCCCGCATGGCGGGGCACATCCCATCTTGACCCCTTGTTTTATGGCGGGTAGTGTACAGCCCCGGTTGGCAACCCGTCGGTGTTGCCTGTCTGCGAATTCTGCACAGGGTCGACGTCGAGCGCGACCAAGCCTTGAGATTGGATTGGCTTGCGGTTGTGTCACGGGGGCGTGGACGCTCGAAGCCGTGTACCGTGCGCTGAGTTCGGGCTTAAAGAAAGAGCGGAGCTATGAGAATCCGAGGAAGCCATATCTTCTTGTGTTCCTTTTCCATCGCCGGCCTGCTGGCCATCGGCTGCGGCGGTGACAGCTCGAGCGGGTCCAGCGGCGACACCACGGGCTCCGGCGGCGCGGGCGCGAGCGCGGGCGTTGGCGCTGGCACCCCGACCAGCAGCGGCGTTGGCGCTGGCACCCCGACCAGCAGCGGCGTTGGCGCTGGCACCCCGACCAGCAGCGGCGTTGGCGCTGGCATGCCCACGGGCACGGGCGTCGGCGGCGGCGGCGGCGGCACCACCAACCCGAACGGGGATCCCACGCCGGCGACCGATGACTCGCCGCCCGGCAAGTTCCGTGTCAATCCCGAGAACGGCCGCGTGATGATCGACGGCGTGGACACCCAGGTCCGCGGCGGCAACTGGTTCGGGCTCGAGGGACAGGACGACCTCGAGCGCCCCGGCGCCATGGAGCTCTTCATCGGGTCGATGTCTTGGGTGACGACCACGCGCACCATCGCGGATACGATGAAGGAGCTCACGAGCTCCGATCTCAAGTTCAACACGATCCGGCTTCCCATCGCGCCGCAGACCCTGGACGCCGCCCACCCGGACGGCGACTACACCAAGACGCCCAAGCTCAAGAACAACAATCCGACGGCCTATCCGTACGCCAACGCCTACGCGGCGCTCGAGGACTTCCTCAAGCAGGCCGACGCGAACGGGCTGTACGTCATCCTGGGCTTGCACTCCTGCTCGAACCACATCGGGTGGCGCAAGGGCAAGCTCGACGATGCCCCGCCGTGGGTCGACAGCTCGCGCGAGAACTACGACTACAAGAAGGACAACTACACCTGCGCTTCGGGTGAGGACGCCTACAACAAGGAGAAGTGGCTCGCGAATATCCGTACGATGGCGGCGCTGCCCAAGAAGCTCGGGATCGACAATATCCTCGGCATCGATTGCTTCAACGAGCCGTGGAAGTACAGCTGGGCGGAGTGGGCGGACCTGGCCAAGGAGTGCTACGACGCCATCAAATCGCAGAATGACGACATCATCGCGGTGGTCCAGGGCGTGTCGGGCAGCCACCAGACCCCGGGCGGCTCGGGCCTGGATCTGACGCCGGAGCCCCACGGCGATGAGAACCTCAACCCGAACTGGGGTGAGAACTTCTACGGGCAGCACACCTACCCGATCCAGATCCCCAGGAATCGGCTCTGCTTCTCGCCCCACACCTACGGGCCTGCCGTGTTCGTTCAGAAGCAGCACGTCGATCAGTCCCAGGCCGGGTGCGCCGGGCTCGAGGACGAGGCTGCCGCGGCGGCCAAGTGCGGGCTGGACATCGAGCGGTCCAACCCGGATGCCGTCGCGAGGCTGGAGAAGCAGTGGGACGAGCACTTCGGGTTCCTCCACGACGAGAAGTTCTGCGTGATCACCGGCGAGTACGGCGGCGTGAAGGACTGGCCGAAGAACGAGATGGAGCCCGCCCTGGCCCAGATGTGGGCGCACTTGCCTGCCGGCAAGCGCTACGACTGGGAGTGGCAGAACATGTACACGGATTACCTGATCAAGAAGAAGATGACGGACTTCACCTACTGGTCCATCAACCCCGAGTCGGGTGATACGGGCGGCATCTACGGCCACAAGTACACCGACGCCGACAAGACGGGCTGGGGCACCTGGACGGGGCTCGACACCGAGAAGGTCCAGATGCTGGCCCGCCTCAAGTAGACCGAGCCGCAGATCGTGACGACCGCCCGCAGGCCTGGTCCTGCGGGCGGTTTCTTTTTTCCGCCGCCCCGGGCGCCAGCCGGACGTGTCAGTCCGCTCGCTCCTCGTCGAGCCGGTGCTTCCGGCGGTAGCGCCCCGGCGACATGTCCATGACGCGCCGGAACACCTTGCCGAACGAGCTCTCCGACTCGTAGCCGACCGCCGTCGCGATCGCCGCGAGCTTCATCGGCCGGTTCTCGCGCATCATGCTCGCGGCCCGCACCATCCGCCACTGCGTCAGGTGATCGAGCGGCGTCTCCCCGACGAGCTCGCGAAACCGCGCGGCGAACGCCGAGCGCGACATCGAGGCGACGCGCGCGAGCCGACGAGCGGCACGAGCGCCTGCTCGTCGACGCCGAGCAAGCAGGAGCCGCGGGTCACGATGAGACAGATCCCCTTCTTGCCCGGAAACTGGAGCCCGAACGGGGCCGTGAGCTCGAGCCTGCCGTAGAGGTGCCCCTGGGTCCGGAACAGCGCCATGATCTCGGTGAGAACATCCACATCACCCTCGCTCGCGTGGCGTTTTGGACCAGAAAACCGGCGCATTCGACATGGATGCTCCAGGCCGTGAGGCGTACGGTGCGGTCACCGCGTGAGCATAAGCGGCCGTGACCGCCAGGTCCACGTCGGCCGCGGAGGACGTCATTCCCGCGGTGAGGAGCTCTCGATGCGCTACAAGATTCTCGGCCGGCGAACCGGCCTCAAGGTCTCCGCGTTGTGTCTGGGCACCGGGATGTTCGGGAGGGCGTGGGGCTACGGCGCCGCGCCGGACGAGGCGCGGAGCATCCTGCAGGGCTATGTCGAGGCGGGCGGCAACTTCATCGACACCGCCGACAATTACCAGCACGGCGAGGCAGAGCGGCTGATCGGCGAGATCGTCGCCCCGTATCGGAACGACCTCGTCATCGCGTCCAAGTTCAGCCGCGGCGCCGGCCCGGCGCCGGCGCTGGCATGACCGGAGGCCGGTGGGAGCAGATCGACTTCCCCGAGCGGACCGTCGCGTGAGCCGTGGCGGGGCGGGGGGCGGCTTCCGGCGCCGCGGATGGTGTGCGCGCACGTGGGCGCGGAGGTGTAGGATGCCGCGATGCGAAGGCTGGCCCTGTTCTTTCTGACGCTGGTCGCGATCGCGTGGAGCGCGCCCTCGCCCGCGAGAGCGCAGCCGAGCGCGCTCGACCGGCAAGGGACCTCGGCGGCCCCCTCGCGCACGGCCATCGTCGGGTTCACCGCGTCGCTGACGGGGAACGTCAACGTCGAGTCGACCCGGCAGACCAACGGCATCAAGATGTGGGTGGACGACGTCAACGAGGCCGGCGGCATCCGCCTCGCCGACGGCAGCGTCGTCACCGTCGATATCCGGTTCTATGACGACGAGAGCAACAAGGATCGTGTCCAGCAGCTCTACACCCGGCTTATCAACGAGGACAGGGCCGATTTCCTGATCAGCCCGTACAGCAGCGGCCTGACGGACGCCGCGGCCGTCATCGCCGAGCAGTACGGCCGCGTCATGGTCACGGCGGGCGCGTCGTCGGACTCGACGCATGACAAGGGCTATTCGCTGGCCTTCATGACCTACACGCCCGCGAGCCGCTACCTGACCGGCGCCTTCGATCTGCTGGCCCACCTCGACCCGTCGGCGAAGAGGGTCGCGATCGTCCACGAGCGGGACAAGTTCTCCACGGACGTGGCCACGGCGGCCAAGAGCCACGGCGAGGCCAAGGGCTACGAGATCGTCCTCTTCGAAGGCTACGCCAGCGGCACCACCGACTTCGCGCCGTTCATCAACAGGATGCCGGGCGACGTGGACGCCATCATGGGCGGCGGCCACTTCGCCGACACGAGCACCTTCGCCAGGCAGCTCGCGGAGAAGGGCATTCACGCCAAGTTCGTCGCGCTGCTCGTGGCGCCGCCGGAGCCGCGGTTCGGCGAGCTCGGCGCGGCGGCGCTCGGCGTGATCGGGCCGAGCCAGTGGGAGTCCACCGTGAAGTACAGCCCCGAGGCCGCGCGCGCCGCGGGCCTCCCCTGGCACGGGCCCTCGGTGCACGACTTCGTCGCTCGCTACAGAGAGCGGTTCGGCGATACGCCGTCGTACCACGGCGCGGGGGGCTACGCCGCGGGCCTGATCCTGGAGCAGGCCGTCGCGCGGGCGGGGTCGCTGGAGACGGCGAAGGTCAAGGCGGCGCTCGACGGCACGGACATGCTGACGTTCTTCGGCCACACGAAGTACGACACCAGCGCGAAACGGCACGGCCGCCAGGTCGGTCACGAGATGGTCTACATCCAGTGGCAGAAGGACGAGCAGGGGAGGCTCGTCAAGCGGGTCGTCTGGCCCGAGGACGCCAGCACGGCCAAACCCCTGTATCCGGCCCGCGATCAGGCGGCCGCGGGCCCGAGCCAGCTGCTGACGTCGCTCGTGGACGGGCTCATGCTCGGGTTCGTGTACGGCCTCGCGGCGATGGGCATGACGCTCATCTGGGGGATCCTGCGCATCATCAACCTGAGCCACGGCGCGGTCATCGCGCTCGGGATGTTCGCCAGCTACTTCCTGTTCACGCACCTCGGCGTGAACCCGTATGTCGGGCTGGTCGCCGTGGCCGGGGCGGGCCTGCTGCTCGGGCTCCTGATCTACCCCGTGGCCGTGCACCGCGTGATCCACGCGCCGCACCACCTGACGACCCTGCTGGCCACGTTCGCCGTCAACATGATCTTCATCGGGCTGGGCACGGCGCTCCTGACCACCACCCCGCGCAACATCGACTACTCCCTCGGCACGGCGCGCCTCGGCCCGGTGGCGCTCCCGGGCACGCGCCTCATGGCGGCCCTGATGGCCATCCTCGTCGCGTCGGCGCTCACCTTGTTTCTGCGCCGGACGCGGCTCGGCAAGGCCATCCGCGCGGTGGCGAGCAACCGCGCCTCGGCGGAGCTGATGGGCATCCCTTCCTCTCGCGTGCTGGCCCTCAGCTTCGGGCTCGGGACGATGCTCGCGGCGGCGTCCGGCGCGCTCATCGCCACGTTCTTTCCCTTCACCATCCTGAGCGGCGAGTCGTACCAGCTCAAATCGTTCGTCATCGGCGTGCTGGGCGGCCTCGGCAACCCCATCGGCGCGCTCGCCGGAGGGCTCCTGCTCGGCATGCTGGAGGGGCTCATCCCCATCTTCCTCCCCGTGAGCTGGGTGCCCGTGGTGGAGTTCGCCCTCTTCGTCCTCGTGCTGCTGCTCCGCCCGAGCGGCCTCATGGGAGCCCGCACATGAACGCGCACCGACGCCCCGCCTTCTGGCTGACGCTCCTCCTCGTCGCGGCGCTCGGCGCCCTCCCGCTCGCGACGCGCGGCGACACGCTGCGCGAGGCGATGTTCACCCTGCTGATGTTCGTCACGCTCGCCTCCAGCCTGAACCTCTTGCTCGGGTACACGGGCTACGTGAACTTCGGCCACATCGTGTTCTTCGGGCTGGGTGGGTACACCGGCTTTTACCTCCTGAGCCAGCGGGGCGTCTCGCTCTACCTCGCGATGCTCGCCGGCGGCCTCGCCGCCTCCGCGCTGGCCGGCCTGCTCGGCCTCGCCATCCTGCGCCTGCGGGGCGCTTACTTCGCGCTGGCCACGATCGGGATCAACGAGGCGGCGCGGGCCTTCGTGAACAACGTCTCCCTGTTCGGCGGCGCGACGGGGCTGTCGATCAACTTCTCCGTGTACGGGGAGTACGGCGGCCCGTCGAGGGCGCTGTGGCTCACGTACTCCCTGCTCCTGGCGGTCACCGTGGTGGTGGTCGCCATCAGCTTGCTCGTGAAGAGCTCGCGGTTCGGGCTCGGCCTGCTCAGCATCCGCGAGGACGAGGACGCGGCGCTCGTCATGGGCGTGAACGCGCCGCGGCTGAAGACGCTCGCCTACGTGCTGTCGGCGTTCTTCCCGGGCGTGGCCGGCACGCTCTACTTCTTCAAGAACGGCAATGTCGAGCCGGGCGACGCCTTCCGCCTGCACACCTCCATCGAGACGCTGGTCATGGTGATGCTGGGCGGCGCGGGGACGGCGCTCGGGCCGGTCCTCGGGGCGGCCGCGTACGATCGCCTCCGCAGCTTCCTGCTCACGACGCCGCTCTTCAAGGATCTCCACCTGGCCTTCGCGGGGGGCGTGCTCCTGCTCATCGTCCTGTTCGTGCCCTCCGGGGTCGTCGGCTGGCTGCGCGCGCGCCTGCCCCGCGCGCGGGGGGTGCTCGAATGATGCTGCACGTCCAGGGGATCGCACGGCGCTTCGGCGGCCTGCAAGCGCTGAGCGACGTCACGTTCGGCGTCGCGGACGGGGAGATCCTCGGCCTCATCGGGCCGAACGGCGCGGGGAAGACGACGCTCTTCAACGTGGTGAGCGGCGTGCACCCGCCGGACAAGGGCCGTATCGTCTTCCGCGGCCAGGACATCACCGGCCTGCCGCCGTACCGCGTGGCGCGCCTCGGGCTGGCCCGCACCTTCCAGATCGTGCGGCCGCTGCACGACCTCACCGTGCGCGAGAACGTGATGCTCGGCGCCTGCTACGGCCGCGAGCGCCACGGGCGCGGCGCGGCCGCCCGGGTGGCGGACGAGGTGCTCGCGCTGGTGGGCCTCGGCGAGCGCGCCGCGCAGCTGGCCGGCAGCCTGAACGTCGCGCAGAAGAAGCGGCTGGAGCTGGCGCGCGCCCTCGCGGCCCGGCCGTACCTGCTGCTGCTCGACGAGGTCCTCGCGGGGCTGAACCCCGCCGAGGTCGGCCGGATGATCGACATGATCCGCCACATCCGCGCGCAGGGGGTCACGATCCTGATGATCGAGCACCTCATGCAGGCGATGATGAGCCTCTCCGATCGGATCGTGGTGCTGGACTATGGCAAGCTCATCGCCGAGGGGGAGCCGCGGGCGGTGGCCGCGGATCCGAGCGTGATCGAGGCGTACCTCGGCGACCCGAAGCTCGGGCGAGAGCTCTTGGCAGGAGGCTCGGATGGCGGCAGCGCTCGAGGTTACTGAGCTGGTCACGGGCTACGGCGAGGTGCAGATCCTGTGGGGGGTGAGCCTGCGCCTCGAGCCGGGGAGGCTGACGGCGCTCGTGGGCTCGAACGGGGCGGGCAAGACGACGCTCCTGCGCGCCGCGACGGGGCTCTTGCCCGCGTGGCGCGGCTCGGTGGTCTTCGCGGGCCACGACGTGACGCGCCTCCCCGCGCACGCCCGCGCCGCCGAGGGGCTCGCGCTGGTGCCGGAGGGGCGGCAGCTGTTCGCCGACATGACGGTGCTCGAGAACCTCGAGCTAGGCGCCTTCTCGAGGCGGGCCCAGCCGGGCTTGCGGCGCAACCTGGAGCGCGTGTTCGAGATGTTCCCGCGCCTCGCGGACCGGCGCGGCCAGAAGGCGGGCACGCTCAGCGGCGGCGAGCAGCAGATGGTCGCCGTCGCCCGGGGGCTGATGGCCGAGCCGAAGGTGCTGATGCTCGACGAGCTGTCGCTGGGCCTCTCGCCCCGGCTGGTGCTCGATCTCTTCGAGTCGCTGCGCCGGCTCAAGGCCGAGGGGCTGACGATGCTCCTCGTCGAGCAGAACGTGGCCATGGCCATGGCGGTGAGCGACTACGCCTATGTGCTGGCGGAGGGGCGCGTCCACCTGGAGGGCGAGGCGAGTGAGCTGGCGAGGAAGGAGGAAGTGCGGAGGGCCTATCTCGGGCTGTGAATCCCCCCGGCCCTCGGCGGGCGGGCGGCCGTGCTAGGCTGGGGCGATGAGACGCGAGAGCCCTGAGGTCCCGCCTCCGCCCGTGGCCGGCGAGGTTCGCGGCACCTTGGTCCGGCAGCTCGAGATAGCGTGGCAGCTCACCAGCTTCCATCTCGACGGGCTCACCACCGAAGAGTGCTTGTGGCGCCCTGCGGACGAGGGATTGCACGTTCGTCGGACCGACGATGGAACGTGGCGCGCCGACTGGCCGGAGCACGAGGGATACGATCTCGGCCCGCCGAGCATCGCCTGGGTGACGTGGCATCTCGGGTTCTGGTGGTCGATGGTGCTCGACCACTCGTTCGGCGACGGAGCCCTCGCGCGCGAGGACGTGACCTGGCCTGGCGACGCCGACGGCGTGCGCGCGTGGCTCGGCGGGCTTCA
The DNA here is from genome assembly GCF_051474665.1 of Sorangium sp. So ce394. Taxonomy (NCBI): domain Bacteria; kingdom Pseudomonadati; phylum Myxococcota; order Polyangiales; family Polyangiaceae; genus Sorangium; species Sorangium sp. So ce394. Next base: position 5,481,713 of record NZ_CP150339.1, read on the forward strand.
GGAACGGTGGCGGGCGGCGATCGAGCAGGCCACCGACGACGACCTGCGCTCGACGCGGCGGACGCGGTGGCCTTTCCAGGACCGGCCGTTCGGCGACGTCGTGGCGTGGGCCAACGTCGAGCTCACGAAGAACGCCGCGGAGATCGGCTACGCGCGCTTCCTCTACGCGCGAAGGCCGCGCGGTTAAGGGGCGAGTTCGGTCCCGTCCGGAGAGGTGGCCGCTGCGCCGCTCAGCGCCAGGCGGATGGCTTGCTCGACGGGTGAGTAGTCGCCGCGCTCGCGTTCGAGCGATAGCGGCTCGGTCGGGAGCAGGGGGGGCTGAGCCATGAAGCGCGGGCGCGCGCCGCGGTGCGGCTGCGCGGAGTGGACGAGGAACGGGTGGCACAGATAGACCGTTCCCGCGTCGCCCGCCGCGAGCACCTGCGGCCGATGCGCCGTCTCCGCGAAGCCGTTCGCGGCCAGCTCGCGCAAGGTCATCCCCGGCTCGCCGGCCGGCGCCAGCTGCCGCGCGATGTCGAGGTGCGACCCCGCTCGGATGCGCGTCGGCGCGTCGTCCTCGCCCACATCCGAGAAGAGAAAGAGCATGAGCAGCGCGCGGCCGCGCGACCGGACGTTCGCGCGCCACTCCATGAAATCGGGGTTCTCGGTGCCGAAGCTCACGTCGATGTGCCAGCCCGCGTCCCCCGGGTCGAGGGGCGAGGGGAAGCGGATGGGGAACGTGCCGAGGGCGGCGCACGGTTGCCAGCGCCCGCTGCCGACCAGCTGATCGAGCGCGGCGCGGAGCACCGGGGTGTTCGCGGCCTCGGCGAAGGGTCGCTGGCCGTAGTGCCCGAGTCGAACCACCGGCTTCGTCCAGGTCTTGGGGTCGTCCGGGGTCATGCCTGTGTCGCGCCACAGGATGGCGCGGGCCTCGTCGGCCAGCGCCCGGGGGAACGCCGCGTCGATGCGGACGAAGCCCTGGGTGATGAAGTGCTCGATCTGCGAATGGCTCAACTCGGTCATGGGGCGGATCACCTTGTACCGACCGTCTCGGCGGCGCAAGTTCGGCTTCAGGTGCAAAGTTGTCGTGTTGGCGCAGGGGGCCAATGCCACTGCATGTTTCCTCTCGATGGAAAACGCCAAGCGTAGGCGTTTTCAGGCGAATGTCGCAGATCACTTCCACCGGTCGCGGGAATTGTAGGCGCCGGGCTCCCGGCGTGGGCATCGCTGAGCGTGTGCGCTCCGGCTCGCGTCGCAGTCGATCGGCGCTCCCGCTCCTGGAATCTCCACCCCAATCGCTCAACTCTCGGAAGTCCAACATGACCATGAACCGTTCTTCTCGATGGCTGTGCGGCACGACGTGGATCGTGCTCGGGCTCGCGACCCTCTCTGGCTGCTCCGATGGGGGCGATGGCGGCGAGGGGGGCGCGGGCGGCGAGGGGGGAGCGGGCACCATCACGACCACGACCACCACCGGCGCCAGCGCTGGCCCGACGACGAGCAGCAGCAGCAGCAGCAGCTCGGTCACGAGCGGCACCGGGGGGGCGGGGACGACCAGCTCTTCGACGACCGGCGGTTCGAGCGCGGGCGGCGGCGGGGCGGGCGGTGAGGACAACGGGGCCGGCGGAGGCGGCGGGACCCCTGCCGCGAAGTTCGTCGGCAACATCACGACGAGCGGCGCTGTGCGCAACGGCTTCGCGACGTACTGGAACCAGATCACGCCCGAGAACGAGGGCAAGTGGGGCTCCGTCGAGAGCTCCCGCGGCCGTCGCGACTGGAGCAAGCTCGACGCGATCTACAAGTACGCCAAGGACAACAACATCATCTTCAAGCACCACGTCTTCGTGTGGGGCAGCCAGCAACCGAACTGGGTCGGAGGCCTCTCCGGGTCGGAGCAGCAGGCGGCCGTGCGGGACTGGATGAAGTCGTTCTGCGAGCGCTACCCCGACACGAAGTACATCGACGTCGTCAACGAGCCGCCGCCCCACACCACGCCGTCGTACAAGAACGGCATCGGCGGCGACGGCGCCAGCGGCTGGGACTGGATCGTGAACTCCTTCAAGTGGGCTCGCGAGTTCTGCCCTGGCGCGGTCTTGATCCTCAACGACTACAACAACATCGAGTACGAGAACGACCACAACAACTTCGTGCGGATCGCGAGGGCGGTCATCGACGCGGGCGCCCCGGTCGACGCGCTCGGCGCTCAGGCCCACGACGCCTACAAGATCAACACCAGCACCGTGAAGGGCTACCTCGACAAGCTCGCCGCGCTGGGCAAGCCCGTGTACATCACCGAGTACGATATCGGCATCGCGGACGACAACCAGCAGAAGAGGGTGATGGAGGAGCAGTTCACGATGTTCTGGAATCACCCCGCCGTTCCGGGCATCACCTTGTGGGGCTACATCGTCGGCACCACCTGGCGGGACAACACCGGCATTCAGCATTCGAACGGCACCATGCGGCCGGCCATGGCCTGGCTCATGGAGTTCCTGGGTCGCGGTGGTCCCTGACGTCACGCTGACCCGATGATCTGCGCGAGCTCCCTCCGCGGAGGGAGCTCGTCGAAGCTCGATTCACCCGCCGCGCGTCCACCGCGATAGGCTCGCCTGGCCGGCGAAATCCCTGGAAGGGATCGCGCCGGCCGGGGAGCGCCGCCGATCACAGCGGCACTTCGAGCACGTCTTCGCAGGTGAAGTCGACGCCCAGGGACACTTCGACCTGGGCTTGCACCACGGCGCACGTGTCGTCGCAGAGCACGATCGCGGTCGGGTTCGCGGGATCGTCGTAGCGCCAGGTGCCCGCGGCAGCGCAGGCCTGATCGTACACGAGCGACGTCGGGGTGTTGGTCGTGGCGCTCGTGTATTTCACGTCCACCTTCTGCTTGTCGAACGTCCTCCCGTCGGGGGGCGGCGGGATCGGGATCGTGCACGAGACCGCGGCGCCGCGGATCTCCTCGACGGCCGCCTTGAACGCGGCCGTGGTGTCCGCCGCGTTGCCGGTGTCGATGATGAACGCCTCTCCTGTATCGCCCGCCGCCGCGATCACGCGCAGGTTCTCATCGAGGCTCGGCGGCGCGCCCTCCACCGGCGGGCTGTTGACCCCGATCACGAACGTGGAGATGCCGGCGGCGCGCGCCGCCTCGACGCGCTCGACGACGGCCTCGATCGAGTTCGACTGGCGGCATTGCTCCGGATAGCCGTCGGTCACGAGGACGATCGCGTATTTCCCGGGGTTCAGCTGGCGTTGCTCCTCGATGTACGCGGTCGTGCCTTCGATCACGAATGCAGTCGGCGTGCCGATGCGCCAGCTCCGGTCGTCCTGAGGCGTGACGGCATCGATCGCCTCGCCGAACGCCGGAGACGGCAGCGGCGTCATTGCGACGTTCGGCGCCAGGTACGTGCTTGCGTTGCACATCTGTCCCGCGCCAGGGAAGAACGTGAGCGACGCCCGGAACCCGGCCGAGGCGGGATCCACGAAGAACTGCTTCGTCGCGGCGACGACGGGATCCCACTTGAGCGACCGATCGCGCCAGGGCACATCGTTCGCGCCCATGCTGCCCGACACGTCGAACGCGAAGGCGAGGTACACCTGCTGGAACCCGGCCTGGGAGGTCTCGGTGGCGCACGCCTGCCCTGCTGCCGTCGAGCCGCCGCTGCTGGCGCCGTTTGCACCGGAATTCCCGCTCGATCCTAGATCGTTCCCGCTGCCAAAGCTGTCATCGTAGCCGGTGGCGGTGCCGGCGCCGTTGCCGGTGCCGTCGCCGTTGCCGGTGCCGTTGCCGGTGCTGTTCTGGGAGCCTCCGTCGCCCTCGCCGCCGCCCGGAACCCCGCCGCATGCGGCGCTGGCCAAACTCACCATCGACAAAGCTATGGCCATCGTAGGCAATCTCATAAATCCACTCCTCTTCGAGCGCATGCCAGGCGCGATACGCCAGCACGACGCACATAAAAACGAGAGGTCTCCGGAGGCGGAATTTTGCAGGATCGCGCCTCGTCGGAGCCCCGGGATCGATGAGGAGTATAATCGATGACGCTGATCTTTGCGCGGGATACGGCCTGAAAAGTGGTTGCGTCGTACTGCGACCATCACGGCGCAATGCGGCGATCGCGCAAGGTCTCTGTAGTCCATCCAGGCTGCACACGCGGCGCCGCGGATAGAGGATCAGCGATCCGCCCTCGTAAGAATGCGACGATCTATTGGCAATCGATCGACACTCCGATGGACGATCCGACCGAGGTCGGGGTCGCCCCGGAGCCTCGGCCGGGTCCGCTCGGTCCTGGAGAGGGGCGGCTGGCGCGATATCGGAGGTCGAGTTGCTGCCGCCGTCGGCGACCTCGATGCGGTCGATCGCACGCTCCCGCTCTCCTCGTCGCCCTTCGCCGGGCGAGGGCGGCCGTGGCCCCGTGCGCGAGGAAGAACGGGATTGCGGCGCCGCGCGTCGGGGCGCTAGGTTGAGCGTCACGAGCACGAGCGCCATGGGGGCAAGGAGTTTTCGATGAGCCGATATCCCGACAAGGAACCGGAGTGCCTGGGCGCCGACAGCGCGAACATCGACCTCGTGATCGAGCCGCGCCCGCGGGATCTGGGCGGCTTCACGGTGCGCAGGTCGCTCCCAGCGGCGCAGCGACGTCACGTCGGGCCCTTTCTCTTCTTCGATCACATGGGCCCCGTCGACTTCGCGCCGGGTCAGGGGATCGATGTCCGGCCGCATCCGCACATCGCGCTCGCGACCATCACGTATCTCCTCGAAGGGGAGTTCGTGCATCGCGACAGCATCGGCTCGGAGCAGCCGATCCGGCCGGGCGACGTGAACTGGATGGTCGCGGGGCGCGGCGTGGTCCACTCGGAGCGAACCGCGCCGGAGGTGCGGGCGCGCGGCGCCAGGATGCACGGGATCCAGACGTGGGTCGCGCTCCCGCAGCAAGACGAGGAGATCGAGCCGCGCTTCGAGCATCACCCGCGCCAGACGATGCCCGTCGTGCGCCGCAACGGCGCGGAGCTCCACGTCATCGCCGGGACCGCCTACGGCGCGAAGGCGCCCACGGGGGTCCTGTCGCCGACGCTCTACGTGCATGCTCGGCTCGACGCCGGCGCGACGCTGCCGATCGACGACGAGCACGAGGAGCGCGCGATCTACGTGGTCGACGGGGCGATCGCGTGCGACGGCAAGCGCTTCGGCGCGGGCGCGATGCTCGTGCTCCGTCCGCGCGCGGCCGTCGCCGCGGAGGCGATCGGCGCGACGAACCTCATGCTCATCGGCGGCGCGCCGCTCGACGGACCTCGCCACATCACCTGGAACTTCGTGGCGAGCTCCAAGGAGCGCATCGAGCGAGCGAAGGCCGACTGGCGCGAGGGCCGCTTCCCCACGATCCCCGGCGATGACACCGAGTTCATTCCGCTCCCGGAAGGCTCGTGACGCGAGCCCGCGGCGGGCTCCGGGAGCACGGAACGCGAAGCGTCTCCCCGCCGCCGCCGGAGGAGCGCGTCCTTGGCCGTCTTTTCGGTGGGCCTGGCCTGGTTTCGGTTGCCGCTCTCGTGCGGCGAGCACGCCGCGACGGAGGTGGTACGCTCCGCGGGTGAGCCACGACGAGCTCGACCCTACGCCGATCCGGTTCATGCGGCATGTGTGCCATGGCGACTACGCGCGACCGATGCAGAGCCCGGCGGTCCACACGTACGTCGCCCTGGCGTTGCATGTCGGAGGCCGCATGCGGGTCGAGCATCGCGGCGAGTTCGAGCTGCGGGCCGGGCACCTCCACCTCATTCCGGCTGGCGACGCGCACCGCGTCCTGTCGGCGAGCCATGCGGAGGTGTGGGGGATCGGCTTCTGCCGGACGTGCCTCGATCCGGCGCGCTACGGCGACCTGTTCGCCCCGCTCGACCGGGTCCGGCACGGGGCGTCGCCCGTGGTCGAGCTGCCCGCGGCGCGGCAGGCGTACGTGCTCGATCTGCTCCGGGAGCTCGAGCGCGAGCAGCAGGCCGCGGGCGCGCTGCCGGTGGTCTCCGAGAGCCTGCTCGCGCTGGTGCTCGCGGAGGTCGTGCGCGCGAGCGGCAGCGTCCGGGCCGCGCCGGCGCAGCGTCCTTCGATCGTGGCGGAGGCGCTGGCCGTGATCGAGGCCCGGTGCCTCGGGCCCCTGTCCTTGAAGGAGGTCGCGGAGGCGGTGCGCCGGACGCCGGCCCACGTGACCACCGCGGTCAAGCAGGCCACCGGGCGCACGGTGGTCGCGTGGATCGTGGAGGGGCGTCTGGCCGAGGCGCGGCGGAGGCTCCTGGCGACCGACGAGTATGTCGACGTGATCGCCGAGCGCGTCGGCTACGCCGATCCGAGCCATTTCGTGCGGTTGTTCCGGCGCCATCACGGCGTCACCCCCGCTGCCTGGCGCGCCCAGCACCGCCGAGCTCAGCGACCTGACCCGGGCTGAGCGATCCCGCGCGGCGAGCCGACCCAGGTTCGGGTTGCTCCGGGTTGTCGCCCGCTAAATAGCCGATCCCGAATCGGCAACGTGCGAGCTGAGCACGGGCCGCTGTTCCCTTCGACGAACGGTACGGCCTGGCGGATGATCCCGGCACACGCACGCTTTCGCACTCAGCAGGACGTCGCCGCCCGCTAGCCGCGGTGCTGCCGATGCTCGGCCAGCACCGCGGCGATGACATCGCGAGGCGGGTATTCCGCGGGATGGGTACGTCCGTTGCTCGCGAATGTGATGAGCGCCTTCCACAGCGCCCAACCGCGGGCGCGCGCCCAAGTCGCGCTGTCGGCTGACACCGCCGCCCGGAATGCGTCGCGGCTCTCGCCCCTGAAGAACGTCCAGGCGATCACGAGGTCGCAGGCCGGGTCGCCCACGCCGGAGCTGCCGAAATCGATGATGGCGCGCAAGCCCCCGTCCCTGACCAGCAGGTTCCCAACCGCGATGTCGCCGTGGACCCACACCGGCGGGCCGTGCCAGCTGGCCGCGAGCGCCGCTTCCCACACGTCGATAGCTTCGCCCGCATCCACCTTGCCGGCAACGGCAGCGATGGTATGGCGCGTTTCAGCGTCGTAGACGGAGAGTGGCCCACCGCGGAAAAAATTGTGCTCACCGGCCAGCGGGCCGTTCGTGCCATCGATCCGCTGCAAGGCGACGAGGAACCGGCCAAGCTCCGTGGCGAAGCCCGTGAGATCGGCGATCCGCTCGACGGACGCGGTATCGCCTTCGATCCAGCCATAGATCGACCAGGGCCAAGGGTATCCGAAGGCGGGGCGCCCCACCGCAAGGGGCGTGGGAATGGGAAGGGGCAATAGCGGCGCCAGCCTTGGCAACCAATGGTGTTCCTTTTTCACCTGAGCAACGTAGTGCTCGGCGCTTGGCAGCCGCACCTTCATGTCTTCGCCCAAGTGGAAGGTCCTGTTATCCCAGCCGTCCCATGCCACTGGCCTGACCGGCAGGTGGGACCACTGCGGGAATTGCGCGGCGATCAGCCGGCTCACGAGGGCGACATCGATCTTGACAGCATCGATCATGGTAGGCGTCATATCCATGGAATAACCCGGCGGTGCTGCACGAGCTCGCCATAGGGAGCTTTCGAGCCTGCGGGTTGCGTGCAGAGCCAGAGGACGTCCTTCGCGGCATCCATCGGCGACTGCGCCGACGACATGTCGTCGAACCAGGGACGCGATGCCTCGGTGTCGATCAACCCAGGGCAGACCGCGGCGATGAGGAGCCCGCGTCGCGCCGCCTCGTCCTTCCGCTGGCGCGCGACGACCTTCATCGAGGCGACCTGCGCGATCTTGGACGGGATGTTGATCCACGCCGGCCAGTGGTGGGCCTCCGCCTCGCCGCGCTCGACCAGCTCCACGTACTCGTCCATGACGCGCTCGATGTCCTCGAGCGATCGCGTGGCAGGGTCGAAGTGGTGGTGAAGCCGCGGGTCCAGCTTGCGCAGCGAGCCGAAGGAGCTCGCCACCACGAGGAACCGCCCGCCGTCGCGGAGCAGCGGCACGAAGGCGCGGATCATCCGGTACGTCCCGTGGTTGTTCGTGTCGATGAGGGTGCGGACCTGGGCCGCCTGCGGCAGCACCTTCACCATGCGCGCGGCCGCGTTCGAGAGCACGATGTCGATCCCGCCGTGACGGCGCGCCAGCGTCTCCGCCAGGGCCTGGACGCTGGCGTCGTCGGTCACGTCCAGCTGGGCCAGCGTCGGCTGCAGGCCTTCCTCGCGCAGGCGAGCCACGGCCGCCTCGCCGCGCGCAGGGTCCCGCGCCGCCAGGTACACGGTGCTCCCCGCCGGCAGCTCCTGGCACAACCGGGCGACCATCGCGTAGCCGAGGCCCTGGTTCGCGCCCGTGACGAGTGCAATCTTTGCCATCATCCCTCCTCGATCAGCGCGCCCGCGAAGAGACGGCCGCTTCAGGAGTCCTACATCAACTCGGGTCGGATCTCCGCGCTTCTCGCGTCACGGACCGGAGGCGCCGGGGACCGGAGAGCGGACGCCTCGGCCGCGTGTGGCGCGGCGCGAGGCCGCCGCGTGGCTGCCAGGAGCCCCCGGGCCGGCCGGGCGCGCGTCCGCGCCGCGGGGTCCCGCGCCGCGCCGTGAGCGTTGGCGGGCGAAACATGCCGTGGAGGTGCGCATCTTGACGCTGTCGTGTGGGCTTGCAGGGGTGCGTGCGCGAGGGGTCCCGGGTATTCGCGATTCAAAGGTCCCCGCGTTCGCGATACGCTGCGGATATGTCCCGGCCTCTCAACCCAGGTCGTCCGCCCATGGGCACGCTCGCCGGTCTGGGACACGGGGGCGGCACGAAGGTCGCGGGCACGCTCCAGCCGCCCGCGCCGGATCGACGGCTCGATCCCACGGCGAGAGACGTCGCGCGCGACGCGGCCACGCTCAGCGTGCAGCAGCCTCAGCCAGCGCAGCCGTCTCCTGCGGCGCCGCGCGACGCCGGACGGGACGGGACTCGAGCGAAGCTCCAGCCCGGCCGCCTCGTCGCTGGACGGTACAAGCTCGCGCATCCGCTCGGCCACGGCGCCATGGGCGAGGTGTGGCGCGCGCACGACGGCGTCCGGCGCTTCGACGTGGCGCTCAAGTTCCTCGTCCTCCCGCGGCAGAGCCTGCCGATCGACATCATGGAACGCTTCCGTTTCGAGGCGCAGGTCGCGGCGCAGCTCGGGCGGAAGACCGACCTCATCGTCACCGTGCACGACGCCGGCGAAGATCCCGCGGTAGGCCCGTACCTCGTCATGGAGTACGTGCGCGGCCGATCCCTCCGGCAGCTGATCCAGGAGCGGGGGCCGGTGCCGGCGGCCGAGCTCGCCGCGCTCCTCTCCCAGATCGGAGAGGCCCTCTCGGTGGCGCACGGCCTCGGGATCGTGCATCGCGACATCAAGCCGTCGAACATCCTGCTCCTCCAGGGACGCGACGGCCGCCTGCGGGCCAAGGTCGCCGACTTCGGGATCGCCAAGTGGATCCGCCAGGATCTACCGGCCGACTTCCCCCGCCAGACCGCGGAGGGCGTGGTGCTGGGCACGCCGGCCTACCTGAGCCCGGAGCACACCTGCGACGGGCACGCGGATCCGCAGCTCGACATGTGGGCCCTCGCGGTGGTCGCTCACGTCGCGCTCACCGGCCACCAGCCCTTCGCCGGCGGCACCATCGCCGATGTGCTCGCCTCCATCCTCGCCGGCGAGCGACCGTCGCTGTCGACGCTGGCCCCGGAAGCGCCGCCCGAGCTGGAGGGGTGGTTCGCGCGCGCTTTCGCCCTGAACCCTGAAGAGCGATTTCCTGCCATCAAGCCGATGGTCTCCGCCTTCGTGGCCGCGGTCGGCGCCTTGGACGCGGCGCCGATCTCGGTGGCGCCGGCCTCGGTGGCGCCGGCCTCGGTTGCGCCCGCTTCGGTGGCGCCCGCCTCGGTCGGGCCGGCCTCGGTCGGGCGCGCTGCGCCGCCGCAGCGGCCCCGGGGGCGCCTCGCGGCCGTTGGGCTCTTCGCGGCGCTCGGGATGGGGATGGCGCTCGCCACCGCGCTGCCCCGGGCGCAGCTGCAAAGCTCGTCCGCCGCGCTGCGCGCCGTCGGCGGCGAGGTGCGCGCCGTCGCCCGCCGCGCTCCCGCGGTTCAGACGTCCAGGGCACCCCAGGCGGGCGCGTGCTCGATTGTCCCGCCGGCCGGCTTCGTGGCAGCGCCGCTCGCGACGGCAGGGCCCCAGACTGCGCCGCTCGCCGTCGCGGCGGCGCCGGAGCCGGCGCCGCCCCCCACCGTCGCGGCGCCGCCGGAGCCGACGCCGGCGCCGCGCCCCGCCGCAGCGCGCCCCGCCCGCGCGTCCGAGGCGCCGCGGAGCACGGGCGGAGCGCTCCCCCGACAGCGCACGACCGATTCGGGCGCGCGGAAGAGCGCGATTTTCTGAGCGGCGCTGGCGGGCCGGCCGGTCTCTGGCCCCTGGACGTTCGGTCGCCGTCGCACCGTGCTCGGGTCGGAGATAGCCCAACCTGGGTCGGCCGGGGGTAGCCCAACCTGGGTCGGCCGGGGGTAGCCCAACCTGGGTCGGCCGGGGATAGCCCAACCTGGGTTGGGTCGGGTCGCGCCGCGCCGGGTCGGGCAGCCCAACCTGGGTCGGGTCGCGCCGCGCCGGGTCGGGCAGCCCAACCTGGGTCGGTTCGCGCCGCGCCGGGTCGGGCAGCCCAACCTGGGTCGGTTCGCGCCGCGCCGGGTCGGGCAGCCCAACCTGGGTCGGGTCGCGCCGCGCCGGGTCGGGCAGCCCAACCTGGGTCGGTTCGCGCCGCGCCGGGTCGGGCAGCCCAACCTGGGTCGGGTCGCGCGCACCTTGACGACCGCCAGTCCGTGGCCTAAGTAAACGGTACGGTTTCGTTTACAAGAGCAGGATGATGGCCAGCCACGAGGAGCGCAAGTCGGCGAAACAGGCGCAGATCAGGGCAGCGGCGCGGCGCCTGTTCCTCGAGCGGGGCGTGGCCGGGACGAGCACCGACGCGCTCGCCGCGGCGGCCGGCGTGTCGAAGCGGACGCTCTACGCCCATTACCCGAGCAAGGAGCGGCTCCTGCAGAGCGTCCTCGAGGAGCTCATCGCCGAGCCGGGTCGGCGGGAGCTCGCCCTCGCCTCGTCCATGCCTGAGGACGCGCAGGCGCTCCACGACGCGCTCGCGACCTTCCTGCGTGCGGTGCTCACCACGCTCATGCAGCCCGACTACCTCGGCCTGGCCCGGGTGATCATCGCAGAGGTCCCCCGGATGCCCGAGATCGGGGCGCTGTTCCGCGAGACCGTGCCAAGGCCGATCCTGAGCGCAGTCGTGCGGCTGCTCGAGCACGGCCAGGAGCGCGGGCTCGTGTCGTTCCCGAGCGCGGAGACGGCGGCGCGCATGGCGATCGGCGCGCTGCTCACGCACGTCGTGATGGACGGCCTGCTCGGTGACGGCTCTCCGAGGCCGCCGCCCATCGAGCGCGTCGACGACGTCGTGGCTCTGCTTCTGAAGGCCGGCCGGCCGGCCGAGACCAGCACCGAGAGGCGTTAGGTCGATCGTGGATTGAACGGGTAGGGCAGGTGACTCAGCGCGAGTGGAGGTCCTTGGTCATGTCAAGTCAATATGATAGCTTCGCGAACACCTATGGCAGGGCCATCGCCCTGGATGTGCGCCGCTATGTGGACTACTTTTCGCTCACCAGGGCGGTCGGTGACGTGGAGGGCCAGGCCGTCCTCGACGTCGGCTGCGGCACAGGGGTCATCACGAGGATGCTCAAGCAGAGGGGCGCGCGCCGGGTGGTCGGGCTGGACCTCTCCGAGGGGATGCTCGACCTCGCGCGCGGCGAGGAGGCCAGGAGCCCTCTCGGCGTCGAGTACGTGCGCCGCGACATCGCCGACGCAGGCGCGCTGGGCCCCTTCGATCTCGTGACGGCCTGCTACGTCCTGCCGCACGCATCGTCGCCCGATCAGCTCGCCGCGATGTGCAGAGGCATCCACGAGGCGCTCGCCCCCGGCGGGAGGTTCGTGGCCATTCACCCGAACGACGCGTTCGCCGTGAACGATCCTGCGTATTACAGCGCCTACGGCCTGCGCGCCTCCGTCGACGGTCGTCTCGAGGACGCGGCGCCGATGAAGGTGACGGTGACGACGGTCGACGCCGAGCTGACGATCTCGACGCACTACTGGACGCGGGGCGGCTATGAGGCCGCGCTGAGGCGCGCAGGGTTTCGAGAGATCCGATGGCGCGCGCCCGAGGTGGCGCCTGAAGGCATCGAGGCGCTCGGGGAGGCGTTCTGGAGCAATTACCTCGCGCGGCCCTACGCGATGCTGTTCGAGTGCACAAAGGAGCCGGCACAGCGATAGCGGGCGGCGCTCGCGCCGGCTACCGCACCAGCGCCGGCGCGCTCAGCGCGGCGGCGTCCGTCATCCCGGCCTGGACGCGCGCGTAGATGCCGCACGCCTCGCCCGCGATGAGGTAGATGCCGTAATTGACCGACTCCCGCCGCTCGTTCTCGAGGGCCGCGAAGTACCGCTGCGCGATCCACCGGCCCTCGCGCGCCTTGGCCAGGGAGGCGCGCCAGACGTCGTCGGACGTGTGGCGCCCGAGGATCACCTCTTCTCCTTCGGCGCCATAATCGCTCTTCAGGACCCACTCCTCGCGCTGCGCGCGGAGCATCTCTGGGTGCACCGTCTCCAGCCGCGACGTCACCGGGACGTGGCGCTGGATCACCGACTGCGCGTGCGGCGAGAAGCGGTGGAGGTGCTCCCACATGAAGGCCATCGAGCGCTTGTTCTGCGGCAGCACCGCGCCGAGCGGGTTCAGCACGGCGACGCGCCCGTCGGCCGCGGCCGAGAGCACAGCGCCGAGCGGGCCCGCGAGCGGCTCGGGGTCGGGGATCTGCTCGTCGGTCCACACGCTCGAGCGCTCTCCCCACCAGTCCGTCTTGTAGTGGCGCAGCAGGATCGAGAACGGGACGTCGAACAGGGACAGGCCCCGCTCATCGTGGGCGAGGTTGTAGGGCGAGCCGAGGATCACCGCGTAGCCCCGCTCCTCGAGCCAGCGCCGGTAAAGGCGGATCACCGAGAGATCCTCGGTGAACTCCGTCGGATACACGAACCCGAGGCGCCGCGTCGCGGCCTCGCCGAGGAGCGCGCGGGCGACCTCCTCCACCATCGCGCAGAACCGGGGGCCGAGCTCGCGGTTCGGGTCGAGCGCGCCCGGGTGGTCCGCCGCGGCGAGCGCGCTCAGCACGACCGCCTCCGCCTCGCCCGTCGGCGTGTCGCAGTTCAGCTCGGCGATCGCGGGGCCCTCGTCGGTCAGGAAGACGTCGGCGCGCGCGATGCCGTGCCACAGCGGCTGCGACGAGAGCCACATCGCCTTCTGGCACGGCGTCAGACAGAAGAAGTCGTCGAGCAGCGACGGCTCGTCCGCGACCAGCAGGCACAGCTCGTTGTACACCGCCGCGACCTCCTCGGCGGCCCGGTAGAGGGCGCGCTGCTCCGCCGCCGTGACGAGCACCGGCTCCTCGCGGAACCGCGGCGCCCCGTCGAACCACGGATCGGTGATGAGGCCCGTCTCGACGATCCTCGCGGCGAAGGCGTCGTACGCCCGGACAGCGTCGCTCATAGGAGGCGCGCGATGGCGATCGAGGTCGCGAGGTAGGTCGCCGCCTCGAGGGCGCCGAGCCCCTCGTTGCGGTCGGCCGCGATGCCGGCGTCGAGGCGGCCGCCGCGCAGCGCGAGCGGCGCGCCGAGCAGCACGCTCTGCACGAGCAGCTGCCGGACAGGGTAGAGCGCGAGCAGATACAGCAGCACGCCGCCATAGCCCTTCAGCGAGATGAAGAGACCCTCGAAGTCGCCCTCGAGCGCCCGCGCGATGATGATCGCCACCGCGATCGAGGCGCCGGCGTAGCTCAGGGCGGCGGCGAGGTTCTCTCCCTGGATCTGCTCGGCGTCGTCGTAGGTGGTGAGCGCCCGGAAGAGCGAGATGAACACGTGCAGCGTGATCTGCGCGAGCAGGAAGAAGCCGAGGGAGATCGCGAGATCGCCGAGGTCCTTGCCCGCGATCGCCCGCGAGGTGATGAGCCCGGTCGCGACGTAGTGCGCGCCCGCCGCGAGCCCGGCCGCCGCGTTGCCGCGCTCGATCTCGGCCGGGAGCCGCGCCTTGAGCAGGAGCCGGATCCCGAGCTCGCCGGTCGCGATCACGAGGAGCAGGCCCACGACCGCGAACGCGCTCACCCACAGCAGATCGCGCGCGAAGCTGGACCCGTCGAGGCAGTTCTTGACGGCGTTCGCGGCGACGAGGAACACCGCGAGGACCTGGCCCACCGTGAGCAGCCGGCGCGCGGCGTTGCTCTCGGCGAGATCGCGGGCGACCGTGTGCGCCGGCGAGAAGATCCTCTGCCCGATGCGCAGGAGGGCGAGCAGAGCGAGCGTCGTGCCCAGCCCGAACCCCATGACGTAGGACAGATCCATGGGACGCACGCTACAGAACGCGCCGCGCCGTCACAAGCCCCGGCGCGCGCCGCGAAGGGCCCGCGCGAGGCGCGCTCCGGCGGTCTCCGGCGTAGGGTTTGCGGGGCGGGCCGCTCTTTGTGATATGGGTACGTCCACCGGCCGGCGACGGACCGGCTGCCGCGGCGGATCATGGTCGAACCTCCTAGCGACTCCGGCACTCAGGGCATCACGGGCATCTTCGCGCGGCCCTATATCGACCTCGCGCCGTACCTCGACCTCGCGCCGCTCGGCGAGCTCCACGACGAGATCTGCCTCGGGCTCACCCAGGTGCCGATCGATTACACCGGCGGCAGCCACCGCACGATGGGCATCATGCCGCCGTCGCGCCTCGGCGAGGCGCTCGCGGATTACGGCGAGGTGATCCGCGGCCTCGGCGACGAGGAGTTCGCCACGTTCCAGCGCCTCTCGGACGACCCCTCGGCGATCGACCGCTCGGCGCGCGCCACGCTCGAGTTCGGAGAGGAGCGCGAGATCCCGCTCTCGCGGCGGCAGATGCTCTGGCTCAAGTTCCGCCATGGGGTCTACTTCCCCTGGAAGGTCTATGTCGAGCTGATCCCGAACCGCTACTGGAGCGACAAGAGCCGGAGCGAAGGCAAGGATTTCACCCGGCTCGCGCGCTCGTTCTTCCCGAAGACGATCGCCTACGTGAAGCGTCTGCCGTTCTCGTCGATCGGGCGCTGCAACATCATGGGTCTCGAGGCGAACGATCACGGCACGGTGCACCGCGACGGGGAAGGGGAGGGGGCGCGCGCGGAGGGGGACCGCGGCGTCGAGCGCGAGCCCGATCACTTCATCACGCTGTGTCCCGCGGGCAACAAGCGCCTGTTCCTCTGGGACGAGCGGGCGCGGCGGAAGACGGCCGTCGCGGGCCGGGCTTACTGGTTCAACGACCACGACTACCACGGCGTCGAGGCGGATCCTTTCTTCAGGTACTCGGTGCGCATCGACGGCACCTTCACCCCGGAGTTCATCGAGGCGCTCCGGCGCGACCACGGCCGTGCGGCGGGGGCGGGGGCCGTCGCAGAGGCGGGGGGCGTCGCGGAGGCGGTCGCGGAGACTGGCGGCGCGCCGCGCGACGGCGAGGAGGCCGCCGCGTGAGCCGACCGAATGAGCCGTTCGAGCGGGACGAGGTGCTCGACAAGCCGGGGATCGTCGGCGCGCGCTGGTGGCACAAGGGCCTCGCCGAGGCGCCGAAGGACGCCTCGCGGCGGAACGCGATCCTGGTCGCGCTCGGCGCGGTCGGGCTCGCCGGGGTCGCGGCGGCGATCGCCGTGGCGGGTGAAGGGTGCTCCGAGGACGATCACGAGGTCCAGAGGAAGCGGGCGCTCGACATGCAGCGGACCTTCGGCTGGAGCTTCGGCGCGGCGCAAGAGAGCGTGACGTTCGACGGCGAGTCGAAGAAGCCGTTCGACCAGGCGGCGATCGCGAGGATGGCGACCGAGCTCAGGCCTGCGGACGAGGCCATGCGCGCCTACTATGTGCCCGCGCTGTTCGAGTCCCCCTCCGCCGTGCCCACGCTCGTCGCCCAGGGGGATCCGGCGCCGATCACGCCGCTCGGCAGCGTGCTCCGGCCGATCTTCACGCCGGCGATGGAGCGCGCCTACCGGAGCGGCAAGGCGCTCGCGTCCCTGCTCCTCGCCGCCCGGACGGCCGGCGGCCTGCGCCGCGACATCGCGGTCATCGTGGATCTGGATGGCCCGGAGTCGGTGGCCTTCGCCGCGGGCGCGGCGGAGGCGTTCGATCCGGTGTTCACGTTCGACAACTGGCCGCATCCGCGCGGCGTCGTCAAGGCGCACCAGACGCTCGCCGCGGCGGCGTATTATCAGCCGCTCTTCGCCCGCCCGCACCCCGGCCCGCGCGCGACGATGTTCGTCCTCGATCGCCAGCGGCTCTCGCCCTACTCGGACGACGCGGCGCAGTTCGACAACCGGCATGTCGCGCGGCTGCCGTCCGCCGACACCCTGTGGGAGCGCGGCGTCCGCTACGTGCTGTACGTCGTGCCCACGGAGGCGGACACGACCGAGACGGACGATCTCAACGACGATCTCGTGGCCTACCGGATGCGCCAGCTCCACGTGGCGATGATGGCCGCGAGCGTCTTCGCGCCCGATCCCGCGGAGGCGAGGCCCGCGAACGCCACCGAGGACTGGCCTCCTCACTATTACGGGGGCAGCGCCGCGTCGCACGGCTGGTTCTGGGTGGACTACCCGTGGGGGGCGCCGCCCCGGCCGGCGCCGGTCGAGCCCGCCGTGCGGCGGCCGGGCAAGGGCTATGTGCCGATGGTGCGGGCGACGCCGTTCTCGAGCGGCGGCGCCGCGGGCGGGACGCCGCCGGTCCCGGACGGCTTCGGGACGGTGCCTGTCGTCGTGGCGCTCGGCACCGGCGCGATCCTCGGGGCGGCGCTCAGCCGGAGCGGCTCGTGGAACCGGGCTTCGGGAGGGTACGGAGGCTAGCGTGGAGCACTCGATCTTCGCGATGGAGGTGTGCGCGCGCATGGACCCGGGGAGCGTCCTGCAGCGCACGCTGCACGAGTGCGTGCAGGGCCATTGCGAGACGATGAGCCTGAACCAGAAATGGCACCAGTACCGCCGCGCGCAGATGGCGCTGCTGTCCAACCTGCATGTCCTCGAGAAGGGGTGCTGGGACTATTTCGACGACAACGCCCGCGCGCTCAACGACTTCAGCATGTGGTCCCGTGGCATGACCACCGAGGAGGGCGCGCGCAGGGGGCCGTCGGGGACGCCCGACCCGTACCGCGGCCAGCCGCGCTACCTGACGTTCACGATGGCGTTCCTGCTGGTCCAGGGCTCGCCCACGGATCGGATGCTCTGCGCCGTCTGCGACATCCCCAAGGACCGCCTCTGGCGCCGCGACGTGTTCGGCCACATTCTCCAGAACCTCGGGCACGTGAGCTTCGCCAGCGTGAAGTCGGATGTCATCTACCTCATCCCGCGCGACGAGGGGTGGGCGCTCACGGCCGACGATCTGAACGATCCCAAGTTCCACTACCTGCGGAAGATCGTGTAGAGCAGCTCCCGTCAGCCGCCCAGTTCCCCTCGCTAAAACCACGTTTCCCACCGGCCGGGATCGATCTCCGCCGCGTGCACCGTCGCCGAGATCCGGTCTCGGCCGCCGGAGAACGGCTGTATCTGGTGCAGCCGGTAGCTGTCGATGACGAGCGCGCCCCCAGGCCGATAGCCGGCCACGAGGCTCCGCGCGGAGAGCGCCTCGTCGCCCGGATCGTCCCTCCCGTCGTAGAGGACGTCCCACAGCTTGAGCCCGCCGTCCGCGTCGGGGAGCTCCAGCATCACGACCACCGTGATCGCGCGGAGCCGCCGGGCAAGGTGGTAGTCGGAGAGCCCCTCCGTGTCGAAGTGGACGACGCCGCCCTCGCGCGCGACCTTCTCCCCCGCGGGAAAGACGTGCACCCCCGGCCCGCAGAAGCCGCGCCGGGGCTGCGCGAGCCCGCCGGTGAGCGCCGCGACGAGCGCGCGCATCCGGCGCTGGAGGCCGGGGAGGTGGCGCTCGACGCGGGCGTCGGACGCGGCCGCGTCGGCGAAGTACTCCCGGGAACGCCCCTGCTCGAGGTGCGTGTAAAAGGCGCGCCCCAGCGAGAACTGCTCGCCTCCGAAGTCGGCAGTCCACGCGTCGCGGGCGGCGTAAACCCCCTCGACGAGCGCCGCGCGCTCCGCCTCCGAGAACACCCCGGGGACCTCCAGGGCGAGGTGACGGCCGAGCGCTTCGACCGGCGGAGCCCCCGGGCGACCGGAGGAGGCCGTCGCGCGGAGATCGAGGTCGAGCCGCCGTACGGAGGCGCGGCGCGCGGTGGGCATGGCCAAACCACCGTTAGCATCGCCCGCGGCGGCCAGCCAAGCGGCGACGCGCCGGCCCGTCGGGGGCGACGGCGCTGGCGGCGACGGCGCTGACGGCGCTGACAGCGACAGGGCGGACGGCGACAGAGCGCCCGCCGGTTTTTCCGGCGCGCGCCGCCGGATCCGGGTTACAGTGCCGCGGCGGAAGCACCTTTTTGCGAGCGAGGACAGCGATGGTGTCGGGCAGGCGAGGGGAGAAGCGGCAGGAGCAGCAGGCGTTTGCGCTCAAGGGCACCATGCCCGCCATCACGATGCTCTGCCTGCGGACGGCGGATGTCTCGGCCATCGAGCGTCAGCTCGCCGACCACATCTCGCAGATGCCGCACTTCTTCCTGCACTTGCCGATCCTGCTCGACCTCGACGCCCTCGGCGACGAGCCTGTCGACCTCGGCGCCCTCGCCGGCCTGCTGCGGAAGCACAACCTCGTGCCCATCGCCGTGCGCAACCCGACCGAAGCCCAGCGCGAGCGCGCCGTCGCCGCCGGCCTCGGCGTGCTGCGGACGCCGCTCACGCGCTCGCCGCGCCAGGGCGCGCAGGCCGAGGGGGCCACCCCCACGCCGGGGCCCGTCGCGGTGGGGCCGGCGCCGGCGGACCGCGGGGGGACAGGGGCCGCCCCCGACCGCGGAACGGCTGGGCCTGCCCGTCGCCCGAGGGACGCCGCGCCGCCGCCCGACGCGGCCGAGCCGCCGCCCGCGGGCCTCACCGTGCGGCACCCGGTGCGCAGCGGGCAGGTCATCTACGTCCCCCACGGCGACCTCGTGGTCCTCTCGCCGGTCAGCTCGGGCGCGGAGCTCATCGCCAACGACAACATCCACGTTTACGCGCCGCTCCGCGGCCGCGCCATGGCCGGCGCCCACAACAACGCGGACGCGAGCATCTTCTGCATGAGCCTCGAGGCGGAGTTCGTCTCGATCGCCGGCCGCTACCTCATGGCCGACGAGATCCCCGACGAGCACCGCGGCAAGCCCGCCCGCATCTCGGTGCAGAACGACGGGCTCGTGGTCACGCGGCTGTAGCGCTCACCGGTCGTCCGGCGGAGGTTCACCGCAGGCGGCGGCCCAGCGCGCCGTTCGGGACGCCGCCGCTGGCCATCCGGGGCGAACCGCCCGCCGGGGCGTCGCCTACACGGGCGCCGACCGAGTCCTCGGCGGAGGACCACCAGGACGCGCGCGTTCGTACAGGCAGCCTTCGCCGCCCTTCTGCCGCTCGCGCAGGGCAGAGGTCGTTCGGTTCGAACGACCTTCGTCGGATCGGACGTGGTCGACATCTCGCGTCCGGACCAACGTCGAAGCACCGGTGACAGATCCCGACAGGCATGGATGGGGCGAGGACGAACCCAGTGTTTCCGCAGGCTGGCGACGCTGGAACAAACAACTATCGTCCAGCGCGACTACCCTGAAACAAATCTACGAGCCGAAAAAACTCTTGCACCGGCGCACTCGTGGAATAGCTTACCGCTCGCTGTCACGCAGAACTCAGCCGAGAGCGTGACCGCCTTCGGGCCCGCGGAGGCAGGTGAGCCGGCGACTGACGTCGTTGACTCGCATCAGCCGATGCGGAGCCGTGCGCCGGGAGCGCTGTCCCGGCGTGAGGTCGCTGATCTGTGGTCATAATGGGAGGGTTCCATGAAGAAGTCGCTTATCTCTCTTGTCGTCCTTGCCTCCGCCACGCTCTCCGCCGGTGCGATGGCGATCGACATCGACCAGGAGCTGAATGTCAAAATCGACACTGGCTTCGCTATCTCCGAAGCCAACACGTTGAAGTGCGATCCTTCCTTTCGTCGGGACGACGAGGACGGCGAGATCCTCGGTTTTCCGGCGGAGTTCTGTGTGCGCGTCTGCAAGGTGAAGTTCGAGGCGGACATCCCGGACAGCACCAACTTCTTCCTCCTGGAGAAGATGACGACCGGCAACTTCGACTGCGAGAAGTTCGACAAGAATGCGGTCGTCACCTACGTCACCATCGAACCCGAAAAGGTGAGCAAGCTCTTTTTCAAGTCTGAGAAGCGGAAGCTCAACGAGTTCGTGGGCGGCGAGGACCGCGACGGCAACCTCTGGGGCGCGTGCAGCTTCAAGGGGCTCGAATTCGTGAACTACAGCTGCAGCTTCCTGGCTGAGGAGGTGGACGAAGAGGAGGAGGAGGAGGAGCACACCGACGTCAGCGAGGCGCCGGCGACCGAGGGCTGATCCTCCACGCGCGATCCGGAGCGCCGCAGCTCGGCGGCCGGCAGGAGCTCCCGGGGTGCACACGGGAGCTCCGATGACCGGCGGCAGCGCGCGCCCCGGGACCTGAAGGAAGGGAGTCGCCGGCTTTCGCCGGCGGCTCTCCCTTTTTGTGCAGGCGTCCGCCGCACGACCGCCCGCTCGCCGGGGTATCCCACCTGGAGATACGACGATGCAACAGCACAGCTCACGAACAAGCTTTCTTCACCGATCCTCTGGCAGGCTCCTCCTGCTCGCCCTGCTCGCCATCGCGATCGCGGCCGCGGTGCTGCTGCTCGCCCGCCCCAGGGCCGAAGAGACCCTCTCCGCGGGCAGCGAGGAGGCCGGAGGCGAGACACGGAGGAGCCCGCCCACCTACCGGAACCGCGCTGTCCTGAGGTCACCCGCGCTGTCCGGGCCGCGCGAGCCCGAGAACCCGCGGATCGTCGGCGAGGTCTACGACACCGACGGCAACACGCTCGCGGGCGCGACCGTCGTCGCAACGACCTTCGAGGTCGCCGGCAACATCCCCTCGACCGCGCTCGCCGTGAAGAGCGACGAGCGCGGGCGCTTCGAGCTCAGCCTGCAGGACGGGACGTACCAGCTGAAGGCCGATCTGGCCGGCTACGGCCCGACGAACGCGGTCGCGCACAGCGGCGATACCGTGAGCCTCGTGCTCTCTCGGAGCGGTGTCATCACCGGGCGCGTCGTCGACGAGCGCAAGGAGCCGGTGCGCCGCTTCACCATCGATGTCCTCTCCGCCGTCCCCGACGACGTGCCGGCGCCGCCGCCGATGTACTCGCAGACGTTCGACAGCCCCGATGGGACCTTCCGCATCGACCAGATTCCTCCCTGGGACGTGATCCTCAAGGCCACGGCCGAGGAGCTCGCGCCGGGGTTCTCCGAGATGCTCTACGTCGAGCGCGGCCAGACGGGCACGGTGGAGCTCGCGCTCTCCCGGGGGTGCGTCCTCTCGGGGAGGGTGGAGGACGCGCAGGGCACGCCGCTGCCGGGCGTGTTCGTCGACGCCGAGTCGCGCCTCGGCGCCGGCTCGCTGAGCGAGCAGGCCCTCCGGTCTTCGGCCGACGTGCAGCAGACGCAGACCGGGGACGACGGCACGTTCCGGCTCGAGCATGTGCCCACGGGGGACATCCAGGTGCGCGCTTACGATGGGAGCCACGCGGTGACCACGGTGGCCTCGAACATCTCCGATTGCGGCAAGGTGGAGCCGGTCAAGGTGGTCATGTCCCCCGGCGGGAGCATCCGCGGCGTGGCGCGCCGGGACGACGGCTCGCCGATCCCCAACGCCAAGCTCACGTTGCTCGCCCGCTCCGTCGGCTTCGTGAACGTGGTGGCCGATGAAGAGGGACGCTATCGCGTCGACGACCTGCCCGCCGGGATGGTGCGCGTCGAGCTGCGCGACGGGAGCCGGGCCACCATGGTGTCCGTGAACGTCAAGGAGGGCAAGGTGGTGAAGCGCGACATCTCCCTCTTCGGCGAGGGGACCGGCGAGCTCCGCGGACGGGTCACCGCCGGCGACAAACCCCTCGCCGGGATCCGCCTCCTCGTCACCACGAACCGCGGCCGCAAGCCGGGCTTCGAGCGGCACATGCCGGTGACGGACAAGGACGGCAACTTCCGTGTGCCCTCGCTCGCCGCGGGAAACTACCTCATCACCGTCATGACCGCCTCGATCTCCAAGGGCGCCATCGTCGAGGAGGGCGCCGTCGCGACCGTGAAGCTCGACGTCACGCCGAAGCCCGCCCCCGAGGACAACAACTGATCCTCCACCCCCCACCCGCCCGGGGCCTTCACCTCGGCCGCAGCTCGGTCAGGACGAGCAGGTACTCCGGCGGGTTGTTCGGCGTCAGCTTGGCATACGGGTTCTCGGTGGTGGGGAAGCCGGTGAACCGCTTCGTGCTGTACTCGCCCCAGGACGGGTTCTTGAACAGCGGGATCACCGGCGCAGCCTCCACGAAGATCATCTGGATCGCGTCGAGGATGCGCTTCTGTTCGCTCGGATCCGTCGCGGCCTCGAACTGGTGGAACAGCGGGTCGGCGTGCTTCGCCCCGAAGCGGTGCCAGTTGCGCGCGCTCACCTCGCCGACGGGCTTCAGGAGCTCCGTGCTCATGAGATCCCGGTAGAAGTTGTACGGCGTCGGCTCCACCGTGGTCCACCCCATCGACATGTCGAACGCGCCCTTCTGGAGCGCCGCGAAGAACGCGCTGAAGTCGTACGTCCTCATCGTCGCGTCGATGCCCACGGTCTGCAGGTTCTGCACGATGATCTGCACCGCGCGGACCCAGTCCGACCAGCCGCTGACCACGTTGATCTCGAAGCGCAGCGACTTGCCGTTCCTCGTCCGGATCCCGTCGGCGCCCCTCGGATACCCCGCGTCGTCGAGGATCTCGTTCGCCCGCTGCGGGTCGAACCTCACCCAGTCGCCCGCCGCCACCGCCTTCTCGCTGCGAAACCGCTCGTAGGAGTCGTCCAGCCCCGTCGCGTCCGCGCCGTGCGTGTAGTTGTCGGCCGCGAGCTTGACGATCTGCTCCCGGTCGATGGCCATGCTGATCGCCTTACGCACGCGCACGTCGTCGAACGGCTTCCTCGTCGCGTTCGGGTACAGCGTGGCCGTGCCGCCGACGAGCGGGAACCAGTAATGATGGTGCGCCGGATCCTTGGCGACGAAGACCCGCTCGATGTCCGGCACGAACGCGCCCGCCCAGTCGACCTCGCCGTTGACGAGCGCCATCGTCACCTGATCGTTGCTCGGGTACGCCGGGAAGCGCAGCCCGTCGACCGCCGGCTTGCCCTCCTGCCAGTAGTGCGGGTTCTTGCCGAGCTCGTACACCTGGTTCTGAAAGACCCTTACCTCGGTGAACGGCCCTGTCGCCACCGGGTTCTCGTTCGCGAACGTGACCGGATCGGCGACGTCCTTCCAGACGTGCGCCGGCACGATCGGCTGATGGCCGATGTAGCTGAGCCCGGGGACATAGGGCCGCCTCAGGACGAACTCGACGGTCGACTCGTCCTCCGCGGTCACCGCGCCGAGGAACCTCCACACCCCCGAGAGATCGAGCGCCGGGTGCTTCTTGAGCAGCGCGAACGTGAACGAGACATCCCTCGCCGAGAACGGCTGTCCGTCCGACCACTTCACGCCCGAGCGGACCGTGAACGTGAGCTTGCGGTTCCCGTCGCTCCACGCATAGCTCGTCGCGAGCCACGGCGTGTACTCGTTCCTCATCGTGTTGTAGATGAGCATCGGCTCGTAGATGCCGGCGACCGTCGGGAAGCGCACGCTCCCCTCGGCGAGCAACGGGTTGAAATTGCGCACCCAGGTCGCCTGCTGCTCCCGCGCGATCGTGACCATCGCGGCGCCCTTCGGCGCAGGCTTCGACGCGGACGCCGCCGGCTCCGCCTTCGCGGCCCGCTCCGGCGCGACGGAGCCGCTCTCCGGGCCTCCGCCCTTGGAGCGACAGCCGGACACCGCGCCGGTCGACAGGATCAGCGCCGACAGGAGGAGGGCTCGGCGCGGCACGGCTCGACTCATCCCAGGCATCCAGCTCTCCACGCGGGCACGCTCGATCTCCCCGCGATGATCCATTTCAATGACAGCACCCGATGCCGCGCCCGCTGCGGCACCCATCCACGATGGCTCGCCCCGAGGACCCTCGGGCCGAGCGCGACATCCCCGTGGTCACACTCTATCGGCGCATGTGGGCGGGTGTCAACTCGCCTGGATTGCCCGATTTCTGGATCTCTTCGCGCCGCTCCGCGAGACTGACGGCGGCTCGGCGACCCGACCGCGCTCGCGAGAGGCGCCGCCGCGCGGAGACCCTCCCAAGGAGCGGACCGTGACCACCCCCGCCTCACGAATCCTCGTCGACCTCAGCCACACCGTCGAGCACGGCATGGTGACGTACAAGGGCGTGCCGGCGCCCGTCCTCTGCGACTTCCTCTCGCGCGAGCAGTCCCGCGCCGTCTACGCGGAAGGTGTCGAATTCCACATTGGCCGCATCGACATGGTCGCGAACACGGGCACCTACGTGGACAGCCCGTTCCATCGCTATGCGGACGGCAAGGACCTCGCCGCCCTGCCGCTCGAATCGCTGGCCGATCTGGAGAGCGTGGTCGTCGAGGCGCGGGATCGGTCCGGGCGCGCGATCGACGAAGGCGCGTTCGAGGGGCTCGATCTCGCCGGCAAGGCCGTCCTCGTGCGCACCGGCTGGAGCGACCACTGGCGCACGGATCGCTATTTCGAGGGGCACCCGTTCCTCACGCGGGGCGCGGCGCGGCGCCTGGCCGGCGCGGGCGCCGCGTTCGTGGGCGTCGACACCTACAACATCGACGACACGGCCGATCCCACGCGGCCGGTGCACTCGATCCTGCTCGGCGCGGACATCCCGATCTGCGAGCACATGACCGGGCTCGAACGGCTCCCCGCCGCCGGCGCCCGCTTCTTCGCCGTCCCGGTGAAGGTCCGCGCCTTCGGCACGTTCCCGGTGCGGGCGTTCGCCATCGTGTGAATCGCGCGCGCCGCTCGCCGCGCAGGCGCGCTCCGCCCGCGCCGCCGCCGCGGGCGCGGCTCAGCCCCCGTCGAGCGGGAAGAGCTGCAGGTTGACGACGACCACGCGCTCGGGCGGCCGCGACTCGGCGATCACCGCGCGCATGTTCTGGTAATAGCTCACGTGGAGCTCGGAGAGCTTCGCCAGGTCGGCCTCGGAGACCGTGAACACGTTGAACGAGAAGCGCCCCTCGGCCTTGCGCGTGAGCCGCGAGAGCCCGACGCCCGCCCAGAAGCACTTGAGCCGGTGCTCGGCGTCCGGGTCGGGGCGCGTGTCCACCGTCCGGATCGGCGCGACGATCCACCGCCCGCGGCTCTTCCGGATCTGGCCGGCCTCGGCGAGCCGGTCGAGGCAGCGCGCCTCGTCCTCGGCGGGGAACCCGAGCCGCCGCGCGATCCACCCCGGCTCGTGGCGCGGCAGCGCGCGGTAGGACGGCATGTCCAGGGCGAGCAGGATCGCGGGCAGCAGCGGCTCCTCGTAGACGGCGCGGCGCTGGGCCTCGAGCGTGCGCCACGCCGCGCTCGCGGCCGGGAGCGCCGCCGGGTCGGCGAAGAGGGCCACGAAGTCGAGCAGGCGCAGCGAGCAGGCCTCGACCATCCGCAGGAAGTCCGGGAGCCGCGGCTCGGCCTCGCCCGAGAGCCAGCGCGCGACCGCATAGCGGCTCCTGCCCGCGCGGCGCGCCACGTCGACGATGGGCGACATCGATCGCAGCTCCGAGAGGAGCGCCGCGACGCCCTCGGCGGACGCCGGGTCGGTGTGCGCGAGCCAGGCGGGCGTCGAGGGGAAGAAGCGCCCCACCGCCCCCGCGACGTCGACGCCCGCGCGCCGGGCCGCGACGAGGAACGTGGCCGCGGTCGGCCAGCGCCTGCCCGACTCCCACGTGTACACGACGTTGGTGCGGAAGCCGAGCCGGCG
Organism: Sorangium sp. So ce394; assembly: GCF_051474665.1. NCBI lineage: Bacteria > Pseudomonadati > Myxococcota > Polyangiales > Polyangiaceae > Sorangium > Sorangium sp. So ce394. Next base: position 5,507,708 of record NZ_CP150339.1, read on the forward strand.
GCTGAAGCCGAGCTGCGAGCGCCGGCCGCGGAGCGCGCGGATCAGCTCTCTTGCGAGGGATTCGTGGTTCACGTAGCGCAGATTCGCACATATACAGGCCTGTTTGCTCTATGAAATGTGCGAAGCTGAGCTGGCGTCGCTCCGGGGGCCGACGCAAGGTAGGCCGCAGGAGGTCATGAACATGCGCGAGCGGCTTTGTCTTTCTTGGGTGGCGGCGGCGGTGATGAGCGTTGGCCTGTGGGGGTGCGTGTCCGGCGAGGGCGGAGGGCCTTCGGACGACACGGCGCCGGGCGGCCAGATCGGCGGCGTCCAGGTCAACGAGGGCGGGTGCGACGAGGTGAAGGAGGACATCGGCGCCGACGACGTCTCCCCGCTGGGCTTCTCGGCGCGAGACGCGCTCTCCGCCCTCTCCGGGGAGCGCTCCGCCCCGCTCGCGTGGTCGAAGGGCGGCAGCACCACGGCGACGGTCGCCGCGGGCGAGCTCGTCGCGGCGCGCTTCGTGCGATCGACGGAGAAGGCGGTGGCGGACCGCGGACCTGGCGGCGCCGAGTCGACGGCGATCGCCGCGGACTGCGCGGATCACCTGCAGCTCGACGTCCCGCTGGCCTTCTCGACCGAGGACGGCGCGTTCGACGAGTCGTTCGCGGTCACGCTCAGGGTCCCGCAGGTCGGCGCGGGCCGCTTCTTTCACAGGATCGATGTCGACGCGCTCCAGGGCTCGTACGAGGTCACCGAGGTCGATCCCACCGAGTTCAGGGAGGTCTTCGTGTACCTGAGCGGCGAGCTGACCGGCAGCGCCGTCTCCGGCACGATCAGCGGCATCGCCGAGACCCACCCGGTCGGGACTGGGCCCGATTCGTCGGTATCTGGGCAGCCGTTCAACGTGGCGGATTTCTGAGCGCCGCGGCGGCGCCGCCCGGCGGCATGCGAGGGCCTTCGGACCTTCCGGCGCGGGCGGCGGCTCGCCCTCAGGCCGGGCGGCGCAGTTGCTCGCGGATCTCCATCAAGATCTTCCCCAGCATGTTCCGGCCGCTCCCGTCGCCCCCGTCGGCCCAGTAGGCGTCGTTCGCGGTGTGCTCGACCAGCTCGGCGTCCCCGGTGTCGAGCAGGGCGCGGCGGAGATCCTTGTGCTGGGTGAACTTCGCCAGCACCGCCTCGCGCATGATGTCGTCCTTCACCTGCTCCCAGTCGGGGCGCAGCGGGCGGCTCCGCTGGCGGCCCATGCGGGCCGCCTCGCCGGGGCCGGGGGCGCTCCGGATCTCCTCCTCGTGGTCCGTGCCGGCGAACTTCTGGGCCTGGAAGTAGTGCTCGCTCGTGGGCCACACCTTGCCTTTCAGCGTGAACGGGTGGCGCGAGAAGTTGGAGAAGAACCCGTGGGCGTCGCCGGCGCGGTAGAAGCGAATGACGGTCATGGCCCCAGTCTATCCCACGGCGCCGGCGGCGCCCGGCAGGAACCGCGCCGGGCCTCCCGCGAGCTGCGCCGCCGCTACTGGATGGCGCCGATCGTGTTGAGGAAGTCGTTGTAGTCGTCGATCTTCTCCGACAGGACCACGTCGATGCCGATGTTGACCCGGCCCTTGTCGTCGACCAGCGGGGCCAGGATCTGCTTTGTCGCGTCGAGGCCGATGGTGTCGATGCCGTAGAGGATGTAGGGCACGAGGTAACCCTCGTAGTACTGCCGCTGGGTGTGCGTGGCCCGGATGCGCCCCTCGCGCATGTACTCGACGGTCTTCGGATCGTAATCGAAGGCGACGATGGGGACACCCTCGATGCCCGCGGCCTCTGCGGCCATCACGAGCCGGTACGAGATGTTGAACAGGCCGAGCATGCCGACGACGGGCGGGTTCGCGGCCTCGAGGACGGCCTTCATCTGGTCGACGTCGGCGCTCTCTTCGCCGACGAAGGCGGCCTGGGTCACGGTGAACGTGTAGCCCGCCTTCCCGATCACATCCTGGGCCGCCTGCGTCCGGTCGAATCCGTCGGGCCAATCCTTTCCGGTGATGCCGTGGATCAACACCGTGCCTGGCGGATCGGGCAGCATATCGAGCAGGGTGCTCGCGGCCGTTTTTCCGGCAGAGTAGCCGAGCGATCCGACGTAGAGCGAGCGCTTCGAGTCCACCAGGTCGCTGTCGAACGTCACCACGTGGATCCCGGCATCGGCCGCCTTGTCGATGTTGGCTCTGTTCTCCTCGCCGAAGGGCGAGACGCCGATCCCCCTGGCGCCGTCCGCCACCGCCTGATCGATCTGCTGGTTCTGAAGATCCTGCGTCGTCGTGGGATCGTCCGAAGACTGGTCCGTGGGCCCGAGCACATTCCCGATGGCCTCGAGCTCGCCGAGGGCCCGGTTCGCGCCCACGGAGATCGGCTCGAAGAAATCGGACAGGTTTTTCGTCAGGACCACCATCTGCATCGACTTGAGGGGGGTCTTGTTGAGCTCGGCGACGAGGCTGTCGATCCTCGCCTCGAGCTCCATCGGAAAGAACTCGTTGTCCGGTATCTCCGCCCGCGTGATGGTGTCGCCCTCGGCGTCCTCGCCGCCGGCATCGCCGGATCCGCACGCCGCCGCCGCCAGCATGAGCCCGAAGGCCGCCCAGCATCGTCCCATCGTCTTCATGAGATCCCTCCTCGTCCGTGGTTCGCTCGGTCGCGCGGGATAACCTCGCGTGAAAGTCGATGCAGCAGCGAGCATGCTCGATCCTTCGTGTTACGAGAACGAGGATCTGGCTGTCAAGGGGGATGTAAATGTTCCGTTAGGGGAGGTTTGGAGGCCGAGGCACAATTCAGGGGAATGTGTGGCTCGGGGCACGGTCGCCGGAGCCCGGTCCCGAAGAACCGCGAGCCCATGTCCGGTGGATCGCGGCGTTTGGCTCGCGATGTAGGTGTGAATGCGAGAGGAGAGGGAAGGAGCCCTGGCGACGCCGCTCGGGCGGCGGGGCTAGGGCCAATGCCGGTCAGTTAAGCTCCATCCCCTTCAGATCGGCCGCTTCCGCGGGTAGTTGCTCATCTTGACCTTCACCGCGCGAGGGTACGTTCGTTCAGCGCGGCGTGGGGGTAGGATGAAGCGCTTCAGATCCCGGCGGAGGTTGTGCAGATGACCGGGGATGGCTCCGGGACGGGAGTCGCTCGACCAGAGCCACTCATCACGGATGAGACGTAGCGCCATGATGAAGCTGATGCGCGTCGGAGGGACGCGCGCCTCGGCAGCCACGCGCTCCATCTCCAGCCTGACGAGATTGTAGGCCAACAGCAGGCCCCAAATCTCCTGACGCACCATCATCGGCGTCTTGCTGCGGATGCTCTCACGTCGATCGAGCATTTCCGTCTTCAGCTCGTCGTAGGCGAGTTCCAGCTCCCAGCGCTCGTGGTAGAGCGCCGCCAGTTCCTTCGCCGCGTAGGCCACTGGATCGAGCAACGAGGTCAGCAGCGTCTTGGGCTCATGTCCGGGTCGCCGATAGCGGACGGCGCGCACGTGCCATGTGTTTGGCAGAGATGGGTCCTTGCGGCGGGCCTCGGAGCTGACGGCCATCTCTACCAGCGCATCGTCAGGGCCGTACTGCTTGATCACGCGCCACTTGGTGGTGGAGCGGGCGCGGGTCATCCAATGTCGTTCGCTGCCCGATCTCGTCAGCCCGATGAGAAAGGAGGCACCGAAAAATCCGCGATCCACGATCGTCAGCGAGCGATCGTGGATGTGGTCAACCAAAGGCCGTGCGTACTTCAGTTCATGAGTTGCGTAAGGACCAAAGTTGGCAGCTGCCAGCTCGTGAGAGCTCAGCACCATCAGACACACCAAGCGCACCTGCGGGTAGCCGCTGTCACCGCGTGAGCTCGAAGCGCCGCCAAACTCGGCACGGTTGTCCGGCGTGTCGGCCACGCGCAGCGTCGTGCCATCGATGCCGTATACGGCCAGGCCGCGGTAGCGATTCGCGTCGGCACTCTGGGTCGACCAGGCCAGGGCACTGCGCTCGAACAGCCACTGCATCGGCTCGTCGCCCAGCCGAGCGCGCGCCTGGGGAATGGCGCTGCGGGCGATCGCCCCGTTCGCACCGGGCAGAGCAAGATCCAGCTTGGTGACGACCTCCTCGATCGGCCGATCGCGCATCAGCGCCATGCCCAGCACAAGCCAGATGACCTGCTCGGCAGGCAGGCGTCGACGCCGCAGCGTAGCAGTACCGGTCGCGGCGAGCGCCTGCTCGATCCACTCGGCCGGCAAGTGCTTGCAGATGTTGTTGACGTCAGCCGGGCCGACGTAGTCGGCGGCAGCGAGCAGCGCATCGCGGAAAGCCATACTTAGCTTATTCCGGTGAGCGCACCGCTTTTGCCGCTGCGCCTCTCGCCCGCCCAAGAAGCTCGTCAAGTGCGCGAGATAGCGTCGACCTCGATCGGCTCCTGCTGGCGGTCGGCCGCGGTGCCATGAACACGCTCGTGTCCCCGGATGGGGGTGACGGGAAGCCGCACCGCTCGTCGCGGGCCCACAGCACCCGCAACCTTATGAATTTATGCGGTTTTCCCCTAACTGACCGGCATTGGGGCTAGGGCGCGTTGACGAACGGGTCGATGAAGTCGACGGAGATGTCGACCCGCGAATGCCAGCCGTCGGTGCAGATGCTGGGCGCCTGCACCCCTCCGAACGACGTCACGCCGACGATCGTGGGGACGCCGTTCACGTCCATCAGCGCGGGCCCGCCCGAGTCTCCCACGCACGTGTGGTGGTCCCGGTCGCCGAGGCCGACCAGAGACGGGGTGACGGTGTGGACGGTGGTCGACACGTGGAGCTTGAGGCCGCCAAACCCCCAGATCTCATGATCATCGCCGAAGCCGATCAGCCGGCCCGGCTCGCCGACCCTGGCCTCGGTCAGCGGCGCCCGGTTGTACGGAAGCGGCTGGATGGCGACGGGCTCCTGGAGAATGGCCACCGCGACGTCGTGCCCCGCCTGTTTGTTCGCGTGGTCGTACGCGGGGTCGATGTGGGTCTCGACCACGTTGACCCAGAACCCCTCCTCCCCATAGGAGTCGGTGCCGAAGAAGGCCGTGATGGTCCCGCCGTCGACCTTCTCCGGCGCCACGCAGTGGGCCGCGGTCAGGAGCACCTTCGGAGCGATGAGCGAAGCGGTGCAGATCTCCCCGAAGTCCTCGCCTTGCGGGTAGATGCGCAGCATCGCCACGGCCGGATCGCCCTCGTCGACGGTGCCTCCGATGATGCCCGCGGGCGTCTCGTCCGTCTCGGCCAGGGGGAGGTCGTCCACCTCTCCCGTGCACGCCGAGAGGATTGCTGCGGCCACGAAAATGATGCTTCTTCTCATGATAAGCTCCGCTTGGCTGTCGAGCTGAGCGAGAGGAGCCCAGGCGTGGACCTGGGCTGCCCCGAGAGCTCCCCGAGGACCGGAGAACGACGCTCGTCCGGCGCGCCCAGCGGCCTCGGTCCTCGAGGCTCGGCTGGTCCCTGCGCCGCCGCTCGTTGGTACCTGGTGAATGCGGCGACCTCGGTCGTCCTTCGCTCGAATGGCACGGACAGGGATCTTTTTCTGCTGCGCGCATCCCGGCCCACCGGGCGAGCTCGGCGCAGCGGTGACGTGGGCTGCGCGACGCGCTACGGCGAGCGCTGCGCGCGTCGTCCGAAGCGCGAGGGCGCGACTTCGTCAGGCTAACTAATTGTTCGTGATGGGGCTCCGCCGCGGGGAGGCCTGGATCGGGCGCATCGTCCCTCGCCGGCGGACCGCGACGTCATCGATGCTCGCCCAGCCACGCCCGAGCGAGCGCGAGCGTGCGGGCGTTCTCGGGCACGTTCTCGAGGAAGCCCGCGCGCCACGCGCGGTTCGCGATCTTCGCGGCGCGGGCCAGCAGCCGCTCGCGGCCGAGCGCGATGGCGGCGCGGGCCCCGCCGAGGTCGCCCGACGCCGCGAGCGCCTCGGCGTGCACCAGGTGGACCAGGGACTCGCCCGTCTCGAGGTGGCCGCGCGAGGTCACCGCCGCGGAGGCGAGCTCGGCGGCGCGCGCCGCGCTCTCGAGCGCCTCGGCGGCGCGGCCCTGGGCGAGCAGCACGTTCGCGAGCGTCGCGAGCACGCACGGCACGAGCGGGGGGACGTCGGCGAGGAGCTCGCACGCCCGGCGCGCCTCGGCCTCGGCCGCGGCGAGGTCCCCGGCGAGGCGGAAGACCTCGGCCAGGTAGATGTAGGTGCCGCCCTCGAGCCGCCGCTGGCCGGCCGCCACGAAGTGCCGGCGCGCCTCGAGCTCCAGGGCGCGCGCCTCGTCGAGGGCGCCGAGGTGGAGGAGCGCGCGGCCGAGGTTCTCCTTGGCGTGCGCCACCGTGTTCGCGAGCGCCAGGCGCCCGGCGTCGGCCAGGGCGGCGCGGATCAGGGCCGCGGCCTCGGCGTAGGCGCCGAGCTCGTTGCAGAGGTGCCCGGCGTTGCTCCGCGAGCTGCACGCCATGCGCGCGTCGCCCGCCTGCGAGAAGCCGTGCGCCGCCGCCTCGCAGCGCTCCCGCGCGGTGCCGAGATCCCCCGCCAGGATCGCCCGGTGCATGCCGAGGCGCAGGATCGTCGCGCTCACGGCCGGGTCGCCCCGGAACCGCTCGGCCACCGCGTCGATCCGGCGGCACAGCGCCTCGGCGTCCTCGCACTCGCCCCGCAGGACCAGGAGCCCGCTCGCCGCCTGCGCCATCACGATGAGCTCGGGGCCGCGCGCCGCCCGCTCGGACCAGCGCGCGCACAGCGTCCGGGCGAGCGCCGTGGCGCTCTCTTCATGGCCCAGCGGCGTCGCCGCCAGGGCCACCAGGTTCGCCGCGCGGTACCAGCGCACGCTCCCCTCCGGCAGCGCCGCCATCGCCGCGACCGCGTGCCGCTCGGCCGAGGCGAAATCCCCGCGGTAGCGGTGCGCCTCGGCCTGGATCGTGGCGAGCTCCCCGAGCTCGTCGCCGGCCGCGCCGCACGCGATCGCGCGCTCGGCGCGCTCGATCGCGGCCGCGTAGTCGTTGCCGCCGAGCGCCTGCTCGGCCGCGCGCCGGTAGCAGTGGATGGCGCGCCCGCGCTCGCCGCCGAGCTCGAAGTGCGTCGCCAGGACCATCGCGTCGGTCTCGCCCGACTGGGCGAGCCACTCGCCCGCGAGGCGGTGGCCGAGCGCCCGATCGTCCTCGGTCAGCATCTCGTAGGCCGCGTCGCGCAGGAGCGCGTGCCGGAAGGCGTACTCGACCTCGCCGTGGAACTTGGCGTCCGGCCGGCGCGCGATGAGCTCGCGCTGCTCAAGCTCCGCGAGGCCGGCGTCGAGCTCGGGCTCGTCCACCCAGGCGCCGAGCAGCGCCCGCGCGGCCCCGCGCCAGAACACCTCCCCGAAGACGCTGGCGGCGCGCAGCAGCCGCCGCGCCTCCGGCACGAGCCCGCCGAGGCGCGCCTGCATCATCGCGAGCACCGTCTCCGGCACGCCGCCGGGGCCACCCTCCGTCGCCGCGCGCACGAGCTCCTCGAGGAAGAACGCGTTGCCCGCCGACCGCCCCACGATCTCGGCGACCGTGGCCGCCGGCGCGCCCGGCCCGAGCGCCTCGCGCACGAGCCGCTCGCACGCCTTCAGCGACAGCTCCTTGAGCCGGAGCTCGGTGAGCGCGCGATCCCCCCAGAGACCCGGGAACGCCTTGCGCACCTCGGGGCGGGCGAGCGCCAGCACCATCAGCCGCTCGCCGGCGAGGAGCCGGAGCGCGGCGTCGACGTACTCGACGGTCGGCCGGTCGCCCCAGTGGAGGTCCTCCAGGACGAGCAGGACCGGCCGGGCAGCGCACTCGGCCCGGGCGAGCTCGACCCACGCCCACTGCATCTGGTCGCCCATGCGCTTCGCGTCCTGCCGCGCCGCCTGGAGCAGCACGCTGTCGTCGTCCGGGAAGGGCGTGCCCACCATCTCGCCGAGGAACTCGGTGACCGGCCGCCGCAGGGGCTCGGGCACGTGCGCGGACACGCGCGCGGCGAGCTTCTGCCGGCGCGCCGCGATCGGCTCGCCGTCGAGCAGCCGCGCCGCGCGCCGGACGATCTGGCCGAGCATGCCGAACGGCGCGCCGACGCGCATCGAGTCGCCGCGCGCGGTCCAGATCTCGACCGGCTCCCCGCGCGCCGCGAGGCGCCGCACGAGCTCGTGGCGCAGGCGCGACTTGCCGACGCCGGCGCCGGCCGTGACCAGCACCGCACGCGCCTCGGACTCGGCGGCGCACTCGTCGAAGGTCGCCTGCAGGAGGAGCAGCTCGTGCTCCCGTCCGACGCACGTCGTCGGTTTCCCGAGGAGCCGCCGCGCCTCGTCGGCGGGCTCGATCTCGCCGACGAGCACGAGCCCGCCCGCGCCGCGCGAGACCTCGAACCGGTCGCTCAGGAGGGCCGCGGTCATCGGGTCGAGCAGGATCGGCGGCGCGCCGTCGGTCTGGCCCTCGGCGCGGCCCTCGAGCAGCGCGCTGGCGCGGTCGATGACCTGCTCCATGGGCTGCGTCCGCTCGACCTCGTCCCAGCCGGTCGCGAGGGCCACGCGCGCGCCGGGCAGGAGCCCGCGGATCGTCAGGGCGCAGCGCGCGGCGCTCGTGGCGAGCTCGGTGGGCGAGCCGGCGCCCGGGAGCAGCGCCGCGAGGGAGCCGTCGCCGAGCAGCTCGAGCTGGGCGCCGTGGCGCGTCACGACCTGGCGGAGCGCCTGCGCGGTCAGGGCGAGGGCGTCGAGCGGGGGGGCGCCGCCGAGCGGGGCGGTCCGGTCGGCGGCGGCGAGGCCGCGCCCGATGTCGCCCGCGCCCGCGGCGAGGATCACGCTGGCGACGCGGCGCTCGCGGCCGGTGAGGGCGGCCGACGAGGCGGGCGCGCTCGACGAGGCCGGGCCGCCGAGCCGGGCTTCCAGCGCGCGCAGCGCCTCGACCACGGCGGCGGCGCTGGCGGGGCGCGCGGCGGGCTTCTTGGCGAGCAGCCGCGCGACGAACGCGTCGAGCGCCGCCGGCAGCCCCGGGCAGAGCGAGCTCGGCGGCGGCGCCTCGTCGAACACCACCTTGGCGAGCGTGGCCACGAGCTGCGCGGCGGCGAAGGGCGGCCGGCCCGTCAGGCACGCGAACAGCACGCACCCGAGCGCGTACAGGTCGGCGCGGGCGTCGATCTCCTGCTCGCCGGTGACCTGCTCGGGCGGCATGAACGACGGCGTGCCCAGCGTCTGCCCCTCGCGCGTCAGCGCGTACGTGGCGTCGCGGAGGTGGACGAGGCCGAAGTCGACGATCTTGACCCGATCGAGGTCGCCCTGCGGGAGGAAGAGGTTCTGCGGCTTGATGTCGCGGTGGACGACCCCCTGGCCGTGCGCGGCCTCGAGCCCCTCCGCGACCCTGGCCGCGAGCCGGAGCGCCGCGGCCGGCTCCAGCCGCCCGCGCGCGAGCCGCGCGCCGAGGTCCTCCCCCTCGAGCCACTCCATCACGAGGTACGGCTCGCCGTCCGCCATCACCCCGTGGTCGACGTACCGGACGATATGGGGGTGCTGCAGCGCGGCCAGCGCGCGCGCCTCGCGGGCAAACCGCTTGAGCGCCTCCTCGCTCGGATCCCGGAGGACCTTGATCGCCGCCGGCTCGCCGGTCTCGACGTGCCGCGCGAGGTAGACGGTGCCGAGCGAGCCCGCCCCGGCCCGCCGCTCCACCACGTGATGCGGTCCGATCCGCTGACCCGGTGTCATTCCGACAACAGTATTGCATAAGCGACCGCGCCAAAGGCCGCGGGCGCGCCGCGGGCGCGGGGCGATCGACCCGGAGATCCCGGCGACCGGGCCGCCTCTTCCCGCAAAAATGCCCGCGATTCGCGGCCGCGCAGCGTTTGCCTACATGTAGGGAATTTGGAACCAGGTCGCCGGATGGGGTACGCTGCAAGTTTCGCCGCAAAAAAGTTGTTCGTTCGGCGCGCCATGACGTACCCAGTCGAGCGCGTCCCCGGCCTCAAGGGAATCGGGTGGGCGCCGAGCTCCGAACACGTCGACGGCGCCTCCTCAGCGCCGGAGAGACGGGCATCCGGGCGGGCTCGGCCGTCGGACAGCCACGTCTTTCGAACCATCTAAGGAGGTTTCTGGTGTCAAAGGTAGTCGTCGTCACCTCGGGCAAGGGCGGAGTCGGCAAGACCACCACGACCGCAAACCTCGCGTCCGGTATCGCGGCTCTCGGTTACAAGACGATTGCCATCGATTTCGATGTGGGTTTGCGCAACCTCGACCTCGTGATGGGGTGCGAGCGCCGCGTGGTCTACGATCTGGTCAACGCGATCCGCGGCGAGGCGACGGTCCGCCAGGCGGTGATCAAGGACAAGCGGATCGAGACCCTCTATGTGCTGCCCGCGTCGCAGACGCGGGACAAGGACGCGCTCACGATGGACGGGGTCGGGCGCATCCTGGACGAGCTGCGCGCCGCGGGCTTCGATTACATCTTCTGCGACTCGCCGGCAGGCATCGAGTGGGGCGCCCAGATGGCGATGTATTTCGCGGACGAGGCGATCGTGGTGACGAACCCCGAGGTCTCCTCGGTGCGCGACTCGGATCGCGTGCTCGGCCTGCTCGACGCGAAGACGCGGAGGGCGGAGCTCGGCGAGGAGCCGGTGAAGACGCACCTCCTGCTCACGCGGTACGCGCCGGCGCGCGTCGCGAAGGGCGAGATGCTGGGGCACAAGGACGTGCTGGAGCTGCTCGGCATCCCGCTGCTCGGCGTGATCCCGGAGTCGCAGGCGGTGCTCCAGGCGTCGAACGCCGGGACGCCCGTGGTGCTCGATCCGACGAGCGACGCGGCGCAGGCCTACCTCGACGTGGTCCAGCGCTTCCTCGGCGAGGAGCGGCCGCACCGCTTCCTCGAGCCGGCCAAGAAGGGGTTCTTCAGCCGGATTTTTGGCGGCCAGGCGGCGACCGCCTAGGGGGTTGTGCCATGTCGATCATGGATTATTTCCGGAGGTCGCAGCCGAAGTCGGCGACCGTGGCGAAGGAGCGTCTGCAAATCATCGTGGCGCGCGAGCGCGTGCGCCCGACGGGCGAGCCGGATTATCTGCCGCGGCTCAAGCAGGAGCTGCTCCAGGTGATCTCGAAGTACGAGCGGATCGATCTGGACCAGGTGAGCGTCAACGTGGAGCGGAGCGGCGATTGCGACGTGCTCGAGCTGAACGTGGTGCTCTCCGAGTCGGAGCGTGCCGCAGTGCGCGCCGCCGCGTCCCGCGCGGGCACCCCGGCCGCGCGGAGCTTCTGACGGGGCGCGCGCGGGCGCGCCTCGAATCGGTCCAGCGCTCCACCTGGTCCAGGAGCTGGACCGCCCTGTTCCACCGCGCGGGCGCGTGGCGCGGCGCCACCCGGATCGTTAGTTAGGCTAACGATCGGATTTTCCGCTTCGACGCGGGCCCTCCGCCATCGCGATCACCCGCGCCCGCTCGGACGCCGCCCGGATCAGCGGCCCGAGCAGCTCCGCCGGTGATCGCTCCTCGGTCCAGCCGGGCGGCGCGCCGAGCTGGGTCAGCAGCGCCCCGCGCGACCGCGGCGGCGCCAGCGCCACGTCGAGCGCCGGCGGCGGCTCGCGCCAGGCGTCGAAGTCCCTCGCCTCCATCGGGCCGAGCGTCACCGTCGCCACGGGCGGCTCGTCGGCGGCGCAGGGCGCGCGCTTCCGGCCCGCGCCCCCGCGCGCTCTCCGCCCCCTCGCGCCGCCCGGCGCGGCGCCTCGGGCGGCGCGGAGCGCCTCGATGACCTGCGCGCGCGTGCGCCCGCGGAGCTCGAACAGCAGGAACGGGTCCTTGTCGAGCGCCTCCCCGAGCACGTAGTGCGTCGCGGCGACGTGCTTGCAGGGGTTCGCCCAGTCGGGGCACGAGCAGGCCGTGGTGAGGTCCTCGGGCCGCTCCGGGAACAGGCTCGCCCCGGCGCTCCGGAACGCCTCGTCGATCTCCTCCGGCATCCGGCCCGCGAGGAGGTCCGCCGCGAACTTCGCCCGCGCCGCCATGGCCGCGATCGCCTTCGCCCACGTGGCGTCGTCGAGCCGCGCGAGCGTGAGGATCACCTTGTACGGCTTCGGCTGCGAGCCGGTCACGCGCGCCGTCACAAGGCCCGGCTTCACCTCGAGGTCGTGCGTCCGCCCGGCGCGCGCGTACGTGCGCCCGCGCCCGAGGCGGGCCGCGTCGTCCGGCGACATCCGCTCGAGCGCCTCCACCCAGCGCTTGCCCCACCAGGTCGCGCCGGCCCGCTTCATCCGGATGCCCCGCGCCGGCGGCGGCGGCTTCGGCCCGGCCTCGCGGCGGATCTGCGCCCAGCGCGGCGCGCTCATGTCCGCGCCTCGCCCCGGCCGCGCGCCCCCCGGCGCGCCCCAGCTCGCGCGGAGCCCCGCCGCCGGCCCTGCGCAAGCCGCTCCCCCGGCTCGCCCCCCTCCGGCCGCTCGCCGTCCGGCTCCGGCTCGTCGCGGTCGTCCAGCTCGCCCGCGAGCGCCACCGCGTCCCGCGACAGCGCGAACAGCTCGCGCAGCGACGCGTCGTCGAGCTCGGTGATCCACGCCTCGCCCTCGCCCACGACCCGCGCCGCCAGGTCGCGCTTCTGCTCCAGCATCCGGTCGACCTTCTCCTCCACGGTGCCCGCGCAGACGAGCTTGTGCACCTGCACCGCGCTCCGCTGCCCGATCCGGTGCGCGCGGCCCGACGCCTGGTCCTCGACCGCGGGGTTCCACCAGCGATCGAAGTGGAACACGTGGCTCGCCGCCGTCAGGTTGAGCCCCGCGCCGCCGGCCTTGACCGAGAGGACGAACACGCGCGGCCCCCGCGGATCGTCCTGGAACCGCCGCACCATCTCGTCGCGCGCGAGCCGCGGCGTGCCGCCGTGCAGGAAGAGGACCTCGGTGTCGAGCGACGTCGCGAGGTGCCGGACCAGCCGATCGCCCATCTCGCGGAACTGCGTGAACACGAGCGCGCGATCGCCTTCCGCGAGCGCCTCCTCGAGCATCTCCGTGAGGCGCGCGAGCTTGCCCGACCGGCGCGCGAGCGGCCCCGCCTCCCCGAGGTACTGCGCCGGGTGGTTGCAGATCTGCTTGAGCATCGTCAGGAGCGCGAGCACGAGCCCGCGGCGGGCGATGCCCTCCGCCTCCTCGATGCGGCGCATCGCCTCGTCGAGCGCCGCCTGGTAGAGGGTCACCTGCTCGCGCGTGAGCGCGCAGAAGACCGGCGCCTCGATCTTCGGCGGGAGGTCCGGAACCACGGTCGGATCCGTCTTAACGCGACGCAGCAAGAACGGTCCGACGATGCGCCGGAGCCGCTCGGCGGCCTCGCGGTTGCCGTAGCGCTCGATCGGCACCGCGTAGGCGCGCCGGAACGCCTCGAGCGGGCCGAGCAGGCCGGGGTTCGCGAACTCGAGGATCGACCAGAGCTCGGCGAGGCGGTTCTCGACGGGCGTGCCGGTCAGCGCGACGCGGTGCGGGGCGCGGAGCGCGCGCGCGGCGCGGGCCGTGCGCGAGGCGGCGTTCTTGATGTTCTGCGCCTCGTCCAGCACGACCGCCGCCCAGTCCACGCCGGCGAGCGCCGCGGCGTCGCGGCGGAGGAGGCCGTAGGTGGTCACGACGAGCGCGCCGCCCGGGCTGCCGTCGCCCCGCGCGCTCGCCGCCCGCGCCGCGAGCTCCTCGGCGGAGCGGGCCCGCCCCTCGCCGTAGTGCCGCACGAGGGGCAGGGCAGGGGCGAAGCGCGCCGCCTCCCGCTCCCAGTTGCCGACCACCGACGTCGGCGCGACGAGCAGCGCCGGCCGCGCGTCCTCCGGCGCCGCCGCGCGCCGGCCCGAGAGGAACGCGAGCAGCTGGACCGTCTTGCCGAGGCCCATGTCGTCGGCCAGGCAGGCGCCCAGGCCGAGGCTCGCCATCGTCTGCAGCCACGCGACGCCGCGCGCCTGGTACGGGCGCAGCGCCCCGGCGAACCCCGCGGGCGGCGCGGCGGCGCGCTCCGCGCCCGACCGCAGCCGCGCGATCGCCTGCGCGAGCGCCCCCTCGGCGACGACGGGGACCGAGAGGCCGTCGAGCTCGGCCTCGCCCGCGAGCGCGACCTCCAGCGCCTCGCGCGCCGGCAGTCGCCCGCCGCCGGCCTCGAGGCGCCGCTGGATCTCGGCGAGCTCCTCGGGCACCACGACGACCCAGGCCCCGCGGTGCCGGACGAGCGGCGACTTCTGCCGCGCGAGCGCGGCGAGCTCGCGGGCCGAGAGCGGCTCGTCGCCGAGCGCCGCCTCCCACGCGAAGTCGAGCGCCTCGTCGAGGCCGAGCCCGGCGCCGCCCGCGACCACGCCGGCCGTGCGGCCCGCCCCGCCGACGCGCAGGCGGAGGCGCAGGCGGCGCTGCCCCGAGGCGAGGAGATCGCCCGGCACGATCACGCCGAACCCGGCCTCGCCGAGCGCCGGGGCGGCCTGCGCGAGGAAGGCCCACGCCTCCGCGGGCTCGAGCGCCACCTGCTCCGGCCGCGCCTCGCCGAGGGCGCGCGCGATCGGCGCGAACAGCCGCGCGGCGGCGCCGAGGGCGGCGAGGAGCGCCTCCTGCGGGTCGGAGAACGCGCGCCCGAGCGCCTTCAGCGTGCGCCCCCGGGCCTTCCACACGTCGGCGGCGGGCACGAGCAGGCTCGGATCGTCGGTCGCCTGCAGCAGGAAGCGGAGCGCGAAGCCGCGGTCGCCCTCGGGCAGCTCCAGCCGGAAGCAGGCGCGCAGCGCGTCGCAGGCCCCGAGCGCGGGCCGGGCCCAGGCGTCGAGGTCGGCGACGAGCGCGCGCTCGGCGAGCCCCTCGGTGGCGAAGGCGGCCTGCGGGCCCGTCAGGGCGAGGACCAGCCGGTGCTCCCAGGGCGCGTGCGCCGGCCGCGGCGGCGCCTTGGGGCGGTTCGTCGCGCTGCCGCGCGCGAGCGCGTCCGCCACGGCGTCGAGGAACGCGCGCAGCAGGGCCTCCGCGGACCACACCTCCGGGGCGGCGCCCGCGCGGGGGCGCCCGCGGCCTCCGCGGCCATCGGGAGCGGCGGCAGCCTGCGCGCCCGCCGGCACCGCGTGCGCGGCGGGCGGCATGGCGCGGGCGAGCGCCGCGACGCGCGCGGCGTCCTCCGGGGCGGCGAGCGACGCCGCCCAGCGGGCCTCGGCGCGCTCGCCGGCGGCGCTGGCGGGCGCGACGCGGGGCACGACCCGCTCGCGCACCACGAGGTCGAGCGCGAGCTTGCTCGCCAGGCTCCACGCCGCGACCGACGGCGGCGCTCGCCCGAGATCGTCCTGGGCCATGCTGGCGAGGGCGGACACGCCGTCGAGGAGCGGCGCGGCCTCTCCGGTCTTCCTCACGGCGCGCCCCGCCTCGGTGACCACCACCGCCTCCGCCGGGGTCGTCTCGCCGAGCGACCGGGCCGCTAGACCCTCAGGGGCCGAGTCGTCCCAGAGGAAGAAGCGGAGATCGTCGGGCAGGAAGACGAGCGGCATCGACGCGCAGATTCATGGCACACCCGAGCAGGACGAAAAGGGCCTTTGCGCGTCGTGAGGTGGAAAAAGTGGTTGGACGGGCGGGAGCGCCCCGAACCATCACGGAATGTGGCCCGTTCCGAATCGAGTCTGCGAATTGCCAGGATTTGTTTGGAACCTCCGATTCGCACGATCGGAGAACATGTCGTGGAAAAAGAGCGTGGCTCGATGGAATGATCGTCGCGGCGCGCTGAGGTGGGCGCACGACGAGCTCGAGCGGCGGGTCGGCGAGGCGCGCGCGCGTCGTGTGGACCGCGGCGCGCCTCGCTGTCGGTCAGAGCTGGCCTGCGTGCTCGGAGAGATAGGCGGCCACACCGGTGGTCGAGGCCGTCATGCCGCGCTCGCCCTTCCGCCATCCCGCCGGGCAGACCTCGCCGTGCTGCTCGTGGAACTGGAGCGCATCGACCAGCCGGAGCAGCTCGTCCATGTTGCGCCCGAGCGGCAGATCATTGACGATCGCGGAGCGCACGACGCCGTCCCGGTCGACGAGGAACGCCGCGCGAAGGGCCACGCCGTCCTGGTTCTCGACGCCGTAGGCGCGGCAGATCTCGTGCTTCACGTCGGCCGCCAGGGTGAAGCGGACCGGCCCGATGCCGCCCCGCTCCACCGGGGTCTCGCGCCATGCGTGGTGCGTGAATGCAGAGTCTATCGAGACCCCGATGACCTCGACGTTGCGCTCGCGGAACGCCTCGATCCGGTGATCGAGCGCGATCAGCTCCGAGGGGCAGACGAAGGTGAAGTCGAGGGGATAGAAGACGAGGAGCCCATATTTCGACTCGACGGCCTTCGAGAAGCGGAACGCGTCGGAGATCGAGCCGTCCGGCAGGACGGCGGCGCAGGAGAAGTCAGGGGCTTTCTTGCCCACCAGCACGGTCATATCCATTCCTTTCACGGACAATCGGCGACAGACGACAGCATCGGAGCGCGGGCGGCCGGCGCGCTGTCCGCGCCGAGGCCCAGGGCGAGTTCGTCCACCGTCTCGCGCGAAAGCGCGACGGTCTCGAGCCCGCCCGCGTGGTGGACGCCCAGGTGGACATCCACGCGCCGCTCGCGCAGCGCGCGGACGGCGGCGTGGTCGAGCGGGAACCGCAGGTATTGCACGGGGCAACAGGGGTCGTCCACGGGGGAGAGCAGCTCGGCGGCGACCTTCCGCTCGCCGAGCATCAGCATCACCACGGCCTGCCCCGCGGCGAGGCCCGCGATCAGGGCCTGACCCGCGAGCGGGGGCCCGCCATGGATCATGAGCGTGGCGGTGAGCTCGCCGGCCCTCGGGACGAGGCGGTCGTTTTCCGCGATCTCCTCCCTGACGCGCTCGGGCCTCACGGGGCGATCGAGCCAGAGGATCTCCTGGATGTGGTAGAGGACCGTCTCGCGCGACTCGAACAGGACCGAGACGTGGAGGCCAACGGTCACGCGGCGCCGGCGCTTCAGCTCGATGATGCGGCCGCGGTACCTCGCGCGCACGAGGTCGTAGGCGTCGGTGGAGAGGAGATCTTCAGGGGCGATGGCAGGGGTCATCGAATCCTCGTCCCGGCTGAGCGCGAGCCCACGAGCCCACGAGCAGGAGCGGAGGCACGACCGGCGGCGGAGAGCGCGTCCCGGCGAGCCGCGCTCGACGGTGCGTCCGAGATAGCACGGGTCCTCCGAGACGCAAATGAAATTCACTTTCATTTTCAGATCGGCCGTGGCGTCCTGGCGGCTCGATCCTCTCGATCGATGAACGTGACCGGCGCTAGAGGGGCCCCTCCACCGCGCAGAACCCGTTGACGCAGCGGTTGGTCGGATCGCAGCAGTCGGCGGCCGTCTCGCACCGCTCCTGAGGTTGCGAGCACTGTCCGTCCGGCGGGGCGTTCGAGCAGACGAGCTCGCCGTCGGCGCCGGGCTGGCAGTACCCGCCGCAGCATTGATCGCCCGTATCGCACGGCGCGCCCTCGGATCGGCACGGATCGAGCACCCAGAACCCGCGCGCGTTGCCCGCGAGCAGCTCCTGCGCGGGCAGGTAGAACGCGGGGTGGCTCGGGTCGGTGCCGGGCGTCGCGTCCAGGTCGATGGCGGCGACCCAGAGCTTCTTGGTCGTGATGTTCTCGACCAGGTCCACCCCCCGGGGATCGCTGCAGAACGGCGGGATCGTCGCCGCGTTCCCGTACAGGCGGCGGCTGGTGAACACGACCCAGGCGTAGCCGCCCGACGCGACGGGGTTGACCGTCGGCTCGTAGTTCATGTTGATGTCGTCCTTGTGGCGGCTGTCGATGTCGCCCACCGAAGTCTCGTCTGCGGTGCAGGTCATCACGATCGGCGCGCTCAGGCTCGGCAGGTAGACCGAGCCCGGGCCGTCCCGTCCGTTCAGCAGATCGAGGGGGACGGCCGTGCCGGATCCATCGATGCTCGCCCAGGCGAGATGGGCCTTGGCGCCCCGGCGCGTCCTCAGATCGCCGAAGCTGTCGCCCTCGTTGCCCGGGTCGGTTTGGTGGTGGAACACGACCGACTTGCTGTCGGGGAGGAACGCTGGCCACCCCGGGCGCGTGCCCGCGGGCTCGCCGGTGTCGTCGACGATGACCTCGGGATCGGTGAAGTCGCCTGTCGTTGCGTCGAACTTCATCACGAAGAGCTTCCTGCGGGGGTTCGCGCCAGGGCCGGACATCGCGTTGAACACGACGTGTGTGCCGTCCGGCGAGAACGCCGGCGTCCCGAGCTCGTAGGCCACCTCGTCGAGCCCGGAGGTCGGGCGCCGCGTGGAGCTCGGCAGCGAGAGGAGCTCGCCCGCCTGGGTGAGCGCGATCGACCCGTCCGGAGAGATCGCAGCGAAGGGCGCGGCAGTCGAGAGGGCGTGCTCGGTGGCGCCCGCGGGGGTCAGATCGTAGGCCGCGCTCAGGCCGTAGGAGTCGAGCCCGTTCTGGACCAGGAGCCGTGATCCGTTGGCCGAGACGGAGTGACAGACCCGGCACTGGCTGTTGCCGCCGTTCCCCCCGGCGACGAGCTGGGGCGCGGTGTCTCCCGCCCGGATCGACAGCACGGCCCCGCCGAACCGGCCATTGCCGCCCACGGCCCCGTCGTAGTTCTCCGCCAGGCGGGTGCCGTACGAGTTGTAGTAGATGATCCCCGACAGCCGGGCCGGGGCGACGGTCCAGGTCTGGGAGATCGGCCCGTACGCCCGTCCCTCGCGCGCGACGGTGAGGCTCACGGTGAGCCGGTCCGGCGAGCCGTCGGGCGTCGGCCCTCCGGCGCTGTCGGTGGCCATGGTCCAGACGTCCTGGGGGATCGGGTGCCGGATGAACGGCCGGCCGGTGGTGGACAGGATCTCGGGCCGCCCGAACGTCCCTTTCCACGAGAACGAGCCGCTCGTGGTCCTGAGCTCGATCTGGATCGCGTCGGCGTCTCCGGGCGCCCACTGCCACATCAGGAGCGGCGCGAGCAGGCCTCGAGGCCATACCGTGCCGTCGTACGGGTAGAGGAGCTCGAGCTGCTCCGCCCCGCCGTCGCTGGCCGGGTGCTGCAGGGCGTCGAGGGTGGCCGTGCTCGTGACCGCCACGCCGAGGCCCTCGCCGCCGACCCCGCCGACGCCGCCGCCGAGCGTGAGCTGCGTCGGATCCGTGGCGATCTGCTGCGCCTGGGCCGGAACGGCCGCGTCCGCGCCGTTCTGCGCGGCGGTCAGCTGGATCAAGACGTTGCGCTCGACCGTCTCGCCGTTCAAGCCGGCCCGCACGGTGACGAGGCCGCCCATGGTCCCCCTGGGGGTGAACGTCGCCATGCTCGCGGGACCCGCGCCGATGGCCCCGAGCTCGCCGCGGTCGACCGACCATCCGACGTTGATGGGCGCGTCCATCCGCATCGCCGTGTAGCTCACGGAAGGCGGTGTCTGCCCCGCCGCGACGGCGATCGTCTGGAGGTCGCTCGGCTCGACCGTGAACCCGAGCGGGACGCTGCCCCCGCCGCCTCCGACACCCGGGCCCGTGGGGTTGAAGTCGTCGCCCGAGCTGGAGCTGTCGCCTCCACCCGTCGTGGTGCCCCCGCCGCCGCCAGACGCTGCGGACGTCTCGGTGCCTGGGCCTTGCGCCGAGCACGCAGCGAGGGCAACCCCGAGGCTGAGCGCTACCGCCAGCGTGCTCCACGATTGAAGACGACTTCCCATGTAGAAATGGATCTTACATGAACGTGACAACGGGGTTCAATCCGGATTCCGGTGCGACACCCGTGTTCCACGGATGAAACGCGCTCGCAATCTCGACGTCATGCCGAGGATTGACCGCCGCGCCGGCCACGAAGGCCCTCGCCCTCGCGCGTCGCGCTCGTTCGGCCTGGCCGGCCGGGGGACGCGGCGGCTCCCGATACCCCCTCGTGGACGGGATGGGGGTGGTATGCTCGCCCGCGTCGAGCGCGCGGCGGGGTGCCGCGCCGGGAGGTCGATTCATGTCATCTGTGCGGGGCTTCACCCTCGATCCGGCCCGGATCGAGCACGTTGGGCAGGGGCTGGTCCGGCCGGAGTGCGTCATCGCCGAGGCGGACGGCACGCTCTGGACCTCGGACGCCCGCGGCATCGCGACGCGCATCGATCCCGACGGCAGGCAGGCGACCCTCGGCCCGGACGTGGGCGAGCCGAATGGAATGGCGATGGACCGGCAGGGCAACCTCATCGTCGCCGCCCTGTCCGGCGGCAAGGTCTACAAGCTCCACCGCGACGGCCGGTCCGAGGTCCTCCTCGACTCCATCGACGGCCTGCCGCTCGGCGCCGTGAACTTCTGCTTCGTCGACTCGCGCGACCGCCTCTGGATCTCCGTCTTGACACGGCAGCTCCCGTGGTGGCTCGCCGTCGCGGGCAACATCCGCGACGGGTACATCGTGCTCGTCGACGAGAAGGGCCCGCGCATCGTGGCCGACAACCTCAGCATGACGAACGAGGTGCGCCTCGACGCCGACGAGAAGTTCCTTTACGCCGTCGAGACCATCCCCGGCCGTCTGCTCCGCTTCCCGGTGCGGGACGACGGCAGCCTCGGCGATCCCGAGCAGTTCGGCCCCGACAACCTCGGCATCGGCGGGTACATGGACGGCTTCGCCTTCGACGCCGAGGGCAACATCTGGGTGGCGGCGGTCTGCCGCAACGGCCTCTCGGTGATCTTCCCGGACGGCAGCCACCAGACCGTCTTCGAGGACCCGCGCCCCGAGGTCCTGGAGGCGATGACCCTCAAGCAGAAGAGCGGCACCATCGAGCCGATGGATCTCGGCGCCTGCGCCGGGGACACCGTGCAGCTGCCCACGAGCATCACGTTCGGCGGGCCCGATCTCCGCACGTGCTACATGGGGTCGCTGGCCATGCCGCGGCTCCTCACGTTCCGCGCGCCCGTCGCGGGGCTGCCGCTCGCGCACCTGCGGTAATCGGAAAGGCGGGCTCAGGGCGGCCCCGGAGCGCGGCCTAAGCCTGCCGCTCCGGGACGTCGCTGCCCTTCTTGTCGGGTACGAGATAGATGCCCGGCAGGCTTATCAGGGTCATGGCGAATTTTGTCGCGAGATTGATGGCGAAGATCTGCCAGATCACGTCGAACGGCAGTACGAAGGCGAAGGCGCCGAAGCAAAACACCAGGTTGTCGACCGGAACGCTGACGGAGTTGCTCGCGAGGACCGCGAGCCACTGGCGCCTGGGTCCGGACCTTCTCAGATAGGCCTCGCGCACCCGATGGAAGATCTCGGTGTCCAGCAGCTCGCTCACGATCTCCGCAACGATGCTCGCGAGCACGATTCGCCACACCGGGCTCAGGATGGCCGAGTACTGCTCGCCGAGACCCCAGGACGGGTCGGACGGCACTCGCGCGGCCCAGAGGAGATAGAGGGCCATCAGGAGATTGGCCCCGCCGGCGCAAAAAATCAGCGTCTGGGCGCCGCGCTTGCCGATGGTCTTGTGGACCATATCCCGCAAGGTGAAGGTGAGGGGATAGATGAAGGTCCCCATATCGACGGCCAGCGAGAAGACGACGCCGATCTTGAGGCTCGCGATCTGGCTGATGAGCTGTGCCGCGATATAGAACGAGATGACGATGATGGCCGCCGGTCCCACGGCGCTCGCCAGATCTCGGCTCGCCCTCTCGGACGGCGATCCGGGCATGAGGCTCGCCTCGTGAAACGAGAGCTCCTCGGAAGCAGCGCGCGCCTCGGCAGGGTCGACCGATCGGAGAGGGGAAGGCTTCGGCACGGGTCAGACCCATTCTCCGCCTTCTCCCCACAGTTTTCCAGGTTCAATTCGACGATGACATTGCCAAGGAGCCACCCCATGCCTCGACTCCACCTCGTCACCACCGGCGGCACCATCGCCAGCCGCGTCGATCCGCAGACGGGCGCCGCCGTGCCCGCCGTCCGCGCGGAGGAGCTCGTCGCCGGCGTGCCGGCGCTCGGGCGCGTCGCCGAGATCGCGGTCACCGAGCTCTGCCTCGAGAGCAGCTGGAACCTCGGCCCGGACAGGATCGCGGAGGTCGCGCGCGCCGCGCGCGCTCTGCAGGCCGATCCCGAGGTGGCAGGCGTCGTCGTCACCCACGGCACCGACACGCTGGAGGAGACCGCGTTCGGGCTGGATCTGCTGCTCGACGGCGACACCCCGGTGGTGCTCACCGGCGCGATGCGCGACGCGAGCACGGCGGGCGCCGACGGCCCGCGCAACCTGGTCTCGGCCGCGCGGGTCGCGATCGCGCCGGCGGCGCGGGGGCTCGGGGTGCTCGTCGCGATGAACGACGAGATCCACGCCGCCCGGTGGGTGATGAAGACCCATACGACCGCGCTCGGCACCTTCGCCTCGCCGGGCGCGGGGCCGCTCGGCGCG
The DNA here is from genome assembly GCF_051474665.1 of Sorangium sp. So ce394. NCBI lineage: Bacteria > Pseudomonadati > Myxococcota > Polyangiales > Polyangiaceae > Sorangium > Sorangium sp. So ce394. The sequence continues at coordinate 5,529,951 of NZ_CP150339.1, forward strand.
GTCGACGGCGAGGGCGTCCGCGTCTTCGCGCGCCCGGCGAGGACGCCGCAGCTCCCGCTCGCCTCGCCCGAGCCGCGGGTCTACCTCGTCAAGATGGCGTCGGGGATGGACGACCTCCTCCTGCGCGCGCTCCTCGACGCCCGGGCGCGCGGGGTCGTGATCGAGGGCTCGGGCGCGGGGAACGTCTGCGGGAGCTGGGAAGGGGCGATCGGGGCGCTGGTGCAGGCCGGCATCCCGGTGGTGCTGAGCTCGCGCTGCCCCGGCGGCCGGGTCACGCCGACGTACGGCGCGCCCGGCGGCGGGCGGCGGCTGCAGGGCCTCGGGGTGATCGCCGCGGGCGCGCTCTCGGGGCCCAAGGCGCGGCTGGCGCTGATGTTCGCGCTGGGGGCGGGCCTCGACGCGGGGGGGCTACGCGCTTATTTCGATCGCTTTGCCGGGTGAGCCCTCGTTCCGCGCGCCCGGCTGCGGGCCGCGCCGCTCGTCGCCCTTCGCCTGCGCCCTCTGCTTGAGCTTCTCCTCGACCCGCGTGCCCTTGAAGAAGCTCGCGTTGGCCTCGGTGTAGAGCTTGTACGGGTTCTCGAAGACGTACGCCTTGAAGTCCTCGGCGCTGATGACGCCCTCTTCCACGAGGTTCCAGCTCTCGGCGAGCGCCTCGGTGAGGTCGGGGACGTCCCAGTGGCCGACGTCCGAGGAGTAGATGGCGTTGATCTTCGCGCCGAGCGGGTTCGCCTTGTCGTTGAACGCGGCCGCGATGGTGCGGTCGTCCGACTCGGACCCGAAGAAGAAGTTGTTCACCCAGCGATCGCGGATGTCCTCGATCTTCTCGATGCCCGCGGCCGCGAAGTCGTTGCGGTGCTCCGGCGCGGGCTGGCGCGCGTCGCTCGTGTACCCGACCCCGAGCGTGTCGGCGATCAGCTGCTCGCCCTCGATGGAGCGCCCCTTCACGAGATCCGCGCCGTAGCGCCGGAACAGCTCGGTGAGGAGCGCGCGGTCGGTCGCCGCCGGGTCGTAGTGCTTGAGGCCCTCGGGCCCGCGCTTCTGGAACCGATCGACGAGGTGGATGTAGACGCGCGCGCCCCAGTCCGCCCCGCCCTCGAGCATGCCGATGCGCAGCCCCGGGAAGCGGCGGGTGACGCCGCCGAAGAACAGCGCCTTGGCGAACGCCTCCGAGCCGTCGGCGAAGTGGCCGATGTGGTTGTTCATGTAGTTGCTGGTCGACGAGCGCCCGGTCCAGCCCTGGCTGCCATAGTGGGTGAGCACGGGCACGCCGAGCTCGACCACCTTCGCCCAGAAAGGATCGTAGTCGTACTCGCTGTCGATGCCGTAAAAGTCGATGTAGGTCGCGTACTTCGCGATCTCCGGGTGCTGGTCCGGCGGGTACTTCTCCGCGATCGCCTTGATCGGGCGGCGGACGCCGCCGGAGATGTTGATCGCCTTGAGGCCGAGCTTCTTGACGGCGAACTCCAGCTCTTCGATGCCCTCCTCGGGCGTGTTCAGCGGGATGCCGGCCACCGGGGTGAGGCGGTCGCTGTACTTGCGAAACAGATCGGCGTGGTAGTGGTTGATCGCGCGCGTCAGCGCCTGCCGCGCGGCCCGGTCCTTCACGGCGAGCGGCGCGAGGGTGTTGTTCGGGAACAGCACCGAGTAGTCGGAGCCCTGCTCCTCCAGCCGCTCGGCGAGCAGCGACGGGAGGTGGTACGTGGCCACGTCCAGCGTGTTGCGCGTCACCCGCGCCCACCACGGAGACCGGACCGTGCGGTAATGCTGCCGCTCCTCGGGCGTCTGGGTGTACCAGTCCTTTCCGCTGCTGTTCTCGGCGTTGCGGCGGCGCGAGCTCAGCGCCTTGCGCAGATCGTCCACGAGCTTGGCGCCGCCGTACGTGGCGACGAAATCCTCGAGCGCCGGCGAGTAATCGTTGGTGTGGATGTCCGTGTCGATGACGGGGTAATCGAGCTTTTCCTTGACCGCCACGGAGGGCGAGGCCTTGAGACGAGCAATACGGTCGGTCATGAAGACTCCCGAGAAGGAAAGGGGCGCGCCGAGGTCGCCGGTGAAAGGTCGATGGCCGTGTTGGCGCGCCGCTCGCTGCAACGCGCGTGCCCCGAGGCCGGCGCCGCGCATCGCCCTTGTCCGACCGAGATTTTCGGCGCCCCTCCGGCGCGCTCGCCCCGCGTGCTGCTCGGATCCGAGCAGCGGTTCAGCGCGTCTGCTTCCTCAGCAGCAGTCCTTCGTCAGCCGCGGTCACCCGCGCCCGGGCTCCGGCGGCGAGCCCGTCCGTCCCGCGCGCTACGCTCGGCCGAACAGCGCGAGGCACTCCGCGTCGCGGACGCCGCCCAGGAGGTCGACGGGAGCGCCGGAATGCTCGTTCATCCACCGGGCCGGGACGGTGAGCTCGCGCTGCGCGCCGCCGGTCGCCGCCGTGACCTCCGCCATCGTGCAGCCGAAGACGACGCGGCTGATCCGGGCGAGCCAGGCCGCGGTGAAGCACATCGGGCACGGCTCCACCGTCGTGTAGAGGGTGTATCCTTGCAAGTCGGGCCCGACGGCCGCGCAGGCGCGGCGGACGGCGCCCACCTCGGCGTGGTACGTGAAGTCGCGCTGGCCGTTCACCTCGTCGGTCGCCTCGGCCACGATCGTGCCGTCCGGGGCGACCACCAGCGCGCCGAACGGCGGCTCGCCGGCGCGCTGCGCGCCGCGCGCGAGCTCCAGCGCCCGCCCCATGAGCTCGTCGTCGCGGGTCATCGGACGAACCTCGGGTCGAGCAGCGCTTCGGGCGCCGGCGCCTTCTTGACGAGCTTCGACTGGACGGTGAAGTCGACAACCGACTTCACCGAGGCATAGGCGGGGCCGGCCTTGTCCGCTGCGCCGAAGAGCTGCTTGTTGTCGGCCAGGTCGTAGATCTTGTCGCCGCTCAGCATGCCCTTCACGTCCTCGGGCGATGCGTTCAAGTACTTGCCGATGATGGGATGGGCCTTGTCCGGCTCGCTGCGCAGCGTCTTGACCCCCTGATCGATGGCGCCGAGCAGGCGCGTGTAGGCGTCGCCCCCGGAGGCGAGCTTCGACCGCTGCACGGCCACCGAGTTCGTGATCGTGTCGGGCATGCTGGCGCTCGAGAAGATCACGTGGCCTCCGTTCTTGGTGGCCTTGGTGATCCACGGCTCCCAGGTGACCGCGGCGTCGACCTTCCCGGCGACGAACGCGGCGCCCGCGTCGTCGGCGCTCATGCTCGTGATCTTGACGTCGCCCGGACTGACACCGCTCTTCTCGAGGCCGAAGAGGAACAGCATGTGGTTGACCTCGCCGAGCGTGAGGGCGACCGTCTTGCCCTTGAGATCGGCCATGGTCTTGATGCTCTCCTTCGCCACCACGGCGTCCGCGCCGTTCGAGCTGTCGACCAGGGCGATGGCCACGACGTCCGACTCGCTGTTGCCGTGCAAGACCGCCAGGTTCTGCAGGGTGGTGAGGCCGACGTCGAGCTGCCCCGCGGCCAGCGCCGCGAGCGTGTCCCCGGGGTTCGAGAACGGCTTGAGCTCCACGGTCAGCCCGGCCTTCTTGAACAGCTCGAGCTCGTTCGCGAGGAAGACGCCCGAGTAGCCGATCCACAGGTCGTGACCGACGGTGAGCTTCACGGGCGCCGCGGCCGGCGGCGCGGCGGCCCCGGCGCCCGCGCTAGGGCCCGCGGCGGCGCCCGGCGCGCTCGGCGCCGCGTCCTTGTTCGAGCAGCCCACGGACAGGACGAGGCAGGCGAGCGCCGCCCCGAGCTCTTGCAAGACGGTCCTTCGTTTCATGGTCCCCCTTCTCCCGAGTTCGATTGCGTGTTGGTGAGCCCGAACAGCAGGCGATCGCGCTGCGTCTCGAACCGATCGCGCCCGCGCAGCAGCGCCAGGATCTCGCGCTTCTGGTGCAGGAACGCCTCGTCGAGCTTGAGCGCCGACGAGCGCGCCGCCCGCGCGAACGTCACGTCGAGGGTGGCGAGGACGCGCCCCGGCCGCTCCGAGAAGACGGCGACGCGATCGGACAGGAGCAGGGCCTCGTCCACGTCGTGCGTGACGAACAGCGTGGTAATGCGGTGGTGCTGGATGAGGTGGAGCACGAGCTCCTGCATCTGCTCGCGCGTTTGCGCGTCGAGCGCGCCGAACGGCTCGTCCATCAGCAGCACCTCGGGCTTGCCGACGAGCGCCCGCGCGAGGGCGGCGCGCTGCTGCATGCCGCCGCTCAGCTCCGCGGGGTAGCTGTCGCGGAAGTCCCAGAGCCCGACGAGGCGCAGCAGGCTCTCGACCCGCGCCGCCTCCCTGCCGCGGTCGCCCCCGGCCGCGCGGTCGCGGTGGTGCGCGAGCGTCAGCGGGAAGCGGACGTTCTCGCGGACGCTGAGCCAGGGGAACAGCGTCTGCTGCTGGAACATGAGGCCGATCTCGGCGCCGGGGCCGAGGACGCGCTCGCCGTCGAGCTCGACGGCGCCGGAGGTCGCCGGCTCGAGGCCGGCGACGATGTGCAAGAGCGTCGATTTGCCGCACCCGGAGGGGCCCACGAGGCTGATGAACTCGCCCTCGCGGACGGCCATGTCGAGCGGCACGAGGGCGTCCGTCTCGCCGCGGCGGCCGGAGTACGTCTTGCTGACGCCGCGCAGCGACAGCTTCATGCCCCGGCGCCTCTCGTCCAGCGGAAGAGGCGGCGAGAGGCCGCGCGGAACACCCAGTCGAGCCCGAGGCCGAGGAACCCCAGCACCAGGAGGTATGCGTAGATGCTCGGCGTCTGGATGAAGCGGTAGAAGCGCAGGATGCGAAAGCCGAGGCCCTCGGTCGCCGCCACGAGCTCCGCGACGACGACGTAGCTCCACGCCCAGCCGTTGCACATGCGCAGCGCGCTCCAGATCCCCGGGAGGGCGGCCGGGGCGAGGACGCGCCAGACGATCTCGCGCCGGTTCGCGCCGAGGCTCTGGCTGACGTGGAGCAGGTGCGCCGGGACCCGCCGCACCTCGTCCGCGGTCATGAGCAGCAGCTGAAAGAAGGTCCCCAGGAACACGAGGAGGACCTTCGCGCCCTCGCCGATGCCCGCCGCGATCATGACGAGCGGGATGAGCGCCGGGACCGGGACGTAGCGGAGAAACTCGGCCGGCGGCTCGAGCAGCGCGGCGATCGACCGGAACGCGCCGGCGAGCACGCCGAGGGGGACGGCGAGGAGCGCGGCGGCGGCGAACCCGGCCGTGACGCGCAGGAAGCTGTGCTGGACGTCGACCCAGAACTCCCTGGCGGCGAGCGCGTCGGCCGTGGCGCGCCCGATGCTCGCGAGGGTGGGGACGACGGCGGCGCTCGCCCCGTCGCGATCCGGGAGCCAGGCGTAGAGCGCGATCATCGAGAGGAAGCTCGCCGCCGCGAGCGCGAGGCGAGCCCGACCCGGGAGCGCGCGCCCGAGCGCGAGCCAGCGGGGGGGCGCCTGTCCGCACTGGCGCGACGGCGCGCGCAGCTTCGGGTCGACAAGCATCCTCGTGAAGGCCTCCGTGCCTCCCATCGTGACGTTCTTTCGAGGCAGAGCGAGCCCAGACGAGAGGCGATTGGGCCCCGAAGACGAGCTCTGGTCCGCGCCTGTTCTGCAGGCGATCAACCGACCTTCCAAACGACCTTCGTGAGGACGATCCTGAAGCGATGTCACCAGCCCGGCGGCAGACCGTCAAGTGAGATCTGGCGCTCGCGGGCGCGCGCCCCGGGTCGCGCACGATGGGTGGAGGTGCGAGGAGAGGCGTTGAGCGCCGCGGCAGGCGCAGGCCGCCGGCCGTGAGCGGGTGAGGGGCGCGGCGCGCGTCGCGTGCTCGGGCCGCCTACGGGAGCATCATCGGATCGACGCGGGCGAGCGCCTTGCGCCGGGCCATCGCGTAGCGCACGCCGGCCCGGAGATCCCGCAGGAGGACGAGCTCGTCGAGCGACTCGCCGGTGTTCACGAGCGAGCCGGCGGTGCGCGCGGACATGCCCACGAGGACGCACTGCGCGCCGAGCAGAACCACGGCCTGCACCGCGCGCAGGATGTGATTCGCGACGTCGCCGTCGATGAGCGGGACGCCGGTGAGATCGAGGATCACGAACTCGGCGTCATGGCGCTCCACGCCGTGCAGCATCGCCGTCATGAGCTTCCGGCACCGAGAACGGTCGAGGTGGCCGACGAGCGGCAGGACGAGGACGCCATCGTCGATCGGCAGCACCGGCGTCGAGAGGGCGGCTATCGTCTCGAGGAGCCGCGACTGGCTGGCGAGGAGGTCGGACTCGATCTGCCGCAGCGACTCTTCCGTCCTCTTTCGTGCGGTCATGTCGACCACGACCCCGACCATCCCGATCACGCGGCCGCTGTCGTCGCGGAAGGGGACGTTGTTCTCCAGCGTCCAGCCGTCGCTCCCGTCCTCGAGCTTCCACCGGAGCTCCACGTTCAGCCGCGGCACCCCGTCCGACATGATGATCTCGTCGTTCTCGCGGTAGCTCTGCGCGACCTCCGGGACGAAGATTTCCTCGTCGCGCTTCCCGATGATCTTGTCGGCCGAGAGGCGATAGTGATCGGCGTAGGCCTTGTTGACGGCGAGGTAGCGGTGGTCGCGATCCTTGAAGAACACCATCGCCGGGATCGCGTCGAGGAGCGCGGCGTGGCCGGAGCCGTCCACCGAAAAGAACTTGGCCAGGAGCCCGTGCTGCTCCTCGGCAGGTGTGTTCTCGCGCGGACGCCGCGCCTCGGCCAGCTCCTCCTCCAGCTCTGCGACGCGCCTCCGCAGCGCGGCTACCTGCTCCTCCAGCGGCGTGTCGTTCGGCGTGTCGTTGTGTGGCTCGGACCGCATTCAGTGTACCACGTGCTGGCCGCCACATTTAGCGCATGATTGTCTGGAGCGCAACACTGGTCAAACGAGGTCCTAGCGTCGCACTCGTCGTACTCGTCGTACTCGTCGTACTCGTCGTACTCGTCGCGCTCGTCGCACTCGTCGCGTTTGGCGTCGTCGCGTTGTGACGTGGCCCTGGCGGACAGGCGGGCTCTATCGTTCTCGACCAAGACGTTCGTCGCCCTCGTGGAGATCCGGCCCTCGCGGCGCGCGATGTTCAAGCTGTACTCCGAGCGCGCCCATTGGACGTGAGCCGAGGACGATTGGCATGCTCGTCTCACGGAGCCCGAGACCGCTGCTCAGACATGGAGATGAGGCGCCAGGACGCCGAGGAGAGGACTCTTCTTCTCGCGGGGCCGGACGGCCCGGCGTCGCCGTGAGCGTTTCGGGCGCGTCAATGAGCGCCGCGGGCGCGCGCCGCGCGGCGACCGGGAGCACGGTAGGCGCACACCCGGCGCGTCGCCGGCCGTGTTCAACCGAGAGAGCCCCCATGAAATCGCACCCGAAGCGCCTCGCTGCAGTCCTCGTCTCCCTGTCCGCCGTCGTCCTCCAGGCGTGCGCCGAAGACGCGGCGCCGGGCGCGCCGGAGCGCCGCAGCGTCGGCGGCTTCACCACGCCCGAGTCCGTGCTTCACGACGAGGAGCGCGACGTGTACCTGGTCTCGAACATCGTCGGCTCGCCCGTCGACAAGGACGATCGAGGCTTCATCTCGCGCGTCTCTCCGGACGGCGAGGTCCTCGACCTCACGTGGATCGACGGCGCCTCGGAGGGCGTCACCCTGAGCGCCCCCAAGGGCATGGCCATCGCGGGCGGAAAGCTCTACGTGGCCGACATCGATGCGGTCCGCGTCTTCGACGCGGGCGACGGCGCGCCGATCCAGGACATCGAGGTGCCCGGCGCCGGCCTGCTCAACGACATCGCGGTCATGCCCGACGGCGCGATCGTGGTGTCCGACACGGGCGTGACCCTCGAGGGCGGCGCCATCACCGGCGTCGGCACGGACGCGCTCGTCGTGATCGCGCCGAGCGGGCAGGTGTCGCGCATCGTCGCCGACCCCGCGCTGCCGCACCCGAACGGCGTCGCGTGCGCGGACGGCGAGATCTGGGTCGCCTACCTCGGCGCGGCGCGGGTGGACGTGTACGACGCCTCGGGCGAGAGGCGGCGCGAGCTCGCGCTGCCGGCGGGCTCGCTGGACGGCCTCGTGCGCCTCGACGACGGCCGGGTCCTCGTGTCGAGCTGGGACGCGGGCGCGGTCTTCGCGATCGACCCGGCCGGGGGCGCGGCGCCGCGCGTCTCCACCCTCGCCGAGGGCCTCCCGAGCCCGGCCGACCTCGGCTGGGACCGATCGAGGAATCGCCTGCTGGTCCCGCTCTTCAACGATGACGAGGTCGTCCTGCTCGACGTCCGATGATCCGGCGGAAGAGCGCTTTGGCCCGCGTACCTCCGCGGTTACGCTCTGCCCCCCGGCCGGTCTGGCGGGCGTCCCGCGGCGAGCGAGCCACGGTCCAGGATCAGGAGCGACGATGACGACCCAGCTCACACGACTGCTCGAGCCCTCCGATCACGCCCAGGCCTGGAGCGCGCTCCGGGAGGCCCTGGCCCGCCTGGAGCGCGCGTCCGCGGCGGGCGGCGCGAACGGCGCCGGCCTGGCCCGGTGGATCGGGGTCTTCTCCCGCGCGCGCGATCGGGTCTCGATCCAGCGGCTCTCCCGGCCGCTCATCGTGCTCATCCTCGACGGCACGAAGCGGATCTTCCTCGACGGCCCGGACGGCAACGCGCGCCTCGTGGCCCGGGAAGGGCAGATCCTGCTCGTGCCGCAGGGCATCCCCCTCGAGCTCGTGAACGAGCCCGACCCCGAGCGCGGCGTCTACCGCGCGTTCACCGTCGAGCTCCTGAGCGAGGTCGACGCGCGGCTCCAGCGCCGCTACCCCACGCTCTGCGTCCAGCGGGGGCTCGGCGGCTTCGAGGCGGATCGGCCGCACCTCCTGCGCTCCGCGCTGCCGTCGATCCAGGCGATGATCCACCTCGTGAGCACGCTCCTCCTGCCCGGCGCGCACGCGCTGCTCCTCGAGCACCGGCTGGAGGACCTCGTCCTGACCCTGCTCTTGCAGCACCGGGAGCAGCTCGAGGAGGGGCGCGCCGCCGCGTCGACGCTGGCGCTCGATCCGACGCTCGCGGTCCGGACGCTGGTGCGCCGCGATCCGGCGCGCCCCTGGGCGGCGCAGGACGTGGCGCGCGCGCTCGGGGTGAGCAACGCGACGCTGCGCCGCCGGCTCGGCGCGAAGGGGGTCTCGTTCCGGGCCCTCCTGTGGAAGGAGCGCCTCGAGCTGGCCAAGACGCTCCTGCGCTCGGGGCGCCACGGCGTGCTGGAGGTCGCGACGGCCTGCGGTTACGACTCGGCGTCGCGCTTCGCCGAGCAGTTCCGGCGATCCGAGGGCGTCAGCCCGTCGGAGTACCGCGCGCAGCACCGGGCCGGCGCGAACGATTGCTGGAGCGAGCCGCCCGAGCCGCCGCCCGCCGCCCGCGCCGGGTGACGGGCGCGCGCGTCCCCCGGCGCGCCCGCGCCGAGCGATGACCCCGGCCACCCGGTCCTGGTAGCCTCGCGCATCGCCCATGCGCCGCGCCGCCCTCCTGTCGCTGCTCCTCACGCTGACCCGCTGCGCCGCGGGCGAGCGGCCCGTCGCGCCCGCGGCCCCGGCGCCGCGGCCGGCCCCCCGCGCGGCGGCGGCGGCCGCGCCATCGCCCGCGCCGCCCGCGCCGGCCGACGCGCCGATCCTCGTCGCCGAGGACCCGCCCGCGTGGGTCGACGACCCCGGGCGCCGGACGAAGCTCCTCGCGATCGTGCCGCAGATCGAGGCCCACCTCGGCGCCGAGCTCGATCGACAGAAGCTGCCGGGGTTCGCCATCGGCATCGTCGAGGGCGGCGAGCTCGCGGTCTCCCGGGGCTTCGGCGCGATCGATCCGGCGACCGGGGCGGCGCCGGACGCCGATACCGTCTACCGCGTCGGCTCGATCACGAAGACCTTCACCGCGGCCGCGATCCTGAAGCTCCGCGACGAGGGCAAGCTCGCGCTGGACGACCCCGCGTCGCGCTACCTCCCGGAGCTCGCGGAGGTCGTCTATCCGACCGCCGACTCGCCGCGGATCACGCTGCGGCACCTGCTCACCCATGCTTCGGGGCTGCCGCGGCTCGGTCGGTTCGATTACTCGGATTCGACGCGCGAGGTCACCGCGGCAGAGGTCCGCGCGGCGGTGCCCGGCACGGCCCTGGAGTACGTCCCCGGGACGAAGGAGGTCTATTCGAACTTCGGGTTCTCCCTCCTCGGGCTCGTCGTCGAGCGCGTCTCCGGGCGCCGCTACCGCGATTACGTGAGCGAGACGATCCTCGCGCCGCTCGGCATGACGTCCTCGGTCTGGGACGAGGGCGCCGTCCCCCCGGGGCGCCTCGCGACAGGGCACGTGAAGAAGCACGGCAAGCTGAAGCCGGAGCCCCACTGGCGGTTCGGCGCGTCCGAGGCGGCCGGCGGGCTCTATGCGTCCGTGCGCGACATGGCACGTTACGCCGCCTTCCAGCTCTCGGCCTATCCGCCGCGCAGCGGCGCGGAGGCGGGCCCCCTCCGGCGGAGCTCGATCCGCGAGGCCCACACCGCGGCGCGGCCCGCGCACCTCTCGGTCGACCCGGCGCGTCCCGAGGGCCGCTACGCGGTCGACGCGAGGGCGAGCGCGCTCGGGCTCGCCTGGCGCGCTCTCGAGAGCTGCGAGGACGAAGAGGTCGTCCTGCACAGCGGGGCGGTCGACGGATATTCCGCCTGGGTGGAGCTCTATCCGCGCGCCGGCGTGGGGCTCGTGCTGCTCTCGAGCCTCGTCGACACGGACCGCGAGGCGCTGCTCGGCGAGGTGCGCGCGGCGCTCCGGCGCGCCGGCGTCACCGCGCCCCGGAAGGAGCGCCCGAGCCCTCGCCTGGAGTCGGCCTTCCAGGCGTCCGTCGCCCTGTACGACCGCTTCGAGCGGGCGCGTTACGAAGAGCTCTTCACGAAGGGCTTCGTCGAGCACGTCTCGCCGGGCGCGTTCGAGGAGATCGTCGAGCGCCTGCGGAAGGACCACGGCGCCTGCAAGCCCGGCGCGCTGATCTCGTCCAAGGGGGCGCGCGAGGCGCGGTTCGCGATGGCCTGCGAGCGAGGGCGCATGGCGGCCAAGCTCACCCTCGACGCCGGGACATCGAAGATCAGCGCCTTTCGTTTCAGCGCCGTCGCGCCGCCCACCGAGGCGATGAAGCGCAGCGCGGAGCAGGTCGTCGCGCTCGCCTCCGGCCAGAAGGCGGCTCCCTTCCAGCAGGTGTTCTCGCACGCCGTCGACGAGGGCGCCGTCCAGCGAGAGCTCTCCGAGCTGCGCGCGGCGCACGGGCGGTGCAAGCTCGGCGGATCGATCGAGTCCGACGGGGAGCAGGAGCACTCCTTCCGCCTCGTGTGCGAGCGCGGCGGGAACATGGTGATGAAGCTCGAGCTCGATCCCGGCGCGCCCGGCCGCGTCCGCGAGCTCGAGCTCGAGGCGGCGCCCCAGGCGGGCAGGTGCCCGGAGAGGCCCTGAGGCGCGGCGTCAGCGGGCGGCCCGCTCCGCGCCGGCGCCTTCGATCGTGGCCAGGACGCCGAAATGATCCGACAGCGTCGTCCGGACGGCGCGCCCCGCGGCCTGGATCGTGATGGGCGCGTCCAGGATGCGGTCCGCGCGGAGGCCCGCGTCGAGGCCGCGCACGAGCACGTGATCGAGCCGCCAGCCCGAGTCCTCGACGTCGCCCGTGCCGAGCCCGTCGTGCGAGAAGGTCGCGCGGCGATCGGGTACGTCGGCGTCGCGGAACCCGGCGCGCTCCAGGCGGCGGAACAGCGACGAGCCGGGCGTGGTGTTGAGATCGCCGAGGAGCAGCGCCGGCGCGCCGCCCGCCTTCGCGTCGACCCAGTCGAGCAGCCGCTCGAGCTGGGGCGGCTGCTCCGGGCCGCCCGGCGACAGGTGCGCCGCGAACACGTGCAGCGCGCCGAGCTCGGCCGCCGCGACGCGCGCGTACAGCGCGCCGCGGGCGTTCACGGTCGACTCGAACACGAGGAGGTCGCGATCGTCGAGCGGCGCGGCCGCGAGCAGCCCCGTGCCGAACGAGCCGCCGTACGCGATGAGCCCGCCGAAGCGCGACGACGAGCCCGCGGCCGGCGCCGCGGGCGTCGCCGGGTCCCCGACGCACCGGTCGACGATCTCGTGGATCGTGCCGACAGGGCGGCTCGCGATGCAGTTGAGGCACGGGGTGGGGAGGGCGAGCGCGGTGGGCGCGCAGCTCTGCACGACGCAGCGCGCGAGCGCCTCGTCCGTCAGCCCGCTGCATTTCGCCTCAGCGCACGCGACGAGCGGCCTCACCTGGGAGGCGCCGCACGCCGCGCGCGGGGCCGGGTGCGCGGGCTCCGGCCGGAGCGCGTGCGGCAGGCGCGACTCCAGCGCTCGGCGGAGCAGATCCCAGTGCGCGTCGAGCCAGAACTCCTGCACGAACAGGAGGTCCACGTCGAGCGCGGCGAGCGCCTCGACCACGCGCGGCACGCGCTCCGTCGCGTACGGCAGCACCCCGACGGCGAGCCCTGCATTGAAGGTGGCAATCCGGAACGGCATCGCGCGCGGCGATGCACGCGGTGTGCCCGTCGGCGCGAACACGGCTGTCGTCGCCGCATTCGCGCCCTCGTCTGCGGCGCCGTCGTGGCGCTGCTCGCCGCGCGATCCTGGGATGTCGGTCGGCCGCCTCGCTGGCGCAGGCGCCTGTCCAGCATCGCCGAGGGCCGGCGTTCGCGCGGAAGCGCCGGGCTCGCCCCGGCGCGGATCATCCTGCCTTGTCGACGCGCCCGTCGGGGTACCGCGCGAACCGGCCTTCCGCGCGCCCGTGGACCGGATCGTCGCTCGGCCACGGCCACCCCCCGAAGCCGGTCCGCCGGTAGTCGAGGAAGGCCTGCTGGACCTCGGCCATCGAGGTCATCACGAAGGGGCCGTGTTGCGCGACGGGCTCGCCGATGGGCCGGCCCTGGAGGAGCAGGATCTCGGCCTCGTCGGGGCCGTTCTCGAGGAGCGCGGCGGCGCCGTCGCGGAGCGTGATCCGCTGGCCCCCGGGGACGCGGCGGGGGCCGACGCGCAGCTCGGCGCCGCGGAAGAAGTAGAGGGCGCGGTTCGTCCCCGGAGAGGCGGCCGGCAGCGCGAACCGCGCGCCCGGCGCCATCTTGAGCGTCCAGATCGCGACGTCGGCGTCCGCGCGCGCCGCCCACGATTTCGGCGGCGGGGCCGGCGGGCGGAGCTCGCCGAAGCGGCCGGCGACCACGGTGATCTCGGTCGCCCTGCCGGCGGCGTCGCGCGCGAGCTGCTTCGGGATCGTGTCGCCCCACATCATCACGAAGTGCGGGTCGGCGAGCTTGTCGGCGCGCGGGAGGTTGAGCCAGATCTGGAAGAGCTCGAGTGGATTGGGCCCGCCCTCCTCGACGAGCGGGAACATCTCCGCGTGCACGATGCCGCTCCCCGCCGTGAGCCACTGGACGTCGCCGCGGCCGTAGCGCGCGGCCGCGCCGAGCGAGTCCGAATGATCGACGAGCCCGCGCCGCACGATCGTCACGGTCTCGAAGCCGCGGTGCGGGTGCTGCGGGAAGCCGGGGACCACCGCGCCGTGGTACATGCGCCAGCCGTCCTTGCCCGCGAAATCGCGGCCGATGGCGCGGCCCGCGAGCGAGGCGGCCGGCCCCATCCGCTCGTTGCCGGCCGGGTACGCGTCGTCGTGGTGGACGCAGAACAGGAACGGGTCGAGCGTCTCCCAGGGCGAGCCGAGCGGCGCGACGCCGCGGACCACGTCCTCCGCGGCGAGCGCGGCTTCATCGGTGCGGCTGGGCGAGGGCTCGGTGCGGGCGCACGCGGCCGCGACGGGCGCGGCGGCGAGGGCCCCGAGGGCAGTGCGGCGATCCATGGCAGCCATCGTAAGGTGCCGCCCGCGGACGGACAACGGTGCGCGCGCGCAACGCGGCGTTGCGTGGCCAGCAACGCCAGCAACGCCAGCAACCATCGAGCGACCATCGAGCCGCCCGCGCGCAACGTGCTGGATCCGTATTCTCCTCGTCCGAGCGCCTCGCCAAGGGTTACAGTCGATCCTCGTGTCCACACCTCGCTCCGAGCGGAGCATCATCTTCCTCGTCGCTGCGGTCCAGTTCATCAACATCCTCGACTTCGTGATGGTGATGCCGCTCGGGCCGGACTTCGCGGTCGCCCTGGGCATCCCGATGTCCGACATCGGCCTCATCGGCGGCAGCTACACCGCGTCGGCCGCGCTGTCGGGCCTCGCCGGCGCGTTCTTCCTCGACCGGTTCGACCGGCGCAGCGCGCTCGCGGTGGCGATGCTCGGCCTCGTCGTCGGCACCGCGGCCGGCGGCTTCGCGACCGGGCTGCCGAGCCTCATGGCGGCGCGCGTGCTCGCCGGGGCGTTCGGCGGGCCCGCGACCTCGGTCGCGTTCTCCATCGTCGCGGACGTCATCCCGCCCGAGCGCCGCGGCAAGGCGATGGGCGTCGTGATGGGCTCGTTCTCGGTCGCCTCGGTGTTCGGCATCCCGGCCGGGCTCGAGCTCGCCCGGCGCGGCGGCTTCCCGCTGCCGTTCTTCGCCGTCGCCGCGCTCGGGTTGCTCGTCGCCGGGCTCGCGGTCTTCCTCTTGCCCTCGATGCGCGATCACCTCGCCGGCGAGCCGCCGTCGGGCGGCGCCCTGAGCGAGCTCCGCGCCCTCCTCGGCCGGCCGATCGTGATGCTCTCGTACGCGACGACGGCGACCGTGACGATGGCGTCGTTCCTCGTGATCCCCAACATCTCCGCGTACGTGCAGTACAACCTCGGGTACCCGCGCGAGCGGCTCGGGCTGCTCTACTTCGTGGGGGGCCTGGTCAGCTTCTTCGCGATGCGCGCGGTGGGGCCGCTCGTCGACCGCTTCGGCGCGTTCCAGACGGGCTCGGTGGGCGCGGCGGTGCTCGTGGGCGTCCTCTACGCCGGCTTCTTCTCGTACGTGCCGGGGCTGCCCGTGCTCGTCATCTTCATCGTCTTCATGCTCGGCATGACGTTCCGCAACGTCTCTCACAGCACGCTGACGTCCAAGGTGCCGCGCCCGGCCGAGCGCGCGCGCTTCACCTCGATGCAGTCGGCCGTGCAGCACATGGCGTCCGCCATCGCGGCGTTCTGGTCGGCGAGGATGCTCCACGAGCTGCCGGATCGGCGCCTCGACGGCATGCCCGCCGTCGCCGCGCTCTCGATCGCCTTCACGCTCGCGCTCCCGCTCCTGTTCCTCGGGATCGAGCGGCGCGTCACCCTCGCCGCCGCCCAGCGCACGTAGCCGTGCCGCCGCGCGCCCGGCCGCGGCGCGAGCGCGGGGGCGCGGGCGTCAGCGGGCGGGGCTCGTCTGCGAGATGCGATAAGCGCCGACGGTCGCGGCGAGGGACGAGAGGATGAGGAGCGCGAGCGCCAGCGCGATGTTGTTGAGCGACTCGCCGAGGCCGACGATCCACAGCCAGCGCGCGTCGGGCGGCACCGCGCCCATGAGGGTGAGCGATTTGATGGTGCCGCTGACGAACCCGAGGCCGCCGGACACCAGCGTGAGGATACCGAGGCTGATCTGGAGCGGCACGAACCGCCGCTCGGGCGAGACCGCATAACGGACGGACGCGGCGAGGAGCAGGAGACCGAAGACCAACGTCGGATACATCCCCCAGCCGCCCATGTGGAACGCTTCAGCCATGACGAGTGCCTCCTTGACCAGCGCTCTTGACAGGCGCTGGCGCCGAAGGTTCCGGCGCGGGAGGGCGAATCCCTCGGAGACGCCCCGTTCACCCCATCGACGCTCGAGCCGCCGAAAGCGCTGTTGCCGGCGTCGCCGAGGGAGGCTCGCGCCTTGCATGCGCGAGCGCTTCGGGTATAGCTTCGGGCTGATGAGCGGCCTCGCGAGCTCGCCGTTGACGACGCAGACCTTCGATCTGCGGCAGTCCCCGGACAGCCGGGGAATCTACTCCTACCTCCTCGTCATCGGCGCTTCCTCGTCGTACCGGCGCGCCCTGCCGGACGACGGCGTGCTCGTCGTGGGGCGCAGCGACGACGCCGACGTGCGGCTCGACACCGCCGCGGTGTCCCGGCGGCACGCCGAGCTCGTCTTTTCCCGGGGCGAGATCCGGATCGCCGATCTCGGCAGCCACAATGGCACGCTCGTCAACGGCGAGCGCATCGAGGGCTCGCGCGCGCTCGGCTCCGGCGACGTCATCACCATGGGCGACACCACGCTGATCCTCCGGCGCGAGTCGCCGTCGCGGGGCAGCGCCCTCATCGAGATGGGCCGGCTGCGCCGGCGCGTCGAGGAGGAGATCGAGCGCGCCGCCGACTCGGCGCGGCCGTTCGGCCTGGCGGTGGTGTCCCTCGGGTCCGTGCAGATGCGCACGACGCTGGAGCAGCGGGCGCTCTCGGCGCTCCGGCTCGTGGACATCGTCGCCTGGGACGGCGCCTCTCAGCTCGCCATCGGGTTCCCCGAGCTCGGCGGCGAGGCGGCGCGCGCCGCGGCGCTCCAGGTGCTCGAGGCGATCGCGCCGCTCTCCCCCGAGGCGCGCGCCGGCCTGGCCTGCTACCCGTTCGACGGCGGCGACACCGAGACGCTCCTCGCCGGCGCGCGGACCGCCGCGTCGATCGCCGCCCCGGGGGCGATCGCCTCCGCCTCGGAGGCCGCCGTCCGGCACGTCATCGGCGAGCGCACCGTCGTGGTGGCCGATTCGGCCATGATCCGGCTGTTCGAGCTGATCCGGCGCCTCGCGGCGAGCGATCTGCCGGTGCTCGTCCTCGGCGAGACGGGGGCGGGCAAGGAGAACGCCGCGGCCGCCGTGCACCACTGGTCGGCGCGGGCCCAGAAGCCGATGATCACGCTCAACTGCGCCGCGCTCCCGGAGACGCTGGTGGAGAGCGAGCTCTTCGGCTACGAGAAGGGCGCCTTCTCGGAGGCGCGGGCGCCCAAGCCCGGCCTGCTGGAGCGGGCGCACGGCGGCACCGTCTTCCTCGACGAGATCGGCGAGCTGCCCCTCGGCGCGCAGGCCAAGCTGCTCCGCGCGCTCGAGGCGAAGCGGATCACGCGCCTCGGCGACGTGCGTGATCGCGAGGTGGACATCCGCATCGTCGCCGCCACCAACCGCGACCTCGAGGAGGAGGTCCGCGCCGGCCGGTTCCGTCAAGATCTGCTCTTCCGCCTGAGCGCCGCCGTCGTCGAGCTGCCCCCGCTCCGGCACCGGCGGCGCGAGCTGCCGATCCTGGCCCGCCTGTTCCTCGCCGAGGCGTGCGCCCGGGCCGGTCGGCCCGCGCTCGATCTCTCGGAGGCCGCGCTCGCCGCGCTCTTCGCGCACCCGTTCCCCGGCAACGTGCGCGAGCTCAAGAACGCGATGGAGTACGCCGCCGCCACGGCGGACGGCCCGGTGATCGAGCCCTGGGGCCTGCCCGAGCGCATCGCCGGGATCGAGCTCCCGCCGCGGCCCGCGGCGGATCCGTCGGCGCCGCCCGCGGCGGGGCCCTCCCGCTTCAAGCCCATCGCCGAGGAGCTCCGAGAGATCGAGTGCACGCGCATGCGCCAGGCGCTCGACGCCGCGGACGGGGTCCAGAAGCGGGCGGCGGCGCTCCTCGGGATGCCCGTCCGCACCTTCACGTTCAAGCTCAAGCAATACGGCATCTCCACGCGAGAGGGGAAGCGGAGCCCGTGAGGGAGCGGTCCGGTCCCCGGACGGATCAGAACACGAGGCGCGCCGACAGCGCCGCAGCATCGGGCGACGCGGCGGGCCGGAGCTCGAGCTTCACCCCGCCGCGATCCGGGGTGCGGTAGGCCTCGGGCCCGTTCACGAAGAGCAGGACCGTCCCCGTGATCACGGTCGCTCCGCCGACGACGAGGGCGCCGATCCCCAGCCCCCTCGCGAGGTCGGAGCCGTCGTACGCGTCCGACGCGAACGGCTTGCACGACGGCTCGCAGCGGGCCTTGAGGCGACCGTCGGTTGCTTTCTGCTCGGCGGCGGCATGCCGCATCAGCGCGCCGCCTGCGACGCCCAGGGCCGCGCCCGCCCCGAGCGTGGCCCACGGGAGCCACGTGGCCCACCGCGGCCTGCTGACGACGGTGTCGGCGCTCAGGGCGATCTGGCCCGAAGCCTCTTGGCCGGCGAAGACGAGGATGGGCTTGACGACCGTAAAATAGCCGCTCTTTTTCGCCGTGATGACGTGCTCTCCCGGCATGACCATCCGGCGCTCGGCGCCGGGGCCGATGAACCAGGGCTGGCCGTCCATCAGCACGACGGCGCCCGGCTCGTCGCAGCGGATCCGGATGGCGGCGAGCTCCCGCTCGGCGAGCGCTCGCATCGCCGCGCGCGCCTCCTGCTCCTTCTCGGCGTCGAGCGAGCCGGGCCCCCACCGCAGGGCGAGGCGCAGGTTCTCGTGGGCCAGGAGGGGCAGGCCCATGAGCTTCAACACCCGCCCGAGGTAGAGCCGGAGCTCGGGCTGCTCCCAGACCGCGAGCGCCTCCTCGTACTTGGCCCGCGCCTCGGCGAGCATCGCGCGCCGGTGCAGCTCGCGCGCCTCCTCGAAGAGCGCCCGCGCCCGCTGCTTTCGCTCCTCGGAGACCCCCTCGTGCCATGGCCCCGGCGGCGCCTCCTCGGCGCGCGCGGGCCCGGCGCACAGGGTCACGACGGCGATGGGCAAGAGGAGCTGCGCTGTCGAGAGCGCGAATCGAGCGGGTCGCTTGCGGGTCGTCGTCATGAAGCCGAGCGCCTCCCACTACCGCGGCAGCACCGTCCGGATGTGACGATAGATGGCGCCGCCCTCGCCGACGACAAAGGACGATTTCCCGGTGCCCCAGACCGCGAAAAAGATGCGATCCGTCGTGGGATCGAGCTTGAGCCAGGAGGTCCCGTCGTAGTGCAGGAGCTCGCCGAACTGGCCCACGGCAAAGACATCCCGCGGCCCGCGCCCCCACACCCCATTCAGCGTTATCAGCGTGGTCGAGCTCATGGCCTTCCAGCCCCGGCCGTCGTAGTGCAGGATCGTGCCTTCAGAACCCACGGCGAAGACATCCTGCGGCCCGCTCCCCCACACCCCGGTCAACCATGCCTCCGGTGCGGGCGAGGGCATTTTCTGCCAGCCCTCGCCGTCGTAGTGCAGGATCGTGCCCCGATCACCCACGGCGAAGACATCCGTCGTCCCGCTCCCCCACACGCCCTTCAACGATGCCTCCCGTGCGGGCGAGGGCATTTTTTGCCAGCCCTGGCCGTCGTAGTGCAGGATCGTGCCTTCAGAACCCACGGCAAAGACATCCTGCGGCCCGTACCCCCACACGCCGTTCAACCATGGCTTCGAAGGCCAGCTCTCATCCTCCCAGCCCTGGCCGTCGTAGTGCAGGATCGTGCCTTCAGAACCCACGACGAAGACATCCTGCGGCCCGCTCCCCCACACGCCGTTCAACGATGGCTTCGTGGGCGGGATCTCCTCCTCCCAGCTGTGGCCGTCGTAGCGCAGGATCGTGCCTCCATCACCCACGACGAAGACATCGCGCGGTCCGCTCCCCCATACGCCGCTCATCCATGCCGTCGTGGGCGAGGTCATGTTCTGCCAGTCCTGGCCGTTGTAGTGCAGCGTCGTGCCTCCGTTCCCCACGGCGAAGACGTCCTGCGGTCCGCTACCCCACACATCATGCAACCGTACCTGCCGCGAGGACACCTCCTCGGGCAACGTCGTGGGCAACGTCATGCGCCGCCAGCCCTCGCCGTCGTAGTGCAGCATCGTGCCCTCGACATCCACGACATAGACATTGTCCGGCGCGCTCTCCCACACGCCCGACAAAGCCTTCGATGTGGGCGAGGGCACGGCCTGCCAGCCCTGACCGTCGTAGCGGAGCATCGTGCCCTGATCACCCACGGCGAAGACGTCGTGCGCCTCGCTCCCCCACACGCCCGACAACGCTTCCGACGTCGGCGAGGGCATGACCCGCCAGCCCTGACCGTCGTAGCGCAGGATCGTGCCTTCAGACCCCACGGCGAAGACATCGTGCGCCTCGCTCCCCCACACGCCCGACAACGCCTCCGACGTGGGCGAGGGCATGGCCTGCCAGCCCTGACCGTCATAGCGCAGGATCGTGCCCCGAGCGCCCACGGCGAAGACATCGCGCGGCCCGCTCCCCCACACGTCCGACAACGCTTCCGACGTGGGCGAGGGCATGGCGTGCCAGTCCTCACCGTCGTAGTGCAGGATCGTGCCTTCAGAACCCACGGCGAAGACATCGCGCGGCCCGCTCCCCCACACGCCCGACAACGCTTCCGACGTGGGCGAGGGCAGGGTCTGCCAGGACTGGCCGTTGTAGCGAACGATCGCGCCGCCGTCACCCACGGCAAACGCTTCCTGCCGCCAGCTCCAACCGGCGCGCAACGCTCGCGAGGTCACGCGCTCCTGCCGCCGCCAGTTCCAGCTTCCGCACGGGATGACGGACAGGTCATCGCAGGAGCTGACGCACCCCGGGCGGCCGAAGTCGTAGCTCAGCGAGACGCAGGATATCGTGACCGGCAATTGGGTGTCGCAGATCTCATCCCGTGTCAGCTCCCCGTCGCCGCAATGCACGCACGTGCTGCCGCAGCCGTCGCCGCCGACCTGGTTGCCGTCGTCGCAGTCCTCGCCGGCCTCCACGACGCCGTTGCCGCAGGTGTTGACGCTCGTCGAGGCGACGCACGTAGCGGAGACGCAGGTGTAGCCGGACGGGCAAACCCCGCCGTCGCACGGGATCCCGCCCTGGAGGCACGCACCCGCGATACAGAACAAAGCCAGCACGAACACGGCCGCAGCCGCATGGCGGAGCGCTCCTCCGCCTCGCCACAGGCCCGAGACCGCTGGGCTCGCATCCTCGTCCCGCCTTCGCATTCTACCTCGCCTTTCGGTCGGATCAGAACACCACCCGGCCGGACAGCATCGCACCCTCGAGCGACGCGGCGGGCCGGAGCTCGATCGTCACACCGCCGCGATCCGGGGCGCGGTAGGCCTCGGGCCTGTTCATGAAGAGCAGGACCGTCCCCGTGATCACGGTCGCGCCGCCGGCGACGAGGGCGCCGATCCCCAGCCGGTTCTCGAGGACGCTGCGATCGTACGCGTCGCGATCGAACGCTTCGCACGTCGTGACGCAGCCGGCCCGGAGGCCCAGGTGAGCGTCTTTGTGCTCCGCGCCGGCATGCCACATCAGCGCGCCGCCCGCGACGCCCAGGGCCGCGCCCGCCCCGAGCGTGGCCCACGGGAGCCACGTGGCCCACCGCGGCCTGCTGACGACGGTATCGGCGCTCAGGGCGACCCGTCCCGAGGCCTCTTTGCCGGCGACGACGAGGATGGGCTTGACCACGGTCGAATAGCCGCTCTTTCTCGCCGTGATGACGTGCTCTCCCGGCATGACCATCCGGCGCTCGACGCCGGGGCCGACGAACCAGGGCTGGCCGTCCATCAGCACGACGGCGCCCGGCTCGTCGCAGCGGATCCGGATGGCGGCGAGCTCCCGCTCGGCGAGCGCTCGCATCGCCGCGCGCGCCTCCTGCTCTTTCTCGGCGTCGAGCGAGCCGGGCCCCCAGCGCAGGGCGAGGCGCAGGTTCTCGTGGGCCAGGAGGGGCAGGCCCATGAGCTTCAACAAGCGCCCGAGGTAGAGCCGGAGCTCGGGCTGCTCCCAGGCAGCGAGCGCCTCCTCGTACTTGGCCCGCGCCTCGGCGAGCATCGCGCGCCGGTGCAGCTCGCGCGCCTCCTCGAAGAGCGCCTGCGCCCGCTGCTTTCGCTCCTCGGAGACCCCCTCGTGCCATGGCGCTGGCGGCGCCTCCTCGGCGCGCGCGGGCCCAGCGCACAGGGTCACGACGGCGATGGGCAAGAGGAGCTGCGCTGTCGAGAGCACGAATCGAGCGGGTTGCTTGCGGGTCGTCATCATGAAGCCGAGCGCCTCCCCTCCGGCGCGTCCGTGGGACCTGCGCTCCCGCGCCCGATCGGCGCGCGCCCGGGCTCGCCGGGCACGTTGCGCGCATATCGCGATCGACGCGTCGAGCGCAAGTCGAGGAGAGGCGACGATCGCACGTGGTCTCCTGCCCAGCAAGCCGGCGCCCGGACGTGCCGTCGGCGGCCTGATCCGCTCGGAGCCGGGTGAGCTCCCAGGAGGCCGTGTGGGAGGGGCGCGGTCGTGCGCCGTCGTGTGAAAGGGATGCTGCCGCGCGCCGGAACGGTACTATGCTCCCGGCCGTGGTCGCGGGCGCTCGCGAGATGATCAGGACCCAGACGATGCGCTCGACGGTCGACCCGCCGTCGTCGCGCGAGCCAGGCAAGTCGCCGCCGTCCGCCGGCGCCCGCATCGGCCATTACGAGCTCCTGCGCGAGCTCGGCCGGGGAGGCATGGGCGTCGTCTTCCTGGCGCGCGACCTCCGGCTCGCTCGCCTCGTCGCGATCAAGCTCCTCACGAAGCTGAGCAGCACCGGAGTCCAACGCTTCCTCGCCGAAGCGCAGGCCACCGCGCGCTGCAAGCACGAGCATATCGTGACGATCCACGAGGTGAACGAGCACGACGGATTCCCGTACATGGTGCTCGAGTACATCGAGGGGCAGAGCTTCCGCGCGTGGATGAAGCAGCGCAAGCCCGCCGACGCCCCCAGCCGGGCGTCCACGATGCCGGTCCCGCCCGGCCTGGCCGTCGAGATGATGGTCCCCGTCGTGCGCGCGCTCGCGAGCGCGCACGCGTCCGGCATCGTCCATCGCGATCTCAAGCCGGAGAACGTCATGCTGGACGCCTCGGGCGCGATCAAGGTGGTCGATTTCGGCATCGCCAAGCTGCGCGACGACGAGGCGAGCCTGGTCGTCGAGCGCCCCGCCGTCGACGACGTGCGCCTGACGCACCCGGGAGCGGCCGTCGGCACGCTGCCGTACATGTCCCCCGAGCAGTGGGAAGGGCGGGAGGTCGACCCGTCGAGCGACGTCTGGGCCGTGGGCATCATGCTGTACGAGCTCGTGCTCGGCGCTCATCCCCTCGCGCCGTGCAGGATGCCGGACCTCATCGCGGTGCCGCGGCTCGACGAGCCGATGCCCGAGGTCAGCGCGCGCCACCCGGAGGTCGGCGCGCTCGGCGCGATCATCGACCGCTGCCTGCGCAAGCGCAAGGCCGAGCGGTACGCCTCCGCCGAGGAGCTCCTCGTCGAGCTCTTGCCCCTCCTGCCCGGGCGCCGGGAGATCCATCTGGGCAGCGACGAGAGCCCGTTCGCCGGCCTCTCGTCCTTCCAGGAGGCCGACGCCGACCGCTTCTTCGGCCGCGCGCAGGACCTCGCGGGCGTCGTCGCGCGCCTGCGCAGCCAGCCGCTGCTCGCGATCGCGGGCGCGTCGGGGGCGGGGAAGTCGTCGCTGGTGCGGGCCGGGGTGATCCCGGCGCTCAAGCGCTCCGGCGAGGGCTGGGAGGCGCTGGTCCTGCGACCGGGGCGCGAGCCGCTGGGGGCGCTCGCGGAGCTCCTCGGCAGCCCTGTCGTGACCCTGAGCACCGACGTGCAGGCGCTCGCTTTCGACACCGCCGCGGGGACGCGCGCGGCCCTGGCACCACGGCTGCGCGCCGAGCCTGGCCTGCTCGGCGCCGCGCTGCGCGGGTGGGCGGCCCGGGCGCAGCGGCGCCTCTTGCTGTTCGTCGATCAGTTCGAGGAGCTCGTCACGCTCGGCGCCCCGGCCGACGAGCGCGCGGCGTTCCTCGCGTGCCTGGAGGGCATCGCCGACGACGCGTCCTCCCCGCTGCGGGTCGTCCTGTCGGTGCGGTCGGATTTCCTCGAGCGGATGGCCGAGCACGAGCACTTCATGGCGGCGATGACCCGGGGCCTCGTGTTCCTCCGGCCGATGGGGCGCGAGGGGCTGCGCGAGGCGCTGGTGAGGCCGATCGAGGCGGTTCGGCACGAGATCGAGGACCCGGCGATGGTCGAGGGCATCCTCGACGCGCTCTCGACGACGCGCGGGGCGCTGCCGCTGCTCCAGTTCACGGCGGCGAGGCTCTGGGAGATGCGCGATCGGGGGCGGCGGCTGCTGACGCGGTCGAGCTACGAGGCGCTCGGCGGGGTGGCGGGCGCGCTGGCGAGCCACGCCGACACGCTGCTGGCCGGGATGAGCGAGCGCCAGGCGAAGCTCGCGCGGGCGGTCCTGGAGCGGCTGGTGACGCCGGAGCGGACGCGCGCCGTGGCGAGCCTGGGCGAGCTGTGCGAGCTGCCCGGGGACGCGGGCGAGATCGAGCGGGTCGTGGGGCAGCTGGCCGACGGGCGGCTCGTGGCGATCGAGAAGGGGAGCGACCGCGCGGGCAGCACGGTGGAGCTCGTGCACGAGTCGCTGATCGAGCGGTGGCCGACGCTCAAGCGCTGGCTCGACGAGAGCCAGGAAGACGCCGTGTTCCTGGACCGGCTGCGCGCGGCGGCGAGGCTGTGGGACGCGAGCGGCCGCGCCGCGGACACGCTCTGGCGCGGCAACGTCGCGAAGGAGGCGCGCGGCTTTCGCGAGCGGTACCGGGGCGCGCTGCCGGAGCGGGAGCGGCTGTTCCTGGAGGCGGTGCTCCGGCTCGCGGACGAGACCCGGCGCCGGAGGCGCCGGCTCGTCTCCGGGACGATCGCGGTGCTGTCGTTCCTGGTGGTCGCGGCGGGGGCGGGGATCGTGAAGCTGACCCGGCAGAACGGGGTGATCACGGCGCAGCTCGACGCGATCCGCAGGACCGAGGAGACGCTGAAGAAGGCGCTCGCGAGCGAGGAGGCGGAGCGGAGCGCGGCCGAGAGGGCGCGGCAGGAGAGCGAGGCCGAGCGGAGGCGGGCCGAGGCGATGCAGCGCGAGGCGGAGGAGGCCCGGGACCGCGCTAAGGCCGAGGCCGAGCGGGCCCGCGTGGCGGCGGGCGAGGCGCGGGCGGCGCGGGACACGGCGCAGCAGTCCGAGGTCGAGGCGCGAAAGGCCGAGGCGAAGGCCACCGAGGAGGAGCGGAAGGCGAAGGCGGCGGCGGAGGCGATGCTGCAGAGCAAGCGCGAGCAGGAGCACCTCATCCAGCGGACCGTGGGGAAGATCGACGAGAAGTTGAAGTAGCCGGAGCCGCGCCTCGGCGGGGTGGGGGACGGCCTCGTCACGTCGCGGCGGTCGTTCCGCGGCGGCGAGGTCGGCGCAGATGGGCGGTGCGGAGGGCGCTCCTGGCATGGTTTCGGGGTGCGGCGCGCTGCGCTGGAGCGCTCCGCGGGCTCGAGGCGGGGCGGCTACAGCGGCGGCGCCGTCCGGCTGTGACGGTAGATGGCGCCGTCCTCGCCGACGACAAAGGACGAGCTCCCAGCGCCCCATATCGCGTAAAGAGGGCGGTCTGTCGTCGAATTGAGCTTGATCCAGGAGATGCCGTCGTAGTGCAGGAGCGTGCCGAACGCACCCACGGCATAGACATTCCTCGGCCCGGTCCCCCACACGCTGTACAGATCGACCAGCGTGGTCGAGTCCATTTTCTGCCAGCCCTGGCCGTCGTAGTGAAGGATCGTGCCTTTGTAACCCACGGCATAGACATCCCGCGGCCCGGTCCCCCACAGGTTGTTCAACACGTCCGATGGGGGCGGCTCCATGTGCTGCCAGTCCAGGCCGTCGTAGTGGAGGATCGTGCCCTTCTCATCCATGCCCTTCTCACCCACGGCGAAGACATCCCGCGGCCCGGTCCCCCACACGCCACGCAGCGACGGCAACGATTCGGGCCGGGGCATGTCCTGCCAGCCATCGCCGTCGTAGTGCAGGATGGCGCCGGCCTCGCCCACGGCAAAAACATCCTGCGGCCCGGTCCCCCACACACCAGACAGCGATCGCGCCGGCTCGGGCAGGGGCATGGCTTGCCAGCCCTGGCCGTCGTAGTGCAGGATCGTGCCGCTCGGACCCACGGCAAAGACATTCCGTGGATCGCTCCCCCATACTCCATACAGCGTTCCCGGAGCTTGCGAGATCATGGCCTGCCAGCCCTCGCCGTCGTAGTGCAGGATCGTGCCGTTCGCACCCACGGCGAAGGCTTCCCGTGGATCGCTCCCCCACACGCTGTACAGCGACGCCGAGGTGGGCGACGTCATGGGCTGCCAGCTCTGGCCGTTGTAGTTCAGGATGGCGCCGCTGTCGCCCACGACGAAGACATCCCGCGGCCCGCTCCCCCACACGCCATTCAGCTGTTCCACCGCGATCGGCAAGGGCATGAGCTGCCAGCCCTCGCCGTCGTAGTGCAGAAGATTGCCCAGAAGACCCACGGCAAAGACGTTCTTCGGCCCGCTCCCCCACACGTCATGGAACGTCTCCACCCGTGTAGGCAAGGTCATGTTCTGCCATTCCCGGCCGTCGTAG
This sequence comes from Sorangium sp. So ce394, assembly GCF_051474665.1. Taxonomy (NCBI): domain Bacteria; kingdom Pseudomonadati; phylum Myxococcota; order Polyangiales; family Polyangiaceae; genus Sorangium; species Sorangium sp. So ce394. The sequence continues at coordinate 5,556,203 of NZ_CP150339.1, forward strand.
CGCAGGATCGTGCTGCCGTCACCCGCGGCAAAGACATCCTGCGGCCCGCTCCCCCACACGCCCCTTAGCGTGGCCCACTCCGGGGCAAGCGAGTTCATGGGCCGCCAGCGCTCGCCATCATAGTGCAGGATCGTCCTGGCGCTACCCACGGCGAAGACATCCTGCGGCCCGCTCCCCCACACGTCATAAAAAAACTCCGAGTTGGGCGAGGCCATGCGTTCCCACCTTTGGCCGTCGTAGCGCAGGATCGTGCCGTTGTCACCCACGGCGAAGACATCCTGCGGCCCGCTCCCCCACACGCTCTCGAGCGTGGTCGGGCCTGACTTGGGCCAGGTCATGGTCTGCCATTCCTGACCGTCATAGTGCAGGATCGCATTATAGCCCACGGCGAAGACATCCTGCGGCCCGCTCCCCCACACGCCGTTCAGCGTGTCAGACGTGGGCGACGGCATGGCCCGCCAGTCCTGACCGTTGTAGTGCAGGATCGTGCCGAGGCTCCCCACGGCAAAGACGTCCTGCGGCCCGCTCTCCCACACGCCGTTCAGCGGCCCCGACGTAAGAAGATCGTGCTGACGCCAGTTCCAGCTTCCGCACGAACCGACGGACAGGTCATCGCAGGAGCTGGTGCACCCCGGACGGCCGAAATCGTAGCGCAGGTTGACGCAGGACGTCGTGATCGGCAGGCCGGGATCGCAGGCTTCATCCTGCGCCAGCTCCCCGTCGCCGCAGTGCAACTTGCAGTCGCGCCTGCAATACCCGCGAAAGTCCGAGTTTTGGCCTTCGCGGCACAGCGGGTCGGTCGACTTGATTTCGTCAGAGCCGCAGTCGCAGGTCTCCCCGCGGCTCGCGTCGAAGATGCCGTTGCCGCAGCGCTCGTCGGACGTGCAGTCGGCGCTGCACCCGTCGTTGCCCCGGTTGTTGCCGTCGTCGCAGACCTCGCCCTGCACCTCATCGACGACGTCGTTGCCGCAGGTCTCGTCGGACATGCAGTCGGCGCTGCATCCGTCGAGATCGTCCGTGTTCCCGTCGTCGCAAACCTCGTTGTCCTCGGGAATCCCGTTGCCACAGATATGGTCGTAGCCGGGGACGACGCACTGGGGTCTGCCTCTCTCGGGCACGACGCATTGAAGGTCGATCGGGCAAAAGCCGCCACCGCAAGCGACCGCGCCCTGAAGGCATGCACCCGCGGCGGCGATCAGCGCCATCACGAACACGATCGCCACGACGTGACGAGGCGCCCAGCCGCCCCGCGGAGGGCGCGAGATGACGCTCCGGTTCCGCTCCATGCTCCGTCTCCGCATCAATGCCCACATCGTACCCTCGCTGTTTCGTCTCCCAGCAGCACGGCAGCTCGCTCCGGGGTCCCCAAGGCCGCCGGCCGTACGTGACTCGCGAGCGAACGATGGATACCTAGATATCGAGGAACCACCCTGCGGTCCACGCGCGACGCCTCCAGCACGTGGCCAGCAGCAAGCCACATGCCGCCTTGGCTCCGCCGCGAGCGGCCGCGATCGTGTTCGTGTGGCGCGCCGAGCCGCCGCGTCGCTCGTACTCACGCGCGGCGGCGTCGGGCGTATCGCCTCGGCGTGTCCGGGGCACGGGGCCGGCGCGATGGCAATTCTTGCCGCGCCTCTGCCCGGCGGCGATGGCAATCTTTGCCATGAGGGCAACGCTTGCCACGCGCGCGCGGGTCCAGGGCGCGAGAGCGGCCGCGGGAACGCCGATGGTCCAGAGCTCGAATGTCCGGACCCGGCGCTCGGGAGGCACGGTTGCTGCCAGCCCGGCAGGTGCGCGACGGCAACCGACACCTGCGGGCGAGCGCGCCGCTCACCGCCGGCCGCCGCCCGCCCGCCTCAGCGCTGCTGCGCCCCGAACCGCGCCTTCGCCGCGTCCACCGCGGCCTTCGTCCACCGATCGACCTCCTCGTCGGTCAGCGTCCGCTCCGGCGACCTGAACCACAGCGCGAACCCGAGCGAGTGCGTCCCCGGCGGGAGCTCGCCGCCGCGGTACCGGTCGAACAGCTCGACCTTCTCGCAGCGCTCCCCGGCCGTCGTCCGCAGCAGCTCCAGCACCTGGCCCGCCGGCACGTCGAGCGGCAAGAGCAGCGCCACGTCGTGCCGCATCGCCGGGAACCGGCTCGGCTTCGCGGCCGCCGGCGCGCGGTAGGCCGCCGCCACCGCCGCGAGATCGAGCTCCGCCACCACCGCCCCGGTCGTGATCTCCAGCGCGTCGCGCACGTCCGGGTGGAGCTCCGCCACGTACCCCACGGCGCGGCCGTCGAGCGTGACGCGCGCTCCCTTGCGCGGGTGCGCCCACGGCGGCGGCTCGCCCTCGAGGTCGAACTCCGGCGCCACGCTGCCCGCGAGCTCCGCCAGCACCGCCTCGACCACGCCCTTGCCGTCGTAGAAGTCGACGTCCTCGGGCCGCGTGAGGTAGCTGTCGCGCGGCCCCGCGAGCAGGACCGTCAGCCGCGTCGGCTCGTCCACCGGCGGCCGCTCGACCCGCGCCTTCTGGCCCGCGCCGTCCGTACCCACCGTGCCACCCGCGCCGCGCGCCTCGCCCTGGCGCGGCAGGAACACCTGGCTCACCTCGAACAGCCGCACCCGCGGCACGTTGTACCGCTGCGAGCGCTGCGCGACCGTGAGCAGCCCCGGGACCAGCGACGGCCGCATCACCGACTTCTCCTCGGAGAGCGGGTTCAGCAGCCGGAGGAGCGGCTCGACCTCGAAGCGCGACGCCTTCAGCTCCTGCGGCGACAGGAACGAGTACGTCACCGCCTCGTGCAGGCCGATCCCGGTGCAGATCTGGCGCACCCGGCGCCGGAGGCGGTAATCGCCCCGGGCGCCCGCGGGCGCCGCGCCCACGCGCGGGAGGCTGCTCGGGATCTGGTCGTAGCCGGCGACGCGCGCGACCTCCTCGATGAGGTCGATCTCCTCCACGATGTCGGGCCGGTGCGCCGGCACCTCGACGAGCAGCCGATCCGCCTGCTGCTCCACGGTCGAGACCCCGAGCGTCTCCAGGATCTCGCGCGTCCGCGGCGGGGCCTCGGCGCCGATGATACGCTTGTACCGCGGCAGCCGCAGCGTCAGACGGCGCGGGGCGCGGGGCGCGACGTACGCGTCGATCGGCTCGCCCGCCGCCTCGGCGCCGGCGAGCTCGCAGATGAGCGCGGTCCCCCGATCGCGCGACAGCGGCACCCCCGAGAGGTCCACCTCGCGCTCGAAGCGATGCGACGCCTCGGTGTGGAAGCCGTACCGCCGCGCCGACCTGCGGATCCCGCGCGGCTCGAAGTAGGCCGACTCGAGGAACACCCGGCGCGTCGTCGCGGTGACGCCGCTGTCCGCGCCGCCGATCACGCCGGCGAGCGCCACGACGCGGTCCGCGTCGGCGATCACGAGGTCGTCCTCGTTCAGGGACAGCTTCTGCCCGTCGAGCGCGACGAACGCCTCGCCCTGCCGCGCCCTCCGGATCTCGACCGGCAGCCGCAGCGCGTCGAGATCGAAGGCGTGGAGCGGCTGCCCCCGCTCGAGCATCACCAGGTTCGTCGCGTCGACGACGTTCGTGATCGGCCGGACCCCGAGGCGGCCGAGGCGCACCCGCGCCCAGAGCGGCGAGGGACCGACGCTGACGCCCTCGATCACCTGGCCGGCATACCGGGGGCAACGCTCCTTGTCGCGCACCTCGACGCTCGCGCGCGCCCCGCCGCCGCTCGCCTGCGGCCGCGCGACCGCCGGCGGCTGGAAGGGGACGCCGAGCACCGCGGCCACGTCCCGGGCCACGCCCAGGTGGCCCAGCGCGTCGGGCCGGTTGGGGGTGACGCTGAGCTCGATGATCCAGTCCTCGAGGCGCGGCTCCCAGTCGAGCAGCGACTGCCCCGGGCGCCCGCCCTCGATGGTGAGCAGGCCCTCGTGGCTCGACCCGAGGCCGAGCTCGTCCTCGGCGCAGAGCATGCCGGCCGACGAGACGCCGGCGACCGCCTTCTCGGTCAGCGTGACGAGCGCGCCGCTGCGGTCGAGGACCTGCGCCCCCACCGGCGCATAACAGACGAGCGCGCCGCCGCCGGGGGCCGGGATGTTCTGCGCGCCGCACACCACCTCGCCGCCGCCGCCGGCGCCGCCGGCGTCCACGCGGACCAGCGTGAGGCCCTTCTTGCTCGGGTGGGGCCGCGTCGCCTCGACGCGCGCGAGGACCACCGGGCGCAGCGCGGCGCCGACGTGCGTCACGCGATCGACCTCGAGCCCGCCGCGGCCGAGCGCCGACGTCACCGCGTCGACGCCGGGATCGGCGCCGAGGATCTCTTGAAGCCACTTGTACGATATCAACATGGGGAGTCGGGCTCCGGCGCGAGGGGAGTCGCCTAGAGGCTTCCGAGGAAGCGGACGTCGTTCTCGTAGAAGGCGCGGATGTCGTCGACGGCGAACTTCATGTTGGCCGTGCGATCCACGCCGATGCCGAACGCCAGCCCCGTGTAGAGCTCCGGGTCGATTCCGACGTTCCGGAGCACCGTCGGGTGGACCATGCCGCACCCGAGCACCTCCAGCCAGCCGGTGCCCTTGCACTGCGGACAGGCGCGGTTCGCGCCGAAACAGACGAGGCAGGAGACATCGAGCTCGGCGCTGGGCTCGGTGAAGGGGAAGTAGCTCGGCCGGAAGCGCGTCCGCGTGTTCTCGCCGAACATCCGGCGGCTGTAGACCTCGAGCAGGCCCTTGAGGTCGCCGAGGGAGACGTCGCGGTCGACGACGAGCCCCTCGATCTGCACGAACATGGGGCTGTGGCTGGCGTCGTCGTCGCGCCTGTAGACGACGCCCGGCGCGACGATCATGACCGGCGGAGGGTGGGAGAGCATCTCGCGCACCTGCACCGGGCTCGTGTGCGTGCGGAGGAGCACGTTCTGGCCCGGATCGCCGGCCACGTAGAACGTGTCGTGCATGTCCATGGCCGGGTGATCCGCCGGGAACCCGAGGAGATCGAAGTTGTAGCGCGCGAGCTCGATCTGCGGCCCCTCGGCGACGTCGAACCCGAGCCCGACGAAGATATCCACGATCTCGTCGAGGGTCCGCATGATGGGGTGCGGCCGGCCGGGCGCGCGCCAGCGGCCGGGCAGGGTGATATCGAGGGGCGACGCGGAGAGCTCGCGATCGCGCGCGGTCCGCTTGATCCGGGCGGTCGCCTCCTCGCGGGCGCGCTCCACGCGGCCCTTGACCGCGTTGAGGCGCTGGCCGAGCGCCTTGCGCTCCTCGGGCGCCGCCCCGGGCAGCTGCTTCATCAGCGCATTGAGCGAGCCGCGGCGCCCGAGCAGGCTGGCATACAGGCGGTTCAGCTCATCGAGATCGCCGACGGCGGCGAACTGGACGTCCACCGTGCGATCGACCTCGTCGATGAGGCGGCCGAGTTCGGGACCACTCATTGCCGCCCCCTTACCCCAGAGCCCCAGGCAACGCAAGACATGACCACCCGCGCTGCGCCGGCGCGTGCGGGACGTCCGGTGCGCGGGCGGCGGCGACGGAGCGCCCCGCGCGCTGGGCAGCGGGGAGGGGCCGGCGGCCATCGCCCGAGGCGAACGCCCGATCCGCGCGGCGCCGCGCCCCGATCCATGGGGGCGGCGCGCGACGGCGCCGCGCGCGGCGCGCAACAACGGTTGTCACCCCGGTCAACTCCGGGTTGACAGCGCCCCGGCGGCGCCGGCACGGCCCACTCGGGATCTACGCCGGCCGCGCGCTGGCGCGACCGTTGCAAAACCGGTTCAGCACGGTGTGCCATTGGCCCGGCGCCGCTCGGCTGCGCGCGGCCGACGCCGGCGTCTGCCCGCCGCGGGCTGCGATCGACCCCGCGACGCCTCGCAGCGCCGCGCCCGCACCGCTTCGTCCTCACCGAAGACCCTTCGGGATGCATCGATATGGCCAAGATGACCGCCTTCATCATCGCGCTCTGTTACCTGCTCGGGGCCCTCCTCGCCTACCGCGCGCTCGCCCTGCTGACCCGCCCCGCGCCTCCGGAAGGCGCGCGCGAGATGAAGACGTCGGGCGCGAGGGCCGCGGCGCTCAACCTGTCGTATGCGAGCGCCGCTCCGTAGCGCATGTACCAGAGCCAGCCTCCCTCGCGCGCTCCGCTCCTCCACTTCTCTGACTCTTCGCAACTTCATTGCATCCGCTCATCGGGCGCTCGCCGCGCCCGCAGGCATCCGCGCGTCATCGTCCGTCGACGACCGCGTCAACCACGGCTGTCGACATGTCAACCTGGGGTTTACGGCGTCTCCGGGGGAGCGCGCCAGATCGCGGCCGTCCCGCGCGGCTCAAGGCGCCGCGAGGACTCTGGGCGTACTTGGCTCGTCGATTGCAATCGAGTGACGACGCTGGAGACGCCGCGAGCGCACCAGACGCTGAGCGAGCCAGAGGACGCGCTGTCGGGGCTCGCTCGCCTCGATGACAGCCCCGCTGCGCGCGCTGGCGCAGTCCACAACCATTCACGAGATCGGCGCCCCCCTTGAAGTCCATCGTCAATCCTCATCGCCACCCTGGGCTAGACATTCGCCGCGATCCGCGGCGCGCCGCGCGCTCGACCGGCGGGGCGCGCGCCCGCGACCTCGCCTGTGCCCTGCTCGGCGCGGCCCTCTGCGCGGCCCCATCCGTCGCGAGCGCGCAGCCGGCGCCCCCTCCGACGACGCCGGACCAGGCGCCCGAGGGGACGGCGCCGCCCGCCGGAGAGGCCGAAAAGGAGGCCGCCCCGGCCGTCGACGCGGCGAGCGTCGAGCCCGGGGCCGCGGCCGCGGCCGTCGCCCCCTCCCAGCAGCCCGTGCAGAAAGAAGAGCCGTCGACGCCGCCGCCGCCGGTGGAGAGCGGGTTTTACTTCGGCGCCGTCAGCCGCGCCGTCGCGGCCACGGACGCCGAGCTCGGGCCGGGGCGCGACGCCGACATCGTCTTGAGAGGATCGCGCCTCGACGAGTCCACGTTCATCCAGCTGGACCTGGAGCGGCAAGACTACTGGGAGTCCACCGGCGCCACCACGCGGGCCGCCGTCCGCCTCGTCGTGGACGCCCCGGTCCTCCATTACAACAACGCGCGGCCGTGGAACGTCAACATGTCCGTGCGCAACGCCTTCGTCGAGGAGCGCGACCTCGGCGTCAAGGGGCTGTCCGTGTGGATCGGCTCGCGCCTCTACCGCGGTGACAACTCCGAGCTGCTCGATTTCTGGCCGCTCGACTGGCTGAACACGCTGGGCGGGGGCGTCCGCTACGACCTGCCCTCGAAGCGCACGTACTTCGCGGCGCACGCCGGCGTCAACCGGCCGCTCACGCCGTATTACCTGCAGACGGTGGAGCGCGCGCCGGCGCTCAACCAGCCCGGCACGGCCAACGTCAACCTCCTCGACCGCCAGCGGCTCATCACCAGCTTCAAGGCGAGCCACACCGTCCCGATCGGGGAGAAGGGCGGGGTCAAGGGCATCCTCTACGGCGAGCTGCACCAGCTGCCGTCGGGCACGCGCGAGACGGCGGAGGCCGGCGTGTACGAGCGGCTGCCGCGCGACTCCGGGTACGTCATCGGCGCGCAGATCAGCCCGTTCACCGGCGTGGACAACGGGCACCTGCACCTGTTCCTCCGCTACGCGGGCGACCTCGCGGCCCACGGCGAGTTCGGCTCCCCCACGCAGCCCGCGCCGGACGGCACCGCGTCCGGCGCGCACGAGCTCATGTTCACCATGAGCGGCAACTACGAGACGGGGAAGCTCGGCCTGATGGCCTCGGGGTACGTGCGCTCGTTCCGCAACGCCAGCGAGCCGTTCGATTTCGCCGATCTGGACGAGGGCATCTTCGTCGTGCGGCCGCACTACTACATCCGCGACTGGGGAGGCATCGCCGTCGAGGGCTCGTACCAGGCCCAGCGGCGCGGGAGGGTCCCGCCGCCGGCCGACCCCGCGGCGCCGGGCGCGCACCCCGGAGCGAGCCACCACAGCGCGAGCCTCGTGCGCTTCGGCCTCGTGCCGTTCCTGAACGCGGCGGGCAAGGGCGACTTCAAGCGCCCGCAGTTCCGCTTCATCTGGCTCGTGACCCGGCGCGACGAGGGCGCGAAGGCCCTTTATCCGCAGGACGACGTGTTCAGCAAGCGCACGTGGGAGCACTTCTTCGGCCTGAACGTCGAGTGGATCTTCAAGGCGAGCCCGGCGTTCTGACGCAGATGTCGCGTCCTCCGCCCGCTCGCGCCGTGAGAGACCGAAGCCATCGTCATGGCTCTTAACAAACCAAAAAGAGAGGAACTCCAAGTCATGAGCTGCCGACCGCTCGCAAGGACATGGGGAGGTGAACATGGTCATGAAACCTGATGTCGCGACCAGCGCTCCGCCGCTGGACGCGGCGGGCGAGCCGCGCGGAGGCGACGGGGCGGCGTCCGGCGCCCTCGCCGGCGTCGGGCGCTACCGCTGGGTGATCTGCGCCCTCCTGTTCACCGCCGCGACCATCAACTACGTCGATCGCCAGGTGCTGGGCGTCCTCAAGACGACGCTCCAGAAGGAGCTCGGCTACAACGACATCGATTACGGCAACATCGTCACGTCGTTCCAGGCCGCCTACGCGATCGGGATGCTGACGATGGGCCGCCTCATGGACCGCATCGGGACGCGGCGCGGCTTCTCGTTCGCCGTCGGGTTCTGGAGCCTGGCGGCGGCGGCGCACGCGCTCGTCGGCAGCGCCGGCGGGCTCTCGGCGGCCCGGTTCGCCCTCGGCATCGGCGAGGCCGGGATGTTCCCGGGCGCCCTCAAGACGATCGCCGAGTGGTTCCCGAAGAAGGAGCGCGCGCTCGCGACCGGGCTGTTCAACTCCGGCACCAACATCGGCGCGATCGTGTGCCCCCTCGTGGTGCCGTGGATCGCGGTGACCTGGGGCTGGCGCGCCGCCTTCGCGCTGACCGGCGCGATCGGGGCGCTCTGGATCGTCGCGTGGCTGATCCTCTACTCCCCCCTCGCGCAGAACCCGCGCGTCTCGCCGGCGGAGCGGGCCTACATCACGAGCGAGCCGTCGCCGTCGCCGGGCAAGATCGGCTGGCTCACCCTCGTCCCGCACCGCCAGACGTGGGCGTTCGCGATCGGCAAGTTCATGACCGACCCGTTCTGGTGGCTTTACCTCTTCTGGGTCCCCGACTTCCTCAACCGCAAGCACGGGCTGAACCTGCTCCAGATCGGACCGCCGCTCGTCACGATCTACCTGCTCTCCGACGTGGGCAGCATCGCCGGCGGCTGGTTCTCCTCGATGCTCATGCGCCGCGGCTGGACCGCGAACGCGGCGCGCAAGACCGCGATGCTCGTGTGCGCGCTCGGCGTCGCGCCCGTCTTCCTCGCGACGCGCACCGACTCGCTGTGGGTGGCCGTGCTCCTGCTCGGCCTCGCCACCGCCGCGCACCAGGGCTTCTCGGCGAACCTGTTCACGCTCACCACCGACATGTTCCCGTCGCAGGCCGTCGGGTCGGCCGTCGGGCTCGGCGGCATGGCCGGCGCCATCGGCGGCATGCTCATCGCGCAGATCGCCGGCCACGTCCTGCAGCTCACCGGGAGCTATTCGATCCTCTTCATCATGGCCGCGTCCGCGTACCTCCTCGCGCTCGCCATCATTCACGTGCTCGTGCCGCGGCTCGAGGCCGCGAAGCTGGGCGGAGGCAGTGCAGCACAATGACAACGAACAATCCCTTTCGCTTGGACGGCAAGGTCGCGCTCGTGACCGGCTCGGAGCGCGGCATCGGCGCCGCCATCGCGACCGCGCTCGCGGCCGCCGGGGCCGACGTCGCCATCCACGGCAAGGACGGGCCGGGTGAGGAGACGATGGCGGCGGTCCAGAAGCTGGGACGGCGCGCCATCGGGATCGCCGCCGATCTGTCGGATCGCGCGGCGCACCCGGAGCTCATCCGGAGGACGAAGGCCGAGCTCGGTCGCATCGACATCCTGGTGAACAACGCCGGGCTCATCCGGAGGGCGCCGGCCGTCGAGTACTCCGACGAGGACTGGGACCTGCTGCTCGAGGTCAATCTGACGTGCGCGTTCCGCCTGTCGCGGTTCGCCGGCAAGGAGATGCTCGAGCAAGGGACGGGCAAGATCATCAACATCGCGTCGCTGCTCGCCTTCCAGGGCGGGATCCTGGTGCCGGCGTACGCGGCGTCCAAGGGCGGGATCGCGCAGCTGACCAAGGCGCTCGCGAACGAGTGGGCGGCGAAGGGCGTCAACGTGAACGCGATCGCCCCTGGCTACATCGCGACGGACAACACGGCCGCGCTCAGGGCCGACGAGACGCGCAGCCGCCAGATCCTCGAGCGCATCCCTGCGGGGCGCTGGGGTGAGGCCAGCGACATCGCGGGAGCGGCGCTGTTCCTGAGCGCGGACGCGAGCAAATACATCCACGGCCACGTGCTGGTCGTCGACGGCGGCTGGATGGGCCGTTGAGGAGCGGGAAGATGCAGATTCGCAGTGCAAAAGGTTGTGCGTGGGATCAGGTGAGCCTCGGTGAGGTGATGCTGCGTCTCGACCCGGGCGAGCGCCGCGTCCACACGACGCGGACGTTCGACGTCGGAGAGGGCGGGGGAGAGTACAACGTGGCGCGCGGGCTCCGGCGCTGCTTCGGGCTCCGCACCGCCATCGTCACGTCGCTCGCGGACAACGCGGTCGGCCGGCTCATCGAGGATCTGATGCTCCAGGGCGGGGTCGACACGTCGTTCCTGCGCTGGGTCGATTACGACGGCGTGGGCCGGGAGGTGCGCAACGGCCTCAACTTCACCGAGCGCGGCTTCGGGCCCCGGGCCGCCGCCGGTTGCTCGGACCGCGGCCACAGCGCCGCGTCCAAGCTGAAGCCGGGCGACCTCCCGTGGAAGACAATCTTCGGCGAGCGCGGCGCGCGCTGGTTCCACACGGGCGGCATCTTCTGCGCCCTGTCCGAGGCGGCCGGCGGCGTGGCGCGCGAGGCCATGGAGGTCGCGCGCGAGCACGACGTGCGGATCTCCTACGACCTCAACTACCGGCCCTCGCTGTGGAAGAACTTCGGCGGCCAGGAGAGGGCGCGCGAGGTCAACCGCGCGCTCATGCCCTACGTCGACTGCGTGTTCGGGAACGAGGAGGACTTCGTCGCCGGCCTCGGATTCGAGATCTCCGGCGTGGACACGAGCTACAGCCAGCTCGACACGAACGGGTTCCGCCGGATGATCTCCGAGGTCGTCGCGGCGTACCCCAACATCTCGGTCGTCGCCACGAGCCTCCGGACGGCCAAGACCGCGAGCGTGAACGGCTGGGGCGGCATCCTGTACTACAAGGGCGAGTTCTACGAGGTCGCCCAGCGGGACATCGAGATCCTGGACCGCGTGGGCGGCGGCGACTCGTTCGCCTCGGGGATCATCTACGGCCTCCTGGCCGATCAGGGCCCGCAGTGGGCGCTCGAGTGCGGCGTGGCGCACGGGGCGCTGGCGATGTCGACCCCGGGGGACACCTCGATGGCGTCGCTCGCCGAGGTGCGGCGGGCCATGGGCGGCGGCGGCGCGAGGATTGAACGATGACGAGGGTCAAACGATGAACAGAGAGCAAGTCGTCCGCCGCATCGAGGAGATCGGCATCGTCCCCGTCGTGCGCGCGCCGAGCGGAGAGCTCGCCGTGCGGGCCGCTCGCGCGCTCCGCGCGGGCGGCATCGAGGTCATCGAGATCACGATGACCGTCCCCGACGCGCTGTCGGTCATGCACGAGATCGCCTCCCGCATGGGGCGCCACGTCCTCGTCGGCGCGGGCACCGTGCTCACCGCGGACGCCGCCCGCGGGTGCATCGAGGCCGGCGCCGAGTTCATCGTGAGCCCGGGGCTCAACCTGGAGGTCATCCGCGCGGCGCACGACCTCGGCAAGGCGGTCTTCCCCGGGGGCCTCACGCCGACCGAGGTGATCACCGCGTGGAACGCCGGCGCCGACGCGGTGAAGGTGTTCCCGTGCTCGGCGATGGGCGGCGCGAAGTACCTGCGCGCCCTGCGCGCGCCGCTGCCGGACGTGAAGATGTTGCCGACCGGCGGGGTCAACCTGACGACCGCCCGGGACTTCATCGAGGCCGGCGCCGTGGCGCTCGGGGTCGGCGGCGAGCTCGTCGACGCCGCGGCGCTCGCCGCGGGCAAGGACGAGGTCCTCACCGAGCGCGCGCGCGAGTTCATGTCGGTGGTGAGCGCCGCGCGGGCCGATCTCAAGGGCGGCGCGCGGGCCTAGTCGTATCGAGGAAGAAGAAGAACCATGAGCAGCCTTCAAAAGAGAGATGTCCCGAGCCTCATGCGCGTACGCAGCCGCGAGGTCGTGTTCTTCACGCCCGAGCCTGGGCTCAAGCGCCGCATCCTGGCCCACAACGCGAACATGATGCTCGTCGAGCACCACATGGAGATCGGCTGGGCTGGCGCGCGCCACAGCCACCCGCACGATCAGCTGGTCTACGTCATCTCCGGACACCTCAAGTTCTCGTGCGCGGACGAGGAGTTCGAGGTGCGCGCCGGGGACAGCTTCGTGGTCCGCGGGGGCGTCGAGCACCAGGCCTGGGCGTTCGAGCCGAGCGTCGTGCTCGACGTGTTCACGCCGGCCCGCGAGGACTACATGCCCTGAGCGCAGGGGCCGGCCAGCGTCTCGAGTTCACCATCCACAATGAATGTCTTATCGACGGGCCCCGCGACCGACGAAGCGGGCCCGTGCGACCGAGGAGCCTATGAAACGTAGAACGTTCGCGATGTCGATGCTATTGCCCGTCGTCCTGGCCGCCTGCGGCGAGGACAGCGGCCCGGAGCCCGGTCCCGGTCCCGGCCCGGGCCCCGGTCCGGAGGTGCCGCCCGAGATGGTGCCGTACTACGAGGCGATGAAGCGCGCGGCCACCTTCATGAGCGAGAAGGTCGCGTACAAGGGCGGTTACGTGTGGAGCTACCTCCCCGATCTCTCCCAGAGCTGGGGCGAGATGGAGGCGTTCCGCACCATGCTGTGGGTGCAGCCGCCCGGCACGCCGTCGATGGGTCACGCCTACCTGGACGCCTACCACGCGACCGGCGACGAGCTCTTCTACAAGGCCGCCGAGCAGGTGGCCCTGGCCCTGGTCGAGGCCCAGCACGAGGCCGGCGGCTGGAACTACATCTACGACTTCGCGGGCGAGGAGTCGCTCAAGGACTGGTACGAGACCATCGGCCAGAACGGATGGCGGCTCGAGGAGTTCCACCACTACTACGGCAACGCGACGTTCGACGACGCCGGCACCGCCGTGGCCTCGCAGCTCCTCCTGCGCATGTACCTCGAGAAGAAGGACGAGCGGTTCCGCGGGCCGCTCGAGAAGGCGATCGGCTTCGTCACCACGGCCCAGTACCCCGGGGGCGGCTGGCCGCAGCGCTTCCCGCTGATGAGCAAGGAGGAGGGCAAGCCCGACTACACCAGCCTCGTCACCTTCAACGACGACGTGGCCGGGGAGAACATCAAGTTCCTGATCATGTGCCGCATGGCGCTCGGCCAGCCTGAGCTGCTCGACAACATCGAGCGCGCCATGGGCAACTTCGTCGCCATGCAGCAGCCCGCGCCGCAGCCCGCGTGGGGTCTGCAGTTCACGCTCGAGGGCGAGCCGGTGGGCGCGCGCACGTACGAGCCCACGGCGCTGACCACGCACACGACGGCCAACAACATCCAGCAGCTCCTCAATTTCTACGAGCTGACCGGTGACGAGAAGTACATCGCCCGCGTGCCCGAGGCGCTGGACTGGCTGGACAAGGTCAAGCTCACGCCGGAGCTCATCGAGCTCTTCCCCGATCGCACGCACCCCACGTACATCGAGATCGGGACCGACGTTCCGCTGTACGTCCACCGGCGCGGCTCGAACGTCGTCAACGGCGAGTATTACTTCGACAAGGACCCCGAGAAGCCGATTGGCCACTACGGGCAGGCGCGCAAGCTCGACGTCGTTGCCATGCGCAAGCGCTACGACGAGCTGAAGGCCAAATCGCCCGAGGAGCTGACGGCGGGCTCGCCCCTGAAGACCGACGAGCCGGCGGAGCTGCCGAAGTACTTCTCGCTGCGCGAGGTGTCGCTCGTCGATCTCTACGTCGGCCGCACGATGACGACCACGCCGGTGACCGAGGCGGACGCGCAGAAGGTCGTCAGCGAGCTCAACCAAGAGGGCTACTGGCCGGTCAAGCTCACGTACATCACCAACCCCCCCATCGGCCCGGGCACCGCGGAGCCTTATCTCGAAGACACCTACGCCACGACGCACGTCGGTGACCTGAACGACACCTCGCCCTACGAGCCGAGCAAGGCGCCGGCGGGGTACCCGCCCGTGGAGGCGCCGACGGGCATCACCGTGGAGAGCTTCATCAAGAACATGGGCACCCTGATCGCCTACGTCGCGCCCGTGCAGTGAGCGCCCGAGGGCGCCCGCCCTCGCCCCGTGCCGGCTGGCGCCGCGCCGCCTTGGTCCGTTCCTGACGGGATGAGAAGGAACCGCAGAGGCGCAGAGGACACAGAGGGAAGAGAAGAGAGCTGAAAGTTCTCTCTCTTTCTTTCTCTCTCTATCTCTCTTTCCTCTGTGCCCTCTGTGCCTCTGTGGTTCAATTTCTTGTTCTCAGGGACCAGGAACGGGCTTGGCCAAGCGGCATTCCCCTAGCCATGGAGACATCGGAATGCGTTCTTTCATCTTCGCCGCGCTCGGCGCCGGTTTCCTGCTCGCATCGACAGCCTCTTGCAGCGACGCCGACGATCCCGCCGGCCAGCCCGATGGATCCTCCGGCGGGACCGGGGGCACGGGCGCCGGCACGGTGAGCTCGGGGGGCGGCCAGGCGTCCACCACCGCAGGACCGGGTGGCGGCTCGACCACGGCCAGCGCCGGAGCGCAGGGCGGGGCCACGTCCGTCTCCTCCGGCGCCAGCACCTCGGCGGGCGCAGGCGGCATGGATTCGCCGCCCTCGGAGGACGACCTCTACGTCGCCCCCGACGGCGCGGAGGACAACCCCGGGACCATCGACGCGCCCACCACGCTCTACAAGGCGATCACCCTGGTGCGGCCGGGCCAGACCATCTACCTGCGCGGGGGCGAGTACCTCTACATCCCGACCGTGGAGATCGCTCACGGGAACGACGGGACGCCGGAGCAGAGGAAGCGCCTGTTCGCCTATCCCGGCGAGGAGCCCGTGCTCGAGTTCAAGGACCAGTACTACAAGAAGGGCGACCCGGCCAGCCCGCGCGGCGTCGAGCTGCACGGCAGCTACTGGCATATCCAGGGGATCGAGATCGCCAACGCCGGCGACAACGGCCTCTTCATCTCGGGGCACCACAACGTCGTCGAGCGCTGCGTCTTCCACCACAACCGGGACTCGGGCCTCCAGCTCGGCGGCCGGCTGGGCGAGCTGGAGACCCCGGAGGAGGAGTGGCCGTCGCACAACAAGATCGTCAACTGCGACTCGTACAGCAACTTCGACCCGCCCGACGGCGGCGACGCGGACGGCTTCGCCCCGAAGCTGAACGTCGGCGAGGGGAACGAGTTCCACGGCTGCCGCGCCTGGAACAACTCGGACGACGGCTGGGACATGTTCAACCGCAACGGCAAGCCGCTCAAGCCGGTGCTTCTGGACCAGTGCTGGGCGTTCGACAACGGCTACAAGGAAGGCGGGTACATGAGCACGCCGCCTCCGGTCCCGTACATGGGCAACGGCAACGGCTTCAAGATGGGCGGGAGCAACGGCCTCGCGTCCGACCACGTGATCACGCGCTCCGTCGCGTTCGGCAACAAGGTCCGCGGCTTCGACGAGAACAACAACGTCGGCAACATCACGGTGAAGAACTGCACGGGGTGGCTGAACGGCTCCATGAACTACGCGTTCGGCGAGGGCGGGTTCCACACGTTCATCAACAACATCTCGCACGCGAGGAAATCCAGCGACGAGCCGGTCGGCACCGCGGTCTCGAACGCGTTCGAGGGCGCCACCGACGCCGACTTCCTCAGCCTCGATCGCGCGCTGGCCAAGGCCCCCCGCAACCCCGACGGCAGCCTGGCAGCGACCGATTTCCTGCGGCTCGCCCCGACGAGCCAGCTCGTCGACGCGGGCTCGACCGAGGGCCCCGCGCTCCCGTACGCCGGCGCCGCGCCCGACCTCGGCGCCTTCGAGGTCGAGTGAGCCCTGAGGAGGCCCGAGCGGGGGCGGCTGCAACGGTCTTTCTTCACGCTTTCAGGAGGCAATCATGCGGCATGAGAGGTCGAATCGTTTCACCCCCTTTGCGGCGGCCCTCGTCGCGCTCTCTGGCGCGGGAGGCTGCGCGGCGTCGGGGGACGACGGCGACGCGGCCGGCGCGACGTCGTCCGGGGCCGGGACCAGCGGGCCGTCGTCGACGGCGAGCGGCGGCGCGACGAGCAGCGGCGGCACGACCGGCGGCGGCACCGCGAGCAGCAGCGGGACCACGGACAGCGGGGGAGGCGCGACCAGCGGCGCGGGCGGCGAGGGTGCGGGCGGGGGCGGCGGCCAGGGCGCGGGCGGCTCGGGCCCCGGCGCGAGCGCGGGCTCCGGCGGCGGCATGGTCGACGGCTGCCCGGTCAGCGCGCCGATCGGGTGGGCGGGCGTGAGCGGCCACGGCGTGGCCACCACGACGGGCGGCCTCGGCGGGATGACCGTCACGGCGACAACGACCGAGCAGCTCGTCGCGTACGCCGAGAGCCCCGAGCCGCTGATCATCCAGATCTCCGGCGACATCGACGTCAGCGGCGTGGACATCGACGTGGCGTCGAACAAGACGCTGATCGGCGCGGGCCCCGACGCCACCCTCCGGGGCCGGCTCCAGATCCGGGGGAAGTCGATCGACGCGCCGATCCAGAACGTCATCGTCCAGAACCTCAAGATCGACGCCAGCTCGACGGCCGACGACGGGATCCAGATCCACTTCGCCCACCACGTCTGGGTGGATCACGTGGAGATCTGGGACGCGCTGGACGGCAACCTCGACGTCGTCCACGGCTCCGACCTCGTGACCGTCTCGTGGTGCAAGTTCCACTACACGAGCAACGCGCCGGATCCCGCGCACCGCTTCTCGAACCTGGTCGGCCACAGCGACAACAACAGCGACGAGGACACGGGGAGGCTCCGCGTCACGTTCCACCACAACTGGTGGGCCGACGGCGTGATCGAGCGCATGCCGCGCGTCCGCTTCGGCGAGGTCCACGTCTTCAACAACTACTACTCGGCGGCCGGCAACAACTACGCCATCGGGGGCGGCCTCGAGGCCCGGCTCCGGATCGAGAACAACACCTTCGACGGGGTGAAGGATCCGCACATCTTCTACGACGGCGAGCCGACCGCGCAGATCGTGGCGAGCGGGAATGCCTATCTCGGCCTGTCGGACACCACCCGGAAGGACATGGGGCAGGGGAGCGCGTTCACCCCGCCGTACACCGTCGCGCTGGACCCGGCCGGCGCCTCGTTGAAGGACGTCGTGACACGGTGCGCCGGTCCGAGATAACGACGTTCGCGCACAGCGCACCTCACGACGGCACAGACTCGCGCGCCCTGGCACCCGACGTGCTTCGGAGTTCCGGGACCACGCGCCATCCCGGTGACTCGATGCCTGCGGCGCGAGGGCGGGACGCGGTGGTGCAAGGAGCCGACGACGTATGAAATTGCTTCCAGTTGCCATGGCGGTGCTGAGCGTGGCTGCGGTCGGGCTCGGGTGCGGCAGCAGCCCGAGCGATGTGGGAGAGGGCGCAGGGGCGAGCTCCGGCGGGAGCTCCGGCGGGGAAGGGGGCTCGTTCGACATCGGCGGCGAGCCCGGCCCCGGATCGAGCGGCGCGGGCAACGGCAGCCCCGCGGGCGGCGGTGCGTGCGCGACCCAGACGGCGGCGGCGTCGCTCCAGCCGGTGTACCTGGCCTTCGCGTTCGACGTGTCGGGCAGCATGGGCAAGGGCGACAAGAAGTGGCACGACAAGTCGCTCAAGTGGGATCCCGTGGTCGCGGCGACCAAGCAGTTCTTCGCGGACCCCAGCTCCGAAGGGCTCACGGCGTCGCTCGCGTTCTTCCCCGCCCAGGACGACAAGTGCTCGGCCGAGATCTACGCGACGCCGGACGTGCCGCTCACGCCGCTGCCCTCGCCGGCGTTCGGCGCGGCGCTCGACCAGATCGAGCCGATGACCTCGAGCGACTGGCGCGGCGGCACGCCGACCGCGTGGGTGATGCGCGGCACGAGCGCGTTCATCGAGGCGCAGCGCCAGCAGAACCCCGGGAAATACGCGATCGTGCTCGTGACGGACGGCTACCCGCAGGGCTGCGACGAGGCCTCCGACACGATCGACGCCGTCGTGGCCGACGCCCAGGCGGCCTTCGCGGACAACGTCCCGACGTACGTCATCGGCGTCGAGAACCCGCCCATCGAAGGCGCGCCCGATACGCTCGACGATCTGCACGAGATCGCGGCCGCGGGCGGCACGGAGGGCGCCGTCCTCATCGACACCGGCGATCCCTCGCAGACCACGGCCGCGTTCAAGGCGGCGATCGAGCGGATCCGCAGCGCCGCGGTGTCGTGCACGATGGCGATCCCGCTCCCGCCCGACGGGAGCAGCTTCGACAAGGAGAAGGTCCGCGTGGTCTACACGGACGGCGCGAACGCGGCCACGGAGCTCGCGTACGATCAGAGCTGCGCGACCGAGGCCGCCTGGCGCTACGACGAGCCCGCGAGCCCGACGCAGATCGTCCTCTGCGTCGACACGTGCACGACGGTCCAGGCGGACGCGGCGGCGCAGCTGAGCGTCGATTTCACCTGCGAGAGCGTGATCGAGGTCCCCCTGTAGCCGCAGGCCGCCGCGCGCCCGACCCGCCGCCGCGCCGTCGGGCCGATCCGTGTCAACCGTGCGTTGACACTGTGGACGCACTCCGTTGCACCTCCATCGACCCCACCTCGGCCGAGCGCGGATCCGTCGCGCCGGGCAGCGCCGCGCGTTATCCGCGGCGGTGCCCGGCGCCCCCTCGCCGCCGGTCCGCCGGCCGTGCGGGCGCATGTTACCGTCCAGCAACGCTGCCGAGATGTTGTAAAACAGAGCGACGATGGAAGCGGCTCAGGAGCGCGAGCGGAGGACCCTCGATCGATACACGCTCCACGGCGTGATCGCCTCCGGGGGGATGGCGTCCGTCCACTTCGGTCGGCTCGTCGGCGCCCACGGCTTCGCGCGCACCGTCGCGATCAAGCGCCTGCACCCGCAGTTCGCGAGGGATCCCGAGTTCTCGTCGATGCTGCTCGACGAGGCGCGGCTGGCGGTGCGCATCCGCCACCCGAACGTCGTCACCACGCTCGACAGCGTCCAGGCCGACGACGAGCTCTTCGTGGTCATGGAGTACATCGCGGGCGAGTCGCTCTCGAGCCTGCTGCGCGAGGCCGGCAGGCAAGGGCAGAAGGTGCCGCAGCCGGTCGGCTCGGCCATCGTCGCCGGCGCGCTGGCGGGCCTGCACGCGGCGCACGAGGCGACCGACGAGGATGGCGCCCCGCTCCAGATCGTCCACCGTGACGTGTCGCCGCAGAACATCCTGGTCGGCGAGGACGGCATCGCGCGCGTGCTCGACTTCGGCATCGCGCGCGCGGCGGTGCGGAGCCAGGTGAGCCGCGTCGGGCAGCTCAAGGGCAAGCTCAGCTACATGGCGCCGGAGCAGCTCCGCGGCGCGCCCGTGAACCGGCGCGCCGACATCTACGCGGCCTCGGTGGTCCTGTGGGAGGTGCTCACGGGGCGGCGGCTGTTCACCGGGGAGTGCGACGCGGAGATCTACGGGCGGATCCTCGAGGGCGTGGTCCAGCCGCCGAGCGCGTACGGCGAGGTGCCGAAGGCGCTCGACGAGGTGGTGCTCCGCGGGCTCGAGAAGGACCCCGAGCGGCGCTACGCGACCGCGCTGGAGATGGCGGCCGCGCTGGAGGAGGCGCTTTCGCCGGCGAGCCCGCGCGCGGTCGGGGCGTGGGTCGAGGCGACGGCGGGGACGTTGCTCGAGGCGCGGGCGAAGAGCCTCGCCGCGATCGAGACGTCGCAGCGGAGCGCGGCCTGGACGCAGCGGAGCGCGGCTCCGGCGCCGTCGAGCCCCGCCGCCGTGCAGGGGGCGCCGCTGCGGGAGATCGACACGCGCCCGGCGCTGCCGGCGGGGCAGCGCGCGCGCGCGGCGCGGGTCTCGGTGACGGTCGCGACGATGACGAGGACGGTCGAGGACATGGCGCGGCCTGCGGCGTCCGCGCTGGCGACGCCGATCGCGGCGGCGGGGCCGGCGCGGCGGGTGAGCGCGCAGCTCGTCCGCGCCTCGACGCTGGCGTTCGGGGCCGCCGCGCTCCTGCTCGCGGTGGTCGCCGGCAGGGGCTGTGGCGCGCGGCCGGAGGCCGCGCCCGACGAGCGCGCCGGCGTGGGCGAGCCCTCGGCGCCGGCGAGGGTCTCGGCGCCGGCCATCGCGTCGGCGCCGGCGCCGGAGGGCTCTGGGGCCGTCGAGGGCGCTGGGGTCGCGGAGGGCTCTGGGGCCGTCGAGGGATCTGGGGCCGCCGAGGGCTCTGGAGCCGAGCCGAGGGCCGCAGCAGCCGCGCCAGGGGCCTCTGGGGCCGCGCCAGGGGCCACAGCAGCCGCGCCCGCCACGAGCGCGTCCGCAGCGGCACCCGCGGCGTCCGCGAGCGCCTCCGCGAAGGCCGCGTCGGTCGCGCGCGCGGCCGCCACGGAGCGCGCCGCGGGGGTGCGCGCCGCGGCCCCCGCGCGCAGCGCGCGGCCGCGATCGCGCTGCGAGCCCCCCTACTACCTGGACGGCGACGGCATCCGGCGGATCAAGCGTGAGTGTCTGTGAAGGACGGAAGCGTGTAGCCTACGCCGCGATGACACGGGGCCTCCTCGTCGCCTTCGTCGCAGCCGTCACGCTCCTCGCGGGCTCGCGCGCCCGCGCTCAGGGCGTGGGAGAAGCGTGCGCGGCCTCGTACGAGCAAGCGCAGCAGCTCGTCCGCGACCGGGCGCTGCGGCGCGCCCGGGCCGAGCTCCGTCAGTGCGTGAGCTCGTGTCCGGCGACGCTCGCCCGCGACTGCCAGAGCTGGAGCGAGCGGGTCGAGCGCGATATGCCCAGCGTCGCGCTGTCGGCCACGTCCGCGGACGGCCACGCGCCGGGCCGCGTGCGCGTGCTCCTCGACGGCGCGCCGCTCGTCGAGGCGCTCCCGAAGGATCCGATCGAGCTCGATCCCGGGCGCCACACGCTGACCTTCGAGGACGCGGCGGGGACGCGCGTCGTCACCGTGGTCACGGTGTCGCCGGGCGACAAGGCGCTGCCGATCGCGGTGCGCTTCCCCGCGGCCGCGCCGCCGGCCGCGGCGCGCGGCGGCGCGGCGCCGGTGCGGCAGCGCTGGCCGCTCGTGCTCGCCGGCGTCGGCGCGGTGGCGGTCGGCGTGGGCGCGTTCCTCGGCATCAAGGGGCACGTCGACCGGAGCGAGCTCCGCAGCAGGTGCGCGCCCGGGTGTACGGCGGACGAGGTCGAGGCGATCGACACCCTCTGGACGGCCGGCGCCATCAGCGCCGGCGCGGGGCTGGTCGTCGCGGGGGTGGGGACGGTGCTGTACTTCCAGCTCGATCCAATGATCCCCGCGGCGCCGGCCACGGGCTCCGCCCTGCTGCCGGACGGCGCTGTGCTCTCGCTGCGCGGCTCCTTCTGAGCGCCCGCGGGAGGCCCGTCGGCCCTCGCTTGGGGCGCCGGGGGCTACTCTACGAGTCATCAGGTCGCCAGAGCGCCTCGGGGCGCGGCAACGTCCGTGCCGAGGTCTGCTCTGGCATTCGGCGCGCTGGCTGCAGCTTCCATCCTCCACGGGCGGCCTTTTGCCATCGCGGCACCTCGCTGCTCGGCTACCATGATCGCCCTGATCCGCCTACCCCGGATCTTCCGGAAACACAGCGATGGCACGCACCGCACCCGTACCGAATATCCCCGCGATTCCTGGCATGAACCCCGGTGTCTTCATCGCTGGTGGAGGCGGTGGAGGCGGACGAGGACGCGGAAACAGTGGCAGTGGGCGTGGCGGGAAGCAGGGTGCAGGCGGTAAGAATGGCCAAGGAGACCCTAGCGGTGGTGGCAAGAACGCCAAAGGCTGCGGTCCGGGCGCCAACGGCGGCTGCACCAACTGCAGCCGAAGTATCTCCAAAGGAGATCCCGTCGACGTCATCTCGGGAGAGGTCTTCACGATCCCCGAGATGGACGTCTTCTTGCCAGGGTTCTTCAACCTCGAGATCACCCGCGCGTATTCCTCTGCTCAACGCGACGAGGATGTAGGGCTTGGATTCGGCTGGAGACACAGCTTGGCCTGGACTCTGGAAGAGACCCGACGCGGGCTTGTCCTCCGATCAGGTGACGGCGGCGTGGAGACCCTTCCGGCGTTGGATAGCGTCGGCGAGCAGGCGTCAGTCGGGCCGTGGGGAATCTTACGCACTGAGATGGGCTATGTGGTACGGCCCGGCAACGAGTTCATACATTACTTCGCCAAGACAGAGCCGACGTCCTTCCTATACAGGCTAGTTGCGGTCAGTTATCGAGCCCGTGGCTGGCTGCGCTTGAGCTATGAGGCCGGGCGCCTGACAAACGTGATGGATTCTGCAGGGCGCTCCATCGTCTTCAACAGTACGCCGGAGGGTCGAATCCGTTCCATCGCCGTGCCGGATCCGAACGGGGGATCGCTTACTTTCGCCCGCTTCGAGTACGATGCTCGCGGCGACCTGATTGAGGCCATCGATGTCGATGGTTCCTCAACTCGCTACGCATACGACGAGCGTCACCGCCTACAGCGCCTCGAATACCCGAGCGGGATCGTATTCCACTTCGTCTACGATGACGCAGGACGCTGCGTTGAGACTTGGGGAAACTATCCGGGACACGCCGATCCCGCACTGGCTCATGAAGCGCCGGCCGTCCTGCGTGACGGGCGCCCGGCCAAAGGCATTTATCATTGCCGTTTTGAATATGACGGCGACTATACCGAGGTTGTGGACTCGGTGCGGCGGCAGCGCTTCTTTCGTGGGCCTGCGGACGAAATCGGCAAAGCCGTGAGCGCTAGAGGCGGCGTCACGACGCGCACCTTCGACGACCGAGACCGCATGACGTCGCTCACCGATCCGACAGGGGCTACGTGGATATGGCAATACGACGAGATGGATGAGATCGTTCGGGAGACGAATCCCGACGGTCAGTCCCTCCACGTCCAGCGCGACGCGCTTGGACGAGAGCTTGAAATCGTCGATCCCGCCGGCGGCGCCACTGTGATTCACCGTGACCGTTCCGGCGAAGTTGTCTACATGCGCGATCAGAGAGGTGGAGTGATCCAGCTGAATCGCGTCGATCGCGGTGTTCCGCGTGAGTTTGTCGACGAACGCGGCGGAAGGCACCTGTTCGAGTACGATCATCATGGAAACTGCACCGCTCGCACGTTCCCGAACGGGGCACGTTACCAGTTTACGTACGATTACTGGGGACGCCTCCTCCGGATCGTGAACCCGCTCGGTCACGAAATTCATCTCCGTTACACCCGATCGGGGCGGCTTACGCACCTTGTGGATCAGCTCGGGCGAACCACGAGCTATCGCTACGACGGCATGGGTAATCTGGTCTCGACCACCGAACCGGACGGCCGCACGACGACCTATGAGTACGGTGGGCTGAATTGGCTCACGCGCGTCGTGCATCCCGATGGATCCGAGCTTCGCGCGTCCTACAACCGCGAGGGTTGGCTGCTACACCACCTGAACGAGAGAGGCGAGAAGTCCGAGCGATCGTACCTGCCAGACGGGAACCTCGCCTCGGAGCGCCAGTTTCATGGCGCGAGCATCCGCTACCAGCGCGATCTGCTCGGGCGCATTACGGGATACGACGAAGGCGACGGCCTGCACGAGCTGAAGCTCAGCCCGGCGGGGCAGATCCTCGAGCACATAGCGCCCGACGACTCCGCGCAGCGCTTTGAGTATGATGCGCGTGGCGAGCTGATAACGGCCTCATCGGCGGAGGTTAAGCTCACGTTCGAGCGTGACGCGGCAGGCCGGATCACCAAAGAATCCGTCACCGTGGAAGGAATGACCTACGTCGTCCAGAGCTGGCGCAACGAATCCGGAGATCGTTTGTCGCTTCGGACGTCGCTGGGCCACGAGCTGCGCGTGCAGCGAGACGCGAACGGTCGCGTCGCAGCCCTGGAGGACCGCGACGGTCGCGTCCTTTCCATCACGCGAAGCCCGCTCGGCTCCGTGCAGCGCATCGACCTCGCCGGCGGCGGATCCATCATTGACGCACGAGACGCCGCCAATCGCCTGCGGCGCCGCCACGTCGAGAGGCCGCCAGAGGGTCAACGAAGGCACGAGCCAGAGTGGATCGGGCTCGATCGCGCAGGCGCGGTCGATCACCGCTACGAGTATACCGACGTTGACGAGCTCCGCAGCATGTCCACCGCTGCCGGCCAGGCCGATGTGTTCGAGTACGACGCCAGGAAGCGGCTTATCTGCAAGCAGCGCGGCGATGGCACGCGCGAGGAGCTTCATGTCGATCCTTGCTCTAATTACAGCGAGATCGGCGCCCGTGGTCTCGAGCGCAGCTACGCGCAGGGCAACGTCCTCACGACGCGTGGGGACACCCAGTACACCCACGATGCGCGAGGCTACCTCATCAAGAAGACAGTGCGAAACCCGGCATCGCCGACGCCGGAGACATGGCGCTACACCTGGAACGCATATGGTCTTCTGGAGAGCGTCGATCGCCCCAACGGAATGCGCGTAGAGTTCCTGTACGACGCATTCGCGCGTCGCGTCGCCAAACGGACGCTGCAAGACGGCCGCATCACCGCCCGATACCACTATGTTTGGGACCTCATGTCCTTAATTCACGAGGTGAAGGTCAGTGATTCAGGAGCTCCTGAGTCGGTCCGTACGTACCTGTTCGAGGACTCCGATGACCCGATGCCGCTCGGGCACCGCGACGCGTCAGGAGGCGCGTGGGTCTACTACGTCGAAGACGTCATCGGCGCGCCGACGGACCTGGTGGATGCGACCGGCCGGCTGCTGGGCAGGCTCGAGCGCTCGATCTTCGGGAAGGCCCGGCCTGCTCCCGGCTCGAAGGTGACGACGCAATTTCGCGCTCCCGGCCAGTATGACGATCCTGAGACCGGCCTTCACTACAACCGCTATCGCTACTACGACCCCGAGCTCGGGAGGTACATAAGCCCCGACCCCATCGGCTACTTCGGTGGGCTCAACCTGTTCGCCTACGGCCCTAATCCGATCGGTTGGCCCGATCCTCTGGGGCTGGTCATCGCCCAGTTGACGGGCGCGCCGGCGGCCTTCCAGGACTTCGCGGGTAACCCGAGCGGATTTCCGTCCGGCGGCGTGGCATCGCCGGGTCTGAACGCGCCCGCCGCCGGTTTCAATCCGCGCAACAACGGATGCGGTGAGCAGAAGTTTGCTCAGGAGCTGCTCGCGTTCGGAAAGACTCAGCAAGCGCGGGAGCTGCCGCGCCGGCAGCGCAAGTACAAACTCGAAGGCAAGTTCCCGCCGTGCCCCACCTGTCACGCGGCGCTGATGCGCGCGGCCGCCGACACGAACTCGACCGTAGATTATGTGTGGGAGCAGCCAGAAGGTGTGCAGAACAAGGTCAGCTACAAGGGCAACAAGAACGGTTCTTGCAAGGTCAAGGGGAAGGGTGTGGCGGGCAAGGAGGTCGCCACGGGCTACGACCACAACCTGGGCTCCGCTACCAACCCGAAGGCCGCGACGACACAGGGCTATTATGGTGTCGCATTCAGTGGCAAGTCTGACGCCACCTATGAAAAGCTGCGACAGCAACAAAAGAACGAGAGGAAAAGATGAAGAGAGTTGCGAGAGCCGCGTCATCCTCGCGTGGTGACTCGGACGTCGAGGGCGCCGCGAGCGACGCGCTCAAAAAGATCATCGTCGCCGCGGGTCAAGGAGGCAAGACGCTCAATCTGCGCGCGCTGGGCCTCCAGGAACTGCCTGAGGAGATCGGGACGGTCACCATGCTGGAGGAGCTCGACCTGTCTAGCAATGCGTTGAGACAAGTGCCGTCTTCGTTTGCGGCGCTCGGTCAGCTCTCGAAGCTGGATTTGAGCCGGAATCAACTGAAGTGGTTTCCCTCGAACCTTTGCGGGCTGACTAGCCTGCGTAGCTTGAACGTGAGCGATAATGCTATTAAAGAGGTTCCTGCCTCAATCTCCGCGCTCGTCGATCTCGAAGAGCTCGATCTCGGGTTCAACAAGCTGGAACGATTGCCGAAGGAGCTCTTTGCTCTGCCGAGACTGCGCAAGCTGGAGCTAAGCGGCAATCAGCTGAAGCTCCTGCCACGGGAATTAGGGCAGATGAAGGAGCTCGTCGAGCTCTGGGTCGTCGACAATCCCTTTTCGGTTCTGCCCAAGGAGGTATGGGCTCTACCAAAGCTGGCGTGGCTTCACCTGGATGGTGAGCAATTCGCGCAAGTCCCAGACGCCGTGCGCAAGCGAGGGAGGCCGACGCTTCAGGTCGTATGACCCTTCGCGTCGCGGACGCTTGTCCGCCTCGGGAGTGGCTTGGATGGCGAACCGCGGCGACGTGGGAGCATTCTCGAGCCAGAAGGCGAGGGATGCGCTGCCGAACACCACGATCTCGCCCGTTTTGACGAGCCTCGCGGCGTCGATCACGATGCGACGGACGGCGGACGGATCGACCATGCGCGGAGGTCAGCAAACGGGTGTGCTCGCAGAGTACTGCCGAGGCCAAGCGAGGCCGAGGAGGACGCCGCCCACGTCGATTCGAGCGCTTCGAGGGGCTCCATCCCCACGAGCCATCCGCGAAGAACTCGGGCAGCGTCCTCGACGGCAGCGATCATGGCGCCCCTCGCCAGCTCGCCGCCGAGCGTGGCGGTCCAGATCCATGGGATAGCTGTCCAGAGGTCGTCCGGCGGTCCAGCGATCTCACGCTGCAGTCTCGCGAGGACGGCCGCACGGTAGGTCGGATCGCGAAGCGCGAGTTGATACCCTTCGCGGCAGTGACCCGCGAGCCGAGCGTCCCGCGGCGCCAAAGCGTCACGTGCATCCACCACGGCTCGGAGGATACGCGAGCCCGGCGCTCGCCACAAGCTCCGCAGCGCGCGTCAAGGTAGCCCTTGAGCACAGGATCGCGGCCGGCGCCGCGGATGCCAGGCGGCTCAGGCGTCCGCTGAAATTCGGCGAAAATCGATTCATGGGAAGAGGACCGCAAGGGCGCAAGGGACGCAAGGGGAAGAGAAAGAGAAGAATACAAATCCATCTCTGTCCCGTTGCGCCTCTCACGCCCTTGCGGTCTCTCCCCTTGCTGCGACGCCCGCCGCTCCGATGCCAACCCGAGCAGCCGACGGATCACATCGTGAACGACCCGGGCCGCAGCGTCCGCCGCGCGTCCCGCTGCGGCCTCGACGTGAGCGTGCGCGCCCGGATCCTGTCCTGTGCGCAGAGGCTGCGCGCCTGCGCGGTGCCGCCGCCCTGCTGCTGCCTGCGGCCGTCCCTGCTGCGCCGCCCCGCCGCGCTCCTGCGCGTCCCCCGCCGCGCTCCTGCGCAGCCCGCGACGCCCTGCTGCGCCGCCCCGCCGCGCTCCTGCGCAGCCCGCGACGCCCTGCTGCGCCGCCCCGCCGCGCTCCTGCGCGTCCCCCGCCGCGCTCCTGCGCAGCCCGCGACGCCCTGCTGCGCGGCCCTGCCGCCCTCCTGCGCGTCCCCCGCCGCGCTCCTGCGCATCCCGCGACGCCCTGCTGCGCGGCCCCGCCGCCCCCCTGCGCCGCCCTCGGAGTGTCCTTTGTTACAATCGCGCGCCTCCTGCGCCGCCCCCGAGCTCCTCCTACACAGCCCGTGGAGTGTCCTTCATTACAGTTGGACGGCTCCTGCGCAGCGCCAGCCCCCTCCTGCGCGCCCCTGCCGGCTCTCGAGCGCGGGGATCGACGGCATCGCGCTCACCTCGCGGAGCTCCCCGAACCTCACCGTCCACGGCCTGAGGGCCGCCCGCCTCGTCACCCCTTGCTGCGGATGCCGTAGCGCTCCATCAGCCGGTGGACGAGCTGCCGGGAGACGCCCATCGACGCGGCGGCCCGCGCGACGTTGCCGCCGCTGTCCCGCAGCTTCATCGCGATGAACGTCCGCTCGAACTGCTCGACGACCATGTCGCGCGCCTCGCGGAGCGGCAGCGAGGCGAACTGGACGACGCCCATGTCGGCGGGCCGCGGCGCCACCTTGACGATCGCCTCCTCGGCCAGGTGCGGGAAGAGCACGAGCCGCGCGACCGTGTTGCGGAGCTCGCGCACGTTGCCCGGCCAGTGGTGCCCGCGGAGCAGCTCCAGCGCGTTCGGCGGCAGATCGGCGAGCGAGCGCGGCGGCACCTGCGCCGCGAGAAACCGCTCGACCAGGAGCGGGATGTCCTCCTTGCGCTCGCGCAGCGGCGGCACCACCGCCTCGACCACGGCGAGCCGGTAGTAGAGGTCCTCGCGGAACGACCCCGCGCCGATGCGGCCCTGGAGGTCGCGGTGCGTGGCGGCGATCACGCGGGCGTCGAAGGACGTGTACGCGGCGGCGCCGATGCGGCGCACCTGGCGGGCCTCGAGGGCGCGCAGGAGCTTCGGCTGGAGATCGAGCGGGAGCTCGCCGATCTCGTCGAGGAAGAGCGTGCCGCCGCTCGCCTCCTCGAGCAGGCCGGCGCGCGCGGCCTGGGCGCCTGTGAACGCGCCCTTGGTGTAGCCGAAGAGCTCGGCCTCGATGAGGTTCGGGGCGACGGCGCTGCAGTCGAACACGACGAAGGGGCCGCCGCTGCGCGGGCTCGCCTCGTGGATGGCGCGGGCGAGGACCTCCTTGCCCGTGCCCGACTCGCCGAGGAGGAGGATCGTCTCGGAGGTGGCCGCGGCGCGCTCGAGGCGGGCGAAGAGCGCGCGCATCGGGACGCTGCTGCCGAGGGCCTCGCCGAAGCTGGCCGAGGTGGAGAGCGGGACGACGACCGGGGCGCCGCCGACGCGCACGGTGAGCGGGACGCCGCCCAGCGAGGCGATGGCGCCCGGCGTGAGGAAGCCCTCGACGATCAGGACGTCGTTGATGAACGTGCCGTTCTTGCTGCCGAGGTCGGTGAGGGCGACGCCGCGCGGCGTGAACCGGAGCTGGCAGTGGCGACGCGACACGCGCGAGTCGGGGATGACGACATCGCACTCGCCGCTCGTGCCGAGGACGAGCGGCGCGACGCCGAGCGTGGCCTCGATCGGCGGGCTCTTCTGGGGGGTGACGAGGACGCGCAGGTCCGGGAGCTCGACCGCGTCGCTTCGGAGGGTCGTGATCGTCCGGGTGGAGTCGTGCATGGAACGGGCGGCGAACGGGCAGCGAGGGGGAGGGTCAGCATCTCCGAATTCCTGGCGGATTTCCAGCGCACGGTGCGCCCCGGGCGCCGGACGGCCGCGTCGCCGGGGTATCGCCAGGGTATCCT
Organism: Sorangium sp. So ce394; assembly: GCF_051474665.1. Lineage (NCBI taxonomy): Bacteria > Pseudomonadati > Myxococcota > Polyangiales > Polyangiaceae > Sorangium > Sorangium sp. So ce394. The sequence goes on from NZ_CP150339.1 coordinate 5,585,628, forward strand.
CGCGGCGATGCCCGAGTTCACGCCGGCCGAGGCCAAGACCCTGTCCCAGTGCGTCACCCGCTTCACGGACGCGTTCCGCCGCGACGTGGCGGACGTGATCCGGCGGGAGTTCCGCGGCTACGAGCCGCCGGAGGTGACGGAGCTCATCGGGCAGCTGAGCCTCCTCGGGCGGCAGCTCGAGCTGCGCCAGCCGCACGTGCCGATCCACGAGACGCAGGGCCCGCTGCTCAAGCGCATCCTGATCGATCTGCGGCGCGACAGCGCCACGGCGATCGAGGAGCCGCTGCAGAAGGCCGTGAACGCCGACACGATCCGGCACCTCCGGCGCGAGATCCACGCGCTGGAGCAGCTGATGGCCGCGCCGTGGTTCGCGGCCACGCGCGCGCTCCAGGTGCCGCGGCTGACGGACTACATGTCGATCCGGCACGCCGAGGCCGTGCTGCCGGAGGCGCCGCCGCTCCGGCCGCGCGAGTACGACGAGAAGTTCCACATCCTCGAGGCGCCCGGGCTCTTCCTCCCGGATCTGGCGCACTACCGGGCGCGGTGCGCGCTGCGCGGCGCCGCGATCGCGGTGGCGTTCATCGACATCGACGACTTCAAGGCGTTCAACGTGCAGCACACCGAGACCGCGGTCGACCTGCACGTGCTGCCGCCGCTCATGGAGAGCATCGAGGCGCACGTCTTCGGGCACGGGCACGCGTACCGGTTCGGCGGCGATGAGTACATGGTCACGCTGCCGAACGCGACGCGCGCGTGGGCGGTGGACTTCCTGCGCGCGCTGCAGGCGCGGCTCGCCCGCCGCCGCTACCGCCGCGTCGAGCGGGCGCCGACGATCTCCGCCGGGCTGTGCGTCGCGGACGTGGACTGCTTCCTGACGGATCGCGAGATCCAGGGGCGCGCCAACCTGGCCAAGAACCACGCGAAGGCCACGGAGAAGGGCCGCATCGCGACGTACGACGGGGAGCTGTTCCGCCCCGAGGACCTGGTGCTCGCGTGACCGCCTCCGCGAGGCCGGGCGGCGCCGACGCGGCGGGCGAAGCGGGGGAGGCGCCCGCGGACGCCGCGGAAGAGGCGCGCGCTGCCGTGGACGCCGGCGGCGCGCCGCCGGAGGCGCCGGGCGGGCTCGCCCTGCCGGAGCCGCTGTGGAGCGCCGTGCGGGCGGCCTACGGCGAGCCCGGGCGCGCGTACCACGACCTGGCCCACGTGCGCGAGGTGCTGCGCCGGGTGGCCGAGGTCGGCCGCGACGTCGGCTGGCGGCGGCCGCGCGAAGTGGTCCTTGCCGCGCTCTTCCACGACGCCGTATACGCGCCAGGCCGCCGCGACAACGAGGAGCAGAGCGCCGAGCTCGCGCGCGAGGCCGTCGCGCGCTGGCTGCCCGGCGAGGGGCTCGACGAGGGCCTCATCGCGCGGCTCATCCTGCTCACCGCGCGCCACGGATCGCTCGCGCCCGCGGACGTCGGCGAGGACGAGGCGCTGTTCCTCGACTGCGACATGGCCATCCTGGGCAGCGACGCGGCGGCGTTCGACGCCTACGACCGCGCGATCGCCGCGGAGTACGGCGCCGTGCCGCCCGAGCGCTACGCCGCGGGCCGGCGGGCCTTCTTCGAGCGGCTGCTCGCGGCGGAGCACATCTTCCTGTCGCCGTATTTCCGGGAGCGCCTCGAGGCGCGCGCGCGCGACAACCTGCGCCGCAAGCTCGGGGTGGGATCGTAACGGAGCGGGGCAGAGCGGAGCGGGCGCCGCCGCTCGCGCGGTCACGCGCTCACCAGCTCTTGATGTCGCTCTTGCTCACGCGGCACGTGGCGGTGTTCCACTGGCTCGCGCCGCCGTGGAGCTTCTCCGACTCGCCCATGTGGTCGGTGACGGCCCGGTACTCCTGGCAGATCTTCGGCTTGTCGTCCTCCTCGTCGTATCCCCCCTTGACGTAGAGGTTCGTGATCGTGACCGTGTCACCGTAGTTCTGGTTCGCGCCCGCGACCGTCGTCTTGACCTTGTCCACCCGGACGTTGTCGATGATCAGGTTGCGCGGCCCGCCGTTGGCGGTGCAGTCGCCGCACGAGCGCCAGAGCTTGCCGAAGTCGGCGATGTACGAGTTCGTGACGATGGTCGTGGAGCCGCCCTTGGCGTTGTGCTGGAAGATCTTGTCGGCGGAGTGCAGGGCGATCGAGCTGTTGATGCGCATCGTCGCGCCGTCCTTGCTGTTGGTCGCGGCGTCCTCGCAGACGTCCTCCCAGTAGACGTGATCGAGGGTGCAGTCGCCCTTGCAGACGATGCCGTTGCCGGCGGGCAGGCCGCCCGCGATGATGAGGTTCTTCACGGTGACCCCGTCCTCGACCTCGAACACCGTCTTCTGGCCCTCGCCGTCGTCGCAATCGGCGGTGTTGTTCACGCCGATCTTCTGGTTGTTGAAGTCGTAGACGTCCTGCCCGCCGTTGGCCGCGTTCTTCAGCACCGTCGTCTGGGTCCTGATCTCGCCGGCGCCGTTCGTGGGCGTCGGGATCTCCATCGGGATCTCGTCGCCGAGCGGCTCCTCGCCGCCCGCGCCGCCGGTGCCGCTGCTCGTGGTGCTCGCGGCCGTGCTGCTCGCCGACGTGGTGCTCGCGGCCGTGGTGCTCGCCGACGTGGTGCTCGCGGCCGTGCTGCTCGAGCTGCCGCCGCCGCCGCCGCCGCCGCCGCCGCCGCTCCCCGTGGTCGTGCTCCCGCCGCTGGTGACGGCGCTGCTGCTCGAGCTGCTGCCCCCTTCGCCGTCGTCCGGCGTCGCCGCGTCGTCCGAACAGCCGAGCTGGGAGGCGCCGGCGGCGCCGAGCACGAGCAGCAAAGTGAAAGCTGACTTCAATCCGAATCTCATCTCGCTACCTCTCTTTGGATTCACGATGGACGATCCGCGCCGGGAGCGCTCGGTCTACGGGAATGCAAGCGGCGATCCAGCGGGCGCCACGGGGCGCCGGGCTGCCGCGCGGCCGTGGGGTGCGGCGTCCGTGTCAACGCCAGGTCGACACCGGTTGACGAGCGCGGTTGACGCGCCGGCGCTCCGCGCGCGGGCGGAGCGCGCCCTCGCCGCACGGAACGCCGCTCCGCGGGGCGCCGCCGGGACGCGCGCATCGGCCGGGTTCGTGCACGAGGGCTCCGCGCCATGAACGACCATCAAACCATGAACCGACGACGACCCAACCATCCTCTGGCCACGAGCGCGCTGGTCGCGCTCGCGGTGGCGCTCACCGCGTGCGGCGACGATAGCGGCGGAGGCGGCAGCGGGGGCGCGGGCGGCGCGAGCGCCAGCAGCGGAGCGGGCAGCGCCACGAGCGGCAGCGGCGGCGGCAGCGCGTCGAGCGCCACGAGCGGTGGGGGCGCGGCGAGCGCGAGCAGCAGCAGCGCGTCGAGCGCGACGAGCGGCGGGGGCGCGGCGAGCGCGACCAGCAGCAGCGCGAGCGGTGGCGGCGGCTCGTGCCCGGGGCCCCTGGAGTTCGACGACAACGACCCGTGTACGTTCACCGGGATGTGCCCCTCCGCGTGCGGCATCGAGGAGCTCGGCTCGCGCGCCTGCGCCTGCTCGGGCGGCGTCGCCGACTGCGAGCCGTGTCTGCCGCCCGATCCGGCGCAGTACCCCATCAACCCGGTCGCGGTCGACTGCAGCGCCGCGGGCGGCGACGGCAGCGCGGCGTCGATCCGGAACAGCCCCTGTACCGCGGCGGAGGAGGGGACGTCGTGCATCGGCAACGAGTCCGGCAGCGCCAGGGGCTGTGTCTGCTGGGATCTCGGCGCCGGCTTTCAGTGGGAGTGCGGCTCGGTCAACAAGTGGTTTGACAAGTAGCCGCGGGCAGGCGCGGATGATCTCTTGAACGAGGGCGGAGCTCCGCGGCGCGGAGCTCCGGGGGAGGGCGCCTCCGGGCGACGACGGTCTCCTCGGTCGGAGCCGTGAGCCGGATCCGTGCGCCGGATCCGCGGGCCGGCCGAGCGCTGCGCCCGGCCGGCTCGCGCTCGGCGGCTCAGTAGATCGGGTCGTCCTTGCAGCCGAAGATCACCTTGACCGCGCCGGCGCCGCTGCTCGCCACCTGCTCGCACGCGGCGCCGTAAAGCTGGATGGTCGTCATGTCGGGCCCCGTGTAATTCCAGCCGTTCATGCCCGTGGCGTCTTGCATGACCGCCTGATCCCCGACGAACACGCCCACGTGGTCCGGGTTCGGCGGGGGCGCGCTCAGCGGGAACAGGCAGGTCGAGACCTGTCCCGTGATCGTCAGCAGCGACGTCACGAGCTCGTCCTTCGTGGCCGCGAGGTAGAACTTGGGCGCAAGCGGATCCGGGTCCTGGCGCGGCTCGAGCCCGGCGACGGCGAGGCCGTTGAGCGCCTTGACCTTGCTCTCCTGCGACGCGATGCCGACCACGAACGTGTGGAAGCCGGCGGCGGCCGCGGTCGTCACCGCCTGCACCGCGAACTCGTCCGAGTCGCTCTTGGGGCACGACGGGTCGCCGTCCGTCGCGAGCAGGATGTACTTCGGGTCGTCGTTCTGGATCGTCTGCAGGTACTCGACCGCCTTGTTGATGGCGTCGCCCGTCGGCGTGCCGTCCCCCTCCGGGGTCGTGCTGGAGATCGCCTGGTTCACCGTGGGCGCGTTGTTGCCCGCGATCGGGATCAGGATATCGTGCGGGAAGCTCTCCTCGGTGCAGGTGCCGGTCCGGTCGCCTTGCGGGAACACCTTGAGTCCCCAGGAGGCCGCCTCGTTCGTCGCCGCGATCACCTCCTGCAAGGCGGGCACGACGAGTTCCCATTTCGACGGCGTGCCCTCGTCTCCGTTCGGATCGTCCTGCATCGACGCCGAGCGATCGAGGACCAGCAGGATGCTGGCCGGTTTGCGCTCGACGTTGAAGTTCTGACGCCCGCAGTCCACGCTCTCGCCGGGGTTGGCGTTGGGATCGATGCCGCCGGGCGCGCCGCCCGGGTCTTCCGTCCCGTCGCCGTACCCGGGGTCGACGGGGCCCGGCTCGCCCGAGCCCGGCTCGTCGCTGCTGCTGCTACTGCTGTCGCTCGCGCTGCCTGACGCACAGCCGGAGAGCGCTGCCAACACGACGACGGAATAGATCGATGATCCTCTCAGCATGGTGCCTCCTTCAAGCCGAATCCTGGTGACGTCACCGCGCGAGCGCCCCGAGGCCGCCGCTCGTGGGGAGCGGCGGCCTCGCGCGCCGGGGCTCGGCGACGGCGCGGGCGACGCCCGCTACTCGAGCTCGTCGGCGAGGCGCTCGAGCCAGCCCTCGATGTCCTCGGCCGGGACGACCAGCGGCCGCGTGGTCGGCTCTGCCGTCGGGTAGCCCCCCACCTCGTCCTGGCTGTTCACGAGCATGCCGCCGCCGGACACGACCTCTGCGACGATGCGCAGATCGATCTCGTCGCGCTCTCTGGGCCGCGCGCCCGCGTGCGCGAGCACCGAGTCCAGGACCGACGCCGCGGGGAGCGCGACGAGGCCGTCGGGCCACACGGGCTTCTCGGGGAGGATGACGATCGCCGGGGAGACGAGCAGCGCCGGTTCACCGCTCGCATCGACGACGATGTTGTCCTCCAGGTACGCCGAGCCCATCGAGTTGGTGCCCAGCATCGGGAGCCCTGGCAACGTGTCCACGCCGTGCTTCATGTAGTTGCCGACGACGCTGACCCTGGGAGGCTCCGGCGCGATGCCCGAGCTCTCCCACTCCCGGACGACGGGGCCCAGCCGCATCGCCCATTTCCCGGGATTGTAGACGACGTTGTTCACGATCGTCCCCGTCGCGAACCCTTTGAACCAGGGGCTTCTCTCGTAGTTATGGGCGTAGAGATTGCCGACGACGGTGACGTCGGTGCAGTAGTCGTGCACGAGGGTGCCCATCGAGTGCGCGCCCTTCGCGTGCACGGATTCGTGGAGCCCTTCGGCGATGATGTTGTTGCTGAGGGTGACGCGGTGCGATGTGCCGGCTGGGCCGTCGAAGCGGGGGCCCGAGACGGACAGGTTCTCGTCGACGCCCCACGCCACCGAGCAATGGTCGACCACGATGTTGTACGCGGAGGGGCCGTCCGTGGTGACGTCGGGCTCGAACCCGGACGCCGGCGCGGCGCCGGCGTCGCCCATGCGGAAGCGGAGGTGCTGGATCCGCACGTCGTGCGTGGTGATCCTCATCCCGCCGCGGATCAGCGTGATGCCCGGCGGGGGCGCTGTCTGGCCGGCGATGGTGACGAACGGCTCGGTGATGTTGAGGCGGGCCTTGTTCAGATCGATGATGCCGCCGACCTCGAACACGATGATGCGTCGGCCTGGCGTCTCGATCGCCTCGCGCAACGACCCCGGGCCGTCCGCGTCGAGGGTCGTCACCTTGATCACCGTGCCCACGTCCTCGACGGGTCCCGAGCCGCCGGCGCCGCCCGTGCCTCCTGCGCCGCCCGAGCCGACGGTGGCTGCGCCGCCCGCGCCTCCTGCGCCGCCCGAGCCGACGGTGGCGGAGCCGCCCGAGCCTCCTGCGCCGCCCGAGCCTCCTGCGCCGCCCGAGCCTCCTGCGCCGCCCGAGCCTCCTGCGCCGCCCGAGCCGACGGTGGATGCGCCGCCCGCGCCTCCTGCGCCGCCCGAGCCGACGGTGGCGGAGCTGCTGCCGCCGCCCGAGCCGATGGCGGTCGAGCCGCCGGGGCCGCCGGTCGAGCCGCTGGTCGCCGTGCCTCCCTCGGGATCGGTCGAGCATGCCGCGAAAATCATGAGCATCGCCAAGGCGGCCGCGTCGGACGCCCGGCGCGCGCGGAGGAATCGAATGTGCACTGGTCTCTCCGTTGTTGAGGTGGACCCAGCTCCGAGGGGTCCGCCTTTGCAGGGAAGCTTCAAAGGTCGATCTTGCCCACGCCCGCGCCGGCCATCACGATCGCCGGGACATCCGCGCTGCTGTCCACCGTGTAGTCGTAGTAGGTGCTCGGCTCGACCACCGGGCCAGCCACCTCGATCTCGTGGTTGCACTCGACGAGGGTGTTGTCCCGCGCGATCATGCGGCCAGGGCCGTTGTCCTCGAAGAGCACCCGGCCGGGGTTGTTGACGCTGAAGAAGTAGTTGCCCTCGGCGACAACCCCGGCGTTCCAGGTGGACGCGATGCCATAGCTGTTGTCGTTGTAATAGTTGTTGTAGACGTGCACGGGCTCGCCGAAGCGGACCCGCGGGTTGCGTTGATCAGAGCGATCGAAGAAATTGTGGTGATAGGTGACCCGGAGCCGGCCGACGTCCTGAGGGGCGCCGAGCTCGTCGTGCCCGAGGAGGCAGGTCTTCGTGTGGTCGTAAAAGTGGTTCCATGACACCGTGATGAGGTCCGAGCCCCGCTTGATGTCGAGCGCGCCGTCGCCCCCGTTCGAGAGATCGCAGTGATCGATCCAGATGTGGTGCGAGAACATCTGGATGTTGATGAGATCGTCCGAGGCCCCGGTGATCTTGAGGTTCCGGATGATGATGTTGTGGACCGCGTCCGGCGGAGGGGAGGTGATGGCGTCGTCCACCGGCAGGCCGATCTTGAGGCCGCCGCCGGTGAGCGTCGCGTCCGCGCCGAGGCCGAGGATCGTCTTGTGGGACGTCACGTCGTGCATGCCGTCGGTGGTGCCGGTGGGCAGCGCGATCGTCCCGGAGACCTGGATGACGTACGGCCCAGGGCGCGCGATGTAATCGAGGAGCTCCTCGGTCGTGGTGACCGTGACGACCGGCCCGCCCGCGCCGCCCGTGGTCGTCCTGACGCCATAACCGTCCACGCTCGCGAACCCGTCCGGCCCGTCCCCGAGCCCCTGCGGCGCGCCGCCGGCCCCGCCGTGGCCGCTCGAGGTCGCGCCGCCGCCCTGGCCGCCCGCACCGGTGCCAGCACCCCCACCGCTGCCGCCCGCGCCCGAAGCGCTGCCGTGGCCGACCGAGGTTGCGCCGCCGCCCTGTCCGCTCGTGCTGCCCGGAGCGCCGCCTCCCGTGCCGCCCTGTCCGGCCGCCTCATCGCTCGCCCCGGGCGAGTTCGCGGCGCCGGAGCAGCCGACCAGGACCGCGCAACCCAGGAGGATCAACGAGAGAACAGCGCCTTGCATGAACACATCCTTTCGAACCGTGATGGGGCGACAAGCAATGTCGGTGCCGCCTTCTCCGAGCCGCCCGCCGACAGGCATTCCGGCCCGCTGGAAGCCGCGCCGCGCTCGCGGCGCCAGAGCCCTTGTCGCAGCGCGCCGTGGGCGCGCCGAGTCAACCGCGGGTTGACGTGCTTGACGGCGCCGGCGCACGCCACGTCAACCGCGCGTTGACCCACAGCCATCGGCGGGAGGTTCGCCAGCGCCTCATCGACAGCTGCTCACGTCAGGGCCGGCCATCTCGGCCACTCCCGCGGAAAAATTCTGAAACGAACCGCGCCCGTGCGGGCGCGGCGGCGAACGGCACAACGGTTGCGTGTGTGCTTCGCGCTGCGCGTCGCGCGGTACAGACGAGGCGCGCCGCGGGAGCCCGGAGGAGGCCCCGCCGGCGAGCGCCATCCATCGATGATCCGACGTCCGCTGCCTCGACGACGGAGAACACGATGACGCCAGCATCCCCGTCGAGGCAGAGGTGAAGCTGAAGGATGACCTCAAGGAGCAAGTCAGGTCGGACTCTCGTGTTCCCGTTCGCGCTGCTGGCGCTCGGCCTGTGCGCGTGCGGCGGCGACGAAGCCACCCCCAGAGCGGGGGACGGAGCCGGCGGCTCCGGGGGCTCGCCCCCGGCCAGCAGCGGCGCCACGGCCAGCAGCGGCGCCACGGCCAGCAGCACCGCCTCCAGCGCGGCGAGCGGCACCTCGAGCGCGTCGACCGGCGGTGATCCCCCCACGGATCCACCGCCGCCCGCCCCTGAGGACGGCCCCGTCGGGTTCGCGTCGCTGAACGGCGGGACGACCGGCGGCGAAGGCGGCATGGTGGTGACGGTCTCGGACGCGGAGGCGCTCCTGGAGGCGATGGCGGGCACCGAGCCGCGCGTCGTCCAGATCTCCGGGACCATCGAGCTGTCCGGCATGAACGACGTGGGCTCGAACAAGACCATCGTCGGCCTCGGCGCCGACGCGAAGATCGTCGGCGGCGGGCTGTACCTGTACCGGGAGAAGAACGTCATCATCCGGAACATCACGTTCCAGGACGCGAACGAGGACGCCATCGGCATCACCACCGAGACCACGAACGTCTGGATCGATCACTGCACGTTCATGAACGCGGCCGACGGCCTGATCGATATCGTCCGGGAGTCGTCCTACGTGACGCTCTCGTGGAACGTCTTCAGGAACCACCACAAGACGATCCTCATCGGCCACTCCGACGCGGCCTCGTCGGACGCCGGCTTCCTCAAGGTCACCCTCCACCACAACTGGTTCGACGGGACCCAGACGCGGCACCCGAGCGTCCGCTTCGGCCAGGTGCACGTGCTCAACAACTACTATCTCGGCAACCTCTCCTACGGGGTCGCGTCGCGCATGGAGGCCGACGTCGTCGTGGAGGGCAACTACTTCTTGAACACGTGGTTCCCGTGCCGGGCGGGGTATGCGGACTCCGAGCCGGGGGACATCGTCGAACGCAACAACGTCATCGAGACCAACATGCCGCCTCCGCCGTCCGAGGACCCGAACGATCCCCCGCCTCCCGCGACGCCGGTCTGCGAGACGCGCGGCGCGGCGTTCGATCCTGTCGCGATGTACCCCTACGACGCGGACCGGGCGGAGGACGTTCCGGCGCTGGTCATGAGCTACGCGGGGGCCGGCCGGATCTGAGGCCGCGAGAGGAGGAGCCTTGAAGAACAGGACATCGTGCTTGGCGGCGCTGGCGCTCGGGTACGCCGCGCTCGCGACGGGCTGCAGCGCCAGCGCCGGGGCAGGGGACACGGCCTCGAACGGAGGCGGCAGCGGCGCGCCCGCGCCGGGCCAGGGCGGCGGGCCCGCCGCGGGGTCGACGGGGGCGGCGTGGGGCGTCGCGAGCGGCGCCCAGAGCTCCTCGGCGTCCTCGGCGTCCGGCGGCGGCGCGAGCGCCGCCTCGTCGGGCGCCGGCGCGAGCGCGACCACGTCGTCGTCCACGGGCGGCGGCCCCGCCGATGCGTCGCTGCTCGGCTTCGCGGCCGTGAGCGCCGACGGCCTGGCCACGACGACGGGCGGCTCCGGCGGCGAGGTCGTCACGGTGACGACGTACGCCGAGCTGGTCGCCGCGCTCGGAGACGACGCGCCGAGGGTCATCCGGATCTCGGGTACGATCGTGGGCGGCGGCGCGCCGATGCTGCGCGTGCGCTCCAACAAGACCCTCATCGGCGTGGGCGCAGACGCGACCATCGACGGGTTCGGCTTCGACGTGAGCGGCTGGACGGAGGAGCTCGCGGCCAGCGCGGGCGAGACCTGCACGGCCGCCACGCCGGAGGGCTACACGCCGGTATCGAACGTCATCCTCCGGAACCTCACGTTCGTCAACTCGGCGGACGACTCCATCAACGTCCCGTGCTTCTCGCACCACGTGTGGATCGATCACAACACGTTCGAGCGCAGCCACGACGGGTCCGTCGACGTGAAGCGCGGCTCGGACTGGGTCACGGTCTCGTGGAACCACTTCCACGAGACGGTCAAGACCATGCTGCTCGGCCACGACGACGGCAACGGCGCGCAGGACACGGGCCGATTGCATGTGACCTACCACCACAACTGGTTCGATCACAGCGACCAGCGCCACCCCCGCGTCCGCTTCGGGCACGCCCACGTGTTCAACAACTTCGCCGTCGGGCTCGGCGACTACATGATCGGCAAGGGCGTGGGCTGCTCCATCTACGCCGACGGGAACTACCTCCAGGACGCCGAGGCCGCCACGGACGATTACGGCGGCTCCGACCTCACGTGGACCGACACCAACGTGGTGATCAACACGGATCCCGCCAGCGCGAACGGGCAGGGGTTCGACCCGTCGACGTTCTACGCGTGGACCCCCGATCCCGCCGAGGAGATCCCCACGCTCGTCCCGGCCGGCGCGGGCGCCGGGGTGCTGACCGGCGACGAGCACTGAGCCGGACTCACCCCTTCCAGCCCGGCGGCGGCTTGGCGAAGCCGGTCTCCGCGGGGAAGGGGCTGGCCGTCTCACGCTGGGAGAGCCCGTCCACGTCGATCCCGAGCGCCCGCAGCCCCTCGCGCTGCTCGTAGCGGATCACCAGCACGGCGGCGGGATTCGGCGTCGCCCGGTTGAACTGCGTCGACGTGATGTGCGACTCGCGCCGCTCCCCGAAGGTCGTGCCGAGCCCCTGCGACGCGGCGGGCGCCGGGCCGTACGCCGGGGCAGCGGGCGCCGGCGGGGCACCGGGCGCCGGCGGGCCGTACCCCGGCGCCCGGGCCGGCGGGCGCGTCGCCGCGGGGGGCGGCGCGCCGCCCGGCGGCGGCGGCGGCGTGAACGGAGGCGGCGGGGGAGGCGGCGGCGGCGCGAGCTCCTGGAACGCCGCCAGGCCGATGACGCCCACGTTGCGAGGCTTGCCGATCTTCGCGGCGTACGACTGCTCGATGCTCCCGAACCGGAACGTCGCGACCTCGGTGTGGCTGATGCGGAACCCGGTGAAATCGAACGCGTCGTGAGGCCCGATCACGAGGCCGCGCAGGTCGAACGAGGCGTCCTGACCGCGCTGCACGTCGAGCCCGTCGACCGAGGGCACGACCTCCACGCGCCCGCCCGTCAGGTTCCGCACGCGCAGCGCATAGCGCTGGCCCGACCGCCCCTCGACGTACGTCGTGTCGCGGTGAACGTACTCCCGCGCCGGCGCGAGCGCGCCGTTCTCCTCGACGAGCAGCTCCACCTCGACGATCCCCTTCAAGTCCCGCATCGCGATGCCCCTCTCTCGCACCGCCGCGCGCCCCGGCGCGGCGGCAAACGTCCAGGAAATACGTCAACCCGCTCGGCGCGCGCGCGTCAAGGCGACGACACGGATCGCCCGTCATCATCCTTCAGCGTCCGACATCGTCCGCTACTGCGTAAGTCGGGCGAGCCCGCTCAGCTCGCGGCGGACGCCGCGTCGCGCGCGAGCAGGCTGATGGCCGCGATGCCGCGCTCGGAGTCCTCCTCGCTCAGGAACATGCGCAGCGTCTCGCGGATGGCCGGCAGCGCGCGGTGGAGGTCCTCGGGCGACATCGACCACGGCTCGATGCCCGCGCGCCGGCACGCCCGCACGATGGTGCTCGGCCCGATCACGCTCGAGAGCCCGCTCACCGCGACGACCTGATCGAACAGCGACCCGGCCCCCGGGAACACGCTGCGCGCGCGGCTGCCGGCCCGCGAGCTCGGCGGCGGGAGATCCGGGCTGCTCCCGGCGCGCCGCGCGGCGGCCCCGCCGCCCGCGGCCGGCGCAGGCCTGTTCCGGAACAGGCTCCGCAGCCGCGACCGCAGCATCGTCAGCTCGGGCGCCTTCAGCACGAAGTCGTCGACGCCGATGCGCGCGCCCTCCGCCCGCGTCGCGGCGTCGTCGTGCCCCGTCAGGATGACCACGGGGATGTGGCTCGTGCCGCTCGATTGCTTGATCCGCCGCGCGGCCTCCATGCCGCCCATCCCCGGCATCAGGAGGTCCATGATCACGCAGTCGACCCCCTCGACGGAGAGCAGGCTCAGCGCGTCCTCGCCCGACTGCGCCGGGATGACGTCGCAGCCGTCCTGCCGCAGGACGTGCGCGAGCGAGGCGCGGTACGTGGGGCTGTCGTCCACGACGAGGATCTTCTTGCCGCTCAGGCCCGAGCCGCCGCCCTCCGCCGCGCGGCGCGCGCTGCTGCGCTCGCTCACGAGCTCCATCGCCCGGTGCACGAGGTAGCTCCCGTCGTACGGCTTCCCGACATACTCGTCGGCGCCCATGCTCAGCCCGTGGATCCGGTGCCTCACCTCGATCTCGGTGGACAGGAGGATGACCGGCATGTGCGCGAGATCCTCCGAGGTGCGGATCTCCCGGAGGAGATCGAGCCCGTCGCCGTCCGGCAGGAGCACGTCGAGGATCACCAGCGAGAACGCCCTCGTCTTCAGGACCTTCTGGGCAAGCGCCTTGGTCTCGCACGCCGTCACCACGAACCCGGCGCCGGTGGTGAGCAGGGTCCGGAGATCCATGCGTATCGTGAGGCTGTCATCGACGATCAGGACGTGCGGCTTCATGGCGATTTCCTCGTGCTCCTGGACAGCGCCAGCAAAGTAGGGCCGATGGCGCTTGCGGATAAGATGTGCTGCGCCGCGCCCCGCGCGATGGCCTCCCGCGGCATCCCGAACACGACGGACGACGGCTCGTCCTGGGCGAGGGTCGTCGCCCCCGCGCGCTTCATGGCGAGCATCCCCTCGGCGCCGTCGCGGCCCATGCCGGTGAGCAGGCAGCCGATGGCGCGCTCGCCGACCTCGACCGCGATCGACGCGAAGAGCACGTCGACCGAGGGGCGGCACGAGTGCCGCTCCGGACCGTCGGTCAGGCGGAGCCGCCCCTTCTCGACCACGAGGTGCCTGTCGGGCAGCGCCAGCCTCACGCCGGGCTGGCCGGCGCGCGGGAGCGGCTCCCCGTCGGTCGCGATCGAGACCGGGATCGCGAGCCGCCCGGCCAGCCACTCGGCGAACGCGGGCGCGAACGGCGCGCCGATGTGCAGGACGAGAAGGATGGGCACGGGGAACGACGCTGGCAGCGGGCTCAGCGCCTCGACGATGGCCGACGGCCCCCCGGTCGAGGCGCCCATCGCGATGACCCGGCACCAGCCGTCATCCGCGCGCGCGCCGCCCGGCGCCTCCACGGCGGGCAGGGGGCGCGCGGGCCGGAGCTTCCTGCGCAGGTGCGTGATCACCTTGATGCGCGCGACGAGCTTCACCGCGCTCACGAGCCGCAGATCCCAGGCGTCGCCCTCGTCGCCGGCCGCCGGTTTGTCGAGCACGTCCACGGCGCCCGCGGCCAGCGCGTCGAACGTCCCGAGCGCCTCCCCGCGCTCGAGCGAGGCCGAGACGATGAGGATCGGCGTGGGGCAGTAGGCCATCACGTGCTCGGTCACCGCGACCCCGCTCGCCTTGGGCATCATCATGTCGAGCGTGAGCACGTCGGGCCGGAGCTGCTCGCACAGCGCGATCGCGGCCTCCCCGTCGCCGGCCTCGCCGACCACCTCGATCTCCTGGTCCGCCTCGAGCGCGGCGACGATGCGCCTGCGGACCGTGCGCGAGTCGTCGGCCACCAGCACGCGGATCTTCCGCGAGGGGGCGCGGGGCTCGGCCTGCGGCGCGCGGCTCACGACGCGGCCCCCCGCGCTCGAGCGACGAGCCCGGCCACCGTGTCGAGCAGCCGCCGCTGGTCGAACTCGCCCTTCACGATGTAGTCGTCCGCGCCCGCCTCCCTGGCGCGGCGGCGATCGGCCGCCGACGACAGCGACGTCACGATGACGAGCGGCGTCTCGCGCAGCGCCGGATCGGCGCGGACGCGCTCGGCGAACTGGAAGCCGTTCATCCCCGGCATCTCCACGTCCACGAGGAACAGGCCGTAACGCCGCTCGGCCGCCTTGCGCAGCCCCTCCTCGCCCGAGGACGCGAGATCGACCTCGTACCCGCCGGACTCGAGGATGCTCTGCTCGAGCATCCGGGTGGTGAGCGAGTCGTCCACGACGAGGATCGGCGGCGGCGGGCGCCGCTCGCGCCTCCGCGCGCCGCCCGGGCCGGCCGCGCGCACGAGCTCGACCAGGCCGCGCGGATCGAGGACGAGCACCGGGTCGCCGCGCACGTCGAGGCTGGCCCCGAGCGCCGCGGGTGGCGCCCCCGCCGCCGCGGGGAGCGGCTTCACGACGACGGGCACCGCGCCGAGGAGGCGATCGGCCCCGAGCACCGCCTGCGACGCGCCCGCGCCGACGACCACCGCGCAGCGCGGCTCGCCCTCCGGCTCCGCCGCGCCGAGCACCGCGGCGAGGCGCGCGAACGGCACGAGGCGATCCTCGATCACGATCGCGTCGCGCTCCGGGCCGCGGACGATCGCGCCCGCGTCGAGCCGGAGCGCGAGCCGCGCCGCGTCGAGCGGCAGGAGCGCCGTGTGGCCGCCGTCCTCGATCCGCAGCGCGGTCACCGACGAGAGGGAGATCGGGACCACGAGCTCGATCGTGGTCCCGCGCCCGGGCTGGCTCTCTGCGCTCGCCGTGCCGCTCAGCTTCGCCGCGGTCTCGCGCACCACGTCGAGGCCGACGCCGCGGCCCGAGAGCGAGGTGATCGCCTCGCACGTGCTCACCCCCGGCCCGAAGATGAGCTCCAGCGCGTCCTCCGCGGTGAGGTCGTACGCCTCCTCCTCGCGGCGGAGCCCCGCGCGCACGACCGCCCTCCGGACCGCGGCCACGTCGACGCCGCGGCCGTCGTCGCTGCAGATCAGGGCGACCCGGCTGCCGCGCTGCTCGACCCGGAGCTGGATCTGCCCGGCCGCCGGCTTCCCCGCGGCGCGGCGCGCGGCCTCGGGCTCGATCCCGTGGTCGACCGCGTTCCTCGCCATCTGGAGCGCCGCGTCCCGCAGCGCCGTGATCACCGCGCTGTCGAGCCGGATGTCGCCGCCGCTCGCCTGGAAATCGACGCGCTTGCCGAGCGAGTCCGCCGCCTCGCGCACCGCGAGCTCCACCGCCTCGAGCACGCCGGCGCACGGCAGGAGCTGCAGCTCGCGCGTGCGCGCCTGCGCCTGCCGGAGCTCGGTGGAGAGCCGGTCGATGCCCCGCGCGAGCTCGGCGCGCGCGTCCGCGAGCGCGGCGCAGAGCTCGCGGTAGAGCCCCCCGGCCCGCCGCGCGCCGAGCTCCCCCAGGTTGCGCACCGCCTCCTCCGGCGAGCTCACGTTCCCGAGCGCCTCGGTGAGGCGCTCGGCCCGATCGAGCGCCTCCGCGCTGCTCCGCAGCGACTCGAGCTGCACGATGGCCTCGCCGATCTCGTCGGCCAGCGCGCCCACGTGGGCCAGATCGACGCGCGCCACCTCCTCGTGCGCGCTGCGCCGGGCCGGGCGGCCGCGCTCGGGGTCGCAGGGCTCCTCCGCGGCGAGGCGGGACACCTCGTCGCGGATGAGCCCGATGAGCCGCATCAGCTCGCCCATGTGCTCCGCCGGGATCGGCTGGCGGTCCCGCCGGAACGGCGTGAGCACGTCCTCGACCGTGTGGGCAAGCTCGGCGATCTTGAGCTGCTTGGCCGCGCCGGCGGCGCCCTTCAGCGTGTGCGCCAGCCGGAAGCACTGGTCGAGCGGCTCCCCCTGGCCGCCCTGCTCCTTGAGATCGAGCAACCTCCACGCGAGCCCGTCCGCGAGCTCCTGGGCCTCCATCCGGAAGTATTTGTAGAGATCGCTCCCCAAGCGGTGCTCCTACGCCCCGGCTGGCCGCTGGATGAGGCGGACGAGGTCCTTCGAGAGCGTCGCGAGCTCGGAGGACGTCTTCAGCGTGACCGACGAGCTCGCCTCCGTCTCGCGCGCGGTGCGCGCCACGTCGAGCAGCGCCGCGTTGACCTGCTCGACCGCCGTGGCCTGCTGCTTGGTGCTGAGCTCGATCTCGCGCGACGCCTCGGCGGTGCTGCTGACGAGCTCCGAGATCTGCCGGAAGCTCGTGGCGACCTCGCCGAACTGGCGCGCGCTCGCGTCGACCGCCTTCGAGCCGCTCTCGGTCGCGATCACGGTCGTGTTCGCGGCCGCGCGGATCTCGTCGATGAGCGCGCGGATCTCCTTGGTCGAGCCGCCCACGCGGTCGGCGAGCTTGCGGATCTCGTCGGCGACCACCCCGAAGCGCCGGCCCGCGTCCCCGGCGCCGGCCGCCTCGATGGTCGCGTTGATCGCGAGGATGTTCGTCTGCTCGGCGAGCTCGTTGATGATCTGGAGGATCCCGCCGATCTCCTGGGATTTCTTGCCGAAATCGAGCATGTGGAGGACGATCTGCTCGACCTGGCGCTGGACGCCGTCGATGCCCTCGCGCGCCCGCTTCACGGTCTCGTCGCCGGCGCGCGCGGCCGCGGCGGTGTCGGCGGCGATCTGCGTCACCCGCTGCGTGCTCTCGGCGATCTGGTGGGACGTCGAGAGCAGCTCCCGCATGGTGGCGGAGACCTCGGTCGAGGTGGTCGCCTGCTCCTTCGAGCCCTGCGCCTGCTGCGTGGCGGCGGCCTGGAGCTCCGTCGCGGAGCTCTCGATGCGGCGGGTCGCCGAGTGGATGCGGCGGTTGATGCCGCGGATGATCAGGAAGCCGACCGCGGCGACGACGAGGACGGTGAGCGCGGAGCCCGCGGTGAGGGTGACGAGCAGGCGCTGCTCGCTCGCCGCGGCCTCCTGCTCTCGCGCCGTGAGGGCGCGCATCTCCTCGGCGCGGAGCTCGCCGGCGACGGCGCGGATGTCATCCATGGCCCGCCGGCCGCGGCCGCTCGCGACCGTCGCCGCGGCGGCCGCGGCGCCCTCGCGGCGGCGCTGCTCGACCGAGAGGCGCATCTCCTCGAGCTTCTCCCGCATCAGCGGCCGGAGCCGGCCGAGCCGCTCCTGCGCGCCCAGGTTCCCCTCGGTCAGCCGGCGCAGCTCCTCGTAGTCGGCGTCGATCGAGTGCAGCGCGATCTCGTAGGGCTCCAGGAACGCGTCGTCGCCGGTGATGATGAACCCCCGCTGCCCCGTCTCCGCGTCGAGGAAGTGGGCGTGGAGCTCGTCGAGCTCGGTGAGCACCCGGTAGGTGTGCTTCAGCTCCTGGCTGATCTCGAGCAGGCTCGCCGTCTTGTGGACGGAGACGACGCCCAGCACGATCAGCACGACGAGGGGGAAGAACAGGCTGGCGGCGATCTGCTGCGGGATGGTCCACGTGGTCTTCATCGATCTTCCTTGGGACGCTCTGCGCCTCGTTCGGCCCGGCGCAAGACGGTGTCCGCGACGGCGGCGACGCGGAGGAGGCCCCACGGCTCGCCGTCGACCTCGACGGCCTCCGTGACGAGCTCGCCCGCGCCTTCGCGCTCGGCGGCGGCGGAGCGCGCGCCCTCGCGCGGGACGCTGGCGTGGCCCTCGATCTCGTCGAACGCGAGCGCGATGTCGGGGTGCTCGGCGCAGACGAGGAGCCAGCGCGGCGCCGGCCCGGCCGCCGCCGCGCCCACGCTGGCGCGCGGCCGGCCGGAGACGAGCGCGGCGAGGTCGTACGCCGCGGCGAGCCGGCCGCGCAGGCCGACGAGCCCGAGCAGCCCCGGCGGGCCGCCGGCGAGCGGCACGATCCGGCGGCACGGCTCGACGGCGGCGAGCTCCTCGATGCGCACGAGGAGCCTGCGGTCGCCCGCGCGGACGGCGAGCGCGCGCGCCGGCTCCTCGGCGCGGGTGCGCGCGGGCTCGGCGAAGGACGCGTCGAAGGCGGCCTGCAGCGCGGCGAGGCGCTCGGCGAGCAGGGCGCGCTTCATCCGGCGCGCCCTCCCCGGGCCGTGAGCTCGGCCTGGCAGAGGCCGATCAGCGCCGACCTCGGGAAGCCGCCGCCGAACAGCACGAGGCGCTCCTGCCGCTCCGAGACGAGCAGCGCCGCCGCGCGGCCGAGCTCGTCCAGCGTGGTCGCGAGGTCGCCGGCGCGCTTCGCGAGCAGCCCGAGCCGGAGGTGCGGCATGGCGAAGCTTGGATCGCGCGACGCCGCGGCCTTGTAGTGCTGCGCGGCGCCCGCGGCGTCGCCGGCCTGCTCCTGGCAGAGGCCGAGCACGTAGTGGGCCGCGCCGCTGTCCCCGGCGTCGCCCGCGTCGAGCGCGCGCTGGCAGGCGCGCTCGGCGCGGGCCAGCTCGCCCTGCTGGCAGAGGATCACCGCGCGCAGGAGCTCGACCCGGGCGCTCGACGCGGCCCGCTGGGGCAGAGCCCCGAGCGCCGCCATCGCGTCGGTGAACCGCTCGCCGCCGATGAGCTCCAGCGCCCTGTCGATCGCCGCGAGCTCGGCCAGCGCCGGCGGCCTCGTCGACGGGGGCCTCGTCGACGGGGGCCTCGTCGGCGGGGGCCTCGTCGGCGGGGGCCTCGTCGATGGGAACGCGCGTTGCGCGGTCGGCGAGGCCGGCGCGTCGCCCCGCGGGGGCGGCGACACGCGCTGGGCCACCTCGGCGACGCGCGCGGACGCCTCGTGGATGCGCGCGACCCAGCGGCTCGCGCGCGGGGCGTCGCCGCGCGCGTGGCGGGGGGGCGCGCTGCTCCGCCGGTAGTAGAAGATGCCGTGCGAGTGCGCCGCCTCGAACGCGGCGCTCGCGGCGCGGAGCGACTCGCTCGAGGCGAGGAACAGGAAGCCGCGCGGCGCGAGCGCGGCGTGGAGCCGGTCGAGCACCTCAGCCACCTTCTGCGGCGCGAAGTACATGAGGACGTTGCGGCAGAAGATCGCGTCGAACGCGCCGGGCCTCCAGAAAGCGGGGTCGTCGTCGAGGAGGTTCCGGACCTGGAACTCGACGAGCCTGACGATCTCCTGGCGCAGCGCGACGTCGGCCCCGGCGCGCGCGAAGAAGCGCTGGCGCATGTCGTCCGGGACCGCCCGCAGGGCCCACTCCGAGTACCGCGCCCGCTGCGCCTTCTGGATGGCGCCCGGGTTGACGTCGACGCCGACGACCTTGATCCGGTGCGGCAGGAGCCCCGGGTACGCGGTGTGGAGCGCGATCGCGAGCGTGTACGCCTCCTCGCCCGAGGCGCAGCCCGCCGAGAGCACGGTGATCGGCTCGCCGCCCTGGCGCGCGGCGAAGCGCTCCGGCAGGGCGATCTCGACGCAGGCCTCGATCTGCTGCCACTCGCGGAAGAAGTACGTCTCCCCGACCGTGAGCTGGCCCGCGAGCACGTGGAGCTCCTCGCGGGCGACCTCGGGCCGGTCGAGCGCTCGCCGGTAGTCGCCCAGATCGGAGCACCCCCGGGCGCGCATCCGCTCGCGCAGCACGGCCTCGAGATCGGCGCCGAGGTGCAGGGACGCGCGCGAGAGCCCGAGGCGCTCTTCCAGGAGCTCCTCGAGCGGGCCGAGGTCGCGCTCGGCGGAGCTCACGCCGTGCCTCGGACGGCCGACCACGCGGCCTCGGGCAGGAGCCGCGCCGTCTCGAGCAGCGCCATCGCCTGCCCGTCGAGCGTGCCGAGGCTGTCCACGCACTCCGGCAGGGCCTGGGCGACGAGCGGCGGAGCCTGCGCCAGGGCGGCCGGGTCGAGCTCCTTGATGCCGAGCACCTCGTCGACCTCGAGCGAGAGCGGCCGCGCTCCGGCGCGGACCGAGACGAGGCGCGCCCCGCGCTGCCCGTCCGCGACGCCGAACAGCGCCGCGAGGTCGATCACGGGCACGTGCGCCCCGCGGATGACGGCCAGCCCGCGCACGAACCGCGGCGCGCCGGGGACGCTCCGGACGTCGAGGGCGCGCATGGTCTCGACCACGGCGGTGAGCGGGAGCGCGCAAGCCCACGAGCGGGCGCGGACGACCAGGGCTCTCAACCGCCTCTCCTCCTCCGACGCGCAGGTCTCGGCGGCGCGGTGGGGTCTCCTGCAACGTGCCTCATGAGGGACCTGCCGCGCCCGGGCGCGACCCGCTCGTCACGTTACCCAATTCTCGAATCCTTTTGAAGGCGTAGACGCAGCGTGCGGCGACGTCCCGAGGGGGCCGTGGGACATGTCGGCCACCTCGGCGCCGACCCCGGTCACATGCTCGATGAGCTCGCTTTACCGCTCGGGATCGCCCTCGAAGATGCGGTCTGCCTCGATGATCGCGCGGGGCAGGCCGACGACGACCTCGGGGCGCTCCTCCGCGTAGGCGGCGCGCACCAGCATGCCGTGCGAGGTGGGGATCTGCGTGGTGGCGCAGGAGGCAGAGCAACCACCGCCACGCGCAGAGCTTCGCCATTGAAAGGGTGCTTATCGTTGCAGAGCGCCGATGCTCGCAGCGGCGGTGAGCGGCCGTCAAGCGTGGATGGAGAGATCGGGAGTCGACCGATGCGTGGTGTGTGTGGCGCGCGGACGACGTCGTGTCATCGCCGTCCTTCGGGGACGACAGGCGGCCACGCGCGACGGCTCACGATAGGGCCGAGTCCATGTCGACCGCGTTTCGAGAGGCGGCCGGAGACAGCGCGCGACGCGCGGGGGGCGCGCCGTCGTCGGAGCGCGGAGGCGGGGAGGGGAGCCTCGAGGGGCATCGGCCTCGGCGCTGCGTTCCCGCCGTTCCGTGGAATTTCTCGGGGCGATTGAGGGCGCCACCCGCCCGTCCGCGCGCCGCTCGCGGCCGTCCGGCGCGCTTCTCCATACCGCCCGAGCGCGGCACGCGCTATCAACGCCCCGCGGGAGGCGCGGGCGACGCCCGTGGCTCCCGGTGGTCGCATGGTCTTCGCATGATCGCCGTGGTCGCAGAGAAGCCCGCCGTCGCCCGCGACATCGCCGCGGTGCTCGGGGCCTCGCGGCGCGCCGAGGGCTTCCTCGAGGGCGGCGGCTACGTCGTCACGTGGGCGGTGGGGCACCTCGTCGCCATCGCCGAGCCGCACCAGATCGACCCCGCCTGGAAGCGCTGGCGGCTCGACCTCCTTCCGATGCTGCCCGCGCGGTTCCCGCTCGTCGTCCTCCCCGGGACGCGGGCGCAGTTCGAGATCGTCCGGAAGATCCTGGGCCGGCGCGACGTCGAGCGCGTCATCTGCGCGACCGACGCGGGCCGCGAGGGCGAGCTCATCTTCCGCTACATCTACGAGGCGGCCGCCTGCAAGAAGCCGGTCGATCGGCTCTGGATCTCGTCGCTCACCCCCGACGCCATCCGCGACGGCCTGCGGCGGCTGCGCGACGCGCGCGGCTACGACGGCCTCGCCGACGCCGCGCGCGGGCGCAGCCGGGCCGACTGGCTCGTCGGCATGAACCTCTCGCGCGCCTACAGCCTCGTCTTCGATCAGGATCTCTCGGTCGGCCGCGTGCAGACGCCCACGCTGTCCATGGTCGTCGAGCGCGAGCTCGCGATCCGACGGTTCGTCCCGGAGCCGTACCTCGAGGTCGTCGCGACCTTCTGCCCGCTCCGGGAGGGCGGCGAGGGCGCCGCGGACGCGTCGTACAAGGGCACGTATTTCCGGGACCAACCGCTCGCCAGCGATCCGCGCGAGCCGGCGGGCCCCGCGGGCGAGGGCGAGAAGGCCGAGACCGCGCCGTCGCGGCGGCGCCTCCCCCCGGACGGCGAGGAGGCGCGGCGCATCATCGAGCGGGCCCGGCGCGGCGAGGCGCGCGTCGAGGCGGTGAGGCCCGAGTCCCGCCGCCTCCCGCCGCCGCTGCTCTACGACCTGACCGAGCTCCAGCGGCACGCCAACCGCCTTTACGGCTTCTCCGCGCAGAAGACGCTCGAGGTGGCGCAGGCGCTCTACGAGCGCAGGAAGCTCATCAGCTATCCGCGCACCGACAGCCGGCACCTCTCGACGGAGGTGGCGGCCACGCTCGGCGCCGTGGTGCAGGCGATCGAGGGCGCTTACCAGGGCATGCTCGCGCCGGGGACGGGGATCCGGCCGCTCGGCAAGCGCTTCGTCGACGACGGCAAGATCGGCGATCACCACGCCATCATCCCCACCGGCGCCCGGGCCTCGCGCGCGGAGCTCTCGCCGGACGAGCAGAAGATCTTCGACCTCGTCTGCCGCCGCCTGCTCTCGGCGTGGCACGAGGATCACGTCACCGCGATCACCACGGTCATCACCGCGATCACCACGCGCGCCCGGGGCGAGGGCGCCGGGGCGCCGATCGTGGATCGCTACCACAGCGCGGGCAGCGTCGTGGAGAAGGTCGGGTGGAAGGTGCTCGACATCGGCTTCGGCAAGCCGCCGGCGAGGCCGCGCAAGAAGGGGGAATCGGACGCCAAGGGAGGCGAGGGGCGCGAGGCGGACGAGGGGGAGGGCGAGCGCGAGACCGCGGATCAGCTGCTCCCGCCGGGCCTCGCGCGGGGGCAGGTCCAGCTCGTGCTCGACGCGCAGGCGCTGTCCAAGAAGACGCGCCCGCCGCCGCGCTTCACCGAGGCCACGCTGCTCACCGCGATGGAGACCGCGGGCAGCAGCCTCGACGAGAAGGAGCTCTCCGAGGCGATGAAGGACTCGGGCCTCGGCACCCCGGCCACGCGGGCGGCGATCATCGAGACGCTCCTCCGGCGCGAGTACCTCGTGCGCAAGGGCAAGCTCCTGCACGCGACCGACAAGGGCATCGGGCTGATCGAGGTCGTCCACGCGGACGTGAAGAGCCCCGCGATGACGGGCGCGTGGGAGGCGAAGCTCGCCCGCATGGCCCGGGGCGGCGGCGATCTGGCCTCGTTCATGGCGGGCATCGAGTCGTACGTGCGCCATGTGGTGGAGGAGGTGAGCGCCGGGCGGCGCCCGGCGGGGGGCGCGGCGCCCCGGCCGGAGGAGCGGTCGTCTCCGTTTCCGGAGCGCGGCGAGCGGCCGGGCCTCGGGAGCGGCCGCGGCGCCGCGACCGCGTCGCCGGAGGCCCGGCGCGACCGCGAGGCGCCGCGCGCGACGCCGCGGCGCGCGCCGGCCGGCGGCGCGGGGAGCGCGCCGGGCACCGCGTCGCGCGGCGCCCTTCCGGCGCTCGCGGGGGCGGCCGCATCCCCGCTGCCGACCCGGGCGCGCGCCGCGGCCGTGGTGCGCTCGTCCGCCGCGGCGGGCGCGGTCGCCGCGGCGGCGGCGCCCAGGCCGGCGCGCGCCGCGGCCGTCAAGTCACCTCCGGCGCGCGCCGCAGCCGTCGAGTCACCTCCGGCGCGCGCCGCCGCGGCAGTCGCGCCGCTCTCGCCTCCACCGTCGTCGCGCGCTGCCGCGATCGTCGAGCCGCCTCCGCGCGCCACGGCGGGCGCATCGATCGCTGCGTCACCGCCGGCGCGCCGGCCCGCGGATCTCCTCCAGTTGCTCCAGCAGTGCTTCGGCTTCCGCGCGTTCCGCCGCTACCAGGAGGCGGTCTGCCGGACGGCGGCCGCGGGGAGCGACGTGCTCCTCGTCATGCCCACCGGCGCCGGCAAATCGCTCTGCTACCAGCTCCCCGGGATCGCGCGCGGCGGCACCACGCTCGTCGTGAGCCCGCTCATCGCCCTGATGGAGGATCAGACCGCCAAGCTCCGGGCGTGCGGGTTCGCCGCCGAGCGGATCCACTCCGGCCGGAGCCGGCCCGAGTCCCGCAAGGCCTGTATCGATTACCTGGACGGCGCGCTCGACTTCCTGTTCATCGCCCCCGAGCGGCTCCGCGTGCCCGGCTTCCCCGAGCTGCTCGCCCGCAGAAAGCCGGTGCTCGTCGCCGTCGACGAGGCCCATTGCATCTCCAAGTGGGGCCACGACTTCCGCCCTGATTACCGCATGCTCGGCCAGCGGCTCCCGGCGCTCCGTCCAGCGCCGGTCATCGCGCTCACCGCGACCGCGACGCCGGTCGTGCAGGACGACATCGTCGAGCAGCTCGGGCTCACCTCCGCGGCGCGCTTCATTCACGGCTTCCGGCGGAGCAACCTGGGTATCGAGCTCCTCGAGGTCAGCCCGGGGGAGCGCCTCGCCCGGGTGCGCGCGCTGCTCGGGCAGGAGGGCCGCACGCCCGCGATCGTGTATGCGCCGACCCGGAAGGAGGCCGAGTCGCTCGCCGCCGGCCTCGCGGAAGATCTCCCCGCCGAGGCGTACCACGCGGGCCTCGCCCCGCAGGTCCGCGACCGGATCCAGGCGGCGTTCCTCGACGGCAGCACCGAGGTCATCGTCGCCACGATCGCGTTCGGCATGGGCATCGACAAGCCCGACGTCCGCACGGTCATCCACGCTGGGCTGCCCGGGAGCCTGGAGGGGTATTACCAGGAGATCGGCCGAGCGGGTCGCGACGGGCTCCCGTCGCGGGCCGTGCTGATGCACTCGTATGTCGACCGGCGAATGCACGAGTTCTTCCACGAGCGCGACTACCCTGATCCGGCGGTCTTGCAGCGGATCGAGGGGGCCCTCTCCGCGGAGCCGCGCCCGCGAGAGGAGATACTGGGCGATCTCGGGATGGAACCGGAGGTCGCGGACAAGGCCCTGGAGAAGCTCTGGATCCACGGCGGCGCGCGCGTGGATCCGGACGGGGGCGTGGCCCTGGGCGAGCCGGGGTGGCGCGGGCCCTACGAGGCGCAGCGGCGCCACAAGCTCGCCGAGCTCGTGCAGATGGCGCGGTTCACCGAGAGCCACGGCTGCCGCATGCTGCACCTGGTCCGCCATTTCGGCGACCAAGAGGACAGCGGCGAGCCCTGCGGCCTCTGCGACGTTTGCGCGCCGGCCGCGTGCGTGGCGCGGGAGTTCCGGGCGCCGAGCCGCGACGAGGCGCAGGCGATCACGAGGATCCTCTCGGCGCTGCGCGACGGCGAGCAGCCGACCGGCCGGCTCTACCGCGAGGCGTTCGCCGGCGGATCGCTCGAGCGGCGCGATTTCGAGCACCTCCTCGGCGGCCTCGTGCGGGCGGGCCTCGTGGAGGTGCGCGAGGACTCGTTCGAGAAGGCGGGCGAGCTCATTACCTACCAGCGCGCGTCGCTCACGCCGCGCGGCCGCCTCGGCGAGCCGCCGGTCGACGTCCCGCTCGCGAAGACCCCGCCGAAGGTGAAGAAGCGGCAAGGCGCGAAATCGTCGGACGCGCGGCGGGCGTTCTTTGCGCGCAAGGCGCAGCGGAAGAAGGGCCGGTCGCGCTGAGGGGCGCGCGGGCGGCGATCAGCGGAAGATGCCGAAGTGCCCCAGCACCCACCAGAGCAGGACGAAGATGAGGATGGTGCTGAAGCACCCGCCCCCGAGCTTTTTCGCGCCATAGCCTGCCGCAATCCCACGCAGAATCTTGCTCATCGATGGACCTCCGGCCCCGTGTCGGGGTGCTCGATCGGAAAAGCAACAGAGGTGCCATCTCGAGAGGTCGGAGTTTCGGGCTGGAAGCCGATGGCCTCGCTCGCTGGGCGGTGGGGACGTCGGCGCGGGCGCCACACTGGGGCGTTTCGCTACGCTCGTGGGGGCGTGGGGCGTTGACGTTGGGGCGGCGAGGGGCGACGAGAGCGGTCGCTGGAGACGGCGCGGCGACCCCGGAGCGGCGGCGCGTTACCGGCCTAGCTTGGCGATGACGAGGTGCTGGAGGGTGCCGTCGCTGGTCCAGGGGAGGGGGCCCGTGCCGAAGTCGGCGTCCACCGCTTTGGTCCGGCCCGCGACGAGGGTCTCGCCTTCGGGGGAGGTGGCGACGGCCTCCAGGTTGACGCCGCCGCCCAGGACGCGACTCCATACGAGCTCGGCGTCGGGGGTGAGCTTGGCGAGGAAGCCTTGCGTATCGTTCAGCATGAGCGGGCCGTCGCCGAAGTCGATCTGACTGGTGGCATATCCTGCGACGAGAATGTTGCCCGCGGGATCCAGAGCGACTCCGCCCGCCCACTGTTCATCGTCGCCGCCGAACGTGCGCACCCAGCCGACGGTGCCATCGGGCTCGAACTGCACGATGAAGGTGTCGTTGCTGCCTGCGGCTGTCAGCGTGTGCGGCCCCACCTTCAGCTCGTCCCTGAAATATCCCACCACGACGGGTCGCCCTGCGGCGTCCACGGTGATACCCGCCGCCTGCACGGACGCCGGGTCGCCCATGGTCGCGACCCAAGCCGTTATCCCGGATGGGGTCAGCTTCATGACGAAGCTGCTGTTTTCAATCTTGACCACCCCTCCGAAGTCGAGCGCTCCGCTCGACGAGCCAGCCAGGAAGATGTTGTTGGAGCGATCCACCGCCACGGCGCTCGCACCCTGCGACCCTGTGCCGCCGAGCTGGCGCGTCCAGCAGCCCGGCGCAGTCGCGAGGCCGGTCTCGCTGTCGAGCTTCGCCACGATGATGTCTGAGCCGTCTTCAGGCGGGATTGGCCCCCCGCCGAAGTCGATCGGCCGATTGAACGTTCCTACCGCGATGACGTCGTCGTTTGCGTCGATCGCGACGGCCGTGATCTTTCCATTCGAACCCCCGCCCATGCCATGACTCCAGGCGTGCTTGCCCTGTGTGTCGAGCTGCGCAACGAACGCGCCCGATGGTATCGGCCCGTCGCCGAAGTCGGTAGCCCCGCTGCTCGTCTGGCCGGCGAGGACCGTGTTCCCGTTGGGGCCGACGGCCATACCCCACGGGTTGTCAGCGGAAGAGTCCCCGAACTTCGTGCCCCACAGGACATCCCCGGATGCGCTCAGCTTCAGGAGCAGAATATCCGTGGTATCGGCCGAGGAGAACGTCTTGTTGCCGACGGTGATCGTACCATAGAAGGCGGCACTGACGAACACGTCACCCTCGGCATCACTTGCAATGCCCATGGGATGGACGTCCCCAGTTTGCTCATACGTGGCCGCCCACACGATGCACTCCAGCCCGTCACAGTTCTCATCCTCTTCGGCATCGCAGCGCTCTACCGCGGGCACGACTTCGCCCTCGCACACACCCCAGGTTCCTTCGGCGCCGCAGGTGCGTGTTCCTTCACGGCAAGCGCCCTCGTTCCTGGTCGCCGGCGGACCGGCGTAGCACGCCTCCGAAGCATCGGGCGTGCACGTCGGGGTCGTACCCTCGGATCCGCCCGCGCCGCCCGTGCCGCCGGCGCCCGCGCCGTCCGGTGGCCGATCCGCGAACTCGTCGAGGCCGAGCAGCAGGGCGCACCCGCTGCCGCAGAGGCCCAGGCCGAGGAGGGAAACCAGGACGTGAGATTGTGCTCGTGCTCGCATGACCTTCCGCGCGCCCGAGAGCCGCCGCATGTGCAGTAGCGCGGGCGCCGGAACGGAGGCTATCACGGGCAGAGCCGCGCGCGCCGCGTCCGCGGATCGATGGGTCGCCGCGGATCGCGCTCTCGTCCTAGCCGCGGCCGCCTCGCGGAGGCGCGCCATAGCCGAGGAGCGGGAGCCCGATTCGCGCCGAGAGCCGGCGTATCGCCGCGCGCGGCAGCACGCGCGAGAGCTGAGCCGTGGCCTTGCTCAACACGGTCGGGACGGCGACCACGTCGCCGCGATCGGCGGCCGCGATGCCGAAGGACGCGCAGGCCTCGGCCGAGAGCTCGAACGGCAGCTTCCGGCGCGGTACCCCGGGCGCGCCTGTGTCGAAGATCTCCGTGGTCACCGGCCCCGGGCACAGGGCCGTCACGGTGACGCCGCTCCCCTCGAGCTCCGTGGCCAGGCCCTCGGAGAACGAGAGCACGAACGCCTTCGTGGCACCGTACACCGCGTGCCCCGGGGTCGGCTGGAACGCTGCGAGCGACGCTACATTGAGCACGCGCCCTCCGCCGCGCGCCACGAGGTCAGGGACGATCGCAGCGCACAGCGCGACGACGCTCTCGCAGTTGAGCCGCACCAGCATGGCATGCGCCGCGGGATCGCCCTCCAGGAACGACCCGAGCCGCGTCGCCCCCGCGTTGTTGACGAGCCAGCCCGCGCCGCCCAGGGAGCGCGCCCGGTCCCGCACCCGCTGCGCGGCGCCCTCGGCGGTCACGTCGAGCTCGAACGGGTGGACGGGCGCATGGCCGGCGGCGCGCGCCCGCGCGGAGAGCTCCTCCAGGCGGTGGGCCCGCCGGCCGATGGCGAGCACCGGCTGCCCGCGCGCCGAGAGCTGCCGCGCGAGCTCCGCGCCGATGCCGGACGACGCGCCCGTGACGATGGCAAGACCCGAGGTTGTGGTCATGGCGCACTCCTTTACGCCGAGCCGTCCAGGATCGCGAGCAGACTGTTGTTCCTGGATAGGGCGAGCGCGGAAGCTCGAGAGAGGTCGCCGCCGTCATCTTGCCGCAGAGCGTTAGCCGCACGGTCACGCGTACGTCATCCGACGCGGGCGCACTTCCCTGCACGCGCATCAGCGCATTGCGGTGATAGCGCCCACGCTTCCCCGGGAGCGAGCGCTTGCCGCCGCGGTGCGCCGGCCGTCCCCGCCGGCATGGAAGCACGAGCGAGTGGAGGGCCGTCGCCTACACCTGGAGACGGCGCGCCCCGCCTTCTTTTCTTGCGGAGCGCTGTGGCCACCGGTTAGCCTACTGACCGTGCTCTTGGAGAGTCGATGCTAAAGACCGGCAGAGCCATGCGAAATCGACGAGCTGTTCTGGCCACCGCGGCTCTCTTCACGCTGCTCCCGGCGTCTGCCTACGCCGTGCCGGTAAAGCTCTACACACCTTACATGGATCCGCTGGAGATCGAGGGCACCGGTCTCTGCTCCGCGTCGGCCATCTCGACGGATCCGCTCCGTGACTTCGGCTTGCTCACTGCAGAGACGTACAACTCCGGCGTCAACGCCTTCATGGAGGAGCACAAGACCTACGAGGAGGGGCGATTCGAGAAGGTCGTCCGGACCGTCTTCGATCTCAGCAACAACAACAATACCGGACTCCAGCTGAGCCACGGCGATTTCACGGGGTCGATGTCGCCCGAATGCGAGTTCGGCGGGTGCGCATTCTACCGGGAGCCCGATCCGGACAATCCTGGCGAGTACGTCAACGACCTGAACGATCCGAACACGTCGTTCGCCACGCGTTTCCGGGGCTTTCTGAATGTCACGCCGGATCTCTCGGGCAAGCCGATTCACTTCGGCTTTTATACGGACGACGCCGTAAGCCTGACGTTCTACGACCTGAACCTCGGCGCCGTCACCGTGCTCGTGCGCCCGACGAGGCTCGGCCAGCCTACCTGGCGCACCACGAACACCGTGACGTTCGAAAAGCCGGGTCTGTACCCGGTCGAGATCCTCTACGTCGCGGTCGCAGAGCACTCGGCGCTCGAGATGTCGTACCTGATCGGTGATTTCACCGACTACGAGCTCGGCACGAGTGAGCCTGGAGCCCGGAGCCTGGCGAGCGATGGTTTCACCCTCTTCCAGCCCACCCAGTTCTTCCAGACGCTGAGCGGCTCGCCGTCGTTCCCCGATCTCGACCAGTGCCAGCAGTGCAACCGGGCCTTCATCGGCGATCCCGGCAACCACGGCTGTCCCGGCAGCTACTACTGCAACGAGGCCGCGCTCTGCGCCCCGTGCGACACCGCGTTCTTCTGCGGGGAATCCTGCTCTCGCTGCGAGGGCGACAAGCAGTTCTGCATCAACCTCGACGACGAGTTCCAGTGCGCCGAGTGCCGCACCGACGCCGACTGCGACGAGGGCTTCAGCTGCGACCCCGAGACGCACGTCTGCAACGAGTGCAACGTCGACCCGGACTGCCCGCGCGGCGAGATCTGCGTCGAACACACCTGCACGCCGTGCGACACGGCCGACCGGTGCGCCGGCAACTCGTGCAACTGCTGTCCGAACGGGATCAACGGCACGCAGATGGACTGCGCGGCCGTCGAGCCGGGCGGGATCGAGATGTGCGTCGAGTGCCTCACCGACGCGCAGTGCCCCGGTGACAAGGTGTGCCACGTGCCCACGGGCCACTGCGTCGACAGGCCCCTCCCGACGAACGCGCTGCCCAACTGCTGCGGCGAGGGCTGCGTCGACTGCATGCACCCCGAGGACCCGAACGACCCGCAGACACCCCCGGTGCCGTTCTGCCTGCCCGGGCCGGTCGGGACGGCGTGCGCCGCGTGCCGCAACGACATGGATTGCTCCGAGGGCCAGTACTGCCTGAGCGGCGAGTGCAAGGCGTGCGTCGAGGACCGGCGCTGCGGGACGCGGTGCGACAGCTGCGGCGGTGACACGCCGTTCTGCTCCGGCCAGTTCGCCGAGTTCGCCGTCTGCGTGCGCTGCACCTCGGACGAGCAGTGCGCCGGCACGACGTGCAACCCCGAGACGCACGAGTGCGACCCCGGGTGCATGGCGACCTGCGGCGAGGACACCCCGTACTGCGACGGCCAGCGGTGCGTCGAGTGCTACGCCGACACCCAGTGCCCCTGCGGCAACACCTGCGACCTGGAGACGAACACCTGCGACATCTCCTGCAAGTCGAACCTGGACTGCCTCGGCAACGAGCACTGCCGCTGGACCGACGAGGCGGACGCCAAGGAGTGCGCGCTCGGCCCGATGCCGGACAACGTCGCGTGCGGCGGCACCCTCGCCGAGATCTGCAGCGTCTCGGTCGTCGGCGAGAAGGGCGCCGATCCGCGGCGGCCCGCCGGGCTCCTCGCCCTCGCGATGCTCGCCCTGCTCGAACGGACGCGCCGCCGGCGCAGCGGAGGTGCCTCGTGAGAATGCGCCGGCTCCTCCTCCCGCTCCTCGCGCTGGCCGGGCTCCTCGCCGAGCGCCCCGCGCTCGCCGAGGAGGGGCGCTTCGACGCCCAGGTCTTCCGCCCCGCGGCCGCCCCGCGCGACCTCGTGATGGTCCAGAAGTCCGAGGTCATCGGCAACCTCTCGCCGACCGTCGGCCTCTACAGCGACATCGCGGCCGACCCGCTCGTGCTCTTCCTCGCGGGCGACGACACGAACAAGGCCGTCAACGCCATCACCGGGCGGCTCGAGCTCGCCCTCCTCGCCGGCATCGGCTTCTTCGACGTGTTCGACGTCACGATGACCATGCCGCTCATCCTCTTCCAGGAGGGCGGCAACCTGCGTCGGTTCGGCACCGAGGGGTCGGTCAAGAGCACCACCGTCGGCGATCTCCGCCTCTCCACGAAGGTCTCGCTCCCGTACCTGAACCGGAAGGAGCAGGTCAAGGAGGGGTTCGGGATGGCGATCGCGGGCAACCTGAACTTCCCCACGGGCGACCAGAACGCGTTCGCCAGCGACGGCGCGCTGAGCGGCGGCGCGACGCTCATCGCCGACTACCGGTTCAACTTCGGGCTGCTCCTCGCCGCGAACGCCGGCATCTGGCTGCGGCCCGACAACCAGTTCGCGGGCGTGCGCGTCGGCGACATGGCGCAGTTCGGCGTGGCGGCCGAGCAGTACGTCGTGCAGCGCTGGGGGCTGTCCGTCATCGGCGAGGTGTACGGCTACCCGTCGATGACGAGCTACCCCGACGACCCCGGGCAGATCCCCGCGGAGGCGCTCCTCGGCCTGCGCTGGCAGACCAAGCACGGCATCACGATCACCTTCGGCGGCAGCTTCGGCGCGGCGTGCGGCTTCGGCGCGCCCGCGATCCGCTTCTTCAACGTCATCACGTGGCAGCCGAAGACCTCGCAGGAGCAGGAGGAGATCAACCGCCTGCAGCAGCGCGACAACGACGATCCGGATCGCGACGGCCTCATCGGCGCGGCGGACCGCTGCCCCGACGTCCCCGGGAGCCCCGAGAACTTCGGCTGTCCGGACCTGGACACCGACGGCGACGGCATCTTCGATCGCGACGACAAGTGCCCCGACAAGCCCGCCGGCCCGCACGGCAAGGACGGCTGCCCGCTCGCCTTCGTCCGGGGCGACGAGATCGTGATCACCGAGCAGGTCCACTTCGCGACCGACAGGGACATCATCCTGGAGGACTCGAATCCGACCCTCGAGGCGGTCGCGCAGGTGCTGATCGACAACCCCGAGATCCGCGAGGTGCGGATCGAGGGCCACACCGACGTGCGCGCGACGGACGTCTACAACCTGGCCTTGTCCCAGCGCCGCGTGGCGAGCGTCATGGCCTACCTGATCGCGAAGGGCGTGGACCCGTCGCGCCTGCAGGCGAAGGGGTACGGGCACACGCAACCGATCTACGACGACACGGGCTGCGTCGGGCGCGACGACCAGCTGACGCCCGATTGCCAGTTCATGACGTCGAAGAACCGGCGCGTGGTCTTCCGCATCCTGCGCTACGGCAATGCGGCGCCGAAGCCGCTCACCGGGTCGCCCGAGGGGAGCGAGCAGATCTTGCCGTCGGGCGGGGTGCTGCCGCAGAAGAGCCAGGGCACGCTGCCGACCCAGGGCACGCTGCCGGGTCAGGGGGTCCTCAAGCCGAACGTGCTGCCGAGCGGCGGATCGGCGCTCCCGTCAGCGGGCGCGGTGCCCGGCGGCGCGGCGCCGCTGCCGAACCGCGGCGAGGCGGGGGGGCTCCCGAGCAAGTCGGGCGTCCTGCCGAGGTCCGGCAGCACCACGCCGCCGGCCCCCTCCTCGTCGGCTCAGCCGCCGGCGCCGCCGCCGGCGCCGCGCTAGAGGCGTCGATCGCGTCGATGGCCGAGAGATGAACCGCCAAGAACGCGGTGGTGGCCGGATTTGAACATGAAGGCGGGAAGGCGGGAAGAAAAGATCAATGATCTTCCTGCCTTCCCGTCTTCATGGGAATCGCTCCGAGGCATATTGGGTCACCACCAAGAACGCCAAGAAGAGAAAAAGATCCTGGCGGCTTGGTGGTTCGAGCTTCTGCTCTTTCGAGCGCTGCTCTAGCTAGGCAGGAGAGCGGAGGGACGACGGGCCGCGGCAGGCTGCCCGGCCCGCGGTGGCAGCGTGCTTCGCGCGGCGCACGGGATCCACCGCGCAGGTCGAGCGCGCGCCGCCTCGGTCACAAGAGCGCAGCGGCGCTCGAAGCGCCGGTCGCGTTACTTCTTGGGCGCGGTCTTCGGGGGCGTGGGGGACGACGGCTTGGCCGACGTGGGCGCGGACGGCGACGGCAGGGGCGCGGACGACGACGGCTTGGCCGACGTGGCCGCGGACGGCGACGAGGGCTTCGCGCCAGGCTTGGGCGGCTGCCCGGGCTTGCCCGGCGCCGTCGAAGCCGCAGGCGCAGCGGCGTCCTCGTACGGCTCGTCGGACGCAGGCGCAGCCTCCTCCGCCGGCGGCGCCTCCGGCTCGGGAGCCGCCGCGGAGTCGCCGGGCTTCGCCGCCGGATGGAACGTCAGCGGCTTCGCCTCGCCGTCCGTGCGGCGGACCCAGATCACCGCGGTCCCGCTCGCGACGCTGGCATAACGGCCGTCCTCGGTGCGGATCTCCTCGTTCACCGCCTCGATGACCGCATCGCCGCCCACGGCGCACGCAGCCTTGCGGAGCGACTCGAGGCGCTCCGCCTCGGTCCGAGCCTCGGGATCGCTCGCGATGGGCTGAAGGCGATGGTACTCGCGATCGGGCAGCTGGCCTGCCGGTACGACGTGCATGTCGCTGCAGAACTCACCGGAAGGCGTGCGTTTGTCCCGGAAGGGGGTGCTGCAACCGGCGATCAGCGCGGCACCCAGTGCCGCCGAGAGGAGGAGGCGCTGCATGATGCCTTCTTACCAGCGATGAGACGCGCGATGCAAACCCCGCGCATCGCGAACGATGCCGATCCGCAGGACAGGCGCCTCCCGGCAGGCAGACCACCAGCCACGCGGGCGCGCACCCGCGCGCGCCCGTGTTCCGATCGCGTGAACGCCTGGCTATGCTCGCGGGCGATGCGCCCGCTCGAACGACGCCCTCGTCTCGTCCCTCTCGTCCTCGGCGTGGCGCTCGCCGCCGCGTGCGGCGCGCCCCAGCCGGCGCCGCGCGCCGCCCCGGGCGAGGCCGCCCCCGTCGAGGCGAGCGCCCCGAGCGCCGCCGCATGCCTCGCGGCCGCCAACGCGAAGCGGCAACCCCGCGCCGACGAGCCGGCGCGCATCGGCGTGAAGCACGTCCTCGTCCGCTACGCCGGCGCAGATCGCGCCGAGGGCGCGACGCGCACGCGCGAGGAGGCCTGCCTGCGCGCGATGGAGGCGCGCGACAAGATCCGCGGCGGCGCCGACTTCGACGAGGTGGTGGCGCAGTACAGCGAGGAGGCGGGCGCCGCCTCGCGCGGCGGCTCGCTCGGCACCGTGGAGCGCGCCGACGTCCTGCCGCCCTTCGCCGACGCCGCGTTCGAGCTCGAGCTCCACCAGCTCAGCGACGTCGTGGAGACCCGCTATGGGTTCCACGTGATCTTCAGGACCGAATAGCCCTCCTGCCGCGCGCAGGGCCCCTGTTCGCGACCGCTCTACTCCACGCTACCCGGGCGCGACTCGCGCCGCCGCGCGTCTCTCGCGCCACGCGCGTCTCTCGCGCCGCGCGCGCTGCCCAGCGCCGCGCGCCTCGCCCGAGGGTTGCGTTCTCGGCGGAGGCGCAGCATGAAGCACCCATGCGCGCCCACCAGCTCTTCGCCGCCCTCGCCGTGATGATCGCCTCGCCAGCGCTGCTGATCGCGGCGTGCAAGTCGAGCGACGCTCCCGAGGATGCGGGCCCGGCGCCGGCCGACATCGCCGCGCCGACCGCGACGGCGCCGCTGCCCGCGGCGACCGGGACCGTGCCCGCCGCGACGCCGGCGACGCCGGCCGCGCCCGCGGCGCCCGCGAAGGCCTCCCCGGCGCAGCCCGCGGCGGGCACCAAGGCGGACGCGGGCGCTTCGCCCGACGGCGGCGACGGCGGCGCGCCGAAGGACGGGGGCCCCACTGGAACGCTCGACGCGGGGGCGCTCTCGGGCAAGCTCGCGGCGTGCGGCGCCAAGTGCCAGTCGATCCTCCAGACCTGCCTCACGCCGAAATTCCCCGCGGACGGCGGCCTGCCGAAGATCGAAAATCCGGCGGCGTGCCAGAAGTCGTTCGACGACTGCCGCGACGCCTGCGCGCCGTAGCGCCCGCCGCGCGGGCAGGGGGCGGCAGCCCGGGCTACCTCGGGGCCGCGGCCGCCGCGCCCGGCAGCGTCACGCGGAAGAGCGCGCCGCCGGCCTCGCCGGTCGACACCGTGATGTCGCCGCTCATCGCCTCGACGAGGTGCTTCGCGATCGACAGGCCGAGCCCGGTGCCGCCCGACGCGCGGGAGCGCCCCGGATCCACCCGATAGAACCGCTCGAAGACGCGAGCCTGGTGCGCCGCCGGGATGCCCGGGCCGTCGTCCTCGACCTCCAGGATCACGCGCCCGTTCGCGGCCCTCGCGCGCACCTCCACGCGCGACCCCTCCGGCGTGTGGTGGATCGCGTTGTCGACGAGGTTGGTCAGGACCTGGTCGAGCGCGCGCGGATCCGCCTCGACGAGCGTGCCCCGCGCGACGTCGACGGTCACCTCGGTCCGCTTCTCCCGGGCGCGCCCGCGCAGCAGCGCCACCGCGGCCTCGGCCTGCGCCGCGAGGTCGAGCGTGCCCGGCGACAGCGACCGCTCGCGGCCCTCGATGCGCGACAGGTCGAGCAGATCGTTCACGAGCCGGTGCAGCCGCGCCGCGTTCCGCTCGATCACCTCGACGAAATCCCGCGCGGCCGCCGGGTCGTCCAGCGCGCCGCCGAGCAGCGTCTCGCTGCTCGCGCGGATCGACGCGACCGGCGTGCGCAGCTCGTGCGACGCGTTGGCGATGAAGTTGCGCTGCAGCCCCTCGATGCGCCGCAGCTCCGTCACGTCGAAGAAGACGGCGACGACCCCCGC
The DNA here is from genome assembly GCF_051474665.1 of Sorangium sp. So ce394. NCBI lineage: Bacteria > Pseudomonadati > Myxococcota > Polyangiales > Polyangiaceae > Sorangium > Sorangium sp. So ce394. Next base: position 5,621,682 of record NZ_CP150339.1, read on the forward strand.
CGCGCCGCGGCCCTGCGCCGGCAGCGCGAGCGGCGCCGCGTTCACGACGAGGATCCGGCGCCCCGGCGGCCCCGCCGCGCCCGGCGACGCCGGCGCGATCTGGATCTCGCGCGTCGCCGCCGCGCGCGCGAGCGCGACCTCCTCGATGAGCTCGTGCAGGCTCGCGGAGCGGAGCACCTCGAGCGGCGGGCGACCGACCGGGTCCCTGCGGATGCCGAGCAGCTGCGAGAGCGCCGGGTTGACCAGCGTGATGTCGCCCCGCTCGTCCGTGACGAGCACGCCCTCGCGCATCGACTCGAGCACCGCGCCGAACCGCTCGCCCTCGCCCCCGAGCTCGCGCCGCGAGCGCTCCAGGCTCTCGGCGAGCTCGTCGAGCGCGCCGCCGAGCGCGGCGATCTCGTCGCGCCCCTGCACGCGCGCGCGCCGGCCCAGATCGGCGCGCATCTCCCGCGCGACGCCGGTCAGGTAGACGAGCCGCCCGGAGAGCGCGCTCGCCCCGGCGAGCGCCGCGCCCACGGCGAGCACGAGCGCCAGGATCGTCCCCTCCACGACGCGCGTGTGGGCGGCGGACAGGCTGCGGTCGATCGCGACCGGCTCGAACGCGAGCCGCACGACCCAGGGCCCGTCCGGCCGGTCGAGCCGCTGCGCCGCGTACAGCATCCTCATCCGCGTCGTCTTGCTCACGCGCTCGCTGCGCCCCGTGCCGTGGTGCCGCGCGTCGGCGACCTCGTCGCGCGTCGCGTGGGCCTCGAGGCCGCCGAGCCGCTCCGGCGCGACCGACGAGTCGCCCCGCACCGCGCCGCTCGGATCGATGAGCGTGACGCGCGCCCCCGCGCTCGCCGACAGCGCCGACGCGAGCGCGGGCGCCTCGGCCGCGAGGTCGACCGCCCTCGCCGCGGCCTCGGTGACGAGCGCCGTCCGCACGGCAAGATCGGCCGCCGTGTGCTCCCCGAGCTCCGCGCCCAGCGTCTTCACGACGTAACCGTCGAACACCACCGCCGCGAGGACCGCGATCCCCACGGCGAACGCGATGAGCTTGCTCCGAATACCCATGTCACCCGCGTGCCGAGCGCCCGGCGCGCGCCACGTGCGCGACGGCGCGAAGTGGATGATGTTACCTAGTTTTGTCTGGTCCGTGACGACTCGTTGACGTGATGCGGGGAGACGGGTAAACGGCCCGCTCCATGGGACTGACCCGTGATGCCGTCTTCTTCGACGCGCTGGCCAACCACGCGCAGCGGAGCGTCGCGGCAAGCGAGCTCCTCCTGGAGATGCTCGACCAGCTCGACGAGGCGCCGGCGCTGGCGAGGCGGATCTCCGACCTCGAGGACGAAGGCGACAAAATTACCCACGGATGTCTGGCCGCCCTCCACCAGACCTGGATCACCCCGCTCGACCGCGAGGAGATCCACGCGCTCATCACCCGGCTCGACGACGTCCTCGACTGCATCGAGGCGGCGAGCGTGCGGATCGTGCTCTTCGAGGTCGGCAGCGCCCTCCCGGAGGCGCGGCAGCTCGCGCAGGCGGTGGTCGACTCGTGCACCGCCATGAGCTCGGCCGTCCAGTCGCTCAAAGATTTGAAGGGGCAGCCGAAGCTCCTCGAGCTCTGCGTCGAGATCAACAAGCTCGAGAACGTGGCCGACGGGCACTATCGCTCGGCGCTGGCGGCGCTGTTCAAGAAGGGGAACGACCCGCTGCTCGTGATGAAGTGGCGAGACATCTACGACCTCCTGGAGAACGCGACGGACCGCTGTGAGGACGTCGCGAACATCATCGAGGGCATCGTGCTCGAGCACGCATGACGACCTACATCCTCGCCATCCTCGTGATCGCGCTGGTGTTTGATTACATCAACGGCTTTCACGACGCCGCGAACTCGATCGCGACCGTCGTCTCGACGCGCGTCCTGTCGCCCCGCACCGCGGTCATCTGGGCCGCCGCCTTCAACTTCATCGCGTTCGCCCTGTTCGAGCCCACGGTCGCGCGCAACATCGCGAAGGGGGTCGAGCCGGCGTTCATCACCCCGAACGTCATCCTGGGCGGCCTGCTCGGCGCGATCATCTGGAACCTGCTCACCTGGTGGTGGGGGCTGCCGTCGTCGTCGTCGCACGCGCTCATGGGCGCGTTCGCGGGGGCGGCGGTGAAGAGCGCGGGGCGGCTGTCGGTGCTCGACGCGACGGTCTTCGGCAAGACGGCGGCGTTCATCCTGGTGTCGCCCCTGCTCGGCGCGATCATCGGGTTCTCGCTCATGCACGGCATCCGGCTGCTCGCCAAGGGCTGGACGCCCGGCAAGGTGAGCTCCCGGTTCCGCCGGCTGCAGCTGCTCTCCGCCGCCGCCTACTCGCTCGGGCACGGCGGCAACGACGCCCAGAAGACGATGGGCATCATCACGGCGCTCCTCATCTCCGCCGGCCTCCAGGAAGGCGGCCACGAGCCGAAGCCGATGCTCTGGGTCGTGCTCGTCTGCCACGCCGCGATGGGCCTCGGCACGCTCTCCGGCGGCTGGCGCATCGTGAAGACGATGGGCATGAAGATCACGAAGCTGAAGCCGGTGGGCGGCTTCGCCGCCGAGACGGCCGGCGCGGCGACGCTGTTCAGCGCCACGGCGCTCGGCATCCCCGTGAGCACGACCCACACGATCACGGGCGCGATCGTCGGCGTCGGCGCCACCAGCGGGCGCCTCTCCACCGTCCGCTGGGGCGTCGCCGGCCGCATCGTCTGGGCCTGGATCTTCACGATCCCCGCCTCGGCCATCCTCGCCGCCACCGTCTACACCGTCGCGCGCCTCATCAGCGGCGTGCCCTGACCGCCCGGCCGGGCGCGGCGGCTCGCCGCGCCGGCGCTCCCGGCGCCCTCGCCCGGCGCGGCGAGGGCTTACGGAGCCCGCCCCGCGTCCCCATAGCGCGGCCATGCGGGCGCTGGTGACGGGGGCGGCGGAGGCGCAGGGCGGGGCGATCGCGCGGGCGCTGCTCGCCCGAGGCCACCGCGTGCGCGCCTTCTCCCGCGGGCCCGGCGACCCGGGCGCGGCGCGGCTCATCGAGCTCGGCGCCGAGGTCGTCCAGGGGAGCCTCGACGAGCCGCGCGCGGCCGCGCGCGCGGCGGCCGGCGTCGACGCGGTCTTCGCCGTGGGCGCGCCGCTCGACGGCGGCCCCGGCGCGTGGGACGCCGAGGTGCGGCGCGGGCTCGCCGCCGCCGAGGCGGCTAGGGCCGCCGGCGGCGCGCACCTCGTCTACGCCTCGGCCGCCGGCGCCGACCGGGGCACGGGGATCCCCCAGCTGGAGAGCAAGGCGGCCGCCGAGCGGCGCATCGCCGCGCTCGGCGTGCCCTGCACGATCCTCGCGCCCGTCCACCTCATGGAGGACCTGCTCTCGCCAGCGGCGCTCCTCGGCCTCCAGCGCGGCGTCTACGCCGTCCCGCTCCCGGCGGGCTGCCGGCTCCAGCAGCTCGCCGCCGACGACCTGGGGCGGTTCGCGGCGCTCGTGCTCGAGCGCCGGCGCGACTTCCTCGGGCGCCGCGTCGAGCTCGCGTCCGACGAGCTCACCGGCGCCGAGGCCGGCGCGGCGCTGTCCCGCGTGGCCGGCCGCGAGATCCGCTACGCCGAGGTGCCGCTCGCCGAGGTGCGCGCGCGCAGCGAGGGCCTCGCCGCGATGTTCCGCTGGCTCGCCCGCGGCGGCCCCGGCGTCGACATCGCGGCCCTCCGCGCCCTGTCCCCGGAGGTCGGGTGGCGGCGCTTCGAGGACTGGGCGCGCGAGCACCTCGCGGGCGCGCTCACCCGCGCGGTCGCCTGAGAGCCGGCGCGGCTCAGCCGTGCGACCCGGGCGCGCGGCTCGTCCGGCCGCCCCCGAGGCTGATGAAGTGGTCGAGGATCCAGGTCTTGAAGCGCTGCAGGTCGAGCCGATCGAGCAGCGGCAGGAACGCGCGCTCGACCCCGTCCTCGCGGCGGATGGAGGCGAAATCCAGCACGCCGACGTCGTTCGCGGCCAGCACGTACGGCATCACCTCGGTGCGCCCCTCGTCGAAGGCCGAGAGCAGCAGCGACGCCTTGAGGAACGCGGCCGACACGTCGAGGAAGGCGGGGCGGATGCCGCGGATGTACCGGCTGAACGGCTCCGCGATGACGCGCTTGTCCGGCGTGTCGCGGAGCCCCGCGCCCTCGAGCTGCTGCTTCAGGAAGACGCTCGCCGACACGCCGGGGTGCTCCTTGCGGCGGCGCTCGGCCTCGTAGCCCTCCGCGACGATCACGAGCGCGTAGTCGGCGCGCCCGAGGCCCTCGGCGAGCTCGCCCAGCACGTCCTGGGGGAAGCGGAAGAAGGGGAGCACGATGAGGTGCGCGCGCGCCGCCACCGCGCAGTGCAGCGCGTGCCGCCCGCTGCGGTTGCCCATCATCTCGAGGATGTAGATGCGCTTGTGCGTGTACGCGTCCTCGTAGAGCCCGCGCGCGATGTTGGCGCCCGTCTCCACGCCCGACAGGAAGCCGATCGCGCGATCGCCCTCCAGGTCGTTGTCGATGGAGACGTTGACGAAGCCGGACTGCGGGCGGACCTCGAACTCGTCGAGCCACGCCTTGATGCCCTCGAACGTGCCGTTGCCGCCGACGCAGATGAGGTGCGTGAACCCCTGCTCCTTGAACGTCACAGCGGCCTGCTTGCGCTTCTCGCGATCGAGGAAGCCGGTGTAGCGCTCGCTCCGGAAGTCGCTGCCGGCGTCGAGCACGCGCCGCCCCATCGAGCGCGCCGGGATGCCCTGCGCGAGCAGGGAGTAGCGCTGGCGGCGGCTCATGATGAGGCGCTCGAAATGGGGCTGGGCGCGCGCGTCCGCGGTCAGGGAGCGGAAGCCCTCGGTCGCGGCCCACACCTCGAAGCCTCGTCGCGCCGCCTCCTCGGTCAGCGCGACAGCGACCGAGGAGTAGCCGGGGGCATTGCCGCCGTCGAAGACGAGCAGCAGGCGCTTGTCCGATGCCGGAAGGGTGTCGGGACGTCCGAACTCGACGATGCTGGTCATGGCGCCGGCCTTCTACCACGCGACGCCCGCGTTGGCCGAGCGATTGTCACGCGTTCGACGCCGTCGCCCGGCGACGCTGGGCGTCGACCGATCGTGCCGCGCCGCGTGGTGTCGTGCGAGCACGCCGCGTCGACGAGCGACGCGGCGTCAGCGAGCGCGCCGCGTCGACGAGCGACGCGGCGTCAGCGAGCGCGCCGCGTCGACGAGCGACGCGTCGTCAGCGAGCGCGCCGCGTCGACGAGCGACGCGTCGTCAGCGAGCGCGCCGCGTCGACGAGCGACGCGGCGGCGCGCCGCTCACCCCGTGTTCCGCATGCCGGCGGCGATGCCGTTCAGCGTGAGCAGGAGCGAGCGATCGCGATCGGAGTCCCCGCCGCGGCTCGCCCGCAGGAGCTCGACTTGCAGGAATGAAAGGGGGTCGACGTAAGGATTGCGCAGCGAGATGGACCGCTGGAGCGTCGGGTTGCTGTCGAGCAGCCGCCGGTTGCCCGTGAGCCGTTTGAGCCACGACCGCGTCAGCCGGTACTCGGCGATGATCCTCGGCGCGACCGCCTTCCGCGCCGCGGCCGGCGCGAGCTCGGCGTAGCCCGCGAAGATGTTCATGTCGGCCTTCGCGAGCACCATCTCGACGTTGTCGATGACCGCCCGGAAGAACGGCCACGACGCCATCATCTCCTTCAGCAGCTCCGCGCCCTCGGGCCGCTGGCCCATCGCCTCCAGGCCGCTGCCGACGCCGTACCAGCCCGGGAGGATCGCCCGGTTCTGCGTCCACGCGAAGACCCACGGGATCGCGCGCAGCGACTCGAGGCCGCCCGCGCGCCGCTTGCTCGGGCGCGAGCCGAGCGGCAGGCGCGCGATCTCGTCGATCGGGGTCACCGCCGTGAAGAACTCCACGAACTTGGGCTCCTCCCAGACGAGCCCGCGGTAGACGCGGCGCCCCGTCTCGGCGAGCTCGTCGAACGCGGCGGCGTAGCGCAGCTCGGACGCGGTGGGCGGCCGCGGCTGCGCGCCCAGCGTGTGCAGGATGACGCCGCTGAGCATGAGCTCCAGCGTGCGCATCGCGAGCTCGGGCCGGGCGTACTTGTGGTCGAGCGCCTCGCCCTGCTCCGTCGCCTTGTAGCGGCCGCCGACGCTGCCGGCCGGCAGGGCGAGCAGCGCCTGGTGCGCCGGGCCGCCGCCGCGCGCCACCGACTCGCCGCGGCCGTGGAAGACGCGGAGCGGCAGCTCGGCCTCGGCGGCGATCTTCGGCAGCGTCTCCTGCACGCGCCGGAGCGCCGCGCTCGCCGCGAGCAGGCCGACCTCCTTGCCGGAGTCGCTGTAGCCGATCATCACCTCCTGCACGCCGCGGGCGAGGACGTGCGGGCGATACTCCGGGTGGGCGAGCAGCGCGCGCAGGATCCGCGCGCTGTCGTTCAGCGCGCCGAGCGACTCGAACAGCGGGACCACGTCGATGCGCGCGCACGAGCGGGCCTCGTCCCACAGCCCGGCGGCCTTCGCGCACGCGAGCGCGGCGAGGACGTCGTTCTCGCTATGGGTCATCGACAGGACGAGCGTGCGGCACGCCGACTCGCCGCTGTCGCGCTGGGCGGCGGCGATCCGCTGGAGCGCCTCGAAGACGCGGCGCGCCTCCGGCCCCATCTGCGCCGGCTCGATCCGGCCCTCCGCGACCTCGGCCGCCGCGGCGCGGGCGTCCTCGGCGGGGGCGCGCATCTCGAGCTCGGCGAGCGCGAACCCGAGCGCGCGCACCTGCGACAGGAGCGCGCGGGCGCGCCGCTCGCCGGAGTGCCCGGAGCGCGCGGCGCGGAGGCTGTCGGCGACGAGCGCGAGGTCGCGCTCGAGCTCCGCGGGCTCGCGGTACGGGGCGGCGAGCGTCGGCTCCTCCGGGCGCACGAACGCGCGCCCCTCGCGCGCGGGGCCCTGGCCGTAGCGCGCGCGGGCCTCGGCGCGGCCGTGCTCGGCGTGCTCCAGCGTGGCGGTGAGGCGCGCCTCGATGAAGCGCAGCTTGCGGCGCCACGGCTCGCCCTCGGTGCGCGGCCCGAAGTGCGCGGCCACCTCCGGCATCGCGGCGGCGTCCTCCTCGATCGAGGCGAGCAGCCAGGGCGGCGGCGTCACGTGCCGGAGCGACTGCGACAGCGCGCCGCCGAGCTCGCGCGCGGCGCGGATGAGCCGGCGCAGGCCGCGGATGCGGTAGGCGAACAGCGCGTCCTCGAGCACGGCGGGCACGACCAGCGGGTTGCCGTCCATGTCGGCGCCGACCCACGAGTGGATGCGGAGCGGCACGAACTCGGCGTCGAGCGGCTCGCCGTAGGCGGCCTCGAACGCGCGCCCGATCGCGGAGGGGAGCTCAGGGAGCAGGTCCCAGAGGATCTCCTCGATGTACCAGGCGACGTTCTTCACCTCGTCGCCGACGGTGGGCCGGTCGCGGCGCACCTCGTCGGTCTGCCAGAGCGCGGTGATCTCCTCGCGGATCTCGGCGAGCTTCTTCGCCGACTCGTCCGGCGTGAGCTTGCAGCGGTCGCGCTCCTCGAGGTTGCGCGCGATGCGGTAGAGCTTCTCGAGGACGGTGCGCCGCGCGGCCTCGGTCGGGTGCGCGGTGAGGGTGAGCGTGACGTCGAGCGAGCGGAGGGCGGCGCGCACGCGCTCCGCGGGCACGCCCGCGTCCTTGAGCGCGCGCATCGCGGCCTCGAGCGAGCCGCGCTGCGGGCGCGCGTCGGGGTCGGTCGCGTACGCGCGCGCGCGGCGGATGCGGTGGTGCTGCTCCGCCAGGTTGACGAGGCGGAAGTAGACGGTGAACGCGCGGATGACGGGCTCGATGCGATCGTGCGGCAGGCTCGCGAGCAGCTTGCTGAGCTCCGCCTCCGCGTGCGCGCGCCCGTCGCTCGGGCCGCGGCGCCTCCGGATGGCGAGCGTGCGGATGCGCTCCTCGAGCGCGAAGAGATCTTCTCCCTCCTGCTCGATCAGCACTTCACCGAGCAGGCGGCCAAGCAGGCGAACTTCTTTACGAAGAGGTCGATCGACCTCGCGGCGACGCGGCGGCATGCGGCGAGCCTAGCGCGACGCGGCGTAAAACGGACCACCGAGTGTGGCCCGGGCGGACTGTCGGGCGCTCCCGGGGGGAAGGTGATGGAGCTCACCGGCGGCGCGAGGGCGCGGCCGGGGTGCCGGGGCAGGGGAGCGAGGGCGCTCGCGGCGGCCGCGGAGCGCGCCGGGAGCGCCCTGGCGAGCGGCAGCGGGGGCTGCCGGCTGAGCTCGCGAGGGCCTTTGCTGAGAAGGAAGATTTCACGTGAAGATGAAAGTCGTGAGAATGATTGCTCTTTCTCTTGCGTTTCCGCCCGACATCGCGGGGGAAGCGCGCTCCGATCGGGCGCTCGTGTTGAGGCGGGAGCGGAACCGTGGCGGGCGAGGAGCCCGGCCCTCGAGGCGCCCAGTGCGCGCGGGTAGGCAGACAGGCGGGCAGGCAGGCAGCGCAGCCAGGGCAGGCGAGGCAGGCGCCGCGAGGTCGATGCTCCCGGGCCTTTCGAGGCCGCGCCGAGCTCGTGTACGCTCCGGCGGATGGCCGATGACGTCTTCGGGATCGTCGGCACGACCCAGGGGGCGTTCAAGGTGGAGCGGGTCGTCGCCGAAGGGGGGTTCGGCGTCGTGTACCGCGCGTACCATGAGGCGTTCCGCGCGCCGGTCGCGCTGAAGTGCCTCAAGGTCCCCGGGACGCTGCCCGAGGAGCTGCGCGCGCAGTTCCTCGACAAATTCCGCGAGGAGGCGGAGCTCCTGTTCCGCCTCTCGGCCGCGATCCCCGCGGTGGTCCGGCCGCTGCACCACGACGTGATCTCGACCGCGGGCGGCGTCTTCGTCCCGTTCATCGCGCTGGAGTGGCTCGAGGGCAGCACGCTCGCGAGCCACATCGCCGCCCGCGCTGCAGAGCGGCGGCCGCCGCTCTCGCCGATCGAGGTGATCCGGCTGCTCACCCCGGTGGCGCGGGCGCTCGAGGTGGCGCACCGCTTCCCCGGGCCGAGCGGCCCCACGTGCGTGGTGCACCGCGATCTCAAGCCGGCCAACATCTTCCTCGCCCAGACCCACGGCGCCGAGGTCGTGAAGATCCTCGACTTCGGGATCGCCCGCGCCCGCGACGCCGCGACCGTCATGGCCGGCCAGACCGCGACCACGTCGGGCGGCCTCTCGACGGCGTTCACGCCCGCGTACGGCGCGCCCGAGCAGTGGGCGCCGAAGCGCTTCGGCAAGACGGGCCCGTGGACCGACATCTGGGGCCTCGCGGTCACCGCGGTCGAGGCGCTCGCCGGCCGCGAGATCATCGCCGGGGATCACGTCGCCATGATGGGCACGGTGCTCGACGAGAAGCGCCGCCCCACCCCGAGGAGCGAGGGCGTCCTCGTGCCCGACGCGCTCGAGGGCGCCTTCCGGCGCGCGCTGGCCGTGGATCCGCGCGATCGCTTCCGGGACCTCGGCGCGTTCTGGGACGAGGTCGAGCAGGCGCTCGGGCTCCCGCAGAGCGCGCCGCCGATCGCGCTGCCCGGCCGCGGCCCCGCGCCGCCCGGCGCCCGCCGCCCCTCGGCGTCGCCCGCGGCCGCGCTATCCACGCGCGCGCGGGATCGCCCGGGCGCCGGGCTCACGTCGCCGGCGTCGTTCGCGGACGAGGCCACGCGGGAGCTCGATCTGCCGGAGCGCGGCGGCCGCCTCCCGGCGCACAGCCTGCCCACCGAGCCGGTCGTGCCGCTCGCGCTCGACTGGTCTCCCCCGGCGCCCCCGCCCTTCGCGCGGCCGTCGTACGCGCCGTCGCGGATGCCGCCCCCGATGATGGCCCGCGCGCCCGCGCGCCCCAGCCTGAGCGCCGGCGAGCTCATGGCCATGTTCGCCTTGCCCGTGCGGCTCGCGGGCGCGGCCGTCGTCATCACGCTCCTCGATCTCGGGGCCGCGTCGCTGCTCTTCGACGGCGAGCGCATCGGCGTGGGCCCGCTCCGGCTCCTCCACCTCGCGGTGGGCCTCGTGGTCCTGGGGATCGGGATCGCGGTCTTCCGGCTGTTCGCGTCGGATCGCTAGCGCGCTCCATGGCCGCGAGATCGCAGGACCTCGGCGACGCGCGATGGGACGACATCCGCATCTTCCTCGCCCTCCACCGCCACGGCAGCCTGGGCCAGGCGGGCGTGCGGCTCGGCCTCGACACCTCGACGGTGAGCCGCCGCCTGACGGCGCTCGAGGCGACGCTCGGCGCGCGCCTCTTCGATCGGACGCGCGAGGGCCTCGTCCCGACGCGCGTCGCCGAGCTCGTGCTGCCCGCGGCCGAGGCGATGGAGGCGGCGCACCGGCGCCTCGCGCGCGACGCCTCGGGCGCCGAGGCGGACGCGGAGGGCGTCGTGCGCCTCAGCGTCGCCCCCGGGTTCGCCGACTCGTTCGTCGTGCCGACGCTGGTGCGCCTCCGCGCGCGTCACCCCGGGATCCGGATCGAGCTCGACGCGTCCGTGCGCGTGCTCGATCTCACCCGGCGCGAGGCGGATCTCGCGCTGCGCTCGGTCCGGCCGGAGGGCGCCGACCTCGTCGCGACGAAGCTCGCGTCGGGGCGCTGGGTCGCCGCGGCCTCGGCGGAGCTCGCGCGGGACGCCGGCCGCGTCGAGGCGTGGGACGCCCTGCCGTGGATCACCTGGGATCGCGACCTCGCCAGCTTCCCTCCGGCGCTCTGGCTCGCGCGCCACGCCCCCGGCGCGGAGATCGCGCTGCGCACGAGCTTTTTCCGGTCGCAGATCACCGCGGCCGAGCTCGGCCTCGGCGCCGCGCTGGTCCCGGAGCCGTACCTGCGCGTGCACGCGCTCACGCCGCTCGGGTTCGCGGGCGCGCTCGAGGCGAGCGCGGCCGAGTGGCCGACCGACCACCTCTGGCTCGTCGGGCACCGCGCCCTGCGCGACGTCCCCCGCGTGTCCGCGGTGTGGAGCTTCCTGGTCGAGGAGCTCAGGTCGCGGTGAGCCGGCGCGCGGCGCTAGGGCTCGCGGCGTACGCCCGTCGAGCCGTAGCCGCCCGCGCCGCGCGCGGTGGGCGCGAGCGCGGAGACCAGGACCACGTCGGCGAGGGCGACCGGGCAGATCACGAGCTGCGCGATCCGATCGCCCCGGCTCACGGTGAACGGCTTCGCGCCGAGGTTGATCAGGACGACCTTGATCTCCCCGCGGTAATCCGGGTCGATCGTCCCGGGGGAGTTGAGCACGGTGATCCCGTGGTGGAGGGCGAGCCCCGAGCGCGGGCGCACCTGCCCCTCGTAGCCGTCGGGGAGGGCGACGGCGTAGCCCGTGGGCAGGAGCTTCCGCTCCCCGGGCGCGAGCGTCACCGGCGCGTCGACGGCGGCGCAGAGATCGAGCCCGACGGCTCCCTCGGACTTGTAGGCGGGCGGCGGGACCTCGACGGATCCCACCTGGAGGAAAGGCACCTGGATGCGCACGCGCCGGAGCCTAGTTCAGCGCCCCGGCGATCCCGTCAGGATTTCCGCGATCACGGGCGCGGCAGCACCGCCTCGAGCCCCGAGCCGCGGAGCGCCTCGAGCGCCGTGTCCGACCACGCCCGCGCCCGATCCGAGAAGCCGGCCTCGACCGCGCGCCGGAGCAGCTCGAGCGCGCCCTCCAGGTTTCCGTCCTTGGCGCTCGCGCGCGCGGCGCCGTAGGCGTCCTCGCTCTGGCCCGCGCGGCGGAAGATCGCCTCGTAGAGCCGCGCCGACCAGTCGAACGCGCCGTGCGCGAACGCGATCTCCGCCATCCTCCGCGCGTCGTCCTCCGAGAGCTGCTCCACGATGTCGAGCGCGACCGCGGCCGCCCGCGCCACCTCGCCTTGCTCGACGAGCACGCGGATCAGCGGCCCAGCGACCTCCTTCCGGTCGTCGCCGGCCTCGCGGGCGGCCTCCAGGACCTTGCGCGCCTGCCGGAGCTCGCCGAGCGCGAGGTGCACCGCGCCGACCAGCGCCGGATCCGGCTCGCCGTGCTTGCGCGCCTGCGCGAGCGACTCGCCCGCGCGCGTCGTGTCGCCGAGGAGCAGGTGCGACCAGCCGATGAGCTCGTGCGCCTCCCGGATCGCGCGCTTCGGCGGCGCCGGGGACTGCGCGAGCACCTCGTTCGCCAGCGCCATCGCCTCGTCCGTCCGCTCGTCCTCCACGGCCCGGCGCGCCCGCTGGAGCAGGACCGCCGTCTCGGGCGGCACCGGCTCCTCGTGGAGCGCGGCGCGCCGGCGGTTCATCGCCGGCGACGAGGCCGCCGGCTCGCTGCGGAACCGCTGCAGGCTCTGGAAGGCGGACATGACGAGGATCAGCGAGAAGAAGAAGAACCCCGCGCGGAGGAAGAAGATGGCGAGCAGGACGGCGGCGACGCCCGAGATCCCCGCCGTCAGCCGGCCCCGCCGCGGGCCGAGCGCGTGCTCGAGGACGTGGCCGCCGTCGAACGGGAGCACGGGGATCAGGTTGAGGATGCCCCACCACACGTTGACCGTGATGAGCATCTCCATCCCGCTCAGCACCATGATCGGGAGGGCGTAGAGCGCCGGAACATAGAGGAGCAGGAGGTGCAGGACGCCGGCGACGAAGAACCCGGCGAAGGGGCCGGCCAGGCTGATGATCACGTGCTGGAGCCGACCGAGCGGCAGGAGCGACCGCCATGTCGTGGTCCCCCCCATGAAGTGCAGCGTGATCTCCGGCTCGATCCGGTGCCGCTTGATGGCGAACGCGTGACCGAACTCGTGCATGAGGACCGACAGGAAGACCACGAGGACCCACACGAGGAACTGCTGGTACTGTTCCCTGGCCAAGATCCCGAACCCGAGCAGCGCGGCGGAGAGCCAGAACCCGAGCTGGACGTCGACCGAGACTCCAAACAGACGGAAGCTCATGCGCATGTAATAAGGCCTGCGGGCCGTCTGCTCAATGATTGCCGTGCGGACGCGGCCTGCCCTAGAGTGCGCCGCGCGACCTTTTCGCGCGGCCGCGTGCCCCTCCGGCGCCTCCGGCCGCGCGCTCGACGCGGCGTTGGGAGCGAGCATGGGCAGCGGGATCCGGGTCAGGAAATGGGCGTTCGCCGGGGTTGCCGCGGCGGGCATGGCGTGCGGCGCCGCGCCGCCGCCGGGGCCGCCCGCTCCGGCGCCTCCGGACGCGCCGCCGTCCGGGGTCGCGCCGGCCCCGGCCCGCCCTCCGGAGGCCGCCGCGCCGTCCGCGGCGTCCGCGGCCGCCGTCGCGCCGCCGCCGGCCGCGCCGCCGGAGTTCTCGGTTCCGCCCAACACGGCGGTCCTGCACATCGGCGACTCGTTCGCGCTCGCGGGCTTTGCGCAGGCGCTCCGTCCGCGGATGGAGGCGCACCGCGTCCGCTACGCGGTGAAGGCGGAGACCAGCTCGTACACGGTGACGTGGGCCTCCAGGATGGAGCTCCTGGTCGCCAACTACCAGCCGGACCTCGTGATCATCAGCCTCGGCGCCAACGAGGTCGAGAACGTCAATCCCCCGGCCCACGCCGGCGCGGTCCGGCGCATCGTCAAGGCGATCGGCGGCCGCCCGTGCGTGTGGGTCTCCCCGCCGCTCTGGCGGAAGGACACCGGGATCATCGACGTGATCCGGACCAACTCGGCGCCGTGCCGCTTCTTCGACTCCGACGCGCTGGTCCCCGGCCCCCTCCCGCGCAAGAAGGACAAGATCCACCCGAACGAGGTGGGCGGCGCGCGCTGGGCCGACGCCTTCTGGGCCTGGCTCATGGCGGAGCACCTGCCGCCGGGCGAGGGCGAGGACGGCGAGGCGACGAAGCGCAGCCCCTGGGCGCTCCGGCCGTCCCCGCCGGAGGAGCACCGATCGCGGGCGCAGCCGCCGGAGAGCGCGCTCCAGCAGGGAGAGCCGGCCGCCGCTCGGCACGTCGAGCGGCTCTGAATTGCTCCGGGCACGATCTCGCGCACGCGCACGCGCACGGGGATGCCAGACGAGGACGGGAGAGGGGAGACGGAAGACGGCACCATGGGCCGCCCGAGCGCGAAGCCCGCCGCAACCCCCTACGCCGGCGACGACGTCGCCACCCCGACCCCGCGGTGGACCAGCCCCGGATCATGCCCGAGCGCACCCGCGATCGCCGCGCGCACGTCCCGCATGAGCCGGTTGCGCCCGCCCGCGCCGTAGGGCGCCGGATCGATCGGCGGCATGATCGTGACCACCACCCGGTGGTGCTGCTGCACCACGAAATCCTTCGCCCTCAGCACGTGCCGCGTCCCGTCGATCGCGACCGGGAGGATCGGCGTGTTCGTCTCGATCGCCATCCTGAACCCGCCGCTCTTGAACGGCAGGAGCGCGCCGGTCCGGCTCCGCGTGCCCTCCGGGGCGATCCAGACCCGCGTGCCGTCCTGGAGCATCGAGGCGCCGACCTGCAGGCTCGCGCTCGCCTGGACGTGGTCGCTCCGGTTGATCCGGATGAACCCGGCCGCCTTCATCGCCTGGCCGAAGACGGGGACGTTGAACAGCTCCTTCTTCGCGATCATCCGGAGCCGCCCCGGGATCGCCCGGAACACTACCGGGATGTCGAAGAGGCTCTGGTGATTCGACATCACCACGAACGGCCGCATCCCCGCCGCATGCTCGCGCCCGCGCACCACGAGATCCACGTCGGCGTCCTCGAGGACCTTGCGCGCCCACCAGTCCAGCCGCTCATCGCAACGCTCGAGCGTCACGCGGCCCATCATCGCGTCCACCACGGTCGGAACGCAGATCCGGGCCGTGTCGAAGATTCCCATGAACGTCGTATGAAGGCTCATCGCTCTGGTTCCGCTGGGTGAGGGGTCGCGTGCGCGCTCGCGCGATCAGGCCCTGCCGGGCGCGGCGGACGAGCGGCCCTCCGCGGGGGCGCCGTGCTCATCCGTCATCCGGCGTGCGAACGCTTCGAGTATACCACTCAACCCGCAGCTGTGGTGCCCGTTACCGTCACCACCACGCGGCGCACGTGCGGAGAACTACGGTGCTCCCAGACATACAGGGCTTGCCATGTCCCGAGCGCGAGGCGGCCGCCGGAGATCGGGATCACCTCGCTCGATCGGGTGACGGCGCTGCGGAGGTGACCGGGCATGTCGTCGGGGCCCTCGTCGTCGTGCTCGTAGTCGCGGCCCTCCGGCGCGAGGCGCGACATCCAGCGCTCCAGATCGCGGAGGACGGCCGGATCGGCGTTCTCCTGGATGACGAGGCTCGCCGAGGTGTGCTGGAGGAACACGGCGCAGAGCCCGACGTCGACGCCGGCGCTGGCGACGACGCGCGCGACCTCGCGCGTGATGTCGATGAAACCGCGGCCGCTCGTGCGGACCTCGAGCGTGCGCTGGACGATGGTGGTCACCGCGCCATCTTAGCCGCGTTCGGCGCCGGAGCCCGGCGCGACGTCGACGATCAGCCCCCAGCTCGTCCACTGCTGGAACCAGGCGCCGACCCGCGCGCCGAGCGCCGCGCTCGCCGCCTCGCGAGCGCCCGCGGCCTCGTCGACGCCCGCGGCCACCTCCTCGCACGCCGCCACGAGCGGCACACCCCGCCCGAGCGCCTCGAGGAGCGCGAACGCCGGGGGCTCGAGCTCCTCGCAGCGCATCGTGAGATCGGCGTCGCTGCGGAAGACGGCGAGCCGGACCGGGCGCGGCGCGGGCAGCGCCGGCGACCTGCCCTGCCGGAGCTCGCTTCGGAGGGCGTGCGCCGGGTAGCGGAGCTGCATCAGCGCGAGCAGCGGATGGAGGACGATCCGGGCCGTGGACCAGCCGTCCTCCGGCATGCCCGTCACCTTCGCCGGATCGAGCGGCGGCGGCGACGCGCCGTCGAACCGATCGACGAGCGCCTGCTCGTAGCGCGCCACGTCGCGCGCGAGATCCCGCAGGGCAGGGGGGAAGCCCTCGTGCGCGGCCGCGAAGTCGGCGACGCGCCGCCCGAGATCGCGCAGGGTGAAGCTCGCGGGCGGGTGCGCCGCGAGGTACGCCCGGCAGAGCGCGTCGAAGCCGTCGTCGCCGAGGACGTGCGCGAGCGCGGGGAAGTCCTCGCGCAGGGCGCCCTGGTGGCGCAGCCAGAACTGCCGCCGGTAGATGTCGGCCTGCTCGGCGGGCGTGAGGCGACAGCTCCCGGCGACGTGCGCGCGGCACCGCGCGGCGAGCTCCGGGTCGTCGGGGAGCGGCGCGCCGGCCGTGAACAGGCGGGCGAGCTCGCCCATCATCGCGGCGAGCCCGGGCGGGGGCGCGGCGTCACGCGGCGCGCGCACGCGCCACCTCCTCCCGGATCGCGCGCGCCTTCTCGGCCTCGGCCGCGAGGACCTCGAACGCCGGCAGATCGTCGTCCCACTCGATCAGCGTCGAGACGTCGCCCGTGTGGCCCAGCACGCGCCGGTACAGCGCCCACACGGGGTCGGCCACGTGATCGCTGTGGGTGTCGAGGATGTACTTGCCCTGGTCCGTGTGGCCGGCGAGGTGGATCTGCACGACCCGGTGGTGCGGCACGCCGTCGATGTAGGCGCCCGGATCGAAGCCGTGGTTGTGCGAGGAGACGTAGACGTTGTTGACGTCGAGCAGGATGCCGCAGTCGGCCTCCTCGACGACCGCCGAGAGGAACGCCCACTCGCTCATCCGGCTCGAGGTGAAGGTCAGGTAGCTCGACACGTTCTCGAGGGCGAGCCGCACCTCGAGGAAGTCCTGCACCACACGTGCCCGCGCCGCGACGTGCCGCACGGCCTCGTCCGTGTAGGGCAGGGGGAGCAGGTCGTGCAGGTGGACGCCGTGCGCGCCGCTCCAGCAGAGGTGATCGCTCACCCACGGCGAGCCCACCTTGCGGAGGAGCGCCTTCAGCCGGCGCAGGTGGTCGAAGTCGAGCGGATCGGTGCTGCCGATCGACAGCGAGACGCCGTGCTGGACGAGGCGGTAGCTCGCGAGGGCGCGCTCGAGGTTGGCGATCGGCATGCCGCCGTCGACCATGAAGTTCTCGCTGATGATCTCGAACCAGTCGACCCGCGGCCGGTGCTCGAAGATGTGGCGGTAGTGCGGGATGCGCAGCCCGACGCCGACGCCGAGGTCGGGGAGCCCCAGCCGCATGCGCTCGAGGTTCGCGCGCTCGAGGTTCGCCATGGGTCACCACGTCGCGAAGGCGCCCGGCCCGCGGGGTCGCGGTCCGGGCGCCGCGCGGCTCAGCGGCTCAGTGGCCGCCGCAGTCGGCCGGCTTGCAGCCGCCCTGGCCCTTGCACTCGTTCTGGCCCGCGCACCCGTGGGTGTCGCTCTTGCAGCCGCCCTTGCCCTTGCACTCGTTCTTGCCGGCGCAGCACTCCTTGGCGCCGGCCGGGGTCGCCTCGGCGGCCGCCGGCTCGGCCGGGGAGGCCCCGGTCTCGGGTTCGGGCGGCGGCGACGAGGCACAGCCCGCGAGGCCCGCCACCATGCCCGACACCGCCGTGAACGCCAACGACTTGCCCATGTCCATCGCCATCGGAGCCTCCACCTTCGTCATTCATCGAGAGCACCGAGCCCATCGCGCGCCTCGCCCGCATGGCGGCCCGCGCGTGTGGGCTCCTCGGGCCTCGCCGGTCTCCTCGACCGCGCCGAGCCCTTCGCTACGCGTCCTTACGGCCGACCGGCTGCGCGGTTTCACCTCGGACGCGTTGATTCTTCCTTCAACTCCCCGTAAGTGAGCGGCGTTGACCTCCAGGCCCACGCGAGCCCCCCTTGCGCGCACCGCGTCCGGCGGCGTGTCCTCTGCGGCTCGGACGGCCGGCCAGCGCGCGGCGTTCCACGTACGACGTAGCTTGCTTCGGAGCGCTCGCGCAAGACAAAGCGTGCACGGCGGCGCGGCCCGGCCGGTGCTCGCGGTGCGCGCGGTGGTCGCGACGCTCGCGACGCTCGCGGCGGTCGCGCTCAGCGCGGCGGGCTGCAGCGGGGCTGCGGGCGAAGGGGCCGATGCGGCCGGGCGCGAGGTCTCGATCGCGGCGGCGGCCGCGGAGCTCGAGGCCATGAGCGGGGCCGTCCTCGAAGGGCGCGAGGCCACGTTCCGGGACATCCTGGCCGACACGATCGCGAAGGACGCTTACCTGTGCCTGCCGGCGCCGCGGGACGTCTTCCACGGGGAGGCGCCGGAGGGGGAGCGGCGGATCGCCGGGATGATGCCGCACTATGGCCTCTTCTTCGGCCCGATGAGCTACCTCGTGCGGCGGCGCGGCGGCGCCTGGGAGGTCGAGGTCCGCATCGCGGTCGATCCGCCGGCGGGCGCTGGCGCCTGGCTCGAGCTGCCCGACTGCGGGCTGGCCGGCGCGCTCGGGGGCGCGATCGCGTGCCGCGGGACGCCGTACGCGCGCTCCGGCTCGACGGACGCCTGCCCTGGCTCCGGCGAGTTCTCGGCCCGGGCGACGCCGGCCGCGATCCGCGCGCTGCTTTCGCGCTGGTCGACCGAGGTCGAGGGGTACTGGAACCGCGACGCGCGCGCGTTCGGGCTGCCGGTGCGGTACGACTTCGACTTCGTGCTCGGGGACGACGCGCGCGGGAGGGCGCTCCGGGTGGACCTCGCGGTGCCGCTCTCGCCGACCTGCGGGCGGACGCCGTACTTCAGCGCGATGCGGGCCGGCTGGTCGCTGCCGGTGCTCGCGCACGAGGTGGGGCACGTGCTCGGGCTGCTCGACGAGTACGAGGCGCTCTCCGGGATCGTCCGCTGCTACCCGAAGACGCCGTTCCCGGGCGCCGAGATCAGCCGGATGGGGCTCTCGATGCGGGAGCAGACGCTGCTCTTGCCGGTGCACCATTACCTCGTGCTCCGCCGCTTCTTCTGCCGGGCGCCCGCGTCCATGGATCCCTATGCCGGCGCGATCCGCTGAGCGCTCCGCGCGGCCTCGCGCCGTCCGTCGCCGCCTCGCGGCCGCGGCGCGCGGGCGCGCGTCGCTCGCGGCCGCGGCGCTCGCGTGCGCGGCGCTCGCCGGCTGCCGCTCGGAGCGAGACGGCGGCGCGGCGGACGCGGGGGCCGGCGCCGTGGACGGCGGGGCTGGCGCGGTGGACGCGGGGGCCGGCGCCGTGGAGGCGGCGCCGCCGCTCGTGGGGGCGCCGCCCGGCCCGAGGGCGCCGGCGCCGGTCGCGGAGCCGCGCTGCCCGCCGGAGATGGTGCGGGTGGCGCGCCGGTTCTGCGTGGATCGCTACGAGGCGGTGCTGCTCGACCGGGAGACGGGGCTCGAGATATCGGCGTTTTACCCGCCGTCGCGGCAGGCGGCCGCGTCGGTGGAGCGCGCGTGGTCGAAGATGCGGCTCCAGCTCGGCGACGCGGAGGCGCGGAGCATGGAGCTGCCGCTGCTGCCCGGGTGGCAGAAGCAGCGCGAGTTCGAGCCGCGCGCCGTGTCGCGCCGGGGCGTGCTCCCGCAGGGCTACACGACCGGCGCGCAGGCGGAGCTCGCGTGCCGGAACGCGGGCAAGCGGCTCTGCACGCTCGACGAGTGGCGGACGGCGTGCCGCGGCGAGCGCGACGAGCAGTTCCCGTACGGGCCGACGTACGCGGACGGGAAGTGCAACGTCTTCCGCGAGGCGCACCCGGCCGGCGTGCTCCACCGCGACGTGAGCCTCGGGCACAGCGATCCGCGGCTCAACCTGGTGCGCGTCGCCGGGGCGCCTCTTCTGCGGCGTACGGGCGAGACCGCGACGTGCGCGAGCGCGTGGGAGGGCGACGCGATCGCCGACATGGTGGGGAACCTGGACGAGTGGATCGACGATCCCGAGGGGACCTTCGTCGGCGGGTTCTATGCGCGCGCGACCCGGGAGGGGTGCATGGCGCGCGTCGCGTCGCACGATTTCACGTACTTCGACTACTCGACCGGCGTGCGCTGCTGCGCGGATCTGCGCGAGACGCCGTGAGGGGTGCGTTCACGGCGGCGCGGGGCGATCTGGTAGCATCGTCCGCTGCGCGGAAGGAAGTCGCGCTCGTGCGACGCCGCGGGGAGGAACATCGATGCTCGCAGCCCGGTATCACGTCTACGATTCGGCGGTGGTGGACGCGCCCGTCGAGGACGCATGGCGAGAGCTCCGCGACGTGGTCAAGCTCCTGCCGATCGTCTTCGGCGACGCCGTCAAGGACTACCGGTACATCGACGGCGGGTCGGCGGAGAAGATCCCGTCGCGCTTCGAGTTCACGCTCCATCCGTCGGGAGAGAGGGCCCTGGAGGAGGTGGTCGCGCGATCCGAGACCGAGCGCTCCGTCACGTACCGGCTGCTCGGGCAGGTCCTGGGCGCGGAGGGGTACATCGCGACGTATCGGCTCCGCCCCGTCACGAGCGAGCCGGGCAAGACGTTCCTCGAGTGGTCCCGGGAATTCGGCGTTGCGCCGGGCCACGAGCCGGAGAAGGTCGCCCCGTCGATCGCCGCCCTCACCGCGAAGGAGCTCGTCGCCATCAAGGAGTACTTCGCGCAGCGGCGCCGCTCCGGGTGATAGGCAGCGGCCCCGGTGGAGCGCGCGGGCCCATGTCGAGCACGCACGGTCCGGCGAGGGGTGGCCGCGGGGGCTAACGTCGGAGCGGATCCGTTGACGGGGGGTGGCGCCGGGGGGGGCGTAACGGATCGCAACCGTTAGGAGGGGCTGGCGCCGGGGGGGGCGTAACGGATCGCAACCGTTAGGAGGGCTGGCGCCGGGGGGGTTGTAACGGATCGCAACCGTCGGGAGGGGCTTGCGCCAGGGGGGTCGTAACGGATCGAGTGCTCCCGCAGGGGCCGGCGCCAGGGGGGTCGTAACGGATCGAGTGCTCCCGCAGGGGTCGGCGCCAGGGGGGCGCAACGATCGAGTGCTCCCGCAGGATCTGGCGCCAGGGGGCCCGTAAAGGATCGAGCGCTCCCGCAGGGCCCGGCGCAGGGGGGCTGTAACGGATTGAGTGCTCCCGCAGGGGCTGGCGCAGGGGGCGACTACAGATCGTGCCCGCCGGCGGGGGCGAACTCAGCGTGTCGCGAGCGATCGGGCAGGGCCGCCGTGGCCGCGCTCAGGTCGTCGGGCGGCCGACGGCGAGGAAGCTCTCCTCGCCCTTCGGGCGCCGCCGGTCGCGCCAGAGGAGCGCGGCGGGCAGCACGAGGACGGCGGCGAAGAGGCAGGCGAGCTCGCCGATGACGGCGGACACGCCGAGGCTCCGCACGGCGTGGTTCTGCGAGCGCACCAGGGCGAGGTAGCCCAGCGTCGTCGTGAGGCTGCAGAGGATCACCGCGCCGCCCGTCTCGCGCACGGCGGTCAGCGCGCCGCCGGCGCCCTCGCGCACATACCGCTGCACGATGTTCACGGCGTAGTCGACGCCGATGCCGAACGTCAGCGGCAGGGCGATGAAGTTCAGGAAGTTGAGCTTCACGCCCAAGAGCACGAGCAGCCCCGCCATCCACAGGACGCCGACGAGCAGCGCGCCGAGCACCGCGAACGCCGGGCGGCCGCCGCGGAAGGCGACGAGCACGACGAGGACCGTCGCGGCCAGCGAGAAGAGCACCGCCGGCGGCACGTCGTCGATGACCGCCGCCCACATGTCCGCGTAGATGACCGCGCGCCCCGAGCCGCGCACGACGCTGCCGTCCGGCAGCCGCGTCTCGCGGTACGCGTCCGCCCAGCGGAAGAGGTAGTGCGCGTCGTGCACGCTCTCGGGCGTGATCGGGCTGATGTACACGATGCGCCCGCGCGTCCCGTCCGTCTCCGTGAAGGCCCGCGCCACCCCGGCCGGCAGGTCCTCGATCCCGAACGGCGCGAGATCGTCCGGCGGAATGACGGCCTGGATCCGGCTCCAGTCCTCGTCGCCGATGAGGCCGCGCTTCTTCGCCCGGAGCACGCGCTCCTTGATCTCGAGGAGCAACGGGATCTTCGCCGTCTGATCCTTCGGGACCAGATCCTGGAGGGCGTAGATCTCCTTGAACGGCTTCTCGCCCTCGGGCGCCGCGTCGCGCCGCGCGTAGAGCGCCGCGCGGAGCGGCTCGACCTGCTCGGGCCGATCCACGAGGATCGCCATGCCGTCGGTGCCCACGTAGCCCGTGATCTCCTCCGCGAGCGCGCCCAGCCGGATCTCCTCGGCGCGCGCTCTCTCGTCGTTGCGGAGGTTCCGGAGGTCGTACTCCATCGGATCGGCGCGCACGTACGCGACCGTCGCGACGAGGCCGACCGCGGCCAGGGCGAGGCCGGCGACCGTCAGCGCGACAGGGCTCCGCGCCGCGAGCCGCGCGAACGGCTCGCCGAACGCGATGCCGCCCTGGGTGCGCCGCCGGAGCCTGCCGAGCAGGCCCGGCGACTCCCGATCGAGGGGGCTGAGCCGCTCCATCACGGCGAGGACGCTCGGCAGCGCGAGGAACGTGGCGACCCAGCAGAGCACCATGCCGGCGCTGCCGATCAGCCCGAAGTCGTGGAAGCCGCGGAACTCGGTGACGAGCAGCGAGCCGTAAGCGGCCGCGGCGGCGCAGCCGGCCGTGAGCGTGGGCAGCCAGGTCTCGCGGTGGGCGACGCGCACGCCCTCGAGCAGGCTCGCGCCGCCGCGGCGCGCCTCCAGGTAGCGCGCCATGTAGATGATGCCGAAGTTGATGCCGTTGCCGGCGACGATCGAGAAGAGGAACCCGGTCGCCATGTTGAGGTGGCCGATCGCGAGCTGCGTGACCCCGAACGTCCAGGCGACGCCGGTGCCGATCGTGATCAGCATGGCGACGAGCATGCGCACGCGCAGGTAATAGAGGAACACGACCGCCGCGATGAGGACGGCGCCCGCGACGCCGACGTCGGTCAGGTCCTCGTTGATCGCCGCGTACTCGGCGATGCCGGTCTGCAGATCGCCGGCGAGGCCGTAGGTGATCCCGGGGTCGAACGAGGCGGGGCGCACGCGATCGACGACCTCGCGCACGCGGCGGATCGCCTCGCTGCCGGCGGCGAAATCGCTCCCCAGCACCTTCGAGCGGATGGCGACGACGACGGTCTTGCCGTCCTTCGACTGGTAATAGCCGTCGGGGTAGCGCCCGGCGTCGATCCCGTTCAGGCCGAGGCTCTGCTCGATCGAGCGGGCGCTCACCTCGGGCGGCGGCTCGTCCTCGTCGAGCAGCGCGCCGGTCGCCTTGTTGACCTCGTAGGCGTAGCGCGCCTCGATGTCGTCCCGCAGCTTCGTGAGCCGGTCGCGATCGACGTAGAGCCCGGCGCGCGGCGAGAGGTAGCGGAACGCCTCGTGCACGCCGTCCTCGACGCTGCCGACCCACGGCGGCCCGAGCCGCTCGAGCTCGGGCACGAGCGCGTCCGCGGCCTTCTGGAGCGCGACCGTGGGCGTGCCCTCGCCGCCCTGCAGCACGACGAAGAGCGTCGACACGCCGGCGGTCTTGGCCGCGACCCGGTCGAGCTCCTGCACGCTGGGCCGGGACGCCGGCAGGAGCGACTCGAAGCCGGTCAGCACCGTGAGCCGCGTCGCCAGGAAGAGGGCGATGACGGTGAGGAGCCCGGTCGCGAGCAGCGGCAGCGCCGGCCGGTTCACCTGGAGCTCGGCGAGGCGCGCGGCGAGCCCGCCGCCCTTCGAGGAGGGCGGCGCGGCGTGGGGGGAGGAGGCGTGGGATGGCGAGGTTGGCGAGCGAGGCGTCGCGGGTGGCATCTGCGGAGAGGGCATGAGGAGGTCAGGGGATCCGGGGGGCTTGAAAACGGTGAGCGCGCGAGCGCGCCGGAGTGAGCTACGCCCTACCTAGGGAACAGCTTCCCCGCGGAACAGCGGAGCGCGCTCGGCGAGGCGGCCGGGCCCGGCCGACGTCGGGAGGCGGCCCGAGGATCGCGGGGGAGCGATAGCAGAAATCCGTGACGCAGCGACCGGTCGCCGGCGGGGAACCCTGCGAGCAGCGAACGGGCGTGCGCGCCGGCGCCGTGGAGATTCCGCGGTGCGGCGGGTGCTAGTGTCTTTCCATGTCGCTCTCGCAGCCGAAGGCCGTTCTCTGGGATCTGGACGGGACGCTGATCGACTCCAGCGAGCTCCATTTCACCGCCTGGCGAGACGCGCTCGCGGCCGAGGGGCGCACTTACGACCGCAGCGACCATGATGCGGTGTTCGGGATGCGCAACGACGATCTGCTCCGCCGAATGATCGATCCGGGGATCCCGGAAGCCGAGATCGCCCGGATCGCCGGCGCGAAGGAGCGGCGCTACCGGGAGCGGGTGGCCGCGTCGGGGATCGAGCCGCTGCCCGGCGTGCGCGCGTGGCTGAGCGCGCTCCCCCGGCGCGGCTTCCGGATGGCGATCGCGTCCTCCGCGCCGCGCGAGAACCTCGACGCGATCCTCGCGGCGACCGGGCTCGCGGGCGCGTTCGACGCCGTCGTCAGCGGCGAGGAGGTGTCGCACGGCAAGCCGCACCCCGCGGTGTTCCTCCGCGCGGCCGAGGCCGTGGGCGTCCCGCCGGGCCGGTGCGTCGTGGTCGAGGACGCGCCCGCCGGCGCCCTCGCCGGCAAGCGCGGCGGCATGAAGGTGATCGGCGTGGGCCCACGGCACGCGGCGCTCGACGCGGATCTCTCGGTCGAGCGGCTCGACGAGCTCCCCGAGGACGCGTTCGATCGGCTCCTGTCGCCCGGCTAGAGCGAGCGGGAGCGAGGGCGAGGCGACGCTCGCGCGCTCGTTCGATCGGCGCCTCGCGCCTAGCTGGAGGCGGCGCGCGGCGACGCGCCGCCCGCGCGCCTGCGGACCCAGCGGCCGCGCGCGGGCGCGGCGCTCGGGAGGCGCGCGGCGTCGCGCAGGGCCGTCCCGAGCGGCTGGACGAGCAGGAAGAAGGCGAGGCAGAGCGCGCCGCCCGCGGTGCTCAGCGGCCCGAAGCGCGGCCGCGACAGCGCGAGCGCGGTGCAGCCCACGAGGCCGCCGAGGACGCCGGCCACGCCGAGCGAGAGCAGCGCGAGCTTCCGCCGGCAAAGGGCGCGCGGGTCCACGCTGGACACGAGCGCGGGGCGCATGCGATCCGCGCCGCCCGCGCCGTCCACGGCGCGCTCCACGTCGCCGAGCAGCCACACCGGCGCGCCCGGGCCGATCCGGGCCTCCACGGTCCGGGAGAAGCCGCGCGGCTTGCGCGCATGCTGGTAGGCCTCGTCGAAGCGCGCCTCGGAGGGGCACGCGGACGCCGCGCGGATCTCGGCCCGCGACACCCAGACCTCGCCCTCCACGGCGGGCGCGATCGCGATCTCCCGCCCGCCCGCGACGACGGCGCCGCCGTAGATCTCGCCGCCGCGGCCGCTGTCGGCGAAGACGATCTCCTCGCGCGCCGAGCCGCCGGCGCCCGCGCGGCCCACCTGCTCGATCCGGTGGCCGGCGAGCGCGCCGCCGCGCCCGTCGCCGCGGAGGACGCGCGCCTCGATCAGCGCGGCGCCGCGTTGATCAGGGCGCGCGCCGAGCCGCCGGAGCGTCGCCGCGACGGCCGCGAGCTGCTTGAGCGCGGCGGCGGCGATGAGCAGCGTGTTGACCCAGAGGATGGCCAGGGCGAGGGCGCCCATGAGCTCGCGCGTCAGCATCGCTCGGCGCGCCTTACACGCTGGCGGCCTCGGCCTCCGCGCGGCGGAGCTCGCGGGGCGAGAGCGCGATCGGCGGAGCGGACCGCTCCGCCTGGGCGACGTCGCGCGGGGCGGGCCGATCGAAGCGGAGCACGTAGGTCCGGAGCAGGTAGCCGAGCATGCTCGGCTCGTTCAGCCCAGGATCGATGCGCGGGGCGACCTCGCGCTGGTGCGCCTCGGCGAGCACCGACCAGTGCAGCCCGGCGCGGTTGTGGTGGATCGTGTGATAACCGTTGTTGCACATGATCCAGTTGAAGGCGCGTCCGACGAAGTTGCGCGAGTGGTTCCACTCGCTCCGGACGTCGCACCCGTCGTGCTGGATGAGGTTGATCCGGAGGATGCAGCGCGCGCCGTAGAGCTGCGGGAGCACGACGAAGAAGAGCGCCGTCCAGAAATCGACGAGGAGGAGCGCCCCGGTGAGCCCGAAGGCGAAGACCGTCTCGAGCCGGTATTGCCGGACGTGCTCGGGCCGGCCGACCAGCGCGTTCCAGCGCGCGACGCCGGCGAAGGTGTTCGGCCCAGCGACGTTGGGGAAATGGATCAGATTGAGGAGGTTCCAGCGAAACGAGACGTGCTCCGGCGCCGCCCAGTCGGGCTCGCCCTCGTCGTCGAAATGGTGGTGGACCAGGTTGTGAGAGGGGACGTTCGCCGACGCCGGGTAGAGCGCGCCGAAGCTGAGCACGCAGCGGAAGAGCATGTTGAGCCGGCGGCTCTGGAAGATGCCCTGGTGCAGGTGGTTGTGGATGACCACGGCGTTCAGGAAGCTCAGGCAGCACGCCGCCGCGAACACGACGACGTTGCGGCACGCGGGCGCGCAGAACATCGCCGCGAGCAGGCCGAGGTAGGCGGCGACGATCCCGATCTGGCGCCACTCGGCCGGGTGCTTCACGAGCCACGGCGCGCGCCGCGAGCGCCGGGGCTGGCCGCGCGCGTCCGCGCCCTGCTGCCCCGCCCGCTCCCCCGGAGCGGGCGACGCGTCCCTCCCCATTGCCCCGGCCGCGCCGGGGCGCTCCTCGCCGCCGGACGCTGGAGCTCGTGTGGCGACTTCGGCTGTCACCCCACCGTCACTATCACTGTTGCCCAGATCCAACAACGTTGAGCGAGCCGCGCGGAGGCGCCTCGCACGGTCGCGTCGCCCGCGCCGCCGCTCCTGGGAGTCGCGCCGCGCTGCGAACTCACGTTCGCAGGCCGATCTGCGCGTGGGCCCCAGCGGCGCGCCGAAATCCAGCTCGGCGCGGCGGGAGCGCGGACAATCTATGGACGGAAGTAAGGAACCGGTGTAATCCAGATGTCTCGACAACGGCGTTCGCGGCGAGGCGGAGCGGCCCTCGGCGTGGGGCCATCTCCGCGCCAGGGCAGCGCCGCCTCGGGCGCGGGGGAGGCTCAAGCACATGTCGGTGATCGTTTCCACGTTGACGTCGCTGCCGTTCACGCAGCTCCGACGAAACCGATATTTCTATCTTTATTACGACGGGTTCTACGCGCTCGCGTGCGTGGCCCTCCTCGCGTGCATGCTCCTCGGCGGGCACGAGCCGCTCATCGAGCGATGGGACAGCCGCCTCTGGCTGCTCCTGCCGCTGGTCTGCCACGCGCAGATCCTTTGCAGCGTGTTCATCCACAACGCGACCCACAACAACTTTCCGCGGCCGATCAACCGGCTCGTCGGCGAGCTTTGCGGGCTCGTGGTGCTCACGCGGTTCGCCTCCTGGGAGGTGATCCACCAGCGCCACCATCGTTACTCGGACGACGTCGACAGGGATCCGCACCCGGTCGTGGCCAGCTACTGGGCGTTCCTGGTGCAGACGGTGGTGAACGTGGAGCGCCAGCTCCAGCAGATCTACTTCGATCTTTACGGCGATACGCCCGAGAGCCGCCGTTACGAGCGGGTCCGCGCGTACGTGAGCTACGCGACGAATCTGCTGCTCATCGCGTGCTGGTACGTGTTCCTCGGCCCGGTCGCGTTCTTCTTCCTCTTCGTGCCCGCGTCGATCGTGGGTTTTCTGCACCTCGTGCACTTCAACTGGTCGACGCACAACGCGTCCTCGCCGGGCGGCGACTTCAAGCCGGTGAACCTGAACCACGGGTATTACTGGCTCGGCAACCTCCTCTGGCACGGCATCTACATGCACGCGAACCACCACAAGCGCGCGGGCCTGTTCAACCCGGCGAAGCTGACGCCGGGGCTGCCCATCACGAGGCCGGGGGCGTCCTGATTCGGCGTCGCCTCGCGCGTCCCCGGTCGCGCAGGAGGTCTTGCCGGGCCGCCCGGCCCCCCCGGGGAGGGCGTTCGTCGCGCCGGCGGAGGCCGGCCGAGCTCGCCCGAGACGTCGTATCGAGGGACGACGCCGGCGTGGACCAGCTGCGCCTGTGGCGCCGCCTGGAGGCCGAGGGCGCGCCGATGAAGCCCTTCCCTGCCGACTGACGCTTCGCGCCCGCCCGCCCTCCGACCCGGGTCTCGCCCCCGGCACCGACGGGGGCAGCCGCGCTCGCAATAGAGCAACGCCACGCGGTCGCCGAGACAACGCGCCCTCGGGCGTGGAGCAGCCGCCCAGAGCCGGTGGAGAAGCCTGAGCGCTAGCCGCCTCCGAAGGGCGTGCCCGCGCCGGACGCCCGCGCGGCCAGCTCGCCGGCCGGGATGAACGAGAATAAACGAAGTAGATTCATGAAGTTGAACGTTAATCGAGATGGGCGCGGAAAAATATTTTGACACAAGGCAATGCAATCTCGTACAGGTCATTACGTCGTGGTCCGAGCCGGACGCAACGACAGTAGACGTTTTCCTTGAATGAATCGGGCGATCGGCGGGGGGCTGCCGCGCGAGCGAGCGTGTTCGTCCCGTGCTTGGATTGCGCCGAAAATGAGGAGGGGTCGCCATGCCCAGTGCGCTCACATATCCCGGTGTGTACATCGAGGAGATTCCGAGCGGCGTTCGCACGATCATGGGGGTGGCGACGTCCATCACCGCGTTCGTCGGGCGCGCTCGGAAGGGGCCGACCGATGTCCCTGTTTTAATCAACAATTTCGGCGATTTCGAGCGCAAATTCGGCGGGCTATGGGCCGACAGCACCATGAGCTATGCCGTGCGCGATTTCTTCCGCAACGGCGGCGGACAAGCGCTCATCGTGCGTGCCTATAACGACGGCGCGGGCACGGGCACCGGAACAGGCACGGGCACCGGAACGGGTACCGGAACGGGCACCGGAACGGGTACCGGAACAGGTACCGGCACGGGCACTGGAACAGGCACCGGCACGGGCACCGGAACAGGCACCGGCACGGGCACTGGAACAGGCACCGGCACCGGCACCGGAACGGGCACCGGCACGGGCACCGGAACAGGCACCGGCACCGGCACGGGCACGACGACCGGCGCGTCCCGTATCGTAATCGACTCGTCGCTCACGCTGGAGGCGGCGAGCCCCGGCGCGTGGGGCGACGCGCTGCGCGCGCGGGTCGATTACGACGTGGCGCCCGGCGACGCGTCGCTCTTCAATCTCACGCTCGCGCTCGTTCGACACGACGCGAACGGCAAGGTCGAGGCGGTCTCGGAGATCGAGGTCTTCCGGAACGTATCGCTCATGGAATCGCACCGGCGGCGCGTCGATCGCGTGCTCGCGGCCGAGTCCCAGCTCGCGTGCACGCCGTCGTCGTTCACCCCGGCGACCGGCGCGGCCACGCGGCCCGCCGCGCACGCCAAGCCCACGTCGCAAAACCCGCTCTGGGGGAGGAACTCGGGCAATACCACGAGCGTCGGAATCGACGTCGGCGGGAGCGCCGGATCGGACGGGGCCGCGCTCACGCAGGCGATCCTCACCGGGGGCACGACCGCGAGCGATCGGACGGGGCTCTACGCGCTGGAGAAGGCCGATCTCTTCAACATGCTCTGCATCCCGCCGCACGATCGCGAGACCGACATCGAGAGCGCGCTCGTCGAGGACGCGATCGCGTACTGCCAGAAGCGCCGCGCGGTGCTCATCATCGACCCGCCGCTCGCGTGGAAGACCCCGGACGCGCCGGCCACCACGATCGACACGGCGCCCATCGGCAGCGTGAGCCGCAACGCGGCGATCTTCTTCCCCAGGCTGCGCGCCCCGGATCCCCTGCGGGAAAACCAGCTCGAGGACTTCGCCCCCTGCGGCGCGGTCGCGGGCGTCATCGCGCGCACCGACGGCGAGCGCGGCGTCTGGAAGGCCCCCGCGGGCCTCGCCGCCACCCTCGTCGGCGCGCCGGATCTCTCCGTGAAGCTCACCGACGACGACATCGGTCAGCTGAACCCCCTCGGCGTCAATTGCCTCCGCGCGATGCCCGGCGCCGGGCGGGTGGTGTGGGGCTCGCGCACCCGCGAGGGCTCCGATCGCCTGGCCTCCGAGTGGAAGTACCTCCCGGTGCGGCGGCTCACCCTCTTCATCGAAGAGAGCCTGTACCGCGGCACCCAGTGGGTCGTCTTCGAGCCGAACGACGAGCCCCTGTGGTCCTCGATCCGCCTCAACGTCGGGGCGTTCATGCACTCGCTCTTCCGCCAGGGGGCGTTTCAGGGAAAGACCGCGCGCGAGGCGTACGAGGTCAAATGCGACAGCGAGACCACGACGCAGAATGACATCGATCGGGGCGTCGTGAACATCGTCGTCCGCTTCGCGCCGCTGAAGCCGGCGGAGTTCGTGGTGATCAAGATCCAGCAGCTCGCCGGCCAGGTCCAGGTCTAAGGAGGGGCGTCATGGCGCAGTTCACCCAGAATCCCAATCGGCTCGATCCCTACAAGAACTTCAAGTTTCGGGTGCGCTTCGGCAACGACGTCGTCGCGGGCGTGAGCAAGGTCGGCGCGCTCAAGCGGACGACGGAGGTGGTCAAGCACCGCGACGGCGGCGACTTCTCCAGCAGCCGCAAGTCGCCGGGCCGCACCGAGTACGAGGCGATCACGCTCGAGCGCGGCGTGACGCACGACAAGGAGTTCCAGAACTGGGCCCGCGCGGCGCAGGCGTTCAACGTCGTCGGCAGCTCCCCGGAGCAGATGGGGCTCGGCAACTTCCGCAAGGACATCATCATCGAGCTCTACAACGAGTCCGGACAGAAGGTGCTCGCCTACAAGGTCTATCGCTGCTGGGTGTCGGAGTACCAGGCGCTCCCGGATCTCGACGCCAACGCGAACGCCGTCGCGCTCGAGCACATCAAGATCGAGAACGAGGGCTGGGAGCTCGACGAGAGCGTCACGGAGCCGAAGGAACCCGACGCGACCCCGAGGTGATCGTGCGCGCGCTCACGGCCGTCGACGTGCTCCAGCTGTGGGAGCGGTGCGCCTCGCTGCACCCGGTGGATCGCGCGCTCGCGATGCTCCAGGCAGGGTGGCCGCACGACGCCCCCGAGGCGCTCGCCGCGCTGCCGATCGGCGAGCGCGAGCGCCGCGCCGCGGCCCTGCGGGTGCACACGTTCGGGCCGCGATGCGAGGGGGTGGGCGAGTGCCCCGGCTGCGGGGAGGTGTACCAGGTGGATCCGCCGATCGACGCCATCCTCGCGGCCCCGGAGGCGCCCCGCGAGCCCGTGGCGCTCACGGTCCTCGACCACGAGCTCGTCGTGCGGGTGCCCGACAGCCGCGATCAGGCGGCGCTCACCTGGTGCCACGACGCCGACGAGGCGCTGCGCGTGCTCGTCCGCCGCTGCGTCCTGTCGGCCTCGCGCGGCGGGCAGCCGTGCGACCCGGCCGCGCTCCCGGAGGCCGTGCTCGCCCGGGTCGGCGACGCGCTCGCGGCGATGGACGAGAACGCCGAGACGCTCATCGAGCTCGCCTGCGCGCGGTGCGAGCACCGGTGGGTGCTGGCGTTCGACGCGGGGGAGTTCCTCTTTCGCGAGGTGACGGCGAGGGCGCGGCGGCTCGTGTACGAGGTCCACACCCTGGCCCGCAGCTACGGCTGGCGCGAGGCGGACATCCTCGCGATGTCCGGGCGCCGCCGGGAGGCGTACCTCCAGATGGTGGGGCGATGAGCGGCTACCTCTCGCGGCTCGTGCAGCACACGCGCGGGGAGCGCGCGGTCGTGCGCCCGTTCACGCCCGCGATCACGGCGCCCGACCCGGGCGCAGAGGCGTGGGACGACCGGACGGCGCACGCCGCCGTGGCCGATCCCGCGGGGCGCGCGACCGACGAGGCGACGGGCGCGCCGAGCGCGCTCCCGCTGCACCCGGCGGCGCGCGGACCCGCGCCGCGCGCCGCGGCAGCCGCGGCGCCGGGAGCGCGTTCCTTCGAGGAGCCGACGGCGCTCGCCGCCCCGGTCGATTCGGTCGGTCGCGCGTCCGACGGCGCTGCGCGCGCGGAGGAGGCGATGCCGCCGGGCCCGCGCGCGCCGGCGAGCGGCCTCCTCGGGAGCGGCGCGCACCCGCCCGCGTCGGCCGCGCCCGCCGCGATCGAGCCCGCCGCGCCAGGGGGGCGCGCGCGCGCCGAGGCGCCGGCCGGACGCGAGCCCGCCGCGGCGCCGCTGGCGAAGCCGGCGCCGCGCGGAGATCGCCTCGCGGCACCGCCGCCCGTCGAGGGGCGCGCCGCGCCGCCGTCCGGCGAGGGCCGCCTGGCGCCGCAGCGCGAGCCGCGCGTCGCGGGGCAGGCGCTCGCCGACATCGCCGTGGAGGCGCCGCCGCCTGGAGCGACAGGGGAATCCGGCGCCGGGACATGGTCGTCCGTGGCGCCGATCGACGCGGAGGCGCTCCTGGATCGACGCCCGGCGGCGCGGCGCACGCGCGCCGGAGGGGCGTGGTCCGCGGACGGGCGGCCGCTGGCGCGCCCCGCCCCGTGGGCGGGCGAGCGCGGTCCCGACGGCGAACGCGCCACCCCAGGGGCGCGGACAGGGGATGGGGAGGCGCCCGGGGCGCACGGGAGGCCCTCGCCGCCGCCCGGCCCGCCGGCGGCCGAGGCGAGCGGCGCTGGGCCGACGGTCGAGGTCTCGATCGGCCGCATCGAGGTGCGCGTCGCGCCGGCGCCTCGCGCGGCGCCGCGCAGCGCCGCGGCGCCGCCTCGTCCGGTGGTCGACCTCGGCGAGTATCTCCGGCGACGCGAGCAGGGGTGAGGGACAGTGAGCAACGGAATCGCCATCGCGGTCGCCACGGAAGGCCTGAAGGCCCTGCTCTCCGATGCCTTCCTCGAGGCGGGAGACGTCAGCGTCGCCGGCGCGGTCGTGACCTCCGTGCGGCCTCACACGCTCGACGCGGGCGCGCGCGGGGTGAACGCGTTCCTCTACCAGGTGACGCCGAACGTCGCCCTGAGGAACGCCGATCTGCCGACGCGGCGGGCGAGCGGCGAGCTGATCCGGCGGCCGCAGCTCGCGCTCGACCTGCACTACCTCCTCACGTTCACGGGCGACGAGACGTCGCTCGAGCCGCAGCGCATCATGGGCGTCGCGCTGTCGGGCCTCCACGCGCGCGCCGAGCTCACCGCGGAGAAGATCGACGCGATCGTGATGAACGCCGCGCCCGGGAGCTACCTGCGCCAGGCGGACCTCGCGCAGCAGGTCGAGCGGGTGCGCTTCTCGCTCGCCGCGATGAACCTGGAGGAGCTCTCCAAGCTCTGGTCGGTGTTCTTCCAGACGCCGTACCAGCTCTCCGTCGGGGTGCAGGCATCGGTGCTGCTGCTCGAGGCGCCGCTCACCCCGGCGCCCCGCCCGCCGGTGCGCGAGCGCGGCATCTACTCGGGCGCGCCGCGGCCGCCGTCCCTCACCGCGGTGAGCCCCCAGCTGACGCCGCGCACGGTCGCGGGGGGCCGCGCGCGCCTCACACTCGCCGGCGCCGCGCTCCGCGGCGCGTCGACGCGCGTGCGCCTCGGCCCCCTCGATCCCGTCGCGGCGATCTCCGCGGACGACGCGGAGGTCGTGGTCGCCGTCCCCGACGACCTGCGCGCCGGCGTCCACGTGGCGCAGGCGCTCGTCACCCACGCGTTCGACAACGCCGGCGAGGCGCGCCCGTTCGAGCTCGAGTCGAACGCGCTGCCGTTCGTGCTCGCGCCGGCCATCACGAGCGCCTCGCCGCTCGCCGCCACGGTCGGCGGCGCGCTCTCGCTCGCGGTCGAGCCCCCGGTGGGGCGCGCGCAGGCCGTGCGCGTGATCGTCGGCAGGCACGCCGCCGCGTGGGCCCCGCCGGCGCCGTCGCCCGGGGGGCCGACGGAGTTCTCGACCATCGAGGTGACGCTGCCCGCGGCCGTCGGCGCCGGCCGTCACCCGGTGCGCGTGGAGGTCGACCGGGCGACCAGCGCGCTCACGGACCCGCCCGACCCGACCGCGCCGGGCGCCGTGGCGTCGCCCTTCGTCGAGGTGGTGGCGTGATGGACGGCGCGGGCGCCGGCGCCGGGAGCGCCTGGATCGACGCCAACCAGCGCTACGTCTCCGCGGCGGTGCGGCTGGTGCAGGCGCGCCTCACCGACGCGGCGCGGCGGATCGACGACAAGGCGCCGCCGGACGGCGCGGGGGACGAGGCCGCGCGGCAGCTCCGGGAGCTCGCGCAGGCGATGCCCGTCCCCGCGGCGCTCGAGCGGATCCGGCGGGTCTTCGATCTGAGCCCGTTCGAATACGAGGTGCTGCTCCTCGTCGCGGCGGTGGAGCTCGCCGGCGCCGTGGGCCAGGCGTGCGGGGCGCTGCACGGCGATCCGCGCCGGCGCCACGCTTCGTTCGGGCTCGCGCTCTGGGTGCTGCCGAACGCCGACTGGAGCGCCCTCAGCCCCGAGGCGGCGCTGCGGAGGTGGCAGCTCGTCACGCTGCAGGAGGGGGGCATCACCGACGCCGCCCTGCGCATCGACGAGCGCATCCTCCACGAGATCGCGGGCGTGACCTCGCTCGACGAGCGCCTGCGGGGCGTCGTGACGATCCCGGAGGGCGCCCGCGTCCCCGCGCGGTACCGAGGCGCCGTCGAGGAGATCGCCCGCTGCCTGGAGGCGCCGTCGGCCCCCGTCGTGGTCGTGAGCGGCGGGAGCGCGGCGTCGCGCGCCGCGGTCGCGTGCGCGGCCCTCCGGGCGAGGCGCGCGGCGCCGCTCGTCGCGCGCGTCGGCGACGTGCCGGCGCAGCCCGCCGAGCGCGAGCTCTTCGTCGCGCTCGTGCGCCGGGAGCTCATGCTGCGCGGCGGCGGGCTCCTGCTCGAGGCCGCGCCGGGCAGCTCCGCCGAGCGGATCGCGGCGGCGCGCTCGCTCGCGCAGGGGAGCGATCACCCGGTGGTGGTCTCGGTCGGGGGCGAGCTCGGGCTGGAGGGGCCGACGGTGAGCGTGGCGCTCCCGGCGCTCGACGCGGCGGGCCAGCGCGCGATCTGGGTGGAGGCGCTCGGCGGCGCCGCGGTGGCCGAGGACGTGCTCGACGATCTGGTCAGCGAGTTCCGCCCGGAGCCCGAGGAGATCGCGCGCGTCGCGGACGAGTGGCGCTGCCGGGTGGAGGCGGGGGAGACCGCGGACCCGGCCGAAGAGCACCCGCTCCGCCGGCGCCTGCGCGCGGCGAACCGCGGGCGCTACGAGGGGCTGGCGCACGTGAGCGTGCCGGTCGCCCGCCGCGAGGACCTCGTGCTCCCCGAGGCCCAGTCGGAGATCCTCCGGCAGCTGGAGCTGCACGTGCGCTACCGACGCACGGTGCTCGAGGACTGGGGCTTCCTGCGGCGCGAGGCGCGGGGCCTCGGGGTGACGGCGCTCTTCCACGGGCCGAGCGGCACGGGCAAGACGCTGGCGGCAGAGGTGATCGCGGGGCGGCTCGGCCTCGATCTGGTGCGGGTCGATCTGAGCCAGGTGGTGAGCAAGTACATCGGCGAGACCGAGAAGAACCTGCGGAGCATCTTCGACGCGGCCGACCGCGGCGGCGCGGTGCTCCTCTTCGACGAGGCCGACGCCATCTTCGGCAAGCGCACCGAGGTCAAGGACAGCCACGATCGCTACGCCAACATCGAGGTCGGCTACCTGCTCCAGCGCATGGAGGCGTTCCGGGGCCTCGCGATCCTGACGACGAACGCCAAGCAGTCGCTCGACACGGCGTTCCTGCGGCGGCTGCGCTTCGTCGTGGCGTTCCCGTTCCCGGGCGCGGCCGAGCGCCGGGAGATGTGGCGGCGCGCGCTGCCGGCCGCCGCGCCGCGCGAGGGCCTCGACGTCGACCGCCTCGCGCGCCTCGAGGCGACGGGCGCCAGCATCCGCAACATCGCGCTCCACGCGGCCTTCCTGGCCGCGGCCGAGCGCGCGCCCGTCCGGATGGCGCACCTCTTCATGGCGGCGAGGGACGAGTGCGCGCGCATCGAGAAGTCGGTGTCCGCGGCCGAGATCGGGGGGTGGGTGTGACGTCTCCCAGGATGATCATTCGCATCGACAAGATCGTCATCGACGCGCCCGAGGGCGCGGACGTCGCGGCGCTCGCGGACGAGGTGCGCGCGGGCATCGCTGCCTCGTTCTCCGAGGGCAGGGCGCCGCGCGCGTTCTCGCAGGACGCGCCGCTCCTGCGCGCGACCCACACGCCGGATCCGCGCGGCTCGGGGAGCGCGTGGAGGGGGATCGGCGAGGCCATCGCGCAGGCCGCCGCGCCGCGGGGGCGACCGTGAGCGGCACGCCGATCTCTCCGCGGATGCTCAAGGGCGCCATCATCGGGATGGACAAGTGGAACCCGCTCGCGAGCGTGGTGGTGTTCCAGTACAACCCCGACACCATCACGCGGCGGCTCCAGGCGCGCTCGGGCCGCGCGGGCGGCGGCGACGCGGGGGCGCGGTCGGACGCGCAGCGGCTCGGCGGGCCGCCGCAGGAGACCATCAGCGTCAACATCGAGGTCGACGCCGCGGACCAGGCCGGGGGCGCGGCGTCCGCCGTCGGGGTGCACGCGCCGCTCGCCGCGCTGGAGATGCTGCTCTACCCGAAGAGCGCGTTCGTGATCGCCAACATGGCGACCATCCAGGCCGGGATCATCAACTTCATCGCGCCCGAGGCGCCGCTGACGCTGTTCGTGTGGGGGCCGACCCGCGTCGTCCCGGTGCGCATCACCGAGATGACGATCACCGAGGAGGCCCACGACAACCTGCTCAACCCGGTGCGGGCGAAGGTCGATCTCTCGATGCACGTGCTCAGCTACTACGACCTGCACCCGACCAACCCCGGGTGGGCGCTCTTCCTGGTGCACCAGATCACGAAGGAGGCGCTGGCGGTGACCAACACCGGTTGGTCGATCGCCAACGCGGGGACGTCCCTGAAGCTGTTCTGAAGGAGGCGCGACGATGCTCCAGCGAACGAGCCGGTACTACAACCTGGAACGGGCCGAGTGGACGGCCCCCGACGGGCGCACGGTGCTCTACGTGCGGAGGCGCTTCATCCCGCGCGCCCCGCCGGTCGCGCTGGCCGAGCACGTGGTGGCGGCGGGCGACCGGCTCGACAACATCACCGCGCGCCACCTGGGCGATCCGGAGCAGTTCTGGCGCGTGTGCGACGCCAACGGCGCCGTGCGGCCCGACGAGCTCACCGAGCGCGTCGGCCGGACGATCGTGATCCCGCTGCCCCAGGGTCCGTGACGATGTTGCTCGACGTCCTCGGGATCCAGGTCCTCCTCCAGGTCGGGCCCACGCTCCCGCTGCCGGCGCCGTTCCCGGTGGCGGAGGCGCTGCGCTCCGTCGAGGTGAGGATGAGCAACGACGGCCGCGACGGCTTCCAGCTCACCTTCGCGGTGGGCCACGACACCCCGATCGACGCGTCGCTCGTCGCCAGCGGCATCCTCGAGCCGCCGAGCCGCATCGTCGTGTCGCTCCTGATGGGCGCGATGCCCGAGGTGCTGATCGACGGGATCATCACCGACGTGCAGTTCAGCGCGTCGCCGGAGCCCGGGCAGTCGACCCTCCACGTCACCGGCGAGGACCTGACCCTGATGATGGACCTCGAGGAGAAGAACCGCACCTTCGAGCTCCGCCCCGACGCCGCGATCGTCACGGAGATCCTCGCGCCGTACATGGCGCGCTTCCAGATCGTGCCGGCGATCACGCCCACCGCCGACATCCCCCTGTCGACGCAGCGCATGCCGTCGCAGCACGGCACCGACCTCGCGCACGTCCGCCACCTGGCCTCGCGCAACGGCTTCGTGTTCTACGTCGAGCCGATGCTGCCGGGCGTGTCGCGCGCCTACTGGGGCCCCGACGCGCCGACGAGCGTCCAGCCGGCGATCAACGTCGGCATGGACAGCCACCGATCGTCGGAAGGCGCGCTCCAGGGGCGCTTCGACGCGCTGAGCGCGTCGACCCCCGTGGTGACCGTCACGGAGCCCAACACGGGCGTCGAGATCCCGATCCCGGTCCCGCAGCTCCTCGCCGTCCCACCGGTGGTGCGCCCCGCGGCGCCGATGCGGAGGACGCTCGCGCGCAACACCGCCGGCCTGAGCCCGGTCCAGGCCGCGCTCGAGGGCTTCGCGTCGGCGGCGCGCGGGAGCGATCCGGTCCGGGTGTCGGGCGAGGTCGACGGCGTGCGTTACCGCTCGGTGCTGCGCACGCGCAGGCTCGTCGGCGTCCGCGGGATGGGCCTCACGTGGGACGGCCTCTACGCCGTCGAGCAGGTGACGCACCGGCTCCAGCGCGGCGAGTACAAGCAGCAGTTCACCCTCAAGCGGAGCGGGTTCATCTCGC
The DNA here is from genome assembly GCF_051474665.1 of Sorangium sp. So ce394. Classification (NCBI taxonomy): domain Bacteria; kingdom Pseudomonadati; phylum Myxococcota; order Polyangiales; family Polyangiaceae; genus Sorangium; species Sorangium sp. So ce394. Next base: position 5,659,733 of record NZ_CP150339.1, read on the forward strand.
CCATCCCGGTGGTCATGCCATGACGGAGTCGCGACGACAGTTCTGGGGCAAGTACCGCGCGCGGGTCCACAGCAACAAGGACGATTACAAGCTCGGGCGGCTCCAGCTCATCATCCCCGACGTGCTCGGGACGAACGTCTCGGGCTGGGCGCTCCCGTCGTTCCCGTACGCGTCCCCGAGCCTGACGCCCGGCGAGGGCGTCGGGCTCTTCCTGATTCCTCCGAAGGACGCCTGGGTGTGGGCCGAGTTCGAGCACGGCGACCCCGAGCGGCCGATCTGGACGGGGTGCTTCTTCCCGGCGGACGAGACCGCGCTGGCGGCCATCAGGGCGTCGCTCGCGCCGCTCAACGGCATCGATCCCGCCAAGAAGGTGCTCAAGGTCGGATCGTGGGTGATCACGGTCGAGGACGACTCGCTCAAGATCGAGCACGTCTCGGCCCTCGTGCCGCGCGCCCGCGTGAAGATCGACGGGACGAGCCTCAAGCTCACGAACGAGCCCACGCCCGGCGCCAAGCCGCTGGTGTGCGCGACGATCGAGCTGTCGGGCAACACGACCGCCATCAACGGCAACGCGCTGGAGGTGACGTGACATGGGCAATCCCCTCCTGCACGTCAACGCCCAGGTGACCTGCCCTCACCTCGCGAAGGCGAGCGACGCGTCGACCAACACGCGCGTGAAGGTGAGCGGCATGGCCGTCGCAACGGCGGTCGATGGGTGGCAGATCGCGGGCTGTCCGTTCCAGGTGCCCGCGGGGGCGACGACCAAGCCCCAGCCGTGCGTGACGATCCAGTGGAGCAGGCCCGCGACCCGGGTGAAGGTGAACGGCTCGTTCGCGCTGCTGCAATCGAGCCAGGGCCTCTGCAAGAGCGCCGAGCAGATCGCGCAGGGCCTCTGCACGGCGGTGACGCAGACGCGCGCGAGGGGGAAGTAGATGAACATCGATCACCCGTTTCGGTTCGATCCGCGCGGCGCCGCGGCGACCACCGACGACGACGACCACGTGCGCGACATGCTCGAGCAGCTCCTGCTCACGAGCCCCGGCGAGCGCGTGAACCGCCCCGATTTCGGCTGCGGGCTGTTGCGCCAGGTGTTCGAGCCGAACAGCCTCGAGCTCGCGGCGGGCGTGCAGTTCACCGTGCAGGCGTCGATCCTCCGCTGGCTCGGCGACATCATCGAGCCGCAGGCCGTCGAGGTCACCGCCGACGACGGCGCGCTGCGGGTCACCGTGAGCTACGCGCGCCGCAGGACCGGCGAGCGCAGGGCCGAGACCTTCACCTGGAGCGTCGGGCCATGAGCGACGCGCTCCGCTGCCGATCGAGCGACCGCCGGGCGCGCGTCCGGAAGGCGCCGCGCCTCACGGGCATCGATTACGTGGACTACGCGCGCGCGCCCGCGCCGACGCTGACCGTGCACCTGCTCGGCCCGCTGCCGCAGGGGATCACCGCGCGGTCGTTCGTCATCGAGGGCGGGCGGCGCGTGACGGGCATCCGGGTGGTCAGCCTCGCGCGCGTCCGGGGCGACGAGGCCGACCCCGCGGTGGCGCTGCAGCTCGACGCCGAGGGCGACCCGTCGACGTACACGGTGCGCCTCGTGCGCGACGCCGACCGGGACCGCTCGCTCCCGGACGGCGTCGATCCGAGGTACGACCGGGCGAGCTTCAGCTTCAAGCTCGACTGCCCGGCGGACATCGACTGCGAGGGCGCGCGGGCGCCGCGCGCGGACGCCGGCGGGGGCGGGCCCGTGCTCGACTACCTCGCGAAGGACTACGCGAGCTTCCGGCGGCTCCTCTTCGACCGCCTCTCGCTCACGCTGCCCGCCTGGCGCGAGACGCACGCGCCCGACGTGGGCGTGGCGCTCGTCGAGCTCATGGCGTACGCGGCCGATCACCTGAGCTACCAGCAGGACGCGGTCGCCACGGAGGCGTACCTCGAGACGGCCAGGAAGCGCATCTCCGTGCGACGCCACGCGCGGCTGGTCGACTACCGCATGCACGAGGGGGCGAACGCCCGCGCGTGGGTGACCGTGTGCGTCGACCAGGACGTGACCTGGAAGGCCGAGGACGTCGCGTTCTACACGAAGGTGACCGGGCTCTCCTCGGCGGTCGCCGAGGAGAAGATCGCCGCGTCGGGCGAGCGCCACGAGGTCTTCCTGCCGGTGACCGACCGGGCGGAGATCACGCTGCGCGCGGCGCTCGGGCGCATCTCGTTCTACACGTGGGGCGGGGAGGAGTGCTGCCTGCCCCGCGGCGCGACGCGGGCCACGCTCGCGCTCCCCCGGAGCGAGCAGCCGCTCCTCGCGCCCGGGGACGTGCTGATCCTCGAGGAGGTGGTCGGACCGGCGACGGGGCTCCCCGAGCACGCCGATCCCGCGCACCGCCACCCGGTGCGGCTCGCGCGCGTGACGGAGGTGCGCGACCCGCTGGCGGAGCGCGGCGCGGGGCCCGGGGAGGGCCCGCAGCAGGAGGTCGCGCTCTACGACGTCGAGTGGATGGCGGAGGACGCGCTGCCGTTCCCGCTGCGCCTGTCGTCGCTCGACGCCGCGCGCGGGTGCGCGCCGATCCGCGACGTGAGCGTCGCGCGGGGCAACGTGATCCTCGTCGACCACGGCCGCTTTCGCGAGGAGGACCTCGGCTGCGTCGAGGGCGACGAGGCGCCGCCGGTGTGCGACGGTCCGGGGAGGACCGCGCTGACGAGCCCGCGGGCGCGGCCGTACCGGCCGACGTTGCGCGAGCGCCCCGTGACGTTCCGCGCGCCGCTCCTGGCGTGGGAGGCGCTCGACGCGCAGGGGAACGTCGTCCGCGTCCCGCCGCCCGCGAGCGCGGCGCTCCGCCACGATCCGCGCGAGGCGCTGCCCGTGGTCTCGCTCCGGTCCACCCCCTGCGGCGACGAGCGCCGCTGCGCGCGCTGCACCGCCTGCGGCGCCGAGCAGCCGCGCGGGAGCGTCGCCCGGCGGCGCCCCCGCGACGCGCAGCCGCCGCCCGCGTGCGTCGCGTGCTCCGCGGCGCTGGAGACGATCGACTGGACCGCCCGCTTCGACCTGCTCGACAGCAGCGGCGACGACGCGCACATCGCGGTCGAGATCGACGACGAGGGCTACGCCCACGTGCGGTTCGGCGACGGGGTGAACGGCCGCGCGCCGGAGCCGGGGATGGGCTTCGTCGCGCGCTACCGCGTCGGGTGCGGCCCGTCGGGCAACGTGGCGGCCGAGGCGATCGCGCATGTGTCGCTGCGCGGGGGGCTGAGCGGCGTGTCCGTGCGCGTGCGCAACCCGCTGCCCGCGGCGGGGGGCGCCGCGCCCGAGCCCGTCGATGACGTGCGGCTCCTGGCGCCCGAGGGGCTGCGCGCGCGGCGCGAGCGCGCGGTGACGGCCGACGACTACGCGGAGATCGCCGCGCGGGATCACGCGGCGCTGCATCGCGCCGCGGGCGCCCTCCGGTGGACGGGGAGCTGGTACGAGGCGCTGGTCGCCATCGATCCGCTGGGCTCCGAGGAGACGCCCCCGGCGCTGCGCGGCGCGGTGGAGCGCCGCCTCGAGCGCTACCGGCGCATCGGCCACGACCTCCGCGTCGCGGGGGCGCGGTACGTCCCGCTGGACGTGGCGCTCACGGTGTGCGTGGAGCCCGGCTACCTGCGCGCGCACGTCCGCAAGGCGGTGGCGGGCGCGCTGGTGGGGACGGCGACGTCGCGCGGGTTCTTCGATCCGGACCGGCTCACGTTCGGGCAGGCGGTGTCGCTCAGCGCGCTCGTCGCCGCGGTGCACGCGGTGCCCGGCGTGCTCGACGTCCAGGTCACGCGCCTCGCGCGCATGTTCGAGGGCGACCGCGGCGAGCTCGACGCCGGCGAGCTGGCGGTCGGCCCGCTGGAGATCGTCCGGCTCGACAACGACCCGGCGCGACCGGAGGACGGCGTGCTCGACATCACGATGCGAGGGGGGCGATGAGCGACGACCGCGGTTGCTGCGAGGGGGGCCCGTCCAGCGGGCCGGAGGCGATCGAGAACCCGCCCGGACAGCCGACGCTGTCGTACCGCGTCGGCACGCACGGGACCTTCCTGAGCGCGATGCTGGCGCGGCTCTCGGCCCTCCGGGCGGCGGCCGACGTCGCGCCCGGGGGCCAGGGCCCCGCGGGCGACGGGTGCCTGGGCGAGTCGCACGTGACGTTCCTGCCGGGCGGCGAGCCCGAGGCTGCGACCGCGCTGCTCGACGGCTGGGCCTGCGTCGCCGACGTGCTGACGTTCTACCAGGAGCGCATCGCGAACGAGGGGTACCTGCGCACCGCGACGGAGCGGCGGTCGGTGGTGGAGCTCGGCCGGCTGACGGGCTACGAGCCGCGGCCGGGCGTGGCGGCCAGCGTGCGCCTCGCGTTCACGGTGCAGGAGAGCTTCGACGGCGAGGTGCCCGCGCGGACGAAGGTGCAGTCGGTGCCGCGGCCCGGGCAGACCGCGCAGACGTTCGAGACGACCGAGCCGCTCATCGCCCGCGCGCAGTGGAACGCGCTCCCGGCGAGGGCGCAGGCGCGGGGGCTGTTCATCCGGCGCGAGACGTACAAGACGCAGCCTACCGGCAGGATCGAGATCTTCCTGAAGGGGATCGATCAGAACGTGCACGCTGGCGACGTCGTGGTCTTGCAGGAGTCCTCCTCCGAATCCGAGCTCCTCTCGATCTATCGTGTCGCGGCGAGCCGTCCGGACGTCGCGCGCGACCAGACCACGCTGCGGATGGTGCTGTTCGACGGGCTCAACTTCCCCGAGAGCTGGAGTGACGCGCCGGCCCCCTTCAACCTCGGTGCGGTCACCACGGCCATGAAGCCGGCGCGGGCGACGGTGGCGGCGCCGCCGACGCGCAGCCTGGAGGAGCGCTTCATCGGGGGCGACGCCGCCCACCTCTTCAGCGAGCCGGACCGGGACGGCGAGCCGGACGGGGACGGCGAGCCGGACCGGGAGGGCGAGCCGGAGCAGCGGTGGCGCCGGGCGGTGGCGTACCTCCGGAGCCGCCCGGGTCTGCTCAGCCTGCTGGCGTATGACAGCCCAGCGCTCCGCGACAGCCTGGCGGCGGCGTTGCGCGGCGCCCCGGCGCCCGAGCAGCCCGGCGCCTACGTGCTCCGCGCGACCGCGCAGGTCTTCGGCCACAACGCCCCGCTGCGGATGACCGTGACGACGAACGAGGACAGCGGTGTCCCCGTGACGACGACGTACGACGAGTGGGAGGCCGCGGCCGACGAGGACGTCGACGGCGACGTGATGTTCCTCGACGGCGATTTCCCCACGATCCGGGCGGGAGACCACGTCGTGGTGCGCTCGATCTTCGGCCCGACCGACGCCGACTTCCGCACGAAGCTGATCCGGGTCGACGGCGTGTCCGTGCGGTCGCGCTACGCGTACGGGCTGTCTGGCAAGACGACCCGCCTGGAGCTCGGGGCCCCGTGGTGGGCGCCTGTCGAGGGAGAGAGCAGGAACAAGATCACCGCCATCCGGAGCGCGCTCGTGTACGTGCAGAGCGAGCCGATCGCCCTCGTGGGCGAGCCGATCCAGGCCGACGTATCCGGCAGCTTCATCGACGTCGAGGGGATCATCGACGGGCTCGAGGCGGGGCGCTGGCTGATCGTCGAGGGGGAGCGCGCCGTGCAGGGGGCCTCGGGGGTCGCCTCGGCCGAGCTCGCGCGCGTCGCGTACGCGGAGACGAGGACGACCGAGGACGCGACAGGGGACGACGACGCCCCCATCCCGACAGCGCCGTTCACGCGCATCCACCTCGTCGAGCCCCTCTCGTCCGCGTACGCGCGCGCGTCGGTGGTGGTCCGGGGCAACGTCGCCCGCGCCACGCACGGCGAGACGCGCGACGAGGTGCTCGGCAGCGGCGACGCCTCCGCGCCGAGCCAGCGCTTCGAGCTGCGGCAGCCGCCGCGCACGTGGGTGTCGGCGCCGACGCCGTCGGGCGTGGCCAGCACGCTGGAGGTGCGCGCGAGCGGCGTGCTCTGGCCGGAGGCGCGGTCGCCCACGGGGCTCGGGCCGCGCGACGAGGTGGTGGTGACGCGCACGACCGGCGAGGGGCGCGACGAGGTGATGGGCGGCGACGGTCACCGGGGGGCCCGCTTCCCGACGGGGGTCGAGAACCTCACCGCGCGGTACCGCGCGGGGCTCGGGGCGGCCGGCAACGTCGGCGCGGGGCTCATCACGACGCTGGTGACCCGGCCGATGGGCGTGCAGGACGTGAAGAACCCCCTCCGCGCCTCGGGGGGCGCCGACCCCGACGGCCGCGACGAGATCCGCGAGCGCATCCCCATCGCCGCGCGCGCGATCGATCGCCTCGTCTCGGTGCAGGATCACGCGGATTTCGCGCTCAACTCCGCCGGCGTCGACAAGGCGAGCGCCTGGCTCGGCGCCGATCCGCACGGCGGCGCGACGGTCACCGTCGTCATCGCGGGCGACGAGGACGTCCCCATCGACGAGACGTCGGATCTGTTCGTGAACCTGCGCGAGGCGTTCCGCCGGTACGGCGATCCGTCGACGCGCCTCCACCTGAAGGTCGCGCAGGGCGTACCGCTCGCGCTGCAGGCCAGGGTGGGGCTCGATCCGCGGTACACGTGGTCGCGCGTGGAGCCCGCGCTGCGCGAGGCCCTGTACGCGCGCCAGGGCTGGGCCGCCCGGTCGATCGGGGAGCCCGCGTGGCGCTCGCGGGTCATGGACGTGATGCAGTCGGTGGCCGGGGTGCGCTCGGTCGACATCGACGTGTTCGGGCCGATGTACAGCGAGGAGATCGCGCCGCCGGCGCCGTCCGCCGGCGGCGCGCCGCGCGCGATCGATCCGAGCCTCGTCAGGCGCTTCTGGGGGCTCGTCACCCGCCTCAAGGAGGCGCGCGGCGGGCCGGTGTGGAGCTTCGCCGCGGCCCGCGACCAGGTCCTCTACTTCGCGCGCTCGCTCCCCGACGCGGTGAGCCTCCAGGAGGTGACGCCATGACCGCCCCCGTGAACGACCGGCTCTACGCGCTGCTGCCCTACGTCTACCGCTTCCGCGACGCGCAGCGGGGCCACCCCCTGCGCACGCTGCTGCGGGTGATCGAGGAGCAGGCCTCCGTGATCGAGCGGGATCTCGATCGGCTCTACGACAACTGGTTCATCGAGACCTGCGACGACTGGGTGGTGCCGTACCTCGGCGATCTCGTGGGCTTCCGGGCCGTGGCGAGCGCGGGCGAGCCGGGCGAGGTCCAGGGCGCCGAGGGCATGCTCCTCCGCCGCACGCTCGCCCCGCGCAGCGACATCGCCCGCACCCTCGCGCAGCGCCGTCGCAAGGGCACGCTGCCGCTGCTCGAGGAGCTCGCGCGCATGGTCGCGGGGTGGCCGGCGCACGCGGTGGAGCTCTACCGGCAGCTCTCGTACACGCAGCCGATCCGCCACCAGCGCCTGGAGCGCGGGCGCACGATCGATCTCCGCGACGGCGCCGCGCTCGAGGCCCTGGGCGGCGCGTTCGGGGCGGCGGCGCACACGGCGGACATCCGCCGCCCGACGTCGGCGCGCGGCCGCGGGCGGCACAACATCCCGAGCGTGGGCGTGTTCGTGTGGCGCCTGCGGGCGTGGCCGGTGACGCGCTGCCAGGCGTACCTGCACGAGAACATCGGGCGGGGCGGCCTCGGGTGCTTCTCGTTCAACGTGCTCGGCGACGACACGCCGCTCTTCGTGCGCCCCGAGGCCGAGCCCGACGCGCACACGCTCTCCGAGCCGTGGCACGTCCCGGCGCCGCTCACGCGCGGCATGCTGGAGCGGGACAAGGAGCGGTACTACGGCGAGGACCGGAGCCTGTGCATCTGGCTCGATCGCGACGGCCAGGGCCTCGCCCCGGTGCCCGCGGCGCGGATCGTCGCCGCGGACCTGACCGACTGGCGGTACCGCGTCCCCGCCGACGCGGTGCTGGTCGACCCGGAGCTCGGCCGCTTCAAGGTGGCAGGCGAGGTGCGCAAGGCGCGCGTGGGCTTTCATTACGGCTTCAGCGCGGCGATCGGCGGCGGGGAGTACGACCGCGACCTGATCGGCCCGGCGGAGGCGCACCGGTGCTACGTCGTGGGGGAAGGCCCGGGGCAGTGCGCGACGCTCCGCGACGCGCTCTCGAGGTGGCGCGCGGACACGGCGAAGCGGCGCGACGATCCGGCGATCCCGCCGCGGTCGATCATCGAGGTGGCGACGCGCGGGGCGCAGACCGGGCGCGTGACGATCGAGCTGCCCGCGGGCGAGACGCTGGTCCTGCGCGCGGCGGACCGGTCCCGCCCCGTGATCCGCCTGCTCGACGAGGAGGCGGACCGCGCCGACTCGATGCACGTGCGGGGCGAGCGCGGCAGCCGCTTCGTGCTCGACGGGCTCCTGGTGGCCGGCCGCGGCGTCGACGTGCGCGGCCCGCTCGAGCAGGTGGTGATCCGGCACACCACGCTCCTGCCGGCGGGGCGCTCGGAGGAGCCGCGGGAGGCGGGGCCGGGGGCGAGCCTCGTGCTCGACGGCGTGGCGGGGGACGTGCGGATCGAGCGGTCGATCCTCGGGCCGGTGATCGTCTCGAGCCACGGCGAGGCCGCGTCCGTGGAGCCGGCGCGCGTGGAGATCGTGGGGAGCGTCGTCGACGCGGGGCACGACGACGACGAGGCGGTGAGCGACGGCGAGGGGAGGATCGCGCGCGCGGCGCTCACGGTGCGGACGACGACGGTGCTCGGCCGGGTGATGGCGCACGCGATCGCGCTGGCGGAGAACTCGATCTTCTCGGGCGAGGTGCAGGTCGCGCGGCGGCAGCCGGGCTGCATGCGCTTCTGCTACGTGCCCGAGGGGTCGCGCACGCCGCGGCGCTACCACTGCCAGCCCGATCTGGCGCTGGAGGCGGTCAAGGGCGAGGCGGAGCGGCAGCTCGCGGCGCAGCGCGTGAGGCCGGTGTGGACGAGCCGGAGCTACGGCGATCCGGCGTACGTGCAGCTCTGGCGGGACGTCGCGCGGGAGATCGCGCGCGGCGCCGACGACGAGGGCGAGATGGGCGCGCTCCACGATCTTTACCTCCCCCAGCGGGAGGACGCGCTCGCGGCGCGGCTCTCGGAGTACGTGCCCGCGGGTACCGAGGCCGGGATCTTCTTTGTGACGTGATCAGCCAACGGGGTGAGCGAGATGGAAGGCGACTTTACGCGAAGCAGTGACGATCCCGATCGGAGCTACAGCGGCGTCCTGATGCAGCAGGGCCGCGTCCAGCTCGACGCGGACTGGAACGAGCAGTGGGCGATCCACACGCGCGCGCTGCGGCTCGCGCTGAAGGACATCATCGGACAGCACGGGGGCCCCGCGGGCGACCTGGGCTTCCAGATCGCGGCGGAGCTGCCGGACGGCGTGGAAGCGAGCCGCGTGAACCCGAACACGGACAAGGCAGATATCGACTTCTTCGTCAGCCAGGGCACCTATTATGTGGACGGGATACGGATCGCGTTGCCGGAGTGGCGGCGGGTGGAGACCGGCATCAGCCCGGGGCAGAACGGCGCCAGCTTCCTCGCCTATCTCGAGGTCTGGGAGCGCCATGTGAACGCCGTCGAGGATCCGGCGATCCGGGAGATCGCGCTGCTCGGGCCTGACACGGCGACGCGCGCGGAGGTCGTGTGGCGGGTCAACCTGCTCCGGCTGGAGCGCGATGACGGCACGAGTGACGACGTGAACCGCTCGGAGCGAGCCGAGGAGCTCCTGCGCGATCACCTCCGGTCGCGGCGCAGCCTGCGGCTCGCGGCCCGGGCCTTTGCGGAGGACGCCTCGAGCGACCCGTGCAAGCTGGCGCCCGGGGCCCGCTATCGCGGTCACGAGAACCAGCTCTATCGCCTGGAGATCCACCGCGGGGTGTCGCAGGCCGCCTTCGCCGGCGAAGAGCCCTTGGACGATCAGACCCTCTTTACGTTCAAGTGGTCGCGCGACAATGGCTCGGTGGTGTTTCCCATCGAGTCGTACAGCGGGCCCGATCGCGTCGAGGAGGGAAAGGAGATCTCGGTCACGGTGAAGGTGGCTCACCTGGGGCGGGACGCGCGCTTCGGGCTCACGCCGGGCGACATCGTGGAGTTCGTGCACGACGGCGTGACGCGGGGCGGCGTCGCGGTCCACGAGCAGGGGCAGGACGACCTGCGCCAGGCGGGCGCGCTCGGTCGCGTGACGGCGATCGATCCCGAGACGCGGGACGTGACCGTGACCGTGATCGGCTCGAAGATCGCCAAGATCTGCGTCCGTTCCCTGCACCCGTATCTCCGCCGCTGGGATCACGGCGCGAGCGGCGCGCAGGCGCTCGAGGCGGGCGCGCTCCCCGTGACGCTGTCACAGCTCGGGACGTGGATTCCGCTGGAGGACGGCGTGCAGGTGCGCTTCGAGAGGCCCGAGAAGGACAAGGGCCTGCGCGTCCTCCGCGCGGGGGACTTCTGGCTGATCCCGGCGCGCACGGCGACGGGCGACGTGCTCTGGCCGACGGAGCCTCCCCCGAGCGGCCAGGGCGCGCGGGAGGCGAGCTTCCGTCCGCCTCATGGCGTCGTCCTGCACCACGCGCCGCTGGCCTTCGTGACGCTGGGAGCCGGGCAGCGGATATCCAATGTGGCGGACGTGCGAAAGCGCTTTGCTGCGCTGGCGCAGGTGCCGCCCACCTGACGGCGCGCCGGCGGCGCCGCAACGAGGCGCAGTGGGCGCGCGTCGTGTTCCGGCGCGAGTCGGCGGACAGATTCCGCATTGTCACGGCCGAGAGCGTGCCCTTGGTGCCCGAGGAGCTTCGCGCCGCCCACTTCATCAGTGAGGACGTCAAATACTGGATTGAGGAGGGCCCCCCGGAAGAGACGAAAGGATTGAGCGAGGCGCTCGGGACAGCGGAGTAGGCACGCGGTGACGTACCCTCTCAGATCGTCTGTGCGTCGGCCCTTATTGGGAGGATTACCCGTGCATCCGCCGGGTTTCGGCGGGTCGCGGCGCCTCCGGCGACCCGTGCGAACGTGCGCGCCGCCTTCCAATCCAGGCCGTTCCGCGCCGCCCGGCCGGCAAGAAGCGCCCGGGTCGAGGCTAGCTGCCCTGCGCGGGCGTGCCGGCGTCCCCGGCCCCGGCGCTCGGGGGCTTCGGCGCGCCGCCCGCGCCCCCGTCGCGCGGCGCGGCGCCGGCGTCGCGGGGCGCGCCTGCGTCGCGGGGCGCGCCGGCGTCCGCCGGCGTGGCGCCTTCGCCGCGCGCGCCCGCGTCGACCGCGCCCCCGCTGGCCGCGCCTGCGTCGACCGCGCCCCCGCTGGCCGCGCCTGCGTCGACCGCGCCCCCGTCGGCGGCCGTCGGCTCGGCGGCGGACGCGTCGGTCGGCGCCGGCTCGGCGCCCGCGTCGGGCGAGGGAGCGGGCGCCGCCGGGAGCTCGCTCTCCCAGCACTCCGGCTTCGGCGGGGCCGCGAAGTGGACCGTGCGCGACGCGGCGTCGCCCTTCCGGGTGACGAGCTTGTCGGTCTTGTACACCGTCGCGTTGCCGCACGCGTACTCGGCGGCGTCCTTCGTCTCGCGCGACAGCGTGCGCGCCCTCGGCGCGCGCTCGTTCTCGCACTGCGCCCACTCGAGCTCGTACTCGGCGTCCTCGTCGGCGAGCAGGATGCGGCTCACCGGATCGTCCTTCGACCGGCGCCCGGTGAGCGTCGCGCGCGTGATCGGGTCCTTGCCGTCGCGCACCGTCAGCGCGACCGGGAAGCGAAGGCTGCCGCGCATCGGCGCGCGCGTCGCCCCGACCTCGAAGTCGGGGCAGATCGGCTCGCCCTCGACCGGGGACGGCGTGGGCGGGCCGCCGCACGCGGCGCTGGAGAGGAGGAGGAGGGCGAGGGCTCGGGCTCCAGGGCGGAGGTTCACGCCGGGATTAGTCGTTACCCCGGGTGCCCGCGTCAAGCGATCTTGGTCTTGCCCAGCTTCAGCACCCGGTCGAAGTGCTCCTTCGAGACGGGGACCACGCTCAGCCGGGACTTCTTCAAGAGCGCGATCTCGACCAGCGACTCGTCGCCGCGGATCGTGTCAAGGGTCACCTGCACCTTGAGCGGGGCGACCGGCTCGATGTCCACCACGCTCCAGTCCTCCTCCGCCTCGGCGGTCGGATCCGGGTACGCCTCGCGCTTGACGCGCGCCACGCCCGCGACCGCCTTGCCCTCGTTCGAGTGATAGAAGAGCACGAGATCCCCCGGCTTCATGGCCCGCATGTTGTTGCGGGCCTCGAAGTTCCGGACGCCGTCCCACATCGTCTGGCCGTCGCGTATGAGCTGCGCGAACGAATATTTTTGAGGCTCGCTCTTCATCAGCCAGTAACGGCGAGACATGCACGATCTCCCGGGCGGGCATGAGGGCGGCGGCGGTCGGGCCGTCGCGCCCCCATCTTCGACGGACAGCCCGTCGATGTGACCGGGTACCCTAGCACCCCCCCGTTCCGTCGGTGATCACGATCTTGGCGCCGTCCGGCGAGGTCCCGCCGGGCCGCGCCCTCGTCAACCTCGTCGCCGTCGAGCGGCAGGGGGCCGGAGGACCATGCCCGACGGTCGGCACCGCGCGCCGCGCCACGGCGTGTGACGCCCGAGCGACGTGTGCCGTATTCTCGAGCGGGCGCGTCACACTCCGCGGCCGCCGCGCGATGCAGGGGCGATGAGCACGACGATGACCACCGAGCCCAGCCCCCCCGCGACGAACCCCCTGGCCGAGCCAGGGATCCGCCGCGCCCTCGAGGAGTTCGTGCGACGGCGGGTGCCGAGCGGCGAGGTCGACGACGTGGTGCAGACCGTCCTCTGCGAGGCGCTCGCCTCGCCCGCGCGGCCGGCCGACCCGACGGAGCTCCGGCGATGGCTGCTCGGGATCGCGCGCCACAAGGTGGCCGACCACCACCGGCGCTCGTTCCGGGAGACCGCGACCGAGCTGCCCGACCTGCCGGTCGGTCCGCCGCCCGTCGAGGCGCGCGAGCTGGCGCGCTGGGCCGAGGAGCAGGCCGCGGCGAACCGCGACGGGCGGCAGACGCTCTCGTGGATGGCCCGCGAAGGCGAGGGAGAGAAGCTCGAGAGCATCGCCGCCGAGGAGCAGGTGCCCGCCGCCCGGGTGCGGCAGCGCGTGTCGCGGATGCGGCGGTGGATGCGGGAGCGCTGGCTCGCGGAGCTCGCCGCGGCCGCGGCTCTGGCGATCCTCGCGATCGTGATCGTCCGGCTCCTGCGATCGACGAGGGACCTGCCCGAGGTCGCGCCGCTGCCCGAGCCGCCGCCGAGCGCCCCGCCCGTCGAGGCGCCGCCGCCGCTCGAGCGGCTCGACCCGCTGGAGCGCGCGCGCTCCCTGAGGGCCGAGGCGCTGCGCGCCTGCGACGACGCGGCGTGGCGCCGGTGCCTCGAGCAGCTCGACGAGGCGGACCGGCTCGACCCGCGAGGCGGCGCCGCGCCCGACGTCGCGGCGGCGCGCGAGCGTGCGCTCGACGGGCTCCGCGCGCCGACGGACAAGCCGCCGGCGCCGCGGCCGATCCAGGAGCAGCTGCCCGTCAAGAAGTCGAAAGCGCGGGACGAGACCGACGTTCGCCCCGCGCCCCCGCCCCGCCAGGACGTCGCCCCGACGCCCACCTTGTCGGCGCCTGTGAGGCCGCTGCTCAAGTCGAAGAAGCCACAGGCGCCTGACCTGAAGCGCAGTGGTGCATTCGAAAAAATGGATTTCCCGCCCGAGAAACGCTAGCTCCGCCCGCCAGGCGAGCCACGTCGCGCCCGGGGGAGTCGATCTCGATGGCTCGCCAGCGGTGCTGTCGTCTCCGGAGCGGGTCCGACGCGCCGCCGAGGGGGAGACGCGCGCCTCGCCGTGCGTTTAAATCTCGCAGTTTCCGGCGCAGTCGTCTAAACACGCTGGCGCTCGGCGCAATCAAGGACGCCAAGGAGAGGAGCCCAGGAGATGCGAACCACGAGATGGCTTGGAATGGCATTCGCAGTATCGCTGCTCGCCGCGAACGCCGGCTGCGCGAAAGAGCCCCAGATGCAGGCGCAGCCGCCGGCGCCGCCGGCGCAGCCGACCCCGCCGCCGGCCCCGCCGGCCCCGCCGCCGGACGCGGACGCGGACGGCGTGCTCGACGACGGCACCGACAAGTGCGTCGCCGAGAAAGAGGACGGCCTGCCGCCGGACGCCAAGGACGGATGTAAATCCACCGACCCGGACGGTGACGGCTTCGTGGCCGAGGCCGACAAGTGCCCGAACGAGGCCGAGGTCAAGAACAATTACAAGGACGATGACGGTTGTCCCGACGTCCCCCCGGTCGAGCTCGCCAACAATGAGGTGAAGCTCAACGCGAAGATCGCCTTCGCCGCCGGCAAGGCCGATATCGAGCCCGCCTCGCAGGAGCTCCTCGCCAACATCGCCCAGATCTTCAAGGACCATCCGCAGATCCAGTTCGTCGAGGTCGCGGCCTACTCCGAGAAGGTCGGCAACGACGCCGCCACCGTGGCGCTCACGAAGAAGCGCGCCGACGCCGTGGTGAAGGCGCTGACCGCGCTCGGCGTCGAGAAGAACCGGCTGCGGGCCGCCGGCTACGGGGCGCACTGCGCGTCCGACGCGGGCGAGACCGAGGAGGCGAAGGAGAAGAACCGCCGGGTCGAGATCAAGATCATGCGGCTCGATGGCAAGGACACGGGCGTCGAGCTCGCGTGCGCCGCGGCCGTCACCAAGGGCCTCAAGCCGGCCGGCGTGCCCGCCACCGCGCCGAAGGGCGCCGCAGCCGCGGCCCCGGCCCCGAAGGCCTCCGACGCGAAGCCCGCCGCCGCGCAGCCCGCCGCGGCGAAGCCGGCGGACGCGAAGCCCGCTGCCGCCCAGCCCGCCGCCGCCCAGCCCGCCGCGGCGCAGCCCGCGCAGCCCGCGGACACGAAGCCCGCCGCGGCGAAGCCCGCCGATCAGAAGCCGGCCGAGACGAAGCCCGCCAGCGTGAAGTAGGCGCGAGGCGGCGGGCGGGCAGGCGGCTACCGGTCGTCGGCCTGCCCGCGCGCGGCGGCGAGCAGGCGCAGGAGCGCCTCCTTCGCGCGCTGCCTCCGCTGCGCGTCGGGCAGCGCGCCCGCGCGCAGGCGCTCGACGTCGGCGCACAGCGCGGCGCGATCGGCGGGAGGCTCGCCGCAGAGCCGCGCGTGCGCGCCGTCGGCCCGCGCGCTGCGCGGCGGCGGCTCGCCCGCGAGCGCGGCCGCGGCGGCCTCGATGAGGTGCGCGGTCGCCGCCGCGTCGTCGCTCTCCCCCGTCCACCGATCGACGAACTCGGGCTGCTTCGCGAGCCGCGCGAGGACGTCCCAGCGCTCCGCGCGCACGGCGAGCTCCGTCGCGAAGAGCACGACCTTCAGGTTGCGGCCGAGGTCCGGGAGGGCGCGCGTCTCGCCGTCGAGCGCGAGCACGTCGTCGACGACGCTCGCGTCGAGCGCCGCGGCCGCGCAGCGCACCGCGACGCTGAGCAGGTCGGCGCGCAGCGCCGGGCCGAGGGCGGGCTCGCGGCCGAGCGCGCGCGCGGCGGCGAGCACGAGCGGGCCGCAGTGCCCCTCGCGCCGCTGCCGCGTGAGCAGGACGCCGGCGTCGTAGAGCCGGCCGCTCCGGCGCAGCGCCTCCACCGCGGCCGTGAACGCGTCGGGGTCGTACGTGCCCCGCTCCGCGGCCGTGAGGAAGCCGTCGAGGCTGCGCAGGACGGGGCACGCCGCGGCGCTGCCCGCGCGCCGGAGGTGCGGCAGCCTGCCGAGCACGTCCGCGATGCGCAGCGAGAGCGCGAGCGGATAGGTGCCGCACGCGGGCTCTTCGTAGCCGCCGAGCTCGACCTTCGCCTCGGTGCACGCGAGCGGGCCGGCGACCGCGGCGAGCGAGCGCGCGGTCCTCGCGACGAGCGGGCCGACGCCCGGCGCCGCGGCGAGCCCGGCGGGGAGCGGATCGAGCAGCGCCCGGACCGCGGCGTCGTCCGCGTCGGGCGGCAGGAGGCCGCGCACGAGCGTCCAGAGATCGCCGGCCAGGAAGGGGTGGCCGGCCTCGGCGGCGAGCTGGGCGTCGATCGCGAGCAGCGCGCGCGCGTCGTGGCCCCAGGCGAGCGGCTGCTCGGGGCGCAGCGCCCGCGGCCCGAGCCGCAGGCCGAACGAGAGCGCGGCGATGGCCCGGCGCGCCGCGGCCGCGCCGCGCTCGGCGTCGCCGTCGAGGAAGTGGTAGGCGGCCGCGAGCGCCGCCGCGGCGACGTAGGCGCGCGCGGCGTCCTCGTCGCTCTGGGGCGAGCCCTCGGGCGCGAGCGCCGCCGTGAGCGCGCCCTCGGGCTCGCCGCGGGTGCGGAGGCCGAGGCCGAGCTGGAAGCCGGTCGACCCCTCGAGGAGCCCGGCGCCGTACGAGACGTCGAAGCTGAGCGAGAACACGCGGGTCGCGGTCTTCTCCTCGTAGCGGTAGGTCATGCGCGGGACGCGCAGGCCGCGCGCGTCGGCGGACGCGAGGACGCGGTCGAGCGCGTCGCGCGCCTCGGCGCGCCGGCCGCCGGCGAAGTCGCGCACGGCGCCCATGACCGCGAGCACGTCGCCCGCGTCGGCTGTCTGGCAGGCGTCGTCCGACGCCGCGCGCATCGCGTCCGCGTAGGCCGACGGGTCCGGGGCGACGCCGCGCCGGGCCTTCGCGATCTCGCTCAGGTACGAGAGCGCCCACGCGACCCGGCTGCCGCGCTCGCTCGCGAGCGCGACGGCCTCCGGCGACGGCGGCCCGCCCAGCACGGCCGCGCCGAGGAGCGAGGTGAGCAGCGCGAGGTCGGCCTGGTCGCGCAGCCCGAGCGCCGAGAGCGCGCTGGCGTAGCCGACGAAGAGGCCCCGGACGTCGCCGTCCGCCCGGGAGGCGGGCAGCGACGCGAGCGCGTCGAGGAGGGCGACGCCGGCCGGGCCCTGCCCGGCGCCGCGCGGCGACGCGCCGCCGCCGAGCGCCGCGGAGAGCCCGCGGAGCACCCGGCCGAGCGGCGCGCCGCTCTGCTGCGCGAAGCGGTCCGCGGTGGCGGACGAGAAGAGCGCGCGGGCGAGCGCGTAGCCGCCGGTGAGCGCGTCCGCGAGGCCAGGGTCGCCGAGCCCGTCGAGGCCCGCGGCGACGGCGGCCTCGGCGTCGGCGTCGGGGACGGTGAAGCGCACGCGCGGCTCCTGCGCGCCGGCGCGCGGGGCTCGGCCCGCGCCTGGCGCGGCGAGCAGGTCGATCGCGTCGGAGAGGAGCGTCACGAGGAGCCGCGCCTGCCGCGCCCACGCGCCGTCGCCCTGCCGGTACCGCGGCGCGAGCAGGATCCGGCCGCGGACGTCGCCGAGCCGCGCGAGCGCGCGGCGCGCCTCGGGGGTCGGCCCGCGCCCGGCGGCGGCGCACGCGTCCTTCGCGGGCGGGGGCTTGCGCGAGCGCTCGGTGAGCACCACGGCGAGGACGCCGTCGGCGAGCGCGGTGATGTCCTCCACGAGGCCGGGCGGGGGCGCGTCCGCGTCGCCCGCCGCGTCGCCGCCCGGAGCTCCGGGCGCCGCGAGCCCCGCGACCGCGCGGCGGAGCGCGTCGCGCGCCGCTCGGCGCTCCGGGGGGAGCCGGGCCGCGTCGGTCGCCCGCGGATCCAGCGCGCCGGCGGCGCCGAGCGCGGCGTAGCGCGAGAGGCTCGCGGCGAGCGCCGCGAGGCCGGGGTAGGGGAGCGCCGGCGCGGGCGCGAGCGCGCGCTCGATCTGCGCCGACGAGAACGCGAGGTCGGGCGCCTGATCCGAGAGGAGCCGGTACGCCGCGTCGGCCGCGTACAGGCCGGCGACGCCCCAGCCGGCCTGCGCGGTGAGGTCGCCGCGCAGCTTCGCGGTGAGCGCGCCCTGGAGGGCCAGGAAGTGCGCGGGCTGCACCTCGGGCGGGTACGACATGCCGGCGAAGACGCCGGCGAGCGCCGCGCCGAGGACCGCCTCGGGGTCGCGCGCGTCGGCCATGCGGCGCTGGACGGCGACCTGCGTGAGGTCGACGATGGCGTCGCGGAGGCGCTCGTCGGCGAGCACCCCGGGGCTGTAGGCGAGGGGGATCTGCGCGAGCGCGCGGTAGCGGCGCGGCTCGGCCTCGGCGAGCGCGCGCAGCGCGGCGAGGTGCGCGAGGCCGAGCTCGGTGACGCGGCGGCGCACGGCGCTGCCCGCCTGGCCTGCGGCGGGCGCGGGGCCGCGCTCGTAGAGCAGGCTCGGCGCGTGGGCCCACGCGGTGCTCGTCTGGTCGACGGCGCGGACGAGCGCCTCGTAGCGCGGCAGCCACGCGTCGAGCGGCAGCCGCCTGCCCGGCGCCGCCGCCCCGGAGCTCCCGGCCGCGGGCGCGGCGTCGCCCGGGGCGAGGGCGCCGGCGAGCGCGGCGGCGAACACGAGGTCGCGGGGCCCGTCCATGGGCGGGGCGAGGTCCCGGCCGCAGCCCGGGGCCTTGCCGAGCAGGTCGTCGAGCGCGGCGCGCCGGTCCGCGGGCACGGCCCGCAGCACCGCCGCGCCGCGGGCGCGCCACGCCGCGCGGCCGTCGCGGGCCGTGCGCACGCGGAGCAGATCGCCGTAGGGCGTGTCGCCCGGGGCGGGCGGAGGACCCCCCGCGGGCGCGCCGGCGGCGCCGGTCGCGTCGCCGTCGTCCTCGAGCGCGACGCCGGCCGCGCCGAGCAGCTGCAGCGCGTACCGGCCGCGCAGCGCGGGCTCGTCGTTCGGGTCGCGCCCCTTCAGCGCGGCGGCGAGGGCGTCGGCCGCGCGGGCGGCCTCGACGTAGCGGAAGGCGCCGGCGGCGCCGAAGGCGCGGCGCACGAGCGCCGCGAGCGCGATGTCGTCCGCGGCGCGCGCGAGCGCCGCCTCGCCGCGCGCGATCGGCGCGAGGCCGGCCATGAACGGCCCGAGCGGGTCGCGCGGAAAGATCTGGACCGCGCCGCCGCGAGCGCGCGCGTGGATGAGGTGCTCGTACCCGAGGGCCTCGCCGAGCGCGAGGAGCAGCGCGTCGGCGCCGAGCGCGCCGGGGTCCGGCAGCGGCGCGGCGCGGATCCAGGCCGCGTCCGCCGCGCCCCCGCGCGGCGCCTTGCCGGCGCCCTCGGCGCCCGCCTCGACGACGATCGCGACGCCAGGCCTCGATCCGCCGCGCCGGTCGAGGTCGCGGAGCAGGCGCGCCCACGGATCGCCTTCGTCCCGGGCGGCGCGCGCCTCGACGTACCCCAGGGCGAGCTCGCGCGGCGCGCGGCCTTCGGCGAGGGCCGCGGCGAGGGCGCGCTCGCACGCGTCGAGGTGCGCGGGATCGCAGCGCGCCGCCGGCGGGGGCGCGCCGCCCGCGGGGCTCGCGCCGCCGCAGCCGGCGGCGAGGAGCCCGAGGGCGAGCGCCGAGCAGACCGAGAGAGCGGCCGACGAGACGATCACGCGAGCGTGCAGCATGACGAGCGCGCGACCTACCACGAAGACCGCGGGAGGGCTGCGATGGGATCGCGGATCGGATGGGGCCGGCTCTCCGCCGGGTTGCGACGACCCGGGGATCCGTTAGAAGATCGGGGCACCTCGACGCGACAGGAGCACCGCATGGCGATTTCTCCCGAGGACATCGTGCCGCTGAGCCAGGCGGAGGCTCGGCTCACGGAGCTTGCAGACCAGGTTCGCGCGGGTCACGAGAAAATCCTGACGCGCGACGGGGAGAGCTACATCGCCCTCGTCGATGCGCGCAGGCTCGATCACTACCATCGCCTGGAACGGGAGCATGTCCACCTCACCCTCCTGGATGAGGCGGAGCGCGGTCTCGACGATCTCGAGGCAGGGCGGACGCTGAGCGTCGAGGAGCTCCGCGAAAAGCACGGCCGATGAGCCGTCGCGCCGCGGTTCGGGTCACCGAGAACTTCGAGCGCAACCTGGACGACATCCGGCGCTTTCTCGAGGAGGCGGAGCTCTCCTCGGCGTTCGGCGACCTGCTGGATCTCCTCTTCGACGACGTGATCCCGAGCCTGGAGGTCTCTCCTCAGATCGGGTTCGATTTCCTCGCGCGGGCGCCGCAATCCATTGAGGCCGACGCGCGGATTCAGGCGCTCCGGCGCCGTCTAGGCCCCGATTCGTCGCTGAGGGAGTATATCGTCGGCGACTATCTGCTGCTCTATACGCTCAGCGGCGAGCGCGTTCATCTGCTCTCCATCAAGCACCATCGCCAGCTGTCGTTCGATCTGCAGGCGCTCTGGCGCCGGTGAGCGCACGCCTTCGATGTTCCGTGCGACCGTGGAGGTCCGCCCGCGCGGCCGCCCACGACGAGGACGCGCGTCGCCTGCGCCACGTCCGAGCCGCGCAGCCACGGTCTTCCTGCCCCTACCGCCCCGTGCTACTTCCGCAGCATGCGACGGGCTCCGGAGCGACGAGGTGCCGGCGGCGAGGGGGGCGGCGGGAGCGCCGGTCGAGCGGCGCGGGGGGCCTTCGCGGCGCTCGGGCTCGCGGGCCTCGCGCTCGCGGCGTGCAGCGAGGGCGAAGGCGGATACGCCGGGTCGACCTCGCGCGTCGGCAAGGACGAGACGACCATCTACATCAACAACGGCGGAGAGCCGGAGTACGTCGATCCGGGAAAGTCGAACGACTCGGCGAGCGCCACCCTGATCCAGCAGGTGTTCGAGGGGCTGACCACGTACGGCGCCGGCGACCTTCGCCCGGTCCAGGGGGTGGCGACGCGCTGGGAACAGAGCGACGATAACCGGATCTTCCGGTTCCACCTGCGGCCCGAGGCGCGCTGGTCGGACGGCAAGCCGGTGACGGCGCACGACTTCGAGTACGCGTGGAAGCGCGTGCTGCGCCCCTCCACCGCCTCGCTCGCCGCGACAAACCTCTACGTCCTGAAGAACGGCGAGCTCTTCAGCGCCGGCAAGCTCAAGGCGCTGCGCGAGGCCGCGACGCTGCGCGCGGCGCCCCGGCCGGACGCCCCGGCCGCGCTCGAGCTGCCCAAGGGGTCGTTCGTCGTGGTGCTGGCGCGCTCGCCGATCCAGGTCGACACCGCGATCGCGCCGCTCGCGGCGCTGCCCGAGGGCGCCGCCGCGGTGACGTTCGCGAAGGGCGACGGCAAAGGCGGCGCCGGAGACCGGCTCTCGTTCGGGGAGGGCGGCGCGGCGCCCCTCGGCCCGGCGGCCGGCGGCGGCTGGCAGGGCGCCGTGGTCGACATCGTCGGCGCGGGCCCGCCGTGCCAGTGCAACGGCGCCGCCGACCGCTGGTTCGAGGTCGCGCGGGACGGCGCGCGCGGCTTCCTCCCGGGCTGCCTGCTCGTCCCCCCCGCCGCGGGCAAGGCCGGCGCGGGCGCGGCGCCCCGCGAGACGTACGCGGTCGTCACGCCGCACGCGGACCTGCCCACGTACGAGCCCGCGGCGGCCCCGGCGCCCGCGCAGGGCGAGCCCCCGGTCGGGTTCGTGCCCGACGCGCTCCTCGTCGAGGACGACAGCGCCGTCGGCGTCCGCGCCCGCGACGACCTCACCCTCGACGTGCAGCTGGAGCTGCCCACGCCGTACTTCACCGATCTCACGAGCTACGTGACCCTCTTCCCCGTGCGCAAGGACGTCATCGAGGCGTTCGCGCAGCGCGGCGAGCCCGAGCTCTGGTTCCGCCCCGAGAACATCGTGGTCAACGGCCCCTACACGCTCGATGAGTGGAAGTTCCGTTACGAGATCACGATGAAGCGGAACCCGATGTACTGGAACCGCGACAAGCTGAAGATCCACCGCATCGTCTGGCTGGAGATCGAGCAGTACAACGCCGCGATGAACATCTACAAGGCGGGCGATCTCGATTACTCGGGCGACAACTCCTCGCTTCCTTCCGAGCACCTGGACTGGCTGTCGACCAAGAAGGATTTCCAGCGCTATCCCTACCTCTCCACGTACTGGTTCGAGTTCAACACGAGGAAGCCGCCGGTCGACGACGTCCGCGTCCGCCGGGCGCTCAACCTCGCCGTCGACAAGCAGCAGATCGTCGAGAAGATCACGCGCGGCGGGCAGACGCCGGCCACGCACTACGTCCCGGACTACACGGGCTCGGGCTACGCCGAGGCGGTCGCCGAGGACAGGCGGCTCGGGGTCGATCCGTTCTCGTCGCCGGACGTCATGTTCAACCCGGAGCGCGCGCGCGCGATGCTCGCCGAGGCGGGCTACGAGGTCGTCCGCGAGGGCGACGGATACCGGGCGAAGAACTTCCCGGCCCTGGAGATCCTCTACAACACGAGCGAGGGGCACAAGCAGATCGCCGTCGCGGTCCAGGACATGTGGAAGCGCCACCTCGGCGTCTCCGCCACGCTGCGGAACGAGGAGTGGAAGGTGATGCTCAAGAACGTGCGCGACGGCCATTTCCAGGTCGTGCGGTTCGGCTGGATCGGCGAGTACAACCACCCGGCGACCTGGCTCGGCACGCTGCTCTCGTACAGCCCGCAGAACCGGACGGGCTGGGCCGACAAGGAGTTCGACGAGCTGATGCGCGCCGCCGCGGCGACGTCCGATCCCGCGGAGGGCATCCGGGCGTTCCGCAAGGCGGAGAAGCGGGCCGTCGACCGCATGCCCAAGATGCCGCTCTACTTCTACACGAAGTCGGCGCTGGTGAAGCCCTGGGTCAAGGGGTTCAAGGGCAACGCGCGGAGCTTGCAGCTCGTGAAGTGGTTTTGGATCGACCCGCGCTGGCGCGACGACCCGTCGAACGAGATCGCGTTTCCTCAGCTCGAGCTCCCCGCGCCGGGCCGGCTCGGCCCGGCCCTGGGCGGGCCGACCGCGCCCTGAGCGCGACAGGCAGCCGCGGCAGCGCCCGCGGGCCGCGCGGCGCGATGATGCGGCGCAACGATTTCGCGGGCCGAGCGGCCGCGGGGTGAGGAGACGTCCCCGTTGACGCGCTGGCCTGGGCCATGGCCTCATCCACCGGAGAGCAGCATGGACCCTCTCGGGAGAACGACATGAGCAAGACGATCCTGGTCACCGGAGGCGCGGGCTACATCGGCTCGCACACCTGCGTGGAGCTCCTCCGCGCGGGCTACCGAGTGGTCATCCTCGACAACCTCTGCAACAGCCGCAAGGCGGCCGTCGACCGCGTGGAGCGGATCGCCGGCAAGCAGGTGACGTTCGTCCGGGGCGACATCCGCGACGCGGCGCTGCTCGATCGGCTGCTCGCCGAGCACCCGATCGACGCGACGATCCACTTCGCGGGGCTCAAGGCGGTCGGCGAGTCGGTCGAGAAGCCGCTCGCCTATTACGAGAACAACGTCGCCGGGACGGTGTCCCTGCTCAAGGCGCTCGACGCCCGGGGCGCGCGGAAGCTCGTGTTCAGCTCGTCGGCCACCGTCTACGGGGATCCGGAGCGCGTGCCGCTCGACGAGGGGTGCCGGCTCGGGCCGGCCAACCCCTACGGGCAATCCAAGCTCATGGTGGAGTACATCCTGCGCGACGTCGCGGCCACCGGGGGCTGGTCGCTCGCGTCGCTGCGCTACTTCAACCCGGTCGGCGCGCACGAGAGCGGGCTCATCGGCGAGGACCCGAACGGCACTCCGAACAACCTGACGCCGTTCATCACGCAGGTGCTCGTGGGGCGGCGCGACAAGCTCCGGGTGTTCGGGGGCGACTGGCCGACGCCGGACGGCACCGGCGTGCGCGACTACATCCACGTGGTCGATCTCGCGCTCGGGCACCTCGCCGCGCTGAACCGCATCTTCACCGTCGGCGACAGCTTCACCGTCAACCTCGGCACCGGGCGCGGGAACTCCGTGCTCGAGGTGGTGGCCGCGTTCGAGAAGGTCAGCGGCAAGCGGGTCCCCTACGAGATCGTCGCGCGGCGCCCCGGGGACGTCGCCTCCGTGTACGCGGACCCGGCGCGCGCGACGGAGCTCCTCGGCTGGCGCGCGGAGCGCGACCTCGAGACCATGTGCCGCGACAGCTGGCGCTGGCAAGAGCAGAACCCGAAGGGGTTCGCCGACTGACACCGCATCTCTCGAGCGCGTCGCTGGATCCGTGATGGGTGGAATTTGAACCACAGTGGCACAGTCCTCGGCGCGCTGCTCGCGACGCTCGCGGCCTGCACGAGCGAGGGCGAGGGCTACGTCGGGACGACGGCGCGCACCGGCAAGGACGCAGCGACCTTCTACGTCAACAACGGCGAGGAGCCGGAAT
Source organism: Sorangium sp. So ce394 (assembly GCF_051474665.1). Classification (NCBI taxonomy): domain Bacteria; kingdom Pseudomonadati; phylum Myxococcota; order Polyangiales; family Polyangiaceae; genus Sorangium; species Sorangium sp. So ce394. Next base: position 5,683,796 of record NZ_CP150339.1, read on the forward strand.
ACCTCGATCCCGGCAAGGCCGTCGACTCGGTGAGCATCTCGCTGCTCCAGCAGATGTTCGAGGGGCTGACCGCCTACGGCCCCGGCGACCTCCGCCCGGTCCAGGGGGTGGCGACGCGCTGGGAGCAGAGCGACGACAACCGGATCTTCCGGTTCCACCTGCGGCCCGAGGCGCGCTGGTCGGACGGCAAGCCGGTGACGGCGCGCGACTTCGAGTACGCGTGGAAGCGCGTGCTGCGCCCCTCCACCGCCTCGCTCGCCGCGACGAACCTGCACGTCCTCAAGAACGGCGAGCTCTTCAACCTGGGCAAGCTCAAGGCGCTGCGCGAGGCCGCGACGCTGCGCGCGGCGCCGCGGCCCGACGCGCCGCCCGCGCTCGCCCTGCCGCGGGGCGCGTTCGTCGTCGTGCTCGGCCAGTCGCCCGCCCGGGTGACGTCGGCGGTGCCGCCCCTCGCGGCGCCGCCTCCCGGGGTCGCCTCGGTGACGTACGCCGAGCCCGACGAGAAGACCGGCGCCGGCGAGCGGCTCTCGTTCGGCGCGGTCGGCTCGGCCCCGGCGCCCGCGCCCGTCGACGCGGCCGCCGACGGCGCGTGGCGCGGCGCCGAGGTCGCCCTCCTCGCGGCCGGCCCGCCGGTCGCCTGCAACGGCGCGGCCGACCGCTGGTTCGAGATCGAGGGCCCCCAGGGCCGCGGCTTCCTCCCGGGCTGCCTGCTCGGGCCCGCCGACGATGCCGCGTACGCGCTCGTCGCGCCCCACGCGAGCCTCCCCACGTACGACCCCGCCGCGCCGCGGTCGTCGCCGCCCTCCGGCGGCGGGGTGACCGGGTTCGTCGCCGCCTCGGAGCTCGTCGAGGACGACGCCGCCGTGGGCGTGCGGGCCCGGGACGACCTCACCCTCGAGGTTGAGCTCGAGCAGCCCACGCCCTACTTCACCGATCTCACGAGCTTCGTCACGCTGTTCCCGGTGCGCCGCGACGTCATCGAGCCGTTCGAGGCGCGCGGCGAGCCGGAGCTCTGGTTTCGCGCCGAGAACATCGTCGTCAACGGGCCCTACCAGCTCGACGAGTGGAAGTTCCGGTACGAGATCACGATGAAGCGGAATCCGGCGTACTGGGCCCATGACGCCCTCCGGATCCACCGGATCGTCTGGATGGAGATCGCCCAGTACAACGCCACTTTGCAGCTCTACAAGGCGGGGGATCTCGATTACCTCGGCGACAACTCCGAGCTCCCGTACGATCACCTCGGCTGGCTGTCCGGGAAGAAGGACCTCCGGCGGATCGAGTACCTCTCCACCGTGTACTACGAGGTCAACACGGCGAAGCCGCCGCTCGACGACGCGCGCGTGCGGTGGGCGCTGAACCTCGCCGTCGACAAGCGCGAGCTCGTCGAGAAGATCACGCGGGTGGGGAAGCCGGCGACGCATTACGTGCCCGACATCACCGGATCCGGCTACGCCGAGCAGGTGGCGGAGGACCGGGCGCGCGGCGCCGATCCGTTCGCGAGCCCCGAGGTCGGCCACGACCCCGCGCGCGCTCGCGCGCTGCTCGCCGAGGCCGGGTACGAGGTCGTCCGCGAGGGGGACGAGCTCCGCGCGAAGGGGTTTCCGCCGCTCGAGGTCCTCTACAACACGGGGGAGGGGCACGGGCAGGTCGCCGTGGCCATCCAGGACATGTGGAAGCGCCACCTCGGGATCTCCGCGACGCTGCGGAACGAGGAGTGGCGGGTGATGCTCAAGAACCTCCGCGACGGCAACTTCCAGGTGATCCGGCTGGCCTGGTACGCCGACTACAACCATCCGCAGACGTGGCTCGGCAACTTCCTTTCGTACAGCCCCAACAACCGGAGCGGCTGGGCAGATGCGGAGTTCGACGAGGAGCTCCGCCGGGCCGCGGCGATCGCCGATCCGCGGGAGAGCATCCGTCGCTTCCGCGCGGCCGAGCGGCGGGCGCTCGACGGCATGTGCCGGATCCCGCTCTATTTCGAGGAGAAGACGACGCTGGTGAAGCCGTGGGTGAGGGGGTACATCCCCAACGCGCGGAACACGCAGCTCGTCAAATGGCTCTGGATCGACCCCGACTGGCAGCACCGGCCGGCCGGCGAGCCCCCGCCCGTGCTGGAGCTGCCGCCGCCGGGGCGGCTGGGGGCGGCGCCGGGCGCGCCGCCGCCGTGACCGGTCGACGCGATGCACGCGGCCACCGGCTCCGGGCTTGCCCGGCCGTCGAGCGCGCCCTCGCCGACCGGACACCCGGGTCGCGCGGTCGGCACGCCGTGAGAGGCGCCACCGCGCGATCGCTGGAGGGCGTCTCCTAGTATCCCAACCTCGGATCGATGGGGCCCTCCAGGGCAGAGTCGTCTTCGTTGGTCTTGGCAACAGGTCGAGCCGAAGGGGCCGTCACCGGTAGCTTACGCGGACCGCGCACCCTGGTTCCGGCAGGCGAAGCTGCCGGTGGTGGACCCATGATTCGTGGACCCATGATTCCAGGAACGCGACCCGAAGGGGACGCCGGTGAAGTCCCTGAGGGGTCAACCACGGAAGACGGCACAGCCGGCACGGAGATCCCAGCCGCCAAGCTCACGCGCTCTCGCATCTTCTCGGCACGCGTTGCCGACGTCGGCGTGAGCGTGCGCGTCGTCCCGGACAGCAGGAAGAAGCACGCCACGCCGAGCGCCACCGTGGCCGCCAGCGCGAGCGCGGCGGCGTGGCTCGCCCGGGCCCTGAACGGGCCGTGGCGGAGCCGCCGGGCGACCTGCTCCCCCGCGCCCAGCGAGGCGCGCGCCCTCCGCCGCGCCGCCGGCGCGCCCGCGGCCTCGCTGGGCGCCGTCGGCTCCACGCCCCCCGCGGGCCCCGGCGCCGGAACCGTCGTGTCGGTGCCGCTCACCGGCGAAGCGCCGCCGACCTGCACCACCCACCGCTCCACGCCCTCGACCGTCCCGACGACCGTCGGCGCGTCCCGCCCGGCCTCCGGCGCCGGGGCCGCGGCCACCTCGCGCGGCGCCGGACGCGCCAGCAGCTGCTCGTCGAGCGCCCAGCCGCCCGCCGGCAAGAGCGGCCCCATCGCGTCCAGCATCGCCGCGGCGCTCGGGAAGCGCCGGTCCGGATCGCGCTCCAGCGCGCGCTGCACGAGCGCCGCCACCTCGGCCGGGACCCACGGGGCCCGCGCCCGGATCGGCGGCGGCCCTTCGGTGCAGATCGCCAGGATGAGGTCGCCGAGGGCGTGGATATGCTCGTGGGGCACATGGCCCGTCAGGGCGTGATAGAGCACGACGCCCAGCGACCAGATGTCGGTTCGATGATCGATGTCCCGGAGCCCGCGCGCCTGCTCCGGGGACATGAAGTGGGGAGAGCCGAGGATCGCCCCGCTCTGCGTGAGGCCGGTCGTCGTCGTGAGGCCCTGCGCCGCCTGCTCCTTGATCTTGGCGATGCCGAAATCGAGCAGCTTGACGGCGATCTCTCCTTGATCGACGCGCGCGAGGAACAGGTTGGCGGGCTTGATGTCCCGGTGGACGATGCGCATCTCGTGCGCCCGCGACAGGCCGCGGCACGCCTGCGCCGCGATCCGGAGCGCGGCTTCCGGCGCGAGGGCGCCGGCGCGGCGGAGCCGCTGGTGCAGATCCTCGCCCTCGAGGCGCTCCATGACCATGAAGGGAGCGCCGGTCGCCGGGTCCGCCCCGGCGTCGATCACGCTGACGATGTGCGGGTCGTCGAGCATCGCCACGGTGCGCGCCTCGCGCTGGAAGCGCTTCAGGGCGAGGCCACCCCCCTGAAGGGCAGCGCCGTGCATGACCTTGACGGCGACCCGCCGCTCCGACGCGGCGAGCTGCGCTTCGTAGACGGCGCCCATCCCGCCTTGGCCGAGCAGGCGAATGATCCTGTATTTCCCGCCGAGCGTCTCCCCGACCACGGCGCGAGCGTAGGAGAACCTCGCCGGCGCTTGCAACAGCAGGCCCGCATTTCCGCGCCGCGCGGCGATCGTGGCGAGCGCGGCGGGCCCCGGCTAGAGTCGCCGCATGCTCCTCACCGACGCCGCGATCGGCGCGACTCACGTGCTCCTCTCCGGCGCGCGCGCCGCCGTCGAGATCCGCTGTCCAGGCCCCGGCGTGCTGCGCGTGCGCCACGCCCCCTCGTCCGCCGTGACGGGCTTCACGCACCCCGATCTGCCGCCCAAGCGCTCCTTCGCCGTGGTGGCCGAGGGCGCGCTGCCGCTCTCCGCGCGCCGCGAGGGGGACGCGCTCCACGTGAGCGCCGAGGGCGCCTCTCTCGAGGTCTCGCTCGCCTCGGGCACATGGACCTTCGGCGACGGAGAGGGCCGCGCCCTCGCGCGCAGCGAGGGCGTGTCCGGCGAGGTCCGGCCGGCCTTCCCCGTCGACGAATTCCGCTCGCGGCTCTCGCTCGCGGCGCCGCCCGGCGAGGCCTACCTCGGCTTCGGCGAGAAGGTCGGGCCCCTCGACAAGCGCGGCCTGCGCTTCACCTTCTGGAACACCGACGCTTTCCCGCCGCACGTCGAGTCCGACCCGCTCTACGCCTCGATTCCCTTCTTCCTGGCCCTCCGCGGCGGCGCCGCCTGGGGCTTCTTCCTCGACGAGCCGTGGCGCTCGGAGGTCGATATCGCCCTGAGCCACCCGGATCGCATCGAATGGGAGTCGCGGGGGCCCGAGCTCGACGTCTATCTCCTCGCCGGCCCGCGCCCGGCCGACGTCCTCCGGCGCTACGCCGCGCTCACCGGGCTCCCCGCGATGCCGCCCCTCTGGAGCCTCGGCGCGCACCAGTCGCGCTGGGGCTACGAGAACGAGGACGACGTGCGCGGCGTCGTCCGCGGCTACCGCTCGCGCGGCCTCCCCCTCGACGTGGTCCACCTCGATATCGATTACATGGATGCTTACCGGGTGTGGACCTGGGACCGCTCGCGCTTCCCGGACCCGGCGCGGCTCGCGCGCGATCTCGCGGCCGAGGGGGTCAGGCTGGTGACCATCGTCGACCCCGGGATCAAGGCGGATGTGGGCTACGCCGTGTACGAAGAGGCGCGCGCGCGCGACTTCCTCGTCCGGCTGTCGCGCGGCGACACGCTCGTGGGCGAGGTCTGGCCCGATCCAGCGGTCTTCCCGGATCTGACGCGCGAGGACGTGCAGCGCTGGTGGGGCGATCTGCAAAAGGCCTTCATCGACGCGGGCGTCGCCGGCATCTGGAACGACATGAACGAGCCGGCGTGCTTCTCCGTCCGGCCCGACCGGGGCCTGCCCGCGCCGAACGGCGGGCGCACCTCGGGCCTCGGCACGATCGAGGGCAGCACGCTCCCCTACGACGCGCGCCACGGCGCCCGCCGGCACCTCGAGGTCCACAACGTCTACGGCCTCGGCATGTCGCGCGCCGCCCACGAGGGGCTCGCCCGCCACGCGCCGGAGCGGCGCCCCTTCGTGCTCACGCGCGCGGCCTTCGCCGGCATCCAGCGCTACGCCGCGGTGTGGACCGGCGACTTCGCCAGCAATTTCACGCACCTGGAAGCGTCCATCCCGATGCTCCTCGGCCTCGGCCTCTCGGGCGTGCCGTTCGTCGGCGCGGACATCCCGGGCTTCGTCGGCCGCGCCAACGGCGAGCTGCTCGTGCGCTGGATGCAGGCCGGGCTGTTCTACCCGTTGATGCGCAACCACGCGGCGCGGGGCCGGCCTGCGCAGGAGCCGTGGCGCTTCGGCGAGCCGTACCTCGGCCTCGCGCGCGCCGTGCTCGAGCGGCGCTACCGGCTCCTGCCGACCCTGTACACGCTGATGCGCGAGGCGGCGGAGACGGGCCTGCCGGTCATGCGGCCGCTGTCCCTCCTGGCGCCCGAGGATCCCGAGGCGCTCCACGCCTACGATCAGTTCCTCTTCGGCGACGACCTGCTCGTCGCGCCGGTGGTGCGGCCGGGGCAGTCGAAGCGGCTGTCGTACCTGCCCGCCGGCGCGTGGATGGATTTCGCCAACCTGGAGCGCGCGGGGAGGGTGGACGAGGGGGGGCGCCACGTCATCGCCGATGCGCCGCTCGGGGTGGTCCCCGTATGGCTGCGCGCCGGGGGCGCGGTCGCGCTCACCGCGCCGCGGATGCACACGACGAGCGCGCGCTGGGAGGAGATCACCTGGCACGTGCACGCCGCGGAGCGGGTGAGCGGCCGCCTCTACGAGGACGAGGGCGACGGGCACGGCGCGTCGCGCACGACGCGGCTCTCGGGCGGCTTCGACGGCGCGGCGTTCACGCTCGAGCGCAGCGTCGAGGGAGAGCTGCCGGCGCCGGCGGCGCGCGAGGTGGAGACGATCCGGATCTACGGCGTGCCGCCGCCGCGCGCCGTGGTCGGGGCGAGGTCGCACCGCGCGCTGGACGGCGGCGTCGAGCTCGAGGTGGCGGCCGACTGGCGGCGGATCGAGCTCCGGGCGTCCTGAGCGCCGGCGGCGCCGGCGCGGGGCGCTCAGCCGTGCCGGATCACCCAGTCGAGCGCCAGGCGCACCCGCGCGGGGAGGAGCCGCCGCGACGGGTACACCGCGAAGAGCTCGCGCGGCTCGACGGTGCGGCCCGCCACGGTGAGCTCGACGAGCGCCTCGCCGTGCTGCGCGATCACCTCGCGGGGCGCGCAGACCGCGCCCAGCCCCTGCGCCGCCGCGGCGATCGCCGCGCGCGGATCGTTGACGCAGAAGCGCGCGCGCGGCCGGACCTCCTCGACGGAGCCGTCCCGCCGGCGGAGGCGCCACGCGGCGTCCGCGCGGCTCAGGACGGCGGGCAAGTCGCCGAGCGACGCGCGCGCGAGCCGCGTGCGGCCGCGCAGGGCCTCTTGCACGAAGCGCGGCGACGCGGCCAGCGCGTACGGGAGCGACCACAGGCGCCGCGCCACGAGCTCGGCGTCCTGAACGGGCCCCGCGCGAAACGCCAGATCGATGCCCTCTTCGACCAGCGGGACCACCGCGTTGGTGAGCGTGAGCTCCACGGTCAGGCGAGGGTGCCGGGCGGCGAAGGCGGACAGCGCCGGCGCGATGCGCTGCGCGCCCGTCATCACCGGCGCCGTCACCCGGAGCCTGCCCGCGGGCTCGTCCTCGCGATCGGCGACCCGGTCGAGCACCGACCCGAGCTCGTCGAGCAGGGGCCCGGCGCGCTCGAGCAGCCGCGCGCCCTCGCCGGTGAGGCCGACGCGGCGGGAGGTGCGCTGGAGCAGCCGCACCCCCAGCGCCTCCTCCAGCAGCGCCACCCGGCGGCTCACGGTGCTGGTGGGCACCCCCGTGCGCCGCGCCGCCTCGACGAAGCTCAGGTGGTGCGCGACGGCCGCGAAGAGCCGCACGTCCTCGAGGGAGATCATCCCGTTCATGGGACGAAGCATGCCATATCGTCCCATGGTGCTCGCGGGGCGCGCGCGTTACCCCTCCTTCATGAACCTTGAACACCAGCATGTCGTCATCATCGGGGGCTCGTCGGGCATCGGCCTCGGCGTGGCCAGGGCCTGCCTCGCGCGGGGCGCGACGCTGACCCTCGTGAGCCGCTCGCCGCAGAGGCTCGCCGCCGCCGCGGCCGAGCTCGGGGAGGGGCGCCGCGTGCGCACCGTCGCGGCCGACGCGACCCAGGAGGCCGAGGTGCAGGGCCTGTTCAGCGAGCATCCGCCGGCGCACCACGTGGTGGTCACGGCGGTGCAGGGCCATTACCAGCCGATCCGCGAGCTCGACGTCGCCGCCGCGCGCCGCACGATCGACTCGAAGCTCGTGGCGGCGCTCCACATCGCCAAGCACGCGCGGATCGAGCCGGGCGGCTCGCTCGTCTTCACCACCGGCATCGCGGCGGCGCGGCCGGGGCCGGGCGGCGCGGTCATCGCGGCGGCGAACGGCGCGCTCGAGGCGCTCGTGCGCGCCCTGGCCATCGAGCTCGCGCCGGTGCGCGTGAACGCGCTGTCGCCGGGCTGGGTGGACACGCCGATCTGGGACTCCATCGCCGGCGGCGAGAAGGAGCAGCGGTTCGAGCAGCACGCGCGCCGTCTGCCGGCCCGGCGCGTCGGCGCGCCCGCGGACATCGCGCACGCCGCGCTCTTCCTGATGGGCAACGGGTTCACGACCGGCGAGACGCTGCACGTCGACGGGGGGCACCGCCTGGTCTGAGCCCGTCCGCCGGGGGCAGTGCTCAAAAAATCGAACATGAAGGCGGGAAGGTGGGAAGAAAAGATCAATGATCTTCCTGCCTTCCCGCCTTCAGGGGAGCTCTCTCCGGGCAGATTCGAGCACTACCCCGCCGAGGCGGCGTGACGCGGCGGGAAGCGGCGAGGCGCGAGGCGCAGAGACGGGGCTCACCGCCGGAGAGCTCGCCGATTTGTTGTGTCATTGCGCTAACTTGTGCGCGATTCGACCGCGGAGCGAGGTTGGACAACCCGAGCGCGCTCCGGTAGCCTGCTCGGTGTGAAATTCCAGCGAAATGTCTTCTTGGGAGCCTGCATGAGCCTGGCGCTCGCGGCGGTCGCCTGCAGCAGCGAGGAAGGGGTCACCCCGGCCAGCGGCACTGGCGGGGCGGGGGGCGGCACCGGCGGGGCGGGCGGCGGCACCGGCGGGGCGGGGGGCGGCGGCGGAGCGGGGGGCGAGGACGCGTGCGCGATCCGGCTCGCGCCGGGCGACGACGACACGACGGCGGTGCAGACGGCGCTGATCGACGCCGCGCCCGGGGCGACGGTCTGCTTCGAGGCGGGGACGTTCTCGTTCACCACCGAGCTGTCGCTCGACGTCGACGGCGTGACGCTGATCGGCGCGGGCAAGGACGAGACGATCCTGGACTTCTCGGACCAGGACACCGGCGCCAACGGGCTCCTCATCCGCGGCGACGGCGTCACCGTGCGGGATCTCCAGGTGCGCAACACGCCGGGCGACGGCATCCGCGCCGACAGCGTGCAGGGGATCGCCTTCCGCGACGTCGCCGTGATGTGGGAGGCGGACGCGTCGGAGGACAGCGGCGCTTACGGCCTCTACCCGGTCGGCTCGACCGACGTCGTGATCGAGCGGTGCGTGGTCAAGGGGGCGCGCGACGCCGGGATCTACGTCGGTCAGTCGCAGCACATCCTCGTCGCCTCGAACGAGGCCTACGGCAATGTCGCCGGCATCGAGATCGAGAACTCGACGGATGCGGTCGTGCGCGACAACTACACGCACGACAACACGGGCGGCCTGCTCCTCTTCAACCTGCCGGATCTGCCGGTCCAGGACGGCAAGCGCGTCAACGTGTACAAGAACCGGATCGAGAACAACAACGGCCCGAACTTCGCCGCCGCGGGCACCGTCGTCGCGGCCCTGCCGCCGGGGCTCGGCGTCATGATCCTCGCGTCCGACGACAACGAGGTTCACGAGAACGAGATCCGGGGCAACCAGTCCGTCGCGGTGGCGATCCTGAGCTATAGCGAAGATCTCCTCGGCCCGGTGATGGACGACGATTTCGACCTCTTCCCGCAGGGCAACTCCGTCCACGACAACGTCTACGAGGGCAACGGGACGGAGCCGCTCCCGTTCTTCTCGCTGTTCACGGAGATACGGCCGATGCCCGACGTGGCCTGGGACGGCTGCACCGACCCGAGCGCCGAGGACGACGGTCACCTCGTCAACTGCGTCTCGGAGCCCGAGGCCACGTACGTGAACTTCAACCTCTGCGGCGAGCTGCCGGCGGAGAGCCAGGACGTCTCTGCGGTCGAGTGCGCCTATGACCCGCTCCCTCCCGCGCAGCCTTAGCCTCGTCGCGTGCCTCTCGCTCGCGGCCTTCGGCTGCGCCGGCGAGGGGGACACCCGGCCGGGGGGCGCCCCGCCGCCCGAGGAGCCCGAGCGACCCGATCCGCCGGATCCGCCCGAGCCGCCGCAGAAGAGCGTGCCGTACGACACGCTGTCGGAATACGGCTTCTTCGAGGGCGCGCTGTCGGCGCTGCGGCCGGCCGAGGGCGTGATCCCCTACGAGGTGGCCGCGCCGCTCTGGGCCGACCACGCCGGCAAGGGGCGATTCCTGGTGCTCCCGGCGGGGGAGCAGATCGCGGCGAGCGAGGTGGAAGACTGGGAGTTCCCGCTCGGCACCATCGTCATCAAGACGTTCTTTCTGGGGCTCGATCGGCGCGATCCTTCGAGCGCCGCCCGCATCCTCGAGACACGCCTGCTCATCCTCGGGGAAGAGGGGTGGAAGCCGCACACGTACGTCTGGAACGAGGAGCAGACCGAGGCGACGCGCAGCGTGGCGGGCGCTCGGATCGCGCTCGACGTGATCGACGCTTCGGGGAGCCCGGCGCGCGCGCAGTACCTCGTCCCCAACACCAACCAGTGCAACAGCTGTCACGAGCGCGACGACCGCACCGCCGTGCTCGGGCTGATCACCCCGCAGCTGAACCGCGAGATCGTCGTCGACGGGGCGCCCCGGAACCAGCTCGCGTGGCTCGAGGCGCAGGGGATCTTCCGCGCGCCCCTCGGCGCGCCCGAGCGGCTGCCCAGCTTCCCGGATCCGTTCGGCGACGCGCCGCTCGACGCACGCGCCCGGGCGTACCTGCACGGCAACTGCGCCCATTGCCACCGCCCGGGCGGCGGCGGCGGCGTGAGCGGGCTGGTCCTGCTCGCCTGGGAGACCGACCCGTCCAAGAACGGCGTGTGCAAGGTCGCGGCGGCGGCCGGCGCGGGCACCGGCGGGAACACCTACGATATCGTCCCCGGCGCCCCGGAGGAGAGCATCATGATCTTCCGCATGCGCTCGACCGATCCCGAGATCAAGATGCCGGAGCTCTCGAATCGTCTGCCGGACGCGGACGGCGTCGAGCTCGTCCGCGCGTGGATCGCCGCGATGGAGCCCGAGGGGTGCGGCGCCGCCGCGCCCGCACCCGACCAACCCGCCTCGCCCTGACCGGCCCGCGCGGGACGACGCAGCGCATTAGTTCTCTCTCTTGCCAAACGAGGCAGGATTCCGTCGGATGCAGCAGGGCTGAATTAAGCGATCTCCACGCGATCGTGGCGGCAGGCGCCGCGCGATCTCGCGTAGGATTCCAGGGGCGACGTTGACAACCCCCACGAGGTGTGGTTGTCCTACTTTATCCCAGGAGTACTCTCTATGTCCCCTCGCTCTCTCTTTCTTGTGACCTTCGCCATCGCGGCCCTGGCCTGCTCTTCGGGGCCTGACGACAACAACGGCAACTCGAGCTCCGGCTCTGGCGGCGGGCCGACCACCGGCGGCACCAGCGGGTCGCCTTCGGGGGAGAGCAGCAGCTCGAGCGGCGACGACATCGGGAGCATCTCGGGGGGCAACGTGACCATCGGCGCCGGCGGCGCCGGCGGGAGCGACTGCAAGAGCACGCTCGAGGTCCTCTACCGCGACTTCAAGGACACGCACCCCGACTTCGAGATGGACTTCCGGGGCGACGTGGTTCGCCGCAAGCTCATCGAGCCGCAGCTCGACGGCGACAGCAAGCCGGTGTTCCTCGACTCGATCGGGTGCCAGGCGGACCTGCAGACCCCGCTCGACTGCGGGGGCGGGACCCCGAACCAGGTCGTCATCACGAGCAGCGAGTCGTTCAGCCAGTGGTACCGCGACGTGCCTGGCGTGAACATGACCTTCCCCAAGCAGCTCGAGCTCGAGGAGTCGCCGCCCGGCTCGGGCCGGTACGTCTTCGACAGCACGGATTTCTTCCCGCTCGCGCCGGAGGAGGGGTTCGGGATCAACCCTCCCAACGGCAAGAACCAGAACTTCCTCTTCACCACCGAGATCCACCTCAAGTTCGGCTACGTCGCCGGCCAGGAGTTCAGCTTCCGGGGCGACGACGACATGTGGATCTTCATCAACGGCAAGCTCGCCCTCGATCTCGGCAGCATGCACGGGCCCGAGTCGGGCGTGATCGACTTCGACGCCCAGGCCGACTACCTGGGCATCGCTCCGGGCAACACGTACACGATGGATATCTTCCACGCGGAGCGCCACACCGACGGGTCGAACTTCCACATCGAGACGAACATCTCCTGCTTCGTGCCCGTCGACGTCCCGCGGTGAGGGGAGGCGCGCCGCGCCTCGGGTCGCGGGCGGGATCGCCGCGCGACGCCCGCGCCATCGTGCGAGCGCGGGCGTCGCGACGACGCCGGACCGAGCCCCTCAGGGGCCGAACGCGGCGACGAAGATATCCCGGCCGGCCGCGTAAGGTATCGGGCCCGTCCCGAAATCGACTGGACCGATCATGCTGCCGGTGACGGCGATCGTGCCATTCGGCGCGATCGCGATATCCCCCACGCGAGGATCGAAGTCAACCCACCAGAGCTCGTTGCCGCTCGCGTCGAGCCTGGCGAGCCCGCCCCCGGCGACGATCACGCCGCCGGCAGGATCCAGGGCGATCTCGTTGCCGAAGCGGACCGAACGGCTGAAGACGTGCTGGCCTGCCGAGTCCAGCTTGACGAGCACGGGTCCGGCGGGGAGCACGCCGCCGCCGAAGTCGACGAGCCCATCCGCGGAGCCCGCCACGAGGATCTCATCCGACGCGTTGACCACCACCGAGGAGGCGCCCATCGCCCCGTCGTTCTCGAACATCCGCGTCCAGACGAGCGCGCCCGCCGGGTCGAACTTGGAGACGATGAAGTACTCCTCGCCGAGATGCCAGCTGACCGGGGGATCCTCGTTTGCCACGATCGCGTTGCCGGCGCTGTCGACCGCGAGGCTCACCGCTGCATTGCTGACGTCGGACGCCGGAACGAACTGTGTCCAGAGGACGCCAGCGCCGCCGGCGCCGAGCTTCGCCAGGTAGGTGGAATCGTCGATGCCGTAGAGCATGTACGGGGTGCCGACGGCATCGACGGCGATCTCCGCTACTCTCGTCAGAAATGAGGCGTTGTTAACCGTGTATCCGGCGCTCCAGACATGATCGCCGCCGGCGTCGAGCTTGGCCACGAAGACTCCGATGTCGTCGCCGGGCGCGATGGGGCCCCCGCCGAAATCCGGGCCTGGGAAGAGCCCGATGATGCCCTCGTACGCGCCGGCGAGGAAGATGTTGCCGTTCCCGTCGACGGTCATGACGCCGCTCCAATCGTCGAACTCGGTCCCGTAGCGCCTGCTCCAGATCACCGCGCCCGTGGGATCGAGCTTGAGGAGGAAGACGTCGGATTCCCCTGCGCTGGTGAGGGGGCCGGCGCCGAAGTCGACCGTTCCCTCGAAGTCCCCGGAGACGTAGTAGTTGCCCGAGAGGTCGCTCACGATGGACAGGCCGTGATCGTAGCCGGGGCTGCCGTAGCCCCGCGCCCACGGCGACACCTGAGGACAATCGGGCACGCCGTCGCAGCTCTCGTCCACCGGCGTGGCGCAGAGCTCCGTGGCGGGCGTCACCTCGCCCGTACAAGGGCCGTAGCCGAGGCCATCGACGCGGCATGTCTGCGTTCCAGGAGCGCAGCGCCCGACGCCCGCGGTGCCCGCGGGGCCGGTGTAGCAGACGACGACCGAGCCTGGCGCGCACGTGCCTGGCATCCCGCTGCCGGTCGAGCCGGCGCCGCCCTCGCCGCCGGCGCCGGTGGAGCTGCTGCCGCCCTCGCCGCCGCCGGTAGCGCCGCTGCCGCCCTCGCCGGCGCTGCCACTCGAGGCCTCGCAGTCGTCCGCGCCCCCGTCGCCCAGCGCGCTCCGCGCGTTGACCGTGTGGTCGCTGTCCGCTGTGGCGCTGCCGCTCTGGCCATCCCCGGCCGCGCCCCCGCGCGCCGCCGGCTCGCACGCCGCGGCGGCGAGGACAGCCGCTATGGTGAAGGCGGCCGAGGCGCCCATGCTGGCCGTGGATGCTGAATGGATAGGATCGGAGTCTCTGGTCATGGCCGCTTCGATGCTGGGCGCGGGCACGGCGTTCATCGACCGTTGCTCGTCAGGGGGCAACGCAGATCTCGCGCCCGGTCGGAGGTCGTGGAGCGCACAGGGGCGCATGGCCTGCCACGTCGGTGAAGCGACGGAGGATGGGACGGCGAGACTTGACCCGTCGCTGTGTTGCTCGGTACCATGATCGTGCTGGACCTCGGCTGGGACGGGGTTCGGCCACGCAGCTTGGGGGGTTGGCGCACCCGCGCCGAGGTTTGTCCTGCTCGGCCGCCCGGCCACCGGTGTGTTGCCGAGGCGTGCGAGCGCATTCCGGCTCCCACGGCTCGCATGGGTTCTTGTTTGCGAGGGCGCCGCGCCGATCGGCAGAGGTCGGGCGGGCGCGAGGAACCATCACCCGCTCGCTCGCGGGGACATCGCTGGACCAAGAGAAGGGAGAGATCGCGGGATGAACGAGACCCTCAAGAGGTACGTGGACGTCGGGCTCGTGATCGGCGCCGAGATCGGCACCAAGATCATCGGTGCCATCGTCCTGTGGATCGCAGGGCGCCTGGTCATACGCGGCATCCTTCGTCTGCTCGATCGAACGACGAAGTTTCGCAACATCGACGAAACGCTCGCGCGCTACCTGCACTCGGTCGCGAGCGTGCTTCTCAACATCCTGCTCGTCATCACGGTCCTCGGCGTCTTCGGCGTCCAGACCTTCACCTTCGCCGGGATCCTGGCGGCCACCGGGGTCGCCATCGGTATGGCCTGGTCCGGCCTGCTCGCCAACCTGGCCGCTGGCGTCTTCATGATCGTGCTGCGCCCTTTCAAGGTCGGCGACGTGGTCACCATCGCCGGCGTGACGGGCATCGTGCACTCGATCGGCCTCTTCGTCACGTCGGTCGACACCTTCGACAACGAACGCACCTTTCTCGGCAACAACAAGATCTTCGGCGAGATCATCAAGAATCACTCGGAGAACCCCGTCGCGCGCTTGAACATCAACGTGCAGCTCCCTCACGGCGCCGACGTGCACAAGGTTATCGCTGTATTGAAGGAGAAGCTCGCCCAGGCGCCGCACGCCGTCAGCAGCCCAGCGCCGTTCGTCGAGCTGGTGGGCGTGACCCCCACCGGCCCGCTGCTCGTCGCGCACCCCTACATCGAGAGCTCGAAGTACCCGCTGGCGCTCGCCGCCGCGCACCTCGTCGTTTACGACGAGGTCGCGAAGCTGGGCTACCCGGCCCCGGCGCAGACGGTGGTGCTCCGCCAAGACGGAGCCCGGCTCGCCGCGGCCAACGGGCACGACGCGCGCGGGCTCTCGCCGGTGTGAGCTAGTCTTCCGGGGAGCCCGACCGCGGCATCGGCGCCGCCCGCCGGGCAGACTCCCCACGTGGACCGGTAGCAAGCGCGGCGCCGGCGCCGCCCTCCGGCCCTGCCGACACATCGCTCGACGGGCGTCGGAGCATGGGCCCCTGCACGGGCCGGGGTCCGCGGCGGCCGCCCCCGACCATGGCTCTCGCGGTGGTCCACGCCGGAACCGCAGCGGCGGTCCTCGTTCCCGCGCGCCTGCGGCCTCATACCTGGGTCCGGACATTCGATCCATGAGGAGGACGCCATGAAGCGACGATGGGAGAGCGTGGGCATCGAGACGAGCGCGCTGGGCCTGGGGTGCTGGGCCATCGCTGGGAAGTGGAACGACCCGGGCGCGAGCTGGGAATGGCACGGCACCGACGACGCGGAGTCGATCCGGGCCATCCGCGCCGGCATCGACGCCGGCGTCACGCTGCTCGACACCGCCGACGTGTACGGGTCGGGGCACAGCGAGGTCCTGGTCGGGAAGGCCATCCAGGGGATCCGCGACCGTGTCACCCTGGCGACCAAATTCGGTCACGTCTTCGACGAGGAGAAGCACGCCAACCTGGGCAGGACCGACGCCAGCCCGGCGTACATCCGGCGCGCCGTGGAGGGGAGCCTGCGGCGGCTGGGGACCGATCGAATCGACCTCTACCAGCTCCACATCTGGGAGCACCCGCCGCAGAAAGCCGGCGAGGTGGTGGAGGTGCTCGAGCAGCTCGTGAAGGAGGGGAAGATACGCGCTTACGGCTGGAGCACCGACGTGAAGGCCTCGGTCGAGGCCTTCGCCCGCGGCCCGCACTGCGGCGCGGCCCAGATCCTGCTCAACGTGTTCGAGGGAAACGACCGGCTGATCGCCTACGGCGAGGGCAAAGGGCTGGCGCTCCTGTGCCGGAGCCCGCTGGCCATGGGCATGCTCTCGGGCCGGTACACGAAGGGCGAGACGTTGCCCCGCGGCGACGTGCGGACCAGCAACTTCGAGTGGATCACCTGGTTCAAGGACGGCAAGGTGAACCCCAATTACGCCCGCCGCCTGGAGGCCGCCCGCGAGATCCTGACCAGCAACGGCCGGACCCTGGTCCAGGGCGCGCTGGCGTGGATCTGGGCCAAGAGCCCGAACACCATCCCCATCCCCGGCTTCAAGAGCACGGCCCAGGCCGTGGAGAACGCGCGGGCCATGGAGAAGGGGGCGCTCACCGCCGAGCAGGCGCGTCAGGTGGCAGAGCTCGTGGCGTACGAGGATCGAAACCTGTAGAGCCCGCCCATCGACTCCGCCTATCCTGATCGCAACGCCGCAGGCGCGGCGACGAAGGGCTCATGGCGAACGGATCTCACGGTCCGTATTCCGCTCGACGAGGGCTCCAAGCAGCTCGAGACCCTCGTCGAGCTTCTCGTCCGCCACGTTGCCATAGCCGATCACCAGCGCGTCGCTCGCGCGGGGCGGCTCGGCCCGGAACTCGTCCTCGGTCGAGATCCGCAGCCCCTCCGCGCTGCAGGCGTCGGTGAAGATCGGGCCGAAGCGCCGCCCGCAGAAGCGCGCGTGCAGGTGGAATCCGGTCTCGCCGCCGCCGGTGCGGACCTGATCCCCGTAGCGGGTCCCCAGGAAGTCGAGGATCGCTTCCAGCCGCGCGCGGTAGCGCCGCTTCATGGCGAAGATATGGCGCTCGAGATGACCCTCCTCGATGAAGCGGGCCAGCGTCCGCTGGTGCGGAGTGGAGCCCCGGAGGTTGGTTCGCCGCACCAGGTCCGCGATCGGGCCGACGAGGTGGGGCGGGGCGATGAGATACCCGACCCGCACGAACGGCGCCAGGCACTTCGAGAAGGTCCCCAGGTAGACGACGCGCTCGGCGTCGAGCGAGGCGAGCGGCGGGACCGGGCTGCCGCGGAAGCGGAACTCGGAGTCGTAGTCGTCCTCGAGCACCAGCCCTTCGGCCGGGGCGGCCAGCTCCAGGAACTTCACCCGCCGCTTGAGGGGCAGGAGCGCGCCGGTCGGGAACTGGTGGGAGGGCGTCAGGTAGAAGAGCGCGCCGCGGGGCACCTCGCCCAGGCCGGAAGGGAGCGCGCCGGAGTCGTCGACGTGCATCGGGCGGCAGCGGAACCCGGCCGAGCCGAAGACGTCGCGGGCGAAGGTGAGCCCGGGCTCCTCGCAGAAGAGGGTCGTGGCGGGGAGGAGCCGTGAGAGCAGCGACAGGGAATGCGAGGTGCCGGAGGTGATGCAGATCTGCTCCGGATCGGCGGCCAGCCCGCGGAACCGGTACAGGTAGTCGGAGATGGCCTGGCGCAGCCGGGCGTCGCCGAGCGCCGGGCCGTAGGAGAGGTCGGCGGCGAGCGCCAGAGAGATCGCGTCGTCGGCGGCGCGGCGCCACGCTTGCCGCGGGAAGCTGGCGAGATCGGGGATCCCGGGGGTGAAGTCGAAGCGGATGGTGGGCCGGTGCCGCCGGAGCGTGGCCGCCCTCGGGACGCTGGCGTGCGGCGCCCGCACCGGCAGCGCGGCGGCGTAGGTCCCGTGGCCCGCCCGGGTCTCGAAATAGCCTTCGCCGGTGAGCTGCTCGTAAGCGTCCGTCACCAGCCGCCGGGAGATCCCCAGCTCCGCGGCCAGCAGGCGCGAGGGGGGGAGCCTGGCGCCGGGCGCGAGCTCGCCGGCGACGACCGCCTGGCGCAGCCCGTCCGCGAGCTGGAGCGCCAGGGAGCGCCGCGAGGCGCGATCGAGCACGATGCCGAACACGGAACGAGGATAGTGCTTCGACGCACGAGCAGACCAGCGGCGCCGACATGGGATCGCGGGGAGACGCGTCGCCGCCGATCGACGGGCGCCGGCTGCTGGTCGCGCGCGCGAACCGGCAGGTCCTGCTGACATCCACGTGCCCCCTGCGCCGCTCCCGCCGTGGTGGACGCTGAAGCTTCTGAAGGCGGCCGGTCGGGCCCGCGTTGGGTTAGTCCTCGGGGCAGGAGGGCTTCGGGTCAGGGCACGGCTGGCCCTCGACCCAGGGGCGCGTCTGCTCGCAGCCGCTCACGTCCTCGAAGGTGTTTCCAGACACGAAATCGGGCCCCGCGGTGCCGTTCCAGCCGCGGGTGACGCCGTGGCCGGCGACGTGGCGGAACGTCGACCCCTGGATGAACGCGCTGCTCGGCGCCTGGCTGAAGATGACGGCGCCGTTGAAGGTCGTGAGATCGTTGCAGCTGAGCAGGATGCAACCGCAGTCGTAACCCGCATACTCGACGATGACGTTCTCCAGGACGTTCTCGTCGCGCGGGATGCCGCCGAACCAGAGCCCGCCCCAGTCGCCGGGCGCGGGGGTCTCCGCGGCCGAGGTGAAGACGATGGGCCGCTCCGGCGTGCCCAGCGCGCGGAGGGCGCCGCTCGCGGCGAACTCGCCGGTGAAGCGCTCGATCTGCATGAAATTGCCGGGCTCGAACCGGATGGTGACGCCGGGCTCGATGGTGAGCGTCGTGAGCGGCGCGCCCTCGCCGCCGCCGCCGATGTTGAAGCGGGCGTCGCGCCAGTCGCCGAAGTGGTAGGGCACGCCGCGGTCGCGCAGGGTCGTGTCCTGCTGCAGCCCGGAGGTCTGATTGGCGCCCTCGTCCTGGATCAGGATCTCGTCCCTTCGATTGCCGGTGTACACGCCGACCGGGATCGAGCCGAGCGCCTGCTCGCCGAGCTCCAGCGGATACGGGTGCTCCTCGCTGCCGCTCTCGGTGATCACGAGATCGGTGGAGCCCTCGGCGAACGCCGACGCCCGCAAGAGGAGCACCCCGGCGCCGAGCGACCCGCGCACCGTCACGTGGTCGACGAGCAGCACCGGCGCCGCGGGGGTCACGGACCCTCCGTACGCGGAGAGCGCCGCGTTCGCGTGGAAGCGATCGCCGCCGCCGCCCTCGAGCGTCACGTGGCGGAGGGTCGCCTTGGCCGGCCACGCGACGTGCACGTCGTTCCACCGCGCGCCCTCGCTGCCGCGGAACGTGATCGGCCGCGCCTCGGTGCCCTCGGCCTTCAGCTCGGCGCCCTCATCCATCGCGGAGATGCCCGTGTCCTCCTCGAGCAGCACCTCGGCGCACGGCTCGATCGTGAGCGTCACGCCGGGGCGGAGGCGGACAGGGAAGCTCACGACGTGCGGGCTCCCCTCCGCGGTCCAGGTCTCATCTTCGCTCACATCGCCCGAGTGATCCGTCGGGCCGCCGGACGGCGCGGGGCACCCCGGCTCGGCCGAGCCGCCGCCGCCGCCAGCCCCACCCGAGCCGCCAGCCCCACCCGCAGCGCCAGCGCCGGCGGGGGGCGGGTCACCGGGATCGCACGCGACGAGGAACATCACACCTGCCGCAGTGAGCGTAACTACAACGTTGCGAAGAACCATATCCCTGTGTCCTTTGTGAGCGCCTGTGCGTCCGCGCGCACACGCAAAGACGCAGAGATTAGCGCATTCGCGTCGAATCCACAGAGTCTTTGCACACCAGAGCTCGTCCCCTCGCGGCAGGATTTGCGCGCTGCGATGGGCCGAGCCACGTGTTCCCCGAGAGCGCGCCGGGGCGACGGCTGCGCCACGCGGAACGACGCGGATCGCGCGGAGGCGCCGCTCGGGCCGCGCGCGAACAGGGCCGCGCGCCGAGCCCTGCGCCGTCACGGGATGAGCTTCACGACGATCATCGACTCCCTCGCTTCCGGGCTCGAGATCGGTCCGGCGCCGAAATCGATCGTGCCCTTGAGGTTCCCGACGGCGACGAGGGCTCCGGTGGGGTCGACGGCGATCCGGGACAGGCCTCCGTACTCCGACGGCTCGAAGGAGACGCTGCAGAAGCCCTCGCCGCGCGGGTCGAGCCCGGCGACGAAGAGCCCCTGGAGCTTCGCGGTCAGCGGACCGCAGCCGAAGTCCGCGTCGTAGAGGAAGGCGCCGGCCAGCCACGTGTTGCCGGCGGCGTCGGCGGCGAGCGCGTGCGCTCTCGAGAAGCTCCTGCCGAACGTCGGGGCGCCGGTGGCGGAGAGCTTGGCGACGAACACGGCATCCCCATCGCTCGTCAGGGTGTCGCCGCCGAACTGGAACGTCTGGCCGATGGAGCCGAGCGAGACCACGTTGCCTGCCCCATCCACGACCGTGCCGCCGGGGTGCTCGCCAGCGACGCTGCCTAGCCGCTGGCTCCATCGATGCTCGCCGTCCGGACCGAGCGAGGCGACGAAGATGTCGGACGCTCCGGCTGCCCCGGATGGGCCAGCAGCCCGGAGCGGGCCGCCGCCGAAGTCGACGACGACGTCGAAGCTACCTCCGAGCGCGATGTTCCCCGCCGCATCCAGGGCGAGCGTGGAAGATTGCACGGCGCCCGACCGGCCGAAGCTCTTGCTCCAGACGTGGCCGCCCGCAGCATCGAGCCTGGCGACGAAGACGCTCGGCTCGTCCCTGCGGTCGATGAAGGCCTCCCCGCCGAGATCCATGGTCCCCACGTAATCGCCGGTGACGACGATCCCTCCCGCCGGATGGAAGCCGACGCCGCGGACCGCCGCGGACCCCACCCCGACGTGCGTGCTCCAGACGTGCTGTCCCGAGGCGTCGAGCAGGACGATGAAGCCGCTCTTACCCTGCGCCGCCAACGGGCCACCGCCGAAATCCGTCGTTGCGCCGAAGTGACCCCCGACGAGGACGTTCCCCGCCGCGTCGGTCGCGATGGCAAGACCGGCCTGAAGCTCGGGCACGGCGGAGAGCTCGCCGAACCGCCGACTCCAGAGATGGCGGCCGAGCGGATCGAGCTTGAGGACGAACGCGTCCTTGTAGCCCGTGCTCACGAGAGGACCGCCTCCGAAATCGACGGTGCCCTCGAACGCCCCGGTGATGAGGATGTTGCCGCGGGCGTCGACCGCGAGGCCGGTCACCTCGGCGTAGTCGAATGGACGCGCGAACGCGACCTCGAGGCAACCCGCCTCGCACACAGGAGCGCTACCGCCGCCGCCGCCGACGCTGCTGCCGCCGGCGCCGCCTTCCCCTGCGGCGGGGCCGCCCGCCGGGGTCGGAGCCGCGTCCTCCAGGCTGCTCCTCCCGCCGCATCCGAGCGCAGCCAGCGCGGTCACCAGAGCAAGACGCCTCAGCGAGTACCGGCTTCTGTTCATCCCTGCCTCTCCACGCCGCGACGATATCATCGTCGAAGATGGCGCAGGGAGACGAGCTCGGGAAAGCCAGAGTTCGACGCCGTCGCGCGCGAGGGCCCCGCTCGGGCAGCGACCGCCGGCGCAGGACGAGGAGCGCGCCGGCCGCGCGGCCCGACGGGGAATCGGGCCGCGGGCCTCCGGGATCAGCCGGTCACGTTGTCCCAGGCCACCGCGGTCGGCCCGAGGAGCGAGCGCCCGTTGGTCGCGATGACCTCCTTGTACCAGGAGAACGAGTCCTTCGGGATCCGGCGCTGGGTCTGGTAATCGACGTAGACGAGCCCGAACCGCTCCCTGTAGCCCTCGGCCCACTCGAAGTTGTCGAGGAGCGACCAGGCCCAGTATCCGAAGACATCGACGCCCTCCTTCATCGCCCGCGCGAGGCCGAGCAGGTACCGGTGCATCAGGTCGATGCGCTGCGGGTCGTGCACCTTCCCGTCGAGGAAGACCTGGTCCCGCGTGGCGGTGCCGTGCTCGGTGATCCCGATGGGCAGCTTGTACCGCTCCCAGAAGTACCTCGTGCCCCAGTACAGGGTGCTGGGGACCACCTGCAGCCAGTCGAGCGTCGCGCGCGGGTAGCCGGGCGGGGTCGCGACGCGCTCGGGCTTGCCGTCCTTGCCCCGCCGCCACGTGCCCGCCGAGTACATGTTGAGCCCGAGGTAGTCGAGCGGCCGCTTGATCTGGTCGAAGTCGCTGGCGGGGAAGTCGGGCACGTCGTTGCCGAAGAGCTTGAGGCCGCTCTCCGGATACCGCCCCTCCAGCACCGGCGCGATCCACCAGGCGTTGTTCCACGGGTGCCGCTCGTAGACCGAGAAGATCGCCTCGCGCGCCGCCTCGACGTCGCCCGGGTCCTCCGTCGCGGGGCGCTGGACCTGGGTCGCGAGCACGTAGCCGACCTTCGCCGCCTTGGCCGCGGCGCGCAGGGCGTCCACCTGCTTGCCGTGGGCGCGCATCTGGTTGTGCGCGGCGGTCAGGTAGTCCCGGTACGGGAGCTTGAGCCCGGGAGCGAAGTGCCCCTCGAGGAGCGCGTTGCCGATGAACGCCTGCGGCTCGTTCTGCGTCACCCACCACGGCACGCGATCGCCGAGCCGCTCTGCGACGACGGTCGTGTAGTCGGCGAACCAGTCGGCGACGTCCCGCTGGAGGAACCCGCCGCGGTCCTGGAGCGCCTGGGGGAAGTCCCAGTGGAACAGCGTGCACAGGGGCACGATGCCGAGGCGGAGGAGCTCGTCGACGAGCCGGTCGTAGAAGTCGAGCCCTTTTTGATTGATCTTGCCCGTGCCCTCCGGGAGGACGCGCGTCCACGAGACGCTGAAGCGATAGCTCTTGGCCCCGAGCTCGGCGAGCAGCCCGAAGTCCTCCTTGTAGCGGTGGTAGTGGTCGCACGCGACGTTCCCGGTGTGCCCTTCGAAGACCTTCCCGGGGGTGTTCGAGAAGACGTCCCACACGGAGGGGCCGCGGCCGTCCTCGGTGGCGGCGCCTTCGATCTGGTAGGCCGCGGTGGCGGCGCCCCACAGGAAGCCCTCGGGGAACGGCGCGGCCGTCGTGCCTGCCGGCCCCGCGCCGGCCGACGGGGCCGGCGACGCGGGCGCCGAGCCGGATGCGGCGGCCGCGGCAGCGGACGGGGCGGGCGAGGCGCCAGGGGCGTTGTGCTGGGTGAGCGACTCGGAAGGAGTGGAAGCGGACATGAGAGCGCATCATCCACGGCGCGCGTTGGGCAGCAATGGGATCGATGCCCGCGGCGCGGCGGCGCCCGGCTGAAGCGTGAAGCGGTGCGTCGATGCCCGCGCCGGTCGCTTGACGGGCCGCTCCGGCTCGGCAACATGGGCGGCATGCTCGCGATCCGACCGAAAGCCGCTGGCGGCCCCGAGGTGATGACGCTGGAGGAGCACCCGACGCCGACGCCAGGCCCGGGTGAAGCCGTGGTCCGCGTCGAGGCCGCCGGGGTGAACTTCATCGACATCTACCAGCGGAGCGGCCAGTACAAGGTCGAGCCGCCGATCCCGCTCGGGCTCGAGGGCGCGGGGCGCGTCGAGGCGGTGGGGCCGTCGGTCACCGGGGTGAGGGAAGGGGACGAGGTCGCGTGGGCCGGCGGCCCCGGCTCGTACGCGACGCACGTCCGCATCCCGGTCGCGAAGCTGGTCCCGGTGCCCGCGGGCGTCGGCGCGAAGCGCGCGGCGGCGGCGATGCTCCAGGGCATGACCGCGCATTACCTCGTGCGCTCCACGTTCGCGCTCGGGCCGGGCCATACGTGCCTGGTCCACGCGGCGGCGGGCGGGATGGGGCTGCTCCTCTGCCAGATGGCGAAGCGCCTCGGCGCGCGCGTGATCGGCACCGTCTCGACCGAGGAGAAGGCGCGGCTCGCGCGCGAGGCCGGCGCCGACGAGGTGATCCTGTACACGCGGGCCGACGTCGAGGTCGAGGCGCGCCGGCTCACGGGCGGCGCCGGGGTCGACGTGGTCTACGACGGGGTCGGGCGCGACACGTTCGAGAAGAGCCTGGGCGCGCTCCGCCCGCGCGGCATGCTGGTGCTCTTCGGGCAGTCGAGCGGGCCGGTGCCCGCGTTCGACCCGCAGATCCTGAGCCAGAAGGGGTCGCTCTTCCTGACGCGGCCGAGCCTCGGGCACTACACGGCGACGCGCGAGGAGCTGCTCCAGCGCGCGGAGGACGTGCTCGGCGCGATCGCGCGCGGCGAGCTCACGATCTCGGTCGGCGCGACGTACCCGCTCGCCGAGGCGGCGGAGGCGCACCGCGCGCTCGCCGGGCGGGCGACGACGGGGAAGGTGCTGCTCGTGCCGTAGCGCCGGGAGTGGGCGCACACCGCTATCGCGCCGCGCCCGGCGGGCTCTGGCCGAGGCAGAGGGCGAGGAGCTCGCTCGGGCTCTGGACGCCGAAGCGGCGGTGCAGCGCCTTTGAGCCGGCGCTCTCGCTCGCGGTACTGCCGATCTCCCCAGGAGCGATGCAGCGCAATGGCGCAGGCCGTATCAGGGCCAGTCAATAACCGCAGCTTGCGCTGGGCGGCGGAGCTCACGACGTCCGGGGGGGCAGCCCTTGGCGGCGGGAGCGTCGCTCTGGAGCGCTCGAGGCGGGGAACCTGGTCCACATGGGCGTCCACCGGCGGCGACGCCCGAGCAGCCCGCTGCCATGGGCGATTCACCGCGACCTGCTTGCCTTTCGCCTCGATCCAGCACGGGAGCGCGGGATGCACGCGACCCGGGCGCGCAGGTCCGCACCGTTCTGGGGTAGACTCCGGCCGGTGTCCCGCTGGTTCAACACGGCCGGTGCCTGTCTACCGGCAGACCATTACATGCTCCCGACGCATCGCCGCCTGCCTGACGTGCGCCGGCTCATCGATCAGCGGGAGTCGTTCGTCGTCCACGCGCCCCGTCGTGTCGGCAAGACGACATCGTTCCTCGCGCTCGCCGAGGAGCTCACGGCGGAGGGGCGCCACGTCGCTCTCCTCGTGTCCACGCTCGCCGGAGCGGATCGCCCGGACGAGCCCGGCGGGGCCGATCTCGCCCTCCTTCACGCGCTCGAACAAGCGGCCAGGGCGCAGCTCCCCTCGGAGCAGCAGCCGCCTCCGCGGCCCGAGGCCCAGCCGGGCGGCCGCCTCGACGCCGCGCTGCGGGCATGGGCGCGGGCCTTGCGTCGGCCGCTCGTCGTCTTCTTCGACGACGTCGACGCCTTCCCGGGCAGCGCCATGGACCACGTGCTGCGGCAGCTGCTGCGGGCCTCCCTGGGGCAGCCTGCTGAGGCCGCCCCCTGGACGCTGGCCCTCCTCGGCCTGCACGGCGGCCCCGAGCGCTGGAGCGCTGCCGCCGGTCACACCGATCCTGGCGCGCCGGAGCCGATTCTCCACGCCGTCCGGTCGATCACCCTTCCCGACTTCACGCGGGACGACGTGGCCGAGCTCTACCAGCAGCACACGGAGGCGACCGGCCAGCGCTTCGAACGCGCGGCGGTGGAGCGGGCGTTCGCGCTCAGCCGAGGTCAACCGTGGCTCGTCAACGCGCTCGCCAAGCTGCTCGTCGAGCAGCTCGACGTCGACCGCGCCCGGCCTGTGGCTCTTGCCGACGTCGAGCGCGCCGGAGAGCTCCTGCTCGCCGCGCGCGGAACTCCCCTCGACCGCCTGTCCCAGCGATTGCAGGCCCCCCGGATCCGGGCGGTCTTCGAGCCGATGATCGCCGGCACGAGGCCCGAGGCGCTGCCGGAAGAGGACATCCTCCTCGTCGCGCAGCTCGGCTTGGTCCGTCAGGTGCCGGGGAGGTCCATGGAGGTCGCGAACCCCATCTACCGTGAGCTGATCGCGCGCACGCTTGCGCTGGCGTCGCGCGCGTCGCTGCCGCACCTCCCGCCGACGTGGCTCCGAGCGGACGGACGTCTGGACCTGGAGCGGCTCCTCGACGCGTTCGTCGGCTTCTGGCGACGCCACGGCGAGGCCCTGCTCACCTCGGCGAGCCCCGAGATCGCGCCCTACATGGTCATGACCGCGTTCCTGGACCGCGTGGCGAGCGGCGGCGGAACGCTGGAGCGAGCGTACGGCATCGGCCGGGGGCGGATGGACCTCTGCCTGCGGTACGGGCCGGAGGTGCTCGGCCTCACGCTCAAGGTGTGGCGCGAAGGGGGCGCAGACCCGCTGGCCGAAGGCCTGGAACAGCTCGAGGATCACCTCGCCGGGCTGGAGGCCAGGGCAGGGTGGCTGGTCCTCTTCGATCAGCGGAACGGAATTCCGCCTGTGGAAGAACGGCTCGCCGTGAGCCGACGGGAGACGTCGACCGGTCGCGCCGCGGTCGTCCTCCTCGCCTGACAGCGGCCTTCGCGGGTTCCTCGCTACGGCTCGGGCCCGATCAGCGTTGCATTCCGTCGAGTGACAAAATTTTCCATTTTTAATCTTCTTTTTTGAGGCCGTGCGTCTGGTAGGGTTCGACGCTGCATTGTATTCACGCGAAAATTATTCTCACCGGCGACCATCGAGGTGAACCGAGGCTTCGGAGCCAGCGCTCAGCGCGA
This sequence comes from Sorangium sp. So ce394, assembly GCF_051474665.1. Taxonomy (NCBI): domain Bacteria; kingdom Pseudomonadati; phylum Myxococcota; order Polyangiales; family Polyangiaceae; genus Sorangium; species Sorangium sp. So ce394. The sequence goes on from NZ_CP150339.1 coordinate 5,710,043, forward strand.
CAATGCGCGACAATTGAGCCAGTCAAGCTCGGCCAATGTGGTTTCGAGCCCGAGCGCGGGGGCCTGTGCTATAGGCGTCTGATGCCCCGTTGGTTCAACACCACCGGCGCCTGCAACCCGCATGATCACTTCATGCTCCCGACCTGGGAGCGCCTGCCGCAGGTGTCCCGGTTGATCAACCAGAAGGAGTATTTCGTCGTCCACGCGCCGCGCGGTGTCGGCAAGACGACGTCGCTCCAGACCTTCGCCAGAGATCTCACCGCGAAGGGCTCTCATGTCGCCGTGCTCATCTCGATGCTCGAGGGGGGCGACAACGTGGAGGACGTCGGCACCGCGGAGCTGGCCATCCTGTCGAGCTGGCGGCGCAGCGCCAGGGAGGAGCTCCCGCCGGAGCTCCGGCCACCTCCCTGGCCCGATGCGCCGCCGCGCGACCGGATCGGCGCCGCCCTGAACGCCTGGGCGCATGCCGCGGCTCCGAAGCCGCTGGTCCTCTTTCTCGACGAGTTCGACTCGCTGCGCGACAGCGTGCTGCTCTCGGTGCTCCGGCAGATTCAGGTGGGACACCGCCATCGACCCAGCGGGTTTCCCTGGTCCCTGGCCTTCGTCGGCCTGCGCGACGTGCGCGACTACCGGCTCGCCTCGGACGACGAGGGCCGGCGCGGCACGCCGAGCCCGTTCAACATCGTGGACAAATCGATCACGCTCGCCCCGTTCGACCGGAGCCAGATCGCGGAGCTCTACGGCCAATACACGCAGGAGAAAGGGCAGCCCTTCGAGCAGTCCGCCGTCGATCGCGTGTTCGAGCTCACGCGAGGACAACCATGGCTCGTCAACGCGCTCGCCCAGACGCTCACCGTGGAAACGGTCCCCGACGGCCATACGCCGATCACCGCGGACCACGTCGATAGCGCCAAGACAGCGTTGATCCGGGACACGCGCACGCACATCGATTCGCTCGGTGAGCGGCTGAACGAGCCGCGGGTCAAGGCGATCATCGAGCCGATCCTCGCAGGCACCACCCTGAGCGGGCCGCGAAACGACGACATCCGCTACGTCCAGGATCTTGGCCTCGTGCGGATGCGCGAGTCGGGGGGCCTCGAGGCCGCCAACCCCATCTACCGGGAGATCATCGTCCAGGAGCTCACGTTCGGTCCGCTCGCCGCGCTCCCGCAGATCGAGCCGACATGGCTGGAGCCCGGTGGCCGGATGAATGTCGATCGGCTGTTGGAGGCGTTCGTCGCGTTCTGGCGCCAGCACGGCGAGCCGCTGCTCCAGGCGGCGTCGTACCATGAGATCGCACCGCACCTCGTCCTGATGGCGTTCCTCGATCGCGTGGCCGATCGCGGAGGTACGCTGGAGCGCGAGTACGCCATTGGCTCGGGGCGGATGGACCTGTGCTTGCGCTATGGCCCGGACGTGGTGGCCATCGAGATCAAGGTGTGGCGCGACGGGCGGAGGGACCCGGTGGAGGATGGGCTGGAGCAGATCGATCGCTACCTGGCCGGTCTGAACCTGGCGCGGGGGTGGCTGGTGATCTTCAACCAGCGGAAAGAGCAACCTCCCGTGGAGCAGCGGGTCACCGTCGAGCCCCGGATGACACCTGGAGGGCGAGCCGTGTCGGTCATTCGCGCCTGACGGCGCTGTCTTGTCACCATCGCTGTCGCGCGGCAGCGCATGCGGCCCCGCCACGCCCGACAGCGCTGCGCTCGGCCGGCGCACGCGCGGGGAGCGGCCCTGCGGCCGCGCCGCTCCCCGCGCCCGGTCGGCGGAAGCGCTACGCCCTCCGGTCCGACGAGGGCTGCGAGCCCGGGCGAGGCGGGCCCGAGGAGCCGCTCGCCGCGATCCTCGACGAGGGCCTGCAGGCTGGACGGCGAGGCGCGGTAGCGCGTTCCGGCGCAAGGTTGACCGCGCGCCCTCCGCGCCGGTACGCTGCCGGCGCGGAGGTGCTCATCTCATGTCCGAACGTCCCACGCTTGCTCCCGAGAAGGTTTCCGACGCGGTGAAGTCGCAGGTCGCGAGCTTTCATCGATCCATCGTTGACGAGGTCGCGGGCGCCGTGGGCCGCGACCGGGTGGTCGTCGTCGGGATGGCCCAGAATCCCTTCGTGAAGAAAGCGCGGCAGCTGCTCGACGGAGAGGGCGTGAGATATACCTACCTGGAATACGGAAGCTACGTCTCCAAGTGGAAGGAGCGCCTCGCCATCAAGCTCTGGGCCGGCTATCCGACGTTCCCGATGGTGTTCGTCGACGGGGTCCTCGAGGGCGGCTATGCCGAGCTCGTGAAGCTCCGCGATCAGGGCAAGCTCAAGAAGCAGCCGTGAGCGGGCGCGGATGAACGCCGAGCACGGCGCGCGCACCAGAGCCGACATGGACAGACGCAAGGATCGTGCGGGCTCGGCTTCGGCGCGGAAGAGGTACGCTTCCGCTGCGCTCTCTCTCGTGATCCCCTCCCAGCGTCGACTTCGGCGGTGGTCCGCTCCCGGCCCCGGGCAGGTTCTCCAGCGCGGGCTTCGTGGTCAAGCTCGACCCGGATGGAAGCCACCTCTGGAGCCGTGGGGCCCTCGTCTCCGAGTTCACGGAGCTCCGGCGCCAGAGCGCGGAAAAGATCGCCGTCGATGCGCTCGGCTATGCGTACGTGACCCTCCACAGCGCTGGAGACACCGAGGGGGTCGTGTCCGTGGCGAGGCTGGACGCCGAGGGCGATCTCGTCTGGACGCGCGAGATCCCCACAGCAGGGAACCTCAACCGCCACGGAGACCTCGCGCTCGACAGCGCCGGCAACGTGCTGGCCGTGAGCGAGTCCAAGTACTCGCCGACCGGATACTGCCCCTGCGTCCTGCAGTTCGCCGTCACGAAATTCGCGCCGACGGGCGATGTGATCTGGAGCTGGCTGATCGGCCGAGGAGGTCGGCTTCGGATCCGACGCGATCCCCGGCGGGCATCCTTCGGAAGCCTTCGTCGCGGCTTTCACCCACTAGCGCCGTCAGCGGCCCCTCGGACGCCTTCGTCTTAGCCCTCTCCCCGTAGCGCCGGCCGCGCGCGGCGCCCCCAGCGCGCAGGCCGCCTCGGCCGCGGCAGCGCGACGCGCCGCGCGAAACGCCGCGCCGGCCAGCGATTCCGTGATATGCGGGAAGACGCGGCGCGCCCTGGCCGTCGCCGCGCTGAAGGAAGGCAGCACGGAGGCACCTCGTGACATCGCTCGGGATCCACGCAAGGCGGCGGCATGACGAGGCGAGCGGCGCGGCACGACGGCCGGCAGGCGGCGCGCCATGAGCACCTACGCCGTCAAGCGGCTGCTCTCGATCATCCCCACGCTCTTCATCGTCGCCACCCTGGTGTTCATCCTGGTGCGCATCGTGCCGGGCGGCCCGTTCGATCAGGAGCGGGCCGTGCCCGTCGAGGTCCAGCGGCAGCTCGACGCCAAGTACCACCTGAACGATCCGGTGCTGAAGCAGTATGGCGACTGGCTCTTTGCGCTCGTCACCCGAGGCGATCTGGGCCCGACGTTCAAGTACCCGAACCGCACCGTCAACGAGATCATCGCCCTGAGCCTGCCCGTGTCGATGCAGCTCGGGTTCTGGGCGATGCTCTTCGCCCTGGCGATGGGCATCCCGCTCGGGATCGTCGGCGCCATCCGCCAGAACACCTGGAAGGACACGGCGGCCATGGGGGTCGCCATGGTCGGCCTCAGCGTGCCGCGGTACGTGCTCGCGCCGCTGCTCATGCTTGTCTTCTCGCTCAAGCTCTACTGGTTCCCCGTGGCCCGCTGGGAGACCTGGCGGCACATGGTGCTCCCGGTCATCTGCGCCGGATTGCCGGTGGCCGCCTACATCGCCCGGCTGACGCGCGGCGGGATGCTCGAGGTGATCCGCTCCGACTTCATCCGGACCGCCCGCGCCAAGGGGCTGTCCGAGCGCAAGGTCGTCCTGAAGCACGCGCTCCGGGGCGGTCTGCTCCCGGTCGTGAGCTTCCTCGGCCCCGGCTTCAGCGGCCTGCTCGTCGGCTCCCTCGTCGTCGAGAAGATCTTCAACATCCCCGGCATGGGCCGCTACTTCGTCGAAGCGGCCACGAACCGCGACTACAACCTCGTGATGGGGGTCATGCTCGTCTACGGCTTCCTGCTCATGCTCTTCAACGCGCTCGTCGACGTGGCGTACGCCTTCATCGACCCGCGCGTGGAGCTGCGCTGACCATGCCCGCCGCCCCCCCGCCGCCCGCCGCAGAGGCCGCCGCTGCCGGCGCCTCGCCCGCCCCGCCCGGCGACCTGCCGGCCGTCCCCGGCGGCGCGGCGCCGCGCCCCGCAGGCCCGCTGCGGCTCGATGCCCTCGAGCAGGGGTCGAGCCTCGGGCGCGACGCGTGGCGGCGGCTCCGCAAGAACCGCGCGGCGGTCGCCTGCGGCGCCGTGCTCCTCGCGATGATCCTCGCCTGCATCCTCGTCCCCGAGCTCTCCAGCTACCGGTACGACAAGGCCGACCTCAAGCTCGGCGCCCAGCCCCCGTCGCTCGCGCACTGGATGGGCACCGACTACTTCGGCCGCGACCTGATGGCCCGCGTCTTCTTCGGCGGGCGCATCTCGTTCGCCGTCGGCATCATCGCGACGCTCGTGAGCTTCGTCATCGGCGTGAGCTGGGGCGGCGTCGCCGGCTACTTCGGCGGCAAGGTCGACGCGATCATGATGCGCATCGTGGACGTGCTCTACACGTTCCCGTTCCTCATCCTCGTCATCCTGCTCATGGTCTTCTTCGCGAACGACCAGACGCCCCTCTACCGCGCCTGGAAGGTCGCGCTCGGCCTGTTCGTGCAGGATCCCTCGGATCCGAGCTATTTCCCCATCTTCCAGATCGTCGTCGTCTTCGCGGCCCTCGGCGGCATCTCGTGGCTCACGATGGCCCGCATCGTCCGCGGCCAGGTCATCGCGCTGCGCAGCCAGCCGTTCATCGAGTCGGCGCGCTCGATCGGCGTCGGCCACGCCGCGCTGATCTTCCGGCACCTCGTGCCGAACGCGCTCGGCCCGATCATCGTCTACACGACGCTCACCATCCCCGAGGTGATGATGACCGAGGCGTTCCTGAGCTTCCTCGGCCTCGGCACGCAGGAGCCGCTCTCGAGCTGGGGCCTGCTCGCGTCCACGGGCGCCGACGCGATGGACCTCTTCCCCTGGCAGCTCATCTTCCCGGCGCTGATGCTCGCGCTCACGCTGATCTGCTTCAACTTCCTCGGCGACGGGCTCCGCGACGCCCTCGATCCACGCATCCGAAAGGACTGAAGGGCTGCGCCGCCCCCGCGGCGCGCGCGCCCAGACGAACCATGCTGATCGAGGTCAACAACCTGAAGACCCACTTCTTCACCGAGGAGGGGGTGGTGCGCGCGGTCGACGGCATCTCCTTCAGCCTCGATCGCGGCGAGGTGCTCGGGATCGTCGGCGAGTCGGGCTCGGGCAAGAGCGTGACGAGCCTCTCGCTGCTCCGGCTCATCCCCGACCCGCCGGGGCGGATCGTCGGCGGCCAGATCCTGCTCGAGTCCGAGGGGGGCGTCGTCGAGGACCTCGTGGAGGCGAGCGAGACGCGGATGGAGCGCATCCGCGGCGACCGGATCGCGATGATCTTCCAGGACCCGATGACGTCGCTGAACCCCTACCTCCGGGTGAGCGAGCAGCTCATCGAGGTGCTGGAGCTGCACCGCGGCATGGGGCGCGCCGAGGCCCGCCGGCGCAGCGTCGAGATGCTGCAGGCGGTGGGCATCCCCGCGGCGGCGTCGCGGATCGACGACTACCCGCACCAGCTCTCGGGCGGGATGCGGCAGCGCGTGATGATCGCCATGGCGCTGCTCTGCGACCCGGATCTGCTCATCGCCGACGAGCCGACGACGGCGCTCGACGTCACGATCCAGGCGCAGATCCTGGACCTCATCCGGGAGCGGAAGGAGGCGCTCGGCGCGGCGGTCCTGCTCATCACGCACGACCTCGGCGTCGTCGCGAAGATGGCCGATCGCGTCGCGGTCATGTACGCCGGGCGCATCGTCGAGGAGGGCCCGGTCAGCGCCATCTTCCATGCCCCGCGGCACCCGTACACGATCGGCCTGTCGCGGTCGATCCCGCGGATCGAGGGCCCGCGCGGCGCCGACCTCGTCCCCATCCCCGGGATGCCGCCGTCGCTCGCGCGCCTGCCGCCGGGCTGCCCGTTCCACCCGCGCTGCGCGCACGCCGTCGCCGCGTGCCGCGAAGAGGCGCCGCTGCCTCGGGTCGTCTCGGGCGAGGGGGACAGGAGGGCGCTGCACGTCGTGCGGTGCCATGTCGAGGACGTCGCCGGACGAGCGCCATGACCACACCCGCCACACCTCCGCCGCTGCTCTCGGTGCGCGATCTCAAGGTCCACTTCCCGGTGCGGCGCGGCCTGCTCCAGCGGCAGGTCGGCACGGTGCGCGCGGTCGACGGCGTCTCCTTCGACGTCGGCCGCGGCGCCACGCTCGGCCTCGTCGGCGAGTCCGGCTGCGGCAAGTCGACGACGGGGCGGGGCATCCTGCGCCTCGTCCCACCCACGTCGGGGAGCGTGAAGATCGACGGCCGGGAGATCCTGACGCTCGAGCCGCGCGCGCTGCGCAAGGCCCGCCGCGAGATGCAGATGATCTTCCAGGACCCGTACGCGAGCCTGAACCCGCGCATGACGGTCCACGACCTCATCGCCGAGCCGCTCTTCACCCACGGCCTCGCCTCGTCGCGCGACGAGTCGCTCCGCGAGGTCGCGCGCCTGATGGAGCTCGTGGGGCTCTCGCCCTCGTACATGCGCCGCTATCCGCACGAGTTCTCCGGCGGCCAGCGGCAGCGGATCGGCATCGCCCGCGCGCTCGCCCTGAAGCCGAAGCTCGTGATCGCGGACGAGCCGGTCAGCGCGCTCGACGTGAGCATCCAGGCGCAGATCGTCAACCTGCTCGCCTCGCTCCAGCGCGAGCTGTCCCTCACGTACGTGTTCGTGGCGCACGACCTCGCGGTGGTCCGCCACCTGTCAAGCGAGATCGCGGTGATGTACCTCGGCCGGATCGTCGAGCGCGCCCGCCCAGATGCACTATTCCGCTCACCGCAGCATCCGTACACGCAGGCGCTGCTATCGGCGATCCCGATCCCGGATCCTGACCAGGAGCGCAAGCGGCGTCGCCTGACGCTCGTCGGCGAAGTGCCGAGTCCGCTGAATCCGCCCTCAGGGTGCCATTTCCACACCCGCTGTCCGTATGCGATGGAGCGGTGCAGCATCGAGGCTCCTCCGCTGGAGGAGCGCCGTCCCGGTCACTGGGCTGCTTGCCACCTCACCGAGTTACCCACCGCACCTACGCATCCGTGAAGTGATCCGGCGGAGCGCAGTTCCCCACATCGGTTGAGCTCGCTATCCAGACATGACGGGGAATGTCCGATGACAGGATTTTCCTGACCTCTGTTTGGGTCGAGGAGGTTAGGATCCTTGGACCGATGCCGCGAATTTCCGACGCCACGCTTCGCGCCCAGATCCCGACGGCCCTCCTCATCGGCGGCGATCAGGCGCTGCTAGAGCGCTGCCAGGCGGCAGCGATGGATGTGGGGATCGTCGTCAAGGCGTGCCCCGTATCGATGGCCGCGGCGCTGGCGGAGGAGCGCCGGCCGGTGGCCATCGTGGTCACGTCGTCGACCTACGCGCTGGCTCCCGACGGGTTCGAGGAGATCGCGCGCGAGGTGGTGAGCACGCTCGTGCGCGTCGACGAGACGCTGACGGACGACGAGCTCGGGGCGATGCTCGGCACGGCGGCGCGCGAGAGCCGCAAGCAGCGCTCGTGGCAGCACACGCCGGGGCGCTACTCGCTGACGCCCGCGGACGACGGCGCGGGGCCGCGCTCGGAGCGCTGGACCCTCGGGGCGATGACGGATGCGTCGTCGCGGCGCGACGCCGAGGCGACGCCGCTGCCGCGCTCCGGGCCGCGGAGCGCGGGCGCGCAGGATCTCGCGTTCCGCGAGCGCGTGGCGGCCGCCGTGGCCTCGCAGCGGCCGGAGCGCTTGGCGGCCGGAGGCCAGGGGGAGGCGTCGCACCGCCCGCTCGATCCGGCGGCGCCGCGCGCGGAGCGCCTGGGCGTGATGGCGTTGACGTCGCGCGCGCTGCCCTCGTCGCCGCCGGCGCCGACCGGCGTGGTGGTTGCGCGCCGGGACGCGTCGGTGCCGCCCGCGGGCAGGGCGGGCGCGTACGCGCGGCGGGACACGCCGATGCCGGGCTCGCAGCCGGCGGGCGGGTACGCGCGCCGGGATACGCCGGTGGCGGGCTCGCAGCTGGCCGCGACGTACGCGCGGGGAGCGACGCTGCCGGCCGCCGCGCATCCGCGGCGGGACACGCCGGCGCCGCTGTCGCGGCCGGCCGCCGCCTACCTGCGGCGCGAGGGGCAGCCGGGGGTCGCGGTGCCGCGGCGGGACACGCCGGCGCCGCTGTCGCAGCCGGCGGTGCCTGGCTCGTGGCAGGCGGCCGGGGCGTCGTCCCGGCGCGAGCCGTTGGCGCCGAGCTCGCGCCCGGCCGCGCCGAGCTCACGGCAGGCTGCGCCGAGCTCGCGGCCGGCCGCGCCGAGCTCGCGGCCGGCCGGGGCGTCGTCCCGGCGCGAGCCGCTAGCGCCGAGCTCGCGTCCGGCCGCGCCGAGCTCGTGGCCGGCGGCGCCCTTGTCGCAGCCGGCGGTGCCGAGCTCGCGGCGGGAGGCGCAGCTCGCCGGGGCGCCTCTTCGGCAGGAGACGCCGGTGCCGGCCTCGCAGCGCGGAGCGGGGTACCCGCAGCCGGAGATCACGGCGGGGCAGGTGGGCGCGGCACCAGCGCAGCGAGAGGCGCTCGCGCCGGGTGCGCTGGAAGGTGAGGCCCACGGCAGCCATTCCACCCCGCCGCCGAGCTCACACCGGGCCCCGCCTTCCTCCCGCAGAGCTCAGTTCCACGTCGACATCGCGCTCCTGTTCGACGAGCGCGGCCTGCCGCGCGCCGATCCAGAGGCGAAATGATCGATCGGCCGGGCTGGACCGGCGCGGGGCAACAGCGAGCGGGCTAGGGCGCCCGGAGGAGAAGGGGCCAAGCGCCACGGCGCCCAGGAGAGGCGGCAGCGGCCGTGCGTCTCCGCGCTCCGGCGATGGGCACGTCGGGCTCTCCCGCCAGCGCGTCGGGTTCTCCCGCGCTCGCGAGAGGTCGCCTCAGCCGCCGCCCGAGCCGCCGTCACCGCCCGAGCCGCCGCCACCACCATCGCCGCTCGAACCACCGCCACCGTCGCCGCTCGCGCCGCCGTCACCGCCCGAGCCGCCGCCACCATCGCCGCTCGCGCCGCCGTCACCGCGCGAGCCACCGCCGCCGCCCGCGCCGCCGTCACCGCCCGAGCCGCCGCCGCCGTCACCGCCCGCGCCGCCGCTGCCGTCTTCACACGATGGAGCGACGGTCAGCGACAGGCTCCGGGTGAGCGGCTCCTGCTTGCTCTCGCCGCCGAGGATCGGCTCGCCCGCGTCGCTCACGGCGGCGACGGTGATCTCGAGCTCACCGTAGCGTTCCTCGGGATCGAGCGCGCCGAGGCGCACGTCGATCACGCGGCCGGCCGCGGCGTTGTTCCTCTCGCCGCCGACGCTGAGCACGAGGTGCCCGCACTGCCGGTACGTCAAGCAGGTGCCGGGAGGGCGGAGGAGGAGCTCGGAGACCGTGACGCTGATCGGAACCGTCGGCACATCGTCGGACGAGGCGTCCGAGGGCTCCCCGATCGCGACGCAGGCGCCGTCCTTCGGGCTCACGATCTCGAGCTCTGGCACTCCGGTCGGGCCGGGGGCGGTCGACGTCTCATCGTCGCTGCAGCCGGAAGCGCCGGCGAGCCCGGCGACGAGGACGAGCGCGAGCCGCGCAACCATCGGAGATGCCATGCCGCGCGGTTTATCCGTTGGCGTGGCGCCGGGCAATCCCTTCGTCCATGGCGGCCATCTCGCGGCCCGCGGAGGGCCCTCCGGCCAGGGTCCCGGCGGGCGGGCGCCCCTCCGCGGCGGCGCTCATCGGGTGACCGGCGGCGCGGCCGAGGCTAAGCTTCGCGCGGCCATGACGACAGCGACGAGGCAGGAGTCGATCCAGAGCAAGCTCGCCCGCGCGCTCGAGCCCGTACACCTCGAGGTGGAGAACGAGAGCCGCATGCACAGCGTGCCGGCGGGCTCGGAGACGCACTTCAAGGTGCTCGTGGTGAGCGAGGCGTTCCGGGGCCTGAGCCCCCTCGAGCGCCACCGGCGCGTCAACGAGGTCGTGCGCGAGGAGTTCGGCGCCGGGCTGCACGCCCTGACGATCCGCGCGATGACGCCGGACGAGTGGGAGCGGCAGGGCAGCGCGGGCTTCCGCTCGCCCGCGTGCCTGGGCGGCTCCAAGGGGACGCCGGATCCCGGCGCGGCGTCGAGCTGAGCGGCGGGGCGCGGATGGAGCTCGTCGTCGCGCTCGTCTCGGACCTGCACTTCGGCCCGCAGGCGTCGTTCGGGGGCAAGCTGCGCAAGCTCACGGGCGAGGCGCCCGCGCTGACGCGCGCCTTCGTGGAGCGGATGAACGAGGTCACGCGGCCCGACCTCGTCGTGAACCTCGGAGACGACATCGAGGACGAGGGGCCCGAGGCGGATCGGGCGCGTTACGGCGAGTGCATGGCGGCGCTCCGCGGCGTGCGGGCCGAGCTCTTTCACGTCGCCGGCAACCACGACGTGATCCACCTGAGCGAGGCCGAGCTGCTGTCCGCCTGGGGGAGGCCCGAGGTGACGCGGCTCCACTACTCGTTCGACCGCGGCGGGTACCACTTCACGGTCCTCCACACGCGCGAGCGCAAGGATCACGACGTGTCGGTGGGGCCCGAGCAGCTCGCCTGGCTCGCCGAGGACCTCGCGGGGACCTCGCTGCCCAAGGTCGTGCTGATGCACCACAGCGCGGCCGATCAGGATCTCCGGGGCAACCGCTGGTTCGAGGGGAGCCCGCACATCTGCCTCGTGCGCGAGCGGCGCGCGATGCGGAAGCTCTTCGAGGAGCACGGCGTCCTCGCGGTCTTCAACGGCCACCTGCACTGGAACCACCTCGACGTGATCCGCGGCATCCCGTACGTGACGCTCCAGAGCTTGATCGAGAACCTCGATGACGACGCGCCGGGCCGCCCCGCGGCCGCGCACGCCGTGGTGCGCCTCGGCCCGAAGCGCGTCGTGGTCGAGATCGAGGGCGCGGAGCGGGCGCGGTACCAGTTCGATCGGCGGTAGGGGGCGTCCGCCGGCGGCTCCGCGGGCGCTTCACCTGCGGCCGGGGGTGCGGCCGAGCGGGCGGCCGCCTCCGGGCGGGCGTGGCGGCGTTTCCCCGGATCAGGCCCGCCGGGCGCGTTTGCGTGCCGCAGGGCGCCGCGCCGCTGCGGGGCGCTCGCCGTCCTCGGCGAGGACGTCCTCCGGCGTCGGGGCCGTGAGCACCCGCGTCGTCCAGGCGACGAGCGCCGCCTCGTCCGCGGCCAGGATCCGGGCGCTCACGTCGGCAGGCACCGCGCCGAACCGGGCCGCGAGCAGCTCCAGGAGCGTCTGTGCGCGCCCCTGCGCTCGCCCCTGCGCTCGCCCCTGCGCGCGCCCCTGCGCGCGCCCCCTGCGTTCGCCCCTGCGCTCGATCTCGTCCAGCGTCGTCACGATGGCCTCCTGGGCCCGCGGGCCCGCCGCCTTTTCCAAGAGCCGACCGATCTTCCGCACGCTGAAGCGCGCGTGCGTGGTCACAAGATAGCGCAAGAGCGCCTCCAGGGCAGCGAGCCCGCTCGGCGCCTGCAGCACCTCGTCCAGCGCGGCCGCGATGCGCCCGATCTCCCGCTCGAGCCGCGCGTCGTCGCCGGACACCGAGAGGCACCACAGCACCACCTTTCCCAGCGCCGTCAGCGCCTGCTCCACCAGATCGCCGGCGCGCCCGCCGCTCACGTCGATCAGGCGCAGCTCGAAGCGCGGCGTGTGCGGCAGGAGCGCCGCCCGCGCCGGTCCATCGATCGCGACGATGTCCTCGAAGGCCCTGGCCGCCGTCCACCCCGTGTCGCTGTGATGGACCAGCACCGGCATGACCGGCGGCAGCTTCTTCAGTCCCGGCTGTTCGCGGACGAGCTGCTCCCAGAGGCGCATCATGTACAGGCCCATGCGGAAGACCATCAGCGGCTCGACGTCGCGCTGCTGCTCGACGATCACGTGAAAGTAGACCCGCCCCTCTCCGATCCTGGCGGAGAGCACGAGATCGCTACGGCGGCTGCGCAGCGCGCGGTCGACGAAGCTGCCCTTCTCGACGCGCAGCGTGCCCCATCGCACTGCGGCGACCAGCGGCGGCGGCAGCGCGGCCTTCAGCAGGCCGACGGCGTGCTCGCGCTGGGAGAAGGTCCACTGGAACAGCGCATCGTGGGGCGAGCTCAGCGCACGCTTGCGCGGCGACTTCGGCATGGGGCAACCCTCGATGACCGACGCGCAGGAGGCAAGTCTTCGGCAGAGAAGCCGGGGCGCACGCGATAGGATGCTTTTCAACGCACGAATAGCGTGAGAGCGAGTATGCCAGTTTCTGCGATCTCGCATCGCATTCGGCGGCAAACAGGAGGCGTCCCGTGTAATGCACAAGGAAACTCCAGCGCTTGCTGGAGCGGCCCCGATTCGTTCTGAAATCGCCCCAGCATTCTCGAGGACGCCGGGGAGCCATCGGCTTCGACGCGCCGGTGCCGCTCGAGACCTCGATGTGTCGGCACGCGTCCCAGCGAGCCATCCTGTGGCCACGTCGATGTGCTGGTGAGGACAGCGATCGGCTGCCCTCCGGGCGCCGGTCGCCTCAGGCGGAGGTCGGCGGGACCGGCAGCACCCGCTCCACGAGGTAGCGGAGGATGTCCTCGGGCGTGATGATCCCGACGAGCCGCCCCTCGCGCACGACCGGCAGATGGTGGATCCGGTTCTCGCGCAGCAGCGTCATCACCTCGTCGGTGGGCATGAACTCGTCCACGCAGATCGGCGGGGTGCTCATCACGTCCGCGGCCGTCATGCCCTCGTACTCCTCGCGCAGGAGCGCGCCCAGGAGATCCGTCTCGCTGACGAACCCGACGATGTGGTGCCCCTCGTCGATGACCGGCGCGCCGCTCAGGTTCTGCTGCGCGAACAGCTGCAGCATGTCGGTGACCGGCGTGCCCTGCTCCAAAGCGATCACGCGCTCGGTCATCAGATTGCGCGCATGGCCCTTCATGGTCTGCGGCATGTAATGATCGAGGCGCAGCGGCGTCAAGGGCGCATCGACGCACCGCGCCGAGCAGTCCGTCCCGCCGCCGTGCGCCCCGCCCGCGGCGCGCCCCTCGATCGAGCGAACGCCGCGGACGGCCGCGCGCCGACGGGGCGCCCCCTGCCCGGACGAGCCAGCGCTGCCGTCGCCGCCGCCCCGCGACCCCGCGCCGCCGCGCCCCCGGCGTGTCGACGCGGACCCAGGGAACGCCGGCCACGCAGGTCGGCAGACCACGACGTCCTCGTCCTCCGCCCCGGCGACGCCAGCGCGACTCTCGGCGCCGACGACGCCCGCGACGAGCGCCCCCGCGCTCCGCCCGGCAGGAGGGTGGCTGTCAGCGCCTCAGCGGCGCCTCCGCCGCTCATCGCGCCTCCGTCCCCGGTGGGAGCATCGCTGTCCGTGATGGCGTGGACAGAGCGGTGGTCTCGCCCCGACAGAGCGATCGCTCCGCGGCACAAAAAAAAGAGCGTATTGCGTGCGCGTCGGTCTTTGCCACGCGGTTTATCAGTGACATCTTTCCACGTGTCGCTGTAGCGGAGATGACTCACGTCGGCCGCTCCGGCCTTGTAGACTTCTTCGCGGCTCGTGCATTTGAACCAAGATGTACGCACCGGCGTTCGATGCGAGCACCCGTGGTCCGCGTTCAGGCGCCGGTCGTTTCGGGAGCTCATGGGCGAAGAGCTCATGGGCATCCCAGGGGGCGTTAACCATGGAGCATTCGCCGAAGCTGGCTGCACTCGTCCTGGCCGTCGCCGCGCTCTGCACAGGCGCCTGCGCGGCCCCGCTCGACCCGGAACCCTCGGCCGAGGCCGAGGACGGCGACGCGTCCCAGGCCGTCGGGTCGAACAACGCGCTGACGTCGAACGCGCTGACGTCGAACGCGCTCACCGCCGAGGCGCTGACGTCGAAGGCGCTGACGTCGAACGCGCTCACCGCCGAGGCGCTCTCGGAAAACCCGCTCACGGCCGCGGCGCTCCGCGACCCGGCCGCGCGCACGGCGCTGAAGTACATCGCGAGCTGCGCGCTGCCGCGAGGCGAGCGCCTCGCCCTCACCATCGACGGCGACGAGCACTCCTTCCCGGGAGAGCTCGGCCTCGCGCCGCGCTGGGGAAAGGAGGGCGGATCCTGCGACGGCGCGTGCCGGAGCTGGGTCAGCGGCTGCGTCCTCGCCCGCGTCAACTACCTCGGAGAGCGGGTGAGGATCTCCCTCCGCGGCGATCGCGCGGAGCTCCTCGCCGACAAGGTCGAGCGCGCCGCGTTCCCCGTGCGGGAGGCGACGTACTACGGCGACATCTTCGCGGCGCGGCCCCTCTACCGCGCGTGCCTCCCGCAAGGGATCTCGGCCATCCCCCGCGTCTGCGGGCCGTCGCTCGAGACGTGCGCGATCGAGGTCGGCGGATCGTGCGAGCGCCTGTGCGACGCGCCGAGCAGCGACGGGAGCTTCCGGAACTGCCGCAGCACGGACCGCGGCCGCTCGGGCGAGCTCGCCGTCGAAGAGGTGCCGCACCCGGGCTCGGTCACCGTGTTCCTGCGCTGACGTGAGCCACGCGGAGGTCGTCGCAGGGCGCTTCGTCCTCGAGGGCGAGGCCGCCGCCGGAGGGATGGGCACCGTCTACAAGGCGCACGACCGCCTCGGCGGCGCGTCGGTCGCCCTCAAGATCGTCCGCCTGCGGAGCGCGATCCAGGTCGAGCGGTTCGAGCGGGAGGCCGCGCTCCTCGCCGCGCTCGTCCACCCGGGCATCGTGCGCTACGTCGCGCACGGCAGCACCCCGGAGGGCGACCGCTACCTCGCCATGGAGTGGCTCGACGGCGAGGACCTCGCCGCGCGCCTCGCCCGCCGCGTCCTGCCCGCGAGCGAGGGGCTCTCGCTCGTGCGCCGGGCCGCCGACGCCCTCGCGTTCGCGCACGCGCGCGGCATCGTCCACCGCGACATCAAGCCGAGCAACCTCTTCCTCCCCGGCGGCGACGCGGGGCGGGTCAAGCTCGTCGACTTCGGCATCGCGCGCCCCAGCGCGGACGCGGGGCGCGTGACCATCACCGGCGGCGTCCTCGGCACGCCCGGGTACATGGCCCCCGAGCAGGTCGAGGCCAGGAGCGCGCCCGATCCGCGCAGCGACGTGTTCTCCCTCGGGTGCGTCCTCTTCGAGTGCCTCACCGGCCAGCCCGCCTTCGCGGCCGCGAGCCCGATGGCCGCGCTCAGCAAGATGCTCCTCGAAGATCCGCCCCGCCTCCGCGACGCGCGCGCGGACGCGCCCGCGCCGCTCGACGAGCTCGTCGCGCGCATGCTGTCGAGGCAGCCCGGCGATCGCCCGCGCGACGGCGCCGAGGTCGCGGCGGAGATCGACCGGATCGCCGCGATGGCCGGCGCGTGGATCGCACCGCCCGACGCGCCGACGCTGTCGGGGAGCGTGCCGCCCGGCGCGCCGACGCGCGCGGGGAGCGCGCGGGGCCGCGGCCCCGGCCCGCGCGAGCGCGCCGCCCTCACGCTGGACGAGCAGCGCGTCGCGAGCCTCGTCTTCCTCGGCGCGGCCGACCACGGCGCCGTCGCCGAGGTCGACCGCGGCGCCCTCGGCGAGGCCGGCTCGCCGCCCGCGTCGAGCTCGCGCGGCGCCGAGATCCGCGCGCTCGTCGAGCTCCACGGCGGCAGGCTCACCCAGCTCGCCCCGGGCGTGGACCTCGTCGTGATGTCCGGCCCCGGCAGCGCCGTCGACCGCGCCGAGCGCGCCGCCCAGTGCGCGCTCGCCCTCCGCGCCGAGCTGCCGGGCGCGCCGCTCTGCGTCGTCACGGGGCGGGGCGTCTTCTCCGCGGGCGTCGCCGGTGGCGACGCGATCGACCGCGGCCTCGCCGAGCTCCGCGACGCGCGCGGCGCGGGCGGCGCGCGCGCCGTGCGCCTCGACCGCGCGACCGCCGACATGCTCGGGCCCCGCTTCGTCGTCGCGCGCCCCGCGCCGGACGAGCCGCTCGTCCTCTCCGGCGAGCGCGCCGTGGACGAGATCGCCCCCGCGCTGCTCGGGAAGCGCACGCCCTGCGTCGGCCGCGCCCGCGAGCTCTCGATGCTCCACGGCGCGCTCTCCGGCTGCATCTCCGAGTCGCTCGCGAGCGCCGTGCTCGTCGTCGGGCCGCCCGGCGCCGGCAAGTCCCGGCTCCGCCTGGAGCTCTTCGCCGCCCTGCGGCGAGAGGACGAGCCGGTCGAGATCCTCTGGGGCCGCGCCGATTCGAGCTCCCCCGGCTCGCCGTTCGGCATGATCGCCGACGTCCTCTGCCGGGCCGCGGGCCTCCGCGAGCGCGACCCGAGGGCGGCGCGCCACCGCAAGCTGAAGCAGCGGCTCGGGCGCCACCTCGGCGGCCCGGCGCTCGAGCGCGCGGCGGCGTTCCTCGGCGAGATCGCCGGCGCGCCGTCGCCCGAGCACGCCCGGCTGCTGCGCGCCGCGCGCCAGAGCGCCGCGGGCGTGAGCGACGGCGTGTGGGCCGCGTGGGAGGACTGGCTCGCGGCCGAGTGCGCCGCGCGCCCGGTGCTCCTCGCGCTGGAGGACCTGCACTGGGGCGACGCCGCCACCGTGCGCCTGCTCGACGCGACCCTGCGGAACCTCCGCGAGCTGCCGCTCCTCGTGCTCGCGCTCGCGCGCCCCGACGTCCACCGGCAGTTCCCGAACCTCTGGGCCGAGCGCGAGGTGCAGACGATCAAGCTCGGACCGCTGCCGCGCCGCGCGGGCGCGGAGCTCGTGCGCGCGGCGCTCGGCGAGCCCGTGCCCGAGGGCGTGGTGGCGCACCTGGTCGAGCGCGCCGGCGGCAACCCGTTCTACCTCGAAGAGCTCATCCGGGCGGTCGCCAGCGGCAAGGGCGAGCTCCTGCCCGACTCGGTGCTCGGCACGGTCGAGGCGCGGCTCGACGCCGAGGGCAACGAGGGCAAGCGCGTGCTCCGGGCGGCCAGCATCTTCGGCGATCGCTTCTCGAAGCGCGGCGTCGCGGCGCTGCTCGGCGGCGAGGAGCGCCTCGACGACGTCGAGGCGTGGCTCAGGGCGCTCGCCGACCGCGAGCTCGTCGCGCCGGCCTCCGGGTCGGGGGGCCTCGCCGACGCCGCCGACCACGTCTTCCGCCACACGCTCGTCCGCGAGGCTGCCTACGCCATGCTGACCGAGCACGATCGCGCGCTCGGCCACCGGCTGGCGGGCGCGTGGCTCGAGCGGGGCGCGTCCGTGGATCCGCAGGTCGTGGCCGAGCACTTCCGGCGGGGCGGCGAGCCCGGCCGCGCGGTGCGCTGGTACCGGCGCGCGGCCGAGCAATCGCTCGAGGCGAACGACCTCTGCGCCGCGATCGAGCGCGCCGCGAGCGGCGAGGCGTGCGGCGCCGCGGGCGACGACCTCGGCGCGCTGCGGCTCGTCGCGGCCGAGGCCAAGGTCTGGGAGGGCGATCTCGCCGCCGCCGAGGCGCTGGGCGCGTCCGCGGCCGAGCTGCTCCCGGCCGGCTCCCCCGGGTGGTTCCGGGCCGTGACGCAGATCGCCGCCGCCGCGGGGAAGCTCGGCGCCGTCGACCGCGTGGCGGGGTGGGCCGCCATCGCCGAGGGCCTGTCCGCGGCGCGCGATCCCGCCGCGCCGCCGCCCCCGAGCGCGCCCGCGCCGCCGCCCTCCGGCGCGCCGGCGCTGCGGCGCGCGCGGATCGCGTGCTTCTGCGAGTGCGGCGCGCAGCTCGTGTTCGGCGGCCGCTACGCCGAGGCCGACGCCCTGCTCGCGCGCATCGACGAGGACCTCCGCGCGGCCCCGCCGCCCGACGCCGAGCTCGTCGCGATGGCGCAGCAGCTCCGCGCCATCCGCGCCTCGGCCGGCGGCGACCCCGAGGCCTGCCTCGAGGGCCTGGAGGCGGCGCTCGCCGCGTTCGAGCAGGCCGGGGACAGGCGCAACGCCTGCGTGATCCGCGCGAACGTCGGCTTCATCTACGCCGAGCTCGGCGAGCTCGAGGCGGCCGAGGCGGCCCTGCGCGCCGCCCTGGAGGCCGCCGATCGAATGGGGCTGCGCGAGCTCGCGACCGTGGCGCTGCACAACCTCGGCCACGTGCTCGGGCAGCTCGGCAAGCTCGACGAGGCGCAGCTCGTCGAGGGGCGCGCGGTGGAGGCGTTCCAGCAGCGGGGCGACCTGCGCATGGAGGGCGTGGCGCGCACGTACCTCGCGAAGATCGCGCTGCTCTCGGGCGACGCCGCGACCGCCGAGCGGGAGGCGAGCGCGGCCGAGGCGGCGCTGCGCGTGGCCCCGCGGCTGCGCGCGCCGGCCATGGCGGTGCGCGCGCGCGCGCTGCTCGCCGGCGGCCAGGTCGCGGCGGCCCTCGGCGCGGCGCGGGCGGCGTTCGGCGAGCTCGCGGCGCTCGGGTCCCTGGAAGAGGGCGAGTCGCTCGTGCGGCTCGCGTACGCCGAGGCGCTCGCGGCGTCCGGCGCGCACGCCGAGGCGGCCGCCGTCCTCGCCGACGCCAGAGAGAGCCTGCTCGCGCGGGCCCAGCGCATCGCGGACCCACGGCGGCGCGAGCGGTTCCTGACCGCGGTGCCGGAGAACGCGCGCATCGTCCTGGGCGCCGCGTCGACCTAGCCGGCCTCGCGTCGCAGCGAGCCAGCCGGCCCGAGGGGTGCATTCACCCTCCGCCTCGCCCGCCCGTGCGCGTCCGCTTCCCGCGCGGATCGGCGCGACATGCGCGACATGGACGGTTTGACGCGCGCGGCTCGTGGCCTGTCGCGTCGCCTGGACGAACGTGACCGGTGCGGGGCCGGACACCTGCCTGCCGATTGTCCAGGATGAGCGAGGTGCTTATTGCGCTGAGAGCCTGTGAGTTCTGCTTGATTCAAATTAAAAAAATACTCTATCAGAGGTGACAGGTGATCAGACGAGCTCATTCCTCCAACACGGGCGCTGTACTACCCACCACCGTCACACCTGCTCGAAATGGGCAGAGAGTCGAGAGAAAACGAGGGGCTGGGTGTCGAATGTGGATTGACGCATTGCGCTGTGCGGCGGGCGCTGCCGTCCTGCTGCTCTCGCAAGGATGCGTTGCGTCGATGGATGAGGCGGCGGGCGAGGAGCGCGCCGACGTCGGCGAGGCGGCCCTGGCGCTGAAGAGCTATGCGAAGACGCAGTATCCGATCGTGCTCTGTCACGGGATGGCCGGCTTCAAGGCAATGTTCGGTGTGGTCGACTACTTCGGTGGGATCGCGTCGACGCTGCGCTCCGGCGGAGCCGAGGTGTACGCCACCTCCGTGCCCCAGTTCGACAGCACCGAGGCGCGCGGGGAGGCGCTGCTCGCCCAGGTCGAGGATATCGTCGCGCGCACCGGGAGCGGGAAGGTCAACCTGATCGGGCACAGCCATGGCGGGCTCGACGTCCGGTACGTCGCCGCGGTGCGGCCGGATCTCGTCGCCTCGGTGACCACGATCGGGTCGCCGCACCAGGGGGCCGAGCTCGCCAGCTATCTCCAGGAGAACCTGCGCGACGGCGGCTTCGCCCAGGGGGCGCTCTCGTTCCTCGCCAACAGCCTGGGCACGGTGCTCAGCCTGCTCAGCGGGCACGTGGCGCCTCAGGACTCGATCGCCGCCGTGAGGTCGCTCTCGGCCGAGGGGATGCGCGAGTTCAACGCGCTTTACCCGGCCGGGCTGCCCGCCAGCCGGTGCGGGCAGGGCGCCGCCGAGGAGAACGGCGTGCGCTTCTTCTCGTGGTCGGGGACCGGGATCATCACGAGCCTCCTCGATCCGACCGACGTGACGCTCGGGCTCATCTCCAAGCTGTACTCGGAGTCGAACGACGGGATGGTGGGCAGGTGCAGCGCCCACTTCGGGGAGGTGGTCCGCGACGATTACGGGATGAACCACCTCGACGAGGTGAATCAGCTGTTCGGGTTTATCAACCTGTCTGGCCCGAACCCGAAATCCGTGTTCCGGGCGCACGCGAGCCGCCTGAAGAACCTCGGTCTCTGATCCGGTGATGGCCCGTGGAGCGTCGTAGAAGGAACGTCCTCGTCGCGGCGATGGCGGTCGCCGCGCTGCTCGGCGCCGGGCGGCTCCTCTCGCGGGAGCGGCCCCGACCGGCCGCGTCCGCCGCGCGGACGAGCGGGCTGGCCGCGCGCTCCCTCCCGGCGGAAGCGCGGCCGGCGCTGTCGACGGCGGCGGCCCCCGCGCGCGTCCGGCAGGCGCTGTCGGTCGCGCCCCCCGCGGCCGCGCTGCCGCGGACGGCCGCGGCGCCGTCGCTCCGCGGCACGGACGTCGACGGCGCGGTGCTCGTCGACGCGAACGGCGATCTGATCGT
Source organism: Sorangium sp. So ce394 (assembly GCF_051474665.1). NCBI lineage: Bacteria > Pseudomonadati > Myxococcota > Polyangiales > Polyangiaceae > Sorangium > Sorangium sp. So ce394. The sequence continues at coordinate 5,730,554 of NZ_CP150339.1, forward strand.
CGGGCCCGAGCTCCTCGCGCTGTTCGACTACTTCCTGAGCGCGACCGGCGAGGCGCCGGCCGCGGCGATCCGCGCCCGCATCGTGGCGGCGATCCGGGAGCGCGCGGCGGGGCCCGCGGCGGACCAGGCGATCGCCCTGCTCGACCGGTACCTCGGCTACCGCGAGGCGGCCAGCGCGGAGCGCGCCGCGCAGGCGGCCGATCCGGCCGAGCGGCTCGCCGCGCTGCGCGAGATCCGGCGGGCGCACTTCGGCGACGAGGTCGCGGCGCAGCTGTTCGGCGACGAGGAGCGCGAGGGGGAGGCGGCGATCGAGGCGTCGCGCGTCCTCGCGGACGCGACCCTCTCGCCCGAGGAGCGCGACGCGCGGCTCGCCGAGGTCGAGGCGGCGCTGCCCGAGCACCTCCGCGAGGCGCGGGAGGCGGCGGTGCGCCCGCTCGTCCAGCAGGCCGAGGAGCAGGCGCTCCGCGACGCGGGCGCCTCGGACGAGGAGCTCTACGCGCACAGGGTCGCGACCGTGGGCTCCGAGGCCGCGGACCGGCTCGCGGAGCTCGACCGGCAGCGGGCGGACTGGCAGCGGCGCCTCGACGCGTTCGAGGGCGCGCGCGCGGCTATCGCGGCGACCGAGGCCGATCCGGAGGCGCACCGCGCCGCCGAGGAGGCGCTGCTCGCGCGCGCGTTCACGCCCGAGGAGCGGCTGCGCGTGCGGGCGATCCTGGGCCTCGCGCCGTGACCCGCGCGCCGGCGCGCTGGATGAGCGCGCCGGCGCGCCGCGGGCGCTCCGCGATCCGGGCGCGGGCGGGGACCTCGATCCGCGGCTACATCGAGCCGTGGATCGAGAGCCCGAGCCCGTCGGGGGTGACGACCGGCGCTGCGCCCACCTGGAGCACGCTGCCGCGCTTCATCGGCACCCGCACCTGCCGCGGCATGGCGATGCCGCCGAGCAGCATCCCGAGGCCGACGGCCTGGCCGGCGCCCAAGACGGAGAGGCCGACCGCGCCTGCCGCCGAGTGCCGCCCCGTGCCGAGGTGGATCCAGGGGCCGGCGAGGGGGATGAGCAGCGTGGTGGGGCTCGCCGAGGCGCTGTCACGCTGCCGGACGAGGGAGCAAGCGCACTTGGTGCAATGGGGAACGAGCCGGGAGTGCGGCCGCTCGAGGCTGAGCGCGGCGCCGTAGATGGCCGACGCGGTCCAGAAGCCGCCCAGCGTGGACGCTCCGGCGACGATCCAGCGCCGCTTCTGGGGGTTCGCGACGTAGGTGGAGGCGGCCTGCTGCGTGCCGATCGAGGCCCGCTGCGGCCCGAGGCGGCCTTGCGCATGCGCATGCGCCTGCAGCGAGGTGGCCTGTGCGGCGTCGCCCGCGGAAGCGCTGGAGATGCCGAGACAGAGACCGAGCCCGAGAAGCCCGGCGAGCCCCCCCACGACGCCTCTCCCTCTTGTTGACCTACCGCTGTTTCTCCCCGTCTTCGAAGTCCGCATGAGCCCCTCCCGGTGCCACGAAGCGCGCACCTGCGCTGGGGAGAGCAAGCCGCGGGCCCTCCGGGAGAGGCCTCTCGCGCCGGGGGGCGCGAAAGCCCGAGATCCACGCCCCGCAGGCACAGAGAGCACAGAGGGCACGGAGAGCACAGAGGCTCTCTGGGATTCTCTCCGAGTCCTCTGCGCCGCCGGAATTCCTCTTGCTGGAGGGGAGACGCCGGGTCGTGCTCCGGGGAGGACCTGGAGAGAGGCGCTCGCGGCGAGGTGCTTGACTTCCGAGGGGGCCTGTACCTGGATTCGCTGCGGGAGATCGAGAAGAACGTGGCCCGGGTCCAGTCGACGATCCCGGCCAACCTGGGCTGCGCGCCGATCGCCGAGCCCGGGATGGTGCCCGAGCCGCCGGGGCAGGGGCTCAACGAGGACGACAGCACGGAGGCCGGCGAGTACAAGCACGAAGACCACGCGAACGTCATGATCGATCTCCTGGTCATGGCCATTCAATGCGCGATCACGACGCCTACGACCTTCCGATCGTGCTCCTGGGCGGCGACGGCGTGTTCCTGAATGACGCGCACGTCGCCTACGGCCCCGTCGGGGGCGATCGCCAGCTCCGCGATCTCTGGTTCACGATCATGAACCAGTACTACGGGCTCGGCGTGGCGTCGTTCGGCGACGATCTCCGCGGCGAGCCGAACCGGCTGCTCGAGGAGATCCTGCGGTAACCGCGCTCGCGCTCGCTCGACGAGCGGGCGCTCGACGAGCGGACGAGCGCGGCTTTGACGGCCTTCGGTCCGCGGATTGCTAAGCCGCGGGGCGGGAGGTTTCTCATGACACAGTCCGCGATCTATCCGAGCACCGAAGACATGCTGTCGCCGGAGGTGACCAGGCCGGGCGCCGCCGCGCCGGCGGTCCAGAAGAACGCTGCGATCCCCTCCAAGCTGCTCTTCGGCGTCCTGCCCATCCGGCGCCTCATCCCCCAGGACGTCCACTCCGCCCTCGATTACTCGAACGGCCTCATGGTGGCCCTGGCCGGCCTCGCCTCGAACCGACGTGAGGCAAAGGTCGCCGGTGCGATCCTCGGCGCCTCGGTGATCTCCGTGTCCCTGCTCACCGACTACCGGATGAGCCTGGCCAAGCTGATCCCGATCCAGGCGCACGAGGTGCTCGATTATGTGTGGAGCGCCTCGGTGATCGCGGCGCCGTTCGCGCTCGGGTACACGAAGCGCGCACCGCTCGCCGCCTTCGTCCAAATTGCCACAGGGGCCGCCAACATCCTGGGCTCGATGTTCACCGACTACCGCGCGGCGCGGGGGAGCATGCAGTCGGCCACCTAGCTCCGCCCGTCAGGAACTCCGCCCTCTAGGACGGGCGACTGAGTAGTGGTCAAATTTGAACATGAAGGCGGGAAGGCGGGAAGAAAACCTTCATGATCTTCCCGTCTTCTCGCCTTCATGTGGACTCTCTCCGGGCAACGTTGACCACTACCGGCGACTGCGGTCAGCGCCGCATGATCCACCGATGGCCGCGGAGCAGCATGCGGGGCGCACGCGCGCGCGCGCGGTCGACGTCGATGGGCGAGACACCCGCCCACGACGCGAGCGCACCGAAGGCGATATCGCGCTCGGGCGGCGAGAGATCGCCCAGGCTGGAGAGGTGGTTTCCATCCGGCACGACGAAGCGGTGCGTGTCCCGAGCCTCCCCGACGTCGAAGGCGGCGGCCGTGTACGGGTCGTTCTCGCCGTAAAGGAACATCAGCCGCTCGCCCTCGGCGGTGAGCCAAGCGGAGATGTCCCGCATCGCCCCGGGATCGAAGACCGGATCCTTGCCGGGTCCAGGCACGATGAACGACGTGGCCGTGTCGGCGTCGGGGTACACGAGGAGGTCGGCGAGGTGCTCCGTCGCGATCGCCGGATAACCAAGCTGGACCGCAGCTTGCCAGTAGTACGGCTCGTACACGAGGAGGGAAGCATCGCTGTAGAACGAGGGCTGGCTCACCGTATCGAGGAAGGCCCAGACGTCCTCGTCGTCCGACGCCGCGGTCGGGACGGCGCCGCAGAGGGTCGCGTCCATGTACTGCCAGAACGCAAAGACGGAGTCGACCACCGCGGTCTCCAGGACCCTCTCGATGCCGAGCAGGTCGTAGGAGAAGCCCTCTGCCGCTGCGTCGGCCTCCATGCGCGCCAGCATCGCCGGGCGCCGCAGCAGCACCTCGCGCTGGAACTCCCGGAGCGCGCCCTGGCAGGCCGCATCGCCGCGCTCGGCCAGGAACTCGAGGTAGCGCGGGTCGGGGTTGCCCATGCTGTGCGGCGCCACGTAAGCCACGGTGCCGTCCACGTCGTCGGGATAGAAGCGACGATGGTAGATCGAGGTCATCCCGCCCTTGCTCCCGCCGGTGGAGATCCACTTGCCCTCGTAGAAGGGCCTCAACGACGCGATGACGTGGTGAATGTCCGCGGCGGCTTGCTCGATGGTGAGCTGCGACCAGTCCGCAGGCTCCGGGCGGGAAGGCGTGAAGAAGCGGTGCTCGACGCGGATCTGGTTGCCGGCGAGCAGCTCGGTGGGCTCGTCGAGCCACTGGTAGTCCGGCCAGAGGTTGTAGCCTTCCGTCGCGATCACCACGGGCGCGGCGAGGTCCCGGTGGTGGAGCACAAGGCGCTGGCGAAACCGCGCGCCGTCCGGCTCATCGTGATCCGCAGGCTGGTCGATCTCCATGACGAAGTAGCGGTAGCCCGGAAGGCCCGAGTCCAGCTCCTCGACCGTGAGCCCCTCGACGGTCTGGAGCTGATCGAGGATGTCGTCCGAGCTATGGGGGTCCGCGCCGCCCGCGCCGCCGCCGCCCCCGGCCTGGGGATCCGCGCCGCCCGCGCCGCCGCCGCCCCCGGCCTGGGGATCCGCGCCGCCCGCGCCGCCGCCGCCCTCGGCCTGGGGGTCCGCGCCGCCCGCGCCGCCGCCGCCCTCGGCCTGGGGGTCCGCGCCGCCCGCGCCGCCGCCGCCCCCGGCCTGGGGGTCCGCGCCGCCCGCGCCACCGCCGCCTTCGGCCTGGGGGTCCGCGCCGGCATCACCTCCGCAGGCGACAAGCGAAAAGGTGGCCGAGGTGAAGGCGAGCAAGATCAGGTATCGGGTGCGCATGACGGCCGAGCCTACAGGAACGAGGCGCTCGTTCCGAGGGACGCCGCCGTCGGGAAGCTGCCTTCACGATCTGGTCGCGCAGCCAGCGCTGCGCCGGCTCGCTCTGCGCGCGCCGATGCCAGATCAGCGCGAACCAGAAGCTGGCGAGATCGAGCGGCGGCGGGTGCACCGTCAGCCCGAGCGGCGCCATCCGCAACCACCGCCTGACATCATCGCGCGCGGCCCCCGCCGTGCCTCACCGCAGGCAAAGTTCCTCGACGAGGCGGCGCATCGCGGGGTTCACCTCGAAGTACCGCTCTACCCAGCGCAAGAGCGAAAGCGCCGATTCCGGCGTCCTCTCGTAGCCCTGCATGAACGAGGCAAAATCAGCCGTCATGTCCGGATACTGCTGCTCGATGCGCCGCTCGCGACCGAACGGATCGCGGTGCACCGGCTCGGGTGTCCTGATGTGCGGGAGCAGTTCCATCACCCGATCGACCGCGTATCCCTGCACGAACCGGTACGCCGAGAGCTTCTCCCCGCGTCGATACCGGCACAGGCCGACGTACAGGTTGGTCACCAGCTCGCCCACGTTCCACGCGACCGACCGCTCCTCTCGATCTCCGATCTCCTGGGCCGGGATCCGCAAAGACGCATCGCAGTCCCGCGCCTTCCAGACGAATCGCCCCTCGGCATAGCGCACCTTGGGCAGATCCTCTGGCTCGTACACCTCGAGCTCGCAGAAGATCCCGTCCTCGTAGAGCAGCTTGTAGCCGTGCGGCGTGTTCTGGAAGCACCACGCCACGGGATGGGCCGCGCTCATCCAGCGAAGATCGCGGAGGAGCTCAGCCTTGTGGCCGGGGCGCACGACGGCGTAGAAGTCGAGGTCCGAGTACCTGTCTGCCCGCGCGGTCTCGACGCCCAGCGAGCCCAGTCCGATCAACGCGAGCGCCTTGCCGCTGCTCTCCAGCGAGCGACCGATCGCGTCCAGCCGCTCGTGTAGCTGCTCCGGTCGATTCATGACGTTCCTCCCGCGCTGCTGCCCATGCACTCCACAGCTGGCCGCTCCCCCAGACAGTCACGCTGCGCGCGCTGGTCCGCGTCCGCCGCCGGCTACACCGCGCCCTCGCGGAGCCACTCGCCGAAGCGCTCGCCGATCATCAGCGCGGTCAGGTTCGTGTTCACGCTCGGGATGGTCGGCATGATGCTCGCATCCGCGACGATCAGGCCCTCGACGCCGCGCACCCGCCCGCGCCCGTCGACCGCCGCCGCCGCGTCCCCCTCGGGCCCCATCGGGACCGTCCCGCACGGGTGATACCCGGAGCCGCAGCTCCGGGTGATCCACCGCTCCAGCGCCTCGCGCCGCATCAGCGTGCGCTCCGTGGGCCACAGGAAGAAGCCGAGATCGCGCATCGGCGCGGTGCGGGCGACCTCGTACGCGAGCACCAGCGCGTCGACCGCCCGCGCGCGATCGTCGCGGTCGACGAGCATGTTGGAGACGATGCGCGGCCGCGCGTGCGGGTCGGCGCTCAGGTACTCGATGCGGCCAGCGCCGCGCGGCTTGCCGATGCAGCACGCGATGGCGAACGCCGGGATCGTGAGGCGCGGGTGCACCGGGAAGAAGGAGCCCGGCTGGAGCTGCATGTCGTTCGGGTACGGGCTGCCGCGCGACGTGTAGCGGAGCACCGTCTGCACGAGCGGCTGGCGCAGGACGTCGATCAGCCCGCGGCGGCGCGGCCACAGGCCGATGGCCGCCCCCGGATGGTCGAGCAGCCGCGCCCCCACGGCGGGCACGTCGGACACGGGCTCGACCCCGAGCCGCGCGAGCTGGTCGCGCGGCCCGATCCCGCTGCGCAGCAGGATCCCGGGCGTCGCGATCGCGCCCGCGCTCAACACCACCTTCCGCGTCGCGACGACCTCGACGCGCCCGTCGGTCTCGACCTCGACCCCCTCGACGCGGCGATTCCGCACCAGCACCCGCCGCACCGTCGTGCGCGGCCGGAGCCGCAGGTTCTCCCGCCGGCGCACCTCGGCGGTCAGGTAGCAGCGCGCGGCGCTCATGCGCTGGCCGTCGATCTTGTTCATCGCGTGCGGCCCGACTCCGTCGGGCGCCTGCGGATCGTTCGTGTCCGCGCACTCGCGGTAGCCGAGCGCCCTGCACCCGTCGACGAACGCCGCCTGCCACGGCACGAGCTCCTCGCGCCGCGCCCGGCGGATGGGCACCGGGCCGCCCTTGCCGTGCCACGGCTCGCCGAAGTCGCGGTCGTCCTCGAGGCGCTTGAAGTAGGGCAGGCAGGCGTCGAAGCCCCACTCGGGCAGGCCGAGCGCGGCCCACTCGTCGTAGTCGTACGGCATGCCGCGGATCGCGATGCACGTGTTCACGGCCGACGAGCCGCCGACCACCTTGCCGCGCGGGAACAGGAACATGATCTGCCCCGGCGTCGGCCGGTGGCGGTAGCCCCAGTCGTGCGCGAGCCACGAGTTGCGCGTGCCGTCCCGCAGGTCGGCGGGCAGGCGCGCGTGGTCCGGGTAGTCCGGGCCCGCCTCGAGCAGCAGCACCTCGCGATCGGCGCGCTCCGTGACGCGCGCCGCGATCACCGCGCCGGCCGAGCCGGCCCCGACCACGACGAGCTCGGCGGCCCCGCCCGGGCGGGGAGAAGAGGACGGAGACGATCGAAACACCTTGGAAACTCGACCTACACGGGATCGCTTCGCCAGGCAACGTGCCCTCGAAACTGGCCGCGCTGTATCACTCCCGTGCAGCCGAATCGCACCCCACGCGGCGCGCCGAGGGGCGCGCTCGCCCGGCGGCTCGCCCGGGAGGTCACGTTGGAAACACCGAGGTTCATCCAGGGGGTCTACGCGTTCGAGGGGCAGGGGCTGGAGCGGCCGGTCCCCCTCCGTCCGGTGATCGGGTACACGGTCCCGCGGGACAAGCGCGCGCAGCTCATCTACCTGCGCGCCGGCAACTCCACGTCCGAGCTCATCTACCTCTTGCTCACGCGCGACGGCCAGCCGATGCGCTACTTCCCGATCGGCGCCAAGGCGGCGATCCACGTGCCGCTCGTCATCGTCGAGGACGTCCCCCCGGAGAGCGTGCTGGAGCTGTCCGTGGGCGCGCCCGAGGGCGCGCGCGGCCTCGCGACGATCGACATCGGTCTGGCGGAGATCTGAGCCCTGGGGGCCCGGCGACGGCGCCGCCGCCAGCGTGGCCGGGCGCTTTGCGGCGCCCCTTCGTCGCGCGTCCGGGGGTACGCTACCGGAGCGCGCCGCTCGCGGCGCCGCCCCTCTCGCCATGCTCGACCTCACGACAGCCGCACCGCTCGCCCCCGGCACCGTCCTCGGGGGCGATTTCCGCATCGTCCGCCCCCTGAGCCAGGGGGGCATGGGCGCCGTGCTCGTGGCCGAGCAGATCTCCACGGGCAAGCAGCGCGCGGTGAAGCTGATGCACGCGCAGCTCGCGCAGGACCCGCGGTTCCGCGAGCGCTTCGAGCAGGAGGCGAGGGTGGGGGCGCGCATCGAGAGCGACCACGTGGTGGAGGTGGTCGCGGCCGGCGTCGATCCGGCGACGCAGACCCCGTGGCTCGCGATGGAGCTGCTCGACGGGGCCGATCTGTCGACCGTGATCGCGCAGCGCGGCGCGCTGCCGCCCGACGAGGTCCGCGAGCTGATGGGGCAGCTGTGCCACGCGCTCGCGGCGGCGCACCGCGCGGGCGTGGTGCACCGCGACCTCAAGCCCGAGAACGTCTTCATCGCGCGGCCGCGGCAGCAGAACGTCCGCTTCAAGGTCAAGGTGCTCGACTTCGGCGTCGCGAAGATCGTGGCCGAGGCGCGCGCCACCACGGCGCTGACCGCGTCGGTCGGGACGCCGCTCTGGATGGCGCCGGAGCAGACCGAGGCGTCGCAGCACGTCACCCCGGCGTCGGACGTCTGGGCGCTCGGGCTGCTCGCCTTCACGGTGCTCACGGGGCGCATGTACTGGCTCGAGCCGAGCCGCGGGCCGAGCGCCTCGGTCATGTCGCTGATGCGCGAGGTGCTGTTCGTCCCGCTGGAGCCGGCGTCCGCCCGCGCCGCGCGCCTCGGCTGCCCGCACCTGATCCCGGCGGGCTTCGACGCCTGGTTCGCCCGGTGCGTCGCGCGCGACGCCCGCGCTCGCTTCGCCGACGCCGCGCAGGCCATGGCCGCGCTCGATCCCGTGCTCGCCGCGGCCGCCCACCGGCCCGCGGCCCCGCTGCCCGGGCCGTTCGCGCCGGCCCCGCCGGCGACCACGGGCGCGATCTACCCGACGCTCGTCGGCACCGGCGTCGGCGGCGTGGCCGGCGGCACCCTGGTGCCGGTCCCGGCCCGACCGGCGCGCAGGGCGCCCTGGGGCCTGCTGCTCGCGATCGCCGGCGGCGGGCTGCTCGCCGTCGCCGCCCTCGCCGTCGGCGGCGTCGTGCTCGTCGCGCGCCTGCGCGCGACCGAGCCCGAGGCCCTGCCGCCGCCGTACGGCAGCGCCGGCAGCGCCGGCGCGGCCCCCGCCGGCGCCCCGACACCGCCGGCCCGGCCTCCGGGCGCCGCGACGGCCGGCGACGTCGACCTGGCCGGCACGTACGACATCACCGCGTCGCGCAACCCGGGCGGGCAGGGCAGCTATGCGGGCAACGTCCTCCTGTCGCGGAGCGGGGACACGTACCGCATCGCCTGGATCATCACGAAAGGCGCCGGCTACGAGGGGATCGCGTTCTTGCAGGGGCAGACCCTCGCCGTGGGCTGGGCGAGCGGCGGCCCGTACGGCGCGGCCGCCTACCGCATCGAGGGCGATCGCCTGCGCGGGCAGTGGATCGCGAGCGATCGGCCCGGCCAGGTCGAGGCCGAGACGCTGCAGGGGCCCGAGGGGTTGACCGGCAGCTACCGCATCGTCGAGGGGAGCCGGAGAGGGACGGTCGCCATCGCGCGCACGGGCGACACGTACGCGGTGACCTGGACGCTGAGCACCGGCGCGCTGAAGGGGGTGGGCCTCCGCTCGGGAGACCAGCTCGTGGTGGGCTGGTCGCCGGGGCAGCCGGTCGGCGTGGTGAGCTATGCGATCGAGGGCAGGCAGCTCACGGGGCGATGGGCCAGCCTGGGCAGCTCGCAGGCGGGGGCGGAGACGCTGCTCCGGCGGTGAGCCTGCGAGGCGCCCGAGCCCGACCAACGCTTCGCATGCCTCACGCGCGAGCACGGCGCGGCCGCAGGCTCGCTGGACCGTTCGCTGGCGGCGCTCCATCCGGCAAGGATTTGCCGGCAAGTCGTTGCCGGCCGGCAAGGATCTGCCAGGCGCCGCCGTCGGCAAGAGCTCCCGGGCGCCCCCGATGCGCGCGGGCCGTTGCGCTGGTCTGCGCGATCTAGGCCGACCGCGGGGCCGTCCCGAGGTGCGTGCCGTCCGGTGTCTCAGCCGCCTCTCGGGTCCCCGAGGCCATGGCACGCCCACTGCAAAGCATCGCGGCGACACGCGCAGCGCCAGAGCTCTCGTGTCGGCGCGCGCCGGACGTCGAACGTTCGAGCCACCAACCAACGACTCGCGCCAAGGAGAGGCCTATGAGCAGCAAGCACCGCATCGTTCCCAGCTCCGTCCGACGGAGGCGCGTCGCGTCCGCTCAGGACCTGGATCGGGCTTTGAAGCGCTCCCACGAGACCGCAGGGCGAGCGACGGGCGAGCTCGCCTCCGCGGCGGCCAAGCAGCTTCCGCCGCAGGCGCCGCCGTTCCTGCGAGACCTGCCCCAGGAGGGGGTGGCCTACGAGCCCCAGCAACGGGCGACGAAGGAGCTCAAGTCCATCATCGAGGCGAACTACTATCGTGGCGCCTTCGAGGACGCCATCAAGACCGTGAGCGCCCAGAGGGTCCCGGAGCTGGATCAGATCAAGACCCTGGACCAATTCTATTTCTACGTGGACGCGCTGGTGACCTGGATCCCGGAGATCCGCGTCTGGGACTGGGATGGCGAGGAGCTGCACGAGCGCACGGTGTACCTGCGGATCACGCAGTTCTACTACTACTTCAACCAGCCGTCGCTGGAGGTCCTGCAGAGCCCGATCGCGCCGCTCGACGGGGCGAAGCTCTCCCCGGTCTCACGCTGGCTGCGCGACTTCGCCGTCGAGTGGGGGGCCTTCCTCGACACGCCGGCGTCGATGAAGTACATCGAGAGCTTCAAGTACGCGCCTGAGTATGCCTGGCAGGACTACGAGAAGGCGCCCGAGGAATACACGACCTTCAACGAGTTCTTCGCGCGCAAATTCAGGGACATCGATGGACAGCGGCCGGTCGCCTCCGCGAAGGACGATCGGGTCGTCGTGTTCCCCGCCGAATCGACGTTCGTGGGGCAGTGGACGGTCAGCACGAAGGTGGGCAAGCCGCTGCCGGCGCCGCCCTCGATCGTGGTCAAGCACATCGAGTGGTCGATCCGCGAGCTCCTCCAGGACAGCGAGTATGCGAGCTTCTTCGAGGGCGGCGTCTTCTGCCACAGCTTCCTGAACACCTATGACTACCACCGGCAGCACACGCCCGTGGCGGGCAGGGTGCTGGAGGCCAAGTTCATCCCGGGGCAGGTCTACCTGGAGGTGGCGCTCGAGACGCAGGATGGGAACGACGTGAACGGCGATCTCGCGCGGGCGGTCATCCCGCAGCGCTACCTGGACGCCGGGGACCCGACGGGATACCAGTTCGTGCAGTGCCGCGGCCTCCTGGTGCTCGAGTCCGACATCGGCAAGGTCGCGGTCCTGCCCATGGGCATGGCGCAGGTCTCTTCCGTGGTGTTCGTGACCCCCGCGGCCGACGGACAGCGGCCTATCACGCTGACGCCGGAGGAGAAGAAGGGGCGCGATTACCAGCAGCAGGTCGATCTCTTGAACCAGAAGATCCGAGCCGAGCTGGTGGGCAAGCCGCTGAGCAAAGGCGAGATGTTCTCGTACTTCCAGTTCGGCGGTTCGGATTGCGTGATGGTGTTCGAGCGCAAGGCCAACGTCGACGTGACCGCGAAGGTCGGCGTGCATTATCCGGTTCGAAGCCAGTTCGCCGTGTCGAACATCAACAAGAAGTAAGCGCCCGGGCTCGCGCGGAATCGCTTGCTCCTCCGGTACGCGCCGCGCGAACCCCCACGAGAAGCCAGGAACCCGCGCCTACCCCGCGGCCACGATGCGTCCCGCGGGCGGCTCCTCCGCGGGGGCGTGCCGCGCCACGATCTGCGTGACCTCGCTGCGGCACGAGCCGCACCCGGTGCCCGCCTTGGTCGCCGCGCACACCGCCTCGAGCGTGCAGGCGCCCCCCTGGATCGCCTCTCGGAGCGCCGACTCGCTGACCTTGTGGCAATTGCACACCATCCGCTCGCCCTGCGCCGCCGTCCCTCCAACACCGCCGCCGCCGCCCGCGCAGAGCACCTCCAGCGGGTCGGCCGGCAGCGGATCGTTGCGATCGAACAGCTGCACGAGCGCCGCCGAGGCCGCGGTGTTGCCGACGAACATGGCCCCGAGGAGCCGCCCGTCGCGAAGGACGAGCTTCCGGTAGGTGCACTTCCGCGTCTCCACGATCTGCAGCACCTCGTCGCTCTCGAGCTCCGGCTCGACGCTGCCCATCGAGGTGACGTCGACCCCCGCCACCTTCAGCCGGCTGTAGAGCTTCGAGCCCCGGTAGCGCGCCTGCGGGTTCGCGCCCGTCAGGAGATCCGCGAGGACGGCGGCCTGCTCCCAGATCGGCGTCACGATGCCGTAGAGCCTGCCCCGGTGCTCCGCGCACTCGCCGATCGCGTAGACGCCGGGCACCTGGGTGGCCATGGTGTCGTTGACCACGATGCCTTTGTTGATGGGCAGCCCCGAGGCGCGCGCGACGTCGACGCGCGGCCGCACCCCGCACGCCAGGATCACCATGTCCGCCGGCAACACGCTGCCGTCGTCGAGCCGGCCCCCTTCCACCACCTCGTCCCCGCAGATCGCCTCGACCGTGCGCCCGGTGCGGACGAAGATCCCGCAGCGCTCGATCTGCTGCTCGAGCATGTCGCCGCCCATCTGATCGAGCTGCGCGTTCATGAGGCCCTTGGCGACGTGAATGACGGTCACGTGCAGCCCCATGTCGCTCAGCACCTTGGCGGCCTCCAGGCCGAGCAGCCCGCCGCCGACCACGATGGCGTTGTCTCCCGCCCGCGCGTGGCCGCGCATCCGGAGGCAATCGTCCATGGTCCTGTAGACGAAGACGCCCGGACGCAGATCGCCCTCCGCCGTCGTCATCCCCTCGAGCGGCGGGACGAGCGGCCGGCTCCCGGTGGCGATCACCGCGACGTCGTAACGGTGGGCCGCGGCGCCGTCCGTCACGACCATCCTGGCCGCGGTGTCGAGCCGCTCCACGGACGTCCCGCTGACGAGCTTCACGCCGTTCCGCTCGTACCACGCCGGCGGCTTCGTCACGATGGAGTCGGGCGCCTCGCCCGCGAGCACCTTGCTGAGCAGGACGCGGCTGTACGCGCCGCCGGGCTCCTCGCCGAACACGGTGATGTTGTAGCGGTCCCGGGCGCCGCGCGAGACGAGCTCGTCCAGCAGGCGGCAGGTGGCCATGCCATTGCCAACGACGACAAGGTCCTTCCTTCGCATCGGTTCGACTCCGAGACCCGGCGCGCCCTGACGGCGCACACCTTGAACTCCGGCATCCGGCTGGTCGGGTCCAGCGCCGGCTTGGTGAGGACGTTGGCGGCCTTCTTGCCGCCCCAGTGGAACGGCGCAAACAGCGTGTCGGGCCGGATCTCCGGCGTGACCGAGACCCGGAAGACGACCGACCCTCGGCGGCTCTCGACGAGCAGCCAGTCGCCTTCGACCACGCCGAGCCGCGCCACCAGCCGGGGGTGGGCCTGGACCTTCGGCTCGGGCTTCGCCTCGTCCAGCGCGGAGACCCGGCGCGTCTGAGCGCCGGAGTTGTAATGCTCCTTGTAGCGTCCGGTCGTGAAGTAGAGCGGATACGCGTCGTCGGGGAGCTCGGCGGCCGGCCGGTGGTGGACGGCGTGGAAGCGCGCCCGGCCGCCGGGGTGATAGAAGCGGCCGGCGCGCCCGCTGCCGGAGGATCACCCGCCCTTCGAGGTTCGTCATCGTGCCCTCCTCCTCCGCGAACTGGGCGACGGGGAGCACGGCGTGGGCGGAGGCCGGCCCCGGGTAGGGGTAGGGATCGCCGCCAGCCCAGGGCGCCGTCCGGAGGAGGCCGCCGATGCTCAGCGCCCTCGTCGACCAGGAGCGATGAAATCTTGCCAGACCCGTTGACCGAGCGAGATGGGTGCTTACCCCTGGCACGAACGTCCGGCGCGCGCCGGACGCTCACGACACGTCCAGCGCAGCGGGGTAGGGAGCAGAGCCGCGCTCGCCGAAGAACCGGTGTCCGCCGCGTCCCCGGGCGTCGCACTGCAGCGCGTCATCCAGGCGCTGCGCTGCGGCGCTGGCGCTGGCGCTGGGATCACGGGGCTGTGTGACTCGATTTCTACCATCCGGTGACATGCGGACCCAGGCCGCGATGACCCGGCGAAATGCATTGCAATGGTGAATCGATTCGCCTATCCATTTCATCGTGGGAGACCACATTCGCATGGTGCTCCGGAGCTGCGGAGGCATCAGGCAATGGCGCGCTCTCACGCGCACTGAACTTTCTCGTGGAGGGATCAGAATGATGAACTATCAAGCTCGATGCGCTCTCTCGGTGCTGCTCGTCGCCACGTCGGCGGGCGCGGCAGAACAGGCCCACGCAGCCGTGACCATCGCGGGAGGCGTATCTCCTCAGAATCCATCCGATCCTTGGGACCTGGGGACGAGCCAGCTCGTCGTGGGATCCGGGACGGTCGAGGTGACCGATGGTGGGACGTTGATCAGCCCCGGCGCGTCCGTGAACGGGGGGAGCGCCGATTTCGGCACCGTCTTGATCGAGGGGTATGGCTCGACATGGATCAACCATGGATCCATGGGGATCGGCAGAGCCAACCTCTCCGAGGGCTGGGTCGTCGTCCGGAACGGCGCCGAGGTGATCACCGACGACCTCGTGGTGGGCGCGAGAGGCACGCTGGGTCATGGTCGTCTGTTCGTCGAGGGGTACGACGCCACCCTGACGAGCGGAGGAAACACCTACGTCGGCGACCTCGGGCAGGGCTACGTCGAGCTCAAGCAAGGAGGGAGCCTCTTCTCCCATGACGTCTATATCGGCGGCGTCCACGGCTGCTCGATCTGCGGGGGCGAGGTCGTGATCACGGGCTCCGCGACGAAGTGGGTGAGCACGGGGGAGTTCGTCCTCGGCGTGGCGAGCCGTGGCCTCCTGAACATTCACCGCGGCGAGCTGTTCACGGTGGGCGCGCGCATCGACGGCGATGACCTCCTGAACAGCCACGCGACCGTGAGCGGCTGGGGCGGCACGTGGACCAACCAGGGGCTCCTGCGCGTGGGGGCGAACCGCGGATACGGCACGCTCACCGTCGGGGCCTATGGGACCCTCGTGACGGAAGAGACCGAGATCCGCTCCGAGCTCGGCGGGGGCTTCGTCAAGGTGAACGATGTCTATGCATCGTGGATCAACAGCGGCGACGTCACCGTCTCTGCCATCGGCAACCAGTATCCATCGCTCCTGGTCGACAAGCACGCCTTCGTGAGCATTGGCGGCCTCCTGCGGACCACGCCGTGGGCAGGCGGCGATCCCTACCCGTACCTGGGGCCGTCCGTGCGCCTCGCGGACGGCGACCTCATCGCGGGCGCGATGGAGGTCGCGGAGGGCGACTTCGAGCTCGCCGGCGGGCGCCTCGAGACCGGCAGCTTCGTGGGCGATCTCGACAACCTCCAGGCCGGCGAGCTCTCCGTGGGAGAGGTCCACCTGTCGACCGTCGTCGCCGGCAGCTACACCCAGGGGCCAGGCGCCGCCCTCCGCGTCACGGTCGCAGGATCGAGCGCCTTGCCGCTCCTCCAGGTGGACGGCGACGTCCACCTCGACGGGGCGCTCGAGGTCCGGCCGGCGGACGGTTCGGCGTCGTTCCAGGCCGGGGACACCGTGGCTCTGCTCGGCTGGAGCGGTGACCTCACAGGGGCGTTCGCCTCGGTGAACATCGACGTGCCGCTCGCACCGGGGCTCGCGTGGGACACCTCCGCGCTGTACGCGACCGGCGAGATCGCCGTCGTGACCGCGCCCTGAGCGCAGCCGGCTCAGGACGTCAGTTCCACCGGTAGGCCACGCCGAGCGGCAGGGACGCCGCCAGGCCGTCCGCGCCGACGAGGAACAGCGGCGTGGCCTGCAGGAAGAGCGAGCCCGACGGGCTGTCCGTGAGCTTCATGCCGATCTCGGCGCCCAGGCCCAGCGCAAATCCCAGCGACAAGCTCGCCTCCACCATGTCTCCACCATATTCGTAGCCGTTCTCATTCCACGAATAGCCCTCCGTGTAGGCCGTCCCGCTCTGCGTCGCCGTGCCGAAGAGCAGCGACGATCCCACCCGGAAGCGATCGCCGAGCGGGTACGACACCGACGGGCCGAGCGCGATGAGCAGGCCCGCGCTCGAGTGAAGGCTGAGGTGGGCGCGAACGCCGAGGTCCAGGCGCTCCGTCGCCGTGTATCCGATGAACCCCGTCGCCCCTGCGAGGAAGCTACCCTCTGCGAGAGCGTAGTAACAGTCCCCATACCCGCTGCTGCTGCAGACATCCATCTCGTCTGCCTCCATCCAGAGATAGCCGATGAACCCGCCTGCCTCGAAGACGAGGCGGTCCAATACGCCCGGCGCGGCGGCGCGCACGCTCCTCTCGTCGCGCACTCCATCGCGCGGCGCCTCGGGCAGCAGCCGCGCCCTGGGCAGCCGCACCGCCGGCGACCGCGCCGGCCTTGACGCGGCCCCCGGCGCCGCCTCCGCCGGGGCCGCCTCCGCCGGCGCGGGCGCCGGCACGGCGACGTCCACGCGCTCCGACTCCTTCAGCGCCACCGTCGTCTCCCAGAAGACCTCCCCTTGGTGCGCCGCGGCCACGACGTGCTCGCCCGGATCCACCGGCAGCTCCTTGTCCCACGCGACCGGATCGAGCGCCGCCCCGTCGAGCAGGATCGTCACCTGGTCGGCGCCCGCGTCGCCCGCCGAGGCGCGCACCCGGAGCCAGGGCACCCGCGGCGCGAGCGCGTCGATCCGCGCCTTGGCGAACGCCTCCCGGGCCGCGTCCCCCGCGGTCCGCGCCGTGATCAGCGCCTCCTGGAAGCCGACCCAGGCCGTGGCCACCTGGCCGAGCCGCTCGTGGCAGAAGGCGAGGTTGAGCTTCGTCCCGAGGCTCGGCTCGAGGCGCTGGCTCTCCTCGAGCTTGGGGCAGGCCTCGGCGAAGCGCTGCTCGACGAGGAGCGCGCGGCCCTCTCGAAACAGCTGCTCGGCGGCGCTCTCCACGGCGGCGGCCTGCCGGCCCCAGAGCAGCGCGGAGGCGCCGAGGAGCGCCCCCGCGAGGGGAGCGCGGAGCGTGCGACGGAACGGACGGAGCGGTTTCACGTGGTCCTCGGGAGGCGCTAGCGGTCAAGAGTCTCAGAAGCCGTCGGAGCATCGCTCCGGCCTGCCAGCCCGATCCCCGGGCGTGCGGCCGGGACGCCGAGCACCGTGAAGGTAACCTGCTGTCCTTCCACGTCGACGCCCCCGTCGTCACACGCGGCTGGCAGCGAGGCAAGGGCCAAACGAGATGCCTTGTTCATGTCCTGTTCTCCTCTTCACGAAAGGTCGGCTCAAACATCGAGTGCTCCCGAGGCCGCGCCTCCCGTACCACCGAGGCGCGCCTCCGCAGCGCCGAGCGCCGGGCGGCGCGAGCGCTCGGAGCGCCGGCAGGCCCGCGATGCGCCCTGCGCCCTGCGCCCGCGGCCCGCCGGAGCTCCCTCCCGGGGTCGGCCTGTGGTAGCTTCGCCTCGTCGATGATCCTATTCCGCGTGGCCCCCGCGTCCCTTTAGGCATGGCCGACGATTTCTCGCGCGGGCCCCGGCGAGGCAGGTTTCCGACGACCCACCGGTCCGCCGTCGTCGCGGTGGGCAGCGACGACCCGGCGGAGCGCGCGCGCTCGTTCGACATCCTGGTGCGCGCCTACTGGAAGCCGGTGTACAAGCACCTCCGCGTCCGCTGGCGCATGGAAGGCGAGCGCGCCGCCGACCTGACGCAGGGCTTCTTCGCGCGCGCGCTCGAGCAGCGGACGTTCTCCGCGTACGACCCGGCGCGGGCGCTGTTCCGCACCTATCTCAAGATGTGCCTCGACCGCTTCGTCATGAAGGAGGCCGAGAGCAGCGGGCGGCAGAAGCGCGGCGGACATGCGGTGACGCTGAGCCTTGACTTCCCCTCTGCCGAGCGGGAGATTGAGGCGCTCGCCGTGCCCGCGTCCGACTCGATCGACACGTACTTCGACCGGGAGTGGAAGCGTCACCTGGTCGGGATGGCGGTCGACGCCCTCCGCGAGCGCTGCGAGCGGGGCGGCAAGCAGCTCACCTTCCGCGTCTTCGAGCGCTACGTGCTCGACGAGGGCCCCGAGGGCCGCCCCACCTATGCTGAGCTCGCCGCGGAGCTCGGGATCAAGGTCACCGACGTGACCAACTACCTCGCCTCCGCGCGGCGCGAGTTCCGCGGCCTGCTCCTCGACAAGCTCCGGGAGATCACCGGCTCCGAGGCCGAGTTCGAGGCCGAGTCGCGCGCCTTGCTCGGGGGCGCCCGGTGACCTTCCTCGACGACGCGGGGGTCGGGCGCCTCGTCTCGCTCGCGGCCGAGCCCGAGGTCGTCGCCGGCAGGTTCGAGATCGACACGCTGCTCGGGGAGGGCGGCATGGGCGTCGTCTTCGAGGCCTGGGACCGCGAGGAGCGCCGGAGCGTGGCGCTCAAGCTCCTGCGCGACGTCGACGAGGCGACGAGCGCCCGGTTCGACCGGGAGGCCGAGGCGCTCGCCGCGCTCTCCCACCCGGGGATCGTCGGCTACGTCGCCCACGGCAGCACCCCGATGGGCGAGCGGTACCTCGCCATGGAGCGGCTCGTGGGCGTGACGCTCGCGGAGCGGCTCGCCGCCGGCCCGCTCGGCGTGCGCGACGCGGCCGAGGTCGGGCACGGCGTCGCCTCGGCCCTCGCCGCCGCGCACGAGAAGGGCCTCGTCCACCGCGACATCAAGCCGAGCAACATCTTCCTGCAGGACGGCGCCGTCGATCGGGTCAAGCTCCTCGATTTCGGGCTCGCGCGCGGGCCGAACGCGGCCGCGGTCACCGGCGCCGGGACGCTCGTCGGCACGCCGAGCTACATGGCGCCCGAGCAGGTGCGCGGCGCGGCGACCCCTGACGCGCGCACCGACGTGTTCGCGCTCGGCGCGGTGCTCTTCGAGTGCCTGACCGGCCGGGCGCCGTTCTCGGGCGCGGACACCGAGGCGGTGCTGGTGAAGATCCTCGTCGAGCGGCCCCCCGCGGTCCGGGAGCTCTGCCCGCTCGCCCCGCCGGCGCTCGAGGCGCTCGTCGCGCGGATGCTCTCCAAGGCCCCCGAGGGCCGCCCGGCGAGCGCCGCCGAGGTCGCCGCCGAGCTCGGCGCCCTCCTCGCCGACGGGGGCCTCGGCGCCGCCCCGGCCGCGGCGGCCGGCGACCCGGCGCAGGCCGCCGCGCCGGGGACGCTGCTCGCCGGCAAGTACCGGGTGGTCCGGACGCTGGGCAGCGGCGGGATGGGGGTCGTGCTGCTCGCGCGGCACGAGGCGCTCGAGCGGAACGTGGCGCTCAAGCTCCTGCGCGGCAGGAAGAGCGGCGGGGACGTGGCGCGCTTCCTGCGCGAGGCGCGGGCGGCGTCGCGGCTCGAGAGCGAGCACGTCGCGCGGGTGATGGACGTCGGCACGCTCGACGACGAGACGCCGTTCATCGTGATGGAGTTCCTGAGCGGCAAGGACCTCGGGCAGGTCCTGCACGAGAAGAAGCGGCTGCCGGTCGGGGTGGCGGTGGACTACGTGCTCCAGGCGGGGGAGGCGATCGCCGAGGCGCACGCGCTCGGCGTCGTCCACCGGGATCTGAAGCCGTCGAACCTGTTCCTCACCGCGCGGCGGGACGGCTCGCCGCTCGTCAAGGTGCTCGATTTCGGCATCTCGAAGATCTCGCGCGCGAGCGACGCCGCGCGGGCAGGCGACGACGCGCACGCGGTGACGCTCCCGCTCGACGTGAGCATCACCGCGCCCGACGCGATCATGGGCTCTCCGCTGTACATGTCGCCCGAGCAGCTCGAGAGCACGAAGCGCGTGGACGCCCGCACGGACATCTGGTCGCTCGGCGTGGTCCTGCAGGAGCTCCTCACCGGCCGTCCGCCGTTCGCGGCGGGCAGCTTCATGGCCATGGGCGCGAAGATCGCCGCCGGCGCGCCCGCCGGGCTCCGCGAGGGCTGCCCCGAGGCCCCGGAGGGCCTCGCCGCGGTCGTGCTCCGCTGCCTGGAGAAGGACCCCGCGCGGCGCTTTCAGAGCGTCGCCGAGCTCGCGCAGGCGCTCGGGCCGTACGCGCCGGAGGGCTCGCGGCTCTCGGTCGAGCGCATCGCCCGCGTCGCCGGGGCCGGCGCGGCGGCCGCCGACGCGAGCGCCGCGCCGGGCGCGGACGCGGGCGCGCCGGCCGCGCGCCCGGACGACGCGCCCTCGGAACGCGCGACCACGGCGCGCACCCGGAATGCGCCGGCCGCGTCCAGGGGGCGGCGCGGCGCGCTCGTCCTGGTCGCGGGCGCGGCGATCGCGCTCGGCGCTGGGCTCGTGGCCGTGCTGCGCGCCCCGGGGGGCGAGGAGGGCCCGCTCGCGGCGCCTGCCTCCGCCGGCGCGACGGCGCCGTCGACCGACGGGACGCCGAGCCCGAGCCACGCGCTCCAGCGCAGCGCCGCCGCGCCCGCGCCACCACCGCCGCCCGCTCCGGCGGCGAGCGCGGCGGCGCCCGCGGAGACCGACGCCTCCGCGGGCGCCCCGCCGTCGCAGGGCGCGGGGGCCGCGGCCGCAGCGGCGCCGCCGAGCCCGCCAGCGCGCCCGCCGTCCAGCGCGCGCGCCCGTCCCGCCGCGCCGCCGGCCAAGGACAGCCCCCCTGAGGCGCCCGCGGTCGAGCGAGCGCGCCCTGCCGCCAAGCCATCTCCCGGCGAGGTCGATCTCATGGACCCGGCGCTGCTCCGCCGGTAGCGGGTGATGCGGTAACGGCCGCACGCAGCGCCGCGAAAGCGTGGACCGCCAAGCTATCAAGGGCGCCAACCGGGCAGGGTAAACCGGTTAATAAATAGATTTAACTTAAGCGGTTCGGGAAATGATGGCCGGCAGGAGACCATCGTAATGAAAATTTCTACACTTGGTTCGCTTGCTCCCGAGCGAGTCCTGTTCGCGCTGCTCGCGTCGGCCGCCCTCCTGGCCTGCGGCGACGACGGCGACACGTCCCTGGCGGGCAGCGGCGGCGCCGGCGCCTCCGGCGGCGGCACCGGCACGGGCAGCGGCGGCACCGGCGCTGCCGGCGGCGGCACCGGCACGGCCGGCGGCGGCTCCGGCACGGCCGGCGGCGGCCAGGGCGGCCATCTGCCCGCGGACATCGTCGAGCCCGGCGACCCCGGGCAGGGCGATGTCACCTTCACCGTGCGCGTCGATCAGGGGGTGCGCCCCATCAGCCCGCTCATCTACGGAGCCAACTGGGCCGAGGACCTGGACGGCGAGCAGCGCGGGACGAGCGTCGTGCGCATGGGCGGCAACCGCATGACCGCCTACAACTGGGAGAACAACGCCTCCAACGCCGGCTCGGACTACATGTTTCAGAACGACGCCCACCTCGCCGGCAACGGCCCGAGCGGCGATGTCCCCGGCGAGGCGGTGCGCGTGCTGGCCGAGGACGCGCTGTCGCACGGCGCCGCCTTCATCGCGACCATCCCGATCTGCGGCTATGTCGCGGCCGACAAGGCCGGCGACGGCGACGTCAACAAGACCCCGAATTACCTCCAGACGCGCTTTCACCCCACGATCGCGCGCAAGGGCGCGCCGCTCTCCGCGGCGCCGGATCTCGGCGACGACGCCGTGTACCAGGACGAGTTCGTCGCCTGGATGAAGCAGGCCTTCCCCGACGCTTTCCAGGGCGAGGTCGCGAGCGTCCTGTTCTCGCTCGACAACGAGCCCGACCTCTGGAATCACACCCACGAGCGCATCCACCCGGAGCCGGTGACCTACGCCGAGCTCGTCGAGAAGAACATCGAGTTTGCCGCCGCGGTCAAGGACGTCGCGCCGAACGCGCTCGTCACCGGCTTCGTCTCGTACGGGTATTCTGGCTACGTCAGCCTGCAGGGCGCGCCGGACGCGGACGGGAACTTCATCGAGCATTACCTCGACGCCATGAAGGCCGCCGAGGCGAGCGCGGGGCACCGCCTCGTCGACGTGCTCGATCTGCACTGGTACACGGAGATCTACGCGAACGGCGAGCGCATCACGGGCGACGATTCCTCGCCCGAGTCCGTGGAGGCGCGCGTCCAGGCGCCGCGCTCGCTCTGGGATCCCACCTTCAAGGAGGACAGCTGGATCGCGAACGACGTGTTGAACGGCCCGATCACGCTCATCCCGTGGCTCCGCGGCCTGATCGACGCCCATTACCCGGGCACCGAGATCGGCTTCACCGAGTACAATTACGGGGGCGGCAACCACATCTCCGGCGCGATCGCCCAGGCCGACGCGCTCGGCGTCTTCGGCCGCGAGGGCGTGTTCCTCGCGACGATCTGGGATCCCGGCGAGGAGGTGTCGATGCTCCGGGCCGGCGTGCGGGCGTTCACGAGCTACGACGGGAAAGGCGCGCGCTTCGGCGACACGTCCATCCACGCCGAGACGAGCGACGTCGCGAAGGCCACCGTGTACGCGAGCATCGACGAGGCCGATCCGAACCGCATGGTCCTCGTCGCGATCAACAAGACGGCGGCCCCGCTCACGGCCGCGGTGACCCTCGCCGCCTACGCGAGCTACACGGCCGTCGACGTGTGGCAGCTCACGGCCGCAAAGGCCGATCTCGTGGCCGCGGATGCGGTCACCCCGGGCGCCACGAACGCCTTCACGTACGCGATGCCGGCCCACAGCGTCTCGGTGCTGGTGCCCCGGTAGCGCTCGCGGCGGAGGGGGCCGCCCTCGCGCGTCGCGCCGCGGGCGGCCCCCGGCGCGACGCAGCACGGCCCCACCCGCGGCAGCTCGGCCGCGTCCCGAACGGCGATGTCCCGCAGGACGGCGCGCTCGAAGCGAGGGTGGTAGAGGAGATCGCTCCTTCCGCCCGCGCGCGGCGCAGCAGCGGGCGATCTCCGCATCATGGCGAGCGATCTCCGCGGCCGCGCCCGAACGGCCCTGCGGCGCGCTGCCCGTTGACCGGCGGTCCGCGGAAGCGTAGGTGTTTTGAGTTGTCATGCACGACCACACGATCGGAGGCAGGTACGCGCTTCGGCGCATGATTGGCCGCGGCGGCATGAGCGTCGTGTGGGAGGCGTTCGATCAGATGCTCCGCCGGACGGTGGCGATCAAGCTGATGGCCCCCCATGAGCTCGCCTCCGACGAAGCGCAGCGCCGCTTGGCGCAGGAGGCGACGACGATCGCCCGGGTCCGGCATGAGCACATCGTCCAAGTGCACGACTTCGGCATCGACGAGGGGTCGCCCTACATCGTCATGGAGCTGCTCGAGGGCGAGGACCTCGACTCGCGGCTCCGGCGGGTGCGCCTGCTCCCGGCCCCGACCGTGCTGTCGTTGCTCCGGCAGATCAGCGCGGGGCTCGACGCCGCGAGCGCGGCGGGCATCGTCCATTGCGATCTCAAGCCCGCAAACATCTTCCTTGCCCGGAGCGCATACGGCGAATCCGTGAAGATCCTCGATTTCGGGATCGGGTGGACGCTCCACGAGGGGAGCGACGCTCCATCGAACGAGCGGTATAGCGGGCGGTTCGGGACCCCGGCGTACATGAGTCCCGAGCAGGTCCGCGGCGCCGTCCCCCATCCCCTGACCGATCTCTGGTCGCTCGGCGTCATCGTCTACCGCGCGCTCACCGGCCATCTCCCGTTTCCGTTGACCGACGTCCCGGAGCTCATCGTCAGCATCTGCACCGATCCGTTCGCGCCGGCGTCGTCGCTCGGCGTCGACCTCCCCCCCGGCGTCGACCGCTTCTTCGAGCGCGCCCTGGCGAAGGACCGCTCTCGCAGGTTCCAGTCGGGCCGAGAGCTCGTCTCGGCCTTCGCCGCGATCTGCAATGCCGCGGCGAGCCCCGCCAAGATCCTGGTCGTCGACGACGAGCCCGACCTCCAGATGCTGCTCAAGCTGTATTTTCGCAAGAAGACCGGCCGCGCCTACGAGCTCGTCTTCGCCGACAACGGCCAGCTCGCCCTCGACGAGCTCCGGCGAAACCCGGACATCGACGTCATCGTCACCGATCTCAACATGCCGGTGATGGACGGGTTCTCCCTCCTCGAGCGCGTCCCCGAGGTGAACCCGCTGGCGAAGACGGTGATCGTGTCCGCGTACGGCGACATGGCCAACATCCGCCGCGCCATGAACCGGGGGGCCTTCGATTTCCTGTTCAAGCCAATCCACTTCGAGGATCTGGAGGCGACGCTGGAGAAGACGCTCAGCAGCGTCGAGGAGCACCGGCGCAAAGCGCGTTCGAACGAGGAGAACGACCTCTTGCGGAAGTTCACGAATGCAGCCCTGATCGAGCGGCTCCGGTCGCACGGGCCCGCGGGCGTGACGGCGAGCGAGACGCTCGAGGCGACGGTGGTGTTCGTCGATGTCCACCGGTTCACCCGCATCGCGAAGGAGCGGCCCCCCGTCGAGGCCACGCGGCGGCTCAACGCCAACTTCGAGGTGATCGTCCCGGAGCTCCTGGCGCAGGGCGGGATGGTCGACAAGTTCGTCGGCGACGCGGTCATGGCGGTGTTCCATGGGCCGGATCACCTCGATCGGGCGCTCCGGGCGTGCCTCGCCGTGCGCGCGCAGATCGAGACGATCGCGCAGCGCGCAGGCGACGACTCGCCGTATGCGCACGGGGTGTGCATCGGCCTCTCCACGGGCGACGTCCTCGCGGCGGGCGTCGGCTCGCACGCGTGCGGGCAGCTCGGCTACTCGGTGCTGGGCGAGGCGGTGAACGCCGCCGCCCACCTCGCGCGGGCGGCGCTCCCCGGAGAGATCCTCGTCGACGAAGCGGTCTGCGCGGGGGCCAGGCGCGACATCAAGCTCGAGGCCGCCGGCGCGCGGGGCGTCTGGCCGAGGGCGGATCCGACGGCGGTCTACCGGGTGCTTCGGAGCGACCCCGCGTCGCGCGCGCTCGCGGAGATGCCGACCGTCGAGATGTAGCGCCGCGGCCGGGCGCGCCGCCGCGCGGATCAGCCGACCGACGGCCCCGGCAGGGGCAGCTTGACGATGAACTCCGCGAACTGGCCCTCCTCGCTCTCCATGCGGAGGGTGCCCCCGTTGGCCTGCACGATCTCGTGGCTGATCGACAGCCCGAGGCCCGTGCCCTCGCCTGGCGGCTTGGTCGTGAAGAAGGGCTGGAAGATGCTGTCGCGGATGGCCAGGGGGACGCCGGTGCCGTTGTCGCGGACGCGGATCTCCACATGGTCGCCGAGGTTCTTCGTGCTCAGGGCGATCGACGGAGCGAAGTCGCTGCCGGCCGTCGCCTGCTTGGCGCGCGTCGCATACCAGGCGTTGTTGATGAGGTTCACGAAGACCCGGCCGATCTCCTGCGGCACGAGCACGACGCGCGGGGTGGACGCGTCATAGCTCGCCTCGACGGCCACCGGATCCAGGCCGTCGCGCGAGCGCAGGGCGTGGCAGGCGAGCGCGACGTACTCGGCGAGGAGCGCGTTGATGTCGATCGCCTCCCGCGAGCCGGTGCCCCCGCGGGAGTGCTCCAGCATCGCCCGCACGATGGCGTCGGCGCGCCGGCCGTGCTGGTTGATCTTCGTCACGATCTGCTGGAGGTCGTCGAGCAGATCCTCCACCCGCTCCGCCGCCGCAGGGTCGCGCCCGGCCACGGCGGTGAGCTGCTCCCGCAGGTCGTCGAGCAGCCCCACCGAGAGCTCAGCGAAGTTGTTCACGAAGTTCAGCGGGTTCTTGATCTCGTGGGCGATGCCGGCGGTCAGCGCGCCGAGGCTGGCGAGCTTCTCCTGCATGAGCAGCTGGTTCCGGGTCTCGACGAGGCGGCTCATCGCCCGCTCCAGCTCGGTGTTCTTGCTCTGCAGCTCCGTGGTCCTCTGCGCCACCTTCTGCTCCAGGGTGTCGTACAGCCAGGCGTTCTCCAGGGAGATCGCCGCCTGGGAGGAGAGGACCTCGAGGACGCGCGTGCGATCCGCGGTGAACGCGCCGGTGGTCAGGTTGTTCTCCAGGTAGAGGATCGCGAGCCGCCGCCGCTGCTTGACGACGGGCGCGCACAGGATCGATTTGATCCGGCGCCTCGCCACGGTGGGATCGGCGTGGAAGCGGGGGTCGTTCGCCGCGTCGTCGAGCACCAGGATCTCGCCGGTGCGCTCGACGTAGCGGACGATGGAGAGCGGGAGGTCCGTGCACCGCTCGACGGGGGTGGACCGGAGGGCGGTGACATGCTCGCCGCCGGCGGTGCCCGCCGCCTCCTCCGCGAGCCCGCTCTCGCGGTGGACGAGGAGGTGGCCGCGCTCCGCGCCGGCGTTCTCCAGGATGATGCGCATCATGCGCTGGAGCAGGCGCTCCAGCACGATCTCGCTCGATATCGTCTGCACGGCCTTCATCACCGTGGTCGCGTCGAGCGCCGCGCCCGAGGGGCCGCCGTCGACGTGCTCGGCGGTGAGGTGGGGATAGCGCTCCTCCAGCGTCCTCGCCTTGGCCGTGGCGCCCCAGCGGGTGTAGGCGTCGTGGGCGATGACGAGGTAGCCTCGCACGAGGGTACGCCGGCCGCGGTCGAGGTGGAGCTCGGCGGCGCGCTCGGCCGCCAGCGCGAGGTGCTGCAGGAAGCCGTGCTCGCTGGCCGACACGATCGCCTGCTCGTAGAGGTCGATGGCGTCGATCTCCCGGCCCTGCAGGCGCGCGAGCTCGGCCGAGAGGAGCAGGTGCTGGTGCTGGAAGTTCGCCGGGCAGCCCTCGGCCCAGCGCCGCAGCTTGTCCAGCCAGCGCAGCGCCGCCTCCTCGCGCGCGGCGCGCTCGGGGCCGGAGAGCCCCTGGGCCACGATCATCGTGGAGAGGGCGGCGTAGAACGCGAAGATGGTGGGCGCGAGCTGGCCGAAGAGGATCGACTCGATGTCGCCGAGGGCGATGGAGGCGTCGATGACGCGCATCGCCTCCTCGTGGCGGCCGGAGAGGGCGAGGGCCTGCAGCTTGGCGACGTGGTAGTGCTGCAGCGCGAGCACGCTGCACGCCCGCAGATCCGCGATGAAGCGGGCCTCCTCGATGGTCCCGTCGTCGAAGTCGCCCGGGGCGCGCGTCGCGCCCTTCAGGCTGAGCGCCATCTGGCGGTGGGCGAGCACGCTGAGGCGGCTCTCGGCGTCCATGTGCCGCCGGTAGTGGGCGAGCTCGGTGAGCGCCTCATCCATGCTCTCCCCGCGCGCCATCGAGTGCACCGCGAGGAAGAACGCGGCGTACGAGGCGTAGGCCGGGTCGCCCGCGCGCACGCCCATGTCGCAGGCCTCGCGCAGGACGGCGATGCCCACCGGCAGCGGCTCGCCAAAGTGCCCGACGCAGGCGCCGTACCACACGCCCGAGCGGCACCCGGCGCGCGGGTCGCCGAACCTCCGGCTGAGCTCCATGGCCAGCTGGCCGAACGCGCAGCCGGCCCGCGAGTCGTGCATGGCCACCCCGAGCAGCGAGCCGTACGCCGCGTAGGCGGAGCAGGAGGCGCGCGCGTTGCCGTGGCGCAGCGAGAGCACGACCAGCTTGAAGACGGCGACCTGCAGGAGCAGCGGCCCCACGTAGATGGCGTCGATGGAGAGCTCCTCGAGCAGATCCATCACGACCAGCGTCTCGGGGTCGGTGACCTCGGGCAGGTCGATGAGATCCGCGATGGCCCGGCCGGCGAGCAGCGCCTTGAGCTCGCCCGCCTCGGCGGCGGCGATCGCGCCGAGCCGCTCGGCGTCGTCCGGCGACGGCAGATCGACGCCGAGCAGGCGCAGGCCGGAGAGGATCACCTGCACGGCGTCGCCGTAGCGCACCGCGTTCCGGTAGAGCATCGTCCGCAGGACGCAGATGTTCGCCTTCTCCAGCGCCGTGCGGGCGTGGCCGAGCAGGTCCACGAACAGCCGCTCGGCGGCGTCGTGATTCGCGTCCAGGAACTCGCACTCCGCGCGCAGGAGGTGCAGCGCGTAGACCAGCTCGTAGTCGCGCTCCCAGCTCCCGTCGGTCAGGAGCTGGTCGGCCACGGCCAGGTGCTTGAGCGCGACGCCGTAGGCGGTGGAGGCGCGCGCGCGCCGCCCGGCGAGCAGGTTCAGCTCGGTGAGCTGCCGCCGCTCGGCGGGCGCGTCGATGAGGTCCAGGCAGAGGTTGAGGTGGCCCGCGATGTCGAACACCTGCTCCTCGAGCGCGGCGGGGCTCACGCGCGCGAGCAGGAGGCGGCCGGTCTTGAGGTGCACCGCGCGCCGCTCCTCTTCCGAGATCAGCGTGTAGGCGGCCTGCTGCACCCGGTCGTGCAGGAAGCGGTAGGAGATCTCGATCGGCTCGAGCGCCGCAGGATCGGCGTCGAAGGGGAGGGTCTGCGACGGCTCGCCCTGGCCGAGCTTGCTGTGCGGCTGCGAGGCGGTGGACGGCGGGCGCTCCTGGGAGGGAGGGCCGGCGGCGGCCCGCCCGCTCTCGAGCAGGGCGCGGGCCTCGGGGCTGAGGTCGTCCAGGAGCGGGACGATCTGCCCCTCGTTCACCGCCTCCCAGAGATCGGCGGCGATCTCGGCGCGCGAGCGGCCGGTGACCACGGCCAGCGTGCTCAGGTGGAAGAGGTTGCCGATGCAGGCCGCGAGCGTCAGGGTCGCCCGGGTCCGCTCGGGGAGCCTCCGCAGGCGCCGCACCATCAGATCGATCACGTTGTCGGTGCTGCCCTTCTGCCGGCGCACCTCGCCCACGTCGCAGCGGAAGGAGCCGCTCTGCGGGTCGAAGCGGAGCAGCCCCTCCTCGTGCAGGGCGTGCAGGAACTGGATCAGGAAGAAGGGGTTGCCGTGGGTCCGCTCCAGGAGCACCGTGGCGAGCGGCTCGGCCTCGCCGCGGGCGGCGCGGAGCGCGTCGGTGACCAGCGCCACGACGTCGGGCCCGGCGAGCGGCCCCACCGCGATCGAGCTCATCCGCGCGCCAGCCCGCTCGATCTCCTTCATCGCGAGCTGGAGCGGGTGTCCCGCGTCGACCTCGTTGTCGCGGTAGGCGCCCACCACGAGCAGGTGCAGCTCCTCCGGGCCGGTGGTGAGCCGCTGCACGAGCTTCAACGACGCGGAGTCCGCCCACTGCATGTCGTCGAGGAAGACCACGAGCGGGTGCTCCGGCCCGGCGAAGACGCCGACGAAGCGCTCGAAGAGGGAGCTGAAGCGGTTCTGCGCCTCGCTCGGGCCGAGCTCCACGGCGGGCGGCTGCTCGCCGATGATCAACGAGAGCTCCGGGATGACGTCGGTGAGCACGCCCCCGTCCTTGCCGAGGGCCTCCAGCAGCCGCTCTCGCCAGCGGGCGAGGCTCTCGGGAGACCCGCCGAGCAGCTGCCGCAAGAGGCCTCGGAAGGCGGCGGTGAGCGCGAAGTAGGGGATGTCGGCCTTGAGCTGCTCGTACTTGCCCTCGATGTACAACCCCCGCCGGCGCACGACGGGCTTGTGCACCTCGCGCACGATGGCGCTCTTGCCGATGCCCGAGTAGCCAGCCACGAGCACGAGCTCGCGACGGCCGGCGCTCGCGCGCTCGAACGCCTCGACCAGCGCGGCCACCTCGGCCTCGCGACCGTACAGCCGCTGGGGGATCTGGAAGAGATCGGGCCGGTCGCTGGCGCCGAGGTTCAAGTGCTCGACGCGCCCGAGCGTGGCGAGCTGCTCGAGGGCTGCGCGCAGGTCGGCGAGGACGCCGCGGGCGCTCTGGTAGCGCTCCTCCGGGTTCTTGGCGAGCAGCCTCATCACCAGGTCGGAGACGGGCCGCGAGACGGCCGGCACGAGCTCGTGCGGCGGCGTCGGTGTCCGCGCCAGGTGCGCGTGCACCATCTCCATCGGGTCCGAGAGGCGGAAGGGCAGGCGCCCGGTCAGCATCTGGTAGAGCGTGACCCCGAAGGAGTAGTAGTCCGTGCGGTGGTCGATGGGCCGGTTCATCCGGCCCGTCTGCTCCGGCGAGACGTAGGGCAGGAGGCCCTCGATGCGCTCCGGGCTCAGCGCGTTGGGCGCCTCGCGCGGCAGGCGCGTGGCGGTGCTGAAGCCGAGCAGCTCGACCCGCCGCGCCCCCACGTCGACGAGCACGTTGTACGGGTTCACGTCCTTGTGGAGGATGCGGCGCTGGTGCATCTCGCCGACGCGATCCATGAGCCGCTCGGCGATCCAGAGCGCGGTCTCCTGCGGCATGCCCTCGCCGGGGATGATGCGCGCGAGCGGCGCCCCGCCCGGATCCTCGGAGGCCACCACCACCCCGGGGTGCAGCCGGCTCGGCTCGCGCGCATTGAGGAAGTGCCCCCAGCCGAGCAGGAGCAGCATCCCGTATTCGTGCCGGAGCTTCGCCAGATCCGCGGTGCTGTCGGGGCGCCTGGGCGCCCGCAGGATCACGGTGCGACCGTCGGCTTCCCGGCGCGCGCGGGACACGATCGTGTGCGCGCTCGTGTACAGGGTGTCTACGACGTTGTAACCCGGGGTGTGCATGAGCTCCTCTCCTGCGCGCCGGCGGGGGCGCCGCGCCCATCGCCGAGATCCATGGTGTCCCGCCACTGCGTTCCCTCGCCGCCCGGGGGCGCGCTGACCTGGTCGAGGCAGCGCGAGAGCAGCTCGGCGAGCGCCGCGACCGCGGGCTCCTCGAGCATCGACTCGTGGTCGCCCGGGGTCGGGCGCACCTCGACCGGCCAGGCGGAGAGCGGCCCCCACCCGAGATCCGGGTCGCCCACGGCGCGGCGCTCGGCGCGCAGGAGCGCGACGCGGACGGGGCACGGGGGAGGGGCGTAGCGGCCGAGGATCGCGGCGTTGCGCTCGGTGTTGGCGCGGTAGTACGCGAGGGCGTCGCCGATCTCCCGCACGGTGGTCGTGGCCGGCAGCGCCCCGGCGTCGCGCGCCGCCTCGAGCACGCGGCAGAGCCGCGCCTCCGGATCGAGGCCGCGCAGCGCGGCGGCCTCTAGCGGGGGCGGCGCGGGGTCGCGGCCGGCCTCGCGCGCGCGGCCGCGCCGGAGGAGGTTCGCCGCGAAGCGCAGCGTCCAGGCGACGTCGTCGTGCACGGCGAGGGCCCGCGCGACCATCGACGGCGCGGCGGCGTCGAGCATCACGACCGCCAGCACGCGCTCGCCGGCCGCGAGGAGCCGGCGCGCCAGCTCGAAGGCGAGGATGCCCCCGTTCGAGTAGCCGCCGAGGACGAGGGGGCCCACTGGGCCCGCGCCAAGAGCGGCGCGGCAGGCGTCCACCGCCTGCGCCAGGGTGGGCAGCGGGCCGCTGGCCCCGAACGTGGGCGGCTCGATCGCGAGGAAGGGCCGGTCCGGCGCGATCCGCGCCGCGAGGTGCTGGAAGTGCAGGGACGCGCGGGATCCAGGCGGCGTGAGGCACACGAAGGGCGGCCTCTCGCCGCCTGTCCTCAGGGAGACGAGCTTCGCTTCCCCGAGGGCGGCCGGCTCCGGGCGCTCGCGCCGCAGCCGCCGCGCGATCTCCGCGACGGTGGGCCCCTCGAACACGGCCGCGAGGGGCAGCGCGGCGCCACAACGCCGCTCAAGGCGCTCCACGAGGCGCGCGGCGAGCAGGGAGTGACCGCCGAGCGCGAAGAAATCGTCGTGCACGCCGGCAGGGCGCACGCCGAGCACGTCCTCCCAGACGCGGGCCACCTCGGCCTCGAGCGGGTCGCGGCTCGGCTCCGGCGCGCGCGCGGCGCCCGCACCGCAGGCGAGGGGCCCGCCGGCGGGGACCGGCGCGAGGCGCGCGAGCGCGAGGCGATCCACCTTGCCGGTGGGCGTGAGCGGCAGCGCGTCGAGCACGGTGAGCGAGGCCGGGATCATCGCCGCCGGCAGCCGCTCTCGGAGCGCGCCGGACAGCGCCGCGGGGTCGGGGCGCGCGCCGCGGTGCGGGACCACGTACGCCGCGAGCCGCACCTCCCCGGGCTCCCCCGCGGCGACCACCGCCGCGTCCTCCACGTCGGCGAGCCCCCGCAGCGCGGCCTCGACCTCGCCGGGCTCGACGCGCACGCCCCGGATCTTGACCTGCGCGTCGCGCCGCCCGGCGTGCTCGAGGCTGCCGTCGGGCATGAGCCGGCCGAGGTCCCCGGTGCGGTAGAGCCGGCGCCCCTCGGCGTCGATCGCGAAGGCGGCCGCGGTGCGCTCGGGGTCGCGCCAGTAGCCGAGCGCCAGGTGCTGGCTGCGCAGGACGATCTCGCCGACCCCGTACACCGCGACCTGCTCGCGCCCGCCGGAGAGCAGCAGGACCTCGACGCCAGGCACCGGGAAGCCCACCGGCGCCGAGGGCCGCGCGAGGGCCGCGCGGCCCTCGAAGTAGGCCTGCAGCGCGAGCGTGCACTCGGTCGGACCCAGGCCGTTGACCAGCACGCACCCGGGCGGGAAGCTCGCCGAGAGGGCCTCGACGTCGCTGCGCCGGGCCTCCTCGCCGCCCAGCACCACCCGGCGCACGGTCTCGAGGATCTCGGGCGCGGGGAGCGTCTCCAGGATGCGCCGGTAGACGGTCGGCGTGGCGTGCAGCACCGTCACGCGCCGCTCGGCCACCGCCGGGCCCAGCCGCAGCAGCGCCTCGCCGCCGGCCTCGATCGGGCAGAGGGTGGCCCCGGCGAGCAGCGCGCCGAAGAGGTCCATCACCGCCGCGTCGAAGGCGTAGCTCGAGAGCAAGCTGACGCGGTCGTCCGCGTCGAGGAACAGGCCGCTCGCGTAGGTGCGCGCGTGGTGCAGCGCGCCGCGGTGGCTCTGCATCACCCCCTTCGGCCGCCCTGTCGAGCCGGAGGTGTACAGGAGGTAGGCCAGCGCCTCGGGCGCTACCGCCGGCCGGGCGCGCTTCGGTCCCGCGGGCGCCTCGTCGACGTCCACCACCGCGGCGCCGGGGGGCGCGACGCGCGCCGCGCGGGCCAGCCCCCCGGCGTGCGTCAGGATCGCGCCCACCTCGGCGTCGAGCGCGATCGTGGCCAGGCGATCGTCGGGCAGGCGGGGGTCGAGCGGCACGTACGCGCCGCCCGCCTTGAGGGTCCCGAGCACGCCCGCCACCATCTGCTCGTCGTGCTCGAACAGCAGCGCCACGCGCGCCGCGGCCGCCGCGCGCCCGAGCAGCGCCGCCGCCGCGCGCTCGGCCCGCGCGTCCAGCTCGGCGTAAGTGACCTGCTTCGCGCCGGTGTCCACCGCCACGGCCGCCGCGCGCCGCCGCGCCTGGGCCTCGAAGCAGGCCACGAGCGTGTCGCCCTCGCCGCGCAGCTCCACGAAGCGCGGGCCGGGCGCGCCGAGCGCCCGCCGCTCGCGGCGCGCCGCGGTGGGCGGCGACAGGGCGATGGACGAGACCGGAGCGTCCGGCCGCAGCGTCGCCGCCGCCAGCACCTCCGCCACGTGCTCCAGCAGCTGGTCCGCCTGCTCCGGGGCGAACACGGCCGCGTCGTGCGCCGCGGTGAGCGCGACGCCGTCCGGCCGCTCCACCGCGCGCACCGTCAGCGTGTAGGGCGCCGGCAGCTCCGCGGGGACGAGCATCTCCGCTTCCAGCTCCCCCAGCGAGAAGCGCTCGACGTCGGCGTGGACCCAGTTGAAGAAGACCTGGAACAGCGGGTGCCGCCCCGGTTCGCGACCGGACGAGAGCGCCTGCACGACGCGCTCGAAGGGCAGCGCGCGGTGCGCGTGAGCCCCCAGCACCGCCTCCCGCGCGCGCCCGCAGAGCGCCCGGAAGGTCGGGTCGCCGCGCAGATCCACCCGCAGCGCGGCCGGCTCGACGAACAGGCCGATCAGCCCCTCCACCTCGAGCTGCTCCCGCTGGCCGAAGGGCGCCCCGATCACCACCTCGGAGAGCCCGGCGTGGCGACCCAGCACCACGCCGAGCGCCGCCAGCACGGCCATGAACGGCGTCGCCCCCTCGCCGCGCGCGAGCCGCCGGACCGCCTCGACCAGCGGACCGGGCAGCGCGCGCGACCGCCTCGCTGCCCGCCGGGGCCCCGCTCGCGCGCGCGGCGCGCAGAGCGGCAGCTCGAGCTCCGGCGCGCCGGCGAGCTGCTCCCGCCAGTAGGCCAGGTGCGCGTCGGCGGCGCGCGCCGTCAGGCGGCGCCGCTGCCACGCCGCGTGGTCCGCGTACTGGACGGGCAGCGGGCCGAGCGGCGACGGCTGGCCTCGCGCGAGCGCCCCGTAGAGCGCGCAGAGCTCCTCCCGCAGCACGCGCATCGACGCCGCGTCCGCCGCGATGTGGTGCACGCACACGGCGAGCACGTGCTCGTGCGGCCCCATCGGCACGAGCGCCGCTCGCCAGATCGGGCCCCGCTCCAGGTCGAACGGGCGATCGGACCAGGCCGCGAGCCAGCGCCGGACGGCCGCCGCGGGCTCCTCCCCGGGCCCGATCGGCAGCTCGATCGGCTCGAGCAGCGCGCGGCGCGCCGGGCCGATCCGCGGCATCGGCTCGCCGTCTGCCGGCGTGAACGTGATCCGCAGCACCTCGTGCCGCTGCTCGATCTCCGCGAGGCTTCGCTCCAGCGCCTCGCGGTCGAGCCGGCCCCGCAGCCGCGCCGCCTGCGCGATTCGGAGCGAGGTGTCCGACGGGTCGATCCGGTGCAGGAGCCACAGCCGTCGCTGCGCGAACGAGGCCGGCGGCGGCCCGTCCCGGAGCGCCGGCCGCAGCGCGGGCGCCGGCTCCGCCCCGGGCGCCGCGCGCGCCGCCTCGACGCGCGCGGCGAGGGCCTCGACCGTGGGCGCCTCGAAGAGCGCTTTCAGGGTGAGCTCCACCCCGAGCGCGTCCCGCACCCGCGCGAGGAGCCGCGCGGCCAGCAGCGAGTGCCCCCCCGCCTCGAAGAAGCTCGCCCGCCGCCCGGCCGGGGCCGCGCCGAGCACGTGCGCCCACAACGCGCACACGACGTCCTCCACCGGGGTGCGCGGCGCCTCGTCCGCCGCCGGCGGCTCCGGGCGGGGCGGCGGCAGCGCGCGCAGATCCACCTTGCCGTTGGGCGTCAGCGGCAGCGCGGCGAGCGCCGTGATCGCGCCGGGCACCATCGCCTCCGGCAGCCTCGCCCGCAAGAACCCGCGCAGCTCCGGCGCGCCAGGCGCCTCGCCCGTGCCCACGACGTACGCCCGCAGCTCCGCCTCGCCTCCGCGGCCCTCGGCCAGCACCACGGTCGCCTCCCGCACCGCTGGGTGCTGCCGCAGCGCGGCCTCGACCTCGCCAGGCTCGACGCGCACGCCCCGGAGCTTCAGCTGGCGGTCGGCGCGCCCGGCGATCTCCACCTGGCCGTCCGGGAGGAAGCGGCCGAGATCCCCGGTGCGGTAGAGGCGGTCGCCGGGATCGGCGGAGAAGGGGCTTGGCAGGAAGCGCTCGCGCGTCGCCTCGGCGTCGCCCGCGTAGCCGCGCGCGAGGTGCGGGGTGCGCACGTAGATCTCGCCGAGCTCACCCACGCCGGCGAGGCGGCGATCGGGCGTGAGGACCAGCAGCTGCGCGCCGTCGATGCCCCGGCCGAGCGGCACGCGCTCGCGCGCGAGCGCCTCGCAGCCCTCGGGCAGCGCGATCCAGCCCATCGCCTGCGGCGTCTCGGTGGCACCGTAGAAGCTCACGAAGGCGGCGCCCGTCGCCGCGGCGCGCGCCGCGGCGACGTCGCGCGGGAAGAGCGCCTCGCCGCCGAAGCAGACGCGGCGCAGCGCCGGCAGCGGCGCCTCGAGCAGGCGCCCGACGGCCGGGGTGAGGTGGACGGCGGTGACGGCCGCGCGGCGCAGCCACGCCGAGAGGCCGGGCGGCGCCGCGGCCTCGCCGTCCGGTACGCAGAGCGCGGCGCCGAGCGACAGCGGGGTGAAGACGTCGCGCAGCAACGGATCGTGCGCGAGGCCGGAGAGCAGCGCGAAGCGGTCGTCCGGCCCGAGGCCGGTGGCGCGCGCGTGCCAGGCGACGAAGTGCGCGAGCGGGCCGTGGGCGCCCTCGACGCCGCGCGGCGCGCCGGTGGTGCCCGAGGTGAAGGCCACGTAGGCGAGATCGCCGGCGCCGATCTCGACGCCGGGGTCGTCCGGGGGCAGCGCGCGCCACGGCCCCTCCGCATCCGCGCCGCCCGGCGGGAGCCGGATCACCGCGGCCCCGCAGCCGGCCTCGGCGAGGGCGGCTGCGAGCTCGGGCGGCAGCGGGCCCGCCTGTTCGAGGTGGAGGCAGGCCCGCGGCGCGGCGATGCGCACGCACGCCGCGAGCCGCGCTTGCGGGTAGGCCGCGTCGAGCACCACGAACGCTGCGCCTGCCCTGGCCACGCCGAGCAGCGCCCACACCAACGCCGCGCTGCGCTGCGCGTACACCGCGACCCGATCGCCCCGCCTCACGCCGCGCGCGGCGAGCAGGCGCGCGAGCTGGCTGGAGCGGGCGCCGAGCGCGCCGTACGTCCAGCGCTCGCCCGGCGCCTCCACCGCCACCCGCGCCGGATCGCGGCGCGCATGATCCGCGAAGCGGAGGTGCACCGGCGGCCCCGACGTGGCGCGGATCGGCGCCGCCGGGTCGGGCAGGCGCCGCGCTGCCTCGGGCGTGACCAGCGAGAACTGGCTGGCGCGCCGCTCCGGATCCTCCAGCGCCTGGGCGAGCAGGGCGGCGATCTGCGCGAGCAGCTCCCGCGCGCGCTCCTCCGAGAACAGGTCGGCGGCGCAGGCCAGCTCGAGGCGCAGGCGCTCGCCGCGCGGCCGCGCGTAGAGCGTGAGATCGAAGCGCGCCCCCGGCATGCGCTCCTCGAGCTCGGCCTCGACGCCCGGCAGGGAGAGGCGGGCCTCCTCGAAGCCGATCCAGTTGAGCATCACCTGGAAGAGCGGCCCGCGTTGGCGCCGGTCCGCCGCGAGCTCGGCCGCGATGCGGGCGAGCGGGACCCGGTCGTGCGCGAAGGCTTCCAGCGCCGCCGCCGAGGCCCGGCGCGCGAGCGCGCGGAACGAGGGATCATCGGAGAGATCGGCGCGCACCACGGGCGTGTCCACGAACAGGCCGATGAGCGGATCGAGCTCGGGCATGCCGCGGCCCGCGCTCGGCGCGCCCACGGCGACGTCGGCCTGCCCGCAGAGCCGCGCGAGCAGGATCTGCAGGGCCGCGAGCAGCGTGGCGAACGGGGTGACGCCCTCGGCGCGGCTCCACGCGGAGAGCGCCTGCGCGATCTCGGGCGGCACCTCGCGCCCGACACGCCGGCCGCGGTAGCTCGGGGCGGCGGGGCGCGGGCGATCGGCGGGCAGCGGCAGCGGGCCGAGATCCCGCAGCTGGGCGCGCCAGAAGGCGAGATCGGCGTCGACCTCCGGGCCGGAGCGGGCGCGCTGCCAGGCGGCGTAATCGGCGTACCTGACGGGGAGGGGCGCGAGCTCCGGCCGGAGGCCCGCAGCGAGGGCAGGGTAGCTGGCCTCGATCTCGCGGGCGAGCACGCGCGTCGACCAGGCGTCGAAGGCGATGTGGTGCGCGACGAAGAGCAGGCGGTGCCGCTCCTCGGCGAGCCGGAGCAGGACGGCGCGCGCGAGCGGGCCGCGGGCGAGGTCGAAGCGCTGCTCGGCCTCCTCGTCCGCGACGGCGCCGGCGCGCTCGGCGGCGTCCGGCGCGCCGCGCAGGTCGAGGTAGCGCACCGGGAGGGCCGAGCGCTCCGGGGGAGCGACGATCTGCGAGCACGCGCCGTCCACCTCGGCGAAGGTGGTCCGGAGCGGCTCGTGGCGGAGGCCGATGAGCTCGATGGATCGGGCGAGGGCGCCTGGATCGAGCGGGCCGGCGAGGTGAATCGTGAGCGCGATGTTGTACGCGGCGCAGCTCGGCGCGAGGCGCTCGAAGAGGTAGAGGCTCTCCTGGGCCCACGAGGCCAGGAGGGGGCCGTGGGCCGGCGCCGGCGGGATGGCGCGGGCGCTGCGGCGGGTGCGCTGCAGGGCGATCAGCTCCGGTTTGTGGCGAGCCACGAGGTCCCGGAGCGCGGGCGTGATCACGCCCGCGGGGGCGCGAAGCCGGAGCTGGTCTCCATCGGTCGATAGCTCGACACCGCGTCGTGCCAAAACCGCAAGGAGCTCGGAGGCGTCCACCGTAACCCATCCTACTCCGGGTGGCAGTCGTCCGGTTGTCGGATCGCGAGCGCGCGCCGCTTTCCGTCGGTCTCCGTCGGTCTCCGTCGGTTACCCGCGCGCGGGAGCCTCGCTCTCGGCGAGGGCGGCTCTCCTGCCGGCCCGCGCCCGCCTCACGCTCCGCGGAGCAGCCGTCGCACCTCGGCGTCCGGCAGCTGCTCGATCTCGCCGAGCATGTCCCCGAGCGCCGCGCCGCCGGCGGGGCAGGGGGCGGCCGCGAGCTCGGCCGAGGCGGGCAGATCGAGGCCGAGCGCGCCGGCGAGGTGGCGCGTGAGGTCGGCGAGCGTGGGGTGTCGCCAGGCGAGGGTGACCGGGAGCGGCACGCCGAGGCTCGCCTCCAGCAGGCGCCGCAGCTCGGTGGCGAGGAACGAGTCCATGCCCAGGTCGCTCCAGGAAGCGCCGAGGGGCATCTGATCGGCGGGAGTGCCGAGCACCAGGGCGGCGAGCCCGAGGACGTGCTGCTCCAGCGCGGCGCGCCGCGCCGCGGGCGTGGCCTGCGCGAGCATGGCGCGCGCGGGCGCGATCCCGCCCGAGGGGGCCGGCTCCTGCCCGAGCAGCGCGAGCCAGCGGGCGTCGGCGCGGCGGCGCTCCGCCGCCAGGCCCGCGGGGTCGAGCGGCAGCGTGAGCACGTGCGGCGGGGCCGCCGCGGCGGGATCAAGGAGGCGGCCGAGCAAGGACAGCGCGTCGTCCTCGGCGATGCCGGCCATGCCGCGGCGCTCGAAATAGGCGTGGGCACGGGCCACGCGCGGGTCGCTGGCCATGCCACGGCCGGACCAGGCGGCCCAACCGATGCTCAGCGCGGGGAGGCCGAGGGCGCGGCGATGGCGCGCGAGGGCGTCGAGGGAGGCGTTGGCGGCGGCGTACGCGGCGGCGCCCGGGACGCCGATCCAGGCGGCGACGGACGAGAAGAGCACGAAGGCGTCGAGCGGACTCTCCAGGGTGAGGCGGTGGAGGTTCCAGGCGCCGGCGAGCTTGGGCGCGAGCAGGGCGCCGAGCGCGCGGGGCGCGAGATCGGTGACGAGCGCGCGCTCGGCGACCCCCGCCGCGTGCACGACGCCGCGCAGCGGCGGGAGCGCCCCCGCGGCGCGCGCGAGCAGGGCCGCGAGCTGCTCGGCGTCCGCGACGTCGGCGCGCTCGACGAGGATGCGGGCGCCGCCGCGCGACAGGTCGTCGACGACGCGCGCCGCGGCCTCGCCGGGGGGGCGCCGGCCCACGAGCACGATCGCCTCCGCGCCCTGCCGGGCGAGCCAGCGAGCCACGGCGAGGCCGAGCGCGCCGAGGCCGCCGGTGACGAGCCAGGCGCCGGCGACGCGGGGCGCCGCGGCCGAGGGCAGGGGCAGCGGGGCGACGCGGGGCACGAGCCTCGCGCCGCCGCGCAGGCCTACCTGCTCGGCGCGGTCGTCCGATCGCAGCACCTCGGCGAGCGCGCCGAGCTCGGGTTCGCCGGGCGCGGCGAGGTCGACGCTGGTGAAGGCGAGCTCGGGATGCTCGGCGGCGATCCCCCGCCCAAGGCCCCACAGGGACGCCGCGGCCAGGGACGCGGCGTCGCGGGGCGCATCCACGGCCGCGCCGGTGGTGACCAGCCAGAGCCGGGGCGGAGCGCGGCAGGCGGCGAGCGCTTGCGCGGCGTGCAGCAGGCCGGCCGCGGCGGCCTCGGCGTCCCGGAGCAGGACCGCGCCGGTCAGCGCGCCCGGCGCGCGCTCGCGGAGATCGAGCGCGCCGAGGTGCACGACGCCGCGGCAGGGCGGCGCGGGCGCGGCGAGGAGCGCGTCGATGGCGGCGCGGAGCTGCTCCGGCTCCTCCACGCTGACGCGCGCGCAGGTGTCGCCGGCGGCGCCCAGCCGGGCGGCGAGCGCGCCGGCCGCGCCGCGCGCGCCGCCGAGCAGGATCCATCGGCCCGGGGCCGTCGGCGCCGGCGGCGCCATGACGGGGCGCGGCTCCGGGCTCCAGGTGACGCCGTGGACGACCGGGGGGGCGGCGGGAAGGTCGACCCCCTCCGGTGCGGCGGACAGCGGCGGCGCCGCCTCCGTCGCCGCGGCGCGCGGGCGGGCGGGCGGCGCGCCGGGG
Source organism: Sorangium sp. So ce394 (assembly GCF_051474665.1). NCBI lineage: Bacteria > Pseudomonadati > Myxococcota > Polyangiales > Polyangiaceae > Sorangium > Sorangium sp. So ce394. The sequence continues at coordinate 5,770,487 of NZ_CP150339.1, forward strand.
ATCGGAAAGCGCTGCCGCTGCCAGGGGTAGGTGGGCGCGGGGACGCAGCGCGCGCGGCCCGGGTGGAGGCGGGCCCAGTCCACGGGGCGGCCCTCTGTGTAAAGCGCGGCGAGCGCCTCGAGCATCGCTCGCCGCTCGCCGCGATCACGGCGCAGCGAGGCGAGCGTGAGCGCCTGCCGCTCCGTGCGGCGCGCGGCGTCGTCGACGGACGGGAGCAGCGCGGGGTGCGCGCTGAGCTCGAGGAAGATCCCGTGCCCGTCCTCGAGCAGGCGCTCGACGGCTGGCCAGAAGAGCACGCGATCGCGCACGTTGCGGGCCCAGTGCGCCGCGCCGAGATCCGGCCCCTCGACGCGTGCGCCGGTCACGGTGGAGTAGAGGGGCAGCGCCACGGGCCGGGGCGCGAGATCCGCGAGCGCGGCGCGCAACGCGTCCGCGGCGGGGCGTACGGCGGGGCCGTGGAATGCGTGGGGGGAGCGCAGGCGGCGCGCGGCCACCCCACGCGCGGCGAGCCGGGCGAGCGCGGCGTCGAGCGCCTCGACGGGCCCCGAGAGCACGGCCTCGCCGGGGCCGTTCCAGGCGGCGATCGCGAGGCGGTCGTCCTCGCCGCGGAGCTGCTCCTCGGCGTCGGCCGGCCCGAGGTCGATCGCGGCCATGGCGCCGCGGCCGGCGCTGAGCGCCAGGCTCTCCGCGCGGGTGCACACGACGCGCACCGCCTCGGCCAGGCTCAGCGCACCGGCCAGGTAGGCGGCCGTCACCTCGCCCAAGCTGTGGCCCACCACCGCGTCCGGCAGGACTCCCCAGGAGCGCCACAGCGCGGCCAGCGCGGCGCTGAGCGCGAAGATCAGGGGCTGGCCGATGGTCACCAGGTCGGCGCGCGCCGGGTCGGAGTCGGCCGCGATCTCCTCGAGCAGGCTCCAGCCCGCGCGGCGCTGGACCTCGGCGTCGCACGCCTCGAGCTCGCGGCGGAAGGCGGGCTCGTCGCGGAGGAGCTCGCGCCCCATCCCCGCCCGATGCGCGCCGGTGCCCGGGCAGACGAAGACCAGGCGGTGCGGCCGCCGCGCGGACGGGCGCGCTCCGGCGCCGTCGGACCGGAGCGCCGCCGGATGCGCCTCGCCGCGCACGACCGCGGCGAGCGCGGCGTCGATCTCGCCGCGCGACGCCCCGACGACGGCGAGGCGGTGCTCGAAGTGAGCGCGCCGCGCGCCGGCCGTGTACGCGAGATCCGCGAGCGCGGCCGAGGGCGCGGCTGCGATCGGCTCGCGGTACGCGGCCGCGAGCGCGCGGAGGGCGGCGGGGTCGCGGGCCGAGAGCGGCAGGAGCACGGCGCGTCCGGCGGGCGCGGCCTCGGTCGCGGGCGGGGGCGGGGCCTCCTCGACGACGATGTGCGCGTTGGTGCCGCTCAGCCCGAACGAGCTGACCCCGGCCACGCGCGGTCTGCCGGCGGCGGGCCAGGGCAGCCTCGAGGTCGCCAGGCGGAGGCGCGTGCCCTCGAGCGAGATGCGGGGGTTCAGGGCCTCGAAGTGGAGGTTCGCGGGGATCGCGCCGTGCTCCATGGCGAGCACGACCTTGATGAGCCCGGCGACGCCGGCGGCCGCCTCGAGGTGCCCGAGGTGGGGCTTCAGCGCGCCCAGCGCGCACGGCGGACCGCTGTGCGCGCCGCCCAGCACGGCCGCGAGCGCCTCCACCTCGATCGGGTCGCCGAGCGGGGTGCCGGTGCCGTGTGTCTCCACGTAGGTGACGTCCTCGGGAGCGACGCCGCTGCGCTGGAGCGCGGCGCGGAGCAGCTCTTCCTGCGCGCGCACGCTGGGCACGGTCAACCCCGCCGAGCGCCCATCCTGGTTCACGGCCGAGCCCCGGAGCAGCGCCAGCACCGGGTCGCCGTCGGCGCGCGCCCGCGACAGGCGCTTGAGCGCCACGAGCCCGCAGCCCTCGCCCCGCACGAAGCCGCTCGCTCGCGCGTCGAAGGTCCGGCAGCGGCCCTCGGGCGAGAGCGCGCCGTTCAGCCGCGCGCCCATCTCCATCGTGGCGGGCGAGAGCATCAGGCTCACGCCGCCGGCGAGCGCGAGATCGCACTCGCCGAGGCGCAGGCTCTGGCAGGCGAGGTGCACGGCCACCAGCGAGGAGGAGCACGCGGTGTCGACGACCAGGCTGGGGCCCGTGAGCCCGAACACGTGCGAGATCCGGCCCGCCGCGAAGCCGCGGAACGCACCGGTGCCGGTGTGCAGGTCGAAGCGGGACGGGTCCCCGGCGGCGCTGCGCTCGCGGTGGTCGTCGTGCATCGCCCCGACGAAGACGCCGGCGGCGCTGCCCGCGAGCCGCTCGGGCACCTGGCCCGCGCGCTCGAGCGCCTCCCAGGCGACCTCGAGCAGGATCCGCTGCTGTGGATCCATGCTCGCCGCCTCCCGGGGCGAGACGCCGAAGTGATGCGGGTCGAAGGCGTCGATGTCGCGGAGGAAGGCGCCCCAGCGCGCGGCGCGCTGCGCGGGCGCCAGGTCCGCGGCGGGCGCGAGGGGCCAGCGGTCCGGCGGGACCTCGGTCACCGCGTCGGCGCCGCCGTCGAGCAGCCGCCAGAGCGCCTCGGGCGACGAGGCCCCGCCCGGGAAGCGGCAGGCCATGCCGATGACGGCGATGGGCTCGGCGCGCTCGCGGCGTAGCGCGTCGAGCTCGGCGCGGAGCTCCTCGATCGCGGCGAGGGCGCGCTTGATCGGGGAGGCCTGCGCGTCGCTCAAGGCGCCCCTCGCCGCTCCAGCGCCCCGAGTCGCTCGAGGAGCAGCGCTTCGGCCTCCGCCTCGGACAGGCGGAGGATCGCCTCCTCGGCGAGCGCGGGCGGGTCACCGCCCGGCGAGGCCGAGCGAGAGCCCGCCGGGGGCGCGGCCGGCGCGCGCGACGCCGGCGCGTCGCCGAGGCCGAGCTCCGCGAGCAGGTGGGCCGAGAGCGCCTTCACGCTCGGGTAGGCGAAGAGCAGCGTGGCCGCGAGCCGGAGGCCGAGGCTGGCCTCCAGGCCGTTGCGCAGGTCGAGGCTCATCAGGGAGTCCATGCCGAGATCGAGGATCGGCCGGGTCAGGTCGAGGCGCGCGACGTCGACGCCGACGACGCGCGCGATCTGCTCGGCGAGGTGGGCCTCGATCAAGGCGACGCGCGCCTCTGGGCGCGCCCTCGACAGCGCGTCCCGCATGCCCGCCGCCGACGAGGGCAGGGCGTGCTCCCCCGCGCCCCGCAGCGCCGACCAGAAGGGCGAAGCCGCGGCGCCCGGATGCGACTCCAAGAAGCGGAGCGCGTCGAGGCGGACCACCCCCCAGGTGCCGGCGGCGCCGGCCCCGAGCAGCCGGCCGAGCGCCGACAGTCCCTCGGCAGGGCTCAAGCTGCCGACGCCCCGGCGGCCGAGCCGGGCCCCGCGGCGCTCGTCGGCCGCCGCGAGGCCGACCTCGGAAAAGGGCCCGAACGCCACGCTGAGGCCGGGCAGGCCGGCGGCCTGGCGGGCGCGCGCGAGGGCGTCGAGGAAAGCGTTGGCGGCAGCGTAGCTGCCTTGCCCCGCGGATCCGAAGAGCGAGGCGACGGACGAGAAGAGCACGAAGAAATCGAGCGGCAAGGAAGCGGTGAGCGCGTGCAGGTTCCAGGCGCCCCGGGCCTTGGGCGCGAGGACGCGGGCGAGGCGCGGCGCGTCGAGCTCGAGCGCGGTGCCGTCGTCGAGCACCGCCGCGGCGTGCATCACGCCGCGCAGCGGCGGCCCCTCGCGCGCGATGGCGTCGAGGAGCGCGGCGAGCTGCGCGCGGTCCGCGACGTCCACCGCCGCGGCGTCGACGCGCGCGCCGGCCCGACCGAGCTCCGCGATGACCTCGGCGGCCGCGCTGCTCGGCGCGCGCCGCCCCGCCAGCACCACGCGCCGCGCGCCGCGCGCGACCATCCAGCGCACGAGCCTGAGGCCGAGGCCGCCGAGCCCGCCGGTGACGAGGTAGGTAGCGTCCGGCGCCAGCTGCGGATCTGGCGCCGGCGCGAGCGGGGCGCGGACGAGGCGCGCGGCGCGCCGGCCGTCCGCGCGCAGCGCGACGCGATCCTCGCCGTCGGGCGCGAGCAGCTCCGCGAGCAGGGCCTCCGCCTCGTCCGAGCGGGGCGCCGGATCGAGATCGACCGAGGTGCAGCGCAGCTCCGGGTGCTCGAGCGCGAGCGCCTGACCGAGGCCCCACAGCAGCGCCTGTGCGGGCCGCGCGGGCTCGGCCTCGCGCACGGCCTGGGCGCCGCGCGAGACCAGCCAGAGCCGCGGCGCGTCGCGTGTCTCCCCGCGCAGGATGGCCCGGGCGGCGCCGAGCGCGCCGAGGAGACCGAGCCGCGCGACGGCCTCGATCGCGTCGAGGCCCGCCTCTGGCAGCGCCGTCGCGTCCAGCGCGCCGAGGTGCACGACACCCCGCAGCGGAACGCCGCCCGCGAGGGAGAGGTCGCGGAGCGCGCGATGCGCCCCCGGATCGGCGGGATCCAGGCGGTCGACGCGGCGCGGGGCGCGCGCGCCGGCCGCCGCGCGCACGCAGCGATGGCCCCTCGCTTCGAGCCGAGCCGCCAGGGCCGCGCCCAGCCCGCCCGCGTCCCCCACGATGACCCACGTGCCCGCCTCGGGCGAGGAGCTCCCCGGCGGCGCCGCGGCCCGCAGCGGCATGGGCGCCCACGAGACGCGGTGCAGCCACGCGTCCGAGGCGCGCGTCCCGTGGAGCTGGCCGAAGCGCACTCCGCTGGCCTCTACCAGCACCCGGCCGCGCGCATCCATCCACGCGAGATCGCCGCGCGGCAGCTCGCCGCCCACCGCCGGCCGGAGCCGCGCGCGCACCCACGCCTCGCGCGGCAGCGCCTCGTACACGCGGAGCCGCTCAGCGCCGGCGGGCACGTAGGCGATCCCTGCGGCGCCGGCGTCGCCAGGCGAGCCGGCCGCCGCCCCGGGCCCCTCCTCCAGCGCAGCGCCGAGGAGCCTTGCGAGCAGCTGGAGCCCGCCGTCGACGAGCGCGGGCTGGAGGATCCAGCGGCCGGGCTCGAGAGCCGGAGCGGCGGGCGCGACGAGGCGGGCCAGGGCCTCGCCCGGGGCGCGCCAGAGCTCCACGAGCCCCTGGAACGACGGCCCGTAGACGAGCCCGCGCGCGGCGAGGTCGGCGTAATGGGCGGCGGCGTCCTCGGCGACGGCCCGCTCCGGCGGGGCGGGCGGCGAGGGCTCCGCGCCGGGCGCGCCGTCCGCGGGCTGCGCCTCGCCGCGCGCGTGTACCACCCACGCCTCACCGCCCTCGTGCAGGCTCGCCACCTGCACCAAGGCGCCCGCCCCCGGCCCAGGCGTGACGGCCACCTGGACGGTCCGCGCGCCCGTGGCTGGCAGCGCGAGCGGGCGCTCGAAGCGCAGATCGTCCAGCACGACGCCTCCGGGGGCGCTCCCCGCCGCGGCCGCGAGCGCCATCTCCGCCAGGACGGCCGCGGGGACGATCACCTCGCCGAGGACGCTATGGTCCGCCAGCCAGCGCGGCGCGCCGGCGCGGAGGCGCCGCTCCCAGAACCGGGCGCCTGGCTGCGTGGCCACGGTGAAGCCGCCGCCGAGCAGCGGGTGCTCGCCGGTCCGCGCGGGGCGCTCCGGCGCTTCGGCCGGGGGCGCGTCGAGCCAGAAGCGCGTCCGCTGCCACGGGTACGAGGGCAGCGAGACGCAGCGGCCGCCGCGGGGATACAGCGCCTGCCAGCGGACGTCCACGCCGGCGGCGTAGAGCGCGGCGAGCGCCTCGAGCATCGCGCGGCGCTCCGCGCGGCCGCGGCGCAGGGTGGTGATGACGCGGCCCGCGGCGCCAGCGGCGGCGATCGCGCGCTCGAGGTACGTTGCGAGGGCGGGGTGGGGGGAGATCTCGACGAGCACGTCGGCTCCGAGATCCAGCGCGGCGCGCGTCGCCGCCGCGAGCTGGACGGGCTCGCGCACGTTCCGGCCCCAGTAGCGCGCGTCGAGCTCTGCGCCGGAGGCGCGCGCGCCTGTCACCGTGCTGATCAGGCCGCGCGCCGCGCGCCGCGGCGCGAGGCGGTCCAGCGCGCGCTCGATCGCGTCGCCGAGCGGCGCCACCTGGGGGCTATGAAAGGCGTAGCGGACCGGCAGCGATCGGGCCTCGACGCCCCGGCCGCGGAGCGCGCGCAGCACCTCCTCGAGCGCCGCGGTCTCCCCGGACAGCACCACCGAGCCCGGATCGTTGACCGCGGCGATGGCCACGCGGCCCTCGTGGCCGGCGATCGCGCGCGCCGCCTCCTCGGGCGCGAGCTCGACGGCGGCCATCGCGCCGAGCCCGGTCGCTCGCTGAAGGAGCCGGGATCGGTGGTGCACCACGACGAGGGCGTCGTCGAGCGTCAGCGCCCCCGCCGCGCAGGCCGCTGCCACCTCGCCGAGGCTGTGGCCGAGCAGCAGCTCCGGCTCGACGCCCCACGATACGAGGAGCTCCATCAAACCGAGCTGGACGGCGAAGAGGGTCGGCTGGGCGATCTCGGTGTCGTGCAGGCGCCTCGAGGCCTCGCCCGCCTCCAGCGCGGCCTCGAGCGACCAGCCTGCGAGCCGCCGCCAGCGCTCGTCGCAGCGCGCGATCGCCGCGCGGAACACGGGCTCCGAGGCGGAGAGCTCCCTGCCCATCCCTGCCCATTGCGTGCCCTGGCCCGAGATCACGAACGCGATCCGGGGGCGCCCCAGGGCGGGCGCCGGGGCGCGCTCGGCCGCCGCCAGGGCGTCGAGCGCGGCGCCGATCTCCTCGCGGGAGCCGCCGACCGCGGCGGCGCGATGCTCGAGGTGGCTGCGGCGGACCGCGGCGGTGTAGGCGATGTCGGCGAGCAGCGCGCGTCGGCCCGCCTCCGAGGCGAGATGAGCCCGGTGCGCGCGCGCCAGGGCGGCGAGCGCGGCCGGATCCCTCGCAGACAGCGGGACGATCTCCACGCGCGCGGGGCACGGGGCGCGCTGCCCGGAGGCGGCCTCGCGGACCGCGGCCAGCGCGTCGAGCATCGAGCGGCGCTCGTCCTCGCCGCGCCGGAGCGACGGGAGCACCACCGCGGCCCGCCCGGCGTGCGCCAGGATGGCCTCGAGGTCCTGCTGCAGGATCGGCTGCGCGCTCACCTCCACGAGCACGGCCGAGGGCTCCGCGGCGGCGCCGGCGACCGCCTCGGCGAAGCGCGCCGGCTCGGCGATGCTCCGCTCCCAGTGCGCCGCGTCGAGCGACTCGCCCCGCGCTGCGCCGCCGGTCGCGCTGGAATAGAGGGGTACCCGGGCCGCGCGGGGCCGGAGCCCGGCGAGCGCCGCGCCGAGCTCCGCGCGCGCGGCGGGGCAGGCGAGCGCCGGCCCGTGCGCGGCGACGTCGCCCCGCACCGGCCGCCACCCGACGCCGCGGGCGGTGCACGCGGCGAGCACGTCGCCGAGCGCCTCGGCGTCGCCGGACAGCACCGTGGCCCCGGGGCTCGCGTGCACCGCGACCCGGAGCCGATCCGCGCGCCCCTCGATCAGCGCGGCCGCCTCGGCCGGGGGCAGGTCGACGTGGGCCATGGCGCCGCCGCGCGCGCGCGCGGCCCGCCGGGCCAGGCGCAGCGCGATCTCCATCGCCTCCTCGAGGCTCAGCGCCCCGACCACGTGCGCGGCCGCGACCTCGCCGACGCTGTGGCCCACCACGGCCGCGGGCTCCACGCGCCACGATCGCAGCAGCGCCGCGAGCCCGATCTCCACCGCCACCAGCGCAGGCCAGGCCACCTCGACGTCCTCCAGCGCGGCGCTCGCCGCGCCGGCCGCGATCGCCGGCAGGATCGCGGGGCCGCCGAGGCCATGGAGCGCGTCGGCGCACGCCTCGAGCGCCGCGCGGAAGACCGGCTCGCGCTCGAGCAGCGCGCCGCCCATGCCCGGCCGCTGCGATCCGTGGCCCGCGAACACCAGGATCACCCGCAGGCCTGGCGCGTGCGCCTCGCCCTCTGGCGCTGGCGGCTCGGCGAGGACCAGGTGGGCGTTGGTGCCACCGAAGCCGAACGCGCTCACGCCGGCGAGGGCGGGCTCGGCAGGCGAGGGCCAGGGGCCGATCTCGGTCTGCACGCGCAGGCGCCACGCCTCGAAGGGGACGCGGGGGTTCGGCGTCTCGAAGTTCAGGCTCGGCGGCACGGCCCCGCGCTCGACGCAGAGCGCGGCCTTGATCAGGCCCGCGGCGCCCGCTGCAGGCTCGAGGTGCCCGATGTTGGTCTTCACGGATCCGATGCGGAGCGGGCGGTCCGCCGGCCGGCCCGCGCCGAGCACCTCCCCGAGCGCCTCCGCCTCCACGGGGTCGCCGGCGGACGTGCCGGTGCCGTGCGCCTCGACGTACTGGACCGCGGCCGGCAGGACGCCCGCGCTCCGGTAGGCGCGGCGCAGGAGCGCGGCCTGCGCGCGGGCGCTCGGGGAGCTCAGCCCCGTCCGGCCCCGACCGTCGTTGTTCACTGCGCTGCCGAGGATCACGCAGCGGACGCGGTCGCCGTCCTCGCGCGCGCGCGCGAGGAGCTTCAGCACCACGACGCCCACGCCCTCGCCCCGCACGTAGCCGTTGGCCCGCGCGTCGAAAGAGAAGCACCGGCCGTCGGGCGACAGCCCGCCGAACTTGGTCATGGCCACCGTGCTTTCGGGCGAGAGCATGAGGTTCACGCCGCCCACGAGCGCGAGCGACGACTCGCCCGCGCGCAGGCTCTGGCAGGCGAGGTGGACGGCGACGAGCGCCGAGGAGCAAGCGGTGTTGAGGGCCACGCTCGGCCCCTCCAGCCCGAGCGCGTACGAGACGCGCGCTGCCAGGATGCTGAGATCGTTGCCCGTCGCCGTGTGCTGCGAGATCGCCTCGCCGCGGGCGCCGGGCAGCCGGCCATAGTCGCGCCACATGGCGCCCAGGAACACGCCCGTCGCGCTGCCGGTGAGCCCCGCCGCCGGGATGCCCGCGTCCTCGAGCGCCTCCCAGCTCGCCTCGAGCGCGAGGCGCTGCTGCGGGTCCATGTGCGCGGCCTCGCGCGGCGAGATGCCGAAGAAGGCCGCGTCGAAGCGGTCGACCTCGCCGAGAAAGCCGCCCGCGCGCGTGAGCATCTTGCCGGGCGCGGCCGGATCGGGCGCGTGGTAGGCCTCCGCGTCCCAGCGGTCTGCAGGGACGTCGCGGATGGCCTCCGCGCCGTCGCAGAGGAGCTTCCAGAGATCCTCGACGCTCGGCGCCCCGGGGAAGCGGCCGGCCATCCCGATGAGCGCGACCGGCTCGGCGGGCTCGACGCTCCGGGGTTCCTCGCCGCGCCTTGCGGTCGTGTCGCAGGCCCCCACCTGCTTGTCATCCGTCGAGTACAGCGGCACGCGACCTCCCGGGAACGAGCGAACCTCGCGTGGAAAGTCCGCTGAATACGTGAGAACTTCTGGATCAGCAAGCCGGCGCGGGCCGCTGTGGCTCGTGACATGCGCACGCGCGCTCGTGGTAGGGTGCGCGCTCGAGCGCGGCAGCGCGCGGGCTGCTGGCGGGGTGCTGGATGGAAGGCCGGGAGATCCCCTGGGACGAGGTGTCGGCGCGCGCCGCCGCGCTGTCGCCGGAGCGGCGGGCGCTCTTCGCGCGCAAGCTGCGCGCCGCGGGTGAGATCCCGCGGCGGCTCGTGGTCGATCCCGTCGCCATCGTGGGCATGGGCTGCCGGCTCCCAGGTGGCGCCGACGATCCGGAGGGCCTCTGGCGCCTGCTGCGCGGCGGCCACGACGCCGTGACCGAGGTGCCGCCCGAGCGCTGGGACGCGCGCGCCTGGTACGACCCGGACCCGGGCGCGCCCGGTCGGACGAGCTCGCGGTGGGGCGCCTTCCTGCGCGAGATCGATCGCTTCGACGCCGCGTTCTTCGGCGTCTCCCCGCGCGAAGCGGCGCGCATGGACCCGAAGCACCGCGTGCTCCTCGAGGTCACCTGGGAGGCGCTCGACGACGCCGGCCTGCCGGGCCCCTCCCTCGCCGGCAGCCGAACCGCGGTATTCGTCGCGGCTTACCAGGGTGACCACGCGCGCCTCGCGCTCGCGGACCCGGGCGCGATCGACGCCTACGCGGGCCTCGGCGCCCAGCAGTGCCTCGCGGCGGGCCGCATCTCCTACCTGCTCGACCTGCGCGGGCCGAGCCTCGTCGTGGACACCGCCTGCTCGTCCTCGCTCGTCGCCGTCCACCTCGCCTGCCGCAGCCTGCTGGCCGGCGAGTGCGACCGCGCCATCGTCGGCGCGGTGAGCCTCGTGCTCGCGCCGGAGGAGTGCGTGGCGATGGCCAAGCTCGGCATGCTCGCGGCCGACGGGCGCTGCAAGACCTTCGACGCGCGCGCGGACGGCTTCGTGCGCGGCGAGGGCTGCGGCGTCGTCGTCCTCGAGCGGCTCTCCGATGCGCTCGCCGCGGGCCGCGACATCCGCGCGCTCGTGCGCGGGACGGCGGTGAACCAGGACGGCCGCACCAACGGCCTGACCGCGCCGAGCGGCCGCGCGCAGGAGGAGGTCATCCGGCTGGCCCTCGCCGACGCCGCCGCCTCGCCCGCGCAGATCGGCTACGTCGAGACGCACGGCAGCGGCACCCGGATCGGCGATCCCATCGAGGTCGAGGCCCTGCGCGCCGTCGTCGGCGCGCCGCGCCCCGATCGGGGGGCCTGCGTGCTCGGCGCGGTGAAGACCAACCTCGGGCACCTCGAGGCCGCCGCCGGGATGGCGGGGCTGCTCAAGGCGGCGCTCGCGCTGCAGCGCGGCGAGATCCCGCCGAACCTCCACCTGGAGGAGACCAACCCCGATCTGCCGCTCGCGGGCTCGTGCTTCCTCTTGCCGCGAGCCCCGACGCCGTGGCCGCCCGGGGGCGGGCCGCGGCTCGCGGGGCTCAGCTCCTTCGGCCTGAGCGGCACGAACGCGCACCTCGTGCTCGAGGAGGCGCCCCGCCCGGCGCCCGCGCCCGCGCCGCGCCCGCCAGGGTGCGCCGAGCTCCTGCCCATCTCGGCGCGCAGCCCCGGGGCGCTGCGCGCGCTCGCGGCGGGCTACCGGCGGCTCCTCGACGCGCCGGAGGGCGAGCCTTCGCGCGCGGAGGTCCAGGCGATCTGCGCCGCCGCCGCGCTCGGGCGCGCGCACCACGAGCACCGCCTCGCGCTGGTCGCCCGGGGCCGCGCCGAGCTCGCCGAGCGGCTCGACGCGTTCCTGAAGGGCGAGCCGCGGCCCGGTACGAGCGCCGGGCGCGCTCCGGTCGCCGGACGGCCGCGGCTCGCCTTCGTCTTCCCGGGGCAGGGCGGCCAGTGGCCCGGCATGGGCCGCGCGCTGCTCGAGAGCGAGCCCGCCTTTCGCGAGCGCTTCGAGGCATGCGACCGCGCCCTGCGCGCCGCCGAGGGCTGGTCGCTCCGCGACGCGCTCGCCGGCGATCCCGCCTGGCTCGATCGCGTCGATCGCGTCCAGCCGCTGCTCTTCGCGCTCCAGGTCTCCCTGGCCGCGCAGCTCCGCGCCTTCGGCATCGAGCCCGACGCGGTGATCGGCCACAGCATGGGCGAGGCCGCGGCCGCCGTCGTCGCGGGCGCGCTCGACGTCGAGGCGGGCCTGCGGGTCGTCGCGCGCCGCAGCCGGCTCCTCTCGCGCGCGCGAGGCTCGGGCGGCATGGCCGCGGTCGCGCTCTCGGCGGAGCAGGCCGCGGAGCTCGTCGCAGGGCGGCCGGAGGCGCTCTCGATCGCCGCCGTCAACGGGCCGACCGCGACGGTCATCGCGGGCGACGCCGCCGCGCTCGACGCCATCGTCGCGGAGCTGGAGCGCCGCGGGGTGGACGCGCGGCGGATCCGGGTGGACGTGGCCTCGCACAGCGCGGCGGTGGAGGAGCTCTGCCCCACGATCCGCGCCGAGCTCGCGGATCTGCAGCCCCGCCGCGCGGCGATGCCGATGATCTCCACGGTGACGGGCGCGCCGGTCGAGGGGCCCGAGCTCGACGCCGCCTACTGGGCCCGGAACCTCCGGGAGCCGGTGCGCTTCTGGCCCGCGCTGCGGACGCTCGTGTCCGACACCCCCTCCGTGTTCCTCGAGCTGGGCCCGCACCCGACGCTGCTCGCGCCGCTCCGGGAGGGCCTCGCCCTCCTCGGCCTCGAGGCGCGCAGCCCGCTGCTCGCCGCCATGCGGCGGGGCGAGGACGATCGCGCGGGCCTCCTCGGCGCCGTCGGCGCGCTGTACTGCTTCGGCTTCCCCGTCGCGTGGAGCGCGCTCCAGCCGCCCGGCGGGCCGCGCGCAGCGCTGCCGGCCTACCCCTGGGACCGCGCGGCCCTCCCGGCAGCGCCGGAGCGCCGCGCTCCGGCGGCCCGCTCGCTGCTCGGCGAGCACATCGCGCTGGCCGAGCCGCCGGGCGCTCACCTCTGGCACGGCGCGCTCGACGCGGCGGATCTGGCCCTCTTCGCCGACCACCGCGTCGAGGACGCCATCGTGCTCCCGGGCACGGCGACGCTCGACGCGGCGCTCGCCGCCACGGCGGAGCTCTTCGGACCGGGCCCCCGCGATCTCACGGACGTCGTCTACGAACGGCCCGCGGTGCTGCCAGACGACGGCACGTGCCGGTTCCAGATGCTCGTCACCGAGCAGGGCCCGGGCGCGGCCGCGTTCCGCCTGCACCAGCGCCGCCCTGGCGAGCCGGCATGGACGCTCGTCGCGCGCGGCGGAGCCGCCGTCGCCCAGCCAGCCACCGCGCCCCTCGCGCTCGACGTCGCCGCGATCCGCGCCCGCTGCGGCGCCGTCGAGCCTGGCGCCGCCTTCTACGCGCGGCGCGCCGCGCGCGGCAACGCCTGGGGCCCCGGCTTCCAGGGCATCGCGCGGCTGTGGCGCGGCGACGCCGAGGCGCTCGCCGAGATCGTGGCCCCCGCGGAGGTCGCCGGCGCGCTGCCGCGCCACGCGCTGCACCCCGCGTTGCTCGACGCCTGCGGCCAGGCCGCCGTGGAGCTCGCCGAGGACCCCGCGATGCCCGGCCCCTTCGTGCTCGCGGGCGTCGCGCGGGTGCGCCTGCGCGGCCCCCTGGTCCCGCGGCTCTGGAGCCACCTGACCGTCCGCCGCCGCGATCGAGACGGCGTACACGCGGACGTGCGCGTCGCGGATCCGGACGGCCGGATCGTGGTCGAGGTCGACGATCTCCGGCTGGCGCGCCTCGCCGCGCGCGGACCGGAGCGCCGCCCCGAGGACGCGCTCACGGTCCTCCAATGGCAGCCGGCGCCGCGCCCCGCCGGCGCGCCGACGTCGCGCGGCGGCTGGCTGATCGTCGCGGATCGGGGCGGCGTGGGCGACCGCCTCGCGGCCATCGCTCGGGCCGATGGCCGCCCCTGCGCTCTCGTGAGGCCGGACGTCGGCGCCGCACACGCCTCGCTCCCCGGCGCCGCGGCGCCGGAGCCGCCGTGGGAGATCGTCTACCTCGCCGCGCTGGACGCGCCGGCGGGCGGCGCCGCCAGCGCGGCCGCGCTGGAAGCCGAGGTGCTGCGGCTCGCGGGCCTCGCGCTGGAGCAGCTCCACGGCGCGCTCGACTCCGGGCGATCGCACCGGATCTGGCTGATCACGCGCGGCGCGCAGCCGGTCGAGCCAGGCCCGGTCGCCGCGGCGCAGGCCGTGCTCCTCGGGCTCGGTCGCACGCTCGAGGCCGAGCGCCCCGAGCACCTCGGCGGCCTCGTGGACCTGCCGCCGGACGCCGCCGCCGGGGAGGCTGCGGCCCTGATCGCCGCGGAGATCGCCGGTCGATCCGGCCCCGCGGAGGAGGTGGCGTACCGCCGGGGTGAGCGCCTCGCGGCTCGGCTCTCGACCTGGGACGACGAGCGCTCCGCCCCCGAGCCGCTCCGGCTGCGCCCCGACGCGAGCTACCTCGTCACCGGCGGCCTCGGCGACCTCGGGCTGCTCGTCGCGCGCCGCCTGGTCGAGCGGGGCGCGCGGCACCTCGTCCTCCTCGGCCGGACGCCGCCCGGCGCGGCCGGGGCGGGCGACGCGCGCGCCGCCGCGATCACCGCCCTCGAGGCGCTCGGGGCGCGCGTGCGGATCGCCGTGGCCGACGTCGGCGACGAGCGGGCCCTGCGCGCCTCGCTCGCGGCCCACGACGCCGCGGCCTGGCCTGCCATCCGCGGCGTGATCCACTGCGCCGGGGTGCATCGCCCCGCGCCGCTCGACCAGCTCGCGGCCGACGACCTCCTCCCCGACCTGCGATCCAAGGTGCTCGGCGCCTGGCTGCTCGATCGCCTGCTCGCGGATCTCGACCTCTTCGTGCTCTTCTCCTCCGCCGCGACGCAGCTCGGCTCGCCCCTGCTCGGCGGCTACGCCGCCGCCAACGCGTTCCTCGACGCGCTCGCCCACGATCGCCGGGCGCGCGGCCTCCCCGCGCTGAGCGTCGGCTGGGGCTACTGGGACGGCGTCGGCATGGCCGCGCGGCGCGAGCGGGCCGAGGGCCGGCGCGCCGCGCCGCGCGGCGTCGCGCCCCTCGCCCCGGATCGCTGCCTCGACGTGCTGGAGCGCCTGCTCGCTGGCGCGCCCCCCCACGTCGGCGTGCTGGGCGTCGACTGGAGCGCGTGGTCGGCAGCCTACCCCGAGGCCGCGGCCGCGCCGCGCCTCGCGTTGCTCGCCGGGCGCGGCGCGGCCCCCTCGCCCGGCGAGGGCCCGGGGGGCGCCGCCCTGCTGGTCGCCGACCCGCTCGCCGGCGCGCCCGAGGAGCGGCGGGGGCGCCTCGAGCTGTACCTGCGGGCCCGCGTTGCGGCAGCGCTGCGCCGGCCCGCGGCGGATCTGCCCTTGGACGAGCCCCTCGTCCGCCTCGGCCTCGATTCGCTCATGGCGGTCGAGCTCCGGAGCCGGCTCGCGGCCGAGCTGGCGATCGCGGTCTCGATCGTCGATGTGTTACGCTCGCCGGGCGTGCTCGCCCTCGCGGAGCTGCTCGCCGCGCGCGCCGAGCCCGCGGGGGGATGGGAGGAGATCACCCTGTGAGCAGCGCGACCCTCAGCGACGCCATGCTCCGCGCCTTCTCCGACGAGGGCTACCTGCTCGTCGAGGGCGCGCTCCCCCCGCCGGTCGTCGCCGCGGTCATCGACGAGCTCGACGCGGCGGTCGACGCCTGCTCCCGGGATCTCCGCGACCGAGGCCAGCTCGAGGATCCGCTGGAGGAGCACGGCTTCGACACGCGCCTGCACCGGCTCTCCCTGCGCACGGACGCGGTGGTGCGGACGCTCTTCAACCGCAACTACATGCGCCCTGCGCTGCTCGAGCTGATCCGCGGCCCCGCGCTGCTCGATCTGCTCGAGCCGCTGCTCGGCCCCGAGATCGCCTGCCACCCCGGCTACCGCGTCCGGCCGAAGCTCCCGAGCAGCAGCCCCATCTCGTGGATGCGCGCCATGCCGTGGCACCAGGACGTGGCCTACCTGGTGCCGGAGTGTGACCGGTACTTCTACGCGACCGTCTGGATCCCGCTCACGGAGTCCACCGAGGAGAACGGCTGCATCGAGGTGCTCCCCCGCGGTCATCGAGGCATCCTTCCGCACCGCAACGTGCACGGCGAGCCGTTCCTCGAGATCCTGGGCGAGGCGCTGCCGCCGCTCGAGTCCGTGAAGGTCCCGGCCCGCCCGGGCGATGTGCTCCTCATGAGCGGCCTCATGCCGCACCGGTCCGGCCTGAACCGGACCGAGCGCGTCCGCTGGAGCCTCGATCTGCGCTACCACGCGGCGGACGTCCCGCCGGGCTACTCCGGGGAGCCCGCCCTCCTGGTGCGCAGCCGGAGCCGCCCCGAGGGGGTGATCCGGGACTGCGCCGACGTGGAGCGCCTGCGCGAGGCGAGCCCGGCTGTGGACGCGCCGCGCTACCGTCGCTGGCCGACGGTGCACCCCACCTGAGCGGACGCGGCGCGACGGGCTCACCCCTCGACACGCCCGTGTGTCACGTCGAGCAAGGAGAAACAGCAATGGACCTCGAGACCCGCAGCCCCCCGACCGCCGGCAGCGCGCGCGTCACCAACCTGGAGATCGTCGGCCGGGAGGGCGACGAGATCACCGTTCGCTTCGATGTCGCCTGGGACAACTCGTTCCGCGAGCGCGGCGGGCCGGGGGCTGGCAACTGGGACGCCGTCTGGCTCTTCGTCAAGTACCGCGGCACCGAGGTGGTCCCGTTGCACGACAACGGGGAGATCCGCGCTGCGGCGGATCAGGGGGACCTGTCCCCGCTCGCCGCAGCGGCGATGGCGGCGATCCCCGCTCCCGCGGCGGTCCCCGCTGCCGTGGCGGCTGCGGTGGCGATCCCCGTTCCCGCGGCGGCTGCGGTGGCGATCCCCGTTCCCGCGGCGGCTGCGCCGATCCCCGCTCCCGTGTCTGGGAGGCCGAGCTCCCTGCGATTGCGCGGCAAGCGTGAGGTGCACCCGGTGACCCCGGGCCAGAAGTGGCGCGTCCGGGTGGAGCGGTACCACCACCGCAGCCCGATGGGCCCGCTGGAGTCGTCCGTCGAGGACATCACCGTGCGGGCGCTCGGCGACAGGGGCCACGGCCTCGAGGCCAGCCGGATGAGCGAGTGGCGGCACGCGCTGATCGCAGCCGCCCGCGCGCCCGTTGGAGGCGAGGTGCTCCTCCCCGAGGATCAGCGCGGCGTGTTCCTCTACCGCAGCGACGAGAACGCCGGCGTGGGCCCTGTCGTCTTCCGCGCGGTGACCCTGACCCTCTGCCGCCCACCGGACGGCCCTGCCTTCGCCGACCACGTGTCGCTCTGGGTGTTCGGCATCGAGATGGTCTACATCCCCGAGGGCCCGTTCTCGCTGGGGGATCCGCTGGGCCCAGGCGGGCCGGCCGCCTGCTTCTACGACGCCTCGCTCGGCGACAAGGACCCCGATCGATCCTACCGCGTGACGTCCGACGGCCCGATCGAGGTGGGGCCGAACGGCGACCGGTCGCGGCTCTACTACGACGGGGACGCGTCCGAGGGGAACGAGGGCGACGGGCAGGGCCCGATTCCGAAGGGATTCCCGAACGGGTACGGCGCCTTCTACGTGATGAAGTACCAGATCAACCAGGGCCAGTACGGCGATTTCGTCAACACGCTCCAGGGCCCGGCGAGAACGGTGCGCTTTTCGTACTGGTTTGGTTCGTATCGCTACACCACCTTCATGACGCAATCGAGCGCTCGCCTCACGCTGCGTCCCGACAACGCCTGCAATTGGCTCGCGTGGATGGACGGGGCAGCCTTCGCCTGCTGGGCGGGCCTGCGCCCGCTGACGGAGCTCGAGTACGAGAAGGCCTGCCGTGGTCCAGCGCAGGCCGTGAGCTGCGAGTATGCGTGGGGCACCACCACGGCCGTGCAGGCCCAGGTGATCTTCGGCAACGAGGGGGGCGTGAGCTGGGTCAACGGCAACGCGGCCTTCCAACAGGCCATCTTCGTCGGCGGCGACGGCGGCTCCGGACCGCTGCCCGGCAACGCCTTCGGCGGCCCGCCGGCGTCCTGGTCCGGCGCGTGCGCCTTCGGCATGCGTCGCGATTTCGCCGAGGACCAGTCCGGCCTGTCCCCGGTCCAGGTGAACGAGCGAGAGCGGACCGGCGCATCGTATTACCGGGTGATGGGGCTGAGCGGCAATCTCTGGGAGTGGTGCGTGACCGTCGGGGAGCCCCAGGGCCGGGCGTTTACCGGTACCCCCGGCACCGGCGAGCTCGACGGCTTCGGGAACCCCGACGTCAAGTTGCTCGGCTGGCCTGACGTCGACGTCGTTGGCGCCGGCGCGCGGGGGGGCTCCTGGTACACCGCGCTGACGAAGCTGCGGCTCGCGGATCGATCGTACGGCTCCGGCTTGGAGAGCTACTCCACCCGGGCCCATGATATGGGCTTCCGCTGCGCGCGGACGGTCGGCTCCTCGCCGCCCACGCGCTGACGCCGACGGCCGGCGTCCCCTCACGTGCCCGCCCCAGCGGTTGCCCGTCGGCGCTCACCGCGCTCACCGCTGCGGCCAGCGCCGCCGCTCTGCCGTATCCGGGTTCAGCCGCGGGCCTCCAGCGCGTGCGCTCGGCTCGCCCGCTGCCGAGTCGGGCGCGGCGGTGCGGTGCTCGTCGCTCCACGCTCCGAGCGGGCCGGCGACGGGTCACTCCCCGCGACCGAGGAACTCCATCAGCCAGGCCATGGCCGGCCGCATGGTGCCGTCCGGGTGCAGGAGACCCGTGTTGTCCCGCCAGGTGGAGCCGACGACGTAGCCCCAGAGGGTGATGCCTTTGACGGCGGGGTGGTTGTAGAACATCGTGAACTGCTCCTCCATCACCCGTCGCTGCTCCTCGTCGTCCGCGAGGCTGATGTCGTACTCGGTGATGTAGACGGGCAGGCCCGTGGCGGCGAGCCCGTCGATGAAGCCCTTCACCGTGCTGGTGTCGAACTTGTAAGCATCGTGGGCCTCCGCGCCGAGGCCGTCGATCGGAGCGCCCGCGGCCAGCAGCGCCTTCACCATCTCGACGAAGCGGTCGTGCTCGCCCTTGTACTCGATGTTGTTGTAGTCGTTCAGGATCAGGGTCGCGCCCGGGCAGAACTCGCGCGCCCACGTGAAGGAGTTGACGATCCAGTCATAGCCGCTCTCGCCATCGCCCCCGATGGCGTTCTTGAAGGTAGGCGTGGTGTGGGGCGGCGGCTCGTTCACGACGATGATGTACTTCGTCGCGGGATACCGTTCGCAGAACGCCTGCATCCAGTCCCTGATGGCCTGCCGCTGCTCGTCGGCGGTGAGGCGCCCGATCCAGTTCGGCGGGGTGTTGCCATACACGAAGGCGTACTCCGTGAAGGGGATGTCGTTGTCCTGCGCGTACGCGTAGATCGCGTCGAGCCTGCTCCAGTCTCGAACGTCGCGGGAGGGCGCGACGCTGCTGAACCAGCCCTCTACCTCGGGCGCGATCTGGTCCCAGTACCGGATGAAGTCGTCGCGCACGGCGCGATCCGTCGTGATGTTGCCGACGAATTTGCCGTTGCCCGCGCTGCTCGAACCGCCCGACCCGTGGCTTGAGCCGCCAGCCCCGGAGCCGCTCGTCCCAGCACCCCCGGAGCCGCCGTCGCCGGCGCCGCCCGTACCCGCGCCAGAGGCCCCCGCGCCGCCCGCGCCAGCGCCGCTCGCGCTGACGCCGGCGCTGACGCCGTGGCCGTCCGCTCCGGTCGAGCCCCCTGCGCTCGACGAGCCGCCCGGGCCAGGGTCAACCCTGTCGACCTTGCCAGAGCAGCCAGAGAGGGCCGCGAGCCCGAGCCCGAGCGCGCCGCACAGCCATCGAGAAGCACGGTTCTTGTTCATGCCAACCCCCCGCGATTTGGATGATCGTCGATGGTGACTTCTGGAGCAAGAAAGCCGTTGGTCAGCCGCGCGATCCGAGAGAGCACGCGCCCGGCCAGGCACGCCGGGCAGATCGGTCCCTGGAATTCCCGCTGTCCTCTGGATCGATTGCGATCCGTGCCGAGGAGCGATCCGTGCGACGGTCACGAGAGCGTGCGGAGCGTGGCGCGCTTGCCTCAGCGAGGAGGCGGGGTGCAGAGAAAACACCCGCCGCACTCGTAATGCTGCGTCTTGGTGCCCCACGCGATCTGGTTGTTGCAGCAATCGCGGCCATACTTGCCGACGACCGTCGTGTGGCTCTCGTCGCTGTAGTAGATGCAGTTCGCCCCGGGCGCCGCCTCGCTCGAGGGAGCCAGCAGGGCGGCGCTTCCCAGCATCGCCGCGCCTGCAGTCAGGGCAGCGAAGAAGAACCGCAAGCGGGTAGCAGGGCCGATCCGACGCATGGATAACTCCTTTTGCGATGGAGGTCTTTCCTGGCCTCCGGGTCGATGCGACACACCTTAGAACGAATGCCCGGCTCGGGCAAGCGCGCGGGCCGAGCGCTCGATACGGCCATCGACGGATGCATTCCTGCATTGGTGAGAGCGCCGCCGAGGGTGGCGGCGAATGGTGGAAACAGCGCACCAGCCTTGCTGCAACGGCAAACCTCGCGCGCTGCGCGCCGACGGTCGATTGTCGCTCCGAAAGAAAAGTCCGCAGGCACAGCAGTGCCGTCCCCTTCGTCTGCCTGGCTCAGCTCGGTTTTTTTTTGCGCCCTTCACGCCATAACACCCAACATTACAATTCTTAACGAACGCCTGAGAGACAGACGGTGCTCGCCGCTCTCGTGGACGACGCGGTAGCTCCCCGGGATCTCGGCGGGCGCCGATCCTCGCCGCCTTGCTGTCGGCGTCGGTGGCGTTCCCGATCTCGAGGACGATCGTCTCCTGCGCGCGGATGCAGGCGGACATGTGCCGGCGGACGATCGTGCGCTCTTCGCGCGGGAGCCCCTTGCGATCCGGTCGGTCTGCACCCAGAGCGTCCTCACGCCGCTCATGCCCGAAGGCGACACGCTCTTCCGGATCGCCGCTGCCCTTGGCCCCGCGCTGGAGGGCGCGCGCGTCATCGCCCTGGAGCTGCCCCGGAGCGACCGGCGGTGCGACGCGCTCGTCGGCCGGCGGATCGAGCGCGTGGAGGCGCGCGGCAAGAACCTGTTGATCTTCTTCGACGAGGGCACGGTGCTGCACACGCACCTGCGGATGAGCGGCGCGTGGCACCTCTACCGCGAGGGCGAGCGCTGGAAGCGGTCCGAGGCGACGGCGACGGCGATCCTCGCGGTCCCGGGCTACGTCGCCGTCTGCTTCCGCGCGCCCATCGTGCGCCTGCTCCGCGCGAGCGCCTTGCGCGGCGACCGGCTGCTCGGCGGCCTCGGCCCGGACCTGCTCGGCGACGGCTTCGACGCCGCGGAGGCGCTCCGCCGCCTGCGCGCGCTCGACGAGGTGCCGCTCGGGGTCGCGATCATGGATCAGCGCGTCGTCGCCGGCATCGGCAACGTCTACAAGAGCGAGCTCCTCTTCCGGAGGCGGCTCGACCCGTTCGCCCCGGTCCGGGCGTACTCGGACGAGGAGCTCTCCGCGATGCTCGACCTCGGCCGCCGTCTCCTGCAGGCCAACGTCGAGCCGCGGGATCCCTCCGGCGCGTACCGCGGCCCCACCGCGCACTACCTCCACACGCGCACGACGCGCGCGGGGTTCGACCGCGGCAGGCGGCCGGTCAGCGTCTACGGCCGCGAGGGGCGCGCCTGTTACGACTGCGGCGCCGCGATCCAGATGCGCCGCCAGGGGACGATGATGCGGTCGACGTACTTCTGCCCCCGCTGCCAGCCGGCCCGCGCCGCGCCGGCGCCGTCGGCCGCTCCAGCGACGCCGGCGGAGACAATGCAGCCGGACGGATCTGCGCCGTCCTCGGACGGGTCCGCGCCTTCATCGGACGGATCTACGCGATCGGTATCGTGATCTTGGCCGCCTGCGGAGGGCGGCGAGGCGGCCGAGATCCGGAGATGCGCGAGGCCGAGACCTTTTTGTCGGCCGGATCGTAAGATCCAGCCTCATGCGCGTCGCCTGGTTCCTTCTCGTGCTCGTGCCTGCGTGCAGCCACCCCGTGGACGAGCCCGTCTCTCCGGATGCCGAGAATCCGAAGAGCCCTCCCTCCGGCGGTTCGTCCTCCTCTCCGGCGTCTCCGGCCGCTGCGCCCTCGGCAGGCGCCGCCGAGGTGGACGCCCGCTTCGCCCCGCTGATCGCCTCCGCCTATCGCGACTACAAGGCGTGGGGCCGCGTCGACGACGAGCTCCGCTGGGCGCCCTGGCTCTGCCGCCTGCCGCTCCCCGGCCGTGCCCGCATGAGCGCCGCCGAGGACGGCGGTCACGCCCGCAAGCTCTACTCGGTGTTCGCCAAGCACCGCGATCGCTATCCGCTGGTGCAGGCCGAGGCGCCCGTATCCCAGCCGGTCGGGCAGGCCCTCGTCAAGGAGAGCTACCACCCCGAGCTCGTCGACGCGAAGGAGGTCCCCGAGCTCCCGTCGCACCAGCCTTCGGGGGCTGACGGCGCGTCCGGCACGCCAGATCACTTCGATCCTTACCTGCGGGACGGCGATCGCGTCTACCGCGCGTCGCGCTTCGCCGGCGCCTACGTGGTGCTCAAGGTCGCGCCGGAGACGCCCGGCACCGACGCCGGCTGGGTCTACGGGACGGTCACGCCCGGGGGCGAGGTGACCTCCGCCGGCCGGGTCGCGTCGTGCATGGGGTGTCATGTGAGCGCCCGCCACGAGCGCGTCTTCGGGATCGCGCCGGCGCCGTCCGCGGCGCCCTGACCCGCACCGCGCGACGTGCTCCCTCGCCGGCCCCCTGGCCGGGCACAACCTCGCTCACCCTGATCTCCGCGCTCCCGCCACGCTCGGCCGCAGCAGCGACGGCGGCGGCTCCTCGCTCGCCGGCGCCGCCTCGGGCTCGTGCTCCTCCGGCGCCGGCTCCATGACGCGCGCGATCCACGACAGCCCCTCCACGTTCTCCAGCGTGATCTTCGCCACCATCATGATCGGCACCGACAGCAGCGCCCCCGACGGCCCCCAGAGCCAGCCCCAGAAGAGCATCCCGAGCAGCACGGCGAGCGGGGACAGCCCCAGCGTCCGCCCGAGGACCCGCGGCTCCAACACATTGCCCACCAGCAGGTTGATGAGCAGATACCCGATCGCCACGATCGCCGCGGTCCCGGGCCCCTGGCTCGCCAGCGCGGCGAGCACGGCCGGGATCGTCGCCACCGCCGCGCCGATGTTCGGGATGAAGTGCAGGACGAACAGGCTCGACGCCAGGAGGAGCGCCAGGTCCACGTCCAGGAGGACCAGCATCACGTAGGCGAGCACGGCGACGAGCAGGCTGGTCAGCGTCTTCACGAGCAGGTACTTCTTCACCTCGCGCACGATGCGGTCGACGTGCTCGAGCCCGCGGCCGGGGTCCGCGATGATCGCCCGGAGCTTCGCGCCGGCGCCTGCGAACTCGCAGAGCGCGAAGAAGACGACGAGGAGCACCATGCCCAGGTTCGACGCCGCGCTGGCGACCGTCACCGCGGCCCCGCCGAGCAGCGGCACCAGGGACGCCGTGTGCAGCGTCTTGGACAGGAACTCCGGGTTCACCGGCAGCCCGCGCTCCGTGAGCGTCGCGGCGATCGCCACGGTGATCTCCGAGGCGCGCGCCAGGTAGGCCGGCACCTTCTCCTCCAGCTCCACCCCGGCGATGGTGACCACCGCCCCCACGAAGGCCAGGATCGCGAGGTCGACCACGAGCGCCGCCAGCGCCCCGACGGCCGGGGGGAGCCCCCGCCGCGTCACCCAGCTCGCGATGGGCGAGGAGATGGCCGCGAGCGCGATCCCGAACAGCACCGGCACGAGGAACGGCTCGGCGTAGCGTAACCCCACGATGACAACGACCGCGGCCGCCGCGACCATCATCATCTGAGCTCGACGAGATATCGTGAAGATCCCCATGCCTGACCTCGCTGCTGACGGGTTCCCGCGTCACGTCCATCTCAGAAGGTGAGCACGGTGCAATTCCATGAAAAGCAAGGGATGCGCCACGCTCCGTCCCGCTGGTCCCCCGCGCGCGGGGGCGCTCGCGGACTCGCCGCGTCCGCTGGATTCGCGCGCTCGCCGCGCGCGGCGCGGCGTTCGTTCCTCGCGCGGGATCGTGGAGGTGGGGCCAGCCTGCACGGGCGGAGCGATCTGCTACGCGCGCCGGTTCGATGCTGGGGGAGGGGGGCAGACTCAGGAGCGCCGCAGAGGGCAGTGAGGCGCGATGTCGCATGCGGCGCCGCGCCACGTCGGCCACATCGACGCGTCGGAGCGCTGCGCCAGAGCGAGCCGGCGCAGCGCTCCTCGCCGCGGTGGAGATCGCTTACCGCGCGGCCACCCGGCCGTCGCTCGTCGGCCCGCCGTTCAGCGGCACCGCGGCGTGCTGGCTGGCGTCGGTCTTCGGGGTCGTCCCGGTGACGTAGGCCTTGACCGCCTCGACCAGGAACCGGAGCCCGGCCGTGCCCTGGTTGTCCCAGTACTCGCCCTCGCGCGGGGTCACATGGATGAGCGCGAGGTGGGGGTCGTCCTTGCCCTTCGGGAAGTAGACCCTGGCCTCTTCCGACCACAGCTCCTCGATCTTCGCCCGGCTCCTCACGATCGACGCGCGACCCGAGAGCGACAGGAAGCGGCGCTCCTCCTGGAGCGTCACGTTCACCTCCGGATTCGACTCGATCTCGTCGATCTTGCCCGAGTCGATGCTCGTCATGAACCAGATGTCACCGGTGCCGTCGTCGACCTTCACCAGCGCCATGGGACGCGCCCGCAGCGAGCCGTGGTTGGCCTGCGTGACGAGCATGGCATTCCGGAACTTCTTGAGGATCTCCAGCAGCTTCTCTCGCGACCCAGTTTCCATGGTCTCCTCCGTTGAGTCCCGCCGTCAGTTGCGAGATCCGGACCACGGCCGGCTCACCCGCGAGATCGCGCGATGAACGGCCCTGTTGTGCCGCACCCAGCGTGCGCTAGAGGCATTCCGCCACAGCCGTCCGCGCGGTCCGCGCGAGCGCGAGCCGCCGCCTTGCGCAGCGCCAGGAGGGCTGTCGCGCGGCGCTGGCGGAGCTACCCAGCGCGCGTGAGCGCGAGCGCCGCGACGACGATCGCGATCAGCGCGAGCGCGCCGACGACCACGAGCGCCACCTTGCCCCACGCGATCGGCGCCGTGCCCGTGACGCAGCTCGCGTCCTGGCCGTGCACGACGGCGCGGTAGCTGCGCCCCTCGTAGCGGTAGGCGAGCACGTACGAGGGCAGCGCCACCCGGCGCGTCTCGAGCGCGCGCAGGAGCACCGCCACGTGCACATTGCGGAAGGTGGACCCGGGGATCACGCCCTGCTTCAGCGCCTCCGCCGCGGCCGCGGCGATCCGCTCGCTGACGATCTTCCGCGCCGCCGAGCGCTGCGCGTCGAACTGCTCCAGCACCGCGTCCTCTGGGCCGAGCTGCTGCTGGGCCCGCTGCGCGACCGGCACCACCTGGTCGAGCCGGAAGTGCGGCGCGAGCTCCCGGGCCTCGTCGAGCGACAGCCCGCGCGACGCGGACACGAGCAGGCTGCGGAACGGCAGCTGCGTCTGTCCGGCGTGGGGGGCCCAGGCGCTCCGCCGGGCGCCCGCGTTCGAGTCCGCCGTCCAGCTCACCACCGCGTCCGCGTTGACGAGCCAGCCCGCCCACCAGATCGGACGCAGCCCCTCCACGGTCGCCGCCTGCGACAGGTCCGACGGCCGGAAGAAGCCGAGCGTCGACATCCACCGCCGCAGCGCCTGGTCGGCCTCCGCGGGAGGCACCCCGAACGGGAGCAGCCAGTCGGCCTGGTCGACCGGGTCGACCGGCTGCTCCAGGCGCGTGACCGCGCCGCAGAAGCGGCACTTCGGCGCCTGCGCCTCGGCCGAGTACGCCACCGCGGCGCCGCACTCGGTGCACCGCAGCACCTGCACCGGCGGCGGGGCCGGGCCGCGGTCCAGCGGCGCGGCGAGGCCGCAGACGGCGCAGCGCAGGTCGCCCGGTTCCAGCGGCCCCTGGCAGCGCGCGCAGCACCGCGCCGCGGCCGGCGAGACGCCCACGCTCATGCTCATCGCGCCCCTCCGGTCGGGGTGGGCCTGCTCCCGCCGGGACGGGCGCGCTCGGCCGGCGCGGGCGCGGCGGCGGGGGCCGGCGGCCGCGCGACGCCGCGCCGCTCGGCCGGGTCGCGGTCGCGCGCCGCGGCCAGGACGAACGGCGCCGCGAGGAGCAGGATCGCGAGCAGCACGGCGAGGGCGATCTTCACCCAGGAGAGGGGCGCCTTGCCGTGGATGGCGCCGGTCTGGCCGTTGATGAGGACCCGGAAGGGCGGCTTGCGCGGGTCGTGCCGGATCGCGAGCACCCAGAGGGGCACATAGATGAGCTCGAGCGTCTCCTGGTCGAGGCGCGTCTCGTGGGTGAGGCCGTGGTGGCTGTCCCCGGGCATGAAGCCCGGGAGGTCGCGGCCGACCTTCTCGAGCGCCTCCCGCCGCGCGAGGGCGTAGCACTCCGCCTGCGTCATGGTCGGCTCCTCGGCGACCCAGCCGCTCAGCACCGCGGGCGTGTAGCGCCGCATCGTGCGCAGGTCGAACGGCTCGATCGCCTCGAGCTCGGCGTTCTGGACGGCGCGCGACGCCACGACGAGCACATCCATGACGTAGGTGGCGTGCTGGCCTTCGAGGTGCCGGTGCTCGGTCCTCGTGACGACGCGCGTGCGGGTGACGGTGTTCCCCTTGTCGTCGGTCGTCGTGTACGTCTCGGTCTCCTGGTAATTCTCGCCGATCTGCGCCGCGTAGCGCGTCTGCGCCATCGCCGAGTACAGGTACGCGGGCGTGTAGACGCCGCGGATCGCGTCGATGGTGCCCTTCTTGACGCTCGACTGCACGAAGAGGCTCCGCTTCCCGAGCCACGCCGCGACGGCGCCCTGCGCGCTCTCCCTGGCCATCGCGAACCCGAGCACGAAGTGCGGCGACGGCCGGTCGTTCGAGGGCGGCCGCTCCACGACCGACGGCGACGCGCAGTAGGGGCACACCGCGGTCCGCTGGTCCGCTTCGACGCGCAGCGAGGCGCCGCAGGTCTCACATTCGAGTTGCACCGGCGCCCGAGAGAACCGCACCCGGGGGCGGGGCGTCAACAGGGAAGGGGCGGCGCGGCGCCGGCGGGGCCGCGCGCCGTCAGCAGGGGACGGGCGGCGGCCGGCTCCCGAGGTCGGCGGGAGACACGGAGTCGCCGGGGTCCTGCTGCGGTGTTTGCCGGAGCAGCGGTGAGAGCGAGCGCATCGCCCACTGCCGGACCGGGGCGTCCGCCCACGGCTGCCACCGCGGGCTGGCCGGCGCCGCGACCGCCGCGGCGGCAGCGCGAGGCGCGCGCGCCCCGGCGCGCAGGCGCGGCGCGGGCCGAGGCTCGTCGAGGAAGCGCAGCAGCTCGGGGGCGAGATCGGCCACCGCTTCCCGGTGCGGGTAGTGCCCCGCCTTCGCGAAGCGGCGCACCGCCACCCCCTCCAGGTAGCGGTCGATGTCCGCCGCGTGGCGCACGGGGATCACGGGATCGCGCTCGCCCCAGTAGACGGCGACCGGCGGTATCTCCGGGATCCGGTGCGCGATGTCCATGAGGTGCTCGCGCTGGCCGCGCAGATCGATCGCGTGGCGGAGCGTGCGCGACAGCGCGCGGGCCGTGCCGGGCCGCGCGTTCACGCGGGCGAGGTGCCGGCGCTCCTCCGCGTTGAAGTTGCCGCCGAGCACCAGCATCCCCGCGTGGGTGCCGACGCCCATGAGCACCGGCGCGGCCAGCTCCAGCAGCCCTGTCACCGCGGCGAAGCGCAGCGGCAGCGCGACCTCGCTCCCGATGCCGCCCGCGGCGACCAGCCCGAGGCGGTGCACGCGCCCCGGCCGCTCGATCGCCACGCACATCGAGACGCTGCCGCCGAACGAGTGCCCGATCAGATCGAAATCGCTGAGCCCGAGGGCGCGGATCCACTCCGCGACGACGCTCGCGTACCAGGCGACCGTGTAGGGAGCGTCCGGACGGGCCGAGTGTCCGTGGCCGGGCAGGTCGAGCGCGACGACCCGGCGCCCGCCGGCCGCGAGCGCGGGCGCGAGCCGGTTCCAGGTCCTACAGCTATCGGACAGGCCGTGCACCAGGACCACGGTGCGCTTGTCCGGGTCGCCATTCCGGGGAGGGCTCCACTCCTCCCAGTGCACCTCGCCTGCGGAAAAGCTGCGAACATGGCTGCGACACCGGATCGACATGTTCTTTCCAAAAAGTCGCACGAAGCACCGCGTCTGTCCAGATTGCACGCCGGTTCTTCTCTTCGTCGTGGGCGGCTTCAGGCCCCCGCGAAGCCCGTTTCGCATTCGATGTGGGTCGAGTGACGCCAGCATGCGCCATGCTGGGACGCGGACCGGACAGCGCCTCTTGTCCTGTTGTCCATTGAGTCCTTGGCGCCGGGGCGGTCTCTCATACGCTCCAGCTGCCGAATTCCGGCGGCATGGCCACGCGCGCGGCGGCTCATTCGAGCAGGAAGTAGTGCGCGTCGCGCTTGATATCGAAGTGGAAGTGGTCCGCGTGCGCCTCGTTCGCGTTGGGCGTGAGCACCACGTTGAACAGCCCGCTCGTATGAACGGCGCAGATGATCTCCCGCAGCTCGAGGGCGTGGGGGCTCGGCTCCTTCGGCTCCGACCCGGGGCCGCACGGCGGCGCGCCGATGGCGCCGTGCCAGTCGGTCTTCACGTCGAGCCGCGCTCCGTCGGCCTTCACGAAGGCGGCCACGTCGATGGCGAGCCCGAGGGCGTGCTGGCTGGGACGCCCGGGCGCCGGCGCCGGCGGCTTCGGGGCGACCGCGCCCTTCTTCGCCGCCTTGGCCGCGCCCTTCGAGGTCTTCTTGCCGGCCGGCGGCTTCGCGGGCGTCTTCTGCGCCTTTTTTGGCTTCTTCGGCTTGGGCGCGGGCGTGCCGGCGGGCGCGGGCCGGTGGATGCTGACGTGCACCACCTCGGCGATCCCGCGCGTCGCGAGGAAGGCGGCGAGATCGTCGAGCGCGAGGACCAGCCGGCAATCGGCGATGTCGAAGACCGAGGTCGACCGCGGCTTCGCCACGCCGTCGCCGCGGAACGTCACCCCGCGCAGCGCGCCGGTGATCCGGACCGGCCGGTCGACCAGCGGGGCGCCGCGCGGCGCCGGCGCGTGGGGGATCCCGCGGCGCTTCAGCTCGCGGTCGCACGCGTCGCTCGAGAGCCGCCCGTAGGTGGCCGCGCGCGACGCCTCCGACCACACGGGCTTCTCGAACAGCGCCGGGCCCGCGTCCATGCCGCCGTCCGAGAGGCTGGCCCCGCCGTCGTCCAGCAAGCCGGCGCCGCCGTCGGCCGGGAGCGCCCCGCCATCCCCGGGCACCGCCGCCGCGGCCCCCGGCCCTGGCGCCGCCGCCGACCCCGCCGGGGCCTCGCCACGCTCCGCCTCGGTGCGCCGCAGCGACGCGATGCCGAGCGGGGTGAGCAGCGCCGCGCCCCCGATCAGGGCCGCTCCGAGGGCCAGCGCACGGCGGGAAGGGAGCGCGCTCATCCAGCGCGAGCTTACCTCGCGCCCAACCATGGGAGCACGCCTTGCCGTTGACCGCGGAATTTGGTCGACTCCCGCGATGTCACGCCCCCGCGCCGCGCTCGCTGGCCGCGTACTTTCCCGCGGAATCGCGCTGTTCTCGCTGCTCGCGGCCTGCCAGGCCCCGGCGCCCGGCTCGCCGGCGGATCCGGCCGCCGGTCGGCCCGCGCTCGCGCCGGCGCCCGTCATCCCGCGCGCGCCGCCGCCGTCGCTCGTCACGGAGGCCGAGCGGACCGGCTTCCAGCGCACCGGCCGCTACGCCGAGGTCGAGCGGCTGTGCGCCGCCTTCGAGCAGGCCTATCCGGGCCGCGCCCGCTGCGTCCGCTTCGGCGCGACGCCCGAGGGCAGGCCCATGCTCGCGATCGCCGCCTCCGACGACGGCGCGCTCGACCCCGCCGCGGCGCGGGCGAAGCGGCGCCCGGTGATCCTGTTCCAGGGCGGCATCCACGCCGGCGAGATCGACGGCAAGGACGGCGGCTTCTGGGCGCTCCGCGAGCTGCTCGACGGCGCCATGGCGCCCGGCGCCCTCGCCGCGGCCACCGCGCTCTTCGTGCCCGTGTTCAACGTCGACGGCCACGAGCGCTTCCGCCGAAACCAGCGGCCCAACCAGCGCGGCCCCGAGGAGATGGGCTTCCGCACCACCGGCCAGAACCTCAACCTGAACCGCGATTACATGAAGGCCGAGGCGCCCGAGATGCGGGCGATGCTGGCCCTCCTCGACGCCTGGGACCCCGTGGTCCAGGTCGACCTGCACACGACCGACGGCGCGAAGTTCCAGCACGACGTCGCGGTCATCGTCGAGCCCTCGACGCCGCACCCTGGCAACCTCGACGCCGCGGCGCGCGAGCTCTCCGACGCGCTCCAGGCGCGCCTCTCGGCGCTCGGTCACCTGCCGCTCCCGTTCTATCCGTCGTTCCGCGAGGACGACGACCCCGCGTCGGGCATCTCGGCCAAGCCGGGGCCGCCGCGCTACTCGCAGAGCTACGGCGCCGCCCGCAACCGCGTCGGCGTGCTCGTCGAGACGCACAGCTGGGCCACCCACGCCGCGCGCGTGCGGGCGGTCCACGACCTGCTCGCGGCGCTCTTTGAACGTGCCGCCGCCGGCGGCGCGGGCGCCCTCCGCGCGGCGGCCGATCGCGCGGACGCCGCCGCCGCGCGCCTCGCCGGCGCCCCCTTCGCCCTCACGCACCGCGCGGGGCCGGTCCCGCGCATCTTCCCGTTCCGCGGGTACGCCTACGAGAAGCGCGCCTCGGAGATCTCGGGCGGCACGTGGACCCGCTACGACGAGTCCCGCCCGGAGATCTGGCGCGTGCCGCTGTTCGACCGCCTCGAGCCGGATCTGACCGTCACCGCGCCCGCCGCCGGCTATGTCGTCCCGGCGGCGCACGCGGCCTGGGTGGCCGACAAGCTGCGCCTGCACGGCGTGCGTTACGAGCTCCTGTCCGAGGCGCGCCCCGGCTTCGCCGTCGAGGCGTTCCGGGCCGACGCGGTGGCTTACGAGCCGTCCTTCGAGGGCCGGACGCCCGTCGAGCTGAAGGGCGCCTTCCGGCCGGAGCGACAAGATCTGCCGGCCGGCTCGCTCTTCGTACCCATCGCGCAGCCGCGGGCGCCCCTCGTCATGCACCTCCTCGAGCCGCTCGCGCCCGATTCCCTCGTGGCCTGGGGCTTCTTCAACGCCGCCTTCGAGCGCAAAGAGTACATGGAGGCCTACGTCGCCGAGGAGGAGGCTCGCCGCATGCTGGCCGCCGATCCGGCGCTGCGCGCCGAGTTCGAGGCGCGCCTGCGCGATCCCGCGTTCGCGAAGGACGCGAAGGCCCGGCTCGATTTCTTCTACCGGCGCCACCCCTCCTGGGACGAGCGCGTGAACCTCGTCCCGGTGTTCCGCGTCGCCGCCTCGCCCTGAGCCGCCTCTCCGCATCTCGTCTGCGCTCCGGGATCCGGTCGAATGTCCGTGCGTCCCGCGGATCTCACGCCGCTCGATGGATTCCGCTCAATCCGCGCCCCACGCAACCTGCGCGCCGCGCGTGGGCGCCCCGCGCAGGTTGCGCGGAGCGCGCCGCCATCGCATGCTCGTCATGACATGTCGGCTGGCTTGCGACAGCGTTGATCCGCGCGCGGGCGCCGACGGACGGCGACGCGATGTCGTCTGAAGATGAAAAGGGGGGCAAGCATGTTGCTGCGATGGGCGTTCGGCTTTTCTTCGGCGTTTCTCTTCGCATTTCCGGCGCTGGCGCAGAATGCGCGGATCGAGGCGTTCACCTACGCCGGCAGCGGATGTCCCGTCGGCTCCGCCGCGGGGGTGATCTCGCCGGATCAAAAGGCGTTGACGGTCATCTTCGACCAGTTCGAGGCGCACGCCGGCCCGGGCGCCGCGCGCGCCGCGAACCGCGCGTTCTGCCAGCTGGCCGTGGATCTTCGGTTTGATCCGGGATGGCAGGTGGCCGTCTTCGACGCCACGTACCGCGGCTTTGCCGACCTGGAGCCGGGCGTCCACGGGCTCCACGAGACATCGTATTATTTCTCGGGCTCGCCGCTCACCTCGGGGCCGCTCACATGGAGCATGATCGGGCCGTTCACGAACGACTTCTCGCGCACGGACGCGTTCGCGACCACGGTCTGGTCCGAGTGCGGCACGGTGCGGCCGCTCAACATCAAGACGAGCCTTTACGTCACGAACCGCCTCGCGCCGTCGAGCTCCGGGGTCCTCACGAACGACACCACCGACGTGCAGGTCCGGATCGATTATGCCCTCACATTCCGCCGCTGCCCCTGAGCTCCGCGGGGCGCCCCGACGCGCGCGGCGCGATCGGCGATGACGGGCGCCGACGCCCTGGTGCGCCGGGGCGCCGGCCTGGTACGCTGACCCGATGACGTCCACCCTGCTGATCATCGCGCTCAGCGTCATCGTGCCGCTCGGCATCACTGCGGCGGTCCTCTTCGGGGTCTGGAAGAAGGTCCTCGGTCCGCTCCGGGCCCAGCAGCAGGAGCAGCAGCAGCTGCTTCGAATCGGCGTCTCGTGCGCGGCGCGCGTGCTGCAGTACCAGGAGACCGGCATGAAGGTGTCGATGGGCGCCCAGGACTCCTACAGCCTCAAGCTGCTCCTCGAGGTGATGCCGCCGGGAATGCCGCCCTATCAGGTGGAGACGGTCGCCCTCGTGTCGGTGCTCGCGGCCCCTCGTATCCAGCCGGGGTGCATCGTCACGGTGCGCTACGACCCGGCCAATCCCCGCCGCGTCGCCATGGAGGCCGCGTACCCGCCCGGGCAGGGGCCGGCCACCGCAGCCGCGCTCGGGGGCTATCCTCCGGTGGGGGCTCACGGAGCGCCACCAGGGGCTCAGCCCGGCGCCTACGGCGTTCCCGCCGGCGCTTATGGCGCTCCCGCCGGCGCTTACGGCGTTCCCGCGGGCGCTTACGGCGTTCCCGCGGGCGCCTACGGCGCTGCCCCCGGCGCTTACGGCGCGCCTCCTGGAGCCCCGCCCGGCGCTTACGGCGCGCCTCCTGGAGCCCCACCCGGCGCTTACGGCGCGCCTCCTGGGGCCCCGCCCGGCGCTTACGGCGCGCCTCCTGGGGCCCCGCCCGGCGCCTACGGCGCTGCCCCCGCGGCCTACGGCGCGCCGCCTGGAGCTCCCCCCGGTCCGGCCGGCGCCTACGGGGCTCCCGCGGGCGCCTATGGCGCTTTCCCTGGCGCTCAGCCCGGCGCTTACGGTGCGCCTCCGGGGGCCCCGCCCGGTGCCTACGGCGCGCCCGCCGGTGCCTACGGCGCGCCGCAGGGCGCACCCGGCCCCCACGGCGCTGGTCCCGACGGCGTCTCCGGCGGGCCGGCCGGTCCTTTCGGGCCCGGCGGCGGCCCGCGCGGCTCCTGAACGACGCCCTTTCCGGGCTCCAGGCGCTGGCAGCGCCGCCGCGCTCGCTCAGGCCACCACGCAGCCCGCCGACGATCCCTGCATCGGCACGATGGCCTTGAGCTCGCCGCTCTCCCCGAAAACGAGGAGCCGCGCCACGATCGCCTGCTGGACGACGCCGCAGAGGGGCAGGAGCGCCAGCCGGAGCGCCGGCCCGCTGCCGCCGTCGAACTTGAGGGCGAGCAGCTGCTTCTCATCGCACTCCTCGAGGAGCTCCACGTCCGCGTCCAGGTGGATGGGCGCCCCCCGCGCGCACGCCTTCGCCTCGCCGAAGCTGTCGATCGTGCAAACGTTGGCTTCGAGCGAGAGCCGGACCCGAGACGACCCCTCGCCGCCGATCGTCGCGATCTGGATCTGGTGAATCGCGAGCCCCTTCTGGAGCGCGATGGGCTCCACGAGATAGCCTGTTTCCAGCCGCAGATTCTTGATTTTCATCGAACCCCCCGCCGCCCGGCCGCGCGCGCCGTGGCCACCGCCCGCCGCGGCGCCGCCGCAGCGCGCCTGTGTTCACGGGAAGCACCGGCTGTGCCGGCGCGCGCGCGCCCGGCGCGCACGCGCGTGGCTCCCGGCGGGCGCGCCCACGCCGCGCCCGGCGCCGCCGTCTCGCGGCGCGGCAAGGCGCCTCGGGCGCCGCGCGGCCCTCCGCGCGTCGATGCTCAGACGAGCCCGAACTTGTAGGTGTCCAGGATCGTGGCGAGGAGCGCCGCGTGCGCCGGATCCGCGAGGGAGCCGAGCCGGGTGACCGAGAGGTCCGCGCTGGCGCGCTCGAAGAGGGCGGCGCAGACGCGGCTCGGATCGTGGCGCGCCGCATAGGCGATGCCGTCGGGTCGCCTCGGGTGCTCGTGGATCGCGAGCGCCCAGCGGTGCGCGGCCCCGTACGATTCGCCGGAGGTCAGGCGGGCGTCGGCCCCGAGGCGCGCGAGCCCCTCTCTCGTGAGGTTCACGAGCCGCAGCGGGCGCCTCGGCGCGATGCGCGCGAGCCCGCGCGCGGCGAGCTCGCCTTGCTCCACGAAGCGCACGCCGGTCGCGTGGCCGAACACCTCGATGAACGAGCAATGCTCGTCCTTCCCGGCGTACAGCACCCCGAACTCGCCGGCCGGGGCGTCGAAGCGGTTGTCGCCCGAGCGGCCGAAGTACAGCGGATCGCGCGCGAGCCCGTGGATCCGGAACCAGCACCGCCGGAAGATCGTGATGGGGAGCGGCCTCGTCGCGAAGTCGAAGGGCGGGTCCGGATGCGGCCCGATCGTCGTCGTCATGTCGGCTTCGCAGCGCGCTCTCAGGCCGCGCCTTGCTCGCCGAACGTGCGCGCGGCGAGCCGCACCGGATCCAGATCGCCGCGGCGAATCCGGTCGAGCGGCCGATCCCCGTCGAGGCGGTGGTTGCCGGAGAGGAAGAACCGGACCTTCGCCAGCGGGGGGTGGTCGTCGAGGAGGGCCAGGATCTCCTCCAGCCCCGGCAGCACGCCGTCGTCCGCGAACTGCCATGCGGGGTAGAGGTGCCCCCGACGGCCGATGCTCACGGCCAGCAGCCTCCCGGCGGCGCGCCGCGCCTCGATGGCTTGCGGCGCGAGGTGGAGCGCCTCGCCGACCTCCTCCGCGGTGAGCGCGCCCCCCTCGGCGGCGAGGAGCGCGTCCCTCGCCTGGAGGCCGCGGAGGCGGGCCGGCGTGAGCGGATCCGCAGCGGAGAAGAGGCCCACGGCGCTCGGCTGCGTGAGCGCCGTCACCAGGGCGTCCGCGTTGCTGGGCGACGCGACGACCTCGCCGAGCTCGCGCTGATCGAGCCGCTCGGCGACCTGGGTGAGCGCATCGATGCCGCGCGCCAGAAACGCGACCCGCAGCGGCTCACCGTCGAACTGGTGGAGTCGCTCTGCAATTTCCGCCAGCGCGCTGGAGTCCCGATCCTTGGCCATGACAGACGCAGGGGACGATGCAGCGCGCCCGCGGCATCGTCAACCAAGCGCACGCCGCCATGTTGCGATAGTACGACCCCGCTGAACATAGCGTCAGTGAAAGGTACATTCGTTGTGTCGCAGGTGTCTCTCTTCTTCGGTGTGCTCACCGGCTCCTGGGTTTGCCGGGGACGTCGCGAGGAGGTCAGAGCCCGACCTGCTTCATCATGGCACTGGTGATGGACTGCCGCACGGTCGGGAGCTCGGCCCACGGATCTGCGATGGTCGCGAGGCGCTGCGGCACGGTCTCGATGGTGAACGAGGCGGGATCGAGCGGCGCGTCGAGCTCGTCCCACGAGAGCGGCGTCGCCACGGCTGCGCCGGGGCGCGCGCGGGTCGAGTACGGCGCCACGGCGGTCGCGCCGCGCCCGTTCCGCAGGTAGTCGACGAAGACCTTGCCGGTGCGCTTGGCCTTCGAGAGCGTCGCGATGTACCGCGCCGGCTCGAAGCGCACGAGCGCGTCGGCCACGGCCTTGGTGAACGGCTTCACCTCGTCCCAGCGCCTGCGCGCCTCGATCGGGACCACCACGTGGAGGCCTTTGCCGCCGGTCGTCTTGACGAAGCTCCGCAGCCCCAGCGTCTCCAGGAGGTGCCGCACGGTCTTCGCGGCCTCGGCCACGCGCTCCCAGGGGAGCTCCGGCGCCGGGTCGAGGTCGAAGACCATCATGTCCGGCTGCTCGATCCGGTCGACGCGGCTCCCCCAGATGTGCATCTCGAGCGCCCCCATCTGCACGAGCGACACCAGCCCTTCGGTGTTCTCGATGTAGAGATACGTTCGTGTTCCATCGTCCTCTTCGACGAGCGTCCGCCGGATGGCCTCCGAGAGCCCCTCGGCCTCGTGCCTCTGAAAGAAGCAGGGTTTGCCCTGACCCGCGGGGCAGCGGACGAGCGTGAGCAGCCGCTTCGCGACATAGGGCAGCATGTGCTCGGCGACCCGCGCGTAATACCGCGCGAGAGCGAGCTTCGTGATCCCCTGCGCCGGATAGAGCACCTTGTCGGGGTTCGTCAGCCGCGTCCCCGCGACCTCGATCCTCTCGGCGCCGCCCCGGCCGCCGAGAGGGGCCTTGCCCGGCGCCTCGATCGCCGCTGCGCCGGCCGCCTTGCCGGGCGTCGTGCCGGCGGCCCTGCGCGCCCTTTTGCCCGCCGCGCCGGCCGCCTCGCTCAGGGCCGCGCTCACCGCCTTGCCGGCTTTCGCGCTCGCCCCCTTGCTCCTGGCCGCGCTCACCGCCTTGCTCGGCGCGCCGGCCGCCTTGCGGGGCGGCGGCGCCGGCGGGGGCTGCTCGCGCTCGACGGTGACCGACTCCGGGGTGCGGTCCTCGCGGAGGCCCTCGAACGACGGGTGCCGCAGCCGCCCGTCGCGCGTCCAGGCGGAGAATTGGACCTCGGCGAGGAGCTTGGGCTCGACCCAGTGCACGCCGCGCATGCGCGGCGCCCCTGCGAAGGCCGGCTTGGCGCGCTCGATCGACTCGAGACGGCTGCGCAGGGTCGTGAGCGTCTTGTTCGTGAAGCCCGTGCCCACCTTTCCGGCGTAGGCGAGCTTGCCTGACCTGTTCACGCCGACGAGGACGGCCCCGAGCCCCTGGCGGGCCCCGGTCGGCTCGGTGAACCCGACGATCACGAACTCCTGGCGCTTGCCGCACTTCACCTTGAGCCAGCTGTTCCCGCGCCCGCTCCGGTAGTGAGCCTCCGGGCGCTTCGCGATGACGCCCTCGATCCCGAGCTTGCACGCGTGCTGGAACACCGCGGCGCCGTCCTCCTCGAGGTGCTCCGTGTAGCGCAGGGTGCCCTCCTCGGGCGCTTCCTCCAGCAGCGCCTTGAGCGCCCGTTTGCGGGTGACCTGCGCGCAGTCGCGGAGATCGCGGCCGTCCAGGTAGAGCAGGTCGAACACGAAGTACATCAGTCGCCCCTCGCGCCCATCATTTCCGTCGCTGAGCGCGTTCTGAAGGGCCTGGAAATCGGTCACGCCATCGGGCCCGACGATGACGATCTCGCCGTCCATCACCGCATCGCGGGCTGGCAGCCGAGCGAGGTCGTCGCGCACGCTCGCGAACCGCTCGGTCCAGTCCTGGCCGCGGCGGGTCAGGAGCGTCACGCGGCCGCCGCGGAGCTGCGCGAGCATCCGGTAGCCGTCGAATTTGACCTCGTAGAGCCACCCTTCGCCCTGCGGAGGCCCGGTGACGAGCGTCGCGAGCTGGGGTTCGACCTCGTCCGGGAACGGCCCTCTCCGCGCGCCCTCGAGCGCATCCGCGTAGGTCAGCGTCCGGCGCGGGGCCGCGGCGGCGCCGTCCGCCTGTCCCTTCGCGGTGGACGAGCGCAGGCCGTCCACGTCCGTCGCAGTCGCGCCGCGTCTGCGGCGGGCTGTCGGGGGTAGGGGCCGCTCGTCCTGAGTCCGCCGCGCCGCGCTTCGCGCTTGTCTCTGTCCGACCATCGTCGCGCACCGCCTTTTTTTTGACGGCAAAGCAATTTCGATACCGGAATGCGATCCGCGCCCTGGCTCCTTATCTCATGGCGTAGCCAGCTGAGCTCGGCATACGCGCCCCAGAATGAGGCGAACTGCCACGCTCGCGGCTTGGCGACGCGCCTGGCGCACGGATTTCGCTCCTGGGCATCGAGACGCACTGGGCCGCGGGATACACGCGGTCCCGGACGGCGATGGGTTTCCACGCTCGTCACGAGCCTGGATTGAACAGCTGCTCAGGGCTGCACGGACGCTTCGGCTCGAGACGGGACGGACTTCAGGTTCGGCGAGGGGACGACCCCATCCGTGCAGACGATCCGTGTTACGCTTGCCGTCATGGGCGCTCGGCTCGTCGTGCCGAGACGATGTGGGCGGTCGAGCCGCGCTCCTCGGGACGAGCGACACGGCTCCACGTCGGGCTGAGCTACTGCAGCGCCTCCGAGGCGCTCGCCGCGGTGATGGCCTGGTCGTGCCAGCGCTCCAGCGTCGGGAGGTCGACACACGCCTCGATGCGGGCGTCGTCGTCGGGGCTGAGCTCGAGCTTACGGCGTGCGAGCACGCGTCGCAGGGCGGCGCGCGCCTCGGCCAGCCGTCCCTTGCCGATGCCCTTCTCGATGCCTTGTTCGACACCTTTCTCGATCAGCCGCTTCTGAACCTGCGGGCTCGCTTCGAGCAGCACCTCGAGGATGCGCTGCCGCCGGGCCTCCACCTCCGGGTCCTCGGCCTTGCCGAACCGCCACAGGAGCTCCTCACGGGTCGTCGCTGACATCGCCAGGTACTCTAGCATGGTCAGCACCCACTCGATGGGCCTGCGCCCCGCGACCCAGCGGCCGAACTCGTCGAGGGCTCGACCGGAGCGGGCGACCAGGAACGCGATCAGCTCGTCCCGCAGGGGGAGCTCGTTCGCTGCGACCCACACCAAGCAGTGCCCGAGCGGCTCCACCCGGTAGCAGCCGGGCGCGAAGCGGACGGGCGCGTACACCCGTCCCAGCCACTCCGGCACGTGCGGCGCGACCATCCAGAGCGGCTCGTGGCCCAGCCAGGACGGCGTCGGCTCCTGCTCCTCGACCCGCTGCAACTGCCTCGCCTGGCGTCGCAACAGAGCCCTCTCGATCGCCCTTCGATCCACGTGATCCCCGGCGAGCTTCAGCTCGACCATCACCTCCTCGTGCTTCCGCGCCTCGGGCCACGGCGCCGTCAGGTGCTCCAGGAAATCGGGGCGATGTATCAGGAGCAGCCCGTCGCTCTGCACCTTCTCGAGCCGGATCTCCGGTGGATCCTGCCAGGTGATGGCGCCTCCGGTGAGGCGCTCCGTCTCTTCGGCGAAGGTTCGCTTGGCGAACAGGTCCGGCTGACCCATCGCGCCGCGCGGTAGCAGATCACGATCGCAGGAGCCAACTCCTAGGCTGGCTCAACGACGTCCGCCGGCCGCCCTCCCTCGACAGCGCTCGCGACCGACGCGTCGAACCGACCTCAAGCTGAATTCTCAAATGAAACTGACTTCATCTCCGTAACCCACCCTCTTGTCGAGGGCGCGCGCTCAATATGCGCTCTCCGCCCGTCACCGCGCGGGGGTCTCGCTCCAGTGGCGCACCAGATCGGGCACGGCCGTCTCCGCCATGCGGGTGAGATGTCGCACGTGATCCGGCTTCTGGGTGCCTGGATATCCCCGCACGTGGAACGCACCCCGGTGCGCCTCCGACAGCGGAGCGAACCGGGGCTTCGCCTCGCCCGACGTCCCCGTCAGGTCATAGACCGCCTGCGCATCGGCGCCGGCGCTCGGCGAGCGCTGCGCCCCCGTGAGCTTGAGGAGAGCGTCCGTGCTCTCGTGCGTGCCGGCGTAATCGCCCACCGGGATGATCTCCGAATGCGTGATCGACATGAGCTTCTTGCCGGCGGCCGCCAGCTCGGCGAAGCGCCCGAACGGCTTGAGACGCTCCATGTCCAGGCTGTGGTCGATCGGCATGTACCCGGTATGGATGCCGTCCAGGAGGAGGACGGCGTCGACCTTGTCGGTGAACCCGGGCTGGTTCAGGAGCCCGCGAACCGCGCCGTACCCCGCGCTGAACGCCGAGAGCGCGACGCGCCTGAGCCGGGCGTCGCGCAGCCCGCGCGCCTCGAGCGCGGTCTGCGCCTTCGCGAGGAGCACCGGCAGGTAGGAGCGGATCGAGAACCGGGTCTCGTACGCCGCCGAGCTGATGCCCATGTTGATGATCATCACGACCGCGTTGAGCCCGGCCCGCTCGAACCCCGTCTGGACGACGTCGTTGATCCCGTGAAAATGGACCACGAGGTCGTAAGCCCCATCCGCCGAGGAGAACGACGAGGGGATGGTGATGATGCCGTCGGGGATCGGGATCACCGCCGAGCGATCGAGCGTCGCGTCGGCACGGTCGTCGAGATCGATGAGCGGCGCAGCCGCCTCCGCCTGCGCCTGGACCGGCGCAGCCGCCTTCGCCCGCGCCTCGACCCGCGCCGCCGCCCCGGTGGAGCGCAGGACAGCCGCCGCAGCCGCCGCGGGCTGGATCGCCGAGCCCCCGCGGAGATCGAAGCCCGCAGCCCCGAGCTGCAGCGAGACGAGCGCGCCCAGCACCGCCGCAAAGCCCAGGCCCGCCCCCGCGCTCAGCGCGATCAGGCGCGACATGGAACGCCGCACCGGCGCCGCCTCGACCGGAGCCGCCTCGACTGGCGTCGCATCGACCGGAGCCGCCGCCCCGACCGGCATGGCCATGCCCGCAAGCGATGCCGGGGGACGGCGGAAAATTAAAGTGGGTTCATCCTCGTCGTGAAGCAGTTGGACCTCCGCGCGATGGGGCTCTGCGGGGAACATGCTCAGCCATGATGCGAGGCCCATGCCACGAAGGGCAAGCGCGAAATTCAGCAAGCTAAGCTCGCATTCGCGCGCGTCAAGAAGGTGGACCTGGTCCGACGTCGTACCATGGAGATGGTCAGCCGAGCCCTCAGGCAATCACCTTACTTCGCGACCGAACGCGTTTGCGTCTACCGCGCTTCGCGCGTACTCGAATTCGCGGCCTGACGGTGTGAACTGGCCATGAACCGACTGACGTCCACCCGTCTGGCGCTCGCGGCGTCCGTGGCGCGCGAGCGCTCGCGCGCCGGGCCTCGCAAGCCGTTGGATGTCCAACGGGTCGGTTGCACGTCCATCGGTTGCACGTCCAACGGCCCGCGAGCGGTCGCGCGCCGCGCGGGCGCCCGGCGAGCGAGCGGTCGCTGGGGAGCGCCGGGCAACGCCGCGCCGCGCGTTGGAAATCCGGGGCGGCGAGGGGCGGGGCGAACGTGGGCCTTGACAGCGCGGGGCGCCTCTGGATCTCCTTTCCCCTCCTCCCACCCGCACGGGCCCCCATGACCAACTTCCCCCGCGTCTACGAAGACAACACCCAGAGCATCGGCCGCACGCCGCTCGTCCGCATCCGCCGGGTGACCGACGGCGGCGGCGCCATCGTGCTCGCGAAGATCGAGGGGCGGAACCCGGCGTACTCGGTCAAGTGCCGCATCGGCGCGGCCATGGTCTGGGAGGCCGAGAAGCGGGGCGCGCTCGGCCCCGGCAAGGCGATCGTCGAGGCGACCAGCGGCAACACCGGCATCGCGCTGGCCTTCGCCGCCGCCTCGCGCGGCATCGAGTGCGTGCTCACCATGCCCGAGACGATGAGCATGGAGCGGCGCAAGGTGCTCGTGGCCCTCGGGGCCAAGCTCCTCCTGACGCCGGGCCCCCAGGGGATGAACGGCGCCATCGCCAAGGCCGAGGCCCTGGCCGCCTCGGACCCCGGCCGCTACGTGCTGATGCGGCAGTTCGAGAACCCGGCGAACCCCGCCATCCACGAGACCACGACCGGCCCCGAGATCTGGGACGACACCGGCGGCAACGTCGACGTCCTCGTCTCGGGCGTGGGCACCGGCGGCACGCTGACCGGCGTCAGCCGCTACTTCGAGCGCGTCCGCGGCCGCGCGCTGCACTCGGTGGCCGTGGAGCCGGTCCACTCGCCGGTCATCGCGCAGACGCTCGCGGGCCAGCCGCTCACCCCGTCGCCCCACAAGATCCAGGGCATCGGCGCCGGCTTCGTCCCCAAGAACCTCGACCTCTCCTTCGTGGATCAGGTCGAGGCGGTCTCCAACGACGAGTCGATCGCCATGTCGCGGCGCCTGGCGCGCGAGGAGGGCATCCTGTGCGGCGTCTCCTGCGGCGCCGCGATGGTCGCGGCGAGCCGGCTCGCGCGGGATCCGAAGTGGGAAGGCAAGACCATCGTGGCCATCCTGCCGGACGCAGGCGAGCGGTACCTCTCCGGGCCCCTCTTCGAAGGGATGTTCGCGGAGATCGAGGCGATGAAGGCCTCGTGAGGTCGACGTGAGCAAGGAATGTGATGGTGCCTCGGCCCAGGCGTCGGGCGACCTGCACGGCATCGTCGATGCGCTGATCGCGAGCTACCGCGAAGATCCGCGCGGGCATCACATCAACAAGCGCTTCACCCCGTCGCGCCAGGAGATCACGGAGATCATCGATCTCCTGCTCCAGATCTTCTACCCGGGCTACCACGGGCGACAGGACCTGTCGGACGAGGACCTGCTCTACCACGTGGGCACGCTGGTCTCGAACCTGCGGGACAAGCTGGAGCGGCAGATCGAGCGCTGCCTCTGCTTCCAGGACGAGACGGTGGACGCGCGGCGCCTCGACGTCCCGAAGTGCCGGCAGCGGGGGCGCGACGTGGCGCGGGCGTTCGTGAGCCGGCTGCCGGACGTCCGGCGGCGCCTCCTGCTCGACGTGCAGGCGGCCTACGACGGCGACCCGGCGGCGGCCTCGATGGACGAGATCATCCTGGCCTATCCGGGCCTGCTCGCCGTGACGGTGCACCGGGTCGCGCACGAGCTGTACCTGCTCGGCGTGCCGCTCATGCCCCGGATCATGAGCGAGTGGGCGCACACGCGGACGGGCGCCGACATCCACCCGGGCGCCAACATCGGCGACAGCTTCTTCATCGATCACGCGACCGGCGTCGTCATCGGCGAGACCACCGACATCGGCGCGCACGTCAAGCTCTACCAGGGCGTGACGCTCGGCGCCCTGTCGTTGCCCCAGCACTCGCGGGGCGCGCGCGGCCTGAAGCGCCACCCCACGGTGGAGGACGATGTCACCATCTACGCGAATGCCACCGTGCTCGGCGGAAAGACGGTGCTGGGGCAGGGGAGCGTGGTGGGCGGCTCGGTGTTCCTGACGAAGAGCGTCGCCGGCGGCCAGCGCGTGGCGATCGAGGCGCCCAGGCTGCGCGTCGCCTCGCCGTCCCAGGGCGCGCCCGCCGTCGGCGGCTCCGAGCTGGACGCCAGCATTCTAGACTTCGATATCTGAGGCGGGCGCCCGCTTCGGAGACGGGCCCATCTCGACGTTTTCGGTGCTCGGCGTACAAGAGTACGCCTGCGCGCCGAAAACGCCGATCTGGGCCCGTCTCCTGTGCGGGCGACCGCCGCTGGGCGCCACATTTTTATTTTGTATGTAGAAGAGGTGATTGAGGAGCGCGGGAGGGCAGGGGGGTCAGCGGTCGGAGTGGCCTAGGGGGCGGTCGGGGGCGATGCGGTCGCGGATCGATTGCTTCAGCTCCTTGGGCTCGGGGAAACGCTCGGCAGAGGCGCGCGAGAAGAGGAGGACGCCGTCGAGCGTGACGTCGAAGATGCCACTCGATCCCGGCGAGAGGAGCACGTCGATCTCGTCGGGGAACGTGATGAGGAGCTCCTGAGCAAGCCAGGCGGCGCGCGTCAGCCAACGGCACTTCGGGCAGTAGCGGATCGCGACGAGCGGGCGAGGCGGGGCAGGGACGGCATCCATGACGCGAGCGTAGCGCGATCCGACGGCGCAGGCTCAGACGAGGAACGCACGGGCCAGGCCGAGGAAAATGAAGAAACCCATGCTGTCCGTGGTGAACGTGAGCAGGACGCTCGAACCCTGGGCCGGATCGCGGCCCAGGCGCTGAAGAACGATCGGAACCATGCAGCCGACCATGGCCGCCACCACCAGGTTGAGCAGGATCGCCGCGGCCATCACCAGACCGAGAGGGACGCTGCCGTAGAGGGCCATCGCGGAGAGCCCCACCAGCGTGCCCCAGACCGCGCCGTTCATCAGGCCCACGAAGAGCTCCTGTGCGGCGTGGTGGGGCTCGAGCTCAGCCCAGACCACAAGCCGGTCCGGCTGGGGGAGCACCTCGATGATGTGAGCGAGGTCCGCCGGGTGCAGATCCCTGAGCTTCCTCTGCAGCAGGGCGAGATTTTGACGGTGGACCAGCGACTCGATCAGCTCTTTGTTCTTGCTCTCCTGCTTGTGCGTCAGGGCCTCGATGACGCGTTGCTTTTCGAGCAGGGTAGTCACCAGGCTCTGGCTCTCTTGCAGTCTCTCCTGGGACCTGGACGTGCTCATGGAGGCTCCGGGCGCGGGCGGCGCGCCGAGCATAGCCCGGCACGGACCGCGCGGCCGGCGTACGGGCGCGCTGCCGCGCTCGCCATATTGACCGGACCCCACGGCTCATGGTTCTGTCGCCCCGATGAAGCGCGCCTTCGACATGTGCGTGGTTGGGCTCTCGCTCGCAGCGACGGCCTGTGGACCGGGCCTGGATCCCGAGGTGGTCGTGCACCCGCCCCGGCCCACCGTCTTGCCCGCGAGCAGCGCCGGCGAGAACACCGGCGGGTGTCCGGCCATCGGCCACACCGAGCCGCTCATCGTCGACTGGCTCACGACCCGCCGCTCCGATCTCGGCCTCGCGATGAAAGAAGGCGTCGCCGTCGTCTCCTACGACTGCACGACGTTGAAGCTCCTCGCCCAGTGCAAGCTCCCAGGGACCTACTCCTACGCGGGCGTGAGCCGGAACGAAAATGTGATTCAATTAACAAATCCTGCGGAGATGCAGGCGAACGTTCCGTTCGGCGCGCCGGCGCTCAGCACCGCGATCGAAGGCAACCAGACGGCCGCGTTCGACGTGGCGCTCGTGCCCGCAGGGAAGATGGCGACCACGGTGACGTCGGCCTCGGCGCAGGACCTCTCGGGCAGCTGCGAGGGCGCGACGCACTTCGTGCGCGCGGCGCTCCTCGGGGCCTTCGCGATGGCGCCGGGCAGCCGCGGCGCGGCGCGGACGGTCGATCAGGTCTTCGCGGCGGTCGCGCCTGCGGCAGCGTCGAACCAGGGGGGCACCGCGAGCCGGGAAGGGGAGCTCGAGGCGTGCCGGGCCGCGAAGCCCGACGCGCAGGCCCCGACGGACCGCTGCCATGCGCCGCTTCGCCTGGAGCTCGTCCCGCTGGAGGCGAAGAAGGCAGAGACGGCCGAGCCGGCGGCGAAGCCGGCCGAGGACGAGCTCCCGAAGCTGGCGAGCTCGTGCCCGGTCGGGACGGTGAGGAGCGGGGCGAAGTGCTCGCCGCCGGCGGCCACGCCCGCGCACCTGTGCGAGCCCGCGG
Organism: Sorangium sp. So ce394; assembly: GCF_051474665.1. Taxonomy (NCBI): domain Bacteria; kingdom Pseudomonadati; phylum Myxococcota; order Polyangiales; family Polyangiaceae; genus Sorangium; species Sorangium sp. So ce394. Next base: position 5,815,175 of record NZ_CP150339.1, read on the forward strand.
ACGCGAGGGCGTGCGCGGCGCAGTGCGGGAAGGGCGACGTCGGCAGCTGCTATCACCTCGGGATTCACTACCTGAGCGGCAAGGACCTGCCGCGCGACGACGCGAGGGCGGCGGAGCTGTTCGAGAAGGCGTGCGGCGCGGGCGTCACGCAGGCCTGCTACGCGCGGGCGCGGCTGCAGCTGCGCGACATCCAGAGCGCCAAGGTGCCGCCGGACACCGCGGGGCGGGCGAAGGTGCGCGAGTTCGCCGACAAGGCGTGCGAGATGGGCGACGGCTGGGCGTGCTTCAGCGCGGCCGAGTGGTACCTGAGCGAGGGCCCGCAGGCGGTCCTCCCGAAGGACGCGACGCGCGCGGTCGCGTTCCTCCGGCGCGGCTGCGATCTCGGGTACGGGCCGAGCTGCAGCGCGCTGGGCAAGATGCTCATCGAGGGGAAGCTCGCGGCGAAGGACGTGGCGGTGGCGGTGGGCGTGCTCCAGCGCGCGTGCGAGGGGGGCCAGGCCGAGGACTGCGTCGACCTGGGGGACATCCTCCGCAAGGGGCAGGGCGCGCCGAAGGACGGGGTGAAGGCGATCGCGGCGTACCGGCGCGGCTGCAGCCTGGGGGACATGCGCGCGTGCAACGCCGCGGGCGCGGTCTTCGCGGAGGGCGACGGCGTGCCGAGGGACGTCGCGAAGGCCTATTCGTTCTTCGAGAAGGGTTGCCCGGAGAAGGGCTTCGGCGCCGAGGCGTGCATGAGCCTCGCCGGGATGTACGAGAAGGGGACCGGCATTCCGAAGGACATGGCGCGCGCCGCCGCGCTCTACGAGAAGGTGTGCGGCTCGGGCGGCTGCCTGCGGGCCGCGGAGATCTGGCAGCGCGGGGACGGGGTGACGGCGGACCCGGAGCGGGCGTTCTCGCTGTACGAGAAGGCGTGCTCGCAGTGGGGGGAGAAGAAGGCGTGCGACGCGTTCGGACAGCTCCTGGAGAAGAAGGACAAGGAGCGCGCGCGGGCCTTCTACGCGGAGCAGTGCTCGCGGACCCAGGACAAGGCGGCGTGCGCGAGCCAGAAGCGGCTCGGCGGCGCGCGCAAGTAGGCGAGGGCCGCGGCGCTCCGGCGAACCGCGAGCTCAGGTCGACGAGGCGGGCGCTCCCTCGCGCCGGTCTTCCCTCACTCCTCTTCCGTCTCTCGTCTCTCGTCTCTCGTCTCCCCTCTTCCGTGCGCGTCCTTCGTGCGCGTGCGCGTGCGCGATTCCCCGGAATCAGCGCGCACGCGCACGCGCACGAAGACGGAAGCGGGAAGACGGAAGACGAAAGCGGAGAACGGAAACCAGCGACGAGAGACGGTGTCTCAGTCCCGGCTCAGAACCGCCCTAAAACAGCTTCATCTGGCGATCCGCCGCCGCGCGCGGCCTCTTCTGCGCCTCCGGCGACGGACCGGCCCGCAGGAGCAGCCGCTCCTCGACCTCGCGAACGAACGGCGAGATCTCGGTCTCGACCACCTTGCCGTGCCGCGCGCGCTGCATCGCGCGCGTGAGGAACAGCCGCTCTCGCGCCCGCGTCATGCCGACATAGAAGAGCCGGCGCTCCTCGGCGACGTCCGTCTCCTCCCTGCCAGGGAACCGCAACGGGAGCAGGCCGTCCTCGCACCCCACCAGGAAGACCACCCGGAACTCCAGCCCCTTGGCCGCGTGCAGCGTGAGGAGCGAGATGCGGTCGGCCCGCGGATCCCACGCGTCGATCTCTGTGCTCACCGCGAGCTCGATCAAGAATCGGTCGAGATCCCCTCCGCAGCGCTCCGCGAGCGGCAAAAGCAGCTCCAGCGCCGCGTCGACGTCGGCCTCGCCGAGGCGCGCCGCGCCCTCCGCGACCGCCTCCGCGGGCGGAGCGACGTCCACCGCCGGCTGCGCGACCTCCTCCCGCAGCCGCGCCGCGGCCGCCTTGAGCCGCGCCGCGAGCGGCCCCGGCGGAGCGCCGGCCAGCGCCCGCGCGAGCGCCTCCGAGGCCGCGCGCTCGACGAGGCGACGCTCGGACCGCCGCTGGAACGGCATGCCCGAACGGGCGAACGCCTCCCGGAGCGGCTCGGATTGCGCCTCCGTCCGGTAGAGCACCGCGAAATCCGAGAAGGAGTACTCGCCGCCCGCCGCAGGCGAGTCCACCCGCCCGCTATCCATCGAAAAGAACGTCGACCCCCCGAGCATCCGCTCGATGGTGTGCACCACGCGCTCGGCCTCGGCCGCCTCCGTGGGCGAGTCATGAACCGCCACGAGCTCCACGCCCCCCGCGCTCGGCAGGAGCTCCCGCGCGCCGAGCGTCGGCGAGGGCGCGATCACCTGGAGCGCCGCCTCGACGATCGGGCGCGACGAGCGGTAATTCCGCTTCAGCCGCACCACGCGCGCCGCCGGGAAGTCCTGCTGGAAGCGGAAGAAGAAGCCCACGTCGGCGCCGCGGAAGCCGTAGATGGCCTGATCCGGATCGCCGATGGCGCAGACGTTCCCACCGGGCGGGACCAGCGCGCGCACCAGCCGGTACTGGCGCTCGTCGATGTCCTGGTACTCGTCGATGGAGAGATACCGGGCCCGCGCGCGCGCCGCGGCGAGCGCGTCGCCCTGCGCCTCGAGGAGCAGCACCGCATGGCCGACGAGATCGTCCAGGTCGAGGAGCCCGCGCGCGGCGAGCTCGTCCTCGTACACCTTCCACGCGCGGTCGAGGTGGCGGTCGATCTCGCCGCCTTCGGCCGGCGCGCCCTCCTGCGGCCGGGGCGCGTCGGCGTGGCGCGGGTAGCGCCGCTTCAGCGCGGCGATGTCGGCGAGCAGCCGGGCCGCCCGCCGCTCGGGGACGTTGAGCGCCGCGGCGAGCATCGCCAGCCGCTCGCGCTCGCCGGCGATCCCGGGCGGAGCGCCGCCGGCGGCCTGCGCGTGCTCGCGGAGCAGCGAGAGGCCGAGCGCGTGGAAGGTCATGGCCGGCACGCGGCCGCCGGCCTCGCCGAGCAGCGCGCCGAGCCGCTCCCGCATCTCGTCGGCGGCCCGGCGCGTGAAGGTGATCGCGAGGCACTGCTCCGGCGGCACGCCGAGATCCAGGACGAGGTGGGCGATCCGGTGCGTGAGCGTGCGGGTCTTGCCCGTGCCCGGCCCCGCCAGGAGGAGCACCGCGCCGTCCGTGAGCTCGGCCGCGGCCCGCTGCTCCGGGTCGAGCCCGTCGAGCAGCGCCGCGCCGCCCGGGGGCCCTCCGCCGGGCGGCGCGCCGAGGGACGCCTCGCCGGCGGGCCCCGGCGCGCGCTCGGCGGGGGCCCGGCCGCGGCGCGGGGGCGGCCGCGACGCGTCGGAAGCGCGCGGCGGCGCGGGAGGGCGCGCCGGCGCGGACGGCGGCTCCGGCGCCGCGGGCTCGGGCTGGAAGAGGAGCCCGCCCCCGCGGCGCTGCGTGAGCTCCTCCGGCTGGAAGACCCGGATCACGCCGTACTCGCCGTCGTAGCCGGCGTCGCGGATCACGCGCCCCTCGCGCATCCGCGCGATCGCCTCGGAGAGGAGCGGCGTCCCGGCGCGCTCGATCTCGTCGAGCGGGGCGTCGCCGAGGAGGAACAGCTCGGGGCCGAGCCGCGACAGCACCCCGTCGTAGCTCCGCTGCACCACCTTGCTGGAGGCGCCAACGCCGTGGAGCTCGGCCAGCACCTCGGGCAGCGGCACCAGGTTGCGGAACTCGCTCGCGCCCTCGGGGCGCACCCCCTCCTCGCGGTCGGCGAGCTCCTCGACCCGGTGCAGCACGCCCACGGTGACCGGGTGCCCGCACACGGGGCACGCGAGGGAGCGCGCCCGCGTCTCCGCCGGCGACAGCACGACATTGCACTTCCGGTGGCCGTCGAGGTGGTATTTGCCCTCCTCCGGGAAGAACTCCACCGTGCCGCCGAAGCCCTGTCCGGTCTCCAGGGCGCGCCGGATCGCGAAGTAATCGAGCGGCGCGTCGAACGCCGTGGCCTCGCGGCCGAGCTTCGCGGGCGAGTGCGCGTCCGAGCTGGAGACGAGCCGGTAGCGATCGAGCCCCGAGATGCGCCAGTTCATCGCGGGATCGGACGAGAGCCCGGTCTCGAGCGCGAAGATGTGCGGCGCGAGATCGCCGTAGCACTCCTCGACCGCGTCGAAGCCGGCCTTGGAGCCGAGCACCGAGAACCACGGAGTCCAGATGTGCGCTGGCACGAGGTAGGAGCCCTCGCCCGACTCCAGCACGATCTCGAGCAGGTGGCGCGAATCGAGCCCCAGGATCGGCCGCCCGTCGGCGGTCAGGTTGCCGATCTTCGAGAGCGCGCGGACGATCCGGTCCGCGGCTTCGAAGTCCGGCGCATAGAGGAGATGATGGATTTTGCGCGTCCGATCTCCCTTCTTGTAGATCGTCGAGATCTCCACCGAGAGCATGAAGCGGGTCTCCCCGCGGCACGCGCCAGGGAGACGCTCCGACACGGCGCGGCCCAGGTCGTCTCGCAGGCGGAAGAGGCCGGGCTCGGCGGGCACGAGGCGCTCGCGGAGCTCGGCCATCCACGCCGGATGGGTGAAATCCCCCGTGCCGAGCACCGCGATGCCCTTGCGCTGAGCCCAGTAGCTCAGGTGCGCGAGATCGCAATCGCTGCTCGTGGCACGCGAGTATTTCGAATGCACGTGAAGGTCGGCATAGAAACGCATGGTGACCCGTAATTGAGGTGTTGTTCCCTATCGAGAACTTCCTCGCGCTGTCAATCGTGGACACCGATGCTTTTGTTGAATAAATGATGGGAAAATTGATACGCAAATCGTAAAGACCCAAGATAAAGCGCGGAACGTGGCAATCGAGGGTCGCTCGCCGTAATGTCAATGCCGGCGGGGCGGGCGCGACGTGGATGCGGCATGAAGCGGAAAGGCGGTTGCCGACGGGCGTCGAGCGCGACGCGCGTCGACGGAGACGCGTGCGACGCGCGGGGGCCAGCGCGCCTCTGTCGCTCGCGATCGCGTCGAGTCCGCTCGCCCCTCGACTGGGCCGGTGTGCTCGCGGCGAGGTCTCCGGAACGACACGCTCCTACCTGGAGCGATCCGGACAGGCGACCTACCTCACCTTCGCTGCGCCCGCTTGCATCCGCGAGGCGCGCCACGGTACGTTACACGGCCCAAGAGCCCTCCGTCGCGGTCGAGGCGCGCGGGGCTCGAGAGCTCGTTCGTGCAGTCGCCCTGGCCCCTCCCTGTCGCCACCCTGACGCCGGCCTCGTGCGGCGCCGTCCTGTGGCGGATGCAGGGGGCCGAGCGGCTCACGGTCATCGTCAAGGCCACCTTCTCCCTCGTCCACGAGCGCACCGCGGAGCTCGCCGCTCCGGCGGCTCTCGTCGGCGCCGACGTTCCTCGGGATGGGTGGGGCAGCCTCGAACAGGCCTGCGAGACAGCACCCTACCTCCCGAGCGCAGGGGTCCTCGTGCGCGGACACGCCTCGGCGCCCGCGGGGACGACCGTCACCGCGCTCTCGGTGCGGATCGCGCTCTTCGGCGATGACCGCTGGATCCTCAACAAGGTGCTCCACGTCTACGGCGACCGCACGCGCGAGGCGCCGAGCCCACGCCCGTTCGCCCGCATCCCGATCGTGTACGAGCGCGCGTACGGCGGCCCGCATGTCGAGACGAACCCCGTGGGCGTGGGGTTCGGCGCGACGCTGCCGAACCTGGTGGATCCGGCCGACGCGACGCGGCCGGCCGGCTTCGGTCCGATCGCGCGGACATGGGCCCCGCGGCGGTGCTTCCTCCAGCAGGGCCAGGAGCCCGACGCCCCCGTGCCGGCGCTCGATGGCAGCTTCGATTTCCGCTACTTCCAAGCCGCGCCCGCGGACCAGCAGCTCGATTTCCTGCGCGGCGGCGCGTGGATCTACCTCGAAGGACTGCATCCGCACTACCCGTGGTTCCGGTCGAGCCTGCCGCCGGCGCGCGGGGTCGCGCGGCTCTACCGGAGCGGGCCGGGGGGCGAGGACCACGAGCAGCCGGTCGAGCTGGTCGCCGACACGCTGGCCATCGACGCGGATCGCCTGCTCTGCTCGATGGTCTGGCGCGGGAGCGCCGCGCTCGCGCCGGGCGACACGCTGGCCCGGATGCGCGTGGCCGCGGGCGTCGAGATGCCGGGGGTGCCGCTCGTGTGGCCCTCTCCACGCTCTGGCCCGGCGTCGCCCCTCGCGCCTCCCGATGCGCCCCCCGCCGGGAGCGCACCTGGGGCCGGTCGTGGCCTGACGCTCGCCGGGGACGAGCAGGAGGGCGAGACCTCCGACGGCCACCCCTCGAGGCCCCGGTCCCGCCCGCTTGCGCCCTTCGCGCTGGCCGAGCCCCGGAGCGCGCCTGCGCCCCAGGGGACCGCGCTCCCCGGGGCGCCCTGGAGCCCGGTGCGCTTCATGCCGTTGAATCCGCTGCTCGGCGAGACGGCGGACGCCACGGTGAGCGCGTCCGCGCCGCCGTTCGATACGTCCCCGCCCCAGGCAGGCGGCGCCGAGCCGTCGCCGCCTGCCGGCTTGCCGTTCGTGCCGGCGCCGGCGCCGGTGCCGCGTCCCGAGCCGGCCCCGGGCTCCGTGCCGTTCGCGAGGCCCTTCGCCCGCGCCGAGGCCGCGCTCCCGCCGCACCTCGACGCTCCCGCCGAGGTGGCCGCGCCCCCGCCGCACCTCGACGCTCCCGCCGGGGCCCGGGGCACACGCGCGACGCTGCTCGCTAGACTGCGCAGCCGCGGGCCGCTCGACGACCTGGAGCTGGCGGGCCTCGACCTCGACGGCATCGATTTCAACGGAGCGTCGCTCGAGCACCTGAACCTCGCCGGCGCGACCCTCGCCCGGTGCAACCTCTCGGCGGCGCGCCTCGCCGGGGCCAACCTGCGCGGCGCGGATCTGACGGACGCGCGCCTCGACGCCGCCGACCTCACGCGCGCCGATCTCTCCCGCGCCACGCTGGACCGCGCGCAGCTCTCCTCCGCGATCCTCGATCGCGCGGATCTCTCCTTCGCGAAGGGCTCGAACGCGACCTTCGCCGGCGCGTCGCTGCAGGGCGCCGACCTGCGGCAGGCGCGCTTCATCGAGGCCACCTTCGACCGGGCGAACCTCGCCGGCATCAACGGCAGCAAGGCCGACTTCTCGCGCGCCGGCTTCTCGCGCGCCAACCTCTCCGGCGCCGTCCTTCGCGCGGCGAAGCTCAAAGAAGCGCAGCTCCCGCGCGCCAGCGTGGAGGGCGCCGACCTGCGCGACGCGGACCTCGCGGGCGCCAACGTCTATGGCGTCAAGCTCGAGAGCGCAAAGTCGAGCGGCGCCATCCTCCGCTCCCTCGTCGAGATCCCGCCGTCCGAAGGCGATCCAGGAGAACTTTCCAGAAGTTGACGTTGCGGCCGATTTTTGTCTAGTTGCATGATGAGCCCCCCCGGGGCGTCAGGCGGCCGCGGTCGTCGCGCGATCCCCGGTGCGTGCCCTCGAAAGTTGCAGGTGAATGCCATGGATCTCATCACAATCTCTTCGGGCGTGCTCCCTGCCACCACGCGCGTCGTCGGCTTTCGCGGCATCGAGGCCATCTCGCGCCCGTACCAGATCGAGATCTTCCTCCAGCTCCAGGGCCAAGACGCGGAGTCGTTCGACCTCTCCGACGCGGTGGGCGCCAAGGCCTCGCTCGTGCTGGATCGGGTCACCGACAAGCTCCCACCTTTCGTGTTCTCCGGCATCTTCGCGAACGTCTCGATCCTGCACGAGACCGAGGGCCGCACGCTGCTCCGCGCGGCGCTCGTCCCGAAGCTCTGGCTGCTCAGCCTCTCCCGGCACAGCCGCATCTTCACCAGGCAATCGGTGCCCGACGTCATCAAGGCCGTCCTGGAGGAGAACGGGATCGCCGCCGACGAGTACGAGCTGCGGCTCGGCAGCTACGAGGTCGAGGAGCACATCTGCCAGTACCGCGAGAGCGACCTCGACTTCCTCTCGCGGTGGATGGAGCGCGAGGGCATCTTCTATTTCTTCGAGCACACGCCGGACGGCGACAAGGTCATCTTCTGCGACGCCACCAGCTATGAAGAGGACGCGATCGGCGAGCCCGTCCGCTACCATCCCCAGGAAGGTCACGACGTGACCGCGGGCGCGTCGTTCCGGTCCTTCACCTGCCAGCACACGACGCTGCCGGCGATGATCAAGCTCAAGGACTACGACTACGCCCGGCCCAACCTCAATGTCGCTGGCTCGGCCCACGTGTCGCCGAACGGCGCGGGCGAGGTGAACCTGTACGGGGAGCGCTTCTTCACGCCGGCGGCGGGCGAGCGGCTCGCGAAGATCCGCGCCGAGGAGATGCTCGCGCGGCAGGTGCTGTATCACGGGACGGGCACCCGCACGCACCTCCGATCCGGCTACACGTTCGAGCTCGAGGACCACCCGCGCGCGGCGTTCAACGCGAGATACCTCACCATCGAGGTGCGCCACCAGGGCAACCAGATGGCGGCGTCCACGCAGCTCCGCGAGCTGCTCGACCTGCAGCACGAGGACGTCTATTTCGCCGAGATCACCGCCATCCCCCTGAAGACGCAGTTTCGCGCGGAGTCCCGCACGCCGTGGCCGCGCATCTACGGGTACGAGAACGGCACGGTGGATGGACCGGCCGAGAGCGAGTACGCGCAGATCGACGACCTCGGCCGCTACAACGTGAAGTTCAGGTTCGACGAGAGCAACCTGAAGAGCGGGAAGGCCTCGACCTTCGTGCGCATGATGCAGCCCCACGGCGGCGGCATCGAGGGCTTCCACTTCCCGCTGCGCCGGGGCACGGAGGTGGTCCTGAGCTTCCTCGGCGGCGACCCCGATCGGCCGGTCATCTCGGGCGTCGTGCCGAACGCGCTCACGCCGAGCCCGGTCACGAGCGGCAACCACACGAAGAACGTCATCCAGACGGGCGGCCGCAACCGCCTCGAGCTCGAGGACCAGGCCGGGCAGCAGCGCGTCACCCTGTCGACCCCGTACTCGAACACCTACGTGCGCATGGGCTCTCCCAACGACGGGCACGAGCTCATCGTCAAGACCGACGACAACACGCTCCTCGACGCGGGCAAGACGTTCGACCAGACGGTGGGCCAGAACGGCGGCGGGTCGTGGAACGCCACCATCAAGGACAACTGGATCACCCACGTCCAGTCCGGCATCCACGAGCTCTACATCGAGACCGGCACCTCGTACACCGAGGTCAAGGGCGACACGTGGCTCCACGTCACGAGCGGCAACCTCTTCACCGACGTCGACTCGGCCACGATGGTGACCAACGTCGAGGGAGACACCACGACGACGGTGAAGACCGGCAATTACACGGTGAACGTCAACACCGGGGACACCACCGTCACCACGAAGGCGGGCAATACGCTCGTCGACACCCAGGCCGGGACCACGACCGTGAAGAGCAAGGGCAAGCTCACGCTCGACACGCAGGACGAGTGCGAGGTCCGGGTCAAGAGCAACATGATCGAGTACATCGACGGCAACCGCGTCGGGCAGATCAAGGGCGCGGAGGAGCTCAAGACCTACGGTCCCTTCAAGAAGCTCTTCGTCTCGAACAACGTCAACGTCACGGGCGGGTTCAAGAGCGACACGTTCCTCGGGCTCTCGGTCACCACGGCCGTCGGCGGCGCCGTCTCCACCTTCATCGGCCTCAAGGCGACCCTGGAGCTGTCGGCCGCCTTCACGGCGACCTACGCGGCCAAGTTCGACATCACTGCCGGCGTCGCGATGGCCTACAAGTTCGGCGCCTCGCTCACGATCAACAACTCCGCGGACATCACGGTGCGCCCGATCGAGCTCAAGGAGGTCAAGGCGCGGATCGAGCACATGCCGGCGAGGCTCGCGATGAGCTCGCTCCGCTTCTCCCTCTCGAACGTCCATGTCCTCAGCTAGCGCGCCGGACGGAGCTCTCCCGGGCCGCCTGCGCGGCTCGATCTCGCGAGCCTCGATCTAGCGCCCCATGCAGGCCAAGGAAAGCGCGCGCAGGAACATGGGTATCGTCATCGCTCTCACAGCCTTCCTCGTGCCGCTGATCGTCATCGCGGCCATCCTCTTCTTCGTCTTCCGGGGCGAAAATGCGCTCATCGCCAAGGGCAGGGAGCGGATGGCCGCGCTGACGCAGAGGATCGCGCGCGCCACCCCGGCCCAGGCCACGGTGTCGTCGAGCCGCACGCTCACCACCTTCGAAGGCGGCGCCATGGCCTTCGTCGAGCTCCGGCTCGATGTGCGCCCCTCGAGCGGGGCTGCGTACGCCGCGACGACGGAATGGGAGCTCAACACGAGCTCCTTGTCGCAGGTCGAGCCCGGGAGGCCCGTGGGCGTGAAGATCGACGCCGAGGACCCCGGGCTCATCTACCCGGACGTGACGTGGGCGACGTTCTCTCGCGCGTACGCCGCGCGCCGCCTCACGGGCGAGCCCAAGCGATGATCCCTCTTCCGGTCTGAACGAGCCCCCCCGAGCCCTCGAATCCTCCATGCGCGTCATCAAACCCCAGCGCGTCTCGATCCTGCAGCGCGTGTTCGAGCTCAAGCAGGAGCGCTTCCTCGCCCTCGGCCTCACGGCCTATGTCCCGCTCGACGCGCCGGAGCTCCCGCTCCCGGAGATCGCGATGTGGCAGGAGGTCGCGAAGCAGCTCGGCAAGGACGCCGCGCTCGACGAAGGGCTCCCGAAGCCGCGGGGCGAGGTCCTGGTCTTCGGCAAGGCGTTTTCGGCGGGCGGCCAGCCGCGCCCGGCGTTCCGCGCGCGCGTCCAGGTCGGCCCCATCGACAAGGTCGTGTACGTCGTCGGCAAGCGCCGCTGGGAGCGCGGCGTGCCGACCGACCCCGAGCCGCTCACCGAGCTCGCCCTCGGCTGGGACAAGGCGTTCGGCGGGCCGGGGTTCGCCGCGAACCCGCTCGGGACGGGGTTCGCGCCGACCGAGGAGAACGGCAAGAAGATCCACGCGCTCCCCCAGCTCGAGGACCCGAAGCGCCTCGTGAAGTCGCCGAACGATCGCCCGCCGCCCGCGGCGTTCGGCCCCCTCGACCCCACCTGGCCAGGGCGGATGGACAAGGCGGGCACGTACGACGCCGCCTGGCTCGAGAACGACTTCCCCGGCCTCGCCCGCGACCTCGACCCCGAGTACTTCATGGTGGCGCCGCCCGACCAGCGCCTGCCCGGGTTCTTCCAGGGCGACGAGCCGATCGCGCTCGAGCACCTCCACCCCGAGCAGGCCGCCCTGACGAGCCGCGTGACGGCGCTCGCCGCGCGCTGCTTCTTGACGCGCGCCGCGGGCGACGTCCCGCTCGAGGAGGTCGCGACGCGGCTCGATACGGTCGTGCTCCTGCCCAACGTCGCGCGCATGATCGCGATCTTCCGCGGCGTCGCGCGCGTCGAGGAGGACGACGCGCACGACGTGAAGTGCCTGCTCGCCGCGCTCGAGCGCCGCGGCGCGCCGCGCCCCAAGGAGCATTACCAGGCCATCTTCTCGCAGCGCCTCGACAAGAAGAAAGGCGCGCTCGTGGCGTTCCGCGACCGCGACCTCCTGCCCGAGCCCGACCCTGGCGCGCCCGCGCTGCCGGACGAGAAGATCGGCGACATGGAGGACCTCCTCCAGCGCGAAGGCGTGCTGGAGCGGCGGTCGCACGAGCGGGCGCGGCGCGAGCTGGAGAAGGCGCGCCTGTCCCTGCGGGCGCTCGGCATCGATCCGGACGAGAAGGGCGTCCCGCGCGAGCTGCCGCCGCCCGAGGCGCCGCCGCGGCTCGACGACTTGCCCGACTACGTCGAGCGGGTCGAGTCGGAGGCAGCCCGCATCGAGGCCGAGGCCAAGGCCAAGCAGGAGGAGGCGCTCGCCGTGGCGCGCCAGGAGCTCGCCGAGCACGGCCTGAACCTCGACGAGATCATCGAGCGGTCGAAGAGCGAGCAAGGCGGGCCGCCGCGGTTCCGCGTCGACGAGCACATCGCCCGCATGCGCGAGACCGCCGAGGCGGGCCGTGAGCTCGGCGCCCCGCTGGAGCAGCTCGAGGCGCAGCTCGACGACCCCGCGTTCCTCGCGAGGCTGCGCAAGCTCGAGGAGGCCCAGCTCGTCGCCTACCGGCTGACCGCGCACCACCTGCCGCCCGCGGCCATCCCCGACGCCGAGACGCGGCGGGATCTGCGCGGCCGCGTCGAGGCTGCGCTCGCTTCCGGCGCGCGCGCGGTGATGACCGGCTGGGACCTCACCGGCGCGGACCTCCGCGGGCTCGACCTGTCCGGGGCCGCCCTGCAGCAGGCGCTGCTCGAGCGCGCCGACCTGCGCGGCTGCACCCTGTCCGGCGCGGACCTGTCCGGGGCCGTGCTGACGCGCGCCAACCTCGAGGGTGTCCGCCTCGCGGGCGCGACGCTCGACGGCGCGAACCTCGGCGAGGCGCAGGCGCGCGGCGCCGACTTCGGGGGCGCGCGCCTCGCCAGGGCGGTCCTGCAGCGCGGCGCGCTCGAGGAGGCGGTCTTCCGCGGCGCGGACCTCCGCGGCGCGGACCTGCTCGAGGCGCGCTTGCCGCGGGGGGACCTCGAGGGCGCGCTCGCAGACGAGGTCCTCTTCTTCGAGTGCGACCTCGAGGGCGCCAAGCTCGACCGCGCGAGCCTGCGCAAGGCGACCTTCTACCGGTGCCGGATGGCGGGGGCGAGCCTCGCGGAGGCGGTGCTCGAGGGCGCGGCGCTCGTCGAGTCCCGCGCCGAGGGCGCGTCGCTCCGGGGCGCCCGGGCGAACAACCTGCGCCTCGTGCTCGGGTGCGAGCTCGGCGGGGCCGATCTCTCGGGCGCTGAGCTCGCCCTGGCGACGATGCGCGGCGCCGCGATGGCGAAGGCGGATCTCTCCGCCGTCCGGGCCGACGGGTGCGACCTCAGCGAGTCGAGCCTGCGCGAGGCGCGCCTCGCGGGCGCGAGCCTCCGGGGCGCGCGGCTCATCCGCACGGACCTCGCCGACGCCGAGCTCTCGGACGCGAACCTGATGGAGGCGATGCTGCAGGGCGCGAAGGTGCCCGGCGCGTCGTTCCAGCGGGCCAACCTGTTCCGCGCGAACCTGATGGGCGCCGAGGGCGACGCGCGCACGAGCTTCAAGGACGCCCACGTCGTCCGCACCCTGTTCCCGAGGCGGAAGCGATGACCAGAGACGATCTCCTCGCGTGCGTCGCGAACGCGGAGCCGGTGACCGACGAGGACCTCACGGGCGCGGACCTCCGCGAGGCCGACCTCTCCGGCGCCGTGTTCGAGCGCGTGTCGTTCCGGGGGGCCGACCTGACCTCGGCGAAGCTCCACGAGTCGGTCTTCGCCGACTGCCGGTTCGAGGGGGCGCGGCTCCCGGGCGCGCGCCTGCGCCACGCGACCTTCGACCAGTGCACGTTCCTCGCGGCCGACCTGCGCGGCGCCGATCTGGTCGCCGCGAGCCTGGTGGAAGCCGACCTGTCGCGGTCGTGCCTCGACGGCGCCGACCTGACCATCGCGAGCCTCGTCAAGCCGCGCCTCGAGGAGGCGAGCCTGAAGGGGGCGAACCTCGACCGCGCCGCGCTCGTCGACGCCGACGCCCCGCGGATCGTCCTCGAGGGCGCGAACCTGCTGCAGACGGCGCTCCTGAAGGCGGACCTGACGACGGCGAGCCTGCGCGGCGCGCGCCTCGACAAGACGATGCTGATCGGCAGCAAGCTCACCGGCCAGGACCTCTCGGGCATGGACCTCACGCTCGCGCAGCTCATGGACGCGGATCTCGGCGGCTGCGACCTCCGGGGCGCGCGGCTCGTGCAGACGAACTTCAAGGGGGCGTCCCTCGTGGGCGCCCGCCTCGACGAGGCGAACCTCGAGCGCGCCCTCTTCGCCGACGCCAACCTGTCGAACGCGTCGCTCGCGAAGGCGAAGCTCGACCAGGCGCTCTTCGTGAAGGCGCGGCTCGACGCGGCGGTCCTCGACGGCGCGAGCGCGTGCCAGGCGATCTTCAAGAGCGCGAGCTGCATCGGCGCGACGTTCACCGGCGCCGATCTGACGTACGCCGACTTCTCCTACGCGGACCTCACGAGGGCCGACTTCTCGCTTTGCAAGCTGTTCCGCGCGCGGTTCCACCGGACGCGCGAGCAGGACACCCAGTTCACCAGCCGGTCCGCGGCGCTCGGCGACGACGAGGAGCTGAGCGCGGCGGAGCGGCGCTCGGAGAGTCGATAGGCAGCAAGGAGGTACCGATGAGAGACAATCTGGCAAGAAAGCTCGCGTTGCCTGAACAGGAGGTCGCGACCGTGGTGGGGGTGTCGGGCCGCTGCCTGCGCGTCCGATCGAGCTCCGGCGAGCTCGAGGCGCGGCGCGCGGCCAGCTGTCTCCTCGACCCGGCGCTCGGCGACGAGGTCCTCGTGGCGCACCACGAGCGCGGCTCGCACGTGCTCGCGGTGCTGGAGCGCGACGAGGACGCGCCGGCGCGGCTCTCCGCCGAGGGCGACCTCGAGATCGCCGCGGCCGCGGGCAGGGTCTCGGTGAGCGGGCGCGACGGCGTGGAGGTGCTCACGCCCGGCGAGGCCGTGATCGCGGCGGGCGCCGCGCGCGTCTCGGCGGGGCGCGCCGAGGTCGTGCTCGGGGCGCTGAGCCTCCTCGGCGACAGCGTCACCGCGCAGGTCGACCGCGTGAAGACCGTGGCGCAGTCGGTGGAGACGGTCGCCGAGCGCCTGGTGCAGCGGCTCGACCGGGCCTACCGCTTCATCGCGCGGTCCGAGACGGTGCGCGCGGAGTACGTGGAGTTCGAGGCGCGGTCCGCGTTCCACGTGAAGGCGGAGGCGACGCTCGTGAACAGCGGCGGGCTGACCAAGATCGACGGCCCCCAGATCCACCTGGGCTGAGAGGACGGAGGACACGAGATGTTCGCGAACACGCAGATGATGGGCATGTCCCTCGGCTTCCCCGACGTGTGCCTCACGCCGATGCCGGCCCCGACGCCGATCCCTTATCCCAACATCTCCATGCAGCCGATGGGCATCCCGGCCGCGTACAACGTGCTGTTCATGTGCACGCCGGCGCACAACCTGGCGACCACCGTGCCGCTCACGAACGGCGACAACCCGGGCGTCGCGCTCGGGGTCGCCTCGGGCATGGTGATGGGCCCGTCGCGCCACGTCACCGCGTCGTTCACCGTGCTTGCCGGCGGCATCCCGGCCACGCGGCTGACGAGCATGACGATCACGAACTCCACGAACTGCCCCGCCGTCTCCGTGGTGCCGAGCCAGGTCAAGGTGCTCCTGCTCGCGCCGTGAGCGAGCGGCCCTCGCGTCGCGGGGGCTACGGCTTGCCCGCGGAGGGCGCGGCGGGCTTGCGCGTGAGGTAGAAGAAGTCGCGCAGCGAGCGCTTGCGGATGTACTCGTCTTCCGAGAACTCGAAGCCGCTCGCCAGCGCGACCGGCATGAGCGCGCCGCCCTCGCCGGGCTCGTAGAGCAAGAACTTCGGGTACGACCAGTTCACGTCGAGCTGCGCCACCGCCGTGGCGCCGACGTGGCGCAGGCCGAGCGCGATGGCGGGCGCCGTCGTGTGGTTGCTGATGGCCACGAAGAGGACCTTGCCGTCGCGATCGAGCCCCACCGCGGAGCGGCGGATCACCGTGTTGCCGTCCAGCGTGGCGCCCCAGTTGCGGACCTCGGGCACGCGGAGCGCCGGGTGGAGCTCGCCCTCGTCGACCATGCAGCTCGGCGTCTGCCGCCACCACCGCATGGCGCCCTCCTCGGCGGCCATGCGGGCCCACGGCGCGATCTGCATCCGGCCGTCGCCGTGGAGCGCGAGGGTGCAGCCGTTCTCCCGGGGGCGCACCAGGGTCACGCCGTCGATCCGCATGCCCCACTGGCCGTGCTCGGTCATGAAGCCGCCGTTGAACGCCGCGAGCAGCCGCTCGTGGTCCGCCTCCGGGATCTTCGCGGGCCGCTCGTAGGTCTTGCCCTCCTCGGTCGTCGCCGCCGGCTCCCGCGAGCCGGCCATGAGGTGGACGTCGACCCCCGAGAGATCCACCGCCACGATGAACAGCTCCGCCCAGGAGCGGTGCGGATCCGGGTGGATCAGCGTCTTGTAGAGGCGCGGCGGGTCGCCCGGGCGCGCGCGATCCACGATGGGCACCCACTGCCCGTCGCCGGGCGCCGGCCAGGCCGCGTGCGAGGGGCCGACGTCCTTCGGCCGGAACGCCGCCGCCACGACCGCCGGGGCGACCGCGGCGCTCGCCTCGGCGGCGGGCGCGGCCGGCGCCGGCGCCGGCTCGGGCACCTCCCAGTACGTCTTCGGCGGCTCGTTCTTGCGAAGGAGCTGGTGGACGCGATCCTCGACGCCGTAGGCGGTCTCCTCGAGCGCCGTCACGTTCTCGGCCCCGATCACGGAGCGCAGGCCGTTCGCGACGAGCGGGCCCATCCACGGGATCCGGTGCACCGCGATCCACAATCCGACGCCGGCGAGCCCCGAGACGGCGAGGGAGCCGAGGACCCAGCGCCGCAGCCGGCGGCGGCGTTGCAGGGCGTCGGGGCGCTGCGGGGCGGAGTGCCCGGCCTGGGCCGGCGTGTTCGAGGCTTCGGCGGTGTCGGCCATTGGATGATGCGCGTGATGCGCGTGATGCGCGTGATGCGCGTGATGCGGATGCGTCGCGTGGAGGGGAGCAGCGAAGCGACGCGGGCGCTCGCGATCCGCGGTCCCCCCGGCTCGGGGAGGGTGTAGCACGATGCGCCGAGCGCACGAAACCCGCGCCGCGCAGGCGCGGCGCGGAGCGGAGAGGAGCGGCGAGCGCGGGTCCGACCGCCGCGTCCGTCGCGGCGCGCGGCGACGATCCCGCTGCCAGGTTCGCGGTCGCGCCTCGACTTCCTCACCGCGCCGTACTAGAGTCGCGGCCTCGGACTGACCTGGCACGGGTCGCGGTGCTCGGTCGCTGTCATGTGGACCTCGCAGTCTCCGCTGAGGGAGGCGCGAGGCGGCAGCTCTCCGTGATCGGGCCCTTCGCAGAGGAGGGCGCGGTGCCGCGGCGCTTTCCGCCCTTGCTCAGGAGGGGCTCTCCACGAGCCCGATGTCCATGGAATTTGCCGATCTCAAGCTCATCGAACCGCTGCTCCGCGCCATCGAGGCCGAAGGATACAGCACCCCGACGCCGATCCAGCAGCAGGCCATCCCGCCGATCCTCGAGGGCAACGACGTCCTCGGGTGCGCGCAGACCGGGACCGGCAAGACCGCCGCGTTCGCCTTGCCGATCCTGCAGCGCCTCGCGCAGAGCGGCGCGCCGACCCAGCGCGGGCTCCGCGTGCTCGTGCTCACCCCGACGCGCGAGCTCGCCGCGCAGGTCGGCGAGAGCTTCACCACGTACGGCAAGAACCTCGGCTTACGGACCGCGGTCGTCTTCGGCGGGGTGGGGCAGCGCCCCCAGATGGAGGCGCTGCGCCGCGGCGTCGACGTCCTCGTGGCGACGCCGGGCCGGCTGCTCGACCTGTGCTCGCAGGGCCTCTCGCCGTTCGGGCGGCTCGAGACGCTCGTGCTCGACGAGGCCGACCGGATGCTCGACATGGGGTTCATCCACGACATCCGGCGCGTGCTCGCGATGCTGCCCGAGCGCCGCCAGACGCTCCTGTTCTCGGCCACGATGCCGCCGGACATCCAGAAGCTCGCGGACACCATCCTGCACCGCCCGGTGCGGGTCGAGGTCGCGCGGGTCGCCACGACCGCCGAGAACATCGACCAGCGGGTGGCCTTCGTCGAGCGGTCCGACAAGCGCGCGATGCTGGAGCACGTGCTCAAGGACCCCGCGCTCCGCCGGGCGATCGTGTTCACCCGCACCAAGCACGGCGCCAACCGCGTGGTCCAGCAGCTCAGCCGCGCGCGCATCGAGGCCGTCGCGATCCACGGGAACAAGTCGCAGGGCGCGCGCGAGCGGGCGCTCGCGAGCTTCAAGCAGGGGACGACGAGCGTGCTCGTCGCGACCGACATCGCGGCGCGCGGCATCGACATCGAGGACATCTCGCACGTGATCAACTACGACCTCCCGAACATCCCGGAGAGCTACGTGCACCGCATCGGCCGCACGGCGCGCGCCGGGGCGTCGGGGGTGGCGCTCTCGTTCTGCGACAGCGAGGAGCGCCCGTACCTCGCCGACATCGAGCGCCTCATCCAGAAGCGCCTCCCGCTCCTCTCCATCCCCGGGATCCCCTGGCTCCAGGCCGACCCCAGGCCCGCCCATCAGGCGCAGCCGCAGGGGCGGCCCCAGGCGCAGGGGCGGCCGCAGCAGCAGCGCCCGCAAGGGCAGGGGGGGCGACCTCTGGCGCAGGGACGGCCCCAGCAGCGCCCGCAAGGGCAGGGCCGGCCCCAGGCGCAGGGCAGGCCGCAGCCGCACGGGCACGCCCGGCCTCAGGGACCGGCGCGGCCCCAGCCGCCGGCGCGGCCCGAGGGGCAGGCGCGGCCTCAGCCGCAGGGACAGCCCCAGGCGCGGCCGCAGCCGCGCCACGATACCCCTCGCGCGGACAACTGACGCCCCTCACGCGGAGCGGCGGCTCCCCGCCGCCCCCGTCCGCCCCGCCGCGCCGAGCTCGCCCGGATCGGCCCAGCGAGCCGTCGCTGGCCTGAGCCTCACGCTCGGCAGCGCGGGCGAGGGCGCCAGGCGGCGGCCCCTCCCGCCGCTCCCACCGGCGCGTGCCTGCATTGCCCACATCCACATTATTTTCGCGGTGTGCGCAAATTCTGGCACGATCTCAGCCATGCGCGTTCCCGCCATCGTCGTAAGCTTGCTCACCATCGCTGCCTGCGATCGCGGCGCTCCATCGAGCTCGCCCGCCGCGGATGCCCAGGCCTCGGCCGCTCCGGTGGCGGATGCCTCCGCCGCCCCGCTCGCCTCGGCCAGCGCGCCGGCCCCGGCGAGCGCGGACGCGGCGGGCGACGCCGGCGCCGCGCCCGCCCCGGCCGACGCCGGCGCGGCCGCGGCAGCGAGCGCGGACGCGGGCGACGCCGGTCCCCCCGCGGCCGACGACGGCCGGCTCACGGTGGAGGGGCGCGCCGTCCAGGGAGGGCTCCTCCGCGCCAAGCTGAACGGCAAGCTGCGCCGCATGGCGTTCCCCGGCCACCGCGTGACGGTGAGCGATGAGGGGGAGTTCCTCATCGCCTTCTCGCGCAACGCGCCGGCGCAGGAGAAGCTGACCATCACGTTCGACGACGGACAGGTGCTCGAGAAGCTCTTCGACGTGGAGCAGCGCACCTACGAGGTCGACAAGGTCGACAACCTCCCGGAGAACATGGTCAAGCTCGACATGGCCACGCGCGTGAAGCTCACGCAGGCCGAGAAGAAGCTCGACGCCATCCGCAACAAGTACACGAAGAAGAACTGCTACAAGAACGGCTTCATCTGGCCGTCGAAGGGCCCGGTCACCTCGCGGTACGGCCAGCCGCGCGTGCTCAACGGCACGGACGGCGGCGTCCACTGGGGCGTGGACATCGCGGTGCCCGTCGGGTCGCCGGTGCGCGCGCCCGCCTGCGGCAAGGTCGTCTTCGTCGAGAAGGACCTCCCGCTGAGCGGCCACACCATGATCATCGATCACGGCCATGGGCTCACCTCCACGTTCATCCATCTGCACGGCTTCGCCGCGAAGGTGAACGACGAGGTCAAGCAAGGTCAGGTCGTCGCGACCGTCGGCATGACCGGCCGCACGAACGGGCCGCACCTCGACTGGCGCATGAACCTCTTCGAGACGCGCGTCGATCCCGAGCTCCTGGTCACGCCGGCGAAGTGACGGCCGGCCTCCTCGCTCCACCCACCAGGAGTCCGGCCAGGGATCCGGAGAGAGATTTCAACGCAAAGGCGCAAAGGCGCAAAAAATAAATAATAGCATGAATCTGCATTTTTGCGTCTTTGCGCTCTTGGCGTCTTTGCGTTGAAATCTCTCATGCTCGCGAGGCAGGTCCCTGGCGGGATTCCTGACCCACGGCCCGCGCCGCTCCTCCGCAGCGCCGCTCCCCTCGTCGTCCTGAGAATACGCCACCTGGAAGGTCCCTGTTGAGAACGCTCGCGCTAACCCCCGTCCTCGCGTCGCTCCTCCTCTCGCTCGTCCCGGCGTCCGGCTGCGCGCCGGCCCCCCGCGTCGAGCCTCGGCCGGCCGGGTCGCCGGCCGCGCGCCCCGAGGGGCCGCCGGCCGCGCAGCCCGTGGGGAAGCCGGCGGCCGGCCTCGACCCGGAGCTCACGTCGTACGCGTACCCTTATCCGGTCAAGCACTTCGAGGTCGAGTCGCAGCGCCAGAAGCTCCGCATGGCGTACATGGACGTGCAGCCCGAGAAGCCGAACGGGCGCGCGGTGCTCCTCCTCCACGGCAAGAACTTCTCCGCGGCGTACTGGGAGCCGACGATCCGGGCGCTGACCGAGCGGGGGTTCCGGGTCATCGCGCCCGATCAGATCGGGTTCGGCAAATCGACAAAGCCCGCCGCCTATCAGTTCAGCTTCCACGGGCTGGCCGAGACGACGCGCGCGCTGCTCGACGCCCTCGGCGTCCAGCGGCCGGCCGTGGTCGGCCACTCGATGGGGGGCATGCTCGCCGCGCGCTTCGCCCTCATGTTCGCCGACCGGACGGAGCGCCTCATCCTCGTGAACCCCATCGGCCTCGAGGACTGGAAGACGGTGGTCCCGTATCGCTCCATCGACGCCTGGTACAAGCAGGAGCTCGAGGCGACGCGCGACAGCATCCGCGAGTACCAGCGCAAGAGCTATTACGACGGGGCGTGGAAGCCCGAGTACGAGCGCCAGATCGAGATCCAGGCGGGCTGGACGGAGCACCCCGAGTATCCGCGCGTCGCCTGGTGCTCCGCGCTCACGTACGACATGGTCTTCACGCAGCCCGTCGTCTACGAGCTCCCGCGCCTCCGCACGCCCACGCTGCTCATCATCGGGCTGCGCGACCGGACGGCGCTCGGCCGCGCCTGGGCGCCGAAGGAGGCCGCGGACGCGCTCGGCGACTACACGACCCTGGGCAAGAAGACCGCGCAGGCGATCCCGGGGGCCAAGCTCGTCGAGCTGCCCGGCGTCGGCCACCTGCCGCAGGTCGAGGCGTTCGAGAAATACCGGGACGCGCTCGTGGGCTTCCTCGAGCAAGCTCCTTAAGGGCGCCCCGCACGCCGGCGCGCCCGGGGCGGCGCGGGCCTGGGAGAACGGGCGAGCGCGCTGGACAGCCAGGACGACACGGCCTCTCCGCCAAGGACATGACCCGTCGAGAGGTACCGTGTCCCGTGGCGGGTGGGCGATCTCGGGGCAATGTGCCACAGGACGAGATCTCCAGGGCACCGGCCATGCGGCAGGAGCGGCGCTCGTGATCCAGGAGCGCGGCGCTCGCGGTGGCCATCGCCGCCGCAGCGCGCCAGCGCAGGCCGGCTGACAATCCCTCTCGGCGCCGTGGAATGATGGAATGGCCGCTGAGCTCGCCGCGGCGGACGGCCCTCCGCGCCGGGCTGCCCCGCGGCATGCGCCTTGCAGCTCGCCAGACCGACGAAGGCACTCAAACCAAACATAGGATTGCAAGGAGTCGGTCATGAAGATCCTGTCGCCTCGAGTTCATGGGTACATCGATTATGCGGTTGCGGCCCTGTTCCTGCTGGCTCCGTCGCTGTTCGGCTTCAGCGGTCTCCCGGAGACGCTCTGCTATATCCTGGGCGCCGTGCACCTCGGCATGACGCTGCTCACCGCGTTTCCGCTGGGCGCCGCCAAGATCATCCCGTTCCCGGTGCACGGAGGGCTCGAGGCCGCGGTCGGCGTGTTCCTCGTCGCCGCGCCCTGGCTGTTCAACTTCGATGCGGCGCCCGCGGCGAGGAATTTCTTCGTCGTGTCGGGCGTGGCCGTCGGCCTGGTCTGGCTCGTGACCGACTACCGTTCGGCCTACGCGACGACGGCGGCCAGCGCGCGTTACCGCTCGGAACACCGGTCGTTCTCCTGATGACGGCGTGAGCGTTCCTCGCGAGTCGGCGCCGCGGCCGGGCTCAGCCCCGGCCGCGCGCTTTTTTGTCTCCCGGGGAGAGCGCCATTCCACCCCGACCCTGGGCGCGGCTCCGCCGGAGCCCCGTCCCCACCGCGAGCTCGGCGGGAGCCGCAGCCCCTCCTTCCACCTGCTGCCTACCTGCTACCTACCTACCTGCTACCTACGGCCAGCCGACCACGGCCAGCCGAGCAGGCGAACGGGGCGCATATCGCCTTCACAATGCAGCGAGGCACTCGCGACGAGCTCATCCACGAGCGGACGAGCTCGGCGGATGATCACGGCGCTTTGCCTCTCGTCGCTCTCAAGTTGCTGCCTTCGGCTGCCCCGTTTCGGACGTGTTTCGTCCAGCACACAGCGTTTTGTCGCGAACGCCAGAGGCGCCTGGCGCTGCCGGCCCGTGCGGCCAGGGCGGCGGCGACGGCTGTCGCTATCGTGGACGCTCCTCCGTTCGGTTCGTCCATCCATCCGCTCCGTCCGAAGCCCTGTCCGCTCCCGTGGAGGAAAGCGCCGCGCTCCAAGCCTTGGATATTGCTCCGATCCGGGCAGGGAGTTATTTCAATCCCCGCAACGACCTGACGGAGAGAAAAGCCATGATGACCATGCCAATGAGCTCGATGCCGATGATGTGTACGATGATGCCGTCGATGAGCGGCATGATGCCGATGGGCGGCATGATGCCGATGATGCCCAACATGATGGGTATGATGGGCATGATGCCGAACATGATGGGCGGCATGATGCCGATGATGTCCGACATGATGGGCATGATGCCCAACATGATGATGAGCCGCACGATGGGCGGCATGATGCCGAACATGATGGGCATGATGCCCGGCATGATGATGCCGAACATGATGGGCATGATGCCCAACATGATGATGGGCGGCATGATGCCGAACATGATGGGCATGATGCCCAACATGATGATGGGCGGCATGATGCCGAACATGATGGGCATGATGCCCGGCATGATGATGCCGAACATGATGGGCATGATGCCCGGCATGAAGATGGCGGCCTGATCTCGGATCGAGGACAGACGTCAAAAACCCCGATAAGCGAGGGCGAGCGCTCCCGCTTATCGGGGTTTTGTGCTGGCGCGAGGCCTCACCCGCGAGGCGCGGCGCGCCGGCCTCGCCCGGTCACGCCCCGGCCGCCTCCGGCGGCTTCGGGTGCTGGTCCCGCGATACGTACACCGCGGCGGCCAGATCCCCCACCACGTTGATCACGGTCCGGCACATGTCGAGGAACCGATCCACGCCGAGGACCAGGCCGAGCCCCTCGGGCGGGATCCCGAGCAGACCCAGGATCATCGCGATGACGGGGAGCGAACCGGCCGGGATGCCCGCGGTGCCGATGCCCCCGAGCACCGAGATGAGCATCACGATCGCCTGCTGCCCGAAGGTCAGCGACACGCCGTAGACCTGCGCGAGGAAGAGCACGGTCACCCCCTCGAAGAGCGCCGTCCCGTTCTGGTTCATCGCGGCGCCGGCGGTCAGCACGAACCGGGCGACGGACGGCGGCAGCTTGAGCTCCTCCTCGGCCACCTTCAGCGAGGTCGGCAGCGTCGCGTTCGACGAGGCGGTCGAGAACGCCGTCACGATCGCCGTCCGGCTCCCCCGGAAGAACGCGACCGGCGACATCCCGCCGAGGAAGCGCACCGAGAGCGAGTACACGACGAACATGTGCAGCCCGAGGCCGAGCAGCACCGTGAGCACGTACGCCGCCAGCTGCTGCATGATGCCGATGCCCATGCGGGACGTGATCGTGAAGAGCAGCGCGCCCACGCCGATCGCCGCGAACCGGAGCACCCCCTCGATGAGCCGCATCGAGACGTCGAACAGCCCCTGGATGACCTCGCGGAGCCGCGCCGCCGCCTCGGTCTGGGTGAGCGACAGCGCGAGGCCGAAGAGCAGCGAGAACGTGATCACGGCGAGCACGTCGCCCCCGGCGGCCGCCTTGATGACGTTGTCCGGCACCATCGCGATGATCATCCCCACCGGCGAGGTGTCGACCGGGGCGGTGGCCGCCTTGATCCCGCCGCCGTGCGCGAGGCTCCGGACCGCCTCGGGCAGGCCGTCCCCCGGGCGGATCAGGTTCACCAGGACGAGGCCGATCAGCACCGCGATGGTCGAGACCACGGCCGTGTAGCCCAGCGTCCGCAGGCCGAGCCGGCCGACGTGCTTCAGATCGAGCTCGCAGACGCCCATGACGAGCGCCGAGAACAGGATCGGGAGCACGAGCATGAACAGCAGGCGCAGGAAGATCTGGCCCACCGGGTAGGTGATGTGATCGACGATCCAGGTGAGCGCCGGGGAGCCCGCCGCGACCGCGTTCGCCGTCAGACCGCCCGCTGCCCCCACCGCGACCCCGAGCAGCATCGTTCGATGCGATGACATGACGCCACCTTACACAAGCCGCGGCGCCGTGAGCCGCGGAGTTCGCGCCCCGATCGCCCTCCGTGGCCGCGGAGCGACCGCCCTCCTGGCGGGCCAGGGCCGCCGGCCGCCTGTCCAAGCCCGCGTGGATCCATTACGCTCGCCGCCGGGCATGCTGAAGCCGGGCGATTCGTTCGAGCGCTACACGATCGAGGCCGCCATCGGGCAAGGGGGGATGGGCTGCGTCTACCGGGCGCACGACGCGCGGCTCGGGCGGCGCGTCGCCGTCAAGGTGATCGCGGGCGGCGCCATGGACCACGACGCCGGCGCGCGCCTGCTCCGCGAGGCCCGCGCCGCCGCCGCGCTCGATCACCCGAACGCCGTCTCGATCTTCGACGTCGGCGAGCTCGATGGGACGCCGTTCATCGCGATGGAGCTCGTCGACGGCCGCACCCTGCGCAGCGCGATCGGCGGCGCCGAGGCGCCGGTCCCGACCCGGGTCGGCTGGCTCGCCGACGTCGCCCGCGCGCTCGCCGCGGCGCACCGGCGGGGGCTCGTCCACCGGGACATCAAGCCGGAGAACGTGATGGTCCGGGACGACGGCGTGATCAAGGTGCTCGACTTCGGCATCGCGCGCCGCGCCGCCGGCGGCGCCGATCCGACCGCGTCCACCGAGGCCCCCGCGCTGCCGACGCTGACCGCCCTCGGCGTCAAGCTCGGGACGCCCGTCTACATGGCCCCGGAGCAGATCCGCGGCGCCGAGCTCGACGGGCGCGCGGACCAGTTCGCGTGGGGCGTGCTCGCGTTCGAGCTCCTCACCGGCCGGCTGCCCTGGCGCGGCGCCGGCGACATGCTCGCCGTCGTCGCCTCGATCCTCACCGACGAGGCCGACCGCGCCGCGCTCGACGCCGCCGCCGTGCCGCCCGCGGTGAGCGCGGTCGTGCTGCGCGCGCTGTCGAAGCGCCCCGAGGACCGGTTCGCGTCGATGGATGACCTCGTGCGCGCGCTCGAGGCGGCCGGGCGGGGCGAGGCGCCCGCCGCGATGCCGGCGCCGCACGCGCAGGCGCCCGCCGCGAAGGGGGGCGAGGCGCCCCGCGGCGGCGAGACCGCGGCGCAGCGATTCTCGACCGAGGAGGTCCGCGACGTGCTCGCGCGGGCGATCGAGCGCCAGGCCGCGGGCGAGGCCGGCGCCGCGCGCGCGCCGAGGGGCGACGCGCGGCTCGGCTTCGACGACCTGCTCGCCGCGGCGGAGGAGGTGGGCGTCGACCCGGAGGCGGTGCGCGAGGCGAGCCGCGCGCTGCGCGCGCGCGAGCGCGACGGCGTGGAGCGGAAGGCCGGCGCGGCGACCGCCGCCGAGCGCGCCGCCTGGCTCCGGCGCAAGCGCCGCAACTTCTACCGGCACCTCGGCGTCTACCTCATCGTCAACGCGGCGCTCCTCACGCTCGCGCTCGTGCTCGGCGTCGTGCTCTGGGCGGCGATCATCCCGCTGGGCTGGGGCATCGGCGTCGCCATCCACGCGCTCGTCGCGTTCACGGCGCACGAGGACGACTGGGCCGAGGAGGCCGAGCGCATGGAGCTCTGGCGCGAGCACCACCGCCGCATGCACGAGGTGGCCCTCGCGCGGGCGGCCGGCAGGGGCCCGCGCCCCGCCGCGGCCCGGCGCCAGCGCATCGAGGGGGCGGACGAGGAGCGGCAGGGCAGGCTCCGCGTCGAGGCGGACACGGCGCGCTCCCGGGCGGAGGAGGCGGAGCAGGCGGAGGAAGAGGCCGGGGTCGCGGTGAGCAAGGCGCGGCGGCGGCGGCGCTGACCCGGGCTCCGCGCGCCGGCCGCTCGCCGAGCTTCGCGCCGGGATGACGCCGGCATGGGGTAAGCTCGCGGCCCTCGGAGGCCCCATGTCGACCAAGCCGAACTTCATCGCCCGCGCCCTCGCCCCGCTCCAGGTGCTCCCGCCCTTCCTGCGCTCGCGCGCGCAGACCGTGCTGTTCCAGCGCATGGTGCCGTTCACGGGGACCGCGGGGATCCTGTTCGAGGAGGTGGGCCCGGATCGGGTGGCGCTGCGGCTCGCCAACGGCCGCAGGGTGCATAACCACATCGGCGGCGTGCACGCGGCGGCGGCGGGGCTCCTGGCCGAGACCGCGACCGGGTTCGTCGTCGCCGTCAACCTCCCCGACGACAAGCTGCCGCTCCTGCGCAGCATGAAGGTCGACTACACGCGCCGCGCCCGCGGCGGGCTGCGCGCGGTCGCGACCCTGTCCCCCGAGCAGCGGCAGGCCTTCCTCGACCAGCCGAAGGGGGACGTCGCCGTCGCCGTCACCGTGACGGACGAGGGCGGCGCGTCGCCGATGGAGTGCGAGTTCGTCTGGGCCTGGGTGACCAAGGGGGTGTGACGGCGCCCGGGCCGCCGGCGCGATCGCGCGCGGCGCGCCGGGAGCGCGCGCCGCGCGGCCGCTCGCGTCAGCGCGTCAGGATCTCGCAGCCGTCCCGCGTCACGAGCACGGTGTGCTCGAACTGCGCCGAGAGGCTGCCGTCCTCGGTGACGATGGTCCACCCGTCGTCGAGCGTGCGGATGTTGTGCGAGCCCAGGTTGACCATCGGCTCGATCGTGATGGCCATCCCGGCGCGGAGCCGCATGCCCGCCCCGCGCACGCCCGTGTGCGCGACGTGCGGCGGCAGGTGCATCTTCCGCCCGATGCCGTGCCCGCCGACCTCGCGGACCACGCTGCACCCCTCCGCCCGCGCGAGCTCCTCGATCGCCGCGCCGATGTCGCCGAGCCGCGCCCCGTCGCGCACGACCGCGATCCCCGCGTCCCGGCACCGCCGGGCGACGTCCACCACGTGCCGCGCCTCGGCGCTCGGCTCCCCGACGAAGAACGTCGCGGAGGTGTCGCCGTGGTAGCCGTCGAGCTCGGTGGTCACGTCGACGTTGATGATGTCGCCCGGCTGGAGCACCTCGTCGCGCCGCGGGATCCCGTGGCAGACGACGTGGTTCCGGCTCGTGCACACCGCCGCGGGGAAGCCCTTGTACCCGAGCTGACTCGGGCGGCCGCCGCGCTGCGCCGTGTCCTCGCGCACCCAGTGGTCGATGTCCGCGGTCGTCACGAAGGGCGCGAGCCGCGCCCCGACGGCGGCCAGGGTCGCCGCGGCCGCGCGCCCGGCGCGCCGCATCGCCTCGCACGCGCGAGGCCGAAGGATGTCCACGTTCATGCGAGGCGTATGCGCGCGCGGCGCGCGGCCATCCAATACTGTTTTGATCTCGGGCGCCCGCGCCCGGCTCCTCTCCCGAGCGGCGTTCGAGTAGAATCGGCCGCGTGAGCCTGTCGCAGATCCGTTACTTCATCGCCGTCGCCGAGGAGGGCCACGTCGGCCGCGCCGCACGCCGGCTCCACATCGCGCAGCCGCCCCTCAGCCGGCAGATCCGCGGCCTGGAGGACGAGCTCGGCGCGCAGCTGTTCGAGCGCACCGCGCGCGGCATGCGCCTCCTGCCGGCGGGCGCGGCGTTCCTCGATCACGCCCGCACCATCGTCGCCCAGGTCGACGCGGCCGTCGCCGACCTCCGCAGCTACGGCGCCGCGCCCCCGCCAGGACCGCTCGACGCCGGCGGGTGCCGGCGCGCCGAGCTCGGGTAGGCGGCCTCGCTTGGAGCCACGGGACCGGCATGGGTTACGACGCTGAGCTCGCGCTCGCCGTCGAGGCGGCGCGCCGCGCGGGCTCGCTCCTCCGCGCGGAGTTCCACCGCCCCGGCGGCCCTCGCGGCGCCGGGACGCACGCCGACGTCGATGTGGAGGTCGAGCGCCTCTTGCGCGACGCGCTCACCCGCGCGACCCCCTACGCGTTCCTCGGGGAGGAGACCGGCGCCCTGGACGGCGCGGACCCGTCGCACCGCTGGGTCGTCGATCCGCACGACGGCACCGCGTCCTTCCTGCACGGCTACCGCGGCGCCTCGGTCTCGATCGGCCTTTTGCGCGAGGGCACGCCGGTGCTCGGCGTCGTCTTCGCGTACGCCTACCCCGACGACCACGGCGACCTCATCGCCTGGGCGGAGGGCGCCGGGCCGATCCGGCGCAACGGCGCGCCCGTCTCGTCGTCGCTCGCCGGCGCCACGCTCGATCGCTACGCCGTCGTGCTGCTCTCGCAGTCGGCGGACTACCTCCCGGCCCGCAACGCCCGGTGCGTCGCGCCGGCGCGGTTCCTCTCGCTGCCGAGCCTCGCCTACCGGCTCGCGCTGGCGGCGGTCGGGGAGGGGGTCGCCGCGGTCTCGCTCAGCCGGCCGCGCTGCTGGGACTACGCGGCCGGCCACGCGCTCGTGCGCGCCGCGGGCGGCGAGCTCGTCGACGACGACGGCGCGCCCATCGCGTACACCCCGGAGCGCGAGGGCCAGATCTGCCGCCTCTTCGGCGGCGCCCCCGCGGTCGTCCAGGAGCTCGCGCGGCGCCCGTGGAACGCCGTCATCCACGGCCGCATCCCGGCGCCTCAGGGGACGTACGGGCTGCTGCGCCCGTCGCACAGCCTGCTGATCGAGGGCGCCGGCGCGCTCTCCCGGGCCCAGGGCTGCCTGCTCGGCCAGCTCGCGGGCGACGCGCTCGGCTCCCTCGTCGAGTTCCGGAGCGCGGAGCAGATCGAGCGCCTCTATCCGGGCGGGGCCCGGGACCTCGCCGATGGCGGGACGTGGGACACCCTCGCCGGGCAGCCGACCGACGACTCCGAGATGGCGCTCCTGCTGGCGCGGTCGATCGTCCGCAAGCGCGGCTTCGTCGCCGAGGCCGCGCTCGACGCCTACGTGCACTGGTACCGCTCCGGCCCGTTCGACGTCGGCAACACCGTCGCTGCCGCGCTCCGCGCCGCCGCGGGCGCGCCCTCGCCCGGCGCGCGCCGCGACCACGCGAGGGCGGCCGCGAGCCTGACCAGCGAGGCGAACGGCTCGGTGATGCGCGCGGCGCCCCTCGGCATCCTCGGAGCGGGCCGCCCGCGGGAGGCCGCGGCGTGGGCGCGCGACGACAGCGCGCTCACGCACCCCCATCCGGTCTGCTGCGCCGCCTCTGGCGCGTTCGTCGCGGCCATCGCCGCCGCCGTGGGCGGCGCCGGCGTCGATGGGGCCTTCGCGGCCGCGCGCGCCGAGGCGGAGCGGAGCGGCGAGCGCGTGGTCCTCGCCGCGCTGGAGGCGGCGCAGCGCGCGCCGCCCCGGAGCTTCTCGCATCAGGCCGGCTGGGTCATCATCGCCCTGCAGAACGCCTTCTACCGGCTCCTCCACGCGCCCTCGCTCGAGCAGGGGCTCGTCGACACGGTGATGGCCGGCGGCGACACCGACACGAACGCCGCGATCGCCGGCGCGCTGCTCGGCGCGGTTCACGGCCGGGACGCCGTGCCGGATCGCTTCCGGCGGCTCGTGCTGTCCTGCCGCCCGCTGCCCGAGGCGGGGGCGAAGCACCGGCGCCCGCCCGAGCTCTGGCCGGTCGACGCGATGCTCGTGGCCGAGGCGCTCCTCGCCGCCGGGCAGCGAGCGCAGCCCGAGGAGCCCGACCTGCCGGAGAGCTTTCAGACCGGGGACATCGGTTGAAATCTATTGATCTAGCTGGCTGATCGCCATCTTGTGCAGCCATCTTCCGGCAATCGCCACCTCATCGGAGGCCGCGAGCACGGCCTCCTCGCCTCCGGCCCGGCGAAGGACGCCTGCGAGCTGGGTCAGGCTTGCCCATCCCTGGAAGACACCGGCCAGCGACGGGCTCCCCGACGCGTCGAACAGGCACGTCGACAGCAGCCGTGCCGCGTCGGCGGGGCTCATCCACGGCGCTGCCTCGCAGAGATCGCCGAGCGCGTCGGCGTCCGCGCCTCCTGCCTCGAAGGCGAGCACCGCGCGCCGGGCAGCCTCGGCGCGCATCGGTTCGGGGAGGGCCCGGGCGAGCCGTGCCAGCGCCACGATTCGAACATAGCTCCCGGAGAGCTCGTTACAGTCTTCCACGATCCGTAAAGCCGCTTCCGCCCCCAGGATCGCGACCGAGGCGGAGGGGTGCTCTTTGATCGAATTGCATCGCTCTTCCGGAGCGAGCTCTTCGATGAGGGCCTTTATCTCCTTCTCCGGCCGCCTTCCCGGAGGGAGCCTCTCGCCGAGGCGAAGCAGCGCGTCCGCCTGGTACCCGGCGCTGCTCCCCGCCCATCGCAGCACGAGCGCGCGCGCCTCGTCCTCTCGCCCGAGCGATACCAGCCGCGCGCCGAGAGCGTGCACCGGCCAGACCGGGACCTCCTCGAGCGCCCTCTCCAGGAGAGGCTCGGTCAGATGAGGCGCCACCGCCGCGGCCTCCGCTTCGTTCTCGAAGCACCAAGGCGACCAGTTCCTCTCGATCTCCTGGACAGCGCGAGCCCTCGCCGCTGCCGGCAGGCCGGCGAGCAGCCGGGCGAGGACCCGAATCCGCTGGGGCGCGGGCAGGGAACGCGAAGCTCGCTCCAGCGCGACGGCGGAAGCCTCGCCCACGCCCGGGCCAGGCACGAGCGTGGGTGGCGCCCCTCCAGCGCGCACGATGGCCTCTGCCGCGATCTCCTGAGCTTCCTCTTCGGGGAGCAGACCCGCCGCCGCGACGAGCTCCCGGGGCGCGTCCCCCCCGTCCGAACAGCGCGCAACGTCCAGCGCGGCGCGCGCGATCCGGATGCGCCGCTCGCCCTCTGCCGCCTCGGCCACGGCGATCAGCGCCGAGGGGCTCGACCACCGCGCGCCCGTGCGATCGGCGAGCTCGAACGCTTTCTCGAGGACCCCGGCTCGGGGGGACGGTGAGACCTCCGCTGCGAGGGCGACCAAGGAGAGAGCGCGCGCCGCGTCCGCGTCGAGTCGTGGCGTGACGAGGTCGGCATCGGGGCTCGCCCACGGCTCCGCGTCTCCCAGCGTCGCCGCCGCGCCCTGCGCCGCCGCGCAGCGGACGAGCGCCGCGGCGAGGTTCGGAGTGAGGGACCTGCAACGCTCCACCTCCTCTCCGAGACGATCGCGCAGGCGGCGGAGATCGACGAGGGCATCGGCGAGCGCCTCGGCGGAGACAGGGCGTACCCAGCTCGGCTCCGCGAACGCGAGCATCGAGGCGACAGGAGCGCCGCCGAGGGCGAGGTGCGCGCTCGCGTCTGCCCCGCTCGGGACGCCTCGGCTCTCCGCCGCCGCGGGGGAAACGGGTGCAATCTCGACGAGATGCGCATCAACGCCGTTCCAGCCGAGGCGCTCCCTCCAGGCGTGCGCCTCGCTCTCGCCACCGGAGATCGAAACCGCACATCGAACGTGCTTCCCGAGCTCCCGAAGCGTGGATATCCGCCCATCGTGAGGCCAGTCGATGCACTCGTCGAGACCATCGAGCACGAGGAGCAACTCGGGCTCGTCTTCATCCTGGCCATTGGCCAGCCTGTTCCGGAGCTCCGAGCGCAGCTTCAGGAGGTCCCGCGGAGGGCGCAGCACGTCTTCGCCGAGCTGCTGCAGGAGCGACGTGAGGATCTCATGCTCGGAGGCGAAGCGGCGCGATCGTTCTATATGCACCACAGCGGCACATACCCCGGCACGCTCGCGCGCCTCGGCGACGAGCCGGGCGCACAGCGCCGCTTTGCCGGCTCCCGGAGCACCGTGCAGCAGGCACGCGGGTGCCGGAGACGCGCGCCAGCGCTCGATCGCTTCACGGGCGCGCTCTTCCCCCTCGGTCAAAGACGCGCCCGCGGGAGATCCTTTCTTTTCCTTCGGACGCATTCGCACCTCGGTTCAAGACGTTCGCCTCGGCTGTTCTAGAGCGGTCCTTAGGTGGGACTGACACGGTCTTCCGTCTTCCGTCTTCCGTCTTCCGTCTTCCGTCTTCCCTCTTCGTGCTCGTGCGCGTGCGCGTTGACTCCGAGGAATCGCGCACGCGCACGCGCACGAAGGACGCGCACGGAAGACGGAAGACGGAAGATGGGGGACGGCGGGACGGGGGAGGGCGGGACGGCGGACGGGGGACGGCGGACGGGGGACGGCGGACGTTTGCATGGATCGGCACGCCCCTCGAGCTCCCCGATGGGCGCCCGAGCTACCCCTCGCCGGCGGCTCCCTCCTCGCCCCGCTCACCCCCCCGTCGGCCGCTCCAGGTGCCCGCCGAACTTGTGGCGCATCGCCGACAGCACCTTCTCGGCGAACGTGTGATCGTGCCGCGAGCGGAAGCGCGCGTAGAGCGCCGACGAGAGCACCTCGGCGGGCACCGCCTCCTCGATCGCCGCCATCACGGTCCAGCGGCCCTCGCCGGAGTCCTGCACGAAGCCGCTGTACCCGGCGAGCTCCGGGCTCTCGGTCAGGGCGATCGCGGTGAGGTCGAGCAGCCACGAGCCCACCACGCTCCCCCGCCGCCAGACCTCGGCGATCTCGCCGAGATCGAGCGCGTACCGGTGCTCCTCGGGCAGCCGCTCGGTCCCCGCGTTCTTCAGGATGTCGAACCCCTCCGCGTACGCCTGCATGAGGCCGTACTCGATCCCGTTGTGGACCATCTTCACGAAGTGGCCGGCGCCGACCGGGCCGCAGTGGAGGAAGCCCTCGTCCGCCGTGCTCTGCGCCTCGCGCCGGCCCGGCGTGCGCGGGATGTCCCCCGGCCCGGGCGCGAGCGTCCGCAGGATCGGCTCCACCAGCGCGAACGTCTCGGGCGCGCCGCCGACCATGAGGCAGTAGCCGCGCTCGATCCCCCACACGCCGCCGCTCGTCCCCACGTCGACGTAGCGGATGCCCCTCGGGGCGAGCGCCCTGGCGCGGCGGACGTCGTCCTTGAAGTAGGTGTTGCCCCCGTCGATGATCACGTCGCCCGCGCCGAGCTTCTCGCCGAGCTCCTGGACCACGCGCTCGGTCGGGGCGCCCGCCGGGAGCATGACCCAGACCACGCGCGGCGACGCGAGCTGCGCCACCACCTCGCCGAGGGACGAGGCCGTCGCCGCGCCCTCCGCGCCGAGCTGCCTCACGCTGTCCTGGTTCAGATCGAACGCCACGACCTCGTGGCCGCCGCGCATGAGCCGGCGCGCCATGTTGGCGCCCATCCTCCCGAGTCCGATCATTGCGAGCTTCATCTGTCACGCTCCTGTCTGCGCCCGCGGGCGTATCACAGGGCGCGCCGCGAAGCGCGCCGCCGGCGCCGCGCCCGCGTCCGGCCGCCGCTTCTTGGGTCGGCCTACCGCGGCCTCTGCCGGAGGGCGCCCATCACGTGCTCGAGCGCGCTCCTCAGCGTGCTGAACACCGGGATCCCCTCCAGGCTGCCGCCGACCTCCAGGAGGCGCCCGACCATCGCCGCCGGGACGCCGGAGACGATGCACTGGCTGCCGAGCAGCCTCGTCGCCGCGAAGATCCTGAGGAGGTGCTCGATCGTCGAGGCGTCGGTCGCCTGCGCGCCGGTGAGGTCCACGATCATGAAGCGGGCGCCGTGCTGGACGACCGCGGCGAGCACCTCTTCCATCATCCGCGCCGCGCGCGCGCCGTCGACCGTGCCGATCACCGGCAGCGTGAGCACGCTGTCCCACACCTGGATGATCGGCGTCGACATCTCGAGCATCGCCTCGTGCTGCGCGCGGACCCGGTCGAGCTGCCGCCGGAGCTCGAGCTGGACGCGCTCGAGCTCCTCGTTCTGCTCGCGCAGCTGCGCGCTCGCGGCGGCGAGGTCGAGCGAGTTCTTGAGCATCGTGTACGTGGCGCCGACGTAGAGCGCGTACGTGGTCGCGCTCGCCAGCGCCTTCCGGTCGATCTGGCGCTGGTCCTCCAGGGCGAAGAGCATCGTGCCGATCGTCTTCTTGTAGACCTGGATCGGCACGTGGAAGACGACCTCCGGGTCCTCCGCGAGGAGCCACGCGCGCGCCTGGTCCGCCTCCCGCGCCTCGGTCCAGGGCCCCTTGAACCACGCGGCGCGCTGCGCCTCCAGCGCCGCGACCATCCACGCGTCCACGACGACGCCGCCGCCCTGGGGCGCGCCGTACTCGAAGTTGCCGCGCTCGTACCGCGCCGCGATCCGCGCGCCGCCGCCGTCGTTGCCGAGCACGACGCAGAGCCGCTGGGACGGGACGCTCCAGCGCGCGCTCGAGCAGACCTCCTCCCAGAGCGACCGCAGATCCGGCTGGCTCGCGAGCTTGAGGAGGATCTCGTTCAGGACGCCGAGGATGATCCACCCGCCGCCGCCGGTCTCGTGGGGCTGGCCAGAGTCTGGCATCGCCATCAGCAATCGGCGTCGAGCGGGGGACCCGCGGCGTCGGTCCGTGGTTCGATGAGCTGCGAGGAGGCCGCCGTCATGACGCTCCCCCGGGCCGCTTCCGCGCGGAGCCCCGCCTCGCCGATGCAAGCGACGGGATCAGGACCAGATCGAATCTCGGCACGGTGCACACTCCTCGCGCGCGGCGCGGCCGCATCCTACCGCGCCATCCGCCCGCGGTGAAGGGGGGGCGCCGCCGTGCTCGCGCGCTCGCGGCGTCATCGGCAGGCGACCCCGCGCCGCGCCGCCGCGTGCTACCGCTAGGGCATGAAGATCAAGGCACGCGACGGCAAGGTCTACGAGGTCGCCTCCGCTCCGCCCGGCGGCAGCCACGAGGTGCGGCTCGACGGCAAGGTGATCGGCTCGTTCGTGCTCCTGCCGGACGAGACGCAGGTCACGGTGAAGAGCAAGCCCGCCACCGACGCGCTCCTCGTGGACATCGCCGATCGGTTCGTCGCCGAGGGCGGCGCGCCCATGGGCATCAGCTGATCCTGCGCCGAGCCGACGCTCGACGGCGCGCGGGGCCGCCTGCGCCGCCCCGGTCCTGACTCGCTTCTCCTATACCGACGTCTGGGATCAGGTCTCGCGGCGCGCCGGCCGCAGCTAGCTCTCGGTGCAGCCTGGCGGGGCGGCGCGCCGGCCGGCCGAGGCTGAGGCCCCCTGGCTGCATGTCGTTTCCGAGATAGCGCTGCGCCCCTGTCCGGAACCCATGAACGACGCCCACCCGTTGCGCTGCAGCGGAGCCTGCGCGCAATCCAGCGCGCCGCTCTCCGGCGTCCTCTGGATGGCCCTTCATGGCGACGACATCCCGGAACTTGTGGCACCTGGGCTTCGCGAACCTGGTTCGCGCCCGCGGGCCCTCGAACGTCGCGGTCCAGCTCGATGTGCCGCTCACGGTCGAGCCGCAGCGCGCGGACGTCCTGCTGCTGCGGAAAGCGGACGCCCCGCACGAGGCGGGTGACGCCCGGGTGCTGCGCGGCCTGTGGCCTCTGCTCGGAACGGACACGGTGCTCGAGTACAAGAGCCCTGCCCGGTCCGCGTTCCGCCGCGGTGATCTCCTGCGCCTGTGGGGGTACGGCGTGCAGCACCACGTGGCTCAGATCGAGCGGCTGTCGGGGTATCGCGCGCTCACGCTGGTCCTGGTCGTCGCGAGCGTTACGCGCACGCTGGTCCGGGAGCTCGCCGAAATGGACTGGGTGCTGGTGCCTCTGGGCGGCGGTTATGGCCGCATCGACGGCGCGGTGTACACGACCTATCTTGTCGTCACGGACGAGGTGGCGGAGTCGGAGCAGGACGACTTCTTGAGGATCTTCAGCCATCGCCCGGTGCTCAGCCCGGAGGCGCGGCGGTGGTTACAGCAGTGGGTGAGGCCGGAGGAGGGTACGATGCAGGACGTGGAGGAGCTGGAAGGTTACGACGAGATGCTGCAGAAGCTGCTCGACTCACTGCCGGTCGAGCGGCGGCTGGTTGGGCTGACCCCGGAGGAGCGGCTGGCCGGGCTGGCTCCGGAGGAGCGGCTGGCCGGGCTGTCGCCCGCGCACCAGCTGCTGGCGCTGTCCGACGAGGCGCTACGCGGCTTCCCCGACGAGCACCTGCGCTCGCTCCCGGCCGAGGTCCAGGACGCGATCCGGAAGCGCATCGGCCGGCCTGAGCGCTGATCGCCGCGCTGTCGAGATCGCCTCGGGGCGGCGCCCCGTCACCGTCGCCCGCGGGCTGAGCCCGCAGCAGGCCCGCTCCGCGCCTCGCGCCTCGCGGCGCGCTCGCTCCTTCGCGAGCGCTGCCTGGAAGGGCGCGTCGACGTAGGCGCGCTGGTGCTTCGACCCGCGCCATTCGCGCGCGATCTCCGCGTGGCACCGCTCGCAATCGCGGTTCACGGCCACGGGATCGAGGTTCCTGGGCGGCTCGGGCCCGGGCATGCGGGGCGCGGCGCCGCGGCCGAGCGTCCCGCCCGGCGCGAGGGAGAGCGCTGCGCCGAGCAGCAGCGCGACGGCGCGCCTGACCGGCACGGCTCCCCCGGCGCGAATCGGCCGCGACATCGCGCGATGGTACACGGGAGCGGGCCGATGTCGCCGGATGGCCGGCGGCGCAACTGTGCGACACCTCGGCCCACCTCGCCCCAGGGTCGGTCTCGCTACGACCATCGGTTGCCCGGGCGGCGCGTCGTGGCGCTGGCGTCGCGCTCGCGGCGTGAGGCGCGCTGCCGCGTACGCGGCGTGGCCGGCGCTGGCTGGACGCGACGCGGCGATCAGACCTCGGTGGCGCCGGGCGACGCCGGCTCACGTACACGCCCGCGTGGCGTGCGGCTTGCTCTGCTGGCCCCGCATGAAGCTCGGAACGTGCCTCACCCTCGCGACCGCGCTCGGCGTGCTGACGGCCGGCGGCCCCGCGAGCGCCTGCGACCCTGTGGATACCAGCGTCTCGGAGGGGTTCCTTCGCGCTGCCGCGCCGGGAGAGCCCGCCACGGTGCCACGCAATGTGGCGATCGTGATCTGGGGCGAGCTCCCGGAGCTGTCGCACCTGCTGGTCGAAGAGGAGACCGGCGCCGCCGTCGCCGGCGCTGGCTCCGACGTTCCGGTGGCCCCGCCGGGCTACAGCGTGATTCGCCCCGCCGATACGCTGGCCCCTGACACCACGTACCGATTGCGCCTGAGGCCCACTGTCGAGCGCCTCGTCCGGACGTCGGATGTCGTCGATGGCACCCCGCCGAGCGCGCCGGTGCTGGCGGGCGGAGACATCGAGTTCCACGCGAACGAGCCCGCGTGCGGTTACGGCGGCTGCCCGGACATGACCACGCTGACGTTCGATCTGGCCGCGCCCAGCGAGGACGATCACACGCCCGCCGAGGCGCTCGTCTACGCCGTGTACGTGGGCTTCAGCCCGGAGCAAGCGCTCGCCAAGTCGCAGCCGGACGCGTGGCTGGAGGGCGATTCGATGTTCCTCTACGTCGACGAGGACCACGTGGGCCGCAACGTGTACATCGCGGTCTCGGCGATCGACGAGGCCGGCAACGAGAGCGAGCGCAGCGAGGTGCTCCAGGTCGAGCGCGAGGCGTCGGGCTGCGCGTTCTCGCGGAGCTCCACGCCGA
The DNA here is from genome assembly GCF_051474665.1 of Sorangium sp. So ce394. Taxonomy (NCBI): domain Bacteria; kingdom Pseudomonadati; phylum Myxococcota; order Polyangiales; family Polyangiaceae; genus Sorangium; species Sorangium sp. So ce394. The sequence continues at coordinate 5,852,749 of NZ_CP150339.1, forward strand.
AGGCGGGGCTCGCCCTGCTGCTCCTGGCCGCGCTCGCGCCGCTCCGGCGCGCGGGGAGGAGGGGAGACCGGGGTTCCGTGGCGCGCGACGGGCGATGAGGTCCATCGTCGCGCGGCCCGGCGGGAGAGTGCCCGGAGAGGGAGCGTCCCGGGCCTCTCCTGCCGACGCGTCCTGATCCGTGGCGGGTGTCATTCGCTGTCCAGCGCACCGCGACGGCTGTAAGCTCGCCGGAGCAGACAGCAGCCCTGCGCGCGCATGTCGGATCCGGTCCGTCTCTTCATCTCCGCTGTCCCGAAGGACGCCGCGTTACGTGACGAGCTCGACGTCTGCCTGAAGCCCCACGAGCGCGGCGGGCGGATTGACGTCTGGCACGAGGGGCGTGTCGGCGCCGGTGACGCGTCCGCGGCGGAGGCGCGGGCGAGGCTCGAGGCGGCGGACATCGTGGTGCTGCTGGTGAGCCCTGATTTCCTCGCCTCGGATCGCCATCATCACGAGGAGGCAGCGCGCGCGCTCGCCCGGAGCGCCGCGGGCGAGGTGGTGATCGTGCCGGTGCCTGTGCGGCACTGCGACTGGAGCTGGACGGGGTTCGGCCGGCTCAAACCGCTGCCGGCGGGTGGGCGGCCCGTCAACGCCTGGCCGGATCGGGACGAGCCCTGGAATGAGGTGACGCGCGGCCTGCTGGAGGTCGCCGATCAGGTGGCGCGGCGTCGAGCGGCCGGCGGCCGCCCGCGTGCGGGGGCGGCGGGGCTGCCCGACGTGGGGCGGTGCATCGGCCGTGACGCGGAGGTGGAGGCGCTCGCCGCGGCGGTATCGCGCGATCTTCCGGGGCGCGTGCTCCTCCTCGGCGCGGCGGGGATCGGCAAGAGCACCGTCAGCCGGGCGGTCCTGCACCGGCCCGAGGTCGTGGCCCGCTTCGAGGAGCGGCGTTTCTTCGTGGAGCTCGACGCCGCGCCGGACGCGGCATCCGCGGCCGTGGCGCTGGCCGACGCGCTGCGCATCCCGCCCGGACCGGATCTGCGGCAGCGGGCGCTGTCGTTCCTCGCCGCGGGGCCGGCGGTGCTCGCGCTGGACAACCTGGAGACGCCCTGGGATGGCGGCGACCAGGCCGGGACCGAGGCGCTGCTCGCGGAGCTCGCGGCGATGCCGCAGCTCGCGCTCGTGGCGTCCGTGCGGGGCGCGGGCCGGCCGGGGCGCGTGGCCTGGAGCGCGCCGGTCGAGCTCCGGCCGCTCGCACCGGCCGCGGCGGAGGAGATGTTCTGCGCGATCGCGGGCGAGGAGCACCGGGGCGAGCCGGCGCTCGCCGAGCTCCTGTCGCTGCAGGAGGGCGTCCCGCTGGCGATCGATCTGCTCGCGAGCGCGGCGCAGGGCAATGACCTCGTCAACCTGAGGGAGGAGTGGGAGCTCAGCCGGGCGGCGGTGCTGGAGCGTGGGGGCGGAGCGCGCGACCGGCTCCGGAGCTGGAAGGCCTCGCTGGAGCTGTCGATCGGCTCGCGGCGGATGACCGCGGAGGCGCATCGACTGCTCGCGGTGCTTGCGGTGCTGCCGGACGGGATCGCGCAGCGGGATCTCGCCGCGATCCTACCGGATGCAGGGCCTGCGGCGGCGCGCGTGCTGGCGCAGCTCCGGCTGGCCTACTTCGAAGGCGGGCGGCTCAAGATGCTCTCGCCCGTGCGCGAGTACGTGAGCGCGGCCAATCCGCCGGCTGCCGAGGATCTCGGGCAGGTGATGGAGCACTACGGTGAGCTCGCGCGCACGCTCGGTCCGCTGCCGGGGGGGCCCGGCGGCACCGAGGCGGCCGCGCGGCTCGCGCCGGAGGCGGCGAACCTGGATGCGATGATCCGGCGGGGGCTCGCGGAGGCCGGCGCGGGGCGATGGATCGACGCGGCGGCGGCGTTGACGGCTTTCGCGCGTTTCTCCGGGCATACGGCGCCGTTGCCCCTCGGTCCGGCGCTGGAGGCGGCGCAGCGCGCCGGCGACAGGCGGCGAGAGGCGCGGTGCATCCGGAGCCTCGGAGAGATCGCGCTGGCACGTTCGCAGCTCGCCGAGGCCGGTGCGCGCTACGAGCAAGCGATGCCGCTCTACAAGAAGGCGGGGGATGTGGTCGGCGAGGCCGACTGCATCCGGAGCCTTGGAGACATCGCGCTGGAGCGCTCGCAGCACGCCGAGGCCACAGCGCGCTACGAGCAGGCGCTGCCGCTCTACCAGAAGGTGGGGGATGTGCTCGGCGAGGCCAACTGCATCAAGAGCCTCGGAGACGTCGCGCTGGCGCGTTCGCAGCTCGCCGAGGCCAGTGCGCGCTACGAGCAAGCGCTGCCGCTCTACCAGAAGGTGGGGGCTGTGCTCGGCGAGGCCAACTGCATCAAGAGCCTCGGAGACGTCGAGCTGAGACGTTCGCAGCACGCCAAGGCCACAGCGCGCTACGAGCAAGCGCTGCCGCTCTACCGGACAGTGGGGGCTGTACACGGGGAGGCCAACTGCCTCCAGAGCCTCGGAGACATCGCGCGAGCCCACGGCAATGCCGACGCTGCTCATGCTCGTTATCAAGAGGCCCTCCCGCTGTACCAGCGAATCCCGGAACCTTACTCGATCGGCTGTACCCATTACTATCTCGCCGCCATCGCTCCCGACTCCACGACCCAGCGGCGGCACGTCGACGCCGCGCGCGCCGCTTGGCGCAGCATTGATCGGATGGACCTGGTCGCCCGCCTGGACCAGGACTTTCGCTCCTGACCCGCGTGACACCACGACGTCCGGTCTAGAGCGCGCGCCGCCGGCTCCTCCGTTGCGAAGACGTCGGCAATCCGCCGCGGAGCGGATTGTTGGCCCGCCGCCGGAGGAGCTTGTAGGCGGGCCTGCATGGGCACGACCCGGACGGCCTGGCACGTGTTGCTCGCTGCGCTCCTCAGCCAGCGCGGGTCGCGCAGCTTCGAGGTGCGCGTCGAGGTGCCGCTCTCGACCGAGCCGCTCCGGGCGGACTACCTGCTGCTCCGGAAGAACGCGGCGCCCGACTCGAGCGAGCCGGCCGGCACGTTGAGGAAGCTCTGGGCTCTCCTGTCCAAGGACGCGATCGTCGAGTTCAAGAGCATCGGCCGGCCGTATCGCCGCCGTAACCTCGATCGGCTGTTCAGCTACCTGCACCTGTACTGCGCCGATAATCTGGAACGGATCGAGCAGCGGAGCGACCTGTGCGGGGTGCTGCTCGTCCCGACACGCACGAGGTCGCTCGATGCGGATGTGGCGGACCTGGGTCTGGGATGGGACGAGCTCGGCGACGGCTACTGGCGGCTCCGGGGCGGAGCCTTCGCGCTGGTGGTCGTGGAGATCGAGGCGGTGGCGGCGGCGGAGAACGACGATCTGCTACGATTGTTCGGTCACGACGAGGCCCCGACGCTCGCGGCCCGCCGGTGGCTGGCGCAGCAGGTTGGAGCCGAGGAGATCGCGATGGCCATGCACGACTTGGAGGGCTTCGACGAGGTCGTCCGGAAGCTGCTTTCGACCCTCCCGCCCGAGCAGGTGCTCTCGGCGTTCCCCCCCGAGCAACGGGTGGCGGGCCTGCCGCCCGAGCAGGTGCTCTCGGCGTTCCCCCCCGAGCAACGGGTGGCGGGCCTGCCGCCCGAGCAGCGGGTGGCCGGGCTGCCGCCCGAGCAGGTGCTCCTTGCATTGCCCGATGACGTGCTCCGAGCGCTCTCCGATTCCTACCTGGACACGCTCTCGGCGGAAACGAGGGCCGCCATCCGCGCGCGCGTCGGGCGGTAGCGCGCGCCCATCGGTCGCCCGGTCCGGATCACGCCAGACCCGACCCGCAGGTCCCGCCCGCCCGGTCCGGACCCCCTGCAGCCGACCCGCAGGTCGCGCCCCCCTTGGTCCGTACCACCCCGCAGCCGACTCACAGGTCGCGCTCGCCCGGTCCGGACCACCGCGCAGCCGACCCGCAGGTCGCGCCCACCCGGTCCAGACGCCCCCGCAGCCGACCCACAGGTCGCGTCCGCCCGCTCCGAACCACCCCGCAGCCGACCCACAGGTCGCGTCCGCCCGCTCCGAACCACCCCGCAGCCGACCCGCAGGTCGCGCCCCGCCCCGCCTTGACCCTAAAGCCCCCCGGCCTCCTCGCCGGCATCCACGGGGCTCGCCTCCGCCAGCCCCGGCTGCGCCGCCCCCGGCTCCCCGCTCGGCTCCGCCCCCGGCGCCTCGGCCGGCGTCTCCGCCGCCTTCCCCCGCGCCGCCGCAGGGCGCCAGTTCTCGATTGGCGCGAGCAGCTGCTGCGCGATCTCCGTCTTCCTCGGATCCCGCTTGCTGACCATCCCCGACACGCGGACCACGTACGTCCGCAACGCGTCCACGAGCTCGTCCAGGGCCGCGCGCACGTTCGTCACCTCGACCTCGGGGCCCTCCACGGGCGACGTGATCCCCAGCGCCGCGCCGTACGCCTCGTGCGCCTCGTAGAGCCGCTCGAGGATCTTCCCCGCGCCGAGCCGCTTCAGCTGCGCCTCGAGCTCGTTGTCCTTGATCATCAAGATGCGCGTATTGCTCTCGGCCCACTCGAGCTTGTACGCGATCTGCGTGAACTTGAGCCCTCTCGGAAACAACGCGGCGCGCAGCGACGACGCCGACTCGGCCTCCGGCAGCCCGGGGATCTTCGACCAGCCGCCCAGCACGTCGTAGAGACCGCTCCAGATGGCGTCCACCGTGATATCGGCCGCCTTCGCGCGCGCCGTGTCCTCGGTCGGCTGGGAAGGTAGGCGCGTCGCGACCGCCTGGTTCAAGGTCGCGAGCGCCGACGTCAGGTCCTCGTGCGCCTCCATCACCCCCTCGGGGACCTTCCGGGCCGCGCCCCTGTCGCCCAGCACGGCCTTCGCGGCGGTCAACACCTCGGTGCCCAGCGCCTGGGCGGACGGCGCGTCCAGCTTCGGGAGCTGGACCAGATCAACGGCGGTGAACGTTCGCCTCATGCCTGCCTCTTCTCCTGGTCATCTCCTGGCCATCTCCTGACCATCTGTGGGCGAACGTAAGCGCTCCCCCGTTCGTCACCGTATATCCCGACCACCTACCCCTCGCCAGCGAGCCCACCCGTCGGAGCCATGCTCCGCAAGAAACCGTCAATGCCCCCGGAGCCCTGAACGCGCGCCACGCCCACGCCGCGTTCACACCACGTTCAGCGGATCGCGACATCACCGCCAATCCGCGACGCAGCCGACGTAGCCGCCGCAACCGCCGTGGCCGCCGTAGCCGACGCAACCGACCCGGCACCACCCCGGCACCGCCAGACCCGTTCGCGCCCCCCGCACCCGACGCGTGAACACGCTCGACCAAAAAGTCAGCAATGAGCGTTGTATACCGTGCAAGGGAGGAATATAAGGTGGATCATGCGATACATCCGTACAAGCACCGCGCGCGCTTGCCTCTCCCTCCTCGTGCTCGCTGCGCTCCCCGGGACGGCGTTCGGGGCGACGACCGCGATCACGTTCGTCATCAACCATGCCGATTGCGGCAACGCCGAGTTCTCGCTCTACCTGAACGGGGTCCTCCTCGACACGGTCCCGAGCGAGAACGGGTGCGAATGCCGCACGGAGACGCTCCAGAGGGCGTTCACCGAACCCGAGGTGCTGGCCCTCTACGACCCGAACACCTGCAACGATGTCCGGGTCGATATCGACAAAGGCCAGGGCCTGCTCCTCGGCTTTGCGCGCATTCACGTCGATTCGACCGAAGGCTCATCGTACCTGTGCCTGTACGACGCCGAGCGCGGCCCGATTCCGTGCGCGGATCGCGACGTCTGCGACGGCTACGGCGTCGGGCTGACGTCGCTCGGGAGCCAGGACAGGGACGGCATCGCGCCAGGCCTGGGCCGGGGCTGCGACAACTGCCCCGTCACGCACAACCCGGATCAGGCCGACGAGGACGCCGACGGGATCGGCGACGCCTGCGACCCCTGTCCGCGCGGCGACCGCGACCGCGACGCCGTCTGCGACGCGGCCGACAACTGCGCCTCCGCCGCCAACCCGAGCCAGACCGACAGCGACGCCGACGGGATCGGCGACGCCTGCGACAACTGTCCCTCCGCCGCCAATCCAGACCAGGCCGACAGCGACGGCGACGGACACGGGGACGCGTGCGCACACGCCTGCGTCACCCTCCAGCGAGGCACCTTCGGCGAGGTCGCGGACGCCGATATCTGGGAAGCGTTCCCCAACTACAGCGACGGCCGCGTCCCCTACAACGCCTCGGGCAACGCCCACGGCTTCCGCAAGCAAGCGCTCTACTGGTTCGGGCTCGACAGCATCCCCGCCGGCGCCACCGTCACGTCGGCCGACTTCGGCGTGGCCGCCTACGGCCCAGGCGACGAGATCGTCCGCATCCACCGCATCACCGCGCCCTGGCGCGAGGACAACGTCACCTGGAACAACTTCGCCGCGAGCTACGACGAGGACGTCGAGGCCGATCTCACCTGGATCGGACCCTACGATATGAGCGCCGACCTGACCGGCCTCGTCCAGGCATGGGTCGACGGCACGGCGCCGAACCACGGCTTCCTCGTCGAGGAGGACCCGACCGGGCGCACGTCGTACCGCTCGAGCGACCACCCCCTCCAGGAGGACCGCCCCTGGCTCGAGATCTGCTATTCCGCGCCCTGATCCGCGCCGCGCGGCCTCGCCTCCGCGCTGTCCTCCGCGGGGTAGGGCCTGCCGAGCGCGGCGGGGGGCGTCGCGTCGAACGCGCGCAGGAGCGGGCGGCGCGCCGCGTCGGGCAAGAGCGCGCCGAGGCGCGAGAGGAGCCCGCTCGAGGTGAGCCCCAGGACCACGATCATCAGCGCGAACGGCGCCACGCTGAAGACCTGCGTCGGCACCGAAGGCAGCGCGCTCTGGCCGAGGCTCGCCATCGACGAGAGCACGCCGAACAGGCACGCGCCGAGCGCCGCCCGCACCGGATGAAAGCCGCCGAAGATGACGATCGCCAGCGCGATCCAGCCGTAGCCGGCCGTGTGGCGGTGGCTCCAGCCCGCCTTGAAGTCGAGCGAGTACGCCGCGCCGCCGATCCCCACGAGCGCCCCGCCGACGAGCGTCGCCAGGGCGCGCACCCGGGCCACGCGCGCCCCGCGGGCGTGCGCCGCCGCGGGCTGCTCGCCCACCGCCCGGACCAAGAGCCCCGCGCGCGTGCGGTACAGGAACACCCAGGCGCACGCGACGAGCAGGTAGCTCGCGTACACCACCGGATCGCTCCGGAAGAACAGCGGGCCGACGATGGGCACGTCCCCGAGCACCGGGATCGAGAGCGCCGGGACCGTGGGACCAGGCACCCGCACGAACGGGCCGCCGAGCACCGACGAGAGATCCGCGCAGAGCATCGCCAGCACGAAGCCGATCGCGATCTGCGAGCGGCGCAGGAAGATCCCGCCGATCGCCACGACGAGCGCGACGAGCGCGCCGGTCGCGGCCGCGGCGGCGAAGCCGGCGAGGACGCTCCCGGTCGACAGCGCGGCCGCGAAGCCGACCATCGCCGAGAGCATCATCGAGCCCTCCGCCGAGAGGTTGATGACCCCGGCCCGCTCGGCGATCGTCTCGCCGACCGCCGCATAGACGAGCGGCGTCGAGGCCGCGAGCGCGGTCGCGAGGAGCGAGAGGAGCTCGCCGCCGTCGTCCATCAGGCCTCCTCCGGGCGGCCGCCGCCGGGCGCCCGGCGCGCGCTCCAGGGCGACAGCAGCGCGAAGAGGACGAGCGCGCCCTGGAGCACGCCCGCGAGCGAGGACTCCAGGCCGAGCGTCATCGGGAGCTTGAGGCTGCCGACGTTGAGCGCGCTGAAGAACAGGGCGATCGGCGCGACGAGCGCCGCGCGCCGGCCCGCGAGCAGCACCACGAGCAGCGCGAGGAAGCCGAGGTTGCTCGAGACGTTCGGGAGGAGCCGGTGGAACGTGCCGAGCACCTGCAGCGCGCCGGCGACGCCGGCGAGCGCGCCCGAGATCGCGAACGCGGCGAGCATCTCCCGCGCCGCCGGGACGCCGAGCACCGCCGCGGCCTCCGGGCTCAGCCCCACCGCGCGCAGCCGGAGCCCGAAGTGGGTCCGCCCGAGCACCACCGCCGCGCCGACGAGCGCGAGCGCCGCGAGCAGGAGCGCGGTCGGGCTCAGGTCGGTGCCGCCCAGCGTGGAGAGCCAGAGCGCGCCGTCGAGCGGCTCGGTGCCGGCCATCGACGCGACGCCAGGCCGCTTCCACGGCCCAAAGACGAGGTAGAGGACCGCCCCCTGGGCGACGAAGTTCATGCCGAGGCCGGCGAAGATCTCGCTCACCCGGGCGCGCGTGTGCAGCGCGCCCGTGAGCGCGCCCCAGAGGACCCCGCCGAGCGCCCCGGCGGCGACCGCGAGCGCGACGACGAGCCCGGCGGGGAGGCCCGGCCAGAGCGCGCGCGCGGCGCCGGTGGCGCAGACGGCGCCGATGACGAGCTGCCCCTCGACCCCGAGGTGGTACAGGCCGGCGCGGAACGTGAACAGGAGGCCGCTGCCGCAGAGGAGCAGCGGCGCCAGCGTGACGAACACCCGCGCGGCCTGATCCGCCGTGCCGAACGCGCCGTCCCACAGGCCCGCGGCCACCGCCGCCGGCGAGGCGCCGAGGAGCGCGCAAAGCCCCGCGACGAGCGCGAGCGAGAGGGCGAGCGGCGCGAGCGGCGAAAGGCGGGCGGCGACCTCGCGCGGCCACGCCGGCCGCGCGCCGGGGCGGGATCCGCCGGGCGGCCCGGAGCTCATGGCGGGCGGCTCGGGGCCGATGGCGGGCGGCTCGGGGCCGATGGCGGGCGGCTCGGGGCTCATGGCCCGACCCCCGCGGGCGCGGCCGGGGCGGGCTCGTCGAGCTCGCCGCCGATCATCCGGCCGAGCCGGTCCAGGGTGAGGTCGGCCGCGCTGACGGGCCGCGAGACGCGACCGCCGCTGAACACGAGGATCCGGTCGCTGTAGCGCATGAGCTCGTCGAGCTCGGACGACGCGAACACGAGCGCCGTACCGGCCCGGCACCGCGCGAGGAGCTGCTCCCAGACCCACCGCGCCGACGCGAGGTCGAGCCCCCGGGTCGGCTGCTCCAGGAGCAGCAGCGTGAGGCCCTCGGGGAGCAGCGCGAGCTGGGTGCGCTGCTGGTTGCCGCCGGAGAGCGCCTCGACGCGGGTCTCGGGGCGACCGCGGATCCGGAACGCCTCGATGAGCCGCTCGGCGGCGCGGCGGATGTCCCGCGGGCGGAGGAACACCCCCGGCCGGGGCGCGCGCAGCGCGACGTGCTCCTCGAGGGAGAGGCCCGCGATGAGGCCCTCCCGCCGGCGATCCGCGGGCAGGTAGCCCACGCCGGCGCGCAGGAACGCCGGGTAGGGGCGGCCGGTCAGGTCGGCCCCGCCGACGGCGACGCGGCCCTGCCGCACCCGGAGCAGCCCGGCGCAGGCGCGCAGCAGGAGGCGCTGGCCGCTCCCCTCGAGGCCCGCGAGCCCGAGCACCTCGCCGCGGCGCACGGCGAGGCGGGGGAGGCGCAGGTCGAGGCGGTGATCGCCGACGCCGACGCCGTCGAGGGCGAGCGCGACCCCGTCGCCGGCCGTCGGGAGCCGCTCCGGGGGCGCGAGCGCCTCGCCGAACATCAGCGCGACGAGGCGCTCGGCGCCAGCCGGCATCTCCGCCTCGCCGGCCACCTTGCCGTGCCGCAGCACGGTCACGCGGTCGCAGAGCGCCTCGACGTCCGAGAGCTTGTGCGAGACGAGCACGATCGCCTTGCCGTCCTGCTTGAGCCGCCGCAGCGCCGCGAAGAGGGCGTCCTGCTGCGCGCCGGAGATCCCCGTCGTCGGCTCGTCCAGGAGGAGCGCGCGGACGCCCAGCGAGAGGAGCCGCAGGAGCTCGAGCTGCTGGCGCTCCCCGAGGGTGAGCCGCCCGACCTGCTCGTCCGGATCGACGGAGAAGCCGAACCGCGCCGCAAGCGCGAGCAGCTCCTCGCGCGCCGCGCGGCGGGGGAGGAAGACGCCCGCGGCGCGGCGCGAGGGCGGCGCGGGGGAGGGCGCGCCGCTCTCGTGCCGCGCCGCGGCAGCGGGGCGGGCGACGAGGAAGCTCTCCAGGACGGTGAGGGGAGGGAAGTCGAGCGGCTCCTGGTGGAGCACGCCGACGCCGGCGGCGAGGGCGTCGGCCGGGCTGGCGAGCGCCACCGGACGGCCGTCGAAGAGCAGGCGGCCGGCGTCCGGGCGGAGGAGCCCGCCGAGGATGCGGAGCAGCGTGCTCTTGCCGGCGCCGTTCTCGCCGAGCAGGCCGTGGACGGCGCCCGCCCGGATCATCAGCGACACGTCGTCGTTGGCCCTGACCGGGCCGAACCGCTTGGCGACGCGCTCGATCTCGATCTGCATGGAGCACCGCCCCGCGGCGGCTACTTGCTCGGCCCGGTGATCCCCTGGACCAGCTGCGGCAGATACCAGATCTGCTGGGGCGTCGCGGCCTCGCCGTCCTTCAGGAAGTCGGTGCCGTCCTGGAACTTGAGCGGTCCCTTCCAGAGGTCGAGCCCGTTGGCGAGCGTCAGGACGAACGCGCCGAGCTGCGCCTTGCGCTCGCCCAGCGCGTTGCCCGGCAGGAAGCCGACGACCGAGGCGTCGCCGTTGAGGTCGCGGAAGTCCGGCCCTTCCCAGACGAACTCGCTCGTGTACTTGCCCGCGCGCGCCTTCTCGATGGCGTCGCGGTAGAGCGGCGCCCAGTTGTAGTAGGCGACGCCGAGGCAGATGTCCGGCGCCAGGTCGCAGCCGGCCTTGTGGTCGTAATGGACGTACTTGACCTTCTTGCCGGCGCCGCTCGCCTTCTTGGCCTGCAGCGCGGCCTCGGGCGTGTCGAGCCCGGTGAGGAGCACGTCGAAGCCGCTGCTGTAGAAGTCGTCGGCCACCTTGGTGGGGTCGAGGGTGACGCCCGGGATGTTGAACCAGAAGCCGATCCACGTGACCTTGAAGGTGAGCTCCTCCGGCTTCTTCTTCTGGTACTTCTCCCAGCAGTAGCGCGCGCCGAGGTACGCCGCCGTGACGAGCCGGCGGGTCTCGTCGTTCACGAGCGGGCCGAGATACCCGATCTTGCCGGTCTCGGTGCCGAGCGCGGCGGCGCACCCGGAGATGTGCTTGGCGGTCTCGATGCGGCCCATGATGTTGCCCAGGTTGGGCTGGGGCTTGTGGTTCTTGCCGTCCTTCCAGGCGTAATCGCCGGAGACGTGGAGGACGGTGACCTGCGGGTGCTTGCGCGCGGTCTCGAGGGCGTCGTCCTTGTAATCGTCGGAGTTGTAGACGACGAGCTTGGCGCCGCGGGAGATGAGGTCGTCCGCGACCTGGGAGCCCTTCACGTTGGGGCGATCGGCCGGGTTCACCTTGTCGACGTACTCGAAGCTGACATCCGGCATCTTGCCGAGGACCGACCGGAGACCGTCGTAATGGGCCTGGTTCCACCCCTTGTCGTTGTAAGGGCCGACCAGGATCATGCCCACCTTGTATTGGGCGGTCGGCGCGGCGGCCGACGCGCTCGCCTCGGCCGCGGTCGGCGCGGCGGTCTTCTCCGCGGGCGGGCTCGTGCTCGTCGACGAGCTCTTGCACGCGCCGGCGAGCAGCGACAGCGCGACGGCGAGGGCGGAGCAGGCGGAGGCGCGGGGGGCCGCGAATGCCGCGGGCGACTTCGGCGTGCGGGGGATCACCCGATCCATCGTGGGCGGGATTGCCGCAGGGTGTCAAGGACCTGCGGCGGTGTCGGCGGGCCGCGCCGCCGGGGCGCGGCGCGCGGGGCGGAGGGGCCGTCGCTGGCGGCGGATCACCGGGGGATCGTGATCACGTCCTCGCAGGTGAAGTCGACCCCGAGGGCCGCGCGCGGGTCCGCCTGGATCGTGGCGCACGTGCTGTCGCAGAGCACGATCTGCGACGGGTTCTCGGGGCTGTCGTAGCGCCATGCGTTCTCGGCCGCGCACTCCTGGTCGTACGCGAGCGCGGTCGGGGCGCCGTCGCCGCTCGTGTACGTCACGCGGACCTTCTGCGCGTCGAAGGTCCTCCCGTCGGGCGCGGGCGGGATGTCGACCGTGCAGGAGACCGCCGCGCCGCGGATCGCGTCGATGGCGGCCTTGAAGGCGGCCGAGGTCGCCGCGGGGTTGCCGGTGTCGATCAGGTAGGCGTGGTCGGTGCCGCCCGCCACGGCGACCTCGTCCATGTCCTCGACGGTCTCCGGCGCGCCCTGGATGGGCGGGTTGGCGACCCCGATGACGTACGTGGGGATGTTGTTCGAGAGGGCGCTCGAGGCCTCGTCCGCCACGAGCGAGATCTGGTTGTACCGCGTGCCGCACCCCTGCGGATAACCGTCCGTGACGAGGACGATCGCGTATCTCCCCGGCGTGGTCTCCCGCTGCGCCTCGACGTACGAGATCGTCCCTTGCATCACGAACAGCGTGGGCGTGCCGCCGCGCCAGTCGTCGGCGGTCTCGGGCGTGATGGCGTCGATCGCCGCGGCGAAGGCGGGCGAGGGCAGCGGCGTCATCGGCACCTCCGGCGTCGTGTAGGTGTCCGCGTCGCACTTCGTGTCGGTGTCGCCCTCGCTCGGGAAGAACCGGAGCGAGGCGTTGAGCCCCTCGGACAGGGGGTCAGAGAAGAACTGCTTCGTCGCCGCGACGACGGGATCCCATTTGAGCGACTTGTCGTGCCAGGGGTCGTCGCCCATGCCCATGCTGCCGGACACGTCGAACGCGAAGGCCAGGTAGACGGGCTCGAGATCGGCCTCGGCGGTCTGGGTGGCGCACGCTCCGCCCTCGCCCGAGGAGCCGCCGCTGCCCGGGCCCCCCGGCCCGAGATCGCCGCCAAACCCCGGCAAGCCTCCTTCGCCCGCGCCCCCGTCGCCCGCGCCCCCTTCGCCCCGGCCGCCGCTCGTCGTCGCGCTGCCAGTCCCGGGGCCGGACTGCGAGCTCCCGCCGCTGTCCCCGGCGCCATTGCTCCCACATGCGACACCGATCGCACCCACTGTCAGCAACACAATGGTCTTCGTGGGCAATTTCATGAGCTGGATCCTCCATGAGCGCGGTCCGGGCGCAGGTTGACGCGCGGAGCCGTCGATGGTGCGTGACACATTCAAGGCAAACGCGGCCGCGAAGCTCGCTTCGAGATCCCGCGGTCCATACAGCATAGCTGACGGAGCTACCTGCCGGCCGGCGTCCGACCGCGAAATGATGCTTCACGGCATTGCGCCGCGGCAATGGGACCACCGCGACACCGCATTCCTTGGATTGTGGTCGCGTGTCTCACGCCGGCCGTCGCGCGGCGCCGGGGTGCGGGGGTGAGGGCCCGGAGCGCCGCGTTCGCGCGCGCGGCCGCGCGGCGCTGCCGGCTCAATGCACCTGGAGGGCGAGCTTGCCGAGGTGGTGACGGCCGAGGGCGAGGTGGGCTTCGGCGGCCTGGGCCAGGGGGAATCGGCCGGCGATCTCGACGTGGAAGGGGCCGGACGCGACAAGGCGGTTCAGCCGTTCGATGATGTCGGCGTCGGGCTCGCCGTTGTAGCTGGCGATCTGGACGGCTGGAGGCGCCTCCGGCGCGGGCTGGACGCCGTTCGGGTAGGCGGCGCGCCCGCCGTCGCGCACTGCGAGCAGCGCTCGCTGAGCGGCCTCGCCGCCGGCGGCGAGCAGGGCGGCATCGAGCCCGTCGGGCGCGAACGCGCGGGCGGCGGCCAGCACATCGCCCTTGCGCCCGTCGACGGCGGCGTCGGCGCCCAGCCGCTCGACCAGCGCCACGCCGTCGTCGCCCGAGGCCGCCGCGAGCACCCGGGCGCCCATCCGCTTGGCGAGCTGTACGGCCGTGTGCCCGACGCCGCCGCTGGCGCCGAGGATCACCACCGATTCGCCCTGCTTGAGGTGCAGCGTGTCGTCCAGCCCGCGCAGCGCGGTGGTGGCGACGCCGCCCATCACGGCCGCTTGCTCGAGCGTGAGCGCGCCGGGGATCGCGGAGACGAGATCGGCGCGCACGGCGGCGTACTCTGCATAGAAGCCGCCCTTGGGGTTGAGGAAGCCGAGCGCGTAGACGCGGTCGCCCGCGCGGAGGCGGCGGACGTGCTCGCCCACCACGACGATGGTGCCCGCGCCCTCGGAGCCGAGCACGTACGGAAACTGGGGCGGCTGCCCGAGCATCTCGGCGTAGCCGCCTTCGCGCTCGAAAGGGTCCCATTCGCCGACGCCAGCGACCTCGACGCGAATGAGGACCTCGTCCGGGGCGAGGGTAGGGACAGGGACCGTTCGAAGGGCGAGCGTCTCGGGACCGCCGAACCGGTCGATCGCGATTGCCCGCATCGTGCTGGGTGTCGACTGTTCCATGGGTGACCACCTGGAGAGGGCGCGGCGGGTCGTCAAGAGCGACCAACGGATTGAGACGGCCTGAGCGGGTTGAAACGGCCTGAAGAGCGCAGAGCTACGGACCGCCAAGCCGCCAAGCCGCCAAGAACGCCGAGAAGACAATCCACTCTTGGCGTCCTTGGCGGCTTGGCGGTTCATCCTCAGGACATCGCAGCCTCGGCGGCGGCCGGGGGCGCCTCGACGGCGGCGCGCGCGGGGCGGAGCGGGTGCGTCTCGACGCGCCAGATGCCCTCGTCGGTCAGCCGGATCGCCGCGAACCGGGCGACGCCGTCGAGGTGGCCGTCCGTCTCGTGGCCCAGCGTCGACGAGGGGTGCGCGTAGACGCTGACGCGACCGCCGCTCTTCGAGCGGTAGTGGCCGAAGAACGCGAGGTGCTTGTGCCCGTGCAGCACGAGCGCGCTGTTCTTCTTCGGGTTCTTCTGCTGGTACGCCGCGAGCATCTCGAGCAGGCGCGGGCCATCCATCGCGATCATGAACGTGTCGTTGAGCGAGATCGGCCCCGCGAGGCGCGCCACGTGGTGGTGCAGGAGCACGATGACCGGGCCGGAGCCCCGCCGGAGCGCGCGGGCCAGGCGCCGGAGCTGACCGCCGCCGATCTGCCCGATCGCGTTCGACCCCACGAACCGCGAGCGGTAACGGTTCGAGTTGAGCCCGAAGATCCGGATTCCCCCCTCGAGATCGAGCCGCCGCGGATACAGGCCGGCGATCGCGCGCAGCCGGCGCCGCGCCCGCTTGCGGGCGGGGATGTGCAAGCGGGGCTGGAAGGGGCCGCGCTCCACCCGGGTGAGCACCTCGATGAAGCGCTGCTCGCGCTCGGCCCGCTTTTTGAGGTACGGGTCGGGCGACGTGCCGACGTTGATGGCGATATCGTGGTTGCCAGGCACCATGAGCACCTGCGACGACGCCGGGATGCCGGAGAGCGCCGCCTCGAGCTCGGCCCACTGCGCCTCTTCCCCGAGATCGGTCATGTCGCCCGTCAGCGCGACGAGCGGCGGCTTCATGGCCGCGATCTCCGCGACGAGCCGCCGGAGACGGCCGGTCAGCTCGGCGGTGTCGGGGCGAGCGACCCCCTCGGGCCACGCGGCCGAGCCCTCCTCGATCTCGTACGGCTCGCGGCCGCCCGCCGTGATGTGCAGATCGGAGAGCTGGCAGAGCACGAGCCGCCCGCCGGGGATCGCGTCCCCAGGGTCGGGGAACAGCGTCGCCGCGCCGCCATACCGCAGGATCACCCGGGTCGCCTCGCCCAGGGCGAACGCGAGCCAGGCATACAGCGAGAGCCCGAGCGCGAGCAGCGCGAGCGCGATGCAGCCGGCGAGGACGAACGCCGCGCCGCCCCCGAACGAGACGCTGCCGCCCGCAGGGAACCACGCGAGATCGGACCCGAAGGACGAGAGGATCGAGCCGTCCAGCCACGCGGTCAGCCAGCTCGGGACCCCGATCTCGAGGAGATGCGCGATGAACCCGCCGGCGAGGCAGACCGCGGCGAGGACGAGGAACAGCAGGATCAGGCGATCGCGGACGACGTCGATGACGTCGACGACCTCGCCGAGCCGACCCCGGAACGACGATCGGAAATAGCGGCTCCCGTAGGAGACCTTCTTCCACGTCTCCGGCCGCCACACGCGGCCGCGGCTCGCGATGCGCGAGACGACCACGGCGGGGGCGACGATCAGGGCGGACAGGACGAGCACCGGCAGGAGCGCCAGGTAGAGAATTCGCAGGGCCGCCCTTCGCACGATGCTTCATTTGACGTGCCCCGGGCAGGACCGTCAAGCAGCCGCTCGGGTGGGCAGGCGGCCGCGCGCGCCCTGAAAGTTGCCGAAATTGATGGATGTCCGTAGCAGTAAGCGCGAGCCGTCCCACCGATGTCCTGCCCCGAGACGCCGCACGACCCGGCCTCCGCGCCGCGACCGACCGCGCCGAGCGATCCGCCGCCGGCGCTCTCGACAGGCCCGCGCGCTGCGAACGCGAAGAGCGCCACCGCGCGCGGCGCGCGCGGCGGTGGCTCGATCGCGGCGCTCGCCGCCGCGGGCGCGCTCGGCGCAGGCGCGCTCGGCGCGGCCGCCGCCGTGGAGACCGCGGCGCACGCGAACGCGCCGGCGGCGCGGGCCGCGGCGCCGCTCATCGCAGGCGCGCTGCAGGAGCGCGCGCTCGCCGCGTCGGCCGCGCCGCCGGAGCGCGCGGCGCCCGCGGGGGACGACGAGGACGTCGCGCCGGACACGCTGGAGGAGCAGCGCCTCCGGCTCTTCGCGCGGATGCGGCGCGAGCTCGCGCTCTCTGACGAGGCGATGCGGGAGGTCGAGGCGATCTTCGCGGCGTCGCCGGTGCTCGGGCAGGGCAACCCCGCGCTCTCGCGTCACCCGATGTCGCGCTCCGAGTGCCGCCGCGCCCGGGAGCTCGCGGGCGTCGCGCCGGCGCGCGAGCCGGCCTGCGGCGCGCCGGGGATGGTGCCGCTCTTCGATCCCACGCGCGGGCAGACCGCGGAGAGCGCGCCGGTGTGCATCGATCAGCTCGAGTTCCCGAACATCCCCTGCGAGTATCCGGTCGTGCACGTCCGGGCGCGCGAAGCGGCGCTCCTCTGCAGGGCGATCGGGAAGCGGATCTGCGATGCGCACGAGTGGGAAGGGGCGTGCGCCGGCGCCCTGAGGGAGCCCGACGTCGAGTACGAGTGGGAGCGGCCCCGGGACGAGGCGAGCTGGCACCACAACCTCCTTCGCGAGAAGGTGTGGAGCTACGGTTCCGAGAAGAACCACGCGCTCTGCGGGACGGGGAGCGCCCGCACGCCGGGCTGCCCGGGCGGCGGGTGGGACCGCTGCGGCTCCAACACGTATCCGGCCGGCGCCTTCCCCGCGTGCCGGAGCCGCCTCGGGGTCTTCGATCTGCACGGCAACGTGGCCGAGCACATGAGCCTGCCCATCCTGCCCGACGAGCTCGCGCGGCGCGGCGATCGGGGCTTCACCGAGATGAAGGGCAGCTGGTTCGCGTTCTCGTCGATGGAGGTCCACGCCGACGACTGCAGATGGCGCGCGCCCGCCTGGCATGGAACGCGGATCATGAGCAAGGGCAGCCACGCGAACTACCACCTGGGATTCCGCTGCTGCAAGGACATCGGGTCACCGTGAGCGCGCGCGCCCTGCGGCGCGCGGCGGCGCCCCCCGCGGTGCGAGGGTGCGCCGTCTGACCCCGGCGAGCCGCGGGGCGGGGCGCCGCCGGGCCTGGAGGCCTCCCGTGCTCGCCGGGATCCCCCGCCTCGCCGGGGCTCAGCGGCGGCGCCGGCGCGCAGCCGCAGCGACGCCGAGCCCGGCGAGCATGGCCAGCAGCGGGGCGCCCGCGCCTCGCTCGCCCATGTCCGGCGCGCCCGGGACCCGGCAGGAGCAGGACGGGACGCCGGGGGGCGACGGCGGGACGACGCACTGGCCGGCCAGGTTGCACACCGAGGGGGAGACGCAGTCGGCCGTCGACCGGCACTGCTTCAGGCAATCGCCGGCGCCGGATGGGCAGCGGTAGGGAGAGCAGTCCTGATCCGCGGCGCCGGCGATGCGGCGCGTGTGCTCGCCGTCGCAGCTCGGGCCGATCTCGCGCAGATCGGCGCAGGCGCCGTCCTGGCAGATGAAGTCGAGGATGCAGTCGGCGTCCGACGCGCAGGTCGTCCT
Source organism: Sorangium sp. So ce394 (assembly GCF_051474665.1). Classification (NCBI taxonomy): domain Bacteria; kingdom Pseudomonadati; phylum Myxococcota; order Polyangiales; family Polyangiaceae; genus Sorangium; species Sorangium sp. So ce394. The sequence goes on from NZ_CP150339.1 coordinate 5,870,749, forward strand.
GCACGCCGTGCCGTCCTCGGCGCAGCGGAATCCGCGGCACGACGAGCGCTCGGTCGTGTAGCCGCCTCTGCCGTCGCAGGAGAAGCGCAGCTGCGTGCCAGCGGCGATGGCGCAGTCGCCGCCGGCACACGTGCACTCGCCCTCCCTCAGGACCTCATCGCTCTGGGGGAACTTGCACGATCCGTCTGCGTTCCCGCCGCAGTAGCCGCGACAGCTCTCTTCGCCGCCGCAGCCCTCGCGCCGCGGGGCGCCGTCGGCGCCGGCATTGGGGTGCGGGTCCTCCCGCCGCTCGTCCGTTCCGACCGCCGTGCACCTGCCCAGCGAGCTCGCGATGTCGCAGGCCTGACAGGGGGCGCCGCACGCGCTGTCGCAGCAGACTCCATCGACGCAGTGCGCGGATGCGCACTGCTCGTCGTCCGTGCAGCTCGTGCTGACAGGCAGCTTGCGCCTGCACAGGCCGACGTTCGCCGGAGAGCCGCCGCCGGCCCCCGCGCCGCCTGCGCCCGCCGCGCTCCCGGCGCCGCCAGCGGCCCCCGCGCCGCCGGTGCCCGCGGCGCCCGTCGCGCCGCCGGTCCCCGCGGCGCCCGTCGCGCCGCCCGAGCCCCCCGCGGCGCCCGCGCCGTCGCCCCCGGCGCCCGCCGCGCTCCCGGCGCCACCAGCGCCCGCCGCGCCGCCCGAACCGCCAGCGGCCCCCGCGCCGCCGGTCCCCGCGGCGCCCGCCCCGCCGCCCGAGCCACCAGCCGCGCCCGCGCCGCCGGCACCCCCAGCACCCGCCGCGCCGCCGGCACCCCCAGCGCCGCCCTCGCCCTCTGCGCCCGCAGAGAGGTCGCACCAGGCGTCGGCCGCGCAGTCGGCGCTCGCCGCGCACCGGCTGACGCACAGGCCGTCAGGTCCGCACACGCCGGGGGCGCAGCTGCGCGTCAGGTCGCTCGCCACGACCTCGCCTGCGCCGTCGCACTTGTTGTGCACCTCGATGCCGCCGACGCACTCCACCGGGAGCTTCGCTTCGGCCTCGACAGGCCCGCAGATCCCGTTGTCGTCGCCGCTCTGCTTGCGCGCCGCCAGGCACGAGATGCACTGGCCGGCGCAGCGCTCGTTGCAACACACGTTTTCGGTGCAGTACCCGGACAGACAGTCGCTGTCCTCCCGGCAGGCATCCCCGAGCGCCCTCACCAGCACCTCCGCGCTGGATTGCACCACGACATCGTCCGTCGCGAGGGCGAGGCCGACGCCGCCCGTCACGAGCACGCCGACGCCGGACGCGATGGAGTCGCCGCCGCTGACCAGCACGGCCGCATGGTCCTGATGGTGCTGGTCCCTCGCGCCCGGGATGAGCGCGCCGAACCTGCCCGAGAGCGCCGAGTAGATCTCCGCGCTGGCGAGCGGTCTGCCGTCGGTCCCGCCGGCGATGACGACGTCCCCGCTCGAGAGCCGCGTCGCGGTGTGCGCGGCGCGCCGCACGCCCATCGCGGGCGCCGCGCTGACGGCGACGGCGTCCCCCGCGATCGTGATGCGCTCGGCGCTGCTCAGGTAGGTGAAATTGCCGCTCGCCGCGGTCACGCCGCCCGTGAACAGGACGCTGGACGAGCCCTCCTCGGGACCGGGGTCGAGGAGCGTGGCCGTGTGCCGGGCCCGGCTGCCGATCAGCCGCTGGGAGAGCAAGGCGAACGTGCCCCGCGGGCCCCCCGCCGGGTCGTAGATCTCGAGCGTCTGCCCGGCGACGACGGCGTCCACGAAGCCGCCGGCGACGAGCACGCGGCCGTCGTTCAGCAGGACGGCCGCGTGCGCCTTGCGCGACGCCTGCATCGCGCCGTCACCGGAGACGAACGCGCCGCTCTCCGGGTCGTAGACGTCGAAGGTCCCGAGCGGGAACACGTTCGCGGAGGAGGTCGCGCCGCCGGCGATGAGCACGCGGCCGTCCGCGAGCCGCGTCGCGGTGTGGGCGATGCGCGCAGAGCGCATCGGCGGGCCCGGTGAGAACAGGCCGTCGGCGTAGACGAGCGTGGTAGTGACGGCCGTCCCGGTGGCCGACCCGCTGCCGCCGGCCAGGAAGACCGCGCCCGTGTCGAGCCGCGTCGCGGTGTGGCCGCCGCGCGCCTGGGGCATCGGGGCGATCGTGCCGAACGAGCGGCTCTGCTGATCGTAGAGCTCGGCCGAGGCGAGCGCCGCGCCCGAGGCGCCGAAGCCGCCGGCGATGAGCACCCGGCTCCGCGGATCGTCGTCGTCCAGCCGCGTCGCGGTGTGGCGCGTGCGCGCCTCGGCCATCGCCTCGGAGGTGACCTGCCAGTACGGGTCGACGAGCGCCGGATAACGCACGCCCGCGCCCGCCCAGGCGACCGTCACCGCGCACGCCGCCGCGCCCGGCGCGGTGACGGGCCGACCCCACGGCGGTCGCGGGCTCGTGTCGACCGCGCAGCCCTCCACCGCGAGCCGCGCGGGCCGCCGCTCGCCGTCCGCGTCGAGCACGTACGGCGGCGCGATGCGCAGCCGCGGGGCGCCGCCCGCGTCGAGGAACTCCAGCGTGTTCGCGACGAGGCGCAGGCCGGCGGCGCCGCCCACGTCGACGCGGTACCGGAGCTCCTCGCGCGCGGGCGCGCGCTCGAAGAACGCGAAGTCCTCGGTGCCCACGCGGTCGATCCGGTGGAGCAGATCCGCGCCGTCGGGCCCGGCCCCCGCGTAGATCGCGAACCCGTCCGCCTCGGCGAGCGGCGCGTCCGCGGCGCCGTCCAGCGAGAACGCCACGCCGAGGCCCGAGGTCATGTCGCTGAGACGGACCGGCCCGGAGGCGCGGGGCGAGAGCTCCACGGCCGCGAGCGCGCGCGGGACGTGCGGCCGGACGACGCCCGGGGAGACGGCGACGCTCGCCGGCCCGGGGCGCAGCGCGAGCGCGGCGCCGGCGCCCGGCAGGCGCGCGCGGATCGCCGCGAGCCGGGCGCGGCTGTCCGCCGCGCCGACCGGCGCGGGCGGAGCTGCCGGCGGGCCCTCCGGCGCGCGGGGGCGCTCGGAGCAGACCGAAAGCAGCAGGACGGCGCCCGCGCCGGCGAGGATCCTGGCAGGTCGCGGGAGCGGCGCGGCGGGATCGCGCTTGGGCTTGAGCACGGAGTCGTGTTCCTTCCTCGGGAGTCCGTCCGGCCGGCGCAGCGGTGGCCGGCGCATGGCGCTGCCGGACGAGGAGGCCGCACGATATCAGAACCGGAGAGCGCCGCGCCGCGGAATCAGAACGGGGGAGCGGGGGAGCGGGGGAACGGGAACGGCGAACCGGGAACGGCGAACCGGAGAGCGACGCGCGCGGAGCGGCGGAGCGCGGCAGCGCGGATCGCGCCGGGCCCCACACGGGACCACACGGGCGCGATCCTGTCGCCGGACGCGCTTGCTGCGCGCGAGAGGCGGGGTGTAAATGGAGATCTCGGCCGAATCGAGAGGGGAATTCATGCGACGATTGACCTATCTTTCACTTGCCGTGACGGCGCTCCTCCAGGGGGCTGCGTGCGGCGAGGATGCCGCGCCCGGCGACGCGACGACCGGCGGCGCGGGGGCGGCAGACGCCACCACCACGACCACGAGCGGCGGTGGGAGCAGCACCGGCGGCGGCGAGGGAGGCCAGGGGGGCGGAACGGGCACGGGCGGCGGGGGTGCCGGCGGCGCGGGCACAGGCGGGGCGGGGGGTATGGGCGGCGCGGGCACAGGCGGCGCAGGAGGCACGGGCGGGGCGACGATCTATGGCTACTGCGCCAAGGGCTGCGCGACGCCCGCGGATTGCTGTGCGCCGGGTCAGGGCAATTGCCCGAGCGACAGCTATCCCACGAACTATACCTGTGACGAGGGCATCTGCGGCGCGCCGCAGTGCGCGAGCCAAGACGACTGTACGAACGGCGGCACCAATCCGAACAAGCAGTGCGTGCCATCCGGCGGCGTGAGGCAGTGCGTCACCCCGTGCTCCGTCGACACGGATTGCTCGGGGAGAGCCAAGTGCGTCGGGGTCGACGATGTCGGTAAGACGTTCTGCAGGATCGAATCCGAGCCGTTCGTGTGCACCAGCACCGAAGAATGTGGCGGATCGGGCAAGTGCGTCGAAGGTGCCTGCGTATGCGAGGGCAACGACGATTGCACGGCACCTTCTGCGAACGCGTGCGTCTTGTGACGACCGCCGCCCGGCGTGACGCGGGTGGCAACGGAGATCAGCTCGATCGCGACGACGATGGGATCGCCGCCGGAGACGACAGGGGTGTAAAACCAAGATCTCGGCCGAACCGAGAGAGGGCTCATGCGACGTTTGGGGTTCTTCCGTTCGCCGCGACGGCAATCATCCACTCGGCCGCACGCGCGTGCGGCCAGACGAGCTGTTGCGGCGATAATTCGCCCGCTGCATGACCCCCAGGGCGGGCGCATCGAGCGCCAGGACCGCGACCGTGAGAGGCGGCGGAAGCAGCGCCGACGCGCCTCCCTCGTGACGGACGCCCGGCAACGCCGCGCAGTTCGCAGCGGCTCGGCTTCCCAGATCAGGGCAGCTCTTTTGATGGTATTCTCCTACACCTACCGCGGAGGGCTCGCCGTGGCTCGTCACCTTCTGTCTCCTTCCTCTCACCGGTACTCTCTGCGTGGCGGCACGCTCCCGTCCGCTGTGATGTGGCATTCCCGCTTGCTCGTCGTCGGCTTGTCGATCCTCGCCGCGTCGGTGCTGAGCGCGCGCAGCGCCTGGGCCCAGTCGTGCACTCTGCCCGCGGCGCTCGATCCCGATGGCGATTGCGTCAGCAACGTCGGTGCTTACCCTGACAACTGCCCGGATCTTCCCAATCCCGAACAGGAGAACGGAGACGGGGACAGGCACGGCGACGCTTGCGACAACTGCCCGAGCACCAAGAACGAGAGCCAGTGGAACCAGGACGGGGACAGCAGGGGCAATGACTGCGACAACTGCCCATACCTCGCCAGCGAGGACTTCGGCGACAACGACGCAGACGGCCGCGGGAACCCGTGCGACGACGACGACGACAACGACGGCATCGATGACGACGACGACAACTGTCGGTTCGTCGAGAACCCGCCCGCGACGCCGGGCGAGCCGCAAGCCGACAACGATGGCGACGGGGAGGGCGATGCCTGCGATCCCGACGACGACGACGACGGCGTCCCCGATGTCGGGGAGGACGACGCGCCGCTCGACAACTGCCAGTTCATCGAGAACCCGCCGGCGACGCCGGGCGAGCCGCAGGACGACAACGACGGCGACGGCCTCGGCAACGCGTGCGACAACTGCCCCGATGCCGACAACGGGCCGCTGGAGCCGGGGCCTGACCTCGATATCCAACGTGACAGCGACGGCGACGGCGACGGCGACGCCTGCGACCCCGACGACGACAACGATGGCGTCGACGACGACGTCGACAATTGCCGGTTCGTTGCGAATCCGCCTCCCGCCCCGGGCGAGCCGCAGGACGACAACGACGGCGATGGCGAGGGCGACGCCTGCGACCTCGATGACGACAACGATGACGTCCTCGACGTCGACGACAATTGCCCCTTCGTCGCGAATCCGCCTTCGGCCCCAGGCGGGCCGCAGGACGACAACGACGGCGATGGCGAGGGCGACGCCTGCGACCTCGACGACGACAACGATGACGTCCTCGACGTCGACGACAATTGCCGGTTCGTCGCGAATCCGCCTTCGGCCCCGGGCGGGCCGCAGGACGACAGCGACAACGACGGCGACGGCGACGCCTGCGACCCCGACGACGACAACGATGGCGTCGCCGACGACGTCGACAACTGCCCCTTCGTCGCCAACCCGCCTGCGACCCCAGGCGGTCCGCAGGCCGACAACGACGGCACCGGCGGCGGCGACGCCTGCGACCCCGACGACGACAACGACGGCGTTCCCGACGATATCGACAACTGCCAGTTCGTCGCCAACCCGCCCGCGGCCCCGGGCGAGCCGCAGGCCGACAACGACGGCACCGGCGGCGGCGACGCCTGCGACCCCGACGACGACAACGACCTCGTCCTCGACAACGTCGACAATTGCCCGTTCACGGCCAATCCACCGGCGACCCCGGGCGGGCCGCAGGCCGACAACGACGGCACCGACGGCGGCGACGCCTGCGACCCCGACGACGACAACGATGGCGTCGCCGACGACATCGACAACTGCCAGTTCGTCGCCAACCCGCCCCCGGGGCTGGACGCCTCGCAGGCCGACACCGACGGCGACGGCCTCGGCGACTCGTGCGACAACGACGCCGACAACGACGGCCTTCACAATCAGCTGGAGACGCTCTGGGCCACGGGCTCGCGGAACTCGGACACCGACGCTGACGGCATCGACGACGCCACCGAGGTGTGCCCGAACTTCGTGACATGCGTCCCGTGGAACAGCGTCGCCGGCAACGGCGACACCAGCGGGGTCATCGACAGCCTGCGGATCTGCACCCAGGATGACGCCCCCCGGAGCTGCTATATCGCAAAGGCCGTCGATACGGTCCGCGGCGACGGCGTCCCCGACGCGCTCGAGGTGTGCTCGGAGAGCGACCCGCGCGACTGCTATGCCCTACTCCCGATCGACACCGACGGCGACGCGCTCCCCGACAGCCTGACGCCCTGCGAGGCGGGGGGCTGCTACTTCACGGAGCCGACCGACACGGACGACGACGACGAAGGTATCGATGCGCTCGACAGAGACAGCGATGGTGACTCCGTGCCCGACGAGGATGAGGCGCAGCCGCTCACCCCGGACGGCCTTCCGGCAGACACCGACGCGATCGGCGACGACCGCGACTGGATCCCCGATTATCGCGATCTCGACTCGGACAACGACGGCTTCCTCGACAAGGTCGACAACTGCAGGACCCACCGCACCCTGGATCAGCACGACGAGGACGGCGACGGGCGCGGGGACGCGTGCGACGACGAGGACATCGACAACGATGGAATCCGGAACTTCGAGGACAACTGCGTGTACGTGGCGAACGGGCCTGCCGCGCCGACGCCGGACGACCCGAGCGACGACCAGCTCGACGCCGACGAAGACGGCGAAGGCGACGTGTGCGACGGAGACGACGACAACGACGGCGCGCCCGACGACGACGACAACTGCCCCTTCGTCGCGAACGGGCCCACCCTGCCGACGCCGGACGACCCGAGCGACGATCAGCTCGACACCGACGGCGACGGCGACGGCAACGCGTGCGATGATGACGACGACGACGACGGCGCGCTCGACGACGAGGACAACTGCCCCCTCGTCGAGAACGACCAGTCCGACGCGGACGAGGACGACCTCGGCGACGCCTGCGATCCGTGCCCGACCGAGCGGGGCGAGACCTGCATGCCGACCGGCCAGGGCGGCGCGGGCGGCGCAGGCGGCGCGGGCGGCGCGGGCGGCGGCGAGGCCGGGGCCGGCGGCGGCCAGGGAGGCGCAGGCGGCGCGGACGGGGAGCCGCCGTTCGACAGGCCGAAATTCGAGGGGGGCTGCGACTGCCGCATGACAGCCGGCGGAGGCGCCAGCGAGGGCGCCGGCGCCAGCTTGCTGCTGCTGCTCGCGGCGCTCGCGCGCCGGCGCAGACCGCGGTCTGCGCGGCCGCGCGCGCCGCGTTCAGCGGGCGCCGGCGCGCCGTTCAGGCCTTGAAGGCGTCGTAACGGCCGGCGCGCGGCGCGACGCGCGCCTCCAGCGCGGCACGCTCGGCGGGCGGCATGGGGAAGGGCAGGGACCTCGCGCCGAGGTTCTCGCGCACCTCGGCGATCGAGGAGCAGCCGATGATCACCGTGTCGGCGTGGCTCGCCGCATAGCGGATGAGCTCGCTCGGGCTCGCGGCGCGATCCTGGAGCAGGCGGCCCGCGGCCATGATCTTCATACCGATGACGCCGACGCCGCGCCGCCGCGCCTCCTCGACCACCGTCGTCAGGAACGGGAGCCGCGCCGGATCCGCGGGGTTGATCGCGCACAGCACGGTGTCGACCGGGTAGCGCCGCATCGCCTCGACGAGGATCTGCGGGTCGTGGTGCCCGGTGATCCCCACGTGGCGCACGCGGCCGTCCGCCTTGGCCTGCTCCACGGCCTCGATCGCGCCCCCCTTGCCGAAGATGGCGTCGAGCTCGTCCAATTCGCGCAGGTCGTGCAACTGCCACAGATCGAGGTGGTCTGTCCCGAGGCGGCGCAGGCTGTCGTCGAGCAGCCTGAGCGCGCCATCGCGATCGCGCGCGTGCGTCTTGGAGGCGAGGAAGACCTGCTCGCGCGCGCTCGGCCCGGCGGCGCGGAAGGCTTCACCATAATAGTCCTGGCTCTGCTGGTACGCAGGCGCGGTGTCGCAGTACCTGACCCCCAGGCGCAGCGCCTCCAGGATCACCGGCACCGCCTCGCGATGCCGGCCGGTGGTCCGGAGGATCCCCTCTCCGCCGAGCGACACCGCCTCCACCTGCGCGCCGGTCCGCCCGAGCGTGCGGGGCGGCGCCGCCGCGGCGCCTCGAGGGGACGCGGGCGCCGCGGACGGCGCGCCCCCGGCGGCGCCGCTCACGATGGCCGCGGCGGTCATGGCGGCCGCGCGCAGCCCCCCGCGGCGGTTCGCGTCGGCGCCTTCCGTCTCCTTCGGCTCGTTGCTCATGCGTCCTCCGGAGAAAAGTTCTACCAACCCGCTGACCGCACGTAAACGGCCGTCCGGATCCCCACAACACAGGCTCGCTCACATGAGCCCACTTACGCGCATCAGGTGGTCCATCGGCGCAGGTTTGCTCTGGCGCGGCGGACTCGAGCGCGCACGGCGGAGCTGCGGAGTTCGAGCGCCCACCGCGGAGCCGCGGTGACGGAGGCGGATGGTTACGGCCCGAGTCGATCGACTCGCCTCTTGCCTTCGTTGGTCACAAACGGCGCATCCTGAGCAGGTGAGGCGCAGGGGGCCGGGGCCTCCGCTGCGGCGAGGGCGGTTTCTGGCCGGGTCAGACGATCGGCCCGCGAGGCGGCGCGCGCCGGCCGCCCGCGCGTCGCCGGAGGGTCGCCGCGGCTCTCGTTCACGACGGCCGCGGCGCGGGCGGGAGCGCACGTGATCTGCTCGAACGCGCGCGGTAGGGGGTTTTGCGCGCCGCGCGAGCGACGGCCGCGAAAGCGGTGAGTTCGTCATCTCCAGCGGACGCGCACAGCCCGCGCGCGATAGGACCGCCGCGCGGTGGACGTCCCGCCGGTCTTCGCGCTGAGAACCCGGGAAACCAGCGCCGGCGCTGATCCAGAGAATGCCTTTTCGCGAGCGCGGCGCGGCCGGCAGCGCGAGCTCCGAGCGGCAGTGTCTGCACACGAAGGCTGAGGCACACAGCCTGCTCTTCGATGAGCCCAAGATGGCGCGGGCCTTCCGGCCATCACGGGATATTGAGGAGGACAACAACATGCTTTCGATTCATGGCAAGGTGCTGGGACTCGCGGTGGTGATGGCGGCGCTGGGCACGGGGTGCGCCGTCGACTCGGTGAGCGACGTGGAGCTCGACGAGGCCGGTCTCGACGAGGTCGAGCAGGTCGATTCGACCGCCCAGGCGCTCGAGGGGGATGACGAGGCGAGGGGCGGGTTCCAGCAGGCGCCGAGCAAGGCGCCGCTCAAGGGGGGGCTGCAGGGGCCTGCGGATCTCGGCCAGGCGCCGATCGGCGCGCAGGGGCCGGCGGCTCCCGGTCTCCAGGGGCCGATTGGCCAGGTCGGCCAGGCGCCGATTGGCCAGGTCGGCCAGGCGCCGATTGGCCAGGGGCCTGTGGGCGTGCCGGGCGTCGGCGCGCCTGGCCTGCCGGGCCTCGGCCTGCCGGGCGTCGGCGTGCCGGGCGTCGGCGTGCCGGGCCTCGGCTTCGGCATGCCGGGCTTCGGCGCCGTGGGCTCGCGCTTCGGCGGCATCGGCTTCGGCGGCTTCGGCGGCTTCGGCTGCTGCCCCACGATTTTTAACAACAACACCAACGTCAACATCAACACGCTCTTTGACGACTTCCGCTTCCGCGACGACTGCCGCTTCCGCGACGACTTCCGCTTCCGCGACGACTGCCGCTTCCGCGACGACTTCCGCTTCTGCCCGCCGTTCCGCGACGACTTCCGCGACGACTTCCGCTTCCGCGACGACTTCCGCTTCTGCCCGCCGTTCCACCACTGCTGCCCGCCGTTCCACCACTTCTGCCGGCCGCATCACTGCGGTGGGGGCGGCGATTTCGGCTGGTAGCCGGCGCTCGGACCGCGGCAGCTGCTAACGCCACGCCCGCTCGCGCGGCGCTAGCAGAGCCCTCGACCTCGCCTTGATGGCCGGCCGGCATCGGCCCTCTGTCGCCAGCTCTCTCGCAGATATCCCCGCGGCCGCCTGGGGCCTACCCCCAGGCGGCCAGCGATGCCGGGGACGTGACGGCGGCGGAGGCGGCTGGCTCGTCCGGACGCGGCGTGGCCGGGTGAGGCCGCGCCTCGCTCCAGGTACGCGCCCCCCCAGGAGCGCGGCGTGTCCCGCGAGACTGTACACGCATCCGCGACGGGTTGGGCCGCGAGCCCGCGCGCGCTCGCGGACATTGCCCCCCCGTGCGCAATCCCTTAGAGTGGCCGGAACGCTGTGATCGGCACGATCATCGACGGCAAGTACCAGATACGCAAGCTGCTCGGGGAGGGCGCCATGGGCTCGGTCTATGAGGCCGAGCACACGGGGACCGGACGCCGCTGCGCCGTGAAGGTGATCAGCTCGGCCGATCTCACCCGCGATCCGAAGGTGGTCAGCCGCTTCCAGCGCGAGGCGCGCGCGGCGGGCGCGATCGACACGCAGCACATCACCCAGGTGCTCGACGCCGGCGTCGACCGCGACTCGAAGCTGCCCTTCCTCGCGATGGAGTACCTCGCGGGCGAGGACGTCCACCAGCTCATCAAGCGCGTCGGGCCGCTCGCGCCCGACCTCTCGCTGCGCATCGTCGCGCAGTCGTGCCTCGGGCTCCAGAAGGCGCACGAGGCGAGCGTCGTCCACCGCGACATCAAGCCGCACAACCTGTTCCTCTCGCGGCGCGACGCCGGCGAGATCCTCGTCAAGCTGCTCGATTTCGGCATCGCCAAGGTCAAGATGGACCGGGCGAACGAGACCGAGGGCGCCGACCTCACGCGCACCGGGAACCTCATCGGCTCCCCGCTCTACATGTCGCCCGAGCAGGCGCGCGGGCAAAAGGAGATCGATCACCGCACCGACATCTGGTCGCTCGGCGCCGTGCTCTACCAGGCGCTCACCGGGCGAACGCCGTACCATCACATCACCGCGCTCGGCGAGCTCATCATCGCCATCTGCTCGGATCCCCCGCCGCCGGTGCAGGACTTCGCCCCGTGGGTGCCGCCGGAGGTGGCGGCGATCGTGCACCGCTGTCTGCTGCAGGCGCCCGGGCAGCGCTACCAGAGCGCGCAGGAGATGTTCGGCGCCATCCGGCCGCTGCTCCCCTACGGCTGGGGCATCCACGAGAGCATGCTCGTGCCGCTGCCGGACGCGGTGCGCAGGCAGTCCGCGCCGCGGCTCTCGATGAACGTCAACGCCCCGCCCGCGAACCAGAGCGGCGCGTACGCCGCCGCCTCGCCCGCCAACCAGAGCGGAGGGTACCCGGCGCTCGCGGCCTCGCCCGCGAACCAGAGCGGCGCGTACGCCGCCGCCTCGCCCGCCAACCAGAGCGGAGGGTACCCCGCGGTCCCGCACGAGCACCGCGGAGGAGGGTACCCGTCGTTCGCGCCGCCCCCGAACCCGGGCGGGCCGCACGGCGCGATCGCGCCGGCCGCCAACCACGCCGGCGCCGCGACCACCGGGGCGCTCACGCAGTCGCATCGCGGCACGCAGCCGGGCGCGTCGCGGGTGCCGGTCGTGGCCGGCGCCGCGCTGCTCGCCGCGGGCATCGCGGCCGGCGTGTACTTCGTCAGCGGCGGGTCGCCAGAGCCCGCCGCGCCGCCGGCGGCGGCGGCGACCCCGGAGGTGCTCCCGACGGCGGCGGCCACCCCGGCGCCGACCCCGGCGCCGCCGCCCGCCGCGACGGAGACGTCGGAGGCCGTCGCGGCCGAGCTGCAGCCCAGGCGGGTTCAGGTGGTCATCCTGCCGCCCGACGCCTCGGTCGAGGTCGAAGGCGCGCGCGCGACCACCAGGAACGGGATCCTCGAGATCACCGGGCCGCTCGGGAGCGAGCACAGGGTGCGCGTGTTCAAGGGGGCGAACGAGGCGGTGACCGACGTGATCGTGACCACCAGCGGCGCGCGGCCGCTCAAGATCGAGCTCGCGCCGACCCCGACGAAGGGCGCCCCGGCGCCTCCGGCGAAGAGCGCCTCCGCCGCGCCGGCGCCGGCCCCAGCGCCGACGACCTACAAGGGGATCATCAACGACACGGAAGAGTTCGGAAAGTAAGCGCAGAAGGACAAGGCTGAGTACGGTGCTCGATCGAATGGATCTGCGTACGCGGCGCGGCGGCTCGTGTCCTCTCTCCCTCGCGCGGCGGCTTCGGTCGGCGCGGTGGCTGCGCGCGCTCTCGGCCGCGCTCGCCGTCGCGGTCGCCGCGGGGCCGGCGTTCGCGCAGCCGGCGCCGGCCGCTGCGGAGGACGCCGCGCCGGCCGGCGGGGAGGGCGCCGCGCCGGCCGAGGAGGCGCCCGTCTCCGAGACGACCCGGCAGGTCGCGCGGCTCCACTTCGAGAAGGGGCTCGCCCTGCTGCGCGAGGAGGCCTGGGGCCCCGCGCTCGCCGAGTTCCTCCTCTCGCGCAAGCTCTACCCGACGCGCGCGGCCACGAACAACGCCGCGATCGCGCTGCGCAGGCTCCAGCGCTACGACGAGGCGCTCGAGATGTTCGAGACCTTCCTGCGCGATTTCACCATGTCGGCCGCCGAGCGCGCGGTCGCGCAACGCGAGATCGCCGAGCTGCGCGCGCTCGTGGGGACGCTCGACATCACGAACGCCGAGCCCGGGGCGTCGATCGTGGTGAGCGGCGAGGAGCGCGGGCAGTACCCGCCCGTCAAGCCGATCCGCGTCGCCGCGGGCGCGCACGTCGTCCGCGTGTTCAAGGAGGGCTACGAGCCGGTCGAGGTGCGCGTCGACGTCGCCGGGGGCCAGACGGTCACGGTGAACGCGAAGCTCCGCAGGCTGGTCCGCTCCGGCCGGCTGCGCGTCGTGGAGCGGGCCGGCAAGACCGTCGACGTGCTCGTGGACAACGTGGTCGTGGGGCAGACGCCGTGGATCGGCACGCTGTCGGTCGGCGATCACATGGTGGCGCTGCGCGGCGAGGGGAAGCTCGGGACGCAGCCGACGGCGGCGCCCGTGAAGCCGCAGGAGCTCACGACGCTGTCGCTCCTCGCCGAGGACCTCGACGCGTCGCTGCGGGTCGACCCCACGCCGCCCGGCGCGAGCGTCTGGATCAACTCGGTCAACGTGGGCAACGGCGTCTGGCTGGGCCGGCTCAAGGCCGGCGCGCACCGGGTGGAGGTGAAGGCCGACGGGTTCGTCTCCGAGGCGCGCACGGTGACGCTGCAGAAGGGCCAGCGGCAGGGCCTGAGCCTCGCGCTCGAGCGCGACGAGGACGCGGAGATCTGGCGCAAGCCGCCGAAGATCACGCTCGAGGCGAGCGCCTCGTTCCTCGTGGCGCCGACCTTCGGCGGCGACGTCGCGAGCGCCTGCGGCTCGGGGTGCTCGAGCGCGATCGGCCTCGGCGGGCTCGGCACGATCCACGGCGGCTACGAGCTCGGCTCGGGCCTCGGCGTCGGGATCGAGCTCGGCGGCATCGTCGCGGCGCAGCAGCTCGACGAGCGCGCGGCGGAGCTCAGGCCGATCGGCTACCGGGATCCGCTCGGCGGCGCGGCGAGCGACGCGCTCCGCCTCGGCGGCTTCCTGGCCGGCGCGACGTTCGGCTATCACCTCGGCGAGCAGTACCCCGCGCTGCTGCGGCTCGGCGCCGGGGTGCTCGTGGGCGAGGTCCGCGACGAGCGGGCGGGCAGGTTCAGGACGACCCAGGGGGCGTGGTTCAACACGTACCCGGTGGTCGACTTCGCCTCGGCGACGTACTTCTACGTGGATCCGGAGGCGAGGCTCGGCGTGCGGCTCGGGGAGCGCTGGGAGCTCTCGGCCAGCGTGAAGCTGCTCCTCCTGATCGGCCTCAGCAAGCCGTCGTGGGACAGGACCATCGAGCTCGCGGCGTCGACCGACGGCATCGGGACGTACGAGCACGAGTCGCTCATGGGCGACTTCGTCCTGATGATCGCGCCCGGGGCGAGCCTGCGGTACCAGTTCTGACGCGCCGGCCCGCGGCGCGACGCGGCTCAGGTCCGGCCGACCGTGCCCCGTTGGACGCGGCACGATGCGCGGAGGCTTCGATTCCAGTCTACGTGCTACCTGGCACGCGCTACACGCCTACGCGGGTCTCAGCGTCTATGGGACCGTCGTGGCCGTGGACGACACCGCGGTCGCGCCGAATGGCTCGGCCGCGATAGCAGACGACGGGACGTCCATCGTCACTGGACAGGCGCCAAGAGGCAAGGAATTCAAGGTACACTGGCACATCGATGTCAATGGCGCCGGGACTCGCGAACGGGGTTCGAGCGAGCCGGATCATGTGCGGACGAGCAGCCATGCGGTGAGTCCTGCGGGAACGCGCGGGGGGGCACGCGTGACCCGCCGCGGCGCGATGGCATGTTGCCCCCCGCGTCACCGCCCCGCTATCGTGGCCGGCCGATGAGGTCTCCCTCCGTCGCAGCGGTCGCTTCCGCGGCCGTCCTCATGACGCTCGCCAGCGCGTCGAGAGGCCAGTCCACCGGCGGCTTCTCCCTCAACCGGTTCGAGCCGGCGCCCGCCGGGGACGCGTTCTTCGGCGTGCCGTCGCCCGCCGCTCCCGGCCACTTCGCGGCGCGCGCCCACGCGATGCTCGATTACTCCCACCTGCCGATCCGCACGAGCGGCGAGGCGGATGTCGCCATCGTCTCCTCGCAGGCGTACCTGCGCCTCGACGCCTCGCTCGCGCTGTGGGAGCGCCTGCTGCTCTCGATCGACGCGCCGCTCGCCATCGCGCAAGGGGGCGACGACCCGGGCATCCCCGGCGTGCAGTTCACCGAGCTGACGGCGCCGAAGCTCGCCGACCTCCGCCTCGGCGCGCGGGTCCGCCTGCTCGGCGAGGACGCGGGTCCGGTCCAGCTCGGGCTCGGCGGCTACCTGTTCGCGCCCACGGGCTCACCGTCGCAGTACACCGGCGACGCCGAGGTCCGCGGCGCCTTCCACGCGAGCATCGGCGGGCGCGCCGGCTCGACGCTCGGTTTCCTCTGGAATGCGAGCGGCGGGGTCGAGCTCGGCGGAGGGCAGAACCGCCCTCCGCTGGTCACGTTCGGCGGCGCCGCGGGGCTCCTCCTGGGCGGCGATCTCCTCCAGCTCGGCGCCGAGCTGTACGGCGCAGCGCCGCTCGGCGAGGAGCTCGTGCTGTCGAGCGTGCCGGCCACGCAAGCGGACGCCGGCGTCAACGCCGAGCTGCTCTTCGGCGCCAAGCTGCGGGTCCTCGGCGGCTTGACGTTCGGCGCCGCGCTCGGTCCCGGCCTCCTGAACGCCGTTGGCACGCCGACCGTGCGCGCCGTCGGCGTGCTCGGCTGGGCGCCCCTCCCGAAGCCGGCCTCGGCGCGCGCGCCGAACGTCGCCGCGGCTGGCGACAAGGACGACGACGGCATCGACGACCACATCGACGCCTGCCCCGACGTCAAGGGCGATCCTTCGCCCGATCCCGCGAGGGACGGCTGCCCTCCGGCGGACCGCGACGGCGACGCGGTGCTCGACATCGACGACGCCTGCCCGTCCACCCCTGGCGCGCGCAGCGCCGACGCCACGCGGAACGGCTGCCCGGACGACTCGGACGACGACGGCTTCCACGACGGCATCGACGCTTGCCCCAGCGTGCGCGGCGGGCCGAGCGACGACCCGAAGCAGGTGGGCTGCCCGAGCGACGCGGACGGCGACGGCATCGCCGACGCCTCGGACGCCTGCCCGAAGGTCAAGGGGCCAGCGAGCCAGAACCCGAAGCAGAACGGCTGCCCGGACGATCCGGACGGCGACGGCGTCCGCGGCGCCGCGGACGCCTGCCCGAACGAGCGGGGGCTCTCCGACCCCGATCCACGGCAGAACGGCTGCCCCAAATTCGTCCGCGTGAACGCCGACGAGATCACGACGTCGAAGCCGGTGCAGTTCGTCGTGTACGGCAAGACCCGCGCCCAGACGGTCGATCCCGTCTCCGACGAGATCCTGTACGAGGTGCGCGACGCCATCCAGCAGAACCCGGACATCGAGCTCGTCGAGGTGCAAGGCCACACGGACGACAGCGGGACCGAGGACTACAACCAGCGCTTGTCCCAGGAGCGCGCCGAGGCCGTCCTCTCGTGGCTCGTGGCCGCGGGGGTGCCGCGAGAGAAGCTCGTCGCCAGGGGCTACGGCTTCGAGCAGCCGCTCGGGGACAACCGAGTCAAGACAGGGCGCCAGAAGAACCGCCGCGTCCAGTTCGTGATCATCAAGCGCAAAGGACGGCAGTAGCGAGCGGGCGAGGTCGTCGTGATTGCGACCTCGCCACGCCACAACGCCCGAGACACCACAGCCCCCGACAGCCGCGCCGCGCCTTGCAGCCAGGGCAATCGCCGCGCCGCCGCGCCGCCGCGCCGCCGCGCCATACGCTATCGCCCGACCCCAGTCGTGACCGTTCCCTGACAGCCGTGGTCAGGCGCGTGTGTCACCTTGAGGGATGCTCCATACGGTGGCAATCTCAGATATCCATCTTTGCGAGCTCGAGCCGGGTGACGGTCTTTGGATGCGCTACCGTCAGGCTCCTTACTCCCCCGACAGCGAGGTCGCGGCGATGCTGGACGCGCTTCGGGACGAGATGAAGCAGGGCACGGCGCGCGGCGCCGGGCGGCATGAGCTCACGCTGGTGCTCAACGGCGACGTGTTCGACCTCGACGCGCCGCGTGTGATCGATCAAAAGAGCGTCTTCCACGACCTGCCGCGCAGCGCCGAGCACGCGGTCCCGGCGATGAAGGCGATCCTCGCGGACCACCCGGTGTTCATCGAGGCGCTGGGCCGCGTCGTCGCGGATGGTCACACCGTCGTGTTCATCTCCGGCAACCACGACGTTCAGCTCACGTTGCCCGAGGTGCGCGACCTGGTCCGGTCCCGCGTGGTCGAGGCGGCGCTCGCCGCGCTGGACGGCGCGCCGCGCCCCGGCTCGAGCTCGCCCGCGGGCGAGGCCGAGCGGGCGCGCGCGGCGCTGGGCGCGCGCGTCGTGTTCCGCGCCTGGTTCCACAAGACGCCGGACGGCATCATCGTGGAGCACGGCAACCAGTACGACGCCTATTGCAGCTACCGCTACCCCATGGTCCCGTTCGGCCGGAAGCCGGGCGAGATCCAGCCGACCATGGGCTCGCTCGTGTGCCGGTTGCTCGTCTCGCGGATGGGGTACTTCAACCCGCACGTGGACTCCTCGTTCATGCTGTCCGCGTTCGGCTACCTCGCGCACTGGGCGCGCTATTACCTGTTCTCTCGCCGCTCGCTCGCGGGGGCGTGGGCGCTCGGCGCGCTGCGCACGGTCGTCGAGCTCGTTCGCCGGCGCGAGCCCGAGCGGCGCGCCCGCCTGCGCGAGTGCCTCGCCGCCGCCGCGCAGGAGACGGGCGCCCCGCTCCGCGCCGTCGCCCGCCACGCCCGCCTGTTCGCGCCGCCGGCCGAGGACCGGCTGGGGCTCGTCGCGCGCGAGCTCTGGCTCGACCGGGCCGCCCTCGGGCTGCTCGCGGTCGCCGTGGCCCTCGTGTGGCTGCTGCTCGCGCCGACCTGGCTCGCGCCGGCGGCGCTCGTCGCGCCGGCGGGGCTCGTCGTCTACGAGCGCCTCGTGCCGAAGCTCCCGCTCGAGGCCACCTGGCAGCGGGTCAGCCGCGCCGCGCGCCAGGTCGCCCGCGCCCACCGCGCCCGGGCGGTCGTCTTCGGCCACACGCACACACCCGAGGGCAGCTGGGAGGGCGGGCTGTTCTTCGGCAACACCGGCTCGTGGTCCGCCGCCTTCGAGGACATCGCCTGCACCAAGCCGGTCTTCGCCGCGCGCCCCCTGGTCTGGCTGCGGTCCGAGCCCGGCGCGGGCAGCTCCGCGCGCCTCTCGGGCGGGCTCGTGACCTGGAAGAACGGCCGCTTCGAGGCCCGCACGGCCAGCGTCCCGCCCCCTGCCGAGCAGCTCCGCGAGCCGCACGGCGCCCCCCCGCCGCTGCGGTCGCCCGCGACCGCGGCGCTGCGCACGTAGCGCGCGTGCGCGAGCGGCCCGGCGCTCCCCGCTCGAATTGAGCCCCTTCCTGACTTGCGCGAGGCGTCCGGTCGCTGGATGCTGCCCGGAGTCGACATGCGTCTCGCCGACGAGGAAGCTCCGTGAACGCCCCGCTCCGCATCGAAGCCGCCGGTGAAAGCCATGTTGGCCGCCAGCGCGAGCACAACGAGGACAGCTTCGCCGTCGATCTGGATCTCGGCCTCTTCGTCGTCGCGGACGGCATCGGCGGCGCCGCCGGGGGGGAGATCGCGTCGCGGATGGCGGTCGACATCGTGCAGGCGTGCTGCAAGGAGGGCGAGGGCGAGATCACGCAGCCCACGGGCTACGACGAGACCGCGGGCCCGTTGGAGCTGCGCCTGGTCTCGTCCATCTGGCGCGCCAACGAGCGCATCTTCGAGGTGGGGCAGCGCGACCCGCGCTTCTACGGGATGGGGACGACGTTTGCGGGCGTGTACGCCGACGCGACCTCGGCGTGCATCGCGCACGTGGGCGACAGCCGGGTCTACCGGTACCGCGAGCACCGGCTGGAGCGGCTCACCGAGGACCACTCGCTCTGGAACGAGCACCTGCACAGCGGCGAGCAGCTGCCCGACGACGTGGATCCGCTGCTCGCCCGCAACGTCGTGACGCGCGCGCTCGGGATGGGGAAGACGGTCGACGTCGCCACGCGCATCGAGCGCCCCGAGGCCGGCGATCTCCTGCTCATCTGCTCGGACGGCCTCTCCGGCCCGGTCCCCGAGCCGGAGATCGCCGAGCTGCTCGCGCAGGGCGCCGATCTCGCCACGACGGCCCGCTCGCTCATCGACCGCGCCAACCAGCACGGCGGCCCCGACAACGTGACGTGCGTCCTCATCCGCTGGACCCCCGCCGCCTGACGTCCCCAACCGCCCGCTCTCCCCCCCAACGGACGCCCGCTCGCCACGCTCCTACCGCCCGCTCTCTCCCCCAACGGATGTGCGCTCGCGGCGCTCACCCGCACAGGAGACGGGCCCAGATCGGCGTTTTCGGCGCGGAGGCGTACTCCTGTACGCCGAGCACCGAAAACGTCGAGCTGGGCCCGTATCCGCAGCGGGTGAGCGCCTAAGGCAGGGAGGGGATGCCGAGGAGGTCGGCGGATCTCGTCATATCGTAAGCGAGCGTGCCCGGCGTCGCGTCATCGCTCTCGCGCTCGACGAGCGAGAACAGCTTGCCGAACGGGGTCGCGAGCTGCTCCTCGGTCGGCGCCTCCTCGCTCCACTCGTCCGGCAGCGGCGGCAGCGCGTCGCCCTCGATCGCGTCGTACGCGCTCGACAGCCGGTCGAAGCCGGCGAGCACCGCCTGGTCGACCTCCGCGCCCTCGGCCCCCTTGGTGAGCAGCCACGGCTGGAAGGCGGCGTAGGTCTGCTCGCCGGCCGCGACGTTCGCGCGCATGTCGGCGAGGGTGTACTGCGCGTAGCGCGACTCCTCCTCGCCGGTCGCCGCCTTGCTCGTCTTCTCGACCTGCTCCAGGATCGAGCTGATCACCCCGCGGTACGCGGACGGCGCGTCGAGCGCGAGGCCCTCGAAATCGGCCTTCATCTTCTCCGCGTCGGCCTTGAGCCGCTCGCAGAGCTCGCCCTTGAACGCGGCCGCCTCGGCCTCGGTGGCCGGGAAGGCCGCGGCCTTGTAGTTCGTGAGCGCCGACTCGAAGGCGAGGACGGGCTCCGGGATCTCGTCCGCCCAGAGGATGCGCTCGACGGCGTGCACGCCGGTCACCCCCTCGTCGTCGAAGAGGTCGTCGTCGGCGGCGACCTCGATGAACGCGTCGTAGCGGGCGTCCGTCGAGTAATCGAGGTCCGGAAAGACGACCGCGATGGCCCCCTCGACGCGCTCGTAGGACTGCCGCGCCTCCTTCCACGCGGCCTTCATCGCGTCGACGGCCGCCTTGTCGCTCGACGCGCTCCACCCGTCCTCGTCCGGCTCGGGCGCGGCCGCCTGGAGCGCGGCCGTGGCGGCGGCGAACTCGTCGAGGTTGTCCTGGATGAAGGCCTTCACCTCGAGCACTGCCCGTCGCTCATAATCCGCGTCGGTGTACAGCGTCTCGTTGTCGCTCCCGCACGCGGGGAGCGAGAGGGCGGCGGCGGCGATGGCCAGACCGGACCGCAGGCAGGCGGGGATGTGCATGGATCTTTCGAGCTCCTTGGTC
This sequence comes from Sorangium sp. So ce394, assembly GCF_051474665.1. Classification (NCBI taxonomy): domain Bacteria; kingdom Pseudomonadati; phylum Myxococcota; order Polyangiales; family Polyangiaceae; genus Sorangium; species Sorangium sp. So ce394. The sequence goes on from NZ_CP150339.1 coordinate 5,891,167, forward strand.
GCGGCTCGCCCGGAGCGAGCGCGGGATGTCGGTTGGCGCGAGCGCGCGCCGGCAAACGTCGATCAGAGCGAGCGCACGAAGTCGATGAGGGCTTCGCGATCCTCCCGGGAGAGCGCGCGGAAGGCGGCGACCGAGTCGGCCGCCTCCGACGCCGGGCCGTCGTGGAGCAGGATGGCCTGCTCGATGGTCCTGGCGCGGCCGTCGTGGAGGTACGAGGTGCTGTGGCGCATGCCGATGAGCGGCGCCGTCCGCCAGGAGACGGAGCTCGCCGACTCGTCGGCCAGCCCGTCGGCGAGATCGGGGCCGAGGTCGTGCAGGAGGAAGTCGGTGTAGACGGGCGCGTCGATGTCCGCGAGCTGCGCGATCGGGTAGTCGGCGCGCGTCCGCAGCGAGGGGACGTGGCAAGCGGCGCAGTCGACCTCGGCGAACAACGCCTGACCGCGCTCGTCGGCGGGCGCGCGCCTCGGGATCTCCAGCAAGCGCATGTAGTCGGCGACGGCGTTCACCGTGTCGAGGACCACGTCCTCGCCCGGCTTGGCGTCGTCCGTGAGCCCGTCCGGGTTCGGCAGCTCGTCGGGGCGGAGCGGCGAGGTGATGCCCATGTCGCCCTGGTAGGCGTCGGCCGTGAAGTCATCGAGCGTCGCGACCCGCGCCTTGAACCCGAAGCGGCCGATGAGGTTCTCGTCGCCCTCGGCGAAGGCGTGGAACGTCTCGTCCGCGTTCTTCTTCGAGTGGAACACCACCCGGTTGATGCGCCCGCGGATGGCGTCGCCGCGCGCGGCCTGCTCGGTCGCGACCCGCTCTATCTCGGCGTCGTCGACCGCCTCCATGTACCCGCGACCGAACACCGGCGGGCCGAGGCGCTGCGAGAGCTTGATCGTCCCCTCGAGCTCGGGCCGCGCGAGCGTCGTCGCCCCGGCGACCCCGTAGGGCCGCATCGTGTGCCCGTAGGGGAGCGCCGCCTGATCCACCGCCGGCGTCACGCCGTCGGCCTCGACGAGCACCATCTTCTGGACGGCGCCCGGGCCGCGCGCGGCCCCCTCGTGGCACCCCGCGCACGAGGAGCGGATGTACAGCGGCCCGAGCCCGTCGCGCTCGCGAAACACGAAGTCGAAGAGCGCGTCGCCCTCCTTGAACCGGGCCACCTGCTCCGCGGAGGCGCCGTGCAGCGGGATGTCGCTGAGATCATCGCCGATCAGCTGCAGGCCGAGCAGCGGGTCGTCGGGCGCAGGCTCTCCGCCGCAGCCGAAGATGAAGAGCACAGGAAGCGCGAGAACTGAGGCAAATCGCGACATGTTGTCGACGCGTAGCGTAAGGGTAATTGAAAGTCGATGTCAACAACCCGGAACGCCGCGCTGACCGCTGCTGATCTCGCACGGACGGTCCGCGTCACCGCGCGAAGCGCGGCGGAGGTCCAGGCGCTACACTGCGGGGCCGGCGCGGACGGGGCCCACGCTGGAGGACGGCGGATGACGCAGCGAGAAGACGAGCGGCGCGCGGCCTCGATGGCCCTCAGGGACGGGCTGCGGGAGCTCGCGTGGCTCGACGATCGCCGCGCGGCCCACCTGGCGCTCAACGCCGGCTGGCTCCGGTACATGGGCCCTGGCTACGGCAACGACGTCTGCTCGATGTGCGGCGCGCTCCTCGAGCGGGGCACGGCGTACATGCACTGCGCGCCCTGCCTGGCGACGCGCGGGATCGACGAGCAGGCGCTGCTCCGCGCCTGCGCGGACGCGATGGCCGGGGACTGGCCGTTCCAGGACCGCCGGCCCGACGGTAGGCGCTGGGCGCACGCGCTGATCGCGTTCTGGCGGAACCACGTCGATCCGATGGAGTCGAGGGCGGTCCCGTACCGGAACAACACGCTCGAGTCCGCCTTCCACTACGTGAAGCGGCGGCTCGCCGAGGCGGGGGTCGCGGAGATCTGGACGTTGCCTGAAGAGAGCCAGCGCGGGCTCGATCCTGCGATGGTCGTGCGCGCCCGGGGCGGCGCGGTGGCGATCGGCGTCGCCACGCAGCGCCGCATCGCGACGGCCGAGGACGGGGCGCCCGGCGGGCACGTCGCGCTGTTCGACGAGTTCCTCCGCCTCGCGGGCGAGCGGGAGGGGTTCCTGGTGGTCGAGAAGCTGAGCCGGCGCGCGCGGCGCGACGCGCCCGTCCGGGAGAGCGCGGTGACGACCGCCGAGGGACGGCGCGTGACGCAGCTCCGCTGCATGCAGGAGGACCGGAGCTGGCCCGCGCCCCCGGCGCCGGCGTAGGCGCTCTCCGGCGGCCAGCGCGCTACTGCCGGAAGGACTGCTCGATGTCGTAGATCTCGGCCGCGACGCCGTCCTGCCCGTTGTACCGCGCCGAGCCCCCGCGCCCGCCGAGCCCGGCCTCGCCGAGCTCGATGGTCGTGTTCGAGAGGGAAGGCGCCCTGACCGCGTAGGCGACGGCGATCGAGTGCCCGCCGAGCCCACCGCCGCCGTGGCCGCCCCGGCCGCCTCGCCCGCCCGGGCCGCCGCTGCAGGCGGCGTTCAGCCCCGTGGCCTCGCCCAGGATGCCGCCGGGCCCGCCCTGACCGCCCTCGCCGCCCTCCTGGCCCCTGCCGCCGTCTCCGCCGTCGCCCCCGCGCCCGGTCCTCAGCACCACGTCGTCGAAGAGGACCGTCGCGCTCCCCGCGAACACGGCGATGCTCGCCCCGCCCGCGCCCCCGCCGTTGCCGCCGAGCCCGCCGCAGCCGCCTGCGCCCCCGGAGCCGCCCGCGGCGCCTCCCGCCGTGCTCTCGAACGGGCACATCAGCGCGCCCGCGCCGCCCTTGGCGCCGCCGCCGCCCCCGCCGCCCTGACCCGGCTTGCCCGGCGTGCCGTTGCCGGCGAGCGGGCCGGTGTACCCGTCCAGGATCACGTCGCCGAAGCCGGCCGCCCCCGCGCCCGGACGCCCATCTGCGCCGTCCGCGCCCGCCACGCCCGGCGTGCAGGCCCTGCTGCTGGACTCGCCACGCCCGCCGTTCTCCGCGCTGGTCTCCGCGCCGCGCGGGTCCCCGTCGCCGCCATCGGAGCCCGACGAGATCGAGCCGACGCCCCCGCTGCCGCTGCGCGAGTCGTCCTCGCGGTCGTCGGGCGTACCGCAGGTGTTGAACACCGGGGCCCCGCCGAGGACCGAAGCGGACGTGCACGCGGCGTTGCCGAAGTTGCCGGACTGCCCCGCCTCGGCGGGGTCGCTCGCGAACGACTCGCCCTCTTTGCCCGGCGCCCCGTCGCCCGCCTCGAGGATGCACCGCGTGAAGGCGACCGGGATCCCCGAGGTGTTCGCGGCGATCGAGGAGCGGCCAGCCAGCTCGGTGTGGGTCGGCAGGATCGAGCGCGCGATGACGTGGAGGTCCTCGACGAGCACCGTCGCGGCGCCGCTGCCGCCATGGAACTTGATCGGTGTCTCGCCTTCAGGCGCGGTGAGCGTCGTCTTCTTCTTGTCGCCTATCCACCGCCAGTCGTCGCGGCAATCGAGCCCACCGAAGATCCTGTGTCCCGCGGGCACGAGCACCGCCTCGTCGAACTCCTCGGCGCAGACGTAGATGCGCTTTCCCTTGCTAAAGGCGAGCTCGAGCGCCTTCGAGAGCGTCTTCAGCGGCGCCCCCGAGGTCCCCGCGTTGCCGTCGTGCCCGGTGCGGGAGACCCACAGGCCGCACGACGAAGCGATCTTCCCCTTGGCCTTGCTCGGAGTGCAGTCGTCGTCCGACGGCCCATCATCGATGGGTATCTGGATGGAATCACCCCCGCCGAGGCTGCAACCGCTGGCCGTCGCCGCGGCAGCCGAAATGAATCCCAGCAATACGAGTGCATCAGCTTTGAATTGAATCCCCATACTATTCTTATTCCGGCCACCCCGGGGCGTTTACCAAGCAAAGCGACCTGGCGCCTCCCGCGCGGCGCGCTCTCCACGGATGTTCTCGTCGCGGCCGCCGTCGCCGCGGGGTGTCAGCGCCGCGCGCGACGGGGGCTTAGAGCGCGACGTCCCCCGCCGGAAGGAGGTGTATCTGCCGAGCTGCCATCGCGGTCGCCCATCGCGCTTGCCCATCGCGGTGGTTTCCGTGCGAACATCGGCCCATGAGCGCGAACCTGAAGGACCTCGTGCGCGAGCTGCTCGACGCCGGCGGCGGGGAGCCGCTCGAAGGCGGTCGCTTCCTGCCGCTCGTCACGCTCGAGTCGGGCGCGCGGGTGGGGCTCGACGGCGCGGGCGGCTGGGTCTTCGCGCCCGAGGACGGCGGGGCGGCTCAGGCGTTCGCGCCCGAGCGCGGGCGCGTCTTCTTCGAGGTGCTGGAGTCGCGGCGGGACGACTTCGACGCGAGCATCGAGGCGGCGGCGAAGGCCGCGGGCTTGCCCCCCGAGGAGGTGGCCTTCTCGTTCCCCGCGGTCGACGTCGTCCGGGCGGTGCTCGCGCGGGGCCTGCCGAGCATGACGCGCCTCGCGCTCGCGTGGCTCCGGCTCACGGAGGCGCGGGCGCTCCGCGCCGACATCGCGGCCGTGTCGCGCGACCCGACTATGCCGGTGCCCATCCGGGACCTGGCGGAGCGCCTCACGGTCCCGGAATGAGCCCGCGCCGCGCGGCCGAGCCCCCGCCCCGAGGCGAGCCCGGCGCGGGGGAGGGCGGTCGGACGGCGGCGAACGACCCGAGCGGGACGGGCGAGATCAGACGGTCGCGAACGACTCGACGGGGATGTCCAGGGCGGACGAGTCCTCGCGGCCGAGGAGCTCGGCGGAGAACTTCGCGTGCGGGAGCACGTTGGACGCGAAGTAGAGGGCCGCGTGCTTCTTGCCCTCGTAGAAGGCGCGGTCCTTCGCGCCGGCGTCGCCCTGCGGCAAGGTCTCCAGCGCCTTGAGCGCGATGACCGCGCCGTCGAGCAGGAGCCAGCCGATCGCCAGCTCGCTCATCATCTCGAGGAACCGGTTCGCCGCGAGCGGCACCATCGGCATCTTGCCCATCTGGAACCACGAGAGCAGCCGCATCGCGGTGCCGGCGACGGCCTCGTGCGCCTCGCGGAGCTCCTTGACGCTCGCGGCGAGGACGGGGTGCTTCTCGTGCGCCTTCACGAACTCGGCCACGTCGTTCAGGAAGGCCTGCAGGTTGGCCCCGCCGGCCTGGCCGAGCTTGCGCCCGACGAGGTCCATCGCCTGGATGTGGTTCGTGCCCTCGTAGATCGAGAAGACCTTCGCGTCGCGGCAGTACTGCTCGACCGGGTAGTCCTTCGTGTACCCGGCGCCGCCGAAGGTCTGGATCGCCGTCTCGCAGACGCGGAACGCCTGATCGGACGAGTAGGCCTTCACGAGCGGCACGAGCAGATCGACCTGGCCCTGGTTGTACGCGGCCGCGCGGTCGTCCTTGCCCTGGTAGACGGCGACCGCGTCCTGGTGGCGCGCGAGCTTGATGATCAGCGCCCGGATGCCCTCCACGCGGCTCTTCATGTCGAGCAGCATCCGCCGCACGTCCGGGTGGTCGACGATCGGCACGCGCGGCGCGGTCGCGTCCTTCCACTGGAGGATCGACGAGCCCTGCTTGCGGTCCTTCGCGTACTCGAGCGCGTTCAGGTACGCGGACGACGCGACCGACACGCCCTGCAGGCCGACCGAGATGCGCGCGCCGTTCATCATCCGGAACATCTGCGGCATGCCCTGGTGCTCGACGGTGCCGACGAGCTCCCCGAGGCAGCCGTCGTTCTCGCCGAAGTTGAGCACGCACGTCGACGAGCCGTTGATGCCCATCTTGTGCTCGATGTTGCCGACGAGGACGTCGTTCGGCTCGCCGAGCGAGCCGTCGTCGTTCACCCGGAACTTCGGCACGACGAACAGGCTGAGCCCCTTCGTCCCGGGCGGAGCGCCCTCGACGCGGGCGAGCACGAGGTGCACGACGTTCTCGGTGAGGTCCTGGTCGCCGCCGGAGATGAAGATCTTGGTGCCGCGGATGAGGTACTTGCCGTCCTTCTGCTTCACCGCGGTCGTCCGCGACGAGCCGACGTCCGAGCCGGCCTGGGGCTCGGTCAGGCACATCGTCCCGCTCCACTGCCCGCCGAACATCCGCTTCAGGTAGATGTCGCGCTGCCGCGGCGTCCCGAAGTGCTCGATCAGCTCCGCCGCCCCGTAGGTCAGCCCGGGGTACATGTTGAGCGCCGCGTTGGCGCCGCAGAGGAACTCCTCGACCACCGTGTAGAGCGTGAACGGGCCGCCCTGGCCGTCGTAGGCGGGCGAGACGGAGACCGACTTCCACCCGGCCTCGTACAGCTTGTCCCAGGCCTCCTTGAACCCCGGCGGGGTCTTGACCTGCCCCGCCTCGATGCGACAGCCGACCCGATCGCCGACCGTGTTCAGCGGGCCGAAGACCTCGCACGCGAACTTGTACACCTCGTCGACGACCATCGAGACCTCGTCGCGCCCCCACGCGTCGTACGGCGCGTTGCCGAGCAGCTCGTCTAGGCGGAATTGCTCGAACAGGAGGAAGCGGATCTCGCGGAGGTCAGCCTTGTAGCGGTTCTGGAAGGTTTGGGCGTTCGACATGGGAGACCTCCTCGGTGCCGCGGCATCCGGCGCTGGCAGCCGGTACCCTTCCCGGTCTACCGCGCAGCCGCGGCATAGTTCTTCATTCGCCTAGCATGCCGCCGCGTCGCGTCAACATGCGTCCGTGACAGGGGGGCCATCTTCCGGAAATCAGACGCGATCCGGGGGCCTGCCGGGGGTGTCGTGGGGCGGGTCCGCGGCGGGCGCCAGGGCGGTGGATCCGACGGGCGGCGCGGCGTAGGCTCCGTCGCGATCGAACCATGTCCGACCCGGCTTACATCACGCCCGGCGGGGCGAAGAAGCTGTCCGAGGAGCTCGCGCGCCTCCGTTCCGTGGAGCGGCCGCGCATCGTCCAGGAGGTCGCCGACGCGGCGGCGCAGGGCGACCGCTCCGAGAACGCCGAGTACATCTACGGCAAGAAGAAGCTGCGCGAGATCGACCGGCGGATGCACTACCTGACCAAGCGGCTGGAGAAGGCCGTGGTCGTCGACCCGTCGGAGCAGCGCGGCGACAAGGTCTTCTTCGGCGCGACGGTCGAGATCGAGGACGAGGACGGCGCGCGCCACACCTACCAGATCGTGGGCGAGGACGAGATCGACAGCGGGGCCGGGCGCATCAGCTGGCGCTCGCCGGTCGGCCGATCGCTCCTCGGCAAGCGCGCGGGCGACGTGATCACCGTGCGCCGCCCGGCGGGCGAGGCGGAGATGGAGATCATCTCGGTGCGGTACGGCTGAGCGCCGCAGCGGCGCGGCCGGAGGAAGAGGAAAAGGAGCAGGAGTTCGGCATGAGGATCTTGCACACGATGCTGCGGGTCGGCGATCTCGAGCGCTCGATCGGCTTCTACAGGGACGTGCTCGGGATGCAGCTCCTGTCGCGGAAGGACTACCCGGAGGGCAAGTTCACGCTGTGCTTCCTCGGGTACGGGAGGAACCCGGAGCACGCGGAGATCGAGCTCACGCACAACTGGGGCGTGGAGAAGTACGAGCTCGGCACGGCGTACGGGCACGTCGCGCTCGGGGTGGACGACATCTACGCGGCCTGCGACCGCATCCGCGCGGCGGGCGGGAAGATCACGCGCGAGCCGGGCCCGATGAAGCACGGCAAGACGGTGATCGCGTTCGTCGAGGATCCGGACGGCTACAAGGTCGAGCTCATCGAGGAGTCGAGCCGCAACCAGTAGCCCGACGATCGAGGCCGGCAGGCCGAGGTCGAGGCGAGGTCGAGGAGAGAGCGCGCGACCGGAGAGGCGCGGAGCGGGGCGGAGGCTCGAGGGCCTCCGCGGCGTCCGCGCCTCGTCGCGTGGATCCCCTCGCGAGGCGCCGAGGTTCTCAGGCGCTCGCGACCGGCGCTGCGTCGTTCGCCGGCTCGGGGGCGGGCAGCGCGCCGCCGTCCGCGGCGGCCGCGTCGTCGGCCGACGCCTTCGACGGCGCCTCGGCGGCCGCGCCGCTCGCGGCCGCGGCGGCCTTCTCGGCGTTCCGCGGGCGGCCGCGCGGCTTCTGCAGGAGCGACGGGGCCAGGTCGCCGTCGCCGCCCTCGTGCCAGCGCAGGTAGGCGACGGCGCGGCGGCACTCCTCGTAGGCCTTGGCGACCAGCGAGATCGCGCGGGCGCGGCGATCGCTCGCGTCGGTGATCTTCGGCGCCGCGGACGAGCCCTTGCCGGGCTTCGCGGCGAGCGCGGCGAGGAGGCGCACGCCGAGATCCGCGGCGCGCTCGAGCTCCTCGTCCTCGACCGCCGTCTTCGCGCGGACCTTGTCCCAGGAGCCGCGGAACAGCTCGGCGAGGGCGATGAGATCGCTCGCGAGATCCGTGTGGCCCTTGCCCTTGCGGATGTCGGCGACGCGCTGCTTGTCGAGCAGGTTCCTGTAGGCGAGCGCCTCGGCGGCGACGAGGAGCCCCTCGCGCAGCGTGCCGGCGTCGTCGGTGAGCTTCTTCGCGTCGAGCTCGCTCGCGGGCGTGCTGTAGAGCAGGTCGGCGTACCACGCCGCGAGGGCGTAGTCCTCGAGCTCGTCCAGCATCTCGATCGGGTGGTTCGGGAGATCGCGGACGATCTCGTCGCGGAGCTCGCGCAGGTGGGGCAGGGCGGAGAGCACGGAGCTCACGGCCCTGGGGACCTCGACGTAGACGGTCACGAGGTCCTCGGGGCCGAGCTCGAGGAGCTTCGGCTCAACGCGGCCGTACGCCGCGAGCGCGGCGGCAGGCGAGGACGGGAGAACGGGAGCAGGTGCTGCTTTCGGGGGTCGCGCCATACAGATGTCTCCAGCGGAGGGCGCGCACACTGCCAGACGGAAGCGCGAAGGGAAAGGGGGGCGTGCGACGACGCGACGTCCATCGTGCCCTCGCGTGCCCTCGCGTGCCCTCGCGCGCCCTCGCCGCCGCGCTCCCGCATGGCGGGCCGCCAAGTCAAGCCTGGAGATCGCGAGGGCAGCACATTCCGGCGATGCGATGGGTTTTCTCGCGATCCGTCGCGGCGGCCCGCCGGCGCGCGCCCCCTTCGGACGCGCCCCGCGCGGGCGCGCGATCTCCGGCGGACGGCGGCCTGTCCAGAACAGGCTCGGCAGGGCGCTGCGCTCTGGTAGATTGCCGCCCGAGGAATCGAGACATCATGTACGCGATTGCGATCATCCGTTACCGGCGCCCGCTCGACGAGGTGCTGAAGGTCGTCGACGACCACCGCGCTTATCTCAAGAGGCTCATCGATCAAGGGCTGGTGCTCGCGTCAGGGCCGCTCGACCCGCGCTACGGCGGAGCGATCCTGCTCCGGGTGCCGGACGACGCGGCCGGGGCGACGCTGGATCAGATCCGGGACGGCGATCCCTTCACGCAGAAGGGGATTGCGCAGTACGAGCTCCTGCCGTGGGCGCCGGTGTTCGGGAAAGAGGAGCTCGATCGGGTCTTCGCCCCGAAGGCCTGAGGCGAGGGCAGCGTCGCGCCGTGGCGCGCCGCGGCCCGCGCGCTACGGGGCGCCGAACGCCAGCACGCCCGCGTCGTCGGTCGTGTGGGCGCTGCCCGGCGTGACGCGGACCACGAGCTCCGCCCCTTGCGGCACGACGGCCACGTCGTAGCCGGCCCTCGGCGAGAGGCCGGTGATCACGTGCCTGCGCGTCGCGGCGGGCACCCGATAGGACACCGGCCCCGGGGTCGCTTGCAGGTCCGAGCGGAAAAGGACGGCCCGGCCGGCCACCAGGGCGCCCTCGACGCCGGAGCCCTGGGCGCCCTCGATCCGCACGGCCGCGTCCATCGTCGCGCCCGCGTCCGCGCCTTGCAGCACGTGGAGGAAGCGGACGTCCGCGGGGCCGGCCGGGTCCTCCACGACGAGGCGGTGGGTCGTCGGCTCCATCTCCGCCGCGTCGTCGACGTCCTCGACCGGCACGGCCGTCATGCGGGCGCTGCGGGGCAGGAGGCTCTGGACGAACAGCGCCTGCCCCCTCGGGGTCACGGCGGTGGCCGTCCGGCCCGAGATCTGCGGCGCCGCGGTGGTCATCAGGTTGAACCGCTTGAACCGGCCGGCGGTGCGCGACGCCGCGCGGTCGTAGACCACCACGTGATCGGGCTCCAGCCAGACGACCGACCGGCTCGCGTGGACGATGTCGCTGGCGGCGTCCGACGGGACCCAGGCGTTCGCGCGGGTGTTGTAGAGGTCCGTCGCGACGCCCTCGGCGAACACGTAGCCTGCGCCCCGGCTCATGCGCGCGATCGGGTCGCCGGCGGCGCGCCCCTCGCGCCACTGGCCGCCTCGCGGGGCGAGCTCCTTCTCGAACCAGCGCAGCCGCGACGGCTGGTCGTTCTGCAGGGAGAGGGTGTTGTGGTAGTCGGCCGTGGACCCGATGAGGTTGCTGGAGTAACTCGTGTGCTCCTTGGTCAACCACTCTCCCTTCCGGTAGAGCTCGATCTGATTGCAGTCCCCGAGCTGGTGGTTGATGGTGACCCAGCCGCACCGCCACGTGAACCACGTCGCGCTCTTGGTCCAGTCCGAGCGCGCGAGCACGGCGCCGCGGCCCGGCGCCCGCTCGAAGAAGACGGTGGGCATCGCCGGGCGAGGATCCGGCGGGAGCGGCGCTGCCGGGTCGAAGAGCAAGAAGCTCAGGATGGCCCGGGTCGGGACCGGCGAGCCCCAGACCTTGGACGTGCGGGCGTAGAGCGCGGGCGCGCCGCCCTCGAACGCGTTGGCCACGATCCAGCGCGATTTCTGCAAGCGCGCCGTGTTGCCGGTGAGGAGGTCGTAGACGCCCAGCGAGCCGAACACCTCGGCGAAGCGCGGCTCGACCCGGACCCGCAAGGTGTCGCCGTAGTTCGCCGCCTCGTACACCGGCCCGAGGTCGGGCATCGACGGGTACGTGACCGGGCCCGGCGACATCGAGTGCAGGAACCCGTCCGAGAACCGGTCCCAGTACCCGCTGCGCAAGAGGCCGATCTGCGGGCCTGACAGGGCGCGGGCGTCGTAGCCGGCCGTGTGGAGCGCGAGGAGCGCCTGGTGGAGGCTCGCCAGCCCGCCGCCGTAGAGGAAGCCCTCCACGGGCAGGCCGCCGCTGGCCACGCCGAGGCCGTCGGGCGAGACGCCGAGGTGCTTGGCGGCGATCTCGGGCGCCTCGAAGATAGCGAAGGCCTGATAGAGCCAGGCGCCGGTGGCGTCCGCGCGGTAGCTGCGCAGCGTGTTGCCGAGCGCCTCCGGCGGGGTGTTCGGATCGAGCGGGCGGTCGTCCGCCTCGTCCATCGCGAGCGACATCAGCGTGACCTGGCGCAGGTGGCCGAGATAGAAGTTGTTCGCCGCCCACCGGAGCTGGAGCGGATCGCGGAGCAGCGCCGGATCGTTCATGACGCCGACCGGGTGGGGGTGCTCGTTGCCCGCCGTGGCGGCGTGAAGGTTGTCGTCAGCCCACCTGAGAAAAACCTGCCGTATTTTGGCCTTGTCCCCGGCGGAGAGCACGGGGCGGCCGCCCGCGTCGGTCGCGCCGTAGATCCAGTCCACCGTCAGCGGGAACCCATCGCCCCACCAGCGCGAGCGGTCGCCGGTCGCGAACTTCGGGTCGCGGAAGGGCTTGCCGTCGGCGCTCCCCTTGCTCGCCTCCTCGATGGCGTACATCAGCAGGTTGCGCGCCCTGACGGCGTGGACCGGGCGGGCCGCGACGTCCGGATCGATGAGCGACATGAAGGCGAAGAACTCGGCATACGCCTCGGTCGGATACTGCACGTAGGCGTTGGTGCCGCCGTCCGGCCACGCGGGGTTCGGCCGGCCATTCGGGTAGAAGCGGCCGTCGTACGCCGCGATGGCGCCCTGGAGCGCGGGCAGCATGGCCTCCTTGTACATGCGGTTGCGGCTGTCGGCCGCCCACCCGCGCAGCCTGGGGAGGTGGTCTTTCGTGAGCCAGAGTCGCGGGTGCCCTGCGGTGGGCGCCGCGTCGGCGCGCGCCGCCGCGCCGACAAGGCCCAGAGAGAGCGCCGCGGCGGTGAGGATGTGGTGAATCGGTCGCATGGGATCCTCAATGTTGCTCGGCGCGAACAGCCGCGCCGGCCAGCGTCGATCGACGCCGAGCAGCACGCGTCATGCCGGGTACAAGCGTGCGCGCCCCGCGTCACCCCGAAAGCGCCGAGCGTTCCTGCCGAACGGCCGCCCGCCGCCAGGCGCCGAAGCTCGCACCCGCGAAACATTCAAGAAACATTGTCGAAACATCGCGCCCGGCGCAACCGGCGCAACCGGCGCAACCGACGCGCCCAACGCGACCAACACGGCCAACGCGACCAGCATCCCGCTCGAGCCGCGCCGCTGTCGAAAGCTGGTGCTCGAGCGCGGGACGACGCGCAGGACGACGCGCAGGACGAGCAACGAGGCCGCCGCGCTGCCCGTCTCCGGGCGGCAGGCCCGGTTCAGAAAGGAGGAGGTGACGCGAATCTGTCGCACATGGGCGCGGATCTGCCGCTACACTATGAGAAGATGGGAGCCCTCCGCAGTATGCTCGCACCAGACTTCTCCCCGTTCCTCGGCGATCCACGGATCGTCGGCGAGGGCAATCTCGTGAAAGGCACCCTGATCGGCTCGCGCGCCCAGACGCTGCGGCAGAGCTATGGCGAGCGGTTCGTGGCGGATCTCGGCCGCCAGCTTTCGCCGCAGGCGGCCCGCTATCTCAGCGATCCGCCGATCCCGTCGACCTGGAACGAAATGGCGCCGCTCATCGAGATCGACTGCGCGCTCATCCACGGCGTCTTCGCCGGCAGGATGGAGAAGATGCGCCACTTCGGCGCGGACGTCGCCCGGAGCGATCTGACGACGATCTACAAGACGATGGCGCTGGGGAGCTCGCCGTCGATGCTCTTCAAGCGCTTCGGCCTCGTGTACAGGACTTACTTCAAATACGGCGACTTCAGCGTGCGGGTCGTCAGCGAGGTCGCGGGGAGGGTCACGCTCTCGGGCGGCGGCTTGCCGCTCTACCTGTGCAGTCAGGGCATCTCCGGCTGGATCGAGGCGGGCCTGGCGCTCGCGGGCAGCCGGCGCATCGCGGTCGACCACACGACCTGCAGGCACCACGGGGCGCCGCGGTGCACCTGGTCGATCTCGTGGGGGTGAGCGGCGAGGGGAGGGGGCTGCGCGGTCACGCCCGGCGCCGCGGCGCCGCGCGACGTCCCAGGCGTCAGGCGGCGGCCCGCCCGCCTTCTCCGAACGCCGCCCGCGCGAGCAGCCGGCGCAGCGCCTCCGCGCTCTCCTCCCAGGACGGCGGCGCCGCATCGGCGAACGCGCCGTCGTCCCAGGTCCGCGCGAGCGCGTCGCGCAGCGCGCGGCCGAGCGCTCCGGCGTCGCGCGGCGGGACGAGCAGCCCGGTGCGCCCCGGCGTCACCACGTCCGGAATGCCCCCCACGCGCGTCGCCACCACGGGCCGCGCCGCGGCCAGCGCCTCGAGCACCACGTTCGGGGTGCCCTCCGCCCAGCTCGGGAGCGCCAGCAGATCCGTCGCCGCGAGGTGGCGGGCAACCTGGGCGAGCGGCCGCGCCCCGACCGCGATGATCCGGCCCCGCTCGCCCCGCAGCTCGGCCGACCCGCCCTCGCGATCGCGCCGCAGCGCCGCCTGCTCGACCGCCGCCCGCTCCGGGCCGTCGCCGACGACCACGAGGTGGATCGGCTCGCCGCCGTCGCCGCCATCCCGGTCGATCGCCTCGAACGCGCGCAGCAGCTCGTGAATGCCCTTCTCGCGGAGGACGTTCCCGACGAACGTCACGACGCGCCCGCGCTCCGGGAGCCCGAGCTCGCGCCGGGCGGCGCGCCGGTCCGCCGGGCGGAAGAGCGCGCGGTCGACCCCGTTGCGGACGAGGACCGCGCGATCCCGCGGGGCGCCGAGCGCCGCGAGCGCCTCCACCATCGGACGGCTCACGCCGATCGCGTACGCGGCGGACCGGAGCGCGCCGCCGACGAGCGGACGCACCGAGCGCCAGCGGGCGACGACGTTCACGTCCGTGCCATGGGCCTTCACCGCATAGGGGAGGCCGAGCATCCGGGCGAGCAGCGCCGCCGCGCAGGCGTCGGGGTACAGCCACGCCCCCAGCACGACGTCGAACCGCCCGCGCAGCCGCGGGACGTAGGGCAGGAGCCCCGCCAGGTAGAGCGGCGCGTTCACCGGCGCCAGCACGCGGCCCGCCCCCGGCAGGTACGGCGCGCGCGGGTGCACCACCGGCACGCCGTCGATCTCGTCGCGCTCGGGCACCGCCGTCAGGCGGCCCGGCCGCGTGCGCCCGCCCAGGAGCGATACGCCCGGGTGGTACGGGATCGCGGCCAGCACCTCCACCTCGCAGCGCCGCGACAGCGCCGCGAGCTGCTGCCGCTGGAACGCGCACGACAGCGGCTCAACCCGGTTCGGAAAGATGCGCGTCACCCAGAGAACGCGCAGCGGCCTCGACAAGCCTTCCTCCTCCACGCCCGCGCCCACGCCGGATTTCATGATGTAATTCATACTACAAACCGTCCTTCCGCCCCAGCGGGGCAGGGACCGACTCGAGGTACGTCCCGCCCTGCCTGCGCACGTCCACGCCGGGAGAGCCCGCGGTGCCAGCCCCCGAGGAGCGCTCAGGTCGCCGCCGCGCGCAGCCATGCGCCACACCCGCGGCATGCCGGGGTCAAATTTGTAATGTTGCAAACATCAACGAACGTGGGACGCTCCGGGCGCCGGGCGCTGCCGGGGAGGGGAGGGCGGCCGATTCGGGTCGTGCCCGCCGCGCGGCGTGCCGCTCGACAGCAAGGGGGCGCGTGTTCTCGTTCGTCTTGCCGATGTGGGAGTCCGACGTGACGGCGCAGGCGGCGGTGGAGCAGAGCGTGGCGTCGAACGTCGGGGACGTGGGCTCCGGCGCGCTGATGGCCGGCGCCGGGGGCTCGGTCGAGGGCTCGCTGCGCGGCGAGCGCTCGCGCTACGGCTTCAGCGTCGACGGGAGCTACGGGCGGGTCCTTCAGGTCTCGCTCGACGCGGCGCGCTCCGCGCCGTCCGACAGCGTCTCGGCGCGCCTCGGCGGGGGAGCGGGCTGGACGCTCTCGCCGCGCGCGGACCTCTCGATGGCGGCGGCCGGCTACCTGGCGACCCGCCTCGGCGTGCGCGCCGCCGACGCGCTCGCCGCGCGCGATCCGTTCCTGTACGGCAATCGCCTGCAATACACGCTCTCCGGGGGACCGGCCCTGTCGATCGCGACATCGCGGCGAGCCGCGGCGCGCCTCGAGCTCGGGTACGAGCAGGCGGGCGCGCTCTCGGCCGACGACCCGGCCGGGGTCGGGATCGACGCGCACACGGGGCGGGCCCAGGTGAGCACGTCGATCGACCTCGGCGCGCTGGACACGCTGACCCCCGAGCTCCGGTACGAGATCACCCAGTATCATCACGCGCTGCTCGACACCGAGCTCACGCGCGGGGAGGCCCGCGTCCACGCCGGCGCGGCGCTCCTGTCCGCGACCCACGAGCTCACGCGCAACGCCTCGGCGCGCGCCTCGGGCGGCGTGACCGTCGCGAGCCCGCCGCCCGTGCTGTCGTCGCGCGACGCGGTGATCGCGCCGACGGCGCGGGTCGGTCTCACCTACGTGCAGGAGCGCTACCGGCTGACAGCGGGGTACGCGTACGCCTATACGTCGCTCGGGCCGAGGATCGGATTCGGGCACGAGCACGAGGCGTCCCTCGAAGCGAGCTTCCGGCCTGCGCGGGGCGGCGCGACCCGCGATCTCCTCGTGACCGGCGTCGCCCGCTTCTCGACCGGCAGCGCCCCCGTCGCCGCGAATCCGCCGCTCCACCTCGCCCCCGGCGCGCCGGCGCCCTCCAGGGAAGGCTCGCTGTCCACGACCACGGCGCTCGCGGGCGCGGAGATCGCCTATCCCCTGGCGCGCGGGATCGCGCTGCGCGGCGGCGTCGACCTGGAGTTCGTGCGCGCCGCGCTCGACCCGGCGCCGAGCACAGGCGAGGCCGGCGGCTCGCTGAGGAGCATCGTGACGGCCGGGCTCTCGGGGACGCTGTCGACGGATCGCCATCGGACCGTGCGCCGCGATCCCGACAGCGCCTGGGACGACGAGCGCCGCGCCGCGATGATCCAGGGAATGCCGTCCGGCCGCTGGCGACCGCCCGAGCCGGGCGGCGAGCGCGACGACCGCAGCGCCGCCTCCGGCGACACCGCCGCCCCCGGCGAGGCCCCGCGGGAGACGCCGCCCGCGCGCGCCGGTGACGTCGGCGCGCGATAAGCCGCGTCGACATACCTGTTCGACACACCCGTTCAACGCCCCTGTTCGACACGACGGGGCAAAGCGCGCTCCCGGCCGGAGCGACGCGCTCGCCGCGCCGCCGATCCGCAAAGCTCCCCGAGCGCGCGCCCGGAGACGACGTACTCAGTCCGTCGACAGCGTTCTCTCGCCGCGACTCCCCTCGTCACCGCGCATTCCCGGCGCAACCGCCCGCGATGTCGTCGATTGCGCCGCGCCCGGCTTCGCGCGCGGCGGCTCAGTCCGCCGCCGATGGACGAGATTCGTCGGAGGCATCTGGCGATCTGCCCCGGTCCGCTCTAATGTGGGTCCAACTACAACCGTGTGTGCCCCGCCGGAGGCGATGCGCCGTGGCGCGCGACCGCCCGGGGCGCTGGGCTAGACGAGTGGGGAGGGACGATGCTGGAGCTGTTCCGGTCGCCGCGCCGGGCCATGGTGTGGTTTGTCGAGGCCAGCCTGCTCTCGCTCCTGGTGTGTTGCGCGCCGGGCGTGCTCGTGGGCTGGGAGCACGCGCTCGACGGAGAGCGCTTCGGGCAGACGCTGAGCATCTCGCTGGTCGCGCTGGCGTCGCTCTACTATCACGGCCTGTACGGGCCGGAGCCGCCCAGGGCGCGCGCGCTGTTCCTGACGATGTTCCGGGCGCTCGGCATGGCGGCGGCGGTGCTGTGGCTCGCGTTCTGGCTCGTGCCGGACGCGGAGCTCGGCGACCGGGTGCTCCTGACGTCGCTCGGGGCAGCGGCGATCGTGCTCCCGGCGTGGCGCGCGGCGTGCAATCGGGTGCTGAGCAGCGAGAGCTTCTCCACGCTGGCGGTCGTGCTGGGGTCGGGCGAGCTCGCCCGCACGTGCGCGTCCCTCATCCGGAAAGACGGAGACGTCCTCGGGCTGCGCCTCGCCGGCCGGCTCGTCAGGGACGAAGAGCCGATCGACGATCCCGAGATCGCGGGCAGGACCCGGGATCTCCGGCGCCTCGTCGAGCAGCGCGGCGTCGCGGTGGTGATCGTGGCGATCCCCGATCGGCGCGCCGCCTTCCCGCTGGAGGAGCTGCTCGATCTGAAGTTCCGCGGCGTCCAGATCGAGGAGGGCATGGATTTCTACGAGCGCGTGACCGGCAAGATCTGCGTGCGCGAGCTGAAGCCGAGCCAGATCATCTTCTCTCACGGCTTCCGCGTGCGGCGGCGGACGCTGGTCGCGAAGCGGCTCTTCGACGTCGTATGCGCGAGCGCCGGGCTCGTGCTCGCATTGCCGCTGATGGCGCTCACGGCCATCGCGGTGAAGGTCGACTCCAGGGGACCGGCGCTCTATTCGCAGATCCGGACAGGCGCCCTCGGGAAGCCGTTCCGCATCCACAAATTCCGGTCGATGCGGACCGACGCCGAGAAGAACGGGGCCGCGTGGGCCATCGAGAACGATCCGCGCGTGACCCGGGTCGGGCGGTTCATCCGGAAGACGCGGCTCGACGAGCTGCCTCAGCTCTGGAACGTGCTCGTCGGCGAGATGAGCATGGTGGGGCCGCGGCCCGAGCGCCCCGAGTTCATCGAGGCGCTGGAGAAGCAGATCCCCTTCTTCCGGCAGCGGCTCTGCGTGAAGCCGGGCGTGACGGGGCACGCACAGGTGCGCTGCCGTTACGGCGCGTCCGCCGAGGACGCGCTGGAGAAGCTCCAGTACGATCTCTATTACATGAAGAGCTTCTCGCTCTGGTTCGATATCTCCATCCTCATCGACACCGTGAAGGTCGTGCTCTGGCGCATCGGCGCACGGTGAATGCTCCGGCTGCCGACGCGTGCAATGGCTGCGCTCTTTAACGACGCGCCCGGTGGCGCGGCCTCTGCAGAGAACGCCCGAGGGATCGGCGAGCGTCGGTCTCCGGGGGGATCAGCGATGAAGACGCGGATGAAGGCGGGCATCGTGAGCTCGGTGTTTCTGCTCCTGGGCTGCGCGGAGCTCGACCGGGCGCCGGACGAGCGCGTCGCCGCCGCGCAGAGCAGCGTGAACGGCCCCGCCTTCCGCTTCATCGAGGGTGGGCCCGTGCCCTACGTGCTCGGCTACACGCCCGAGACCGGCCAGATCCTCGGCGGCGCCCACCAGCTGCTCATCCCCACGACCGGCGGCCGCGAGGCGATCGACGGCGCCAACCTGCCCTCGCACCTGCACCCCGATCTCCAGGGCGCCCGGCTCCGGCTCGACACGACGCTGCTGCAAGGCGAGGCGCAGTCGAGCGCGTTCCCCTCGAACTGGTGGCCCCAGCGGCAGAACGGCATCGCCGACCGCTGGAACTCGATGTTCAAGAACTACTCCGATCGGACCTCCGACCCGGACAACCTCTCTCCCGTCGAGAAATACGACGTTCTCTTCCACCCGGGACAGATGGAGTCGCTCGCGAGCATCGCCACGTGGAGCGCGGACGACCTCCGGAGGCCCCCGTACCTGCGCAACCCGCCCTACATCCAGCCGGCGGTGGTCGTGGCCGGTCCGGCGACGCGCTGGGAGCTGCAGCATCACGGGCTCTACCAGGGGATCTATCCGGAGTACTGGTGGGGGCACTGCAACGGGTGGTCGGCGTACGTCGCCGCCGAGGGCGCCGGGCCGCGCCGCGACGTCCGGGTGAAGCTCGTCGACTCCAAGGTGACCGAGTGCGCCGCGGCGGAGACCGGGTGCGTCCTGTTCCGCATGGCGGACATCGAGGCGCTCATGAGCGAGGTCTACTTCAGCGACGCGGTGACCTTCTCGGGGCGCCGCTGCGAGACGCGGGCGGATCGGACGGCGCGCGACATCTACGGCAGGCCGCTCGACCCCGCCTGCCGCGACCTCAACCCCGCCACGATGCACGTCGCCATGACCGGGTTGCTCGGGGTCGGCGCGAAGCCGCTCTCCGGCGAGTCGACCCAGAAACAGCGGCTCATGTTCATCGTCGACCACACCTGGGACGCGGAGGTGTGGAGCTTCCCCGTGAAACAGTTCTCGATCGACACCATCGAGGAGATCGGCCCGCAAGACGCCGCGCGGCTCCTGTGCGGCGGCGCGTACATGGGCGCCGACTGTTACAGCTACCGGATGAACCCGGCCGCGAGGCGCTTCGTCCGCGTGGCCGCGCGCTTCTGGATGATCTCCGATTCGGTCACCGGCGAGACGCTGCTCCTCCCGCCCGCCCAGCGCGACGTCCCGCTCTCCGTCTCGGAGCTGCACTACGTGCTCGAGCTCGACAGCGATCTCACGATCCTCGGGGGGGAGTGGATCAAGAACCCGTCGATCGTCAACGGGATCAACGGCAAGGAGCTCCACCCCGACTACGCGTGGATGCCGGTCCGGGCCCAGGGGACCGGCGAGGACAGCGACGATCTCGGGGGCACCGAGGACAACCCCTACGTCTCGTACGCAAAGGTCAAGGCGCTGCTCGCGCTCGCGCAGCGCGGCGGCTGAGGGGCGCGGCCGCCGCGCGCGCCGCGCTCAGAGCACCCGGGAGATGTCGAGGATCTGCCGGCCGCCCTGCGGGGGCGTCACGAAGAGCTGCAGCGCGATCTCGAAGCGCGGCCCCTGGAAATAGCCGAGCCGGATCCGGTGCTTCCCCGGCTCCAGCATCACCGCGCCCTGCGCGCTCTGCGGCTCGTGCCGGCCGTCGTTCTCGACCACCACCCGGTCGTCGATGAAGAGCCTGGAGCCGTCGTCGGAGAGCAGCTCGAACTGGTGCGCTCCGCTGCGCGAGGTCACGAACTCTCCCTCGTACGAGATCTGGAACCACTCGTTGCGTCCGCCGGGCACGCCCGGGAAGCCGCTCTGCCAGGACCGCGGCGAGATATCGAGCCGCGGCGTGTAGAGGACCGCGACCGGGCTCAGCGAGGCGGTGTTCAGGAGGTGCGACGTGCCGTTCGGCACGAAGTACACGAGGCCGCGCAGCGCGTTCACCCCCGCGGTCTCGGGCCCGCCGAAGTCCGTCGCCTGCCCGACCACGACGACCCCCGGCGGCGCGGCGGGCACCGCGTCGATCGTGACCACCGCGCCGCTCACGAGGACCGGCCCGGCCCGCGGCGGCTCCGCCTGCGTCGTCACGGCGCAGCGCCCGACGAGCACCGCGGCGCCCAGGGCGCCCACCACGGCGCACGCCGCCGCCGCCTTCACCGTGACGGACGTCGCCCTCCACCAGAGTAGAAATCGACTCATAAGCGCTCCGTGTCTCCGCGGCCGGTCCGGCCGCTCGGCGGCTATGCACGCGGAGATGATGCGATTTGTCAAGGACAAGCGTCGCATTCGCGCCCGCGGAGACGACGTGTGACGACCGAGCCACGAGCGCTCCCAGGAGGTGGCGCACCTGGATATGGCGGTCGGGTAGATCCTTATGGCGCTCCCGGCCGCGCTTCGCGCCGACGTTCGCTGGCTGTTGTCCCAGACGTGTACTAAGCGTCAGGGGCTTTGATGCGAAGCGACGGTGAGAGCCGCGATGCCGCGACGGGGGTCCCGTCGCCCCAGCGAACACGGTTGGCCGACAGCCTCGTCGTCGCGCTCGGGGCGTCGGCGGGGGGCCTGGAGGCCTTCAGGGCCTTCCTCTCGGCGATACCGCCCGACAGCGGGTTCGCCTTCGTGCTCGTGCACCTCGAGCCGCACAACGCGGGCGTGATGTCGCAGCTGCTCGCCGCCCACACGGGCATGCCCGTGCTGGAGGCGACGGACGGGCTGCCGATCCAGCCGAGCCACGTCTACGTCACCCCCTCGCACGCCACGGCGACGATCCAGGACGGCGTCTTCCGGCTGAGCCGCCTCGCGGAGCCGCGCGGGCACCGCGCGGCGATGGACGCGCTGCTCCGGTCGCTCGCCGAAGAGGCGAAGCAGCGGGCGGTGGCGGTGGTGCTCTCCGGCTCGGGGCACGACGGCATGAGCGGGCTCAAGGTCGTCCGAGAGCACGGCGGGCTCACGATCGCGCAGCACCCCGCGACCGCCGCTCACCCGGAGATGCCGCGGCACGCGATCGACACCGGGCTCGTCAACTACGTGCTCGCCCTCCGCGACATCCCCGCCGCGCTGCTCGAGTACGCGCGGCGCCTGCCCGCGGAGGGGGATCGCGCGGACCTCGTCGAGGAGATCGCCGCGCGGCTGCCGGAGATCTGCGCGCTGCTCCTCGAGCGCACGGGGCACGACTTCCGCCAGTACAAGCGGACCACGCTGGTCCGGCGGGTGCAGCACCGGGCCCAGGTGCTGCGGGCGACCTCGATCGCCGACTACATGGCGCTGCTCCGGCGGGAGGCGGACGAGCCGACGCAGCTCGTCCGCGATCTCCTCATCGGCGTGACCGAGTTCTTCCGCGATCCGGAGACGTTCGAGGCGGTGCGGCAGGAGATCGTGCCGGCGCTCTTCGCGGAGCGCGAGGCGGACAGCCCGATCCGCGTCTGGGTGCCGGGCTGCGCCACCGGCGAGGAGGTCTACACGATCGCGATGCTCCTCATGGAGCACGTCGAGCAGCTGCCCGCGGCCCCGCGCGTGCAGATCTTCGGCACCGACGTGGACGACCAGGCCATCGAGATCGCCCGGCAGGGGCGCTACCCGAGCGAGGCGACGCAGCTCATCGCGTCGGGCCGGCTCGCGCGCTTCCTCGTCGCCGAGGAGGGCGGCGCCCGCTCGGTCGCCAAGGCGATCCGCGACGTCTGCGTCTTCTCCCGGCACGATCTCACCAGGGATCCGCCGTTCTCGCGGCTCGATCTGATCTCATGCCGCAACGTCCTCATCTACCTCGAGGGCGAGCTCCAGCGGCGGGTGCTCGGGGTCTTCCACTACGCGCTCGTCGATGACGGCTACCTGCTCCTCGGCCCCTCGGAGAGCGTGTCGCAGCGGAGCGACCTGTTCCGCCCCATCGACGGCAAGCGGCGGATCTTCCAGAAGAAGCGCGCCGTCGGGCACGCGCTGCCGCGGCTCCCGCTCGCCGAGCGGACCGGGGTGGACGGGCGCGCGGGCGAGCTCGCGCGCCGCGGCGCCTGGTCGGCCGAGCAGAGCATCGAGCGCACCATCGAGCGGTGCCTCCTCGAGCGCTATGGGCCGCCGTGCGTCGTCGTGAACGAGCAGGGCGACATCGTGTACCTGTCCGGCGAGACGGGGAAGTACCTCGCGCCGTCGACGGGGGCGCTCGACGTCAACGTCTCGAACATGGTGCTGCGGGCGCTGCGCCCCGAGGTGCGGTCGGCCGTGCACCGCGCCGTCAGGATGCGCGAGCAGGTGGTCCACGAGAACATCGCGGTCGAGACCATCGCGGGGACGCAGCGCCTCAACCTCGTCGTGCGGCCGCTCGGCGGCCTCGAGGACGACCTCGGCCTGTTCGTCGTCGTGTTCGACGAGCTCCGGCCGGCGGCGCGGGGCGAGGCGCCGCCGCCCGGCCCGCGGCGGGAGAGCGCGTCGCTCGTCGACCAGCTCGAGCACGAGCTCAAGGCCACGCGGGAGCACCTCCAGACGACGATCGAGGAGCTCGAGACGTCGAACGAGGAGCTGAAGAGCTCGAACGAGGAGCTCCTCAGCATGAACGAGGAGCTCCAGAGCCTGAACGAGGAGTTCGAGACGCTGAACAGCGAGCTGAAGTCGAAGATCGAGGCCCTCGACGCGGCCAACGACGACCTCCAGAACCTCCTGCTCAGCACCCAGATCCCGACGGTGTTCCTCGACGACGAGCTCAGGATCCGGCGGTTCACGCCCGCGGCGACGGAGGTCTTCCGGCTGATCGAGGGCGACATCGGTCGATCCATCCTCGACATCGCGGCGCGCTTCGACGCCTCCTCGCTCGTCGCGGACGCGCGCGACGTGCTGCGGACGCTCGCGCCGAAGGAGCGGGAGGTGCAGCTCGAGGACGGCCGCTGCTGCTACATGCTGCGGGTGCTGCCGTACCGCACGCTGGCGAACGTCATCTCGGGCGTGGTCGTCACGCTCGTGAACGTGACGAGCGTCAAGGAGGCCGAGGAGCAGCGCGGCCGGCTCGCCGCGATCGTCGCGTCGGCCGAGCAGGCGATCCTGGGCGCGGCGGTCGACGGGGCGATCACGAGCTGGAACGCGGCCGCGGAGCGGATGTTCGGCTACGGCGAGAGGGACGTGACCGGCCGCCCCGTGCACCTCATCATCGCGCCCGAGCGCGCGGACGAGATGCGGGCCGTCCTCGATCGGGTGCTCGGCGGCGAGCGGGTGGAGCCCGTGGAGACGGTGGGGATCGCGCGCGGCGGCGATCGGGTCCACGTCTCGATCAGCGTCGCGCCCATCCACGACGCCGGCGGCGCGATCATCGGGGCGTCCGCGATGCTGACCGACATCACGCGGCGCAAGCGCGCGGAGGAGGCGCTCCGCGCGAGCGAGGAGGACTTCCGCCTGATCTTCGAGAGCGCCGTGGTCGGCAAGGTCCAGTGCGAGCCCGCCACGGGCCGCTTCGTGCGGGTGAACAGGAAGTTCGCCGGCATGCTCGGGCACGAGGCGAGGGAGCTCCTCGGCAAGGCGCTCCTCGACGTCACGGCCCCGGAGGACGCGAGCGCCGTCGCCGATCGGTACGAGCGGCTGCTGCGCGGCGAGATCAGCGACTTCGCGCTCGAGAACCGCTACGTGACGAGGGACGCGAGGCGCCTCTGGGCGAGCACCACGGTGACGGCGGTGCGGGACGCGGGCGGCCGCATCACCCACACGATGGCGGTGGTGCAGGACATCACGCGGCGCAAGGAGGTCGAGGCGGAGCTCATCACGGCGCGCGAGGCCGCGGAGCACGCGAACCGCACGAAGGATCAGTTCCTGGCCGTCCTGTCGCACGAGCTCAGGACGCCGCTCACGCCGGTGGTCACCGCCGCGTCGCGGCTGCTCCGCCGCGACGACCTGCCCGACGAGGTCCGCCGGGGCGTCGAGATGATCCAGCGCAACGCCGAGCTCGAGGCGCGCCTCATCGACGATCTCCTGGACCTGACGCGGGTGGTTCGAGGCAAGCTCGAGCTGGTCACGCACACGGTCGCGGCGCGCACGGTGCTGGAGCACGCGATGGAGATCTGCGCCGACGAGGTCGACGCGAAGAGCATCCGGCTGACGCTCGACGTCGCGCCCGGCGAGCACTGGGTCTCGGCGGACGTCGCCCGGCTGGAGCAGGTGGTCTGGAACCTCCTGAAGAACGCGGTGAAGTTCAGCTATCCCGGGTCGCAGATCGAGCTCTGCTGCTATGACGAGGCCGCGCAGGTGGTCATCGAGGTGCGGGATCAGGGGGTCGGCATCGAGCCCGAGGTGCTGCCGCGGATCTTCGACGCCTTCGAGCAGGGGAACGCGGACACGACGCGGCACTTCGGCGGGCTCGGCCTCGGGCTCGCGATCTCGCGCGCGATCGTGCAGCTGCACGGCGGCACGATCACGGCGTCGAGCCCTGGGCGGGGGGCCGGGGCGACCTTCCGCGTCCTCCTGCCCGCCGCGAGGCCGCCTGCGGCCGCCACGCCGACGCAGGCGAAGGCCGCCGGGACGGCCGCGCCGAGGCGCGCGCTGCGCATCCTGCTCGTGGAGGACCACGAGGACACGGCGGAGATGATGAGCGAGCTGCTCACGCTGACCGGCCACACGGTGCGCATCGCCCGGAGCGTGCGCGCCGCGCTCGACCTGGTCGGGGCGGAGGCGTTCGATCTGCTCGTGAGCGACCTCGGGCTGCCCGACGGCAGCGGCACGGACCTGATCGCGTCGATCCGGTCCGCCGGCCACGAGCTCAAGGCCATCGCGTTGAGCGGCTACGGCATGGAGGAGGATCGCCGCAAGACGATCCGCGCCGGCTTCCTGGAGCACCTCATCAAGCCGGTGAGCTTTCGCGACCTCGACGCGGCCATCCAGCGCGTGATGGCGCGGTGAGGGCAGGGCCTACGGCGCGAAGCGGCGCGGCGAGGGCAGGCCTACGGCGCGGTGAGGGCAGGGCCTACGGCGCGGTGAGGCAGCGCGGCGAGCGCAGGGCCTGCGGCGCAGCGATGGCCCAGCCTGTGACGGCGCGCGGCCAGGTCAACGGGCTCAACAGGCTGTCGAGCGGCCCTGGAGAAAGCGGCCTGACGGCCGGGCATCGAAGATTCCGATGCGGTGCTGGCGGGGTGGACGGGACTCGAACCCGCGGCCTCCGGCGTGACAGGCCGGCGTTATAACCAACTTAACTACCACCCCAGATGTCAGCGTTCCGATCGCCGTGCGGGCAGATGCCCGGCTCCCATGAGCCAATCTTCCTCGCAGCGCCGCATCGATCGACACGGAACTACCGAGGGAGGCTCAGGGAAGCGGCGACTCGGAAATATAAAAGAAAGCTGGCGGGGTGGACGGGACTCGAACCCGCGGCCTCCGGCGTGACAGGCCGGCGTTATAACCAACTTAACTACCACCCCAGACTGACATCATCACAGCTCGCCCAGGCCCTTGACCCAGGAGTGGGCGGGACAGGGGTCGAACCTGCGACCATCGGCTTGTAAGGCCGACGCTCTGCCGCTGAGCTACCCGCCCCGTCGGAGAGGTGCGCGACTCTACTCGCCGAGCAGGTTCCGTCAAGATCTATTTTCGGACGGCCTCCGTCCCTGGCCGATCTGGCCGGGGTTTTCCGCCTGGGGCTGCGCGTCAAGCGCGTGCCGTACGCGTGGCGCGCTCTTCACGCCGCGCGCGCCACGCTCGCCGGTGGCGGACGTCCTCCTCTGTCTCTGTGTCCCGCCGAGCACGGCCATGCCGCGATCGCACCGGACGGACCGGCGGGCAGAGCCGTTGACCGGGCTCGCGCGGCCGTCTCATCGCTACACTTCTAGCGTAAAATTCCTGGGTATCCGCGCTACGCTGTGCGTCAGCGGCGGTGGCCGCGACCATGTGTGGTGGGAGGAGACAGCAACGTATGGCGGAGAAAATCGGCATCCTCGTCGGCTGGGAGCAGTCGTTCCCGCAGGCCTTCCTCGAGAGGTGCAACAAGGTGCCGGGCGTCCGGGCGGAGATCGCGAAGATCGGCGGGACGCCCGAGCGCTTCGAGAGCCCGTACCGGGTGCTCATCGACCGGATCAGCCAGGAGGTGAAGCACTACCGCTTCCACCTCAAGGCGGCGGCGCTCGGCGGGGCGTTCGTGATCAACGACCCGTTCTGGTGGAGCGCGGACGACAAGTTCTTCGGCTACTCGCTCGCGTCGCAGATCGGGATCGCGACGCCGCGCACCGTCATGCTGCCCCAGCGCGACTACATCCCGGCCATCGTCAAGGAGCGCAGCCTCCGCAACCTCGAGTACCCGCTCAACTGGGAGTCGATCATCGACTACGTGCGCTTCCCGGCCATCCTCAAGCCCGCGGACGGCGGCGGCTGGAAGGACGTGTCGGTGGTGCGCAGCCAGGAGGAGCTGCTCGCCGCCTACAACGCCTCCGGGCAGAACGTCATGACCCTGCAGGAGTTCATCGACTTCGACGACTACGTCCGCTGCATCTGCGTCGGCAAGGATCGCATCCTCCCGATCCAGTACGACCCCAAGGCGATCGGCCCGACCGGGCTCCGCGGCTGCTACGTGCAGCACGACGACGAGCGGTGGCTCCCGAAGGCGCTCCACGATCGCATCGTCGAGGACGCGATCAAGATCAACAGGGCGCTCGGCTACGACATGAACTCGGTCGAGTTCGCGATCCGGGACGGGGTGCCGTACGCGATCGACTTCACGAACCCGGCGCCCGACATGCACATCGAGCACCTGCGGGAGCGCTACTTCAACATCGCGGTCGACTGGATGGTCGCGTACGCCGTGGAGTGCGCGCGCGGCGACCGGCGGACGCGCGACGGCTACGCGTGGTCGAGGCTCGTGCGGCCTTCCGTGCAGAAGGTCCGGCTCGGGGCCTCGTCGTGACCGCGGCCCTGGGGCTGCTCGACGGCCAGTTCACGCTGGGCATCGAGGAGGAGTTCCAGATCGTCGACGCCGAGACGCGCGAGCTCCGGTCGTACGTGAGCCAGCTGCTCGAGGGGGGGCAGGGCCACAAGCTCCTGCGCGAGCGGGTCCGCCCGGAGATGCACCAGTCGGTCGTCGAGACGGGCACCGGCGTCTGCCGGGATATCCGGCAGGCGAGGGAAGAGCTGGCCGAGCTGCGCGGCAGCCTCAGGGCGCTCGCGCGGCAAGGCGGGATGCGCATCGTCGCGGCGGGAACGCACCCGTTCAGCGACTGGAAGAAGCAGGAGATCACCGACGGCGAGCGCTACCGGGGCATCGTGGAGGACCTGCAGGACGTCGCCCGGGCGAACCTCATCTTCGGGCTTCACGTGCACGTGGGCGTCAAGGACCGCGAGGTGGCGATGGCCCTGGCGAACCAGGTCCGCTATTTCCTCCCGCACATCCTCGCGCTGTCGACGAGCTCGCCGTTCTGGCTCGGCCGCTCCTCGGGCCTGAAGAGCACGCGCAGCGAGATCTTCAAGCGCTTCCCGCGCACCGGCATCCCGGGGCGCTTCGAGTCGTACGGCCACTTCCAGCGCTTCGTCGACTTGCTCGTGAAGACGGGCTGCATCGACAACGCGAAGAAGATCTGGTGGGACGTGCGCGCCCACCCGTTCTTCGACACGGTCGAGGTCCGGATCTGCGACATGACGACGCGCCTCGACGACACCGTGGCGCTGGCGGCGCTCATCCAGGCCGTCATGGGCAAGCTCTACCTGCTCTACCGGCGCAACCTGGGGTTCCGCGAGTACCGGCAGGAGCTCATCGAGGAGAACAAGTGGCGCGCCGTGCGCTACGGCATCGACGGGCAGCTCATCGACTTCGGCAAGCAGGAGCAGGTCCCCGTCCGCCTCCTCGTCGGCGAGCTGCTCGAGTTCGTGCAGGAGTCGGCGGAGATCTTCGGATCGCAGGGCGAGCTCGAGCGGATCCGGGCGATCCTCGACGAGGGGACGAGCGCCGATCGCCAGCTCGCGGTCTACGCCCGGACGCAGAGCTTCGAGGCCGTCGTCGACGACCTGATCGAGCAGTCCAACCTCGGCCTGTAGGCCCGGGCGCCGGTCGGCGGGGATCGCCCGCGGCGCGGGAGGGCGCCGCGAGGTCCTCTCGGTCCGGTCGCGGGAGCCTCGGGGCGGGCTCGCGCCTCGGGGCGGGCTCGCCGCGGAGCCGGCGTCGACCGCCGCCGCCGCGGGCCTCCCGGCGAGAATTTCTGCTCGCGCGCCGGCTCTGCTACCGTGCGGCCGTGGGAATCGCTCCGCGCCGCTCTGCTTTCGCTCTCTCGGTGGGCTGCCTGGTCGCGCTGTCTGTCGCCGCGGGCGCCGCGGGCTGCGCGTCGACCGAGTACGTCAACGAAGGTCCGGGGCAGCCGACGCCGCGGGCCTCCGGCACGCTGCCCCCCGGCTCGGTGGGCGTCTGCAAGCAGCCGGAGACGAAGCGGCCGCCCATCGTGAGCGAGGAGCTCTGGGCCCACGCGAAGCCGTGCACGCCGCGCACGCCCGCCTCGTACATCCGCCTCGGCTACGCGAAGGACGGCGCGGCGGGCGCCGATCCCGAGGCGGAGCAGCTGGCCGAGCGGGTGCTCGCGGCGCTCACCGAGGGGCCGAAGCCCGACGGCGGCAACAACCAGGTCACGGGCGCGATCCGCGCCGTGCGGGCCTACGCGGCGAGGAAGGACGAGCTGCGCGCCCGGGTCGTGAGGGAGTCGGCCACCGGGCAGACGTGCGACGTGACCTACCTGCTCAACACGATGTCCGCCGCGCGGAGCAAGCTGTCCGGGGGCGAGGCGTGCACCGCGGAGGTGTTCGACCCGGAGACGCGCGCCGACGCGTGCCTCTTCGACACGAAGCGGCCCGAGGGGCTGTGGCTCTCGAGCGGCTGGTCGTGCATGACGTTCACCGGCGCGCTCGGGAACGAGGCGTCCTGCCATCAGCTCTGCGGTTACGACGATTACTGCGCGCGGCAGGTGTACTGCGCGGCCGGCGACGTCAACCTCCTGCTCTGCACGCTCGGCGTCTGCCTGCCGGAGCCGTCCGCCGGCATCAAGTGACCGCGGCCGACCCGCGCTGACCGCGCGGCGCGAGGCCGCCGCGGCCGAGCGTGGAGCTAGTCGGCGAGGAGGGCGCTCAGCCGCTCGAGCAAGCCGCGGAGCAGCTCGCGCGCGCTGCGCAGGAGCGAGCGCCCGTCGCGCAGGAGATCGTGCACCTCGCCGGGAACGGGCAGGAGGCCCGCGCGGGCGGCGAGCGCCGCGCCCGTGACGAGCAGCAGGACCAGGAGCAGGGCCAGGGAGATGCGGCGGCGCCACCTTCGCCGGGCGCGGGGCGCCGGGGTGACCAGGGCCGGAGGCGCGGACGCGACCGGCAGCGCGAGGCTCGCGGGCAGCGACTGGGACGAGGACTTCGGGGGAGGCTCCTCGAGCGAGACGGGCAGGATGCCCGCGAAGGTGGCGGGGAGGGGCGTGTTCCCGGCGGGCGCCTGCTTGCGCCGGTCGCCCCTGATCGAGGACGCGGTGCGGCCTTCCCCCCGCGCCGACATGCGGCTGTCCGCGAGCTGGATCGCGGTCGCGAGCTTCTTCCGGCGCTCGGCAACGATGTCCCCGAGCGTCTCGCGGACGAAGCGGCCGACGTCGCCGTCCGTCACCGGGGTGCCGATCGCGATCGCGATCTGGTCGAGCGTGCGCTGGAACGACGCGCAGTCGTTCCAGCGGTCCGCCGGATCCTTGGCCAGCGCGCGCTCGATGGCGACCGCGAGGTCGAACGGGACGTCGGGCACGAGCTCCCGGAGGGGGACCGGGGCGAACCGCAGGATGTTCTCCATGGTCTTGGCGTCGCTCCGGCCGCGGAACGGGTGATAGCCGCTCAGGGTGGTGTAGAGGAGGACGCCGAGCGAGAAGATGTCGGAGCGGCGATCGACCTTGCCCGAGGTGAGCTGCTCCGGAGAGAGGTACGGGATCTTGCCCTTGAGCTGGCCGACGACGCGCGTCTCGTGCAGCCGGCCCGTGGCCTTGGCGACGCCGAAATCGACGATCTTTACGATGCCGTCGTACGACACCATGACGTTCTGCGGCGAGATGTCGCGGTGCACGAGGTCGACGAGCTTCCCCTCGTCGTCGCGGAGCTCGTGCGCGGCGTGGAGGCCGGCGCAGATGCTCGAGGCGATGCGCAGGAGGATCGGCAGGGGGACGCCGCCGGTCGATCGGACCTGCTTGTTGAGCGTGGAGATGGTGTCGCCGTCGACCCACTCCATCACGATGTAGAGGACGCCGTTCTCGTCGCCGAGCTCGACGATCTCGACCGCGTGGGGGTGCCGGATGCGGGACGCGAGGCGCGCCTCGTCGAGGAACATCGCCTCGAAGG
This sequence comes from Sorangium sp. So ce394, assembly GCF_051474665.1. Lineage (NCBI taxonomy): Bacteria > Pseudomonadati > Myxococcota > Polyangiales > Polyangiaceae > Sorangium > Sorangium sp. So ce394. The sequence goes on from NZ_CP150339.1 coordinate 5,921,641, forward strand.
CCGGGTCGTTGCCGATCTCCGGCAGCATCGTCTTGATGGCGACGATCTTCTGGAAGCCGCGGGAGCCCACGAGGCGCGCCGCCCAGACGGCCGCCATCCCTCCACGGGCGACCGGCATGAGGATCTCGTAGCGGCCCAGCGTGTCTCCAGGCTTGAGGTCCGACAAGATCTGCACGCGGTGGTCCTAGAGGGGGAGGCGGAGTTGGGAGGGGTGGGGCTCGAGTGCCGCCTTTACGTTCGTGGAGGCACGCAGCCTCGACGTCTGCCGGAGCGACGCAGCGCCATCGCGCTCGCACGTCACGAAGGAGGTCCTGCGAAGCCAGGGTGCCACGAAGGGGACACGAACCTCAAGTTCGGGCGCGACGGCGGCCGAGAGGAATGATCTCATCGGCTTCCGGGCCGAAGCTCTCGTACCGGATCGGCGCCGCGGCCTTGCCGATGACCGCGGCGATCCGCTCCGGGAACTGCGGCCGCGGCGCCCGGTGGCGGCGCGCTCGGCGCGCGGCTGCTTGACATTTCCCAGCGACGTGCCGCGCGCGGACGCGGCCCTCCTCGCCGCGGCCGGCGGCGCTGCGCGCGGCGCCCGGGGCGCACGAGCGCGGGCGCGGAGCGGGCGTGAAGCGGCCGCGCCGAGCGGCGGCGGCAGGAGCGCGGCGCGAGGTCGGCTCATCGCAGCAGATACTACGCGAGCACGGTCGGGCAGGAAGAATGCAGCGAGCGCCGCTGGGGCGATCGATGGGCGCCTGCAAGAGAACGGCACCGGGCGAAAAGGAATGATTCGTAGCGAAGAGTGCGCCAGAGCGGGCTGGAGACGCGGGCGCGAGAGTCGTGGTACAGGGGAGCGACCTGCTCGACGAGGCCTCATGGAAGCCAATTTGCGCCCGATCCCGCCGCCGCACGACGAAGACGACGAAGACGTGCACTGGGCGCTGTCGACCGCGACCGCCCTGTGGGGGCGCGGCGAGCGTGAAGAAGCGCTGAGGTGGCTGCGCCGCGCCGCGGAGCAGGCCTCGGATGCCAACGCCGACCTGCGCGCCCTCGAGCTCTTCAAGGCGGCCGCGGAGGTGGCGCAGAAGATCGCGGTGACCGAGGAGGATCCGGGCTCGGCCACGGCCACGGACTCGCCGCCGGCGATCGGGAGCGCGCCGAAGACGCCCTTGAGCGCGCCGCCTCAGGCGTCCGGCGCGTCTCCTGCCACGGCGAGCGCGCCGCCGCCGAGGCCGGGCGCGTCGGGAGCCGGGTCCCTCGCGGCGCCGTCGCGACCGCCGAGCGCGGAGGGGGGCCGGGGCGAGCGCAGCGGCCAGAGCGTGCCGCCGGCCCCCGCGTCGCCGGCCGTGAAGCGGTCGCCGTCGGTCCGCGCGCCTGCCGGCGATGCGCCGGCGGGGCCGATGACCTCGGCGATGGCGTCGTCCCGCGACGCCGGCCCGCCGCCCAGGCCCGTCGGAGGGCTGGGCCGCGCGGTGCCGCTCGGGGCGGGGCGCGACCCCGGGGCGGCGAGGTCCGTGGCCGTGCGCGAGGCGACCCCGACGCAGCTGTCGCCCGCCGCGCGCGCGGCGGGCGCCGGGGCGGGGCTCCCGGGGCGTCCCGCTGCCGGACCGCAGGCGCCCGGGGCGGCCGGCCGTCCTGCCGCGATCAAGGCGCGGCCGATCGCCAGCTTCACGGGGCCGACCCACGCGCGGGTATCGTCGACCACGGCCGTGACCGAGGAGTTCCCGGCGGTCAAGCTCCCCGTCGCGGGCGCGTCGGCGGACCAGGAGCCGGGGGAGGGCGCGTCCCGCGCCGAGCCCCAGAGCACGACCGGGGAGCAGCTCGCGGCGGACGGGGAGGCCCCGCCCGATCAGCGCGAGACGGTGCCGACGGCCATCGCGGTGGCCTCGGCGGCGCGGCGGCAGGCGAGCCCGCTGCTCGGCGCGAGCTCGTCGCAGGAGGCGACCGAGCGGCGCCCGCAGCTCTGGTCGGACGACGAGGGCACCACGCGCCGGCCGCTGACCGCGCAGGAGCAGCGGGTGCTCATGGAGCACCGGATCGAGGACCTGGACGAGGAGACGCCGATGCTCGGCCTGGAGCAGGCGGGCGACGGCGAGCCGTCCGCCGCGGCTCCGGCGGATGCGCCCGAGGCGCCCGAGGATCGCGCCGACTGGACCGAGGCCGAGCCGGACGACGAGGACGCGGGCGCTGCCTCTGGGGATCAGCAGGGGGAACCGACGCTGGCCGGGGGGCCTCCGGGGGCGATGCAGGCGCGGCCGTCCGAGGGGGCGGCGGTGGACTCGGCGTGGAGCGATCCGCCCTACGAGGGCGAGTGGCAGGCGCCGCCGCCGCGGCTGCCCGCGTCGCAGATCGAGCCGCTGCCGGCGCTGCGGATCGCGGTGATCGGCATCTCCAGCACGGGGGAGCTCCGTCTCGTCCCGATGGACGGGCGGAACGCTCCGCCGCGGGGGGCGGCGCTCGGGATCCTCGTCCCGCTGAGCCCCGGGGACGGCGAGACGATAGCGCGGCTGCTCCAGCTGCGCGGCTGAGGTGCCGCGGCGCGCGGGCGGCGCGGGCGATCGGCAAGAAGTGGGGCATCCCGGGCGATGGCGGTAGCCTCCGGGGATGCATGACGAACGGACGGCACCGAAGCGCATCCGCGTGACAGGACTGCAGGAGGCCCAGCTGCCCGCGCTCGCCGCGACGGAGCAGGCCTGCACGGCGATGTACCACGAGATCGGCTTCGACGCGGCGGAGGTGCCGGCGCGGACGGTTGCCGACATCATCGCGCTGACGCGGCAGCACGACGTGCGCGTTGCGGAAGCGGACGGCGAGGTGGCCGGCTACCTGGCGTGGCGCGACGAGGCGCCCGGGGTCGCGTACCTGGCGGAGATCTCGGTGCATCCGGACCACCAGCGGCGAGGCATCGCGACGCGGTTGCTGGCGGAGCTCCACGAGCGGGCGCGGGAGCTCGGCATGGAACAGATCGTGCTTAGGGTCAGGGAGCGGGCGAGCTGGGCCCAGGCGTTCACCAAGAAGGCGGGGTTCGCGAAGCTCGGCGATGACGCGCCCGCGAAGGTCCGCGCGTGGCGGAGCGAGCAGGAGACCGCTGGAAGGCCGCTGACCCGAAGCGGCGAGGTCGTGCTCTGGGCGGCGATCCCGCCGAAGGCCGCGGAAGCGCCGGACGAGGACGAGGCGGCCGCGGACGGCTGAGGCTGCGGGCGGCGGCCGGTGGAGGGCCGTCGCAGGCGGGGTGCGCCCGGCGGGCGGGGGCGCGGTGGGGAGGGTCGCGGCCGCCGGGTTCGCCGGTACAGAGCGGGGCGGCGTGCGCCGGTGGGGGCTCGTTCGGGCGGGTTGCGCTCCGCCGGGGGTCGGTCGACGGCCGGCCAAGACGCCCGACGTCGCGAGTTGACATAATGTTTCTTATGCGATCCGGCCACGGTCCTGAGGGCAGGGGGCTGGAGCTCGATTTTGCGGGTGATTTCGGGCACCTGGCGTGGATTTCGGCTTCGCCGCCAACCTCAACCCAGGTCGGCCTCGCCGCCTCGACCTCAACCCGGGTCAGCCTCGCCGCCGACCTCAACCCGGGTCGGCGCTCCAGCGCACCAGGACACCCGTGCGCCACAACGCGCCGCGTCACTGGTCAGCCCTACAGCACCCGAGCGCCCTGCCGGCCCTTCGACCCCAGAGCGCCGCGCTCGAGCCTGAACGACCGCTCAGCCTTTGGGAAGCGGTGGCGTCTCGACGTCGAGGCTGAGCAGCGCGCCGCCGTTCGTCAGCACGAACGCGCGCCGGCCGTACGCGGCCGGCGTCATCGCGATGCCGCCCCCCGTCTCGATGCCGTCGATCACCGCGCCGTCCAGCGGTGAGAACAGGAAGATCCCGTAGCGCGTGGTCGTCACCAGCAGCGCCCCCGCGAACGGCACCGGCGCCGAGATGCCCCCGTCCGGCAAATCCCGCCGCCAGATCGTACGGCCATCCTCCGGGTCCAAGGCCCACAGGCCCGTCAAGCCGGACGACGCGAGCAGCACCTTCCGCTCGGGCACGATCGGACCGCCTCCGCTCCGCGGCGCGTGCGCGGGCTGATGCCACAGCACGAGCTCGGTGACGCCGACCGCCGCCTCGTTCACCCAGGCCCGGGTCCCGTTCTCGGCGTCGAGCGCGAACACCCCGCCCGCGTAGCCCGCCACGAAGACCACGTCACCCGAGGCGATCTGGCCGAAGACCGGCGTGGTGTCCGTATCGAGGTACTTCGGCGTCTGACCGCCCGCGCTCTGCTCGGCCTCGGCCGCCAGATCGACGAGCGCCCACTGCTCGGACCCGTTCTTGAGGTCGTAGGCCATCACGACCCCATCGGAGAACGCGGTGTAGACCTTGTCCCGCCCGAGCGCCGGGCCGGCGTGCCCGGAGATCTCCATCCCGAACGCCGGCGTCCGATGCTGATACCAGCGCATCGCGCCCGTCTCCGCGTCGAGCGCGATCAGCGTGTCGTTCGAGTTCGTCACGTAGAGCACGCCGTCGCGCAGCACCGGCCGCCGCGCGACCTTGGCGTTGGTCATGAAGCGGTAGACCAGCTGGCCATCCGAGGCGCGCACCTTGTAGAGCGCGCCGTCGTTCGAGCCGAAGTAGACCGCGTCCGACGCGGCGTCGTAGAGCGGCTCGCTCTGCACAGGGCCGAGCGTCTCGAACCGCCAGAGGACGTCGCTCGTGTCGGCCCGCACCGCGTACAGGCCGTGATCGCTCGACCCGACGAAGACGCGCCGGTGCGCCGCGTCGATCTCGGGGCGGCCGCGCTCGTAAGCCTCGCCGACCTTGCGCGCCTCGGCCGTGAGCTCGCGGCGCTTCGTGATGCCCAGCGCGCCCCCCGGATGGTGCAGCCAGAGCGGCGCGTCGGGCGCCGCGGCGACGCCCAGGTTGCCGCAGCCGCCGAGCGACGCGAGGCCCAGCCCGAGGAGCACAGCGCCCGCGGCGCGGCTAGTGCGGCGCATCGCCCGCCTTCTTCTCCGCGTTCTCGCGCGCGCGGCGGAGCAGCTGCTCGATCTCCTCCGGCGTCATCGTCTGGCCCTTCGGGCCGCCGAACGCGGCGCGGGGCGGCACGGCGGCCGGGTCGATCTTGCGCAGCATCTCCTCGACGACGGCCTCGAGGAACTGGAAGGAGCGGCCCTCGGTCGAGGGAGCCTGGAGCTTCTCGTGCGCGCTCTTGAGCAGCTCCTTCGCCTTCTCGCTGTCGCCCTTGGCCAGGTGGATCCGCGCCTGGTGGTACAGCGCGAGCTCCTTGTAGCCCTTCATGTCGATCGCCTCGAGCTCCTTGAACGACGCGAGCGCGCCGTCGAGGTCGCCCTTGCCCTCCCGCGCGAACCCGATGCCCTCGATGGCGCGGCCCTTCACGTCGGGATCCGCCCCCGCGAGCGGCGACGAGACCACGGCGCTGTACGCTTCGAGCGCGCGGTCGTAGTCCTTCTTGTCGAGCAACACCCCGGCCTGCCCGAGCTTCGCCAGGAGCGCGGCGCCGCTGCCGCCGTGGTCGTCGATGACCTTGTTGTACGCGGCGAGCGCGGTGTCCGACCGCTCGCCCGCGGACTTGAAGGTCCTCGTGACGTCGAACTCCTTCTCCTCCTCGCTGCGCGTGTCCTCGGCGAGCACCCTGCCCCGATCCGCGGCGACGGCCGACATGAGCGCCGACGTCGAGACCGCGTCCTTCTTTTCGGTGCGCGACAGGTAGAACAGCACGCCGCCGGTCGCGACCAGCGCCGCCAGCACGCCCCACTGGACGACGTGGAAGTTCTTCTTGATCCACCGGCCGGCGCCGGTCGTCATCCGGCTGAGCGCGTCCTCGACCATCTCGCCCGGCAGCAGCTGGACAGGGCGGCGCCCCGCGGCCTGCTCCCGGCGGCGCGCGAGCAGCTCTTTCGCGCGGGCGTTCTTGTCCTTGGGCAGCTCCTCGCCGGCAGCCTTCTTCTTGCGGCGGCGCGCGGTGGCCTCGTCGCGGCGGCGGGCGGCGCGGTTCGGCGCCGCCGGGGCCGCCTCGTCGCTCGCAGCCTCCGCCGGGGGCGCCTCCTCCGGCTCGCCCACGCCGAGCGCCTCGGCGACGCGCTGCGCCGCCTCGTCGTCGCTCTCGTCGGCGCCGGCCTCCCTCGCCGGAGCGCCGCGCGGCGGCCGCGCCGGGGCCGCCTCCGCAGCCCCGCCCTCGTCGCCATCGCTCCGCGTGGCTTCGTCCTTGTCACTCCCCGCGGATTTCTCTTCGGCCTGCTCTCGGTCCTTGTCCGACACGCGGCGGACTCTAGTCTTGCCGCCTGCGGCGTCAATCTGGCCGGTGAGCCGCAGGCGCTTCGTCCGCCGAGCGCGGCGGCGCCGCCGCCTCGTCGCCGGCGCCGCCAGCTGCGCCGGGCGACCAGGGCGCAGGCGGCGGGGGCGGAATCTCGTCGCTCAGAGGCACGACGGCGCACGCCTGCACCTCGACGTTCTGGGTCGCGTACACCACGAAATCGGCGTAAGCGCCCGGCTGCGCGCCCGTCGCGGGCGGCAGCGTCGCGAACGCCTCGGTCGGCTCGCTCCCCGGCGGGATGGCGAGCGTGACCGCGCGCTCCGCGTCGAGCTCCGGCGCGCTCGCCGGGACGATCGACGCGCCGTCCCGCTTCGGCGGCCGCGCGCCGCGCCTGAGGCTGCCGAAGCGCACCTCGCCGGGGCGGCCGTCGTCGGTCCGCGCGCGGCAGAGGACGCGCACGCCCTTGCCGTTGCCCGCCTTCGGGATCACGACGCCGAGCCCCACCCCGCTCTTCGCGAAGCGGCGCAGGCGGCCGAGATCGCGCTCGCGCGGCCCGCCGAGCAGGTCGAGGATGTCGGCCCGGAGCGCCAGCCCGAGCCCGCCGGGCAGCGGATCCGGCGTGCCGAGCATGCGCAGGAGCGGCGCCCGCAGCTCCGGGCCGGCGCCGAGCTTCACGAGGGCCTCCGCGATCGCGACGCGCGCCGTCTGGTACGGCTCCTGGCCGAGCCGCTCGGCGAGCGCCGGCCGCGCGGCGTCCTCGCCGATCGCCGCGAGCGCGGCGGCGGCGTACGGGCGCAGCCGCACGTCGCCGAGCGCGGCGATGAGCGGCGGCAGCGCGGCCTTCACCCGGATCTTCGCGAGCGCGTCGACGATCTCGCGCGCCCGCTCGAACGACGTCGCCTCGCCCGCGCCTTCGCCGCCGTCCTGCTCCGGGCCGCGGACCACCTGCCGCAGCCACGCGACGAGCACGTCGTCGCCGCGGCGATCGCCCGACTCCGCGAGCGCGAGCGCCGCGAGGCGCCGCCACTTGCGATCGGGATCGACCACGAGATCGCGCGTCAGCGGCGCGCCCTCGCCGAGCCGCGTGAGCGCGAGCGCCGCCCACCGCCGCACCTCGTCGTCCTCGTCGCGCACGAGCGCGAGCCGCAGCGACGGCGCTGCCTCGGAGCGGCGCAGATCGAAGAGCACCTCGCCCGCCTTGCGGCGGATCGCGACGTCGGCGTCGTCGAGCAGCGCCGCGACCTCGACCACCGCGTCGGCGTCGCCCGCGATGCCGCGGCGGAGCGCGTCGGGCCAGCCCTTGCCCTCCTTCCTCAGGCCGCGGACCTCGTAGCGCCCGTGCGACGCCTCGACGGCGCGCAGCTCCGACCGCATCGCGCCGAGCTCCGCGGGGCGCAGCGCGGAGATGTCCTGCTGCTGGCGCGGATCGGTCGCCACGTCGTAGAGCGCGCACGCGCCGATCTTGCGCGCGCAGACGAGCCGCAGCGTGCCCTTGGCGAGCAGCGTCTGCGTGTCCGTCTCGGCGAACGCGAAGCCCGGGAGCGAGGGAGGCCCGCCCGGCGGCGCCGCCTTGCCCTGCTCGGCCGCCGCGTCGCCGGCGGCGAGCAGCGGCCCGAGATCGGCGCCGCGCACGCGCGCGGGCCGCGGGATGCCGAGCCCCGCGAGCACCGTGGGCAGCAGATCGACGAGCTGCACCGGCGCCCGCACCACGCGCGGCGAGAGCAGGCCGGGCGCGCTCACGATGAGCGGCACGCGCGCCTGCTCCTCGTACACCGTCGTGCCGTGGTAGCGCCCGCCGTGCTCGCCGAACTCCTCGCCGTGATCGGCGGTGACGATCACCACCGCCTCCGGCCGCTCCTTGCGGATCTCGTCGACGATCGCGCCGACGCCCGCGTCCGCCACGGCGATCTCGGCGTCGTAGCGATCGATGTCGCGATCGCCGAGCGGGTGCTCCGGGTGCGCCTCGTACGGCTCGTGCGGCTCGAAGAGGTGCACCCACATGAACGCGCGCTGCTCCGATCCGAGGCCGGAGAGGTAGCTCCGCACCTGCTCCAGCCGGAGCGCGGCGCTCGCGAACTCGATCTTCTGGTACTCGAAGTCGAGCGCCCGATCGCGCAGCGCGCCGAAGCGCTCGCCGTCGATGAAGAACACCGCCGGCGGGTAGAAGCCCGCCGTCTTGTAGCCGTAGCGGCGGAGGTGCTGCGCGAACGTCTCGGAGTCGTCCCCGAGACCCTGCAGCACGAGCGGGCGGATGTACTTGCCCGTCATGAGCGACGAGACCGCGTACGACGTGTGCGGCGTCGGCGTGTACGCCGCCTCGAAGCGCACGCCCTCGGCCGCGAGGCGATCGAGGTTCGGCGTGATCTTCCTCTCGTAGCCGTACGCCCCCACGTGGTCGGCGCGCAGGGCGTCGATGCTGATCAGCACGACGTCGCGCCCCCGCAGATCGATCGCGTTGCCGCTCGCGCGCTCGTCGAGCGGCGCGGCGTCGAGCGGCTCGGGCGGCGACAGCACGGCGGCGAGCTCGACGACGTGGCCGAGCAGCGGGCCGTGCGAGGCGTAGATGAGCCGGATGTTGTCCGCGAGCGCGAGCCGGTCCGCCGCGCCCGGCGCGAGCGCGGCGCCGAACGCGAAGAGGACGAGGGCGAGCGCCGCGCGCACGAGCCTCGGCGAGCGCCGCTCGCGCCCGTCGCCCCGGCCGGACGGCCGCGTGGGCAGCGCCGGCGTCGCGAAGGTCGCCGCCACGAGCGTGAGCGCCGCGAGCCCGAGGTGGAAGGCGGCGTAGAGGCGCGGCAGGACGCGCACGTTCGCGACCTCGAGCAGGGCGACCGCGCAGACCGACGCGAGGACGAGCCACCGGCCGGCCCCCGCGGCGCGCGCCCGCTTGAGGGCGCGCGCCACGCGCGGCGCCGCCGCGAAGGTCGCGCCGGCGCCGAGGAGCGCGAGCGCCGCGATGAACGGCGCGCGCCGGCCGCCCTCGAACATGCGCCCGGCCGAGACCCCGAAGGCCACCGCGCCGCCGAACGCCCCGGCGAGCAGCGCCGCCGCGACGCGGAACCCCCGGCGCTCGGCGCGCATGGCGATCTCGAGCACCGCGCCGAGGACGGCGGCGCACGGCGCCGCGGCCGCGAGCGTGAGCGGCAGGAGGTCGCGCACGGCGCGGCCGAGCTCGTAGGGCCCGAGCAGCTCGCGCCACCGCAGGGCGCCGACGACCAGGAGCTCGGCGAGCGCGAGCGCCGCGAGCGCGAGGTAGGCGTCCGCCATGCGCCACCCGATCTCGGTCTCGAGCTTGCGCGGCGGGGCGTCGGAGCTCCCGCTCGGGAACGTGGCGCGGCCAGGCGCCGGCGCCGGCGTGGACGCGCGCGCCGGCCCGGACTGCAGCCGCGGCGCCGACGGCGCCCGGTGCCCGGGCGCTCCCGGCGCAGCGCCTGCGAGCCCGTCCGCGGCGGCGGCCGTGTCAGGCCGGCTCCCGTGGGCGAATCGACCGGGGGGCACGGACCCCCCGGGAGGCCGGCCGGCGCCCCCATGGCCCCGCGGGCGCATCGGAGCGGCGCCGTTGCGATCGGTCATGCGTAGGAGACTTCGAGGATCTCGTAGGTGCGTGGACCGGCCGGCATCATCACGCGGACCTCCTCGCCGACCTCGTGGCCGAGCAGCGCGCGCGCGAGCGGCGAGGCGATGGAGATGCGCCCGACCTTGAGATCGGCCTCTTCGGGCCCGACGATCTGGAAGCTCTGCTCCTCATCCGTGTCCACGTTGGCGAGCTTGACCTTGGCGCCGAACTGGACCTTGCTGCCGCTCAGCTTGGACGGATCGATGACCTCGGCGCGCGAGAGCGTCTGCTCGAGGTAGCTGATGCGGGCGACGATCATGCCCTGCCGCTCCTTGGCGGCGTGATACTCGGCGTTCTCGGAGAGATCGCCGTGCTCCCGGGCCGTCCCGATGTCCTTGACGACCTGCGGCAGGTCGATCTCTTTCAGCCGTCGCATCTCTTCGCGGAGCCGCGCTTGCCCCTCGGGGGTCATGGGTACTTTCTCGGACATGGTGGGGACGCTTTTAGCATGGCTCCCGGCCGGTCGACGACGGCGCGAGACGCGCCGATCGCGGATAGCGCCGGCCGCCCGGACCGCAGCGCGCCCTGCCCTGCCCCCGCCGGACTACCCCCGCCAGCGCACGATCTTCCGCGGAGGCCGCCGCGCGTGGGCGTCCGCTGACTTCGTCGCGCTCCGGACGAGGGCCGCCGCGGTCCGGGAGAGCTCCTCCGGGCGCGGGCCGCCGTGCGGGACGGCCGCGGCGTCGACCGTCGCCGTGGCCGCGCCGGTCGCCTCGGCGAGCCGCACCTCGACCGGGACGTCCGCGTCCGGGAGCCGCACGACGCCGCGGTAGACGAACTCGCCCGGCGCGCCGCCGGCGTCGGCCTGCTCCAGCACGTAGCGAGCGCCCGAGGACGGCCGCCCGACCGCCTGCGTCACAGCTGCGGCCCCGAGCGGGCCGGGCCCGACGCCGCCTTGGCGGGCGCGCGGCGCTGCCCGCCGGGGCCCATCTCGTCGAGGAACCGCCGCGCGGTCACCGCGAACGGGCCGCCGAAGTCCCGGATGACCGACTCGAACACGGCGCGCGCCTCGTCCGGCTTCTTCATCTTGAGGAGCGTCTCGCCCTTGAGCACGAGCGCCTCCGCGTCGAGCCCCGAGCCCGGGAAGGTCCGCAGCGCGTAGTCGATCCGCGCGATGGCCGCGTCGAACACGTCCTCCTTGAGGTAGTAGCGCGCCACGTAGAGCTCGTGGCGCACGAGCCGCCCCGTCACGACCTCGAGCATGTAGGCCGCGTCATCGCGGTAACGGCTGCGCGGGAACTGCCGGAGGAAGGTGCGGATCTCCCGGTGGGCCTCGATCGTGGTCGCCTGATCGCGCTCCTCGGCCGGCGGCAGGAACACCGTGTCGTCGATGTCCAGGAAGAGCGACTTCGCCATCCGGTACTTCGCGTACTCGACGTTCCGATCCGTCCGGTGCTCCTGGATGAACGCGCGGTACGCCGAGATCGCCTCGGGGTACTTGCCCTGCTCGAACTCGAGGTCGGCGATCCTGAGGTCGGCGAGCCGGGCGTAGCGGCTGTACGCGAAGCGCCGCTTCACCTCGGAGAAGAGGGCGCGCGCGTCCTCCCAGTCCTTGGCCTCGAAGGCGGCCATGGCCTCGTTGTACGCGGCCTGCGCGTCCTCGGTGTACGTGAGGGTTGCGGTGCGGCCGTCGTTGAGCTCGAAGTCGCAGCCCACGAGCCCGCCCAGGGCAGCGAGGCACCCGGCGAGGGCGAGGACAGCGGCGGTGGGTCTCATCGTGCACGCCTCGTACCCAATCCGGCGCCGGCGCGCCAGGGCTTCCGCCGTGGGCCGGGCGCGCGCGCCCTTGCTCCCGCGTCGTGGCACCCGGGGGAGCTGGGGTATGGTCGGCCCATGCCCGCTTCCCCTCCGGCGCCCGCGCCAGCGGCCCCCACCCCGACGCTGCACCCGGGCGGCGCCGCCTCGCCCACGGTCCTCATCGTGGACGACGAGCGCAACATCCGGCGCACCCTCGCGCTCGTCCTGCAGGGCGAGGGCTACCAGGTCGCCGAGGCCCCGAGCGCCGAGGCGGCGCTGGAGCTGCTCGCGCACGGCGACATGCCCGTCGACCTCGCCCTGGTCGACCTGCTCCTGCCCGGCATGAACGGCCTCGACCTCCTCCAGCGCGTGCGCCAGGACGACGCCACCCGCGAGCTGCCGGTCATCGTGATCAGCGGGCACGCGACGGTCAACGACGCGGTGAAGGCCGTCAAGCTCGGCGCCTGCGACTTCTTCGAGAAGCCGCTCAACCGCGAGCGCGTCCTCGTGGGGGTCAAGAACGCGCTGCAGAACTCGCGGCTCGCGCGGGAGGTCGAGGACCTGAAGGCCCAGGTGCAGTCGCGCTACGAGATGATCGGCCAGAGCGCCGCGATGCAGCGGCTGTTCAAGGAGATCGATCGCGTCGCGCCCACGAAGGCGAGCGTGCTCATCACCGGCGAGAGCGGCACCGGCAAGGAGCTCATCAGCCGCGCCATCCACCGGCTCTCGCCGCGGGCGCGGGGCCCCTTCGTCCGGGTCAACTGCGCCGCGATCCCGCGCGAGCTCATCGAGAGCGAGCTCTTCGGCCACGAGCGCGGCGCGTTCACCGGGGCGAGCGGGCCGAAGCGGGGCTTCTTCGAGCAGGCCCACGGCGGCACGCTGTTCCTCGACGAGATCGGCGACATGGACCTCGCCGCCCAGGCCAAGGTGCTGCGCGCGCTGCAGTCGGGCGAGATCTGCCGCGTCGGCGGCGAGCACAGCCGGCACGTCGACGTCCGGGTGCTCGCCGCGACGAACAAGGACCTCTCGCGCGAGGTCGCCGCGCTGCGCTTCCGCGAGGACCTCTTCTTCCGCCTCGCGGTGTTCCCGATCAAGAGCCCGGCGCTGCGCGACCGCATGGAGGACCTGCGCGCCCTCGCCGACGCGTTCATGGCGGCGTTCTGCAACGAGAACGGCCTGAAGCAGAAGGCGATCGATCCGGTGGTCTACGCCGCGCTCGAGCGCCGGAGCTGGCCGGGCAACGTGCGCGAGCTCAAGAACGTCATCGAGCGCGCCGCGATCCTCTCGGGCGACGTCGTCACCATCGCCGATCTGCCGGAGGATCCGCACGAGAACCCGTTCGAGGACGACGCGCAGGCCGCCGCCGGGGAGGGGCCCTGCGCGCCGCCCGCCCCCGGCGCGGCCGAGCCGCCCGCGGGCGCGGCCCGGAGCGAGCCGGAGCGCCCTCGCCTCACGCTGCGCGAGTTCCGCGATCGGGCCGAGCGCCGCTACATCGTCGAGGTGCTGGCCAGCCTCGACTGGAACATCTCGCGCGCGGCCGTGCTGCTCGGCGTCGAGCGCACGAACCTCCACAAGAAGATCCGCGCGTACGGCATCAAGCGGGGCGAGGCGCCGTAGCGCCGGCGCCCGCGGCCTCGCCTCGCGACGCGGCCCTGCTGCCCCGCTACGCGGCCCCGCCGAGCGCCCTGCGGACGGCGCGGAGGAGCGACTCGGCCGTGAACGGCTTGCCCAGCACCGCGGCGTCCGGCCGGGCGGCGAGCGCGTCGCCCGTGTAGCCGGACATGAAGAGCACCCGCATGTCCGGCCGCTGCTTCACGAGGCGCTCGGCGAGCTCGCCGCCGGACATCTCGGGCATCAGCACGTCGGTGAGCAAGAGGTCGACCCGCCCGCGCTGCGCCTCGCAGACGCGCAGCGCCTCGCGCGGGCCGCGCGCCGTCAGCGTGGTGTAGCCGTGCTGCGCGAGGATCCGGCTCGCGAGCGCGACCACCGCGTCCTCGTCGTCGGTGACGAGCACCGTCCCGCCGTCGCCCCGGCGCGGCGCGGCGTGGGGCGCGCGCCCGCGCCGCGAGGCCGACGGCCGCGCCGAGAGCGGCAGGTAGATCTCGACGCGCGTGCCCTCCCCGGGCTGGGACGCGAGCTCGATGAAGCCGCGCCACTGCTTGACGATCCCGTACACGGTGGCGAGCCCGAGGCCGGCCCCCTTCCCCCTCGGCTTCGTCGTGAAGAACGGCTCGAAGGCGCGCGTCCGCACGTCGTCGCTCATCCCGCTGCCGGTGTCGCTCACGACGAGGCGCGCGTACCTGCCGGGCGGGATCGCCGGGTGCGCGTCGTGCAGGCCCCCCGCGGCGCCGACGCGGACCGCGCGCGCCTCGATCGACAGCCGGCCGCCGTCCTGCATCGCGTCGCGCGCGTTCAGCGCGAGGTTCATGACCACCTGCTCGAGCTGCCCCGCGTCCGCGAGCACCCGGCACCCCGAGGGGCCGAGCGCCATCGCGAGCTCGACGCCGCCCCCGACGGCGGCGCGGAGCGCGCCCTCCATGCCGCGCACCACGTCCCGCAGATCCAGCACGACCGGCTGCGCGAGCCCGCGCCGGCTCACCGTGAGCAGCTGCCGCGTGAGCGACGCCGCCCGCTGCGCGGCGCCCTTGATCTCGGCGAGATCCTTCTGCACCGGGCTCTGCTCGTCGAGCTCCTCCATGACGAGGCTCGTGTAGTTCAGGATGATCGCGAGCAGGTTGTTGTAATCGTGCGCGATCCCGCCGGCGAGCCGCCCGACCGCCTCCATCTTCTGCGCCTGGCGCAGCTCTTCCGAGAGCTCGCGCCGGCGCTCCTCGGTGGAGCGCGAGGACGACAGATCGACGATCGCCCCGGTCACGAGCCGCTCCCCGCGCCCCTCCGCGAGCGACTCGGTCCGCATCACGCGGACCGTCGAGCCGTCGCGGCGCGTGAGGCACGTCTCGATCGCGCTCGCCGGCGGCGGCTTCCCGCCCCCGCCGCCCGCCACGCACCCGCCGAGGACGAGATCCGCCGCCGCGAGCGCCTCCTGCCGCGAGCCGTAGCCGAGCAGCCGGGCGAGCGCCTCGTTGCAGTCGAGGAGGCGGCCGTCGAGCGAGGCCACGTAGAGCCCGGCCGGCGAGCAGGACGCGAGCAGCGAGCTGTGCAGCAGCGGGCTGTGCTCCACCGGGTCTCTCGACGACGATCGTCCGCTGCTCATCGACGCGCTGTCCGTGCCGAAACGTTCAGCCGGAGGGAGATCCCCGACTCCCCGAAATGAAGCGCGGACTCCCCTCGACTGCAACGCCGTTCACGCCGGCAACGTGCGCGCGTGGCGGGCGGACCGGGCCGCTCTGCCGCGCAGCGCAGCGCGGACGGTTTCTCCTTCTCCGTCCCGCCGAACTGGCCTAGACCCCGCCGGGGCTCGGGCGAGCCCGCAGGAGCGCGGCATGTTCTTCCTCGACAGCTCGAACCCGGACGAGATCAAGGAGATGTTCTCCTGGGGCGTGCTCGCGGGCGTGACCACGAACCCCCTCATCCTCTCGCGCGACGCGGGCTGCGTCGACCTCGAGCGGCGCATCCGCGAGGTGCTCTCGGCGTCGGCCGGCCCGGTGTCGGTCGAGCTGACGAGCGAGACCGAGGCGGCGATGCTCGAGGAGGCCCGCGGCTACCACGCGTGGGCGCCCGAGCGCATCTGCGTCAAGGTGCCGTTCAGCGACGTCGGCCTCAAGGTGACGCACGCCCTGGCGAAGCGCGGCGTGCGCACCAACGTCACGTGCGTGATGAGCTTCAACCAGGCGTACCTCGCGGCCCTCGCCGGCGGCGCGTACGTCTCGATCTTCAGCGGGCGCATCCGCGACATGGGCTACCCGGCGGCCCCGGTCATCGAGCGCACGCGCGCGCGGCTCGATCGCGAGCGGCTGCGCGCCGAGATCATCGTGGGCTCGATCCGCCACCTCATGGACGTGAACGAGGCGCTCGACGCCGGCGCGCACATCGTGACCGTGCCGCCGGCCATCCTGCGGAAGATGCTCCACAACCCGAAGACCGAGGAGACGATCCGCGAATTCAACGCCGCCTGGGAGAAGCGTGCTAAGTAGCCGCGCGTGAACGCCGAGCCCGGCCGCGCGCGAGGAGACGTGGAAGCTCGAGGGCCGCGCCCCCCCGGAGACCCGAGAGACGAGGACACCGCCGGCCCGCGCGCGCCGCTCCGCGCCCCGGCGGAGGCCCCCGCCGGCCGCAAGTACGCGGTCGAGGAGGTGAACCGGGCCCTCGTGGCCGTCGCCGGCCGGCCCCGGACGGTGCTCGACGTCGGCTGCGGGATCGGGCTCAACGGCGCCGCGGTCAAGCGCACGGGCGCGCGCGTGACCGGGATCGAGATCGCGCCCGCGTCGGTCGCGCGCGCCGGCGAGGCGCTCGACGAGGTCCTCGCCGCCGACATCACGAGCGACGCCGCCGTGCGCGAGGCGCTCGGCGACCGGCGCTTCGACCTGATCCTGTTCGCCGACGTCCTCGAGCACACCGCGGATCCGCTCGCCGTGCTCTGCCGCTTCCTGCCGCACCTCGAGGAGGACGGCCACGTCATCGTCTCGCTCCCGAACGTCGCGGCGTGGCCGGTGCGCCTCGGCCTCCTCGCGGGGCGGTTCGACTACGCGCCGAGCGGCATCCTCGACGACTCGCACCTCCGCTTCTTCACCCGCGCGTCGGCGCTCCGGCTCGTCGAGCGGGCCGGGCTCGAGGTGCTCCGCGTCGAGCAGAACCCGATGCTCGTCCGCGCCGCCAAGGAGCTCATCCTGAGCGGCCTCGGCGCGGGCGACGACCCCACCGATCTCGCCCGCTCGCTCCCCTACAAGGCCTACCACGCGCTCGTCCGCCCGCTGGAGGACGTCGTGGCGAGCCGCGCGCCCGGCCTCCTCGCGTTCCAGCACGTGATCGTCGCCCGGAAGCCGCCGCGCCCCCGCCGGATGCGGCTCACCGTCGGCATGCTCACGATGGACGAGGAGGAGAGCGTCGGCGCCATGATCGGCGAGATCAGGAAGGCCGCGCCCGACGCGGAGATCCTCTGCGTCGACAGCTCCACGCGGGACCGGACCCCCGAGATCGCGGCCAGCCTCGGGGCGCGCGTGCTCCGCCAGGTGCCGCCCCGCGGCCACGGCCCGGCGATGGAGCTCCTCATGTACAGCGCCGCGGCCCGGAGCGAGCTGCTCATCTACCTCGATTGCGACTTCACCTACCCCGCCGAGAACATCCCGGTGCTCCGGCGGCTCGTCGAGGAGGAGGGCGCCGACGTGGTGAACTGCGCCCGCACGCGCTCGAGGCCCGCGGCCATGCCGGTCCCGAACTACCTCGCCAACCGCGCCTTCGCCGCCATGGCGCACGCGATGCACGGCATCCCCACCTCGGACGTCCACAGCGGCATGCGCGCTTACCGCTGCTCGGTGATTCGGGCGTTCGATTTCGACGGTGAGGGGGACGCGCTGCCCATCGACACGCTGCTCTTCCCGGCCAAGTGCGGCTATCGCGTGGTGGAGATGCCGATCGACTACAACGAGCGCGTCGGCACCTCGAAGCTGCGCAAGCTGGCTGGCACGGTGTGGACCATGATTCGCCTCCTGCGCGCGCTCCCCGTGGGCGACCGCCTCGGCGATCGCTACGAGCGTCGCTAGGCGTCCCCGAGCGCGCCGCCCGGCGTCTCCGCTTCGTCGCGCAGCAGCGATGAGGCGGTGACAACGCGGTGCGGCGTCCCGTCTCCCGCGTGGTCATCGCATTCCCGGCGCCTATACTCGGCATCTTTGAGTCGAGAGGAGGCGAGAGATGCGATTTCAGAAGGTAGTTTGCGTACTAGGTGTGTCCGCGCTGACGGGCGCGGCCGCTGCGGCGGGCTGCGGTGGCGACGACGGCGGGGGGACGAGCTCGAATTCGGGGGCGACCGGCGGCGCGACCGTAAGAGACTGCTCGCAGAAACACCCGGTCTGCACGGCGGTCGCCTCGGACTGCGTCGCCGTCCATGACAATCGGGACGCGACCACGTTCGGGCTACGCATGGCGCAGCTCACGATCACGAAGCCCGACGTGCTCGCGATCGGCTATGTCGCCCGGCTCGTCGCCCAGGGCCTGACGATCAATCTGCCCCAGTGTAATCTGAACGGCACGGGCACCTTCTCCTGGCTGCTCGAGTTCGACAAGGCGAACGGCAAGCTGCGCACCGGCGGCGCGAAGATCGCGGACGACCCGCTCGAGGGGTACTGCTTCGCGAACATGTCCGTGGGCGAGTTCGAGATCGCGCCGACCGAGATCGACGCCCCCGTGGGCGACGACGGCGCGTGGAGCGGCGAGGCCGAGACCCTCAACGTCCCGATCTTCCTGGAGACGAGCCCGGATCCGATCATCCTACCCATGCACCAGGTGCGGCTCACCGACGCCACGCTGTCCGCGGACAACAACTGCATCGGCCGGTACAACGTCGAGGGCCTCGACTGGATGAACGCCTGCCTCCCCGGCCAGGACGGCGACCCCCCGGCGTTCATCAACGGCGGCAAGCTCGCCGCCTTCATCACGCTGGAGGAGGTCGACCGGGTGATCGTGCCCGACGTCAAGCAGAGCCTCTGTGTCGTGCTCTCGGGCGATATCGTAAAATACGGAGCCGGTGGGGACCCCAATACCTGCAAGCGCGACGAGAGCGGCCAGATCGTGCTGAAGGGCGACTGGTGCAGCGCGACGAACTCGCCTGCGACGGACGACTGCGCAGACGCCTATGCGCTCGGCGGCGAGTTCGCGGCGAGCGCCGTCAAGATCAACGGTCTCTGCCAGCAGTAGCGCTTGCGGGCGGCTCTCCGGGGAGCGTACGCTTTGTCGTGGCGTCCTGACGCCCGCGCCCAGCGGGCTCGGCGCTGCGGGCCGCGCTCCTCGGAGGGTTCCTTATGCCCCGCGTCATCAAGCATCTCTCCTCCATCCTTGTGCTCCTTGTCATCGCCGGGTGTGCCGCTTCGGGCGGCGGGTGCTCCGGCTGTGGAATGACCCCCCTCCCCGCCGGCTTCAAGCCCGCGGACCGCATCGAGAACGCCGGCTCGGCGCGGCTCACGCAGTCGGGCATCGAGTTCCTCGAGCAGAACCTGGGCGTGCTCGGGCGCGCGCTGCTCGGCGGCGGGGACAGCGGCGTGATCACCTTCTCCATCCCGAAGTCCTCGGGCTCGGTAGGCTTTAGCCCCCTCACTATCGACTACGTCCTCTGTCCCGGCGGGGCCGATCCGGCGGCGACCCCCCCGGCGTGCGTGGCCGAGATCGACGTGGGGCGCGCGGCGCTGCAGATCCAGCCGAAGACGCCGCACAACCTGGTCATCCGGGGGCCTCTGCCGGTGCGGATGCAGCGGCTGCCCCTCTTCCTCGACGGCGGCATCCTGGGCGAGAGCACCCAGTACGTCACCCTCAACGGCAACGACGCGTGCCCGCCCGACGAGCAGACCTTCACGAACATCGATGTCGAGGTCGACCTCTCGATCGAGATCGACGTGAACCCGCAGCACTCGCGGCAGGGCTACTCGCGCGTCAAGGTGAACCGGCTCTGGATCGACGAGGATCAGCTCGAATCGAGCCTGCACCTCGACTGCGGGGGCACGTGGGTGGGCGATGCCCTCGATTTCGTGAAGCCGATCCTCACGAGCTTCATGGGATCCATGTCCGACGCGCTGAAGGGCCAGCTCGACCAGCAGCTCTGTCAGAAGGCCGATCCGACGCTGGATCCGGCCTGCCCCGACGGCACGAACGATATCGGCGGGGTCTGCCGTTACGGCACGCACGCGACCGACGAGTGCGCCTCGATCCTGCTCGGCGTCGAGGGCCACCTCGACCTCGGCCAGCTGCTCGCGAGCATCTCCCCCGGCACCCAGGGCGGGTTCGACCTCCTGCTCGCCGGCGGCGGCATGGGCGAGCGCGACGACGGCTCGGATCTCGCGTGGGGCGACCTCAACCCCATCGGCAACGGGGTCACCCTCGGCCTCTACGGCGGCGCCGAGCCGCTGCCGACCTCGAAGTGTGTGCCGCTGTCGGACATCGAGCTGCCCGCGGGCATTCCGATTCCGGATGAGCTCGTCGCCAACACCATCTCCGGCTGGCCCGGCGACCTCCCCGGCCCGCACGTCGGTCTCGCGATCTCCGAGCGGTTCGCGAATTACGCCATGAACGGCCTCTACAACAGCGGACTGCTCTGCCTCGGGATCTCCACGGAGACGGTGCCTCTCCTCAACTCCGGCACGCTGGGGCTGCTCGCGGCGTCGGCCAAGGACCTCGCGCTCCAGCGCGAGTCGCAGCAGGTCGCGCTCGTCATCCGCCCGCAGGCGCCGCCGCGGGTCACCTTCGGCGACGGCACGGACGCCGTCGATGATCCGCTGATCCGCATCCAGCTCGAGCGGGCGAGCTTCGATTTCTACATCTGGTCCCTCGACCGCTTCATCCGGTTCATGACCGCGACGTTCGATCTCGACGTGCCCATGAACCTCGCGGTCACCCCCGAGGGGCTCACGCCGGTGATCGCGACGATCGGGGTCACGAACGGCGAGGTGACGAACAGCGCGCTCCTCCGGGAGAACCCCGGGTCGATCGCGGAGGCGCTGGGCAGCCTCCTCGGCAGCCAGGTCGGGCAGCTGATCGGCAGCGGCCTGCCGGCGATCGATCTCGACGGGTCGCTCGCGCCGCTCGGGCTCTCGCTGATCCTCCCGGAGTCGGCCGAGGGGGCGGGCTCCCCCGGCCTGCGGAAGCTCACGAAGGGCCAGGACAACTACCTCGGCATCTTCGCGTCGTTCGCCACGGCGGCGCAGCAGCGCTCGATGCAGAGCGAGACCCAGGCCGAGCTGAGCCGCAAGGAGGTGCGGGCCGAGGGGCTCCGCCTGCCGACGATGACCCGCGACAACGGGCCCACGGCGCGGCTCGTCATGAGCTCGCCGCTCGACGACGGCACCCGGGTCGTCGAGTACTCGTACCGCGTCGACAGCGGCGCGTGGCGCCCGTTCACGCGCGAGCGCATCGTCGACCTGCGCGACGACTGGCTGCGGCTCCCGGGGCGCCACCTGATCTCGGTGCGATCGCGCGTCGCGGGCGACCCACTGTCGCTCGATCCCACGCCGGCGACCGTGGAGATGGTGGTCGACGTCGATCCGCCGGTCATCTCGGTCGGCGCGGCGGTCGACGGGTGGGCGCCGCTCGAGGTGCGCGACGGGGTGTCGGACGCCGAGCGCGCGAAGGTGCGCGTGCGGCTCGACGGCGGGCCGTGGTCGGCGTGGTCGACGGCGGCGGAGATGCGGTCGGTGGACGTCGGCGGCGCCGCCGACATCGAGGTCGAGGCCGTGGACGAGGAGGGGAACCTCGGCACGGCGCGGCAGCCGATCCTCCGCGGCCGCTTCCCGGTCGACCCGTCGGCCGGCTGCGGCTGCGTCGTGGCCGGCGGCCCGAGCGGCGGTCCGTCGGGCGGCCTCTGGCTCGGCCTCGCGGCCGCCGCAGCGATCGTGCGGCTCGCGCGGCGCGGCGGCGCCCGGCGCGCCGGCGGCCGCGGCGAGGCGCCCGCCCGCGGCGAGGCGCCCGCCCGCGGCGAGGCGCCCGCCCGCGGCGAGGCGCCGACGCGCGCGGCCCGGCGCCGCGCGCGCGGCGCGCTGGCCGCGGTCGCCGTCACCGCGCTCCTCGGCTCGCACGCGGGCTGCTCGTGCAGCGACGAGCCGGTCGTGGAGGACCAGAGATGCGTCGCGCCCGACTGCATGACGCTGGAGCACGGCCTCATCGGGGCCTACACCTCGGTCGCGGTCGCCGGCGACAAGCGCACCGTCTGGGTCGCCGGTTACGCGGAGGCCGACTGGCGCAACGCCTTCCAGTGGGGCGACCTCGTGGTCGGCACCTGGGACGGCGAGGCCGTCGCGTGGGAGGCGATCGACGGCGTGCCCGCCGAGCCTCCGGTCGACCCGACCCGGTTCGACGCGAGCGGGTTCCGCGGGGGCCAGACCGAACCGGGCGACGACGTCGGCCTCTGGACCTCGATCGCGATCGGCCCGGACGGCGAGCCGGCGGTCGCCTACTACGACCGGACCCACCGCGGGCTGAAGTTCGCGCAGAAGCAGGGCGACACGTGGGCCGTGAGCTCCGTGCAGCAGGCGCCGAACAGCGACATCGGCCGCTACGCGAAGCTCCTCTTCGTGAAGGGGCTGCCCGTCATCGCCTACCTCGCGATGGAGCCCGGCGAGGACGGCGCGGTCACGTCGAGCGTCCGGCTCGCGACCGGGGAGAGCGCCACGCCCGGGGAGGGCGCGTGGCGGTTCGAGGACGTGGCGACCGACGAGGCGACGCCGTGCCGCGAGTTCCTCTGCGGCGCGGGGACGAAGTGCGTCCGGTCCACGGGGCGCTGCGTGAAGCCGCTCGCGAGCGGCGACTGCGCGCCGGCGTGCGCCTCGGGAGAAGCGTGCATCGACGGCGACGGCTCGCCGGCGTGCGCCGAGATCTCCGACGGGAACCGGACCGAGACGTACCCCGAGGCGATCGGCGACTACATCGCGATGGCCCCGGACGACGCGGGCGGGTTCGGCCTGGCGTTCTACGATCGCATCCGCGGCGACCTGGTGATCGCGTCGCGATCGGCGGGGGCGTGGGAGACGCGGATCGTGGACGGCGCGGCGCCGGACGGGACCGACACGGGCGACGTCGGCATGGGCGCGTCGCTGTTCATCGATCGCGCCGGCGACTGGCACCTCGCCTACGCGGACGGCCGCTCGGAGGGGCTGCGGTACGCACGGGTGAAGGGCGGCGAGGAGGTCGAGGCGCCCGAGGTGGCGGACGACGGGCTCGGGATCGAGGGCGTCCCCTTCGCGGACGGGCAGCACCTCGTCGGCGACGACGCGAGCGTGTTCGTGACGGCGGCCGGCGAGGTGCGCATCAGCTACCAGGACGCGACGAGCGGGACCCTGCGGCTCGCGATCGGGACGAAGAGCGGCGACGGCCACAGCTGGCTCGTGCAGGAGATCGAGCAGGAGGGGTTCGCGGGCGCCTTCTCCCGGATCATCGAGGTGGACGGGGAGCTGCTCATCGCGAACTGGTGGCGCGTCGGCGGCCAGACCACGAAGGGCGACGTGGCGCTCGTCGCCCCCTGAGCCCCCGCCAGGGCGCCGGGCCCCGGCCCGCGCGGGCGCGGGGCGCCGCGCGCATCTCCGGCGGGAGCACGCGGCCGGCGGATCGCCCTTGATCCGGCGATCCGCCGACTGGCTATGCTCCGGTCGGCGCGACCAGGGCGCGGTGCGTCCTCTGCAAGGATGTGCAGGCACGGCGAAGCGCCACAGGAAAGGCTTGGACGATGAGAGCGACGGAACGGACGAGCAGCAAGGCGGTGAGCAACGCATCCCCTCCCCCCTCCGGCGGAGCGCAGGCCGAGATCGGCGCGCCGTCGCGGCGCGCCGCGCGCCGGCGGAGGCTCGGCATCCCCTTCCTGTGGACGCTCCCCGCCGCGTCGGCGGTCGTGGCGTTGCAGCTCGTCGGATGCTGGCCGCTGTCCTACTCCGAGGATTGCGAGGACGACGCCCGGTACTGCCCCCCCGCAGCGACCGGGACCGGCGGCAACGCGCCCGACCCGACGTGCGACCCGGATCCGACCCAGGACGCGAGCACGGTGACGGAGCGGTGCGCCGTGTTCGCGCGCGCGGACGCGGCGTCTGACGGCAACGGGACCAAGGCGCGGCCGTACGCGTCGCTCGCCGAGGCCATCGCGAACGCGAACGGCAAGCGGGTGCTGGCGTGCTCGAGCGGCGTGTTCGAGGAGAGCGTCACGGTCAAGGCGCCGGTCGAGGTGATCGGCGGCTTCGACTGCACCGCGGACTGGGCCTGGAGCGAGCAGGCGCGGAGCGCGATCGAGGGCTCCGCCGACGAGGTGGCGCTCACGCTCGCGGAGGACGCGGGCGGGGTGAAGGTCCAGAGCTTCACGATCCGCGCGGCCGACGCGACGAAGCCGGGCGGGTCGTCGATCGGCGTAGCGGTCGCGGATATCGAGGCCGAGCTCGTGCGCGTCGACGTGATCGCGGGCGACGCGAGGGACGGCGCGTCGGGCGAGACGTCGGCGGCCGCGCAGAACGGCGCGAGCGCGCCGGCGGACGTGTCGCACGCGTGCGTCGTCGCGGTCTACGGCGGCTTGCCGGGCAAGACGACGTGCGACGACGGCGAGACGAGCGGCGGCGTCGGCGGCCTGGGTGGAAAGCCCGAGGAAGACGAGGGGCGCGGGCAAAACGGCCAGACCGGCACGCCGCAGGTGGATCCCTCGACCGAGGACGGCGTCGGCGGCGTCGGGCACGGGCAGCCAGGCGCGTCGATCGACTGCAGGAGCGGCGAACCCGGCGCGAGGGGCGCCACCGGCGGGGCTGGCACGGGCGGCAGCGACACCACGCTGCAGCTGGCCAGCATCGTCGGAGGCGACGGCGGCAAGGGCGTCAACGGGGCGCGCGGTCAAGGCGGCGGCGGCGGCGGCGGCGCGAAGGCAGGACAGTTCTGCTCGCTCGGCGGAGGGAGTTTCACCGAGGGTGCGGGCGCCAGCGGCGGCGGCGGCGGGGCCGGCGGCTGCGGCGGCAGAGGAGGAGCCGGCGGCAAGGCCGGCGGATCGAGCATCGCGATCCTCAGCCTCGGGACGCAGCTGGCGCTGACCGACGTGACCGTCGCCGTCGGCAAGGCGGGCAACGGCGGCGCGGGCGGGGACGGAAGCCCCGGTGGCGCGGGCGGCACGGGGGCCGACGGCGGCAACCGCGTCACGGCGTCCGGCTCGATCGAGGGCTGCCCGGGTGGCAAGGGCGGGGCCGGCGGCGACGGCGGCCCCGGCGGCGGCGGTCGAGGTGGCCACGCGGTGGGCATCGCCTACAAGGTCACGCCAAGCCCCGCGCCCGCCGAGGTGCCGTTCGACGGAGGCCCGGCCGGAGGCGGCGGTCGCTCCGGGTTCGGCGGCGGCGACAGCAACGCCGGCGCGCCCGGGGTGAGCGGCGCCTGCTGGGACTTCGCCACGAACACGAGCTGCGCGCCGCAGTGAGCCGCGGCGCAGTGAGCCGCAGCGCAGTGAGCCGCGCCCAGTGAGCCGCGCCGCAGCGCCGCCGTGCGCTCACGGCGGCGCCACAGCGCGGCGCCGTCACGCGCTCACAGCGAGCCGCAGCGCGACGCCGTCACACGCTCACAGCGACGCCGCGCGGATCTCCGTGATCGCGGGGCCGCTCACGCGCGCGCGCTCGGCGGCCACCAGCTCCAGGAGCTCCTGCCGGGTCGCCTGGCCGCTCTCGAGCAGCTCGCGCATCGCGCCGTCCACGTAACCCTTCGCGCGCGCCAGGCGGGGAGCGCTCTCCCCGCCCTCCCGCGCGATCAGCATGTCGTGCAGCATCCGCCTGAGCCCCGCCATCGCCTCGGTCTTCGAGCGCATCGCCATCACCTCGCCCGATCGGCCTAGCGGAGGCGGCGCGATCCGGCCAAGTTTCAGGCGCGCGGCAGCCTGCTCAGCGCGGCGTCCGCGGCCGCGCGCTCGATCCCCGCGAGCGCGACCCCCGGGCCCTTCCGCGGGACGAGGACCACGCGGCAGCGGCCGCGGGCCGCCGTCTCCACGTGGGACAGCCCGAAGTCGAGCGCCGCGCCGAACGCGAACACGAGCGCGCCCATGCCGAGCAACTCGGGGGAGCCCGCCCGCGCGCCGTCGACGAGCAGCGACACGCCGAGGTACGTCCCCAGCCCCAGCGCGACGAGCCCCGCATAGAGCCCGAGCCGCGGGTAGCGCACCTCGCGCGTCGCCCGCAGGAGCGACTCGACCGGGATGTACGTCTCCTGCTCGCGCAGCGTCCGGCCGAACAGCTCGGTCCGGCTCCGGACGGTCACGCCCCTCGCGCCGATCTCCACCGCGGCCGGCCGGCGGTACCGCAGGAGGAACCGCCCCGCGAGCCGGGCGGCGTGCATCGCCAGCAGGATCCCGGTCGCCGCCAGCAGCACGAGCGCCACCGGCCCGCGCGGCGGCGGCGACAGCTCGCCCGCGAGCCGCCCCGGCGCCCGGCCGTCGCCCTCCGCCCAGCCCTCGTCCCCGCTCGCCCCCGCGCCGCCCTGCGCGGCGTCGCCGCCCGCGGCCGACGCGCCCGGCGCGCGGCTCGGCCGCCGGCCGGGTGACGCCGCGTCGCGCAGCAGCGACCGCACGATCGGGTCGCGCACCTCGTCCACCAGCGCCGCGGCCTCGGCGCGCGCGTCCGTCGAGGCGCTCCCCCGCAGCGCGGCCGCGGCGATGATCGCGCCCGCCCGGCCGAGCTGCGGCAGCGCGCCCTGGTCGGCGCGCCGCACCAGCGCGGCGACCGCCCGCCAGAGCCCCGCGGCGCGCTCGCCCAGCGCGGCGTCCAGAGCCGTCAGCGCGTCGACCGAGGTGTACGTCGCCAGCCAGACGAGCGCCTCGGCCACGCGCCCCTCCGCGTCCGGCCCCTCGGGCGGCGAGAGGGCGACCCCGCGGGCGAGCAGCGTGGCGAGGAGCACCCGGGTCGCGCTCCCCGCGCCCTCGCTGGTGCCGCGCTCGAGCGCCCGGATCACGTTGCCGAACCGGGTCTCCGCGTCGGCGGCCGACAGGCCCGCGCGGTCCACGAGCTCCGCGAGGCCGCCCTCCAGGGTGGTCCGCCGCTCGTCCGCGGCGGCGAAGGCCGCCGTGTGGACGACCCGCGCGAGGTCGTCGCCATGGGGGTGTCCGGCAAGCTCATCGAGCACGGCGTGCGGAGAGTGATCGGGCGTCATCGGCGCGGGCTGGTCGGATTAACTGAACGCCGCCCCTTTGGCTAGTGTTCCGAGCGGCCCCGGAGGGTCTCCGCGCCCCCCGAGGCGCGCGCGGCCGTCCTTTGCCCCGCGCGCCGCCCCTTCCCCGCCCGCGGCGCTGCTCCCGCCCGGCGCGTCGCCGCTTCCGCGCCGCGCGCTACTTCCTCCTCCGCGCGGCGGCCTGCTCCCGCAGCGCCTGCTCCACGAAGCCCATGATCAGCTTGAGCTGCCGGTTCGTGACGTGGAGCTTCGACCAGATGACCTTCCCGTCGGTGTTGAAGGTGACCTCGTCCACCACGTCGATGCGCGTGATCCCCAGGTTGATGGTCCGGATCGCGTTCAAGGTCCTCGTGAGCTCCTGCGCGTGAGCCAGCGCATCTTCAGCGGATTCGTCGCCCGCCGTGAGGGTCAGGTCGGCGCCCCCGTCCTTGGTCGGCGTGACCGTGAGCCGCATCCACGCGATGCTCTTCGGGAGCGCCTGGACCCCGCGGAAGGCGTTCGCCGGCGTGAGCAGGGAGATGACGATGCCCGCCGCGGACGATTTGTTGAAGCCTTTCATAGACTTCAACTTGGACAGTTGAGCTTCTTCTTCAGCGGGAAGGACCACGAGCAGCCGCCGGTCCGGGACCAGCGCGAAGATGCGCTCGCTGCGGTCGGCGGTGGCCCGGGCGGCGGGGACGGGGGCGTCCTCGATCCACGAGCCGTTGGAGCGCTGGACGACGACGTCGACCGCCGCGCGCATGGCCTCCTCGGGCGCCCGGTAGTCCATGACGGCGACGACCTTGCTGGAGTCGCGCAGCTGCGGCCCGGCGATGAGGAGGTGGTCGATGTCCCGGATCGGGTCGACGGCGGTGTCCTGGAAGAAGGACTGCCACTGGGGGATGGTCGTCAGGATCCGGCCGAACCACTCGCCGAGCTCGTGGCTGCGCAGCCGGTCGCCGGCGATGAGCACCTGCACGTTCGGGTCCTTCGACGCGAGCTTGCCCGGCGCGCCCGCGGCGCTCAGCGGGGTGCGGAGGTTCGGGTGATCGCTGTCGTCGCCCGCGCCCCCGTCCCCGGCCGCGTCCGGGCCCGCGTCGCCCGGCGGCCGGCGGCGCGGCGGCGGCGCGCCGGCGTCCGGCGCCTCGGGCGCGGCGCTGGCCGACGCCGCGGGAGGAGGCGTCGCGGGCGGCGGCGTCGCGGGCGCGGCGGCGCCCTCGCCGCCGGGCGTCGCCGCGCCGCCGGTCGCGGCGGGCGCCGCCGCGACCGCGCTGGGATCGTCCGCGAGCAGATCGAGGTCGATCGGGACGATGGTCTCGCCGGCGTCGTAGTCGGTCAGCTCGCCCCGCAGCGCGAACATCGCCTCGAGCCACGAGAACAGCGGGGTCGGCAGGAGGGGCAGGTGCAGGAGCAGCGCGACGGCCGCCGCGGTCGCCAGCGCGCGCCGCGAGGCGGCGCGGACGAGCGGGATGACCCCGGCGCCCAGGCCCGCACGCCGGGCCGAAGTCGTGTTGTTCGAGCCACGCCCCGGGGTCCGTTCCGCCACGGCGGTACCCTAGCAGCCGCCGTCCGAACGGCACTCGCACCGCGGACGGCGCGCGGGCCGCGCGTGCGCCCCACGTCGGGGCTGCGTGGCATGTCGTTCGCTCCGGCGACGCTCATGCGATGCCGCCTGCCCCGGCGCCCGCCGCGGCGAAACCCGAGGGACGCGCGCTCCGCAGAGAAGTGGATCGACACGTGAGTGACCAGGTACTAAGACCGCCGAGCCGACCCGACCCTACGGGTCGATCAAACGACCGCGAGGACCGGGATGGCCGGTCCTCGCCCAACGCTGTGGATGCGATGAACCGCTCTCAGGCGCCCCGCCCCCGCGGGCAGAACGACCCCGCACGATCGCACGGCAGCGGCAACGTCCGCACCGGCGGCGCGCGGAAGCCGCAACCCGCGCCGGACGCAGGCCGCTCCGCGGGCGGCGCCGCGCGCTCCTCGCTCGTCTCCAGCGCGCTCGGGTTCATCGCCGCGGCGGCCTTCGCCGGCACCGCCGCGTGGGCGAGCGGCTGCCAGGGCGAGGCGCCCCCCGGCCCCTCCACCGAGGGCAAGTCGCCGCCCGAGCGGACGTCGTCGCTCCCCCGCCCGTCGCCCACCTCGTCGGCGCGCGCGATCGCGTCGGCCGACGCCCCCAAGGAGGCGCCGAGCGCCGCGCCCTCGGCGGCCCCGGAGCCGCCCGCGCCCGACAAGCCCTACACGGGTCCGCTGCTCGGCTCGATCGTGCCGCAGGCGGCGGTCTACCCGACGATGGAGTTCTCGAAGCAGCGGCTCGGCTACATCCGGCTCGGCAGCAAGGTGCCGGTCGATCCGAAGCCGATCAAGGGCGGCAGCTGCGCCAAGGGCTGGTACCGCCTCCTCGACGGCGGCTACGTCTGCGGGAGGTCGGCCACGACCGACCTGTCGAACCCGCAGGTGCGCCTCGGCATCACGGCGCCGAACCTCGACGACGTCCTCCCGTACAAGTACGCGTTCAACACGACGCACGGCACGCCGCTCTACCGCTCCGTCCCCTCGAAGGACGAGATGGCGCGCTACGAGCCGTACCTCGAGTCGTCGAAGCGCAAGAAGAAGGAAGAGGAGCGGCAGCGCGCCGAGGAGCTCTACGAGGAGACCGAGAAGGAGGTCGCCGCCGCGGCCGCGGCCGCCGCCGCGCGCCCCTCGGCGAGCCCCCCCGAGCCGGGCGCGACCCCGGTGGCCGCCGTCGCCACGCAGGCGTCCGCGGCGGAGGACAAGGCGGCGGCCGTCGCCGCGGCCGCGTCGCTCGGCATCATGGCCCCGGCGCCGGTCGAGGAGGAGCCCGAGAAGCCCTGGTGGGAGAACGTCGACGAGAACGGCAGGCCGCGCAACGTCACGCTCGCCGATCTCGACAAGGACTCCGACGCGACGGTCGCGAAGCGGATGGTGAAGGGCTTCTTCGTCGCGGTCGACAAGACCTTCGGGTGGAACGGCCGCAGCTGGTACAAGACGACCGCGGGGCTCGTCGCGCCGAGCGACCGCATGTACATCATCAAGCCGCCGTCCTCGCAGGGCATCGACTTCCCCGAGGGCGCGAAGTCGGTCGGCTTCATCCTCGCGAAGACGGCGAGCAAGTACCAGTTCGACGCCGAGATGAAGTCCGTCTCCGTGGCCGGCTCGCTCGAGCGCTTCGCCGCGTTCGGCCTCACGGGCGAGAGCCACAAGCACAAGTCGGTCGTCTACCGGAAGACCACCGAGGGCTGGTGGATGAAGGGCGCCGACGGGACGTACACCGAGCTCGGCGCCCCGCCGCAGGACCTCGCGCCGGGCGAGAAGTGGATCGACGTGAACCTGTCGCGCAAGACGCTGGTCGCCGTCGAGGGCGACAGGCCCGTCTTCGCGGCGCTCGTCTCCCCCGGCAGGCGCTCGAAGGACAAGAAGAAGGACCACCCGACGCTGACAGGGGTGTTCCGCATCCGCGAGAAGCACATCGCGACCACGATGGACGGCGACGGGACGGTCGCGGGCGATCTGCCGTACAGCATCGAGGACGTGCCGTTCGTCGCGTACTACGACGGGTCGTACGCGCTCCACGGCGCCTTCTGGCACTCCAACTTCGGCCGGGAGATGAGCCACGGCTGCGTGAACCTCTCGCCGCTCGACGCGAAGAAGGTGTTCTTCTGGAGCGAGCCCAGGCTGCCCCGCGGCTGGCACGGGGTGTGGGCCACGCCCGAGAACCGCGGGACGATCATCTCCATCCACGAGTGAGCGCGTCGCGATCGAGCTCGACCCCGGAGGCGGGACGCCGCCGGCCGCTCCCGCGGGCGCCTCGCCGGCCGCCGAGCTCGGCGCTGGAAATCCGGGCAGGTCGTGTTCGGAACAGCTTGAACGCTCGCTTTGACAGGGCTCCCTCTTGACTCTGGAGCCCCCTTCGCACACTTGTGGAGCCGCCATGGACCAGTTCTCGGCGCACCTCGATCGCGGGTGGGATCTTGTCCAGCGCGGGGATACGCGCGGAGCAGAGGCGTCGGCCCGGCGGGCGCTCGAGCTCGATCCGAACTCGCCGGAGGCTCACAACCTGCTCGGCTTCGTCGCCGCCCTGGAGGGCGAGGGCGAGGAGGCCATCGAGGCGTATCGCCAGGCGATCGCCCTCGACGACACCTACCTGGAGGCGATGCTCAACGCCGCCGAGGTGTACATCCACCCGCTCGGCGATTTCGACCAGGCGATCGAGATGTGCGACCAGGCGCTCGACCTGGCCGAGGTCGACGAGGAGATCATCGACGCGCTCCTCCTCAAGTTCGACGCGCTGCTCGGCAAGGGCGATCTCGACGAGGCCGCGCAGGTCGCCGCCAGGATCCCCGACGGCCCGTACGACAACCCGAACCACACGTTCCTCGTGGGCCGCGCCTTCTACGAGATCGGCCAGGCCGACAAGGCCGCCGCGCTCATCGAGGAGGCGGCGCTCAAGGACCCGCG
Source organism: Sorangium sp. So ce394 (assembly GCF_051474665.1). NCBI lineage: Bacteria > Pseudomonadati > Myxococcota > Polyangiales > Polyangiaceae > Sorangium > Sorangium sp. So ce394. The sequence goes on from NZ_CP150339.1 coordinate 5,952,444, forward strand.
GCACGCCGAGGCCCACTACTACCTCGGGCTCATCCGCGACGAGCGGGGCGACGTCCGCGGGGCGACGCAGGCGTTCCTGCGCTCGCGCGAGCTCGACGTCGAGCTCGGCATGCCCCCCTGGGCGCCGAGCCGCGACGGCTTCATGACGCTCGCGCAGAAGACGATCGCCGCGCTCAACCCCGTGCTCCGTCGGTACGTCGACGGCGCGGAGCTCTACATCTCCGACGTGCCCGGGATGGAGCTCGTGGCCGAGGGGGTCGATCCGCGCGCGCTGGTGCTCCTCGACGGCCTCAACGCCGACGAGCGCGAGCGGGGCCTGCGCGGCAGCGCCGAGGTCCACCCGTGCGCGCGGGTCTTCGTCTACGCCCTCAACGTCGCGCGGCTCGCGGGCAGCATCGAGGCGCTCGACCGCGAGATCAACCTCGCGCTCGAGCGCGAGATCACCGCGACGTTCCTCGAAGCCGAGCAGAGCGAGCGGACCGAGAAAGAGCTCAACTGACGCGCGCGGTCGCCGCGGTCGTCAGCCGACGCCCGCGCGCGTGATCGCCGCGATCGGCGCCCGCGGGCGCGCCGAGCCGCTGCCGCTCGGCGCGGAGGCTCGCGCGGCGCGGGCGCGCGCGGCGCCTACTTCCACTTGACGGCGATCACCTCGGTGCTGATGCCGGGCGAGGAGCGGATGACCACGGAGCTCATCAGCCGGTGCACGGCGCCGAGCCCGACGCCGAGGCCCTGGCCGGGCATCCTCGGCGCGAGCCGCGCGGAGCTCGACGAGGACGGGCTGCGATCGCTCTTCGGCCCCACCTCCTCCAGGATCGCGAGCTTCGGGTCGATGCCGGGGCCGGAGTCGCGCACGATCACCTCGACGCCCCAGCGGCCGCTGCCCGCGAGGGCGTCCTCGCGGATCGCGCGGATGCTGATGCTGCCGCCGCCGCCGTGGCGCACGGCGTTCGACACGAGCTCGGCGATGGCGATCGCGAGCTCGTGCTGCGCGCGCTCCGAGAGCCCAGCCCAGCGCGCGATCTGCGCGCCCTCGGCCGCGCAGGCGAAGCGATCTTCCTCGCGCGTGACGGGGATGGTGAAGACGGGCGGGCTGCGCTGCGTCACGAAGGGACCCTGTCGCGGAGCACCGCGACCACGCACGTCGCGTCGTCGAACGACTTCTTGTGGACCTCGACGATGCGGCGCGCCATCTCCTCCGGATCGAGGTCGCGGAACGCGCCGAGATCGAAGCCGCTGGAGATGCCGTCCGAGTGCAGGAGGACGACATCGCCCGGCGCCACGGGGAATCGAAAGCTGCGGAGCCGCCGCACGCGGCGCCCGAGGATCCCGGCGGAGCAGAAGATCGGCATCGCCGTGCGCGTGATCGCCTTCATCGCGATGTTGCCGACGCCCGAGAACTCGAGCTCGCCGGTGCCCTCGTCGATGCGCAGGAGCGCGGCGGCCGCCCCGCGCGTCGACGCGAGCTGCTCCCCTGCCCCGGTCAGCAGATCCTCGAGCGGCATCGACGCGTGGTCCTCCACGTAGCGACAGAAGGCGGAGGCCGCCTGCGCTGCGTGGGGACCGTGGCCGAGCCCGTCCGCGAGGCCGATCAGCGCCCAGGAGGACTGCCGGACCACCACCACCTCGTCGCCGGCGACCTCCTCGCCGGCCGCGACGCAGCACGCGGTCCCGATCGCAATTGTCATCCGAGGTACTTCCTGACCGTCACGGTCGTCCCCGCGCCGGGCGCCGTCTTGACATCGAACGCATCCATGAGCGCCTTCGTGCCGCGGAGCCCCGCGCCCATGCCGTGGCGCGAGCGGTACTTGCCGCTCAGGATCTCCTGCAGGTTCGAGATCCCGGGCCCGTGATCCTGCGCGATGATCTCGATCGCGCGCATCGGCGAGGTGAGCGAGCGGACGATGATCTGCCCGTTGCCCGCGTACCTCACGATGTTGCGCCCGAGCTCGGAGATCGCCGTGACGATCTTCGTCTGCAGGACGTCGCTGACGAGGTGCTCGATGCAGAGCTCGCGGCCAGCAGACCGCGCGCGCAGCACGTCCTCCTCGTTGCGCACGTCGATGGTGATCTCGCGCGGCGCGGGGGCGGCGTGATCGAGCTCGCCGAGCTCGGTGATGCACCGATCGAGCTGCGCCTGATCGCGCACGAACAGCTTCACCCCGCGCTTGACCTCGACGAGCAGGCGCCTGAGATCGCCCTCGCGCGCGTAGAGCGGGTCGACCTTCGCCTGCCGAATGCCGCAGTCGATGACGCTCTTCCTCACCGCGGGCGAGAGGAACTGCGCCAGCACCGTCTCGATCTGATCCGTGATCGAGCGGCCGACGATCTGCGGAGACGACGGCACAGGGCCGCGCGCCGATTGCGGCGAGCTCGGCATGCGCGTCGACACCGGTCCACCGGACCGGCTCGACGGCGGCCCCGTGGCGCCGCCGCTGGAGGGCGGTCCGTCACGAGGAGGGATCTTCATGCGTCACCTCGTTCGTGAGCTCGGGCGGCATCAGGTCGTCCTCCGCGGACGGCGCGAGCATCTCGACGGCGCGCTCCAGGTTGAGCGCCGTCACGACGCCAGGGATCTCCAGATCCATCTCGACCAGGGCGATCGCGACCGCGGGGCGCAGGCCGCACACCGCCGTCCGGACGCCCATCAGCCGGGCCGTGAGCGCGATGTCACGGATGGCGCGGGTGAGATAGCTGTCGAGAATCTCGACACCGGAGAGGTCGACGATGAGGCCGCGGGGCGAGCGCGATTCGATCGACCCCGTCACGTCGTCGCGCAGCTGCTCGACCTGCCCGTCGGTTAGCCCGCCCTGCACCGAGACGATTAAATTCCCGAAGAGGCCCACGATGGGGACCCTACCCGCTTGCATCAAGTGGACGTCTCCTTCCTCGCGCTGAGCTGCAGCTGTGACGTGGTCATGGGACCGCTGCCCGACGGATCGAACGCGGCCCCGTGGCCGCCAGGGGTGAAAGGCTGTCCCGCCGGCTTCTCGTCGCCCTTGGCCGCGCCGCGGCGGCCGCCCATGAGGGACGAGAGCGTCGGCTTCTGGCCGGCGAGCGCCAGGCTCTCGCGCAGCGCGTGCTTGAGGTTGCGCGCGGCGCGCACGGAGCCGAGGTTGATGCCGAGCTCCACCATCGTCTGCGCGACCGCGGGCCTGACCCCGGTGATGCGGCACCGCGCGCCGAGCAGCTCGACCGCCTTCATCAGCTTCATGAAATGGTCGGCCGTCCGCGTGTCGATCACCTCGACGCCCGTCACGTCGATGATGACGTAGCGCGACTGGCGACGGACGATCTCGTCGAGCAGCCGCTCCATGATCTGCGCGCTCCTCCGCGAGTCGACGACGCCGATGATCGGCAGCGCGAGGACGTCGTCCCAGAGCTCGAGGATCGGCGTCGAGATCTCGTCGATGGCGTAGCGGAGCCGCTCGACGAGCTCGCTCTTGGCGCTCTCGCTCTCGACCAGGTCGCGGTTCTTCGCCTCGAGATCCTCGATGAGGCGCTTCTTCTCGGTCGCGTCGCGGAAGACGGCGACGGCGCCGGAGATCGAGCCGTCCTTGCCCCGCATGGGGCTCGCGCTGACCGTCAGGAACAGCCCCGCCGCCTGGCCGGGATCGAGCCGCGCGTCGGCGAACATCGGCGGCAAGCGGACCGAGCGCGGCTCGCTGTCGCCCGCCTGCGGCCCCGAAGCGGGGGCGAGGGTCGCCATGGCGTTGCCCGGCGCGGCCTGCGGCAGGCGCGCGTGCCGCGCGTCCTGCTCCGCGGGCTTCCTCACGAAGAGCTCGACCTGATCGACCGTCTCGCCGCGCAGGGCGCGCACGAGCGGGTGCTCCGACGCGGGCCAGGGCGTCGCCTGGTCGGGGAAGAACAGCGTGGCCTCGCCGGGCCCCGGCTCGCCGTTCGCGGCGACGTCGAGGGACGCGCGGCCGAGCATGTGCTCCGCGGCCGGGTTGCGCATCAGGAGCTCGCCCTCGTGGTCCACGACGGCGACGCCGTCGGCCATGCTGTCGAGCACCAGCTTGAAGATGCCCGCTTGCCGCCGCAGCTCGTCCTCCGAGCGGGCCAGCTGCTCGCCGCGCTCGCGCGCCTCGCGCCTCGCCTGGTCGAGCTCCGCGGCCTGCTCCTTCGCCGCGCGCTCGCGCTCCTCGATCTGCTGCTCGAGCGTCGCGACGCGCTCCGTGAGCCTCGCAATCTCTTGCCGCAGAGCTTCTTCGCTCATCGCGAATTCTCCGTCGTGAGCCCGCGCTCGCCGTGCAGCGCGTCCCTCCGATGCGCGGCGCGGCGAGCCGCGTCGCAGGCTCGCCCGACGTCTGCGCGCCGGGAGCAGGAGACGCGCAGGCCGGACGAGGCGGCAGCGGAGGGCGCCTGGCGCTCCGTCGTCCTGTCCGTCCTTTGCACGCTCGTGACGCTCATGTCTTCTCCTCGCAGGGTGCCCTCTCCCGAACGGGGACCGTGTCCAGCACCAGTCGAGAAACACAGCTTATCGCCAACCGGGCAACCCACCGTCAAGCTTCGCGTCGGCGGTGCGTGTCGCTTGTGGCGACGGCATCCGCAGTCGCCCAGACGAGGTAGCCCGTGCCCATACAACCTCGCTGTGCTCTGCGTCACGACGGACGCCGCCTGCCGCGCCGCAGCGCGGTCGAGCCCGGCCGCCGACGACCGGCGGCTCCCCTCCTCGGAGGTGCGGATGAGAGGCCCGAGCGCACGTGGGCTCCTCGCGTGGGGCGCTCTGCGGCGGTGCGCGCGGGAGCGGGCGGGCCGGCTCAGTCGCCGAGGCTCTGGCGCTCGCGGGCGCGCCGCCGCTTGGTCTTGCGCTTCGAGTCGGCCGAGCGCTGCGGGGCAGGCCCGCTCTCGCCCGCGGTCGGCGCGCCGGCGTCCAGCCAGCGCCACAGCGCCATCTGGTCGGCCGTCGCCCCGTGGCGGATGGCGCGCTTCAAGATCTTCTTCGCGAGCACCAGCTTGCCGCACCGGGCGAGCGCGTGGGCGTAGCTCGCAGCGATGTCGGCCTCGCCCGTCTGCGCCTCGGTGGCTTGCGCCAGGAGCGGCAAGGCGTCGTGGGGACGGTTCAGGGCGACGTCGTAGAGGTGGCCCAGGTTGTGGGCGTACCACGGGTTGTCGGGCGCGATGGCCAGGGCGCGCTCATAGGCGCGCGCGGCGTAGCGGTAGTTGCCGAGCAGCGACTGCGCGAGGCCGAGCACCGCCCACGCGCCGTCGTCCTCCGCGTGGAACTGCAGCACGCGGCGCGCGAAGAGCGCGGCGCGCCACGGGTCGTGCTCGACGCCCATCTCCGCGAGGTGGCGGTGCGCATAGAGCCACGGCTCGCTGCCGGGCGCCGTCGCGCGGGCCAGACGCGCGAGCAGCGGGAGAACCCTGTCCGCGTCGAGCTTGTCAGCGAGCGCTCGATCGATGTCCCGTCGAAGCCGGTCGATATCCTCCGCTCCACTTCGCGCCATCCCTTCCGTGATACGACCAGTGGGCGAGCTTGGCTAGCGCGTTGCGCGCGGGGAGGCGCCGCCTGGACGGCGTCGCACGCGAGCGCCCACCGACGTACGCCGGCGGGCGGTGTCTGGCACGCGCGGCGGCAGCGCGAAACGCCAGCGCGGAGCCCGGTCCGCCGCCTCGCCGCGACGGACCGGCGCGCCCCGCGTTCAGGCGTCTTCCGTCACCTCTTCAGCGCTTGACGTGCGCTCCCGAGCCTGCTCCGCGCGCGCCTCCTTGCCCGCGATCGTCGCGCCGTTCAGCGCCGCCACGACCCGCGCGAGCTCGGCCTTCGGGACGCTGACGAACGCGTTGCGCTCGCGCACGCGGATGCGCCGGATGTCGCCCTTGGCCATCCCGGCCCGCTCGATGAGCGCGCGCTGGAAATCGGCCGCGCGCGCGCCGTCGCGGCGGCCGAGGTTGATGAAGACCTCGACGAACTCGCTGTCCGCCTCGTCGCGCGAGGGCTCGGCGCGCGGCGACTCGCCGGGCTCGCCGCTCTCGATCTCGACCGCGGGCTCGCCGAGGAGCGCGGGCGAAGCGCCGCTCGCGCGCTCGCCGCCGCGTGACGCGGGCGAGCCGGGCGGCGGGGACGGCGGCTCGCCGAGGATCGGTTCGTCGTCGCCCTCCTCCTCCGGCGGCTGCCACATGGTGAAGTCGGCGTGGCGGGAGAACGGCTGGCCCTGCGCGCCGCCGCGGCCGGGCGCGGCGGCGACGCCGGCCGCGGCGGGGCCGCGGCGCGCCGACAGCAGCGTCGCTGTGCCAGGCCGATCGCGCAGGCGCTCCGCCGGGCCGCGGCCGGGCGCGCCCTCGCCGCGCGGCGGCTCGATCCGCATCAGCGGCTCCGGCCGCGTGAGCGGCTCGACCGAGACGGGCCCCTCCTCGCGCGCCCGCGCCACCTCCGGCCGGCGCGGCTCGAGCCGCGCGTCGTCCCCGGCCGGCGCGTCCGCGCCGCGGGGCCCGCGCCGCCCCTCGTCCCGCCGCAGGCGCAGCGACCGGCGATCCCGGTCCCGCCCGCGGTCCCGATCGCCCTCGCGCGCGACCTCGCGCTCGCTGCTGCGCTCCGTCTCCGGCGAGCGCGGATCGACCGAGTCGGCCGCGCGCGGGATCGCGCCCTGCGACGCGCGCTCGCCCCGCGCGCTCGCCCCGCGCGCCGCGGGCTCGGGCCGGGTCGAGGGCTCGGCGCCCTCGCGCGCCGCCGCGCGCGGCTGCTGGGCGCGCCGCGCGGCGCTCGCCTCCTCCTGCGCCGTCGGCCGCGCGCCGAGGTGATCGCGCAGGAGGCCCGCCACGATCGCCTCGGCCTGGTCGTGCGTGAGCAGCCGGCGCGCGAGCGAGAGGTCGTCCGGGTGCGTGCCCTTCGGCAGGAACGCCTCGGCGAGCATCGCGACGAGGTCGGCCTCGGCGCGCGTCTTGAGCTCGCCCTCCGTGGGCAGCTGCTTCTCGAGCGGCCGGATCTTGTACGTCAGCCGGAGGATGTAGAGCGGCCCGACGTCCTGCGGCGTGATCAGCGCGATCGCCGTGCCGGTGCGCCCCGCGCGGCCGGTGCGGCCGGTGCGGTGCACGTACGCCTCGGCGTCCTGCGGGAAGTCGTAGTTGATGACGTGCGTGAGGTGCGAGATGTCGATGCCGCGGGCCGCCACGTCGGTGGCGACGAGGAAGCGCAGGCGCCCCTCGCGCGTCGCGCTCATCACCTTCTCGCGATCGGACTGCGGCAGATCGCCGTTCAGCCAGTCGGCGTCGTAGCCCTGGCGCTTCAGCGCCGCGGCGACCGTCTCCGTCTCGTCCTTGGTGTTGCAGAAGACGACCGCGTTCTCCGGGTTCTCGACCTCGATGATCCGGATCAGCGACGTCAGCTTGTCGCCCGTGATGAGGTAGACGTAGTGCTGGATCTGGAGCGCGCCGACCGCGTCGCCGGAGAGGGTGATGAACTCGGGCGAGCGCAGCTTGCTGCGCGCGATGCGCTCGATGTCGGGCGGGAGCGTCGCCGAGAACAGCAGCGTCTGCCGCTCCGGCGGCAGCTCGGCGAGGATCGCGGTGAGCTCGCGCTCGAAGCCCATCGAGAGCATCTCGTCGCACTCGTCGAGCACCAGCAGCCGGATGTGCTTGGCGACGATCGTCCCGCGGCGCAGGTGGTCGAGCACGCGGCCCGGCGTGCCGACGATGACCTGCGCGCCGGCGGCGAGCGCGTCGATCTGCCGCTGCATCGGCGCGCCGCCGTACACGGCGACCACCTTGACGCCCTTGCGTTTGCCGAGGCGCTCGACCTCGGCGGAGACCTGGAGCGCGAGCTCTCGCGTCGGGCAGAGCGCGAGCACCTGCGCCTGCGCGAGCGAGCGCTTCACGGCGTGGTCGACGATCGGGAGCCCGAAGGCCGCCGTCTTGCCGGTGCCGGTGCGCGCCTGCACGACCGCGTCGCGCCCGCGCGTGACCGGCTCCCAGACGGCGAGCTGCACCGGCGTCGGGTGGACGTAGCCAATCTCCGCGAGCGTCTCGCGCAGCTCGGACGACAGGGGCAGCACATCAAAGGTGGGCGGCGGCTGGGGCTTTTCGCCGGTCTGCGCTTCACCCGCCACTGCGGCAGGGGGAGAAGGAACGGTCATGTCGGTCATATCGTCCTGCGTGATCGCCGCGTCGGGGTATTATCTCGGGGACACGGGCCCAAGCTGGCCATCGACGATCGCCCGGACCCGGCGCCGTAGCGGAGCCAGATCGCCTGCCTCGCGCCGCGCTGCGTGCTCCTCCGCATAGCGGAGCCGCTCGATGGCGTCGAGAGCGCGCTCGTTCTCGGCGGAGCCCCGGCACGAGGCGGCGACTCCGTCCCGGTAGCCCCACGCCGGAGCGAGCGTGCTCCGGAACCGGGCGAGGGCGGCGTCCTCCCCGTCGGTCCCCGGGGCGGCCTCCCTGGCCCGCTCGACGGCCCGGACGAGCGCCAGGAGGCCCTCCTCGCAGCTCCCGTAGGGCGACGGCGCGGCCGGCAGGAAGAAGACCTGCCGGATCACCTGGAGGGTGCACGAGACGATGATGAGCGCGGCGAAGCTGTAGTAGGCGACCAGGGCGATGCGCCGGCCGCGGGCGCGAGGCCCGCCGGGGCGCCGCCGCCCGCCGGGCGATCGCGCCTCGGTCCCTGGCACGGCCGGGGCGGGGGCGATGGGCGCGGGAGCTTGGGCGGGCATGAGAGCAGCGATTCCTTGGGCGGGATGGGGTGCGCGGGCGCCGGCGCGGCGATGGCCGGCGGCCGCTCCTCGTCTCAATTCGTTGTGGTTCGCTGGCCGGGGAGCCTTGTCGCCGGGCCCGGCCACCGCTGGTCGGGCTCCGCTTCCGCGGTCCCTTCCGTGCGCGCCAGTGCTATCACCTCGCCGCGGGCGCGACGAGATGCTGTTGGACCGGAGGGGCAGCGCGAGGTGACCGAGACGACCGCGCCGCGCCGCGCCGCCCGCCGCCCCGCCGCGGCGCTCGCCGCGCTGGCCCTCGTCCTCGGCCCGCCGCGGGCCGCGCCGGCCCAGCCGCTCAAGGACAACGCGTACACCATCGACCTCTTCCAGGGGCCGATCCTGGCGCCGCTGCGCGTGACCGGGATCGCCGGCGCGTACGCCGCCTACGCCGAGGGGATCGCCGGCATGGTGGCCAACGCCGCCGCGCCCGCGGTCCGGGAGCCCTTCAGCGTGAAATGGCTCGAGTGGGACGTCGCCGCGTCGATCTCGCTGCCCATCGAGCTCTTCGGGGACAACGACTTCGACAACAACGACTTCGACAACAGCGGCGACCTCGACCTCGACTACTCGAACTTCGTGTACCTGACCCTCGGCGGCCAGCTCCAGGCGGGCGATCTCGGCCTCGGGGTCAACGCCGAGCTGCAGCGGTACTCGCTCGTGGACGACCGCGGCGCCGAGACCACGGTCGTGACCGGCAAGTACCACTTCCTCGGCGGAGCCCGCCTGCTCGGCGACGCGGTCGTGCTGGGCGCCGGCGCCCGCGCCGTGACGCTCGGCCTCGGCGCGGAGCAGACCAACCTCACGATCGCGGGCATCTCCCCGGAGCTCGGGGTGCTCGTCCGCCCCGACTGGGCCTCCTACCGGGTCGGCGCGACGTTCCGCTTCCCGGTGAACGGGGGCCGGCTGCTCGGCGAGGGGGTGGTCACGGACGGGAACGTCCGCCGCGCCGGCGGGCTGATCCTGCCGAACGAGGTCGTCCTCCCCTGGGAGCTCGAGCTCGGGCTCGCCGTGCAGGTGGGGCCGCGCCCGCTCAACCCGGCGTGGATCAACCCGCGCGATCAGGAGCGGGAGCTCCGCGCGGCGATCGCGCGCAGGCGGGCCGAGCGGGAGGCGCGGCGGGAGCGCGCGCTCGCCGGGATCGCGGACCCGGAGGAGCGCGCCCGGCGGGCGCGGATCTTCGCGCTGGAGGGCGCGCGCGAGCGCGAGGCCGACGAGCGCGAGCTCGCCGCCGGGCCGGACCTGCTGGAGAAGGAGCGGCGCGCCCGCTACTGGAACTGGCCGCGCGAGCACCTGCTCATCACCGCGGAGCTCCTCGTCACGGGCGCGGTGTCGAACGGGGTGAGCCTCGAGCATTTCCTGGCGCAGAACCTGCCGGAGCGGGCCGACGACGACTCGGCGGTGGGCGCGTCGGGCGCGCACGTGAGCTTCTCGCCGCGGTTCGGGATCGAGACGGAGCCGATCCCGGGCCGCGTGCACACGCGGTTCGGGAGCTACTACGAGCCGAACCGCTCCGGCCACCTCGGGAGCGGGAGCGTGGGGCGGCAGCACTTCACCTTCGGCGCGGACATCCGCGTGCTGACGACGACCTTCTGGGGGCTGATCTCCGAGGCCGCCTACACGCTGCAGGCGTCGATGGACATCGCGCCCCGCTACGAGAGCGTGAGCGCCGGCATCGGCGTGTGGCACTGAGCGCCGCGGCTCACGCCGACAGCGCGCGGCGGCGGTGCTCGGCGAGGAGCACGCGCAGGTGGCTCATCCGGGCGGGGTCGCGCCTGCCGAACTCGTCGAGCGCCGCGGCGACCGCGACCGGCGCGCCGCCGCGCGGCTCCTTGCGGAGCGCCCGCGCCGCCAGCGCGAGCGCGCGCGGGCGCAGCACCTCGTCGATGCAGAGCCGCACGGGGGGCGGCCGCCACGCGGCGTCGCGGTAGCCCCCGGGCGGCGGGGGCTCCGCGGCCGACGCGAGGCCGTCCGCCTTGGCCTGCATGGCCGAGAGGATCTCGCGCTCGATCGCGCTGCCCTCCTCGCGGTCGCCGGCGCGCTCGATCGTGAAGATCGCGTGGGGCGCGCCGCGCCGCGCGGCGCCGAGCCAGTCCTTGCGCCAGCGCACCGCCGTGGCCCGGCTGATGACCGCCTCGCCGCGCGCGACGAGGCCCGTGAAGGCGCTGAGCATCAGCACCTCGAACGGCGAGAACGCCTCGTGGCCCTGCGCTCCGACGAGGCGCGAGAGGTTCGCGGCCACGACCGGGAGCCCCGCGTCGATCGCGTCCGAGGAGCAGAAGAGCGTCGAGCCCGCGCTCGTGGGGCGGAAGCCCGTCAGGCTCACGCCCTCGCCGGCGCCGTACCACCCGAAGAGCGTGCTCACGGTGCCCCAGCGGGCGCCGTCGGCGGAGCAGTACGACCACGTGGTGCCCCAGAGCTCGAAGAGCGAGCGCACGATCCACCGCGCGAGCCTCACGCCGAGCCACAGGATCGCGGCGAAGAGCGCCGCGGAGGCGAGGGAGCTGTCCGCGGACTCGGCGAGGCCGGTCAGGAGCAGCGCGTAGAGCGCCGAGTACGCGAGCAAGAGGCCGCTCGTGATCGCGCTCAGGAACAGCTCGATCCTCGGCGACGCGCCGCGCCGCTCGGCGCGTCGCCACACGGCGCGATGAGGGGGCTCGCCGCAGCGGGCGCAGGGGTCGGCGGCGCCGCATCGCCGTCGCTTTCCGCAGCCGAGGCAGATGTCGTTCGGGGGCAACCGGCTTGGCATCGGTGATCCAGAATAGTGGCGCATCCGCGCGCTGCCGCCATGACTTGGGCCGCCGCGCGGCCGCCCGCCCACGGTTTCGCACACGCGCGCAGGCCGAGACCGCGTGCCTGTCCGCTTCGGGCTTGTCGTCGCGCGCCGGACGGCGCATCGAGTCGCGCATGCCCCGTCGCCGGCTCCGCATGGTCGCTGTCCTCGCCCTCGCTTCCCTCGCCCTGCATCAAGGAGTCGCCCTCGCGCAGCCGGCGCCCCCGCCGGCGCGACCGGGCCAGCTGCCTCAGGGGCGGCCCGGCCAGCAGGCCCCCGCGGGCGCCGCCGCGCCCCCCCCGGCCGCCGCCCCGGCGACGGCGGGGACACCCACGGTGACGCCGCAGCGCATCGAGGTGAACGACCCCGCGCTCGCGCCCGTCCCGCCGGCGGCGCGCACGCTCGCGAGCTGGAACGAGGCGCGCGCGATCATCGAGCAGCGGTCGGTCGATCTCGTCGTCGCCGTGCAGGAGGTCGCCCGCGCCGAGGGGAGCGCGCGGCGGGCGCTCGCCCAGGCGCTGCCGAACCTCGACGCGAGCGGCGAGCTGAGCCGCCTCCTGGCGCCCGGGGGCGCGGACGCGCCGACGCGGGCGGCGGCGTCGCTCACGCTCCGGCAGCCCATCCTCGCGCCGCGCGCCTGGTACGGCATCGGCACCGCCGACCTCGCGGTCGAGGTCGCCAAGCTGAGCCTCGAGGACCGGCGCCGCTTCACGCTCGTCGCGGTCGCGGACGCCGTCGTCTCGATCGTCACGACCGAGCGGCTCAGCGAGGTCAACCGCGTCGGGCTGCGCAGCGCGCTCGAGCTGCTCGAGCTCACGCGGCGGCGGGAGCGCCTCGGCACCGGCACCAAGCTCGACGTCGTCCGCGCGGAGCAGGACGTCGCGCTCGCCCGCGCGACGCTCGTGTCCGGCGACGAGTCGCTGCGCAGGGCGCGCGAGGCGCTCGGGGCCGCGCTCGGCCTGAAGGGCGAGGTCGGCGTGCCGCAGGAGTTCTCGCTCAACGGGATCGCGACGGAGCTCGGGTCCCAGTGCAGCCAGACGCGGACGGATCAGCGCGCCGACGTCCGCGCCGCGCGCGCCGAGCTGGAGCTCGCCGAGCGCGGCCTCACCGACGCGAAGCTCGCGTTCGCTCCGTATGCCGAGGTGTCGAGCACGCTGGGGGCCGAGACGTACTTCGGCGGCACCGCCCCCGTCGGCGGCGTCGGCGGCGTCGGGGACGCCGGCGACGCCACGCGGTCCGGCTGGTCGTGGTCGATCCGCGCGGTGCTCACCGTGCCCATCTGGGACGGCGGGGCGCGCTACGGCGATCTCCGGATCAACCGGGCGGCCGTGGAGCAGCAGCGGGCCCGCCTCGGCGCGGTGGAGCGCTCGGCCGAGCTCGAGTCGACGCAGGCGGTCCGGAGCGTCGAGGTCGCCGAGCAGGCGCGCGCGGTCGCCGAGCAGTCGCGCGACCTCGCGCGCGAGACCGCGCGCCTCACGCAGGTCGCGTACGAGGCCGGCACCGTGACGAGCTTCGATCTCGTCGAGTCCAGCCGCAGGCAGCGCCAGGCCGAGATCGACCTCGCGGTGCGGGAGTTCGAGGTGGTGAAGGCGAAGATCTCGGCGCTGCTCGCGTCCGCCTCGTGCAAGTGACCGTTCGCGGCAATGACCGCGCGCGGAGAGGAATGAGGCGCATCGAGGTGACGCGCGCCGCCCCGCGTGGGGGTTGTGCCGAGCGACCGCGCGAGTAGGCTACGCGCCCCATGGAGCGGCTCGAGAGCTACGTCGAAGGTCAGTGGATCGCCGGTCAGGGAGCGCCGCACCCGCTCGTCAACCCCGCGACCGAGGAGCCGCTCGCCGAGACCAGCACGGACGGGCTCGACCTCGCCGCCGCGGTGGCGTTCGCCCGGACGGTGGGCGGGCCCTCCCTGCGCGCGCTCACGTTCGCCGAGCGCGGCGAGCTGCTCCGCGCCATGTCGCGCGCCGCGCACGCGCACCGCGACGCGCTCATCGACGTCGCCGTCCAGAACGGCGGCAACACCCGCAGCGACGCCAAGTTCGACGTCGACGGCGCGATCGGGACGCTCGCCTACTACGCCGACCTCGGCGCCCAGCTCGGCGACGCGCGGCTGCTCGCGGACGGCGAGGGCGCGCAGCTCGGGCGCTCGCCGCGGTTCTTCGGCCAGCACATCCTCGTGCCGCGCCCCGGCGTCGCGGTGCACATCAACGCCTTCAACTTCCCCGCCTGGGGGCTCGCGGAGAAGGCCGCCTGCGCGCTCCTCGCGGGCATGCCGGTCATCACGAAGCCCGCGACGAGCACGGCCCTCGTCGCGTTCCGGCTGATGAAGATCTTCACCGAGCGCGCCCCGCTGCCGCGCGGCGCCCTCTCCTTCGTCGCGGGCCCGCCGGGCGACCTCCTCGCGCACCTCGGCGGCGAGGACGTCCTCGCGTTCACCGGCTCGAGCGCCACCGGCGCGGCGCTCCGGCTCCTGCCGGGTCTCGCGCGGGAGAGCGTCCGCGTGAACGTGGAGGCCGACAGCCTGAACGGCGCGGTCCTCGGCCCCGACGTCGACCCCGGCTCCGAGACCTACGCGATGTTCCTCCGCGACGTCGTGCGCGACATGACCCAGAAGGCCGGCCAGAAGTGCACGGCGATCCGGCGCATCTTCGTCCCCGCCTCCGTCATCGCCACGGTGCGCGGCGACCTCGTCGACCGCCTCCGCGACGCGCGCGTCGGCGATCCCGCGCAGGACGGCGTCACCGTGGGTCCGCTCACCACGGCCGATCAGCTCCGCGGTGTGCGCGCCGGCATCGAGCGGCTCGCGGCGGGGGCGGAGGTGGCGATCGGCGGCGACGGGCCGTTCGAGAGGATCGGCGTGCCCGAGGGAAAGGGGTACTTCGTGCCGCCGACGCTGCTCGTCGCGGGCGGCCCGGACGGCGCGCCCGCCGCGCACGAGCACGAGGTCTTCGGCCCGGTGGCGACGCTCTTCCCGTACGACGGCGGCGCGGCGCACGCCGTCGCCCTGCTGCGCCGGGGCCGCGGCAGCCTCGTCTGCTCGGTCTACAGCGACGACCGCGGCTTCGCGGCGGAGGTGCTGCTCGGCGTCGCGCCGTACCACGGCCGCGTCCTGCTCGGCAGCGAGCGGATCGCCGACCAGGCGCCCGGCCCCGGCACCGTCCTCCCGCAGACGATCCACGGCGGCCCGGGCCGCGCCGGCGGCGGCGAGGAGCTCGGCGGCCTGCGCGGGCTCCACCTCTACTCGCAGCGCACCGCGGTGCAGGGGTCGCGGCCGATCCTCGAGGCGATCCTCGGGACGAAGGGCGAGCCCCGGCACGCGCCCGCGCCCGCGAAGCCGTGACGCGCAAACGCCGGGGTAGCCCTTCTAGAAGGACGCAGAGGACCCTATGGTGAAGTCTCGCTCATGAGCGCGGGCCCGGAACTCATCGGCCGAACCATCGCGGGGCGCTTCCTCGTCACCGGGTTCATCGGCGAGGGCGCGATGGCGGCGGTCTACCGCGGCGTGCAGGACGGGGAGCCGCGCGACGTCGCCATCAAGATCATGCACCCGCAGCTCCTCGGCGACGAGACCTTCGTGACCCGCTTCTACCGCGAGGCGAAGGCGGCGTCGCGCCTCCACCACCCGAACACGGTGCAGATCCTCGACTCCGGGGTGGAAGGGCACCTGCCGTACATCGTGATGGAGCTCGTCTCGGGGCAGGATCTCTTCGAGCTCCTGCTCGCCGAGCGCCGCCTCTCGGAGGCCCGCGCCGCGCGGATCCTGATCGGCATCGCCGACGCGCTCGACGCCGCGCACGCGCGGGGCATCGTGCACCGCGACCTCAAGCCCGAGAACGTGATGATCCTGCGGGATCCGGCGGATCCGTCGGTCGAGCGCGTGAAGGTGCTCGACTTCGGCATCGCGAAGATGGTCGAGGGCGGCACGAGGGCCGGCGACGACGGGCCGAACAGCGCGCCGATCAGCGTCTGGGGCTCGGTCACCACGGTCGGCGTGGTCGTCGGCACGCCGGCGTACATGTCCCCGGAGCAGTGCCGGGGCGACGCCATCGACGGGCGCAGCGACGTGTACGCGTGCGGGATCCTGCTGTTCCTGCTCGTCACGGGCCGCCTCCCCTTCCCGCCCACGTCGGTCGTGTGGGAGGTGGCCATGGATCACATCCGCAAGCGGCCGCCCCCGCCGAGCCTGTTCCTGCCGCAGATCCACCCCGCGCTGGAGGCGATCATCCTCACGGCGCTCGCGAAGATGCCCGGCCAGCGCCAGCAGAGCGCGCGCGAGCTGCGCGAGGAGCTCGAGCGGCTCCTGCCCCACCTGTCCGACGCGCTGCTCCCGGCCGCCACGGCGAGCGCGCTCGAGGACGCGCCGACCATGGAGTCGGCGGTGCCGGTGTCGATCCGGAGCACGATGACGGCCGCGCCGCCGCTGCGCGACGCCGACCCGCCGCCGCCGGCGCAGCGGGGCGAGATGCTGGCGAAGGCGATGTTCCGCGAGGGCGCGCTCACGGAGGGGCCGGCGTCGAGCGCGATCTCGTCCCGCGCCGCGGCGCTGCCGGCCGCCGGCGCCCTGCGGCACGACCCGCTCGCCGGGCCGACGTCCGAGGATCTCTCGCGCACGCTCCCGCAGGCGCGGCTCAGCAGCCCGTCGAGCGATCCGCCGTCGAGCGACCTCGTGATCCACGATCGCAAGGACTTCGCGCCGCTCTTCTCCGGCGCGGGCGCCCGCGCGCCGTCCCCCGGGCAAGAGGCGCCGCGCGGCGCCGGGCCGACCGGCGCCGCGGCGCCGCCGCGGCCTCGGTCGCGGCCCGCGGCCGAGCAGATCATCGAGATCACGCCGTCTCCGGTCCGTCGGGATCGCCGGCCGCCCCAGCGCCAGACCGATCTGTGGCTGGTCCGGCTGGTGGTGCCGCTGGCGCTCGTGATCGGGCTGGCGCTCGGGGTCCTCGCGTTCTTCCTGACCCGCTGACGCAGCGCCTCCGCGCCGCTGACGCAGCGCGACCGCGAGCCCGGCCGCGCTCAGGCGCCGGTCGGGCCCGCGAGCCCGGCCGCGCTCAGGCGCCGGCCGGCGGCGCCTCGGGCGCCTCGAACGCCGCCCGGAGCGCCTCCGCGCGCAGCTCGATCGCCGCCGAGGCCGCCGGCGGCACGGGCGCCTCCGCCTCGGCCGACAGCGCCATGGCGAAGGCGTCGATCGCGGCCTCGACCACGCCCTCGATCGAGCGCGCCGCGAGCTCGTCGGGGGCGTCGTGCACCGCCACCATGCCCATCAGGACCGCGCGCACGTGGGCCGCCGCCCGCGGCGACGGCGCGGCGGCGCTCGCCTCCTCGACGCCGCCCGCGGCGCGCGCCCCCGGCTCCACGCCCGCGCGGGCCGCCCGCGCGATCTCCGCCGAGAGCGGCCAGCTCAGCCGCGTGACGAGCCGCTCCTGCACGTAGGCGCGGACGCCGGCGTCCGCGCGCTTGCGCTCCTCGGGCAGCGCCGCGATCGGCCGCAGATCGGCCGCGAGCTCCCGCCGCGCGGGCTCGAGCGCCTTGTCGATCGCCGCGGCGATCGTGCGCCGGTCGCGGCGCAGGTACGCCGCGCTCGCGCGGAGCCGGTCGGCCTCGGCGCGCGCCCGCCGCCCGGCCTCGCGGTCCTCCGCGGCGCGCGCCGCGGCCGCTTGCGCGAGCTCGGCCGCGATGCGGCCCGCCTTGCGCCGGAGCGCGCGCTCGCGCAGCGCGTCGCTCGCGTCGACGATCTGCTCGGCGAAGAGCGCCTCGACCTCGGCCCACCCCGACGCCGCGAGCGCCGCCTCGTCGCCGAGCCGCCCCTTCAGCGAGAGCCGCGCCGAGAACGCGATCGGCGGCGTGAGCGAGGTGATGGCGCTCGCCGCGAGGCTGTCGCGCACGTGCGCGAGCACCGTCTCCAGCGCGTCGGGCTTGAGCCGGTCGGCCTTGTTCGCGAGGATCTGCACGGGCACGCCGAGCGCGCTGATCTCGGAGAGCACCCGCCGCTCCGACTCCTTCATCGCCTGGGGCGCGTCGAGCAGCCAGATGGCGACGTGGGCCTCGTCGAACGCGCGCCGCGCCTCCGCGATGTGGTCCGGGTCCGGCGCGTTGAAGCCGGGCGTGTCGAGGATCTCGACGCGCTTGAGCCGCTCGATCGGCGCGTAGATGAAGACCCGCGCGACCTTCGCCCCGTCCGCGGCGAGCGCGCGCAGCGTCTCCTTGAGCGCCGCGTGCGGCACGACGCGGTCCTGGCCGCCGCGCACGACGATGCGCGCGAACGGATCGGGCGCCCAGGCGACCCAGTGGAGCGTCGCGGTCGTCGGCAGGACGCCGGTCGGCGCCACGTCCTCGCCGAGCAGCGCGTTCAGGAACGTGCTCTTGCCGGCGTTGAACTCGCCGACCACGGCGGCGCGCAGCGGGCGCTCCCGCTCCACCGCGAGGGCCTCGGTCGCCGCGAGCAGGTCGAGCCGGTCGAGCAGCTTGGCCGTCCGCGCGAGCTCGCGCAGCACGTCCCCCCACGCGGCCATCCGCGGCGCGGCGGGGATCCAGGCGCGCGCGATCGCGCGGCGCATGTCGTCGGCCCACGCCGCGCCCTCGCCGGCCACCGCGTCGAGCGCGTCGAGCGCCTCGCTCCCCTGCCCCTCGGACGCCCTCCTGGCGGCGTCGCGCAGCCGGACGAGGTCGGGCGGGAGCGGCGGCGCCGCGCCGCCGCGCAGGTCCACGCCCGCCGCCCGCGCCGCGAGCGCGTCGAGCGCGCCGAGGTCGCGGGTCTCGACGGCCATGCGGAGCAGCGCCGCCGCGGCCGCGCGATCGCCGGCGGAGAGCCCGCGCGCGAGCGCCTGCCGCGCGTCGTCCCGCCGCCCCTCGGCGAAGGCGAACGCGGCGGCCCAGGTCGGCTCGTCGAGCGCGCCCGCGGCGCGGACCACGCGGCGCACGCGATCGACGACGAGCACGTCGCGGGAGGCGGCGACGAGCGACGCGCAGAGCTCCGCCGCGCCGGGGACGTCGAGCACGAGCGCCCGCAGCCCGAGGTCGAGCGCCCGCGCCACGTCGGCGGGCGGCAGCGCCGCGGCGGAGGCGCCCGCCTCGGCGAGCGCGAGCCGGGCGAGCACGAGGGCGGCGCGCCCCTCGATGGCGGTGGGCTCGCCCAGGATCGCCGCGGCGGCGCGCGCGCCGTCGAGGTCGCCGTGGGCGAGCGCGCACTCGGCGCGGCGGAGGGCGACGTCGCGGTCGGGCGCGGTCGAGAGCGGCGCCGGGATGCGGTCGAGCCAGCGCTGCGCCCGGGCCGGGTCGCCGGCGGCGAGGTCGAGATCGCAGAGGTCGAGCAGCGCGAGCCGCGCCGCGTCGCGCTCCTCGGGCGCCGCGGTGGCGCGCTCGAGCGCGTCGCGCGCGCCGTCCCAGCCGACGCGCTGCCCCGCGCGCCCGAGGCGGAGCCACACGTCGGCGCGCCAGGGCACGCGCTTCGCGAGGTCGGCGAGCGCGGTGACCACCTCCTGATCGAGCCACGCGTCCTCGGCGGCGTCGGCCCAGAGCGCGAGCCCGACGGCCGAGTCGGGCAGGACGGAGAGGATGGTGCGGGCGTGCTCGCGGGCCTCGAGCGGCATCCCCTTCGCGAGCGCGGCCTCGGCGGCGCTGCGCTCGTTCTCGAGGCCAAGCGCGAGGATCTCGACCCGCCCGAAGAATCGATTCAACGCCTCGACGAGCCTCGCCATGGGCGGGATGAAAGCCTTGCGGGAGGGCGGTCGTCCAAGAAAAAACGAAGGCGGGGGGCGGCCGTCGCTCGGCGGGGGATCGAGCCGGAGGAGGGGTGCCCGGTGAGCCGGAGGGAGCGAGGTGCGCTCTGGACAACCCCGCAGCGGAGCTGCTCGGGTGACGGCGGCGCTGCGCGTTGGCCCCGGCCGGGTGCTCCGCGTCCGATGCACGGCGACGACGGGCGGGCGAGCCGCGACAAAAGGTACGCCGACCCCACACGCTTGGGGTACTACGAAGGTGCCGCGGATCGTACCGTGGAGCTCGGTAGCGACCGTCATGCCAGGTAACCGGATCACTGAGATTCACGTGAAGGGGCTGCGCGCCCTCGCCGATGTGCGGCTCCGGCTTGACGGGCTCACGGTCCTCATCGGCGATAACGGCAGCGGCAAGAGCAGCCTGATCGAGGCGTGCGAGCTGCTGCAGCGCGCGGCCAGCGAGAGCTTCGCCGAGGACGTGATCAGGATTCACGGCGGCGTCGGGAGCTTGCTCCGCGCCGGCGCCGAGCACCTGGAGCTCGGCCTGGTCATCGCGCTGGAAGGTGGCTTCCATGAAAGGTTCGAGTACTCCTTCGCGCTCGACAGGAGCGGAGTCATCCTGCGCGAGCTCCTCGAGTGGGTCCGCGGTGAGCTCGATGACGGCGACGCGGTCATAGAACAACGTGTCGGCATCATCTCGCGCGAGGGGGGGCTCTACAGGAGTAGCTCGTTCAGGTTTTTGATAGATGAGAAAGACGTTCCACCCGTAGAAAGGACCATCGATCCGAAGCGGCTAGCGCTCTCTTCGTTCGGGGAGTTCCCACCTCATTGGCTCATGCGTGAGGCGCTGGCCGCGCTCCGCGGCATCGACGTCCACCTGCCCTTCGACACCACCGCGCGCTGGGTGCAGCGCTCGCGTGGTCAGCCGTCACCCCTGCGCGGCGCCGCTACCGTAGAGCCGGCGGAGGCGCTCTCGCGCTTCGGAGCCAACCTCCCGAACGCGTGGAGCGCTCTCAAGAACGATTTCTCCGAGGCGCACTGGCGGGAGACGATGGACTACGTCCGTCTGGGCCTGGGACGCGACGTCGAGTCCGTCAACGTGCGCGCCGATCCGGGCGGCGGCTCGATCGCCCTGCGGCTCAAGTATGCCGGCCTCGACGAACAGATCCCCTCGTTCGCGATCTCTGACGGCACGCTCGCGTACCTCGCGTTCGTGGCCCTCTACCGGCTCAACACCAAGAAGAGCCTCATCGCCTTCGACGAGCCCGAGACCCACCTGCACCCCGAGCTGCTCCAGCGCGTGCTCGGGTTCTTCGAGGCCATGGCGAAGGAGCGGCCCGTGCTGCTCGCGACGCACTCCGATCGGCTGCTCGACGGCCTGTCCGACCCTGCCCGCTCGGTCGTCCTCTGCGAGCTCGACGAGCGCCGCGCGACGACGCTCGTCCGTCCCGACCCGGACGCCCTTCGGGACTGGCTCACGGAGTACCGTGGGCTCGGCGACGTGCGGGGGGCCGGTCACGCCGCCTCCATCCTGACGCGGCGGGAGGGCGAGTGACCCCGCTCGCCGTGATCTTGTACGAAGATCAGCGAGGTCCGGAGAAGGAGTTCGGCCTCCACAACCTCCTTGTCGCATGCGTCGCCGACGATGCCGGAGAAGACCGATTCGCGCTCCGAAGAAAGCTCGACGGCCGGCCGATGAAGGGCGTACAGAACCTGCTCCGGAGCTGCCGTAGAGACATCCGCCGGTTGAGCTCGAAGGGTCAGCAGGTCTTTGCGCTCGTCGATGATGACGCCATACGTCACCAGCTCAAGCACGAGAGCATCACCGAGAGCGCGGACGACGCCGCCGTGGTACGCGCGATCAAGGACAAGTGCGACGCTCCGGAGAGGCTTCACGTGTTCCTGCTGAAGGAGAACACGGAGACGGTCATCGAGGCCGCCGAGCATTGCGACAAGGACCTCGCGCGATCGCTCGTGACGCGGGCGCTCCAGAAGGACGTCAACGCCCGGGACGCGATCTTCAACAGGATCTCGTGGCACTCGGACCGCGCCGTGCGCGACTGCATCCGACAGCGCGTGGAGGCGATCCTCGAGATCGTGAAGGCGCTCGTCACGCTCGTGCGCGCAGGCGACGGCAGCGTCTGAGCGCGGGCCGGAGCTGTCGAAGGAGCAGCAGGGCACGCGGGGCGCATGCGCGCGCTGCATGCCGCGCCGCCCGCGCGGGCCCCGGCTGACGCCTCGGACGCCGACAGCTTGCGCGATGGCGCGCGCTTGTTTGTTAGACTGACTAAGTGTCGCAGGACATCCCCACACGGCGCGTCGACCCAGCGCGCGTCGACGCGCTGGTCGTGACCGCGCTGCAGGACGAGCTCGAGGCGGTGCTCTCGGTCGGCGAGGCCGGCCGGGACGGCTGGCGGGAGGCGCGGGATCCGGCCGGCTTTCCGTACTACGTGCGCGAGCTCCCGAACGACCGTGGAGCGCCGCTCCGCGTCGCCGCCGCGTGGTCCGGACGGATGGGCGAGAGCGCCGCGGCGGCGAGGGCGCAGGGGCTCATCGACGAGCTCGATCCGGGGTGCCTCGCGATGTGCGGCATCTGCGCCGGGCGGCGCGGCGAGGTGTCGCTCGGCGATGTCATCGTCGCGGATCGGGTCTACAGCTACGACGAGGGCAAGCGCATCGCCGCGCCTGCCGGAGGCGGCGACGGCGCGTTCTTCCACGACATCGAGACGTACAACCTCGAGCGGACGTGGAACATGGACGCCGCGCTCTTCGCGCGCGAGTTCGAGCGCCAGACGCCGCTCGCGGCCGCGCGCCCGCCGTCGAGGGCGTCGCAGGCGTGGTGGCTCCGGCACGCGCTCTACGCGAGCCAGGTCGAGGGGGGGCCGTCGCCCGTCGCGCGGCCGGAGCGCGCCGAGCGGTGCCCGGGCTGGACCGAGCGCGTCGGCGAGCTGGAGGCGGCGGGCGTGCTCCGCATCGGCGACGACGGCCTCGAGCTCACCGAGGCGGGTATGGCGCAGGTCCGCCGGGAGCGCCTCGTCTACCCGGACGGCCCGCCCGAGGCCCGGCCGTTCCGCGTGCACATCGGCCCGATCGCCACGGGCAAGGCGGTGCAGGAGGACGCCGGGCTGTTCGATCGGCTGAAGTCGATCGGCCGGAAGGTGCTCGGCGTCGAGATGGAGGCCGCGGCGATCGGCTACGTCGCCGAGCGCCTCGGGCGGCGGTCGATCATCGCGAAGGCGGTCTCGGATCACGGCGATCCCGACAAGGACGACGGCTTCCGCGCGTTCGCGTGCCGCGCGTCGGCGGAGTTCCTCTTCGCGTTCCTGCGGCGCACCCTGGAGCCCGCGCGCGCCGAGCGCGCCGAGGACACCGGGCGAGGCCGCCGGCTGCGCCGCTTCTCGGCGCGCGCGGGGGGCGGCCTCGCCGAGCACCACGACGACATCCTCTTGCCGGGCGAGGGGCGCAGCGACGACTTCCTCTCGCGGGTCGAGCGCGTGTGCAGGCTCCGCGAGCCCGAGGGCGTGAAGATCGAGTGGTTCGACGCGCCCCTCCCCTTCGGCGTCTACCTGCGCGTCTCGGTCAACGAGGGCGGCATCGTCCGCATCGCGCCGCTCGCGGCGCTCGAGAGCGGCATCTCGACCGAGGCGGTCTCCGCGTTCCTGGAGAGCATCGACGCCTCGTACCGGCGCGAGGATCCCGGCCTCGTGTCCACGCTCGTCTACGGCGGCGAGCCCGCGCCGGAGGAGCTCGTCCGTTACGCGAGCGCGCGCCGCGTGCGCCTCGTGCGGTTCCTCGAGTACCAGGGGCTCATCGACTTCCGCGGCTACCTCGCGTGGCAGAACGCGAAGCTCGAGCGCGACCCCACCTATCCGCCGGCGCTCTACGTCGACCAGCGCATCGCGCTCACGGTGGGCCAGGAGGAGGTGCTGCGCGAGCGCGCGCTCGACGCGTTCGTCGAGCTGCTCGACGCGGAGCACAGCCGGTTCGTCTTGGTGCTCGGCGATTTCGGCACGGGCAAGACGTTCCTCCTGCACGAGCTCGCGCGGCGCATGGGCAAGGCGGGCGGCCCGCTGACGCCGGTGCTCATCGAGATGCGGGCGCTCGAGAAGGCGCGCGACCTGAACGCGCTCATCGCGCAGCACCTCGCGCTCGCGGGGCTCGGCAAGATCGACCTGCCCGCGTTCCGGCACATGCTCGCCGAGGGGCGGATCGCGCTGCTGTTCGACGGCTTCGACGAGCTCGCGTTCCGCGTGACGTACGACCGCGCGGTCGAGCATTTCGACACGCTGATCCAGGCGGCGCAGGGCAAGGCGGCGAAGGTGGTGGTCACGAGCCGGAGCCAGCATTTCATCTCGGAGCAGCAGGTGCGGTCGGCGCTCGCGGAGCGGGCCGCGCTCTTGCCCGGGTACCGGCTCGCGCGCCTCCTGCCGTTCACCGGGGCGCAGATCCGCCGGTTCCTCGTGAACCGGCTCGGCAGCGAGGACGCGGCCGACGGGCGCGTGCGGCTGCTCGCGGACGTGAAGGATCTGCTCGGCCTGTCGGCGAACCCGCGGATGCTGGGGTTCATCGCGGAGATCGAGGAGGCTCAGCTCCGGCAGGCGAAGGCCGGCGACGGGGAGATCACGTCGGCGGGGCTGTACCGGCTCCTGCTCGACCGGTGGCTCGTCTGGGAGTACGAGCGCGCGCACCCGAAGGGCGCGCAGCCCGGGCTGTCGGTGGCGCAGCGGTGGCGGGCGGTGACCGAGCTCGCGACGCGGCTGTGGCAGCGCACGGAGCAGAGCGTGAACATCCGCGAGCTGCCGGCGGAGCTCATCGCGGCGCTGCAGGCGCTCGGGCGGCACGAGCTCGACGTGGCGGTGGCGACGCACGAGATCGGGTCGGGCACGCTGCTCGTGTGGGACGACCAGGAGAACTTCCGTTTCATTCACCAGTCGGTGCTCGAGTGGCTCGTGGCGCGGGAGGCGGCCGAGGAGGTGCAGCGCGCCGGGGAGGCGCCGGCGCTCGCGCAGCGCGAGGTGAGCGACCTTATGGCCGATTTCTTCGGGGCGCTCACCGGGCGCGAGGCGGCGGCGGCGTGGGTGCGGGCGGCGCTCGGCGGAGCGTGGGGGGCGGTGGCCGCGGCGAACGCGCTGCGGATCGACGGGCGGATGGGGCTCGGGGTGCGCGAGCGGATGAACCTCGCCGGGGCGGACCTGCGGGGGCAGGATCTCTCGGGCAAGGACCTCCGCGGGTGCGACCTGCGGGGCACGGATCTGCGGGAGGCGAAGCTCGTGGGGGCCGACCTCCGCGGGGCGCAGCTGGCGGGGGCGCTGCTCGACGGGGCGGACCTCTCGAGGGCGGCGCTCTGCGGGGCGGATCTGACGGGGGCGACGGCGGCGCGGGCGCGCCTCGTGAGCGCGGACCTGACGGGGGCGAGGCTCGCCGCGGTCAAGCTGCGCGGGGCGAAGCTGGTGGACGCGCGGGGGGCGCGGTTCGACGGGTGCGACACGTTCGGCGCTGCGATGCCGGAGACGGCGATGTTCGAGCCGACCTGGCACTACGGTGGGAAATGCACCTCGATAGCCTTCAGCTCGGACGGCGCGCTGCTCGCCACCGGACACGCTGGAAGGATCACGCTGTGGGATGTGCAGACCGGCAGCGCGCTGCGCGTGCTGGATAGCCACTCCGGGACGGTCACCAGCCTCGCTTTCAGCTCTGACGGATACACGCTCGCTTCTGGCTCGGAGGATTGCACCGTCCGGCTGTGGGACGTGTCGACGGCCAGCGCGATCTGCGCGTTCAAGGGGCACTCCGATCACGTGACGAGCGTGGCGTTCTGCCCTGCCGGCGAGCTGCTGGCCTCCGGATCGCGCGACGGATCCATCCGGCTGTGGCAGGTGTCCACCTGCAGAGAGGTTCGCCTGCTCCAGGGTCACTCGCAGACGGTGACAGCTTTGACGTTCGGCGCCGCAGGCAGGACGATCGCCTCCGGCTCGTATGATACCACGGTCCGGCTATGGGACGTGTCGACAGGGCATACGATTCGCGTATTCAGCGGGCACCAGGGCAGTGTGCTGAGCGTGGCGTTCAGCCCCGACGGCGCGATCCTCGCTTCCGGATCCATGGACCGCAGCGTCGGCCTCTGGCAGACGTCGACCGGAGAAGCCTTGCAGATGCTGCAGGGCCACTCCTACGCCGTGATGAGCGTGGCGTTCGCGCCCGACGGCGCGACGCTCGCCTCGGGCTCTTTTGACAAGACGATACGGCTATGGCGCCTCTCCACGCGGGATACCCTGCACGTGCTGCAGGGCCACCTGTTCGCCGTGATGAGCATAGCGTTCGCGCCCGACGGCGCGACGCTCGCCTCGGGCTCTCTCGACGAGACCGTACGGCTATGGCACGTGCCGACCGGCAGCATGCAACGCGCGCTGGGGCAGCCGACGAGCCCCATTTCACAGTTCGCCCTCAGCGGCGATGGCGCGACGGTCGCCTTCAAGTCCGACGAGTTTGGCATTCAATTCTGGCGGCTCTTCACGGGAGAGATGCTGCCCACGCTTCGGAATGACGTGACCGGATTCTCGAAGCTCGCGCTGAGCCCTGACGGATCGATCCTGGCGGTAGGTGCGCAGGATCTGTCCGTCGAGCTCTGGAAGGTCGCGACAGGTCGCCTGGTGCGGAGGCTGGATGGTCACTCCAGCTACGTGGTGGGCGTCGCGTTCAGCCCTGATGGTCAGCGACTGGCGTCCAGCTCGTTCGACGGGACCGTACGGCTCTGGCATACGGCGACCGGCGCTGCGTTGCGGGTGCTTCAGGGTCACGACCGCGGCGTGACGGGCGTAGCTTTCAGCCCCGATGGCACGACGCTGGCCTCCGCTTCACAAGACCGAACCATCTGGCTGTGGCACCTGGAGAGAGGGGGTGCAGCGCGCGTGCTCCAAGGCCACGAGCATACCGTCGCGAGCGTGGCGTTCAGCCCCGACGGGGCGCTGCTCGCATCGGGCTCGCAAGACGGCAGTGTTCGCATCTGGGACATCGCTGCCGGCGCGTCGCTATACAGGCTGAACGCCCACTCGGGTCCGGTGAACAGCGTGTGCTTTGGCCCGGGGGGCGCTCTCATCGCCTCGGGGTCGAACGACAGCACCATCCACATCTGGGAGGTGAACGGCGAGCTCGAGCGTGTCCTGCGAGGGCATGCTGGCGCGATGCTGAGCGTGGCCTTCACCCCTGACGGCGCCACGCTCATCTCCAGCTCCACCGACAGCACCGTTCGTCTCTGGGACGTGCATACCGGCGCGTGCCTCGCCGTGCTCCTCAAGCTCGGCGAGGGCTGGGTCGCCTTCCGACCCGACGGCCGCTACAAGCTGGGCGGCGACGTCGCGGGTGGCTTCTGGCACGCCGCGAACCTCTGCCGCTTCGAGCCTGGCGAGCTCGACGCGCTCATCCCCGGCCTGCGCATCCCGGACGACGAGCCGCTGCTCCCCGCGCGTCCTTCGCTTCGCGCGGAGTGAGCGCGGGGTGGTCGAGAGATCGGCCGCTCCCGGCGCTCGCGGCCAATCCCGATCGAGCCACGTACGCCGCCGGGCTTCCTCGGCGACGAGGGGCGTCGCCTGTTGACCGGCCGCAGCCGCGGTCGTGTTCGCGCGGCGCGCCCCGGGTGAGGTAAGCTCCGGGGACCTGGGAGCCCCCTGATGAGCCTTGCCCGGAAGCTGGATCGCCCCGCGACGAGGGCGGACCTCGAAGCGCTGCCCGACACGATGCGCGGTGAGATCATCGACGGCGACCTCTACGCCTTCCCTCGCCCGCGCGCGCCGCATGGAAGCCTCGAGACCAGCATCGCCGCCGACCTCCACGGCCCCTTCCAGAAGCGGCGCAACGGTCCCGGCGGCTGGTGGATGCTCGTCGAGCCCGGCGTCGAGCTCCCCCGGGCCCCGGAGATCTCGCCGGACGTCGCCGGGTGGCGGCGCGAGCGGCTGCCTCGCTTGCCCGTGAAGGAGTCCATCCGCGTCGTGCCGGACTGGGTCTGCGAGGTCCTGTCTCCCCGGACGCGGGCTTATGATCTCATCGTCAAGCGACGCTTCTACGCCGAGATCGGCGTGGGCCACCTCTGGTACGTGGATCCCGAGGCGAGATCGCTCGCGGTCAGCCGTCTCGTCGACGGCAGGTGGCTCGAGCTCGGCGTCCACGGTCCGACGGAGCGGGTGCGCGCCGAGCCGTTCGAAGAGGTGGAGATCGAGCTCTCCATCTGGTGGGAGGACCTCGAGCTCGAAGGCGATTGACGCACCACCGCCGATCGACCGCTGGGCTGCGAGCGCTCGCCGTCCAGCGCGCCGTGGTCGCGCAGGGATCGCCGCCCGCCCGGGTTAATCTCGAGGCCGATGCTCCTCCCGCCGAAAGCGACCGGCCTCGCCGCCCCCGCGGGCGTCGCTCGGCCCTGGCCCTCCGTGCTGGCGACATGGGGCCCCGGCGAGCGGAGCACGCTCCACGCCCACCACTGCTGTCACCTCGTGCTGGCGCTCGACGGGGAGCTCCAGGTCAGGACGGCCGACAAGAGCCCGTTCCGGCCGGGAGGCGCCGTCGTCACGGCCCCGGACGTGGCGCACGAGATCGACGCGTCGGGCGCGCGCGTGCTCCTCGTGTTCATCGAGCCGGAGAGCGACGTCGGCGACGCGCTCGCCCAGGCGCTCGGGGCGTCGACGATCGAGGTCGTGGGCCGCGAGGCTGCGGATCGGCTGCGGTCGCGCGTCGCCGCGCCCGCCCAGGCCGACGTCGCGGCGGCGCTGCCCGGCGTGCTCGAGGCGCTGGGGATCGCGGCTCCGCCGGCCTCGCCGAGGCCGAGGCACCCCGGGGTCCGGCGGGTGCTGCGCCACCTGCGGGCGGACGCCGGGGGCGCGGACACCTCGCTCGAAGCGCTGGCCCGCGTCGCGCGGCTCTCGCCTGGGCGGTTCATGCACGCCTTCACGGAGAGCGTCGGCGTGCCGCTGCGGCCCTACCTCCTGTGGCTCAAGGTCGAGCGCGCCGGCGCGGCGATGGCCGGCGGCGCGACGCTGGCGGAAGCTGCCAGCGCCGCGGGCTTCGCGGACGCGGCGCACATGACCCGGACCTTCCGCCGCATGTTCGGGGTGAGCCCCTCGGACCTGAGACGACGTAGCCAGTTGGTTCAAGACCGGTGAGGCGCGGATGCCCATCGTGAGGGCATGGCACCTCTGCTCGTCCTCTCGATCTCGTTCGCGTTGCTGCTCATCCTGGGTCGACTCGGCGTCAGACACCTCGCGAGCTGGGTGACGTGCTTGCGGTACGCGCTCGCGGCGATGTTCCTGCTCACCGCGTCGGCCCACTGGGGGAGCCGGCGCGCCGAGCTCGTGGCCATGGTGCCGCCGGCCCTGCCCTACCCCGAGCTCCTCGTCACCGTCACGGGGGTCCTCGAGATCGCCGGCGCGGCGGCGCTCCTCGTGCCGAGGCTCGCGCCGTGGGCGGCCGCGGGGCTGACGATCCTGCTCGTGGCGATGTTCCCGGCCAACGTGCACGCCGCGCGCGCGGGGCTCACCCTCGGCGGCAGCCCGGTGACGCCGCTCGTGCCGCGGACGCTGATCCAGATCGTGTTCCTCGCCGCGACGCTCGCCGTGGCGATCGGCGGCCGTGGGCCGAAGCGGACATAGGAGCGCGTGGCCGCGCTGCCGGAACGGCCTGCCCGCCGGACGGGACGCGGCGCTCCGAGCCCAACCACGGGTTGCCCGTCGCCCAGGAGACAGGTTTGTAAGCCAGATTGCGCCTCCACCGCCGAACGGGACACAGCGCTGAGAGCGCAACAGCGCTGCGCGGGTCGCCGCGGCCGGAGGACGCAGGTCGCGCCTCCTGCCACGGGGCCGCGTCGCGGGCACGATTTCGCCGGTGCTCGCGGCGCGCGGACAGTGCGTTCGGATTGAACAGGTCACCGGCGCCGTGGCAGGGTCGCCGGCTGGACAAACCACGCTCACACGGAGGGAGACCCATGGGCGGAAACAAGGACAGGAAGTCTGGCGCGAAGGACGCGAAGGCCGGCAAGCGGGATGGCGCGAAGGACGCGAAGGCCGGCAAGCGGGATGGCGCGAAGGACGCGAAAGCCGGCAAGCGGGATGGCGCGAAGGACGCGAAGGCCGGCAAGAAGGACGCGAAGGCCAGCAACAAGGAGGCTCGGAGCGCGCGCAAGAGGGATCGCGCGGGCGTGGATCCGGCGGCGCTCATCGCGGAGGCCCGCGCGGACGCGTTCACCGACGAGGCCCCCGAGCGCGCCTTCGCGCACTTCCGGCCGCTCGCCGAGCGCGTGCCGGCGGCGGATCTGCCCGTCTTCACCGGCCAGCCGCTGCTCATGCGCGCGAACGTCAGGGCCGCGCTCGACGCGCTCGAGCCGCACCTGCCGGCCGCCGTGAGCGCGCTGCGCGAGCCCAGGCTCAAGGAGGTCTTCGAGCTGCCGGCCCTGGTCATGGCGCTCGACTTCAGCGCGGTGCGCGTGCCGGTCGCGACGCTCAGCGCGGGGGACATCGACAGGATGCTGGCCGAAGGCGCGCCGTGGCGCGAGCTGATGCTGACTTACCTCGAGATGGCGTCGCACCCGCTGCTCGGCCTCTTGCCGCGCGAGCGTGTCGCGGCCGTGCGCGCGGGCTCGGGCAAGCTCGACAAGGCGCGCGACTTCGTCGCCCTCCCGGGGCTCTTCGCGGAGTTCTCCGGCGCGCTCGCCGGAAAGCACCCGTTCCCTGCGGACAAGCTCGACCTGCTCGCCACGCTGGGCGGCGCGCTGGTGCAGCAGGTGCGCCCAGGCAACGCCGCCGCCGCGGTGCCGAAGCGCACCGGAGAGTCGATCCTGCGCGACCAGCTCGCGGCGCTCGTGGCCGAGCGCTACGACCACCTCCAGGTGCTCGCGGCCGTCGCGCTCGGTAAGCGCAAGGCCGATGAGCTCTTGCCCGCGCTCCGCGCGGCGGTCGCGCTCGGCAGCAACGGGGCGGCCGAGGATGCGCCGGAGAGCGCGCCGGCGGAGGCGCTGGGAGGCGCGCCGGCCGAGATGACGGACGGATGACCGGGTAAGCGATGGGGAGGGGGCGCCGCGCGCTGCGCCGCCTCCCCGTCTTCAGCAGGCCCTGCGGCGGCCTGAGAACGTCGTCTGTTAGACTGGTGCCGTGGCGGCAGACCTCATCGACTTCGGCATCGAGCGCAGCCGCCACGAGCACTTCTTCGGTCGAGAGGACGTGCTCGCGGCCATCGATCGCCACCTCGACGGCGCGGGGGCGTCGGGCCGCTGGGTGCTCGTCACGGGCGGGCCCGGCATGGGCAAGAGCGCGATCCTCTCGCGATGGCTCGACGTGGAAGAGCAGCGCGGCCGCGGGGCGCCGCATCATTTCCTCCGGCGCGACGTGATGGACTGGGATCGCCCCGAGGCGGTCGCGCGCTCCCTGGCGGCGCAGATCGAGGCGCTCTACCCGGCGCAGAAGGACCCCGCGGCGCGGCCGGAGAGCCGCATGATCGAGCTCCTCGCCAGGGTGTCGAAGCGCGAGCTCGTGCCCCGCGGAGAGCGCCTGGTGCTCGTCCTCGACGGCCTCGACGAGGCGCGGAGCGATGGCGCCGGCCAGAACCCGCTGCCGGGCTTCTTGCCCTACGCGCTGCCGCCGCGCGTGCACGCGCTCTGCGCCTCGCGACCGCAGTACCCG
Organism: Sorangium sp. So ce394; assembly: GCF_051474665.1. Taxonomy (NCBI): domain Bacteria; kingdom Pseudomonadati; phylum Myxococcota; order Polyangiales; family Polyangiaceae; genus Sorangium; species Sorangium sp. So ce394. Next base: position 5,983,261 of record NZ_CP150339.1, read on the forward strand.
CACCTCGCGTGGCTGGAGAGCCGCGGGAACGTGCGGCGCATCGATCTCGACGAGCCCGCGTGGGCAAGCTCGAACGAGCAGGCCTGCCGCGCATTCTGGCGCGATCAGGCGCCGCGGTTCGCGCCAAGGCTCGACCCGGGGCTCGTCGAGGAGGCGATCGCGCGGGCGCAGGGGAACCTGCTCTATGCGGTGAAGCTGCGGGAATGGCTTGACGAGCAGCCGCCGGAGCAGCGGCGGGTGGAGCGCCTGCCGAGAGGGCTGAAGGGGTTCCTGGAGCAGATCTGGCAGCAGCTCCGGAGCCTGCCGCGGGAGCAGTTCGGGCTCGTCGCGAACGGCTTGGGGTTGATCTGTGCGGCGCGGGAGGCGCTCCCGCTCGAGGAGATCGAGGAGGCGTGGGGGTGGAGCGACGTGGAGGACGGAGAGGACTTCCTTCGCGCAGCGCGGGCGCTGCTCCTGGAGGAGCCGGCGTCGTGGCGGGGCGTACGGGCGTACCGGCCGTATCACGAGGCGTTTCGCGAGTTCGTCGCGGAGAAGCTCGGGCCGAAGCGCATGGCCGAGCTGCACCAGCGGCTGCTGGAGACGACAGCGCGGTGGCCGGTGCCGGAGGGGGAGAGCGATTTCCGGAGGCGGTACGCTGCACGCCACGCGATCGCGCACGCGCTCGCGGCGGGCGCGCGGGATGCGGCGCGGGCGCTGTGCCGGGATTTGGGGCTGCTGGCGGCGCTTTGTCGCGAGGACGGGCCGGCGGCGCTCGAGGATGCGCTGCGGCTCGGCGCGAAGGAGCTCGGGGACGGCGAAGTAGACTTGCTGCACCGGGCGGTGCGGGTCGAATCGCACTGGCTTCGCGAGGAGGAGGAGGCGTTGCCGGAGCTGGTCTACAATCGGCTGCGCTCGGCCGGATGGGAGGCGGAGCGCATCGCGCGGACGCTGCACTTCCCCCGCGGCCTGCCGAAAATCCGGCTGCAGCATCCGGTACGGATGTGGACCGGAGAGGAGCGCACGCTGCACGGCCACTCCGATGGCGTCACGGCCTGCGCGATCAGCCCCGATGGCCAGCACATCGTCTCCGCCTCCATCGATAGCACGCTCAAGGTCTGGGACCTCGCGACCGGCAAGCTCCTCTCCACCCTCGAAGGCCACTCCGATGGCGTCACGGCCTGCTCGATCAGCCCCGATGGCCAGCGCATCGCCTCCTCCTCATACGATAGGACGCTCAAGGTCTGGGACCTCACGACCGGCAAGCTCCTCTCCACCATCGAAGGCCGCTCCGGTTGGGTCACTGCCTGCGTGATCAGCCCCGACGGTCAGCGCATCGTCTCCTCCTCATACAATAGCACGCTCAAGGTCTGGGACCTCACGACCGGCAAGCTCCTCTCCACCCTCGAAAGCCACTCCCGTGAGGTCACTGCCTGCGCGCTCAGCCCCGATGGCCAGCACATCGTCTCCGCCTCCACAGATAGCACGCTCAAGGTCTGGGACCTCGCGACCGGTAAGCACGTCTCCACCCTCGAAGGCCACTCCGATGGCGTCACGGCCTGCGTGCTCAGCCCCGATGGCCAACGCATCGTCTCCGCCTCCACAGATAGCACGCTCAAGGTCTGGGACCTCGCGACCGGCAAGCTCCTCTCCACCCTCGAAAGCCACTCCCGTGAGGTCACTGCCTGCGCGATCAGCCCCGATGGCCAGCGCATCGTCTCCGCCTCCAGAGATAGCACACTCAAGGTCTGGGACCTTGCGACCGGCAAGCTCCTCTCCACCCTCGAAGGCCACTCCCGTGAGGTCACTGCCTGCGCGATCAGCCCCGATGGCCAGCGTATCGTCTCCGCCTCCATCGATAGCACGCTCAAGGTCTGGGACCTCGCGACCGCCAAGGTCCTCTCCACCCTCGAAGGCCACTCCGGTTGGGTCACGGCCCGCGCGCTCAGCCCCGATGGCCAGCGCATCGTCTCCGCCTCCAACGACACGACGCTCAAGGTCTGGGACCTCTCGACCGGCAAGCTCCTCTCCACCCTCGAAGGCCACTCCGGTTTGATCACTGCCTACGCGCTCAGCCCCGATGGCCAGCGTATCGTCTCCGCCTCCATCGATAACACGCTCAAGGTCTGGGACCTCGCGACCGGCAAGCTCTTCTCTACCCTCCAAGGTCACGCCTATCCGGTCACTGCCTGCGCTCTCAGCCCCGATGGCCAGCGCATCGTCTTCGCCTCACACGATAGGACGCTCAAGGTCCGGGACCTCGCGACCGCCAAGGTCCTCTCCATCCTCCAAGGCCACTCCGATTGGGTCAATGCCTGCGCTCTCAGCCCCGATGGCCAGCGCATCGTCTCCGCCTCCGACACGACGCTCAAGGTCTGGGACCTCTCGACCGGCCAGCTCCTCTCCACCCTCGAAGGCCACTCCGTTTCGGTAAGTGCCTGCGCGTTCAGCCCCGATGGCCAGCGCATCGTCTCCGCCTCACACGATAGGACGCTCAAGGTCTGGGATGCGTCGACAAGGGAATGCCTGAATACGGTGCGCGGAGGCAGCGCATTCATCAGCGTGGCTGTATCGCAACAGATTCTCTGCGCAGGCGACGCGAACGGCAACCTCTGGCATCTCCATTTCCCGACCTCCGAACCTCAAGAGAAGCGCCTTCCTGCGAAGACGCCCGTCCGTCTCTTCTTCAGCTACTCCCACAGGGACGAGGCCCTCCGCGACGAGCTGGAGACCCATCTCGCCCTCCTCAAACGCGAGGGTCTCCTCCAGAGCTGGCACGACCGACGCATCGGCGCCGGCGACGACTGGGCTGGCCAGATCGACAGGAACCTCGACGAGGCCGAGGTGATCCTCCTCCTCGTCAGTGCCGACTTCCTCGCCTCCGACTACTGCTTCGACAAGGAGATGAAGCGCGCCCTCGCGCGCCACGACGCCGGCCAGGCCCGCGTCATCCCGGTCGTCCTACGGAAGACCGATTGGCACAGCGCGCCATTTGCCAGGTTCCAGGCGCTCCCGAAGGACGGAAGGCCGGTCACCCTCTGGCAGGACCGCGACGACGCCTGGACCGACGTGGCCCTCGGCATCCGTCGCGCCATCGAAAGGCTCCGAGGGCGCTCCGGGTAGCTCTCCCCGGCCACGTCCCTGGCTGCACCCCCTCGACCGGATGGCGACATGCTCGCCTGCCCCGCCGACCAGCCCCCCTCGTCAGCGCCGCCTCAAGTCGCCTCCCAGTCCTCCAGACGGAGCCCCGTAACGCGGGAGAACTCGGAGATGTTGTGGGTCACCAACGTGAGATCGTGGGCCAGCGCGATCGCCGCGATGAGCAGGTCGTTCGCTCCGATGGACTGCCCGCGTCCCTCAAGCTCGGCTCGAATGACGGCGTACCTCTCCGCGGCCACGTCGTCGAACGAGAGCGATCTGTAGCGAGCAAAGAAGGTTCGCTGGACGGTGAGATTCCGTTCGCGCCGCGCGCTCCGCTCCGACCCATAGAACATCTCCGCTTTGACGATGCTACACACGCAGATTTCCTCGTCTGGCGTCTCGGTCAGGCGGTCGATGAGCGCCGGTGACCGCTGGTTGAGGAATCGAATGCATGTGTTGCTGTCGAGGAGGTACTTCATTCGATGGGCAGCCGGGTCTCGGGGAGCGGTTGCACGGGACGCGCCATCGGATCATCCGACAGGGCGCCGGCCAGCGCCTCGATCTCGGCCCGCTTCTTGTCCACCGCCTCCGGCGGGGTTCGGGCTTCGTCGATCTCCTGCCAGACGAGCACGATCTCGACCCGGCGGTGAGGGGCGCCGATCGGAAGCTCGACGTGCACCGTGCCCTGCTCGTCGCTCTCGTACAGCTTGCGAACCGTATTCATCCAGGGTGCTCCTCCGGAACCATCAGAGTCGGCGATATTTCTAGCACGTGGAGCTGCCGGAGACGCAGCAGGCTCGGCCCGGTGGCTACCGGGGCTCCTCCCGCACCGGGTTGCCGTTCGAAGCGGTTCGCGCGTAGCTCGACCGTCCGACCGTTCTCGGCGGGCGTCGACGGACCTCATCGATGTCGGCGTCGAGCGCAGCTGCCACGAGCACTTCTCCGACATGTCTCCCGCCCCGGCGGCCAGCCGCTGGCCATGTCGCGACATGCCGGCCTGCCCCGCCGCCCAGCCCCTGGCCATGTTGCGACATGCCGGCCTGCCCCGCCCACCAGCCCCTGGCCATGTCGCGACATGCCCGCCCGCCCCGCCGACCGGCCCTCGCCCATGTTGCGACATGCCGGCCTGCCCCGCCGACACGCCCCCGGCCATGTCGCGACCTGCCCACCCGCCCCGCCGACCAGCCCTCCCCCACCTCCCATCCCCTCGCCCGCCCCACCCCTCGCCGCCCCTCACCGGTACGGCCCTCCCCGCCGCTCCCCCCGCATCTCGCGCGCCAGCGCCAGCATCGGCCGCAGCACCTCCCGCGCCGCCGCCGGATCCGCGAGCGGCCCCGCCATCACCACCGCGATCTCCCCAGGCGCCACCGCGACCCCCTCCTCCGCGCCCGCAACGCCCCCGAGGCGCGCCGCCTGCTCCAGGATCGCCCCCGCGATCCGCTGCTCCGCCGCCCTCCGGGGCCTGCCCGCGCCCGCGATCGGCGGATCCAGCCGCAGCGCGAGCCGCGTCCCCGTCGGCGCAGCCCCCTTGAACAGCGTCTCCACCTCGAACCCCGCCCCCTCGAACGTCCCCGAAAGCCGCATCGAACCGACCCGGAGCGCCCCGTCGCTCTCCTCCGCGAAGCGGCGCCACGCCGGCAGCCACGCGGCCATCGCCGCCGGCGGCGGAAGCGCCGCGCCGGCCTCCGCGACCGCCCGCGCGAGCGCGTCGACCGGCGCCAGGAACGCCGCGAGCTCCGGCTCGTCCAACGCCGCGGCGGCGCTCCACACCCACGCCTCAGCGTCGTCGACCTCGGCCCGGCCGAACGCGCTCAGCGCGCGACGCAGCGCGGGCGTGAGCGCCGCCAGCACCTGCGCCTCCTCCCGCCCCCGCACCCGGAAACGCCGATCGAAGCCGCTGTCCCCGGTCGCCACCCCGCCGAGCTCCAGCAGGGCACGCGGCCGCACGTCGAGATGCAGCCCCCAGGGCTCCGCGAACCGCACCATCGCGGCCAGGCCGCCCCACGACTCCCTCTCGGCCGGGACCACCGCCACCGCACACCCCGCGCGCACCCCGCAGAGCGCCAGCTCCCGCTCCGCGAGCGACAGCTCGATCCGCTGCCCCGCCCGCGACCAGAGCGCGCGCCAGCGATCCGCGCCGATGCGCGGCCGCTTCGCCTCGATCCCGGGGCGCGGCTCGAACATGTCGACGATCACCGGCACGCGGTGCAGCAGCCGGCCCTCCATGTGCTTGAACGCCATCTCCAGCACGTACTCCAGGGAGACCTCGCCGAAGCTGAAAGACGGCGCGAGATCGCGCGGCAGCGCGATGTGGAAGGGCACCTCCTGCCCCTCGGCGATCTTCGTGAGCTCCTGAAAGAACGAGAGCCGGCGGCGCTCGTTCGACCGGTCCCTCGTCCGATGGCGCTCGACGCTGACCAGCGCGACGTCGAGCGCGATCGGACGACTCCCGGCGTAACCGCGGAAGGCGACGGCCCCGGCCAGGATCTCACCCGGGGCGAACGTCCGGCCCGGCAACGACACCTCGAGGAAGGCGCCGCTCTCCGGCCCGCTCGCGCTGGTCAACGGCTCGTCCCTCGGCGCCTCCGCGATCGAGGGCCGGACGAGGATCTCCTTGCGCTCCGCGGCGTCGATCCACCACGGGATGGAGACGAGCGCGCCGACCTTGCAGCAGAAGGACGCGATGACGCCGGCGTGCGACGGCGGTACGTCGCCCGGCAGCGTGAACGAGACCCGGTAGCGATGATTCCCCGCGCCGAGCCGCCCCTTCCCGGCCACATCCACGCTGAGGACGAGCAGATCGCGAGACCCGGAGAAATTCCGGTCCTCGTCGGTGTTGCTCTGCACGGCGAGCGTGAGCTCCAGCGTCACGCGCACGAAGTTGATCGGCGTCTCCGCGGCGCAGTCGAGCGAGATCCCGACGTCGAACGTGTCGCCCGCGTGCACGACCCTGGGCACGCGGAGCGTGATGGCAGGACGACTCCTCATGGCCGCCTTCGAGCGTAAACGACCGCGACCCGGCGGGGCGCCCCTCTCCGCCCGGCGGGCGGCGACGCGGCGGGCCCTACCCGCCCTGCAGCGCCCCCCCGCCCCGCGCCATGTACGCCGCGAACAGCGCCGGCGCGAGCCGCTTCATCGCGCGCCGCGCCTCGATCACCGCCTCGCCGGACCGCCGCGCCTCCCGCGACGACGCCGCGGCGAGCGCCGCGACGAAGCGCCGCGCCATCGAGAGCGCCTCGCCCTGCCCGGGCGACCACGGCCGATCCGGCGCCCCTCCGGACGCGGCAGCGCCCCCGGCGCCCGCCTCGTCGAGCGCGATCGCGATCCCCACGGGCGGCGGCAGCACGCCGGTCACGATCCCGACGGGCGCCGACCACGCCGCCGGCTCGTCCTCGATCTCGAGCTCGTAGCGCGCGACGTCGGGCAGGCCGCGCACCGCCTCGTCGCGCGCCGACGCGAGCGCCGCGTCGAACGGATCGCCGAGGAGCGCCTCCAGGTAGAACCGCCGCGCCGCGGGCTCGCCGAGCGACGTCGCGGCGTCGCCGAGCAGGAACAGCGCGCGCGCGCTCCGCCGCGCCTCCACCGCGCGCAGCAGCGAGGCGTGCGCCTCGGGCACGTCACCCGCCGCGAGCCAGTAATACCCGGGAGGCTGCCCCTCGAGCCGGCCGTCGTCGCCCTCCGCCGCGCGGAGCGCCGCCGCCACGCGGCCGAGGAGCACGCGGCGCAGCGACGCAGAGGCGCCGCTCTCGCGCTCGAGGCCGCGCGCGATCTCGAGCAGCGCGGCCGCCGGCGCGGCGGAGCCCAGGGCCCGCGCGAGCTTCCGCTCGAGCGCGGCGATCCGCTCGGACTGGCGGCGGATGTCGGCGTCGGCCGGGTGGAGCGCCGCGAGCTCCGCGAGCATCCGCCGCGCCTCGCCGAGCTCCCCGGCGGCGATCGCCCCGGCCGCGCGCGAGAGCCGCAGCGTGCGCTGCGCGAACAGGTCGAGCTGCCCCGCGGGCGCGCCGTCACCAGGCGGCGGGCCGGCGGCGCCGTCGAGCAGGCCAGGCTCCGCCGGGAGCGCGCGGCCTTCGAAGAGGGAGAGCTGTCGCATCTCGAGATCGGGCTCCGCGCAGGCACCTGACCCTACCTCGAGCGACGCAAGGCCGAGGGCATTGCATCGACAGGAGTCCGTTTGCCACCCGACAGCCGCAGTCGAGCGGCCCCGCTCGGCGCGACAGCGGCGCTCCGCGAAGCGCGCGGCGCACCTCGTCAGCAGCGCGCGGTGCTGCGCCGAGAGAGGCGCGTGAGCTCTCCTACTCGGCCGCCTCGCTCAGCCGCTCCGGCGCGAGCTCGAGCGCGCAGGCGTCGTCCGCTGCGCGGGCGCCGGCCGCGCGCTCGCGGAAGCGCGCCTCGCCCTCGACGCGGCGGAGCTCGTCCGCGAGGGCCGGCGCCGGGTCGCAGGCGATGCCGCGCGCCGCCCGCGCGAGCGCCGCGCCAGGGTCGCCGACCGAGAGCGCCTGCCGCGCCGCCTCGAGGTACGCCGCGGCCGCGCGCGCAGGATCGCCGCCGCGCTCGAAGTGCTCGGCCAGCGCCATGGGATCGGCCTCGCCGCGCTCCGCGAGGAAGCCGCCCGCGAGCGCGTGGCCGAGCCGCCGGTCGCCCTCGGTCAGCATGGCATAGGCAGCCTCCCGGAGGAGCGCGTGGCGGAAGCGGTACACGGCGCCGCCGCCCGCGCCGCCCGCGCCGCCCGCGCCGCCCGCGCCGCCCGCGCCGCCCGCGCCGAGCCGCACGACCGCCCCGCGCCGCGCGAGCTCGTCGAGCGCGCGCGCGACGTCCGCGCCGCCCACGAGCGCGGCGACCCCCGCCTCGGAGAACGCCTCGCCGAAGACGCTCGCGGCACGGAGCGCCCGGCGCGCCTCCGGATCGAGCGCGTCGAGATCCGACTGCACCATCGCGAGCACCGTCTCCGGCGGCGCCGAGATCCTCCCGCGGGCAGCGGCGCGGATCTGCTCCTCCAAGCAAAACGCGTTGCCGTCGGCGCGCTCGACGATCGCCCGCACGAGGTCCGCGCTCGCCCGGGCGCCGAGCGCCTCCCGCACGAGCCGCTCGCCGCCCGCCGGCGCGAGCGGCGGGAGGCAGACCTCCCTGCGCAGGTGCGGCCCCCAGAGCCCCGGGAAGATCTCGCGCACGCCGGGCCGCGCCAGCGCGAGCACCGCGAACGGCCGGCCCCGCAAGCGGCGCAGCGCCGCGTCGACCAGCGCCACGGTCGGCGGATCGCCCCAGTGCAGGTCGTCGAGCACGAGGAGCACCGGCCGCGCGGCGCACTCGGCGTCGAGGAAGGCCTCCCAGGCGAGGCGGAGCTCGTCGCTCGAGATCGGCGGGCGCCGCGCCGGATCGAGCCGCGCGTCGCCGCCGTCCGGCGGCGGGGCGCCCGCGAGCTCGCCGAGCAAGGGCGAGATGCGCGCGCCCGCGGCGGCGCCGCCGCGACGCGCGGCGCGCGCGCGGAGCTTGCGCCGCCGCGCGGCGATCGGCTCGCCGTCGCGGAGGCCGAGCCCGCTGCGGAGCGCGCGCTGGAGCAGGCCGAAGGCGGAGCCCGCGCTCATCGGGTCGGCCTGGCCGATCCACACCTCGAGGGGCTCGCCGCGCGCCCGGAGCGCGCGGACGAGCTCGTAGCCGAGCCGCGACTTGCCCGCCCCGGCCGCGCCCGTCACGAGCACCGCGCCCGGCGCCCTGCGGCGGAGGCAGGCGTCGACCTCGGCCTCGACCAGGCCGAGCTCGCGCTCGCGGCCGACGTACGGCGTCGGCCGCCCGAGGAGCGCGGGCGGCGCGTCGAGCGCCTCCTCGCGGGCGCCGTACAGCCAGCACCCCGACGCGTCCCGGGTCGCGCCGAACCGCGCGCCGAGCAGGCCCGCGGTCATGTCGTCGATGCGGATGGCCGCCGGGCGGTGCGGATCGCGCGAGCCCTGGACGAGCTGCACAAGGCGGTCGATCACCGCGCCGACCGGCAGCCGCGCCGCGACCTCGGCCCGGCCGGTGACGAGCGAGAGCCGCGCGCCGCCGAGCAGCTCCCGGAGCGAGAGCGCGCAGCTCGCCGCCTGGGCCGCGAGATCGGCGGGCGCGGAGAGCCCCGAGAGCGTGACGAGCAGCCACCGCGCCTCCAGGAGCTCGATCCGGCCGCGGTGGCGCTCGACGATCTCCCGGATGGCGCGCGATCGGCCCTCGTCCGCGGTCTCCGAGAGGGTCGCCTCGGCGTCGGCCTCGTCCTCGTCCTCACGCGCGAGGATGAGGCACATGACCCGCCGCTCGCTGGCCGTGATCTCGCGCGCGCGGGGCGGCGGGTGGGACGACGAGGGCTGCGACCACGGCGGCAGGCCGCCGCCCGGGCGCCTGTCGAGCGCCTCCGCGGCGAGCGCCGCCGCGACCGCGCCGCCGTCGCGCGGGCGGGCCTCGCGGGCCTTCGACAGCATCCGCGCGACGAGCCGATCGAGGCCGGACGGGACGTCGCCGCGGAGCTCCCTGAGCCGCGGCGGCTCCTCGAGGAGGACCTTCATGAGCACCGAGAGCGGGTCGCCGCCGGCGAAGGCGGCGCGCCCGGTCAGGCACTCGAAGAGCACGCTGCCGAGCGCGAAGACGTCGGCGCGCGCGTCGATCTGCGGCTCGCCGCGGGCCTGCTCCGGGGCCATGTACTGCGGCGTGCCGCGGATCTCGCCGAGCGTCGGGAACTCCTCCTCGTCCCCGGAGAAGCGCGCGGCGCCGAAGTCGATGAGCCGGGCGCGCTCGAGGTCGCCGCCCTCGAGGAGGAGGTTGCCCGGCTTCACGTCGCAGTGCACGAAGCCGAGGCGGTGGACGGCGGCGAGCGTCTCGGCCACGCGGGCGGCGAGCGTCAGGCCCTCGGCGATCGTGAGCGGCGCGCGATCGAGCCGCTCCGAGAGGGTCTCGCCCTCGATCCACTCCATCGCGAGGTAGAGCCGGCCTCCCGCGGTCGCGCCGTGCGCGACGTAGCGGGCGACGCCGGGGATCGGGAGCGTCGCGAGGGCGAGCGCCTCGCGCGCGAGGGCGCCGAGCGCCGGGGTCGCGGCCGTCTGCAGGAGCTTGAGCGCGACCTTCGCGCCGGACCGGAGGTCGCGCGCGCGGTACACGCGCGCCGTCGCGCCCGAGGCGGCGTGCTCCTCGACCTCGAACCGGTCGTCGACGACCTCACCTGACCGCATCGAGCTGACGCGCTCCTCTCGGGCGCACGGCGCGCTTCTCTACAGCGTGCCAGCTGCGCGCGTCCGGCGTCCACTGCCACCTGCCGCGACGCCGCGCGACGTGGCGCGGCGCGCGTGCCGGCACACCATCGCGGCCTACGTCGTCGCGCAAGGGCGGCGTCCGCGTCGGTGCCGCGTGCACGCTGGCGCACCTCCGCGGCGCGAGCGCGAGAGCGCCGCACGCGCGCCGCCGGCGACCGGGTCAGCGCGGCGCGACGCCCGCGGCCTCGCCCCCGGCGCGGCGCCGCAGCACCACGTACCGGAGGTGCGGCACGCCGCTCACCGCCGCGGGCGCGAACTCCTCGCCGGCGCCGGGCAGGCGCGCGAGGTGCTGCTCCACCCCGCGCGCGAAGCGCGAGGCGGTCCACGGCGAGGCGAGCGCCTGCCCCTCGGCGAGCAGCAGCACGAGCGCGTCCACCCCGCGCGCGTCGAGCAGCGCGCCGGGGATCCGCTTCGTGGTGTGCCCGCCGGGCAGCGCCGCGATCGCCGGATCCGTGACGCCCGCGAGATCCACGAGCGTCGCGCCCGTCGCGGCGCCGAGCCAGCCGATGTCGAGCGCCGCGACGACCTCGGCCCCGGCGAGCGCGCCGCGGAGCTCCTCGATCACGCGCAGCCGATCGCCGCCGACGCGCGCGGCGGTCGGCCCGACGCGGATCATCACGAAGAGCTGCCCGGCGAGCGCGAGCGCGATCCGGAGCGCCGTGGCGCGCGCGCCCGCGGCCGAGGCGACGTGGGCCGCCGCGAGCACGACCGCGGGCAGCGCCGGCACGACGAGCCGCGACAGCGGCATCCAGTCGCCGCCCGCCGTCGCGACCGCGAGGAAGTGCACGGCGACCGCCGCGAGCAGCCCGCGCGGCCACGCCGGGAGCGCGCGCCACGCGACCGGCGCGATCAGCGCCACCGGCCCGGTCAGGAGGAAGCACGCGAGCGCGTACCGGGCCCCGAGCGCCGCGTCCGGCGCCTTGGCGAGCGCGGCGAGCGGCGCCGCGCGCCCGAAGATCGCGAGCCGCGCCGCGGCCACCGCGACGAAGGGCAGGCCCGCGAGGGCGAGCGCGGCGAGCGCGCGGGCCCCCGCGGGCACAGGCGGCGCGGCGCCTGCGCCGCCGGCGCGCGGGGCCGCCAGGGCCGCGAGCGCGACGACGAGCGCGAACGGCAGGAGCTCCGGCCGGAGCGCCGCCGCCGCCCCGGCGCAGGCCGCGCCGGCGAGCGCCCAGCCGAGCGCCGGCAGCGCGACCGCGAGGGCGCCGAGCGCCGCGACGACGCCGGTCTCCATGCCCGCCGCGGACCAGGCCGCGAGCGGCGCCGACGCCGGCACGAGCGCGAGCGCCGCGAAGCGCGCCGGCCTGCCGGAGGCCCGGTCGACCGCGAGCGCCAGCGCTCCGGCGGCGAGCGTCCACGCGGCGACGCCGATCGCCTTCGCGGCCGCGAGCGCGGCGAGCGGGCCTCCGGCCGCGAACGGCGCGAGCGCGAACGCCCACCCGAGCGGGGTCACGCCGTCGGTCACCGGCCCGGCCGCGTTGAAGCGGTAGCCCAGCCCGCGCGCGAGGTGGTGCGCGTAGCGCGCCGTGATCAGCGCGTCGTCGACCGTGAACCCCGAGAGCGCGAGCGCCGGGAGCAGCGCCGCGAGGGCGCCGGCGAGCGCGACGAGCAGCGAGCGCCTCCGCCCGGTCACGCGGCCCGTGCGTCCGCGCCGCACTCGAAGCACGAGGACCGCACGCCCGTCCTGGACCGGCGTTACGAGCTCTGCCGCGCGCGCTTCATCGAGGACGCATCCCCGGAGGCGCCGATGCTCGGGCTGCGCGGCCTTCTTCACGGCCGGCGATCCTGGGACAGGCGCACGAAGGACGCAATCGCGCTCGCCTGTCCGCAGCCGCGCAAACGCGCGGGCGAGCGTGCACGCGAGAGCGCGGACGTACGGCCGCGTGCACGCGCGAACGTCGAGAACGCCCGGGCGCGCCGCGCATCTCGCGCGGCGGACAGCGGCGGTGACGCTGCGCCTCGTGGCAGCCATGCGCCCTCGTGGACGGTATAGTTTCTCGCATGGCACTTCCCGCCGCGCTCCTGGCCGCCGTCGAGCGGCATTCCTGTTTCACCGGCTGCTATCGCAGCGAATCGGAAGTCCAGGTCTGCATCGATCCGGCGCAGGCGCTCATGCCGACGGTGCCTGTCTGCTGCAGCGATTGCCTGAACTTCCACCCGGCGGCGCTCGTGAGCCTCCTGCCGCTCGGCATGACGTCGTACGCGCTGGCGAACGCGCTGACGGCCCACGTCCGCTCCCTGCGCGGGTACAAGTGGGCGACCGGCGGTTATCACACCGCGGGCACCGGCTTCTGGCTCAACGCCGCCTACTACGGCAACGGGCTCTTCCTCGTCGACGCCGCGCGCAACCGCAACGCGCGGACCGACGTCGACATGCTGATCGAGGCGTTCCAGCACGGCATCGTCCAGCCGGAGGACCCGCGCATGCTCGACCCGGCGCTCTACACGACCGAGCTCGCCTACATCAACATGTCGAGGCCCATCCTGCCGGTCCGCAGCAAGCAGGATCTCCTGGCCTCCCCGCAGCGCAGCGCCACGCCGAGGCAGGGGTTCTCGCGCGTGTCGATCGTGGAGTTCCAGCCGCTCGCCGCGGCCGGCGTCGCCGCGGGCGCGCAGCCGGCGAAGCCGGCGCCCCCGCCCCGCGAGCTCAAGCTCGGCGACACGTGCCCGACGTGCGGCGCCGCGGTCATGGAGCGGCCGCTGTTCTCCGGCACCTTCGTCGGCTGCCTCTGCTGAGCGCGGCCGCCTGGCCCGGTCGCGGGGACGGCGGCGCGGCCGCCTGGCCCGGTCGCGGGGACGGCGGCGCGGTCGCGCGGACCGGTCACGGGGACAGCGGGGCGGTCGCGCGCCACACGGTGCCGCCGGTCGCCGGATCGATCGCGCGCAGCGCGGCGCCGCTCACCGCGGCGCCGCTCACGACGTACACGTAGGGGCCCGCGGCCTTCACCGCCGCGATCCGATCGCCGAGGTAGCCCGCCGCGCGCTCGTACCGGCTGGCCCCGGTCGCGGGATCGAGGGCGATGATCCGCAGCTCCGCGCCCCCGACGACATCGACGCCGACGACGATGGCGGCGCCGCCGCTCGCGACGAGGAAGAGGTCCGGCCGCCCGCCGGAGAGCGGCGCGCGCACCGGGAGCTCTTTCTTCCAGAGCGACGCGCCGCCGCGCCGCCCCTCGGCCGAGAGCCGCGGCGGCCCCTCGGTCGGCGCCGTGAGCGCGACCTCCACGTCGCCGACGTGGACCACCTGGGGGTTCTTCTTGCGCTCCCAGAATTGCCCCGTGATCGCCGACGGCGGCGGCGCGGTCGGGCAGTCGGCCACCTCGCCCCCGCCGAGCTTGATCCCGGTCGACGTGCCGTCCTTCATCACGACGGTCGCGCAGCCCTCGCCGGCCGCGACCTCGTCGGGGGGCCCGGGCAGGCTCGCTGCCCAGCGCGGCTTGCCCGTGCGGGCGTCGAGCGCGTGCAGCGTGGCGCTCTCCCCGCCGGCGAGCACCGTGCTCTGGTCGGGGCAGGCGAGCGCGTCCGGCCGGTCGAGGTCCGACGACGACCAGATCCCCTGCCCGCTGCGCCCATCGACGGCGACCACCCGCCCGCGCGTCTTGCCGTCCTGCCACAGCACCGGGTCGGGCGCGTCGTCGCCGTTCGCGTCCACGAAGCAGAGCGCGTCGAGCTGCGTCGTGAGCTGGCGCGCGCGGGGGGCGGCCTCCTTCGGCGGCTCGACGCGCGCGAAGAACATCACCGCGAAGCCGGCCCCCACCGCCGCCATCGCCACGGCGAGGAGCGCCTTCACCGCCCGGGGCGGCCCCGGGGCCGGCGCGGGCGCGGGGCTGCCCGGCAGTGCGGCCGGCGCGGGCGCGGGGGTGCCCGGCAGTGCGGCCGGCGCGCCCGCCACGCCGGGGTTCTCGGCGCCGCAGCGCGGACACGTGATCCCATGACGGCTTGCCTCCAGCGAGGCACCACAGCTCCTGCAGGGCCGCATCGCGCCAGTCTATCGCCGCGGGGCGCCCGCGATCGAGAGCGACGGCGCGCGGCGCGGCGGCGAGCGCGCGGCCGGGCAGCGTCCTCGGCCGGGGCCCTGACCCGATGCTCCTATTTTGCCCACAGGAGGGAGAGATCGAGCTCGATGACAAGGCACGCCAGCGCGGCGGCCCGCTACGCCCAGAGCACCGAGAGGTCGAGCTCGATGGCGTCGAACGGCTCGACGCGGACCCGCGCGGCGTCGCGGTGGACCATCGCAGGCCCCCAGCGACGATCCTCGCCCAGCACGTAGACCTCGAGCGTGCGCGCGATCGGGTCGACCAGCCACGCGTGCCGGACGCCCTCGCGCGCGTAAATCGGCATCTTCTCGTCGCGGTCAACCTCCTCGGTCGACGGGCTCAGGACCTCGCAGATCCAGTCCGGGGCGAGCTCGAAGTAGGCCGTTTGGGGCAGCTCGGGCATGCGCTCGACGCGCCAGCCCGCGAGGTCGGGCACGAGCGCATCGATCTCGCCGGGCGCATTCGGATCGGAGAAGTGGAGCTCGGGCTCGTCCAGGATGTGCCAGCCGCCGGGTCCGCCCTCGCCCAGATCGAAGGGGCCGGACAGCTTCCCCCCGAGCCTGGACGACGCCCGTGCATGTCGTGGTGCCGGCCGAGGAAACACGTGCAAGGTACCGCGGACGAGCTCCGCCACCTTGTTCGGCGGGACGGCTTCGAGGTCGGCGTACGTCGCGCGGCGGGGCTTCTCGGCGGGCTGGCCCATGGACGAAGCCTGCCCGGTGCGCCGCGGGGCGGCAACGCGGCGCGGAGCGAGCGCCAGCGGCAAGCGCCGGCAAGGGCGGGAGCAACGGCGCATCCATCACGGATGCCGCCCTCGGGCCGCTTGCCCTCTCCGGCCGCAATCCTCTGGAGCTCCGGTGGAAAGCGTCGCTTCGCTCCCCCGCGCCGCCGCCCCCTCCCCGCTACGGCTTCGGGATCCGCAGCGTGCCGCTCACCATCGCGCTGCCGCTCACCACGTAGACCAGGCTGAGCGGGTGGAACGCCCAGGGGCCGAGCGCGATCGACCCGAGCCAGATCTGCTCGTGCACGCGCTCCTGCGCGAAGAGCACCCCGAAGAGCAGCACGATGAGCAGGCTCGTGGGAATGGGCGTGCCCTCGTAATACCGCACCTTCCCGCGCTCGTCCGACAGCTCGGCCGCGGTCACGTTGTACCGCGCCAGGCGGCTGATCCCGCAGGCGACGAAGTAGACGAGCGCGGCGGCGTCCCACGGGCCGCGCAGGCCGAGCGCGTAGCCGAGCACCGCGGGCGCGACGCCGAACGAGACCACGTCGGCCAGCGAATCGAGATCAGCCCCGAGCGGCGAGTGCCGGCGACGCCACCGCGCGATCGTGCCGTCGAGGACGTCGCACGCGAGCGCGAACGGCAAGAGCCCAAAGACCACCCAGATGTAGACGCGCTCGCGCTCGGCCACGTAGTTCAGGCAGAGCAAGATGCTCAGGGTGCCGCTCGCCGCGTTCGCCAGCGTGACGAAATCGGCCAGCGCGAACGACCGGAGCATCGAGAAGTGGGGCGGTCTTTCGGAAGGCATGGCGCTCGGGGTGCGGAGTGTTGCACGTCCGGTTGGATTGCCAACCATTCTACATTGCGCACGTCGCGCGCGTCGCGCGCGCCGCCGTCCTCGCGCCGTCCTCGCGCCAGAGGGCACGCCCCGCGGGGGCTGCCGCGGCGGGCGCCCGGCGCTGTCTAGTCAGGTGGCACGGGCTTGTCCACTCCGCGGCTATCCGCGCACAAAACTTAGGACCCGGCCCCACGCTGCCTAGCATCCGTCGGCGGATGCCCGGACTGTCTCTTGTCGCCGACAACACCCGATGCTCACCGGAGCCCGAGCGCACGTCGCTGCGCGATGTGCTCGACTTCGTCCTGGAGGGCGCGCGCAACGCGCCTCCTCCGCTCGATGAGGCGGCGCTGCCGCTGCGCGCCGAGGCCGAGGCGCTGCCGCTGCTCTGCGATCTCGCCGAGGCCGCGGCGGAGCTCGCCTCCGGACGCCGCGCGCGCGCCGTCGTGCGGCTGTGCCTCGAGCCCGATCCCTGGGAGCTCGGCCTCGAGCGCGTGGGCCGCGATCTGCTCGTCACCGTCTTCCACGGCGGCGACGTGCCCGAGGTCGCCCTGCACGAGCGGCGCTTCGACGGCGAAGCGCTCTGCGCACGCGTGCTCGCGGCCATCGACCGGTTCGCCGCGCACCGGAGCCCCAGCGCCCGCCGCGACGCCGCCTTCTCCGACAACGACACGGGCGGCGGCCTCGGCGAGCACCGACTCCCGGCCGCGCGGCGGTGCCTCGCCGCCGCCCTGCCGTTCTCGCCCGACGATCCGGGCGGCGAGCCCGCCATCGTGGGCGTCGAGCCGACCGGCGAGATCCCGATCGCCATCGCGGCCGAGGCGCTCCTGCGCACGTCCCAGGGCGCCGCGCTCCCCCAGCCGGCCGTGCTCCGGGCCGACCTCTTCTCGCTCCTCTTCCGGGGCAAGATCCGCGTGCTCGTGGGCGAGGAGGCGCGGGAGCTGCCCGACGTCTTCATCTTCCCGTTCGCGGAGCAGCTCGCGTCGCTGTCGCTCGAGTCGCTCGACGCGTGGGCGCGGCGGCAGCCCTACCACCGGCGGCTGACCGTCGGCGGCGCGATCCTCGGCGTGCGGCTGCACAGCGAGGGGGCGCTCTCGCTCACGCTCGGCGTGCCCCGCGTGGGCCGCGTCCCGCCCGCCGATCCGCGCGCGCTCGGCCCGGGCCGCGGCTCGCCGTTCGCGGCCGCCGAGGAGCGGGCGCAGACCTGGACCTTCCCGGCCGTCGACGTGGCCGCGCTCGCCCAAGGCGTCGTCGCGTTCGGGCGCGCGCTGGCGCGCAGCCTCGTGCGCCGCGATCGCGCGCAGACCTCGAACCTGCGCCTGTTCGAGTTCCGGGCGCGCGTGCGCGAGCTCGCCGAGCGGCTCCGCGAGCTCACCCGCAACGACGCGAAGATCAACGTGGCCCCGGAGACGTACCGCGCCTTCGCCGCGGCGGCGCGCCCGCAGGCCGCGGCCGAGGACACGTTCGGGCGGACGCGGCTGCGCTTCACCGCCCGGTGGGTCGCGGCGATCCCCTCGGTCGACCTCCGCGCCACCTTCCTCTGCGGCGACGTGCTCGTCGTGGGCTCGACGCGCGAGCTCACCTGCATCGATCGGCGCACCGGCGAGTGCCTGTGGCGCAAGCAGGCGCCGCGCGCGGTCTCGGTGATGACGCCGGTCGGCCTCGGGCGGCTCCTGCCCGACGGCACGCTGCAGCTGCACGAGCTCTCGACCGGCGAGGTGGCCTGGTCGACGCGGCTCTCGCCGCGCGTCGGCGCGAACGCCTCGGGCGCGGTGGTGAGCGCCCCCGGGCTGCCCCGGATGCTCATCGTGAGCGAGGGGACGCGCCACCTGGCGGCGGTGGACCTCTACTCGGGCGAGGTGCGCTGGCGCTACGCCGCGCGGCGCGGCGAGAACTTCCGGCTGCGCCGCGCGGGCAAGCTCGTCGTGGTCGGCAGCGGCGAGCCGGCGCTCGCGGCGCTCGACGTGCTGAGCGGCGAGGTCGTCTGGCGCTTCTGCGACCGGCTGCCGTTCGCGTCGCCGGTGGCGGTCGATCACGACGCGCTCTTCGCCCTGGCGGGCGACGGGGCGTTCGTCGGCCGCGGCGGGGCGCGGCTGCACCACCTCGACCCGTGGTCGGGCGAGGCGCGGTGGACCGTCGACCTGCCGAAGCACGTGGCGCCGGTCGGCGCGCCGCTGCTCGGGCCCGAGACCGTGTGCGTCGTGACCCACGGGCGGCGCGGCACCGGGCTCGTCGGGCTCGATCGCCGCACCGGGGCGACGCGCTTCGACCTCACCGCGTGCGCGGCGACGGCCTCGTGCCTCATGGTCGACGACGTGGTCGTGGTGAACAGCGAGGCGGGCGAGATCGTCGGGGTCGGCGCGCACGACGGCGCGGTCCGGTACCGGCACGTGCTCGCGGGCGGCGTCGAGGGGGACCGGCCGCGGCGCCTCGAGCCGGTGCTCCGCTCGGGGGCGCTGTTCGTGCCGCAGAGCGAGGTGCACGTGGTGCGGCCGCGCGACGGCGCGCTGCTCGGCAAGGTGCCGACCGACCTCATCCCGGATCTCCTCCGGGTCGACGAGCGGTGCGACGTCTACGTCGCCGAGGAGAGCGGCCACCTGGCCGCCTTCGCCGCGGCCCCGCGGCTCAGCCTCGTCCAGTAGCCGCCGCAGAGCGGCGGCCCCCGGCCGCCCGGCGCCGCGGCGCGATCAGCGCCCCCGCCGGGCGGGCTTCCGGGCCGGCTTCCAGATGAGCTCGAGCGTCACGTCGGTCACGCCGTCGTGGATGAGCCCGATCCGCTCGGCGGCCCGGCGCGACAGGTCGATGATCCGGCCGCGCTTGAACGGGCCGCGGTCGTTGATCCGCACGCGCACGCGCCGGCCGTCCCGGCGGACGACATCGACGAGCGCGCCGAAGGGGAGCGTCCGGTGCGCCGCCGTGAGCGCGCGGGGGTTGTAGGGCTCGCCGCTCGCGGTGGCGCGGCCCTTGAACTTGTCGGCGTAGTAGGTGGCGCGCCCGCGCTGGATCGGCACGCCCTTCGCCGCGCCCCGGGCGCTCGCGGGCGCGATGGGCGTGGAGATGCGGCCGTCGTCCTCGCCCGCGTCGTCGTCCTCGGCCTGGCCCGGCGCGACCGCCGCTCGGGGGCCCGGCGGGCGGGAGACCTCGGCGGACAGGGGCAGCGCGCCGCTCGTCCGGGCTGGGGGCGGCTGGTGCGCGGCGCAGGCCGGGGTGCCGAGGAGGAAGAGGAACGCGAGCGCCCGCGCCGCGCCGCGCCGCGCCGCCGGCGTCATCACGTCGCCTCGGGCGCGGCGCGGTCGGCCGACGAGGGGTCGAGGGCGGCCGCGGGCGACGCCGCCGCGGCGGCGAGGGCCAGGTCGGCGGGCGCGCTCCCCTCCCCGTCCAGGGCCAGCGCGCGCGCGGCGCTGGCCTTGGCCCGCACGAACCTGGCCAGCTCGCGGAACGGCACGCCGGTCGGGCAGGTCTGCTCCTTCTCGGCGAGCACCGCCTCGGGCACGTGCGAGAGCGCGAGCGCCGCGGCGTCGAAGTCCGGCATGCTCCGCGAGGACGCGAGCACCACGGTCATGAGCCCGGGGTAAGCCCCCCTCGAGGCGGCGATGCGCTCGGCCTCGCCGAGATCGCAGCGCCCGCACGCGATGCAGCGGGAGAAGCCGGGCAGCGCCGCGCGCTCGGCGGGCGAGAGCGGCGGCAGGCCGTCGGCGTCGTAGTTCTCGCGGAAGAGGGCAAGCCCGCTCGGCCCGTCGAACAGACGGCGCACCACGACCTTGAGGAGCGACCACGCGAGGACCGCAAGGGCTAGAGCACGGCCGGAAAGCACCCTCGGTCCATAACCCGAAACAGGGCCGCGCGCAGACCCGATGCGCCCGGCGCCGCCGGCGCGGCCCGGGCCGAGGCGCGAGGATGGATCTTTCCACCTCGATGGCGGTCGCGCGCAGTGAACCCTCGTTAACAGCTCCCGAGGTACGGCCGCAGGCCCACGGAGGCACATCGCCGCCGCGCCGCCCGTCGATCCGGCCCTGGAGACGCTGGCATGTCGGGTGCACTGGCCCCCGGCATGTCCAACGGCTTGCCTCTCTGCGGTAAGGGATGCTCGGAAGACCTCGGCGACGTCGCCGAAGGGGTGCTGGTGCAGGAGATGATCGCGGGGAACGAGCGCGCCTGGCGCGCCTTCCACGCCCGGTACGATCGGCTGGTCCACCGCTGTATCAGCGGCGTGATCGCCCGCTTCTCCGCCGTGGTGGCGCAGGACGACATCCGCGACATCCACGCGACGCTGCTGATGCAGCTGATCTCGAACGACATGCGCAAGCTGAGGAGCTTCGACGCCGAGCGCGGCACGCGGCTCGGCTCCTGGATCGGCACGCTGGCCGTCCACTGCGCCTACGACCACCTGCGCGGCGCCCGCCGCGCGCCGCGCTGCGCCCCGCTCGACGACGCGGCCGTCGAGCTCCCCTGCGAGCGCCCCTCCCCGCAGGACCACGCCGAGCGCCGCGAGCGCGCCGCGATCGTGGGGCAGGTGCTCCACGATTTCTCCGACAAGGACCGCGAGTTCGTCGCGCTCTACTTCGGCGAGGGCCTGCCCCCGGAGCAGATCGCGGAGCGGATGCGCATCAGCGTGAAGACGGTCTACTCGAAGCGGCACAAGATCCAGAGCCGCCTAGAGGCGATGCTGTCCGGCGCGAGCCTCGCGGCCTGAGCCGCCCCCGCCCCCCGAAGGGGGCTCGGCGTCCGTCGGCCCTGTGGTATGAGCCGGAGAGGATGGCCGCCCCGTTCCGCATCACGACCACCCTCCTCGCCGTCGCCGCCGCCCCGCTGCTCGCCGCGTGCGGCGGCGGCAACGGAGACGCCCCCTCGATCCCCCTCGCCGACGAGCGCGGCAGCGGCGCCCGCATCGCGGATCTCGTCGGCGACGCCGCGTGGTTCAACGCCGATCCAAAGGCCCAGGACAGCGAGGACTGCGAGGGCGTGCCCGTCGATCGCCGCGTCCACGTCACCGGCGCGACGCTCGTCGCGATCGACCGGTTCGACGAGACCGGCGAGGGGGCGCACGGGAACCACTACGTGCAAGACAGCGCCGACGAGCCGGTCCCGTACTCCGGCGTGACGGTCTTCCAGCCGGCGTTCAGCCCCCCGGACCTGCGGCTCTTCCCCGGCGACGTGGTCGATCTGCTCGGCGTGCTCACCGAGTTCCGCGGCCCCTCGTCCGGCCGGTTCCGCGGCTGCCGCACCCTGCCCGAGATCGGCGGGACCATGAGCTTCCGCTTCGAGGACCGCCCCGCGAAGCCGATCCGCGTGCCGCTCCGCGAGCTGACGAGCTACGCGACCGCGCGCAGCTACCTCGGCATGCTCGTGCGGGTCGAGGGGGTGACGACGGTCGGCGACCCCGCGAGGAGCGGCGGCCGGTACACGGCGCGGATCAACGTCGGCGCCGGCGTGCCCGCCGACGACATCCCGAGCCTCTCGAACGAGCTCTACGATCTCGCGGCCGAGGGGCCGCCCCTCGTGGACGGCGCGGCGTTCGACTCGGTCACCGGCGTGCTCACCTATTTCTACGGCTTCAAGATCGCCCCGCGATGCCCGGCCGACTTCCAGCCGGAAGGCGCCCCCCTGCCGGCCGACGACGCATGCGCTCGCTGACGCCCGCGCTCCCGCTGCCGCTCGTCCTGATCGCGGCCTGCAGCGGCGCCGCCCCCGGCGGCCCGACGGCGCCGGGGCACGCGCTCGTCTCGACGCCCGAGGGCAGCGTCGGGCGCATCGAGGTGCGCAACCTCGAGGCCCGCCCGCGGCTCACGCTCGTCTCCCGCGACGGCGACCCCGCGCCCGCGCTCGTCGCCTCGGTCGCCACCGATCTCGGCTCGGTCGCCACGACGGCGCTCGCCAGCGTGGTCGAGGCGCGGCTCGTCGCCGCCGGCTTCGACGTGGACGCGCGCATCGACCGCGGCGCCTTCCGCGTGCGCCTGCTCGTGCGGGACGCGGCGCGCATCGCGCCGTTCCTGCGCGCGCTTTCGGCGGCGTTCGCGCAGCCCATCGCGGCCGGCAGCCCCGAGGTGGCCCGGGCCATCGAGCGGTTGCAGGCGCTCAGGGCGAGCCCGCTCGACGCGCCCGAGCTCTCGCCGATCGCGGCGTGCACGGGCCGGCTGGGCCTCGCGGGCGCCGAGCCGGTGGTCGACCTGGCGACGCCAGCGGGCGTGCGGGAGCTCGAGGGGTGGCGCACCGCGGCGCTGCACGCCGGGCGCACCTCGATCGCCGCGGTCGGCCCCGCCGCGTTCTGCGCGGAGGCGGCCCGCGCCGCGGAGGGCCAAGGCGGCTGGCCCGCGGGCGGCCCGCCCGCGGACCCGTGGCCGGCGGCGGACACGGTCGGCGTGTACGCGACGAACCAGCTCGAGCGGCGCGCCGCCCGCGTCACCGTGGCCGCGCGCGTCGCGAGCCCGCAGGCGGCGGTCGCCGCGGCCGAGCGGCTCGGCGCGCCGGGGTCGCCGCTCCGCGCGCGGCTCTCGGCGCTCCCGTCGCCGTTCCGCACCGTCGAGGTGCTCGGGGTCGCCCGCCCGCGCGGCGGCTGCGTCAGCGTGACCATCGAGGCGTCCGACCTGCCCGCGGCCCCGCCCGTCGAGGCCTCGGCGGCGCTCGCCGCCGCGGTGGCGCGGCAGGAGATCCGCCGCGGCCTCGCGGCCCCCGCGAGCCCCGCCACCGCCACGCGGCAGATCCTCACCGCGCAGGACCCGCGCGACGCCGGCGCGCGCGCCGCCTGGTGGGCGCTCTCGGGCGGCGCCCCGAACGCGCCGCCCGATCGCTGGGCGACGGCCCTCGGCCTCCCCCCGAGCGCCGATCCGCCGCGGCCCGCCGCGCCGGGAGAGGCCGGCAGCCGGCTCTTCGAGGCGGAGCTCGGCCGCGCGCTCGCGGCGGGGGCCCAGCCCGCGCTGGAGCGGCGCACGCTGATCGAGCGCGGGCAGGGCGAGGTGTGGGTCCTGCTCGCGAGCCCGTGCGGCGTCGCGGAGGAGGGGGTGTACGACGCGGGCGCGACGGCGCTCGCCGCGCTCGCCGCCGTGCAGACCCGGCGGCGCGAGCTCGACGTGACGATCGAGCCGTGGATCACGGCGGACGCCGTCGGCGTCATCGCGCACGCGCCGTTCCGCGACGATCGCGAGACGCCGGCCGAGCTCGGGCGCCGCGTCGCGAGCGCCGCCGCGCGCACGGTCGCGGCGACGACGCTGGGCCCCGAGGCGCTCACGCTGGCGCGCGCCGCGGCGCTCGAGCACCTGGAGCGCCTCTCCGGCGGGCGGGCCGCGGCGCTCGAGGCCTTCGCCTCGGCGGTCGCGCCCGACCACCCGTCCTGGATCGAGCCGTTCGGCGTCTGGGACCGGGTGGCGAGCGGCGCGCTGGAGACCGTGCAGCTCCGATGGCAGGCGCTCGCGACCGGCCCCCTCCGGCTCGCCGTCCTCGCGAACGCCGACGCCTCGCAGGCGGCCGCCGCGGCGGAGGCCGCCGAGCGCTGGCTCGCGCCGCGGCTCGCGCCGCGCGGGTGCGCCTCACCGGACGGCGCGGTGGTGCCCCGGCTCGGTCACCACGACGCCCGCCTCCCGGCCGGGACGCCGCTCTCGCAGGCCGTCGTCGGCGCGCGGCTCCCGGCCGCGCGCGAGGCCGCGAGCGCGACGCGCGATCTCGCGGAGCTCACGGTCGCCGCCCTCAACGGCGAAGGCGGCCTGCTCGCGGCCGCCCTCGGCGCGGCGGCTCCTCCCGCGGCGGACGCCGCGCCCGCGCGGCGGCAGCTCGCGGCCCGCGCGAGCGCCCGTGTCCTCGGCGGGGCGCGCGCGGCGGCGCTCGCGGTCGAGATCCGGGCGCCGAGCGCGGAGCTCGACGAGGCCACGGCCC
The DNA here is from genome assembly GCF_051474665.1 of Sorangium sp. So ce394. Classification (NCBI taxonomy): domain Bacteria; kingdom Pseudomonadati; phylum Myxococcota; order Polyangiales; family Polyangiaceae; genus Sorangium; species Sorangium sp. So ce394. Next base: position 6,007,105 of record NZ_CP150339.1, read on the forward strand.
GCGTGAAGGAGCTCCTCGCCGGCCTCGCGCAGCGGGCGACCGACGCCGACCTCGACCGCGCCGAGGCGCTCGTCGCCCGGCGCGAGCGCGACGCGCTCGCGGAGCCCCGGCGCCGGCTCATCCACCTGTGGAGCGGCCGCGCCCCCCGCACGCCGCCGGCGAAGGCCACGCTGGCGGCGTGGCGCGCCTTCCTGGCGAGCGCGCTCGGCGCGGACGCGATCGTGACCGTCGAGGCCCGGCCCGACTGATCACTCCCCGCTGTCGAAGTCGCCCGCGTCCTCGATCTCCGAGGTCCGCCCGGCGGGCGTCGCCTCGAGGCCCTCGTCCTCCGCGTCCGCGTCCGCGTCGCCCTCGTCCTCGTCGAGCGCGACCTCGTCCTCGTCCTCGTCGTCCTCGGGCTGGGTCAGCACCGGGAGCCGGCGCTTGCCGACCGGGCCCTCGTCGACGTAGTCGCGCAGCGCCATCATGTCCTTCAGCGCCTCGAGCTTCGCGAGCGCCTTGACCTCGACCTGGCGGATCCGCTCGCGCGTCAGGTTCATGATCGCCCCCACGTCCTCGAGCGTGGTGCCGCCGCGATCGGCGACGTCGAGCGCGCACGTCTCGTTCATGTCCCAGACCTCGAGGTCGGGGAAGTTCAGCTTGATGGCGCCCGTCCTGGCCGACACGTCGAGATAGAGGTGGTGCTGGCACGAGACGTACGGGCACGGCCTCGGGCCGTCGACGCACTCGGCGCGGGTCCGCGGCTTGTAATAATCCGTCTCCGGATAGAGCATCCGGCCGATCTCGAGCTCGCGCTTGGTCATGCGCTTGACGCTGATCGTCCGCGCCCGGATCTCGCGCTTCCTCCGGGACCTGCGCTGCTCGCGCGTGATGGCGTTCCCCGACGCCGCGGGGTCTGCTTGGAGCGCGAGCGCGCCCTCCACGACCGGCTCGCTGGAGCCCGCCGATTCGCAGTCACTCCCCGCCGCATCCGCCCCGTCTAGGCCGAAGATCTCGAGCTCGCTCTCAGACACCGTCGCCATGCGCTGCCTCCGTTTGGTAGCGTCTCCGCTCTCAAGCGCGCGCGTTTCCCCACACGCCCGAGTCCCAGCTCGAACGCAAAGAGATCCCGCTCCTTGCCCGACGTAACGCCGGATGCCGTCCCTAAAAAGTCGCGACGAAACGAGCCGGTGCCCGTCCCGTCGATCGCGTCAAACCCAGGCGGGGCCGCGATGCGGCCCCTTCACTTCACGGAATCGAAGACCCTGCGACTCGGCACCTCAAGAGGATGCCGCCTGCTTCGTGAGCCGCGCCTGCGCCATCAGGCGCTCTTCTATCAACGACAGCTTCGCGACGAGCTCCCGCGCGAGCGTCTCCGCGCTCGCGAGGTCCTGGGCTATCGCCCTGCCGCTCGTCTCGCTCCGCCTCTCCTTGGCGGCTTCCCTGAGCGCATTGAAGACCTTGGTCATCGTGCGCTCGAGCTCCTCGATATCACCTCTCACGAACAGGAATTCACGCTGGATCTCTTCGATGGTGTAGTCCTGGGCCATCATCTCTTTGATGCGCTGAACCTGGCGGACTACCGTGGCCGGATACATCCCCTGCGAGCCCTGATGCTTGCCCTTGCGCCCCACCCGCACGCTTCGCGGGAGCAGGCCGAGCTGCACGTACTTCCGGAGCGTCGCCTCGCTGAACTTGATGCCATGCGCTGCGAACAACTCGAGAATATCGCTCGAGGTAATCCCCTGGGCGTGCTCCCGCTCGATGCGCTCAAGCACGTCCTCGGGGATCCTCTGCACCGGTCCTCCCATCGATTGCCGGAGGCCCTACCCAACCGACGCGGGCGACTCTATTCCACTGAATGGAATACAGTCAATTGACGCGACTACGATTATTGTGTGGCTGTCGCGAGACGCGGTGCTTTCCCGGGGTTCTTGACACGCCTCGGACATTTTTCGTCCGTCGGCGCCGGGGCTCGATCCGCTCCGCACGGCGGCATCCCTGGGTCGAGGAGGGAAAAACGGGACGCTGGGCGCAATGGGTGGGAGCGGGGGGGCGCCCGTCGGGCAGCGGGGCTCGGGGAGCGACATGGTCCTTACCCTGACACACATCGGTCCTTTCAGACAAAAGGGCTGATAGTCTGGTCGCCATCATGGCCAAGGCCCTTGCCAGCGAGGGTCGGGGCGCGGCCTCGCCCGCCGCCCCCCGACCCGTCGAGCGCGTCATCAGGGACGTCACCGCCCGGGGTGTCAGGATGCGGGTCCTGGTCGCCGGGGCCGGCAACGGCCCGGCGCTCCTCCTGATCCACAACTTCCTCGTCAGCCACCTGGAGTTCGACGACGTGATCGACGCGCTGGCCCAGCGCTTCCACGTCATCGCCCCGGACCTGCCGGGGTTCGGGGAGAGCGAGAAGCCGAGCCCGGCGCGGTACGCCTACGGGATCGAGACGTTCGCCGAGGCGGTGGCCGACCTCATCGCCGCCTTCGGCGTGGGCCGGGCGCACCTCGTCGGCCACGCCATGGGCGCCGCCGTCGCGATCACGCTCGCGGCCGAGCACCCGGAGCTCGTGCAGCGCCTCGTCCTGGAGGACGCGCTCTGTTACCCGTTCCCGATGAGCTTCCGGATGAAGCTCCCGCTCCTGCCGGTCGTGGGCGGCATCGTCTTCAAGCAGCTCCACGGCCGCAGGATGTTCCGGTCGTTCTTCCGCGACGACGTGTTCCGGGCGGACGCGGCGGTGCCGCTGTCGCGCATCGACCGGCACTACGACCTCTTCAACGCCCCCTCGGCGCGCGAGAGCGCCCACGCGGTCCTGCGCGCGGTGCTCGACGCGCGCCCCGTCGTCGCGCGCCTCACGCGGATCACGGCGCCGACGCTCGTCGTGTGGGGGCGCGACGACCGCATCTTCCCGGCCGCGGGCGCGCAGCGGCTCGCCCGCGAGATCTCCGGCGCGATGCTCGAGATCATGGACGCCGGGCACTCGCCCCACGAGGAGCGGCCGGAGGAGTTCGTCGCGCTCGTGACGCAGTTCCTCGAAGGGAAGCGGTGATGGATCGCCCTGCCCGGCTCGCGCCCGCGCGCTGGGCGGCGCGGGCAGGCCGGCGCGCGGCGCGGGCCCTCCTCGGCGACGACGCGGCGGCGCGCCTGCTCGCGGACCGGTCGGCGCTGCTCGGCCTCGCGATCGTGGCGCTGCTCGCGCTGTTCGCCGCCCTGGGGCCGGCCGTCGTCGGCCACGACCCGAACGCGAGCGACTTCAGCCTGTCCCGGGACGCCTTCGGCGCGCCGCCGGGGCCGTCGGCCGCCCACTGGCTCGGGACGGACCCGCTCTTCCGCGACCTCCTCGCGCGCCTCGCGCACGGCGGGCGGCTCTCGCTCGGCATCGCGCTCGCGGCCACGGCGCTCGCCACCGCGCTCGGCGCCGTCGTCGGCGTCGCGGCCGGCATGGCCAGCGGCACGCGGGCCGCCGCGCTCGACGGCGCGCTCATGCGGCTCATCGACGTGATCCTCGCGCTGCCGTACCTCCTGCTCGTGACCGCGATCGGCGTCGCCGTGGGGCGCGCGGACGTGGGGACGATCCTGCTCGTGCTCGGCCTCACCGGGTGGACCTGGGTCGCGCGCGTCGTCCGGGCCAAGACGCTGGAGCTCGCCCAGCGCGAGTTCGTGGCCTCGGCGCGCGCGCTCGGCGCCGGGACGCTGCACGTCGTCCGGCGGCACGTCCTGCCGAACGTCGGCGGGACGCTGCTCGCGCTCGCGACGATCCTCGCCGGCCAGATGATCCTCGCCGAGGGCACGCTCAGCTACCTGGGCGTCGGCGTGCAGCCGCCGACCGCGACCTGGGGCCGGATGCTGCACGAGGCGGAGCCCTACCTCGGCGTGAAGCCGATGCTCGTCGCGGCGCCCGGCTTCCTCATCGTGCTCACCGTGCTCGGCTTCCACCGCGCGAGCGAGGGGCTCCGCGACGCGCTCGATCCCGCCGGCGACGGGCTCCCGCGCGGGCGGCGCCTGCCGGTCGATCTGCTCCTCGCCTGCGCGGCGCTCCTCCTCCTGTCGGGCGCCTCGCCGAGCCGCGTGCGGCCGCCGCTCGGCGGCGGCGAGGCGCCGCCCGGCGCGCCCGTGCGCGGCGGGACCCTGCGCCTCGCGACCACGGGCCACATCCGCACGCTCGATCCCGCGATCGCCTACGACGAGGTCTCGGGCATGGTCGCGGAGCTCGTCTTCGCCCGCCTCGTCACGTGGGACCAGGGCGGCCGCGTCACGCCCGAGCTCGCGCGCGAGGTCGCGGTCGAGCGGGGCGGGCGGACGTACGTGTTCACGCTCCGCGAGGGGGTGCGCTTCCACGACGGCGCGGAGCTCCGCGCCGCGGACGTGAAGCGCTCGATCGAGCGGACGCTGCACCCGCGGACGCCGAGCCCGGGGGCCAGCCAGTACGAGATGATCGAGGGGTTCGCCGCGTACCACGCGGGCGCGGCGCCGCACCTCGCCGGCGTGCGGGTGCTCGGCGACCACGCCGTCGCGATCGATCTGAGCGCGCCGGACGCGACCTTCCTCTCGCGGATGACGCTCGGCTTCATGGCGCCGGTGTGCCCCTCGTCCGGCGCCGTGGTCGACGCGGCGAGCCCGCCCCCGCCGTGCGGCGCCGGCCCGTTCCGCGTCGCCCGGTGGGACCAGGACGCCGGCGTCCGGCTCGAGCGGCACGAGGGGTACTTCCGGCCAGGCCGGCCGTACCTCGACGCGATCGAGTGGCAGACCGGGGTGCGCGCGACGACCCAGCGCTACAAGTTCGAGGAGGGCGAGCTCGACTACCTGCGCGATCTGACGGGGGTCGACGCGGCGACCTACCGCGCCGACCCCGCGTGGAAGGGGTATACGCGCTGGGTGACCCGGAGCAGGACCAACGCCGTCTTCCTCAACACCGAGCTCGCGCCGTTCGACCAGCTCGCCGTGCGGCGCGCGGTCTCGTTCGCCGTCGACCCCTCCGTGCTCGAGAAGGTGCGCCCCGACATCTTCGTCCTCGACCGGGTGCTGCCGCCGTCGATCCCCGGCCCCCCGCGCGACGAGCCGATGCGGCGGCACGATCTTCAGCGCGCGCTCGCGCAGATGGCCGCGGCCGGGTACGCGTTCGACCCGGCGACCGGGAGAGGCGGCTACCCGGGGGTCGTCGAGTACATCGCGATCCCGGACACCTTCGAGCAGGCGGTCGGCGAGATCCTCCAGCAGCAGCTCGCGAAGGTCGGCCTCCGCGTCCGCCTGCGGCTCGTCAGCTGGGCAACCTACCTCGCCGAGGCGTCGCGGCGCCGCGCCGTCCAGATGGGCTGGGCCGGATGGCAGGCCGATTTCCCCGATCCCGCGAGCTTCTTCGAGCCGACGCTCTCGACGGGCGCCATCCGCGACGAGGGCTCGCAGAACTTCGCCTTCTTCAGCGACGAGGAGCTCGATCGCACGCTCGACGCCGCCCACGCGGAGCAGGACCGCGCGCGGCGCTTCGAGCTCTACGCGCGCGCCGAGCGCATCATCCGCGATCGCGCGCCCTGGGTGCCCACGTACACGGTGGGCATGCTCGAGCTCTGGCAGCCCTACATGCGCGGCTACGAGGGCTCCGCCGTGGTCCCGTCGCGCTTCGACGGCGTCTGGCTCGACCCGGCCGCGCGGGCCGCGGCCGGCGGCGGGGCGCGCGCGGGCGCGCCGCCGCGCGCCTCGCCGCTCCGCGCGCTGCCCGCGCGCGCCGTGCCCCCGCGATGAGCGCCGCGCCCTCACGCCGCACCGCCGCGACGAGCGCCGCTCGCGCGGGCCGCGCCGCCGCGGCGGGCGCCGCGATCGCGCACCTGCTCCGGCGCCTCGGGTGGGCGGCGATCGTGATCGCCGGGGTCACCGCCGTCTCGTTCGCGATCGCGCACCTCCTGCCGGGGGATCCGGCGCGGATGCTCGTCGGGCCGCAAGCGTCCGCCGCCGACGTCGATCGCGTCCGGACGGTGTACGCGCTGGATCGGCCGGCCCCGGTGCAGTTCGCGCGGTTCGTGCGCCGGCTCGTCCACCTCGGCCCGGATCCCGGGGCGCCGCGCGCGCACGCGGGCGCGCGCGGCGACCCGGAGCACCGGAGCTGCGCGGCCGGGCCCTTCGGCCTCCACCTCGATCTCGGCTACAGCTTCCACTACCGAAAGCCGGTCGTGGATCTGCTGGAGGCGAAGGTGCCGCGCTCGCTGGAGCTCGCGCTGGCCGCCCTCTCGGTGCAGCTCCTGCTCGGGTTCGCGCTCGGGCTCGTCGCGGCGGCCCGCCGCGGGACGGCCTGGGACCACGCGGCGCTCGGCGTCACCCTGCTCGTCGCCAGCGCGCCGACCATCGTGATCGGCCCCGCGCTGCAGTACGTGCTCGCCTACAAGCTCCGCCTGCTGCCCTACGACGGGTACGGCGTCACCGCGGCCGATCACCTGCGCTCGCTCGTCCTGCCGGCGCTGACCCTCGGCCTCTTCGGCAGCGCGCTCTACGCGCGCGTCGTGCGCGAGGAGCTCCGGGCGCTGCTCCGCCAGGACTTCATCCGGACCGCGCGGGCGAAGGGCGCCTCCCGGTTGCGCGCGTTCGTCGTCCACGCGCTGCGCAACGCGCTGCTGCCGCTCGCCACGCTGGCGGCGCTCGACCTCGGCGCGCTGGCGGGCGGCGCGATCGTCACGGAGCGGCTCTTCCGCTGGCCGGGCGTCGGGAGCATGGCCGTCGAGGCGCTGCAGAACCGCGACGGCCCGCTCCTCGTCGGGACGGTGCTCTTCGCCGCGGCCGCGATCGTGCTCGCCACCGTGGCGCTCGACCTCGCGGCGCTGGCGCTCGATCCTCGGCTCAGGTCGCGATCGCGCTGAGCGCCGCGCGCGGGCAGATCAGGGCACGCCGGCGAGCGCTCGGCACTCGGCGCCGAGCGAGGAGTCGGGCGAGGCGAGCTCGGCGCACTTGCGGAACGAGGCCCGACCGCCGCGCCCCGCGGCCTGCTCGGCGGCGCCGCGCAGGTGCCACGCCGCGGCGCTCCCCGGCGAGGCGGCGGTGAGCTGCTGGGCGAGCTGCACGGCCTTGCCGGTCTGCCCCGACTCCAGGGCGCGCATCACGCGGGCCGACAGGGACCCGCCCTCCTCGTCCGGCGCAGCGGGCGCCGGCGTAGCGGGCGCGGTCGCGGGGGCGCTCGGCGGCGGCGCGGGCGCCCGCGCCGGCGCGGCGGCCTGGCCCGCGTGCGTCGGAGCGCCGGGCGGCGATGCCGGGGTCGAAGGCGCGGGCGAGCCGTGCTGGGCGGTGGTGGTGGCCGGGCTCGCCGCGGCTGGCCCGGCCGCCGCAGCGGGGCTCGTCGGGGCCGTGGTGGCGGCCGCCGCGCGATCGGACGGCGGGTCGACCGGGGTGTCGGACGGGGGCGCCGTGGAGAGCCCGGCGGCGGCGGTCGGCTCTCCTTCCGGCGAGGCCGGAGCTGCTTCGATCGCGGCGCCGGAGCTCTGCTCCTCCGCCTGCTGGGGCGCGTCGATCGGCGCCGGGGGCACGGGGGGACGCGCCTGGCCGATCAGCCAGACGCCGGCGCCGCCGATCGCGAGCGCCGTGACCAGACCGATCGCGATCCGCGCGGCGCGCGCCCGGCGCTCCTCCTGGCGGGGGCGAAAGAGCGTGGCCTCGACGGCGCCGGCGGTCGTATCGGTGTCGTCGGCGGAGGGGTGCCCCTGCGCCTCAAGCCGCGCCGGCGCGTCCACCCCGCCGCGAAGGAAGAAGCGCTCGCTCTCGGTGATGGGCTCGGGGTCGCTCGAGGGCGCGTCGTCCGGCGCCGCCGAGAGGCTCGCCCCGGGGGCCGCGGCGGCGCCGGCCGGCGGCGCCGCGGCCGCCTCGAGCGGGCGCGCCTCCCCGCCCCCTGCCTCGCCGCGCAGCGGCGCCTGCGCCTGCTGCGCCTCGCGCGGGACGGCGGCGGCCGGCGGCGCGTCGCTCGGCGGGCGGGGCCGCAGCGTGGGGACCGTCGACGCGGGCACCGCGGCGGCGCGCTCGTCGCCGACGGGCGGCGGCGCGGCAGCCGGCGCCGCCGTCGGCGCAGGCTCAAGCGGCGGCGCGAGCTCCAGCGGTGGCGCGGGCTCGGGCGCCTCGGAGCGGGCGCGCTGCTCGGCGGGGGCGCTCGCGGCCGCGGGACGGTCGCTCCTCGCCGCGCGGTGCTTCTGCGCGAAGCTGCGCGGCGTCACCAGCGGTCGCGTGAGCGGGGCCTCGTCGCTGCTGGCGAGCGTGGTGTCCTTGTCGATGTCGATCTCTGCGTGCGCGCGCGCAGCCCGGGCCTCGACGGCCGCCGCAGCGCTCCGCGGCGGCTCCGACGGCACCCGCCCCGCCGGCCGCGGCGGCTCCGACGGCGCTCGCCCCGTCCGCGGTGGCTCCGACGGCACCCGCCCCGTCCGCGGTGGCTCCGACGGCACCCGCCCCGTCCGCGGCGGCTCCGACGGCACCCGCCCCGTCCGCGGTGGCTCCGACGGCGCCCGCCCCGCCGCGCCCGCGCGCACCGCGCCCGTCGCCGCGGCGCTCTTCGGCGGCTCCGACGGCGCCCGCCCCGCCGCGCCCGCGCGCACCGCGGCGCTCTTCGGCGGCTCCGACGGCGCTCGCCCCGCCGCGCCCGCGGCGGCGTTCGCGCCGGCCGTCCGGCCGACCGCCACGGCCCCGTGGACCGCGCTGCGGGCCGTCACCGGACGCCCGGCGGACTCCGCGTCGGGGTCCGCGGCCGGCGCGGGCAGCTCGTGCCCGGGCCGCGAGCGCGGGAGCATCGCCGGCGAGTGGCGGTTCGAGAGCGGCGCGGGGACCACCGCGGCGTCCTCGAGATCGTCGGCGCCGGCGTTGCCGCCGCCGTCCGGGTAATTGGAGCGCCGCAGCCCCGACGGCGACGAGAGCGGCGAGAACTCGTCGTGGAACGCCGCCTCGGGCTCGCTCGGCACCACGTCGTCGGGCGGGAGCGCCGCGGCTGGGACCAAGAGCCCCTCGAAGTAGAGCTTCGAGATGGTGGAGAGCGTCGAGAGATCCTCGAACGGCGACGCGTCGACCACCTGCATCAGCGTCCGCTTGCCGTCGAACAGGCGCAGGATGCCGTTCAGCTCGTCGGGGATCTCGTTCAGCCGCTCCAGGAGCTCCTCGCTGTCGACCTCGAAGACGGTCGACAGCGACGGCAGCGCCTCGAGGAGCCGGCCCCACTCGTCGACCCGGCGCATGCCCTCCATGAGGAGCCCCTGCGTCGATGTCTCGATCACGTCGGGGTTGTCGACCTTGCAGAACTCGACCTCGAACGTCCCCTCGTTCCACAGGAGCGCGCGGTAGACGGCCTCCTCGCCGCAGAGCCGGCCGAGCGTCGCGTCGACGACCTTGCCCTCGCGGAAATAGACCTGCGCCTCGTTGTCCGCGTGCGACAGGTGGACGATCCCGCTCTTCCGGCTCACCTCGAACGTCTGCAGGAGATCGACGACGTTCATGTCGAGGATCGACCCGGAGAACCTCGTCCGCCCGGTGGTCGCGAAATGCCGCGTCGTGATCCCCTCGCGCGTCCGCCGCGCGAGCAGCAGCGTCACCCGCGCGATGAGCTCCCGCACGAAGATCGGCTTGGTCAGGTAGTCCTCGACCCCGAGCTCGAGCCCGCGGATCTTGTCCTCGATCGACCGCTGGCTCGTGAGGAAGACGACCGGGATCGACGCCCAGTCGGCGTGCTCCTTCATCTTGCGGACGAGCGCGTAGCCGTCCACGTGGGGCAGGCGGGTGTCGCTGAGGACGAGGTCCGGCGTGGAGACCTCGAGCTTCGCGAGGGCGTCCCCTCCGTCCGTCGCGGTGGTCACGCTGTAACCGGCCTTCTTCAGGCTGACCTCGAGGACCCGAACGCTGCGTGGATCCGCGTCGACCAGGAGGAGCTGTTGCTTGGCCACTAGAGGTTTCCGCCTCGCGAAGGATGGCGAGCCCGAGCGGACGCTGTCAAGCGCTCTGCCCCGAGCGTCGCCGCTGCGGTCGATCGCTCGTCCCGCCGCCGTGGGTCCGGTGATCGCCGGCGCCCATCGTGAGCACAGTACGCCGGCGAAGGCCAGGTTTCGTCGTGGGCCGCGCGCGCGATCAGCGCTCCCAGGGATCGATGATATCGCCGGTCGCCGTCGGCCTCGAGGGGGCCACGGGCGGCGCGGCGGGGCGGGCCGTGGGCGCGGCCGGCTTCGCTGGAACGGCGGAGGCCGTGCCGTGCGGGCGGGGCGGCTCCGGATCCTGTGCGAGCGGCGCGGCCGACGCGCTCGGGGCCGGGGCCGGGGGCGGCGGCGGCTCGTCGGGCGCGAGGACGGCCGGCGTCGCCGCGTGGAGGGCGCCGGGGGCGGCGGCCTCGGGCGGGGCCTCGCGCGCCGAGGCGCGGAGCGCGCGGAACCCGAGGGCGATCGCGATGGGCACGAGGATCGCCGCGAGCGCGATCGCGACGCGCGCGCCCATTGAGAGCGGCTCGGACGGCTCGCTGGGCACCTGGACCGCGCCGAGCATCTCGTCGTGCTCGCGCAGCTTCAGCGCCTCGCGGCGCGGGGTCTCGTCCTGGAGCAGGGCCGCGGCGGCGCGGCTCGGCGCCTCGATGGCGAGCTCGATGGCGGTGGCGAGATCGGCCATCGAGGAGAAGCGCTCCTCGGGGTTCTTCGCGAGGCAGCGCATGACGATCGGGCCGAACGCGCCGAGCGCGGAGGCGTCGGGCATCACCTGCTCGAGCGGCTCGGGCGACATGTACATGTGCTTGGTCAGCACGCCCATGTACGTGTCCGCCTCGAAGGGGACGCGCCCCGCGAAGCACTCGTACATGAGGACGCCGAGCGCGTAGATGTCGGCGCGCGCGTCGATGCGCTTCCCCTCCGCCTGCTCCGGGCTCATGTAGTGCGGCGTCCCGAACACCATGCCGATGCGGGTGAGCCGCTTGCCGCCGGCGACCTTCGCGACGCCGAAATCGAGCAGCTTGACGAACTCCTGGTCGCCGTTGCGGACGAGGTACACGTTGTCGGGCTTGAGATCGCGGTGGATGACGCCCGCCGCGTGCGCGGCCCCGAGCGCCGCGGCGCACTGGAGCATGATCTCCCCGACCCGCGGGGCCGGCAGCGTCCGCTCGGTGCGCAGGAGCGCCGCGAGGGAGGTCCCGGTGAGGAACTCCATGACGAAGAAGGGCAGCTCCGGCTGCCCCGGCTCGACCTCGATGGCGCCGAAGTCGCTCACCGCGACGATGTTGGGGTGGCCGATCGCCGCCGCCGCCTTGGCCTCCTGGATGAAGCGGGCGACGAGCTCGGCGTCCTGCGCGATGTCGCGCCGGAGCACCTTGAGGGCGAAGAGGCGGCCGAGCGACTTGTGGCGCACCTCGTACACCGTCCCCATGCCGCCCTCGCCGACGACCGCCTGCACCTCGTAGCGGCCGTCGATCGTGCGCCCGAGCAGCGGATCGGCCGACGGGTTCCAGTCGGGCGCGTCGGCGAGCGGGTCGCCGTCGAACGGGCAGAAGCGGGAGTCGCCGGAGAAGGTCAGCTTGCAGGTCGGGCAGCGCCGCGCGCGCGGGACCTGCTTCACCTTCCCCCGGCGCGCCGGGAACCCGTCGCCGCGCGCGGGCAGCGGAGGCAGCGGCGGCAACGCCAGGTGCGCCTCGCCGCGCGGCGAGAGCGGCGGCGCCGAGCCACGCGCCGGGGGCGCCGAGCCGCGCGGCGAGAGCGGCGGCGCCGAGCCGTAGGCCGGGGGCGCCGAGCCGTAGGCCGGGGGCACCGAGCCGTAGGCCGGGGGCACCGAGCCGTGGACCGGAGGCACCGAGCCGTGGACCGGAGGCACCGAACCGTGGACCGGAGGCACCGAACCGTAGACCGGGGGCACCGAGCCGTGGGCGGAAGGCGCGTCGCTGCGCGCCGGCGGCTGCGAGGCCAGGGAGCCTCCGTGCGGCTGCGGGATATCCTCCCGATGGAACAGCTCGGCAGCTTCGGACTCGCCGTCGGTCATCTCGGGCGGATCATCCCCGGCCATGCGGAGCGTGACGGGCACCCCGGCGAGTCTAGCCGAAAGCGCGAGCGGTGTTTCGGATCAGATGGCATCAGGTGGCGAACGCGGTGAGCGCCCCCTACGGGCTCGATGGCGCGGCGGCCAGAGCGCCCGGAAGGACTCAGATCTCTTCGAGAATCTTGGCCTTGCGGGCCTGGAACTCCTCGTCCGTGATGAGCCCCTTGTTCTTGAGATCCGCGAGGCGCTCCAGGCGCTGCTCGATCGACGGCCCTGCAGCCGGGGCGGCCTGCGGCGCGCCCGGGTAGCCCTGCTGCGGCGCGCCCGGGTAGCCCTGCTGCGGCGCGCCCGGGTAGCCCTGCTGCTGCATGTGCGGCGGCACGAACTGGGGCTGCCCCTGCGCCGCGTGCGCGGGGTTCATCGCCTGCGCCAGGCCGGCGCCGATCGCCACCTGGGCGCCCAGCCCCGCGACGCCGCCGCCGTCGCCGCCCTGCGCCATGCCCTGGCCGGCCCCGATCATGGCCTGGCCGGCGGCGTAATTCTGCCAGTTGCCCGCCAGCTGCTGCACGTACCGCGCGTCCTGCTGGAACCGCTGATCGAGCTCGAACTGCTTCGCGCGGGCGGTGTCCTGCGCGACGCCGATGCCACGGCGCGCCTCGCCGCGGGCCTTGTTCGCCTCGCGGAGGAGCTTCTGGTCCTCGGCCGAAAAGTTGATGTTGAAGTTGCCGATCTCGAGGATCTTGCAGCCGATCTCCTCGAGGTTCGGCGCCGACTGCACGATGCGGGCGCCGAGCTCCATGCTCATGCCGCCGAGGTTGAGCAGGCTCTTCTGCTGCTGCGCGCAGACCTGGCCGATCACGGTCTTCACGCTCATGAAGAACTTGCCCTTGATCCAGCTCAGGACGACGTCGTTGTCGCCGCTGCCGCCGCACTGGCCGTGGTAGCCGACGACGAACCGCACCGGGTCGACCACGACCAGCGAGAACTCTCCGAAGATGCGCGGCGTCACGAACTCGTAGAGGATCGGGTCCTCCATCGACTCCAGCGGCCCGCCGAAGGGCACGCCGCGGACCGGCTGCGTCTTGACGAAGAAGATCTCGGCGATGAAGACGTCCCCGCCCGTGAACTTGTTGACGAGGTTGTTCAGGAACGGGATGTTCTGGGTCTGGAGGGTGTGGCGCCCCGTCGGCAGGTAACCGACGTACCGCCCGTCCTTGAAGAAGAGGGCACACTCATCGCTGTCGACGGTCAGCTGCGACCAGAAGGGGACGTTCTGGTCCGGGTGCTTGTAGACGATGAGATGCTTCGCCGCGTCCGGGCGCGCGATCATCATCTCGCGGACGCCGCTCTTCACGAAATCGAAAATCCCCATGTCGCGCTCCTCTTCGGTGTGCTGGATGTGACGGGCGTGCCGGGTACCCTGCCCCCCTGGACCTCGGGCTCGTTTCGACAGGCGGCGCGCTCGACCTGCGCTGTTCGTTCTCCGTTGACGATCGCCGCGCCTTTCAGGCACACAGCGGCCTCAGGATAATCCGCAGATCGCAGGGCAGCAATGCCCGCCGGGGAGGACCGCATGCCCGTCGCTTCGCTCGCGTCACCGGCGCAACCGACGACACCCGCGCCGCGCGCGCCGGCGTCGCCCGAGATCCCGAGCTCCGCCGCCCGGCAGGCGACGCGCTCGCCCCGCCGCCGCGGGCGCGCGGCGGCGGCGGCGGCGGGGAGGAGCGCGCGATGATCCCGCCGATCGACGCCTCCGCCTTCTCGCCGCCCGCGCAGAAGATGGCGCAGCCGGGGGCGCCGCAGAAGCTCCGCGAGATGGCCGCGCGCGGCATCGCCCCCGGGCTCAAGCCGGGCGAGGTGGTGACGCTGCTCGTGCTGCTCGCGTCGCGCGAGGAGGAGCCCGCCCGCGAGACGGCGGAGAAGACGCTGTCGGCGCTCCCCGATCCGCTCCTCCAGGGCGCGCTCGGCGGGGAGCTGCAGCCGGCCGTCATCGACCGGCTGGCCCGCCTCTACGCGGACCGCCTCCCGGTCGTCGAGCGGCTCTGCGCGATGCCGGGCATCGCCGCGGACACGCTCGAGGAGCTCGCGCGCACCGGGAGCGAGGCGGTGACCGAGCTCATCGCCGTGAACGAGGAGCGGCTGCTCAAGAGCCCGCGCGTCATCGAGCGGCTCTACCTCAACAAGAACACGCGGATGTCGACGGCCGACCGCCTCGTCGACCTCGCCTCCCGCAACGGGGTCGAGCTCACGGGCATCCCCGCCTGGCGCGAGGTCAGCATCGCGATCAAGGACGAGCTCATCGCCGAGCCGTCGCCGGAGCCCACGCCGGACGACGTGATGTTCGTCGAGACGCAGGCGCTCTCGGAGGCGCTCGCGGCCGACGAGCCGGTGGACACCCACGTCGAGGACGAGGAGGGGAAAGAGGAGCTCAAGGCGCAGTACGTCCCGCTCTACAAGCGGCTCGCCGACATGACCATGTCGCAGCGGATCCGGCGGGCGATGCTCGGCTCGCGCGAGGAGCGCATGCTGCTCGTGCGCGACTCGAACCGCCTCGTGGCGAGCGCCGCCGTGCGCAGCCCGCAGATGCAGGAGGAGGAGGTCGTCCTCATCAGCCGCAACCGGAACATCTCGGACGAGGTGCTGCGGATCATCGCGACCACGCCGGAGTGGTTGAAGAGCTACACGGTGAAGCGGAACCTCGTGGAGAACCCGAGGACGCCGGTGCTCGTCGCGACGCGGCTGGTCCAGCACCTGCGCGAGTCGGACCTCCGGGGCATCGCGAAGAGCAAGAACGTGACCTCGCCGGTGAAGGACGCCGCGCGGCGGCACCTCGAGCGGCGCAAGAGCTGAGCGGCGCGCGAGCAGAGCGGGCGAGCGCTCGCGTGGCAGCGGCGGGCGCTCGCCCCTCCCCGGGGAAGCGCGCTCCGGGCGGCGAGCCCCCTTCCCGCCCGGACCCATGCCCCGCTAGCCTGCGCCCACGATGAGCGACCTGGTCCGCTTCGGCGTGGCGATGGATCGAGCGCTGCTGGCCGAGTTCGATCGGCGCATCACCGCGCAGGGATACGAGAACCGCTCGGAGGCGCTGCGCGACCTGGTCCGCGCCGACCTGACGCGCGCCGCGTGGGACGAGGGCGCCGAGGTGGCTGCGACGCTGACCGTCGTCTACGCGCCCGAGGTGCGGGAGCTCGTGCTGCGCATCTCCGAGCTGGAGGAGCAGCACGCGGGGTCGGTGGTCTCCAGCCTGCTGGTCCGCCTCGACGAGGGCCGGGTGCTCCAGGTCATGGTGCTGAAGGGCCGCGGCGCCGAGCTGTCCGGGCTCGCAGGGCAGCTCGCCGGGGCCAAGGGGGTCCTGTCGTGCGCGCTCACGCCGGCCGCGGCGCTCGCGGAGGCGCCGCGCCGGCCACGAGGCTGAGCTGACGCCGGGCGAGCCGGCGCCGCGCCGCGCGTGCACGAACGCCTCGCCCGATCTCCCAGGCTACGCGTCGTCGCCGGGCGTCTCGGCCACCTTCACCGTGGTCTTCGGCGGATCGACGATGAACGTCACGAGGCGCTCCTTCGCCTCGAACTCCTGCCGGTAGATCACCGCCGAGCGCTTGTACTTGAAGGGGCCGATCCGCACGCGGTGCCACAGGCCGCGGCCCTTCACGTACGCCGGCTCGACATACGCCTTGTGGCCGCGCCGGCGCAGGGCCGCCGCGAAGCCCTCCGCGTCGGCGGGCTCCTTGAACGAGCTCACCTGCAGCTGGTAGCCGCCCGGCCCGCCGCGCTCGGTCTCGGGCCCCTCCTCGCGGGAGACGTGGCGGGCCATCGCGGTGAGCGTGTCGTTCGGAGCGACCTCGCCCCCCGCGGGACCGAGGACGTGCTGCGCCGGCAGCGGGACCACGGGGAGCCGGTCCGCGGCGAGCGGCGGACCCGCGCCTTCGGCCGGCGGCTGCGCCGACGCGGCCGCCTTGGCCGCCCGCGGGTCGCGCACCGCCTCGAGGGCGGTGGTCGGGTGCTCCGCGTCGGAGAGGATCGCAGGGAAGGTCACGTGCTCCCCGATGGTGGCGGGGCGCGGCGCCGGCTTCACGCCGGCCGGGTGCGCGCGCGCGACCAGATCGCCGAGCGGATCGGCGCTGACCGGCTTCTCGCGCGCCGGCGCCCGCAGGAGCGCCACCGCCGCGAAGACGATGCACGCCCCGCCGAGCGAGGCCAGCACCAGCGCGCCCGCACGCGACGGGCGAGCCCCGGGATCCTCTTCCTGGATCTCCTCGAGGTTCCGCACCGCCCCGGTGTCCATGCTCTCGCCTTTGCTGCGCCTCATGCTTCCTCCTCGACCCGTCTACCCTGCCCGGCCGGAGCGCGACAACTTTCGTGTATTACTTTATCCTACATTCACCGACCAGGCCCGTTCGCTGGCTGTGCGGTCCTCGACGCGCGCTGGACGGAGCGCTCGGCGGCGAGCCCGCGCCTCGGCTCGGGCCGGGCAGCCTCGCACGCGCGGCGGCCACGGGGAAAGTTCTCGGCCAGCGCCGGGGCGCGCGCGACGGGCCGGCGCCCGCGCGCATCTTCGTGTTGCCAGGCGCGAGGTGGCCTGCGATGGCGGGGTGACCGATGCCGGAAGCGACGCACGACCCCCACAGGCCGGCGCAGGGCGGCGCGCCTCCGCAGGACGGCGGAGCGGCGCAGGCGCACGGTCGCCGCGGCGGCGCCGCCGCGCTCGCGCTCGGCGCGCTCGGGGTCGTCTTCGGCGACATCGGCACGAGCCCGCTCTACGCGCTCAAGGAGTGCGTGAGCGGCGCGCACGGCGTCCCGCCCACGCCGGAGAACGTCCTCGGGCTACTCTCGCTCATCTTCTGGTCGCTCGTGATGGTGGTCGCGGTCAAGTACGTCACCTTCATCACGCGCGCCGACAACGACGGCGAGGGCGGCATCCTGGCCCTGCTCGCGCTGGTGCCGGAGCGGCTGCGCGCCCGCGGAGCGCAGGGCGTCGGGTGGGTCGCCGGGCTCGTGGTGCTCGGCGCCGCGCTCCTCTACGGCGACGGCGTCATCACGCCCGCCATCTCGGTGCTGAGCGCCATGGAGGGGCTCGCGGTGGCGACCGCCGCGCTCGAGCCGCTCGTCGTGCCGCTCACCTGCGCGATCCTCGTGGGGCTCTTCAGCGTTCAGCGCTGGGGGACAGCGCGCGTCGGCAAGATCTTCGGCCCGATCATGGCCGTCTGGTTCCTCGCGCTCGCCGCGCTCGGGCTCGCGTTCATCGCCAAAAACCCGGCGGTGCTCGCCGCGCTGAGCCCCGCGCACGCGGCGCGCTTCTTCGCCGACCACGGCCTCCACGGGGTCGCGATCCTCGGGTCGGTCGTCCTCGTCATCACGGGCGGCGAGGCGCTCTACGCGGACATGGGGCACTTCGGGCGCCGCCCGATCCAGCTCGCCTGGTACGGGCTCGCGCTGCCGGCGCTCGCGCTCAACTACTTCGGCCAGGGCGCGCTCCTCCTGCAGTCGCCCGAGGCCGCCGGGAGCCCGTTCTTCGCGATGGTGCCCAAGGGCCCCCTCACCTACGCGCTGGTCGCGCTCTCGGCCATGGCCACCGTGATCGCGTCGCAGGCGCTGATCTCCGGCGCCTACTCGCTCACCCACCAGGCGATCCAGCTCGGGTACCTGCCGCGGACCCAGGTGCTCCACACCTCGAGCACAGCCGAGGGGCAGATCTACATCCCCGCGACGAACTGGGCCCTCGCCGCCGGGTGCCTCGCGCTCGTGCTGATCTTCCGGCACTCGAGCCGGCTCGCCGCCGCCTACGGCCTCGCGGTGACCGGCACGATGGGGATCACCTCCATCGTCTACTTCGTGGTGATGCGGCAAACGTGGGGCGCTCCGCTCGCCAAGGCGGTGCCGCTCCTCCTGCTCTTCCTGGCGTTCGATCTGCCGTTCCTCGGGGCGAACCTGCTCAAGTTCTTCGAGGGCGGGTACGTGCCGGTCGTCATCGCGGCGGTCCTGTTCGCGATGATGGTGATCTGGAAGCGAGGGCGCGCGATCCTCGCCGAGCGCTTCACGCGGGCGGTCCCGTCGATCGAGGCGTTCGTGCGCGGGCTCGACGCGTCCTGCGGCGCGCGCGTCCCGGGCACGGCCGTGTTCCTGAGCTCGCGCGCCGGCAAGACGCCGTACGTGCTCGCGCACCACCTCAAGCACAACAAGGTGCTCCACGAGACCGTGGTGCTGCTGACCGTGGTCACGGAGCACGTGCCGCGGGTCGCCGACGGGCAGCGGCTCGAGCTGACGAGCCTCGGCAAGGGGGTTCACCAGCTCATCGTCCACTCCGGCTTCATGCAGTCGACCGACGTGCCGGCCCTCCTGCGGCGGGCGGCGGCGCAGCACGGGCTGCCCGTCGATTTCGCGGACGTGACGTATTACCTCGGCCGCGAGACGCTCCTCGCCACCGACGAGGGGCGCATGGGCAAGGTCGCGGAGACGATCTTCTCGGTGATGGCGCGCAACGCCGGCGCGGTGCCCGGCTACTTCAGGCTCCCGCCGGAGCGGGTGGTGGAGCTCGGCGTGCAGATCGACCTCTAGCGGCCTCGCCGCGCGACCGCGCGGGGGCGGGCATGCCCGAGCGCCGTCGACCCGCGCCGCCCGCCGCCGCGCGGCGCCTCCGCGATGCTTTCGCGCGGCCGCGGCGCTAAGGATCCGCCCCCATGAAGATCCCGCCGATGGGCCGCGTCCTGCCTGCGCTCGGCCTGCTGCTCCCGGGCTGCGCTTCCGAGCCGCGCCCGCTCACGATCGAGGTCGTCCCCGGGCACGAGGCGGCCGCCTTCCAGGAGGACCCGCCCGTCGCCCGGATCGAGGTGACCGCGACGTCGGCCGAGGGGGACGTCGCCGTGTCCGCGGCGGCGGCGCCGGGCGGGGAGCTCGATTTCGGCGAGATCCCCGCGGAGCGGGCGTACACGTTCGAGGTGCGCGGCTTCGACGCGGGCGGGGCGACCGTGGTGCGCGGGCGCTCGGCGTCGGGGATCTACCTCGCCGGCCTCAGCGGCGAGGTGCTGCCGCTCTTCGCCCAGCGGACCGGCGGGTGGGCGCGGCCCCCGGGCGAGCTCGAGGCGTCGCGCGTCGGCGCGCCCGGCGCGGCCCTCGCGGAGCGCTACGTGATGCTCACCGGCGGCGACGCGGCGGACGGCGCCGCGGCGGCGGCGGACGTCGACCCGGCGCGGCTCGACGCGTACGACCTCGCGGAGTGGGGCGGGAGCGCCTCCAGCGGCGCGCTCCCGAGGGCGGCGCGGTCGCTCGTCGTCCGGGGGAGCCTGCTGCTCACCCTGGATGGCGAGGGCGCGACCTGGACCGACGTGCTGTCGGCGCAGAGCGCCGAGGCGCCGCTGCCCGCGGGGCTCGCCTCGTTCGCGGAGGTGGCGGGCGGCCGGACCGTGGAGGCGGCGGACGGGCGCTCGTTCGTGGTGGGCGCCGCGCGCGCTGCGGCGCCGGCGGAGGCGCCGGGCGAGCCCTCGGACGCGGTGCTCGTCGTCGGCGCGAACAGGGCGCTCTCGGTGGCGAGGCTCCGCCACGCGCGGGCCGGCGCCGCGGCGGTGTGGGTCGACGGCGTGGGGCTCGTGGTCGCGGGCGGCAGCGCCGCGGGCGCGGACGCTGCGGGGCTGGAGGTGCTCGCCGACGGCGCGACCGCGTTCGATCCGCGGCCGTTCCCGCCGGACGCCGTGGAGGGCGCGGGCGCCGTCGTGACCGGGCCTGGCGAGATCGTGCTGGTCGGCGGCGTGCAGGGCGGCGCCGCGGCGCCGACGCGGCGGCTCGCGCCGGGGTGCGCCGGCGCGTGCGCCGCCGCGGAGGTCGCGGGGGCCGCGCTGCCGGCGGCGATCGCGGGCGTCGTGGCGTTCGCGCTGCCCGGCGGGCGCCTCCTCGCCGTGGGCGCCGAGGCCGGCGAGGGCGGCCTGACCAGGAGCTTCGTGGTCGACCTCGCGGCGGCCCAGGTCGAGGAGCTGCCGCTCCGGGAGCCGCGGCGCGGCGCGACCGTGGTGCCCGCGCCGAACGGGACGCTCGCGCTGCTCGGCGGGGTCCACGCGGAGGGGACGCCGGCGCTCACGGTCGAGACGTTCTTTCCGGAGTGAGCCGCGGGCGTGTTCGACGGCGGCGGCGCGCCGAAAGGGCCGGAAGGGATCGAGCGAGGATGCGTCGAGACCGACGCGGAACGACGACCTGAGCGCGCTTCAAGCCATTTCAGCGGAAGGGGCTGACGCTCGAGGGCGCGGGCGCGCGGCGGCGGCCTCACCGGGAGCCGCCGTCGCGGCCCCGCTCCGCGAGCACCTTCTCGAGCACGGCGAGCCCCTTCACCGCGCGCGGGAACCCCGCGTAGACCGAGACCTGCATGACCGTCTCCACGATCTCGTCGCGCGTGCACCCGACGTCGAGCGCGTGGCGGATGTGGTTGCCGAGCGGCACCTCCGAGTCGCCCACCGCAGCCAGCGCGGCGACGGCGGTCAGCAGCCGAGTCCGCAGGTCGAGGCCAGGGCGAGCATAGATATCGCCGAACGGATATTCGATCACGTACCGGCCGAAGTCCGGCGCGACGCTCGCATACGCCTCCATGACGCGCCCGGGGGCCCCCCGGTCGAGCCGGCCGAGCACGGCCTCGCCGCGGGCGAAGCGGTCGCCTGCCGCCGCGGGCGCCGGCGCCGCGGCGCTCGGGCTCCACCGCGCCACGCGCGAGCTCGACGTCGAGGGCGTCGCCTTCCACCAGGGCGCGCGCTCTACCTCGGCCTCACGGCCCCGCCCGGCGGTCGGCTTCGACGCCGGCAGCGGCGCCCCGTCCTTCCAGGAGCTCTCGTGGGGCCGCTGAGGGGAGCGCGGCCGCCTCGTCCCGCCGGGCCTCGCGCTCGTGCGCCGCGGCACGCCCAGGCGGGCCGCCGGGACGCGCCGCTCCGGCATCGTGAGCTTGCGCTCGTGACACTCGATAATGCTTTCCAGAGCGGAAGAGGAGCGATCCGTCTTCAGCGTGCTTGATCGTGGTCCCCGGCGGCGGGCCTCGCGAGACGCGGCGGCGACCGCCGTTGTTTTCATTGATTAACGAGGTGTTCGGTTCGTTGGCGCGCATTGACGCGCCCGGCGACACCGGGGTATCACACGGCATGGGATTGACGAAGGACGCCCTCTTCTTCGACGCCCTCGCCGAGCACGCGCAGAAGAGCGTCGCCGCCAGCAAGCTCCTCCTGGAGATGCTCGACCGGATCGAGGACGCGCCGGCCATCGCGAGGAAAATCAAGGAGATCGAGCACGAGGGGGATCGGATCACGCATCGCTGCCTCGCCGCGCTGCACAAGACCTGGATCACTCCGCTCGATCGCGAGGAGATCCACGCGCTGATCACCCGGCTCGACGACGTGCTCGACTTCATCGAGGCCGCCAGCGAGCGAATCGTCCTCTTCGAGATCCAGAGTGCGACGCCGGAGGCGCGCCGCCTCGCGGAGTCGCTCGTGGCCGCGTGCATCGCGATGAGCACGGCCACGAGCTCGCTCCGGGACGTGAAGGACGGCGCCCGGCTGCTCGAGCTGTGCGTCGAGATCAACCGCCACGAGAACGACGCCGACGCGCACTACCGCATGGCCCTGGCGGCGCTCTTCAAGCAGGGCAACGACCCGCTGCTCGTGCTGAAATGGCGTGACATCTACGATCAGCTCGAGAACGCCAGCGATCGCTGCGAGGACGTCGCCAACGTCATCGAGGGCGTGGTGCTCGAGCACGCGTGACGACCTGCGCCGTCGCGACCTAGGGTCCGCGCCGGATCGCGATGACGCGCCGCAGGAACGCGGGGAGGCGCAGAACGACCTGGGCGACCGGATCGAGGGGAGCGTCGCGTTCGACAGCGCCGGCCACCTCGTCGTGGTCGCCTGGCGGCATGACGGCTACGGCTCCGGATGCCCCTGCGACCAGGCCATCGTGGTGAAGAAGCACGACGCAGCCGGCGCCCTGCTCTGGAGCAAGATCTTCGAGGGCGAGGACACCACGGTGCTGGGCGGCGGCTCCGCCAGCAGCGTCGCGATCGACGCGTCGGACAACATCCTCTTCTCCGGCCATGTCGCGGAGGCGATCGACCTCGGAGGAGGACCGTTGCCCCCCGGGTCGGCGTTCGTGGCCAAGCTGACGCCCGCGGGCGAGCCTCTGTGGAGCAGGGTCGCCCCCCGCGGCCATCGCCTCGCCCTGGATCCGGGCGGCAACATCGTCGAGATCTCCGACGGGGCGGCAGGCCAGGGCTTTCGCCTCACGAAGCTCGATCCAGATGCGTCGGAGCTCTGGAGTCAGGATTTCGCCGGCGCCTTCGCGCGCCACCTGACGATCCACCGCGACGGGTGGATCGCGGTGACAGGCCAGCTGACCGGCACGGCCGATCTCGGCGGCGGCCCGCTCGTCTCCGCCGGCGCGACGGACATCTTCATCGCCGCCTTCGATCCCTGAGCCACGCACCGGGGCCCGAGCGAGCTCCGCCGCGTCGCGCGGGGGCGCGGCGCTCGGGCGGCCGGCGAGGGCCTGGCGGGGTCCCTGGCGCGCGAGCCTACGGGTAATTCACCTCGACGACGTTGCCGTAGGCGTCCACCGAGATCTCGAACTCCACGCCCCCGATCACGATGTTCGCCTCGTAGGAGAGCTTGCCGTCGTGCAGCTCCTCGTCGAGCTCCACGATCCAGCCGCCGCGGGCCGCGAGGACGAGCGCCCAGTAAGCCCCCGGCGGGAGCATATCCATCGTGATGTCGCGCTCGATCAGCGTGCCGCGCCCGTCGATCCTGAGCGCGTAGGTCCGCCTGCCTCGCCGGATGTCGGCCTCGTAGACGGCTTCCCCGATGTCCTCCTCGATCTCCATGCGCACCTCCAGGATCGTCGCTTTGGCGGCCTCTTCCTCGATCGCCGCGCGCGCGCCCTCGGGGATGCTGGCCAGGGGCACGATCCAGGCCTCGATCTCGCTGGCGGTCATGGTGCCCTCGGCGTCGAGCTCCACCTCGTAATAGGTCTCGCCGATCAGCACGTCGATCTCGTAGGTCGCGACGCCCCCGTCGATGTTCTCCTCTATCTGCAGGATCCTGAGTTTGCTCCCGAGGCTCATCAGCGCTGCATAGACGGGCGCCGGAAGCTGTTCGACGGCGATGAGCCGCTCGATGTCATGGGTCTGGCTGGGCTTCGAGTCCTCCTGTCCCCTCGCCAGCGCGGGGCCGTGCTCATCGGCCATCGCGATCGGGGAAGCGGCGGAGAACGCGCACAGCGCACAGGCCAGGACGACGGACGTCGACGCACTCACGACAGCTTTACGCGTGATCACTGGACCCCCCTCAACTATATGTCTCCCCTATCATGGCATGAAGCAGAGACGTTGGCGCCATCCATTTGGACGTTCTCGTGCGAAGATGCCAGACGATGAGCGTCTGTGCCGGACATAGCCGCTCTATTTCGCCGAGCGCGACGAGAGCCATCGAGCACCTGGTTCGTCGGCTCATGGCCTTTGCCGGGCACGGTGGCTTCGATGGAGTGTTGTTTCTCCGCGGAGATCCGCCAAAGGAGCCCACCGGCTCGCGCTCTCTTCTTCACGCCTGGACCGAAGGATGGATCCCAAGGACGCTCGCGCAGGCGGCTCGGCGGCAGAGAACGCGGACCTCCAGGACGATGGCGCCAAGGACCGTGGATCTGAAGAGATTCGCGCGACGACGCGGGATTCCTCTGATGGGAGATGCCTCGGCGGAGGTCGCGAGCGGCCCGAGCCCTGCCGGTGGATGGACCTCTCCGGGCTGAGCTCCGCCGGCGCGCCGGAGCTCGGCGCCTGCGCAGCGCACCCGCTTCAGCCGGGGCCCGGGCCGGCGTCGCCGCCGGGCGCCGCCACCGGGATCCGCTCGGACTCCCACGGGAAGAACCCCCGCGCGCCGATGCACGCGTCGGCGATCGCGTGGGCGGCGCTCATCCGATCTTCCAGGGCGGCGGCCTCGAAGAACCGGCGCGCGCGGCGGGCGACGTCCGGGTCGCTCCGATCGAGCTCGGCGAAGAGCTCCTTGGTGCGGGGCAGGACGCCGTTGCGCGCACGGAGGTGGTATCGGACGATCGCCAGCACGGCCTCGGCGAGCAGGGCGGTTGCCATGACCGGGTCGCGCTCGGCGACGTCGACGGCGTCTTCGAGGAGCGTCGCGGCGCTGTACCGCTCCCACGCGTCCTGATCCGGCGTGAGCTCAGAGCGCTTCGCCAGCCACGCGGCGGCCTCCGCCCTGAGCTCGTCGAGGAGCGGAGACCCGAGGACCGGAAAGCCGGTTGCGATCATGTGGGCGGCGGACGGCCGCGCGTGCTGGTGCTCGGCGGCCCAGTACTCGCGGACGGCCGCCGGCGGATTCACGAAGATCTCCACGGGGACGCCCTCCCCGAACCAGCGCTGCAACCGCTGCTTGTACGGAGCGCCGTGGATCACGAAGAGATCGAGATCGCTCGACCGATCCCCGTGGCCGCGGACGATCGATCCGGCCGCCACGATGGCCAGGGGCTCGAACCGCTCGAGCACGAAGCCGATCGCCTCGCGGAGGGCGCTCGCGTACCTCGGCGACAGCTCCGGCCAGAGGCATCGCGCGAGAGCGTCGGCTTGCGCGTCGGGGCTCACCGGGATCGTGCCCCCCCGGCGGCCGGTCCCCGCGCAAACGGCGCTGCCGGCGTGATCGGCGCGTGTCTCCTCACCATGACGAGGATCGCACGGTAGCGCCGGAGGACGGCCGCGTGTCAAGACGGGCGCCGGCCGCGCCCGCCGCCGTCACCGCGCCGGCTGACCGAGCGGCGGCTTTGCGGTGTGGGCCTGCAGCCCGCCGCGGACGCAGCGGAAGCCGACGTCGACGTCCCGGGTGCCCGCGAACAGGAAGTGGCGCGCCGTGGCCCGCAGCCGGTGCTTCGCGATCACCCGCCACGAGCCGCCGCGGAGCACCCGACCATGGCCGATGGACGGCCCGACAGGATTGCTCACCGGGCCGTCGTTGGCCGGATAATCGCCGTACCAATCCCAGCACCACTCCCAGACGTTGCCGGCCATATCGAGGATCCCGAACGGCGACGCCCCCCTCGGATAGTACCCCACGGGGCTGGGGCCGGCCCGCTTGGCCAGCACCGGGCTCTTGATGCGCGCGTCGCTCCAGGCGACCTGGTCGGACGGCGGCTCGTTCCCCCACGGATACACCCGTCCATCGGTGCCGCGCGCCGCGTACTCCCACTCTGCCTCGGTGGGGAGCCGGTAGCCGTTCGCCTCGCGATTCCAGATCACGCCCTTTCCGTCGAGCTGGTAGGCGGGCGCGAACCCCCGGAGCGCCGAGAGACGATTGCAGAACTCGACGGCGTCCCACCAGCTGACGTTGTTCACGGGGCGATCGTCCGCCACGGGATGACCGGGGTTCGTGCCCATCACCTCGCGGTACAGCCGCTGCGTCACCGGGTACACGCCCATCCTGAACGCCGACACCAGCACCTGCCGCTGCGGGCGCTCGTGGGCCGCCGCGGAGGCGTCCTCGTCGCTGGCGCCCATCCAGAAGCGCCCGCTCACGATCACGGCCGTCTCGATCTTCGGCGCGTTCCTGCCAGGCGCGGGCGCGTCCACCGCGGCAGCCGCGCTCGCCGCCGAGCTCCCCGCGGGCGAGGTGGCCGCCGCGAACCCCACGGCGGGCATCCCGGCCGGCGGCGTCGCCGTGGCGGAGATCGCCGGCCCCATCGCCGGCGGGGCCTCGGACGCGCCGCGCCGCGGATGCGCCGAGCCGCGCGGCCGGCTCGCGATGCTCAGCGCCGCGCAGAGGTCGTCGATGCTGCCGTATCGCTTGTCGCGCCGCCAGGCGATCGCCTGCTCGAGGACGGCCTTGACCGTGCTGTCGCACGAGAGCTCCCGCAGGAACGCGGGGCGGTCGTGCACCGCCTCGGCCGGCAGCTGCGCGCCGTGGAGGCAGAAGAGCGCGGTCATCCCGAGGCCGTACACGTCGGCCCGCGCGTCGGCGTCCTGAGGGCGATCCAGCGACTCGGGCGCGCTGTACACGTAGGTGCCGAGCGCGCCCGTCCGCGTCCCGCCGGTCGTGTCCGCGGCCGCGACGAGGTCGAAATCCGTGAGCCGCGGCTCGCCCGTGGGCTGGAGCAGGATGTTCGCCGGCTTCACGTCGCGGTGCACGAGGCCTTTGGCGTGCGCGGCGCGGAGGGCGTCGCCTACGCGCAGGACGAGGGGAATCACCTGCGCGGCCGGGAGGCGCTGCTCGATGACCGCCTGGTGCAGGTCGCCGCCGCTGACGAACTCCATGACGAAGAAGTGAAAGCCGCCGTCCTCGCCGTGCGGCTCGACGACCCGCACGATGCCGGGGTGATCGAGCCCCGCCATGCGCTGCGCCCCCCGGAAGAAGCGCTCGCGCCGGATCGGGTCCTCCGCGAGGCTCGAATGCAGCACCTTGATGGCGACCACCTGACCCTGCTCGTCGTCGCGAGCGCGCCACACGTTCGCGAAGCCGCCGCGCCCGACCCGATCGAGGAGCAGGTATCTTCCGCCTGGGCCCAGCCGGTCTCCGGCGCGGAGCTGCCCCCCCTCGCGCAGCTGCCGCCGGAGCTCCAGGACCTCGCGCTGCGCCTCGGCCGCGTCGACGCCGGCGAGCTGGAGCGCCCTGAGCCGCCCGCGCGCCCGCTCGAGCTCCTGCGCGAGCCGCCGGGTCTCGAGGTCCGGGTAGTTCGGCCTGTGGCCGTGCTGGCGCGGGTTCTTCTTGTCGAGGGCGGCGCGGACGCCGAGCACCACGTCGGTCCAGGCCTCGTCGCGATCGGCCCGGCCCTGGATGGGGCGCTCGCTGTCGGGCAACGCCGAGAGGTGCCCGAACGGCGCGCCCTTCCAGTCGCACGCCCGGAGCAGGATCGGGATCACCCGCGCCGAGCCGGCGGCGTGGCGCGCCATCGCGCGCTCCATCTCGACGTCCCAGCAGGACGGAGAGGCGATGAAATCCGCGCTGACGAGCAGCAAGATCAGCTGCGCCGCCTCGAGGTGCTCGCGCACCTCCGCCTCCCAGTGCGCCCCGGCGTCGATCTCCCGGTCGTGCCACGCCCGGAGGACCCCTTGACGCTGCAGCAGCGCGAGGTGCGCCACGAGCTCCCGAAGAGCGGATTCATCCCTGCGCGCGTAGGAAATGAATACGTCGATGGGCTTCAGCACGATCGCTCGAGGGTGTCAGCTGTCCAGTCGGCCTTTGCGGTGCATCGTTCGGGGAAGCAAATAGGAAGACCAAACGATATCCGAGAAGTCAAGGCCATCGCGACCGCCCGAATCCGTACAGTCTTGCTGGAGATCTCGGTCTCGACGCACGATCTCGACGCACGATCTCGACGCATGATTCTCGACGCATGATTCTCGACGCATGATCTCGACGCACGATTCCGAACCACGTTCGAGCGTGGGCCGGCGGCGTTCAGGCCCCCATGCCCGCCGCGCACAAGGCGGCAGCAGCCCCCACAGGCTGGAGCTGCCCGTGCCTCCCCGGCGGGCGGCCGCTCGTCGATGTGCCTGATTCGCCCGGCGACGACACGCGGTCTGGCCGGCCAGGGGGCGGCAGCTCAACCGACGGCCGCCTCGACGACAAGGGCGGCGCGCGGCTCCGCCCCCGCGTCCGGGACACAGGATCTTCTCCTTCGCGGCCTTGACACGACTGAATGCACCGCGCGACGATGAGCGGCTATCTGTCTTGGGCCTTTTCATCGATTCACGCCGCGCGCTCGCGTCGTACCAGCGGTCGTGACGGCGAGGCGCCAAGACTCCGGCCTCGCATCCGGCGGGGCTCGGCGGGGCTCACCACGAAGCGTGTCAGGGGGAATCTCTGCCTATGAGAAATAAAAGGAAGGTATTCACGACGTTATGCGCCGGTGTGACGAGCGCCCTCGCGGCCGGCTGCGGCGCCGATCCCGGCGGCGCCGGCGACGAGGGCGTCGGCCGCGCCGCGCTCGGTCTGTCGACCGAGGGACAGGTGTGCACCACGATCCAGCGCGGCGCTGGGCCGGCGGGCGTGGCCGACGCCGTGCTCTGGCAAAGCTCGCCCAGCTGGAACGATGGCGCGGGCGTGACGCTCAGCACGGGGACGACCGCGGGCGGCGGGCTCCGGCGCAGCCTGCTCCGGTTCGATCTCTCCGGCCTGCCCCAGGGCGCCGAGGTCGTGTCGGCGAGCCTGTCGCTCTCGCAGACGTTCAAGACGGTCGACAGCACGGTCCGCGTCCACCGCGCCACGAGCGCCTGGGAGGAGGCGGCCGTGACCTGGGCGAGCTTCGGCGAGGCGTTCGATCCGGCGGTCGCCGCGTCGTTCACCTCCGGCGGCGGCTCCGGCTTCCGCTCGTCCGACGTCACCGAGCTCGCGCGGGCGTGGGCGAGCGGCGAGGCGGCGAATCACGGCGTCCTCCTCGAGGAAGACCCGGTCCAGCGGACCGATTTCCGCAGCAGCGAGAAGTCGGTCGTCGAGGAGCGGCCGAAGCTCGAGCTCTGCTACGTCACGTGCGACGACGGGATCCAGAACGGCAGCGAGAAGGGCGTCGACTGCGGCGGCGCGTGCCCCGCCTGCGGCGGCCAGTCGTTCGAGGGGCCGCCGGGCGGGAGCCCCGTCGAGCTCGAAGGGAGCGGACCGACGTACGCGTGGTCGGTCGGGGACATCAACGAGCTGCCCGAGTCCGTCGCGCGGCAGGGCACGCACGAGCCGTGCACGACCAGCGAGGATTGCCAGTTCGACCAGTACTGCGAGCACCCCGCGCAGGGCGCGTGCGCCCACGACCCGTGCGACACCGGCGGCGCCCTGCTGACGACCTGCAGCGGCTGCGTCGCGAAGGTCTGCGACGCTCGGCCGAGCTGCTGCATCCAGCCGACGATACCGGCCGACTGTGGACATGACGCCTGCCAGACCGGCACCGCGACCCACATGACCACGACCTGCGGCGACCCGTGCATCGCCAACATCTGCGCGACAAACCCGCTCTGCTGCGAGATCCACCCCACGAGCTCGGCGGAGTGCGCGGGGCTCATGGGAATGGGCAGCACCTTGCTCTCCGGCGGCAGGTGCAGTCGGCCCAGCAGCATGATTTGCCCCCCGCCGACCACGTACACCGGCGGCGCGTGCGTGCCGCAATGGGGCCCCTTGTGCAGGAACCTCGTCGCGACCCAGTGCGCCCCCAAGACGTGCACCACGCCGACCAACTCGTGGAACGCGACGTGCGTCGCCCTGGCCGAGCAGGAGTGCAGCGCCGCGTGCGGCACCGATCCAGGCGTGCAACAGGGCCTCTGCAAGTCCTACCTGCCGAACCAGACGAACCCCGCGTGCAGCGGCGTGGATCTCACGGTCGGCGTGCCCTGCGGCGGGACGATCCCGGTCTGCAACCGCGGCACCATGCCGGCGCCCGCGGGCATCGCGATTCATCGCTATCCCGCGGGCGCGGGCCAGCTCCCCTCCTCGGCCCCGAGCCGCGTCCTGAACTCCTGCAGCCCGACCGGCGGGACCCTCGCCTGCACGACCGCGCAGCCGATCGCCCCGGGCGAGTGCGTCAGCGTGGCCGGCTGCACGGGCGTCGCCGACGGCATGGAGCTCATCGTCAACCCGCCGGGCCCGGGGCAGATCGCCGAGTGCCAGTGCGGCAACAACGGGAGCATCTATCAGCAATCGGCCACGTGCGAGTCGCCGGGCTGCATCGCCACGGCCAGCGCCTCGATGATCAGGCCGGCCACCCTGTTCGTGGCGCTCGACCGGTCGGCTTCCATGGTGGTGAACTCGTCAGGAGACAGCGTGAGCGACTCCCGATGGAACCCGGCGCGCGCCGCCTTCAAGGCGTTCTTCGAGGATCCGGCGTCGGCGGGGCTCGGCGTCGCGCTCCGGTTCTGGCCGCACGACAACCCCGGCCCGTGCAACGACTCCGCCGGCAACTGCCCGGCCGGCGCTGTCAGCGGGTGCTCCCTGCCGATCGTTCCCTTCGATGGCTCGGCGGCCCGGAGGCTGACTGCGGCCCCCGCGCCGCTCGATCAGCAGGAGCTCGCGCTCGTCAACGCGCTCAACCCCGGCCCCGGCGCCAGCGGCGATACGCCCATGTACCCGGCGCTGAACGGCGCCACGACCTGGGCGATCAACTACAAGAACGCCCACCCCGAGGAGGAGGTCGCGGTCGTGCTCGTGACCGACGGCGTCCCGTCGAACTGCGACACCGTCCCGAGCCACATCGCAAACCTGGCGCGCAATGCCTACGAGAACCACGGCGTCCGCGTGCACGCGGTGGGCTTCGGCAACTCGAACGCGGAGATCATCAACCTCATCGCGACGCGCGGCGGCGGGCGGGCGTTCAACCTCACCGCTGGCGCGGGGCTGGCGACGACCCTCCGCGACGCGCTCGTCTCGATCCGCGGCGAGGCGCTCCCCTGCGACGTGGCGGTCCCGCTCGCCGGCGTCGCGGATCCCGCGTCGGTGTCGGTCGTCCACGTGAACAGCGCCGGCACCGAGACCGTGCTCACGCCGCGGGCCGACCTCGCCAGCTGCGGCCAGGGCTGGTACTTCGCCGACGCGACGAACACGAGCGTCAAGCTCTGCCCACAGACGTGCGCCGATCTCGACGTTAGCCCGGGGAAGATCCGCGCGGTCGTCCCGTGCGCGGCCGAGGCCCTCACGCCCATCACCACGGGCTGGGAGCGCTACCACGGCGTCTGCCCGCCAGGGACCAAGGCCCGGTGGGAATACCTCACGTACAGGACCGTCACGCCGGAGGACTCGAGCGTCGAGCTCTTCGTGCGCGCGGCCGACGATCCCGCCGGCCTCGACGCCGCGCCCGTGACGCTCGCCGCGACCGCTCACGCGACGCCCGCCGACACCCAGGTGTGCGACGAGACCTCGACGCCGCCGTGCGCGGTCGATCTCGCCGGCGCGCTCGGAGGGCTGCCGGAAGCGCAGGCGGACTACCTGGAGCTGCAGGTAAAGCTCAACCCGACGAGCGACGGCGCGGGCGGCGTTCAAGTCCAGGGCTGGGAGATCGGCTATTCGTGCCCCGACGTCGACTAACCCAGGGCAGGACCGCGAGCGCTTCGCGAGACGCCGTCCTCGTCATGCGCTCGCACCGACGCCGCGTCCCGTGACCCTCTCCGCCGGCATCCCGTGAGCTGACGCGCCCTCGCCCCTCGTCGCCTGCCCGCGCGCGAACCGCCTCCGCGCGCATCTACCTCGCCGCCTTCCTGCCTCCCCGCCTCCGCGGCGGCGCCGCCGCGCCGCCACCCGCGCGCGTCCGCGCCGCCCGGCGCGGCCCGTACACCGCGCGGAGGTCCGCCGCGATCCCCTCGATCCGCGCCCGCAGCGCCGCCGGCTCCACCGCCTCGACGTCCCGGCCCAGCCCCACGATCTGCGAGACCGCGATCGACTCCCGCTCGAAGTCGACCGTCACCGTCCTCGTCCCGTCGCGCCCGCGCTTCCCCTGCCCCCACCGCTCGTGCTCGCCGCTCGGCCGGATCCGCCGGAGCGCCGCCTCCCCCTCCTCGGTCACGCGCAAGGTCGCCACGTAGCTCGCCCGGCGCTCCGCGAACCGCTCGCACCACGCCTTCCAGCACGAAGGCAGGTCGAACCCCTCCGGCCGCGCGAACCCCTCGTCGAGGAGCCGCGCCCCCTCGACCCGCGCCCCCCGGAACACGCTCGGCCCCCGCTCCGTCGTCCCGGCCACGAGGTACCAGCGCTCCGCCTTGATCACGAGCCCGTATGGATCCACCACCCGCTCGCTCGCCGCCCCGTCGAAGTCCCGGTACGCGAGCCACACCTTGCGATCCTGCCAGACCCCCTCCCGCAGGACCTCGAGGTGCGGCACCACCTCCCTCCCCTGGAACCACCCCGACGCGTCGACGTGGAGCCGCTGCCGCGCGTGCTCCGCCATCGACCGCTGCACCACCGGCAGCGCCGCCGACAGCTTGATGAGCCCGCTCTGCAGCGCCGCCGAC
The DNA here is from genome assembly GCF_051474665.1 of Sorangium sp. So ce394. Lineage (NCBI taxonomy): Bacteria > Pseudomonadati > Myxococcota > Polyangiales > Polyangiaceae > Sorangium > Sorangium sp. So ce394. The sequence goes on from NZ_CP150339.1 coordinate 6,038,954, forward strand.
AGGCCGATGTCCGCGAGGGCGCCCGGCGCCGCCACCGCGGAGAGCGCCTGCACCTCGGCCTGCGTCAGCCCCGTCAGGCTCGTCTGCCACCCCTCCAGCAGCGCGATCCCGCCGTTCGGGCCGCGGTTCGCGTAGACGGGCACGCCCGCGGACGACAGCGCGTCGAGGTCCCGGTAGATCGTCCGCGCCGAGACCTGCAGGCGGCGCGCGAGGTCCTCGGCCGTCAGCTGCCGGCTCTTCGCCTGCTGGAGGAGCAAGAGCAAGCTGAGCAGCCGATCCGCGCGCATGACTGACCCTCCGTGGCTCCCGGGCGGCTCCACGCCCGTCCGATTGCCGTCCGATTCCCGTCCGAGCCGGCGATCAGCCTACGCGCAATTCATGACAGGAGGTGTCAGGAATCGTCCCGTAGCGTCCCCGGATGACCGGAGCCGCGGCGCCGCGCGCATCCACCCAGCGCCGCCGCGAGCTCCGGCGCGCAAGGAGGAGACAGCGAATGAGACCGCTTGAAGGACAGGTCGCCCTCGTCGCCGGCGCCACGCGCGGCGCGGGGCGCGCCATCGCGTGCTCGCTCGGCGAGGCCGGCGCGACGGTCTACTGCACCGGCCGCAGCGTCCGCGGCCGGCCCGCCACGGGGCAGCGCCCCGAGACCATCGAGGAGACCGCCGAGCGCGTGAGCGCGGCCGGGGGGCGCGGCGTCGCCGTGCAGGTCGATCACACCGTCGAGGAGCAGGTCGAGGCGCTCTGCGCCCGGATCCGGCGCGAGCAAGGGCGGCTCGACGTCCTGGTCAACGACGTCTGGGGCGGCGACGAGCTCACCGAGTTCGGCCAGCCGTTCTGGAAGCTCTCCCTGGCCAAGGGGAAGCTCCTGCTCGAGCGGGCCGTCACGTCGCACATCATCACGAGCCGCCACGCGGTGCCGCTCATGCTCGAGCGCGACCGCGGCCTCATCGTCGAGGTCACCGACGGCGACACCTTCGGCTACCGGGGCAACCTCTTCTACGACCTCGCGAAGATGTCGGTCATCCGCCTCGCCTTCGCCATGGCCTGGGAGCTGCGCCGCCACCCCGCCATGACGGCGCTCGCGATCACCCCCGGCTTCCTGCGCTCGGAGGCGATGCTCGACGGCTTCGGCGTGACCGAGGAGAACTGGCGGGACGCGACCGCCAAGGACCCGCACTTCATCGAGTCCGAGACCCCGTTTTACGTGGGCCGCGCGATCGCGGCGCTCGCCGCCGACCCGAACGTCGCGGCGAAGTCCGGCCGCGTCTTCAGCTCCTGGGATCTCGCCAGGGAGTACGGCTTCACCGACGTCGACGGCCGGACGCCGCACTGGGGCGAGTACTTCGCGAAGACGTTCGGCGAGTGCAAGAAGGCCGACGAGGCCGCGTACGCGTGGTGGTTCAACGGCCCGATGGACCTCGCGGCGCCCGACTGGCCCAAGGAGTGACCGGCGCGCGCGGCGCGCCGCGGATCAGGCGCGCGGCTTGGGGTAGCCCACGAGGTAGGTCCCGTGGAGCGGCGCGTCCCCGAGCTTGATCGTGCCGATATCCCAGACCCAGTCGGGCGCGTCGATCTGCGCGACAAGCGCCCGCAGCTCCTCCACGCTGTAGATGCGCAGCCAGGAGACCAGGCCGTCCCAGAGGACGAAGGCCTGCATCGCCGGGACGAGCCACGTCCACAGGAGCCACGCCCAGCGAAACGGGCGCCAGAAGGGCATGGAGACGGTGACCGTGAGCGGCGTGAAGAGGAGCCCGAGGAGCATGGGGAGCTCGCGGCTCACGACCTCGAAGACGCCGATGGGCTGCCGCTGCGCGACCGCATCGGCGAGGATCTGCCGCGCCTGCTCGGGGGGAAAGTGGTGGAACGCGTTGAAGACGGTGCGGAAGCCCGTGAGCTCTGCGGGGACGGCGGTCGCGTCCACCGGCGCGGCGCGGCCCACCACGGCGCCTCCGCTCCCGCGGGCGGCGTGCTCGAACGCAGGGAGGTTGGGGTAGAGATCCGTGAGCGTGACCGTGACCTCGCGACCGCGCTTCGCGAGCTCGTCGGCGATGGCGGCGGCCGGCCCTCCGCCGCCCGAGCACAGGTCGACGAGCCGGGTCTCGCCGGTCGCGTCGAGCACGCGCTCGAGCGGGCCGACGAGCATCCGCACATGGCCCGAGGCGCGCTCGGCGAAATTGAGAAAGGCGGTGCCCCCGTCGCGAAGGACGCTGGGAAACCAGGGGAGGTCTTCGAGCTCAACGAGCTGCATGCGGCTCATAACGGCTCCTTGGCGGGCACACCGCCATGCTGGTGGACAAGGCGCTCGATGACGGCGTCGAGCGGGTAGCTCGCAGGGTCGAGCACGTAGTGCTGGAACACCCCGTCGAGCGCGGCGAAGAGGAGGCGCGCCTCGAGCTCCGGCTCCGGCCGTCCGATCTCGGCGAGCAGCGCGGTGAAGAGGCGAAGGTAAAGGGCTGACTGGGCGGCGATGCCCTCGGCCAGGCCGGCGACGACGGCGTGCTGGAAGCGAACCCCGTACGACACCCGCCAGAATTGCTCGTGCTCGCGCACCAGACGCGCGCTCACGCCGACCAGCGCGCCGAGCCGGGCGCGCGGCTCGGGGACAGCCGCGGCGCGGGCGAAGGCCTCCATGACGAGCCCCGCGCTCCGCTCGAACAGGGCCTGAAGCACCGCCTGCTTGGAAGGGAAGTAGTGGTACAGCAGCCCCGAGGCGACCTGCGCCTCGGTGGCGATGTCGCGCACGCTGGCGCCCTCGTAGCCGTGACGGGCGAAGACCCGGAGCGCGGCGTCCATCAGGTGCGTACGGACGTCTTCTGGTCGGGGGTGCCGGCGTCGGGGCGACATTTGATTGAACGTTCAATCAATGACCTGGGCCGAGGAGATCCGCAAGCTCCAGAGCAAGGAAGAGGCGCGAAGACGCGCGCGAGGCGGAACGCGACGAGCCCGAACCGCCGCCCGGAGGGACACCGGCCGGAGGTCGAGCGACCGGCGTGCAGCGCACGCGCAGGCGCTCGCGCGCGGAAGGTGCCCGGCGGCGCACGCGCCCGCAGGGGCCGTGACGCGCGCGTCAGCGGGCGTCGGTGGGCGTCAGTGGGCGTATGGTTCGCCGCGCAGCAGCGTCATCGAGCGGTAGAGCTGCTCGATCAGCACGAGGCGCGCGAGGCGGTGCGGGAACGTGAGCGACGACAGGCTCCACCGATCGTCGGCCGCGGCGGACACGTCGGCCGGCAGCCCGTCCGCCCCGCCGATCAGGAACGCGACCACCCCCTTGCCGCGCGAGCCCCACCGCTCCACCCCGGCCGCGAACGCCTCGCTGCCGAGCGGCTTGCCGTTCACCTCCATGGCGATGACGCTGGCCCCCGCCGACGCGCGCGCGAGCAGCGGCCCGACCTTCGCCGGCGGGCCGTCCGGGATCTCGATCTCGTCGCACGCGACGTAGCGGCGGACGCGGCCGAGGTACTCGTCGATCGCCGCGCGCAGCGGCTTGTCCTTCACGCGCCCGACGGCGGCGACGATGAGGCGCACGGGCGCGCTCAGCTCGGGTCGAACCGCGGGGCGGGCTGCGCCCCGGGCGGCGGGGTCTCCGACGGGACCGGGACGCGGCCCGCGTCGATCCAGAGCCCCTCGATGTCGTACAGGCGGCGCGTCTCCTCCTGGAACACGTGCACCACCACGTCGCCGAAATCGATCAACACCCACGTCGCCGCGGCGAGGCCCTCCATCGAGAGCGGCGCGAGCTTCTGCTTGCGCACCGCCTCCTCCAGGCCCGTCGCGATCGCGTGGACATGACGGTCGGAGCGGCCGGTCATGATCACGAGGTAGTCCGCGTAGTCGACGCGCCCCACGACCTCGAGGATCTCGACGCCGATCGCCTTCTTGTCGAGCCCCGCCGCGGCCAGCGTCAGCGCGAGCTCGCGCGCCGGCGCCGACGGCTCGGGCGCCGGCGGCGGCGCGCTCCGCCGCGCGGCGGCGCGCTTCGGGCCGGCGAGCGGCGCCTTGCTCCGCGCCGGCGAACGCCCCGCGAGCGGCAGCATCGCCTTGGCCGAGCCCTCGCCGCCGCCCCGCGCAGGCCGCGGCGCGTCGCCCTCGTCCCGCGCGGGACGCCGCGCCCGCGTCGCCGGCCGATCCGCCGGGATCGGCCGCTCCGGGCGGTCCAGCTGCTCGACCTCGTCGCCCCCGCCGAGCGCGCGGCGCGCCGTCTTCTTCGCGCCGGCCTCGCCCACGCCCGCGTGCGAGGCGCGGATCCGAGGCGACGCCGGCCGCTTCGTCTTCGCCGCGGACGACGCCCGCCCGGCCGCGCCCGCCTTGGCCGTGCTCGCCTTCTTCCGCGCCGGAATGCGGGGCTCCGCGCTGTCGCTCGCCTTCGATCCCGACTTCGCCCGCGGCTTGCTGCTCCCTTCGCCTGCGTCCTTCTTCGTCGCCAACGTTCTCTCGCTTTCTCTTGCGCCCCAGAGGTCGCCGGGCGCCCCTCGTCTCGCCCGCGTCAGCGGGTCTGGCCCTCGCCGTATGCGATCCACTTGAGCGCCGTCAGGCTCGCGAGCCCCATCGGGCCGTAGGCGTGGAGCTTCGTCGTGGAGATGCCGATCTCGGCGCCCAGGCCGAGCTCGCCGCCGTCGTTGAACCGGGGCGACGCGTTCACGAGCACGCAGCTCGCGTCGACCTCGCGCACGAACCGCTGCGCGTGATCGTAGCGCGGCGTGCAGATGACCTCGGTGTGCAGCGACCCGTAGCGGCCGATGTGCTCGAGCGCCTCGTCGAGCGACCTCACCACCCGCACCGCGAGGATGGGCGCGAGGAACTCCCGCCCGTAGTCGTCCTCCGAGGCCCTGCGCGCCGACGGCACGAGCGCGCAGGTGGCCTCGTCGCCGCGCAGCTCGAGCCCGCGCTCCGCGAGGGCGGCGACGCGCGCGAGCAGCGGGGCGGCGACGCTCTCGTGCACGAGCAGGCACTCGAGCGCGTTGCAGACGCCGGGGCGCTGGAGCTTGCCGTTGTCGACGAGGCGAAGGGCCATGTCGATGTCACAGCCCGCGTCGGCGTAGAGGTGGTTCACGCCCTTGTAGTGCTGGATCACGGGGACGCGCGCGTTCTCGGCCACGAACCGGATGAGCCCCTCGCCGCCGCGCGGGATGGCCAGATCGATGAGGCCGGTCATGCCGAGCAGGAGGCGCGTGGCCTCGCGGTCGAGCGAGGGGACGATCTGCACCGCGTCCGCCGGGAGCCCGACCGAGCGCACCGCGTCCGAGAGCAGCGCGCCGAGCGCCGCGTTCGATCGCGCCGCCTCCTTGCCGCCGCGGAGGATCGCGGCGTTGCCGCTCTTCAGGCAGAGCACCGCGGCGTCGACCGTCACGTTGGGGCGCGACTCGTAGATCATCGCGATCACGCCGAGCGGGACGCGCACCTGCCCGACGAGGAGCCCGTTCGGCCGCCGCTCCATCCCGATGACCTGCCCGACCGGATCGCCCGCGGCGGCGACCTCGAGCACCGCGCCGGCGATCGACGCGAGCCGCGCCTCGTCGAGTACGAGCCGGTCGACGAGCGCCTCGGAGACGCCGGCGGCGCGCGCCGCGGCCACGTCCTCGGCGTTCGCGGCCAGCACGGCGGAGCGCTTGCCCTCGCCGGCCTCGGCGCGCAGCCGCTCGGCGATCGCGCGCAGCGCGCGGTCCTTCTGGGCCCGGTCCAGGGGGGCGAGGGCCCGGGCAGCCGCCCGGGCGCGCAGGCAGAGGGCGCGCAGCGTGCCCTCGAGATCGACGTTGCTCTGTTCCACAGCGGGAACCTAGCTCGCCTCCCTGCGCGGGCCAACCGTTCTCCTGCGCCTCCGTGCTAGCGTACCGGCCGTGTCCGGCGATCTCCGAAGCTCGAGCCAGGCGTCGTTCGCACCCCGCTCCCGCCCGGCCCGCCCTGCGCGGCGGGCGGCGCTCCTCGCGGGGGCGCTCCTCGCGGCGGTCGCGCCCGCGGCGTGCGGCGGCGCGGACGCCGCCGAGGACGCGCCCGCCCCGCCGAGCACGGGCATCCCGCGCGCGGCGCCGAACGCGCGCGGGGCGCCGCTCGAGGCGCCGCCGGCGCCCTCCGTCCCCTCCTCGCCGTTCGGCGATCCGGAGACGCTCCAGATACCGCCCGATCCGTTGGGTCCTCCCGAGTTGCCGCCGCATCCCGTTCCTCCCGTGAACGCCGGGGGGAGCGGCAGCGGAGTCGAGCTATGACACGCCCTCACAACGCCTCTCAGGTCGCCGCGGTCGCTGCGGCCCTCGCCGCGCTCCTCGCCGCGGCGTGCTCCTCGTCCTCCCCGAAGCCGCTCCCGGCCGGCCCGCCGCCCGAGTACGAGCGCCCGCGCGCGTACGACGGCGGCGTGGGCGACGCGCCCGCGGCGCCGGCCTCGCCGGACGAGCCGGCGGCGACGCCAGGCGCGCCGCTGCTCGCCCCGTCGCCGGGCGCGCCGCCGACGGGCGCTCCGCCGACGGGCGCGCCGCCGCCGCCGCCCACGCAGCCATGACGCCTGCGCGGCCGTGACGCCAGCGCGGCCATGACGCCAGCGCAGCCATGACGCCTGCGCGGCGCGCGCCTCGCCTGCGCCCCGGCCCGTCCGACGCTGGCGGATCCAGCCCCGCCATGCTAGCGGCAGCCATGCTCTCACCCCGTCGGGACTTCGTCGTCATCCTCGATTTCGGCTCTCAGTACACGCAGCTCATCGCCAGGCGCGTGCGCGAGTCGGGCGTCTACTGCGAGATCCACCGCTTCGACGTGCCGATCGCCGAGCTGCGCCGGCTCGCCCCGCGCGCGCTCATCCTCTCCGGCGGCCCCGCCAGCGTGTACGGCGACAACGCGCCGCACTGCTCCCGCGAGGTGCTGGAGCTCGGCGTCCCGACGCTGGGCATCTGCTACGGCCTCCAGCTCATGGCGCACCACCTCGGCGGCAAGGTCGAGCGCGCGCACACGGGGGGCGAGTACGGCCCCGCCACGGTGCGGATCGATCGCCCGACCGGCATCTTCTCCCGCTTCGTCGAGGGCGACTCCATCGACGTCTGGATGAGCCACGGCGATCGCCTCACGGCGATGCCGGAGGGGTTCGTCGCGCTCGGCACCACGCCCGGCAGCCCGCTCTGCGCCGTCGCCCGCGAGCGCGACAAGCTCTACGGCCTCCAGTTCCACCCCGAGGTCGTCCACACCCCGCGCGGCAAGGAGATCCTCCAGGCGTTCCTCTTCGACGTCGCCGGCCTCTCCCCGACGTGGACGCCCGCGTCGTTCGTGGAGGAGGCGATCGCCGCGGTCCGCGAGAAGGCCGGCCCGCACGACCGCGTCATCCTCGGCCTCTCGGGCGGCGTCGACTCCTCGGTCGCCGCGGTCCTCTGCCAGCGCGCCCTCGGCGACCGGCTGACGTGCATCTTCGTCGACAACGGCCTCCTGCGCGAGGGCGAGGCCGAGACCGTCGAGCGGACGTTCCGCGACCACTTCCACATGAACCTCGACGCCGTCGACGCGTCGGCGCGCTTCCTCGAGGGGCTGCGCGGCGTCGTGGATCCCGAGCAGAAGCGCAAGGTGATCGGCCGCCTCTTCATCGAGGTGTTCGAGGAGGAGGCGAAGCGCGTCGAGGGCGCGAAGTGGCTCGTCCAGGGCACGCTCTACCCCGACGTGATCGAGAGCGTCTCGTTCAAGGGGCCGAGCGCCGTCATCAAGAGCCACCACAACGTCGGCGGCCTGCCCGAGCGGATGAACCTCGGCCTCATCGAGCCGCTGCGGGAGCTCTTCAAGGACGAGGTGCGCGCCGCCGGCGAGGCGCTCGGCATGCCGCGGGAGATCCTCTACCGCCAGCCGTTCCCCGGCCCGGGGCTCGCGGTGCGGTGCCTCGGCGAGGTGACGCCGGAGAAGCTCCGCGTGCTCAGGGCGGCCGACACGATCTTCGACCAGGAGATCCGCGCCGCCGGGCTCTACGAGTCGCTCTGGCAGAGCTTCTGCGTGCTCCTCCCGGTCCGCTCGGTGGGCGTGATGGGCGACGAGCGCACCTACGACGAGGCGATCGCGCTCCGCGCGGTGCACTCGACCGACGGCATGACCGCCGACTGGGCGCGGCTGCCCTACGACCTCATCGCGCGGGTGAGCTCGCGCATCATCAACGAGGTGCGCGGCGTGAACCGCGTGGTGCTCGACGTGTCGTCGAAGCCCCCCTCGACCATCGAGTGGGAGTGACGATGGCCGGCGGCAACGCGAGGCGGCCCCGCGCCGCGCTGGCGCTCCTCCTGCTCGGGCTCTCGTCGTGCGTCGCGCGGACCCCGGCCACGGTCTCGCTGCGGATGAAGGGCAACGTGCCCGACGCGTCGGTCACGATCGACGACCAGTACATCGGCGCGCTCGCGTACGTCGCCGCCCGCGGCGTCGCGCTGCCGCCCGGCGCGCACCGCATCACCGTGGAGAAGGCCGGCTACTTCGCCTGGGATCGGCTCGTCGAGGCGAAGAGCGGCGACGCGCCGATCCATCTTCAGGTGCAGCTCACGCCCGTGCCGGACTGACGCCTCGCCGGGCAGACGCCGCTCGCTCCATCGCGCCGCCGTCGCCTCGTCACCGCCGCGCAGGCGCGCGACGGCGCAGGACGAAATCATCTCCAGGCGCTCTCCGTAATCCTGGGAGATGGATGCGCGCAGCGCGCATTCGCCCTCAACCTCAAGCTTACGGTGGACAGGAACATGCCGAATCGGACCCGTCCGAAGGCGCTGTCGCGCGCGCCTTCCACGCAGAACATGGCCCGGCGCGCCCGCCGGCGCGCCACCCTCGAGGTGTGCGGTCCCGGGAGTCATCGCCCCGGAGGTCGCCTGTTCCACGCCCTGTGCGATCTCGCCGATCGCTTCCTGCAGCGCCGGGGAGATCCGCGGGCGACGCAGCTCGGCACCGTGCTCTTCTATGTCGCCTTCCACGGCGCTCGAGCGGCCGAGGACGAGGACTTCCGCCTCTCGCTGCGGACCTCCCTCGACATGCTCGTCGAGCTCGAGCCGCTCGAGCGCTGGCAGCGCCCGCCCCCGGCGTCCGATCTGCCCGCCGGCCGGCCCGCGCCGCGCCCGTACCCCACCTACGCCGGCGCGGATTTCCCGCAGGTGCGGGGGGCAGGATGACGTCGCTCTCGCCGCCTTCCCCGCCGGCGCGCCCGTCGTTCGAGACGGTCTACGCCGTGGGCCTGCCGTTCCTGCACCGCGCGCTCCGCTGGCTCGGCGTCGAGACGAACGACGTCGACGACATGCTCCAAGAGATCTTCCTCGCGGCCCACCGAGCCCTGCCCGGCTACGAACCGTGGCGTTACCACGGCGCGCCTCCCCACGGCCTCCCCACGGACGGGCCGCCGCCCCTGCGCATCACGCCCGAGGCGGCGCTGCAGCGGTGGCTGTTCGGCATCGCGTGGCGGAAGATGAGCCACTACCACGCGCGCGCTCACCGGCGCCGCGAGATCCCGTCCGGGGCCGGCGCGTCCTGGCCGTTCGACGGGCGCGATCCGACGCCGACGCCGGAACAATCGCTCGCGAGCGACGACCGCGCGGAGATCGTGACGGCGCTGCTCCGGAAGGTCGCGCCCGAGCGACGCGTGATCCTCGTGATGTACGAGCTGCTCGGCGTGGCGGTCGCGGACATCGCCCGCGAGCTCGAGCTCAAGGAGAACACGGTCCGCTCCCGCCTGCGCCTCGCCCGCGAGGACTTCCGCGCCGCGGTCGCGCGCCAGTCGTCCGAGCGCCGAAGCGCCCTGCGCGCCCTCACCGCGTCGGAGCGCCCCCTCCACGCCGCGGCCGCGTCCTTGCTCCGCGCCGCGGCCGTGTTCCCGACCGTCCCCGCGGCCGACGCGGGCGCGCTCTGGCTCCGTCTCCAGCACCGGATCGCGATGTGCGAGGGCGCTGCCGACGCGCCCGCCGTCCTCACCTCGCCGCATCGCGGCGAGCGCAACAAAGCCACCTCGCCCGCCGCGCGGCGAGCGCAACAATCCGAGCGCAACAAATGTGAAGCGGGCGACCGCACTGTCAGCTTGACGCTCCCGCACGTTTGTGTAGTCTCCGCCCCCCTCGCAGAGAAAGTCCTAAGATCATGGCCAATACCCCGAAGTGGAATGTCCGTCTGCGTCACGAATGGCTCGCCACCCCGCTCAAGAAGAAGCGCCTGAAGCGCTGCCAGAAGGCGCGGATCGGTCTCCTCGACGCGGAGCAGCGCAAGGCCGCCAAGCAGAAGCCGGCCCCGGTTGAGCAGCCCGCGGGCTGACCATCCGACCACCGTGCGGCGATAACCGGACCGGCCGCGCGAACGCCTCGACATCGCATACCGATCGCGGTTCGGTAGGTCGGCGCCCTCGCGCGGCGCGATCCGTGGTAGCGTCGCCTCGCGGTGTTCGCCCGCGCGTTGGCGACGAATCGTCGGTCCCCGCCTCCGGCGAGGATCGACCCGGATCCATGGGAGCGAGGCCCTGAGCGTGTCGGATTCGAGCTTTTCGCCCGGTCGCTCGGGCAGCCCTGCCGTACCCGCGTCCCGCGCTGCTGGCAGCGCGCCGCCGTCGCCTCCTGAGGAGGGCGAGGGCCCGACCCGCGTCATGAGCGACACGGAGCGGCAAGCCGCCCTGGCCGCCGTCCGCGCCGCGCAGGCCCAGGCCGCCGCAGCCGCGTCCCCATCCACGACCGCGGAGACGGTCCGGCCGCCTCCCCCCCCGGGGGGAAGCGAGGCGGCGCACGACGTCGCCCCGGTGACGGTCCGGCCGCACAACGTCCCCATGGGACCCGCTGCGGCGGCGCACTACGCGACCGCCGATACGGTCCGTCCCCCCGCCCCGCCCGCGCCGGGCGAGCCGGGCGAGCCGCCGGTCGAGGCGGATCCGCTGGTCGGCACCACGGTGGCCGGGGCGTACCGCATCGTCCGCCTCCTCGGAGAAGGCGGCATGGGCCGCGTCTACGAGACGCACCACACCCGCATCCCGGGCAAGCGCTTCGCCCTGAAGACGCTCCACCCCGAGCTCGCCCAGCAACCCACCATCCTCGCGCGGTTCCAGCGCGAGGCGGAGGCGGCGGCGTCGGTCCGGAACCCGCACATCGTCGAGATCTTCGACGTGAACCGGCTGAGCGACGGCCGGCCGTGCATCATCGCCGAGTACCTGGACGGCCAGGGGCTCGGCGAGCTCCTCGCGGCGTCCGGGGGCCGTCTGCCGGTCGGCACCGCGGTGCGGATCGCGCGCGAGGTCTGCGACGGCATCGCGGCCGCGCACGCCGCGGGCGTCGTGCACCGGGACATCAAGCCGGAGAACATCTTCCTCACGGGCGACCCGGCGTGCCCCACCGTCAAGGTCCTCGATTTCGGCATCTCGAAGACCTCCGCACCGTCCGGGCTCACGCGGACCGGCATGATCCTCGGAACGCCGGCCTACATGGCCCCGGAGCAAGCCAAGGGGGACGAGATCGACGCGCGGGCCGACATCTATGCCATCGGCGCGGTCCTCTACCACGCGCTCACCGGGCAGCGCCCCTTCGAGCGCAGCGACCCGACGGCGATGCTGCTCGCCGTCATGACCGAGGAGCCGCCGGCGCCGCGGACGGTGAACCCGGACATCCCGCCGGACCTGGAGCTCATCGTCCAGCGCGCCATGGCGAAGGAAAAGGAGGGCCGCTACGCCTCGATGGGTGAGCTCGCCAGCGCGCTCGCGCCGTTCGAGGAGGCGCCCCTGCCCGCGCAGCCGCCCAGCGCGTCGCTCGGGCGCCCGTCCGTGACGCTCGGCAGGCCCTACGCGCTCTCGCACGCCTTCGGCCTGCCCAAGTCGGCCACCTCCGAGGCGTACCTGACGCGGCAGATGGTCTTCCTCTCGGCGAGCCTCGGCCTCGGGTGGCTCGGCGCGGGGCTCGTCAGCTGCCTCGCCGGCCTCGCGCGCGCGGCGCGGGGCGACAGCGCCGCGCTGTCGGGCCAGGGCGCCACGCTGCTCACGCTCGGGGTCCTGTGCGCCCTGTTCGGCGTGGGGCTGCTCGGCGGCTTCTACGTCTTCCGCCACATCTGGCGGGACGACACGAAGCTGAGCGCGCTCGCGCCGCGGCTCACGACGCCCGTCGTGCTCGCCCTCGTGGCCTACGGGGTGGCGTCGCTGCTCGTCCGGCTGCTGGAGGGCGTGTTCCTGCAGCGCGCCGTCGGCATCGCGTGGCCGGTCTGGGACGCGCTGCTCTTCCTGATCAGCGTCGGCGCCGCGCTCGCGGCCGCGCTGTTCCAGTGGCGAGCCGAGCGGCGATGAGCCCGCGGCCCGGCCGCGCGACGCCGCCCATGGGCCGCAGCCAGCGCCTGTGTTAGGGGAGCGGGGCATGCCGCCGCAGGCCTCCGGGACCAGCGCCAGCCAGGGCAGCCCCCCCGATCGACCGGGCTCGCTCCCGGGGACGACCACCGTCCTCACCGCGGGCGGCGGCGCCCCGGCCGGCCGCGCCGCCCTGCTCACGCGGGCGCCCGCCGCGGCGCGATGGCTGGTCGCCGGCGCGGCCGCCGTCGTGGCCGTCGTGCTCGGCGCCGCCCTGCTGCGCGACGACGGCTCGCTCGCCCAGATCGAGGCTGCGGTGAGCGCCGAGCGCGCGGGGCCCGCGGGCTCCGCGCCCCGGCGTCCGGCGGCCCCGCGGCCGAGCGACGCGGTCCCCGCCGACGAGCTCGCCGCCGCGACCGCGGGCGGCGTGCTCCAGCTCGAGGCGCTCGCCGCGCGCTACCCCAAGGATCCGTCGATCTTCCGGGCGCTCATGCTGCGCCACGCGCTCCCGCCCCCGTACCACGCCGCCGCGCTCGCGGCGGCGAAGCGGCTCTTGGAGCTCGATCCGGGCGCGGCTGCGGACGACGACGTGAAGCGCGTCGTCTCGAGCGCCGCCGGCGGCCCTCCCGAGGCCGCGTCGGCCGCGCTCGACCTGATGGCGACCGGCATGGGGAGCCACGGGGCCGATCTCCTCTACGAGCTCTCGATCGGCAGCGCTGCGCTGAAGGAGCGCGCCGCGAAGCGGCTCGCCGAGGCCGCGGTCCTCGCGCGGGCGACGCCCGCGCTGCGCGTCGCGCACGAGCTCCGCGCCGCCCCCTCCTGCAAGGCGCGGCAGGCGCTCCTGGGGCGCGCGACGGCCGACGGCGATCGGCGCGCGATCGACGTCCTCACGCCGCTCGTCTCCAGCAAGAGCAAGGGGTGCGGCTTCCTGGGGATGAGCCGCTGCGCGGCGCCGTGCGCCTCGATCGCGAAGGAGATCAAGGCGGCCATCCAGGCGATCGAGGCGCGCGTCGGGCCGTCGCCCGGGGCGGCCGACGCGCCCGAGAGCCGATGATCGCCCGCGCGCGCCGATCGCGTTGACCGAGGGTTGCGCGGGTGGGAGCCTTGCCATATCAGGGCTCAACTCATGTCCGTTCCTGCTCAACCTTGGTCGCCAGATTCATGGCGTGAACGTCCCAACGCGGCGCCCATGCCGTACGACGATGCCGCGGCCGTCGACGCGGCCGTCGACAAGCTCCGTGCGCTGCCGCCGCTCGTGACCTCGTGGGAGGTCGAGCGGCTCAAAGGCCATCTGGCCCAGGCGCAGGTCGGCCGGAGGTTCGTGCTGCAAGGGGGCGACTGCGCCGAGACGCTCGACGACTGCAGCCCGAACATCGTCACGAACAAGCTGAAGATCCTGCTGCAGATGTCGCTCGTGCTGGTGCACGGCGCCCGCCGGCCGGTCGTGCGGCTCGGGCGCTTCGCGGGGCAGTACGCCAAGCCGCGATCCAGCCCGATCGAGACGCGCGACGGCGTGAGCTTGCCGAGCTACTTCGGGGATCTCATCAACCGCGCGCCCTTCGAGGCCGCCGCCCGGCGCCCGGATCCGGGCCTGATGGTGGCGGGATACCAGCACGCGGCGCTCACCCTGAATTTCATCCGGTCCCTGTCGGAGGGCGGCTTCGCCGATCTGCATCACCCGGAGTACTGGGATCTGAGCTTCCTCGAGCGGGCGGATCTGCCCGGCGAGCTGCGCGAGCGTTACCAGCGGATGACCGAGCAGGTCGGGGAGGCCCTCCGGTTCATGGAGGCGCTCGCCGAGGTGCCTGTCGGGGAGCTGTCGCGGGTCGAGTTCTTCACGAGCCACGAGGGGCTCAACCTGCATTACGAGTCGGCGCAGACGCGGAAGGTCGCGCGCCGCCCCGGCTACTACGACCTGACGACCCACCTGCCCTGGATCGGCGAGCGCACGCGGCAGCCCGACGGCGCGCACGTCGAGTTCTTCAGCGGGGTGGCGAACCCGGTGGGCATCAAGCTCGGCCCGAAGACGGTCCCCGGCGAGGTGATCCGCCTCCTCGACCGGCTGAACCCGGCGGACGAGCCGGGCAAGATCGTGCTCATCGTGCGCATGGGCGCCGGCCGGGTGCGCGAGGGGCTCCCGCCACTCATCGAGGCGGTGCGCTCGGCGGGGCGCAAGGTCCTCTGGATGTCCGACCCGATGCACGGCAACACGCAGACGACGGCCGGCGGGATCAAGACACGGAATTTCGAGGACATCCTCACCGAGATCGAGGCGAGCTTCGAGGTGCACGAGGCGCTCGGGTCCCACCTCGGCGGCGTCCACTTCGAGCTCACGGGCGACGACGTGACCGAGTGCATCGGCGCGGGTCTCACGGAGTCCGATCTCGACCGGCGGTACGCGAGCCTGTGCGATCCGAGGCTGAACTACCGCCAGTCGCTCGAGATGGCGTTCCGCATCGCCCACCGCATGGCGGAGTCCTCCCGGCGCTCGAAGGGCTGAGCGCCGGCTCCGCCCCGGGGCGGCGCTCGGGCGAGAATCGGGCGATGAGAGATGAACCGCCAAGGCGGCCAAGGACGCCAAGAGAGGCAATCTGAGCTCTCTTGGCGCCCTCGGCGCCTTGGCTGTTTTTCTTCCTTTCATCGAGAGCACAGAGCATTTGCCGTGATTCCCGCCGTGGCCTCAGCCGCTCTCGCGGTATTTCCGCCGTCTCGCGTGCTCCGAGCGCCCCTCACCAGGAGCAGGAGACGCCTGCTGGCGATCCGTCGCGGCTGCCCCAATGAACTCGCGCAGGGGGTAGCTCGCCATGCAGAACATCTCGACAGAACAGGGTGAGAGCCGACAGGGAGAGGGACAGGCCACGACGGAGAGCTCGTTCGAGGGACAGCAGCGCTCCGCCGCCTGCCCGACGCTCATCGAGTCTTTCCTGCCGGTGGCGGACATCGTCGTGAACGAGCAAATCGTCGTGATGGCGACGCCGGAGGCGACGTACGCGGCGCTGAAGCGGGTGGACTTCGCGAGGAGCCCCTCGCTGCTGGTGCGCGCGTTCCTCGCGCTCCGCGTGGCCGAGGCGCGTCGCGCCCGGCGCAGGCTCCGGCTCGCGCCGCTGCCGGCGCCCGCGCGCGTGTCGCTCCAGAACGTCGAGGACTACGGCCAGATCAGGCTCGCCGAGAAGGAAGGCTCCGAGATCGTCGTCGGCGCGATCGCGCGCCCGATGAACGCGGAGAGCCTGTACGTCAGGCGGTCCGCCGCCGAGTTCAAGGCGTTCGACTGCCCGGGGTACGTCAAGGCGGCGGGCAGCTACGTCGTGACGCCCCACGGCCATCGCCGGACGATGCTCTCGTACGAGGTGCGGATCCGCGCGACCGACACGCGGACGCGGCGGCAGCTGTTCTTCTGGGACGCGCTGACCGCGCCGCTCATGATGGCGGTCACGCGCCGGACGCTCCGCTACGCCGCGAAGGTCATCGAGCGCCAGTGCGCCGCGTCGGCGCACCGACAGGCCCTGTAGCTCCGCCCGCCAGTCACCCCCGAGGCGCTCGCCGCGCGCGAGCCCTCGGGGGTCGTGAGCGCCCCGCTCACGGCCGATCGATCGTGAAGACGGGCGACGTCCACGTGTCCCAGTGCGCCTCGTTGCCCGGATCGCCGAGCGCCCTGAGCGCGCGGAGCTTGATCCGATAGTCCCCGTCCGGCACGACCGTCGGCCGCCCGTCGAGCTTCGTCGTGCCCTTCCACCCGTACCGCGTGGCCGCCGTCGCCGACGAGCTCTGGCCGACGTGCGAGAGCGAGAGCGCGCTCCCCCACGGCTTCGCGGTCGCGGCCTCGACGACGTCGAGGGTCACGCGCTCCGCGCCGTGGTCGAAGTGGACCATCACGTACGGCACGTCGTCCGACGCCAGTGTGTAGGTCGCGCCGCTCCGCTGGCGGACCATGCGCGTCCCGCTCAGCTTGCCGAGCCACGGCGCCTCGCTGCTGCCCGACGGCTTGAGGACGGGGACGCTCTGGTAGTCGCCCTTGAAGCCCGCGTACGGCACCCGCAGCGGGCCGTCGGCCGCGCCGCCCCGCGGGGTGAACACGAGGTAGCCGCCGAACAGGCTTCCGTCCGCGAGCGCGTCGCTCGCCCTGATCGTGACGGTGACGGTCGCGCGCCCGCGGGCGGGCACGGTGACGCTCGGGGCGCCGAAATCGACGGCCGCGGCGCCGGCCGTCGCGCTCGTCGGCCTCCAGTGATCGCCGCCGGTCGCGCACGCGGCGGGCGCGTGCGACAGGTCGTAGGTGACGTCGTGCGCGGCCGCGTTCTCGAGCGTCAGCGTGCGCGCGGCGGGGCCGGCTTCGCTCTCGCCGAGCGCGAGCTTGCCGGGGCTGATCACGGTGGTCGCGCGGATCGCCCGGTCGACGCGGATCACCCCCGCCCCCTGCCGGTGCGCGCCCTCGAGCACCTGCCCGCTCGGATCGCCGCCCCGCGGCGCGGGGACGGCGCTGTTCTGCAGGACGTCGCGCACGCGCGGCGCCGAGAGCTCCGGCCGCGCGTCGAGCAGGAGCGCGACGGCGCCCGCCACGTGCGGCGCCGCCATCGACGTGCCGCTGAGCGTGTCGTACGAGCCCTGCTCGACCGGTACCGTCGAGTAGATCGCGCCGCCGGGCGCGGCGAGGTCGGGCTTGAAGGAGAGCGCCGCGCTCAGGCCGTGCGAGCTGAAGCCGGAGATGAGGCCCGCCGTGCTGCTCTGCGCGGCCACGGCCCGATCGGTCCAGCTGTGGGTCAGCGGCCCCGCGTCGAGGCGCGCGCTCAGCAGCTCGCCGTCGGCCTGCGCGATCCCCACGACCGGGATCGAGATCGGGCCGCCCGACGCGACCGACGGGTTCATCTCCCCACCCCGGTCGTTGTAGATCACGACGCCGGCCGCGCCCGCGGCCTGCGCGCGCGCGGCCTTCTCGTGGAAGGGGCAGCCGCCGCGCCGGACGAGCGCGATCTTGCCCGCGAGGCTGCCAGCGGGGAGCTCGTCGCACGCGTCGCGCGCGCTCGCGGGCGTCCCGGTGCGCGCGAGCGGCGCGCTCCCCGAGAGCGGCGGGGGCGGGCTCCCCTCCGCGCGCGCGTAGCCGATCGCCGCGTTGCCCGGCGCCACGGTGAACGACAGGCGGGTCACGCGGGTGCCGTCGATCGACGCGGCGCCGATGACCGCCTCGCCCACGCCGGGCGCGCCCGCGGCCCAGAGCCCCTTCTCGCCGCTGTTGCCGATCGACGCGACGACCACGACGCCCCGCGCGACGAGCGCGGTCGCCGCGGCCGCCGTCGGGTAGTCGGGCCACTGGAACGGCGTTCCGATGCTGATGTTGACGACGCGCATGCCGTCCTCGGCGGCCCGCTCCATCGCCTTGAGGATGATGTCGGCGCGCGATCCGCCGCGGCAGCCGAACACGCGGTAGGCGCCGAAGGTCACGTCCGGCGCCACGCCCTGCACGATCCCGTTCGCCCCGATGATGCCGGCGACGTGCGTGCCGTGGCCCAGGCAATCGTCGGGGTCGCCGTCGGGCACCGGCGGCTTGCTCGCGTCGCCGCTGACGAAGTCGTCGCCGACGAAGTCGTGGCCGAACGCCACGCGGCAGCCCTGGCCGAAGCAGCCGCCGAGATCGGGGTGATGGTAGTCGACGCCGCTGTCGATCACGCCGACGCGGATGCCCTCGCCGGTCACGCCGAGGTCGCGGCGCACGAGGTCCGCGCCAGACATGTCGCTCGCGACGGCGAGGTCCGGATCGACCGCGGTCGCGGCGCGCGCGACGTCGAGCTCCACGGGCACGACGGGGTAGACGGCCTTGACCCCGGGCATCTCGGAGAGCGCGGCGGAGCCCCCGCGCGCGACGCGAACGGAGAGGCCGTTCCAGAGCTCGTCGAACGAGAACCGGAGCGCGTACCGGAGCCCGCGCTCCTCGGCCGCCCGCCGGAAGAGCGCCCGCTCCTCGTCGGCGAGGCCCTTCGCGCGCGCGCGCCCGCCGCTCGTCGCGGCCGGCGCGCGCTCGAGCTCCACGAACCAGAGCTCCGTCGGCTCCTCCGGCGCGAACGCCGCCTCGCCCGCCGCCGCGCCGTCCGGAGGGGCGTTGTTCTGGCCCGCTCCCTCGACTCCAAGCTCTCCGCTGCACCCTGAAAGAGCGATGTGGAGGCAAGCCAGACCGAACCAGCGCACACCGTATTTCATGAGCCCTGTTCCGCGCGTGCCGTTCATTGAATCAGCTATGTTCGATGGCGCGAATCGGTCAAGCGAGAGCGGGGCGAGAACGGCTCTGAGAGCGAGCCTCGCCACGTCATCGTCGTAGACCCTGGAAGAGCGGCTGTTTCAGGTCAGCCCTCCTTTCGCGCCGGGGCGCAAGGGGACAGGGAGATAATCTGTTCCCCGCTTCCCCTTGCGTCCCTTGCGCCCTGGCGGTCCTCTTCCCATCTGCCGATTTTCTCTGGATCTTGACGTGATCGGTGTTCTAGGGTCGCGCGGCTCTCCGGCGCGGACGGCGCCGGGGCTCGGATGTGGAATGACGGTCCTCGCGCGCGCCTTGTTCTCCATGCACCATCGCCTGGTCCACGTGCCGCGCGTGGGCCGCGTCGCGCGGGCGCTGGCCGCGCAGGTGGGCCGCGCGTCGTCGCTGCTCGACGTGGGCGCGGGCGACGGGACGGTCGCGCTCGAGGTCGCGCGCCGGGTGGGCGCGCAGCGCGTCGTCGGCGTCGACGTGAAGGCGCGCCCCGGCGCGGCGCTCCCGGTCGTCGCGTACGACGGCGAGCGCCTCCCCTTCCCCGACGGGGCGTTCGAGGCGGTGCTCCTCTCCGACGTGCTGCACCACTGCGCGCGCCCCGCCGCGCTGCTCGCGGAGGCGCTCCGGGTCGCCGCGCGCGTCGTCGCGCTCAAGGATCACTTCCGCTTCGGCCCGGTCTCGGAGAAGGTGCTGCTCCTCATGGACCTCGTCGGCAACGCCGCGCCGGGCGTCGAGGTGCGCGGCGCCTACTTCACGCCGGGCGAGCTCGTCGAGCTCGTGCGCGGCGCGGGCGGGCGCATCACCGGCCTCGAGTGGCCGCTCCGGATCCACGACATGCCGTTCCGCATGGTGACGCAGGATCGACTGCAGTTCGCGGCCCGGGTCGAGCGCCCGGCCGGAGGAGGCGGGCGATGACCGGGCTCAGGTCGTTCGTCGTCGGCGGCGCCGGGTTCATCGGGAGCCACCTCACCGATCGCCTCGTCGAGCGCGGCCCCGTGACGCTGTACGACAACCTCTCGGTCGGGCGCCGCGCGTTCGTGGCCTCGCACCTCGCCTCCGGGCGCGCGACGCTCGTCGAGGCGGACGCCCTCGACCTCGAGCGCCTCACCGAGGCGATGGCGGGCCACGACCTCGTCGTGCACCTCGCCGCGAACCCCGAGGCGCGCTGGGGGCTCGCGCGGACGCGGCTCGATCTCGAGCAGGGGACGATCGCGACGTACAACGTGCTCGAGGCGATGCGGCGCACGGGGGTGAGCCGGCTGATCTTCTCGTCCTCCGGGACGGTCTACGGCGACACCGCGCGGCGGTGCGCCGAGGGCGATCTCGGCGCCCTGCCGATCTCGCTCTACGGCGCGAGCAAGCTCGCGGGCGAGGCGCTCATCAGCGCCTATGTCGAGTGCTTCGGCCTCACCGCGTGGATCTACCGCTTCGGCAACGTGGTCGGGCCGCGCGGGACCCACGGCGCGGCGCTCGATTTCCTGAAGAAGCTCCGCGACCGCCGCACCGAGCTCGAGGTGCTCGGCGACGGGCGCCAGTCGAAGCCGTACCTCGATGTCCGCGACTGCGCGGAGGGGATCCTGTTCGGCTTCGATCGCGCGGCGGAGCGGCTCAACATCTTCAACCTCGCGCCCGAGGACGCGACGAGCGTCTCCCGCATCGCGGAGCTGTGCGTGGCGGCGTCGCCCTACCCGGACGCGGTGATCCGGTATCAGGGCGGCGAGCGCGGGTGGCCCGGCGACGTGCCGCGATCGCGGATGGATCCGGGCAAGCTGGCGGCGCTGGGCTTCCGGGTGCGCCACACGAGCGACGAGGCCGTGCGCATGGCGGTGGCGGCGCTGGCGAGCGAGGTGTTCGGGGGTGAGCCGGCGGGGTGAGGGCCAGGGCGGCGGCGCGCCCGGGCGCGCCGCGGTGGTAGACTCCGCGCATGGCTGAGCTCACTCTGTACATCGGAAACAGGTCCTATTCCTCGTGGTCGCTCCGGCCCTGGCTCGCCCTGAAGCACGCCGGCGCCGAGTTCGACGAGGTGGTGATCCCGCTCCGGGCGCCGGGCGTCCGCACCCCGGAGATCCAGCGCCACTCGCCCTCGGGCAAGGTGCCGGCCCTGAAGCACGGGGCGCTCACGATCTGGGAGTCGCTCGCGATCGCCGAGTACGTGGCGGAGAGCTTCCCCGACGCGAAGCTCTGGCCGGAGGCGCGCGGCGCGCGCGCCGTCGCGCGGGCGGTGAGCGCCGAGATGGCGAGCAGCTTCGCCGCGCTCCGCACCGCGCTCCCGATGAACGTGCGGCGCAAGATCCAGGGGGTGGCGATCACCGAGGCCGCGTCGCAGGACATCGCGCGCGTCCAAGCGATCTGGAACGACTGCCGATCTCGCTTCGGCCAAGGGGGCGAGTTCCTGTTTGGCCGCTTCAGCGTCGCGGACGCGATGTACGCGCCGGTCGCGACGCGGTTCGACACCTACGGGGTTGAGCTCGACGCGGTCTCTCAGCGCTACGTGGCGTCGATCCTGGCCCTCCCCGCGATGCAGGAGTGGATCGCGAAGGCCAAGGAGGAGCCGCACATCATCGAGGCGTACGAGGCCATCGGCGTCGTGGGCAAGTAGGGGCCGGCACGCGGGCGCGACGATCGCGACGATGACGATGTCGCGCAGCTTCCGCCGCCACGTCGCGCGGTAACGGCTGCGGCCGGCGGCGAGAAGCGCTACTAGACGCGGACATGCCGCACGAACTCGACCTGATCCTCACGCTCACGGGCGGGCTCACCGCCGCCCTCGCGTTCGGCTTCATCACCCAGCGGCTGAGGCTGTCGCCCATCGTGGGCTACCTGCTGGCCGGGATCCTCGTCGGCCCCTTCACGCCGGGGTTCGTCGCCGACAAGGGGCTCGCGGATCAGCTCGCGGAGATCGGGGTCATCCTGCTGATGTTCGGGGTCGGCCTGCAATTCCACGTCCGCGAGCTCCTCGCCGTGCGCAAGGTCGCCGTGCCGGGCGCCCTCATCCAGATCGCCGTCGCCACGGCGCTCGGCGGCCTGGTCGGCCGCGCCGCGGGCTGGTCGTGGGCCGCGTCGATCGTCTTCGGCATCGCCATCTCCGTGGCGAGCACCGTCGTGCTCACGCGCGTCCTCAGCGACAGCCACGTCCTGCACACCCCGGCCGGTCACCTCGCCATCGGCTGGCTCGTGCTCGAGGACGTCTTCACCGTGCTCGTGCTCGTGCTGCTCCCCGCCCTGCTCGGCGAGGACGCCGGCGCGGGCGCGACGGGGGTCGCGGTGTCCGTGGGCATCGCGGTCCTCAAGCTCGCCGGGCTCGTGGCCTTCGTCTTCATCGTCGGCCAGCGCGTCATCCCCACGCTGCTCGGTTACGTGGCGAAGACCGGCTCGCGGGAGCTCTTCACGCTGACGGTGCTCGTCGTCGCGCTCGGCGTCGCCGTCGGCTCGGCGAAGCTCTTCGGCTCGTCGATGGCGCTCGGCGCCTTCCTGGGCGGCCTCGTCGTCGGCCAGTCCGACTTCAGCTCGCGCGCCGCCTCGGAGGCGCTCCCGATGCGCGACGCGTTCGCCGTGCTGTTCTTCGTCTCGGTCGGCATGCTCCTCGACCCCACGCAGCTCGCCATCGGCTGGCCGGTCGCCGCGGCGACGCTCGCCGTGGTGCTGATCGGCAAGCCGCTCGCCGCGCTCTTCGTCGTGGTGCTGCTCCGCCGCCCCCTCCAGACCGCCTTCGCCGTGGCCCTGTCGCTCGCGCAGATCGGGGAGTTCTCGTTCATCCTCGCGACGCTCGGCCGGCAGCTCGGCATCATGCCGGACGAGGCCTCGCAGGCGCTCGTCGTCGCGTCGATCGCGTCGATCACCTTGAACCCCCTGCTCTTCAGCCTCCGGGATCGCCTGGCGCGCTCGACGTCGGCGCTCCTCCTGCGCCGCGGCGCCGCGGCGCAGGCCGGCGCGGAGCCCGCGCCGGTGGACGAGAGCGCCCACCGCACGGTCGTCGTGGGCTACGGCCCGGTCGGGCGGACGCTGACCCGGCTGCTCCGGGAGAACGGCATCGAGCCCACGGTCGTCGAGCTGAACGTCGACACGGTGAGGCACCTGCAGAGCCAGGGCATCCGCGCGATCTACGGCGACGCGACGCAGCGGGAGATCCTCGAGCGCGCCGGGGTCGGGACGGCGGACAGCCTGCTCTTCACGTCGGCGGGCCCGTCCGGGGACGCGGTGATCGAGCAGGCGAAGGGCATCAATCCGGGGCTGTTCGTCCTCGCCCGCGCCTTCTACATGCGCGAGGTGGCCGCGCTGAAGAAGGCGGGCGCGGACGTCGTCGTGACCGGCGAGGCCGAGTCGCGTTCTCGATGACCGAGCGCCTCCTCGTGCGGCTCGGCGCGACGGCCGAGCAGGTGGAGCGCGAGCGCGAGCGCGTCCGGAGCGAGCTCTTCGGCACCAGCGCGCCGGAGCCCCAGCCCGCGCGCGCGGTGTGATCCCGCGGCGGGGCGGCGGTCCGGCTCAGCGCGATTTGCCGAGCGAGGTCACGCCGCCGACGACCAGCGCGAGCCCGACGACCTGCTGCCACGCGAACGGCTCGCCCAGGATGACCCAGGAGAACGCGATCGTGAGCACCGGGCCGAGCGTCGAGAACGTCGCGGCCCGGCCCGCGCCGAGCCGCCGGATCGCCGCCGCGAGCAGGACGATGGGGAGCACCGTGCTGATCGTCGCCATCGCCGCCGCGTACCACCACACCGCGGCCGGGAGCTCCGAAAGCCGCGCGGGGCTCCCCGTCGCCGCGTAGTGCGCGAGCACCATCACGCACGAGGTCGCCCCGCAATACGCGGCGAGGCGCGTCGAGCCCACCCTGGAGGCGAGCCTGCCGACGCCGATGTAATAGAGCGCGTAGGTCACCGCGCTCGCGAACACCCACGCTCCGCCGACGGCGACGACCCGCGCGTCCCCGGTTTGCTCGAGATCGTGCCAGACGGCCGCCGCGAGGCCGAGATAGCACACGGCGAGCGCTCCCCAGGCCTTGGCGCGCACCGGCTGCTTCAGCCACACCGCGCCGATCAGGAGCACGAGCGTCGGATACACGAACAGGATCAGGCGCTCGAGGCCGGTGCTGATGTACGTGAGCCCGATGAAGTCGAACAGGCTGGACAGGTAGTACCCGAGGAAGCCGACGAGCAGCACGCCGCCCCAGAGGCGGGGCGTCATGCGCTCGGCGGCCTCGCCGCGCTCCCTCCGGGCGAGCCACAGGAAGAACGGCAGCGCGATGCCCATCCGCAGCGCGAGCAGCGACACCGCGTCGATCGGGTGCGCGGCGTAGGCGAGCTTCACGAAGATCGCCTTCAGCGCGAACGTCGCCGCGGAGAGGACGGCGAACGTCCGGCCATCGTCGAGGAGGCCAGTCGGCAGCTCGCCGGTCAAGGTGTGCGCGCGCTCGGATTGGGACATGGAATCGCGCCTCTCGTCGTCACAGGCTCACAGGTCGATCCGCGGGAGACCGGTGGTCGTCCACCGCGCTGCCGCGGCCCCGCCCCGCGGGCGCGCTCCTCGAGCGGAAGACGAGCCAGCATTGCGCGTGGAAGTCCGCGTTTGCCATCGCACAGGACGGCTCCGGGGAGAGGCAGGTATTTTTCAGGTAGGGGACGATCTCCCGGCTGGGTAGCTGTCCGGGCCGCTGCGCGCGCGGATCGCGTCGGATCGGGCCGCGCTCCCCGTGGGCCTTGGGCTAAGCTCCCCGTTCCGATGACGTCTCCTGCTGGCCCAGGCACCGCCGCGCGCGTCCCGGGCGCGCTCCCCGCCCCCGGCGGGCCGCCCCCGCGGCGGCGGCGCGCGCCGCTCGCGCAGGAGCCCTCCGGCGTGCACCAGGTCGGCGCGTCGTTCCTGCAGATCGCCGCCACGGTCGGCGGCATGGCCGTGCTCGCGGGGCAGATCGCGGCGCGCGTGGCCACGCTCCGCGTCGACGGCGCCGAGTTCATGCGCAACCTCTACAGGATGGGCGTCAAGTCGATGCCCATCGTCGTCGTGACGGCGCTCTTCACCGGCGCGATCATGGTCATCCAGGCGGCGCCGCTGGTCGAGCGCTTCGGCGCGCACGGCCTGCTCGGCTGGGGCGCGGGCTTCGGCACGCTCCGCGAGATCGCCCCGCTGCTCACGGCGCTCATGATCAACGGCCGCGTCGGCGCCAACAACACCGCCGAGCTCGGCACCATGGTCGTCACCGAGCAGATCGACGCCCTCCGCGTGCTCGCGATCGACCCGGTGAGCTTCCTCATCGCCCCGCGCTTCCTCGCGATGGTGCTGACGCTGCTGCTCTCGGTGATCTTCGCCGACGCGCTCGCCCTGCTCGGCGCCGCGTTCACCGGCGACCTCCTGCTCGGCGTCGCCCCGGCCGTCTTCTACAACGGCCTCACGAGCGGGCTCCTCGGCATCGGCGACGTCATGAGCGGCCTCGTCAAGAGCGTCGTCTTCGGCGTCGTCCTCGCGCTCTCGAGCTGCCAGTACGGCCTCGGCGTGACCGGCGGCGCCCCCGGCGTCGGCCGCGCCGTCAACGCGACCGTCGTCGCCTCGGCCGCCGGCATCTTCATCCTCGACTACTTCGTCTCGTTCACGCTCGACTGACGGATCGACGGCGCCGCGCATGCCCCACTCCCACCCGAGCTTCCCGGATCGCGCGAGCGCTGGCCCCCCCGCCGGCCCCCCCTCGAGCGAGCTCCGCGACGTCGCGCCCGAGCTGTCCGGCGTCGCCGCGCTCGGCGGCGCCGCGCTGTCCCTCCTCGCGTCCGCGCGCGAGCTCTACTCGGTATTCGTAAGGACGCTTTACTACTGCGCGAAGGGCCGCCGCGAGCCGGGCGCCGTGCTCGTGCAGATGTACGAGATCGGCAACAAATCGCTGTTCTTCCTGACGGTCGTGATGGGCTTCATCGGGATGATCATGGTCTTTCAGGCCGGCCAGCAGGCCAAGCGGGTCATCCCGGATCTGACCATGCTCGGCGCGACCTACCTCGAGCTGCTCGTCCGCGATCTCGCCGCCTCGATCGGCGCGCTGATGCTCGCCACGCGCGTCGGCGCCGGCATCGCCGCCGAGATCGGCTCGATGGTGGTGACCGAGCAGGTCGACGCCCTGCGCATGTGCGCGGCCGATCCGATCGACTACCTCATCAAGCCGCGGTTCATCGCGAGCCTGCTCATGACGACGTGCCTCATCGTCTGGAGCGCCGCGGTCGCGTTCACCACGGGGATGGTCACCGCGTACAGCATGTTCGGCGTGAGCCCCGAGACGTTCATCAACGTGAGCCTCGTCGACGCGGGCGACCTCGCCACCGGCCTCGCCAAGTGCGTGGCGTACGGCGCCGCGATCCCGGTGGTCTCCGGCCACTCCGGCCTCTCGACCTTCGGCGGCAGCGAGGGCGTGGGCTGGGCGACGACGCGGGCGGTCGTGAACTCCTCGCTCGCGGTCATCGTCCTCAACATGCTGATCTCGGCGGCCGCGTTCCTGATCTTCCGCTAGCCCGACCGCGCGGCCGCGCCGCGCCTCACTCGATCGGCCCCTCCGCGCTGCCGGTGATGAACTGCCGCACGATCGGGTCCTCGGAGCCCTGGAACACCGCTCGATCCCCGAGGAGGCGGACGAGCCCTTGATAGAGCATGACGATGCGGTCGGCGATCGTGAAGATGCTCACGAGATCGTGGCTCACGACGATGCTCGTCACGCCGAGCGTGTCGCTGAGCTCGCGGATCAGCTTGTCGACGCGCCGCGCGCTCACCGGGTCGAGGCTCGTGGTCGGCTCGTCGAAGAGCACGTAGCGCGGGTCGAGCGTGAGCGCGCGGGCGATGGCGACGCGCTTGCGCATCCCGTCGCCGAGCTCCGGCGGGAAGCGGTCGCCGAACTCGCGCATGTGCACCTGCTCGAGCCGCCGCCGCGCCTCCGCGAGCGCCTCCTTCGGCTTGAGCCCCTTGTGCTTGCGGAGCGGGAGCGCGACGTTCTCGGCGCACGTCATCGAGTCGAACAGCGTCGAGTGCTGGAACACCATCGCGCACTTCATCCGGACCGGGTACATCCGGGCCTCGTCGAAGCGGCTCACCTCCTCGCCGTCCAGCCAGATCTCCCCGCCGTCCGGGTAGAGCAGGCCGACGAGGTGCTTGATCAGCACGCTCTTCCCGACCCCCGACTGCCCGATGATGAAGAACACCTCGCCGTCCTCGACGTCGAACGAGACGTCCTTGAGGACCTCTTTGGGTCCAAAGGATTTTCTGACATTCCGGAACGAAATCATCGCGACCTGCGGGGTAATTGCGGTTGCGTCAGGGCAAAGGCAGCGCGAAGCGTCACGACGCGCGCCGGAAACAATGCGTCACAGGCGAGGAGGCACGCACGGCTGGATCCCGGCCTATTTCCCTCACCTTCTGCCGCAAGATCGGACAAGATGAAGCACCCATGGCAAGCCCGCGATCGATCGAGGTCAAAGTCGGGATCCTCATACTCACGGCGATCGGGCTCCTCGCCACGTTCATCCTCGTGATGGGCGGGGTCAACTTCCAGCCGAAGTACTCGATCTACGTCGAGTTCGACAACCCGGGCGGCCTCCAGACCGGGGCGCCGGTGAAGATCGCCGGGGTCGAGGTCGGCAAGCTCAGCGAGATCCACTTCCGCGGCGGCCAGGTCGGCAAGGACGGCCGCCGCGAGCCGCTCGTGCGCATCCAGCTGCGCGTCGAGGAACGTTACCAGCAGAGCATCCACGACAACGCCACGTTCTACGTCACGACGCAGGGCGTGCTCGGCGAGCAGTTCCTCGCGATCGAGCCGGGCTCGACCGATCGGCCGGTGCTCCCGGCGAACGCGGTCGTCCGGGGGCTGGATCCGCCGCGCCTCGACATGCTCCTCGCCGAGGGCTACGAGCTGCTGCACGCGACCGTCACGGCGATGCGCGAGCACCGGGAGGAGGTCGGCGAGGCGTTCGACGGGCTCCGGAAGACGCTGAAGGGCACCGGCGACTTCATGCACCGGAACCAGGACCGGCTCGATCGCATCGCCGAGAACGTCGAGCAGATCAGCCTCGACGGCACCGATCTCGTGAAGGACGCCCGGCAAAAGTACGTGAACAACCCGCAGATCGACCGGATCCTCGCGAACGCCGATCAGGTGAGCAGCACGGCCGCGCGCGATCTGCCGCCGCTCATGGCGGACGCGCGCGAGACGCTGGCCAACGCGCGCCGGCTGTCCACCACGGTGGGCGGCGAGCCGGAGCAGGCGAAGATCCGGAAGACGCTCGACGACATCGCCGAGATCGCGGGCAGGGCGAGGTCGGCGACCGCCGACGCCCAGGAGGTCCTCGCCCACGTCAAGCGCGGCAAGGGGACGGTGGGCGCGCTGGTGATGGACGAGCAGCTGTTTGACGACCTCCAGGAGCTCGCCCGCGACCTCAAGCACAACCCCTGGAAGTTCTTCTGGCGCGAGTGAGCGCCCGCCGCGCCCCCTCGGAGGCGGCGGGCAAGTCCGCGAAAGCGCGGACGCCGGCCGGCCCGGGCGATCAGGCCAGCTTGATCAGCGGGGCGCCTTCGGTGACCGCGGCCCCCTCGGTGACGAGGATCTCCTCGACCGTCCCCTCGTCCTCGGCCTCGACGGGCATCTCCATCTTCATGGACTCGAGGATGACGACGACGGTCCCCTCTTCGACCCTGTCGCCCGGCTTGACCTCGATCTTCCACACGGTACCGGTGATGTGCGCCTTGATGACTTTTGCCATGGGCGCGCGAACCTACCGGAGAGCCGCCGAGAATCCAACGGGACCGTGGCGCGCGGCGCCGCGACCTCGGGAGGCGCTGTGTCGGGCGTTCCCGGCCCGAGCGTGTCCGCGGCCCCTCTCTGGACGGTACAGGTCGCTCGGCGGCGCGGGTGCGCGCGGCGGCGCGGGTACACAGGTGCGCGGACAACGGACGTCGAGGGCGTGGAAGCGTGGAAGGGACGGAGCGCTGCGATTTCCGCTGGTACCTGCCGTGCGCCACGGCGATAATCTGGCCGGCGGCCCCGCGGTTCCTCGACATCGCGAGGGTCGCGGTGATCGCGAAGATTTGCGTGAAAGCCGCGCTGCGGGTCAGAATCGTCTTGCTCGGTGCCCTCACCCGGGGCGACCTGCAGGTTCTCCGCACCGCCCCTAGGTAGCCCAACCGCACGCGCTCGATCGAAGGAGCCACGAGGTCATGTCGGAACAGAAGGAAAGCTCGGTCCTGTTCTCGCTCAAGGAGCTGATGAACCTCGAGGAGGATCGCATCAAGACCGAAGAGGCCCAGAAGGCCGCCGCCGCCGCCGCCGCCGAGAAGGCGCGGGTCGAGGCGGAGCGCGCCGCGCGCGAGGCCGAGGAGCTGCGCCTCCGCACCGAGGAGGAGCGCCGCCGCAACGAGGAGCGGCGCGCCCGCGAGGAGGCGGCGCGGCTCGAGGCGATCCGGCAGGCCGAGATCGAGAAGGCGCGCGTCGAGGCCGAGCAGAAGGCGCGGCTCGAGGCGATGGCGGCGCAGCAGCACCACGAGCGCTCCCTCGCGGCGCTGCAGCAGGACGAGTCGAAGAAGAAGCTGCGCAAGCTCCTCATCGGCGGCGCCGTCGCCAGCGTGCTGGTGATCGGCGGCATCACCATCGCTGCGGTCAAGTCGGCCCAGGAGAACGAGGCGCGCATCGCCGCCGAGGCCGCGCGCGCCCGCGAGCTCGAGGAGGCGAACAAGCGGCTCGAGGCGCAGATGAAGGAGTCCGAGTCCAAGATGTCGGGGCTCCGCGACCAGCTCGCGAGCGCGAAGGACGAGGCGACGCGCCTCGCCCTGCAGAAGCAGCTCGAGGCCGAGCAGCAGAAGCAGGAGCAGCTCCGCCGCGGCGGCGGAGGCGGCGGCGTGCGCCCGTCCGGCGGCCAGCCGGCGAGCGGCGGCAACAGCAAACCCTGCAACTGCGCCCCTGGCGATCCGCTCTGCAGCTGCTTCTGATCGGGGACGGGGTCACC
Organism: Sorangium sp. So ce394; assembly: GCF_051474665.1. Taxonomy (NCBI): domain Bacteria; kingdom Pseudomonadati; phylum Myxococcota; order Polyangiales; family Polyangiaceae; genus Sorangium; species Sorangium sp. So ce394. The sequence goes on from NZ_CP150339.1 coordinate 6,068,364, forward strand.
GCATGACGAACACCGGCTACCTCAGGCAGAGGACGAGCCTCGGCGGCAGCTCGCTCGACGAGGCGCGCCGCAGGCTCGTCTTCCCGCTCGACTTTGCGACCCTCGACGAGGCCCGGGCGGCGGCGACCCGCGTCGCCCCCTCCGTCGGCGTGCTCAAGGTCGGCCTGGAGCTGTTCGTCCGCGAGGGGCCGGCCGCGATCGAGATCGGCAGGTCGCTCGGCCTCGATGTCTTCCTCGATCTGAAGCTGCACGACATCCCCGAGACGGTGGCCCGCGCGGTGTCGAGCGCCGCCGCGCACGGCGTCCGCTACCTGACCGTGCACGCGGCCGGCGGCACCGAGATGCTGCGGCGCGCGGCCCAGGAGGCGGCGCGCTCCCAGGATCTGATCCTCCTCGCCGTCACCGTGCTCACGTCGCTCGACGCGGGTGACCTGGCCGCGCAGGGGATCCAGGGGAGCACGTCGGATCACGTGGTGCGCGTGGCGCAGCTCGCGCGCGGCGCCGGCATCCACGGGTTCGTCACCTCGCCGCAGGAGGTGCCGGCGCTGCGGGCGGCGCTCGGGCAGAGCGAGCTCATCGTGACGCCGGGCATCCGCCTCGGCCCCGGGCAGGACGGCGCGCGCGCCGACGATCAGAAGCGCATCGCCACGCCGTCGGCCGCGATCTCGGCCGGCGCCGATCTCCTGGTGGTCGGCCGGCCGATCCGCGACGCGGCCGATCCGCTCGCCACGGCGCGCTCCATCGTCCAGGAGATCGCGCACACGCTCCACCCGCCGCGCTGACGTGAGCCGACTCGTCTACGGTCTCCAGCCCGTCCGGGAGGCGATCCGCGCGCACGGCGCCCGGATCGGCTGGGTCCTCGTCCAGCGCGACGGCGGCCCGAAGCTCGACGCGCTCGCGCGCCTCGCGGAGGGTCAGGGCATCCCGACCGAGCGCGCGCCGCGCGGCGAGCTCGATCGCCGCAGCGCCGGCGGCCGCCACCAGGGCGCCGTCGCGTCGGCGCCCGAGCTCCAGATCGTCGGGGTCGACGCGATCCCGGTCGTCGAGGAGGGCCAGCCCGGCGTCGGTACGATCACGGTGGCGCTCGACGGCGTGATGGACCCCCAGAATTTCGGCGCGGTGATCCGCAGCGCCGTCGCCCTCGGCGCGCGGGCGATCCTGTGGCCCGAGCACAGCTCGGCGCCGCTCACGCCGGCGACGTTCCGCGCGTCCGCCGGCGCGATCGAGCACGCGAGGCTCTGCCGTGTCCGCTCCTTGCCCGACGCGCTGGAGTCGCTCGCCGCCCGGGGTGTCGCCGCGATCGCGCTCGACGCGCAGGGCCCGGTCGAGCTCGGCGAGCTGCCCCTGACCGGCCCGGTCGCGATCGTGATCGGCGCCGAGGACAAGGGCACGCGCCGCTCGGTCCGCCGCGTCTGCCAGCACGTGGCCCGGCTCCCCATGACCGGCCCCATCTCCTCGCTGAACGCCTCGGTCGCCGGCGCGATCGCGCTCTACGAGGTCGTCCGGCAACGCCGCGCGCCCCGCGCGTAGCCCGAGGCCGAAGGCGATCGTCGCCTCGCCCGCGCGAGCGCACGTCGCCTCGCCGGCGCGAGCGCACGTCGCCTCGCCCGCGCGAGCGCACGTCGCCTCGCCCGCGCCCCGCCCGGCGGACGCACGGCGCGTGCGCTGCGCGATCGTACGGCCGGCGCCGTAGGACCATTCCCGAGGGTTCCCCGGGACCCGGAGCGATCGATCCCGCGCAATGGGACGGGGCTCAGCGCAACGCGCGCTGCGAGGCCGTCAGGAAACGCCGTCAGTTCATTCCTGAATTCAGAAAAATAATCAACAAATTTGCATAGATACGCGGAACAGCTGAAGCGGATTCGAGCATGGGGTCCATCGCTGAACAGGCTCGCAGCACGACGGCCGATTCAATCCATTCAATGGATCGACAAAAAGAATCCACACCCCCCTCAAAAAGTTGAGTTGCTGCGAGGGTTTACCCCTGTGGACTCACCCTTTTCTGCGCGGTAATCCGGAATCGCTCGAGGGATGGTTCAAGAATCGACGGGCTCTCGGTAAGCGGCTGGATCGGCTCAGCTTCCGGCTGGAAGCGACCGGAGGCGGGAGAGCACGCGGGCCACGCGGCGCGCGGCCTCGACCAGGTCGTCTTCGGTCGTGTCCTCGCCGATCGAGAAGCGCACGGCGGAGGCCGCGCGCTCGGGTCCGAGCATCGCCGTGAGGACCGGGGACGGCTCGGCGGTCCCGGCGCTGCAGGCCGCGCCGCTGGACACGGCGACGCCCTCGAGGTCGAGCGCGGCGCAGAGCTCGTCGCCGCGCCAGCCGGGCCAGGAGAGGTTCGTGACGTGGGGGGCGCGCGCGCCCTCCCCGTTGCGGACCGGCGAAGCGCCGGCGGCGCGCCCAACCTGGGTGAGCTCGGCCTCGAGGCGATCGCGGAGCGGGGCGAGCGCCGCGTAGCGGGCGGGGGCGCCGAGCGCTCGACCGGCGGCGACGGCGAAGCCGGCCGCGGCCATGGGGTCCTGCGTCCCGGGCCGCAGCCCGCGCTCCTGCGCGCCGCCGAGCAGGACGGGCCGGAGCCGGATGCCGGGCCGCGCCGCGAGGGCGCCGATCCCCTTCGGGCCGCGGATCTTGTGGGCCGCGACCGACACGAGATCCGCCCCGGCCCACGCGTCGGGCGGCAGGCGCCCCACCGCCTGGACGGCGTCCACGTGGAGCCGCGCCCCGCGGGCGTGGACGATCGCCGCGGCCTCGGCGACCGGCTGGACGACCCCCGTCTCGTGGTTCACCGCCTGGAGGCTGACGAGCCGCACCGGCGCGACCGCCGTCGCCCGGTCGATGGCCGCGGCGATCGCCTCCGGCGCGACCCGGCCGGACGGCTCGGGATCGACCCAGGCGACGTGCACGCCGCGGCCGGCGAGCCCCTCCGCGGCGCGCGTCACCGACGGGTGCTCGATCCGCGAGACCACGAGCGCGCCGTGGAGCCGCCCCGGCGCCGGCACCCCGGCCGCGCCCACACCGGCCGCGCCTGCCGCGCCTGCCTCGTCGCCGAAGGCGTGCAGGAGCGCGAGGTTGTTGGCCTCGGTCCCGCCCGAGGTGAGGGTCACGTCGCGCGCGTCGAAGCCGGTGAGCCGGGCGACCGCCTCCCGCGCCTGCTCGATGAACGCGCGCGCCCGCCGCCCCGGCCCGTGCACGCTCGCCGGGTTGGCCCAGGCCACCTCGGCGGCGGCCTGCATGGCCGCGAGGACCTCGGGGTGCGGCGGCGTCGTGGCGTTCCAGTCGAGGTAGATGACGCTGGAGGCAGGGCGCATCCGGCCTACGAGTCGATGGGCGGCGACGAGGGCGGGCCGAGCCGGCCCGGCGAGCTGCCGTCGTCCTGGAGCGGCGCCCGCCGGGCGACCGTCAGGTAGAACGCGGCGCCGGTGAGCGACTCGCCCTCGATGACCTCGTTGCTCGGCGAGACGACGCGCACGTCGCCGCCGAGCCCGCGGGCGGTGCGCCGCGCGATCGCGAGCCCGACGCCGACGCCGCCGTAGGCGCGCGTGGCCGAGCCGTCGACCTGGTAGAACGGCTCGAAGATGCGCGGCTGGCGGTCGGCCTTGACCCCGGGCCCCGTGTCCGCGACGCAGAGCTCGTAGTGCCCCGACTGGAGCACGCTGACCCGCACGCCCGCGGTGCCGCCGGCCGGCGTGAACTTCGCGGCGTTCTCGAACAGCTGGATCATCGCCCGCTGCAGCCGGCCCGCGTCGCCCCAGGCGGGCAGCGGGCCGCGCGGGAGATCCTCGACGAGCTGGACCTTCCCCTCGGCGAAGCGGTCGGCCACCTGCGCGAGGGCGCGCCGCGTGGTGTCGAGGAAGTCGTACTCCGAGTGCATGAAGCGCATCCGGCCCGTCTCGATGCCGGTCACGTCGAGCAGGTTGTCGATGAGCGACCGGAGCCTGCGCACGCAGTCCTCCATCGCGAGCAGCGCCTTCTTCTGCGCCTTGTTGAGCGGGCCGAGCTCCTCGTCGGCGAGCAGCTTCACGTACCCGACGATCGGGGTCATCGGAGTCGCGAGCTCGTGCGAGATGTTCCGGTAGAACTCGGTGCGCGCGGCGTCGAGCTCGCGCAGCCGGGCGTTGGCGCGCGAGAGCTCGGCCACCTTCTGCTCGAGGTGGGCGACGATGCGCTGGCTCTGCTCGCGCAGCCGGAGCGGCCCCTGCGACGCGGGGAGCTCCTCGCGCGCGCCGCTGAGGTAGCGGGCGATGACGGCCGAGAAGGAGCGCGCGTCGATCGGCTTCTGGAGGAAGCCGTCGCAGCCGACCGCGAGGCTCGTGTCCCGGTCGCCCTCGGCGGTGATCGCCACGATCGGGACGCCGGCGAGCGACGCCTCGCCGCGCAGGCGCAGCGTGACCTCGAACCCGTCGAGGCCGGGGATGTTCAGATCGACGAGGACGAGGTCCGGGCGGTGCGCGCAGGCGAGGCGCACCCCTTCGAGCCCGTCGGCGGCCTCGAGGACCTCGTAGCCTGCGCTCTGGAGCAGCTTGCGGACGAGCAGGCGGTTCGCGGGATCGTCCTCGATGTGAAGTATCTTCGACATGGGCTCTGCGTGCGGATAGTAGTCACGAACGGCGGGGTTCAGGCACGTTCTGCGCTACTTTCCACCGCGTGACCAGGCGCGCCGGCGCGATCCGGGCCCGGTTCGTCCGCTTGGGGCGCTCGCTTGCAACGAGCTTGTTCCTTCGCGCTCGCTGAGCCCGTCGGCGGCCCGCGCGCAGCGGGTGCCAGCCGCGCGCCGAAGCGGGCTGCCAGCCGCGCGCCGAGCGGGTTGACGAGCGGCGGCGCCCATCCAATACGGGGGCCGCCATGCTCGGCTCCTTCAAGTTCGACCGCGCCGTCACGGCGGCGCCCTGCTTCGCCTCCCCCCGGTTCCCCCGGCGCTCCCGATGACGACCACGCACCAGCAAGAGAGCGAGGCCGCCGGCGCAGGCGTCGGCGGCGGAGGGGCCGAAAACCTCCCTCGGCCGGAAGCGCCTCCCGGCGCGGGCGCGCCGCGCGAGAGCGCCGGCGCCGCGGCGCGGCCGCTGCCCGCGCGCCTCTCCTACGGGCTCGCGGCGCTCAGCGGCCTGTTCTACTTCCTCGGGTTTCCGGGGATGGACCTCTGGCCGATCTCGTTCTTCGGCCTCGTCCCGCTGATCGTGGCGCTGCGCGGGCAGACGCCGGGGCGCGCGGCGCTGCTCGGCTGGATCGCCGGCTTCGTCATGACGATGACCGGCTTCTACTGGCTGCTCGAGATGCTGCGGGTGTTCAGCGGATTCCCCACGATCCTCTGCGCGCTCTTCATGGCCATCCTCTGCGCCTACCAGGCCGGACGGATCGCCCTCTGCGGCTGGCTCTACGGGCGGGCCGAGGCGCGCGGATGGCCGGGCGCCGTGGCGTTCGCGCTCGCGTTCGTGACGAGCGAGCTCGTGTATCCGCTGCTCTTCCCCTGGTACTACGGCGCCTCGGTCCACAACGCGCCGGTCATGGGCCAGGTCGCGGATCTCGGCGGCCCCTACCTCGTCGGGCTGGTGCTCGTCGCCGCCAACCTCGCCATCGCCGAGCTGGTGACCTTCCGGCTCGATCGCGCGCCGCGCGCGGGCGGCGGCGCCGGCGCCGGCCCACGAACCGGCCGCCCGCTCCGCCGCGCGGTCGTCGCGGTGGGCGTCGCGGCCCCCGCCCTCGCGGCCGTGTACGGCGTGATCCGCATGCGCGCCGTGGACGCGGCCGCCGCCGCGGCCGAGCCGATCAAGATCGGGATCGTCCAGCCGAACCTCGCGCTCTTCGACCGGCGGAACGCGCTCAAGATCCACGTGGACCGCACCCGGGCGCTCGCGAAGCAGGGCGCGGGGCTCGTCGTGTGGAGCGAGGCCGGCGTGCCGCAGGCCTACCGCGAGTCGTCGTACAAGAACGACGTCCAGCGGTCGCTCACGAGCCGCCTCGGCGTCCCCACCGTGGTCGGCACGGTCATCCACCGGCTCCCGGCCGATCGGAACGAGCGCGGCGTGAGCTTCAACACGGCGCTGATGGCCGGCGAGGGGGGCGAGATCCTCGGGCGCTACGACAAGCAGTACCTGCTCGCGTTCGGGGAGTACCTCCCGCTCGGCGAGACGGTCCCGTACCTCTACACGCTGTCGCCGAACTCGGGCCGCTTCAGCCCGGGCACGTCGCTCGCCCCGCTCGAGTGGGACGGCCACCGGCTCGCGGCGATGATCTGCTACGAGGACATCCTGCCGCACTTCGTGAACAAGCTCGTCGCCGCGGGCGACCCCGACCTGCTCGTCAACCTCACGAACGACGCCTGGTTCGGCGACACGACGGAGCCGTGGATCCACCTCGCGCTCGCGAAGATGCGCTCCATCGAGCACCGCCGCTACCTCGTGCGCGCCACGAACAGCGGCGTCTCCGCGATCGTCGACCCGGTCGGCCGGGTCGTCGTGCACAGCGACACCTTCAAGGAGCAGACGCTGCTCGGCGAGGCGCGGTTCATGCGCGCGCGGACCGTCTACGGGACCGTGCAGGACATCCCGTGGTACGTCGCCGCGGCCGTGAGCGCCGCGATGGCGCTGTTCACGCTGCCGGAGCGCTGGCGCCTCCGCAGCGCGGCGCGCTGAGCCTCACCGCCGCGGCGCGGCGCGCTGGGCCGCGCCGCGGGCGGCGCGCCCGCGTCAGATCTTCATCGCCTTCTTGAAGCGCTTCGCGTCGGCGAACATGTCGACGTTCGTGAACACGTACGTCGCGTCGTCGTGCTTCGCGCCGCGCGCGATCTCCGCGAGCCGCTCGATCGCCGGGTCCTCGTAGCGCGACTTGTGCCCCGCCGGGCCGTGCAGGCGGTAGTAGGCCACCTTCAGCCGCGAGAGCCCCGCGGTCAGCGGATCGCGCGCGGCCAGGGCGCCGACCTCCTGGGTGAGCTCGTCGCTCTCGTCCGGATCCCACCCCGGGGGCGGCTCGAAGACGACGCGCTCGAAGCGCTTCTTCACGTTGACCAGGAAGTCGCGCAGGATCGCCTTGTTCGCGCGCGTCGGCGTGAACTCCGGCGGACCGACGAAGACGGCGCTCTTCGCCTCGAGCTCGTCCGCCACGGCCTCGATGCTCTTCAGCGCCGTCTCGATGACCTTGCCGTCCCGGAAGCCCTCCTGCCCGATCTCACGCGGACCGAGCAGGGCGAAACGAAAGCCGACCGGAGCTTCGCGCCGCCAGCGCCGGATCGTTCCAGGTCCCGGGAGGGACACGTGGGTCTCCTGCACCTCCACGAACATGAACTCGCGGAAATAGCGCGTCGCTGGGACGGGGAAACCGGCGCAGCCGACGGTAATCATCGCCCCCACCCTAGCCCACGCGCGCGCCGGCGAGAAGCCGGACCGATGGATTTCTCGATCGGCCCCGTCCCACCTACCTGCCCCCCACCCGGGAGCCCGCGCCGCCGGTTCCCGGGTGAGGGCCCGCTCACTCTTTCCCCTCGCGCCCCTCGCGCTCGGGCGCGGCGGCGGGCTGGGCGCACGGCCGCGCTCCGTCCGCTCCGCCGGCCACGGCGCGCTCGAACGGCAGCGCCAGCGCGGCGGCGCCGCCGGTCGCGCGATCGAGCTTCCGCCGCAGCCGGGCTCGGCGGCGCGCTTGCGCGGGCTCGGGCTCGGCGGTGCCCTGGTCGGCCAGGTCGAGGGCGCGGGCGAAGGCGCGCACGTGGTGCTCGTAGAGCTTCGCCAGCTCGAGGCGCACCGCGGGGTCGTCGATCTCGGCGGCGAGCGCCTCGTAGTCCGAGAGCGCCCGCGCCTTGTCCCCGCGCGCCTTCGCGATGTCGCCGCGCGCGCGGCGCGCCGCCGCGCCGCCGCCGCGCTCGACGGCCGCGTCCGCGAGCTCGGCCGCGCGCTCGAGCGCGCCCGCCCTCCGCAGCGTGGCCGCCACGCCTGCGAGATCGCCTGCGGCGAGGCTGCCGAGCGGCTCGCCGTAGAGGCCGACCAGCGCGACCATCGCGAGCACGTCGGCCGCGTTGTGCTCGACGACGCCGAGCAGCGCCTCCTCGTCGCCGGTGCGCAGGAAGTGGGCGTAGCACGCGACGATCTCGCCGCCGGGCACGTCCCCGACGCGCACCCGGCCGAGCACGTCGTGCTCCAGGGCGATCAGCGTGCGCGTCTTCAGCCGTGCCTTGTGGATGCGGCGGGCGACGTGGACGAGGTCGAGGTGCGGCAGCTCCGGCGGCGGCGGCAGGCGGTTCATCACGTAGCGCGTGCGCAGGAGCGGCATGTCGAACGCCTTGCCGTTGTACGTGATGATCATCGAGGCGCCTTCGAGGCGCTCGGCGAGGCGGCGCAGGATCGGCTCCTCCTCGCCGAGGCGGCGCAGGAGGAGCTGCTCCATGACGAAGCCGTCGGACGAGGGCTCGCCGAGCGGGCCCGCGCTCGCCGCCCCGGGGTCGAACCAGGCGAGGCCGATCAGGAACGGGACGGTGCCCGTGCCGCCGGCGAGGCCCGTGGTCTCGGTGTCGAGGAACAGCGCCCTCCGCACGTCGCAGCCGGCGAGCGCGGGATCGAGCGCGAGCAGCGCGAGCATCGCCGGGTCGGCGTCGCGCGCGGCGACGAGCGGCGCGCGGCCGACGCGGGCCGCCGCGAGCGAGCGGGTGCGGCTGACGTAGAGCGGCCCGCCGGGCGTCTGCTCGACATGGAACGGGAGCTCGCCGCGCGCCGGATCGGCCCGCGGCGTCGGCGGCGCGCCCCGGGCGACGATGCGGGAGATGCGATCGCGCAGCTCGTCGAGCGACGGCCGAGCGCCGCCCCCCGCGGGCGCGCCCGGCGCCGCCGGCCGCGGCCGCGCCGCCTCGGCCGGCGCGGCCACCGCCAGGACCGCGCCGGCGGCGGCCGGGACCGCGCCGACGGCGTCCGCCTCGCAGAGGACCGGCGGCGGAGCCGACGGCGCGGGCGGAGGGGCGGACGCGCGGTCGTCCGCCGCGGCAGCATCGCGGGCGAGCGCCGGCGCGGGGGCGAGCGGCGCGCTGCCCCGCCGCTCCGCCGGGAGCGGCCCGAGCCGCGCGAGCTTCGACTTGAACGACGTCATCGGCCGGCCGCGAGACTTCCACGCCGGGCACTGCGCATCAAGTCAGTGGTCCGGCGCGGCCGTGCTTCGCCCGGATCGCGGCGAGCACCTCGTCGGCCTGGCGCTCGGTCGCGGCGCGATCGCCGGCGTTGTCGATGACGTGGTCGGCGACCGCGACCTTGTCGGCGAGCGGGAGCTGCGCGGCGAGCCGGGCGCGCACCTGCTCCTCGGTCGCGCCGTCCCGCGCCATCGCGCGCGCGATCTGCACCGCCTCCGGCACCGCGACGACCACGAGCGGGCGGAACGCGTCGGCGAGCCCGTTCTCGACGAGGAGCGCCGCCTCGTAGCACGCGAGCGGCTCGCCCCGCGCCTCGATCTCGGCGGCGCGCTCCAGGAGGAGCGCCCCGATGCGCGGGTGCACGATCGCGTTCAGCCGCCGGCGCTTGTCCGGATCGTCGAAGACGATCGCGGCGACGCGCGCGCGATCGAGCGAGCCGTCCGGCGCGAGCACCTCCGGACCGAAGGCGCGGACCACCTCGGCGAGCCCCTCGGTCCCCTTCGCCACCACGTCGCGGGCGAGCGCGTCGGCGTCGATCACCGGGAGCCCCTGCGCGCGAAACCGCGCCGCCACCGTGCTCTTGCCGGACCCGAGGCCGCCGGTGAGCCCGAACAGGACGAGCCCCATCGAGCTTCACCCCCCGCCGGGAGCGATCCGCGCTCCGACACCGCCATCCCACCCCGGCACACCGCCACAACGCATCGCGTCAGCACCGGCTTTCGCCGGCCGGTGACCGGAATTTTTCCGCTGGAGATCGACGGATCGCCGCAACGCCGGGGAAACGATGGCGTCGCCGGCGCCGAGCCCCGGCCGGGAGCGCCTGCTCTCCTCGTGACCACCCATGACCCGAGCCTACCCCAGCGGGGGGCCGTGGCCGTCGAGTTTCCGCGCCGTCGGCGCTTAAGAAGTCCGCTTCTCCGGGAATACAACTACCATAACGGGGTGGTGGCAAAGATCGATGACCGGCCGGAGTCGAGCCTGCACGCCGCGTTCGATCGCTCGGACGCGCACCGCGGCTCGCCGGACAAACAGCTTGCTGCGTGGCTGTCCGAGGTCGACGTCGGCCTGATCGAGGTCGACGCCGAGCAGCGCATCGTGCGCTGCAACGGCGCGGCGGAGCGGCTGACCGGCTGGTCGATCGTCGAGGCGCGCGGCGCGCTGCTCGATCGCGTGCTCCGCCTGATCCCGGCGGCGGGCACGACGAGCGGAGATCCGGACATCGACGTCGGCGAGATGAACGAGCTGTTCGACGAGGGCGCGCCCGCGAAGCCCGCGCCGCCGTCGCCAGGGCTCACGCCGCGGCGCGAGCCCGTGGTGCCGCTCTCGCCGGTGATCATCGACGAGGGCGCGCTGCGCACGCCGGGCGCGCCGCTCGCCGCGCCCGAGGCGGCCGCGGCGAGCCGGCCGCCGGCGCGGTACACCGCGCTGCTCGAGCGCCGCGACGGCTCGGTGATCCCGATCCTCCACACGATCGGCACGGTCGCCGCGCGGCCCGCGCGCGAGGGCCACCGCGACTCGAAGCCGCCGCCGCCGCCGGGGCAGATCATCCTGTTCCGCGAGCTCGGCGCGCCGGGGCCCCTGCCGATCCACCCGGCCAAGCCCCGCTACGACGCGCTCACGCGCCTCCTCGATCGGTACGCGATCATCGATCGCATCGAGGAGGCGCTGAACGACTGCCGGAAGACCGGGACGCCGTACGCGCTCTGTTACATCGACCTCGATCGCTTCCGGCTCGTCAACGCGACGTGCGGCCACGAGGCGGGGGACGATCTGCTCCAGTGGGTCGCGACGCGCGTGCACGAGATCGTCGGGCCGAAGGACGCGGCCGGGCGGATCGGCGGCGACGAGTTCGTCCTCCTGCTCGCGGACAAGAGCGAGCGCGAGGCGGAGCGCATCGCGCGCGATCTGCAGATCTGCCTGCTCGAGTTCCGGTTCGGGTGGGCGGAGAAGACGTTCTCGATCGGCGCGAGCATCGGGCTCGTCGTGCTGACGCCCCACTTCGAGCGCGCGGTCGACGTGCTCGGCGCCGCCGATCACGCGTGCCGGATCGCGAAGGAGAACGGGCGCGGGCGGCTGCAGGTCTACCTCGACGACCAGCAGATGACGACGAGCCGGCGCTCGATGCAGTGGGTCGCGAGCCTGCAGCGCCACCTCGCCGAGGGGCGGCTCCGGCTCTACTCGCAGGGCATCCACCCGCTCGTGAAGCCGGGCGCGCCCCACACCCCGCGCGGCGCGCACTTCGAGGTGCTCGTGCGGCAGCTCGGCGAGGACGGCCGGTTCTACTCGCCGGTCGGCATCATCCAGGCGGCGGAGCAGAGCGGCCTCATCCACGTCATCGATCGCTACGTCGCGCGGCAGGCGTTCCGGCTGATCGGCGCGCTGCCGCAGCACGCGCTGCGCCGCCTCGACACGTGCTCGATCAACCTGTCGGGCGTGTCGCTCCTGCGCGAGGGCCTGCTCGACTTCCTTGTCGAGCAGCTGCACCGGGCGCAGGTGCCGCCGAGCAAGATCTGCTTCGAGATCACCGAGACGGCGGCGCTCGCCAACCTCGGCGAGGTGCTCTGGTTCATGCAGGAGCTCGGCGCCATGGGGTGCCGGTTCGCGATCGACGACTTCGGCAGCGGGCACGCGTCGTACGGCTACCTGGAGAGCCTGCCGGTCGACTACGTGAAGATCGACGGCATGTTCGTGCGCGACCTGCAGGACAACACGCTCCACCGCGCGATCGTGGAGTCGGTGCACCGCATCGGCGACACGCTCGGCATCAAGACCGTCGCCGAGCAGGTGGAGAACCAGGAGATCGCCGATCTGCTCACGTCGATGGGCATCCACTACGCGCAGGGGTGGCACTTCGACAAGCCGCAGCCGCTCGTCGACCTCTGCGCGTCGCTGCGGGCCCAGGGCGACCCGAGCGATCCCGACCCGACCGGCGGCGCGCCGCAGGGCCGCTGACGGCGCCGCGCGCGGGTCGTCGACGACCGCCGCGGGCGCCCCGGCGGTCCTCGCCGGCCGCGCGACGGCGTCAGCCGAGCACGGCCGACGAGGTCGCGAGGGTGACGCCGGCGGCCCGCATCTCGGCGAGCGCGGCGGCGACGCCGGCCTCGGTGATGCCGGCGACGGCGTCGGTCAGGACCGTCGTGCGGTAGCCGCGCTGGACGAGGCCGAGGGCGGCGGCGCGGACGCAGTAGTCGGTCGCGACGCCGTAGACGACGAGCTCCGGCGCGCCGCCGAGCGCCGCGGCGAGGTCGCGCAGGAAGCCCTCGGCGAGGGGGTTGGCGAACAGGCTGTAGACCTCCTTCTCGAAGTAGACCGCGTGGGTCTTGCCCGTCGCGAGCTCGCGCACCGCGGCGTCGATCGGCGCCTCCGCGACGTTCGGCAGGAAGCGGAAGCGCGGCGGCAGCGTCCCCTCGACCTTGAGCCAGCCCGGCGTCCCCTTCACGCAGTGGTCGGGGAAGCCCGGCTTTTCGCCCTCGGGCGCCGGGGTGTCGTTCGACCCGAACTCCCACGCGTCCCACGCGTGCGAGTCGACCGAGCCGACGATCGGGATCCCGCGCGCGACGGCGTGCGCGGTGAGCCGCCGGAACAGCGCGTTCGGCGAGCCCTTCACGTAGAGCGCGCCGGTCTCGTCGCAGAAGTCGCGCTGCACGTCGACGTCGACGAACACCCTCGGGTGCGGAGATTGCCGGGTCGGATCGCTGCTCGCCATGTCCTCTCTCCTCTCGCGTTCCCCTCGAAAGGCGCGCGCCGCGCCGCGGCCTCGCCGCGCGGCGCCCCGCCGGCCCTCGCTATCCTGCGCCGGCGACGACGCGGGCGCGCACCGCCTCGACCAGCGCGCCGAGCCGCGGCGACACCTCGGCCGCGAAGGGCGCGCCCGGCGCGGGGTCGTCGTCGATGCGCCGCAGCGCGTCCGGCAGGCCGGCGATCTCGGCGCGCACCCGCGCCCGGACGGCGTCGAGCCCCTCGGGCGGCGCGACCCGGGCGCCGCGCCTCATCACGGGCGCGAGCAGCGGCTCGGCCCCGGGAGCCGCGGGCTCGCCGTCGAGCGCGATGACGTCGCGGGCGAGCTTGCCGGCCGGGTCGCGGAAGCGGTGCACCTGGTGCGCGCCGGGCAGCGTCGCCTTCCCTTCCGAGAACTTCGCGATGGGCGTGCGCTCGCCGCCGGCGCCCGCCTCGGCGCCGCCGATCTCCACGAGCTTGTAGACGCCGCCCAGCGAGGGCGCGTCGATCGACGTCACGAGGTCCGTCCCGACGCCGTAGAGGTCGATGGGCGCCCCGGCGCGCCGGAGCTCGGCGATGCGGTGCTCGTTGAGATCGCCCGAGGCCACGATCTTCGCCGACGCGCACCCGGCGTCGTCGAGGATCTTCCGCACGGCCACGCTGAGCGCGGCGAGGTCGCCGGAGTCGATGCGCACCCCCTTCAGCTTGTCGCGCGCGACCGCGGCGGCGCGCGCGGCGCCGACGAGCGTGTCGTACGTGTCGATGAGCAGGATCGCCGCGTTCGGGAAGACGGCGACGTAGCCCTCGAACGCGGCCTCCTCGGTCGGGTGGGCCATGGTCCACATGTGCGCGGCCGTCCCGAGCACCGGGATGCCGAAGCGCATTCCGGCCTCGACGTTCGAGGTGCCGACGCAGCCGACCGCGTACGCGGCCCGCGCCGCGTCGACCGCCGCCTCCGGGTGGGCCCTCCGGGTGCCGAACTCCATGACCCCCGCGTCGCCGGCGGCCAGCACGATGCGCGCGGCCTTCGACGCGATCGCGGTGGCGTAGTTGACGGCGGACAGCGCGAACGTCTCGATGAGCTGCGCCTCGATGATCGGCGCGGTGACGCGCAGCAGCGGCTCGTTCGGGAAGAACACGGTCCCCTCGGGGACGGCCCAGACGTCGCCGCGGAAGCGGAAGTCGCGCAGGTAGCTGCAGAACGCCGGCGTCATCGCGTCCGCGAGGGCGGGGAGCCCGCGCAGATAGGCGATCTGCTCGTCGGTGAAGCGGAGCCCTTCGAGGTAGCGCACGGCGCGCTCCAGGCCCATCGCGACGAGGAAGCGCCGGTGCCTGGGCAGCCGCCGCACGAAGAGCTCGCACGTCGCGACGCGCGAGGCCATGCCGCGGTGGAAGTACCCCGCGGCCATCGTCAGCTGGTAGAGGTCGGTGTGCAGCGCGTCCACCGTTCATGGCTAAAGACGCTGGACGGACGGGTCAACCTGAAGATCGCGCCGCGGACGTATCGGTCGCCGCGCGCCGCGCCAGGCAGGCCGGCGCGGGGGCCGTGCGGGCCGCGCCCCCGGGGCGGCCGCGGCTGATCTAAGCTCCGCGGCCGTGGCAGCGAAGATCCTGGACGGCAAGGCGATCGCTCAGAAGGTCCGCGACGAGGTGCGAGAGGGGGTGGCGCGCTTCGCGGCCGCCCACGGCCGGCCCCCCGGCCTCGAGGTGGTGCTCGTCGGCGAGGACCCGGCCAGCGTGAGCTACACGCGGAGCAAGGAGCGGATGTCGAACGAGGTCGGCATGCGAGGCCGGCTCCGCGCGCTCCCCGTCGACACGACCGAGGCGGAGCTGCTCGCGCGCATCGCGGAGCTCAACGCGGACGACGCGGTCGACGGGATCCTCGTCCAGCTGCCGCTGCCGCGGCACCTCCGCGAGCACGCCGCGCTCGACGCCGTCGATCCCGCGAAGGACGTCGACGGCCTCCACCCGGTGAACGCGGGCCTGCTCGCGCTGGGGCGACCGGGCGGGCTCGCGCCGGCCACGCCGGCCGGCTGCATGCGCCTGCTCGCCGAGGCGGGCGTGAAGCTGGCCGGCGCCCGCGCCGTGGTGGTCGGCCCGAGCGACCTCGTGGGCAGGCCGGTGGCGCTGCTGCTGCTCGCGCAGGGCGCGACGGTCGCGGTCGCCCACGCCGACACGCGCGACCTGCCGGCGCTCTGCCGCGAGGCCGACATCGTCGTCGCCGACGTCGGCAAGGCGAAGCTCATCCGGGGCGACTGGATCAAGGAGGGCGCCGCGGTGATCGACGCCGGCACGAACCGCGACGACGCGGGCAAGCTCGTGGGCGACGTCGATTTCGAGGCCGCCAGGGAGCGCGCCGGCTGGATCACGCCGGTGCCGGGCGGCGTCGGCCCGATGACGATCGCCTCGCTGCTGGAGACGACGCTGCGCGCGGCGGAAGCGCGGGTCGCGAAGCGGTAGCCGTGGCGGCGCCGGGCTGGCTCGCGGCGATGGGACGGGCGGCGGCGGTCGCGGGGCTCGCGGCGCTGGCCGGCTGCGGAGACGCCGCGGAGGCCGGCGGCGCGCCGCGCGCGTCCAGCGCCGCGAGCGCGGGCGTCGGTGGACACGGCGGCGGCGCGAGCGGGACCTCGGTCGAGAGCGGGACCTCGGTCGAGGCGATCCTCGACGAGCTGCGGGAAGACCGCGACGCGGCGCTGCTCGCGCACGCCGCGCGGACCGGCTGGCCCGTCCCGGTGGACGGCGGGGTTCTCTTCGTCTCGACGAGCGCGAGCCTGCGCCTGCTCGCGGGCGATCACGACGGGTGGACCGGCGCCGAGATGACGAGCGACGCCGGCTTCCACTGGATCGTGCTGAACGTGCCCGCGGGCGCTCGCTACAAGCTCACGGACCGCACCGCGTGGGCGGCCGATCCCTGGTCGCGCGCGATCACCTACGACGCCTTCGGCGAGATGAGCCTCGTCGCGCCCAGCGCGGCGCACCTCGAGCGTCATTTCGGCGTGGGCGACGCGGCGATGGAGCCGCGCACCGTGCGCGTGTGGGTGCCGGAGGGGGACGTGGAGCGCGTCCTCTACGTTCACGACGGCCAGAACCTCTTCGACCCAGCGGGCCCGGCGGGCGGCTGGCACCTGCAGGATCACGCGCCGCCCGGGGTGCTCCTGGTCGGCATCGACAGCACCGCGGCGCGGCTCTCCGAGTACACCCACGTCACGGATCGCATCGAGGACGGCGGCGCGCTGATCGGCGGGATGGGCGACGCGTACGCCGACTTCGTGCGCGACACGGTCCGGCCCCTGATCCGGGCGCGCTACGGCGAGCCGGGTCCGGTCGGGATCATGGGCTCGTCGCTCGGGGGGCTCATCAGCTTCCACGCCGCCGATCGCCACCGGGGCGAGTACGCGTTCGCCGCGAGCCTGTCCGGCACCATGGGCTGGGGCAGCATCGGGGCGGGCGTGCGCCACGAGACGATGATCGAGCGGTACGCGGCGCACGCCGAGCCGGCGGCGGCGCTCTACCTGGACTCGGGCGGCGGCGGGGACTGCGTGGACGACGACGGCGACGGCATCGAGGACGACGACCCGGCGGCGGCCGACAACTACTGCGAGAACCGCCAGCTGCGCGGCGCGCTCGCGGGGGCGCGGTCGCCGTACGTGGAGGGCGAGAGCGTGTTCTACGCATGGCACCCGGGGGCCGAGCACGACGAGGCGGCGTGGGCCGCGCGCGTGGCCGAGCCGCTCCGGATCTTCGAGGCGCTGTGACGCGGGATCTCGAGCCGGCGCCGGAGCCCCGCGGGCCTGCCGTGGCCCTCTCCCCTGCCGGGAGCGCCGCGGCGTTCGTGGCGCGCGAGACCGCCGTGGCCAGCCCGCCGCTCGTCCCCGAGGTGAGGCTCCACCTCGCGACCGAGGTCACGCCGCTCTGGCACGCGACCGAGGCGGCGCTCGCGCGCGCGGGCGTGCCGCCGCCGTACTGGGCGTTCGCGTGGGCCGGCGGGCAGGCGCTCGCGCGGTACCTGCTCGATCGCCCCGCCGCGGTCGCGGGCAAGCGCGTGCTCGACCTCGCCGCCGGCGGCGGCATCGTCGCCATCGCCGCGGTCCTCGCCGGCGCCGCGCGCGTGAGCGCCGCCGACATCGACCCGTTCGCCGCGGCCGCGATCGCGCTGAACGCGGCCCAGAACGGCGTCGCCGTCGACGTGATCGCGGAGGATCTCACGGCGAGCGCCGCCCGCGGCGCGTGGGACGTCATCGTGGCGGGCGACATCTTCTACGAGCGCGCGATGGTCGACCGGATGCTCCCCTGGCTGCGGCGACAGGCCGCGGGGCCGGCGGACGTGCTCGTCGGCGATCCGGGGCGCGCCTACTGCCCCGCGGAAGGCGTCGAGGAGCTCGCGCGTTGCCTCGTCCCGACGTCGCTCGATCTGGAGGGGCGCGAGACGCGCGAGGCGCGGGTGCTGCGGCTGCTCCCGCTCCCCGGGGGCGCCGAGGTGGATTCAACCCACGATGGAGAATAGGGCCTCATCATGAGTCGATTGGCGATGATCTTCGCGGGCGTCCTGCTCGCCGCCGGCTGCGGGCGCGGCGCCACGGCGCCTGCCTCCTCCTCGTCGAGCGCAGCTGCAGCGACGGGCGGCGAGCACCGCGCTTCGCCGCCCGCGGCCGCCGCCCCGGCCGCCGCCCCGGCGACCGCCCAGCCAACGCCGAGCACGGCGGCCCCCGACGCCGCGGCGGACGCCGAGCACCAGGGCGCCGCCCCGGAGGCGTCGGGCGACCCTCGGATCGATGAAATCCGGAAGAAGTACGCGGAGATCCAGGCGGACAAAGGCCTGCAGACGAGCGATCTTCGCATGGACTGCCCGAGCAGCGAGGGGAGCGCCGAGGTTCGGCTGCACCAGAAGAACGGCGCTGTCTCGAAGGCCGTGCTGAAGGACATCGCCGCGGGAGACGCCGGGTCCACCTACCAGTTCTATTATGATCGCGGCCGGCTCATCTTCGCCCTCAACGACGCCTTTCCCTTCGGCGAGCCCCCGAAGACGCTCCTCGTGCAGCGCAGGTACTACTACCACCAGGGCAGCCCGATCCTCTGCACGAGGAAGAGCGCGGAGGGCCCCTCCGACAAGGTCGGATCGCTGCTGGACCAGGCGCCGAACGAGCCTGTCGACTGCTCCTTCGCGCCCAAGGTCGAGCGGCTGGCTTCGATGGCGGTGAAGGGCGCAGCGGGGATGGACGAGCTGAAGAAGCAGCTCTGCCCGCGACCGCCCCGGTAGAGGTCGCGAGCGCCCTGCGCCGGGATCACGCCGTCGGCGTCCACCTCAAGGCGCGACCCCGGCCGCGCCGAGCCGCCCCTCGCTCAGCCAGCGCGGCCGATCGCCGAGCGCCGACGCGAGCGCCGGATCGTTCGTCGTGAGCAGGGTCGCCTTCCCCTCGGCGCGGCGCTCCGCGATGAGGTCCAGCACCACGCGCGCGCCGCCTTCATCGAGCCCGTTCGTCGGCTCGTCGAGCACGAGCAGCCACGGGTCGCCGACGAGCGCGGCGAGCAGGAGCGCGCGCTTGCGCTGCCCGAACGACAGCCCGGAGAGGCGCTGACGAAAGAACGAGCCCGCGCCGATCCGCTCGACCCACGCGCGATCGAGCGGCGGCGCCTGCTTGAGCGCCGTCACGAGGGCGACGAGCTCGCAGACCTGCAGGTCGGGCAGCGCCTCGGTGGCGTCGGGCGCGTAGCCGAGCCGGCGCCGCGCCGCGACGCCGCCGCCGTGGACCGGATCGCCGCCGAGGACGACGGCGCCGCGATCGGGCTCCAGCAGCCCGGCGACGATCCGCAGCAAGGTCGATTTGCCGGCGCCGTTGCCGCCCATCACCACGGCCACGTCCGAGGGCCCGCAGCGGAGGTCGACGCCCGAGAGCACGTCCCTGCCCGCGAGCCGCTTGTAGATCCCCGCCGCCTCGAGCATCACCCCGCCCTCCTCTCCCCTGCCCTGGCGCCGCGCGCGCCGCGCGGCGCGGGCCAGCGCGCGCCGGCGGGCCCCGCGAGCAGCGCGGCCGCCGGGGCCCAGGCCGCGAGCGCGATCTCGTCCAGCATCCACGCGGCCACGGTCGCCGCGACGACGGCGGCGAGCACCGAGAGGAGCACCCGGCTGCTGTCGCGGCCGTCCTGCCGCACGGACCAGCGCACGCAGCCGAGCGCGACCCCGGACAGGAGCAGCCCCGCGAGGCCCGCGCCGCCGAGCAGGCGCAGCGCCGCGAGGGGCGCCGCGCGGGTGAGCGCGGCGACCGCCGCCCCGTGCGCGAGCCCGAGGGCGGCGAGCGGCGCGGCCACCGCGGCGGCGGCGGCGACCGCCCGGAGCGGGGCCGACGCGCCGCAGGCGTCGAGGAGCCACGCGATCCGCCGCTCCTCGCGCAGCACCGGGCCGGAGAAGCCGGCGCCCGCGCAGAGCGCGAACGGCGCGAGCGCGACGAGCGACGCGCCGGCGAGCGACGCGTCCTCGAGCGGCTCGCTGCTCCGCGCCCACGCCGCCGCGGCGAGCGCGCCGATCAGCGTGAGCGCGCCGCCGCGCAGGAGCACCGCGCGATGGCCGCGCAGGAGCGCCGCCACGTAGGCGAGCGAGAGCGCGAGGGGCGCGCCGCCGCGGGCGGGCGCGGCCTGCGGGATGAGCGGGAGCTCGCGGCCCGGCGGGACCTCCGGCGCGCGGACGACGGCGGCGCGGAGCCCGAGGGCGAGCGCGGGCGCCGCGCACGCGAGCAGGAGCGGCGCCCGCGCCCCGAGCAGGATCGCGATGGCGAGCAGCGAGAGCGCGGCGAGCTCGCGGCCGCCCCGCGGCCGCGCGACGAGCATGCCGTGCGCCGCGAGCGCGGCGGCGCAGGCGGCGCAGCCGGCGAGCGGGCCGGCGCCGAACGCCCAGAGCAGCGCCCAGGGGAGCTCGGCGACGGCGAGGAGCAGCGCGTGCGCGGCGAGCAGCTGGAGGCGCGGGACCGGCAGCGCGCGGAGGAAGAAGGTCGCCGGGGCGCGGAGCAGCGCGCGCGCCGCGGGCGTCCCGACGAGCAGCCACGCGGCCCACAGCGCGAGCCGGAACGGGAGCGACTCGCCCGCGAGGCCGGTGAGCTGCGCGGGGTGCATCCCGTTGCCGCCGAACACGACCGCGCCGACCACGCCGAGCCCCATGTAGAGCGGCATGGCGCGGGCGAAGGCGTCCTTGCCGGCCGTCGAGACCAGGACGCGCAGGACGAGGGCGAAGCGGCGCAGCACGTCAGGTGCTTGTACCCGCGGCGGGCGGGCGCTTCCCACCGGAAATGCGACCAGGGCAGCGCCGCGCACGAACGCAGCGAGGGGGCACACGGCCCCCTCGCTGCGACGATGTTCTACGGGGATGGATCCGGATCGGAGGCGCCGGCCGCGCCGGCAGGCCGGCCGGGGCCGCGGCGCGGCCCCGGCGCCGACCTCACCGGCGGGCGGGCTCGCGCGGGAGCGCGGCCGCCCTGGCGTCGAACGAGCAGGTCAGGCCGCAGACGTTGTTCGCCGCGCCGACGCAGCGGTCGTCCCACGCGTTGTTGCAGCAGTACGGATCCTGCGCGCAGACCTCCGAGACGCACCAGTCGCACCCGGCGTCGAGCGCCACGCCGGTGTCGCACACGTCGTGGCTGCAGCCGCAGGAGAGGCCGCACGCCGACGCCGCCTGGTCCACGCAGCGCGCGTCCCACGCGTTGTTGCAGCAGTACGGATCCGCCGCGCACACCGCGCTCGCGCACGGATCGCACGACGGGTCGAGCCCCTCGCCCGCCGAGCACAGGTCGTGGCTGCACGCCTGCGTGCAGGTCAGCCCGCAGGTGTTCGCGGCCTGCTCGACGCACGCGCGATCCCACGAGTTGTTGCAGCAGTACGGATCCGCCGCGCACACCGCCTGAGCGCACGGGTCGCACTGCGCATCGAGCGCGCCCCCGGGCGAGCACAGGTCGTGCGCGCAGGCGTCCTGGCACACGACGCCGCAGGTGTTCGCGGCCTGCTCGACGCACACCCGATCCCACTCGTTGGAGCAGCAGTACGGATCCGCCGCGCACACCGCCTGAGCGCACGGGTCGCACGCCGGGTCGAGCGGCGCGCCCGGGTCGCAGACCTCGTGCTCGCAGGTCGGGCACGACCCGCAGTCCAGCGAGCAGCTGCCGCAGTCCTCGCCCTCGCCGCACACGCCGTCGCCGCAGGTGTCGACCTCGCAGGTCTCGCCGCAGATCGACGCGACCTCGTTCACGCACGCGCTGTCCCACGCGACGTCGCAGCAGTACGGATCCAGCTGGCAGATCGACGCGACGCACGGGTCACAGGCCGGGTCGAGCGCACCGCCCTCTTCGCACTTCCTGTGCGCGCAGGAGGTCGTCTCCTCGCCGATGATGCGCACGTTGTCGATGTACCAGCCCTCGAGGTCGTTGATGGCGCCGTCGATCGTGTCGAAGCTGAACGCGATGGTGATGCGCCGATCCGCGAAGCCCGCCAGCGACTCGAAGCGCGGCTCGAACGTGCCGTTCGTCCACGAGGTCGTCCTCGGGAACACCGCCACGTTGCCGGGATCGTCGATATCGGTCACGACGATGGTCGCCGCGTCGTAGTACAGGCCGCCCTCGACCTGGATGAACTGGTCGACGACGAGGAACGGGCTCGACACGCCGGTGAGATCGATGACCGGCAGCGTCAGCGTGCCCGCGTTCCACGTGCCCGTGTCGTAGGTGCCGGTCTCCTCCAGGCCGTACCAGAACGACCGCTCGCCCTCGGACGCGCGGCGCGTGGTGATGTGCCACAGGCCGTCGGAGCTCCAGCCGCCCGAGTCGCCCTCGAAGCCCTCCGAGTACACAACGAGGCCGCCCTCGGTCGTGACCTGGACGTTGTTCGACACGGGCCCGACGTTGCCCGCCTCGTCGACGGCGCGCATGGCGACGTACACGGTCGCGGAGGGCGGCAGGCCCTCGACCTGCGCCTGCACCAGCCAGCCGGCCGGCTGCGCCGGCGGCGCCGACGTCAGCTTCGCGGAGGCGAAGTTGCTGTCGTCCAGCGGGTACAGCGACCAGCGGATCTCGTACGCCGTCGGCGTGCCCTCGAGCCCGTCGTCGCCAGGCGAGGTGAACTGCACGACCGCCGACGTGGCCCCGGCGTCGATCGCGGTCAGATCCGTGACCTGCCCCGGCGGCGTGACGTCGGTGGTGAGCGCGAAGGTCAGCCCGTGCAGCTGGGCGGAAGCCCAGAGGGCGCCCCAGTGGAGCGTCCCGTTCTCCAGGTTGCCGTCGTCGTCGTCGCGCAGGAACACCTCGCGCACGGCCGTCGGGATGTCGGGCGCGTTCGACGGGAAGGAGGGCAGCACCAGGGCGCGGGCGAGCGCGTCGCCGGCCGCCTCGCCGAGCTCGCCGACCAGGTTGGCGCGGGCGTGCCACACGAAGCCGGCCCACGACTGCCCGAGGTTGTGCGCCTCGTCCCAGCCGCCCGGCGGATACACGTAATCGTTGTCGCACGTGCGGATCAGCCCGCCGTCGTCGGTGATCCCCCCGCCGACGAGCGGGTCCTTGAGCAGCAGGCAAGCCAGCGTGTCGCCCCACCCCTCCGACAGACCGCCGTCGTAGATCCCGCCGAACCGATCGTCGACGAAGTGGCCGTACTCGTGGGCGATCACGCTGTCGATCGCGGAGTTGTTGCAGCCGCCGCCCGACAGGAAGAAGTTGATGCTGATCGCGCCAGGATCGTAGTACGCGTTGCAGAAGTCGTTCAGGTTGACGTTCGTCGGCAGCGGCTCGCCGAGGGCGTCCGGCGCGAGGCCGTTCGCCTCGAGGAACGAGCGCGCCGCGTCCACGTAGCGATAGGCGGTGGTCTGCGCGATCTCCTGCTCGCTCGCGCCGGCCGACGAGAACACGAGGCCGACCCCCGGGGCCGCCGCGGCGGCGGCCACGAGGTTCGGCCCCGACACGTTCTCGACCGTCGCCGCGCGGCCGTTCAGCGTCGCCTGGAGGGGCGAGCCGAGCGGCACGTCGAGGCTGAAGGCGCCCGCGGCATCGGCGTGGACGAGGGTCCCGGGGCCCGTGACGCGCGCGTGCGGGAGGCTCGTCTGCGCGACGGTGCCGCCGGACGCGCCCGGGGCGCCGCCGCTCACCGTGAAGCCGGACACCGAGCCGCTCACGACCTCGAACACGCGGTCGTCGATCGTGAGGACCCGGCCGGCGGAGGGGCCGTTGGCGATCACGAGCACGCGCTCGTGGCGGCCGGCGAGGCTGATGTCCCAGACCATCTGGAGCGCGCCCGCGATCGGGCGGATCACCCGCTCGGCCTTCGCCACGCGCGCGTCCGGCTGCGCGCGCAGGACCTGCCGGGCGAGCGCGTTCGCGCGCTCCTCGCCGACCTTGTCCACTGTGTCGACGGCGGCGTCCTGGTAGAGATGGTGGCTCGACGCCGCCAGCTTGCTCCCGCCGTTCCGGTCGGCGCGCAGGGTCAGGTTCAGGTACGTGCCGAAGATCGGCACGCCGTCGCGGACCTGACGGTAGCTCACATGGCTGAGGGTGGCGCGGGCCGGAGTGCGCTCGACATGCTGGCTCGCGGTCTCGAAGTCGCTCGCGGTGAGCGGGCCGAGCGCGATCTTCAGCTCGTCCTTCACCAGCGGCAGCACGTCGGCCGCGTTCAGCGAGCGCGTGGCCGGAAGGGCGATGTCCCTGCCCTGGTGCACACGGCCGCCCTTCACCTCGCGGCCGTACGTCTTGGCCGCCTGGGGGGGGTTGCTGGCGGGAGCCGCGATGGAAGAGGGGGTGTCCTCGCCGCCGCAGCCCGCCATCCCGAGCCCCAGAAGAAAGAGAGATACCAGTCCACGATAACTACGCATTCATCCCTCCGATCGTATTTGATCAGGTTCGAATTAGGACAATGACAACCATGCAGCGACCAGCCGGTCCGCCGCCGCATCGACGCGCGATGACGCGCGATCTCACACCCGCGCGCCCGGCGTCGGCCGGGCGATCGCGCGGCCGGCGGGCGGCGGCGAGCTGCCGTCTCGGGAGAGGCGGCGGCGCCATCGCTTGCGGTCTGCGATCTCCGCGGCTTGCTGCGCGCGTAAGAAAAGCGGCGTCGCTCAGAGGAGCGCCGCCCTAGTCTTCACCTCGAAGCAATTGCACGCGATGTACCAACGACGTCGCTCCCTCCCCCGCGCCGTGGCGTTCACGAGTTAGAGCCAAAATCAGAACGTTCCTTGGCTCAGGCGCGCTGGCCAAACGCTGGCCGGCCAGCTGGCCGGCCGCGTCGCGACATTGCACCTTGCGTACTTGAGCAAGAAGTTGCGGCAGTTCCTGGAGAAACCGCGCCTCCCGCCGCGCGTACGCAGGCGGCGCGCGTCGGAAAGCTGCGGTGGGCCCAGGGCGCGAGCGCACCTCGCGCCGGCCGGCGCGGCGGTGCTCCCGGTGGGCGGCGGAAGCAGTAGACTCGCCCGGGTGAGCCGCTCCCCCGGGCGCCGTGGCGCTGTCCCCTCGCAGCTCTCGCTGTTCGGTGAGGCGCCGCGGCCGGCCGCCGCCGAGGCGCCCGCGGCGCCGGAGCCCGACGCGATGGCCGCGGTCTACGACGACGCCGCCCGCCTCGCGGCGCGGCTGCCGGCAGGGCTGCACCTCGGCACGAGCTCGTGGAGCTTCCCGGGCTGGCAGGGCCTCGTCTACGCCGGGCGGCGGAGCACGGAGGAGCTCGCGCGCGACGGCCTCGCCGAGTACGCGCGCCACCCGCTGCTCACGACGGTCGGCATCGACCGGAGCTTCTACGCCCCCATCCCCGACAGCGACTTCCTTCGTTATAGAGCGCAGCTGCCGGACGGCTTCCGCTGCGTGCCGAAGGCGCTGCACGCCGTCGTGTCCCAGACGCTCCAGCGCTCCGAGGCGCCGCCGGACGGCGACGAGGGGCGCGGCGCGAACCGCGGCCGCGCCGAGCCGAACCCCGACTTCCTGTCGGTCCCGCTCTTCCTGTCGCGCGTCGCCGCGCCGCTGCTCTCGGTCTTCCGGCCGCACGCGGGGCCGGTGCTGCTCGAGCTGCCGCCGGTCGGCCCGCCCCACCGGCTCCCGCCGCGCGCCTTCTTCGAGCGGCTCGACGCCTTCCTCGGCGCGCTGCCGCGCGAGCTCGCCTACGCCGTCGAGCTCCGGGAGCGGGCGTATCTCACCGGCGAGTACCGGGAGATCCTCGGCGCGCACGGCGTCGCCCACACCTACAGCTACTGGCGCAACATGCCATCTCCCGGCGCCCAGGCGGAGGTGGTGCCCGTCTCCAACGCGCCGTTCGCCATCGTCCGGCTCTTGCTCAAGCCCGGTCGCCGCTACGAGGCAGAGCAGCGGCGGTTCCACCCGTTCAACCGGATCGTCGAGCCCGATCCCGCCATGCGCGCGGAGGTCGCGCGGCTCCTCTGCGAGGCCGCGGCGCTGCGCATCGAGAGCTACGTGCTGGTGAACAACAAGGCCGAGGGCTCGGCCCCCCTCACCGTGCGCGCCATCGCCGAGGAGGTCGCCGCGGCGTGGCAGGGGTCCACCGCGGCCGCTGGCGGGTGATCCGACCCGGGCCGATCGCCCGCTGCTCCGCAGAGGGCGCCGGCCCGCCGCGCGCCGCGGCGGGAACAGGCTGGAAAGGCGCCCCGCGCGGGCGGCCCCGGGGCCGGCGCGGCGCGCTCCTCAGGATTCCGGGTCGCGAAAAGGGCTCTCCTCGCCGCGTCATCCGTGCAACACCTCGCGCGCCGCGGCCCGCGCGCCGGCCGCGGCAGCGGACGCGCACAGCGCTTGGAGGTGCCCAGTGAAACGCAGTGAAGCTCCGGCCCGCGCCGACGTCGTCATCGTCGGCGCCGGCCACAACGGTCTCGTCGCCGCCGTCCTCCTCGCCCGCCGCGGGCTCGACGTCGTGGTGCTCGAGGAGAAGGACGCCGTGGGCGGCGCGGTGAAGACCGAGCGCCCCTTCAAGAAGGCGCCGTCCCTGGGCGTCTCGAGCGGCGCCTACCTGCTCGGGCTCGCCCCGCCCGAGCTGCTCGGAGAGCTCGGCGTCTCGCTCCCCCTCCGGCGGCGCGATCCGCACTATTTCCTCCCGACGACCGACCGGCGCTACCTGCTCTTCGGCTCGGACCAGGCCGCGATGAAGCGGCAGTTCCTCGAGTTCTTCTCCCAGGAGGACTGGGACGCGAACAGCGCCCTCCAGGCCGAGCTCGCCGCGCTCCGGGACGACATCGCCCCGACCTGGCTCGAGGAGCCGCTCTCCATCGAGGAGACCGCGGAGCGCTACGTGCGGCCCGCCCTCCGGCAGACGTTCGTGGCGCTCTGCCGGGGCACGATCTCCGACTACCTCGCGCGGTTCCCCTGGAAGAGCGATCTCCTCCAGGCGATGTACGCCGCGACCGACGCCTTCTCGGGGCTCGCGGGCGGCTTCGACACGCCCGGCACCGGGATGAACTTCCTCGTCCACAACATGTGCCGCCTCCCGGGCGGAGACGGGACCTGGATGATCGTCGAGGGCGGCATGGGCACGGTCACCCGCCTCTTCGCCGAGAAGGCGCGGGCCGAGGGCGCCACGATCGTCACCGGCGCCCGCGTCGCGCAGATCGAGTCGTCCGGGGGCGCCGTCTCCGGGGTGCTCCTCGAGGACGGCACGCGCATCGCCGCCCGGGCGGTCGTCTCGAACGCCGATCCGTTCCGCACCCGCGCGCTGGCCGGCGGCGCGGCGATCGGGGCGGCGCTGTCGACGCGGCTCGACGCGCTCGCGAAGGACGGCTCCACGCTCAAGGTCAACATGGCGCTGACCGGCCTGCCCCGGTTCACCTGCCTCCCGGAGGACCGCGGGCAGTTCGGGCCGACCATCCACCTCCTGCCGGACGAGGACGTCGTGATGGACGTGCTGCGCCAGGCCCACCGCGACGCGATGAGCGGGCGTCTGCCCGAGTTCCCCGCGATCGAGTGGTACTTCCACACGCCGATCGACCCGAGCCTGCGCGACGCGGAGGGGCACCACAACGCCGCGCTCTTCGTGCAGTGGGTGCCCTACGCGCTCGCGAGCGGCGAGACGTGGGACCAGGCCGCCCCGCGCTACGTGAAGCACCTCCTCTCGATCTGCGACCGGTTCGCGCCGGGGATGAGCGATCTCGTGCTGGAGACGTTCACGCTGGCGCCGCCGGACATCGAGCGGCACTTCGGGATCACGCGGGGGCACATCCACCACATCGACAACGGCTTCGGCTTCGCCGATCGCGTGCCCTACCGGTTCGGGCTCGCCGGGCTCTACTCGTGCAGCGCCGGCACGCACCCGGCCGGGTCGGTGATCGGCGCGGCGGGGCACAACGCCGCCAAGGCCGCGCTCGCCGACCTCGGCAAGTGACCCGGGCGGCGGGCGCGGGGGCGCTCCCGGCCCGCCGCCGCGCGTCGATCGCGCGCGCCTCGACAGGCGCGGCCTGAGCGCCGGCGCTATCCGCCGGCGCCCAGCCCGCCGGTGCCCAGGCCCCCGCCGGCGCCTAGGCCCCCGCCCGTGCCCAGGCCCCCGCCGGCGCCCAGGTCGCCGCCCGTGCCGAGGTCGCCGCCCGTGCCGAGGTCGCCGCCCGTGCCGAGGTCCCCGCCCGTGCCGAGGTCCCCGCCGGCCCCGAGCCCGCCGGCGCCCAGCCCGCCAGCACCGCCCAGCCCGCCGGCGCCCTGGTCGCCGGGCCCCGTTCCATCGTTGCTCCGCCCGCCGTCGCCCTGCGCGCCAGCCCCTGACGCGGGGCCGCCGTTGCCGCTGTTCTGCCCGCCAGGAGGCGTCGTGGGCGGCGCCGATGGCGGGCTCGGGGGCGGGAGGTCCGATGGCGATGGATCGTTGATGCACGCGGCGCCGGCGAGCGCCGACAGGAGCAACGGCAGCCGCAGGAGCCGGCGCCGCAGGGGCATGGAAGACATCGAAAGCATCGTTGCACCGTGCCTTTCTGGTCGGGTTTCCGGACACATGGAGCGACGGCGGTCGCATGCCCAGTGTCCCGGCGCTCGAGGCGCTCCTCCGGCGCGCGACGTCGCTGCAGTGGGGGCGGCCCGTGGCGCCGGCCGCCCACCGCGGCGCACCTCGCGGCACGGCCCCGGACGGGCGATCAGCTGGCCGCGCGCACGATGCGTCCCTGCGTCGTCACCACCGCGCGCTCGCACGGCGCGCCCACGTCCGCGCCGACGGCGACCCGCGCGCCGGGCCACACCACGCACCCGCGCAGCGCCCCGGCCCCCTCGACCCGCGCCCCCGCGCCGACGACGCTGCCGGTCACGTCCACGCCCTCGGCCACGGACGCCCCCGGGCCGACGTAGCTCGGCAGGCCGCGCTGCGCGAGCCAGCGCGCGCTCGCCGCGAGGTAGGCGGCGAGCGTGCCGATGTCGTGCCACACGGCGGGCGCCGCGAACGTCGCGAGCGGCCGCCCCTCGCGCAGCCACGGCAGGTACACGTCCCCGACCATGCAGCCGCGCGGCGGCAGCCGCCGCCGGATCGCCTCGCCGACCACCTGCACGCCCACGAAATCGCCGCCCGCGACCTCCTCGCCGAAGCGCTCGCCGCGCAGCCGGACCACCTCGCCCCGGCCGCCGACGCCCACCGTCCCCTCGCCGGCCGGCCGCGGCGCCACCGCGAGCGTCGCGGCCGCGCCGCGCTCCCCGTGCGCCGCGCGGAGCGCCGCCACGTCGAGATCGATGAGGATGTCGCCGTTCCAGAGCACCACGTCGCCGTCGCCGAGCGCGCCCGCCGCGTTCGCGAGGCCCCCCGCGGTGCCGAACGGCTCCGGCTCGTGCAGGACCTCGACCGGCAGCGGGAACGCCGCGAGCAGGTCGCGCGTGAAGCGCTCCGCGAGGTGGGACTTGTTCAGCGCGGCGCGCCGGACGCCGCCCGCGGCGAGCTGCCCGGCGATGTGCGCGACGAGCGGGCGATCGCCGAGCCACAGGAGCGGCTTCGGCAGCTCGTCGGTGAGCGGGCGGAGCCGGGTCCCGAGCCCCGCCGCCAGGATCATGGCAGAGGCCATGCGCCGGAGGATCGCCCCCTCCGCGAGGAACGTCCAAGAAATCGAGGGGGCGACCGCGGATAGCTCCGTGCGTGCATCGACGAGCGTCGGACGGAGCTCGACTCCGAGTCACGTGGCAGGGCTGGGACCGATCCGCGCGGCGCACGTGGTCGCCGCGGTCCTGGCGCCCGAGCAGTTCCGCACCAAGCAGCAGTTTTGGAGCTACTGCGGTCTGGGGCTGGTCACCAACTTATTTGGTCGAAGCCGCTGAGCTATTCTAGAAGCGCCCGTACGAAAAATCCCGATCGGCCTGTATGGACAAGCCCTACTAACTCGTCGTCTCACGCCTGCGTGCGAGCGGCCGAGCGACGTCCGGGATACACACCGCCGAAGACATTCAGGTCGCCCCGCGTCGACCATATCGACGACGCACGAGAGAAGTCAGCGAACATGCAACCTTTCACGCTGCCCGACTTCTACATGCCGTATCCGGCGCGCATCAATCCGCACCTCGAAGGTGCGCGCACGCACACCAAGGGCTGGTCCTACGAGATGGGTATCCTGGAGGAGAACCCGCAAGGAAAACCCATCTGGACCGAGAGCGACCTCGACGCGCACGACTACGCGCTGCTCTGCGCGTACACCCACCCCGACGCGCCCGCGCCCGAGCTCAATCTGATCACGGATTGGTATGTCTGGGTGTTCTTCTTCGACGATCATTTCCTCGAAATCTACAAGCGCACCAAGGACATGCGCGGCGCGAAGGCGTACCTCGATCGCCTGCCGCTCTTCATGCCCGTCGTGCCCACGGGGACGCCGCCGGAGCCGACGAACGTGGTCGAGCGCGCGCTCGCGGACCTCTGGGCGCGGACCGTCCCGCTCACCTCGGTCCACTGGCGCGAGCGCTTCCTCGAGGCGACGAAGAACCTGCTGCTCGAATGCATGTGGGAGCTCGCCAATATCCAGGAGAACCGCGTCGCGAACCCGGTCGAATACATCGAGATGCGCCGCAAGGTCGGCGGCGCGCCCTGGTCCGCGGGCCTCGTCGAGATCGCCGTGGGCGCCGAGGTCCCGACCGCCGTCGCCGCGACGCGCCCCCTCGAGGTCCTGCGCGACACGTTCTCGGACGGCGTCCACCTGCGCAATGACCTGTTCTCGTACCAGCGGGAGGTCGAGGAGGAAGGGGAAAACGCCAACTGCGTGCTCGTCCTCGAGCGTTTCCTCGGCGTCCCCACGCAAAGAGCAGCCGATTTGACGAACGAGATCCTGACGTCGCGGCTCCAGCAGTTCGAGAACACGGCGCTCGTCGAGGTGCCGGCGCTCTGCGTGGAGTACGGGCTGACGCCGGCCCAAGCCCTCGACGTCGCCAAGTATGTGAAGGGGCTGCAGGATTGGCAGTCCGGCGGCCACGAATGGCACATGCGATCGAGCCGCTACATGAACGAAAACGCGGACAAATCCGCGAGCGCCCCCGATTTCCTCGGGGCGCCGACGGGGCTCGGCACCTCGGCGTTCCGGATCAGGCTCACCCCCGGCGGCCTGGGTTTGCAGCGGCTCAAGACCCTCACCCACGCCCCGTTCCGGCCCGTGGGCAGGATGCCGCTCCCGAAGATCTACATGCCATTCAAGCTCCGCTTGAGCCCACACCTGCCCGCGGCGCGCCGGAACACCCTCGAGTGGGCCCGCAAGCTCGCGATGCTCGACGTGGTGCCGGGCGTCTTCGGCTCCGGGATCTGGGACGAGCGCAGGTTCATCGGCTTCGATTTTCCCATCTGCGCCGCGGGAATTCACCCGGACGCGTCCCCGCACGAGCTCGATCTGAGCTCGGGTTGGCTGACGTGGGGGACGTACGGCGACGATTACTTCCCGCTGGTGTTCGGCGCGACGCGGGACATGGCGGGCGCGAAACGGTTCAACGCGCGGCTCTCGATGTTCATGCCCCTCGACTGCGCGGGCGCCCCGGCGCCCGAGAACCCGGTGGAGAGCGGCCTGCTGGATCTCTGGATCCGCACAGCTTCCCCCATGTCGATGAGGTCGCGGCAGACGCTCCGCCGCAGCATCGAGAACATGACCGGGAGCTGGCTCTGGGAGCTCCTGAACCAGACCCAGAACCGGATCCCGGATCCGGTCGATTACGTCGAGATGCGCCGCAAGACGTTCGGCGCCGATCTCACGATGGGCCTGTCCAGGCTCACGCTCGGCGACGTGGTCCCGGCCGAGGTCTTCCGAACGCGGACGATGCGAGGGCTCGACAACACCACGGCCGACGTGGGCGGGTGGATCAACGATCTCTATTCGTACCGCAAGGAGATCGAGTTCGAGGGCGAGCTCAGCAACCTCGTGCTGGTCGTCGAGCGGTTCCTCGAATGCGACGCGCAGCGGGCCAAGGAGGTCGTCAATGACCTGATCACGGCGCGTGTGCTGGAGTTCGAGCACATCGTCGCGACCGAGCTGCCCCGCATCCTCGACGAGTTCGACCTCGACAAGGCGGCCCGCGAGGCCGTGCTCGGATACGTCGAGAAGCAGCGATCGTACATGGCTGGCGTCCTCAACTGGCACGTCGCGACGAGCCGGTACGTGGACGCGGAGCTCGAGCGCCACCCGATCGAACGGGCGATCGAGGGCGCGCGTGGGTTTGGCGCCTCTGCGGCGCGTATCAGCAGCTTCTTCGGCGCCGGAAAAGCCGGTGCCGCGGCTCCTGCTGCGAAGGCGGATCTTTCGATGGGTACGGCCCGGTCCGTGCCGGTGAAGCACGGGCGGTCCTAACCGTCCGGGAAAGAGGGACTCATGTCTATCTCAGGGAATTTGGGTTCGATCGATCAGCAGCAGACCAGCCTCGCGACGGCGGCCGCGAGGCAGCTCGCCACGACCACCAAGTCGGCGCCGCAGATGCAGGGCATCTCGTCGCGGTGGTTGCTCAAGCTCCTGCCGTGGGTGCACGTCAACGGCGTATACCGCGTGAACCGCCGCCTGAGCTATGCGGTGGGCGACGGGCGCGTGACGTTCACGAGCACCGGCGCGAAGATCCACGTCATCCCGCAGGAGCTCTGTGAGCTGCCGCTCCTCCGCGGTTACGAGGACGTCGAGGTCCTCACCGCGCTGGCGAACCGCTTCGTGCAGCGTGAATACAAGCCCGGCGACGTCATCTCCGAGCGCGGCAAGGAGGCCGATCACATCTGCCTCATCGCGCACGGCAAGATCAACAAGATCGGCGCGGGCAAGTACGGCGATGAGACGGTGCTCGCGGTCCTCGCGGACGGCGACCATTACAGCTACCAGGCGCTCCTGGAGACGCAGGATTACTGGACGTTCACGGCCAAGGCCGTCACGGCGGTCACGGTGCTGACGCTCCAGCAGAACGTCTTCGAGGAGCTCGTCGCCCAGCACCCGTCGCTGAAGCAGCACCTCGAGAACTTCAAGGCGCTCGCCACGAAGAAGAAGGACAACACGGGCGAGGCGGCGATCGAAATCGCGGCGGGCCACTCCGGCGAGCCCGTCCTCCCCGGCACGTTCGTCGATTACGAGACCTCGCCCCGCGAGTACGAGCTCAGCGTGGCGCAGACCGTGCTCCAGATCCACACGCGCGTCGCGGATCTGTTCAATGAGCCGATGAACCAGACGGAGCAGCAGCTCCGCCTGACCATCGAGGCCCTGAAGGAGACCCAGGAGCACGAGCTCATCAACAACCGCGAGTTCGGCCTCCTGCACAACGCCGACCTGAAGCAGCGCATCCACACCCACAGCGGCCCCCCGACGCCGAACGACATGGACGAGCTCCTCGCCACGGTCTGGAGGGAGCCGTCGTTCTTCCTCGCGCCCCCGCGCGCCATTGCGGCGTTCGGCCAGGAGTGCAGCCGCCTCGGCATCTATCCGCAGAGCGTCGAGGTGAACGGCAACCACGTCCCGGCGTGGCGCGGCGTGCCGATCTTCCCGTGCAACAAGATCCCGGTCTCGGAGACGCGGACGACCTCGATCCTGCTCGTGCGCGCGGGCGAGAAGAACCAGGGCGTCATCGGCCTGCACCACGCCGGCATTCCGGACGAGGTCGAGCCGAGCCTCAACGTGCGCTTCATGGGGATCAACGAGAAGGCCATCATGTCGTACCTCGTCAGCCTCTATTACTCGGCGGCCGTGCTGGTCCCCGACGCGCTCGGCGTCCTGGAGAGCGTCGAGATCGGACGCGCCTACGAATGAGACGCGAGCGGTAGGCGCTCCGCGTGTGCCCCGCACAGACGCGGGGGATACGCGGAGCGCTCTGCTCTCCGAAGCGCGCAGAAGGAAAGGCACATCATGGCAAACGCCGAAACACCTGGGATCGGGAACGAGGTAGAGCGTTCGAGCCTCGGGACGCTGGGGGCGCGAAAGCTCGCGACGACGACCAAGTCGCATCCGCAGATGCAGGGGATCACGTCCCGGTGGCTCTTGCGGGTCTTGCCCTGGATCGAGGTCCCGGGCGGCACGTATCGCGTGAACCGCCGCCTGAGTTATGCCATCGGCGACGGGCGGTTGAGCTTCGGCAACATCGGGGCGAATGTGCAGGTGATCCCGCAGGAGCTCTGCGAATTGCCGCTCTTGCAAGGCTTCTCGGACGACGCCGTGCTCGACGCCCTGGCGAGCCGGTTCATCCAGCGGGAGTACAAGCCCGGCGCGCTGATCGCCGAGCGCGGAAAACCCGCGGAGACGATCTTCCTGCTCGCGCACGGGAAGGCCCAGAAGCTCGGCGTCGGCAAGTACGGCGCCGACACGATCCTCGACGTCCTCGCGGATGGGGACCATTTCGGGGATCAGTCCGTCATCGAATCGAACGACGTCTGGACGTATTCGGTCAAGGCCGTCACGCCGTGCATCGTCCTCGAGCTGCCGCAGCGCGCCTTCGAGGAGCTGATCTCGCGATCCCCGGCGCTCCGCGCGCACGTCGAGTCGCTCAAGGAGCGGCTGAAGAAGCCGCAGGACAAGCTCGGACAGGCGGCGATCGCGATCACCGCCGGTCACAAGGGCGAGCGCGCGCTCCCGGGGACGTTCGTCGATTACGAGGCCGCGCCGCGTGAATACGAGCTCAGCGTCGCGCAGACGGTCCTCCGGCTCCACACGCGCGTCTCGGATCTCTTCAACGATCCGATGGATCAGCTCCAGGAGCAGCTCCGCCTGACCGTCGAGGCCCTGCGCGAGCGGCAGGAGCACGAGCTCATCAACAACCGCGACTTCGGCCTCCTGCACAACGCCGACCTGAAGCAGCGCCTCCATCCCCGGAGCGGCCGCCCGACGCCCGACGACATGGACGAGATCCTCTGCCGGCGCCGCAAGTCGCAGTTTTTCCTGGCGCACCCGCGCACGATCGCCGCCTTCCACCGGGAGTGCAGTCGCCGCGGCGTCTACCCGACCAGCGTCGTGCTCTCCGGCGCGAGAGTCACGGCGTGGCGCGGCGTCCCGATCCTGCCTTGCGACAAGATCCCGATCAACGGGGACGACACGAGCTCCATTCTCGTCATGCGCACGGGGCAGGAGCATCAGGGCGTCATCGGCCTCCACCGCACGGGCCTCCCCGACGAGATCGAGCCCGGTGTCTCGGCCCGCAAGATGGAGACCGACCCGAAGGCCATCAGCTCGTACCTCGTGAGCACGTACTACTCCGCCGCGGTGCTGGTGCCCGACGCTCTCGGCGTCCTTGAGAACGTGCAGATCGGGCGGTAGGCTCGTCAGCCTCGATGACGCTGCATCTCGACCTGCTCCTCCACAACCTGGTCGCGCTGTGCATCGCGATCGTGGTGCTCCTGCTCCTCTCGGAGCTCGTGGTCAGGCTGATCCATCGGGGCTACGCTTTCGTCTTGCGCTCGCCGACGCTGGAGCGCGTCACGGCGGACGAGCGCAAATCGTTCCGGCGTCGCGTCCGTCGCCGCGCGCTCGTCTGGGTCGCGCTCGTCGGGGCCGTGCTCATCGGCGGCGCGGCGTTCGCCACGGTTCGCGGAATTCGCGCCCTCGACGTGGTGAAGAGCGCGCTCGTCGGGCTCATCGGAGACGAGCCCGCGCTCGCCAAGACGCGGTTGCTCACCGCGCTCGGCATCGTCGTCGGCGCGCTCTTCGTCGACGCCCTCGCCCGCGGGCTCGCCGACGCGCTGGGAAAGGCGGTCGCGCGCTCGGACTGGCTGGAGAAGCGGCGCGAGCCGGTCGCAGAGGTCACGATACGCCTGCGCAAGGCGCTCCGCGTGGTCGTCCTCGGCGCCGCCGCGGTCGTCCTCACCGAGAAGCTCGCGCTCGCGCCGGGGCCCCAGCGCGCCGTATTGCTCGCCAGCTACACGCTGGGCGCGTTTTACGTGAGCCGCCTCGCGACGGGGATCGGATACCTCCTCCTCGACGTCATCTTCGACAACTCCACGAGGCTCGCCCGCGTCGAGAGCCCGCTCAGGTACCTCGGGAACCTGTCGCACCTGCTCGGGATCACGAAGCGCGTCGTCGATTATTGCGTGTACATCACGGCGGCGACGTGGGTCGCGGACGCGCTCACACCCGACACGTGGCTCTCGCAGGCGGGGCGGGTCGGGCTCCGGATCATCGCGATCGTTTATGCGAGCCGGGTCCTCGTCGAGATCTGCGTGCTCCTCATCAACGACCTCTTCCTCGGGAAGGTGGCGGAGGAGAACCCCCAGACGCTCCAGCAGCGAAAAACCCTGGTCCCTGTGGCCATGGGCTTCGTGCGGTACGCGATTTACTTCTCGGCTCTCGTGCTGGGCCTGCGCGAGGCGTCCGTCGATCCCACGCCGCTGCTCGCCGGCGCCGGCGTCATCGGCGTGGCCATCGGCTTCGGCGCGCAGACGTTCGTGGGCGACATCGTGGCCGGCTTCTTCATCCTCTTCGAGAACCTGCTCCTCGTCGGGGATCTCGTGGAAATCGGCGGCATCCAGGGGCGCGTGGAGGAGATCGGCGTTCGTATCACGAAGATCCGCGACGAGATCGGCGTGCTCCATTCGATCCCGAACGGCGAGGTGCGCAAGGTCGCGAACCATTCGCGAACCTACGTGAACGCGGTGGTCGACGTGCACGTGCCTTACGAGGAGGACGTTCAGCGGGTGCGTGAGCTCCTCGCGAGGGTCGCCGAGAAGGAGGTCGAACTGCAGACGGGCGCTCCGGGGCAGGTGGACGTCGGCGTGGAGGAGCTCAACGAGGGATCGATCGTCCTGCGTATCAGCGCGCGCGTGCCGCCCGGCAAGAACAAGGAAGTGAACGACGCGCTGCGCGGCCGCGTCGTGGAGGAGCTCTGCAAAGCTCAGGTCAGCGCGCCGCGCCCGCGCCGAGCCGTCCTCATCGACAGCACGCTTTCCGTCAAGAACCCGCCGAGGCGAGACATCGAGGAATCCGCGCCCGTCATGCCCTTCTCGCCCGCGAGCGACGACTGACGAGCGGTTCGTCTCGCGTGGTCGGGCTCATCCCGAGCATGAGCCGCGGGGATCCCGCCGGGCGCTCACTCGCCCCGCTCGAGGAGGTCCCACGTCGCGCGCACGAGCAGATCGTGCGCGGTCGTGTCGTCCTCCTCGAGGTGGGCGACGCCGATCCGGAGGGTCATCCGGAAGGGCATCGACGGGATGCGCCGGAACCGGTGCTGGCGCACCTTCTCGCCGAGCACCTTCGCGAACGCGGACGCCCGCGTCCGGCCGATCCCGGGGCGGACGATCGCGAGGAAATCGCGGCGGTACCGCCCGAGCAGCCCGCCCTCCGGCACGTAGATCCGCACCACGCGCGCGAGGTCGTTGAGGATGCGGTCGACCGCCGCCCGCCCGTGCTTCTCCTCGATCTCCTGGAGGCCGTCCACGCCGAGCAGCAGCAGGGACAGCCGCCGGGGCCGCTGCTCCCTGGCGCGCTGGACCTCCTTCTTGAGGAAGGCCCGGAGCCGCTCCTCGTGGACGACCTCGTCGAGATCCTCGTCGCGGTGCCGCGCGTCGCCCGCGAGCTTCGGCGCGGGGTCCAGGGGCTTCGGCCCGGGGTCCTGAGGCTTCGGCCCGGGATCGGGCTCGACGGCGCGGGCGCGCCGGTCGCCGAGCTCGAGGCCGCGGCGCGACTCGGGCTCGACGGCGCGGGCGCGCCGGTCGTCGAGCTCGAGGCTGCGGCGCGACGACGGCGGCGGGCCCGTGGACGGAACCGGCCCAGGGGGCGGGCTCGACGGCGGGGGCGCGCCGAGGGCCTCGGCCATCAGGGTGACGGCCGCGGTGGCGCGGTCGAACCGGTCCCTCGGATCGATCGCGGTCGCCTGCTGGAACCAGGCGTCGAAGGCGGGCGGCAGCCGGACGGTGCGGCGCCGCGCGGCGCGGGCGCTCGCGGGCTCGGGCAGCCCCGCCGCCATCCGCTGGAGGAGCGCGAAGATCGAGGGCAGGACGTTGGCCTCGGTCAGCCAGTAGGGGCTGCCCACGAGCAGCGTGAAGGCCACGTGCGCCAGCGCGTGGATGTCGGCCTTCGGTCCGACGGCGCCGTCGCCGCGGATCTGCTCGGGCGCCATGTAGAGCGGCGTCCCGAGGATCGCGGTGCGGTCCGCCATGCTGCTCTGCGCCGCGATCTTCGCCAGGCCGAAATCGAGGACCTTGACGCACGGCGAGCCGTCGTCCCGCCGCGTCAAGAAGAGGTTCGCCGGCTTGAGATCGCGATGGACGATGGCCGCCGCGTGCATCTTGTCGAGCGCGCGCGCGACCTGGGAGAGGTAGAGCACCACCTCCGCCGGCGGCAGCGGGCCGCGGCGCGCCGACAGGCTCGCGAGCTCCTCGCCCTGGAGCAGGTCCATGACGAGGAAGGGCATCCCGGAGTCGGCGTCGATGCCGGCGTCGGAGACCGGGACGATGTGATCGCTCTCGATCCCGCCGGTGATCTTGGCCTCCTGGGCGAACCGGGCGCGCATGCCGGGGTCCTGGATGGATCCCGGGAGCATCACCTTGAGCGCGCGGCGGCGGTCGGTGACCTCGTCGACGACCTCGTACACCGCCCCCATCCCGCCCGCCTTGAGCGAGCGGACCACGCGGTATCGCCCGTGGAAAAGCGTGTCAGGTCGGAGCTGCGCGAGGCTCGGCGGATCCATCGGGAGATCGAGGGCACAGGAGCATAGATCGGACGGGGCCCGGGCCGGGCACCGTTCGCGACGAGCGCGGCGCGGGGGCGCGGCCCTCTTCGCGATGCGGCGCACGTCGCGGGGGCGCGGATCGCGGCGGGGGCGCGGCCCTGGTCGCCGAGGCGCGGCCCTCGTCGCGGAGGCGCGGCGCTGGTCGCGGAAACGCGGCGCTCCCGCGGAGGCGCGGGGCCCGGCACTGCGGCAGAGTCGGCCCGGCTGCGCCATGATTGCGCCATGGACGCGAGCCGGCGTGCGGGCGACGGCGCCGTCGCGGGCACGCCGGTCGCGCTCGCTGCGGGGCGGCGGGCGGCGGAAAACTCGACGCCCCCGGCGGCCACGTGGTAGCTCGGCCGGGTGGGTTCGTCTGCGCTCGCCGTCCTCTCCGCCGCGAGGCGGAGCTCCGCAACGTGGGTCGCGGCCGTGTTGCTCGGCCTCGGGGCCGTGACCCTCGCAACCCAGAGCTGCGGCACCGCCGCCGTGGGCATCGACGCCTGCCGGCAGATCGAGACGGCCCGGTGCGAGGCCGCCGCCGCGTGCCCGGCGTGGGTCGGCTCGGCCGACGCCGACGAGCGGGTGGACGCCTGCGTCGAGTTCGTCTGGGACCAGTGCCTCCACGGCATCGAGAACGCCGGCACCGAGGACCACCCCGCGCCGGAGCCGACGGGAAGCCAGATCAAGGCCTGCGTCGACGCCATCGGCGCGACGCGCAAGTGCGCCGCCGACAACGTCGCTTCCATGGCGGAGTGCTCCGCGGCGCCGCCCGCGGACGGCGCCGACGGCGCGCTCAGCCCGTGCGACGTGATCACCAGGCGAGCCCATGCGCTCAAGGCCTGCGCGTTCGTGGTCGACCCGACCGGTGCGGGCGGCGGCGCGGGCGACGGTGGCGGCGGCGGAAGCGCCAGTGGTGCCGGTGAAGGCGGGGGGAACGGCGGCGGCGGTGGTGGCGAAGGGGGCGGCGGCGGTGGCGCCGGCGGTGAAGGCGCCGGCGCTGACGGTGAAGGCGGCAGCGGTGGCGCCGGCGGTGCCAGTGAAGGCGGCGGCGCCGGCGGCGCTCCTGCTCCCTAGTTCTTTCTTCGGGCCCACAGCGCGCATCTCGCTCGATCCGCTCCGCAAGCCGCCCGTCTCAAGGCTCGAGTTGGCCTACTCGGCCCTCGAGTAGCACAATTCAAGCGTTGAAACGGCCCGCTCGGCCCCCGAGTCGCACAATTCAAGCGTTGAAATGCCCCGCTCGGCCTCCGAGTCGCCCATCTCAACGCTTGAAACGGCCCGCTCGGCCCCCGAGTCGCCCGTCTCAACGCTTGCCTCAAGCCTTGCAACGGCCGGCGCCCTCCCCGCGCGGGGCGGGCCGCGTTTCATGTGGCGCCGTTCCCCGGCTTGGACTAGTGCCCCCTGCCGATGGGCCGAGCTCGAGCTGGTTGTGGAACCTCGTCCGGTGCGGATCGCGAAGGCGGGCTCTCGCCGCAGCCCTGGTCCGGCCGGCGCGCCCTGGCGCTCGCCGTGCTCGCGCTCGCGGCCTGCACCAGCGGGGACAGCGACGACGACGACGACAACGGGCGGATCCAGACCTCGCTCGCCATCGACCCGCTCGCCTTCCTGGGCGACGTGCGGTGCTCGAACGAGCCGGGGGCGATCCGCAGCTACGTCGCCACGCTCACGGACGAGAGCGCGGAGGGCGGTCCGTTCACCCTCCCCTCGTCGCCGCCGGTCCCCTGCTCGTCGCGCGTGTCGTTCACCTACGTCGTCGAGGGCCACGAGTACACGGCCAGGATCGACGGCTACGCGCAGTACGCCGAGGAGCTCACCCCCGTCGGCGACGAGACCTCCGGGAGCCCCCACATGCTCGTCGACGGCGCCCAGGTCGCGCCGCGCTGGACGTGGGCGTGCCCCGGCCCCGACGCCGCGGACGACGCCGGCAAGCTCGTGGCGAAGACGGGCGTCAACGTCGTCGTCCAGGGGTGCGCCGCGGTCTCCCGCCCCGACGACACGCAGCGCGCGGCCATCGTGCTCGACCCGGCGAGCGCGCTCGGCGCGCTGCAGTGCGGGGCCGGCGACCGAGAGATCGCGTCGTTCGACGTCCTCCCCCAGGGCGGCGCGCTCCCGCCGGTGCTCGGCGTCGGCTGCCCGCCGGCCGAGCCCATCGTCTACGACCTCGGCGCCGCCCCGGCAGGGGCCCACGTCTTCCGCCTGGAGGCGAAGAACGCCGCGGGCGATCTCCTGTTCGGGTCGAGCTGCTTCGCCGCGGCGAGCGCGGGCGTCACGTCGACGGCGACCTGCGACCCGCTGTCCGACGCGGGAGCGCTCGAGCTCGACCTCGGCGCGCTCCTCGAGGCGGAACAGCTCGCCTGCGGGGCCGGCGCGGCCAGCTACACGGCGACCGAGCCGCTGCCCGAGGGCGAGCGGCCCGAGACGGACGCGCCCCCCTACGTCGGCCCGGTGCCCTGCGGCGAGCGCGCGCTCCTCTCGGCCCTCCCGCCGGGCGCGTACACGACGGACGTCAAGGTGCTCGACGCGCAGGGGGCGCCGGTGCTGTGCGCCGATTGCAGCGGCGAGGTCCGCCCCGGCGCGACCACGCGCGCCGCGTGCGCGCGCCGTCACGCCGGGGCGTGCGCCTCCCCCTGACCGGAGCGACGTCCAGGGGCCGGCAAACCCTTTGCGCCGGCCTGCCCCTTGGAGTACCTGAACGCATCCGTCGCATCCCCTGAACAGCGCGGGTCAAGGGCGAGCGGCGGAGGCCGGATTCGACCTCGTCGCTCGCCGATCGAGGCCTGAGACGCCTCTGCCGCCCCGCTCGACGCTCGAGCCGCGCTGGGATGGGCCTCTACGACGGGGCCGCGCGCGCCGCGCTCGCCCCGCGCCTCGGGTGCAGATCCCATGGAAGAGACGTCGAACATCCAGCAGAAGGTACCGGTCAGCATCCAGGACGAGCTCCGGACGAGCTACCTCGACTACGCGATGAGCGTGATCATCGGCCGCGCGATCCCGGACGTGCGCGACGGCCTGAAGCCGGTGCACCGCCGGATCCTCTACTCGATGAACGAGCAGAAGATCGGCCCCACCGGCGCGCACAAGAAGTGCGCGCGCGTCGTCGGAGACGTCCTCGGCAAGTACCACCCCCACGGCGATCTCGCGGTCTACGACGCGCTCGTCCGCATGGGGCAGACCTTCAGCCTGCGCTACCCGCTCATCGACGGGCAGGGCAACTACGGCTCGGTCGACGGCGACTCGCCCGCGGCCATGCGGTACACGGAGTCGCGCCTGTCCCGGATGGCGGTCGAGCTGCTCGCCGACCTCGACAAGGATACGGTCGACTTCGTCCCGAACTACGACGACTCGGAGCTCGAGCCGAGCGTGCTGCCGGCGAAGTTCCCGCAGCTGCTCGTCAACGGCTCGGGCGGCATCGCCGTCGGCATGGCGACGAACATCCCGCCGCACAACCTCGGCGAGATCATCGACGCGACGATCGCCATCATCCGCAACCCCGACGTCACGCTGGAGGAGCTGCTCCACCTGGTGCCGGGCCCGGATTTCCCGACCGGCGGCCTCATCTACGGCAAGAGCGGGATCGTGCAGGCGTACACGACGGGCCGCGGCTCGATCACGATGCGCGGGCGCAGCCAGGTCGAGAAGACGATGAAGGGCGACCGCGAGCAGCTCGTGTTCACCGAGATCCCCTACCAGGTGAACAAGGCCCGGCTGGTCGCGAAGATCGCCGAGTGCATGAAGGAGAAGCGCATCGAGGGGATCAGCGAGGTGCGCGACGAGAGCGACCGCGAGGGGATGCGGATCGTCGTCGAGCTGAAGAAGGACATCTTCCCGCAGGTGGTCCTGAACCAGCTCTACCGGCTGACGGATCTCCAGGCGACGTTCGGGGTCATCAACCTGTCGATCGCGAACGGGCGCCCGGCGGTGCTGAGCCTGAAGGACACGCTCTCGCACTTCATCGAGCACCGGCGCGAGGTGGTGACGCGGCGCTGCCGCTTCGAGCTGCGGCAGGCCGAGTCGCAGCGCGAGCTCGTCGAGGGGCTCGGGATGGCGACGAGCGACATCGATCGCATCGTCGCGACGATCCGGGCCTCGAGCGACACGGACGAGGCGCGGGAGAACCTGCAGAGGCTGCCGCTCCGCGGGCTCGGCGAGTTCCTGCGGCGCGCCGGCCGGCCGGAGCCCGAGTGCGCCGAGGCCGACACGCGCGGCGACTACTTCCTGTCGGAGCGGCAGGCCAAGGCGATCCTCGAGATGCGGCTGTCGCGCCTGACCGGCCTCGAGCGGGAGAAGCTCGCGAAGGAGTACGGCGAGCTGTCGCAGACGATCGAGCGGCTCCGGGCGATCCTCGCGGACATGGGGCTGCTCATGAACGTGATCGTGATGGAGCTCGAGGAGATCAAGGCGCGCTTCGGCGACAAGCGGCGCACCGAGATCGTGCCGGCCGAGGCCGAGATCCAGATGGAGGACCTGATCCAGGAAGAGGACATGGTCGTGACCATCTCGCACGCCGGCTACCTGAAGCGGACGCCGACCTCGACGTACCGGGCGCAGCGCCGCGGCGGCAAGGGGATGGTGGGGATGGAGGCGCGCGAGGAGGACTGGGTGAGCCAGCTCTTCGTGGCGTCGACGCACTCGTACGTCTTCTTCTTCAGCGACAAGGGCAAGGTCTTCGTCAAGAAGGTCTACGAGATCCCGCAGGCGCCGCGGAACGCGAAGGGCCGGGCGATCGTGAACTTCGTCGGGATGGAGCCGGGGGAGAAGGTCGCGGCGATCACGCCGGTGCCGAGCTTCGACGGCGAGACGTTCGTGGTGACGCTGACCCGCCGCGGGCAGATCAAGAAGACGGCGCTCAACGAGTACGAGAACTACCGGGACAAGGGGATCATCGGGGTCCGGATCGAGGAGGGCGATCAGCTGTTCACGGCGGCGCTCACCGACGGCAAGCGCGAGCTCGTGATCGCGACGCGGAGCGGGATGAGCATCCGCTTCCCCGAGGATCAGGTGCGTCCGACGGGCCGCGCGACGATGGGCGTGAAGGGCATCGAGCTCGACGAGGGCGACGTGGTGGTGGGCCTCGGCGTGAGCGGCGACGGGCGCGACCGGGTGCTGGCGGTGTGCGAGCGCGGGTACGGCAAGCAGACGCCGCTCGAGGAGTTCCGGCTGCAGAGCCGCGGCGGCAAGGGCGTGATCCTGATCGACGCGAGCGAGCGGAACGGGCCGGTGGTGGGCGTGGCCATGGTGAGCCCGAGCGACCAGGTGCTGATCGTGACCGACCGCGGGCAGATGATCCGGACCAAGGCGAGCGAGATCCGCGAGACGGGGCGCAACGCGCAGGGCGTGCGGATCATGCACGTGGGGCAGGACGAGCGGGTGGTCGCGGTCGAGGCGTTCGCGGCGGACGCGACCGAGGGCGAGGACGGCGGCGGGTCGACGCCGCCGGCGGCGGCCGACGGGACCAACGGGGTCGCGGACCACTCGGGCGGGGACGGGGGCGGAGAGGTCAACTAGAGCGGTTTTTCGCTGGGACTGACACATCGTCCTCCGTCCCTCGTCTCCGTCTTCGCTCTTCCGTCTTCGCTCTTCCGTGCGCGTGCGCGTGCGCGATTCCCCAGAGTCAGCGCGCACGCGCACGCGCACGAAAGACGAGCACGGAAGACGAGAGACGGAAGACGGGAGACGGAAGACGAGAGGCCTTTAAGGCGCAGCGGCCGGCGCGGGGCGGCTCTCGGAGCGAGGCGCGCGGGCGACGGCGCCCTGGCCGACGAGCTGCGCGAGCTCGGTCACGTGATCGTCCGTCGCATTCATCGCCGCGAGCGCGTCGGCGAGCCGAAGGACATACTCGACGTTGGAGCCGCTCGGCCCGTGGGACGCGAGCACCTGCGCGGCGATCTCGGAAAGCGGCGCCTCGCCGAGGTAATCCGGGTTGTCGGGCGTGGCCACGTACACGATGGCCGCCCGAGGCGCGCTCTCCGCGTGCGCCTCCTCCGCCAGGGTGAGCGGCACGTCGCAGCGCGCATATCCGCCCTTCTCGCGGTGATCCAGCGCGCGGAGCACCTCGTCCACGTCGGCGGCGGCGACCCGATAGGCCATCCCCCAGCAGCGCCCGAGAGGCGCCGGGACGAGCGTGACCACCCGGCCCGGCGCCCCGGGAACACCCCGGTGATCGGTGGAGCCCTGCCAGAACCGGCGCGCCCAGCCGGTGATGTACCCGGGCGCCATCCGCTCGAATCGAAACGCCGGCCGCCAGATCAGCGAGCCGTAACCGAAAATCCAGGTCTCGCGATGCACGAGGCCATCCTATCAAACGCCGCCGCCCGCCAGAACCGCCGCGCTCGCCTGGAGGGCTCCCGCCGAGCTGCCTGCATGGGCCGCTAGCGGAGATCCTCCCGGATGTTCCCCACCGAGCGCTGGATCAGCTGCTCCAGCGCCTCGCGGCTGCGGCGCTCGTGCTCGGCCGCCTCCTTGGCCCGCCGCTCCTCGGCGCTGGCCCTGGCCTCGGCGTCGCGCGCCCCGCTCTCGGACGCCCGCGCCATGTCGCGCGCCGCCCGGGCGTCCCGGGCCGCCTTCCGCGCTTGCTCGGCCGCGGACTCGGCCCGGTACCGCGCCTCCTCGGCCTCCTTCTGCAGGACCTCCGCCAGCCGCCGCTGGTCCTCCGTGTTCCTCCGGGCCCGCTCGGCGGCCTCGCGGGCCGCCCGCTCGTTCGCGAGCGCCTGCTCGAGGTTGTACTCGGTCTGGCGGATCTCCTCGAGCTGCGCGGTGATGACCTGGTTCTGGCGGACCACCTTGATGATCCCCAGGGCGGCCATCGCGACCAGCAGGGCGAGCCCCGTCATGGTGCCGGCGATCAGCGTGCGCCGCCGGCGCTTC
This sequence comes from Sorangium sp. So ce394, assembly GCF_051474665.1. NCBI lineage: Bacteria > Pseudomonadati > Myxococcota > Polyangiales > Polyangiaceae > Sorangium > Sorangium sp. So ce394. The sequence goes on from NZ_CP150339.1 coordinate 6,113,067, forward strand.
GCCTGGCTCGACAGCCGGAGCACGGCGTCGAGATACCGCTGCTCCCGCTCGGGCAACTGGCCCTGATAATAGTACCTGTCGCGGAAGCGGCGCGCCTCCTGGGCGATCTTGCCGCGCCACAGGGTGTCGTCGGCGCAGCCGCTCGACTCCCACTGCCTCGCCGCCACGCGCAGCTTGTCGAGGAACGCCGCGTCCTTCTGGTTCTCGTCGAGCCAGCGCTGCAGCGTCGGCCAGCGCTCGATGAGCGACTCGTGCACGATCTCCACGCGGCTGCCGGCGTCGTCGCGCCCCGTCTCGACCGCCAGGAGCCGCGCGTCCGAGAGGACGTGGACCACCCCCTCGATCTCGTCCGGCTCCCCCGGCAGCTCGCGGATCTCCCGCAGGCTGGCGATGGCCCGCGTGCGCTCGGGCGTCACCAGGCGCTCGAACACCGCCCGGCAGAGCTTCGCCTGGCGCACGCTCATCCCGGCCAGCACCGTGTCGGCGTGGCTCGCGAGCGTGCCGGCCACGCCGCCGATCGCCTCGTAGCTCGCCCGCGTCAGCAGCCGGCGCTCGCGATCGCGCAGATCCCACCACCGCGCCGCCATGAACTGCAAGAGCGGCAGCGCGCCGCGGGTCGTCTCCAGCACGTCGAGGATGTCCTCGACCAGCGCCGGGTCCTCGATCTCGTACCGCGCCGCCTGGACGGGCCGCGTGAGCGCGTCGCGCAGCCCGGCGCGGCCGATGGGCGGCAGGACCACGAGCCCGCGCGTCACCGCCGCCATGAAATGCCTGTCCTCGGCCACCCGCTCGATGAAGTCCGACCGCATCGACAGGATGACGCGCAGGGGCGAGGACGCGTCGTCCGCGACGCCCCCGAGACACGAGAGGAACGCGGCGCGCTCGCCGGCGTCGCACGAGAGCGTGTAGAGCTCCTCGAACTGGTCGACGAAGAGCACGACGCGGCGCTGCTTCCGCGCCGCCCACGCGCGCAGCTCGGCCCCGAGGTAGCCCGGCTCGGCGCGCAGCCGGTCGACGAGCATGCGCCCGCGCGACGCGTCGCCGCCCGGCGGCTCCGGCCGCTCCGAGCCGCCCCGCGTCAGCAAGGAGGGGTGGCTGAGCAGCTCGGCGAGCGCCGCCATCGGCTCGCGCCCCGGCCGGAGGATGAGCGACTCCCACCCTCCGCCCGATCGCTTGAGCGCCGGGACGATCCCCGCCCGGACGAGCGACGACTTGCCCACGCCCGACGCGCCGACGATCGCGAGGAGCGGCTGGCTGCGCAGCCGCGTCACCATCCTGGCGACGTCCTCGGCGCGGCCGAAGAAGCGGTCCGCGTCGGCCTCCTGGAACGCCGACAGGCCCGCGAAGGGGCTCTCGTCGGCCCCGAGGACGATCTCGAGGCGCCCGGGCAGGAGCGGCAGGAGCTCGGCGAGGAGCTGCTGCGCCGAGGCGGTGCGCTCGGCCTTCCGCTTGCGGAGGCAGCGATCGATGATCCCGCCGAGCGCGCCGAGCTCCGGGCGCGCGCCGTCGAGCTCGGGCATGGGCTGGTCGAGCAGGGCGACCTGCATGAGGCTGTGCACCGTCACCGGCGCGAGCGGGTGCGCGCCGGTGACGAGCTCGTAGAGCATGATGCCCACGGCCCAGATGTCGCTGGCGTGATCGATCCCCTCCCCGAGCCACTGCTCCGGGGACATGTACGGTATCGTCCCCATCATCGCGCCCTCGCGCGTCAGGGTGGTGCGGAGCGAGATGGGCGCGCGATCGACCGGGCCGGCGACGTCGGTGTCGAGCAGCTTGGCGATGCCGAAGTCGAGCACCTTGATGGCGCCGGACGCCTCCAGCATGATGTTCTCGGGCTTGAGATCGCGGTGGACGATGCCGAGCTTGTGGGCGCACGACAGGGCGCGCACCACCGGCACCATCATCTCCACGGCGGCGCTCGCCGACACCGGCGCCGTCGCGACCGTCTCGTCCGCGCCGGCCGGCCGGCGCTGATCCATCCACGCGCGGAGGCTCTGGCCGTCGATGTACTCGAGCACCATGTACGGATATCCGTCGTGCTCGTTCACATCGTGGATCGTCACGATGTTCTCGTGCTTGCAGAGCGCGGTGGCGCGGGCCTCGACAAGGAACCGCTGGAGTCTGGCGCCGGTCAGGCTGGTGACGACCTTGATGCCCACCAGGCGCCCAAGGCGGACGTCGCGGCCGAGGAAGACGGTGCCCATGCCCCCTCGGCCGAGCTCGCGAATCAGCTCGTAATGGCCGATGAGGGTCCCGGCGCGGATGGCCGGCCCTGTGGCCTGCCGGCTCGACACGGGCGGGCCGGAAGGCTCCTGCGCCGTCGAGGATCGCCGCAGCGGCCCCGTCCTGCTCGCGGGGCTCTCCTCCGGGCGCGGCGCGGGCTCGGTGGGCCCGAGAGGGGCCGCGCCGAGGACCGGGGATTCCGTCGTCGAGGCGCTCGCCAGACCTGCCCCCGGGCCCGGCGACAGGGTCAGCGTCTCCTCCCCGCGAAGGCCGTGCTCCTCGGTGCCGGTCACTTCCCGCGAGGATACCCCAGGGACTCCGCGTTTCACAATGTCACGGGCCGTTGACATCGAGAAATCCACCAGGGACACGCGCGCTGTCGAGTCGAGCGACTCAAGCGCGTCGAGCGACTCAAGCGCGTCGAGCGCGTCGAGGGACTCGAGAGGGCGTCGATAACGTGCGATCCGCCGGCGAGGCGGAGCGCGAGCGCCGCGGATTCTTGGCCTGTCATGGAGCCTGTTCCTTCGACAGCCCTCCTCGGCGCCGAGCGCGGGCGCCGGGGCGCTCGCGGCCTCGATCGATGTCTGTGGCCGGCGGCGGGCCGCGGCGGCGCGACGGAGATGGGCAGTGCCAGGTACGTTGGGAGCGGCGCCGATCTCCCTCGGACCGCCGCTCCCCGCCGCTGGCGCTCACCCCTCGAGCAGCTCGAACCGGATCCCCGCCGCCTGCAGCCGCTCGATGAGCCGCTCCCCCATCGCCACCGCCGGCGTGAGGACCCCGGCGCGCGCCGGCAGCCGCGCGCGGTCGAACGCCATGCAGAGCGCCGCCTCGGCCACCATCTTCGCCGTCTCCGAATAGCCCGGATCGCCGCCGCTCACGCGCGTCACCACCTTGCGCGACGCGCTCTTGCCGTGGAAGGTCACCTGGAACCAGCCGCGCGCCCGCGCCTCGGCGCTCGGCCCTTCCCCCGGGCTGCGCACCTTGCGGAGCAGGTCCCGCGTCGGCCCCACCTTGGCGAGCGCCGCCACGGCGCCGAAGCCGGCGATCCCGATCACGAGCTGCAGCCCGGACTTGACCTGCACGTAGTGCCCGTACTGGAAATCGGGGCCGTAGACGTCGAGCTCCCGCGCGCTCCGCAGCACGATCTCGGGATCGATGCTCGGCAACGGGCAGACCCAGGCGCGCAGCCCCTTCTCGTAGCGGATGCGCCCCTTGAGCCCCTGCGCCTTCCGCCCGCCGCGCGCCTCCTCGGAGCGCGCCTCGCGCCGCCTGCGGCCGCCGCGCGCCATGCCCTCGAGCACCGACTGCCACGTGCCGCCGGAGAAGCTGCCGTGCGCGCGCACGACGCCCTCCACCGCGATCGGCTCGCCCGCGGGGAGCTTCGTCACCGTGAAGAGCGCGCCGAGGTCGTGCGGGATGCTGTCGAAGCCGCAGCAGTTGACGATCTTCACGCCCGCCGCGCGGGCGGCCTCGTGGTGGCGCGCGAGGAGGCGATCGACGAACTCGGGCTCGCCGGTGAGGTCCGCGTAGTCGGTGCCCGCGCGGATGCACGCCTCGACGAGCGGCTCGCCGCGGCTCGAGTACGGGCCGACGGTCGTGATGACCACGCGCGCCTGGCTCGCCATACGCTCGAGCGACGCCGCGTCCTCCGAGGTCGCCTCGATGACGCCCACGTCGGCGCAGGCCGGATCGATCGCCTCCAGCGCCGCCTTCACCTCGGCGAGGCGCCCCGCGTTCCGGCCGGCGATCGCGAAGCGGGCGGGTCGCTCCGAGGCGTCGTCCCGGGCGGAGGCCTCCTTGCCCCGGGTGGCGAGATACTCGGCGACGAGGCGACCGGTGAAGCCGGTCGCGCCGTAGACGATCACATCGTACGTGCGGTCGAGGGTCATGGGGGGAGCCTTGATACCACGACCGCGGGCGGGAACGTCACCGTCGGCACCACGAGAGAGAAGGCGGGACCCAGCCGCCGAACGAGCGCTCCAGGTGCTGCGCCACGGCGATCGTCACGTGATCGTTGCCGTGGATCGCCGCCACCTGGACGCCGAGCGGCAGCCCGTCGGCGTTGAGGCCGAGCGGGACCTGCGTCGCCGGCATCTCCATGACGTTGAGCACCGCGGTGTACGTCCACTGGAAGGGCGGCAACAGCGGCGCGTAGTGCCGCGGCGCGGGCCGCGGGTACGACGGGTAGAGCATCACGCCCCGCTCGCCGATGCGCGACACGAGCTCGGCGCGGAGCGCCTCGCCGAGCTCCAGGGCGCGCGCGATGCGCGAGGGGACGAGCCGGCCGACGTCCTCGAGCAGCGTGAGCCCGAGCGCGGGCAGCGTGTGCGCCGAGCGGCGGAGCGACCAGCGGGCGAGCTCGCGCGGCAGGCTGACCGGGCGGCCGTCCCCGAGCAGCGCGCGGAACGTGACGCCGCCGGCCACGCCCAGCATCGCGGTCCAGATGTCGAGCGCCCGCGCGAGGAGCTCGATGCGCGCCTCGCGGACCGTGGCCCCGCGCGCGGCGAGCGCCTCCACCGCCCGCCGCTGCGCGGCCAGGAGATCGTCGCTCACCCGGCGCACGCCGTCGTGCTCGACCGAGAGCACCGTCAGCCCGCCGAGGTCGACCGAGGCCGGGTCGCCGAGGGGCAGCGGCGCGCAGGTCGGATCGCGCGCGTCGGGGCCCGCGAGGACGCGGAGCACCGGCATGAGGTCCTCGGCGCGCCGCGCGATCGGCCCCGAGGTCATGTAGCGGAGCCCGCGCTCGCCGGGCAGCGGGAACTGGCCCGAGGTCGGCACGAGCCCGCCGGTCGGCTTGTGGCCGAAGACGCCGTTGAAGAACGCGGGCATCCGGATGGACCCGCCGATGTCCGAGCCGAGCCCGATCGGCGCGCCGCCCGCGCCGACCACCGCGGCCTCGCCGCCCGAGCTGCCGCCCGCGGTGCGCGCCGGGTCGTAGGGGTTGTTCGTCCGGCCGTAGAGCCGGTTGTTCGTCTCCATCCACATGCAGAGCTCCGAGACGTTGGTGACGCCGAGCGGGATGAAGCCGGCGGCGCGCATGCGCGCGACCGTCACCGCGTCTTCCGTCGCGCGCACGCCGGCGCGGGCGACGAGCCCCGCGGAGTTCGGCATGCCCGCGACGGCGAAGCTCTCCTTGATGGAGCACGGGACCCCGAGGAACGGCGGCGCCGCGGCGGCGTCGCCGCGCTCGAGGAGCGCGTCGGCGGCGCGCGCCTCGGCGCGGGCGGCGTCGAACCGGTCCGCCACCATCGCGTTGAGCGTCGGGTTCACGCGCTCGATGTGCCGGATATGGGCCTCCACGACCTCGGCCGACGTCACGGCCCGGGCGCGGATCAGCGCAGCCAGCCGGGTGGCGGAGAGCAGGAGCAATGGATCTCGTGAAAGCATGGGCGTGGGTGCGATAAGGGATCAGGCGCGGGACGGCGACCCGGGTCAAGAGGCCGCCCCAGGGCCCGACCATGGCCCACCCGCCCTCCCCGGCGCCAGCCGCGCGTGGCCCTCGCCGCGCGCGCGCCGCGCGCCGCCCTCCCCGGGCCCCGCCGCCGCCCTCGCCGAGCGCGCGCCGCCCCCGCCCCGCGCCGCCCCCCGCAGCGCCCCGCCGCGGCCTGCGCCGCTGAGCGCGCCCGCACGGCGGCGCGGCGGCGCGCGGACCACCGCCGCCCGCCTATTCGCCCGCGGCGGTCGCCCCCGCGGCCGCGCCCTGCGCCGGCGCAGCCGCGACCGCGCGCCCCCGCGACCGATGCGGGAAGGCCCACCGCACGGCCCCGGTCATGAGCCAGTCGACCCCCCCGCGGCTGTCGACCTGGATGCCGGGATCGACGTACACCTGCACGCGATCGCTGAGCTCTGCGCCGACCTCCAGCACGCTCGTCGACACGACGCGGGGCGCGCCGCGGTGGTTGAACTGGAAGCTCTGGTCCGGGCTCACCCAGAAGCCGCGCGGCAGCTCGACGATCGCGAAGGGCCGCACGAGCGACGTCTGGATGTCGTCGCGCCGCGGATCGCCGCCGAACGAGACCGCGTGCTGCAGCTGGAGCCCCAGCCGCGCGGGCCGCGCCACGCGGACGTACCCTTGAACGAGGGGCGCGACCTGGTTCTTGCCCGAGCCCAGCGCGGGGCGCGTCGCCGAGTCGAGGATGAGATCCGAGCCGAGGACGAGCGCGTACCGCGGCGTGCCGATCGCGCGGACGAGCGGCCGGATCAGGACGTCGCCGAGCCCCGCGTCGCGCTGGCCGTCGACCCCGCTCACGACCGCGAACGGCACGTCCGCGCGCAGCGAGAAGCTCCTGTCGAAGGCGTAGTCCCCCCGGATCACCGCGGCGTTGAAGAACCCGCTCTTGCCGCGCGAGACGAAATCGTCCCGGACCTCGATGAACGTGCTCAGGTTGGCGGCCGCCGGCGCCTGCGTCCGGGGCGGCGCGGCGCCGCGCCGCCCCGGCCCGGGGCGCGACGGCGCGGGGCGCGACGGCGCGGGCTGCAGCGGCCGCGCGGGCTGGGCGCTCGCGAGCGCCGCGAGCTCCGCGCGTCGCGCGGGCTCGACGCGATCCGCGGCGGCGCCAGCCCGCGCGCAGCACAGCGCGACGAGCCCGATCGCGGCGGGACAGACCGCGCGGCGGTGCCGGCGACCGCAGGGCGAGATCGTTCGACTGGCAGGGCGCGCCTGCGCCACGCGATGCGCTTGCATGGCGGTTCCATGGTGGAGCCGCGCGAACCGGCGGCAGTCGGTTCAAGGCAGCACTCTGCGCTTCGGGCGCGCACGAGACGAGGTCCGGTGTTTGCTCACACCTCCCCTGGGGCTCCGGCAGCGGCGCCGCATCCGCTCGTCTCCGCGCGCTCCATGCGATGCGCTCAGTGCGCGCGATGCGCTCGGTGCGCCTCGCAGGGCCCGCCGCGCGCCGCGATCGAGCGACGCATCCCTGCACACTGCGCGCGTCCGCGTCGCGCAGTCGCGCCGTCGCGCCGTCGCGCCGTCGCGCCGTCTCAACAACAGCAGCGCATCTAGAGCGGCGCATCGGCGAGCGACGCGGACAGCGCGCGTTCGTGCGGAACGTCACGCGCTCGCCGCGGGCGTGCGCGAGCAAAAAAAACTGCACGAAACACCGCAGAAACAAGCGATCTGTAAAGAAACAACTTGACGCGACGCAGCAGCTCTGCAAGCTAGAGGCACTCACGCTATGCAGAAGTCGACGTGCACCGCCAGCGCCCACGCCTCCGGCGATGGGACCCCCGCTGTGAAGCTGGTGCACCGCGCTTCGTCGGCGACCTCGGCGGCGCGCTCGCTCGTCGTCGAGGGCGGCGTGTCCGTCGGGCTCCTAGCGGGCCTAGCCATTCCTGCGCTCGTCAGCCTAGTCGACGTCGTCGGGCTGATTCGCGTCGGGAACGGGTGCGGGCCGCCGCTCTGAGCTGAGCAGCATGGAGATAGGCCCCCGCACCGAGAAGGTCCGGGGGCTTTCGTTTTTCTGGCCTGTGGGTTCACGAAGAGCAGCCGTCGTCAAGGAGGATCAGGTGAGCAAGGAACATTCGAGGAAGAATCGCGAGGACGCCTCGGGCGAGGCCGTTGGCCAACGCATCGCGGAGCTCGCAGAGCTCGTCGCCGCGGGCTGTGGGATGCCCGTCGCGTCGAGCGCGGTGCGCGAGGAGTTCGAGGCGCTCGTCGACGAGATCCGCGCGCGCGCGAGCCGCGGGGCCGTCCGCGCGCCCCAGCGCTCCTCGACGCACCTGAAGGGCGCGCGCCCGGGCGGCGACGCCGAGGCCTCGTTCGAGTTCCACTCCGACCCGCCCTCCGCGCGGCCCGGCGCGGCCCCCGCCGCGGGCTCCTCGCGCGTCGTGTCGCTCGACGACGCGCGGCGGGTGCTCGACGCGCTCCGCCGCGAGGAGAGCAGCGGCGGCGGCCCGCGGGAGGACCTCCAGCGCGCGATCGCCTAAATTGCCGAGCCCCTGAGAGACGGCGGAACCCGCGGCCACGGCGCCCAAGGCGCCACCTTCCACCAGCATGACTCGATCGGAGTCGAGACTATGAAACGAACCGGCGCACAGATTATCTGGGAAGTCCTCGTCCGCGAAGGCGTGGACGTGGTCTTTGGCTACCCCGGCGGCGCGATCATGCCCGCCTACGACACGATCCTCGGCTACCCGATCCGCCACGTCCTCGTCCGGCACGAGCAGGGCGCGGCGCACATGGCGGACGGGTACGCCCGCGCCTCGGGCAAGGTCGGCGTGGCGGTCGCCACCTCGGGCCCCGGCGCGACGAACCTCGTCACCGGGATCGCGACGGCGATGCTCGACTCGTCGCCCATCGTCTGTATCACCGGGCAGGTGTCCTCGAAGCTGCTCGGGACCGACGCCTTCCAGGAGACGGACATCACCGGCGTCACCCTGCCCATCACCAAGCACAACTACCTCGTGACCGAGGTCCAGGACATCGCCCCCGCCATCCGCGAGGCGTTCTACATCGCGCGCTCGGGCCGCCCGGGCCCGGTGCTCGTCGACATCACCAAGGACGCCCAGCAGGCGTCGATGGACTTCGAGCTGCCGAAGGGCGAGGTCCGCCTGCCCGGCTACCGCCCGGGGTATCACGCCGTCCAGACGGACATCGAGAAGGCGATCGAGCTCATCGACGAGGCCGAGCGGCCGCTCATCCTCGCCGGCCAGGGCATCGTCCGGGCGGAGGCGACGCGCGAGCTCCTCGCCTTCGTGGAGAAGACGGGCATCCCCGTCGCGTCCACGCTGCTCGGCCTCGGCGGCTTCCCGGCGACCCACCCGCTCAGCCTCGGCATGATGGGCATGCACGGCGAGGCGTGGGTGAACACCGCCATCCAGGAGGCCGACCTCCTCATCGCGCTCGGGATGCGCTTCGACGACCGCGTGACCGGGAACCTCAAGACCTACGCGGTGAAGGCGAAGAAGATCCACGTCGAGATCGACCGCTCCGAGATCAACAAGAATGTCAAGGTCGACGTCGGCCTCGTCGGGGACGTCCGGGACACGCTCCTGTCGCTCATCCCCGGGTGCAAGCAGCGCAACCGGAGCGGCTGGATCGAGCGCATCACCACCCTGAAGGGGGACTCGGCGGTCCGTGACATTCAACAATTGCCGTACCACGACAAACTGTACGCCGCGCACGTGATGCACGACCTCTGGCGGCTCACCGACGGCAAGGCGCTTGTGGTAACCGACGTCGGCCAGCACCAGATGTGGGAAGCGCAGTACTACAAGCACGATCACCCGCGGAAGCTCATCACCTCCGGCGGGCTCGGCACGATGGGCTTCGCCCTGCCGGCGGCGATCGGCGCGCGCTTCGCGAAGCCGGACGACGAGGTCTGGGTGGTCGTGGGCGACGGCGGCTTCCAGATGACCGCGTGCGAGCTGTCGACCTGCGCGCAGGAGGGCATCAAGGTCCACGTGGCCATCATCAACAACGGCTACCTCGGCATGGTGCGCCAGTGGCAGGAGTTCTTCTACAACCGGCGCTACTCGGCGACCCCGATGCGCAGCCCGGACTTCGTGAAGCTCGCCGAGGCCCACGGGCTGACCGGCATCCGCGTGACGAAGCGCGAGGAGATCGCGGGCGCGGTCGAGCGCGCCCGCGCGACGCCGGGCACCGTGGTCGTCGACTTCCGCGTCGAGCAGGAGGACAGCGTCTACCCGATGGTCCCCGCGGGCGCCGACCTGAACGACATGATCCGCCGCCCGAGCCCCATCCTGGAGACCGGGGAGGATCCGTGAACGCACCCGTAGAGGCGCGCGCCCCGAGCGCTCGATCCGACGCGAGCGCGCGCTCGCTGGACGAGCGGGGCGCGTCCGAGCGCGTCGCGGCCGCTGCCGGGCGCCCCAGAGACAAGAGGGACTTTCAAGAGGCATCCATGGATCGACCCATCCTGCGCACGTTCATCGCCTACGTCGAAGACCGCCCCGGCGTGCTCAACCGCGTCGCGTCGCTGTTCCGGCGCCGCGCGTACAACATCGAGTCGCTGAGCGTCGGGCGCACCCACATCGCCGGGGTCTCGCGCCTCACCCTGGTCCTCGAGGCGGACGAGGACGGGGCGCGCCGCCTGGAGGCGAACCTGTACAAGCTGGTCAACACCCTCTGGGTCCGCGACGTCACCCACACGGCCTCGGTCGCGCGCGACCTCGCGCTGATCAAGGTGAAGGCGAACGCGACGACCCGCGCGCAGGTGCTCCAGCTCTGCGAGGTGTTCCGCGCGCGCACCGTCGACGTCGCCCCCGAGGCGCTCACCATCGAGATCACCGGCACGGGCGACAAGATCGAGGGCCTGCTCGACGTGCTCCGCCCGTTCGGGATCATCGAGATGGTGCGGACCGGGATGATCGTGATGACCCGCGGCGCCGAGGAGGCCGAGGCCAGGCTCGACACCGTGCTGCCTACGCGCGCGAGCGACAGCAGCGCGCCCTGATGACGGATGACGTGAAGGACGGGAGCCGCGAGGTGCGGATCCCTGTTGAAGGAGAGTGAGATGGCGAAGATTTTTTATGATAACGACGCGGATCTGTCGCTCATCCAGAGCAAGAAGATCGCGATCGTCGGCTATGGCTCCCAGGGGCACGCCCACGCGCTGAACCTGCGCGACAGCGGCGCGACGGTGATCGTCGCCCTGCCCGAGGGCAGCAAGAGCCGACCCAAGGCGCAGGCCGCGGGGCTGCAGGTGGCCACGGTGTCCGAGGCCGCGAAGGCCGCCGACGTCATCATGATCCTCGCGCCCGACACGTCGCAGGCCCGCATCTACAACGAGCAGATCGCGCCGCACCTCGGCCCGGGCAAGACGCTCATGTTCGCGCACGGGTTCAACATCCGCTTCAACACGATCACGCCCCCCGCGTCGGTCGACGTCACGATGATCGCGCCGAAGGGCCCCGGGCACCGGGTGCGCGAGACGTACGAGGCCGGCGGCGGCGTCCCGGCCCTGCTCGCCGTCCACCAGGACGCGAGCGGCAAGGCGGAGGCGCAGGCGCTCGCCTACGCGAAGGGCATCGGCGCGACGCGCGCCGGCGTGCTCCTCACGACGTTCGCGGAGGAGACCGAGACCGACCTCTTCGGCGAGCAGGCGGTGCTCTGCGGCGGCGCGAGCGAGCTCGTGAAGGCCGGGTTCGAGACGCTCGTGAACGCCGGCTACCAGCCGGAGATCGCGTACTTCGAGTGTCTGCACGAGCTCAAGCTCATCGTCGACCTCATGTACCGCGGCGGCCTCAACTACATGCGGTACTCGATCAGCGACACCGCCGAGTACGGCGACTACGTGTCCGGCCCGCGCGTCATCACCGACCGCACGCGCGAGGAGATGAAGCGCATCCTGGCCGACATCCAGAGCGGCGAGTTCGCGCGCAAGTGGATCGCGGAGAACGAGGAGGGCCGGCCGAAGTTCGAGGCGACGCGGGCCAAGGAGCGGGAGCAGCGGCTCGAGGTCGTGGGCGCCAACCTGCGCAAGATGATGCCGTTCATCGACCCCGTCACCATCAAGCCCGGCGACTGAGCGTCTCCACTCGTGGGAGGCGGCGGAGAACACCATGCCTGAGATGATTGCGAATCAAGCGATGCCCCCGTCCGATTACGTGCGCATCTTCGACACCACGCTGCGTGACGGCGAGCAATCGCCGGGCGCGACGATGACGTCCTCGGAGAAGCTCGAGATCGCGCTCGCGCTGGCGAAGCTCGGCGTCGACGTCATCGAGACGGGCTTCCCCGCCGCTTCCCCCGACGACCTGCTCGCCGTCCAGACGATCGCCGAGCGCGTGGGCGCGGCCGCGGTCCCCGGCCGCCCCGCCGCGACCCCGCCGATCATCTGCGCGCTCGCCCGCGCCACCAAGGTCGACATCGACAAGGCGTGGGAGGGCGTCTCCCGGGCCGCGCACCCGCGGATCCACACCTTCCTCGCCACGAGCGACATCCACCTCAAGCACAAGCTCCGGATGACCCGGGCCGAGGTGCTCGACCGCGTGCGGGCCATGGTCGCGTACGCGCGCGACCTCTGCGCCGACGTGGAGTTCAGCCCCGAGGACGCCGGCCGGAGCGAGCCCGAGTTCCTCTACCAGGTGCTCGAGGCCGCGATCGCCGCCGGGGCCACGACGCTCAACATCCCGGACACGGTCGGCTACACCATGCCGAGCGAGTTCGGCGCGCTGATCGCCGGCATCCGCAAGAACGTCCCGGGGATCGACCGCGCCATCATCTCGGTGCACTGCCACAACGACCTCGGGCTCGCGACGGCGAACGCCCTGGAGGGCATCCGCGCGGGCGCGCGCCAGGCCGAGGTGACCATCAACGGCATCGGCGAGCGCGCCGGCAACACCGCGCTCGAGGAGGTCGTCATGGCGCTCGCGACGCGCCGGGCCGTCTTCGGGCTGCGCACCGGCATCGACACGACCCAGATCGCCACGGTGAGCCGCCTCGTCAGCGCCGCGACGGGCTTCAACGTCCAGCCGAACAAGGCGATCGTCGGCGCCAACGCCTTCGCGCACGAGTCGGGCATCCACCAGGACGGGATGCTGAAGCACCAGGAGACGTACGAGATCATGCGGCCGGAGATGGTCGGGGTGACGCAGACCCGGCTCGTCCTCGGCAAGCACTCGGGCAGGCACGCGCTCAGGAACCGGCTCGAGGAGCTCGGCTACCACCTCGACGAGGCCCAGCTCGCGGCGGCGTTCGCCAGCTTCAAGGCGCTCGCCGACAAGAAGAAGCACGTCACCGATCCCGACATCGAGGCGATCGTCTCCACCACGCGGGCGCAGGGCGACGAGCTCTACACGCTCGACGCGCTCCAGGTCGCCTGCGGGACCACCGGGATGCCGACGGCCACGGTCCGCCTCCGCGGGCCGGACGGGGCGCTGCACGTGCGCGCCGCGATCGGCACCGGGCCGGTGGACGCGGCCTACCGGGCGATCGACGAGATCGTCCGCGTGCCGAGCAGCCTCCTCGAGTTCTCCGTGCACGCGGTGACCGAGGGGATCGACGCGCTCGGCGAGGTGAGCGTCCGGGTCCGGGCGGACGCGACGTCGAGCAAGCGGCACCCGCAGCACGACGCCTCGCACCGGGTGTTCCACGGCCACGGCGCCGACACGGACATCCTGGTCGCCAGCGCGAAGGCGTACCTCACCGCCCTGAACCGGCTCCTCGCGACCTACGGCGTCGAGCCCCGGGAAGACGCGACGGCGTCCGAGAGCAACGAGAGCAACCAGAGCGGCCACGGCGCCGCCGTCGAGAGCGCGAGGTAGGCCGGTGCGCCGAGCGCACGAGGGCCCCGCGCGGGGCCGGCGAGCTCGGCGGCCTGCCCCCGCCGCACAAGGAAGTTGAAGCTTATGAATCCGCCTCTCAACGGCGCGGAGCAGGGCGCCCGCCCCGCGGACCGCGTCGAGGTTTACGACACCACGCTACGGGACGGCACCCAGCGCGAGGGCATCTCGCTCGCGTGCGAGGACAAGCTGCAGATCGCGCGCCACCTCGACGCGTTCGGCCTGACCTTCATCGAGGGCGGCTGGCCCGGCTCGAACCCGAAGGACGCGCAGTTCTTCGAGCGGGCGAAGGACATCGAGTGGAAGCACGCGAAGATCGCCGCGTTCGGCTCGACGCGCCGCGCCTCGCTCGCCCCCGAGGACGACCCCGGCCTGCGCGCGCTGCTCGCCGCCGGCACGAGCGTCTGCACGATCTTCGGCAAGAGCTCGACCCAGCACGTGACCGCGGTGCTGCGCACGACGCTCGACGAGAACCTCCGGATGATCGAGGAGACCGTCGCCTACCTGCGCGCGCACGGCCGCCGCGTGGTCTACGACGCGGAGCACTTCTTCGACGGGTTCGCGCTCGACCGGTCGTACGCGATCGAGACGCTGCGCGCCGCGGCGCGCGGCGGGGCCGAGGTGCTCACGCTCTGCGACACGAACGGCGGCTCGATGCCGTGGCAGATCGAGGCGATCGTCGCCGAGATGAAGGCGCTGCTCGGCCACCCGCTCGGCGTCCACGCGCACAACGACGGCGAGCTCGCGGTCGCCAACTCGCTCGCCGCCGTGCGCGCGGGCGCCCGCCACGTCCAGGGCACGATCAACGGCTACGGCGAGCGCTGCGGGAACGCGAACCTCTGCGCGATCATCCCGAACCTCGAGCTGAAGCTCGGCCTCCGGGCGCTGCCCGAGGGGGCGCTCCGCGGGCTCACCGAGCTCTCGCACTACGTCGCCGAGCTGGCGAACCTCGCCCCCGACGATCACATGGCCTACGTCGGGCGGAGCGCCTTCGCGCACAAGGGCGGCGTGCACGTCGCGGCGATGCGGCGCGAGCCGGCGTCCTACCAGCACATCGACCCCGCGCTCGTCGGCAACGCGATGCGCACCGTGGTGAGCGAGCTGTCGGGCCGCGGCAACCTCCTCAGCAAGGCCGAGGAGTTCGGGCTCGAGGTGAAGGCCGGCGCCGAGGTGGAGGTGCTCGAGCAGATCAAGGAGCGCGAGGCGCGCGGCTCGTCGTTCGAGGCGGCCGAGGCGTCGGTGGCGCTGTTGCTCCGCCGGAGCTCGCCGGGCTATAAGCCCCCCTTCCGGCTGCTCGATTTCAAGGTCATCGCGGGCCAGCGCGAGGGCGTCGGCACCTTCGCCGAGGCGATGATCAAGATCGCGGTCGGCGACGAGGTGGTGATCACGGCGGCCGAGGGGTCCGGCCCCGTCAACGCGCTCGACGGCGCGCTCCGCAAGGCGCTCGCGCCCGTGTTCCCGGCCGTGCGCGACATCCAGCTCGTCGACTACAAGGTCCGCATCCTCGACGGGCGCGACGGCACCTCGGCGACGACGCGCGTGCTCATCGACAGCCGCGACGCGCACCGCCAGTGGAGCACCGTCGGCGCCTCGACGAACATCATCGACGCTTCCTGGCATGCGCTCGCGGACGGGATCGAGTATGGGCTCACGCTCGCAGCGCGAGAGCCAGCGCAGTACACATCCACGTTGCCTGCCAGCGAGGTCGCATGAAGGCCAATATCGTTCTTTTGCCCGGTGACGGCATCGGCGTCGAGGTGGTCGCCGAAGCCCGCGTCACCCTCGATGCCGTCGCCGCCCAGTTCGGCCACAGCTTCACGTACTCCGAGCACCTCATCGGCGGGTGCGCCATCGACGCGACCGGCACCGCCCTCACGCCGGAGACGCTCGACGCGTGCCGCGCGGCCGACGCCGTCCTCCTCGGCGCGGTCGGCGGCCCGAAGTGGGACAACCCGAGCGCGAACGTCCGGCCCGAGCAGGGGCTGCTCGCGCTGCGCCAGGGCCTCGGCCTGTACGCGAACCTGCGTCCGATCCGCCTGTTCCCGGAGCTCGTCCAGGCCTCCCCGCTCAAGCCGGAGCGGCTCGCGGACGTCGACATCCTCGTCGTCCGGGAGCTCACGGGCGGGCTCTACTTCGGCAAGCCGCGCCTCCGCGAGGAGGTGAACGGGCGCAGGCGCGCGGTCGACACGCTCGAGTACACGGACGAGGAGATCCAGCGCGTCGTCGAGCTCGCGTTCCGCCTGGCCGCGCCGCGCCGGCGGCTCGTCACGTCGGTCGACAAGGCGAACGTCCTCGAGTCGTCGCGGCTCTGGCGGACGGTGGCGACCGAGGTCGCCGCGCGCCACCCGGAGATCCGCGTCGAGCACCAGCTCGTCGACTCGTGCGCGATGCGGCTGATCACGGCGGCGGCGGCGTTCGACGTCATCGTCACCGAGAACATGTTCGGCGACATCCTGACCGACGAGGCGGCCGTGCTCGCCGGCTCGCTGGGGCTCTGTCCGAGCGCGTCGCTGGGCGAAGGCACGCGCGGGGTCTACGAGCCGATCCACGGCTCGGCGCCCGACATCGCCGGCAAGGGGCTCGCCAACCCGATCGGGACGATCCTGAGCGCCGCCATGCTGCTCCGGCACTCGCTGCGCCTCGACAAGGAGGCGGCGGCGCTGGAGCGCGCCGTGGCGCAGGCGATCGCCGCCGGCGCCAGGACGGCGGACCTCGGCGGCAAGCTGTCGACCCAGGCGATGGGCGAGGCGGTGCGGGCGAAGCTCGCGGCCTGATCGCCCGCGCGGGGCGGGGCCGGGCACCCCGGCCCTGGCCTCGCGTTGCTGCCGCCCGGCGCGCCGCTAGAACGGCACCATGTTCATCGTCGTCAACACCATCACCGCCTCCGGTCCGGCGCTCCAGGCCATGGTGGAGAGCTTCCGGCGAGCAGCGCCGGAGATGCGCCAGTTCTCCGGCTTCCTCGGCCTCGAGATCTGGCTGGGCGACGGCGGCCTCCGGGCGGTCTCGCGGTGGGAGAGCCGGGAGGCGTTTCAGCAGTACCCGAGGTCCGAGGTGTTCCGGCGCCATCACCGCGGCATGGACGGCGAGCAGGCGCTCCGGGCCGCGCACATCACGTTCTACGAAGGCGAGATCATGGCGTGAGCCCCCGTGAGCCGCCGGCGGTCGCCGAGCCGCCGGCGGTCAGCGCGCCGACCGCCGCTCGCGGCCCGCGGCGGCCTGGCCCGCGTCCTCGGCGTAGGCGATCCCGTCCTTGAGCGTGCCGCACGTGACGACGCCGCCGAGCTCGATGTCGAGCGCCGTCATCGTCCTCGCCACCTCCGCCCGTATCCCGGTCAGCACGACCTGCGCGCCGATCAGGCGGGTCGCGCGCACGGCGCGCAGCAGCGCGCTGGCGACCTGCTGGTCGACCCCCGAGACGCCGGTGACGTCCAGGATCGCCACGCGGGCGCGGTGGGCCGTGATGCCCCGGAGGAGCGTCTCCGTGACCTGCGTCGCCCGGTCCTCGTCCAGCGCGCCGACGAGCGGCAGCACGACGGTCCCGTCGCTGATGGGGATGAGCGGCGTCGACAGCTCCATGAGCATCCGGGCCTGCCGCCGGACGGCGGCCTCCAGCCGCTCCCGCTCCTCCTCGGCGCGCTTCCGCTCGGTGACGTCGCGGGCGACGAGGACGAGCCCCAAGAGCTCGTCCTGAGGCCCGCGCAGCGTGCTGGCCGAGAGGGCGACGGGGACCTCCGCGCCCTCCCGGGTCACGAGCGCCGACGCCTCGTTCGCGATCCGGCTCGCCTGCCGCAGGCGCTCGATCACCGAGGCCGCCGCGCCCTCCCCGAGCACCCGCTCGGCCGGCAGCTCCAGGATCTCGTCCCTCGAGTAGCCGAGGAGCTCCAGGGCCGCGCGGTTCGCGCTCTTGATCGACCCGTCCACCTCCAGCACGAGGAGCGCGTCGGGCATCGCGGAGAGGACGTTGTTGACGAACGCGGTCGAGGACTGAAGCTCCTCGATCATCATGTTCATGCCGGCGGCGAGCCCGTCGAGCTCGTCGACGTCGCGGCTGATCTCGGCTTTCCTGGAGAAGTCGAGGGAGGCGACGGCGAGCGCGACGTCGGTCAGCTCGGAGAGCCGCGCCGCCGCCTTCGCCTTGAAGGCGCGCAGCGCCGCGAGCTCCTCCGCCAGCGCGTTGAGCTGCGCGAGCGCCGGATCGAGCGGGCCGCCGCGCAGCGCCGCCGCGCGGGCCGCCGAGTTGCCCGTGGCGAGCTCCTGGATCACGCGCTCGATCTCGCCGCGGTCGGGGTGGCCCTCCGCCTGCGGTCCGTCGTTCAACGGAGGAACCCCCGCAGCCAGCCGATGGCCTCGTCCTCGGTCGTGAACAGCTTCCGGGGCACGGGGGCCTGGGACAGCCCGAGGAAGAAGTTCCCGATGGCCTTGCTCACGGGCGAGCCCACGAGCAGCGCGAGGGCGCAGTGCCCCTTCGCGGCCTCCGCTCCTGCGAAGTACTCCCGCGCTGCCCTGTCCACCGTCTTTTGCGCGCGGATATCGACCAGAACGGGGCGCGGCGTGCCGCCTCCGAGCTCGATGGTGGCCCTGACGACCTCCTGTGCGAAGCCCAGGCTCATGTGCACAGGAAACGCAGTCGCGCGGATGATTCCGTCGTCCTCGAGCCGGAGTATCTGGGCGGACGTCACGATCTCGCGAGCCTTCATGTCGCATCCTCTACCGCGCCGCGCCAGCCGCACAGCGCTCGCCCAGGGGGCAGGAGCCTCGGGGGCTCCGCGTCACCTCGGTTGATCGAGCTGCTTGTATCCCAGGGCACGACCACGGCAGTCTTACGACTATAAGGCATTTCTCGCCGGCTTGTCCATAGCGCCGCAGTCCGACGCATGTTGACCGCCTGCGCGCGTTGGGTCTTGCGCGCGCGGGCGCGGGCGCGCGCTGGGTCTTGCGTCCGTGTGCGCGCTCGCCAGCCGCAGCGCCGCAGCGGTTCGCCCGCGTTCGGCCCCCAGCCTCCCCGCGCGCCCTCTGTCTGCGCGGCGCGCGGCGCGCGGCGCGCCGCGCGCAAGCTGGGAAAGCGCGTAGCGCCGCCCGGAGGATCTGCCGGAGGGCCGGCGAGGGACGCGCGGCGAGCCCCCCCGCGCGCAGCAGCGCCGAGCGCGAGCGCCGAAAGCGTCCATGGTGTCTCAGGTGTCCTTTCTGGGGTAATCGACATCACTCCCCTGACACCACACATGATCTCGCGACGGGGAAGCTCAGGTCCCCGCGTGTCGACGCTCGTCGTCGCGACGGGCGTTGGCGCCATCCACATGAATCGATGTGCACAGGAGAATGGGAACATGAGCCATTTGACGAAGTTCGCATCGCTCGTCGCGCTCTCGACGGCGCTCTCCGCGGCCGGCGTGGCCGTGGCGGCCGAGGCGACGACGGACGACACGATGGTCCAAACCGACGAGGCGAAGCAGGCGGTTCAGGGCGAGGAGATGGACTCCGCAGATCAGGAGTCGAGCGCGGCGCCGGCGACGGGCGTGAGCCCGGAGGACGCGAGCGCAGCAGACCCCGGCTCGGCGGGCCCCGGCTCGACGACCTCCAGTGAGGAGAACGTCGGCGCGACCCCCGACGCGGCGTCGCGCTTCTGGTGGGGCGGCTTCCGGCCCTGGGGCGGCGGCTGGTGGGGCGGCTTCCGGCCCTGGGGCGGCGGCTGGTGGGGCGGCTTCCGGCCCTGGGGCGGCTGGTGGGGCGGCTTCCGGCCCTGGGGCGGCTGGTGGGGCGGCTTCCGGCCCTGGGGCGGCGGCTGGTGGGGCGGCGGCTGCGGCGGCGGCTTCTGCGGTTGGTAGCGAGCGCTGGCGACCGCACGGCTCGGTGACGTCGACGCGCGGCCCTCGATGAGCGGCGGCAGCGCCGTGGCTCGGTCCTCGCCATGGCGCTTCACGCCTTCGGGGACGCCACGGTCGGCTCCAGAATGGTCAACGGCTCGGGTTCCCGTAACGCCGAGGCCCCCCCGCGCAGCCGCGCGGGGGGAGCCTCGGCGTCAGGAGGCGTCCCGGGACCGGCGCGCTCGGCGGCGCGCCGGCCCGCGCAGATCAGGCGTCGGCCTCGGCGAGGCTCGGGATGCGGTTCACGAGGAAGCGGGTCCTCATGTAGCACCACCACGTGAGCCCCATGCAGGTGAGATAGAAGACGAAGAAATACATGACCGCCGTCGTGGCCCCGCCCGTCGCCTTGATCGAGGCGCCGAAGCTCCGCGGGATGAAGAAGCCGCCGAGCGCCCCGACCGCCGAGGTGAACCCGAGGACGGCGGCGCTCTGGCGGCGCGCCATGATCAGCGCCTCTTCGCGCGCCGCCTCGCCCCTGCCCTGCGCCGCGCGCAGGAAGTCGCGCCGGAAGAGGACGGGGACCATCCGGAAGGTCGAGCCGTTGCCGATGCCGGTCGAGACGAACATGATCATGAACATCGTGACGACCCCGGCGTAGCTCTTCTCGTCGAGGAAGTGGATGATCCCGAGCGACGCGAGGCCCATCACCACGAAGTTGCTGAACGTGATGCGCGCCCCGCCGATCTTGTCCGCGAGGTAGCCGCCCAGCGGGCGGGCCACCGAGCCGATGAGCGCGCCGAGGAACGTGAGCTCGAGCGTCACGGCGGGGAACTGCATCTTGAGCAGCAGCGGCAGGGCCGCCGAGTAGCCGATGAACGAGCCGAACGTCCCGACGTACAGCCACGCGATGATCCAGGTGTGCTTGTTCCTGGCGGCGGCCGCCTGGTCTTTCCAGTTCGACTTCGCCGACGCCAGGTTGTTCATGAAGAAGTAAGCGCCGCCCGCCGAGAGGAGGATGAACGGGATCCACATCAGCCCCGCGTTTTGCAGGTAAATCCCAGCGTCGGTGTGGTACCCGCCGATCGCCGTCGCGAGCGCGCCGGGCCCGATGAGGAGCGGCACGAGGAGCTGCACGTTGCTGACGCCGATGTTGCCGCCGGCGGCGTTGAGCCCGAGCGCCAGCCCCTTCTTCTTGTCCGGATAGAAGAACGAGATGTTCGCCATGCTGGAGGCGAAGTTGCCCCCGCCGAGCCCCGCGGTCGCCGCCGCGACCGCCATGAGCCAGAACGGCGTGTCCGGCCTGGTCACGAGCACCGAGAGCGAGATCGTGGGGATCAGCAGGAGAAGCGCGCTGACGATGGTCCAGTTGCGCCCGCCGAACCTCGGGACGGCGAACGTGTACGGGAACCGGATCAGCGCGCCGACGAGGCCCGGGATCGCGACGAGCAAGAAGAGCTGGTCCGTGGTGTAGTTGAAGCCGACCTTGGGGAGCCGGGTGGCCGTCACGCTCCAGAGCAGCCAGACGGAAAAGCCGATGTTCTCGGCGATGATCGACCAGATGAGGTTCCGACGAGCGATCCGCTTCCCTGTCTTCTCCCAGAATGCCTCATCGTCGGGATTCCACTCGGTAATCAAAGTCGACATCTGTCCTCCTCACCGAGACCGGGGCGGCGGCCATCCACCATGGCGCACGAGGCGGCCACTCTCCGATCAATTCCTGCTCTGCATCGGCCACTGCGTCATACAGGCAGTGATCAAAAATCGGAGTTTCTCGTGTGTTTCCGAACGGTTTCGACGCACTTTTCCCGTGCGGCGCCGGTCTCATGGACGGCCGACTTCGCGTCGAGGAGCGCGCGAGGCGTCTCGGTGTTATCGCGCTGAGGCGGTTTGCGTGGAGCCGCCCCGCGCCGGGGCGAGGCGCTCGGGCGGCGCCTCGAGCTGGCCGAGCTTCTCCGCTCGATCGGTCACCCAGAAGCGCTCCGCGTCCGCCGCGCTCCAGGCGGACTCGTCCAGCAGCGGGAGGAGCGCGTCGTACAGCGCGCGCGCGCTCTGGAAGCGGTGGCGCGGGTCCTTGGCGAGGCAGCGCAGGACGAGGCGATCGACCGCGCGCGGGACGACCGGGCCGCGGCGCACCGACGGCGCGAGCGGGGCCTTGGTCATGTGCGCGACGAACAGCTGCCCCGACGACGAGCCCTCGAACGGCAGCTCCCCGGTGAGCAGGAAATAGAGCGTGCCGCCGAGCGCGTAGACGTCGCTGCGCGCGTCGGCGCGGTCGCCGCGGCACACCTCGGGCGCCATGTACGCGGGCGTCCCGCAGAGCATCCCGCTGTTCGTCAGCTCGGCGTCCCGGCCGCCCTCGACCATCCGCGCGACGCCGAAGTCGAGCAGCTTGAGGAAGTCGTGATCGTCGCCCACGCGGGTGACGAAGAGGTTCTGCGGCTTGATGTCCCGGTGGATGATCCCGGCCTCGTGCGCCTCGATGAGCGAGCGGCAGGCCTGCAGGGCGAAGCGCACGGCGCGCGCCACGGGCATGGGTCCGTAGTGGCGCACGATGGCGGCGAGATCGGCCCCGCGCAGGTGCTCCATCGCGATGTAGTAGATGCCGTCGTCGCTCGCGCCGAAGTCGAAGATCCGGATCGTGTGCGGGTCGCTGAGCTTGCTGGCCGCGTGCGCCTCCTGCTCGAAGCGCTTCAGCACCGCCGGGTCCGGCGCGTCGCGGGTCCGCAGGAGCTTGAGGGCGACGCCGCGCTGGAGCGTCTCGTCCCAGGCGAGCCAGACCTCGCTCATCCCCCCTTTGCCGATCGGCGCCTCGAGCCGATACCTGCCCAGCTTGCGCGCCTGATAGACCTGCTGCTGCGCGGCCCAGACCACGTGGCTCGACAGGGCCCCGATCACCCCCGACGAGGGGACGAAGATGTAATGGCTCGCGGCCGTGAGCAGCGTCGTCGGGTCGAGCCACGCCGCGAGGATGTCCGGGGAGAAGACCGCGGCGACGCCCATGACGGTCGGGAACGCGAGGAACATCGGCGCGGAGGCGAGCAGCGCCTTGCCGAACGGCGCCGGCACGAGCGCGGTGCGCAGCAGCACGACGATGGAGAGGCCGTGCATGTACGCGCTCGTCAGGCCGCCGAAATCGAGCGCCATGAGCGAGATGAAGATCGCGGCGACGAGGAACGCCGCGTCGTACCCGAGCAGCACGACCCGCCCCGAGACCGTCGGGCGACCGGAGAGCCGGTACACGGCGATGGCGATCGCCTGCTCGATCATGCGCATGACGATGAAGCGCCACATCGGCGCCGCGGGGTACAGCACGGTCGCCATGAACACGTCGACGAGCGTGAACGCGGGCCATATCCAGAGCGCGACCCGGAAAGCGCGGCGGACCGCGCGGCGGACGCTCTCTGTGTCGTGGGCGGTCAGCGTGCCGCGCCGCGCGCCGATGGCGCGGGTCTCGCGCTCCCTGAGCATGCGCGACGACGCCGAGCGCTCAGCGCGGAGAGCGTCTCTGAGCAGCGCGCGCTTCATGGCACACTCGAGGGTCGCCAGAGCCGCGCCGCACGTCAAGCGAGCGTTGCGGGCATCGGCGCGGCTGGTTTCCCCGGCCACGATGGCGGTCTGCGCCGCGCGCAGTCTCCCACCCAGGATGTCATACCAACAAGGCCGCTCGCCGCCGGATCTGCCGTGTTCGTGCGCTGCCGGCATACACGTCCCGAGATCCGAGGTGGCGAATGCCGGCCGCGCCTCCGCGGCTCCGGCCCGGCGGACCCGGCGCGCGGCACCCGGCGCCCGGCGCCGCGGGCCCGAGGCCGCGGCGTCGCCCTGGTCAACCGGCCGGATCCGTGCTTGAAAGCTCGCCACCGTGCCGCTCTCGCCCGAAAGCTTTCGCCGGCTGTTCCAAGGCCGCCCCGTCGTCCTCGCGCCCATGGAGGACGTGACGGACGCCGTCTTCCGCCGCATCTGCCGCGAGCTCGGCGCCGAGCTGTGCGTGACGGAGTTCGTCAACGTCGAGGGGCTCCTGCGCGGGTGCAAGACCGCGCGGCGCAAGCTCGCCCTGTCCGCCGGCGATCAGCCGACGGCGATCCAGATCTACGGCGCCAACCCGGAGCGCCTCGCCGAGGCCGCGCGGGTCGCCGAGCAGGCGGGGCCGGCGTTCCTCGACATCAACTGCGGCTGCTGGGTGCCGAAGATCGCCGGCCGCGGCGCGGGCGCGGGCTGGCTGCGCGATCCGGAGGCGATGGTGGCGATGGCCCGCCTCGTGGTGCGCACGGTCTCGCTCCCGGTCACCGTGAAGACGCGCATCGGCTGGGGGCCCGAGTCCCACATGCCGATCATCGACCTGGCGCGCCGCCTCGAGGACGCCGGCGTCGCCGCGCTCACGATCCACTGCCGCACGGCCCAGATGGGGCACAGCGGCGCGGCCGACTGGAGCTGGGCCGCCCGCGCGCGCGAGGTGGTGTCCATCCCCGTCGTGGTGAACGGCGACATCAAGACCGCCGACGACGCCGCCCGCGCCTTGCAGGAGACGGGGTGCGCCGGCGTGATGGTCGGCCGCGCCGCGATCGACCACCCCTGGGTCTTCCGCGAGGCCCGGGCGCTGCTCGACCACGGCGCGCGGCGCGCGCCGCCGACGGCCGAGGAGCGCCTCGCCCTGTGCCGCGCGCACCTCATCGCGAACACCGAGGCGCGCGGCGAGCCGCACGGCGTGCGCGTGACGCGGCGCCACCTGACCGGCTACCTCCGCGGCCTCCCCGGCGCGTCGGCCCTGCGGCGCGAGCTGCTCTTCTGCGACAGCCTGGCGGGGTGCCTCGACATCCTCGACAGCGCCGCGCAGCGGCTCGCGGCCTGAGCCCGCCCGGGCTCGGCCGGCCGCGCGCCGCAGGGCGCCCGAGCCGCGCTGGGGCCGCCTACATCCCCACGGGCGTCGCGTCGTCGACCGGGGCGGGCTCGCCGTTCTGCCGGTCGGCGCCCGGCGGCGCGCCCATGGGGTCGTGCGGCAGGCTCCCGCGGTGCGAGCGGAGCAGCACGTGGGGCGTCGCCAGGAGAAAGTTGGAGACGCGCGACGTGTAGATGTCCGCCGAGCGCTCGATCTGCCGGGCCAGGTGGCTCTTGTCGTTCCCCGTGCGGAGGAGCAGCCCCCAGCGCGGGTTCATCGTCTCGGCCGACGCCTTCGCGAGCGGGGCGATCCGCGCGTCGAGCGCCGCGAGGCTGACCTTGAGCTCGTTCATCTTCGCCTGGACCTCGGCCTCCGTCGCCCCGACGACCGGCCCGTAGCCGGCGCGCATCCGCTGGAGCTCGAGGCGCATCCTCGCGTAGATGCGCTCCGCGCCCTCCTTCTCCCGCATCCAGAGATCGAGCCGCGCCTCGGCCCCCCGCGCCTCCTCGATCGCGACGATCTCCTCCTCGAGCTCCCGGATGATGAGCGCGGTGCGCCACCGGAGGACGCTCTTCGACACGTGCACGTCCCCATAGATGTGATCGCCGATATAGAGGATCTCGTCGCCGGACAGCCCGAGGTGGTGCTCGACGAGCCCCGCGTTGCCGCCGAGGTAGTGCCCGCCCTCGCGCAGCCGGCCGGCCGGGCGCAGGAGGCCATCCTCCGTGACCACCTCGAACAGCGGGCTGCGGCTCGAGAAGAACTCCGGCTTCCGCGCGGACACGATGACCACGTCGAACAGGTCGCGCCACGTCATGCCGTCCGGCAGGAAGCGATCGAAGGCGTAGCTCATCATCGCGCGCGTGTAGACCCACTCGGAGTTCGTGATCAGGACGAGCTTCTTGCCCGCCTCCTTCTGGTCGAGCAGCGTGAGCGGGGTCTCCGGATCGAGCAGCACGAACCGGTCCGGATCCGCGATGATCTCGGCCTTGAGCTGCCCCTCCATGTGCGTCGCGTCGAGGCGATCCTTCACGCGGCGGTAGAGGTCGCTGTAGCCGAGCACCTCGGGCAGCCGGCGCTGATCGAGCAGATCGACGAGCTTCGCGTACATGCACCCTTCCGAGAGCGAGAAGAGCGTGTTCAGGAAGACGTAGCGCCCGTCCGCGAGGTCGACGATGGTCCGCGCGTACGTCGCGCGCTGGGTCTCGAAGTCGATCGGCTTCGTGCCGTGGTACGCCCGCTTCACGTACCCGAACCGATTCACCTTGAGCAGGTTGCCGAGCTCGGTGTCCAGGATGAGCCCCCGGATCACGAGGTCCGGCTCGAACGTCAGGTCTCCGACCGGCCAGCCCTCGCTCTCCAGGAGGTGCCGGAGGTGCTCATAGGCCCGACGCTCCCACGCCTCCACGCGGTAGTGGATCAGCGTGTAATCCATGTCGTACCCGATCGCCTTGATCGAACGGAGGTTCAGCGTCCGGTTGCAGAAGATCCCCCGCTGCTTGGGCGGCGGAGCGGAGAGGCAATCCAGCTTGTCCATGGTGAGATCGCCCGGAGAGCGGTCGTGAGGCATACCAGGGACCCGCGGCGTTGCCCACCCGGACCATCGCCGTCACCCGACCGTCAGGAGGGCGCGTCCGAGGCGTCGAGCCGTGGATGGCGCGTGGACGGCGCGATGTCGTTGCCGGCCGCGCTCGCGCGGGCTCAGCGGCGTCTGAGCCGGCTCTTGCCGTTGACTTGGCGCCGGTCGGCGCTCGCGGCGGGACGCGGCGAGCGCCCGGCCTGGGGCGCGCGCCGCGAGTCGCCGCGATCGTCCGCCTCCCATCCGTCGTCGTCGTCCTCGTCGTCCTCGTCGTCGAAGAGGTCGTCGTCGTCGTCCTCGTCGTCCTCGTCGCGCGCCTCGGCGCGGCGCACCTCGAGCCCGAGCATGGTGAGCGCCTGCTCGAGCGTCAGCGCCGTCTTCACCGCCTCGAGCTCGACCCCCATGGCCTGCAGCGTCATCGCGATCTCGGGGCTCAGCCCGGACAGGATCGTGGGCGTGCCCATGAGCCGCGCGGCCGACGCCAGGTTCGACAGCACGGCGCACAGGTGGCTATCCATGATCCATACGGCCGTGAGATCGATGACCAGCCCCTTCGCGCCGCTCTCGTGGATGGCCCGCAGCACCTCGGTGTTCAGCTGCTCCGCGAGGTCGTCGGTCACGTCCCCCTGGATGGGCACCAGGATCCGGTCCCACAGGTTGATGATCGGAAGGCGCTTGAGCTCCATGGTCATCCTAAGGTTCGATGTCGGCGATCAAGACCGTTGAGTCGTCGTGCGAGCGCCGGTGTCGGCTCATGAGGACGCGGCAGGCCTCCGCGGCCTTCATCCCACGAAACAGCGAGAGGTCGAAGCGGGGCGAGATCCCGTCGGAGAAGAGGACGAGTCGGTCGCCCGGCGCGAGCTGCGCGTCGAAGATCCGCGCCTTGCCGAGCGACGCGCCGAGGATGCCCGGGCTCTGGAGCCACTGCACGCGCGTGCCGTGGGACATCAGCTCGACGTTCCCGACGCCGCAGCCCTGGAGCCGCCCCTCCCGGAAGCGGCAGACCATGCCGGCGGCGCCCCGGGTCCCGCGGAGCCGGACGTGGAGGCGGTCGATGAGGGCGCGGACGTCGTCGCCGCTCGGCGCGTCGGCGAGCGCCTTGAGCGCGACGTTCGCCGCGGCCGCCGCGTGCTCGCCGTGACCCAGCGCGTCGATGACCGCGAAGACGACCCCATCCTCGCCGGCCCGCACGTAGGCGGCGTCGCCGCTGACGCGCTCTCCATCCTTGGGAAGAACGGCGTACTCCACGGCCAGCCTCACAGGTGGACCTCGATCTCCACCCGCGTCCCCTTCGGCCCCGAGTCGATCTGGAAGCGATCGGCCAGCCGCTTGACCCCGATGAGGCCGCGGCCCATGCCGGTCTTGCTCTTGTAGCGACCGGCGAGGATCTCCTGCAGGTTCTGGATGCCGGCGCCCTCGTCCACCGCGACGATGAGGAAGCGGACCGGGCTGTCGCGCTGCACGGCGATCTCGATCGTCCCGCCTGGAGTATAATGGACGATGTTCCGGGCGAGCTCGCTGACGATGGTCGCGACCTTGTGCGAGGTGAAGCTCTTTGCGCCGGCCGCGTCGCAAACGGCCTTCGCGCTCAGGCGCGCCTCGCTGATGTCGGCCTCCACGTTGATGGCCATGACCTTCGAGCGCCGCGAAGGCCGATCGCCGCCGATCGCCGAAATTTCCGACTTGAGCCGACCGAGCCGCGCCGGATCGACATAAAGGCGAGCCCGGCGCTCGATGCTCGGAATGATGTCCGGGAGGTCGTCGAGCGAGAACCTCTCGGGCTGGATCTCCGCCTCCCGCATGGCCCGGAGCAGGACTCCCTCTGCGTTCATCGCCGAGAGATAGCCGAGCAGGACGTTGAGAATCTGTTCGTGCGCGGGAGTCATCCGGGAAGAGCCTGGAAGGGCAGGTTACCGGGGCCCCGCGTCCGCGTCGAGTGCGCGGCGACGGCCTCGCCGGGTACGTCAGCCAACACACGAGAGCGCGGCCTCGGGCCGGCCGTCGCCGCAGGGCTCGCTCGGCGCGTCGCCGGCGGCGCGTTGCGTGAGGGCACGGCGGCGCCGGCCTGCGCCGGCGGCCCGCTCAGGCAACGCTCATGCCCGGATCACCGGGGTGCCGATGTCGCTCAGGCCGGGTAGTACGACGTCTGACCCTGGTTCAGCTCCTCGGTGATCTTGTTTTCCTCGAGAAGCTTCTTGATCGGCTCCTGGAGCTCGGCTGCAGGGGTGCCCATCGCCAGCGCAAGATCGTCGATGCCCTGACCCGGCTCGATTTCCACATGGGCGAGCAGCGCCTCGGCGATCTCGTCCCCGGGGATCCCGGACGGCGCGTTCTCCGGGCTCGCCGGGCGGGTCTGCTCGGCGTCTTTCGCGCCCGCCCCGACGGCGGGCGCCGCCTGGGCGGGGGTGGCGCTCGCGCGGCGCGCCCTGGCCGGGGCGGCCGCTGGACGCGCGGCGCCCGCGGTAGCCCGCGGCGTGGCCGCCTTCTTGCGCGGCGCAGCGCGCTTCGGGGCGGGGGCCTTGCGCGACGGCGCGCTGCGGGCCGGCGCGGCCGGGCGGCGCGGCGCCGGAGCGCGCTCGGCCTTGGGGGCCGGCTTCATGGGAGTCGCGACGGGCCCGGATATCCCTGCGGCCTTGATGTCGACTTCCAGGTACCGCGCTGCGTTCTGGAGAACGTCCTTACGGGCCAGCGCTCTCATGCCCTCCAGGAACGCGGCCACCAAAGCACGAATCTCATTCTCGATCTCGACATCGGATATCACGCAGCCGCCGTCTCACGAATCCCCCGGAATGTCAACGTCTTCCGCGCGGAGTGACGCGCAGAGACCGGAGAAACCCGGACGATCTCGCGCCGGCCGCCGCCCCCGTCCCGGCGCTCGATCGGTGGCTCGGGCGCCTGTCCAGTGTGAATTTGCCGCTCTACCAAATGAAATGCGGCAAGATCCGAAACTCATCGACAATCCATGTCGACCCTCCGCCGGCGCGGGCGCGGGCCAGGCCGGTGGGCAGAGGTCGACTCGCTGCTCACGGCGACCCCGGCGCGGCGGGGCGCGGGGGCGGTCGATCAAGCCGCCTTGACCGCACGGAGCGACGGGCGGCGCAGGGGGCGGAGCGGCGCCGCCGCGAAGGCCGCGCCGAGCGCGAGCCCGCGGAACGTCAGCCGCATCCGCAGGGCATCGAGGTAGCCCTCGCGGTGGAGGGCGGTGATCGCCCGGCGGACGTCCGTCCGGCGCACCGCGAGGGCCGTGGTCAATGTTTCGAGGGTCACCGTCTTGCCCTCGCTCTGGAGGGAGAGCAGCGTCCGGAGAAGATGCGGAACGAGGTCCTTGTCGGTCATGGCGCCGACCCTAGTTCAGTAGCTGAACGGTCGTACAGTTTGTGGCGACGATTTCTTCGGGCCGCCGGCGGGAGCGCCCGAGGCGCGCCGAAGGTGGCCGTCGTCTGTGGTACGTCCCGCTGGTGCGCCCCGACGCCCTTTCCCCCCAAGCCGTGATCCTCGCCGGCGGGCTCGGCACCCGGATGCGCCCGCGGACGGAGCGCACGCCGAAGTTCCTCTTGCCGGTGGCCGGCAGGCCGTTCGGGGCGTGGCTCCTCGATCGGCTCGCCGCCGCGGGCTTCGGCGAGGTGGTCCTCTGCGTGGGTCACCTGGGCGAGGCCGTACGTGCGGCGATGGGCGAGCGGTTCGCGGGGCTGCCCCTCCGTTATGCCGACGACGGCCCCGAGCTCCTGGGCACGGCCGGCGCGCTGAGGCGCGCGCTGCCCCACCTGGCCCCTGTGTTCCTCATGACCTACGGCGACTCCTATCTCCCCTTCGATTATCTGGCCCCGCTCCGGGACCTCGGCGCGCACCCGGGCGCGCTCGGCACGATGGCCGTGTACCGGAACGAGGGTCGGCTCGACGCCTCGAACACGGCCGTCTCGGGCGACCTCGTGGCGCGTTACGAGAAGCGCCGCGCGGGCGCCCCGCCCGACCCTGCCCTCGATCACATCGATTACGGCGCGACCGCGCTCCGCCGCGAGGTCGTCGAGGCGCTGCCGGCGGACACGCCGCTCGGCTTCGACGCGGTGCAGCGGGACCTCGCGGCGCGCGGCCGCCTGCGGGCGCTCCCGGTCGCGGCGCGCTTCTACGAGATCGGCTCCGAGCGGGGCCTTCGCGATCTCGAGGCCGCGCTCGGGGCCCCGGCCGCGGCGGAGGAGCGGGGATGATCGTCTCCCGCGCCCCGGTCCGCTTCTCCCTCGGCGGCGGCGGGACCGATCTGCCCGCCTACTCCGACCGCTTCGGCGGCTACCTCGTGTCGGCCGCCATCGACAAGTACATCTACGTCACGGCCAACAAGCGCTTCCACCGCGACATCCGCCTCGCGTACTCGAAGACCGAGATCGTCCCCTCGGTCGACCGGATCGAGCACCCCATTTTCCGGGAGGCGCTCCGGATGATGGGAATCGAGCACTCGATCGAGCTCACGAGCGTCGCGGATCTCCCCGCGAACTCGGGGCTCGGCTCGTCGAGCTCGTTCACGGTCGCGCTCCTCAACGCCCTGCACGCCTACAAGCGCGACTTCGTGTCGTCCGAGCAGCTCGCGCGGGAGGCGTGCGCCATCGAGATCGAGCGCCTCGGGGAGCCGATCGGCAAGCAGGATCAGTACATCGCCGCCTACGGCAACGTCACCGCGTTCACGTTCTCGCCGGACGGCTCGGTGCACGTCGAGCCCGTGCCGGTCCGCGACGAGGTGCTGGACGAGCTCGAGAGCAACCTGCTCATCGTGTGGAGCGGTATCGAGCGACCGGCCAGGGTCGTGCTCTCCGAGCAGGGGCGGCGGCTGCACGATCTCGAGCCCGCGGTGGTCGAGCGGATGCACCGCATCAAGGAGATCGGCCGCGATGTGCACCGGATCCTCGTCTCCGGCAGGCTCGACGATTACGGCGAGCTCCTGCACGCCCACTGGACCCAGAAGCGTAAGCTCGCCTCCAAGATGACCGACGAGGTCCTCGACGAGATCTACGAGATCGCCCGGGGCGCCGGGGCGCTCGGCGGCAAGCTGATGGGGGCCGGCGGCGGCGGGTTCTTCATGTTCTACGTCCGCCCGGCGGAGAAGCGCCGGGTGCTGGAGGCGCTCGCCGCGAAGGGCCTGCGCGTGCTGCGCTTCCGCTTCGATCTCGACGGCGCGCGCATCGTCGCGAACCTGCACCGATCGTGAGCCTTCGCGCCGGCGCGCCGCTCGCTGGGCATCTCGCGGGGATTCTGGCTATAGATCCACCATGCCGCAGAGCACGCACGACTTCGTGGAAAAGTACCTTCGCGAGACGGCCGAGATCGCCCTCGCGACGAGCCCGGACGACATGGCGCGGGTCATCGAGATCCTCTTCGAGGCGTACCGGAACGATCGCACCATCTACACGTGCGGCAACGGCGGCTCGGCGGCCAACGCGAGCCACCTCGCCTGCGACATCGCCAAGTTCACGTGGGTCGAAGGCAAGCGCCGCTTCAAGTGCACCTCGCTCTGCGACAACGCGGCCCTCCTCAGCGCCCTGACCAACGACGTCGGCTTCAACCGGATCTTCCTCGAGCAGCTCGACGGCCGCATCGTCGCCGGCGACGTGCTCGTGTGCCTGAGCGTGCACGGCGGCTCGGGCGCCGATCGGGCCGGCCCGTGGTCGCAGAACCTGGTGGCCGCCGCGGACTTCGCGAGGAAGGCGGGGGCCAAGGTGGTCGCCCTCGTCGGCTACGACGGCGGCGCGCTGCGCCAGATGGCCGACGCCAGCGTGATCGTGCCGAGGACGCGCGCCGGCTACACGTCGACGCCGCACGTCGAGGGCTTCCACGAGGTCTACCATCACCTGATCTGCGAGCGGCTCCTGCAGCTCGTGGCCGAGAGCTGAGCGCCGCGTGGCGAGGCGCGGGATCGTCCTCGACCGCGACGGCACCCTCATCGACGTGGTGCGCGATCCCGAGCTCGGCGTGGTCGTGACGGCGTTCCACCCGGATCAGATCCGGCTCCTGCCGGGCGCGCTCGAGGGGCTGCGGCGGCTCGCGGACGCGGGGTTCTTGCTGGCGATCGCGACCAACCAGCCGGGGGCGGCGAAGGGCCAGGTCCCCTGGTGGGCGATCGAGCGCACGAACCGCGCGCTCGTCGACGGGCTGCGCGCGGCCGGCGTCGAGATCGCGGCGCTCGCCGCGTGCCCGCACCACCCCGAGGGCGGGCCCGGCGGCGATCCGGCGCTGATCGGCCCGTGCGACTGCAGGAAGCCGAAGCCGGGGATGCTCACGGGGCTCGCGCGCGATCTCGATCTCGACGTCGCCGCGAGCTGGATGATCGGCGACGCGCCGAGCGACGTGGCGGCCGCGCGCGCCGCGGGCATGCGGGCGGGCCTGCTCCTGGATCGACGCCGCTGCGAGCTGTGCCCGCTGCGGGGCGAGGCCGACCTCCCCTGCCCCGATCGCGCGGCGCCGCGGCTCGATCTCCTGGCCGCGGAGATCCTCGCCGAGCCGCGCGGCTAGCTCGGCGACGGCTACCTGGGCGCGAGCGGGCCCACGAGCGCGGCGACGCGCTTCGACAGCGGCGGCTGGTTGTCGCTGCGCCGCGAGAGCGGGATGCCCTCGGGCGACAGGCGCAGGCACGGCTCCGCGACGAACATGGCGAACGAGACGTACTCGCGCAGCCACTGCGAGAGCATCGCCTCGGCCTGCTCGGCGCCGGCGATGAGCGTGGCGTTGTCGAGCAGCCTCGCCGGCTCGAACGTCCCGTCCGGCGCGGGCCCCGCCCCGCGGAAGAGGGCGTCGTAGATGCCGGCGCCCGCGACGAACGCGGCGAGCTGCCAGCGCACCTCGTCGCCCCGCTGGGCCCCGTCGACGGCGGAGAGGATCGACGCGATCGCCTCGTTGAAGAGCGCGATGCCGGCGGCGGCGCCCGTCGGCCCCGGCGCGCGCACCACGACCCGCCCGGACTGCGCCAGCTGGAAGAGCGCCCGCGTGGTCTCGAACTCCCCCTGCCCGAGCGCGCGCGCCACCTCCGCCACCGATCGCTGACCGTCGACGGCGTCGTACACCGCGCGGAGCTCCTCCGGCGGCGGGCCGCGATCCGGCACCCGCGCGGGCACGTGCTGATCCGACGGGATCCGCTCGCGGAAGTAGCGCAGCTCGTCCATGCGGCGCACCGCCTCGAGGAGCAGCGCGTGGACCGGGAGGTCGTGGCGCGTCGGGATCTGCTCCTCCTCGAAGCCCGCGAGGAAGTAGAACATCCCCTCGCCCGCGAGGAGCATCCGGTAGGCGATCTCCTCCGCCTGCGCGCTGAGCAGCTGGTAGAGCCGCTCGCGCGGCACGAAGCCGAGCTTCACCGCGGTCTCGCCGAAGCGCACGTCCGGCACCGCGGCGGCGAGCGTCGCCTCGACCTGCGGCCGCGAGAGCGCGCCGTAGCGGTAGAGCACCTCGCCGATGCGCTCGCCCGGGGCGCTCGAGCGCGCGGCGATGGCGTGGCCCGGCTCGAAGAACAGCGACCGGCTCTCCGCGCCGTCGATCACGGCGAGCTCGCCGGACCACCCCGCCTGTCCGATGAGCGAGACGACGTCGCAGAGCGCGCCCGGCCCCACGATCTGCCCGGCGAGCCGGAGCGGCGGGGCCGCCGGCGCGTCGGCCGGCGCCTCGTTCCCCACGTGGCGCATCACGACGAGGTGGCCGGGCGCGGGCAGCAGCTGGAACACCCCCTGCCGCGCGCGCAGGCGCTTGCTGGCGTCCAGGTCGACGGGGTGCGCCGTGCCAGTCGCGTCGATGCGCACGAGCGAGCGGTGCTCTTCGGTCATCGCCGCGATCTCTAACCCAGCGCGGAGAGGGCGGCCACGGCCGGCCGGCGGCCACGGCCGGCCTCGCGCGCGCCGCCGCCCGGGCGACCGCGCGCGGCGTGCTACCGTCCCGCCGTGACGCCCCCCCCGGATCACGACGGCGGCGCGCCCGGCGATCGGAGCGCCCGCGATAACACCCCCGCCACCGCGGACGAGCTCGAGGCGCGCCTCGCGGCGGCCCGCTACATCGCCGATCCGGCGACCTCGCTCGCGCTGTGGCTCGCCCTCCGCATGGAGCGGCCGCTCCTGCTCGAAGGGCCGGCCGGCGTCGGCAAGACCGAGCTCGCCCGCGCCGCGGCCGAGGCGCTCGGTCGCGGGCTCATCCGGCTCCAGTGCTACGAGGGCCTCGACGAGGCGAAGGCGCTGTACGAGTGGGACTACGCGAAGCAGATGCTCTACACGCAGCTCCTGCGCGACGCGGTCGCGAAGGAGATCGCCGGCGCCGCGAGCCTCGCCGCCGCCGCGCGCGCGATCGCGGGGAGCGAGGCGTCGTTCTTCAGCGAGCATTTCTTGATCGCGCGCCCGCTCCTCGCGGCGCTGCGCAGCGCCGCTCCTGTCGTCCTCCTCATCGACGAGGTCGATCGCGCGGACCCGGAGTTCGAGGCGTTCCTGCTGGAGGTGCTCGCCGACATGCAGGTCACGATCCCCGAGCTCGGCACGATCCGCGCCGCGCACCCGCCGCTCGTCCTGCTCACCACGAACGCGACGCGCGAGATGACCGAAGCGCTGCGCCGCCGCTGCCTGCACGCGTTCCTGGACTACCCGCCGCCGTCGCGCGAGATCGCCATCCTGAGGGTCGCCCTCCCGGGGATCGAGCCCCGCCTCGCCGCGCAGATCGTCGCGTTCGTCGCCGGCCTGAGGGCCATGGATCTGCGGAAATCCCCCGCCATCAGCGAGACGATCGACTGGGCGCGCGCGCTGCTCCTGCTCGGCAAGCGCGCGATCACCCCGGAGCTCGCCCGCGACACGCTCGGCGTCCTGCTCAAGCACCAGGGCGACCGCGCCGACGCCGAGGCGAAGCTCGGCGCCCTGGCGCGGGCCGCCGAGAGCGCGGGCGCGGTCGAGCCGCCTACCTGAGCTCGGCCACCTTCTCGCCGAACAGCTTCTCGAGCCGCCCCAGCATCGCGTCGTTCGGCTCGACGCGGAGATCGCGCCCCAGCGCCAGCACCGCCTCCGCCCCGTCGTCGAGCTGGATCACGAGCTGCACCGGGCACACCCCCGGGCTCGCCCGCAGGAGCGCGCCGAGCCGATCGATGTGCTCGCGCCTGGCGCTGCGCGACTTCAGCGTGATCGCCACGCTCCGCGTCTGCGCGAGGATCGCGTCGGAGAGCGGCTGCACCTCGTCGAGCAGGAGGGTCGGCTCGCGCGGCGCGGACTCGGCCTCCTCGGCGCCCTCGTCCACCATGGGGAAGCTGACCTTGCCCGAGATCAAGACCGGCTCTCCCCGGTTCAGGAGCTCGCCGTAAGCCTCGATCTGCTTCTCGCGCACCTTGACCTCGACCCGGCCGGACGTGTCCTCGAGCACGAAGAACGCGATCTTGCCGCCGCCGCCCTTGAAGATGCGCTCGCGGTAGCCCTCGACCATCCCGCCGACGCGCACCCTGGCCCAGGCGTCCAGTCCGGCCAGCGCGCTCACCGCGGTCACGTCGAAGCGGTTCAGATCCACGCCGTACCGATCGAGCGGGTGCCCCGAGACGTAGAACCCGAGCGACTGCTTCTCCCGCGAGAGCGTCTCCCGCAGATCCCAATCCTCGACCATCGGGTAGTCGTCCAGCCGCACTTCGTTCTTGGACGCGACGGCCGCGAACAGGCCGATCTGCGCGCTGTTCCGCTCCTTGCTCGCGGAGCGCGAGCGATCGAGCGCCCTGTCGATGGCCGCGAACGCCCGCGACCGCGAGATGCCCCGCGCCCGGAGGCTCGCGTCGAACGCCCCGCACTGCACGAGCGCCTCGAACACCCCCTTGTTGACCCGCCGCGGATCGACGCGCTCGGCGAAGTCGAAGAGATCCCCGAACGCGCCCCCCGCCTCCCGCGCCTCGAGGACCGCCTCGAGCGCCGACTCGCCGACGCCGCGGATCGCCCCCATGCCGAAGCGGATCTTCGGGTCGTACGGATCCCTCGCCCGCGAGCCGCCGCGCCGGGTGCCGGTCACGCGCTTGCCGTTCGTCACCGGCGTCGCGCTGTAGACGACGGTGAAGTCCGTCTTGGACTCGTTGATCTCGGGCGGGAGGATCTCGACCCCCCACGCGCGCCCCTCCGCGATGATCCGCACGACCTTCTCGATCTTGTCGCGGTCGGCCGTCATCAGGGCGCACAGGAACTCGACCGGGTAGTGCGCCTTGAGGTAGGCCGTCTGGTAGGTGAGCAGCGCGTACGCGGCCGAGTGGCTCTTGTTGAAGCCGTAGCCCGCGAAGTACTCGAGGAGCCCGAAGATGCGCTCGGCGTCCTCCGCCTTCACCCCGTTCTTGAGCGAACCGTCGACGAACGTCGCCTTCTGCTTCGCCATCTCCTCGGGCTTCTTCTTGCCCATGGCGCGCCGGAGCAGGTCGGCGCCGCCGAGCGTGTAGCCCGCGAGCCGCTGCGCGATCTGCATGACCTGCTCCTGGTAGACGATGACGCCGTACGTCGGCTGGAGGAGCTCGTCGACGAGGGGGTGCATCTTCTCGATCGGCTTGCGGCCGTGCTTGCAGTCGACGAAGTCCTTCACCATGCCGGTGCCGAGCGGCCCGGGCCGGTAGAGCGCCACGGCGGCGACGATGTCCTCGAAGGCGTCGGGCTTCAGGTCCTTGAAGAGCTGCTGCATGCCGCTCGACTCGAGCTGGAACACCCCGGTGGTCTCGCCCGACTGGAGGAGCGCGTAGGTGGCGGGGTCGTCGATCGGCACCGTGTTCACGTCGAACCGCGCGCCCTCCTTGCCCGCGCGGTCCGGGCGCGCGTTCACGAGCCGCACCGCGATGTCGATGACGGTGAGCGTCTTCAGCCCGAGGAAGTCGAACTTCACGAGCCCGGCCAGCTCGACGTCGTCCTTGTAGTACTGCGTGACGACCTGCTCGCCGTTCTTGAAGCACGGGACGTGATCCCAGAGCGGCCCCTCGCTGATCACGACGCCGGCGGCGTGCATGCCGGCGTGCCGCGTCAGCCCCTCGAGCTTCTGCGCCTGCTTCAGGAGCTCCGCGACCGTGGGGTCGCTCTCCTTGAGCGCCTTGAGCTTCGGCTCGATGTCGAGCGCCTCGGGGATCGTGTACGTGATCCCCGGCCCCTTCTGCGGGATGAGGCTCGCTATCTTCTGCGCCTCGTTGGCGGGGAACGCCATCGCCCGGGCGACGTCCTTGATGACGCTCCGCGCCTTGAGCTCATGGAACGTCGCGATCTGCCCGACGGAGGGTTTGTCGGCCTCCATGCTGTACTTCTTGGTGACGTACGAGATGACCTCGTCGCGCCGGTCCATGCAGAAGTCGACGTCGAAGTCGGGCATGCTGATGCGCTCCGGGTTCAGGAAGCGCTCGAACAGCAGGTTGTACGGGAGCGGATCGAGATCGGTGATCTCCATCGCGTAGGCGACGAGCGAGCCGGCGCCCGAGCCGCGGCCCGGCCCGACCGGGATGCCGTGGTCCTTCGCGTACTTGATGAAGTCCCAGACGATGAGGAAGTAGCCCGGGAAGTCCATCTGGACGATGACGTTCAGCTCGACGTCGAGGCGCGCCCGGTAGACCGCCTCGTCCACCTTCCGGCCCGTCCGGGCGATCTGGGCGAGGCGCTTCGTGAGCCCCTCGTGCGCCACGTGCCGGAAGTAGCTCCCCGGGTCGTCGAACCCGCTCGGCAGCGGGAACCGCGGGAGCATCGGCTTGCCGAGCTTGAGCTTGAGCCCCGCGCACCGCTCGGCGATCTCGAGCGTCGAGCGGACCGCCTGCGGGTGGTCGCGGAAGAGGTGCGCCATCTCGTCGGCGGGCTTGAGGAACATCTCGAAGCTGCCGTGGTGCGCCTCGCTGGCCTCGGCGAACGTGCGGTTCGCCGCGATGCACGACAGGTAGAGCTGCCCCTCGCCGTCCTCGCGCGCGCCGAAGTGCGCGTCGTTCGTCGCGACGAGCGGCAACCCCAAATCGCCCGCCGCGCGCGCGAGGATGCCATTGAGCACCGACTGCTCGACGAGCCCGTGGTCCTGGAGCTCGACGTAGAGGCTCCCCGGCTCGAAGCAGTCCCGGAGCCGGCTGAGCGCCTCGCGCCCCTCGTCCTCGCCCTGCTCCAGGATCCGCTGGGCGACCACGCCGCCCATGCAGCCGGTCAGGCCGATGAGCCCCGCGCTGTGCTGCGCCACCATGTCGAGCCGCACGCTCGGCGCGAGCCCGCTCGCGGGCTCGACGTGCCCCAGCGAGACGATGCGGACGAGGTTCTTGTAGCCCTCCTCGGACGTCGCGAGCAGCACCAGGTGATCGACGGGCGTCTCGTCCACGCCCGAGCGCGACACCTGCCCCGCGGACGCGCCCCAGCTGCGCGCCACGTTCACCTCGCAGCCGATGATCGCGCCGATGCCCTGGTCCTTGCAGGCCTTGTAGTGCTGAATCGCCCCGAACATGTTCCCATGGTCCGTCAGGGCGACCGCGCGCATACCGAGCGACTTGGCGCGCGCGGCGAGGTCCTTGACGCGCAGCGCGCCGTCGAGGAGCGAGTACTGCGAATGCACGTGGAGGTGGATGAACTCAGCGGTCACAGCGGGCTTCCAGGTGGCTTCTCATCGTCGTGCGAATCGGGAAAGACCGGCAATCAGGGAGAACGAAATCTGAAGGCATTTGGACGACCGACCGTCACGTGCCTGCGAGCTCACATATAGCGCATTGCGCAGCGGGGATCGTCCTTGATGAGGCGCGCGAGCCGGCGCTAGCATGTGCGCCCGTTTGAGAGCACTTGCCTGATTTGGGGTGGGGTTTCCAGAAAGTGAGGTCGATGATGCGCCATTCCCGTATCGCCGTCGCGGTTTATTTGGCGACGGCGCTCCTGTCCGTCGCCGGCTGTGGTTCCGAAGAGGCCGCGCCGCCGCCCGCTGAACAAGACGTCGACCTCGGCCAGCCGCCCGGGCCGGGGCCGGAGCAGGCCGGTGACGGCGCGGGGGTCGCGTTCGCGATCGACCGCCTCTTCCTCGGCGACACGGATCGCAACGGGGACAAGGTGCCCGGCAGCTGGAAGCAGTTCGGCTTCAACATCGACGGCAAGGTGTCCAGCACCATCTCGGAGGACCTGTGCAAGCCGGTCGACGGCGCCGCCCCTTCGGACGTCTATCCGGACGGCGCCGGCGGCATCGACAACTCCTTCGGAAACAAGCTCGTCAGCCTCATTGCGACTCTCCTGCCCGAGCCGTCGACCAAGGTCAGCGACGCCATCGCCAACGGCGATTTCACGGTGATCCTGAAGGTCGACGGGCTCGGCGCGCAGTCGTCCTACAACCCGCTCACCGCGAAGCTCTATGGCGGCGCCACCCTGGGCACGGCGCCCGTCTGGAACGGCAGCGACAAGTGGCCCGTCGTCCCGGAGCTGCTCGAGGACGCTCAGGACATCGAGAGCGCCAAGGTCGTGTTCCCGGCCAGCTACGTCGTCGACAACACGTGGGTTTCTGGCCCGGAGTCGCAGGTCACCTTCAAGCTGAACCTGACGATCTCGGGGACCACCATCGGCCTCACGATCCGCAACGTGAGGATCGCGATGGACATCGAGCCCGATCGCAAGTCGGTCGTCAACGGCACCATCGCCGGCGTGCTCGAGACGGCCGTCCTCGTCGAGGAGCTGCGCAGCGTCATCGGCGCCATCGAGCCGACCTTCTGCGAGGGCGCGGGGCTGGAGACGACCCTCGACCAGGTCCGTCGCGCCTCGGACATCATGAAGGACGGCAGCCAGGACCCGGGCCAGGAGTGCAACGCCATCTCCATCGGCATCGGGTTCACGGCGCGACAGGTGCAGCTGGGCGAGATCGCGCCCCCTGCCGAGACGAGCGGCGTGCCGTGCGGGGAAGCGCCCCCGGACGAGGGCTGAGCGCCGCGCGACTCCCATCCAGCAGCGGCGATCCCGGCGGAGCCCTCGTCGAGAGCTCCGCGGGCACCTCCCGGGTGCCCCCTCGCCAGAGCTCCCCACAGCCTGCGACCTGCTCAGCCCGCCCGCGCTCTGCGCGAAGATCGTGCTCTCCGTTGAGCCGTCGCGCGCCCCGCGAGCGTCTCAGGAATCGACCCCGCCCGTCCAGGGTACGCGCTCCAGCGAGGGAGGCCTTGGCGGCGTGCTCTCTCGGTCCGCCCGCTCGTGGGGGTCCGTGAGGCGCCCTCTTCCTGGTTTCGTTCGTCCCAACTTTTCGCTAGAAGGCGGCATCGCTGCGAGCGTCCACCACGCAAATACCCGATGGCAGTGAAGATTCATGGCGAGCTGCCGTCCCAGGGCGTCAGCCCGGCGGGTTGCCGACGCGAGCTCTGGCTCGTGCCCTCAGAGGAGAACAACGTCCATGCGTAGATACGTCGCTTCCGTTCTGTGCGCCGTGATGATGGTTGGCGCTGCCGCCGCGACGGCGGGTTGCACGGCCAGCGCCTCGTTCAACACCGGCAAGGAGCCGGCGGCCGCGCCGCCGCCCCCGCCCCCGCCGGAGCCGAAGCAGGAGCCGAAGGAGGAGAAGAAGCCCCGCCCGCGCTTCAAGCTCACCTTCAAGCTGAAGGGCAACCAAGTCGAGCTGCCCGGCCCGGTGGTCTTCGAGACGAACAGCGACAAGCTCCTGCCGGAGAGCGACGAGGTCCTCAACATCGTCGACGACTTCCTGAAGCAGCGGAAGGACGTCACCCTCCTCCGCGTCGAGGGGCACACCGACTCCGACGGCGAGGACGCCGCGAACCAGGTGCTGTCCGAGAAGCGCGCGATGTCGGTCGCTCGCTGGCTCGTCGCGAAGGGCCACGACTGCAAGCGCTTCATCGCCGTCGGCTTCGGCGAGAGCAAGCCGATCGCCGACAACAACACGCCCGACGGCAAGGCCCAGAACCGCCGCACCGGGTTCTTCATCGCGGCCATCGACGGCAAGGCGGTCGACAAGCAGCCCGTGGACGGCGGCGGCAAGGTCGCCGGCGACTCCTGCAAGTGACGGCGCTCCGCCTGGCCGCGCCCCTCCGGACGCGCCGCGATCCTCGCGGCGCGTCCGCGGCGCGCCCGGCGGCCTGACCGTTCGCCGACGCAGCCCCGCCCGCCGCCGCGCCGCGCCACTCCGCGCGCGCCGGCGGCGGACGTCGTCTTGTTGTCCTTCTTCGCTTGCCTCCCCCATCATCTTCACTATCCGTACTCCTCCATCCCATGCGGCGACGCCACGACAGCCCCCTGGGCCGCCTCCTCTTCACGGCCGTCCTCTCGCTTGG
This sequence comes from Sorangium sp. So ce394, assembly GCF_051474665.1. Classification (NCBI taxonomy): domain Bacteria; kingdom Pseudomonadati; phylum Myxococcota; order Polyangiales; family Polyangiaceae; genus Sorangium; species Sorangium sp. So ce394. The sequence goes on from NZ_CP150339.1 coordinate 6,153,992, forward strand.
CCTCTTCGGCTGCGACCCCGGGCCGGGCGACGTTCGCGAGTGGACGCCGGCCGATCACGATCCGCCGAGCCCCAACGAGGGGCAGGGCGGCAAGGTCGCCGCGCGGCCGGTCGCCTCGAACGAGACCGACCCGGGGCTGATCGAGCTCGCCTGGCAGCGGAACTGCTCCAGCTGTCACGGCAGGGCCGGTCGCGGCGACGGCCCGCAAGGTCCGATGGTCCGCGCCCCGGATCTCACCGACGCCGCCTGGCAGGAGCGGGTGACCGATGCCCAGCTCGCCGAGGTGATCCGGAAGGGCAGGAACAAGATGCCCGCCTTCGATCTGCCGCAGCAGGTGATCGATGGCCTCGTGAAGCGAATCCGCACCAGCAAAGCAAGCGGGTCCGCACCTGCAGGCGCCGCACCGGCGCAGCGCGCTGAGCCCCGATGAGCTCGACCCAGCAGGAGGAGCTCGACCAGGCGCCGGAAGAACGGCCGGCCGCGCCGGATGGTCGCCCCCCCTGGGCCCGACGGCTCGCGCCGGTGATCCTCGTCGCGGGCGCGCTGCTCGCGGGGAGCGTCCTCTTCAAAAACATGCCCGAGGAGCGCGAGGTCGAGCTGAAGCTGGACGACGCGGCGACGGTCGTGCGCCTCGACGTGACCTGGACGGATCCTTCCTCGGGCCAGCGCGCGACCGAGGCCGCGCCGGTCATCGACAGCTCGTGGCACTTCGCCGAGGGGACGGCGCCGAGGACGGTCCTCACCAAGGTGTCGCTCCCGGACGGCCTCTACCATGTCGAGATCGCGGTCGACCGGAAGCGCGGGCACGACGTCATGAGCCGGACCGTCACGCTGGGAGACTCCTCCCGGATCACGCTGTTCGTGCGCTGAACGGCGCGCGCGATTGCCGCGCGATCTCGAAGGATTCCTTCCCGGACGCACGCGATGCGTCGCCGGATCGCTCGCCCCCGCTTCCGCTCGTCGGGACGGCGCATCGCAGCGCCCCGGATGCGCCGTCGCGCAGGCCTGCGCGACGGCCTCGCCGAGATGGGTAACCGGCGTCCCGGACCGGCGATACGCGCCCTTCCCTCCTCGCGGTCGGTCGGCGCACGAGACCGTTGACTCCCGGAAACCGACAAGCGAGGCAGTGCCGTGAGTTGGAAGCGTGTCCTTGAGGCACCACCTCGCGTCCGGCGGGCCGCGCGCGGCCCGTGATGCAAGAGCTTCAACTTCGGCGATAAACCGTTGTTTTTGTTCAGTGTTTCGTATAAGCAGGGGCCGCGGTTCGGATGGGAATGGAATATGAGAACGAATTCCCTTGATGCGTTCACCCCGGAACCGCTACTTCTTGGCCCGCAGCAGCAGGGCGTGGCACCTTATCCTACAACAACTTACACGCTCTGACCGGGACAACCGTGAAGCATCGTGGTGCCCCCCCGGAGGGAGCGACCATGCGACCTGTACAGTGTCGCTGGAGGCGGAGAAGGAGAACCGATGAGGATCACCCCGTGGTATCTGGCTGCGCTTGCCCCGTTCGCCGCCATTGGTTGCAGTGGCGCGTACCTCGGCCACGCCGCGGTCGTGGCGTTGACGATCGGCATCTTCCTCGGGACCCTGTCGCTCGGCCGTACTCCGAGCTCTCGCCCTGCCCCGCCGAACGCCCCTGTCTCCTGATTTTCTCGCCCAGCTGCCGCCCGCTGCACGCCGCCGCGACGCTTTCCCGAGCGCTCGACAGCGCCGGCGCCTACGCTCGGGGGGCGTGAGGTCATGACGCACGACGCCTCCGTCGGCCGGCTCAAGCGGCTCGAAGAGTTCTCGCTCATGGACCTGGAGTCCGTGCACCTCATCCTGCGCGGCGAATCGGTCATCGACTGGCGACGGCTCAACCTCCAGAGCGAGCAGGACGCGCGCGATCTCCTGCTCGCGCAGGAGTTCCGCCCCGACGAGCCTGGGGATCGCGCCCACCTCGAGAGCGTCAAGAACGAGGCGATCGCGTACCTGCGTCGCCACTTCGAGTTCCCGATCCCGAGCCCGGTCGCGCGCGCGTCGGTCGAGGAGATCCTGATGCTCGCCTCCGGCAAGGGCCATCGCCAGCTCTGCGCCTGCACGATCCTCAAGGCGATGCACATCATCCATCACCTGGCCGGGCGCGAGCTGCTCTTCTCGATCCCGATGTCGGACCAGGACGTCTTCCACCTCGTCGAGGAGAAGGTGTACCGGGTGATCGGCGGCATGCTCGCGGCGGGCTTCCCCATCACCGAGTTCATCGGCGGGCGGAAGAACAAGGACTCGCTCTACACGAAGCTCCTGTCGAAGACGGACACGACCGCGGCGGCCATCTACGACAAGCTCCGCTTCCGCATCGTCTGCCGCACGGTGGACGACCTGCTGCCCGTCCTCCTCTACCTCTCGGAGCGCCTGTTCCCGTTCAACTACGTCGTGCCCGGCGAGAGCACGAACACGATCCTGCGGTTCCGGAGCTACTGCGAGACGCGGCCGTTCCTCCAGCCGATGCTCGAGGCGCTGCAGACGGACGTCGACGACGGCCTGACGGCGGGCGACAACAGCTTCAGCGATCGGAGCTACCGCGTGATCCACTTCGTCGTCGATCTGCCGGTGCGCCTCCCCGCGGAGATCCTCGACATGGCGCCGCCCGCGGCGTGGGCGCTCGGGCCGATCATCTTCGTCCTCTGCGAGTTCCAGCTGATCGACCGCGAGACCGAGGCGGCGAACGAGGTCGGCGAGGCGAGCCACGCCAGGTACAAGGAGCGGCAGAAGCATGCGGTCATGCGCAGGCTCAAGCTCGGCGTTCGCTCCACCCGCGACCCGGTGAGCGGCGGCCCCAAGCGCGATCGCTAGGCGCGGCGCGCGCCGCAGCGTGGATCGCGCTCCGGAGCGATGGGGTCGTCGCCGCGCGGTGCGCTGTGCGCGGTGAGCTGTGCGCGGCGGCGCGCCGTTCGCGCGAGGCGCCGAGCGCGCGGCCCCCCCACGCGTGCGTGGCCGTGGCACGCGGCGTGGGATGGAGCTGCCCAGCGGGGAGCCGGCAGAGAGGTCCGCAGGATCTCTGGACCCGGGGTCGCTTGGAGGAAGCAGCGCTTGGAGCAGGGAGGCGGACGCCGCTGCGAGGCCGGGAGCAGTCGGGCTGTCGGAGCGGAGGCCGCCGAGCGAGCAGCCTGGGCGGCGACGGGCGGCGCTCGGAGGAGACCGCAGTCCCCTCAGCGACGCCGCCGGACGAGCGAGCTCAGATGCGGCTCTTCAGCGCGTCGCGATCGAGCACCACGATCCGGCGGCGATCGATCTCGATCACCCCCTTGCGGCGGAGATCGCCGAGCGTGAGCGTGACGGTCTCGCGCGTGGAGCCGATCATGCTCGCCATCTCCTGATGGGTGAACGGCGCGGAGATGAGCACCCCGCGCGGATCGGGGATGCCCCAGCGCGTCGCGGCCTTGAGCAGGAACTCACAGAGGCGGGCCTCCACGTTGCGGAAGAGCATCGAGGCCAGGCGCTCCTCGGTGTCCGTGTGGCGCTCGACCAGCGTGGTCACGATCGCGGCGGCGAAGTTGGCGTCGCTCGCCATCAGGTTGCGCACCGTCGCCAGCGGGACGATGAGCGCCTCGACGTCCTCGGTGGCGATCGCGCTCTCCCGGTGGGCCGTGACGCCGCCGAGCGCGGCCTCGCCGAGCACGTCGCCGGCCCCCCTGTAACCGAGCGACAGGCTGCGCCCGTCGCTCATCCCCCGTACCAGGCGGACCCGGCCGAGGCTGAGCATCGCGAGGGCGGTCGCCGCGTCGCCCTGCGTCACGAGGTGACGCCCTTTTGCGACGCGTTGGATCGTGCCCCCGTCGGCCAGCGCCGCCTGCGTGGCCGGGGATGCCGCATTGCCGATCGCCCCGCGCCGGACGACCCGTCGTTTGCGCGAGTCGAGGTCGAGTCCACCGTCGTTCCCGAGCGCGCCAGGCTGAACCCTGACGCTCCGTGCCATCGCATCCTTACCCATCATCATCGCGGCTGCTCCTGCGGTTTGCGGTGTCGCGGTCCTGCTGTTTCCGGGAGGGCCCCGCCGGCCGGGGGGCTCCGACTTGTGCCGGGACCTCCCACTTGCGTTGACATCTCGGAGACGCGGCCCGTACCTTTCGGTTTGAGCCGGGCACGCCCCGTGAATGAACCCCTGCACGGGGGAGCCAGTTCGACCGCTCCTCCAGCTACGGACGTTGGATGCGCCTCTTTAGCGGCAAAATTACTCCTCTCACAGAAGAAATCGTCCGCGCGCTCGTGGACAATCGCGATATCGAGTGCACGTCGAAAAAGGAGGTCGGGCTCGACATCGAGTCGGTGTTCACGAGCTACCTGCAAGCCGACCGGGAAGCGACCGAGCGGGCGAAAGAGATCCTCCAGGCTCGCGGGCTGCCCCAGGGCGAGTTCAACCGGGTCAAGCGCCTGGCCGCGGAGCAGAAGGGGATCAAGGTCGGCGACGAAACGATGGATTATCTCCTCGATCAGCTGCTCGAGATGCTGATGCACTCGAACAACGTCGAGGAGGTGTTCGTCGAGGACCACGACCTGCGGCGCCGGGTAAGGCCGATCCTCCGGAAATATCTGGAAATGGACGAGGCGCTCGAGAACGAGGTCCGCGGCAAGCTCCGCCACGTCCAGGAAGGCTCCCGCACCTGGGAGATCGAGTACCAGCGGGTCATGGGCGAGATCCAGCGCCGCAAGGGCATGCTGTAGCCGGCGGTGCCATGCGGGCGAGCTCGTCGCAAAGCGAGCGGGCCGCCCGTGACGTCCGCCCGTTCAGCGAGACCTCACCCGAACCGCACCTCGGCACGGGGACACCATGTGGGAGAATGGCGCACTATCTACGACCATTCCCCTCGTGGAACGTTCCGCCTGCCAGATCGGTCTCCGTCGTGGTACCGGAGGACATCATGAGCTGGATTCCCAAGGTCGAGGCGAAGCGGCACTTCTGTCATAAATGCAAGAACGAGCTCATCTTCGAGGTGAAGCTCCAGCGCGCGGACACCTGCCCCCACTGCGGTGTCGACCTCCACTGCTGCAAGAACTGCGAGAACTGGGACCCGGCCGCGCACAATCAGTGCAAAGAGCACATTGCCGAGTACATCCCGGACCGGGAAAGGGCGAACTATTGTACTTTCTTCACGTTCAAGAACGGCGTACCGGAAGATAACTCGAAGCGCATCGCGGATTCGCGCTCCAAGCTCGACAACCTTTTCAAGAAGAAGTAGGCGCCCGCTGGGGGAGCACGCACATGTCCACGCCTCGCTACTTGATCACCGGCGGTGCCGGATTCATCGGAAGCAACCTCGTCGCGGCGCTGACCGCGGCCGGGGAGCGGGTCCGCGTCCTCGATAACCTCGCGACGGGCCGGTGGGAGAACCTCGACGGGCTCCCGCACCAGTCGTTGATCGAGCGCATCACCGGGGACATCCGGGACGCGGCGGCGGTCGCGGCGGCGGCGAAGGGGGTCGAGGTCATCCTCCACCAGGCCGCGCTCGGCTCGGTCCCGCGCAGCGTCGAGACGCCGGTCGAGTCGAACGCCGTCAACGTCGGCGGCACGGTCACGGTGCTCGACGTGGCGCGCCGGCAGGGCGTGCGCCGCGTGATCTTCGCCGCGTCCTCCAGCGCGTACGGCGAGACGCCCGTCCTCCCGAAGCACGAGGCCATGGAGCCGATGCCGCTCTCGCCCTACGCCGTCACGAAGCTCGCCTGCGAGCATTACATGAAGGTCTTCGCGGGCATCTACGGCATCGAGACCCTGAGCCTGCGCTACTTCAACGTCTTCGGGCCGAACCAGACGCCGGACGGCGCCTACGCCGCGGCGATCCCGCGGTTCATCGACGCCGCCCTGCAGAACCGGCCGATCCCGATCTACGGCGACGGGGAGCAGACGCGCGACTTCTGCTTCATCGAGAACACCGTCCTCGCGAACCTGCTCGGCGCCACGTCGCCGAAGAAGTTCAAGGGCGAGATCATCAACATCGCCGGCGGCCGCAGGATCGGGCTGAACGAGCTCTGCAGGGAGATCTCGCGGGTCCTCGGGCGCGACGTCGCGATCGAGCACCTCCCGCCCCGGGCGGGGGACATCCGCCACTCGCTCGCCGACATCTCGCGCGCGGCCGAGCTCATCGGGTACGAGCCCCGCGTGCGATGGGAGGACGGCATCGCCCCCACGGTCACGTACCTGCGGACGCTCCGCGAGAAGGGCCCCGCGGCCGCGTCGGCCACGGTCACCTGTGGCAAGGTTCCGCTGCCCAAGGCCCAAGCGGCCACGGACACCGGGCACCAGGCGAGCTAGGTAGAGCGGAGCGGCTCGTGCGGAGCATGACCGGCTTCGGGCTCGGTGACGCTTCGCTCACCGAAGGGCGCGTCGTCGCCGAGATCCGCTCGGTGAACCAGCGCTTCCTCGACGTGCGCGCGCGGCTCCCGCGCGAGCTCGTCGATCTGACGATGTTCGCCGAGCAGGTGGCGCGCGAGCGCCTGCGCCGGGGGCGCATCGAGATCATCGTGCGCACCGAGGGGGCGGTGCTGGCCCCGAGCACGCTCGACAAGGCGAAGGCGCGCGCGGCGTTCCGCGCGCTCGCCGAGCTCCGCGACGAGCTCGCGCCGGGCGCCGACGTGCCGCTCTCGCTGCTCTGCGCGGTGCCGGATCTCTTCGCCCCCGCGGGCGGCCACGAGATCGCCGCCGTCCGCGCCGCGCTCAAGCTCGCGATCGAGCGCGCGATCGACGCGATGGAGGGCATGTGCCACCGCGAGGGCGAGGCGCTCGCCAGCGACATGCGCGGCCGCGTGGCGACGCTCCGCGCGCTCGCCTCCGAGGTGGTGGCGCGCGCCGACGACGCGCGCGAGGCGCTCCGGCGCCGCCTGCGCGAGCGCGTCGAGCGCCTGCTCCAGGGGATCGAGAGCGGCTTCGAGGCGGCGCGGATCGAGGCGGAGGTGATGCTGCTGGCCGAGCGCAGCGACATCACCGAGGAGGTCACCCGCCTCCGGAGCCACCTCGACCAGTTCGGCGGCGCGCTCGCGGCGCCGGGCGGCGACCCCTGCGGAAGGAGGCTCGACTTCCTGCTCCAGGAGATGGTACGCGAGGCGAACACGCTGGGCTCCAAGGCGCAGGACGCCGCCATCTCCCAACACGTCGTGGCGATGAAGGTGGAGCTCGAACGCCTGCGGGAGCAGGTCCAGAACATCGAGTGACAGGAGAGCATGTCGACCGAAGCACTCAGTGACGACTTCCTCCTCCTCATCGTGTCGTCCCCGTCCGGCGCGGGGAAGACGACGCTCTGCGGGAGGCTGCGCAGCGAGTTCCCCGACCTGCGCTTCTCGGTCTCTCACACGACGCGGCGCCCGCGCCCGAACGAGGTCGACGGGCGCGAGTACCACTTCGTCGATCCGAGCACGTTCGAGCAGATGATCCGCATCGGCGCGTTCGCCGAGTGGGCCCGCGTGCACGATCACCTCTACGGCACGAGCCTGAAGGAGATCGAGATCGCCCGGGCCACGGCGCGCGGCGTCCTCTTCGACATCGATCACCAGGGCGCGAGGCAGATCAAGGCGAGCCTGCCCGAGGCGGTCGCCGTGTTCATCCTGCCCCCGTCGCTCGCCGAGCTCGAGCGGCGCCTGCGCGGCCGCGGCACCGAGGACGAGCCGACGACGCTCCGGCGCCTCCGCAACGCGAAGGGGGAGATCGAGCACTACGGCTTCTTCGACTACGTGATCGTGAACGACGAGATCAACCGCGCGTACGAGCAGCTGAGGTCGCTCGTCTTCGCCGAGCGGTGCCGCCGGCAGCGGCGCGCGGCGCTCTGCGAGCGGCTGCTCTCCGAGCGGAGGTTCGAGCGATGAGCGAAGGCGCGACGCGCGACGTGCTCGCCATCATCGGCGGCAGCGGGCTCTACGAGATGGGGTGGCTGGAGGACGTCGAGGAGGTCTCGGTGTCCACGCCCTTTGGGCTGCCGAGCGACGTGGTGCTCCGCGGACAGGTCAAGGGCGGCGACGCGACCGTGCTCTTCCTGCCGCGCCACGGCCGTGGGCACCGCTTCTCCCCGTCGGCGATCAACTACCGCGCGAACATCTGCGCGCTGAAGATGCTCGGCGCGACGCACGTGCTCAGCGTGAGCGCCGTGGGCTCCCTGCGCGAGCAGATCGAGCCCGGCGACCTCGTCGTCGTCGACCAGTTCCTCGATTTCACGAAGCGCCGGATCTCGACGTTCTTCGACGACGGCGTGGTCGCCCACGTGCCGTTCGCCGATCCGGTGTGCCCGGTCATGGCGAGCGCCGTCTACGAGGCCGCGCGCGCCACCGCCGCGCGCGTCCACCGCGGCGGCACGTACGTCTGCATCGAGGGCCCGCAGTTCTCGACGCGGGCCGAGAGCCACATGTTCCGGTCCCTCGGCGCGGATGTCATCGGGATGACCAACCTGCCCGAGGCCAAGCTCGCGCGCGAGGCGGAGCTCCCCTACGCCACGCTCGCGCTCACGACCGACTTCGACTGCTGGCACGTGACCGAGGAGGCGGTGAGCGTCGAGGCGGTCATCGCCGTGCTGAACCGCAACATCGTGCACGCGCGGAACGTCGCGAAGGCCCTCGCCCACGGCCTCCCGGACGTGTCGCAGAGCCCGGCGCGCCACGCGCTGCGGAGCTCCATCATGACCTCGGCCAGCGCGACCTCGCCCGACGCGCAGGCGCGGCTCGAGTGGCTCATCGGCCCCCGGCAGAAGGCGGGCTGAGCGTGCCCCCCGGCGAGGGCTGTCGCCGCGCTGCGGCCGCGAGCCGCGGGCGGGCGCCGTCTCGCCCGGCCACGCGGGCGCGGCGACGGCGCCGCTGAAACGAAACGCGCGGCTAGCGGCTGCGCGCAAACCCGAATAAGAGGCTTCTGTGACGACCTCCTCCGCGATCCTCATCATCGGCTCGATGGCCTTCGACGACCTCGAGCTCCCCTCCGGCAGCGCCAAGAACGTCGTGGGTGGCTCGGCCACGTACTCGGCGTTCGCTGCCTCGTGCTTCGCTCCGGTGCGCACGGTGGCCGTGGTCGGCGACGACTTCCCCGAGGAGACGCTCGCGGCGATGCGCGCCCGCGGCATCGCCGTCGAGGGCATCGAGCGCGCGCCGGGCAAGACGTTCCGCTGGGCCGGTCGCTACGACGTCGATCTCATCCACCGCACGACGCTCGACACGCAGCTCAACGTGTTCGCGTCGTTCGCGCCGAAGCTGCCGGAGGCGTACCGCGACACGCCCTTCCTCCTGCTCGGCAACATCCACCCCGCGCTCCAGCTCGACGTGCTCGAGCAGGTCCGCTCGCCGCGCTTCGTCCTCGCGGACACGATGAACTTCTGGATCGAGGGGGAGCCGAAGGCGGTCGCGGCGATGCTGCGCCGCATCGACACGCTCGTCGTCAACGACGAGGAGGCGCGCCAGCTCTCGGGCAAGTACAACATCCGCCGCGCCGCGAAGGAGATCCTGTCCCGCGGGCCGCGCCGGCTGATCATCAAGCGCGGCGAGCACGGCGCGCTGCTCTTCGACGAGGAGGGCGTGTTCGCGGCGCCCGGCTTCCCGCTCGAGGACGTCGTCGATCCGACGGGCGCCGGCGACGCCTTCGCCGGCGGGCTCATCGGTTACCTCGCGGGCCAGCCGGAGGTCACGCCGCTCGCGCTCCGGCGCGGCATGCTCCACGCGACGGCGACGGCCTCGTTCTGCGTCGAGGCGGTGGGCACGCAGCGGATCGCGAAGGTCACGCGCGCCGACATCACGGCGCGCCTCACCGAGATCCGGGCGCTCTACGAGTTCGGCGCGAGCACGATGTGAAGCCCGCCCCGGGGCGGGCCGGGGTCGAGGGCCTGCCGTGTGCGGTCGCTGTTCACCTTCCGGCGCATAGCCGTGCTAGATGACCGTCAAAGTGAACATGAACCTCACCACCCGTACACTCGCAGGCATCGCCTTGCTGGCACCCCTTGTCACCGGCTGCGCGGCACGCACGGCGCCGTTCGACGAGATGGACAAGGCGCAGATCACCGTGCTCCGCCTCCAGGGGCAGGAGCTGGCCCCGACGCCGACGGCGACCACGGCCCCCACCCTCATCCCGGGGATCCCGCCCGAGCTCCAGCAGATGGGGCAGGCGGCTCTCCAGGGGCTGCAGCAGGCGCTCCCCGGCCTCATCCCGCCCAACCTCATCCCGGGGCAGACCGCGGCCACGCCGGCGCTGCCGGCCCAGCCCCGCTTCAAGAACTTCGTCATCCTCCAGCAGCGCCAGCTCACGACCAGCGACGCCGACGAGGAGCTCAAGGATCAGATCCTCGACGTCTTCGGCGACGAGGACAGCTTCACGGCGGACCGCGGCAACTGCTTCTACCCGGGCCTGGGCATCTCCATCATCCGGCCGAACAACCCCACGCCGGTCGATCTGCTCGTCTCGTTCTCGTGCAACCAGGCGATGGGAGACGGCTTCCGCTGGCCCTACGCGGTCAACGGCTTCTCGCAGGAGAGCCACCAGAAGCTCAGCGAGATCTACCAGCAGCTGTGGGGACAGGCGGTCCCGCCCGGCGCGTGATCTCCCGACGCGGCGGAGCGCTCCTCCGGGCCGCGTTTCTGTGACCAACATCACATAACGTGCCTGCCGGGCCCGGATGCTAGACTTGCTCAAGCTTTCCGGGCTCCCTGCATTTCGGTCCGGAGCGCGCCGCACGACGTCATGATCCCCCAACCCCAGCTGTTGCCGGGAAAGGAGCTCGGGCATTACGAGCTCCTCCTGCCGATCGCGCAGGGGGGGATGGCCACGGTGTGGGCCGCGCGCCGCAAGGGGCATCGCGGGTTCCAGAAGACGGTCGCCATCAAGACGATGCTGCCGTCGCTCTCGGAGGACGCCCAGTTCGAGTCGATGTTCCTCGAGGAGGCGAGGCTCGCCTCGGGGATCCACCACCCGAACGTCGCCGAGATCCTCGACCTCGGGGAGCAGGGCGACGTCCTCTACATCGTGATGGAGTGGGTCGACGGCGAGGCGCTGTCGGTCATCGCGCGGGCGGCCAACAAGAGCGGGGTGGCGATCCCGCTGCGCATCGCGCTCCGCGTCCTGAGCCGCGCTTGCCTCGGCCTGCACGCCGCGCACGAGCTCCGCGACCCGCAGAACGACGATCAGCTGCTCGGGCTCGTGCACCGCGACGTGTCGCCCCAGAACATCCTCGTGACGTACGACGGCCACGTGAAGCTCGTGGACTTCGGCGTCGCCAAGGCGACCAACCGCTCCGGCAACGACACGACCGCGGGCCAGATCAAGGGCAAGGTCCCGTACATGTCCCCGGAGCAGGCGCGGGGCGAGCGGATCGATCGGCGCACCGACATCTTCGCGATGGGCATCGTGCTCTACAAGCTCACGACCGGGGATCATCCGTTCACCGCGGAGAACGATCTCCTCACGCTGCAGCACATCACCTCGCGGCCAGCGCTGTCGCCCCGCCTGAAGAACCCGGATTTCCCCCCCGACCTGGAGCACGTGCTGATGACGTGCCTCCAGAAGGACCCGGACAAGCGCTACCAGACGATGCTCGAGCTGGAGGGCGCGCTCGAGGCCGTGCTGGCGAAGGAGCCGACGGTGACGGACCACGACGTCGGGGCGTTCGTGCGCGGGCTCCTCGGGGAGCGCAATCAGCGCCGGCGCGCCGCGCTGCGCGACACGGTCCGCACGCTCGACGAGCGCGCGTCGCACCCACCCGAGGTGATGCTCGTTCGCGACAGCATCAGCGAGTTCTTCTTCACGCAGCTCCCCCCTGGCCATCCGAACGCACAGCTCCCCACGATCCGCGCGAGCGCTCCCTCGCTCTCGCAGCCGGCGCTGCTGCCCGAGGCGCTGCCGCAGAGCTCGCCAGGCCAGGAGACGCCGCTCAGCCCGATCGAGGTCCCCGCGGCGCGGAGTCGCTCGGGAACACTCGCGGCAGCCGCGGCGCTCGCGCTCGTCACGGCGCTCGGCGCGGGCGTGGTGTGGCTCCGGCAGCGGTCCGCACCGCAGCCGATCGCGCCCGAGCAGGCCGCGGAGGTCGACCGCAGCGCGGGCGCCGCGGCGGCAGCCGCCCCAGCGTCGGCCAGCGCCGCCGCGATCCAGGCGGACGGCAACGAGACCGGCGCCGTGCCGGCCCGCGACCCGATCGCCGCCGCCGGTCCCGAGGAGCGCGGGACCGGTGCTCCGAGCCACGCGGCCAAAGGCGCGCCGGGGGCCGCGGCGCCGAGCCCCGCGGCGCCGAGCGCGGCGGCCGCAGCATCGAGCGCCGCGAGCGCGCGCAAAGCCATCCCGACCAAGCCTCCTTCGACGCGGTGGGTGCCGACCGTCACCGATCCCGGGTTTTGAGCGGCCGAAGGACGCGTCAGCTCCGCGACGCGCTCGTCCTGGCGGCGAGCCTTGGCGTCATGGGCGGCGTGCTGCTGCTTCGCCGGAGCCGCGAGCCCAGCGCGTCGCCGGTCCCGGCGCCGGCGAGCGCGCCCGCAGCGCCGTCGCCGCTGCCCAGGGGCGGCGAGCCCGAGCGGATCGCGCTCGAGGAGCGCGAAGCGCAGGCGGGCTGCGACTTCGCCGACCACGGCTTCGGCGGCTACGAGCGCTGGCGCCCCCTGCCGCTGGGCAGGCTCCTCGTCCCGCCGGCGCGCGCGATCTCGGCGGACGGCGGCTACGATCTGCTCGTCCACTTCCACGGCGCAGAGGCCATCCGAAAGGTGCTGGCTCCCAGGGACATGGAGCTGGTCATCGCCGGGATCGACCTGGGGACCCGCTCCAGCGACTACGCGCGCGCCCTCGAGGTCGGCGGCTGGGACGCGCTGCTCCAGGCGATCGACCGCGAGGTCGGCGCCGCGACCGGGATCGCGGGCGCGCGCGCGCGCCGCCTCGTGCTGTCGTCCTGGAGCGCCGGATCGGGCGCGATCGGGAGGATCGTCGAGCGCGGGAGCAGCCACGTGGACGCCTTGATCCTGCTCGACTCGCTCTATGCCTCTTACATGCCGGGCCAGACGTCGCTCGTGCAGGGTCAGCTCGCGCCGTACGTCGCCCTCGCGAACGCCGCCGCGCGCGGCGCGCCGGTCTTCTACCTGACGCACACCGACATCCCGACGAGCGGCTACGCGTCGACGAAAGAGGTGGCCACCTTCCTGCTGAGCGAGCTCGGCGCGAGCCCGATCGCGGTGACCTCCAGCGGCGACGGCGCGCCGCCTGGAGCGCCCGGCCTCGGGGCCGAGGGCGCGGGAGAGGCGCTGCGGCTCACCCGGATGTACGACGGGGGCAGCCTCTACGTGCGCGGCTACGCCGGCTCGGGCCCCGGCGAACACTGCGCGCAGCTGCGGCTGCTCCCCGCGATCCTGGCGGAGCACGTGCTGCCCGCGCTCGGCCGTTGAGGCGCCGCTGCTCCGGCGACGCGCGCGGGGCCCTGCCCGCGGCGGCGGGCGCGCCGGCGACGCCGCGCGCGCCCGGTGAGCCGGCGGCTGCCGCCGCTCAGTACGACCTCGCGAACACCACGCGCCGCGGGCTGGGCTTGCCCGTGAAGATGCACGTCCCCTCGCCGGTCACCGCGTCGGCCCACGGCGCCCCTTCGAACCCGCCGGTCGGGATGCAGCGGATGGTCACCTTGTGCGCGTCCTTCACCGCCGCCTCGACCTCCGGATCGCCGGACCAGTGCGCCAGCGCGAAGCCGCCCGGCGCCTCCTTGCCCCCCTTCGACCCGAAGAACGCGTCGAAATCGGCGCGGCTGTCGATCACGTGCGTGTTCGCGTCGCGCATCGCGAGCGCGCGCGCGTAGAGCGTCGCCTGGATGTCGGCGAGGATCTCCGTGATGCGCCCCGTGAGCTCCGCGCGCGCCATGCTCGCCTTATCCTTCGGCGAGCGGTCCCTGCGCATGACCACGGCCACGCCGCCGTCGACGTCGCGCGGCCCGATCTCGATCCGCAGCGGGACGCCCTTCTTCACCCACTCCCACTGCTTCTCGCCGCCGCGGATGTCGCGCCGGTCGATCTCGACCTCGACGCGCCGCTCGCCGAAGCGCTGCGCCCGGAGCTCCTTCGCGAGCCCGTCGATGTACTCGTCGATCTTGGCGCGCGTGTCGTCGCCCCGGTACACCGGCAGGATCACGACGTGCGCAGGCGCGAGCCGCGGCGGGAGCACCAGGCCGTCGTCGTCGCTGTGGGTCATGATCAGGCCGCCGACGAGGCGCGTCGACACGCCCCAGGACGTGGTCCAGGCGTACTCCTCGGTCTCCTCCTTGGTCTGGAACTTGATGCCGCTCGCCTTGGCGAAGTTCTGGCCCAGGAAGTGGCTCGTCCCGGCCTGCAGGGCCTTGCGGTCCTGCATCATCGCCTCGATGGCGTAGGTGTCGACCGCGCCGGGGAAGCGCTCGCTCGCCGTCTTCGGGCCCTCGAGGACGGGCATGGCCATGAAGTCGCGCGCGAACGTGGCGTAGACGCCGAGCATGCGCAGCGTCTCCTCGCGCGCCTCGGCCTCGCTCGCGTGCGCGGTGTGCCCCTCCTGCCACAGGAACTCCGCCGTCCGCAGGAACAGGCGCGTCCGCAGCTCCCACCGCACGACGTTCGCCCATTGGTTGATCAGCAACGGCAGATCCCGGTAGCTCTGGACCCAGCTCGCGAACGCCGCGCCGATGATCGTCTCGGACGTGGGGCGCACGATGAGCGGCTCCTCCAGCCGGGCCTGGGGGTCGGGGATGAGCCCGCCGCCGGGGCCGGGCACGAGCCGGTGGTGGGTGACCACCGCGCACTCCTTCGCGAACCCCTCGACGTGCTCCGCCTCCTTCTCGAGGAACGACTTCGGGATGAACAGCGGGAAGTAGGCGTTCTTGTGCCCGGTCGCCTTGAACATGCTGTCGAGCTCGCGCTGGATGTTCTCCCAGATCGCGTAGCCCCACGGCTTGATGACCATGCAGCCGCGGACCGGGGAGCTCTCCGCGAGGTCGGCCGCGCGCACGACCTGCTGGTACCACTCGGGGTAATCCTCGTTGCGCGTGGGCGTGATGGCGGTCTTCGGCGCTTCGTTCTTGGCCACGGTCTCTGCTCTCCTCGATTCCTCGATGGGCGGCTTCGCGGCGGCCTTGGGCCTGGCCGCGCTCGTCCCGCAGCGGGCGGTCGGCTGGCGCCTGCCGCGCTCCGGGCTGAGCGCGCGACGTATCAGGAGCGCGGCAGGGTGTCGAGCGCAGCGGTCCTGCCCCGGGGCCGAGCGGCCTCCCCGGTCGGCGGCCCCGCGCCCGCCCCCCCGGCGGCCGCGGACCCGGCCGGCTTCGCGGCGGCGCGCGGCCGTGGTACGCGCGGGAGAACGACGTGAGATACGCCATCCTCACGCACGGCGGGGTGTCCGCGCCGCAAGACGGCGCGGACAGCTGCGCCAGGGCCGCCGACGAGGCGCTCGGCGCGCTCGACGCGGGCGGAGAGGCGCTCGCGGCGGCCATCGCGGCGACCGCGCGCCTGGAGGACGACCCGCGCTTGAACGCCGGGACGGGCTCGAACCTCCGCCTCGACGGGCGCACGATCGAGATGGACGCGGCCGCGATGGCCAGCGACGGGCGGTTCGGCGCCGTCGCGTGCGTCGAGCGGGTGAAGAACCCCGTCCTCGTCGCGGCGAAGGTGATGGAGACGCCCCACCTGATCCTCGCCGGCGCGGGCGCGACCGCGTTCGCGCGCCGGCTCGGGTTCGCCGACCACGATCCGGCCACCGAGGCGGCGCGCGAGCGGCACGGCCGCGCCCTCGCGGCGCTGCGCGGCGAGGGGGGCGACGGCGACTCCACGAACGACGCGGCGCGGTTCCACGCGCTCACGGCGAAGCGGTTCTGGAACTTCGACGCCGAGCCGATCGAGTGCGACACGGTCGGGGCCGTCGTCCGCGACGCGCACGGCCGCTTCGCCGCCGCGGCGTCGACGGGCGGGTCGACCTTCTCGCTCCGCGGCCGCGTCGGGGACGTGCCGCTGATGGGCGCGGGGATCTACGCCGGCCCGCACGGGGCGGTGGCGGCGACCGGGGTCGGCGAGGAGATCGCGCGCCGCCTCCTCGCGCGGACGGTCTACGACTGGCTCGCCGACGGCGTCGCGCCCGCCCGCGCCGCGCAGCGCGGCGTCGCGATGTTCCCGGACGTGATCGCCGTCGGCCTGCTCGTGGTGGGGCGGAGCGGCCAGGCGATCGCCTCGAACCGCACCATGCCGAGCGCGCAGCTCGTGGGCTGAGGAGCCGCAGACGACGATGCAGAGCGGAGACCCTGATGTGATCGTGGTGGGCTCGGGACCGAACGGCCTCACCGCGGCGGCGTACCTCGCCCGCGCGGGCCTGTCGGTGCTCGTGCTCGAGGCCGAGCAGGAGCCGGGCGGCGCCGTGCGCACGCGCGAGGTGACGCTCCCGGGGTTCCGCCACGACCTCGGCGCGGCGTTCTTCCCCTTCGGGCAGACGAGCCCCGCGCTGCTGCCGCTCGACCTGCCGGGGGCCGGCCTCGTCTGGCGGCACGCGCCGATCGACAGCGCCCACCCGGCGCCCGACGGGACCTGCGCCGCGATCGCGCGAGACGTCGAGGCGACGGCGAGGTCGCTCGGCGAGGACGGCCCCACGTGGCGCCGGATCGCGGGCTGGCACGCCGCCACGGTCGAGCGGCTGCTCAAGGCGCTCCTGTCCACGCCGCCCGCCCTCGGGGCGCTGCTCCGCTTCGGGCCCCTCAACCTGCTCCGCCTGGCGCAGGTGGCCCTCTCGAGCGGCCGCGGCTTCTCGACGCGCACCTTCCGGACCGAGGCGGCCCGGCGCGTGGTCCCCGGCCTCGCCCTCCACACCGACGTGGGCCCCGAGGACCCCTGCGGCGCCATCGTCGGCTTCATGCTCACCCTGCTCGCCTCGAGCGGCGGCTTCGCGGTGCCCGAGGGCGGCGCCGGCTCGGTCACGCGCGCCTTGCTCCGGCGCATCGAGGAGCGCGGCGGCAGCCTCCGCTGCGGCGCCCGGGTCGAGCAGATCATCGCCAGGCAGGGCCGGGCGGCCGCGGTCCGGCTCGCGGACGGCGAGGAGATCAGCGCCCGCCGCGCCATCGTCGCCGACGTCGCGGCGCCGACGCTCTACCTCCGCCTGCTCGCGCCCGAGCTCGTCCCCGGCCGGATCCAGCGCGCCATGCGCCGGTTCCGCCAGGGGTTCGGCACCTTCAAGATGGACTGGGCGCTCGACGGCCCGGCGCCGTGGTCCCACGAGGACGCCGCGCGCGCCGCGGTCGTGCACGCGGGCGACAGCCTCGAGGATCTCGCCGAGTTCACGCGCCAGGTGCGCGCCGGCGCGCTCCCCGAGCACCCCTACCTCGTCATCGGGCAGCAATCGCTGGTCGATCCGACCCGCGCGCCGGCCGGGCGCCACACCCTGTATGCCTACTCGCGCGTCCCCTCCTCCATCGGCGGGGGCTGGGCGGCCTCGCGCGAGCGCTTCGCCGACCGCATCGAGGCGCGGATCGAGGAGCTCGCCCCCGGGTTCCGGCAGCGGATCCTCGCGCGGAAGATCTGGGCGCCCGACGACCTCGAGGCGATGGACGCGAACCTCATCGGCGGCGATCTCGGCGGAGGCTCGGCCGACATCCGGAACCAGCTCATCTTCCGGCCGGTGTTCCCCTACTTCCGCTACCGGACGCCGGTCCGCGGCCTCTACCTGGGCTCGTCGTACGCGCACCCCGGCGCCGGGGTCCACGGCGCGTGCGGGCACAACGCGGCGCTGGCGGTGCTGGAGGACGAAGGCTGAGCCGCCGGGGCCCCGCGCGCCCGCGCGCTACTTCGATCGCGACGGCGGGCCGTCCCGGTAATCGGAGCGCTTCAGCCCGTGGCTGGTGATCTTCTCCTGGAGCGTGCGCAGCGGCATCCTGAGCCGCCGCGCCGCCATCGCCAGGTTGCCGTTCGTCGCGCGGAGGGCCTCGAGGATGATCTCGGTCTCCAGGCGGTCCATCTGCGCCTTGAGCCCGATCATCGGCCCCGTGCTGGTCGGCGCGATCTCCACGAGCGGCCGGTCCGGCGGCGGCGGCGTGGAGCGCCGGCGCGCCGCGAGGGAGTTGATGCTCTCCGGCAGGTCGAGCGGGGTGATGACGCTGCCCCGCGCGATGACGACGGCCCGCTCGATGGCGCTGCGCAGCTCGCGCACGTTGCCGGGCCAGGGGTATTGCTCCAGGAGCGCGAGCGTCTCGGGATCGATCGAGCGCACGTTGCGGCGATGCGCCTCGTTCGCCTGCCGGAGGAAGCGCTGGGCCAGCGGCCCGATGTCCTCGCGCCGCTCGCAGAGCGGCGGGATGCGCAGCGGCACCGCGTTGAGCCGGTAGAGCAGGTCCGAGCGGAACGCGCCCGCCTCGCACATCGCCTCGAGATCGCGGTACGTGGTCGCGACGATCCGCACGTCGACCTCGATCTCCCGGGTCGACCCGATCCGGGCGATGCGGCCGGTGTCGAGGAGGCGCAGCAGCGCGGCCTGGGAGGAAGGCGGGAGATCGCCCACCTCGTCGAGCACCACGGTGCCGCCCGCGCACGCCTCGAAGACGCCCTCCTGCGCCTCTGCGGCGCCCGGGAGCGCGTCGGCCTCGTGGCCGAAGAGCGTGCTCTCCAGGAGCTGCGCGGGTACGCCGCTGCACCCGACGTGGACCAGCTGCTTCTTGTGGCGCGGGCCGGCCTCGTGGATGAGCCGCGCGAGCACGTCCTTGCCGGTCCCCGTCTCGCCCTGGAGCAGCACGGGCGCCGACGAGCGCGCGAGGCGCATGGCGGTCTCGAGCACCGGCCGCATCGCGGGGCTGCGCATCACGAGCCCCTCGTCGCTGACCGCGCGCACGCCGCCCACGGGCGTCGGCCCGCCCATCAGGTTGTCGGCGCTCGGCAGGCGCCGCGGGTCCAGGGCGGCGCGGCGCGCGTCCAGCGCGTCGAGGTGGAGCACCGGCAGCTCCGCGCTCGCGATGACGCGCAGCGAGGCCGTGATCTCCCCGAGCACCACCTCGTCGCCGGGCTTCAGGATGCCCTGCTCCACGCGATGGCCGCTCAGGAAGGTGCCGTTCGTCGAGCCGAGGTCCTCGATGAGCACGTCGCCGCGCTGGAACGTGAAGCGCGCGTGGCGCCGCGACAGGCTGCGCTCGGGGATCGCGACGTCCGCGCTCGGATCGCGGCCCACGACGACCCCGACCCCCTCGTTCAGCCGCACCGTCTCGGCGCCGTGCCGGTGATAGATGATGAGCAGCACGTGCGGCTGCGTCCCGCGCTCGCGGCTCAGCTGGTTCAACGCGTCACGGACCTGCGACATGGCGATCGGATCCGTCACGCCCAGCTGCGAATCGAGCTGAGCCTCCTGCGCGTCGGGGTCTTCGGCCGGCGCCGAGGGCTGGACGGCCGAGGCCTCGGCCGGCGACGCGTCGCCGCGGTACCCCTCCTCGGACGCGCCCGGCTCGCGGACGTCCGGCGACGGTAGACTCCTCGGAGCGGCCGGACGCGAGTGATTCATGCGTTCTCTCTCATGGGTGCCAGAGCAACCCCCGGCGCCGGATGCTGGCCCGCGAGCCCTGCTCGCGATCATCCTTTATCCCATGACCATAAGCCGCAGGTAGGCCGGCGCGCAAGGCGCGAGCAGCCGATCGTCGGCGCTGGTTGCAGTTCCCCGCGCCGCTCCCCGCGGGTCCCTCGACGGCGCGGCCCCTCGGAGCACGCGCGGATCAGGTGCCGCGCCGCGCGGCTCAGGCGCCGCGCGCGACCTGCTCGCCGGGGATGGGCGTGCGCGCGGAGGGCGTGGGCGGATCCTCGGCGCGGCAGTGGGCGGCGAAGCGCGGGCACGGGGCGTCCTCGATCGGCGGGAGCTCCGCGTAGCCGCGGGGGCCGGCGATCTCGTTGAAGCAGCGGCCGAGCCAACCTGGAATCACGAGCGCGTAGGTGCGCGCGAGCCGCCTGGGATCGTCCAGGGTGCGCAGCATCGCGTGGTAGGTGACCTCGCCGTAGGTCGCCTTGAAGGCGGCCGCCTGCTCGGGCCGCGCGAGCCAGCTCATGACGCCGGCGCGATCCGCCTCCGGGTGGAACTGGACCGCCTCGACCCCCGGCGCGACCTGCAGGCCGAGGATCGCCCGGCCCTTGGAGATGCCGTCGCGGCTCTCGCGGGCGAGGAGCTGGCCCCCGAGGCCGCCGAGGCGGCGCTCGTCGAGGTTCACCGCCTCCCAGTTGCGGTGCTCGAAGGCGAAGAGGCGGTCGCCGAACGGAGACAGCAGCGGGTGCTGCTGGCCGACCGGGGTCGTGTAGATGGGCATGACGCCGAACTTGCGGTCGGCGCGCGGGACCACATCGGCCAGCCGGTAATGGTGGACGACGAGCTCGAACGAGTAGCAGATCGCGAAGAGCGCCCGCCGGTCCGCGCCCCCCTGGATCGCCGACTCGACCACGCCGTCGAGGAGGCGCGCGTAGTCGACCGTCCACGGCTCGCCCTCGCCGTCGAACGGAGAGCCGGGGCCGCCCGACGAGAGGTACAGATCACAGTCCGCGGGGATCGGTGCGTTGGTGTCCCGGGGGGACACCTCGACGACCTCGCAAGATACGCCCGGATTGTGCTTCTGGACACGTTCGAAGAAGGCTGCGGTGAGCCCGCGCAGGCAGCGCATCGCCTGATTCACGTGGCCATTGTTCATGTCCACGATGCACAGCCGTAGCGGCCTCAGCAGCCCGATCGACCGGCCGTTCTCGACGGTATCTATCCCTGCTGGCGTAGGTGGGAGCGGATTCGAGCTCATCGGAAGGTGGCAGAGTGCAAACGTAGGCCCCCGCGATTTCTACCCATATCACTCGGCAGACCTCGCGAAAAGAAAGGTTTTCTCGGTTACGCCGGTCGCACGCCGGAAGTCGCGCCGGTGTTCGCAGAGGGTCACGTGGGTTACTCGGCGGTTACGTCGAGTCGAGGGGACATCAAAAGTCCTTTCTCGGCCCCGCGTTCCTGAGGATCCTGTGTGTGATGAAAAAACGGAATGGACCGCCGCGTGATCCCCTGACCCGGCGGCATGTGCTGACGGGGCTCGGCGCGGCGCTCGGCGCCGCGACCTTCGGATGCAGCGCCACGGAGGGCGCGACGCTGCTCGAGGACGCCGGCTCGAGCTCGGGCAGCTCGGGTGGGAACGACGGAGCCGGCGGAGCGGGCGGCGGCGCTGGAGGTGCGGGCGGCGCTGGGGGAGCGGGCGGCTCGGGACAGGCGGGAGATGACGGCGCCGGCGGCGCGCCTGCGGATGGCTGCGTCGACACGGGAGGCCTGAGCCCTGCAGAGCTGCTCGCGCCGATCAGCACCATCGTCGTCCTGTGTATGGAGAACCGGTCGTTCGACCACTACCTCGGCTCGCTGCGGCTGAAGGAGGGCAGGCAGATCGACGGCCTGACAGGCAACGAGTCGAACCGGGCGCCGGACGGCGCGCTGGTCTCCCCCTTCCAGCTCGACAACTTCACGCCCGCCGACCCGCCGCACAGCTGGGACGCGGCCCACGCGCAGTGGAATCAAGGGAGGAACGACGGGTTCGTCGCCGCTCACGCGGGGCCGGATCAGCGCGACGTGATGGGCTATCACGTGCGCGAGCACCTGCCGATCCTCTACGCGCTCGCCGACGCGTCGGCGATCTGCGAGCGCTGGTTCAGCTCGGTGCTCGGCCCGACCTGGCCCAACCGGTTCTTCCTGCACGGCGCCACGTCGAGGGGCGTCTCCAGGAACGTGCCGGTCACCGGCTTTACGAGCGTCTTCGAGCTGCTGAGCGACGCGGGGATCTCGAGCAGAAACTACTACCACGACGTGCCGTGGTGCTCGGGGGCGTACTTCAAGTTCAAGGGCGTCTCCGGGATCGAGCGCTTCTTCGAGGACGCGGCCGCGGGGCTCCTCCCCGCGTTCTCCGTCATCGATCCCCAGTTCTTCGGCGCCACCGCGAACGACGATCACCCCGACCACGACGTGCAGCTCGGGCAGGTGCTCATGGCCAGCGTCTACAACGCGCTCGCGAAGAGCCCCCAGTGGGGCCGGTGCCTGCTCGTGATCACCTACGACGAGCACGGAGGCTTCTTCGACCACGTGCCGCCGCCCACGACCACCGACGACGATCCGCTGTTCTCGCAGCTCGGGTTCCGGGTGCCGTCGATCGTCGCGGGCCCGTTCGTCCGGAGGGGCTGCGCGGTGAGCACCGTGCTCGACCACGCGTCGGTCATCCGCACGCTCGAGGCGCGCTTCGAGATCCCCAGGCTGAACGCGCGCTCCGGCGGGGCGAACGACCTGTCGTGCTGCATCGACCCGGCGCTCCTCCGCGATCCCCAGGCGCCGATCGCCCTCCCCACGGTCGAGGTCTCCCTCTCGCAGCTGCGCGCGCGGACCGAGACCGGGATCTCCCAGCCGGAGCTGTGGGACGCCGCGGAGCGCGGGGTCATCCCGCGGCACCTGGACCGCCGGCGCGAGGGGCCGGACGTCGCGCGGCGGGTGCTGGCGCACGCGGAGCGGCTCGGCGCCGCGAGGCTCCGGGACTGAGCCGCCGGCCGGCCGGCGCCGAGGTCGCCCGGGGGCGGGAGGTCTGATAGAAGCGGCGCCGTGCCGCCCGACCTCGATCCGCCCGCCGCCACGCAGGCAGGGACCACGCCGGCGAGCGCCGCCGCCGCCGCGGCGGCCGGCGCGAGCCGGCCGGCCGCTGGACGCGAGGCGGCCCCCAGCGCGGCGCGATCGTCGGCGATGGTCACCGCGGGGATCATCCTCTCGCGGCTCGTCGGGCTGATCCGCCAGCGGGTGACGGCGCACTTCTTCGGCACCTCCGAGCTCGCCGACGTGATCGCGGCGGCGTTCCGCGCGGGGAACATCACCCAGAACCTCCTCGGCGAGGGGACGCTCTCCGCGACCTTCATCCCCGTCTACGCGCGCCTCCGCGCGGCGGGCGACGCGCGGCGCGCGGCGCACTTCGCGCTGTCCGCCCTCGGGCTCCTGCTCGTCGCCGCCGCGGCGGCGTCGCTCCTCGGCGTGCTCGCGGCGCCGTGGCTGTCCTTCCTGGTCGCCGCGGGCTTCGACGAGGACAAGCTCGCGAGCACGACGCGCGTCGTCCGGATCATCTTCCCGATGACCGGCCTCCTCGTGCTCTCGGCGTGGGGGCTCGGCGTCCTGAACGCGCACCGGCGGTTCTTCCTCCCCTACGCCGCGCCCGTCGCGTGGAGCGCCGCCCAGATCGCGGGGCTGCTCGCCTGCGGGGCGTGGCTCGGCATGCGCGGGGAGCCGCTCGCCGAGGCGCTCGCGTGGAGCGCGTTCGCCGGCGCCGCGCTGCAGCTCGCGCTGCTGCTCCCCGCGGCGCGCGCGCTGCTCGGCGGGCTCGCGCCGCGCCTCGACGCGCGCGACCCGAGCGTCCGTGAGGCGGCCGGGAAGCTGCCCGCCGCGCTGCTCGGCCGCGGGATCATCCAGGTCTCCGGGCTCGTCGACACGCTCCTCGTGAGCTTCCTCGGCGCCGGCGCGAACGCGGCCTTCAACTACGCGCAGACGATCTACCTCCTGCCGATGAGCATCCTCGGCACGGGGGAGGCCGCGGTGGCCCTGCCCGAGATGGCGCGCGACACGGCCGAGGCGGACGTCGCGCGGCGCAACGAGGCGCTGTCGCGCCGCCTCGGCGCCTCGCTCGCGCGGATCACGGTGCTGACCGTGCCGGCGACGGCCGTGTTCCTGGTGCTCGGGCGGGAGCTCATCACGCTGCTGCTGCAGACCGGGACGTTCGATCGGGCGTCGACGGCGCGGGTCGAGCCGCTCGTGGGCGCCTACGGGCTCGCGCTGCTCGCGAACGCCGCGGGGCGCGTGCTGATCACCGCCTCGTTCGCGCTGGGGGACACGAGGACGCCGGCGCGCTACGCGCTCTACCGCGTGCTCGTCAGCACCGCCGTCGCGCTCCTCCTGATGCGGCGGCTCGACGTGCTCGGCGTGGTGCTCGGCGCCGTGATCGCCGGGTGGGTCGAGGCGATCGCCCTCGCCCTCCGCGTGCGGCGCGAGATCGGCGGGCTCGGGCTGGATCAGATCCGGATCGGCCGCGTCGCCGCGCTCACGGCGGTCTCGGTCGGCTGCGGCGCGGCGCTCCGGGCGGCATTGCCGGAGGCGATCGCCGCCAGCCCGTGGGGCGCCGCGCTCATCCTCGCGGGGTGCGGCGGGGCCTTCGCGGTCGCGGCGCCCGCGCTCGGGCTCTTCAGCCTGAGATCGCTCCTGCGCAGGAGGTGAGCGCGCGCGGCGCCGCGCGCTCGCGGTGCCAGGCGACGTAGCGCTCGACGAACGCGCGCTGCGCGCGGCTCAGCGCGACGCGCGGCCGCTGCCGCTCGAGCAGGGCCATCGCCTCGCCGACCTCGAGGCCGCCGCGGGTGGCGAGGTAGCAGAGCGCGATCGTGACGCTCCGCCCGACGCCGCTCGCGCAGTGGACGTGGACGCGGTGGCCAGCGCCGAGGTGGCGCTCGAGGAACGCCACGCCGCGCGCGGCCTGCTCGAGCGTGGGGGCGCACATGTCCCAGCACGGGACGCGGAGGTACTCGACGCCCGCCGCGCGCAGCGCGAGCACCGGGTCGTAGAGCTCGCGCGACACGTTGATCACCGCGCGGACATCGAGGCGCCGGAGCTCGGCGACGTCGCCGGGGAGGAGGAACCCGCCGATCAGGAGGTTCGGGCTCACCCACGTGCGCCACGGGTGCCGCGGTCGGAACGACGCGGCGGCGCGGCGCAGCGCCAGGAATGCATAGAAAACCAGGGCATAAGGCGCGAGCAGGAGGAACACCAGCGCGGGGCGGAGGCGCACGCGCAACTCATGGCGTCGACGCCCGCGCGGCGCCAGCGGCCGGGCGGCGCGCCGCGCCCTGGAACTTGGCCCGGGGCGCGCAGGTCGGGCATGCGTCGGCCGATGCCGCTCGCCTCCATGCCGACGGAGCCCTCCCGGCCGGTGCTGCCGCCTCCGGACCTCGGGGCGCCGCCGCCCTGCGCGCCGCGACGCTCCGCGCGCGGCCCACGGCCGCGTCGCCTCGACGGCCTCGCGGGCCTGGTCGTCGTGCTGGCCCTGTCCGGCTGCAAGGCGAAGGCCGCGTCGGTGGAGCTATCGAAGGACGAAGCGGGCGGCGGCGAGCCCGAGGTCGTCGCGCTGCCCGCGGACGGGCCCAAGCTGGTCGCCCTGCGCGCGGGGACGCCCGTGCGCGCGCGCCCGCAGGCCGGCGCGCGCACGATCGGCGAGCTCTATCCTGGCGCCGCCGTGGTGCGTTCGTCGGAGCCGTACGGGCGCGCCGGGTGCAGCGGAGGGTGGTACGCGATCCGCCCCCGCGGCTTCGTCTGCGCGGGCGACGGCGCGACGTTGCACACCGACGCGGTCGCGGTGCTGCCGGCGCCCCCCGACCTGTCGCGGCCCCTGCCCTACCGCTACGGGCGCGCGAGGACGCAGGGCACCCCGGCGTACTCCGGGGTGCCGAGCCGCGAGGAGCTGCGGCACGCCGAGCCGGATCTCGAGCGCCACCTCGAGCGCGCGCAGCGCAGCGACGCGCAGCTCGGCGCGTCGGCCAACGACGTCCCGCTCGACGAGCGCGGCGTCGCCACCGGGCCGCCGGTGCTGCTGCCGCAGCAGCACGGCGTCGGCGAGGACGGGCGGAGGACCGAGTCGGGCTACTTCGTGTTCCCGCTCGCCGACGCGGTCGCGCCGCTCCCGCCCCTCGCCGCGCTCGGGATCGAGCTGGGCGCGAAGGACGGCGCGCCCGTCGACCTGCGCGCCGCGATGAAGACGGCGGCGCTGCGCAAGGGCAGCGGGGTCGCGATCACCCGCACCTTCACCGCGGGAGAGGCCGACGGCCGCAGGCTCGGCGTGACGCCGGACGGCCGCCTCGTCCCGACCGATCGGCTGCAGGCCGCGCTCGGCTCGCCGTGGCACGGCCTCGACGTCGAGAAGGTCGGGCTGCCCGTGGCGTTCGTGCATCGCCACGACGTCACCACGTGGTCGATCGGCCGCGGCAAGGCGACGCCCAACGACGAGGAGCTCGAGCGGCGCACGGGCGTGCCGCTCACGGGCAAGTTCAGGACGGTGGACGGCACGCGCTTCGAGGAGGCGCGCGACGGCTTCTGGCTGCGCGCGCAGGACCTCGTCGTCATCGTGCGGCGCTCGAAGCTCCCCGACTTCGCGAAAGGCTCGCAGCGCTGGCTCGACGTCAGCCTGGCCAACCAGACGCTGACGGCCTACGAGGGGCAGAAGCCGATCTACGCCACGCTGATCTCCTCGGGCCGCGATCAGCTCCGCGATCCGGAGTCGAGCGCGTCGACGGCACGCGGCACCTTCCGCGTGCGGAGCAAGCACGTGACGCGCAACATCGATCCGCGCGAGGTCGCCGACAGCTTCGACGTCGCCGACGCCCCGTGGGTGATGGACTTCGCGCCGGGCCACGCGATCACCGGCATGTACTGGGGCGCCGGGGTCGGCGAAGCGCAAGGCTTCCACGACATCGCGCTGACGCCGGTCGACGCGCGACGCATCTTCCTGTGGGCCGAGCCTGAGCTCCCCGACGGCTGGCACGCGGTGCACAGCAGCGGCGAGGAAGGAACCCTCGTCCACGTCCGACCTTGAGGAGCACGTCGCGATCGCTGGCCCCCGATTCAGGGAGACCAGCGGTCGACTGTCACCATTTCTGGTGCCGAAGGAGGGAATCGAACCCCCGACCCGGCGCGTATGAAACGCCTGCTCTAGCCAGCTGAGCTACTTCGGCAGAAGCGAGGGCGGACTAGTACCGCCCTGTCCCGACCCTGTCAAGCGATGTCTTGCGCGCTGCGACGCTGTCCACGCGCTCGGGCGACGCGCTCAGGCAGCGTTCATCGTTCATCGTTCATCGTTCGCGCGGGGAGCTTCGGCAGGACGGCGGGGTTCCTCGCCTCGAAGGGCATCGACCACCGAAAGCTCTCGCCGAGCTCGGGGGGCACCGGTGGGTATGGCGCGCCGCGCAGCACCGCGCGCCGGCAATTCTCGTCGAACTCCGGGATGCCGCTCGGCCGCGTCACCGCTGCGCTGCTCACGGTCCCGTCCGCCCGGATCACGAAGGTCACGATCACGGTCCCCTGGAGCCCCTCGCCCGCGGCCCACTTGGGGAAC
Source organism: Sorangium sp. So ce394 (assembly GCF_051474665.1). Taxonomy (NCBI): domain Bacteria; kingdom Pseudomonadati; phylum Myxococcota; order Polyangiales; family Polyangiaceae; genus Sorangium; species Sorangium sp. So ce394. The sequence goes on from NZ_CP150339.1 coordinate 6,181,045, forward strand.
GCGTCGGCCCAGAGCGGGTGCAGCTTGGCCATGACCTGCCGCATGTAGAGGCTACGGCGGCGATCGAGCGGATCGTTGTCGAGCAGCCGGCCGCGCCCGGAGCCGAGCGCGCTGGAGCGCGCGCCGCTGCCCGCCACGCCGCCCGAGCCGGTCGCGCCCGGCCCCGCCGCTCCGCCCGGACCGAGCCCGCGCGCGCCGCCGGCCGAGCTCGCATGAACGAGCGACTGGATCGCCGTCGCCACCTCCTGCTCGCTGTCGACCGTGTCGTTCGGGCGCCCCGCGACGTTCGCGGGGACCGAGGGCGTGCCCGCGGCGACCATCGGCCGCGCCAGCGGGACCGCCGCGCTGTCGCGATGATCCGCGCCGGGCCGCCCGTCGCGCACGCCGAGCCCCGCGGACGAGCGCTCGCCCCCCTCCACGGCCCCGCCGATCGCGCGCGGCGTCGCTCCGAGCGACAGCGTCGCGCCGGGCGCGCCTGACGCGTCGGCCGCGCCCTCGGCGCCCGCGGGCCGCGCCGCGGCGCCGAGCGGGCCGCCCCGACGCTCGGGCGCGCCGCTGTCGCGCGCCCCGACCGACGGATCGCGCTCGGCCGCGGACCGCCGCTCGGGCCGGCTGCCGACGCGGCCGCCCGCGAGGAACGTGAGCTCCGTGGGCTCCCGGCTGGCGCGCCAGTCCTCGCGCGACGCGCGGCGCGACGACGAGCGGATGCGCTGGATCTGGCTCCTGTCGAGCCGCGAGCGGACCTCGGGCGACAGGAAGGTCGCGTCGTCCCTGTCCGCGAGGTTCAGCGCGGGCAGCGCGGCCGCGTCCGTGCCGCCGCGGCCGCGCGTGCCCGTGTCCGGCCGCGCCGCGGCTTCGCCTCCGCCGCGCGCGAGGCTCGCGGGCAGCTCGGGCGCGATCGCCGGCGCGCTGTCGAGCGTGCCGTCCGAGACCACCGGCAGCTCGATCTCGATCGGCGCGATCGGCGCGGCCGGCGCGCCGGCGGTGCGCGCGAGCGTCACCTCCCGCGTCGAGAGCGAGCCCGCGACGATCGCCGCGCCTGCCCCGACGAGCCCGGCGTGGGCAGCGACGGAGAGCGCCCACGCGGACGCGATCCGGCGGCCGTCGCGTGATCTCTGCATCGTCCTGTCACTATGCCTCGAAACGAACGCGAGGCGAGCCCGCAGGCGGCACCGCTGGAGGAGCGCGGCGCTCGTGTCCGACGTCGTGCGCGTGTCAGACGGCGGGCGCGGCGGGCGCGTCGCCCTTCGGCAGCCGCAGCCGCCGGCGGGTGTTCTCCGCGGTGCGCGCGGCGAGCGCCTCGAACGGCTCGCCCCGGAGCTCCGCGACGAAGCGGGCCGTGTGCAGCACGTGCCCCGGCTCGCACCGCTTCCCGCGGAACGGCACGGGCGCGAGGTAGGGGCTGTCGGTCTCGACCAGGATCCGGTCCCCGGGCGCCCACGCGGCGACCTCCTGGATCGCGCGCGCGCTCTTGAAGGTGACGATGCCCGAGAACGAGAGATCGAAGTCGAGCGCGAGCGCCCTCTCGGCGAACGCGCGATCCTCGGAGAAGCAGTGGATGATGCCGCCCACGTCGCTCGCGCCTGCGCGCTCCAGGATGGCGAGCGTGTCCTCCGGCGCCTCGCGCGTGTGGATGACGATCGGCTTCCGCACCCGCCGCGCGAGGGCGACGAGGTCGGCGAAGACGCGCTGCTGTGTGTCCTTCGGCGAGTGCATGTAGTGGTAGTCGAGGCCGATCTCGCCGACGGCCACGACCTCGGGGCGGCGCGCCAGCGCCTCGAGCTCCGCGAGCATCCTGTCATCCAGGGCGGAGGCGTCGTGCGGGTGGACGCCGACCGCGGCGTGCACGTCGGCGCGCCGCGCCGCCAGCTCCGCGGCGAAGCGCGCCGCGGACAGATCCGCGTCGACGCCGACGACCACGAACGCGTCGACGCCGGCGGCGCGCGCGCGGTCGAGGACAGCGTCCGCGCCCTCGCGGAAATGGTGCGGGTCGACGTGGCAGTGCGAGTCGATGAGCATGCTTCGGCTCAGGTGACGAGCTCCGCGAAGCGCGCGCGGAGCAGCGCGCTCGCGGCGTCGAGCGCGCAGCGATCGCAGTAGCCCATCACGTGCAGCCGCTCCAACGCGCGCGTCGCGTTCCTGCGCTCCTCCTCGCGCAGCTCGCCCCATCCCTTCTCGGACTTGCCGTCGCCCTGCGCGTCGCGGAGGAGCGCGACGAGGTCGCGCACGAGCAGCGCCACGCCCTTGCGCCGCTCCGTGAACACCGCCTCCCGCAGCTTGCGGATCTGCTGCGGAAACACGACCGCGTTCACGATCTTCTGGCCCGGGTGGTCGATGGCCCACGCGGCGATCGCCGAGATCAGGCCGCGCCGGTGGTCGTCGTGCTTCGTGCGGACGCCGAGCAGCGCCTCCACCTCGCGCATCATGCGCTCGTCCGGGTTCTCGAAGTCGCCCGTGTGCGGGTTCCGGATCTTCTCGCCCTTCACCCAGACGCCGACGTGGGAGATGTACCGATCGAACAGCTCGGCGTAGCGGGTCTCGTCGACGAGGCCGCTGGCCGATCGCATCTCCTCCTCGATCGTGTCGAGCAGGCGCGTGCGCACGACCTCGCGGAAGAGCCGGTGGTCGTGGTAGCCGCCCGCGAGCTGCTTCTCCTTGAGCCAGTCGTACTCCGCCTGCCGCTTGCAGAGCGCGTCGAGCTCCGAGAGCACGGCGAACGGCGAGAGGCACGCGTGGTCCGGGCTCTGCGCCGCGTCGAGCAGGAGCGTCCGCACCTCGCGCGGCGAGACGCCGAGCCGCCCCTCGAAGTCCACCGACGCGTCGCTCTCGTGATAGATGGCCTCAATGCCGGCGCGCAGCACCTTCTGCGCCTCGGCGTCGAACCGCTCCGGCGCCGTGCCCGTCGCGAACAGCTCCATCTTCTCGACCGCGGTGAGGCTCGACACGAGCGGCGCGAGCGCGTCGGGGTACCGCTTCGCCTCCGGCTGGCGCATGCGGGTGAGCACGGCGAACTGCGCGGCGACGCGTGTCGCGTGCGGGGCGACGTGGCGGGTCACGAACGGGACGATCTGCCCGTCATAGATCGTCTGCTCGTCGAGGTAGCTCCGGAGATAGGGCGCGCGCAGGAGCTCGAAGCGCCCGCGGAAGCTCGGGAACTCCGGGTGCTCCCGGAACGCGTTGAGGTGCACGTCGTTGGCGCTGCCGATCATGACGACGTTCGTCTGCAACGTCTGCTGCGGCAGGCTGACCTCGCCGGTCTCCAGCGTGAGCTGGAGGTAGCGGAAGGCGTCGAGCGGGCGCTTCAGGAGATCGCTGAACTCGAGCACGCCGCCAGCGGCCTCGATGAGCTCGCCGTGCGCCTCGAAGAGCGTCGTCGCCTGGAGGGAGGTCGGCAGCGAGGCGAGCGAGCGATCCGCCGTGATCTGCCGCTCGCCGGCGTCGACCGAGAGCTCCGGGCCGATCGTGACGGCGCCGACGCGGTAGCGGCGCGAGATGAAGTACCGCTCGACCTGGACGTGCCGCAGCGTCTCGGCGAGCGAGCCGTTGCTCGCCACGAGGAGCGCCTCGAAGACCTGCTGGTTCTTGTGGGACAGCTTGCCGCTCATCAGCCACTCGGGCGGCGGCTCCGTCGCGCCGGCGTCCTCGTAGAGCTTCAGGATGAGCGCGCGCCGCTCGCGCACCGGGAGCAGGAACAGCGGGTGGTCCCGGAGCTCGATCACGAGCCGCGCGTCGATCTGATCGTCCTCGAGGTGGGCGTAGCTCGCGCCGTCCGCGGCGCTCGCCTTCACGTCGCCGCCGAAGCCGATCGAGCCGCGCGTCGTCTTGCGGCTCGGGAAGACCCAGTGGAAGCGGTACAGCGCGCCCTCGTCGAGGGTCGAGTAGTGCTCCAGCGCCCGCAGGATGCAGGCGGCGAGCGTGCTCTTCGCCGAGCCGTTCGGCCCGTGCATCAGGACGAGCCGGTTGGCCCTGCCCTCGCGCACGAAGTTGCAGAGCACCCGGTAGACCTCGGCCTGGAGCTCCTCGTGGCCGATCAGCGCGAAATCCCGCCCGTGATACGCGGCCGACGGCGTCGCGCCCTGCTGCGCCGCCTCGGCCGCAGGGAGCTCCCACGGAAGATCGAACAGCTGGAAGCGGGTCAGCTCCCCCCAGGGCTTCTTGATCGTCCGCGTGCCGAAATGGTCGAACATGTCGCGGACGTAGCGAGCCGCGTCGCGACCGAAGCGGACCGGGTTCGAGGCGAACAGCTCCAGGTACTGCTGGAAGGAGAGGACCCGCTGCTCTTCGTTGAAGCGCCGGGCCATCGATGTGGCGATGGCGTCGAGCTCGGAGAGGGCCTTTCGAGCCCGCTCCGCCGCACTGCCTTGAACTGTCTGGCTGGGGCCGACCGCGCTGGGCTGGCCCCCCCGGCTACCGGAGGTGTCGTTATTCACGTGAGGCCGAGTTTACCGTTGTGCCTACTGCACGTCGATGACCGCCTCGAGCTCCTGCTTCTGCATCAGGCAGTTCGCGGCGCTACAGATGCTGAAGGAGAGCACGCCCGCCACCTTGGCCTTGCCCTTCTTGGCCGCGACGAACGGGACCTTGAGGACGCCCTTGTTCTCCTCGAACGCGCCGTCTTCTCGCTTGAGCAAGGGCTTCGGGTAGGTGACGCCCTCGGCGGCCGGCTCAGTGACCTTGAACTTGATGGGGTATTTGTCGTTGATGTGGTAGTCGCCCTTCGACAGGAGCGAGACCTCGACGGCCCCCTCCTGGCCGGCCTTGTACGTCCCCGTCGGCTTCATCTCGAGGGTGTAGACCGCATCCTCGACCTTCGATTTTCCGCCCTGGGGTGACGCCGCAGGCACATCCGCGACGCTGCGGGAGGTCGCCGCTTCGCTCTGGCTACACCCCGAGCCGACGACGGTGAGCCCGGAGAGAGCGATCAGGCACATCGCGGCGGGGAGAGGCTTGCGGGTCCGAGTTGAAGGATGAGTGCTCATGGTCAACACAAATAACACAGCGGCGGCTTCCGCGCGAACACGGGGCCCCGGGCGCCCGTGAGGACGGGCGCAGGCGCCGCGACGGCCTCACGCGCCGCGGCGCCTGACGGGCGCGCGGTCGGGCGCGTCTCCAGCCGCGTTTCAGCGCGAGATCAGCAGGGCGACGAGCGCACAGAGCAGCACGGCCGCGCTGGCCACCGCGGGGACGACCCACCGCGGCATGCGCTGGGGCACCCCCATGACGATATCCTCGGCGAACGCGTCGGCGGCGCCCGTCGACGGCGCGGCGACCGCGGCGGCGCCGGGCGCTCGCTCGGCGCCGGCGGCGGCCGCGCCGACGAGCGAGCGCCCGTCGCCGCCGCCACCGGCGGCGCCTTGCTGGTGGCGGGCCAGCACGGCCGGCATCGCGGCGCGGATCCGGGCCGCGAGCTCCTTCTGCGGCATGTACGCCCAGTCGCGGTGAGACCCCGCGAGGCCGTACGCCTGACCGACGCGATCGGCCAGCAGACCGACCGACGGGAGGCGCGCCTCCGGGCTCTTCATGAACGCCGCCTCCATCACCGGATCGAGCGACGCGGGCACCCCGTACGCCTTGCCCGCCTCGCTCGGGGGCACCGGGTTGCTGCCCATGATGGCGACGAGGATCATCGGGCCGGTCGGCGCGTGGAACGGGACCCGCCCCGTGACGCACTCGAACACGATCGCCGCGACCGACCAGACGTCGGCGCGGTGGTCGAGCGCGAGCAGCCCCTGCGCCTGCTCGGGCGACATGTAGAAGGGCGAGCCGATCGTCGTGCCGACGACGGTCAGCTTCTTCGCGCCCTCGCTGTTGTCGCGCACGCTGCCGAAGTCGAGGATCTTCACCCGGTCGCCGTCGTGCGTGCCGACGAGGAAGATGTTGTCCGGCTTGAGATCGCGGTGCACGACCTTGCGCTCGTGGGCCTCCACGAGGCCCAGCGCCACCTGCGACAGCATCCGCACGAGGCGCTCCGGGGGCAGCACCTTGTCGCGCTTCAGGACCGTCCGCAGCTCCTCGCCCTCGAGGTACTCCATCACGAGCGCGAAGCTGTCGTCCTCGGTCTTCTCGAAGGCGACCACCTCGACGATGTGCTCGTGGGGCAGCGACGCGCTGACCTCGAACTCGCGGTGGAAGCGCTCGACGCTCACCTCGTCGAGCGCGACCTCGGGGTGGAGGATCTTCAGGGCGACGCTGCGGCCAGCCCGGAGATCGAGCGCCTGGTAGACGCGCCCCATGCCCCCGTCCGCGACGATGCGCCAGACCTGATAGCGCCCGCCGCAGAGCGTCGCGCCGACGCGCCGGTCGTCCGGGTGCCGCGGCGGCGAGGCCTGCGCGACCGGGATGAGGCGCTGCCCGTCGATCGGGCAGAAGCCGCTGTCCTGAGAGAAGAGCCTGAAGCAGGCGGAGCAGGTCTTCAAGCCGCCCCCGGGGTCAGGCGCGGGAGGGGTCCGCGGCAGGCGAGCTGCCCGGCGCGGGCTCTGGCGGCATGTAGTAGAGGATCCGGTTGCAGTTCGGGCACCGCTCGAACTCCTCCTGGCGGCGCATCTTCTGGAACATCATCGGCGGCACGGACAGGTGGCAGCCGAGGCACGTGCCGTCGTACGTGCGGGCGATCGCGACGGGCCTGCGCGTGCGGATCGACTCGTAGCGACGGTACAGGACGACCGGCAGCTTGCTGACGACCTGCTGGCGCGCCTCGGCCCGCAGGGCGCGCTCGGCCTCGAGCGCCGCGAGCGACGCCTGCGTCCCCGGCGCGCTGCCGTCGATCGCCCCCGCGAGCTCGACGCGCTTCGCCTCGGCCTGCTCGATCGCCCCGCGCGCGCCCTCGGAGGCGGTGTTCAGGCGCTCGATCTCTTCCTCGCGATCGCGGTGCAGCTTGCGCAGCTCCTCGATCTCGCGCTGCGCCGCGTTCGACTCGCGCTCGTTGCGGGAGCGCTGCAGCTTCTCCCGCGATCGCTCGATCTGGGTCGACATCTGGCGGAGCTCGACGACGAGCTCGGAGCGCGTCTTCTCCATGGCCGCCAGGGTCTCCCGATCGGCCTTCAGCCGCTCCTCTAGCCGCTTCAGCTCGGACCGCATCCCTTCCAGGCTGCCGCGCTGCTTGTCGAGCTGCTCATCGATGCGGCGGATATCGCTGTCGATGGCCGACAGCTCTTCGAGGAATGCGATCTGCTCGCGGATGCTCACGTGCTTCCTTGTCTCCTTCTGTTTCGTGGCTTTCGTGGGCCCACCTGGACTCGAACCAGGAACAGCCCGGTTATGAGCCGGGGGCTCTGACCGATTGAGCTATAGGCCCTGGTGCATGAGCGAAGCCCCTTCGGGTCCGCCCACTTTCGCACCGGCCGACAACGTAGTCCAAGCGGCGCGCAGTTGGAAGGGGAGCGCTTCGGCCGCCCAGGTTCACGGCGGCTCCGCGGCGGTCCGGGGCGGCTCGGCCGCGCGAGAGCGCCGGCTGCAGACGGTGCTCGCCCCGCAGCGGACGGCGCTCGCCGCGCAGGCGGACGGCGCTCGCCGCGCAGGCGGACGGCGCTCGCCGCGCAGGCGGACGGCGCTCGCCGCGCAGGCGGACGGCGCTCGCCCCGCGGCGGCGGCGGGCCTTCGCGGGCGGCGCCGCGCCGGCGGCGAGGGTCCGCTCGGGCAGCGATCGCTCACGGACCCTGCCGCCCGGCCGGATCGGCCATCGGGCTGCGGTGCGGGATGCGGGCCGTCTTCGCGGCGGGGGACACGGCCTTGCCCCCGTCGAGCGCGTCGGCGCAGCAGCGGAACCCGACCTGATAGAAGCGGAACCACCGGTTGTGCGTCGAGGTCACCGGGCGGCAGCGCGAGCGGATCGGCCCCCAGTACCCGCCCTTCAGCGTCGATCGAAACGGCTGCTCGTCCAGGTGGCCGAGCTCGTTGTTGACCCACTCGTCGACGTTGCCGGTCATGTCGCGCACGCCGAAGGGGCTCACGCACCGGTGCATCTCCCCGGACGCGACCCGGCGGTCGAGCCGCTCGACCTCCGCCGAGATCTTCCAGGGGTCGCCGAACACCTCGAGCACGGGCATCGCGATCTTCCTGTCGATGTTGCATGCCTCGGGATCGCGAGCAATTCCATAGGGATAGGGCCACATCTGCGGGCCCTCGCACGCGAACTCCCACTCCTCGCCGGAGCAGAGCCGCTTGCCCTCGACCTCGCAGGCGCGCTTCGCCTCGAGCCAGTTGACCATCACCGCCGGGCGGACGCCCTCGATGTTCGGGTACTCGAAGACGTCGATGCAGAAGCGCCGGTGCTGGAGGCGCCCCTCGCAGAGGACCTCGGGCTCGAACCGCGCGCAGATGTCCTTTTTCTCGTCGATGTAGGAGGCGCAGTGGTGGCCGACGTAGGGGCAGTAGATGCCGTCCACGAGCACCATCCCGCCGAGGCAGGCCGTGGCGCTCGCCGGGTTGACGCGCACGTACGCGGGCAGCGGCGGGGGCGGAGGGGGCGCGAGCGCCGGCGCGGGCGGCGCGGGCTCCGGCGGCGGGACGCTCGCCGGCGGCGCCGCGCTCGACAGGTCGAGCGGCTCCGGCCGCCGCTGGAAGCGCGGGGCGAAGAGGAGCGCGCTCACCAGGGCGGCGACGGCGAGGGCGGCGATGAAGGCGAGGCGCTCGCGCATGTCAGTCGTACACGCCGTCCTTCTCGCGGTCGCGCTCGATGAACGGCCGCGGCGGCGGCGTGACGACGCCGTCGACCGTGTCCGCGCAGCAGCGGAAGCCGGCCTGGTAGAACCTGAAGGTCGGCCCGTGCCCCCCCGTCGTGAGGCGGCAGGTGTTCCGCACCGGACCCCAGTAGCCGCCGTTGAGCGTGGCCGGGCGCGACGTGCCCGGATCGTCGGCCAGGTTGTCGGTCCACTCGTCGACGTTGCCGGCGAGATCGTACGCCCCGTAGGCGCTGATGCAGTTCGGGTGCGATCCGATCGGATCGGCCTGCCACAGCCGGGCGATCTCGCCCTCGCGGGTCTCCTCGTCGACCATCGCGTCGATGTCGAACGCGATCGCCGCGCGATCGATGTTGCAGGGGCTCGGCGTGCGCACGAATCCCCAAGGATAAGGCAGGCGCTTCGGTCCTTCGCAAGCGAGGATCCACTCGGAGCGCCGGCAGAGCCGCTTGCCGATCGAGGCGCAGAGCGACCGCGCCTCGTGCCAGTCGACGTAGACGCGCGGCAGCTCGCCGACCCGGTTCGGCCACTCGTGGCGGTCGATGCAGAAGCGCCGGGGGTCCACGGCCGCCCGGCAGCGCGCGCCGCGCGCGTACTCGGCGCAGCCGTGGCCGATCCCGTCGCCGGCGCGGGCGCAGACATACGGGAGGGACGGGCAGAAATCGCCCTCCACGAGGGTCATGTCGGCCGGACACGCGGCGCGCGCCGCCGGATCGTCCGCGAAGCGGTCGACCGGCGGGGCCGCGGAGGCCGGCGCGCCCCGGGGGATCGGCGCCGGCCCGGGGGGCGAGCCTTCCTCGGACGCCGTCGGCTCCCCCGGGCGAGCGGGCGCGCCGGGCGCGCTGGACGCCGACGGCGGGGAGGCCGGCGCGGCGGCGTCCGCGGAGCGCGGCGCGGCGGGCAGGGCCGCGGAGCGCCCGGGCGGAGCGGGCGGCATGAGCAGCAGCGCGTCGAGCTCGGGGGCGTACCGCGCGAGGAGCGCGACCGCGCCGAGCGCAGCGCCGGCGCCGACCGCCATCAGGATGCTCCTAGGTTGCGCTTCCACGTGACCCCGCGCGCCCCCTCATAGTCCAGCTCGCGGCGCAGCGACGTGAGAAGAATTGCAGGACCTCCGGAACACCATGTCCGGCGCGACGCGTCTCGACGCGCTGCGCGCCGGAAGAACGGGAAGACGCGCCGCGCATCGAGCAAGCGGGAAACGCGCCGCGCCCGCCGGGAATGCGGAAAGGTACGGCGGGAGAGCGGCGGGGAAGGCAGCGGGAGAGCGGCGCGCGCGCAGGAGCGCGCCCCGCCCGCTGCCGTGTGTGATAGCTCTCCGGTTCCCCCTATGGATCGACTGGTCGTTCGAGGCGCTCGGCAGCACAACCTCAAGAACGTCAGCGTGTCGCTTCCGCGCGACCGCCTGGTGGTGATCACCGGCCCGAGCGGCTCGGGCAAATCTTCCCTGGCGTTCGACACCATCTACGCGGAGGGGCAGCGCCGCTACGTCGAGTCGCTCTCCGCGTACGCGCGGCAGTTCCTCGAGCAGCTGTCCAAGCCCGACGTGGAGTCGATCGAGGGCCTCTCGCCCGCGATCGCGATCGAGCAGCGCGCGCTGGCCAAGAGCCCGCGCTCGACCGTCGGCACGGTGACCGAGATCTCGGACTACCTCCGCCTGCTCTTCGCGCGGGTCGGCACCCCCCACTGTCCCGCGTGCGGCAAGCGGATCGAGGCCCAGACCGTGCAGCAGATCGTCGACCGCATCCTCGATTTCGGGGACAAGACGCGGGTCACGATCATGGCGCCGATCGCCCGGGGCCGCCGCGGCGAGCTGAAGCTCGACATCGAGCGGCTGCGGCGCGAGGGGTTCGTGCGCGCGCGCATCGACGGCGAGATCGTCGACCTCGGCGACGAGATCGTCCTCGACCGCACGCGCGCCCACGACCTCGACGTGGTCGTGGACCGGATCGTGGTCAAGGAGGGCATCAAGGGCCGGCTCACCGACTCGGTCGAGCTCGCCCTCAAGCTGGGCGAAGGCCGGCTGCTCGTCGACATCTCCAGCGACGGCATGAAGATCGAGCCGCTCTGGATGAGCGAGCGCTTCGCGTGCATCGACTGCGGCATCTCCCTGCCGCCGATCGAGCCGCGGATGTTCTCCTTCAACGGCCCGCACGGCGCCTGCCCCGCCTGCGACGGCATCGGCGCGAGGACGCGCATCGATCCGGACCGCGTGGTGCCCGATCCGCGGCGCACGCTCCGCGAGGGCGCCGTAGTGGCGTGGGGGCGCCGCGGCTCGCTCTCGCTCGCCACCGAGACGGAGCGGGCCGTGAGCGCGCTCGGCTGCGATCCGGACGTGCCGTGGGCGAAGCTGCCGGCGGCCGTGCGGCAGGCGATCCTCGAGGGGAGCGACGCCTCGGGCGCCGGCGGCCGGGGGAAGAAGAAGGCGGCCTACGAGGGGATCATCCCGCGGCTCGAGCGGCTCCTGAGCAGCGGCGAGCCCGCCCTCGCCGACGAGGAGGACGCCGATCCCGACGAGGACAGCGCCGCGCTCTCCGACGAGATCGGCCGCTTCGTCATCACGCGGGTGTGCGACGCCTGCGACGGCAGGCGCCTGCGCCCCGAGGCGCTCGCCGTCCGCCTCGGCGATCGCAACATCGCGGAGGTCGGCACCCTGCCGCTGCGCACGCTGCGCACCTTCCTCGAGGGGCTCATGCCGCCCAAGGACGGAGCGCCGCGGCCCCCCGGCAGCGGCGACGCCGCGGGCGAGCCGCCAGCCGACGGCGGGCTCGCGCCGCGCGAGCGCGCGATCGCCGAGCCGCTGCTCCGCGCGGTGATCGCCCGCCTCGGCTTCCTCATCGACGTCGGGCTCGACTACCTCACGCTGGATCGCTCCGCGCAGACCCTCTCCGGCGGCGAGGGGCAGCGCATCCGCCTGGCGACGCAGATCGGGGCCGCGCTCGTCGGCGTGCTCTACGTGCTCGACGAGCCCTCGGTGGGCCTGCACGCGCGCGACAACACGCGCCTGCTCGAGGCGCTCCGGCGGCTCGTGGATCTCGGCAACACCGTCGTCGTCGTCGAGCACGACCGCGACGCCATCCTCGCGGCCGACCACGTCGTGGACATGGGCCCGGGCGCGGGCGTGCACGGCGGCAACGTCGTGGCGCAGGGCACGCCGGAGGAGCTGAGCGCCGATCCCGCGTCGATCACGGGCCCCTACCTCAGCGGCAAGAAGCAGCTGGCGATCCCCACGAAACGCCGGCGCCCCGACGGGCGCTTCATCCGCGTGGCCGGCGCGCGGGCGCACAACCTCCGCAACGTGACGGCCGAGATCCCGGTCGGCCTGTTCTGCACGGTCACGGGCGTGTCCGGCTCCGGCAAGTCGAGCCTCATCGTCGACACGCTCCTGCCGGCCGCGAAGAACGAGCTGTACCGGAGCTCCGCCCCGATCGGCGCGTGCGACGGCATCGAGGGCCTCTCGCACATCGACAAGGTGATCTCGATCGATCAGGCGCCCATCGGCCGCACGCCGCGCTCCAACCCGGCGACGTACACGGGGGTCTTCGGGCTGCTCCGCGAGCTGTACGCGGGCCTCCCGGAGGCGAGGACGCGCGGGTACAAGGCGGGCCGCTTCTCGTTCAACGTGAAGGGCGGCCGCTGCGAGGCGTGCCAGGGCGACGGCGTGCTCCGGATCGAGATGCACTTCTTGCCCGACATCTTCGTCACGTGCGAGACGTGCGGGGGCCGCCGGTACAACCGCGAGACGCTCGAGGTGCTCTACCGCGGGATGTCGATCGCGGACGCGCTCGACCTCACGGTCGAGCAGGCGATCGAGCAGTTCGAGGCGCTCCCCCGCGTCCGCGAGCGGCTCGCCGCGCTCGCGCGGGTCGGCCTCGGCTACATCACGCTGGGCCAGCCCGCGACGACGCTCTCGGGCGGCGAGGCGCAGCGCGTGAAGCTCGCGCGCGAGCTCGCGCGCAAGGCCACCGGCCGCACGCTCTACGTGCTCGACGAGCCGACCACGGGCCTGCACTTCTCGGACATCGAGGTGCTCACCGCGAGCCTCATGAGCCTGCGCGACGCCGGGAACACCGTCCTCGTCATCGAGCACAACCTCGACGTCATCGCGTGCAGCGACTGGGTGATCGATCTCGGCCCCGAGGGCGGCGAGCGCGGCGGGACGATCGTCGCGGCGGGCACCCCGGAGGACGTCACCCAGGAGGAGGCGTCGTTCACCGGCGCGTACCTGCGCGAGGTGCTCGCGGCGTCCAAGCGCCGCGGCCCGCAGGCGCCGCGCGGCAAGGCGGCGGCCCGCAAATAAAAGAGCGGGCGTGGCCCCGCCCGGTCCTCGCGAGGTGGACCGGAGGCGGAGCGCACGCCCGACGGCGCGGCGGCACCACCGCGCGGAGGCCGCCGAGGCGGACCTCCGCGCGCGGCGTTCAGCCGTAGTCCTTCTCGACCCGCTCCTGGTCCTCTTTGCAGCGGATGCAGAGGGTCGTCTCGGGGCGCGCCTCGAGGCGCTTCGCCGAGATCTCCTCCTCGCACTCCTCGCACTGGCCGAACGTGCCGTCCTCGATCTTCAGGAGCGCCTTGTGGATCTTGTCGAGGAACGACTTCTCGCGGCCGCGGAGCCGGAAGGTGAACGACTGCAGGTACTCGCTCGACGCGAGGTCCATCTCGTCCGGGAGATCGTTCGCGTCGAGCATCATGTCTTCGGTCAGCGTTTGCTTGGCCTTCTTGACGATCTCGTCGCGCTTCGTCTCAAGCAGGGTCTTGAACTTTTTCAGCTGGGCCTTGTTCATAGGTCCTCTCGCGTCGAATGCGCCGTTCGGCGCCGCCGTCTGAGCTCCCTGGCGCATGCAAGCCGCGGGGCGTCGACCCCCGGGCTGCCGGAACGGGGCTTACGGCTCCGCGACATGTCCGGAGAGGCCAGATAGCCCCCCGAAATAGCGAGGCGCGGGATTCTAGGCGTGAGCGCCGTGCCCGTCAACGACGCCTCCGTCGGTGGCAGAGTTCGCCCGATGCGCGCGGCGATCACCGCTGCATCCGCCGCCGTATCGGCGCGACGGCCGCGACCGATCGCTCGCAGCGGCATCGATGTCGGGAGAGCGTGGAAAGCGCCTGCGGGAGCGCCCCGAGGTGCAGGAAAGGGCGGCGGTTTTGGCCCCAAACCCGCATGCTCACCGCAGAGCACGCCGGAAAAGAGACGCAGCGGACGGTTTGACGAAAGACAGCTCACGTGGAACAAATTTATCCCATATTGCTGGATTTCGATCAGAACCGAACCCCGATCCGACCTCGCGATGCCGCCACGGTGATCGTCCTGCGGGACGGTCGCGTGGGGGTCGAGGTGTTCTGCGTCCGCCGCCACGCGAGCTCGAGCTTCATGGGCGGCGCCGTGGTGTTCCCGGGTGGGAAGGTGGACGCGCAGGACGGCGCGGAAGTCTGGAGGGATCGGGCGACCGATCCGCCGGCGCGCGCCGCTGCGCTCGCGACGGACGCGATCGCGGCGCGCGCGCTGTGCGTGGCGGCGTGCCGCGAGACGCTGGAGGAGGGGGCGATCCTGCCGACGGATCCGCCGCTGTCCGGCGACGCGATCGATGCGGTCGCGCGGGAGCTCGCCGCCGGGACGCCGCTCGACGCGAGCCTCGAGCGGCGTGGCCTGAAGCTCGCCCTCGCGGCGCTCGTGCCGTGGGCCCGGTGGATCACCCCCGCCGCCGAGGCGCGCCGCTTCGACGCGCGCTTCTTCCTGCTGCCGCTGCCGCGCGGCCAGGTCGGGCGCCACGACGGGCACGAGACGACGATGAGCTTCTGGGCCGCGCCCTCGGAGGTGCTGGAGCGCGCCGCGCGTGGCGAGATCGTTCTCGCCCCGCCGACGTCGCGCACGCTCGAGCTGCTCTCCGCGGCCCGGGACGTGCGCAGCGCCGTGGCGCTCGCGGAACGCCAGCCGCTCCTGCCGATCTGCCCGCGCTTCGTCCCGGGCGATGGGGCCGAGCCGCCCTACCTGGCGCTGCCGGGCGACCCCTCGCACGAGGTCCGCGAGCGGCGCGTCGACGGCCCGACCCGTTATGTCCTGCGCGACGGGCGCTTCGTCGCTGAAGAATGCTGCGCACATGGATCCCCGATCCACATCAAACAGGAACGAGAGCCCAGATCCACGACGAGCTTCGACACCCCCCAGACGAATGCCCCCTCCGTGCCGGCGACGCCTGATCTCGAGGAGTGAGCCATGGAAACGAACCCGAAAGAGAACACGACGCAGCCCGAGCTGTTCACCGCGAGCGACGTCGCGCGCTTCTGTCAGGTGGACCTCAAGACCATCCACAACTGGGCGGACAAGGGGGAAATCCGCCACTTCCGCACGCCCGGACGGCACCTCCGCTTCCGGCGGCTGGACGTGCTCGATTTCCTCCGAAAGTACGGCTACCCCATCCCGGAGATCCTGCGGATGGGCAAGCCGAAGGTCGTCGTGGTCGACGACGACCCCGCCGTCCTCGCCGCCCTCCGCAAGACCCTCTCGCGGAGGTTCGACCTGACCACGTTCCAGGATCCGTTCGACGCCCTCGTCGCGGTGGGCAACCTCCAGCCCGACGCGCTCATCCTGGACGTGATGATGCCGGGGCTCGACGGCGTGCGCTGCCTGGAGCGCCTCCGGTCGATCGACTCGACCTCGCACATCCGCTGTATCGTCTACTCGAACCACGAGGAGATGAAGAAGAACGCGACCGAGGCCGGGGCCTACGACTTCATCAAGAAGGGCGAGGCCGGCGAGCTGCGCGACTCGCTCGAGCGGCTCATGGGCCTCGAGCGGGGGTGATCCCGGCGCGGGCGGCGCCTCTCTGGGCCGTCCTCGCCCTTCACTTGCCCTCGCGGTAGGCGCGGATCGCGTTCACGATGGCGTCCGCCATCTTCTGCCGGAAATCGGCGGTGGCGAGGCGCGCCTCGTCCTCGGGGTTCGAGATGAACGAGGTCTCGAACAGCGCGGCCGGCATGTCGGCGCCCGCGAGGACGAAGAAGCCCGCGCCCTTGACGCCCTGGTCCTTCGTGTCGGGGTAGCGGGGCGACAGCGAGGCGAGCGACGACCGCTGGAGGAGCTCGGCGAAGTGGCGCGAGCGGGCCGCCATGTCGCCGACGTTGAGGTTCGACAGGATCGCCGCCACCTCGCGGCGGGCCTCGGGATCGCCCGGCTCCGCGCCCTGCCCTCCCCTGGCGGCGCGGGCGGCGTTCTCGCGCGCCGCGAGCGCGGCCGACGTCGACTCGGCGTCGTGAGGCGCCGCGAGCGAGAAGGTCTGGACCCCGCGCGCGCGGCCGTTGTCGCTGGCGTTGCAGTGGATCGAGACGAACAGGTCGGCGTGGAACGCGTTCGCGCGCGCGGTGCGGAGCTCGAGCGGGACGTAGACGTCGCTGTCCCGGGTGAGGAGCGTCTCGATCTTGAGCTCGCGCGCGAGGAGCGGGGCGACGCGGTGGGCGACGTCGAGCGTCACGTCCTTCTCCTTCAGCCCGGTCGGGCCGACGGCGCCGGTGTCGTTGCCGCCGTGCCCGGGGTCGATCGCGACGCGCCGGACCTCCCGCGCGCCGCCGGGCTTGGCCTCGTCGTCGCGCACCGGCGGGCGGGTGCTCACGTCGACGACGATCCGGAACGGCTCGGGCAGGTAGAAGATCCGGCGGTACAGGTTGGCGGCGAGATCGAGGACGACGCGCGTGCCCTTCGGCTGCACGCCGACGCGCACGCGCCTGAGGACGCCGCCGACCTCGATCTCCCGCGCGACGCCGCGCGACGTCGCCCGCGCGATGTCGACGAAGATGCGCGCGTCCTTGCCGGCGGTCTCGTCCGCCGGGAGCGTGCCGACGTTGAACGTCGTCGGCGCGGAGAGCTCGATGACCACGCGCGCCCCCTTGTCCGAGCCGTGCCGCTCGATCGACGTGACCTTCACCGGGCCTGCGGGCGCCGCGGACGCCGGTGGAGCGACGACGAGATCGCCCGCGGCGTCGGCGGTCGCCTGCACCGGCGCCGCGCTCGCCGGCGCGGCGGAGGCGCCCGGCGCGAGCGCGAGCGCGAGCGCGACGCCCTCGACGCGGTGCCCCTCCTGCTCCAGGGCGCGCAGCGCGTCCCCGCTGGGCCGGTAGGCGACGGCCTGCGCCAGGGCGACCGCGATGGCGCCGAGGCACGGCGAGGGCGCGGGCGGCGCGCCGCTGGACGCCGGCGGCGAGAGGGCCGCGTAGCGCCGGGAGACCAGGTAGAGCTCGCGGTACGCGACGGCGGCGTCGCGGGCGAGCTCGCCGGCGAGCAGCGCGCGGCGGCGCTCGGCCTGGCACGCGCGCTCGAGGTGGGCCGGGTCGGCCGAGGCGCGGAAGGCGGTCGCCGCGGCGCTGTACAGCTCCATCGCCTCGCGCGCGTCGGTGGCCGCCTGATCGAGGCGGAAGAGCCGCACGCGAAGGTCGGCGGCAAGCTCCGCGAGCGCGGCGGCCGGCGCCCCGGCCTCTGCCCGCGACGACGCGATGGCGACGGCGTCGGCGAGGGCGACCGTCTCGGCGCGGGGCGGGAGCAGCGCGCCCGGATCGAGCAGCGCGGCAGCGCGCTGCTCGTCGGAGACGGCGGCGGGAGCGGCGGGCGCGCCGCCGTCGGCGCCGCACCCGAGGGTGTGCGCGGCCACTGCAAAAAGCGTGATCGCCGAGAAGGCCAGGGCGCTACGATGCGGCTGCGCTGGGGTGGTGCGCCGTGGTTTCGCCAGAGCTGCCCCGCGCGCCGAGCGAACGGCGATACGTCCCGGAGGTTTCACGTGCCCGACCTCACGCCCACTTCATCCACAGAACCCCTCTACGCGGATCGTGCGTCGGGGGAGAGGTTTGCCGACGCGACGAGCATGGTCAACGCGTATCTCGCCCGGTACGCCGCGAGCCCTCGGGGCGGGGCCGGATCGCCGGGCGGCGCGGGCGCGAGCGCGCTCGACGAGACCGGGTACGCGCAGCTCCAGCACGGGAGCGCGACGATCGGCGTCAACGTGCTCGAGGCTCAGGGGGTCCTGATGGTGTTCTCGCCGATCATGGCCGTCCCCCTGAGCGGGCGGGAGGCCTTCTACCGGCGCCTCCTGGAGCTCAGCTTCGTCGCCACCTCCGACGCGGCGTTCGCGATCGACAGGTCGCGCAACGAGGTGGTGGTGCGCTGCCTGCGGCGGCTCAGCGCGCTCGAGTACGAAGAGTTCGAGGATATCGTCACGACGGTGAGCCAGGTCGCCGACCAATGGGACGACGCGTTGCTGCGCGAGGTGCGCGGCGGATGAGCGGGTCGAGGCGCCTCCCCGGGCGTCGGGCGGCGCGCGCCCCCGCCGCCGCGCGGCGGGAGGGCGACGCGCGGATCCGTCGCGAGATTGCGGTGCGGCAGACGCGGGTGATAAGTTCCTCACCGCGATGACTGCGGGGGAGCGACCGACGACCGCGGAACCTGGTGAGCGCTCCCTCTCTGCGGAGGAAGCGGATCGGATCGCGGCGTCGATCCGGCCCTCCTGGGAGGGGTTCGACGAGCGGGGCAGCGCCCCCGGCGCTCGGGGCGACGAGCGCGGCAGCACCCCCGGCGCTCGGGGCGACGAGCGGGGCAGCGCCCCCGGCGCTCGGGGCGACGAGCGGGGCAGTGCCCCCGGCGGCCGAGGCGACGAGCGGGGCAGCGCCCCCGGCGCCCCGGCCGCGAAGCCGCCGGAGGCCGCAGCGGCGCCCCCCGCCGATGCGCCGACCGCGGGGCGTGAGCCGGCGATGGCCGCCTTCTCTGCCGCGCCGATCGGGCCCGCGGCGCGCGTGCTGGAAGCGCCGCCCGCCGGCGCCTCCGGCGTGTCCGACACCGTGATCGAGGGGGTCCCGACCATCGCCATCGGCGACGACGCGCAGGGGGCGCCGGCCGCGGAGGCCGCGCCCAAGGCTGCAGCGGGCGCTCCCGATGCTGGCGCGCAGGACAGCCCGTCTCCTCGACCGCTCGCGGATGCCCAGACGCACGGCGGCGCTGCCGGCGCCGGCGCTCCGGAGGGCGGCGCGGCGAAGCCGGGCCAGTACCTCGCGCCCGCCGGAAAGACGCGCGTGGGCGTCGGCGCGCCGGACGCGGCGGACGATGCGCCTGCGGCCGAGCGCGGCGGCGAGGCCGGCGCGCGGGCCGCTGAACCGGGGCGCCCGGAGCTGGCCCCCTCCCCTGAGCCTGAGCCGCCGTCCGCGCGGCCTGCGCGCACCCGCTCTCGCGCCGCGCGCCCGGCGACGGAGGGCGCCGGTTCGGTCGCCGCGTCCGCCGTGCGCACGGAAGACCACGATCCGATCGAGCTCCCGGTCTCCACGCCGAACAAGGCGGCGCTGCGGATCGTCATCGCCCTCGTCGGCGCGGTCTTCCTCTTCTTTGTCATCCGCGCCCTGCGTCACGACGACGCCGGCGCCGACCCCACGCCGCCCGCAGCGGAGGCGCCGTCCGCGGCGACGGCAGCGCCTCCCGCCGCCGCCGCGCAGGCGACCGACGGCCCTTCGCCCGCCGCCGCTGCCACGGAGGTCGGCGTTGTGCCGGCGCCGAGCGCCTCGGCGCCGGCGAGCCCTCCGGCCTCCGCGGCGGCGACGTCTCCCGCCGCCGCGCCGCCGTCATCCTCCGCGCCGCCGCCCGCCGCCGCGCCGCCCACCGCCGCCGCGCCGCCGGCGACGCCGGCGACCGAGCCCAAGGCAGCTCCGGCACCGAAGAAGCCTGTGCCGGCGCAGCGCGGGACCACGACCGGGGGCAACAAGGGCGGAGGCATCATCCGCGATGCCCCCTTCTGACGCGCCCCGCTTTCCGCCTCGGCAGCGAGGCTTGCTGCAGTCGTTAGTCACCTACCGCGGACGCCGACGAGGCGAAGCCCGACCTGAGGAGCCATGAAAACACGCGCCTGCGCCCCCGTTCTCCTGCTCTCGCTCTTCGCTCCTGCTGTGCTCACCGAGGCCGGGCTCACCTCCTCTCTTCTCGGCGAGCCGCTCTGCTTCGCGCAGTCGTCCGATCCCGTCACCGAGGTCGCGCGCCAGCGTTACGAGGACGGCGTCAAGGCGTATGACGCGGGTCGGTTCGAGGATGCGCGTACGGCGTTTCTTCAGGTCTACGCGCTCAAGCGTCACCCGGCCGTGCTGCTCAACCTCGGGCAGAGCGAGCTTCGCTCCAATCACCTGGAGGACGCCGGCAAGCACCTCCAGCAGTTCCTGCGCGAGCACACCACCGCGACCCCGGACCAGCGCGCCGCCGCCGAGAAGGCGCTCGCCGACGTGAAGCGGCGGACCGGCTTCATCATCGTGACGGCCGACGCGAACGGCGCGGACATCAGCGTCGACGGCGTCCTCGTCGGCAAGGCGCCCCTGCTCGATCCGGTGTTCGTGCCCCCCGGCAAGCACACCTTGTTCGCGACCTACCAGGACCGCTCGGCGACGGTCCAGGTGGATGCGAAGGTCGGGACGGCCACGCCGGCGACGCTCACCCTGGGAACGACCGGCGCGCCCGCCGCCGCCGCGCCGACGCCCGCGCCGGGGGCGCTGCCGACCACGCCGGCCCCGGGCGCGCCAGCTGGGGCCACGCCGCCGGGCACCGCGCAGCCGGCCCCCGGCTCGCCGACGCCGGGCGCGACGACCCCGAGCGCGACGACCCCGAGCGCGACGGCGCCTGGCGCGACGACGCCCGGCGCGACCGCACCCGGCGCGACGGTGCCCGGCGCAGCGGCCCCCGGTGCGACGGCGCCGAGCGCTCCGCCGGCGGCGGCGACGGGCTCCGGCGGGCTCAGCGTCTCGACGAGCAGCACGCTGGGCACGATGGGCCCGGACCAGACCTCCGGCGGCCGCGAGCCGTTCTTCCACTGGTACGCGCGCAAGCCGCTCGCCTGGGTGGGGACCGGCGTCGCGGGCGTCGGTCTGGTCATGGGGATCGTCGGCTCGGCGATCGTCGTCAACGCGCGCGGCAACGCCGACGAGGTCGGGCAGACGATCGAGGCGTACGTCGCGAGCCACGAGAGCACGATCCCCGCGAACCGCAGGTCGCAGCCCTGCGGCGCGCGCGAGGATCCCTCGGGCGACCTCCCCGGCTTCCAGACCGCGTGCGGGACCCTCCGGGATGAGCTCGACCGCTATGACGGCGCGCTCCCCTGGGCGATCACCGGGTGGGTCCTCCTCGGCGTCGGGGTCGTCGGCACCGCGACGTACGCCATGATCGATTGGTATCCCCAGAAGCAGCAGACCGCGTCGGGCGGCCCGCGCATCACGGCGATCGCGCCGTTCGTTGCGCCCGGTCAGGCCGCCCTCGGCGTCGCGGGGACCTTCTAGCCCCTCGTGGAGCTGCGATTCGACCTCTGGCACCTGGCGTTCGTGAGCCTCGTCGCGGGCCGGGCTCCGCCGAACTTTGAGGTCCTGTCCGAGGTGCGGCTCACGATCGAGCCCCAGCGCGCGGACCTCTTGCTCCTTCGACGGGTCGGCGCCGAGCGGAAGGACGACCAGGCGCTCGTGCTGCGCGCGCTCTGGGCGCGGCTCGGGCGGGTGGCGATCGTGGAGTACAAGAGCCCCGCCGAGTCGTCGTTCCGGCCCGGCGATCTGGTGCGGCTCGTGACCTATGGCGGACTGTACGAGACGGCCCACCTCGACGAGCTACCGGCGCCAGGGGACCTGACGCTGGTGCTGGTGGTCGCGTCGGTGACGCCGACGCTGCGCGATGATCTGGCGCGCAAGGGCTGGACCCTGAGCCCGCTCGGGGGCGGGTATGCGCGCATCGACGGGCCGATGTACACTACGTACCTCGCCATCACGGACGAGGTGACCGACGCGGAACGCGACGACTACCTGCGGCTCTTCAGCCGTCGGCCCGCCCAGCCGGGCGAGGCAGCGCGGTGGCTGAAGCAGTGGATGAGGGACACGAGGATGAAGCAGCCGGATATCGAGGAGCTCCCGGGGTACGAGGAGATGTTCCAGAAGCTGGTCGAGGCGATGCCCGTGGAAAAGCGGCTCGCCGGGCTCGCTCCCGAGCAGCGGCTCGCCGGGCTCGCTCCCGAGCAGCGGCTCGCCGGGCTCGCTCCCGAGCAGCGGCTCGCAGGGCTCGCTCCCGAGCAGCGGCTCGCAGGGCTCGCTCCCGAGCAGCGGCTCGCAGGGCTCGCCCCCGAGCAGGTGATCCTCGCGCTCCCGGTGGAGGTGCTGCGCATGCTCCCCGAGGAGCATCTCCAGTCGCTCCCCCCCGACGTTCAGGAAACGATCAAGAAGCGCCTCCGGGGCACCGCTCATTGACGCCCGGCTCGCGAGAGCAAGGCCCACTGAATGCGCCCTCGAGGACGACGTCGCCTGCTTGATCTCGGTGTGCGATCAGCGGCCCGCAGGATGAGGGATACGAGGATGAAGCAGCCGGACATCGAGGAGCTCCCAGAGGCCGAGGAGCTGTTCCAGAAGCTGGTCGAGGCGATGCCTGTGGAGAAGCGGCTCGCCGGCCTCACCCTCGAGCAGCGGCTCGCCGGCCTCACCCCCGAGCAGGTGATCCTCGTGCTCCCGGTGGAGGTGCTGCGCATGCTCGCCGAGGAGCATCTCCAGTCGCTCCCCCCCGACGTTCAGGAGACGATCAAGAAGCGCCTCCGGGGCACCGCCCAGTGACGCGCGGCTCGCGAGAGCAAGGCCCACTGGATGCGCCCTCGAGGACGACCTCGCCCGCTTGATCTCGGTGCGCGATCAGCGGCCCGGGGATGGTCGCATGGTCTCGTGGGACAACGGAGGGGCAGCGATACCTGATGAGCATGAGCCAGCGCATCGAGCCATCCATCGGGTCTTCCCGGCGGAGAGCCTAGCCCTGGCGGAGCGCGACCGGTTGAGTCAGGCGCTCCTGCCAGCGTGACAGCGGGGTTACGGCGCGTCCGCAGCGCTGGCACGCCGCGTTCTCGATCGGGAGTGGCTTCAGACCGGCGCGGGCTCGATGGGCTTCGGCTCGACGGGCTTCGGCTCCGTCGGCTTGGTCTCGACGGGCGCCGGCTCGTCCGGCGCGGCGGCGCTGCCGCGGCGCTTCGGGCGGAGCCTCCGCAGGGCGTTGCGGAACGAGGTGGCGCTGAAGCGGCGCTTCGCCTCGGGTATGTCCCAGCAGGCGTTGACGCCGGCAGCGCGCGCCTCGTTCCCGAGCAGCGTGGCATACGTCACGATGGAGTTGCGGAGCACCATCGCCTCTTCCCGGTTGCGCAGGCCGAGGATGCCGAGCAGGTCGCGGCCGCTCACCTCGTCGAGCAGGGCGCTGCCCTCGCGCAGGAAGTCCTCGGTGAGGCCGACGGGCGCGAGGCGGGCCTGGTGCTGCTTGGCGAGCCGGAGCAGCATGGCGAGATCGCTGGTCTCCTCGGTGAGCGTGCCGGTCGTGTTGACGTCGGCGAACTGCTCGGCGACGTCCGGCTCGAACGCGAACGCCTGGTCGGCGAACGCCTTGAGCCGCGCGCGCCACGGCCGGCTCGCCTTGATCACCTGGTCGATGGGTCGCACCTGGTAGGCGCCGGTCCGCTTGCCCTCGCCGAACCAGAGGTTCGCGGTGTCGAGCAGCTGCATGGCGCCGCGGAGCAGCGCGCGGCGCTCGGAACCGTAGGCCTTGCTCGCGAGCGCCGCCTCGTACTGGACGACGGCCAGGTAGAGGTCCCGGAGCTCCGTGAGGGTGATCGAGATGGGCTGGCTCGGCTCCATGACCTCACGGACGATGCGGTCCATCTCGGGCCGCGCGGCATCGAGGAGAGCCTGAAACTCCGCGGGGGTCGCGACCGCGCGGGTCTCCTTCAGGACGGCGTGCTGCTCTTGTGACAGTTCGATTCCCATGAACCTACCTCCAGTGGGGGTGGCGAGCGGGCAGGCGTAGCACTGCGGCAGAGCTCGCGGCCGCCCCCGGCAAGATGCGGCCGTCCGGAAGCACGGTGTCGACGCCGGGGAGCTGCGCCAGCGCGCCCGGGATGCGCACGAGCGGGCCGGGGCGCGAACCCAGCAAGCCGTGAGCGCGACCCAGCGGCCCGGGAGCACGGCCAGCGCCGCGGAGATGGCCGGGAACCGTGCCAGCACGTCCGAGGAGCCGCACCAGCACGTCCGAGGAGCCGCACCAGCACGTCCGAGGAGCCGCACCAGCACGTCCGAGGAGCCGCACCAGCACGTCCGAGGAGCCGCACCAGCACGTCCGAGGAGCCGCACCAGCAGATCCAGGGAGCTGTACCAGCACGTCCGAGGAGCCCTACCAGCAGATCCAGGGAGCTGTACCAGCAGGCCCGAGGAGCCCTACCAGCGGGTGCTGGCAGGCATCCCGGGCCTGCCGGGCAGGCGCCGGGAGCTGCTGGCAGGGCGCCGGGAGCTGCTGGGATTAAGGGAATGCGCCGACGCTCACGCGCCGCCCGCCTCGATGATGGCCCGCGCCTCGGCCGGGTGGCGCTTGCACTCGAGCAGCGCTCCGAGCAGGAGCGGCGCCACGATGGTGGCGTCCGACTCGATCACGAACATGGGCGTGTCCGCCGTCAGCTTGTCCCAGGTGATCTTCTCGTTGGGCGTGGCGCCGGAGTACGAGCCGTAGGACGTCGTCGAGTCGGAGATCTGGCAGAAGTAGGCCCAGGGCCGGGCCGGCTCGTCGAGATCGTACTTGAGCGACGGCACCACGCAGATGGGGAAGTCCCCCGCGATGCCCCCGCCGATCTGGAAGAACCCGACGCCCGCGCCCGCGCTGAGCGCGCGGTACTGATCGTACAGCGCGGCCATGTACTCGATGCCCGACTTCACGATGCTCGGGGAGCACTCGCCCCGCCTCACGTAGGACGCGAAGATGTTGCCGAAGGTCGAGTCCTCGTGGCCCGGGACCACCAGCGGCAGCCCGGCCTCCGCGGCCGCCAGCAACCAGCACTCCTCGGGCGGTCCGCGGTGGAGCGCGGGCTCGACCGCCCGGACCAGCTCGTAGAAGTACTCGTGCCAGAAGCGGCGCTCGCCGCTCGCCGTCGCCCGCTCCCACATGGGGACGATGTGCTTCTCCACCGCGCGGAAAGCCTCGTCCTCGGGGATGCTGGTGTCGGTCACGCGCCGCATCCGGTCCTCGAGGATCCGCGTATCGTCCTGCTTGGTGAAGTAACGGTAGTCGGGGAAGTCGCGGTAGCCGTCATGCGCCACGAGGCGAAACAGCGACTCCTCCAGGTTGGCGCCGGTCACCGACATGCCGTGGATCAGGCCGGCGCGGATGGCCGGCGCCAGGGTGATGCCGAGCTGGGCCGAAGACATCGCCCCGGCCACGGCCCAGAACATCTTCCCCCCGCGCTCGATGTGCTCCCAGTAGGCGAGGAGCGCGTCGCGCGTCGCGCGGGCGTTGAAATTCTTGTAGTTGCGGAGAACGAACGAAAGGAGGGGCAGCGTCGTGGACGCCGACGTCGTTCCAGACATGTTTCGCCGAGCCTCGGCGACCACGAAGGTCGTCCCGGTGGTCTCGGGTCGCGCAAGCCACCAGGGACGCGCTACGGACCGGCGCAGGCCGGGCCGCCATTGCAGCGTCGGGTGGCTTCGGGGGAACCCTAGCACGACAATCGCCTCGTCGCCTGCAGCTCGGCCCTCCCCCTGCGACGGCGTAAGCGCCGGCGGGGGGCTGTGCGCGGCGGCGCGCGGGCGGGCGCGGCGAGCACCGACCGAGGTGCCATGAGGTCCCAGCGGGCTCCACGTCTCAGGCGCGCCTTGTGTGGCGCGCAACGAAACGTCCCAGGTGGCAAGGCCCGAAGGGAGACATGCCGGGCGGTGTTCTCAGCGCAAGCTCTCCCGTCCCAGTCTTGGCGGACGGCCGAGCGCCCGCCCGCGCGCCGCCGCGCACAGCCCCCCGCCGGCGCGTGCGCGCGGAGAGAGCGCCCCGCGCCGCCCTCACCGCTCCCTCGCGGCCCGCAGCAGATCCCGCATCGTCGACCGAGGGACGTCCGCGAGCCGCGCCGCGGCGCTGATGTTGCCGCCCACCTCCTCGAAGGCGCGGAGCGCGTCCGCGGGCGTGATCTTCCGGCGGACCGGCGGCTCGCGATCGGCGAGGACGGCCGTGATGTGCTCCGGCAGCACGCGGCCGTGCGCGCGCAACGCAGCTTGAATGAGCACGTTCCGCAGCTCCCGGACGTTGCCTTGCCAGCGGTGCGCCCGCAGCGCGACGAGCGCCCCAGGGGACAATTGCCGCGGGCCGATCTCGGACGTCGCCAGCAGGTGCTCGGCGAGGAGCGGGATGTCCTCCGGCCGCTCGCGCAGCGCGGGGAGGTGGATCCGGCACACCGCGAGGCGCTCGTAGAGGTCCGCGCGGAAGCGGCGCTCGGCGACGAGCGTCTCCAGGGGCTCGCAGGTCGCGACGATGAGCCGCACATTGACCGGCGTCGACCCCTCCCCGCCCAGCGGGCGCACCACCCCCTCCTCCACGACGCGCAAGAGCTTCGCCTGGACCTCCAGCGAGAGCGCCGCGATCTCGTCGAGGAAGAGCGTGCCCTGGTTGGCCTCGACGAACGCGCCACGCCGGTCCCGATGCGCGCCGGTGAACGCGCCACGCCGGTGGCCGAACAGCTCGGACTCGGCGATGTCGCGCAGGATCGTGGCGGCGTTCAGCACCACGAACGGCCCGTCGGCCCGCGCGCTCATCGCGTGGATCGCCCGGGCGACCAGATCCTTGCCCGTGCCCGACTCGCCGCGCAGGAGCACGGGGAGCTGCAGCGGCGCCACCCGCCGCACCGTCGCGGCGAGCTGCCGCATCGGCCGCGAGCGGCCGACGAGCGACGGCAACGGCGGCCCCTCCTCGATCGGCGGCACCCGCCGCGCCGCCTCGACGCACACCGCCGTGCGGCCGATCTCGAAGCAGCCGCCGGGGACGAGCATCGCCTGCCGCACCCGCACGCCGCCGACGCGGACGCCGTTGCGCGAGTCGAGATCGGTCACCTCGATCGAGGCGCCGCGGTGCGCGACCCGGCAGTGGCGAGCGCTCACCGCGACGTCGTCGATCCTCACGTCCGCGGCCGGGGCGCTGCCCACGATGAGCTCAGCGCCCGGCCCGACCGCGATGCGCACCGGCGCGCTCCAGCCGCTCTGATCGCAGCGGAGCCACACCGTGGCGAGCGCCTCGCCATCCTCCACGAGCTCGAGCGTGGCGTCCCGGATCGACCGGGCCTCGCCGCCCTGAGCTCTCGGGCCCGGCCGATCGCCGGGCGCCCCGGCGGGCCCCCTCCGCAGCGCCGCGGCGGGCATGGCGGGCGCGGCGGGGTGAACGGGCGTGACGGGCCTGAAATCGCGATCCTCTTCGCTGCGGGTCGGTGCGTTGTCCATGGTCCAGGAGGTCTGTCGTCGGCGCGCGGGGCGCAGTTGCGTCGCTCGCCTCGCTCTCCCCGCCGCGTCGACATTCCTCGCGCCGGCCCGTCACCCCCTTTGCGCTCGGGACCGCGCTGTTCTAGAGGCCGTTCGTGGCATCGCGCTCAACAGGGTGGATCGCGTCGGCGCTCGGCGCGGCGGCAGCGGCCTGGGTGCTCTCGGCCAACCAGGCCCTCGCCCAGCCAGCAGATCGAGACACGTCGGCCGCCGTCGACGACGACGAGGAGCCCGGGCCGGAGGCCGGCGCGAAGCGCCCCGCCGGGCCGGACGAACGGAGCGGGCACGTCCTGCTCCAGGGACGCGCCGGCTACAACCTGCCGTTCGGCAGCATGGCCGCCGGCCAGCCGGTCAGCGAGAAGGTCTCGGGCGGCCTCGCGTTCGGCGCCAACGTCGGCCTCGGGCTGAGCCGCGTGACCGTCGTGGAAGCGAGCGGCTCCTACGCCCTGCTCCCCGCAGCCGCCGGCTGCGACGGCTGCTCCGGCCGGAGCCTCGATATCGGCCTCGGGTTCGTCTACCACCTCGCCCAGGGCATCGCCTTCGACCCGTGGATCAGCTACGGCGTGGGCTACCGGCGGGCCGTCCTCACATGGCAGGAGGGCTCGGCCGCGGGACCGACAGCCTCCGACCATGTATTCCATGGGCTCGACGTCGCCCG
The DNA here is from genome assembly GCF_051474665.1 of Sorangium sp. So ce394. Classification (NCBI taxonomy): domain Bacteria; kingdom Pseudomonadati; phylum Myxococcota; order Polyangiales; family Polyangiaceae; genus Sorangium; species Sorangium sp. So ce394. Next base: position 6,208,663 of record NZ_CP150339.1, read on the forward strand.
CATCGCGCTGGGCGGCGATTTCTACCCCGTGTCGAGCTTTGGCGTCGGGGTGTTCGCCGAGCTCGACGCCGGCACCTACCTCTCGCGCCCGGGCGAGCGCTCCGAGGCCACCGCCTACGGATTCTTCCAGTTCGGCCTGCGCCTCGCGCTGGATCCCGTCCCCCGAGGCGCGCGCACATCGGCCGTCTCGGCCGGTACGTCTCGGAGGATCGCCGTCCAGGCGGCCGGCTCCCCGGGGGCGGTCCGCCGGTAAAGCAGCCGGAATGTGGGCGGTCCGGGGGGCCGGACGGGTATAATCAGCCGCGAATGGGCGAGTTCAGGACGAGCAGCCGCACCCGACCCGTCGCGGCTGCCGTGACCGACGTTGGACGCCAGCGGAAGCACAACGAGGACAACGTCCTCGTGAAGTCCGATCTCGGTCTCTTCGTCGTGGCCGACGGCATGGGCGGGCACAACGCGGGCAACGTCGCCAGCGCGCTCGCGACAAAATCGCTCGACAACTTCTTCGAGGCGACCCGCGCCGGCAGCCTGCCCGGCCCCGTCCCCGCCGACGAGCAGGAGCTCGATCCCGAGGCACGGCGCGTCGTCGCGGCGATCCGCAAGGCGAACCACGATGTGTTCGTCATCTCGAACACGTACACCCAGCACCAGGGCATGGGCTCGACGGTGGTCGCCGCCTACGTGTCGCGCGAGACCGACCGGATCCACGTCGGGCACGTCGGCGACAGCCGCTGCTACCGGATCCGGCACGGCGAGATCGAGCAGCTCACGAAGGACCACTCGCTCATCAACGACGCCCTCGCGCTCAAGCCCGACCTGAGCCAGGACGAGCTGGCGAGGCTCCCGAAGAACATCATCACGCGCGCGCTCGGCATGAAGGACGCGGTGAAGGTCGACATCCGCTCGGAGCGCATCGAGCCCGGCGACGCTTTCCTGCTCTGCTCGGACGGGCTGAGCGGGATGGTCTCGGAGCAACAGATGCTCGATGTGTTCGACGTCACCCAGGACCCGCACGAGGCTTGCGAGCTCCTCATCGAGATGGCCAACGAGGCGGGCGGGACCGACAACATCTCGGCGCTGATCGTCCGCATCCTGCCGGAGGCGGAGGACGAGCGGCAGCCCGACAGCGCGGAGCTCGAGGACACCCGGCCCCACCACATCGACGAGCTCGGCGCGATTCTCCCGCCGCCGCCGGTCCGCGCGGCGCGGGCCCGGGCCGAGGAGGCCGATCTCGACGCGGCCGCCTCCTCGGGCGACGAGCGCATCGCGGCGCAGCCGATCCACTCCGTCGCGGGCAACGGCCTCCGAAGCCACGCCCAGGGCGCCGCGGGCGCGATGTCGCGCGTGGCCGCCGCGCCGTTCACGGACCGGCGCTCCCGGGCGGCCGCTGGCTCCGGCCGCTACGCGGCGGTCGCGGCCGACCCGAGGCCGGCGGCGCCCCCGGTGAAGGAAGCCCCGCCGGCGAAGCCCGCGAAGCGCCAGACCGAGGTGCGCGTCGCGCGGTGCGCGCACTGCAAGCACGAGCTCTTCATCGGCAACCGCTTCTGCGTCGAGTGCGGCGCGCCCATCAAGCCGTGAGCGGCGCGCGTCTCGTGAAGCGAGACGCGCGCGCGCCGCCCCGCGCGCCGATCGCGAGCCGCGGCCGGCGCTGCGGGGGCAACGCGGCGCATCACTTGAGCGCGAGCAGCTCGACCTCGAAGATGAGGGTCGAGTTGGGCGGGATCACGGGCGGGAAGCCGCGAGCGCCGTAGCCGAGCTCCGGCGGGATCGTCAGCTTGCGGACGCCGCCGATCTTCATGCCGGCGACCCCCTGATCCCACCCCTTGATCACCTGCCCGGCGCCCAGCTTGAACGAGAAGCCCTGGTTGCGGTCGCGCGAGCTGTCGAACTTGCTGCCGTTCGTCAGCGTGCCGACGTAGTGAACGGTCACGAGCTGGCCGTGCTTCGCCTCGGCGCCCGTCCCTTCCTTGAGGTCCTCGATCCCTAGCCCTGCTTGCATGAATGACTCCTTTCGACGCCGATGGGAGGAGCGACGCGCGGTCGCGTCAAGCCGAAGCGGCGCGCGGGCGCCCCGAGCGAGCGCTCGCGAGCGCGCAGGGGCCCGGAGAAATCGCCGGTCAGCCGCCGAAGCCGGGGAACGTGAACACCGGCGTGCCGCCGGTCAGCCGCCAGGTGTTCGCGGTCTGCTGCACGACGGGCTGGCGCAGCGCCGGGTGCGGGTGCGTCTGCTCGAAGGCGAACAGGATCGCGGCCGGGGTGAGCTGATCGAGCGACGCGAAGAAACCGAGCGTGAGCATCGCGCCCCCCTCGGTCCACCGGTATCCCTGCCGCCGCGCGCCGGCGGAGAGCAGGTTGTTCACGCCCGCGACGTCCGCGGCGATCTCGTTCGGCTGGTTGAAGACGGGGAGCGCGCGCGACAGCATCCGCCCGAGATCCGCGGGCGTGACGCCGCGGCTGCCGCCCTGCCCGTTCGCGCAGCCCGTGTGGCCGAGGTGGTGGTGGCCGAGCTCGTGGCCGAGCACGAACGCGAGCTGCTCCTGGTAGAGCTGGCGCTGCCGCTCGACCTTGCGCGCGTCGGTGTGCTGCGCGGGGTCGATGAAGCCCATCGGCGGCCGGATGATCGGCTGCCCGGGCCGCTGCCGCTGCGCGAGCATCCGCAAGAACTCGTCGAGCTTCCTCGTCCCGAAGATCTCGTCGGTCGCCTTGAACTGCGCGATCTGCGCCTGCACCTCGAGCAGCCCGTCGGTGATCGCCATGAACGGCATCCGCTGGTCGTCGCAGCCGGCGAACGCGTTCACCTCGCCGACCGTCGGATCGGCGATGAAGGGGATGCCCTTCACCTTCTGCTGCGCGCCCGACGGCAGCGCGCCGATCAGCGCGCCCATGACGACGCCGGCCTCGGACTGCAGCCAGCCGATGTTGATGTCGTTGATGGGGTCGCCGAGCACCGGCAGCCCGGGCACCGTGGGCACGGAGAAGGTCGGCGCCGGCGCGGGCCCGGTCTGCGCCGGCGGGTAGCCGGGCTGCTGCTGCGGGTAGCCGGGCTGCTGCTGCGGGTAGCCGGGCTGCTGCTGCGGGTAGCCCTGCGGGGGCGCGCCGTACGGAGGGTAGCCCTGGCCGTACGTAGGCTGTGACGGAGGCCGGCGCGAGCTGCTCCGCTGACAGCCTGCGACGAGGCCGAGAGCCAGAGCGAGGGCGCCGATCGATCGAAGCAGGTTCATCGCCCGCGAGCATAGCGCACGGAGCGGGCGTCAACCTGCGCTCCGGCGCGCGCAGGATCCCAGCGCGGCGCGGCTCGCGCGCCGCGGTGAGCCGAAAGCCGCGGCCCGGGCGTCAGGCGCAGGAGGACCGATGAACAGAATCCGAGCCTGGTCTGTGGCCGCCGCCCCCCTGTGGATCAGCGCCGTCGCGCTCGCGGGGTGCGGCGGCGCCTCCGTCGCGCATGCGCCCGCGGCGCCGGAGCCGGCCGGCACCGCCGCCTCCGCGGCGCCGCGCGAGGAGGGCTCCATCGAGACGGCCGACGACGCGCTCGCGGCGCTCGAGCGCGCGGAAGGCGAGCTCGACCAGGCCCTCGGCGTACCGGCCGCTCACGAGGAGGATCGCGCCGCGGCGCAGGCAGCGCCGCCGCCGCCGGCAGCGGCGCCGTCGCCGCCGCGCGCGGCGCCCGCGGAGGCCCCCGGCAGCGCCGCGCCGTCGACGCGCGCGACGACCACGGCCGGCGGGCACCCGTCCAAGAAGGCCGAGGCCGCGCCGGTGTCCGCGGCGCCGTGCGAGACCGCGTGCCGCGCGCTCGCGTCGATGAGCCGCGCCGCGCAGCACCTCTGCGGGCTGGCCGGCGACGCGGACGCGCGGTGCGACGCCGCGCGCACCCGCGTCAAGAGCGCGACCGACCGCGTCGAGGCGCGGTGCCCGCGCTGCGCCGAGCCCTAGGACGCCGGACGGCCCTCCGCCCGGACGGCATCAGGGCCCCGGCGCGAGGAGCTGGAGCAGCCGCACGTTCTTGTACATCTCCCCCAGCGAGCCCGCCGCCGCCTGGCCGGCCTTCGCCAGCCGATCGAGCTCCTCGGGCCGCACGTCCACCTGCACCGTGAGCCGGGCCGCGGCCGGATCCACCGCGAGCGTCGCGCGCTTCGCGACCTCGGCGAGCGCCGCGCCGGGCTCCGGGCCGACGAGCGCCTTCAGCGCGTCCACGTTCGCGCGCTTCTCCTCCAGGAGCTTCCGGAGCTCCTCGGCCGCGTCGGCCGACGCGGCGTCGATCGCGACGGTCGCCGAGAGGCCCCCCTTCGTCGAGACGCCGACCGTGACGGCGCGCGGGCCGGTCGACCCGGTGAGGATCGCCCGGAGGCTCGGCTTGCTCTCGGCGAGCAGGGCGACGCCCAGGAGGGGGCGATCCCACCCGATGTGCGCGAGGCGCGAGGTGACCTCTTCCCGGCTCGCCAGCGACGCGTCCGCCTCCTCGGCGTCGATGCTCGCGCGGAGGTCGGGCTCGGCGCCGTACAGCAGGATCGAGCCGTCGCGCACGGCGATCGCGTCCTCGCCGGCGCGGAGCAGGTACTTCACGCCCTTGTACTCCGCCTGGACGTAGCTGTGCTCCGCGAGGCGCGCCGCGAGCTTCCGCTCGTCGAAGCGCCCGCGCGCGACCACGAGCGAGGGGGAGAGGACCAGCTTGTCGACGTCGAACCCGAGATCGATGCCCGTCGCCTTCTTGATGTCGTCGCGGGTGCGCTCGACGTGCTGCCGCACCGCGCCGCCCTCCTCGCCGAGCGCCTTCAGATCGAGCTGGTGCGGGTCGACGATCACCACGCCGGGAGCGCTGCCGTGGACATACTCGAGCAGCGACTCGTCCTTCGGGAACGTGGCCGCGCGGAGGTGCGCCAGCCCGAAGCCGAGGAGGCCGGTCTGCTGGGCGAGGACGACGGCGAACACGAGGGCGAGGAGCACGATGTACTTGGCCTTGCCTCGCTTCTTGGGTGCTCCGGCGGCTCGGGCCGGCTTCGACGCGCTCTCGGTGCTCATCTGTACTCGCTGCGCCCTCGCTGGATACCGCGTGCCGCCGGGCCCTGCGGGAACCGCCGCCGCAAGCGCCTCGAGCGCCGCCCGTCGACCTGGAGCGCGCCGCGGCAGAGCATAACCGGAAGCGGGACGCCGGCCAGGCCTTCCGCCGGGGCCGCTGGACGGATAGAAACGACGCGACGTGCCTCGATCCTCGTCCCCCGATGGCGGCCACGGCGCGCTCGCACCGCCGAGCGACGGCGCCGTGCTGCCCGCCGCCCTCGGCCGCTACCACGTGCAGCGCCTCCTCGGCGAGGGGGCGATGGGGCGCGTGCTGCTCGCGCACGATCCGGTGCTCGATCGCGACGTCGCGCTGAAGCACCTGCGGGACGATCTCCGCATCCCGCGCGACGTCCGCGAGCAGCTCGTCGTGCGGATGCGCCACGAGGCGCGCGCCGCCGCCCGCGTGACCCACCCGAACCTGGTCACGCTCCACGACGTCGGCGAGGACCCGGATTTCGGGCTCTACCTCGTCTTCGAGTACGTCGAGGGGCCGACGCTGAAGCAGCACCTCCTCGAGCGCCCGCTCTCGGCCGCGCAGGCGGCGCGGCTGGCGCGCGAGCTCGGCGAGGCGCTCACGATCGCGCACCGCGCCGGCATCGTCCACCGCGACATCAAGCCGGAGAACATCATCCTCTCCGCGAACGGCGGCAAGATCGCCGACTTCGGGATCGCCAGGATCCCGGACTCGACGCTGACGCACCAGGGGGGGCTCATGGGCACGCCCGCGTACAGCGCGCCGGAGACGTTCCGCGCCGGGAAGTTCTCGCCCGAGAGCGATCAGTTCTCGCTCGCGGCCGTGATGTACGAGGCGATCTCCGGCAGGCGCGCGTTCCCGGGCGACGACGCGGTCTCGGTCGCGTCGAAGATCGCGAGCGACGATCCTCCGCCGATCGCGCAGGAGGTCGGCGCGCCGCCGTCGCTCGATCAGGTGCTCGCGCGCGGCCTGTCGAAGCGGCCCGAGGACAGGTACCCGAGCTGCGACGCGTTCGGCGCCGCGTTCGCCGACAGCCTGGAGTGGGCGGCCTCGAGCCAGCTGCCGAGGCGCATGCTGGAGGGCCCCGCCGCCGCGACGGCGGCGCTGTCCACGGAGCCGGGCGCCGTGCGCGCGGATCCGCTCGGCGACGACTTCCCTCCCCGCGAGCGGAAGATGGGTCAGGTCGTCCTCGGCGCGGCGGTGGTCGTAGCGACGGCCGTCCTGCTCGTCCGCACGGCGATGCGATCGACGGACGCGCCGATCGAGGAGCCCCCCGCGCAGGCGGCGCCGGCCGCGTCGTCCGCGGCGCCGCGGCCGAGCGCCGTCCCCTCGGCGCGGCCTGCGCGCCCGAAGCACGGGGCCGCCGAGACCTCTCTGCCCGCCGCGTCATCATCATCGTCCACGCCGCGCGCGACGGGCAGCGCGGAGCCCAGCGCGAGCCCGCCGGACAGCGACCCGAGCCGGCCCGCGTCGGTCACCCTCCCCGAGGACGAGCACGGCGCGGACGCAGGGACGCCGGAGCCCGAGGTCGACGACCTCGACGCGCCGGAGACCACCGACACCGAGCCGGACCCACCCGACGCGCCCGACGCTGGAGCGGCCGATGCTGCTGCGCGTTGAACGGCAGAGATCGCGGTGGCGTTGTCACGAGGAAAAAACTCACCTAAAGGAGCCCGGGTAAGCGGCGTCGCTGTCCGGAACGGCTCGACGTCGAGCGCCTCGTCGGGTCCCTCGCGGGCCCCGGCATGTCGCCCACGATCACGCCGACCGCCGCGCTGACGACCGTCTGGAACGCTGTTCTGCCCCTTGAGATCCCCGCGATGACTACCCTGACAAACGGCGACGATCTCCATCTGTCGCTCTACCGAAAGATGTTTCAGATACGCCGCTTCGAGGAAGAAGCGGCCCGTGCGTACGCGCAGAGCAAGATCGGCGGGTTCCTTCACCTGTACATCGGTCAGGAGCCCATCGCCGTCGGCGCCTCCGCGGCGCTCCGCCCTGACGACTACGTGATGACGACCTACCGGGATCACGGCCTCGCCCTCGCCCGCGGGATGACCGCGCGCGCCGCGATGGCGGAGCTCTACGGCAAGGTCACCGGGTGCTCGAAGGGGCTCGGCGGCTCGATGCACTTCTTCGACAAAGAGCACAACATGCTCGGCGGCTACGGCATCGTCGGCGGCCACATCCCCATCGCCGTCGGGACCGCGTTCGCGTCGAAGTACCGCGGCGAGGACCGGGTCTCGATGGTGTTCTTCGGCGAGGGGGCGGTGAGCATCGGCGACTTCCACGAGGGCATGTCCCTCGCGGCGCTCTGGAAGCTGCCGATCGTGTTCGTCTGCGAGAACAACGAGTACGCGATGGGGACGCCGCTCTCCCGCACGCTCTCGGTCGAGGACGTCTCGCTGAAGGCGCTCGCCTACGGGATGGAGCGCGATCGCTTCAACTCCGAGCACGTCCTCCAGGTGCGCGATCGCCTCGGCGAGGCCATCGAGCGGGCGCGCAAGCACTCGGAGCCGACGCTGGTCGAGATCAGGACGTACCGCTTCCGGGGCCACTCGATGAGCGATCCGGGCAAGTACCGGACGAAGGAGGAGCTCGAGGAGCGCAAGAAGAAGGACGTGCTCCTGCGCTCGCGCGTCGAGCTCGAGGAGAAGGGGCACAAGGACGCCCTCGAGGCGATCGAGAAGGAGGTCGAAGAGGAGATCGCCGACGCGGTCCGCTTCGCCGAGGAGAGCCCCGAACCCGGGCCCGAGGTGCTCGAGCCCACAACCTATGCAGGACCTTTTGCGCGATGACCGTCCTAAGATTCCGGGAGGCGGTTCGCGCCGCCATGATCGAGGAAATGGAGCGCGACGAGCGGGTGTACCTCGTCGGCGAGGAGGTCGGGCACTACCAGGGCGCCTATAAGGTGACCGAGGGGATGCTCGAGAAGTTCGGCGCGAAGCGCGTGATCGACGCGCCGATCACCGAGAGCGGGTTCACCGGCATCTCGATCGGCGCCGCGATGGTCGGGCTGCGGCCGATCGTCGAGTACATGACGTGGAACTTCTCCGCCGTCGCGTTCGATCAGATCCTCAACAACGCGGCGAAGCTCCGGCAGATGTCCGGCGGGCAGCTCAGCATCCCGCTCGTGCTGCGGGCGCCGAACGGCTCGGCGCGGCAGGTCGGGTCGCAGCACTCGCACTCGATGGAGCACTTCTACGCGCACATCCCCGGCCTCAAGGTGCTCGCGCCCGCGATGCCGGCCGACGCGAAGGGGCTCCTCAAGTCGGCGATCCGGGACGACAACCCGGTGCTCTTCATGGAGAGCGAGACGCTCTACGGCGTGAAGGGCGAGGTGCCCGACGACCCCGACTTCATCGTGCCGCTCGGGGTCGCCTCGATCCCGCGCGAGGGGACCGACGTCACGATCATCGCGTGGAGCCGGATGGTGCACGTGGCGCTCGAGGCGGCCGCGGAGCTCGAGAAGGAGGGCATCAGCGCGGAGATCGTGGACCTGCGATCGCTGCGCCCGCTCGACGAGGAGACGATCGTGAAGAGCGTCACGAAGACGCACCGCGCGGTCGTGGCGCACGAGGGGTGGCCGTACGGCGGCGTCGGCGCCGAGGTCGCCGATCGCATCCAGCGGCTCGCGTTCGACGAGCTGGACGCGCCCGTCCTGCGCGCGACGACGCTCGACGTCCCGATGCCCTACAACGCACGGCTGGAGCAGTACGTGATCCCGCAGGCGGCGCGGATCATCGAAAACGTTCACCGCGTTCTCTACAAAAGCTGACTGAGCGGACGCACATCCCCGATCAAGGTTGATAGACCCATGGCGAAGGTTCTGGAACTGCCGAAGCTGTCCCCGACCATGGAGGAGGGGCAGATCAGTGCCTGGCACAAGAAGGAAGGCGACAAGATCGACATCGACGATCTGCTCGCAGAGGTCGAGACCGACAAGGCGACCATGGAGTACAAGTCCTTCGATCGAGGGACGTTGCTCAAGATCCTCGTGCCTGCGGGCAGCGTGGTTCAGCTCGGCCAGCCCGTCGCGATCATCGGCAACCCGGGCGAGGACGTAAGCGCCCTCGCCGGGGGCGGCGGCGCTCCGGCGCAGAAGCCGGCGGCGGAGGAGCCCAAGGGGGATCGCGCCGCGCAGCCGGCGGGCGGCGCCGCGCCGAGCGGCGACGCGCCCGGCACGGCCGCGCCGCCCGCGGCGCGCGGCGAGGCGGTCTCGCCGCCCACGCAGCCGGCCGCGCCGCAGCCGGCGTCCGACGGGCGCGTGCGGGCCTCGCCGTACGTGCGCAAGCTCGGCCGCGAGCGCGGGCTCGACCTCACCAGCGTCGCCGGATCGGGCCCGCGCGGGCGCATCGTCGCGCGCGACCTCGAGGGGCTGAAGCCGGCCCCGGCCGCCGCGGCGGCCGCGCCGGCCGCCCCCGGCGAGCTCGCCGCGCCGGACGTGCGTCCGCTCAGCATGATGCGCAAGGCGATCGCCCGTCGCCTCACCGAGTCGAAGCAGACGGTCCCGCACTTCTACCTCTCGATCGACGTCGACGCCGATCCGCTGAACGCGCTGCGCGAGCAGATCAACGCGGATCTCGCGGCGACCGCCGCCGAGGGCGAGAAGCCGGCCAAGGTCAGCTTCAACGATCTCCTGGTGAAGGCGTGTGCCATCGCGCTCGTGCGCGTGCCCGAGTGCAACGCGCAGTTCACGTCGGACGCGATCCTCGTCCACCGGCGCGTCGACATCTCGGTGGCGGTCGCCGTCGCCGAGGGCCTCGTCACGCCCGTGGTGCGCGACGCCGATCGCAAGCAGGTGCTCGAGATCGCCACCGAGGTGCGCGAGCTCGCCGGGAAGGCCAAGTCGAAGAAGCTGCGGCCCGAGGAGATGGCGAACGGGACGTTCTCGATCTCGAACCTCGGCATGTACGGGATCGACAACTTCGGGGCCGTCATCAACCCGCCCGAGGGCGCGATCCTCGCCGTGGGCCAGGTCCGCCGCGAGCCCGTCGTGCGCGGCGAGCAGGTCGTGCCGGGCCGCCGCATGGCCATGACGCTCTCCTGCGATCACCGCGTCGTCGACGGCGCGGTCGGCGCGACCTTCCTCAAGGTCCTGCGCCAGCTGCTGGAGCACCCGACGCAGATCCTGCTCGGCTGATCCTCCCCGCCACGACCAGCGCTCAACCAGGACGCAGCGGACGCCGGGGCTCTCCCCGGCGTCCCCGCGCGCGGCGCGTCCCGCGCTCACCGCCACGGCGCGCGGGCGCCGCGCTCGCGCTCAGGTCGCCTCGGCGCCGCCGCCGAGCGCGTCGCCGAGGCGCGCCAGGTTCCGCGAGAAGATCTGCACGGACGGGTGCGACGGCCCGAGCGCCTTCGTGGCGATCGCCACGGCGCGCTCGATCTGCTGCCAGGCGCCGGATAAGTCGCCGAGCGCCTGCAGCACGCGCCCGAGGTTGTTCACGATGCTCGCCACGACCGGGTGATCCGGGCCGTAGGTCGCCTGCGCGATGCCGAGCGCCCGCTCCAGCTGCTCGCGCGCCCCGGGCAGCTCGCCGAGCGCTTGCAGCACGCTGCCGAGGTTGTTGCAGCCGATCGCCACGGCCGGGTGATCCGGCCCGTAGGTCGCCTCGGCGATCCTCAGCACGCGCGCGAAGTTCGCCCGCGCGCCCTCGAGGTCGCCAAGATCGCGCAGCACGCTGCCGAGGTTGTTGATGTCCCGCGCCACGTCCGGGTGATCCGGCCCGTACGTGTCCTCGACGATCGCGAGCGCCCGCTCGAAGTCGGCGCGCGCCCCGGCGAGGTCGCCGAGGTCGCGCAGCACGCGCCCGCGGTTGTTCAGCGCGAGCGCGAAGCGCGGGTGGTACTGGCCGTAGCTGTGCTCGTCGATCTTGAGCGCCTCCTCGAACTGCTCGCGCGCGCCCTTCAGGTCGCCAAGATCGTGGAGCAGCCGGCCGAGGTTCGTGCGGCCGATCGCGACGGTCGGGTGATCCGGCCCGTAGGCGCGGATGTCGATGGCGAGCGCCCGCTCGAGGTGCACGCGCGCGCCCGCGAAGTCGCCGAGGTCGCGGAAGAGCGCGCCCAGGTTGTTGAGCCGTATCGCGACGCTCGGGTCGTCGGGGCCGTACGTCGCCTCGTCGATCGCGAGCGCGCGCTCCAGGTGCTTGCGCGCGCCGGGCAGGTCGCCCTGATCCATGAGCACGCTGCCGAGGTCGTTCACGTCGCGCGCGACCTCCGGGTGGTCGGGGCCGAAGCGCGCGATGTCGATCGCGAGCGCGCGCTCCAGGTAGGCCCGCGCGCCGCCGAGGTCGCCGAGATCGTGCAGGACGCTGCCGAGGCTGCGCAGCACCGCGGCGACCTTCGGATCGTCGTGGCCGTACACCGCCTCGTGCAGCGCGAGCGCCCGCTCGAGGTACCCCTTCGCCTCCGCGAACGCCGCGCGCCCCTGCAGGTAGACGGCGAACCGCGCGAGGAGCCGCCCGCGCACCTCCTTCGCGACGTCGTAGGCCTCGGCCTGGCTCGCGGCGGCGAGCGCGTGCGGCAGCCACCGGGCGCAGAACGGCCACGTCTCCACGTCGTCGCTGCTCTCGGGGAACGCGTGGTCGACGAGGCGGACCGCCGCCTCGGCCCACATCCGCCGGTCCTGGGGCGAGAGGCGATCGCGCACCACCGCCTGGACGAGCCGGTGCACCGAGAGCGCGCCCTCGTGCACGTCGATGAACGAGTAGCGGCGCAGCGCGGCGACCGCCTCGTCGAGCATCAGCGGATCGCTCAGCGCCTCCGCGAGCGCCGGCGGCAGGTGCGGCGCGGCGTCGGCGAGGCCCTCGCGCGGGATGTCGTCGGGCGCGAGGAACGCGCACAGGCTCAGGAGATCGACCGCGACGGGCGAGAAGCGCTGCGCCTCCTGGAACGCGAGGCCCCAGGTGGTGGCGACCGGCGTCGGGTAATCCATCGGCACGCCGCGGAGCAAGAGCTCGCGCTGGTGGTCGCCGAAGACCGCGTGGTAGGTCGCGATCGACGACCCCGTCTCCTTGATGGTCGCCGCCGCCTGCACCAGCGCGAGCGGCAGGTCGCCGAGCGTCTCGGCGAGCCGCTCCGCGGCGCGCTCGTCGCTCTGCCCGGTCTTCTCGAGCAGGAACTTCACCGAGTCGGCGCGATCGAGCGCCGGCACGGTGAGCGGGGTGGCGATGCCGCGGAAGCTCGGGTTGCGCGAGGTGATGAGGATGTGCCCGGTGCGCGGGTGCGGGAGGTACGGGGCGACGTCCCGCGGATCGTTCACGTTGTCGAAGACGAGGAGCCACTTGTCGTTGCGCGACAGCCACGACCGGACCGCCTCGATGGCGATCCGCTGGTCGGCCTCGTTCTGCTCCGGCAGGTCGAGCGCCGCGGCGAGGCGCGCGAAGTCCTCGGCCGTCGTCGCCGGCTCCTCGGCGCGGACCCACCAGACGACGTTGTACTGGCTCGCGTACCGGTGCGCGTACTCCGCGGCGAGCTGGGTCTTGCCGATCCCGCCGAGGCCGCTGATCGCCTGCGTGAGCGCCGCGGGCCCGCCCGTCGTGAGCGCGCTCCGCAGCTCGTCGAGGAGCCGGTCGCGCCCGGTGAAGCTCGGGTTGCGCGGCGGCAGCTTCTTGATGTGCGGCTCTGCGTCGGGCGAGCTCGACGGCCGCCGGGGGGCCGGCCGCTGCGTCGGCGGCTCCGTCTCGCGCACGGCGCTCCGTATCCCCTTCGCGATCTCGGTGAACGCCTCGCTCTGGTTGGGGTAGCTCGTCACCGGCCGCGCGCGGTTCGGCAGCGGCTGCAGCTTGCCGAGCGCCGTCTTCTCCCAGGCGCAGGGCCGCAGGATGACCGGGATGACCCGGCACTCCCCCGCCTCGTGCCGGGCGATCGCCTCCCGGAGCTCCGGGGAGAGCCACGCGTCGGTGTTGAGGAAGTCCGCGCTCACGAGCAGCAGCACGACCCGCGCTTCGCGCAGCCTCGCCGCGAACGCCTCTCTCCGCTCCCGCCCGCCGCCGAGGGCGAAGCCCTGGTATGTCCGGATGACCCCTTGCCGCTTCAGCGCGTCGAGGTGGGTCTCCAGCTTGGGCCGCAGGTCCTCGTCCCTCGGGGAGTAGGAGAAGAACAGATCGGCGGGGCTCGTCGCCAAGGCAACCATAGTTCCTCTCGCGGGCCTTAAGGTCTCACGACGGACCTGGAGCGCAACGAGAATACGCGCTCGGGAAAGGCCCAGGAAGGGACGGGTTGTGACGCTCTCGGCGGATACATGCGGGTCGAACCTCCATGGCTTCTTCGGGGGTTTGCCTTACCCAGAATCCGGCTCCGTCCTACCTTCGCGTTCCTCTTCCGTGCCGGGGAGGAACCTGCCGGAAGCCTGCACGATGCGGCGCGCCGCTTCCATCCACTGACGCCGATCGTCCCGCCGCAGCTGGTTGCGGACGACGATCTTCACGAGGCGGTGGACGCTGAGCGCGTGCGGCCGCACCTCGATGAGCGAGTGCAGCCGCAGCATCGCGATCGCGTCGTCGAGCGCGAGCGGGTCGTACTCGCTCAGCGCCCGCCGCGGGATCTGGTCCATCGGCAGGAACGAGCACAGGCTGAGGAGCTCCGCCGCGGCCTGGTGGCTGAACACGGCGGCGAGCGCGCTCTCCCACGCGGTCGCGACCGTCACCGGGAAGCTGACCGGGCGCTCCAGGAGCGCGGCCGGGCGCTGGCGGAACAGCGCGAGGTACTCGGCGAGCGGGCGCCCGGTCTCCTCGATGTACGCGCCGGCCTGCGCCAGGGCGAGCGGCAGGTCGCCGAGCTCCTCGGCGAGCGCGTCGGCCGACTCTGCGTCGGTCTCGCCGGTGCGCCGGAGCAGGAAGGCCACCGACTCGCCGCGCTCGATGCCGCGGACGGTCACCGTCGTCAGCCCGCGCCAGATCGGGTTCTGCGACGTCGCGAGGATGTGGCCGCCGTGCGAGACGCTCGGAACGTAGGGCTCGACCTCGCTCGGGTCGCGCACGCCGTCGAAGAGGAGGAGCCAGCGCCCGCGGCGCCCGAGCCGGTTGCGCACCGCCGCGGCCGCGCGCGCGGGATCCAGCTGCTCGTGATCGGGCAGCCGCATCTCCGCGGCGAGCGCCACGAAGCCGGCGTCCATCGTCGCCGGGCTCTGGCCGTCGATGAGGAAGACCGTGTCGTAAGCGCTGGCGTTGCGGTGCGCGTACTCGATCGCGAGCATGGTCTTGCCGGTGCCGCCGAGCCCGCAGAGCGGCGCCATGCCGCGCCGCGCGAGCGTGGCGCCGATCTCGGCGAGCAGATCCTCGCGCGAGGCCAGGTTCCGGCCGGTCCACGCGGGGACGCTCCAGATCCCGGGCGGCGGTGGCACCTCTGATTGGCTCACCGGCTGGGCGCCGGGGGTCGGTGAGCCTACGGGGGGTTTTGGGTGAGCTGCTCGACCTGCTTTCGGATGCCCTTGGCGATGTCGGTGAACGCCTCGCTCTGGTTGACCCAGCTCGTCACCGGGCGCCCGCCCCTCGGCAGGCTGGCCAGCCTGCCGAAGGGCGCGCCCTCCCAGTCGCAGGCGTCGAGGATGACCGGGATGACGCGCGCCTCCCCCCGCTCGTGGCGCTCGATCGCCTTCTGCATCTCGACGTCGTAACAGAAGTCCGACGCGAGGAAGTCGGCGCTGATGAGCAGGAGGATGACCTTCGCGGTCTCGAGGTGCTCGGCGAGCGCCCGGTCGCGCTCCTCGCCGGCGCCGATCTCGCCGTCGTGCCAGCCGCGGATGACGCCCTTGCGCTTGAGGATGGCGAGGTGCGTCTCGAGCTTGTCGCGCAGCTCGCGGTTGCTCTCCGAGTACGAGAAGAAGACCTCGATGGGGCTCGCCGGAGGCTCGGACACCCGCTCGCGCCGCGGCGAGTCGAGCGCCCCCGGCATCGTGACCGTGTCGTCGTACGCCGCCGAGTCGGGCGGGAGGTCGTACGACGGGAAGCCGAGCGGCGACGACGACGGCGGGAGCTCGAGGTCGGGGATCGGCGGCGGGACGATCGAGCGGGAGCGGGGCGGCGCCCCGCGCGGGCGGGGCGCGCTCACGCGCTCGAGGATCGCGAGCGCCTGGTCGTGGCTGCCGTCGGAGGTGTCGTAGGGCAGGAGCGAGAACCCCATGTCGACGAGCGTCGCGCGGCGGAACGGCGTCAGGCTCGCGCTCGGGACGACGACGAAGCGGGGCGGCGGCGAGCTGCCCGAGAGCGCGTGGATGTCGGACAGCATCTCGTCGAGGTTGCCGTCGGCGCGCCCGAAGCCGATGAAGAGCACGGGGCAGTTCGAGAGCACGGCCGTGAGCGACCTGCGCACGTCCGGGTCCGCGATCGACGCGAGGAAGCGGTCGCGCGCGAACACCCAGCTGCTCGGCTCCTTCAGCGTGCCGTGCAGCTTGAGGATGAAGCGCCGCCGCCACGCGACCTCGTCGGTGACGCGCCACATGGTGTCCCACTCGGGGCCGAAGGCGCGCTCGAGCAGGTGGTTGAGGTTCGTGGTGAGCACCGCGCGCAGCCTGTCCCGCAGCGCGGCGATCGCGAGCGCGATGCGCGGCGGCTCGAGCCCCTCGTCGTCGAGCGCGTCCTCCACGAACGCGTTGAACTCCGCCGCGCCGAGCGCGTGCTCCGCCGCGGCGAGGGCCTCGCTGTAGCGCTGCGATCGCGCGAGCGACGCGACCTCGGCGGTCATCACCTCGTCGCCGACCTGCTCGCGCACCCTCTCGACGAGCAGGTCGACGAGCTGGCGCCACGTCGGCAGCCCGGCCGCGGCCGAGATGCCTCCCCCCACGAAGAGCACGAGCTCTCCGCTCTCGAACGCCTCGCGCAGCTCTTCGATCACCGCGGCGTCGAGCTCCGCGCTCACCGTGTTGCCGTTGTCCATAAGGGTTGACATCGAGCCCCTCGAGTCTATCGCTCCTCGGCGCCCGGCGCACTTTTGCGGCGCGTCGCGCGCGCTTCCGCGCGTGACGCGCGTGACGCGCGCCGCGACGCCGGGCCCCGCGGGGCGGCCGGCCCGCGCCCGCGATGTCCCAGACGACAGGGCCGCGCCGCCGCGGGCGCGGTCAGCCGCGGTCGGAACAGGCGGAAACAGTCCGCGAGCCTGGAGCATGCTACGCCTGCGACATGCGTCCGGCGGCTCTGTTCGTGCTGGCCACGCTGGCCTCGATTGTCGCAGTCTCCATGGTCGGCGTGGCAGCTCCTGCGCCGGCGCCTCCCCAGCCGCAGCCGCCTCCGCCTACCCGCGCGCGACGCGCCCCGCGCCTGCCGGCGGGCGCAGAGGCCGCGCTCCCGGCGGGCGCCGGCGGCCAGGGCGCGCGCTCGCCCGCGAGCGTCGTCGCGCTGCGCGCGCCCGGCCCGCCCGCGGTCCTCGTGCGCGCGGGCAGCTTCACGATGGGCTCGAGCGAGGTCGAGATCGCGCACGCGGTGACGCTCTGCAAGCTCGAGCCGGGCGGCGATCTGTGCGTCGACGAGACCGAGGCGAGCTTCGCGAACGAGCTCGTGCCGCACGAGGTGTACCTGTCGGACTTCTGGATCGATCGCACCGAGGTCACCGTCGCCAGCTACCGCCGGTGCGTCTCGGCCGGACTCTGCACCGAGCCTCCGTATGCGTCCGGCGGGCAGCGGTTCGATCGGCCGGAGTATCCGGTGGTGCTCGTCTCGTGGGGCGACGCGCAGCGCTACTGCGCCTGGGCCGGCGGCCGCCTGCCGACCGAGGCCGAGTGGGAGCGCGCCGCGCGCGGCGCGGCCGGGCGTCGCTACCCGTGGGGCCATGTCTACAACCCGTTCCACGCGAACCACGGGAGGCTCTCGTTCGACGAGCTCGACGACGGCGACGGCTTCCTCGAGCTCGCGCCCGTCGGCTCGCTCGTCGCCGGGCGGACCCCCGACGGCATCGACGATCTCGCCGGCAACGTCGAGGAGTGGGTCGCCGACTACTACCATCCCGAATATCCAAGCGGCAGCGCGAAGGATCCGCGGGGGCCCGACATGGGGGAGGAGCGCGTGCTGCGGGGCGGCAGCTACATCCTGGGTCGACCGTGGCTGCGCGGCGCCGCGCGTGGGCACGACCTGCCGACCAGCCGCCGCGCGTGGCGCGGCTTCCGCTGCGCGCGCGACGCCTGACCGCGCGCGACGCCTGACCGCGCGCGGCGCCCTCGGCGCCCATGCGCGCCGGCGATGCGCTCGCGCGGCGGTTGGCCGCCGCGCCGGATGGGCCCATACTGCGCCCGTGAGGATCGCGCACCTCTCTGATCTCCACCTCCTGTCCCTCGAGGGGGCCATCCCGTTCCGGCTGCTGAACAAGCGGCTCACGGGCTACATCAACCTCCGCTTCCGGCGCCGCGCCATCCACAAGCCGCACGCGGTGCACGCGGCGGCGAAGGAGATCCGGCGGCTCGGCATCGACCACGTCGTCATCACGGGCGACGTGTCGAACCTCGCGCTCGAGCGGGAGTTCGTCCTCGTCCGCAGCTTCCTGCAGCGCGATCTCGGGCTCCCTCCGGAGCGGGTGAGCATCGTCCCGGGGAACCACGACGCGTACACGAAGGGCGCGCACCGCTCGCAGCGGTTCTCCCAGTACTTCGCGCCGTACCTGCGCTCCGACCTCCCGCTCGACGACGCGGCCAAGCGCGATGACGGCGCAGGCGGCGGCTCGGCGTTCCCCTTCGTCCACCTGCGCGGGCCGGTGGCGTTCATCGGCCTGTCGACCGCCTGGCCCCGTCCGCCGCTGGTCGCCTCGGGGCGGCTCGGCCCGGTGCAGCTACGCGCGCTGGAGCGCGTGCTGTCGCACCCGGAGGTGCGGCGGCGGACGCCGATCGTGCTCCAGCACCACCCCTTCCACAACCCGGCGAGCCGGGCGAAGACCTTGCTGGAGGGCCTGGGAGACGCCGCGGCCGAGGGGCGATTGCTCCGGCACGTCAGCCGCGGCCTGCTGCTGCACGGGCACCTGCACCGCCGCATTCACCGGAAGCTGCACACCGAGCGGGGTCACATCGACGCCGTCGGCGCCGCCAGCGCCTCGCTGCTTCACGAGAGCGACGAGCGGATGGCCGGGTTCAACGTCTACGAGGTCGACGACGCGGGCGCGATCAGGGGCATCACGTCCCACCGCTTCGTCCCCGGTCAAGAGGCGTTTCGCGAGGTCCCGGTCCCTGAACGCTGAGCGCACCCCGCGCTCGGCAGAACGCCCCGCGGGACGGGGCGCTCTGCCGAGCGCCCCACCGGACACCGCGCGCAGCTCATCCGCCACGCGACGAACCCGCCGTGCGGGCGCGAGATGATCGGGCTCGGAGGGGGGATGGTTCGATCGCAGCGGGGGGAGCTGCGCTGGCAGTCCGGTGGGGCGCTGGTCAGGAGGAGATTCAGGCGGTGGCGCGGATCACGTTGACCGCCTGGAGACCTTTGGGACCTTCCTTGATCTCAAATTCAACGGTCTCGTCCTCGAACAGACGGCGGCGCCCCTCCCCGTTGATCTGCGAATAGTGAACGAAGACATCGGGGCCGGTCTCCTGCTTGATGAAGCCCCAACCCTTCTCGTCGTTGAACCACTTGACCTTGCCAACTGCCATATTTCCTCCACTTCAGAGCTCGTCGATACCCGAGGCGCGCAGGCTGGGAGTCGGGAGGAGGCCGCGGCTGCGGCTGCGGCCGCGGCTCCCATGATTCCGATGCGGGCTTCGCTGCTTGCAGCAAAACCCCCCTCGTAGACAAATCCAGCTTGCGCAGGGCGGCTGCCCAGCCGCTGGTTGATGTGCATGCGCGGCGACTTCGACGATTCTCCCCGGTCCGAGCGGGCGCCAACGTAAACGGCCCGATGCGCCAAGGTCAAGCAGCGATGATGGTCCGACCCACGCTTGCGCGAGGCCGCACCGCCTCACCGGCAGTCCCTCCTTGCAGCCGCTTCCGACGAGAATGCCCCGCCGTACAGCAGATCCTGACGACGAGTACGGAAACGCGATCAATCACGGGGTTGCCTCGCGGTGCGAAGCAGGATTCGCGCGGCTGTCAAGATTTGCGCTCTTATCGAAGAGCCTTGTGCGTCGGCCCGCGCATGGCGTCGCGCCATCGACGCGGCTCGTGAGATCGCCTCGCGCCGCTGGACGCGGCCATCGAGATGTCGCATGGCCGGCGACCGCCCGCGGACGTCGCGCCGCTGGCAGGCGTTGGCTCGGCCTGTTCGGCGACGCGCCGCCGGCGCGCCCCCCTGCGCGCGTGGCGCGGTGCGGGTCCTCAAGCGGCGCCTGCACCGCGCCCCGCCGAGCGGCGCCTGCGCCGCGCCCCGCTGAGCGGCGCCTGCGCCGCGCCCCGCTGAGCGGCGCCTGCGCCGCGCCCCGCTGAGCGGCGCCTGCGCCGCGCCCCGCCGAGCGGCGCCTGCGCCGCGCCCCGCTGAGCGCGGCCGGCGCGGGCGCGCGAGCCGACGCCCCGCGCGCCCGCTCGCCGCCCGGGTGCACGATCCGAAGGCATCTCGTTGACATGTCTGTTCGAGCTTGCTCGTATGGCGTGGCGAGGGCATCGGGTCTCACCTCCGCCCTGGCCCCGCGAGGCGACGAGATGTTCTCGGTGATCATCAGCGAGAAAGGGGGCGCGGAGCGCCGCGAAACCTTCGACCGGACAGAGATCAACGTCGGTCGCGTGCAGGGCAACGACCTGATGCTGCCGAAGGGCAACGTGTCGAAGCGGCACGCCCGCCTGCTCTTCCGCGACGGGCGCTTCATCGTCACCGACCTCAAGAGCACGAACGGCACGTACGTCAACGGTCGGAAGATCGCCCAGGCGACGATCGTCCGCGAGGGCGACAAGATCTACATCGGCGACTTCGTGCTGCGGATCGAGACGGCGGCGGCCGGAACGGCGCCCCCGGACAGCACGGCGCCCCCGGCGCGCGTGCCGGAGGAGACGGGCACCGGCGACCCCGCCCACCTCGCCGACCGCGCGGCGCCGCCGTCCGCCGAGAAGGGGCTGCACCGGTCGGCGCCCCTGCCGCTGATCAACGAGAAGGGCGAGCCGTCGCGCACCAGCCAGGGCGTGATCAGCCACTTCCCGCTCGAGAACGATCCGGACGAGTCGGCCGACGCCGCCGCGGCCGTCCCCGGCCCGCCGCGCATCCCCTCGCCTCGCCCGCCCATCGCGCCGGGCTCGCACGTCGGCGCGTCCGGCCCTCCGCCCCTGCCGATCCCTCCGGCGACGCCGAACGCGCCGGGCGCGCGCGACGGCCGCGCCGTGGCGCCCCCCGTCCACCCGACCACGCAGATGGCGCGCCCCTACCCGACCGCGACGCCGCTGCCGGGACAGGGCGGCGCGAACATCGCCGGGCCGGCGCAGGGCGCCGCGAACGTCGCCGTCCACCCCAGCGTGGTCCCCATCCCCAGCCGGCGCGCCATCCCGCCCGTCTCGGACCGGGTCGACCGCGGGCAAGGCGACTCGGCGCAGGCCGTGGCGCACCGCAGGGCGCTCGCGCGCCTCGTGGAGCGGCTCGCCGACCTTGTCGACCTCACGCCGCTCGACAGCGGGGCGCCGCCGGACGGCGCGCTCGCCCAGCGGATCGAGCAGGCCGTCGCCGCGGCCGCGGAGGCGATGCGCGCGACGGGCGAGCTCCCCGCCGAGGTCGACGCCGAGGCGCTCATGGCCGACGCGCACCGGGAGCTCCTCACGCTCGGCCCGCTCGATCGGCTGCTCGACGACGCCGAGGTCGGCGAGATCCAGGTGTTCCGCCACGACCACGTGATCGCGATGCACGGGCGCCGGCGCGTCATCACGGAGGTCGGGTTCAGCAGCGATCGCGCGGTCGACCGCGTCATCCGCCGGCTCTGCGCGATGGCCGGGCAGCCGCTCGAGCCGGGCGCGCGCTTCGCCGAGCGGACGCTGCCGCAGGGGCGGCGGCTCTTCGCCGTGCTCCCGCCGGCGGCGACCTCCACGCTGGTGATCCGGAAGCCGCAGCGCCCCGACGTCACGCTCGAGGACCTGGTGCGCAACGGGACGATCTCGCGGGCGATGGCCGTCCTGCTCTCCCAGTGCGTGATCGGGCGCGGCAACCTGCTCGTCACCGGGACGCGGGACGCCGGCACGGGCTGGCTGCTCGGCGCGCTCGCGGCCGCGGCGCAGCCCGACGATCGGTTCGTCGTGCTCCAGGACGAGGACGAGCTCGCCCTCGATCAGCCCAACACCCTGTCCATCGCGCTCGGCAGCACCGCGGACGAGCGGGCGCGGGCGGTGCAGGCGGCCGTGCGCCTCCGGCCGGAGCGGGTCGTGGTGAGCTCGTTCTCGGGCCACGTCGCGGCCGAGATCGTCGACGCGATCGGCGGCGGCATGGACGGCGTGCTCGCGGCCGCCCGAGCGCCCACGCTGCGCCAGGCGGTGACGCGGCTCCCCGCGGACATCGCCGCGACCCGCCCGGGGATCACGCCGGAGGCGGCGCGCGAGTGGCTGGCGTCGTCGTTCGACCTGGCGATCGAGATCGCACTGCTCCGCGACGGCCGCCACCGCGTGCTCCGCATGGCCGAGCTCGCGGTCGAGAACGGGCAGATCGCCATCCGCGACGTCTTCACGTTCGTGGTCGAGCGGACGGCCGCCGGCGGCGCGCTGGAGGGGACGTTCCACCCCTCCGGGCTGGTGCCGGACATCGTGGAAGATCTCCAGTCCCGCGGGCTCACCGTCGACACGTCGACCTCGTTCCGGCGTAACCGCTAGTCCCGCCGGCCAGCGCGCCATCATGGGCACGGGCGAGCACGGGCAATCACGGCAAGCACGGGCAATCACGGGCAGGCTGCGCAAGCTGCGCAAGAAGCGCGCGAATCTCCGGCGCCAGGCGAGAACGTCTTGACGGGCGCCGGCGAGAAACGGAGGTTATGCTGTTGAACAGCCATGGCCATCCGCACCATCCTCCACTATCCCGACCCGCGCCTGCGACAGAAGGCGCAGCCGGTCGGGGACATCACCCCCGAAATCACTAAGCTTATCGACGACATGGCCGAGACCATGTACGCCGCGCCCGGCGTCGGCCTCGCGGCCACGCAGATCGGGGAGCCACACCGCATCTTCCTCGTCGACGTCGCCTCCGACAACGAGCCGAGCAACCTCCTCGTGTTCATCAACCCGGAGATCGTCCGGCAGGAGGGGCAGCAGGTCGGCCCCGAAGGCTGCCTGTCGTTCCCCGGCATCAGCGAGGACATCAAGCGCGCCGATCGCGTCAGCGTCCGCGCCCGCGGGCGCGACGGCGCGACGTTCGAGATCGCGGCCGACGGCCTGCTCGCCGTGGCCATCCAGCACGAGCTCGATCACCTCGACGGCGTGCTGATGATCGACCGGATGGGCACGCTCAAGAAGCGCATCGTCCAGCGGAAGATGCAGAAGCGCGGCGCCGAGGCGACGGGCTGAGCCGCGCCCGCGCCCCGGTCAGCTGCGCGCCGGGAAGGCCAGGGGGCCGCTGACGTACGCGTCGCGGCCGCAGAGCTCCCAGCGCGGATCGACGATCCGGGGCGCGTCCCCCGGCGTGTCCGGGCCGGCCCAGTCGACCGCGCCCGGCCGGCCGCGGGGGCCGAGCAGGATGGGCGCGACGAAGGCGTGGAGCTCGTCCGGCAGGCGCGACGCGAGCAGGCTGCCGGCGAGCTCGGCGCCGCCCTCCACGAGGATGGAGACGATCCCCTGCGAGGCGCAGAGGCGCATCGCGGCGGTCACGTCGACCCGGCCCTCCGCCGAGGTCGGCGCGCGCAGGACGACGCAGCCCGCGTCCACGAGGACCTGCTCGGCCGCCTCGGGCGCGTCGGCGCCCGTGAGCACCCACGTCGGCACCTCCCGCGCCGTCTGCGCCAGGCGCGTGTGGAGCGGCAGCCGGAGCCGCGTGTCGAAGACGAGCCGGATGGGGCTCCGCCCGCCCGGCGCGAGCCCCGCGTCGCGCAGGGTGAGGCGAGGGTCGTCGGCCAGCGCGGTGCCGATGCCGATCGCCACCGCGTCGTGGCGCGAGCGGAGCTCCTGCACCTTGGCGCGCGCCTCCGGGCCGGTGACCCACTTCGAGGCCCCCGTGCGGGTCGCGATGCGGCCGTCGAGCGACAGGGCGAGCTTGAGCGCGATGTGGGGGATGCCGGTCGTGATGAACTTGGTCCAGGGCGCGATCAGCGCGCGGGCCTCGGCGGTGGCCACGCCGAGCTCGACGGCGAGCCCGGCGTCGCTGAGCCGCTGCGCGCCGCCGCCGACCACCCCCGGGTTCGGATCGGGCGCGCCGATGACGACGCGCTTGATGCCGGCGCTCAGCACCGCGTCCACGCAGGGCGGCGTGCGCCCCTCGTGGTTGCACGGCTCCAGCGTCACGTAGAGCGTCCCGCCGCGCGCCGCGTCCCCGGCCATCGCGAGCGCGAGCCCCTCGGCGTGCTCCTCGCCGGCGCGCGCGTGGTGCGCGACGGCGATGGCGTCCCCCGCGGTGTTCACCACCACCGCGCCGACCGGGGGGTTCGGCGACGGCATCGCCTTGTGCGCCTCCTCGATGGCGAGGCGCATCATCGCGGCGTCGAACTCGGGATCGGGGGTGGGGAGCTTCGCAGACATCGAAGTGCCGGATCTACTAGGGCGCCTTGGCCTTCACAAGCTTGCCAAGCTCGACCATGAACTGGTCGATGTCCCGAAAGGAACGATAGACGCTGGCGAACCGGACGTAGGCGACCTCATCGAGCGCCCGCAGGTGGTTCATCACCCGCTCGCCGAGCTCGGTCGACAGGATCTCCCGCCGCTCGGATTCCTGCGCCTCGCGCTCGATCGCGTCGGCGATGGCCTCGATCTGGTCGGTGGACACGGGCCGCTTGTTGCAGGCGATGCGGAGCCCCCGCACGAGCTTCTGCCGGTCGAACGTCTCCCGCCGGCCGTCCTTCTTGACGACCGTCGGCAGGATGTCCTCGACGCGCTCGTAGGTCGTGAACCGGCGCTCGCACGAGGCGCACTCGCGCCGCCGGCGGATCACGTCGCCCGCGCCGCCGGCGCGGGAGTCGATGACCCGGTCCTCGAGGTGGCCGCAAAATGGGCACTTCATCGAGCCATCCGGCGCCGCGCGCGCTCAGCCGTCGAACTGGGAGAGCACGAGCGACACGTTCGTCCCGCCGAAGCCGAAGGAGTTCGACATGACGTGCTTCAGGCGGCGCTCGCGGGAGGTGAACGGCACGTAGTCCAGGGTGCACTCGGGATCGGGGTCGTCCAGGTTGAGCGTCGGCGGCACCGCGCCGTGGTGCAGCGCGAGGGCGCAGACCGCCGCCTCGACCCCGCCGGCGCCCCCGAGCAGGTGGCCCATCGCCGACTTTGTCGAGCTCACCCAGAGGCGCTTCGACGCCGCGTGATCGCCGAAGAGCTTGAGGATCGCCCGGGTCTCCTCGATGTCGCCCTGGGGCGTCGAGGTGCCGTGGGCGTTGATGTAGTCGATCGCATCCGGCGCGAGCCTGGCGTCGTCGAGCGCCATCTTCATCGCGCGCTGCGCCCCGGCGCCCTCGGGCGCCGGCTTCGTGATGTGGTACGCGTCGCACGAGGCGCCGTACCCCACGACCTCCGCGTAGATCTTCGCGCCGCGCTTCTTCGCGTGGGAGAGCGACTCGAGCAGGAGCGACCCGGCGCCCTCGGAGCAGACGAAGCCGTCGCGCCCCTTGTCCCAGGGGCGGCTCGCCCGCTGCGGCTCCTCGTTGCGCCGCGAGAGCGCGAACATCGCGCAGAACCCGCCGATGCCGAGGCCGGTGATCGTCGCCTCGGCGCCGCCCGTGAGCATGATGTGCGAGCGCCCGCGGCGGATCCACTCGAACGCCTCGCCGAGCGAGTGCGCGCTCGACGAGCACGCGCTCGTGTTGCAGTAGCTCGGGCCCCGCAGGTCGAGCGCCAGCGCCACCTGTCCAGCGGCGAGGTTGGCGATGACCGTCGGGATGAAATAGGGGCTGACCTTCTGAGGGCCCTTCTCGTGCAGCGTGATCGAGTGCTGGAACAGGTACTCGAGGCCGCCGAGGCCGACGCCGATGAAGGTGCCGCACTGGTCGCGGTCCTCCTCGGTGAGCTCGATCCCCGCGTCCTTCATGCACATCTGCGAGGCGGCGACGGAGAGCTGGGCGAAGCGGCCCATCTCCTTCACCTTCTTCTTGGGGATGTACTCCTCCGGGGCGAACCCCTTCACCTCGCCGGCGAAGCGCGTCGGAAAGGCGCTCGCGTCGAAGAGGGTGATGGGTCCGATACCGGACTGGCCAGCCAGCAAAGATTGCCAGGTGGCCTGCGTCCCGATGCCGTTGGGCGTAACGAGCCCGATGCCGGTGATGACAACGCGTTCCATGGCTCTTTTTGCCCTAGCGCCACCACAGAGGGGAGGGCACGCGCATCGGCGAGGGGCGGACCCTTCGCCGGCTCACGCGCCATCTCACCTCCATGGTGACGCCGCGTCCGGTAGGGCGGTGGGGACGCTACTTCTTGGCATTCCTTTCGATGTAGTCGACCGCATCCTGGACGGTCCGGATCTTCTCCGTGTCCTCGTCCGGAATGTCGATCTCGAACGCCTCCTCGAACGCGAGGACAAGCTCCACCAGGCCCAGCGAATCGGCGCCCAGATCGTCGATGAAACTCGCTTCAGGCTTGATGTCCTTCTCGTCGACGTCGAGCTGTTCCTTGATGATTCGCTTTACTTCGGCCGTGATGTCGCGACCTTCAGCCATGGTATTCCTCCCGGGAAAACGGACCCCCTAGTAGCCCATCGCCATGGGCGTTGCACCATCGAATTACCTGCGACCGTCTTTTTCGTGTGCGCCTGGTTTGCCGCCGAGCGGACGCCTGGCTGGCTGCCGACGTCTCCCCGACGAGCGCGCTCAGACGTACATGCCGCCGTTGACGCGCAGCGTCTCGCCCGTCACGTAGCTGGCCTCGTCGGAGCACAGGAATGCGATCGCCGCGGCGACCTCCTCCGGCCGGCCCGTACGCCCGAGCGGGACCATCTTCGTCAGCCCCTCTTTCATCTCAGCGCTGATCGTCGTCGTCATGTCGGTGTCGATGAAGCCTGGCGCCACCGCGTTGATGGTGATGCCGCGCCCAGCGTACTCGCGGGCGAGCGACTTCGTCACGCCGAGCAGGGCCGCCTTCGTCGCGGCGTACGCCGCCTGGCCCACGTTGCCCATCTCGGCCACGACGCTGGAGAGGAAGACGATGCGCCCCGTGCGCGCGCGCATCATCACCTTGGTCGCGGCCCGGGCGCACGCGATCGCGCCCTTGACGTTGACGGCGAAGAGGCGATCCAGGTCCTCCTCCTTGATCCGCAGGAGCAGCCCGTCGATCGCGATCCCCGCGTTCGCGACGAGGATGTCGAGCCGGCCGAGGCGCTTCGCCGCCTCGGCGATGGCGGCCTCGGTCGCCTGCAGGTTCGCGACGTCGAAGCCGAGCGCCTCGGCCTTGCCGCCGCGCGCGGTGATCGCCTCGACGAGCGCGCGCGCCTCGGCCTCCCCGCGCACGTAGTTGACGATCACGTGCGCCCCCTGCGCCGCCAGCGCCTCCGACGCGGCCCGCCCGATCCCCCGCGATCCACCCGTGACGATCGCAACTTTGCCCGTAAGGTCGAACATCGATGCCTATGCCTCCGAAAGGAACGCGCTCACGCGCTCAATCCCCGCCATGTCGCTCACGCTGAGCACCTTGATCTGCTTCGTGATCCGCTTCACCAGCCCGGCGAGCACCTTGCCAGGGCCGATCTCCAGGGCGTGCGTGACGCCGTCCTCGGCCATGCGCTCGATCGTCCGCATCCACTGCACGGTGCCGTCGACCTGGCGCAGGAGGAGCGACCGCACCCGCTCCGGATCGGCGTTCGGCGCCGCGTCGACGTTCGCGATCACCGGGAAGGCGAGCGGCCTCAGCTGGGTGCGCTCGAGCTCGGGGCGCAGGCGCTCGGCCGCGGGCCGCATCAGCGCACAGTGGAAGGGGGCGCTCACCTTGAGCGGGATCGCCTTGCCGCCGCGGGCGACGGCGAGCTCGCCGGCCCGCGCCACCGCGCGGCTGTGGCCGGCGATCACGATCTGCCCCGGCCCGTTGTAGTTCGCCGGCGCGACCACCTCGCCCTGCGCCGCCTCCGCGCAGATCGCGAGCACGACGTCCTGCTCGAGCCCGATGAGCGCGGCCATGGCCCCCTCGCCCGCCGGCACGGCCTCCTGCATCGCGGCGCCGCGGATCCGGCAGAGGCGCACCGCCTCCTCGATCTCGAGCGCGCCGGCGGCGACCAGCGCGCTGTACTCGCCGAGCGAGTGGCCGGCCGCGTAGAGCGGCGGGTCGAGGTCGGGCAGGTGCTCGATGAGCGCCGCGGCCACGGCACAGCTCGTGGCGACGATGGCGGGCTGGGTGTTGCTCGTCTTCGTCAGCTCCTCCATCGGCCCCTCGAAGCAGAGCCGCGAGATCGGCTCGCCGAGCGCGGCGTCCGCGCGCGCGAACGCGCCGCGCGCCGCCGCCGAGGCCTCGGCGAGGGCCTTGCCCATCCCCACCTCCTGCGCCCCTTGCCCTGGAAACAGCCAAGCGATTTTCACGTTTGTCCTCACTTCCAAGCGGGGGACGCGGACGTCGGTCCGTCCCCGAACCACGTCACGAGGCAGGCGCGCGCGCGCCGCTCACATCCCCGCTCATGCCGGCGCGCCGGGCGAGCTCGGCCGCCCGGACGCGCAGATCTCGACCCCGACGCCGGCGCGCGCGCATGGCCCCCTCACATCCGGACGACGGATGCGCCCCAGGAGATGCCAGCGCCGAGCGCGCAGAACAGGACGTTGTGGCCCGGCTTGATGCGCCCGTCGCGGACCGCCTCGTCGAGGGCGATCGGGATCGAGGCGCTCGAGGTGTTGCCGTACTCCTCGATGTTCAGGACGAACCGATCCAGCGGGAGGCTGAGCCGCGCGGCGACCTGGCTGATGATCCGCAGGTTCGCCTGGTGCGCGACGACCCAGTCGACGTCGGTGGCCGACATGCCCGCCGTTTCGAGGGCGATCAGCGAGGCGCTGGAGAGGTTCTTCACGGCGACCTTGAAGATGTCCTGCCCCACCATGTGGACCTTGTTGCGGTTCTGCTCGAGGCCCTCGGCGGTGAGCGGCTCGGCCGTGCCGCCGCCCGGGATGACCAGCGAGCTCGCGAGCCCGCCGTCGCTGAAGATCCGCGTCGAGACGATGCCCCTGCCGTCGCCGGACGCCGGCCCGAGCACGACCGCCCCGGCGCCGTCGCCGAACAAGACGCACGTCGTGCGATCCTTCCAGTTCAGGATGCGCGAGAGCAGCTCGACGCCGACCACGAGGATGTTCCGGGCCACGCCGTTGGAGATGAACTGATCGGCGATGGTGAGCCCGTAGACGAAGCCCGCGCAGGCCGCCGAGATGTCGAACGAGGGGATCTCCTGGACGCCGAGCTTCTGCTGCACGTGCACCGCGCACGCGGGCATCGGGCTGTCGCCGCTGATCGTCCCGACGATGATCATGTCGAGATCGGCGGCGGAGAGCCCGGCGGACGCCAGCGCGGAGCGGCCGGCGGCGGCAGCCATATCGCTCGTCAGCTCGCCCTCGGCGGCGATGTGGCGCCGGCGGATCCCGGTCCGCTCGCTGATCCAGCTGTCGGAGGTGTCGACGATCTTCTCGAGATCGGTATTGTGCAGGACCCGGGCTGGCGCGTAGCTGCCCGTCCCGAGGATGCGGCTCTTCGGCCGCGCGGCGCTCATGCGAGGCCCCCTCGCACGCCCGCGTGGGTCAGCGCCGCGCCCGGGTGCGCGGGCGCAGCGCTCGCGCGCCCCGGCGTCCGCGCACCCGCCCCGGTCATGTGGCCGCGGTCGCCTTGGTCGCCTTCGCCTTGCGCCCGTTGTAGTGCCCGCAGGCGCCACAGGCGCGGTGCGGGAGCCGGGCTTCCCCGCAGTTCTCGCAAGAGACGAGCTGGACGGGGGTCACCTTGTCGTGGTTGGCGCGCCGCATGTCGCGCTTGCTGGGGGTGGTTTTCCTCTTGGGGACGGCCACGGAGCTACTCCTTCTTGGTCTTCTTCTTCGGTGTCCCGGCCTTGGCCGGGGAGGTCGAGGCAGGTTGCGCGCGCCGGTCAGAGCCGCCGGGCTTCTGTCCAAGCTTCTCTCGGAGCGCGCTGAGCGGCGCGAGCCGCGGGTCGAGGCCTGGGGCCTCGTCCTCCTCCGCCGCCCCGCCGGCGAGGGTCGAGGAGCCGCCTTCGCGGTCCTCTCGGGACGCGGCAGGACCGATACCCGGGCAAGCCTCGGAGCACAAGGGGAAGTTCGGCATCTCGAGGAGAATGGCTTCCCGGATGAACGGATCGAGCACCACCGTCTCGCCGTCATACGTGTCGACGTCGGCCTCCTCGGCCGTGAACTCGTATTCGGGCTCCTTGGCCTTGGCCCCCGCCTTCGCCGCCCCGTTGCGGCCCCCGTCGTCCCGCCGGTGACCGTGCCCGTGGGCCTCGGCCTTCGGCGCCGGACGCAAGAGGAGCGAGAGCTCGGCGTCGATGTCCAGCGCGGCGGGCGACAGGCACCGCGCGCACGGCGTGGCGACCGGCGCCTTGACGCGGCCGCGTACGACGATCTCGTTCCCCGTGCGGGAGAGGCGGGCGGTGAGGTGGCCGGGCGCGCGCCCGGCGACGTCGGCGTCGGCGAGCTCTGCGCTCAGCCAGTCGGCGGGCAGCGGCGTGTCCAGCGAGAGGCCGGAGATGTCGATGTCATTGGCGGAGACGGCGATCTGGGACATGGGTTCCGGGCCAGTGAAAGCGGAGCGTTTAGCGCGGGGTGCGTTGGCTCGCAAGACCGAGCGCGAGCCGCCGCCGCGGCGGGGCCGCGTGGTAGCGTCGCCCCCGCATGGACCGCAGCGCCACGCCCGAGATCCCCCCCGCGGGCGCCGCCGGCGAGCGACCGGAGCCTTCGGGAGGGGCCCCGCGGGCGAGCCGGCGCGCGGCGATCGCGCTCGCCCTCTACGCGCTGGTGACGCTCGTGTACGGCGCCAGCGCCTCGCGCGAGCTCTTCGCGGTCCACACGCCCTTCAACCACTACGCGCTGCTGGCCGAGGCGTGGCTGCACGGCCGCCTCGACCTCGGCGGTCCGCCGCCAGCGTACGCGGGCGGCAACGACTTCGCCGTGTTCGGCGATCGCACCTACGTCAGCTTTCCCCCCTTCCCCGCCGTCCTCATCGCGCCGCTCGTGAAGCTCGCGGGCAGCGCCGAGCGCGTGCGCGACGGGCAGTTCTTCCTGGCGTTCGCCGGCGTCGGCCCGGCCGTCCTCTTCCTCGCGCTCGAGAGGCTCTCGGCGTCGCGGCGCAGCCGCCGCACGCAGGCCGAGAACGCCGCGCTCGCGCTGCTCTTCGCGCTCGGGAGCGTCTACTGGTTCAGCGCCGTGCAAGGGACGGTGTGGTTCGCGGCGCACGTCGTCGGCGTGGCGCTCGCGTGCATCTACCTGTACTGCGCGCTCGACGCCGCCCACCCGCTGGCCGCGGGCCTCGCCCTGGGCCTCGGCTTCGCGACCCGCACGCCGCTCGGCTTCGCCCTGCCGCTGTTCCTCTGCGAGGCGCTCCGCGTCGGCCGCTCGGATCCGCGCGCCCTCGCCCGCCGGCTCGCCCTGTTCGCCGCGCCGGCGGCGCTCGTCCTCGCCGCGCTGCTCTGGCACAACCACGCGCGGTTCGGCGACGCGGCCGAGTTCGGGCACCGGTACCTCCACATCGCCTGGCGCGCGCGGATCGAGAAGTGGGGGCTCTTCTCGTACCACTACCTGCCGCGCAACCTCGCGGTGGTGCTCACGAGCTTGCCGTACACCCACGCGCAGGGCGCGCCCTTCCAGATCAACGCGCACGGCCTCGCGCTCTGGGTGACGACGCCGATCTACGCGTGGGCGCTCTGGCCCCGGCGCACGCCGCCCGTGTTCTGGGCGCTCGCCGCCACGGCGGCCGCGGTCGCGCTGCCGAGCCTCTTCTACCAGAACAGCGGCTGGATCCAGTTCGGCTACCGCTTCTCCAACGACTTCGCGCCGTTCCTCTTCGCCATGATCGCCGTCGGCGGCCGCCGCTTCGGCGCGCCGTTCTACGCCCTCGGCGCGGCCGCGATCGCCGTGAACGCGTTCGGCGCGCTCACGTTCCAGCGCGGGGGCTTCGAGCGGTTCTATTTCCTCGAGCGCACCCAGCGCGTCCTCCACCAGCCGGATTGACCGCGCCGGCGCCGCCGCGGCGCCGCGCCGGTCGTCCCCGCCGCCGCGCGAGGGCCCGAAGGCGGCGCGCCCCCGCGGGCGAGCGGGCGATCCGGCGGGCGGCGCACGCGGGCCTTGGGTGCAGGGCGCTCGCTGTGCTAGCCCTCGCCGCGCCATGGAAGCTCTGCTCGACCCGGCCGCCATCGGGCGCGGCCTGCGGCGCATCGCGCTCCAGATCGCCGAGCGCGGCCGCGGCGTGGACGATCTGGCGCTCATCGGGATCCGGCGGGGCGGCGAGCCGCTCGCCAAGCGGCTCGCCGCGCTGCTCCTCGAGATCGAGGGGCAGGCGCCGCCGGTCGGCGCCGTCGACATCACGCTCTACCGCGACGACGCCGCGACCGCCCTGCCGAACCCGCGCATCGGCCCCAGCCACATCACCTTCCCCGTCGACGGCCGGCGCATCGTGCTGATCGACGACGTGATCTACACCGGCCGCACCATCCGCGCGGCGCTCGACGCGGTGCTCGACTACGGGCGGCCGCAGCGGATCGAGCTCGTCGCGCTCGTCGATCGCGGCGGCCGGGAGCTGCCGATTCACCCCGACTACATCGTCCGCGCGGTCGAGCTCGCCCCCGGGCAGCGCGTCGACGTGGTGGAGCGCGCTGGCGAGCTCTGGGCTCTCGTCACCGCCGCCGGCGCCAAGATCTCGGAGCCCCCCTCTCCCCCGGAAGGAACGTAAGCGAGCGCATGAGGAGGATTTACCCGCACCGACACCTGCTCGGCATCGAGGGGCTGACGCGCCCCGAGATCGTGGCCCTCCTGGACGCCGCCGAGTCGCTCTTCGACGTCTCCCGGCGGAGCGTCCGCAAGGTGCCCACGCTCCGCGGCAAGACGGTCGTGAACCTGTTCTACGAGCCCTCGACGCGCACGCGGACGTCGTTCGAGCTCGCGGGCAAGCGGCTCAGCGCCGATGTGATCAACATCAGCGTCTCCACCTCGAGCGCCGTCAAGGGGGAGTCGCTCCTCGACACGGTGCAGAACCTCCAGGCGATGCAGCCCGACGTCCTCGTCATCCGGCACAGCGCGTCGGGCGCGCCGCACCACATCGCCGAGCGCACGCGCGCCGCGGTCGTCAACGCGGGCGACGGCACGCACGAGCACCCGACGCAGGCGCTGCTCGACGCGTTCACGATCCGCCGCGCCAAGGGGCGGCTGGAGGGGCTGGAGGTCGCCATCTGCGGCGACATCGTCCACAGCCGCGTGGCCCGCTCGAACGCGCACCTGCTCACGACGATGGGCGCGCGGGTCCGGTTCGCCGGGCCGCGCACGCTCTTGCCGGTCGCGGGCGAGTCGCTCGGCGCGACGATCTACGACCGGATCGAGCCCGCCCTCGAGGGCGCCGACGTGGTGATGATGCTGCGGGTGCAGCGCGAGCGGCTGAGCGGCAGCTTCCTGCCCAGCACGCGCGAGTACAGCCGCACCTTCGGGCTGAGCCCGGCCCGGCTCGCGCTCGCCAAGCCGGACGCGATCGTGATGCACCCGGGGCCGATGAACCGCGGCGTGGAGATCGATCCGCGCGTCGCGGACGGCCAGCAGAGCGTCATCCTCGACCAGGTCGAGGCCGGCGTCGCGGTCAGGATGGCGGTGCTCTGGGTCCTGGCCGCGGAGGCCAACGAGTTCTCCGCGACCGGCGAGCCGCGGCCCGCGGTCTGACGCCGGCCGCGCGGCCGCGTCAGCGTCAGAGCGCGGCGAACGGGCCGCGCGCCCGAACCATCACGAGCGGACGGGAGGGAGCGGCGCTCCGGGGGCGGACGCGCTGTCTCCTCGTGCCGTTCCCTCGTGGCCGCGCGGGCTTGCGGCGGCCCGCGGCGAACGGGGTTCCCTGCCGCGCCGCGTTTGAATACGCTGGTCCATCTTTTTGAAAGGGTGGATGCCAACCATGTTTTCGCGAGACGTCCTCAAGATCGATGCCCCGGCGGTAGCGCAAGAGATCGAGCAGGCCATCCGGGATCAGGTATTCGGTACGCTGCGGCGGCGCGGGGCCGTGGTCGGGATCTCGGGCGGGATCGACAGCTCCGTCGTCTCGACGCTGTGCGCCCGCGCGCTCGGCAAGGACAAGGTGCTCGGCATCTTCATGCCCGAGCGCGACACCTCGGACGACGCGCTCCGGCTCGGCAAAATGCTCGCCGAGCACCTCGGCATCGAGTCGGTCATCGAGAACATCAAGCCCGCGCTCGCCGGCCTCCGCTGCTACGAGCGGCAGGACGAGGCGATCCGGATGGTCTACCCGGATTATACCGAGAGCTGGAAGTTCAAGATCACCCTGCCCTCGATCCTCGAGAGCGACCGGCTGAACGTCTCGCAGCTGACGGCGCAGCCGCCCGGCGAGGAGCCGCGGGTGAAGCGGATGCCGCTGAACGCGTACCTGCAGCTCGTCGCCGCGACGAACTTCAAGCAGCGCATCCGCAAGATGATGGAGTACTACCACGCGGACAGGCTCAATTACGCCGTCGCCGGCACGCCGAACCTGCTCGAGTACGATCAGGGCTTCTTCGTGAAGCAGGGCGACGGCGCCGCGGATTTCAAGCCGATCGCGCACCTGTACAAGAGCCAGGTCTACGCGCTCGCCGAGCACATCGGCGTCCCCGCCGACATCCGCAGGCGCGCGCCGACGACGGACACGTTCTCGCTGCCGCAGGGACAGGACGAGTTCTACTTCGCGCTCCCCTACGACAAGATGGACCTCTGCCTCTACGCCTACAACAACAAGGTACCGGCCGCGGAGGCGGCGCCCGCCGTCGGCATCACGCCGGAGCAGGTCGAGCGCGTGTTCAAGGACATCGAGGCGAAGCGCCGCGTGGCGCAGTACCTCCACGCGCAGCCGCAGCTCGTCCGCGATTTGAGCCACGCCTGACGATCCGCGCCCCTCGCGCCGCGCGCCCGACGCCCACGACACACGCGCCCGACGGCGCTGCTCCGGGCGCGAAACCGACCGGAAACATGGCGGCCAGCGTGCGCGAGAAGCGTGCGCGAGATCAACAAGGCCAACTAGGACGTGAGCGGCAGGGCGCGCTCGCGCGAGAGCGCCCCACGACCACGACGGACTCGCGACGAGATCGCCAGTCGCGACTCTCACCTCGGCAGCGCCCATCCCGCGGCGGCCAGCGCCGGACAGCGACGGGACAGGGCCCTCGGGCGATCCGCGCGACGCGCTGGGACGCGCGCTGGGGCGCGCGCGCGGCTCCTCCGAGTGTCCTCGACAGGTAAGCCTGGGGGGTGATAGACGTAGAAGTTAACTCCATGAGCACTTCCAGCATCGAATCGACGATTCGCAACTTCCTGGTCGCCTCGTTCGGATACAGGGGCGCTACCGCCGATCTGGGGGCCGAGGTCCCTTTGCTCGATCAAGGAATCCTCGACTCGACGGCCGTCCTCGAGATCGTCCAGTTCCTCGAGCAGGACCTCGGCATCCAGGTCGCCGACGAGGAGATGGTGCCGGAGAACTTCGGCTCGATCGCCCGCCTCGTGACCTACGTCAACGGGAAGAAGAGCAGCAACTAGCCCGAACACCCCGGGGGGCGCATGAGCACGCAGCACACCGCTCGCCGCGATCCGCGCTCGGATCGCTTCCTCATCGACTCCGCGCTGCGATCGTTCGCCGCGTCGCGCCCCGACCACGTCGCGCTGGTCGCCGAGGGGCGGCGGCTCACGTACCGCGAGCTCGACGCGCTCGCCGACCGCTGCGCCGCCCTCTTCCGCGCGTCCGGCGTGCAGCGCGGCGATCGCGTGATGATCGCGCTCGACAACGGCGTGGACGCGGTCGTCGCCTACTACGGCACGCTCCGGGCCGACGGGGTGCCGTCGCTGCTCGGCACCGCGATGCGACCCCGGCGCCTCGGGCAGGTCATGGAGCTCGCCGAGCCGCGCGCGCTCGTGGCGGCGCGCAGCATGCGCGATGGGCTCGCGGCCGTGGCCGAGCTCCCGCCCGCCGCGAGGCCGGCGGCGACGTTCCTGAGCGGCGCCGCGCCCCCGGCCGCCGCGGCCGGCCCCTCGCCAGAGGCGCGCGACTTCCAGGAGGCGCTGGCCGGCGCGCCGAGCGAGGCCCCCGAGCGCCGCGCGATCGAGCTCGACCTCGCGACCCTCTGCTGGACGAGCGGCAGCACGGGCGAGTCGAAGGGGGTCATGCTGACGCACCAGAACCTCCGCAACAGCAGCGCGGCGATCGGCGCGTACCTCGAGCACACGGCGGACGACGTGATCCTCTGCGTGCTGCCGCTGTCGCACACCTACGGGCTCTTCCAGCTGCTCGTGACGCACGCGTTCGGCGGGACCGTCGTGCTCGAGAAGGGCTTCTCCATGCCGTGGCCGATCGTCCAGAAGCTGGCCGACGAGCGCGCCACCGGCTTCGCGGGCGTGCCGACGATCTTCGCCTCGATGCTGTCGCTCAAGAACTTCGCGAAGGCGGACCTCTCGGCGCTCCGTTACATGACGAACGCCGCGTACGGGCTCCCCGCGCCGCAGCTCCTGCGCCTGCGCGAGCTCCTCCCGAACGTCTCCTTCTTCGCGATGTACGGCCAGACCGAGTGCACGCGCGTCTGCTACCTGCCGCCGTCGCTGGCGCTGGAGCGGCCGTCCTCCGTGGGCATCGCGATGCCGAACGAGGAGCTCTGGATCGAGCGGGAAGACGGCACGCGGGCGGAGCCGGGCGAGGTGGGCGAGCTCGTCGTGCGCGGGCCCAACGTGATGCGCGGCTACTGGAAGAACCCCGACGCGACCGCGCGCGCGCTCCGGCCGGGGCCCCTCCCGGGCGAGGTCGTGCTCCACACCGGCGACCTCTTCAAGATGGATGAGGAGCGGTACCTCTACTTCGTCGCGCGCAAGGACGACATCATCAAGACCCGCGGCGAGAAGGTGAGCCCCCTCGAGGTCGAGTCCGCGATCTGCAAGGTCCCGGGCGTGATCGAGGCGGCGGTCGTCGGCGTGCCGGATCAGGTGCTCGGCGTCGCGGTGAAGGCCGCCGTCGTGAAGGCGGAGGGCGCCGCGGTGACGGCCGACGACGTCCGCAAGAAGGTGCGGTCCGAGCTCGACGAGGTCGCCGTGCCCAAGTTCGTCGAGTTCCTGGACGCGCTCCCCAAGACGGCGAGCGGCAAAGTCAAGAAGAGCGAGCTCATCTGATATGTGCGGTATCGCCGGCCTGATCAACCTACGCTCCGACGCGCCGAACCCCGACCGCGACCTGGCCCTCAGGATGGCGCGGGCGCTCCGCCACCGCGGCCCCGACGGCTTCGGCATCTACCGCGATCGCCACGTCGCGCTGGCCCACGCCCGCCTGTCGATCATCGACCTCGACGGCGGCTGGCAGCCGATGGCCAACGCCGAGGAGACGCTCTGGGTCTGCTTCAACGGCGAGATCTTCAACTACATCGAGCTCCGCGAGGAGCTCACGGCGAAGGGCCACCACTTCCGGACCAAGAGCGACACCGAGGCGCTGATCCACGCCTACGCCGAGTACGGCGAGGCCATGGTCGACCGGCTGAACGGCCAGTGGGCGTTCGTCCTCTGGGACGTGAAGCGGAGGCGCGCCTTCTTCTCGCGCGACCGCGTCGGCATCAACCCGCTCTTCTGGACGGTCCACCGCGGCGTCCTCCGGTTCGCCAGCGAGGTGAAGTCGCTCTTCCAGGACCCCACCATCCCCCGCGCGATCTCCCGCGACGGGCTCGACGAGGCCCTGACGTTCTGGGCGCCGGTCGCCCCGCTCACCCCGTACGAGGGCATCCAGCAGATCCCGCCGGGCTCGGTGGCGACGCTCGATCTCGATCGCGACGTGGCGCCGCGCGTCTCGATCCGCTTCCGGCCCGAGTTCCCCGTCGAGCGCGCGCGCGGGTCGGTCGGCGACGAGGCGGCGCTCGTCTCGGGCGTGCGCGAGGCGGTCCGCGGCGGCTCGACGATCCGCCTGCGCGCCGACGTCCCCGTCGGCAGCTACCTGAGCGGCGGGCTCGACTCGACGATCGTCGCGGCGCTGATCGCCTCGAACCGCGAGGTGCCGCTGCGCACGTTCTCGGTCGAGTTCGCCGAGCGCGAGTTCGACGAGGCCGAGCACCAGCGCGACGCCGTCGCGCACCTCGGCACGTCGCACGCCTCGATCCAGTGCGGCGACGCCGACATCGCCCGCGTCTTCCCGGACGTCGTCTACCACGCCGAGTCCCCGCTCCTGCGCACCGCCCCGGCGCCGCTGTTCATCCTGGCGCGCCTCGTCCGGCAGAGCGGCTACCGCGTGGTGCTGACCGGCGAGGGCGCCGACGAGTTCTTCGCCGGCTACGACATCTTCCGCGAGGACCGCGTCCGCCGCTTCTGGGCGCGCCACCCGGACAGCAAGCTCCGGCCCCAGCTCCTCCTCCGGCTCTACCCCTACCTGCAGCGGTCGCCGGTCGCGCAGGTCGAGATGGCGAAGGCCTTCTTCGGGCGGAACCTCGCGCAGACGGGCGACCCGTTCTACTCCCACCGCCCGCGGTGGGACGCCACGAGCCGCATCAAGCTGATGCTCGACCCCGCGATGCGCGAGGGCGTCGCCGACACCGCGGCCGCCGATCGCCTGAGGGAGCAGCTGCCCGCGGACTTCATGCGCTGGACGCCGCTCGCGCGCGCGCAGTACCTGGAGATCGCGACCCTGCTCTCGGGCTACCTGCTCTCCTCGCAGGGCGAGCGCATGATGATGGCGAACTCGGTCGAGGGTCGCTTCCCGTTCCTCGATCCCAACGTGATGGACGTGGCGGACGCGCTGCCGGACGCGCTCAAGCTCCGCACGCTCGACGAGAAGCACGTGCTCAAGCGCGC
The DNA here is from genome assembly GCF_051474665.1 of Sorangium sp. So ce394. NCBI lineage: Bacteria > Pseudomonadati > Myxococcota > Polyangiales > Polyangiaceae > Sorangium > Sorangium sp. So ce394. The sequence goes on from NZ_CP150339.1 coordinate 6,246,633, forward strand.
GATGGGCGACCTCTTGCCGCCCGGCGTCCTCGCGCGGAAGAAGCAGCCGTACCGCGCGCCCGTGGTGCAGCCGTTCTTCGGGGGCGGGTCGCCGGACTACGTCGAGACGTGCCTGTCGCCGGACGCCATCAAGGACGCGGGCATCTGGCAGCCGCAGCCGGTCGCGTCGCTGGTCGCGAAGTGCCGCAAGACGGGCGGCAAGTCGATGAGCAACACCGACGACATGGCGTTCTGCGCCATCCTCTCCACGCAGCTCATGGCGCGCGACATCATCCAGGGCGCGCGGGTCGTCTCGGCCGCCGACGACACGTCGGGCCGGCTGGGCGTCGACGTCGACCGGCTGCGCGACGCCGCGGGCTGATCCCGCGCGCCCGGCGGCCGGACGAGGCGGCGCCGGGCGCCCCTCCTCAGAGGGGCCGCTTCCGCACCCCGCCGGCGCCCTGCTCCTCCACCCAGAACACGAACCCGCCGTGGAGCGCGATCCCGCGCGGGCTGCCGCCCTCGTGCAGCACCTGTTGCCGCCCCGAGCCGTCCTTGCGCTTGCGCAGGACGCGGGGGGTCCCCTGATCGGTCCAGTAGACGAAGCCGTCCTCCGCATCGTCCACGGCGATGCAGTCGGGGGACGGGTGCGCCACGTCGTCGTCGTCGGGCGTCCAGAGCGCCTCCGGCTGCCCCGCGCGGTCCTTCCGCGCCCGCATCACGGCGACTCCCGCGTCGCCGTCGTTGCCGCCGCGCGGGCTGTTGGTCCAGTAGACGAACGCGTCATCGACGGCGATGGCGTACGGGAACGACTGGTTGTCCGCCAGCCTGTCCGTCTGGCCGTTACTTCGCCGCGTCCGGTTCACCGTGCCGCGCGCGCTCCGATCGACCCAGTACACGAACTCCTCGTCGAGCGCGATGAGGTGCGGGGACGCGCGCTCGTCCTCGTGGAACCGGTCGTCCGGCCATCCGTCGGGCATCGTGATCTGGCCGATGAGGCTCCCCCTCCCGGGCATGCCGATGCCGGCCGAGCGCTGGGACCAGAACACCTCCCGGTCGTCCGCCGCCACGCCGAGGGTCGCGAAGTTCGAGTCGAAGATCTCCTTCGGGTCCTCTGCTCCCTCGCGATCCACCCACATGATGTTCTTGGCGTTGAGGTTGGCCCAGAAGACGCCGTGCTCGTTGACCGCGATCCCGTACGGCGTGTTCTGCCCGTCGGCGAGGAGCGTGACCGGCCCGCCGTTGACCGGCACCTTCTGCACGCTGCCGTTCGCGCTCTCGCCGGCCGTCCAGTAGACCTCATCCAGGTAGATGAAGAGGTGCCTCCCGTTCGCGTCGTCCGGGGTCGGGTACCCGCGCGCGATCTCCGTGACCCCGCTGCAGCTGCCGTCGCGGCACGTCCCGCCGTTCAGGCACACCGCGCCGCAGGCGCCGCAGTTCAGGGGGTCGGCGTCCACGCTCATTTCGCATTCGCCGTCGCCGTCGCAGTCCGCCAGGCCGGCCGCGCACCCCGAGGACCCGCCGGAGGACCCGCCCGACGAGCTCGCGCCGTCCCCTTCCCCCACCGCGAAGTCCCCGAGCAAGCTCGTGCACGCGGGAGCGATCGCGACGGCAACGCTGAGCATCAAGCCGACCCGGAACGCGTGGCGCATCAGAAAGTCCCCTTCGCTCCCGCGGAGCCGAGCCCGATCACGGGCGTGATCGATATCCCGGCGCGCTGCGGCGAGCTCGGCGCCGTGAGGAGAAGAAACGTCCCGACGCCGACGCCCGCGGCGCCGACCGCGAACCCGATCGTCGAGAGGGTGCCCATCGCATGGTAGCTGTCGACGTCGCCCTGGAGCGACGGGTCGCACCGGTCGGCAGGGCAGCGGTCCGAGAGGTCGCGGTGCTTGCCGATCGCGAGCACGCCGCCCACCGCGCCGGCCGCGAGGCCGACGCCGCCGAGCCCCAGCGCGGCGATCCCCAGGACGGTGCGGGTGCTGCCCCCCGAAGCAGCGCCAGGGCCCGCGTCGGGCGCCGGCGCGACCGGCCGGGGCGGCGCGGGCGGCGGCGGCGCGAGCGGCTTGAGCTCGAGCGCGACGGTCTCGCTCGCGCCCTCCGCCAGGGTCACCTTCGCCTCGACCGGCGCGAACCCCGCCGCCTCGGCGCGCACGGTGTGGTCGCCGGGATCGACCGGCCGCTTGACCCCGAGCGCGGCGCGCGGCACGGGCTCGCCGTCGATCGTGACGGCGGCGGTCTCCGGCCCGCGCACCGAGATGAGCACCTGCGGGATCCGGGGCGCGAGCGCGTCGAGCTCGCGCTGGGCCGCCGCGATCGCCTCGAAGAACTGCTCGGGCGATTTCTCCGGCGCCCCCTCGCGGACGATGCGGCTGTACGACTCCTGCGCCGCGATCCACGCGCCCAGGCCCACCTGGGCGCGCGCGACGCCGAGCAGCAGCGTCGGGGCGTGGATGATGGCGTCGGCGCGGCGGAACCGATCGAGCGCGGCGGAGAAGTCCTTCCGGTCGAGGGCCTCCTGGCCCTCCACGGCGAGCGAGCGCGCGGTCGCGCGATCGGCGTCCGAGACCTGCGCCAGCGCGGCGGGCGCGCAGGTCAGCGCGAGCAGCAAGGAAGCGATCCCTAGTCGACGAGCCATACGAGCGAGGTGTGTGCGAGGTGCTGCGGTGAACTTCAGATGCCGAAGTCCGTCGGCTTCGGCTTACGGCGCGCGCTGCCCGCCGGCGCCGGGGCGCGCGGCCTCGCCGGAGCGGGCTGCGCCGCGGGCGCGCGCGGGCCGCGCGGCGCCGCCGTCGACGTCGGGGGCGCCGGCGCGGCAGAGCCGGCCGCCGAGGCGGGCGGCTCTGGCTCCTTCGCCGGCGCGGCGGCCGACGCCACGGCGTCGGGCCCCGGCGGCGCGCCGGGCGCCGACGGCATCGACGACGGCGGCGCCGGCTGCGCGAGCGGCTCGGCCGGGGCGGTGGGGCCCGCGCCGCGCAGGGCGAAGAACCCGACGGCGGCGAGGACGACCGCGCAGGCCCCCGCGGCGGCGAGCGCCCGCCCGACGATGGGCCGCCGGATCGGGGGCGACACCACCGAGACCAGCGCGCTGGCGGTGTGCGACCGCATCTGGCGGCCCGCCGCCTCCGCCTCCCCCGGCGAGGCCACCGTCCTGCCGGAGCTGGCCGAGATCCGCTCGGCCTCGGCCTCCGACGAGGCGACCAGCGTCGCCGCGTCGGCGAGCGACGGCGCGGCGCTGTCGGGCCCCGGGTCGACAAGCGTGGCGCTCTCCTTCGACCGCGGCGAGAACCCGAGCTCCACCGAGATGCGCTCGCCGGACGGCCGGAGCGGGCCGACGATGCTCGTCCTCGACTCGAAGCTGTCGCTCGCGACGTCGAGGGCGACCGCGAGCGCGTCGCAGAACTCCTTCGCGCTCTGGAAGCGGGCCTCCGGCTCGCGCGACGCCGCGCGGGCCCACCAGGCGTCGAAGCCGGGCGGCACCGGGGCGAGCTGCGACGGCACGGGCAGCGGCTTCACCATGATCTTGAGGAGCAGATCGCCGAACGCCTCGCTGTTGAACGGGAGCTTGCCGGTCAGGCACTCGAACACCACGACGGCGAGCGACCAGAGGTCCGAGCGGTGATCGATGCTCTTGGTCCCCTGCGCCTGCTCCGGGCTCATGTACGCGGGCGTCCCCAGCAGCGAGCCGGTCTTCGTCGTGGAGGTGACCCGGGGCGTGCTGTCCTTCGCGATGCCGAAGTCGAGCACCTTGGCGATCTCGCGGTCGTCGTCCCGGACGAGGAAGATGTTGGCCGGCTTGAGGTCGCGGTGGACCAGGCCGGCCGCGTGCGCCCGGGTGAGCGCGCGCGCCACCTGCGCCGTGATCGCCATCGTGTCGTACGGGTCGAGCCGCCCCACGCGCTGGATGCGGGCGTCGAGGTCCTCGCCGTCGAGGTACTCCATCGCGATATACGGCGTCCCTTGCCACACACCGTGGTCAAGGATCTGCACCACGTGGGGGCTCCGGATCTGCGCTGCGACCTTCGCCTCCCGCTCGAAGCGGAGCCGCACCTCCTTCGAGACCCCTTGCGCGTGCATGAACTTGATCGCGCACGGGATGTCGAGGCCGATGTGCTGAGCGAGCCACACCGAGCCCATCCCGCCTTGCCTGAGCGGACGCACCAGGCGAAAGCGATCGGCAACGGTGTTCCCCGCGGCGGGTGTCACGGAGCCTCCCAGACCTTCTCGGATATCACAGATGGCCGTCCAGGGTCACGTTTGCGCCGTGAAAAACCGCATCCGGACGACGTCGCCGCGGACGCGGCTTGTGCCGCGCGTCACGAAGCGCGCGGGTCATCGGGCGCGCTGTCCTAACGCGCCTCGGGCGCGCTGTCCTGATGCGCCTCGGGCGCGCGCATCGTAACGCGCCTCGGGCGCGCGCATCGTGACGCAAGCCAAGCGCGAGCCTAGCGCGAGCCCGAGCTCGCCGCGGGCTCCTGCGGAGGCCGCCGCGCGCCGGACGGAGCCGGAGGCGCGCTGCCCCCGCCCGCGGCGCCGAGCGGCGTGCCCGTCGTCTGCGCGAGCTTCTGGCCCCGCGGATCGTCCGGGAACGCGTCGATGAACTTGCGCACGTGGTGGCGCGACTCCTCGAGGATGCCCGCGCGGAACGTCAGGAGCGCGAGGTTGTAGCGCGCGTCGGCGTTCCTCGGATCGGCCTTCAGGGCGGCGAGGTAGCCCTGGCGCGCGCCGTTGTAGTCGCCGCGCTTGTCGGCGACGAGCGCGAGGTTGTAGAGCGCCTCGGCGTCCGAGGGATCCTGCTCGGCGAGCGGCGCGAGGCGCGCCCTGGCCCCGTCGAGATCCCCGGCGAGGATCGCGAGCGCGCCCGCGAGGAGCTGCGCCTTCCGGCCGGCGCCGGCCTCGATCGCGCCCTCCGCCTCGGCCCGGGCCTCCGAGAGGCGGCCCTCGCGCTGGAGCGCGAGGGCGAGCGCGTAGCGGAGCCGCGACGGATCGCCGCCGTCCTCCAGCGCGGCCTGCGCCTCGGCGCGCGCGCGCTCGGGGCGGCCGGCGACGGCGAGCGCCTCGGCCAGGACGGCGCGCGCGCTCTTCTGCTCCGGGCATCGCTCGCGCGCCGCCTCCGCGTCGCGGAGCGCGGCGACGGCGTTCCTGGAATGCAGCCTCGCCTCGGCGCGGAGCGAGAGGCAGGCGCACGTGGCCGGCGCCGCGGGCGCGGCCGCGGCGGGGTGCATCTTCAGGCAGCGCGCCGCGACCGCGTCGAGCTCGTCGAGCTTGCGCCGCTCGCGGGGCGGCCTCGCGAGCTCGTCGACCGCGCGCAGGTGCGCGCCGTCGCGGCGCAGCGCCGCCCACCACATCCGCTCGGGCGACCCGAGCAGGGGCGCTGCCCCGACCAGCTGGACGGCGCCGAGGCCGATCACGACGATGGCCGCGCCCATCCGCCGGTGCTTGAAGGCCGAGCCGAGCCACTGCTCCGCCGCGGCCGCGGCGAGCGTCGCGAGCGCCGCCCACAGCGGCACGGCGACGAGCACGGCCCCCTGCGCGAGCGGCGCGCGGGGCCCGCGGTAGTAGAGCGGGACCGCGAGCGCCGCCGCGATCGCGAGCCAGAGCAGCGCCGCGCCGTTCCTGGCGAGCCGCGTGTCCAGCCGCGCGGCGAACCACGCCGACAGGCCGAGCGCCGCCGCGAGCGAGGCCGCCGAGAGCGCGCCGGAGAGCGCGAGCGCGGACGGCGGCAGCGGCTCGGGCGAGAGCCACGTGGGCGCGATCGCGAGGACCGCGAGGTGCAGCGCGCGGCTCAGGTGCAGGGCGAGCTCGGCGAGCCAGGGCACGGCGTGACCTTAGCCCACGGCCCCCCGCGGACCAACCGGCGCCCGGGCGGCGCGGCGTCGGCCAGCGCTCCGCGGGGGCGGCGCGCTCACGGCAGGACCATCTCGATCTCGACGGCGACGCGCGTCCCGGGCGGCGGCACGCCGATCCCGAGCGGGATCATCCGGAGGCACTGCGCGGCGTCGGGGCGCTCCATCCCTCGCACCTCGCTGATGCCGCGGGCGATCTCTTTCCCGGACTCGTCGAAGGTCATGCTGAAGAGGTACTTGGCGCGCGGCGGCGCTGGGTTCTTCCGGACCGAGGGCTCCCAGCACCGCTTCAGGAATTGCGGCCGCCGCGCCTCGAGCGCCTTCACGGCGTCCGCCTCGACGCGCTTGTAGAGCTCGCGCGGCAGCGCCGGCGGGGCCGCGGCCGGTGCCGGGTGAGGTTGCGACGGAGGCTGTGCGTCCGCCGGCGCCGGCGGGGACTTCACGGAGGCGGCCGCGGCCTCCGCGCCCGCGGGCGGCGGCCCGGAGGAGGGCGCCGGGCGCTGGAGCCCCAGGTAGAGACCCGTCGCGATGACGACGCTGCCGAGCAGGATCGCCGCGGGGGTCATCAGCTCCTTCTGCATGGTGGAGATCGCCGTCCAGGCGCCGCGCAGGCCGCGCGGCGCGGGGCTGGCCGCCCCGCCCGACCTTACTCCATGGCGACGACGGCTGAGGTGTAGGAATAGTCGTTGTTGGTCCAGAACGGGCTCTCGGAGCTCCCGCAGAGGCCCACGTTGTACTGGCCGGGGGGCAGCGAGAGCACCGCGCTCAGCCCCATGCTGACGCTCGTGTTCGCCGGGACCCGGAGCGCGTACACGCCGGTCCCGGTCGGGTGGATGTCGCCGAGCGGCTGGATCTGCTGGGAGCAGATCCAGAGAAAGAGCCGGTCCGCGGGGGACGCCGCGGCGCCGAGCGCCTTGTTGGACACGACGAAGACGCGTTGCCCCAGGTCGGTCACGCTCACGGTGGCAGGCGCAGCGAGGAACTGCAGCGTGGCCCGCGGGTCGGCGCCCACGCCGGAAACGGAGGTGCTCGAGACCACGCCAGGCGGCCCCGGCGGCCCTGCCGTCCCCGGGAGACCCGGCGGCCCCGGCTCGCCCGGCGGCCCTGGCTCGCCCGGCGGCCCTGGCTCGCCCGGCCCACCCGGCGGCCCCGCAGGCCCGATCGGACCGGCGGGGCCGGGCGGGCCCTGCAGGCCGACCGGGTCGCCGACCCACATGCCGCCGCTGTCGATGACGAGGCGGCCGCCGACCGAGATGGAGCTCGGCGTGATGGGGCCGGCGACGTTGCTGGCCAGGAGCGCGTACGGGACGCTCGCGATCCTGGCGCGCGGGGTCATCTCGGGATCGTCCCCCACCCGGATCCCCAGGTAGCGCGCCGTGCCCTCGAACACCGGCTTGTCCACCGGCGTGAGCTCGCCGAGGTCGACCGAGAAGTACCCGTGGTCGAACGTGACGGTGTGGATCTCGCTCCAGATGGGCACGGCGGCGTCGACCGCGTCGTAGAACGCGAACACCACCTCGAGCGTGTCGTCGATGGGCCGTCCTGCCGCATCGAACAGGCGCCCCTGGTGGGTCATCGTGATCGGGACCGCCGCGGCGGCGGGCCCGGAGAGCGCGGTCGCCGCCGCGAGGACCAGCGCGTTGATCGTTCGTGCCTTCATCGCGAGCTCCCGTCGTTCGCCCTCGCGAGCCGGTGCCAGGGAGCGCCGCGGCGCACGTCGCGCGCGGGACGAGCGCGGCCCGGGGGGCCGGAAATCCTCGGGCGCGGCGAGCTCTGCCCTGTCTCGCGAAGGAGCAGCGCCTTCGATGCCGGAGGTCACCGGCCGGTTGCGGTCGCGCTCGCGTTGGTAGTGGTCGAATTGGAACCTGAAGGCGGGAAGAAAACCCTAATGATCTTCCCGCCTTCCCGCCTTCATGTGGGCTCTCTTTGGGCAAAGTTGACCGCTACGCGGCGTCGCCTGGGCGGCGCCGCCGCGGGCCGAGCGTCCGGGCCGGGCGTCCGGGCCGGGCGCGCGCCCGGCGCGCGGGGGTGCGCCTCGAGCGGACGCGCCCCGCCGCTGCGCGGGCGAGGCCGCCGGAGATCGCCGGCGCCGCGCTACTCGAGGTCGAACGGCTCGACCTTCACCTCGGTCAGCCTCGCGACGGCGGCGGCGACCGCCTCGCCGATCTCCGCGTGGGTCCCGACGACGCCGATCACGAGATCGTCCTCGGAGATCCGGCGCCGCACGGCGGCGTTCGCCTCCTCGAGGGTGACCTCCTCGACCCGCTTCAGGTAGGTCTCGTGGTACCCCTCCGGCAGGTCGTACAGGATCTCCTCGAGCTTCTGGTGCACGCGCTTCCTCGCGGTGTCGATCTCGAACGCGTGGGAGCGGACGAGGTAGCGCTTCACGAACGTGAGCTCGTCCTCGGTGATCCCGTCGCGCCGGAGCGCCTCGAGCAGGCCGAGCTCCAGGGAGAGGCACGCGGCCGCGTCCTGCGCCGCGGGCGCGGTCCACATGGTGAAGGCGTCGCGATGCCGGTCGAAGCCCGCCCGCGACGAGGCCCCGTACGACCAGCCGCGCTTCGCCCGCACCTCCTGCATCAGCCGCGACGAGAAGGTGCCCCCGAAGGCGGTGTTCGCGACGAGGAGCGCCATGTGATCCGGGTCGTGCGCGTCGGTGCCGAGCCCGCCGATGACCATCTGCGTCTGCGTCCGCTCGGGTTTGTCGACGAACACGAGGCACCGCCCCGGCCTGGCCGGGGGATCCGTCACCGGATCGGGGATCGCCTCGCCCTCGGGCAGGCCGGACAGGAGGCGCTCGGCGACCCGGTGCGCCTCGCCGGGCTCGATGTCGCCCGAGATGGCCACGAGCGCGTTGCGCCGCGTGTAGTGCCGCGCGTAGAACGCCGCGACGTCGTCGCGCGTGATCTCCCGCAGCGTCGGGATGGTGCCCGCGATGCGCCGGCCGTAGGGGTGCCCCGCGAACAGGGTCCGCCGGAAGGCGCGGCTGCAGAGCGCGCGATCGCTGTCGCGCGCCTCGATGAGCTCGGCCTCGGCCTCGCGCAGGAGCCGCGCGAGCTCGGGCGGCGAGAACGTCGGGCGCGCGAGGAGCGTGGCCCCGAGCTCGATGAACTTGTCGAGCGAGCGCTTGATCACCTCGAAGTGCACCGTGGTCGCGCTCGTCGCCACGTCCGCGCCGAACTCCCCGCCGAGCGCGTCGATCGTCTCCTCGATCTCGTTCGCGCTGTAGCCCTCCGCCCCGCGGCGGAGCATGCGCGCCGTGATCCGGGCGAGCCCCTCGCGCCCCACCGGATCGTGCGCCGAACCGGAGCGGAACGCGACCACGATGCTGACGATGGGGAGCGCGTGGCTCGTCTCCACGAGCACCGCGCCGTCGTGCGGCGCGACGCGCGCGCCCGGCGCTCCCCTGCCCTGCCCCTCGGCGCCCCACGCGACGGCGCCCTTCACGCTCTGGGTCACGATGCCTCCTCGCTCTCCGCGTCCTCGCCGCCCTCGCCGCCCTCGTCGTCCTCGTCGCCCGACCCGTCCGGGATCACGTGGATCACGGTCCGCGCCGACGTCACGAGGTAGCGCCGCGCCACGCGCAGGAGATCCCCCACGGTCGCCCGCCGGTAGGCCCCGAGCCGCTCGAACAGGGCCGCGGGATCGCCGAGCACCGTCTCGTAGAAGCCGATCTGCTCGGCCTTGCCGGCGACGGTCTCGAGCCCCTGCAGGACCGAGAGCTCGATGCGCGCCTTCGCCCGGTCGAGCTCCGCCTCGGCGACCGGGGCGCGGCACACCGCCTCGAGGAGCGGGTCGAGGGCCGCGAGCAGCTCGTCGCCGGTGTGGGCGCCGCGGGCCGACAGGTAGATGTCGTACAGCGCGGGGTCGCGGAACGAGCCGACCCAGCCGCGGATCTCGCTCGCGATCTCCTGCTCCTGCACGAGCGCGCGGTGCACGCGCGACGACCGCCCGGCGAAGAGGATCTCGTTCAGCAGCACGAGGGGCGCGTGGTCGAAGTCGCCGAGCGCCGGCGAGCGGTAGCCGATCGCGACCTTGTGCGTCGCGGTCGGCTTCGCCACCTCGGCGCGGCGCTCGGCCACCTGCGGCGGCTCGGGGCACACGTCCTCCACCGGGAGCTTCGACGGCTCCTGCGCGCCGTAGTGGTCCTGCACCGCCCTGAGCGCCTGATCGAGCGCGACGTCGCCCACGATGACCAGCGCCGCGTTGTTGGGCGCGTAATACGTCCGGTAGAACTCGACGCAGTCGTCGGTGGTGAAGCCCTTGATGTCCGCCATCCAGCCGATGGTGGGCCACCCGTAGGCGTGCTTGGTGAACGCCTCCTTGTAGAGCAGCTCGCTCACCGCGCCGTCGACGTCGTCGTCGACCCGCTGCCGCCGCTCGTTGGCGACGACCTCCTTCTCGCTCGACACCTGGGGGTCGCGGAGGACGAGCCGCGCCATGCGCTCCGCCTCGAGGCGGAGGGTGAGCTCGAGCGCGTCCTTCGGCAGGTTCGTGTGGTAGTACGTCCAGTCGAGGAACGTCGCCGCGTTCGTCTCGGCGCCGGCCTCCTCGAGCATCCGGTCGAACGCGCCGTGGGCGACGCTCTCCGTCTCGCCGAACATGAGGTGCTCGAACAGGTGGGCGATGCCGGTCTTGCCCACGCGCTCGTGGCGCGAGCCGACGCCGAACCAGGTCTGCAGGCAGACCACGGGCGCCGAGGCGTCGACGAGCACGAGCACCTTGAGCCCGTTGCCGAGGAAGAAGCGCTCGACGCGCATGGCGGGGCCGAAGGCGATGGTGGCGTCGTGGCGCAGCCGGGCGAGCGGCGGGCGGTTCTGGTTCAGCTCGGCGAGCATCTCGGCGAGCGGATCCGGTCGAGGGAGCGCGTTGGCGCCGGGGACCGAGTAGGCAAGCGTCTCCTGCATGGCAGACGCAGCCCATACCACGCTCAGCGCCGCGGCGCTGCGTGGCACAGGACGTCGTCCGGATCCCGCGTCGACTGGTGGCACTCCCACAGCGAGTCGTGGCAGGAGACGACGAGGATCCCGGCGTCGTACGCCGCCTTGAGAGACGAGCCTGCCCGCTGCGCGAGCAGGTTCGACGGGGTGCGCTCGGTGCACCCCTTGCCCATGTCGACCTCGATCTTCCGGTTCCCCTTGGTCGCCTTCACCGGGTCGGGCGGCGTCTTGCCCTTGTCCGCGGTGCGCGCCGCGGCGGCGAGCTTCGGCAGGATGCCCTCGAGGTAGGCCTTGTCCACGAGGGGATCGGTCGGCTGCGGCGACACCATGGCGAGCGTGTACTGGATCGCCATCATCTGCTGCTCGGCCGGCGCGCTCGGCTGGATCGGCCCGCTCGAGCCAATCGGGACCGGCCGCGGCGGCATGTCCCGCTTCGGGGCCTGCGCCGTCGCGGGGGCCGGGGCGGCGCTCGGCGCCGCCGGCGCGGCGCTCGCCGCGGCCTCCGGCGCGGGAGCGGCGGGAGCCGAGGCGGACGCCCCCGGCGCCGGGGCGCGCGGGTCGTCGCACGCGAGGACGGCGAGGGCGAGGACAGGGAGCGCCGCGCGGCGAGCGCGCGGGCGGGCGGGGGCGGGCTGCATGGGCGGCTTATACGGGCGGCGGCCGCGCGCCGCCACGCCCGCGTGCCGCGCCGGCGCGGCGCGCGGCGGCGCCCCGCGCCTCAGTCGATCTTCAGGATGGCGAGGAACGCCTCCTGCGGGATCTCGACGCTGCCGACCATCTTCATCCGCTTCTTGCCCTCTTTCTGCTTCTCGAGGAGCTTGCGCTTGCGGCTGATGTCGCCGCCGTAGCACTTGGCGGTCACGTCCTTGCGCATCGCCTTCACGGTCGTCCGCGCGATGACCTTCGACCCGATCGCCGCCTGGATGGCGACCTCGTACTGCTGGCGCGGCACGATGTCCTTGAGCTTCACGGCGAGGTCCCGGCCGCGGGCGTAGGCCTTCTCCCGGTGCACGATGACGCTGAGGGCGTCGAGCGGGTCGCCGTTCACCAGCATGTCCAGCTTGATGAGGTCGTCGGCGCGGTACCCGACCAGCTCGTAGTCCATCGACGCGTAGCCGCGCGACACGCTCTTCAGCTTGTCGTGGAAGTCGAAGAGCACCTCGCTGAGGGGCATGTCGTACGTGATGATCACGCGGTCGGACGAGGCGTACTGGATCGACTTCTGCTCCCCGCGCCGCTCCTGGCACAGGGCGAGGACCGCGCCGACGTACGCCGACGGCACGTGGACGGTCATCCGGAAGATCGGCTCCTCGATGCGATCGATGAGGTTCGGCGGCGGGAGCTTCGCCGGGTTCTCGATCGACTTCATCGAGCCGTCGTTCAGGAAGCAGTGGTAGACGACGCTCGGCGCGGTCGTGATGAGGTCGAGGTTGTACTCGCGCTCGAGCCGCTCCTGGATGATCTCCATGTGGAGCAGGCCGAGGAAGCCGCACCGGAAGCCGAACCCGAGCGCCTCGGACGTATCGGGCTCGAAGACGAACGCCGCGTCGTTCATGTGGAGCTTCGACAGGGCGTCGCGGAGGTCCTCGTACTGGGCCGAGTCCGTCGGGAAGATCCCGGCGAAGACCATCGGCTTGACCTCCTTGAAGCCGGGCAGCGGCGTCGTCGCGGGGTGGACGGCGTCGGTCACCGTGTCGCCGATCTTCGTGTCGACCACGCTCTTGATGTTGCCGACGAGGAAGCCGACCTCCCCGGGCCCGAGCTCGGTGATGGCGGTCGCGTGGGGCGTGAACACGCCCATCTCGGTGACCTCGTAGTCGCGGCCGGTCGCCATGAAGCGGACCTTCTGCCCCTTGCGGAGGACGCCGTCGACGACGCGCACCATGACCACCGCGCCGCGGTAGCTGTCGTACCAGCTGTCGAAGATGAGGGCGCGGGGCGCCGCGCTCGGATCGCCCTTGGGCGCGGGGACGCGCGCGACCACGGCCTCGAGGATCTCCGCGATGCCGATCCCCGTCTTGGCGCTGGCGGGGATGGCGCCGGAGCAGTCGAGGCCGATCACGTCCTCGATCTCGCGGGTCGTCCGCTCGACGTCGGCGGACGGGAGGTCGATCTTGTTGAGGACCGGGACGATCGAGAGGTTGTTGTCGAGCGCGAGGAACACGTTCGCGAGGGTCTGCGCCTCGACGCCCTGGCTGGCGTCGACGACGAGCAGCGCGCCCTCGCACGCCTGGAGGCTGCGCGAGACCTCGTAGTTGAAGTCGACGTGCCCGGGCGTATCGATGAGGTGCAGCCGGTAGGTCTGCCCGTCCTTCGCGGCGTAATCGAGCCGCACGGTCTGGGCTTTGATGGTGATGCCCCGCTCGCGCTCGAGGTCCATCTTGTCGAGGAACTGCTCCTTCTGCTCGCGGGCGGTGAGCGCCCCGGTCGCGTCGAGGATGCGGTCGGCGAGCGTGGACTTGCCGTGGTCGATGTGGGCGATGATGGAGAAGTTGCGGATGAGCTTGGCGTCAACGGGCATGGCGAGCTTCAGGGCGCGGCGACCTGACCAGCGTTAGCGGCCGCGGCGCGCGGCCTCGACCGGGATGCGAAGGAGCGGACCCGAGGTCCGCGACCCTCCGAGAAACGAACCGCAGCACGTCGCGCTGCGAGCGCCGCGGGAAATGGTGGACCGCGGCGTGCCTGCTCCTAGCGCGACCCGCGCCGCGAAGCTATCCGCCCCGACAGCGCGCTGCGTCCGGGCGCCCGCCCTCCCCGGTCGCCTCCGGCCGCTTCGGGGGCCGAGGACGCGGGCAGTCTGGCCGGGAGGGCGTGTCAGCCCCCGGTCCGGATCATTTCTTCGGGATCGGCGGCGGGGGGACCGGCGTGCTCTCCAGGGACATCTGCCCTGGCAGCACGTGCTCGTAGTGCTTGAGAACCATGTCGATCCCTTCGCGGATGTAGACGGCGATCGGGACCTTGGTGCGTTCGTGCAGGATCTTCAGCCGCTCGGCCTGCTCGGGCGTGATGTAGATGGTCGTCGAGACTTTCTTCCGCGACATGTCACGCCCGGGAGGGTAAACCCGCCAGTCTCGATGGGTACGACTGACAAGACGTTACCCTAGATGCCGGTACGTATGTTGTCAATCGGAATGGCGCTGACGGTGGTCAGCGATGGCCCGGGATCGAGCGCGCTGGCCGGCGGGTCGCCTCCTGTGGGCTTCTTGATGTGCGCACGGACGGCGGTCTAGACTGCCGCCGAAGCTGGTCCGCGTCGGGACGGCTCGCCCGGCGCGTCGAGCTTGTCCCGAAGGTCCCGGGCCCGCCGGAGGAATCTCTCGATGACGCGATTCCCGCTCACCTGGCCGTCGCCCAGGTGCTTGCTCGTGGCCCTGATGACCGCCGCCGTCGCCTCCTGCGCGTCCTCGACGCCGGAGCCAAAGAGCGCGAAGAGCGCGACCGGCGAGCGGGACACGGCGATCGTCCACGAGCCCTGCGAGAAGGACTCCGCCGCTGCGCAGAAGGTCGATGTGAACGGCGACGGGACGCCCGACATCATCCACGTGAACAAGGATGGCCGGGAGGTCTGCCGGGTCGTCGACCTGAACCTGGACGGCGCGATCGACGCCTTCATCTACTACGACGGCCAGGGGCTCGAGCGCCGGCGCGAGTCGGACTTCGACCGCGACGGGCGCGCCGACGAGATCGCGCACTACGAGCGCGGCGCCGTGGTGCTGAAGGAGCGCGAGACCAACTTCGACGACAAGCTCGACACCTGGGACTACTACGAGGGGCCGCGCCTCGCGCGCCGCGAGCGCGACTCCGATGGCGATGGAATCGTCGACCAGTGGTGGCAGTTCAACAACCCGAACGACCCGAAGTGCGCGGTCGTGGCGAGCGATCAGAACGCCGACGGCAAGCCCGATCCGAACAGCGTGGTGGATCTCTGCGCCGAGTCGTACGGCGCGCCGAAGGCGGCCGCGCCTCCGCCGGCCAGCGCGGCGCCCCCGGCGGGCGACGCGGGCGTCGCGCCGGGGCAGCCGGCGGCGGCCGGTGCGCCGGCGGGCGCGGCGGCCCCGGCCGGCGCGGCCCCGGCGGCGAGCGCCGCGCCCGCGGGCTCCGCGCCCTCCCCTGCCAACGCCGCGAGCCAGCCGGCCGACAAGAAGGGACCGTGACATGAGGAGACAAGCGCTCATCGCGCTCGCCGCGCTCGGCCTGCTCGGCGCGGCGTGCGGCTCGGATCCGGGGTTCGACGGCACGAAGGCGCCGAAGGTCGAGGCGGCGCGCAGGGCCGACGGCAGCATCGACGATCGCTCGATGTGCGACTGGAAGGGCAGACAGGATCGCGAGGCGAGCGAGACCGCGGGGCCGGGCGCGATCCAGCCCAACGTGCGGCGCGTCTACCAGATCGTGGGCACCGGCGAGGATCGCCACCGGGCGCTCGTCTGCCGCGAGATCGACACCAACTTCGACGGGGTGAAGGACGTCGTCCGCAGGTACAACGACAAGGGCGAGAGCCTGCACGAGGAGTCCGACGCGAACTACGACGGCCGGATCGACACCTGGCTCACGTTCGCCAGCGGGCGGCTGGCCGAGGTGAGGATCGACTCCGATCGCGACGGCAACCCCGACGAGTGGAAGTACTACAGCGGCGGCAAGCTCGCGCGCATCAAGCGGGACACCAACCGCGACGGCAAGCCGGACGTGTGGGAGATCTACCGCATGGGCCGGCTCGAGCGGATGGGCGTGGACATCGACGCCGACGAGCGGGTCGATCGGTGGGACCACGACAACGAGGTGAAGCGCCGCGTCGAGGAAGACGAGCGCAAGAAGGAAGAGGAGGCCGCCGCGGCGGCCGCGAAGAAGGCCGCGGAGGATCAAGCCGCCGCGGACAAGGCGAACGAGGCCGCGGGCGGCAGCGGGAGCGCGGAGCCCGCCAAGGACAAGAACTAGCGCGCGCCTCCTCCGGCCGGCCTGGAGGCCGATCCCGCCCGCCTGGCCTCGCCTGCGGCCCGCGCCCCGGCGCTGCTGGGCCGCGGGCGTCCGCCGCCGTCGGCCTCTGGGCGCGCCGGCGCCGGCGCCGGGCTCGGGCGTGAGGAGCGCGCGGAACCAACGTTGGTCGACGCGGCGCGAGGGGCGTGCTTATCAGAGCCGCCCGCCGGCATCGCAGCGTCGGCGCAGGTCCCGAGCACACCATGGAAGAACGTCTGCAGAAGATCATCGCGCGGGCCGGCGTGGCCTCGCGCAGGTCGGCCGAGGAGCTCATCCTCGCCGGGCGGGTGCGCGTGAACGGCCGCGTCGTCACCGAGCTCGGCCTCAAGGCGGACCGGCAGAAGGACCGGATCGAGGTGGACGGCAAGCGCCTGGTCTCCGAGGCGCCGGTCTACGTGGCCCTGCACAAGCCGCGGAACGTCGTCTCGACCCTGCGCGATCCCGAGGGGCGCCCGACGGTCGCCGACTACGTGCGCGGCACGGGCGCGCGCCTCTACCCCGTGGGTCGGCTCGACTTCGCGACCAGCGGCATCCTGCTGATGACGAACGACGGCGACTTCGCCAACGGGCTGCTCCATCCGCGCGGCGGTGTGCCGAAGACGTACGTGCTGAAGGTCCAGGGCGTCATGAGCGACGACGACCTCACGCCGTGGCGCGAGGGGATCCGCCTGGAGGACGGCGTCACGCTGCCGGCCGAGGCGCGGGTGCTCCGCCACGAGGGCGACAAGACGTGGCTCGAGGTGACCCTCCGCGAGGGCCGCAACCAGCAGATCCGGCGCATGGGCGAGGCGACCGGCTGGCCGGTGATGCGCCTGGCCCGGACGACGTTCGCGGGCGTGACCTCGGAAGGGCTCCGGCCGGGGGAGTGGCGCGCCCTGACGGTGGACGAGCTCCTCCACATCCGCGAGGCGTTCGGCGTGCCCAAGCGCATCCGTGGCGCGGTGATGGGCGCGTCGTCGGGCCCGGTCGACCATCGCCGCGCCGCCGGCCTGGCCCGCTCGGGCGCGAAGGCATCGCCTCGAGGCGCGGCGGAGGCCGCCGGCCCGTCCGGGCGCAGCCGTGGGGCGCCCGCGCAGCCGCGGGCCCGCGCGCGTGCCGGCGCCGACGCCGCGAGCGCGCCCGGCTTCGGCCCGGCCGCGCCCAGGGCACGCTCCAGGGCCGCCGGCGCCGACGCCGCGAGCGCGCCCGGCTTCGGCCCGGCCGCGCCCAGGGCACGCTCCAGGGCCACCGGCGGCTCGCCGGCGGCGCCCAGCGCGGGCCCGGCCGCGCCCAGGGCACGCTCCAGGGCCACCGGCGGCTCGCCGGCGGCGCCCGGCGCGGGCCCGGCCGCGCCCAGGGCACGCTCCAGGGCCACCGGCGGCTCGCCGGCGGCGCCCGGCGCCGACCGCGCTAGATCTGGGCGAAGCGCCCGCTCCGAAACGACGCCTCGAGCAGCTGAGACACGCGCGCCTCGAGCTCGCGGGCGCGGGCGTCGTTGATGCCGGCGAGCGCCTGCTTGATCTCGCCGAGCGCCTTCAGCTGACTGAACAGCTGCACATCGCCGAGCGCGGCGCCCCCCGTGAGGATCTGCCGGATGCGGTCGATCTCCGCGGCGAGCGCCTCCACCCCGACGCCGAGCGCGCCGACGCGGCGGCGATCCGGGTGCTCGCGGAAGAACGCCTCCAGCACCGGCTGCACGATGCCCTCGAGGATCGCCGCCTGATCCTGGTTGTTCCAGATGTGCTTGAGCACGAAGAAATCGCTCGCGTCCGTGGTCTGACGGCCGTCGAGGTAGGCGCTCGCGGCGAAGAGCTTGAGCATCTTCACGACGCGGCGGTCCGAGAGCGATATCCCCTCGGCGCGGATCTGGAACACCAGCCCTTTGTAGGCCGACAGGAACGCGTCGCCGAAGTTCATCCGCGCGCCGAACCCACGGCCGAGCTCGGCGAGCTCGCGCGCGGCGACCAGCGGGCGGAGCGGCTCGCCGGCCATGTGCCGGATCTCCTGCTGGATGCCGCGCTGGAGCAGCTCGCTGAAGTGGTAGGCGTCGAGGTTGTCGGACTGCACGCGCAGGAGGAAGCGGTCGAAGATCGCCGTCAGCGTCTCGTCGCCCGGCACCTCGTTCGAGGCCGCGAACACGCTGATGAGCGGGCAGCGGATCACCTGGCCGCCGCTCGAGAACTTGCGCTCGTTCAGGAGCGTGAGCAGCGCGTTCAGGATCGCGCTGTTCGACTTGAAGACCTCGTCGAGGAAGACGATCTCGGCCTCGGGGAGCATCCCCGACGTGTTCCGTCGGTAGACGCCCTCGCGGAAAGCGCCGATGTCGACGGGGCCGAAGATCTCGTTCGGCTCGGTGAAGCGGGTGAGCAGGTACTCGAAGTACTGGGCCTGCATCAGCTCGGCGAGCGTGCGGATGAGCGCGCTCTTCGCGGTCCCGGGCGGGCCGAGGAGCACGCAATGCTCCCCCGCGACGACCGCGATCATGAGCAGGCGGATGATCTCGTCCTTGCCCAGGAACTGCCGCTCGAGGCTGTGGGCAAGGAGGCGCAGGCGCTCGTGGAGCGGAGCGGACATGAGGCGACTCCTCGTATCACAGGCCTGCCGCCCGGCGCATCGATCGACGCATCGATCGACGCATGATCAGCGCTTCGAGCCCCGTCGCGCCCCGCGCTTCCCCCCCGGCGCCCGCGCGCCGGGCGGTGGAACAAAACACAGAGGCCGGTGGGTCGCACCGGCCTCGCTGGTCTGCTCGCTGTCGCAGAGCCTATGTCGTGGAGCGGGAGACGGGATTTGAACCCGCGACGTCAACCTTGGCAAGGTTGCACTCTACCACTGAGTTACTCCCGCAGATGTCAATCACCCAATTCAGAAATTCATTTTCAGACAGCCGACTGAACCGTTGTCCGAATTTGAAAGCGCTCGTCAGAGATTTCCTGATTCGCGCCGGGTCATCACCGGAGGGCGCCTCCGTCGATGCGTGGCGGATGAGTACCAATCGGCGTGACCAGAGTCAAGCTCTGAAGAACAAAACCTTAAAACTTCCGTCGCCGGCAGGTTGCACGGCCGCTCTGGTCGAGTATTGTGTGGCCATTGCGAGCGAGGGGGCTCGCCAAGCAGCACCGCGCAAGGTGCCGCTCACAAAAGCCTTCGCGTTCGCGACAGCGGCACCGTGTGGCGCGCTCTTACATCATAAGGGTGCCCGCCGCTCGGCGCGCTCTTGGTTGGCCTGGGTCGACCAGGCAGGTCCTTTGGACTTGGGGGGAGCATGAACGAACAGACTGCTTTGCGAGTGGACGTTGCGGAGACAGCGGCGCCGGTCCTTCAGAAGGAGTACCGGTCCGGAGTCCACGCCAAGCGACAGGATGACGACGGCGGGTGGGGGCTCGTCCTGATCGGGCTCGACGGTCCGCCGCGGATCGTGAGCCTCATGGACGGCGCCGTGATCGGCAGCGCCGCGCGCGACGGGCGCATCGAGGGGAACGGGGTCGCGCCGGAGCACGCCAAGATCAGCGTGCGCTCGGACGGTTGTTACATCGAGGACATGGACACCCACGACGGCACGTGGGTGAACGGCGTCCGCGCCCGCCGCATCGGCGTGATGCACGGCGACGTGGTGCGGCTCGGCCAGCAGCTCGCGGTCTTCGTCGAGCGGCACCTCGCGCTGTACGACGGCGCGCCGTCGCGCCTCGGGCCGCTCGTGTTCGGCTCGAAGCAGCGCAAGGACTGGATCGATCCGGTGATGAAGCTCGTGCAGTCGGGCTCCAGCGTCTGCATCGAGGGCGCGCCCGGGGTCGGCAAGCGCACGCTCGCCCGCCTCGCCGCCGCGGTGCGCGAGGGCCTGGGCGAGACCCTGGTCGTCGACGGCGGCGCCGAGACCAAGCCGGTCATCCCGCCGGGCGCGCGGCCGATGACCTGGCTCGTCCTCGACGCCGATCGCCTGCCGCGGCCGCAGCAGCTGGAGATCGCGCACTCGGTCGGCCGCTCGAACGGCGTCAGCATCATCGCGACGACCGGGCAGCCCCTCGATCGGGCGGCCGGCGACGGGCGGGTGGCGCCGTGGTTCGCGTCGCTCTTCTCCGGCAAGCGGATCACGATCCCGACGCTCGAGATGCGGCGCGAGGACGTGCCGCTCATCGTGCGCGACATCGCGGAGCGCAACGCGATCGGCCTCGATCGCTTCACCCCGCAGCTCCTGGAGGCGCTCGTCCGCGCCGGCTGGCCGGGCGGCGTGCCGCAGCTCGAGAACGCCATCGTGACCGCGGCGCAGGCCGCGCCGGACGGTCCGCTCTCCGTCACGCCGATCGCGGGCTCGCTCGCGCGCGGCCCGCGCGTGAAGCCGAACCTCCCGCCGGCGACGGATCCGTCGCTCGCGCGCGCCCGCCTCGAGGACGCGCTCGCCCGCGCCAACGGCTCCGTCGCGTCGGCGGCGCGGGCCCTCGGCATGTCGCGGCAGGCGATCTACCGCGAGGCCGACCGGCTCGGCCTCGACATCGCGCGCCGCAGGGTCCCGCGCGGCTGAGCCGACCGCCGTCCGCCAGGGAGCCTCGCGGCGCGACAGCGCCGGAAGGGGCTCCCGGCGCGCCCCACGACGACGCGCGTCGGACGAGCGCGCTTCGCCCGTGACGACGCGCAGCGCGGCGGACGAGCGCGCTTCGCGCCATGACGACGCGCGACGCGCCGAGCAGGCGCGCACCTTCACCCGTAAAATCCGAGCGACGTGTGGCTGACGATCGATCCCTCCTCGGGGTCGACGCACTGCTCGTAGTTCAGCAGCTCTCCGCGCGACGACGGCGGGAGGGCGCGGAGCAGCGTGTAGATGGGGCCGAGGCCGCAGACGCGGCGGGTGCCGAGGTCCTGGGCGACGTCGGCGAAGAAGCCCGGCGCATCGACCGACGTCGCGCGCTCGATCGACGCGAGATCGCGATCGCGCAGCGCCACCC
Organism: Sorangium sp. So ce394; assembly: GCF_051474665.1. NCBI lineage: Bacteria > Pseudomonadati > Myxococcota > Polyangiales > Polyangiaceae > Sorangium > Sorangium sp. So ce394. Next base: position 6,267,285 of record NZ_CP150339.1, read on the forward strand.
GCTGGCGCTCGTCGAGCGGCGCGGGGTCGCCGAAGCGCGGCCCGACGTGGGCGAGGTCGGCCCCAGCGATCACGAGCACGCGGCCGGGGCGCCGCGCCAGCGCGCCGCGGAGCGCGGTCAGGAACGACTCGGCGCCGTCGTCCTGCGCGGGGTCGCGGCGCCGCGCCTGGCACTCCGAGAGGCCGCAGAGGATGGGCACGATCGACGCCGCGCGGTCGCCGAGGAGGTGCCGCACGAACACGGCCTGGAACTCGATCGAGTGCTCGTTCTTGTGCAGGTACTGATCCTCGTGCACGTCGAAGCGGCTCGCCGCCCCGAGCTCCGCGATCATCTCGCGATCCGGATCGAGCGGGCCGAGCGGCGTCGCGAACGTCTTCTCGCAGACCGCATACGGTCGACGCATCGGCGCGTGCGACGTCCCGAGCAGAACGAAGGTGTCGACCTTCTCCAGCCCCGGCGCCGCCAGCGCCTGCTCGAGCGCGGCGTAGGCGTGCCCGTAGCCGGCCGCGGCGCGCCAGAGGTCCATGTGCGGCGCGCAGAGCCCGACCATGCGCTTCGTCGCGCCCTGGGCCGCGGCGCGCGCCGCGCCGCCCTGCGGCCGCGCGACCCCGAGGCACTGACGCTCGATGAACTCGGCGAGCTTCAGCCGATCGCCGTGGTACGCGCCGCCCGCGTGGGCCGCGGTCCGGATCGGCGCCGCGTCGAACGACCGCACGACGGTCCGCCGGCGCGCGTGGAACCGCGGGCTGTCCAGCATCCACGCGTCCTCCAGCTCGTCGGCCAGCTGCGCCACGTAGGCGGCGTCCACGCGCTGGCCGGTCGACCGGGAGGCGTCGCGCGCGATCTCGTCGATCGATCGCCGTCCGTCGAAGCGCGCGAGCACCGCGGAGCTCCCGGCGGGCACGACGACGGCGGACGGGGCGATGCCCTCGGTGTCGCGCAGCATCAGCGCACGGCCGTGGCGCTCATCCTGGATGACGACGACCTCCAGAGCTCGAAGCTTCGGGCGCAGAGATGACATCGTCCGCGAGGATAGCGCGTGCGCGCTCGCCGCCCAGCGCGCCCCGCCGCGGCAGCGGCGGCGTCCGCCGGCGCAGGGCGGCCCGCCTCCGCGAAGGCCGCGCTGGTGCCGCGCGTCAGCGCTCCCGGCGCGGTCGCGGATTGCCGCTTCGCGGCGGCGCCGCGCGGCACTAGGCTCGCGACGCGGGATCCGCCGCTCCGATCCCACCCCGCGCCGGCCGCCGCCGTGCGCGCGGACGCACGAGAGCCCGCCCTGACGAATGCGCCGCACCGCGACCCCTGAGCCGCACGCCCGTGAAGCCGATCTGCTCGCCGAGCTTTCGGCCGTGTACCGCGAGGCGGAGGAGGTCTTCCAGGGCTGGACCTGCCCGGCCTCGACCGAGTGCTGCCGGTTCGGCATCACGGGCCGCGAGCCGTACGTGACGTCCGTCGAGCTCGCCGCCGTCCGGCGCGCGATCGCGGCCCTGGGCGGCCCCCGGGCGCTCCAGGGCGTCGTGCGAGCCGGCGGGGCTCCGGCGCCCGAGCCGACGGCGTCCGCCGGCGAGCCGGGCCGGCGGCGCGCGCTGCCGCAGGCCGCCGAGCGGCGGTGCCCGCTGCTCACCGACGCCGGCCGCTGCGCGATCTACGCCGCGAGGCCGCTCGGGTGCCGCACGTTCTTCTGCGACCGCGCCGCCGCCGGCGCGCCGGTGCGCCACCACGACGTGACCCGGCTCGTGCGCAAGGTGCAGGAGATCGCGGCGCGGCACGAGCCGGGCGGCGACCTCGGCCGCCCCCTCACCCGCGCGCTCCCGGACGCCGGCCCGGGCGCCGCAGGTGGTCCGCCCAGGACGAGCGGCGGGGCGCGCGCTCGCCGCGGCCGATGACGCGCCGGCTCAGGTCCGCTCGACCGCCATCACGCCGGGGATCCGCTGCAGGCGCCGGATGACGCTCTTCAGCTGCGCGAGATCGGAGCAGAGGAAGGTGAACGTGTTCATCGCCCGGCCGTCGTCGCCCGCGCGACACGTCGCCTCGCTGATGTTGATGCCCTGCTCGTGGAACGTGTGGCCGACCGTCGCGAGGATGCCCGGCCGGTTCGCCGTCATCACCTTGATCTGCACCGGGCGGTTGATCTTCGCGCGCGAGTCCCACGAGATCTCCACGCGGCGCTCGGGGTCCGTGTCGAACGCCTTGGCGCAGTTGCGGCGGTGGACCGTGATGCCGCGGCCGCGGGTGATGAACCCGACGATCTCGTCGCCGGGGAGCGGGTTGCAGCACTTCGTGTAGCGGACGAGGACGTCGTCGATGCCGTTCAGGAGGATGCCGGGGCTGTCGCGCCCCGTCACCTTGCGGACGAGCGACTCGATGCGCCCTTCCTTGATCGACTCGGGCGGCGTCGTCGGGGTGCCCTTGTCGTTCTCCTTGGGGGTGGGCGCCAGGAACTCGCACACCGCGCGGACGCTCACCTTGCCGTAGCCGACCGCGATGAACAGCTCGTCGGCCGAGGCGACGCCGAACTTGTCCATGACCTTGCGCAGCTCGGCCTCGTTCTTGGTGAGGCGGCTCAGGCTCATGGTCCGCTGGTGCATCTCCTTCTCGAGGAGCTCGCGGCCGAGCTTGAGCGACTTCTCGCGCTGCTCCGCGCGCAGGTAGTTGCGGATCTTGGAGCGCGCGCGGCTGGTCGACACGTAGTCGAGCCAGTCCTTCGACGGGTGCTGGCTCGGGTTGGTCATCACCTCGACGACGTCGCCGTTCCGGAGCTTCGAGCGGAGCGGGACGATGGCGCCGTTGACCCGCGCCCCCGAGCAGTGCTCGCCGACCTTCGTGTGGATGGCGTAGGCGAAGTCGATCGGCGTCGAGCCGCGGGGGAAGACGCGCACGTCCCCCTTCGGCGTGAAGACGTACACCTCGTCCTGGAACAGGTCGACCTTGACGCTCTCCAGGAACTCGGCCGGGTCCTTGAGCTCCTTTTGGAACTCCATCAGCTGGCGGAGCCAGCCGAACCGCGCGGCGTCCTTCGGGTCGATGCCGCCGGAGTTGTTCTCCTTGTACTTCCAGTGCGCCGCGATGCCCTGCTCCGCCACGCGGTGCATCTCGTGGGTGCGGATCTGGATCTCGATCCGCTCGCGCCCGGGCCCGATGACCGTCGTGTGCAGCGACTGGTACATGTTCGGCTTGGGCAGCGCGACGTAGTCCTTGAAGCGGCCGGGGACCGGGGTCCACTGCGAGTGGATGACGCCGAGCGTCGCGTAGCAGTCGGCGACCGACTCGACGAGCACGCGGAACGCGATGACGTCGTAGACCTGGTCGAAGTCGCACTGCTGCGCCTGCATCTTGCGCCAGATCGAGTAGAGGTGCTTCGCGCGGCCGGTGACGTCGACCGCGAAGCCCTGCTCCGCGAGCTTGCCCGCGAGCACCTTCGAGACCTCGTGGATGTACCTGTCGCGCTCCTTCGCGGTCGTCTTGACCTTCTGCGAGAGGTCCGCCCACGCCTCCGGCTCGATGTACCTGAACGACAGGTCCTCGAGCTCGCTCTTGAAGCGCGCGATGCCGAGGCGGTTCGCGAGCGGGGCGTAGATCTCCATCGTCTCCCGGGCGATCCGGTCCTGCGCCTCGGGCTTCATGAACTCGAGCGTCCGCATGTTGTCGAGGCGGTCGCACAGCTTCACGAGGAGCACGCGGATGTCGCGCGCCATCGCCACCAGCATCTTGCGGAAGTTCTCGGCTTGCCGATCCTCCTTGGAGGCGAAGTTGATCTTCGAGAGCTTCGTCACGCCGTCGACGAGGAACGCCACCTCCTGGCCGAAGGTGTTCTCGATGTCGGTGGTCGTCGCGAGGGTGTCCTCGACGACGTCGTGCAAGAGCCCGGCACAGACGCTCGCGGTGTCCAGCTTGAGCTCGGTGATGATCGCGGCGACGCTCGCCGGGTGGGAGAAATACGGGTCGCCGCTCTTGCGGGTCTGCCCCCTGTGAGCGTCAGAGCTGTAGGCGTAAGCCCGGGCGATGAGATCGACGTCTGCAGCCGGCTGGTAGGTCCGAACGCGATCGACAAGCTCCGTCAACGTCAGCATGAAGAGTTCGGCGGGCGCAATGCGCCCTCTCCCTTTGGCACGCTAACACCGCGATCTAGGCCCCGCAATTGTGTCACCATGCGCGTCTCCGGCGCGGGTCGCGCCGCCGATGCATTTCTCATTTCCCGCAGCGGCCGCCCCGGCCGCGTCCGTCGCCTCGGTTGCGTCAGTCGCGTCAGTTGCGTCAGTTGCGTCGGTTACGTCAGCTACGTCAGCTACATCGATTGCGTCGGTCGTCTCGGCCGAGCCGGTCGCGTCGGTCGCGTCGGTCGCGTCGGTCGCGTCGGTCGCGTCGGTCGCGTCCGTTACGCCCATCGCACCCGTCGCATCCGCATCCGTCGCATCCGCTGTCTCCTATGTTCATGGATTCCATGGAGCCGATCACCGCCTACGTCCACTTCCCCTGGTGCCTCAAGAAGTGTCCCTACTGCGACTTCGTCTCTTTCGCGAAGGCGCGGGAGGCGATCGACCACCGCGGCTATGCCGACGCCGTGCTCGCCGAGCTCCGGAGGCGGGCGGATGCGCTGGGCGAGCGCGAGCTCCGGAGCGTGTTCTTCGGCGGGGGGACGCCATCCCTGTGGGAGCCGGAGGAGATGGGCAGGGTGCTGTCCGCCATCACCGCGGCCGCCGGCCGCCTCTCGCCCGACCTCGAGGTGACCGTCGAGTGCAACCCGACCTCCCTCGACGAGCAGCGGGCCCGAGCGTTCCGAGCGATCGGGGTCAACCGTCTGAGCGTCGGCGTTCAGGGGCTCGACGTGGAGCGGCTCCGGTTCCTCGGGCGCCTGCACGACCCCGACGGCGGGCTCGGCGCGCTCGCGGCGGCGCTCCGGTCCGGGATGCCGCGCGTGAGCGGCGATCTCATCTACGGTGTCGCGGTGGGGACGGCCGAGGAAGCGCGGGAGCAGCGCCCGGAGCAGGCCGCCGCCGAGGCGCGCGCCGTGGCCTCGACCGGCGTGACCCACATCTCGGCGTACAGCCTCACGGTCGAGCCGGGCACCTCGTTCGGAGAGCTGGCGCGGCGCGGGCGCCTGCCGCTCGCCGGAGACGACGGGGTGGCGGACACGTTCTTCGCGATCGACGAGGCGCTCGAGGCCGAGGGGCTCGCCCACTACGAGGTCTCGAATTACGCGAAGCCCGGCCACGAGGCGCGCCACAACCTCGGCTACTGGAAAGGCGTCGATTACGTCGGGCTCGGGTGCGCCGCCTACGGGACCGTATCGCGCCCGGATCCGCGCTGGGGCCTGGGCTCGGCCGGCGCGGAGGACGGCGGCGAGGCGTTCGCGATCCGCTACCGGAACGTCGTGAGCCCGGATCGGTACATGGCCGCCATGGCCGAGGGCGGCGGGCCCGTCCCGGTGGAGAGCCACGAGCGGCTCGACCCGGAGACGCGCCTGTCCGAGCGGATCATGCTCGGGCTCCGGCTGCGGGAGGGGTTCGATCTGGAGGCGACGGCGGCGGCGCTCGGGGTGCCGGCGTGGACGCCCGCGCGACGGCGGGCCGCGGAGCGGCTCGAGCGCGCCGGCCGCCTGAAGGTCGACGGCGGGCGGCTCAGCGTCCCGCGGGCCGCCTGGGTCTTCGCCGACGGCATCGCGGCCGACCTGTTCTGACGCCGCGCCGCGCTCGCGGGCGCCGGCGCGGCGCGCTCGCGGTGGACGTCGGGCGCAGGCCGCGCTCCGATGCCCGTCCATGAGCCCCTTGCCGAGGATCGAGGACATCCGCCGCGCCGCCGCGCGCCTCGCGCCGCACGCCCACGTGACCCCCGTCCTGACCAGCCGGACGATCGACGGCATGGCGGGCGCGCGCGTCTTCTTCAAGTGCGAGAACCTGCAGCGGGTCGGCGCGTTCAAGTTCCGCGGCGCGTGCAACGCGGTCCTGGCCCTCTCGGACGAGGACGCGCGCCGCGGCGTCGCCACCCACTCCTCGGGCAACCACGCCGCCGCGCTCGCGCTCGCCGCCCGCATCCGCAGCGTCCCCGCGCACATCGTCATGCCCGAGAGCGCGCCCGCCGTGAAGCGCGCCGCCGTGGAGGGCTACGGCGCCCGGATCGTGACCTGCGCCCCGACGCTCCGGTCGCGCGAGGAGACGCTCGCCCGCGTGCTGTCCGAGACGGGCGCGATCCTGGTCCACCCGTACAACGACGCGCACGTCATCGCCGGCCAGGGCACGGCCGCGCTGGAGCTCGCGGGCCAGGTGGAGGACCTCGACGCCGTGGTCGCGCCCGTCGGCGGCGGCGGGCTGCTCTCGGGCACCGCCATCGCGACGAGCGCGCTGTCGCGCGCGCGCACGGTCGGCGCCGAGCCCCAGGCGGCCGACGACGCGGCCCGCTCGCTGCGCGAGGGGAAGATCCTCCCCTCGAACGACCCGATCACGATCGCGGACGGCCTCCGGACCTCGCTCGGCGAGCTCACCTTCGGGGTCCTGCGCGAGCGCGGGGTCGAGATCGTCACCGTGGGCGAAGAGGACATCGTCAAGGCGATGCGCGTCGTCTGGGAGCGGATGAAGATCCTCATCGAGCCGAGCTCTGCGGTCCCGGTGGCGGCCGTCCTGCTGCGCAAGGTCCAGGGAGCGCGGATCGGCGTCATCCTGAGCGGGGGAAACGTCGACCTGAGCAAGCTCCCGTTCGCCTGAGCGCGATCGCGGCGCGCCGGCGCTGGGCGAGCCCCCTCGGCTCCCCTCAGCTGTCGCGCCGGTCCTGCCGGAGGCGCAAGGCGGCGCGCACGACGCTCGGCCCCGGACCGGGCGGCGCCGCCGCCACCGTTCGCCCGTCGGCGTCGAGGATGCGCGAGCCGCCCTGGCCGTCCAGCGCGGGGCGGGACGGCCCCCAGTTCGCGTTCACGATCGCCACGCGATGGCGCCGCGCGAGCGCGGGCAGGAGCTCGGCGCGCGCGTCGCCCTCCCCGGGCGGATCGACCCAGGCCGTCGGGAAGAGCAGCAGATCGGCCGCGTCGAGCGCCTCGCCCGCGTCCTCGGAGAGGAAGTGGACGTCGAAGCAGATCGCGACCGTCACCTTCACGCCGAGCAGATCGAGCACCGGGGTCCCGAGATCGCCAGGCGCCGCCCAGCGCTCCGGGAACCAGGGGTGGCGCTTGCGGTAGTGGCCGACGCGCCGCCCGTCGCGGTCGAAGACGAGCAGGGTGTTGTAGAAGCGGCCCCGGCTCTCCTCGACGAGCGGGCCCGCCAGCGCGACGCCGTGCTCGCGCGCGAGCTCGGAGAGCCGCCGCGCGGACTCGCCGTCGAGCGCCTCCGCGAAGCGGCGCAGATCGCTGTCGCCCCGCGGCGAGACGTAGCCCGTGACGATCAGCTCGGGCAGGAGCGCGAGGTCGGCCCCGGCCAGCGCGGGCGCGCCGAGGAGGCGATCGATCTCCGCGAGCGAGCCCCGGAGGTCGCCGAAGCGCTGCGGCAGCTCGAGCGCGACAACGTCGAGGGAGCGGGCGCTCACCGCCATCGCCCGGCGCGCCTGCGCCGCGACCGAGAGGCCGCGGAGGCCGGCGGCGCTCCCGGCATGTCGACGTGCACCGCGCGCCGGAGGGTCACGGGGCGCGCTCGGCTCAGCGGAGGTTCTTCGTCGCCTGGAGCTGGTGCAGGCTCACCGCGAGGTCGACCTGACGGCGCAGATCCGAGGCGATCCAGGGCTTCGTGATGATCCGGAAGCTCGCGCTCTCCCGGGAGATCTTCTGGATCTGCTCCACGTCGGTCGGCGCGCAGACGAGCACCGGGACGTAGCTCAGCCCCTGCCGGCGCAGCTCGCGCAGCAGCGCGAGCCCGCTGAAATGAGGCATCCGGTAGTCCGCGACGACGACGGAGGGCGGCTCCTTCACCGCCGCCGCGAGCGCGCGGCGCGGATCGCCGAAGGTGCGGACCTGGTAGCCGGAGCGGAGCGCCCGGTCCATGAGGTCCAGGTTGCTCTCCTCGTCGTCGACGGCGTAGAGGAGCGTTCCTTGGCCCCGGCCACTCGAAGGTGGCGGCATGCTGCCAGAATGCGGGGCATTGCCCATCAAGCGCGAGGGTATCAGACCTCGTCCTCCCGCACCACGCGCTCAAGCCGAAGTAATCTCGGTTGCCTGACTCACGCTCAGCGCCGGACCGCGAAGCGCGCTGCGCCGCGGGGCCAGAGGGGTGGGCGCCGCGGAGGCGTGGGCCAGCTCCCCACCTCGCGGCCGTCCACGAGCGCGCCGGCCTCGGGACGCGCGAGCGATCAACCTGGGCTGTCAGCGGCGTTCACGATCCCCTCCGGCGGCGTTCGGCTGTAAGAGATCAAGAGATGTCCGCTCGCGATGGATTGCTCGAGGTCGGCGCGCTCGTGGACGGCCGGTATCAGGTGCTCGGCCACCTCGGCAGCGGTGGTCATAGCGTCGTTTACGACGCGCGCCAGATCGTGACCACCCAGCGCGTGGCCCTCAAGCTGCTGCGGCCCGAGGCGCTGCGGCGCTCGCGCGAGTCCGGCTCGCAGGAGGCGCGCTTCGAGCGGGAGATGCAGGTCATCGCCCAGCTGAGCCACCCGAACATCGTCCGCCTCCTCGACGCCGGACGCTTGCCCGACGGCGAGCTCTACCTGGCCCTGGAGTACGTCGACGGCGAGACGCTGAGCGCGCGCTGCCAGCGCACGCGGGGGATCGAGCCGAACGAGGCGAAGCGGCTGATGCTCCAGGTGCTCGACGCCATCGGCTTCGCCCACGAGCGCGGCGTCATCCACCGCGACCTCAAGCCGCACAACATCATGGTCGCCGGCTCCGGCAAGCGGACGCACGTCAAGGTGCTCGACTTCGGCATCGCCGCGCTGATCGGCGAGGCCCGCGCCGCCGACTACCGCGCGCTCACGCGCACCGGCGAGTTCAACGGGACCCCGGCCTACATGGCCCCGGAGCAGCTCGTGCAGTCGACCCCGACCACAGCGGCGGACATCTACGCATGGGGGCTCACCTTTCTCGAGTGCCTGATCGGCGCGCCGGTGATGCACGAGGCGACGGTCGCCGAGGTCATCTTTCGCCAGCTGAGCCCCGAGCCGGTGCCCATCCCCCGCGCCCTCCGCGGCCACCCGCTCGGCGCGCTGCTGGCGCAGGCGACCGCCAAGTCGCCGGCGCACCGCTTCCGGTCCGCCCGCGACGCGTACGAGCTGCTGGAGGGCTGCGACGTGTCGGCGATCCCGTGGCCGCTGCCTCGCGACGACGAGCGCGGCGGCTCGCCGGAGCAGCGGGCCATCGCGACGCGCGCGGTGCACGACGCCGCGGCGGACCAGGAGACGCAGCTCGTGCCCTCCGAGCCCGAGCCGCCGCCGGGCACGCAGCGCAGATCGCCCGAGCAGCAGTGGCAGGACGAGCGGCTCGGCGCAGCGCCGACGCTCGCGATCCCGGGCCGCGGCCTCGCGCCCGCCGGGCCGTCGGTGAGGCCGATCCGCAGCGCGTCGTTCCACCCCGGCGCCGCCGGCACCCAGGAGGCGCCGCTGGCCCCGAAGCTCCCCTCCTTGCCGAGCGCCGCGCCCGGGACGCGGCCGGTGACCGCCACCGGCCGCGGCGAGCGCCGCCAGCTGACCGTGCTGGTCTGCGGGCTCGCCGGCGCCGAGCGCATCGCCGACACGGTCGACAGCGAGGCGTTCCACGAGCTCGTGCAGATGTTCCAGGCCGCGTGCGCCCAGGTGATCGGGGCGCAGGAGGGGGTGTTCCTCCGCTCGCCCGGCGAGGAGACGATCGCCTACTTCGGCCACCCCGTGGCCAAGGAGGACGACGCCCTCCGCGCGGTGCAGGCGGCGCTCGATCTCGTCGAGCACATATCCCGCCTGAACGCGCGGGAGATCGTGTCCGTGCCCCTGTCGGTGCAGGTCGGCGTGCACACCGGGATCGTGGTCGTGGCCGACAGCGACGCCGTGCCCTCGCTCGCCGGCCCGACCCTGAACGCCGCGACGCAGCTGAAGGCCCACGCCGAGCCGGGCACGGTGCTCGTCAGCCGCGCCACGCAGAAGCTCATCGAGGGCTACTACTACGTGGACGCGCTCGGCGAGATCAGCCCGAAGGGCGCGCGCCAGCCGATCGAGATCTTCGCGGTGCAGGGGCGCACGACCGCGCGGGACCGGCTCGACGCGAGGATGCACCACGGGCTCACCCCGCTCGTCGGGCGGGACAGCGAGCTCGACGAGCTCGCGGCCCGGTGGTCGCGGGCCTCGGGCGGCGCCGGGCAGGTCGTGCTGGTGACGGGCGAGGCCGGCATCGGCAAGTCGCGGAGCGTGCGCGCCTTCCGCGACCGGCTGGCCGGGACGCCGCACCTCTGGCTCGAGGCGCGCTGCTCGCCGCAGCTCCAGAACAGCGCGTTCTATGCGGTGATCGAGCTGCTCAACGCGCTGCTCGCGGGCGATCGCGACCGCGCGAGCACGCTGAGCGGCTCGGCCGCGGCGCCGAGCGAGCGCGGGGCGTCGCTCGACAAGGGCGAAGACCGGCTCGAGCGGCTGGAGCAGCTGCTCGCCGAGGCGGAGGCGGGGCCGCTCGCCGTGCCGCTGCTCGCCGCGCTGCTGTCGATCCCGACCGAGGGGCGCCACCCGGCGCCGGCGCTCACCCCGCAGCGCCAGCGGCAGGAGACCATCGCCTCGCTCCTCCAGCTCTTCCTCGGGCTCGCCGATCGGCAGCCGCTCGTGCTCGCGGCCGAGGACCTGCACTGGGCCGATCCGTCGACCCTGGAGCTGCTCGGCCGGCTCATCGACGAGGGGCGGCCGTCGCCGCTGCTGCTGCTCCTGACCGCGCGCCCCACGTTCACGCCGCCGTGGCCGCTGCGATCGCACTTCACCCAGATCTACCTCGCGCCGCTCAGCGCCGACCGGATGCGGGCGCTCATCCAGCAGCTGGCCGGCGCGTACGCGACGAGCGGCGCGTCGGCCATCCAGGCCCCGCTGCCCGACGAGGTGATCCGGACGCTGGCCGAGCGCAGCGACGGCGTCCCGCTGTTCGCCGAGGAGCTCACGCGCATGGTCCTCGAGGCGGCCGCCGCCAAGGCGGCCGCATGGGAGGCGGCCGGCTCGCCGAGCGCGCGTAGCGGGTGGCTGAGCGCGCTCGAGACGCCGGTCACCCTCCAGCACTCGCTGACGTCGCGCCTCGACCGCCTCGGCCCGGCGAAGGAGGTCGCGCAGCTCGGCGCGGTGTTCGGCCGCACCTTCGGCTACGAGGCGCTCGAGCTCTGCGCGGGGGGCGGCGCGGGCGGCGAGCCGCTCCTCATGGCGTCGAGCCCCGCGGCGCTGCGCGAGGCGCTCGCGCAGCTCGTCGACGCCGAGCTGCTCTTCCAGCGGGGGCGCCCCCCGCGCGCGACGTACACGTTCAAGCACGCGCTGGTGCAGGACGCGGCCTACCAGTCGCTGCTGCGCAGCACCCGGCAGGTGTACCACGCGCGCATCGCCGCCGTGCTCGCCGAGCGCTTCCCCGGGACGCCGCCCGAGCTGCTCGCGCACCACTACACCGAGGCCGCGCTGATCGGCCCCGCCGTCGCGGCCTGGCAGCGCGCCGGGGAGGCGTCGCTCATCTCGTCCGCGCACGCCGAGGCGAAGAGCCACCTCCGCCGCGGGCTCGAGCTCCTCAAGCAGCTGCCGGAGACGAAGGAGCGGGCGCGCGACGAGATCACCCTGCAGACGACGCTCGGCGTCCCGCTGATGATCACGCGCGGCTACGCCGCCCCGGAGGTCGAGGCGGCGTACGCGCGCGCGCACGCGCTCTGCCGCGAGGCGGGCTCCTCGCCGCAGCTCTTCCCCGCGCTGTGGGGGCTCTGGATCTTCTTCCACGTCCGCGGCGACTACGCGCTCGCGGAGCAGCACGGCGAGCAGCTGCTCGCGCTCGCCGAGAGCACGGGCGACCCGGGGATCTCGCTCGGCGCGCACCAGGCGCTCGGCGCGACGCGCTTCCTCCGGGGGCGCCTCGGCGAGGCGCGCGAGCACTTCAACAGGGTGCTGTCGATCTACGATCCCGCGCGTCACCTGCCGCTCGCCTTCCTCTTCGGCCACGACGCCGCGGCGTTCTCGCTGTCGCACCTCGCCTGGATCGCGTTCCACCTCGGCGAGCCGGAGCGGGGCAAGGCGTCGATCGACGAGGCGATCGCGCTGTGCGAGGAGCTGAACCAGCCCGTGAGCCGGGGCTTCGTCGAGCACTTCGCCGCGGTCCTGTGCTGCCTGGTCGGCGACGTCGCCGGCGCGGAGGCGCACGCGAGCGTGCTCGGCAAGCTCGCCGAGGAGGTGGGCATGCCCCACTGGGCGGCGCTCAGCCAGATCGATTTCGGCTGGGCGGCGGCGGCGCGCGCGGCGCAGGGGCCGGCCGGCGCGGAGGCGCGCGCGCGCTACGCCGAGGGCGCCACGCGCATCCGCGGCGGCCTGACGATGCTGATGGGCGTCGGCAGCCGCGTGTCGCTGACCTACTGGCGAGCGGCGCTCATCGACGCGGAGCTCGGCGCCGGCAACGTCGACGAGGCCAGCGCCCTGCTCGACGACACGCTCTCCTTCGTCGAGAAGAGCGACGAGCGCTACTTCGAGGCCGAGCTCTGCCGGCTCGAGGGCGAGATCGCGCTCGCGCGCGGCGCGCCGACCGCCGCGGAGGCGCGGGCGCGCGCGGCGGCCTCCTTCCGGAAGGGGCGCGAGATCGCCGAGCGGCAGGGCGCGCTCGGCCTCCTGACGCAGATCTTCGATCGCCGCGGGGCGCGGGCCGACGCGGGGGACGCGCAGGAAGAGCGGTGAGGGGCGGCGCGCGCAGCGCGGCGCGACGCAGTGGGCGGAGATCCGGCAGGGGCGCGCCGGCGCGCGGCGCTAGAGATCGCCGTGGATCGGCGACGGCACCCGCCACGCGGCGATCTCGGCGTGCTGCTCGCAGCTGAAGGGCCGCTCGAGGAGCCGGGGGCAGCACTGCCGCGAGCGGAACAGCTCGAGGATGTAGCCCATGCGCTCGCTCAGCAACGCCCAGTCCTTGGCGCCGCAGCCGGCCGTCGTCTGGTCGTGGGCGTCGTACTTGAGCAGGAGCTCGTAGAGCTCGCGATCCTCGATGGTGGCGAGCTCGACGCAGTGCAGCGGCAGGCCGGGCGGCGCGGGGAGATCGTGGCCGAGCTCGAGGATCTCGTCCGGCAGGCACATGGTCATCATCTCCTTGGTCGCGATCGCGCGCCAGAACGCCTTCAGCTTCTCGACCTTGTCGAGGACCATCGACTGGAGCGCCTCGGGGAGGCCGACCGTGTCGACCGCGCAGCGGACGGGCGCGTTGAGCGCCCGCGCGATGTACGGCTGGAGCCGCACCTGCTCGTGCAGCCCGACGCGCGCGTTGGCGAGGAGGATGAGCTCCGCCTTCTTGTCCTTGTCCTCCGTGAGCATCGCGTCGTGGTAGTGCTCCATGGCGCTGCGGAGCAGCCCCTGCCCTCCATCCGTGGACGGCCCCCGCTCCAGCCCCTCGAGCAGCTCCGCGAGCTCCTTCTTCCCCGGCCGCGCGCAGCCCCGGTAGAGCTGGATCATGCGGGCGAAGAGCGGCCCGAGCTCCTCGAACACCTTGAGGTTGCCGAGCGCGATGTCCGCGCTGAGCTCGGACAGGATCCGCTCCGGCAGCTCCATGAGCCCGAACCCCTGCCCCCACCAGGGCGAGATCAGCTCGACGGCGCTGAGCCGCCACGCGCTCGCCCGCTCCGGCTCGCCCTGCCCGCGCCGCCTGAGGAGGCGCGGCACGACCGCCTCCCGCTCCTCGTCGTCCGAGAGGATCAGCCACCGGAGCACCGACGGCACCTCCTCGTTGCGGATGAACCTCCCCGCGGTCTTGGAGGCCCACGTCGCGAACGTGCACCAGTGGGCGTTGCCGCCGCCGAGCAGCCTCACGAGCTCCGCCGAGATCTCGTAGTAGCACTGCGTGATGAGCAGGTTGCGCAGCACCGGCTGATCCGAGAGCGCGATGACCTCGTGCACCCTGTCGAGCAGCGAGGCCGGCTCGGACGTCTCGGCGAGCGTCCCCCTCGCGACGATCCGCGTCGAGCGCTCCACCACGCCGCTCCGCGTCACGCGGGGCGCGTGAAGCGGCGCCTCCGTCGTCAAGGAGAGAGGGGGCAGGTAGGCGGCGTCGTGGAAGTGCGCGGCGTGCTCGCTTGCTGGTATGGCGGCCATCAGCGGCTTTACAGGGGTCGTCATTCTCCCGTGCTATCTCCAAGTGATGCCAGATGTCCATACCTGTCCATAAGTCCATCCCTCGAAGGACAGCTGGCTCACCAGGTGTCGACAGAATGCTGCTACGGCGGCTGAACGCGCGGTTCCCTCTTGCGTCGCGTCAAGCACGCGGCGCAGCAACGTGACGGCGCGCGGCGATCGCCGCCGTCAGGGCGATGGCGCGGGCGGCGCAGCGGAGGTGGGGACGTCCGTCGCGAGCGCGCTCGCGCCGCGTACGCCGCCGGGGCCGCCGCGGGGCCACGTCGTGACGCTCACCCGGTGCTCGCGGCCGAAGGTCCGCGCGACCACGGCGCGCACGTCGGCCGGCTCGACCTCCTCGAGCGCGCGCAGGAGCCGCGGCAGGCTGCCCGGATCGAGCGCGGCGCGCAGCCGCAGCTCCGTGATCGGCCGCGGGGACGCGGGCGGCGGCGCGACGGCGGCGCGGCGCGCGAGCTCCTTCTCCAGCTCGATCTTGAGCAGCGCCTTGGCGAGGGCGAGCTCCTTCCAGGTCGGCCCGGACGTCGCGAGCGCCGCGAGCTCGGCGTCGAGGCGCTGCTCCAGCTCGGCGGCGCTGCGCGACGGAGCGGGCGTGAGCTCCACCGCCGCCACGCTCGCCTGCGCGCCGAGCGACAGCCGCCCGGTCACCTCGGACGCGAGCTGCCCCTCGGTCACGAGCGCCTTCGCGAGCCGCGCGACGCGCGGGCCGGTGAGGATCTCCATCGCCACGCGGAGCGGCGCCTCGTCCGCGCCCCCCTCCGGCGGCGCGATCCAGCCGTAGAGCAGCCGCGGCGACGGCACCGCGTCCTCGAGGACGATCCGATCCTCGCGCGGGTGCGGCCCGATCGGCCGCTCCGGCTCGGCGGCGACGCGCTGGAGCGAGCGCGCGAGCGCCTGCTCGACCGCCGCGCGCGAGACGTCGCCGGAGAGCGCGATCGTCGCCTGGGCCGCGGCGCGCTCGCGCCGGAGCGACTCGGTGAGCAGGAGCTCGCTGGCCGCGCCCGCGTCGGCGCGCGCCCCGAGCAGCGTGCCCTCGAGCGGGTGGCCCGCGGGGAACAGCGCCTCCCCGAGCGCGAGCCACGACGGGCCGTACGGCGCCCGCTCGAGCGCGCGCCGCGAGGCCGCGCTGGCCTGCCTCCGGAGCTCGGCCACGCGCCCCGCGCTCGCCTCGTCGAGCAGCATCCGGAGCCGCGCCGCGACAAGGTCGACGCCGACCTCGAGATCGCGCGGCGGGACGGTGATCGCGACGCGCGCCTCGCTGGCGAGCGCCGGCCCCGCCGCCCCGGCGTCGCCCGCGGACCGCGCCGGCACCGCGACGGACGCGCTGATCGAGACGAGCGGCGCCGCGGGGTCCTCCCGGAGGTCGACCGCGATGCCGTTCGGGAGCCGGAAGCGCTGCACCTGCTCCAGGCCGAGCCCGGCGAGCAGGCCGATCTGCTTCTCGATCGCCGCCTCTCGGCCCTTGAGGGCGCGCCGCGCGCCCGGGCCCTCGAGGGCGTCGAACGGCGACGCCGGGGCGAGGCGGCCGCTCCGCAGGCCGAGCGGATCGTCCTCGAACGCGGGGCGGAAGCCGACGTCGCCGCCGATCATCACGATCGGGAGCTTGGCCTCCAGCGCCTCCGGGTTGCCGAGGAGCGGCATCGGCGCCGGCGCCTGGCCCGGCGGGGTGAAGAGCGGGAGCCGGTTCCGGCCGAGCGACACGGGGCGGGGCGGCAGCGACCCGTCGCTCAGCGCGAGCTCGCCGAGCTCGCCGCCCGCGCCGCGCGGCGGCAGCGCGGCGGACGCGCCGGCCAGGCCGTCGCCCTCGTCCTCGTCGAGCACCTCGTGGTCGAGGTACGCCGGGAAGAGCGCCATCGCGCGCGCGACGCGATCGGCGGGCAGCGCGATCAGGTGGTCGGCGCGGCCCGGCGGGACGCGGTCGCGCAGGAGCTCGGGGTTGTGCTCGCGCAGCGCGGCCGTGGAGATGCCCGCGGCGCGCGCGATGGTGCGGAGCCGCGTCCCCGGCGGCACCGCGACCTCGCCGAGGTCGAGCGGCGCGAGCGGCGCGACGTCGGGCAGGTCGAGCCCGAAGCGCGCGCGGTTCGCCGCGACGATCGCGAACGCCACGATCTGCGGCACGTAGTCCGCGGTCTCCTTGGGGACGGCGCCGGCCTGCGCGAGCTCGGCGAGCCCGACGGGCCCGCGGGCCTCGGGATCGCGCTCCGCCGCGACCTTCGCGAGCGCGCGGAGGACGCCCTCGTGGCCGAAGTTGTACGCCGCGAGCGCGAGATCCCAGCGGCCGAAGCGCTCGTAGAGGTCGCGCAGGTGCGCGGTCGCGGCGTCCGTGGCGCGCGTGAGGCTCATGCGCGCGTCGATCCACTCGGACTGCTCCAGGCCGTAGGCCTCGCCGGTCCTCGGCATGAACTGCCAGAGCCCCGCCGCGCCGGCCGGCGAGACCGCCCGCGGATCGAAGCCGCTCTCCACCGCCGCGACCCAGAGGAGGTCCTCCGGGAGGCCCGCCTCGCGGAGCGAGCGCTCGATGATCTCGCGGTACGCGCCGGCGCGCCGGAAGCGGCGCTGGAACACGGCGCGCCCCTCGTCCGACTGGGCGAAGAAGCGGACGAACCGCATCGTGCGGCGCGTGAGCGGGACGTCGAGATCCGGCATCGCCAGCGTGGACAGCGTCGCCCCGTCGGGGTCCTCGAGATCCTCGTCCGTCGCGGCCTGGAACTCGCGCACGAGGAGCGCCGTGACGGCGGGCGGCGCGTCGCCGGCCGGCGCCGGCGGAGCGCACGCGAGCGCCGGCGCGACGTCGGTCGGCTGGCGATCGAGCAAGCCGGGATCGCGGAAGGCGCGGTACGCCGCCGAGAAGGACGCGCGCAGCGAGGGCGCCTGGCCGACGGCCGCGCCTGATATGCAGATCAGCGCGCCGAGCCCGGTCCACAGAGCGGCTCGCCGTGCCCAGCTCATCAACGCCGATCTTGCTCCGAAACCGCCCGCCGGCGCTACGGCAAAGCGCGGAGACCGCGGCGGCGATGTGCGCTGCTCGCCAGCGCGCGCCCCGCCGGGGCGCGCCATCCCTGCTCCTCCGCGGCGGCTCCGTCCCCTTCCCTTCCGGTCCGGGTTCCCTCCCCGGCCCGACTTCCCGCAGTGGTGCTAGCCACCTGGGCCCGGGCGAGCTAGCAAGCGTCGGCGATGCGCTCGTCCCACGCCGCTCCCCCTGCAGAGAAGGCCTCTCGGCTCGGCGAGGTGCTCGACTTCATGAAGCTCCTGTGGGCCGTTGATCACGGCCTGCAGTCGACGTCGAAGCGCATGGAGGCGAAGATGGGCGTGACGGGCCCGCAGCGGCTCGTCATCCGCATCGTCGGGCGCTACCCCGGGATCTCCGCGGGGCAGCTCGCCGAGATCATGCAGCTGCACCCGAGCACCCTCACGGGCGTGCTCAAGCGGCTGCAGGAGCGCGGCATCATCGAGCGCCGGGCCGACCCGAAGGACGGCCGCCGCGCGCTCCTGGGCCTCACCGCGCGCGGGCGCGAGCTCGACAGCCTCCGCACCGGGACGGTGGAGTCGGCCGTGCGGCAGGCCATCAAGGCGATGCCGCGGCGCAAGCTCGAGGCCGCGCAGGATGTGCTCGCGGCCGTCGCCGAGGCGCTGCAGCCGCAGCCGGCCGACGAGTAGCGTCGCCGGCCGGATCGGCGCGCGCCGCGCGCGTTCCAGCGGGGGCAGCGCCGATCGGCGCGCGCCTGGCCGGCGCGGCAGCCGCGAGGCGCAGGCGCCGCGCCGCGGGGGAGCGAACGGCGGTTCGCGCCCGGGAGCGTCGCGCGATCTGCGCGAACGCGCGGCTCCGCCGCGACCGGCCGACCCCGCGGACATCGAACGGAGGAGCAGCGGTCGTCCGGCACGGCAACCCGCCTCCCGCCGCCCCGAGGCGGCGGGAGCCGCCGCGCGGACCCGCGACCCGGGGCCTTCGGTGCGGCCTCCGCCCGGCGCGCGCCGCGCCGAGGGCCTCTCATCACCACGACGGGGGAACAATGAAGCACTGGGTTCATGGCGCGATCAGCGCGGCGATCATCGCCGCGGCGTGGGGCTGCGGCTCCGGAGGACGAGGCGGCGGAGCCGACACGGGGGGCGGCGGCGGCGCGGGCGGCGAAGGCACGGGGGGCAGCGGAGCAGCGACGGGCGGAGGGGGGACCGGGACCCACGCCGCGGCCTGCACGATCACGTCGCGAGGCCTGGAGGTGAGCAGCGGCCGCGGGACCACGCCCGCGATCGCGGGGACCGGGGCGGGGTACGCCGTCGCCTGGCAGGAGCGAGGGGCCGACGAGGGCGACATCCACCTCGCGGTGATCGACGCCGACGGCAACAAGCTGCGGGAAGAGGCGATCGCGGCGGGCCCCGGCGTCTCGAGCCACCCGAGCGTCCAGCGCGACGGAGAGGGCCTGCTCGTCGTCTGGCAGGACCAGGACGGCACGGGCAGCGTCGTGCGCGGCCGCCGCGCGACGCTGGAGGGCGTCCCCGAGGGCGCCGCCTTCGACCTCGTCGAGAGCAGCGCGGCCGAGTCGTGGCCCATCGCCGCCGCGGGCCGGGACGGGATCGTCGTCGCCTGGATGGACGCGGGCGGCTCGCTGATCAGCTCCCTCGAGCGCGGCGCGCTGGGCAGCGCGACGCCGCTGGACCAGGCGAAGTTCCCCGCGGTCGCGACCGACGGCGAGCGGACGGCGCTCGCCTGGAGCCAGGGCGACGCGCTCTTCTTCGCCCGGCCGCGCCAGGGGAGCGCGCCGCTCGACCGGATCGCGCACCAGGGCGTCGACGCGAAGCTGACGCGCGTCGCGCTCGGCGGCGACGACGCCTTCGTCGTCTGGGAGGACACCCGCGCCGGCGCCGAGCAGATCCGCGCGATCCGGATCTCCGCGCAGGACGAGGTGTCCCGCGAGGCCGTCGTCTCCCCGGGCGACGGCAGCGCGAACTGGCCGGCGCTCGCGTGGACCGGGCGCCACCTGGCCGTCGCGTACTACCAGTTCCGCGACGGCCCCGCGGCCGTGTTCGTGGCGCTGCTGAACCGCGATCTGTCGCCCGCGGGCGCCGAGCTCAAGGCGAGCGGCGACACGCCCGGCCGGTACCCGGCGCTGGCCTGGACCGGCCAGGAGCTCGGCATCGCCTACGCGGAGCCGGACCAGGGCATCCGCCTCTCTCGCGCCAGCTGCAAGTAGCCGGCGGCGCGCCCGCTCGCCCCCTCCCCGCCACGCCGCCGGAGGCCGCCCGCCTCCAGCGGCAGCGCGCCCGGCCCGCCCCCGGCGGCGGGCGCGCCCGGCCCGCCCCCGGCGGCGCAGGACGGCCGCCCGCGCCGGCCCGGATCGAACCCTGCAACCGCCCCCGGGGTGGCCGTTCTCCCCTGCGCCCTTGCGATCCTAATCTGCACAGCCGTGCTCGGCGCCTACGCCGTGCGCGTCGCGCGCCACGGTCGGCCCGCGATGCCGCGGCTCGGCGCCTCTCCGGGGAGCGCGCTGCTCCCCGGCCCGGTCGTCGAGGCCTTCTACTGGTCGTTCCACGCCCCCGCCCGGGCGCTCGTGCGCCTCCGCGTCTCGCCGGACACCCTCACCTACCTCTCGCTCGCCCTGTCGCTCGCCTGCGCGCCGCTGCTCGCGGTCGGCCGCTTCCGCGCCGGCGCCGCGCTGCTCATGGCCGGCGCCGTCCTCGACGCGCTCGACGGCATGGTGGCGCGCGAGGGCGGCAAGGCGTCGCGCGCCGGCGCCGTGCTCGACTCGTGCCTCGACCGCGTGTCCGACGCCGCGCCGCTCATCGGCCTCGCCGTCTTCTACCGCCATCACGCCGTCGCGCTCGCGATCCCGCTCGTCGCCATGGTCGCCTCGTCGCTCGTGAGCTACGCGCGCGCCAAGGCCGACGTCTACCGCGTCGCGCTGCCGAGCGGGCTCATGCGCCGGCACGAGCGGCTCGCCTACCTCGTCGCCGCGCTCGTCTTCGGCCCGGCCGTGCCGGCCTCGCCGCTCACCGGCGCGCTCCCCTTCCCGATCACGCTCGCCTGCGTCGCCCTCGTCGCGGGCGTCGGGCTCGCCGCCGGCCTGCGGCTCGTGCAGCGGACGCGCGCCGCCCTCGCGGCCGCCGACGCGGCGCCGCCGACCGGGCCGCGGGCGACGGCGCGCCCCGAAGGAGAGCGCCGTCGCCTGCTCGGCGACGGCAAGGCCACGAGCGCGCCGCTCTGATCATGCTCCGGCGCGCGCGCGCCCGCTGGGGCGCATTCTCCTGGCTGCAGGCGCTCTCCTGGCTGCCGGCGCTCTCCTGGCTGCCGGCGCTGCCGTGGCTCGCCTACGTCGCCCTCCTCGCGCCGCGCGGCGCCGCGCGCTGGGACCACCTCGCCGTGGCCGCCCTCGCCGCGACGAGCGTCTGCGCGGGCGAGCGCTCCCGCCGGTTCTTCCTGAGCGCCCTGCCCTTCTTCCTGCTGTTCCTCGCGTACGACGGCATGAAGCAGCTCGACGGCGGGCTCGCCGCGCCGGCCCACGTCCTCGGCTGCGAGCTGCGCGCGGCCGAGCTCGCGCTCTTCGGCGTGGAGATCGGCGGCCGCCGGCTCACGCCGGGCCAGCTGCTCGCCGGGCTGGAGCGGCCCGCGCTCGACCTGCTCTGCGCCCTCCCGTACGGCGGCTACGTGCTCGTGATGGTGGGGCACTGGCTCCACCTCTACCGGAGCGAGGCCCTCGCGGCGCGGAGGTTCGCCTGGCTCGCGTTCGCCACGCACCTCCTCGGCCTCGCCACGTACCGCCTCTTGCCGGCCGCGCCGCCCTGGTACGTCGAGGCCCACGGGTGCGCGCTCGATCCGGCCGCCCAGAGCTCCCCCGCCGCGCTCGCGCGCGTCGACGCGATGCTCGGGATCACCTACTTCCGCGACCTCTACAGCCGCGGCGCGACCGTCTACGGCGCGCTGCCGTCGCTCCACGTCACGTACCCGCTCTACGGGCTGCTCGCGACCTTCCGCCGGGCGAGCGCGCCGTCGCTCGCCGTCCAGCTCGCCTACGCCGCGCTCATGCTGTTCGCGGCGCTCTACCTCGCCCACCACTGGCTCATCGACGCGCTGCTCGGCTACGCCTACGTCGCGCTCGCGTGGGCGCTCGTCCTCCGGGCCTTCCCCGACCGGGGCGGCTCGGGTCAGGCGGGCTGCGCCTTGCCGCCGCTCGCCGAGACGTCGGGCTCCCAGAGGATCTCGGGCGTGCCGAGGAGCGCGGACGCCCAGCGGCTCCAGACGAAGAGCGCGTCGCTCAGGCGGTTCAGGTAGCCGACCGCCAGCGGATCGGCGTGGCCCGCCTGCGCGAGGCGCACGCAGCAGCGCTCGGCCCGGCGGCACACCGTCCGCGCCACGTGGAGATCCGTGTTGAGCCGCGAGCCGCCCGGGAGCACGAACGAGCGCAGCGGCGCCAGATCGGCCTGGCAGCGGTCCATCTCGGCCTCGAGGAGCGCGATCTCCGCCTGCGTCACGCGGGGCTGCTTCGGGTGCACGTCCTCGGGGAGCGTCGCGAGGATCGAGCCGAGGTTGAAGAGCTCGTGCTGCACGCGGAGCAGCGCGCGCCCGAGGTCGTGGAGCCGCACGACGCTCGCGGCGGGCGCGCCCGGCAGCAGCTCCATCAGCGTCTGCCGCGCGGCCCCGACCAGCGCGTTGAGCTCGTCGACCGTGCCGTAGGTCTCGATCCGCGCGTCGTCCTTCGGGACGAGCTGCCCGCCGACGAGCCGGGTCTGCCCGCCGTCGCCCTGCCGGGTGTAGACGCGGTTGATCGTGATCTTCGGCGCGCTGAAGACGCGCCCGCTGTTGTCCTCGGCCCCGGCCCGGGCAGCGCCCGTCCCGCGCGTATCGTCGTCGCTCACGGGGATTTCACGTAAAGCGAGCGCCTGCGCGGGTCAAGGAACCGCGCAGGCGGGGCGGCATTGACGATCCTCGGCGGGGAGTGGAACAGTCCTGTCCCTATGCGCTCCCCCGGGCCGCCGCTCCGCCGTTCGCTCCCCGCCGTCCTCCTGCTCGCCGCGCTCCCCGTCGCGTCCGGCTGCGCCGCCGAGCCCGCCCCGCGGCCCGCGCCGCAGCCCGCCGTCACGGCCGAGACGGCGCGCATCGCCGAGAGCCAGCGGCTCTACGACGAGGCGAGCCGCGCGCTGTCCGACAAGCGGTACGAGGACGCGCGCGCCCTGCTCGACAAGGCGAGCGGCCTCGGCGTCGACTCGCACCGCTACCAGATCGGCGAGCTGCGCGACAAGCTCGACCGCCGCGAGGCGAAGGTCCGGGCCAGCGAGGCCGCCGAGCTGCTCGATCGGCAGGACTGCGAGGGCGCCTTCGCCACGCTGTCGTCGCGGATGGACGCGCTGAAGAGCGAGGCGTTCGCGCACGAGGCCCGGCGGCTCGTGGCCTCGCAGGCCGCGGCGTGCGCGAGCGGGAAGATCGACGCGGCGACCACCGCCGGGAAGTTCGCGGAGGCGCGCGCGTTCATCGCGGCGGCGCCCACGCGGGCGGTCCTCGGCGACGAGGCCGCGGATCGGCTCGCGGCGGAGCTCGACGCCACGATCACCGAGGCGCTCTACGGGCAGCTCGAGGCCGACATCACGGCCGGGCGCTGGTCGAGCGTCGTCGAGAAGATCGACGCCGCCGTCAAGCGGGGCGACGCCTCCGAGGAGCAGGGGCGCACGGTGCTCGCGCGCGCCCGCGGCGCCGCGACGCCGCGGCTGACGGAGCTCGCCGGCAAGGCGGTCGGCGCGCAGGACGCGGCCGCCGCGCTGGCGCAGCTCGACGCGACCATCGCGCTGCTGCGCTGGGAGGCGCCCGCCCCGGAGACGGCCGACCTCCCCGGGAGCAACGCGCTGCCCGAGGCGCTCGCGCGGAAGCGCTCGGCCCTCGCGGCCTGGGTCGAGGCGATGCAGGTCCGGATGAAGCCGATGAAGAGGCCCGAGAAGCGCTGGTCGCACGGCACGATCGCGGTCGCGCCCGCCTCCGACAGCGACGGCGAGCCGAAGCGCAGCCTCCCGCCCTCGACCCCCGTCTGGGTCCTCGGCCAGACCAAGGACCGCGCCCTGGTGACCGCGGTCGAGCCCGCCACGGCCGTGCTCACGGCGGCGCTCGAGCTCGCGATCGGCTGGGCGCCGCTGCCGCGCCTCGCCCGGGAGCCCACCGCCGACTGGCTCCCGCCGAACGATCAGCTGAAGGGCGAGCGCGTGTGGGGCCCGCTCCGGGAGAAGCAGCCGACGCTCGAGCTCGGCGTCGTGAGCGACGTCCAGGGCGCCGACATCCTCGTCCGGCGGCTCGCGGACGACGTGGAGGTCAAGGTCCAGCGCAAGCAGCTCCGCAGCGGGCGCCTCGCCCCGGGCACGAAGGTCCTCGCCCTCTGCAAGTCGGAGAACGAGCCCGCGACGATCGTCGACGTCCCGCCCGCGGGCCGGGTCGCGCGCATCGAGTGCGAGGGGGGCGCGCAGAAGGAGGAGCCGCTCGCCTCGCTCCGAGCGAGGCCCGACCTCCTGCCCCGCACGCGCTAGGGTGCCTCTCGGCCAGCAGAAAACCCGCCCCCGTCCGTCCGTCGTTGACTCGTAGCGCCGCGCACCTAAGTCTCCCTATCCCTGAGGAGCCACGATGCCTACGACCTATAGCGACCTCATCTCCGACGTCCGCAAGTCCATCCGCGAGCTCTCGCTGAGCGAGCTCAAGCGCCGCCTCGACGACAAGGTCCCGATGGTGCTCCTGGATGTGCGCGAGAAGGAGGAGTACCGCGCCGGCTTCATCCCGGGCGCGATCTCGATCCCGCGCGCCTTCCTGGAGATGCAAGTGGAGCAGAAGCTGCCGGACAAGTCGGCGCACATCGTGGCCTATTGCGCCGGCGGCACGCGCTCGGCGCTCGCCGCGAAGACGCTCCAGGAGCTCGGCTACACCAACGTGGAGAGCGCCAACCCGGGCTTCGTCCGCTGGAAGGACCTGAGCTACCCGGTCGAGCTGCCGCCCAACCTCACCGAGGCGCAGCGGGATCGGTACTCGCGCCACCTGCTCCTGCCCGAGGTCGGCGAGGCGGGGCAGGCCAAGCTGCTCGCCTCCAAGGTCCTCCTCCTCGGCGCCGGCGGCCTCGGCAGCCCGGCCGCCCTGTACCTGGCCGCCGCCGGCGTGGGGACGCTCGGCCTCGTCGACGCCGACGTCGTCGACAACTCGAACCTCCAGCGGCAGATCCTCCACGCGACCTCGCGGGTGGGCATGCCCAAGGTCGACAGCGCCGAGACCGCGATCCGCGACCTGAACCCCGACGTGAAGGTCGTGAAGTTCCAGGAGCGCGTCGACAGCTCCAACGTCGACCGCATCTTCGACCAGTTCGACATCATCGTCGACGGGTGCGACAACTTCCCGACCCGCTACCTCGTGAACGACGCCTCGGTCTTCAAGAAGAAGCCGGTCGTCCACGGGTCGATCTTCCGCTTCGAGGGCCAGGTGACGACGTTCATGCCGGGCGTCGGCCCCTGCTACCGGTGCCTCTACCCCGAGCCGCCGCCCCCGCACCTCGCGCCGAGCTGCCAGGAGGCGGGCGTGCTCGGGATCCTCCCCGGCATCATCGGCATCATCCAGGCGACCGAGGCGGTGAAGCTGATCCTCGGCCAGGGGACGCCGCTCATCGGCCGGCTCCTCACCTACGACTCGCTGCGGATGAAGTTCGGCGAGCTCAAGCTGCGCCGCGACAAGAGCTGCCCGGCGTGCGGCGAGTCGCCGACCATCACCAGCTACATCGACTACGAAGGCTTCTGCCTCATCGGCTGATCGCCGCGCGACGGCGCGGCGCGCGCGCCGCACACGAACCGCCGCCCACCGAGCCGCGCCGCCAGGCGCGGCCTCCGCGGCGTCACGACGGGTACTGCATCACGGTGTTCTTCTCGGGCCGCTCGATGCGCTCCACGCGGCTCGTCACGACCTGCCGCTCCTGCCCGTCGGGGTCCACCTGCGTGAAGTAGATGGGGGAGCCGACGCGCGCGTTGTGCGGCTCCGGGATCACGACGCCGTTCGGGTTGATCCGGACCGCGCCCTGGAGCTTCAGGTGCAGCGCGAGGTGCGACGTCCTGAACTTCCGCGCCGCCCGGTCGCGCACGGCGACGCAGACTTCGTCGCGGACGTGGTACTCCGTGTTGCGGGTGATGAAGACGCGGTGCCTGCGGCGCTCGTTGCCCGTGTAGCTCATGGTCGCTCGTCGCTCCTTCGCGCCCCTCGGCGCGGCGCGCATCGTGGCAAGGCGCGCCGCGCATGGCCAAGTTCGTCGCCGACGCGCGGCCCCCTGCGTCCCGCACGAAAGCGGGTGCCTCCGCAACTTTGTGCGGATCTCCGCGGGCTTTTGGGAAGCCGCGTCCGGCAATGCCACGATCGCGATCGGAATGTCTCGCAGCGAGCGTCTCCCCGGTCCCGGTCTGGCGAAGGTCAAGCGACCTCCGCTCCTCCAGCGGCGTCACGTCGAGCTCGTGGCGTGCTCGGCGGGGCGCCTCCACGCCCTGTTCGACGGCGCCGACGTGGTGAGCGAGGGCAGCACGCGCAGCGAGGGGGGCGCGCTCGTGTACTACGGGTCGACCAGCCTGCTCGTCGCGCTGCCGCCGGACGCGCCGCTCGCGGCGCCGCTCGACCGAGCGCTCGCGCTCGACCCCCACCTCCGGCTGCGGGCGCTCCGCGTCGCGCAGCGCGAGGCGGCCGCGCGGGCGGGCGGCCCGCTCGGGCCGATGCACGCCGAGATCCGCTGCGGGCTCGCGCCGCGCGCGGCGGCGGTCTCGTTCGCGCTGACCGTGGACGTCACGGCGCGCGTGCTGCTCACCACGGACAGGACGGCGCGCGCGTGATCACGGTGATCGTCACTGAAAGCAAAAATGCACCCCGAGCGCCGCGCGCCGGCGCAGCGCCGCGGCGACCGCTCGCGCCCTCCGCCGCGTGCCCTCTTGACGCGCGTGCCCACGTGAAGAACGGGAGCGCTCCGGCTCGAGGCGGGGTAGGCTCCACACGGCGCGCTCTGCTTCTGTCGATCCTCGGCGCGGAGCCCGCGACGCTGCGATGAGCAAGAAGGACCGTTCCGCCTCCGGCGATTCCGACAAGGTGATCCACGTCGTGTTCGGCCCTGGTGGAGGGCGGGTGTCCGAGCCCCCGCCC
Source organism: Sorangium sp. So ce394 (assembly GCF_051474665.1). Taxonomy (NCBI): domain Bacteria; kingdom Pseudomonadati; phylum Myxococcota; order Polyangiales; family Polyangiaceae; genus Sorangium; species Sorangium sp. So ce394. The sequence goes on from NZ_CP150339.1 coordinate 6,293,599, forward strand.
CCCCTGCGGACCGGCGAGCCGGAGGCGCCGCAGCCTGCGCCGGGCGCGCGCGAGCCGGTCACCGACATGTTCACCGGCACCGAGGTCGCGCGGCTGCTCGGCATCTCGCCCGGGCGACTGCGCTCGCTCGATCGCGCCGGCATCGCGCCGCCGAGCGGCCGCCGGCGCGGGCGGCGCGCGTACACCTTCTCGGATCTGATCGCCCTGCGCGCCGCGCGCGATCTCATCGCGCGCAAGGTGCGCCTGCGCGACGTCGCGCGGGCGATCGACAACATCCGCGCCGCGCTGCCCAAGGTGACGCGCCCCCTCGCCGAGCTCCGCGTCGCCTTCGACGGCAAGGCGGTCGTGGTCCGCAGCGCGTCGGGCGCGTTCGAGCCGCTCACCGGGCAGATGGTGCTCGACTTCGAGGTGAAGGAGCTGCGCGACGACGTCGTGCGCGTGCTCCGCCCGCGGGTCGGCAGGGATCGCGCGCGCACGGCCTACGAGCTCTACATGCAGGCCAGCCAGCTCGACGAGGATCCGGCGACGATGGACGAGGCGGAGGCGCTCTACCGCCGCGCGCTCGAGATCGACCCCTGGCTGGCGATCGCGTACACGAACCTCGGCAACATCTGCTTCCGGCGCAACGCCGAGGAGCAGGCCGAGGCGCTCTACCTGAAGGCGCTCACCCTCGACGCGGCGCAGCCCGAGGCGCAGTACAACCTCGGCTACGTGATGCTGGAGCGCGGCCGGGCGGCCGAGGCGATCCGGTACTTCCGCGGCGCGATCGAGAGCGATCCGCGCTTCGCGGACGCCTATTACAACCTCGCGATGGCGTACGAGCAGATCGGCGATCCGACGAAGGCGCGCCCGTGCTGGCGCCGGTACCTGGAGATCGAGCCGACCGGCACGTGGGCCGAGATCGCGCGCCGGCACCTCTGACCGGCGCGCCGCGGGGTGGATCGGTCGGGCCTCTTTTCCGGCATACTGCGGGCCGCATGGACCAGCAGGGCGCACCGCTCGGCGCGGCAAACCACCCCCCTGGCGGCTATCCGCCGGGTGGAGCCCCTCCCGGCGGCCACGGCCCTCCCGGCGGCTACGGCCCTCCCGGCGGCTACGGCCCTCCCGGCGGCTACGGCCCTCCCGGCGGCCACGGCCCTCCCGGCGGCCACGGTCCTCCCGGCGGCCACGGTCCTCCGGGCGGCCACGGTCCTCCGGGCGGCCACGGTCCTCCGGGCGGCTACGGCCCGCTCCCGCAGGCGTTCGGCCCCGCTCCGGGCGGCTTCGGCGGCGCGCCGGTCGGGCCTCCGCCGCGGCGGTCGAACCTCGCGCTGTTCCTCGGCATCGGCTGCGGGGCCGTCTTCCTGCTCTGCATCCTCGCGGGCGCGGTGCTCATCTACTTCTCCACGGGCGTCACCGCCCGCGAGATGGCCAGGCTCCCCGAGCCGCTGCCCACGGCGCCCGTCGCCGATCCCCCCGTCGACGCGCCCGACGCGGCCGCGGAGCGAGGCGTGCTCCGCGCCGAGATCCGCGACCTCCGGAGCTTCCCGGCGCGCGCCGGGAAGCTCCTGCATTTCGTCGGCGAGATCCACAACACCGGCACGGTGGCCATCGGCTCCCCGAGCGCGAAGATCACGCTCTACGGCGCCGGCGACGTCGCTCTCCTGAGCGGCGACTGCGCGACCCAGGTGCGCCTCTTGCCGCCGGGCGAGAAGGTCCCTTGCGCGTTCGCCACCCCGCGTCCCCCCGGGCTCGCCACGTTCAAGGCCGAGGTCGCCCCCGCGCCCGCCACGTTCCGGGGGAAGCTGGCCAGGCTCAACATCGCGGACACGAAATTCACGCCGACGCGCGGGCAGAGCCCGTACCAGGTGGCCGGCAGGATCACGAACGAGTCCGCCTTCGCGGCCCGGTCCGTGCTCGCGATCGTCTCGCTCTACGGCGCCGACGGCAAGATCGTCAGCGTCGGTCAGATCCCCGTGGCGGGCGGCGATCTCGCCCCGTCGGCGAGCGGCGAGTTCACGGCGAGCATCGTGGATGTCGCCGACGCGCCCGCGACGTGGCAGGTGTTGGCGGTCGGATACAGCGAGTGAGCGCGGGCGGATGCAGCGGCGCGCTCGCGCGCCAACTTACGGAGAGGTGAACGAGATGAGCGACGTGGGATCGGCCCGGCGGGCCAAGGACGAGCTCAAGGCCAAGATCGCCGGCGAGCCGTGGTGTGTCGGCGTCGGGGTCGAGCGAGAGGACGGGGTCGGCTTCATCGTCCGCGTGAGCGTCCGGTCCGGAGGGGCCGAGGCAGCGCGCGCGGCCATCCCGCAGCGGATCGGCGGCGTGCTGATCAAGGTGATCGAGAACGACCCCTGAGCACGGCCGATCCGCGCGCTCCGAAGTATCGCCAGGCCGCGCAAACCGTGTAAGCTGCGCGCCTCGTGAACGAGCGCAACCTCTCCCGCCGACTTTCCACGAGCATCGTCGATGCGCTGAAGGCTCACGGGCACATCCTCGTGGCCAGGGGCGGCGCGACCGCGCTGGCGCGCGAGCTCGAGGACAAGATGTCCGCGGATATCGCGGCCATCGCGCCCCGGCTCGAGCCGTGGGCCCTCGTCGACGGGGAGGTCACGACAACGTTCGGCACCGACGAGATCGACGACCAGGTCGAGGAGCTCGTCGCGAGCCTGACGAGCACGCTGATGGACTCCGAGCACGTCGAGGACATCTTCACCGAGGACAACGTGATCAAGCGCGACGTCTTCCGTGTGATGCGCGACGCGCTGCTCGGCCCGCGGCCCGAGCTCGGCCTCGAGGACGACGGCCCGGTGCACGTGCGGCTCGACACGCTCGGGTACGTCGCCTCGACGGTCGGCAAGCGCGCGCCGGCGGAGGTGCTGCGCGAGTCGCTGGCGCGCGCGGCCCAGAGCGCCGGCGGCAAGCTGACGTCGTACGATCCCGAGCTCCGCGAGGCGACGTTCTCGCTGGGGAGCAGCGACCCGGACGCCCGGCTCGAGATCGAGGAGGCGGTGGCCGACGAGCTCTCCGATCTCGTCGAGGCGAAGGTGGTGACGCTCCCGATGCTGGAGCGCCGCTTCGAGCTGCAGCGCAAGATCGACCCCGGCGCGCGCGCCGGCCTGCGCCAGCGGATCGACGCCATCGCCTCGAGGATGCTGCGCGAGGGCGGCTGCGCCGCGTCGTGGGAGATCGCGGGCGACCGCGTCCTCCGGCTCAAGCTCACCCCGCTGTCCGAGCAGGACGCGCTCGAGGTCGACAGCCACATGACGGAGTTCACGCGCGACGTCGCCGCCCTGCTCGGCGAGCCGCTCGGCGCGCCCGGCGCGGCGAGCAGGCCGGCCGCCGCCCCGCAGCGCGGCGAAGCCCCGGCGTCGCGGCGCCGCGAGCCCGCGCCGCAGCCGGTGCGCGCGGACGACGACCTCGACGAGGACGGCGTCGACGAGGACGACGATCTCGAGGACGACGATCTCGACGACGACGATCTCGAGGACGAGGACCTCGACGACGAGGAGCTCGACGACGAGGGGGACGCCGAGGACCTCGACGACGAGGAGATCGAGGACGAGGGCGAGGAGATCGAGGACGAGACGCCGTCCAAGAAGCTCGCCGCGCGCGGGAAGCCCCGCAAGCCGGCCGAGCCGGCGTCCGAGCGGCCCGCGGCGAGCAAGCCCAGGGCCGCGGCGGCGCGGGGCGCGAAGAAGGCGCCGGCGAAGAAGGCGGCCGCCGCGACGAAGAAGGCGCCCGCGTCGGAGCGGGCGGCGACGGCGAAGACCGCGGCGACCGCCGCCAAGAAGGCGAAGGCCCCCGCCGCCAAGAAGTCCTCGCCCGCCCCCGCGAAGAAGGCGGCGAAGGCGCCGGCGAAGAAGGCGGCGGCGAAGAAGCGCTGATCGCCCTCAGCGGGCCCGGTTCCGGTAGACCAAGATCACCGGCACGCCGTCGAGCCCGGCGACGTGATCCGGGCTCGTGGTCCCGAACGCGACCCACGCCTGGTACGCCTGCCCGAGCATGTGCTTCTCGTGGTGGTACAGGGCGAAGTCGGCGCCCGCGACCGCCCCGACGCCGCGGATGTCCTTTCGCAGGCGCCCGTCGCGCAGCAGCATGTCCCACGCCTGGCCGGCGGTGTCGTGGATGTACACCGTCCCCCGGGGCGGGACGTGCTCGTTGAGGTAGTCCACGACCGCGCCCGTGGCGTAGCCCCAGAAGGTGCGGTTCAGCCCGAGGCTCGCCGCGCCGGGCGCGCCGCCGACCAGCGGCGTGTAGGCCGAGAGCGCCCACGGGTGCGCGCGCAGCGTCTCGGCGATGGGCGCCGCGACCACCGCCGCCCCGAGCAGCGCCGGGACCAGCGGCCCGCGCGCCGCGGCGGCGAGCGCGGCCCCCGGCGCGGAGGCGCCGGCGGTCGCGCCGGCGCCGCGCCGGGCGACGAGCAGCGCGCGGAGCCCGACGCGCGCGCGCCTCACCGCGGCGGAGAACGCGGCGCCGGCGAACAGGGCGATGAACGGATAGGCCGTCATCCAGTGCTTGGTGCCGCCGAAGATCGGCGTGCTCGGCGAGAGCCACGCGCCGTAGACGGCGGCGATGGCGAGGAACCAGAGCAGCGCCGTGCCGCCGGCGTCGGGCGGCGGCGGGCGGAGGCGCGCGGCGAACGCGCGGGCGGCGGCGAGCCTCCCGCTCTCCGGCGCGAGCCGCGCCGCGGCCCGCGCGAGCGGGTAGACGAGGCGCTCGCGCGCGGCCGCGCAGAGCCCCGCGGCGAAGAGGCAGAGCGTCACGGCGGGCACCGTCGCCGCCGTCATCAGGGGCGCGTAGGCCCTCGGCATCGGCGGCGTCCAGTAGTTCCGGCCGAGGAACTCCATGTTGTAGTACTCGTGGTTCAGGTGGAACGACGCGTACTCGCGCAGGCGCGCGAGCGTGTCGCGCCAGATCCACGGCCAGAGCGCGTAGAAGACGAGCGGGCCGATCGTCGCCATGGCGGCGAGCGCGGCGAGCGCGTTGGCCGAGCGCCGGGCTCCTCGCGGCGGCGCCGGCGCGGCCTCCGCCGCCTCCGGGCGCGCGACGATCCGCTCCCGGAGCTCCAGCGCGACGGCGTGCGCGACGCAGACGATCGGCAAAAACCACGAGTTGTGCTTGGTGTCGAGCGCGAGGCCGAAGGCGATGCCGGTGAGCACGGGCCAGAGCGCGCCGCCGTCGCGCAGCGAGCGCCAGTACGCGTAGGCGCACGCGGCCCACACGGTCACGATCGGCGCGTCGAAGCACGCGAGGTGCGCGTGGTAGAAGTACCGCGGCAGCATCGCGAAGAGCACGGCCGCGGACGCGCCGGCGAGCCGATCGCGCGCCTGCGTTCCCCAGAGGTACACGAGCGCGACCCCGGCGCCCGAGAGCGCCATCGCCGGGAAGCGGTAGCTCGTTCCTTCCATGGCGAAGAGCCCGAGCCGCTTCTGCAGGAGCAGGTTCGACAGCGCGAACAGCGACTTGATCAGGCCGGGGTGCTCGTGGTTCACCGACCAGGCGGCGTCGACGACCTCCGGGCGGAGCGCGGCGCGGGGCGCCTCGAGGAGCGCCTGGAACCACGCGCCGTAGCGGTTCGCGGCGAAGAAGTAGAACCCCTCGTCGCGCGCGTAGCCGAGATCGCCCGCGGTCGCGAGCAGCAGGGCGACGTACGCCGCCGCGAGCGCGACCGCGACGAGCCCGTCGGCGGGCGCGAGGGGCGCCGTTCGCTTCATCGGGTGTCGGCCTCGAAGCAGTAGTGGCGGTGCGTGTAATCCGCGGACCTCACGGCGAACTCCACCTCGGCGTTCGCCGCGCCCGCGTGGGCGGCGAGCGGGAACTCGAACGCCGCCCACCCGTCGCCGTCGTGGTGCGTCGCCTCGCCCACGGTCTCGCCGTTCACGCGCACGGACAGCGTGACCGGCGCGCCCTGCCGCTCGCGCTCGATGATCCAGTACATGCCCGCGTGCCCCCGGATCACCGAGCCGAGCGGCACGTCGCGGAAGCGCGTGACGATCTCGCCGTCCCTGGGCGGGTGCGACCAGATGCACCGGCGCGGGCGGAACTCCTCGTCGGCGATCACCGTCACCCCCACGTTGAAGAACGGGCCGCCCGGGCACTCGAAGCGCGCTGCGGGGAACGTCGGGTGGCCGCCGAGGCCGCCGGCGGCGATCCGCGCGCGCGGGTTCCAGCGGCACGCGGCGGGCGGCTCGGTGACGCGCGCGTCCGCCGACGCGGGCGCGACGTGATCGACGAAGTCGTAGACGACGCGCGCGGGCGACGGGTTCACGAGGCGCCGGAGCACGAAGCGGCCGTGCTGCTGCCGCGCCTCCTCGCGGAAGCCCGCGAGCTCCTCGGCGCGCTGCCCGAGGACGCTGATCTCCACGGCGGCCGCGTACCGGCTCTCGTCGGGCCGCGCGGCGTCGCGCAGGGGCATCAGCGCGTCGCCGAGCGCGCGGCGCGCCGCCGGATCGGCCCACGCGGGCGCCACGACCACGAGGTCGCCGGGCTGCCTCATCGCCTCGAGGGGCGCCTTCACCTCGCGCCATGCGTCGAAGCCCGGCGCGCGCTCGCTGAAGTGGACGTGCGCCGCGAGCTCGCCGAGGCCGAGCGCGGGGAGGCCGAGAAGCGCGAGCAGGCCGAGGGCGCGGCGCCGCCCGCGCGCGCTCGCCGAGCGGCGCGCGGGCGGGGTCGTCTGTTGCGGTTGCGCCGCGGTCATGGCGACGCCTACAGCTCGATCGCGTACACGACGCTGCCGAGCGGCATGCGCTGCATGCGCTCCTCGATCACCCCGCGCAGCGCCTTCCACGCCCCTTCCTTCTCGACGTAGTCGTCGCGCAGGCGCTGCGCGGCGGCCTTGTCGCCGCGCGCCTTGATGCCGAGCACCGTCCTCGCGAGCGCCTCCGCCGCGGCGGGCAGCTTGTCGGCCTGGATCGAGAAGCACCCCTTGTCCGCGCCGTTCGCCGCCACCTCGCCGCGGTAGAAGCCGAGCGCGCCCGCGTCGAGCAGGCTGCCGAGCTGGATCGCGGCGAGCTGGCCGTACGGCCGCGGCTCGCCGCCCGCGGTGTACATCCCCTGCCCCACCTGCCCGAGCGCCCAGATCACCTCCCGCGTCTCCGCCATGCGGGCGAGCGCCGGATCGATCACGCCCCGCTCGGCGAGCCAGCCGGTGAAGAAGAGCGCACCGGTCTGCGCCTTGAACTCCTCGAGCATCGTGGCGAGCGGCCCGCCGAAGGTCTCGTTGTCGGTCTTGCCCTTCACCTTGTAGTTCTGCGTCGGCCCGAGGTTGTGGGCCGCCTCGTGCAGCACCGTGCCCAGCGTCGCGACGGGCCGCTCGAGCGAGACGCTCTCCATCGTGGCCTTGCAGAGGAGCGACGCGGCGGCCTCCCGGAGGGCGGCGCGGCTGTCGTCGTCGTCGAAGAGGTTCACCATGGCCACGGTGCGGCCGCGGCCCTCGGTCGCGACCCGCCCCCAGTTCGGCAGGCTCTGCCCCGCGGTCCCGCCGGTCGCGGCGCGCGAGTCGCCGGCGTTCAGCACGACGTCGATGAAGTCGGGCAGGTGGAACGCGACCTTGCGCTCCTTGTACGGCGCGCCCGCGAGCCTCGCGAAGGCCGCCTCCATGTCGGCCTTCGCCGGGTCGAGCTTCTTCTGCCAGGCGAGCGACTCCTGGTTGATGCGCGCGAAGCTCACGTGGAAGCCCGCCTTGCGGCTGCACGGCTCCCAGTACGTCTCGTCCGGCCCCACGCGCAGGTACCACGCCGAGTTCTCGGCGTTCATCTTCGACCACGGCTCGTCCGCGAGCTCCCACTGGTTGTCGAGGAACGCCTGCGACGCCGCGAGCAGGTACGCCTTGAAGGCGGCCTCGCCGGGGCTCTGGATCGCCTCCGCCGCGGCCTTGAGCTCCCGGCTCACCGCCTCCATCTCGGGCTTGTAGGCCTCACTGTACGGCACGGCCTTGAGGGCGCCGCCCTCCTCGACGACCAGGGTGAACGGCGAGAGGAGCGCCTGCTGGTCGCGCCGCGCCTCGAGCGCGGCGCAGAACTTCTTGTCCTGCTGGAGCCGCGCCGGGTAGGCGCCGGTCACGCGGGGCGGCTTGCCGGGCAGCGCGTTGCAGCTCGGATCGTTGCGGGTCTTCGGCTGCTCGCACCAGGGCCCCTGGTTGCGCCAGAAGAGCGCCCGGCTCGCCGGGTCGTCGGCCGGGATCTTGTCGGCCATGCCCGCGGAGCCGAGCTGCTTCGCGTGGATCTGGTCGATCAGCGCCGCCACCTTGAGCAGGTGGCCGACGATGGCCCGGTCCTCGGCGGACGCGCCGCGGAAGTCGGACCGGAGGAGCGACGGCCGGCCGGCCGCGAGCTCCGCGAGCACGGCGTCGCGGCGGCGCTGCTCGGCCTCGTCGAGGCCGGCGCGCGGGTGGCCCTCGGCCTTGATCTTGAGCATCGCGGCGTAGGCCGAGGTGAACTCCGGGGTGAACGCCCCGGAAGCGACCCAGGCGGGCGCCTTGGTGTGGTGCCAGAGGGCGGCGACCTCGTCGGGCTCGACGGCGCCCGAGCCGTTCCGGTCCGCGATCCAGAAGAGCGGCAGATCGAGCTCCACGGCGATGCGGTTGAAGTCGAGCCGGGGGATCTGCCCGAACCGCGGCGGCGAGGGCGCGGCCTGGGCGGCGGGGGGCGCTGGCTCGGCGGCCTTGGGCGGCTCGGCCGGCGGGGGGGCGTGCGGCTGCACGCAGGCGGCCCCCGCGGCGAGGGCGGCGAGCCCGGCGAGCGCGGCGAGCGGGGCGCGGGAGGCGGGGGTCGGGAGGGCGGTCTTCATGGCTGGAGCTACCGTAGTTGGGCGCGCTCGGGGCTCCGACCCCTTTTCTGCAGGCGAGGTCTCGTCGCCCTGAGCGTCTCGGCCGATGACGTCACGTCCGCGGGCGGAATCCACGTGAGCGAGCTCCGCGTCGCGACCCTCTACCTCGAGCCTCCGCTCGGCTTGATCGCGAACGTGTTCGTGGCGACCCTCGTGCCATGGCGGCGAAGTTCTACCGTTTCGTCCCCAAGGCCCCGCTCGCCAGGTGCGTGGCCTCGATCTGGTATGACGTGAAAGGAGCCATCGTCGCATGACGCAGCACGTCCTCATGAGAATCTGCGCCCTCGCATGTTCCGCGGCGCTCGGTGTAGCACTGACGCCAAGTTGCACGTTCCGATTTGGCACCGGCTCGGAAGACGCAGATCGTTCCGACGATTTGACGGATTTCAGCGACCCAGGAGAGGAGGAGAACGCCCCGCGAAGCCCCACTGAGCCCGCGTCCGAAGAAGACGTGTTTACCGATGCAATAGCGAGCGCAGATCCGCTCCAATTAGCCGTCGCCACAGCCAGGACGAGCTACGCTCTGTACCTGCTTGACGGCGCTATCGAAAGCGAAGGGGTGGCACCGGAGTCGCTCGACGAAGTGGCGCTAAGCATGTTGGTCGAGCGCCATCTTCCGTGGGCGCTGGAGCAAGCCGATGCTTGGGTGGCAACCATGGACCCCGCTTTTCTCCCTGCGCTTCCGATGGGCTACATCGTGAGGTACGAGTGCGCCGACGAGTTTGGTTGTCCTTACAGCCACAAGGTCTGGTCCAGATCCAAGCAGCGATGGGCCGTCTGCGGTCCGAACGACTGCGGTGATGGACGGTGCAAGCCGTGCCCTGAGTGGTTCGGGTCGCTCGCGAACCTTGCGGTCAAGGGATGGTGCTCGTATGTCTGCATCGTCAACGCGGAGGTCGTTGGTTCTGCAGGCACGATAATCAGCAGTTTCCGGGGCGTCCCCGTTTCCTTCAGCTATATCGACGGCGAATGGAAGATGCTAAAATGAGCGCTCACAACACGGAGATCGAGCAACAGGCACGATTCAAGGATTTCATGACATCCTTCATGTGCCTGCTGGATATCATGGCGTTCTTCGCATCGCCGCGGCTTGCGGCGAGGGGCGCCAGCTTGCCGAGTCGCGAACACATCCTGCAGCACCTGGACGCTTACATCCCCGTAGCTGCGGAATGGGAGAGAAACTACGACGGCAGCACCAGGCGGATAACGACGGCTCACGCCCAGAAGCTGCGCGATCTTTTCAGCGCGTGGATGCCCGGCGTTGATATTCCGGCTGATATCGTGCAGGGAGCGCGCGCGTTCCTTGACGAGTTCGGCATAGAACCGCAGGAGGGTTGGGACGCGTTCGAAGGACCTCCAGAGGAGACCCAGGCCGTGTTGACCAGCAAGCCCGACCCACAATGAGGCCCGGGCATTCCGCGAGCCTTCGATCGCCTCAGCGTTCCTGTCCCGTTGCCCTTTTCATGACGCGCCGGCCGCCTCAGGCCGAGGGGTGGAGGCGCGCCGCCCTGGGCACCCGCTGTCCGAAGATGCCGGCCAGGAGCTCTCCCGCGCCGTAGTAGCAGAGATACGCGGCGAGCGCGTACTTGAGCAGCACCGCCGACGCGGGGAGCGAGAGCAGGACGAGGCTGGCGAGCATCGAGCCTGTGCCCACCAGGAAGAGCCACCTCGACTCCACCATGCCCTTGAGCACGACCGACGCCGCGACGCGCAGCGCGCCGGAGACGAACGCCCAGATCCCGACGAGGACCACGAAGATCTCGACCACGTAGCCGCGCCGGAGCACGAGCAGGCCGAGCAGCAGGCTCGCCACGCCGCGCACGCGCGAGAGGAGGCGCCGGACGGGCGGCTCGCGCGACGCCCCGAGCAGCGACAGGGCGCCATCGGCGAGCGCGTAGACCGCGAACGCCGAGACGAGCAGCCGCCACCCCGCGGACGAGCCCTGACCGACGGAGATCGTCAGGACGCCGGCGCCCACGGCGAGCGCGAGGACGCCCTGCGCGATGAGGACCCACCGGGAGCGCTCCGGCCGGGTCGGCTTCGGGAAGAGCGTCCGCGCGGCGGTGCGGGCCGCGACGATCGGATTCTTCTTCGTCGGCGGTGCGCGGCCTGGCCCCGCCTCCGGGCGCACCACCGGCATCTCGCGCTCGATCTCGCGGCCGTCCTTCCACTCGAGATAGCGCACGTGACCGTCCGGGGAGATGCGGAGAAAGGGGTTGCGGGGGCCGGTCCAGGATCCGCTGTTGAAGTACCAGTCGCCGATGCGACCTGGCTTGTGGGTGTGCCCGAGCACCGCCACGTCATGATCGCCCCCCCTCTCCAGCGCTGCGCGGACCCCGGCCACGTGCTCGCCGAGCCGATCCGGGTTCTGCGCCGGCGTCAGGGCCGAGGTGGGGCGCACGTCCCGCTCCGGTCCGCGGGGGTGCATCGTCGAAAGGGCGCGCCGCCAGATCGTCAGCATCGACTCGCCGAACTGCTCGAGGACGTCCTCCACGCTCTCGCCGCTCTCGAGGAGGGGAGAGCCGTTCTCGTCCTCCCACACGCCGGCGAAGATGGCGAGCATGCGGCCGAAGCCGGGATCGTCCCCGGCGTTGAAGGGATCGGTCTCGTGCCCGTGCGAGAAGCGGAACCGCCTGCCCCCGCGCTCCCGGACGAACGGCGCGCGCATGGCGGCGAAGAAGGGGTGATGGAGGAAGTCCGTGTCGATGAAGTGCGCGAGGTCGATGTCGTGGTTGCCGGGCACGTAGGTGAGCCGCAGCGTGGCGAGCTGGTCGAGGAGCGAGCGCCGCTTCACGAGCAGCAGGCTGAGGTTCATCTGCCAGAGCTCGAAGAGGTCGCCGAGGACGAAGAGCTCGCCCCCCTCGCTGCCCACGTGGTCGAGAAATGCGCGCAGCTGTGGCGTCTTCTTGCCTGTCTCGAAGTTGTCGCGCACGCCGCCGTCGCCGAGGTGCAGGTCGCTGATGACGAAGATGTCCCTGGCTGCGCCGTCCATCGCCTTGCTCCGGGGTCGAGCGATCCCGCCATGAGACCGGCCGCGCCCCCTGCGCCGCATGAAACGCAAGCCGCGTGCCTCGACGGCGCGCAGGAGGGCGAGCTCGGGGTCGAGCAGGCGGGCAGCCGTCGCTGGGTGTCGGTGTTGCTGAGCACCAGCGCGGGGCCGCCGGCGTCCAGCGCGCTCGGCGGGTCTTCCTCGTCTTACGGCTCCAGCATGCGCGCCGCGTGGCACCGTCACACTCGACCGAGGTGGCTCGCAGCTTGCGTCGCCCGTACCATGCGAATGGTTCCGACGGTCGCCGTCATCGTCTCGCTCCATGGAGTCGCTCTATGCGTTGCATCTTGTGTCATGCACCCATCAGAAAACGTCGATGAGACGGAGGTCGACATACCAAACAGCGATCCAGGATCTGACAACCTGGCACTTGACGACGAGACGGAGAACGGACCCACGGCCGAAACGGACGCGATCGGCAGTTTCAAAATCATCCACTGCAAGCGACGTGAGTACGGCGCTGACTGCATGATGAAGTGCGCCGACGCAGGGGTATCCTGCCCGGCAGGACGACGTCATCCCTACAAAAACAACGTCAAAACCGGACTACTGATGCAATGCAGAGCCCTCGGCCTGGCCAGCAGCTGCTGGTATTATTACGAGAACGGAGATATCTGCGTTTTCATCGTCGGAGTTCCCGTCAAGTGCGGCTATGAGGGTGGAACTCCTGATTGAGAGCGCGCGCGTAGAACGCGGCTTCCCGCGACGCGCGCTTCCAGTCCGGTCCGAACAGAGACTCCATGGATCGCAGAGCGAGCGGGCCGAGCTCGGGTGACCGCTCACCGCCCGAGAGCGCTGCGGAACCCAGTTCGCGGAGTCGCCGCATCCGCTCGACGTCTTCCACGGTGATGGATGTAGGCCCGTGCAGGCGACCGCGGATTTGCTCTGCCATCGCTCCCTCGGCGGCGGTCAGGGTGTTTTCCCACGCCCCGGGATCCACCTGGAGATCGGCGTCACCTCGCTCGATCGCGTCGGCGAGGATGCGGACATAGCCGACGGCGTAGAACGTGGCCCAAGACGCCCAGTCGAGCAGATCCTCGTCCTCTTCGCTGAGCAGCTCCTCGTCCTCTTCGTCGTCGTTGCTGAGGGGCGGATCCGGGTGAGTCATGCCCGGAATCTAGTCCGGTCACCCGATGGATCGAGCCTATGCGAGGCAGCAGAAGGTCGACGGTTCTGCCGGCAGCAGCTCGCCCGTCGGCTCGCCGCCGCTCGGCGCGCAGGCGCCGGGATCCACGGCGACGACCTCCGCCGACTTGCTGCCGAGCGCGACGCCGGGCGGCGTGACCCCGCAGAACGGCGTCGTCGAGCTCACGACGGCGGAGACGAGCGTCGCCGTGCAGGCGCCGTCGCTGTAGACCGACGCCATGATCGTGCACGACGCGCCCTCCGGCGCCCCGCAGGCGCACTCGGAGCAGCCGCGCGTGTCCTCGGCGCCGCCGTAGAAGACGTGCCTGTCCAGATAAGGGCTCTCGCAGGTCACGTCGCCCTCGTGGAAGATGCACGTCAGGAAGCCGCCGGGCGGCGGTACCCCGGGCTCGCCAGGCGACGGCATGCAGGTGCTCCGGTCGTCCGGGCACTCGGTGTAGGCACCGGGCAGGCAGGCGAGCGCCCAGGTCTGCCACGGGTCCTCGCGCGTCGGCGGCGGGGGCTCGTCCACCCTGGGCGTGCACGCGGCGGTCACCAGCACGGTCGGCGCGTCGACCGAGAGCGACTGCACGCACGGCTGTCCGCCGCAGTCCTGGCCCGCGGGGATCGCGTTCGTCGCGGTGCAGGCGCCGTCCCAACCGTCGGGCGCCGCGAAGGTGGTCTCGACGCTGCCGGGGCCGCCGGCGGTACACGCCGCGGCCGTGTGCGCCGACCAGCCCAGCGGGAGCTCGCACGAGGCCGACGCCGGCGGGTCGCAGAGGCAGGCCGCGCAGGCGAGCGGGGCTGGCGCCAGGTCGGCGAAGCCCTGGTAGCCGACGTTCGGCGCCTCGGCGGGGCAGTTGGGCGCCTGGTCCGGCGGGCCGTACCAGAGGAGCGCCGGGCCGAACCAGCCGAGGGGCGCCGGCGGGATGCAGTCGCCGGCGCAGGCGCTCTCGTCGCCGCCGCCGGTCCCGCCGGCGCCGGTCCCGCCGCCGGAGCCTCCGCCCCCATCACCGCCGTCGCCCGCATCCCCGGTGCCCGCTTCGGGGTACGGGCATGCTGGAGAGCCGTATTCACTGGGCTGACAGGGCCCGTAGATGGTCGGATCGCCGGCGCAGCCCGGCAACACGAGGAGCCCTGCCATCAACAACGGGTAGATCCGCATGCGTGGCAAGGTACCCCATACCGCTCCACGCAGACAACGACCACCTCTCGTGACGGTCGTAGTCATCCGCGAGCTCGTCATTACAAATTCGAACATATTTTTCTCATCAATCCTCACGGATCTGGGTCCCGTCTCGCAGGTCCGCTCAGTAGCTGGCCGTAACCCCCAGCCCGAAAGCGGCGCCGAGCGGCGGAGACGTCCAGTAGAGCGGCGCTGGCGTCACGCCATGGTCCACCTGACGCCTGAGCCGCGCTTCTTCCACGATCCCGATCGCCTCGGCGTGGACATGCGCAGACCACCTGTCCGATAGCCGCCACGCGCTGCCGAGCCGCGCCCCTATCCCGAACAGGGCCTTGCTGCGCACACGCAGGTCCCACGGCTCTTCCGGGGCGAATCGGACGGCGCCGAGCGTCGCGAGCCCGCAGCCGAACAGGTGGCGACCGCGAAGGCAGGCGACGGTGGCTGCCGTGAAGGCCGTTGTCCCGAGGGGCACGCCCTCGACCTCCTTCGCCAGCGAGACGAGCCCCCGCCCCTCCACGGCGACCGACCAGTCGGACCAGCGCGCGCCGATGGCCAGGGTCGTCCCGGCCGCGACCCCCGGCGTGATCCCCAGTCCGACGGTCGCCCCGAGCCCCGCCTCGATCCGCAACGGCTCGGAAGCACCAGCCGGCGCGCCCTTATCGGAGGAGGTAGGCAGCGCCGGCGCAGCCCGTCCGGACGGCGCCGGCGCCGTGCGCGCCGTCTGCGGGGGCGGCGAGGCCCTCGGCGGCCCCTCCGGGGCCTGCGCATGCCCGGAGGGCGCCTGCGGGGCCTGCGCCCCTTGCGCAGACGGCATAGGCCCGGGCGCCCCCTGCGGCGCCTGCGCAGGCGGCATCGGCCCGGGCGCCCCCGGCGCCTGCGCACCTCCACGCGGCGAAGCCTCACGCGACCCTCGCTCCGGCATGCTCAGGAGCTGCGCTGCGACAGCGAGCCCCACGCCGGCGACGAGCACCTCGCAGGCTCTGCTGGTGCTGAACCCGTCGGCCCACCGGGTCTTCCCCTCGCTGTCGCGCAGCGCCAGGGAGGCGACGAGCTCGGTCCCCTGGCGCTCGATCGTGGCCGAGATCAGGAGCGGAGCATCGTCCCGGAACGGATCGGCGCCGACCACCCGCGCCACCTCCGCGCGCAGGAACGACGCGTCAGGGCAGCGTTCGGCGCCCCGACCGCGCACGTACTCGAGGCGCGCCGCCCTCGGACGCGGCTCCGGCTCGGCGTGAGCTGCCTCGATGGAGAGCAGGTACGCGGCCCCGAGGGCGGTGGCACCGGCGAGCGCCGCGCGCCGGACATGGCGTCGAGGCCTCGAGGCGCCGTGCGCGGGCCGCGCCCGCCGCGCCCGTCCGTCGTGGGGCCGGCTCATCGCGGCGGCTCCGCGCTCGCCGCGCCCTCGGCAGAGCCGGCCAGGCGCGCCTGCGCGAGCTCCCGGAACCGCTCGCGCACCGACCTCAGACGGCCGCTCGGGAACCGCTGCTCGTGCAGGGCGAGCTGCTGGAGCGCCCCGGCGGGATCGCCGGCGGAGAGCATCGCCTGCGCCGCGTCGAGCACCCGGTACTCCTCGACGAACGAGTCTTCCCGAGCGCTCATCGACGGCGCTGGACGCGGCGTGACGTCACGCGCTGGAGGCGGCGCCACGGCGCGCCGGGAGGTCACGTCGGGCGCCGCCGCGGTGGGCTGCGGAGCCGGCGTCTCCCGCGGCGCCACCTCCATGGCGCGGGCGCTGCGCGCGCGGAGCAGCTCGGCCAGAGGCGCGCCGAAGCGGTCAGCCCAGAGCGGTCGCGGCGGCGCGAGCGCCAGCAGCAAGGCCACGGCGTATCCAGCGCTCGCCGCGGTCCACCGGAGCGCGGGTCTCACCTGGGCCAGCCGGGCGAGCCAGCCCGCGAGCCCCGCTGGCGCAGATGCCGGCGGCGGCAGCGCAGGGGGTGCCGGCGGCGCCAGCGCAGGGGGTGCCGGCGGCGCCAGCGCAGGGGGTGCCGGCGGCGCCAGCGCGGCGTCAGGCAGCGCGGCTTCGGGCGATGCGGCCTCAGGAAGCGCGGGCGCAGGCGGCGCAGCCTCGGGAAGCGCCGGCGCGGTCGTTCCGGCGTGCTCGCGCGCGAGAAACGCAGACGCCAGCGGAAACCCGAGCCAGCAGCCGCGGAGCGCGTCTCGCTGCTCCGGGCGCAGCCGCTGGACGGCAGCGCGGTAGTCCGCGCGGGCGAGGCGCAGCCGGCTCGTGGCGGTGTTGTAGTTGATGCCGAGATCGCGCGCGATCTCGGCGAGCGGCACCTCGTACGCCTCGTGCAGGACCAGGATGAGCCGCCGCTCCGGGGCCAGCGTCCAGAGCAGGTCGATCGCGAGCTCCAGCCGCTCTCGCGCCACGGCGCGCTGCTCGCTGAGCGGCGCGGGATCGACCGCTTCGGAGCACCACGCGGGCACAAGGCCATGCGCCAGCTCGCGGCGGCGACGGGCGCGACCCAGGTAGCGGCCGACCTTCCGCCAGGCGATCCCGAACACCCACCGCGCCTCGGCGCTGCGGTGCTGAGCTCGGTCTCCCCGGCGCGCGGGATCGCCGGCGACGCCCACCTCGGTCTGGGGCGGATGCCAGCTGGGCTGGGGTGGCTGCCAGTTGGGATCGAAGCGATCCAGGGTCTTGTACGCCGTGAGGAGGACCTCCTGGAGGAGGTCGTCGATGTCGGGCTCGGCCACGCCCAGGAGCCGGAACACGCCGGGGAGCGTTTCCACTGCGGCTGTATGAAGGGCGTTCCAGGTGCGATCGCGGGAGGTGCCGGCGGGTGGCGAGAGAGGTGCGCTCATACCCCTTTCATTGCGGGGGGCTCTCCGGACCCGTTTGTGTTTCGCCGGCGCGCGTCCGCCGGCGCGCGTCCGCCGCCGCCGGCGCGCGGCGCGGTGGGGGTAAAGCGCGGTTTACGGCGACGGCGGGCTGGCGGGCCGGTCGACGGCCCCGCCGCTGCCTCCCCCGTCGGCGTCCTCGCTGCCGTCGTCTTCGGCCTCGATCTCTTCGCTGTCGTCCTCGGCGGCGGAGCTCGACAGGCGGGACAGGAGCTTCGGAGTCACGTCCTCGAACGCGTCGCCGTGGAAGTAATAGGCGATCTTCCGGAGGTCCGCGTACCGGCGGACCAGGAGGGTCCAGAGCCGGTCGCGCATCTTCTCGGCCTCGCCGCGCTGCTTGGCCGCGGGCCGGCGGGCGCCCTCGGGGGTGAGGGTGTCGAGCAGCCACTCGCTCGCTTCCCGCAGCAGATTGAGCTCTTCCTGGGTGAAGGGGTGCTTTCCGCGGAGCGCGGCCGCGTGCTCCTCGTACAGGTGGGCGAGCGCCATGCCGTCGCTGGCGAGGTCGTATTTGCCGCTGCCGGCGCGGATCTCGGCCACCACGTCCTTCGGCAGGAGGCCGCGCTTGGCCAGCGTCTCGGCGAGCGTGAGCATCGGCTCGCGGAGCTCGATGACGAGCTTCAGCTTTGCGTCGATCTCACGAGTGCTCGCGGCCTTCGCCGTGACGCGCGTGGCGGCGAAGACCAGGGCACGGCCGAGGTCCGGCAGCGCGAGCACGTCATCGAGCGGCAGCTCGGGAAGGGCCTTGCGGATGCGCGCCGGGTCGGCGCAGGCGGCCTGGACGCCGCGCTTCACGTTGGCGAAGGCGATCCGCACGTCCGCGCGGCAGATCTCGACGTCGCGCTCCGGGAGATCGGCGGCCAGCGGGGCGAAGCGCTGATAGCAGGCGCGGTAGGTTGCGTGTGCCGTGGGAGTCGCGGTGGGCGACTTCCCGGTGGGGGGTTGTTGGGTCTTGGCTTTGGCCATCTTGGGAACGTAGATCCGAGCGAGCGGGGCCGTGGGGGCAGATCGGCGCCGGATGTGTGCTCGGACGGGGAGGAGCGCAGGAGTTCGACGCGACGGGGGTGGGGCTGCGATGGGAGGCGCGTAGGCTGGCCGCGGAGCCTGGGGCGGGTGTGGATGGGGTCACGTAGTGTCATTTTGCAGGCAGATCTGTAAACGGCGGGACACACGTAGTGTCATTTTGCAGGCAGGTCTGTAAACGGCGGGACACACGTAGTGTCATTTCGCAGGCAGGTCTGTATGCGGAGGGGCGCACGTAGTGTCACTTGGCAGGGCCTGGGGGCGGCGCTCGGGCATGCGTGGTGTCACCCGGCACGGCGACGAGGCTCGAAGAGCGCCTATCCGCGCAGCGCGACGTTGGGCACCCAGTCCGAAGCGCAGGCGGCTGAGGAGAGGCGCGCGGAGCGGGGCGAGGCCGGCCGCGTCGGACGGGCCGAGACCACGGCGGCACGGCCGAGGAGATCGGCCGGGGGCACGGGGGGGAGATGCAGGCTAGAGCGGTTGCTGCATCAGCGCACGTAACTGCGGCAGCATGGGATGGTTCGGTACCTGCTCGGCAAGGACCTGCAGGGCGTGCTGAACAAGGCCGCCGGCCTCTTCCTGCTGGCCGAGGCGAAAAAGCAGCATGGCGAGCGCCGCCTCGGTCTCGGCCGAGTGGTACTGGTCTAGGGTGCCGAAGCACTTCTTCTCGATGGCCAAAACGCGGCGATATTGCTCCGCTGCCTGATCGAGCTCGCCCTCGGCCTCCAGCACTCGTGCCAACCCGTGCAGCGACGCTGCCACGGAGGGGTGGTCCTCCGTGCCGTGCGCCTTGGCCTGGATCCCCAGCGAGCGCTCCAGCGCCTTTCGCGCTCCCGCAAGGTCGCCCTGCGCCCTCAGCACGCCGCCCAGCTCGTGCAGCGACGTGGCCACGTTCGGGTGCTCCTCCGTCCCGTGCACCTTGGCCTGGATCGCCAGCGAGCGCTCCAGCGCCTTTCGCGCTCCCGCAAGGTCGCCCTGCGCCCTCAACACGCCGCCCAGCTCGTGCAGCGACGCGGCCACCGACGGGTGCTCCTCCGTGCCGTACACCTTGGCCTTGATCGCCAGCGAGCGCTCCAGCGCCTCTCGCGCTCCCGCAAGATCGTCCTGCGCCCTCAGCACGCCGCCCAACGCGTGCAGCGACACGGCCACCGACGGGTGCTCCTCCGTGCCGTACACCTTGGCCTTGATCGCCAGCGAGCGCTCCAGCGCCTTTCGCGCTCCCGCAAGATCGCCCTGCGCCCTCAGCACGCTGCCCAGCTCGTGCAGCGACACGGCCACCGACGGGTGCTCCTCCGTGCCGTGCACCTTGGCATCGATCGCCAGCGAGCGCTCCAGCGCCTTTCGTGCTCCCGCAAGGTCGCCCTGCGCCCTCAGCACGCGGCCCAGCTCGTGCAGCGACGCGGCCACCGACGGGTGCTCCTCCGTCCCGTGCACCTTGGCCTTGATCGCCAGCGAGCGCTCCAGCGCCTTTCGTGCTCCCGCAAGGTCGCCCTGCGCCATCAGCACGCCGCCCAGCGCGTGCAGCGACGCGGCCACCGACGGGTGCTCCTCCGTGCCGTACACCTTGGCCTTGATCGCCAGCGAGCGCTCCAGCGCCTCTCGCGCTCCCGCAAGATCGTCCTGCGCCCTCAGCACGCCGCCCAACGCGTGCAGCGACGCGGCCACCGACGGGTGCTCCTCCGTGCCGTACACCTTGGCCTTGATCGCCAGCGAGCGCTCCAGCGCCTTTCGCGCTCCCGCAAGGTCGCCCTGCGCCCTCAGCACGCTGCCCAGCTCGTGCAGCGACACGGCCACCGACGGGTGCTCCTCCGTGCCGTACACCTTGGCATCGATCGCCAGCGAGCGCTCCAGCGCCTTTCGTGCTCCCGCAAGGTCGCCCTGCGCCCTCAGCACGCGGCCCAGCTCGTGCAACGACGCGGCCACCTCGGGGTGCTCCTCCGTGCCGTGCACCTTGGCATCGATCGCCAGCGAGCGCTCCAGCGCCTTTCGTGCTCCCGCAAGGTCGCCCTGCGCCATCAGCACGCTGCCCAGCTCGTGCAGCGACGCGGCCACCTCGGGGTGCTCCTCCGTGCCGTGCACCTCGGCTTGGATCGCCAGCGAGCGCTCCAGCGCCTTTCGTGCTCCCGCAAGGTCGCCCTGCGCCATCAGCACGCCGCCCAGCGCGTGCAGCGACGCGGCCACCTCGGGGTGCTCCTCCGTGCCGTGCACCTCGGCCTTGATCGCTAGCGAGCGCTCCAGCGCCTTTCGCGCTCCCGCAAGGTCGCCCTGCGCCATCAGCACACCGCCCAGCGCGTGCAGCGACGCGGTCACCGACGGGTGCTCCTCCGTGCCGTGCACCTCGGCTTGGATCGCCAGCGAGCGCTCCAGCGCCTTTCGCGCTCCCGCAAGGTCGCCCTGCGCCCTCAGCACGCCGCCCAGCTCGTGCAGCGACGCGGCCACCGACGGGTGCTCCTCCGTGCCGTGCACCTTGGCCTGGATTGCCAGCGAGCGCTCCAGCGCCTTTCGCGCTCCCGCAAAGTCGCCCTGCGCCCTCAGCACGCCGCCCAGCTCGTTCAGCGACGTGGCCACCTCGGGGTGCTCCTCCGTGCCGTGCGCACGGATGAGAAGCGCATGGCCCCGTTGGATGCGCTCTCCGGCGCGAGCCGGAGCCCGCCCCGCCTTGAACTCGGCGTAGCCAAGCCACCGCTGCCCGAAGGCCGACTCCGGCAACGCCTCCACATGACGCTCGGCCAGCCGGAGGTTATGGGCGTAGAGACCCGCATTGTAGAGCGCTGCGTCAATGCGGCGCGCGAGGCGCTCCGCGCGCGCCACATGCCTGCCCCGCAGCGCATGCTCCCACGCCGCCTCCGTGCGCTCGAGCCACGTCACGCCCGACGTTGCCTTCTCTGCCAGCGCTTCCCAGGCCTCGGCCGCCACTTCATGCCACCGCGCGGCATCGTCCGCCTTGAACTGCGGCTCGACGAGCGGATTCACCCGGTACGCTCGCACGCCATCAAGCTCGCCCACCTCCAGGAGACCCCAGCTCGCCAGCACGCCCAGATCCCGGTCAAGGTCGACGGCGAGCCCCTCGGCGAGCGCCGCGAAAGCGTCCTTTGGCACCGCGTCCTCGAAGACGCGCGCACGCTTCACGAACTCGAGCGCCGGCTCGCCAAAGGCCGCCCGGGCCTGCTCGTAGGCCATGTGGCGCAAGAACAGCTCCGCCAGCTCGGCGTGCTTGTTCTCGCTCGCCTCGTCGCCCGGCGCCCAGACCGGCAGCTTCGCCGACGCGCTGGCAGCGACGGCGGCGAGCTCCTCGTCCGTCTTGCCCGCCAGCAGCGCGCGCGCCCACGCAAGGACGCGCGCGTTGCGCCCCAGCCGGTCGGCCAGGTCGTGCCAGCCCTCGAGCGATACGTTGGCGAGCTCATTCGACGCCCGCCCGCGCATCCAGAGCTTTCTCACGGCCGCTTCGTCGAGAGCGCCGACCGGCACGAAGGCGAGCGCCCGCTCGTTCGCCCACGGCACCCGAAACTCGGCCGTCGACGTGATCAAGAGCTTCGGCTTGCCCGTCGCGCAGGTGGGCAGCAGCGCCTCCAGCAGCGCGGCCGCCTCGGGCTTCACCAGCCAGGGACCACTCGTGCCTCGATCCAGGTTTTGCTCGAAGTCGTCGAGCACGATAACGATAGGCCTCCTGCGCCAGTGCTCCATCAGGCGCCGCACGCGCTGGAACACCCGCTCCTCCGTGCGGGCGAGCAGCTTCTCCGCGGTCCCGTCCCCTCCCCCAACGGCAACAGCCTCCTGGAACGCATCGAGCACGGCGCGCTCGTCGATCGCGCCGTGCACGACCACCACGCCGAGCTCCGGCGTGTGCTGCTTGGCGCGCTCGATGGCCCGGCCCACCACGCACGACTTGCCGACGCCCTTCATCCCGAAGACGCAGGCCCCTGCCACATCGCGTGCACCGCTCCTCTGGAGATCTTGCCCGCGAACGATGACGCGGAGCAGCCGCTGCACGAGGCGCCGCCGGCCCACGAAGCCCGTCTCGAGCACGCGCATGCGGCTGCCCAGGAACCTGTAGACCTCGTCGCGATCGACGCGTTCGCTCAGCGGCTCGGCGCGATCGTCGACGCGGAATCCAGCCGCGGAGCCGCTGACGAGGTGCAGCGTTCCCCAGGCATGCGCCGGCGCGGGCGTGCGCTCCTCCTCGCGGCGCATCTGCTCGCGGGCGCGATACATGGCCTCGACCGGCGTCTTGCCGGCGCCGATCTGCTCGTACAGCACCGACGCGGCCAGCATGGCGATCCCGTCGCCGACCGGACGCGTCCAGCCGACCACGTTGGGCACGCCCGCCGCCACGAGCTCCGCCGCGAAGCTCGCGACCGAGCCGCGGACCTCGGCGCTGTTGCAGCACGAGACCATCACGAGCTCCGGCATCGCCTTCGCCCGCTCCAGCACCTCGATGAGCTCCGCCGGCTCGACGTCGCGCCGGGCCCCGAACGCGTCCTCCAGGACGAGCCGCGGTCCGCCCGGCGTCTGCACCCCGTGGCCGCTCAGGTGCACGACGTCGAAGCGCTCGAGGAGCAACACGTCGCGGAGCTCCTCCAGCGTGCCCCCCTCGACGACGCGCAACCGAGCGCGGCGCCGCTCGGCCATGGGCGCGATCGCGGCGAGCAGCTCCTCTTCTTCCCGCTCGAAGTCGAACTCGGGCCGGGCATCGTGAGGAGAGAACGCCATGAACGCGATGCGCAGGCCGCCGCCCTCCAGCACGCGAGGAGCGGCGAGGTCCTGCGGACCGAGCTGCAGGACGACCGTGAGCGGCGGCGCGCCGCGGCGGCGCGTCTCCGCGAACGGCAGGAGCTCCCACCGCATCCACGTCGCGGGGTGCGCGCGCAGCGCGTCGCGGTCGTCGCTCCGCGCGCGCACGACGAGATCGAGCCGGCGGCGCTCGGCGTCCGCCCGCGCGATGCGCTGCCCGAGGGCGCGCTCGGGGCGGTCGAGCAGCTCGACAAGGGCGGCGCTCAGGGCCGCGCGGGTCTCGACGATCGCGACGCTCTCGCGCTGGCTTTCGGCGCGGCTTACCGCCTCGGCCAGGCGGCGGAGGTGCGCGATTTCCTCGGGGGGAACGGCCTTGTTCCTGGACCCGGGCGCCTCGGTCCAGCTCAGGATCAAGGCGCCCCCCGGATCCAGCCGGAGGTCGACCATCGCGGGCAGCGACCTGGACATTCGCGGTATCGTACGCGACGGGGGATGCACGGTGAAGGGCGCGGTCGGGGCGCTGGTCCTCGACGCCCCCCGCAACATCGGCCGGCCGCGCAATGACGTTCAGAGCATGCGGCTCATCCAGCCGACCGTTGGGAGCTCATCGTGATTCACGAAGTCACCCCTCCGCCTCCGGCGCGGCCTGGGCGAGCGGATCTCGGTACGCGTCGTCGACCGACAGGGTGCACCCGATCGCCTGGAGCTCCGCCCCCTTCCCAGCACGCGCCTCCCGGAGCGTCCACGAGCCATCCTCGTTGCGGTGGAACACCTCGATGCGCGGCTCGTGCTGCGAGACGAGCACGTATTCCCGGAGCGAGGGGATACACCGGCAGTGCGCGAACTTCTGCCCCCGGTCGTACGCCTCCGAGCTGTCGGAGAGGACCTCGATCAGGACGATCGGGTTGAGCGCAGCGTCCGTGTCCTCGGGATCGCGCTCGAGCCTGCCGCAAACGACGCTGACGTCCGGGTACGTGGAGAGCCCCGTCGCCTGCACCCGGACGCGCAGGTCCGAGGAATAGACCACGCAGGGCCGCCCGCGGAGGTGCGCCCGGAGCTCGGCGCCGACGCTCAGGCACAGGCGCGCATGCTCGGGCGTCCCGCCGACCATCGCGAAGATTTCGCCGTTCAGGAACTCGTGCTTCGTCGGGCTCGCCCGCTCCTGGTCGAGATACTCCGCGTACGTCCAGATGATCTTGCGAGCCGGCTCGTTCATGGTCCTGCCGAGGATGGCACGCGGGCTCCTCCAAGAGCCAACGGTGCCGTGAGCCTCCTCCGAGGGGCAGGTCTCGTCGCGCTGCCCCCCGGCGAGTTCACTTCGGCTGCGCGGCCCGCATCGCCTGCTGCTCCTCCTGCTGGTTCCGATACGCCTCGATCACGGCGTAGGCCGCCGCGGCCCCCACCCACGCGCGGCCCTGGGGCTGCGCGGCCGGGGGCGCGGCCGTCGGGGGCGGCGCGGCAGCGGGAGGTGGCGCGGCAGCAGGAAGCGGCGGGGCACCGGGAGGCGGCGCGGCCGGCGCCACTCCGGCCGGCGGCGGCGCGGCGTAAGGGCCGGCCGGAGCCTGCACCGGCTCGCACACGCAGCCCGCCACGGCGCGGTCCACGAGCACGAAGGCGGACATCCGCATCCCGAGCGAGTAACAGGAGCTGGCGCAGTGGGTCGGCCCGCGCTCGGCGGACTCGAGCTCGGCGGCCGTCTGATACCCCCGGTTGCAGCCGCTCAGCGCAAACGCCGCAGCAGCCACGACAACAAGCACGAACACCGATCGGTATCCCATGCGAGGCGGACTACCTGGCTCCCCGCGAGACGTCAACGAGGCGGCGCGCACCACACCGGCAGCCAATCACGGCTCGATGAGCGCGTGAATGCGCTGCTCATCCCCGGAGGAGCCCAGATAACTCAGCGCCATCGAGCGCGCACGAGCCGGAAGTGCAGCGCGCACGAGCCGGAAGCGCAGCGCGCCCTCGCCACCGCTCTCCCCGCGGCCCTATCCTGAGCGCCATGCCCACGATCCAGAGCACCGCCGAGATCGACGCCGCTCCCGACGAGCTCTTCGCGCTGTCCCAGGACTACGATCTCCGGCTCGAGTGGGACCCGTTCCTCCGCGAGATGCGCTACCGCGACGGCGCGACCGAGCCCGCCGTCGGCGTGCGGGTGTGGGTGCGGGCGAAGAACGGGCTGTCGATGGAGGCCCGCTACATCACCCTGAACCCGCCGGAGCAGGTGGCCATCACCATGGTCGACGGGCCGGGGATCTTCCGCCAGTTCTCGGGCGCGTGGCTCTTCAAGGCGCTGTCGCCGCGGCGGACCCGCGTCACCTTCCGCTACAACTTCACGGCGCGCCCGCGGGTCCTCGCCCCGGTGCTGGAGCCGGTCCTGGCGGCCGTGCTGAGGCGCGACATCGAGCAGCGCCTCGCCGGGCTCAAGCAGAGCGCCGAGACGACGGACATCCTGCAGCGCCTGCCGCGGCGCGGCCCGGCGGCCGCCTGACGCCGCGGCGAGGCGGCGCTGCCGGAGAGGAGGCCGCGCCGCCGGAGCTCAGCGCGAGGCGCGCTCCGTGGACGCGCTCTACCGCGAGGCCGCCCGCGTGCGGCGAGCGCGCGCGCGAGCGAGCGCGAGCCCGACCCCCGCGAGCGCCAAGGCGAGCCCGCCGCCCGGCCGCCGCTCGCCGCCGACCCCGCAGCCGCCGCCATCGTCCACCGGACCCGGGTTGGGCGCCGCGCCGCCGCCGCCCCCGCCGTCCCCGCCCGCGCCGCCCGCGCCCGGCTCGGACGGGTCCGCGACACAGGCGTGCGCCTCGAGGTCGCAGACCTCGCCGTCGCCGCAGTCCGCGTCGCTCGCGCACGCCACGCACTCCGGCGTCCCATCCACCAGGGCGCAGCGCGGCGTCTCGCCGCGGCACGGGCTGCAGGAGGGCCCGCAGAAGCCGTCGACGGCGCACGGCGCGCACAGCGCGGCGCTGTTGCAGTAGGCGCCCGCCGCGCAGCCGGTCGCCTCTCCAGCCTTGTCGACGAGCTCGCGGCTGCACTGCGCACAGGAGGCCTCGTCCGGGTTCGCGTCGCCGCCCGACAAGGCCTGATAGAGCGACGCCGGCTCGATGATGGCGAAGCCGGACTCCTCGAGGCTCACGCTGCCAGTCTCTCCGGCGCCGAGCTGAAAATCCTCGAACTCGCCGACCAGCAGAGACACCTCGAGCGCCGAATGCTCGGCGATGCCGGCGTAGAGGACCTCGACCGGATACAGGCCCTCCTTCGCGAACGTGACGGTGTTCGTCATGCGCCAGGTGGTGAGGCCGAGCTTGAGGGGCTGCGCCAGCACCGGATAGGCGGTCTGCTCCGCGTCGTAGAGCACCAGGGCCACGGCGTCGTCGGCGAAGATGCCGAAGTGGACCGGCTGATCGACGTGCTCGGGCGACACGGCCAGGTAGCCGCGCAGGCGCATGCCGAACGACACGTTGGGCTCGTTCGACTCGAAATCGCATCCTCCCTCCGAACAGTCGGGGACCGCGTTGACGAAATCGCCGAAGCTCCACTCGTTCCCGGCGGCGTAGTTGTTCGAGAAATCGAGCGGCGCGCTCACCACGAAGCTCTCGATATCGGCATCAGGTTGCCCCGCATCGAAGAACGCGGTCATCTTCTCGATGAAACCCTCGGCCGTGGCCGGCGAGACGTAGAAGTCGCTCTCCGGGTCGGCCGATATCCTGTGCGCGCCGCACAGGCCGGCGCCCTTCTCGGCGGGGAGCGGAGCGACCGGATCTCCGGTGATGCTCACCGGCTCGGCGCTCGCGGAGCCCGAGGCTCCGAGCGCGAGGGAGAGGGCGATGACGGAGGAGACGGTAAGGGAGGAAGGTCGGGCGGACATGTACGCTCCTTGCGAAGAAGGGAGTGCAGCCGGCGCAGCCGGCGCAACCGGTCGCGGAAGCTGCGTGGATGCTGGTCGACATCACCTGAAGGCGACCGCGAAATGGTACACGGGCGCCCCGGCCTCCGACCACCAAACGGGGAAAAGCACAAATCCGCGCGCCCGTTCGCCAGCGCGCGGCCGCGCTCTCGCACGACTCGCGACGCGCTCCCTCGCCTCACCCGAGCTCCGCCAGCGCCGCCCGGGATGCCCCCGCCTCCGGGTGGCGCAGGCGCTCCCGCAGCGCCGCCGCCTCGGTCAACAGCTCCCGGCCACGCGCGAGCTCCCCGCCGCGCGCCGCCGCAGCGCGCTCCCCGCCGCGCGCCGCCGCAGCGCGCTCCTCGCCGCGCGCCGCCGCCGCGCGCTCCTCGCCGCGCGCCGCCGCCGCGCGCGCCACGCCCGCCCAGTGCAGCGCGTCCGCCCTCGCCCACGCGTCCTCGCCCGCCCACGCCACCGCCGCGTCGGCCAGCGCCGCCGCGGACGTCGCCTCCCCCGCGCCGCGGGCCTGCGCGCACCGCGCGGCGACCACGGCGAGCCGCGCGCGGAACGGGCCGAACCCGCACGTCTCCGCCACGTGCAGCCCCTCCAGCGCCTGCCGCGCGCCCTCGTCGGGCCGCCCGGCCGCGAGCGCGAGCCGCGCCGCGAGCTCGTGGCACCGCAGCGCGACCTCCACCTCGCCCGTCGCCGCGGCCCAGCGCCGCGCCTCGACGAGGTGCGCCTCCGCCTGCGCGACGCGGCCGTCCACGCCTTCGCCGCCGCCGCCGCCGTCGAGCAGCGCGAGGCCGATCAGCGTGTGGCCGTGCGCCACGTGGCCCTCCCAGCCCCGCCGCCGGCACTCGGCGATGTTCCGCTCCGTGGCCTCGCGCGCCCTGTCCCGGCGCCCGAGCGCGAGGTCGTGCTCCGCCTCCCAGAGCGCGCGGCGCGCCACCGGCGCGTCGCCGAGCTCCCGCACCCTCGCGAAATGCTCGCCCGCCGCGTCGACCTCGCCGAGGTCGTGCAGCACCGCGGCGAGCAGCGCCGCGATGCGCACCGCCTGGCCGCTGTCCGAGGCGCGCACGCCGCTCGTCGCGCCGCGCCGATCGACCTCCGACGCGCGCTCGAGCAGGCGGCGCGCCTCGGTCAGGCGGCCCCGCAGCCGCTCCGTGTACGCCAGCGTGCGCAGGCCGGTCGAGAGCGGCGCCGGGTCCGCGAGCGCCCCGGCGATCTCGTTGTGCGCCGCGTAGCAGGCGCAGGCGAACGCGAGATCGCCGAGCGCGCCCGCGTAGAGGCCCGCGTCGTACGCGAGCGACGCGCGCACGCGCGCGGGCAGCGAGGCCGGCATGCCGCGGGGGTCGTCGCCGCCGGCGAACACGCGCAGGATGCGGGCGCCGCGGGCCATGTCGCCGAGCTTGAGCCCGAGGTGCGCGAAGCCGCCTAGCCCGAACGCGTAGATCTCGTAAGCCTCGCTCGCGCGCCCGGCGCCGAGCAGCTCGGCGATGATCGCCTCGTACGCGTCGACCGCCCGGCGCTCCGCGGCGCCCGGCGCGGGGCCTCGTCGAGGCGCGGCGGCGGCGCGGCGCTCCCCGCGGCGTGGATGCGATCCGGCGGCACGCCGAGCAGCGACTTGAAGTGCTGCCGCACGAAGGGGTGCGTCGAGTAGCCGAGGTCGCCCTGCCGCGCCGCGAACACGAGCCCCAGCCGCTCGAGCCGCGCGAGCCCGCGGGCGAGCTCCGCGGCGCCCCACCCCGCCATGGCGCCCGCGATCTCACCGCCGGCCCGGACCAGCTGGAGCAGCGCCGCCTCGCCCGCGCCGCCCGGGAACACCGAGAGGCGCGCGAGCAGGTCCCGCTCGCCCGGGGGCAGCGCGCGCGCGTAGGCCGAGAGCACCGAGCTCAGGCGGCGGGCGAGGACGTCGTCGCGCTCGGCCTCGGCGAGGTGCGCCGCGCCCGCCGCGGAGAGCCGGGCCGCGTCGCCGCCGAGGAACGCGCCCACGTAGGAGCCGACCACGGCGACCGAGAGCGCGTGGCCGCCGGTCTGCTCGAACAGCGCGCGGAGGGCGTCGCCCTCGCCGCGGATGCCCCAGCGGCGCAGGAGCGACGCGGCGTCGCCCTCGCCGAGCGGCTCCGGGCGGATCGTCGCGAGCCCGCCGTCGGCCCAGGCGGCGAGGTCCGCGAGCTCGAAGCGCGACGTGACGAGCGCGCGCGCGCCGCCGAGCCCCGCGGCGATCGCGCAGAGCAGCCGGCGGAGGAGCGCGTCGTGGAGCTCGCCGTGCGCGCGGCCGGCGCCCCCCTCGGCCTGCACGGTCTCGAGGCCGTCGAGCACGAGCAGGTGCGGCGGGCCCTGCCCCAGCGCTTCCTTGAGGCGCGCGAGCTGCTCGCCGGGCGCCGCCGGGGCCCGCGGCGCCGCCGCGCCGGGGCCCGGCGCGAAGTATGCCGCCGCCTGGTCGAGGAACGCCTCGGTCCTGGGGTCGTCGTAGAAGCTCCAGACGAGCACCCCGCCGGGGCGCGGGGCGTCGCCGAGCCCCTGGAGGAAGCGCTCGGCGATGGAGGTCTTGCCCGCGCCGCCGACGCCGAGGAGCGCGATCACCGGGGGCGACGGCGGCGAGGCGGCGGCCCACACGGCGAGCCGGTCGAGGATCTCGCCGCGCCCGACGAAGTGCCGGGCCCGCTGGAGCGTGTGCGCGTGCAGCGGGCGCCACGCCGGGGCGGCGCCCTGCGCGGCGGTGGGCGCGATGGGCGGGGCCTGCGCCTCGGCTGCGGCGGCTGCGCCGGCGGGCGCCTCCTCGGCCGTAGCGGGCGCCTCCTCGGCCCTGGCGGCCGCCTCCTCGGCCCTGGCGGTCGCGTCTCCGGCCCTGGCGGCCGCCTCCCCGGCCCCGGCCGGCGCCTCCCCCGCCCCGCTCGCCGCCGCGCCCTCCGCCGCCGGCGCTCCCACCGCCTCGACGACGAGCAGGTCCCCCTCGGCGAGGCCGAGCTCGGCGCCGAGCCGCTCGAGGATGCGCCGCCGTGACGGGCTCCGGACCGAGAAGCCGAGCCGCGGGTCGTTGACCGCGCCCGACTCGTAGCGGCGGTAGGTCCGCACGTCGACGCCGATCGACGCGGCGACCTGCTCCTGCGTCAGGTCGAGCTCGAGGCGCGCCCGCAGCAGGAGCGCGTGGTTGAAATGGACCGCGGGCTCCGCGCCTCGGCCCGCCCTGGGGACCTGTGCCATCGCTGCGCGCCCTCGATCATCGGCGATGCCGCGCCGTCCTGTCCACCGCGCTGCCCGGTCCTGCCCGGTCCTGCCCGGTCCCGTCCTTCCGGATCCGGTCCGCCGGGACGCATGGTCGACGCATGAGCACGATGCACGCCGAACGACCCGCCCAGCGAACCTCCTACACCGACGACCTCCGCATCTTCACCGTGACGGACCTCCTGTCGCCCGAGGAGTGCGACGGCTTCATCGCGCGCGCCGAGGCGCACGGCTTCGAGCAGGCGCCGATCGGGGGCGGCAGCGTCATCAACCTCGAGGTGCGCAACAACGGCCGTGTCATGCTGGACGATCCGGCGCTCGCGGCCCGCCTCTGGGAGCGGCTCGCGCCGTGGACCCCGCCGACCTGGGGCGCCGTCCGCGCGGTCGGGCTCAACGAGCGCTTCCGCTACTACCGGTACGCCGAGGGCGAGTACTTCAACTGGCACGGCGACGGGTCGTTCCCGCGATCGGAGATCGAGCGGAGCCTGTTCACCGCGATGATCTACCTGAACGACGACTTCGAGGGCGGCACGACCGACTTCTGGGGCGGCCAGAGCATCGTCCCGCGGCGCGGGATGGCGCTCGTGTTCGAGCACCGGCGGCTCCACCGGGGCGCCGCCGTGACGCGGGGGCGCAAGTACGTGCTCCGCACCGACGTGATGTACCGGCGCGGCTGACGTCCGGCGCGGCGCGCCCGGCCCCGCGCCGCGCCCTCATTGCGGCCGCGGCGCGCCGGCCAGCGCGTCGGCGAGGCGCGGCAGCACCTCGCCCGCCCGGGCCTCGACCTTGAGCGCGCCGAGCTCCTCGCCGCGCGCGGACCCCAGGTTGACCATCGCGATCGGGATGCCCCGCTGCGCGGCGCGCAGCACGAAGCGGTACCCCGAGAAGACCGCCAGCGAGGAGCCCACCACGAGGAGCGCCTCCGCCGCGTCGACCAGCGCGAACGCCGCGTCGACGACCGGCCGCGCCACGTTCTCGCCGAAGAAGACGACGCGCGGCTTGAGCGGCCCGTCGCAGCGCAGGCAGGGGGGCGTCTGGAAGCCGGCCACGTGCTCGGCGGGCAGGTCGGCGTCGCCGTCGGGCGCGACGTCGGCCGCGAGCCGCAGCCAGCCGGGGTTGCGAGCGAGGAGCCGCTGCTGGAGGGCGGCGCGCGGCTCCATCGCGCCGCACGCGAGGCACGCGACCTCGGCGAGCGTCCCGTGCAGCTCGATGACGCGGCGGCTGCCGGCGGCCTGGTGGAGGCCGTCGACGTTCTGCGTGATGAGGCCATCGATCAGCCCATCCTGCTCGAGCCGCGCGAGGGCGCGGTGCGCCGGGTTGGGCTCGGCCCGCGAGAACCGCTCCCAGCCGATCACGGCGCGCGCCCAGTAGCGCTGCCGGATCTCGGCCGAACTCGAGAACTCCCGCCCCTGGATCGGGTTGCGCGCGCGGCGCCGCGTCTCGGGACCGCGGTAGTCCGGGATGCCGGACTCGGTGCTGCACCCCGCCCCGGTCAGCGCCACGAGGCGCTTGCCGCGCAGGAGCGCGATGAGGTCGTCGACCGGATCCGCGAGGAGCGCGTGGCTGAGCGGCATGGGCCCCCGTTTGTGACCCGCCGCCGGATACGCCGCCAGCCGCCCGCGCGCCGGCGCGGCGGCGCATGCCGGCAGGCTCGGCGCCCTCGCCGCCGACATGGCCGGGCGCGGGCTGAAGGGCAAGGCGCGCACGCCGGCGAGCTCGCCGCGCCCTCCCCGACCCGCCGCTGGGACGGGGGCTCGGCCGCAGTAGCACGAATTTTCATATTCGTGCCACGAACGCACCCGCGGCGTGTTATGGGTCGCCGGCCTGCTCGGTTCTCCTGTCTTCGATCGGAGCCGGTCGGCTCGCGGTGGCGAAGGAGCCCTGCAGGCGAAGGAGCCCTCTAGGACATGGCGTCTCGACTCACTGGCGCGCTGTGCGCGACATTGGCTTTTGTGCTGCTGCTCGGTTGTGGTGACGACGATTCCGGCAAGGACGAGGTCGTCGCCGAGGAACCGAACCAGGGTGTCCCTTACCTCGGCGTGGACGGCGAGTTCACGTCGGACCCGCTGGCCCCGGAGTGCCCGGACGATCCGCGCAATCCGGGGCGCGTGGCCCTCAAGGAGATGAGAGAGATATCGTTCTACAGCGACCGAGAAGGCGAGATGCCGCTCGCCGAGGGATGCGCGTATTCCTACGAGGGCTTCGCGCCGGATCCCCACTACTTCCCGGAGTCCCCGGAGTCGGTGTGGCTAAAGTTCGCGCTCACCGCCGGCGGGGCCGGCTGCGAGGCGTTCCACTACGTGATCATGCGCCCGCCGCATGGCGAGGGCGCCGCCAAGCACATGCACCTGCGGTACGGAGACGCCGGGTCGAGCTTCGCCGAGCTGCTCGACATGAGCCAAGGCGACGAGCAGGACGCAGACCCGTGCAACCCCTGGTGGAGCGCGTACTGCTCGGCCGGGATCGAGGGTTGCGGAGGATGAGCCTGGGTGAAGATCGGCGGCAGATCCGGCCGCCTCGGGCTCGGCCTTGCGCTCCCTGAACGAGCGCGGATACGGGATCGTGTCGCTGGCACGACGTTCTTCTCTCGTGGCAGACGTTCATCAGCACGGCTCGCCATGATCAACGCGGGTGGGAGCTTCGTTCGACCCGTGTAAGGACGCGGCGCGCGTCCTCCGTCTCGTAGAAGTCGAAGGCGATGCGATCGCCGACCTCGATGCCGTCGAGCTGTGACGGGCTCTGGGGCTCGAACGACATCGTCATCGCGCTCATGTAGCCCGGGATGTCGTCGTGCGCGATGTTGACGTAGGCGCGCCCCGGGCCGAGCGAACGGACAGCGCCCGTCGCGTGTTGGACGCGCGGAGCGGCGGTGGACGCCTTCGCGCACGAGAGCGTGAGGCTCGTCGCGAGCGACGCCCCGAGCAGCAGGGATCGCGCGAGATGCGCGGCGCGGAGGCGAGAGCGCATCGATCGATTCATGTCAGCTCCTTCGAGGCCAGTCGCTCCGCGTCGCGGACGAGCTCGTTCATTCGTTCTTCATCGCCGATCTGGTAATAGCCACGGATACGGCCCTGCCCATCGACAAGGACGAACCATTCCCCGTGCATGATCGCGCCGAGCCCGGCCGACGGGTCGGCTCGCTCGAAGCGCACCTTGAACCCCTTCACCACGACGCGGTTCAGCTCCTCGCTCCGGCCGGAGAGGAACGACCAGGCGCCGCGGCCGCTGCTGTAGCGCGCCGCGTACGAGCGCAGCACGTCGGGTGTATCGTTCTCCGGGTCCAGCGTGATCGAGATGAGGTGGATGGGGAGCGCCTGTCCGCGCGCCTCGCCGCGCTGGGCCAGCCGCTCCTGGAACGCCGCCATCTGCGCCGAGAGCCTCGGGCACGACACGGGACAGCTCGCATAGAAGAAGTCGACGATCAGCGTCTGCCCGCGGAGCGACTCCCGCGTGACGGGGCGGCCGTCCTGGTCCGTCATCGAGAACGCCGGCATCTCGCCGAGCACGGGCGGCGAGGCGGGCGCCTCGCGCGCGCGCGACACCGCGCCGAAGACGGCGAGCCCCGCGAGCGCAGAGACCCAGAGCCCGATCCGCACCGGCCGGAGCCGCCCGCGCCGGCGGGCCGGCGCTCCGTCGCCGGCCGAGGAGGACCCAGGAGACGTGGAGCAGAGAACCTCGTTTGGCATGCGCGCGACATTAGGAGTTGCAAGGAGGCGCGGGCAATGCGTCACGGTGTCGCATCCCCTCGAACGATGCAGCGATATCGCGGCCTTTGGCGAGCCCGTGGCGGCGCTGGGATGAGCGCGACATCGTGTCGCAGGGCCCTTGCGGCCGGTCGCGCTAGCCTGTCTCACCATGATCCAGCGAGAGCGCGGCGCGTCCGCGGATGACCCGGCCCGTTCCCCGCACGGCGCACGCGCAGTGAGCTCGCCCGTGCGTCTCCGGCTTCTGCGGAGCTCACGCTGGCGCCGCGCGGCGGCGCTGGCCGCCGCCATCGCGGGCGTCGCGCTCAGCGGCAGGGCCGAGCCGGCGACGCCCAGCGAGGCCGCGACCGAGCTCGTCGACTCGGCGCCCGCGCCCGGCGAGAAGGCGCTCGCGGCGCGCCTGCTCGCGCCTTGTTGCTGGAATCAGACGCTCGATGTGCACGAATCCCCGGTGGCGAGCGATCTTCGTCGCGAGATCCGCGCCCGCCTCCGCCGGGGAGAGGCCGCCGACGCGATCGAACAGGACCTCGTCGTTCGTTATGGCGACCGCCTCCGCGCGGCGCCTTCGTCCGGCGTCCTCGGCAAGGTCGCGCTGGCATTGATGCTGGGCATCGCGGCGACCTTCCTCGGGGTCTTCGCCCTGCTGCGCTCGTGGAGGCGCGGCGCCGCGCAGCCAACCCCGCCGAGCGGCGCCGCCGCGGGGGCCGTTCGCGACGAGTATGACGAGCGCCTCGACGACGAGCTCCGGGCGCGCGACGCGTGAGCACGCCCCCGCTGGTAAGGCGGTAGTCGCTCCCCTCGTCCGGCTTCCTCCGCGACATCTCGCTTGACCTGCGCGCCGCACCGCAATATGTAGCGCCTCGTGTTGGTGCCCTTGGCTTCGGCCCAGGGCTCAAAAGGGAACCCGGTGCGAATCCGGGGCTGCCCCGCAGCGGTAAGCGAGAACGATCTCCACGACGCGCACTGGCCCTCGGGCTGGGAAGCGGTGGACCGTAGGAACCCGGCGAGAGCCGGAGCGCTCGCGAGCCCGAAGACCTGCCAACATCCTGCGTCGGGGAGACATCCCGCGCCGGTTTGACCTGGAAGCCTCGAGGGAGGCGGGGAGGTCCGAGCTGGCGCTGACGCACGCGCCGTCCCGGTTCCGATCCGTCCCCCGAGCTTTCTTTCGCAATCGCCCGCGGGGGCGAAGGGTCGGTCCGATGATCATCTCCCAAGGTTCAGCGCCGCCGCGCGTCGCGGCTGGCTCTGCGCGCATTTCTGCATCTTCTGTCGCCGCAGCGCTCCTCCTGCTCTCGCCGCCGGCCTTGGCGGACGCCTTCGACGAGTACGCGGGGAACACGTCGTATACATTCGACCTACCCGCCATCGCCGACGGGTGGTCCATAGCCCTGGACGGGTTCCCGACGACATCCGAGGAGATCGATGGATACGAGCTGGCCGGGCGGCTCCTCGTCGCCAACGATCAGACCTTGTACCTCCAGAAAAACTATGGCTCGAGCGTCTACGTGCCCGTCGCGACGCTGAGCGACGGGCCGATGGATCCGAGCTTCCTCGCCATCTCGCCGGACGGCAGCACGATCGCGCTCGGCGTCGGCTACGGGGCGCCGCTGCTCGTGTTCCCGAGCTCGATCCTCAGCGTCACCTCGCCGCCCGACCTGCTCGGCCACGGGGACGTGATCGAGCTCGACGTCAACTACTACGACGGGGCCTGGTACGGTAACGACACGCTCGTCATCAACGGCGGCTGGAGCGGGCCGAGCGGCTACACGAGCGGCGTCTACGCCCTCGATCTGACCGCGCCGCAGATCGCGGAGATCCCGCTGATCACGAGCATCCCGGGCGCCTCCGGGGGGATCGCGGTGGACTCCGCGGGCAACCTCGTCACCGGGATCGGCTATCAGACCTCGCCCAACCGGACCGGCGAGCTCAGGATCTGGGCGGCGGCCGACATCCAGGACGTCATCGACGGCACGGCGAGCGCGTACGTCTACGGCGGCAGCGAGGGCTCGCTCCTGGCGAGCAACGTGCTGAACGCGGCGGCGCTCGGCTTCGACGGGGACGGCGCCCTGCACGTGGGCGGCGGGGACGCATTCGGCGTCGGCGGCACGAGCGAGAATGGCTATGCCGCGCTCATCCGCGCCAGCGTGGTCGCGAGCGTCGTCGGGGGCAGCCAGACGCCGGTGAACGAGGGGAGCTCGTCGCAGTACCTCGAGCTGACGCCTGATGCGTGCGAGGACGACAACGCGACGTCGCCCATCGCGTTCGTCGGCCACACGAGCGCCCTGGCGATCGCCTGGAACCCGTCGGGCGACGAGTACTCGTCCCCCGCGGGGCAGTGCTACTCGGCCGGGAGCGCCTCGGATTTCTGGGAGATCGGGGTGACGCCGAAGGTGACGCTCTATTTCCCCGACGGCGCGCCGGACGCCGACAGCGACGGCGTGCCGGACGGCGCGGACAACGCGTATCTCACGGCGAACGCGGACCAGCGAGACACCGACGGCGACGGCTTCGGGAACATCGCGGACGCGGATCTCGACAATGACGGCGACGTGGACACCGCAGATTACAACATCCTGGCGGCGTCGTGGAGCACCCAGCGGGGCAACCCCGGGTACAACCAGCACGCCGACTTCAATGGAGATGGGAGCATCAACGCTGCCGACTACAACATTCACCTCGCGCGGTACGGGACGTCGGCGCCGTTCTACTGATCAGCACGCGGGCCGCGCGCCGCGCCGGGTCCGTTCCGGCGCGGTGCGCGCCCGCCTTCGGAGGTCTCATGATTTCTCGTATCGCGCGCGCGAGCGTGCTTCTGTCGGTGCTCACGATCATCGCCTGTTCCTCCGAGGACGCGCCGCCCGGGAGCGGCTCCGGGGGGATGGGAGGAACGGCGGCGCAGGGCGCCGGCGGCGCGGCCGGTCAGGGCGGTGCCACGGGATCGGGCGGCGGGCCAACCACGTCGTCGAGCGACGCCGGGAGCGGCGCGGGAGGCGCAGGGGGGGCCGGCGGCGGCGGCGCGGGCGGCGGCGGCGGCGGTGCCGCGGGCGGCGGCGGCGCGGGCGGCGCCGGCGGCGGTGCTGCGGGCGGCGGCGGTTCGGCCGATGGCGGCAGTGGTGGCGCGGGCGGCGGCGGCGGCGGCGGCTCGGCCGGCGGCGGCGGCGGCGGCGCCGGCGCGGGCGGCGGCGGCGGCGGCGCGGGCGGCGTCGTCGAGGACTGCACGGGCGCGGAGACGGTGTTCGCCTCCGAGGTGGTAAGCCACCTCTTCGGAACGGGTCAGAGCTATGGACAGGACAGGTTCCCGGACGTCGCGTTCGGTCCTCCCAAGGGCGGAGGTTGCTGCAGGGGCTCGACCGACGTGGTGTCCCTCGGCAACGGCGGCACCGTCACCTTCGGCTTCTCGGGCAATCTCATCGTCGATGGGCCAGGCCCGGACTTCATCGTCTTCGAGAACGCCTTCGAGACCAGCCCGACCGCCGTGTTCGCCGAGCTCGCGACCGTCGAGGTGAGCCAGGACGGCGTCGACTGGCTCGCCTTCCCGTGCACCGCCACGGAGGCCCCCTACGGCTCCTGCGCCGGCTGGCGCCCCGTGCTGGCGAACCCCGACACGAACATCCTCGATCCAACCGACCCCGAAGTCGCGGGCGGCGACGCCTTCGACCTCGCCGATCTCGATCTCAGCTTCGCGCGCTACGTGCGAATCACCGATCGGCCGGATTTGACCGGCGCGACGGGCGTCTTCGATCTCGACGCCGTGGCGATCGCCAACGCATCCTGCCCGTAGAGCGACCATCGGGTCGAAACCGGCTGAAAAGCGCAGAACTTCGAGCCGCCAAGCCACCAAGAACGCCAAGAACAGAATTCCATCTTGGCGCCCTTGGTGGCTTGGCGGTTCAATTCTCAGTTGTTCAAGGTAATCGGTATGATTGGTGTGATCGGTGTGATCGGTGTGATCGGCGCGACCGATGTGACCGTCGAGCGCGAGCGCATCGGTCGTTGGACAGCGATCGCGCGACATCCGTCCGCTCGCCCGACACCCCCAACATATCGCTTGACCGGAGCCCCGCACCGCAATATGTAGTGCCTCGTGTTGGTGCCTCGGGCTTCGGCCCGGGGCTCAAAAGGGAACCCGGTGCGAATCCGGGGCTGCCCCGCAGCGGTAAGCGAGAACGATCTCCACGACGCGCACTGGCCTCCGGGCTGGGAAGCGGTGGACCGTAGGAAGCCGGCGAGAGCCGGAGCGCTCGCGAGCCCGAAGACCTGCCAACATCCTGCGTCGGGGAGACATCCCGCGCCGGTTTGACCTGGAAGCCTCGAGGGAGGCGGGGAGGTCCGAGCTGGCGCGGATTCTCGCGCTCGTCCCGGTTCCGACCCCCTCCCGCGTTGTCTTCCTTTCGCCCGCGGGGGCGAGCGGTCGGTCCGAGGGCTCTCCAGGAGAGCCTGCGCGCTCGCGCGCATCGGCTGGCCTCTTCGCTCTCGCGGTTTCGACGCGAGCGGTCCGGGACCGCTCCGAACGAAGCACGACGAGGAGAATGCCATGCTGAGCGACACCATGACGAGGAGCAACGGCGCGGCGCCGTTGCGGGCGCCCCACACGAGGAGCCGAAGCGCGGAGGAGGCGCTCCCGCACACGACGATGCGGGTGACGAAGCGCAACGGGTCGAGCGAGCCCGTCGACGTCAACAAGATCGTCCGGGCCGTGAGCCGCTGCTGCGCGGCGCTGTCCGACGTGGACGCGCTCCGCGTCGCCACAAAGACCATCAGCGGCCTCTACGACGGCGCGACGACGCGCGAGCTCGACAAGCTCTCCATCCAGACCGCGGCGTCGCTCATCGCGGAGGAGCCCCAGTATGCGAAGCTCGCAGCGCGCCTGCTCGCCACCTACATCGACAAGGAGGTCCGCAACCAGGAGATCCACGCCTTCTCCCAGTCCGTCGCCGTCGGGCGGCGGCTCGGCCTCATCAACGAGCGGCTCCACGGCTTCGTGGCGCAGAACGCCCGCAAGCTGAACGACGCGATCGAGCCGGAGCGGGATCGCGAGCTCGAGTATTTCGGGCTGCGGACCCTCTACGATCGCTACCTCCTCAAGCACCCCGAGACGCGCCTCGTCATCGAGACGCCGCAGCAGTTCTTCCTGCGCGTCGCCTGCGCGCTGTCCGAGACGGCGGCGCAGGCCATCGAGCTTTATCAGACCTTCTCCTCGCTCGACTACCTCCCGAGCTCGCCCACGCTGTTCAACGCCGGGACGGCCCACGAGCAGCTCTCGAGCTGCTTCCTCCTCGACTCGCCCGAGGACCACCTCGAGACCATCTACCAGCGCTACACCGACGTCGCGATGCTCTCGAAGTTCTCGGGGGGTATCGGGCTCGCCTATCACCGCGTGCGGTCCCGCGGCTCGCTCATCGAGAGCACCAACGGGCACTCGAGCGGCATCGTGCCGTGGCTCAAGACGCTCGACGCGTCGGTGGCGGCCGTGAACCAGGGCGGCAAGCGCAAGGGCGCCTGCTGCGTGTACCTCGAGCCGTGGCACGCCGACGTCGAGGAGTTCCTCGCGCTGCGCGACAATACGGGCGACGAGGCCGCGCGCACGCACAACCTGAACCTCGCCAACTGGGTCCCGGACCTGTTCATGAAGAGGGTCGAGGCGGACGGCGAATGGAGCCTGTTCGATCCCAAGGACGTGCGCGATCTGCCCGATCTCTACGGCGACGAGTTCGAGCGCCGCTATACCGAGGCCGAGGGGGCGGGCCTCGCCAAGAAGACGATGAAGGCGCGCGAGCTCTACGCGCGCATGATGCGCACGCTCGCGCAGACCGGCAACGGCTGGATGACGTTCAAGGACAAGGCGAACCGCGCCTGCAACCAGGCGGCGCTGCCGGGCCGGATCGTGCACCTCTCGAACCTCTGCACCGAGATCGTGGAGGTGACCTCGAAGGAGGAGACGGCCGTCTGCAATCTCGGCTCGATCAACCTCGCGCGCCACACGGTCGCGCGCGCGGACGGCACCGTGGCCTTCGATTTCGACAAGCTCGCGTGCACGGTGCGGACGGCGATCCGCCAGCTCGACCGCGTCATCGACCTCAACTACTACCCCATCGCCTCGACGAGGCGCTCGAATCTCCGCTGGCGGCCCGTGGGGCTCGGGCTCATGGGCTTGCAGGACGTGTTCTTCCAGATGCGCCTGCCCTTCGACGCCGAGGCCGCGCGGGAGCTCTCGAGGCGGATCTCCGAGGAGGTGTATTACCACGCGCTCTCGACGTCCGCGGACCTCGCCGCCGAGAAGGGGCGCCACCCGGCCTTCGACGAGACGCGCGCGGCGCGCGGCGAGCTCCAGTTCGACGCGTGGGGCGTCGCGCCGGACGACGCGGCGCGCTGGGAGGCGCTCCGCGCCCGCATCCGCGCCGAAGGGCTGCGGAACTCGCTGCTCGTCGCGATCGCGCCGACCGCCACGATCGCGTCGATCGCCGGCTGCTATGAGTGCATCGAACCGCAGGTGTCGAACCTGTTCAAGCGCGAGACGCTGTCCGGGGACTTCCTGCAGGTGAACCGTTATCTCGTCGCGGAGCTCAAGCGGCGCGGCGCCTGGAACGACGCGGTGCGCGCCCGGCTCAAGCTCGCGGAGGGCTCGGTCCAGGGCATCGAGGAGCTGCCCGAGGAGGTCCGCGCCGTGTACCGGACGGCGTGGGAGATCCCGATGCGGTCGCTCATCGACATGGCCGCGGATCGCGGCGCCTTCATCGACCAGAGCCAGTCGCTGAACCTGTTCGTCGAGAACCCGACCATCGGCCAGCTCTCGAGCATGTATTTCCACGCATGGAAGAAGGGGCTCAAGACGACCTATTACCTGCGATCTCGCCCCGCGACGCGCATCGCCAAGGCCACCGTGGGTGCGGCTCCGGACGGGATGTCCGCGGGCGACGCCGGGCCCCCCGAGGGCCGCGGATGGACGCCCGCGCCGGCGAAGGCGGCCGCGGACGTGGCGTGCGCGCTCGAGAACCCCGAGGCGTGCGAGGCCTGCCAGTGAGCCGCGCGAGCCGCCCCGCGCGCCTGCTCGATCCGGGCCTCTGCCTCACGCTGCGCCCGATGGCCTACCCGGCCTTCTTCGAGATGTACCGCGCCGCCATCAAAAACACGTGGACGGTCGAGGAGGTCGATTTCTCGACGGACGTCGGCGACCTGAGGAGGATGTCCTCCGCGGAGCGCCACCTCGTGCAGCGCCTCGTCGCGTTCTTCGCCACGGGAGACTCCATCGTGGCGAACAACCTCGTGCTCAACCTGTACAGGCACATTAACGCCCCGGAGGCGCGGATGTACCTGTCGCGGCAGCTCTATGAAGAGGCGCTGCACGTCCAGTTCTACCTGACGCTCCTCGACACGTACATCCCCGATCCGGAGGAGCGCCACCGCGCCTTCGCCGCCGTCGAGAGCATCCCGTCGATCCGGAAGAAGGCCGACTTCTGCATGCGCTGGCTCGACTCCGTCCAGTCGCTGGATCGGCTGGAGTCACGCTCCGAGAGACGCCAGTTCCTCCTGAACCTCGTCTGCTTCGCCGCGTGCGTCGAGGGGCTCTTCTTCTTCGGCGCGTTCGCGTACGTGTACTTCCTGCGCTCGCGCGGCCTGCTGCACGGGCTCGCCGCGGGGACGAGCTGGGTGTTCCGCGACGAGAGCGCGCACATGCGCTTCGCCTTCGAGGTCGTGAGCACGGTGCGGCGCGAGGAGCCCGAGCTCTTCGACGCCGGCCTCTCGCGGTCGATCCTCGACATGATGGACGAGGCGATCGACTGCGAGGCCCAGTTCGCGGAGGATCTGCTCGGCGCCGGCGTCGCGGGCCTGTCGGCGCGCGACGTGCGCGGCTACCTCGAGTTCTGCGCGGACCAGCGGCTCGTCACGCTCGGCATACCGAGGCGCTACGGGGCGAAGAACCCGCTGTCCTTCATGGATCTGCAGGACGTCCAGGAGGTCACGAACTTCTTCGAGCGCCGTGTCTCGGCGTATCAGGTCGGCGTCGCCGGCGAGGTCGTCCTCGACGCCTCCTTCTGACGTCGAGCGGACCGCGCGCCGCCGCTGCGACGGGGCGGAGGGATCCGGCCAAGGCGCTCGAGCGGATCAACCGCCTCGTGCGGGGGAGATGGCCTGCCTCCGGCTCGCGCCGGGACGATGCTCTGCGGAGGCGCCTTATCCGCACATCTGGGGACGCCGAGCGTCGTCCACCGGCGCGGGCTCGGGCGGCACGCCCGCGAAGCGCGCGCGCAGGTCCATCCAGAGCGCGAGCCTCGACCAGTCCGGCTCCTTGACGGGCTTCGTCCGCTCCGGGTTGAGCCACGGGTTCGGGAAGAACACCGTCATCATCTGCTCATTCCGGCCGTTCCAGAGCCTCAATCCCCAGCTCCTCGGTCGCCCGCTCGCGTCGAGGTCGCGGTAGAACGCGGCGCGCGCGCACTGCCGCCACCGCGCGAGCTCAGGAGGCGTGGGCCGCGCCTTCGTCCCCTTGTGGGCTCCGACGCAGAGGTGGAAATGCCACGCGCCCGGCTCATCCGGCCCGATCGTGAAGTAGCCGTCGAGGTATCCGACCCGCGGCTTGCTCGCGAAGCGCAGCTCGAACACGGCGCCCTGGAGGCACGGGCCGAAATCGATGGCGTTCCAGTGGTCCTCGAACAGCGCGCGCACCAGCGCGCGGTACGTCTCTTCCGCTCTCGGCACGTCGAAATACTCCGTCGTCGTCCCGTCGAGGTTGCGCTCGGTCGAGCGTTCAGTCGCGTCGTCGCCCATCGTCTCTGTTCTCCATCTCCGCAGGTCGGCAGGGTTGCACACGAGCTACTCGCCGCCGGCGCGCGCTGCGTCCGGGGCAGGGGGAGCGCCATAGACGGCGCGTCGAACGGCGCGAGCGGCGTCGACCATCGCCGGCCCTGGATCGCCGAGGAGCGCGTCGTCCAGCTCGACGACGCCTCCGGCCGCGCTGCAGGCGCGGAGCCGGTCGAGGCCAGCCTGTCCGCACAGGGTCGCTCGCATTCCTGCATTCGTCACGAGGACATCGGGGTCGAGCGCGAGGACCTCCTCCGCCGTGTACTCCGGCCAGTCGCAGTGCGCGCCGGCGGCCGCGTCGGAGAGCCCCGCCGACACGAGGACGTCATGGTAGCTCGTGCCCGCGGTGCCGCCGAAGAGCCGGCCGCCGTAGCCGCTCACGTACATGCCACGACGGCGCCGTGGAGGCTCGATGTCGGCGGCGACCGACGCCATGCCCTCCGCGAGCGCCGTCGCGAGCCACCGGCCGCGCTCCGGGTGACCGACCAGCGCGGCGACCTCGCGCACGTTCGGCAGCAGCGTCGCGAGCCCGCGCATCGGGCCGAGATCGTAGACGGTCAGGCCCGCCTCGCGCAGGCGCGCGATGCGGCGCGGATCCCCGTAACCATTGAGGAGGACGAGATCGGGCCGCAACGCGAGGAGCGCCTCGATATCGGCGATGTCCTCGAGGAGGGCCTTGCCCGCGTAGCGATAGCCGCGCGGCGAGCGGCGCGCTCCGTACCCGGTGAGCGCGACGATGCGATCGGGCTCGCAGAGCTCGAGGAGCAGCGCGTCCGCGACCGTGCTCGCCGACGCGATCCGGCGGAAGTCGCGGAGCGCGACGGCGGCTCCCGTGTGGTCCTCGAGAGCGGCCGGGCGCTCGTCCGCGGCGGCGCCCTCCCGTCCGGGAGCCGGCCGCTGGTCGGAGGCGCGCGGCAGCGCGGCCGCGGCCACCGACAGCGCGAGCGCGCCGGTGAGCGCGCCGTAGTTGATCCAGGCGAGCGCGCTCATGAAGTCGCTCCCTCGCAGCGGGGCTCGTCCTCCATGGGCAGCCGGAAGCCGAGCGCGCCGCCGGGGACGAGCCGCACGCCGTAGATCGACTCCACGACGCCCGGCTTGACGACGTCACGCGTCGCCCCCTGCTGGCGGAGCCGCCCGCGCTCGATGAGCACGGCGCTGTCGGTCCAGTCGAGCGCCTCCGCGAGGGGATGGAGTACAACGACGACGCAGTACCCGTCGGCCGCGAGACGCTGGAACAGCGCGTAAAGGCGAAGGGCGTGCCCGACGTCGAGCGCCGAGGTGGGCTCGTCGAGCAGGAGGATCCTGGCCTCGGTCGCGATCGCCCGCGCGAGGAGCGCGCGCTGCCGCTCGCCCTGCGACAGCGTGGGAAAGGGCCGGGAGGCGAGCGGCGCGGTGTCCGTCAGCCGCAAGGCGCGCTCGACCGCCTGCTCGTCGGCTGCGGTAGCGCGCACGCGCCCGACGTGGTGCGCATACCGGCCCTGCGCGACGACGCTCTCGACCGTGAGCGCGGAGCGGAGCTCGGACTGCTGGGGGACGTACGCCGCGAGCCGGGCTCGCTCATGCGCGCGGAGATCGCGCGCGCCACGCGCGTTCAGCCGGATGTCCCCGTCGAAGGGCACGACGCCGGCGAGCGCCTTGAGGAGGGAGGACTTGCCCGCCCCGTTCGGCCCGAGCACGGCGAGCACGCCGCCGAAGGGCGCCGTGAACGACACGTCGTCGACGACGACCCGCCCCCCGCGACGGACGCGCAGCCCGGATACGCCGACGGCTTCAGGCACGCTCCGCCTCCCGCTGCGAGCGCGCGAGCAGCACCAAAAACGCCGGCGCGCCGATGAGCCCGGTGATGACGCCGAGCGGCACCTCCCCGCGCGCGGGCAAGAGGCGCGCGGCGAGATCGCACGCGGCGACGAAGACGGCGCCGCCCAGCGCCGCGACGGGGATCAAGCGCCGATGGTCGACGCCCAGCAGCGGCCTCAGCGCGTGCGGCACGAGCAGCCCCACGAAGGCGACGTTGCCCCCGAGCGCGACCGCGCCGGCGGTGAGCACCGCGATCCAGAGGATGCATAAGCGGCGCACCAGGGGCACGTCCACGCCCAGCGAGGCCGCTTCCTCCTCCCCGGAGAGGAGCAGATCGAGGGGCTTTCCCCAGAAC
Source organism: Sorangium sp. So ce394 (assembly GCF_051474665.1). Taxonomy (NCBI): domain Bacteria; kingdom Pseudomonadati; phylum Myxococcota; order Polyangiales; family Polyangiaceae; genus Sorangium; species Sorangium sp. So ce394. Next base: position 6,338,125 of record NZ_CP150339.1, read on the forward strand.
CACGCGGCCACGACGCCGGTGAGCACGAGCGGCGCGGCGAGTCCGACGTGCCGTGGGCTCGTGCCCGACAGGCCGCCGAGCGCGAAGGCGACGACGGCGCGGCCGAGCTCCCATCGCTCCTGCGCGAGGCTCGTGGCGAGGCTCCCGAGGCTGAGGAACAGCGAGGAGAGGAGGAACCCGACGAGGAGGATGCTCAGGAGATCTCCCGGCGCGCGCACCAGCACGAGCACGAGCCCCAGGCTGACGATCGCCCCGGCGAGGCACCCGGCCGGGAGCACCATCTCCGGCGGTAGCCCGCGGATCCCGCGCTCGGCGACGGCGAGCTCCACGACGAGGAGGGCGATCTTGCCGCCCAGCGCCGCGCCCGCGGTCGTGCCGAGCACCGAGGGCTCGGCGAGCGGGTTCCGGAAGAGGCCCTGCACCACGACGCCCCCGACCGCGAGCGCGGCGCCGACGAGCAGCGCCGCCCCGAGGCGCGCGGCGCGCAGCGTCAGCAGGGTCGCCCGCAGGCTCGCGTCGGAGAGGCTCGCCGCGCCGAGCGCGAGCGAGGCCGCGACGACCGCCGCGAGCAGGGCGAGCAGGACCGCGTACGCGACGAGCGCGCGGCGTCCCGGACGCGGCGTCGCCGGCTCGTCCAGCGCGCGCGGGGCGCCCTCGGCGCCGACTCCCTGGATGGTCATCTCACCCGCCCTCGCCCTTGATACGCCCCATCAGAGGCCGCCGATGGATCGCGGCGGGAGCCCAACCTCGGTGTCGACGGTCACGTCCTCCAGCGGCTCGAGCGCGCCGTTCGCCGTCGCTTTCCAGCGCCGGAGCTTGTTCCTCTCCGCGTCGCTCAGCAGGCAGACGTCGCCGCAGCCGGGCGCGCAGTGTATGCCGCCGAAGACGAAGGGCTGGCGCGCCTCGCCGAGCGGCGTGATATCGCCGCTGTCCACGTTCACCGAGAAGACCCGGTCGCCGGCGGACGCGTTGCCCCCGTACGCCGTCGCGAGGAGGACGTCCTCCGACGCGAAGGCGAGCGAGGGCTGGATCCCAGCGTCCAGCGCCTCGGCCACGCCGAGCCGCTCGATCTCCTCGGGCGGCGACGTGCGAGCGTCGTAGATCACGATATCGCTGGTCGCCGGATCGTACTTCATCGCGTCCGCGTCGAAGCGGCTCGAGCAGGCGACGGCCAGTCGGATCCCCGAGGGTGACACGGCGACGCGCCCGCAACCGTAGAGCCCGTGGATGTCGACCGTCCACGTGACGGCGTTCTGCTCCGGCGAGACGCCCACGAGGCGCCCCTCGCCCACCTCCGAGAAATCTTCCGCCAGCCGGCCGAGCGACACGACCACGTCGTCGCCGACGCGCGCCATCCCCGACGGACGCGGCAGGAGCCCCGCTTTCTCCTCCGGCAGGGCGATGCGCCCCTCGATAGCGTACTTGCGGGTGTCGACGATGAGGAGATCGCTGCCCTCGTCGAAGGGTTCGGCGCCTGAGGTGGGGTTGCTCCCGAAGCGTGAGACGAACGCGCGTTCCGCGTCCACCTCGATGTAATCATGAGGGTTGGACTCGAATCCCTGCCCGACCGGGAGCTGCGCGATGACCTCGGCGGTCTCGAGATCCATCCAGGTGATCACGTTCGTGCCATACCGATCGAGCAGGACGACGCGGCCGGACGGCGGCGCCGTCGCCGGGACGTCCACGTCGCCCGACAGCGCGAGGCTGAGCCCCGGCTTTGTCGCGCCGCTCGACACGAAGGAGGGCGAAAGCGTGGTCCCGTCGAGCTCCGAGATCGCGATGTTCGTCGACTGGTAATCGCTCGTCACGATGACGACGCCGCGCTCGCAGGCGCCCGGCGTGCCCGGATCGCGCCCGCCGCCTCCTTCGACACCGCCCGTCGACGGCGGCGGCGGATCCACGTTGCAGCCCAGGAACGGGATCGAGATTGCTATCGCGAATCGACGGATCTTCACCATGTGGACTCCAGTGTGAGAAACACGCTCCGCCCCGGGAGCGGATACCCGACGACGTCCGTACGCCGCGCGTCCAGGAGATCCGCGACGCGCGCCCTCGCCGCGAGGTGCCCCCGGAGCCATGTCGCCTCTGCCTCGACGTCGACGGTCGCCTGCTCCGCGATCACGCCGAGGCCGGCAGGGTCGGCGTACCGGCTCGACTGGTAGACGGCCCGGAGCTCGCCGGAGGCGCCCGAGAGCACGCCGCCGTCCGCGGGCTTCCAGTCGGCGCGAAGGCGCGGCGCGACGACGAGGCGAGGGCGAAACGGCAGGACGTCGTTGGCGGTCGTCCGCCGCGGCGTCGTGTCCCGCGGATCGAGGAGCGTCGCCGCGACCTCGGCGCGGAGGAACGAGGTCACCTCGATCCCTGTCAACAGCTCCGCGCCCAGCACGCGGGCGCGGTCGACGTTGTACGGGGCCACGTAGCCCTGACCGGAGCGCGCGTACGCGATGAGCCCCGACGAAGCGCGCCCGAACACGAACGCGTCGATGTAGGCGCCTCGGAGCACCGCGCCGGGCCGCGTCTGCGCCCGGATCCCGGCCTCGAGCGTGACGCTGGACTCCGGCTCGAGCTCCGCATTGCCGTGGACGACGCCGGAGATGCCGTACACCTCGCCGAGCGTCGGGACGCGGAGGTAGCGCCCCACGGTCGCGAGCAGCCGAACCCGGCCGCTCCCCGCCTCGGCGCCGATACGTCCGGAGGGCGCGAGCACGTCGCAGGGGCGGCCCGGGTCCGCGCCGGTGGCGTGGCACTCGCCGCTCCCGAGGGCGCGCAGCGCGAGCCACTCGCCGAGGCGCAGCTCCGCGCTGACGGCGCCTCGCGCCGACGTGCGCCGCGCGCGCGCGAGCGGGATGTCGTCCGGCTCGCGCGAGATGCCCTCGCGCGCGACCGAGAGCATGGGTCGCACCGTGAGGCGATCGGAGAGGTAGAGGGTCGCTCCCAGCGTCTGCTCCAGGCGGCGGCCGGCGAGGCGGAGCTCGCGCGTGAGGAGCGCGAGCTCGAGGAGGGGGTCGTGGAACTCGGACCGCGCCTCGATGAACGAGGTGCGCGCCTCGAGCGTGTGCTGCGCCTCGCCGCCGAACGGAACCCGCGTCACGACGGACGCGAGCGCGCGCCGGGATTCCCCGCGAGCCTGCCGGGAGGGCAAGAGCGCGAGCCGCGGCACGCCCTGCTCGCGATCGAGGCCGTTCGCGATCACGTCGACGGTCGCGCCGTGGCCGAGATCGAAGCGCGCGAGCGCCCAGGCGTCGACGGCGCGCACGTCGGCGTTCTGCCGGCGCCGGACGGTGTCGTCGCTCGCGTCGAAGAGCGTCCCGCGATCGTCGACGAACGCATAGCGGTTCGCCGCGGCCTCGGCGCTCACCCCGACGATCGAGCTCACCGGGCCGGCGCTGACGCCGGCGAACGCCCACCCGCGCCTGGCCCCGAACGAGCCTGCCATGGCGCCCACGCCGGCCGTCGTCCGGGACGGCCGGCGTGGCTCGAAGAAGATCGCGCCGCCCGGCCCGAGGCGATCGGCCTCGATGGGAGCGTTGCCCCGGTAGATCTCGACGCGCTCGACGAGCCAGAGCGGCACGAGCGAGAGATCCGCGGTCCCCGCGACGTCGTCGTTCAGGCGAACGCCGGCGAGGTACACCGGCGTCTGCGCGGCGGTCGCGCCCCGGATGGCGGCGGTCGCCGGCCCGCCGAAGCCGCCCGACTCGGTCACCTGGACGCCCGGCTGCGTGCGGAGCACGTCCGCGGCCTCGAGCCCCGCTCCGGTCAGGCGGTCGCGGGTCAGCACGGATCCCGCGACGGATCGGTCCTTGGGCGGCGCGGGCGCGCGCGCGCGCTCCCCCTCGACGCGCACCTCCAGCGGGGCTGTCGCGGCGGCAGCGCGACCGCCGCCCTGCTCGGCCCCTGCCCCGCGCAGCTCTTCCGCGACGGCTGCCGGCGCGGCCGCCAGGGCGCTGCCGGCGGCGAGCACGAGCCAGCGCCCCGCGCCGTCGCTCCGCCGGCGACGCACCACACGCTCAAGGGATTGAACCATTCACGCCCGCCTGCCCGCGTCGACCCAGCACTGCTCGGGTGAGCTGAGAGCCGAATCGGGGGGACTGCAGACGGGCTACGGCACCGCGCCTGAGCGAGGTGGTCCAGAGCCTGCGCGCCTTCCCCTCGAAGGCTCAGGTCAGCGCGCGCCGGAGCACCGGCGCGCGCACCGTCGGCAGGTCTTCGGACTCACGGGCGCTGCGGCCGTCGCCGGACGCTTTCCTACTGATCACCGCTTCCCAGGCCGCTCAAGCGCGGCCCAGTGCTCGATGGTGATGGTCGTTCCCGTTCACCGCTGCGGGGGCAGTCCCGGATTCTCACCGGGTTCCCTTTTCAGCTCGCCGGGCGATGGCCAGGCGAGCACCGATGGCGGGGCGACTCCTGGCAGATGTAGCGTGGATTGTCAACGCGGAAATGGCTGCCGTACGCAGCCCATTCCCATGCCCACGCGGCCCCGGGCCTGCACCAGGAAACCTTGACAGTTCTTATTGAACGTGACATCAAGCTTTTGAAACTGATTTTCCTTATCAGGTTTCTGTAGCGGCCCGCGACTTCACGTCCAGAGCCCGATGAACCGAGCCCACGCGGCTCTCGAAGCCCATCGGAGCTGGATGTGACGACGTGCCCATTTCGACATTCGGGCCGACTCCGCGCCTCGACGCCCTCGCGGGCGGAGCGCGCGTGCCGGCCTTTGGCCGCGCGCCTGCGCGCCGCGGTGGAGCCTCTGCGGCCGAGCCTCCAAGGCGCCCGGTGGCGTGACGGCGCCGGGCGCGCGGCCCTGAGCCGGTCGATGGGCCAGCGGCGCGCCCCCGCCGCGCTCGCCTCGAGGAGCCGGCGCGCCCCCGCCGCGCTCGCCTCGAGGAGCCGGCGCGCCCCCGCCGCGCTCGCCTCGATGGTCCAGCGCCCCGCAGCTCGGTGCCATGAGACGCGCGGCGCGCCGTGTCCCGGGCGCGCGGGCCACCGCGCGCCCCCGCGCTAGCGCCGAGAGCGCTGCCGCCGTCGCGCGGTGACGGACACGCGCCCTGGCGCGCGCGCCGCGCCGCGGGCGCCCCCCGATTCCACACCTTTCAAGGAGTGTTCGATGAATTCCTTCTCGATGCCGGCTGCCGTCGCTCATCCCTTGTCGAACGCCGGGCAGATCCTCAAGCAATACACCCCTGAATCGGCGTTCTTCTTCGCGTCGCCGACGCGCACGCTCCTCGCGCAGGGCGTGCACGACATGATCCTCGAGACGATCGGCACCGACCGCGGCGAGCGCCTCTCGGACCGCATCACCCGGGTGCTCGCGGCGCAGGGGCGGGCGGGCCACGGCGTCCCCATGGCGGTCGGCGCGGTGCCGTTCAACAGCACCTCGCCCGCGCACCTCATCGTGCCGAAGACGATCCAGAGCGCCGGGCCGCTGAGCGCCGCGGCCGACGCGCTCAGGCCCCAGCCGCAGGCCTCCCTCCAGACGCTGCGGAAGGTCCCCGAGCCCCGCGATTACGTGCGCGGCGTCGAGCTGGCCGTGGGCCTGATGCGGAACGAGGCGCTGAGCAAGGTGGTCCTCTCCAGGATGCTGGAGATGACGCTGCGAGAGGCGGTCGACCTCCGCGCCGTCCTGCAGCGCCTCTCGCAGCAGAACCGGAGCGGCTACACCTTCGCCGCCAACCTCTCCGATCCGATGGCGGGCCTGTCCGGCTCGGAGCGCGGCCCGAGCTCGCGGCCGCGGACGCTGATCGGCGCGAGCCCCGAGCTGCTCCTGTCCCGCTCCGGGCTCCGGGTGGTCGCCAACCCGCTGGCCGGCTCCGCGATCCGCAGCCCGGATCCGGACGAGGACCGGCGGCGCGCCATCGCCCTGCTCGCGTCCGAGAAGGACCGGCACGAGCACGCGATCGTGGTCGACGCCGTCGCCGCCGCGCTCCGGCCGTTCTGCAGGCACCTGAGCGTCCCCGAGGAGCCGTCGCTCACGCAGACGGCGAACCTGTGGCACCTGTCCAGCCGGCTCACGGGCGAGCTCCGCGATCTCTCGATCTCCTCGATGAGGCTCGCCGCCGCGCTGCACCCGACCCCCGCGGTGTGCGGATACCCCACCGAGCGCGCCCGCGCCGCCATCGAGGCGCTCGAGCCCTTCGATCGCGGGTTCTTCACGGGCCTCGTGGGCTGGTGCGACGCCGCCGGAGACGGCGAGTGGGCCGTCGTCATCCGCTGCGCCGACGTCGCCGGGCGGGCGCTCCGGCTCTACGCCGGTGCCGGGATCGTCGTCGGCTCCGAAGGCCAGCGCGAGCTCGACGAGACGTCCGCCAAGCTCCGCACGATGCTCAACGCGCTCGGCCTCGACCAGGCGCCGGAGATCGGGTGATGCCCGCCGACGAAAGCCGACAGGCGCTCTCCGGCTGGACCCCTTGGCCGCCCGAGGTGGCCGAGCTCTACCGGCGCGAAGGCTACTGGCGCGGCGAGACGTTCGGGGACCTGCTCCGCGAGCGGGCCGCGCGGCACCCGCACCGGATCGCCCTCGTCGGCGACGACCGCCGGCTGAGCTACGGCGAGCTCGATCGGCGCGCCGACCGCCTCGCCGCGGGCCTCCTGCGCCTCGGGATCCAGCCGCGGGATCGCGTGGTGGTCCAGCTCCCGAACATCGTGGAGTTCTTCGAGGTGTGCTTTGCGCTGTTCCGCCTCGGCGCCCTCCCCGTCCTCGCCCTGCCCGCCCACCGGCGCGCCGAGATCACGTATTTCTGCGAGCACACGGAGGCGGTCGCCTACGTCGTCGCCGACCGGGACGGCGGGTTCGATTACCGGGAGCTGGCGAGTCAGGTCCGGCGGGACGTGAAGACCTTGAAGCACGTCCTCGTGGCCGGCCAGCCCGGCGAGCACACCGCGCTCGAGGGCGTGTACGCCGAGCCCGTGGAGCTGCCGAGGCCCGCGGCGGGCGACGTGGCCTTCTTCCAGCTGTCCGGCGGGAGCACCGGAGTGCCCAAGCTGATCCCGCGGACGCACGACGATTATCTCTACAGCGTGCGGGCCAGCGCGGAGATCTGCGCGCTCGACGCGGGCAGCGTGTACCTGGCCGTCCTGCCCGTCGCGCACAACTTCACCCTGAGCTCGCCGGGGAGCCTCGGCGCGCTCTGCGCCGGCGGCCGCGTGGTGCTCAGCCGCCGTCCCAGCCCGGACGAGGCGTTCCCGTGGATCGAGCGGGAGAAGGTCACGATCACCGCGCTCGTGCCGCCGCTCGCCGCGCTGTGGCTGGAGTCGGCCCGGACGACGCGGCACGACCTGTCGAGCTTGAAGGTGCTCCAGGTGGGCGGCGCCAAGCTCGCCGCGGAGGTGGCGCGCCGGGTGCGGCCGACGCTGGGCTGCGCCCTGCAACAGGTGTTCGGGATGGCCGAGGGGCTGGTCAACTACACCCGCCTCGACGATCCCGAGGAGATCACGAGTGAGACCCAGGGCCGGCCCATCTCGCCCCACGACGAGGTCCGCGTCGTGGACGACGAGGACCGCGACGTCGAGGACGGGCAGGTCGGTCACCTGCTCACGCGCGGGCCTTACACGATCCGCGGCTATTACAAGGCAGACGCGCACAACGCGAAGGCGTTCACGCGCGACGGCTTCTACCGCACGGGCGATCTCGTGCGGCGCACGCCGTCGGGCTACCTGGTCGTCGAGGGCCGCGCAAAGGACCAGATCAACCGCGGCGGCGAGAAGATCGCGGCCGAGGAGGTCGAGAACCACGTCCTCGCCCACCCGGCGGTGCGCGACGCGGCGCTCGTGGCCATGCCGGACGAGCGGCTCGGCGAGCGGTCGTGCGCGTTCCTCGTGCCCCGCGGGCAGCCGCCGGCCGCGCGCGAGATCAACGCCTTCCTGCGCGAGCGCGGGGTCGCCCCGTACAAGGTGCCCGATCGCATCGAGTGGCTCGACACGCTCCCGACGACGAGCGTCGGCAAGGTGGACAAGAAGGCGCTCCGCAAGTGGATCGCCGATCGGCTCGCGCAGGGCGCCGCGCGCTGAAGCGCGGCGCGGGCCGGGGCGGCGGGGCGACGGCGCGTCGCTCGAGCCGCCGAGATGAAACGCTGTGACCACGTGAGAGAGGAACAACCATGGCCATCCCCAGCATCCAGACCTATTCCATGCCGCGCGTCGACGAGCTCCCGGAGAGCCGGGTGCCCTGGCGGCCGGATCCGAGGCGCGCGGTCCTCTTGATCCACGACATGCAGGACTACTTTCTCGGCTACTACGACGCCAAGGCGCCGCCGGTCGTCGAGCTGCTCGCCAACACCCGCCTGCTCCGCGAGCGGTGCGCGGCGAGCGGGATCCCGGTCGTCTACACGAAGCAGCCCGCCGAGCAAACGAGGGCGCAGCGCGGCCTGCTGCTCGATCTCTGGGGGCCCGGGCTGACGCAGCACCCGCACAAGGAGGCGATCGTGAGCGATCTCGCGCCGGGGAGCGCCGATACGGTCCTCACCAAGTGGCGTTACAGCGCCTTCCAGCGCACCGAGCTCCTCGACCTCCTGCGCCGGTGGGGGCGCGATCAGCTGATCGTGTGCGGGATCTACGCCCATATCGGGTGCCTGATGACCGCGTGCGAGGCGTTCATGAACGACATCCAGCCGTTCTTCGTGACCGACGCGACCGCCGATTTCTCCCGGGCGCAGCACGAGATGGCCATCGCCTACGTGGCGCAGCGGTGCGGCGTCGCGCTGCCGACCAGCGCCGTCGTGGCCGCGCTCGCGCCCCGGGACGACGCGGGCGCCGCGCCGCGCGAGGCGGCGCCGCTCGGGCGGGCGCAGGGCCGGGCGGCCTGGCTCGATCGCCTGCGCGGCGACGTCGCCGAGATCCTCGATCAGCCCGCCTCGGCGCTCTCGGATCGCGAGCACGTGCTCGACCTGGGGCTCGACTCCATCCGCCTCATGACCCTCGTCGAGCGATGGCGCGCCGCGGGGCTCGACGTGACGTTCGTGGAGCTCGGCGAGCTAGAGACGCTGGCGCAGTGGTGGGAGCTCCTGTCGACCCGGCTGCCGCGCGAGAGCCGGCACGCCCACCGGCAGGGCGGAGAGGCGCTCAGCCAGGAGGCCGCCGGCTGACGCCCGCGTCACCGTGCGTCGACGAGCCCGGACTCACCATGAGCCACACCGCGACTCCCCCGCAAGGGGCGGCAACGCGCACGCCGCCGCGTCTCCTCGAGGTGCTGCGCGCGACCTCGATCACGCCTCATCTGCGGCGGATCACCCTCGGCGGCGAGGCGCTCGCGGGGTTCCCTGCGGGCTCCGGCGGCGCGCACATCAAGGTGTTCCTCCCGCGGGACGGCCAGTCGGCGCCGGAGCTGCCCACGCTCGGTCCGGACGGCCCGGTCTGGCCTCCCGCGCCGCGGCGGCCGATCACGCGCACGTACTCGGTGCGCCGGTACGACGCGCGGGCGGGCGAGCTGGAGGTCGACTTCGTGCTGCACGGGGACGACGGCCCCGCGTCGCGCTGGGCCCGCCGGGTCGAGCCGGGCGGTCGGGTCGGCGTCGCCGGGCCCAGCGGCCCGGATCCGATGCTGAGGCCCGCCGACTGGTACCTCCTGGCCGGCGATCTCGCCGCGCTTCCGGCGATCGGCGCGCTGCTGGAGGCCCTGCCGGCGACGGCGCGCGGACACGCCTTCATCGCGGTCCCGGACGCGGCCGACGTGCAGCCGATCGCGTGTCCGCCGGCCGTCGCGCTGACCTGGTTACCGCTCGGCGGAAAGCACGCGCCCGGCCCCGAGCTGGAGGACGCGGTGCGCGCCTTCGAGTGGCCGCCGGGCCGGGCCTTCGCCTGGGTCGCCGGCGAGGCGTCGTCGGTCCGCGCGATCCGCGACCACCTGCGGAACGAGCGCGGCCTCGGGCGCGACGCGATGTACGCCGTGCCGTACTGGAAGGCCGATCGCGCCGAGGAGGCGTATCACGAGGAGCGCCATCGGTTCATGGATGAGCTCGACCCCACCTGACGGAGAGCGAGAGATATGGAGATGGACTTCAAGCACAAGGTCGCGCTCGTCACGGGCGCCGCCCAGGGGATCGGCGAGGCCGTCGCGCGGGCCCTCGCGGCGCGGGGCGCGGCCGTGGCGGCGCTCGACGCGAACCGGGAGCGCCTCGCCGCCGTGGTCGCCGATCTGACGGCGGGCGGCCGCCGCGCCGCGGCGTTCCCGGCGGATGTGTCGGACGGCGAGGCCGTCGACAGGGTCGTGGACCGGGTCGAGCGGGAGCTCGGGCCGCTGGACATCCTTGTCAACGTGGCGGGCATCCTGCGCGTCGGCCCGGTCCTGGAGCTGAGCGACGACGACTGGGAGCGGACCTTCGCGGTCAACACCCGGGGCGTGGTCAACGTGAGCCGGGCCGTGGCGCGGCGCATGACGGGGCGCGCTTCGGGGGCGATCGTGACGGTCGGGTCCAACGCCGCGCGGACCCCGCGGGTGCACATGGCCGCTTATGCCGCCTCGAAGGCGGCCACGACCATGTTCACGAAGTGCCTCGGCCTGGAGCTCGCGAGATACAATATCCGGTGCAACGTGGTCTCCCCGGGCTCGACGGACACGCCGATGCAGCGCGCGCTCTGGACCGACGGGCGCGGGGCGCGCGCGGTCATCGCCGGCTCCCCCGAGGCGTTCAAGCTGGGGATCCCGCTGAACCGGATCGCCGAGACCGAGGACGTCGCCGCGGCGGTGCTGTTCCTCGCCTCGGATCAGGCGCGGCACATCACGATGCACGACCTCTGCGTCGACGGCGGCGCCACGCTCGGCGCGTAGCGCGCCGAGCACGTCGATCCGGCGAAGAACGAACCGCCGAGACGCCAAGAACGCCACGAGGCGAATCCCCTCTTGGCGTCCTTGGCGTCTCGGCCGTTTCACGTTCTGCGCTGTTCGGGCAGCTTCACCCTCTAGCGCTCACGCCCCGCCCTTCTCGACCTTGCCGAACACGATGTCCGACGCCGTGCCGCTCATCACCACGGCGGCCACGGCGATGGCGACCGCGACGGCGACCGCGCCGACGACCCGGGACGGCTTCATCTGCCACCACATCGCGAGGCCGGTCAGCGCCCAGAGGACCAGGGTGATCCCGGTGATGTCCGCGAACAGCGCCCAGATCCAGGTCATGCCGCCGTGCACCGGGAAATGATGTGTCTTGTGGAGCATCCCGAGCAGCTCCACGAAGAGCGGCTGTCCGGCGCCGCCGTCGAGCCGCCCGTCGAGGCGGCCCGCGCCCAGGTCGTACGTGACGTTCCACAGGCGGCCTTCCGCGTCGCGCATGCGAAAGCGCAGCTCGGGGCTGACCTTCGGGTGGGCGCGCAGCGGCCCCGCGCCGTCGATGCCCAGCTTGGGCAGCAGATCCTTCACCTGCGCCTCCACGGCCGCCATCCGGTGCTCGGGCAGCTCGACCGTCGCGCCGGCGAAGGGAGGCTCGGGGGCCTTCGCGGGCTCGGGCGGGAACGTGGAGAGCGTCGCGGCGCCGTCGTCCAGGCGGACGAGCACCATGGTGCGCCCCCCCTCGCTGGTCGAGCCGATGAGCTCGGGCCAGCCCGAGAACGCGCCGGGGGTCGACGCGTCGAGCGTGTAGCGGGACGGAGAGCCGGCGTTGAGCTGCTCGACGACCTTGCGCGCCACGGCGTCGGGATCCCACGGCGTGAACCCGGTGAGCGCCGACACCTGCTCGGCCGAGATCGACCGCCGCTCGAAGTCGCGCCCGATCTGCGGGTGGTTGAACAGCACGCCGCTGATCCCGAACAGCAGGATCCAGGGAAACACGAGCAGCCCGAGGTACATATGCGCGCGCCGCACGACCTTCATGGCGGCGCCGTACCGCGGCCGCGGGCGGCGGCCCTGCGGGGCGCGGGGCTCCCGCGCGGGGCCGTCGCTCGTCGCACCTTCGCGATCGGGCGCCAGCATCATCGCAGCTTCGCGGCCGAGAACACGACGCCGGGCGCGGTCAGGCTCACCTCGCCGGGGCCGTCCCCGCCGAGCTCGCGGAAGGTGGTGGAGTCCTGGCCGAGGAACTGGAGCACGAAGCTCTTGCCGCCGAGCGACACGCTCACGACGCTGCCGCTCGTGGGCTCGGCGTCGAGCAGCGTGGCCTCCGGGGCGTCGCCGAGGGTGACGCTGGCCCACCGCCACGCCGCGGCGCTCGCGAGCACCCGCGGGTGGGTGTCCTCCTTGATCGCGAACGCGCCCTCGTCGAGCACGCGCAGGTACGCCTCGCCGCCGGAGCCGACGATCAGCGAGCCGGCCGCGTCGCCGTCGAACAGCGAGCCGAGCTCGACGTGGAAGTCGGGGTCGAACTGCCCGGCCTCGAGGTCGAACCGCAGCATGCACGGCGCCGCCGCGCTGTCGGGGTTGAGCCGGTGCACCGCGGCGCCGTACGCCTCGGTGGCCATGTAGATCTTGCCGTCGGGCCCCACCGCGCCGTCGCGCACGTAGCCGCACCGATCGTCGGTGACCACGGTCGCCTCGTCCGTCGCCGTGTCCACGACGACGATCCCGGCCTGGCTCGGCACCTCGGGCCCGTTCCTCCAGCCGGCGAAGGAGATCACCGCGCCGTCCACGCGCAGGGGCGCCGCCGTGAACGTCAGCGTCGCGTCCCCGAGCACGAGCGCGTCGAGCGGGATGGCGCCGGTGACCGTCATCTCCTTCGGATTCCAGATCACCACCTGCGCGGTGTACCCGTCGAAGAAGTACGCCTTGGTCTCCGACACGAACTGGAACTGCCCCCCGTACTCGTCGATCTTCGCGAGCCCCTGGCCCTGGAAGCTCACGGTGGCGCCCTTCTTCAGGCTGCCGTTCGCCCCGAGGTCGTAACGGGTCACGGTCGGCCCGGCGTCGCTCGCCACGAACAGGGCGCCCCCGCCGTCGGGGCCCGCGCCGATGCCGCGCCCCAGGATCTCGGTGCCGCTGTCGAGCGACAGCGGCTGATCGCTGTCGAGCGTATCGGTCAGGAGGATGTAGCTCAGCGTGTCGGCCGCCTCGACGCCGAACACCTGCGTGGTGAGCGCGATGACCTCCCCCGTGGCGCCGCCCTCGCCCCCGGTGCCGCTGTCACCCCCGTTGCCGCCGACACCGTCGCTCTCATCGTCGCCGCACGCGGCGAGGCAAGGGACGATCAGGGTGAACAGGAACGGCGTGAGCAGGCGCAGAGAACGCGACATGGAAAACACTCCTTGGTTCGATCGATCACGTGGTTACAGATCGAGGACGAGCTTGGCGTAAGCCGCTCGACCGGGACGCTGTACACCGAAGAAATCAAAGGCTTTTTCGTCAGTGAGGTTGTGGACCTCGAGGCTACCGCTCACCGATCGTCCGCCGCGCTGCACCGCATAGGCGAGCGTGAGCGCGTGCAGGAGCTGCGGCTCGAAAGCGTGCTTCTCGTCCCCGGCGCTCTCCCAGCCGAGGAAGAACTCGCCGACGTAACGCGTGCTCCAGGTCAGCGACAGCGCGTCGTGCGGGTGGAACGGCTCGGGCCACGTGAGGCGCGCGGAGGCGTCGGCGAACAGGTAAGGCTGGTTGAGCATGCGCTCGCCCTTGAAGCGGGCGAGCGGGCCTGTGCCGGTCGTGTTGCGGAAGTCCTGCCATGTGAGCTGACCGTCGAGGGCCAGCCACTCCCCCGGGGACGTCCACCCGATCGCCGACTCGAAGCCCACGGACCGGGCCGACGGGAAGTTCTCGTACTTGGCGTAGCTGGCCTCTCCGCCCAGCCGGATGAGATCCTCGGCGAAGCGGCCGAAGCCGTTCACGTCGAAGCGGAGCTCCCCGAAGCCGGTCTCCGCGCGCTCCAGGGTCACGCCGACGTTCACGTTGTGGCTCACCTCCGGCGCGAGGTGCAGGCTGTCGGTGATGACCCCGCCGTCGCCGAACAGCTCTTCCGCGTTGGGCAGCCGGGTGGCCAGCTCGTACGAGGCCTTCGCGTAGAGCGCGTCCGTGAAGCGGAAGCGCAGGCTGTCGCCGATCCCGAACCTGTGGCGCGTCAGATCGAGATCGCGGAGGGCGCCGCTCGGGAGCAGCTCCCTGGTCCCGATCACCTGCGCATAGCCCTTGGCGAAGGCGATGTTCGCGAGCCGGCCATCGAGCCCCTTCGCCTCGTACTCGACGCCTGCCACGCCGCCGAGCACCGCCCGCCGCGCGGTGAGCGGATCGTACCGGTCGCGGATCGCGCTGTTCTTCCCGGTGCGGGTCGCGTAGGTCGGCGACACCCCGAAGCGCAGGAGGTGATCGGGCGCGGCGCGGTAGGCCAGGCTCACGGTGGCGAACGCCGTGTGCTGGAGGACGGCCTGGTCGGCCGCGCGGCCCATCTCCCCGCGCTGCGGGAGCGGCGCCATGCAGCGACCTCGCCAGCCGTAACGGCAGGTCCCGAGATCGCGGAAGACGGTGCGCGCGAGCGCGTACCCCGCCATGGCGTCGAGCCGGAGGCTCTTCGAGAGCGGCTGCGCATACCGCGCGTGGCCGCCGCCGGCCTGCCTGCCGTAGGTGACCTCGCCGTAGGGCACCTTCATGTACAGGTTGTGCTGCACGTCGCGGTCGTGCGCGGCGTAGAAGGCCCGCAGGAGCAGCCGATCGGCCCAGGGCCGCCGGAGCCACCCGCCCTCGATCGAGCCGCCGGCCGCGCGGTAGCGGTCGTGGAACCGGCGGACCTCGGCGGGCGTGAGGCGCCCGTTCGCGGCCACCACCTCGACGTCCTGCATCGGGTAGTCGTTCCGCGCGTGGTCGGCGAAGGCGCTCGCGCGCGCGAACAGCCCGCTCGGCTCGTCGGCGTGGCGCGCGCTCAGGGTCGCCCGGTACGTGCCGAAGGAGCCGACCTGGTAAGACGCCGAGCCGCCCGTCCCGCGGGTCTCGCGATCGGTCACGAGGTTCACCGCGCCGCCGAGCGCGTCCGCGCCGAAGCGCACGGGCACGACGCCGCGGTAGATCTCGACCCGCTCGACGAGGTTGACCGGGACGCTGGCGATCCCCGCCGAGTAGCCCGCCAGCGCGAGCGGCACGCCGTCGAGGAAGAAGCGGATCTGGTCGCCGGTGAGGCCGTTCAGCGAGAAGCGGGCGGCGGAGCCGAGCCCGCCGCCGCGGCGCACGCTCACGCCCTCGGAGCGGGCGAGCACCTCGCCGAGATCCGCGGACTGCCGCCGCGCCTGCGCGGTCTCGACGACCCGCACGGCCTCGGCAGATCGGCGCAGCCGCTCGGCCTCCGAGGCGCCGCGCACGCTCACCTCGAGCGGCGGGGCCGCGGCCAGGGGCACGAGGCGCAGCGTCGCCTCCGCCTCCCGCCCGCCGGCGGCCTCGACGCGCACGCGGAGCCGCTGCGCGAACGCGACCTCGGCGATGACGTCGTACGGGCCCGGCGCCAGCGCGTCGACCCGGAAGCGGCCGTGCTCGTCGGTGCGCGCGACCTGGCGCGCGGCGCCGTCCGGCGACGCCACCGCGACCTCGACGCCGGCCACGGGCTCGGCGCCGGGCCCTGACCAGAGGACCCGCCCGACCACGCTCGCGGCGGCGGGCGTGGCTGCCGCGGACGTCGCTGGCGCCGCCATCGCCGCCGCGGGCGGCGATGCGATCGGCGCCGCCGCCGCGGGCGGCGCGGGCAGCCGGAAGTCGTAGCGGTAGAGGATGCGCGCCGCGACGCTCCGGCCGCCTCGCAGGGCGGGCCGGAAGCGGAAGCGCAGCGCCGCCTCCTGCGCGGCCTCGTCGAACCCGTGACCTGCGGGCGACGCGACGTCCGCCTGCGTGACGCGCCCCGCCGCGTCGATCGTCAGCTTCAGGACGACGCTCGCCTCCTTGCCCGCCGCGCGCGCCTCCTCCGGATACGCGGCCTCCACGGGCTCGATGAGCTCGGGCGCGCGCGCCTCGAGCGCCGCGCCGTCGCCCGGCGCCCCGCGCCCCGCCTCGCCCTCCGACGCCGCGCCGCGCTCGCGCTCCTCCCCGCTCGGCGGCGCCTCGGCGCGCGCTTCCCCGCTCGGCGGCGCCTCGTCGCGCGGCCGCGCCTCCTGCGCGGAGGCGGCGCGCGTGCCGCAGAGGAGCAGGGCCAGGATCCAGAACGTCCCGCCGCGGCGGGAGGCGCGTCCGCCGGTCATCACCTCTCCAACCCGGCGCGCCGCATCGCCGCCGGCCGCCGCGCCGGACGGCCGTGCGCCGCGCCGCCCTCGGCGTTCCGCCTCCGGGTCGACCCGGCGCTCGCCCGCGGGGCCGCGATCGGCGCTCGCATCTCGGCGCTGCTGCGGGCGTGCATGGGTCAGAGCTCGACCTCGGTCTCGGCCGTCGCGTCGTCCCCCGCCGGCGCGATCGGGATGACCACGACGCGCTTGCATCGCCGGCACTTCAGCTCGATGCCGCCGGCCACGTGCCGCGCGAGCATGCTGCCGCAGTCGCAGCGCACGGCCTCGGTCCCCCCATGGCCGGCGACGCCGCAGCGCTCGCACCGGCCGCCGGACGGAGCCTCCCGTTTCAGCGTCAGGTCGTTCATCCCTGGCCCTCTTTCCCGTCCACGACGATCCGAGAAATGATAATGAAAGTGACTTTCAACTTAATCGAATCGAGCGTCTACCATGGAATTTGGCAGCTCGTCAATCGAAAATCGCTCGCAGCGGAAGCGGCGCCTGGAGGCCTGGGTCGCCCATCGAGGCGGCCCGCTCGGGCCGGCGCACGGCGATCCCGCGAAAATCGGCCCATGCGCCGCTCCGAGCGAATCCGCTTGACGGGATCTACCCGATCCTCTAGCTAATTGAAAGCAGCTTTCACTTTCATGTTCGAGTATTCCACCGAGTGCCGGTTCACCGCTCCGGGGCGAGCGCGCCGGGACCGGTCTCCGGGGCGGCGAGGCCACGTCGGTCAGCCCTGTCGCCCGATGCGCGCCGTCTCGGGCCCTCGTGCGAGCGCGCAGGCCGCGCGCTGCCCCCGCGAGGGGCGGCGGCGCGCGGCGGCGGAGTGAAGACAACAACGACGAGCCACGCGCGCTTCGTGGAAGCCGCGTCCTGAGGTCCTGAATCCATGAGCGTCAGTCACCCCCTCACCCAAGCGCAAGCGGCCATGTGGCTCGACCACAAGAGGGATCCGCAGAGCACCGTCAACAACACGGCGGAGCGCGTCGAGCTGCGCGGGCCGCTCGACCTCGATCGGCTCAGGCAGGCGCTCATCGCCATGCAGGGCGAGGCGGAGGCCCTGCACATCCGCTTCTTCGAGCAGGACGGCGAGCCCCGCCAGCGCCTCGGGGAGGCGGCGCAGCCCCCCGTCGCGCTGCGCGATCTGACCGGCGCGGAGGACCCGCGGCGCGCGGCCGACAGGGAGATCCTGGAGCGGCTCGACGCGCCCTTTTCGCTCGAGGAGGGGCGGCTCTACGACCAGACGATTTACCGGCTCGCGCCCGATCACCACCTCTGGGTCTTCCGCGCGCACCACATCACCCTCGACGGCTACGGCTTCCAGCTCTGCAAGAGCCGGGTCGCCGAGCACTACCGCGCGCTCGGGGGCGGCGGGCCGCTCTCCCCGCGGTTCGCCGGGTTCGCCCCGGTGATCGCCGAGGACGTCGCCTACCAGGGCTCCGCGCAGGTCGCGCGGGACCGCGAGGCGCTCATGCGCGTTTACGACGGGCTCGACCTGCCGCCGGTGCTGTTCGAGGAGCTGGGCCTCCTGCGGGGGAACCGCGCGAGCACGGCGCTGCCCGCGCGGCTCGGCGCGAAGCTCAAGAGGCGGGCGATCGAGCTCAAGACCAGCTGGCCCAACCTGCTCTTCGGCATGGTGGCGGCGTTCCACGCGCGCCTGACCGGGGAGCGCGACGTGCTCCTCGGCGTCCCGGTGATGCAGCGGATGGGCAGCGCCGCGCTCAACGTGCCGTGCATGGCCATGAACATGATCCCCGTCCGGGTCCGCGTCGATCCGGACGCCGCCCTCCCCGAGCTCGCGCAGCGCGCGCGGCGCGCCTTCGACGGCCTGCGCGCCCACCAGCGGTACCATTACCTGCACCTCTGGCGCGACATGGATCACAAGCGCCTGTTCGGCCCCGAGGTGAACGTCATCCCGTTCAGCGCGCCGCTCGACTTCGGCCCCGAGCTCAAGGCGACCGTGACCAACGTCGCGTCCGGCCCGGTGGAAGACCTCTCCTTCGCTTTCTCGAGCTGGGGAGACGACATCCACTTCACGCTCGACGGGCACCCGTCGCTCTACGATCGGGCCACCCTCGAGGGGCACCAGCAGGCGTTCGTGGCGGCGCTGGACGCGGGCTGCGACGCGCCCGCGGCGGCCACGCTGGCGTCATGAGCGCCGCAAAGGGACCGCGCGGGGGCCGGGGCGCCGCCGCGACACGGGAGGCGGCCCAGGGCCGGGCGCGAGGCGATCATGGCTAGCGCGCGCTCCGAACGGACGATCCTGCTCCTCGTCGCGGCGGTCCAGTTCGTCAACCTCCTCGACGTCATGATGGTCATGCCGCTCGGGCCGGACCTCGCCGCGGCGCTCGGCATCCCGCTGTCCGATCTCGGCCTCGTCGGCGGCAGCTACACCGCGGCCGCGGCGCTCTCGGGCGTCGCCGGCGCGTTCTTCCTCGACCGGTTCGACCGGCGCAGCGCGCTCGCGGTCGCGATGCTCGGCCTCGTCGTCGCCACGGCCGCGGGCGGCCTCGCCACCGGGCTCTCGACCCTGCTCGCGGCGCGCGTCCTCGCCGGCGCCTTCGGGGGGCCCGCGGCGGCGATCTCCCTGTCGATCGTCGCCGACGTCATCCCGCCCGAGCGGCGCGGCAAGGCCATGGGCGTCGTGATGGGCGCCTACTCGTTCGCCGCCGTGCTCGGCGTGCCGGCCGGGCTCGAGCTCGCGCGGCGCGGCGGCTTCCAGGTGCCCTTCTTCGCGGTCGCCGGGCTCGGGGTCCTCGTCGCGGGGCTCGCGACCGCGCTCCTGCCCTCGATGCGCGGCCACATCGGCGGCGCGGCGGCGCCGGGGAGCGCCCTCCGCGAGCTCCGCGCCCTGCTCGGCTGCCCGCTCGTCGCGCGCTCGTACCTGGCGACCACGGCCCTGATGATGGCGTCGTTCCTGATCATCCCGAACATCTCGGCCTACGTGCAGAACAACCTCGGCTACCCGCGCGAGCGGCTCGGCCTGCTCTACCTCGCGGGCGGCGCGCTCAGCTTCGTCGTGATGCGCACGGCGGGCCCGCTGCTCGACCGGCTCGGCGCGTTCCGCACGAGCCTCTCCGGCGCGGCGCTGCTCGTGGCCGTCCTCTACGCCGGGTTCCACGCGTACGTGCCGGGGCTGCCCGTGCTCGCGGTGTTCGTCGGCTTCATGACCGGCACGACGATCTGCAACATCTCGTACAGCACGCTCGCCTCGAAGGTGCCGCTCCCCTCGGAGCGGGCGCGCTTCGCGTCGATGCAGTCGGCGGTGCAGCACCTCGCGTCCGCGCTCGCCGCGTTCGTGTCCGCCAGGATGCTCCGCGAGCTCCCGGACGGGCGCCTCGACGGCATGGCCGGCGTGGCCGCGCTGGCGATCGCCTGCGCGCTCGTCTTCTGCCCGCTGCTGCTCTGGATCGAGCGCCAGGTCGCCCTCGACCTCGCGGGCCGCGCCGGGCCGGCGCTCCCCGCGCGGCCGGCCGGGTCGCTCAGCCGCCCTCCTCGCCCGTGAGCTGCGCGAGCGCGCGCTCCAGGTGCGACAGCCCTGCGGCGCCCGCGGATCGCGCCCGCAGCTTCCCCTCGCCGTCGAACAGGAAGTAGGCGGGCCAGAGGCCGCCCGTCTGGAAGCGGTCGCCGATCGCGTGCGCGTTGTCGATGGCGACCGGCTCGTCCATGGCGCTCTCCGTCACGACGGCCTCCACCCGATCGACGCGCGTGTCGGACTCCTGGCGAGGCATGTGGACCGAGACGAAGCGGACGCCGCGCGGCCCGTATCTGTCCTTCCACGCGCGCAGGGTGGGCAGGTTGTCCTTGCAGAGCGAGCACGACACCGCCCAGAACTGCACGACGACCGGCGCGCCCTGGAGCGCGGCGGGCGTGGGCTCGCCGTTCAGCCAGCGCGTCGCGCCCTCGAACGAGGGCATCGGCGCGCCGCTAGGCAGCACGGCGCTGCTCCGCCGCGATCTCGATCGTGTCCTTGCCCGGCTTCCAGTCGGACGGGCACAGGCCGCCGGTCTGGAGCGCCGCGAGCACGCGGAGGGTCTCGTCGGTCGAGCGGCCGATGTTGAGCGAGTGGATCACGGCGTACTGGAGGACGCCCTTGGGATCGACGATGAAGAGCCCGCGCAGCGCCGCGTGGACGCCCTCGATGAGCACGCCGTACCTGCGCGCCACCTCGCCCGAGTGGTCGGCGGCGATCGGGTAGTTCACGCCCGCGATGCCGTTCTGCTCCCGGGGCGTCATCGCCCAGGCCCGATGGGTGTAGGTCGTGTCGGTCGAGCAGCCGAGGAGGCTCGTGCCGAGCTGATCGAAGTCGGCGCGCCGATCGGCCAGGGCGAGGATCTCCGTCGGACACACGAAGGTGAAGTCCATCGGATAGAAGAAGAAGAGGAGCCACCGGCCGCTGTGATCCGACAGCGAGACCGTGAGATCGTGGCGGTTCGGGGCGGCGGGATCGAACACGGGGAGCGTGAACTCGGGGGCGGGCTCGCCCACTCTGGCGACGGACATGGTTCCTCCGAGGGCCTCGTCGAGCGCGAGCTCGATCGGCCGGCGCGCTGGCAATTTCGTCGATCGATGACGTCGATCGATGACGTCGATCGACGGCATCGACGCGGAGGTCGTGGTGCCGGGGCCCGCAGCGTCAACGGCGGAGCGCTGGGCCGCCGGCGCGGGCGGCCGGGGCGGCGCGGCGGGCGGGCGATCGGGGCGCGCTCACGGCTCGGGCGGCGGGAGCGACGCGTCGGCCGGCGCGACGCCGGCGGCGACCGCGGGGTAGCCCTGGCCGTCGCGCGTCCCCGCCGCCTGCGTGACGAACAGCAGCGAGAACCCGGGATAAGCGGCCACCCAGGGCGCGCGCGGCGCGAGCGCGGAGGACGCGCCGAACACCGGCGCCGCCGCGCGCTGGAGCGGCCCGTCGTGACCGAAGCGGGCCGCGAGGCCGATCGCGGAGCGGCCGGCGCTGTCGCGGCCGGCGTAGTAGACGCGCAGGCTCGGCCGGCCCGTCGCGGAGACGGCGAGCACCGGCGCGGGATCGAAGACGGCGGCGCTGTCGAAGGGCTCGTCCTCCGCCGCGCTCGCGCCGGCGGCCGGCAGGGGCGCCGGCGCGAGCGCGGGGCCGTCGCCGACGCGCGCCCAGGCGAGGCCGTCGTCGCTGCGCGCCTCGCCCACGAAGGACGCGCCCCCGTCGCCCGCGACGACGTAGAACATCCGGAGCGAGCCGTCGGGCAGGCGGACCACGCCGGGGCTGCCGGGGATGGCGCCGCGCTCCCAGCCGCCGTCGTCGGGCGCGGTCGGCGCGAGCACGGGCGCCGGCTCGCGCGCGAAGGCGACGCCGTCGGTACTGCGCGCGAGGCCGATGCCGCCCTCCGCCGCGTAGTAGAGCCAGATCTCGCCGTCCAGGAGGAGCGCCGAAGGGGCGGCCACCGTGCCGCCTTCCCAGGGCAGCTCCGGCGCGAGGACCGTCACCGGCGATCGCTCGAACGAGCGGCCGTCCGCGGCCTCGTAGCGGACGATCGCGTTCGGCGGGGCGAGCGGGTCTGGCTCGGCGTCGTCGGGGCCGAGCGTGGCGGCGAAGAAGCCAGCGGCCGCGAGCGTCGAGGGATCGCCGTCCAGATCGACCACCGAGGCGTCGCGCGCGAAGCGCTCGTCGTCGTTCATGACGTGCGGGGCCGCCCTGGAGTTGCCGAGCTCTTCCTGGTCGATCTCCCGGAACGGACCGGCGAGGGCGTTCGGCAGGCTGCCCTCGTCGGCCTCCTCCGAGGGGAGCGTCGCGCAGGAAGCGAGCGGCCACGGAACCGCGCAGAGGGCGAGCGCTCGAGGGAGGAGGAGCAGCATCGGCAAGCGCGGACGGAGGCGTGATGCAGGCCTGCGTGGGCCCCGAGGTTCACGGATGGGGATGCGCGTCGGATCCTGGAGCACCGCTCCATCCTAGTACCGCCGGTCAGAACTCCCGCCAGGGATCTGCCTCGCGAGCGACAGAGAAATAAACGCCAAGGCGCAAAGGCGCAAAGGCGCAAAGGCGCAAAGGCGCAAAGGCGCAAAACTACAAATCTTTTTTGCGTCTTTGCGCCTTGGCGTTGAACTCTCTCTCCGGATCCCTGGCCGGACTTCTGGCGGGGCGGAACTAGTCACGAGTGCATCCCCGCGGGGAGCGGCCTGCGAGGGCGCAAACTCGGATCCTACCGTTGCCTGGAGGAGTCGGTGCGAGGGAGATAGTCACCGGGCGGTGAAGCCGCCGTCGATGAGGAGGGTGGTCCCGGTGATGAGCGACGCGGCAGGCGACGCGAGGAAGACGACGGCGCCCGCCACGTCGACGGGCTCGCCGACGCGCCCGAGGGGGATCCTCGACAGGAGATCGTCTCGAAACGCCTCGTCTTTGAGCCATTTGACGGTGCCCGGCGTCCGGATGAACGTCGGGGCGACCGCGTTCACGTTGATGCCGTACCTGGCCCACTCGACCGCGAGGCATTTGGTCAGGTGCGCGATCCCTGCCTTGGTCATGCAGTAGACCGACTCGGTCGGTAGACCGACGAACCCCGCCTGCGAGCTCAGGTTCACGATCTTGCCGCTGCGGTTCTTGATCATCGTCCGCCCGACCTCCTGGCTCACGAAGAACGTGCCCTTGAGGTTCACCGCAACCGTGAGATCGAAGTCCTCTTCGGTCACGTCTTCTGCGGGGCTCGGCGGGCCGATTCCGGCGTTGTTGACCAGGATGTCGATGCGACCGAAATGGCGGATCGCTTCGGCCACCGCGCTCCTGATCTCCGACGTGCGCGTCACGTCCATTTGCAGCGGGAGCGCGCGTCGGCCGAGGGCGCGTATGGACTCGGCGAGCTCCCCCGCTGAGCCGATCTCGCGCAGGCCAAGGGCGACGTCCGCGCCGGCGTGCGCGAGGGCGAGCGCGCATGCGTTCCCGAGGCCGCGAGCGGCCCCGGTGACGAGCGCTACCTGACCCTTCAAATCGAAGCGGGGTGCTTCGCCTGACGACGAAGAAGGTGCATCCGTTGGCATGAGGTGGTCTCGCAAGAACTGGAGCGCGCGTCAAGCGCGCGGCGATGGCGGTGCAAAGCGATCTGATGTCAAGCCTGCACGACCCCGCAGGTGGCGAATCGACATTCCGGCGAAGAGCCATCGAGTGCCACGGCCACCGTCGATCCCCGCGCGATTCACCTCGTTCACGGGATCAGAACGCAGCCGTCACCGTCGCTCCAAGGTTCACCATCGTGCCGTCTGCTCTGTAGTCCCCGACGAAATCAGCCGGATTGTCCTTCTCCACCACCACTTCCGGCAGCACGGACAGCTGCCCGTGCACATCGATCCGGAGCGAGCCCGGCAGCTCCGGCAGAGGCCGATTCAGGACCACGCCCGCCCCCAGAGAGAGCGTGTGTCGATCTGCGTCGATGTAGTTCGTCACCCCCCGCTGCGGCGGGACCGGCGAGCGCTCGTAGACGTACCCCGCGCGGAGCGGGATCTCGATCGCGTGCCGCGCTCCCCCCGGCCCGCCTTGCCCGGCCGCCTCGCGCGGGCTCCCCGCCGCGGCGATCGCGTACTCGACGCCCAGCCGCAGCACGAGCCGATCCTCGAACCGGAGCGGCACCACGGACGTGGGCCTCGGATCGTCGGGCAGGTCGAGCGGCACCTCCGGGGGCGGCGACGCCTCGAGGTGCGCCCGCGCCCTCGCCACCGGGCTCTCGTAGGCCGACCAGTTCACCCATGTGACGTCGAGGTTCACGCGCAGGCCCCGGATCCGCTGGAAGCTCGCCCCCACGACGACCTGCTGCGGCAGGAACGCGTCGACCGTGCGCGACTCGAGCTCGTAGAGGAGCGGCACCTCGATGCCCGCGAAGTCGACGACCCCTTGCAGCCGCGCGTCGATCGACAGCGGGAGCTTCGCCTCCCCGCGGTAGACGACCCCGACGAAGCCGAGATCCCAGGCGCGCACCCGCGCGCCGAGCTGCGGGTAGCGGATCGACGTGAGATCCGCGTCCACCTCGTGGCGGAGCGCGGAGTCGTAGGGCGACAGCGCGTCGGCGCGGCCCGTCACCGAGAAGCGGCCCCGCGTCGAGGCGAGGAACGCGACGCCGCCGCCGAGCTCCAGGAACGGGAGCGGGCGCACCGCGATGTTCGCGGCGAGGAACAGGATCGAGAGCCGGTCGTCGTAGAGCTCCCAGCGCGGCGTCTCCTGGCGGATCGCCTCGATCCGCGACAGCCCGTCGTCCGGCAGGAACGTCGCCAGCCCGAACGCGAATGGGACGCCGAGCACCTCGCCTGGCGCGACGAGGCCGCCCGACAGCCCGTGGACGTCGCGCACGCCGCTGTCGCGGCCGTTCGTGCGCAGGCCGTTCGACGCGTAGCTGTAGCCGAGCGAGAGGCCGAGCCCCGTCGCGCCGGCGAGGCCCGCCGGGTTGTAGTAGCTCGCCGAGAAATCGGTCGCGTCCGCCGCGAGCGCGCCGCCCATCGCGGCGCCGCGCGCGCCGAAGCCGTACGCGTCGGGCGCGTGCGCGCGCGCTGGCCCGGCGGTCAGCGCGGCCAGCAGCGCGGCGGCGCAGGCGGGCCGGCGCATCAGAACGCCACCCCGAGCGTCGTCCCGCCCGCGACCAGGACGCCCCCCGTGCGCACCGCGCCGGCGCCGCCTTCGCCGCCGCCCGCGGCAGGCTCGCCGCGCTTCCGGTGCGCGCGCGGCAGGAGCAGCTGCACCTCGCCGAACAGGTCCAGCGTCAGCCGGGGCAGCGGCGCGGCGAGCGCGAGCCCGTAGCCGAGCGACAGCGCGACGCGCGCGTTGTCGTAGAGGTTCGACGCGCCCGTCTGCTCGGGCGCCGGCGACGGCTCGAGGTACGCGCCGCCGCGCGCGTGCGCCGTGGCCCCCGGCCGCAGCGCGAGGCTGCGCTCCACGCCGACGCGCGGCACGACCGTGTCCGAGTACCCCGGATCCGCGGGCGCCGGCGCCCCGCACGGGCCGGCGAACGGCTCGCCCGTGGCGGGGTCGACGTCCGGGCAGCGCACCGTCGCCTCGACCGGGCCGGGGTACGCCGACCAGCGCTTGTACGTCGCGCCGATCGCCACCTTCCAGGGGCCCTTCACGCGCGCCACCTCGAGCGCGACCTGCGCCGGATCGTACTGCGCGATCCCCGCGATGTGGAGCGGCGGCACGGCGATCCCCCCGAGATCCTCGGCGCGGATGACGACGTCGAAGCGCCCGGCGAGCTCGCCGCGGAACGCGGCCCCGACGCGGTACGCGCCGATGTCGTAGCTCGCGCCGAGGATCGGCCCGTAGCTCGCGACGAGGGTGTCCTCGACCAGCGTGCCCACGCGGCCGGACGCGTCGGTCGCCACCGTCACCGCGCCGGACAGCGCCGCCAGCGCGGCGAAGCCGGCGCCCACCCGGACGCCGCGCCCGAGCGACGCGCCGAGCGCCGCCTGCACCGCCACCGACTGGGTCCGGTCCGCGACCGGGAACTGCGGCGTCTCCGGGTAGAGGATCCGCCCGCGGACCACCACGTCGAACGGCGCGAAGAAGCCGAGGCCGATCGTCACGCGGTCCGCGAGCGCGCCGCCGAACGGGATCGGCACCGTGGCGCCGATCAGGCTGCCGCGCAGCGGCGGGTACGAGAGCCGCCGGCCGCCCGCGCGGAGGTCGAAGATCGCGCCCTCGAGCCCCAGGGTGAGCCGGCGCTCGCGCGACAGCGACAGGAGCGCCGGGTTCGCGTAGACGGCCTCGTAGCCCTCCGCGACCGCGGCGCCGGTCGCGCCCATGGCGCTCGCGCGCGCGCCGAAGCCGAGCACGTCCTCCGGCGACGCGCGCGCGGCGCCGGCCGGCGCGAGGGCGAGCCCCGCCGCGGCGAGGGGCGCGAACCCGCGCCGCATCCAGCGGATCGGGCGAAGCATGCGCGGGCGACCGTAGACTGGGCCGCCCTGGCGCGCTAGTCGGTATCCGCTGTGGATCCCCGCCCTAAAAGCAGCTCGGACGAACGCCGCCCCCGCCTCGCGCTCCAGGCCGTGCTGCCGGAGGAGCTCGCCGGCGCCTGCGGCATCGACCTCACCGACGCGCGCCGCATCGTCTCGCTGGCGCACCGCCTCGGCGAGCTGCCCGCGCGCGCGCCCGCGACCGTCCGGCGCGCCGCGCTCGAGGCCGCGCGCTCGGCGGGCGAGATCAGGACGCTCGCGCTCGTGGAGCGGCGCGCGAGCGCCGAGGATCCGTTCGTGAAGTACGCGTTCCGTCTGGAGGACGGCGCGGCGGTCGAGTCGGTGCGCATCCCGCTCGAGCGGCCGGGCCGGTACTCGGCGTGCGTGAGCTCGCAGGTCGGCTGCGCGCTCGCCTGCGCCTTCTGCGCCACCGGGCGCATGGGCCTCGCGCGCAACCTGGAGGCCTGGGAGATCGTCGAGCAGGTGCGGCTCATCCGCCGGGATCTCGGCGCCACCGTGGGCGGCGGCGCGCGCGTGCACGGCGTGCTGTTCCAGGGCATGGGCGAGCCGCTCGCCAACGCCGATCGCGTCATCCAGGCGATCCGGGTGCTCTCGGAGCCGAGCGCGCAGGCGATCGACATGCGCAACATCACGGTGTGCACGGCGGGGCTCCCGTCGGGGATCCGGCGGCTCGCGGCCGAGGTCCCGGGCGTCCGGCTCGGCCTCTCGCTCGGCTCGGTGCGGCCCGGCAGGCGGCGCCACCTCATGCCGATCGACGGCGCGCACCCGCTCGACGAGGTCCTCGCCGCCGTGGGCGAGCACGCGCGCGCGACCGGGCACGCGCCGATGTGGGCGTACACGCTGCTCGCGGGCCAGAACGACGCGGACGAGGACGCCGCGAGCCTGGCCGCGCTCGCCCGCGGCTTCGCCGCGCAGCACGGCATCTCGCCTCGGCTCAGCCTCATCCCCTACAACGCCATCGGCGCGGCCGACGCTCCCCCGCCCGGCGGCGCCGAGGGCGGCGCCGCGCCGGCCGATCCGTTCGCGCGCTCGGCGCGGCTCGAGGCGTTCCGCGCGGTCCTCTCCGCCGCCGGCGTCGGCTCGATCGTGCGCTACTCCGGCGGCGGCGACGTCGGCGCGGCCTGCGGGCAGCTCGCGCGGCCTCCGGCGGAGGCGCAGCGGCCAGGCGGCCGCCGGGCGTCGCCCCGGCCCGGCGCGGCGGCGGAGGCGGCCGGCGTCGGGCCGAGCGCGCCGCCGCGGCCGGCGTGAGGGTCGCTATGGATCCCTGCTCCGGCGCGCGCTAGCTTGCGCCCGTGTTCGGCTTCAGCTTCGGCGAGGTAATGGTGCTCGTCATCGTGGGCATCATCGTGGTCGGCCCACGACGGTTGCCCGCGATGATGCGGACGGCGGGGAGCTGGATCGCCAAGCTCCGCCGCATGACCACCGAGCTCCGGACGCAGAGCGGCATCGACGACCTGATCCGCCAGGAGGGGCTGGAGCGCGAGCTCCGCGAGCTCCGCGCGCTCTCGCGGGTCAACGTGATCGAGACGCTGGTGAAGCCCGTCATGGACGCCGGCACCATCGGCACGGTCGTCTCGGCGACGCCGCGCGTGAGGCCGCCGGAGCCCGAGCCCCTGCCGCCGCCGCCGGACGTGCCGCCGCCGCCGCAGAACGTGCCGCCGCTCCGCGAGCGCGAGTACCCGGTCCTCGGCTGCGACGCCTACGGCGCCGAGATCGAGGGAGCGCCCAAGCCGGCGGACGCGGCCGAGGGCGGAGGCGCCGCGGCGCCGGTGGAGGGCGGAGCCGCCGCGGCAGCGGCGAGCGGCGCGGAGGGCGCGGCAGGCGCGGCGACCACGGCGACGCCGGCGGCCGCGGCAGCGCCGCAGGGCGCGGCGAGCACGGCAGGGTCCGCGGCGGCGCAGGAGACCGCGGCGGCGCAGGAGACGACAGCGACGGGGAACGGAGCGGCGTCATGAGCCAGGAGCAGGCGGCGGCGAAGAGCGGTTCCCCGGGGGCGGCCGGCGCGTCCAGCGACAACACCGAGGAGGACCTCAACGAGGACAAACCGATGTCCTTCTGGGAGCACCTCGACGAGCTGCGCAAGCGGCTCGTCCGGAGCATCCTCGTCTTCTTTGCGGCCTGCATCGCCGGGTGGGAGGTGCGCGAGAAGCTCCTGCACTTCCTGACCGTCCCATTCGTGCAGGCGTGGCGGGAGCAGAGCCTGCCGGGCAACCCCTCGCTCCACTTCGGCGCGCCCGCGGCCGCGTTCGTCGCTTACTTCAAGCTGTCGATGATCGGCGGCGCGGCGCTGGCCTCGCCGTTCATCTTCTACCAGCTGTGGGCGTTCGTCGCGCCGGGCCTCTACGCCCGCGAGAAGCGCTACGTCATCCCGTTCGTCCTGTTCTCGACGATCCTGTTCGTGGGCGGCGGCCTGTTCGGCTGGCGCGCGGCCTTTCCGATCTCGTTCGGCTACTTCCTCAGCATGGCCGGCACGGTCGGCGGCGACGGGGTGACGATCACGCCGACGGTGATGATGGGCGACTACCTGGACTTCGTCGCCCAGCTCCTGCTCGGCTTCGGGATCATCTTCGAGATCCCGCTCATCGTGCTGTTTCTCTCGATCGCGGGCATCGTCAACTACCTGCAGCTCATCCTGTTCGGCCGCTGGTTCGTGTTCGGCGCCTTCGTCCTGGCGGCCATCCTGACGCCGCCGGACATCACCAGCCAGCTGGTCATGGCCGTGCCGATGTGCCTCCTCTACGTGCTCTCGATCGGGCTCGCGTACGTCTTCGGCAAGCCGCCGACGGACGACCAGCGCGCCGCGTACAAGAAGCGCAAGCAGAAGGAAGTCTCCCAGGGCTGACGTCCGGCGCGGCGCGGACATCGCAGGCAGCAACGCCTCCGCGCCTCGTCGGTGTCCCCAGCGCGACGAACGGGTCGAAGGCGCCTGAGACGAGCAGGAGCTCGAACCGCCGAGGCGCCAAGGGCGCCAAGAGAAAGACCCTGGCTCGGCGCCTCGGCGGTTTGTCTCTCGCTCGATCGACGTGATCGGCGCTCCAGCGTCGCGGTTGGCGGACGGCGCATGCCGCGCGCCGTCAGGGCCGCGGCTCAGGCGGCCGGCGCGATCGCCGCGGGCGCGGTCTTCCGGCTCCGCGCCACGTGGATCGCGATCGCGGCGCCGAGCATCGCGACCCCGATGAGCTGCGACGTGGACAGGCCGATGAGGCCACCCCGGTCGTCGGCGCGCGCGAACTCGAGCGTGAAGCGCCCGAGCGCGTAGAGGCCGAGGAACGTCGCGAAGACCTGCCCGTCGTACCGCTTCCGCCCGTGCACGTAGAGCAGGCAGATCGCCGCGATGGCGAACGACATGGCCGACTCGTAGATCTGCGTCGGGTGCACGGGGTGCGACGGCAGGCGCGCGCTCGCGAGCTCGTGCAGCTTGAACTGCGCCTCGCTCGCGGGGCTGTTCGGCGGGAACGAGAGCCCGAGCGCGCCGTCGGTGCGCTGGCCGAAGCAGCAGCCGGCGAGCAGGCAGCCCATCCGCCCGAACCCGAGGCCCAGCGGGACGGCGAAGCCCGCCATGTCCGCCGCCTTCCAGAACGGGAACCGATCGCGCTTCAGCAGCCAGTACGCCATCGCCGACGCGCCGACGAAGCCGCCGTAGTACGTCAGGCCGCCCGCCCAGAACTTCGCCCACGCCAGGCAATCGCGCTCGGTCGGGTGGCAGACCCCCTTCGCGGCGTCCCAGACGCCGTGGTACCGCGGCTCGCACAGCGCCTGCTCGACCTTCCAGTCGACGAGCGACGGGTCGGTGCACAGGTGCACGTAATCCCAGAAGTACCCGTCGGCGAGGACGTGGAGGAGCCGGCCGCCGACGACGCCGGCCAGGAGGCACGCGAGCCCCAGGTCGACGATCACGTCCGGATCCTCGCCGATGCGCCGCGCCCACAGGGCGCCGATCGCGGTCGCGAAGAGGAAGCCGGTCAGCAGCAGCAGGAAGTAGGCGGGGAACGCGACGTCGAGCAGGCGGAACAGCTCGGGTCGCATGGTCAGCCCGCCGACGCCTTCGCCCCGGAGGGCTTCCTCGCGAGCTCGGGGCGCTGCGGGGAGAACATGTCGATCGCCATCAGCCCGACGCCCACGACGATCGCGATGTCGGCCACGTTGAACGTCGGCCACACGAACGTCGGCGTGAACCGCACCTGGATGAAGTCGATGACGTACCCGTAGCGGATCCGGTCGACGAGGTTCCCGAGCGCACCGCCGAGCACGAGCGGCAGCCCCCACCGGAGCGCGATCTGCGAGGGGTGGAGCTTGCGGTACAGCGAGACGATGAAGACGATCGCGGCGAGCGAGACCACGAGGAAGAACGGGCGGCGGATCGCCTCGCTCTCGTCGCCCAGGATGCCCCACGCGCCGCCGTGGTTCTTCGCGAAGATCAGGTTCAGGTGATCCGGGATGACCTCGATCTTCCGGAGCGCGAGCGGCCGGGGCGCGTCGGCGAGGTCCGCGAGCGCCCGCGGCTCCAGCCGGTCCTTGGCCCACCACTTCGTGCCGAGGTCGGCGGCCAGCGTGACGGCCGACACGACGAGCAGGAACACGTACGACGGCCGGTAGGTCGGCTTCGCCGGCGCGACCACATCGTCGGCGTCGTCCTCCAGCGAGGAGCCGCGCCCCTCGGGGTCGCGCTCGCCGGCGGCCAGCGGCGCGCCTTCTGGCGCCTTCACGGGCGCGGCGCGGTCCGGCTCCGCATCGGCACCCTCGGTCTTCACGGCAGCATCTCGCGGCGTGGCGTCTTCAGTCATGCGGAGCGCGTTCCTCTACGACAAACCGAGCTCTCCGGCAAAGGCTTCCCTCCGGGCGCGCCGTCTCGCCCGTCTGCCCTGTGCGCCCTCGCCCGTCTCGCGCGTCGTCATGTCGTGCTTCTCGGGCGTGCGCGCGTGCGCGCGCAGCCCGCTCTCTGACCGCGCGCCGCGCGGCCGCTTCGGCCCTTCAGCCGGCCGGCGGGGCGGGCGGAGGCGCTTCCGTCGATAGCGGAGGGGCGGCGTCGCCGCCCGCCGGGCCGCCGGGCCCGCCGCTCGGCGCTGACGAGGGAGCGCTCGCGTTGCGGGCGGAGGCGATCATGTCCGTGGACATGAGGATGACGCCGGCGACGATCGCGATGTCGGCGACGTTGAACGTCGGCCAGTGAAACTCCTGGCCGCCGCGGATCACGTAGACGTCGATAAAGTCGATGACCCAGCCGTAGCGGATCCGGTCGACCAGGTTGCCCATCGCGCCGCCGAGCGCCAGCGCGAGCCCCCACTTCATCGCGGCCTGGTCCTTGTGGACGCGCCGGTAGATCGAGACGATGAAGACGATCGCCGCGGCGGAGACGAACAGGAAGAACGGCCGCCGCAGGCCGTCCGGGAGGCTGCGGAGGAAGCTCCAGGCGCCGCCCGGGTTCTGCGCGAAGATGAAATCCAGGTGGTCCGGGATGACCGTGAAGATCTTCGGGCCCGACCGCTTCGCGTCGAACCCGGCGAGCCGCGCGTGCGCCCACGCCTTGGTCGCCAGATCGGCGGCGCACGAGACGAGCGACACGACGGCCAGGAAGGCGAGCGAGGCGCGCTCGCCCGGGGGGAGCTCGTCCGGGAGGAGTGCAGCGGGCGACGCCTGCGGTGCGCCAGAGGACATCACCCTCGCTTCTACGCGATGGCGCCGCGCGGAGCAAACGGCCCGGAGCAGGGCGACGCCGTCCGCCGGCCGTCGGCCGTCCTCGCGCCGCCTGCGTCCTCCGCCTCCGCTGTCGTCCGTCGCCATGCGCCGTCCGCCGCGCGGCGTCTGCCGCGCCGGGCGCGGTTCACCGCCCGTCCAGGATCGTCAGCGAGCGCTCCGGGGCGCGCGTCAGCGAGCGCTCCGGGGCGCGTGCCCGGGCCGGCGCCTTCGGCGGCTGCGTCGGTTTGCCCGGCTCGAGCGGCTCCGCCGCGTCGGCCGGCGGCGCCCCCTTCCTGCGCAGCGCCAGCTGCACCTCGGCGTACGCCTGGAGGGCCGCGCCTCGCTGCCGCTCCGCGGCCGCCGTGCGCCCGAGCGCGTCGGCCAGCTGCGCCCGGCGCCCCGCGAGGTACGCGAGATCCCTCGCCTCCGCGAGCTCCCTCCCCGCGGCGAACGCGCGCTCTGCGCGCTCCAGCGCCTCGCCGGCGCCCTCCAGGTCCGCGGCCGCGAGCTCCGCCGCCGCGCCCGCTCGGGCACGCGCGTAGCTCTCCCGCGCGCTGATGAGCTCCTTCGGCGGCAGCGGGGCGCTCGCGCACCCCAAGAGGCCGCCGAGGAGCAGCATGGCCACCGTCGTGGCCGCCATCCTCGGGTTGCATCGCATGGTTCCGCGCCTCCTCCCGCGCGCCCCTACCGGAGCCGCTGATGGATGAATCCGACCTCCCCGACCGCCTCGCGCGCGCGCGCCTGGGCCCGCGCCTCCCGCGCGAGGACCATGGCGAGCTCCGCGTCCGCCTGCGCGCGCAGGAGCATGCGCCGCGCCCGATCGGCCACGCCCTCGGCCGACAGCCGCCTCGCGCGCTCCACCTGCTCCCTGGCGAGGCGCAGGTGGACGTCCGCCAGCGGGACCTCGTCGGCGCCGCCCTCCTCCGCGGCCCGGATCATCGCCTCCGAGGCGACGACCCGATCGCCGAACGTCGCCGTGCGCGCGGCGCACCCCGCCGCCGACGCGCCGAGGAGCGTCAAGATCACTGCCTTTCTCATGTGCGACACCTCGTGGCCAGCCCCGGACGAGCGATCGCGCGGAGCAGGCGGGGCAAAGAGCGATGTGGACCTCGACGCCGGATCTCCGTCGGATCTCCGTCGCCGGTCGGCTCTCCCTCAGGCAACCAGCACACCAGGCCTGCCCGCGGTGGGGCTCTGCCTGAGCGCCCCCGCGCGGCGCGCCGCCCGGCGTCCGTCGGTGCAGCAGGATCGCCGCGCGCGCTGAGACGTCGGCTCACGCGCCGTATCCGCGCTGCCCAACCGTTGCGCGCAAACGAGCCATTCGCCGGCGCCGCCGCGCGCCTCGCGAGCAGCGACTCCACGGCGGGAGGGCCGCCGAGCTCCGAATTCGCTCGAGGACACGAGCGCTCCCCGCTCCCCTGTACGCGCGCCTGCCCTGCCCGCCCTCGCCCTCCCCCGCGCCCATCCGCGGCACCCGCCCGCCGCGATCGGGTGCGGCAGCTTCCCACAGATCCACCCATCGCGCCCACCCGCGCCCGATCCGGTTGAGCGACACGGCGCATCTGTTTAGTATGCCGGCGTCATGCCGTCGCCCCCCTGGAAGATCGAGACCGGCGTCGAGAGCGTCATCGCGTCGTGGCTCGCGTCGGGCTACGTTCGCCCTTGTTTCACCGCGGACCGCGAGATGCCGCCGGCCGAGGCGCGCACCGCGCCGATGCCCGAGGCGCTCTCGCCGGCGCTGCGCGGCGCCCTGGAGCGGCGGGGCATCTCGCGGCTCTACGACCACCAGGCGCGGGCCTTCGCGGCGGCCCGCGCGGCGCGCGGCGCGGCGGAGGCCGCGCAGGCCGGGCGGCACGTGGTCGTCGCGACGCCGACGGCGAGCGGCAAGAGCCTCTGCTTCCACCTCCCGGTGCTCGACGCGCTGGCGGAGGGCGCCGCGTCGGGCCAGGGCGGCAGCGCGATCTACCTGTACCCGACCAAGGCGCTCGCCCGGGACCAGGAGGCCGGGCTGCACGCGCTCATCCGCGAGGCGGGGCTCACGATCCCGGCCATCGTCTACGACGGGGACACGCCGGGCGACGCGCGGCGGGCGGCGCGCGAGCGCAGCCCCATCGTCATGACCAACCCCGACATGCTTCACGCGGGGATCCTGCCGCACCACGCGCACTGGGCGCGGACGTTCCAGCGCCTGCGCTACGTCGTGCTGGACGAGCTCCACACCTACCGCGGGGTGTTCGGCTCGCACGTCGCCCACGTGCTCGCCCGGCTGCGCCGCGTCGCCGCCTTCCACGGCTCGAGCCCGACGTTCCTCTGCGCGACGGCGACGATCGGCAACCCGCGGGCGCACGCCGCGCGCCTCCTGGGCGTCGCCGAGGACGAGCTCGAGCTCATCGACGAGTCGGGCGCCCCGCGCGGGCCGCGGCGCTTCTTCCTGTACAACCCGCCCGTCGTGAACGCGGAGCTCGGGGTGCGCGCGAGCACGCTGAAGAGCGCGGTCCGCCTCGCCGGGGATCTCGCGCGGGCCCGCGTGCCGACGTTGGTGTTCGGCCAGTCGCGCAACTCGGTCGAGATCATGCTGAAGTACCTGCGCGAGGGCGTCGGCAAGGAGATCGGGGCGGAGGACGCGATCATGGCGTACCGCGGCGGCTACCTCCCGGAGACGCGCCGCCGGGTCGAGCGGGGGCTCCGCGAGGGCGAGATCCTCTGCGTCGTGGCCACGAACGCGCTCGAGCTCGGCATCGACATCGGCGAGCTCGACGCGGTGATCTGCGCCGGCTACCCCGGGTCGGTCGCGGAGACGTGGCAGCGCTTCGGCCGCGCGGGTCGGCGCGGCAAGACGAGCATCGCCGTCCTGTGCGCGACGAGCGCGGCGCTCGACCAGTACCTCGCGAGGAACCCGAGCTACCTGCTCGAGCGCGGGGCCGAGTCGGCCCGGATCGATCCGCAGAACACCGAGATCCTGGTGCAGCACCTCAAGTGCGCGGCGTTCGAGCTGCCGTTCCTCAAGGGGGAGCCCTACGCGGCGATGCCGGCGGACGACACCGTCGCGGCGCTCCGCTTCCTCCAGGACAACGGGGTCGTCCACGAGTCGAACGATCGCTTTCACTGGGCGACCGACGCCTATCCGGCGAACCACGTGAGCCTGCGCTCGGTGGGCTGGGACAACTTCGTCATCATCGACAAGGCGCTCGGCAAGACGCTGGCGGAGCTCGACTGGCGCGCGGCGCCGACGATGCTCCACGAACAGGCCATCTACCAGCACGACGGCGAGCAGTATCAGGTCGAGCGGCTCGACTACGAGAACCACAAGGCGTTCGTGACGAAGGTCGTCCCCGACTATTTCACGACCGCGCTCACCCATCGAAAGGTGAGCATCCTCGACGAGAGCGCGAGCGCCCAGCTCGGCCGGGCGACCGCCGCGTTCGGCGAGGTGAGCATCGTGGAGAAGGTGGTTGGGTACAAGAAGATCAAGTTCTACACGCACGAGAACACGGGGTATGGCGACGTGCGGCTGCCCGACATCCAGATGCACACGACCTCGTTCTGGCTCACCGTGCCCGAGGCGCTCTGCGAGGAGCTCGGCCTCGGCCGCGCGACCGCGATCGACGGCCTGCGCGGGATCGCGCGGGCGCTGGAGACGGTCGCGACGCTCTCGCTCATGTGCGATCCGCGGGACATCGGCCAGACGCTCGAGGACGGGAGCGAGGCGCGAACGCCGGACGTCCCGGAGGGCGCCGAGCGGGCCGGGGTCTTCGATCCGACGCTGTTCCTGTTCGACAACGTGCCCGGCGGCGTCGGCCTGTCCGAGCGCATCTACGAGCAGCGCGACGAGCTCCTCGCGCGCACGCGGCAGCTCATCGCGGGGTGCGGCTGCGACCAGGCCGGCTGCCCCCTGTGCGTCGGCGCGACCGAGGCCATCGACGCGAAGCGCAAGCGCGCGGCGCTCGGGCTCCTCGAGATCTTGCTCCACCAGGCGTGAGGCACGGGCCGCGCGCGGGGAAGAAGATTGAACCACAGAGGCACAGAGGGCACAGAGGAGAGAAGAATAAAAAGCGCTGTTTCTCTCCTCCTCTTGTTCTCTCCTCTGTGCCCTCTGTGGTTCCCTCTCTCCTGCATCCAGGGGAGTGCCCTGGCGACGCCGCTTAAGCGCGCTTGACCGCGAAGCCGGCGAACGCCTGCATGACCGGCATCAGCTCGAGCCGGTTCACGTTGACGTGCTCCGGGAGCGTCGCGCACCAGACCACGGCCTCGGCCACGTCCTCGGCCGAGAGCGGCTTCACCCCCTGGTAGACGGCGGCGGCCTTCTCCTGGTCGCCCTTGAAGCGCACCAGCGAGAACTCCGTCTCGGCCATGCCGGGCTCGATGTCGGTGACGCGCACCCGGCTGCCGAGGAGATCCGCGCGCAGGTTCAGCGAGAACTGCGCCACGAACGCCTTGCACGCTCCGTAGACGTTGCTCCCGGGATACGGCGTCTCGGCGGCCACCGAGCCGATGTTGATGATGTGCCCCCGGTCGCGCGCCACCATCCCGGGCAAGAGCGCCCGCGTGCAGTGGAGCAGCCCCTTGATGTTCGTGTCGACCATCTGCTCCCAGTCGTCGGGATCCGCCGTCTGCGCCGGCGAGAGGCCGAGCGCGCCGCCCGCGTTGTTGACCAGCACCGACACCTCGGACAGCTCCGGCGGGAGCTCCGCGATCGCCCGATCCACCGCGCCCCGATCCCGGACGTCCAGCCGGACGAGGTGGACCGCGGCCGCCCGCCCACCCCCGGGCGGCGAGCCCGCCCCGCCGCCCGTGAGCTCGGCCGCGAGCGCCTCCAGGCGCTCGTAACGGCGCGCGGCCAGGACCAGCCGAGCGCCCAGGCCCGCGAAGCGACGGGCGATCGCCGCGCCGAAGCCAGCGGAAGCGCCGGTGATGAAGACAACCGGAGTCGAATCGTTCAGGGCTGCGTGCATCATGTCCAGAGCGGACTTGTACCAGACCGGTGCAGGTCCAGCGACATCCACCGCACCCTGCGGCGCACGTCGGCCCTGCGCGACCCCACCGGACCGCCGTAGATTCGTCGTGGACGTGCCGCCGCGCTCGCGCGCGTGACAGCCGGGCTTCGGCCGCGTGGGAGCACCGCGAGTCGATTTGTGCAATCGACCCCGGCATCCAGGATGGTCGAGCGCGGTCGCCCCTTTACCCGGCCCCTCGGAGCCATTTACAGTCGGGCACCGTGGAGAGCGCGCCATCGAGGGGGTCTGTGCTGGGGCGTTACGCCATCGGACCGCGGATGGCGCGCGGCGGGATGGGCGAGGTGTTCCGCGCGGCCGCGCTCGGGCCGGATGGCGAGGAGATCCCGGTCGCCATCAAGCGAATCGTCCCGATGCACGCCGGCAGCGACGATCTCAAGCAGCTCTTCATCGCCGAGGCGAGCATGATGACCCGCCTCAAGCACCCCAACATCGATGAGGTGCTCGACTTCGGCATCGACGAGGCGGGCGACTTCTACCTCGTGCTCGAGCTCGTGTCCGGAACGGACCTCGGCCGGCTCTGCCGATGGATCTGGGCGCGCGGGGAGTCTGTCCCGGTGCCGGTCGCGCTCTTCGTCGCGTCCGAGGTGCTCAAGGGGCTCGGCTATGCGCACGAGCGCTCGGCCGCCGAGGGGCGGCTGATGGTGCACCGCGACGTGAGCCCGGGGAACGTGCTCATCTCGCTGGCCGGCGCGGTGAAGATCGCGGACTTCGGCGTGGCGATCGCGACGCGGGGCGAAGCGGGCGACGCGGCCAGGCGCGATCTCGTCGGGAAGCCGACCTACATGCCGCCCGAGCAGTTCGACGGGGAGCGGGTCGACGCCCGCGCCGACCTGTTCGCGCTCGGGGTGGTGCTCTTCCAGATGCTCACCGGCACGCGGCCGTTCTCCGGGACCAGCGCCGCCACGCGCATGGCCGCGGCGCGCGAGGGGCAGATGCTGCGGGCGAGCGAGCTGCGCCCCGAGGTGAGCCCCGCCCTCGAGGCGCTCCTCGCGCGCGCGCTCGCGCCCCGGCGGGAGGATCGCTTCCCCGATGCGCGCGCCATGCTGGAGGCGATCGAGGCGCTCCGCGAGGCCGCCCACGAGATCGGCGCGCCGGAGGATCTCGCGGCGCTCGTGGGCGCGGCGCTGAAGGAGCCGTCCGAGCCGCGCCCGGCGGGCCCGCCCGTGTCCGAGCGCCCGGACGCCGACGGCGACGACGACCTGGAGGGGGGCGAGCTGGCGCGCGTCGACGAGGACAGCCCGTTCACCCTGCGCGTGACGCGGCGGCTCAGCGGTCCGTCGCAGGCGCTCGGCGGCGACGCCGAGCCGCTCGACGCGGACGGCGCGGCGCTGCCGGAGCCGTCGAGCGCCCCGCTGAGCGGCGGATTCCATGCGGTGGCGCCGCCCTCCAGCGACGAGAGCTCGCTCGATCCGCTCCTGGCCCCGTCCGTGAGGCCGGGGAGCCCCTCGCAGCGGCCGCGGGACGAGCTCCGGCCGGCGTCGGTGCCGAGCGCGGCCCTCCCGGCGGCCGGGGCGACGCGGCAGCGCCTGCTCGCGGCGGCGATCGCCTGCGCCGCGCTGGCCGGGATCGCCGTCGCCAGCGTGCGCGTCGGTGAGGGCCGGTTGAGCGCGGCGCACCCCGCGGCCGCGCAGCGCGCTGCGGCCGTGGCGCAGCCGCGGCTCGCCCCCGCGGTGCAGGCGGCGCTCCTGCCCCTGCGAAGGGCGACGCCGCCGGCGAGCTCCCCGGCCGACGCAGCGCCAGCCGCGGGCGCGACATCCGCCGCGGGCGCGACACCCGCCGCGGGCGCGACACCCGCCGCGGGCGCGACATCCGCCGCGGGCGCGACACCCGCCGCGGGCGCGACACCCGCCGCCACCCTGCGCTGACCGCCCGCAGCCCGAGCCGCTTGCGGCGCTCAGCCCGCTCGGCTAGCAGCGCTGCGTGCAACGTCCTCACGCCCTCCTCGCCTTCGCCCTCGCCGCGCTCACCGGGTGTGCCTCCGCGTCTCCTGCGGCGCCGTCCGCTCCTCCCGCCGCGCCGGCCGCCTCGCCCGATGCGGCGCCGGCCGCGACGGCCCCCGCCCCGACCGACGCGGCCGCCTCGGCGCCCGCCCAGGCCACCTCGGTCGACGTGCCCGCGGCCCTGCGCGCCGTCGTGGAGGCCGCCGACCGCGCGGACGCCGACAAGGCGCTCGACGCTGGCCGGAAGCCCGCGGAGACGCTCGCCTTCTTCGGCATCCAGCCGGGGATGAAGGTCGCGGAGCTCATGGCAGGGGGCGGCTACACGGCCGAGCTCCTGGCGCGGGCGGTCGGCCCGAGCGGGGTCGTCTACGGGCAGAACAACCGCTTCGTCCTCGAGCGCTTCGCCGAGAAGCCGTGGAGCGAGCGGCTCAAGAAGCCCGCGATGAAGCAGGTGGTCCGGGTCGACCGCGAGCTCGACGACCCGTTGCCGCCCGAGGCGCGCGATCTCGACGCCGTGTTCCTCGTCCTCTTCTATCACGACGCCGTGTGGATGGAGGTGGACCGGGCCGCGATGAACCGCGCGATCTTCCGCGCGCTCAAGCCCGGCGGCGTGTTCGCGATCATCGATCACGCGGGGCGCGACGGGACGGGCGTCACCGAGGTGAAGACGCTCCACCGCATCGAGGAGAAGGTCGTGCGCCAGGAGATCGAGCAGGCCGGCTTCCGGCTCGCGGCCGAGGCGAGCTTCCTCCGGACGCCGAGCGACACGCGCGACTGGAACGCCTCGCCCATGGTGGCGGGCGACAAGCGGGGCATGAGCGACCGCTTCGTGCTGAAGTTCGTCAAGCCCGGCGGCTGAGCCGCGGCGGGCGGCGGATCGGCCCGGGCCGCGGAGCGGCGGCCATCGCGGCAGGGAGCGCGCGGCCCGCTCCGCGTGTCAGAAATCCCGCCGGGGATTGCTGGCGGGCGGAGCTGGGGCGGCGCTCACCCGTCGGAGCGGACGCAGCGCGTGAGCCGCCGATCGCGGACCGAGTGGTCCTGCGATGTGCCGTTCGTGAAGTTGACGAGGATCGCCTTGTCGGCGCTGCCGATGGCGGGCGTCGACGACCAGAAGACGTCGGACGGCGCCCCCGGGAAGGCCTCTGGGTCGATCGCCGGCCCCGAGCGTCGATCGTCGACGATCGAGAGCAGCTCCTTCGCGCTCGGCAGCCGCCAGTCGCCCTTGCCGGCGAGGGTGAGCTCCTCGCAGTGGGCGAGCGCGCCGTTCCAGATGAAGCGGGTCAGGGAGGCGTGACGCTCCCAGACGAGCCCCGTCCGCCCATCGAGCACCCACTCCTCGCCGAACGACAGATCGGGCGACTCCACCCCGCCCTCGCCCCCGACGCACAGCGCTCGCGCGCCGGACATGTCCTTCTGGAAGAACCCCACGGACGCGTCGGCGGCGAGCACGCCCCACGCATAGCTGTCGTCGTCGGCGACGTCGGTCGCTGACCAGTAGAAGCTGTCCTGGGTGCTCGTGAAGAAGACGTCCGGAAACGCCGTGGTGTGGCCAAAATCCAGGATGGAGACGAGCTCGCGCCGCGTCGGCAGGCGCCACGTCGCGATGCCGCCGACCTGATCGGCGCTGAGCGTCGTGCAGTGCTCCAGCGCGCCCTCCAGCTTGAACAGCCCGTTCTCCGTCACCTTTTCCCACGTGAGCCCGGTCACCGAGTCTTTCACGGTGCCGTCGCCTTCCGTGTAGGAGGGGACGGCGATCTCGTAGTTGCCGTCCTGTCCGAAGAAGGGATCCGACGGTCCCGGGCACGCCTCGAGCACGATCGTCCCGTCGGAGCAGCGTCTCGTCGGCGAGTCCGGCCACGTCACCTCGGCGGTGGGCGGCCCTCCGCCGGTCCCTCCTCCGGTGCCGCCGCCGCCCATCGGCTCGCTCCCGCCGCCGCCCATCGGCTCGCTCCCGCCGCTTCCGCCGCCGGTCCCTCCCCCGGTCCCGGCGCCGTAACCGACCTGAAAGGGCTCTCCAACGCATCCGGCGAGCGCGACGAACTCCACGAGCAGCGCGGCCAGCAGCCGGGTGGAGCGATGGGCGTGAGGGGTCTCGTTCGGCATGGGCGAGCGGCGGCGTCCGTGATGGATCCGGGCCTGCAGCCTACCATCCACCGGGGCGCAGAGATCGATTTCCTCGCAGGCGAGCCCGCGGTGCAGGTCCTCATCGGCGGCCCGCCCGCCGCGCTTTCTCCGCGAATTTTGCCTGCGCCGACCCCACCGCGCGTTCGCGATGCCCCTGCCGCGCGCTGTCCCCCAGCCTTTCGCCGCGCTCCGCCATGCGCCGTCGCCGCGCGCCCGTGCCGCTCGCTCTTGCCGCTCGCCGCTCTTGCCGCTCGCCGCTCGCTCTTGTCACTTGTCGCTCGCCGCTCGCCGTTGCCGTGCGCCGCACGTTTTCGCCGCGCGCCGCACGTTTTCGCCGCGCGCTCCGCCAGCCCGAAACCGGCAGCCGCGAAAAACGGAGCGCGCGCGAAATAAACAGGAGGCTGCGGCGAAGAGTGGGTATGAGCACACGCACCTCCCTTTTGTTCGCGGTCGCGCTCACGGGCAGCCTGCTCGTGGGCTGTAGCGACGGCGCGACAAGCTCGGTCGGGGATCGGGTCGCTCGAGGGGCAGCGGCCTGCCTCCCGGGCGAATCGATCGAGCGGGCCGAGAAGAAGGTTTACACGTTCTTCGGCAGCCCCAGCGCGCAGAGCCGGGTCGAGCGGGCGATCCGGCCGGATGGGTCGGAGACCCTCTCGAGCGAGACCCGCCTCTCGCCCGCCGACGCCGGCCAGGGGTCAGCGGCGCAGGGCGCGCCCCCGACCGGCGGCGTTCTCCGCGAGTACGCCGAGCTCGACCCCTCGGGTCGCCTCGTCTACGCCGACGTCTCCCTCAGCGACGCCGCCGGCGTGGTGAAGCGGATGATCCTCGATCCGCAGCACGGCGCCGCGCTGCTCCGCAGGGCCGGCCGCGCCTCCGGCTTCGTCCGGATCCCGACCGGAGAGGCCACCATCTATGCGCCGGTGGGCTCGATCGTGACGCCGGTCGCGGCGTGGGTCGCCCGGCGCGCGGCGCTCGCGGCGCCGAGCGTCCGCATGTTCGACGAGGGGACCGCCGAGAGCCACGCCGTCCTGAGCGATCAGCTGGTCGTCGAGGACGGTCGCGACACGTTCGTGGTGCTCGGCGATGCGGCGCTGTCGGCCGATGACGAGTTCATCACCTCCCTCCCGCTCGGCGCCGCCGCGTCGGCGACGGCCTGCGAGGCGGGGGGGAGCGGCGCCGCGGCTCCCTGGCGCTGCGGGTGAGCCCACCCGCGGGCGATCCGGTGCCGCGCTCGCGCCGCGATCGCGGAAGACACCGAAGACGAGCGCCCGCTCTCCTCGGCGTCTCTCCGCGAGACGGATCGCCTTTACTTCCCGGATCCTCTCCGCTTCACGGGGTCGTGTAGTCGACGTTCACCGTGTACGTGCTGGCCGCGTATCCCTGCACGAGGAGGAAGGCCTCCGACTGACCTTCGGGGACCGTCAGCTCGCACGTCTCGTCCGCGCCGTCGAGGTAGGGGCGGCAGTCGTAGGCGCTCAGCGTCGGCTGCTCGCCGAACCGCACGTAGAGATCGGGATCCCCGGAGCCGCTCATCACCGCCCGGAAGGTCGTGCCCGGGACGACCGCGATCGGCCCGTGGGCTGCCGTCTCGCGCCGCGAGATGCTGCCCTCGAAGCTCGTGGACGTCGCGCTGCCGCCGCCTTCCGCCGCCCCCGGCGCGGAGTAGCTCACCTCGATCTCGAAGTTCGACGCCGTGTAGCCGTGCACCTTGATGAAGGCCCTCGTCTCGCCTTCCGGCACCTCGAGCGTGCAGGTCTCGTTGGCGTCGCTGAGGTACGGCCGGCAGTCGAACGAGCGCGCCGTCGGCGCGTCGCCGAACTTCACGTAGAGGTCGGGGTCCCCGGTCCCGGTCATGACCACGGTGAGGGTCGTTCCGGCGACGACCTCGATCCCCTCGGCGGGCCCGACCGCGTCGAACGCGCCCCGGGCGACGCGGCCGCTGAAGGTCTCGGTGGTCGGCACCCCGCCGCCGCCGCCACCGCCGCCGCCGCCACCGCCGCCGCCACCGCCGCCGCCACCGCCGCCACCGCCGCCACCGCCGCCGCCGCCGCCGGGGGCGCCGTAGAGCGATTGGATGCCCGCGATGTCCTTCTCCGTGAGGTTGAGCGTCCTGTCGCCGGTGCCGTTGCACTGGGGATAGTGCATGACGGACGCTCCGTCGTACGCGGTGAGGGCGCGCCAGTTGTCGTCCTCGAAGCAGGCGCCCGACTCAGGACGGGTGTGCTCGTGGCGGAAGCCGAGGGTGTGACCCAGCTCGTGGCGGAGAATGCCCGTGAGATCGGGCTGGGAGCTGTTGTGAGCGGTCCTGTCGATCAGGACGTTCCGCGACGACCGCGACTGGCCGGGGAAGAAGGCGCGCGCCAGGTACTGGCCGCCCGCGTTCACGGGGTTCACGTCGAACAGGACGCTGCTGGTGCTCGACGTGCAGTTCGAGTCGGCGGACTCGACGTGGATGAAGTCGACGTCCGCGACCTCCTCCCACGCCTCCACGGCCGACGCCATCGCAGCGACGACGGACTCGTAGTTGCCCCCGAATCTCGTGCTCACGCAGTAGGTGAGATTGCGCCGCTGCTCCGTCGTCCAGACAATATCGCTGCCCCCGGACTGGTTGACGATCAGCGCACCATCGCGCACATGCGTCTCCCAGAACTCGCGCAGATGCTTGATATCTACGACAGGCGTGTCCCCGTTAACAATGTAGATGCCAGTGTCAGCCTCGCGGAAGACGGTCCGCTCGAAGTCGTCAAATCCCAATTGATTCGTGCCGACTGCCTCGGTGCTACCGTCGCCGACGTCTGCCGAGCAACCGGCCGCAGCAGCGGTCAAACCAGCGATCACCACGGCGAGCTTACGGGTGACCACATTGCTCTGGTGCGGCTTTGCAGGATGCATTTGAAGCTCCTTTCGGGGAGGCGAATCA
The DNA here is from genome assembly GCF_051474665.1 of Sorangium sp. So ce394. Classification (NCBI taxonomy): domain Bacteria; kingdom Pseudomonadati; phylum Myxococcota; order Polyangiales; family Polyangiaceae; genus Sorangium; species Sorangium sp. So ce394. The sequence goes on from NZ_CP150339.1 coordinate 6,381,801, forward strand.
CGCTGTCTACGCGAACTAGATGAGACCCAAATGCCTTAACCCGATTTGACCCTCAGTCGGATAGCCAAATCTGACCGCCGTTCAGAAAAAGGGTTCCGGATTGTAAAAAATTTCGAAAGGAGCGCACGGGGTTCCCCCGTCACAGGAAAATTCCTGTGACACGCAAACCGCTCAGATCGTCCGGGACCGACACACTGGAAAATCACACCTCTTGAGTTCAGGCGACGCGCACTTGCACCTCGACAAGCATCGGGATTTTCCTGCCTTCGTTGCGCGGATGAAAGCCACGGCGCGCAAGCCTGCAACGCGGCGCCTGCGGCGCGCGGCGCGATGCGCGCGGGCGCGAGAGCGGCGCGCGGCCTGCGCCACGGCAACAGCGCGCGCGGCAACGATGCGCGCGGCAACGATGCGCGCGGCAGCGATGCGCGCGGCAGCGATGCGCGCGGCAGCGATGCGCGCGGCAGCGATGCGCGCGGCAGCAGTGTGCGGCGCGCGAGAAGGCCAGCGGCTGCCACAGGCGCCCGGCGAGATCGCGCCGTCGCTGCAGCGGCGACGCAGCACGCCGGAGCGCAGCGGCCGGAGGCGTCGACCGAGATGACCCGCGTTCACCTACCGAGATGGCCCGCGCTCAGATGACGGTCGCTCACCGGTGCTCGTTCAGGATCGCGCGCAGCGCGGCGCCGCTCGAGCGTCGCGATCGCCCCCGCGGCGCGCTCGCCGTCGCTCAAGGCGATGCGCTCGCCGTCGCTCGAGGAGATGCCGCCGCGGTAGCTCGAGGAGATGCCGCCGCGATCGTCGGAGGAGGTCGCTGGAGGGATGAGGAACGAGCGCTGCGCGCGCCGCCGCCCGCCGCGCGCATGCGGTCGACGCGGCCCCGCATCGAGCGCCGCGGCCGCGCCGCGCTCACCCGCGCGCGGAGAGGATCCGGCTGAACGCCTCGCCCACGGCGCGCGCGAGCTCGACCATGCGGCGCGACCCGCTCGCGGTGTCGATGATCCGGTCGGCGACCAGGATCATCGCGGGCCGGCCGACGACCTGCACGGCGACCGCGGCGACGTCGAGGCTCGGGTTGACCATGACGTCGAGCAGCGGCGCGTGCGTGGGCGTGCCGGGGATCGGCCCGACGTAGAGGTGCGTCGCCACGGCGGTGGCGAGGATGCTCGGCTGATCCATCGGGAGGGTGAGCTTCCGCAGCGCCTCCTGATCGCCGAACTCCGCGTTGCAGGCGAACCCCCGGAAGACCCCGCGGTGCGCGGCGAAGATCGCGACGCGCCGCGCGAACAGGCGCAGGCCCCGCAGCGCGAGCCGGACGACATCGTCCCGCGTGCGCGCGAGGTAGAGCGCGTCGATGACGTCGCTCAGATCGACGAACGGCTGCGGCGGCGGGTCGTCGTCGAGGGGATCGATGAGCTCCTCGGGCGCGGGAGGCAGCGCCGGGAGCCGCCCGGCGCGCAGGCTCGACGGCGGCGCGGCGCCCTCGGGACGACCCCCGCGGCGCAGCAGCGGCGGGACCTCCGCGGCCACGGCGCTCCGGCGCGACGCCGGGGCGACGCCGGAGGGCGCGTCGAGCGGCAGCCGACCGAGCCGACGCGTCGAGGGGGCCGGCTCGCGCCCGCCGCCGTCCGGGCCGCGCTCGGGCGCAGGCGAGCTCTGGGGCATGATCGAGGCGAGCAGCTTGAACGGGGGAGAGATCTCCACGGGCGGAGACGGCGGGAACGAGACGGCCGGCGGCTCGACGTCCGCGGGCGCGCGCAGGGTGGCCCGACGCGCGCCCGCGCCGCGCTCGGCCTCCAGCGGGCCGCGCGCGCTCGCGGGAGAGCCGCGCGCGCCGGGCGCCGCCTTGGCGTGGCGGAGCGGCAGGATCGGCTCCTCCTGAGACGACGGCGCCTCGGCGAGCAGGGCGTGACCGTTGTGCGCGGGAGCGCGGCGGCCTGGTTTGCCGCTGGGCGGCTCGTGGAGACCCGGCTCGTCGAACGAGGGCACCGCGGCGCGCCGGATGAGCGGGATGGGCACCTCGTAAGACGGCGGCGGCGGGATGGTCGACTGGGGCGCGCCGTGCGGGAACGCCGGGGTGGCCCGGCGCGAGCGGGCGGGGACCTGCTCGCGCTCGTCGAGCTCCAGGGCGCGGATGGCCTCCTCGATCGCCGTGATCGGCGCGCGGTAGATGCGCACCGGCGCGCCGAGGTGGAAGCTGAACTCGTCGGCGATGTGGCGGTCGAGCGGATCGGCGGCGGCGACGTCGACGGTGCCGGCGCCGGGGTCGACGCGGATCGGGACGGCGCCGAGGCGGCGGCACATGGCGCGCGGCAGGCGCGCGACGAGATCGCGGGCGCCGACGACCTGCCGGAGCGCGAGGCCGCCGCGGCGCTCGAGCTCCGCCTCCAGGGCGCGCTCCGTGATGGCGGCGCGGTCGATGAGGGCGCGGGGGAACGAGATGCCCCGCAGGACCGCCACGAAGAGGGCGGCTTCGACCTCAGCCTTGGAGACGGCGCCGGCGGAGATGAGGAGGCGGCCCAGGTCTAGCGACACTCGCTGCACGATACCAGAAAGGGCGCTGCCAGCGTGCAGCGCCCCGCGCTCGGCCACGACGGACGCCGGGGCCTTCGCGCGAGCGGCGCGCCGGATCTCCCTATAAGGAGACGCGGGCGGCGCGGGCGGGCCGACCGCGCCTCGCCAGCGGCGCCGCGGGGCCGGCGCGCGGCGGCGCGCTCGGAGGCGCGGAGGGCGCGGCGCCGGGGCGGCCGTCGCTCGCTCGGAGCGCCGCGACGGGAGTGGAAGCGGCGTCGCGCTCGGAGGGCGCAGGCGCGGCGGCAGCGCGGCGCCGAGCGGCGGGCGAGCTCACCCGATCATGCGGGGCGCCCGGCGGAGGAGCGCTGGTGTCCGATACGACACGAGGCCTGGAGAGCGCCAGAAGACCCCGAGTCGTCAGCGGGAGAACTGAAAGACCACCTCGCTCTGCCGCACGAGACCCAGGTTGTCCCGCGCGATCCTCTCCACGGCGGTCGGGTCGTCGCGCAGGCGCGCCACCTTGCCGCGGAGCGCCTCGATTTGCCGCCCGAGCTCGGCGTTCTCCTCCTCGACGTCGGCGAGCTCTCTCTCGAGCTCCCGGAGGCGAGGCAGGCCCTGAGGCGAGAAGATCATGACCGGAGCGCCCACGACCGCCACGACGAGCACCGCGATGGGGAGGGTCCGCTCGAGGAACTGCGCTATTCGACGCACGGACATCCGCTCGCACATCACCCGCGCTCCTGTCAACTTTCCTCCAGGGTTCCTGCAACTCCGCGTTAACTTCCACCGGGGTTCGGCGCGGCAACCAGGGTGAAGCGCGGCCGCGCGCCGGCCGCGCCCGCGTCGAGCGCCGCCCGGGGCGATGCCGGCGCCGGAGGGAGTCGGAGGTCGCATGGCGCCGCAAGCTTCGCTAGCATGACGCACGTCCCGCCGTGCGGCAGGCCCGCTGCGCGCGCCGCCACGAGGGCTCGGCCCGAGGAGACCCATGTCCATTGATATCGTCCGAGGCGAGCTCGAGCGCCTCTTTTCGCTCGATGAAATGATGGCCCTGTCGTCCGACCTCCTCGGTTTCAGCCCGGCCGAGATCGGCGGCAACGCCTCCAAGGCCTCCTTCGCACGCGCGCTCACGGACCATTGCGTCGAGGTCGACGCCATCGAGGCGTTGCTCGACGCCGTCATCGCCTCACGCGCCGAGGTCGACGCGCGCGTCCGCGCCCTCGGCGCCCAGGGGATCAGCCTGCCCGAGGAGCTCGCGCCCGGCGAGGCGTTCGGCGACTACATCATCACGAGAAAAATCGGCGAGGGGCCGCGAGGCCTCGTCTACGCGGCGACGCGGGGGACCGAGCCGCGGACGCTCAAGGTGCTCCGGCGCGAGGCGACGCGCGACGGCCGGGCGGTGCGCCGGTTTTTGACCCACGTCCGCCTCGCCGCGCAGGTGCACCACGAGAACCTGGCGAGCGGCGTCGATGCCGGGCTCGTGGGCGGCCGGGCGTTCGTCGCCTACACGCACGTCGACGGGCTCCCGCTGTCGGCGCGCCTCGCGCGATCGGGGCCGCTCCACATCAACGAGGCCAAGCCGCTGCTCCGCGGGATCCTGAGCGGGCTCGCCGCGCTCCACGAGCAGCGCCTCGTCCACGGGGCGCTCAAGCTGGAGAACGTGCTCGTCGCCCGCGGCGAGGAGGGGCAGCCGCTCCCGATCCTCGTCGACGCGGGCGGCGATCGGCTGGGCGCCGGGTGGTCCAGCCCGGAGCTCGTCAAGACGGCCAGCCCCGAGCAGCTGCGCGGCGAGGGCGTCGGCCCCGCGAGCGATCTCTACGCCTTCGGCGCGCTGCTCTTCGAGCTCCTCACGGGCAAGCCCGTGTTCTCGGGCGCGGCCGCGGTCGACGTGGCCGTCGCGCACCTCACCGAGCCGCCGCCCGCGCCGGGCGCGGTCGCGCCGCGCGGGTGGGTGGGCAAGGACATCGACGAGCTCGCGGCGCGCCTGCTCGCGAAGGCGCCGGACGACCGGCCGCGGAGCGCGCGCGCGGCGCTCGACGCGGTCGAGCCGCTCGGCAAGCCGCAGCAGAAGGGGGCGGCGATCGACGACGCCGAGCTGAACGACCTCATCGACCGGCTCGTCGCGCGCCCGACCGACGCCGACCTGGCGCTCGCCGTCGAGGCGACCGTCGACCGGGGGGCGGACCCGGGGCGGGTCGCCGAGGCGCTCGTGACGGCCTCCGAGCAGGTCGACGCGGCCGCGGGCGGCGACCAGGCGGCGGCGAAGCGGCTCCTCTACTACCGGGCGGCCCGGATCTACGAGAAGGGGCGGCTCCACGACAAGGCGGAGGCCGTCTACCTGCGCCTCCTCGAGCTCGACCCGGGCGACGACGTCGCCTTCAGCGCGCTCGAGGAGCTCCGCAAGGCGCTCGGCAAGCACGAGGAGCTCGTCGAGATGCTCCTCCAGCGGAGCGAGCGCGCCGAGAGCGCGGGGGAGCGCGCCCGGGCGCTGAGCGAGATCGGGCACCTCTACGTGCGGGAGCTCGACGACAAGGACCAGGGGGTGTTCGCCTTCGCCCAGGCGCTCGCCCAGGATCCGGAGCAGGACGCGTACGCCGTCGACCTGGAGCGCGCGGCCGGCAACGACATGAAGGTCTGGTCCGAGGCGCTCCAGATCCTGAGCCAGGCGAGCACCGACGAGGCGATGGCCGCCGAGCCGAAGATCGCGCTCTTCAACCGGCTCGGGCCCTGGTACGCGGAGAAGATCGCGCGGGCGGACCTCGGGATCCCGTGCTTCCAGTTCGTGCTCGGGCTCGACCCGGCGAACGAGAAGGCGCTGGAGGGGCTGGCGCAGGTCTACCGCCGCGCCCAGCAGTGGCAGGAGCTCGTCCAGGTGCTGCTCTCGCGGGCCGATCGCGCCGCGACCCCCGGCGAGGCGCGCGATCTCCGCGCCGCGGCGGCCGAGCTCCTCGAGACGAAGCTGAACGACGCGGGCCGCGCGCGCGATCTCTACGAGCAGATCTTCGCCGAGGACCCCGGCCACACGAAGGCGTGCGACGCGCTGCTCCGGATCTACCGGCGCGTCGAGGACCACGCCGGTTACGCCAAGATCCTCGAGCGGCGCGCGGAGGCGCTGCGGGGCGAGGAGCGCGTCGACACGATGTGCAGGCTCGCCGAGCTCTACGAGGACCGGCTCGGCGACCTCGGCGAGGCGACGCGCCGCTACGAGGCGGCGCTCGAGCTCGATCCGACCAGCCTGACCGCCCTGCGCGGGCTCGACCGCATCTACAGCCGCGCCGGGCGCTACCAGGAGCTGCTCCAGAACCTGGAGCGGCAGATCGAGGTGAGCGCGACGCCGCGCCAGAAGATCAACCTCTACGAGCGGATCGCCGGCATCCAGGACGAGGAGTTCCTCGACCACGCGAAGGCGGCCGAGGCCCTCGAGGCGATCCTCAGGATCGACGGCGCGCACGAGGGCTCGCTGGCGGCGCTCGGGCGGCACTACCGCGCCCTCGAGCGGTGGGAGGACGTGGTGGCCCTCTACGAGCGGCAGCTCGGCATCGTGCCCGACGACAAGCGGCGGGAGGAGCTGCTGCTCGCGATGGGCCGCGTGCTGCTCGAGCAGGTCGGCTCGCCCGAGCGCGCCCGCAAGGCCTACGAGCGGGTGCTCGCGATCGACCCGCACCACGCCGGGGCGCTCGAGTCGCTGGCGCACGTGCGGGCCGCGACCGGCGACGCCGCGGCGGCGCTGAGCGCGATCGAGTCGCTCGCGGCGACCGCCAAGACCGCGGAGAGCAGGGCCGATCTCTGGATCCGCGCGGCGAAGATGCTCGAGGAGAAGGGCGATCGCGACGGGGCGATCGAGCGGTACAAGATGGCCCTCGACGCGCAGCCGCAGAACGCGGGCGCGTCCTCGGCGCTGCGCGCGGCCTACCTCGCCCGCGGCGACGCGACGAGCGCCGTCGAGCTCATCGCGCGCGAGGCCGAGGTCGCCGAGGGCAACCTCACGAAGGCCCGCCTCTACGGCGAGATGGCCCTCCTGCTGCGGGAGCGCCTCAAGGACGACGCGCGCGCCGCCGAGGCGGCCACGAGGGCGGTCGACCTCGATCCGACGGGCGTACCGGGGCTCATGATCTCGGGCGATCTCGCGTTCGAGGCCGGCCGGTTCCTCGAGGCGGCGCGGCACTACGAGCTCCTCTCGAGCCGGGTCGACGCCCTGCCGCGAGAGCAGGGGCTCAAGCTGCTCTTCCGCTACGTCGACGCGCTCAGCAAGAGCGGCTCGAGCGGCAAGGCGATCGGCACCGTGCAGGCGCTGCTCGCGCTCGCGCCGGACGATCCGGCGGCGCTGTCGCGCGCCGCGAAGGTCAACCTCGACGCGGGCAGGGCCACGGAGGCCGCGGAGCTCTACGAGCGCCTCGTCGAGCGCTTCGGCGCCGGCCTGCCGGAGCGGGAGCGGGCCGAGGCGCTCCTCCGGCTCGGCGAGGCGCGGCTCGCGGCCGGCGACCCGGACGGCGCGGTGGCGCCGCTGAACGACGCCGCGGATCTCGTCCCGGAGTCCCCTGCCCCGCTCGCCCTGCTCTCCCGGGTGTTCGAGGCCAAGGGCGACTGGGAAGAGGTCGCGCGCCTCAAGCACCGGCGGCTCGACGTGGTGACCGGCGAGGAGCGGAGCGCGCTCCTGCTCGAGATCGGCGACCTGCTCGCGACGCACCTCCACGACCGGACGCGCGCGGCGAAGAGCTACGTGGCCGCGCTCGACGAGCGGCCGGACGACCGGAAGATCCTCACCAAGCTGATGCAGCTCTACAGCGAGGAGAAGGACTGGTCGAAGCTCATCGACATCGTCCTCAAGCTCGCCGCGAAGATCGACGACAGCCGGCAGAAGGCGAAGTACCTGCACACGGCGGCGATCGTGAGCGCGCGGCAGCTCGGCGATCTCGACCGGGCGGCCCAGTTCTACGACGAGGTGCTGGAGCTCGATCCGTCCCTCACCCGGGCGCTCGCCGAGGCGATCGAGCTCCGCGCCGAGAAGGGCGACCACGAGGAGGTGGAGCGCCTGCTCAAGGTCGAGCTCGACCGGGCGACGGAGGAGAACGACACCGCGAAGATGCTCGAGACGTTCGACCGGCTGGGCGCCGTCTACAAGGACAAGCTCGGCTGGATGAGCGAGGCGATCGACGCCTACGAGGCGGCGCAGACGCTCGATCCGGACAACGAGGAGCGCAACGAGCTCCTGGCGAACCTCTACGCGAGCAACCCGGCGGAGTACCTGGACAAGGCGGTGGCCGCGCAGCTCCCGATCCTGCGGCGCTCCCCCTACAAGCCGGACGCTTACCGGCTGCTGCGGAAGATGTACACGGAGACGAAGCGGGCCGACGCCGCCTTCTGCCTCTGCCAGGCGCTCTGCTGCCTGAACGCGGCCGAGCCCGACGAGGAGCGCTTCTTCCGGCGGCTGCGCCCGGACACGGCCGCGGCGGCCCAGCAGCCGCTCGACGACGAGGCGTGGGCGGCCGCGCTCGTCCACCCGGACGCGGATCCGCTCCTGACCGCCATCTTCGGCGCCATCGAGCCGGCCGTGCTGCGGAAGAACGGGCAGTCGCTGGAGGAGCTCGGCTACCAGCTCGCCTACCAGATCGATCTCTCGCGCCACCCTTACCCGATGTCGCAGACGCTCTACTACGCGGCGGGCGTCCTCGGCCTCGAGCCGCCGGTCACGTTCCAGAACCCGAACGACGGCGGCGGCGTCTCGTTCCTCCACGCGCACGTGCCGGCGATCGTGCTCGGCGCCGCGGCGCTCCAGATGGATCTGCCGACCCAGGCCGCCGCCTTCATCGCGGCGCGCCACCTCACCTACTACCGGCCGGGCATGTACCTCCGCCACCTGGTGCCGACGGGCACCGGCCTGCGCGCCTGGCTGTTCGCGGCGATCAAGCTGATCTCGCCCACGTTCCCGATCACGAAGGAGCTGGAGGGGCCGGTGAAGGAGAACCTGGCGGTCCTGGATCCCACCATCGTGGGGCCGGCGCGCGATCAGCTGGCGAGCATCGTGACCAAGCTCCTCCAGGCCGGCGCGATCGACCTGAAGCGCTGGGTCTCCGGCGTCGACCTGACGGCCGACCGAGCCGGGTTCCTCCTCGCCAACGACCTCGAGCTGGCGCAGGAGATGATCAAGGCGGCCGACGACGCGAGCGCCGCTGTGCCCCAGAAAGAGCGGCTCAAGGAGCTCATGCTCTACGCGGTCAGCGAGGAGTACTTCGCCATCCGAAAGCGGCTCGGGATCAACGTCGACAGCTGAGCGCCGGGCCGCGGAGCGCTCTCGCTCGATCGCGGGGCATCCCACCTGCGCCCGCCGCGGGGCGCTGCCTGGCCCGCGGTGCGCGGGCGCTGCCTGGCCCGCGGTGCGCGGGCGCTGCCTGGCCCGCGGTGCGCGGGCGCTGCCTGGCCCGCGGTGCGCGGGCGCTGCCTGGCCCGCGGTGCGCGGGCGCTGCCTGGCCCGCGGTGCGCGGGCGCTGCCTGGCCCGCGGTGCGCGGGCGCTGCCTGGCCCGCGGTGCGCGGGCGCTGCCTGGCCCGCGGTGCGCGGGCGCTGCCTGGCAGAGCGGCCGAGCTGGATCGCGGACGATCCAGCTCACGCATGTCGGTTCCGGCCCACTTCTGCACCGGACTGGTTGACGGATAAATCAGCAAATTGCTAGGCTGCGGGCCGGCATTAGGCCCCTTTTGGATGTACGTTAGCTCGCCGCAGCATGGCAGCGGGCAGCCTGAGCGATCGTGTGAAAGCACGCCCATGGCGGCAAAGAAGACCCGAAAAACTTCAAAAAAAGACCGGAAGAGAGCGACCAAGGCCAGCGCGGCGAGCTCGAGGCGAGCCGCGCCTGCGGCGCGGACGCGGAAGGCGAAGCCCGCCGCCCGTTCAGCCGCTCGAAAGCCTAAACGAAAGGCCGCGTCCTCTCGACCTGCTGCGCGACGCACCGCTGCCGTGAAGGCGGCAAAGCGCCGAAAGGCGACGACAAAACGGGCGACCACCCGCAAGTCGGCGGCACCGGCGCGGCGCAAGGCGACGCGCGCACCGGCGCGGGCAACCCGGACGGGCGCCAGGAAGAAATCGGCGGCCACGAAGGCGAAGAAGGCGACGCGCGCCGCGGCGAAGCGAGCCAGCGCGTCCAAGGCGAAGAAGTCGGCCGCCCGGACGAAGGCGAGGTCGACGCGCGCCGCCGCCAAGCTCAGGACCACCAAGGCCAGGGCGAAGGCGCGGGCGACGAAGGTCAAGGCCAGGGCCGCGAAGGCCAAGGCGACGCGGGCCAAGACGGCGCGGGCCAAGGCCACGAAGGCCAGGGCGACGCGGGCCAGGGTCGCGAAGCCGCGGGCGGCGAAGAAGGCCAGGGCCGCGAAGCCGAGGGCGGCCGCCGGGCGGGCGCGGCGCGCCAAGGCCGCGAAGACGAAGACCTCGCGGGTCAAGGCCACGCGGCCGAGGCTGGCGCGGGTCAAGGCCGCGAAGCCGAGGCTCGTCAGGCGAAAGATCGCGCCGCGCTCCGAGCGGGCGCTCTCGCCGGCGGCGGAGCCGAAGAAGCTCCGCAAGAAGCTGAGGCTCGGCGACGACCAGCCGAGGCTGAAGGAGCGGCTGAAGCTCAAGCACGGCGGGGAGCAGGAAGCGGCGGTCGAGACCGAGCGCCCGCGCCGGACGAGCGACAAGCCGCAGCGCGCGAGCGACAAGCCGCAGCGCGCGAGCGACAGGCCGCAGCGCGCGAGCGACAAGCCCGCCGCCGAGAAGAAGAGCGTGCGGCCGGGCGTGGTCAAGGGGAAGGGCCCGGCGTCGTCGATCGAGCGCCGCCGCGTCCCGCTCCGGGAGCCCCCGCGGGTGGTCACGCTGCCCTTGCCGATGCTGCCCCCGCCGCGGCGCGCCACCATCGAGGAGCGCAGCGCGATCATCGAGCAGCGGCTGAACGCGCAATCGGAGGATTTCCGGCGGCGTTATATCGAGAGCCTCGATATGTCGTGGATTTACCACGACAGCGCGCTCGAGGGCGTCGTCTACACGTTCGACGAGCTGCGCGCGGCCCTCAGCGGCCCGGCGCCGCTCGTGACGGACTCGAGCCTTCAGCCGACGTACGATGACATCCGGCGCCACAAGGAGGCCATCGTCTATGTGCGCGAGCAGGGCGAGAACAAGCGGGCGCCGATCACGCTCGACTGCATGAAGAAGCTGTACCTGATCCTCCACCCGGAGGAGGGGGACCTCAAGACGGTCAAATACCGCAAGGACATCCCCCAGCACCGGCTCTACTTCCACGAGTACGCCCCGCCGGACAAGATCGCCTACAAGGTGCGGCAGATCATCGACTGGCTGAACGACCCCGAGACGCGGAAGACGCGGAACGGCATCCGGATCGCGGCGCGCGCGCACTACGATCTGCTGCGGGTCTATCCGTTCCCGAACGACAGCGGCAAGGTCGCGAGGCTGTTCATGAACATGCTGCTGCTCCGCACCGGCCTGCCCCCGTCGATCATCCACTCGACCGAGCGGCAGCGCTATTACGAGGCGCTGAAGGGCTCGGCGACGACGGTCCTGCAGATGGTGCAGGAGTCGGTGGAGAACGCGCTCGCGAGCGTCGAGAAGCTCCTCGATGAGCATGAGACGCGGAAACGCGCCTTCGTCAGCTGAGACAGCGAAGCGTGGCCCCGGAGGCAGCCCCGCTCCGGTCGGACGGGGCGCGCGCCGCCCGCCCGGGGCCGCTGCCGCCGCTCGTCCCGCGCCGGCGCGCCCGCGGCCTGGCACCCCTCCTCAGGCCACCTTCGCGCGGCTGCGCGCGCTGCACCCGGACGCTCATTGCGAGCTGGACCACAAATCGTCGTTCGAGCTGCTGGTCGCGACGGTGCTCAGCGCGCAGACGACGGACGTGCTGGTCAACAAGGTGACGCCCCACCTGTTCGCCGCCTATCCCGACGCCCGCGCGCTCGCCGGCGCCGAGCCCGCCGAGGTGGGCGCGCTCCTCCGGCGGCTCGGGATGGGGATGTTCAACCAGAAGGCCAGGAACGTCGTGGGGCTCGCGCGGGGCCTCGTCGAGCGGCACGGCGGCGAGGTGCCGAGGACGCTGGCGGAGCTCGTGGAGCTGCCCGGCGTCGGGCGCAAGACGGCGAATGTGGTGCTCGGCGTGGCCTTCGGCGCGCCGGAGGGCGTCGTCGTCGATACCCACGTGCAGCGCCTGTCCCAGCGGCTCGGGTGGACGAAGAGCGACAAGCCGGAGCAGATCGAGCGCGATCTCATGGCGCTCTTCCCGAAGCGCGACTGGGACATGCTGTCTCACACGCTGATCTTCCACGGCCGCCGGATCTGCTTCGCGAGGAAGCCCGCGTGCGGAGGCTGCGGCATCAACGAGGCGTGCCCGAGCGCGTTCCACGCGGAGAACGTGGGGCGCAAGGCGCCGCGCTCGCCGCGCCGCGGCGGCACGCAGGCCTGAGCGCCATCGACGCTGCGCACGCCGGGCGTCGAGCGCACTTACGGAAACGGGAGCGGGGCAGCGCGGCTCATCGCCCGTCGTTCATCGCCCATCGCCCATCGCTCATCGCGGCTCGGCACGTCTGCTGTCAGCTGTTTATTCCCTCGGCGCTGAAGACGCGAGGTAAGCTTGGCCCATGAAGGCCTTGTACCTGACCCTCACCCTCGCCTGCCTCTTCACCGCCGCGTGCGGCCGCCCGGAGGACGATCTCTGCGACGACAAGTGCGACTGCGAGGGGTGTAACGAGCGCGAGTTCAACGATTGCCTCGATCGCTACGATGTCAGGTTCGTAGACGCGGACCGGCGCGACTGCCTCGACCGGTACGACGATCTCCTCGCGTGCGAGGACGATACCGGGATTTGCCGCGACTATAGGTGGGATACGGCGTGCAAGGACGAGAGAGAGGCGCTGGATCGGTGCGTGGACTAGCGCCGCCCGTCGGGAGTCCCCGACGGGGTGGCGGACGGCCCGGCGCGGTCGGACAGGCGGCTGCGCCGGCGGCGGCGGCGCAGGGCGCGGGAGCGCTGTCACCGCGCCGCATCCCGGCGACCTCGACGCCGGCTCAGGGCCCGTCGCCCGGCGCGACGGCGGCGCCGGGGAAGACGGCTCCGGCGCCGCGGAACGCGTCGACGAGCCGCTCCGACGCCGTGTAGGGGTCGACCTCGCGCCGCGCGACGGCGCGCACCGCCGCGTCGAGCGCGGACCCGAGCGCGGCGACCGCGGCGTCGGTGAGCGCGTCGCGGAGCTGCACGTGCATCGCCTCGCGCAGGCGCTCCTCCCGGCGCGCGGCGCCGGCCGCGGTCCCGAACAGCCACGCTCGGTGCGCCTCCAGCCGGTCCACGAGCGCCGCCACGCCCTCGTTGCGCGTGGCCACGGTCCGCGCGATGGCGGGCTCCCACGGCCCCTCGGCCGGCGCGCCGCCCGGGGCCGACGCCGCGTCGGCCGCGCGGGCGTGGAGCGCCGCGGCGCTGTGCCCGCGCGACCGCCCGGACGCCCTCGCCACCTCGCCGCCGAGCGCGATCATGAGCTCGAGATCGCGCACCGCGGCGTCGGCCCCGTCCCGATCGGCCTTGTTCACGGCGAAGACGTCGGCGCACTCCAGGATGCCCGCCTTGATCGCCTGCACCTCGTCGCCCATGCCCGGCGCCGCGACGACCAGGGTCGTGTGCGCCATGCGCGTGATCTCGAGCTCGTCCTGCCCGACCCCGACGGTCTCGACCAGCACGACGTCGGCGCCCCACGCGTCGAGCACCCGCGCGATATCCACCGCCGAGCGCGACAGCCCGCCGAGCGCGCCCCGGGTCGCCAGCGACCGGATGAACACGTCGGGATCGCCGAAATGCGCCTGCATGCGGATGCGATCGCCGAGGATGGCGCCGCCGGTGAACGGGCTCGTGGGATCGACCGCCACCACGGCGACCCGGCGATCCTGCTTCCGGAACGCGCCGATCAGGCGGTCGGTGAGCGTGCTCTTGCCCGCCCCCGGGTTGCCGGTCACGCCGAGGACCCAGGCGCGGCCGGTGTGCGGGAAGAGATCCTTCAGGATCGCGGCGTAGTCGCCGGCGCGATCGTCGACGAGCCGGCAGGCCCGCGCCGTCGCGCGCATGTCGCGGGCGAGGACCTTCTCTGCGAGCGGATGCACGCGAGCGGTCTAGGCCCGGCGATGCGGGGACACAACCGGCCCGGGGGCGGCGCGGCGTGGAGGTCTCTACCCTTCCCCGCCGCCGCCCGCGGCGCCGCCGGCCTGACCGCCGTCACCGGACGGCCCCCCGCCGGCGCCGCCCTCCCCGCTCGCCGACGAGCCAGCGCCGCCGGCGCCGCCCGCGGCGTCGCCGCGATCGACGATCGGCCGCGTGTCGCCGCAGGCGACGGTGAGCAGGGCCGAGAGCACAGCGCAGGAGGCGAACACGAGCGCGCGATTCCACATGGGCGCGTTCTTGAAGCGGGCGGCCCGCGAAGTCCAGCCACCCGCGCCCGCCAGGGCGACGCGGGCGCGGCGGGGCGCCGCCCGGGACAGCCGCGCGCCCCCCGTCAGGGCGCCGGGGTCGCCGGCCGGTCGAAGCGCCGCCAGCGGCCGTCGATGAGCCGCTCGTGCGGCAGGTACTGGGCCTTGTAGACCAGCCGCGAGCACTTCTCGACGTAGAGACCGAGGTACAGGTACCGCAGGCCCCAGGCGCGGCACAGCTCGAGCTGCTTCAAGATCGAGAAGACGCCCGGGCTCAGCGGCTCGAGCTCGGGATCGTAGAACGAGTAGACCGCCGACAGCGACTCCTGCCCGCGATCCACGACGGCGACCCCGACGAGGCGACCGCCGACGCGGTAGCGCATCTCGAACGTCTCGCAGCAGCTGTCCACGAGGAACGCCTCGTAGCCCGCGGCGCCGAGCGGGCCGTCGTCGCGCATCAGCCCCCGGCCGTGCTTGTGCAGGTTGTAGAGGGCGATCTTCTCCCGCGTGGTGACGGGCGGACCGATCTCGACGTCGACCACCTGCTCGCCGCGGCGGAGCACCCGGCGCTGGGTGCGGCCGGGGACGAAGTCGCGCACGATGATCCGGATCGGCTCGCACGCGCGGCACGAGGGGCACTGGGTGCGGTAGAGCAGCTTGCCGTGACGGCGGTTGCCCGCGACCAGCCGCCGGTCGAACTCCGCGCGCGTGAGCGGACGGATGGGCACGCGGAGCGGCATCCGCGCGTCGACCTCGGGGAGGTACGGGCAAGGGCTCACCTCGTCGTGGACCGTGAGCTCGATCGGGTCCGAGACCTCGTCGAGCCGAGGGAGCTCGACGTCTTGACCCGATGCCGCATCTCGCTCGCTCGATGAGCCCATGTCGCTGTCGATCCGAGCGCTCGAAACCCCGTCGACACGCCGGCCGCTACATTCAGGGGATGCCTGTTGCGCGGCCACGTCAAGCAAAACCCAGAGCGGCACGAGGGCGCGCCGGGAGATCCCGCCCGCTCGCGCAACGCGGCCAGTGGAGCGGTATTCGGCATCGGCCAGCGGGCATCCGTTGCGTTGCGCGTTGCGCGTTGCGCGTTGCGCGTTGCGCGTTGCGCGTTGCGCACGCTCTCGCGCCACCGCTCATTCACACCATAGTGCCCCTTTGCATACATTTACCCAGATAGACGCACCCGTTGTCCGATCTAGCGCGCTCAGCGCGCCCAGCCGGACGGGCTGCGCGCGGAGCTGCGCGGCGCGCCCTTTTCCCTTGGCCCCGAGGCCGGTATGACCCAGCGCGCGCCCGCGAGGAGAGGCCGGCCCGGTCAAGGGCCCGCCTCGCGCGAGCGACGCAAGAAAGGCCGAACGCTTTGGATCTCACAGGAAAGCAGCGCCGCCACCTCCGGGCGCTGGGGCATCACCTCGACCCGATCGTGCAGCTCGGCAAGGCCGGGCTGACGGACGGGGTCGTCGCGGCCGTCGACGCCGCCCTGGAGCGACACGAGCTCGTCAAGGTACGCCTGGGCACCGAGTGTCCGGACGACCTGGGCGAGGTCGCCGACACCCTCTCCGAGCGGCTCCGCGCCGAGGTGGCGCAGACGCTCGGCCGGACGATCTTGCTCTACCGGCGCCACCCGAAGGAGCCGAAGATCAAGCTGCCCGCAGGCGCCTGACCGCGAGCCGCCCAGCCACCTCACCGCCCGCCGCAACGCAGGGCGCCCCGGATCGCCGGGGCGCCCTGGACCGCGTCACACGTGCCGCAGCGCGGGTCGCTCGGCCAGGATGTGATCGAGCCAGGCGTTCGACAGCTTCTCCTGCACCGTGTTGGCCCGGAGCCTCGCGGCGAGGTTCTTGAAATCGACGTGGTCGATGAGCTGATCCTGGTTGAAGCACGAGAAGACCACCGTCTCCTTGCCCGTCTCCGGATCCACGTGGCGCTGGAGGCACTGCGCGCAGACCTCCTTCATCATGCACTGCATCGGCGAGTTGATGCTCGCGATGCCCACGTGCTTCGGGTTGAGGTGCGGCGCGAGCACGCCGTGCCGCGCCTCGCGCACCGCGTTCATCATCTTGTCCGAGCCGATCGCGATGATGCGCCGGACCTCCGAGAGGCTCGCCAGCTCGCCGCCGAGCTGCCGCTCCGCGTAGGCCCGCATCGCCTGGACGATGTTGCCGCGGAAATGGCGATCCGTGGCGCGCCGCGGGGGGATCTCCGCGCCGCCGTCGGTGCACCAGATGACCTGATCGGTCGCCACCTCGATCTCGTCCTGCTTGAAGAGATCCTCGCCGCGCCGGTAGCCGGCGAAGTAGATCACGCGATCGCCGCGCGCCTTGAGCGCCTTCGCGATCGAGAACAGCACGGCGTTGCCGAGCCCGCCGCCGGCGAGCAGCACGGTCTCGCCCTCGGGGATCTCCGTCGGCGTCCCGGTC
Source organism: Sorangium sp. So ce394 (assembly GCF_051474665.1). Taxonomy (NCBI): domain Bacteria; kingdom Pseudomonadati; phylum Myxococcota; order Polyangiales; family Polyangiaceae; genus Sorangium; species Sorangium sp. So ce394. The sequence continues at coordinate 6,398,143 of NZ_CP150339.1, forward strand.
GGCCCCATCACGACGACCTCCTCGCCCGGGCGCAGCGCGGCGAGCAGCCGGGAGGACGCGCCCATCTCGAGCGCGATGAGCGACAGCAGCCCCTTCTCCTTGTCGACCCACGCGCCCGTGAGCGCGAGCCCCTCCATCGCGAGCCGCGTGCCGCGGACCACCGGCGAGCGCACCTCGTAGTTCTGCAGCCGGTAGAACTGCCCCGGCTCGAACTTCCGCGCCGCCGCGGGCGCGCGCACGACCACCTCGACGATCGTCGACGTCAGCCGCTCGACGCGCTCGACCACCGCGGTGAAATCGTGATCGAGGCGGGCGAAGAGGTCGCGCCGCCGCGCGTCGCGCGCCGCCTGCGGCTCGTCGCCGAGCCGGGCGAGGTCGCGCTGGAACAGCGCGACGACCGACGGGTACGCGTCCTTGGCGCTCGCCATCGCCTTCACGACGCTCCCCGCGTAGTGCGGGTGGTTGTCGCCGTAGAAGCTCACCGCGTGCTCGCCGTCGTTGTAGCTCGTGAAGAAGCCCTCGCGCGCCTTGGCCGGCTCGACCTTGAGCGCGCCGGCCTCGTCGACGTACGCGCGGTGCGGCTGGAAGAACTGCTTCCACTTGTCGAACGCGAACGAGCCCGGGCGCTCCTTCTCGTACGTGACGTTGGGGCTCGTCCCGGCCGCCACGCACACGGTGCGGGCCGGGATCGAGACCGTCTGGCCCGCGCTCCGCCACTTGCCGTCCACGACCTCCTGGCGATCGAAGACGAGCGACGAGACGCACCCGCGCTCGTCGAGCACCGCCTCCAGCGGGGCGAGGTTCTCGACGTAACGGATCCCCTCCTCGAGCGACTTGGCGACCTCCTCGTGGTTCAGCCGGTAGGCGGGCGAGTCGATGAGCCGCTTGCGGTAGACCAGCGAGACGCCGCCCCACGCGTCGATGAGGCCCTGGAACCGCGGCGGCCGCCCCTCGCGCGCGGCGCGCGCGCGCTCGTCGCGGATCTCCTCGGCGTGGCGCCGCTGCTCGGCCAAGAACTCCCGCTCCTCCTCGTCGAACATCGCGAGCACCGACGCCTCGCCGCGCTCGGCGATGAGCGCGTCGAGCCGGTCGGCCGTCTTCTCGGCCTGCACGACGTAGTAGGCCGCGAGCTCCGTCGCGGTGTCGATCGCCGTCAGGCCGCCGCCGATCACCACCGCCGGCAGCCGCACCTGAAGGTTCGCGAGCGCCGAGCGCTTGTAGGCGCCGGCCAGCTGGAGCGCCATCAGGAAGTCCGACGCCTTGCGGATGCCGCGCGCGAGGTTGTTCTTGAGCGGGATGATCGTCGGACGCCCCGCGCCCGCCGCGATCGCGACGTGGTGGAACCCGCGCCGGAAGGCGTCCTCGAGATCGATCGTGCCGCCGAACCGCACGCCGCCGTAGATCCGGAGCAGCCGCTGCCGCGCGAGCGTGATGTAGAGGACGGTGAGGAAGTTCTTGTCCCACCGCACCGTGATCCCGTACTCGCTCACCCCGCCGAAGCCGAGGAGGACGCGCTCGTCGAGCTCGGTGTAGAGCCGCTTGAAATCCCTGACCGGCCGCGGCGGGCGCGTCTCGTCGCCGGTGAGCTCGACCGGCAGCGGCTCGATCTTGAGGCCGTCGATCGCCACGCACGCGAAGCCCTGGCGCGTGAGGTGGTGCGACAGGGTGTAGCCGGCCGGGCCGAGGCCGACGACGAGCACGTTCTTGCCGTTGTACGGGAGCGCGTGCGGCCGGAGCGCGTCGAGCGGGTTCCACCGCGTGAGCAGGCCGTAGATCTCGAGGCCCCACGGGAGCGACAGGACGTCCGTGAGCGCCGCGGTCTCGACCTGCGGGATGTCCACCGGGTCCTGCTTCTGGAAGACGCACGCCTTCATGCAGTCGTTGCAGATGCGATGGCCGGTGCCGGGGCACATCGGGTTGTCGATGCAGACGAGCGCGAGCGCGGCGATCGACTCGCCCCGCCCGCGCATCGTGTGCATCTCGCTGATCTTCTCGTCGAGCGGGCAGCCGTGGAGCTCGACGCCGAGCGGGTTCGACTTGATCGCCCCGGTCTTGTTGTCGCGCAGGCCCTTCGAGCACGAGTCCTTGTCGCGATCGTGGCAGAGCAGGCAGTAGTCGACCTGGCTCTCGACCTCGCGGGGCCCCGCGCGCCGGTCGGTCAGCGCGAAGCCGTCGCGAGCCCGCCGCTCGTGCTCCGGCCCGACGAGGAGCTCGGCCGAGCCCGGGCCGTCGCTCGCGCCCTTCCTGTGCAGCTGGACCAGCGCCTGGTAGTCGAGCGTGCGCGGCGCCTTGAGCGTCGGCCAGCGATGCGCCGGGTCGTGCTCGTCGGCGCGGCGCGCCGCGAGCCACGCCTCGACGGCGTCGAGCGCGAACGCGACGACCGCCGCGTCCTCGGCCTCGGTCGGCTCCGCGCCCGCGACCGCGACGGCCGGCGCCACGCGCTCGGCGAGCGCCGCGTCCTCCCGCAGCGCCGCGCGCGCCTTCGCCGCGCGGCCGCGGAGCTCGTCCGTCCACTTCGCGCCGCCGGCCTTGGCGGCCTTGCGCGCGATCTCGTCGACCTCGATCAGCGCGAGCGTCGCGCGCGCGATCGCGAGCTCCTCGGCGGCGGAGCCGCTGTCGAGCGCGCTCGCCGGCGCGCCCATGGCCGCGAGCGCCCGCCGCGCCGCGTGCGCCGCCTCGACGTGCGTGCCCTGCCACGCCTTCCCGGGGCTCGGCTTGAACAGCCGCTTCTTCGAGAACTCGCGCTTGAAGTCCCAGAGCGCGGCCCGCTCGCGGGTCGCGTCGATCTGCGCCTGGGTCTCCCGCTCGACGCGGAAGAGCGTGGCGACGAAGCGGCCGACGTACGGCGCGGCCGCGAGGAGCGCCTCGGAGACCTGCTCCGCGGTGAGCGCGGGCCGGTCCGCGCCGCCGCCCCCGGAGCCCGCCTGCTCCGCGCGCAGGGCGGACCGGTACGCGTCGAAGCGCGCGTAGGCGCCCTCGTCCGTCGCGTGGAAATACTCCTCGAAGCGCTCCGTCAGCTCGGCGAGCTTCGCAGGGTCGAAGAGATCGACGTAACCGAAACCAGGGATTCCGAGCTCGAGCTCGGAAGGATCGGAGGTGGCCTGCACCCACGAAGAGAAGTCAGCCTGCACGCCAGCGTTCGCTTCCATACCCGCAGCAAATGCTTTCTATTTCAAGGGGTTTGCCCGCCCGGCGAGGGGCGCGCGCACCCGATCTCGAGGGCGACGTAAAGTAGCACCGGGCCGTAGCTCCGCCCTGTCGCTTAGGCAACATTCCTCGAGCTCATCCCGCGCTCGCCGACGCGACGAGCGCGCAGCCGTTGCGCGCTCCGCCGCGCCGGCGAGCTGCCCGCAGCCGCGAGCCCGCCGGCGCGGCGGAGCGCGCAAAGGCTGCGCGCCGGCGAGCTCGCCGCGGCCGGAAGCGCCGCCCGCTCGCGCGACGAGGAGCGGGAGGAGCCCGTCGCGGCGTCAGCAGGACGACGCCGCGCGGCGAGAGCGCCGCCGTCGCCGCGGGCGCCGGAGCGCCGCGCTCAGAAGCCCTGCGAGACGACGCGCTCGATCGTGTGGGTCGAGATGTTGCCCGCGATGACGTCGGGATCGCGCAGCAGCGCCTGGTGCAGCGGGATGTTCGTGCGGATGCCGCCGATGATGAACTCGTCGAGCGCGCACCGGAGCCTCGCGATCGCCTCGGCCCGGGTCGCGCCGTGCGCGATCACCTTGGCGACCAGCGAGTCGTAGGAGCTCGGGACGCGGAAGCCGCCGTACACGCCGGAGTCGACGCGGATCCCGACGCCGCCGGGCGAGTGGTACTCGGTGATGAGCCCCGGCCACGGCACGAACGAGCGCGGATCCTCGGCGTTGACCCGGCACTCGATGGCGTGGCCGCGGAAGCTCCAGGGGCGCGTGTCCGGCAGCGAGAGGCGCTCGCCGGCGGCGGCGAGGATCTGCTGCGCGACGAGATCGACGCCGGTCACCATCTCGGTGACCGGGTGCTCGACCTGCACGCGGGTGTTCATCTCCATGAAGTAGAGCTCGCCGCGCTCATCCATCAGGAACTCGAGCGTGCCGAGGCCCGTGTAGCCGGTCTCGAGGATCGCGGCCCGGATGATGTCGCCCATCCGGGAGCGCTTCTCGTTGTCCATCGCGGGGCTCGGCGACTCCTCCATCACCTTCTGGTGCCGGCGCTGGAGCGAGCACTCGCGCTCGCCGAGCGTCCACACGCCCCCGTGCTGATCCGCGAGCACCTGGAACTCGATGTGGCGCGGCGCCTCGACGTAGCGCTCGAGGTACACGTCCGGGTTCTTGAAGCCGGTCAGGGCCTCCTGCGTCGCGATCTCGAACGAGCGCTGCACCTCGCCGGCGTGGCGGACGATGCGCATGCCGCGGCCGCCGCCGCCCCCGGAGGCCTTCAGGATCACCGGGTAGCCGACGCGCTCGGCCTGCTCCGCCGCGTCCGCCGCGCTCGTGAGCACGCCGGTGCCGCTCAGCATCGGGATGCCGAAGCGCTTGGCGACCGCGCGCGCCGACACCTTGTCGCCCCAGGTCCGCATCGCCTCCGCGCTCGGCCCGATGAAGGTGAGCCGGCACTTCTTGCAGACCTCGGCGAACTTCGCGTTCTCCGAGAGGAACCCGTAGCCGGGGTGGATCGCGTCGGCGCCGGTGACCTCGGCGGCCGCGATGATCTGCGGGATGTTGAGGTAGCTCTTCGACGCGTCGGCCGGGCCGACGCACACGGCCTCGTCCGCGAACCGGACGTGCAGCGCCGCGGCGTCCGCCTCGGAGTGGATCGCGACCGAGCGGATGCCGAGCAAGCGGCAGGCGCGGATGACACGCATCGCGATCTCGCCGCGATTGGCGATCAGGATCTTCTGGAACACGGCACCCTCGCCCGGGCAGCGCTAGCTGCGCCGCACCTTGAAGAGACGCTGCCCGAACTCGACCGGCTTGCCGTTCTCGGCGAGGATCTCGACGATCTTGCCGGAGCAGTCCGCCTCGATCTCGTTCATCAGCTTCATCGCCTCGATGATGCAGAGCGCCTGCCCCTCGCGGATCGGGCTGCCGACCTCGACGAAAGGCGGCGCGTCAGGAGACGGCGAGCGGTAGAACGTGCCGACGAACGGCGAGGTGACGTACGAGATCCCCTCGTCGCCCGCCTCAGCGGGCGCGGCCGCCGGCGCAGGCGCCGCGGCGGGCGCGGCAGCCGGCGCAGGAGCGGGCGGCGCCGCGGGCGCCGCGGCCGGCGCGCTCTGGAGCTGGTAGGCGACGGGCGCGAGCTGCGGCGCCCCGCCCTGCGGCACGAAGCCCCCGCGCGTGAGCCGGATGCGAACGTGTTCGTCCTCGAACTCGAAGTCGCTCACGTTGCGCTTCTCGAGGAGGCGCACCAGCGCCCGCAACTGCTTGAGGTTGATGTTCATGGAAGGACGTTCGGCCATCGATGTTTGCCGCCTTTCAACCAGAGTGACGGCGCATGTTCAACCTCTTTCGACCGGTCGCAGCTTCTCCAGGTGCCCGAGCAACCCGAGCAACCCGAGGACGTACGAGCTCGGACCGAAGCCCGCGACGCGCGCCATGCACGCGGGCGCGATGCGGGAGCGGCGACGGAACGGCTCGCGAGCGTCCGGGTTGGAGATGTGCACCTCGACGGTCGGGAGCGCGCCCGCGCGGATCGCGTCGTAGAGCGCGATGGAGGTGTGCGTGTACGCGCCGGCGTTGAGGAGGATGCCGTCGAAACCGCGATCGCCGGCGTGGCTGATCGCGGTCACGAGCTCCCCCTCGCAGTTCGACTGCATGCACGACACCGAGGCGCCGTGGGCCTGTGCGGCCTCCTCGACGGCGCGGTGGATGTCATCCAGCGTGGCCGTGCCGTAGATCGCTGGCTCGCGCTTGCCCAGACGATCGAGGTTCGGCCCCGAGATGACCGAGATCCTGAAGCCGCTCAGGCGAGCTCCTTCAGCAGCACCGGCACCTTGGTGCGCAAGAGATAGCGGGCCTTGCCGATGTTCGCGTCGGGCGTCATCGAGAAGGCCACGAAGTACGAGTTGTTCACGACACGGATGAGCGTGGTGACCTTCTCCGCCTGGATCGCGATCTCGGCGGCGTTGCCCGCGTCGAGCATCTCGGCGGCGCGCTGGATCGACTTGAGCACGACGCTGAACTCCGCGCCGATGGTGGCGATGTCGAACGCGGCCCCCGGCTTGGAGTAGCTGTCGACCGCGATCCCCTCGAAATCCATGAGAAGGGTCGCGATGCCGCCCTCGGTGTTCTCTACGACTTCCTTCAGCACGGCCTGGAACATGGGGGGAGACTACCCAAGCGCGGCACGATCGGGAAAACAAACGAACCGACGCGCGTCCGACGCGCGTCCGGCACCAGGGTCGGCGCCCGCGGGCGGCCGGGCGCGCCGGCATGGCTGGCCTGGCCGCGCGGGGGCGCCTGGCGCCGGCCGCCCGCGGCAGCAGACGAGCGCGCGGAGCGGCGATCTCGCGGCGGCGCGGCGGCGCGTAACACCGCGAAAGCTCGCGCCGTCCGCCCGGCAGCGCGGTAATCGCGATGAGCGGCGAGCGCGCTTTGCCTCTTGCATCCTGGTCCCAGCCGGGCGATTCCCGCCCCAGGGGGCCCGCTCCAAAGCACGCCTTGACCCTTGTCCCGGCGAGCGGCTAACGTGCGGCCGTTCTTTCGCCTCGCGGCAAGGCCGCAGGCGGATCCCGCCGGCGCATCTCGCCGGCGGGACGACGTCAAACGTGGCCGGGCGCGGCCCTGCGTCGCGCCCGCCAGCTCATCAAGAAAAACAAGGACGGCCCAACATCTATGCGTGCGCGAGCCGGGGATCCCCCCCGCACGATGCCCCAGAAGATCCTCGCCGGGCGGGCGACGGATCCTCAGCTGCGCGGTGATCTCGTCCAGGTCAAGGTCGACCAGGTGATCCTCTCCAGGGCGCCGTCGCGCGCGCTGGCCGAGGCCATCGCCACGGGCATGAAGAAGACGCCGGTCGAGGTCGCCGTCGCCTACGACGGCACCTGCGTGGCCGACGCGAGCTCGCTCGCGGACATCGACGAGGGGAGCCCGCACTCGGTGTCTCCCGAGTTCCCGACCTACAACATCCCGATCGCGCGGCCGGGCATCGGCTTCCCCGCGCCCGTGCACCTCGAGCGCTTCGCCGCGCCGGCGCGGCTCGCCCTCACCGACGACCCGCGCCTCGCGACGGTCGGCGGCATCGGCATGCTGTCGCTCGTCGTCTCGCCGAGCCAGCTCGGGCAGGCGCTCGCCACGGGCTCGGCCTGGCTCCGGCCGCCGCGGAGCGTGCAGATCCACCTATCGGGCAGGGTGCGGCCCTTCGTGTGCGCAAGGGACGTGGCGCTCGAGCTGCTCCGCAGGAACCTCGACGAGGTGGTCCGGCGCATCGAGGGCGAGCACCACGCGCCGGTGATCCTCGAGTTCGCCGGGCCGAGCGCGCGGCTCCTCTCGGTGGGCGACCGCGCGGTCCTCTGCGGGATCGCGCCGCAGGTGGGCGCGGCGGCGGCGCTGTTCGTGAGCGACGAGAAGACGGAGGTCTTCCTCCGCGATCAGCGCAGGTCGAAGGCCCACCGCGCGCTCGTGCCGGACCCGGGCGCGCCGTGCGAGGAGGTCGTCTCGATCGACCTCGGCACCGTCGACCCGCTGCTCATGGACGAGGAGGGCGTGGTCCGGCCGGTCCGCGATCTCGCCGGCAAGCCGGTGGCGCAGGTCGTCCTCGGGGGCGACTCCGGCGTGACGTTGCGCGACATGCTCGCGGCGGCGCTGCTGCTCAAGTCGAAGCGCGTCCCGTCGCGGCTCGATCTGCTGGTCGCGCCGCCGTCGCGCCAGGTGCTCGAGGTGCTCGCGCAGTCGGGCGCGCTCGTCGACCTCGTGGCGACGGGCGCGCGCATCGTCGAGCCGGACCGGCGCGTCGTCACCTCGGAGATCTACCCGCCGCCGCCCGGCGGCCTGTCGCTGCGCACCGCCGATCCGGAGCCGCGCATCGCCGGGGCGCCGTCGTTCGTCGTGGCCTCGGCCGAGACGCTCGCCTACGCCGTGGCCACCGGCTCGGTCGGCGATCCGCGGTCGTTCAAGCGGCCGGTGCGGGTGACCGTGCCGCGGGCGCTGCCGACCGACGACGTGCTGATCCTCCGCGACAAGAAGGGCGAGCAGGTGAGCACGAAGAAGCCGCCGCCGGCGCCCGCGGCCGTGCCCTGGAAGGGGCCGCTGACGCTCGACGTGCTCGCGGGCGTGCCGAAGGGCAACGGGCGCGCGGCGGTCGGGGCGCGCGGGCGCAAGGCCGCCGCCCCGGCCGAGCCGGCCGCGCCCGCGGCGCCGGTCGCGCCGATCGTCGAAGACGACAAGGCGCAGGCCGCGCCTGCCGAGGGCAAGGCGGCGGGCGGGGTGGCGCTCGTCCTGTCGACGCTCGACGAGGTGCGCGCGGTCGCGGAGCGCGCGACCGACCTGTCGACGGTGCGCGCGGTGGTCGCGCCGTTCGTGCCGAGCACCGCGGTGTCGGCGTTCGCGAGCGAGGGGATCGCCACGTTCCTCGTCGGCGCCGAGGCGCTCGGCAGCATCAAGGAGCAGAAGAGCGTGGAGCTCCCCGCCCCCGCGCAGTGGGGCGACCGCGTCGCGGCCGTCTTCGGGAGCGAGCGCGTCGAGGTGGCCTGGCTCGCGACGGGCATGGAGCGGAGCTGGACCCACGCAGGCACCGTGCGGCAGCCGCCCAGCGCGGGCAAACCAGCGCGGTAGCGGGCGAGCGCGCCGCGGACGCGGCGGGGTGCGCGCATCCCCCGCCGAGCCCCCGGAGAACGCGGGCCGCCCCCCGCCGGAGCCGGGGGAAGCGAGGCACCCCCGCCGAGGACCGGGAGCGCTGCGCTCAGGGGGCCGCGCGCACGGGGGCGAGCGGGGCGAGGAGCTTGATCTCGTTCGTGAGATCGCGGAAGCGGATCTGCTGCTCGTTGATCTGCATCTCGAGCACGATGACGCGCTTCGTGATCTCGTCGAGGCGGGCCGACGCCTTGGCGAGCCGGTCGGTGAGGTCGCGGCGGAGCTCGTCGGCGGTCTTGTTCTTCTCGATCGCCCTGAGGTTCTGGCGGAGCTCGTGGCTCTGCTGCTCGAGGCGCTGCTGCTCCGCGATCAGCCTGTCGCGCTCGTCGATCGCCGGGCGCAGCTTGCCCCGGACCTCCCAGGCCTGGCCGAGCTGCTTCGCCACGGCCGCGTCGGCGCGCGGGTCCTTCAGGTAAGCCTGCACCGCGTCGTCGGCGAGCTGGCTGAGCCAGTCGATCTGCTGCCGAAAGGTCCGCCGCTCGTCCACGTCGAGCACCGCCGTCCCCCGCCGCGGGACGTCGACCGGCACGAGCGCGCTGCCCGTGCCGACGTTGTCCTCCGTGCCCTTCGGCGGCGCGTGCAGGCGCGTCCCGTGCAGGCGGGGGTGCTTCACGAGCGTCCGCGCCGCGAGATCGCCGCCGTTGCGGACGGCGTACTTGGTGTGCGTCACCCAGTCGCGCTCGATCTCGAGCGCGCCGCCCTCGATCTTCGCGAGGCGCGCGCCCTCGGCGGTCTCCTCGCGCGCCGTGTCGACGGCGAGGCCCCGCTCCAGCGCGAACGGCACCGTCGTCGTGGCCCCCGGCGGCAGCGGCTCGACCATGCCCTGGCCGAGGAACGCGCCGTTCTCGAAGACCGCGATGGGGCCGCGCTCCAGGAGCCCCTTCGTGTCGTTCGTGAAGCGCGCCACGCGGAACGGGTGCGAGCTCGACGCGGGCACGCCGCCGTCGGGCGCGAACAGGAAGATCGACTCGCCGGGCACCTGCTTCGCGAGGAGCAGGACCATCGTCGCGCTCCGGTCGGGGATGTCGACCGGGAACGGGATGTCGTAGCGCGTCGTGCCCGCCTCCATCGCGACCGCGGCGAGGGCGCTCATGTTGCGCGGCGGCGACGGGTTCATCATCGCCCTGTTGTCCATGGCCAGCGGATCGTCGGCGAACACCGCCCCGCCCCGCCGCGGGGACGCGGCGCCAGGCGCGCCGACCGCGCCGCCGACCGCGCCGCTGGCGGCCCGCTTCGCCGCCGGCTTCGCGGACATCTTCTTGGCAGCCTCGGCCTCCTTCAAGAAATGCTGCCTGCCGGCCTCCTCGGCCTCGAACGCGTACCCGTGGCCTTCATCCGCGTCTGCCGCCGCCGGCGGCACGGCCGGCGCCGCCTCCGGCGCGGGCATCGGCGGCGGCGGCGGCGGCGCGGCCTCGGCGGCCAGCGTGGTCTCGCTCGTCGGCACGGACGCGATCACCTCGCCCTGGTCGCTGACGATCGGGCGCGGCGGGATCGCCGCCTGGTCGAGCGTCGCCTGGAAGGCGAGCGGCGCGCCCGCCACGAGCGACAGCTTCACGCCCTGCCAGTCCTCGCCCGAGAGGTTCTGCACGATGCCCCACGCCTGGAGGTGCGCCTGCTTCGACGCCGCGCCCTGGGCCCCGGCCGCGCCCATCACGAGCCGGTAGGACGGGCGCCACACCGGCGTCTCGGCCACGTAGCCGACCACGAGGTCGTGCTCTCGCCCGTCGAGCGTGAGCTTCACCTTCTCGAGCTCGTCCCGCTTCTTCTCCCCCGCCGCCGCGCCCTTGTCCTTGGGCGGCGGCGACGCCGTCGTCACCTCGGGCCCGGGCTCCTCCGGCGCGTCGCCCTCGCCCGAGCCGTCGTCGACCTCGACCGGGAACGACGCGCTCCGGACGCTGCTGCCGCCGGCCTCGATGACCGCGAGCGTGGCGAGGAAGTCGCCGACCTTCTCCTTGCGCACGCGGAAGGTCACCTGATCGGCGTCGATGAGCCCCCGGCGCTCGAAGTACGCGACGCCGTTCCTGTAGATGACCACGCGCCGCAGCGCGAGCCCCGAGGCGTCCACGTCGGGGCCCCGCGCGCAGCCGGCGAGCATAGAGAGAGCGAGGAGCAGGCCGGAGCCCGCTCGCGCGACGTCGTACCGTCTCATGATGTCCGTGGGTTTCTCTTGGGTCAGCTGTCGGAGGGCGCCGTCGAGGCGCGGCGCCAGTCGGGCGGCAGGTCGAGAAAGCCCTCGTTGCAGAGGAACTCGTAGAGCCCCTCGCAGACCTCGCCGCAGATCATGCTGAAGAGGTGGGGATCGGTGATGAAGAGGATCGTCTCGTCGCGCTCGGAGCCCGCCGTGTCCGCGAGCTGCGCGACCAGCTCGTCCTCGGCGAAGCCGACGAGCATCACCATGAGGGTCCGCTCGAACGCCGCGCGGAAGCGAGGAAAGGCCTCGCTCGTCACCTTGTACGCGAACGCCCTGCCCTCGTACGTGCGCGCGTCCCGCACGACCTTCGCGGCGACCTCGCCGAGGCTCGGGGCGAGCCGCTCGCCGAAGAAGTCGACGAGCACGACGTGCACCACCGAGACGATGCGCCGGAGCTCGCTCGATCGGCGCGACAGGAAGGCGTCCTGCATGTCCTTCGTGAGCTTCGCGAGCAGCTCGAACGACTGCTCCCGCGCCTCCTCGGAGGCGAACTCGAAGCCCTCGAGCTCGGCCTCGATCCGGTTCTTGTAGCGGGTCAGCACGTAGAAGAGCGCCTGCTCGCCGTGGTGGATCACCTTCGGCGCGCCGTCGCGGCCCCGCGTCTTCTCGTGGAGCTCGGACTGGAAGAACAGGCGGGCGAGGTTCTTGTGGATCTTCTTGAGCCGCCGCTCGACGAGCAGCGAGATGCCGTCCTCGCGGATGACCCGCTCGAGCAGGGCGCGGAGGGTCCGCTCGTGCGCGTCGCGGATCGAATCGCGGTTCTTCGCCCCGCGCTCGCCCGCGCCCGCGGAGGCCTGGATCACCTTCAGCTGGGCGACGACCTGCGCGGTGACCGCGTCGAGCTCGGGGTTTGTCTCGAGATCGGCGCGGTAGTGGACGATGCGGGCCTGCATCTGCTCCTCGAGCAGGCCGAGCGCCATCTCGGTGATGTGATCCTTGAGCGCCTGGCTGACGTGCTCGCCCACGCGCCGCGGCGCGTTGGGCGGGAGCGACCTCGGCGGGTCGGGCGACGACCGCTCCCCTGGCCTGGCCCCAGGTTGCGATCGGCCCGAAGGCGGCAGCGGCGGAGGGTTCCGAGGGGCCGGGGCCATGAGCGGAGAGCATACCGGAACTCGCCGGCGGTGTGCGGCTTTGGCGGAGCGGCGCAAGTCGGAGTAAGACGGCCACCATGCACACGGTCGCTTCACGTACGAGAGCCTGGGAACCGGAAGGACAACCGGCGCCCTCCTGCCCGGCGCCCTCCTGGTCGGCGCCCTCGCGCCTGGCCCGCCGGCGCCTCGCGGCGGCGCTCGCGCTCGCGCTCGTCAGCGCCGGAGCGGGCTGCTCCCGCGAGGGCGACGGCCACCCCCCGCCCGCGCGCACGCCGGAGCCCACGGCGCGGCAAGAGCCCGCCGCGGCCGGCTCGCAGGCCGCCGCGGCGGAGAGCGCCGCGCCGGCCGACGGGAGCGCCGCCGCGGTCAAGGAGGGCGGCGCCGCGGGGCCGCCGGCGGCGCAGCGCCCGAAGATGAACGTGCTCGTGATCTCGATCGACAGCCTGCGCGCCGACATGCCGTGGAACGGCTACGAGCGCGACATCGCGCCCCGGCTGACCGCGTTCGAGAAGAAGGCGGTCAGCTACACGCGCCACTACGCGATCTCGTCGTACACCTCGATGAGCGTCGGCGGCTTCCTCGCCGGCAGGTACCCGAGCGAGGTCGAGCGCAGCGGCTACTTCTTCGGCAACTACCCCGACAGCGTCCTGATGTTCCCGGAGCTCCTGCAGAAGGCCGGGGTGCGGACGATGACCGCGCACGCGCACTTCTACTTCGACCAGAAGGCGGGCTTCCGGCAGGGCTTCGACGTGTACGAGATCGTGCCGGGGCTCTCGGCCGACAACACGACCGACCGGAACGTGACGAGCCCCGGGCACCTGGAGCTCGCGATCAAGATGCTCTCCGACAAGGCGAACACCTCGGGCACCTTCTTCGCGTACTTCCACTTCCTCGATCCGCACGACGTGTACATGACGCACGAGGGGATCGAGCCGTTCGGCAAGCGCGCCCGCGACAAGTACGACGGGGAGGTCAAGTTCACCGACATGCACGTGGGCAAGCTGCTCGATTTCGTCGCGCAGCAGCCGTGGGGGAAGGACACGGCGATCATCATCACCGCGGACCACGGCGAGGCGTTCGGCGAGCACAAGATGTACCGCCACGGCTTCGAGGTGTGGGACGTGCTCACCCACGTGCCGCTGATGATCCAGGCGCCCGGCGGGATCACCCCGCGCCGGATCGACGTGCCGCGCAGCTCCATCGACCTCGCGCCCACGATCCTGGACATGACCGGCGCCCCGCCGGAGCCGTCGTTCCCGGGCAAGAGCCTCGTGCCCGAGCTCTACGGCGCGAGCGCGGAGACGCGCGACGTCATCGTCGATCTGCCGCGCACGAGCGACAACGACCGGCGCAGGGCGCTCATCAGCGGGCGGCACAAGCTCATCGCCTACGGCGACGACGACGCGTTCGAGCTCTACGACGTCGTCGCGGATCCGGGGGAGACGAAGGACATCAAGCGCGAGCAGGGGGCCGTCTTCGAGGCGATGAAGGCCATCTACAGGGAGCGCTCCGCGGCCATCAAGGACGTGTGCCCGAAGAACACGGCGAAGCTCAAGGGGAAGAAGAAGAACAAGCCGTGCTAGCGCTGGCGGTCCAGCGAGCCGCGGCCTAGCGCGCGGCGGGGGCGACGGCGATCGTCACGGCGTCGTCCTCGCCCGCCTCGCTCGCGGCCCGCGCCACGAGGCGGGCCCCCTCGCACTCGAGGTGCAGCACGACGGGCGCCTCCACCTGGCGGCCGCACGAGGGATCGCCGGAGACGCGCGCCGCGAAGGCGCCGCGCGCGAGCTCGACCGCCAGGGCGATCCCCCCGATGCGGCCCTCCGGGTCGTCCGGGGCGACCTCGCGCGCCGAGCGCGCCTCCTCGAGGCGCGTGAAGAGATCAGGCCCCCGGATCGCGACCTCGATCGGACGGCCCGCCGCGTCCCCGAGGACGGAGATCTCGATCTCCGCCTGCCGCGGGGCGCTCTCGCCCCCGGCGTTCACGACGAACGGGAGCGCGATCCGCTTCGCGCACACGGCCGCGCCCTCGCCGGCGGGCGCGCACCGGGGCGCCGGCAGCGTCAGGCTGAACGGGACGATCACCTCGGCGGGCGCCTCCGCGAGCGGGCGCCCCCAGGCCTCCCTGCCGAGGAAGCGGCGCAGCCACGCGGCGAGCTCCTCGCGGACCCGCGCGCGCTCCGCCCGCTGCCGCGAGAGCTGCGCGTCGGTCTCGCGGGCCGCGCGCGAGAGCAGATCGCCGGCGCTGCGCTCCCGGACGAGCGCGCGCAGCCGGCGGGTCGCGTCCTCGCGGAACGCGCCCCTCGGCAGCGTGGCCAGGTACGCCGCGAGCCCCGCGGCCGTCCCGCGCTTCGCGGCGTAGTAGACCGGCTCGGCCCGCGCGAGGTACGCGCGCACCTCGGCGGCGAACGCCCCCTCCGGATGGCGCTCCAGGTACGCCGACGCCGCCGCGAGCCGCCCCTCGAGGGTCCTCGACACGCGGGTCGCCCGGTACGCGGCGTAGTCGTCATGGCTCGCGAGGAGCGCTGGCCTCGAGGCGCACCCGGACAGGACCGAAAGCGCCGCGGCGCACGAGAGCGCCCGAGCGGCCCGCGCGAAGCGGCGGCCGGGGGCGGCTGCGCCGCGCCCGCTCACGGGGCCTCCTCCAGTGGGCAGAAATTGCACTCCGTCGGGATGGAGGCGCCCTCGTCCGCCATGTGCTCGCGGTACGCGTCGCAGCTCGCCGTCTGGAGCTTGTGCAGGCACACCTCGCCGTCGTGGACCAGCGGGTAGCAGCCGATCGGGAGCTCCGGCGCGGCCCCGAAGCTGCACGCGGCGGCGCAGGCGCGCGTGCGCAGGCCGCATTCCTCGCACTTGGCGCAGTCGATCTGCGCCTTCAGCGCGAAGAACTTGCGCGGGTCGAGCTCCTCCGGCGCCTGCCCGCAGCTGCCGATGTCGCCCACGACCGGCCCGATGCCGGCGAGGAGCAAGAGCGCCGCGGCCCCCGCGACCTCGTTCGCCCGGAGGCGCCCACGGCGCCGCTCGCGCCCCGGCGACTTCATGGCAAAAGCTCGTGATCGATCATGAGCCCGAGCTGCGCCGAGACGACGGGGTAGACGGTGTACGCCGCCTCGTACGTCGCGGCGCCGTAGAAGAGATCCCCGACGAGCTCGCCCGAGAGCGCGACGCCCGCGAGGAGGTAGTACCCGAGCCCCACCGCGAGTTCGCCGCCGACGTTCACGTCGGGCTCGATCAGGATCGCCGCGCCGAGCCGACCGTACGCGAGCGCGCGCGGGAGGCCGCGGTAGGCGACGAAGTAGCTCGGCGTGAGCGACTCCTGCGGGACGCCGCTCAGCGCGATCGAGAGGCGCAGCGCGCCGCCGTGCTGGACGCCGTCGGCCGGCCCCAGCGCCAGGGCGACCCCGAGATCGAGGTACCCCGCGGTGAGCGAGAGCGACTCCGCCGTGTCGCCGAGCTGCGTCTGCAGGCGGTACGGGTTGTTGAACCGGAGCCCCGTCCCCATCGCGAGGGACGACACGACGCGCGCCGCCGTTCCCGGCGGCCGCGCGAGCGCGCGGTACGCCTCGAGCTCGGCGCCGCCGCCCTGCTCGCCGGGCGGCGCCTCCGCGGCCGCCTCGCCGCGGCCGGGAGCAGGCTGGGCCGCGGCGGCGCGCCCGAAGGACGCCCCGAGCAGCACGGCCACGAGCGCAAGCCCGGTCCGGAGTTCCAGCATCGCCACGAGCCTTCTACCCCGAGGTGGCGCTCGCTGGCACGCTCAATTGCGTCCCGGCCGGCGCCGTCGCCGCAGCGCCGCGCGTGGCTCGCGCGCGGCGCCTTGGCGACGGCGCCGGCCACGGCCCTCGGCACGGTCCTCGCCCCCGTTGCGTATCCGCCCGCTGCACCTGCGGACCGGACCCTGCATGGCGAGACCACCGTGAGCAATTCAAGCACCCGAGGCAGGCAGAGCACCGCCGCACCTTCACCGGCGCTACGCGCGCCGCGCGCGAGCGCGACGCAGCGCCGAGAACGAGAAGATCGCAGCGACCAGGGAAGGCCGCGCAAGCAGCCGCAGGCCCCCGTGGCCGCGCGATGGGTCGGCGCGACCGAGCTGGATGATCCGTTCGCCGACGTGATCGACGCCGCAGCGGCGCCCCCGCTGCGCGGCAAGGTGAGCCCGCGCAGCGAGCTCAGCGACGTGGTCCCGACGCTCGACGATGAGGTCCGCGGCTACCACCACCATCCGAACGACGCCGGCTGCACCGAGTTCGAGGTGAACCCCGACGCCGCCGACGCCGCCGCCGATCTGGCGAGCGATCTCGGGGCGGAGTTCCTCGAGGGAGCGACGAGGGGGCAGGACATCAGCGACGTCGTGATGTCGCATGACGACGACGACGGCGACCTGCCCTATCTCCTGGAAGACGAGGAGGTCGAGTCCGTGGACCCGGACGCCGACGAGGACGACGAGCAACCCGTGACCCAGCGGATGCGACGGAACGTGGGCTGAGCGGCGGCGCGTCGCGCGCGGGGAGCCGCGGCGCGCCGCCTCGCGCGCGAGCGGGACCGGCCCGGTCACGCCTGGCCGAGCACGGGCAGCTCCGCCACCACCTCGCCGTCGATGCGGATGAACGCCAAGAGGCCCTCGTCCTCGTAGGCCAGGACATCGAGCACGATCCGCTCGCACAGCGGCAGCACGTACAGCGCTCCGTCGTCCGCCATCACGGTCATGGATCGCGCAGGTGCGCTCGCCGTGAGCAGCGTCTCTGTGGTCCGTCGTCGCGCATCCATGTTGCTTGAGCTCCCAGGCTTGAATCGAGCTCCGGCCACCGCCGGCGCCGCGAGGCTAGAGGGCCTGCCCGCCCTCCTACCAAGCGCCTTCCGTGCCACCGCGCTCGCGCTGCAGCGTCAAAGCCGGCGACGTCCCGCGACGACATATGGGTTTCGCCCCCGCCCGCGGCGCTCTGCCGCAACAGCTCGCCCGCAAGCGGCGCCGCGCCCCGCCCGCAGCGGAGCGACGCTCCCCGGAGGACCGCGAGGACGACATTTCGAGCCGCCGCCGGCCTCTCCGAGGCCGCGGCGCGCGCCAGACCGCCCGGCCGCGCGCGTTCAGCGCGTCCCGCGCGCGCTCCCTTCGTCCGGCGCCGAGGCCGCGGACAGGACCTTTCGCGCGAGTTTGGAAACACCGTACTCCATCGCGCCCGGATCGAGCCACGCCGCCTTCTCGTAGGGGGCGGCAAGCTTTGCCCGGCAACGCCACGGGGCCGCCACCTCGGCGCGCGCGACCGTCACGTCGAGCCGCCGGTGCGTGAGGATGTGGCGCACGCGGCCGACCTCGCGGAGCGGCGCGTCAGGCGCGACGCCGACCTGCTCGAGGAGGGCTCGAGCGTCCGCGAGCGCGCGCGCCTCGACCATGGGCGGCTCCCAGAGCCCGCCGAAGAGGCCTCCCTCGGCGCGGCGGAGGAAGAGCACGCGGTCGCCCGACCGCACCACCGCGGCGACCATCGCGACCGCCGGGACGTCGCGCTTCGGGGCGATCACCGGCAGCTCCGCCTGCCGTCCCTCGGCGCGCGCGGCGCACGCGCCGTCGACGGGACAGGCCTCGCAGCGGGGATTGCGGGGCGCGCACACGGTCGCGCCGAGCTCCATGAGGGCCTGGTTGAAGCGTCCCGGATGAACGCTGCCCGCGGCGGCCCGCACGAGGCGTTCCGCGGCCGACCAGAGCTTGCGCGTGCCCGAGGTGCTGCGGATGTCGTCGTCGATGCCGTCGATGCGGGAGAGCACCCGGGCGACGTTGCCATCGACGAGCGGCACCGGCTGATCGTACGCGATGCTCGCGATCGCGCCCGCGGTGTACGCGCCGACGCCGGGCAGGGCGAGGAGCGCCGGGACGTCGCGGGGGAGCGCGCCGTCGTGGCGCTCGGTGATCTCGCGCGCGGCGAGGTGGAGCACGCGGGCGCGGCGGTAGTAGCCGAGGCCGCTCCACAGCGAGAGCACGTCGTCGATCTCGGCGGAGGCGAGGGCGGAGACCGTCGGGTAGCGGGCGAGGAAGCGCTCGTAGTACGGGATCACCGTCTCGACGCGCGTCTGCTGGAGCATCACCTCGCTCAGCCAGATCGCGTAGGGGTCGCGCGTCCTCCGCCACGGCAGGTCGCGCGCGACGCGATCGAACCAGGCCCCGAGGGCGGCAGCGATCTCCCGATCGCGCTCGCTCGGATCCGGCGGCGCCGGCGGGGGCGCGCCCTGCTCACCGGACGAGCCGCGGCGGCGCGGGGCGCGCTCCTGAGCCTGGCTCTGGCGTGCGCCCGAGCGCGAGCGCGCAGGTGTCGGGTCTGCGCCCTCGCGCGAGCGCGATGACGTCTGGTCTGCGCCCTCGCGCGAGCGCGATGACGCCTGGTCTGCGCCCTCGCGCGAGCGCGAGGGCGACCGGGGCTTCGTGCTCACGCGCGAGAGGCCCGCCCTCTGCACCATCGGCGCGGATTGCGCGCCGCGCGCCTCGCTTTGTGCGGATTGCGCGGCCGCCGCTCGCCGCGCTCAGAAAACGCTTCCATCGCGCGGGACTCTAGCGCAAGAGCCGACCGCGGTGTCGTCCCGGCGCCCCTGCCCCTCCCCGGTCGTCCCCAGGGCCGCGCGCCTCGGCGCCGCGTTGCTCCTCGGGCTCGTCGCGGCGGGCTGCCGCGACGAGCCGCGCCCCTGGGAGGGCCAGCCCGGCCCGCCGGTGGTGCTCTCGGCGGCGCCGCCGAACGTGGCCGTCACGGTCGGGTCCGGCGGGCTGTCGGACGCGGACGCGGGACAGGGCGAGGGCGACGCCGGAGCCCCCGCGGATCCCGACCTGCCGGTCCTCCCCGTGCGCGTCGGCGGGCCCTGGGTGCGCTGCTACGGGAACTTCAAGATCAGCGGCAATCCGCTGAAGGACGTGACGCGCCTGTCGCTGCTCTGCGGCCCGGAGAACGGCATGCGCCGGGTCTCGCCCAAGCCGATCGAGGGGCAGGTGGCCGAGGGGGGCGCGATCGTGACGGAGAAGTTCCAGGCGCTCCGGGGCGCCTGCTACCGGGTGTTCGCCGTCGGCGGCCCCGGGCTCCTCAACCTGGACGTCGCCGTGCGGAGCAGCCGCGGGGCGATGATCGCCAGCGACGGCACCGAGGACGCCTGGCCGATCGTCCAGCCGGATCGGCCTTTCTGCCCGCTCGAGGACGACGACGCCACCGTCGAGATCAGCGCCCGCCGCGGCGCCGGCCGGTTCGCGGCGGAGGTGTGGATGCTGAAGTCCTACAAGCGAGCGCGCGAGGGCGACGCTGGAGCGGAGTCCGACGAGCCCTACGAGATGAACGAGACCGACGCCTACGACGGGCTCTGAGCCGGCGGCGCGCCCCCCGCGATCGCAGGGGGGCGGCCGCCGCGGGGCGGCGAGGTTCTGTCCGGGTCACCACGACCTCCCGCCGCGCGGCCGGGGCGAAGGCCGAGCTCACCTGCCCGCGAAGCGGCGCGCGAAAGGCTCCCCATCGTCATCAAAATCCGGCAGATCCTTGGACCATGGCGCGACGCCGGCACCCTGCGCGAACCCCTGCATTGACGTGGCCGCCCCGTCCCGCTAGGGGAGCCCGAGCCATGGCCGACGACACCGAGCCGCTCCGCGAGGACGAAGGGGACAAGGTGGAAGGCGAAGGCGAGAAGAAGCGCCTCTTCGAGCGCGCTATCCCGGAGATCTTCAAGCGCGTGGTCGAGCGCGCCGTCGAGAGCGGCATCGACAAGCTGAGCGAGGGGCCCGAGAACCTCCGGCACTTCGTGGGCGACCTCAAGCTCCCCAAAGAGGTCCTCCACTACCTCTACACCCAGATCGACGAGACCAAGAACGGTCTCTACCGGGTCGTCGCCAAGGAGATCCGGGACGTGCTCGAGCACACCCAGTTCGCGGACGAGATCACGAAGGTGCTGACGAAGCTCTCCTTCGAGATCAAGACCGAGATCCGCTTCGTCCCGAACGAGGCGGCCAAGCGAGACGACGGCCAGGACGAGCCGAGGACGGGCCTGCCGAAGCCGGAGGTGACCGCACAAGTGAACGTCAAAGACCGAAGCAAAGAGACCGGGCGAGACCGGCGCCGCGAGGAGAAGTGACGACGAAGAAGCTTAGGACGGGCGGCGAGGTCGACGCCTGGTGCACGAAGTGCCGCCTCGATCTGACCCATCGGATCATCGCGATGGTCGGCGACGTGGTGAAGAAGGTCGAGTGCAAGACCTGCATGTCGCACCACCTCTATCGCCAGCCGAAGAGCGAGCGCGAGAGCCGCGCCGCCGCGCGCGCCGCGTCGCGGAGCAGCGGCGAGCCGAGGGCCGCGTCGTCGGCCTCGACGCGCGGCGGCGGCGTGGAGCGCCTCACGGCCGCCCAGCGCGCCGAGCGCGATCAGACGCTCGCGTGGGAGCGCGCCATCGCGGGGCAGCCCTCCGGGGCGTTCAAGCCGTACCGCACCACCCTCACCTTCGGCGAGGGCGAGCTCATCCACCACAGCAAGTTCGGCGACGGCGTGGTCGCGAAGGTCATCGATCGGGGCAAGATCGAGATCCTGTTCAAGGACGGGCCCCGGACCATGGCGCACGGGCAGGTGTAGCGAGCTCCGCGCGGGCTTCCGGCGCGCGGAGCTGGCCGGCCGCGCTCGCTCGCAGCCCGGAACTTGGGGCTGCCCGCGCGATCGGGTAGCCTCCCGGTCGCCGTGGACAAGCCTTCGCCCCCTCTCGCCAGCGGGCCCCCGCGCAGGCGGCGGTCCCGCCCGCGCTTGCCCGAGCGCGCGCTGCGCTGCGTCGCGGTCTGCGCGATCGCCGTCGAGGCGCTCTGGTACGGCATCCACGATGTCCCCGGCTTCGGCCCGGCGCTCGCCGACGGGGCGCGGGCCGTGGTCGGTCCGGCGCCGGTCGCGTGGGCCGAGGACGTGGCCTACGGCGTCGCCGACCGCGTGAACCAGGCCGTCTATCGGCACGCGCCCCCGAAGACGTTCTGGGAGCCCGCGCCCGCCGCCGCCGCGGAGGCCGTGCGGGACGAGGGCCTGGAGGCGGAGTCGATCTCGTCCCCGTCCCCGTTCGAGCCGCCCTTCCGCGAGGTCGCGGCCACGGGCGACGGCGTCTGGACGCCGATCCCGGACGCCGTGCGGCCCGGCGACGCCCCGGTGCTCTGGCGGAGCGCCGTGCACCCGGATCCGAGGCGCGTGTTCGCGGCGATCGCCGTGGTGGCGATCGACCTCGGGCGCGTCGACCTCCGGCTCGTCGCGGGCACGAAGGAGCCGTTCTCGCCGGACGTCCCGGCCGAGCGCCGCCCCGGGCTCGTCCCCGAGGGCCACGCGGGAGAGCTCATCGCCGCCTTCAACGGGGGCTTCAAGGCGATGCACGGCCACTACGGGATGATGCTCGACGGCGACACGTTCCTGCCGCCGCGCGACCGGGCGTGCACGATCGCCCTCTACCGCGGCGGCGCGGTGCGGATGCGCACCTGGCCCGAGCTGCGCGCCGACGAGGCCCGGATGGCCGCCTACCGGCAGACGCCGCCCTGCCTGGTCGAGCAAGGCGAGCTGCACCACGCGCTCTACGACTCGAACCGCGACTGGGGCGCGACCGTGAGCGGCGAGACGGTGATCCGGCGCTCGGCGCTCGGCGTCGACGCGACCGGCAAGGTGCTCTTCTACGGGCTCGGCGAGGCCGTGACCGCGCGCACCCTCGCCCGGGGGATGAAGGCCGCGGGCGCGCACGACGTGGCGGAGCTCGACGTGAACCACGCCTACCCGCGCTTCCTCCTGTACGGGCGCGGCGAGGGCGGCGAGGGGCCGCGCGCGCGGTCGGCGCTGATCCCCGACGTGCAGTTCAAGCCGGAGGAGTACGTGGCCGAGCCCGCGCCGCGCGACTTCTTCTACCTGCGGCGGCGGCGGGCGGCGGCGACGCTCGGCATCGCCGACCCGGCGCCCGACGACGATGTCCTCGGTCGCGGCGGGCGGTGAGCCTCGATCCGCGGCGCCCCGGCCGAGCGCCCGCCGCGGCCCCTCCCGTCAGCGCCGGTCGAGCAGGTCGCGCACGCGCTGCGCCAGGGTGTCGGGGGTGAACGGCTTCTGCAGCAGCACCAGCTCGCGGTCGGCCTCGGCGCCCGCGAGGACGTCCTCCGCGTAGCCGGACATGTACAGCACGCGCGCGCGCGGGTGGATCGCGAGGGCGCGCTCGGCGAGCTCGCGGCCGTTCATGCCGGGCATCACGAGGTCGGTGAGCAGGAGGTCGACCGCCTCCTCCCCGTCGCTCGCGAGCGTGGCGAGCGCCTCCTCGCCGGTCGCGGCCGACAGCACGCCGTAGCCGCGCCGCTCGAGCACCTCGACGATGAGCTTGCGCACGGCGTCGTCGTCCTCGACGACGAGCACCGTCTCGTCGCCGCCGGCCGGCGGCGGCCGGGTGCGCGCGGGCGCCGTCTCGGAGCGGTCCTCGACGCGCGGCAGGTAGATGCGGAACGTCGTGCCGCGCCCGACCTCGCTCTCGACCTCGATCAGCCCGCCGCTCTGGCTCACGATGCCGTAGACCGTGGCGAGGCCGAGCCCCGTGCCCTTGCCGCGCGCCTTCGTCGTGAAGAACGGCTCGAACAGGTGCGCGAGCGTGTCGTGGTCCATCCCGTCGCCGCTGTCGGTCACCGACAGCACGACGTACGGGGGGCCGGCCGCGGCGGGCGCGTCGGCTTCGTCCTGCTCCGCGGGCACGAACGACCGCGCCGCGGGGCTCTGGCCGGGCTCGCCGAGGGAGGTCTCGACCACGAGCCTCCCGCCGCCCGGCATCGCGTCGCGCGCGTTCACGACCAGGTTCAGGAGGACCTGCTCCAGCTGGCTCTTGTCGAACTTGATCGAGCCGAGATCCCGCCCGACGTTCGTCTGCAGATCGATGTTCTCGCCGATGAGGCGCTGGAGCATCGTCTGCATGTCGAGCACCACCGCGTTGAGGTCGAGCACCTCGCGCTGCAGCACCTTGCGCCGGCTCATCGCGAGGAGCTGCCGCGTGAGCGCCGCGGCGCGCTCCCCGGCCTTCGTGACCTGGAGGGCGTCGCGCCGGAGCGCGCTCTCGGGCCCGAGCCGGCGCAGGATGAGCTCGCCGTAGCCGAGCATCACCATGAGCATGTTGTTGAAGTCGTGCGCGATGCCGCCGGCCAGCCGGCCGAGCGCCTCCATCTTCTGCGACTCGCGCGAGCGCTCCTCGCGCTGCCGGAGCGCCTCCTCGGCGCGCCGCCGCTCGGTGATGTCGCGGAGCAGGACGAGGGCGTGCCCCTCGAGGAACGGCATCGTGCGCGCCTCCACGTGGCGCTCTCCGCCCGAGCTCGGGACGGCGTGCTCGAGCGCGACGACGGCGCCCGTCTCGCGGGCCTCCCGGACCGCGCGCTCCAGCTGCTCCCCGAGCTCGCCGGGGAGCGCCTCGGCCACGCGCTTGCCGAGCGGCGCCTCGGGCGCGACGCGGAGCGCGGAGGGCCGCGGCTCGTTGCAGTCGACGATCCGGAGCTCGGCGTCGAGGCGGAAGCAGAGATCCGGGATGGCGCGGACGAGCGCGCGGAGCTCGCCCGCGGCGCGCGCGCTCTCCCGCTCGGCGCGCCGCAGGGCGACGCTCTGCCCGATCTGGCCGCCGATCGACGCGAGGACGAGGAGCAGCGGCTCGTCGCGGCGCAGCGGCGCGCGGCTCCTCAGCTCGATCACCCCGGCCACGCCGTCGCCGCACGGGATCGGGGCGGCGCACGCCGCGCGCTCCCAGCTCGGCCCGCGCGCGGCGTCAGCGGAGTCGACGGCGCCGGCGCGGAACGCCGGCTCGCCGCTGCGGAAGACCTCGCCGACGAGCCCGTGCTCGACGGCGGGGTGCGGCTCCTGGCGGAGCGCGTCCTCGATCGCCTCGCGCTCGAGGTGCGCCGCCGCCCGGGCCGCGACGCAGCGGAGCGCGCTCGACGCCCCGGCGAGCGGCGCGAACCCCGCGGCGCTGGCCTGCGGCTCGGCGAGCCAGAGCGCCGCGACGTCCCAGCCGAGGTGCTCGACGAGCGCGGCGACCACGCGCGACGCGGCCTCGGCGAGCGAGGTCGAGCCGGTCAGCGCGGTCGCCGTCGCGAGCAGCGCGGCCAGCCTGGCCTCGGCCTGCCGGGCGTCGGCAGGCGCGGCGCTGGCACCGTCGGCCGCCGGCGCGGCGCTGGCACCGTCGGCCACCGGCGCGGCGCTGGCACCATCGGCCGCCGAGCCGGCACCGTCAGGCGCCCCGGCGTGGATCGATCCCTCGAGCTCCAGATCGGCGTGGGACACGTGAAGCCGCGGCGCCCCCATGCGCTCAGCCGCTGGTCTTCTCCGCGGCGCCGCTCTGCAGGTCGACCGACCAGCACACGGCGCTCGCCGAGGGCTCGCCGCCGGGCGGCCCCACGCTGACCTCGGCGCGCGCCGGCCCGACGGCCCGGATGTAGAGCCGCTGCCCGACGGCGTCGCGCCCGAGCGCGCAGACCGCGCGGCGCACCCGAGGATCGTCGGCCGCGACCTCCCCCTCGTCCTCGGCCGCCATGAACAGGACCTCGATCTCCGGCTTCAGGCAGGCGCCCATCTCGCGCCACGCGTCGTAGTCGACCGACGGATCGAGCACGTCGGCGAGCTGCCCGTGGCGGGCGCGCCCGACGCGGTAGCGGAACGCGTCGCGCTTCTCCGCGCGGAGCGTGGCCCCGATCCGATCAAACCGCAGCGACAGCGCGCCGAGCGCGGTGGCCATCTTGACGGTCGGCGCGCCCAGGTTCGCCTTGTCCGGCTCCTTGAAGCGGTGCAGCTGCACGCCCGCGGGCAGCACGCCGGCGAGCAGCTCCGCGAAGCGCGGGTTCATCCCGAGGCGCCCGGCGAGCAGGATCCGGAGCCCCTGGTACGGGTCCGGCTCGCGCCCGATCTTCGCCACCGCGCCGGCGAGGTGCTGCCGGAACACGTCGATCGCGTCCCGGAACCACCCGTCGATCGCGCCGCTCAGCGCGCCGCGGTCGATCGAGAGCGGCACCACGGAGCTCTCGCCGTCGAGCCCGACCAGCGCGAGCTGCTCCGCGACCGGCGCGCTCGGCCCCCCCTCGAGGAGGGGCCGCAGGAGCTCCTTGAGCGCCCAGGTGTTGGCGCGCGCGTCGGGCGACGGCGCGAAGAGCGCTTCGGCGTCGCCGAGCGGGCTCTCCTCGGGCGGGCGCTCGAACGGGATGCGGCGCTCGCGCATCTCGGCCTGGCTGGCCGCGTACACCCGGTAGGCGAGCCGGTGCAGGAGCCGCTCGCCGCCGAGCCAGGGGATCGCCGTGGGATCGAGGTACTCGACCATCCGCTCCAGCCCCTGCGCCGCCTCGTGGGCCTTCGCGCTCCGCAGGAGGCCGAAGGCGATCCCCGCCTCGCTGGCCCCGGCGTCGATGACGCAGAACGGGACGCCGCCGTCGCGCGGCTGGATCCCGAACATGCGGAACGCCTGGACGGCGTAGGCGATCGCCGACGGGCCCGCGTCGACGACCTTCAGGCCCTCGAGGTCGTGGTACTCGCAGAGCCCCGCGGGCAGGCTCCGGAAGAGGCCGCGGCGGAAGGCGATGAGCACGCTGGCGCGGCGCTCGGGCGACCAGCCCGTCGGCATCGTGATCGCGTAGCGCGTGGAGATGCCCCGCGAGCGCTGGTTCAGGTGCAGGCCGACGTAGTACGCGTAGAGCTCGAGCGGGTCGAACGGGTCGTGCGCGCCGATCCCTTCCTCGTCGATGATGGGCGGCGCCGGCTTCTTCAGCGCCTCGGTCGTGTCGGGATCGCACCGGCCCCGGAGCCGGAACGGCTCGCCGCGCTCGGTCCGCTCGCGCAAGAGCGCGAGGGCCGGGAGCGAGGCCGCGGCGCGCTCGTGGGCGCCCTCGCCGGGCCGGAGGCGCATGTCGCGCGCCGCGTGCCCGACGAGTACGTCGCCCCAGCGCGTCATCGGCAGGATCACCCGGTCGCGCCACGCCTTCGTGGTCCGGGCGAGCGCCTCGAACGCGACCTCGCTCGGGTTCTCGTTGTCGGCCGAGACCCGGACCGGCCCGTCGGCGCCGATCCGGACGAACTCGGCGCCGCCGCGCTCTCCGCGGACAGCGACGGCCGTCGACGCCGCGCCGACGTCCACGGCGACCCAGTCGGCGCGCACATCGAGCCGCGGATCGCGCCGCTTCACCTCGGGCGGGATCGGGTCCTTGTCGGTCTTGCCGGTGCGGCGGTGCAGCCCGACCACGCGGCCCTGCCGGAGGATGGCGATCGCCGTGGCGCCGAGGAAGCGCGCGCCCGTCCAGAGGCCCTGCGCGGGGTCGACGAGCGTCGTCCCCTTCACGGGATCGAGGTTCGCGACGACCTTGGGGAAGAAGTCCGCGATGAGCTCGGGCGAGGCCACCCCGTCGTAGCGCTCGACCTTGATCGGGGGCGAGTAGTAGTTCTGGAGCCCTTCGCCGTAGATGCGCGGGCTGACCTGGATCAGCTTCAGGTAGGGGATCGGGCAAGTCTGCTCGTCGAGACGGAACTCCTGGTAGAGCTCGGACGGACCGACCGCGTTCTCCATCTCGGGCGCGATGCGGGGGACGCTCGCGCTCATCTCGGTGCCGAAGTACATGAACTTCGTGCCAGCGCGGCCCGTGAAGGCGGCAATCCTGACCTCGTTGAACGTCGCCTGCCCGACGATGAGCGGCGGCAACGCGATCACGTAGTCGAGCACGAGCGTGGTGAGCCACGGCTGGTCAAAGAGGCGCGATTCCCAGCGCATGACGAGCGTCGGGAACTCGCGGCCCGCGAGCGACACGACCTTCTCCGCTTCGCGAACCAGGGTTCCGTCGACCGATAGCTCGTAAACCGGCATACGAGGGCGACGTTATCACGAAGAACCCCTGCGCCAGCGCCGCGGATGCGCGGGCGGGGCTTTCATTCCGCCGTCGGCCGACGGGCGCGCGGCGGGCCTGCGTCGAACGGCGCGCGTCGCGCCGGGCGGCGGTGCGCGGGGCGGTCCGCGCGTGGGGCGGTCCGCGTGCGGGTAGGCGGCGGAAGCGGAGACACGACGGCGCGCCCGCCCCCTAGGGCGTAGGCTGCCCTCGGGCCACCGTGCTAGTCTGCCCGGGTGATTTGCTTCTCCGCACCGGGAACGCCGGCATGAGCGCGCTGGTCGGCGAGATCATCGACGGCAAGTACCGGATCGTCCGGCTGCTCGGCCAGGGGGGCATGGGCGCGGTCTTCGAAGGCGAGAACGTGCGCATCCGGCGCCGCGTCGCCATCAAGCTGCTGCACGCCAACATCTCGAGCCAGGCCGAGTCGGTGGCGCGCTTCGAGCGCGAGGCCCAGGCCGCGGCGCGGATCGGCTCCGATCACATCTGCGAGGTGCTCGACCTCGGCGTGCTGCCCGACGGCACGCGGTACATGGTCATGGAGTACCTCGAGGGCGAGACCCTCGGCGCCAAGATCGAGCGGGCGGGGCGGCTCGGGCCCGAGATCACCGTGCCGATCATGGTCCAGGTGCTCGAGGCGCTCGGCGCCGCGCACGCCGCGGGGATCATCCACCGCGACCTGAAGCCCGACAACATCTTCGTCATCCCCGTGAAGGCCGGGCTCAGCAACTTCGTGAAGGTGCTCGATTTCGGCGTCTCGAAGTTCTCGCAGCTCGCCGGCGGGGAGATGAGCATGACGCGCACGGGCGCCGTCGTCGGGACGCCCTACTACATGTCGCCCGAGCAGGCGCGGGGCTCCAGCCCCGTCGACCAGCGGACCGACATCTACGCCATGGGCGTGCTGCTCTACCAGGCGACGACCGGTCAGGTGCCGTTCGACGCGGCGACCTTCAACGAGCTGCTCTTCAAGATCGTCCTCGAGACGGCGCCGGTGCCCCAGCAGCTCGTGCCCGACCTCGACGTCGAGTTCTCCGGGATCATCCAGAAGGCGATGGCGCGCGAGCCGGGGGCCCGCTTCCAGAGCTGCGCGGAGTTCAAGAGCGCGCTCCTCGCGTGGGCGGCGGCGCGGCCCAACCTGGCCTTGCTGAGCACGGGGCGGACGTCCCTCTCGCGGCTGTCGCTGCCGTCCCAGCCGGAGGTGACGACGACCCCTCCGCCCCCACTCCGCCCTGACACCCCCTCGTGGGGCCAGAGCGGGCCGCCGGTGCCCGGCATGGGCCACACGCCGCACACGCCGCAGCTGACCGCCAACTCGTGGGGCGCCTCGTCGGGCGTCACGGGCCGCGCGACGCGCCCCCCGTCCAGGATGCCGGTCTTCGCCGCGCTCGCCGCGACGGCCACCCTGCTCGGCGCCGGCCTCGCCGCCTGGTTCGCCTTCGGCGGCAGCGGGGCGACGGGCGCGGCCAGCCCGGATCCGAGCGCCGTCAGCGCGACGGCCCTCGCGACGCCGCCGCCGCCTCCGACGACGGCGACGCCGCCCCCGCCGGAGCCGCCGGTCGTCACCGCGAGCGCCACGGCCGCAGAGCCCACGCCGCCCACGCCGCCCGCCACGGCGGAGCCGAGCGCCGTCCCGGCGGCGTCCTCGGCGCCGGTGAAGCCGCTCACGCCGCGGACGCCTCCTTCCCAGACGAGGCCGCCGCCCGTGACGAAGCCGCCGCAGCAGGCGCCGCCGACGAGGCCGAGCGCGCAACCCCAGAAGCCGCAGAAGCCGGGCGTTCCGGGCGACTTCGGCTACTGAGCACGCGCTCGGGGCGCTCCCGTCAGAACGCGCCGCGCACCCCGAGCCCGGTCGGCGTCACGTAGGGGGCGACCCACGCCGAGCTCGACGGCTCCGGCTTGGACGTCAGCTCCAGCACGATCAGCGTCGCGCCGCCGATGAGGAGCACGCCGCCCGTGATGAGGTTGATCGCGCCGGTCGTCTGCTGATCCGCGGCGTCGGCGTCGAGCCGCTTGATCTGCTGCTGGATCAGCGGACCGCAGCCCGCGCCGGGGCCTGCCTGCGACGACTCGCACCGGTGCGTATCGCTCAGGTCGTTCGCTTTCTGCTGCGTCGAGCCGCCCTTCGCCAGGAACACCGAGCCCACCACGACCCCGCCGAGCCCGAGCGCCGCGGCCGCGATGCCCCCGCCCAGCATGAGCACGTTCGTCTTTCGCTCCGGCTTGCCCGGCGGGCCTTCGGGGGGGACCTCGCCCGGGCCGCTGCTCCAGGTCCCCTGCCCCTCCCCCGAGGCGTCGGGCGACGGCGGCATGGCCGGGCTCTCCGGGACCGGGATCTTCAGCTCCTTCCGCTCGCCGTCGCCGAGCGTGACCGCCTGCTCGATCGGCGAGAGGCCCGGCGGATAGACGGTCACCACGTGATTGCCGGGATCGATCGGGCGGTGCACGCCGAGCAGCGCGTCCGCGACCGGCTGTCCGTCGAGCTTCACGGCGATCTTCCGGCCGGCGGCGCCCTCCAGCGCGATGCGCAGCGACGCGATCCTGGGATCGACCGCGGCGAGCTCCTCCCGCGCGTCCTGCTGGGCCTTCTTGAAGGGAGACGGCGCCGTGGACGGCAGCTCCTCGCGGACGATCCGCAGGTACGTCTCCTTGGCCGCCACGAGCCGGCCGAGGCGCGTCTGCGCGCGCGCGATCAGCAGGAGGTGCGTCGGCGCGTGCACGATCGCCTCGGCGCGACCGAGCAGATCGATCGCCTCGTCGAAGCGGCCGGACGTGAACGCTTCGGCGCCCTGCGTGGCCAGCGACCGGGCCGCTGCTCTGTCCTGGTCCGACTGTGCGAGCACCTCGCCTGTCGGGAGCAGCAGGAACAGCGCCGCAGCGAACGGAACGCATCGTCTCAAGAGCACTCGGGCCTCCTCGCGCGCCACGCTATCACAGGCCGTCGGCAACGGAACAAATCAGCCCCGCGGCGCCGCCGGCCTGCGCTCTGTCCGGCGTTTCGCGGCGCCTCCGAGCGGCGGCGCGCTGCGCGCGGACCGCTCGACGCCCTCCGCGCGCTTCGCGCAGCGGCGCGGCGAGCCTGCGCGCAGCGCGCCGCGCGCCTCCGCTCGGAGGCGCCGTCCGCGGGCGGCTGTGAACCGTCCGCACAGCGCGATGGCACCCATTCTGCTGCGTGAGACGCGCCATGGACTGCCTCCGCTCCTCCGCGCCCCTCGACGCGGGATTCCCGTCCTCGGAGCGATCCCTCAGGGGACGCCTGCTCGGGGGGCGGTACCTCATCGAGCAGCTGATCGGCGCCGGCGCGATGGGGCGCGTCTACCGCGCGCGGCACCTCGGGCTCGGGCGCGCGTGCGCCGTGAAGATCATCCGCGAGCGCGGCGCCTCGCCGGGCGCGGCGGGCGGAGCGGGCCGCCGCGCCTGCACGACGCGCGTCTGCGCGCCGTCGCGCCGGGAGGACGCGGGCCTCCGCGCCTCGAGCGGCGTGAGCGAGCGGCCCTCGACCGACTCGAGGCCGCGCTCCGGCGGCGCCCGCGCCGGGGACGCGGTGCTGAGGTTCCACGTCGAGGCGATGGCGGCGAGCCGGCTCGATCACCCGAACATCGTGCGGGTCCTCGACTTCGGCTGCGAGACGTCGTTCCCCCACGGCGCGCCCTTCGCGGGCGCCGACGGGCGCGAGCCGGAGCCGCCGAGCCTCTGGTACCTCGTCACCGAGCACCTCGACGGCGAGGACCTCATCGACCTGCTCAACGCCGCGCCGATCCTGCCCGCGGAGCGCATCGTCGCGATCATGCGCCAGCTGTGCTCCGCGCTGCAGCACGCGCACGACGCGGGCGTCATCCACCGCGACGTCAAGCCCGAGAACATCCGCCTGGTGCCCCGCGTCGACGACGGCGGCGCGCCGTTCGAGCAGGTGAAGCTCCTCGACTTCGGGACGGCGAAGCTGCTCCACGACGAGCGCTCCGGCGCGCTCGCGGGCGCGCCGCTGCTCGCCGCGGCCGCCGACGACGGCCGGCTCGTCATCGGGACCCCCGCCTACATGAGCCCGGAGCAGGCGGCAGGGCAGCCCGTGGACGCGCGCAGCGACATCTACGCGTGCGGCGTGCTGCTCTTCGAGATGGCGACGGGGCGGCTCCCGTTCGAGCGCCCGACGCCCGTGGCGCTCGCCGCCGCGCACGTCGACTCCCCGCCGCCCCTGCCGAGCGCCCTCCACCCGGAGATCGATCCGGATCTGGAGGCGCTGATCCTGCAATGCCTGCGCAAGAACCCGGACGACCGCCCGCAGAGCGCGCGCGCCCTGCGCGAGGCGCTCGCGCACATCGCGCTCCGCAGCGGGCGCTCCGCCGCGGAGGAGCGCGCCCCGGCGCGCGCTGCGGACGACGCCCCGGCGCGCGCTGCGGACAACGCCTCGGCGCGCTCCGCGTGCACCTCGACGTGGGTCGGGTACCGTTCCCCGTCCTCGCTGCCGGGGAGCGCGCTCCTGGATCTGCCCTGCTCCCCGCCGGACGCGCGGCGCGATCCCTCGTCCGCTTCCACCTGGGTCGGCCACGGCGCCGCGCCCTGCCCGCCCGCGGCGCTCGTCGAGCCCGCCGCGGACGCCGCCGCGGCCGGCGCGCCGCCGGCGGACGCGGCGCCTCCCAGCGCCGCGGCTCCGTCGCCCGCTCTTGTCTGCGCGCATCCCAGCCCGGAGCTCGACGCCGCGCTCGCGCCCGTCCTCCTGCTGCGGGCGCGCCTGCCCGGCGGGCTGCGGAGCCAGGCGCGGCTGCGCCGACGGCGTCGCCGGCGGCTCGCTCCGGTCGTGGTTGGCACCGTCGCGGCCACGGTGCTCGGCGGATCGCTGTGCCTGCTCTTCAGCGCTGCCGGCGCGGCGCTCGCCCCGCTCGCCTCGCCCTCGCCGGGGCGCGACGGCGACGCGCCCCCGACCGACGACGCGCGGCCGACGCCGCCGCGCGCGGACGAGCCGGAGCGCGCCTGTCCCCTGGAGCCGCCGTGAGCGCCGCGGGAGCGGGAGACCGGCCTCGAGATCGGCGTGCCGGGCGGGTCGACGATGTACAGCCGGTGCCCAGCGCCGCGGGCCGGATGGCGACGCCGTTCACGCTGGCTGCCGAGCCTCCGCTTCAGCCCGGTGCGAACGGAGCTCACCCCGAACGGCACGTCGTCTGCAAACGCTGGCCTCCGCGTTGACGCGGGAAGACGCCCCTCGGCGTCGCCCGGTGTCGAGAGGAGCGAACCATGTCCGTGCTGTTGTGGATCCTGTTTGGGCTCATCGTCGGCGTCATCGCCAAGCTGCTCACCCCCGGGCGCGATCCCGGCGGCTTCGTGGTGACCGCGCTGCTCGGCATCGCGGGCGCCCTGCTCGGCGGCTTCATCGGCCGGGCCCTCGGGCTCTACCCGTCGTACCAGTCGAGCGGGGGCTTCTTCATGTCGATCCTGGGCGCCGTCATCCTCCTCGCCATCTACAACGCGACGCTCGGCCGGAGGGCGACGAGGCCCTGAGGGCTCGCCCCCTTCGCGGGCTCGCGCCGCAGCGGCGAGGCGGGCGGCTCGAGCAGCGCCGCGGCGGACACCACGCGGGCCGGCCCGGCGCGCCGGTCCAGGCGAAACTCGAGCGCGACGTCCGGCGGCAGCGGCCGGATCGCGCCCGCGCCGTAGCAGCGGCGGTAAACGAGATCGCCCGGCCCCGCGCCCTGCCCGCCGAGCTGATGGCTCCACCACCGCGAGTAAACCGTCGGCCGCGCGGGATCGACCGCGAGCAGATCGGCCCGCTCGAGCCGCACATCGCTGTGATCGCCGCGGTCGGCGGCGCCGTGCTCGGCGGTGAGCCGCCCGTCGTCGCCCACGCTGTAGACGATCCTGAACCCCTCGACGTCGCCCTTGCCGTAGGCGACGCGCTGAACTCCCGGGCCGAAGAGCAGCCCGTGCGTGTAGACGAGGTCCACGGCGAGCGCTGGCAGCACGGTCCAGGTGAGCCAGTTGTTGCCCCAGGGCCGCTCCTCCGAGAAGAACGCGTAGTAGCCGACGGAGACCGTGCCGCGCTCTCCCGGCGCGCTGCGGTAGAACAGGACGTCGCCGAGCTCCCCCGCGCTCGCGACCGTCGAGCCGACGCAGATGGGCTGCTGCTCGATCGCCGCGTCGATCGCGCTCGACTCCGCCGGCGCGCCGGGCTCGTCGGCGGCCGGGCGCGGCAGCGCGCCCCCGCCCGTGGCGCTCGCGAGGAGGGGTACGGCCACTGCGGCGAACGCGACGCCGCGGTTCAGGGGATTCCGGAGGGGCATCAGGGCGGGCTAGGCTAGCGAGCCCGTCGCTGGGCGCGCCACCGCAAAGAGCCGTTCGCGTTCGGCCCATCACGGCGGCGTCGCCGAATGGATGTCTCCCGGAGATCGCGCGAGCTCCGCCCTTTCAAGGCCCGCGAGGCGAGGGCGAGCGGCGGGCGGCGCTACCGGGGCGCGCCGCGGCTCGCTGGCGCGGCGGCGCCGTCGAGCGCGCCGATCGCCCTGCCCGCGAGCGCGCCGGCGGCGAACGTGACCGCCGCGATCACGAGCCACTGCAGGAGCCGGGCGCGCCGCGGCGGGCGCGCCTCCCTCCAGTGCGGCGTCACCGCGTCCCTGCCCTCGCTGCGCTCGATCTCGATCGCCGCCTCCTCCGCGCCCGCGCCCGCGTCGACGCCGCGCGCCGCGGGCGCCGCCTCGCCGCGATCGTCCCCGGAGCGGTTCGTCAGGGTGCGCCGCGCGCCCGGGCGCCCGCGGACCCCGGCGGATCGCCGGCAGCCCCGCACGAGCAGCGATCGGTGACGATCGCGCCCGCTCGCGACCTCGCGCACGAGCGCGGCGATCTCCTGGCCGGCGAGGAGCCCGCGCTCGCTCGAGCTCGGCTCGTCGCCCCCGCCCGGCGCCCTGCGCACCGAGGCGAGCACCTCGGCGAGCGCCTCTTCCATCTGCGCCGCGGCCTCGAAGCGATCGTCGGGATCGCGCGCGAGCGCGCGCCGCACCGCCTCCTCGAGCAGCGCAGGGCACGCCGGGCGGAGCGGCGCGATCGCCGGCACCTCGCCCGAGAGCACCGCGCGCATCGTGGCGCCGTCTTCCTTCCGGTGGAACAGGCGGCGCCCCGTCAGGAGCTCGAACAGGATCACCCCGACCGCGAAGAGATCGGCCCGCGCGTCGATCCGCTGCCCGCGCAGCTGCTCGGGCGCCACGTAGCCGAGCTTGCCCTTCACCGTGGGGGCGTCGCTCGACGGCGCCGGACCGCCCGCCTGGCCCGGCGAGCCGAGCGGGAAGGCGTCGTCCAGGATGCCGCGCATCGCCGTCATCTCCGCGACGCCGAAGTCGATGAGCTTGATCTCGCCCTCGAGCGAGAGGAGCACGTTCTGCGGGCTCACGTCGCGGTGCACGAGCCCGACGAGCTGCCCGCCGTCGTCGCGGAGCCCGTGCGCGTGCCCGAGCGCCCGCAGCACGCCCACGCCGATCTCGAGGGCCGCCTCGATCGGGAACGGCCGCCCCTCGGCGAAAAGCGCGCGCGCGGCCGCCGCCAGATCGCAGCCCGGGACGTACTCGACCACGAGGTGATGGCGCCCCTCGTGAAACACGAAGTCGTGGAACCGGATCACGTTCGGGTGCTGGAGCCGGGCGCTGATCCACGCCTCCCGGAGGAACATCCGCACGATCGACGGATCCCGCCGCGCCTCGGGGCGAAGGCGCTTCACGACGACGGGGTGCGCGATCCCTGCCGACCCGCGCCGGCACGCGAGGAACAGCTCGGCCATGCCGCCGGCCGAGAGGCGCGCGAGCAGCGCGTAGCCGCCGTCGCCCATGGGCAGGTCCATCTCGCGAGGCCTCCACGGCTGCGCGGGCGCGCCCAGCTCGTCGCGCCCCGGCATGCCGAAGGCGCGGAGCGAGGACGGCCGCCGCGCCATCCACTGCCGGAGTCGCCCCACCCCGGCCACCCCCCGGACCTGCCCGCGCCGCCACATCGCCCCTCCGCTATTCACGCTGCATGCCACGGAGAGGGCCGCGTCACCGTCACCTCCGAGCCACGGGCGCCCCGCGCCGCTGCGTGGATCCCGCCGGATGAGAGCGCATGTCGGCAGCTGCGGAGACCCGAGGCGAGCGCCGCTTCCCGCGGAAAAGCCGAAAATTCGATGGCCTCCTGTTCCGCACAGGCGCGTAGAGGGCCGCGCGCGCAGAGGACGGCGCGCGCAGCGCCGGGCCCCGCCCGCGGCGGAACGCGGATCAGGCCGCGGTGGCGGGCGAGGCGCGGACGCGGCGCGCGAGCAGCGCGCGCAGCTCGCGGAAGGAGACGGCGCGCAGGGCGAGGAGGAGGGCGACGTAGACGGCGACGCCCACCGCGATCGACGCCCACATCCCCGCGAGCGCGCGCGCGGCGTAGGCCGCGGTGGCCATCGCCGCCGTCGCGGCGAGGATCGCGGCGATGCGGCCGAGCTCGACGCACTGGGCCCAGCGCGCGCTCAGGCCCCACGACGCGATCAGCGCCCCGGCGCTGACGACGAGCGTCGCGCCCGCGGCGCCCACGGCGCGGTAGCGCGGCAGGAGGAGCAGGTTCAGCGCGACGTCGGCGACGAGCGCCACCGCGAGCAGCTTCACCATCGCGACCTCGCGCTTCGCGGCGAGCAGCGGCAGCGTCACGACCTGGAACACGAACGTCACGGGGACGCCGCAGGCGAGGATCCGGAGGACGTCCGCCGCCGGCGCGTAGTCGCCCGCCGATCCGTAGACGAGCTGGACGATGTCCGGCGCGAGCAGGAAGACGCCGGCGGCGACCGGCAGCCCGAACAGCGCGGCGACGAGCATGCAGCCGCCGTAGAGGCGGCCGAACGCGTCGCTGTCTTGGGCGTAGAGGCGCATGCCGGCCGCGAAGGCGGCGCCGAGCAGCACGTCGGGCAGCATCCTGAAGTTCTCGCTCAGCACCCAGGCCGCGCTGTAGACGCCCACGGCCTCCTCGTCGCAGAGGGCGCGGAGCATCACGCGATCGGTCTGGAGCAGCGCGCTCGCGAGCGCCCCGAGCGCGCCGATGGGCAGGCTGCGCTTCACGATCTGCCAGAGCTCGGCGGGGGGCGTGGTGAGCTCGGGCCGGTAGAGCCGGGAGCGCAGGTAGTGCGCGGTGATCCCGAGCTCCAGCACGTTGCCGAGCAGGAACGCCGCGGCCGCGGCGACGACGCCGAAGCCGAGCGCGAGCAGGGCCGCGGAGAGCGCGATGACGAACAGCCGCGCGCCGAGCTCCGCGTAGAGGATGTACTGGAAGCGCTCGTGGGCCTCGAACGAGAGCCACATCGTCGAGTAGAGCAGCGTCGCGAGCTGGGACGCCGCGGCGAGCACGACGAGCTGCGCGCCGAGGCCCGAGCGCGTCGCGAGCGCGACGGCCACGGTCGCGCCGAGCACCAGCGTCCCGGTCACGCCCCGGATGGTGAGCGCCGCGCCGAGGTGACGCGGCCCGAGCTCCGGCTTCACGGCGATCTCCCGGGCGAGGTACCCCCGCACCCCGATGCCGGCGGCGATCGTGACGATCCCTGCGATCGCGAGCGACGCCTGGAACTCCCCCCACGCGGCGACGCCCACCTTCCGCGCGAGGTAGCCGACGAACACGACGCCGAGGACGGCCATGATCGCCTGCTTGAGGAGCATCAGCGCCGCGTTGAGCGCGATGCGCCGGCCATCCTGCATGAACACCTCCAGGTGTCCCCCTGGGGTGGGGCACCGCTGTCCACGCAGCGGGAGCGGGCCCGATTCGAGCATCGTGCGCTCCCAGAGCGCGTCCGTCTCGCGCGGCGCTGGAGCGCCCGCGGCGCGCCGCTGCTCCGAGCTCAGCTCGAGGAGCCGTCTCGGGCAACGCCGATCGAAGAGGCGCTCATGGGGCCCGAGGCACCAACATCAGGAGGACCGCCAGCGCAGGAGGGGGCCGGCAATCCTCGGAGCGGGACACGGGATTCGAACCCGCGACCCTCAGCTTGGGAAGCTGATGCTCTACCAACTGAGCTAGTCCCGCTTGAGGTGGAGGAAGCTTCTACCCAATCCCGAGCCGCAGAGCAACCCCCTTCATCTCTTTTCCGTCCCTATTTCCGTCCCTATTTCCGTCCCCGGATTCCTCCGCCGGTTCCGGCCCCGCGTTCCGGCGGATTCCGACCGACGCCGCGCCCGGCGCTCGGTCGGCGGGGCGCTAGCGGCGCGCGCGCGCACGGAGCGCGGGCACGCCGAGCACATCGCCCGGCAGCGGCGAGCGCCGCCGCACGGCGCTGTTGCAGTCGCTGGTCGCCGCGGCGATCGCGCTCGTGATCTCGTCCGCGCCCGCGTCCGGCGGGATCCAGGGCAGCTGCTGCAGCGTGGGCCTGTCCGGCGGCAGCCACCGCAGGCTCCTCGTCACGAGCACGACCGGGTGGTCGCTGTCCACGAGCTCGCTCGCGAGCCGCGCGCCGCCGAGCGGCGCCGGCGGCAGATCGAGGCAGATCAGGCACGCATCGAACCGCTCGGTCGCCGACGCGAGCAGGGCGTCGTCGATCGACGACGCGTCCACGATCTCGACGTTTGCCAGGGTCGCCTCGATCGCGCGCGCCAGCGCGTCGCAGGTCGCGGCGCGGGCGTCGTGCGCGAGCAGGATCCGGAAGCTGCGCACCGAGCGCGGCCCGGGCCTGCACGCCTCGACGACCTGCAACCTCCCCGAAGCCGGCGTCGCGCGCTCACGAGGTGCACGTCGAACGGTCATGGACTCCCCTTCCTCAGTCACACCAGGGCAACCGTGCCCCAGGCTAACACCCCTTGAGCTCAAACTGACCAACCTTTATATGAGGACGCGCTCTTTCTCGGCACGCCGCGCTGCGGCTCTCTCTCTAGCTCGCCTCGCCGCGCCGCGGCATGCTGGCATCGACTACGGAAACATCTACGAAGGACGGTCATGCATGAGTCGGTTTCTCATCTCCACACCTTGCGAGTGCCAGGCAAGCCTCTCAGCCACCCTGGACGAGCACCGGCACGTCACCGCCGGGTGGGCCACCCGGGCTCCCCGCGGCCGGTCGGCCGGCGGTGAAGCCGACAAGGAGCTCGCTCCTGCGCACAGCATCAATGCCCACCTCGACCGGTTCGACGTGGCGTGGTTGTGCCCCTACTGCGGGCGCAACACGCTCCGCACCTTCTATGCAGGCGCGATGAGGCGGCTGCCCGACGCGCCGCCTGCAGCAGGGCTCGCCCCCTCCGGCACGACGCCCGCGCCCTGACGGCCCGCGGCGCCGCGCTCTCCTCGATCCGATCCCCTCGATCCGTTCATCCCGCCCACCGATGCGCCGCGCCCCTGCGGCGCCGCGCCGGCGCCGCTCGCCGCCCGCGCGCGCAGCCGGCGAACGACGTCGACGCGACCCCGCGTCCCCCTCCCCTCGCCGACGCGCCCGCAGCTCAGCGCCGGGCTGCTGCGCCGCGTCCCTCGCGGAGGTGGAAGCGTGCAAACGCGACCGAATCATGGCCCCTCAACCCGCCGCGCGCCGGGGCCATTCCCATCCGCTCACGATCCTCCGCGGCGCGCATCGGCGCCTCCGCGGCGCGCATCGGCGCGCGCCGCCCGCCCGCTCAGCTGCCTTTTCCCGGCTGCGAGGTGCCCATCGTCCCGAAGACCCAGTCCCAGAGCGGCGACGACACGCCCCACCGCGCGCGTTCTCCCGTGTGGTGATGGACCATGTGATGCCGCTTGATCCACTTCCCCCAGCGCGAGCTCATGCGGAAGTGGTGAATGGCGTAGTGGGTGCCGTCGTACACGAGGTACCCGAGGCTGAAGCCGATGAACAGCGGATCCGCGGGGACAGGGCCGAAGACGGCGCGGAACAGCATGTAAAAAACGGCGCCGAGGGGAATGCTGGCGCCGAGCGGCATCACGAGCCGGTCGGCGTCCTGCGGGAAGTCGTGGTGCACCCCGTGGAGAACGAAGTGCATCCGGCGCTGCCACAGGCGCGGACCGACGTAGTGGAACACGTAGCGGTGCAGGACGTACTCGGCGAACGTCCACAGGAACAGACCGGCGAGCACGAGGCCGAGCCCGGACCAGAGGCCGACACCAAACCCGGCGGCGCGGACGCCCAGGTAGCCGAGCACCGGGAGCCAGAAGGCGAACGGCGTGATCGGGTGGATCCGCGAAAATCGCTCGATGAGCGGCGTCTCGAACATCTGGCAGGTCGCAGGACGCGCGGTGCGCTCGGTGGTGGTGCCCGTCATCGTGCACCCCTGCTACCTCATTTATCCATTGTCGGCCAGAGGTAGGCCGGCGCCCAGCGGATCGGCGGATGCCGGGAAATGGCCGTGCTCCCCGCCGCGCTCGATGCGGGTCAGGGCGCCCCCTCCAGGCGGCGACGCGCGCGCGTCGCGCGCCCGACGGCCGAGCGACGCGCGGCGCGCGTCAGGACAGCCGCGCGCCGCGCGCGTCAGCCCGCGAAGGACGCCTCGTAGAGGTGGCGGAGATCGTTCCGCGAGCACGGGCGCGGGTTGCTCGTGTGGCAAGCGTCCTGCGCGGCGAGATCGGCCAGCGCGTCGAGCTTGTCGCGCGAGACCCCCGCCTTCTCGAGGCCGGCCGCGAGCCCGATGCGGGCGCGCAGCGCGCGGATGGCGTCGGCGCACGCGGCCGCGTCCTCGGCGGCGCCGAGGAGCGCCGCGACGCGCGCGAGGCGCGGCGCCGCCGCGGCGACGTTGAACTCGACCACCGGCGGGAGGCAGAGCGCGTTGGCGAGGCCGTGGTGCAGCCCGCACTCGCTCGAGAGCGGGTGCGCGAGCGAGTGGCACGCGCCGAGCCCCTTCTGGAACGCGACGGCGCCCATCATCGCCGCCTTCATCATGGCGCCGCGCGCCTCGAGGTCGTCCCCGTGCGTCACCGCGCGCTCCAGGTTCGCGGCGGCGAGGCGGATGCCCTCGAGCGCGATGCCGTCGGCCATCGGGTGATCGCCCTTCGCGACGTACGCCTCGATGCAGTGCGTGAGCGCGTCGAAGCCCGTGGCCGCCGTCAGGAACGCCGGCATCGACCGCGTCATCACCGGGTCGAGCAGCGCGGCGTTGGCGAGCAGGTACGGCGAGAAGATCACCGTCTTCCGGTGGTTCACGTCCAGCGTCACCACGCCCGAGCGGCCGACCTCGCTGCCGGTCCCGGCCGTCGTGGGGATCGCGAGCATCGGCGGGACGTTCGGCGTGATGAAGCGATCGCCGCCGGTGGCGTCGTCGTAGTCGACGAGCGGCCGATCGTGGTTCACGCCGAGGCGGACGAGCTTGCCGACGTCGAGCGGCGAGCCGCCCCCGAGCGCCACGACGAGATCGGCGCGGGCGTCGCGGAACGCGGCGACGCCGTCGTGCACGTTCTTCTCGACCGGGTTGCCGAGCACGTCGTCGAAGACGGCCACCTCGAGCCCCTCCTTCCGCAGCGAGGCCGCGACGGGCTCGAGCAGACCCGAGCGGACGACGCCCTTGTCCGTGACGATGAGGGCCCTCGCCGCCCCGAGCCGGCGCGCCTCGGCGCCCGTCTGCTCGACGACGCCGGCGCCGAAGAGGATGCGTGTAGGAAAGCTCCAAACCGTGAACTGGCTCATGATCACACCGCCTCGAAGTAGCGCTTCAGCTCCCAATCCGTGACCGCGCGCTCGTACTGCCGTACCTCCCAGTCGCGCGTCAGGACATAGTGGTCGACGAACCTCTCGCCGAGGATCTCGCGCGCCCTCTGGCTGCCCGCGAGCAGCCGCGTCGCCTCCGCGAGCGAGCGCGGCAGCGCGAGGCGCGACGACTCGGCGCTCGACGCGTCCCCGGAGGCCTGCGCGGGCGGCTCGACGCGGTGCTCGATGCCGTAGAGCCCCGCGCCGAGGCACGCGGCCATGGCGACGTACGGGTTGATGTCCGCGGCGGTCTGGCGGTACTCGACGCGCGCGCCGGGCGTGCCGAGGCCGATGAGGCGGATCGCCGCCGTGCGGTTCTCGACGCCCCAGCTGGCGGTGAGCGGCGCCCAGACGCCGGGCACGTACCGCTTGTACGCGTTGATCGTGGGCGAGTAGAGCGCCGTGAGCTCGGGCATGAGCGCGATCTGGCCGCCGACGTAGTGGCGCAGCGCGGACGGGAGCCGGTCGGGCGACGACGCGTCGTCGAAGATGTTCTTGCCGTCCCGCCAGAGGCTCTGGTGCAGGTGGCCGCTCGAGCCGGGCAGGTCCGCGTTCCACTTCGCCATGAACGTGACCGAGAGGCCGTGCTCGTGGGCGATCTGCTTCATGGCGACCTTGAAGAGCGCGGCCTTGTCCGCGGCGCGGAGCACGTCGTCGTAGCGGATCGCCGCCTCGTACACGCCGGGGCCGGTCTCGGTGTGCAGGCCCTCGATCTCGACGTCGAAGGCGCGCATCTGGTCGAGGATGGCGGCCATGAGCTTCTTGTTCTGGCCCTCGCGGACCCACGAGTAGCCGAACATGCCGGGGCTGAGCGGCGTGAGGCCGGCGAAGCGCTTGTCGTGCAGCGAGCGCGGCGTCTCCTCGAAGAGGAAGAACTCGAACTCGCACGAGAACTTCGCCGAGATCCCCATCCGCTCGCCCTTCGCGATGACGCTCCTGAGGAGCGAGCGCGGGCACGCGGGGTGCGGGGCGCCGCGCTCGTCGCGGAAGTCGGCGAGCATCGCGACGGTGTTCGGCTCCCACGGCAGGTCGCGGAGCGTGCTCGGGTCGAGGACCGCGTGCGCGTCCGGGTAGCCGGTGTGCCAGCCGGTGACCTTGGTGTTGTCGTAGAGGACGTCGGCGATGTCCCAGCCGAAGATGACGTCGCAGAAGCCGAAGCCGCTCCCGAGGGCGCTCTTCAGCTTCTCGAGGGAGACGTACTTTCCGCGGAGGAGGCCGTCGATGTCAAAGCCGCCGATCTTGGCGCGGGTGATGCCCCGCGCTTCCAGATCGGAGAGGAGCTTCTCGGAGGTCGAGGCGGTCATGGGCCGCGACGATAGCAGGGGTACGGGGCCGCAGGGCAAGCGCGCGCGCCGGCCCCGGGCGACGTCCCCGCGGCATCTCCCGGACATGCGCCGGACGCGCGCGGCCTGCCCGCGCGCGGGCGCTCACTTCACCCGGACGCTCTGGATCGGGTAGCGCTCCGCGAGCGGCACGAGCACGCGCTCGACGAGCTCGCGGACGCGCGCGTAGCGCTGGTGGTTCGTCGCGGCCGGGTTGCGCTTCGAGTCGACGACGCCGATGCGGATGTCCAGCGTGCGGGCGTCCTCGACGCCCCCGGTCACGAACGCGTCCGGGTGCACCTTGTCGAGCTCGACGTTGAGCTCCGCGGCGTCCGGGACGGCGCCCGCGAAGGTGACCTCCAGCGCCTCGCCCAGGCCGTTCAGCACGGCGTTGAGGTTCTCCACCGGGAACGGCTGGCGCGCGAGCCACGCGACGACCGCGCGCCGCGCGCCGCGCAGCGCCACGCTGACGGCGAGCGCGACCGCGATCGGCGCGAGCGCGAGGGCGCCGAGCGCGCGCGCCACCGAGGGGCCCGCGTCGCGGCCGAGCGCCGCGAGGAACGCGAGCAGGAGCGCGCCCGAGGCGAGCGCCACGAGCGGCGGATCGGTGAGCACGCCCCACCGCGAGGTCGACGCGTTCATGATCCGCGTGAAGCGGGCCGACACGCTCTCTTCGGCGCGCCGCTCCGCGGCGCTCCCGTGGGCCTGGTCAGGCATCGCCGGCGTCTCCGAGCATGCGCCAGAAGAACAGGCCGACGCCGAAGAGGAGCAGCACGCCGGCGACCCAGAACGAGCGCACCGGGCCGAAGCTCAGCACCTCGCCCGATCGTTTCATGATGAGGTCGGCGACCGTGACCACGCAGGCGAACACGATGCAGGCCACGGGCAGCGCGAGCTGCTGGAGGAGGCTCGGCCCGGCGGCGATCGGCTTCGGCTCCGGCGGGCGCGGCCGCGCGTCCGGAGCCGGCGGGCGCGCCGACGGCCGGTACCTCATCGACGGCAGGTCCGACAGCGGGCGCACCGCGGCCGGCGCCAGCGACGTCGCGCGCGGCGTCGCGCCGAGCGCCACCTCCAGCGGCGGCGAGCTCTCCATCATCCCGCCGCCGCGCGCGTGCAGGCCCGGCGGGGCGCTCTCCATCCCGCCGCCGCGCGGGAGCGCGCCCACGGGCGTCGCCTCCGCGAAGCCGGCGCGCTCGTCCCAGAGGCCGCGGCCTCGCGCGCTCCCGGGCACCACGTCGGCGGCGAGCGCGCCCACCCCCCGGCCCCGCGCGCTCTGCGGCGCCTCGGGCAGATCCATCTCGAGCCCGGCCGAGTCCGAGGGCGGCGCCGGGCGCACGCTGCTCGCGGGCCCGTCCCGGCGGCCGCCCCGGGGCGAGCGCATCGAGGCGGGGGCCACGTCGAGATCGATCTCGAGCGACCCTGTGTCCCTGGGCGTGTCGAGCCAGACGTGCCCGGCGCGCTTGACCTGCGGGGCCGCCGCGCGCATCGACGACGAGGGCGGCGGCGGGGTGGAGTACGCGTCCTCGAGCGCGGCGGCGCGCCCGAAGGTGGGCGCGAGCCCCATGGCCGCCTCCAGCTCGGTCCAGAAGGTCTCGATGTCCCTCGTGCGGTCGCGCGGGCTCACGGCGAGCGCGCGCTCGAACACCGCGTCGACCTCCGGCGGGATGTTCGCGCCCTCGGTCCGGGGCGTGGGCCGGCGCTTCACGTCGAGCGCCGTGCCCATCATGGCTTGCGCCTCGCCATCGATCACCTGCCGCCCGACGAGCGCCTCCGCCATGGTGAGCGCTAGACCCCAGACGTCGGTCCAGGTTCCCGTCTGCCCGAACCGCTTCGGCGCCCACTGCTCCGGCGCGCCGTACGCCGGCGAGAAGGCGTTCAGCGGGTCGCCGTTCGTGACCCGGCCGACGGCCTGCTCGGCCAGCGTCTTCGCCTGGGCGATGCCGTAGTCGAGGATCTTGAGGCGCTCGGTCCCCTCCTGGGTCGTGATGAAGATGTTCTCGGGCTTGAGGTCGCGGTGGATGATCGACACCGTGCCGTTCGGGCTCGGGAAGCGGTGCGCGCGCGAGATCGCCTGCGCGAT
Source organism: Sorangium sp. So ce394 (assembly GCF_051474665.1). Lineage (NCBI taxonomy): Bacteria > Pseudomonadati > Myxococcota > Polyangiales > Polyangiaceae > Sorangium > Sorangium sp. So ce394. The sequence goes on from NZ_CP150339.1 coordinate 6,442,091, forward strand.
GGGGCGCATCATCTTCATCAGCCGGTGGAGCGGGATGGGCGGCTCCCCCTTGAGCCTGCGCCGATCGATGACCTTGTCGAGCGACTCGCCCTCCAGCCACTCGAGGGCGAGGAAGGGGACGAACTCCCCGCGCTTGAGGTGCAGCACGTCGACGTGGAGCGGGCGGACGACCTCCGGGATGGAGGCGGAGAGCCGGAAGAGCAGCTGGGCTTCCTCGCGGAATTTTTCGAGGAAGAGCTGGCGCTCGCGCGGGGTCTTCGCCTCCGAGACCTTCAGGCATTTCAGGGCGACCGGCGCGCGAAAGCCGCCATGGATCGCGCGGTACACCACGCCGAATCCCCCCTCCGCGACCACCTGCTCGACGTGGAAATTACCCGCCTGCGTGGTCCCGACGATGCCGAAGACGTCGTCCGCCATGCTCCCCTGAGCCATAGCGCACGGCGCCGCTGGACCGAAGGGCGAAACCGAATTTTGCTGTTCGATTGTGCCGATCCCGCGTGCCGATCCCGCGTGCCGATGCCGCAGCCGGCCATCGGGATGCGCCGAGGTGGCCAGATGGGCGCGGAGGACGGAGAAGGGAGCGCGGCCGGTTGTTCTGCGTGTTCCGCGTGACGGCTGGCGTCACCGCCGGCGCGGCCGGAGGCGCTGGGTCAGCTCCGGAGGTGCGAGGAGGCGTCGCGGTGGGCCTTGTCCTCTTCCTGGAGGATCGAGAAGACGAGGCCGGCGCCGATGATCGGCAGCAACCAGACGAGCTGCGCTTGCCAGACCTTCTGCTTGGGCTCGTAGACGCGGCTTCGGAAGACGCGCACGGTGACGTAGATCTGGAAAGCGAGGAGCGCCGCGATCGCGGTGCCGACGAGGATATCGAAGGGCGTCATGGGTGGACCGCGGACCAGCCTAGCCATGAAGCGCCCCCCCGCAACCCGGCGACGTCCACGGACGCGATTTCGTCCCCGGCGGGCACGATGCCGACGCGGGTCGCGGGCGCGGATGGGTCTGACGGGTGGCCGTGAGCCCGCCGTGGGCCGCCGTGGGTGAGGTCGAGGGGATCTTCGGCATCCCGGTCTGGAGGACGAGCGCAACGGCGGCGCCCGCTCGCCTGATCTCCGGGCAGGCCGCCAGGGCCCACCCGGGTTGCGGGACGCGTGGTGCGAGAGCGCCGAGAGGCTAGGCGGGCGCGGGCCTCGTCGTCGAGCTGTCAGGATCGCCGCTCGGCGTCAACGCGGAGTAAGGCGTCTTACTGGAATCGCCACCTGATGGCACCTTGAAGTAAGGTTTCTTACTCGAATCGCCACCCGGCAGCGCTTCGCCGCATTCCAACTCGCGCTGAGCGCCTACCGGTGGCACCTTTGGGTAAGGCATCTTACTCGAATTGCCACCCGGCGGCGCTTCGCCGCATTCCAACTCGCGCCGAGCGCCTACCGGTGGCACTTTCAAGTAAGACAACTTATGTCGATACGCCGCCAGGGGGCGCCTGCCGCATTCCAACTCGCGCCGAACGCCTCCCGGTGGCACCTTCGAGTAAGACAACTTACGTCGATACGCCGCCAGGGGGCGCCTGCCACATTCCAACTCGCGCCGAGCGCGGCTACGGCTCGTTTTCCTAGAACGCCGAACATGTTGAAAATCGTCTGATTTCAATAAGTTACGCAGCCTCCTGGATCAGCCGCTGGGCCGCCTCGAGATTCTGGATCGCTGCGGCGCGCCGGAGGTCGAACAGGTTTCTCCTGGCGCCGATGTAGCGCGCGCTGTGTCCTTTGCGCGCCGCGATGTGAGCAAGCGCATGCTCCACAGCTGTCCGCTGCCGGAGCACGGCGCGTCCTGGCCCGGTCTGCTGCAACTTCCGGAACTTGCCCTGCAGAGCTTCGTCCTCGGCGATGGACACAGTCCGTCCTCGCCCCGAGGCAGCTTGCGTGCACCTGGCTCGGAGAGGGCACGCGCCACACTCCTCGGGATCGAACTCGACCGTGTCACCCGGCTCGAACACCTCGACCTGTCCCGCTGGACACGTGATTGTCTTGGCGCGCAGGTCGATCTTGAAGTCGCGCTTGCTGAACAAGTCGGGGCTTCGCGCCCGCTGGCCCCAAGGCTTCGAGAACACCTGGCCGCCCGCGCGGATCACGTCGTCAACGACGGGACTGTTTACGTAGGCGCGATCAATGTGGAGCTCGACCAGGCGCAGCCGCTGATGCTGGACGTCCTCGGCGATCGGTGCGGCCCCCTCTTCTTCTGGCCGATTCGCAGGCGTGACCGCGCAGGCGACAATGACGGGAAGGTCAAGGTCGCGCGCTATGTGCTCCTTGTAGCCGTCGAACCGCTTCGAGCGGCTCTTGCGGCCGTGGCGCATCTCGGCGTCCTCAATGGAGACACGGCGGTCAGGCGCAACACCTTGCCGGATGCGAACGGTCCCATCCTCGGCTGTCTCCAAATCCTGGTCTCGAACCTGTGTGACCGCATCCAGATAGGTACGAAGCGGCTGCTCGACGACGTCGTCCAGATGGCGGTCGACCCACTGCTGCAACGACGAGACCTGCCGCTCCAGGATCTGAATCGCCGCCGCCTTCTGTTTCGGGTCGCTCCAGTCGAGATCGAGCCCGGCCTTGATGCTGCGAGCCGGAAGCAGCGGGATGCCCGCCTTGCGGCAGATCTCCTCGGCCGGACGCTCGGTGATCTTCGACACGACGCGGACGATGCTGCGTGAAGCATGGCCGAGCAGGTTGATCGTGTCTTCAACCCGCCCGGCCCCCGCTAAAGGGCGGCTATCGATGGCCACCCGCAGCGCTTTGGATACCGCACGCCTCTCGGCCTCCGTCATCGCGCCGGACCGAACCAACGCCACGGTCCGCTCCAGCAGCACCCGGTCCATCTCGTGCGCGACCATCCGCTCTCGGAACGCCTGCAGCGCGCCCTGCGAGAACGGGGGCGTGGCCGCACCCAGGCAGCCGAGCACCATCTGCCAGCGCAGGTCGACGACGGTCAGCTCCACCGCCTCGGCATCCGATGCGCCGACGTAGCCTTGGAGCAGCGTCACCATGCACATCAGCGCCGGCGGATGCGGTGACTCTCCTGCCCCCGTCGTCCGGTACATGCCTTCCAACTGCTCCTGGAACGTCTCATCGAACAGCTCGTGCCGGTGCAGCCTGAGAAAGCCGAACAGTGCTCTCACGCGTGTCAGCCGCTTCATCAGCGCCTGCTCCTGCCGCGACAGCTCCACCGGCGGCGACCATCGTTCCATCCGTGTACCTCCGGTCGCGGACGAGATCATGGCCCGGGCGAGACGGTCGAGCCTTCCATCGAGCCGACCGGAATTATCACAAAATCAACCTGATCGGTCCTCTAGGCATTCCCGAGGCCGACCAGATCCGCCAGATCCAGCAGCGCTACGGCATTTCGCGCTGAGCGCGCACACGACAGAAGGGAAACGGCAGCCTCGTCCATCTCGGCCTGGCCGTCGACACCAACGACGATCGGCCAGGTCAACGAGCGCCCAGTCGCGCGAGCACCCGCGCCCGGACCTCGGCCCACGCGTTCCCCCCGCTGCCCCGTCGCGCACCGCCTGCTCCCTGCGCTCCAGCTCCTCGAGCCACGCAGCTTTCCAGGCATCGTCGTACGGCTCCTGGACGCTGGCGAGCAGCTCGGACACGATCCTGAGGCGCTCTCCTTCGGGAAGCGACAGCGCGGCAGCGAGGATGTCCCGGGTGGGATCAGCCATTGGGGTGTCCAGCGTACCTTGGCTTGCACCCCAGATCGACCCGTCGAGCCACGCCGGGGCCAGCTCAGCACGGCAGCGCCATTACGCCCTACCTCGTCAATCGTGCCGGAGGATTGGCCAGACGACCCCTTCCGCCCGCATTCGTCCGTCCACCCCTGGCCCCGCCCGGCGGGCGACGGCCCCTCGGCGCTACCGTCCGCTCCGTCCGGCGGCCTCCGGCCCATGGACGTTCGACCCCCGCTGCCGCATCTTACGTGAATGCAAGCGCTCAAGATCCAGGTGGTCGTGGACGATGCCATCGTCCACGCCCTGCCCGCCCTCTCGCCGCTCCGTGGGCAGCGCGTCGAGCTCATCGCGCTCGGCGAGGCGGAGCCGCCGGCCGGTGTCGCGCCGGTCGCGGGCGGCTTGCGCGGGCAGTTCGAGATCAAGGACGACTTCGATGCACCGCTCCCTCAAGACATCCGGCGCGCGTTCGAGGGAGACGAACGTTGAAGTGGCTGCTCGACACGCACGCCGTGATCTGGTTTGCCGCCGATCCTGGACGCTCGCGACGGGAGGTCGTCGATGCGATCGAGGCGCCTGGAGCCCAGGTATCGATCTCGGCCGCCTTCCCACTGCACAATCGCGATTCGCTCGATCGAATGCTGCTGGCGCAAGCCCGGTGAGGAGACGCAACATTCGTCACGTCCGATCACCTGCTGCATGCCTACCAGACGCCAATCCTCTGGGCATGTCCAGGAAGGCTCACAAGCTCGACGCCAACGTCGCTGAAGACCGCCGTATCGCCTTCACGCTTCCAGAGGACTTCCCTCCTGGGCTGGCCGAGGTGATCGCCCTCGCCGCGACCGCCGAGCCGCCCACGGAGCGCAGGCGGGTGCGGGTGCTCGGGTCGCTCGCCAGCGCCGCCCCGCCGCCGCTCGACGTCGGCCCGATCGCCGACGCGCTCGCTGATGTCCGCGGGGCGAGAAATCCCGGCTGAGCTCCGCAACCCGCGTACTACAGTGCGCCCGTGCCTCGACCTCGACCTGGCCCCCGCGCCCGGCGCACCTCGACGCCCGCCCCTCCCGGCCTCCGGCGCCTCCGCGCCGCGCTCGTCGCCGCGCTTGCCGGCGCCGCGGCGTCGCTCGCGGCGGCGTGCTCGGCGTGCTCCACGCCCTCCTCGAGCGTCGACGGCGGCGACCTGCTCGGCGTCTTCGAGCGGGACGCCGGCGCAGCCGCGGCCGACGGCGGGCAGCCGCTGCCGACGGCGCGACAGGACGCCGGCGCCCGCGCCGCCGGTCCGGCGAGCGCGGCCGCGACGCCGCAGAAGCCGCCCGCGGCGAGGCCGCCCAGCGAAGGGAGCTGCGTCGCCGAGCAGGGGCGCCCGGGGCGAGAGCTCCGCAAGACCCTCGGCAGGCCGCCGTGCCGCGGCGCCCAGGTGCTGGAGACGCGCGACGCCGAGGGATCGCCCCGCTACGCCTGCGTGATCGCGCCGAGCGGCGTGGAGACGCGCGCGCCGCTGCCGCTCATCGTCTTCTTCCACGCCGACGGCGACAACCCGACGAGCGTCGACAAGGAGACCGGCCTCCGCAAGCTCGGCGCCACGTGGAACCTGACGGGCGACCCCGCCCACACGGGCTTCATCGTGCTCGCCCCCCAGGGCCGCGCCTTCAAGACGCCGAGCCAGGCCGAGCGCGAGCGCGGCACGAAGACGTACACGCCGATCGCGCCGTTCGACGTCGAGTTCACCGGCGAGGACAACGTCGACGTCGCGACCGTCGACGCCTTCGTCGACCAGCTGCTCGAGAAGAAGCTCGTGGACCGGCGGCGCATCTACGCGCTCGGCGCCTCCTACGGTGGCCACATGGCGGCGACGTACGCCATGATGCGCGCGGACCGCGTCGCGGCGTTCGCCACCTTCGGCAGCGACGCCCCGCCCGCCGAGTGGGCGTGCCCCGGGCCCCCGCCGCCCGCGATGGCGATCTACCGCGCCTGCGACGACATGTTCTCGTGCGAGTCGGTCGAAAGGTGGCTGCGCGCGCGCGACGCGGCCTCCGCGCAGACCGGGTTCCTGCGCCTCGACGAGGCCAGCAGGGACGAGCCCCACTGCGCGCTCAGGAACCGCTGCTCCGCCAAGAAGGGCGCCATCAACCACGCGCGCTGGCCGAAATCGCGCGAGGCCGATCTGCTCCGCTTCTTCGCGGGCCACGTCCTGGCGATCGGCGCGGACACCCCGGCCGCCGAGCGCCCCGCGACACAGACGGGCCCCGCCGGACGCTGACCGGCGGACGCGAACACGCGCTGGCCAGCGCACCCGCACGCCGCTCGACGCAAAGGCTCGCTGACTGGCGCCGCCGCGCGCTCAACGAATGCAAACGCGCGCTCAAGGACGCTGATCGGCGCCGAATCCGCACACTCGAACGCTGACGCCGTAAGCGCACGCTCTCACTGCTCATCCCACGTGCGCGCCGGGCTCTTCTGCACGTCGACACTGCAACGTTGCGGTGCGGCGTTGAGCGGAGCCGGCGTGTTGTCGTAGTGTTGCTCCCCGATGTCTGCTCAGGTCCAGTCCATCCTCACCCCCTTGCCGGTCGGGATGTCCGTCCCCCCCGGCACGCTCCGCGCCGAGATGGAGTCGCGCCGCGCGACCGGTCGCCGCTTCGACGTCCGCGAGGCCATCGGCCTCGTCGTACCGCTCTGCACGCAGCTCCACGAGCTGCACGCGCAGGGGCGGACCATGTTCGTTCACCCCTCGTCCCTCGGCTACGGCGCGGGCGGCGCGCTCCAGCTCATCGAGGAGCTCGCGCACACCGCGCCCCTCCTGCCGCGCGACCGCGCGTGCCTCGCGCCCGAGGAGCGCAAGGGCAGCGAAGGCGACGCGCGCGCGAGCGTCTTCGCGATCGGGGCCATCCTCTACGAGCTGCTCACGAACAGCAGCGTGGGCCCAGGGATGCGGCGCCCGGCCGACGTGGTCCCCGACCTGCCGCCCGCGCTGGAAACCGTGCTCGGCAAGTCGCTCGTGGCCGATCCGAGCCACCGCCCGGCGGACCTCGCCGCCCTCGCGCAGGCGCTCTACCAGATCGCCCCGGCCGCCTCGGAGCAGCCGCCGAGCGCCGATACGTCGCACCTCGACGGCGACGGCGACTTCGAGGTCGACATCAACCTCTCCATGATGCCGCCGAACGGCCACCCCGAGGAGCCGCGCGTCCCGTCCGCGCCGTCCCTGCCGAAGATCCAGGCGGTGACCGGGGACGGGCCGTTCGCGGTCGCGATCCCGGTCCACCAGCCGCCGCGCCTGCGCGGCGACGATCCGACGCGCAAGCTCGCGGATCTCAAGGCCGCGCTCGAGTCCGATCCGCGGCCGCGGTACGTCGTCATCAAGGACGGCATGGACCACGGGCCGTTCTCGTCCGTGGAGCTGCTCCAGCAGATCGCGTCCGGCTCCTTCACGGGCGACCAGGTCCTGCGCGACACGTTCTCCGGGGACGAGCGCGCGATCCAGGACTGGGAGGAGTTCGCGCCGTTCGCCGAGCAGGCGAAGCTGAACCGGGACATCGTGCAGGAGAAGCGCGCGCTCGACGCCGTGGTGACGGCCGAGAAGCAGGGCACGCAGTACAAGGCGCTGCTCGGGATGGCGCTGATGGGCGTGATCCTCGCCGCGGGCGCGGGCTGGTGGTACCGCGAGCGCAGCCACAAGGAGCGGGAGCTCGCCGTCCAGGGCGCGACCGACCGCGTCGCGATCGAGGTCGACGCGGGCCTCGACAGCGCGAAGGCGGCGGGGCGCGCCGGCGGCGGGGCGCGGCCGAGCGGCGGCGGCAGCTACCCGACGCTCGGCGGCGGCATGAGCTGTGAGGCGGCGCAGGCGCGCTATGTCGAGGAGTACAAGCTGGGCAACAACGGTCCGGCCGATCTCACGGCGGGCGCCTACGGCAACGTGCTCAACCGCGGCACATACCTGAACGCGTGCGGGGTGCCGTCGACCATGGAGGTGAACGTCTGCGCCGCCGTGCAGAACGGCCGCGCGGTGGGCGTCACCATCACGACCAGCCCGTCGAACCCGGGCATCGCGTCGTGCATCGCCGGGCAGATCCGCGGGATGTCGTTCCCGTCCCATCCGCGGCTCGATGTGGCCCGGACGACGTTCTCCTCGAAGTAACCGGGGTAGGATGCGGGGGCGCACGCCCCCCTCCGCGGCGGCCGTGTCCACGCGACCGATGATCCAGATCGAGCAGCTGACGAAGAGCTTCGGGGGCATGCCCGTCCTCCGGGGCGTCGACCTCGACGTGCCCGCCGGCTGCCTGTACGGCCTCATCGGCCCGGGCGCGTCGGGCAAGAGCGTGCTGCTCAAGATGATCACCGGGCTCCTGCGGCCGGATCGGGGGCGCGTGATCGTCGACGGCAAGGACGTGCACGCGCTGAGCGAGCTGGAGCTGCAGACGTTCCGGCTCAAGTTCGGGATGCTGTTCCAGAACAACGCGCTGTTCGACTACATGACCGTGGGGGAGAACATCGCGTTCCCGCTGCGCCGGCTCTACGACCTGAGCGAGGAGGAGATCGAAGAGCGCGTCGCGGAGCGGCTCCGGGTGGTGTCGCTCGCGGGGTTCGAGGAGCGGACGCCGGCGGGGCTGTCGGGCGGCCAGAAGAAGCGCGTCGGCGTGGCCCGGGCGACGATCGCGCGGGGGGAGATCGTCCTCTACGACGAGCCGGCGGCGGGGCTGGATCCGGTGACGTCGCAGCGGATCTTCGATCTGCTGCGCGCGGAGCAGCGGGCGATGAACGCGACCGTGGTGATGGTCTCGAGCGACCTCGATCGGCTGCTCACGGTCACGGACCGGGTGGGGATGCTGTACCGCGGGAGGCTCATCTTCGACGGCACCACCGAGGAGGCGAAGGCGAGCGACGATCCGCGCGTGCGGCAGTTCGTCCACGGGCTGACCGAGGGGCCGCTCTAGGGGTCTCCTGTCGCGCGGCGCGGCGGGGAGGTCTTGCAGAGCTGCCCGGCCGCAAGAGAGACCGCAAGGGCGCAAGGGGCGCAAGGGAACAGAGATGGGATTATATTCTTCTCTTCCCCTTGCGCCCCTTGCGCCCCTTGCGCCCCTGCGGTCCTCTTTCCATGAGCCGATTTTAGCAGGACTTCAACGTGATCTGCGTTCTAGGCGTGCCAGCGTGGCTTTTACGATGATTGAAAGGGATCATCGACGCTGAGACGGATGAGCGGGGACGGGGCTCGACACCTCGCTTTGCACACCGCGCCTCGGGGGCTTCACCCCCCATCACGCGGAGAGCCGCTCTCCGCCGGGGCGACGGGGCCTTCGCCGGTGAAGTGGAACCACTGCGTGGGGTGGGCCCGGACGAAGCGCTCCATCGCGGCCATCATCTCGGCCGCCGCGCGGTCCCGCTCCTCCTCGGTCGGACGGCGGGGGAGCCAGATCGGCGGCGCCACGACCGCCTCGTACTCGAGGAACCCCAGGCGATGCGTGAACACCGGCAGGATCGGCGCGCCGCTCAGCGCGGCCAGCGCGATCGGCCCCTCCGGCGCGCGCCAGCGGGCGCCGAGGAAGGTGACCTCCCGGCTGCGCATCCCGGGCGGCACGCGATCGAGCTGCATCGCGACGACGCCGCCGCGCTGCAGGTGCTTGAGCAGCGGCAACGCGTCCAGCGGCCCGTCGCCGATGTGCACCACCTGGACGCCATCGCGCTGCCGCGCCGCGTCCTGGATGGCGCGCGCCTCGGCGTCCCGTTCGCGCTGCATCGCCAGCATGACACCCCCAGGGTGCACCACGCCCAGGATCTGGCCGGCGATGTCCCAGCCACCCGTGTGCGCCGTGACGATGAGGACACCCCGGCCAGCCGCAGCACACGCGTGGTAATGCTCGACACCCCGGGAACGCCGCTCGACCGTGTAACCGCGGCCGCTCGCGAGCAGCAGCGCCTCGGTGATGCAGCTGCCGTAGGTGGCGAACACCGCGGCGCTGTCGAGCACGTCGGCGACGCGCGACCTCGGCCCGCGCACCCGGCGCAGGTTCTCCTCGACGCGGCGGCGCAGCTCGGGGAGCGCGGCCGCGAAGAGCACCCCGAAGACCGGAGGGCTGTGGCGCACCCAGGGCTCCGGCCCGCGCGTGACGCCCGCGGTGAGGGCGCGACGCCAGAAGGCCGAGTCAGGTCGTAAACGGGAGAGGAGCGCGCCGCGCAGACCAGGCATGGGGCCGCCTATCTACCGCAAACATAACGGGCGAGGGAGAGGCATCGACCCAGGGCCGCACCGCCATGACTCGACCGGAGCAGCCGGCGCCGCGGCCGACAGGGCCGCCCGGGGCTCGCGCGACGCCGCGCTCCCGGACGAGGTTGCGAGGGCCGGTGCGCCCACGCCCGATCGACGACGTTCCAGGCGACATCGACCGCCGCGCCCGATTGACCTCCTCGCTCGTCCAAGGCGATTGCGCGAGGAGCCGCGCGCGGCTCTCAGACATGACATCGCGCTCTCCAGGCGCTCCCTTACGTAGAAAACAGGTTCATGGAGCACAAAGCATTCTGTTACAAGGCCCTTTGGCAAGGGGGGATTCGACATGAATATCCTGCTCGTCGATGACCAGAACGTCGTTCGGGAGGCGCTCGCGCACGCGCTCGCATCGCAGCCAGGGGTGAGCGAGGTCGTTCAAGCCGGAAGCGGGCAGGAGGCGCTCCGGGCGCAGCAGAGCCGCCGCTGTCAGGTGGCGATCGTCGAGCTCGGCCTCGCCGACCGCAGCGGCGTCGAGCTCATCCGGGAGCTCAAGAACATCGCGGAGCTCCGCGTCATCGTGCTCTCGATGCACCGGGACGAGTTCCGGGTGGCCGAGGCCATGCGGGCCGGCGCGGACGGGTACCTGTCCAAGCAGAGCCGGCTCGCCGATCTCACGGAGGCGCTGCGCACCGTGGCCCGAGGGCGCACGGTCGTGTCGCCCGACGTGAGCGCGGCGATGGTGCGCGCGCTCCAGCGCCGCGACGCCGCCGCCCAGGGAGACATGGTGGCCGCGCTGAGCGACCGCGAACGGCAGGTGCTCCGCCTGCTCGCGATGGGCCGCTCGGCCAAGGAGGTCGCCGCGCAGCTCTCGATCAGCGTGAAGACGGTCGAGACCCACCGGGCGCGCCTCTGCGCGAAGGTGGCGACGCACAGCGTGGCCGACCTGACCCGCCTCGCGGTGCGATCGGGCCTCGTCGAGGCGTAGCCCCCATCGAGGGCGAGCTCCCGGCGAGCGCCGGACGCCCGCGCGACGCGCCGCGGCGGCCACCTGGGCCACGGCTACGCCGCCGCGGTGGCGGCCCGCGGAGCGGCCCTGAGCGCCGGCAGCGTCTTTCCTATCAGCGCCGAGCCGATGGCGAACCCCGAGAGCGTGAGCCGCATGCGGAGCACGTCGACCATGCCCTGGCGATGGAGGACCGTCAGCGTGCCGCGGATGTCCCGGCGGCGAACGCGCAGCTTCTCGACGAGCGTCTCGAGGGTCTCAACGCGTCCTTCGCGCTGGGCAACGGCAAGCGCCTGCAGGAGAGTTGCGGCTAAAATTTTCTTGTCCATGAGAGCACCCTAAGAAGCGTCCCCATGGAGTGCCCAATTTTCGGTGACGATTTTTGATGCTGAAATGCCGCTCGCCCGTTGGAGGACGGGCCCTCCGGACTCTGCTCATCCTGCGCCCGATACCCACGTACGTGCCCTCAGGGAACACCAGGCCACGATGTGTTCAGCGGGCCGCCATCCGCGGGCCTCGCAGGAAGGACGCGCTCGACGCACGCGCGGGCGACCGCGCTCGTCGAGCGGGCCAGCGAGCCGCGGCGGCGGCGGGCCGCCGCGGCGCCGCGGAGGACGGTTACAGCTTGCCCCGCGTGTAGGCGCGCTGGAGCGTCAGCCTGGGGGGACCGGACGAGAGCTCGAACGCCTCCGGACGGCCGTCCGGCGCGAGGCTGCCCACGAGGCGCATGGGCCCGAGCGAGACCGTGACCGAGCCCGACGCGTCGCGGGCGTACTGGACGTCGACGGGCTTGGTCGGATCGACGGAGGGCGCATACTCCTGCTGCTTGAAGTCGAACGATCCCTTCTTCTTGAGGAGCCGGGAGAGCTCGGAGGCGGTGGCGACCGGCGAGGCGAGCCACGCCTTGGCCGAGGGGGTGAACGTCCCCTGGACCTTCTTGCCCTCGACCTCTCCCGAGTACTCGTATTGATGGTTCGCCTTCTGCGACAGCTCGATCCGGTGGTTCACCTTGCCCGCCGACGATTCGATCCAGACGCCTCCCTTGATCCGGCCCTGGGCGTCGATGAGCACGTTCGAGGCATCGTCCTCGATCTCCAGGGACTTCGGGTCTCGCGGCAGGAGGGTGGCCGAGCGCGAGAGCCATCGGCGCTGGCCGCCCTCGTCCTCGAACAGATCGCTGGTCTCGAAGCCGATAGGGGCCTTGTCGATGCGCAGGATCAACGTGTCCGTGTACTCGGATTTCGGCGCAGCGCTCTTCGCGTCGAACGAGTCGAAGATCCCCTTGGCGAGCCGCTCGAACGTGCGGACATACCCGACCTCGTCGTGCAGGCAGGCGATGGGGTGCGCCCGGTCCGCGTGCAGCGCGATCTTGAGCAGGCCGGCCGCCTTCCCGGCGGCGGTGGGGGCGAGATAGAGGGCCTGCACGAACACCGCGGGGCTCTCCCGGTGCACGCTGACCTCCCAGGGCACGACGCGGGAGACCTCCACCTTGGCGGGATCGAGAAGCTCGATGAAGTTCCTTATCACCTCTCCCGAGTCGAGCATCGTGTTGTAGACGAAGCACTCGACGGCGCTGTCCGTGCCGAGGGGGATGGTGATGGCGACGAGCTTCTCCTTCGGCTCGATCTTCGGCTCCCCTGCCCCGAACGCGCGCGCCGACCAGTCCGCGGCGCGGACCTCGCGGACAGGGAGGTCGCCGGCCTCGCGGGCGAGCGCCTTCTCGAGATCGAAAGGCGCCTGCGCCGCGGGCTCGGGGCCCGGCGCAGGCGCCTCCGCGGGCGCCGCGCCGGTGGACCCGCCGCACCCGGCGAGGAGCGAGAGGGGCAGCGCGAGGAGGCCCGCGCCGCGCACAGCGCCCGGAGCACGGCCGCGCGCGCGGCGGGGCGAGGATGTCGTCATCGGTGAGATGAGCCGGCCGTCGTCGAGCCGAGCCCCCGGGATCGAAAGCGCCATCGTGAGGATCTCCTGCACGCCACCCCGGCTGCCCGCGACGACCCTCCACGGGCCGCAGGCGCCGAAACGATGATGCAGCGCAACAAAAGCGGCAGCGGCCTCGCGATGTCAAGACGCGACGCACCAGCGTCGCCTCCCCCTCTCGCGACACACACGTGTCAAGGACCTTCGTGGCCGAGCGAGACAGAACCATATTGATAAAAATAAACAGTATCACAAGAACCATTCGACGGAAGCGCGCGCGCCGGTGGGGCGCTCGAACACGCTGGATTTCTCGCTCTCATCGCCGCCGTGCTCGGGAGATGCCCTAAGCGGGCACGGAGCTCCCTGGAGATCTCATGTGGGTGATAGGTCAACTCGCCGGCTCGTGCCGATGAGCCGAGACAGACCATCGGCGAATTGCAATGAGAAAATCAGAATGCGCGATGCGTCATTTCGAGGGGCGCGGCGGCTGAGCCCGCGCCAGTTGGGGCGCCTACGCACGTCCGCACGCACAGTGAGGCAGTTTGCCGCATCGCCCCGTCGGTGGATGCGCGTGTTGCCCGGGTGGTCACCGGTTGTCCGGCCTCGACGCTTCGTCGGTTTCGTCCGAGCGCTCGCGCATGGCACCCGCGTTGCAGCAACGTCCAGCGTTGCCGGCAACGCCGGTGGGATGTGGCTACGCAGCAGGTAGTCACGGTCGTCGAGTGACGTTCACGTTGCAATCAATGCGAGGAGTGATCATGGGACAGAGCACCGAGACCAAGCGTGGCTTCGCGGCGATGAACGCGGAGCAACAGCGCCTGATCGCGAGCCAGGGCGGCAAGGCGGCGCATGAGAAGGGCACCGCGCACGAGTTCACGTCCGAGGAGGCGCGCGCAGCGGGCCGCAAGGGCGGCGAGGCCGTCAGCCAGAACCGCGAGCACATGGCCGAGATCGGGCGCAAGGGCGCCGAGGCGCGCAGCCAGGGGAACGGGAACCGGAGGAACCGCGTCGCGAGCCAGCAGATGAAGGCCGACGAGCAGCCGCAGCAGGGCTGAGCCGTCCCAGCGCGCCGCTCGAGATCCCTCCAGCGCCGCAAGGACCACGAAGAGCCGCCGAGGAACCACGAAGGGTCCGTCCCTTCCCGGTTGCTCGGCGGTCCTTTTTGGCAATCACGCCCGGCGGACAGCGCGCGCGGTCGACGCGCGCGACCGTCACTCGGGGCCGTCGTCCATCCCCGCACCGTCGTCGAAGTCGTCGAGATCGAGGTCGCCGTCGTCCAGCGCGCCGCCGTCGGCCGCGCGCGCGCCGGCCTCGGCCGCGCTGGCGGACGCCATGCGCCATCCGCCGGCCGGAGGCCCGGCCGGCCACGAGCGCAGCCCGGGCGGCGGCTTGAAGCCGTCGACCTCGTCCTCGGGCGCGTCGAGCCCCGCCGCCGCCGCGCGGCGGGCCCAGTCGGGCGCGTTCGAGGGCGCATGCCGCGGCCGCCACGGCCCTCGCTCGGCCGTGGGCGCGCGCTTGAGGTAGCCGTGCGACCCGGAGGTGAAGCCCACCTCGGCCAGCGCGCGCGAAAGCGGGGAGCTGTGCGCCGGCTCGCCGTCGATCGTGGCCACGAGCACCGCGCGCCGCCGCCCCTCCGCGACGAGCCCCGCGAGCGCCGACGCGATGGCGTGGATCGCCGCGCCGCGCTCCGGCTCGGCCTCGGGCAGGAACGTGGTGAGGCTCCGCTCGGTGCGGCCCATCCACGCGAGCAGCCGGCCGTCGTGGAGGATCACGAGGGCGCCGGCGGCCCGCTGCGGGCGGACCGGGCCGCGGACCGCGCCGTCGGGCGCGCCGCCTTCGCGCGCGGCGAACTCGGGCCAGCGGACGGCGGCGCCCCAGGGGCTCGCCGGATCCGTGGCCGCGAGGACGAGCGTGCGCGGATCGTCGGACGGCTCGCGGCAGGCCCGGAGCCGATCGTCGGCCCCGGGCACCGCGAACTGCGCGGCGCCGAGCCCGGCGACGAAGTAGCCGCGCCGCGCCTGACCGGCCTCCTCCATCGCGCGCAGCACGTCGTACACGGCCGAGAAGCCGCCCGCGAGCCCCTCGACCGCCGCCGCCTCACGCGTGAGCACGCCGTGGCGCTCGAGCAGCGCGCGGGCGAGCGCCGCGCGGCGCTCGGTCTCGCCGGGGGCAGCGGGCGCGCCGGGCGGGCCTGCCGGCGCACCGGGGGCGCCGGTAGGCGCGCCGGCGCCAGTCGGGGCGCCGGGGAACGACAGCAGCGACCAGCGACCTTCGCTGCCCGGCGGGCCGATCCGGCGCGCCCGCAGGCCGGAGAGGCCGCGGCCCGGCGCGGGGCGGTCGCGGTCGCGGCGCCGGCCGCTCGAGCGCGACTCGCGGCCGAGGGCGCGCAGCGGGGCGAGCGTGTCGTTCGTGACCTCGCCGGCCCACACGAGATCCCACAGCGCCGCGAGCAGATCGGCGCCGAAGGCGCCGGTCTCGCGCGAGAGATCGGAGAAGAAGAGCGCGCCGCGGCGGGCGAGCGCGGCGCGGATGCCCTCGGCCAGCGGGCCCTCGGCGCGGCCGGGCGGCGCCGCGAGGTACGGATACGCCTCGGCGAGGTAGAGCGCGACGCGGCCGTCGCCGTCGCCGACCGGCTCGACGCCGCGCCAGAGCACCTCGCCGGCCGCGCAGAGCGCGTCGAGATCGCCGGGGCGGTAGCCCTCGACGCGGGCGGGCAGGATCTCGGCCTCGAGGGCGGAGGCCGAGAGCGGCGCGCCCTGGAGCTGCTCGAGCGCCGCGAGCAGGCCGTCGAGGCCACGGCGGCGGCGGTGCAGGTTGTGCCAGTCGGCGAGGAAGCGCGCGTAGGCCTCGGGCGGGACCGGCTCGACCTCGGCGCGCAGCCGCGCGAGCGAGCGGCGCTTCAGCGAGCGCAGCACCTCGGCGTCGCAGAACTCCCGGCCGCGGCCGCCGGGGAGGAACTCGCCCTCGACCACGCGGCCCCGGTCCGCGAGCCGCGCGAGCGCGGCCAGGACCGGCGCGGGCCCGAGGCCGAAGCGCCGGGCCACGTCGTCGGCGCGGAAGGGGCCGTGCGTGCGCGCGTAGCGGGCGACGAGCTCGCCGAGCGGGTCGGCGGCCGGCTCGAGGAACGCGATCGGGAGGCCCGGCGGCGGCACCACGCCGAGCGCGTCGCGCAGCCGGCCCGCGTCCTCGGCGGCGGCGATGCGGCGCTCGCCGCCGAGCTGGACCTCGATGGCGCGCCGGTCGCGGAGGAGCTCGTCGATCCAGGCGGCGGCGCGCTCGCCGGCCGCCTCGGGCGGCTCGTCGGGGCCCGCCGCGCGCCGGGCGATCTCGTCTCGCGTGAGGTCGCCGAGCGAGAGCAGGAGATCGTGCGCCTGGTCCTCGTGCTTGAGCGGCGCGCGGCCGTCGAGGCGCTGCAGCGACGCCTCGAGGGCCAGCACGGCGTCCGCGTCGAACAGCTCGCGCAGCTCGGCCTCGCCGAGCAGCTCGCGCAGGCGGGCGTGGTCGATGGCGAGCACCTGCGCGCGCCGCTCGGCGAGCGGCAGGTCGCCCTCGTAGATGAAGTTGCCGGCGTAGGCGAAGAGCAGCGTGGCCGCGAACGGCGAGGGCGCGCGGACGTCGACCGTGAGGACGCGGACCTTGCGCGCGGCGATCTGGCGCAGGAGGTCCTCGAGCGCCGTGAGGTCGAAGACGTCGCGCAGGCACTCCCGGTAGGTCTCGAGCAGGATCGGGAACGAGCCGTAGCGCGACGCGACGGCGAGCAGGTCCGCGGCGCGCTTGCGCTGGGCCCAGAGCGGCGAGCGCTTGCCGGGGAACTTGCGCGGCAGGAGCAGCGCCCTGCCGGCGCACTCGCGGAAGCGCGAGGCGAAGAGGGCGGTGTCGCCGAGGCCGCGGACGAGCAGGTCCTCGACCTCGTCGGCCTGCGGCAGGAGCTGCTTCGCGTCGGGGGGCGACTCGGACTCGGGCAGCCGGAGGACGACGCCGTCGTCGGTCCATACGGTGTCGACGGCGAGGCCGAGCTCGAGGCGGCATTTCTCGGCGATGCAGGTCGACAGCGGGGCGTGCACGCGGCCGCCGAACGGCGAGAGGAGGCAGATGCGGTAGTCGCCGACCTCGTCGACGAAGCGCTCGAGGACGATGGCGCGGTCGCTCGGGACCTCGCCCGTGGCCGCGGCCTGGTCCCGCACGTACCGGACGAGGTTCCGCGCCGCGCGCTCGTCGAGGCCGTGCTCGCCTTCGAGCGCGCGCTCGGCGTCGCCGTCGGGCAGCGAGGCGAGGCGGCGCGCGAGGGCGCCGATGGAGGCGCCGAGCTCCGCGTTGCGCCCGGCCTGGTCGCCGCGCCAGAACGGCATCTTGCCCGGCTCGCCCGGCGCGGGGACGACGAGGACGCGGTCGTGGGTGATGTCGGTGATGCGCCACGAGGAGGCGCCGAGGAGGAAGACCTCGCCCTCGCGAGCCTCGAAGACCATCTCCTCGTCGAGCTCGCCGACGCGCCGGCCGGGCCGCGCCGCGTCGCCGCCGGAATCGAGGAAGACGCCGTAGAGGCCGCGGTCGGGGATGGTGCCGGCGTTGACGACGGCGAGGCGCTTCGCGCCCTTGCGGGCGCGCACGGCGCCGCCCACGCGGTCCCAGACGATGCGGGGCCGCAGCTCGGCGAACTCGTCGGACGGGTAGCGGCCGGAGAGCATGTCGAGCACGCCCTCGAAGCTCGCGCGGGGCAGGTCGGCGAAGGGCGCGGCCTTGCGCACGAGCGCGAAGAGCGCGTCGACGTGGAGGGTGTCCATCGAGGCGATGGCGACGATCTGCTGGGCGAGGACGTCGAGCGGGTTCCTCGGGTAGAGGGTCGCCTCGACCTTGCCTTCGCGCATGCGGGACGCGGCCGCGGCGCACGCGAGCAGGTCGCCGCGGTGCTTGGGGAAGACGACGCCGCGCGACGTGCCGCCGACCTCGTGCCCGGCGCGGCCGACGCGCTGGAGCCCGGCGGCGACCGAGGGCGGCGCCTCGAGCTGGATGACGAGGTCGACGGCGCCGAGGTCGAGGCCGAGCTCGAGCGACGAGGTCGCGACGATGCACGGCAGGAGGCCGGCCTTGAGCCGCTCCTCGATCTGCTGGCGCTGCTCGCGGGCGATCGATCCGTGGTGGGCGAGCGCGATCTCGGCGCCCGCGGTGTCGTTGAGGGCCGCGGCGAGGCGCTCGGCGAGGCGCCGGCTGTTCACGAAGATCATCGTGGTGCGGTGGGCGCGGACGAGCTCGACGAGGCGCGGGTGGATGCTCGGCCAGATCGAGCGCTGCGCCGGCTCGGCCGGCCCCTTGAGCGGGCCCTCGCCGGCGCGCGCGGCCTCGGCGAGCTTGGTCATGTCCTCGACGGGCACCTCGATGCGGAGCTCCAGCGCCTTGGGGGCGCTCGCGTCGACGATGGTCACCGGCCGCGGCGCGAAGCGGGCGCCCGCGCCCTCGATCTCGCCGCCGCCGAGCAGCCGCGCTACCTCGTCGAGCGGCCGCTGGGTGGCGGACAGCCCGATGCGCTGCATGGACGCGGGCGCCGATCGGAGCGCCTCGAGCCGCTCGAGGGACAGGGCCAGGTGCGCGCCGCGCTTCGTCGCGACGAGCGCGTGGATCTCGTCGATGATGACGGTCTCGACGGCGCGCAGCCGGTCGCGCGCGTTGGCGGTGAGGAGGAGGTAGAGCGACTCCGGGGTGGTGATGAGGATGTCCGGCGGCTTCTTGGCGAGCCGAGCGCGGTCCTCGGGCGCGGTGTCGCCGGAGCGCACGCCGACCTGGGGGACCCGGTACGGCAGGCCGAGGCGCTCGGCCGCGGCGGCGATGCCGGCGAGCGGCGCGCGCAGGTTGCGTTCGACGTCGATGGCGAGCGCCTTGAGGGGCGAGACGTAGACGACGCGGCAGCGCTCGGCGGCATCCGGCTCGGGCGAGGCCATGAGCCGGTCGATGGCGGCGAGGAAGGCGGCGAGCGTCTTGCCGGAGCCGGTCGGGGCGAGCAGCAGGGTGGAGGCGCCGTCGAGGATGGGAGGGAAGCCCAGGGCCTGGGCGGGGGTGGGCGCGGAGAACGCTCCGCGGAACCACGCCTGGGTGGCGGGGTGGAAGCGGGCGAGCGGATCGGGCGTGGAGGAGCGTTTCTTGGCCATCGGCGGCGTTGCGCGGCGCATGAAGCCAGCTGACAGCTGGGCGCGGCGCATCGTCGCGCCTGACTTCATGCGGCCCCTTGTTGAGCGGGCGGCTGCGGGCGATGCAAGAAGCCATCCCTCACGGGGGGACCTGGCGCAACCGCTCGTTCAGGCCCGGTCAGCGAGGCGGAAGGCCACGGGCGCATTGCCTCGAAGGCGGCCATCCTGCCGGGAAGGAAGAGAGGTGCTTCCGAGCGGCACGGGCCGGCGGGTGGGACCACACGGCGGGGGCGGGCGGGCGCTGGCCATCCGCCAAGACCGTGGCGCGGGAGCTTACGCAGGGAACACCACCCGGCATGTCTCCCTTCGGGCCATGCCCCCTGAGACGTCACGTCGCGCGCCACACAAGGCGCGCCTGAGACCTCGAGCCCCCTGGAACCTTATGGCACCTCGGTCGGTGCTCAGCGCGCCCGCCCGCCCCCGCCGTGTGGCCCCACCCGCCGGCGCTCAGCGCCTGGAGGTGTGGGTGGGGTGCAGACGACCCCCGGGGCCGTTTCGATGGACGCCGGGGCCCCTGGACGGCGCGGACCGGGCCGCGCGGGAGACGGGCGGCGCGGAGGACGGGCCGCGCCTGGGCCAGGTTTCAAAGCACAAAAAAAAACCTGCGCACGGTTTGCACCATGCGCAGGTTCAAAGAAACCCCGGCGGCGTCCTACTCTCCCACCAGGTTGCCCTGGCAGTACCATCGGCTCCAAGAAGCTTAACTTCCGAGTTCGGTATGGGATCGGGTGTGACCTTCTCGATATCACCACCGGAAACTTGTGGCACGTCCTCCCCGTGGGGGGGACGCTCGGCGGAGCCCGCTCTTCGCGGTGCTCCAATCCGGGCCATTCTTGTTGCGCTGCTCGCGGCCCGAGTTCCGGGCTCGGCGCGCTCGCTGCTTGCCCCGGGTCCAGCTCGCGCTGTAGACCCGTGGCAGAAAAGGCCTGCGTGCGACAAAGCCGGCACGCAGGCTCAAAAAAAATCCCGGCGGCGTCCTACTCTCCCACCAGGTTGCCCTGGCAGTACCATCGGCTCCAAGAAGCTTAACTTCCGAGTTCGGTATGGGATCGGGTGTGACCTTCTCGATATCACCACCGGAAACTTGTGGGTGCGTCCAATCGGAACCCCGCGGAGCCCGCTCTCGCGGCGCTCTACTCTTTTACGCAGGGCCAGCTGTGTCACGCTGCTCGTCACCCGAACTCCGGGCGCGATGCTTCGATGTTTGCCTTAGAAGTATGGTCAAGCCGCACGACCTATTAGTACCGGTTAGCTCCGCCGATTGCTCGGCTTCCACACCCGGCCTATCAACCTCGTGGTCTACGAGGGGTCTTTAGGGGCCTTGCGGCCCGGGACACCTAGTCTTGAGGCCGGCTTCCCGCTTAGATGCTTTCAGCGGTTATCCGTTCCGTACATGGCTA
>NZ_CP150339.1:6467500-11255000 GCF_051474665.1 Sorangium sp. So ce394
TCGGGGGCGGGCTTTCTAGCGCCCTGCCTTGAATCTGTCAACCTTTTCTTTCGAGAAGGTCGACTCACCAGCCAGGCCAATCGGAGTTGCAGCGCCTTCGCTGCTCGGCTCTCCGGTTCGCCGTTCGGGGCGGGCTTTCTATCGGCCTGCCTCGAACCTGTCAACCTTCTTTTTGAGAAGGCTGACCCGCCGACCGAGCGAGCCGGAGTTGCAGCGCCTTCGCTGCTCGGCTCTCCGGTTCGCCGTTCGGGGCGGGCTTTCTATCGGCCTGCCTCGAACCTGTCAACCCTCTTTCCTCTTTCGAGCCTCTTTCGAGGGGTCGACCCATGCGTCGGCCGAGTGGCCCAGGGTCGCAGCGCGTCTGCTGCCCAGCTCCCTGGTCCGCCCGTCGTGCGGACCAAGTTATTGATGTCCGGCGAGGGTGTCAACGGCGACGAGGAGCGCCCACGGCCGTCCCGCCGGCAGGTCTGGCGCGATCGGTCGCGCGGCTGGCGACCCCAGCGTGCAAATGCCGATGTGTCCGGCCGCCATGCCGCGGCGTGGCGCGCGGCTGCGGGGGGGGGGCGCCGCACCGCGAGGGCCGACCGGGGCGGCGCCGATCGACCGCCGAGCGAACCCACCTCGTCGGGGACGGGTTCCCATCCATCCAGAATGAGGACGTGACGAGGGCGCGAGAGCTCCTCTGACGAAAGGCCGCCGCGGCCGCGCGACATGAACGCGCCAGCGGTGCGCGAGCGCACGCGCCGCCGTCTGGGGCGCAATCGCGCGAGCGCGAAGGAGAACGCAAAGGACGAACGCGCCCACCGACGCAGCTCGGCTGCCCATCGACGCATCTCGGCTGCGCGCGCGTGCATCGATTGCGCGACGCGTCCACCTCGCCGCTGGCCTGACCTCTGCAGACATCGGCGACGCAGGTGGCAGAAGGTAGGCGGCAGAGGGGGAAGCAGCCATGACTATGCGCATCGGGGCGGTGGCGGTGAGCTCGGCGGTTCTCGCGCTGGGCTGTATGGATCCGGATCGGCAAGAGCCGCTGCGCGACGGCGCGGCCGCTCTCCAGAGCGGCGCGGAGCCGGCAGCGGCGCGGTTCATCGAGGGCGGCTCGGTACCGTACGTGCTCGGGTTCTCGCCGGAGACCGGGCAGATCCTCGGCGGCTCGCACACGCTCCTCATCCCCCTGAGCGGGACGCGCGAGCCCATGGACGCCGCGAACCTCCCCACGAGACTGCACCCGGAGCTCCGGGGAACCTACGCGGCGCTGAACTCGACCCTGCTGCAAGGCCAGTCCACGGGCCCCTTCGCCTCGCAGTGGTGGCCCCAGAACAGGAACGGCATCGCCGACCGCTGGAACTCCGCGGTCAAGAACTACGGCGATCTGACGTCGGATCCGGACAACCTCTCGCCGGCGGAGAAGTACGATCTCCTGTTCTACGCGGGGCAGGCGCGGTCGCTGGAGCCGCCCGCGGGCGCCGCCGCCGGCGAGGCGGGCCTGCCGGAGGGCGCGCGCGCGGCGCCGCGGGCGACGCGGGTTGCAGGGCCGACGACGTACTGGGAGCTGACGCACCACGGCCTGTACCAGGGCGTGACCCCGGAGTACTGGTGGGGACACTGCAACGGCTGGGCGGCCTACGTCGTCGCGGAGGGCGGCGGCCCGCCGCTGCGCGACATCCGGGTGAAGGTCTCCGGCAGCACGCTGGTCGAGTGCGCGTCGGTCGAGCGCGGGTGCATCCTGTTCCGCACGGCGGACATCGAGGCGCTCATGACCGAGGTGTACCACCACGACTCCGCCACCGTGTCGGGGCGGCGCTGCGAGACGCGGGAAGACCTCGTCCTGCGCGACGTCTACGGCAGGCCGGTCGATCCGGCGTGCCGCGACCTGAACCCGGGGACGATGCACGTGGCCATGACCGGCCTGCTCGGGCTCGGCGCGAGCTCCATCAGCTCCGCGTCGAGCGGGCGAGCGCAGCGCTCGTTCGTCGTCGACTACACGTGGCACCGCGAGGTGTGGAGCTACCCGGTCACCTCGTTCACCATCGACACGATGGCGGAGGTGAGCGCGCAGGAGGCGGCGCGGCTCGTCTGTAACGGCGGGTACCAGGGCGCCGATTGCTACAACTACCGTTTCAACCCGAACGCCAGGCGCTTCGTCCGCGTCGGGGCGCGCTACGGGATGATCTCGGACGAGGTGAGCGCCGCCGACCTCCTCCGGCCGCCCGCGCTGCGCAACGTCCCGATCCTCAACTCGGAGCTCCACTACGTGCTCGAGCTCGACGATCGGCTGACGGTGCTCGGCGGCGAGTGGATCAAGAACCCCGCCTTCGCCAACGGTGTGAACGGCAAGGCCCTGCACCCGGACTACCTCTGGATCCCGGTGAGGCCGCAGGGCGCGGGCGAGGACAGCGACGATCTCGGCGGCTCCGGGGACAACCCGTACATCGCGTACTCGCGCGCGAGGGCGCTGCTCGATCTGTCGCGGCGACGGTGATCACCGCCCGACGAGCCGCGCTCCCGCCCCCTGTCGTCAGTTCGCGCCCGCCCCCTCGGCGCCGCCCGCTGCCGCCGCGGCCCCCGCCGACTCGCCCATCGCTTCTCCCGGCCCGGCGTGCCCTGCCCCCGGAGCGACCGGACCAGGCACGACGCCGCGGTCGGGCTCGCCGAGGACGCAGGCCTCCTTCCCCTCCACCACCTTGCACCGGCGATCGGCAGGGCACTTCCCGCCGCACGGCAACCGCACGCACAGCCCCGTCGCAGGATCGCACGCCGTCCCGGGCTCACAGATCGCGTAGCAGGTGTCGTAGATCTCGCGGTTCACGGCCGCCGCCCCGGCCGCGGCGGCGAGCACCGCCGCCGCGTCCGCATAGGAGCCGCCCGCCGACGAGGAGCCGCCCCCCGCCGAGGTCACGGGCGGCGCGCCCACCAGGAACTCGGGCGGACCGCGCCTCGCCTTCAAGCAACCGGCCAGGCTTACAGCCATACAGCAGGACACCAGAAGGGCGGTAATTCGCATGGACCTGAGATCCTGCATACACACCGGAACGATTCGACGACAAGACAGGAACAGACTCCGGTACTATGGTTGCCATGAAGGGGGGAGGCATACAAGGTGAGTGAGCCTGTACACCTAGCGCCGTTGCCGACGCCGCTCCGCTGGGAGGTACCGCCCAGGAGCTGGAGCACCGGTAAGGCATCGAGCCTGACCGTCACGGCGGGCGGCAAGACCGACTTGTTCCTCGATCCGGAGCGCACCACCGGCCTCCTGAACGCGCCGCGCCTGCTCGGGACGCCGCAGGGGGACTTCCTCGCCAGCGCGCGGGTGACGGTGGGCTTCGCGGCGGCGCACGACGCGGGCGTGCTGCTGCTCTGGGCGCACGAGCGCGCGTGGGCCAAGCTCTGCTTCGAGCTGTCGCCCGAGCGCGTGCCGACGGTCGCCTCCGTGGTGACCCGCGGCCTGTCGGACGACCGCAGATCCTTCGCGGTGGACGGCGACCACGTCTGGCTGCGCGTCTCTCGGCTCGGGCGCCTGTGCGCGTTCCACGCCTCCACCGACGGGGCGAGCTGGCACCTGCTCCGCAGCTTCTCGCTCCGCAGCACGACCGAGCTCGCCGTCGGCTTCTCGGCCCAGTCGCCCGCGGGCGACGGCTGCACCGCCGTCTTCGACGACATCCGCTTCACGCCGCGCCGGCTCGGCGATCTGCGCAGCGGAGACGTCGAGAGCGTCGAGAGCGACGCGGCGCTGGCGCGCGCCGGTCAGATGCCGCCGCGGACCGGCATCGCCTCGCCGCTCACATACATGTCGTAAAGGGCGGGCCTCACGGAGGCCCGCGCGGCGTCCAGCCGCCGCCTCCCGCGGTCAGGACGCCGCCCTCGCGAGCTGGTCGCGCAGCCAGCGCTGCGCCGGATCGTGGTGCGTGCGCTCGTGCCAGATCATCGCGAACGAGAAGCCCGCCAGCTCGAGCGGCGGCGGCAACACCGCGAGCCCGAGCGGCGCCGCGGCGGCGTCGACGATGCGGGCGCCCAGGGTGGCCATGAGGTCGGTGGCCGCGACGACGTGCGGCGCCACCAGGAAGTGCGAGACGGTCGCGGCGACGCGCCGGCTGCGCCCGAGCGCCGCCAGCGCGTCGTCGACCAGGCTGCCCGGCGTGCCGCGCGGCGCCACGAGGAGGTGCGAGAGCGCGCAGTAGCGGTCGAGGGTGAGGGCGCTGCGCGCCGCCGGATGGCCGCGCCGCACCACGCAGCGGAAGCGCTCGTCGAAGAGCGGGCGGAGGTAGAGGCCCTCGGGCCAGCCGCGGCGAGGAGGGCCGATCACGACGTCGACGGCGCCCGAGGAGAGCTGCGCGACCACCCCCTCCTGGGTCAGCGAGAGCGGCAGCATCCACACGTCGATGCCCGGCGCCTCCCGGGCCAGGAGCGACAGCAGCGGCGGCAGCAGCACGAGCTCCGCGTAGTCGCCGGTGGCGATCCGGAAGGTGCGCCGCGCCGCTCCGGGATCGAAGCGCGCTTCGCCGCGGATCGCGCTGGCCAGGCCGCGCAGCGCGGCGCGCAGGCCGGGCGCCAGGGCCTCGGCGCGCGGGGTGGGCACCATCGCGCCGCCCGTTCCGCGCACCAGCAGCGGATCGCCGAGCGCGCGGCGCAGCCGGCCGAGCGCGTGGCTGCACGCCGGCTGGGTCATGCCGAGGCGCGCGGCGGCGCGGGTGACGTGGCGCTCGTCGAGCAGCGCGTCGAGCACCACCAGCAGGTTGAGGTCCACGGCGGAGAGATCGCGCGCGTCATGTCCATCCTGCATGGTTCAGATGAATACCATGTATTGGAGACATGACGTCGCCGGGCACATGATGGGCTCGTCGGCGCGGCGGTCCGTCGCCGGCTGAGCCGGCCCAGCGCCGAGAGATCCGCGGTGATCGCGCGATGTCCTGCGGCGAGCGACACAGCGCGCCCGGTCGGCGTGCGCCTCGCGTCCGCCGCGGCCACGGCCGCCTCGACCCACGGGAGGAAACGATGAAGAGCGAAGCACGAGCGACTCCGAGCGACACGATGACGAGGAGATGGACCGGCGCGGAGGTGCTGCGCGTCCTTCGGGCCGGGCTGGCCGCGGCGGTCTGCGTCGTCCTGCTGGCCACGATGGCCGTCCTGGCGGTGCCGCATGCGCGCGGCATCGCCTTCTTCCCCGCGCTCCGGTACGCGGTCGTCGCCCCCGCGTGCGCCCTCGTCGCGGTGGCCGCGGCGTTCCTCTACCGCGCCCTCGCCGAGCGCTCGGCGCGGCCGCGCTCGATCCTGGCGGCGAGCCTCGCCGGGCTCGCGGCGAGCGTCCTCGTGGGGATGATCCTGGCGGGGCCGCGCGGCCTCGCCGCCGCCGCGCTCCCCGCCGTGGCCTGCGCCGCGGTCGCGCTGGCCCTGCTCGTCCCTCGCCTCGTCGAGCGGCCGCGCTCCTCGCGCGCCGCCGCCGCGGCGGTCGCGATCCTCGGCGCGATCGAGCTCGTCGGCGTCGCCGGCGCGCTCTCGAGCGAACGCGCCGCGCCGCGCGGTCCGCGAGGCATGGCGTTCGAGATCCCGCGCGCGATGTTCGACGTCGATCACAGGTTCGTCGAGCTCCCGAGCGGAGCGCGCGTCCATTACGTGGACGAGGGTCAGGGCGAGACGCTCCTCTTCCTGCACGGCAACCCGGCGTGGTCGTTCCAGTGGCGCGAGCTCATTCACGGGCTCCGGGGCTCGTACCGGTGCGTCGCGCTCGACTACCCGGGCTTCGGCCTGTCCGAGGCGCCCGCCGGATTCGGCTTCACGCCGGGCGAGGAGAGCCGCGTCGTCGAGGAGCTCGTCGATCGGCTCGGCCTCCGCGACGTGACCCTGGTCATGCAGGACTGGGGCGGCCCCATCGGCCTGGGGTTCGCCGGGCGCCGGCCCGAGCTCGTGCGGCGCGTCGTCCTCGGGAGCACGTGGGCCTGGCCGACCAGCGCGAGCACGCCGCGCGGCAAATTCTCGAGGATCGTCGGCGGGCCGATCGGCGAGTTCGCGCAGGTGAACTTCAACGGGTTCGCCGCGCTGGGGATCGACAACGGGATCGTGCGGGAGCTGCCCGCCGAGGTCGCCGACGTCTATCTCCGGCCGTTTCTCCCGCTCGATCGCCGCGGCATCGCGGCCTTCTATCCGGGGCAAATCACGGCCGCGACCGAGTACTTCGCGGAGGTCGAAGCCGGCCTGCCCCGGCTCGCGGACAGAAAAGCGCTCATCTTCTGGGCGCTCAAGGACGTCGGGTTTCCGCGCAGCGATCTCGCCCGCTTCGAGGCCGCCTTCCCGGACCACAAGACGATCGAGCTCCCCGACGCGGATCACTTCTTCTTCGAGGACGCCGCGGAGGTGATGATCGCGGAGATCCGCGCGTTCGTCCCTGCGGGCCCGACCGCACGGACCACCGCGCTCGGCGACGCCCGCTGACGACCTGGCAGACGACGCCGGTCGTCTGTTTGAGAGGTATAGGTATAAGAAGGGTTCCGGTGCCGATCGACGGCACGTCGCAGGGAGGCTCAGCGCCATGAACAGAGAGCTGCGCGCGCGCATCATGCATATCGTGGGAGCCGGCGTGTTCACCGGCCTCTCGCTGGCGCTCGGCTGCCAGGACGGCGGCGGCGGCGGCGCGGAGACCGCAGGTGGGACCGGCGGGGCGGGAGGAACCGGCGGCGCCGGCGAGCAGGGCGGCGCCGACGCACAGGGCGGCGCCGGCGCACAGGGCGGCTCCGGCGGACAAGGCGAGGTCGGTGAGACGCGGTGCTTCCCGCCGGAGGAGGTCCGCGCGAACGCCGGCGCTGGCGGGGCCGGCGGCGCGGGGGGAAGCGCCGCGACCTGCCCGAGCCAGTACCACCCGAACCCCGTGTCCTGCGTGGTCTACGAACACGGCCGGCTGGAGGACGGCCAGTGCTGCTACGACACCAACAACCTGGGCGTCGGCGCCTGCGGCCGCCCGTTCTTCGTCGGCGGCGAGCCGCGCCTCGCGGGCGTCGAGGCGCGGGCCGACTGGGTGCTCGCCGCCGCGCCGGACGCGCCGCTCGCGCTCGACCCCGCGACGCGCGCCGCCCTCGCCGAAGCGTGGCTCGCCGACGCGCGCCTCGAGCACGCGTCGGTCGCATCCTTCGCGCGCTTCACCCTCGATCTGCTCGCCCTCGGCGCGCCGCCCGCCCTGATCGACGCCGCGCAGCGCGCCCTCTCGGACGAGCTGCATCACGCCCGGGCCTGCTTCACCCTCGCGAGCCGCTACGCCGGCCGGTCGCTCGGCCCGGGGACGCTCGCGCTGGACGGCGCGCTCGACGCGCCCACGCTCGCCGGCGCCGCGGCCAGCGCGGTGCGCGAGGGCTGCGTGGGCGAGACGCTCGCCGCGCTCCAGGCCGGCGCGCAGCGGAGCCGCGCCCGCGACCCCGAGGTGCGCCGCGCCCTCGACCGGATCGCCGCCGACGAGGCCGCCCACGCCGAGCTCGCGTGGGCCTTCGTGCGCTGGGCCGTCGCGCGGGGCGGCGAGCCGGTGCGCGCCGCCGTGGCCCGCGCCTTCGACGAGGCGCTCGCCGCCGTGCGCGCCGCCCGGGGCCCGGAGCGCGCCGGGATCGACGCCGCCGCGTGGCACGACCACGGCCGGCTCACCGAGGCGGAGCGGGCGCGCTGCCACCTCGACGCCGTGCGCGAGGTCATCGCGCCGTGCGCAGAGGCGCTCTTGTCCGCGCCGCCCGCGGCCCCCGCGGGCATCGCCGACCTGGACGCCCCGGCGTAGCTCGGCCGCACCGACGCTCGGCCATCGCCGGCCCGGACGCTCCGGCGTAGCCTCGCCCCTGGATTCCTCGCCACGCCGCGCCTACGTCAAGGCGCGAGCACGACGCCGGTGCTCGATGAAGAACTCCACGAGCCCCTGCCCCCTGCCCTACGTTGCCGTCATGACCGCGCTTCGCCAGCTCCGCCTCATCGCGATCCTCGAAGGCCTGTCGTATCTCCTCCTGCTCTTCATCGCGATGCCGCTCAAGTACCTCGCCGGCCAGCCGCTCGCCGTTCGCGTCGTCGGCAGCGCCCACGGCCTCCTCTTCGTGCTGTTCCTCGCCGCGCTCGCCCACGCCGCCGTCCGGCGCCGGTGGTCGCTCGGGCGTTCGCTGCTCGCCTTCGTGTCGTCGATCGTCCCCTTCGGGACGTTCGTCTTCGATCGCTCGCTGCGGCGCGAGATCGAGGCGACCCTGCCGTCGTCCTAGGCCAGGCGGCCGCGGAGACGGCGCGATCCCGGGATCGCGGGCCCGCCCCGCCGCAGCCGGGCGCCGCGCTCTCGCAAAAAAGTCAATGAATTCTTACATTTAAGAGAATATAAAAAAGATCGAGAGGCGTGTCGATCCTGCGTCCGCCCGTTCGTCGTGACGATAGAACCAGGGCGCATCCGGTCCGGAACGGCCGGACGGCCTGCTTCGAGCCCAAGGAGACACGACGATGCGATCCATGAACACCGCGGAACCGGCGACGAACGAGGCGAGGACGGACGCGCAGCCCCCGGATCACGCGACACGGTCCGATCGCTGGACGAGAAGAGGCCGCGCGGTCATGAGGCGCATCTCGATGGCGGCGTGCCTGTTCGTCGCTGCGTGCGGTGGCGCGGACGACGGCGGCGCGGACGACGGCGGCGCGGGCGGCGGCGGCGCGGACGGTGCGGGCGGCGGCGGCGCGGACGGCGCGGGCGACGGCGGCGCGGGCGGCGGCGAGCCCGATCAGGTCGCGTGGAAGGACATGACCTTCGAGGAGCGCACCGCGTACATGACCACCGTCGTCATGCCCCGGATGAAGGAGGTCTTCGTCGCGTACGACGCAAAGTACGAGACCTTCGACTGCACGACGTGCCACGGGGACGACGCGGTCGAGCGCGCCTACGCGATGCCGAGCCCGGCGATCGCCCCGCTCCCGGCCAGCGAGGAAGGGTTCCTCGAGTGGGTGGGGGATCCGGAGCACCCGGAGCGCCAGGAGTGGACCGATTTCATGTTCAACGAAGTCGTACCCGCAATGGCCGACCTGCTCCAGGTCCCCAGGTTCGACCCGACGACGATGACGGGCGAGTTCTCGTGCAACAACTGCCACACGCTCGAAGAAATCGAGCCGTGAGGCGGCCCGAGGCGTGAGCGAGCCACGGCGGATCCCGGCGATCTCGCCGCGCGCGATCTCTCCCCGGTCTGCGCCCTTGCGAGCGCGCGTCGTGGTGCCGAGCCGCCCCCTCTCAGAGCTCCTACCGGACAGGCCACCTCATCTCCTCCGACGGAGCGCCCCACCGCGACCGGCGGCCCAGCACCATCGCTCCACACGCAGCGCGACAGCGGCCCTATTCCCGGACGCCCAGTTCCGGCTACTCTCCGTTCCGAGGAGGTTTCGCATGCCCGACCCGATCGAGATCGAAGAGTCCAACGCTCAGTTCGTGGCCGCCTGGACCTATTTCAGCCAGGGTCTCCCCGGCCATCGCATCGAGCACACCGACGGCGTCACCGTCGTCCTCTCGGGCACGGACATGATCCTGATCAACATGGCCACGCTCTCCTCGCCGGCCACCGACCTCCAGGATCTCGAGCGCCGGGCGCGCAGGGCCGTCGAGCTCGCCCGGGCCGGCGGCGTGCCGTGGCTCTTCGCGCTGTCCGACAGCTGGTCGCCCGGCGGCGACGGGGGCGCGGCCGCCGAGCTCCTCGGCCGGCTCGGCTTCACGCCGGCCGTGTCGCTCCTGGGCATGGTGGCCGACGCGATCACCCCGCCGCGGCGCACACCTTCCGGCCTCGATCTCCGGCGCGTCGCGGACGCCGAGACGCGCGCCGCCATCGCGGATCTCAACGCGGCGGCCTACAGCGTCCCGATCCCGGCGGGGCGCGCCTCCGTGGCCCACGAGGCGATGTGGGGCGACCGGGCGTTCGGTCGGGTCGGCTACGTGGGCGAACAACCCGTGTGCTCCGCGGCGACGTTCATCGTGGAGGGGATCCGCTACGTGGGCTTCGTCGTCACCGCGCCCGAGCACCGGCGCAAAGGGTACGCCGAGGCGGTGATGCGCGGCTGCCTCGACGACGCGCTGAGCGAGACGGGCATCCAGAGGACCGTCCTCCACGCGACGGACATGGGACGTCCCGTGTACGAGGGGATGGGCTACCGCGCGGTCACGCGCTTCGCCTTCTACACGCCGCCGCAGGCCTGAAGCCCGGGCGGCGCGCGCGTGCCGCGTCGGCCGCAGCCTACCATCCGCACGTCCTGCCGCGGTTCTGCCGATCGAGCCAGCCCCTGAGCGGCGCGAAGTAGTCGAGCATCGCCGCCGCATCCATCCGCCGCGATCCGGTCACCGCTTCGAGCGCCTCCGGCCACGGCCGGCTCCGCCCCATCTCCATCATCCGCCGGAGCCGCTCGCCGGCCTGCTCGCTGCCGTAGATCGTGCAGCGGTGGAGCGGCCCCTTGTGCCCCGCCTCCTCGCAGAGCGCGCGGTGGAGCTGGAACTGGAGGATATGCGCGAAGAAATACCGGATGTACGGGACGCTCGCCGCCACATGGTATTTCGCGCCGGGATCGAAGTCCGCCTCGGAGCGGGGCACCGGCGGCGTCACGCCCTGGTATCTCCTCCGGAGATCCCACCAGGCCTTGTTGTACTCCGCCGGCGGGATGTCCCCGGAGAAGACGCCCCAGCGCCACCGGTCGACGAGGACCGCGAACGGCAGGAAGGCCACCTTGGCGAGGGCCTCGCGGAGGAGGAGCGAGACATCGCTCGACGGCGGGGGCAGCTCGTCCACGAGCCCGATCCGCTGGAGGTACGCCGGCGTGACCGACAGCCCGATGGTGTCGCCGAGGGCCTCGTGGAACGCCGGGTTCGGGCTGTCTCGGTACAGCCACGGGAGGTGGTTATACGCCCTCTGATAGAAGGTGTGGCCGAGCTCGTGGTGGATCGTCTGGAAGTCGTCCGCCGTGACGTCGATGCACATCTTGATGCGCACATCCTCCTCGTCGTCGATGTTCCACGCGCTCGCGTGGCAGACGACGTCGCGATCCGCCGGCTTGACGAAGAGCGATCGCTCCCAGAAGGTGGCCGGGAGCGGATCGAACCCGAGCGAGACGAAGAAGCGCTCGCCCGTCTTCACCATCTCGATCGGCGTGAACCCCTTCGCGCGGAGCGCGGCGTCGAGATCGTAGATGGGCGCGACCCCCTGGGGCGCGACGAGATCGTGGATGTTGCTCCAGTCCTGGGCCCACATGTCGCCGAGCAGATCGGCCCGGATCGGGGCCGCGCCGGGCACGACGTCCTCGCCGTAGCGCGCGGCGAGGCGGCCGCGCACGTAGCAGTGGAGGG
The DNA here is from genome assembly GCF_051474665.1 of Sorangium sp. So ce394. NCBI lineage: Bacteria > Pseudomonadati > Myxococcota > Polyangiales > Polyangiaceae > Sorangium > Sorangium sp. So ce394. The sequence continues at coordinate 6,478,809 of NZ_CP150339.1, forward strand.
CGTCGTAGAGCGGCTTGACCTGCCCGAAGAGGCGGTCGACCTCCCGGGGCAGCGCCTCTGGCGGCATCTCGTATTTCGCGCGCCAGGCGTCGCCGGTGTCCTTGAATCCGAGCTCGCGGGCGCCCTCGTTCGCCAGCGCCACGAGCCGCGTGAAGTCGCCGCGCATCGGCGCGGAGACCGTGCGCCAGCCGACCCACGCTCGCTTGAGCTCCTCGGGATCCCGGCTCTTCGCGATGATCCTGCTGAGCTCCTGGAGATCGAGGCACTGGCCGGCCGAGGGGCAGTATTTGCCCGCGCCGTACGTGGCCTCCAGCCCCGACGCAATCGTCGCGAGCTCCTGGGTCTTCGCCGGGTCGGCGGGCGCGTAGAGGGTGAGCGAGGTGCGCAGGAGATCGAGCCGCCGGCGGACGTCGTAGGGCAGATCGAGATCGCGGTAGCGGGCCGCGCGCTTGGCGTAGTCGGTCTGCGCGCCGAGCAGCTTCGCGCTCGCCGCGGCCGCGAGGACCTGCGTATCGCCCGTGATGTACGTCGACGCGACCCAGGCGGCCCGGTTGTTCTGGGTGCTGAGCTCGTGGAGCTCCGATTCCGCTTGTTCGATGAATCTCTGGGCCTCCTCCGCCGCGGGCTGTGAGCCGGGCCGCGGCCGCGGCGGAGGGCTGGGATCGGAGCAGGCCGCCGTGAGCGCGAGCGCGCCGCACGGCAAGGCGACGACCAACACCGGAACCATGCGCACCATTTCCCGCCGCTCCTCGATCGCGGGCAGCTCCAGCGTGCGAGGGTCCCCCCACCCCGGACGCGCAGAGGGCGCGGGGTGCGCTTCGGCGCCGCGATCCTGGTGGGGCCTCTAAGGCCGCTCGGCCGCTCGAGCAATCCTCGGGGTGCCGCCTCGCGAAGGGCTGACATGCGGCAAACTCCGCCCCTTTCACGCCGTCACGTCGGTCTGGAGGATGCCCACTCGCCGCGACATCGCTCAAGGTCGCGTGCCTGCCTGATCGACGATGACGTTGGGATCGATGGCGTTGTACCGATCCCCGCGGCGCGAGCAGATCACCGAGCCGTGATCGGTTCAGCTGCCGGACGCCATGGAGTCCCGGGTGGCGTGACCGATGCACGCGCTCCGGCTCCCGAACGTGGAGGTCGAGCTGTGGGCGGAGCAAGCACCCAACCCGGGTTGGGTCGTCGCCGCCGCAACCCGGGTTGGGTCGCCGCAACCCGGGTCGGGTCGCCGCAACCCGGGTCGGGTCGCCGCAACCCGGGTCGGGTCGCCGCAACCCCGGGTCGGCCACCCTCAACCCGGGTCAGATCGGCCGGTCGGGTCGGTCGCCCAGGGTCGTCGAAAAATCGTCACCGCCGATGTCGAGCGGGCGCCGGCGGCTCCGACGTCCCCATGTAGCGCCGAGGACGGCGTTCCATCACCCGGACGAGGACCCCATGAACACCAGCGAAACTCTTCAAGCAACGCTCACCGTCACGACAGATTCCGCCCGGACTAGAACCATGTTCCGTAGCGTCGGCGCGGTGCTCTGCGGTCTCGTCTCGACGGCCGTCCTCACCACCGTCGTGGACCTGGCGTTGCACGCATCCGGCGTCTTCCCGCCGCACGGCGAACGGATGGCCGACGTGCTGTTCGTGCTCGCGCTCGCCTACCGCATCCCGCTGAACGCCGCCGGCTGCTACGTCGCGGCCCGGCTCGCTCCGGCTCGCCCGATGCGCCACGCGCTCGCCCTCGGCTTCGTCGGCCTCGCCCTCGCTACCCTGGGCGCTTTCATGATGTGGGAGCACGGCCCCGCGTGGTACTCGCTCGCGAACATCGCGATCGCGCTGCCGTGCGCCTGGGTCGGCGCGCGGCTTCGAGGCGCTCGCTCCTGACCAAGGCGCCCACCCAACCTGCGCCACCCCGGGCCACCCCGACCTCGGCCGGGTCGCTCAACCTGAGTCGGACGGCACCATCCCTGATAGCCCGCGAGCGCGTCCCCCGGCCGGCTCGCCTCCGAAGCCGAGAAAGTGCACCGGCTTCCTCCCGCGCGCCCCCGCGACCCGCGACGCCCCCTCGGGGAAATACCGCTCCGCCAGCCGCCGGAAGCTCCACTCCGTCGCGCGCTGAAACAGCGGCCGAAACACCGCCCGATCGAACCACCGTCCGAACGCCCCCCAGCGCACCTCGTACGTATACGACGTCGAGAACTCCACGCCCCGACCTTGCATCAGGTACTCCCCGGCGGGCAGCCCTCCCTGGCTGCGCCGCGACGCCGGCTCGACGGCAACATCGACCATCGCCACACCGATATCGGCCACGAAGAGCGCGACGAAGAACGCGTAGAACGCGCCGTGAAACTGGACATTGGGCACGAGCGCGAGCTGAAGCGCATAGATGAATCCGCGCGCCACATGGATCCATACCTCGGCCCGCGACTCGGCGCGGTCCCCGAGACGGCACCGATGCCAGTGAAAGTAGGCGATATCGAACGCGCCGAGGAGGCAAACGACAGCAAGCAACAATGACGCGGTGACCATGGGGCACCCATCCCTGAACCCAAACGACCCGAGCGAGCGAGATCGCCCGCCCCGGCCACCGCGCGTGCAAGCCGCTCACCAACCGCTGGAACCACCGACGCGCGCCGCCCCATCGCGCGCGCCTCGGCCCCTCGCTGTCCACACGCCTTCGTGGCTGTCCACGCCGTGGACACCCGGGTTGCCGCCCGCGTGGACACCGGAGGTCGCGCCGCGCGCGCCGCGTGCATCGAACGCGCAGCCGCGGCCCGCGCCGCGCCGGCCCGCGCTCCCTGGCACGGCGATCGCACCCCGAGGGCGCCATGCAACCTCGCCTCGGCGACCTCGCCTTGCACATCGCCCGTGTCAGCCTCTGCGCCTCCGGCGTCGGCCTCGCCGCGCGCATCGAGAGCGCGACGCTCGCCGCGGCCCTCGAGGGCGCGCTCTTCTTCGCCTCCTTCGCCCTGATGCACGACGTCGCCCACGGCGCCCTCCGCCTGCCGCGCAAGGCGAACGAGCTCGCCCTCACCCTCTCGGCCGCGCTCATGCTCATGAGCGGCCACGCCCTGCGGCTGATGCACCTGCGCCATCACGCTCGCCCTCTCGCGCCCGACGACGCCGAGGGCGCCCCCGCGCGCCTGCCCCTCCCGCGGGCGCTCCTCGGCGCCCCGCTCAGCGCCCTCGCCCTCCGCGTCGAGGCGTTCCGCGCCGCCGGCCCCTCGGGCCGCCGCTGCCAGCTCGCCGAGACCGCGCTCAACCTCGCCTCGCTCGCCCTCCTGCTCGCCTCGCGGCGGCCGGCGCTCCTCGCCGTCGCGGCCACCGCGACGTGCCTCCAGCTCACCATGGCCGTGTGGGCCGCGCACGTCCCGCACAACGCCCCGGCCTGGATGCTGGCCGCCGCGCGCCGGCTCGCCTTCACCCGCTCGCCGATCGCGCTGAGCCTCGGCTACCACGAGCGCCACCACCGCATCCCCAACCTCCCCTGCAGCCGCCTCGCCCTCCCCTCCCCCGACCGCGCGTGAGGCCATCGCCCGTGCAAACCGTCCTCGATTCCGCTCGAGCGCCGCGGGCCCCCGCGCCGCTCGGACAGGTGACCGCGACGATACGGCAGTGACGAGGTCACGTGACCGACGAGCGGAGGAGAACAGCAAAGACGGGATGGCGCGCCGGTCGGCACGCGCAGGCCGGCGAGGTTGCTCGCGTGAACCCACCGTGGCAGGCTCGCCCTGTTCCCGGGCGGGCACGCGCGGCGGGCCTCGTGCAGCGGCTCGGTCGGCGGGGCTCGGCTGGATGGAGGGCACAGAGAGATGAACGACACCAGGCCGACGCGTGAAATGATGGCCTCGCCCGAGCGGCCGCGAGGCCTGCTCGAGCGCCGCGGAAGGGAGACGCGCGCATGACCGTCCGGCTGAACCACACCATCGTCGCCGCGAAGGACAAGAAGGTGTCCGCCACCTTCATGACGGAGATCCTGGGCCTCCCCGCCCCGGAGCCGTTCGGACACTTCCTCACGGTGCGGCTCGACAACGACGTCACGCTCGACTTCATCGACACCCCTGACGAGGTCCACCCCCAGCACTACGCGTTCCTGGTCAGCGAGGCCGAGTTCGACGAGATCTTCGGCCGGATCCGCGATCGGAACCTGCCGTACTGGGCCGATCCCAGAGCGCAGCGCCCCGGCGAGATCAACCATCACGACGGCGGGCGCGGCGTGTACTTCCCCGACCCCGCCGGGCACTACCTCGAGATCATCACCCGTCCTTACGGCAGCGGCGGCTGATCCCGGCGCGCCGCCCCCCCTGCGGGCCGGCGCCGATCGCGTCGGAGCGCCGAGCGGCGGCGCTCGACCTCGACGTTCGTCGGACGGCGCTCACCGCCATGGGGGCGCTCACCGCCATGGGGGCGCTCACCGCCATGGGGGAACGAGGGCGTCAGCGCCATGCGCAGCGTCTTGTGCAGAGAGCGCGGCGCGTGGCGAGCGCGATGGAATGGATATCGTGGAGCGGGCCGCGAAGGCGAAGCTGGAGAGCTCAACCGCGCTGCTTCACGCGGCGAGGATTGACGAGCGGGTCATGATCTGGCTCACGCCGTCCGTCTCGGGGTCGGCCGCGGGGATGGCCGCGGGGTGCGCGACGGCATAGCGCAGGAGCTCGTGCGTCCACGGCTCGAAGAGCGCGAACACCTCGTCCGCGAGCGCCTTGTAGCGCGCGCGCGTCTCCGCGTCGAGGGAGATGCTCGCGAGCGCGGCGTGATCGGCGTCCACCGTGTGGCCCGACTCGCGCTCGAAATGGAACGGGCCGCAGTAGCGCAGCTGCGTTCCAAGCCGCTTCTCCAGCGCCTCCGCCAGGGGAAGCATCGCGCTGAAGAGGACGTTGCCAGTCTCCTCGATCGCTTCGATGATGACCAGCCGCTCGAGGCCCGTCGTGCCCTTGATGAGCTCGGTGAGCCGCGCGGTGAGGATCCGATTCTCGATCGTCTCCTCGCCCCAGAGGAAGTGCATCAGGTCCGAGCTCCGCCCCTCGACGTCGTAGCCCAGCTTGGTCAAGTCCTCCAGGTACCACGGCCAGTGATGGTCGTCCTCGCGGGTGTGGACGTTCACCATTTCCTGGTACTCGTCCGCCGCGGGCTCCTTTCTCAGCACGAATTTGTTCAGATCACCGAAGCTCATGATGAAGAAAGCCATGCACGGATAGAAGGCGAGCCGCTCGCTCGGATCGAGCCGCTCATCACGCATGCGCTCGAACAGGGGTAGACGAGCGTATGCCTGCTTCTTCTGGAAGATGTGCCGCAAGACCTGCCGCATAAGCGATCTCCTTTCGGCTGGTGGTGTCAGTTGATCGAACGATCCCTCTGTTTGCGTAAGCCAAGCGTCGTATGCGCTTCGTGAGGCGACAAGACAAGACCACGGCGTACCCCCCATGGACGCTGCGGCTGGATCTCACCTTGGTTGAAATCCTGCACGACCCCCCCTCGCTGCATTCCGAGCTTGATTTTTGGAATTTCCCACGAACCACCTCAGACGTTACGTAACGTTGGGGGGTGCTTCCACTCGGTGAACCCACTCTAGCGCAAGTTCCGCGTAAGCTGCATCCAGTATCTTCAGCGATCTCCACCGAAATCGAGCTCGGTAGCCGGGTGGGCGAATGGGCGCCCATGTGCGACACCTATTCCTCTTATGGTGATTGCGCGGCGATTTATTCGGCAGGCGTCCGAGAGCGCCGGCGGGCCGACCCGCCACGCATTGAAGAAATGGGCAGAGTCGCGCGGGTAAGAGCCTCCATGGCCTCCACATGGGCCCATGTCGCAGCACCCATGTTCTCAGAGTGGGGCTCTGACTGGTCCCACACGCTCGCACCTGAACGACGGCGATCCCGGTGTGGACAGCGCCGCCGGAGCGGCGGCCGCGGAGGCGCTACCAAACCGCTTGAAGGTCGGCGGTCGAGGCATGTAGCTTGCCGAGTTGTGCCGTGAAAGACCAACACGAATCGGCCTGGATGATGGAACCCGAAAGCCGCGAGGTCCCGAAGAGCACACCCGTGCGCGCGGAGATCGTGCGGCTGGTCCGTGAGAAGCGCTACGAGGAGGCGCTGGCGGTGCTGTACCGCGCGCGCGCGGAGGCGCCCGAAGACCGCGAGCTGCAGACCAGCATCGAGCGGATCAAAGAGTTCCTCGCCGGCGCCTACGCCAAGCGGCTCGGCGGCCTCGATCAGGTGGCGGGGCCCATCCCGGTGTCGGCGGGTCGCTCGCCCGACGCGCTCCTGGTGGCGCGGTACATCGATGGCTCGTCGACGTTCGACGACATCGTGCAAATGTGCCCGCTCGGGCGGCTCCGCACGCTGCAGGTGCTCGTCGGCCTTTACACGGGGCGGGAGGTGGCGTCGCCGTTCAGCGAGAAGACACCGCAGTCCTGGCGCCGGCAGATGGACACGCTGCCGTCCGCGGTCAGCTCGGATCCGGGGCCGCCGACCATGCCCGAGCGCGGGCTGCAGCGGCGAGCGCCGGAGCCGCCCGCCCCGACCAGCGCGCCCTCCAGCGCGCCCTTCACGCCGCGGGTCTACGAGACGGAGGAGGATCGGCGCTACCGCGAGGCGTTCGCCCGCGGCACCGCCGCGTTCGTGCAGCGCCGCTACGACGAGGCGATCGAGGCCTTCGAGGCCTGCGCGCGCATGCGTCCGGGCGACTCGGCGTCGTCCGTCATGCTGCGCCGAGCGCGGCGCGACCTCGGAGGCTGATGCCGATCGTCGTGGTCGCGGATCCCGATCTGCGCGAGCGCATGCGGTGCATTCGCGTCATCGCGGGGCAGACGCCGGTGAGCGCCATCGGCGCCGCCACGTGGGAGGAGCTGGAGCAGGCGCTCGAGGGCGCCGAGAGCGCGGAGCTCATCATCTACGCGCCGTCGCTCCCGGGCGGGCCGGAGGACGCCGTCGCGCAGCTGCTCCGCCGCACGGCGCGCCTCGTGCTCGCCGTGAACGAGGGCGTGGAGGTCCCGGGGGCGATGAACGTCACGCGCGTGACGTGGCCCATCGCCGAGGAGACGCTCGTCCTCATGGGGCACGCCGCGGGCGCGCAGTCGGCGCCGATCGGGATGTACTTCGTGCCCGTCGACTTCTTGCAGATGATCTGCATGTCCGGCGACTCGCACGTCCTCGTGGTCAGCAACGAGAGCGGCGACGTGGGCCTCATCGAGGTGCGGCGCGGCCAGGTGTGGACGGCGTTCGACGGCCTCGGCGTGGGCGAGGAGGCGTTCGCGCGGCTCATCCGCCCGGAGATGCGCGTGCGCGTCAACCCGACCGTCAGCTCGACGAAGGAGCGCACCATCTTCAAGGATCTCGCGGAGCTCGTGCTCGACTCGCTCCGCCGGATCGACGAGGGCTGCGTGGAGATGCCGCCGCCGATCTCCTCGAGGCGGATCGAGGTCGCGCTCTTCTCGCCCGAGCAGCGCGCGGCCCGCGTCAAGCAGCTCAACGCCGACGCGCGGCGCCTCCTCATGGAACGCAGCTACAGCGAGGCGGCCCGCGTCCTCACCGACCTCTCCACCCTCGACCCCGCATCCAGTCTCGTGCGCGCTAACCTGGAACAGCTACGCAAGCTCGGATACCCCAAATGACCCGATCCATCGCATTCGCCAGCCTGAAGGGCGGAGTCGGAAAGACCACCGTGGCGCTCAACTGCGCCTTCGCCTTCGCGCGCCGCGGCGCGCGGACCCTCCTCGTCGACACGGATCTGCAGGGCGCCATCGGCATGTCGCTCGACGGCGTCAGCGACCGCCCCGGCCTCGCCGCGAGCCTCGCGCGCGGCGGCCCCCCGCTCGAGGGGCTCGTCAAGACGCGGCTCCCGGAGCTCTGTCTCCTGCCCATGGGCCCCGTCGACGCGCTCGACGAGGATCGCTTCTCGGTCAACGCGCGCGAGGCCAACCTCGTGGGGCGCATCCTGGAGCAGAGCCAGCGCGACTTCGACCTGATCCTCTTCGACACGCCGGCCGGGCTCGGCGGGATGTCGCGCCTCGCGCTCGAAGAGGTGGACCACGTCGTCGCCGTGGCGCAGTGCGAGCCGCTCGCGCTGCGAGCCCTGCCCCGGCTGCTCGAGCTCCTGGCGCGGCTCCGCGACATCGGCTCCGCCTGCTCGCTGCTCGGCGTGGTCGGCACCATGAGCTCGTTCCGCGATCCGGTGCTGTTGGCCTCGCTGGAGGAGCTGTGGTCGCTCTACCGCGACCAGGTCTTCGACACCGCGGTCCCGCGCGACAGCACGTTCCTCCAGGCGAGCCGCGCGGGGGTGCCGCTCGGCCTGCTCAGCCGCCGCCCGCCCGCGGTCTCGGCGGTGTTCGACAAGCTGGTGGCCGAGATCGAGGAGCGCCTTGGCACCACGGCAGGAGGCGAGGATGACGGTCCGATCCGTCTCGTGGACTGACGCGCAGCGGGTGAGCTCGCTGCTCGCGCGGGTGTCGGCGACGCCCGCGCGCGAGCCGGCGGCGCTCGTGAGCGCCATGGGGTCGTCGCGCGCCGGCGCGCCCGCGAAGGCGCCGCCCGCGCCGGCGAAGGCGGCGCCCAAGGCGCCCAAGGAGGTGCCGCGCCTCGTGCAGACCTCCGACAACCCGGCCGACCGGCTCGACGCGCTCGTCGCCTGGACGCTCGCCCACCACGCGTGCGCGGGCGCCTTCGTCGCCGACGACAACGGCCTCACGCTGGCGGCGCACGGCATCTCGGAGGCGCACGTGTCCCTCGTGGGCCCGCTGCTCTCGGCGCTGGTCGGCGTCCGCACCGTCCCTGGCGTCGACGCCACGGCGGGCGCGCTCTGGCTGGGCGCGCAGATGATGTCCTGGGTCGAGACGCGCACGGCGCGCGGCGGCTTCTGCCTCGGGACCGTAGGCGACGAGGCTCTCTCCACGCGGGCGCTCGAGCAGCTGAAGGAGGCGCTCGAGACGACCGTGCGCGGGCTGTGATACATCCGGATTTTCAATGCGGGCGCGCGCGCCCAGGAGCGACGGAAGCACGATGATCGACACCAAAGTCCTCGAGGCGGCAGTCCACGACCTCCGCAACATCCTTCGCGACGGGCTGCTCGCCAGCGACATCTGGGAGCGCACGGCGGGCCTGTCGCTCGCCGGCTTCAACCAGCAGCCCGTGGCGGTGGCCCTCTTCACGCGCATCACCGAGGAGCTGGACAGCTCGCTGCGCGACTCGAATTTCCCGCCCCTCGGGCGGTATTACATGCTCGACATGGCGGGCAACCACACGGTGGTGGTGGTCAACCACGGCAAGCTGCTCCAGGGCATGCTGGTGGACAACAAGCGGGCGAACCTCGGGATCCTCATCTCCGTCGCCATCCCGCGGATGATCGAGACCATCGCGCAGGCGTACGAGCCCTGAGCTGCCGAGCTCGCTCGCTCCCGCTCCGAACGCACCACAGAAATCCGGCGCCGCATCCGGGGATACGTCGCGAAGAGGGCTCGACGCGCGCAGCCGCTCGTACGGCGTGGGCGCCGCGCGCGCCGCGCGCAGGCCTCGCCGCTAGTCCGGCAGGCCGCGCGTGAAATCGAGCAGGCGCAGCATGTCCCGGCGGGTCCGCGGGCCGTAGGTCTGGAACGAAGGCATCGGCGCGTTCGCGTACTCCGCGCGCACGCGGCTCACCTCGTCGCGGGCCTGCGTGCCCTGCACCGCGGCGACGTCGACGCCGTACACGCGCGCGGCGTTGAGGCCGAGGATCTTCGCCTTCCGCTCCGGGGTCAGCGCCGGGTACCCGTGGCGCTCCTGGAGCTCGGGGGTGATCTCGAACGCCCGGAATGCCTGGATCTGATCCTGCGGCGAGCCGAACCAGATGGCGTCGGTCCCCCAGAGGATCCGGTCCTCGCCCACGTGCTTGAGCAGCTTGCCGAGGGCGTGCGCCGCCTCGTCGGGTTTCTTCATCACCTCGCGCCACGTGGAGCCGAGCTCGGCGTACACGTTCCCGTTCTGCCCGACGCCGTTCTCCTCGAGGGAGCGTATCAGCGCGTCCACGCCGCGCGTGGCCTTCGGGTCGTACGGGCCTTCGGTGATGTCGGGCTCATAGCCGGAGTGATAGATGAGGAACGTCGCCTTCGGGAACGCGCGCGCCGCCGGTCCCACGTCCTTCGGCCGCGTGTACTCCGGGTTCATTCCGGAGAGCGGGAGCCCCTTGTGCACCGCGAAGATCGGAATGCCGAGGGCGATGCCGTGCTCGATCGTCCTCCGGCCCACCTCGTCGTTCAGCCACCAGCCCTCGCCGGTCGGTCCCCACACGGTGTAGAGCTTCCACGCGCTGAGCTTCATGGTCTCGGCCTGCCTGCGCATCTCGTCGGCGATCTTCTCCCAGGGCGCGATGGTCGGCTGGACGACGCCGTGGATGCGCAGCCGATCCCGCCCGAGCTGCGCGACCTTCTCCCGCGTGCGGGCGGCTTCCTCGGTGAGCATGGGCAGCGGATCGCCCCAGAGGCCGGTCAGCACGGCGAGCTGGGTGTCGCTGTTCATGAAGACCTCGCGGATGAGCACGTCATCGGTGAAGCACCGCGCCCAGGCCGGGGCGCCGCAGTCCGCTTGCGGCGTCGTCTTGAGGAAATCCGCGAGCGACGGCTGCCCTTCCTTCCACCAGACCCGGTCGGCGCTCACCTCGTGCGTCTGCACGTCGAAGATGAACTCTTTGCCGGTCAGCTTCTCGTTCGCGGCGGCGGGGTCGAGCGTGAACTCCTTCGTGACCTGGTAGCGCCCGCCCCCGCAGCCCAGCTGGTTCAGCGCGAGGAAGACGGTCGCGGCGCCGCACGTGCTGGCGAGGTACTCGCGCCGGCTCATCCCCAGCCTGCGCGCGTTGTCGAGCGCGCTCTCCATCGCGCTCCGCTGCGCCTCGCGCAGCGCCGCGTCCGGGGCTCGCGGCCAGTACTCACCGTTGCTCGTGGAGTCCAGCTTCACCGGCAGGCGGAGATCATCGTCAGGCAGGCTCTTCTTCATCGAGTGGCTCCTGTTGGTTCCGGCTCAGGCGTTCACAGCGGCGCGTCACGGTGAAACGGGATCATCGCCCGTGTCGCGGTCGACGGCTGACGCGATCTCGGGTCGGACCGCGTCGGCCGATGCGCGAGGTTGCTGGAGCTCGCACGCGCGACGCATGGCTGGGTCGTGACGCGGCCGGGCGCGCGCGGCAAGGCAGGGACGCGCGCGCCGGGGTGAGCATCCCGAGCGGTGGCGAGCTCGACCAGCGGGGCGCCGCGATCGGTCCGGCGATCGACGTGCGGCGTCTTCGGCTGGAGGGTCGCGTCGATGGAGCGCTCGCGCGCTCGGCGGGAAGCCGACCTCGTCGAGGAAGCGATGGTCGCGAGATCACCGCGTCGGAAGCGAGCGAGCGGGACCTCGTCGAGCAGGGTCGCCGCCTTCGGCTCGCGCGGTGCGGCTGGGTTCGCACGACGTGCTTGCGTCGAGGACGAGGAGGAGGTCGCGCGTCAGGTGGTGCTCGCCCCGCGGGTCGCGCCGCCCGCGGCGCGCCGGCGCTGCGGGCCGAGCCACGCCGCGAGCGCGCGATCGACGGCGAGGAAGGTGAGCGCCGCCGCGGCCGCCACGAGGGCGAGGAACAGATCGTAGCGCGGGAAGAGCGCCTCCCAGCCCGCCCAGACGCGGTGGGAGAGGTTGACGTTCGTCTCGGGCGGCGTGAGCGCGCGCGTGAGCCCTACGAGGGCGAGCAGCGCCGCGGTGGCCTTGAGCCAGGCGCGGTGCGGGAGGCCCAGCTCCCGCACCGCGAGGACGGCGAGGATCGGGCAGAGCACGTGCGGCAGGAACGTGGTCAGGAGGAGCCCGCTGCCCGTCGCGATGTCGAGCAGCCAGATGGGCGTGCCGAAGGCGAGCCACAGCGCCGCGATCGCGGGGAGGTTTGGCCTGGCGAGAAAGCAGCCGGCCGCGAGCAGGAGGGGCGCGACGTTGCACATCCAGAGCAGGTCGTGCGGTGAGCCCCGCCGCACGTGGTTGCCGCCGTGGACGACGAACGCCACCGCGGCGAGGCCGCCCATCACCCGGAGCCACGACGAGGACGGCGCTGCCATCAGAGCCCTCCGTCGCCCCTCGTCGTCTGACCGGTGACGCAGGCGTTCTCGAGCGCAAGGCGCCGCGCGCGGATCGCCGAGATCGTGGTGCGCGGGCCGCTGTCGCGGTCGAGGTTGAGGTACGCGGCGGGATTTGTCGAAATGTGCCGCGCCATCGGAAATGGGATGCGAGCGTCCGCGGGCTGCTCGCGGGCCCTGCTGGGGCTCTCGGTCAACGCGCGGTCGACGTGCTCCGCCGGCTGTCGCGGGCTCCCCGTTCCGCGGATCGCCACGGTCGGCATGGCGACCAGAGGTACCTGGGCCGGGCGGACAAGGCAACGTCCGGGCTCCCGGGCGCTCGCGGCGCGTGCGCGATGTCGCCGAGCCATTTCCTCGCGCGAGATTTCGTGTCTAGCCTCCGGCGCATGCTCCGTGTCGCCGCTCTTCTCCTCGTCATCCCGCTCGCCGGCTGCGGCGGGGCCCCCAAGCCCCCGCCGGAGCCTCCGCAGCCCGCGCCGATCGCGGCCCAGCCCGAGCCTGAGCCCGAGCCTCCGCTGGACGACGCGCCGATGCTCGACGTGGTCTCGGCGCAACCAACCGAGATCCTGCTGGACGGTAAGCCCATCGGGACGACGCCGATCACGGGGCGCAAGGTCGCACCGGGAACGCACGAGGTGACGTTCGTGGACCTGGAGCGCGGCAACCGGACGATGATGGTGACGCTGGAGCCCGGCGACGCGAAGACAGTCCAGTCGGACCCGCCGCCCTCCATCCAGGAGAGCGGCGGCGGCGGCGACGCCAAGAGCGACAAGCCGGGCGAGAGGAAATAGCGGACCCGGACCCGACCCGGGTTGGACGCTCCGGGCGGCGCTCCGGACCCGGGTTGACCTCGTGTGGGGCACTCCGACCCGGGTTGACCTCGTGTCGCGTCACACCGACCACCCAACCCAGGTCGGCAGCGACCACCCAACCCAGGTCGGCAGCGACCACCCACCCAGGTCGGCAACACCGAATTGGCGACGCGATCCAGGTTGGCAACGCCTCAGCGCGTGCGGATTGCGAAACGCGACGCAGCGCGGATAGCCATGCCGACGCGCTTCAGCCAAGGGTGGCGGAAAGCGGCGGAATCCGCGGCCGCCACCCACCGCGCGGTGGCAACCCCTTGAAATAATTCACACCGGCTCACGGTACAACGCTTGCTTCTGCACTCCAACCATGAGCCAGCCTCGCGAGATCGCTGCCGGCGCAACTTACCTGGTCACCCGTCGCGTCCTACGCCGTCATTTCCTGTTGCGCCCCGATGCGGCCATCAACCAGCTCTTGGTCTACGCCCTCGCAGTCTCAACCCGCCGCTACGGCGTAGAAGTTCACGCTCTTTGCGCAATGTCGACGCATCTGCACCTCGTGGTGACCGATGTGCACGGCGTACTGCCGCGCTTCTTGCAGTATTTCCACCGCCTCGTCGCTCTGGGGACGAAGGTGCTGCGCGAGTGGGAAGGGCCCGTATGGGACCACGAGGCCACGAGCGTGGTACGGCTGATAACGCCGGCCGCGGTGGTTGAAAAAATCGCTTACGTGCTCGCGAACCCTGTGGCCGCTGGTCTGGTCCGGCATGCGACGGAATGGCCGGGCGTCAAGGTACATGTGGGTGAGCTCGGCCGTGGCGTGCTGCGCGCGACACGGCCCTCGGTGTATCTCGACCCGGCGAACCCGCAGTGGGTCGAGGAAGCGACGCTGCCGCTGGCGCTACCGCCGGACATCGCGCCGGAGGATGCGGAGAGCCTTCGCCGTCAGGTCGCTACGGAGCTCGAGCGCCAGGAAGAGCTTGCGCATGCGGACATGCAGCGGAGAGGGATCCGCTTCGTGGGCGCCGAGCAAGTCACCAAGAGATCCCCTTATGAGCGAGCCACAAGCTCCGAGGGCCTGCGCGGGCGCAATCCGACATTTGCCGTCGGCCGTGACCAGGGCGACGCCTGGCGAACCGCTGCTGCCGCCGTGCGCGCGTTTCGCGCGTCGTACCGTGCTGCGCTCGAACGATGGCGTGCTGGCGTGCGCAGCGTTTTATTCCCGATGGGGACGTGGTGGATGTGCACATTTCACGGCGCCAGCGTCAATGACCCGGTGAGCACGGGATAGCACCGCACGCGGAGAGAGAGCGCGCGCGACGGGTTGGAGAGGGACACCTCTCCGCATGGTCCTGGGGAACGTGCGTGTGATGGGGGCGGAGCGGGTGGCGGGTCCGCGGTGAAGCGCTCCGAGGATGGCTGCGCATGCGTCATGCCGCGCCACGTCAGCATGGCGCGGAGCCAAGCCGCCGCGTCTCTGCTTGACCGACAGCGGCTGTTCCGCCGCCGGTCGAAGCCCCCGGATTGATGGGTTGCCCTGGGCCGGCCGCGCCGCCGTCGGGGGTTTCGCCCGCGGGGTACCCCTCGGTTCGGGTGACGCGCACCAGGCTGGGTGGGGTCAACCTCAACCTTGGGGTCAACCTCAACCTGGGTCAACCTCAACCTGGGTCAGGTCAACCAACCTGGGTCGGGTAGGCGGGGTCGGGTAGGCGATCTGGGTCGGGTAGGCGGGAGGCGGGTGAACCCGGGTCAGGTGACGTGACGGGGTCAGGTGACCGGGGCAGGTGACGCGTGAGGCGTCACGATGCCCTGACCGAGGCCGCCATCGACGGGCAGCTCGACGCCCGTGGTGAAGGTCGCCTCGAAGGCTAGGAACAGCACGGCGCGAGCCACCTCATCGGGCGTGCCGATTCGCTTCATCGGGGTGACCTCGCGGCCCTCCTGCTCGAAGGCCGCCAGCGCCTCCGCGGATGCGCCCGCGATGCCCATGGTCGGCGTCTTGATGAACCCGGGGCTCACCGCGTTCACGCGGATCTGCCTCGGCAGGAGCTCCGCCGCGAAGACCTGCGCGAACGACCGCAGCGCCGCCTTCGATCCCGCGTAGACGCTCATGCCGGGGCTGCCGCCCTCGTTGGCGATCGACGTCGTGAAGACGATGGCTCCTCCATCCCGCATCAGCGGAACCAGCCGCTGTACCGTGAAGAACGCCCCCTTCGTGTTGACGCCAAACGTCCAGTCGTACGAGGCCTCGGTCACCTGGTCCAGCGTTTCCAGGCTCGCGACACCGGCGTTGACGAACAGCAAGTCGATCTGCCCGAGCGTGTCCCTCACGATCGCGAAGAGCGCGTCGATGTCCGCCATGCTCCCCATATCCGATCGCGCCACGTTCGCCCTCGAACCGAGCTCGCGCCGCGCCGCCTCGACATTCCTCTCGTTTTTGCCGGTGAGCAACACCTCGGCGCCTCCGTCGAGGAGCGCCTTGACCGTGGCAAGCCCCATGCCGTGGGTCCCACCGGTGACGACCGCCTTCTTCCCTGCGTAGCTCTTCATGACCCGTCCTTTCAGCAACTCAGGTTGCCGCCCGCAGCACCTTGATCAGCGCGCCCGGAGACTCGGCGCCGTAGCCCGCGGCCACGCCCTTCCGGAAGAGCCCCTGGGTGAACGCCGGAATCACGGCGTCGATCCTCCCCTCCCGGGCCTGTCGCAGGACGATCTCGGCGCCTCGCGCGCACATCTCCAGCGAGCTCTCTGGGCTCTCGTAGGTCCCGACCTGGATCGCGTCGCCGTCCTGCTTGATCATCCCGCCCACGGCCGGCGCGACGTCGGCGATCATGGAACCGAAATCGCCCACGCGCAGGCCCTCGCTCTCGCAGATGCGAGCGCCGTGATAGAAGCCGACCAGCCCTCCGAAGACGAACGAGATGAAGGCCAGGTCCAGGGCCGACGCCGAGCCCACCTGCCCGCCGAGGTACGACACGGTGCCGGCCATGCGCTCGAGGAGCGCCTTGCTCTTCTCGAACGCCGTGGCCGAACCCGAGACGATGATGCTGCTCTCGGGCTTTCCCATCTGGCTCGGGATAGCCAGGATGGCGCCGTCGAGGTAATCGGCCCCTCGCGCCTTCGCCCACGCCTCCCCGTCGCGCGCGTCCTTCGGCGTCCCTGTGCTCAGCTGAACGAGCACCTTTCCGGCGAGGGCGGCGGCAACCTGGGTCGCCTCCAGCAGCCCGTACGTGGCCTGGTAGTCGGCGACGCAGACCACGACGACCGAGCTCGCCTGCACGGCGGCTGCGACGCTCGACGCGAGCGCCGCCCCCTCCGCGACCAGCGGCTCGGCCTTCGCGCTCGTCCGATTCCAGACGGTGACGCGGGCGCCGCTCCGGAGCAGCGCCCCGGCGAGCGCGATGCCCATGCGACCCAGGCCGATAACCGAGACTTCACTCATAGGATGTCCTCCGTTGGCGCGCCCGCCGTCCATGGCGGGCGTTGGTGCTCGCCATGGATGCGGTCCGCGCGCCGGCCCGTCGCGCACGTTTGGACGCGCGGAGAGCACGTTCGGCCAGCGGCGGGTCGCCCCGCGCGGCCCGCGCTGAGGGGCGCCCGCGCGCCGGTGGCCTGGCGCGCGGCCGGACGCCGGTGGATACTCGCCGTCGATGCGAGCCACCGGCACACAGGACCACGCGGCGAGCGCGCCCCGGCCTCGCCTCGGGCCGCGCGTCGATGTCCTCGAGACCCCGGGCGGCGTGGTCGCCCTCGAGCCCTCGTCCAACCACCGGCTGAGGATGCTCACGGGCCCGCCGGTCCGCGGCTCGTGCGGCGTCCACCGGTTCCTCTACACGCGCGGCGACACCGACGTCCTCCCCGCCGGGTTCGCGGACGTCTGGCACGAGGACGACCCGAACACCTCGCTCCTGCTGGAGCTGCCCGCGTCGCTCGTGCGCCGCGCCGCCATGGACATGGGGCGCGACCCCGACATGGCCGGCCTCGATCTGCGCCACCAGCTCCGGGATCCGCAGATCGAGCACATCGCCTGGGCGCTCGACGCCGAGCGCATGGCCGGCCACCCGAACGGGCTCCTCTATGCGGAGAGCCTCGGCCTCGCCCTCGCCGTGCACCTGCTCGGCCGCTTCGCCGCGCCGGCCCGGTCGCAACGCGGGCTGTCGCCGCAGCAGCTGCGGCGCGTCACGGCCTACATCGAGGAGCACCTCGACCAGAACCTGTCCCTGGAGCGGCTGGCCGACGTCGCCGAGATCAGCGCCTCGCACCTCAAGACCCTCTTCAAGCGGTCGACGGGCCTGCCGGTGCACGAGTACGTCGTCCAGCGCCGGGTCGAGCGCGCGAAGGCGCTGCTCGCGCGCGGCGACCTGCCCGCCAGCCAGGTGGCGATCGAGGCGGGGTTCGCGCACCAGAGCCACATGGCGCGGTGCATGCGCCGCGTCCTCGGCGTCACGCCGACAGCCCTGGCGCGCCGCTCGCCCAGGCGCTGATCCGCCCGATCAGCCGGCTTCGCCCGCGCCTCCCGGCGCGACCCCGCCTCCGCCCTCGCCCCGCACGACGCCGCCGCCCTCGCCCAGGTGGGCCAGCTTGTCGGGGTTGCGCACGATGTAGACGTTCGTCGCCGCGCCTTGCTCGTCGTAGGCGAACGACACGCAACCCACGGCCGAGCCGTCCTTCCACAGGACCACGCCCCGGCCCCCGTTGATGTCCGTCGCCTCCCACGTGTAGTCGCCCCAGTACGCGTGGAGGGCGCGTCCGACGAACTCGAGCACCTCGGCCTTGCCCCGCAGGACCTCGCGCAGGGTCGGCACCTTGCCCCCCCCGTCGGCGCAGAGCTCGACCTCGTCCGAGAGCAGCGCCGACAGCTGCTCCGTTCCGCCGCTCGCCACGGCCGTCTGGAAGGCGGCGAGCAGCTGCTCCTGCCGGTCCAGCGGGGTGGTGTGCCGCACCTTCGATTGCGCCACGTTGGCGCGCGCCCGCGAGACAAGCTTGCGGCACGTGGTCTCCTGGAGGCCGAGCGTCGCCGCGATCTCCGGATAGGACACGTCGAACACCTCGTGGAGCAGGTACGCCGCCCGCTCCTTCGGGGTGAGGCGCTCGAGCACCAGCAGGAACGCCGTCTGGAGCGACGCCGCGAGCGACAGCCGCTCGCCGGGCTCGCCCGCCGTCGACGCGTGGATCGGCTCTGGCAGCCAGGCTCCCACGTAGTCGACACGGGCGTTGCGGGCGGCCCGCAGGAGATCGATGCACCGGCGCGTGCACAGGGTCGTGAGCCACGAGGCCGGGTTCTCGATCGCGCTCCTGTCGGCGCTCTGCCATTTCAGGAACGTGTCCTGCACCGCGTCCTCGGCCTCCGCGCGCGAGCCGAGGATGCGGTAGGCGAGGCCGAGGAGCATGGGCCTCGTGGCCTCGAACGCCGCGACGTCGTCCTCTTGGGTCATCTCAGTGCCTCGACACCTGGATGCGGTTCCACAGGTTGATCATGGCGACGGCGGAGGTCAGGACGCCGATCTCCTGCTCGGAGAAGTGCTCCCGCAGCCGCGTGCGCAAGGCCGCATAGTCGGTCCGACGATCGAGGACGGTCAGCGCTTCGGTCCAGGCGAGCGCGGCCCGCTCGCGCTCGCTGAAATCGCCGACGTGCTCCCACACGATCACCCGGTCCAGCCGCTCGTTCGTCTCGCCGTCCTGGCGCGCCTCCCGCGTGTGCATCTTCACGCAGAAGGCGCACTGGTTGATCTGCGACGCGCGCAGCTGCACGAGGTGGATGATCTTCCTGTCGAAGCCGTGCTTGTCCATCGCCTTGTGCACGCCGGCCAGCGCCTGCAGCACGTCCGGGATCTCCTGCTCGTATTTCACAGCGGTCCTGTCGCTCACGGTGGTTCTCCTTGTCCGGGGCCCGCGGGCCCCTCCACCTGACGACGATCCAGCCTCCCCGCCTGTGACACCTGGGCGACCCCGCGCTCGCTCAGCGTTCGTTTTCATCTTACGAGAATTTTACAACTTGCAACCGGCTCGCCGCGAGGAGCGCCGCCCAAGAGCCGCCTGGCGCCCAGGGCGACGTCGAAGGCCGGCATGCCGAGGACGCGCGGCGCGCGCGCAGCCAACCTACGGTGCTGAGCCGGGCCTGATCCGGCGCGGGGCGCCGCGCGCTCGGGCGGTGATCTGCACCGCGGGCGGCCGAGTGTGGCAGCATGCGGGCCGGAGGAGACCCGCCTTGCGACTCGGGATCGATTTTGGGACCACGCGGACCGTGGTCGCGTGCTGCGACCGCGGGAACTACCCCGTCATCAGCTTCCAGGACACGGCGGGGGACCCCGTGGACTTCTACCCCTCCGTGGCGGCCGAGCGGCAGGGGGAGCTCCGGTTCGGCTTCGACGCCCTCGCGGTCGCCTCGGACCCGGAGTGGACCGTGCTCCGCTCGTTCAAGCGCGTGCTCTCGGGCCCGCGCGCGTCGCCCGACTTCGAGGTCGAGATCGGCGGGACGAAGCTCCGGGTGCTCGATCTCCTCACCCTGTTCCTGAGGTCGCTCCGCGACGCCGTGCTGCACCGGTCGAACCGGCCCAAGAAGAAGGACGACGACGGGCGCCTCATCTGCGTCGTGGCGACCCCGGCGAACGCGCACGGGACGCAGCGCTTCGTGACGCTCGACGCCTTCCGCCGCGCCGGCTTCGAGGTCATCGCGCTCCTGAACGAGCCCTCGGCCGCCGGCTTCGAGTACACGCACCGCTACCGCAGCACCATCACGTCGAAGCGCGAGCACATCGTCGTGTACGACCTCGGGGGCGGCACGTTCGACGCCTCGCTGGTCCACATGACCGGGCGGAGCCACGACGCCGTTACGACCGCGGGGCTGAACCACCTCGGCGGCGACGACTTCGACGCCGCGCTGAGCGAGATGGCGCTCGCCGCGGCCAAGATCGAGCGCGAGGCGCTGCCGGCGCGCGCGCTCACGGCGCTCGCGGACCAGTGCCGCGAGGCGAAGGAGCGGCTCAACCCGAACTCCCGGCGGATCGTGATCGACCTGGAGGCGTGCCTCGGCGAGCTCGCGCCCGCGCACGAGGTGACGATCTCGGCCTCCGACTTCTACGACCGGTGCGTGCCGCTCGTGGAGGCGACGATCACCGCGATGCAGCCGGTGATCGCGCGCCTCGACGCCGGCGCGGGCGAGGCGCTCGCCGACATCGCGGGGATCTACGTCGTCGGCGGCGCGAGCTCGCTGCCTGTCGTCGCGCGGACGCTGCGCGAGCGCTTCGGGCGCCGCGTCCATCGCTCCCCCTACCCCTCGGCGGCGATCGCGATGGGGCTCGCCATCGCCGTCGACGAGGACGCGGGCTTCGAGCTGTCCGACCGGCTGTCGCGCCACTTCGGGGTGTTCCGGGAGAGCAGCGGCGGGGAGGAGGTGGTGTTCGACCCGATCTTCGACCGGGAGGCGCGCGTCCCGTCGAGCCACGAGGCGCCGTTGGTCTCGCGGCGCGTGTACCGCGCGGCGCACAACGTCGGCCGCTACCGGTTCGTCGAGTGCGCCGCGCTCGACCGGCTCGGCGTGCCCCACGGCGACATCACGGCGTTCAACGAGGTCGTGTTCCCCTTCGACCGGCGGCTCCGCGAGCGCGCCGCCGAGCTCGCCGCCGTGCCCGTGCAGCGCATGACGAACGAGGGGCCGCTGATCGAGGAGCAGTACGCGATCACCTCGCACGGCATCGTCGAGGTGACGATCACCGACGTCGAGGCGGGCTACCAGCGCGTCTATCAGGTCGGCGCGTGAGCGCGCCGGCTGCGGCCTGGAGGCATCCACGCTGATCTCGGCCGCGCGCGCCGAGCCCTCGCTGGACGGCGCCGCGCTACCGGGGCAGCACCTCGGGCGAGGATCGCCATCTGAAGCGGCCTCGCCCGCGATCCTCCGACGTCACGCGCGTCACGCGCGTCACGCGAGGAGCCGGCGCAGCGCCTCGATCACGGCCGGCAGGGTCGCCAGCGCCCCGAGCGTCGTCACGACCGCGGTGGCCGCGGCGAACTGGCCATCGCAGCCGTACCGCGCGGCGACGATGACGGACACCATGGACGTCGGCATGGCCGACTGCAGCACCGCCACTTCGGACACCGGCCGCCGGAGGCCGAGCGCGACCGCGGCGCCGAGCGCGACCGCCGGGGCCACGAGCAGCTTCACCGCGGCGACGGCGACGAGCGGCCGCACGCGGCCGCGCAGCGAGCGCAGGTCGAGGCTCAGGCCGAGCGCGAGGAACACGAGCGTGGGGGTCGCGCTCCCGAGCGCGTCGAGCGCGCGCTCCACCCACGTCGGCAAGGGGATCGGCAGCGCGTAAAGCGCGAGCCCGGCGGCGATCGACAGCACGTTGGGGTGCAGGATCACCCGGAGCAAGCTCCGCGCGTCCACGTCGCCGCCCGCGCCCATGCGCGCGGCGAGCGCGACGCCGAAGGTCCAGAGCATCAGCATCGTGACGATGCTGTCGACGAGGATCGCCGTCCCCGCCGCGTCGCCCGCCCGCCCGTAGAGGGTGAGCACGACGGGGACGCCGAGGAACCCGGTGTTGGAGAAGCTGCCGACGAGGCCCGCGGCGCCCTGCGTGGCGCGCGGGAGCCCGAGGGCGCGCGCGACCGCGACGCCCGCGAGGGCGCACGCGAAGAGCGCGATCGTCGATGCGGCGACGGCGCCCCACGCGCCGTGGCCGATGCCGGAGCGGCGCAGCACGGAGACGATCAGCGCCGGCGTGGTCACGTCGACGACGAGCCGGTTCAGCACGGCCGCGTCCGCCTGGCCGCCGCGGCCGAGCGCGCGCAGCAGCACGCCGACCCCGAGCACCGCGAAGAGCGCCAGGAGCTGCGAGATCAGGTCGCCCGACGGCACGGGCGGCATGTAGCTCCGCGGAGCGCGGCGTCCAGCGCTCTCATGGATCGAGCGGCTCGCCTCACGGCGAGCGCCCTCCCGGACTCCCGGTCGGCGACCGCGGCGCAGCGCCGTCGTCGGCCGCGGCAGGGCAGCTCTCCGCGGTCTCGCCGCTGCAGCACTCGGCCTGGTTGGCGCCGAACATCGGGCAGCGGCCGTTCACGCAGGCGGCGTGACCATGGATGTAAGCGAGCGGTGAAGCGCAGAGCCGGCAGCGCACCGCGGCGGACTATAGCCGGCCGGCGACCGGCGGAACAGCAGAGGAAAGGGCGCCAAGGACGCCGAGAGAGCGCTGCTCCCTGGCGTCCTTGGCGTCTCGGCGAGCGGCGCTCCCGAGGCTCAGGGCACGAGGTCCTGTACCGCCTGCACGACGGCCTGCGGATTCATGCCCAGCCGGTCCATCACGATGTCGCCGGGGGCGCTCGTGCCGTAGCGGTCGATCCCGAGGGCGAGCCCCTTGGAGCCCACCCACTGGTGCCAGCCGAAGGTGACGCCGGCCTCGATGGAGACGCGCCGCGTGCACGCCGCGGGCAGCACGGCCTCGCGGTAGCCGCGGTCCTGGCGCGCGAACCGCTCGACGCACGGCATCGAGACGACGCGGACGCCGGGGCCGATCCGCTTGGCGGCCTCGACCGCGTGCTGCACCTCGCTGCCCGTGGCGATGAGGATCGTCTCGAGCGCCGCCGTCTCCTTGACGAGGACGTAGGCGCCGCGCCGGACGCCCTCGCGCTTCGCGGCGGCGTCGCCCGGCAGCATCGGGACGGCCTGCCGCGTGAGCGCGAGGACCGTCGGCCCGTCGGTGCGCTCCAGCGCGGCGATCCAGGCGCCGGCCGTCTCCTCGGCGTCCGCCGGCCGGATGACGTCGAGATCGACGATGGCGCGCAGCCCGGCGACCGTCTCGACGGGCTGGTGCGTCGGCCCGTCCTCGCCCACGCCCACCGAGTCGTGCGTGAAGATGTAGATGACCGGCAGGTGCGACAGCGCGGCCAGGCGGATGCTCGGCCGCAGGTAGTCCGCGAACACGAGGAACGTGGCGCCGCTCGGGCGCAGGCCGCCGTGGTAGGCGATGCCGTTCAGGATCGCCCCCATGCCGTGCTCGCGGATGCCCGCGCGGATGTTCCGGCCGCCGGGGTGCTCCGGATCGAAGTCGGTGCTCGACGCGATGTAGTTGAACGTCGAGCCGTAGAGATCCGCGCTCGATCCGATGAGCGCGGGCACCGCCTCGGCGACGGCCTGCAGCACGGTCTCGCCGGCCTTGCGCGTGGCGACCTTGGTGCCGGCGGCGAAGGCGGGGACGCGCGCGTCGAGATCGGCGGGAACCTTCCGCGAGGTGCCCTCGTCGAGCTTCTGCGCGAGCTCCGGGTTCTTCGCGCGCCATGCCTGGAAGGTCGACTCCCACGCCGCGCGCGCCTTGCCGAGCTCTTCCTTGCGCTTCGCGAAGAACTGCTTGACCTCCTCGCTCACGTAGAAGTGCTCCGGCGGCAGCCCCAGGTTCTTGCGCGCCGCGTCCACGAACTTGGCGCCGCCCTCGCCGTGCGCCTTCTGCGTCCCGGCGACCTCGGGGATCCCCTTGCCGATCAGGGTGTGGGCCACGACGAACTTCGGCTTGCCGCTCTTCGACGCCCGCGCCTGGCCGAGCACCCGGTGGACGGCCTGCAGATCGTTGCCCTGCTCGATGTGGAGCACCTCGAAGCCGTAGGCCTCGAAGCGCTTGGCCGTGTCCTCGCTCTGGGTCTTCACGGCCATGGCGTCGAGGGTGACGTCGTTGGCGTCGTAGATGAGGATCAGGTTGTCGAGCTTGAAGTGTCCCGCGAAGGCGGCCGCCTCGGCGGCCACGCCCTCCTGGAGGCAGCCGTCGCCGGCGAGGCACCAGACGGTGAGATCGAAGATCGTGTGCTCCTGGGTGTTGTAGCGGGCGGCCAGCATCTTGGCGGCCACCGCGTGCCCCACCGCGTTGCCCACGCCCTGACCGAGCGGGCCCGTCGTCGCCTCGACGCCCTCGGTGTAGTGGTACTCCGGGTGGCCGGGCGTCTTCGACTCCCACTGCCGGAAGCGGCGGATGTCGTCGATGGACACCGGGTAGCCCGAGAGGTGCAGCCAGCCGTACAGGAACATGCTGCCGTGGCCGGCGGACAGGACGAAGCGGTCGCGGTTCAGCCAGTGCGGTTCGCTCGGGTCGTGACGGAGGAGGTCGCCATAGAGAGCTGCCCCGATCTCGGCGGCCCCGAGCGGCAGGCCGAGGTGACCGGAGGAGCAGGCGTGGACGGCGTCCATGGCGAGGCCGCGGGCCATCGTGCACGCGGCGGCGAGCTTGGCGAAATCAGGCATGGCGCGCACTCTAACCTACTTCGTCAAGAAGCGCGCCCTTTCGCTCACCCTGCCCCCCCTCCCCCGGCCGAGCGGCGTCTGGTCTGCCTGGAGGGCTCCTCGGCGCGCGCTCGAAGTCCGCGCTTTCTCGGGATGCGCGGGGATCGCGGATCGCCAGCTTGGTCAGGCTGGAAGTGTGCAGTGGTGCGCGCGACCCGACCCAGGTTGGCCGCGACCCGACCCAGGTTGGCCGCGACCCGACCCAGGTTGGCCGCGACCCGACCCAGGTTGGCCGCGCCCCGACCCAGGTTGGCCGACCCGACCCAGGTTGGCCGACCCGACCCAGGTTGGCCGACCCGACCCAGGTTGGCCGACCCGACCCAGGTTGGCCGACCCGACCCAGGTTGGCCGACCCGACCCAGGTTGGCCGACCCGACCCAGGTTGGCCGACCCGA
Organism: Sorangium sp. So ce394; assembly: GCF_051474665.1. Classification (NCBI taxonomy): domain Bacteria; kingdom Pseudomonadati; phylum Myxococcota; order Polyangiales; family Polyangiaceae; genus Sorangium; species Sorangium sp. So ce394. Next base: position 6,503,316 of record NZ_CP150339.1, read on the forward strand.
CCCAGGTTGGCCGACCCGACCCAGGTTGGCCGACCCGACCCAGGTTGGCCGACCCGACCCAGGTTGGCCGACCCGACCCAGGTTGGCCGACCCGACCCAGGTTGGCCGACCCGACCCAGGTTGGCCGACCCGACCCAGGTTGGCCGACCCGACCCAGGTTGGCCGACCCGACCCAGGTTGGCAGGACGGCGCGGGGTGGGATGGCGCAGCGAGCGCCAGCTCAGGCGTCGTGGGAGCTCGCGGACACCAGGATCCGTCACCCCTGACGCAAGCGCGATCGCGTACGTCAGGGAGCTAGGACCGTCACAAAGCCGTCGCTGCCTGCGGCGGTGAGCGGGCCGGCGCCGAAGTCGACTGTACCCGTGAAGTCGCCGACGAGCACGAGTCCGTCGTCGTGATAGGTCGTCAGGCCTCGAATCGTGGCGGGCGTGCCCGTGAACGTGCGGCGCCAGAGCTCCGCGCCGGAAGCATCGAGCTTGACGAGCGACCCTTCTCCCAGGACAATGACGTTCCCGGCGGAGTCCGCGAACACGGCGTCACTCGGTGCCTCTCGGTGCCAGATGTAGTCGCCGAGCGGGCTCATCTTCACCACGAAGTGCGTCCCGGCGGGGATTGGTCCACCGCCCAGATCCAGATTTCCCAGGCTGCGGCCCACGATCAGGAGATTGTCCTCGGGATCGACGGCGATATCCTTTGCCTCGCCACCGTCGTCCCAGGCGTCCGGTCCGGACACGACCTTTCGCCAGAGCACGGTGCCCGCAGGGGCCCGCTTCTCGACGCGGAAGGCGTAGTCGCAGGGACATGTCCCCGCGCCCGACGCGTGCGCCACGGCCACCAGAACGTTGCCGGCGCTGTCCATGGCGACGCCGCCTGGAGAGCTGACGAACGTCCGATGGGTGAACCCCCACATGTACTCGCCCGCCGCGTTGAACGTCAAGAAGCTCATGCCGTCATCGACGGAGCTCGGGTAGGCGAGCAGTGCAGCGGAGTTGCCCGCGGCATCGACTGCGATGTCTCGTAGGTTGACCGAGAACGCGCCGGTCGGGACGATGTGCCCGCGGCTCCAGAGGTGGTTCCCGTCCGGATCGAGCTTGACCAAGAAGACGGCGCTCGTGGAGAAATCATAGTTCCAGGGGAGCGGGCCGCCGCCGAAGTCGACGGGCGGCGGACCGTCGAAGAAGGCGCCGCCATAGCTCCCGCCGAGGAGGATGTTGCCGCTCGCGTCGAGCGCGATCTTGGTTCCTGATTCCCCGTAATCGCTGCTGCCGAACCGCCTGCTCCATATCGCATGGCCTGCCGGGTCGAGCTTGAGCAAGAACACGTCGTTGGCTCCTGCGCTCACGAGCGGCCCCGCGCCGAAATCGACCGTCCCCTCGAACCAGCCCGTCACATAGAGATTGCCGGCGGCGTCGGTTGCGACGGCGTACGCGGCGTCGCTGCCAGCGCCGCCCAGACCGGCGGACCACAGCGGCGCAGGCGAGCATTGCCCGATGCCATCGCAGTCCTCGTCGGCGTTCGTGGTACAGTCTTCGGCCGATGGCGTGACCTCGCCGGTGCACGAGCCATAGCCAGAGCCGTCTGGCAGGCAGGTTTGGACGCCGGCGGTGCAGAGCCCTACCCCTTGCGTCCCGGGGCCCCCCGAGTAGCAGCTCTGCTGTGACCCCGGCACGCAAACAGCTGTGCCGCCGCCGCCGCCGGTCGCCGGCTCTCCGCCGCCGCCGCCGCCGCCGGTCGCCGGTTCTCCTCCGCCGCCGCCGATGCCGCCCTGGCCGCCGCCGCCGGTCGCCGGTTCTCCTCCGCCGCCGCCGATGCCGCCCTGGCCGCCGCCGCCGGTCGCCGGCTCTCCTCCGCCGCCGCCCTGGCCGCCCGTTGCCGGCTCTCCGCCGCCGCCGCCGCCGGTAGCCGGCTCGCCGCCGCCGCCGCCCGTCGCCGGCTCTCCGTCGCCGCCGCCGATGCCGCCCTGGCCGCCGCCGCCCGTCGCCGGCTCTCCGCCGCCGCCGCCCTGGCCGCCCCCCACTTCGATCGTGCAGCCGATCGCCAGCATCATTCCTAGCATCGCGGCCCCGCTGAGCCCATGCCACACCCCGGTGCCTTCGTATCCCATGCGCTCCATCTTTCGCTGATTGGCAACAGATATCCCGAGCGCTACCCCGCTCCTGGACGCGGGCGGAGCTCAGGCGACGAGGTGCTAGATGCCGCGACGCGCGCGCGCATTCACCCCGGAGAACAGTACGGCCCGAGGATCCGGCGCGGGCTTCTGCCGATACCGACGAGCGCTCCAGAAGCCGCACGAACGTCGCGGATGGCTCCTTCATCAGGGGGTCGCAGCGCCGTCTGCTCGCGCCCCCGCGCCCCAACCTGGGAAGCCGGGTGCCCCCGGCCTCAACCTGGGTCGGCTCACACCAACCTGGGTCGGGTCGGCTCCAGCAAGATCTGGGCTCACCCCAACCTGGGTCGGCTCACCCCAACCTGGGTCAGGTCGGCTCCAGCAAGATCTGCGGCGCACATCGTGGGCAGGCGTCCTATGCTCCTTGTGCCTGAAGCCTCCAGATTTCCATGTCCGAACAAAAATCCGCTCGGCCCACCCCCTCCGCCGATCTGCCCGAATGCACCTCGTCGGCGCGGCGCTCCCGCTGGCTCGGCGCGTCCTGGCGGTTGTCCTGGCGTTTGGCGCTCGCGCTCGGCGGGGTTGCCTGTGAGGATCAGCAGGTCGTCATCGGCGTGTTCGCGCCGGACCGACCGCGGTTCACGGCGCCGCAGAAGGTCGCAACGCTCAACGACGACATCGCCAGGGACGAAGACCCGACGCTGACGGGCGATCTGCTCGAGATCCACTTCATGTCCGAGCGCGGCACGAGCCAGGATATCTGGATCTCGCGCCGGGCGGGCCTGGACTCGCCCTGGGAGACGCCGACCCTCGATCTCGCGGAGAACCTCAACACCGAGGACAATGACGACACGCCCGCCATCTCGAACGACGGGCTCAGGATGTGGTTCTTTCGCGGCAGCGCGGAACGAGCGGGCATCTGGATGTCCGAGCGCGCAAGCCGGGACGCCCCCTGGGGCGAGCCCTCCTACGTCGACGCGCTCAATCCCGGTCACGACGACGGCACGCAGGCGATGAACCCGCACGTCGATCTGCCCGAGCTCCGCGTCGTGGTCGGGCTGAACGGGCCTGATACCCAGGGCTGGGACCTCGCGATCGCGTCCCGCGAGCGCCCGCAGGACGAATGGGGCGAGTTCGTCCCGCTCGCCGAGCTGAACGACGCGGGCGACCAGCTGGCGCCCTTCCTGTTCGATGATGGCCGGCAGATCCTGTTCCGTTCAGGGGACGACCTGTACTGGGCGCGACGGCCGGGGACCAACGACGCCTTCGAACCGCCGCAGCCGCTGGAGGAGGTGAACGTTCCCGACGCGCGCGAGAACGATCCCTACCTGTCGCCGGACGGGTCCATCCTTTTCTTCTCCTCGGAGCGCTCCGGCGGGAGCGACATCTACGAAGCACGCCGCATCGCACCATGAACAGACGCCTGCCCTCAACCCCGTCCGGCTTCACCTCACCCCACTTCCGCCACAGCGAGAGACCAAGAAGCGTTTGAAGAGAACCAGACCGAGCGGGACCCCGCGAGCATGGCACTCGACCCATTCTCTATCCCGCTCGTGCCCACGGCATCGTTCGCGGTCGGCTGCGGGACGCGGCGATGCGGCGATCCCCTGATTCGTCGAGGCCCACCGGCCCCTCGATCGGCTCATGGGGTCGAGCGCTCTCGCACCCACCTTGACCCACGCCATCGATCAGCCGACAGCCGATCTTTGCGGCGGCCACACGCGACGGCAATGAGGCCGCGCTGGGCGTCCGAACCGCCTCGGCACTGGCCACGCCGAGGTCAGCCGGCAGCAGCGCACCGACGCGTGACCGACGTGGGCGTGCGTGCATGATGGGACGCCCGGTGTGACTCAGCCTACCCCCGCCCAATCGCCCGCCGCCTACAGCCTACAAAAGACGTGTTAACGCCGGCCATCCCATGGTACGAACGTCAAGATGCCAGAAAGATGCCTTCCGTGACAGGGATGCCAGCTCACCGCGCGTGCGTTTGCTCGCTCGCCGTCCGGCGGGACTCGCCGGCCAAGCCCAGGAGGCGCCTTCGGGCCCCCTGAGACTGGCAGACACCTATGCAAGCGCAAGAATCTCGGCCCGCCGGGCTCGTCCTCATCGTGGACGACAGCGCGGACAACCTGAACGTGCTGTCGGACGCGCTCATCTCCGATGGGCTGGAGGTCGCCGTCGCGTGCGACGGCGAGGAGGCGATCGAGCTGGCCGGCCTGACTCAGCCAGATCTCATCTTGCTCGACGCGCTGATGCCTGGCCTCAGCGGGTTCGAGACGTGCCAGCGCATCAAGGCCGACCCGGCGACGCGGAGCATCCCCGTCGTCTTCATGACGGCGCTCGCCGAAGCGAAGTTCAGGATCCAGGGCTTCCGCGTGGGCGCCGTGGACTACGTGACCAAGCCGTTCGAGAAGACCGAGCTCCTCGCGCGGGTGCACACGCAGATCTCGCTCCGGCGCGCGACGCGGGCCGTCGAGGAGCAGAATCGGAGGCTCTCGGAGGAGATCCGGGAGCGCGCCAGGGCCGAGGAGGCGCTGGCGGACGCCGTGCAAACGCTGCGCGACACGAACGCTCGGCTCTCCGACCAGCTGCTCCAGAGCGAGCGCGCCGAAGCCGCGCGGGCCGCGCTGCAAGATCAGATCATCGCGGCCCAGCGGGAGCGGCTCCTCGAGCTCTCCGCCCCGCTCATCCCGATCATCGATGGCATCCTCGTGATGCCCCTCGTCGGCACGGTGGACGTCGAGCGCGCCAGGCAGGCGGTCGAGACCGCGCTCCACGGCGCGAACGAGCGCGGGGCGGACCACCTCATCATTGACATCACCGGCGTCAGATCGGTAGATGAGACGGTCGCGCACATGCTCGTGCAAGCGGCGAAGGGGCTGTCGCTGCTCGGCACGCGAACGGTCGTCACCGGCGTCCGCGCCGAGGCGGCGCAGACGCTCGTGCGGCTCGACCTCCACCTCGATCACGTCGTGACCAAGGCCACCCTGCAGTCGGGCGTGGAGCACGCGCTGCGGACGCGCGGCCGGCGTCGACGCGAGCGCGAGCTCTGATGTCCTGATGAATCGTCGTTCCCCGGCATCTCCGCCGGACCCGAAGAGGAGCTGAACCGGGATGGATCTCAGAGACTACGCTGTGGGGGAGGTGCTGCACGAAGGGACCGAGACCCGCGTGTGCCGCGCGGTCCATCGCCCCTCGGGCGACAGGGTGGTGCTCAAGCTCCCTGCGACGCCCGAGCCGAGCTCGCGCGTGACGGGGCGCCTCCTGCATGAGCATCACATCCTGACGCAGCTCGGGGCGGTGCCCGGGGTGCCGCGGGCGCGGGAGCTCGTGCAGCAGGGCGGCGCGGTCGGCCTGGCGCTCGAGGACCCCGGCCTCCGGTCGCTGGATCGCGTCCTCGCCGAGCGAGGGCGCTTGCCGGTGGACGCGGGGCTGAGGCTCGGCGCGCTCCTCGCGCGGGTCCTCGAGGCCGTGCACGCGGCGGGCGTGACCCACAAGGACGTCAAGCCGCAGAACGTCCTCGTCGATGCGGCGTACTCGCAGGTCAAGCTGCTCGACTTCGGCATCGCCTCGTCGCTGCCGCTGGAGGCGACGGCGGCGAGCATCCCCGAAGGGCTCGAGGGGACGCTCGCGTACATGTCGCCGGAGCAGACGGGCCGCACGGCGCGGGCGATCGACGCGCGCACCGACCTGTACTCGCTCGGCGTGACGCTCTTCGAGGCGCTCTCGGGCCGGCTGCCGTTCACCGACCGCGACCCCCTCTCGCTGGTGCACGCGCACCTGGCCAGGGAGCCGCCCGCCCTCGACTTGGTCGCCCCGGAGGTGCCCCCGGGCGTCGCGGCCATCGCGGGAAGGCTCCTGGCGAAGAACCCCGACCGGCGGTACCAGACGGCCCGGGGCGCCGCGGAAGACCTGGAGCGCGCGCTCCGCCTGTGGCGCGAGCGCGGCGCGGTGGAGCGGTTCCCGCTCGGGAGCAGGGATTTCTCGCACAAGCTGCGGCTGCCCGACGTCCTCGTCGGGCGAGAGCGCGAGCGCGAGCTCCTCGGCGCGTGCTTCGCCCGCGCCGCCGAGGGCGCGGCGGAGCTCGTGCTCATCGGCGGGCCGTCCGGCATCGGCAAGACGGCGCTGGTGCGCACCGTCTACGGGGACATCGCGGCCCGAGGGCGCGGCCTCTTGATCTCGGGCAAGCACGACCAGCTCGCGCGGTCGACGCCGTACGCGGCCATGGCGCAGGCGTTCGGGGCGCTCATGCAGCAGTGGCTGGCGAGCCCGAAGCCGGTGCTCAGCGCGTGGCGGGAGCGCATCGAGGCCGACGTCGGCGAGAACGCGCGGCTCATCGCCGACGTGGTGCCGGAGCTCGACCGGATCATGGGCGAGCTCGCGCCGGTGCCGCCGGTGCAGGGCGATCAGGTGCTCGCCCGCCAGCGGCTCACCTGGCTCGACTTCGTGCGGGCGGTCACGGCGCCGAACGCGCCGCTCGTGATGTTCCTCGACGACATGCAGTGGGCCGACAGCGCCACGCTCGAGATCCTGAAGACGCTGCTCACCGACGCGGAGCGCGGCGATCTCCTGGTGATCGCGGCCTACCGCGACAACGAGGCGCCCCCCGAGCACCCGCTGTGGAGGCTCGTCTCGTCGGTGGAAGACAGCGGAGCGAGGGTGTCGAGGATGTCGGTGCGCCCCCTGTCGGAAGCGCACGTGCAGGCGTGGGCGGCGCGGGCGCTCGACAGCGAGGCGACGGGGGTCGAGCCGCTCTCCCGGGTGCTGTGGCACAAGACCCGAGGAAACCCGTTCTTCATGGAGCAGCTGCTGCTCTCGCTGCACAAGCAGGGCAAGGTGGTCCGCGACCCGGAGAGCGGCGCGTGGCGCTGGGAGCAAAAGGACCTGGAGCAGGCGCAGATCACCGACAACGTCGTGGCCTTCCTGACGGACAAGGTGCGCGAGATGCCCGAGGCGACCCAGCAGCTCCTGGGGCTCGCGGCGTGCGCGGGGCACACGTTCCACCTCCACGATCTGGAGCGGCTCAGCGGGTGGGAGCGCGCCCGGGTGACCGGGGCGCTGTGGCCCGCGCTGCAGGAGGAGCTCCTGGTGCCGGCCGACGGAGCCTACCGGACGGCGCAGGCGCTGGGGCAGAGCGGAGAAGGCGCGCCGGACGCGGAATACCGCTTCTTGCACGACCGCGTGCAACAGGCGAGCTACGAGCGCGCCTCGCCGGAGCAGCGCGTCCTGGCGCACCTGGAGATCGGCCGGCGGCTCTGGGCGCGGCACCGGGCGCAGGGCGGCACACCGCAGCAGCTCCTGGAGCTTGTGCGGCACCTGAACCTGGGCGCGGCGCGGATGGACGCCGAGGACGAGCGCGCGTCGCTCGCGCGCCTGAACCTCGAGGCCGCGCGCGCCGCGAAGGCGGCGAGCTCGCACCGGCTCCTCGCCAGCCTCGCCGAGGCGGGGCAGGCGCTGCTCGGCGACGACGCGTGGCGCGAGCACCCGGCGCTGTCCGCGGAGCTCGCGCTGGAGCGGCTCGAGGCCGCCTTCCTGATGCGGGAGTTCGACGACGTCGAGGCGCGGTCCGCGCGGCTGCTCGCGATGCCCCTGCCGGCGCTCGCCAGGCTCTCGGTGCAGGAGCTCCGCGTCCGCTGCATCCAGGCAGCAGGCCAGTTCGCGCGCGGGGTGGAGCTGGGGCTCGCCGCGCTCGCGGAGCAGGACGTCGTGTTTCCGGACACCGACGAGGCCCGCCGCGCCGCGCTCCTCGAGGAGTCCGCCGAGCTGGATCGATGGTTCGAGGGCGATCCGGAGGCGTTCGACCGGATGCCCCCCGATCCATCGCCGGCGCACGTGCTCGTCGACGCGCTGACGATGCACCTGATGGTCTGCGCGGCGATCGGCGGCCAGCCGATCCTGTCCGCGCTCGTGATCGTCCGCGCCGTGCACCGGGTGCGGCGGCAGGGCGTGCTCACGCCGGTCTCTCCCTTCATCATCGTCTGTTTCGCCAACGTGTGGTCGCTCACCACGGGGCTCTATCGCCGCGCCGCGAGCTGGGTCGGGCCCGGCGTGCGCGCGGCCGAGCGCGTTGCGTCCCCCTTCCTCGCAGAGTGCCTGTCCTTCGAAGGCCAGTACACGGCCTACGTCCGCCCCGCGGACGAGATGGCGCCCATCTTCGAGCGGACCTGCGCGACCGGCCTGAAGGTCGGCTCGTTCCAGGGGGCGAGCTGGGGGCTCGAAGGCGACCTGTTCTACTACCGGGTGTGGCGCGGCCAGCCGCTCGGCCAGATCGAGGCGCACCGCGCGGCCCGCTGGGGGTTGATGCAGCGCGCGGGCACCGCGCTCGGGACCCACTATTTCGAGGCGGTCGCCTCGTGGTGCGGCCTCCTGTCGACCGCGGACGGCGCGGGGAGGCTCCGCTCGGAAGAGCCGTTTTCACGAGGGTCCCGCTCCCTCCTGGCCGACGGGGACGTGATGGCGGCCGAGCTTGCGCGCATCCTCGAGGCCCACCTGTTCCTCGCCGCGGGCGCCGCTCCGATGGCGCTCGCGCGGGCTCGGGAGGCCGAGCAGTTCCGCATGTCCATCTTCGGCTTTCCGCCGGTGACCGACGTGCCGCTCTGGCTCGCGCTCGCGGCCGCGAGGTGCTGGCTGGAGGTCACGGACGCGGAGGAGCGGGCCAGGCTCCGCGAGCACATCGAGCACGGCCTCGCGCGACTCCGGTATTTCGCCGAGGGGAGCGCGGACAACTTCCTCCACAAGCTGCGCCTCCTCGAGGCGGAGCACGCCCGCGTGCAAGGCAAGACCGACGAGGCCATGGCCAGGTACGACGAGGCCATCGAGCTCGCGCGCGGGCAGCGCTTCCTGCACATCGAGGCCCTCGCGGCCCAGCTCTCCGCCGAGTTCCACCTGGAGGCGGGCAGGCGCCGCATCGGCGCGCTGTACCTGCGCGAGGCCCGGGACGCCTATCTCCGCTGGGGCGCGCACGCCGTCGTCGCCCACCTGGAGGCGAGGTGGCCCGCCCTGCTGCGCGCGCCGGCCCAGCCCTCGGCCGCGGAGCGCCGCCTCGCGACAGGCGTCTCCACGCTGACCACCACCGGCGTCGCCGGCGGCGCGCAGCTCGACGTGAACACCGCGGTGCGCGCGGCGCGGGCGCTGTCGAGCGAGCTCGACCCCGAGCGGGTCGTCGGCCGGCTGATGGAGCTCGTGCTGGAGAGCGCCGGGGCGCAGCGCGGCGCCCTCTTGCTGGCCGAGGGCGAGGAGCTCTCGCTGGTGGCGCGGCTCTCGGTCCACGGAGGCCGCATCGAGACGGGCCTGTCCGAGCCGCTCTCGCAGAGCGCGGACATCGCGAGGACGGTCGTGAACTACGTCGCGCGCACGAGCGAGCCGGTCGTGGCCGACGACGCCCGGGCCGACGCGCGCTTCGCGGCCGACCCGTACCTCGCCGCGCACCCCGTCCTCTCGCTCCTCTCGCTGCCGCTCTCGCATCGAGGGCGGCTCCTCGGCGTGCTCTACCTCGAGCACCGCGAGGTGCCCGCGGCGTTCCCCGAGCGGCGGGTGGAGCTCCTGTCGATGCTCGCCGCGCAGGCCGCGATCGCCGTGGAGAACGCCCTCCTCTACCGGGACCTCGAGGCCAAGATCAAGGAGCGCACCGCCGAGCTCCGCGTCGCCAAGGAGGCGGCGGAGCGCGCCAGCCAGGCCAAGAGCGACTTTCTCTCCAGCATGAGCCACGAGCTGCGCACGCCGCTCAACGGCATCATCGGCTACGCGCAGATCCTGGAGCGGACGCCCGAGCTCCCGCCGGCGTGGCGGGACGGGCTGAGCGTCATCCAGAAATCGAGCCAGCACCTGCTCTCGCTGATCAACGATCTGCTGCAGCTGGCCAAGATCGAGGCGGGCAAGATGGACGCCGTCGTGACGGTGGTCCGGTTGCCTGCGCTCGTGCAGATGGTCGTCGACCTGTGCCGGGTGCGCGCCGAGGCCAAGGGGATCGCGTTCACCCACGAGCTACGCGGCCCGGCGCTCGAGGCCGTCCGCGCCGACGAGAAGCGGCTGACGCAGGTGCTCTTGAACCTCCTCGGCAACGCCATCAAGTTCACCGAGCGCGGCGGCGTGCTCTTCCGGGTCGAGGTGCTGGACGAGCGCGTCCCCGCGGGGCGGATGGTGCGCTTCCGCGTCGAGGACACCGGTCCCGGGATCGCCGCGGAGCACCTGTCGCGCATCTTCGAGCCCTTCGAGCAGGTGGGCGAGCAGGGCGCGAGGAGCGAGGGCACCGGGCTCGGCCTCGCCATCACGAAGAAGCTGGTCGAGCAGCTGGGCGGGGCGATCGAGGTGCAGAGCGAGGTCGGCGAGGGCAGCGCGTTCACCGTGACGCTCCCGCTCGCCGAGGCGCGACCGGCGGAGCAGGCGGCGAGCCCGGGCGAGGCCCGGCGGTGGGACGCGATCGTCGGCTATCGGGGGGAGCGCCGCACGATCCTGATCGTCGACGACAACCCCCAGAATCGCGCCGTGGCGCGCGGGCTCCTCGGCCCGCTCGGCTTCGAGCTGTGCGAAGCGGACGGCGGCGAAGCGGCGCTGCGCGTGGCCGCCGAGCGCGCGCCGGCGCTCATCCTGATGGACGTGTACATGCGGGGCATGGACGGCTGCGAGGCCACGCGCCGCCTCCGGCGCATGCCCGAGCTCCGGGGCGTCGCCATCCTGGCCTCGTCGGCGAGCGTCTCCGAGGCCGAGCAGCAGAAGTGCGCCGCTGCCGGCTGCGACGACTTCCTCCCCAAGCCGATCCAGGCGGGCGCCCTCCTCGACAAGATATCGCGCCTCCTCGGCGTCGAGTGGCTCCGCCGCGACGAGGCGCCCGCGCAGGGTTCGCCGGCCGAGCGGGCCGCCGACGGCGACGGCGACGGCGGGCGCCTCACGCCGCCCTCGGCCGATGACCTGGCCACGCTGTCGGCGCTCGCGAGCAAGGGGCTCGTCCACAGGATCCTGGAAGAGGCGGAGCGGCTCCGGCTGCACGACCCGCGGCTCACGCCCTGGATCGAGCAGCTCACTTCGCTCGCGCGCGGCTACCAGACCCGGAAGCTGCGGGAGTTCGTCGGCGCGTACGCCGAAGGCGGCGCGGACCGCATCGAAGAAGGTCGCGCGGCTCCCCAGGAACCGGCGTAGGGCGCCGCGCGGCCCCTGCCCTCACGGCCGCGCGCGGTCCATCGCGCCGGCGCCCCGGCCGAGCAGCCGCTGCACCGTCGCCGCCTGCAGATCGCGCGTCTGGGCCGTGAGCGAGTAGAGCATCGCCTCGCGGAAGAGGCGCTGCGCGGCGTGGTCGAGGCGGTTCGCGCTGCCGCCGGTCGCGGCGACCGCCGCGTGCGCGGCGCGGACGCCGAGATCGACGCACGAGGCGCGGGCGCGGACCGCGTGCTCGGCGTACCCCTCGGCCTCCGGCTGGTCCGCCCATGCGTTCACCTCGGCGCGGGCGGCCTCCCGCTCCTCCTCGAGCGCCCGTGCGGCGCCGGCCAGCTGCGCGTCGCCGCGGCGCTCGGCCAGCGACGCGAGCAGGGCGGCGGCGGCGCCGGCCGCGCCCAGGGACAGCGCCGCCGGCGTCAGCAGGCCCGCCACGTCGCGGGCGGCCTGCTGCTCGCGCGTCACGGTGGCGATCACCTGCTCGGGGCCGACGCGCAGCGCGCGCAGCGTCAGCGACACCGTGGCCGAGGCGTTCATCGCGCTCAGGCGGAGCGGCGCGGACGCCTCGATGGAGTCTCCGGCCGAGAGCGGCGTCAGCACGTACATCAGGCGGCCGTCGGGGAGCGTACCGGCGATGACCGCGTCGTCGGCGAGCCCGTGGCCGGTCAACCACGGCACGGTGCCGTCGAGTCGTACGTTGTCGCCGTCGGGCTCGATCCGGACCATCGGCGGGCCCGGGCGGCGGACGTGCGAGAAGCCCACGGTGCAGAGGCGCTCTCCGGAGGCCAGGCGAGGCAAGACGCGCTCCTTGAGCGCCTCGTTGTCGCCGCGCGCGATGAGCGGGCACGCGGCGGTGGCGTGCTGCATCTGGACGAACGCGGTCACCCCGCAGGCGCCGGCGAGGATCTCCAGGACCTCGCGCGCGACCCGCGCCGACGCCCCGAGGCCGCCGTAGCGCGCGGGCGTCGCGATCCCGAGGAGACCGGCGCCCGCGAGCGCGCGGAGGTGCTCGCGGGGGACGCTGTCGGCCTGATCCGTGGCGTTCGCGGCCGGCGCGAGCACGAGCGCCGCGAGCTCGCGGGCGCGCTCGAGCAGCGCGATCGCGTCGGCCCCGGCGGGCGGCGTGGGCGATGCGGGGGACATGCGACGGCAGTGTAGGCCGCGGCGGCTCCCCCGGAACCCGGCGCGGGCCGCGGCCGGCCGTGGAATCCGCGCAAGCCATTGGAATCATTGATTTATGGGCGTTGCACGCGGAGCGCCCTCGCGCGCGCCTCGACCAGGCGGTCGGCCAGCGCCGCCCCGCCGCGGGGCGGCGTCGGGTTGAATTTCAATTCTCCCCGGACCCTCTCGGCAGCCTCCTCGTTGAATTTCAATTCTCCCCGGACCCTCTCGGCAGCCTCCTCGTTGAATTTCAATTCTCCCCGGACCCTCTCGGCAGCCCCCTCGTTGAATTTCAATTCTCCCCGGACCCTCTCGGCAGCCCCCTCGTTGAATTTCAATTCTCCTCGGACCCTCTCGACCGTTCCTCTCGCGTCAATTTCTTTCACCCACACCACCCGCGCGCAACTCTTCGTCTGACGCGCCGCGCAGACCGACCGCCATGTTCGTGACGCTGCCGAACCGCAACTCCGGTCGGTAGAGGATGGGGCAGCGCTCACGCCGGAGCTGCCGCGCGGGGGGGCTGGCGGGGCCGCTGCGGGCAGAGGGCTGCCTCGCGCTTTCAGGCCTCCGGCCAGCGCGGGAATGATAGTCTCTGGATCATGGCAAGACTTCGTTTCGTGACTCGCTTCTGCGCTGCGCTCACGGCCTCCTGGCTGCCGGTCATCGCTTGTTCGGCGAGCGGCGGCGGCAACGGCAACAACACGGGAAATGGCGAGGGCGGGCAAGGCGCGAGCGGCCCCGGCGCCGTCAGCAGCAGCAGCGGCGACTTTGGCGGCGAGATCGGGCTGACGAGCTCGGGTCCGGGCGGCGAGCCGCCGGCTGACGCCGGGCATCAGACGACCTGCGATGACGAGGGCAACTGCACCTGCATCAACATCGCGTCGATCGGCCATGAGGGCGTCTGGGGCCCGTGCAGCAGCGACAGCACCACGGCGCTCCAGAACTGGCTCAACACGCAGAGCACGGCCCAGGTCGACAACTACAACATGGAGAAGCCCACGCTCACGCCGGAGTTCCTCGCCAAGTACGACGTGATCCTCCTCCAGTGGATGGTGACGAAGGGCGCGCAGAACGACGACGGGCAGCCCTGGCAGTTCACGCCTGACGAGGTGAAGGCGCTCGAGGACTGGGTCAACAACGGAGGTGGTCTCATCGCGCTGAGCGGCTATCAGTGCAATGGACAGGGGTGCATGATCCACGACGTCACGGCGACCAACCAGCTCCTCTCGTTCACGGACATCGAGTTCAACGCCGACGGCGTGCTGGATCCTGCGCGGACCAACTGCGCGAACTGCAACTGCTGGGGCGGCCCGGTGCCGCTCGGCGGCCCCCTCCCCGGGAGCGTGGGCACCTGGAACCAGGACACGCCGATCGGCAAGGACATCCAGAGCGTCGGCGCCTACATCGCGCGCTCGATCAAATCGACGACGGCGACCGTCGACTGCACCGACGGCACGAACAATTTCGCGGTCCACAAGGAGGTCGGCAAAGGCCACGTCGTCGCGTATGGCGACGAGTGGGTGACCTATTCGGGCCAGTGGCTCGGGACGGCGGCGTGCATCAATCCCCAGATGTACATGGACCCGAACAGCCCCTGCTACGAGAGATCAGCGGCGCAGGTCTTTCAGATCTCGCAGTTCTGGTACAACGCGCTGAAATACGCGGCGTCCTCGATCGAGTGTTTCACGATCGAGGACCCGGCCATCATCAAGTGACGCCGGGCCGCTGGACGTACGCGTCGAAAGTCGAGCAGCCTCGGAACGAATTTTCTTGTAGAGTACAGCTCGATAAACTGACGCGCTTTGCGTCTTGAACCGAGAGCGAGCGATCCTTCATGAAGAAGCACAAACGTCCAGGCGGCGAGTGGATCGCCGCCATGTTGCTTGGCGTCGTCCTGGGGAACCCCGGCGACGCCGGCGCGGCGTCGGGCCCCGTCCGCGCCCACCACATCGACGTGACCGAGCTCACGATCTCGAAGATCCAGAAGGCGTACAGGAACAGACATTACACCGCAGAGGCCCTGACCCAGGCCTACCTCGACAGGATCGAGCAGTACGAGCCGTCCTACAACGCCTTCACCTTCTTGAACCCGGGCGCGCTCGACGAGGCGCGCGCGATCGACAGGAAGCGGAGGAAAGGCGAGCCGCTCGGCCCGCTGGCGGGGATCCCGGTGGTCATCAAGGAATCGATGGACGTCGTCGGACTGCCGTCGACGGCCGGCTGGGCGCCCCTCAGCGCCGCGGCGGGCGGCGTCGATCTCTTCCCGATCGAGAACGCCGTCGTCGTCGAGCGGCTGATTCGAGCGGGCGCCATCATCCTCGGAAAGACAAACATCCCGGCCTTCAGCGACGACGGGACCCGGGCCAACAGCAGCTGGGCAGGTCCCACGTACAACGCCGTCGACAGGGACCTGGCTCCCGGCGCGAGCAGCAGCGGGACCGCCACGGCGGTGGCCGCCAGCTTCGCGGTGCTGGGCCTCGCGGAGGAGACGGGGGGCTCCATCCAGAACCCCGCGGCGGCGCAGAGCCTCGTCGGCGTCAAGCCGACGTTCGCCCTGGTCCCCACGGCGGGCATCGTGCCGCTGGCCGGCAGCACGAGGGACGTCGCAGGGCCGATCGCGAAGACCGTCCTCGACGCCGCCCTGGTGATGGACGTGCTCGCCGGCTACAGCCCGGAGGACCCCAAGACGAGCGCCTCCGATGGCCGGCTGCCCCCGCGCGGGTACACGAGCGAGCTCAGCAAGAGTGCCCTTCGCAGGAAGCGGATCGGGCTGTACGGCCCGGGCTTTCGCTCGAGCGCCCTGTCGCCGGAGACCGAGGATCTCTACGCGCGCGCCGTCCTGGAGCTCGAGCGCCAGGGCGCGACGGTCGTCGACGATCCCTTCGCCGGCAGCGGGTTCGCCGAGCTGGCCTTGCCCGGCGAGCCCTACGACATGCGAGGCACGGAGTCGCTCGCCCACGACTTCCAGCGATACCTCGCGGGATTGACGTTCGACGGGGGCGTGGTCGGCTCGATCGACGAGCTGTCGCTCATCGCGGGGGTATCTCCGTTTCAAGAGGATGGCGGCCCGCTGTTCTGGTACGTCGAGAAGCTCCCTGTCCTCGCGGACTCGCTGCTTCACCCGGAGGATCCGCCCGATCTGTCGAGCTTCTGGGCCCTCCGGGGCCAGTACCTGAGCCTCTTCGACGCCGTGATGGCCGAGCACGATCTGGATGCCCTGGCGTTTCCGCAGACCTACGAGGTGATCCCGGAGCTCTTCAGCGCGGACACCTACGCGGCGACCACGGAATCGGCGATCAACATCGCCGGTTTGCCCGGGGTGGTCGTGCCTGCTGGCCAGTACGAGAACGGCGCCCCCTTCGGCTTGATCTTCGTCGGCCCCCTCTGGAGCGAGCCCCGCCTGCTGGGGTATGCCTATGACTACGAGCAGGCGACCCGGCACAGGGTCGAGGCCGAGCTGACGCTGTAGCCGGCGCGCGGGACGCCGAGCTCCGGCCGCGCGCACCGCCGCGCTAGGCCGTCCCCGGAACGGTCACCGGACGAGCGACCGATAGGCGAGGACCTGAAACTGCTCGCGCAGGGTGCGGCGCTCCGAACCGAGGATTCCATGGTGCCCATGCGCGACCTCCCGAGGGCTCACGCGGTCGCGATGACCACGCGCCGGATAGTTACGCGCACGACTGGCGTGGATCTCCCCGCGGCTGCGGCCGACATGTTCTCTGCGCCACCCGGCGGGATGAGCTCACGCATGATGAAGCTCACCTTCGGTGAAACGTCCGCCCACTCGCCGCGCTCGGCCATCGTGCGCACGTGGGCCGTGACGTCGAAGGCCTGGTCGACGGTGGCCGGCCCGTGCAGGTGCCCGTGGCCGCGCGCGACGAAGAACCCCATGTTGCCGACGTAGTAATGGCTCTGGTAGTCCGGCGGCGTCCCTTCGGGGAGGTTCAGGTAAACCTCATAGGTGACGCCCGGGTTCCGCTCGAACGCGATGTCCTCGAGGCTCAGGACGATCTGCGTCTCGACGAGCTCTTTCGTCGCGAGGGTCCTGAGGACGGCGACGTCTTCGGGCGACATCTCGACCAGCACCGAGACCGGCTCGGCCCCGAGCGCGATCGGCGCTCTGCTGGTCCCGCGGACGGCCGCGGCGAGCTCCGGGCTCCTGGCAGCAGCGCTGCTCTCTCCAGCGAGGCGAACCGTCGCGAGCGGCGGCGGATCATCGTCATAGCGGTAGCCTAGCTGGAGGACCGTGTCGGTGATCTCTTCGCCCGTCATCCGCACGAGGCTGCCGTTCTCGTCGACGAAATCGAAGCTGAGGCGCCACCAGGCCTCCTCGTCCTCCGAGCGTCCTGGGTAGCCGCGCCCTCCGCCCTGGTCGAGCCAGCGCTTCCACAATCGGTCGATGTTCGCGTGGTGCGGCCAGAAGATGGGATCTTGCGCGGCCGTGTCCGTGTAGCTCATCCAGCCATCCTGACCGCCCACCATGCCGTGGACGACGTTGTGCGGCTGCCGCTCAAGCTCCCCGGCGCGAGCTCCGCCTTGCCCGGGTTGCCGGAGCGCACCCCCACCGAAGCTCACGCGCGTCCCGGGCCGAGCGCTGAAGTTGGTCAAACGGAAGGCCGACGAAAACGTGACCGCAGACGGGGGGAGAAGGGCTCCCTGGTTGATGCCCGCCGCGCGCTCCTCGGCGTAGAGAGGGTTGGACGCATCCCCGGGCTTTCGAAACGCGGCCGGTATCGCGCGATTGCCGGCGGCGGAGTAGTTCCAGTACGGGAGCGCAAAGCCCGGATCTCCGGAGGCGGACCTCAGGATCCGCTCGAATCGGGAGAGATACATGCGGTGCCAGGAGAGAAAGAAAAAGCTGCTGTGCTGGCACGCGTTCCATCCGGGGAGCGGATTTCCACCGTCTGGCCACCCGTGAATCCCGGCCTGGTAGACCCAGCCGGTCGGATCGCGGCGATCGACCCGAGATCGACGCTGCATCTCGGCGATCCCCCGCCTGAGCGCCGCGATCTCAGGGCCTTCCGGGGAGAGGCTGTAGACGTCGCGACGTATGAACCCGCTCGAAGCCGCACTCGCGAAGCCCTTGACCTCCATGACGCCCCCTCTACAGCCCCGCCGCAGCGCCGCTCCGTGGTCGAGCCCGGAACCTGCGCGGCGAGCCTTTTGGCCGCTGCGCTTTGCTCGTGAGAAACATAAAGAGAGCCGCGCTGAGCGGCAATCGTCGGGGGCGGTCAGGGCCGCGCGGCGTCCGGTGCACGATCTCGCGGCCCGCCTGGACTACCTGTAGAAGCCGGAGCAGCTCCTCGAATCGTGCGCCGGCAGCGCGGCCGCAGACGCATGGCTCGTCCTGGCATCACCACGTGGCGCAGCGACGGGAGCGACCTCGCGCCAGAGCCAGCGGCGAGGTGAGGGCTCGCGGGCGCGCTCGGCGCTGCTCGCGGTCGGCCGGACGGAGGATCGATGAATTGATGGGGGGTCGATGCAGCGACGGCGGGCTGGGCCCTGCCGGACGAGCCGCCGGGCGGCGGCCGTCCGACAGGGCCTTTCGCTGCGTCAGTTGGAGCGGGTCGGCGCGTACTTGTAGAAGTTCTGCGCCCACTCGATGGTCCAGATCGTCGGCTCCACGTACACGTTCTTGTCCGCGCCGAGGACCATCTCGCTCTTGATCTTCGCCATCGCCGCGAGGAAGACGCGGCGGTCGTCCTCCATGCGCGACCGCATGACGCTCGAGGGCGGGTACAGCTCCTTGACCTGCGACACGACCGCAGCGTCGTTGATCCACCCGTCGACCCCGTGCTCGCCCTTCGGCAGGCGCTCGCCGCCGGCGTCCAGCCAGTCGCGCAGATCGTTGTTGCCGCGGTTCATGCCGTCCGCGTGGCAGCCGATGCAGGAGCTGCCGGTGTTCAGGCGGCGGTCCTGGGTGGCGAAGCCCACCGTGCTGTTGATCTGCGCGTCCGACGCGTTCCGCTGGATGCGCGGATCACGCACGATGTTGACGAAGGCGTCCACGCGGCGCTGGTTGAAGCCGCCCCACAGCGAGTACCCCTGCAGGCCGTTCGGCAGATCCCAGATGACCTCCTCCGCCGACTGCTGCAGCCCGTCGGTCCCGGTGTAGTAGCGGCAGTTCACGTAGCCGCCGCCCGCGTAGCTCGGCTGCCCATCGCACCCCGGCGGCTCGGTGCCCTGCGGCTGAGCCAGGGTCGCGATGAAGCTCCAGTTGTTCGCCGAGCCGCCGATGCCGGTCCCGCTGATGAACTTCGGGATCGGGTGCGCCCAGAAGGGGAACCGGATCTGGCCCGTCTCCCACGCCTGCTCGATCGTGTTCACGCCGCCGTCGAGCTGCCCGGTGAAGACGTCCCAGGTCTTCCAGTAGTACCCGCCGCGCCGCGTCTTGGCCCTGAAGTACATGCGGGAGTCGACCGTGATGGCCTGCTTCGTGAGCATGTACTCGTACGACTTCATCCCCTGGTCCTTGATGACGCCGAGCTCGGTCTCGAGGTCGTGCGCATACCAGGGGATCGCCATGATCGCGTTGTAGACGTCCGGACGGGTCAGCGTGTAGACGAGCTGGCTCGCCTCGATGTAATCCGTCTTGAAGCCGTCGACGTAGGGCGGCAGCACGCCGCCGTCCGTGGCGCCCTCGACGTTGCCGGCGAGGACGCGCCCCCAGACCAGCCGCGCGAAGCTCGGATCCACCTGGACGTCCGACGTATACCGGTACTTCTCCCGGAAGGTGACGTCGGAGCCGACCGGCTCGCCCAGGTAGTTGACGCTGGTCCTCCCGAAGAAGACGTCGTCGTCCGACCCGCCGAAGTGGAGCTTCGTGACGCCCTTGTTGTAGCCCCAGTAGCTGCGGGTATCGAAGCGGTAGACGATGCCCTTCCCGTTGATGTCGACCGGGTTCACGATCCTGGGAGCCCAGCGCGCCGTCGAGTTCAGCGCCTTCGACAGGCCGACGCGGGCCACGTTCATCTCCTCCGCCGTGGCGCCCTTGTTGTGGATCTCGTGCAGCGAGGCGTACTTGATGAACTCCGCGTCCGCCGCGGGGACGGTGGCCTTGTCCGTCGCGATCCACGACTTGACCTGGGCCTCGGTGACCTGCTCGCCGGCCGCGACGGGGCGCGGGGTCGTCGGCAGGCTCGGCGCGACGGCGTTGGCCCACGCCGTGACGGCGGAGAGCATCTGCGTGTTCGCGTCCCTGCAGCTCGAGCCGAAGCAGTTGTGCCGGTCGATGCCCATCCGGACGACGAGCTTCGAGTCCGCCGGCTTCTTGAAGTTCACGCGCGTGAGCGCGTACTCGTGGGCCAGCGCCGGATCGACGTCGGAGTGGAGGGGCGCCTGGGCCTTGCCCGTCGAGCTGTGGCACCCAGAGCAGTTGGTCTGCAGCAGCGGATAGACCGTCGTCTTGAAGGCTTCCAGCGACGCGGCCATATTGAAGTTCATCTCTTTCGGGATGCAGACGGGCTCGACGTTGACGCCGCCCTTGCCGTTCGGGAGCTGGCTGTAGCCGAGCCCGCAGCCGGACGCCGGGGCGACGCCGACGTCGCCCGAACCGCCGGTGCCGCCGCCGGTCCCCCCGGCACCCCCTGCGCCGCCAGCGCCGCCAGCGCCGCCAGCGCCGCCAGCGCCGCCAGCGCCGCCGGTCCCGGTGGTCGAGGAGCTCGAGGTCGTCGTCGAGCTCGACGAGCTCGACGAGCTCGACGACGTCGAGGAGCTCGACGAGCCCCCCACAGCCTTGAGCGAGAACTTCTGGTTGTCTCCGTTGGCCCAGCTCCACTGGTGGAGGCTGGCGCCATCCGCTGTCGACCGCCCCATGACGTCGAGCACCTTGTTGCTGGCGCGGTTCGTGAACCGCTGGACGGTCGAGGAGACGTCCGTGATAGAAAACTGCTGGCTCGTGGCGTTGCCGCAGCTGGACTGGACGATGGTGGCGCCGTTCGACGTCGACGAGCCGTTGACCCCGAGGCAGAGACCGCTCTTCACGTTGCGCAGCCGGTAGTAGTTGCTCCCCGCAGACTCCACCCGAAACTGCTGGCTCGTGTCGCCGCTGCGGCACGAGGCGATCTGCGCGGCCGCCGAGCTCGCCGTGCTCCCGCCGCGGATCTCCACGCACTTGTTGCTCTGCACGCCGACCATCGTGTAGACCGCGCTCGGGTCGATCGTGAGGCCCTCGTCGAGCACGCCGCCTTCCTCGTCCTCGTAGTCCTCCGCCAGGCCGACGCAGGACACGGCGAGAAGGCCCGTCGCGGCGGCAAGCAAGAGTTGCCTGGATGCGAATCTCATGTGATTCTCCTCATTATGTTAACCAGGTAAAAAGCCGATCTCTCTACAGCTCGACGCTGCCCTTCGTTGATCGGATGCGCTCGCCGCGCGGTGAAGGCTGCCGAGGTACCGCCGCGGTTGCCCTCCGGTGAATCTCGCTCTCGAGGTCCACGGAGCGAGTGGGCTCGGTCCGTGTTCGGTCAGGCACTGCGACGAGGATAGTTATTGTTTCATGTTGGCTAGCCCGTCAAGGCGAACCTGCATTTCGCGGTGTTTTGCGAGCCGACGTGACTATTCCGAAGTCACAACAACCGCGTTTTTTGGGTGATGTTGGGTAGCGCAATATCCGACATCGACCGGGGCTCAGACGGGCTCTGCCGCCCGTGAGATTGAACTGCTTGAGCCTCGTTCGAAATGAGAACGTTAACGCGACCAAATGGATCCGCCGGCGACCAGGTCATCGCGCGCCCCAGCGGCTGCAGAAATCCAGGCTCGCCGGTCGTCGGACGCGGTGACTGGACGGCGCGGATACGAGCCAACCGAGGCGATCAGGACGTCAGGAAAAGAATTTTTACGCGACGGCGCCAGGGCGCGCAGAGCACCGCGAGATAAGAAAATTCGGGATTCGCTGGCGTTCTCGCGCCGTTGGCACCCTCGACGGATTGATCCAGGCCCCTGCGCCAGAGTTCGCCAAGCGCCGCGCCGGCAGCTCGGAGCGCTGCGGGCGTGCAGCGACGGCGTCCATGATTCTTGTCGCGCTTATTCACCCGCCCGCCGTCACGAGGCCCGGGCGCAGGGGACCTTGCGAGGGATGTTTCGAGGTGGGGAGTCGAGGAGCGACTCGCCAGCACCGCACCGCCCCAGGCTCGTCCCCCGATGTCATCGATAGAATAGCCACGGAGTCACAGAGTGACAGAAACGAATCTCTTTCTTCTCCCCTCTGTGCCCTCTGTGCCTCTGCGGTTCAAATTCTCCCCGTCAGACCCATCAGCGGGATCCGGGCGACGCGGCGCTAACGTCGCGGCGCCCGCGGCCACAGCATGATCGCCGCGCCGACGAGGCAGATGGCCGCCCCGATCCAGTCCCGCCGATCGGGGAGCTTCCGATCGACGCCCCAGCCCCACAGCATGGAGAGCGCGATGAACACGGCTCCATACGCGGCATAGACGCGGCCGAACGGGTGCTCGGCCGCCTGCAGCGTGGGAATGACGCCGTAGGCCGCGAGCGCGGCGAACCCGGCGAGGCCGAGGAGCACGCCGCGCTGATCGCGCAGCCAGAGCCACACGAGGTACCCGCCCCCGATCTCCAGGAGGCCCGCGGCGAGGAACAGGAGCGCAGCGCGCATACGCCGAGCCTACCAGGAAGGACGGAGCTCGGGCCGGTCGCGCTCGCGCTCTCGACGACGCATGGTACGCTCCGCCGGCATGTGCTCCGGCGCCCCCGGCAGCAGCCTCGCTCCCCGGCGGCAGAGCGCGCGTACGCGGGGCCGGGTCGGCCCAGCGACGCGCGGGAGCGGCGGCGCCGGCTCGGCGGCAGTACGAAGATCAGGCGGAGAAACGCATGAAGATCCATCTCATCTCGCTCGT
Source organism: Sorangium sp. So ce394 (assembly GCF_051474665.1). Taxonomy (NCBI): domain Bacteria; kingdom Pseudomonadati; phylum Myxococcota; order Polyangiales; family Polyangiaceae; genus Sorangium; species Sorangium sp. So ce394. Next base: position 6,525,579 of record NZ_CP150339.1, read on the forward strand.
GATCGGCGCCCTCGCCCTCGGCGGCGCCGCGTGCTCCAAGGAGGCGCCGGGCGCCGGAAAGGGCGCGACCGAGCAGGCGGCCGGGGCCGCGCAGGCGCCCGCGAACGCGGCGCACGCGCCGAAGGACGTGAAGCCCGGCTCCCACGAGGACTGGTGCGGAGAGCACGGCGTGCCCGAGTCGCAGTGCAGCCGCTGCAACCCGGAGCTGATCCCGGCCTTCAAGGCCACCGGCGACTGGTGCGCCGAGCACGGCCTGCCCGAGTCGCAGTGCCTGAAGTGCAACCCCGACCTCAAGATCGTGAGACCGCCGAAAGAGAGCTGACATGGCCGGCCGCACCCACGCCCACGCCGCCCTGATCCCGATCCTCGCCGCCCTCCTCTCGTGCGAGGCGGCATGCGGGCGCCGGGAGGCCGACAACGCCGCTCCGGCCGAGGAGCAGGCGAAGGCCGGCGCGAAGCCCGCGGCGGGCCGTGTCGCCGAGGGCGCGCTGTGCAAGGAGCACGGCGTGCTCGCAGCGCTCTGCACGAAGTGCAATCCGAAGCTCGCCCCGGTCTTCCAGGCAAAGGGCGACTGGTGCAAAGAGCACGAGCTCCCGGAGTCCATCTGCCCCATCTGCCACCCCGAGCGCGGCGGCAAGCCGGCGGCCGACGTGGCGAGCGACGGCGCGCCGGCGGACGGGACCAAGGTCAGATTCAAGACCAAGGACACGGCCCGGCTCGCCGGCATCCTCACGGCGAAGGCCGTCGAGCGGCAGGGCGGCGGAGGGATCCCCGTCACCGCCCGGATCGTCTACGACGCGCTCAAGGTCGCCGAGCTCAACGCGCGCGCGCCGGGCGTCGTCCAGAAGCTCTTCGTGGACGTGGGGTCGGAGGTCAAGCAGGGCGCGCCGCTCGCCGTCATCGACAGCGCCGACGTGGGGGCGGATCGATCGCGGCTGGCCGGCGCGGTGGCGCGCCTCAAGGTCGCCGAGGAGAACATGCAGCGCGAGGAGCAGCTCGAGAAGGAAGGGCTCGCCGCGCGCAAGAGCGTCCTCGCCGCGCAGCAGGAGCTCGACGCCGCCCGCGCCGAGCGCGCCTCGCTCGCGGCCTCCCTGGCCGTCGTGGGCGCGAGCGCGGGCGGGACCGGGGGCTACACGCTCACGACCCCGCTCGCCGGCGTCGTGACCCAGCGCAAGGCGACCGTGGGCCGGCTCGTCGGCGTCGAGGAGACCCTGTTCGAGGTGGTCGACGTCTCGAGCATGTGGGCGGAGCTCGACGTGCCGGAGACCGAGCTCCCGGCCGTCTCGCTGAAGCAACCGGTGGTCGTCGAGGTCGACGGCCTCGAGGGGCGCGAGCTCAAGGGGGAGATCACGTACGTGGCGCCGGCCATCGATCCGGCGACGCGCACGGCCAAGGCGCGGGTCCCGCTCGCGAACCCGGGCGGCGCGCTGCGGGCCAACATGTTCGGCCGGGCGCGCATCCTCGCCCCGGCGCGCGCCGCGGTCATGGTGCCCCGCGCCGCCGTCCAGCGCGCGAGGACGGTGAAGCTCGTGTTCGTCCGGCTCGCGGAGGACCAGTTCGAGGCGCGGCGGGTCGAGATCGGGGCGACCGAGGGCGATCTCGTCGAGGTGACGAAGGGCGTGCGCCCGGGCGAGGAGGTCGCGACCGAGGGGAGCTTCCTGCTCAAGACAGAGACCCTCAAGGAGAGCATCGGCGCCGGCTGCTGCGGCGAGGACTGAAGCGCGGCCATGCTGAACGCCGTCATCACCTGGTCGCTCCGCCACCGGCTGCTCGTGATCCTCGCCGCGATCGGCCTCTCTCTGGCGGGCATCCTCGCGCTCCGCCGCCTGCCGATCGACGCCTTCCCGGACACGACGCCGGTGCAGGTGCAGATCAACACCGTCGCCCCTGCCCTCTCGCCCGTCGAGATCGAGCGCCAGATCACGGCGCCTGTCGAGCAGGCGATCTCGGGGCTGCCCAGGCTCGAGGAGGTCCGCTCGCTGTCCCGCTTCGGCCTCTCGCAGGTCACGGCCCGGTTCGAGGAGGAGATGGACATCTACCTGGCCCGTCAGGTCGTCATGGAGCGGCTCCAGACCGTGACGCTGTCGCCGGGCATCGAGCGCCCGGAGCTCGGCCCGGTCGCCACGGGGCTCGGCGAGGTGTTCCACTACGTGGTCACGGGCAAGGGCAAGTCGCTGAGCGAGCTGCGCACGGTCCACGACTGGGTCATCGCGCCGCAGCTCCGCTCGGTGCGCGGCGTGGCCGAGGTCAACGCCTGGGGCGGCGACGAGCGGCAGATCCAGGTCCTCGTCGACCCGGCGGAGCTCACGGCGCGGGGGCTCGCGCTCCACGACCTCTCCGAAGCGCTGGAGCGCAACAACGCCAACGTGGGTGGGGGCACCCTGGACCAGGCCGGCGAGTCCAGCCTCATCCAGGGCATCGGCATCGCGACGCGCGTGAGCGACATCGAGGACATCGTGGTCGCCGCCAAGGGCGGGGCCCCCATCCGGGTCCGCGACGTGGCGCGGGTCGTCGAGGGGCGCGAGATCCGGCGGGGCGCGGTCACCGCGGACGGCCAGGGCGAGGTCGTGCTCGGCCTCGGCTTCATGCTGATGGGCGAGAACAGCCACGACGTCACGACGCGGCTCAAGGCGCGCCTCTCGGAGGTCGAGAAGAGCCTGCCGGAAGGCGTCGACGTCGCCGTCGTGTACGACCGCACCGAGCTCATCGACGAGGTGCTCGGCACCGTCGAGAAGAACCTGATCGAGGGCGCGCTCCTCGTCGTCGCGGTGCTCTTCGCCTTCCTCGGCAACCTCCGCGCCGGGCTCATCGTGGCCTTGGCCATCCCCCTGTCGATGCTCTTCGCCTTCGATCTGATGCTGCGCGCGGGCGTGGCGGGGAGCCTGATGAGCCTCGGCGCGATCGACTTCGGCCTCGTCGTCGACAGCTCGGTGATCATGGTCGAGAACTCGGTCCGGCGGCTCTCGGAGGACGCGGGCGACCGGAGCGCGACGGACGTCGTGCGCGACGCGTCGATCGAGGTGCGCAAGCCGACGATGTTCGGCGAGCTCATCATCATGATCGTCTACCTGCCGATCCTCGCCCTCGAGGGGGCAGAGGGGAAGCTGTTCCGGCCGATGGCGCTCACCGTCATCTTCGCGCTCGTCGGCTCGATGATCCTGTCGCTCACGCTCATGCCGGTGCTCGCGAGCCTGCTCCTGCCGCGCCGCATGAAGGCGCGCGAGAACGCGCTCGTGCGCCTCCTCAAGCGGGCCTACCGGCCGGCGCTGCAGCTCGCGCTAAGGGGACGCTGGGCGGTGCTCGCCGGCGCCGCGCTGCTCCTCGGCAATGCGGTCTTCCTCGCGACCCGGCTCGGCGCCGAGTTCGTGCCGCGGCTCCGCGAGGGCACCATCGTCGCCAACACCGTGCGGCTCTCGGGGGTCTCGGCGGGCGAGTCGATCCGCTACGGCACCCAGCTCGAGCGGGTCCTGCTCGAGAGGTTCCCGGACGAGATCGAGCGCGTCTGGACCCGCACGGGCACCGCGGAGGTGGCGACGGATCCGATGGGGCTCGAGCTGTCCGACATGTTCATCACCCTGAGGCCGCGCGAGGCGTGGAAGCGCGCCGCGACGCAGGACGAGCTCGTCCAGGCGATGGAGTCGGAGCTCGCGGGGATGCCGGGCATGCGCGTCATCTACACGCAGCCGATCGAGATGCGGGTCAACGAGATGGTCGCCGGGATCCGGGCCGATCTGGGGGTGAAGCTGTTCGGCGACGACTTCGACACGCTGAAGCAGAAGGCGCGGGAGATCGAGGCCGTCCTCAAGGGGATCCCCGGCGCCGCGGACGTGGTGACCGAGCAGGTCACGGGGCAGCCCGTGCTCGAGATCGAGGTCGACCGCGCCGCCATCGCCCGGCACGGCATCGCGGCCGCCGACGTGCTGGATGTCGTCGAGGCGCTCGGCGCGCGCGAGGTGGGGCAGCTCCAGGAGGGTGAGCGCCGCTTCCCCGTGACGCTGCGCATCGACGATCGCTACCGGGAGGACCCCGCCTCGATCGGCCGCATCCTGGTCACGGCGGCCGGCGGCGAGCGCATCCCGCTCGCGCGGCTCGCGAAGATCCGCACGACCGAGGGGCCGACCGCGATCAACCGCGAGTGGGCGAAGCGCCGGATCGTCGTGCAGGCGAACGTCCGGGGCCGCGACGTGGGCACCTATGTGGAGGAGGCGCGCGCGCGGCTCGATCGGGAGGTCGAGCTGCCTCCCGGCTACTACGTCCGCTTCGGCGGGCAGTTCGAGCACCTCGAGCGGGCGCAGGCGCGCCTGCTCGTCGTCGTGCCCGTCGCCCTGGGGCTGATCCTGCTCCTGCTCTACGTCACGTACGGGCGGCTCCTCGACGCGATCCGCGTCTTCACGGGCGTCCCGTTCGCCGCGATCGGCGGCGTCGTCGCGCTCTGGCTCGGCGACCTGCCCTTCAGCATCTCCGCGGGCGTCGGGTTCGTGGCGCTGTCGGGGGTCGCGGTGCTCGGCGACATGGTGCTCGTCTCCACCGTCCGGCAGCTCACCGCGGCCGGGATGCCGGTGCGGGCGGCCATCGAGCTCGCGGCCGAGCGGCGCCTCCGTCCGGTCCTGATGACGGCGCTCGTCGCGTCGCTCGGCTTCGTGCCGATGGCGCTGAACACGGGCGTCGGCGCCGAGATCCAGCGCCCTCTGGCGACAGTCGTGATCGGCGGCGTGATCTCCTCCACGCTGCTCACGCTGCTCGTCCTGCCGGTGCTCTACAGCGTCGTGGGCACCGCGCGCGAGGGGGCGGCGGCCGCCCCGGGCCCTGACGCCGCGCCGGGCGCCGCCGGCCCCGCGCCGCGCGCCGCGGCGGCCCTGCCACCGGCCGCGGAGTAGCTCCATGGGCGCGCACCCGCACCTCCGCGCTGCCTCCCGCGCCGCCGGCGTCCTGATGCTCCTCCAGGCGCTCGCGGTGGGCCTTTACTGGGCGGTGGAGCACCGCCGCGGCGCGGGGCGGCCGGGGCGCCCCTTCGCGCACGAGCCGCTCTCCGGGGCCGAGCTGGCGCCGGACGAGATCCTCACGCGGCCGGACGGGAGCGAGCTTCGCCTGAGCGCGCTGCGCGGCCGGGCCGTGCTGCTCCACCTCTGGGCGACGTGGTGCGCGCCGTGCCGCGCCGAGCTCCCTGCCCTGCTCGATCTCGGCCGGGAGCTCCAGCGGGGCGGAGGCGTCGAGCTCGTGGCCGTGAGCGTCGACGAGAGCTGGGAGGTCGTGCGCGCCTTCTTCGACGGCGAGGTGCCGCCCGAGGTCGTGCGGGCCGGCTCGCCCGCCCTCGGGCGGCGGCTCGGGGTCTCGACGCTGCCCGACACGTTCCTCGTGCGCCCGGACGGCACGCTGGCGCTCCGGTTCACGGGCGCGCGCGACTGGAGGGCGCCCGAAGCGCGGCTGCTCGTGACCGGGCAGGCGGGATCGTGGCCGCCGGCGCCGGACGCGCCGCCGCGCTGAGCGGCGCTGCCGGGCGGGCGGCGCGCGGCGGCGGCGAGCGCTGCGCGGCGCCCTGCAGGACGGACGCCCCGCGAGACGCGGCCGGATGCCGATCTCGAAATGAACGATGCCTCGATCCGTAAGCCCGAGCCGGGTTGAGAAGATGCGCCGCGGACCTTGCTGCGGTGTGGATCCTCCGGCAGGCTGGAGGCATGACGTCCCTGGCCTTCTCGATGCCGGTGGAGATCGTCGACCCGGACGTCGTCGCTCCTCCGGCCGATCTGGACAGCAACGAGCCGCCCATGGAGAGCTATGTGCACCTCATCCAGATGCTCCTGCTGCTCGAGAGCCTGGAGCTCTTCTGGAAGGAGCGGACGGATTTCTTCGCGGCCGGCAACCTGACGATCTACTTCAGCCCGCGCCAGCTCAAGTCCGAGCACTTCCGGGGTCCGGATTTCTTCGTCGTGCTCGGCACCGAGCGGAGGCCGCGCAAGAGCTGGGTCGTCTGGGAGGAGGACGGCCGGTATCCGAACGTGATCGTGGAGGTGCTCTCGGACAGCACCGAGAGCATCGATCGCGGCCTCAAGAAGCAGACGTACCAGGACGTCTTCCGGACGCCGGACTACTTCTGGTTCCATCCGGAGACGCTCGAGCTCTCGGGCTTCCACCTCGTCGACGGGCAGTACGAGCCGCTCTCTCCCGACGCCTCGGGCCGCCTCTGGAGCGCGCAGCTCGAGCTGTTCCTGGGCGTCGAGCAGGGGCAGCTCCGCTTCTTCACCCGCGAGGGAGCGCTCGTGCCGGCGGGCAAGGAGCTCGCCCAGCGGGCCGAGTCCGCCGAGCAGCGGGCCGAGTCCGCCGAGCAGCGGGCCGAGTCCGCCGAGCAGCGGGCGGCGCGTCTGGCGGAGAAGCTCAGGGAGCTCGGCGTCGATCCCGACACCTTGAAGTAGCGAGCGCGGCGCGCTCGCCTCGCCGCAGCGCGGCCCGCGCGCCGTCGCATCGCCCGCTCGCCCCGATCCTGGTAGAACGCCGGCCGGAGCGAGCCCGCTTTCCGGGCCGCTCTCCGCGCTCGTCATCTCGTCGCTCGGGAGGGCCCATGTCCGACATGCTCGTCAATCTGCTCAAGCTGCCGCCGCTCGAACCGTCGCTCGAGGCGATGCGCCAGGCCTCCGTGGTCGTCCGGCGCGCGGCGCCTTACGAGATCACGCGCGTCCGGCGGTTCGTCGAGCAGCACTTCACGACGTACTGGGCCGATGAGATCAGCGTCGGTTACGCGAACAAGCCCGTCAGCGTCTATCTCGCGATCCGCGGCGGCGAGGTGATCGGCTTCTCCGCCTACGAGTGCACCCGCCGCGGCTTCTTCGGCCCGACCGGCGTCGCCGACAGCGAGCGCGGCCAGGGGGTCGGCAAGGCGCTGCTCCTCGCCTCGCTGCACGGCCTCGCGCAGATGGGCTATGCGTACGGCATCATCGGCGGCGTCGGGCCCGTCGAGTTCTACGCGCGCACGGTCGGCGCGACGCTCATCCCCGACTCCACCCCCGGGGTCTACGCCGATCCGCTGATCGACCCTGCCCCGCCCCGCGGCGCGGAGCCGCCGCGCTGACGCCCCTCCTCGTCACGGAGGCCACGATGAAGCTCTATTTCAGCCCCGGCACGTGTTCGCTGTCTCCCCACATCGCGCTGCGCGAGGCTGGCCTGGAGTTCGACCTCGAGCGCGTCCACCTCGGCACGAAGAAGACGAGATCCGGCGCCGACTTCACCCTGATCAACCCCAAGGGCTACGTCCCCGCGCTCGAGATCGAGGGCGGCGAGGTGCTCACCGAGGGGCCGGCGATCGTCCAGTACATCGCCGATCGAAGGCCCGAGTCCGGGCTCGCGCCGCCTGCAGGCACCCTCGCGCGCTACCGGCTCCAGGAGTGGCTCAACTTCATCGGCACCGAGCTGCACAAGCAGTTCGCGCCCCTCTTCAAGCCGAGGGCGCCCGACGAGCAGAAGAGCGCGGCGCGGGCAATCCTAGGCCAGCGCTTCGGCTACGTGGCGCAGCGGCTCGACGGCGCCACGTACCTGCTCGGCGAGCAGTTCACGGTGGCGGACGGCTACCTCTTCACCGTGCTCACCTGGACGCGGTCCGCGGGCGTCGATCTCGGCGGCTGGCCCGGCCTCGGCCAGTACAAGGACCGCGTCGGCGCCCGCCCCGCCGTGCAGGCCGCCATCGCGGCCGAGAAGGGCAAGTAGCCAACGGGGGTCGCCGGACGGCAGCGCGCCGCTCGGGAGCCGGCTCCCTCAACCGACCGCGATCACGAGCTTGCCGACGTGCTCGCCCCGCCGCAGCGCCTCCATCGCCTCCCGCGCGGCCTCGAACGGGTAGACGCGGTGGATCACAGGCCGGATGCGGTGGTGCGCCACGGCGCGCACGAGGTCCTCGAACATGTCGCGGCTGCCCACGCTGATGGCCTGGATGCGGGCGCGCCGCAGCAGCATCGGGACCACGTCGAGCTCCGCGGACGCGCCCGCGAGCAGGCCGACGAGGCTCACCTGACCGCCGGGGCGCAGCGCGCGGACCGATCGCCGCAGGTCGCCGCCCGCCGTGTCGACGACGAGGTCGACGCCGACGCCGCCCGTCAGCTCGAGCGCGCGCGCGTCCCAGTCGGGCGTCGAGCGGTAGTTGATGAGATCGGTCGCGCCTAGCTCGCGCGCCCGCGCGAGCTTCTCGTCGCTGCTCGACGTGACGATCACCCGCGCGCCGGACGCGCGCGCGAGCTGGATCGCGAACACGGCGACCCCGCCGGTCCCGAGCACGAGGACGGTGTCGCCCGGCCGCGCGGGCGCGTCGACGTGGAGCGCCTGCCACGCGGTCACGCCGGCGATCGGCAGGGTCGAGCCCTCCTCGAAGGTCAGCGCCGGCGGGAGCGCGACAAGCCCGTCCTCGTCGAGCACGACCTGCTCGGCGAGCACCCCGCCCCTCGGATAACCGAGGCTCGACTCGAGGGTCGTCCTGAACGTGGGCCGCCCGCCGAGCCACTTCTGCTGAAACAGGGTGGCGACGCGATCCCCGACGCGCAGCCGGTGCGCGTCCTCGCCGACGGCGACCACCTCGCCCGCGCCGTCGGAGAGCGGCACGAGCGGCATCAAGAGGGACTTATCGAACTGGCCGTCGACCACCATCAGATCCCGATAATTGAGCGACGCCGCCCGGATCCGGACGACGACCTGGCCGCGCTTCGGCGCCGGAACGGGCAGCTCGACCGGCCGCAGGTGCTCGGTCCCAAACCCACCCTCCAAGACCCATGCTCTCATTCGCCTGTCCATCGCGCGCTCCTCTGCTCAAAAGCCCATGGACTGCGCCGCCGCGGCGCGGAGGGCGCCGCGGCGGAACAGCGGTGTTCCCGGCGCCCTCGCCGCCCGCGGCCGTCCTTCGGCCGGCGCGCGGCCCCGTCGAGCGCCTGAGCGGAGGTTAATTCATTCCACGATGTGCGTTAGAGGCACGGATGACACTTGTCTCGTTCCAGAGTAGAACGAATCGCCGTGGACACGCTGACGAGCATCGAGTTCTTCGTGACGACGGTGCAGGCGGGCAGCTTCGCCGCCGGGGCCAAGCGCCTCGGCGTCACGGCGTCCGCGGTCAGCCGCCGCATCGCCCGCCTCGAGGACGAGCTCGGCGTCCAGCTGCTCGCGCGCACCACGAGGTCGCTCCGGCTGACCGAGGACGGCGCCGCGTTCCTCGATCGGGGCGCGCGCATCGTCGAGGAGTACCGGGCCGCGACCGAGACGCTCAAGGGCGCGCGCGCGGCCCCGGCGGGCGCGCTGCGCGTCGACGCGGCCGTCGTGCTGGGGCGGACGCTCCTCGGGCCGAAGATCCCGGACTTCCTCCGCCGCTACCCGCGGATCCGGCTCGAGCTGACGCTGCGCGACCAGTACATCGACCCGGTGGCGGAGGGGGTCGACGTCGCGCTGCGCATCGGAGAGCTCGGCGACTCGTCGCTCGTCGCGCGGCGTCTCGGTGAGATCCGCACCTTGATCTGCGGCTCGCCCGCGTATTTTCGCCGGCACGGCCGGCCGAAGCGCCTCGAGGACCTCGCGCGCCACGCGTGCCTCGGCTTCCTGCGGGACGGGCGCCCCACGCCCTACCGCTTCGCCGACGGCCGGCTGCCGCCGGCCGCCGCCGTCGAGGCGCGCTTCAACACGAACGACGCCGACCTCCTGCTGCACGGCGCGATCGCCGGGCTCGGGCTCCTCTACTCGTTCGACTTCCACGTCGAGGGCGCGCTCGCGCGCGGCGAGCTCGAGGCCGCGCCGCTCCGCGACCCGAGCCTCACGTACCCCGTTCACGCGCTCTACCCGAGGAGCCGGCACCTCCTGCCGCGCGCGCGCGTCTTCGTCGATTTCCTCGTCGAGCTCTTCGAGGCCCGCCGCAAGGAGGCGCCTTCGGGTCGTTGAGCTCGCGTCGCCCCGCGCCCTGCCGCTCAGGCCGCCGCTTGCGCGCGGCGCAGCCCGAGCGCCTGCGCCTCGGCGAAGAGCGCCACGGCGAGCGCCTGCGCCGCGACGAACGCATAGCCGAGCGCCGTCGGCTCGAACCCTCCGAGCGCGAGGAGGAGCACGCTGTCGACGACCCAGAGCGCGTTCGTGACGACCACGGCGAGGACCGCCCCGCGGGCCGGCTTCTCCCGCGTGCCGAGCCAGGCCACGAGGGCCGCGAACGGCAGCAGGCTCGCGCCGGCCCAGCGGAACAGCGCCTCGGGGAGGCCGGTGAGGCCGGCGAGCGGCGCCGCGGCCGCGACCATGAGCAGGCCAGTGGCGCCGCTGACGACGGCATCGGCGAGGAGGGCGCGGCGCAGGAAACGAGGAGAGGTCATGAACGACATGGCGAGTTCCTTTCGCTGGGAGTCGTGCTCCGACACGGCGTACGATGCGCGTCGCCGGGCTCAGGGTCGATTACCTCCCAGGTAATGGGCGTCATTTTCCGGCGTGCTAGGGTCGCTCTCGATGATGAGCGCCCATCCGCCGGTCGGGGGTCTCTTGCGCGAGTGGCGCCAGCGCCGCCGCATGAGCCAGCTGGATCTCGCCTGTCAGGCCGACATCTCGACGCGACACCTGAGCTTCCTCGAGACCGGCCGCGCGCAGCCGAGCCGCGAGATGGTGCTCCACCTGGCGGAGCGCCTCGACGTGCCCCTGCGCGACCGCAACCAGCTCCTCGTGGCCGCGGGGTTCGCGCCGCTCTATCCCGAGCGCAGCCTCGACGATCCCGCGCTCGCGGCGGCGCGCAGGGCGGTCGATCTCGTGCTCGCGGGCCACGAGCCGTATCCGGCGGTCGCCATCGATCGGCACTGGACCCTCGTCGCCGCGAACGGGGCGCTCGGCCCGCTCCTCGCCGGCGCCGACCCTGCCCTGCTCCGGCCCCCGATCAACGTGCTGCACCTGAGCTTGCACCCCCAGGGCCTCGCGCCGCGCATCGAGAACGCCGCCGAGTGGCGCGCGCACCTCCTCGCCCGCCTGCGCCGCCAGATCGAGGTGAGCGCCGACCCCGTCCTGGTGAAGCTCCTCGAGGATCTCAGCCGCTATCCGCCGCCGCCCGAGGGCTCGCGGCGCCCGGAGCCCGGACGCGAGCCGAGCCCGGTGGCCATCGCGGTCCCGCTCAGGCTCCGGACGGAGCACGGCGTCCTGAGCTTCCTCAGCACGACGATGGTCTTCGGCACGCCGGTCGACGTCACCCTGTCCGAGCTCGCGGTCGAGTCGTTCTTCCCTGCGGACCAGGCGACCGCGGACGCGCTGCGCGCGCGCTGACGTCGGCGCTCTACCGGTGCATGGCGATGTCGTTGCGGGGGAAGGGCTTGATGCGCCGGTTGACCCGCACCGTCGACGGGGCAGGCTTGGCCCGCCCCGGGGTCCGCGCGGGGCGCGCGGCGGGCTTCTTCGCGGCCGGCCGGGTCGCCTCGCTCGCCGGCGCGGCGTCGGCCTGGGTCGCCGCGGCGCTGGCCGGGGCCGGCTCCGGGATCTCCGGCGCGCGCAGCTGCCGCTGCGTCTCCACGACGCTGGCGAGGAGCGTCGCCTCGGCCGGGCCGGTCATCGCGGCGGCGCGGGGGGCGACGGCGGCGAGCGCGGCGCCGTCGGCCACGGGCGCGCCGTAGCGGGCGCCGAGGAGCACGCCGGCGCCGGCGAGCATCACGCCGAGGGCGGCGGCCGTGGCGAGCCGCACCGAGGGCGGCCTGAGCTTCTTGCGGCTCGCGGTGGTCATCATGACCGTCGTCGTGCGATCGGGGACGTCGGCCTCGCAGGGATCCGTCTCCGCCAGCGCGAACGGCGAGGGCGCCGGCGCGGGGTGGCGCCGGGTGACCGCGGTCTCCGGCGCGCTCGGGACGCGCATCGTGATCGGGCTCTCCGCGCCGGTGTCGCCGGTCGTGGCCCACGCCTCGGCGCCGCGCTTGCGCGGCGAGAGCGCCCGCTCCAGCGCGTCGGCCATCTCCTTGGCGGACCCGAAGCGCGCGGTCGGGTCGAGCTGCAGGGCCTTGCGCATCCAGTCGTCGAGGGCGGGGGGCGCCTCGGGCCGGAGCGCGCTCGGCGGCTTGAACTTGGCGGTGTGCACGAGCAGCGTCAGCGCCGCGAGCGAATCCCCGAAGAACGGGGCCTGCCCGGTGATCGCGTGGTAGGCCACGACGCCGAGCGACCAGAGATCCGCGCGGAAATCGAGGTCCTTCGAGCTGATGAGCTGCTCGGGGCTCATGTAGAGCGGCGTCCCCACGACGTTCCCGGTCGAGGTGACGCGCATGTCCCGGGCCCGCCGGGCGATACCGAAGTCGAGCACCTTGACGAAGGTCTCCCCGTCCACCTCGGTCAGGAACAGGTTGTCCGGCTTGATGTCGCGGTGGACGATGCCGAGCCGGTGCGCCTGCCCCAGCGCCTTCGCCGCCTGCGTCACGATGCGCGCCACCTCGCCGAGCGGCAGCCGGCCCAGGCGGCGGATGCGGGCCCGGAGGTCCTCGCCGCGGAGCAGCTCCATCGCGATGTACGGCATGCCCTCCGCCGTGAGCCCGTGATCGAGGACCTGAGCGACGTGCGGGCTCGTGATCTGCGCCGCCGCGACCGCCTCTCGCCGGAACCGCTCCACGTAGCCCGGGTCGTCCGCGAACTCGGGCGACATGAACTTCACGGCCACCTGCGCCTTCAGCGGGAGGCGCTCGGCGACCCAGATGCTCCCCATCCCGCCCCGCCGGAGGATGCGTACGAGCCGCAGCGCAGGGGTCACCATCTGTCCGGTGTGCAGGGGCATACCTCTGCTACTCCTTAACTCGAAGAGGCCCGAGCTGGTGGTTCATGTCAGCTCTAGCCCAAAACTCGCGTACCTAGATCACTACGACGCCTTCATAGTCTCTGCAAGAGAAACAAGTGCTCTCCCCGGCGCCGCGCTCGTGGTCGCCGCCGGGCGCATCGACGAGGATTCCCGCGCGATAACGATGGGTTAGCGACGTGGACGCGCATCGACCATGCGCCGATGTCGGCGCATGGACGCACAGGAGCACAAATATCGCCCCTTCGGTCGGATTCATGCTCCGGCGCCGGAGATGTCGGGAGATCCCGGAGGCGCGCGCATCGCACACGGCGACGGGAGCAAGGGAATCGCCCCTCGCCCTCGTCCGGCGAGGTCGTCTCGCCGTGGTAGGCCGCGGCCAGCCGACGAGGGCATGGATGAAGAGGCACAAAACCGAAACGCCAAGAGGAGAGAGCGGATGAAGCCCATCCCTCTCTCCTCGTGGCGGCTGCTTCTGTCTCGACGGCTGCTCTTGCCGTTCTCTTTGCTTGACGCCCTGGCCGCGCGCTCGCGCCCTCGGGCCCTATCCCCTGCTCAGCCCTTCGAAGGCTTCGGCCCGAGCGGCCCCCCGTCGCCCGGCATCCGCGCGTAGACGCCGGGGTGCGAGGCGGCGAGCCACTGGTTCACGTGGCTCATCACGTGCGGGCGCTCGGTCCTGAGCTGCAGGTAGCGCTGGCCGCGGGGGACGAGCACCTGCTCGGTCACGTTGCCGCCGAGCTGCTCGGCCAGCACCCGCACGACCGGCTCCACGTCGAAGAACTTGCAGCTGAACAGATCGAAGAACGCCTCGTCGCTGTCGGGGAAGATGTGCAGCGTGATGTGCGACTCGGCGATCATCACCATCGCGCTGATCACCGGGACCCCGTCCTTCGTGGCGGTCTTCACCACGAAGGGCCGCATGATCGGCGTCATCCCGATCTTCGCGGGCAGGTGATCGAAGATGTCGAAGAGCGCGTCGAGCGACGTCGGCCCGCGGTACGGGCTGAACTGCAGGAAGAGGTGGGGCCCGAAGTCGGCCTCGGGGCTCACCACCTCGTGCCCCCGGCGCTCCTGGAGATCGCCGCCCTCGCCGCGATCGACCGTCTGCGTGAACACGCTGCGGCACGGCAGCGTCGTCTGGAGCATCATCTGGACGCGCTGGGGATCGAAGGCCCCCGGGTACACCAGATCCGCGAAGAAGCACTCGCGGAAGCTGAAGGTGTGGATCGTGAGGTGGCCGCCGAGCAACAGCACGAAGGCGCTGATGCCGCAGTCCTCGGCCACGACCCCGTTGTAGTACGGCAGGATGAAGGGAGGCATCACCGGCTTGAGCCGGAGCACGCCGGGCACCTCCTCCAGAAGCTCCTGCGCCAGCTTCACGTCATCAAAACGGCTCCGGAAGCCGTGGAAGCCATCCATCGTGAAATGGGTGAGGTTCTTGCGTGCCTTATGCATGTTGCCCCTTCGTCGACGAGTTGAGCGATGCTACTCCACACGGAGCAGGCGCGATCGGAGAAATTTCGCGCGCCGCGTTTCGCCGCCCGCGCGCGTGTGCGCCACCCGATGATCAGGTGGGGAAGCAGGGCACAAACATGGCTGTCGTGCGGCCATGGCCGCGATCCGCTGCGGTTTCACGCATCGGCTCACCTCGCCGTGCACGATGAGCCCGCCGGGACGGCGCTCGACACTGCAGCGCTCGCCCGCCGCCCGCGCCCCTCGGCGACGGCCCGCGCCCGCGGATGCCGAGCCGCCGCCAGCGAGGCTCGCGGGATGAGACGACACGCTTGACTTCAAAAAAAGTCTTTCATTTGGCCTCGAGATGCCGTGATGGATCGCGCACAGACCATGAGGCGAATCGCCTCCTGGCCGCGCGACCGGCGGCGCTCATGTCGGTCATGCAGCGCGGGAGTCGCGGGGACCGGACGACTTCCATGGGGAGCTCGGCGTCCGAGACGTGCCTGTCATCACGCGCTGCGACAGGCCAGCTGACCCGGGAGGAGGCCAACACCTCTCTCAGTTTCGGGGTGCCGGCTCACTGAACGAGTTCACCCGGACAGCCCGGACGCCCTCGGAGCGCGGGTTGCGCCGGCGGAGGAAATCCACCCGCCGTGGATCACGGTGTCGAGGTGCGATAAAAATTGAAGCCCAGGTGTCATCCATCGTTGCCCGGACGCGCGCAGGCGTAGAATCGCCGTAGCTATGACCCGATCCCCCTCCGACAAGGACGCGAACAAAAAGGCACCGGTCAGCCCAGTGTCGTCGCGAGGGACCCCGCCGGAGACGATCCCGTCGCGCGGCAACACGAGCGGCAGCTACGTGCCGCCGGCGCCGCCCCCGGCGCGCAACAACAGCAGCTGCCTGCCGCCGGCGCCGGCGTCGAACCGCGGCGGCAGCACCCTCCCGCCCCCGCAGCACCCGGCCGCCCCGGCGCGCGGCAGCCACTTCCCGACCGACGCGCGCGTGCGGCGCGATCGGCCGAGCGCCACGGGCGCGGTGCACGGCGGCCACCCCGCGCCGGACGCGCGCTGGCGCGATCGGCCGCTCGGCCCGGCCGCGGCGCGCAGCGGCCACACCTTGCAGGATCCGTTCGATCGGTGGGACCCGCCGGAGGGGCCGCCCACCATGCCCGCGACCCAGCCGCCCGATCCGCCGAGCTCGCGCGTGCCGGAGATGTCGCGCCACGAGGACGGGGGCCGCGGCCACGCGCCGGCCTCGTCGCCGGGCAGGCGCGTCACGCCCGCCGCGCCGCCCTCGCACCAGCCGTCGGCGCGCCCGGCGGCGGCGCGCGAGCCGCAGCGGCTCCACGAGCCGCACGGCGGCGGGCACGACCCGTACACGCCGATCAACCAGATCCTCGGCTACACGCGGCTGCTCGTCGCGTCGCTGCAGGGCAAGGTCGCGCCGCAGCACATCGAGGACATCCGCAACATCGAGCTCGCCTCGCGAAAGCTGCTCGGCATCGTGCAGGCGATGGAGAACGGCGACGAGGACGCGCCCTCGAGCGTGAACGTCAACGTCGCCTCCCCGCGCGAGGAGCCCGCGCTCCACGCCGAGCTCGAGGGCGGCGGGCGCGGCGCGATCCTCGTGGTCGACGACAGCCGGGGCAACCGCGACGTGCTCTGCCGCGTGCTGCAGAACAACGGCTTCCGCGCCGTCGCCGCCGAGGACGGCCCGCGCGCGCTCGGGCTCGCCGCGCGCGAGCGCTTCGACGCCGTGCTGCTCGACGTGAACATGCCCGGCATCAGCGGCCTCGGCGTGCTCTCCGCCCTGCGCCAGAGCCGGTCGGCGGCGGAGCTGCCCGTGATCATGGTGACCACGCGGGGCGCGAGCGAGGACGTCGTCGAGTCGCTCAAGCTCGGCGCCAACGACCACGTGACCAAGCCCATCGACTTCGACATCCTGCTCGGGCGCCTCGACACGCAGCTCACGCTGAAGCGCTCGCGCGAGCAGCTGTCGCAGCTCGCCGCGGAGCTGTCGGTCAAGAGCGAGTTCATCCGCAAGACGTTCGGCCGCTACCTGAGCGACGACGTGGTGAACCGCCTGCTCTCCTCGCCCGAGGCCCAGCTCCTCGGCGGCGAGGAGCGCGAGGTCACCATCATGATGACCGACCTGCGCAGCTTCACCACGATGACCGAGAGCATGCCGCCCGAGGTCGTGATGCGCCTCCTGAACGGCTACCTCGGCGAGATGGCGCGCATCATCATCGCGCGCGGCGGCACGATCATCGAGTTCATCGGCGACGCGATCCTCGCGCTCTTCGGCGCGCCGTTCGCCACGGGCGACGACACCCGCCGGGCGGTCGCCTGCGCGCTCGAGATGCAGATCGCGATGGACGCGGTGAACGAGAAGAACAGCGCGGAGGGGCTGCCGACGCTCCAGATGGGCATCGCGCTCAACACCGGGCCGGTGGTCGTCGGCAACATCGGCTCCGAGGCGCGCACGAAATACGGCGTGGTCGGCGCGCAGGTGAACCTGACGTCCCGCATCGAGTCGTGCACGGTGGGCCGCCAGATCCTCATCGCGGACACCACGCGCCGGGCCGCCGGCGCCGGCCTCCTGCTCGGCCAGAGCCACGCGCTGGCCGTCAAGGGGTTCTCGAACCGCGTGCTGGTCCACGAGCTCCTCGGCCTCGACAACCCCGAGCGGCTGTACCTGCCCGAGCGGCGCGTCGAGATCCTCGCGCTCTCGTCGCCGCTGCCGGTCGTGTGCGCGCGGCTCGCCGGCAAGCGCGTCGAGGGCGAGCCGCAGTCCGCCTTCATCCTCGGGCTCTCCCCCTTCGGCGCCGTGCTGCGGCTGCACCCGCGGCCCGCGCCGTTCACGAACCTCCAGCTCCACCCCTCCGTCGCGCTCGCCGAGCAGCTCGGCGGCGAGCTGCACGCGAAGGTGATCGAGCTCGACCCGCGCGCCGAGGACGTGGTGCGCATCCACTTCACGTCGTCGCCGCCGGGGCTCGCCGCGCTCGTGCAGGAGCTCCACCGCGCCGAGGCGTAGCCTCCCCGCCCCCGAAGGGCGCGGGTTCCCTAGGGCTGCGGCGGCGCGGGAAGGCGGCGCGCGACAAGGAAGTACCCCAGGGGGAATTTCCTGCCGCTCCAGTGCGCGACCTTCCGGCCAGGCGACGACCGGGACCACGCGCTGACCACGCCCTGCGCCACGGCCGCGATCGGATTCCCCACCACGGGAACGGCGGAGGCGCTCTTCGCGAAGACGTCGCACGCCACTTCCAAAAGCCCGCCGATGCGCTCCATGACCAGCACCTCGAACCCGGCCTGCTCCGCAAAACGACGGTGCGCGAACTCGGTGTACCGGTAGTAGTCGTAAGGCTCGCCGTGCACCCAGTAGAAGAACGGCGTGTTCACGAAGGCGACACCGCCAGGGCGCAGGATCCGCGCCATCTCCGCCCAGAGAGATTCGGGCCGCGCGATGTGCTCGAGCACGTCGGACAGGATCAGCGTGTCTAGGGAGGCATCCTCCAGCGGCAGCGCGCCGTTCAGATCGCACTCGAAGTCGAGGTGCGGCGTCTCGAACGACGAATTGCTCCAGTCCACGCAGATCACGGACGAGACATGGCTCCGGTAGGCCCCGTAGAGCGGCACCGTCCCGCAACCGAGGTCCGCCGCGGCCCCGTGCGCGTACCGGGGAAGGTACTCGTCGTAGAGCCTCGCGATGCAGTCGCCGGTCAGGCGCGAGCCCATGATGACTTCCCGCAGGTCGGTCGATGCGCGCAGCCTGCCGCCCCGCCGGACGAACTTCGTCTCTCGCCATGCCGCTTCGTTCTTCATGGCCCTGCTTATCCGACGGGCCCTCCGGCGCCGTCAACCGGAAGGCATCCGGAGCGCCGCGACGACGAGGCGGCCGCGCCCTCTCCGACGCCGCGATCCACGC
Source organism: Sorangium sp. So ce394 (assembly GCF_051474665.1). Classification (NCBI taxonomy): domain Bacteria; kingdom Pseudomonadati; phylum Myxococcota; order Polyangiales; family Polyangiaceae; genus Sorangium; species Sorangium sp. So ce394. The sequence continues at coordinate 6,543,703 of NZ_CP150339.1, forward strand.
CGACGGCGATGGACATGTCGACGAGCGCGCGCGCGACGACGACCCCCATGTTCCTCGCGCGCGGCGCCTTCGCCGGCAGACGCAGCGGCGCGCGGCGTTGCTTCGGACGAGCGCCTCGCCTACGCTCCGCCCTCACAGCGCAGCGCGATTCCGTCACGCGGCCATACACACCGAGGTAGCCGACGCACATGCGTTCCTTGACCATCGCGGGCCCTGCGGGCGCGCTCCACGTCGTTGATCATCCGGCCGCGGGCGCTCATCCCGCGCGCGAGGCGCTGCCGGTCGTGCTCGTGCACGGGATGGTCGCCCACGCCGGCTTCTGGGAGGCGCCGCTCGCGCACGCCTCTGGCCGGCGCCGCGCCGTGGCCATCGATCTCCGGGGGCACGGCGCGTCCGAGCCCCCCGCCGGCGCGGACTACGCTCCGTCGGCGTGCGCGGCCGACGTGCTCGCGGTCCTCGACGCCCTGGCGCTCCCCCGCGTGGCGCTCGTCGGCCACAGCTACGGCGCGCTCGTGGCGCTCGCCGCCGCGGCCGCCCATCCGGAGCGGGTCGCGCGCCTCGTGCTCGCGGACCCGCCGCGCGACTTCTCGCAGGTCCCGGCGGCCGGCAAGGCGCAGCATTTCACGCCTTACATCGCCGCGCTCGAGGCGGACGGCTGGCGGGACACCGCGGTGGCCACCTTCAACGAGGCGCTCGCGGGCAGCACGCCCGCGACGCGGGAGACGGTGCTCTCGCGCGCCGCCGCCGTGCCGCACGACCAGATGCTCGACATGTCCCGCCACCTCCTCGAGTTCGAGGCCGCGAGCGCGCTGGACCGCTACCTCGCGGCCCCGGGCGCCCGCGCCCACGCCATCCTCGCCCCGTCGAACGCGTGGCCGCTGAGCCTGCATGCGCTGCGGCCCGCGCTGACGTCCGTCGTGCTGCCGGGGACCAGCCACTGGCTGATGCTCGACGCCCCGGCCGCGTTCGCCGCGGCGCTCGAGGCCTGGCTCGACGCCCCCTGACGCGGCGCCCCGCCTTTGCGGCGCGGCGCGCCCGGCGCACACTGCCGCCATGCGCGACGACGACCTCTCCCGGCTCACCGCGAGGACCCTCGGTCACTACGACGATCACGCCCTGTCGTTCTGGGAGGGCACGCGGGATCACGACGTCTCGCAGAACCGCGCGGCGCTCCTCGCGGCGCTGGAGGGGGCGGGCCCGTTCACGATCCTCGATCTCGGCTGCGGCCCCGGGCGCGACCTCGCGGCGTTCCGCGCCGCGGGGCACATCCCGGTCGGGCTCGACGGGTCGGCGCGGTTCGTCGAGATGGCGCGGCAGCACGCGGGGTGCGAGGTGCTCCACCAGGATTTTTTGCGCCTCGATCTCGGGGCCGAGCGCTTCGACGGGATCTTCGCCAACGCGTCGCTGTTCCACGTGCCGAGCCGCGAGCTGCCGCGCGTGCTCCGCGAGCTCCACGCCGCGCTCCGGCCGCGCGGCGTGCTCTTCAGCTCGAACCCGCGCGGCGACGATCGCGAGGGGTGGTCGGGCGACCGCTACGGCTGCTATTGGTCGCTCGAGCGGTGGCGGGAGCACGTGAGCGCCGCCGGGTTCGAGGAGATCGAGCATTACTACCGCCCCGCGGGCCGGCCGCGCGAGCAGCAGCCGTGGCTGGCGACGGTGTGGCGCAAGCGCTGAGCGGCGCCGGGCCGTCGAGCGCCGGCCCGGCGCTCCGGCCCGGCGCTCCGACCGGCGGCGACGGCGCCCGCGTCAGTGCGCCCTGAGCGCGGGCCGGCAGGACGCGGGCGGGCACGGGGCGGGCGCGCCGGCGGCGGAGCCGCGGGCCACGGCCGGGGCCAGGGCGACGATGACGAGGACCAGCGCCACGACGAGGACGAGCCCGCCGCGCAGGGTGAAGAGGTCGGCGACGAGGCCGATCGCCGGCGGCCCGACGAGGAAGCCGCCGTAGGACATGGTGGCGAGCGTCGAAATCGCCCTCCCCGGCGCGACGCCGGGGGCGCTCGCCCCGGCGCGGAAGACGAGCGGCACCACGACGGACAGGCCGGCGCCCACGCACCCGAAGCCCAGCAGCATGGCGATCGGGACGTTGACGAGCAGCGCCGCGCCCAGCCCGGCGGCGACGAGGAGCGCGGCCGAGCGCACGAGCCGCGCGGCGCCGAACCGCTGCGTCAGCCCGTCCCCGGAGAAGCGCCCGAGGAGCATCGCCAGCGAGAACACGGCGTAGCCGGCCGCGGCCACGGCCGCGGTGGTGTGGAGCTCGTCGCGGAGGTAGACCGCGGACCAGTTGGCCATCGCGCCCTCGCCGATGGAGGAGCAGAACGCGATGAGGCCGAGCAGGAGGAGCCGGGTCGAGCGGCGCTCCGCGGGGGCGCCGGCGGCCGCCGTGGCCGGGGCCTCGGGGCGCGCGTCGGCCGAGAGCGCCGCGCCCGCGGCGGTGGCGGCGGCGGCGAGGACGGCGGCGACCGCGACGAGGTGCGCCGCGGGCGACACCGCCCGGTCGGCCGCGAGCGCGCCGAGGGACGCGCCGACGAGGCCGCCGAGGCTGAACATGCCGTGGAACGAGGCGAGGATCGGCCTGCGGTGGCGCCGCTCGACCTCGACGGCCTGCGCGTTCATGGCGACGTCCATGAGGCCGTTGCTCGCGCCGAGCAGCAGGAGCGCGGCGACGAGCGCGGCGAAGGAGGGCGCGAGCGCCGGCAGGGGCAGCGCCGCGCAGAGGAGCACGGCCGAGACGCGGGTGACGCGCCGGCTGCCGAAGCGGGCGATGAGCGGCCCGGCGGCGCGAAAGGCCAGCATCGCGCCGACGGCGACGCCCAGCAGGGCGAGGCCGAGCGCGCTGTCGCGCAGCGCGAGCCGCTCGCGGACCGCGGGGACACGCGCGGCCCAGGAGGCGAAGGCGATGCCGTTCGCCACGAACATCACGGAGACGGCGCGCCGGGCGCGCGCGATGTCGCCGGCGGATGCTGGGGGCGCGAGCATCACGGCACCCTCCGCGCCGGGCCGGACGGGGCGCGGGCGCTGCGCCGATCGAGGAAGGCCGTCCAGCAGACGGCAGGGTGGGCAGGAAGCGTTCCAGAATCTTCGTGCATTATCGTGAACATCAAGGAAGAATCTTGCAGCCGAACACGGCCTTCGCAAGGATGCTCGTGCACAAACAGGAACAAACGTGCAAAACAACGCAGACAGCTCCGGGCTCATGGTCGCCGAACGGCGGCGGCATATTCTCGCTGTACTGGAACGCGACGGGAAGGTGGTGGCGGCCGAGCTGAGCCGTTCGTTCGGCGTCTCGGAGGACACGATCCGGCGCGATCTGCGCGAGATGGCGAACGAGGGGCTGCTGCAGCGGGTGCACGGCGGCGGCCTGCCGCTCGCCCGGGTGAACCCGAGCTTCCCTGCGCGCGAGCGGCAGCAGCCGCGCGTGAAGGACGAGCTCGCGCGGGCGGCGGCCACGTTGATCAAGAAGGGTCAGGTGGTGTTCATCGACAGCGGCACGACGAACGTGGCTGTGGCGCGCCACCTGCCGCGCGATCTCGAGGCGACGGTCGTGACCAACAGCCCTCCTGTGGCGATCGCGCTGTCCGAGCACCCGCGCGTCGAGGTGGTGCTGCTCGGCGGGCGCATGCGGAAGGATCCGCTGGCCGCCGCGGACGCGGTGACCATCGCGGGGGTGCGGCAGATCCGGGCGGACCTCTGCTATCTCGGCGTTTGCACGCTGGATCCGACGTTCGGTATCACCACGGTGGATCTGGACGAGTCGTACGTGAAACGGGCGATGGTCGAGGCCTCGGCGGAGGTCGTCGCGCTGGCGACCGCCGACAAGCTCGGCACGGTGTCGCCGTACGTGGTCGCGCCGCTGGGCGAGCTGACGTGGCTCTTCACCGAGCGCGGGGTGTCGAAGGAGGCGCTCGCTCCCTATCGGGAGGCGGGGGTCACCATCACGCAGGCGCTGGAGGAGGAGCCGGCGTAGCGGCGCTCCAACACCACGCTGACTCCGGGGAATCGCGCACGCGCACGCGCACGAAGGACGAGCACGGAAGACGGAAGACGGAAGACGGAAGACGGAAGACGGAAGACGGAAGACGGGGATGGGAGACGACGCACGTCGTATCAGGCGCGGCTGAAACCGCTCTAGATCGGTTTTCGCCCCTCTCTTGCACATGCGTCACAGAGCGGCGGTCACCCGCACAGGAGACGGGTCCAGCTCGGCGTTTTCGGCGCGGAAGCGCACTCCGGTGCGCTGAGCACCGAAAACGTCGAGATGGGCCCGTATCCGAAGCGGGTGACCGCCGCTCTAGAGCAGTCCGGAGACCAGGCCGAGGACACCGCATGTCAGGCCCCCCGAGGAGAGCGCGACGAGGGGCTCCAGGCTCGAGGCGATCGACTCCGGGTAAACCCCGCTCCGGGGGGCCCAGCAGGTCGACGCGCCCGCGCCGTCCCGGTCGCAGATCGCGTTGCAGTGGCCAAGGAGGGTGAGCCCGCACGTGGGCGATTGCCCGCAGACGCGCTCGACGGTCTTCGCGCTCAGCGCCACGCCGCAGTCGTCGATCAGCGCGTTGTCGGCGCAGGCGAACGCGGTCGGGCGGGCCGGCTCGAAGAGATCGCCGAACATGATCGCATCCCGGACCGTGTACTCGGACGCCTCGCTGTCCGATGCGTCGGCGAGCCCCGGGTGGCCGCCGGTCAGGTGAACGGCGACCGGCGCGCCCAGCGCGTTCAGCGACTGAAGCAAGCACGCCGTCACCCAGCGCCGCGACGCGCCGTCCGAGAGCGGCGAGGTGGCCCACGACGGCGCGAGCCCGATCCACCCGGCGAACGACTGCCCGAAGGGCGCCGCCACCGCCGCCCCCGCCGGCAGGGCGCAGGCGACCACGCGCTCCACGAGGTGCCTGCCCTGCTCGCTCTCGAGGAGCGCCGCCCCACCGCCGCTGTCCAGCCCGGCCGGGAGCGGCGCCTGCGCGAGCGCCCGCAGCGCCCGCTGCGTCGAGGGCTTCCAGAAATAGGCCGGCTGGAGGCCGTTCATCACGATGATCTCCTGCTCCGCGACCAGGACCGACTCGCCCTCGTCGGCCGGCGCCGCACCGCACCCGACCGCAAGCACGCAGAAACCGATCACCCCGGCAGCATCGATCCTTACGCGAAGCATGACCTCATCCTCCAGTTAAGGCGCACGTGCGTGCGCATCGCACCCGGTTCAGCGGCCACTCCTAAGCAATTCCCGATCCGTGGCCGCGTCCGGCCGATCGTCCGCGCGGGCGGCCGTCGCGCCGCGATCGCCGCAACCGGGCTCAGCGGTGATGGGAGCGACGCGGTCTCAGCAGCGGCTCGCGGCGGCCTGCGGCGCGCCGAGCCGCAGCGCGAGCCCGTCGAACCGCGAGCGCCACGCCGGATGCTCCGACAGCAGCGCGCGGGCCCTGCTCAGGCTCGCGACAGCGACCTCGACAGCACCGTGGCGGATTGCCGCACGGCCGCGCCAGTAGAGGACCTCGAGGAGCTCGTCGGCGAACTGGAACGGGCCGGCCTCGAGCTCCGCCTCGTCGAGGCCGCCGAGCAGGTCGCGCGGCGCGACGCCGTCGCCACCGTCCGAGAGCAGGCAGCGCAGCATCAGGTAGCAGCCGTGCGCCGCCTTCGCGGACGGCTCCGGCGGGCACGACGCGGCGATCCACGCGACGAGGCGCCGCGCCTCGCCGAGATCGCCCCGCGCCGCGAGGATGCGCGCGAGCAGCAGCGAGCACTCGGGCACGGGGCGATCCACGAACCGCTGCTCGAGCGTGTGCGCGCGGCGCGCCAGCGAGAGCGCCTCGTCCTGCTGATCGCTCCAGTAGAGCAGCTCGGCGACGTTGTACGTGGCGACGCGCTCCAGCCACGGGTTGCCGATCTCCCGCGCGAGCGCGATCGCGCGCCGGAGGTCCGCGGTCGCGCGCGGGAGCTCCTTCTTCAGCGCCCAGAGCACGACGCGGTTCATGATCGCGACGCAGAGGTGCGGCAGATCCTCGGCCCGCTCGCAGAGCGCGATCGCCTCCTCGGCCTGCCGCTCCGCCTCGGCGAAGCGGCCCGCGTGCGCGAGCTCGGTCGACAGCAGCACGAGCGCGATGATCCGGCTCTCCTCGTCGCCCGCGGACTCGGCCAGCGACGCCCCCTCCGAGAGGAGCGCGATCGCCTCCGCGACCTCGCCCCGCCTGAGGCGCGTGCGCCCCTCGGCCACGCAGAGGCGCGCCGAGAGCCGCGGCGAGCCCGCGCGCTCCACGAGCGGCCGCGCCAGCTCGAGCCGCCGCGACGACGCCTCGTAGGCGCCCGTCCAGTCGAGCGCGGTGGCCTCCTCGAGCAGGACGTCCGCGCGGAGCTCGTCGTCCGCGAGCTCGAGCGCGGCGGAGAGGTCGGCCAGGGCCTCCTCGATGAGGTGGAGCCGGTACCGGATCCGGCCGCGGCCGGCCAGCGCGAGCGCGCGGCGGCGGCGATCGCCCTCGCCGGCGAGCTTGAGCGCGGCGGTGTAGCAGCGCTCCGCCTCGACGTGCCGGTGCCGCGCGAACGCGAGATCCCCGAGCCGGAGGTGCGCCTCGGCCGCCTCCTCCCCCGCCCCGCACGCGCCCGCGTGCCGGGCGAGCGGCTCGAGCTCCTCCGGCCCCGGCTGCGCCGCGAGCTCCGCGGGCGCGACGGGGACGGCCCGCGGGGCCGCCGAAGACGCGGGAGGGCGCCCGCGCTCGACCCGCGCCCGCCAGAAGGCGAGCGCGTGCCGGTGGATCTGCGCGCGGTGCTCGGGATCGAGCGTCTCGTACACCGCGTCGCGAAAGAGGCCGCTCTGGAACCACCACCGCTCGCCCTCACCCCGCGCGCGGCGACCGTCGCCCTCGCCGGGCGCGGCGCGCTCGCCGTCACCCCCCGCGCGGCGCCCGATGATGCCCTGCTCGACGAGCACGCCGAGCCCGTACCCGGCGTCGACCGGCGTCCCGGCGCCTCCGGCGCGATCGACGGCGTCCTGCACCCACTCCAGCTCGGCCCGGGTGAACGACTCGCCGAGCACGGCGCAGAGCCGCGCGAGCGCGGCGACCTCCTGCGGCAGCGCCCCGAGCTGCCGCATCGCCAGCCACTGCCACGCGGGAGAGACCGGCAGGCCGTCGAGCTCCGCCGCCTCGACGCAGTAGTCGCCGCCCCCGGGGCGGCGGCGCACGAGGCCGGCCTGCTTGAGCGACCGGATGATCGCGGCGAGGCAACCCGGGTTGCCGCCGGCCCAGCGGGCGAGCCCCCGGAGCACGTCGGCGGGCGGGTACGCCGCCGGCAGGAGCAGCTGCGCCGCGAGGTCCGCCGCGGCGACCTCGTCGAGCGGGGCGAGCGTCACCCGGTCGGCGCGCTGCGTGCGCGCGCCCCACGTGGGGCGGAAGCGCTCGAAGCGCGGGTGCGCGACGACCGCCGCCCAGAGCGCCACGCCGGCGCCGTCGAGCGTCGCGACCTCGAGCGCGTCGAGCACGGTGACGTCCGCCCACTGCGCGTCGTCCACGATCACGGCGACGGGGGCGCGGCGCGCGCGGCGGCGCAGCCCCTCGGCGATCGCCCGCGCGAGGTGGTGCGGCGTCGCGGCGGGCGCGGCGCCGGGGCGCGACCACCCGAGCGCCGCGGCCACCGACGCGAAGGTCGAGCCGCCGATCTCCGGGCCGAGCCGCGCCTCGCAGAAGGCCCGAGGATCGGCCGGCGCAGCCGCGGGCGCGGCGAGCGCGAAGCGCAGGATCGCCGCGGTGTCCTTGCTCGCCTCGCCCGGCAGGGGCTGCGCCGCGCGCACGACCAGCGCCGCGGCGCCGGGGCGGAGGCGCCGCGCCACGGCGGCCGCCTCGGCCGCGACCCGGGTCTTGCCGAGGCCGTCGTCGCCGAGCACCGTGACGAGCGCGGGGCACACGCCGCTGAACGCCGCGGCGGCGCTCGCCTCGAGCGCCGCGATGACGTCGCCCCGCCCGACCGTGGTCGGCGGCGGCGCCTCGAGCTCCGCCGCCGGCGCGCCCTGCGGCGAGGTGGGGGTCATCGTCGCCTCGGCCTCGACGAGGGCGCGCTCGAACTCCTCGGTGAGCGCGACGCCCGACCAGGGATCCGCAGGGATCCAGGTCTCCGGGCGATCCACGGCCGCGCCGTAGACGGCGGGCGGGGCCTTCTCGCGCGGGCGGATGATGACGCCCGCGAGGTGGAGCGCGGCGCGGGCGCCGTGCCGCTCGACGAGCTCCCGCGCGGCGGCGAGCGCGAGCCGGACCGGATCCTCGGCGTCGCGGGCCGAGAAGACGGCGGTGTAGCGGCGCCGGCGCTGGCGGACGCAGATCCCCCTGCGGCTCGCGAGCGCGGCGACCACGATCGGCGTGGCGGCGCCGGTCTCCGCGACCAGCACGACGGCCGGCTGGAGCCCTTCGGCGATGAGCCTGCCGCCCCCGCGGCCGGAGGGCGGCCCCGGCGCGATCACGGGCCGCGAGGTCGGCTCCGCGGCAGCGGCCGCGACGCGCTCCGCGGCAGCGCCGGGCTCCGCGGCAGCGCCGGGCTCCGCGGCAGCGCCGGGCTCCGCGGCGGCGCCGGGCTCCGCGGCGGCGGCGCCGTGCTCCGCGGCAGCGCCGGGCTCCGCGGCGGAGGCGCCGCGCTCCGCGGCAGCGGCGGCGCCGAGCGCGCAGGCCTCGTCGAGCGCGCGGCGGAGGCGGGCCGCGCTCGGGGGCCGGCGGCCGGGATCCTTGGCGAGGCACGACAGGACGAGCTCCTCGAGGGCCTCGGGGACGGGCGCGAGCTCTCCCGGCCGCGGCGGGCGCAGCGTGAGGTGCCCGTGCTCCACCGCGCCCGTGTCCCCCACGAACGGCGGCCTGAGGGTGAGCAGCTCGAACAGGATCGCGCCGAAGGCGTAAAGATCCGCGCGCTCGTCGAGGTCGGCCTCCGCGCGGAGCTGCTCGGGCGCCATGTACTCGGGCGTGCCGACGACCGTCCCCCCGCGCGTGATCTCGATCTCGTCGTCGTGGCGCGGCGCCCCCGCGGGCCGCGCCAGGCCGAGGTCGAGCAGCACCGCGCGCGCGGCGTCCGCGCCGGGGCGCGCGTGGGGAGGCGTGAGGATCACGTTCTCCGGCTTGAGATCCCGGTGGACGACGCCGCGCGCGTGCGCGGCCGCGAGCGCGTCGAGCAGCGCGGCCGCGCTCGCGGCCGCCCAGGCCGGTTCCGGGGGCCCGGGCAGCGCCGCGAGCGCCTCGGCGAGCGTCTCGCCGGGGACGAGATCCATGGCGAACCAGGGGCGGCCGTCGTCGAGCCGCCCCTCGGCGTGGACCCGCGGGACGTGCGGCGGACCGATGAGCCGGAGCGCGCCCGCCTCGCGCCGGAACCGCGCCTGGACGGTCGGCCGGGAGGAGCGGCCGATCTTGAGGGCGACGGTGAGGCCGTCCGCCTCGCGCCGCGCGGACCACACGGCGGAGAAGCCGCCCTGCCCCAGCAAGCCGCCGACCTGGAAGCCCGGGACGCGCGGCGGCCCCGGCGCGGGCGTGCGCTCGGCCGACGGCGGCGCCGTCCCGCCGTCTCGAGGGCAAGCCCCCGCCGGGGGGAGCCGGCGGTGGCACTGTGGGCAGCGGGACACGTCGTTGCTCCCTGAGGCCGGCGGAGGGCGTCAGCGCGCCGCCGCGCTTATGGTACCGTCGCTCGGCCGGTCCATGGTGAGCGAAGAGCCCGACACCCTCCCCAGCGCGGGGATCCCCAGCGAGCGCACGGTCCGGACCGCGCAGCCGGCCTCGGCCGAGCCCGACGCCGCGGCCACGCCGATCACGCTCGCGCCGATGACGCCGACCGCCACGGCCACGCGCCCGCCGGCCGCGCTCGGCGGCCTCGCGCTGGAGGGCCTGATGCCCGGGGAGCGGGCGGGCGACTGGGTGATCGAGGGCCCGCTCGGCGCGGGCGGCTTCAGCGTGATCTACCGCGCCCGGCACGCGGACCGCGGCGCGCCGGCCGCGGTGAAGGTGCTGCACCCGGAGCTCAGCGCGCAGCCGGACGTGGTGCTCCGCTTCCAGCGGGAGGTGGAGACGGTCCGGCGGCTGGAGCACCCCGGCATCGTCCGGGTCTTCGAGCAGGGGCAGCTCGAGGACGGGCGGCCTTACTACGTCATGGAGCTGCTCTCCGGGGTCAGCCTGGATCAGCACCTCCGGTCCCGCGGCCGGCTGTCGCCCGAGGAGGCGCTCGCGGTGCTGGAGCCGCTCTGCGACGCGCTCGAGGCCGCGCATGCGCAGGCCGTCGTGCACCGCGACCTCAAGGCGTCGAACGTCTTCCTCGAGGAGGACGGCGACCGCCGCCGCGTCGTCCTGCTCGACTTCGGGGTGGCCAAGCTGCTCGACGCGCCCGGGCCGTCGCTGACCTCCTCGCGCGAGGTCCTCGGGAGCCCCTCGAGCGTCGCCCCCGAGCAGCTCCTCGGCCAGCCGGTCGACGTCCGGGCGGACGTCTACGCACTCGGCGCCCTCACCTACCGCATGCTCGTCGGCGAGCCGCTCTTCAGCGGGGACATCGGCGCGCTCCTGCGCCAGCTGCACCTGTTCGCGAGCCCGCCGCGCCCGAGCGCGAAGGCGCGGCTCTCGACGGGCTTCGACGAGGTCATCCTCCGGGCGCTCGCCAAGGACCCCGCGGCGCGCCCCCCGAGCCCCGGCGCCTTCCTCGAGGAGTTCCGCGGCGCGCTCGAGGCCTCGCGCGGCGCGAGCGACGCGCCGAGCGGCGCGCGCGCGCGCCCCGGGGTGGCGATCTACGCCGAGGTGGGCGCCGCGCCCGAGGCGCTCGACGCGCCGGACGATCGCCTGCTCGCGGATCTGGAGGCGATCTTGCCGTTCGTGGCCGCCGAGCTCACCGAGGCCGGGCTGTCCCCCGGGGCCGAGACCGGCAGCAGCCTGCTCTTCACCGCCGAGCGCCCCGGCGACGCCGACGCCGACGCCGAGGCGCGCCGCCGCGCCGTGGACGCCGCGCTCCGGATCTTCCGGCGGCTCGAGGGCCGCCCCGGGCGCGATCCGAGGGTGCAGGTGCGCCTGTGCCTCCACACGGGGGAGCTGCTCCTCGGCCCCTCGGGCGAGCTGCTCGGCGGCGAGCTCGCGGAGGTCGGCGGCTGGGCGCCCGAGGGGGCGCAGGCGGGCGTGTTCGCCTCGCCCGAGGTCGTCGCGGGCCTCGGGATCGTCGCCGGGCCGACGGCGCTCGAGGGGACGATGCTCGTCCTCGCCGCGGCCGAGCCCACCGCAGCGCGGTAGCGGCGCGCTCCGGCACCGCGCCGGAAAAGTCCATCCTGGGTGCTGCCTGCGGGGGCCATCAGCAGCTGCGTGCCCGCGTCTGCACCGCCTGTGCGATGTCCGGGACACCGCTCAGGCGACGTTCGACATGGTAAGCTGGTGAGAGTGATCCGCACTCCGATACCCACATCAGGCGAGGACGCGACCACCGTGCTGAAGGTCCACCCGCGCGAGGTGACGTTCGGCAGGTTCAGCGTGCAGGTGGTGAGCGGCCCGGATCAGGGCGCTTCCCACGCGGCCGACGCGCCGGAGCTCGCGATCGGCACCGCGGCCGGCAATCACCTGGTGCTCACCGATCCGTCGGTGTCGCGCCACCACTGCGTGATCGCCGCGACCCCCAAGGGCTACCAGCTGCGCGATCTCGGCAGCACGAACGGGATCCTGCTCGGGGGCTTCCGCGTGGAGGCGGCGTACCTGACCCCGGGCGCCACGTTCGGCGTGGGCCAGACGTCGCTGCGCTTCGATCACCTGCCCGACGAGGTCCACGAGCCGCTCGGGGACGCGGAGCTCTCCGGGCGGGTGCTGGGGCAGAGCACGGCCATGCGCCGGCTCTTCGCGATGATCCCGCGGATCGCCGCGGCGGACGCCACGGTGCTCCTCGAGGGCGAGACCGGGTCCGGCAAGGGGCTGCTCGCCGAGGTGATCCACCAGAAGAGCCCGCGCGCGGCCGGGCCGTTCGTGGTCATCGACTGCGGCGCGATCCCGCCCACGCTCATCGAGGCCGAGCTGTTCGGGTACATGAAGGGCGCGTTCACGGGGGCGCACCAGGCGCGCGCCGGCGCCTTCGAGGCGGCGCGCGGGGGCACGGTGCTGCTCGACGAGATCGGCGAGCTCCGGCTCGACCTCCAGCCGAAGCTGCTGCGCGCCCTCGAGGAGCGCTCGATCCGCCGCATCGGCAGCCTCGATACCGTCCCGCTCGACGTGCGGATCATCGCGGCCACGAACCGCGATCTCCGGCAGGAGGTGAACCGCGGCACCTTCCGCTCGGACCTGTTCTACCGGCTCAACGTGGTCCGGCTCCGCGTGCCGCCGCTGCGCGAGCGGCGGGACGACATCCCGCTGCTCGTCGCGCATTACTACCGGCAGTTCGCCGACAAGGCGCATCCGCCGGCCGAGCTCGTGGAGCGGCTGCTCCACCACGACTGGCCCGGCAACGTCCGCGAGCTGCGCAGCGCGGTCGAGCGCGCCGTGCTGACCGGCGATCCCGCGATCGGAGAGGGCTGCCCCGCGGCGCGGGAGGTCGGCGACGACGATGAGGCGCTCCGGCCGGACGACCTCGAGCTCTCGTTCCGCCAGGCCAAGGAGCGCACGGTGGCGCGCTGGGAGCGGGCGTACGTGAGGGCGCTGATCCGGGCCAACGGGGGGAACCTCTCCCACGCCGCGCGCGCCGGCCGGATGGACCGGAACTACCTGCGGGAGCTCCTGCGCCGGCACGGCGTCACGGCGACCGAGTCCTAGACGGCGTCGAGCGGCGGGGTGGAGCGGCTGCGGTTCGCGGTCGCCTCGTGCGCCTGAACGGGAGGCTCCGCCGGGCGCGGCGCCGCGCGTTTCGTGAACGCGCCGGCGCCGAACCGCTCCACCGCTGCCCCGAACCGCTCCACCGCTGCCCCGAACCGCTCCACCGCTGCCCCGAACCGCTCCACCGCTGCCCCGAACCGCTCCACCGTTGCCCCGAACCGCTCCACCGTTGCCCCGAACCGCTCCACCGTTGCGCTTTTCGCTTCAGCCCCCCGGTGGCCCCCCGGTCGGGTGCCCTTTTCGCTTCAGCCCCCCGGTGGCCCCCCGGTCGGGTGCCCTTTTCGCCTCACGCAGCGGAGCGACGTGCTCATCCCGTCCATCGATGACGCGAACGCCAAGCGGGCGCTTGCTAGGGTGTACGGACCCCGATGATCCCTGAAGAACGCGCCCCTCTCCCGCTGCCGGCCCCCGCTCCGCTCACGCCTCCGGAGGGCTTCGCGGAGCGCCTCGCGGCGATCGGCGTCACCCTCGACGCCGCGGTGATCGCCAAGCTCGGCGATTACCTCGCGCGCCTGCTCGCGATGAACGAGCTGATGAACCTCACCGCGATCACGGATCCGGTCGAGGGCTGGGAGAAGCACATCCTCGATTCGCTCACGCTCGTGCCTCTCCTGGAGGAGCTGAGCGCGGGGGCGAGCCTCGCCGACATCGGCTCGGGCGGGGGCCTCCCCGGCCTTCCGCTCGCCATCGCTCGGCCCGATCTGAAGGTGACGCTGGTGGAGGCGACCCAGAAGAAGGCTTCGTTCCTCGTCGCGGTGGCCGCGTGCCTCGGGCTCACCAACGTGTCGGTGCGCGCCGAGCGCGCCGAGCAGCTCGGCAAGGGCGACCTCCGCGGCGCGTTCGACGCGGTGACGGCGCGCGCGGTGGCGCGCCTGGTCGTGCTGATCCCCCTGACGGTGCCCTTCGTGCGGCCCGACGGGATGGTGCTGCTGGTCAAGGGGCAGCGCGCCGAGGAGGAGCTCGCCGAGGCGAGCCGGGTCCTCGGGCGACAGCGGGCCGCCTTCGTGAAGACGGTGGGGACGCCGACGGGGAAGATCGTGATGCTGCGGAAGTCGGGGGAGGAGCCGAAGCGCCGTCTCGGGCGGTGATCGCCGGCGGGTGTTCCTGCCGCGCGTCCGGCGTCCAGGCGTCACGAGGGGCCAGGCCGCAGCTCGGGCCCGCGCCGCCGTCGGCGATGTGGAGGACGAAGTCGCGGTGCTCGTCAGGCAAGCAGACCCGGTGCGTATCCGCCGGCCCTGCGGGCGCTGGGCATGCGCGGCATGCGGCCGGAGATCGCCCCTGAGAAGAGTCCGGGGCGCGCGGCCGAGGGAGCCCGCGCAAGCCCGAACGGAGGAGAGAAAAGCGTGGCCCATCGCCGACGCGAGGTGTCCACGCGGCCACGACGACGTTGCCGCGGGCAGCGCGCGCCGCCCGGGGAGAGCGGCGCGCTTGGAAGGTGGGAGATGGAGGCTCAGTTGCAGGTGACGTTCTGGGCCGCCGCGAAGTTCGCGATATCGGCCCTGCACGACGCGACCTCCGCCGCGGTGAGGGTCGTCATCATGACGGGGAAGGCACCCCCGCTGCACTGACCGGGGAATTGGCTGCTCACGTTCATCACCTGCACACCACAGAAGCTGAATTCTTCTCCGTCCACGGAGTCCGTTCCGGCCATGAGCTCCACGACCGACGTGCCCTCATCGGAGACTGCCCAGGAATAGGCGCCCGAAGTGTGGCAGGGAGCGGGGAAGGAGTAATTCGTGCACCGTCCGTCGTTCACGATCGTCCCGTCCAGCGCGGCCTCCCAGGCCGGGTTCGCGGCGCAGGGGCAGACGGGGCCGCAGGGCGCGCCGCAGGTGAGCGTGCCGCCGCAGCCGTCGGGGATGGTGCCGCAGGTCGCGCCCTGGGCCCCGCACGTGGTCGGCGTGCAGCCGCAGACGTTGGCCGTGCCGCCGCCGCCGCAGGTCTCGGGATCGGTGCAGGAGCCGCAGCTCAGCGTGCCGCCGCGAGTTGGTGGCGTGGCAGATGGTGGTCTTGCCGTTGATCTCGTAGAGCAGGCACTGGAGGATGGAGAGGTCGTCATCCGCCTCGCCGACCTCCTCCGCGCCGGCGGAGTCGGACGGGGCCGTGCTGCACCCGGAACCGAGCGCGAAGAGGCCCACGGTGGCGATGGCGAGGATCGAGCCGAACATGGCATGGCGATTCTTGGGAAGCGTTGTCATGGGGAAAGATCTCCTCGGGCGATGGCTCCGACGGGGCGTCGTGGAAGGGTGCGGTATCCTTGCGGTGGTGCGCGCCTGGTAACGGCGGAGCGCACCTCGACCGCGACCCTCCTGGTGCTGCGCCGTCCAAACCTCGAGTACCGCCCCGTCCAAACCTCGAGTACGGCGCCGTCCAAACCTCGAGTACGGCGCCGTCCAAACCTCGAGTACCGCCCCGTCCAAACCTCGAGTACGGCGCCGTCCAAACCTCGTCATGCAAAATCACGTGTTAACGAGTGCGATTCACATGTGAACGGCTCGGCCCGAAGCGGGGGTGGGAGGGCTGGCGGGTGATGGTTGGGCACCGCACATTCGACCCGACGGATCGCGACAGATCGCCCCCGCAGAACCGTCCCGGCAGGGCTCCCTGCGGCGCGCCGCTGGGCGGCCGAGCTACGCTGCGTGATGCCTCGGGCGACGGCCCCTGGGACCGTGAAGGCGCGCCGGGCCGTCGCGGTCCGCTGGCGGCGAGCGCCGCGCCTGGCGCCCTGCGCGTCCGTCCTGTCGCCGGGGGAACGGTCTCCGGAAGAGGGCGGCGTCGGCGCGGGCCAGGACGTCCGCGAGGTAGTCGCTGCACCCGGCGTTCGCGCGGAGGGTATCCTGGATGCCGCGCCGGTGGATCTCCCAGCCGCGGCCGGGGACGAAGCGGAGCGTCGTCGTGGACGCGTGCGGCCGCGCGCGCTCGCGCAGCGCGTCGCCGTCGAGCACCCACACCTCGGGGCCGAAGGCGGCGACGGCCTGCCGCAGGTCGACCGCGGGCAGCGCGCCGGCGCCGTTGGCGCTGCTCACGAAGAGCGGCGCGTGGCGCTCGAGCAGCCAGGCGATGGGCTCCCACGCGACGCCGAAGAGGAGCGCCATGCCGTAGCTCGCGGCGGGATCGAGCCAGCTCGGCGCGGCCACGTCGCGGGCCTGCGGCACGAGGGCGGTCACGCGCTCGACCGCGAGCAGCCAGCCGAGGCGGCGGCGCTCCGCCTCGTCGAGCGCGAGGTGCGGCGCGAGCCGATCGAGGCGCGGCTCCCACGCGGCGACGGGGTGGTTGTGAGGTCGCCCCCGCGCGCGGTTCACGGCGGCGGCCGTCTTCCCCGCGATCACGTAGGCCAGCGGCGACGGGGTGGGCAGGACGACCGCCTCGCCGCGCTGGAGCGCCTCGTCGACGGCGAGCTTGCCCGCGGCATCAAAACACGCGACCGGCAAGGTGGCCTCCTGTGCGCTCGCGATCGTGCGCGGTCACGGATGATTCGGTTCTTGCTTGAAACATGGTGGTCACACTCGACGGCGGGCGAGGTGCACGGGGTGATGTCGCCCTGCCGCCGCCGCGCGCTCTCAAGCAGGCATCGCGCCACGCGCGGCGCGGGCCGAGGCGAGGGCGATCGCCGCCTCGGAGGGCCCTCATTTCCGGGGAGGTGCGGGGGTCCCCGCGCGCGGCGAGCGGCGAGCGCGGCGGTCGGCGGCGGAGGCGCTCCCGGCGCCCGGGTGCTGGCTGCAGCAGGCGGCAGGTGCAGCCCGGGGCAGGCAACGAGCGCCCTCTCCCGCGGCCGGTCAACCCGCTGGACGGGCGAGCGCGAGGGCGTCGGACAGGATCCAGAGCCCGAGGCCGATCAGGACGAACGGCAGCGCCGCCCGGCCGTAGCGCCGGATGCGGCTGCCAAGGACCGGGTGGTGGACGAGGCGGTGGCCGAGCGCGCAGAAGGCGCCGGTCATGACCGCGAACACGGCCGCGTGGAGCGGGACGTGCCCCGGGGCGCTCGAGAACAGCGGGATGTAGACGCCGAGGTTGTCCCCGCCGTTCGCGATGGTCACGCTCGCCACCGCGAGCGCCTTGAACCGCGCCGCGCCGCCGGGCGGCTTTTCGTCGTCGTCGTCGCCGTCGTCGTCGGCCCCGGGGCCCCGACGGAGCGCCCAGAGGCCCCGCAGGCCGAGCGCGAGGGGCGCCAGGCCGAGCAGGCCGATCCACCCGTCCGGCACGCGGACGGCGAGCAGCGCGCACGCGACGCTCGCCAGGACGAGCGCCGCCATGCCGAGGAACTGGCCGGCGACGACCTGGCGGGCGGTGAAGCCGGGGTCCGCGAAGAAGGCCGACAGCAGGAGGATGTCGTCGATGTTCGTCGAGATGAACACGACCACGCTCACCCCGAGCGCCGGAAGGATCTGCTCCATGCGCCCGCGGGCGTAGCACCTCCCGCGGCCGGCCACCGCTCGGCGCGGCGCGGCCGGAGCGGCGCCGGCCCTGCGTCGCGGGAGCCGTGTCGACCGTTCCGGGGTAGATAGCGTGGCCGGAGCGGCTGCGCCTGCGCAGGCGGACGGGAGGCGAGCCGCGCGCTCGTGGAGTGGAATGGAGAGGCCATGACGACGAACCCCCAGCCCGCGGAGCCGACCAGGGCGACGGCCGCGCCCGGAGCGAACGCGGCGACCGTGGAGCAGCGCGCCCGGACGGACCTGCCGGTGCAGGGCATGACCTGCGCGGCGTGCGTGCGCCGCGTGGAGAAGGCGCTGCGCGCGACGCCCGGCGTCGCGGAGGCGACGGTCAACCTCGTGACCCAGCGGGCGACGATCGCCTACGACGCGCGGACGACCACGCCGGCCGCGCTGGCCCACGCCATCGTGGAGGCGGGCTACGAGGTGCCCGAGGTGCCCGACGCCTCCGCCGTCGATGGCGCTCCCGCGGCGCCCGCCGACGCCGGCGCTCCCGCGGCGCCCGCCGACGCCGGCGCCCGCGCGACCTCCACGGCGCCCGAGCGCTCCGCGGCCGCCGCGGGCGCTCCGCCGCCGCGCCCGCACCCGGCCGCCTCCGAGCGCGCCGCCGCCATGGACGCGGCCGAGCAGCGGGAGCGGCGCGCGCTCCGGCGCGACGTCGCGATCGCCGCCCTGTTCACGGCCCCCCTGCTCGCCGTGGCCATGTCGCACGGCGCGCTCCCGGCGCTCGAAGGCGCCTTCGGGCGCTGGCTCTCGCTCGCGCTCGCCACGGTCGTGATCCTCGGGCCGGGTCGCCGGTTCTTCCGCCTCGCCTTCGGCGCGCTCCGGCACCGCGCCGCCGACATGAACACCCTCGTGAGCCTCGGGGCCGGCGCCGCCTGGCTCTACTCGACCGCCGCGGTCGTGGCGCCCGGCCTCTTCCCGCACGCCGAGCACGGCCACCTGCCGCCCGTCTACTTCGAGGCCGCCGCCGCGATCGTCACCTTCGTGCTGATCGGCAGGCTCCTCGAGACGCGCGCGCGGAAGCGGCTCGCCGACGCCGTGCGCGGGCTCGTGGCGCTGCAGCCGAAGACCGCGCGGCGCCTCCGCGGCGACGCCGAGGACGAGGTGCCCGCCGCCGCGCTCGCGCCCGGCGACCTCGTGCTGGTGCGGCCCGGCGAGCGCATCGCGACCGACGGCGAGGTGGTCCGCGGCGCGTCCGCGGTCGACGAGTCGATGCTCACCGGCGAGAGCATGCCCGTCGACAAGACCGCGGGCTCGGCCGTGCTCGGCGGGACGCTCAACCAGAGCGGCGCCCTCACCCTCCGCGTCACGAAGACCGGCGCGGACACCGCGCTCGCGCGCATCGTCGACGCCGTGGAGCAGGCGCAGGGGTCGCGCGCGCCGATCGCCCGGCTCGCCGACGTGGTGAGCGGCGTCTTCGTCCCCGTCGTCGCCGCCGTCGCGTCGCTCGCCTTCGTCGCGTGGCTCGCGGTCGACCCGACCGCCGCGGGCCTCGCCACGGCGATCGAGCGGTTCGTCGCGGTGCTCGTGATCGCCTGCCCGTGCGCGCTCGGCCTGGCCACGCCGGCGGCCGTGGCCGTCGGGACGGGGCGCGGCGCGGAGCTCGGCGTCCTCGTCAAGGGCGGCGCGGCGCTCGAGGCGGCGAGCCGCGTCGACACGGTGCTGCTCGACAAGACCGGGACGCTCACCTCGGGGCGGCCCGAGCTCACCGACGTCGTCGCCCTCGCGGGCCACGGCGAGGCGGAGCTCCTCGGCCTCGCGGCGGCCGCGGAGCTCCAGAGCGAGCACCCGGTGGCGCGGGCGATCGTCGAGGGCGCGCGCGGCCGCGGCGTGGGCCTCCCGGCGGCCTCGGATTTCCGCGCGGAGATCGGCCACGGCATCGAGGCGCGCGCCGCGGGCCGCCTCGTGCGCGCCGGCACCGCGGCGTGGCTGCGCCGGGCGGGCATCGACACGGGCGCGCTGGAGGCCGAGGCCGAGCGGCTCGCCGCGCAGGGCCGCACGCCGTCGTTCGTGGCCGTCGACGGGCGGCTCGCCGGGCTCGTGGCGGTCGCCGACCGGCCGACCGAGGAGGCGCGCCGCGCCATCGCGGCCCTGCGGCAGCTCGGCGTCGAGGTGGCCATGGTGACCGGCGATCGGGCGGGCGCCGCGCGCGCCGTCGCCGAGGAGCTCGGCATCCGCGCGGTGTTCGCGGAGGTGAGGCCGGAGGACAAGGCGAGGATCGTCCGCGAGCAGCGGGCCGCCGGCCGCCGGGTGGCCATGGTCGGCGACGGCATCAACGACGCGCCCGCGCTCGCCAGCGCGGACGTGGGGGTCGCGCTCGGCAGCGGCGCGGACGTCGCGGTCGCGTCCGCAGACGTGGCGCTGCTCCGCGGCGGGATCGCCGGCCTGCCGGTGGCGCTCGACCTCGCGCGCGCCACGCTGCGCACGATCCGCCAGAACCTCTTCTGGGCGTTCATCTACAACGTGCTCGGCATCCCGATCGCGGCGGGCCTGCTGTACCCGCTCACCGGGTGGCTCCTCTCCCCCGTCCTCGCGAGCGCGGCGATGTCGCTGTCGAGCGTGTCGGTGCTCGCCAACTCCCTCCGGCTGCGCGCGTTCGGCCGCGGCTCACGTCGCGAATGAGCGTTCGGTGAGTCGACTCCGCATCGCGCGCCGACCTCCGCTCGCGGCGATGGCGCGCGCGGGCGGTCGGCAGCTCCACCAGGTCGGGAGAGGCCGAGATCGCCTCGCGAAGGCGACGATCTCCCACTCGGCCCGTTCCTCGATGGCGTTGAATTCATGCTGATATCCAGATCGGCTTGGCGAAAGCTGGACTGGCATCGTTACCTAGACCTCGGTGAGGAGCGCAGGCGTGACGGCGGCACGGGTCAGGGTTGGCTCGCCCGCGTCATCGCGCTGCCCAACGCGGCGCACAAACAAGCCGGGCGCGCCGTTCGGGTTCGCCGGGCCGAATCTCTCGGAGCCGGCTTGCGGAGGGGCGGAAGGCCCGGACCCTCTTCTGCCGCGCGGGCGCTCCGCCGCACGCCCACACGCGCGCCGCGGAAGCACCGCCCGGACGCCGACGGGGGTGAATGCTAGAAGCTGCGGGCGCACCGAAGTCCCAGAAATACGGAGGATCTATGAGAACTTACCACCGGCACACTGGCACAGCCGTTGCTCTTACCGTGCTCCTCGCGGCGCAAGCCGCTGACGCCGCCGTCACGGTCGACATCGTCCAGCCGAACCACACGCTCATCGAGGGCAGCACCGTCCCGGTGCGCGTCGCCGCGTCGTCCCCTGACGAAATCTATTACGTCGAGGCGGAGTTCGAGGGCCTCACCATCGAGCTCACGCCGACGGGAGACGGCTACTACGAGGGCGCGTTCGATCTCGGCGAGCTCGGCGGCGAGCTCCCCTACGGCCCTTACGTCGTGACCGTCAACGCGTACGACACGTTCGGCGAGGGGGCGAGCGATGAGGGCATCGTGCATCAGTACGCGCCCCCGACCGTGGTGTGGAACGTGCTGCCGCACGACACCCTCACGGCCGGCTGGCGCTTCGAAGCGAAGTGCATCCCGACGCCGCCCTACGAGTGCAAGCAGCTCTCGGCGCGGTTCGACACCGATAGCGGAAGCTACGGGTTCGACAACAACGACGGGTCGCCCCACCCGCAGCCCGTCCCGGGACGGCTGTACGTCAAGGAGGCCAATGGCAGGAACGGCAACTGGCTCCCGTCGGGCAAGACGTACACGCTCACGGTCTCGGCCAACGTCGGGATCGGCCCCAACGTCACCAGGACCGTCGGCCCCATCTACGTCGACCGCAGCCCGAGGCTCACCGCCGTCGAGCGCGCTCCCGGCACCATCCTCGATTTCGACGCCACGCGGTTCCTCTTCGTGGATTACCTCCGTCGCATCGGGATCTTCGATCGCGCCACCCACCAGATCACGTGGATCGAGACCATCCCGGAATGGGCGGCTCCCCAGCTCGGCGCGGTCTATGGCGCGCTCACGCCGTCGGGGTGCGTGTACCAGTCGGCGACCGGCTACATTCTCTCCTGGGCCGACGGCGTCCGGCGCCAGGTCGCGAGCGCGACGGTAACGCCGCGCCTCGACGCCGTGAACGGCGATACGGCCGTGTGGACGTCGTACAACGACGACTGGGCGCACGAGCACACGCTGTCGACGGGCGCGAACCGGACCCTCTGGTACAGCCCGGGGAGCCGATCGCCGTTCCAGGCCGACGTTGCGGCGTCGGGCGGCGTCTTCTTCGGCACCTACGAGAGCGCGTCCATCGTCGGGCCGGGCAACGCGATCCTCGGGGATCACGCGGGCAACCTGCAGCGGCCGATCACCGACGGAACGAACGTCGTCGGCCGGTGGTGGGATGGGATGACGAGCTCTAGCTACCTCTACACCGCGGAAGGTGAGGAGGTGTTCCTCGGCGACTCGCTCACCCACACCTCTGCCGGGCTGCTGGCGCACGCGGGCTACGCCGCCTTCCTGAAGAGCGATGGCGACGCCAACCAGATCTGGCTGCGGACGCCCGACGGCGAGCAGCACCAGATCAGCGATTTCCCGAAGTCGAGCCGGTTCGACCAGGCGAAGCTCCGGGTCGGCCACGACGGCATCAGCGACGCCGGCGAGGTCCTGTTCCTGTACGAAGGCAAGCGCTATATCGGCCGCCCGGGGGGAATTCCGGAGCAGATCAGCACCGAGATCGGGCACGGCCGCTGGCTCGACGGGAGCTGGTATGTGACCATCGGCAACACGCTGTTTGAGGTCTCGACCCCGGCCAGCGCCGCCGCGCGGCTCGCCGCGACGGGGATCGAGGAGCTCGCGCGGGAGGAGGGCCTCGGCGAGCGCGAGGTGCTGTCCACGTCGTTCGCCGAGAGCGAGGCGCTCGACGCGACGGTGTGGGCGCGGGATCTGCACGAGCCCGACGCGCTGCCGGTGTCGGCCGACGGCGCCGAGCTGCTCGGCGACGTCGATATGGACACCGGCGCCGACATCGCGCCGGCCGGAGCGGGGTGCAGCACCTCCGGCCCGGCGGGCTCTGCCGGCGGCGCCGCCGCGCTCGCCGCGGCGCTCGCGGGCCTCGCGCTCGCGCGCCGCAGCCGCGCGCGCTCGTAGCGTGCCCCGCGGCACCTCGCCGCCCACACGGGGCCCCGGCGCCGCCGGAAGCCCACCGCGACCGTAGATCCCGCCCGCGGCGTCTGTTATAACGGACGCACGTCCTCGCTCCGATCGGGTCCACGTCGATGCGCAGCGCCGCCGTTTGGACGAAGCGCATCGACCCGGCAACGAACCGTCATCACCGCCTCACGCCGCGGGCGTCGCGCGCCGGTCCCGCCGGGAGCGGCGGCGGCGCCCCCGGAGAACACGCGAACGCCAGAACTCAAGGAGACGCAGCGCATGCGCTTTCGTCCGGATCCCACCTTCTACCCGTCGCCGCGCCTGGCGATGGATGCGCCGCCCGAGCGGCTGGCCTACGTGACGGCGCTCGACGCGGGCGCCGCGCTGAAGCGCCCGGGCAACCATCGCCACGACGCGCTCACGGTCGTCGACCTCGACCCGAGGTCGCCTGAGTATGGCACCCTCGTCTCGGTCAACGAGCTGCCGACCTACGGCGACGAGCTCCACCACTCGGGCTGGAACGCCTGCAGCGCCTCGCTGTGCCCGTACGCGCCGCACCCCCACGTGGAGCGCCGCTTCCTCCTGCTGCCCGCGCTCCGCTCGTCGAACATCTTCGTCTTCGACGTCAAGCCGGACCCGCGCCGCCCCGAGCTCGTCCACACGGTCCGGGCCGAGGAGATCGCGAAGCGGGCCGGCTACTCGCGCCCGCACACGCTGCACTGCGGGCCCGACGGCATCTACGTGAGCGCGCTCGGCAACCCCGAGGGCGAAGGGCCAGGGGGCATCTTCGTGCTCGACTGCGAGAGCTTCGATGTGCTCGGCCGCTGGGAGATCGACCGCGGGCCGCAGTTCCTCCACTACGACTTCTGGTGGCACCTCGGCCACGACACCCTGCTCACGAGCGAGTGGGGGACGCCGAAGATGATCGAGGACGGCGTGAATCCGGAGCTCTTGCTCGGCAAGAAATACGGCCACAAGATCCATGTCTGGGATCTCCGGAAGCGAAAGCACCTCCAGGCGCTGGATCTCGGCGACGAGCACCAGATGGCGCTCGAGCTCCGCCCCGCGCACGACCCGACCAAGGCCTATGGCTTCGTCGGCGTCGTCGTGAGCGTCAAGGACCTCTCCGCCTCGGTCTGGCTCTGGCATCGCGACGGCGACCGGTGGGCGATCCGCAAGGTCATCGAGGTGCCGGCCGAGCCGGCGGAGCCAGATCTCTTGCCGCCGCTGCTCGAGGGCTTCAAGGCCGTCCCGCCCCTCATCACCGACATCAACCTCTCCCTCGACGACCGGTTCCTCTACGTGTCCTGCTGGGGCACGGGCGAGCTCCGCCAGTACGACGTGTCGGACCCGTTCCACCCGAAGCTGACCGGCTCGGTGCACCTCGGGGGCGTGGTCCGCAGGGCCGCGCACCAGCGCTCCGGGCCGCTGCGCGGCGGGCCGCAGATGGTCGAGGTGAGCCGCGACGGGCGGCGCATCTACTTCACGAACTCGCTCTACGCCTCGTGGGACGAGCAGTTCTATCCGGAAGGCGTCGGCGGCTGGATGGCCAAGGTCGACGCGGCCCCCGGCGGCGGCATCGCGCTCGACCCCGAGTTCTTCGTCGACTTCGGCCCCTTGCGCCCTCACCAGGTGCGGCTCGAGGGGGGCGACGCGTCCTCGGATTCGTTCTGCTATCCCTAGCTCGCCATGACGCCCTGGCTCACCTTGGCGCTCCTCGGCGCTTATCATGGCATCAACCCGGGCATGGGCTGGCTGTTCGCGGTCGCGCTCGGCCTGCAGGAGAAGAGCGGCCGCGCGGTGCGGCGGGCGCTCGTGCCGATCGCGCTCGGCCACGCCGCCTCGATCGGGCTCACGGTCGCGCTGCTCGGGCTCGGGCTCGCGAGCGTGCCCGCCGCGGCGCTCCGCTGGATCACGGCGATCGCGCTGATCGCGTTCGGCGCGCTCAAGCTCGTGAGGCCGCGCCACCCGAGGTGGGTCGGGATGCGCGTCGGCTTCCGCGATCTGACCTGGTGGTCCTTCCTGATGGCCACCGCGCACGGCGCCGGGCTCATGCTGCTCCCGGTCTTCCTGCTCGGCGCGGACAACCCGGCGCCGTGCCATGGCGCCGGGTGTCACAACGCAGCTGGCCTGTCGCTGACGAGCCCCGCGGGCTACCTCGCCGCCGTCCTCGTGCACACGGCCGCCATGATGGCGGCGGCCGCGGCGGTCGCGCTCGTGGTCTACCACAGGCTCGGCGTCGCGATCCTCCGCACGGCCTGGTTCAACCTCGATCGGGCGTGGGCTGCCGCGCTCATCGGCGCCGGCGTCATCGCGATCGTGCTCTGACGCCGGTCGCGCGCCCGTCGATTCGCCGTCAGTTCGCCGTCAGTTCGCCGTCAATTCGCCACGACGAGCTGCCACCGCTGCTCCTCGCCGCCGCTGCTCCCCCGCTGCTCGATCGCGGCGGCGTCCTCGGTCGAGCCCTGGACGACCCCGACCAGCTTGCCGCTGTTCTTGTTCCGGATCTGGAGGTCGCCGCCGCCAAGATCGATGAAGAGCCACGCCTGGTTGTCGCCGTCGTGGTCCGTCCATTGCTTCAGCGCGATCCCGTCGCTCTTCGACTCGTCGGGGACGTCCAGCACCTTGCCGCTCTTGACGTTGGTCAGCCGGAAGTAGCCCGCGCCGTTGTAGTTGAGGCTCCACTTCTGGTTGTCTCCGCCGTCGTCCGCGCTCTGGACCACCGCGGCCCCGTCCTCGGACGACGCGCCGGCGACCGTCATCACCTTGCCGCTCTTCCTGTTCATGAGCTTGAAGCGGTTCGTCGCCCCGGTGACGCTGCCCGCCGCCGTGTCGATGGTCAGCGTGTTGTTCCAGGTCATGCTCATCGTCGTGTCCGAGGGGAACGAGATCGGCTGCCACACATAGGTCGAGTCGTTGACCCGCCCGCCCCAGGCGCCCGCCCAGCGATCCCCCATGTACAGGTAGGCCGTCCCCGCGCTGCCCTGGACCGGGAGCACGTAGGTCGACTGGGAGTGGAAGGTCGTGCCGTCGGCGACGTTGGTCATCGTCGACCAGCCGCGCTCGAGGGAGCGAGAGGTCGCGTACTTGGCCTGGTTGGGGTCCCAGCCCGTGGCCCCGGACGTCAGCAGGAAATAGACGCCGTTCCGCTTGAACAGCGCCGGCGCCTCCCGGTGTCCGCCGGGGAACAGCACCGCAGCCAGCCGGTCCACGGCCAGGTAGTCGGGGGTCAGCGCATAAAGGTTGAGATCGTAGTTCTCGTTCGAGGCCGAGATGAAGTAGCCCTTGCCGTCGTCGTCGACGAAGAGGCCGCAGTCCCGGGACATGTACCCGGGCTTGCCGTGGTCGGTCACCCCGGTGCCCGCGAGCGGCCGGAAGCTGCCGTGATACGTGTAGTCGCCGTCCACGGTGCTCGAGCTCGCGACCGCGGCCCGGGCCTCGCCGTAGTTCACCCCGTTCTCCCAGTGCATCCACATCACGTATTTGCCCGTGGACGCGTTGTAGACCACCTTCGGTCGCTCGATGTTGGCCGGGTCGAGGTCCTCGTCGGAGTCCATGGTGAGCACATGGTTCCTGAGCTCCCAGCGCCGCAGGTCCGACGAGCGGTAAGCGGACACGGCGTAGAACGTCCCGTCCGGGTTCCGGTTCTCGCCGAACCAGTAGTAATAGGAGCCCACCTTGATCACCCCGCCCCCGTGCGCCTGGATGGGATTGCCCGAGGTGTCGGCCCACTGAATGCCGTTGACCAAAGGCCCGACCGGCGGGAGCGGCTCCGGGCCACCGCCCTCGCCGGCAGACCCGCCGTCGCCCGGCGCGCCGCCGACGCCAGAGGCGCCGACCCCCGAGGTGACGCCGCCGCCGGGCGCGCCGCCGCCGCCGGAGGCGCCGACCCCCGAGGTGACGCCGTCCCCGGGTGTCGCGCTCCCGGCGCCCTCGGCCGTACCGGCATCGCAGGCCGCGAGGCCGACGCCCGCGACCAGCAGGCACACCGTCGGAGACAAGGAATCGAGACGCATGATGCCCTCCAGAAAGAGCACCATCTCGAGTCCTTCAACCAGGCTTGTCAAGGCCTTCGCGCGCGCTATGGCAGCGCTGCGATGTTCCGCTCTCGGGCGAACACCCAGCCTCGACGAACTCGGCCGCTCGTGCCGGCCGATCAGCGCGCGCCCGCCGGGATCCCCGGCGCGGCGTTCGGGGCGGCGAGGTTGTACCGGTTCCGGGCCCAGGCCGCGACGTCCGCGACCTGCCGCTCCACGGGAGTCGCCGACCAGCCGAAGGTCTCGCGGAATCGCGTGTCGTCGATGACATAAGGCACGTCCCACTGGTACGCCATCTCGACGGCCTCGCGCACGAACGGCGAGAACAGGCCCACCGCGCGCAGCGCGAGGCGCGGGACCCGCGCGACCTCCACCTCGACCCCGAGCGCGCGGCCGAGGCGCCGCGCGAGCGCGCGCGTGCTCTCGGCGGGCGCCGTCGGCAGGTGCCAGATGTGGCCCATGGCCTCTTCCCGATCGCCCAGCGTCACGAGGCCGCGCGCCACGTCCTCCACGTACGTATAGGAGTGAGGCATGTCGGAATCGCCCATGCACTCCACGGCCTTACCGGCGAGCGCGCGCGTATAGAAGCGCTCGCCCCAGGCGGACAGCGGCACGTTGGCGCCGAAGAAGTCGCTGGCGCGCCCGATGGCGACGCGCACGTCGCCGCGACGCTGGGCCCCGAGGCGCATCTCCTCGAGGTCGACGCGCAGCGCGCCCTTCTTGCTGCAAGGGCGGCGCGGCGAGCCCTCGCGCATGGGCCCGTCGGGCACGCCGTACATGTAGAGGCAATCGAGCGCCACGAGCTTCGCGCCCGCCTTGCCCGCGCCGTGCACGGCGCCCCGCGCGATGGGCAGGAGCTGCGTGGGCCAGAGATGGTAAGGCGGGTTCATGCAATCGTAGACCACGCTCGCGCCGCGCGTGGCCTCCTCGGCAAAGGCGAAATCGGTGATGTCGCCGCACACCGACGTGAGCCCCGGCCGCTCCGGAGCGCGGCGGGTGCGCTGCACGAGGCGCACGCGATGCCCGCGCGCGAGCAGGAGATCCGCGACGCGCGGGCCGATCTGGCCGGCGCCGAGCACGACGTGGAGCTGGGAAGAGGAGCCCGGGGTGGGCGATGCGTTGTTCATGAGCCCAGGATGGTTCTTGCAACGGCGCAAGACAACGGCCGGAAACTGCAAGCGGTGGCGGCAAAAATGCAAGACCCGAGAGGGCGCGGCGCCGGCGAGGTACGGCCGCGACCGAGGCAGATCGCGGCGCTATGGGGCGCGTGTGTCCCGCCGGCGGGGGGCGGTCAGGTGAGGCCGGGGAGCGGCCCGGTGCAGAACTGGGGGTCGCCGAAGGTCGTGTCGTCGGTCCCCATCGCGTTGGCGATCGAGACCAGCAGGTCGTTGTGCTGGCGGGCGGAGCCGCCGTTCGCCAGGTAGTCGACGAAGCGGCCGGTGCGGAAGGCCCCGCCCGCGCTGCCGGCGAGCAAAAACGGCATGTTCGTGAGCGCGTGCTGCGTCGACTCGCTGATCTCGGTGACCCACAGGACCACGGTGTTGTCGAGGAGCGTGCCATCCCCTTCCGCGTACGAGTCGAGCTTGCCGAGCAAGTAGGCGAGCTGCTCGGCGAACCACGTGTGGATCTTCGAGTACTGCGCCTTGCCCTGGGTGTCCCACTGGTGGGAGATGGCGTGGTGGTTCCCCTGGAGATCGAGGAACGGATAGAGGTGCTCGCTCTCGGCGTACGACCACTGGATCGTGCAGATCCGGGTGAGGTCGCACGCGAGCGCCGCGGCCGCCATGTCCATCTGGAGCTTGCCGATGGCGGGCATGTTCGCGTCGTCCGAGAGGTCGATGCGATCGCCGAGCGCCGGGCCCTGGCAGCTCGCGGTCGGGCCGCCGCCGGTCGACGAGCTGCCGCCGGCCAGGCGCGCCTCGATGTCCTGGATCGACTGCAGGTGCGCGTCGAGCTTCACGCGATCTTCCCGGCCGATGCGGGGCCGCACGTCGGCGATGTCCTCGCGGAGGATGTCGAACACGGTCCGCCGCTGCGCGCGGAGCCGATCCAGCGCATCGGAGCTGCCCTGGCCCTGGCCCGGCACCGAGGCCCCGAAGAGCTGCTGGAACGTGTCGTAGGGATCCTCGCGCGGCGGGATCGGCTGATCGGGCCCGGCGTAGCAGATCCGGCCGCGCACCTCCGCGTCGCGGACCTGGACGCCGAGCTCCAGGGTGCGAAACAGCGTCGGGGGCTTCAGCTTGTTCGCGATGTGCTGGTCGAGCGAGATCCCCGACGACCAGCCGGCGTTGTTGGAGTTGAAGCTCCGGAAATTGCCCCGGAGCAGCGCCCGCCCCGTGAGCAGGCCGCCGATGCCCCGCGCGTGCTCGGAGCCGATGTTGGAGTTGACCACGACGTTCATGTTGATCCCGCGCAGCGGGATCAGCTTCGCCTTGAACGGCGAGAGCGGCTGCAAGAGCGGGCTCAGCGTGAAGTTGGTCTCGGTGCCCTGGGGCATCCATTGCGACTCGAGCGTGCCGTTCGGCGTGTAGAACACCACGAAGCGCTTGGGCGCGGTGGTCTCGTCCCCGCGGGCCAGCTCGGAGTTGAGCAGCGGGATCGTCGCCGTCGCCGCCAGCGCGCCCTGGAGCATCCGCCGCCTGGAGATCATTCGCTGTCTCATCTCACTCCTCCTCTGCCGCGATCGCGCTGCGGAACATGAACGCCTCGGTCTGCGTGGTGGCCACGATGAGCTCCACGAGATCGCCCTCGGAGGCGTGGAACCCGCCGCGCAGCCGGTCGAGCGAGCATCCGTCGCCGTCCGTCTCGAAGCGGCCCGCCGCGTAGCGGAACCACTGTGTCGCGAGGCACTCACGGACCTGCTCGCTCCCGGCGAGCCGCTCCGCCAGCTCGCGGACGCCGACGAACGGCCCATCCACGTCCGCGGACCGGAAGATCTCGCCGGAGCTGTCGATCACCTGCCCGCCCTCCTCGGTGCGGTACGCGCCGACAGCATCGTAGTTCTCGAACGCGAAGCCGATGGGATCCATCAGCTGATGGCAACCGGCGCACGACGCGTCGGAGGAGTGCTGCTGGAACCGCTCGCGCGCCGTGGCGCCCTCCTCGCCCGTGGGCGGCGTGAGGTCGACGTCGTCCGGGGGCGGCGGCGGATCGTAACACAGGAACTTCTGCCGGATCGCCTTGCCGCGCAGGACCGGAGACGTCTGATCCGGGTGCGCATGGACGGCCAGGAACGCGGGCTGCGTGAGCAGCCCGGCGCGCTGCTCGGGCGGGAGCTCGACGAGCTGGGGCGTGGTCGTGCCGGGCGGGACCGACACGCCGTACAGCTCGGCGACCGGCTCGGTGGCAAAGCCGACGGGCAGCGTGAGCAAACTCGACAGCTTCCGGTCCCCCGACCACAGCACGTGCTCGATGAACGCGGGCGTCTCGGCGCGCATCCCCGCGACGAGCTCATCGTCGAACCCGGGGAAGGCGCTCTCCTGCTTGACGATGGTGTCGAGCCTCCCGAGGTTGAGCCACTGCTTGTAGAATTCCGCGATGGCCCGGCGCGCCCGCGGGCTCTCGAGCATCGCGCGGGTTCGCTCGGCGAGCTGCTCGCGGGTCTCGAGCAATCCGGCCTCGGCGGCCGCGAGCAGCTCGTCGTCGGGGCCCGACGCCCAGACGAGGTAGGAGAGGCGGGACGCCATCTCGTACGGATCGAGGCGCACCTTCGGCGCGGAGCCGTCGAGATCGTGGCGCAGCTCCAGGCGGAACAGGAACTTCGGCGACTGCAGCGCGGCCCGGATGACCACCTCGATCCCCTCGCGCAGCGACCCGCCCGTGCGCCCGGCGTCGTAGGCGCGCATCAGCCGGTCGACGTCCTCTGGCGCGAGCGGCCGGCGGTACGCGCGGCGGCCGAAGGTCTCGACGAACTTCCGCGCGCACGCCGCCTCCGCCTCGGCCTGGCCCTCGACGGCGGCCGGGTCGCACGGCAATAGCTTCGACAGATCGCCCGCCACGGCCTCGGCCGCGAGCGCCTCGGCGGCCAGCAGGTATTTCTCGGCGTGCAGCGACGATATCGTCAGCACCGACGCGTTGTTGTTGAACCCGCCGGCGACCTCGTCCACCGGGAATTGATCGGCAGGGGTAAGCGACGTTCCGAGCAGATCTCGAACCGTGTTGTTGTATTCGAATCGCGTCAGGCGCCGCTGCGGCGCGAGGAGCCGCTCGGTCCCCGCGCACGCCTGCGGACCGCCTTGTCCGGACCCCGGGACGTCCTCCCCGTCCCCGGCGCCCGCCGCCCCGATCGTCCCGTCGCACCCGGCCGCGAGCGTCAGCGCGAGCGTCGCGGTGGCCGCGAGACAGCCTCGCCAGCGACGAACCCTTAAGTCAGCCATACCGTGACCTCCTACCGTCGTTCACCACCTACGGTGAAGTTTCGGCACGCGCTCGGCGACTCGGGCCAAGAAAATTGCACTCACGCCGAAGCTATCGTGTCTCTCCGCGCCACCGCGCCGAAACCAGGACCGCGATCCCCTGAATGCCCGCGCTGGGGCGCCTTGATCACGAGCGCGCCAGAAATCGGACCGCGCGAGGGCGCCGGGCTGCTCCGGGGAGCGCCGGCGCGCCGCGCGCGCTCCGGAGGATTACGGGGCGTCCTCGACTCCGCTCCTGCCATCTTCGTCATCCGCGGGCGCGGCCGCGCGGGAGGCAGGCAGCCGCAGCCATCCATGCGCGGCGAGGAAGCGGCGCAGCGCCGGGTCGTCGGCGGACAGCGGCGGCAGGTACGGTCCGACGCGCTCGCGGCGCCACCACGCGCCGCTGCCGTCGCCGATGCGGGTGAAGCTGTACCGGTAGAGCTCGGCGCGGATGT
Organism: Sorangium sp. So ce394; assembly: GCF_051474665.1. Classification (NCBI taxonomy): domain Bacteria; kingdom Pseudomonadati; phylum Myxococcota; order Polyangiales; family Polyangiaceae; genus Sorangium; species Sorangium sp. So ce394. The sequence continues at coordinate 6,574,906 of NZ_CP150339.1, forward strand.
ACCGGGGCGGCGCGCCGGGAAACGGGTTCGTCCCGAGCAGGCGCTGCGCGCCCGGGTCGCCCGTGAGGAGCTTGTAGATGAAATGAACGAGCCACGGCTCGCTCTCGTAGCTCCCGAACGCGGCGAACCAGATCTGCCAGTCGAGGCGGTAATGGTACGGCGTGATGACGCACGGGCGCCGGCGCACGTCGCCCGGCTTGCACGGCAGGTCGTATTCGAGCCACCGCGTCCCCTCCCCGAGCGCCTCGTCGCTCGTGCCCTCCAGGATCACCTCGTAGCGCTCCCGGCCGACGCTGCCGAACGCACCATAGGTGTTCACCAGACCGAAGCTGTCGAACGTGGCGTTCATCGCCTGCCGCGGCGAGAGCAGGTTCATGACCGGGCTCACGCTGAGGCAGAGCACCAGGACCGCGAGCAGGGCGGCGGCGGCGCGGTGCGCGCGGGACGGCGAGCACTCCTGGGAGAGCGCCGCGGCGCGCTCCCTGAGCCGCGCCGGGAGGAGCCGGCCGAGGGCGCCGTCGTCGAAGCAGGCGAGCGCCGGGACGATGGTGAGCCAGTTGAGGAACGAGAGGTTGCCGCTCGCGATGAGCAGGACCTGGAAGAGCACGAGGAGCACGCCGGCCGCGTGCCGGGCGCGGCGGGGGCCGAACGCGAACCAGGGGACGACCAGCTCGACGAGGTGATTGAACAGCGCGCCGAGCGCGTGCACCGGCCGCGGGAGCTGGTGAAGGTAATAGCTCAGCGGGTTCGGCACCGGCTGCGTCTCGTAATGATAGACAAGGCACGAGAGGTCGCGCCAGCACGGGTCGCCCCGGAGCTTGATGAGGCCGGCGCCGAGCATGATCCGGAAGATGAGCCAGCGGAAGAGCCAGATCACCACGACCGGCGGCGGCGGCGACCGGAACGGGCGGAGGCCGCGCACGGGACAGAGGAAGATGGCCAGAAAGCCGGTCTCGGCGAGCTGGTGCTCCCAGCCATAGCCATAGAAGACCTGCCCGATGTGCACGAACGAGAGATAAAGCGCCCAGAGCGCGAGCTGCACGATCGCGTTGGTGACGCCGGCGCACACGGCGAGCGACAGCGCGACGCCGGCCCACGCGGCGGCGAGGAGGACGCCCTCGGAGGCGCCGAGCCACAGAAAGAGCGTGGGGAGCCGGCGGAACGCGGCGCCGGGCGAGCCGGTCACGGCGAGGAGGCGCTCGAGGAACCGGTCCGCCGGCAGGAGCCCGTCCGGGCCGAGGAGCGGGCCGAGCTGCCGGGCGAGCGAGAAGAACGCGATGAAGTAGACGAAGCCGAGCAGGCGGAGCAGGACGAAGCGCGTCAGCAGGTACGTGCGCGGAGGGCCGAGGAAGCGGCGGAGCGGGTGGCTCCGGATGCGGCGGAGGAACGCGCCGTCGTCTTCGTCGGCCGGCGCTGCTTCGTCGGCCGTCGCTGCGGCGGGGGGCGGTGCTTCGCGAGCCATCGGACGCGAGAGGATAGCCCCCCTGCGCGCCGGTCATCCACCGCGCTTCATCGTGGCATGGATGAGGCCGTGCGGCTCGTCGACGGGGACGAAGATCTCGTTGTCGTTGCCGAACCCGAAGGGCGAGAGATCGACGAGCAAGCAATGCTTGTTCGGCAGCGAGAGGCTCAGCTCGTCGACGGCCGGGCAGGCCGCGAGCACGGCCTCCCCGAGCGCGTGGATGGTGTGCTGGACCGAGAGGCTGTGTTGCTCGGCGAACGTCTCGAGCAGGGCGCGTCGGGCGCGCTCCCAGGTCGCCGTGGGGGCCTCGTCGCGGGCCGCCGCGCGCCATCGCGCCAGGATGAGCGTGGAGAGGATGCGGTCCTCCGTCTCCTTGAGCGTCGTGTACTTGTCGCGCGGGAAGCCCGAGAACGCCGAGCCGCCGGTCTTGAGGACGAGCAGATCCTCGATGCCGGACACGATCTCGACCCCGCCGGGCCCCGCCGTGATCTCCGCGGTCCGCCGCTCGGCCCCGGCGCGGAGGAAGGCGTGCCGGTGCGGCGCGCCGCCCGCGTCGATGCGCGACCAGACGTTCTCCGCGATGGCGACCCGCGCCCGCCGGGTGTGGGCCTTCCCGAGGAAGTGCTCGGCGAGCAGGACGCCGAAGTCCTCGATCGGCTCGACCGGGTGGCCCTTGGCGAGGGCGTACACGGTGTTCTTCATCGTGTCCGTGGGCAGCACCTTGCTGTTGTCGCCCCGCGTGTAGGCGTCGTCGAAATCGCCCTCGAGCTGGATGTCGACGTCGATGTCGGTGAGCTCGTGCCGCCCGTCCGCGCGGCGGACCTTGACGAGCCGCACCCTCGATTTGCCGTAGCTGTTCCGCACCAAGGAGATCGACATCGTTCTTCAGCTCCCGCGCCCGGGCAACGACGCTTCGTTGCGATGCGAGAGATACCGTACCTTGAAGCGGGACGCCCGCTCAAGCCCGGCGGGCAGCCGGCGCGGGCAGCGCCCGCGGGCAGGCGCGCGCCGCCCGCCGGAACGCCCCGGGCGGGCTCGTGCGATACGGGACGTGCGCCGGCGAGCGCGCGTCGCAAGATGGGTCGATATGGCGATCGCAGAGCGCGACAGGGCGGCGGATCGACTCCTCGCCTCCCGCGAAGCGTTGACGGCAGCCGCGCTCGGGCGCCTGCAGGGCGCGGCGGCCGCGCAGGTTGCCCCCAGCGCCCGCGAGGCCCTCGCGCGGTGCGACCTGGACCTCGGCGCGCACATCGACGCGCTCGCGGCGGCGCTGCGCGCCGGGGTCGACGAGGAGCTCGGCGAGCACTGCGCCTTCGCGGCGGTGCTCCTCGAGGGGCTCGGCGTGCCCAAGAGCGCGCTCGCCGCCGCGCTGGAAGCGCTCGGCGAGAGCATCGGCGAGCAGCTCGACCCGGCGCTCGCCGCGCTCGCGCAAGGCGTCCTCGCCGCCGGCCGGCGGCGCCTCGGCGGCGCGCCCCTCGTGACGCCGGCGGCGCTGGCGGCCGTCCCCCCGGCCGGTCCCGCGCCCGGCGAGGCCGCCTCGGCGGCGGAGGCGCTCCGCATGTCGGCGGCGCGCGTCGCCGCGATGAGCGTGGCGCTCAGCTACGCGCGGCGGCCGGCGGACGCGCTCGCCCACGGCGAGCGGCGCGCCCGCTGCCTGGAGGACGCCCGGCGCCACCTCGCGCAGCTCGCCGCGGCCGTCGAGCTGGGGTCGCCCGAGCTCTTCAGCGCGTACGCCGACTGGGCGCAGGCGCTGCTCGTCGGCTTCGGCCTCGACCCCGCCGAGCTCGTGGGCCACCTCGGCGCGCTCGGCGACGTCCTCGCGATCGCGCTGCCGGAGCACCTCGCCGAGGCGCCGCGGAGGTACCTGTCCGCGGCGATCGATCGGCTCACCTCGGTGCGCGTCGAACCTCCGAGCTTCGTCCGGCCCGAGGCCCCGCTCGGCGTGCTCGCGTGCGGCTACCTCGACGCGCTCCTCCAGCGGGACCGGCGGCGGGCCATGAGGCTCATCCGGGAGGCGGTCGAGCTGGGCACGCCGATCGGGGACATCTATGCTCACGTCCTGCAGCCGTGCCAGTACGAGGTGGGCCGGCTGTGGCAGCTCCATCAGCTCAGCATCGCCGAGGAGCACTACTGCACGGCGGTCACCCAGATGGTCATCAATCAGCTGTACCCGCTCGTCCCGAGCTCCGATCGCGCCGGCCTACGGCTCGTGGCCACCGCGGTCGACGGCAACCTCCACGAGATCGGCGCGCGCTTCGTCGCCGATTTCTTCGAGATGGCGGGCTGGGACACCTTCTATCTCGGGGCCAGCACGCCGGCCCAGGACGTGATTGACGCGGTCGTCCGCTGCAAGGCCGACGTCCTCGCGGTCTCGGCCGCGCTCGGCGAGCACCTCGCGAGCGTCGGCGATCTCATCGCCGCCGCGCGCCGCGACGAGCGGTGCAAGGGGGTCGTCGTCCTGGCCGGCGGCCGGCCGTTCTGCGCCGTCTCCGACCTCTGGAGGCAGGTCGGCGCCGACGGCTCGGCGTTGACCGCCAAGGGGGCCGTCGGCGCGGCGGAGCAGCTCCTCACCGCGCGCGCCGCATGACCTTGCCCGGCGCGCTCCGGCGCCGATCTTGCCAGCGCGGGCGAGCGGCGGCGCCAGCGCGGTACGGTTTCGTCTAGCGAGCTTCGCGCCAGCCTGCCAAGAACAGGTCGTCCCGACCGGAACGAGAGGCCCGGAGTCCGATGGCACCGCGCGAGCCGCGAAGCACAGGAGATAACGAAGAAGAGATGGGATTGGCCCTGCCGGCGACAGGGCAGCTCGACGGCAGGGTCGCAGAGCTCGCCGGCTCGTTCCTCATGGACTCCACCGCGCTCGCCGTGGGCGTGTTCGCGCCGGACGGCGCGCCCCGGCTCGCGAACCGCGGCATGCGCCGGCTGCTCGGACGCGCGGATGAGCCGGCCCGCCTCGTCAGCCCGAGCATTCCGCAGCTCGCCGCGGCGGCGCGCGGCGGCGACGCGCCGGTCCACCGCGGCATCCTGCACTTCGGGGATCTCCGCTCGATCGCGCACAGCGTCCGCGGCGAGGTGTGGCGGTTCGACGATGCGCTGCTGATCCTCGCCGAGTTCGACGTCGTCGAGCTCGAGCGCGTGGTCGCCGAGGTGTCCGCGCTCAACTCGAGGATCACGAGCCTCCAGCGGCGGCTCGTGTCCGAGCAGAAGGCGCTCGAGAGGTCGCTCGGGCAGCTGCGCGCCACGCAATCGATGCTCGTCCACTCGGAGAAGATGAACGCCCTCGGCAAGCTCGCCGCCGGCGTGGCCCACGAGATCAACAACCCCCTCGCCTTCGTCCGCAGCAACGTGCACACCCTGGGAGCGTCGCTCGTGCGGCTGTTCGCCGCCTACGAGGCGCTCGAGGCGGCCGCGCTCCGCGAGCGCCCGGGCGACGTGGCGGGCGTCGCCGCGGCGCTCCGCGAGGACGCCGACCTCGAGTTTCTCCGCGAGGACGCGGGCGATCTCGTGAAAGGCACCCTCGGCGGCCTCGCGCGCGTGCAGAAGATCGTCGAGGATCTCAGGACCTTCGCGCGGCTCGACCAGGCGGAGGTGGAGGGCTCCGACCTGCGGGAGAGCCTGGAGAGCACCCTCGCGATCGCGGGCCCAGCGCTGCGGAGCGGCGGCGTCCAGGTGACGGTGGCGTGGGACGACCTGCCGAAGGTGCGGTGCAAGCCGGCGGAGCTCAGCCAGGTGTTCCTGAACCTGCTCATCAACGCGGCCCAGGCGGTCGAGTGCCGCGGCCCGGGGAACGGCCGCATCGCGATCCGCGCGCGGGACGAGGGGCGCCAGGTCGCCCTCGAGTTCGAGGACAACGGCGCCGGGATGACCGATGACGTCCTCGGCAGGATCTTCGATCCGTTCTTCACGACCAAGCCCGTCGGGCAGGGCACGGGGCTCGGCCTCACGATCTCGCACAAGATCGTCGTGGATCAGCACGGGGGCACGCTCGCGGTCCGCTCGACCCCGGGGGCCGGGAGCACCTTCACGATCACGCTGCCGAAGGAGCTCGATCGATGACGAGCGCGCCCGGCGAGCGCCGCGCCCTGCTCATCGTCGACGACGAGCGCGAGACCCTGAAGGCGCTCCGCCGCGAGCTCCGGCGCGACTACGAGGTCCTCACCGCGGAGAGCGCCGAAGAGGGCCATGCGCTCCTGCGCGCGCGGGCCATCCCCGTCGTCCTCAGCGATCAGCGGATGCCGGGCATGACGGGCACGGAGCTCTACGCGGCGGTCAAGGCCGAGTTTCCGGAGACCGTCCGGCTCCTCATGACGGCCTATGCGGACACGAACGCGGCGATCCAGGCCATCAACGACGGCGGCGTGTACCGGTTCATCGCCAAGCCGTGGGACCCGCCGGCGCTCGCCGCCGTCGTGCGGGACGCGTTCGCCCAGCACGATCGGCTCTGCGACCGCAATCGGCGCCTCGATCGCCTGGAGGCGAGCGCCGAGACGCTCCGCAGGGAGAACGAGCGGCTCGCCGAGCAGAGCCAGCGGAGCCATGAGCTCGTGGGCATCGCCGCGCACGATCTGCGCAATCCGATCGCGGCGATCCAGTGGTTCTCGGCGATGCAGCTCGGGGGCGCCTCCGCCGGGCGCGAGGACGCGCGCCGCCACCTCTTGAAGATCCAGGCCAACGCCGAGTTCGCGCTGCAGCTGCTCGAGGATCTGCTCGACATCACGACGCTCGAGCAAGGGAACATCGTGCTTCGCCTCCAGGACGCCGACCTGCGTGGCCTGATCGCGGCGGCGATATCGCTGAACGAGCACGGCGCCCGCCGCAAGCAGATCGCCCTGGCCATCGACGCGCCCGCCGATCTCCCGCCCGTCCGCTGCGACGTCGAGCGGATCGAGCAGGTCTTGAGCAACCTGCTCAGCAACGCCTTCAAGTTCTCTCATCCGGGCACGACGGTGACGGTGCGCGCGCGGCGGCTCGGCCAGGCGGTCGAGGTGGTGATCGAGGATCAGGGCCTCGGCATCCGCCCGGAGGAGATCAGCGGCCTGTTCTGCAAGTTCCGGAGGACGAGCACCCGGACGACGGGCGGCGAGAAGAGCACGGGGCTCGGCCTCTCGATCTGCAAGAACCTCGTGGAGCGCCACGGCGGCGTGATCCGCGTGGAGAGCGAGCTCGGCCGGGGAACGCGGGTGTTCTTCACGCTGCCGCTGGCCGTCGAGAGGAGCAGCTGAAACGACGCAGCTTTCTTCGAGCGCGATTCGCGGTCGCCTAGCATGCGCGCTCCTGCTCCAGGAGCGAAGGCATGCGGCGCACTCCCCTCTGGTTATCGATCGTGACCTCGGCGACCCTCGCGGCGGCGGCAGCCTGCGGCGACGACGAGGGCGCAGGCAGCGGCGGTGATGGCGGCGCTGGCGCGGCCAGCAGCTCGAGCACGGCGGGCGGCGACGGCGGTTCGGGCGGCGACGGCGGCTCGGGTGGCGACGGCGGCTCAGGCGGCGGCACCGGCGGCTCGGGCGGCTCAGGCGGCGGCACCGGCGGCTCCGGCGGCGCAGGCGGCGGCACTGGCGGTTCCGGCGGCGCAGGCGGCGGCACCGGCGGCTCAGGCGGCGGCTCAGGCGGCTCAGGCGGCGGCACCGGCGGCTCAGCCGGCGGCACTGGCGGCTCCGGCGGCAGCCCCGCTGCCGAGGACTGGACCCGCGACATCCTCTCGACGGCCCTCGAGCTCGACCTCGCCAGCCTGGCGGGCAGGGCGACCATCGTGCTCGCCGCGTCGGACAGCACGGCCGCGTCGTTCGAGATCGGCGACCTCGACATCGTGTCGGTCGCGGATCCATCGGGCGACCTCGACTACGCTGTGGGCGCCGGCGCGCTCCACGTCAGCGTGCCGTCGACCGGGAGCGACGCCACGGTCATCATCGATTATGCATTCAAGCCCCACGACGGCTTCGACGGGTGGATGCCGGAAGCGGGGGTGTCGTTCCTCTGGCCCTATTTCTGCGGCAACCTCTTCCCGTGCAAATCCGATCCTGCGGACGGCGTGCGGTTCACGATGCGCGTGACCGGGGTGCCGGAGGGCATGACCGCGATCTATCCGGAGACCATTCCCACCGACGCGCCCTCGTACATGCCCGCGATCGCCGTCGGCGCGTTCACCGAGCTGGATCTCGGCGTCACGACCGCAGGCACCCGGGTCAGCGTGTGGTACCTGCCCGACCAGGAGGTCGACGCCGCGACCGGCACCGCGCACCTCGTCGACGTCGTCGACTTCCTGGAGACCACCTACGGCCCCTACCCCCTCGGCGACAGCGTGGGGACCGTCTCGGCCGACTGGGGCGGCGGAGACTACGGCGGCATGGAACATCACCCCTTCTGGCACCTGTCGAGCGGCTCTCTCGACCGCGAAGAGGTCAATGCGCACGAGGCCGCCCACGGCTGGTTCGGCAACGGCGTGCGCATCGCCTGCTGGGAGGACTTCGTCCTCTCCGAAGGCACCGCCTCGTACCTGGCGGCCCGCGCGCTCGAGGAGCTCGGCGTGGAGGTCTGGCCGTCGTACGAGTGCGATCTCAAGGGCGTCTGCGACCCCGCGGACGCCAAGAACACCATCGCGCTGCCGGACACCTGCAACGAGATCGATATCATGACCGACCCGCTCTGGTCGAACGTGCCCTACATGAAGGGCGCGTTCTTCTTCCGCGAGGTGGCCGACGCGATCGGCGTCGGCGCGCTTGACCAGGCCCTCGGCGACTTCTACAGGGCGAACGTGGGGACCGCCGCGCGGACGCAGGACCTCATCGACGTCATCAAGGCAGCGACGGACAGCGCCGGCGCCGCCGCGGTCGACGCGCTCGCCGACGCATGGCTCCGCACGCTGGAGTGCCCGATCGACGTCTCGACCCTCTGCCCCACCTAGAGCCCTGCCATGTGGACCGATACCCGCCTCACCCGACAGCTCGGACTCCGTCTCCCGATCATCCAGGGCCCCTTCGGGGGCGGCCTGTCCACCACCGCCCTCGCGGCCGCCGTCTCGAACGCCGGCGGGCTCGGCTCCTTCGGGGCGCACGCCCTGACGCCATCGCAGATCGGCGATCTCATCCCCGAGCTCCGGCGGCTCACGCCGCACCCGTTCGCGGTCAACCTCTGGGTGCCCCAGCCCGGCGAGCCCACCACCATCGACGCGGCGGAGCTCGAGCGGCACGTGGCGCGCCTGCGCCCCATGCTGCGGCAGCTCGACCTGCCCGACCCCGAGGTGCCCAGCGCGTTCGCCCCGCGCTTCGAGGAGCAGGTCGAGGCCGCGCTCGAGGCGAGGCCGCAAGCCCTGAGCTTCGTCATGGGGGTCCCGCCCGCCCCGGTCATCGAGGGCGCGAAGGCGCGCGGGATCGCCGTCATCGGCACCGCCACCACGGTCGACGAGGCGGTCGCGCTCGACCAGGCCGGGGTCGACATCATCGTCGCCTCCGGCAGCGACGCGGGCGGACATCGGGGCGCGTTCCTGCGGCCCGTGCGGGAGTCGCTGGTCGGCACGCTGTCGCTCGTCCCGCAGGTGGTGGACACGGTGCGGGCCCCGGTGGTCGCCGCGGGCGGCATCGCCGACGGCCGCGGCGTCGCGGCGGCGCTCGCGCTCGGCGCCAGCGGGGTGCAGATCGGGACGGCGTTCCTCGCCTGCGAGGAGTCGGGGGCGAGCGCCGGCCACCGCGGCGCGCTGGCCTCGCCGCGCGCGCGCACGACCGTGCTCACCCGCGTGTTCTCCGGCCGCACCGCGCGGGGCATCCCCAACGCGTTCGTCGAGGCCCTGACGCCGCACGAGCACGAGATCCCGGAGTATCCGGTCCAGAACTGGCTCACGCAGCCGATCCGCCGGGCCGCCGCCGCGGCGGGGCGCGAGGATTACCTCTCGCTCTGGGCCGGGCAGAGCGCCGCCCTCGCCAGGCCGCGGCCGGCGGCCGAGCTCGTGGCGGCGCTCGTCGAGCAGGCCGAGCAGGTGATCCGCGGGCTCATGCAGCCCTGAGGGTCTCGCCCGCGCCGCCCTGGCCTTACCAGGTCACGGTGTCGTTTCGCGTGAGCGTCCCGCCGGACGCCGGGGTGTTCAGCGTGCGATTGCCCCCGCCGGGCAGGTTCTCCCAGGTGACGGAGCCATCGAAGTTCGTGCGGAGGTACTTGTACTGCACGGCGCTGCCGGCCGGCAGGTTGACGCGGTTCGTCCACACCGGGTAGCTGCGCGGATCGACCGGGATGGCGAGAGCGGTATTCCAGTTGCCCAGCGCCGCGGTGTTGCCGGTGACGTACACGTGCTGACCGACCACGGTGCTCGCGGTCACGTTGAACACGACGCTCGCCTGGCCGGACGCGGGGGGCACGACGCAGGCGTTGTAGCGGCTGCAGACCACCGACGGGATGTCGACGACCTTGCCCGCGCGGATCGACGCCAGCAGGCTGATGTACTCGCCCATGGCCCAGTTCAGCGGGCTCATCGACCTCGTCGGGGTGCCCGCCGTGGCGTTCGACGGCTTCTCGACGACCCAGCCGGTGACGTTCGTCGTCTCGCTCCACACCTGCTCCGGGATGAAGCCCTGCGGCGTCGAGAACGCCTTGACCGCGGTGAGGTAGGGGCTGCCCTTGCTGCCGAGGCCGAAGAGGGCGATCTCGTACATGCCGCGCTCGGCCGTGAAGATGGGCCACAGCCGGCCCCGGCCGCCGTTGCCGTCGAAGTTGCCGCCGCCGTCCACCGCGTTCTCCTCGCCGTACGCGTCGTAGTTGTAGCGGAACCAGGCGTCGCCCTTGCCGGCGATGGTCCGCTTCAGGACATTGTCGTAGATCTTCATCGTCGCCACGATCGACGCGTCGTCCGGGCGCTTCACCCCCATCCTCACGAGCTCGAGGAACCCGCCGTCGACGATGTAGCGATGGTCGTGCGTGCCGCCGCCGTTGCCGATGGTGAGGGGGGTCGCCGCGTCCGGCCCGGACACGGGGTTATAACGCTGCGGCCCTGTTCCGACATTGCCCGGCAGCGACGGGTTGATGCGGACATGATAGCTGTGCTGGCCGTTCACCTCGTGAAAGCCGGTGGTCGTGAACGTCCAGCGGTCGACGTTCTGCTGCCAGTAATCGGCGGCGGCCATGTAGCGGGCCGCGCTGGTCGTGTCGCCGTTGTCGCGCGCGATCGCGGCGGCGCAGACGAGGCCGGCGATCTCGGCGGCGATGGTCGACGGCGAGTATCCGGAGTTCTCCTCCCAGCGCTCCTGCTGGGTCCAGGGGCCGGTGTTGACGATGTAGTCGGCGGTCTTCTTGATCTTCGACCACAGCGGGTTGTACACCGACGGGCCGAGGCGCCAGGCCAGGATGATCGGCATCGCCTGCTCATCCATCTGCGTGCCTTGCCAGTACTGCCACCCGCTGACCCAGGCGTTCTGCGGGAAGCGGCCGACGCGGCTGTAGCCCTGCGGGCAGCTCGGCGCGTTGTACTCGGAGGTGCCGCAGTCGCTCGACTGCTGGAGCGTGTTGAACAGGTAATTGACCACCGAGGTCGCGGTCGCCGTGTCCCCGGCCGTCACCAGCGCGCTGGCGAACTTGAACAGATCGCGCGGCCAGACCAGGTGATAGCCGCCGTTGTTGGCGTCGCCGTTGGTCTCGCCCCACGGCGTGCCCATCCCGGCGATCATGGCGCCGTTCGACTTGTCCTGGATCGTCTTCAGCGACATCGCCGCGAGGTAATACTGATCGTCGGCGGTGCCGCCCTGGTTGTCGAGCCCGCTCGCGTAGGCGTTCCACCCGCTGTCGTAGGTGGTTCGCAGGGTGGTCAGGTTGCTGCCGAGCGTCGCGTTCGCGGTGGTCGTCGCCTCCGCCTCGGTGGCGCCGAAGGCGAGCACCACGTCGAACGAGACGCTGGTGACCGCGCTCGCGCCGAGATCGACCCAGCCCATCTGCGCCACGTTGCCGCCGCTCGCGAGGTCGTTGCGCCAGCTCATCGTCTTGTCCGAGCTGCCGCCGAGCAGGTCGGTCCAGCCGTCGGTCGCGCCGACGAAGCCGCTCGACACCATCGGCAGGCCGCCGCTCGTCAGCACCTTCCACGGTTGCGAGGTGGCGAGCGCCGAGAAGCGGTTGTTCTCCGAGGCGACGAGCATCGTGCGCCCGCCCGCCGCCACGGTCTTCGACGTGTCGCCGCCCCCGGAGTTGTCCATCGCCGGGTTGTGGAGCAGGTAGAGGTTGAACTGGGTGACGTTCCTGCCGTTCAGCGCGTCGAACTGGACGCGCTGGATCAGCGCGTTGCGCCCCGGATCGGTGAAGATGCTCTTGGTGATCCGCCAGTTGTGGGGGATGTTGCTGGTGACCGCCTGCCACCGCATGGATCGCTTGTCCGGCTGGGTGACGGTGTAGCTCTGCTGCTGCTTCTCCTCGTCGACGAACGTCTTCGCCGTATCGCCCACCATGAACTGCAGGTCGACGGTGTTGACCGTGTCGAGCACCGGATAGAACACCTCGGACACGATGCCCCGGTACCCGGTGAAGTAGACCCGCGAGGCCGAGGTCGTCGACGTGCCGAGGAACGACTTCTCGGCAGGCCCCCACACCGACGCTGCCCCCGCGCCCGCCGCGCTGAGGCCGGCGGCGGCGGCTCTCACATCGCTCGCCGCCGCCTCGCCGCCCTGTTCAAACGGGACGGCCGACGCCCCGAACGAGGCCTCCTCCGCGCCGACCGCACAGCCCGCCAGCCCCAGCGCCAGATGACAAATTATAGCTCCACAAGAAATCCGGTTCCGCATCACGCCATCCCCTTTCCGCCCGGGCAGCCGCCGCGCGAGGGCTCTCCACGGCTGCCATAAGCCAGCGACTTGATTGATGTTTCCACGTGGTGCAGGCGATCCGCGGCAGCGGCCCCCTGCGCTCTGCTCGCTCCTGCGCCGCGTGGAACGCCGGCAATCTTTCAGCTTAGCACGCAAACAACGCGCTCTCGCGCGCCGCCATGCCGGGCTCCAGGCGAGGACAGCGACGATGCGCCTTACGCATCGTGTCGACGCGGTGTTCTCGGCGGCGTGGGGCCGCGCGCTCAGGCGCTCACGAGCCGGCGAGCTTGCGCCGCGCCGCCGCGTAGCGCTTGGCCAGCTCGTCCGCGATGACGCCGATCAGGATGACCGCGCCGATGACCGCGAACTCGATCTGGGTCGGGACCCCCAGCATGTTGATCGAGTTGCGCAGCACCTGCATCAGCGCCGTGCCGAGGATCACGCCCATCACCGCCCCCTCGCCGCCGCGCAGGCTGAAGCCGCCCAGCACGGCCGCGGCGATGGCGTAGAGCTCGTAGAAGTTGCCGAAATCGACCGGCTGGGCCGAGTTGACCTCCAGCGCGAACAGCATGCCCCCGAAGCAGGAGAGCACCGAGCAGAGGACATAGGCGAGGATCGTCATCCTGTCGGTGTCGACACCGCTGTAGCGGGCGGCCTGCTCGTTGCGGCCGAGCGCCATCAGATAACGGCCGTAGATGGTGCGGTTCAGGAAGATCGACGCCGCGACCGCGATCCCGAGGAACAGGAGGAACGGCATCGGGATGTCGATCCACGTGATCGGATCGAGGCGCGTCCTCGCGCCCGTGAACGGGTTCACCGCGTAGGGGCTGAAGCGGCCCTCCGAGATCCACGAGAGGAACGGCACCGGGATGGCGAACGGGCTGCCGACCGACAGGTACCGCAGCGACTCGAACCCGACGCCGAACCCCTGCGTCTGATCGCCCGAGATCCCGCGCGCGGTGCCCCGGTAGAGCAGGAGCCCGCAGAGCGTCACCACGAACGGCTGGAGCCGGAGCTTCGTGATGAGCAGCCCGTGCGCGAGCCCGATGCACAGCGAGATGCCGAGCAAGAGCGGCACCGCCAGCGCGGGCGACCAGCGCTCCACCGCGAGGAGCCACGGCAGCATGCAGCCGGCGAGCGCCACGACCGAGCCGATCGACAGGTCGATGCCGCCCGTGATGATCACGAAGCCGGCGCCGATGCTGAGGATGCCGAACAGCGCCGTCCGCCGGATCAGGTTCTCGAGGTTGTCCGCCAGGAGGAACCTGCCGTTCAGGAGCGCGGTCCCGAGCGACACGGCGACGAGCAGCCAGAAGACGCCGAGCACCTTCCGCCGCGTGCTCGTCGCGAGCGGCGCGGGCGCGGCAGGCGCGTTGTCGCGCGCGCGCGTCAGGAGATCACGAGTCGTCGTCACAGGCATGCTCCTCTGGCCTCGATCCCGCCCGATGGCTCCGGGTCACGCCGCGGCGTCGCTGCCGGTCGCGAGCTGCATGATCGCCTCCTCGCGGAGCTCGGCGCGGCCGAGCTCCCCGGCGATGCGCCCCTCGTGCATCACCAGCGCACGATCCGACATGCCCATCACCTCTTCCATGTCGCTGGAGACGAACAAGGTGGCCATGCCGCTCGCGGCCAATCGCTCCATCAGCTGGTATATCTCGTGCTTTGCGCCGACGTCAATGCCGCGGGTCGGCTCATCGAGCAGGAGCACGCGCGGCGACATCGACAGCCACTTTCCGATGACCACCTTCTGCTGGTTGCCGCCGGAGAGGTGCTGCGCCGGCTGCACGTCGGTCGGCGTCCGCACGCCGAGCTCTCGGACGATCTGCGCCGACATCCGGCGCTCGCCCGCGCGATCGAGGACGCCGTAGCGCTGCGTCGCGGCGAGGCTCGGCAGGCTCACGTTCGCCCGGATCGCCATCTCCAGGATGATGCCCTGTTGCTGGCGGTCCTCCGGGACCAGGCCCATGCCGGCGGCGATGGCGTCGCGCGGGGTGCGCGGGGTGAACGCCCGCCCGGCCACGCGGACGGCGCCCCCGGCCGCCGGCGTGACGCCGAACAGCGTCCGCAGCAGCGACGTGCGCCCCGCGCCGAGCAGCCCCGCCACGCCGACGATCTCGCCGGCGCGCACCGTGAAGGAGAGCGCGTGCTCGGGGTGCCGCGGCGTCCGGAGGCCCGAGACCTCGAGCACCGGCTCGCCCGGCGGGTGCGGGACGTGCGGATAGAACTGGGAGAGATCGCGGCCCACCATCAGCCGCACGATGCGATCGTGGCTCATCTCGTCGCGCGGCAGCTCGCCCGCGTTCTCGCCGTCGCGCAGCACGAGGACGCGATCGCACAGCGCCGTCACCTCGCCGAGGCGGTGAGAGATGTACACGACGCCGATGCCGCCCGCGCGGAGCTCCCGCACCACCTCGAACAGCGCCTCGGCCTCGGGAGGGCACAGGCACGACGTCGGCTCATCCATGATGAGCACCCGGGCGTTCGCGGAGAGCGCCTTGGCGATCTCCACGAGGTGACGCTGCCCGAGGGACAGGCCGCCGACGAGCGCGCGCGGCGAGCAGGCGAGGCCGACCCGCGCCATGATCGCCCGCGCGTCCCGCTCCATCCTGCGCTCGTCGATGAAGCCGCCCCGCCGCGGCTCCCGGCCGAGGAAGATGTTGGCGGCGATATCGAGGTTCTCCGCCAGGTTGAGCTCCTGGTGGATGAGCGCGATCCCGCGGGAGAGCGCCTCTCGCACCGAGCCGAGCGCGACCGGCCGCCCGTCGAGGCGCATCTCGCCGGCGTCGGGCGCCTCGACGCCCGCGAGGATCTTCATGAGGGTGCTCTTGCCGGCGCCGTTCTCGCCGACGATGCCGAGCACCTCGCCGCGGCCGAGCGCGAGGTGGACGTCGTGGAGCGCGAGCACGCCGGGAAAGCGCTTGGTCAGGCCGCGCGCCTCGAGCAGCGGCGCCCTGTCCGGGTCGGGCGAGGAGGCTTTCATTCGCGTCAGGGGGTCGTCGATCGGGCGGCGCGGCGCGGGCCCGCCGGGGCCGGCGGCGCCGCGCGGCCCGCCGGGGCTCACTCGGCCTTTCCCGCCTTCTGCTTCAGATCCGCCCAGAACTCGGGCAGGTTGGTCTTGCGGATCTGCCGGGCCGGCAGGGAGATGAACTCGCCCGGGGGCACGACCGAGGTGTCGCCCCGCACGAGCGCCGCGAGCACCCGCACCGACTCCTTGCCGTACATGTACGGATTCTGCACCACGGTGCCGACCACCTCGCCGTCCTGGATCGCGCGCAGCGTCGCGTCCTGCTCGTCGAAGCCGACGACCCGGATCGAGGCCATCTTCCCGGCCTGCTTGACCGCCTCGAGCAGGGCCGGCGTGTGGTACGCGTTCAGGCCGATGAGGCCCACGAGGTCCGGGTGCGCCGACATCATGTCTTCGGCGTTGCTCTTCGCCTTGGCGGCGTCGATCTGGTCCGTCAGGGTCGCGATGATCGTGTACTTCGCGCCCTTCAGCTCCTGGTTCAGCGGGTCGTTCCCGCCGCTCGTGTCCTTCCGATCGAGCAGCTCGTCGAGCACGCCCTGGCGGCGCTTGCGGGCGTTGTCGCCCTCGAGCCGGCCGACGAGGATGGCCACCTTGCCGCCGCCGGGGATCGCCTCCTTCACGAGCTGCCCCGCCATCCGGCCAGCGACGTAGTTGTCGATCCCGATGTACACGATCCGGTCGCTCTTCGGCGCGTCCGAGTCCTGCGTGATGAGCTTGGTCTTGGCCGCCGCCTTGTTGAGCAGCGGGACCTGGTTCTCCGCGTCGATCGGGCTGATCGCGATGCCGTCGACGCCGCGGATCAGGAGGTCCTCGACCCGCTGCATCTGGTCGTTCACGTCGCTCGGCATCACGACGCTCACCTCGGCGTCATACTCCTTCGCGCCGTCGATCACGCCCTTCTCGGCGATGGTCCAGAACGGGGCGACCCCGTTCGTGATGTACGCGAGCTTCGGCTTCGCGCGCTCTGCCGACGCGCCAGGCGCGCTGCCGGCGCCGCTGTTGTCGCAGCCCAGGGCCGCGAGCGCCGCCGCCACGCAGACCCCGACGATGAACCGTCCGATGCTCTTTTTCATGCGCCTCACCCCTCCACCCGCGCGGAGCCGCCCGACTCGGCGGATCCCGACGCCTCGTGTCGCCGCACGGCACACGATGAAGCAGGCACCCCCTGGCGGACTGGCGACCTCATGATGCGCCATCCGCTCCGGACGTGTCTACACGATTCGACGTACGGACCTCCGGGCCGTCCCTAGGCGCGCGTTCGCGACGCCTTCAGGGCGCCGGATCGGCCGATGGCGTAGGCGATGCCGCTCTGCAGGGTGCCGCGGATCGCGAGGCGCGACATGTCGATGTCGAGCCGGATGAGCGCCTGCGCGACCTCGCCGCGGATGCCGGTCAGCACGGCCTGGGTCCCGAGCAGCCGGAGGGCGTTCACCGCGTTGATGAGCGCGTTCGCCACGCGGTGATCGACCCCCTTGATCCCCGTGACATCGATGATGACCACGCGGGCGCCGCTCCGCGTCGCCCCGTCGAGCAGGGTCTGAAGCACGTCCGCGGCGCGCTCCTCGTCCAGCGTGCCGATGAGCGGCATGACCATGACGTCGTTCGTGATCGGCACGAGCGGCGTCGACAGCTCGGAGATCTTCTCCCGCTGGAACCGGATCACCTCCTCTTGCAGCTGGGCCCTCGCCTCCTCGGCGCGCTCGCGCTCGCCGAGCTCGTGGAGGAGGCGCAGGTTGGCGTCTCGGAGCTCCTCGCTCTGCGCCGAGAGGCGCTCGTTCGCCTGCGAGAGCTCCTCGGTGCGCTCCTCGACCTCCCGCTCCAGGCGCTCGTTGGCCGCCCGGAGCTCGGCGCTCACGGCCTCCAGGTCCGCGTAGAGCAGCGCGTTCTCGACCGCCACCGCCGCCTGCGAGGAGAGCAGCCGCAAGAGCTCGATGCGATCGGCGGTGAACGCGTGCTCGGCGAGGTGGTTCTCGAGGTACAAGACGCCGCTCAGCCGGCCCTGGTGCAGCAGCGGCAAGCCGAGGATCGATTTCGGCCGGCGCGCGATCACGTGCGGATCGCCGGCGAGGCGCGGGTCGTCCTCCGCCCGGCCGATCACGAGCGCCTCGCGCGAGCGCGCCACGTAGTGCACGACCGCGCGGGCCAGATCGAGGCGCGTCTCCAGGGGCATCGCGAGCCCGAGGCTCACCGTGTCGGGGTCGAGCGAGATCATCGCCTCGACCGTGAGCACCTCGCCGCGCGAGAGGATCAAGAACCCACGGCTCGCCCCGGCGCTCCTGATCACGCTGCGCAGCACCTGATCGAGCACCTTGTCCAGCACGATCTCGCTCGAGATGGCCTGAGCGGTCCTCAGCACCGTGGCGAGGTCGAAGCTCTCCCCCGCGACGAGCCCCGGCAGCGCGGTGCTCGTCGGCGAGAGCGCGACGGCCCCGTCCGCGGCCGACGAGGCGGCCGGCGCGAGCTCCTCGCGCAGCGCCTGGACCTTCGCGCTCGCCCCCCAGCGCTCGTACAGGTAAACGGCCCTGCGCAGGTAGATGCCGGCGAACTCGGCCCTGCCCTGGGCGAGCCAGAACCTGCCGTAGAGCTCGTTCCCGAGCGCCTGGTTGTTGATGTAGTCGGCCTGCCGCGCGGCCTCGATGCCCTGCTCGTAGAGGTCCATGGCCTCGGCGCGGCGCCCCTCGACGCGGGCCTGCTCGGCGAGCAAGAGCAGGTGTTTGTGACGTACGTTGTCCGGCCCGGCGTCCGCCCAGCGCTTCATCCGCCCAAGGAGCCGCCCGAGCTGCTCCTCGTGCTCCAGCCGCTCGGCCCCTTCCGCGCCCTCCAGCGCGGCGATCCGCATGAGCCCCGCATAGAACGTCGCCTCGGGCACCTTCGCGTGCGTGGGCAGCGCGCCCTCGACCACGGCGAGCTTCGGCATCAGATCGGGATAGCTCGCCCGGTCGCCGAACAGGTACGCATTCCGGATCTTGGCGTAATACAGCCACCCCATGTGGTAGGGCGAGCCGCCGTGCTTCGCCGTGTAGGACGCCTCGTCGAACGCGCCGTCATCGAAGCTGAGCCGGCTCTTGGTGAGCCCTTGCAGGCATTTCATGGGCTGGATCACGCCCGCGAGCAGGATATCGATGATATCGTGGCTCCGGGCGCGCCGCAGGAACGCGAGGTGCACCTCGGCGAGCTGGGAGAGCTCCGCGAGGGGCATCCCGTAGGTGAGCCGGTCCGAGCCGCTCTGGCTGATCATGTAGCCCATGGCCGTCCAGTCGCCGGCCTGGAGCCCGAGATCGTAGACGCGGTCGTAATAAGGATCCGCCCTCCGCAGGGGCTGCGTCCAGCTGTGCACGTCCGCGGAGAAGATGTGGTAGGTCTTGGCCCGGAGCACGAGGTTGTCGAGCTGGTCCGCGAGCTCGATGGCCATCCTGCCGAACCGATAGGCCGTCTCGTACTCGCCGAGCAGCGGGCCCACGACCATGCCGTACGCGACGTATCCGAAGGCGGACATGTCGCTGTTCCCGTGCTGCAGCGAGAGCGTCACCATCTTCACGATGGCGAGGTTCGCGAGCGTCTGATCGCTCGAGTTGTAGGCCCCGAAGAACAGGTTGACGAGGAGCTCCAGCGTCAGCGGGAGCTCGGGGCGCGTCGTCCTCGGGGCGTGGGCGAGCTCCTCGATGCTCCGCCCCGCGAGCAGGACCGGCACCGCCGCGAGCTCCTGCTCGAGCAGCGCGGCGACCTCCCCCCGGTCCTCGGGGATCGGGCACCCGAGCAGCCGGAGGCCGGCCTTCTGGACCAGGGTCGCCTCGTGGTTGCGCCACTGGAGCAGGTATTGATTCGCCTGGACGAGGTGGATCGAGACCTTGTCCATCGCCGTCCGGGCGCGCTCGAGCGCCGCGGCGCACAGCCGCTCGGCCTCCTCGAACGCGCCGCACAGCGACTCGACCTCGGCGCGCTCCCGGTGGAGCGCGAGGGCGAGCTCGTAGCTGTCGTCGAAGCCGCCGCGGGGCAGAAACGCCATGCCCGCGCGGAGATAGCCGGCCGCGGCCTCGTAGGCGGTGGCCGCCTTGGCCCGCCTGCCGGCGGCGAGGTTCAGCTCGGCGGCCGTGGCCTGCTCCGCGGGCGAGGAGACGATCGGCGCCGCGATGTTGAAATGGTTCACGATGTCGAAGAGCGCCTCCTCCCGCGCGGCGCCCTCCATGCTCGCGAGCATGAGCCGCCCGATCCTGAGGTGGACCTCCCTCTTTCGATCGTCGCCGATGAGCGAGTAGGCCGCCTGCTGGACGCGATCGTGCAAGAAGCGGTAGGTGACGCGCCAGTCGACGCCGGCCCGCGCGTCGCCGTCGGTCGCGTGGGCGAGGCGGTAATCGGCGTCGACGGGCGCGATCAGGCCCTCTTGCAGGATCTTCCACAGCGCGGCCACGGTCTCGTGCGGCGGCCGCTCGCTGATGACCGCGAGCGTGCGCAGGTCGAACTCGTGCCCGATGCACGCCGCGAGCCGGAGGACGCGCACGAGCTCGGGATCGAGCTCCTCGATCTTGCGCGCCATGAACTCGACGACGTTATCGGTGACCGTGCGGCGCCGGATGCTCTCGATGTGCCACGTCCACGCGCCCGCCTCGAAGCGGAGCAGGCCCTCGGCGTGGAGCGAGGCCAGGAACTGCCGCACGAAGAACGGGTTGCTCTGGGTCCGGTCGAACACGACGCGGGCGAGCGGCTCGACCTCGTCGCGCGCCGCCGAGAGCGCGTCCGAGAGCAGCTCGACCACGTCGGCGAGGGCGAGCGGCCGCAGCTTGAGCTCGCGCGGCGGCGCGCCCGCCTTCTCGATCTCGCCGAGCGCGACCCGCAGCGGGTGCGCCGCGTACACCTCGTTGTCGCGGTAGGCGCCGATCACGAGCAGGTAGCCGCGCTCCGGATCCGTGGCCAGGACCTCCAGCAGCTTCAGCGACGCGGGGTCGGCCCACTGGAGGTCGTCGAGGAAGAGCACGAGGGGGTGCTCGGCGGTCGCGAAGACGCGGACGAACGCCTTGAAGATCGCGTGAAAGCGGCCCTGCGACTCCGCCGGCGGGAGCTTCTGGACCGGGGGCTGCGGGCCGACGATCCACTCGAGCTCCGGGAGGAGGTCGACGAGGAGCTGGCCGCTCGTGCCGAGCGCGCGGGCGAGCTCCGTGCTCCAGCGCGCGAGCTGCTCCGGCCGCTCGGTGAGGATGTGCCGGATGAGCTCCCTCAAGGCCCGCGCGAGGGAGGTGTACGGCGCGCCGCGGTTCAGCGGGTCGAACTTGCCGGCGGTGAAATAGCCGCCTCGCTGGGCGATGGCCTTGTGGATCTCGTTCACGAGGGCCGACTTGCCCATGCCCGAGTACCCCGACACGAGCAGGAGCTCCCCCTCCCCGCCGGCGGCGCGCTCGAAGGCGGCGAGCAGCGCGCGCTCCTCCTCGGCGCGGCCGTAGAGCTTCTGCGGGATGCGCAGCGTGTCCGGGATGTCGCGCTGGCCGAGCGCGAACGGCGCCACCGCGCCGGAGCTCGAGAGCTGGCGGAGGCACGCGTCGAGGTCGGCGAACAGGCCGAAGGCGCTCTGATACCGGTCCTCCGCGTTCTTGGCGAGGAGCTTCATCACGATCCGGGACACCGCCTCGGGCACGCCCGGCACCCGCTCGGGCGGGGGCACGGGCGTGCGCGCGATGTGCCCGTGGATGAGATCCATCGGATCGCTCTCGTTGAACGGCAGGACGCCGGTGAGCATCTGGTAGAGGGTCACGCCGAACGAGTAGAGATCGGTGCGGCGGTCGATCACGCGGTTCATCCGGCCGGTCTGCTCGGGCGACATGTACGCGAGCGTCCCCTCGAGCGCCTCGGGGCTCACCGCCTGCTGCGTCTCCTGCGGGAGGAGCGTGGCGATGCCGAAGCCGACGAAGTGGACCTTGAGCGAGTCCGGGTCGACCAGGAGGTTGTGCGGCTTGACGTCCTTGTGAATCACCTTGCGGCGGTGGATCTCGTCGAGGACCCGGGCCGCCGAGCGGGCGATCGTCAGGGCCGGCTTGAGCTCCAGCCGGCCGGCGCGCAGGACGTCGTGGAGCGTCGTCCTGCTCGGCCTCTCGAGCACGAGGGCGAGGCCGTTCTTGTGCTTCTCGAGCCCATACGCCTTGACGACGCCCTCGACGTCGAGCTCGCGGAGGACGTTGTACTCGTGCCGGAGCGACGCGAGCTCGCGCGAGCTCGGGAACTCGCTCTTCAGGACCTTGAAGACAGCAGGCTTGCGCTCATCGCCCCAGGTGCCTTCGAACACCTCGAAGCTCGAGTCGCTGTAAATCTGCTGGCTCACGGTACAGGTTGCGGAGAGCATCTCACCTCGCCAGGCGTAGGACCGTCCGGTCTGCAGAGCGCTTGCGCCGAGCAGAAGGGACGGACGGTGGCCTAGCAGAATCGCACTGTGGGCGGATTCTGTCTAGATCGGTCGTCCGCGGATCCTGAGCGAATTCGGGCGGGTTAATTCGCCCACCATCGACAATTACAGTTTTGTGCTGGTAAGACTCGACCGGGACGGATTTTGCCCTCGCGTGCGGTTGGCGCCTGCGCCGGCGGCGCCGGGCACGGTGCGTCGTTAGCGCAATGCGCCATGGGTTGTGGGCGAGCTCTGAGAGATAGCCATGGATCGATGGCGCGGCGCGCCGGGAGGGCGCGTCGCCGGCGCAGGGTCAGCGCGGCTCCTCGACGGTCGGGCAACCGAACTCGACACGAACGCTCTCGACCCCCGCGGACTTCACGTGCTCGCACGTCGCGCCCTTGATCACGACGGTCGGTGGGGTCGTCGAATCGTCGTAATCCCAGCCGTCGTCGCCCGCCTTCGGCAGCACCTCACCATCGATGGTGACGTTGACCTTCGCGCGGTCCGGCGGCTCGGTCTCGAGCGCGAGCTCGCAGCTCCTCACGAGATCGCGGGTGATGCTCGTCAGCGTCTCGCCGAGGCTCGCCGCGTCCACCACCTCGAAGTAGCGGGGCGAGCTCTCCGCCGTGGCCGTCCCCCCCTCCGCGGCGAGCTCGTCCAGCACATCGGCGTAGGCGGTGGTGCCGGGGATGCCGACGATGAACGTCTTGATGCCGGCCGCGCGCAGGTCGCTCACCTGCTGCACGGTGCGCGCGTCGTCCATACACGCGTCCGCCGCGCCCCCGGAGCAGCAGTTCTCGACGACCGCCGGACAGTCACCATCCATGTTCGTGGTGCAGGTCGTGGCCGGGCAGGTCATCGCCGGATCCTGGTTGCAGTTGGGGCCGCCGTCGGTCGCCAGCAGCACGTACCTGTCGCCCTCGAGGGCGCTGCCGGCGCCCTCGGTGAGGTACCGCAGGGCGCGCTCGAGGGCGTCCGCGGTCGGCGTCGCGCCGCCGGGCGCGGTCGCCTCCAGCCGGGCCTTGATGGCGGGGACCGAGGTCGCGCCCGGAGCCACCGCGACGCTCAGATCCGTGCCCGGATCCAGGCCGCAGTGATCGTCGGTGGGAAAGAGCTGGAGCCCGACGGACATCCTGCCCTGGATCGCGTCGAGCGCGGTGCCGAGGGCGCCCTTCACCATCGTCCAGCGGTCGCTCGCCTCCCAGCCCTTGGTCATGCTCTCCGAGCGATCGAGCACGATCACGAGGTGGACCTCCCGCGGCGCCGCGTCGACCTGCTGGCCGCCGCAATCTCCGCCGCCGTCCCCTCCGCCCGGGCCGCCGCCGCTGCCCGAACCAGGGCCGAAGAAGCCGCCTCCGAGGGAGGAGTCTCCGGCCGTTCCGCCGGAGCCGCCCGAGGCGATTCCCCCTTCGCCGCCGCTGCCGGAGGCGTCGCCGCTCGTCCCGGTTCCGCGCGTCGATCCAGAGCAGCCCGACGCGAGCGCCCAGCCGAGGAGCCCGAGGGACGTCAAGAACAAGGAGCGAGCGCAGATCGCGCGTATCTTGCCGGTCATATCCATTCTCCTCGACACGGGTGCATCGACGCGGGTGAGCGGGTCCGCACGCCGCGTCACCCCGGAGGGATGCGGCAGATGCCGTTGTAACACTGCACCGCCCCGGCGTTGCAGCACTCGGACGTCGCGCCGCAGAGCTGGCCGTACTCCGCGCAAACCGGCGTGCTGCCGCCCGAGCCGCCGGTTCCGCCGGTCGCGCTCGTGCTGCCGCCGCCCGCGCCGCCGGTCGCGCTCGTGCTGTCCGCGCCGCCCGCGCCGCCGGTCGCGCTCGTGCTGTCCGCGCCGCCCGCGCCGCCGGCGCCCGTGGCCGACGACGAGCTCGGGGGCGTGCACGTGCCCGAGCCGGAGCCCGGATCGAGCTCGCAGGTCGTCCCGACGCAGCAGTCGCCGTTGTTCGTGCAGGGTCCACCCTCGGTCACGCACCGGGGCGTCGGCTCTCCGGGGGTGCCATAGCACTGCAGCCGTCCGTCGGCGTTCGGCACGCACGGCGCGCCGTCGCAGCAGTCGTCGGAAGAGGCGCAGTCGTCGCCGGCCTCGCGGCACTCCGTGAGTGCGTTGCAGCGCGGCACGCCCAGGGCGTCGAGGCGGCAGTTGCTGGCGCGCCCCAGGTAGCTGCAGCAGTTGTTGGGAGCGCTGGTCGAGGTGTCGGAGCAGTAGCTGTCCTTGAAATGGCAGACGCCGCCCTGGGGCGTGCACATCCTGGGGTTGCGGCAGCGGCCGATCTCCCCGGCCGGGTCGTCCGACGTGTCGCAGACCACGGTCCCGGCGCCTGGCAGATCGGCGGTGGGGTCACCGCCGCAGCAGTCCTCGTTGCGCCTGCACAGGGCGCCGTTCACACGGCAACCGCTCGGCGGCTGGCAGACGGAGATCCCGGTCGGGCCGTACGGCGCGCAGACGCGGCTGCAGCAGAATCCGCAGCCGTCGCAGACGGCGCCGTCGATGCCGCCGCTGTTGCAGCGGCTCGCCGTGTCCGGCTCTTCGCCGCAGTAGCCTGCGGCGTCGGACGCGCTCCGCTTCACGCACACGCCGGAGCAGCAGTCGCTGTTGCTCGTGCACACATCGTTGCGCTGCACACAGAACGAGGACTTGAGGACGCAGCGGCCGTCGCGCCCGCAGAGCCGGGAGCAACACTGGCTGTCCTCCGTGCACAGGTTGCCGCCGGTCTGGCACGCGGCGTCGCCGTTGACGTCGCTGCACGTCCCGCCGACGCACATGCCGCTGCAGCAGGCGGCCCCGCCTTCCGTGCAGTCGGACCCGTCGACGAGGCAGGCGGCCGCGCCGCACCTGCCCGCGGTGCAGTTGAGGCTGCAGCAGTCGGAGGCCTCGTCGCAGACCGCGGCCGGCCCCAGACAGACGCTGAGGGGCGAGGCGCAGGTGCTCGTCGCGCTGTCGCAGATGCCGGAGCAGCAGTCGCCGGAGCTCGCGCACGCGGCGCCGTAGGGCTCGCAGGTCGGAACCTCGACCCCCGTGTCGGGCCCGCCCGCGCCGCCCGTGCCGCCCGTCTCCGCGCCTCCGGCGCCCGTCCCCGCGCCGCCCGTTCCCGCGGCCGCGCCGTCGCCGCCGGTGCCCGCGGCCGCGCCGCCCGTTCCCGCAGCTGCACCGTCGCCGCCGGTGCCCGCGCCGCCTTCCCCGGAGCCGGTCGCGGCGCCCGCGCCGCCCACCCCCGCGCTGCTTGCGTTGGCCCCGCCGGAGGCCCCGCTGCCCTCGGCAACGGTGCCTGTCGAGATCCCCGACGAGGCGGAGACGCCGCCTCCCCCTCCTGAACCCGTGCCGCCCGTCGAGCCGCACGCGGCGGCGAGCCATACCATACCGACAGCCGCGAAGATTCGAGACACACGCATACACTTTCCCCCGCTCGACCGCTGGTTGAAACCGACGCGATAGGAGAAAGATACATTCGCGCAACTGCAGCTTGTCCGTGTGGCTTTTGTTCTTTACGGCGGCCGTATCCCTCACTTTTTGTCGGAGGTGGTGAGCCTCGTTGAGCGCAGCGCGCACAGCCGCGCGCTGCGACGCTCCACGACGGGGCGAGCTCTACCGTGGACGGTCAGCGCGCCCGCACACCGCGCCTCGGTGAGGTCCGACGCCGAGCGCGCTCACGAGGAAGCAGCGATGGCGCCGCGGGGCTACGCCGACGACCTGCTTCCCTTCCAGAGCGCGGTCCAGAACCGCCCCGTCTTCACGGCGGCCTCCGGGGCGGGCTCTTGCGCGCCGTCCGCGGCGGGCTCGTCCTTGTGCGCCTGTCCCTCCAGGAACGCGATCAGCCGCTCTCGGAGAGGATAGTACATGGGATCGTCGAGCACCGCCTGGCGGTCCCTGGGGTGCGGAAACGGCACCTCCAGGATCTCGCCCACCCGCGCCCCCGGGCCGCTCGTCATCATCGCGATGCGGTCCGACAGGAACAGGGCCTCATCCACGTCGTGCGTGACCATCAGCGCGGTCTTCTGGTCATCGGCCCACAGGTTCATGAGCACCTCCTGGAGCTCGAACCGGGTCAGCGAGTCGAGCATGCCAAAGGGCTCGTCGAGCAAGAGCATCTTGGGCGACAGGGCGAAGGCGCGCGCCAGCCCGACCCGCTGCTGCATCCCGGAGGACAGCTCGCGCGGCTTCTTGTGCATCGACTCCTCGAGCCCGACGAGCTCGAGGTAGTGCGTCGCGATCTCGATGCAGTCCTTCTTGCTCTTCTGCCGGTGGACCTGCTCCACGCCGAGCAGGACGTTCTCGAGCGCGGTCATCCAGTGGAGCAGGCACGGCGACTGGAACACGACCCCGCGGTCCGGGCCGGGCCCGTGGATCTGCCGGCCCGCGAGGACGATGCCGCCGCTCGTGATCTCGCTGAGGCCCGCGACCAACGACAGCACCGTGGACTTGCCGCAGCCGGAGTGGCCGATGAGCGACAGGAACTCGCCCTTCCTCAGGTTCAGGTCGAAGTTGCGGACGACGACCGCGGGGCCGTTCGGGGTGGGAAAGGTCTTGGTGACGTTCCAGATCTCGAGATACTTCTTCATGCGACCGCCTCCGCGCTCCGCGCTGCGCCGGGCACGCCCTTGCCCGCGCTCGGCCCGGCGCCCGGGCCGAGCAGGTAGTTGATGACCGCGCCGCGGATCTCCTTGAAGCGCGGATCGCGGTTGAGGGCCTTGCGATCCCGCGGGCGATCGAGATCGACGATCACGCTGGGGCCCAGCGTGGCGCCCGGGCCCTTGCTGAGCGGGACGATCCGGTCGGCGAGGAGGATGCCCTCGTCGACGTCGTTGGTGATGAGGAGCACGGTCTTCTGGGTGGCCCGCCAGATCCGCGCGATCTCGTCCTGCAGCGTGGCGCGCGTGAGCGCGTCGAGCGCGCCGAGCGGCTCGTCCATCAGGAGGATCTCCGGATCCATGGCGAGCGCGCGCGCCACCGAGACGCGCTGGCGCATGCCGCCGGAGAGCTGCGCCGGCTTCTTGTCGCGGGCCGGGGTGAGCTTCACCATGGCGATGTAGCGCTCGGCGTGCTCCCGCTTCTTCTCCGCGGACCAGGCCGAGAAGATCTGGTCCACGGCGAGATAGACGTTCTCGTAGACCGTCAGCCAGGGCAAGAGCGAGTAGTTCTGGAAGATGACGCCGCGGTCGGGCCCCGGCCCCTCGATCGGCTTACCGTTCAGGGTCACCACGCCGGCGTCCGGCCGCTGTAGCCCCGCGATGAGCGACATGAGGGTCGTCTTCCCGGCCCCCGAGTAGCCGACGACGGCGACGAACTCGCCCTTCTCGATCTCCAGGTCGATGTCCCGGAGCACCTCGGTGCGGGTGGCCCCGGCGCCATAGCTCTTGTCGACGTTGCGCAGCTTGACGAGCGCCATCGCCGTCACCCTCCCGCCAGCTTGAGCCTGCGCTCGACGAGGCTCATGAGCGCGTCGAGGAGGAAGCCCACGACCCCGATGGTGATGATGCAGAGGATGATGTGCTCGTAGATGAGGCTGTTGTACTCCTGCCAGAGGAAGCCGCCGACGCCGGGCGAGCCGGTCAGCATCTCCACGGCCACGATCACCAGCCAGGCGATGCCGAGGCTGAGCCGGAAGCCGGTGAACATGTACGGCAGCGCGGCGGGCAGCTGCACCTTGAGCAGCGTCTTCATGCGCGAGAGCCGGAGCACCCGGGCGACGTTCATGTAGTCCTGCGGGATCGATCGCACCCCGAGCGCGGTGTTCAGGACCGTCGGCCACATCGAGCACATCGCGATGGTGAAGACGCCGGCCGGGTCCGGCTTCTGGAAGAGCACGAGGCCGAGCGGGAGCCACGCGAGCGGGGACACGGGGCGGAGGATCTGGATGATCGGATCGAAGCTCGACTTGAACAGCCTCGAGGCGCCGAGGAGGAAGCCGATCGGCGTCCCGAGCAGGATCGCCAGCGTGTAGCCCTTCGCGACCCGCTGGAGCGAGTACCACGTGAAGCGGAGGATGCCCTGGTCGAGCTCTCCCCGCTTCTCGAACGGCTCGAAGATGTAGGGCCTGCTCACCTCCCACGTCTTGAGCGGAGAGGGCAGCGTCTGGGCCCACAGGCTGCTCGCGGCGGCCCATAGCCCGATCACGCACGCCACCCCGAAGAGGGGCAGGATCATGTGGTCGACTCGAATCCTGGGAGAGATCGCTTTCGCCTCGCTCATGCAGCACTCCTTCGCCGTCGCCCTCCGCCGCGCTCCCCGTCGGCTCCCGGCGATGTCGGGGATCACCCCTTCAGGGCGTTGACCGGGAACGACGTCGCGTATTTCTCGGGGTCCTTGGGATCGAACGTCACGCCGTCGAACAGCGTCTCGGGCCGGTCATCGGGGCCGCCGTGCGCGACCCCGAGCTCCTTCATCGCCTCCTCGTAGAGGTCCGGGCGCATGACCTGCTTGACGACGCCCTCGTAGTCCGGCCTCCCCTCCACCATGCCCCAGCGCCGGAACTGGCTGAGCCACCAGAGCGCGTACTTCGGCTGCGGGTAGTTGCAGCCCCGGTCGCTGAAGATCATGTAATCCTTGTCCTCTCTCCTGCGGCCGTCGCCGTAGTCGTACTGCCCCTTCAGCCGGCCGAGGATGAGCTCCGGAGGGCAGTTGATGTACGTGGGCCTCGACACGATGTCCGCCTGCTCGGGGCGGTTGTCGAGCTTGTCGAGCCAGGCGCTCGCCTCGTGGAGGGCCTTGAGCACCGCCTTCACCGTCTTCGGGTTCTTGTCGGCGAACTCCGCGGTGAACGCGCACACCTTCTCGGGGTGGTCCTTCCAGAGCTCCTGCGTGGTGACGGCGGTGTATCCGATCTGATCGGCGATGGCCCTGGCGCCCCACGGCTCGCCGACGCAGAACCCGTCCATCTTCCCCACCTTCATGTTGGCGACCATCTGCGCGGGCGGGATGGTCACGAGCGCGACGTCCTTGTCCGGGTGGACGCCGCCCGCGCCGAGGAAATAGCGGGTCCACATGGCGTGCGTCCCCGGCGGGAACGTCATGGCGAAGGTCATGGGCGCGCCCTTCGCCTTCGCCTCCTCGACGAACGGCTGGAGCGCCTTGGGATCCCCGGCCACCTTGCCCCTGAGGTCGCTCTTCATCGTGATCGCCTGGCCGTTGCGGTTGAGCAGCCACGGGATGATCATGGGCTTCTTCGGCGACCCGAGGAGCCCCATCGTCGAGGCGAGCGGCATGCCGAAGAGCATGTGCGTCGCCTGGAGGTCCCCGTTCGACAGCGAGTCGCGGATCGCCGCCCAGCTCGCGCCCTTCACGATGGTCGAGTTGATGCCGTATCTCTTGAAGAACCCCTTCTCGTGGGCGATCACGAGCGGCGAGCAGTCGGTGAGCGCGATGATGCCGAAGCGCAGATCGGACACCTCCGGCGTGTCGGCGGTCGCGACGAGCGGCGCGGCGTTCGCGGCCGGCGGCCCCGGCTCGTCGGAGCGCGAGCCGCAGGCGGGGAGGAGCGCCGCTCCCCCGAGCCCGAGGGCGCCGCCGAGGAAGCGCCGGCGGCGGAGGGGCGCTTCGCTCGGTTCCTCACGCGAAGGTTCTCGTCTCTTCATTCGATCGTCCTTTGCTGGGAATGACCGCGGAGCCGCGGGCGCGTGGAGCGGCGCGCGCCCGCCGGTCGGGGTGGAACGGACGGTTGCGCTCCGGAGGCGCCGCCCGTGGAAATCGCCTGTTGGTCCGAGGGTGAGCCAGGCCAGCTCCGCAGCGGAGCGACGGCGTGAGATCGATCTCGCCGCGGGCGTGCGCCCGGATGGGTTCGACCCTACATGGGCCCATGATCCGCTAAGGACGATGCATGGATGCGTGTTTCATTCAAGTTTCTGTGGGATATTTTTTCTGCATTCGAGTCGTGCGCGTCGATCGCCTGTCGGCAGCGAGCCGGCGCCAGGACGGAACGCCCGCGCTGGGCCGGCGGTCGACGATGTCGACGATGTCGACGATGTCGACGATGTCGACGATGTCGACGATGTCGACGACTGATTTGCTGTCTTCGCGTCGCCTTCGTCTATGGCGTTCTTGGCGCCTTTTCGATTTGTCTTCTTCTCTTCCGAGATCCTTTGCAGAGGTCGTGGCCGCGTCCCGAGCGACGAGGGACGAGCGGCGTCCGCGCTCGGTCCCGCGGCGCCGGCGCGTCGAGCGGCTCCGGCTGGCGCCGCGCCGGGGCCGGCCGGCCGAGCGGGCCGCCGCGGCGCGGGCGCCGTCGGCCTTCGCGGGCCTCTCCCCCGCACCGGGCTCGCTCGCGCTCTCGGGCGGCCGGCAGATCCGTGTGCGCGGCTTGCCAGGCCGAAGGTGAGACGGTAGCGTCCGCGCCGCGCGGCGCATCGCCATGCAGGGCGTGACGGCATGATGCGGTAGGGAGAGGAAGGGAGATGACGAGCGGGTCCGCTACATGGGTGTGGGCGGCGGCGTGCCTCATGGCCTGCGGATGCACGGCCGTGGCCGGGCTCGACAAGCCGTTTCACCTGGTGGACGGCGGTGGCGCGGGCGGGGAGAGCTCCGGCGGCGGCGGCGGGGCCGGCGGTGGGCCCGCCGTGGGGTGCGAGGACGAGGTGAGCGAGGGGTGCGTCTACGCGCGGTGCGGCGCCGTCCCGGCCAGCGCGCCGGGCGGCGTCTACACGCTCGACCCCGACGGCTCCGGCCCGCAGGAGCAGTTTCAGGCCTACTGCGGTGAGGCGGCCGACGACGATCGGTGGGCGCTCGTTTACAACAGCGTCGGCGCGGCGGACGGCGCCACGATCGCGTTCTGGAAGATCCTGTATGCCGACCGGCTCAGCGCCAAGGGGGAGCCGTCGATCGCCGGCAACCATTACCAGCCTTCCCTGTACGTCGTTGGCCGGGAATACCGGGACGAGATCGAGGACATCGCCGGGACGGTCGCCGAGGTCATGCGCGCGACGGCCGAGGGCATCGATACCGCGGACATGCACCTCCTCACGCCGATCCGCGTCTCCGGGGAGGAAGAGCTCTTTACGTGGCAGTTCGCCACCGGGTGGTCGTCGGCGGACTTCGACGCGGACACCAAGGGCGACGGCAACTGCGCGAGCTCCTACGTGGGGGTCACGCAGCACTACGGGCACTGCTTCGTCTACAACCTCGGCGCGGACGACGACGCGCCGATCGAGGACGAGGGCTGGGGGCCGCACGTGAGGACCCTGAGCGCGACGTCGTTCGGGCTCTCGGACGACGGCAGCCCCTACACGCGGGTCAAGCGGATCTCGCGCTGGACCCGCTGGTGAGCGCGCCCGGCGCGCTCAGGCCGGGTGCGCCACGAGGGGCAGCGACGTCACCCCGCGCATGGAGAGGGCGCGCCGCCACTCCGGCGGCCCAGCCGGCGAGAGGCGGCGGACGCGCGGCACGAGCGCCGTGAACAGGAGGCGGGCCTCGAGCCGCGCGAGCGGCGCGCCCAGGCAGAAGTGGATGCCGTGCCCGAACGGCAGGTGCGTGACCCCGCCCCGGTCGATGTCGAAGCGGTGCGCGTCCGGGAAGTGCGCCTCGTCCCGGCAGGCGGAGCCGATCATCGCGAGCACCTTCGCGCCCTTCGTGAGGCGCACGCCGCCGATCTCGGTGTCGGCCATGACGAGCCGGTACACCGATCGCACCGGCGGCTCGTACCGCAGGACCTCGTCGATGAACCTCGGGATCAGCGCCGGATCCGCGCGCAGGCGATCGAGCACCTCCGGGTGCGCGATGAGCTGGAGCGCGCTGTGGTTCAGGAGGTGCACCGTGGTCTCCAGGCCGCCGACGAGGAGCAGGAAGAGGAAGCTCATCAGCTCGGCGTCGGTGAGCGACTGGCCGTCCACCTGGGCGCGGAGGAGGTCCGTCACCATGTCGTCGGCGGGCGCGCGGCGGCGGCTGGCCAGCACCTCGGTCAGGTACTGCTCCGCCTCGCGCACGGTGGTGCGGATCTCCTCCATGCGCGCGGTCATGTCCGGCGTGACCGGGCTGATGCTGGTGAGGTCGTCGGTCCAGCGCTTGAAGCGCGCGTGGAGGGAGGGATCGAGGCCGAGGAGCTCGCCGATGACGCTGGCGGGGAGCGGCATGGCGAGCGACTCCACCCAGTCGACCGGCTGGCCGAGCGGCAAGCGCGCCGCGATGTCCTCGGCGAACGCGCGCACGCGCGCCTCCAGGCGGGTCATGGCCGCGGGCGTGAAGGCGCGGTTCACGAGCGACCGCAGGCGACCGTGCGCCGGCGGATCCAGGACGAGCATGGAGTCGCCGAACGGGTTGTGCCCGAGCCACGCGGGCTTTGTGGCGGCGCGGAACCCCTCGGACGAGAACAGCGCGGTGTCCTTGAGGACGGCGATGACATCGTCGTGGCGGGTCACCGCCCAGAAGCCGCCCGGATCGACCTGGCACACGGGGGCGTCGCGCCGCAGCTCGGCGTAAGTGGGGTACGGGTCGGCGAGCATCGCGGGGGACATCAGGTTCAGCCGTTCGCTCATGGATCGAGGACCTCCCGGGCGGGTCAGGGATGGAGCGGGCATGGTCGCCCGACGCGAGGGCGCGCCGCAAGGCGCCGATCAGCGACCCTGGAGGAAGCCCGTCACCGCGGCGCAGAACGCCGGCGCGTCCTCCTCGGGCCACATGTGGGTCGCCCCGCGGGCCACCAGGTGCTGCCCGGGGATGCAGCGGGCCGCCGCGCGGGAGACCACGCTGAACGTGGGCCGCGACAGCTCGCCATGGGCGACGGTCACCGGCACCTTCAGGCCCGCCAGCTGCCCGCACGTGATGGCTGGCGGCTGCGGCTGCGAGAGGAGGAGCGGCATGGTCCGCGCGTTGTCCAGGTTGACGGCCTGTCGCTCCGCGGGCTGCGCGTCGAAATACCCCTGGCGCTGGCCCGACCCGTCGAGCAGGAGCCTCAAGGCCTCTCGGCTGTCGCCGCGCTGCACCGCCCCGAAGACCGGGCCGAACATGGCGTTCAGGTCGTCCCCCAGCGCGCGCAGCTCGGCGGGATCGGTGACGTACGAGGGGACCCCGGGCTCGTAGATGAAAGCGCTCCTCAGCAGCTCGGGGTGGCTCAGCGCCGCGGTCAAGGCCACGTGACCGGCATAGGACCACGCGACCAGGTGGACGGGGCCCGCGTCGAGGCCGCGGAGGAACGCGACGAGATCGTCCGCGTGCGTCTGCACGCCGAACGGGGGCCAGCTCGGGTCCCACGCGCCGGTCCCGAAATAGCGCTGGCTGTAAGCGATGGCCCGGTACCGCTGGCCCACGATGGCGCGGTGACGGTCCCACATCCGATGATCCGAGGCCGCCCCGTGCAAGAACACCACCGGAGCGCCCTGCCCCTGCTCTGCATAAGCGAGGCGGGCGCCGTTCACCTCCATGAACCGAGGTGCGTCGGCGCCGTCCGAGATGCCATGTCCCGACAGAGATGCTGATTCCATACCCAGGCGGCGATAGCTCGCTCGAGCTCACGGATCAAACGCCGCGTGGAGATCGTCGGCCGCGGCGCTCGAGCGCTTCACGGCGCTCGCCCGGGCTGGGCGGGGCGTCCCCGGCGCCCTGGGGATGCGGCGCGCGCTCGATGCCGCGCATCGGCCCCGCGCCGGCGTGCCGGCGTGCTGAGGCGCGCCGCCGGGCCGTTGACCCGGGACGCGAGGGCGGGCGAAGATCCGGCGATCCCTTTGCGCCGCCCCGCGACACGCTCTCTCGCCGCACTCCTCGCGCTCGCAGCAAGCGCCTGTTCCCGCGGCCCCGCCCCCGGCGCGGACGCGGGCGCTGCCCCGGCCGGCAGCGCGGGCGCCCCGGTCGGCAGCGCGGGCGCGCCGGCCGATCCGCCGGCGCCGCCCGGCGCAGCGCCCGTGCGCGCGCCGGTCCGCGAGGGGGGCGCCCTCGCCCGCGCGGCGCGCGAGGACGCGCTCTACGTGGCCGACGAGGATCACGGCGTCGTCCGCGTCGTGCCGCTGCCGCTCGATCCCGCGCGCCCCGGCGCAGGCGTGCCCGCGCCGGGGCGGCCAGCGCAGGTGCTCGCGCTCGGCGGGCGCGAGGCGCGCGTGCTCGCCACGGTCCGCGACCCGGGGCTCCTGCTCATCTTCCGGCCGGACGCGTCGGCCGGTCTCGTCGAGGTCGGCCGCGTGCCGCTGCCCGCCGACGCGTGGGGCATCGCGGTCACGCCGGACGAGAAGACCGCGATCGTGACGTCGGCGTGGACGCACAAGGTCTCGGCCGTGGACCTCGAGGCCGGGAGGGCGAGGTGGACGGTCGACGTGGCGCGCGAGCCGCGGGGCGTCGCCGTGCTGCCCGACGGCAGCGCCGCGTACGTGAGCCACCTCGTCGGCGCGGATCTCACGCGGATCGACGACCTCGGCGGGGCGCCGAGGGTCCGGCGCGTCGCCTTGCCCGCGTCGCCGCTGCGCGCCCCGTCGGGCGCGCGGCTCGCGGCGTCGCTGGGCTATGCGCTGGCGCTCTCCGAGGACGGGCGGCGGCTGTTCGCGGCGCGGCACGCGCTCGGCGCCATGGGCCACGCCGCGTGGTTCGGCGCGGCGACCGTGGACGTGCTGATCACCGGCCGGGACGAGCCGCTCGCCCCGCCGCACCACGGCAACCTGCCGGTGCTCCGGTCGGCGTTCGCCGAGCAGGTGATCACGCCGGAGAGCGTCATCACCCTGCCGGGCGCGAGCGTCACGCCCGTCACCCAGCCGCGCGCCGCGGTCTACCGCAAGCGCGCGCGCACGCTGCTCGTCGCGGGCGAGGGCGACGACCTCGTGCTCGAGGTGGACGCGACCGCCGTGGATCCGACGCTCGCGATCGTGAAGAGCTACCCGGTCGGCGGCCGCTACGACCCGCACATCCGCGTGGCCGGCACGTGCGGCGCGCCGACCGGCCTCGCGCTGTCCGCGGACGAGGCGACGGCGTGGGTGTTCTGCCGCTCGACCGGCGACGTGGCGGCGCTCCGGCTGCGCGATCCGGCGGCGGAGGGGCCGGCGGCGGAGGGGCCGGCGGCGGAGGGGCCGGCGGCGCTCGTCCACCTCGCCGACGATCCGCTCGGCCCCGAGGTCGCGAAGGGGCGCCGGCTCTTCTACAACGCGCTCGACGGCACGGTGAGCGGCAATCTCGGCTGCGCGGGGTGCCACCCCGATGGGCGCGACGACGGGTACGTCTGGCGCGAGGCGACCTTCAGCACGGCGGACGGCGAGCACGCGAACTTCGTCGGCCGGCCGGAGAACATCCCGGAGGTCGCGAAGAGGAAAGGGTTTCCGCGGCGCACCCCGATGCTCGCCGGCAACGTCGGCGCGGCCGGGCCGTACGGCTGGCACGGCGAGAGCGAGGATCTCGTCGGCAGGCTCCAGACGGGCATGGGGCTGCACCGCTGGGGCGGGCTGCCGATCGACCACACGCAGGCCGGCCTCGCGGCCAGGGCCACGTACCTCGCGATGTTCCTCCGCCGGGGCCTGGTGACGCCGCCGCGCGGCGACGGGGCGCCCGACGAGCGGGCGAAGCGCGGCCGGGAGATCTTCCACAGCGACGAGGCGAAGTGCTCGCGCTGCCACGTGCCCGCGAGCGATTACACCGATCGCACGGCGTACCCGATGCCGAAGCGGCCGCCGCTGCCGGGGTACGACGAGGATCCGCGCCCCGAGTACAAGACGCCGTCGCTGCGCTTCGTGGGCGGGCGGCCGCCCTACCTGCACGACGGGCGGGCCGGCACGCTGGCGGAGCTGATCGAGCAGAACGCCGACTGGATGGGCAAGACCAGCCACCTGTCGCCCGAGGATCGGGCGGCGCTCGTGGCGTTCCTGGAGACGCTATGAGGCTGCGCTTCGCGTGGATCGCCTGGATGGCCGCCGGCATGGCCGGCGTCCTGGCGGCGGCGGCCGGCACCTCCGGCGCGCAGCAGGACGGCGCGCGCTCGGCCGCTGCCCCGGCGAGCGCGCAGCAGGACGGCGGGCGCTCGGCCGCAGCGACCGACGCCGGCGAGGAGCGGCCCCTCGACGCCGAGCCGTTCCCCGCCGAGCCGTCGAAGCAGCCCACGGCCGCCGAGTGGAAGGCCGCGCCGCGCGTCCGCCTCTCCCGCACCGGCCCCGCGGCCGCGGGCTGCCGCGCCTACCGGATGAGGGAGTGGCTGCGCATCCGCTGCCCCGAGCTCACCGTCTCGGCCATCTCGCTGCTCGGCGGGAAGACCGAGGGCGTGGCCTTCTGGATCGATCCGCCCCGCGGCGGCAGCGAGCTCCCCCGCGGCGGCGAGGTGATGTTCCCGATCCGGCGCGGCGATCGACGCGTGATCCAGATCCTCACCTTCGGCCCTGGCTACGACGGGCCGTTCACCTTGTTGCCGGCGATCGTCGTCCAGGAGCAATGGCTCGACGACGAGCCGGCGCCGACCGTGACCGCCTCCTGAGACACCATGCGATCCCACAGCACGCCCCTCGTCGTCTCCGCGCTGTTCCTCCCTGCCGTCGCGTGCGGCGTCCTCGCCGCCGCGTGCGGCGCCTCCCCGGCCTCGCCCCCGTCCGCCGGGCCCGCCGGGCCTTCGCCCGCCGCGCAGGCGGCGCCGGCGAGCGCCTCCGGCGGCGCGGCGACCGCCCCGGCGTCGCCCCAGCCCGGGTCCGACGCGGCCCCGGCGCCCGCCGGCGCCAGCGCGACCGCCGCGCAGGCCGGCGATACGGCCGCTGCGCAGGCCGGCAGCGGGCAGGCCTCCGCCCCGGCGTCGCCCCCCTCGAACGGATGCCCGGACGGCATGGCCCGGGTCCCCGGCGGCAGCTTCGTGATGGGCCCGCTGAAGGTGAAGGCCGCCGTGGCCGACCTTTGCATGGACAGGACCGAGGTGACCGCCGAGGCTTACGCCGCGTGCGTCAAGACGGGTAAGTGCACGGATACGTTGGCGAATTGCGCCAAGGAGGCGTCGACGTACGGCGTCGCCGGGAAGGAGAAGCAGCCGATGGTCTGCGTCGACTTCGCGCAGGCCGAGGCCTACTGCGCGGCCCAGGGCAAGCGGCTGCCGCGCGACGACGAGTGGGAGTGGGCGGCCCGCGGCGGCGAGGAGGCGCGGCCGTACCCGTGGGGCGGCGAGGCCCCGAAGGATCAGCTCTGCTGGTCCGGCGGCGGCACCGTGCGCAAGACCGCGTGCGACGTCGGGAGCTTCCCCGCCGGCGCCAGCCCCCAGGGCATCCAGGACCTGGCCGGCAACGTCTTCGAGTGGACGACGAGCGCCAACGACGGCAAGGGCAAGATGCGCGTCGCCCGCGGCGGCAGCTGGCGCGACGGCATCCCGCCGCTCGTCAGGACGGCGCGGCCCGGCGGCTTCGAGGCGACCTACCGCTGCGGGTTCCTCGGCATCCGCTGCGTCGTCGAGCCGGCGGCGCAGGCGGTCCAGCAGGCCCCGTAGATCGCGCCGCGTCAGCCGGTGTCCCGCGGGTCCGGTGGATTCTGTCGCCCGGCGCCGTTGGGCTACGTCGCGTTCGGATCGGCGAGCCAGGTCGCCAGCGCTTCCGCCGAGAACGAGAGCAATACCTCCGCCACCCGGGTCTCTTGAAGCCGGGCGAGCCTCTCCCCGAGGGCCGCGGTCTCCGCCTCGGTGAGCGGCCTGCCGAGCCGGAGCTCGCACATCCGCGCCGTCAACCGCCGCGCGCGCTGCTCCGCCTCCCTCTTCGCCTCCTCCGCGCGCTGCTCCGCCTCCCTCTTCGCCTCCTCCGCGCGCTGCTCCGCCTCCCTCTCCGCCTCCTTCTTCGCCTCCTTCTTCGCCTCCTCAACCGCCTCCTTCAGCCCCGCTTCCACCCCCGCCGCGACCTTCCGCGCGGTGAACTGTTCGAACCATTCCCGGGTTTCCATGACGAAATCCCTCTCCTCGGAGGGCAGCCCTGGAAGGAGCTGCTCCGGCACCTCGAAGCTTAACCGAACGAGCCACGGCATCGCCACCCGGCGCTCCCACGCGTCCCCGGGGAGCGCCGCGAGATCCCGCAGCGCCGCTCGGCGCACCCGGGGCGCGCCGAGCAAGCGCAGCAGCACCGTCCCCCGCACGCGCGGCAGCTCCGCGATCACCACCGCATGGATCCGCCACCCCGGCGCCGGCCCCGCATAGAGCCCCTCCAGCCCGGAGGCGTCCTGCACGAAACCGAAGTCGCGCAGCACCCCGTCCGGGCGCCCGGCGCTCACGATCCACGCCGACGGCAGCTGGAGCGCGCGCTCCGCTCGCAGCTCGAGCGTGTGGTGCCACTGGTAGCGCTTGCGCATGCAGCCGTGGAGCTCTGCCGCGCCCGGCGCGGCGCTGAACACCTCCACCATCCCCGCCTCGGCCGCCATCGAGCGGAGCAGGCCCGGCTCGATCTCGGGGTGCGCGCGCAACAGCGCCGGATCGGGCACGTGCCAGACGTCGATCCGCTGGGCGTCCCCGGCCGGCACCTCCACCTCGGTCTCGGCTGCGCCCACGAGCACGAAGAAGTCCCGGAGGATGTTCTTGGCGAGCTGATCGAGCCGGAAATGCATGATTGCCGCCGATACCACACCAGGGCTCCAACGGACACTTTGCGGCATCGCGCGCGTCGTCACGAGCGGTGTCGAGGGGCATTACGGAGACCCCACAATTTCATTCACACATTCGATCGACACCGATGCTCGGCCGCGTCTGGCGCGCCGGCCCGGGCCGAGACGACCGTCTGGCGCCCGGGGGCGCCGAGGGCGCGACCCGCGGACGCCTGCGCCGCCCGAGGCGCGCGGCTTGCGTTCCGGCCCGGCGCGGCGCACCTTCGCGCCCAGCCACCATGCACAGCGACGATCCCTACGTGATGCCCGCCTACGTCAAGCTCCTCGTGGCCGACGCGGAGCGCTCCGCCTCGTTCTTCGAGCTCCTCGGCTTCACCCGCGTTCACCAGGATCCGGTGTTCGTTCACCTGCGCTGGGCGCGCTATGCCGATCTCTTCCTCGTGGCGACGCCGCCGGGGGTCTCGCTGGCCGGCCAGCGCGGCCTCGGCGTCATCGTCTGCTTCAGCGCGACCGGCGACCTCGGCATCGAGACCATCGCCGCGCGCGCCGCGGCCGCCGGCGCCGCCGTCGATGGCCCGCGCGACCAGCCGTGGCATACCCGGGAGGTCGTCGTCACCGACCCGGACGGCTACCGCCTCTGCTTCGTCGAGCCGAGCACGTCCCTGCAGGGCTGACGTCCCCGCCCGCGCGCACCGGAGCCGAGCCGCGGGGCGAGCGCGGGCGAGACGCCCGACAGCGCCGGCCGGGCAGCCCCCACCACCACCTCGATCGGCGAAACCCGCCCGGCGCTCCCGCGTAGAGGGAGCGCGCGGCGAGGAGCGCCGGCCTCAGCGCCTGGCGGGCGCCGCAGAGGGGATGTCGCGGGCGGGCGGTCCGCTCCGAGCACGAAGGCAGGAAGGCGGGCTGAAAGACCCAGGGTCTCCTCGGCTCCCCGCCTGCACGTGAGATCCTCGTGGGTGGATGCGCCCCCCGACCTCGCCGCGCGACGCCACCGACGAAAGGAGATCCCATGATCGTTCGCACTGCATTGCTCTCTCTGTTCACGTTCCTCGCCAGCGCCGCGGCCGTCGAGCCGCTCGCGCGCGCCGACGAGAGCTGCCGCGCGCTCGTCCAGGACAGGGTGTCTCGGATCTACGGCCAGCTGGGGTGGGAGATCGACATGACGATCCACCGCGACGGCGTCCGGCAGGTGACGCACTCCAGAGGATGGCTCAAAAGAACGGACGGCGGCGCCCTCGTCGGCCGCGCGGATCAGCTGTTCTCCGATCGCAGCTCCGCCGCCGATCCGGACCAGCGGTTCGACGCCGAGAGCGCCGACGAGCTCACCATCGACGTCTCGCCGACTGGCGTCCTCCACATCCGGTATTTCCCCTGGAGGTTCGACACCTCCTGGGACATGGCCTGCCAGGGCCCGGTCATGACCAGGTACATCCCCGGCATCGGCGTCGTGACGCTCACGTTTCACCAGAACATCACCATCCCCTTTTGATCCGAGCGCCCTGCTCGCGGCGCCGCCGAGCGCGCCCATGGCCTCGTCGCGCCCCGGGTCCGAGCCGTGTCGCTCGTCACGGCGCCTCGCGCGCGCAGGCTCCTGCTCCCTGCGCGCCCTCCGGGGCCCGCCTCGGCGGGCTCCGGAGGCGCGCGCACCGCCCCCCTTCTCCCCCGCCCGCTCGACCCTCGCGGCGAGCGCCGCGGGCGAGAGCGCGCGATCCAGGAGATCGGCTCCGCAAGGCTCGCGGATGCACCGGCGGGCGAGGCCGTCCTCGCGAGCGGCGACGCCGGGCGCGCTCGTGTATCATCGCCCGGGCATGTGGTCGGAGCCGTCGCATCCGAGGCAAATCGGGCGGTATCTGCTCTACAGCCCGATTGCGTCCGGCGGGATGGCATCCGTGCACCTCGGCCGGCTCGTCGGCGAGGCGGGGTTCGCGCGCACCGTGGCCATCAAGCGGCTGCACCCCCAGCTCGCCGCGGCGCCCGAGATCGCGGAGAGCCTGCTCGACGAGGCCCGCATCGTCGCGCGCATCCAGCACCCCAACGTGGTCGCCACGATCGACCTCCTCGTCGCCGAGGACGAGGCGTTCCTGGTCATGGACTACGTGCGGGGCGAGTCGCTGGCGCGCCTGCTCCGGGCGGCGCGCGACCGCGGCGCGCCGGCGCCGATCCCCGTCGTCGCGAGCATCGCGTGCGGAGCGCTCCACGGGCTGCACGCGGCCCACGAGGCCCGCAGCGAGTCCGGCGAGCCGCTCGGTATCGTGCACCGCGACGTCTCGCCCGAGAACGTGCTCGTCGGCGTCGACGGGACGGCGCGGCTGCTCGACTTCGGCATCGCCAAGGCGCGCGGGCGGCTCAGCACCACCCGCGGCGGGCAGCTCAAAGGCAAGCTGGCTTACATGGCACCCGAGCAGATCCTCTGCGGCGAGGTGACGCGGAGGACCGACGTGTTCGCGGCCGGCGTGGTCCTCTGGGAGGCGCTCGCGGGCCAGCGGCTGTTCGACGGCGGCGACGAGGCCGCGATCCTCGGGGCCGTGCTCGAGCGGCCGATCCCGCCCCCGAGCTCGCTCGCGGCGCACGTGCCGCCGGCGCTCGACGCGATCGTCCTCCGGGCGCTCGAGCGGAACGCCGAAGGCCGGTACCCGACCGCCCGCGAGCTCGCGATCGCCGTCGAGGACGCGGTCCCGCTAGCGTCGCCGCGCGCGGTGGGCGAGTGGGTGGAAGAGCTCGCCGGCGACGCGCTCGCGCGGCGGGCGGCCCGCGTCGCGGAGATCGAGGGCGCCTCGGCGGCGACCCCCGGCAGCGCGGCGGTGGCCGGCGCGGGGACGCCGGCGCGCGGCGGGTCGAGCGAGCCCGGCATGCAGAGCGGCCGCGAGCCCGGCAGCGCGCGCGGGCGCGACCTCCAGAGCGGGCGCGACCTCCAGAGCGGGCGCGACCTCCAGAGCGGACGCGACGAGCCCCGGTCGACGGGCCCGCGCGCAGGCGGCCTGGCCGAGACCGCGCCCGCGATCCCGACCAGCGCCCTCGATGAGGTCGTCCTCG
This sequence comes from Sorangium sp. So ce394, assembly GCF_051474665.1. Classification (NCBI taxonomy): domain Bacteria; kingdom Pseudomonadati; phylum Myxococcota; order Polyangiales; family Polyangiaceae; genus Sorangium; species Sorangium sp. So ce394. Next base: position 6,616,003 of record NZ_CP150339.1, read on the forward strand.
CGGCGGCGCCCCCGCCGGGATCCGCCACGTCCGGCGGGCTCTCCGTGGCGCTCTCCCCGGGAGACGGCGGGCCGCGCGACGTTCCGCCCGCCGCGACGTCGAGGCGCGCGCGGCCGGTCCTCGCGCTGCTCGGCGCGGTGCTCCTCGGCAGCGCGGCGGCGCTCGCCGTGCAGTGGGCGCGCCGCGGCCCGCCCGGGCCGGAGAACGCAGCGAGCGCGGTCCACACGCCCGCGGCGCAGCCCGCCGGCGCTGGAGCGCCGGGCGCGCCACCGGCCTCGGTCCAGCCGGCACCCGGCCCGCTGGACGTCACGAGCGCCACGCCCGCCGCTCCCGTCCCGCCGCCGGCGCCGAGCCCCGGCAGCGCGGCGACCACGCCGCCGGCGCCGAGCCCGGGCAGCGCGGCGACCACGCCGCCGGCGCCGAGCCCGGGCAGCGCGGCGACCACGCCGCCGGCGCCGAGCCCGGGTAGCGCGGCGACCACGCCGCCGGCGTCGGGCGCCGCCGCGACCGCGCCCGCCCGCAAGCCGGCGCGCACCGCCGTGGGCGCGCGCGCCCCCGCGCCCGCGCCGCGTCCGGCCGGCGCCGACGCCCAGCGCTGCTCTCCGCCCTACACCGTGGACAAGGCCGGCATACGCCGGCTCAAGCCCGAGTGCATGTGACCCGATGAACGCCTCCTCTCCCGCCCGCGCGCGGCCCGCGCGCCCGCTCGCCCTCGCCGTCGCCGCGGCGCTCGCCCTCGCCGGCGCCCGCGCTGACGCCCAACCTCACAAGCGGGCGTGCGCCGCCGCCTACGAGCGCGCGCAGGGCCTCCGCCGCGACGGCAAGCTCCTCGCCGCGCGGGAGGCGCTCATCGCCTGCTCGCAGCCCACCTGCCCGGCGGCCGCCGTCGCCGACTGCGGGCCATGGCTCGCCGAGGTCGAGAAGAGCCTGCCCACCGTGGTCATCGCCGCGAAGGACGCGCACGGGCGGGAGCGGCTCGACGTGCGCGTGCTCGTGGATGGGCGCCCCCTCGCCGCGGCGCTCGACGGCAAGGCGCTGCCGGTCGATCCCGGCCCGCACACCTTCCGGTACGAGCCCGCGTCGGGGCCCGCCGTCGAGGAGCGCGTGCTCATCCGCGAAGGCGAGAAGAACCGCGCCATCACCGTGACCCTGGGCGCCTCCTCGGCCGGCGCGCCGGCCTCTCCGCCGCCGGCGGCCGCGCCGACGCCCGCCTCGACCGGCTCGCCCCCCGCCCCGCCCACGCCGACGGCCGCGCCGACAGCGCCGACAGCCGCACGGCCCGCGCCGACGGCCGCGCCGGCCGCCCCGTCCGCCCCGCCGCCCGCGGAGCCCGCGGTCCCCGGGCTCGTGTGGGCTTCCGGCGCTCTCGGCGCCGCGGGGCTCGCCGTGTTCGCCGTCGCCGGCGCGCTCTCGCTGAGCGCCGAGGCCGACCTGCGCGCCACGTGCGCCCCGCGCTGCCCCGGCGACGACGTGCGCGCCATCCGCGTCCAGCACGCGATCGCCGACGTCGGCCTCGGCGTGGGCGTCCTCGCCCTCGGCGCCGCGACGTGGCTCTACCTGACGCGGCCGGCCGCGGCGAGGCCGCCGAACGCCGGCGCCGCCGCGCCCGGACCGGCGCTGCGGCCGTTCGTCGGCGGCGCCGCCGCGGGCGTCGAGGGGGCCTTCTGATGCGCCTCCGGCCGGCCCACGCCGCCGCGGCCGCCCTCGCGGCCGCCCTCGCCTCGGCGTGCACGCTCGTGCGCCCGCTGCACGGCCTCACCTGCGAGCCGGGCGCCGCGAACGCCTCGTGCCTGTACGGCCAGCCCTGCGAGGCCGACGCCGACTGCGCGACGTCCTCGTGCGTCACCGACGTCTGCCAGTGCCCCGTCGGCATGGTGACGATCGAGAGCTCGTTCTGCGTCGACCGGACCGAGGTGTCGAACGCCGCCTACCGCGCCTTCCTCGCCGCGCAGCCGGACGTCGCCGCGCAGGAGCCGTTCTGCCTGTTCAACGACAGCTTCGCGTTCGACACCGGCCCCGGCGCGCCCGACGTGTGCAAGACGCGCCGCGAGGACGATCTGCACCCCGCCACCTGCGTCGACTGGTGCGACGCCCGCGCTTACTGCAAGAGCCTCGGCAAGCGCCTCTGCGGCGAGATCCACGGCGGCCCGCTGCCCTACGGCGGCGACACGGCGCAGGGCGAGTGGTTCGAGGCGTGCAGCCACGGAGGCACGCTCCAACACTCCACCGGCGAGCTCGACACGGAGCACTGCAACGGCGACGGGGCGGCGACCGTGCCGGTCGGCGACGACGACAGCATGGCGTGCGAGGGCGGCTATTTCGGCCTGCAGCACATGAGCGGCAACGTCCGCGAGTGGGAGGACGCGTGCTCGGACGACACCGGCCCAGGCGACCTGTGCCGGACCCGGGGCGGAGCGTTCGACAGCGGGGGCTCGCCCGACGAGCTCCGGTGCGACGCGCGCGACGTGCGGGAGCGCGCCGACACGGATCACACGATCGGGTTCCGCTGCTGCAGCGGCTAGCGGCGCGCGCGAGGAACCCCGCCAGGGCTCGCTGACCCGGCGGTACGAATTCCGACGGCGACGGAGCGCGCTGGCTGCGGGCCGAGGGCCGAGGGCCTCGAGCGGGCGCGCATCCGGGGGCTGAAGGACACCTGCGAGCGCGACCCCGCCGAGGAGCGCCCTCCCGACGGGGCGCCTCGGGCCGGCAGCGGCGCGGCCGCCGGGCAGCGAGCGAAAGGCGACGACACGCGATGTCAGCCGCGGCGGGCGGCGCGCATAAACCTCTCTCGACGACGGTGAGGCGTTCGCGGCGATCCCGCCCGGCGCAGGCCGACTGGCGAGGCTCGGAACAGCCTTGCTCGAGTCCAGCCACGTCGGGCTCACGCCGCCCGCGAGCTCCCTCATCCAGCGCGGAGCCGTCGCGCTCGGCGCGTCCGAGCGCTCGCCGGCCCGTGCGATTCGATTCGACATCTCATGCAGCCAGCAGAACGAAGAATACATCCAATGAAACATAAATTCGATTTCATGCAGCCAGCAGAACGAAGAACATATTCGATGAACCATAAATTTGCATCGCTCGTCATGCGCCATGCCGCCGCCTCCATCGCCTCGATCTCCGCCGCCCTCGCCGGCTGCGGACCGAGCGAGCCGGGCTACGAATCGGCCGCGAACGATGAGCCGCTCGCGTCGACCCACGACGCGCTCCAGCTGGTCGGCACCCCCTGGCCCGGCGGCTGGGTGCCGGTGTGTTACCGTATCGACGACGTGGTGCCCAACGCCGAGCGAGAGCGGCGCTTCCAGTACTTCGCTCGGGCCCGCGACGCGGTCGACAACTCGTGGCAGCGGGCGGCAGACATCAAGCTCGAAGACTGGGGCCCGTGCGGCTCGAGCACGAACGGCTATCTCGTCGTCCACCTCACCGCGGGAGGCGGCAGCCACAGCGGGGTGGGCTATCCGGGGCCGAGCGGCGCGCAGCACATGACGCTCGACACGACCGACGGCCGCGTCGAGGTCGTCGCCATGCACGAGTTCGGGCACGCGCTCGGGTTTTCGCACGAGTTCGACCGCGACGACTGGACGGGGCAATGCATGAAATGCACGTCCAATGCCCAGTGTGCGAGCGGAGACGGCAAGGTCTGCCTGCCGAGCGGCTACTGCGGCGTCGCCCACCCCGGCGCCAGCAAAGCGACGCCGGTGGCCGACACCGATTCGATCATGGCGGCCACGTATTGCGGCAATCTGGCCGACACGAGTCGGACGCTGTCTCCCTGGGACGTGATCGGCGCGCAGAACGTCTATGGGCGCAAGCACGGCGGTTCGATCGTGGGGCTCGGAGGCCGCTGCCTGAACATCGACGGTAGCACGACCGAGTGGGGCAAGAACATCCTCGCATGGCAGTGCATGAACGCCCCCAACGACACATGGTCGAAGCTGCCGCACTCCTCCGGCGGGAACCACCTCCGGGCGACGATCGACGGAGAGATGCTCGCCATGAACGTCGGTGGCGGCGTGGTCTCACCGACGTCTGGAACGCCGCTCATCTCGTGGGGCCTGATCGATGGCGCGCCCAACGAGCTGTTCTCGTTCGAAGGCATGCGCCTGCGAGCCATGGGCAACATGTGCGTCGTCGCCACGGGCACGACAGCCGGCGCGATGCTCGAGGTGCGCCGCTGCGGCGAGGTGCCGTCGACGCGCGAGCGGTGGACGATGACGGCGACGAGCAGGCTGCAGTTGACCGGCACCAACCTCTGCGTCGACGTGCCGCCCGGCACCCCGGCCCTCGGCACGCGGCCGACGCTGAAGCCGTGCATCAACACCGCATCGTACCAGACGTTGAGCTTCCTCGCCGGCGAGATCAAGGCCACGTTCGCCGTCGACCGCTGCCTCAACGTATCCGGCGGCATGCCCGTACCGGGCTCCCCCATCATCTTGTGGGACGGCTGCGGCCAGGGCCTCTACAACGAGTACTTCTACGTGAACGGTCCTATCAAGTCGCTCGGGCAGTGCGTCGATATCTTCGGCGGCGCTTCGTATCCCGGCGCGCAGGTCGGCACGTACCCGTGCTTGCCGGACGCGGCCAACCAGGAGTGGGACTTCCACTGGCGCTGAGGGGCAACGCTCCCGCGCTCACCGCCGGAGGTTGTACTTGTCCAGCTTGTAGAGCAGCGCGCGCCGGGAGATGCCGAGCCGCTTCGCCGCGCGCGTCTGGTTGTTCCCCTCGGCGGCGAGCGCGTCCTCGATGCTCTTCTTCTCCAGCTCGGCGAGGCGCGCCGGCATCGGCGCGCCCTCCGCCGGCGCTCCCACGCTCGCCGGCGCTCCCACGCTCGCCGGCGCTCCCACGCTCGCCGGCGCTCCCACGCTCGCCGGCGCTCCCACGCTCGCCGGCGCCGCGTCGGCTCCGGCCACGGTGGCCGGCAGGTGCTCGACCTCGATGACGCCGCCCTCGGCCAGCACCACGGCGTGCTCGACCGCGTTGCGCAGCTCGCGCAGGTTGCCGGGCCACGCGTGCGCCTCGAGCAGCCGCATCGCGGCGGGCGCGAACCGCGGCGCCGGCTCCCCCATGCGCTCGGCGACCTGCTGCGCGAAGCGGTGCGCGAGCAGCGCGATCTCGGCGCGCCGCTCGCGGAGCGGCGGGACGCGGAGGACGAACGTGCTGATGCGGTAGTAGAGATCCTGCCGGAACCGCCCAACCGCCACCTCGGCCGGGAGATCCCGGTGCGTGGCGCACACGACGCGCACGTCGAGCTCGATCTCCTGCGTGCCGCCGATGCGGGCCATGCGCCGGCTCTCGAGGACGCGCAGCAGCTTGGCCTGCATGGCGAGGGGCAGCTCGCCGACCTCGTCGAGCAGCAGCGTGCCGCCCTGCGCCGCCTCGAAATAGCCGATCTTGCGGCGATCGGCCCCGGTGAACGCCGCCTTCTCGTGGCCGAAGAGCTCGCTCTCGAGCAGCGTCTCGGGCAGCGCCGCGCAGCTGAGCCGGACGAACGGGCCGCCGGCGCGCGGGCTCGCGCGGTGGATCTGCTCGGAGACGACCTCTTTCCCCGCGCCCGTCTCGCCGAGGACGAGGACCGTCGTCTGGGCGCGCGCGAGGCGCTGCACCACCTGGAAGACCTTCACCATCGCCTCGTCCGCGACGACGAAGCCGGCGCCGGAGAGCGCGTCCGCCGCCCCGGCCGGCGCGGCCTCCGCCGGCGCGGGCCGCGAGAGCAGCGCTGGCGCGGCGATCGCGACGACGATCTCGGCCGGGCCGACGCGGATCACGTCGCCGCCGGCGAGGAGCCGCTCGCCCCCGCGCACGGCGGCGCCGTTCACCGACGTGCCGTTGCGGCTCCCGAGATCGACGAGCTCGAGGGCGTCGCCGCGCCGCGCGATGCGCGCGTGGTTGCGCGAGACGCGGGGGTCGTCCACGCAGACCGTCGACTCCGGCGCGCGCCCGATCGCGACCGCGTCGCCGTCGGTCAGGTCGATGACCCGCGCCGCGCCGTCGCCGGTGCGCACGATGAGCGACGCCTGCCCCTGCGGCGCCCGGCCTCCGGCGCCCTCCGCGGCCTCGAGCTCGGTCGCGACCTCGGCCGCGAGGGGCGGCGGCGCCTCGCCGGACGGAGGGGCCGGCTGTCGACGAGGATCTCGCTCCGCCATGCCGTCCGAAGGATGCGCACGTGTACGAAGCTTGCGCAACCCTCAGCGACGGCGCCGCGCGGCGCGGGCGCGAGATCGCGGGGAGAGACGCCGGCCGCGCGCTGGCCTCCGCCTTGCAATGCCGCTCCGGTGCGCACGGAGACGATGCGGGAGCCGCCGTCGCCGGGAGCCATCGCGGGGACCGGTGCGTCGCGAGACGCCCTGCGCCGACGTGCGCCGAGCTTCACGAGCCCACGAACCAGGAGAGAATCCATGACTTATTCCAGCCGTCCGGCGTCCGCTCTCGCGATCCGCAGCGCGCTTTGCCGCGCCCACGCCGTCGTGTGCTTCACCGCCGCGCTCGCCGCCGCCGGGTGCGGCGCGGATCCCGCCGTCGACGCGGAGGTCGCCTCGGGGGCGAGCGGCGACGCGGTCAGCGGGGCCTTCACGATGGCGTGCTCGAAGCTGACGGTGAGCCGCGGCAGGATCGGCGCCGGGCAGACGGCCGCCGCGCTCGCGACGGCCGACCTCACGGGCGAGCAGGACGTGTGGAGCAAATACGTCGAGTTCGCGCCGAGGACGAGCGCGACGTGCGAGTACGCGCTCCCCGCGGGCACGTCGGCGGCGCAGCTCTCGTCGCTCGCGCTGGGCGTCAACTACCGCGGCCCGGCGAAGTCGGCGATGCGCTGGACCTTCGAGGCCTGGGACGCGGCCGCCGGCGCGTGGGTCCCGATCGGCGACAACGCGTTCGCGGGCGACTGGTCCTGGACGAGCGCGAGCCTGAGCCTGCCGGCGCCTCATGCGAGGTTCGTGTCGGGCGGGGCGCTCAAGATCCGGTATGCGACGGCCAGCTCCGCCGACAGCTCGCAGCTCGACCATCTCGTCCTCACGGGCGCGACCGGCGGCGGCTCGACCGGCAGCGGCGGTGCGACCAGCAGCGGCTCGGGCGGCAGCGGCGGCTCCGGCGGCAGCGGCGGCTCCGGCGGCTCCGGCGGCTCCGGCGGCAGCGGTGGCTCTGGCGGCTCCGGCGGCAGCGGCGGCTCCGGCGGCAGCGGCGGCTCCGGCGGCAGCGGCGGCTCTGGCGGCTCCGGCGGCAGCGGCGGCTCTGGCGGCAGCGGCGGTTCCGGTGGCGGTACCGGCGTCTGGGTGCCCGCCCCGGGGACGACGTGGCAGTGGCAGCTCACGGGCACCATCGACACCAGCCTGGACGTCGCCATGTACGATATCGACCTCTTCGAGGCCCCGCAGGCGACCATCGACGCCCTGCGCGCGGCCGGGAAAAAGGTGATCTGCTACTTCAGCGCGGGGAGCTCCGAGGACTGGCGCAGCGACGCGTCGAGGTTCCCCGCCGCGGCGCTCGGCAACCCGCTCGACGGGTGGCCCGGCGAGCGGTGGCTCGACACCCGCAGCGCCGGCGTGCGCGACGTCATGAAGGCCCGGCTGGACCTGGCGGTGCAGAAGCGCTGCGATGGCGTGGAGCCCGACAACGTCGACGGCTACACCAACGGCTCCGGCTTCCCGCTCACCGCGGCGACGCAGCTCGACTACAACCGCTTCCTGGCCGCCGAGGCGCACGCGCGGGGGCTGTCCATCGGCCTGAAGAACGACCTCGATCAGGTGAGGGACCTCATCGGACACTTCGACTGGGCGCTCAACGAGGAGTGCCACGCGTACGACGAGTGCGAGATGCTCACGCCGTTCATCCGCGCCGGCAAGGCGGTCTTCCACGCGGAGTACGTCGCCGCGTCGCAGGCGAACGCCATCTGCGCCGACACGAAGCCGCTCGGGCTCTCGACGCTGATCAAGCGGCTCGATCTCGACGCCTGGCGCGTCGCCTGCCCCTGATCCGCGAGCGCTGGCCGCCCACCGGCGGCCAGCGCCATCGCCCGTCAGCCGCTCACTCCCCCCTCACCTCCAGCACCTGCGCTCCGGAGAAGCTCTGCTGCTCCGGCTGGTAATACGGGTGCACCTCGGCGCCGCCGTCCTCCGCCCGGACAGGCATGGTCGCCTGCAGCCGGTAATCGAAGCTCGCCGCGCCGCCCGCGGGGATCTCCTTCACGTACAGGATCAGCTGCTTGCCCGTGATCTCGAACCTCGAGAGCTGGCCCGCCGCGATGTACTGCTGGAGATCCTCGGTCAGGACCTGGAAGCCCGGCGGGAGCCCCACCGTCACGAGGATCATGCTCTGCGCCGAGCTCGTCGTGTTCCGGACGTCCACCGACGCGGTCACGATGTCGTTCACGTACAGCGCGGTCTTGTCGTAGCTCACGCTGACCGAGAGCGGCCCTCCCCCGTCGCTCGGGACCGCGCTCCAGGGCAGGTGGTGGCGGCTCACCAGGTTGTAGCTGAGCTTCCCCTCCCCCTCGAACGCGAGCGTGACCTCGTGCGCGCCGGTGGTCGCGAGGTGCGTGAGGTCGACCGTGGTCATGACGTCGGCCTGGTCCTCGCGCAGGGCGACCGTGCTCACCGCCTCGCCGTCGACCGCGACGCTCAGCGACCCCACGGCGCCCTCGCTGCCCTTGCTCGCGGCGAGGAGCAGCGTCCGCAGGCTCCAGATCGTCGCCTGGGTGGAGCCGAAGTTGCCGTTCGCGTCCTTCGACTCGGTCAGGAACTTCACGCCGCCGTCGGCGCTCGACCGGTGCGCGTCCGCGGAGAGCAGCGCGTGCGCCGCGAGCGCGGTGGTCGTGACCTTGGCGTCGTCCCCGACCTCGTAGAACGCGGTCTGCGTGCCGCCGTCGTCCCAGAAGATCGCGCCCCCCTCGGCGGTCTTGCGCTCGTCGAGGGCGTCGAGCACCCGGTCGGTCAGCGCGCCGGACGGCGCGGCCACGGCGAGCGCGTTGGCCGCGATGGCGAGCGTGTACAGGTCGTCGGTCGCCGGCTGCAACGACCTGCCCAGGACCTCGAGCCCCCGCGCGATCTCGGGCCCCTCGTACCCCGCGCTCGCGAGCGCCCAGAGCACGAAGGCGCTGTTGCGGAGCGTGCCCGTGTGGAAGCTGAAGAACTCCGTCTGATCGCCCTCCCACGTGCCGTCCGCCTTCTGCTGGCCGGCGAGCCACGCCACGGTGCGGGCGAGCATCGCCTCGTCCACGGCGTGCACCTTGATCATGTCGGCGAACTCCATGACGCCGAACGCGGTGACCGACAGGTACGGGTGCCCGTCCTGCTCGCCGAACCACGAGAACCCGCCGCCGGCGTGCTCGAAGGTGAGCAGGCGCTGGTAGCCCGCCGAGATCAGCGACTCGGCCTTCATCTGGATCTCCGGGGTGATCTGGCCCGTCTGCTTCATGTACTGCGTCACGAGCACGTTGGGCCAGGTGGTCGAGGTGGTCTGCTCGAAGCAGCCCGACGGCACCTGGAGCATGCTGTCCATGCCGCTCACGACCTGCGACAGGAACGCGGGGTAGATCTCGAGATAGAGCTGGTTCGAGCCGACGACCGCGCCCTCGGGGAACGACAGCGCGTGGGTGACGCTGCCCGCCTCGACCATCCCGGACTTGCTCTCGGCGAACGGCTTGCCGTCCGGGACCACGCGCACGGTGCGCGCCACGGCGTCGGCGCCCTCGGTGCCCCGCGCCGTGACCGTGAGCGCGTTGACGCCCACCGTGTCCACGCGCACGGGGAACCGGACGCCGCGCACCTCGCCCGGCGCGAGCGACACCTGCGCGGTCGTCGCGCCGAGCGCGGTGTACCAGCTCCCCGGCTGGAGGCTGAGATCGACCGTCTGCGGCGTCTCGAGGTAGTTGTAGACGGCGATCGGGAACTCGACCTCATCGCCGCGCGTGAGCGTGGCCGGGAAGCTCACGTCGACGAAGAAGTCCTGGAACACCTTGAAGCCGCTCTGCACGCCGCCGAGCTTGCCGTCGGCCGAGTTCGCGAGCGCGGAGAGCCGCCACTCGGTGATGCTGTCCGCGAGCGGGATGCTCAGGGTCGCCGTGCCGTCGGAGCTCGTGATCACGCTCGGGTTGACATACAGGGTCTCCGGGAACTCGCGCCGGACGCGCGGCCCGCTCTCGCCGCCGCCGCCGGGGTCCCCGACGACGCCGCCGCCGCCCGCCCCGGCGCTGGCGCCCCCGTTGGCCCAGTCGCCGTCGCCTTCGGCGGCCTCGGGCCAATTCGGCGCGGGCACGTCCACCCCGAGATCGGCGAACTCGAACGCGATCGCCGCGTCGTCCGCGCTCTGCGCGACCTCGTCGGGCCCCGACGAGAGCACCGTGACCCCGCTCCAGGTGGAGCTCACGCGGTACGCGTTGCCCCACACGTCGAAGGCGCGGAGGCGCTCGGCCATCCGGCCCGCGAACAGCGCGGCGACCTCGCCCTGCCCGTCGCAGTAGTACTGCGTTGGATCGCAGCCGAGCTTGCGAACGTCCTCCACGGCGGCCGCCGCGGCCTCGGCGAGCACGGGCCGGAGCGCGCCCCGCTGGCGCTCGTAAAACGGCTCGAGCTCGGTCTTCACCTTCGCCAGCACGGCCGGCCACGTGCGCGCCTGGAGGCCGGTCACCGACGTGCCGGCGAGCGCGGCGAGCGACGCCTGGGTCGTGCGCTGCGCGGCCTCGGCCTGCTCGGGGTCCTCGCTCGCGGTCGCGCTGAACAGGAGGTTCTGGAGGTTCGCCGAGGGGCCGCGGATCTGGTAGCTCGGCTTCGCGAACTCGTCCTCCAGCTCGAAATAGGTGCGGAGCAGCCCGGGCTGCGCGTCGACAAGCGCGAAGACGGCCTGATCGACCACCTGCACGCCGACCGCCGCGACCTTCGGGTTGCCGGCGTCGTCCTTGACCGAGAGCCGCAGCGTCGCCGTCTCTCCCGGCGCGTACAGGGGCTTGTCGGCGTCGACCTCGATGTTCAGCGCCGAGTCGCCCCGCGCGAAGACGGTGCGGCCCGAGCGCACCAGGTTGCCGTCGTCGTCGACCAGGTACGCCTCGACCCGGTTGTTGCCGAGCAGCCCGGCGTCGACCGGCATGCTGAAGCGGGCGCGCCCGCCCTCGAGCTCGAGAGAGCGCATGTCGACCGCCTGGCCGTCGTTCAGCCAGTCGACATAGACGCTGCCGGTCTCCTCGCTCGACTCGATGGCGACCTCGATCGTCTCGCCGGCCTCGTACACGGCGCGATCGGTGCGCACGATCAGGTGCTCGCCGCCCGCCTGGGCCGCGAACGAGAACTTCTGCTGCACCGCCTTCTCACCCACCGTCGCTCGGACCGAGAACTCGCCGTCCGCCGCGCCGGGCGGCGGGGTGAAGCTCACCGCGGCCTGGCCGAAGGCGTCGGTGCGCGCGGTGAGCTGTGCGCCGTCCGGCGCCGTGATGACCGCATCGATCTCGGGGATCGGCTCGCCGAGCGGATCGGTGACGAAGAGCAGCAGGGTGTTCGGGACCCCCGGGACGAGCTCGCGCGCCTCGGGCACGAGCACGAGGGAGGCCACGTCCGCGGCGACCTTCACCGGGATCGCCTTGGTGACCTCCTGCCCTGCCGTGTCGGCGACGGTGATCGTGAGCGTCACCGCCGCGTCGCCCTGCTCCAACGGCAGGCCCGCGAGGTGCTGCGGCAGCGTCAGGCTGAACCCGTAATGCCCCTTGGCGTCGAGCGTGCCCATGATGCGCTGGAACGTCGTCTGGCCGACGTCCAGCGACGCCGCCTCGATGGTCACGCTGCCGCCGGCGACGTCCTTGCCGAAGAAGTAGCGCGCGTCGATGGTGCCGGTCAGCGTGTCGCCCGCGCTGTACCAGGGCCGGTCGGTCTTCACGGCGACCTCGAACTTCGGCAGCGCGTACTGCCCCACGGTGACGATCTTCTCCGTCGTGGTCTCGCCGCTCACGAGGCGCACCTTGAACTCGCCGACGTTCACGATCGATCCGATCTGGAACGTCGTGGCGGCCACGCCGAAGGCGTCGGTCACGATCGGCTTCTTGAAGATCTTGTTACCCTTGCCGTCCTCCACCTCGAACGTGACCGGCGCGCGGGCGAGCGGCGCGTTGTTCCCCCGCTCGAGCGCGAGCGCGCGGAGGTGGATCGTCTGGCCGGGCTTGTAGAGCGGCTTGTCGGTGGTGAGGAGCAGCTTCGGGCCGGGGCCCTCGACGGTGACCTGCTCGTCGACGACCGCGCTCACGCCGAAGCCGAGCGCCCGCGCGGAGACGGGGAGGTCGCCGAGCTCGCCGGGCTCCACCTCGAACACCGCGGCGCCCAGCGCGTCGGTCGTCCCGCGGAGCTCCCGCGCCGCGGCCCCCTCGCCCACGGCGAGCTCGACCTCCACGCTCGGCACGGGCTGGTGGCTGAAGGCGTCCGTCGCGCGCACGCGGTAGCTCGCCGCGCGCCCGCGCACCACGCGCGCCGGCCCCTCGAGCTGCACGTCGTAGGGCGGGATGACGCGCAGCAGGCTCCGCGTCACGAGCAGCCCCTTCTCCGACCCGTCGTCGATGCGCACGAGGTAGCGCGCGAGCCCCGGCTGGTCGCTCACGGCCGGCGCCGGCAGGCGAGCCTCGGCGGTCGCCGCGGCCGAGCTCGAGATGTCCACGTCCACCTCGGTCGTGCCTCGTTCCTCGTCCGCGCCGAGATCGACGAGCGTCACGCGCAGGTGGCCGCGCGTCGCCCCGGCGGTCAGGTTGCGCACCGGGATCTGGAGGCGCAGGTCGCCCTCCTCGATCACGCCCCGCAGCTTCGCCTCGTCGACCTCGATCGTCCCGTTTCGCGGCTGATCGGGGCGGCCGAAGGGCGGCGCGACTTCCTCATCGGAGGAGCAAGCCGCGCCCGAGCCCGCGCCCGCGAGCGTCAGCGCCAGCGCGGCCAGCAGGTGGGGTGAGCTCCAGCGTCGGCGAAATGCATCGAAGCGTGCGCGCATGAATCCAGTCCTCCCGAAAGGCGCTGGCACACCCCAGCGGCCGGCGCGTAGGTTGCATGGGATGTACCAGGCCATCGAAGCAGCAATTCCGCGGGAATAGACGTGGGTCGTCCCGGGGGCTGTGCCACCTTGTGCCCCGGATCCGGCTCCCGGGATGCCTCCGGCGCTGCTCTCATGGGGGCGGGCCCCGCGTCGCGGGAGCGACGGCGGCGCGTCCCGGCCGCACGCGGCGCTGGTCGCGAGGCGCGGCCGCCGTGAAGCGCCTCGCGCGTCATCGATGGTGGCGGCGCAACAGGAGCCGATGGCCATGCACAGGACAGCTGGTCTTGGCCACATCGCCTATCGAGATCGCGTGTCCGCATTCACCCCTATCCATGACGACACGCAGGTCCGGCCCATGGGATGGGGTCGCCCGCTCAGCGGCGCGCGGCATCGGCGCGGCGATGCGCGAGGTAGCCGGCGTGCCTCCCGGCGCGCGCCGGCGATGTTCCGGCGCCGGGGCGGACGCTCGCCGGCGCTCCCCTGGACATCGGCGTGCGAGCGTCCAAGGCTCCCGTTCGAGCAAGAGGCGCTTCGCTCAGGAGGAACCATGCAGATCGACTTCGATATGCCCGTGATCGCGGGAGGCGGCCTCGACGCGGGCGTGCTCGACCGGGTCCTTGTCGACCGGGAACGGGGCGTGTTGACCCATGTGGTGCTCCGTTCGCCCCTCTCGAGCGAAGAGCTCCTGGTCTCGATGGATCTCGTGCAGGGCACGGCGGGGGGCCAGCTGCGCCTGCGGCCGGGGCGAGACGAGCTCCTCTCGCTGCCCCGGTACTACGAGGGGCGGACGACGGCGCAGCCGGCGGGCCGGGTCGACACCTCGCTCGTCCCGCAGCCGCCCGAGCAGAGGCAGGCGCTGGAAGAGGCGCTGGGGGTCACCGACGACACGGTCGAGCTCGGCCCCGAGACGCGGGTGATGACCGCCGACGAGGCCGAGGTGCAGCTCGTGGGCATCGGCGCGAACGACCCCGGCAATGACATCTCGCGGCTCCGCGTGCGCGGCCCGGCGGGCGCCGAGGCCGACTTCCCCGCGTCGTGGATCGACGTGATGCGCGAGGACGTGGTGGCGCTGACGGTGACCCGGGACGACGTCCTGCGGTCGCGCCCCGCGCCCAGGCGCCGCGACGGGAACCTCGCGGACCTCGAGGGGCTCTCGGGCATGGGCGGCCTCGACGGAGACACGCCCGAGGAGGTGTTCGGCGCGGATTTCGTCGATGAGCTGCGCGACAAGGGCGGAATGGTCCTCAACGTCCCCGGCGCGAGCGGCCCCGGCGAGGCCGAAGGCCGCCGCGCCGCCGAGCCCGTCGACGCGGGCGCGGCCGCGGGGGCGGAGCGGCAGCGCCCCTCCCGCTGAGCGCGCGCGCCGGGCCGCTCACCGACGCTCCTCTCGACCGGAGCGCCGCTCTCGGCGCGCCCTCTTCCCGGCCCTCGCGCGCTCGTGGAGGAGGCCCGCGCTCGCGCGCTCAGGGCCAGGAAGAGGCCAGGAAGAGGCCAGGAAGAAGGCGGCGCGGGACTCCATGCCAGGGAGCGTCCGAGTCGAGCTCGCGCCGGCCGAGAGAGCTGACCGCCGGAGCCTTGACATCGATGCTGGCGCGTGCTCGTCTCCGCCCCCCGATGGATCCACACGACAAGCCGCCGAGCCGGGACACGGGCGCGGCCAGGGTTCTCGATCCGAGCGCGGTGGCCGAGACGTTCCGTCGCGAGATCCGGGCGGAGCTCGCCGCCCTGCCTGAGCCGCTGTTCCTGGTCGGTGTGCTCGCGGCGGATCACGGGCCCTCGTACACGTATGCCGAGTACACGCGCAAGGCGTGCGAGGACGTGGGGGTGCGCTTCGAGATCCGCCACGCCACGCGGCTCAGCGCGGAGTCCGCCATCCGCTCGGCGAACGAGGACGCGGGCGTGCACGGGATCATGGTCTATTACCCGATCTTCGGCACGGAGCAGGACGTCTATCTGCGGGACAGCGTCGATCCGTCCAAGGACATCGAGGGGCTCCACACGTACTGGGCACGTTGCCTGTACGGGAACCAGCGTTTCCTGGATGAGGCGAAGACGAAGAAGGCGATCCTGCCCTGCACGCCGCTGGCCATCCTCAAGCTCGTCGAGGCGGCCGGCTTCTTCGGCCAGGGCGAGCGGCCGCTCGAGGGCAGGAGCGTGTGCATCTTCAACCGCAGCGAGGTCGTCGGGAGGCCGCTCGCGAGCATGATGGCGCACGACGGAGCGCACGTGACCTCGTTCGACATCGACGGTGCCCTGCTCTTCGTCCCGAGCTCGTCCGGCGGCACGCACGAGGTGCACGAGACCATGGTGGACCGGGCGGGCGCGCTGCGGCAGGCGGACATCGTGGTGACCGGCGTGCCTTCGCGGAGCTTCCCCCACGTGCAGGCATCGGAGATCCGCGAGGGCAGCCTCTGCATCAATTTCTCCACCTTCAAGAACTTCAGCGACGACATCCAGACCAAGGCGAGCGTGTTCGTGCCGCGCGTCGGCCCCATGACCGTGACGATGGCGATCCGCAACAGCCTGCGTCTCTACAAGAACACCCACCCGACCGGGTGAGCCCGGCGCCCGCGCTCGCCCGCGTCAGCCCCCGGTCCACGCCCGCGCGTGCTCGCGCGCCCAAGCCTCGAAGGTCCTCGGCTTCCGCCCCGTCACGCGCTCGACGGTGTCGGTTTGCAGGGCGCCCTTGCCCGCGCGGATGCGCTCCATGAGCTCGCCGACGGCCATGGCGAGCGACGCGGGGGCCCCGGCCTCGATCATCCTCCGGCGGGCGGCCTCGACCGGGACATCCACGCGCCGGAGCGGCGTGCCGAGGACGCGCGCGAGGATCTCGACCTGATCCGGCGTGCTGAGGAGCTCGGGGCCCGTCACCTCCAGCGCCTGTCCCAGGAGCTCTTCCGTGGTCATCGCGCGCGCGGCGACCGCGGCGATGTCGCGCGGCGCGATGGGCGCGGTCTTGCCGTCCCCGTGCGGGTTGTAGACAACGCGCTCGGCCCGGATGGACCGGGCCCACTGGAAGGTGTTCGACATGAACGTGCCGGGGCGGACGAAGGTCCAGCGGAGCCCGGACGACCTGACGAGGTGCTCCCGCTCGGCGTGGCGGCGGGCGAGCTCGACCTCCGCCGCGCCGGCGCTGATGCTCGACAGGAGGACGACGCGGGGCGCGCCGCTCGCCTGCGCCGCCGCGAGGAAGCCTCGGACGTGATCGATGCCGTCGGCCTCCGCGACCGGCAGCAGGAACGCCGCCCTCACGCCCTGGAGCGCCGGCGCGATCGTGTCCTGTCGCGCGAGGTCGCCCACGGCCTTGTCGACCCTGGCCCCCCAGTGGGCCACTTTGCGCTCGTCGCGCGTGAAGACCCGGACCTTCTCGCCCGCGGCGAGGAGCTCCTCGACGAGCTCCTTGCCGACGTTCC
Organism: Sorangium sp. So ce394; assembly: GCF_051474665.1. NCBI lineage: Bacteria > Pseudomonadati > Myxococcota > Polyangiales > Polyangiaceae > Sorangium > Sorangium sp. So ce394. Next base: position 6,632,403 of record NZ_CP150339.1, read on the forward strand.
CGGTGGCACCCGTGACCAAGTACATGCGTGTCTCCTTCCAGGTGGGCTCCTCGGATCGATCCGTGAATCGCGGCCGAGCCGCCGAATCGCGCTCTCGACCGGGCCGAGCCACCCGTTCTGGGGCGAACCTACGACTGTTCCATGCGCTTGATTAGTGTGGACCTGTAGGAAAACTCGTTCCATACATGGGACAATCGATGCTGCCCGACCTCAACGAGATCGCTGTCTTCACCCGGGTGGTCCAGGCGGGCAGCTTCACGCGGGCCGCGCGCGAGCTCGGGATGCCGAAGTCGACGGTGAGCCGGAAGGTGTCCGAGCTCGAGGCGCGGCTCGGCGCGCAGCTGCTGCGGCGGACCACGCGCAAGCTCAGCCTCACCGACGTCGGCGCGGCGTATTACGAGCGCTGCGCGCGCATCGTGGCCGATCTCGACGAGGCGGACCGGACGGTGACGCAGATGCAGGACGGGCCGCGCGGGCTCCTGCGGATCACGGCGCCGCTGCACTTCGGGTGGATCGGCGGCGTGGTCGCCGAGTACCTGCGCGATCACCCCGAGGCGAGCGTGGAGGTGGTCTGCACCGATCGCGTGGTCGATCTCGTCGCCGAGGGGTTCGACGTGGCGCTGCGGTTCGGCGCGCCCAGCGACACCTCGCTCGTCGCGCGCCGCCTCGGGGCGCTTCCGCGCTACCTCGTGGCGGCGCCCGCGTACCTCGCGCGGCGCGGCGCCCCGCGCGCGCCGGCCGACCTCGCGGGGCACGACGTCCTCGTGTCCGCGGGGGCGCGCGCGGGGGAGCCGCCCGGCGCGCGGTGGGTGCTCCACCGCGGCGCGCGGCGCGCGGAGGTGCGCGTGACGCCGCGGGCGACGGCGAACAACCTCGAGGTGCTGCACCGGATCGTGCTCGCGGGCGTGGGCATCGCGGCGCTGCCGGCCATGCGGTGCGAGCTGGACGTGCGCGAGGGGCGCCTCTCGCGCGTGCTCGACGCGTGGAGCCCGGCCGACGTGCCGCTCCACGTCGTCTATCCCGGCACGCGGCACCTGTCGCCGAAGGTCAGGGTGTTCGTCGACCTCGTGCGCGAGCGGCTGGGTCCCGCGCTGCGCGGCCGGCGGGCGGGAGGGCCGGGCGCCGATCGAAGCAGCGCGTGAGGAGCCCCCGCGAGGAGATCACATGTGATCGGTGGGATCGTCGGGAGCGGTCCTCGGCCTGGCGGGCTGCGGGGTGCCTCTCCGTGGGGCTGGTGAATGCGGCGCGGGTGCGGAGGCGCTGGTCGGCGCGGCGGGGGTGGACGGCGCGCTCGCCGCGGCGGAGGCGCTGGGAGCGGCCGGCGGCGAGGGCTCCGTCGCCACCGCCGAGGGCCCTGCCGCGGAGAGCGGTGTCGCGGGCTGCGCGGCCGCGGAAGCAGGCGAGCCCGCCGGATCGGGCCGCGACGCCGGCGCGTCGCTCGGCGCGGTGGCGCGGAGGACGGCGTAGGTGACGAGCCCCAGCGCGAGCACGCTCGCGCCGAAGGCGAGCGGGACCCAGCCGCGGCGGCCGCTGCCCGGCGGCACGACGAGGATGCTTCCGGACGGCGCCAGGGTGCTGGCGGTCTCCTGGAAGGCCGGCGCGCCGCCCGGACCGGCGCCGCTGCCCGGCGCGCCCCACGGGAGGGCGCCTGGGGCGGCCGGCAGCGTGGACCGGAACGCGCCGTCGGAGTCGGCGTTGGGCTCGGAGCGCAGCATTCCAGGGACTGCGCCCATCGCGCCTGGGCTCGCCCCCATCGCGCCTGGGCTCGCCCCTATCGCGCCTGGGCTCGCCCCCATCGCGCCCGGGCTCGCCCCCATCGCGCCCGGGCTCGCCCCCATCGCGCCCGGGCTCGCCCCCATCGCGCCCGGGCTCGCGCCCCCCGCGGGCGCCGGCGGCCGTGGGGCTCCGGTCTCCGCCCCGGGCGAGGCGGCCGCCGCGCCGAACGCCTCGGCGAGCTCGCTCGCGCTCTGGAACCGGCGCTCCGGCTCGCGCATGAACGCGCGCGAGAAGAACCGGTCCACCTCGGGCCCGAGCTCCGGCGCGAGGCTGGACGCGAGGGGGACGTCCTCCGTGCAGATGGCCACGAACACCTCGCCGATCTCCTCGCCCGGGAACGGGAGCCTGCCGGTGACGCAGCGATAGGCGATCACCCCGACCGACCAGAGATCGCTGCGCCAGTCGAGGGTCTTGCTCCGGCGCACCTGCTCGGGGCTCATGTAGTAAGGCGATCCGACGAGCGTGCCCGTCTTCGTCTCCTTGCCGGCGAGCAGCGTGCCCTGGGCCTTGGCGATCCCGAAGTCGAGGACCTTCACGATCTCCTCGTCGTCCTGGCGCGCGAGGAACAGGTTCGCCGGCTTGAGATCGCGGTGGATGATCCCCGTCTCGTGCGCGCGGCGCAGGGCCTTGCACACCTGCGCGACGACGCTCAGCGTGGCCGAAAGCGAGAGGCGCCCCTCGCGCGCGAGCCGCGTCTCGAGGTCCTCTCCGTCGAGGAGCTCCATCACGAGAAACGGCGTCTCGCCCTCGATCCCGTAGTCGTGCACGTGGACGACGTTCGGGATCTTGAGCTGCGCCGCCGCCCGCGCCTCGCGCTCGAAGCGCGCCCGGGCGGTCGAGGAGGCAGCGTACTCGGGCGCCATGAGCTTGATCGCCACCGCGGCGTCGAGCTGGACGTGCCGGGCCACCCAGATCGCCCCCATGCCGCCCCGCGCGAGCATCCGCTCGAGGCGGTATCTTCCAGCGATGACACTGCCTTCTGCGAGCGAACTCATGAGCCTCGGCCTCTCGCTGGGATGACGTCCCCGAGGCCCCGGGAGCCTGCGCTCCGGGCCGCCTCGCACCCAACGAAGCAAACGAACGGGCCCCTCGCAACAGGATCCGGCCGAGGAGAGGCCGAGCCGCCTACCTGCCCCTCGGGCGCGTCGTCGCGCCTGCGCCGAGCGCCGCCGTCGGGGCGGCGGCGCGCCCGGCGCCCTGCGGGGCCCGGAGCTCGCTCGCCCGCGCGCGCCGCGCGGGAGCGCCGCCCTGCGACGTGAGCTGCTCCAGCGCCGCCCGCAGCTCGGCGCGCACGTGGGGGCCGAGGAGCTTCTCCGCCATGGCGCTCAGGCGCCCGGCGAACGTGGCCATGATGCAGGCCGCGCGCTGGTCGTCGCGGTCCGGGGCGCCCGAGCGCCGGTAGTGCCGCGCGTAGTCGCGCGTGATCGCCCCGAGATCGCCGCCGACGTGGACCGCCTGCCGCATGAAGAGCCGCGCCGCGCGCTCGTTGGCGATCCGCGGCATCTGCGCGAGGGTCAGGGCGACGTCGGTCCTGCCCACGGCGAGCAGCATGGAGACCACGCGCTCGCGGGCGATCTCGACGAGCCTCGGCGCCAGCGTGTGCTCGTCGAAGACGTGGACGTTCGCCGGCACGAGCGCCTCGCGCTCGGCGCCGAGCTCGTTCAGGAAGGCGTTCAGCACCGGCGAGCGGGTCGGCGCGGCGTGCAGGTACTCCCGCGCGCTCTCCGCGGCCGGCGCGCCGCCGGGCGGCGAAGGGGCGCCGACGTCGGGCGTCGCGGGCGCCTGGCGCCGCGCGGCTCGCGCCCGCCGCGCCCGCTCGAAGTGCCGCTCCGCGATCCCGGCGCGCTCGTCCGCCGCGGCGGGATCCGTCGCGTCGAGGAGCGCGGCAAGCCCGGCGGCGCGGGCGGCGGTGACGTGCGGAAGGGGTTTCTGGCTGGTCATTCGAGCAGGCTCTCTCGCTGAGACCTGCTCAGGCGTTTACCACGCCGCGCGAACGGCTGTACAGGGCTGAACTGCGGTTCCGAATGGGCACACGCGGGCGCGGGGCCGTGATCAGGGCGGTCCAACCGGCTCCTTCACGGAAGAAGGTGCCCTCAGGGCTCGCTCAGCACGTCGGCCAGCGTGGGCGCGGTGAGCACGCGCTCGGACCATCGATCGAGCTCCGCGATGTCGGCGGCGTTGATCTGGGCGACGGCGGCATCGGGCAGGACGCCGAACCGCGCGCCCAGCTGCCTCAGCAACATGTGCCGGCGCCCCTGTTGCAGGCCCTCCCGCAGGCCCTCCCGCAGCCCCTCCTGCCTTCCGCGCTCCACCAGCTGATCGGCTGCCGACACGATCTCCTCCTTCCAGGATTCTCCTGCCGCGGCCAGGAGCCGCTCCAGGACCTCGTCCGCCTCGTCGCGCTCGTTCGTCGCCAGAATGTACCGCCATATCATCCGCAGCGCCTCCGCCCCGTTCGGCGCGCGCCGCACGTCGTTCATCAGGTCGAGCCACTTCCCCAACCGCGCCAGCAGCTCCTCCGGCTCCCGCGCGTGCCGCAGGCACCAGAGGACCAGGCGCGAGAACGCGCTCATCGCCCGCGCCTTCAGCGCCTCGTCCGCCTCCTGGCTGAGGTCGTCCAGCACGAACCGGAACCGCGGCACATGCTCGCCCACCGCGGCCCGCGCGCCTTGGTCGAGGTCGAGCAGCTCCTCGAACGATGTCCCCGAGGCCCAGCCCCTCTCGCTGTGGTGCAGCACCACCGGCACGATCGCCGGCAGGTGCTTCGACCCCGGGTGCTCGGCCAGGTGATGCTCCCAGATCCGCCCCATGTAGCGGAGCAGGCGGAACGCCATCAGCGGCTCCACCGTGCTCTGGTGCTCGAACAGGAGATACAGGAGCACGCGGGCTTCGCCCATCGAAGCCGAAAAGAGGAGGTCGCTCTGCCGCTCCTTCAGCGCCTCATCCACGAAGCTGCCAGGACACAGCCGTAGATCCGCGAAGTTGATCCGCGACGACAGCTCGGGCGGCAGCGCTTGCCGCAGCTCGCCCGCCGCGTGCTCGACCTGCGAAAAAGCGGCTTTAAACAGCGCATCATGCGCGTTGGTCTGCATCGGTCGGGCGACACCATGCCTCATGGGCACGCCGCTGACACCCTTTTTGGCGATGAGTTTTTACGCATCCATTGAGGCGTCTCTCCGTAATTCATGGCTCGCCTGGCCATCCGCAGGGGGCCGGCGCGCCCCCAGGCACGCCTGCGTCGCGCGGTTCGCGCGGGAGCATGGCGCGACGGGGCGACGGGCAGAGGCTAGATCATGAACAAGATCAACAACATGTTAAAATGTTAATATTTTGTTGGCAAAATGTCGGCATCCAGGTCCATCATCCGGCCATGGAGAACCCCCGAGGGCGCACCGCGAAGCGCCGCAGCGCCGCGTCGAAGGGCCCGACGACCCGCCCGGAACAGGCGGGTCGCCCGAACAGCGAGGCGCGCGGTCGCCCGGGCGCCGGGCCCGCGGAGGGCCAGGCCGCCGCGCCGCACATCGTGTCGTCGGCGCACCTCGTCTCGCCGCGCAGCCCGGAGCTGAGCGAGCTCGAGTTCGGCCTGATCGTCGCGAACAGCGCGTTCTCGCGCTGGATGGTCCACTGCATGACCGCCGCCGGGCTGCCGGACCTCACGCCGCTCGACGTGCGCGTGCTGCACCACGTGAACCACCGCGAGCGCGACAAGCGGCTGTCGGACATCTGCTTCGTCATGAACGAGGACACCCACGTCATCAGCTACTCGCTGAAGAAGCTGCAGGCCCTCGGCGTGGTCGAGGTCAGCCGCAGGGGCAAGGACGTGACCTATGCGACGTCCGCGCAGGGCCGCGATCACGTGAGGCGCTACGCCGAGCACCGCGAGGCCTTCCTCATCGGCACGCTCGAGCCCGACGAGGCGCAAAACCGGCAGATCGGCGAGCTCGCGCGGCTCCTGCGCAGGCTCTCCGGCGTGTACGACCAGGCGGCCCGCGCCGCCGCCGCGCTGTGAGCCCCAGAGCGCAGAGCTTCGAACGATCAAGACGCCGAGGACGCCAAGATTCGATTCTCTTCTTGGCGCTCGTTGCGTCTTGGCGGTTCATTTCTCGCTCGTTTCAACGTGATCCGTAGTCTGGCAAGGAGCGCAAACCATGACGTCGACCTCGAGCCAATGGCAGTTCTGGATCGACCGCGGCGGGACGTTCACGGACATCGTGGCCAGGCGGCCCGACGGCTCCCTCACGACCGCCAAGCTGCTGTCGGAGAACCCCGAGCAGTACGCCGACGCGGCGGTCGAGGGCGTCCGCCGCCTGCTCGGCCTCCCGCCAGGGCGGGCCATCACCCCCGCCGAGGTCGCGTGCGTGAAGATGGGCACCACGGTGGCCACGAACGCGCTGCTCGAGCGCAAGGGCGATCGCACCGCGCTCGTGACCACGCGCGGCTTCCGCGACGCGCTGCGCATCGGCTACCAGAACCGCCCCCGCCTGTTCGATCGCCACATCGTGCTGCACGACCTCCTCTACGAGCGCGTGCTCGAGGCGCGCGAGCGCGTCGACGCGCGGGGCGAGGTGGTCGAGCCGCTCGACGGCGCGGCGCTGCTCCGCGCGCTGGAGGAGGCGTTCGAGGCCGGCATCCGCGCCTGCGCCGTCGTCTTCATGCACGGCTACCGCTTCGCGGCGCACGAGCGGCGGGCGGCCGAGATCGCGCGCGAGGTCGGCTTCACCCAGGTCTCCGCCTCGCACGAGGTCAGCCCGCTCATGAAGCTCGTCTCGCGCGGCGACACCACGGTCGTCGACGCGTACCTCTCGCCCATCCTGCGCCGCTACGTCGAGCAGGTGGCCAGCCAGATGCCGGGCGTGCCGCTCTACTTCATGCAGTCGAGCGGCGGGCTGACGCTCGCCCGCAGGTTCCAGGGCAAGGACGCGATCCTGAGCGGCCCGGCCGGCGGCATCGTCGGCATGGTGCGCACCGCGCTCGCGGGCGGGCACGAGAAGGTCATCGGCTTCGACATGGGCGGCACCTCGACCGACGTGTCGCACTACGCGGGCGAGCTCGAGCGCGCCTTCGAGACGCAGGTGGCCGGCGTGCGCATGCGCGCGCCGATGATGAGCATCCACACCGTCGCCGCCGGCGGCGGCTCGCTCCTCACCTTCGACGGCGCGCGGCTGCGCGTGGGCCCGGAGTCGGCCGGCGCGAGCCCGGGCCCGGCGTGCTACCGCCGCGGCGGCCCGCTGGCCATCACCGACGCCAACGTGATGCTCGGCAAGATCCAGCCCGACTTCTTCCCGCGCGTGTTCGGGCCCGGCGCCGACGAGCCGCTCGACCGCGAGGTCGTCGAGCGGCGCTTCCAGGCCATGGCCGAGGAGGTGCGCCGCGAGACGTCGCGCCCGATCACGCCGGAGCAGCTGGCCGAGGGCTTCCTGCAGATCGCCGTCGCGAACATGGCGAACGCGGTGAAGAAGATCTCCGTGGCGCGCGGCTACGACGTCACGCGGTACACCCTCCAGTGCTTCGGCGGCGCCGGCGGCCAGCACGCCTGCGCGGTGGCCGACGCCCTCGGCATGCGCCGGGTCTTCGTTCACCCGCTCGCGGGCGTCCTGTCCGCCTACGGCATGGGCGTCTCCGACCAGAGCGCGATGCGCGAGGCCGCGGTGGAGCGGCGCCTCGACGAGGCCGGCCTGGCCGCGGCGGGCGAGGCCCTCGCGCGCATCGGCCGCGACGCCGAGGCCGAGCTCGTGGGGCAAGGGTTCTCGCCGGAGCGCGTGCAGCTGCGAGAGCGCGCGCACGTGCGCTACGACGGCACCGACACCGCCCTCGTCGTGCCGTACGGCGGCGCGGAGGCGATCCGCGCCGCCTTCGAGGCGGCCTACCGCAAGCGGTTCGCGTTCCTGATGCCCGACAAGGCGCTGGTCCTGGAGAGCGTGTCGGTGGAGGCGATCGGGCCGGGCGACGCCGCCGAGGAGCGGCCCGCCGCGAACACGCGCGCGCGCCCGCACCGCCCCGAGGCCGACGCGCGCGCGCGCATGTTCGCGGAGGGCGCCTTCCGCGACGCGGCGCTGTACCGGCGCGAGCGGCTCGGGCGGGGCGCGGTCATCGACGGCCCCGCCATCGTCGCCGAGGCCAACGCCACGACGGTCGTCGAGCCCGGCTGGCAGGCCGAGATCACCGCGCTCGGCCACATGACGCTCACCCGGGTGGCGCCGCGCCCCGAGCGCCGCGCGGTGGGCACCGAGGTCGACCCGGTGATGCTGGAGGTGTTCAACAACCTCTTCATGAACATCGCCGAGCAGATGGGGCTGCGCCTGCAGAACACCGCCCACTCGGTCAACATCAAGGAGCGGCTCGACTTCTCCTGCGCGCTCTTCGACGCGGAGGGCAACCTGATCGCGAACGCGCCGCACATGCCGGTGCACCTCGGATCGATGGGCGAGTCGATCCGGACCGTGATCGCGCGGAACCCCGGGATGATGCCGGGGGACGTCTACGTGCTGAACGACCCCTACCACGGCGGCACCCACCTGCCCGACGTGACGGTGGTCACGCCGGTCTGGGACGACCCGGGCGCCCGCGTGCTGTTCTACGTGGCCTCGCGCGGGCATCACGCCGACATCGGCGGCATCACCCCGGGCTCCATGCCGCCGTTCTCCAGGACGATCGAGGAGGAGGGCGTCCTGCTCGACAACGTGAAGCTGGTCGAGGCCGGGCGGCTCCGCGAGGCCGAGATCCTCGCGGCGCTGGGCGGCGGCCCGTATCCGGCGCGCAACCCGCAGCAGAACCTCGCCGACCTGCGCGCGCAGATCGCGGCGAACGAGAAGGGCGCGCAGGAGCTCTCGGCGATGGTGGCCCAGTTCGGGCTGGAGACCGTGCACGCCTACATGAAGCACGTGCAGGACAACGCCGAGGAGAGCGTGCGCCTCGCGATCGCGCGGCTCGACCCGGCGCTGCTCCGCGACGGGCGCTTCACGCTGCCGCTCGACAACGGCGCGACGATCGCGGTCTCCGTCCGGATCGACCGCGCGCGCCGCTCGGCGGTGGTGGACTTCACCGGCACGTCGGCGCAGATGGACAACAACTTCAACGCGCCCCGCGCGGTGACCATGGCCGCCGTGCTCTACGTCTTCCGCACGCTCGTGGACGACGACATCCCGCTGAACGCCGGGTGCCTGAAGCCCATCGAGGTGATCGTCCCCGAGGGCTCGATGCTGAGCCCGCGCCCGCCCGCCGCGGTGGTGGCCGGCAACGTGGAGGTGTCGACCTGCGTCACCAACGCGCTGTACGGCGCGCTCGGCGTGCTGGCCAGCAGCCAGCCGACCATGAACAACTTCACGTTCGGCAACGACAGGGTCCAGTACTACGAGACGATCTCGGGCGGCTCGGGCGCGGGCATCGAGCTCGGCGCCGGCGGGGCGCGCGGCTTCCCGGGCACGAGCGTCGTGCAGACGCACATGACGAACTCGCGCCTGACCGACCCCGAGGTGCTCGAGCACCGGTTCCCGGTGCGGATCGATCGCTACGACATCCGCGCGGGCTCGGGGGGCGCCGGGCGCTTTCCGGGCGGGGACGGCGGCACGCGCGCCGTGCGCTTCCTCGAGCCGATGACGGCGTCGATCCTGTCGAACGGGCGCTCGACGGCCGCGTTCGGCCTGGCCGGCGGGGGCGCGGGCGCGCCCGGGCGCAACGTCGTGGTGCGCGCGGACGGCTCGACCGAGGTGCTGCCGCACATCGGGTCGGTCGAGATGGGGAGCGGCGACGTGTTCGTGATCGAGACGCCCGGGGGCGGCGGGTACGGAGCGCCGGCGCCGGGCTGAGCGCGCGGGCGGCCACGGAGCGGGGCGGGAGCGCCGTCGCCGCCGCGGCGCGCGCCCTCGTCTCGACGCGGGCCGCGGCCCGGCGGCCGACAGCCGTGTCCGCGTCGAGGCTAGAAGCCGCCGACCACCTGGACGCCGAGGCCGTCGCGACCGAGCCGGGCGGGCGCGGCGCCGAGGAGGCGCGGGCCGGAGCGCGCGACGTCCTCGCGCACGAGCGTCGTCTTCCGGACCAGGATGCCGCTTGCGATCATCGCGAGGCCCGCCGCCTGCAAGACGCCGTCGATCACGAAGATCGCCTCGTCCCCCCTGTCCGCCACCCGCGCCGCGTGGATCAGCGGACCGGCCACCGGAACGGCGAGGACCGGGTAGCCGAGGAGCGTGCCCGAGACCGAGAACGGCGTGTAGGCCACGCCGAGGATGGTCGCTCCCGCGGAGATGAGCCCGCCGCGCGCGTTCGTCTCGAGGCGGTACCCGAGGGGGATGGGGTCGCCCTTCTTGTAGTCGAGCTCGACCGGGTCGGCCGCGGTGAGCATGGGGCGCGCCTTCACCGCCCGGAGCGGCGCGTCGACGACCTTGCCCGCCTTGACGGAGACCGTGGTCGGCGGCGTCCCGAAGCCGTCGGAGCCGAACAGCACGATCACGTGCGCGCCGGGCTCGACCTTGCCCTCCCAGGGGGTCGTGCCCACGCGCACGCCGTCGAGCGCGACGCCGAGCTGCTTGCCCGTGATCTCGGAGATGCGCAGGCGCCCGCGCGTCTCGATCGCCTTGAGGCTCGCCGCGACGCGCGCCGTCTTCCGGCCGAGGACGTCGACGCGCGCCTCGAACGGCTCGAAGCCGTCCTTCTGGATGCGCACCGTGTGCGCGCCCGCCGCGACGCGCAGCGGGGCCGGGAGCGGCAGCTCGGCGCGGCGCTCGCCGTCGACGAGGACCACCGCGCCGGGCGCGCCCCCCTCGATCGCGATCGCGCCGACGAGCTCGCGCAGCTGCTCCACCTCGGCGAGCGCCGCCTGCTTCGCGTCGGCCGGGAGCACGTCGTCGAAGTCGGCGAGGACCGACTCGAACAGATCGAGCGCTTCGGTGGTGCGCCCGAGCTTCTGCAGGCAGCGCGCGGCGCTGGAGGTGGCCCCCCACGTCGGGAAGAGCCGCCGCGATTCGAGGAACTCGGCCGCGGCGGCCTCCCACGCCTCGGCCCTGTACATGCGCAGGCCGCGCTGGAAGCGGGCCTCGGCGTCCGCCTTCGCAGCGGCCTCGGCGGCGGCGCCGGCAGAAGGCGCGCCGGCAGAAGGCGCGCCGGCAGAGGGCGCGCCGGCAGAGGGCGCGCCGGTGGCGGGCGCGGTGGCAGCGGGCGCCACGGCGGCGGGCGCGGTGGCGGACGGCGCGCTCGCGGCGGCCGAAGGCGCGCTGGCCGCGGGCCCGCTGGCGCCGGAAGGCGCAGCCGCAGGCCTGCTGGCGGCGGGCTGCGCGCGTCCGGCGCCCTGCGCGAAGAGCGGCGCCGCCCACGCGGCGAGGAGCAATGCGACGGCCGCAGCGGCGCGTCGGGGAGGGCAGATCCGGATTCGCATGATCGAGGATGCGACGCCCGCAGCTTACAGGAACCCTGTCCCTTTCCCGCAACCTGGTTCTGGGCGCCGCCGGCTACTGGAGCGTGCTCGGGACGAGCGGGTCCGCCGGCGGCCTGGGCGGCGCCGACGGCTCCTTCGCCGGCGCCGGCGCCGGCCGGCGTGGCGGCTGCGGTCTGGCGGGCGGCGCGCCGCTCGCGCGGGCCGCCGGGACATCGAGGGCGAGCCGCGCCGGAGACGCGCCGTCCTCGGTCACGGCGACCTCCTCCACCCGCTCGGCCCCCGCGCGGACGAGGCGCACGCGGTGCTTGCTGCCGAGCACACCGGAGATCTCGACCAGCCCGCCGCGCACCTCGGCGGGCACCCCGTCGACCTCCACGGCGGCGTCGCTGGGCGCGACGGCCAGGACGACCCGCCTGAGGGCGACCGGCGCAGGATCGGTCGCCTCCGGCGGCGTCGCGGACGCGGCGCTGGCCGCGGGCGACGCGCTGGCCGCCGCGATTTCGTTCGCCGCAGGCGCTGCCGTCGCCGCGCTGGCCGCGGCCGTGCCGGCGGCCACGGCGGCGTCGGCGCCCGGCTCCGCCGCGCGCGGCGCCGCGAAATACGCGATCGCGCCCGCGACGCCGAGGGCGAGCAGGACCGCCGGCGCCCGGGACCGCGCCGCGGCGCCCGTCGCCGACGCGGCGCCCGCCGCCCCGCTCGTCATCGGAGCGCCGGACGTCGCGATCACGGCGCGGCCGCGCCCGCCGTCCGTCGTCGAGTCGCCCGGGCGGCCCTCGGCGGCGTTCGCCAGGCTCCCCTCCCGGCGCGCCGCGTGGCCGACGTCGAGCCTCGGCGCCAGCACGGCGCGCTCCTCATCCGTGACGGCCACGAGCATCTCCTCCCGCAGCGCGTGGCCGCCGGGCACCAGCGGGAGCATCGCGGCGAGCATCTCCTCCGCGCTCTGGAAGCGGTCGCCCATCTTCAGCTCCAGCGCGCGGTGCACCACGGCGGCCATCTCGCGCGGGACCCACGGGGCGGCGTCCTGGATGGGCGGGGCCGGCTCCGTGCACAGGAGGACGAAGAGGCGCGCGATCGAGGCGATCTGATGACGAGGCGCGTTCCCCGCCAGCGCGGCGTACAGGACGACGCCGAGCGACCAGATGTCGGTGCGGTAATCGACGGTGCGGATGTCCTCGATCTGCTCCGGCGCCATGAAGAGCGGCGACCCGAGCATCTTCCCGGTCGTGGTCAGCCCGGTCGTCACGCCGCCTTCCGACGGCTTGATCTTCGCGATCCCGAAGTCGAGGAGCTTGACCACGATCTCCCCGTCGCCGGAGCGCGCCAGGAACAGGTTCGCAGGCTTGATGTCCCGGTGGATCACCCGGGCTTCGTGGGCCTTTTGCAGGCCGAGGCACGCCTGGACGACGATGCGCAGCGCGACGTCGGGCCGGAGCGGCCCGAGGCGGTGCAAGAGCTGCCCGAGGTCCTCCCCGTGGAGGTACTCCATCACGAGGTACGGCGAGCCGGTCGCGGGATCCGTCCCGGCGTCGAGCAGGCGAACGATGTGCGGGGTCTCGATGCCGGCCGCGGCGCGCGCCTCGCGCTGGAAGCGGCCGAGCGCGGTGACGCTCTCCCGTCGCTTCTGCGAGCTGATGAGCTTCACCGCGACCCGCTCGCCGGAGTCGGTCTGCCGCGCCTCGTAGACGCAGCCCATCCCTCCCTCGCCGATCAAGCGGGTAAGGCGGTATTTGCGGTCGACGATCTCGCCTTCCAAGGCGGAGCAGGGTAGGTCGAAGGGCGCCCGGCTGCAAATCAGGCGCAGCTCAGGCGCAGACAGCGCGGTGGGCAGGCGCCTCGGCCGGCGCGCCGCGCTGTCCGGCGGGCGACCTGCCGCGCGCCGCGGCGCGCGTCACCCCTGCGCGCCGGCGCCCTCGAACCGCGCCCCGCTCTCGCCGCTCGCCGCGCCGTTCGCCGCCCTCGCCTCGGCCCTGGGCGGAGGCTTTGCCTGGGCCGCGTGGCTCGTCCGGTGGACGGGCGGCATCTCGATGCCGTGCGCGCCGAACGCCTTCGCGAGGCGCCTCCGGTACTCCCGCCCCACCTGCCATTGTTCGCCCGGCTGCGTCTTGATGCGCGCGCGGACGACCACCGCCCGCTCGTCGAACGACTCCACGCCGACGAGCTCCAGCGGCTCGAGGATGCTCGCCCTGTAGCGCCTGTCCTCCTGGAGCTCGCGCGCGACCTCGCGCATCACCCGCATCACCCTGTCGACGTCCTCCGTGGTGGCGACGGCCACGTCGAACACCAGGGCAGACCACTCCTTGGTCATGTTCGAGAGCGCGTCGATCTTCCCGTTCTGGAAGACGTGCACCACCCCGGCGTCGTCGCGCAGCGAGACCGTGCGGAGGCCGATGTGCTCCACGACACCCGAGGTGCCGTTGACGCTCACCACGTCGCCGGGCCGAAGGTGGTTCTCGAGGAGCAGAAAGAAGCCGGAGATGACGTCGCGCACGAGCTCCTGCGCGCCGAGTGCGATGGCCAGACCGGCGATGCCGGCGGCCACGAGGAGCGGCGCGATGTCGACCCCGAGCTGGACGAGGAGGATCATCGCCACCACGACCCCGATGACGACCCTCCCGGTCGTCCGGATGATGCCGAGCAGCGCCTCGGAGCGCCTCTCGATCTCGCGCACCGACTTGACGTCGCCGCTGCGGCTGCGCCTCATCAACGACACCTCGACGCGCCTGCACAGGACGTGGAGCCCCTTGAGCAGCACGAGCGCGACGAAGAGGAGCAGCAGCGCCGTCGGCAAGGCGTGGATGACCCACGCGACGGCGCGCCGGAGAACGTCCCGCCAGGATGTGACGTCGAGCCAAGAGTCGAGCTGCGCCATGGGGGATGGCACCTCCTCCGCATGACGTCCGCAACCCATATGCCAGCGAGCTCGGGGGGTGCGAGGTCCGGCGGCGGGCGCGCGCGGTGACGCGGCGGACGCGTCGCGCGCCGGACGGTGCGACACGATGTCGCAGAGGAGCCGAATTGTCGCAGCGGTCGCGCGCCCGGGCGTCGCGGCCAGCGCTCGCCGAGGCGCGCGGGCCAGCGCCGCGGGCTCGCGCCGGCCCCCGGCGCGGGGGATCGCGCGGCGCTCGGAGCGGCCTCAGAGATCGAAGCGACCGGACGCCTCGGGCTGGTAGACGACGCGGTCGATCCGGAGTCGGCGGGTTCGGCTCGGCGTGGGCCACTCCACCTCTTCTGCTTCCCGACAGCCGAGCAGCGCGAGCCCCATCGGCGCGAGCACCGAGATTCGCCCGCTGTTCACCTCCGCGGCCCCGGGAAAAACCACGGTCACGCAGAGCTCCTCCTTCGTGTCGAGGTCGACGAGCTGGGCCCTGGAGTTCATCGTGATGACGTCCGGCGGGATCTCGTGCGGCTTCACGACGTCCGCGCGCTCGAGCTCGATCTCGAGCGCCTCCAGGTTCGGGGATTCGCCCCCTGGCCGTTCGCGGAGCGCCTCGAGCAGCCGTGTGAGCCGCTGGCGGTCGAACTCGGTGATGACGATGGGGTTCGTGTGAGGTGCCATGAGCAGGATCTCCTTGTGTTGTCGACTCGAGCCAGGCCGCGGCCGGCGGCCCGCGCGGGGGCGAGCAGGCCGGCGTGCGCGCCCGTCCAGCTCGTCCGGACGCGGGCGTGCTCGACGACACCCGCGCTTCATCCCGGGAGCGGCCGGCGAAAGGCGCCGAAAGACCGCTCCCTTACGAGCGTGCGGGCGACCTCGGACAGAGCAGCCGGGCGCGCAGGGGGAGGAACGCGCCGCGCGCGCCGCGGCGACGCCGCGAACACGACTCGAGATGCAGGCGGGCGTTCATTCCGCTCAGACGGTAGCACGGTGGTGTTCCGCGAGCCATCGAGCAACGCTTCACGTCTTCCAGGCGCTGCGCGCCTCCGCGCCACCCGCCGTCGCGCCGAACCGGCGGCGCCGCTCGGCGCGACGCGCTCGTGCCCGCGGCGACGGCGGACGGCGGGACAGCGACGCCGCTCGCTGGCGCGCCGCTTGCCCGCGACGACGGCCGCGGCCGCGGCCGCGCCGCCCGCCTCGGACGAGGCCGGTCGGCGCGGGCGCACGCCGGTGCGCATCACCGCGGGCGGGCGCGGCGACCGGGCTCGAGCCCATGACAGCATCGCTCCACGCCAGGGCCTTCGCGGCCGCATGACCATCCACAGAGGAGGCAAACGTGAACATCCGGCCGATGGTGCCAGTTCTGTTCTTCATCGTCGTCGCGCTCCCGAGCGCGGCGCAGGCCGAGATGCTCAGCGTCAAGGTCCCGATCGCGAACTTCCGCGCGGGCCCGTCCACGCGTGAGCCCGTCGAGTTCACCGCGACCCGGTACTACCCGGTCAAGGTCCTGGAGCGCGAGGGCGGGTGGTGCAAGATCAAGGATTTCGAGGGCGATCTCGCGTGGGTGGCCGATCGGTTGCTGGCCAGGGTCAAGACGATCGTGATCAAGGCGGTGCGGGGCAACATCCGCGAGGCGCCGACGACCTCCGCGGAGGTCGCGTTCCAGGCCGAGCGCGGCGAGGTGTTCAAGGTCCTCGATCGCAAGGGGCGCTGGCTCCAGGTCATCGACGAAAAGGGCGGGAAGGGCTGGGTGCGCGAGGATCTGGCCTGGGGCATGAAGAGGCCCGACGGCGCGAGCGGCTCGTCCTGAGCCCTGGAGCGAGGCGCGGCGACCCGCCTCTCGCTCGCCGCCCCGCCAGACTCCCCTCCCCGCTCACGCGGGGCCGGCGCCCTTGCTCCCGCCTCCGCGCGAGAGCTTGCTCGTCGCCTCCCACAGGCCGTTGAGGTAGACCAAGCCCAGCGCGCGGTCGTACAGACCATAGCCCGGCTTGCCGGTCTCGCCCCAGATCATGCGGCCGTGGTCCGGGCGCACGTAGCCGTCGAAGCCGACGTCGTGATACGCCTTCACGATGGCGGCCATGTCGAGCGAGCCCTCGCACGACAGGTGGGCGGACTCGAAGAACGTGCCGTCCTCCTGGACCGCCACGTTGCGCATGTGCCCGAACGGGACGCGGCCCATGCCGCCGAACTCGTGCACGAGCGATACGATGCTGTTGCACAGGTCCGCGCCCAGCGAGCCGGAGCACAGCGTGATGCCGTTGGCCGGGGAGTCGACGATCTTCACGAGGCGCATCAGGTCGTCGCGGTTCTTGACGATGCGCGGCAGGCCGAAGATCGGCCGGGGCGGGTCGTCCGGGTGCATGGCCATGCGGACGCCGACCTCCTCGGCGACCGGGATGATGCGCCGGAGGAAGTGCTCGAGGTGCGCCCACAGCGCCTCTTCATCGACGTTCTTGTACTCGCCGAGGACGGCGCGGAGCTCCTCGGGCTTGTAGCTGGCGTCCCAGCCGGGCAGCGCGATTCCCTGCTCCGGGTCGATCTTCGCCACGGCCCCGGCGTCGAAGGCCAGGGTCAGCGAGCCGTCGGAGAGCTCCTTGGCCATCTCGGTGCGCGTCCAGTCGAAGACCGGCATGAAGTTGTAACAGATCACCTTCACGCCGACGGCCGCGCAGTTGCGGATGTTCTGGCAGAAGTTGTCGATCAGGCGCTCGCGCGTCGGCTTGCCGAGCTTGATGTCCTCGTGCACCGGCACGCTCTCCACCACCTCGAACTTCAGCCCGACGCCCTCGATGCGCGCCCGGAGCGCCTCCAGCTTCTCGACCGGCCACACCTCGCCCACCGGCACGTCGTAGATCGCCGAGACGATGCCGTAGAGGCCCGGGATCTGGCGGATATACTCCAGCTTGACGGGATCGTTCTCTCCGTACCAGCGAAAGGTCATCTTCATCGTTGCGATCTCCTCGAGCGGGCGCGCGGGAGCGCGCGGCGCGGCCTCGATCCGGGGTAGATCCGGGGCAGAGCGGCGCGGCGCTCCTCGCCGCGAGCGCCGGGCATCGTACAGCCAGCCGCACGCCGAGCAAAGGGATCGCGGGCGCCGAGCGCGGGGCGCCACAAACGGCGAGGGCCCGCCGCGCACCCCGTGCGCAGCGGGCCCTCCGAGGTCGCTTACAGCCGACGCGCGACTATTCCGTCCCCTTGCCCATCCAGTAGCTCTCGGGCGGGCCCAGGTAGCTGTCCTTCACGCCGCCCGTGTCCACCACGATCTTCTGGAGGATCACGCCAGGGTGGACCATCCAGAACTTCAGGACGTGATCCCCCGGCGCGCTGATCGTGTGCTTGGTGCGCATGATGTTGGCGTTGTCCGAGGTGTGCCGCTCCCAGATCTTGTTGCCATTGCCGTTGAGGTCGACGGCGTGGGTCATGTTGACCCGCTGGATCGCGCCGTTGTCGATCGACACGCCGTACTGCATCCCGTCCTTCCAGTTCTGGAAGTTGTTCCTGGGGGACACGTACACGTAGACGTTCACCTCGCCGCTGCTCTTGAGGTGCATGTCGTACTCGAGCCGAGGCGAGTTGCCGCCGGGCTGCTGGGCCGCCGCCGTCACCGGGAACGGCGTGATGCCGTCTCCGGTGCGGCCGATGTCCGGGATATGCTTCCACCAGATCTCGTCCGTCTCGATCGCGCGGCTGTAGCGCTCCGCCTGCATCGACACATAGCCGTTGGCCTCGATGTAGCGGTTGGGCTTCCAGTCGAGCTTCCTCGGGTCCTCGACGCGCGCCTTGACCACCACCGAGCTGCCGTCGGACCCGCTCACCGTGATCGGGATCTCGAGCGGGAACTGGAGCGGCAGCTGCTTCGACGGATCCGCGGGGTCGGGGTACGTCGTGGGGGCCATGGTCCAGTCCACCCGCACCGTGGCGCGCACTTCCTTGTCGACGACGCCGTGGCTCGGGTAGACGGTCAGCCAGGGCGGGCACGGGGCGCCGCCGCCCCAGCTGGCCCAGCCGGCGGGGCAGTCGACGGGCAGCTCGGCCTCGATCGTGTACTCGAGCGGCTCGCTGCCGCGGTTGAACACCTCGATGTACTGCTCGGGCGCCGTCTGGTACGGGCTGAACGACGGCAGCACGGGCTCCTCTTCGCTGCCCCCGCCCGCCGTCCAGTAGTCGCTCGAGCCGTCGATCGCCACGCCGAGCTCCGCCGCCGCGGGCACCTCGATCGACACGAGCTCAGGCCAGATGAACTCCTGGATGTTGTTGTACTGGTACTCGGGCTGCTGCCAGGACGGGTTGCCAGGCGCGCCGTAGCCGATGTGCGGCTGCGTCTGGAAGCCCTCCCACTTGCCGCCGGCGAGATCGTGATTGTAATAGTACGAGAGCGCCAGGTCGTCCTGGAGCCGCGCCTCCGCGATGGCGGCCATGTCGTTGGTCGCGGCCCGGCCCTGCGCCGCGTAGAGCTTGTTCTTGAAGCCCGCCAGGCGCAGCGCGTACAGGTTGGCGGTCGCCTTCACCTGGTAGAGCACGAGCTGGAAATAGGCGTCCTGCGCCTCGTGCGGCAGGAGCTTGGCCACGAACTCCGCCTGCGAGGCCAGCGACTCCCACTCGCCGGCGACCTGCTCGAGCTCCTGGTAGTTGGTGAGGCTGAACGGGCTGGCGCTGTCGTCGTACGTGACGGCCGCGGTGTCGGGGTCCGGCTGCTGCGTGGTGGGCTCGGAGTACAGGAGGTCGTAATCGACCGTGATCTTCCGGTTCGTCAGCTCCGGCTTGCGATCCGACTGCAGCAGCGAGTAGCCGTGCAGGATGTCGGCGATGATGTCCGCGTAGTCCGGGCCGAACTGCTGCTCGGTCCACCGCTCGTACCACTCGCCGATGCGCTCGACCGGCCACCGCTCCGGGTTCCAGGCGTAGTCCAGGAAGAACTGGAGCGGGAGCTCCTCGTTCTTGAAGTCGCCGACGTTGACCACCCAGAGCCGATCCACGCCATAGTTGTAAGCGAGGTGGAGCTGCTCCCAGACGTTGGGCAGGAGCGTCGTGTCGACCCACTTGTAGTTGCGGCCGCCGCCGACGTAGTCGAAGTGGTAGTAGAGGCCGTATCCGCCGGCCCGCTGCTTGCCGGGCTCTGGCAGGCGCTTCATGTTGGCCCAGTTGTCGTCGGCCCAGACCACCGTGACGTCGTCCGGCACGCGGATGCCGGCGTCCCAGTACCCCTGGATCTCCTTGTAGAGCGTCCAGACCTGGGGAATGGTCTCCACGTCCTGATCCATGATCGTGTCGAGGATCTCCCGCTGGGCGGCGATGATGTCCTGCATCAAGGGAATGCCGTCCCCCGGGGGCAGGCTCACGTCGCCGGGGCCGCGCATGCCGAGCGTGACGACGCCCTCGATGTTCTCGTCGTGCATCCGCTGGATGCCCTTGGTCCAGTGCTTCTTCAGCGCCTCGGCGTTGACGGAGAAGCGCCAGTCGCCGGTGCCGCCGTACGGGTCCGTCTTCGGGGTGACGACGTTGCCTTGAGCGTCCTTCACCTCCGGGACCACGTGGCGATTCCACTCCTCGATGCCCTGCATCATCGGGGCCTCGTGCGAGGTCCCCATCACGATGCCGTAGCGCGTCGCCGTCTTGTGGTTCTCGGGGTCGTCCTCGGCGAACGCCCGGCCCCACACGGCGGGCCAGATGTAGTTCGCCTTCATGCGGAGCGCGGCCTCGAAGACCTTCTCCCAGTAGAGGTGGTTGAGCCCGCCCGGGTAGTTCGGCGCCTTGCCCGGCCCGAACATCTTCGCCGCCCAGTTGCCCGTCGCGGGGTTCTCGTCGTTGACGAAGAAGCCGCGGTACCTCACGGCGGGCTCACCCTGGGTGTGGACCCCGGGCAGCACGTACAGCGCGCCCTTCTTCTGGGGCGGGACGTCGTCCCACCAGTACAGGGGCGACACGCCGATCTGCGCGGAGAGGTCGTACGCGCCGAAGATGGCGCCGCGCTGATCGCTGCCCGCGATCACGAGCGCCCGCTCCACGCCCTCCACCGGGTCCTCGACGATCTGCGTGACGAAGGTCTCCCACTTCCCGGTGAGCGCCGAGGCGTCGAGCTTCCCGCTCTCCTCCAGCTGATCGATGAGGGGGCTCTTGCCCAGCGTGCCGATGATGACCACCTCGGACGCCGACTCCGGGATCTCGTTCTCGACCTCCGCCGGGGCGTCGGTCACGCGCTGGATGTCCGCCGCGAGGTCGTCCACGACGCGGCGCACGCCCGCGTAATCGTCGTCGCTGACGACCAGCGGAGGGACCTTGCCGTTCACGGCCAGGGCGAAGCGACCCGCGCCACCCTCGGTCGAGACGTACTTGCCCGGGTCGGCCCCTGGCCCGTCCGACACACCGTTCTCCCCCGGATTACCGTCCTCTCCCGGCGGCCCCTGCTCGCCCGGCGGCCCCTGCTCACCCGGCGGCCCCTGCTCGCCCGGCGGACCTTGCTCGCCGGGCTCGCCGTTCTCGCCGTCCGACCCGCAGGCGGTCAGCGCGGAGAGCGACAGGGGGAGCAACAAGCAGAGTAGCGAGGGTCCGATTCGACCCTTCCTGATGGCAATGCGTGCATAGCTCATGACGGTGTTTTCCTCGTTGATGCGGCTGACCGGTGTTGGTCGGCTCGCCCGCGCCGAGCGCCGGCCGTGTCATCCGGCGCCGGGGCAGGCCGCTCCTGTGCATTGACCGATGTCCCTCGAAGACGTGCGCCTGCAGTGGTCCGCTTCGTGTTGAATCCACGGAGCCGCGGGCCTGTCGACCACGGCTCGAAAATTCTTCCAGCAGTGTCAGCCTTCGAGCCCGTAAGTAACCCGACGGATTTGATGAGATTTAGGCGTTGTTGATATTCCCGCCAAGGTCCGTTTTGATCTCACCATCGGCGCTTCCGTGGTAGGACGTGAGCGACACAACCCTCATCGCGCCGGCGCCGCCTGCGGCGCGCAAAAGGGCCTCGCCGAACGGGCAGCTCGCCGAGATCCGCGCTTGCTCGGCGCGCGGCCGGAACTCCCCGCCTTCGCCCTCTCTCACGTGCTCGTCACTCCCGAGCTCGCGAGATGCCGGCCGTCGCGCGCGGCCGACGCGACCGGCCGGAGGCGGGCCCCTCGAGGCGCGGAGACATCATCGAGGGCTCATCCCTCTTCCGGGAGCGCGAGCGGCTCGCACAAGGGATCTCCGGTCGCGCGCTGCTGGCGCGGTGATTCGGTCTTGACATCCTCGAATCATTCTGTCTCCCCCCTCCCCTTGGCCGGCGGCGCCCGCGCCGGAGCCGCCACCGGCTGCGCCCGCGCCGCTCGGCCCGGAGCCTCCGCCGGGCTCGCCGCTGGAGGCGCGGCGAGCCGCGGCGAGCGGGAGCAGGACAGACATCAGGTGAGGCACGCTCCGCTCTTACACCCGCTGGCCGGGCACGGGAAGCCGCGCGTGACACGCCGCGGCTCGGGCGCTCCGGGCGCTCCGGGCGCGGGCGGCCGCGCGCCCATGAGGCCTCTCATCGCTCGCACCGCGCGCGGGGGCGCCGCGCGGAGGCCGGCTTGGCGGCGACGTCTTGCGTTGACGTGCCGCTCCGCTCCCGCCCATACTCCCGCCGATGCGGCGTTCCGTGATGTGCACCACAGACGGTGCGGCTCGGCGGGCCGCTGTCGGGCTCGAGGGCGCGGGGGCGTCTCGATGAGGAAGGGCCCCGCGAAGCCGGCCAGCCAGCGCGCGCAGCGCGAGGGTGAAGGGCGCGCGGCCGACCCGGCGCGGAGCCTCGCGCTGCTCTGGGGCGCACACGGCAAGCCCGGCCGGTCGGGGCTCACCGTGCGCGCCATCGTGACGGCGGCCATCGAGCTCGCCGACGCGCGCGGACTGGAGGCCGTCTCCATGAGGCACCTCGCCGACCGGCTGAACGTCGGGACCATGTCGCTCTACACGCATGTTCCCGGCAAGGCCGAGCTGACCGATCTCATGGTCGACACGGTCTACGGCGACCTCTACGACGACGTGGACGCGCCGTCGCGGCAGCCGGGCGGGTGGCGCGCGTCGCTCGGATACATCGCCGCGCGCAACTGGGAGCTCTACCAGCGGCACCCGTGGCTGCTCGAGATCGTGGGGGGGCGCCCCGTGATCGGGCCGAACGCCTCGCTCAAGTACGAGGCCGAGCTGCGGCCGCTCGACGGCCTGGGCCTCACCGACGTGGAGATGGACTCGGTGCTCACCCTCCTGCTCACGCACGTCGAGGGCGCGGCGCGAGCGCAGGCGAGCGCGCGGCGCACGCGGCAGGAGAGCGGCATGACGGACGTGGAGTGGTGGGTCGCCACCGCCCCGCTGCTCGACAAGGTCATCGACGCGAAGCGGTTCCCCGTGGCGACGCGCGTCGGGCAATCCGCGGGTCAGGCCTATCAAGGGGCGTCAAGCCCGGAGCACGCATTTCACTTCGGCGTGGAGCGCATCCTCGATGCCGTCGCGCTCCTGATCGCGGAGCGGCGCGGCGGCCCGGGCGAAGGCCGGGTCTGAGGGCGAGAGGGGCCCCAAGGCCCCTGCCGGGCGCCGAGGTCGAGGTCGAGCGGCACGACCGGAGAAGGTGGTCAGTCAGCGATCACCGGAGCGCAACACTAATTAAGAATAATTAACAGGCATCATCTCCGGGATGAATGCATGGATCGCCGCGTATACGCGCGCTTGACAGCCCCCAGGACGACTCCTATCCACCAGCTGCGCCGGAGGAGCGACCTGGCAGCCGGCGACTTCGCTCGAGGAGAAATCGAATGCGGTATCTGATCGCACCAGCGGTAGTCTGGTTGGGCGTCCTCTTGTCCGCTTGCTCGGCGGAAGAGGCCGCGTCATGTGACGATTGCGGCGAGGCCGCCTCGGCGCTCAGCGCCGGCGCGGCGGCGGCGCTCGGGTTCGAGGCGCTGAGCGGCTGGACGGCCAGCGCGGGCGCGCTGTCGCTGAGCGCCACGCGGAGCGAGGGCGAGAGCGCGCTCTCGGTCGCGAACGCGACGTACACGGTGATCCAGCGCGCGCCGCTCGCCATCGACGAGCCGATCAAGGGCGCGGTCTCGCTCGACGTCCGCGTCCCGGCGCAGCAGCCGAACCCCTGGTGGGCCGGCGAGATCTCGCTCGCCGTGCAGGCCCCCTCGAAGGGCGTGTCGCAGAGCCTCGGGACGCGATCGCTGACGGGCCTCGCGCAGGGCACCTTCCATCGGCTCTCGTTCAGCGTGCCCTCGGCGGTCCAGCAGGCGCTGTCCGCCGGGGCGCCCGACTGGTCGTTCACCATCACCCTCAACGTGCCGTCCGGCAGCGGGCCGCACCTGCTCGATCGGCTGGACGTCGTCGACGCCGCCCCGCCGGTCGCCGCGGCGCCGCTGCCGCCGTGGCTCGAGTACTGCGACGCGGCCCCCTGCGCGGCGGCGGCTCCCGTCGTGGTCCACGTCTGCCCGGAGAGCAACCCGCTGTGCACGCCGACCCGGCAAACCACGGTCGTGCCGAACGTGAACGGCAAGCCGATCAGCGGCGTGTACCTGCCGATGACGCTGCCGGCGGGGGCGGTGCTGCGCCACGTCTCCGGCTCGGCCAGCGTGAGCTATAACACCATATCCTACTCGTACGCGCCGAGCCTCGTGCTGCGCTCGGACCTCGACGTGCTGCTCAGCTATTACGACGTGGCGCCGGTCTGGAGCGGGACGACGCCGGTGACGTTCGAGAGCACGCAGCTGACCTCGGCGACCGTGGACAGCGTGTTCTACCGCCACCCCTCGTACGGCACGGGGACGGCCGCGGCCGATCTGCACGCGCAGGGGCAGGACGCGGTCGCGATCGAGCGCGCGATGACCGGCGTCACCTCGGAGAAGCTAAACGCGTTCTTCATGCCTTCCGAGCTGGGCGGGGTCCAGGGGGAAGGAAACTGGTCGTTCGGGAACGGGACGGTCACGATCAACTACGGCAACCCGCCGTTCATCGCGTACAAGGGCGGCATCCCGAACGCGGCGATGCCGCGGTTCGCCCACGAGAACGCGCACGAGCTGTACAACGAGATCCGCTCGTCGTTCCTCGGCGACGACTCGTGCCTGAACGAGGGCATCGCCGACGCGCTCGCGTACCTGACGGGGTATTTGCCGGTCGAGGACTTCGGCCCCATCGGCCTGACCGGGATCGATTTCGACACCGGCTGCACCGAGCTCACGAGGACGCACGACATCGGCAACTGCTATTTTTGGCACGTCAAGAACGCCGGGCTGCTCACCGAGAGCTTCATGCACGGCATCTTCCATCCGCAGCACCAGTACGGCTTCAACAGCTGCACGCAGAACGTGGCGCAGACGGGCAACAGCATCCTCGTCTACTTCACGGAGGCCGCGGGCGGCGCCGACATGGCGCCGGTGCTCGACGCCATGGAGATCCCCCACGCCGGGTCGTACGCCGCCGCGAAGCTCGCGCTCGGGCTCTGAGCGCCCCGCCGATGGCCATGGCTCATCCAAACGCACGTCGTCGAAGCGGACGACTCGCACTTTGCAACGACCGATCTTGACCAATCGCAATCAAGTTACATTATAGGACAGGCTGCGAATGGGCCGAGAGAGGCGCCCATCGCGCCCGGCCGCACCGTTTTTAGGAGGATTCGAATGCGTTATTCGTACTTGTCAGCTGCATTCTGCCTGGGGATCATGTCGTCGGGCTGCGCTCTCGAGGGAGACGCGGGTTCTTGCGAGGACTGCGGGGAGTCCGCCTCGGGGCTCAGCGCCGCCGCGGCCGCCGTGCTCGGGTTCGAGACGCTGACCGGCTGGACGGCCAGCGCGGGCACGCTGTCGCTGAGCACCACGCGGGTCGAGGGCGCGAGCTCGCTCTCGGTCGCGGACGCCGCGTATACGGTGGTCCAGAGCGGGCCGCTCAACATCACCGAGCCGATCAAGAGCGTGGTCTCGCTCGACGTGCGCGTGCCGTCGGCGCAGCCGAACCCCTGGTGGGCGGGCGAGGTCACGCTCGCGGTGCAGGCGCCCTCGAAGGGCGTGTCGCAGAGCCTCGGGACCAAGCCGCTCACGAACCTCGCGCAGGGCACGTTCCACCGGCTCTCGTTCAACGTGCCCTCGGCGGTCCAGCTGGCGCTGGCCTCCGGGGCGTCCGATCTGTCGTTCTCCGTCACCGTGAACGTGCCGCTTAACAGCGGGCCGCACCTGCTCGACCGGCTCGACGTCGTGAACGCCACCGCGGGGTTCGAGCCCAACGTCACGGCCGTGGCCGTGACCAACCCGGCCGGCCTCGCGCCCGTGAAGGGGGACCCGCTGAAGATCACGCTCACGGTGACGAACCCCGGCACCGCGGCGGGCACGGTCGTGCTCCGGCCCCGCGTCACGAGCGCCCGGTTCAACGACTTCACGAACGTCGCGGCGGGCAGCGTCAGCACCTCGCTCGCCGCCGGGGAGACGAAGCAGGTCACGCTCACGTCGGGGCCGATCCTCGTCGACACGGCGCAGGGCAAGCGCTTCGCCCTCGGCCGCAGCGCCTACACCCTCTCCGGCGTGAGCGTCGAGCCGGCGGGCGGCACGGCGTCCATCGACACCTCCTTCACCGGCGGTGCCTTCACGATCGGCGCGAGCGACGTGCTCTTCAACGCGGTGGTCTACGACCAGGACTACTTTGACGCGATCGGCTACACCGGCACGGCCGAGGCCTACCTGCTCAACGCGTTCACGCGGCCCACCGAGCTCTTCACCCCGTCGAGCCCGGGATCGAGCTCGGGCTCGTACGTGCTTTACCCGAACGGCTTCGATCAGATGATGGGCATCCGGCAGATCTTCCACGCCGTCGGCGGGCTCCCGAACAACCCGTCGAGCGGCGGCTTTTGCGAGCACGTCGGCGCTTACGGGCGCACCGCCCTCGGCCTGACCCGCGACTGGGACATCGACGAGCTCAATGGCAACTACACCGATCCCGACCACCACGGGTTCGACATCCTCATCGGCCTCACGCCGGAGTACGGCGGCGGCGCCGCGTGCGGCTGGCTCGGCGTGCAGGTGAGCGGGCAGTTCAGCTCCGCTCTGAACGTGGGCGTCAGCCAGTTGATCTCCGTGCACGAGACCGGACACCTCTTCGGCGCCCCGCACTGCGATCCGCTGCAAGGCTACGTGATGTGCGGCGGCGAGCATCACCCGCACTATCTCAGTGACGGCATCTTCGTCTGGCACAAGGACTCGTTCGACGTGATGCAGTACATCTGGGACTGAGCCGGCCGCCGCGCGCCGGCTGGCGGCGACGCGCGCCGCCGGACTACATTGCTCATCGTGCAAGGCCCTGGCACCGCCTGACACATCGCCCCCGACATCCCTGCTTCCGTCTCGAATTCATCGCGACGCCGCGCTGCGCGAGCGCCAGACAATTCGGGAAACGCATCCTCTCCTGCGGCATCGAGATTGGGTACCGACCTGAGTGGTTCTCGAGCTCTCCGGGCGTGGGGGCGATCGTCAAGGACGCCGCGCCGTGAAGCTCGAGATCACGTGGTTACCGAGGGGGGTGCGGGATGCTTCTGCGCGTCATACCGAGAGCACGTACGTTCTGCGCGGCGACCACTATGTTGACGATGATCGCGGCCTGTTCTTCGAAGACGCGGGGGTTCGATCGCGACGCCGGTGGCGCGTCTGGGGCGACGGGCGGCCTGGACAAAATCTGCGAGCCTGGAGCGCAGGAGCTCTGCTACGGCGGACCGCCATCGACGATGGGTGCTGGCCTGTGCAGGGCGGGGGCGAGGACCTGCAATGACGAGGGGACGGAGTATGGCCCGTGTGAGGGTCAGATCCAACCTGCGATCGAGCTGTGCGATACGCCAGCCGACGAGAACTGCGACGGAATCATCAACGAGGGGTGTATCTATCCGAGCTGCGCCGACGTTCCGGCCGGCTCGCCGAGCGGCGTGTACCTTCACGATCCTGGCGCCTCGGGCGCCGCCGAAGCGCCCGCGGTGTACTGCGACATGGAGTCCGAAGGCGGCGGCTGGGCGCTCCTCTACAACAGCGTCGGCTCGGACCAGGGGACCACGATGGCCTTCTGGGACATTCCGTACCTCCATCGATTCGGCAGCAAAGGGCAGCCATCCCTCGACACCAACGTCTATCAAGGGTGGTTATACCACCATGGGACCGAGTACCGCGACGAGGTGGAAGACATTCAGGGGAAGGTCGCCCAGCTCTTCCACGCGAGGTCGGCCGGCATCGAGCCAGACACCCTGCACTTCAAGGCTCCGGAGCTCGTATCCGGCGACTCCGAGATCTACGCAGCTCAGTTCGCCGCTGGTTGGTCGTCCTCGGACTTCGACGGCGATACCTTTGCCGAGAACTGCTCCGTGAAATATTCGCGCGTGACGCAGCACTACAGCAGCTGTTGGAGGTACAACCTCGGCTCTGACGCGGACAGTCCGGTGGACGACGGTGGCTGGGGTCCACATCTCCACTCAGCGTCTGCGCGGCTCTTGGGGCTGCACGTCGACGGGAGCGGCTACACACGCGTCAAGCGCATATCGCGATGGGTCCGGTGGTGAACACCCACAACGATGGCTGAGCCCGCCGGCCGAGCAGAGCCTGCTCGGGGCACAGGATCTGCATCTCGCATCCTCCGGGAGACAGCCGATGCGCCGAGCCCGACCGCGTGGCAAGACAGCCGCCGTCGCCGCCGGGCGACGCGCCGAGGAGCGCCCTCGACGACCACCGAAAGCAGAGCCCCCCGAGGAGCGTCATGCCTGATCCCCTGCCCACGACCGACCGCGCCCACGACGTGCTTCGCCAGGAGTTTCAGAGCCTCGACCCGATCTTCAAGCCGCGGAACGTCGCCGTCATCGGCGCGACCGAGAACAGCGGCGCCGTCGGCCGCACCCTCCTCTGGAACCTGATCAGCAACCCGTTCGGCGGGACCGTCTTCCCGGTGAACCCCAAGCGGCCCAGCGTCCTCGGCGTCAAGGCCTACCCGAACATCGCGGCCGTCCCCGCCAAGGTGGACCTGGCGGTCATCGTGACGCCGGCCGCGAGCGTGCCGGGCCTGCTCGGCGAGTGCGTCGACGCCGGCGTCCCCGGCGCCATCGTCATCTCCGCCGGCTTCAAGGAGATGGGCCCTCCCGGCGTCGCGCTCGAGCGGCAGATCATGGAGCGCGCCCGCGGGAAGATGCGCATCATCGGCCCCAACTGCCTCGGCGTCATGAACCCGATAGGCGGGCTCAACGCCACGTTCGCGAAGGGGCAGGCGCGGCCGGGCAAGGTGGCGTTCATCAGCCAGTCCGGCGCGCTCTGCACCGCGGTGCTCGACTGGAGCCTCCAGGAACAGGTCGGCTTCAGCGCGTTCGTTAGCATCGGCTCGATGCTCGACGTCGGCTGGGGCGACCTCATCGACTACCTCGGCAACGACCCCAAGACGAACAGCATCCTCATCTACATGGAGTCGATCGGCGACGCGCGATCGTTCCTGTCGGCCGCCCGCGAGGTGGCGCTGAACAAGCCGATCATCGTGATCAAGCCCGGCCGCAGCGAGGCGGCGGCGAAGGCGGCCGCCTCGCACACGGGCTCGCTCACCGGCTCGGACGAGGTGCTCGACGCGGCGTTCCGGCGCGTGGGCGTGCTGCGCGTGAACGACATCGCGGACCTGTTCTCGATGGCCGAGACGCTGGCCAAGCAGCCGCGGCCGCGCAATAACCGCCTGTGCGTCGTCACCAACGCCGGCGGCCCGGGCGTCCTCGCGGCCGACGCGCTCGTCGCCCACGGCGGCGAGCTGGCGCCGATCTCGCCGGAGATCCTGGGCGAGCTGAACCGCTTCCTCCCCGCCGCCTGGAGCCGCAACAACCCGGTCGACGTGCTCGGCGACGCCGGCGCCGACCGCTACCAGAAGGCCCTCGAGATCTGCGCCAAGGACCCGAACAACGACGGCGTGCTCGTCATCCTCACGCCGCAGGACATGACCGAATCGACCGAGACCGCCGAGGCGGTGCGCAAGCACGCGCACGTCGAGGGCAAGCCGGTCCTGGCCAGCTGGATGGGCGGCGCCGAGGTGGAGGCGGGCAAGTCGATCCTGAACCGCGCCGGGATCCCGACCTTCGAGTACCCCGACACCGCCGCGCGCGCGTTCTGTTCCATGTACCGCTACACGTACAACCTGCGCGGCCTGTACGAGACGCCGAGCATGGATGAGCGCGCGCAGAACGTCGACCGCGAGAAGGCCGCGGCGCTCGTCGCCGGCGCCCGCGCGTCGGGCCGGACGCTCATGGATGAG
This sequence comes from Sorangium sp. So ce394, assembly GCF_051474665.1. Lineage (NCBI taxonomy): Bacteria > Pseudomonadati > Myxococcota > Polyangiales > Polyangiaceae > Sorangium > Sorangium sp. So ce394. The sequence continues at coordinate 6,661,646 of NZ_CP150339.1, forward strand.
TTCGAGTCGAAGCAGCTCATGGCGGCGTACGGCATCCCGACGGTGCAGACCGCCGTCGCTCAGCGCGTCGAGGAGGCCTCGGCCATCGCCAGGGAGATGGGGTATCCGGCCGTCCTCAAGCTGTACAGCGCGACGATCACGCACAAGACCGACGTGGGCGGCGTGAAGCTCAACCTGCGCGACGACGACGCCGTCCGCCGGGCGTTCGCGGAGATCCACGAGAGCGTCTCGCAAAAGGCCGGCGCGGAGCACTTCCAGGGCGTGACGGTCCAGCCGATGATCGCCCTGAAGGACGCCTACGAGATCATCCTCGGCAGCTCGATCGATCCGCAGTTCGGCCCGGTGCTCCTGTTCGGGGCCGGCGGGCAGCTCGTCGAGGTGTTCAAGGACCGCGCGCTCGGCCTGCCGCCGCTCAACGCGACCCTGGCCCGGCGCATGATGGAGCAGACGAAGATCTACCGCGCCCTCAAGGGCGTGCGCGGCCGCGCGCCGGTGGACCTCGCGGCGCTCGAGCACCTGCTCGTGCGGTTCTCGCAGCTGGTGATCGAGCAGCCGTGGATCCGCGAGATCGACATCAACCCGCTGGCCGTGAGCGCCGAGCGGATGATCGCCCTCGACGCCCGCGTCGTCCTGCACCCGGCGGACACCCCCGAGTCGGCGCTCCCCCGGTCGGCGATCCGCGCGTATCCGACGCAGTACGTGACGGCGCTGAAGGGCCGAGACGGACAGGCGTTCACGATCCGCCCGATCCGCCCCGAGGACGAGCCGCTGCTGGTCAAGTTCCACCAGACGCTCTCCGAGCGCACGGTGCGGCTCCGGTACTTCTACCCGATGCAGCTCGACCTGCGCACCGCGCACGAGCGGCTGACGCGCGTCTGCTTCGTGGACTACGACCGCGAGATGGCGCTCGTCGTCGAGAAGCCGCCCGCGGACGGCGCCGATCGCGAGATCATCGGGGTGGGCCGGCTGAGCAAGCTGCCCGGCACCAACGACTCGGAGTTCGCCCTGCTGATCAGCGACGAGCACCAGCGAAAGGGGCTCGGGTCGCGGCTCCTCGGCCTCCTCGTGCAGATCGCCCGGGACGAGGGGCTCTCCCGCATCAGCGCCGATATCCTCGCCGAGAACATCGAGATGCAGCGCGTCGCCCAGAAGCTCGGTTTCCGGATCACCCGCGATCTCGAGGACTCGACCTCGAGGGCAGAGCTCCTCCTGTAGGGCGGGCGCGCTGGCCCGGCGGGAGGCGCTTCGGCCGACGAGCGCTGCCTACCCCTTCAGCGCAAGCTCCGCTGGACGTCCACGGGAAGTCGACGGACGCTGATCATGCTCCACGGGTTGTGGAACTCGCAGCGAGCGTCGCGGGCCACCGCGATCGTCCGGTACCGGTCGAGCAGGATCTCCAGCGCGATCTTCGCCTCGAGCCTGGCCAGCGGGGCGCCGAGGCAGAAGTGGATGCTGTGCCCGAAGCTCAGGTGCTGGTTGGGCTTGCGGTGGAGTTCGAAGGTGTCGGGGTCCTGGAAGTGGGCGCCGTCCCGGTTGGCCGAGGCGATCCACAGCATGATCAGCTGGTCGGCGGGGACCGTCTCCCCGCCGATTTCGACCTCTTTCGTGGTCCGCCGGGCGAGCCGCGGGAACGGCGGGCGGTAGCGGAGCACCTCCTCGATGGCCGCCGGGATCCGCGCCGGGTCGGCCCGGAGCTCCGCCGCCGCGGCGGGGTGCTCGTCGAGGCAGAGGATCGCGTTCCCGAGGAGCGCTGTCGTCGTGATGTGCCCGGCGATCAGCAGCAGGCCGACGAAGCCGACGATCTCCTCGTCCTCCAGGCGGTGCCCGTCGACCTCCGCGCGCACCAGCTGGCCGATGAGATCGTCGGTGGTGCGCTCGCGGCGCTGCTTGATGTGCGAAAGGAGGTAGCGGTTCATCTCGCCGAGCACCGGCCCGAGGCGGTCCAACATGGCCTGATCCGGCAACTGGCCCGGGCCCTGGGTCTCCCTCGACAGCATCGTGTCGGCCCAGGTCTGGAAGGCCGCGCGGTCCGCGGTCGGGATGCCGAGCAGCTCGGCGATGACGATCACCGGCAGCGGATGGGCCAGGCTCCCGACCAGGTCGAAGCGCTCGGCGTCCCCGACGTCGGCGAGCAGCTCGCCGGTGACGGCCGCGATCCGCGGGGCGAGCCCCGCCACCACGCGCGGCGTGAACGCCTGGCTGACGAGATCGCGGAGCTTCCGGTGCTTCGGCGGGTCCATCCGGACGAAGTTGCCCTTGGAGAACAGGTCGAAGTCGGCCTGCGGCGGGATGAACTTGGACATGTCCGACGAGAACGTCGCCGGATCGGACAGCACGCGGAGGATGTCCGCGTGACGGAAGAGGTGCCAGATGCGCTGCTTCTCGTCGTGAAGAACCGGGGTGGACTCCCGCGCGTTGCGCAGCCAGGTCAGAAAGGCGTCCAGCGTGGGCTGGGTCGGCTGGGTGGTCACGTCGGTTGTGCTCATATCGGATCACTCCTCGGGGCTCTCCCGCGTTGAGGTGATGTTGCCCTGTGCGAACTGCGCGTAGTCAGCGCGTAGCTGCTCGAAGCGGTCGATGATCGCGGGCGCGAGCGCGCGCACGACGCCGGGCTCGGGGGGCTCCGGGGGCTCGAAGGCCCTGCGCACCATCGTGGCGACCATGTCGGCCCGGTCCTCGATGGACCGCCGCTCCTCGGCCGGGAGCAGCGGATCGATCAGGTAGAAGCCGAACACGGCCGCGTTGATCGCGTAGATCTGGGCGTCCAGATCCACGTCGGTGCGCAGCAGCCCGTGCGACCGCAGGAGCCCGCAATACTCGCGGAGGTAAGCGAGCTTGTGCGCCTGGAGCGGCCGCGCCGTGCTGTCGCTGATGAGGCTGCCGAGCACCTCGGTGTCGCGAGAGAACAGCGCTTGCAGCAGCGGATACTCCTCCAGGAGGAGGAGCCGCCGCCGCATCACGCGGTGGAGCAGGATCTCCGCCGGGTCCTCGCGGATGACCTCGGCGAACCTGTCGAACATGCGCAGGGCGTCGCGCGCGAGGACCGCGAGGAAGAGCGCCTCGCGCGTCTTCCAGTGCAGGTAGACCGTGCCCTTGCCGATGTTCGCCCGCTTGGCGACCTCGTCGATGGTGACGCGCTTGTACCCCCAGCGGAGCACCAGCTCCGCCGCTGCATCCAGGATCCGCTCGGCCCGCTGCCGCTGCTTCGAGAAATCTCCGTCGGCCACCCTCGCCCTCCGCGCCTTGATAAATGACCGATTTTGAAAATTGGTCAAGCGTCGACCAGTCAGGATGCGCGCACCTAGATTTCAGCGCTCTTCGACTTATATTCCTTGACAGGTATATACTGGATTAGGAATATGACGCGTCGATGATGCAGACCTTCGCGGCGCTCGCCGATCCGACCCGCCTGCGCATCGTCGAGCTGCTTCGCGCCGGGCCCCTGCCGGTCGGCGAGATCTGCGACCGCCTGCCGCTCGCGCAGCCTCAGGTCTCGAAGCACCTGCGCGTGCTGCGGGACGCCGGCCTCGTCGGCGTCCAGCCCCGCGCGCAGCAGCGCATCTACGGGCTGCGCGCGGCGCCGCTGCGCGAGCTCGGCGCATGGCTCGAGCGCTTCCGGGACATCTGGGACGAGCGCATCGAGCAGCTCGACGATTTGCGGACCGAGATCCAACGCGACGAAGAGAAGGGGTGAGCAGGATCGTCTACCAGTCGCAGGCCGATCGCGACGCGCACCTGCGCGGAGGCGACGCGCTGCTTCCAGCTACCACTCTGCGAGCACGCCGGCGCTGACGACGTTGGCGTCCTGCGTCTCACCGCGATGCCAGGTGTGCTTCAGATTCATGCCGTCGATCGAGAACACCACAGGGGTCATGTAGTAGGCGATCTTGCCGCCGATGCCGCGCACTTCCTCGATCACGCTGATCTTGACCGGGTTCGAGGGGGCCTTGTCCCAATCCGTCTCCACCACGTTGGTGGAGCCGTAGGTGACCGCGACCTCGAGATCACCCGCGCGGTAATTCGCGGCTGCCAGGTAGCCGTAGTGCATACGCAGCTCGCCGATGCTGTCGATGGCCGTGTTGCCGAGCGCCCACGCGGTGCCGAGGCCCTCGCCGAACCAGCCCGTGGCGCCGATGCCGAAGCCGGCGTAACGACCCCAGGCGCCGCCGCCGGCGCCCCACACGTTGCGCACCGCGTCCGCTGGAATCCCAGGGTCCTGCGCGTCCGGGTTGCTCGGCGACTCCTTGGTGCGGCCGACCATCTGCGTCAGGCCGTTGAGCCAGGCGTTGACCTCGTCCTTCACGGCGGGCTTGTCGTCCAGCACCTTGCGAAAGGTGAGCTCGCCCTCGAAGCGGGGCGCGACCGTGCGATTCCAGGAGGCGTCGATCATGGCCGGGTCGAGCGCCGCCACCGAGAGCTGCACGCCGGCGAGCTCCGGCGTAGCGTAGCCGAGCTGCGCGTGACGAGACGGGAACATCGAGCCCACGCCCGTGTGGCCGCAGGTGGCCGCCCCTGACGAGTCCACGTTGCACGGGTGACCCACGCCGTGCTGGTGGATCAGAGCCCAGTTCATCCTCATGCCGCCGCGGTTGAACAGGCCGAGGCGGCGGCCGCCCCACGCTGCGCCCCAGCTTCCGGAGAGGTCCACATACTGCTCGCGGAAGTCCACCGAGGCCGCGTCGTTGAACTGGCGCACGTTGTTGTTCTGGGCGTTCTGAATGCCCGCCCACAACGCCAGCTTGATGGTGAGCTTCACGTCCGGCAAAACTTGTTTGTAGACGTTGAAGGCCAGGATCGTGCTGGCGAACCCGCCGCGGATGCGGAACGTGTTCAGATCCGTGTCAGTGACGGTGTTGCCGACGGCGCCAGCGGGCGTCGGGTTGCCGCGGATGGAGATCTGCGGTCCTACCAGGATGTACCGATCGGTCGAGGCAGGGTCGTCGGGGTCGACCTTGTTGCCCAGGCCATCCGCGTCGATCGTCTCGCCGCCGATCCAGTTGAGGTAGGCGTCGACGCGGCCGTTGGTCGAGACCTCCCAGTCGTCCACCTTCTCCTTCTTGAGCAGGAAGATCTCGGCTCGCGCCGGCAACGAGGACAGCAGCGCGGGCACGACGCCCGCGCAGACCACGAGGGCTCGCACGACTCTCTTTGAATGAAGCACGTTTGTCGCTCTCCTCTGCCTGGGTCTCGAACGAAGGCCGGCGTGGAGCGCAGCCGGCGGCGCACGCAGCAGCCGGAACGAATAGTCCAAATTTAAAAACTTTGAAATTAAAATTCCAAGCAACTCTACCGAATGGCGCTCGGAGCGGCGGCAATGCGCTCGGCCAGCTCCCGTCGACATTGGCGCAGGGCATCAACGATTCGACGGCGCAAGTCGAGTCGGTGGGCGGGACGGCGAGCGCATCAAAGTGAATAAATATGCAAACTCACTGCATTGCAGACGGCATGAGTGCAAAAATCACTAATTATTATGGGCACTTAGATGTTCTCACGCGCTCGCCCTGCGACGGTGGGCGCCCATCGAGCGTCCCAGGCACATCCTGTGCCACGAGCGCTGCGGGCGAGCTCGGGCCTGTACCAGACCCCCTCTGAAAACCGCAGTCGGACCTTGTTCTACCGGTTGACAAAATAGAACAAATATTCTACGAGAAAGGTCCCTGGGCCAGAGCCGCTGGCGAGAGCAACTCAGAGCGCGTGGAGGCGAAGATCCTGCGATCAGCGCCCTGGTAGGAGTCCATCATGGCAAAGAAGATCGGGTTCGTCGGAGTGGGTTTGATGGGACACGGCATGGCCAAGAACCTCCTGGCCAAGGGCTTCCCCGTCACCGTGATGGCTCACAGGAATCGCAAGCCGATCGAAGACCTGCTCGCGCAAGGCGCGAGCGAGGCCAAGACGCCGCGGGCCATCGCCGACGCCTCCGACCTCGTCCTCCTGTGCGTGACCGGCGCTCCGCAGGTCGAGCAGGTCGTGTACGGACAGGACGGGATCCTGGGTGCCTTCAAGAAAGGCATGATCCTGCTCGACTGCTCCACGAGCGAGCCGGCCATGAGCGAGCGCGTCGCGAACGACCTGGCGGCGCTCGGCGCGTCCTACGCCGACGCACCGCTGGCGCGCAGCCCGAAGGACGCCGAGGCCGGCAAGCTGAACACCATGGTCGGCGCCGACGAGCAGACGTTCGCTGAGGTGCGGCCGGTGCTGGAGGCGTTCTGCGAGAACATCTTCTACATGGGCGGAGTCGGCTCCGGCGCCCGCACCAAGCTCATCTACAACCTCATCACGATGGGGCACGCGGCGCTGATCGCGGAGGCGCTGTGCGCGTGCGCGGCCACGGGCGTCGACCTCGGCAAATTCGCCAAGGTGGTGGGCAGCGGCGGCGCCAACAGCGGCATCTTCCAGCTGATCGTGCCGAAGATCCTGGAGAGCGGCGACTTCAGCGGGCTCAACTTCACGCTCGCCAACGCCGCCAAAGATCTCCGCTACTACAACCGCATGGTGGCGGACATCCCGCTCACGGCGCCGATGGGGCCTGCGGTGCTCAACGCGCTCGTGTCCGCGCTCAACTCCGGCTACGCGGACGGGCTCGTCGGACACATGGTCGCCTCCCACTGCAAGCAGAACAGCGTCGAGCTCGGAAAATGACCTCTCGCGCCTTGAACCTTGCGGCGGTGGGCGCGCTGTGCGCGCTCACAGCGGCGTGCGGCAAGAAGGCGGGCGCCGAGGGCGCCTCGTCCTCGCAGGCGGAATCAGGCAAGCCGCCGATCCTGATCGGCATCACGGCGGACGCCAGCGGCCAGTACGCGAACAGCGGCGACTCCGACAAGCGCGGCATCCTCATGGCCATCGACGAGGCCAACGCCAAAGGCGGCGTGCTCGGTAGGCCCGTAAAGTGGGTGCACATGGATACGGAGACGACGCCGGCGACGGGATCCCGCGTCGCCGAGCGCATGATCAAGCAGGACAAGGTCGCCTTCCTCGTCGGCGGCGTCAGCTCCGGCGTGGCCAACGCCATCTCGCAGGTGGCGCAGAAGTACGGCGTCATCTACCTCAACACGAACAGCAGCTCCGCCACGGAGGCCGGCGAGAACTGCCACCGCGTGAAGTTCGTGTGGGACGCCAACGGCAGCAACTTCACCCAGGCTTCCGCCAAGGGCGCGATCGAGGCGTTCGGCAAGAGGTGGCTCTTGCTCACCAACGACTACGTGTGGGGTCACGACACCGCCAAGGCCACCAAGAAGGTGGTGACGGAGAGCGGCGGCGAGATCATCGACGAGATCCTGGTGCCGCAAGGCACGCGTGACTTCAGCGCGATCCTGCTCAAGGTGCAGCAGAAGGCGCCGAACGTCATCGCCGCTGCCGTCGGCGGCGACGACCTGAAGGCCCTCCGCGCGCAGGTCGCGCAGATGAAGCTGGGCGACAAGTACGCCTGGATCAACAACCAGCAGGACTGGCCGGACATCTACGGCTTGCCGCGCACGGACCTGTTCGGCGTGTTCGGCACGACCTGGTACCAGGGGCTCGACTTGCCCGGGGTCAAGGAGTTCAACGCCAGGTACACCAAGGCCAACCCCGACGCCAAGATCAGGACGCCGGGCAACGTGTTCTACAACGGGTACTGGGCGACCCGCTCGCTGCTGGAGGCGGTCGAGCGCGCCAAGACGACCAAGAACCACGCGGTGATCAAAGAGCTGGAGGGCCTGAGAATTTCAGCCAAAGAGCGCATGCAGCACCACGACGCCTATATGAACCCGGCGACGCACCAGCTGCAGCAGACGATCTACCTGGCCACCGCCGACCTCGACTCCCAGGACCCCGACGCGCTGTTCAAGATCCTCAGCCACACCGATCCGAGCCAGGTCGTCGACAAGGACGCGGACGCCAAGTGCAAGCTGGAGCCGCTCGAGTCGACGCCCGTCTACGAGCCGTAAGCCGTGCTGCCCCACCTGATCAACGGCGTCTCGCTCGGCATTCTGTTCGGGCTGCTGGCGCTCGGCTTCATGCTCATCGTCGGCGTCATGGAGGTGATCAACCTGGCGCACGGCTCGCTGTTCGCGCTCGGCGCCTACCTGGCGGTGGAGATCATCAATCCCGGGTTCATGGGCGAGGCGGCCAGCGCGTACCTGGAGCTGCCGCTGGCGCTCCGGTACGCGCTGGCGCTGATCGTGGCGCCGCTGCTGCTCGGCGTCGTGGGCATGGGCCTGGAGCGCTGCATCCGCCGCACGTACGGAAAGAAGTCCGAGTACGGCCTCTTGCTCACCTTCGGCGCCTCCCTGGTGCTCGAAGAAGGCATTCGCATCGTGTGGGGCCCGGGCGAGAAGAGCCTGCCGGTGCCGGAGGCCGTGAACGGCGCGTTCATGGCCGGTGACCTCATCTACTCCAAGTATCGGTTCTTCGCCGCCCTTCTGGGCGTCGTGATGATGGCGCTCGTGTGGCTCTTCCTGGAGAAGACGCCCTACGGGGCCCGCGTGAAGGCCGGCGCGCACGACGCCGAGATGGTCCGCGCGCTCGGCATCAACATCGGTCGACTGCGGCTGTTCGTGTTCGCCATGGGCGCGGGCCTGGCGGCGCTGGCCGGCATCATCCTGACGCCGATCTGGGGCCTGCGCCCGCACGTGGGCGTGGACGCGGTGATCCCCTCGTTTCTCATCATCGTGCTCGGCGGCGTCGGTAGCTTCTGGGGCGCCGTGCTCGCCGGGCTGCTCGTCGGCGTCACGGTCGGCATCACCGGTGGATACGCCGCCGAGTGGTCGGTCATGTCCATGTACCTCTTGCTCATCCTGGTGCTCAGCGTCCGCGCGCGCGGGCTGATGGGTAAGAAGAGCGCGCTCGAGGCTTGATCGATGCCGCTTTACACACCCGTCACCACCAGAGGCCGCCAGGCTCGCGGGCAAGCCTGGGTCACGAGGCCCATGCTGATCACGCTGGCCTCGATGGCGAGCTTCCCGCTCTGGGCCGAGCACCTCGGGCTCTACCAGTACCTCGGCATCGAGGTCGCGATCTGGATGTTGTACGCCCTCGGCTACAACTTGCTCATGGGCTACACGGGCCTGCCCGCGTTCGGCCACGGCGCGTTCCTGGGCGTCGGCGCCTACGCCTACGGCCTGTCTTACCTGAGCTTGTCGCAAAACCCGCTGGTTTGCCTGGCGCTCGGCGCGGCCGCGGGCGGCCTCGGCGCTGCGCTCGTCGGGGCGCTCGTGGCGCACCGGCGCGGCATCTACTTTGCCCTGCTCACCATCGCCTGCGGGCAGGTGTTCTGGTTCGTGGCCATGAAGGCGCACTCGATCACGGGCGGGGAGGACGGCTTGCTCAACATTCGCCGGCCGGCGCTGGCTGGGCTCGAGCTGAAGGACAACGGCACGCTCTACTACGTGGTGCTCGCCATCCTGGCGCTCGCGATCGCGGCGCTGTGGCGCCTGGTGCACTCGCCGTTCGGCAAGGCGCTGCAAGCCATCCGCATGAACGAGCCTCGCGCGCGCTTCGTCGGCTACAACGTGTGGCTCACGAAGTGGGCCGTGATCGCGCTCTCCGGCGTGTTCGCCGGGCTGGCCGGCGGGCTCCTGGCCGTGGCGCAAGAGAGCGCCTATCCGGACGTGATGAGCGTGCACAGCTCCGGCTTCATCGTCATGGCGGTGCTGATCGGCGGCGGCACCGTGAGCTTCTGGGGGCCGGTGCTGGGCGCGCTGGTGTTCATCGTCGCGCGCGACCTGCTCGGCGCCGCGACCGAGACCTGGCTGCTCTGGTACGGCTTGCTCTTCATGGCGGTGGTGTTGTTCCAGCCCGAAGGCATCGCCGGCGCGTTTCAGCATTACCGCGCCAGGCTCTCGCGCGGATCGTGCGCGACGGGATCCGAGCCGCTGCCCACGGAGGCTGAAAATGGCTCTGCTTGAGGCCATCCACCTGAGCAAGCGCTTCGGCGACCGGGTGGTCTTGGAGGACATCACGCTGTCGTTCGAACAGGGCCAGCTGTCGGGCATCATGGGCCCGAACGGCGCCGGCAAGTCGACCTGCTTCAACGTGCTCACCGGTCACTTCCCGCCGGACCGCGGGCGGGTGCTGCTGGATGGACAGGACATCACCGGCCTGTCGCCGCGGCAGATCGCGCGGAGGGGCGTGGCGCGCTCGTTCCAGATCATGAGCTTGTTCGACGAGTTCACGGTGCTGGAGAACGTGCTGTTCGCCGTGCCGGAGATGCGCCGCTCCGGCATGAACCCGTTCAAGAGCGTCGCCGCCGACTCCGCCGCCATCGACAAGGCGATCCGCGTCGTCGAGCAGGTGGGGCTCAGCCAGCGCCTCGACAGCAAATCGACCACCCTGTCCTACGGCCAGCGCCGCGCGCTCGAGATCGCCGTGGCGCTCGCGGCGGAGCCGCGCGTGCTCTTCCTCGACGAGCCGACGCAAGGCATGGGCGCCGAAGGGCGCGACCGGCTGCTGGAGCTGATCCTCACGCTCAAGCGCCGCTTCACCATCGTCATGATCGAGCACGACATGGACTTCTTGTTCCGACTGGCCGATCGCGTATCGGTGATCCACTGGGGCCAGGTGATCGCGCAGGGCACGCCGGACGAGCTGCGCTCGGATCCGTGGGTGCGCCGGGCGAAGCTGGGAGCGCCGGCGGATGCTTGAAATCCAGGGTATCGAGACCTTCTACGGCGAGACGCAGGCGCTGTTCGGCGTCGATATGAGCGTCGGCAAGGGCGAGGCCGTGGCGCTCCTCGGGCCGAACGGCGCCGGCAAGACGACCGTCTTGCGCTCCATCCTCGGTCTCACGCCGGCTCGCCGTGGGGCGATCCGCTTCGGCGGCAGCGAGATCACGCGCAGGGCCACGAGCGACATCGCTCGCGCCGGCATCGGCTGGGTGCCGGACGATCGCCGCATCTTCCCCGCGCTCAAGGTGAGGACCAACCTTCAGCTGGGCAAGAAGAAGACGGCGTTCCGCAGCTGGAGCGAGAAGGAGGTGTTCGGCCTGTTCCCCGCGCTGGAGTACCTGCTCGATCGCGACAGCGAGAACCTCTCCGGCGGCGAGATGCAGATGGTCGCCATCGGCCGCGCCCTGCTGGGCGGTCCCGGCCTGGTGCTGCTGGACGAGCCGTCGCAAGGCCTCGCGCCCAAGCTGGTGCAGGACGTCATGAAGACCATCGCGCGCCTGCGCGACGAGGGCATCGGCGTGCTGGTGGTGGAGCAAAACGTGCGCAGCGTGCTGGCGGTGTGCGATCGCGCGTACGTCGTCCGCGGCGGCCGCGTCGTGCGCCACGGGCCGGCCAAGGCGTTGCTAGAGGACGCACGCCTGCTCGGAGAGCTGTCATGACGACGCCGGTCCTCAAGGTGCGGGACCTGAAGAAGACGTACTCGCGCGGCCTGTTCGCCAGAAAGCAGACGTTCAGCCTCAGCGCCTCGTTCACGATCGAAGGGCCGGAGATCATCGGCGTGATGGGGCCGAACGGCGCCGGCAAGACGACCCTGTTCGAGATGCTGTCGGGCAGCAACGCGCCGACCAGCGGGCAAATCCTGTGCGGCGGGCGCGATATTCAAACGGTGAAGTACCGCGAGCGTGACCGCATGGTCATTCACTATCACCAGTCGTATCAGGTGCGCTCGGTCAAGAAGACCAAGCCCGATTTCATGCTGCAGCCGGCGGGCTCCGACTACCCGCTGGTGCACATCTTCGACGAGCCGCAGTTCAGCACGCAAGACGGGTACATCGGCTTCATGCTGAGCTTCTTCAAGCAGCTCCGCGCCAGCGGCCGCGTGGTCATGCTGTGCGTGCATCCCTACGAGCCGTTTCACATCGATATCATGCGTGACCACTGCGAGCGCTTCCTGTTCGTGGCCGGTGGTCATGTCGCGGAGCTGCCGACGTACGGCAGTCTGCTGGAACACACGGGCGTGCGCGACTACCTGGGCGCGCTCGCGGATTGCTGAGCAACGAAGATGACTCCAACGAGAATCGAAACGAAGGACAAGACGAACAACCCGAGCCGCGTCGCGATGGTGACGGGCGCCGGCGGCGCCATGGGCGCGGCGATCGCGCGCTCCTTGCTCGCCGAAGGCCACCGCGTGGTGCTGGCGGACGCGGATCGCGCGGCGCTCGATGCGGTGACGGCCTCCCTGGGCGATGGCGCCTACCCGATCCTGTTCGATCTGAGCGACTCGGCGCAGGTCAAGGCCGCGTGCGCCGACGTTCGCGAGCGCGTCGGGGCGGTGGAGATCCTGGTCAACAACGCGGGCGTGCTCTCCAACCACAAGCTGGCGGAGACCACGCCGGAGGAGTGGCGCAAGATCATGGCCGTCAACCTGGACGGGCCGTACCACCTGAGCCGCGAGTGGGCGCCCTCCATGCGCGAGCGCGGGTGGGGCCGCATCATCAATATGTGCTCGGTGGCCATGAAGACCGGCGGGCTCACGGCCGGCACCGCTTACACCACGTCCAAGGGCGCGCTCGGCGGGCTCACGTTCTCGCTCGCGCGAGAGCTGGCGCCGCACGGCGTGACCGTGAACGCCATCGCGCCGGCCTACGTGAGGACCAAGATGATCACCGAGCAGCTCACGGAGGAGCAGCGGCAGCGAACGTTGAAGCAGATCCCCGTCGGTCGCTTCTGCGAGCCGGAGGAGATCGCGCACGCCGTGGTGTTCCTGTCCTCGCCCCTGGCTGGCTTCATCACCGGGGAGCTGCTCGATATCAACGGCGGTTTGCACCTGGATTGAGGCCACCATGACGACCACCGCGCCCCAGCTCTCGAGACCCCTGTTCGACAAGGTCGCGTACGTACCGGGCGGCACCGGAGCGCTCGGCGCGGCGATCGCGCGCGGCCTGGGGCAAGCCGGCGCCAAGGTGGTCGTGGGCGGCACCGACGAGCGCAAGCTGCACGCGGTGACGGAATCGGTGCTCGCTACCGGGGCGGACGCCAGGGGCGTCGCCTTCGACGCCCGCTCGGTGAAGGACATCGGGCGCTCGGTCGACGCTGTCTGCGACCACTTCGGGCGCTGCGACGTCCTGGTCAACGCCGTCGGCATCCATCGCGAGCAGCGCGTGCTCGAGGCGACCGAGGAGAGCTTCGACAGCGTGATCGACCTCAACCTGAAGGCGGCCATGTTCCTGGGGCAGGCCGTCGCGCGGCGTCAAGTGCAGCAGCGGCAGGGCGGACGCCAGGTGCACATCCTGTCCGTGCGCGCCTCTCTGGCCCTGCAGGGTAAAGGCTATTCGGCCTACACCTCGAGCAAGGGCGGCCTGGCCATGATCGTCCGACAGCACGCGGTGGAGCTCGCGCCGCATGGCATCAACGTGAACGGCGTGGCGCCGACCTTCGTGCAGAGCGAGATGGCGCAACATGCACTCAAGAGCCCCGAGCAACGAGCCAAGCTGGTCGATCGCATCCCGCTCGGTCGCGTCGCGGAGCCGGAGGACGTCGTCGGACCGACGCTGTTCTTCTGCGGCCCCGGCAGCGATTTCGTGACCGGGCAGATCCTGTACGTGGACGGAGGCCTGACGGCCTGCCAATAGGGCAGCACGGGCCTCGATAGGTAATGAAGCCATGATCAAGAAACTGCAGAACTACGTAGGCGGCAAGATGACGGACAGCTCCACGCAGCGGTGGGGCGACGTCTTCAACCCGGCGCTCGGCGCCGTCACGAGCCAGGTGCCGATGTCGACGGCCGGCGATGTGTCGAGCGCCGTGGGGGTCGCCAAGCGGGCCTTCGAGAGCTGGTCGGCGACGCCGCCGGTGCGGCGCGCGCGCGTCATGTTCGAGCTGAAGAGCCTGATCGACCGGCATTTGGACGAGCTGGCGGCGCTCGTCACCGCCGAGCACGGCAAGGTGCTTGACGACGCGCGCGGCTCCGTGACGCGAGGCATGGAGGTGGTCGAGTTCGCCGCTGGCATTCCGCAGCTGCTCAAGGGTGAGTACTCGGAGGGCGTGGCGCGCGGCGTCGACAGCTGGTCCTTTCGCCAGCCGCTCGGCGTGTGCGCCGGCGTCGGGCCGTTCAACTTCCCGGCCATGATCCCGCTGTGGATGGCGCCGATCGCCATCGCCTGCGGCAACACCTTCATCATGAAGCCGTCGGAGAAGGTGCCGTCGCTGTCGCTGCGCCTCGCGGAGCTGTGGACGCAGGCTGGGCTGCCGCCGGGCGTGTTCAACGTCGTGAGCGGCGACAAGGAGGTCGTCGACGCTCTCATCGAGCATCCGGACGTCGCGGCCATCAGCCTGGTCGGCTCCACGCCCGTGGCCGAGGACGTCTATCAGCGCGCGACGCGAGCCGGTAAGCGGGTGCAGGCTCTGGGCGGCGCCAAGAACCACATGATCGTCATGCCGGACGCCGACCTGAGCCACACGGTCGACGCGCTGATGGGCGCCGCCTACGGCTCGGCGGGCGAGCGCTGCATGGCCATCTCGGTGGCGGTCGCCGTCGGCCCCGGGACGGGCGACCGCCTGGTCGACGCGCTCATCCCCAGGATCAAGGCGCTCAAGATCGGACCCGGCGACCAGCCGGGGTTGGACATGGGGCCCCTGGTCACCAAGCAGCACCTCGAGAAGGTCTCCGGCTACGTGGACCTCGGCGTCAAGGAAGGCGCCAGGCTGCTGGTCGACGGGCGCGGTCTCAAAGTTCCCGGATCCAAGGACGGCTTCTTCCTGGGTGGTTGCTTGTTCGACCACGTCACCTCGTCCATGAAGATCTACCAGGAAGAGATCTTCGGCCCGGTGCTCGCCGTCGTCCGCGTGCCGACGCTTGACGCCGCCATCCAGCTGGTGAATGCCCACCGCTATGGCAACGGCGGCGCCATCTTCACCAGCAGCGGCGAGGCTGCGGATGAGTTCACCAAGCGCATCCAGATCGGCATGGTGGGCGTGAACGTGCCGATCCCCGTGCCGATGGCGTTCCACAGCTTCGGCGGCTGGAAGGGCTCGCTGTTCGGGGATCACTACATGCACGGTCCGGAGGGTGTCCGATTCTTCACGCGCCTGAAGACCGTCACGTCGCGCTGGCCGCGAGGGGCCAGCGTCGGGGCGAGCTTCGCGATGCCCACGGTGAAATGAATGAAGAAGAGCGAAGCTACGCATCCGGAGACGTACGATCAGCTGGAAAAAGCGATCATCAAACAATTCCCCAGCCTGAGCAAACGTCTCCAGCAGATCGCCAGCCACGCTCTCGACAACCCCAGTGAGCTCGCGCTCGATACCATCGCGCAGGTCTCGCAGCGCGCCGGCGTGCAACCCAGCAGCCTCATCCGCTTCGCCCAGGAATTCGGCTTCTCCGGCTACAGCGACATGCAGCGCGTGTTCCGCACGCGGCTGACCGACGCGATGCCGGACTACAAGGAGCGCCTGCGCTCCCTCGACGGCACCGAGGGCGCTCCGAGCGAAGAGGTCAGGGGCGACGCCAGCGCGCTGCTCGACCAGTTCGTCGAAGCGGACATCGTCGGGCTGCGCCGGCTGCAGCAGCACCGGCGGATGGGGCCGCTGCTGGACCAGGCCTACAAGCTGATCACGGACTCCGAGATCGTGTACGTGGTGGCGCACCGCCGCTCCTTCCCGATCGCCTGCTACCTGGCCTACGCCTTCAGCCAGATGAACGTGCGCAACGTGCTGGTGGACGGCGTGGGCGGCATGTTCATGCAGCAGGTCGGCCATGCCACGAATCGCGACGTCATCATCGCCATCAGCTCGAAGGCTTATTCGCCGGACGTGGCGCAGGTCGTGCGTGAAGCCAAGCAGCGTGGCGTCAAGATCGTCGCCTTGACCGACAGCCCGCTCAGCCCGCTCGCCGAGCACGCCGACGTGAGCCTGGAGGTACAGCAAGCCTCGGTCGGCATGTTCCGCTCGCTCGCCGTCACCATGACGCTGGCCGTCACGCTCGTCGTCGGCGTCGGCCGCGCCGTGGAAGCCAAGCGCAGCCACAGCAACGGTAAGAAGTCGAAGCGATAGGCCTGAAGGCGTCACGCACCGCCGGGCGTCGGGCGAGCGGTCCGGGTGAGGTGCGGCGACGCGGGGGCAGCCCGCGGGGCGATCTGCGACGCGGCAGCCCGCCCGCTCCAGCCGCCGGCCGGCGCTGGTCAGCTCACGCGTCCGGATTCGGGATGCGCAGGTCGCGGATGAAGCTGAGCAGGCCGTAATAGGAATCGAGGAAGGTGCGAAGCGTGCGACGGGTGGCGCCGAAGCCGTCGAACTCGGCCACCTGCATACCCTTGGGGTCGTAGGCGCGCCGGAAGTCCTCGAGCTGCTCGGAGAGCTCGGTCATGGCTTGCTGCGGAACCGGGTTGTCGATGCGCGGGATGACCGGGATCGTGGACGCGTTGAACTTGCGCTGCCACTCCGGTGGAATCGTGAGGATGACGTCCCCGCCCACCAGCTCCGACCAGTGGAGGTGATGACGATAGGCGGCGGCGAGCAGGCGCGTGCGGTAACCGGACTGCTTGAAGATCTTGAGCGCGTTCTTGAACACCGCGATGCCGGCCCAATCCAGCGTGCCGGGGGTCGGCACCTTGCCTTGTCGTTCGCACACGACCTTGAGCCAGTCGTCGAGGCGGCCGACCATGATGGTGCAGACCGGGACCATGTTGGCCGTGGAATGTCCGGCTGCCTCGCGGCGCTTGAGCCCTCGCTCGACGGCCTCGGCGACGGCGACGGCCTGCGGCGCCGTGAAGGAGACGGTGGCGTTGACGTTGACCCCCTCCGCCGTCACTTCCTCGATGGCCTGGATGCCGGCCGCCGTCGCCGGGATCTTCACCTGCAGGTTGGGGGCGAGCGACGCGAAACGGAGCGCCTGGCTCACGAGCGCATGGGGGCTCTTGTGAAATTCCGCGTTGGTCTGAATCGACAACCAGCCCTTCTTGCCTCCCGTCTGCTCGAACACGGGCGTGAGCAGGCGGGCAGCTTTCACGGACATCTCTTCCATCAGCTCCCAAGCGATGTGCGCCTCCGTCCACGTGGGCTGCGCGTGAATCAGCTCCTCCACGTGCGCCTTCCAGTCGCCGAACTCGGTCCTGAGCACGCTGGCGACGATCGTGGGATTGCTGGTGGCGCCGACCGCGCCGTGCTCGAGGGCGTACTTGAGCTCGCCGACCGCGCACGAGTCGCTCCAGAAGTCCGTGGGGGTGGTGGAGGCCATCTCGTGCAAGGGGCTGCGGAACTTGCTGGACATGCCGACATTGGAACATATTTTCTAAACACCGGCAATAATCAGAATAAAAATTCCACGAAGGGGATCCCGACCGCTGCCTCGAGGAGAAGGACGGCGCGGTTGAGAAGGTAAAGCAGCCAACACAGGAGACGAACGTCGCTCGGAAGGAGGACGGGGACGGCCGCCGTGAGCCACGAAGCTGGGTGACGGTGCGCTCGCGTGCGTCGATCGAATGTGCGGGTCGGGCGGGGTCGGAGGCGCTGCGCATGACGAGCGCACGTACGAAGTTCACCCGAGGCGACCGTGCCTTTGGTACGCTGGCGGAGAACGGCGCCGTCCGTCGGCGCTTCGAGGGGCCACGGGATCATGAACGATGGCGAAGCGAGGAGTGGCAGTACAGCGGAGGTGGAACTGGAGAGGCTCCGCCGTCGCAACGCCGAGCTCGAGCGGGAGCTCGCCGAGAAATCGCGCGTGGAGGCCGCCCTGCGCGAGAGTGAGGCGCGCTACCGGGGCATCGTCGAGGACCAGACCGAGCTCATTTGCCGCTTCCGGATGGATGGGACGCTAACCTTCGTCAACGACGTGTACTGCCGGTACTTCGACAAGACGCGGGAGGAGCTGATCGGTCATAGCTTCACGCCGCTCGTCCCCGACGAGGATCAGCGGATCCTCGATCGCCAGTTCGCGAAGCTCGGCCCCGAGAACCCGATCGTGCACACCGAGCACCGGGTCGTGCGCCCCGACGGGTCGATTCGCTGGCTGCACTGGACCAACCGGGCCCCGCTCGGCGAGGGGGGCGCGAGCGCCGAGTTCCAGGCGATCGGCGTCGACGTCACCGATCGCCGGCAGGCCGAGGAGGAGGTGCGGCGGCTCAACGCCGAGCTCGAGCTGCGCGTGGCGGAGAAGACGATGAAGCTCGAGCAGATGGTCCGCGAGCTGTCGGCCCCGCTCATGCCGGTGGCGGATCAGGTCATCGCGATGCCGCTGATCGGCTTCCTCGACAGCGCCCGCGCCGCGGCGGCGCTCGAGACGCTCCTCCAGGGGGTGATCGCGCACAACGCCACGACGGTGGTGCTGGACATCACAGGCGTGGCCGTGATCGACACCCAGGTAGCCGACGCGATGATCCGGCTGGCCAAGGCGGTGCGGCTCCTCGGCGCGCAGGTGGTGCTCACCGGCATCCAGCCGCGGATCGCGCAGACGCTGGTCGACCTGGGCGTCGGTGTAGGCGGCGTCGTGACGCTGCGGACCCTGAAGGAGGGTATCGCGTTCGCCCTGAAGCGCGGCCTCGCCGGCCCGGGGCGGCAAGCCCGCTAGCAAGGCTCCTCCGCGACGCGGCCGCTCTCGGCTCCGCGCAACCCATGGATTGAAGCAAGGAATCTCCGACCCTCTATCCAATCCCACGTCGCGTCGTGTAGCCTGATCGATCATGGCGCAAACGATCGCTCAGCCCGACGTGCAATCCGCCGCCAACGAGAATGCCCGCGGCGGCTCACGGGGTATGGAAGAGGTCGACCCCCGCTACATCAACGAGGACATCGCGCCCGTGCGCCTCGATCAGCGCAAATGGGGGATGAAGGACATCGCCGCACTGTGGATATCCATGTGCGCCTGTACTCCCACGTACATGCTCGCTTCGGGCTTGATCGCCGAGGGGATGAGCTGGGCTCAGGCCGAGCTCACGATCCTCCTCGGCAACGTCATCGTGCTCCTGCCCATGATCCTGAACGCGCACGCGGGCACGAAGTACGGCATTCCGTTTCCCGTCTACTGCCGGAGCGCGTTCGGCGTCCGAGGGGCCAACGTGCCGGCGGTGCTCCGGGCCCTCGTGGCGTGCGGCTGGTTCGGGATCGGGACATGGCTCGGCGGGTGGGCCATCTACAAGATCGTCGCCGTCTTCGCGCCGTCGATCGAGCAGATGCCGGCGACGCCGCTCGGCATCAACGCCGCCCAGCTCGCCTGTTTCCTGCTGTTCTGGGGCATCAACGTCTGGATCATCCACCTGGGCATCGAGTCGATCCGGATCCTGCTGAACATCAAGGCGCCCCTGCTGGTCGCCCTCGGCCTGCTCTTGCTCTTCTGGGCGCATGGCCGCGCCGGCGGGTTCGGCCCGATGCTCGAGAAGCCCTCGTCCTTCGCGGCGGGGCAGCCCAAGGAGGGCCAGCTCTGGACATTCTTCTTCCCCGCGCTCACGGGGATGGTCGGCTTCTGGTCCACGCTGGCGCTCAACATCCCCGACTTCACCCGCTACGCGCGCTCGCAGCGCGATCAGGCCCTCGGGCAGGCGGTCGGCCTGCCGCCCACCATGGCGTTCTTCTCGTTCATCGGCGTCGCCGTCACGTCGGCCACGGTCGTCATCTACGGGGAGACCATCTGGGACCCGGTCGTCCTCATCACCCGCTTCGAGAGCCCCGTCGTCCTGATCGTCTCGCTCGCGGCGCTCAGCATCGCCAACCTGGCGACGAACATCGCCGCGAACGTGGTGAGCCCCGCCAACGATTTTTCGAACCTCTGGCCGTCACGGATCTCCTTCCGCACCGGCGGCCTCATCACCGGCATCCTCGGGATCCTGATGCAGCCCTGGCGCCTCGTCAGCGATCCGACGGGGTACATCTTCACCTGGCTCGTCGGCTACTCCGCGCTGCTCGGCCCCGTCGGCGCGATCCTGATCGCAGAGTACTACGTGATCCGCCGGACCAAGCTCGATCTCGCCCAGCTCTACAAGCGGGAGGGGCCGTATTGGTACACGAACGGGTGGAACCCCATCGCGATCGTCGCCCTCGTCGCCGGCGTCCTGCCCAATCTGCCCGGCTTCCTCGGCACCGTCGGTGTCGTGACGGCCTCCGCCGCATGGATGGATTTCTACCATTACGCGTGGTTCTCGGGTTTCTCGATCTCGTTCGTGGTCTACGTCGCCCTCTCGCTGATTCGCCGCCCGGCCACGCCCGCCGCCGCGTGATCCTCGCCGCGTGATCCTCGCCGCACGAGCCGAGGCGCGACGCCCAGCGCCGACCGAGACCGGCGGCGAAGGCTGCGCCCCTGACGCGCGGCTCGCGCCGCGACATGCGCCCTCCCTCGCCACGGCGACAGGGCGCCTTCGCGATCGCATCGCCCTGGTGGGCCAGGCCCCTACCGCAGAGGACCTGTAGCACATTGTGGAGCATTCCATTCACGAGGAGCTGTCGCCCTTGAAAGGTGTCTTGCCAAACAATCGTATCTCATTCTGATTCGGCGCTATTGCTCGGTGCCTGGATGTCGGTGGTATCCTTGAATGTTCCCGTAACCTTCGAGGTGCCCATCATGAAGCTCCTTCTCCTGTCGCTCTCGGCGCTCGCCCTCGCCGCCTGCGGCGACACCGGCGCATCCGTGGATGAATCCCGAGCCGCCGCGAGCGCCCCGAGCGCCCTCGCCCCCGCCCGGCCCTACACCCTCTTCGAGAGCGGCCAGGTTCGCCCTCTCGCCCTCTCGCCCGACGGGTCGACGCTCTTCGCCGTCAACACGCCCGACAACCGGCTGGAGATCTTCAAGGTCAGGCGGGGCACGCTCGTGCACCGCGGCTCGGTCGCCGTCGGCCTGGAGCCCGTCGCGGTCGCGGCCCGCAGCGACGACGAGGTCTGGGTCGTCAACCACCTCTCCGACAGCGTGAGCGTGGTCGACGTCTCGAGGCCCAGGAAGCCCCGCGTGGCGCGCACCCTGCTCGTCGGCGACGAGCCTCGCGACATCGTGTTCGCCGGCCCTGGCAAGGACCGCGCCTTCATCACCACCGCGCACCGCGGCCAGAACAGCCCTGTCGACCCGGCGCTCACCACGCCGGGCGTGGGCCGCGCCGACGTCTGGGTCTTCTCCGCGGCGAGCCAGAGCGCCGCGCCGCTCACCATCGTCACCCTGTTCAGCGACACGCCGCGCGCGCTCGCCGCCACGCCCGACGGCGCGCGCGTCTACGCGGCGGCATTCCACTCGGGCAACCGCACCACGGTGATCGAGACCAACGTGGTGAACCTGGGCCTCGGCCTGCCCCCGCCGACCACCAACGCCGCCGGGGTGGCGCAGCCGTCGGCGCCCCTCATCGTCAAATTCAACGGACAGCACTGGGTGGACGAGCTGAATCGAGCCTGGGACGACAAGGTGAACCTCGCGCTGCCCGACAAGGACGTCTTCGTCCTCGACGCCATGGCCGACCCGCCGGCGCAGCTCGCGGGCCCCGCGGGCGCCTTCCAGGGCGTGGGCACGGTCCTCTACAACATGGCCGTCAACCCGGTGAGCGGGCGCGTCTACGTGGCCAACACCGAGGCGTTCAACGAGGAGCGCTTCGAGGGCGCCGGCGTCTTCGCCGGCCACAGCGTGCGCGGCCGCTTCAACCACAACCGCATCACGGTGCTCGATCCGACGACGGGCGGCGTGGCCCCGCGGCACCTGAACAAGCACATCGACTACGGCGCGTGCTGCGCCCCGGTCCCGAACGCCGAGAGCCGGAAGAGCCTCGCGCTGCCGCAGGGCATGGCCGTCTCGGGGAACGGAAAGAAGCTCTACGTCGCCGCGCTCGGCTCGGACAAGATCGGCGTCTTCTCGACCGCGGCGCTCGAGGCCGACACCTTCGTGCCCAGGCGCGCGAGCCAGATCCCCGTCTCCGGCGGCGGGCCGACCGGCGTGGTGCTCGACGAGGGGCGCAAGCAGCTCTACGCCCTCACGCGGTTCGACAACTCCATCGCGGTCATCGACCTCGACGCCCGGGCCGAGATCGCGCACGTGCCCATGTACAGCCCGGAGCCGGAGAGCGTGGTCCGCGGCCGCCGCTTCCTCTACGACGCCTCGTTCTCGTCGAGCCACGGCGACTCGGCCTGCGCGAGCTGCCATGTCTTCGGCGACGTCGACAGCCTGGCGTGGGACCTCGGCGACCCGGACGCGACGACCACGCCGATGCCGGGGCCCTTCGTGCTCGATCCAACGCTCTTCGGCCAGCCCGCGGAGTTCGCCGCCCTCAAGGGGCCGATGACGACGCAGAGCCTGCGCGGGATGGCCAACCACGGCCCGATGCACTGGCGGGGGGACCGCACCGGCGGGAACGACGCGCCGAGCGCGCAGCCGGACAGCGGCACCTTCGACGAGGAGGCGGCGTTCAAGAAGTTCAACGTCGCCTTCGTCGGCCTGCTCGGGCGCAGCGCGCCCATCCCCGAGGCGGACATGCAGGCGTTCACCGACTTCATGCTCCAGGTGATGTATCCGCCCAACCCCATTCGCCGGCTGGACAACACGCTCACCCCCGACCAGGAGGCGGGCAAGGCCTTCTTCACCGAGCCGGGCGGCGCGTGCAGCACGTGCCACGTGCTCGATCCCGCGGGCAACGCCGAGCATGGAGTTCCATTCCCAGGCTTCTTCGGGTCCGACGGGCGCTACACGTTCGACTTCATCTTCCAGAGCTTCAAGGTCGCCCAGCTGCGCAACGTCTATCAGAAGGTGGGGATGTTCGGCATGGTGCAGAACCCCCGCTTCAACGATCGAGACGTCGCGTTCCAGGGCGACCAGATCCGCGGGTTCGGCTTCGGCCATGACGGGACGATGGATACGATCTTCCGCTTCCACGATCAGCGCGGCTTCAACGAGGCGCCCGGGGTCGCCGGCTTCCCTCCGGGCGAGGCGGGCGACGTGCTGCGCCGGCAGGTGACCTCGTATCTGCACGCGTTCGATACGAACCTTGCGCCCATCGTGGGCCAGCAGGCGACGCTCGCCGGCGCCGGCGACACGGCGTCCGAGCAGCGCGTGGACCTCTTGATCGCGCGCGCCGGCGCGGGCGAGTGCGATCTCGTGGTGAGAGGGCGCATGCAGGGCGAAGAGGCGGGCTTCCTCTACCAGGGCGACGGCACGTTCCGCCGGAACCGGGCGGGGAGCGCGGCGATCGGCGCGGCGGCGCTGCGCCAGCTCGCGGCGCCGGAGCACGCGCTGACGTACACCTGCGCGCCGCCGGGCTCGGGGGTGCGGATGGCGCTCGACCGCGACGGCGATGGAGCGCTCGACGGCGACGAGGAGGACGCGGAGACCGATCCGGCGGATCCAGCGAGCCACCCCGGAGGCTGAGCAGGGACAGCGCCCGCGCGTGCGCTCACGTCGTGGGCGCACGCGCCGGGGCGGCCACCGCCGTCGACCCGACGAGCGCGTCCAGACCAGAGCGCCGCTGCCCGCGCTGCCACGGGGCCTGGAGAGGCGTACCCCTCGATGGCGTGCGGTTTGCAATCTGCATCAACCGCTCTCGGACTGGCCTCTCCACGGCCCGAAGAGCGCGGGAACATGAAGAGAAGCAGCATTGGACCGTTCCTGGATCTCACCCTCGCCATGGCCCTCGTCGGCAGCTCCGTCGTGGCCGGCAAGATCATCACCCGCGAGTTCCCGGTATTCCTGGCTTCGGGCCTGCGCTTCGGGCTGGCGATGCCCGTGCTCATTCTCCTCCTGCTCGCCAAGGAGAAGCGCATGCCGGCCCTTGTCTGGCGCGACTACCGCGTGCTCTTCCTCCAGGCGCTGACGGGGGTGTTCCTGTTCAGCCTCTTTCTCCTGTACGGACTGCGCTACACGACGTCCTCGGAGAGCGGCATCATCACCAGCACGACACCGGGCGTCACCGCCCTCCTCGCGGCCTTGATCCTCGGCGAGCGGCTCAATCGCTGGAAATGGGCCGGCGTCGGCCTCTGCGTCGCCGGGATCGCCGCCCTCCAGCTCGGCTCCGGCGGAGAGGGCGGCGCGGAGGGCGCACGCGGCTCGGCTCACCTGTTCGGCACGGTCCTGATCCTGGGAGCGGTCGTGTGCGAGGGCCTGTTCACGATCCTGGGGAAGGTCATGACCGCGAAGCTCAGCCCCCTCGCGGTCTCGACCATGGTGGTCGCCTTCGGCTTCATGCTGTTCTTGCCGCTGGCGGTCTACGAGGCCCGCTCGTTCTCGTTCTCGCGGGCGTCGATGGCTGGCTGGCTGTCGATCGTGCACTACGCGCTGGCCGTCACGGTCCTCGGCTTCGTCCTGTGGTACCGGGGCGTCAGCAAGGTCTCCGGTGCCACGGCGGCGGTCTTCACGGGAGTCCTGCCCGTGAGCGCGCTGATCCTGTCCCACCTCGTGTTGCACGAGGAGCTCCGCGCCGCGCACGGGCTCGGCATCCTGCTGATCTTCGGCGGGATCCTGTGCGCGGCCCGTCAACGTTAGCGCGTGCGGGGCTGCTCGGGGCAGCCCCGAGCACCCTAACCGAGCGTCGCGTCCTTGAGCTCGCGGACGAACCCCTCGACCGCGGCCAGCCGCGCCGGCGCCGGCGTCGCGTCGAGGAGGCGAATGATCGCGCTGCCGACGATGGCGCCGTCGGCGCAGCGCGTGACCTGGCGGACGTGGGCCGGCGTCCCGATGCCGAAGCCGACCGCCACCGGGAGCGCCGTGGCGGACCGGATGCGGTCGACAAGCGCTTCGACCCCGTCCGCCACGCGGTCCCGCACGCCGGTGACGCCGTTCAAGGAGACGCAGTAGACGAAGCCGCGGCCCTTTTCGCCCAGCGCGCGGAGGCGAGCCGGGCTGGTCGTCGGAGCGGCGATGAAGGCGACGCCGAGGCCGTGGGCACCCAGGACGTCGAGCCAGGGATCGGCGGAGTCGGCCGGCAGATCGGGGACGATGAGGCCGTCGATGCCCGCCTGGACCGCCGTCGCGGCGAGCCTGTCCAGACCGAAGGCGAGGAACGGGTTACTGTAACCCATCAGCACGATCGGCACCGACACGGAAGCCGCGCGGGCACGGGTGATCTCGGCGAGCAGCCAGGCGAGGCTCGCGCCATTGGCCAGCGCGTCGTGGCTGGACTTCTGGATCACCGGGCCGTCGGCGACCGGATCCGAGAACGGTACGCCGACCTCGATGGCGTCAGCGCCGGCGCGCTGGAGCGCCGCGAGCAGCGGGATGAGCGACTCCCGCGACGGGTGGCCGGCGGTCACGTAGGGGATCAACGCCCGCTCGCCGCGGCGAGAGAGCTCCGCGAACCGAGCTTCGAGTTTTCTCATGATCAGGCTTTCTCCCTGTGCATGTGTTCGATCGCCGAGGCGAGGTCCTTGTCGCCGCGGCCGGAGATGTTCACCACCAGGATCGCGTCGCGCCCGAGGCTCGGGGCGAGCTCAAGGGCGTGCGCGACCGCGTGCGAGGACTCGAGCGCAGGGAGGATGCCCTCCATGCGGCAGAGCGTCTGGAACGCTTCGAGGGCGCGCGCGTCGTCGACGCCGACGTACCGGACGCGGCCCGTGTCGCGCAGGTGGGCGTGCTCGGGGCCGACGCCCGGGTAGTCGAGGCCCGGCGCGATGCTGTGGGTCTCGAGGATCTGGCCGTCGTCATTCTGAAGGACATAGGTCTTGGAGCCCTGGAGGACGCCGACCTTGCCGGCGAGGAGCGACGCCGCATGCAGCCCGCTCGCGAGGCCGCCGCCGGCGGCCTGGACGCCGATGAGATCGACCGACGGCTCGTCGAGGAACGGCGCGAAGATGCCGATCGCATTGCTGCCGCCGCCGATGCACGCGACCACGGCGTCGGGCAGGCGCCCCTCGCGCTCGAGCACCTGCGCCCGGCACTCGGCGCCGATCACCGTTTGAAAGTGGCGAACGATGGTGGGGAACGGGTGCGGTCCCACCGCGGACCCGAGCAGGTAATGCGTCGAGTCGACGTTGGCGATCCAGTCGCGCAGGGCCTCGTTGCTCGCGTCCTTCAGCGTCCTCGAGCCGGCGTGGACGAACCGGAGATCGGCGCCCAGCATGCGGATTCGCTGGACGTTCATCGCCTGGCGCTCGGCGTCGACGGCCCCCATGTAGACCGTGCAATCGAGCCCGAGCAGGCACGACGCTGTCGCGATGGCGACGCCGTGCTGGCCGGCCCCGGTCTCTGCGACGATGCGGCGCTTGCCGAGCCGGACCGCGAGCAGCGCCTGGGCGACGGCGTTGTTGATCTTGTGGGCGCCGGTGTGGGCGAGATCCTCGCGCTTGGCGTAGATGCGCGCGCCGCCGAGGGACTCGCTGAGGCGCAGGAGCGGCGTGAGCGGCGTCGGGCGGCCAACGAAGCTCGTGAGGATGTCGCCGAGCGTCCGGTTGAACTCCGCGTCGTCCTTGTAGCGGAGAAAGCCCTGCTCGAGCTCCTCGAGATTGCGCATCAGGGTCTCGGCGACGAAGCGGCCGCCGAACGCGCCGAACACCCCCGGCGCGGGCCCCGCGGAGCCAAGGAGCGACCTGAGGGCCGCGCCGGGATCGGGCGCGCTGACCAGCGCCTCGCCGACGAGGATGCCGTCGAACCCCATGCCGGCGACGGCGGCCACGTCCGCGGCGCTCTTGAGGCCGCTCTCGCTGACCGCGAGCACGTCGGCCGGGATGAGCCGGCGGAGCGCGCGGGACCTGTCGAGGTCGACCGCGAACGTCGACAGATCGCGGTTGTTGACGCCGATGATGCGAGCGCCGGCCTGCACGGCCCGCTCGATCTCGCCGGCGTCGAAGGTCTCGACCAGCGCCTCCATGCCGAGCGAGCGCGCGAGCGCGATCAGCTCGGTGAGGAGCGCCGCGTCGACGCCGCGCGCGATGAGCAGCACGGCGTCGGCGCCGGCGGCGCGGGCCTCGATCACCTGGTACGGGTGGACGACGAACTCCTTGTACATCACGGGGACATTCACCCCCGCGTCGTTCGCCACGGCCTCCACGATCTCGGGGCCGCCGCCGAAGAACTCCCGGTCGGCGAGCACGCTGATGGCGCGGGCGCCGTTCGCCGCGTAGGCGCGGGCGATGGCCACCGGGTCGAAGCCCTCGCGGAACACGCCTTTCGAGGGCGACTTCAGCTTGATCTCGGCGATGGCGGACACGCCATCTTTGCGCAGCGCCCCCGCGAAATTGCGGGGCGGTCGGGCCGCCCTGGCCCGCTGCTCCAGCGCGGCGCGCGGGACGCGGCGCTCCTTGGCGGCGATCTCGCCGCGCTTGTGTTCGAGGATCACATCGAGAATCATCGCAGTCCTTCCGCGCTCCGGCGCGTCGCCGAGCGTGCAATCAGGTTGTCCACAAGCGAAGCCAGCGCCCCCGACCGGATGGCGCGCCGGGCGACCTCGACGCCATCGCGCAGGTCGCTCGCGAGGCCGGCGAGGTACAGCGCCGCGGCTGCATTTGCGGCGCAAAAATCATGAAGAGGCCCGCGCTCGCCCCGGCAGAGCGCGCGGAGCAGCGCCGCGTTCTCGGCCGGACCTGCGCCGCGCAACGCCGCGAGATCGCAGCGGGCGAGGCCGAGGTCCTCCGGCGTCACCGTGAACCGGCGCAGGGCGCCGTCGCGCAGCTCGGCGATGTCGGTCGGCGCGGCGAGGCTCAGCTCGTCGAGGCCGTCGCGGGCGTGCACGATCAGCGCGCGCTGGGCGCCGATCGCCGGGAGGAACTCGGCGTAGAGATCGACGAGGGCCGGCTTGGCGACGCCCAGGACGCGGCGCGCGGGGGCGGCTGGGTTGGCCAGCGGCCCGAGGAGGTTGAGCGCCGTCCGCAGGCCGAGCTCGCGGCGCAGCGGCGCGAGCCCGCGGAGCGCCGGGTGGAAGCGCTGGCTGAACAGGAAGGCAAAGCCGGTCTCGTCGAGCGATCGATCCACCTCCGCAGGCCCGAGATCGATATCGATGTCCATCGCCTCCAGCAGGTCGGCGCTGCCGCAGCGGCTCGAGGCGGCGCGGTTGCCCGCCTTGGCGACGACGGCGCCCGCGGCGGCGGCGATCAGCGCGGCGGCCGTGGAGGCGTTGAAGCTGGCGTGGCGGTCGCCGCCGGTGCCGGCGGTGTCGATCGCATCGGCCCTCTGCGGGACACGGACGGCGCGCGTCATGAGCGCGGCGAAGAAGCCCTCGAGCTCGGCGACCGTCTCGCCTTTGCAGGCGAGCAGCGACAGCCACGCCGCCGCCTGCGCCGGCGTGAAGGCGCCGTCGAGCAGCGCGAGCATGGCGTCGCGCGCCTCGCTCGCGAGGAGGTGCTCGCGGGCGGCCGCGCGCGTCAGGACCTCGACAGGTCTCATGTCAGCGCCCTTCGCCCTCGGGCGACGGCTCGCCCGGCAGGAACTTCACCGTGTCCTCGACGGCGAGACCGAGCTCGCCCGCGGTGACGGGCGCCGCGGCGGCGACGAGGACGTTGTAATGGTTCGGGAAATGGCAGGCGTCGAAGCCGAGCACCCTGCCGATCACGGTGCCGCCGTGGACCACGAGGTCGCCGCGCTCGATGACGCCGGCGGCGCGCGCCTCGACGAAGCCGAGGAATCCCACCCGGTCGACGCGGTCGCCCGGCCCGGCGGTCGCCTGATCGGTGGTGACGAGCTCGTGGACCTCGCCGGCGCGCACGCAGCGCGTCGCGTGTCGCTCGATGACGAAGCCGCGGTCGCTCCGCTTGTGCTGGAGGAGCTTCACCACCGTCGTCGGGACGGCGCGCTTGCGCGCCTGCGCCGTGCGGGCGGGCCCCTCCGCGGCGTAAGCATCGTTCACGAGCCTCACGGCGTCGAGGCCGTCCTCGCCGTGGCAGCCGCCCGCCCCGATCGTGGCGACGAAGTCGCGCAGGATCTCCTCGTACTCGTGCCAGAGAGAGCCCTTGAACTCGTCGAAGCCAGCGAGCATGTCGATGGCGATGCGCTCACCGCTCTTGAGCGAGACCTCGATGTCCTTTCGCTCGCCGCGCGGGTAGGCCCAGTCGAGGCGGACGTGCACCGGGATGCCATCGGCGCTCACGAGGTCCACGTCGGCTTCGCGGTCGATGCCGGCGCCGTCGCGCTCGATCGCGGCGCGGGTGACCTCCATCCGGCCGAGGAACGAGGCGAGCGTGTCGAAGACGTTCGGGCCGTTGTCGGCGAGGCAGCCGCCGCCGCAGCGGCGCGAATCGAGGTACCAGCGGTCGTCTCCCGCGTGCTCCTCGATCTTCTCGAGATATCGGGCGGTGACCGCGGCGATGCGCGACCGGTCGGCGAGCTGCGGCAACGCGCGCACGACGTTGGCGTTGTAGCGGCGGTGAAACGCCGTGAACAACGTCCGGCCGGCGGCGCGCGCCTGGCCGACGAGGCGCTCGGCGTCCGCGCGGCGGATGGTCAGAGGCTTCTCGCAGCAGACATGCTTGTCGGCCGCCAGCGCGTCGCGACAGATGGCGTAATGCTCGTCGTTGGGGACGTTGATGATGACCGCGTCGATGTCGTCGCGGGCCAAGAGCTCTCGGTAATCGAGCGTCGCGTCGATGCCGCGCTCCTCGAAGGGCGCGACGCGCTCCTTCCGCAGGTCGCACACGGCGACCAGCCTCGCCCCGTCCACGCGCGGAAAGCCCGCGACATAGAACTTCGAGATGACTCCCATACCGATCATACCGATACGCACCGTCACGCTGCATCTCCTTCTTCAACGAGGGTCTCGAGGGGCTTGATCCCCAGCTCGCGGGCCAGCCCGCCGAGCGCCGCGAGCAGGTCGGAGTCCACGCTCACCGCGTCGACGCGCAGGGCGCGGCGGCGCTCGTGCTCCAGATATCCAGGATAAGTGACGCGCCGGCCCGGCCCGTTGGCCGGGCACTCGACGACGCCAGCGAGGATCCGGTCCATGCGCCGCTGGAACTCCGACAGCTCACCGAAGCGGCGGATGTCCAGGGCGAGGAAGAAGTGGCCGACGTCGCGATCGTCGCGGGAGCGGGCCTCGCCCGAGGGGCCGAAGAGGTCTGGATCCGGACCGGCCGCGGCGCCGGCGAGGGCGCCGCAGAGGATGTCCACCCAGAGGGCCAGGCCAAGACCCTTCCACGCGCCGGTCTCGGGCTGGCCGCCGAGCAGCTGGAGGTGCCCCGTGCCGGCGTCGTACGCGGCCGGATCGGTGACCGGAGCGCCGTGCTCGTCGACGAGCCAGCCTTCGGGGATGCGCTCGCCCAGGCGGGCCGCGGCGCGGACCCTGCCGGTCGAGACGACGGTCGTGCTCATATCCAGGACGAAGGCCGGCATCTCCCCGCCGGGGGCGGCGAGGCAGATCGGGTTGGTCCCGACGATCTTCGCCCCGCCATGCGGCGGGCGAGCGATCGTCTGGGAGCCGAGGTTCGACATGGCGATACCGACCATGCCGCGCTCGAGCGCGAGCTCGGCGTAGTAGCCGGCCGGACCGAAATGGGAGCTGCGGCGCACGGCGACGGCGCCGACGCCGGACGCCGCAGCCTTGTCCATCGCGAGGCGCATCGCCTTGACCCCGGTCACCAGGCCGAGGCCGTCCTGACCATCGATGAGCGCCGTCGCGCCCTCGTCCTTGAGGATGCGTGGCTCGGCGTCGCCGCGGATGCGGCCGCTCCTCAGCTTGGCCACGTAGATGCGGCCGAGATTGGCGATACCGTGGGTATCGAAGCCCTTTTTGTCCGCGTAGACGAGCGGCTCGGCCGCGATGCGGGCGTGCGCCGGCGCGAGGCCGGCCCGGGTCAGGGCGTCGGCCGCGAAGCGCCGCAGCTCATCGAGAGAGATGTTCAGTTTGCTCATATCGATTCCTCATCGAGAAGGGCGGCGCCGCTGCGACAGTGGTCGCCGAAGGCGAGGACGATGGCCTCGACCTCGCGGGCGAACCGCTCGAGGTCGGCCACGGCGATGAACTCGCCGTCGGCGTGCGCGCGGTTGTGCTCCAGGCTGCAAGGGCCGTAGACGACCGTGTAGCGGTCGGGGCGCTGCGCCCACATGGCGTCGCAGGTGAACGCGCGATGCGCGAGCGCGGGCGGCGTCCGGCCGATGCCGGCCGCCGCGAGGACGCGCCTCATGGCGTCATCGCGGTTGTCGAGCGTCGGGAGGCGGCGCTTGAGCCATTCGAGGCGCGTCACGGCGCGCGCGGCCGAGGCCGTCGCGCCGAGGACCTCGGAGCCGGCGAAATCGGTCGCGAGGCCCTGGAGGGCCTCCGCGAAGCGGATCTCGGTCGCCTCCTCGATCGCCTCGGCCTGGGCCATCGTGGAGTACGCGAAGTTGACGAGCAGCGCCCCCTCGCCGTAAACCCGGTTATGCATCCTGCCGGTGTGGATGCCGGCGACACAGGTCTTGCCGCCGATGCGACGCACGTCGGCGACCAGATCGCGGGCGAACCGCATTGCGACGGCGGCGAGGATGACCGTGGCGTTCTGGCCGGCGTGGGGCGCGTCGTCGGTCGAGCCGACCCCCTCGACCGAGACGCGGGCCGTCATCGACGTGGTCGAACGGTCGAAGAAGTGGCCCTCGCTCGGCTCGGCGAAGATGTTCAATCGGCCGACGTAGCCGAGGTCCACGAGGGCCTTGGTCCCGTAGACGCCCATGGCGCCGCCTTCCTCGCCGGCGACCGACTGGACGAGCACCTGGATCTCGCCCGCGAGGCGGGGATCCTGGCGCATGGCCGCCTCGATGCCGGCGAGCACCGCGACGCCGGGGCCTTTCATGTCGACGGCGCCGCGGCCGGTGACGATCCCGTCCTCGCACGCGACGGGGACGTGCCCAGCGACCGTGTCCATGTGGAGGTTGAACATCACGGTGCGAGCCGCCGAGCGGCCTCCGCCGGCGCGGAGGACCAGGTTCGGCTGCGACGAGAGGAACGCGCCGCCCATCCTCGCGGCCACCTCACGCACGGAGACAGGGACGTGCGCGCCGCTCAGGACCGATGCGCACGGAGCGCCCAGGTAAGCTTCGGTGAAGCCGCGGGAAACCGCGAAGTCGCGGAAGGCCCGCTGAGCGTCCGGGATGTCGCTCGGCACGCCGGTCTCCATGGGGCTCGTCGTGTCGATCGCAAGCAAGCCGAGGAGGTGCTCGAGGTGCTCGGGGGTGAAACGGATCTGCGGATCGTTCATTGACTCCTCCCTGCGCGCCAGACGGTCCGGGCGATGCGCTCGAAGCGGCCGCCGAACTCGACGAAGCACTCTCGCAGCGTGGCCGTGTCGGCGGTGATGCCGAGGTGAGGGATGTGGGCCAGGTGCGGCTCGATGGCGATGGCGCCGGCATAGCCCGCCGCCTCGAGCATCGAGAGGCACTCGGCGAGCTGGGCTTCACCTTCGCCCGGCCAGGTGAACTGGGCGGCGCCGTCGGCGTCCCAGACGACATCCTTGACGTGGACGTGGCGCACGTGCGGGAGAACGCGACCGAGGAACGCGACGGGGTCCTGATCCGCGACGCGCACGTTGCCGACGTCGAACAGGAGCCCCAGATGGGGGCTCGCTATCTCGCGCAGCATCGCGAGGGTTTGCTCCACGCCCTGGGAGGCCCAGCCCGAGCAGTTCTCGTGGAGGAGCGTGACGTCGAGCGCCGCGGCGAGCTCGACGAGCTCGGCGACCCGACGCATGGCTTCGCGGCGCCAGCCGGCGCCGTCGAGCCCCTGGTTCGGATAGGACATGATGCGGATGAACCTGCAGCCGAGCGCGTGGGCGCGGTCGGCGAGGATCCTGAGCTCTCCCAGGTCGCGGCCGAACGGCCCGGAGACCGGGCGCGCCCAGCCGCCTATCCGGCTCGCCAGGGCCACGACGCTCATCCCGTCGTCCGCGATGCGCCGCGCGGCGTCCGCGAAGCGCGCGGGGTCGAGGTCGGCGACGGCGACGCCATCCAGTGTACGGAGCTCGATGCCCCGAAAGCCGAGGCGGCGCAGCGCCTGCAGCTGGCCGTCGAGGTCCGGAGAGGCCTCATCGCCCACGCCGGCGAGGAGCACGGGAGGCGCCTCACGCATGGAAGCTCCTGACCGCGGAGACGACGTAATCCGCTTCGGCGTCCGTCATCTCTGCATAGAGGGGCAGCGCCAGCGCCTCGCGCGAGAGCGTCTCGGCACCGGGGAAGTCGCCTGCCACGTGCCCGAGGTGGGCAAAGCACGGCTGCAGGTGCAGGGGCACCGAGTAATAGAGCTGGGTCTCGACGCCGCGCTCGAAGAGGTGGGCGCGGAGCGCGTCACGGCGCTCGGCGCGGATGACATAGGTATAGAACACGCGCTCGCCCGGCGCGGACGCGAGCGGCCTGATCGCGGCGCCGAGCTTGCCGAGCTCGGCGTCGTAGTGCTCGCCGATGGCGCGGCGGCGCGCGTGCAGCGCGGGGAGCCGCGCGAGCTTCGTCGTCAGGTAGGCAGCCACGATTTCATCCATTCGGTGGTTCCATCCCAGGTGGTGATGCAGAAAGCGTGTGACGCCGTCCTGGCCGTGATTGCGCAGCCGCCGGCACATGTCGCCGAGCGCGGCGTCGTTGGAGACGATCATCCCGGCGTCGCCGATGCCGCCGAGGGGCTTCGCGGGAAAGAAGGAATAGACGCCGACGTCGCCCGCGAGCCCCGCGGGAACACCCGCCGTCCTCGCGCCGAGCGCGACGGCGCTGTCCTCCAGGACGCGGAGGCCGAGCGCCCTCGCGGCGGCCTGGATCTCGGCCATCGCGGCGAGCGAGGAGAAGAGATGAGCGGCGATGACGACCTTCGATTCCGGCGTGCGCCGGCGCGCGAGCTCGTCGGCGGCGATGGTGCCGGTGTCGGGGTCCACGTCGACGAAGACCGGCCGGGCACCCAGGAGGGCCGGCGCGCTCGCCGTGGAGATGAACGAGAAGGCGGGCGTCAGCACGTCGACGCCCGGGCCGACGCCGAGGGACGCCAGCGCGATGAGCAGCGCGTCCGTGCCGTTCGAGACGGCGACGGCGTGGGCGGCGCCGGTCTGGCCCTTGATGGCATCCTCGAGCTCGGAGACGCGCTGTTTCAGGATGAACGCGCCCGAGGCGCCCACCTCGGCCACGAGCTGCTTGACGAGCGCCGCGTCGGCGCCGAAGCGCCTCGGATAATCGAAGTACGCGACCTTCATCGGGCGCCTCCGCGCTGGAAGAAATCGGCGATGGCGCCGCAGACGCGCTCGACGTGTTCAGCCGTCATGTCCGGATACATCGGGAGGCCGAGCGTCCGGGTGCAGGCGCGCTCCGCGACGGGCATGTCGCCGCGCACGTAGCCGAGCCCCCGAAAACAAGGCTGCAGGTGCAGCGGCACAGGGTAGTAGGTCTCGGTCCCGATCCCCTCTCGGGCGAGGTGAGAGGCGAGCGCGTCGCGCTGCTCGCACTCGATCAGATAGACGTAGTAGACAGGGCCCGCGCCCTCGGGGCGGCGCCGGATGCGCGGCGTCGAGACGCTGGGGGAGAGGCCGGCGAGGCCGCGATCGTACAGGGCGGCGAGCGCGGCGCGCCTGGCGATGTCCTGGGGCAAGCGCCCGAGGCGCGCCAGGAGGATCGCCGCCTGGAGGCTGTCCATGCGGCTGTTGAAGCCGAGGCGGCGATAGACCTGGGGCTCGCCCTCCCTCTGGCCGTGGTTGCGGAGCATGCGCGCGGCCTCGGCGAGCCGGTCGTCGTTCGTGAGGACCATGCCGGCGTCGCCGAACGCCCCCAGCGTCTTGGTCGGGAAGAACGAGAGGACCCCGGCGTCGCCGATGAGGCCGGCGTGCCGTCCGCCGAGCCACATCCCGATGCCCTCCGCGCTGTCCTCGAGGACGAGCAGGCCGTGGTGGCGGGCGACGTCGACGATGGCGGGCATATCGGCCATCTGCGTGAACAGGTGGACCGGCATGACGGCCCTGGTGTGCCGCGTGACGGCCGCGGAGATCTGGGTTGGATCCATCGCGTACGTGACCGGATCGATATCGACGAAGACCGGCTTGGCCCCCGCGTGCGCGATGGAGGACGCGGACGCGAAGAAGCTGAACGAAGGGACGATGACCTCGTCGCCGGGCCCGACGCCCGCGGCCATGAGCATGATGGTGAGGGCGTCGGTGGCGTTGCCGCAGGCGATCGTGTGGCGCGCCTCCGTGAAGAGGGCGATGCGCCGCTCCAGGCGGCGGACGAGCGCGCCGTCGGTGAACGACCCGCCGGCGAAGAGCTCGTCGATCAGGGCGTCGATCTCGCCGCGCTGCCGCTCGAGCGACGCCGCGCACGTGTAAAACGGGATAACTGCTGTCATGTACGACTCCGTTGCTTGAAGCTCCGCGCCGCGACGGGCGGCGGCATGAGCGCCCGGGCGGCGCCCGACGAGAGCTCGGCGGCGAGCTCCGAGCAGGCGGCGGGTGCGCCCGCGCCCGCGCGCCCTCGCGACCTCCCCGCCCCGCGCAGGACGGCGTCCGGCACGCCGGCCGGATGGAGGAGGCCGCTCAGGACCTTGGCGCGGGCGATGACGTCCACCACCCCCGTGTTGAACTCCACGCTGCTCAGCGGCTCGGGCCCCTGAGCGGCGAAGTGACGATAATATTCGATGAAGCAGGTGCTCAGGGGGTCGTCCTCGTATACGTCCGTCGCGACGAGGCGGCCGTCGCCGCTGAAGACCTTGACCCAGGCGTGGTTGTCGTCGGCGCCGGTCTGGTAATATCCAATGACCGTTCCGCGCTCGAGCTCGAGGATGACGTCGCGCTTTCGCATCGGGCAGCCGAGATCGGAGTGGCAGACCGCGGCCACGCGATCGCCGTGCATCGTCGCGATGGTCGCGCCGCCCATGTGAGGCACCGTGCCCGAGGCGGCGGAGAGATCGGTGCACTCGGCGTGGAGGACCGCGGCCTCGGTCCCGCCGAGGGCGAGCGCCAGCGCGATCTGGTGAGGCATCTCGACGTCGAAGGCGGTCTGATGGCTGCTGCTCGCCAGCGTGCGGTTGATGCGCGGCTTGCTGCTCTCGATGACCATCCGCTCGAGCGCGCCGAGCTCACCGCTGTCGATGATCGCCTTGAGGCGCGCCGTCACCGGGCTCGAGAGCCAGTTGCTCACGACGGCGACGTCGAGGCCGGCCTCCCGCTCGAGGGCGAGGATCTCGCGCGCGTCGGAGACATGGATGGTGAACGGCTTCTCCACGACGAAGCGGCGGAACCCGGCGGAGACGGCCGCGACGAACACCGGGTAGTGCTCCGACGGCCCCGTGCAGATGTGGACCACCGTGCGCCGCGGATCGAAGGCTCCGCGCGCGTCGGCGATCGAGGGATAGGCCGGGAGGCCGGCCGCGCCCTGGAGCGCGCCTCCCGAGGCGACGAGCGGATCGACGACGCCGATGCGCTCATCGAACAGCCCTCGCCCCTCCGGCCTGTGTCGCGCCTTGCGCAGGCAGGTCAGGTGCAGATCTCGCCCTGCCTTGCCGAATCCTACAATCAGCTGCTGAAACATCTTTCGCTCCTGGTCGCGCGCGCTCATGCGTTCAGCGAGCACGACAGCTCGCGCGCGATCACGTCGGCGAGCTCCTTGACGTACGCCTCGATCCGAGGCCGCTCCAGGCCTTCGGCCATGATGCGGACGACCGGCTCGGTCCCGGACGCGCGGACCACCATGCGCCCGGCGGCGCCGAGCTCTCGCTCCACCCTGCGGACGACCGCGGCGATCGCCGGATTGCCGCTCAACCTGTTCCTGTCGGCGACCGTCACATCGGCGCGGACCTGCGGGAGCCTCTCGAACGGTCGTGTCAGCTCGCTGAGCCGACGGCCCGTCCGCCTCACGACGTCGAGCAGCAAGAGCCCCGCTAAGATCCCGTCGCCGGTCGTCGCGTGGTCCAGCCAGACGACGTGCCCTGACGGCTCCCCGCCCAGGTTGTAGCCGCCGCGCCGCATCTCTGCGACGACGTGGCGGTCCCCGACCTCGGTCCGCTTCGTCGCGACGCCGAGCCGCGCGGCCGCCTGCGCGAGCCCCGCATTGCTCATCACCGTCGTGACGATCGTGTCCTTCGCCAGCCGGCGCTCTCGCTTCGCGGCCGACGCGCAGACATACAGGATCTCATCACCGTCGACCACCGCCCCGCGCTCGTCGACGGCCACCAGCCGGTCCGCGTCGCCGTCGAAGGACAGCCCGAGCTGCGCGCCGCGCCGCAAGACCTCTTCTCGCAGCGCCTCGACGTGCAGCGAGCCACACGCATCATTGATGTTCAATCCGTTGGGCGCAACCCCGATCGCGACCACGTCCGCGCCGAGCTCCCGGAAGACGCGGGGCGCGAGCTCGTACGCGCCCCCGTTGGCGCAATCGAGCACGATCCGCGCCCCGTCGAAGCGCGCCGGCACGGCCGCCTTCAGGTGGCGCAGGTACACCTCCTTCGCCTGCATGTCGACCGACACCGCGCGGAGCTGTCCGCCGACCGGGCGCGGAAGCCTGTCCTCCGGCGCGTCGAGCAGCTGCTCGATCGCCTGTTCCACCTCCTCCGGCAGCTTGAAGCCGTCCGCGCCGAAGAGTTTGACGCCGTTGTCCTCGGCTGGATTGTGCGAGGCCGAGATCATGATCCCTGCCCGGGCACCGAAGTGCCTGGTGAGGTACGCGACGACCGGCGTCGTCACGACGCCGAGATGGATGACGGAAGCACCGATAGAAGAGAGCCCAGCGACGATCGCCGCCTCCAGCATCGGGCCGGAGACGCGCGTATCGCGCCCGACGACGAAGGTCGCGCCGCTCGCCTCGCCCGCCAGCGCGTGGCCGCCGCAGCGACCGAGCCGGAAGGCGAGCTCTGGCGTCAATTCCAAGTTTGCGATACCGCGTACGCCGTCGGTGCCGAAGTATTTTCCCATGTAGTTCCACCTCTCCTCGAGGCCTCCGCGCGCCGGGCAAGCTCGCCCATCAGCACCCGCGCTGCGCGGGCGAGCTTGCCCGGCGCGCGCCCGACTCCCCTGCTGGATCGATCATCCAGCGTAGGCGCGCTGGCCTCTTGCCCCTGCCTTGAGCAACGGCCGTGCCGCGTGTCGATGTCGAGAGCGCTCGTCGCGAGCCAAGCCGGATCGGAGCGCCAACGCGCTCGCATTCCACGCGAGCCGCTGCGAGCCGCTCAGAGGAGCGCCAGGCGGCGAGCAACGGTTGGCGCGGTCACGCAACGCCGCCTTGCGCGGCGTCCGCGGTCATGTCCGCCTGTCCGGCGCCCGGCCAGGTCCAGGCACGGTCCTCGCCGGAATGCGCGGCGTGGCATGACGGATGCACGCGCCCTCGGACGAACAGCGGTCCATCGCTTCACGGGGCGTCCTGTGAGGCGCTGAGGCGCCTCCTCGTCATCGGGTGCAAACCATGTGTGGAATCGTTGGCTACGTGGGTTATCGCGACGCAAAGGAAGTGCTCCTCGACAAGCTCGCCCGGATCGAGTACCGCGGCCATGACGGCGCGGGCCTCGCGATTCGCACGGTGACGGGCATCGAGGTCTACAAGAAGGGCGGGCCGCTCGCCGGCCTCGCGGGAGAGCTGAAGCTGCGCTCGGTCCGCGGGATGCTCGGCCTCGGTCACACCCGGTGGGCGACGCACGGCGCGCCCGACGACCGCAACGCTCACCCTCACGCCAATGAGGATGGGACCATCGTCGTCAGCCATAACGGGATCATCGAGAACTACCGCCCGCTCAAGGAGCGGCTCGCTGCCCAGGGCTACGCGTTCCGCTCCGAGACCGACACCGAGGTCCTCGCGCACCTCATCGAGGAGAAGTACCGGGGAGATCTCGCGGGCGCCGTCCGCGCGGCCCTCGCGGAGGTGCGCGGCGCGTACGCCGTCGTCGTCGCCCACGCCGAGCACGAGGAGATCGTCGCGGCCCGCAGCGTCAGCCCCCTCGTGATCGGCGTCGGCGACGGCGAGATGTTCCTCGCGTCGGACGTGCTGGCGCTGCTGCCGTACACCCGCCGCGTGGTGTTCCTGCAGGACGGCGATCTGGTCGTCCTGCGAAGCCAGAGCTACGACGTCACCGATCTCGGGGGAAGTCCGCGCGCGCGCCCCCCCACCCTCGTCGACTGGAGCGCCGAGGCCGCCGACAAGGGCGACTGCGATACGTTCATGCTCAAGGAGATCCGCGAGCAGCCCCGGGTCCTCGCGCAGACCATCGCCGGCGGTCTGCCCCGCGGCGCCGCAGAGGCGCGGCTCGATCTGCGCCTCGACCCTTCCTCGATCGATCGTGTCCAGATCATCGGATGCGGCACCGCGTACCATGCTGGCCTCGTCGGCGAGCACCTCATCGAGCGGCTCGCCCGGGTGCAGGTCGAGGTCGACATCGCGAGCGAGTATCGGTATCGCCAGCCGGTCGTCGACGAGCGGACGCTGGTGATCGCCATCAGCCAATCCGGCGAGACCATGGATACCCTCGAGGCCCTCCGCGAGGCGAAGCGGCTCGGCGCGAGGACGCTCGGCATCGTCAATGTCCAGGGGAGCAGCATGACCCGCGAGGCGCACGAGGTCCTCTACGTCCACGCCGGGCCGGAGATCGGCGTCGCCAGCACCAAGGCGTACACCGCTCAGCTCAGCGCGCTGCTCCTGTTCGCGCTCTGGCTCGGCCGCGCGCGTGGGGCCCTGAGCCCCGCGCGCGCGGCCGAGCTCTCCGCCGAGCTCCGCGACCTGCCGCGCGTCGTCGACGAGGCGCTCGACGCGGCGCGCGTCGCGGAGATCGAGCGGATCGCCGCCAAATACAGGGACGCCCGAGGCTGGCTGTTCCTGGGGCGCGGCGTGAACGCCCCGAGCGCGTTCGAAGGCGCCCTCAAGCTGAAGGAGCTGAGCTACGTCTACGCCGAAGCGCACGCCGCCGGGGAGATGAAGCACGGCCCGATCTCCATCATCGACGACGGCCTCCCCGTGGTCGTCATCGCGACCGAGTGCCCCCTCCTCGAGAAGGTCCTCAGCAACATCCAGGAGGTCAGGGCGCGCTCCGGGAGGATCATCGCCCTCGTCAGCGATGGAGACACGGAGGCCGCCCGCCACGCGGACGACGTGATCCGGGTCCCTCGCACGGACGAGCTGCTGAGCCCCGTGGTGAACGCCGTGGCTCTGCAGCTCCTCGCATACCATGTCGCGTCCCTCCTCGGGAGGGACGTCGACAAACCTCGCAACTTGGCCAAGAGCGTCACGGTCGAGTGAGGCGATAACCCCAACCTGGCCGCGCGCGCGAGGCGAGGCGATCGCGCCGAGGGACAGCGCCGCGCCGCCCGCGGGCCAGCATCGAATGAACCAAGCACAGAGACCGAGAGATGGAAAAACTCCTCAGGAAGATTGAGCGCCGCGAGGCAAACGTGGTTGTGGTGGGCGTGGGCTACGTCGGCTTGCCGCTCGCGGTCGAGCTCGCCAGGGCGGGCTTCGCCGTGACGGGCTATGACAAGGACCCCGAGAAGGTGCGCCGGCTCGGCCGCGCCGAATCGTACATCGACGACATCCGCTCCGCGGAGCTCGCGCCGCTCGTCGACGCCGGAAAGCTCACGGCGTCCGCCGATCTGGGCGTCCTCAGCGCCGCGGACGCCGTGGTCGTCTGCGTGCCGACGCCGCTGAGCAAGAACAAGGATCCGGACATGAGCTTCGTCACCCAGGCGATGGAGGAGATCGCGGCGCGGCAGCACGCCGAGATGCTCATCGTGCTGGAGTCGACGACCTACCCGGGCACGACGCGCGAGGTGCTCGCGCCCACGCTGACGCGCGGGATCTACGAGCTTGGCAAGGACGTGTTCGTCGCCTTCAGCCCCGAGCGCGTGGATCCGGGCAATGCGCAGTGGAAGACGCGCAACACGCCCAAGGTCATCGGCGGAATGACGCCGGCGTGCCTCGCCGTGGGGAGGGCGCTTTATGGGGCGATCATCGACACGCTCGTGCCGGTCGGCAGCACCGACACGGCCGAGATGGTCAAGCTCTTCGAAAACACGTTCCGCGCCGTCAACATCGGCCTCGTGAACGAGGTCGCGCTGATGTCGCGGCGGCTCGGCGTCGACGTGTGGGAGGTGATCCGCGCGGCGGCGACCAAGCCCTTCGGCTTCATGCCCTTCTATCCGGGGCCGGGGCTCGGGGGGCACTGCATTCCCATCGATCCGCTCTACCTGTCCTGGCGCATGCGCGGGCTCAAGTACCAGGCGCGGTTCATCGACGTCGCGGACAGCATCAACAGCGCGATGCCGGGCGAGGTCGTCTCCCTGGTGCACGAGTCGCTGAACCGGCGCCGGGTGCCGGCGAACGGCGCGA
This sequence comes from Sorangium sp. So ce394, assembly GCF_051474665.1. Taxonomy (NCBI): domain Bacteria; kingdom Pseudomonadati; phylum Myxococcota; order Polyangiales; family Polyangiaceae; genus Sorangium; species Sorangium sp. So ce394. The sequence goes on from NZ_CP150339.1 coordinate 6,702,605, forward strand.
AGGTGCTCGTCTCGGGCGTGGCCTACAAGAAGGATGTCGCCGATTACCGCGAGTCGCCGGCGATCGACGTGATCCACGGCCTGCGCAGCCTGGGGGCCGAGGTCGACTACGTCGATCGGCACGTGCCCGAGGTCCGCGAGCACGGGCTGGAGCTGAGGAGCGTATGCCCGAGCGTCGACTACGGACGCTATGACGCGGTGGTGGTCGTGACCGACCACTCTGACACCGACTATGCCCGGATGCTCTCGGAGTCGAAGCTCATCGTCGACACGCGCGACGCGCTGCGGGCGCTGGACGGGGACAAGTCCAAGGTGGTGCGGCTGTAGGCGGGGACGAGCCTCAGCGGGTCTCCCACGAGGTCGACGAGCAGCCCTCCCCGCGGACGCTCAGCGCCGCGACTCCCTTCGCGCGGGGCGCTGCATGCAATGAACCAGGGCGTCACGGAGGTTCGCGAGGGTGTGGATCCTCGAGAGATCCACGCCGAGCGACACGATGGTCTGCGCCACCTCGGGCCGGATGCCCACCACGATCCCGCGTACCCCGAGGAGCTCGACGGCGCGGACGAGCCTCACGATGTGATCGCCCGTGCGGTGGTCGATGCCGTCGGCGCCGGTCAGGTCGATGATGGCCGAGCCGCAGCGGGTGCGCATGATCGCCTGGAGCAGCACCTCCATCATCTGCTCGGCGCGGCGCTCGTCGACGGACCCGAACACCGGCATGGTGATCACGCCCTCCCAGACCTCGATGATCGGCGTCGAGAGCTGGCGGATCGCCTCCTGCTGCCGCTCGATGATGTCGAGCTTGTCCAGGAGCACCGCCTCCGCCCGCTTGCGCGCCGTGATGTCGCTGAGCGAGCCCGCCATGCGCGTCGCCCTCCCCTGCTCGTCCCAGAGCGCCTGCCCGCGCGAGCAGAGCCAGCGCAGCTCGCCCGCGGCGGTGCGGCGCCGGAACTCCACGTCGTACGGCGCGCGCCGCTCCAGGTGGCCGCGGAGCGCGGCCGCCACCCGATCCCTGTCCTCCCCGTCGACGAGGCCCAGGAAGGACTCGATAGAATCGCCGAGCTCGCCGTCCTGGCAGCCGAGGACGTCCTTGAAACGATCGGAGTAATAGGCGCCCCCGCCGGCCAGGTTCCAGTCCCAGAGCCCGTCGCGCGAGCCCTGCACGGCCAGGGCGAACCGCTCCTCGCTCTCCTTGAGCGCGATCTCGGCGCGCCGGCGCTCCGCCCGCTCCGCCACGTCGCGCAGCGAGCGCTCGATCGCGGGCGCCAGGCGCCTGAGCTCGCCCTTCAAGACGTAATCGTTCGCGCCCGACCGCATGACCTCGGCGACGGTCGTCTCACCGATGCTGCCCGAGACGATGATGAAGGGCAGATCCAGCCCGCGCTCCTTGACCATGCGCAGCGCCGCCAGCGAGTCGAACCGGGGCATGCTGTGATCGCAGAGCACGACGTCGTACGCCTGCCGCGAGAGCGCCTCGGTCATCCCCTCGGGCGTGTGCACCCGCACGTGCGACGGGTCGTAGCTCCCCCGCTTGAGCTCGCGCAGGATCAGCCGCGCGTCTTGCTCGGAGTCCTCGACCAGGAGGACGCGCAGCGGCGTGCCCATCTAGGACGCGCTCCCCGGCCGCGGGACCGCGTTCATCCGACGTTGGTCGCGACCCGCGCGAGCGGCCCGCGCGTTGCCATCGACGAGGGGGTTCGTTCCGTGGTTCATGGCGCTCCTCGCGAACAGATGAGGTCCCGGCCTAGAGCGTGAAATAAAACGTCGCTCCCTCGTCGACGGCGCCCTCGGCCCAGATGCGGCCTCCATGGCGCTCGACGATGCGATGTACGGTCGCGAGGCCGACGCCGGTCCCCGCGAACTCCTCCTCGGTGTGCAGGCGCTGGAACGCGCCGAACAGCTTCGCGGCGTACCTCATGTCGAACCCGGCCCCGTTGTCGCGCACGAAGTACGTCGCGCGCCCGCCCCGCGGCTCCTCCTGCCCGCCCTCCATCTGCCCGAGCTCGATCCGCGCGCCCGCCCGCTTGCTCGTGAACTTCCACGCGTTGCCGAGCAGGTTCTCCAGCACGATCCTGAGCAGCTGAGGGTCGCCGTCCGCCGCCACCCCCTCCGCCACGACGCACTCCACGGCGCGATCCGGCTCCGGCCGCTGCAGCTCGGCGAGCACCTCGCGCGCGAGCGCGCTCATGTCGACGCGCTCACGCTGCATCTCGGCGCGCGTCACGCGCGACAGCCTGAGCATGTCATCGATGAGCTCCGACATCCGCTGGCTCCCCCGCCGCACCTGCGAGAGCAAGTCGCGTGCCTCCTCGTCGAGCTTGTCGCCGTAATCCTCGATCAGCGCGAGGCTGAACCCGTCGATGACCCGGAGCGGCGCGCGCAGGTCGTGCGAGACGGAGTGGCTGAACGCCTCCAGCTCCTTGTTGGCCACCCGCAGCTGCGCCGTCCGCTGCTGGATCCGGAGCTCCAGCTCGCTGTTGAGCTCCCGGAGCGCCTCCTCCGCCCGCCGGCGCTCGGCGTTCTCCCTCGACAGCTCCGCGTAGAGCCGCGCGTTCTCCAGCGAGCTCGCGGCCTGCGACGCGAGGAGATCCAGCGTCAGCGCCCGCTCCGGCGTGAACGCGCCGGCGGTCAGGTTGTTCTCCAGGTAAAGGAGACCCACGAGCGCGGCCTGCCGCAGGAGCGGGATGCACAGCACCGACTTCGGCCGGTTCAGCCGCATGTACTCGTCGTCCGCGAACCGCGGCTCGCCCGCCGCGTAGTCGAGCACGACGCGCTCTCTCGCCCTCCGGACATGCCCGAGCAGGGTCATGGGCGCGGCCGACGAAGGCAGCGGCGCCGCGGGGTTGCAGACGCTCACCACCGTGCCGGCGGCGGACGCCTCCGCCTCGAGGAGCAGCGTCCCCGCCTGATCCCGGAGCAGGTACCCCTTCTCGGCGCCCGCGTTCTCGATCGTGATCCTCATGAGCTTCTGGAGCAATCGCTCCAGGTCGATCTCGTCGGAGAGCGCCTGGGACGCCTTGATGACCGCCATCAGATCGATCGCCGACGGCCCCGCCGGCAGCCCGAGCCGCTCCGGCGCCGAGGGCGGGCGCGCGGCGAGGAGGGCGCCGTATCGACCCTCGAGCTGCGCCACCTTCGCGGACGCGCCCCACGCGCGGTAGCACCGGTGGGCCTCGGTCATGTAGACGCCGGCGACCTTCTCGCGGCCGAGGCCGAGGTAGAACCTGGCCGCGAGCTCGCTCGCGAGCGCCTCGTCGTGCACGAAGCGGTTCGTCTTCGCCGCCTGGATCGACCGATCGTAGAGGTCCATCGCCTCGAGCCGGCGCCCGGCGGCGCGCGCCTCCTCCGCCTCGATCAGGAGGCGCTTGTGCTCGAAATTCTCGGGGCAGCCCGCGGCGTACGAGAAGACCTTGCCCCGGTAGCGGGCGAGCATGCCGCCGAGCGGCTCCCCGGCCGCCTGCGCCGGGGGCGACGCGAGGATCGCGAGGCACAGGTGGAACGCCATGTCGACCGACAGGATGAGGCCCGCGCTCCCGCCGATCGTCTGGTCGGCGATGCGCCCCATCTCGATCGCGCCGGCGTAGTCCTCGGCGAGCAGCGCCAGCCGGAGCTTGGCCGCGGCGTACCAGCACAGCGTGCTCACGAGCTCGGGCGCCATGATGCTGTCCACGAAGGCCGGCTCGTCCAGCGTCTCGTCCCCGATGGAGTGGAGACCCGCCGTGCGCCCCCGGAGGCAGGCGACGAGCTGCCGCCCGATCGTCACGTTCGCCGTGCTCGCCGCGTTGTACGTCTGCCGCACCAGGAGGAGGAGCTTCTCGATCTCCTCGCCGACGGCGCCGAGCTCGTCGCCCAGGGCGATCCGCGTCCAGACGATGTTCGAGAGGGTATACGACAGATAGTTCAGGTCGCCCGACTCTGGCCCTGCGCGCATTGCGCGCCGGGCATGCTCGAGCGACAGACGGAGCGACTTCTTGCAGAAGCTCACGTTGAGCGCGAACATGTAGTGGAGCCGGCACTTGATGGAGATGTTGTTGTATCTCTCGTTGAGATCCAGCGCGAGCTGGCCGAACTCGTGGGCCGCGTCGTACTCGCCGCGCGTGGCCAGCACGAAGCCGTAGGTCAGGTATCCGAAGGCGGCCTCCTCCGAGTGCCCGTGCTTGAGGGAGATGTTCGCCGGCATCACGCAGACGAGCGCGAGCAGCACGGGGTTGATGATGAACGCCACCCCCCACAGGTTCGCCAGGATCTTGAGTGCGATGAGCTGCTCGGGATCGGTCATCGACGGCGCGTCGATGAGCTCGCGGATCCGGCGCCCGCCGAGGTTCGCGCGCACCGCCGCGAGCTCCGCCTCGAGCGCGGCCTGGCACTCGTCCTGCGCCTCCGGCACGCGGATGCCGAGGAGCGCGAGCGCGGCGCGCCCGACGTCCATGGCCTGGACATACCGGATCTGCATGCAGTAGAGGACGACCCGCAGGTTGAGGATCTGCGCTCGTTCGAGCGTCGATCGCGCCCGGCGCAGGATGACGTCGAAGAGCGCCTCCGCCTCCTCGTGGCGGCCGATCAGGTACTCGCACTCGGCGAGCTCGGCGGACAGCTCGAACGTCGTCGCGTACTCGTCGCCCCACCCCGCCTCGCCGAGCAGCGCGGCGCCTGCGCGGAAGTACCCGACGGAGGTCTGAAACGCGGTCGCGGCCTTCGCCCGCTTGCCGGCCGCGAGGTTCAGCCGCGCGACGTCCACCTGCTCGCCGCGCTCGGCGATCAGCGCGGCGCCCAGGTTCGTGTGGTGGACGATCTGGAACACGTCCTCCACGTGCCCCTCGTCCGCGCGAGACCGCCTGAGCAGCCTGCCGATCTGCAGGTGGACCTCCTGCCGGCGGTCCTCCTCGATCATCGAATAAGCGGCCTGCTGGACGCGGTCGTGCAAGAATTTGTACGAGATCCGGAGCGCCTCGACGTCGTGCTGGTCCTCGACGTCCTCTCCCCTGGGCGCGTGGAGGAAGCGGTACTCGGACGTGAGCGGCACGACGTACCCTTCGCGGAGCGCCTCCCACAGATCGGCGGCCGTCGCGGCGGGCGTCTTCTCGTGGATGATCGCCAGCGTCCTCAGCTCGAACTGGTGGCCCATGCACGCGGCGAGCTTCAGGATGCGCTGCGTGCCGGGCGCGAGCTTCCGGATCTTGCCGACCATGAGGACGACCACGTTGTCCGTGATGTCCGCCTGCTGGATGCGCGCGAGATCCCACTCCCACGCTCCGGTCCCCGCGTTGAAGCCGATCAGCTTGTCCCGGTGGAGCGCCCCGAGGAGCTGGCTCATGAAGAACGGGTTGCCCTGCGTCTTCTCGGAGACGATCGCGGCGAGGGGCGCCACCCGGTCCGTGTCGGTGACGAAGGTGTCGGCGATGATCTGGGCGACGGTCGGCGGCGCGAGCGGCCTGAGCGTGATCTCGCCGAGCTTCGCCCCCGCCTTCCTGATCTCCTCGACCGTCAGCGCGAGCGGGTGGGCCGGGCCGACCTCGTTGTCGCGGTACGCCCCGAGGACGAGGAGGTACGCGTTCTCCGGGTTCGCGAGGACGGCCTGGAGCAGCCGGAGCGACGCCGCGTCGGCCCACTGCAGGTCGTCGAGGAAGAGCACCAGCGGGCGCTCCCTCGTGGCGAAGACCCGGAGGAAGCTCTGGAAGACGATGACGAACCGATTCTGCGCCTCGGTGGGCCCGAGCTCCGGCACGCCCGGCTGCGGCCCCAGGATGGCCGAGAGCTCCGGGATGAGGTCGATCATGAGCTGCGCGTTCGGCCCGAGCGCGGCGAGCAGCCGCTCCTTCAGGCCCGCGAGCTCCTCGTCGGAGCCCTGGAGGTGCCCCCGGAGGAGGTCCCGGAAGGCGTTCGCGATCGGCGCGTACGGGACGCTCCGGTTCAGGAGATCGAACTTGCCCGAGATGAACGCGCCGCCCCGCGCCGCGATCGGCTTGTGGACCTCGTTGACCAGCACCGATTTGCCGATGCCCGAGAAGCCGGCGACCAGGAGCAGCTCGACGCCGCCCTGGCCCACGCGATCGAACGCGAGCAGGAGATCCCTTGTCTCGGCCTCGCGGCCGTAGAGCCGCTGGGGGATGTGGAGCTCGCCGGAGAGGTCGCGCTGGCCCAGCGGGAAGGGCGCGACCGCGCCGCTCGCCTCGAGCTGCGAGAGGCACTCGCGCAGATCGACCGCGAGCCCGAAGGCGCCCTGGTAGCGGTCCTCCGCGGCCTTCGCGAGGAGCTTCGTCACGATGTCCGAGACCACCCTCGGGACCTCGGGCGCGACCTCGTGCGGCGGCGCGGGCCTCCTCGCGATGTGGCTGTGCACGATCTCCATCGGGTCCGACGACGGGAACGGCAGGCGGCCCGTGAGCGCCTCGTACATCACGACGCCGAGCGAGTAGAGGTCGGTCCGGTGATCGAGGGTGCGATTCATCCGGCCGGTCTGCTCCGGCGACATATAGGCGAGGCTCACCTCGATCGCGTCAGGGCTCTGCGCCGGCTGGGTCTCCTGGGACAGGCGCGTCGCGACGCTGAGGTCGCTCAGCCTCGCCGCGCCCGTGCGCGCGTTGACGAGGATGTTCCTGGGGTTGATGTCCTTGTGGATGACGTGCCGGCGATGGAGCGCGTCCAGGGTCTCCGCGACGGAGGCCGCGATCCTGAGCGCCGTCCGGAGGTCGAGCCGCTGCGCCTTGAGGACGTCGTGGAGCGCCTGCCCGCCGAGATCCTCCATGACGAGGGCGAGGCCGCCCTCGTGCCGCTCGAGGCCGTACGCCGTGACGACCCCGGGCAGCCCGAGGTCGCGCATCATCATGTATTCGTAGCGGAGCTTCGCGACCTCTCGAGGGCTCTCGTGGGAGCGTTTGAGGAGCTTCACCGAGATCGGCGCATGATCGGAATTCCGGTAGCCGCGGTAGAGAGCGGTATCCAGACCCGATTGGATCTCCTCCGTAATTGTGAACCGGCTCACACAAACCTCCCGCGCCCGCGATCGAGCCCGGCTCGAAGCTGCCCGTGCGCCGGAGGCCGATGTAGCATCCCCCGAGCGAAGACATCACCCAGGCCCACAGACACTACAGGCGGCCACGAGCGCGTGGCGGCGTCCGAACCGGCAGGACCAAGGCCCCCCTGGTCAGGAGACCATACTATTCCGGTTGTCCGGGCTCAAACAAGTGGGAATGCGAACATTCCGAGCGGCGCCCGTCATGAGGTCGTGTCGGCGCATGAAGGCACACCGTCCGGCGGCGCCGCAGCGGCTGAGCACGCCGCGCGAAGGGCCTACAGGGGCTCGAGGAAGCGCTGGTGCACGTACTTGGCGATCTTCTTGCCGGTCCTGGCCCCGACCTCGCCCGAGCCGCGGTAGTGGATGCCCCCCCAGACGCGGGCGTTGATCACCCCCTCGACGGCGTCCTTGAGGGAGTCGAACACGATGTCTCCACACGTGTTCGTCCCGACGAGCGGCTCATCCAGCTGGCCGCCGCCGAAGAACTCCATCAGCGCATAGAGCGTCGCGCCGCTCACCATCGGATGGCCGGCGGGGTATTCCTGGTTCGGCGAGGTGGTCATGAGCGGCTTCCAGTCGGAGCCCGGATGGTAGTAGTTGATCGAGGTGATCGGCCGCCAGAAGTTGTAGTGATTCTTGCTGTTCACGTTGGAGATCATCGCGTCGGCCTGGGTGAGCATCGCGAGCGCGAACACCCGCGCGGCCTCGTAGTTGTCCAGCTCGAAGTCCGAGACGAGCTGGCGGGTGAACGCGTACGTGCCGCTGAAGACGAACCCGTCGCAGGCCTCCCACCAGAGGGCCTCGAAGGCCTGCTGCGGGGTGCGCACGGCGCTGTCCACGGCGCCGTAGGCGCGGGTCTCCTCCATGTCCCTGCGGAACGCGCCGTTCTTGGGGCGAGGCGGCGGCGGGGGCAGGAACTGGTCGTTGTCGCGCATCGTCCAGGGGGTCATGTCCCCCCACCAGAAGAAGAACGGCTGCGACGTGCCGGGGAACGTGTCGGCCGGGTCGAGCATGACGTACTCCCCCGGCAGGCCGGTCATCGGGTCGTCGTCGCCGTCGCTGTCGGGCCACTCGAACTCGAGATCATCCGGGTTGTTCCACCCGTCGCCGAGGCGCTCGTTCCACAGGTTGATCGCCGCCGCCTCGCCGATCCGGATGCCCTCCTCCTTCTCGGGGCCGTCGGGGATCGCCGCGAGCTGCGCGTCGTAGACGGCCTCCACCATCGGCAAGAGGTCCTGGAGGCCCGGGTTCGCGAACTCCGGCGGGAGGCTCTGGTTCGAGTAGAAATCGATGTACGTCGCCAGCATCGTCCGCCCCGCCGCCGCCAGGGCCGCCTCGGGGGAGGCGGGCCCCTCGGCGGCCACGGGCGGCAGGTAGGTCTCATAGCGCGCGGTCTCGGGGATCGCGTTGAGCGCGTCGTGAATGGAGACGTGCAGGAGCGCCGAGAGCCTCGACGCCATGAAGAACCCCGTCAGCGGCTCCATCTGCGCCATCACCGTGTTCCAGTCGCGGACCTCCTGGTTGGCTCTGGCGTCCTCGGACCACACGATCGCGGCGACCGACAGCGCCGCCGAGAGCAGCCCCTTCCATCGACGCCCTCCCATGCCGGTGTTGTGTGGGGTACACGCGTCCTTTTGGTCATGTCCGGACAACAGCATCGAACACCCCCTGGCAAGATCAGGTGATTCATCGCACACGAAGTGCGCGCCCCCCGATCCTGTGCATACGATGTCCGTCGCGACCTGCAAATTCAATCCACGACGTTTTTGAGCTCTCTTTGCGTCGCCGCGGCCTCGCGCGCAGTCCCCGCGATCGGGCGGTCGCGCGCACAATCGCTCACCACCTGCGCGGACGCGTCACTGCGCCAGGTACGCCTCCACCTCCGCGGCGCGCCCCTTGGCGTGCGCGATCAGCGCGGCGAGGCCGTTGTCGAAGTCCGCGGGCGACGCGAGGTGCGTGTGCCCCTCGATCTCGCCGTCCGGCCCCACGACGTACGGCGCGATGAGGTCGTGCGCCGCCTTGAACCACGCCTCGGCCGCGGCCGGCTCGTACTCCACCTCCGCGGCCTGCTTCACGTAGTCGCGGTAGATCTCGAGGTAGACCGGGTCGTCGAGCAGGTAACGGATGAGCGGCCATTGCTCGGTCACCTGGGACATGTCGAGGGGCAGCGCCGGCATCGGGGTCGCTCCTCCCGCGTCGCCATCGATGAACGCGAACGTGTGGTCCCACGGGATCCACGTGAATTGCCCACCCTTGTTCGGGTCCGAGTAGAGGTAGTAGTTGTGCGGCAGGCGGCCGTACACGTCCCAGTCCTCGATCACCGTGTTGAGCGCCAACCAGTGGAGGAAGCCGTCGACGTCGAGGCGCGCCTCGAGCCCCGCGCGCCAGGCGGCGGCGTCGGTCCGGTCCGCGTGCAGCGCGTCGAACAGCGCGCGCGCGTCCGAGAAATCGGCCTCTTCCTCGTGGTTCTCCTTGACGAGGGTGTCGGGATCCCAGGTCTCCCACCGCGCCCCGGTGCCGTCGGGCTTGTAGACATTGCCCTCGTGGCCGCCGAAGTGCCTGTCGAGGAACGAGTCGTCCGAAGGGACCTCGATCCCGGTGTACAGCCCGAAGTAGACCGGCCCCTCCCCGTGATCGATGAAGACCCGGTAGAACGCGGTCGCCGGCGCGGGGATCCCCGCCTTGGCGAAGATGTCGGTGCCGAGCTTCTCGCGCAGGAGCGACGCATCCAGGTAGCTGCTGGTGAACGCCAGCCCGTCGAACCCGTAGAAGCGCTGGTTCTTCGTCTCGGGATAGTCATCCTCGAACCGGTCGAAGTTGAGGCGCAGCGGCAGCTTCCAGTTCCCGGCCTGCCAGGGCAGGAGCAGGCTGGCGTTGCCCCGGAGGCGGATCCCGACGTGCTCCCATTTCCGATCCTCGATCGCGACGTCGCACTCGACGTAGACCGGCGAGCGCGGGATGAGGTCGACGCTGCTGATGAGCCCGGGGTCGCCGCCCACCCCTCCCGGCCCGGAAGGCATGCAGGCGAGGCCGACCTCTTCCTCGGTGCAGGTCCCCGGGGTCGGGGTCCCGAAGATGTCGACCGTGCAGGGGTCGGACTCCGCGAGATCGTTGCAGGCGTCGATCCAGTCCTGCGGCGGCTCGAACTCGCCGGGATCCGGCGGCTTCGGCTGGCAGGTCAGGCCGCCGGGGAGCTCCCCGCACGTCCCCTCGGCGGGGGACCCGAAGAGATCGACCGTGCACGCGTCGCCGGCCGCGAGCCCGTCGCAGGCGTCGACCCACTCCTGCGGTGGCTCGAATCCGCCGGGCCCCTGCGCGCCGAACTCGCCGAGCATCGACGTCATGTCGTCGATCATCGCCTGCCACCTCTCGGGCGCGATGGTGATGTCGATGCGGGGGACCCGGTCCTGCGGGAACGCGCGGTCGTAATCGGGCTCCTCCTTGGCGCTGCCGCCCGCGCCGCCGTCGCCGCCCGTGCCGTCCCCGCCCGCGCCGTCGCCGCCCGCGCCGTCCCCGCCCGTGCTGGTCGTGCCGGTTCCACCGCCGCTCGCGCCGGTCCCGGACGCGCCGGGATCCTCGGAGCCGCCGCAGCCCACGAGGGGAGTGGCGGCCAGCGCGGCGAAAGGCAAGAGATAACGCAGACTCCGTAGGTTCATCAATCGCTCCTCAGCTCGGCGGTCCGAGGCAATATTATGTCAATCGTGCTTCGATCGCGTGACAAATGCGTCCGCCGACAGCCCTGGGAGCCGGCCCGGGCGCGGCGAGAGCGGATAGTTCCAGTCAGGGTGATGTGGAGCTCTCTACAGAAGCCGAGGTGGAATTTTCCACGTGCGGTGAGCTGGGCGTTTCGCGTGGCACGACGGCGGCGCGGGCGCTCGCTCGCAGCAGCGCAGCGCACGCCGGCCAACGCGACCGGCACGCCCGCCGCGTTGGCGATCCGGGGTCGCGTCGCGGCGAGATGCACGCTGTGCATCCCGCGCATGCCGCCTTCGCATTGGAAGGGCGGCGCCCCGCGACCTACATGCCTCAGCACGCCGCCGCGCCGCGCACGAGCGCAGCGCGACACGGCGCAACCCGGAGATCACGAAGATGGCTTGGTTGGACGTCATCCATCGGAATTGCGCCTGCAGCGACGCAGGACGGCGAGATCCTGCTATGACAATGCGGCCGGCGACGGCTCCGCGAGGGCTGCTCTGCGCCGGCCTGCTCGGCGCGCTGCTCGGCGGCTGCGGCGGCGACCCCGCGCCCCTCGAGACGACCGGATCCAGCGATGTGCTGTCGGGCCAGGAGGCGCTCGTCGCGGGCGACCTCACGGGGCTGGAGCACGCGTGGGAGACGGTCCCGAGCGTGGTGCGCAGCGACGGATCCGAGGAGTTCGTGCTGGAGGTCGACCCCGTGGACGACGTGGTGAGCGTCGAGCTCACCGGGCTCGAGTTCCGGATCGAGGGCCCGAGCGACCTGACGTTGCGCGACGACGGCGTGGGCGCCGATCGCGTCGCCGGAGACGGCATCTTCACGGTCGGGCCGTTCCGCTTCGACCCCACGCCGTCGATCCCGCTGCCCGCGCATTACGAGTCGAGCCCGGACAGCCCGGCTGGCCTCTATGCCGTGGAGCTCGGGAACCTGGTGATGACGAAGGCGACGGGAGAGACCGTCGAGTTCTTCGTCCGCCCCCAGGTCGGCGCGCTCGCGCCCAGCGTGCCCGTCGCGCCGCGGCGGGTCCTGAGCCCGAAGTTCCGCGCGGCGTCGCACCTCGTCGAGGTGCGGGACGGGCGCGGCGACAGCCAGCGGTTTCTGCGCGGCGCGGGCGGCGACGCCGCCGGCATGCTCTCGGACATGTACGAGGTGGTGCCGGACGTCTTCGACTTCGCGGTGCTCTCGGCCACATCGCACCTCGAGCGGCCGGGCAGCGTGAGCAACGGCAACTCGGGCGTCCACTCCGCCGTGAAGATCGACTACACCGGGATCGGGCGCGATCCGGTCGACTACTCTCAATCGTATTACAGCCGCCGCCTCAAGGGCGTCGCCGCGCTCGACAACCTGCGCCGAGGCTGGCTGAGCAGCAACTTCGTGCACGAGCTCCTCCACCAGTGGGGCGCTTACCTCCCTTCCGGTTTCGGGATGACCGACGGCTTCCATTACCTGCCGACCACCAGCGCGGCCAGCCTGCTCGGCGGGATGGAGTGGATCGACAACGGAAACGGCACCTTCACCCTCGACTGCGACAGCAACGGTCGCTCCGGGGCGACCACCGCCTCGCCGCTCGATCTCTACATGATGGGGCTCATCCCGGGGAGCCAGGTCCCGCCGCTCCGCAGGCACGGCGGCGGCCTCTTCGACTACTGCGACACGGTGATCCCCTCGGTCCAGGCCACCGTGACGATCGCGCAGATCCAGGCGCAGCTCGGCGTGCGGACCCCGGGGCCGGCGACGGCGCAGCGCGACTTCCACATCGCGTTCGTCGTGGAGGCGCACGGCCGCGATCTCACCGACAGCGAGCTCACCTTCTTCAACACGCTGGCGGAGTTCGCGACCCGGCCGGTCCCGGCGGGGCAGCCGAACCCGAGGCTCGACAGCAACTGGGTGCCGATCACACGCTATTTCGGCAACGGCACGACCTGGCGCACCGACATCCCCGACACCCCGGCCAACCCGGGGGCCGTCACGGCGAGCATCCAGCTGAACGCCGACTGGGCGACCGGCTACTGCGCCAACGTCACCGTGACCAACGGGCGCAGGTTCGGTATCTGGGGGTGGGAGGCGGTCATCGACCTCGGGCAATCGACGGTCAACTCGAGCTGGAACGCCAGCTTCGGCTTCGACGGGAGCGAGATGACCGCCACGAGCACGCAGTCGAGCGGCCTGCTCGACACCGGCGGGTCGACGTCGTTCGGGTTCTGCGCCAACAAGACCGGGGCGGCGTGGCAGCCCCAGGTCGTCAGCGCCAGGCAGCTGTGACGCGCAGCGCAGCCGCCCGCCGGCGCGAGGCCCCGCGGCGGCGGCTGCGCTAAGCTCCTCCGCGATGCCCGCGCTCATCCACCGTCCCGGACCGCCGCTCGACGACTTCGTCGACTGCTTCTGGCTGTGGGACGGCTACACGGCGCCCGCGCCCAGGGAGCGCGCGCTCCCGTCCGGCACGCTCGATATCATCATCAACCTGCGCGAGGATCGCCTCCGCATCTTCGATCGCGACGATCCCGAGTCGTTCGAGCGGTTCCCCGGGATCATGATCTCCGGCGCGCACGCGGGGCACTTCGTCATCGACACCGCGCCGGGCGCGTCGGTGATGGGCGTGCATTTCAAGCCAGGCGGCGCGTTCCCCTTCCTGGGGGTCCCGGCCGGAGATCTCGAGGGGAGGCACGCGGCGCTCGACGCGCTCTGGGGCGCGAGCGCGGCCCGGCTCCGCGAACGCCTGCTCGAGGCCCGGGGCGCGGCGGATCGCTTCTCCGCGCTCGAGGGCGCCCTCCGCGCCAGGGCCACGCGGCCTCTCCGCCGGCACGGCGCCGTGGCGCTCGCGCTGCGCGCCTTCGAGGATCCCACGCTCCGCGCCGTCGCCGAGGTCAACGCGCGCACCGGGCTCTCGCCGAAGCGCCTCATCGCGCTCTTCCACGACGAGGTCGGGCTCGGCCCCAAGGCGTTCTGGCGTGTCCGCCGGTTCCAGGCGGCGCTGCGCCTCATGGACGGCCGGCACGACGCGCGCGGCGGGGCGCGCCGGCCCGTTCGCTGCGCCGAGATCGCCGCGGAGCTGGGCTACTTCGATCAAGCGCACCTGAGCCGCGAGTTCCGGGCGTTCGCCGGTCTCGGCCCCTCCGCGTACCTCGCCCAGGAAGTGGAGCGCCCCAACCACGTGCCGCTGCGCGGGTAAAAATATCCAAGACGCTCGCGGCGGGCGCGCTCAGGTTCCGGCTCTCCTCGACACGAGAGAAAGGAAGAGCTCATGAACCCCGTCGCTGTCACCGCCTTGCTCGTCGCCGCGATGCGCGCGGAAGAGTCGAAGCGCAAGGATCGCCTGTTCGACGACCCCTTCGCGCACGCGCTCGCCGGAGACGCCGGGTACGCCGCGCTCCGCGCGTACCGGGACGCAGTCGGCCCCTCGATGCCCATCATCGAGGTGCGGACTCGCTGGTTCGACGAGGCGCTCGCGCGCGCCGCCGCCGCGGGCGTCGCGCAGGTCGTCCTCCTCGCCGCGGGCATGGACGCGCGCGCCTACCGGCTCGCGTGGCCCGCAGGGACGCGCGTCTTCGAGATCGACCAGCCGGAGGTCATCGCGCACAAGGCCGGCGCCCTGGGGACGCGGCCGCCCGCGAGCGAGCGCGTGGCCATCGCCGCCGACCTCGCCAGCGACTGGCCCGCCGCGCTCCGCGCCGCGCGGTTCGACCCCGCCGCGCGCACCGTCTGGCTCGTCGAGGGCCTGCTGCAGTACCTCGACGCGCGCGCGGTGGAGACGCTCATGGCGCGGATCGACAGGCTCTCCGCGCCGCGCTCGGTCCTTCTTTATGACGTCGTGGGCAAGTCGCTGCTCGAGGCGCCCGCGCTCGCGGCGGCGCTCCGCATGATGGCCGAGCTCGGCGCGCCGTGGATCTTCGGCACCGACGATCCCGCGGGCCTCGTCGCGGCGCATGGCTGGGACGCCACCGTGGTCGAGCCGGGCGAGGTGGGCACGCGCTGGGGCCGCTGGCCCATCCCGCCCGCGCCCGCGGGCGCGCCGCGAGGCCACCTGGTCGAGGCCATCAAGCGCTGAGCCCACCGAGGCGCCCCCGGCGCCCCCGCGCCCCGACCGCGCGGCGCTGCGCGCGTCACGGTCGCTCCGCGGCGGGCGCGAGCGTCCGGTGGATCGCGTCGATCGCGAACGCGAGGTAGGCCCGGCTCTCGGCCCGGTCGAACCCCTGGTTCGAGAGGTGCTGGTGGAACGGCCGGAAGTGCAGCGCGCCGAGGAAGAGATCGGCCGCGTGCTCCGCGGAGACCGGGCGCAGCAGCCCGCGGGCGATCGCGCGCGAGAACCACGCGGCCACCTCGCGCCGCGCGCGGACCGGCGGCAGGTCCTCGCGCCTTTCGGCCATCGACTCGACGGTCATGCCCGCCGATCGGAGCACCGCCAGGCACGGCACGATGCGCTCGAGGTACGCGGAGATCTCCTCGCCGAGCTCGAGGAGCTGGATCCGCGCGTCCCGGTCGTCCGGGCCCGACCGGGCGCGCGCCATCCACGGCGGCTCCATGGGCGGCTGCAACGCCGCGCGCAGGAGCTGCTCCTTGGTGCCGAAGCGCTGGAACAGCACGCCGTGCGAGATGCCGAGCCGCTCCGCGATGACGGTCGTCGAGACGCCGGCGCCGTGCTCCAGAAAGCACGCGCGCGCCCCGTCGAGGATCTGTGCGTCCGTGATGTTCCGCGGCCTTGCCATTTATAAGTATCCTGATACTTATTGTGTTACAGGACAATGACTTCCTGGTAATGATTCTCACAGAACGCTGACGCTGGCGGCTCGAGCGAGGCGCTGCCCGGAGGGCGGGCGGACGCCGCGGAGCTCGGGGCGCAGGGGGAAGCGACCTTTCTTGGCCGAAGGAGGCACCTGATGCTTGTTCATCGCTTGAGCCAGCTGTCCCGAGCCGATCTTTCCACCGCGGGCGGCAAGGGAGCCAACCTGGGTGAGCTGCTCCGGCTCGGGCTCGCGGTACCGCCCGGGTTCGTGGTGAGCGCGGGCGCGTATGCCGAGCAGGCGCGCGCTTGGGGGCTCGCCGAGCGCCTCGCGGCGCACCTCGGCGCGAGCCGCTGGGACGACGCGGCCTCGGCGGCGGCGGAGCTCTTCGAGGGGGGCGCGATGCTGCCCGGGATCGAGGGCGCGGTCCGCGACGCCTACCGCGAGCTCGGCGCGCCGCCGGTCGCGGTGCGCTCCTCGGCGACGGCGGAGGACCTCGCCGACGCCTCGTTCGCGGGCCAGCACGAGACGTACCTCGACGTGGTCGGCGAGGACGCGCTGATCGTCGCGCTGCGGCGGTGCTGGGCGTCCCTCTGGAGCCCGCGGGCCCTCGCCTACCGGGCGGCGCGCGGCGTCGATCACCTGGGCGTCCACATCGCCGTCGTGGTGCAGCGGATGGTGCCGGCCGAGTTCGCCGGCGTCCTGTTCACCGTCGACCCGGTGGCCCAGCGCGCCGACCGCATGCTCCTGGAGGTCGCCCCGGGCCTCGGCGAGGCCGTGGTCTCCGGCCACACGACCGGCGACGTGTACCGCCTGCGGCGCGCGCCGTTCGGTGGGGCCGCGGCGATCGACGCGGGCAAGCCCAATGGGGCCGCGGCGAACGGCGCGGGCAAGCCCAACGGGGCCGCGGCGAACGGCGCGGGCAAGCCCAACGGGGCCGCGCGCCCCGGGGCGGACGACCTCGCGATCGAGGACCGCGACCGCCGGGAGGCCGGCCGCCCCGCGCCGAGCGACGATCTGGTGATCGAGCTGGGCCGCCTCGGGCTCCGCCTCGAGGCCCACTTCGGCTGCCCGCAGGACGTGGAGTTCGCCATCGCCGGGGGCTCCCTGCACCTGCTCCAGTCGCGCCCCATCACCACGCTCGGCAACGCCGAGATCGAGCCCCTTCCGCCTCCCCCGCAGCTCACCCGCCTGCAGCGGAGGATGCTCGAGGCCAACGACAACGACCGGTTCCCCGTCGCGCCGAAGCCGCTCGATCAATGGGGCTTCCGGATGACGCTCCCCGCGCTCGTGCGCATGGTGCGCTTCCTCGGGCTCGACGTGGACGAGGAAGAGGAGCGCGCGTGGGTCGACCAGCTGTGGCGCCCGATCTTCATCCCGCCGCGGATGCGGCCCACCCTCCGGCTGCTCCGGCTGCCGCGGAAGGTCGCGGCCAGCCTGCGCTACGACGCGATGGCGTGGTGGGAAGGCGACGGGCTCAAGCGCCTCCTCGAAGCGTGCGCGCCGGTCGATCTCCGCGCGCTGGACGACGCCGCGCTCCTCCGCCGCGCCGACCGGATCGCGGAGACCACGACCGCGGTCCTGGGCGAGCGGTTCGAGCGGAGCGCCAGCCAGCTGGCCGCGGTCGCCCTCCGCGTCCCGGTCACCCTCGCCGTGGGGCCGAAGCGGGCAGCGACCGTCATGAGCGACCTCGTCTCGGGCGTGCACACCCGGACGTCCGACGTGAACCTCGCGCTCTTCCACCTCGCGCGCCGGGCGGCGAGCGCCGGTCCGGAGGTCGCCGGCGCGATCCGCGAGGGGCGCCCGGACGCGCTGCGCGCCTCGGAGGCCGGCCGGGCGACGCTGGCCGAGGTCGAGGCGTTCCTGGAGGAGCACGGGCACCGGGAGAGCGCGGGGCTCTACCTCTCGGCGCCGACGTGGCGCCAGGATCCCGCGCCCGTGTGGGGGCTCCTCCGCGGCCTGCTCGACGCCACCGAGCCGCCGTCGGAGCAGGCCGGGCTCGCGCGTTACCAGGCGGCGCTCGAGGAGGTCACCCGCGCGCTGCGCTTCGCGCCGGGCCTGGCCGACGCGTTCCGCCGCAACGTCGAGCGGCTGCGGGGCGCGATCACCTTCCGGGAGCGCACGCACTTCGATCTGGTGCGCTCGTACTCCGCGCTCCAGGCGATCGTGGCCGAGATCGCGCGGCGCCTCGTCGAGCGCGGGCACCTGCCGAGCCCCGACGACGTCTTCTACCTGACCGAAGCCGAGGTCCGGGCGTGGCTCACGGGGGAGGCGCCGCCGCTCGACGAGGTGAAGCGGCTCGTGCAGCGGCGGCGCGCCACCTACGGGGTGGTCAACGCGCGGTGGCAGCGGACAGCGTTCGAGATGGGCGGGGGAGGCGCTCCGGGCGACGAGCTCCGCGGCGTCGGGGCGTCGTCCGGGGTGGTCCGCGGCAAGGCGCGCATCGTGCGCGACGCGCGCGAGTTCGAGCGGGTGAAGGCGGGGGAGATCCTGGTCTGCCGCTACACGAACCCCGCGTGGACGCCGCTCTTCACCCTCGCGGCGGGCGTCGTGACCGACACCGGCGGCGCGGTCTCCCACGCGGCCATCGTCGCGCGCGAGTACGGGATCCCGGCGGTGCTGGGGGCCGCCGGGGCGACCGAGCGCATCGCGGACGGCCAGGAGATCCTCGTGGACGGGACGGAGGGCCGGGTGACGCTCCTCCGCCAGGCCGGCCGTCAGGGCGAAGCGGACGAGCGCGACCGTGGCTGAGACCTCGTCGCGCCTGCCGGTGCGGCTGCTCGCCGCCATCGCGCTGTCGGCGGCGCTCGCGCCGCTCAACTCGACGATGGTCGCCGTGGCGCTGCCGGAGATGGCGCGGACGCTCCGCGCCGACTCCGGCGCGCTCCGGCAGGCGCTCGTGACGAGCTACCTGCTCACGGGCATCGTCCTGCAGAGCCCCGGCGGGAAGCTGGGCGACCGCCTCGGCCACCGGCGCGCGCTCGGGCTCGGCCAGCTCCTGCTCTCGGTCGGGGCGGCGCTCGCCTATCTGTTGCCGGTGCTCCCGACGCTCGCGGCGGCGCGCGTCCTGATGGCCGCGGGCGGCGCGATCGTGGTCCCGAGCGCGACGGCCATGCTCCGCACGGAGCTCCCGCCCGAGGTGCGCGGGCGCGCGTTCGGCGCCTTCGGGGCGGTGATGGGGGTGGCGGCG
Source organism: Sorangium sp. So ce394 (assembly GCF_051474665.1). Lineage (NCBI taxonomy): Bacteria > Pseudomonadati > Myxococcota > Polyangiales > Polyangiaceae > Sorangium > Sorangium sp. So ce394. The sequence goes on from NZ_CP150339.1 coordinate 6,721,223, forward strand.
GGCACCGGGCCGACGATCGGGGCGCTGCTCGTGGGGTCGTTCGGGTGGACGTCGATCTTCCTCGCGAACGTCCCGGTGCTGCTCCTCTCCGCCGCGCTCGCGCACGTCGGCGCGCCGCCGCGCCCCGCGGCCGCGGCGCCGGCCGCGCCGCGAGCGCGCTTCGACATCGTGGGCTCGGCGCTGCTGGGCGGGTCGCTCGTCGGCCTCGCCCTCGGCCTGGAGGCCGCCCACCTCCGCTGGGCCGCGGCGCTCGGCGCGCTCGGCCTCGTGCCCTTCGTGCTCTGGGAGCGGCGCGCCGCGGATCCCGTCGTCGACTTCTCGCTGTTCCGGCGGCGCGCGTTCGTCGGCGGCAGCCTGATCATCGCGCTCCAGAACTTCGCCATGTACGCGACGATCTTCGAGCTGCCGCAGGTGGCGGGGCGGCTGTTCCACATCGGCCCGCGCGACGTGGGCACGACGCTGATGGCCATGATGGGGACGATGGTGGTCGTCTCGCCCTTCGCGGGGCGCGGCTCCGACCGCTTCGGGCCGCGCGCGGTGGCGCTCGCCGGCTGCTCGCTCGCCCTGGCCGGCATGCTCCTGCTCGCGGCGCGGCCCTTGAGCGCGCTCTCGGACGCGATCCCCGCGCTCGTGATGCTCGGCGCCGGCCTGGGCTTGACGTCCGCGCCGTCGCAGTCCGCGGCGATGAGCGATGTCCCGCGGGAGAAGAGCGGCATGGCCGCGGGCCTCACCGCGACGATGCGCTACGTCGGGGGCATCGCCGGCCTCACCGTGCTCGGCCTGGTGCTCACCGACCGTCCGACGGGCGACGTGGTGATGCGCGAGCACACGATGGCCACGTCGATCTTCGGCGCGGCGCTGCTCCTGACGCTCGGCTGCGCCTTGCTCCTCCCCGGCCGCGCCGCCGCGCCGGCGGCAGCCGCTGGATCCCGGTAGATCGGCCTGCCTCGTGGGGGAGCGGCGCGCCGCGCCTCGTGGGAGACCGGCGCGCCGCGTTCGTGGTAGGGAGCGCGGATGCACCGCCGCCCTCGCCACGCCGCCACCTGCGCCGCCCTCGCCGCCCTCCTCAGCAGCTGCAGCGCCACGCCCGACGCCGCCGCGCCGGCGGGCGGCGGGCAGGGCGACGCCGCGAGCGGCGCGCAGGCCGCCCGCGCGGATCACGCCCCGCCGCAGGACCCCCAAGGCGCGGGGCACGCGGGCGACGGCCCTGGGCACGGCCATCACGCAGGCCATGGCCCTGGGCACGGCCACGGCCCTGGGCCGCTCGTGCACCGCTTCGAGCGGGCCGAGGACTGGGTGCCCGCGTTCGAGGGACCCGAGCGCGACGCCTGGCAGAAGCCGGCGGAGGTCGTCGCCGCCATGCGGATCGCCCCGGGCATGCGGGTCGCGGATCTCGGGGCAGGCACGGGCTACTTCCTGCCCCACCTCTCCCGCGCGGTCGGGCCGGCCGGCGCGGTCGTGGGCCTGGACATCGAGCAGGACATGGTCCGCTACATGACGGAGCGCGCCGCGCGCGAGCGCCTCGCCAACGTCACCGCGCGGCAGGTCCGCCCCGACGATCCCGGGCTCGAGGCCGGCTCGGTCGACCGCATCCTCGTGGTCGACACCTGGCATCACATCCCCGATCGCCCCGCCTACGCGGCGAAGCTGAAGGCCGCGCTCCGCCCGGACGGCGCCGTGGTCGTCGTCGACTTCACCGAGGCCGCGAGCCACGGCCCCCCGAAGGACCACCGCATCCCCGCCGAGACCGTCGCCGCCGAGCTCCGCGCCGGGGGCCTCTCGCCCGAGATCGTCGCGGAGGACCTGCCCGAGCAGTACATCGTCGTAGGCCGGCGCGCTGGCGCGGCGCGCTGACGCGGGCAGCGCATCGGCGCTCTGCTGGCGAGGACAAGAGAATTTTGACGCAAAGGCGCAAAGGGCGCAAAGACGCAAAAAAGATTTAAAATTGTTTTTTGCGTCTTTGCGTTGAACTCTCTCTCTCTCCGGATCCCTGGCCGGACTCCTGGTGGGTGGAACTAGCGATACCCGGTGACGTCGGCCGGCTTGCCGGCGTCCTGGACCTCGACGAGGTACCGCCACGCGTCCGGCTGGCTGCCGTCCACATCCGTGAAGCCATACACCTTCGCGAGCTGGCCGCTCGACAAGGACTGCCCGGACCACCGGGCGACCTCCGGATCGGCCGCGAGCGCCGCCACCGCCCGGCCGACGTACGCGGGGGTCTCCGAGATCGCGAAATGAGGCTCCTTCGCGAGCGCGTCGCGCCAGCTCTCCTCGGTGACCCCGTAATGCTCCAGCATGATCTCCGAGCGCAGCCAGCCCGGCGTCAGCGCGACGGCCGAGCAGCCGTGGGCCCGCAGCTCCTCGGCCTGGGCGAAGGCCATGCGGAGGACCGCGGCCTTGGCGAGGTCGTAGAAGAAGGCGACGCGGTAGTGTCCCGCATTGTAGTCGGCCGTGCCGTCCGTGATCTCGACGACCAGCCCGCCGGGCCTCTTGATGAGCAGCGGAAGGGCGCAGTGGCTCGTGATGATGTGGGTGTCGATGGCCAGCCGCAGCAGCCGCAACCCGTTGTCCAGCGATTGCTCCCAGAGCGGCGTGTCCCACGCGAACAGGAGCTCGCCTCCCCAGATGTCGTTGACCAGCACGTCGAGCCGGCCGTGCTCCCGCTCGATGCGCGCGACGAGCTCGCGCACCTGCTCGCGCTCCAGGTGATCCACCTGCGCCGCGATCCCCTTGCCCCCGGCCCGGGTGACCAGCTCGGCGGTCTCCTCGATGGTCTCGGGTCGATCCATCTCCGAGCGCCGCGCGCGCGTGGTGCGGCCCGTGGCGTACACGGTCGCCCCCGCCGCGCCCAGCGCGACCGCGATCCCCCTGCCCGCCCCGCGCGTCGCGCCCGCGACGAGCGCCACCTTGCCGTGAAGTGCTCCGCTCATGCTCCGTCCTCTCCTTCCTCGTTTGCCGAGGCGAGCGACCGTCGCACGACAATCCTGACACCTTGTGTCAGGTATTCCGGGGCGCCGCGACGGTCGGCGCCGCTCCACCGCGCCACGGCGTCCCGGACGCCCGGCCCCCGACATCCCACTCGACAGCTGATGACACGCGCGTCCAGCCACCCTCACGACACCCGCCCATCGGTGCCACGTTTATCCACCACGTGTTACCTCGGCCGAGCGCGCGGTGAGGCTTGATGCAGCGCAGAGAAGCGCTCTACAAATAGCTCATGATAGGTATCCCCGGCTACACGCTCACGGGCCTCATCCACGAATCCGCCGCGTCGACCGTGTACCGGGGATACCGAAACGACGACCGCGCCCCCGTCGCGGTCAAGCGCCTCAGGAACGATCGCCCCGCCCCGGCCGACGTCGCGAGGCTCCGCTACGAATACGCCATCGCCAAGGAGCTCGCCCTGCCCGGCGTCGTGAAGGTCCTCGGCGTCGTGAAGATAGGGGCGAGCCTTGCGCTCATCATGGAAGACGCCGGCGGCTGCACGCTCCATGAGCTCATCGGCGCGCGCTCCCTGACCCTCCAGGACGCGCTCCGGATCGCGATCTCCGCCGCGAGCACGCTGGAGTCCGTCCATCGCGGCGGCGTCGTCCACATGGACATCAAACCGCAGAACATCATGGTCGACGCGTCCACGTGGAGCGCCAAGATCATGGATTTCGGCAGCGCCACGCGCCTCTCCCAGGAGGCGCAGCGCTCGAAGAGCCCCGCCGCCTTCGAGGGCACCCTGGCGTACATGTCGCCGGAGCAGACCGGGCGGATGAACCGCGTCATCGACCTGCGCACCGATCTCTACTCCCTGGGGGTCACCCTGTACGAGATGGCGACGGGCAGGCTCCCCTTCCCGACGAAGGATCTCCTGGAGCTCGTGCATTGCCACATCGCCAGGCTCCCGCCGCCGCCGGCGCAGATCTCGCCCGACGTGCCGCGCCCGGTGTCCGACATCATCATGAAGCTCCTGGCGAAGAGCCCCGACGATCGGTACCAGAGCGCCTACGGGCTCAGGATGGATCTCGCGGCGTGCCTCGCGCAGCTCGACGCGGGGCCGCGGATCGAGCCGTTCGAGCTGGCGCGCCACGATTACGTGGACGAGCTCCGGATCCCGCAGAAGATCTATGGCCGCGAGGCGGAGCTCGCCGTCCTCGAAGGCGCGTGGCGGCGCATCCAGAAGGGCGCGCGCGAGCTCCTGCTCGTGTCCGGCCACGCCGGCATCGGCAAGTCGCTCCTCGTCGGCGAGATCCAGAAATCCGTCGCGCAGGGCAAGGGATACGTCGTCGCCGGCAAGTTCGACCAGATCAACCGGACCGTGCCCTACGCGGCCGTGGCGCACGTCTTCCGGGAGCTCGTCCGCGCCCTCTTGACCGAGCCGGCGGAGGCGCTCGGGCTCTGGACGGAGAAGATCGCGACCGCCGTCGGGCAGAACGCGCCGCTCCTCATCGACCTCATCCCCGAGCTCGAGCTCATCCTCGGCCCTCAGCCGGGCGTCGATCCGCTCGGCCCGACCGAGGCGCAGGCGCGCTTCCACCTCGCCTTCACGAAATTCTGCAGCGTCATCCCCGCCCAGGAGCACCCGCTCGTCGTCTTCCTCGACGACCTGCAGTGGGCGGACCCGGCGTCGCTGAAGCTCCTCGAGCAGATCCTGACCGCGCCGGAGATCAAGCACCTGCTCGTGATCGGCGCGTACCGGCAGAACGAGGTCGACGAGAGCCACCTCTTTTCGATCACCCTCTCGGAGCTGCGCAAGGCCGGGGTGAGCGTCGCCGAGATCGACCTCGGGCCGCTCGATCTCCCCGTGGTGACGCGGCTCCTCGCCGACGCCCTCTCCTGCGATCCCGAGCGGGCCGAGCCGCTCGCGCGCCACGTCATGAGCAAGACCCACGGCAACCCGTTCTTCATGAACCAGTTCATGAAGGCGCTCCACGCCGAGGGGCTCGTCGCCTTCGACCCGGCCCGGCGCGCGTGGACGTGGGATCTGCCGCGCATCCAGGAGAGGAAGGTCACGGACAACGTCGTCGACTTCATGGCCGGCAGGCTCCGGGAGCTCGACGAGCGCGCGCAGCGCGCCCTCACGCTCGCCGCGTGCATCGGCTACCGCTTCGACCTGAAGACGCTCGCGACCGTGGCCGGCAAGCCGCGCGGCGCGGTGGCCGACGAGCTCTCGGCGGCGCTCCGCGAGGGCTTGATCCTCGCCGTCGGCGCGGACTCGAGGTTCTTCGACGCGGCCGTGAGCGGCGCGATGGCCGGCGAGGCGGACGAGCCGGAGCTCTCGGTCGACGCCACCTACCGGTTCTTGCACGATCGCGTGCAGCAGGCGGCCTACCGGCTCCTCGACGACGCCCGCAAGCAGGAGGTCCACCTCCAGATCGGCCGGCTCCTGCGCGCGGAGGGCGACCCCGGCGACGCCGAGGGCAAGCTCTTCGAGATCGCGACCCACATGAACCTCGGCATGGCGCGGATCACCGCGCCGGAAGAGCGCGTCGCGCTCGCGCGCCTGAACCTCGAGGCGGGCAGGAAGGCCAAGGCCGGCGCGGCGTACGAGGCGGCCGCGAGCTACTTCGAGGCCGGGACCACGGCGCTCGGGCCGCGGCGCTGGGAGGAGCAGCACGAGCTCGCCTTCGCGCTGGCCCTCGGGCTCGCGGAGTGCCTGTGCCTGACCGGCAGGTTCGACGCCGGCGAGCGGCTGTTCGGCGAGCTCCTCGAGCGCGCGAGGACGCGGCTCGACAGCGCGCAGGTCCTCAACCTGCGCATGTCGTTCCACCTGATGCGCGGCGAGCTCTCCGACGTCGTGGCGCGCGGGCTCGAGGCCCTCGCGCTGCTCGGGGTCGACATCCCCAGGGGCGCCGAGGAGCAAGGCGCGCGGCTCGGCAGGGAGCTCGAGGCGATGCAGGCCCACCTCGCGGGCCGCCCGATCGCCGACCTCCTGGGGCTGCCCACCGCCGCCGATCCGGAGAAGCAGGCCGTCCTCCGCCTCCTCGCCGACCTGACGCAGCCCGCCTCCGCGCTCGGCCTGCCGGTCCTCGGCCCGCTCACGCTCATCATGCAGATCAACCTCGCGATGGAGCACGGCCACGCGAGCACCTCGGCGTACGCGTACGTGCTCTACGCGGTGCTCCTCATCGACGGCGTCTTCGCGCCGAGGACCACGGAGGACCGGTTCAAGGAAGCGTACGAGTTCGCCAAGGTCGGTATCGAGCTGCACGAGCGGATCCCGAGCCCGCGCATCGCGTGCATGCTGCTCACGACCTACGCGTCCATCCTCCATTTCTTCGAGCCGCTCCGGGACACGATCAAGGTCCTCGCCCGCTCCCGGCAGGCCGGCCTGGAGTCCGGAGATCTGGCGTACTCGTCCTATTGCTGCATTCACATGGTCTCGGCGAGCCTGGCGCTCGGCGACGATCTCGGCGCGGTGGCCGAGGAGATCGAGCAAGATCTCGCGCTGATGCGGCGGACCAACGACAAGCTCACGACGCTCATCCTCACGTGCGCGAAGCAGGTCGCCGCGAACCTCGCGGGGCGCACCGACGGGGCGCACACGCTGAGCGACGGCGCCTTCGACGAGGCCGCGTTCGCGAGCGCCATCTCGGTCCCGGAGCTCACGTACGTGGCCGCCTGGTATCACGTGCAGAAGATCCAGCTGGCGGTTCTCTACGGCGACCACGGGGCCGCGCGCTCGCTGATGGCCGCCGTGGAGAAGATGACCGCCGGCAGCGCCAACAACTTCTGGGCGACCGAGCTGGTCTTCTATTCGTGCCTGAGCCTCGCCGCCGCGTGCGACGGGGCGCCGGCCCCGGAGAGGGAGCGGATGGTCGCGGCGATCGCGGCGCAGCGGGAGAGGCTCGCCCGCTGGGCCGAGCGCTGCCCCAGCACCTACGGGCACAAGCACCTCCTCGTCTCGGCGGAGCTCGCGCGCGTCTCGGGCGACGACCGCCACGCCGCGGCGCTGCTCTACGACCGGGCGATCGAGGGCGCCGAGGAGGCCGGGTTCACGCGCGACCAGGCGATCGCGAGCGAGCTGGCCGCGAGGTTCTACGGGGGGAGCGGCCTCACGCGGTGCGCCCGCGCCTACATGACCGACGCGCACCACGGCTACATGCAGTGGGGGGCGACCGCCAAGGCGGACCGCCTGGCGGCCGAGGCGCCGCACCTCGTGACGAGGGTCGATCTCACGTCGGCGCCGCCCGGCATGCTGGAGCTCGCCCGCACCACGGTGCAGACCACCTCGACCACGCGCCTCAGCACCAGCGTGCTCGACGTCGAGGCGGTCATCCGGGCCGCCCAGGCCATCGCCGGCGAGGTCGTCCTCGACAGCGTTGTCCACCGGCTGCTCGACATCGCGATCCAGAACGCCGGGGCGAAGAAGGGGGTCCTCGTCCTGGAGCGCGATCAGCAGCTGGTGATCGAGGCGATCATCACGGTGGATCCGAGCACGGCGCGGCTGGGTCACCCGGTCCCGGTCGAGGGCAGCGCCGAGGTCCCGTCGTCGATCGTGCAGTACGTCGCGCGGACGCGGCTGCCGGTGGTCCTCGCCGACGCGAGCCAGGAGCCTCGCTTCGCCGCGGACGCCTACGTCGCCGCGAACGACCCGAAATCGATCCTCTGCCTGGCGATGGTGCACCAGGGGCGCACGACCGGCGTGCTCTACCTGGAGAACAGCACGGCCACCAACGTGTTCACGTCGGCCCGGCTGGAGCTCTCGAAGCTCCTCCTGGCGCAGGCGGCGACCGCGGTGGAGAACGCGGTGCTGTACGCGCACCTGCACAAGCGCACGGAGGCGCTGCACCGCGCCGAGGAGCGGCTCCGGGTCGAGTTCTCGGAGCGGGAGCGGAGCGAGCACGCCCGCGCCGAGCTCCAGGAGGAGATCATCCGCGTGCAGAACGCCCGCCTGGCGGAGCTCTCCACGCCCATCATCCCGATCACCGATCGGATCATGGTCATGCCGCTCATCGGGATGATGGACAGCCAGCGGGCGCAGCAGGTCCTGAGCACGGCGCTCCAGGGGGTCGAGTCGACCGGCGCCGAGGTCGTGATCATCGACATCACCGGCGTGAGGACGGTCGACACCGACGTCGCGAGCACGCTGATGAACACCGCCGTCGCCCTCCGGCTGCTCGGGGCGCAGGCGGTGATCACGGGCATCCGCCCCGACGTCGCCCAGACGCTGACCGCCCTGCAGATCGACCTCGGCTCGGTGGTCACGCAGGGGACGCTCCAGAGCGGCATCGCCTACGCCCTGCAGCGGGTGGGGAGCCGCGGCGCGCCCCTCGGCGCGCGCGCGCGGTGAGGGGCGGCCGGGGCGCGCGGCGCCGCGTCGCTCGAGGGCGAGCGCGGCGGCGAGAGCGCGGCGGGGAGGCGCATCGGTGGGCGGAGGCGGGTCATCGAGGGATGTTGAAGAGCTCGTTGCAACAGCCCTGCTTCAGGTGGCACACCTCCTTCACCGCGCCTTCGCACGTCCCGACCTCGACACCATCGACGAGGCACGCGCACCTCGTCGTGCCGTCGGCGGACGGGCCGCAGTCGACCTCGTGCTTCTTGCCGAGGCACGTGGACGCACACGTGCACTCGTTGCCATCCAGGGTCCAGCAAACGTGGGGCCTGGCTCCGCCGCGCGACCGCATGCCCGGCGGCCCCTCCCCCGGACGTCCGCTCCTGGCCGCGAGCCCGGGATCGAGGGGGTCGTACGGCCGCGATGTCGCCTCGTCCGCGTCGCTCGGCGGCGGATGGGCGCGGCGGCGACATGGCAACCTCTGCCGTCGCACGATGGCAAAACTTGCCAGAGCGGCAAACTTTGCCAGCGGGCGTCGCCGCGGCGACGTCGACGTGGGTCGGGTCGAGGCGCGCGAGGAGCGCCCTCGCCATGGTTGGCTCGGTTCTGGCACCTAGAGACGCATCTTCCCGCCACGGCCGCAGCCTGTGGCGTGAACGCGGCTTCTTCGATGCACGGACCGGCCCCCGACCCGACCCAGCTTGGAGCGACCCAGGCGAGGTCGGCGAACCCGGGCGGCCCTCGCGAACGGATGATGAGCTCCAGGTAACCCGATCTCCGCTCTGCGCGGCCAGCGCCCCGCCCTGCCCCGGCGATCGCGCGGCGTGCCCGGCCTGGTGAACCCACGGCCCGGGCCGGCGCGGCGAACCGCGCCGGCGTCACCCATTTTGTGCACCGATCACAGCATCTCGCGGCAGCGCGCGAGCCAGGAGCAGATCAGCTCGCGACAGAATGTAATGCTTGCCCCGAACGCAAACAGCATTCATATTCCCGTCGCGCTCGGTCGTGGCTCACCGCGTGCGCGACGGCGCGCGGGCAGGGCATCGCAGGAGCGTTGACTCCGAGCATCCCGAAGGCCGCGCTGAATACGGCGCGGACGACGGCAGCACGCGACCAGCCCAGGGCGAGCGTGCTTATCCCGCTCATCAGGCCGACGTGCGGTGTTCTCCCCCGCTCGCCTGGGCTCCGTCTCTCTTCGTCTTCGAGCGCGCGCCCACCGGGGGCGCGGCTGGTCATCATCGTCGTTTTCAGGAGGTCTCATGCTTTCCAAGCGTTCGAGTTCGAGCATTTCGGTGGGCTCGCGGTCTGTCCCTGGCTCCGCCGGGGCATGGCGGAGGGCGCGGCACGCCGCGCTGGCCGCGCTCGCCCTCCTGCCCGCCGCGTGCTCGGACTTCGCGCCGGGGGACGGCGAGCTGGACGACTCCAGCGCGCTGCTCGACGCGGCGGAGGTCGATCTCGGCGAGGCCGCCGAGGCGCTCTCGCTGCCGTTTCCGATCGAGCCCCTGAAGTCGCTCACCGTCACCGAAGTCGACATCGTGTCCCAGTTCTCGCTGAAGGATGTCCTGCAGCAGCTGGTCACCCAGTCGGGCGTCCCGGGCCTCACGCCCCTCACGCTGTTCCAGCGGTTCATGGACACGTACCGGGCAGCCCCCGGCCTTTACCCCTCCGTCCCGCATTGCGATACCGTGGCCGCCAACCCGAACGATGTGTTTCCTCCCCCGCAGCCCGGCGACACGCCCTCGCCGGGGTCCATCAACGGATGGCCGGTCCGCTGCCCCCGGACCATCGGACAGGATTCAGGGATCGATCCGTTCTCCACGACGGCCGGCGACAACGCGTACATGGCGACGACGCTGGCGAACCGCTTCGATCTCGCCCCTCCGGACGGCGCCCACTGCGGGGAGTACCGGATCGTGTTCGCGCGGAAGTCGGGGCACCCCGACTCCAGCGATGCAAGGCCCGACCAGACCTTTCGGCGCAGCTTCATCATCTTCGAGGGCCGGCTGCCCAACCCGAGCCCCAGCCTCGGCCGGCAAGGCTGCCGTCCCATCGTCGAGTTCTGGCTGAACCAGTCGAACCCCTCGAAGACCGTGGCGACCCGGGCGACTGAGCTGAAGTCCTTCTACTTCAACGGCCTGCCCGCGTCGGGCGTCGGCCCCGTCATCCACATCGACAACTACGGCCACACGCCGGGCCCGAACAACGGCCAGATCCGGACCAACGAGTTCCTCCTGTTCCAGGAGGCGTTCGACGCCTGGCCGCTCCGGGAGTTCAGGCTCACGCACGGCACCAGCAGCAGCCCCTCGCTCAACGTCATCCCGTCGTTCGTGAAGGACAACCCGGCCGCGAAGCTCTTCGCGCCCGGCATCTCGGGCGACTCGCGGGTCGTAAGCTTCCAGAGCACCGTCTTCCCGAACATGGTCGAGAGGCTCGCCGCGGCCGACGACGTGAACCGCTTCGCGTACCCGTCGGCGCTGCCCGACGCGATGAACGCGGGCGAGAGCCTGATGATCCCCCTCCAGAACAACTACCTGAACGCGATCGGCAGCGGGACGTCGACCCTGAGGACCAACATCGCGAACAAGCTGATCGCCATGGGCAGCAACCTGTCCGGCACGCCCACCAACCCGTCCGTGGATCAGATCATCGGGCGCGCTCAGTCCCTCTCCTGCGCGGGGTGCCATGAGCCTGTGGACGCCACCAACAGCGCGAGCAGCAACCTCGACGTGGGCCTGCCGAGCCCGTTCCCCAAGACGCTGGTCTTCACCCACACCTCCGAGAAGACGGTGGCGGTCGACGCGAACAACCCGAACGGTCCGCGACGCTTCATCCTCTCCAATGCCGTCCTCAACACGTTCCTCCCGTACCGCGAGAAGGTGATGAAGCATTTCCTCGTCAACAACACGACCCTCGGGTTCGAGAAGCCGGGCGCGTGGACCTCGACGCAGGCCCTGCTCGCGACCCACACGGGCCGGGTGACGGAGGGCATCGCGTCGCTGGAGGTCCGGACCCCGAGCTCGTTCAACACGATCTTCAGCCCGAACTTCAGCACCTCGGGCCTCACGCCGGTGGGCAACAAGATCAAGCTCTCTCTCTTCGTGTCGAAGCAGCAGCCGAACCCGAGCTGGGTGGGCAACCTGGAGGTGCTGATCTCGATCCCGTCCGCCGGCATCTACGACCAGTGGGTCGGCAACGTCGTGCTCAACGGGCTCACCCGGGGCGAGTTCAACGAGGTCACGTTCCCGCAGCAGCTCCAGGCGGCCACCATCACGGCGCTCAACGCGGCGCCGAGCGACGTGAAGCTGCAGTTCAACTTCAACGTGACCGCGAACTCCGGCCCCTACTACATGGACGACATCCGGTTCGAGAACTGATCCGCGTCGCCCTCTCGTGAGCAGGACGCCGGCGCGGAGACGCCGGCGTCCTGCCTTGCAACACTACAAAATTCGACCCTCACCCGAATCGCCCGGTCCGCCAGCGTGCGCGTGACGCCTGGCCCCGAGGCATAGGCGAGTATGCCTATGCCTGGAGCCACAGGACTTGGGTACGAAGTCGTTGCAGTCACCTGCACCGGGTGATGCGAGGAAAGACGGCGATCTTCGAGCTGCGCCGAGCGCTGCGTCGGCCGGAGCAGGATCTCTTGGACCGGAGTCACCGCATCCGTACAGGCTGCGGCCCGCTGCAACAACCCCGGGCACTGAGACGGAAACGGGAGGTTTCTCCATGGGCGCATCGCCCCCCCACGCGCCGCGCGGCGCCGTCACGCTGTCGCTGTGCTTCCTGATCGCCTTGCTGGAAGGGTTCGACATCCAGGCCATCGGCGTGGCCGCCCCCCTGCTGATCCCCGCTCTGGGCCTGACGCCCGGGCAGGCCGGCGTCGTGTTCGGGGCCGGCATGGCCGGGCTGGTCTGCGGCGCGCTGGCCGGCGGCTGGATGGCCGACCGCATGGGCCGCAAGCCGCTGCTGATGACGGCCGTCGGCGTCTTCGGCCTGTTCACGCTGGCCACCCTGGTGGCGGGTGGACCGCTGTCGCTGGGCCTCTTCCGGCTCTTCGCCGGGGCCGGCATGGGGGCGGCGATGCCCAGCCTGGTGGCCGTCGCCCTGGAGATCGCCCCGCCCGACCGGCGGACCCGCACCACCACCCTGATGTTCAGCGGCATGCCGGTCGGCGGCGCGCTGGCGGCGCTGTTCGCGGCGGGGCTCATGGGCCGGTTCGGCTGGCACAGCATCTTCCTGGCCGGGGGCGTGCTGCCGCTGCTGCTGCTGCCGGTCATGGCGTGGCTGATGCCCGACAGCCGCGCGGCGGCGGCCGGCGGCGCGCAGCGGCCGGGCAGCGCGCAGGCGCTGTTCGGCGATGGCCGGCTGGTGGTCACGCTGCTGGCCTGGTTCACCTTCGGCATGACGCTGCTGGTGCTGTATCTGCTGCTGAACTGGCTGCCGTCGCTGGTGGCGGCCAAGGGCCTGGGCGGGTCGGGGGGCGCTGGCGCCGCCTTCGGCTTCAATGTCGGCAGCGTCGTCGGCTGCTGGGCCATCGGCGCGCTGGTGGACCGGCTCGGGCCGCGAATTCCCATCATCGCGGCCTATCCCGCCCTGGGCCTGGCGCTGTTCGGGCTGGCGATGGCCGACACCCTGCTGCCCGTGGTGGCGCTGGCCGGCCTCGCCGGCTTCTTCCTGCTGGGCGCGCAGTATTCGCTCTATGGAGTCATCCCGCTCTATTACCCGGCGCCGGCGCGCGGGCTGGCCACGGGCGCCTCCATCGCCGCCGGCCGGCTGGGTTCCATCGGCGGGCCGCTCGTGGCGGGCCACCTGCTGGGACAGGGCTGGGGCCCCGCCGGCGTGGCCATGGCCATGGTGCCGGTGGTGCTGTCGGCCGGGATGGCGGTGGCGTTGATGACCATCCGCGGCCGCTATGCCGGTGATTGAGGAGCGGGCGGCGGCTTGAACGAGCGGCGGCGCCGAGCCGCATGTCTGGGGAGGATCTCATGCAGGTGATCGTCGTGGGCGCCGGGATCGGCGGCCTGGCCGCGGCTCTTTCGCTCCACGCCTCAGGCCACGAGGTGACGGTGTTCGAGGCCGCGCCCACCCTCCTGCCGCTCGGGGTCGGCATCAACCTCCTGCCCCACGCCGGCGAGGTGCTGGACGAGCTGGGCCTTGTCCAGGCCCTCCTGGCCCAGGGGGTCGCGACCCGCGAGCTTGTCTATTACAACCGCTTCGGTCAGCGCATCTGGGGCGAGCCGCGCGGCCGCTTCGCGGGCCACGCCGCGCCGCAGATCTCCCTGCACCGCGGCGCCCTGCAGGGCGTGCTGTTCGACGCCGCCGTCGAGCGGCTGGGCGCCGACCGGGTGATCTGCGACCGGCGCCTCACGGACCACGCGGAGGACGGAGGCCGCATCGCGGCGCGCTTCCTCGACCGCGAGGGCGTGGCCCGGAAGGTCGCCGCCGATCTCCTGATCTGCGCCGACGGCATCCACTCGGCGGCGCGCGCCCGCCTCTATCCGGACGAGGGGCCGCCGGTCTATGGCGGCCGCATCCTGTGGCGGGCGACCACGCTCGCCGCGCCCTTCCTCACCGGCGCCAGCATGATCATGGCCGGGCATCAGGACCAGAAGTTCGTCGCCTATCCCATCTCCCCGCCGGGGCCGGACGGCCGCCAGAGGATCAACTGGATCGCCGAGCTCGCCGTCGCCGAGAGCCTGCGACGGGAAGACTGGAATCGGCGGGGCGACCCCGCCGACTTCCTGCCCAGGTTCGAATCCTGGCGCTTCGACTGGCTCGATGTGCCCGGGCTGATCCGGGAGGCCGAGGCGATCTACGAGTTTCCGCTGGTCGACCGCGACCCGCTGCCGCGCTGGAGCCATGGGCGCATGACGCTGCTGGGCGACGCCGCCCACCCCATGTATCCGATCGGCTCCAACGGGGCGAGCCAGGCCATCCTCGACGCCCGCGCCCTGGTCCGCGCGCTCGCCGCCCACGCCGATCCGGTGGAGGCGCTGGCCGCCTACGAGGCCGAGCGCCTGCCCGCCACCGCCGCCATCGTCGCGGCCAATCGCGGCAACGGCCCGGAGCAGTGCATGCAGATCGCCCAGGACCGCGCGCCGGACGGCTTCGACCGCATCGAGGACGTCTTCGCCCCCGGCGAGCTGGAGGCCATCGCCGCCCGCTACAAGGTGCTGACCGGCCTGAAGCGCGCCTCGGAGCCCGCCGCGTGAGACGGCGGCAGCGCTCTCCACGAAGGCCGGATTGGCGTCTTCTTTTCACGACCGAGGCGGCTCCGGACGAGGAGAGGCTCGTCCCGTCTCGATCTCGCTCTCGTCCGGCTGACCGGCGAGATCGCCGGACGCGGACTCCCCGCGTCTCGACAACGCGCCTCAATGCGACGGCGGCCCGCTCTCAGGCCCGCTCTCCGCGCCGAGCGACCTGGCCCTCGACCTCCGGAGCGCCCGCCCCTCCAGCGCGTCGGCGAGCGCTGGCCTCACCGCCGCCGCGAGGTGCTGCTGGATCGCGCGGGCGACGTGCGCGACGTGGGGCGGCTCCATCATCGTGAAATGGTTGCCGGGCACCACCTGGAGGGCGAACGCCGCCCGCGACAGCTCCATCCAGGCGTTGGCGGCCACCGCGTCCTCCGGGCTGACCTGCTCCCGCGCGCGCAGGAACAAGACGCTGGCGTCCGTCGGCTGCGGCTCGTAGCTCGCGAGCGCCTGCCACGTGCTCGCGACCTCGGCGCGGAGCCGCGCGTCGTCCTCCATGGCCGCCACGAAGCCGCGGTATCGCCGCGACGCGACCGCCTCGAGCTTCGCCATCTCGTGGGCGAGGCCGCTCGCCGGTGAGCGCTCGCGCGCGCGCGGGTCGAAGCCCGTGTCCAGGAGCAGCAGCAAAGGCACCTTGCGCCCTCGCGCGAGCAGCTGCTGCGCCACCTCGTACGCGACGACGCCGCCGGCCGAATGCCCCCCCAGGAGAACCGGCCCCTCGGGCCGGACGCGCAGGATCTCGTCCACGCACCGGGCCGCGATCGCAGGGATCGACGCGGAGCCCGGCTCGCCCGGCGCGGCGCCGGTGGGCTGAATCCCGTGGACGGGCAGCTCGCCGCTCAGGCGCTGCACCAGGGGGCGATAGGCGTGCACCGTGCCGCCGAGCGGCGGGAGCAGGAACAGCGGCGCCGCGTCCGGCGCCCCCGCCTGCAGCGTGATGAGGAGCTGCCCGGGCCCGCGCCCGTCGGGGAGGAGCGCGGCGCTCCCGCTCCGCTGCGTCAGCGCCGCGCTCACGGGCGCGGGCGAGTCCGGAGGCAGCGCCTCCGCCAGCCGCGCGCTCGCCGGCGAGCCCGAGCGAGGGCCGGACGACTCCGGCGGACTCCAGATCTTCGGCGACACGGACCGCACCGTGGCCGGGCCCACGGTGCAGGTGGTGTCGAGCGCGTGGGGGACGCGCTCGAACGGGTACGTGGGAAGCGGCACGCGCCGCCGGCGCTCGTCCCGGGAGAACGCGGCCCAGTCGACGTCGACGCCGCCGCACCAGAGCCGGCCCACCGCGCCGAGCAACACCTCGAGATCGCCGTCGCCGTCGCCCGGGCCCGCAAGGGTGGTCGCGACCGGTCGCCCGGCGCCCGGGTGGCGCGCCGCCAGGGCGGCCAGCGAGACGCCGGGCCCGACCTCGACGAGGGCGCGATCGGCCGAGGCGAGCAGCGCGGCGATGCGATTGTCCGCGCGCGCCGAGCCCGCGAGGATGCGGGCCCAGGTCGACGGATCGTCGACGTCGGCCTCGGTCACCCAGTCGCCGGCGAGGCTCCCGACGAGGGGGATGCTCGGCGCCCGCCTCGCCATCGACGCGGCCCGCCGGGCGATGCGCGCGAGGAGCGGCCCCGCGGCCTCCTCTTCGGCGCGCCCGAGCAGCGCGGCCAGCGCGACCGCATCTTCGAGCGAGAGCACGCCGGCGACGTACGCGGCGACGACCTCGCCCACGCCGTGGCCGAACAGCGCCGCGGGGCGGATCCCCCACGACATCAGGAGCTGCGCCAGGGCGACCTCGGTCGAGAAGAGCGCGGCCGCGCGGAGGCGCGGCGCGCCGAGCTCGCCGTCGCCGGGGGCGCGCCCCGGCGCCTCGGGGAAGAGCCAGCCGCGGAGGTCGACCGACAGCTCGCGACGGAAGAGGTCGGCGCACCGGTCGATGCCCTCGCGGTAGGCGCGCTCGTGCAGGTAGAGCTCGCGCCCCATGCCGACGCGCTCCGCGCCCGCGCCGGGGAACAGGAAGACGACCTCCGGCGGGCGCCTGCCGGCGACCTCCGTGACGACCCGGTCCGGGTCGCGCCGGCCGAGGGAGGCCGCCGCCGAGGCCGGATCCGCGCACACCACCGCGCGGCGGTGCGCGAACGGCGCCCGGCCCCGCTGCAGGGTGAAGGCGACGTCGGCGAGCGAGCCCTCCGGCGCGCGCCGCAGGTGCTCGGCCAGGCGATCGGTGCTCCTCTCGAGGGCGGCGGGCGTCTTCGCCGAGACGACGAGCAGCTGACGGCGCCGCGACGGGCCGGACGGCGCCGGCGCCGGGGCCTCCTCGAGCACGGCGTGCACGTTCGTGCCGCCGATGCCGAAGGCGCTCACCCCGGCGCGGCGCGGGGCTCCGCCGCGCTTCCAGGCGAGCGGCGCGGCGTTGACGAAGAACGGGCTGCGCGCGAGGTCGATCTCGGGGCTGGGGCGGCGGAAATGGAGCGTCGGGGGGATGAGCTCGTGCTCCAGCGCCAGCGCCGCCTTGATGAGGCCGGTGACCCCGGCGGCCGCGCGGAGGTGGCCGAGGTTGCTCTTCACCGAGCCGAGCGCGCAGAACCCGACCCGGTCGGTCGCCTTCCGGAACGCGCGCGACAGCGCGGCCACCTCGATCGAGTCGCCGAGCCGCGTGCCCGCGCCGTGCGCCTCCACGTACGCGATGCTCTCCGGGCTCACCCCGGCAGCGGCGTGGGCCCGGGCGAGCGTCTCGAGCTGCCCCTCCAGGCTGGGCGCCGTGTACCCCACCTTGAGCGCGCCGTCGTTGGTGACGGCGGAGCCGCGGATCACGGCGTGGATCGTGTCGCCGTCGTCGAGGGCGTCCTTCAGCCGCTTGAGGACGACGAGGGCGACGCCGTTGCTGGCCACGATGCCGCTCGCCTCGGCGTCGAAGGGCCGGCAATGGCCGTCGGGCGAGGTGACCGCGCCCTCCTCGTGGAGATAGCCGATCCGCTTCGGCGAGAGGACGCCGACGCCTCCCGCGAGCACCATGTCGCTCTCCCCGGTGAGGAGGCTCTGGCAGCCGAGGTGCACCGCGACGAGCGACGTCGAGCACGCCGTCATGACGCTGACCGCGGGCCCCCGGAGCCCCAGCTTGTAGGCCACGCGCGTGGTCAGCGAGTCGGTCACGTTCCCGGTGTAGATCCGGGCGTGCTCCGAGTTCGGCGCGGCCGGCGGCGGCCCGACGCGCTCGATCCAGTAGCTCGGGGCGTCGCTCCCGGCGAACACGCCGATCGGCTTCGGGGTCGCGAGCGGGTTGTACCCGGCGCTCTCCATCGCTTCCCAGGCGCACTCGAGGAACACCCGCTGCTGCGGGTCCATGAGCGCGGCCTCCCTCGGGCTGTACCCGAAGAACGCCGCGTCGAAGCACATCACATCATCGAGCAGGCCGGCCGCCGGGATGAACCCGGGTGTTCGAACCAGCTCCGAGTCGACGCCGAGCGCCCGCAGCTCCTCGGACGAATAGAAGGAGATCCCCTCGATCCCGTCCTTGAGCATCGACCACAGCGCGCCGACGCTGCGCGCCTTCGGGAAGCGCCCCGCCATTCCGATGATGGCGATGGCGTTCTCGGGCAGCGCCCCCCGCGCCGGGGCCTCGACCGCGGGCGCCGCGGCGCCGGGCGCGCGCCTCCCGACGGCGCCGTCGCCCGGGGCCGCCGTCCGAGGGCCCCGCTTCAGGTGGACGGCGAGGCTGCGGATCGTCGGGAACTGGAACAGGTCCATGATCGGCACGTCCTCGCCGAGCCGCGCCCGGATGCCGGCGCGGACCCGGGCGAGGAGCAGCGAGTGGCCGCCGAGATCGAAGAACGCATCGTCGAGGCCGACCTCGTCGAGGCCGAGCACCTCGCGCCAGATCTCGCCGAGGACCACCTCGATGTTCGAGGCGGGCGCCGGCGCCTCCGCCCGCGGCGCGGGCTTCGCCCGGTCGTCGGCCGGGAGGGCCGCCATGTCGACCTTCCCGTTGGCGGTGAGCGGCAGCGCGTCGAGCTTCACGAACGCGGCCGGAACCATGTAGTCGGGGAGCTTCGCCGCGGCGAGCTCGCGCAGGCCTCGGGGCATCGCGCGCGTCTTCGGCCGCCGGAGCGGGCTGTTCGCGAGCGACCGCGCCGGCAAGGCCGCCCCGGGCCGCGACTGCATCCAGGCCCGCGGCCGCGGCGCGCCCTCGGCGGGCTCGAAGAGCGCGTCCATGCACCCCGGGCCCGCGGTGCTCGACCCGGTGATCCGGACCGAACGGCCGAGGCGCGCGGCGAGCGCCCACAGCGCCTCCGGATCGACCGCGGCCGCCGCGACCCCGGCGGCGCCGGCCGGCTCGTCGCCGCCCGCCTCCCGCAGCCGGCGCGCCGCGATCACGTCGGCGTGCACGCGCGCGTTCGGGATCCCCAGGACCTCGAGCCCGAGGGAGCCCGCCTCGCGCAGCGCCCGCTCGACGCCGGCGAGGCCCTCCGCGGCAGCCCAGTCCAGCGATCGGCCGACCGCGGCCGGCTCGGGCGCCGCGCCGACGTGCAGGACAACGTCGTAGCGGAAGCGCGTCATCTCGTCGGCGCCGGGGCCTCGCTTGAGCCAGGTCTCGACGTGCTCCACGCCCGGGATCTCGTCGCGCAGCGCGTGAAAGAGCTCGGGCGCGAGGACGAGCTCTTCCTCGCCGGCGACCGCCCGCTCCACCCGGGCCCGCAGCTCGGCCGCGGTGGCGCCCGTGGGCGCGCGGTGGAGCTGCACCGAGGTGTGAAACGCCTCCAGCAGCGGCAGGCTCCGGATGTCGCCGAGGAACACGACGCCGCCGGGCGCCGTCGCGCGCACGGCGCCCTCGATCACCGAACGCAGGTACTCGGCGCTGGGGAAGTACTGGACGATCGAGTTCAAGATCACCACGTCGAAGCTGCCCGGCTCGATGCCGCGGAGGTCGTTCGCCTCCCGGCGCTGCAGCGACACGTGCGAGAGCGTGCCGCGCGCGAGCTCGGGGCGGAGGAGCGCGATCGCCTTCTCCGAGAAATCCGTGCCGAGGTAGGCGGCGCACTGCGGGGCCAGTTGCAACAGCAGGAGCCCCGTCCCACAGCCGATCTCCCACGCCCGCCGCGGCTGGAACGAGAGGATCCGCTCGACCGTGTGGTCCCGCCACGCGCGCATCGCGCCGGCGTCGATGGGCTCTCCGGTATAGCTGCTGTTCCAGCCCGTGATGTTGAAGGCCGGATCCACGCCGGCGCCGCCCTGCCCGTAGGTGCCGTCGTACAGCGCCTGCCACGCCGAGACGTGCTCCGCCTGGAGCGCCGGGGCCTGCTCCGCGGCGCCGCCGTCGTCGAAGCGCGGGATGACGTACGCGACGAGCCGCTTGTTGCCCGTCGGCTCTTCGCGCGCCACCACGACGGCCTCTTCCACGGCGGGGTGCTCGCGCAGCACGGCCTCGATCTCCCCGAGCTCGATGCGATAGCCTCGGATCTTCACCTGGTTGTCGACCCGCCCCAGGAACTCGATGTTCCCGTCGGGGAGCCACCTGGCGCGGTCGCCGGTGCGGTACATGCGCGCGCCCGGCTCGTCCGAGAACCGATCGGGGAGGAACCGCGCCGCGTCGAGCTCGGGCCGGTTCAGGTACCCGCGGGCGATGCCGGCGCCCCCGAGGTACAGCTCGCCGGGGACGCCCACCGGGACGAGCTCCCCGCGCGGATCGAGGAGGTAGACCCGCATGTTGTCGATCGGGCGGCCGATCGAGGGGTCGGCCGCCGCGGTCCCGCCGTCCGGCCGCGCCCTCGGCACGACGCACGAGGTGGCGACGACGGTCCCCTCGGTCGGACCGTAGTTGTTCACGACCTCGAAGGGGAGCCGCGCGTCGGGCCAGACGCGGAGCTTGTCTCCTCCCGTGAGCAGGTACCGGAGCGCGGCGGAAGCAGGCCAGTCGAGGCGCAGGAGCTCCTCCGCCATCGGCGTCGGCAAGAAGGAGACGGTGATCCCGCGCGCGAGGAGCCACGCCTTGAGCTCGTCCGGGGAGCGGCGGAGCGGCTCCCCGGGGATGAACAGGCACGCTCCCGAGCACAGGTAAGGCCAGAGCTCCCAGACCGACGCGTCGAAGCCCGGGCTCGCGACGAGGGTCGCGCGATCCTCGCGGGAGACGGCGAAGCGCCGCACGTGCCACGCCACCAGGTTCATGAGGCTCCGGTGCTCCACGAGCACGCCCTTCGGGCGGCCGGTCGAGCCCGAGGTGTAGATGGCATACGCCAGGTCCCGGGGGCCCGCGCACGCCGGCGGGCGCGAGCCGTCCCGCGCCGCCAGCGCCGGCGCGTCGGCGTCGAGGCGGATCACCGCGCCCGCGAACGGCGGGAGGCGATCGGCGAGGTGCGCCTGCGTGAGGAGCACCGGCGCCCCGGAGTCCGCGAGGATGAACGAGAGCCGCTCGCCCGCGGTCGCGGCGTCCACGGGGAGGTACGCCGCGCCCGCCTTGAGGGCCCCGAGGACCCCGACCACCAGCTCCGGCGAGCGCTCGGCGCAGATCGCGACCAGGGTGTCGGGCGCGACGCCCAGCTCGAGCAGGCGGCGCGCGAGCTGGTTCGCCCGGCGATCGAGCTCTCCGTACGTGAGCGAACCGACCTCGGACACCACCGCGGGGGCGTGCGGCGCGCGGGCGACCTGCTCCTCGAACAGCGCCAGGACGCTTCGATCACGCGGGAAATCGGCGCCGGTGTCGTTCCACGCGACGAGCAGCCGGCGCCGCTCGCGCTCCGGGAGCAGCGGCATCGTCGCGACGGACCGCGCGGGATCCGAGGTCGCGGCGGCGAGCAGCGTGAAGAGGTGCGTGAGCGTCCGCTCCATGGTCGACCGCTCGAACAGATCGGTGCTGTACTCCAGCATCCCGGCGACGCCGCCGGCGCTCTCCCAGGCATAGAGCGAGACATCGAAGATCGTCTTCTTCGTGTCCGTGTCGACGGCGCGCGCCTCGACCCCGGCGAGGTGCAGCTCGCGCTCCGCGGGCGGCTGGGGCGCGAACACGATCTGCACGAGCGGGCTGTAGCTCGGGTCGCGCTCCGGCTGGAGCTCCTGGACGAGCCGCTCGAACGGGAGCCTGTCGTGCGCATACGCGTCCAGGCACACCGCCCTCACCCGGCGGAGCAGCTGCTCGAACGACGGCGCGCCGGAGACGTCGATCCGGATGGGCACCACGTTGACGAAGAAGCCGATCGCCGCCTCGAGCTCGGCGAGATCGCGGCCCGCGCTCGGCAGCCCGACGAGGAGGTCGTCGCGCTGCGTGACGCGGTGGAGCAGGACGGCGAACGCGGCCAAAAGGACCATATTGACGGTCACGCCCTCTCGCGCGCCGAGGTCGCGGATGGCCCTCGCGACCTCCGGGTCGAGCTGGAACGGGATCGTCGCGCCGCGGAACGTCTGGACCGGCGGCCGGACGCGATCGCTCGGCAGCTCGAGCAGGGGCGGCGCGCCGACGAGCCGCTGCTTCCAGCCGGCGACCAGCTCCGACAGGCTCTCTTCCGTCAGCTGCTCTCGCTGCCACGCGGCGAAATCGGCGTACTGGAGCGGCGCCTCCGGCAGCGGAGCGGGAGCGTCCCGGCAGAAGGCGTCGTAGAGCGCCGCGAGCTCGCGGTAGGCCACCTCGAGCGACCAGCCATCGACCGCGATGTGGTGGATGTGCAGCCAGAGGACGTGATCCCGCGGCCCGAGCCGCAGCAGCCCCGCCCGGAAGACGGGCCCGCGCTTCAGATCGAAGATCCGCTGGGCCTCCGCGTCGAGGAGCCGCGCCGCCTGGGCCTCGCGCTCCCCCTCGGAGAGGTGCTGGAGGTCCGCGACCTCGAGCCGGAACGCGGCGTCCTCGGCGACGATCTGGACGGGCAGGCCGTCGATCTCGGTATAGACCGTGCGCAGGATCTCGTGGCGGCGGAGGAGCTCACGGAGGCTCCGGTCGAGCGCCGGGGCGTGGAGCTCCCCGGTGAGGCGGAAGGGACAAAGGCAGTTGTAGGCCCTGCTCTCCGGCGCGAGCCGGTGGAGGAACCACATGCGCTCCTGGGCGAACGAGAGGGGGACTGGCCCCGTCCGGGCGCCCCTTGGAATGGCACGCTCCGCCCGGGGGGCCGCGCGGCCGCCCCCCTTCGCCAGCGCGGCGAGACCGGCGACGGTCGGGTGCGCGAAGAGCTCCTGAAAGCCGATGTCGAGCCCGAAGGCGCCGCGGAGGCGCGAGAACAGCTGCACGGCGTGCAGCGAGCTGCCGCCCAGCTCGAAGAAGCTGTCGTCGACGCCCACGCGCTCGACGCGCAGGAGCTCCTTCCAGAGGCCGGCGAGCGCCTCCTCCAGCTCGGAGCGCGGCGCCACGAAGGCGGTCCCGAGCCCCGTCCGGGCGCCGCCGGGCGCAGGGAGCGCCCTGCGGTCGACCTTGCCGTTCGGCGAGGTGGGGAGCGCGTCGAGCGACACGAAGGCGGACGGGACCATGTAGCTCGGCAAATGGCGCTGCGCGAGGGCGCGCAGCGCGGGGACGAGCGCCTGCTCGCCCTCGGCGGAGGCGCCCTCGACCGGGCGCGGGACGACATACGCCACGAGTCGCCGGTCGCCCGGCGCGTCCTCGCGCGCCACGACCGCGACCTCGCGCACGCCGGGGTGCTGGCCCAGCGCCGCCGCGATCTCGCCGAGCTCGATGCGGTGGCCGTGGATCTTCACCTGATCGTCGATCCGGCCGAGGAACTCGATCTCGCCCGACGGGAGGTACCGCGCGAGATCGCCTGTCCGGTACAGCCGCGCGCCCGGCCCGGGCCGGAAGGGGTCCTCGACGAACCGCTCCCGCGTGAGCTCGGGGCGGTTCAGGTAGCCGCGGGCCACGCCGGGGCCGCCGATGTAGATCTCGCCGGCGACGCCGACGGGGACCGGCGCGCGGCGGCGATCGAGCAGCAGCACCTGGACGTCGCGGCACGCGCGGCCGATCGAGCTCGACCACGGCCGCTCTAGGTCCGGGATGCCCATCGGGCGGCGGGTGGCGAACACGGTCGTCTCGGTGGGCCCATAGATGTTGAGGATCGCGGGCCGCTCGTCCCCGCGGCGGTCCCACCACGGCTTGAGCGCGGCCACGTCGAGCGCCTCGCCGCCGCAGATCACGAGGCGCAGCCGGAGGCGGTCGCGGAGCGACGGATCGGCCGCGGCGTCGGCGTGGATGAGCTGGCGGAGCGCCGAGGGCGTCTGGCAGACGACGGTCACCCCCTCGTCGCCGAGGAGCCTGTGGAACGCGTCCGGCGTGCGGCTCGTGAGGAACGGCACCACGACCAGCCGCCCGCCGTGGCAGAGCGCGCCCCAGATCTCCAGGACGGAGAAATCGAACGCATAGGAATGGAATAGGGTCCAGACGTCGCGCTCGCCATAACCGACCTCGCCGGCGGTATGGTCGAAGAGGCGAACGACGTTGGCGTGGGTGACCATCACCCCCTTGGGCTTCCCGGTCGAGCCCGAGGTATAGATGATGTACGCGAGGTTCTCCGGGCCCTCGCCCGGCGCGGGCGCCACCTCGCCCTCGGGCTGACGCTCGATCACGGCCCGATCCGCGTCGAGGCACACGACGCTGGCGCTCCCGCTCCTCAGCCGGGAGGCGAAGCGCTCCTCGGTGAGGATCACGGGGACGCGGGTATCCTCCAGCAAGAAGGCGAGCCGCTCCTCGGGATACGACGGGTCGAGCGGTACATAGGCGGCGCCGGACTTGAGGACGCCGAGCAGCGCGACGATCATCTCGAGCGAGCGTTCCAGGCAAACGCCGATCGGGACGTCGGGCCCCGCGCCGCTCGCCCGGAGCAGGTGGGCGATCTGGTTGCTCCGCCGATCCAGCTCGGCATAGGTGAGGCGGCGCCCCTCGAAGGCCACCGCCACGGCGGACGGGGCGCGCCGGGCGTGCGCCTCGACCCGCTCGTGCAGCCGATCGCGCGGCGGATCGAACACCCCGCCGCCGTTCCACCCGAACAGCAGCGTGCGCCGCTCCTCCTCGGTCAGGATCGGCAGCGCCGAGACGGGCTGCGCGGGGTCGCTCGCGGCGCCGCCCAGCAGCGCCGCCCAGTGCCCGAGCAGCCGCTCCACCGTCGCGCGCTCGAAGAGATCGCGGTTATAATCGATGCGCGCGATCTCGCTCGCGTCGGCCTCCTCGACGCGGACGGCGAGCTCGAACGCCACCTCGGTCGCCTCGAGCGCCGCCGGCGTCAGCGTGAGGAGAGCGCCTCTCCTCGGCGCGAGCGCGCCGCGCGCGCTGGAGAAGGTGGCCTGGACGAGCGGGGGGCGGCTCGGATCGCGCGGCAGCGCCAGCCGCTCGACCAGGGATGCGAAGGGGAGATCGCCGTTCTCCTTCGCCTCCTCCAGGGATCGGCGCACCTGTCGCAGGAGCGCTCGAAAGCTCGGATCCGCGCCCAGCCTGCCCCGCACGACCACGAGGTTGCCGAACGGACCGATGAGGCCCTGGGTCTCCTCGTCTCGCCGGGATAGCGCCACGCCGATGAGGACGTCGTCCTGCCCTGTATACCGGTGCAGGACGGCGTGCATTCCCGCGAGCAGGACCGCGGACAGCGGCGCGCCTTCCTCCCGCGCCAGGGCGCGCAGCGCGCGCGCGAGCTCCGGATCGAGCGCGCGCGCCACCGAGCCTCCGGCGAAGGTCCGCGCCGCGGGCCGCGGCCGATCCGTCCGGATCTCCAGCGCTTCCGGCGCCCCCGCGAGCTCGCGGCGGACGTGCGCGAGCTGCGCGTCGAGCAGCGCCGCGGTCCTGTGCTCCCGCTGTCGCCGCGCGTAGCCCTGATACCCTACCGGCGGCGCCGGCCGCTCGATTCCGTGGTAGCCGTCGAACAGCTCCGAGAAGAACAGCGCTGCGCTCGGCTCACCGTCCGAGAGGATCGAGTGCATGGAGAGCGCGAGGAGGTGGCGCTGCGCATGGACGCGGATGAGGCTCACGCGCCAGAGGGGACCGCGCTCCAGATCGAGCGGCAGCGAGGTCTCCCGGCGAGCCACCGCGAGCGCCGACGCATCCGAGGCCGGCTGCCCCTCGGCGCCGAGATCCACCTCGCGAAAGGCGATCTCCGCCCGCGGCGAGACGACCTGCACCGGCTGTCCATCGCGCTCTGCGAAGGACGTCCTCAGGATCGCCTGGCGCGCCGCGAGCCCCTCGATGGCGCGGACCAGCCTGGGCACGTCCAGCGCGCCGTCCAGCCACGCCGCGCCCCGTTCCACCGGGCCCGGCGCGGCGCCGCGGCCCCGGTCGAGCCGCAAGGCGCATTCTTGCTCCAGAGAGAGCGGCATAGTACCCAATTCGTTCATCGCGGATGACCTCCCTGTTGCTGGTAGGGGTCGGTAGCATCGGCGCGCGTGAACCTGCCTACGCCGCGTCGAGACGCTCGACGCATACGCACCTTCACGCACACCGTGCTTGTTGATCTGTCGTACGCTCGTCAGGCATCACGGTCGCTGGTCAGCTTCTGGCCAGAAGAAGCCGCCGCCAAGCGGACCTCAAGCTCATGAGCCGCGCTGTCGGCCGCGTCGCGACGTGGCGCGAAGCGGACGCTGCGCAGTATGCAGTAGGGACACCGCGATGCCAGTTTGTATTTGAACCATCGCGGCCGCCGGCGAGCGGACGGCGCGTATCCGCGCTCGCGATCACGGCCTCGACTCATGCTCTTGTGGGCGGATACACCAAGCCAGCTGCCGGCGCGCCCTGCCTTGGTCCCCTTCCCCACCTTCCGGGTCGATTCCAGCGCATCACGTCCGAACCGTGCTCGCGCGGCGGCATCGGGTCGTATTCGGGACGGCGCGCGCGCGGGACGGTGGGGAGCATCCGCGGCGGCGGCGCGCCGAGCGGCCGGGAAGTCCGGGCTCGGATGAAATCGACGAGCTCGAATTTCCAGGTTCATGGCCGGGTCGAGCGGAACAGTTTTCTGCATACCGTTCCGCTCGCGCAAAAATACGTAATGGCACGATCGCGTCGTTATGACCGGCGGGCGCCGCGGCGATCCCCCGGCCTCCGGTGCGGGCCATGAGCCCACCGGCGTGCACGGCGCCGGAGCATGGCTCGATCGCGTGCGCCCGAGCCGCTGAGTCTGGTCGCACGCCACCGGAACCCGACGGGACCAACCTGGACGCGCCGCGGTGATCACCGGTCCTCCAGCGGATTACGATGACACCGCATCTTGACAGCCGAGTCGGCCGCGGACTAGCCTCTCGCGTCCATGGCTCGCTCCAGCTCGGCGCTGGCGGTGGGGATCCTTGGGGGCGAGACGGGAGGGTAAGCGACCATGTCGAACAGCAGCGCACCGAGCGGCACAGCAGCGGCCGAGCTCGACGTGTTCCAGCATCGCACGGTCGAGCTGGAGCGGCTGCTGCACGCCGCTTCCGCGCGTGAGATCGAGCGAGAGAGGGAGATCGGGGCGCTCCGGGAGCAGGTGGAGCTGCTCGACATCGCGCACGACGCCATCCTCGTCCGGCGCCTCGACGGTGTGATCACGTACTGGAACAGGGGAGCAGAGCGGATGTACGACATCCGCCGCGAGGACGCCGTGGGGCGCGCCTCCCATGAGCTCCTGCGCACCGCCTTCCCCTCGCCGCTCCCCGCGATCGAGCGCTCGTTGCTGGAGGCGGGCCGCTGGGAGGGAGACCTCAAGCACACGACGCCTCGCGGGGTCGTCATCGTCTCGAGCAGGTGGGTGCTCCGGCGGGGCCCGAGCGGCGCGCCCGAGACGGTGTTCGAGATCAACAACGACATCACCGCGCGCAAGGCGGCCGAGGAGGAGCGCGACCGGCAGACTGCCCTGCTCGAGCGGCAAGCGCGGCTGCTCGATCTCGCGCACGACGCGATCCTCCTGCGGGCGCTCGACGGCACGATCGCCTACTGGAACCAAGGGGCAGAGCGGATGTACGGCTACGCCGCCGCCGAGGCGATCGGGGCGCGATCCCATGAGCTCCTGGGCACGCGCTTCCCCGCGGCGCTCCCCGCGATCGAAAGGGCGCTGCGTACGGAGGGCCACTGGCATGGGGAGCTCGAGCACACCCGGCGCGACGGCGGGACCATCATGGTCGAGAGCCGGTGGGTCGCGCAGGCCGACCCGGGGGAGGCAGAGGCGCTGATCATGGAGATCAACACCGACATCACGGCGCGCAAGGAGGCGGAGCGGATGCGCTCGGAGCAGCAGCAGGAGCTCATCCGCCTGCAGGCCACGGCGATCGCCGAGCTGTCGACGCCGCTCATCCCGATCACCGACCACGTGGTGGTGATGCCGCTCATCGGCGTGCTCGACACGATGCGCGCGCAGCAGGCGATGGACACCCTGCTGCAGGGGCTCTCGTCCTCGGGCGCGACGGTCGCGATCGTCGACATCACGGGTGTAAAAGTCGTCGACACGAAGGTGGCCGACGCGCTCATCCGCGTGGCGCAGGGGGCGCGTCTGCTCGGCGCCGAGGTGGTGCTCACCGGGATCCGCGCGGATGTCGCGCAGACCATGGTCGGCCTCGGCGTCGATCTGCGGAACATCGTCACGCGGGGCACGCTCCAGGGCGGGATCGCCTATGCGCTCTCCCGGCCGGGCGCGCGGGGGACGCTGGCCTGACGGAGCGGGGCGCGGAAGCTCCACGCGCCGCGCGCCCTCCGGCGGCGTGACGGGCCGGCCCGTCGCGCCGCCTGCGCCGGCGCCCCATGCCGTTCCAGGCCAGCGCCGGCGAGAGGTCTTCGCCGGGGGTGCCGGCGCTGCGCACGAACCGGAGCCCGCCGAGGCCGGTCAGCCCAGGAGGCCGCGCTCGGCCAACCACAGCGTCGCGCCGGCGCGGCTGTAGATGCCGAGCTTGTCGTAGGCGTGGGCGACGTGGTGCTGCACGGTCTTCTCCGAGATGCAAAGGACCAAGGCGATCTCGCGGTTGGTCTTGCCGGCCCCGACGAGCCGCAGGACCTCCAGCTCGCGCCCCGTGAGCGCCTTTCGCGGCCGGAGGAGCCGACCGCACCGGGCGCCGCGCTCGCTGCTCGGCGGAGCGGACGGCACGGGATCGGTGGCGAGCAGGTAGCCGTATGTCGTGCCGTGTCCCCCCGTGAGGCGATGCGTCCAGATCGGGTTGGCGCAATAGATCTCCAGCATCTCCTTCGTGTACCCGACCACGAAGTACTCGAAATACGGATGCCATGCGGGGAGGTCGCGCACGCGAAATTCGATGCCGGAGTCCCTCAGCGTCGCCTCGGAGCGGCTGTCCGTCTCGGCGAAGTACCGGTGCCAGATGTTCTGGGTGGTCGCGACCAGCGAGGAGATGTCGGGATCCTGGACGAAGCGCTGCAGCGGGCCGTCGACGAGCGCCCAGCGCGCCGATTCGGCCCCGAGCTCGAAGAGCGCGTCCTTGCCGTCCGCGTAGAACCGCCGGACGAGCTCGTCGTGGAACGCGAGGAACTCGGGCAGCGGGACGAAGCTGCTCGCGGTGATCGGCCGTTTGAACCAGGGGTTGGCCACCGCCACTTCACGAAAGAAGCCGCGCCACGCTTCCGAGCCGAACCTCCGGCTCACCAAGGTCTTCCGCGTCAGGATTGTGGTTCCGCTGACCTTCATGGAACAGCCGATCGGCTCCTGTCCCTGAGCGACGAGGCCGCGCAGGACGCAGGAAGGCAAAGGATCACCCGCCAGTATGGCCGATCGGGGCGTCAGCGGTCAACACGCGAGCTCGCTCGCTCTGTGGCGGCGCTCTCACGGTGCGACAGATGAATCAGAAGCAGATCATTTCACCGGCGCTGCACGCCAAAAGCGTCGCGCCGTCATCCCATTCGAAGCTCTTCTGCTCGATCTGCCTGCCGGTGCTGCATGGGTCAATCGATGTCCCGAGGAACACGGAACGGCGGGAGGATTACGGCATGACGTGCCGCTTCAGCGCGGGCCAGCCGACCGTGGCGTTGCCGGGCTCGTGGCTGCCTCCCTGCTTCGTGCAGAGCGTCACCTCGACGCCGTCCTGGCAATTGGAGTAGGTCGAGCAGCCCTGCCCGTTCTCGGCCGACGGCGAGCCGGTGCATCCATTGATGTCGGCCCACTTCTCGAACGTCGACTTCGCGCCGAGGAACGTGACGGGCATGCCGCGCACCACCGAGGAGCCTCCACCGGCGTAGGGCACGATGGGATCCGACGTGCCGCGGAACGAGATCACGCTGATGGGACGCGACGGCTCGCAGCCGCCGACGTTCTCCTGCAGGAGATCGAAGGCGGCGGGCGCCACGGCCGCGAACACGTCGGCGGCGTGGCAAGCGAGGTAGTGGGACATCCCGCCGCCCATGGAGAAGCCGACCGCGTAGATGCGCTTGGGGTCGATGCAGGCGGTCTCCTGGACCTGCGCCACCAGCGCCCTGGCGAACGCCACGTCGTCGGTGTCGGCCACGCAGCAGGGCCCCACGTTCCAGGCGCCGCCCGAGGGGCCGGACAGCCCGCTCGGGAAGGCCATGATCACGCCCTCCGGGTCGGTCTGCGCCGGATACGGCGAGCCCGACCGCTCCGACGGGCCTGAGCCGCCGAGCGGGTGGAAATCGACGACGAGCGGCACCGGCTTGCTGCCGTCGTACGTGGCAGGGACATGCAAGACGTAGCTGCGGCTCCGGGAGCCCACCATCACCGTCTTGTTCGAGTCGCCAGCGCTCAACGCGGGCGACGGGCAGGTGACGCTCCCGCCGCCGCCCGTGCCGCTGCCGCTGCCCCCCGCGCCCGCGCCGCCGGTGCCCGCGCCGCCGGTGCCCGCGCCGCCGGTGCCCGCGTCCCCGGCGCCGCCCCCGCCGGTGCCGGTGCCGCCGGCGGCGCCCGTCGTGCCCGCTGACGACGTGGTCGTCGTGTCCCCGGACGCGGCGCTGCCGCCGCTACCGGAGGTGACGCCCGAGCTGGTCGAGCCGCTGGTACCGCCGCCGTCGCCGCCGCCGGTGGTCGTCCCGTCGCTGCCGCTGCCGCAGCCCAAGAGGGCGATGCCGAGCGCTCCTGACAGCAGGATCTGCTTTGGTGAATTGATTCGCTGGTTCATCATGGGTCAGCACCTTCGTTTGCGGTGGATATCGGGACGGTATCCGGTGTTCGGGTCGCGTCCTTGAAGGCTTGAGGCACCGGCCCAGGTCGATAGGGATCGTCGTCCGTCGTCGCGTCACCCGATGCAGGTGCCTGCAACGAGCTCATAGCCGAGACCTCTCCAGCGAGGCATAGGCATACTGGCCTATGCCTCGCTGCGAGACGTCGCTCCCACGCCGGTGGACTGGACGATCCGGGTCAGTCTCGGACTCGATCATCCCCCCAGTCGCACGGATGGGGACCGAGCTCCGCGTGCGTCCTACAACCCGAAGCTGTTGATGTAGTCAGCGCAGGTTTGATCGAGGTTGCGGCAGTCCTGCGGGGCCCGCTGGCCGGAGCAGAAGCTCTTGATCTCGTCGAGCCCCTGGCACTCCTCGTTCGCGGTATTGGCGCAGCAGCTCGGCGGGTACGTGTCTTCGCACCGGCTGCAGGCGAAGCAGACCCGGATGGGGTAGGACCACTCGGCGGTCTCGATCTCCTCGCCGCCAAGCGTCCTGCCTCGCAACACCACCGTCGCCAAGACCTGGACGTCGCGGCGGAGACTCGCGGCCCTGCCGCGCAGCGTGTCCATCGTGGCGCCGTCGATCAGGAGGACCTCGGTGCAGTTGTAGCCGGCGTCGTCGCTCGTCCCGGGATCGACGAATCCCGTGATCGGAACCACGTACCCATCCGTCACGGGGTTGCCCTCGAGGTCGTCCACGCGGACCTCGGCCTCGTACAGCTGGACGCGCGACGTCCCGGTGGAGAGCGCTTCCGAGTCGCCGCGCTGCATGATCTGGTTGCCCACCAGGAGCGTTGCGCTGTGGCTGCCCGCGTACGCGGCGTCAACCGCATCCTCGGTCCAAAACGGTTCGTCGGGAGCGCAGGCCACGGTGCAGTCCCCGGTCCGCGCTATGCGCATGCGGACGAACAGGTCGCCCATGGGCTTGTACTCTCCCCAGTCCGCTCCGAGGATGTCCGCGCACCCGGCGCCGACAACGACCATTCCAACCGCACCGATCCTCCTCGCCCTCGACCACCTGTCGCCCATCGCCGATGCAGCGTCGCGCTGTTCGTTCTCCGCTGTCAAGCGGGCCGCCTGCGAAACGACGCCTCGTGCGGCGGCGCCGCGGCATTCAATCACCGGCAGAGATCGTCCGTGACGCGTCGCCCCTCAACCCACGTGGCCGCTGCGCGCCATCAAGGCGGCCGTCCATCGAGCTCCACGCGCCGCTGGTCCGCGCCGAGCTCGCTGGCCGACCGCTCTCGAAGCCGCCCGCCTCTTGTGCTCGGCAGCACCGCCGGGCTACGCTCGCCCTCCGCCATGCAGCAGCAGCCCGCCGTCCGCCGGCCCGGCGTCCCCGTTCCCGGCGATGTTGTCGAGGGCAAGTTCCGTGTCGAGCGCGTCCTCGGCGCCGGCGGCATGGGTGTGGTCCTCGCTGCCTGGCACCTCGCCCTGGAGCGCCGCGTCGCCATCAAATTCCTGCTCCCCGAGGCGGCCGAGCTCCCGGACGCGGGCGCCCGCTTCCTCCGCGAGGCCCGCGCCGCCGCTGCCCTCGATGGACCGCACGTCGCGCGCGTCCTCGACGTCGGCACGCTCGACACCGGCGCGGCCTATATGGTGCTCGAGTACCTGACCGGTGAAGACCTCGCCGACGTGCTCGAGACCCGCGGCCTGCTGTCGCTGACCGAAGCCGCTGACCACCTCCTCGAGGCCTGCGAGGCGCTCGCCGAGGCTCACGTGCGCGGAATCATCCACCGCGATCTCAAGCCGAACAACCTCTTCGTCACCCGCCGCCCCGACGGAACCCCCCTCCTCAAGGTGCTCGACTTCGGCCTGTCGAAATTCATCGGCGTGGGCGACTCCGTCAAGGAGGCGAGCCTGACCGCGACTGACCGTATCATGGGCTCCATCCATTACATGTCGCCCGAGCAGATCCGCAGCCTGAAGTACACGGACGTGCGGACGGACATATGGGCGCTCGGCGTGATCCTGTACCGCATGCTCTCGGGGCGGCACCCCTTCGAGGGCGAAACCATGACCGCGGTCACGGCGGCGATCATGATGGACACGCCCACGTCCCTTCTGGCGCTGCACCCGGACCTCCCGCCGGCCGTCGCTGCGCTCGTGGACAAGTGCCTCACGAAAGATCCCGCCGCTCGCGTCCAGAACGTGGCCGAAGTCGCCCGGGTGCTCGCGCCTTTCGCGACCCAGCGCGG
This sequence comes from Sorangium sp. So ce394, assembly GCF_051474665.1. Lineage (NCBI taxonomy): Bacteria > Pseudomonadati > Myxococcota > Polyangiales > Polyangiaceae > Sorangium > Sorangium sp. So ce394. The sequence goes on from NZ_CP150339.1 coordinate 6,753,934, forward strand.
GAGGCTGTCGTTCGAGAGCATCGACCGTCTCCTGCCGGACCTCGCCTCGCGCGCCGGCTCCTCGCCGGGGGTGGACGCGCCCGTCGCGGCGCGCTGCCTGCTCGCCACGCCCTCGTGGGAAGCAGGAGCGCACGACGCGACGACCGCGCCCATGCCGGAGGGCCCAGGCCCGATGTCGTCGCCCGGCAGCGAGGCGACGGAGACGGCGCACGAGATATCGCCTCTCGCGTCCCCGGGCAACACCACACCGGCCCGCGCGCGACGGAATCGCGTCGCGCTGATCGCCTGCGCCGCGGGTGGGCTCGTCTTGAGCGGGCTCGTCGTCGCGTCACGGCTCACGACGAGCGGGCCGGTGGACAGCGGTGGCCCCGTGGGATCGAGCACGACGTCCGAGCCCGCGCCTGCACCGACCGGCACGGACAGCCCGATGGGGCTCGCGTCGCCCCCCGTCGCCATCGCCGACCACGCAACCGCCACGCCATCCCCGAGCCGAGCGCTCGTCACGAGCGCACCTGCCGCGGTCAGCGCGATCCCGGCGGCGCCTCCGGCGACGCGAGCGGCGGGGACGCCAGGGGCAAGCGCCGCAAGGGCACCAAGGCCCACGCCGCGACCGACGGCCGACCCCAAAAAACCGCCCGTGGACCCAGGGAAGTCATGGGATTGACCAAACGATCAGCGTATCCCGCAGCGTGGCGTTGCGTCCTGCCGCTCGCGCTCCTCTGCGCGATGAGCCATGTGGCGGCCGCGCAGCCGACGAGCTCGAAAGCCGAGGCGCAGGCGCTCTTCGAGCAAGGCCGTGCGGCCTTGGAGGCGGGGGACTGCGCCCGCGCGGTTCCGCTCTTCCGCGAGAGCCTGTCCACATTCCCCGCGCGTGGTCCCCTCTTCAACCTCGCGCAATGCGAGTCGAAGCTCGGAAAAGTGGCGAGCGCGTGGCAGCACCTCAAGCAGCTGCTGCCACAACTGGAGCCCAACGACTTCCGTCTTGCCAGCACCAGGCAGCAGATCGAGCAGCTCGAGCCGCGCGTTCCCAAACTCGTGATCGAGCTCGACCAGGGCGCGCCAGCACCTTCGGAGGTGCTCCTGGATGGAGCCGCGCTTCCGCAAGCCAGCCTTGGCAGCGAGCTCCCGCTCGACCCCGGAACCCACGCTGTCGTCGCCCAATGGACCGACGGCAGGCAGACCGAAGCGCCAGTGACCCTCGCGGAGGGCGCGCGCCAAATCTTGCGTCTCGCGCCGCCTCCAGTCGACGCCGCGCCGCCTCCGGCGGTCGCCGCGCCGCGCCCGGTCCGTGTGTCCGAAGCCCCCAAGGCCGCCTCGCCCCCTCCGGTCGTCAGCGCGCCGTCCGCCCCCGCCTCCGGCACGCAACGGACGGTCGCCTTCGTCGTTGGCGGCGTCGGTACTGCGGCTCTGGTCGGAAGCCTCGTCGCGGGCGGGCTCGCGCTCAAAGCGAAGTTGGATCTCGAGGAAGAGTGCCCGAATCCATTGAGTTGCAACGAGGACGGCATGAGCGCTCAGTCTCAAGGTCAGACGCTCACCGCCACGGGTACCGTGCTCGGCGCCATCGGCCTCGCTGGCATTGGCGCTGGCCTGGTGCTCCTCCTGACGTCACCTCAGCAGGGCGCGACCGTCGCCCTCACGCCCGCGGTCCTGCCAGGCGGCGGCGGGGCGCTGCTGCGCAGTAGATTTTAGCCCTGTTTTCGCCCAGAGCGCCTGCTCAAGTCCACCACGGCTGCAACGGAGCTCGTGGCGACTGGCGGCGGCACCAGCCGCGACAGAAACTTACATCAACCCAGGGAGCTTGCAGGCCGCTGGTCGCTCTCGCGCTCGCCGCGGCAAGGCGCTGAGCCCCGCCGCGTCCGTCCGGCGGAGTTCCCGAACACTCGAGTGCTTCAGGGGCGGAATTCCGCATTGGTGCTCGCGGAATGTCCACCCGCGCGTCGGTCGCAAGACTGCGGCCAGACGCTCGATGCCCGATTGCTGCTCTGCCTCGTCCGAGCGCTCGGATTCCGTTGACAGGGGCAGTCGTGCTCGCTCTCCTCATTGGTTGTGACAGAGAACACCGCAGACGCAGCGAACGTCTTTCTCTTCCACATCGACCCGGAGGCGAGCGTCAATCCGGCGGAACTCCAGCGGATTCTGCTGGCCGAAGCCGCCGCGTTCAGCGTCGCCTCCCGGCCGACGATCCACCCCGCGCTCCTCGCGCACCGCATCCTGCGCGGCACGGACGGCCGCCTCCTCTGGGAGATCGCCCTCACCGGGCTCGAGTCGCCCGACGACGACGCGCCCAGAGAGAGCCTCTGCGAAGCGCTCCTCGGCGAGGTGCGCGAACGCCTCGAGGGGCTCGGGAGAGTCGAAACCTTCGCGGGCTACACGGATCTCGTGTTCCCCGGGCCCGGGCTCGGCTTCTGCCGCGCGCCGCTGGAGGCGAGCAGGTCCTCCGGCTTCTCGGCCGGGCTCGCCCAGGCGAGCGCGCCCCTCCTCGGGTGGGAAGACTACGCGACGGACGCGGGCACGGCCGTGGCCGGGGCGGAGCTGCCCGAGGATCTCCTCGCGGAGATCGAGCAGAGCCGCGGCGAGGCGCCCGCGGAGCCGGGCCTCAAGCCGGTTCGCCAAGGGCACATGTACACCGGGGCCAGCGACAAGGCGCACCTCGCCTACCTCCACGATTACCTCGAGTCCCGCGCCGCGGCGTCGAGCTCCAGCGACCGCCGCAAGGTCATCGCGTTCCGCGCCTTCCAGGCGCGCGAGGGCAGCACCGCGGCCATCAACACCTACGACAACCAGATCGTCACCTGGGGGACCGGCTGGGGCGGCCTCGGGATGCTGGGCAAGGTCATGGCGCGCGCGGCGGCGAACGAGGCGCTCCGCGAGCGGCTCGGCCGCGCGGGCCTGCGCTACCGCGACAAGAACGTCTACGATGTCGTCGACCTCCGGGCGAAGCGGGTGATCACCGGGCGGAAAGAGGCGCTCGAGACGCTCCGCAGCTCGGTCCCGCTGCTCCGGGTGCTCATCCACGCGGCGCGCGATCCGCGCACGCGCGACGCCGTCACCGAGGCGCAGCTCGTCACGTTCATGGAGACGTCGGCGCACATCGCCGGGGCCGACGGCATCGCCACGCAGGCCCTGTTCAACTGGATCGCCCACCTCAAGCACTGGGCCCCGGCGTACGTCGACGGCTGCCTCGACTGGGCGCTGCCCCAGGCCGACGGCGGCGCCGCGTCGGTCGAGCGCGACCAGCGCCTCGCCGTGCTCGTGGGTCGTTATTTCTACGGCAGGGCCCGGAAGTTCAAATGGATCCCCGACTGGAGGCAATTCCAGCTCTACTGCGAGCACATGAAGGCCGACGGCCTGGATTGCACGAGCGATCCGTTCTTCCGGGCGGCGGCGTCGCCGTCGAGCGATCCGTTCGCCGAGCGTCCGGCGCCGCGGCCCGGCAGGCCGGCCAAGCCGCAGATCCTGAAGAACGCGCCGCTCGCCGGCGAGCCGGCGCTCGAGCGCGTCGCGCGGGGCGAGGGGTCGCTCCGCAAGCGGGCCAGCGGGCCCGAGATCAAGGCCCTGCAGGAGGCGCTGCTCGCGGTCGGGATCCAGCTCCGAGGCGGCGTCGACGGCGTCTTCGGCGATCGCGTGGAGGAGGCCGTGAGGGCGTTCCAGGCCGAGCGCGGGCTCCTCGTGGACGGGGTCGCGGGGCAAGCCACCTTGAAGGCGCTCGACGCGAGGCTCGGCGCGGTGAGGGGCTGATCGGGGCGGCTCGCGCCAACCCGATCGAGAGGAGACCACACGATGGCGGGGTTTTCATCGACGACGCCGGTCACGGGGCGAGCCTCGAGGTGACCGGCGCGCGCGGCGAAGTCCCCCTGGCGCGCTCGCTCAGACCTCCTCGGCGCCGTGGAGCACGGCCACCCGTCCGTCCTGCTGCCGGCCGAGCTCGGCGCGGTACCGCAGCCGGCTTCTCCAATCGATGTACTCGAGGCGAAGGCGCCGCGTCGAAGGCCCTTGCCCCGGATCGAGGTGAAGCATGCAAAAGCCGTTGTTGCCGATCTCGGGACGGAGCTTGTACCCATGATAGCGCGACTGCGACTCGAGGAAGAGCGGGGTCGCGGGGCACGGCGCGGCGTACAAATCCTTGTCGAGCCCGTACTCGGAGAGTCGATAGGGATAGCCGCCGTGCCCGATGCAGCTCGAGACCGGCAGCTCCGGGGTCATGTCGAAGAGACCACAGTAATGCGTGTTGCCCCACATCCAGAGATCCACGGCCGGCAGGTACGGCTTCAGGTGCTCGTACATCCTGGTGAGGTCCATCGATCCATACTGGAACGGCTCGTTCGCTGACAGCAGCACGTTGATACACCCGCGCTGACGTCCGTCCTGCAGGATCTGCGAGAGCCACGAGCGGAGCCGGGCGTCGGCGTACGTCATGTGGCCGAAGTAGTCGGTCTCGATCCCGATGATCTGGAACGCGTCCCCGAAGCGCAGGCAGAAATAGCTCCCCTGCTGGACCTGGGGCGCGCCCAGGCCCATGCGGTAGTCGAGGTAGCTGAAGTACGGGTACGCCTTGGAGAACATCTCGTGGTTGGAGCTCAGCATCATCACGTTCGTGCGCGCCAGCATGTCCTCGAACTCGGGCGCGACGAAGGCCGCGAACTCCGCCGATGTGCCGGCGTAATAGACGTCGCCCAGGTAGAGGAGGTGGTCGGGCGCGAGCCTCCGGATGTGCTTGGCGATGTAACGCGAGTGCGGGAGCCCGTTGCCGAAGTCGGCGAGCAGGGCGAGGCTGGTCTTCGCCACCGGCATGTCGTACACGAACGACCGCTCCTTCGACGCGTCGTGGTACCGGAAGGGCGCCTTGGGTTTGAGGCTGTTCGCGGCCTTCGACGCGACGAAGGCGAGCGCGTACATGGCGCCGTCCGCGACCGTCTCGAACTTCTCTTCCATCGGGAGGATGGGCAGCCAGGTGGAATCGTACCCAAGAAAACCGAAACCGTCGGGCATGCCGACGGTCTGCACGGACGCGGCGGCCGCCCTGAGCACGCCGTCGGGCTGCATGGGCACCGCGGCCGCCCTGAGCACGCCGTCGGGCATACCGAAGGCCTGCACCGGCGCCGCGGCCGCCCTGAGCAGGCCGTCGGACATGCCGAAGGCCTGCACGGGCGCGGCGGCCGCCCTGAGCAGCGGCTCCGCCGTGGTCGACGGCTCCAGGAGCGCCCGCGCCCGGTCGAGCGCGCCCCGGAGCTCCCCCTCGGTCAGCCTGGCGTCCCACAGGCTCCTCGCCTCTGCCAGGATCGGGCCGGGATCGTCGCGGAGGCGCTCCTCGAGCCACGCGACGTGCTCGGGCTCGACGCGCCCGATGTCCGCGTCGGCGCTCGCGTCGAACGCGTAGTCCTTGGCGGGCGGTCGGTCCGATCTCGGGCTGCCTTGCCCTCTCGGAGCGTCCTCTGGCGGGAGCACCTGCTCGGTCGCGCGGGGGTGGGCGTGTGTCGACGCGGTCGGATGTCCGAGCGCGCGCAGGAGCGATGGCTTCACGGTGTGTCCCTCATTCCTTCCAAAGACGGTGGTCTCGACGCGCGCTGGGCGATCCCGCGAGGTGCCGCGCTCACGTCGCGCGCGGATACATCTGCTTGATGAACTCGATGTCGGTCTCCGACAGCGTGCTGTTGCCCGGACGCGGCTTCCGGTCGCGCGTGTGCTCCTTCGGGATCGCGTACAGCATGATCGAGCGCGGATCGAACGTCGAGAACTGCGTGACGTTCCTCGAGTACCTCTGGAAGAGGTTGCTGTCGACGTCGGCGCGCTTCCAGTGGTTCGGCGGCCCCATGTAGTACCTGTAGACGGCCTCCGTGTCCCACGGGATGCCGGCGTCGGGGTTCTGATGCTCGTGGATGCACCCGAGCGCGTGTCCGAACTCGTGCAGCACGACCCGCGAGCACTCCTCGTCGGGCGTCGACGGCGTGAGCCAGCCCAGGTTCATCGTCGGCTTGTCCCGGCGGATGCTCAGGCAATCTCGGCCGATGTAGGACCACGAGCCCTCGCCGCGCATGAACGCGATGCGGATCTGGGCGCTCGGGCCATCGTCGAAATCGAACGTGAGGTTCGCGTGCCGGGTCCAGAGCTCGGCGACCTCGCGGACCCGCCGCTGCACCTCGCGCTCGCCGCCCATGAACGCGATGCGCAGCGTCTGCCCGGGGGCCCACCGCTTGCCTTTCAGCACGGCGATGCGCGCCGGGTTGCCCGGGTCCCCGGCGTATACGGAATCGAGCGACTCCGCCCGTTCCCCCTGCGCCGCGCCCGAGCGGGCCAGATCGTCGTCCACGGGCGGGAACACGTCCACGCAGACGCGGGTCTCCTCGTCGATCTCCGGACCACCGGTCGTTTCCGATTCACTCATCGCTTCCTCCCTGGTTGATGACGTCTCCGCGTCGGCGGCAGGGCGCTTCATGCGCCGCTGCCGAAGACGAACCTCGCGTTCGGGTGCGCGTAGACGCAGTACGCGAGGTGCGTGGGATCGCCGTCCTTCTTGGCCGCGCGCCGCGCCTCGCGGACCGCCTTGCCGACGGGGGCGCCGTTCGCCAGCTCGCGGTACAGCGCCTCGCAGAAGGCGTAGGCGCGGTCGTCGCTCACCAGCCAGAGGGGCGCCAGGAACAGGCCGGCGCCGGCGGAGATGAGGCGGTTCGCCCACCCGCCGATGCCCACGAGCGACCACGCGCCCTGACCCAGCTCGCACGCGTTGAACACGAACGCCGGGCGCGCGGCGCCGAGGTGCGATTCGATGTCGGGGCCGTTGATGGCGCGCGGGCTCAGCGGCTCTCCCCCTTCCAGCCAGAGGGCCGTGATCGCGTCGGGCGCGCTGGTCGAGAAGTTGCCGTGCGTCGCCGCGTGGATCAGCCCATAGCCGCCGTTCTTCAGCAGCGCCTTGACCTCCTTCGCCGTGGCGTATTTGGGGCTCCTGTCCTGCAGCTTCCTGTCCTGGCCCAGGAGCCTGGCGAGGAACTCCTTCTCCTTCGGCGCGCTGGGGAGGTTGGAGTCCGTCGGCACGAGCAGCGCGAACGCCTCGACGCGGAGCGCCGCCGCCGGGCCCTCGTGGCCGCCCCCTTGCTCGTTCCGCCGGAGCCAGCGGGTCAGCGACATGCTGAGGCACCAGGGCTCCTCATCGTGCCAGCGCTCCGGCTCGGTCCCGTACGGCCAGACCAGCTCCCACGGGATGAACGGCTCATCCGACAGGATGATCATGCTGCTGTCGCGCCACGCCTTGCGCTCCGCGGCGTACATTCGACGGAAGTCCTCCGGGAACAGCGCCTTCCACAGCTCGAAGCCCATGTCGCGGATCTTCATGTCCACGTCCTCGCGGTCGATGGCGAGCCGCGGCCTGCCGAGGGCGTCGACGGTGGGATCCTTCCCGGCGCGGAGCAGGTTCAGCTCCCGGTACAGCGACGTCGTGAAGTCCTCGGGCGAGGAGGAGAGCGGGACGCGCGTGAACGTCCTGCCCACCTCGCCCTTCCGGATCAGCGTGAAGGTGAGCGCGCCGCCGGCCGGCGAGCGCTCGTAGGCGATATACAGCATCCGCTCGGGAGCCTCGGCGAGCGAGGCGCTCGAGGTGCGGACCGCGCCGCTCCCATAGGCGGTGTCCGAGGTGGCCACGGGCATCGCGGTGACCTCCACCTGGACGGCGGCGGACCCGACGGGGTTGCCCGACTGGAGGAAGTCGAGGAGGAGGGCGCGCTCGCCGAGCGCCGTGGGCTTGAGGAAGAACACGACCGGATCGCTGTCGCCGCTCGCGGGGATGCGGATCTCCTGCTCCAGCGGCGAGAGCACATCGAAGGAAGGGGCGCTCAGGCGCACGCGCACGGGCTCGGACGGCCTCAGCGGCACCGGACCGGTGCGGCTGGCGACGCTGAGGCTGGATGGAGCCACCGTGAGGCGCACGACCAGGCTGAAGCGCTCCGCGCCGAGCCACATCCGGCGCGGGCACGCGACATCGACATGGCGCAGCACGGTCGGCGCGTCGACCGGCGGCGGCGCCTCGGCCGGGGGCGACGCATCGCGCGGGACCGCCGCCTCGGCGGGCGGCAGCGCCTCGGCCGGGGACCATACCTCGAAGGGGGACGGCGCCTCGGCCGGGCGCGACGCGCCGGCCGGCCGCGCAGCCGGGAGCGGCAGGGGCGACGCCGCGCCGAAATCGCGCGCGCTCGTCGGATTCGCCCCGGGCGCCGGCTGCCGTCGGGCCGAGAGCAGCCCGTCGCCGCCGAAGGGGATGTCCAAGAGGTCTGAGCCGCCTCGCTCGACGGCGTCGAAGCTCTCCAGGAACCGGGAGCGCCTCGGCTCGGGCTGGCTCGCGCCGGCGCCCCGCGCCTCCCGGGTCGATTCGAAGTAGTGCGCCGCGGCGGGGGCGGCCTGCGCGCTCACGAACGCCGCGCCGCCGCCGGGGAGGACGCCCCCGGCGATCGCAGCCCGTGCGGCCTTCAAGGCGTCCTGCAAGCGCCGCCTGCGCGCCGCGCTCTCGACCTCCGTGGCGCCGCCGACCTGGAGCAACGCCGCCCGCTGCGGGGGCACATCGGCGAGAGCGGCGCCGGAGCCCACGTCGACCTGGAGGAGCGTGCGGCCTCGCTCGACGTGGACCCGAAACGCGCTCCCGAGCTCGACGGGCTCCCCGCGTTCGAACAGGCGCTTCGCCCTCTCCGTGTGCACGCTCGTCCAGGTCAAGGCGGCGACGCGATCGAGCAGCGCGTCGCCCTGACCGGCAGGGATCGCCACCACGGCGCAGCGGCGGGCCCCGCGACGGTGCTCGTGGACGAGCGCCTCGATCGCGTCGCTGCCGAGCCCCTCGGCGACGAGGAGCAGGGCCCGCGACGGCGGCGCGGTGACCTGGAGCCACCCGGGGAACAGGCGCTGCTCGGCGTCTCCCTCCACCTTCATGACGAGCACGGAGCACGCCTCCAGCGTGCATGACATCCGCTCCGCGTCGGTCGCGAACGCGGGAGAGGCATGGCCGAAATGGAAGTCCATCTCCGCGAGCATGCGGAGCGCCAGGCCGCCTCCCTCCTTCGGCTCGATCAGGATCTGCCCGTCGCCCGCCCAGCCGATCGCCTCCGCGAGGGCGGCGCTGGCCTCCTGGTCGCCCTTCAAGCACGTGGCACAGATCCGACCGATCTCGTTTGATGTCATGGTACAGAGACGATCCTACGTCATTGCCTCTGGGCCGTGAAGCCGCCCGCCTCGATGCGCGGCGATGCGCGGCGATGCGCGGCGATGCGCGGATAAGCCATTGATCTATATCGCTTTTCAAGGAGGCGGCCGGCTGGCGTTACAGCGCGCCATGGATCGCGCAACTTAAGCCTTGAAATGCGTGCGGCCGGGCGCGACGATGCCCGGTCGTGAGCCCTCCCGCCAGCGCAGCGCACTTTCTCGACGACTTCAATTACATCCACCCCGAAGCCGTCGAGCTGCGCAGCCTGCTCGCCAAGGCGTACAGCCGCAAGCAGGACATCCCCGTGATCCTCGAGCGCGCCGGGCTCGAACCCAGCTACATCGATCTGGAGCAGGCGCCCATTTACGTCTGGCAGGACGCCCTGCGACAGGCGTCCGACGCTTTGCTGCTCCGTCCATTGCTGGATCTCGTCCTCGCCGACAGGGATCGCAAGAAGTACCACGACCGCATCAAAGAGCTCATGGAGCCGGCGCCCGTCGTCGAGGCGCCGGCCGCCGGCGCGCCCGGCGTGCCCAGCCTCGCCGGGCCCGACCCGGATTCGGGCGACGTCGAGCGGATCCTCGGCAGCGCGAGCAGCCTCATCGACATGGGCCAGCTCGCGGGCGCCTTCCGCGTGTCTCCGGCGGTGGCCCGCCTCGAGGTCCACGCCGGAGGGCAGCGGTTTTACGGCACAGGCTTCCTCCTGGACGCGCCGGGCGAGCCTCTCCTGCTCACCAACCATCACGTGCTCTTCGACCTCGGCGCCGGCGGACGGCCGGTGTCCCGCGTGGACGCGTGGTTCTCGTACGAGACGGGGCCGGACGGCGCGCCCAGGCAGCCGCGCGTGGTCCCCGGCGACCCGTCGACGATCGTGGGCTCGGCCGAGCACGACTGGGCCGCCGTGCGCCTCGCCTCGCCGCTGCCCGAGGGCTACCCGCGGCTCGCCCTGCGCCCTTCTCGGCCGCTTTCGGAGAACGACCCGGTCTTCATCATCCAGCACCCGCGCGGCCTGGTGAAGCACATCGGCCTCACGCGCAACCAGGTGCAGTATGTCGATGACAGCGTCGTGCAGTACCTGACGGACACCGACGGCGGCTCGTCGGGATCTCCCGTGTTCAACGACCGGTGGGAGGTCGCCGCGCTGCACCACCGCTGGGTGGAGATCCCCCAGCAGAACGGGCGGCCGCCGGCGTACCGCAATCAGGGCATCCGCATCGAGCGGGTGCGCGAAGGGCTCGTCCAGGCCGGCCTGCTCCCGGCCTGATCGCGCCCCCGGAGAGAGCTGAACCGAGATGCCGGCTCCCGTACCGATGGCCTACGATCGCGCCGCGCTCGTCCGCGCGCTCTCGGCCGCATACAACGGCATGGAGCAGAAGCGCGAGGCCCTCCTCCTCTGCGAGCGGGCGGGGGTCGACCTCTTCAGCATCAACCACGATCAGTCGGTACAAGGCATCTTCGACGAGGTCACCCGCGTCCACGCGGCGAAGATCCCGAAGCTCGTGGAGTGCGCGCTCGAGGACGCGCGCAAGGCGAGGCACCACGCGGCCATCCGGGCCGCCTGCAAGCCCAAGGCCTCGGCCCTCCCGCGGCACCCCGCGGCCAACGCGTACCTGCGGCTCGATCGCCACGACATCTGGAGCGACCTCCAGAGCCGCAGCGCCAATGACCCGCGCGCCCACGCCCTCTTGCTCTGCGGCGCGCCCGAGGACGGCCATCAGTACTTCCTGGATCGCGTCCGCGCCTTCAAGGACGACCTCGGCGCCGAGGTGCTCACGATGAGCCCCACCGTGTTCAACGTGCGTGACGCCCGCAAGGCGCTCCTCGCCCTCCGGGACGTCCTCGCGCTCGAGCTCGGCGAGGACGTCGAGGTGGACGCGCTGCCCGACGCGATCGCGCGCCTCACCCAGGACAGGAGCCTGATCCTCATCTACCCGATGCACCCGGAGGCGCTGGACGCGGCCCACGCGCGGTGGCTCAAGGATCATCACACCGAGGCGATCCCCGAGCTCTACCGGCAAGCGGTCGATCGACGCGGGGGCGCCGGCGGGGGCGCCCTCATCACCCTGCAGCCGATCGTGTGGAAGCCGAGCCTCTGGGACTGGATCGGGGCCCTCTCGGCCCACAGGGTGACCCACGGCGCGCTCGCGCCGATCGAGCACCGGGCGATGCGGCACGAGCTCAAGCGGATCGAGAGGAGCGATATCGAGATGTTCTTCCGCGAGCTGTATCCAGGCGACCCGCGGGCGATCGACGCCGGCACGCGGCGCGGCCTCGAGCTCCACGAGGCCAGCAAGGATACGCAGCGCTTCTTCGCCGGGCTCCAGGAGCTCCTGTCCGCCGCCGACGCGGCGCAGCGCTAGGACGTGACATGGACGAGCACTACGAATTCCGCCAGTACCCCGACGGGCCGTTCGACGGCGACGACTACATCCCCAGCAAGAAGCTCGCGGTCGCGGTGAATACGGCGCTCGCGGCCGAGCAGCCGCTGCTCGTCACCGGCGAGCCGGGCACCGGCAAGACCAGGCTCGCCGAGTCGGTCGCGAGGCGCCTCGGCCTGGGCGAGGTCCTCACCTTCGTCGCCCGCAGCGACCACCAAGCGCGCGATTGCCTCTACTCCTTCGACAGCCTGCGCCGCCTCCACGACGCCCAGGTCAAGAGCGAGCTCGCCAGCGCCCCGGCGAATTACGTGCGTTATGAGGCGCTCGGCGAGGCGATCCGCTCGCCCACGCCGCGCGTCGTGCTCATCGACGAGATCGACAAGGCGCCGCGCGACTTCCCCAACGATCTGCTGGGCGTGCTCGAGGGACGGCTCAGGTTCCCGGTGCACGAGACCGGCGAGACGATCGAGGGCAAGGACGGCGCGCGGCCGTTCGTGATCGTCACGAGCAACCGCGAGCAGCCGCTGCCGCACGCGTTCCTCCGGCGGTGCGTCTTTCATCACATCGAGTTCCCGAGCGACAAGGAGCTCGGCGCGATCGTGCGGTCGAAATACGCCGCCGCGCAGATCTCCGACGGCCTCCTCGCGGCGGTGCTGAAGCGCTTCCGTGAGGTCCGCGCGTCGGACATCGAGAAGCGGCCGGCCACCGGCGAGCTGCTCGCGTGGGTCAAGGTGCTCCTCCGCGCGAAGGTGACGGAGGCCGACGTGCTGGCGCGGCGCCTGGCCGAGCTCTACCCGGGCGTGCTCCTCAAGCTGGACGAGGATTTCAGGCGCGTGCTCGGCGCGACGGGCGACGCGGAGAGAGCCGGGCCGGCGACCCGATGACGGGCGAAGACCGCTTCCCGTTCGACGACCTGCTCGACGAGGTGAAGCGCTCCGGCGTCGCCGTCGGCCCCCGGGAGCGGCTCGCCTTCGCGCGGTTCTTGAGCCGTTACGACGGCGCCTCGCGCGAGGAGCTGCGCACGGCGGTGGCCAGCCTGCTCGCCCGCAGCCGCGCCGAGGTGGAGCTCGTCGAGGAGGCGTTCGACCGCGTCTTCCCCGAGGAAGAACCGCCGCCCGCGCCGTCGACCCCGCGGCCGCCCCCTCCGCCCATGGCGCCGGAGGCGCGGTCGAGCGCGTGGGCGGCGCTCGCGCGCTGGCTCCGCCCGCGCGGCCGCCAGCTCGGCGCGCTCCTCGCGACGGTCGCGCTCGTGACCAGCGCCGCGCTCTGGATCTCCCCTGGATCACCTGATCCACCGCCTGGCGACGCAGGCAGCGGCGGGGCGAGCGGCGCGAGCACGGCGGACGGCAGCGCGAGCGGCGCGAGCAGCACGAGCGGCGCCGGCGGGGGCGACGTCACGGCGTGCCGGCCGGAAGAGACGAGCATCCAGCGCTGGTACCTGCCCTCTCTCGTGCTCCTCTCGGGCACGCTGCTCTCGCTCGGCGTGGCCGGCGTGGTGCGCGGGCGGAGGCGCCTGCTCGCGCGGCAGCGAGGCACCCTCACCGAGGCCTTCGTCGAGCGCTCCGGGCCGCGCTGGTACGACCTCGCGCCCATCCCCGATCGGCGCGCGCGGGCCGCGCTCGACCGGATGAGCGTGACGCTCGAGCGGTCGCTCCGCGAAGCCCTGCTGTCGCCGGAGATCGACGTGGCGCGCACCGTCGACGCGACCGCGCGCGCCGGGCTCTTCCCCACCCTCGTGCGGCGGACGCGGCTCGGCCGGACGCGCGCCGTGGTGCTCGTGGACACGAGCGCCGCGAGCCGCCCCTTCCGCGCCGCCCTGGAGGCGTTCGTCGAGGCGCTCGAGCGCTCGGGCGCCGACGTGACGCGGCTGTGGTTCGCGGGCGACCCCACGCGCGTCGCCGTCCGCCCCGGCGCGCGCGCCGTCCCCCTCGGCGCGCTCGCGCCGCGGCTCGGCGGTCAGCCGATGATCCTGCTCGGCACCGGGGAGGCCGTGGCCGCGGCGCTCTCCGATCCCCGCGAGGCGCTGCGCGTCGCGCTGCAGCCCTGGCCGGCGAGCGTGCTCCTCACGCCGATCGAGGATCCGGACCTGTGGCCTCGCGGGCTCGCGTCGCCGGCCACGGCGGTCGCGGCCTTCCCGCTCGACGAGCACGGCGTGCTCGGCGCCGCGCGGCGGCTCGCGGCGCTGCGCTCCCACGCCGCCGCGCCGGCCTTCGCGCCGCGCGCCGAGCGCCCGCCCCTCGATCTCGTCGACCTTCACCTGCTGCGCGCGATGCTCGCGCTCGCGCCGCGGCCCTCGTTCGAGCTCGCGGAGGCGCTGCGCCGGCGCTTCTTGCCGCACACGCCGGGGTCGATCCTGCTCGCCGTCGCGCCGATCGTCGAGGGCCGCGAGACGGCGCCAGAGCGGCGCGCGCTCGCCGGATCGCTGCGGGAGGCCCGCCGGAGCGGCCGCTTCCCCGAGGCAGCGGTGCGGCGGTTCCTCCGCGACGCGCTCCTCCGGGCCGAGCCGAGCGACAAGGATTCGGCGGCTCACCTGCGCTGGCAGCAGGACGTGGCGCTTCAGGACCTCGACGCGGGCGACGGGCGCGCGCGGCGGGACGCGCGCGCGGCGCTCGCGAGGCTCCTCGCCGGGCCGATCGGGCCGGAGCTCGAGGGCCGGCTGGACAGGGAGCGCGACGTGCGGCGGAGGGTCGGAGGGCCCCGCGCGGACCTCCTGCGCCTCATCGCCCGCCGCGGCCTCCGGAGCCTCTGGCCGCCGCGCTTCGCGCTGTCGGGCGCCGCGGCGGCCTCCGTGCTCGGGGCGGCGGCGCTCTTCACGGCCGTGGCGGCGGCGGCCGGCGCCTTCTCCCCGCGGCCGCTCTCGATGGATGGCCGGGCGAACCTCGTCGTCGACGCGGAGGACCTGCGCATGGCCCTCTGCGCCTTCGACCGCTTCTACGACGTCGTGATCGCGCCCGAGGCGACGTACGGGCTCGCGCGGGCGCCCGGGCGTCCCCTCGTGGCGTTCAAGATCCGCCCCGTGATCGGCCCGGTGCGCGCGTTCGAGGCGGTGGCTCAGCCCTCCGAGGTGGCGCTCGAGGACGCCTTCCTGACGCGCACGAGCGGGGCGGCGCTGGAGCTGATCACGAAGCTGCCCCAGGTCGAGGGGGGCGAGCGGCGCGAGCTCGATCCGATCTCGCTCACGGCCAGCGCCGGGCCGGCCTCGCCCGTTCCGCTCCAGGACAGCGATCTCCTCCGGTGCCAGCACTCCCTCGGCGTCCTGCCCGGCACGGGCGACGACGCGATCGCGCGCCTGCTCGACCCCGCGAGGCGCCACCCGAGCTGCCCGCCGCCGTGCGGAGGCGACGAGGCGTGGTGCTCCGGCGTCGGGTGCACGGACGTCACGACCGCGGAGAACTGCGGCAGGTGCGGGAATCGCTGCCCTGCCGGGTCATCGTGCGTCGAACGCGAATGCAGGAGCGTGTGCGCCGCGGGCACGACGAAATGCGGGGATCAGTGCGTCGACGTGATGACCGACCCGAGGAACTGCGGCGGGTGCGCCGGAGTGTCGGGCAAGGATTGCGGCGCGGGGACGTGCGTCGGCGGCGCGTGCGAGTCCCCTTGCCCCGACGGTCAGACCCGCTGCGGCGAGCGCTGCTGCCCGCCGCGCGCCAACGCGACGGCGACCTGCGACGGCGGGGCGTGCGGCTACAGCTGCACCGCCGGCTTCCAGAGCTGCAACGGGACCATGAACGACGGGTGCGAGTCGAACCGCTCGACGGACCGCAACCACTGTGGCGACTGCGTGACGCACTGCGGTCCGGACGAGGACTGTTCACGTGGAAAGTGCGCCGTGAACCCCGACAAGAGGAGGAAGAACTGCGAGACCACGTGCGGCGATCGGTACAATCAGTGCCGTAGCGGCTGCACTCTGAAGGGGCCCATGGAGGGGCCCAAACAGGACGCTGCAGTCCAAGACTGCATCGCAGGTTGCGGGAGAGAACAAACGAGCTGCGTACGGTCCTGCGTGTTCGTGGCGACCTCGGCGAGCCCAGCTGCCAAGTGAAGCCGCGAGAAGCGGATTGAAGACAGGGCCGCGACGAAGGCCAGACCGACGTCCCCTGCGCCTCCTCCACCGTCGCGATCTCGGCCTCGCGGATCTCTCCCTCCGCCCTCCAAGCGTCGATCTGCGGCGCGAGCGCGGCCCCCCTCGGCCGGAGGCGTCGGCGTCTCCGCCTGCCTGAAGCGCGGTCCCGAGGTTGAAAGACCCCCTCCCATGCACTACGCCAAGGCGGACCCAACGGACGACCTCCTCCGGGGACATTCCCTCGACCCAGGCTGCATCGACGTATGACCGACCTCCGCACGCTCGGCGGGCTCCTCCCAGCCGCCCTCCTCCTCGGCCTCGGCGCGTGCCGCGCCGCGGCCGACACCCCGCCGGCGCCGCCCCCGCCCGAGGTCGGCGTCATCGAGGTCCAGATGGAGCCCGTGACCCTCCGCGACGAGCTCCCCGGCCGCGTCGCCCCCCTCCGCCTGGCGGAGGTGCGCGCGCGCGTCGCGGGCGTCGTCCTGAAGCGCAGCTTCACCGAAGGGAGCGAGGTCAAGGAGGGGCAGACGCTCTTCGTGATCGACCCCGCGCCCCTCAAGGCCGCCGTCGACAGCGCCGCCGCCGCCCTCGCCAAGGGGCAGGCCAACCTCGGCCAGGCCGAGGCGCGCGCGAAGCGCGCCACCGCGCTCGTGCAGGAGGGGCTCGTCAGCCGCGAGGCGTACGACGACGCGCTGGCCGCCCAGGCCATGGCCCACGCCGAGATCGCCCAGGCGCGCTCGGCGCTCTCGCTGGCCCGCCTGAACCTCGGCTACGCGACCGTGACCGCCCCGATCAGCGGCAGGATCGGCGGCGCGCTCGTCACCGAAGGCGCGCTCGTCGGCCAGGCCGAGGCGACGCCGCTCGCCGTCATCCAGCAGATCGACACGGTCTACGTCGACATCAAGCAGCCCGCCTCGCAGCTCACGCGCCTGCGCCGCGCCGCGCTGGACGCCGCGCCCCAGGGCGCGGCCGGCGAGCACGCCGCGCTCCTCGTGCTCGACGATGGCGTCGAGTACCCCGAGAAGGGCGAGCTGCTCTTCTCGGGCATCAGCGTCGACCCCGGCACCGGCGAGGTGACGCTGCGCGCGCGCTTCCCGAACCCGAGCCGCCTGCTCTTGCCCGGCATGTTCGTGCGCGTGAAGCTCGCCAAGCGCGTCGATCAGGCGGCCCTCACGGTGCCGCAGCAGGCGGTCGGCCGCGACGGCGGCGGCAACGCGACGGTCCTCGTCGTCCAGCCCGACGGCAAGACGGCCGTGCGCCAGGTCGAGACGGGCGGCGTCGATCGCGACCGCTACATCGTCACCTCCGGCCTGAACGCCGGCGACAAGGTCGTGGTCGAGGGCCACCAGAAGGTCGCCCCGGGCGCCGAGGTCCGCGCCGTCCCCTTCACGCCCGCGGCCTCGGCCGCCGCGCCCGCGCCCGCGGCGCCGGCGGCGCGCTGACGCGCGCGGAGCAGATCGAGGCCAGCATGTCGCGCTTCTTCATCGACCGGCCCGTCTTCGCGGTCGTCATCGCGATGTTCATCGCGCTCCTCGGGGTGATCGCGCTGCCGCGGCTCCCCGTGACGCAGTACCCGTCGGTCGCGCCGCCGACCGTCTCCATCTATGCGAGCTACCCCGGCGCGACGCCGGAGACGCTCGACCAGAGCGTCGTCAGCCTCATCGAGCGCGAGCTGAGCAGCGCCAAGCGCCTGCTCTACTTCCAATCGTCGAGCGACGCCTCCGGCGGGGCCCAGATCACCGCGACCTTCCTGCCCGGCACCGACCCCGATCTCGCGCAGATCGACGTCCAGAACCGGCTCAAGGCGGTCGAGCCCCGCCTCCCCGCGGCCGTGCGGCAATCCGGCCTGTTCGTCGAGGCCTCGACGTCGAGCTTCCTGATGATCGTCAGCCTGTCGTCGCGCGACGGCAGCCTCAGCCCCACCGCGCTCGGCGACATCCTCGCCCGCTCCATCATCGACGATATCAAGCGCGTCCCGGGCGTCGGCCGCGTGCAGCTCTGGACCAGCGAGCGCGCCATGCGGATCTGGATCGATCCGACCAAGCTCGCGGCGCTCGCGCTCTCGCCCGCCGACGTGTCGGCCGCCATCGCCGCGCAGAACGTCCAGTTCGCGTCGGGCCGCATCGGCGACCTGCCGAGCCCGCCCACGCAGCAGATCAGCGCCACGCTCATCGCCGAGGGGCAGCTCACGACGCCCGAGGATTTCGGGGCGATCGTCCTCCGCGCGAAGCCCGACGGGTCGCGCGTGCTCCTCCGCGACGTCGCGACGATCGAGATCGGCGCGCAGAACATGGCGTCGTCGTCGCGGAGCAACGGCAAGCCCGACGCGGCGATCGGCATCCAGCTCGCGAACGGCGCGAACGCGATGAAGACCTCCGACCTCGTGCGCGCCCGCATGGAGGAGCTCTCGCGGGGCCTGCCGCCCAACGTGACCTACAGCGTGCCTTACGACACCGCGCCCTTCGTCAGGACCTCGGTGCACAAGGTGCTCGAGACCCTGGTCGAGGCCATGGTGCTCGTGTTCGTGGTGATGTTCCTGTTCCTGCAGAACATCCGCTACACGCTCATCCCGGCGATCGTGGTGCCGCTCGCGCTGCTCGGCACGTGCGCGGTGATGCTCCTCGCGGGCGCGTCGATCAACATGCTGAGCCTGTTCGGCATGGTGCTCGCGATCGGCATCATCGTCGACGACGCGATCGTCGTGGTCGAGAACGTCGAGCGGCTGATGGCCGAGGAGGGGCTGTCCCCGCGCGAGGCGACGCGGAAGGCGATGGCGGAGATCTCGGGCGCCGTCGTCGGCATCACGCTCGTGCTCTCGGCGGTGTTCGTGCCGATGGCGTTCGCGTCGGGCTCGGTGGGCGCGATCTACCGGCAGTTCTCGATGTCGATGGCGGTCTCGATCCTGTTCTCGGCGTTCCTCGCGCTGACGCTCACGCCGGCGCTCTGCGTGGTCTTGCTGAGGCCCGTCCCCGCCGGCCACGCGCGGCGCCGCGGCCCGCTCGGTTGGTTCAACGCCGGCTTCGAGCGGCTCACCTCCGGGTACCGGCGCTGGGTCGCGGGCTCGCTCGACAGGCGCCGCCGGCTGCTCCTCGGGTTCACGATCCTCGTCGCGACGCTCGGCCTGCTCTACGTCCGGCTGCCGACCGCCTTCTTGCCGGAGGAGGATCAGGGGCTCGTGATCGTCGACGTGCAGCTCCCGCCCGAGGCCACGCAGCACCGCACGCTGAGGGCGGTCGAGCAGGTGGAGGCGCACTACCTCGGCCGCCCTGCCATCAGCAGCGTGGCGTCCTTCCCGGGCTTCGGCTTCTCGGGCTCGGGGCAGAACGTGGCGATGATCTTCCTGACGATGAAGGACTGGGGCGAGCGCCCGGACGGCGCGACGGCCCAGGCCGAGGCCGCGCTGGCGAACGAGAAGCTCGGCCAGATCCGCGACGGCGTTGTGTACAGCCTGGTGCCGCCGCCGATCATGGAGCTCAGCAGCACCTCGGGCTTCAGCTTGAAGCTGCAGGACCGGGGCGGGCGCGGGAACGCGGCGCTCGTGGCGGCGCAGCAGCGGCTGATCGAGCTCGCCGCCGGGAGCCCCGTCCTCGCGCAGGTGCGCGCCGAGGCGCAGCCCGACGCCGCGCAGATCCGGCTGCGGATCGACCGCCAGAAGGCGAGCGCGCTCGGCGTCAGCTTCGAGAGCGCGGCCGGGGTGCTGTCGACCGCGCTGAGCCCGACCTACGTCAACGATTTCCCCAACCAGGGTCGGCTGCAGCAGGTGATCGTGCAGGCGAACGAGGCGAGCCGGATGCAGATCGAGGACGTGCTGCGGCTGTCCGTGCCCAACGGCGCCGGTCAGATGGTGCCGCTCTCCGCGTTCGCGACGGCGGCGTGGGAGCGCGGCCCGCTCCAGTTCGCGCGCTTCAACGGGTTTCCGGCCACCGGGATCAGCGGCGCGCCGGCGCCCGGGCGGAGCAGCGGCGAGGCGATGTCGGAGATGGAGCGCCTGGCCGCGCAGCTGCCGCCGGGGTTCGGGGTGGAGTGGACAGGGCAGTCGTTCCAGGAGCGGCTGTCGGGGGCCGAGGCGCCGGCGCTGCTCGCGCTGTCGCTGTTCGTGGTGTTCCTGGTGCTGGCGGCGCTCTACGAGAGCTTCGCGATCCCGCTCTCGGTGATCCTCGTGGTGCCGCTCGGGGTGCTGGGCGCGGTGCTGGCCATGACGGTGCGCGGGCTGCCGAACGACGTGTTCTTCAAGGTCGGGCTCATCACCATCATGGGGCTGTCGGCGAAGAACGCGATCCTGATCATCGAGTTCGCGAAGAGCCTGCGCGAGCAGGGCAAGAGCGTGCGGGACGCGGCGATCGAGGCGGCGCGCCTGCGCTTCCGGCCGATCCTGATGACGTCGCTGGCGTTCATCCTGGGCGTGATGCCGCTCGTGTTCGCGCGGAACGCGGGCTCGGCCACGCAGCACGCCATCGGGACGGGCGTGTTCGGCGGCATGCTCACCGCGACGCTGTTCAGCATCTTCTTCGCGCCGCTGTTCTTCGTGCTGGTCAGCCGCGTGCGGCGCGAGAGGGCGGCCGGCGACCCCCTAGAGCGACAAACGGGTTAAACCCGCCTGAAAGGCGCAGTAGAGCGGTTCTCGCCCGCCTCTGGTACTACAGAGCGGCGTCACGGGCAGCGCTCGCCGTTCCCCTCCTGGCGGTGGCTGCCGGTGACCCTCGCGAAGAGCGCGTCGACCACGCACGCCGGCAGCGACGGGTTTGCCGTGATGTCGAGGTCGGCGCGGCTCAGGGCGTCCAGGCCCACCCGCCGGAGCTGGCCGTTCTCACGGATGGCGAAGAAGCCTCCGACGCTCTGAAGCGCGAGCAGGTCGATGGTCTCGAGATCGGGGTTGCCGCTGATGGTCGCCGTTCCCCCGATCGACTGCAGCGCGTCGAGCCCGCTCCAGACAGACATCGCCGTACCGAACACCGTGAGCGTTCCCTCGATCCTGCGGAGCGTCCCCAGGTCGAGGTGCTCCAGCGCCGGGTTACTGCCGATGGACACGTTACCGCCCACGTACTCGAGCCCGAGCATCGCGGGGCGGATCAGGGACGCGTTGCCGGAGATGGTCAGATCGCCTCCCACGCTGTGCGTCTGCTGCAGACCCGCCAGGTGCTGGAGCCGGTCGTTGCCGACGACGTACACATCCCCGCCCAAGTTCCCGTCGTCGCGGACTGAGAAGTTCCCCAGCGCGTCGTTGTCGTCGAGCGTCAGGCCCCCGTCCACCTGCTCCACCTCGAAATAGCCGAGGTTCGAGTTGCGACGGAACGTGACGTTACCGCGCACGTGGGCCACGCTGCGCTCGAACCGCTCGATCCGTGTCCCCTCGAGCACGAACCCCCCCGCGACGAGCCCGCTCTGCTCGCTGCCGAACCACAGCGAGCTGAGGGGAGCCGCCACGTAGAGGGTGCCGCCGATCTCCAGGTGGTCTGCGAAGCTATCGCCGGCGGTGAGGAGCCACGCAACGTCGAGCGCGGGCGCTTCCTGCACGTTCACGTCCCCGGTGATCCGGTCGCTCTCAATGGTGATCTTCTGCAGCGATGCGTTGCGGACCACGTTGATGCCGTGAAAGCTATCGGCCGCGAGCTCCGCGCTCGCGAGCTTCGGGTTGTCGAGGAGGGTCACCCGGCCCGCTTGCGTGGAGAGATCGCGGAGCGGCGACACCCGGACGACCACGTCGGTCAGGCTCGCGTTTCCTGCGATGACCACGTCATCGAGCCTGTCGAACATGCGGAGCTCGATCTCCTCGAGGGCCGCGTTGCCGCGCACGACGATCTCGTCGTCCACCTTGCGCAGCGCCGCGAGGCCGATGGCGGCCAGCGCGGGGTTCTCGCTCAGGTGGAGCTCGCCGCCGGTCTGCACCAGCCCGGTCAGATCCATGCGAGCGAGCTCGGCGTTATCGTACACGTCCAGACTCCCCCCCACGGCCGCGAGCGCGGGGAGCGAGAGGCCCGTGAGCGCGCGGTTGCCCGACACCGTGAGGCGCCCGCCGACGTGCGCGAGCGCCGGCAGCTCGACCGAGGCGACCGAGGTGTCGCGGATCGACAGCGCGCCGTGAATCGCCCGGATGTCGGCGAGGAGCGCGAGATCTTCCGCCGACGTCACCGCGACGTCGCGCTGGATCACGTCGCTGCACTCGACCTCGGTCCACTCGACCTCTTCGTCGCCCAGCTCCCCGTCGCCGTCCACGTCGCGCCCGACCTGGAAGGCGATGCCGTCGGACGCGCAGCGCTCGCCCGGCGGCTCGGCCACCATCCGCGTCAGCAGCGCGTCGTCGCAGATGTACTCCGTCGCCGCGACCTCCTGCTCGTCGAGGACGCCGTTGCCGTTCTCGTCGGGACCCGACCGGACGGCCGCGCCGCCGTCGGCGCACGCCTCGCCGGCCGGCTCGTCGTCGACGCGGACCAGGGTCTCCGGCGGCTCGTCAGGCGTGTCGTCGTCGTCGTCCGGCGCGACGTCCTCGTCCTGGCACTGCAGGGTCGACTCGGCGATCTCGTCCTCGTCGAGCGCGCCGTTCTCGTTGCGATCGAGGCCGGCGTGGACGACGGAGCCACCGTGAGGACACTGCGCTTCGCTCGCCGCGTCGGTGCGCACGACGACCTCGAGCTGCCGCTCGATCGGCGCCGGGGGGTCGCTCTCGCCGCCGCACGCGGCCGGCGCGATGAGCGCAAGCAGAAGGGGGTAATAGGTTCGGGTTCCCATCATAGAGAACCACGCGTAGCACGAATAAGCGGATACTCTACGGCGACGGCCCCGGGGAGCACGCTTTGCGCGCCGGCGGGGGGCGGCGGGGCCGTCGCGGTCAGCTCCGGCGCGCTGCTGCGCGCGGGCCGTCAGAACTGATAGAGACCGCCCGCCTCGACGGCCGCGCCCACGCGGTCCGCGCCTTTGTCCACCTCGGCGGCCGGATCGAGCTTGTGGCGCGTGAGCATCAGGGAGGGCTCGAGCACGATCGAGAGCCCCTTCATGGGCGAGAAGGCGTAGCCCGCGCGCACCGTCACGTTGCGCTCGATGCCGGGGCCGTTGCCGCCCACGCGCGCGGGCGGTGTGGCCGGCGCGCCCTCTGCCGCCGGTGTTCCGGGCGTGTAGCCGAGCAGCATGTCGTCGGCGCTCGGCACCATCGCGGCCCCCGCGATGAGGTGCAGGGCGTGCTTGTCGAACGTGAGCTTCCCCGACACCCAGCCGCCCACCTCGGCGACGTCCTTCGCGCGGTGGCCCTGGCCGAGCGTCAAGAGCCCCAGGTTGGCGAGGTTCTGACCGCCGTACGCCTCGGCCCGCAGGTTCAGCGGACCGGACGTGACCTCGGCGAACAGGTTGCCGCCGATGGCCAGCTTCCTCTCTTCGGTCGGCAGGTTCGCGTCGAAGGCGAGCGACGTGGCGATCACCGACGCGCCGATCCATGCGGCCTTCTCGGCGCGGTAGCCCGCGCGCAGCGCGAAGGTGGGCGTGCGCGAGTACTCCACGTTGTTGAGGATCGCCGTGACGTTCTGGCTCACCAGACCGAGCGCGGCGCCCACCTCGACGCTGCCGAGGGTGGCGACGTAGCTGAGCTGGTGGCGCATGAAGCCCGAGTTCCCGGACTGGAAGAGCGCGCCCACGAGGTTGTACGTGTGCGTGTTCAGCGGCGAGAACAGGTCCCAGAGCTGGCCCAGCGTGAGCTTGTGCCCGTCGGCGGGAGACCACTCCACGAACGCCTGCCGCACGCGGAGCGTCATCGCCTGAGCCGGCGACGACTTGCCGAAATCGATGAAGTCGACCTCGAGCTGCCCCTTCACGGGCGTGCCCTCCCCGGCGGTCACGCCGAAGCGCGTCTGCGCCGCCTGGAAGCTCAGGCCGACGGCGTCCGGATCGGCGAGGAACACCGGGTTCACCGCGGCCGTGGGCGCGGAGTAGTTCGGGTTGCCGAAGGACTCGAGGCCGTTCCCGACGACGACGGTGGGCTTGACGATGCCGTAGACGCGCACGAGCGGCTTGTCGTCGGGCTTCTTCGGCTCGACCGGCGGCGGAGGCGGAGGCTCCACCACGGGCGCCGCCGCGGCCTCGGCCGGCGCGGGTTGCTGAGGCGGCTCCGCCGTTTGCGCTCTGCCCGTGGCGGGCGCGGCGACTCCGGCCAGCGCGAGCGAGGCGGCGAGCGCTGCGCTAGGTGTCTTCCACATGATCATGAGTTCTCCTCTGAATCGGGTGCGCGGGCTCGGCCCTGGTCACGCGCCGTGGACGTCGGCGTCGATGCGGTGATCCTTGGTCTCGCGGATGAAGAGGCCGCCCACGATCAACGTGACCGCGCAGACGGCGATGGGATAAATCAGGCCCGTGTAGATCGCGCCCGCCCCGAACGTGGTCTTGGCCCAGGCCGACGCGGTGACGGCCGTGGCGATCAGCGGCAAGAAGCCGCCGAACCAGCCGTTGCCCAGGTGGTAAGGGATGGACATCGAGGTGTAGCGGATCTTCGTGGGGAAGAGCTCGACGAGGAACGCCGCGATCGGCCCGTACACCATGGTCACGTAGACCATCTGGATGCCGATGAGCAGGATCATCATGGGCACGTTGACCTCGTCCGGGTTCGCCACGGGCAGGCCGCTCGGGTTCGAGAAGTGCTTCATGGCCATGTAGATCGGGATGTAGGTGATCGCGCCGAGCGCGCAGCCGGCCATCATGATCTTCTTGCGGCCGACGCGATCGGACAGGCCGCCGAACACCAGGAACAGCGGCGTGGTGAGCGCGAGCGCGACCGACATGATGGTGTAGGCCGTCTGCCACTGGATCTTCAGCACGCTCTGCATGAACGTGAGCGCGTAGAACTGGCCCGTGTACCAGACGACGCCCTGGCCCGCCGTCACGCCGAAGAGGGCGAGGAGCACGTACTTGCGGTTGAGCGGGTTGGAGAAGGTCTCCTTGATCGGGTTCTTCGAGACCTTGCCGGTCGACTTGAGCTTCGAGAAGAGCGGCGACTCCTTCATCTTCACGCGGATGTAGAGCGAGATGGCGAGGAGCAGGAAGGAGAGCAGGAAGGGCACGCGCCAGCCGAACGCCTTGAAGTCCGCCTCGCCGAACAGCGAGCGGGTGGACCCGATCACCGCCATGCTCACGAAGAAGCCGAGCGTGGCGGTGGTCTGGATGTAGCTCGTGTAATAGCCGCGCTTCTGGTCCGGTACGTGCTCGGCCACGTAGGTGGCGGCGCCGCCGTACTCGCCGCCGAGCGCGAGGCCCT
Organism: Sorangium sp. So ce394; assembly: GCF_051474665.1. Taxonomy (NCBI): domain Bacteria; kingdom Pseudomonadati; phylum Myxococcota; order Polyangiales; family Polyangiaceae; genus Sorangium; species Sorangium sp. So ce394. The sequence goes on from NZ_CP150339.1 coordinate 6,778,785, forward strand.
GCATGAGGCGCAAGAGCACGAGCAGGATGGTCGAGGCGATGCCGATCTGCTCGTACGTGGGCAAGAGGCCCGTCAGCGCGGTCGAGATGCCCATGGTGGCCATGGTGACGAGGAACGTGTATTTGCGGCCGATCAGGTCGCCGATGTGCCCGAACACCACGGCGCCGAGCGGGCGCACGCCGAACCCTGCTCCGAAGGTCGCGAGGCTCGCGAGCAGCTGCGCAGTCTCGTTGCCGGCCGGAAAGAACAGCCCGCCAAAGAACACGGCGAGGCTGCCGTAGAGGTAGAAATCGTACCACTCGAACAACGTTCCGAGCGACGACGCGGTGATCACGCGACGGATCGTCCCGGTATCCTCGATGGGCGCATCGGCGCCGCCATGGACGACGCCACTTGTCATGTTGGTACTCATTTGGGTCTCCCGAGAGGATGGTCCGCGCAGAGCGACTTCAGCACATCAAGAACTTTCCAGCGGGACCGTATGCTGACGAGACCCATACTACCTATCCTTCTGACTGCCAACAAGTGCGCCCAACCTCGTTCTCTGGCCTACCCGCTCGGCGGAGACGAGACCGGAACAGCGGCGCAATGTCCTCGTCCGGCGTCGAGATCCCCCGGCCGAGGCTCATCGGCACCGTCCGCGCCGAGAGCTCGGCGAGCTCGCGTGTGCGGGGCCTCGCGTGCGTACCCCCGACCAGACGATCGGGCGCGGCCTCTCCGCGGGGCGGTGAGGGGCGCGCCCGCGGCGTTCATCATGAAGGTAGTTTGCTTGTGTCTCTGCTCCCCGGCGCGCGCACGTGTGGCGCGGAGCTTCGCGCGCCGATCGCGACCGCCGCGAGCTCTCGCCGGCAGGGGGCCGGGGCGGGAGGCGGCCGGCTCCCGCCCCGGCCTGCCGGACAGCGTCGCTGAACACCGCCGTGGACTGCCGATGAGCCGCGAGGCGCGCCTGCTGACCAAGGGGGATGAGCCCGGGCGGTCAGATCTGCGGAGACGACGAGGGTCAGGTGCCCTGCTACGACCATTTCCACACGAGCATCACCCTGACGTCCGACTGGAAGCACTTCAAGGTTCCTGTCGGGTGCCTCGTCCAGACCGGATTTGGCCTCTTCGAGGCGATCGCGCAAGACAGGCTCCAGCGCATCCAGTTCAGCCTCGGCCCGGGCCATGCGTTCGGTTTCTGGATCGACGACGTCGCGTTCTACAAGTGACCGTTTCTGTCCCCGAGCGCGGGCATGTGCGTTCGGCGCGAGGCACGGCAGCGCCCCGCGGCTGCCTTCACGACAATGCCGGGCGGGCGCCGCTCGATCCTGCGCCCCGCGCGCGGCGGCGCGTCAGCCTGCGGAGCAGCTGGAGGGCGCTCACGCAGCTGTCGGTCGAGTTCTGGCCCGACCGGAAGGAGTCCGGGAGGCCGAAGTTGAACCCGATGTAGAGCGCGATGAACGACGGGAGCAGGCGCGCGGGGATGTGCAGCGCGGCGCCCATCGGCGTCGCGAACACGACGAGCTCGCCCGGAATGCCGGGCACGACATACCCGAGCAGAAACACGATCGGCACCACGAGCGTGAGCTCGAGCAGCGAGAGCTCATGACCGACCGCGCGGGCGGCGGCGCCCGCCGTGACGAACACGCAGATCAACGTGCCGTTGACGTTGAGCCAACCGCCGAGACCCACCACGAAGAGCCTGAGCTCCTGCGGCACCGCCGGATAACATTTGCGGACGAGGTGCAGGTTGAGCGGCGTCGCCAGCGCCTCGCTGCACGAGGCCCACAGCAGCGGGTAGACCTTGAGCCAGTAGTTGACGAAATAGTCGCGCAGCGAGAACTCCGGGACGGCGGCCTTCATCCTCAGCAGGTCCGCCGCATGGAAGACGAGGCAGGCAGCGCCGACGACCGCGGACACGAGCAGATAGGAGAGCATGAGGTCTCCGGCGCCGAGGGGGGGCGCCCCCGCCGAGGCGCGCGCGAGGGGACCCCCGTGCGCCTGCGCGGCGAGCTGCGCGGGCAACCCGCGGAGATAGGCGCCGAGCCCGAACATGAAGAGCGGGACCAGGCACTGCACGGCGCCTCCCGCGCGCTCCAGGGCGTCCGCGGCGCGCTCCAGCGCACGGGCGACCCGCGGCGCGCGTACGGCCGCGAACGACGTCGCGATGCCGGCGCAGAGGGCGAGGAAGCACGGGCTCGAGATGACCAGGACCGAAGCGCTATAGAGGGTGCGCGCGGCCTCGAACGGCGCGCCCGTGCCGTGGCTGGGGAGCAGCGGGAGCCCGAACACGAGCCACGTGACGACGACCCCGAACAGGCACGCGGCCAGACGCTTGAGGGCGAGCCAGCCCATGATGTACGCGAGCAGCCGCCCCGGGCGCCCTTGCCGGTGCAGGCTCACGAACGTCGGCACGAGGACGACGAAGATGACGACCGGCGCCAGCGTGGTGTACCAACGCAGGAGACCGTCCATGGCGCGGGTCGACCACCGCGTGACGCTGGTATCTCGTCCGGACACGAGCAGGCCGAGCGCGAGAGCGAGGAGCGTCGCGACGGGCAGCAAGGCCCTGAGTCGCTCCCGCAATCGATTCGCGCGGGGCGGGTCAGCCGACGGAGCGAGGATCGTCACGTCTCCCTCCCAGGGAATGCCGCGCGCGCGCCGCCTCGGAGATCGGCGGACGCTCGGACGACGCCCCAGACGAACACGCCGATCGATGGATTCTTGCGTATCGGGACATGCGCTTCGTGCGGGCGCCTCATTGCACATCCGACGCCAGCAGCCGAGCGCACCGGAGCGCCAGCGCGGCCGAGCCGTCCGCGGCGCGCGCCTCGTGCCCGTGCGGCGAGCCGACGGCGCCCTCCGTCAGGAGGCGGCCTGCCCGATGGGGTGGGCTATCCGGGAAGTACAGCGTCGCCGCCGCCGCGCGAGCCGGCGAGCCCGCCGATGCGCCGGCGGGGAACAGCGATTGCAGCGCGGGACATATGGATCCATCCAGCGCAATCCGGTTCGATACGGAGAGGGTCGCCCGTCCCCTCAGCGAGCGAGGTCACGTCAGCGCCGGCGCAGGCGCCGCGACGCCCGCGGGGTCTGCCGAGCAGATCGAGCACAGCAAGGAGCCGCTCGCGCGCGACCTGGTCGCGGCCAAGGCGAGGTGGGGCGGCATCGAGGGCGAGGCAGAGCACACGGCCCGGCGCGTCGCCATCGCGGCGGCCGCCGCGGTCACCGTGCTCGCCGCGGGGGCCGTGGCAGCGGCGGCGATACGCTCCAGCCGCAAGCGCCGGCGAATCTGGTGGTGACGCCGCGTCGCTCCCGAGGAGCTCGTCGTTCGGCTCCGAGAGCCGCAGGGTGGGCTCGACCCAGGGACCGCTGGCCTACCGCGCTCGCCCGGTGAAGAGGGAGGAGACGGTGTCCAGGACATCCTGGATCGACAGGGCCGGAGGCGGATTGTCCGGGTTGTCGAGGGCTCTCTCCACGTAGTCCCCGAGAACTTCGGTCGTGAGGAACGCCGTGAGCGCGTTCGTGACCGCGCCGGCCAGCGGGATCAGCCCCAGGGTCAAGCCGAGCATGAGGCGAAGGGCGCCGCCGCCCCAGATGAGCTGGTGCACCTGGGACCACGCCGCCTTCGAGAGAGTCGCGCCTCGCTCCTTCGCGAGCGACGCCGCGAGCAGGTACTGGATCGGAATGACGAACAGCTGGTCCGAGCCCGGGACCGGCTGGACGACGAAGCTGACGCCGGCGGCGCCGGCCGAAAACGCCTGTGTGGTGAGCCGTGCGCCGAGCCTCATGAAGGAAGCTTAATGCCCGCTCGGCCGTCGAGAAGTGGCTCGCGCCGCTCGTCCGGGCCGGGGTGAGTGAGCGATGTCCCGCGTCTCCAGCTTCGCACGGGACGCGGCCGTCGCTGGAGGAGCACGCTGGGATGATGGGGAAGGCCATCGAGGCAGGGCCCTGGGGCCTGCTGGCGGGCTCGGCGCTGCTGATAGCGCGAGGTCACCCGACAGACGTCGGCCCGATGACGGCGGCAGACGATGGCGACGGAGGGCTGCTCTGCTTCTCGACGGTGATGAGCAGCTCGAAGTTGGCATACGGCACGGTCGTCTCGGCCAGCTTGCCTCTTCGGCTGTCAGCATTGTAGTCGAGCACTCCGACCCGTCGCCACGGGGACTCGGAGCTCGGACGCTGCCAGACGACGAACCGCTCGCCGCCGGCCTCGATCCGCTCGGGCGGCGAGAGGTGAACGACGTCCACCGCCAGCCGCGTGGTCGCGGCGTCAGGGTCGACGTCGGCGGCGACGTGCGCATCGGCGCCGGGCGCGAGCCGCGTGCCCTGCACGGTCTTCTCGCTCGGGCCGCCGCAGCCGGCGAGCGCCATGCTCGCGAGGAGACCGAGCGTGAGCCCTATCCGGCGGCCGACTCGTCGGCCCGTGTCAACGTGTTTCATCTCCCCACCTCGATCGCCTCTCTGCTCCACGGCGGACCCACTGTCCCTCTGGGCCTCGCGCCCGGGCTGGCCGGTACCACAGCCGCCCGGCCGTGTCGTCGCGGTTTGAGCAAGCGTCGTGCCGCGGTAGGATGTGAATCTGGGGGTGGCGGTGACGCGAGGACGACCATGACCGCGCAGCGCTCACGCCGCCCTGCCGAGGCGCCGGCGGACGTCGTGATGTCACGATCGGGATCAGGCGCTGGGCGGCCTCGTCGCGCCGGCATCACGTGTCCGGTCGCGCGCTTTCAAAGCCCGTCGGCGCTCGGCGCGCCGGTCGGCAGGGAGCGCTCGGCGAGGATCCTCAGCCACGGATCCCCGAGCGCGTCGAGCGAAGAGGCCATCGCTCCTGGACAGCAGAGGGAGGCTGCCAAAGAGGAGCCAGGAGGGAGGACACATGGACAAGCCGATCGGGCGGACGCGCTGGGCAATCGCAGAGGGAAGCCTCACCTCACCTGCTCTCGAGTCCCTCCGTGCGCGACGAGCAACGCGACCGGCACCCGGCTCCGGACCACCACCGACTCGACCGTGCTCCCGAGGTAGAGCCGGCCGAGCGGCCCATGGTCGTAGCATCCGAGCACGAGCAGATCGTAGGTAGCGCGCGCGAGCTCCCGCGCTATCTCGTCGCTCGGGCGCGCGCCCACGTGCACGCGCGACGAGACGCGCACGCCGAGCCGGCGCCCCCGGAAGACCGCCTCGTCGACGACGCTCCGCGCCACCGCGCGCACCCGGGATGGCTCGCGATCGCGCCAGACGACCGCGCCCGGATCGGTCTGCGCGCTGCTGAGCAGCACGAGCTCGGCGCCCCACGCCAGCGCCACGTGGGCCGCGAGATCGGCGGCGGCGAAGGAGTACTCGAGGCCGATGATCGGGACGAGGATCCGCCGCGCGGAGGCGCGCTCCGCCGCCGGAGGGTCGCCCACCACGACGAGCACGTTGGACTCGGCCCGCTGGACGATCGCGTCCTGCAGGCGACCAAACGACATTCCGCGCGCGCGCGCCGGCGATCGCGCGCCGATCACGAGCAGATCGTGATCCCGCGAGGCGCGCAGGATCGCCTGGATCGAGCCGCGCAGCTCGCGCTTTTGCCGCCAGATGCCGACGCGGAGGCGCGCGCCGAGCCTCGCGAGCCCCCGGCTCGCCTCCCCCGCGGCGCGCGATGGGCCGGGCGCCTGCTGCTCCACCGAGAGCTCCGTGATGTCGACCGTCTCGCCGAGCTTTCGCTTGGCGGCGACGATGCTCTCCACGATGTCCGTGGCGAACCCGGGCAGGGCGTGCGCCACGATGGGGACGAGGATGCGCTCGACCCCGGGGATGTACGCGCGCCGCGCGGCCTCCTCGCGCTCGAGGCGAGCCGACTCCTCCTGCGTCGGAGGCGCCCTTTTCTCGAGCCAGATGAGGAGCGCGGGTGAGACGGTCACCGTGACCAGCGCGACGACGGCGTACATCGTATAAGCCTCGTTGGAGAGGAGCCCGAGCTCGACGCCGACGATCGCGACGATGAGGTCCGTGCCGCCCTTCATGTTCAGGCCCACCGCCACGAGCGCCGCCTCGCTGCTCCTGAGCCCGCCGAGCCGCGCGCCGAGCGCGGCGGGGACGACCTTCGCCGCCGTCGCGATCGCCAGCAGCAACGCGACCGTCCCCCACGCCGCCGGCGTGCGCAGCTGCGACACGTCGACGCGCATGCCCGCGAGGACGAAGAACACAGGCGCGAAGAGGCCCGCCACGAGCGTCTGCACGCCGTCGAGGAGAGGGCGGTTGGTGCGAGGAGCGCTGTTGAGCAGCACGCCGAGCGCGAACGCGCCGAGCAGCGGGTGCAGGCCGAGCCGCTGCGTCAGCGCCGCGGCCAGGAACATGAGGACGAGGACGAGCGACACCTGTCCCCTGGAGACGCGCGTCGCGTCGGCCACCCAGCGCATCGCGACGTGGGTGAGCCGCCGCCCGACGAGCACCATGAACAGCAAGAATCCGCTCGCCAGGAGCGCGCTCCGGGCGACCGCCAGCGCGGGCGACGCGCCGTAGCTCGACGACGTCATCGCGACGAGCACCCAGGCAGCGACCTCGCTGACCACCCCCGCCGCGAGCGTCACCTGCGCATAGCTGCGGCGCATCGACTCGCGCTCGATCAGCACCTTCGCGATCACGCTGACCGCCGTCACCGAGAGCACGATCCCGAGGAAGAGGCCGCTCGGTAGCGGCCGATCGAGCACGAGCGCCGAGAAGGCGGCGCCCGCCGCGAGCGGGGGCGCGATCGCCCCGAGCGCCGAGAGCGCCCCGGGGCGCGCCTCCTTACGCAGGATGCCCACGTCGACCTCGATGCCCGCCATCAGCAGCAAGAGGAGCGCGCCTATCCAGGAGATGCCCGAGAGCACGACCCCGACCGCCGGATCCTGGAAGAGGGCTCGATGGAACCCGGGCGCGAGCGCGCCGACGACGGAGGGGCCCAGCACGACGCCGCCGAAGAGCTCCCCGAGCACCTCGGGCTGGCGCAGCCGCCGCGCGAGCTCGCCGGAGGCGCGCGCGGTCACGAGGATGAGCGCGAGGGTGACGAGCGAGAGCAGGACCTGCCGCTCGGTGAGGCCGTGCATCAGGGTGGGTGGCTCCTCGGTGTGGGTGCAGGCCGGACATGGCAAGCGGCGTGCTGAGCGCGGGCGAGCGAGCTTTGCTCGTCCAGGCGCGGGCGCCCGAGCGGGCGGCCAGGCGGAGCAACGCCCGGCGGCGATCGTGACGAGGCACCGATGAGTTTTTCGGGCGCGGGCAGTCAGTGCTCTCGGCAGGGGCAGGCGCCCCCGCTCGGAGAGGCATCGACGGTCATGAGAAGGCGGGAGTTTATGGGAGCTTTGATCAGCGTGGCGGCGCCGGGGTGCGCGTTGGGCGGGGCCGAGGAGGAGGGGCAGCCAGGGCAGGACGCGGGGGCCGGCGCGCTGGCGCCCGCGCGCGAGGTGATGGCGGCGGAGGTGGCGGCGGGGCAGATGCCGGGCGCGGTCTGGCTGGTCGCGCGCGGCGACGACGTGCACGTGGACGCGGTGGGCGTGACCGAGCTCGGCGGCAGCGCGCCCATGCGGCGGGACACGATCTTCCGGATCGCCTCGATGACGAAGGCGGTCACCGCGACGGCGGTGATGATGCTCGTCGAGGAAGGCAAGCTCGACCTCGACGCCCCCGTCGACCGATGGTTGCCGGAGCTCGCGAACCGGAAGGTGCTGGCGCGCATCGATGGCCCGGTCGACGAGACGGTGCCCGCGGAGCGGCCGATCACGGTGCGCGACCTGATGACGTTCACGATGGGCTTCGGAATCTCGTTCGACGCGTCGTTGCCGATCCAGCGGGCCATCGACGAGCTCGGGCTCGTCAACGCGCAGCCGGTGCCGATGACGCCGCACGGGCCAGACGAGTGGATCCGGCGGCTCGGGACGCTGCCGCTCATGCATCAGCCGGGGGCGCAGTGGATGTACAACACGGGGAGCCTGGTGCAGGGGGTGCTCGTGGGGCGCGTGGCCGACCAGGGCTTCGATGCGTTCGTGCGCGAGCGCATCCTCGCGCCGCTCGGGATGCGGGACACCGACTTTCACGTCCCGGCGGACAAGCTCGCTCGGTTCGCGGGCTGCGGTTACTTCACCGACGAGCAGACGGGGGAGAAGACGCGCATGGATCGCGACGGGGCCGAGAGCGCCTATGCCAGCCCGCCGGCGTTCCCTTCGGGCGCCGCCGGGCTCGTGTCGACGGTGGACGACTACCTCCTGTTCGCGCGCATGCTCATGAACGGCGGTGTGCACGAGGGCCGGCGGCTCTTGAGCGCCGCCTCGGTGCGCGAGATGACGGCCGATCACCTCACGCCGGCCCAGAAGGCGGCGTCCTCGTTTTTCCCGGGCTTCTTCGAGACGCACGGCTGGGGTTACGGGCTGGCCGTCATCACGGCGCCGGACGTCGTCTCGGAGGTGCCCGGGCGCTATGGCTGGGACGGCGGGTTCGGGACGTCCTGGATCAATGATCCGGGCCGCGAGCTGATCGGGATCGTGATGACACAATCCGCCGGCTTCCTGTTCTCGGGGGCTCTCGAGCGTTTCTGGCGCAGCGTCTACGTCGCCACCGAATCGGCATGAGCTGCGGCCCGCCAGCGGCGGATCGCCGCGTGGGCAGTCCTTCGGCGCCATGGGCGGGAGCATGCCACGCGCGGTCCGGGCCCGGCGCTGATCCAGCCGCGGAGAGGAGCAGGTCGGCCCCGACGGGGTTGACACCCGCCCCTGCCGGGTGACACTCGAGCCGACCTACCGGAATGACCCGCGCAACCGGACCGCCCGGGAGTCGATTCGCAATGACCGCACGGCACGAGCTCGAGGGCACCCTGGCGCGTTGGTTTGCTCTGGACGCCGACTCGCAATTTGGCGTCTTCACTGGCGCCTACGCTGCGTGGCCGAGCGCCGTCTTCGACGACTACGTTGCGGTGCGTGCTGCCGATGAGCTCCTGGACTCCGCCCCCGTTGTCACCGAAGGGATGCTCAGCGCGGCCTATCGAGCTTCCGAGGCGGATCCCACGTTCCCTCTACGCGAGGCTTCGCGCGGCCTTTACTCCTTCGATGCCGATCTTTGTTACGGCGGCTCGACCATCTACTTTCTGGGTGCGTCGCCGGTCCAGCCTCTCGTTGCTCGTGCCGCTCCCGACTTGCTGTTGCGTGCAGCGAGTCTCGTCCGGTTCACCAGCCTGCGTTTCGCAGACGTCACCCAGCTTGACCTAGCGCTCCTGGTGCCATTCGTTGTTGGTGACGGCTGAGGCTGGGAGAGAGCGGCCCCCCCCCCGCAGGCCCCTCGAGCACTCGTCCGGCATCCGACGCCTGAGCTCGCGCAGCGCACGCAGGCACTTCCGGCATTCGTCGCGAGGGCGAGGAGTCTACGCGATCGTCACGTCGCAGATGCCCCCGCAGGCAGCCGAGGCCGCGCGGAAGCGGTTCCCGGAAATGTAGAACTTCGGCGGCCTCCCCGGCAAAGCCGGGGGAGCTCCCAACGGCTTAGGCGACCTTGAGCTCGCCCTCGAGCTTGTCGCCCGCGTGGTCGCGGAGAAATGCGTTCGGCTCCGAGCGGAGCACGAACAGGATCGACGCGAGCATCTCGCGGAGCGAGGGCAGCCGCTGGAAGCGGCTGCGGTAGGTCTCGGCGATCCCCTCGGCGCCGGGGCGCAGTAGCTCGACGAGCTCGGTGCGCGCGGCTCCGCGCGTTCGCGGCCGCTCCGTCGCGACGATCGCGCGATCGCCGAGCGCGTCGGAGACGATCGGCGGATCGAGCCGGAGCGCCGCTTCGAGGGCGTCGAGCAGCTCGTCGAGCGTGGGCCGCGGATCGCAGGTCTCCAGCGGCGCGAGCAGGTCAGCGGCCGCGTCCGCGGACGGATCGCCGATGAGTTCGTCCTCCGATCCCGGCAGGTGCCACCAGCCCATGAGCGAACGTTACACGCAGTAGCCGGCGGCTGTCACGTCCGGATCGGCGCGGATCCGCGCCGCCGTGCCGGCCATGTCTGTGCACGCCTCGATCCGGTTGAGCACGAACGACGCTCCGCGCGACACGCGCTCCTCGTCGATGTTCTTCTGCTCGAGGTAGCGCGCCTGATCGCTCTCGCGCGGCGACTCGCCCTTGAGGCCGATCGTGATCGCGGTGAGGCGCATGCCCTGCTTGAAGCGGAAGAAGAAGCGGTCCGCGGCAGTGAGCGAGCTCGTCTTCAGCTGCTCGTTCGCCTCGTCGTGGTGCTGCTTCTCGCGGCGCGCGATCGTCTGCTTTGTCTGACCGACGTAGACGTACTGGTGAAACTCGTCGGCGTCGTTGAGGCCGACGTAGATCTTGAAGTTGTGCTGCGACGCCCACGGGTAGGTGTGCCACAGCGCATACGAGCCGTTGTGGACCAGGAGGCCAGCACCGACGAAGAACGTCGGGTACGGGCCGAGCGCCAGGTTGAACGTGGTGAGCGCCGGCACCTCTCGCCGCTCGATCGCGGTGATCGTCGCCGCGCCGCCGGCGAGCGTGCGCACGGCCGCGCCGGGTCGCAGCGCGGACGCGGCGACCCAGGCATGCGCGCGCACGTCCCAGAACGGATGCGCGCCCGTCGCGGATACGACGTCATCGCCGGTATGCAGCTCGTACAGATCGACGGCGCGATTGACCATCAACCCCTCGACCTGGCCCGCGACGACGGCGCCGGTCTCCGGATCGGCGCACCACACGTCGTCACCGATCCGCAGCGACTCGATCGGTCGCACGCCCGCGCACGTGTGGACGAGCGTGCCGGCGGGGAAGCACGGCAGCGCGACGCGGCTGGTCGGGTTGAGCGCGCTCCTCAATGCGCGGCGGCGTTGGAGGACCCAGCGGAGCCGATCGAGGAGATCGCTGCGCCGACGCTCGGCGGCGCTGAAGCCGGGATCGCCGCGGATGTGGCTGTTCAGCCAGCGCGAGACGTCGCTGATCTCGCCCTGAAGGTAGTCGTGCTGGGCGTCGAGCAGGATCAGCGCATCCACGGGCGGCAACGCCTCGACCCGCGCGACGAAATCGTCCCACGGCAGCTCGAGGGTGTTGTCGGGATCGGGGACGTCGGGATCGAAGTCCTCATGGGCCGCCTCGGGCAGGTTGTCGGCGAGATCGGTCTGATCGAACTGATCGCCGTGCGTGCTGAGCGCCTCGGCGAGCGGCTCGAGCTCGGGGACGGTGACGTTCGGGACGTCGCCGAACCCAAGCGCATCGGCGCTCTCGATGACCTGCTCGGCGGACTCCTCGAGCCCTTCGAGCGCAGCGACCTCATCGGTGTCGCCCTCCCTGGTCTGCTCGGCGATCTCGCCGTCGATCTTGTCTTCGAGATCGTCGGGCGCGCTCTCCATCACGAGGCGCGGCAGCGGCTGAGCCGGGATCAGGCGCAGCCGGTGCGCCACGCCCTTCATCGTGAACGGCACGACGATCGTCTCGTCGTCGAACTCGTCGGACGTGCGCGGCGGCGCTTCGGGAAAGAACTCGTACGGCGGCGGTGGGAGCGGGACGCCGGCGATCGGATCCACACCCGCGTCGCGGCCGCGCTGGCCGACCTCGTCGTCGTTCGGGGCGCCGCCCGCGCCGGTCCCGCCGCTGCCCGGCGATGGGATGCTCGGGTCGACCCAGCGCGGCTGGAGGTCCGGGAGATCTGGCACGGCTGCGGGCGCGGTGGGCGAGCGCGGCGCGGGCTCGAACGGCTGGACCGCCGCGGCGCTGGCGTTGCGCCACTGGGCGTCGACGTCCACCTCGCGACGGCCGGCGTTCCTCGGCGCCGACCGCCGCGCGAGCGCCGAGATCAGGCCGTCGGTGCCGCCCTCGACCCCCGGCGCCTCGACGCTGACGTTGCCGCGTTCGGGCGTCCCGAACGTGTAGCTGAAGTGTCTCTCGAGCCCGACATCGCCGATCGGCCACGCGCGGCCGGCGCTCTCCCACGGGGTCCAGCCTGCGCCGAGGAGGCTGAAGTTGATGCTGCCACTCAGGCCCGCCGCGAGGCGCGCGTACGCCGCGAAGGTGCCGTCGAGGAAGTACTCCGCCCCCTCGGGGTTGCTGCCGCTGAGCCGCCGGCCGATCGTGGCCGTGGCCTCTGCGTCGGCCGAGAGGCGCGCGGTGCCGCGGATCGTCGCGTTGATCTCGACGGGCGTGACGACGCGCAGCAGCTTGCCCTTGATGAACACCTTCGCGATCAGCTCGAGCTCCGCCATCGCGGCCAGGTTGATCGTGCCGCCGATCTCGAGCTGCCACGGCACCGCGGTGTTGGTCGAAAACGCACCGACCAGGCGCAGCCGGTGGATCTGCCCTGGGCCGAACTCCGACGCGGCCCACAGCTCGACGCTGCCGCCGGCTTCGAAGTGCACCGCGAGCAGGTCGAAGACGTCCATCGCGGCCTCGAACGGTCCGGCGATGCGGCGGCGCCAGCGCCGCGGCGGCTCGAGGAACCGGATGTTCGCGGTGGGCCGGATCTCGCCGCGCGAGTAGATATGACCGTCGGGCGCGACCACGACCGCCGCGCGGCCGGTCAGCCACGGCCCGAACCGGTACGTCATCGTGCCCCAGCCGGTGAGCGCCATCCCGGTCGTCGGGCCGGCGCTCGAAGGCATCATGCCGACGGCCGCGACGATGTGCGGGCGCACGCTCGCCCACGCCGTCGGCGCGTCGGTCAGCCGCAACGTACCGGTGCCGCTGACGCGCTCGCCGTCGTAACGGACAGTGCCCTGGATGTCGAGCACACGTCGGCCGTAGGTCACGCGCAGGTCGCCGGAGAAGCCGGCGTGACCGCCGCGCCCGCCGAACGGGCCGACGCTCATCGTCGCCGTGCCGGTGAAGCTGCCGGTCGGGAGACGGCGCAGGGTAAGGCTGCCGTCGCCGAGCGACGGCGCTCGGAGCGTCGCGCTCGCGAGGACCGTGCCGCGCTCGTTGTCGAGCGACATGCTCGCCTTGCCAGCGTGACGGCTGTCGGCGGGCCCGGGCAGGCGGTAGTCGTAGTCCGTGGCGGAGTAGACGAGGTTGCCGGTGCCATCGATCCCGTTGACCATGACCCGCGGCCGGACGACGTCGCGGTAGTCCGGGATCTCGAGCAGCTTGTCCCCGTAGTCGCGCCGCCAGTCCAACAGCGCGATCTGGGTGTCCATGGCGACGCTATCCACGGGCACGCGACCGACGACGCCGAAGATCTCGTCGTCCTCGACGGCGATCGCCATCCGCTGGTTCGTGACGTCCGGCAGCGCCGGGTGATTCATGGTGATCTCGGAGATCCAATCCGTGTACAGGCCGTGGTGGTCGCCGTAATAGCCGTAGTGCAGCGCGATGTGGCCGCGCGCGAACGTGCCGAATCGGACCTTGAGCAGCGAGGGGCCGAACATGACCAGATACGCGCAGAACTCCGGCATGTCCGGCAGGTAGATCAGGCCTTGGAGGTCGACCTCGGTCTCGGGATCCCACGCGTTCGCATAAAGCAGCAGCGACACGGGGTCGTCGACGCACGGCTGGCGCAGCGCCACGGCCGGGTCCGCCGGCGCCGGGACCGCCGTGGTGGGCAAGGCCGGCTGCTGCGGCGGCGCGCCGCCCCCCTCGGCGGCGGACGCCTCGCGCTCGAGGGGATCGACCGGGGAGACGACGCCCTCCGGGCGGCCGGCGAGCTCGCCGCGCAGGTACTGATCGACGTGCACCAGCTCGTGCGCGAGCCGCGCGCGGCCCTCGGCCGTGTCGGGCTGGTACTGCCCCTCGCCGAAATAGATGTCACGGCCGACCGTGACGGCGTTGGCGGCGACGTCGCGCGCGAGCGCGGCAGCGGCGGCGTCGGTGTGGAGGCGCGCGGCATCGGCGGCGCCGGTGACGAACTCCATCCGCGCGGCGACGTCGGCGGGCACCGGCCTGCCGACCGACGGCGGTCGTGCGGGCACGGCGCGGGCCGGCGTGCGCGGCGCGGGCGCGCGCGTCGCCTCGGGCCTCCCGGGCGCCGCCTCCGGCGCGCGATCGCGCGGGACGGTGGGCTCATCGCGACGCGGCCGGCTCGGCCGCACGCCGCGCGGCGCGCGCGTCATGGCGCGCCCCTCCCAAGCCAGCCCGCGACCTCGCGCTGCCACGGGCCGAGCTCGTTGCCGCTCAGGAGCCGGCCGGACCGCGCCTGCTCGCGCCACACGCCGATGACGAGGTGGCGCATCGCGACCGGCTCGTCACCGGCGAGGACGAGCGCGGCGAGCACCGCGTTGCGAATATCGCCGCCCGACAGCGCGAACCGGCCCGCGAGCAGCTCGACATCGACGTCGCCGGCGCGGCGCTCCGGCACGAGGCGCGTCCAGAGGGCGCGGCGCTCCTCGACGGCCGGCAGCGGAAACTCGGCGACGACGTGGAGCCGGCGTACGAACGCGGGATCGAGGTTGTTGCGCAGGTTCGTCGCGAGGACGGTGATGCCGCGGTGCTGCTCGAGGCGCTGCAGCAGGTAGCTGGTCTCGACGTTCGCGAACCGATCGTGCGCGTCGTGGACGTCCGTGCGGCGGCTGAACAGCGCGTCGGCCTCGTCGAAGAACAGCACGAAATTGTGGAGCTCCGCCTGATCGAAGATCCGCGCGAGGTGCTTCTCGGTCTCGCCGATGTACTTGTCGATCACGCGCGAGAGATCGACGCGGTAGAGATCGAGCCCGAGCTCGGAGGCGACGACCTGCGCCGCCGTGGTCTTGCCGGTGCCGGCCGGGCCCCAGAACAGGCACGATAGCCCGCAGCCGCCGGCGAGGTGTGGCCCGCCGCGCGACGCGAGCTCCTCGAGCTGGCGGCCCCAGGCGATCGCGAGCTCGAGCTCGCGGCGCGTCGCCGGGGGAATCACGAGATCGCGCATGCTGAACCGCGGCTCGACGCGATCGGCGCCGGCCCCGACGGCCTCGCTCCCGGCGAGCCGGCACGCGGCCTGCACGTCGTCGATCGACAGCGAGCCCGACGCCGCGGCGATCTCGCGCGCCCGGCGCGCCGCAGCGAGGAGGCGACCCGGCCCGAGGCGGCGATCGACCACGCGCTCCAGATCGACCTGCGACGCCGGCGGCAGCGCGCGGCGCCACAGCGTCCGCCGCTCGGCCCGCGCAAGCATCGCGACCTCCAGATCCAGGATCGGCAGATCGCCGTCGATGCCGCTCCCGCTGCCGATCGCGATCACGGTGCCCGCGGCCTCAACGAGCCGGCCGAGATCGAGCCGGTTCGGTGCCGCCGGCTCGCCGTCGACGACCGGCACGGCGCCGAACCAGCGCGCCTCGCGCAGCACGGCGCCGACGTCGTCGTCGGGGCGGACCCGCAGCGCGCGCCGCTTCAGCGCGTCGGCGAGCGCAGCGGCGATCGCGGTCCGCCCGGAGCCCGGGCGACCGGTGACGACGACGATGCCCTTCGCCTGCTGCTTCGCCCACGCGGCGGCGCGGTCGAACGCCGCGCGGGTGGACGGGGCCACCACGAGATCGTCTATCGCGTGCCGCGCGACCAGCTCGAACGAGCAGCCGCCGTCGATGCCGACGATCCGCCGCCACACCGGATCGGGGACGGTCACCGGGCGGTCCGCGTGCGCGGTCTCGCCGGGGCCGCGGCGCAGCAGCGCCTGGCGGAACAGCGGCGCGTCGTCGGCGGTGCGGCTCAGCGCGGCGTCGCGCGGCAGGCCGTGGCCGCGGATCAGCAGATCGACGAGCAGCCCGAGCGGCGGCGCCGCGGTCCCGGCGAGGAGGCGCAGGATCTCGGCGTAGCGGCCGTCGATCTCGGTCGACGCGACGAGCAGCAGGAGGTCGCGATCGAACGCCGACAGGCCGTACGTCTTGATCATGCGCGCGAGCCCCGGCAGCACCACCGGCGCGTCATCGAGCGGGGGGCTCGCGCTCCGCGCGGGCTCGGCCTCGAGCGCGGCGATCGCAGCGTCGAGCCGCGCCGCCGGATCGACGGCGCGGCCCGCCGCCGCGAGCAGCCGATCGATCCGGCGCAGCTCCTGCCGCAGCAGCGACTCCGATGAGCCCTGGCTCGACGGGGCGTCCGCCGTCACGCGTCGTCCTCCGACGCATCGGTGTACGCGATCCGCACGCGCCGGCGGAGCCACGGGACCCAGCCGGGATCGAAGTCGAGCCCGGCGCGCCGGACGTCGACGTCGATCGCGCGCGCGGACAGCTCGACGCGGATCTCGTCGTCGGTGATCACGATCGCGCCGGCGCGGCAGGCGAGCGCGCGCGCCGGCGCGGAGGCCCACGCGACGCCGAGCCGCTCGCACACCAGGGCGGCGATCGCGGCGGCCGGCGCGGCGATCGCCGGATCGCCGCCGTCGAGCGAGGCGACGAGCTCGTCGAGCCGCGCCGCCAGGCCGGCCGGATCGGTGACGGTGCCGCGCCGCGCGAGCCACCGCCCGAGCGTGTCGCGCGTCTTGTCGCGCAGCTCGTCGGCGGCCCACCGCGGGATCTCATCGAGCGGCCTTAGCGTACCGTCGAGGTCGCCGGCGATCACGGCGAGCGCGCGATCGCCGCGCAGCTCAGCCGGGGCGAGCAGCGCCAGCGCGTGCGCGACAGCGGGCCCCTCGGGGACCCCGGCGCACCAGAGGTGCTCGCCGAGAGCGAGCTCCGCCACGCGCGACAACAGGAAGAACGCGCCGCCGAGCAGCGTCGGGATCGCGAGCAGCGCCGGGGTATCGCCGGCGCTCGCGAGCGCGTCGCCCGCGCGATCGGCGCCGGGTGTCCCGCGCTCGATCGCCCCGTCCGCGCGCACACCGTCGCGCCGGGGCTCGCCGGCGGCTCCCGCGCGCTCGCCGCCCGCGACCGCCTCCCGCCGGGGCTCATCCCCGGCGTTCGCCTCGACCGGCGCAGCCGCGCCCGGTCCGGAGCGAGGAGCGGCCGCCTCGCCGCCCGCGTCGGCCGGCGCTCGCCTCGCGACCGGGCGCAGCTGCGCCGGCGAGCCCGTCACCGCCGGCGAGCCGCCGAGGGGCGCCGCGAGCTCCGCCAGCGCGTCGCGCAGCGCCGCCGGCGCGTCGCGCAGCGCCGCCGGCGCGACGCCGTACGCCAGCAGCAGCAGCGCGACGGCTTCGATCACGTCGCGCTCCGCCCCGAGCACGCGCTGCCACAGCTCGGCCGTCGTCGAGGCCGGGTGGTGCGGCGCCGGTGGGCGCCCCTCGCTGCGCTCCGCGATCGCGACCGCGAGCGCGTGCGCCTCGTCGGCGAAGATCATGATCTGCGCGTCCGGCCGCGGCCGCGGCATGACGCGCGCGGTGCGCTCCGTGGGCGAGATCCCGCTCGCTGACCAGGACGCCGGCGCCTCGGCCATCAGCGCGTCAGCCAGCTCGGCGCCGAGGCGCTGGTGCACCGCGCGGTCTTCGAGCTCGGCGCCGGTGAGGCGCCACCGCAACGGCAGCCGCCGCACGCGGACGATCGCGCGCGCCCCGAGCCGGCGGTGCACCGCGACCTCGAGCGCGTCCAGCACGCCGCGCAGGAACGTCTGCTCCGCGCGCGCCCTCAGCGCGGCAGCGTCGCTGGCTGCCGCCTCGGGCACGCGGATCCGCATCCGCACCTCGCGGACGTAGCTGGTCACGGAGACCGCGCCGCCGCACGTTCGAGCGCAGCATCGACCTGCCCCGGAGTCAGCGCGTCGAATCGCCGGCGCAGCTCGGCCGCGATCGCCTCCCGCACCGCCGCGTTGCGCAACATCACCGACGGGCGCGCGGGCTCAGCCTTCTGTATTCCGGCCGCGACGCCGTCTGCGAGCCACTGCAGCGCCGCCTCCGCGCGCGCGGAGAGGTCGTCGATCGCCGATGGATCGGCTTCCGGATGCGCGGTGAGCAGCTCCGCGGCTCCGGCCTCGATGAGCCCGGCGAGCGTCATGCCGGTCTCACCGAGCGACTTTGCCAGCTCGGCGGTGGCGTCGTACAGCTCCGGCAAGGCCGTCGGCGGGACCTCCCGCGCGATCTCGGCCGTCGCGATGCGCGCCGCGCCGCTCGCGAGCGGCCGCAGGGGCTCGTCGCGGCGGGCCAGGGCCTTGTCGATGGCGGCGGTGAGGCGGCCTTCGTTCGACGCGGGCTTCCGTTCCCCCGGCGCGACCAGCTCGACGAACATGCCGTTGGCGAGCCGGGTCCGGAACCGCGACAACGGCGCCTCCGCGTCAGCGAGCAGCGCTCCGACCATGCGGCGCACGATCTCCCCACCCCCGACTTCCTGCACCGGCTCCGTCGAGGCGTTGAATTTGAAGAACAGCGCGCCGTGGCCCACGGGAAGGCCGTCCCTCAGCCAATCCCGCGACCGGACCGGCAGCGCCGGCAGCGGCAGTCCGGCGACGCAGCAGATCGCCTGCGCGAGCCGCGCCGCGATCACGTCGACGGGCGCAAGGCGGAACACGCCGAGCCAGTGGTTGATGAGCGGCCCGGTCAGCACGTGCCGGCGGTGCTCCCACATATCAAAGCTCAGGATCTGCCCGTTCGGTCCGACCGTCGCGCAGCCGAGGTACACGCCGTGGTGCGCGCTCGTGCAGCGTGGGCCCGGATAGAGCATCGCATCGCACCAGCACTGGAACAGGCGGCCGAGGAGCCGCGTCAGCTCGAGCTTCTGCGCCTCGGCGTTCGGGGCGGCCATGTCCACGCCGAGCAGCCCCCACGCCGCGGCGTAGATCGTCGCGGCGACGATGCGCTGCCGCGTCGACGCACCACCCGAGCGCGCGGTGACGTCGGAGAAGTACGCGTACAGCGCGGCGAGCATCAGGAGCTTCGCGTGCTCCACCGCGTCGTCCCGGTCCGCCATGAAGCCCCACGGGAGCAGCCCATCGAAGCAGCTCGCGGCGCCGGCGCGCTGGCCGACGGACGATTTCGACTCGATCGAGATCGGCTTGAGCGTCGTCTGGATGCCGTCTGAGCGCCGGCTCACGATGACCGTGCCGGTGATCACCAGGTCGGCGATGCCGGTCGCGCGATCGCCGAACATCTGCTCGAGCCCGAGCTGCCCGACCTCATAGCGGAACGTCCGCTCCACCTCCTGCACGTCTCCCGGGAGCACGATCTCGAGCGACCAGAACTGCTGTAGATCGAGCGGCGGCGCGACCATGTCGACCACCACCCCGCCCGCGCCGCCCTCCCTCACCGTGCCCTGAAAGAAGCCCCATTCGGGGCTCGGGCGGAGCTCAAACTGCACCACGCCCGCGAACAGCGCGCCCTCCGGGATGGCGCGCAAGGCCGATACGGAGCCGTCCACGTGGCCGTTCGCGGGCAGATCGAGCGTGAGCTCGGCGGTCGTCCCCGATCCCGGCGTGACCACGCGCAGCGTGGCCGGCAACATCGCCTCCGGATCGGGAAACTGCTGCTGCGGCGGCGGCGGCGGGAACAGCTGATCCCGCAGCGCCGGATCGGTGATCGAGCGCTTGATGTCCTCGAGATCGGCGAAAAAATCGTCGATGCAATCGGGCGGCGGCGCCGATGGCGGCGGCACGAGCAAGAGCCGTGATGTCTCACGGATCCGCGACGGCTCGCAGCGGCTCGTCGGCGGCGTGCACGGGTTGAGATGCACCGGACGCGCGTCCTCGGGGCACTCGGCGTACTGCAGCACGACGCACGCGCTGCGGACGCCGGGCTGCGGAGCGGTGGCGCCCTCGAAGCTCGAGGGCTTGCCCCCGTCGCGCAGCGACGGATCGGCGCGCGCCAGCAGGTCCGACTCCGCGACCTCGACGGGGCACTCGACGATGAGATCGTTGCCGCAGCAGTCGAGCGCATAGCCCGGCGCGAGCAGGAACAACCTCCGCCGCGGGTCCCAGCGCAGGCGCAGGCCCCACACCACGCCGGTGCCGAGGGCGCGGTTCGTCAGCCGTCGCTTGATGCGCCAGTACCGCTGCTCGTTCTCGAGATCCGCCTGGGTCAGCACCATGCCGTCGAAGAACCGCGTGCGCGCAGGCCCGCCTGGCAGCGCGCCGTGGGCGCTCGCGGCGAACGTCCCGTGCGTCGTCGAAAGCTTGGGGTCACTCAACGGCATCGCGGATCCTCCACGGCATAGCTACACGGCAGAACGTCGGGCCCAGGGCACGGCAGCTCGGGCTGCGGCGGCGGCGGGCACAGCCCCTCACGGAAGCAACGCAACAGCTTGCACAGCAGATCGGCGACACAGCGCTCGAGCTGCTCGCGCCGCGCCGATACCGGCGTCGTCGCGAACACGCCGCCCGGGCAGATGAACTCCTCGACGCAGCGGAGCAGGTCGCACAGGATGTCCTTGAGGCACGCGCGGAGCCGGTTGCGCGCCTCGCACGACGGCGTCCACGGCGTGCACGCCTCGGGCGCCGGCGCCGGCGGCGGGGCCGCGCAGCCGCAGCCGTGGCCGCCGCACGCGCCGCCGCAGTCACAGCGCGGCATCGGGTCGCAGCCACCGGCGGCGCGACGCGGGCGAGCCCCCGGCACGGCGCGGCGGCTCGCCATCGACGCGGCCGTGTACGTCGAGCCGTAGCTCGATCCGCCCCGGCAGCCGCAGCCGCTGGAGCCGCGCCGGACGGACGCAGCGGCGCCGGGCGCGGGTCGCTGGCTCGCCGGCGAGGTGGCTGCTCCGCGGGCGTAGCTGCTCGCGTGGGCGGCTCCGCGGGCGTAGCTGCTCGCTTGGGCGGACATCCTCATCGCCCGCGCGCTCATCACCGGAGCGGCCGCGGTGCTCGCCGGGGCCGCGAGCAGGCTCGGCGCCCGGGCCGGATCGGCCGGCGCGCTCGGCGCGGCCGCCGCGGGGGCCGGGCCGGCCGCCGCCCACAGCGCCAGCGCGCGCAGCGCGGCGAGCACGTGCTGCAGATCGAGCGCCGGCGCGCGGCCGCTCGAATCGAGGGAGAACGCGCCCTTGTGCGGCTCGTAGCTCGCCGTCGGCGGCGGCAGGTTGCCCGCCTCGACGATGAACTTGTGGAGCGCGAGCAGCAGCAGCCTGCCGCGGAGCTCGTCCGAATCCTCCTCCCGCTCCTCGACGATCTGCGCCACGGGTCCGACGTACATCCGCAGCAGCGGCATCATCGCGTCGATCGCGCCCGCGATGACGTCGCCCAGCGCGTTCGACGGATCGTCCCGATCGGGCTCTACCTGCTGCGCCTTCATGTCGTCCCCACCGCGTACGGGGCCGGCGCGAGCGTCAGCGTGCCGGCATCGTTGACGATCCGGAAGTGAAACGACGGCCGCAGCGGGCGCAATGGCCGCAGCCGGTCGTCGACGATCGGCTCGGCGCTCGACGCCGCGATCGTCAGCCGGTACAGCCCGTCGCCGACGAAGAACCCGGACGCGAGCTTCAAGGTGATCGACGGCGGCGTCGCGGTGTACGAGGCCGTGACGGCGCCGGGCGGCGGCGACCAGCCGGTGACCGGATCGAGCCGGCGCAGCGCGTACGTGGCCGCGAGCGCGGTCGGCGCGACGATCGGCCCGGTCAGCGACAGCTCGAGCAGATCTTCGGCGCCGCCGGGGACGAGCGCGAGGCCCGCGATCTCGGGGGCGCCCGCCGCCCACGCGCCGGCCTCCAGCGTGGCGCCCATGTCGCGCGCGAGCAGCTCCTCGAGCAGCGCCGATGAGTACAGCATCGTCGCCGCCGCGACGGGCGCGGAGAGCGACGTCACACGCTCGCGCGCCGCGTCGAGCTCGGCGTCGAAGCACGCGAGCACGAGCCAGCCGTTCGTGTCCGCCTCGGCGCAGCCCGCCGCGAGCAGCGCGCGCAACCGCGCCGTCAGGTCGCCGCCGGCGATCGCGCCGCCGAGCGCGCGATCAAGGCCGGGCCGTGGCGGCGCGATCGCCGGCGGGGCGTGGGCCATCGCGTCCTCGTGGAGGAGCAGCTGCAGCTCGAACTCCTCGCGCACCCGCCCGTAGTCGCTGCCGGTAGCATCGCACGCGCATGGATCGCGCGGCGCCGGCTCGGGGCTCGACGCACACTCACGGAACCGCAGCGCGACGCACAGCCGCAGCAGGTCGCCATCGAGCGGCGGCGCCCACGCCGGATCGTCGGCGAGCCGCTCGGCGCGCCACCGCCCGTACCACGCATCGACGTCGATGCACTGATCGTACCCGGCGATGATCTCGCGCCCGCATTCGTCGAGCGCAGCGCCTTTGCCCACGCGCAGCACGGTCTCGCCCGGCGCGAACAGCCCGACCCCGAGGCCGCACAGCACGCCCGCGCCGTGGAGCCGCTGGTTGTGAAACCGCTGCTTGCCCGCGTGGTAGCGCTGCTCGTCGACGAAGTCGATCACGCCGAGGCGCTTGCCGTAGAAGTAACGCAGGCGCACGAAGCCGGCCGGCAGCTCGCCGCAGGGGCCGCAGTCGTCCGGAGAGTGGTGGTGAGTGTGTGCCGACATCGGGTTCTCTTCGTCAAGTGAGCGTGAAGTTGTCGTCGAGTGGAATCGGCGCGAGCCGCGGCGTGGACACGTCGGCGCGCGCCGCCGGGAGGGTCGTCCAGCCGAGCACGGACGGGGGCTGGGAGATCGGGCCGATCGGTGGATGGAGCTCGCCGCCGCTCAGCACCATGTCGACGCCGACGGTCGACCGGATCCCGACGCGCGGTGGTCCGTCGACCACGTGGAGGTCGTACGTCGTGTGCGCCGGCTTGATCGAGTCGAGGATCGCGCGCGCGGCCTTGGCGAGGGCGCCGGGTCCGCCGCCCGCGCACGCGCCGTCGTCGCCGAACACCCAGATCGAGAAGTGGTGCGCGAGGCCGCCGTCGCCGCCGGGCGCGGCGCCGAGCGCGGTCGTGCCGAGCGCGTGGTCGCCGCCGAGCATCGACGGCGGCAAGGCCCCCCACTGAAACCCCTCGAGGATCGCCGGCGTCGTGCCGAGGTATATCTCGAGGTAGCGCCGGATCCCGTCGACCGTCCCGCGGCGCGCGAAGAGGTCGTGCGCAGCCGTCACGAGCGCGCGCCGCCGTTCCATGGGCCACGACGGATCGAACACGAGGCCGTACCACGCGGCGACGAAGCGCAGCCAATCCGGCGACGAGGCGGCCGGGTTCAGCTCACGCGCGATCGACTCGTACGCCGCCTCGATCCCGGTGAGCCGCGACTCGGGGAGCGCGAGCAGGCGCTCGAGGAACAGCGCGCCGCTCGGATCGTCGTCGTCGCGCCGGCTGTAGACCGCGGGCAGATAACGCAGGAAAGAGAGCCGCGGCGACAGCAGCCGGACCGAGCGGATCACGGGACCGGCGATCGCGACGTCGTCCCCCGGGTGCGCGATCGCGCCGAGCAGGCCGAGGCGCAGCCACAGGTAACGCCCGCGATCGGTGGGGGCCGGCGCCGGCAGCGTGAAGCGCGTCCACGTCGCCCACGGGATCGGCGGACCGGGATCGAGCCACAGCGCGCCGGTGTCGAGCTCGGCCCAACGCAGCGTCGCGGCTACGCTCGCGCCCGCGACGTCGTCGTGGACGAGCACCACCTCTCCGCCGGGGACCGCCTCGGTCCAGCCGAGCGCGTCGACGATCAGGCGATCGGTCGCGATCGCGATCCGCAGATCGCTCGTGGAGAAATCGCCGACCACCGCGAGCGCAAGCACGATCGTGGCGTCGCCGGTGTCCACGGTATCGACGACGATCGTCGCCGCCGCCGCGGCGCCGTCGTCGACGCGGATCACGTCGCCGTCGCGCACGAGCGCCGCGATGGCGTGCGACGCGGGGAGGTCGTGCAGCGCCGCGTCGTCGGCGGCGCCGCTCAGATCGAGCGTCTGCCCGCTGGCGAACGTCGCGAGCAGGCGCGGCCCGCCGAGCGGCGTCTCGCCGGCGCGCTCGACGAGCATCAACCGGCTGCCGGCGCCGTAGAGCTGCAAATCGCCGCGGGTCACCGCGCGTATCGAGCGGCCGGCGATCGACGCGATCGCGCGCCGCACGGCGAGGCCGGCGGGCCCCGGCGTTCGCAGCTCGATCTCGTCGCCCGCGCGCAGCCGCCGCGCGACCGGCCACGGCGCCGCGAGCCCGGCGGCGTTGATCGGCCCGGTGCCCACGAGCCGGCCGATCGGGCGCGACGCCCGCTGGTACGGCTCCCCCCGCTTGCGCGCCCAGCGGCCGTGATCCGACAAGACGGGCCGCGCGATCTCGCCGTCATCCGGCTCCACGCCGGCGAGCGGGAGCCGCACAGGCCGCGCGGGCGCCCACGGGATCACGGCGGGCGCGATCGCGTCGTCGCTCGCAAACGTCTGGACCTCGACGGACGCGCCGGCGGGGATCGTCGCGTCGACGATCACGCGGTGCCAGGGCAGCTCCTCGCTCCGGCCGTCGATCGGCCCGATCACGACCTCGCCGCGCGCCGCGGATCGCGCGTGGACCAGCCAGCTCGCGAGGTCGGCCGGCGCGGGCCCGGCATCGGGGGCGACCTCGCCGTCGAGCGCGTACGCCACCGGGATCGACCAGCCGGCGTCGATCACCCAGACGAGGGCGCTCGCGATCGCGACGGCGACCGGGGCGGGCACGAAGCCGGCCGGCGCGTGCGGCGGCACCGGCGCGAACGCGGCGCGCCAGACGAAGCGATCGTCGTAGATATGGACCTTCCCGCCCGCGCAATCCGCGATCGCGAGCCTGCGGCCGCCGAACCCGACCGCGACCGGCTCGGCCAGCGATCGCGGGTCGCCCGACACGACACCGCGGCCCCACACGTCGGAGCAGCCAAGGACCACGACAGGCTCGCCGGTCTCGGCGCGCACGACCTGCACGCGGTGGTTGCCGGAGTCCGCGATCGCGAGCAGCCCGCGCGCGCGATCGAGCGCCAGCCCGAGCGGCCGGTGCAGCTTGCCGGTCTCGGTGCCGCGCGCGCCGACGAGCCGGGTCCACGCCGCGTCGCACGGCCCCCGCCGCAGCACCAGATGCGCGTCGGGCTCCGAGCGGTAGCGCGCGCCGTCCTCGGCCGCGATCTCGCTCGATCCGGGGCCGATCGCGAGCGGCGCCGGCGCCAGCACGAGCGCCGGGGCGACCGGATCCACGACGACGTTCGTGAGCGCCGCGCTCGCCCAGTCCTCCGGACGGCGCAGCACGAGCCACCGCGACTCGTTCGCGTCGCGGCCCGGGTGCAGCGCTCCGTCGGAGAAGATCGAGGTCATGGCTCAGTCGCGGACGATCACGTTGAGGGTGGAGGCGTCGACGAACACGTTCTCGTCGGCGAACAGGGTGAGCGCGGTGGTATCCTCGGGGCTGGTGGGGCAGCCGGTCAGCCGGCGCGGCACCGTGCGCTCGACGCGCCACCGCATCGGCGGCTCCTCGCCCGCGGGGGCCGGCGCCGCGCCGTCGAACCACGCCTCGAGCTCCTCGACGCGCTCGACCCCGTCGCTGCGCATCACCTCGGCGACCAGCTCGGAGTGATGGATCACGGCGCCGAACGAGGTGCCCTTGCCGTCGGGGCCGCCGGTGAGCACGTGGAACGACCGCTCGAGCCGCGCCGACACGCTGTCGCGCACGTTGACCTGCGACCATCCGGGCTTCGCGACAAGGATCACCTCGACGTCGAAGAGCCGGACGTACTGCGCCGGCACGACGTAGAGCTCGGTCGTGATGAGGCGGTGGCGATCGAGGTGGCGGCAGACCGTGCGCAGCACGCTCTCGGGCGCGGTCGGCGTCGGGCCTGGTTCGTCGGGGACGACCACCACCGAGACCGCCCCGCTCGCGACCGTGTCGACGTCGAGCCCGGGCGCGTCCTCGCCGCCCACGACCAGCGGGCGGCGCAGCGGCACGGCGAGCGCGCGCGCGATCCGCACGCCGGGCGTCTCGCTCGCGATCACCTCGAAGTCATCGCCGGTGACGGCGCGCGACCGCGTCCGCAGCGCGCTCGGGGCGCGGCGCTTCGCCTGATCGAGCGTCTCGGCGTCCTTGCCGCCGCGCGCCGCGACGATGTTCACCGCGTCCTGGATGGCGCTGGGCAGGGACTGCGGCTGGTTGACCTCGCCAGCCGGCACCTCGGCGTCCTTGCCACCGCCGTGGCGGTAACGAAGCGCCACGATTCGCCGCGTCGACGCGGGCACGCGGCCGCGGACGCCGTCGCCGAAGTAGACGATGCCGGCCTCGGGGTCGAGCAGGTACACCCGGTCGTCGCCGCCCGCTGCGTCGAAGTCCGCCACCTCGGACCAGCGATGGAGCTGCAAATCCACCGGATCCTCGACCGCGAGCTCGAGCGTGCCGGTGAGGACGTTTCCGTGCGGCAGCTGCGCCGTCTGATCGGACAGCCCGGTGCCGCGGCCGAGCAGCTGGTTCGTCACGGTCGCCGCGTTCGTCGCTGGACCCGCATTGAACGTCAGCGCGCGCAGCGAGAACCGCGAGCTGCGCTGAGTGAAGTGGACCGCGATCCAGCCGCTGATCGGGACGACGCTCGAAACGCCGCTCACCGGGTTCTTGATCGCGCCGATCAGCGGGTGCCGGATCGGCGCCGGCATCGGCGTGCCGGTGCCGGTCGCCTCGGCGCAGATCTGCTCCATCGTCTTCGGCGCGACGGCGCGCGGATCCTGCCACTCCCCGTCGGGGATCGGGCCGAGCGTCGTCGGGACGTCGAAGCGCACCTGACCCGAGCGCGTCCAGCCGTCGGTCGTGTCGGCGATGATCGGCAGCGGCAGCCACGCGCCCGTCGGCTGACCGGGGCGCGGCGGACGATAGAACGTGTACGCGACCCCCGCCGCCGCGAGCGGCGAGATCTCCGGGGCGCTACAATCAGCGAGCGCGCGTGGGTCCGGTTGCTCGTCATCGTCAAGCTGGACGGTCAGCGTCACGCGCTGGCCGAGGAAGCCGGCGTTCGCCGCCGGGTTGAACGCAAGCGCGATCCAGAGGTGGTCGTGGCCTGCCTCGGACGGGCGCGCGAACAGCGGCACCGCCTGCTGCGGCCAGTCTTTGAGCTTCGGCTGCTTGCCGTCCCACGCGAGCGAGAACCTCGTCTCGAGGTAGGCCGCGGCGGTGGCGCCGGGATCCGGGGCGCCGGTGCCCGCGGCCAGATCGCGCAGATCCGCTGACAGCGTCGAGACGAGCGCCGCGACCTGTCCTGGGACGACGTTCACCGGCGCGTCGAGCTCGAACGTCGACGGCTTGCCGCGCGCCTTGATCGTCGCGCCCGCGGGCGCGGTGACCGCCGTCGACAGCTCGGGCTTGCCGAGCAGGAGCGCGATCGTCGTGCGCGCGGCCTCGGCCGGCCGCAGCCGCACGCCGATGAGCTTCAGCATCTCGATGTACGCCTTTTCGGGAAGGCGATTGAGCCGGTAGCCGATCTGCTCGCCGAGGTGCGCGAACAGCTGGAGCAGCGTGATGCCCGGATCCGACTCGTTGTGATCGGTCCACTCCGGCGCGTACATCGGGATCTGACGCCGCAGTTGCTCGAAGAGCGGCCGAAAGCGCAGGTCGTCGAGCTGCGGCGACTTGATCGGCATTTACGTCCCCTCGGACAGGTAAAATGGATAGACCAGGTTGTAAAACGCGTTCGTGCGGTTCACCACGTAATCGATCTCGATCAGCAGCACATGGGGCTGAATGGTCGCAGGGTACGCGCTGACGCGCTCGACCTGGATCCGCGGCTCCCAGTCGCGCAGCGCCGCGGCCACCTCGTGCTCGACGCGCTGCGCGAGCCCGACCGAGTTCGCGTCGAACACGCGCTCGCGCAGCGTACCGCCGAAGCTCGGCATCATCACGCGCTCGCGGCGCGAGGTCTCTAGGATGATCCCGATCGCCTGCTCGATGTCGACCTCGTCGCTGACATAGCGCAGGCGCCCGCCGGTCGGACGCACCGGGAACGCCCACCCCGAGCCAAGGTGCGGTTGCGTGCTCTGCGCCATCAGACGCTCGCCGACTGGGGCGTACCGGTGGGCCCGGTCCCCGAGGGATGGATGTGGTTCCACGACACGCCGTCGAGGAAGATCCGGGTGGACGCGATGTTCCCGGTTGTCTTGATGGACAGCTGATCGCCGGCAATGTGGATCTCGAAGTTGCCGGCGGTCCGGATCAGGATGCTACCTCCGCCGGGCGAGTCGTCGAGCGTGATCTGGTGACCGCTGCGCGACACGATCGTGCGCGTGTTGTTGGTCGGGCTGTTGTCCGCGCTCGCCGGCGGCTGATCGCGATCGTTCCACAGCGCGCCCAGGATCACCGGCCGGTTGACGTCGCCCATCTCGAACCCGACCACGACCTCGTCGCCGACCTCGGGCATGAAGAACGCGCCGCGGCCATTGCCCGCCATCGGCGCCGCCATCCGCGCCGGCGCCGACGGCGCATCGATCGACGTCGACAGGTAGTCGAGCTCCAGCCCGTCGCTGTTGATCGCCCGGACCTTCGCGTACACCATTCCATACTGCGGAGCGAGGCGGTTCAGCCGTTCCTCGAGCTGGAGGAGACGTGCGAATAGGTCGCTGCTGCTCATAATGCCTCCGGGGGCGCGCCCGCGCGACGCTCGCGCGCGAGCGACCAGATGTAGTCACCGGGTGGCTGTAGCCCCGGCCGCCGCAGCGAGAGCTGCGTGCGATACCCGCCGCTGTCGAACGAGTGGACCGCCTTGGTCACATAGTACAGGCCATCGAACGGCGCGTAGAAGCCTGTAATGTTGACGTGGATACCGGCGCGGATCGACGGGAAGCCGAGCGTGGACGCCTCCACGGTGATGAGCTCGCGCGCCTTCTCGCGCAGCTTGGCCTCGGCCATCAGGCGCGCGCGCTGGGGCCCGAGGTTCGTGAAGTCGACCTCGAGCGGCGCCTCCGACGGCACGTCGGCGAAGAACTCGCGGCGCAGCGCGGTCGCGGGCACCAGGGACGGCTCGTTCGGCAAGCGTCCCATATCGGCGGTCACGATCGCGTCCACCTCTGACGCATCGTCGATCTGGTGTGCGACTCGGTCGACCGTCGCCGGGCTGCGCCCCTTCACGCTCACCGCGGTCACCAGGTCCCACACCTTCAGCTTCGGCGTGAACTCGAGCAGGTTGAACCCCCACGCCAGCTCGACGACGAAGCCTGGCACGCCGCCGCCCAAGCGCGACCGTGCCGGCTCGAAGTGCAGCAGGACCTCGTTCGGCGCAGGGTCGACGGGACCCGTCCCTTCCGTCTGGGCCTGTGGCCGCTCGCCTGGCTGGTCGCGCGGCAGGTAGTTCTTCGCGAAGTCGACGAATATCTCGTAGTCGAGCCTGTCGGCGATCGACTGCAGGAACTGGAGGTACGTCTGCGACTTCTGATGCGTGACGCTCGGAAGCTCTTCGGTGATCGACGGCCACGCGACGAGCGGTCCGCGGAGCTCGCGCCAGCCGTCGTCGCCGCGCGCGCCGTCGACCACGGCGGTACCGGCGAACGCGGGCGCGCCGCCGGCGCGCTCGACCACGTCGCGGACGATCTGCTCCTCGCTCTGGCCCGCCGGGTACCGCTGATCCGCGGCTGGTTTCCGCTTGTACAGGCACAGGAGGTCCTCGCCGGTGATCGTGACCTGCGCGCCGCCGCCTGACGGAAATGAGAACTGCATGTCGTTGATCTGCGCGACGATCATCTTCGTCCACGGCTGGTCGCCGTAGCAGAGGTCGAGGCGCACGCGCTGGCCGAACCGGAGACGATCGAGCCCGTTATATAGCCACGGCGGAACCACGGGCAGGCCGTCGTCGCCCGTGCCGAACACCTGGTTATTGAGCACGACCTGGAGCTGGCCGACGCCGGTGTTCACGAGCGTGACGCGCGCGCTGATCAGATCGAGCGCCGGGTCGCTGGTCGAGCTGCCACCGCGGCCGCCGCCGATCACCAGTTCGCTGTCGGCGTCCACGAGCCGCGCTCGCGGGGCATAAAACTGGGTGATCGGGTCCGTCGTCATCCGCGAATCCGCAGGTATTCCTGCAGCTCCTCTTCGAGCGCCTTCGCGACCGCGCGGCGCAGCCCGTCGCGCGCCACCGGCGACGCGGTCATGGCCCCGCCCGCGCTGCGGCTGGTTCGCTCCTCTCCGCCGGCCGGGGACGGGACGATCTCGATTTCGCTGTCAATCTTGTCGATTTGGACGGGCATGGGATCACAGGGGGGGGATCAGCAGGACGGATCCGGGGACGAGGACGCGCGGGCGCGCGAGTTTGTTGGCGCGCGCGATCATGGGCCAGTGAATCGCGTCACCGTATTCCTCGACGGCGATCACGTCGATGCGCTCGCCCTCCCGGACGACGCGCGTCTTCGTACGATCCGGCGACTGCGGCGACGCCGCGCGCGCCTGGAGGCTCGGCGGCATGTATTTCTTGAGGCTCAGCGTCACGCGCGCGCGCAGCGCGTTGCCGGCCTCGTCGAACATCTGGAACCTCTCGCTGTAGGTCGCGACGACCCCGCGGAAGCTCAGCTTGCCCCAATTGAACTCGACGACCGGCGGCGCGTGCAGCCCCGAGTCGATCGTGACGAGCAGCCGCAGCAGCTTGAGCTCGGTATCGATACCGTCGAACGACGCCGTCGACGGCACGCCGCCGCCCATCGGCGACGCGCCCTGCGCGCCCGGACCTGCGGGCGCGGGCGCCGCCACATGGGCGACGCGATCGCTGCGATCGAGGTAAAGCTCCAGCGACAGCGTCTGCGTGTCGCCGCGCACGAACTGCACGATCGAGGTCTCGAGCCCGGGGATCGTGACGTCTGCATACGTCTGATTGCGGGTCAGCGTGTACTCGCTCGGGTTGAAGCGGACCGGGATCCCGTCGGTCTGGTACGGCGCGTACAGCGTCCTGCCCGCGCCGGCCAGCGACGACACGATCTTCAGCGTCGCGTGCTGGAGCGCCATGCTCAACCGCCTCCCGGTCGCGGTGCGCCCGCCGCGCGCGGATCGTAGTGGGGATCGGCGTGCAGCTTGCTGTCGTCGTCACCGCGCGCCGCGGCGAGGGCGCCCGCGGTCGCGGCGGCCGTCGCGCCAGCGGCGGCCGCGCTCACGAGCCCGCCGACGCCCGCCGCCGCATCCGACATCCCCGGGATCGCCGCGAGCGATACCCGCGTGAGCCCCTCGTGGCTGATCTCGAGCTGCTCGATCGCGATCGCGCTGCTCTTGGCCTCGAGCTGCGGCCCGGTGAGCCGCTCCGGCAGCCCCCGCTCGAAGAACCACGCCGCGATCGGCGGCCGCGTCAGCTGCGCGAGCAGATCGAACCCGCTGCCCTGGCCGGCCTTGTTGACCAGGCTCCCGCGCTCGAGCAGCAGGATGACGCCGCTCTTGCGGATCATCGGATCCTGGCCGTAGAGCACCTGCTGATGCCAGTCCCATATATCGGTGTTGAACGTGACCCCGCGCTTCAGCACCAGGTTCGGGTGCTTCCCAGCCTTGACGAACTTCATCGGCGCCGCGTTCATGCCGCCCGCCGAGAACGCCTCGATCTCCAGCTCGACATTGAGCCCGCTCACCTCGGAGAACGCGCCGAGCAGGAGCTGTGATGCCATGTTGACCAGGCCGCTCGCGACGCGCGACGCGACGCCCCAGCCGCCGGCGCCCGCGGCGTCGATGCCGAAGAACCCAGGCCCCTGGCAGTCCCACATCGTGACCAGGAAGTTGAATGCGACAGCGGGTTGGGTGAGCGGCATTACACGCCCTCCTGCAGCTCGATCACGCCGGCCCTCCGACCGACGCGGAAGACCAGAAACTCGGCGGGCGCGGCGATCGCGACGCCGATCTCGCATACCACCTGACCGCCCGCGATCGCCGAAGGCGGGTTGAGGCTATCGTCGCACCGCACGAAGAACGCTTCGGTCGGCGTGCGGCCCAGGAGCGCGCCGGCGCGATGCACCGTGATCAGGTACCCGGCCACCGCCTGGACCAGGCCGAACCGCAGGATCGCGCCGTTCGGCTCGAACATGAACATCTGGCCAATCCGCTCGACCGAGCGCTCGATCGACGACAGGCAGCGCCGCACATTGACGAAGCCGAGCGCGTCGGGCCGATCGAGCGCCGACGCGGGGCTCCGCCAGCGCAGCGTGCGCGCGCCCCACAGCTGCACGCCGCGGCCATGGAAAACGCGGCACGGGTTGATCGCCTGCGCGTAGAGCCGCTCGTCGATCCGGTCGTCGATCCGGACCTCGGTGCCGATCGCGCCGATCACGGCTTCGTTCGCGGGCGCGGCGTGCGGGCCGGCGGCGAGGTCGCGCCGCGCGAAGATCCCTGCGACGTAGCCGAGCGGCGGCCGCACCGAGATCGGGCCGCCGACCCGATCGATCGTCTGCAGCCACGGCCAGTACAGGGCCGCGCAGTCCAGCTCGTCGGGATCGGCGCCGTCGGCGAGCGCGGCGCGCCACGCCTCGGCTTGGCTCACCGTGCGGCCCGCCGGCGGCGTGACGAGCGCGAATACCCGCCACGCTTCGCGCGCGACCCGCGCGAGCAGGTGGCGCTGCGCGCCCAGCACCTGGGCGTCGTTGAACAGCGGTCCGGCGACCTGCGACGTGAGATCGACGGCGTCGTCGAGGATCCGGATCGAAGGGCAGCACACGAACGCGCCCTGATCCGCGAGCGGCGGGAGCGGGACGCGCGCCGTGTCGGTGACCACCGCGGTCGCGTGCAGATCCGGGAGCGCGACGATCGCGACGTCGGGCTGGAGCAGCAGCAGCTCGAGGCCGGTCCGCCCGTACAAGCCGAGCATGTCCGCGAGCAGCTCGCCCGTGCGCGACACCTCGACGGTCGCGGCGATGTTGACCACCCAGCAGCGGAGGCCGCCGTTCGCGAAGAACGCGCGCACGCAGTCGGCGAGCTGGCTCCCCGGCGGCCGCGGGAGCTCGGCGCCGCGCTCGTCGCGCAGGTAGACGAGCTCGTAGCTGCGCCAGTCGTCAAGCCGCACCGCCTCGCCGATCCGATTCGGTCCGCCGATCCCGACGAAGCCTGCGACGTCCGTGCGCACGCGCGGCAGATCCGGGACGCGGCTCGCGATCTGGCGATACGCCCCCGGCACCCCCGGAATGCTGCGCAGCTCGGACGTCATGGCCGGCGACTCACTCGATGTCGAGGCGCTCGACGACGAGATCGACCTGCTCGATCGCGATGTCGTTGCCCTTGGCGTTGAGGCTCGGGCCGGTGATCTTCGTCGGCCACGCGCCGTGCAGGACCCACGTCATCGCTGGAGCGCCGACGTCGTGATTCTCGTTGACCAGCTTGACGCGCACGGTCTTCGACGGCGGCGCCGTCGCGCTCGCGTCGCGGACCTGGCGGCGCCACTCCCACATCGCGAGCGAGCCGGTGATGCCGCGCTTGAGCGAGACGTTCGAGTATTTCTCGATCCCGGGGAGCTTGCGTGGCGCGTTCACCGCATCCATGCCCTCGCGGTACTCGATCGGCGTGTTCTCGCTGTCGAGCCCGCTGACCTCGGAGAACGCCCCGATCTCCCCGATCCCATCGGCCTCGACGATGAAGTTGAAGTTCGAGTACGGATTGCTGCGCTTGGTGGCCATTCGAGTGCTCCGTTACGCGAGGTTGCTGGACGCGGTGAACTGGCCGATGCGGAAGATCACGAACTCGGCAGGGTACGTCGGCGCGACCCCGATCAGGCAGACCAGCCTGCCGTTGTCGATGTCGTCCTGCGTCATCGTCGACCGATCGCAGCGCACGAAGAACGCGTCCTCGGGCTTCGTGCCCATCAGCGCGCCCGTCTTCCACACGCCGAACAGGAACGCCTCTATCGTCGCCTTGACCCGCGCCCACAGCGCCTCGTTGTTCGGTTCGAACACGACCCACTGGGTGCCGCGGTCGATCGAGTGCTCGAGGAAGATGAACAGCCGGCGCACGTTGACGTACTTCCACTCGGGGTCGCTCGACAGCGTGCGCGCGCCCCATAGCCGGATGCCGCGGCCCTCGAACTCGCGTGTCAGGTTGACGCCGACGGGGTTCAGCACGTCCTGCTCGCCGTCGGTGAACGGGAGCTCGATGTTGAGGATGCCGCGCACGGTCTCGTTCGCCGGCGCCTTGTGCACGCCGCGCTCGTTGTCGACGCGCGCGCAGATCCCGAGCACGTGGCCCGACGGCGGGATCACGATCGTCTTGCCGGTGGTGAGGTCCACCGTCGTCAGCCACGGCGCGTAGTAGCCAGCATACTTGGTATCGTAGTTGTTTCGGTGCGACAGGATGTCGGTGACGACCGGCTGGTTCGGGCGGCCGTCGAGCACCGCGAAGCGGTAGCGCAAGAGCTCGCAATGCGTGATCAGCGCCTGCTGCACGATCTCCTCGGTGACGCCGGGCACCGCGACGAGCGCGATGTCGGTGCGCTCGCCGAGCGCCTGGATGCCGAACCGCTGGTTCGGGCCGTCGTCGCTGCCGATCAGGTCGACCGCCGTGAGCGGGCTGCCGTCGGAGCCGCCCGCGAGGAACACCGAGAAGCCGTTGTCCGTCGTCGGCTGGCCGGTCGCGTCGAGCGTCGGAGAGAGCGTCGGAGGGTCGAGCGTGATGAGCTTCGAGCCGAGCTCCGGGTCGTTGAGCCGTGCGACGTAATAGCGCGAGAGCGACTGCGCGTTCGGATCGGCGTTCCACGTCAGCCCGGCGAACGTCTCCTTCAGCGCGGCGGCGCCGGTCGCGAGGTCCCGCTCGTAGACCAAGAGGTCGATCTCCAGCACGCGGACGTACGCCTTGCGGAGCGCCGGATCGGCGGGCACGTCGATCGGGCCCGGGATCGCCGAGCCGACGGTGAGCGTCCGGTTGCCGGGGTCGACGCCCGTGATGACGCGGTAGAGCTTGGTGGCGCCGTCGTCGATCTCGACGATCGCGCCGGTGTAGAAGCCGGCGGTCACCGCGACCGGGAGCGTCGTCGCGCTCGCGCCGACCACCTGCAACGCCTCGAAGCTGGTCCAGGTCGCGTTCGTGGCGTTGTCGGGAAACGTGTTCGAGCCGGCGGCCGGCGGGTCCGCGCGCGTGACGTAAACCTGGTTGCTCGCCGGATCGACGAGCTGGATCGCGGATGCGTCGGCGCGTCCGCCGGCGGTCACCGCGATCGGCTCGAACCCCGTACCGCGGTACGGCGCCACGAGCCCGGTCGCATCGCCGACGATGAGCCGCGTGGTCGCGCCGGTGGAGTGCGTCTCGATCAGGCGCACGGTCGACGTCGAGAAGTCCTCGCCGGCCACCAGCGCCGGCGTGAACGTCACCGTCGCTGACGCGGCCACCGTGGTTCCGGCAGCGACCGTCGCGGCGACCGTGGGGCCGCCGCCGCCGCTGATCCGGATCTGGTCGCCGGGGCGGACCGCGGCCGCGACGCCGTGTGGCGTCGGGTTCGAGAGGCCGTTCGCGATCGACTCGGTGCCGGTCAGCGTATGGAGCGGGATGGGCGCCGGCGCCGGCGTCGTGCCGCGCTGGAGCAGCGAGACCACCGCGCCGGCCGCCCACGGGCCGCCAGCGAGCGCCGCGCCGACGGTGAGCGTGCCGTTGGCGATCGCGGTGACGGTGCGCGTCGGGCCGCTCGGGAACGTGAACCGATCCC
The DNA here is from genome assembly GCF_051474665.1 of Sorangium sp. So ce394. Lineage (NCBI taxonomy): Bacteria > Pseudomonadati > Myxococcota > Polyangiales > Polyangiaceae > Sorangium > Sorangium sp. So ce394. The sequence continues at coordinate 6,814,029 of NZ_CP150339.1, forward strand.
CGACGCGGAGCTGAACCGACTCGGCCGCCGTGAGCTGGAACGTGTTCGCGCCCGCGCCCGACGGGCCTGTGCCAGCGAAGCTCGCGATCACCGGGCGGTTGCGCTGGAACCGGCGCGTCGCGAGCCGCGTCGGCACCGAATCGACCGGCCGGACCTCGACGGCGATGTCGTTGCCACCCTCACCGCGGTGGCGCGCCCTCGCGACCGGTCCGGCGACGGAGCCGCTCTGCGGCGGGATCGACACGACGCGGACGAATGTGGCGGCGGGGTTGAGCACGACGCCCGGGGCGAATGGCGCGGTGAGCGTCACGGTGTTCCTCGTCGCGTCGTAGCTCGCGACGGTCACCGAGAAACGCAGCACCGCCGGCGTCGTCGACGTGCCGCGCGCCCAGATCTCGAGCACCGAGCCCACCTGGACGTTGCGCAGGCTGTTGAGCGGCAGCACGTTGGTCGGCCCGACCACCGTCGCGGTCGCGGGCAGGCGGAGCACGGTGCCCTGGCCGATCCCGGTCACGCTGTCGGCGCGCGCCGCGTCCGCGGCGAGCACCCGCACGATGTAGGCGCGGCGGCCGCCGTTCTCGAAGAAGGCGCGGACGGCGTGGCCGAGGTAGTCGCCAAGCTGCGTCGGCACCGAGTACGGATCGCCGAACTCGCGCACGAACTGCGTGAAGCTCGTGACGAGCGTCGGCCGGCCCTCGGACCCCTTGCGCGTGCGGCCGACGAGGCCGGCGGTGCTGGTGCTGACGCCTTCGATCGGCTTCGCGCGAAACGAGGTCTCCTCGACGTAGACGCCTGGGTGCAGATACTCGGGCATGGGCTCCTCTAGAGAACGTGGAAGCGGGCACGGATCTCGCGCTGCGGGGGAATCGCGAACTGCGCGCCCGTGAACGACGTCGGGCCGGGGAGCACCTCGACGCCGGCCACGGTGCGGCCGGGGATGGAGATGGTCAGATCGAGCAGGCGCGCGGCGGTCATCGGCCACGGCCCTCCGGGGAGTAGGTACATCAGCTCGCCCTGCGCATCGGCGAATGTCCACCGCCCGGTCGGCGGCGCGCCGGTACCGTCGATCTCGACGCGCAGGCCGGCGACCCCGGCGCCGACCAGCTTGCCGCGGATCGTGCTCACCCCGGGCGGAGCTGCCGCGAGCGGCGTCGGCCACATCTCGACGACGAGCGCGGTCTTCTGATCCGGAACCGGGACCACGACGTCGAGCGGCGCCGGATCCCAGCGCACCCAGCGGCCCGACGCGGAGCGCAGCGTCACTCGGCGCAGTCCGTCGGAAAGGTTCGCCCAGCGATACGTCCCATCGCTGTGGCGTGCGCTCCCGCTCAGCGAATCGACCGCCGGTTCGCCGGTATCGAGCCGGACCTCGACGGGCTCGCCGAGCGGCTCGCGCGAGAAGTGCTCGTCGACGCGCAGCGCGAACGCGAGGCGGTGCACGAAAAGATCCGCCACCATCACGTCGCCCCCGTGCCCGTACCGGGCTGCCACGCGAAGCCCGCGTCCACCACCGGCGGCACCACCGTATGCCGGCTGGGCTCCAGTCCGAGGACGCGAACTCGATAGGTCAAAGACACTCGATAATCGAGCTCTCCAGAGTCCCAGATGCGATAGTGATCTTCGACCGGAAGAGTGTCAAGTATCAATTGGACGTTGTCGGTAGCTTCCCACACCGGCTCGCCGGGGCCCTCGACCAGCTCGGACCGGCCGATCTCCGCGTGATCGTAGAACGCCTGAAGCGCGATCCCGAGTAGCCGGTGCTCTTCCTGCGCCGCGAGCTGATCGGCGAGCGGCGTGTCATTGGCCCGCACCCCCCACGGTGTCACCAGGTAACATAGCTCCAGCGGCAGCAACGGTCTCGTCATCGAGCCATCGCTCAGTCTCCGTCGAGGAGCGTTGCGCAGCTCGGGATTCTCCATCACCCGGTACAGGAAGACGGTGATCGTTGGATTCGTGGTGCTCTCCAGCTGCTTGAACAGCTTCGTCGTCGCCAGCTGGACGTTCACCCCCGCCAGCGGCAGCACCAGATCCAGGTGGGACTGGAGGATCGCCACCAGGGTCTTCCCCACGCTTTCTATCAAGGCCCAGCTTGCCAAGGGTTCCTAAAATCCGTTTATCATGCCCCTCGTTCGCGTACAATCTGTAAAAATGTATGATGGACCAGGAAATTTAATGCATTTGTTGTGCCAGGTCAGCACATCAACACGCCATACTTCCGATCGGTGGGGTGCTCATGCTGAGGGCGGCGGTGCTGCTTGAGGAATTACAGCGCTTCGGCGACCCCGGCGCGCCGGTGTTCGCGGGCTGGCCTACCGGCAAGGCCGACGCGCGCCGGAAATGGGCGCACGCATTCCAAGTATACCTCAGTGACATGGTCGACACGGTGCCAACGTTGATACCGACTGGCGGCACACTCGCATTCACCGGGGTCGAGGACGCGTTCTTCGCATCGATCACGCTCGACAACCCGTTCGTGCCAGATGCCGCCGCCGACCTGGCCGACGCCTGGCGCGCCGGCATCACGGCGCTCCGGCCCGGCTCCTCGGCGACCCACGGCGGCGACACGTTCATGTTCGAGGCCATGGCCCCAACCGACGTCGCCGCGCGCCACGCGGCCCTGAACGCCGACCTCGTTGCCGCCTTCACGTCGCCCCAGGTCTCGCGTCGCGCCGACCTGACGGAGATCGCCGACGCGCTTCATCGCGCGACGGTCGGTCTGAAGTCGACGCCGTCCACCTTCGTCGTGACGTATGGTTGAACGAGCGATCCGTACCAGCTGAGACCCCTCCCCCGGACGGCACGCGCCCAGCCTGCCGGATCCCAACGACAAGCACGATCGTGCCCACCCATGACCCTGTGGTAGCATTCGCGCATGCGGTCCATCGCGCTCGCCTTGCTCCTCCTCTGCGGGACGGCCCAGGCCGACGTCACGCTCGGCCCGGTCACCATCCGCAACGCCTCGAACAGCGCCGTCGGTGCGGTCGATGCGGACGGCACGATCCGCAACGCCTCGAACAGCGTCGTAGGCAAGATCGACCACGACGGCACGGTCCGCAACGCCTCGAACAGCAGCGTCGGCAAGGTCGAGTCCGACGGAACGATCCGCAACGCCTCGAACAGCAGCATCGGCAAGGTCGAGAGCGACGGAACGATCCGCAACGCCTCTAACAGTCAAGTCGGGAAGCTGGAGAGCGACGGAACGATCCGCAACAGCGCCAACAGCGCGGTCGGCAAGGTGGACGGGTACTCGCCCGGTCTTCGCCAGATGGTGGCTGCCGCCCTGTTCTTCGGCGGCTCGGTCAGCGTCCTTCGTGTCGATCGCTGACCCCGGGCCGCGAGCGAGCGCCGTCACCGAGCGCACGATCCCGAGGAAGAGGCCGCTCGGGAGGGGCCGTTCGAGCACGAGCGCCGGGAAGGCGGCGCCCGCCGCCGCGCGAGCCCGCCGGAGGCGCGCGCGGTCAGGAGGACGGCCAGGCGGAGCAGCGCCCGGGTCGCCAGCTCGGTCCGGGCGCCCTCGATGAGCGGCCCGGCGTCGAGCGATGTCAGCTGCGGGCGAGCGTCAGGATGCGGTCGTTCGTCGTGAAGAAGAGGCCGCGCCGGTTGAGCACCATGTCAGGGCGGTCCCATAGCTGGCGCTGGTAGTCGGCCACGACGGTGGAGGCGCCGGAGCGGATGTGCTCGACGTGCCAGTCGCGGGAGTCGGGCTGTCCGGTAAGCGCGAAGATGTCCCGGTCCTCGGACACGACGTGCGCCGGGGGATGGCGCGTCTCCGCGAGGACGATGGGCTCTACGCCGGTGCGCTTGTCGACCCCGAGGATGGCCCTGCGAACAGGGTCGGCCCACAGCACGTGGGTCGCATTGAGGGTGAGCGTGGGGTACCAGGTCGCCGCAATGGGGTGCTCGCCGAGGTACGCGAAGCGGCTCGGGGCGCCGGGGCGGTGGTGCGGGTGGCGCCATAGCTCGAGCCGGCCAGCCGAAAGCTCGCACCAGTAGAGGTGCTCCTCGTCGCAGGCGAGGGAGAAAGCGCTGCCGGCGGGCTCGTGGAGACAACGAGGCGTGGGGTGCTCGAATTCCATGATGGTCGAGCGCTGGACGACGAAGGGCGCGCCCCGCTCGGGGTCGGGCACCATGGCCTGGTTGACCCACGCCATGAACCCGCGAGCGTGGACGAGGCTCATCGGTCGCGCCTGGTTTCTTGCCATCACGATGAGGGAGCTGCCTTCCGTCAGGACCTTGGAGATGGTGCCCGCGTTGGCGTGCGCAACGAAGAGCATCTGGCTGACGGGCGGCGCGAGCTCGAAGAAGGGATCGGTTCCGGCGAGCAGCACGACCGGCGAGACCCGGCCGGGTTGGAACATGACGATGTCGTTGCCGTCGCCGGAGTACAACGCGTCTCCGTCGGTCACGAGGCCCGAGAGCCGGCCGCTCGAGGAGACCCCAGCGACCGCCAGGCCGGCGCCCGCCGCGAAGGGCGCCGGCTGTGCGCGCAGGCGGCGCACCTCCGCCGCGATCGCCTCGGCGCGCTCGAAGCGAGAGAGGTTGTCGGCATTGCCCGTCGCACGGACGATCGTCCGGAGCCGCTCCCACAGGGCTTCGGGGATGTCACCGAGCTGGCTCTTCTTGCTCGATACGACCTCCCAGGAGGCGAACAGCCGCGCTGCGCCGCGGAGAGCGGCCTCCGATGTGCCGGGCGCGGAGGCCGCGGCGATCGCGGTCGGCAGGCCAAACCCGAGGAGCAGATTCTCTGGCAGCATCTCGTAGGCGGGATATCCGGACCAGGGACCCGCGCCCGTCCCGAGCCAGGCGAGCAGCGCGGCACAGGCGAGCTCAGGAGTCGCGTACGAGGCGCGGAGGCGCCGCTCGGCCTCGGCGACTTCAGGCGACATCGGGCCGAGCGGCAGCCCGTTGGCGTCGTCCTCGAAGCGGGGCAGATCGGGCGCGAAACAGGGCGGCGCGGCCGCGAGCCACAGGCGCCTCGCCTCCTGCGCGGTTCGGGCTCGCTCGCGCTCCTCTTCGTACTCGCGGAGGGGATCCGGCGCGCCGCGCCCGGCGAGCCACCGGACGAGCGCGGGGCCGTCGACGAGCATCGCGTCCGAGGTCCAGTCGGGGTTCCTCAGGCTGCGGGCATGGTGGAAGCTGATGGACGCGAGGGGCTGGTCGTGCGCGAGGAGCTCCACCGTCAGATCGCCGAGGCACATGCAGTGAAAGGACGGCCCCCCTTCCTGGATGCGGAGGTGCTCTCGGAGGGCGCGGAGGTCCTCGATCCCGCGCGCCTCGGCCAGCACATGCCGCTCCGTGGCCCGGCCGTGGCCATCATCGAGCACACGGGCAGAGGTGGCGCGGGCGAAGAGGGCGTCGAGCGAAGCTTGTGTCGGGGGGGAGCTCATGTCGCCAGGAGCATGCCATGGGATGCCATCGCCGGTGCGCCATCCAGCGGAGTTCGATAGGATTGCGCGCACCATGCTCCACCTGCATACCCTCAGCCAGAGGCTCGCGCAGGCCGCGCAAACGCAACCGGAGAGCGCAGAGCGCGTCGCGCGGGCTGCTCTCGATCTCGGCGTCGAGCTCCCCGGGGATCCGTGGGCGCGGTGGCTCCTCGTCGCCCTCCATCGGCACATCCCGCGCCAGCGCTGGGTCGGTCGGATCGTGGAGCAGCACCTGAATGGAGACCTCGCGAGGCTCGCGACGGACGGCGCGCTCGGAGCTCCGGTGGACCGACCCCAAGCGGGACCGGTCCCTGGTCTGGAGGGCTGGAGCTACTTCTTCCATGGGATCGGCTGTCGGCTGACGCACGACGACGGCACCGAGATCGACGTCGACATCGACGAGAACGGCGCGGACTCGATCGACCCCTGGTTCTACGAGAGCTACCTCGATTCGCTCCCGGAGCCCGAGGGGATCGAGGCTCCGTTGAAGGGCGCCGGAGGTACGGCGGCCTGGTGGATGGCTGACCTCCGCACGCTCAAGGCGCTGAAGCTCATCACGGGCGAGCACCGCGTCGTGCTCACCGCTTCCGGCCAGACGCTCGCGGGCGCCCTCGCGCCGCTCCTCGAAGAGCTCGCACGGTCCGAGTCGCCGCTCCGGCGCGCGTGGCTGGCGGTCCTCCTCGGCGACTTCGTCCGGGCATCCGACGAGCTGGCGTCGCTGGCGGTGCCGGCGAGCATCCAGGCAGCCGCGCAGGCGCAGGTCTCCGAGCGCATATCACGGCTCTCCGGCCCCTATGAGCTCGGCAACGCGGCAGATCTGCGAGCCCTCGCCCGGCTGGGTCGACAGCACGCAGAGGAAGCGGTCCTCGCGCAGCTCAATCGCTCTCCCCTGGACGGCGTCACGAGCGTCGCGCTCGGCATCATCGAGGACTGGAGCGATCCTCGCTTCGTCGACCCCCTGCTCGACGTCGCCGAACGCGCGACCGGCGAGGTGCCCCCTGCGCCTCACGTGCGCGCCACGGCCTGCCGGCTGGCCCTCCAGAGCGCCGTCGAGGTCGCCCTGTCCAGCAGCTTGCGCGGCCGTCTGGTAACGCTCCTCGCTACGACGGCCGGCCATGCAGCCGGCGAGAGCGCGTACATGCTGGCGCTGCTCGATCCCGGCCGAGGGCTGCAGCGCCTCGCCGAAGTCCTGAGCTCGGACATCCCCTTGGCCCGCCAGGAGGCCGCGGCGGGCCTCGCGCTCCTGGGGACCGAGGATGCCCTGGAGATCCTCGGGGAATCCTCATCGCGAGAGGCCCGGCTCCTCCTGCGCGCCGTGGAGGGCGAGGCGCCGGAGCCGCATGCGGAGCCGCGCGAGACGTGGATCGAGTGGCGGGGTGAGCGGCGGCGCGTCTACACCATGGAGGAGATCCTCGAGGCGAGCCTGCCCTCGTGGATGGCGTCATGCCTGGAGAGGCTGCGCCGGCGGTACGCGTCCCTCCCGACGGGCCTGCTGCGTTCGAAGATTCGTCGCTCCCCGTGAGCCGTGGGCCCGACCCTCCGGAGTCTTCACGCGCACGCTCGCCTCAAGCTCATCCAATCACCGCCCGCGCCTCGCGGCGCCATTGAGGGCTATTTGCAGAGCTTTCGGACGACGAGCGTCGCGAGGCGCTCGCAGCCGCCGCGACGTTCTTGCGCGCGCCGCTACAGCAAGGTCGTCAAGTCCGGCGGGCAAACGGCGTAGGGGATTCGCATCAGAAAGAAGTTCACCGAGAACGAAAACGACGTCGACCGGACGTCGTGGAACCACCCCGCAGGCAAGAACAGCATCTCACCGGCGTTCAACGTGACGAACACAGGATCACACTTGGAGGTGACCTGATGCTGCGGCTCGAAGGGATCGACCGTGTTGCACGAGTCGAGCCCGGCATGAATGACCCTCGGTGAAAGCAGAGGGGCGTGGTGGGGCGAGACGAGCGCGATCCGCTTGGTGCCGACCAGCTGTGACAGGAAGTTGTCGAGCCAATCGCGATGCAGGGGCGTCTTGGTCCCGGCGGGGCCGATCCAGAACTTTGCATACTGGCACAGGCCCTCTGGAACGAACGGTGGATAATCGAGCCAGAGGTGCCAGTCCCAGGGAACCCCATTGCTCGCGGCATAAGGACGAGGGTCGGCCTGCGCGGAGTCAGCCGGGCCATCGCCGTGGGACGCCAGGTACTCGGCGAGGCGCAGCTCCTTGGTCTGCATCGTCTCCTTGTAGATGTCCGCGGCATAGTTGCCGGTGCGCACCTCGACCGACGCATCGCCGAGCTCGGAGCGGATCCGTTCGATCGTCCAGGGAGAGGCGTCCCGCTTGGGCATGGCGTCGACGATCACGGCAGGGCGGCTCGCCATCGCGTAGCGCTGGATGAAGTCCGCCGGCGAGATCGCTGCGATGCTGATGCGGTCGACCTCCGCGCCGATCTGGCTCCGGGTGATCTCCTCGATCCGCGCCTTGCCCGCGGGCGAGATCGACATGAACCGATCGCGGAACGAGCTGAGCAGCGGCGGACTGCCGGTCATCGAGACCGGGCCGCGGACGCAGCCCAGGCTCGCAATATCGGCGAGGTCCGCCGTGGACAGGAAGATGCTCGCATCGGGCCGACCGTGCTTACCGTCCTCGACACGAAGCGCCTCGCCGTGCTCGGTCCGGTCGACGACCACATAAGCGCTCAGCCGCTTGTCTCGCACGGTGAACTGGACGACGGTCTGTGGCTTCCCGTCGGCGACCGACGGCAGCAGCGCACGGACGATGTCGTGCAGGTTCGTGTGTAGCTCAGATTGCATGCGTGGCCTCGTGTCGAACCAGCGGGCCTCGGCTATCCGCGTTGCCAGGCGAAGCCATCGGTCGAAGGGATCAGGCCCTGGGGTCGCACCGAGCTCTCGCGGGCTCGGCGGTGGCCGAACATCGCTTGCGTCTGGATCTGGCGCACCTCCGCCGTGAAGCCTTCCATGAACTGCTCGGCGCTCGGACCGCCCTCGAGCGTCGCTGGCGCGCTCTGGCCGGGCAGGCCGTCGACCTGCGTCGCAAGCTGGTTGCTCAGCATGCCCTCGAACCACTGGCCCAAGCCCTGCCGGGAGCGAAAGAAGTCTTCGGCCTGGTTGAACACCGGCTCGTCGACGCTCGATGCTCCCGCGACCAACCGGATGAAGGCGTCGTTGGCCTTCTCGTCGGTGTTGAGCACCTTGCGCGCCTTCCAGAAGTACGAGTCCGCTTCCTGATGCATGTCGTAGAACGACAGCAAGAACTGGTAGAAGTTTCCGAACTCGCGCCGGTAGCGGAACTCGAACTCGTCGAACGCCTCTTCCTCGTCGATGTCCCCCGCGAGGCAGCTGTTGATCGATCGCGCCGCCAGGAGCGCCGAGTAGGTCGCCAGGTGAACGCCTGACGAGAACACCGGATCGATGAAGCAGGCGGCATCTCCGATCAGAACCAGTCCGGGCTTCCAGAATCGCGTGTTGCAGTACGAGTAATCCTTGCGGACACGAAATTCGCCGTACACGCCCTCGGTCACGCGCGTGGCGGACGCGAGGTACTCTGCGATGATCGGGCAGGAATCCACGAAGCTCTGGAACGCCTGCTCGGGCCCATCCTGGATCCGCTGCGCGGCCTCGCGGGACACGACCGCGCCGACGCTGGTGAGCCGGTCGGACAGCGGGATGTACCAGAACCAGCCGTCGCGAAACGCGGCGCACAGGATGTTGCCCGAGCTCGGCGCGGGCAAACGCTTGCCATCGAGGTAGTAGCCGTAGAGCGCCACGTTCTGGAAGAACTGCGAGAACACTCGCTCGCCGACCAGCGCGTAGGTCTGGCCGCGGTGCCCCTCCGAGTCGACGATGTACTTCGCGGTCGCGGTTCGCTCGCTGCCACGTTCGTCGCGGAACCGCACACGAGAGAACCGGCCGTCTTCCTGTTCCACGCGCACCACGGCATGCTCCTCGCGGACGTCGACGCCCTTCTCGCGCGCGGCGTCGAGCAGCATCTTGTCGAACACGCTGCGCTCGACCTGGAAGGCATAGCCGCCGGGGACGCGGGGATTCTCGGCGAACCGGAAGGTCCACGGCTCGGGGCTCTTGCCCCAGCGAAACGTGCCGCCTTGCTTGCGCGTGAAACCGGCTCGCTCGATACGGTCCCTGATCCCGAGCAGGCCGCAGATACCGTAGGTGGTGGCGGGCAAGAGGGACTCGCCGATCTGATGGCGCGGGAACTTCTCCTTCTCGAGCAGGAGCACGCTGTGGCCCTGCATCGCGACGAACGAGGCGACAGACGACCCACCGGGCCCCCCGCCTAGAACGATCACGTCGAATTGCTCGTCTTGTTGCGCTGTCGCTTGTGTCATCGCCCAGTCCTCTCGTCGAACGCGGTGCTAGAACAGCCCCAGGCGCTCGCGCATCCGGTTCCACATCAGGAACGCCATGAAGCTGACGAACGAGGTCGCTCGCGCCGGACGCGCGCTGGCCTCGAAGCCCGCTATTTCTCCGATCGTCAGCTCGTCCTTCCCCGCGGCGTCGAAGCAGTCGAAGAGTCGACCGAAGTCGCGCCGTCCATGGGTCATCACGACCGCCTTCAGGAAGCCGCCGCGGACGAGCTCGGCGCGGCGGACCCGGGTCTCTCGGTTCATCATCCGGATCGAAACCGCTATTCGGTGCGTGTCCTTGTCCTCGGTGCGGTGGATCACGTCGCCTCGCAGCAGCAGAAGATCGCCGCGGCCGAGCTGCGGGGTCACGGCCAGCTCGTCGAGCGCATAAGGCAGGACGCCGTGAATATCGCTCGTGTTGTTGTCGTGGACGATCGTCGCGCCATCCTTCACGACGAAGCGCGTCGCGCCGCGCCCGCGGAGCCGGGCGGCGAGCTCCGGGCTACGCGCCGCAAACGCATCGAACGGAATCACGCAAAGGTTGGACCGTTCGCGCACCGGTTTCACGATGGGCACGTAAAAATTCAGATAGTCGTGGTGGTTCTGGTAGGCGAAGTACGACACCGCGTCCTGGTGCCACGCCGTCCCGATCTCACCTTCGGTCGTGAAGTAGGCGCTGCCGAACGCGCAGACCGACGCGATGTCGACCCGCACGCTGCTGGCGCCCGCGACGGCGCGCGCCATGGCCGCCAGCTTGTCGTCGATCGCGCTTCGTGCGCCGGCAGAGACTTGCCGGACTCCGTACGACGTGTCGACCCCAGAACTCGCCGCGTAGTCGGCCTCGAACCGAGCGATTTCTGCGTCGTTCAGAAACGAGCGCACCACCACGTAGCCGGTGGAGTCCAGGTCCTCGAGGCGAGCATGGGTCGGGACGTCGTGGGCGAGCATTCTTATGTCCATGTCCGCACGGCACGCGCCTCGTCACCGCACATGCCGATGATCGGCCGATCGCGATGTGACGAGTCGCGCGCCGGGCTGACATTGGAGAACAGCCAGCATGCGGACTGCGTGAGACACCATAAAGCCAACACTCCGGATCGTCAAGCCTGTTGCCGCAGAGCGCGCGTGACTGAACGGCTCAGCCGGTGACTGGCCGGGCACCGACCACCGAGCTGTTGTATCCGAGCAGCGGCGTGACGCGGAGATCGACGAAGCCGGCCTGGGCGAGCAGGTCGCGCAGCTCCGAGGGGCGAAACTGACGCGCCTCCATATCGAGCGCCATCATGAGCGAGAAATGGGCGGTCCACAGCGGCCCGGGCCTATCCTCGTCGAGCAGCGCCTCTTGCACGAGCACGAGACCACCCGGCTTCAGGCTGGCGTAGGCGCGCCGCGCCAGCTCGAGACAGCGCTCGTCATTCCAGTCGTGAAAGATGTTGGTGAACAGGACGGCGTCGAAGCCGTCAGGCCACGCGACCTGGAACATGTCGCCGCCGACGCAGCGCACGCGATCGGCCACGCCGTAGCGGTCGGTCAGCTGTCGCGCCAGGTCCACGCTGCCCGGCAGCTCGAGCAGCGTGAGCTGCCGACTGGGGTCGCGGAGCGCGAGCGCGACGCACATCGAGCCGATGCCGCCGGCGACATCGAGGATCGCGCGCCGGCCCGCGAGCAGACCCGAGGCATCGAGCGCGAAGCCGAGCGGAAACGAGAACCGGTGCATGGCCGGTCCCCATAGCGCGGCGTGGTGCGCGCTGCCTTCCGACCACTTCGCCTTGGAGCCGCCGGCGCTGCCCGAGCGCAGCGTGTGGAGGAGCGAGCGGCTGATCGACGCGGCGGGCAGCGAGCTGTCGAAGAACGGGCTCTCGGGATAGAGGTAGAACCGCGCGGCCTCGGTCAGCGCCAGACCCTGGTCGCGGCCCTCGAGGACCCCCGCGGCGGCCAGGAGCTCGACCCACGCGCGCACCGGGCGCTCCACGAAGCCGAAGTGGGCCGCCAGCTCGGCGGCGGTCGTCCCCGGACGGTCGTCGAGGAAGCGCAGCATGCCGAGCTCGCGGGCGACGACGATCGCCTGCACCGTGCTGCTCACTGCGGCGTGCTGTTGCAGCACCTCGAGCGGCGCGGGGATCGCCGCCGCGGCGCCCGACACCAACCGCGTTACGGCGTCACGGCTCTGCCGCGCCCAGAACTCGCGCTCGATGCGCTGCCTCCGCCGGCGCTCGGCGAGCCACTGTCGGGTCAGCCGGAACAGCCCGAGCGCGAGCAGGGTGACGAACGAGCCGATTGCGAGCGGGATCATGGCGCTGCACCTCTCTGGAACGCTGCGGCCGGGGCGCGGTCGAACACCACTTCCAGCAGGGCTCGATGGTAGCCGCGAGTGACATGCGCGTGGCGCTGGAACGGCTCGCTCCGGGCGAGCTCGCCGTGCAGCTCGGGGAGCCGGAAGAAGGGAACGCTGGGAAATAGATGGTGTGATAGGTGGTAGTTGGCGTTGCGCGTGACCACGAAGGCGCTGTCGAACAGCGAGGGCACGACATCGCGGGTCAGCATCACCAGCGGCGCGTCCGACGGCCGGTTCGCCGTGCCCGGCGGGTAGTGCTCGGCGACCGCGCGCAGCAGGTTGATGAACATTCCCCAGGTCGCGAGCGGCACCATCCAGTAGAGCGCCACGATTCGCAGCGGCCACACCGGCAGGAGCACCCCGGCGACCAGCGCGCCCGGGATCGCGATCGCGAGCGCGCGCTGCCGCCAGTTGCCACGGATCACCAGCCGGCACAGCGGCACGAGCAGGCGTAGGCCGACCAGCGCGCCCGCGAGCTGGAGCGCCCGACGCCACGGCGGCAGGGCGTACCAGTCCAAGAACTCCTCTAGATCGGGGTCGGCCGGGGCGTTGACGTGACGGTGATGGTCGAAGTGCATCGGACGGTACTCGAGCAAGTCGAAGACGATGCTCGGCACGAGCAAGCGCCGCGCGAGGCGGTCATTGCGAGCCCGATCGCGCGTGAGCAGGCCATGCGCGCCATCGTGGAGCGCAACCGAGAACATCCCGACCTGACGCGCGGCGATGGTGATCACCGCCGCCACGTAGAGCGGCAGCGACCAGAACCGTTCGCTGATCACGACCGCCGCGACGATCACCGCGTAGTCGAACGCGAACGCGCGGAGGACCCGGGCGGTGTCGCGCCGAGACAGCTCGGCCAGGCGTCGCCGCGAGATCATGCGGTTGCGGTCAAGGCTTGCTTCCATCATTCAGAGATGTTTGGGCCCGCGTGGGCTCGTGATTGTTTTTCGACGCGCGAGGGCCGAGCTTCGACGGCGAGGTGCTCCGCGCTGGCACGCGCCATGTCCTCGGAGATGCGTCGGGCCAGGGCGCGGGCGTGCGGTGGCTGCACCATCGTCATGTGGTCGCCGCCGACCTCCTCGTAGACCACGCGCTGGGCCACCTTCTCCCACCCATCCATCGTCCACACCGGATCACGCTCCGCGGCGAGATAGTGCGTGATCGTGATCGGGAGTCGCGGCGGGACGTAGCGCAGCTTGGCGTGCTTGACGGCATGCGCGACGGTCACGTAGCGCTCGATGACGTCGATCGGCAGGTTGACGGGCAGGAAGCCGGCTGCCTGGGAGGTCAGCAGCATGCCGCGCACGTCGCCCGCGCGGTCGAGCTCGACGAGCTTGGCGCGCAGCTCGTCCGGGATGTCGTCGGGGAGCCGATTGAGCACGGTGGCCAGCCACGACGGGTCGATCGGCCCGCTGCTGGGAGCATCGAGGAAGGCGAGGAACTCGACGCGCTCGCCAGCCGAGAGCAGCTGGTGCGCCATCTCGTAGCCGACGTTGCCGCCCAAGCACCAGCCGACGATGCGATAGGGCCCGTGGGGCTGAACCTCGCGGATGGCGCTGACGTACGCGGTCGCCATGGCCTCGATCGTCTCGAGCGGCGTCTCGCCGGCGAGGTAGCCGATGGCCGACAGGCCATAGACTGGCACCTCGGGGTCGATGCCCGGAAGGAGCGCGGTGACGTAGCCGATCTCGCCCGGGCCGGGGTGGATGAAGAACACCGGTCCTTTGGTGCCGGCGCGGCGGAATGGCGTGAGGTTCGAGCGTAGATGCAGCGGCGTCCGGCGCGCGGCCACGGCGCAGAGCTCGAGCAGCGTGGGCGCGGCGAACAGCTCGCGCAGCGCGACCTCCGCATCGACGATCTCGCGCAGCCGGGCCAGCATCTGCACCGCGAGCAGCGAGTGGCCCCCGAGATCGAAGAAGCTGTCGTGACGTCCGATCCGATCGACGTTCAGCAGCTCGGCCCACAGCGCCGCCACGCTCTGCTCGATCTCGCCCTGGGGCGGTAGGTAGGCGCGGCTGACGTAGGCCTCGACTTCCGGGATCGGCAGCGCCTTGCGATCCACCTTGCCGTTCGCGCTCAGCGGAAACCCGGCGAGGTGCACGTAGGCCGAGGGGATCATGTACTCCGGCAACCGGTCGGCGAGGCGCCTGCGCAGCGTGCCGACCGGCACCGGGTGCTCCGCCGTGTAGTAGGCGACCAGCCGGAGGTCGCCGGGCTGATCCTCGCGTGCCAGCACGAGCACCTCCCCGACGCCCTCCTCCTCGGCCAGCACGGCCTCGATCTCACCAGGTTCGATACGGAAGCCGCGGATCTTGACCTGGTGATCGTTGCGCCCGAGGAACTCGACGCTGCCGTCGGGCAGCCAGCGCCCGAGGTCGCCGGTACGGTACATGCGGTCGCCGGCGCGGTCGCTCAACGGATCGTCGAGGAAGCGCTCCTCGGTGAGCTCCGGGCGATTCAGGTAGCCGCGCCCGACGCCGTCACCGCCGATGTAGATCTCGCCGATCACGCCGACCGGCACTGGCTCGCGATAGCGGTCGAGGAGGTAGATCCGCACGTTGGGGATGGGCCGTCCAATCGGCACGGTCGCGCCATCGAGGCGCGAGCAGCGGTGGATCGTCGCGCATACCGCCGCTTCGGTCGGGCCGTACGCGTTGAAGAGCCTGACCTGCGCCGACCAGCGCTGCGCCTCGCGCAACGCGATCGCCTCGCCCGCGACGATCAGCGTGGTCGCCGTGAAATGCTTGGGGTCGCACTGCGCGAGCGCGGACGGCGGCAGCGTGACGTGGGTGATCCCGTGGCGCGCGAGCGTCCTCGACAGCGCCGTGCCGGGCATGAGCTCGTCGCGCGAGACCACGTGCAGGCTCGCGCCGCGGACCAGCGCCATGCCGACCTCCGACACGCTGGCGTCGAAGCTGAATGCCGCGAATTGCAGCACGCGGCTCATCTCGTCGACGCCGAAGATCGCGCTCTGGGCGGTCACCAGATTGCAAAGCCCGCGGTGCTCGTTCAGGACGCCCTTGGGCTGGCCGGTGGAACCGGAGGTGTAGATGAGGTAGGCGAGGCTCCTCGATCCGACCCCGACCTCGGCCCGGTCGAGCGGGCCGGCTGGCTCGTTGGCCCATGCCGCGTCGCCGCGCGACAGGTCGATCACCGCCCGAGGTCCGACGGCGGCTTTGCCGATGGCGTCGACCACCACGACCTTGGGTGCGCTGTCGGCCAGCATGGTTGCCAGCCGCTCGGGCGGGTACGACGGATCGAGCGGCACGTAGGCGCCGCCGGCCTTGAGCGTCGCCAGCAGCGCGACGATCACGTCGGGGCCGCGGTCGATGCAGACCGCCACGCGCGACTCGGCTCGCACGCCGCGGCGGCGCAGGTAGCGGGCGAGTCGATTGGCGCGCTCGTCGAGCTCTTTGTACGAGAGCTGCCCGGAATCCCAGACCAGCGCCGCCGCGTTCGGCGTGCGGGCCACCTGGTCCTCGAACAGCTCGTGGAAGCAGCGGTCATCCGGGTACGGAGCGCGGGTCTCGTTCCAGGTCGTGACCACCTGCGTGCGCTCCGCGGCGTCGAGCAGCGACAGCCGTTCGATGGGCCGTGTGTCGGCGCCGCTGGCCACCGCCGCGCGCAGCGACCGCTCGAACATCGCGGCGAAGCGCTCCGCCGTGGCGCGCTCGAACAGGGCGGTCGCGTAGCTCAGCGTACCCTCGATCCCGGACTCGGTCTCGTAGAGCGAAAGGCGCAGGTCGAACTGCGACGACGACTGGGGCACCTCGAAGCTCGCCAGATCGAGGCCGTCGAGCGCGAGCGCGCCAGCGGGCGTGTTCTGCCATGCGAACAGGACCTGGAAGATCGGCGAGTGCGAGAGGCTGCGCGGTGGCTTCACCACCTCGACGACCTGATCGAACGACAGATCCTGGTGACGCTGGGTCGCAAGCACCTGGGCCCGCGTCCGCGCGAGCAACTGGGCGAGCGTCGGATCGCCGGCGAGGTCGATGCGCATCGCCAGGGTGTTGACGAAGAAGCCGATCAGCGGCTCGATCTCGGCCCGGGTCCGGCCCGCGACCGGGGTGCCGATCACCACGTCGTCTTGGCCGGCGAGCCGCCCCAGCGTCACGGCCCAGCTCGCGAGGATGGTCATGTACAGGGTCACGCCGTGGCGCCGGCAGAGCGCCCGGAGCTGATCGGCGAGCTCGACGGGCAGGCGCACGGCGACGGTGTCGCCACCGTGGTCCTGCTGGGCCGGGCGAGGTCGATCGGTCGGCAGCGTGAGCAGCGTCGGCGCGCCGTCGAGGTTGCGGCGCCAGAACTCGACCTGGTTTTCCAGCTCGCCGCGCTCCAGCCAACGGCGCTGCCAGGCGGCGTAGTCGGCGTACTGGACCGAAAGGGCGGGCAGGAGGTCGGGCGCACCCTTGCGGTGCGCGTTGTACAGGGCGCTGAGCTCGTCGAGCAGCACGCCCATCGACCAACCATCCGACACGATGTGGTGCGTCACGATGTGCAGCACGTGCTCGTCGTCAGCGACGCGCATGAGCATCGCCCGCATCGGCAGGTCGCGCTCGAGGTCGAACCGCGCCGCGATGTGCGCGCTCGCGAGCTGCAGCGTCGTGGCCTCGATGTCGCGCCGCCCGCGCAGATCGCGCGCAACCAGGACCAGCTCGGCCTCGGCCTCGGGCCGCACGATCTGCACGGGCTCCCCGTCGACGACGCGGAAGCAGGTGCGCAGCGCCTCGTGACGCTTCACGATCCGCGCGAGCGCCCAGGCGAGCGCCTCGCGATCGAGCGGACCGCGCAGCCGGATGCCGCCGTGGAGGTGGTGCGCCTGGCGGCCTTCGGACAGCCGGTCGAGGATCCACAGGCGCTTCTGCGCCAGCGAGAGCGGCAGCGGTCCGCCACGCTCGATCGGCGTGATCGCGTCGACCTGCGAGCGGGCAGCGTCGCTCAGCCGCTCGGCCAGCGCGCTCAGCCGCGGGTGCTCGAAGACGTGGGCGAGCGGGACCTCGACGTCGAGCATCCGGCGAAGCCGTGACACCATCTGCACGGCGAGCAGGGAGTGGCCGCCGAGCTCGAAGAAGTTGTCGTGGCGGGTCACGTCCGGCACCTGGAGCAGATCGGCCCAGAGCCCCGCGAGCATCTGCTCGATCTGGCCGCGCGGCGCCTCGTCGTGACGCCGCACCGGCGAGCTGGTCTCCGGGGCGGGCAGCGCCTTGCGATCGATCTTGCCGTTCGCGGTGAGCGGCATCGCCGACAGGTGCACGAAGGCCGCCGGCATCATGTAGCCAGGGAGGCTCGCGGCGGCATGCTGCCGGAGCGCGTCGGTACGGGAGGCCGGCGCCGTGTAATAGGCGACCAGGCGCGCGTCGCCCGGCACGTCCTCGCGCGCCACCACGACGACCTCACGGACCTCGTCGACCTCGGCCAGCCGCGCCTCGATCTCGCCGAGCTCGATGCGGAAGCCGCGCAGCTTGACCTGGAAATCGTTGCGCCCGAGGTACTCGAGGTCGCCGTCAGGGAGCCAGCGGACGAGATCGCCAGTGCGGTACAGGCGTCCGGTCGGCGCGAACGGATCGGACACGAAGCGCTCTGCGGTCAGCTCCTCGCGATGGAGGTAGCCGCGCGCCACGCCATCGCCGCCGATATAGAGCTCACCGGGTACGCCGATGGGCACGGGGCGGCGCTGCGCGTCGAGCACGTAGACCTGCGTGTTGGCGATCGGTCGGCCGATGTGCGGAACCGGCTCGGTGAGGCGGCTCAGGGTCGACCAGATGGTCGTCTCGGTCGGACCGTACAGGTTCCACAGCTCGGGCACGCCGCCGAGGAGCTCCGCGGCCAGGCTCGGCGGCAACGCCTCACCGCCGCACAGCACCTTGAGCGAGCGGCACCGCGCAGGCCAGCTGTGCTGCGCGAGCATGCGCCAGGTCGAGGGCGTCGCTTGCAGGATCGATACGCCGTGGGCCTCGATCAGCGCATGCAGCGCCGCCGGGTCACCTGCCTGCTCGCGGGTGGCGATCACCACGGTCGCCCCGCACGACAGCGGCAGGTACAGCTCGAGCCCGGCGATGTCGAACGACAGCGAGGTCACGCCGAGCAGCACGTCCTCGGCGGTGATGCCGGGAGCGTCCTGCATGGTGGTCAGGAAGTTGACGACGCTGCGGTGCTCGACCATCACGCCCTTGGGCTTGCCGGTCGATCCGGACGTGTAGATGACGTACGCGAGGTGGCGCGATGTCAGCTCCGCGCGCTCCGGGCGACCGCTGGGATGCCCGTCGAGCGCGCCCGGCGCGTCGAGCAGCACGAGCGCCGCGGAGGTGGCCGGCAGGCTCGCCGCGATCGCGGTCTGGGTGACGAGCTGGCTCGGCCGGGCGTCGGCGAGCATGGTCGCGAGGCGCTCGCGCGGATAGCTCGGATCGAGCGGGACGTAGGCCCCGCCCGCCTTCAGCGTTCCGAGCACCGCCACGAGCAGATCGATGCCGCGGTCGACAGCCACGCCGACCAGGCCGTCCGGGCCCACGCCGCGGGCGCGGAGCAGGTGGGCGAGCCGGTTCGCGCGCTCGTCGAGCTCGCGGTAGGTCGCGCGGGCCTCGCCCGCGATCACCGCGATCGCGTCCGGCGTTCGCCGCGCCTGGGCCTCGAACAGCTCGTGCACGCACAGATCGTGTCGGTAGTCCCGCGCCGTCGCGTTCCAGGCAGTGACGACCTGCGCGCGCTCCGCCGCCGGCAGCACGTCGAGCTCGCACAGGGCCGCGCCGCCTCCGTGCTCGAGCGCGTGCACGACCGCCTCCACGGCCGTGCGCATGAAGGCGCAGACGCGCGCGGGCTCGATCGGCTCGCGCACGTGAGCGGTGAGCGCGAAGCCCTCGCCGAGATCATCCACCGACATGACGAGCGGGTAGTTGGTCCGCTCCTCGGCGGACAGCAGCTCGATGCGGTCTTCGCTCGCATCGCCCGCCGTCGGCGCCTCTGGCGCGGCATCCTCGATCGTGTAGCGGTAGTTGAGGAGCGAGGTGAAGAGCGGCGCCTCCGCCGGCACGGCGCTCGCCCGCTGCGCCAGCACGAGGGGGGCGTGCTCGTGGCGGAGCAGGTCGACGAGCAGCGCGTGGGTCGCGGTCACGCTCTCGGCGACGCCGCGCTCGCCGACGCCGAGCCGCACCGGCAGCGTGTTCATGAACAGGCCCAGGCCGCGATCGGCGTGGGCGCCGCCCTGCATCCGGCCGAACAGCACGGTGCCGAACACCACCTGCTCGCGCCCGGTCGTCCGGGCCAGCACCATCGCCCACGCCAGGTGCATGAGGCTCGCGGGGCTGACCCGGAGCCGCCGCGCCTCGCGTCGGATGGCCAGGGCGAGCTCGGC
The DNA here is from genome assembly GCF_051474665.1 of Sorangium sp. So ce394. NCBI lineage: Bacteria > Pseudomonadati > Myxococcota > Polyangiales > Polyangiaceae > Sorangium > Sorangium sp. So ce394. Next base: position 6,833,514 of record NZ_CP150339.1, read on the forward strand.
CGGCAGAAGCTCGTGCGCCTCGCCGATGCCCCGGCCGTCACCGCGCACGTCGACGAGCCCGAAGGGCGCGGTCGGTTCGTCGATGTCGCCAAGCATCCGCGCGAAGAACGCACGGTGCTCGTCCTGGCTGACGCCCAGGCGCGCCTGGGCCACGAACGTGCGGAACGGCACCGGCGGCGGCAGGCGGTCGCCCTCGCCGCGCAAGAAGGCCTTCGCCTCGTGGACGAGCAGATCGAGGGTCGTGTGATCGACCACGAGGTGATGCGACAGCACGCTCATCACCCAGCGGCTGTTCGCCTCGTCGCTCGCGATGTGGCAGCGCAAGAGCGGCGCCTGGCTGATGTCGAGCCGCACGCGCCGCGGATCGCAGCGCGCGGCGAGCTGGGTCGCGATGTCGCCGTCGCGCGGATCGAGCGCGACGAGCTCGACCGGCAGCTTCGCCTGCCGGCGCACGACCTGGACGGGCTGATCGAGCCCGCGCCAAGCGATGCCGGTGCGCAGGATGTCGTGGCGAGCGATCACGTGATCGAGCGCGGCGACGAAGCGATCGAGCCCGGCTCGGGTCGGGAACGCGAGCAGGTGCGATTCGACGTACGCGTCGCTGCTGTCGTCGAGCAGGTGGTGGAACAGCATCCCCTCCTGGAGCGGCGCGAGCGGGTAGATGTCGGCCACGTTGGCCGCGCCGCCGTCGACGCCCGCGACGATGCTGTCGATCGCCTCCTGATCGAGGCGGACGAGGGTCAGCATCTCCGGGGTGATGCGCGTCGCCCCGGGGGTGACGAGGTTGTCCGGCAGCGCGACCTCCTGGCGCTCGGCGCCGGCCCGCTGGGCGAGCTCGGCCAGGTTCGACGCCAGGAACACCGCGCGCACGTCGGCGTGCAGCCGCTCGGCGCGCATGCGCTCGATGAGGCTCACGGCCAAGAGCGAGTGTCCGCCGAGCTCGAAGAAGTTGTCGTTGCGCCCGACCTGCTCGAGCTTGAGCAGCTCGGCCCAGATCCGGGCCAGCCGCTCCTCCTTCTCGCCGCGCGGCGCCTCGTAGGCGCGGGTCGAGGCCTGCCCGTCCGGCGCCGGCAGCGCCGCGCGATCGATCTTGCCGTTGGCCGTGAGCGGCAGCGCCGCGAGGTGCACGAACGCCGACGGCACCATGTAGGATGGCAGACGATCGCTCGCGTGCTGCCGCAGCGCCTCCGGCGACACCGGCGCGCCCGTGAGGTAGGCGACGAGGCGAAGGTCGCCCGGCGCGTCCTCGCGCGCCACCACCACCACCTCGTCGACGCCGTCCTGCGCGCGCAGCGCGGTCTCGATCTCGCCGAGCTCGACGCGGTAGCCGCGGATCTTGACCTGGTGATCGTTGCGCCCGAGGTATTCGATGATGCCGTCGGGACGCCAGCGCGCGACGTCGCCGGTGCGGTACATCCGCGCGTCGGGCTCGGCGGCGAACGGATCTGGCAGGAACCGCTCGCGGGTCAGCTCCGGGCGGTTGACGTAGCCGCGCGCCACGCCCACGCCGCCGACGTGGAGCTCGCCGGCCACGCCGACCGGTACGGGCTCGCCGCGGGCATCGAGGATGTAGATCCGCGCGTTGGTGATGGGCCGTCCGAGCGGCACCGACGCGGGCAGCGGATCGGTGACCTCCTGGGCGGTGCAGGCGACCGAGATCTCCGTCGGTCCGTAGTTGTTGAAGATTCGCATGTCGGGCGCGTGCTCGCGCCACCAGCGCAGCGCGGCGCCGCGCAGCGGCTCGCCGCCCAGCACGAGCGTGCGGACCCGGCCAGCCAGCGCCTCCGCGGGGATCACCTGCTGCAGCAGCGCCAGGTGCGACGGTGTCAGCTTGAGCGGCGCGAGGTTGGAGCACGAGAGGAGCTGGCGACGCCACGCCTCCACGTCGTTGCCCGGTGTGCCGAGGCGCACGGTCTTGCCGCACAAGAGCGGCGGGTAGAGCCCGGTGAGCGCGAGGTCGAAGCTGAGCGAGGTGAGGATGAGGGAGCCATCGCCGCTCGCCAGATCCTGCTGCCGGATCATGTGGGCCGTGTAGTTCACGATCCCGCGGTGCTCGACCATGACCCCCTTGGGGCGCCCGGTCGATCCGGACGTGAACATGACGTACGCCAGGTGCCGGGGGGTCAGCCCGAGGGCGCGCGGGTCGAGCTCGCCGGCGTCGGCCGAGCGGTCGACGTCCTCGACGGGCTCGCCGCCCGGAGCGAGCAGGACGACGTCCGCCTGCGCGGCGGGCAAGCGCGCCTGCCACGCCGCCTCGGTCAGCACCACGCGCGGCGCGGCCTCCTCGAGCATCTCCGCGAGCCACGCGACGGGGTGGTGCGGATCCACCGGGATGTACGCGCCGCCGGCCTTGAGCACCCCGAGGAAGCCGACCACCATCGCGATGCCGCGCTCGGCGCACACCGCGACGAGCACGTCGGGACCGACGCCCCGCGCGCGCAGCGATCGCGCGAGCCGGCTGGCCCGCGCGTCGAGCTCGGCGAAGCTCAGCGACTGATCGCCCGCGACGAGCGCCGTCGCGTCCGGCGTGCGGCGCGCCTGATCCTCGAACAGCTCGTGCAGGCACTTCGCGCGCGGATAGTCCCCGGCGGTGTCGTTCCATTCGACCAGGATCTGCCGGCGCTGCGCCTCGCTCAGCACCGGGAGCTCCGCGACACGACGGTCGTCGCCAGCCGCCATGGCCTCGAGCAAGGTCGTCCAGTGCGCCACGATGCGCTCCACCGTGGCGCGCTCGAACAGCGCCGTCGCGTAGACCAGAGAGCCGGTGATCCCGGCGTCGCCCTCCTCGAGGGTCAGCGACAGGTCGAACCGGGCCGTCGCCGCTGGCCGCTCGACGCTCGACAGCTGCAAGCCGGGCAGCTCGAGCCCGCCGGGCTGCGCGGCGTGGTGGTCGAACATGACCTGGAACAGGGGCGAATGCGCGAGGCTGCGCGGCGGCTTGACCGCCTCGACCACCTGGTCGAACGGCAGGTCCTGGTGGTCCTGCGCGGCCAGGACCTGCGCGCGGGTGCGCGCGAGCAGCTGGGCCACCGTCGGCTCGCCGCGCAGGTCGATGCGCAGGGCGAGCGTGTTGACGAAGAAGCCGATCAGCGGCTCGAGCTCCGTCCGGCTGCGGCCGGCGACCGGGCTGCCGATCACCACGTCTTCTTGGTTCGCGAGCCGGCCGAGCGTCGCGGCCCAGCTGGCGAGCAGCGCCATGTACGGCGTCACGCCGTGGCGCCGGCACAGCGCATACAGCCGATGGCTCAGCGCGGCGCCGAGCTGAACATCGACGTTGGCTCCGGCGTGGCTGCGCTCGACCCGCGGCTGGTCGGTCGGCAGCTCGAGCAGCGCCGGCGCGCCGGCCAGGTTGCGGCGCCAGAACTCGGCCTGGGCCTCGAGCTCGCCCGCGGCGAGCCAGCGACGCTGCCAGACCGCGTGGTCGACGTACTGGATCGCCAGCGGCGGGAGCGGATCGGCCTCGCCGCGAGCCAGGGCGCGATAGAGCGCGGTCAGCTCGCCGAGCAGGATCCCCATGGACCAGCCGTCGGCGGCGATGTGATGCATCACCAGATGCAGGACGTGGTCGTCGGCGGACAGCCGCACGAGCAGCGCGCGCACCGGCAGATCGCGCTCGAGATCGAACGCCGCGGACTCGTGCGCGCTGCACATCGAGAGGGCCGCGGCCTCGCGGTCGGGGTAGGCCTCGGCGGCGAGCTCGCGCTCCTGCCAGGGGAGCACCGCATCGCGCCGCACCACCTGCCTCGGCTGTCCGTCGATCCGCTCGAACGTGGTGCGCAGCGCCTCGTGGCGCTCGACGATCCGCTGCAGCGACCGGCGCAGCGCCTCGCGGTCGAGCGCGCCACGCAGGCGCACTGCGCCGCCGATGTGATAGGCGTCGCTCGCGCCGTCGAGCCGGGTCAAGAACCACAGCCGCTGCTGCGCCAGCGAGAGCGGCTGGGGCTCTCGGCGCTCGTCGTCGGTCAGCGGCACGAACGCGGGTAACCGCGAGGTCGCCGCTTCGTTCAGGCGCTCCGCGAGCCGGGCGAGCTCGGGGTGCTCGAACACGACGGCGAGCGAGACCTCGATGTCGAGCGCGCGGCGCACCCTGGACACCAGCTGTACGGCGAGCAGCGAGTGACCGCCCAGCGCGAAGAAGTCGTCACGGCGTCCCACGCGCTCGACCTTGAGCAGCTCCGACCACAGGTCCGCGAGCAGCACCTCGATCCGCCCGCGCGGCTCCTCGTACGCACGCCGCACGTACGAGCCCGCTTGCGGGGCCGGCAGCGCCTTGCGATCGAGCTTGCCGTTGCCCGTGAGCGGCAGCGCCTCCAGGTGAAGATAGGCGGCCGGGACCATGTACGGCGGCAGCGACTGCGCGGCGTGCCGCCGGAGCAGCTCGGCGTCCGGCGCGGGTTCGCCGCTGGCCGTGAAATACGCGACGAGGCGCTTGTCGCCCGGCTCGTCCTCGCGCGCGACGACGACCACGTCGCGCACGCCCGGGGCGCGCGACAGGCACGCCTCGATTTCGCCGAGCTCGACGCGGAAGCCGCGGATCTTGACCTGGAAGTCGTTGCGGCCCAGGTACTCGACGCTGCCGTCGGGCAGCCGGCGCGCCAGGTCGCCGGTGCGGTACAGCCGGCCGCCGCCGGGGAACGGGTTTTCGAGGAAACGCTCGGCGGTGAGCTCGGGCTGGCCCAGGTAGCCGCGCGCCACGCCGGCGCCGCCGACGTAGAGCTCGCCGGTCACGCCGACCGGCACCGGCTGGCGATGTCCGTCGAGGATGTGCAGCTGCAGATCGGGAATGCGCACGCCGATCGGGCTCGGTCCCGGCCGAAGCGCGTCCTCGGCCTCGAGCGGGCGGTACGTCACGTGCACGGTGGTCTCCGTGATCCCGTACATGTTGACGAGCCGCGGGCCGCGCTCGTGGCGCGCATACCACGGCCGCAGCGTGTGCAGCTCGAGCGCCTCGCCGCCGAAGATGATGGTGCGCAGCCGGTTCGCGCGCCCGCACTCCGCCTCGGCCGCCATGAGCTGCTGGAAGGCGCTCGGCGTCTGGTTGAGCACGGTCACGCCCTCGTCGCAGATCAGCTCGACCATGTGGCGGGGCGAGCGGGCGACCGCCGCCGGCACGATGACCAGCCGGCCGCCGTACAGGAGCGCACCCCAGATCTCCCACACCGAGAAGTCGAACGAGAACGAGTGGAACAGCGTCCACACGTCGTGGTCGTCGAAGTGAAACCACGCCTCGGTGGCGTCGAACAGACGCACGACGTGGGCGTGCTCGACCATGACGCCCTTGGGCCTCCCGGTCGATCCCGACGTGTAGATGACGTACGCGAGGTGGTTCGGCGCCACGCCGGTGGAGCCACGTTCGAGATCGCTGTCGGGCGCATCAGCCCAGGTTGCGGCGTCACGGTCGAGGTCGATCACGTGCGTGGGGCCCGGCGTGAACGCCCCCAGCGCCTCGCGCCCCACCGCGTCGACCAGCAGCACGGCTGGCGCGCAGTCGGCGAGCGTGGCGCCGAGCCGCTCGGACGCGTACGCCGGATCGAGCGGCACGTAGGCGCCGCCGGCCTTGAGCGCGGCGAGGAGGGCGGTGACCATGTCGAGGCCGCGATCGACGCAGATCGCGACCAGGCGGTCCGGCCCGATCCCCAGCGCCCTCAGGTGATGGGCGAGCCGGTTCGCGCGTTCGTTCAGCGCGCGATAGGTGAGCTGCGCCGGGCCGTGCGTCAGGGCGATGGCGTCGGGCCTCTGCCGGACCTGCGCCTCGAATCGCTCGTGGAGGCAGTCCAGCGCCGGCACGTCGGCCATCGTGTTCCAGTCGACGAGCAGCGCGCGGCGCTCGCGCTCGGACAGGAGCGGCAGTGCGCTGACCGGCCGCTCTTCATCGGCGAGCATGGCCTCGAGCAGCGTGAGCCACTGGCCGCGGATGCGCTCTGCCGTCTCGTGATCGAAGAGCGCCGTCGCATAGCTCAGATCACCGGTGATGCCCGCGGGGCCTTCGTGCAGCGTCAGCGTCAAGTCGAGCTGAGCGGTCGGCTGCGCCACGCGCAGCTCCGAGAGCTCGAGGCCCGGCATCTCGAGCGCCGCGTCGGCGGTGTTCTGCCAGGCGAACATCACCTGAAAGAGCGGCGTGTGCGCGAGGCTGCGCGGCGGGTTCACGGCCTCGACGATCTGGTCGAAAGGCAGGTCCTGGTGAGCCTGCCCAGCCAGCACCCGATCGCGGGTGCGCGCCACGAGCTCGCGTACCGTGGGTTCGCCGTTCAGGTCGATGCGCAGGGGAAGGGTGTTGACGAAGAAGCCGATCAGAGGCTCGACCTCGGTCCGATTGCGGCCCGCGACCGGGCTGCCGATCACGACGTCGGTCTGGCCGGACAGCCGGCCCAGCAGCGCCGCCCAGCTGGAGAGCAGCAGCACGTAGGGCGTCACGCCGTGGTGCTGCGCCGCCGCGTGGATCCGCGCCGTCAGCGCGGCGTCGAGCGCGAGGTCGACCGCGGCGCCTGCGTGATCCTGCCGCGCGGGGCGCTGCCGGTCGATGGGCAGCTCCAGGAGGACCGGCGCGCCCTGCAGGCTCTCGCGCCAGTACGCCGTCTGCGCCTCGAGCTCGCCGTGGCCGAGCCAGCGTCGCTGCCAGGCCGCGTAGTCGGCGTACTGGATCGCGAGTGGAGGCAGCGGGTCGGGTTGCCCGGCAAGGAACGCGCGATAGAGCCGGCTCAGCTCGTCCACGAACACGCCGATCGACCAGCCGTCGGAGGCGATGTGGTGCATGACCACGTGCAACACGTGCTCGTGCTCGGCGCGCCGCACGAGCAGCACGCGCAGCGGGATTTCGCGGGTGAGATCGAACGCGCGGGCCGTGTTCGATTCGATCAACCGGCGCGTGGCGGCCTCGGGGTCGCTTTCGCCGCGAAGGTCTCGCTCGTCGAGGACCAGCCCGGCATCCTGGACGATTTGCACCGGCTCGCCGTCGAGCTCCTGGAAGCAGGTGCGCAGGGCCTCGTGGCGCTCGACGATGCGCTGGAGCGCGCGGCGGAGGACGTCGCGGGCGAGCGCACCGCGGAGCCCGACCACGCCGCTGATGTGATAAGCCTCGCTCGCGCCGCCCATCTGGCTCAAGAACCAGAGTCGCCGCTGCGCCAGCGACAGCGGCTGCGGCCCGCTGCGCTGCGCGACGGGGATCGCGTGCTGGGCCGCGCGCGCGGCGCGGCTGACGGCCTCGGCGAGCGCGGCGAGCTCCGGGCGCAAGAACACGTCGCTCAGCGCGAGCTCGACACCCAGGGCCTTGCGGACGCGAGAGACCAGCCGCACTGCCGCGAGCGAGTGACCGCCGAGCGCGAAGAAGCTGTCGCGCCGGCCCACGCGCTCGACCTGCAGCAGCTCGGCCCAGATCCCGGCGAGCGCCTGCTCGATGTGCCCCGTCGGCTGCTCGTAGCCCTGACGCCCGAAGTCCTCGACGTCTGGCGCCGGCAGCGCCTTGCGGTCGAGCTTGCCGTTGGGGGTGAGCGGCAGCGCCGGGAGCCGCACGTAGGCGGCTGGCAGCATGTATTCGGGTAGGCCCCGTGCGGCGTGCTCACGCAGCGTGCGCGCATCCGGCGCGTGCTCGCCCGTGTAATACGCGACCAGCCGCCGCTCTCCCGGCGCGCTCTCGCCCACCGGCTGCGCGACGACCACCACCTCCGCGACGCCTGGCGCGCCCGCCAGCCGCGCCTCGATCTCCCCTAGCTCGATCCGGAAGCCACGAATCTTCACCTGGAAGTCGTTGCGTCCCAGGTATTCGATGCTCCCGTCGGGCAGCCAGCGACCCAGATCGCCTGTCCGGTACAGGCGCCCCGTTCCCGTGAACGGGTCGTCGACGAACCGCTCCGCCGTGAGCTCCGGCTGCCCGAGGTAGCCGCGCGCCACGCCCGCGCCTCCGACGTACAGCTCGCCCGTCACCCCCACCGCCACCGGCTGCCTCTGCTCGTCCAGCACGTACAGCCGCAAGTCGGGCAGCTTCACCCCGATCGGGCTCGGCCCAAGCCGGTCCGCGTCCCGAGCCGCGAGCGCACGGTAGGTCACGTGCACCGTCGTCTCGGTGATGCCGTACATGTTCACAAGCCTCGTCGCTTGCTCGTCGTTGCGCTCGTACCACGGCTTGAGCGTCCGCAGCTCCAGCGCCTCTCCACCGAAGATCACCCAGCGCAGCTGGTGCACACTCGGCGTCTGCGCCTGCGCCGCCATCAGCTGCTGGAACGCGCTCGGCGTCTGGTTCAGGACCGTCACCCCTTCGGCGCACAACAATTCATAAAACTCGACCGGCGAGCGCGCGGTCGTCAGCGGCACGATCACCAGCCGCCCGCCGTACGAGAGCGCGCCCCACAGCTCCCACACCGAAAAGTCGAACCCGATCGAGTGGAACAGGCTCCACACGTCTCGCTCGTCGAACCCGAACCACGCCTCGGTGCTCGCGAACAACCGCGACACCTGCGCGTGCTCGACCATCACGCCCTTGGGCCGCCCCGTCGAACCCGACGTGTAGATCACGTACGCAAGGTGGCTCGGCAAGACTTCCACCCCAGGATCGTGCTCGGCCGCCTCCGCCCACTGCGCCGCGTCTTGCTCGACATCGACCCACCGCGCCGACCGCGACGCTGGCTCACCCAGCGCCACGCGCCCCGTCGCGTCCACCAGCACCACCAAAGGGTCGCTGTCGGCCAGCGTCGCCACCAGCCGCTCCGACGCGTAGGCCGGATCGAGCGGCACGTACGCACCGCCCGCCTTGAGGACCGCAAGGATCGCGGTCACCAGCGCCACGCCGCGCTCCAGGCAGATCGCCACCCGCTGCTCCGGCCCCACCCCCATCCCGCGCAGGTGATGCGCCAGGCGGTTCGCCGCCGCGTTCAGCGCGCCATAGCTCACGCGCTCCGCTCCGTGCACCAGCGCGATCGCATCGGGGTTTCGCCGCGCATGCGCCTCGAACTGCTCGTGCACGCACCCTCGGCTCGCCGACGCACGCGTCTGGTTCCACCTCTCCACCACATCCAGGCGCTCGGCCTCCGGCAGCACGTCGACGAGGCGGAGCGGCGTACGGTGTTCGAGGGCGTCCACCAGGCGCTCCAGCGCGGTCTGCATGAACGCGCACACCCGTTCGGGCAGGACGCGCTTGCTGACCAGCGCGGTCAGCGCGAAGTCGTGGCCCAGGTCGTCGACCGACAGCGTCAACGGGTAGTTGGTGCGCTCGTGGCTGGCGAGGACCTCGACGCCGTCGCTGCGGTCGCCGCTGTTCTTGGCCTCGACGTTGTAGCGATAGTTGAGCAGCGACGTGAACAGGGGCGCCGGCGCCGCGACCCCGCTCGCGCGCATCGCGAGCGACAGCGGCGCGTGCTCGTGGCGCATGAGGTCCACCAGCAGGGCGTGGACGGTCTTCGCCGCCTGCCCGACATCCTCGTCGCCGACGCTGACCCGCAGCGGCAGCGTGTTCATGAGCAGGCCGAGCATGCGGCCTGCGTCGACGCCCGCCTGCATGCGACCGAACAGCACGGTGCCGAACACCACGTCCTTGCGGCCGGTCGTCCGCGCCGCGACCAGGGCCCAGGCCAGGTGGACGAGGCTCGCCGGGCTCACGCCGAGACGGCGCGCCGCCGCGCGAATCGCGCTGGCCAGCGCGCGCGGCAGCTGGACGGTCGCCTCCGCCACGGCGCTGCCGTCGCCTTTCGCGTCGAGCAGGCCGAACGGTGCGGTGGTCTCGTCGATGTCGCCGAGCAGCTTCGTGAAGAACGCCGCATGCTCCTGCTCGCTCACGCCGAGCCGAGCTTCCGCGACGAACGCACGGAACGGCGCCGGCGGCGGCAGCTCGGCGCCGCGGCCCTGCTCGATGGCCCAGGTCTCCTCGACGAGCAGCTCCAGCGCGAGGTGGTCGATCGCAATGTGATGGAAGACGACGCTCAGCAGCCAGCGGCCCGTGGACACGTCGTGCGCGGCGTAGCAGCGCAGCAGCGGCGCGCGTCCGAGGTCCAGCCGGAGATGCTGGGCGCCGCAGCGCAGCTCGAGCTCCCGGGCGACGTCGCTGCAGGCCGGGTCGACATCGAGGATCTCGACGGGGAGCGCAGCGCGCCGCTGCACCACCTGGACCGGCGACTCGAGCCCATCCCACGCGATGCTGGTGCGGAGGACGTCGTGGCGCGCGACCACCTGCTCGAGCGCGTCGGTGAAGCGATCCATGCGCGCCCGCGACGGGAAGGCCATGACGTAGCCCTCGGTGTAGGCGTCGCCATCGGGGCTCCACAGGTGGTGGAACAGCATGCCCTCCTGGAGGGGCGTGAGCGGGTAGATGTCCTGCACGTTGGGGGCGCCACCGGGCACGCGCGAGACGATCGCGTCAATCGCAGCCTGGTCCAGGCTCACCAGCGTGAGCATCTCGGGGGTGATCCGCGCGGCGGCGTCGGGGATCAGGTTGGGTGGCACGGCGGCGCGCGCGCGGGCGCCGATCGTGTGACCGGCTCGGAGGAGCTCGACCAGGGCCTGCTTGTGCTCGCGCACCGATGCGACGAGCTCGCGATCGGCGAGCGCCGACTCGTTGCCTCGCAACGACAGCCCGTCGCCGACGAGCGTCAGCGAGAGGCCCTTGGTCTCGAGCATGGTCAAGAGCTGGTTCAGAGTCGTCACAGCAGAATCTCCTTCAGGCGCGTGGTGGCTCTCGCCAGCTCGGCAAGGCTGACGGCGGTAAAGATGGAGGCGACGTCGGCGTGGAGGTCCTCGTGGCGCATCCGCTCGATGAGGCGGACGGCGAGGAGCGAGTGGCCGCCGAGCGCGAAGAAGTCGTCATGGCGTCCGACGCGCGGCAGATCGAGGAGCTCGGACCATATCCGGGCCAGCCGCTCCTCGACCTCGCCGCACGGCGCTTCGAACGGCTGGCTCGACGCGGCCGAGTCGTCCAGCGCGGGCAGCGCCTTGCGATCGAGTTTGCCGTTGGGCGTAAGGGGCAGCGCAGCGAGCCGCACGTACGCCGCCGGCAGCATGTACGCCGGCAGCTTCTCGGCGGCGTGACGTCGCAGCGCGTCGTCGTCGAGCGCGGCCGCGCCGGTGTAGTACGCCACCAGGCGCTTGTCGCCGGGAACGTCCTCGCGCACGAGCACCGCCACCTCGTCGAGCCCAGGCAGCTGCGCGAGCGCGCTCTCGACCTCGCCGAGCTCCACGCGGAAGCCGCGCACCTTCACCTGCCCGTCGTCGCGCCCGATGAACTCGAGCTCCCCGTCGGGCCGCCAGCGCGCCAGGTCGCCGCTGCGGTACATGCGCTGGCCGGGGTGGAAGCGGTCCTCCACGAACCGTTCGGCGCTGCGCTGCGGCTGGTGCAGATAGCCGCGCCCCACCTGCGCGCCCGCGATGAACAGCTCCCCCACCACGCCCACCGGCACCGGCTCGCCGCGGCGGTCCAGCACGTACATCCGCGTATTCGCGAACGGCTTGCCGATGCTCACGCGCGCCGCGCCTGGCTCGTGGCGAACGTAGGCCGCGCTGCACGACACCGTCACCTCCGTCGGCCCGTACGTGTTGATCAGCCGCGTCTCCGCGCCCAGCGCCTCCCACCGCGCCAGCGCGTGCGGCGACAGCGCATCTCCCGTCACGTTCATCATGCGCACTCCGTCCAGCGGCGGCGCGCCCGCCTCAGGACGGCTCCACTCGCCGACAAGGCTGTGCCAGTGCGCCGCGGTCAGGTGCACCACGCTCGCGCGCTCGCCTTCGTCCCCGGCGCCGGCCCCGAACGGGCGCGACCTCGGCAACAGCCGCGCTCCCGCCAGCAGCGCTGGCATGATCTCCTCCAGCGAAAGGTCGAAGTTCAGCGAGTTCTGCTGCAGCACCGTATCCGCAGGTCCCAGCCCGAACCACTCGATCGCCGCGAGCGTGTAGTTCACGAGGTTGCGGTGCTCGATCATCACGCCCTTCGGCTGACCGCTCGAGCCCGACGTGTAGATCACGTACGCCAGGTGCTCCGCGCCAACGCCGACCGCCCGCGCGTCGAGGTCCTCATCGCGGCGCGAGGCCCACTGGGCCGCGTCCAGCTCGACATCGAACCTCGGGACCGTCCCGGCCACGTGACGGCACGCCACGTCGCGCCCTGCGCCCCCCGCCGTCAGCACCGCGACAGGCGCGCTGTCCTCGATGATGTGGGCAAGCCTCTCGCCTGGATAGGCAGGATCGAGCGGCACATACGCTCCGCCCGCCTTCAGCGTGGCCAGCAGCGCGACAAGCATCGGCGCGCCCCGCTCGGCGCAAACCCCCACCCGCGCGTCCGCCGTGACGCCCACCTCGCGCAGGTGGCGCGCCAGCCGGTTGGCTCGCCGGTTCAGCTCACCATAGCTCAGGCGCTCCGTCCCGTCGTCGACCGCGATAGCCTCAGGGGCTCGCGTCACCTGCGCCTCGAACAGCTCGTGCACGCACCGTTCGAGCGGCAGCGCTCGCCCCGTGTCGTTCCACTCGACCACCACACGCTGCCACTCCGCGGGCGACAGCACAGGAATCGCGCCGATCGGCTGGCGATCGTCGGCCACCATGCCTTCCAGCACACGCAGCCAGTAGCCACGGTAGCGCTCCACCGTCTCGCGCTCGAACAGCGCCGTGGCGTAATTCAGGCTCCCGACCAGCCCCTCCTCACCCTCCTGCAGCGCCAGCGTCAGGTCGCACTGCGCCGTGTCGAGCTCCGTCGGGAGCGTCGTCACCTGCAAGTCAGGCAGCGTTAGCGGCGCATCCCGCGTGCCGTGCCAGTCGAGCATCACCTGGTACAGCGGCGTGTGCGACAGGCTCCGCGGCGGCGCCACCACCTCCACCACCTGGTCGAACGGCAGGTCCTGGTGCTCCTGCGCCGCAAGCACCTGCGCACGCGTACGCGCCAGCACCTCGCTTACCGTCGGCTCTCCCTGCAGGTCGATGCGCAGCGCCAGCGTGTTCACGAAGAACCCGATCAACGCCTCGATCTCCGCCCGCCCCCGCCCAGCCACGGGACTCCCGATCACCACCTCTTCCTGCCCGCTCAGCCGAGAGAGCACCGCACCCCAGCTCGCAAGCAGCGTCATGTACATCGTCACCCCGTGACGACGGCTCAGCGCACGCAGCCCGCGCGTCAGCTCCGCCCCCACCTCGACGTCGATGCTCGCGCCTGCAGGGTCCTGCTGCGCAGGGCGCGGTCGGTCCCACGGCAAGCTCAACAGGCTCGGCGCACCGCGGAGGTTGCTCCGCCAGAACTCGCTCTGCCGCGCAAGCTGCCCGCTCGCCAGCGCGCTCCGCTGCCACGCTGCCCAGTCCGCGTACTGCACCGTCGGTGCCGGCAGCGGATCCGCTCGACCCGACGCATACGCCGCGTACAGCGCGCTCAGCTCGCGCAAAAACACGCCCACAGACCAGCCGTCCGACGCGATGTGGTGCATCACCACCTCGAGCACGTGCTCGTCTTCGCCCGTGCGCACCACCAGCACGCGCAGCGGCAGGTCCTCGCTCAGCTCGAACGCCGTGGCCGCATGCGCATCGCCCAGCGCGCGCGCCGCTGCCGCCGCATCGGCCGAGCCCCGCACATCCTCCTCGCGCAGCTGAAGCGCGGCCGTCGCCTGCACCTCCTGCACCGGCACGCCGTCCTGCACCCCGAAGCGCGTGCGCAGCGACTCGTGACGCTCCACGATTCGCCTCAGCGCGCCCACCAGCGCGCCCCGGTCCAGCGCGCCGCGCAGCTGAAACGCACCCCGGATGTGATAGGCCGCGCTCGCGCCCTCCAGCCGCGTCAAAAACCATAGCCGCTGCTGCGTCAGCGACACCGGCTCCGGCCCACGCCGCTCACCCACCGCTATCTCCGGCAGCTCCGTGCGCTCTGCCACCCTCACACGCGCCGCCAGCCGGTGCAGCTCGGGGTGCGCGAACAGCTCGGACAACGCAAGCTCCACCCCCAGCAACCGACGCACCCGCGACACTAGCTGCATCGCCAGCAACGAGTGCCCACCGAGCTCGAAGAAGTGGTCGCTCCGGCTCACCCGCTCGCGCCCCAAAAGCTCGCTCCACAGCCCGGCAAGGAGCTCTTCAATCTGATTCCGCGGCCCTTCGCCTGGCCTTGCCTCCGACGCCTCGGGCGCAGGCAGCGCACCCCGGTCGAGCTTGCCGTGCGCCGTCAGCGGCAGCGCCTCGAGCGCCACGTACCCCGTCGGCACCATGTACGACGGAAGCGTCCGCGACGCGTGGGCGCGCAGCGCGTCCCCTAGACTCCCCTCGCCCGTGTAGTACGCCACAAGCCGCGCATCGCCCGCGTCACCTGCCTCGCGACGCGCCACCACCACCACCTCTTCGACTCCCCTCACCTCACCGAGCCGCGCCTCGATCTCCCCAAGCTCGATTCGGTAGCCTCGAAGCTTCACCTGAAAGTCGTTGCGGCCCACGTACTCGATCGTCCCGTCCGCACGCCAGCGACCGAGGTCCCCTGTCCGGTACACTCGTCCTCCGGACACGAACGGATCGTCCACGAACCGCTCCGCCGTCAGACCGGGCTCTCCCAGGTACCCTCGCGCTACCCCCGCCCCGCCAATCACGATCTCACCGATCACACCAATGGGCGATGGCCGAAACGACGCGTCCACCACGTACACCCGCGTGTTCGCTATCGGTCGGCCGATGTGCAGGACGGAGTCGCCTTCGTGCAGCCGACCGGAGGTCGCGACCACGCAGCTCTCCGTCGGCCCGTAGTTGTTGATCAGGGCCTGACCGGCCGGCAGACCCTGGGGCCAGCGGCGCAGCCGATCGCCGCCGATCAGCAACGTTTGCAGGCGCGGGTTGCCCGCTCCGCCGGCGTGGGCCAGCTCCGCGAGCGGCGTGACCAGGAAGCTCACGTCCAGCGCCTGGGCGCGCCACCAATCGAGCAGCCGTTCCGGATCGCCCGCCACGTCCCGCGGCGGCAGCAGCAAGGTGCCGCCGCTGCACAGCGGTGGCCAGATCTCCCAGGTCATCGCGTCGAAGCCAACGCCTGCCGTGCTCGAGCTGCGATGGCCCGGCGCAAGCCCGAACGCCTCGATATGCCAGGCGACCAGGTTGGTCAGGCTGCGGTGCTCGACCATCACCCCCTTGGGCTCGCCGGTCGATCCCGAGGTGTAGATGACATAAGCGAGGTCGCTCGACGTCGGCGGCGCGGCAGCGGCGTCGTCCCTGTCGTGCCCCCGCCGCTCGCTTGCGTCGAGCTCGATGTCGCGGTCGAGATCGAGCACCCGCACGCCTGCGCGCTGTGCGGTCGCGCCAATCGCGAGCCGGGCATGGGCGTCGGTCAACACGGCGGCCGGAGCCGAGCTCCGCAGCAAGGTGTCGAGCCGCTCGGCGGGATACGCAGGATCGAGCGGCACGTAGGCGCCGCCGGCCTTGGCCGTGGCCAGCATCGCCGTGATCAGCGCGGGGCTGCGTTCGAAGCACAGCGCGACCCGGGCCCCGGAATGCACGCCCAGTTGCCGCAGGTGCCAGGCCAGCCGGTTGGCCCGCGCGTCGAGCGCTGCATACGAGACCGCCTCGTCGCCCTGCGCCACGGCGATCGCCGCCGGAGAGCGCGCGACCTGCGCCTCGAACAGCTCGTGCACGCAGGACTCGAGCGGGTAGGCCCGCGCCGTGTCGTTCCACTCCGCGACCACGCGCTCGCGCTCCGCCGCGGGCAGCACGTCGATGCCGCACGTGGGCGCCCGTGGATCCTCGTCCACCGCGCGGACCAGGCCCGCGAGGGCCTCGCGCATGAAGTCCCACACGCGCTCAGGCCCGATGTCGCTGCTCACCTGTGCGGTGACCGAGAAGTCGTCACCCAGGTCGTCGATCGACAGGACCAGCGGGTAGTTGGTGCGCTCGTTGCCGCCGAGAAAATCGATCTCGTCGTCGCGACCGGGATCCGGAGGCGCGCCCGCGTCGTCGAGCTCTTCCTGCGCGACGAGGGCGCCTTGCCGGTAGTTGAGCAGGGCGGAGAAGAGCGGAGTCTGCGCCGGCACGCGGCTCTCGCGCTGCGCGAGCCCGAGCGGCGTGTGCTCGTAGCGCAGCAGCTCGACCACGAGGTCGTGGGTGCGTCGGAGGCTGTCTTCGACGCCGCGCTCGTCGACGCGGAGCCGCATCGGCAGCGTGTTGATGAACATCCCCATCACCCGGTCGGCTCGGGCGCCGGCATGCATGCGACCGAACACCACGGTCCCGAACACCACGTCGCGCCGGCCGGTCACCCGGGCGAGCACGAGGCCAAAGGCCTGGTGCATGAAGCTCGCCGGGCTCACCCCGAGCCGCGCGGTGCAGCGCCGGATGGCGCGCGACAGCTCGCCGGGCAGCCTGCTCTCCGCCTCCGCGATGCCACGCCCGTCGCCGCGGACGTCGACGAGGCCAAAGGGCGCGGTCGGCTCGTCGATGTCTCCGAGCAACTCGCGGAAGAACGCGGCGTGCTTGCCGAGGCCGATCGCCTGCCGGGCGCGCGCCACGAACTCGCGGTACGGCGCGGGCCGCGGCAGCTCGCCGAGACGACCGAGCTCGATGGCCCGCTCCTCGGCGGCCAGCAGCTTCAGCGTCGTGTTGTCGATGACGAGGTGGTGCATGAGGACGCACAGCACCCAGCGCTGCTGCGCGCGGTCCTCGACCACGTGGCAGGCGAGCAGCGGCGGCCGCTGGATATCGAGGCGGAGCCGCCGCGGATCGAACCGCTCCTCGAGCGCCCGCACGACGTCGCCGTCGACGGCGCCTAGATCCTCGGGGTCGAGCCACGAGACGGGGACGACCGCGCGCCGGCGCACCACCTGGACCGGCTGCTCGAGGCCGTCCCACCAGAACCCGGTGCGCAGGATGTCGTGGCGGTCGACGATGTGCTGGAGCGCCGCCAGGAAGCGTTCGAGCCGGCCCCGCGACCGGAAGGCCAGGGTGTACGACTCCATGTAGGGATCGGTCTCGGACGGCGCATCGAGCCGGTGGTGGAACAGCATTCCCTCCTGCATCGGCGCGAGCGGGTAGATGTCCTGCACGTTGGCCGCGCCGCCGTCGACCGACGCGACGATCGCGTCGATCGCGTCCTGGTCGAGGCTGACGAGCGTGAGCATCTCCGGCGTGATCCGATCGGCTTGCGCCGGAATCAGGTTCGGAGGCACAGGCAACTCCGGATCTTCGTCGCGAATCTGCGCCGCGAGCTCCGCCAAGGTCTGCGCCTTGAACACCGCGCGCACGTCGCCGTGCAGCCCCTCGCGCCGCATGCGCTCGAGCAAGCTGACCGCCAGCAGCGAGTGACCGCCGAGCGCGAAGAAGTTGTCGTGTCGCCCGACGCGCTCCTGCTTGAGGAGCCTCGCCCACAGCACCGCGAGGCGTTCTTCGATGGGGCCCTGCGGAGGCTCGTAGGAGCGACGCGCGAAAGCCTCGCCCTGAGGCGCCGGCAGCGCCTTGCGGTCGAGCTTGCCGTTGGGGGTGAGCGGCAGCGCCGGGAGCCGCACGTAGGCGGCTGGCAGCATGTATTCGGGTAGGCCCCGTGCGGCGTGCTCACGCAGCGCGCGCGCATCCGGCGCGTGCTCGCCCGTGTAGTACGCGACCAGCCGCCGCTCTCCCGGCGCGCTCTCGCCCACCGGCTGCGCGACGACCACCACCTCCGCGACGCCTGGCGCACCCGCCAGCCGCGCCTCGATCTCCCCGAGCTCGATCCGGAAGCCACGAATCTTCACCTGGAAGTCGTTGCGTCCCAGGTATTCGATGCTCCCGTCGGGCAGCCAGCGACCCAGATCGCCTGTCCGGTACAGGCGCCCCGTTCCCGTGAACGGGTCGTCGACGAAGCGCTCCGCCGTGAGCTCCGGCTGCCCGAGGTAGCCGCGCGCCACGCCCGCGCCCCCGACGTACAGCTCGCCCGTCACCCCCACCGCCACAGGCTGCCTCTGCTCGTCCAGCACGTACAGCCGCAGGTCGGGCAGCTTCACCCCGATCGGGCTCGGCCCAAGCCGTTCCGCGTCCCGAGCCGCGAGCGCACGGTAGGTCACGTGCACCGTCGTCTCGGTGATGCCGTACATGTTCACGAGCCTCGTCGCTTGCTCGTCGTTGCGCTCGTACCACGGCTTGAGCGTCCGCAGCTCCAGCGCCTCTCCACCGAAGATCACCCAGCGCAGCTGGTGCACACTCGGCGTCTGCGCCTGCGCCGCCATCAGCTGCTGGAACGCGCTCGGCGTCTGGTTCAGGACCGTCACCCCTTCGGCGCACAGCAATTCATAAAACTCGGCCGGCGAGCGCGCGGTCGTCAGCGGCACGATCACCAGCCGCCCGCCGTACGAGAGCGCGCCCCACAGCTCCCACACCGAAAAGTCGAATCCGATCGAGTGGAACAGGCTCCACACGTCCCGCTCGCCGAACCCGAACCACGCCTCGGTGCATGCGAACAACCGCGACACCTGCGCGTGCTCGACCATCACGCCCTTGGGCCGCCCCGTCGAACCCGACGTGTAGATCACGTACGCAAGGTGGCTCGGCAAGACTTCCACCCCAGGATCGTGCTCGGCCGCCTCCGCCCACTGCGCCGCGTCTTGCTCGACATCGACCCACCGCGCCGACCGCGACGCTGGCTCTCCCAGCGCCCCGCGCCCCGTCGCGTCCACCAGCACCACCGAAGGGTCGCTGTCGGCGAGCGTCGCCACCAGCCGCTCCGACGCGTAGGCCGGATCGAGCGGCACGTACGCACCGCCCGCCTTGAGGACCGCAAGGATCGCGGTCACCAGCCCCACACCGCGCTCAAGGCAGATCGCCACCCGCTGCTCCGGCCCCACCCCCATCCCGCGCAGGTGATGCGCCAGGCGGTTCGCCGCCGCGTTCAGCGCGCCGTAGCTCACGCGCTCCGCTCCGTGCACCAGCGCGATCGCATCCGGGTTTCGCCGCGCATGCGCCTCGAACTGCTCGTGCACGCACCCTCGGCTCGCCGACGCACGCGTCTGGTTCCACCTCTCCACCACGTCCAGACGCTCGGCCTCCGGCAAGATCGGCAGTCGGGCGACCACCGCCTCGCCGCCGTCGGCGACGAACGCCTCGAGCAGCGTCTCCCAGTACGCGACGAGGCGCTGCGCGGTCACGCGGTCGAACAGCGCGGTGGCGTAGTTGAGCGTTCCGGTGATCCCGTGCGCTCCGTCCTCGAGCGAGAGCGTCAGGTCGAACTGGGCGGTCGCCTGTCCGATCCGCAGCGGCGTCACCGTGACGCCGGGCAGGCAAAGCTCGCGCTCTGACCCGCTCTGCCAGGCGAGCATCACCTGAAATAGCGGCGTGTGGGCCAGGCTGCGCGGAGGCGCGACCGCTTCGACGATCTGATCGAACGGCAGATCCTGGTGCTCGTGCGCCGAGAGCACCTGGGCGCGGGTGCGCGCGAGGAGCTCCGCCACCGTGGGCGCTCCCTGCAGGTCGATGCGGATCGGCAGCGTGTTGACGAAGAAACCGACGAGCGGCTCGATCTCGGCGCGGTCGCGCCCTGCCACCGGGGTTCCGATCACCACGTCGTGCTGCGCAGCGAGGCGCCCGAGCGTCGCCGCCCAGCTCGCCAGCACCGCCATGTACGGCGTCACGCCGTGCCGCCGGCACAGCGTCCGCAGCCGCTGCACGAGCGCGGCGTCGAGGCTCACGCCGACCTCGTCCCCGGCGTGAGCCTGTTCTGAGGGCCGCGGCCAGGTGGTGGGCAACTCGAGCGAGATCGGCGCACCGCCGAGGGTGCGGCGCCAGTACGCACGCTGGCGCCCGAGCTCGCCCTCGACGAACCAGGCGCGCTGCCAGGCGGCGTAGTCGGCATACTGGACGGCGAGCGGCGGCAGCGGGTCGGATTCGCCCGCGAGGTAGCGGGGGTACAGCCGACCGAGCTCGTCGAGCAGCACACCCACCGACCAGCCGTCGGAAGCGATGTGGTGCATGACGACCTGCAGCAGGTGCTCGTCCTCGGACACGCGCACGACCAGCGCGCGCACCGGAATCTCGCGCGCGAGGTCGAACGGCGCGCTGGCGTGGGCTTTCGCGAGCTCGAGGGCCCGGGCCGCGGCATCCGACGCGCCGCGCAGATCGTCCTCGGCGACCGGTAGCTCGGCGCCGGGCTCGACGATCTGCACCGGCTGGTCGTCGACGAGCTGGAAGCGGGTGCGCAGCGCCTCGTGTCGCTCCACGACGCGACGCAGCGCGCGGATCAGGGCCGGGCGATCGAGCGGGCCGGTCAGCCGCCCCAGCGCGGTGAGGTGGTACGCCGCGCTCGCGCCTTCCACCCGCGTGAGGAACCACAGGCGCTGCTGCGCGAGCGACAGCGGCAACGGCCCCGTGCGCTCTGCCGGCAGGATCGGCGGCAGCGACGAGGCACGCGCGCCTGCCAGGTGCTCAGCCAGCCGCCACAGCCCTGTGTGCGCGAACAGATCGGCGAGCGAGATCTCGACGTCGAGCGTCCGGCGTAGCCGCGCGAGCAGCCGCACCGCCAGGAGCGAATGCCCGCCGAGCGCGAAGAAGTCGTCGTGGCGTCCGACCTGCTCGATCTGCAGCAGGTCCTCCCAGATCGTGGCGATCAGTTGCTCGGTCCCGCTGCGAGGAGCGTCGTACGACCGCCGGACGTGCGCGTCGGCATCCGGCGCGGGCAGCGCTCGGCGATCGAGCTTGCCTGTCGGAGACAGCGGCAGCGCGGCGAGGCGAACGTACGCGGAGGGGACCATGTAAGCGGGCAGGTGTTGCGCCACGTGCTGCCTCAGCGTCTCGGCGTCCGGGGCCGCGTCGCCGACGAAGTACGCCACCAGCTTCTGGTCGCCGTGCCCGTCGAGCTCTGTTGCGCGGGCCACCACCACGACGTCCGTGACGCCCGCGACCTTCGCGAGCGCCGCCTCGATCTCGCCGAGCTCGATGCGGAAGCCGCGGATCTTCACCTGGTGGTCGTCGCGCCCGAGGTACTCGATAGTGCCGTCCGGTCGCCAGCAACCGACGTCGCCGGTGCGGTACAGCCGCGCGCCCGACGCGCCCAGCGCGCTGGGCATGTCGAAGAACCGCTCTGCCGTCAGCGCGGGCTGGTTCAGGTAGCCGCGTCCGACCTGCACGCCCCCGATCACGATCTCGCCCGCCACGCCAGCGGGCACCGGCCGCAACTCGCGATCCACGAGGTAGACCCGGACGCCGGCGCTCGGGCGACCGATGCTCCGCCACTGGCCCGCGCCGCCCTCGACTTCGTGCATCGTCGCGCTGATCGTCGTCTCGGTCGGCCCGTAGGTGTTGAGCAGCCGCGGCCGGTGCCCGTCGCGCGCAAACCACGCCGCGAGCGCGCGTTCCGTCACGGCTTCGCCGCCGATGATGACCTGCCGCACCGAGACCGGGATCGACGCTCGCTCGGGATCGAGCGCGAGCTGCGCCCAGAACTGGGTCGGCAGATCCACGACCGTCACGCCGTGCGCCTCGCACAGCGCCCAGAAGGTACGCGGACCGGCCAGCCACTCGTCGGTGCGCATGACGAGCGTGGCGCCGCGCATCCAGGTCGCGAACAGCTCCTCGACGGACGTGTCGAACGACAGCGAGGCGAACTGCAGCATGCGATCGCCCGGACCGAGGCCGATCCGCTCGGCCAGCGCGGCGTTCTGGTTCACCACACCGCGGTGCTCGATCATCACGCCCTTGGGGCGCCCCGTGGAGCCCGAGGTGTAGAGCACATACGCGAGGTGCTGCGGACCCAGACCGATGGTCTGGCGATCGGGATTGCGCTCGCTCTCGTGCTGCCATGCGGCGTCGGCCTGCAGGTCGACACGAGGCAGGTGGCGCGCGATCGCATCCGGAAGAGGCCCGACGTGGAGCACGACCCGCGGGTCGCAGTCCTCGACCATCTGGCCCAGGCGCTCCAGCGGATAGCTCGGATCCAGCGGGACGTAGGCGCCGCCCGCCTTGAGCACGGCCAGCACGGCCACGACGGTCTCGGCGCTGCGCGGACCGTACACGGCGACGCGGTCGTCGGGTCTCACGCCCATGGCGCGGAGGCGATGCGCGAGCCGGTTGGCCTGCGCGTTGAGCTCGCCATAGCGGAGCCGGCGATCGCCCCACGCGAGCGCGATCGCGTCGGGGCGCAGGGCCGCCTGCTGCTCGAAGCGCTCGTGGACGCACGCATCCACGTCGGCCGCGGCCTCGCCCCCCGCGCTCCAGGTCTCGATGAGCTGCACACGTTCGGGTTCGGGCAGGACCTCAAGCTCGCGGACCGGCCGGTCCGGATTGCGCTCGAGCGCCTGGACCAGGCCGGTCAGCGCGCAGACCATGTAGTCGCACAGCCGCGCTGCGCCGATCGAGGCATCGGCCTGCGCGGTCAGGTGGAAACCGTCGCCCAGGTCGTCGACATCGAGGCTCAGGGGGTAGTTGGTGCGCTCGCGGGCGCGGAGCAGCGCGATGCCATCGCCGAGGTATCGCGCCTGACCGCTGCGATCCACCGCGGCCCGATCGCTGTGGCGATAGTTCAACAGCGAGGTGAACAGAGGGGTCTTCGCGGGGACGCCGCTCGCGCGCTGGGCGAGCGCCAGCGATGCGTGCTCGTGGCGGAGCAGCTGGACCAGCGTCGCGTGCGTGCGCTCGAGCGCGCGCCGGACGCCGTCATCGCCGACGTCGATGCGCATCGGCAGTGTGTTGAGGAACATCCCCAGCGCGCGATCGGCGTCCGCGCCGCTCTGCATCCGACCGAACAACAGCGTGCCGAACACGACATTGCGCCGCCCGGTCGTCCGGGCCAGGACCAGGGCCCACGCCAGGTGGACGAGGCTCGCCGCGCTGACCCGCATGGCGCGCGCGACGCGGCGGAGCGCGGTCGACAGCGCGGGGTCGAGCATCTGTCGGACCTCGTCGTGGCCGCGGCCATCGCCCCGGACCTCGACGACACCGAACGGCGCGGTCGGCTCCTCGATGTCGCCGAGCAGGCTGCGGAAAAACGCGTCGTGGTCGTCCTGGCCAACGCTCGTGCAGGCCTGGGCCACGAAGTTGCGAAACGGCACCGCCCGCGGCAAGCGGTCTCGCTCGCCGCGGACGATCATGCGCGCCTCCTCGACGAGCAGGTCCAGCGTCGTGTGATCGCTGATCAGGTGGTGGGCGAGCAGGTGCAGCAGCCAGGGCCCGCCCGCGGAGTCACGCGGCGTGCCTGCCGCCTCGTCGGCGATCTCGACCGGCGTGTCGTCGGGGGTCACGTAGCAGGTGAGGAGCGGCGCGCGGCCCACGTCCAGGCGATAGCGAGATGGGTGGTGCAGCGCTTCGAGGCGTTCGGCCGCGTCGTCCCCCTGCGCATCCAGCTCCACCTCTTGGACCGAGAGCGTCGCCCGCCGCCACACGACTTGGACCGGCTGGTCGAGCCCTTCCCAGACAAAGCCGGTGCGCAAGATGTCGTGACGATCGATCACCTCCTGCAGCGCGGCGACGAAGCCGTCGAGCCGCCCTCGGGTGTCGAAGCGGAGCACCGTGGATAACAGGTACGGGTCGCCGCCGTCCTGGAGCAGGTAGTGGAAGAACAGCCCCTCCTGCAGCGGACCCAAGGGATAGATGTCCTGAACGTTGGCCGCTCCGCCCTCGACCTTCGCGACGATCGCGTCGATCGCGTCCTGGGGCAGCTTGACGAGAGGGATCATGTCCGGCGTGATCCGGGCGACGGGCGCGGTCCGCTCGTTCCGCTGCGTGAGCTCGGCGAGCAGGGCGGCCTTCCCGCTCCGCAGCGACTGGACCAGCGCCGGGTCGAGCGCGCCGCGCGGTGCGCGAATGACCAGCTCACCGCCATCGGCGTGGATCTGGATCTGCTTCTCTTCCAGGAGCTGCAGCAGGGCGCGTGTGTTCACAGTCGGATCTCCTCGACGTCGAGCCCGAAAGCCGCGTCCGGCTCGCGGACGCCGCCCGGGTGGCGCGCAATCAGGCGCGGGGGATCGTTCGGTTCGTCACCGCTGGCGCGCACCTGCGCCGCCAGCTCGCTCAGCGAGGCCGTCAGAAAGATCGCGGTGACGTCGGCGTGCATGCGCGCGCGGCGCATGCGCTCGATCAGCCGGATGGCGATCAGCGAGTGGCCGCCCAGCGCGAAGAAGTTGTCGTGGCGTCCGACTTGCTCGACGCCGAGCAGCTCGGCCCAGATCTCGGCGAGCGTCTGCTCGATCGCGCCCTGGGGAGCCTCGTACGCCTGATGCCCGAATGCTGCAGCCTCCGGCGCGGGCAGCGCCTTGCGATCGAGCTTGCCGTTGGGCGTGAGGGGCAGCGCAGCGAGCCGCACGTAGGCCGCCGGCAGCATGTACGCCGGCAGCTTCTCGGCGGCGTGACGTCGCAGCGCGTCCTCGTCGAGCGCGGCCGCGCCGGTGTAGTACGCCACCAGGCGCTTGTCGCCGGGAACGTCCTCGCGCACGAGCACCGCCACCTCGTCGAGCCCAGGCAGCTGCGCGAGCGCGCTCTCGACCTCGCCGAGCTCCACGCGGAAGCCGCGCACCTTCACCTGCCCGTCGTCGCGCCCGATGAACTCGAGCTCCCCGTCGGGCCGCCAGCGCGCCAGGTCGCCGCTGCGGTACATGCGCTGGCCGGGGTGGAAGCGGTCCTCCACGAACCGCTCGGCGCTGCGCTGCGGCTGGTGCAGATAGCCGCGCCCCACCTGCGCGCCCGCGATGAACAGCTCCCCCACCACGCCCACCGGCACCGGCTCGCCGCGGCGGTCCAGCACGTACATCCGCGTATTCGCGAACGGCTTGCCGATGCTCACGCGCGCCGCGCCTGCCTCGTGGCGAACGTAGGCCGCGCTGCACGACACCGTGACCTCCGTCGGCCCGTACGTGTTGATCAGCCGCGTCTCCGCGCCCAGCGCCTCCCAGCGCGCCAGCGCGTGCGGCGACAGCGCATCTCCCGTCACGTTCATCATGCGCACTCCGTCCAGCGGCGGCGCGCCCGCCTCCGGACGGCTCCACTCGCCGACAAGGCTGTGCCAGTGCGCCGCGGTCAGGTGCACCACGCTCGCGCGCTCGCCTTCGTCCCCGGCGCCGGCCCCGAACGGGCGCGACCTCGGCAACAGCCGCGCTCCCGCCAGCAGCGCTGGCATGATCTCCTCCAGCGAAAGGTCGAAATTCAGCGAGTTCTGCTGCAGCACCGTGTCCGCGGGTCCGAGCCCGAACCACTCGATCGCCGCAAGCGTGTAGTTCACGAGGTTGCGGTGCTCGATCATCACGCCCTTCGGCTGACCGCTCGAGCCCGACGTGTAGATCACGTACGCCAGGTGCTCCGCGCCAACACCGACCGCACGCGCGTCGAGGTCGTCATCGCGGCGCGAGGCCCACTGGCCCGCGTCCAGCTCGACATCGAACATCGGGACCGTCCCGGCCACGTGACGGCACGCCACGTCGCGCCCTGCGCCCCCCGCCGTCAGCACCGCGACGGGCGCGCTGTCCTCGATGATGTGGGCCAACCTCTCGCCTGGATAGGCAGGATCGAGCGGCACGTACGCTCCGCCCGCCTTCAGCGTGGCCAGCAGCGCGACAAGCATCGGCGCGCCCCGCTCGGCGCACACCCCCACCCGCGCGTCCGCCGTGACGCCCACCTCGCGCAGGTGGCGCGCCAGCCGGTTGGCTCGCCGGTTCAGCTCACCATAGCTCAGGCGCTCCGTCCCGTCGTCCACCGCGATAGCCTCAGGGGCTCGCGTCACCTGCGCCTCGAACAGCTCGTGCACGCACCGTTCGAGCGGCAGCGCTCGCCCCGTGTCGTTCCACTCGACCACCACGCGCTGCCACTCCGCGGGCGACAGCACAGGAATTGCGCCGATCGGCTGCCGATCGTCGGCCACCATGCCCTCCAGCACACGCAGCCAGTAGCCACGGTAGCGCTCCACCGTCTCGCGCTCGAACAGCGCCGTGGCGAAGTTCAGGCTCCCCACGAGCCCCTCCTCACGCTCCTGCAGCGCCAGCGTCAGATCGCATTGCGCCGTGTCCAGCTCCGTCGGCAGCGTCGTCACGTCCAAGCCAGGCAGCGTCACCGGCGCATCCCGCGTGCCGTGCCAGTCGAGCATCACCTGGTACAGCGGCGTGTGCGACAGGCTGCGCGGCGGCGCCACCACCTCCACCACCTGGTCGAACGGCAGGTCCTGGTGCTCCTGCGCCGCAAGCACCTGCGCACGCGTACGCGCCAGCACCTCGCTTACCGTCGGCTCTCCCTGCAGGTCGATGCGCAGCGCCAGCGTGTTCACGAAGAACCCGATCAACGACTCGATCTCCGCCCGCCCCCGCCCAGCCACGGGACTCCCGATCACCACCTCTTCCTGCCCGCTCAGCCGAGAGAGCACCGCACCCCAGCTCGCAAGCAGCGTCATGTACATCGTCACCCCGTGACGACGGCTCAGCGCACGCAGCCCGCGCGTCAGCTCCGCCCCCACCTCCACGTCGATGCTCGCGCCTGCAGGGTCCTGCTGCGCAGGGCGCGGTCGGTCCCACGGCAAGCTCAACAGGCTCGGCGCACCGCGGAGGTTGCTCCGCCAGAACTCGCTCTGCCGCGCAAGCTGCCCGCTCGCCAGCGCGCTCCGCTGCCACGCTGCCCAGTCCGCGTACTGCACCGTCGGTGCCGGCAGCGGATCGACTCGACCCGACGCATACGCGGCGTACAGCGCGCTCAGCTCGCGCAAAAAGATGCCGACGGACCAGCCGTCCGACGCGATGTGGTGCATCACCACCTCGAGCACGTGCTCGTCTTCGCCCGTGCGCACCACCAGCACGCGCAGCGGCAGGTCCTCGCTCAGCTCGAACGCCGTCGCCGCATGCGCATCGCCCAGCGCGCGCGCCGCTGCCGCCGCATCGGCCGAGCCCCGCACATCCTCCTCGCGCAGCTGAAGCGCGGCCGTCGCCTGCACCTCCTGCACCGGCACGCCGTCCTGCACCCCGAAGCGCGTGCGCAGCGATTCGTGACGCTCCACGATTCGCCTCAGCGCGCCCACCAGCGCGCCCCGGTCCAGCGCGCCGCGCAGCTGAAACGCACCCCGGATGTGATAGGCCGCGCTCGCGCCCTCCAGCCGCGTCAAAAACCATAGCCGCTGCTGCGTCAGCGACACCGGCTCCGGTCCGCGCCGCTCACCCACCGCTATCTCCGGCAGCTCCGTGCGCTCCGCCACCCTCACACGCGCCGCCAGCCGGTGCAGCTCGGGGTGCGCGAACAGCTCGGACAACGCAAGCTCGACTCCCAGCAACCGGCGCACCCGCGACACAAGCTGCATCGCCAGCAACGAGTGCCCACCGAGCTCGAAGAAGTGGTCGCTCCGGCTCACCCGCTCGCGCCCCAAAAGCTCGCTCCACAGCCCGGCAAGGAGCTCTTCAATCTGATTCCGCGGCCCTTCGCCTGGCTTTGCCTCCGACGCCTCGGGCGCAGGCAGCGCACCCCGGTCGAGCTTGCCGTGCGCCGTCAGCGGCAGCGCCTCGAGCGCCACGTACCCCGTCGGCACCATGTACGACGGAAGCGTCCGCGACGCGTGGGCGCGCAGCGCGTCCCCTAGATTCCCCTCGCCCGTGTAGTACGCCACAAGCCGCGCGTCGCCCGCGTCACCGCCCTCGCGACGCGCCACCACCACCACCTCTTCGACTCCCCTCACCTCCCCGAGCCGCGCCTCGATCTCCCCAAGCTCGATTCGGTAGCCTCGAAGCTTCACCTGAAAGTCGTTGCGGCCCACGTACTCGATCGTCCCGTCCGCACGCCAGCGACCGAGATCCCCTGTCCGGTACACTCGTCCTCCGGACACGAACGGATCGTCCACGAACCGCTCCGCCGTCAGACCGGGCTCTCCCAGGTACCCCCGCGCCACCCCCGCACCGCCAATCACGATCTCACCGATCACTCCAACCGGCGATGGCCGAAACGACGCGTCCACGATGTACACCCGCACATTCGCTATCGGTCGGCCGATGTGCGGCGCACCGCCCGAGATGCGAGCCACCGTGGCGTCGACGGTGCACTCGGTCGGGCCGTAGACGTTGTAGAAGGTCGTCGGGCCTTGCTCGACCAGCGCATGCCACTGCGCCGGGCCGATCGCCTCGCCGCCGACCAGCGTGACGGCGCAGCGAGGCGCCCCGTGCTCGTCCAGCGTCAGCGCCAGCTGAGACGGCGTGCAGTCCAGGACGTCTATCTCGTGCGCGGCGACGAAGTCGCGCAACGCCGCGCCGTCGGTCCGCACGTCGGCCGGCACGACGACGAGCGTGCGTCCAGACAGCAGCTGGACCCACTGCTTGACGGACGAGTCGAACGCGAGCGGCGCGTTGAGGCTGACCCGCCGGCAGTGCGGGTGATGCGCGTGGACGGCGCGCTCCAGCGCCGCCCAGAGGTTGACCACACTGCCGTGCTCGATCATGACCCCCTTGGGTCGCCCGGTCGATCCCGACGTGTAGATGACATAGGCCAGCTGGCGAGCCGGATCGCTCGACGCGCCGGGCGCATCGCTCACCGTCTCCTCGAGCCGCGCCTCGGCCATTCCCCGGGCAGGCGCGATGTGCGCTCCGCCCGCGGCCAGCAGGATCACCGGCGGTGCGGAAGGTAAGCTCGCGCGGAGCGCCGCCTGCGAGATCACGCAGACCGGTCCGGCGTCGACCAGCACCTGCGCGAGGCGCTCCGCCGGCCACGACGGGTCGAGCGGCACGTAGGCGCCTCCGGCCTTGAGGATGCCGAGCACGGCGACGATCATGTCGACCCCGCGCTCGAGCACGATCGCAACCCGCCGATCTGGCCCGACGCCGTGGGCGCGCAGGGCCTGCGCCAGGCCGTTCGCCCGCGCATCGAGCTCGGCGAACGTCACCTCGATGTCCCCGTGCACGACGGCGATCGCCCTTGGCGTCCGCGCGACCTGCGCCTCGAACAGGCCGTGGACGGACGCGCCCGGTGGGACCTCGATCGCGGTGTCGTTCCAGGACGCGAGCTCGCGCTCGCGCTCGGCCGCCGGCAGCACATCGAGCTCGCACACGGGCCGCGCGGGCTCCGTTGCGAGCGCGTCGACCAGCACGTGCAGCGCGGTCTGTACGAAGTCGCAGATCCGCTCTGGCCCCACCTCCCGCGGCGCCTTGGCCGTCAGGACGAGCGCCTGCCCGAGATCGTCGATGGTGAGACCGAGCGGATAGTTCGTGCGCTCGCGGCTGGCGAGGAGCTCGATCTCCGATCCCAGCACGTGCGCCAGCGATGGCGCATCGCTCTCGTCCGCGCTGAACCGGTAGTTGAGGAGCGAAGTGAACAGCGGCGCCTGGCTCGGGATCGCGCTGGCCCGCTGCGCCAGCGCGAGGGGCGCGTGCTCGTGGCGGAGCAGCTCGACGATGCGCGCGTGCGTGCCTCGCGCCGTGTCCGCGACACCGCGCGCGTCCACGTCGACGCGGATCGGCAGCGTATTGATGAACACGCCGAGCGCCCGGTCCGCTCGCGCGCCGCCCTGCGCGCGACCGACGAGCACGGTGCCGAACACGACGTCGCGCCGGTCCGTCGTCCGCGCCAGCACGAGCGCCCACGCCAGGTGAAAGAGGCTCGCCGTGCTCACGCCCAGCGCCCGCGCGCGATCGCGGACCGCGCGCGCGAGCTCGGCCGACAAGGTCCGGCTCGCCTCGGCGATGCCGCTGCCGTCGCCGTGCACGTCGAGCAGCCCGAACGGCGCGGTCGGCGCATCGACGTCGCCGAGCATCTCGCGGAAGAACGCCTCGTGCTCGCTGGCAGAGACCCGCGACCTCGCCTGCGCCACGAAGTCGCGGAACGGCGCCGGCGCCGGCAGATCGCGCTGGCCGTCCTCGATCGCGCGCGCCTCGGCGAGCACGGTCTCCAGCGTCGTGTGGTCCAGCACCAGGTGATGAAACAGGAGGTGCAGAATCCAGCGCCCGCGCGTCGGGTCGGCAGCGACGCGACCGCGAAACAGCGGCGGCCGGGTCACGTCGATCCGCGCGTCGTGACCTGCCTCGAGCTGCGCGACGATATCGCCGGCGTCCGGATCGAGCGCGACGACCTCGACCTCGAGCGTCGCACGCCGGTGTACCACCTGGACCGGCTGCTCCACCACGCCCTGCCAGGCAATGGCGGTGCGCAGGATGTCGTGGCGGTCGATCACCTGCTGCAGCGCCTGGAGGAAGCGGTCGAGCCGCGCGCGGCTGGCGAAGCCGAACACGCCGGACATGACGTACGGATCCGCGTCGTCGCGACTCCGCACCAGATGATGGAACAGGATCCCCTCCTGGAGCGGCGCCAGCGCATAGATGTCCTGCACTCCGGCCGCGCCGCCATCGACCGCCGCGACGATCGCGTCGATCGATGCCTGGCTGAGGCTCACCAGCGGCAACATCTCGGGCGTGATGCGGTCGGCGTCCGGCGGGATGAGGTTCGGCGGCACCGCCACCTCGTCGCTCTCCGCGCCGACCTGGCTCGCGAGCGCCGCCAGGGTCGGAGCGCTGAACACGACCCGCACGTCGGCGTGCATGTGCGCGCTGCGCATGCGCTCGATCAGCCGGATAGCGATCAGCGAGTGGCCGCCCAGCGCGAAGAAGTTGTCGTGGCGGCCGACCCGCTCGATCCCGAGCAGCTCGGCCCAGATCTCGGCGAGCGTCTGCTCGGTCGCGCCCTGGGGAGGCTCGTACACCCGGTGCGCGAACGCCGCAGCATCCGGCGCGGGCAAGGCCTTGCGATCGAGCTTGCCGTTCGCCGTCACCGGCATCGCCGCGAGCCGCACGTACGCCGCCGGTACGGCCGCCGCTGGCAGCCGCTGCGCCGCGTGCGCTCGCAGCGCCCCGGCGTCCGGCGCCTGCTCGCCTTCTGCCGTGTAGTAGGCCACCAGCCGAAGGTCGCCCGGCTCGTCCTCGCGCGCCGTCACCGCCACCTCGCGCAGCCCCTTCACCTCGGCGAGCCGCGCCTCGATCTCGCCCAGCTCGATCCGTACGCCGCGGATCTTCACCTGCAGGTCGTTGCGCCCCAGGTACTCGATCGCCCCGTCAGACCGCCAGCACCCCAGATCTCCCGTGCGATACAGCCGACCACCCGCCGTGAACGGGTCGTCGACGAACCGCGCCGAGGTCAGCGCCGGCTGGTTCAGGTAGCCCCGCGCCACCTGCACGCCGCCGATGTAGATCTCGCCCGCCGCGCCCACCGGCACCGGCTGCCGCCGCTCGTCGAGAATGTAAAGCTGTGTGTTCGCGATCGGCCGGCCGATGGGGATCGCGTCGCTCGTGTCGCCGGGCCTGCACTGCCACGCCGTGACATCCACCGCCGCCTCGGTCGGCCCGTACAGGTTGTGGAGCTCGACCCCGGGCAGCCGGTCGTGGAAGCGCCGCACCAGCGGCGCTGGCAACGCCTCGCCGCTGCAGAACACCCGCACCAGGCTCGCGCACCGCTCCGCCACGTCCTCGGCCAGGAACGCCTGCAGCATCGATGGCACGAAGTGCAGCGTCGTCACCCTCGCGCGCTCGATCAGCGTCGCCAGGTAGTCCGGGTCCTTGTGCCCGTGCGGCCGCGCCATCACCAGCTGCGCCCCCGCCATCAGCGGCCAGAACAGCTCCCACACCGACACGTCGAACCCGAACGGCGTCTTCTGCAGCACCACGTCCCGTTCGCCCAGCCCGTACGCCTGCTGCATCCACAGCAGCCGGTTCACCACGCCGCGGTGCTCGTTCATCACCCCCTTGGGCGTCCCCGTCGAGCCCGACGTGTAGATCACGTACGCCAGGTCGCGCTCGTGTCCCTCCGCCGGCGGCGCGTCGCACGGCTCGTGCGAGAAGCCCCAGGCCTGCATCGAGAGCGCCACGCACCGTGCGCCGATGCCATCGACCTCGGCCAGCGTCCGGTCGCCCACCGCGTCCACCAGCACCACACGCGGCGCGCTGTCCGCGACCATCTCGCGCAGCCGCACCTTCGGCTGGTCAGGATCGAGCGGCACGTAGCAGCCGCCCGCCTTCAGCGCCGCCAGAAGCCCGATCACCATCTCCACGCTGCGCTCCAGGCACAGCCCCACCGGCACGTCTGGGCCCACGCCCTGCCGCCGCAGCGCGTGCGCAAGCTGGTTGGCGCGCGCATCGAGCTCCGCGTAGGACAGCCGCCGCGCTCCGTCGTCCACCGCCACCGCGGCCGGGGTCCGCGCCACCTGCGCCTCGAACAGCTCGTGCACGCGCAGCCCCGTCGGGTACGCCGTGCCGGTCTCGTTCCAGCCCACCACCACCTGGCGCCGCTCGTCCTCGTCGATCAGCGGCAGCGCGCCGATCGGCTGGCCGGCGCCGCCTTCGAGCACAGCGTTCATCACGCACGAAAGGCGGCGCTGAATGCGCTCGATCTCGCCGCGCTCGAAGGCCGCGCGGCTGTAGTCGAGCTCGATGATCGCGCGGTCGGTCCCCGGATACTCGTTGATGCACACGGCCAGGGGGACCTGAGCGAAGCCGCTGTACATCTTGTCGACCACCGCCCAGCGCGCCGCGCCGATCGGCGCTGCTTCCGGATAGATGTCCAGGCTCAGCGTCACGTCGAAGAGCTGCCGTCGGCCGAGCTGGTCGAGGCGCAGCGACCTGTTGAGATCCTGGATCGGGAATCGCTGATGGCGATAGCAACGCCGCAGCTCGGCGGCGATGTCCTGCATCAGCTCGGCGATGCCTTTGTCGCGATGGACCTGGATCCCGAGCGGGATCATCGAGGAAAACATGCCCGCCGTGCACCGGTCGCGCGCCGTGCCGCGGTTGTGCACCGACACCCCGATCACCACCTCCTCTACGCCGTGCGTGCGCGCGAAGTAGGCGGCCAAGACGGCGAGCAGGAAGTGCTGCAACGTGCTCCCGGACGCCGCGAGATACGCGCGCAGGCGGGCGAGCTCGTCGCCCTCGATCCGCCGCATGACACGGTCGCTGACCCAGGCGTCGCGACCGCTGGCCATGGCCTCGATCGCGCGCGGCGAGAGGAGCGGCGGCGGCAAGGTGGCGAATCGCTCTGTCCAGAACTGTCGATCGGCCTCGTACCGGGGCGACGCCAGATACAGCCGGTCTCTCTCGGCAAACTCGAGGTAGGACGGCGCCGGCGCGCCCGCCGGTGCGCCGCGCGAGCACCGCTCGTAAGCCTCCGCGATGGCGCGCACCACGATGGCGAAGTGGGTGCCGTCGGACACGAGGTGGTGGAAGTGGAGCCGAAAGTACCGGCAGTCCGGCCTGATCCGCACGAGCTGCGCCTCCCACAGCGGGCGGCCGTAAAGCTCGAACGGCGTGCTTGCCGCCCGATGGATGTGGGCCCAGGCGCGCGCCTCGGCGTCGTCGTGGCCGGTCAGGTCGAGCACCGGCGCGATGCCACCGCCACGCGGCAGGACGCGCTGGAAAGGGACACTGGCCTCCTCCCCGATCACCAGCCGAAGCGCGTCGTGGCTCTGGACGACGTGACCGAACGCCTCCTCGAACAGCGCCTCGTCGAGGTCGCCATCGATCCGAAAGACCATCCCGATGTTGTAGGACGGCACCCCTGGCGCCAGCATCTGATCCAGCCAGATCGCCTGCTGGACGGACGTGAGGTCATGTCGAGTGGTCAACGGCGACTCCTGGGCGCTCGGGTGACGTCGGTTCGCAAGCGAGAAGCTCATCCACACCTGGAGCGTGGCCTCGGGCCCGCGGCTCGGGGTGCGCCGCGGCCGGCGGCGTGGCTGTCGTCGGCTCATCCGCTGGATCGGGCGTCCCCTCGTCGAAGTCCCGGAATCGCGGCGAGAGCAGCGCGACGAGCGACAGGAGGCCGCCAGCGGCGCCGCACACGATGAAGACGAAGGCCAGACCGCGGCCCTTGCCTGTGCCGACCCAGGCGCCCACCGTGCTCGCCCAGGCGCCTCCGGCCAGGAGCGCCGGTTCGAAGACATGGTGAGCGAGATAGCCACCCACCAGCATCGCCACGCACACCATGATCCCGTTGAGCGCAGCATTCAGCGCGAACAGACTTCCTCGGCTCTCGACCCGCGTCTTGCGCAGGAGCAGCGCGAGGGCGCATGCGGTCGACGTCGCACCGCCGAAGTACGCGCCGAACGCGCACAGGGCCCACAGGACCGTCGAGCTCGCGAGCCCGACCAGCACCAGCATCAGCGATACCGACATTTGAGCCACGAGCATCCAGCGCATCTGGCGACGACGCACCGGCGCGACCACCAGCAGTCCCGACCCCGCCACCGCTCCCAGCGCACCGCTGCTCAGGATCAAGCCGACCGCTTCGCTGGCATGCGTCGACAGGACGAGCGGGATCATCATGCTCGCGGCGAGCACGACGAGGGCCTCCTGGATCGCGCCATAGATCGAAAGCCCGGCCATCATCGGCACCTCGCGGAGATAGGCCAACGCGGAGCGCACGCTGAGAGCGGTCTCGCGGAAGAGCGACGACCGCCCCGCGCGCTCGACCCCGCGGACGGCCTGCCGGCTCCGCGAGAGCCCGCCGAACGCGGCGATCGCTCCAGCAGCCACGAGGAGGATGTGCACGGTGACGATGCCGGTCAGCCCGAGCACGGCCATGAGGTAACCCGCGACCAGGGGCACCGCGACCTGGAACACGCTCTGCGTGAGCCCGATCAGAGCACCAGCCTGGGTGAGCCGCTCCCGCGGCACGATCGATCCCATCGCCGCCCGGTACGCCGGGATGCGGATCGATCCGACGACCGCGCTGGCGACGTTGAACGCATAGAGGTAGCCCGGCTGCATCCGATCCTGAAACACCAGGACGGCGAGCACGGCGACCAAGACCGCCGAGCACACGTCGCACCCCACGATGACCCAGCGCCGGTCGAACCGATCGGCCAGCGCGCCCGCCACCGGGGTCATGAGCAGGCTTGGAAACGCGGTCGCCACGATCGCCATCGAGAACTGCTGCGCAGATTCCGTCTGCTGAAACAACCAGACTCCGAGCGCGAACGTCATCAGCGCGGAGCCGAGGTCGAAGGCGGTCTCGCTCGCCCACAACAAGGCGAACGTCTGCCGGACGCGTGTTTGCGTCACCACGGCCTCGTCACTGCCGCTTGGCGCGGACGACCGCCGCCTCGAGGCGGTCGAGGATCTCGCCGACATCGGACCTCGTCACGATCAGCGGCGGGAGCAGCCGGAGCACGGAGCCACGCCGGCCCCCGGTTTCCACGAGCAAGCCGTTCTCGAATGCCGCTCGCTTGATCGCCGCGCTCAGCACTCCGTCTTGCCGTCCGCGGCGCGCGCCGGGCGACGGCTCCACGACCTCGACGCCGATCATCAACCCGCGCCCGCGCACGTCTCCCAGCTCCGGGTGATCGCTCGCGATCCGGCGCAGACCCGTCATGAGCAGCTCACCCATCTCCGCCGCGTGCTCGGCGAGCCGATCGCGTCGCAAGATCTGCATCGTGACCTTTCCGGCCACCATCGCGATCTGGTTACCGCGGAACGTTCCGGCGTGCATGCCGCGGGACCACAGATCGAGAGCCTCGTCGTACACGACGACCGACAGCGGGAAACCACCGCCGACAGCTTTGGACAGAATGAGCACGTCGGGCACGATGCGCGCGCGTTGGAATGCGAACATGGTCCCGGTCCGTGCGAATCCGGTCTGCACTTCGTCGATGACGAGCGGGATCTCGAGCTCGCGGGTAAGCTGCCGCACTTGGCGTAGCCAGTCGTCCGAGACCGGGATGCACCCTCCCTCTCCTTGGACGACCTCGACGATGACCGCCGCTGGGCGGGGAATCCCGCTCTCCGGATCACACAACAGATTTCGCAAGTAGTGGATCGAGAGCTGGTCGGTGTCGCGCCCGTCGGTGCCGAACGGGCAGCGGTACCGGTACGGATACGGCGCGAAGTGGATACCGCCAGCCGCACCGGGCAGCCCCGCCTTGGGGGTGAGATTTCCCATCGCGGCCAGCGCGCCGCCGGTCATACCGTGGTACGCGCCGTGAAAGGCGATGATCGGCTGGCGACCCGTAGCGATGCGCGTCAGCTTCATCGCCGCCTCGACCGCATCGGACCCGCTCGGACTGCAGAACTGGACCTTCGCCCGGGCGGCCCACTTGTCCGGCAAGAGGCCGAACAGCTCGTCGAGGAACTCGCACTTGGCCGGCGTGGTCAGATCCAGGACCTGCTGCACGTGATCCGAGTCGATGAAGTGTAAGAGTGCTTCTCGGATCTCCGGGTGATTGTGCCCGAGCGGCAGAGCGCCGGCGCAGGCCAGACAATCGATGAAGTCGCGCCCGGACCGGTCGCGCATGCGGATGCCCGTCCCGCGCTCGAACACCGTGTCGAACGACGACGCGTAGGTCCGTGCGCTGGACTCGCGTCGCTTGACGGACTCGTACAAATCATCTGCTGTCTTGGCGAGGCCGGCGACCATGGACATGTCTGCTGACAACATCGATCACTCCTCCTTGGCGCCGCCGGCGCGCGACCAGCCGTACACCGAGCGTATTTCCTGAACGGGGGCCTCTCACGAGCTCCACGTGTGGGGGCAGGTCGACACACAATCGACGCGCATCCAGATGGCCCCCTGTCCGCCGCCCGTCATATCGTCGTGACCAGGAGCGCCTCGACCAATCGCGCTCGCCGGCCAGCGAACAGGTTTCTCCTGGTGTCGAGGTAGCGCGCGCTGTGCCCTTTCCGCGCCGCGATATCGACCGTGTCGCCTGGTTCGCACACTTCGACCTGTCCTGCCGGACACGTGTTCGTCTTGGCGCGCAGGTCAACCTCGAAGTGGCGCTTGCTGAACGAGTCGGGGCGCCGAGCTCGCTGCCCCCAAGGCTTGCTCTCGAGCTGCTCTTGGAATGCCTCGTCGAACAGCTCGTGCCGGTGCAGCCTGAGAAAGCCGAACAGTGTCCTTACGCGTGTCAACGGCTTCATCAGCGACTGCTCCTGCCACGACAGCTCCACCGGCGGCGACTATCGTTCCATCCATGCACCTCTTGGTGCGGACGAGATCATGGCCATGCGAACCTGTCGATCCTTCCATCGGCCATCGGCCATCGGACCGCTCAGACTTTCCAAGAAATCAATCTGGTCGATGCTCTAGCGCGCGCTCTCGCGCAGTCAAGTCCTCACGAAGCGCGCGCCTCACGGAGCGCGCAGCGTGCCCATGCAAGCGCGAGGCCACCTTGTTTGGTGAAAGCCCCGTCATGCGCGAGACCTCCGCCGCCGACTTGCCCTCGATCCGGTTCTTCACCGCTCAGAAGAAATGACCCGCCTTTGCTCACGAAGTCAATCATGTGTAGGCCGCCCTAACATTTCTTTACTTAGGCAGCCTCAGCTTTTCTTTACTTACGAGTCAACCACGTGTAGGCAGCCTCAACATTTTCAGTGCTGCTGCGGCGAGCTTCGAGCGGCAATGAGGGGGACGTGGACGAGCGGAACGGGCCAACGCCGCTCGAGGAGGCTCTTTACCCTGGCTGAGGACACACGTATCCGCTGCAAGCGGCGCTTGAAAGCGATACGCATGCGACGCGTGCGTTGCGGGGCGGTGTCAACGCTGTGACGACAAGCCGAGGAGAGCGGCGAAGAGCGTATGCACGAAGCGCAGCGAGCCAGCGAAGCGGGGCCAGACCTGACGCGCCCGATGAATGCCTGGGCCGCAAGGAAGACGAAGGCTCGTCGGGAGCGCTGCATCCGATGCGAAACCCTCGCCGCCGTCGGTGGTAAGGGCCGCAAGGAAGACGAAGGCTCGTCGGAAGCGCTTCCATTCCCAGCGCACGACCTCGGCAGGCTGCTGCAGCTGCGCGAGCCAGGTGCGGAGGTTCCACCCGAGGCGAGCGATGCGCACGGGGCACGAAGAGATTCCACTTCTCGATCGTGTCAGCAAAGCGTGCTCGCGCCGGGTCGTCTCAGCCAACGAAGGCGAAGTAGGCACCCGCTCGCTGGCATGCTTGGCGTACATCGCTTGTTGAGAATCAAGCTGGTTGATGCTCTCTCGCTCGGCCTGGCGGATGGCCATCGCGAGGTGAGCGGGCCTCGATCACGGGCGTGATGGTCGGCCCATCGCGTCCTGAGCGTGCCGGGGTGCTCGGACGGTCAAGGGTTCCCTCGCAGGGCTCGGCGGCTGCGCCGCCCTCGACGCGCCCTGCGCGCCCCGGCGGCCGCGTCGCGATGCTGGCGCGGAGCCCCGAGGAAGCCCGGAAGGCGCTCGAGACGATCCTCGGAGGCCCGCTGCGGTTCACGCCCATCGAGACCCCGGAGGGCAAGCGCTACCGGATCGAGGGCGTCGTCGCCCTGGAAGCCGTCGTCGCCGTCGAGGGCAACGAGGCGCGTGCAGTACAGGCAGCGTCCCCAGCGGGATTCGAACCCGCGTAGCAGCCTTGAAAGGGCTGAGTCCTGGGCCGGGCTAGACGATGGGGACCGGCGATGCGGCGCGGGAACCTACCGTCCGTCGTCGAGCAATGCAAGCCCAACTCGCGTCGCCCGTTCCGTCCGGCCCCGCCCCCGCGAAGCCCGCGGCGCGAACCGGCCGCTCGGCGGCTCGTCGCGGCGGGCTTCGCGGGGGCAGGCGCCGGTCCCGGCGGCCTCGCTGCCGCTGGCGTGGGCTCAGCCGGACTGAGCCGGCGTCCACGCGGGAGCATCGCTCGCGGGGAACGAGTCCTCCACGGTCTCGTCGACCTTCTGTTCCGGCTCCTTGTCCGCCGTGGCCTCGTGGCCCTCCACCGGATCCCCCGGGACGTGCCTGTGCTGTCCGCTCCCGGCCTTCTGGTCGCGCGCGGGCGCGTCGGCGGCGCTGCTGGACGTTTCGGCCCCTCGTTCCTCCGATCCCTTCTCGTTCGGCTTCATGCGCACCTCCTCGGGCTGTTCCGGCTTCTCCAGACCACCTGGAGCCGTCGAGGCGCACCGCAAGGGGCCAACCGGGCGCCGGTGAGCTCGGCGCAGTCGCTCGTCCAGCACGGACCTCCCTCCCGGCGCGGGGCCTCGCCCTGCCGGCGCGCGGCCCTGCCCTGCACTTGCGCCACGCGCCGCGGCCTGACCGCCGCGCCCCCGCGCCTTCCGCGACGCGACCTCCCGCGCCCGAACCGCTGGACGGCCACGCTGAATCGGGCGACCATACGCACCGCGCAACCCACCTTGCGCCACACTGGCAGAGCTCTCCCCCATGCTTTCGCTGCTGCGCCTCGAGCCTGCCGTTTCGATGTCCCCGGGAGGACCGTGCACCGCCGCCGGCGCCTGACGCGCGCCGCGCAGCTCGCCTTCTGCCTCGGTCCGGCGCTCCTCTCGGCCGCCCCTTCGCGCCCGGCGCGCGCGCAGCTCGCGCCACCGGCGCAGCCTCCCCGACCGGCGCCCGCCGCGCAGCCCCAGGCGCAGCCGCCCGCGCAGCCCCAGCCCGCGCCTGCCGCGCAGCCCCAGCCCGCGCCCGCCGCGCAGCCCCAGCCCGCGCCCGCCACGCGGCCGGCGCCCGCCGCTCAGCCGCCTGCGCCGCCCTCGCCTCCCCCTCCTGCCCCCGCCGCGCCCCCCCTCGAGGTCGTCGTCACCGGCACCCGCACCCCCGAGAGCAGCCAGCGCGCCACCGTGCGCACGCGCGTCGTCAGCCGCGAGGAGGCCGAGCGCCGCGGCGCCACAAACGTCGGCGAGGCGCTCGACGGCGAGCTCGGCGTCCAGGTCAACCCGAGCGCCTACGGCGCCCTCGGCAACCCGAGCGCCAT
Organism: Sorangium sp. So ce394; assembly: GCF_051474665.1. Taxonomy (NCBI): domain Bacteria; kingdom Pseudomonadati; phylum Myxococcota; order Polyangiales; family Polyangiaceae; genus Sorangium; species Sorangium sp. So ce394. The sequence goes on from NZ_CP150339.1 coordinate 6,873,004, forward strand.
CCAGATCCAGGGCTTCGACCTCGACCGCGTCCTCGTCCTCGAGGACGGCGAGCGCGTCATCGGCGACAGCGGCGGCGCCATCGACCTCTCCTCCCTCCCGCTCAGCGACGTCTCCCGCATCGAGCTCGTCACCGGACCGACGAGCTCGCTCTACGGCGCGAGCGCCATCGGCGGCGTCGTCAACGTCCTCTCCGCCCCCCCGGCCCGCCCGGGCTTCAGCGGCCGCGGCCGCGTCGAGGGACGCAGCCGCGCCGGGCTGCTCGCCCAGGCCTCCGGCGCCTACCGCGGCGAGCGCGCCTGGGCCAGCGCCGACGCCTCGTTCCAGCGGGAAGACAGCCTCACCCTCCTCGAGGACAGCGCCGCCACCGCCCTGCCCGGACGCGCGCAGCACCTCGTCGGCCTGCGCGCCGGCGCCGCGCTCGGCCGCGGCATCGACGTGCGCCTCCGCGCGCGGTGGATCCACGACGAGCAGGACGGCATCGAGCAGCCGCCACCGCTGCCAGGCCTCGGCGTCTATCTCATCGACGTCCCCGAGGTGACCGACCGCTTCACCCTGCACCTCACCGAGACGCTCGATCTCGGCGGAGGCTCCAGCCTGCGCCTCGCCGCCGGCCGGCAGTGGGCCTACCGGACGAGCGAGCGCAACCTGCGCGGCTCCCCCCAGTCGGAGCTGCGCGAGCGCACAGGCTCCCTGCAGAGCTACGAGGCCATCGCCACCATCGCCCAGGGACGGCTCACCTGGGTCGCCGGCGCGCGCGCCGAGGTCGAGTCGCTCACACAGGAGCGCCGGCGCACCGACGTCTCCACGTCGGGCATCTTCGAGAGCACCGCCGACGAGGTGCCCGACACCGAGCTCGGCAGCGCCGCCGTCTACGGCCAGCTCGCGTGGAAGCTCACCGACAGCCTCACCGTCATGCCCGGCGTCCGCGGCGAGTACTGGCCGCGTTACGGCGCCGTCCTCGCCCCGCGCCTCGCCCTCGCCTACCGGCCCGCGCCGTCGCTCACGCTGCGCATCTCCGGCGGCCGCGGGTTCCGCGCGCCCAGCGCCAAAGAGCTCGGCTTCTCGTTCGATCACTCGGGCCTCGGCTACATCCTCGAGGGCAATCCGGAGCTCGCCCCGGAGACGTCCTGGGGCGCGAACGGCGATGTCACGTGGATCCCCAGAGAAGGCCTGACGGTGCGCGCCGGCGCCTTCGCGAACTGGGTCGACGACCTGATCGACTTCGACCCGAAACCCATCGACACCTCCGGCGGCGTCGACACGTATACCTACATGAACGTCGCCAAGGCGCGGACCGCGGGCGTCGAGCTCTCGGCGACGTTCCAGGCGGCGTCGTGGCTCCGCGCCGAGGCCGGCTACGCCTACCTCTGGACGCGCGACGACACGGACGATCGCCCGCAGCCGCTCTCCGGCAAGCCGCCGCACACCGCGCAGGCGGCGCTCCGCGCCGACCTGCCCCTCCAGATCGAGCTCGTCGCCCGGCTGCGGACGATCTCCAGCGCGTTCATCGAGGTGGACGAACACGGCATGACCCGCCGCGCGCCCGGCTTCACCACCCTCGACGCGCGGCTCGCGCGGCCGCTCTGGCCCTCGTCGCAGGCCTACGTCGGCGTCAGGAACCTGCTGGGCGCGCAGAAGGACCCCAACCGCCGCAACGATCACCGGCCCCTCGAGGGGCGCACCGTCTACCTCGGCGTCGTCGCCGAGCTACCGTGGGAGGACTCATGACACGATGGTCCGTCGCAACAGCCCTTCTCCTGCTCACCCCGGCGTGCGGCGACGACGTGGGAGGCGGCGCGCAGACCGAGGACGGCGCGCTCCTCGAGGTCGAGGTGCCGGCCGCAGGCAGCGTCTTCCTTCGCCTCGCCACGCCGGAGGTCGTCGTCCCCTCCGGCGATCCCGCGGTGTCCACCGACTGGGATCTCGCGTTCTCGGGGTACGACGTATTCACCAACAGCGGCCTCAGCGGCCCGGGCGAAGGCGGGGCGCTGCCGCTCACCCTGGAGGACTACACGGCAGGCCAGCTGCCAAACACGCCCTTCCTGCTCCAGGACGAGGCCGGCGGCGCCTTCACAGGGTGGTACGCCTACGACGGCGAGACGCACGTCGCCTTCAGCCGCTATCACATCCACGCGATCGAGCACGAAGGGCGGTACTGGAAGCTCCAGATCCTCTCCTTCTACGGCGAGATCGACGGAGCGCCGGTCACGGGGCTCTACCAGCTCCGCTATGCCGAGGTGCTCCCCGACGGCTCCGGCCCGACGGTCGACATCGAGGATGTCGACGCGACCGCCGGCGGCATCGACATGCCCGAGACCGCGCCGAGCGCCTGTCTCGACCTCGCGAGCGGCGAGCAGCTGATGCTCACGCCGGAAGAGGCGCGCGCGTCGACGGCGTGGCACGTCTGCTTCCGCAGGTCGCAGATCAGCGTCAACGGCGAGCTCGGCGGCCCAGGGACCGCGCGCGGCGCCGATCTCCAGGAGCAGGAGGCGAGCTCCGAGTCGCTCGCCGAGGTCAAGGAGCGGACCGCCGCCTCGGAGAAAGCACGGTTCGACGCGGCCGACCACGCCGCCCTCACCGATCCCGCCGTCGCGTACCGCGGCGACCACATCGCCACGGCCTTCACGGGGCGCTGGCTCGATCGCGGGGCGAGCCCGCCCGCGCCGGCGAAGGACGCCGCGTGGCTCGTCCAGAGCGCAGACGGCCAGTCGCGCTACGTGGCCGTCATCGAGCGCTTCGAGGGCGCGACGGACGCCTCCCCAGGTCGGGTGATAATGCGCGTCAAGCAGGTGGAATGACCGCCACTCCCGCCATTTGCGTTGCGGGACGGTCACAAGGGTGCGCGGCGCGTGACATCGCGCCAGGACCCGAGCATACTGCGCGCGCGCTGAGGGACGGCCTCATCCGCGGTAAGGAGCATGCTTATGACAGAGTCGCCTGCACCCGCATCGAGCGCCACAGGTCCGTCCCGCGGGACGCCGGACGGCGAGCGCGGGGCGACGCGGGCGCGCCGTGGGGGGCTGCTCGCCGCGGGGGCGCTCGCCGCGCTCGCCGCAGGCGCCTGCGGCGGCAAGGTGGTGGTCGACGGGTTCGAGCCGACCGACGGCACCGGCGGCTCCGGCGCGACCACGAGCTCTGCCACGCCAGGCTCCTCGGGCGGCGGTCAAGGCGGCGAGATCGGCGAGGGCGGCGCGCCGCCAATTCCGCCCCTCGTGAAGGAAGAGTTCGCCGACGTCACCGCCGGAAAGAGCGTCCCGGTGCACGTCCCGCCAGGCACCCTCGGCATCACGGCCGTCGCTCAGCTCGTGACCTCGTCGCCGAGCTGGGATCCGGTCGGGATCGAGAGCATCACCGGGCCCGACGGCAGAGCGTTGGTGTCGAGCTACTCGATTCCCGGCACCCTGGCCCACTTCTTCAATCATGGCATTGGCACGGCCGCCGTACCGCAGACTGGCACAGCGGCCTCCGTGCCACTTGTGCCAGGCACGTACTGGATCACGGTCGGCGGCGGCACCACCGGCATGCTGGCGGGGCCGGCGCGCCTCTCGGTGTGGCGCCGCCAGACGCTCGACGGGCGCTTTCACGGCGGGAAGATCGACGTCAACGCCTTCATCGCCGGAAACGCGGTCTCCGAGGACTACATGCGGCGCGCGCTGCGCTCTGCGTACAGCGGGTTCGTGGGGCTCGACGTGGGCGACATCAACGTCCATCACCTCGGGTCGGAGTGGGCGGTCATCGACGAGGAGCTCCTCCCCAGCGTGCTCGAGCAGACGGCGGGCGCCGCCGGCAGGCCGGCGCTCAACGTGATCGCGGTGGCAGATTTCACCGGGCGGCTCGAGATGGCGGCCGGCGCGACGCCCTCCGCGCCCTCGGTCGCGGTGGAGCACGGGACGCACCTCAGCGGCATCGTCGTCGCGCTCTTCGGGGACCTCGAGGCCGACGCCGTCATCCTGCGCCACGAGCTCGGCCATTTCGCGGGGTTGTTCCACACCACCGAGATGGAGGCCGGCTACGCGGATCCGCTGGACGACACCGCGGAGTGCGAGGACATGGGCCTGCCGTACGAGCGCTGCCCCGATTACGACAACCTCATGTTTCCGACGGGGGGCGACTTCTCGAGCACGATCACGCCGCAGCAGACGCGGATCGTGCAGGCGAGCGCGTTGTACCGGGGCGTCGTCGAGGACGGCGGCGGCGCGGCGTCTCCGCTGCCGGCCGATCCGGGTGCGTCGGCGAGCGAGGCGCCCGTGGCGCCGCCGGCCCCGGGCGGGTCCGCCCGGGCTGGGGCGCCCGACCGCCGCGCCTGGGCGGCCTCGCTCCCGCCGCGCGCCGCGACCTTGCTCGCGGGGCATTTCTGCGGCCACAGCGCGGCCCTGGGCACGGGCTTCTTCGGGTGGCTCCGCGCGGCCGGCGGCGCCGGCGCCGATCGGCTGCTCGCGGTCGGCCGCGATCCAGGGGCACCGGCGCACGTCAGGGCGCGCGCCCTCGCCGCGGCCGGCCGCGCTGCCGCGGCATCTGCGCCCGCGGCGCGTGTGGCCGCGGCGCTGCAGGCCCTCGCCGCAGATCCGCGCCTGCCGAGGCGCGCGCGGCTCGGGGCCATCCAGGGGGTCGCCTGGGCCTCGCCCGACGCGGCCCGCGCGCTCGCGGCGCAGCTGGCGGCCGATCCCGACGAGGTGGTCGAGCGGATGGCGGCGCGCGCGGCGCGGTGAGCTCCGGTCACGCGCTCGGCGAGGGTGCCCCCGACGAGCGCGACATCGCGGAGCAGCTCACCGCGCGGCCGAGGTGAGCTGCGCATAGAGCGCGGCGTACTCTCCCATGATCGTCCGGGTCGCGTAACGGCGCTCGGCGCGCCGGCGCGCGGCCGCGCCGAGCTGCGCCCTGCGCGAAGGGTCGTCGCGCAGGGCGCGAAGCGCGTCCCGCAGCGCCGCCTCGTCCCTCGGGGCCACCGAGAGGGCCACGCGGCCCCCTTCGCCCTCGATGACCTCGGGAATGGCGCCGACCGGCGTGACGACGCAGGGCAGGCCGCTCGCCATGGCCTCGAGCACCACGTTGGGCAGCCCCTCGGCGTGGCTCGGGAAACAGGCGATGTCCGCGCCGCGGTACGCCTCGGGCATCGCGGCCGCCGGCACCTCGCCGAGCAGGTCCAGGCGGCCCTGCCGCGCGAGCGCCCCGAGCGCCTCGTCCAGGCGCCGGGCGTACTCCGCGGGGCACCCGGCGGCCCGGGGCCCCGCGAGCGCGAGGGTCAGCCCATCGACGGCCAGCACCGCCCGCGCGAGCTCGAGGACCCCCTTGTGCGGGGTGATCAGGCCCGCGAAGAGCACCCGCAGCGGCGCCCCGGGCGAGCGCGGCGCGCGCGGCGCGGCGGCGGGGTGGAAGACCTCGGTGTCGACCGGGTTCGGGACGTGGACGACGCGGCCGCCCGGAACCAGGCCCTGCACGTACTGCTGCAGCTCCTCGGCGAGGGCGACGACGGCGGCGGCGCGGCCGAGCACCGCGCGCACCGCCTGCAAGGTGGGCCACGGAAGGGCGCGCAGCCAGTCGATGATCTGCGTCGAGAAATGCAGGTGGAGCACCGCCGGCACGCCCGCGCGACGGCACAGCTCCACCGCGAGGCCGTCGCGGGCGGTGGCCCAGAACAGCGTGGTGCACAGGTGAACGACGTCCGGCCGCCGCCGCGCGAGCAGCCGGTGGAGCTCGGACAGCGATTCGCCGGCGCGGACCACGCGCGCCGGGCGAAACCTGCTCTCTGCGTCGACGGCGGCGCTGTGGGGCGAGGTGTCGATGACCTCCGCCTCGATCCCCGCCGCCGGCGCCGCGTCGAGATAGGTCCGCATCCACCGCGTGAGCCCGCCGGCGGGCGGCGGGAGGGGGCCCCAGAGCGCGACGCGCATGGGCTAGAAGCGCGCCTCGGCGGCGATGTGGTCCCAGTGCTCGCGGAACCACGCCACGGTGGTCGCGAGCCCCTCGTGCAGGTCCATCCGCGCCTCGAAGCCGAGGACGCGCTTGGCCTTCTCGATGGACGCGCCGCGACGGCGCTGCGTGTCCCACGCGCGCCGCTCGACGAACCGGACGCCGGCGCGATTGTCGGTCATCTCGTTGATGGCGCGCGCGAGGTCGAGGATGGCGGTCTCGTTGCCGGACGCCAGGTTGAGCGCCTCGCCCGAGGCGCCCGCCGTGGTGCCAGCCCGGAGCAGCCCATCGACGATGTCGCCCACGTACGTGAACGAGCGGGTCTCTTCTCCCGTGCCGGTGATCGGCAGAGGCTCGCCCCGGAGCGCCCAGTAGACGAAATTGGGGATCACGTTGCGGTAGCGGCCAGGGACCTCGCCCGGACCGTACGAGTTGAAGAGGCGGACCCGAACGGTGCTCAGCCCTTCCTGCCCGGTGAAGTAATTGCAATAGAGCTCGCCGAGCAGCTTGGTGGCCTGATACGGCGTATGCACGTCCAGCGAGGTGTAGTCCTCCGGGACGGGCCGCGGCGGATCGCTGCCGTAGGCGGCGCAGCCGGACGAAGCGAAGACGACGCGATGGACCCCGCGCCGCCGCGCGTGGCGCAGCACCCGCAGGGTGCCGAGGCCGTTGACCTCGAGATCCCGCTCGGGGTTGTCCACCGAGTTCTGGTTCGCGAACAGCGCGGCGAGGTGGAAGACGTGGGATGTCTCGTCCCGGAAGACCTCCGCGAGCAGGTCGTCGTCGACGACGCTCCCCTCCACGAAGCGCACGTTGCTCCGCGCCGGAATGGACCAGCGGTACGAGGAGGAGAGATCGTCCACGACGATGACCTCCGCGCCCGCGTCGGCCAAGGCCGCGGTGAGGGAGCTGCCGATCGCGCCGGCGCCCCCGGTCACGACGACCCGCCTGCCCTTGTAATTCTGCCGGATGCTCGCCATCTCTTCTGTCATTTCGCGCATGGAATCCTCCTCTCCACAACGCGCCGGCGCGTTGCGTCCTCCCGTTCCCCAGCCGCGCGCCGGCGCGTTCGTGCGCCCGCGCGTTGCGTCCTCCCGTTCTCCAGCCGCGCGCCGGCGCATTCGTGCGCCGGCGCGTTCGTCACGCGCTCAGGTCGCCGCGCGCGCGAAGACCTCCTCGTAGCGAGTCACCAGCGCGTCGCGCGTGAACCAGCGAAGGAAATGGCGGCGGCCGGCCTCCCCCATCGCGCGCCGCGCCTCGGGCGTCATGTCGCGCAGCCGCCGCACCGCGGCCGCGAGCGCCGCCGGATCCTGGGGCTCGCAGGCGAGGCCCGCCCCGCTGTCCCGGACCAGATCCGCCGGATCCCCGCTCGCGGCGACGAGCACCGGCCGGCCCGCGGCCATGTAGGCCGGGATCTTCGAAGGGATCGTGAGCTCGAAGCACGGATCCCGCTTCAGGTGCGAGAGCAGCACGTCGGCGAGCGCGAAGAATCGAGGCATGCGCTCGTGAGGCTGCTGGCCGATGAAGACGATGTTCGAGAGGGCGCGCGCCTCCGCCTCGCGCCGGAGCCGTGGCGCGTCGATCCCGTCCCCGACCATGACGAACCGCACGTCGTCGAGGTCCCGCACCAGCGCCGCCGCGTCGAGCACGCTGAAGAGCGCCTGGGCGGCGCCCATGTTGCCCGCGAACAGGACCACGAACCGCCCTGTCAGCCCGTGCTCCGCGGCGAGCTGCGGATCGGGCTCCACCGGCTGATAGATGCGGTCGTCCGCCCAGTTCGGGATGAGGTGCACCTTGTCGGCCGGGACGCCTTTGCGCGTGAGCGCGCGCGCGAGGCCAGGGCTGATCACGATGAGCGACGCGGCTCTCCGGTACAGGGCGCGGTTCACCCGATCGATGCCGGCGAACACGTACGGGTTGCCGAGCATGCCTGACGCGGCCGCGGTCTCGGGCCACAGGTCCTGGACCTCATACACCCACGGGATCCCGCGGAGCGCGGCGAGCCAGGAGGCCGCGACCGCGAGGCTCGGCGGCGGATTGTGGACCCAAGCGACGTCCGCCCGCCCTGCGAGCGCCGGGCCGAGCAGCGCGGTCGAGACGCCGAAGCTCGCGTAATTGAGCGTCCGTCGAAGGCGGGATCGGCTGTGGTCGAGGTAGATCGGGAGCCGTATCACCCGGGTTCCGCTCACGTGCTCCACGTCCCAGAGGCGCTGCCGGTATCCCGGGTAGAGGCGGCCGTGCGGATAGCTCGGGAATGCGGTGATCGATGTCACCTCGTGCCCGCGCGCAGCCAGCGCCTCCGCGAGCAGGTGGGCCCGCGAAATGGGCTCGGGGTGATACCATTGAGATATAAGGAGTACCCTCACCGTCCCACTTCGTTGCACGGGCGCCCGCCGATATTCAACCGTTGAGCTCGACGCGCTCTCCTGGCGCATCACCCGTCGGCAGCCCCGGGGCGCTCTCGTGCGATCGGATTCCCGAACGTAGTACAAGGTGTGCCAAGGTGAGACACACCGGAGCAGTTCCCGGCGTTCGCTTTGCGTCCGCGCTGGCCCCGCCGCCGGCCATCCCATCTGTGGCCGGGCCCCTGGCGGGCGGCGCTAGCCGGCTTTGGACCTCGCGGCGGTGGAAATCAGGCCCGTACCGGCGACGGCGCGCGCGAAGTCCAGGCCCGTCAGCACGCCGCGGAGCCGCCGCCCCTGCACCACGAGGACGCGCCGCGCCTGCGCCGCGTGCGCGGCGGCGGCGGCCCGGTGGAGCGGGGTCCGGACGTCGAGACAGACCATGGCTGGGCTCATCACGTCCTCGACCGGCGAGTCGGAGAGCACGCCGTGCGCGAGCAGCGCCTCGGTCTGGGTGAACATCCCCACCGGCCAGCCGTCCGGGTCCACCACCACGAGCCCGCTCACCTGCGCCGTCGTGAGCCGATCGGCCGCGAGCGCGAGGGGCGCGTCGAGCGGGATCGTGTACGCGGGGGCCGACATGAGCTCGGCGATCGGCGTCGCCTCCCGCGCCTCGACCAGGGCCAGGAGGAGATCCTTCGTGCTGAAGACCCCGGTCAAGGCGTCGCCATCGCGGACGAAGACGCGGTGGATGCGGTGCTTCAGCAGCACGCTCGCCGCCTGGACGACCAGCGTCGTGCGCCCGACCGTGATGATCCCCGGGCGCAGGACGTCGCGCGCCGGGACATCGGGCAAGGTCAGCAGCATTCCGCGGCTGTTCGTCTTCGTCTCGAACCGGCCGAGCCGGAGCAGGTCGGTGCGAGAGAGCACGCCGACCGCGCGCGACGCCGCGTCGAGGATCGGTACGCAAGAAATTGCGTGTTCCCCCAACAATCGGTGGACCTCGGGCAGCGGGGTGGTGTCGGGCGCCGTGATGACTGCGCAGGTCATGTAACGCGAGACGGGTGTCGCAAAGCGCATCATGGGGAGGATTCCTCAGAGGACGCCGGCGCGGATCTCGGCAGGCGGCGCGTCAGCGCGCAGCGGACCGGAGCAAGAAGCGATCCGGAATGCGGCGACGCGCCGACGAGCTCGGTTGTCGCAGGCGCCGGGGGTTGCGCGGCGCCGCGAGCGGGCTCACCGCCGGCCGCGCGGGCGCAGACGCCGCGCGTGGACGCGCCATCTGCGCCGGGGTGTGCTGCGAGCTGGGCAGTTTCTCGACGCGGGCGCCGAGCTCATCCACGCCAGCCGGCGATGTCCCAAAATGCATCACGTGGGGTGCCGTGCAACGCAGCCGTCAGCGCACGGCCGTGGCGGAATCGCAGATTTCAGGCGCCCGGCCGCCGGGAGCAGCGCGCGTACAGCGGGCTCCCGGCGGCCAGGCCCTCGGCGACTCGTCTCAGGCGACCCGCGGCTCGGACGCCGGGCCGCGAGCGGCGCCATCACGAGGCCGCGAGCGATGGCCGCGCCGTGGCGCGGGACCGGAGCTCGCCTTGGCCTCGCTGCGCCGGCTACGGGGGATTACCACCTGCCGTAGCCGCCGTAGCCGCCGCCGAAGCCAGGGCTGTAGTTGCCGAAGTTGAACGGCGGTCTCCAGGAGCCGCCCCAATCGCCCCAGCCGCAGGGCTTGTTGAAGGGCCTGTTCCAGCCCGGGCCCCAGTTTCCGCCGCCCCAGTTCCCGCCGCCCCAGTTCCCGCCGCCCCAGTTCCCGCCGCCCCAGTTCCCGCCGCCCCAGTTCCCGCCGCCCCAGCCGCAGCTCCGCGGATTCAGAGAACCGCACAGCGCCTGCGAGGTCTCCTCGACCTCCACGGCCTCGGCCTCGTCCATGTCGGTCTCGTCGGTGCCCGCCTCGCCCGCCGCGCAGCCGGCGGTCAGGGCGGCCATCGCCATCACAACATGCATCCACCTGCTCTTCATCAGCTCGACCATTTCTCCCCCTTCCACGACCCGCGACATCCGCGGGCCGTCAGGCCAGTCGGAGGTCGCAGAGAGCAGCGCTCATGCCCGAGAGCCGGTGTGCACAGGCTGCCGCCCGGCGGCGCGCGCGGCGGGCGAGAGGCTGCGATAAACCGACAATCCTAAACAGCGCACAGCGCGGCGATCGAGGCCCGTTCACCCGCGCCGGATCGCTGGGCAGATAAGGCGCTTCGGGGCGCGCGCAGCGCACAGCGGCTCGCCGCGGCCGGCGCCCTCGCGCGGCGCGACGAGCCACGGAATACACGCCTTTCGCGAGCGGTGGACTTCTCGGCGCGGGCCGCCTCACGAGGCGTCTCCGACGATTCGAGGCCTCCTCGCCGGCAAGGTGGGGCGATGGGCGACGACAGCATACTCGTGCTCACCGTTCTCGGGCGATCCGCGCCGCCCGCCCGGCGCGCTCAGCCCATCTCCTCTGCGGTCATGTAACCAAGGGTGCTCGGGAATAGCGCTCCGGGCGCCTCGCGACACGCGCCCCAGCGCTGCGGTCGGACCGGCGCTCGCGACGCGCAGCGGGCTGGCGAGCGGCGTCGGCCGGCGCGCTCAGGGGACGGCGACCCAGGTATTCCAGGCCAGCGCGAAGTCGTCGGCGCGGATCTCGTGGCCGCGCCCGGGGTGCACCACGAGCTCGTGCTCCCAGCCGTGCTGCGTGAGCACGTCGGCCAGGTTCTCGGCGCTCGCGACCGTGGAGGCGAGCTCCTCCCCGCCGACGGCGATGTAGATCGGCGGCCTCTCCTGGGAGAACAGGTGCTCCTCGATGACCATCCGGCCGGCGCCGACGAGCCCGGCGCCGTCGACGGCGACGAGGCCTTCCAGCGCCACATAGCTCGCGAAATAGCCCCCGTTGGAGAAGCCCATGACGTAACGCCGGCCGAACGTCCCCCCGAGGATCCGCGCCATCCGCGCCTCGGCGCTCATCCACTCCTGGAGCAGGGCGGGCGCCGCAGCGTCGACCGTCTCGCGGCGCGTCGGCCAGCAGAAATGGGCCCCGACGGACGGATCCCAGGTGCAGAGCCCCGGCCTCCCCCGCGGGAACACCGCGACGACCCCGAGCGCCGCGGCGGCCTCCGCCGCGATCGCCTGGAGGGCCACCGGCAGCGTGTCGGGCGCCATGGCCCCGTGCAGCACATAAAGGACCGGCGCGCCGCGGGGCGCGGTCTCCGGCACGTGGAAACAGGTGTGCTCGTCCAGGCCGATCCACCTCGCGGAGCACCAGTCCGTCTCGACCGGCTCCCAGCTCAGCGCTCCGCCCTCCCCGCCGCCTCCGTCGCCGCCAGCATCGCCCCCGCCGGAAGCGTCGCCGCTGCCGCTCGCGTCGCGCCCGCCGGAAATGCCGTCCGCGCCGGCAGCGTCGCCCCCGCCGGCAGCATCGCCCCGGCCGGAAGCGCTGCTGCTGGCCACATCGCCGGCCGAGGTGGCGCCGCCCGCGCCGCCGCCGTCGGCCGCGCGCTGCGCCCCGGCGGCCGCGCCGTCGCACGCGGCCGGCGCGAAGGCGAGCGCCGCGAGCAGCGCCGCGCGGCGAGCAGCTCGCGCCCGGGATCCATGGGACGCGCGGCGCCCCGGAATGTAAGCTCGCCCCATGCTTCGCCTCGTCGCGCGCGCGGCGCGCCCCGCGGATTATGACCACTTTGCGCGGCTGTTCGTAGAGCTCGGCATCGACAACCCCGTCCTTCCGCGCGAGCGCTGGGAGAGCGCCTTGGCCAAAGACACCCTCTTCTTCGAGGAGAACGGCGAGGTGGTCGCCTACGCCTATGTCCAGCCGCTGCGCGAGTTCGGCTACGTGCGGCACGTCGTCGTCGCGCCGTCCCACCGCGGCCGCGGGATCGGCGCCGTCGTCATGCGCGCCGTCGCCGCGCACCTCCGCGGCCGCGGCTGCGCGCGCTGGTGCCTCAACGTCAAGCCGGACAACACCGCCGCCGTGCGGCTCTACCGGAGCGCCGGCATGGAGCAGGTCTACACCTTGACCACGTTCCAGCTCGCCTGGGACGCCGCGGCCCGCCTCCCGCGCCCTGCGCGCCCGGTCGCCGCCCGCCCGGCGGAGCCGTCCGACGACGCCGCGGTGGAGGCGGCGTTCGGCTTGCTGCCCGGCCAGGCCGCCGAGGCGCGCGGCCGGGGCGGCCTCGCGCTCCTCTGCCTCGTCGACCCCGCGGCGCCGGGCGCCGCCCCGCTGGGGTACGCCAGCTTCGACCCCTTCGTCCCCGGCGCGTTTCCGTTCCGCGTGGCCGCGCCGGAGCTCGCCGCTCCCCTGCTCGACGCCATCCGCGCCCACGCCCCGCGCGCCCCCGAGGCCCTCCTCGTCACGGTCGAGGACGACGACGCGCTCGCCGCCGCCCTCCGCGCGGTGGGCGCGACCGTGCAGCTCGTCGGCGTGCACTTCCGAGGCGAGATCCCGGACGTCGGCTGAGCCGCGAAGGCCGCTTGCCCTCGCCGCCACGCCGCAGTACCGAGCCGGCCATGACCCCACTTCCCGGCCTCCCCGGCGACTTCCTCGCGGCCGTCCAGCGCGAGTTTCCCGCGGATTTCCTCTCCACCGACGCGTCCGACCTCGCGACGTTCGGCCGCGATTGGACCAAGGTCCACGAGCCGAAGCCCTCGGCCCTCGCGCTCCCGCGCTCGACCGACGAGGTCTCGCGGCTGCTCCGCCTCTGCGCCGAGCACCGCGTCCCGGTGGTGCCCTCGGGCGGGCGCACCGGGCTCGCGGCCGGCGCCGTGGCGGCGCGGGGCGAGCTCGTCGTGTCGCTCGAGCGGATGCGCAAGATGGGCCCGGTCGACGTGCTCGGCGCGACCGTGCACGTCGAGGCCGGCGCCGTGACCGAGGCGGTGCACCAGCACGTCGCGCCGTACGGGCTCACCTGGCCGGTCGACTTCGCCTCCAAGGGGTCGAGCCAGGTCGGCGGCAACATCGCGACGAACGCCGGCGGCGTGAAGGTCATCCGCTACGGCCTCACGCGCCAGTGGGTGCTCGGGCTCACCGTGGTCACCGCGAGCGGCGCCGTGCTCGAGATGAACGGCGCGCTCGAGAAGAACAACACCGGGATCGACCTGCGCCAGCTCTTCATCGGCAGCGAGGGCACGCTCGGGATCATCACCGAGGCGACCCTCAAGCTCACGCGGGTGCCCGAGGGGCTCAACGTGTTCCTGTTCGCGGTGCCGGACCTCGCCGGCGTGCTCGCGCTGTTCCGCGAGGCCCGGATGGGGCCGTTCGTCGTGATGGCCTACGAGTTCTTCACGGAGAAGTGCCAGGCGCGCCTGCGCCGCCACCGCAACGTGCGCGTGCCGCTCTCGGCGCCGTCGGACTACTACGTGCTCATCGAGGTCGAGCGCGGCGAGCCCGAGGCGCTCGAGGCGTGGATCACCTCGCTGTTCGAGCGCGGGCTGGTCACCGACGGCACGCTCGCGCAGCACGGGGCGCAGGCCGCCGAGCTCTGGGCGCTCCGCGAGGGGATCAGCGAGAGCCTGTCGGCGACCGGGCTGCCGCACAAGAACGACGTGTCGCTCCCGATCCAGGAGCTCGAGGGCTTCTGCTCCGAGCTGGAGAGCCTGTTCGAGGCCCGCTATCCAGGGTGGGAGATCGCGCTCTTCGGCCACATCGGCGACGGCAACCTCCACATCAACGTGATGAAGCCCGACAGCCTCACGCGCGAGGAGTTCCTCCGGCGCACCCACGAGGCGGATCACGCGATCTTCACGCTCGTGAAGAAGTACCGCGGCAGCATCTCCGCCGAGCACGGCATCGGCCTGCTCAAGAAGGAATACCTGCCCTACTCGCGCTCGGCCGAGGAGCTCGCGATCATGCGCTCTATCAAGCGGGTGCTCGATCCGCTGAACCTCATGAACCCCGGCAAGATCATCGACGTCTGAGCGCGCCGCCACGCCCGCTCGGCCGAATGCCTCCGGCCTGAGCGGCAGACGAGCTCCGACCCGGACACAAGGCGCCGTCTCAGGCCCTCTCCAGAGCCCCTCACCCGCCAGCGCCGGCGCGCGATCCTGGCGGCGCTCCGGGGCGGCGGCCCGTCGTGATAGAACCGCGGCCGTCGCTCGACGGGAGGCGCTCGCCCTCCCGGAGCCTCGAGCGGCCGCTAGCACGTGCCAACAACCAGCCGTCCAGCGCGCGATCGGCCCCCGCGGCCGTCCTGAAGAAAGGGGAGACGATGATCCTCGACGAATCCAAGCTATCGCACCGGTTCACCGAACGAAGCGGCGTGCGCCTTCACTACGTCGAGGCGGGCGAGGGGCCGCTGGTCGTGCTCCTCCACGGCTTTCCCGAGCTCTGGTACTCGTGGCGCCACCAGATCCCCGCGCTGGTCGAGGCGGGTTACCGCGTGATCGCGCCGGACATGCGCGGCTACAACCTCTCGGACAAGCCCCGCGGCGTCGGCGCCTACGCGATCGACGAGCTGACCGCGGACGTGGCGGCGCTCATCGAGGCGTCGGGCGCGGAGCGCGCCGCGGCCGTGGTGGGCCACGACTGGGGCGGCGGCGTCGCCTGGACGTTCGCGATGCGGTATCCCGCGCTCCTCGAGCGGCTGGTCATCCTCAACTGTCCTCACCCCCAGAAGCTGCTCGCCGGGTTCCGCACGGCGCGGCAGCTCCGCAAGAGCTGGTACATGTTCTTCTTCCAGCTCCCGAGGGTCCCCGAGCTGATCGCCCAGAGGAGCGGTTACGCGCTGCTCCGCACGGCGCTGAAGAACGATCCGCAGCGCCCTGGCGCGCTCAGCGACGACGATCTCGCCCGTTACGTCGCGTCGTGGTCGCAGCCGGGCGCGCTCACGGCCACGATCAACTACTACCGCGCGATGTTCCGCCCGGGCAGCCTGCGCGGGCTCTCCAAGCCGACCCGCGTCGACGTCCCCGTGCTGGTGATCTGGGGCGAGCACGATCGCTATCTCGGCGCCGAGCTCGCCGCGCCGGATCCGGAGCTGGTCCCGAACGCGCGACTCGCCCGCATCCCCGACGCGAGCCACGGCGTGCTGTACGACCGGCCGGAGCGGGTGAATCAGCTCCTGCTCGAGTTCCTGCGGTGAAGCCTGCGCGTCAGCGCGGCGGCGGCGCCGCGCTGCCGTCGTCGCGCACGCGCGCGCCAGCCCGCGGAGCGGCGTCGAAGCGGCTTTTCGCCGCCATGGACCCGTTTGACACGGCGGAGCGGCCGATCGAACCTGCCGGGCGATCATGCTCCGCCGCATCCCCGATCGGAATATCTGGCTCATCTACGGCGCTATCTTCCTTCTCGGCCTCGCCTACGGCATCGCCATCTCCCTCACGGCGGTCTTCCTGAACGACCGCGGGTTCACCAAGACCGACATCGGGCTGCTCGCGTCGTGCTTCGCGCTCGGCATCGTCCTGCTCTCGCTGCCGATGGACGCGCTCATCCGCCGGTTCTCGGCCAAGACCACGCTGGTGCTCTCGCTGGCCGGGTACGCGGCCGCGATCGGCGCCTTCCCGCTCCTGCCGGGCTTCGCCGCGATCGCCGCGGTGCGCTTCCTCGACGGGGCTTGCTCGGTCGGCATCTGGGTGAGCTGCGAGACGATCCTGCTGGCCCGCTCGGACAAGGACAACAAGGCGTTCATCACGAGCATCTACGCGATCTCGATGGCGCTCGGCTACGTCCTCGGTCCGCTCTGCGCGCCGACGATCCTCGCGCTCTCCTCGATGCGCGCGGCGTTCCTCCTCTCCTGCGTCATCTCGCTGATCGCGGCGGTCCTCGTGCTCGCGCGCCTCGACCGCGACCTGCCGGGCATCTCCGCGGCGCACGGGGAGCCCGACGCGGCGGCCGGCGCGGAGCCCGCGGCCTCCTCCGCGTCGATCTTGTGGCGCATCAAGACCGCGTGCTTCGCGACCTTCGCCTACGGCTATTTCCAGGCCTCGGTCGTGCTGTTCCTCCCGCTCTACCTGATGGCGTCGAAGGGGGTGACGCGCGATCAGACGATCCAGATCCCCGCCTACTTCGCGGCCGGCATGCTCGCCTTCACCAACGTCTTCGGCCGGCTCGGCGACCGCCGCGGCCACCTGTCCCTGATGCGCGCGCTCGGCGCGATCGGCACGCTGATGATCCTCGGCTTCGTGTACCTCGATCGGTACGACGTGATGTGCGCGGCGGTGCTCGTCGCCGGGGCGACGCTCGCGTCGATCTCGCCGCTCAGCCTCGCGCTCCAGGGCGTCGTCACCGCGCCGCGCGACTACAGCCGCGCGAACTCGATCTACAACGTCTTCTACGCCGCCGGGATGCTCCTCGGCCCCCCGGTGTCGAGCGCCATCTACGAGGCCTCGGGCGGCGTCGCGATGCTCTACCACCTCGCGGCGCTGTGGGCCGCGTTCGTCGCCTTCGCCTTCGTCTTCGCAGGGGACGATCCGGCGTCGCGGCGCGCGCGGGACCGGGTCGAGGCCCCGGCCTGAGGGGGATCGCCTCCGCGATCCCCCCATCGACTCAGCCGCAGGCCGCGGGCGGCCGGGCAGCCCGCGGCAGCGCCCCGCCGCTCCTCAGTAAAGAACGCGCGTCCGGAGGCTGGTCTCCAGCGCCCCGATCCGCCGGCTCACCTCGGCCGACACGTCCTGCGACAGGTCCATGATGAGGTACCCGATGTTCGCGTCCGTCGACAGCACCTGGCTGTCGATGTTGGCGTTCACGTCCGACACGATCCGGTTCACGTCGCGGAGCACGCCCGGCACGTTGCGGTGGACGTTGAGGATGCGGTGCGTGCCCTTGAGCGGCGGCAGCTCCACGTTCGGGAAGTTCACCGCGCCCGTCGTCGCCCCCGTGGTCGCGAACTGCGTCAGCGCGCGCGACACCTCGCGGCCGATGGCCTCCTGCGCCTCCTCGGTCGAGCCGCCGATGTGCGGCGTCAGGATCACGTTCGGCAGCCGCTGCAGCTCCGTGTGGAAGCCGTCCGAGTTCGACTCCGGCTCCTCCGGGTAGACGTCGATCGCCGCGCCCGCCAGGTGCCCGCTCTTCAGCGCCTCGGCCAGCGCCGGGATCACCACGACCGAACCGCGGCTCGCGTTGAGCAGGTACGAGCCCTTGCGCATGTGCGCGAGCTCGGCCGCGCCGATCATGTTGTGCGTCTCCGGCGTCGCCGGCACGTGGAGCGACACGTAATCCGCCTCCGCGAGCAGCGCCTCCAGCGTCGGCAGCGGGCGGTTGTTGCCCATCGGGAGCTTCTGGGCGATGTCGTAGTAGACGACCCGCATCCCCATCGCCTCGGCGAGCACGCCGAGCTGCTGGCCGATGTGGCCGTAGCCGATGAGGCCGATCGTCTTGCCGCGGACCTCGTAGCAGGCCTTCGAGACCTTCTTCCACGTGCCGGCGTGCACCTCGCGCGACCGGTCGCCGAGCTGCCGGGCGAGCATGACGCACTCGGCGATGATCAGCTCGGCGACGCTGCGCGTGTTGCTGAACGGCGCGTTGAACACCGGCACCCCGCGGCGGTTCGCCGCGTCGAGGTCGACCTGGTTCGTGCCGATGCAGAAGCAGCCGATGGAGAGCAGCTTGGGGGCCTTCTCCAGGACGCGCGCGGTGACGTGCGTCTTGCTCCGGATGCCGAGCATGTCCACGCCCTCGAGCGCGGTGATGAGCTCGTCCTCCTTCAGCGCGGAGCTACGCGTCTCGATCTCGAACGACCGCGATCGAAAGAGCTCGTGGGCGCTCTGGTGGATGTTCTCGAGCAGGAGCACCTTGACGGGCTCCTTCGCGGCCGGGGGGGTGGTCTGAAGTTTCGTTGAAGTTGGCGTCATGGGCTTCATCCGTCAGGGCCACCTCTACCGCAACTTGGCCGGTTTGCATCTCGGATCCGCTCCTCTCCTCCGCCGACGCGGAGGGACGTCCGCCCGCGCATCCGTTGCGCGCGGCAGACCGCCGCACCTCCCGGCGGCGCGCGCCGCAGGGGAGACGCCTTGCCGAGGTCAGGCTAGATTGCGCCGCATGCGCCACCGCAGCCACGCCCGACTCCCCGCCTTCCTCGCCGTCGCCGCGCTCGCCGCCGCCCCTGGATGCAAGGGGAAGCCCAGCCCCGGCGGCCCGTCGCAGAGCCCCACGACGGCCCCCGACGCGCCCGCCGCGCCGACGGCGTCGGCGACGCTCCAGACGATGCCGCCGCCGGTCACGCCGCCGTCGAAGAACGCGCTCATCGAGGACGAACGCAACACGATCTCCGTGTTCCGCGAGGTCGCGCCCGCGACGGTGTTCGTGACGCAGCGCCGCCTCGTCGTGGACCGCTTCTGGGGCACCGCGGTCGAGGTGCCCGCCGGCTCGGGCACGGGCTTCGTCTGGGACGCGGACGGGCACATCGTCACGAACTTCCACGTCGTGGACAACGCGCAGTCGCTCGTCGTCCAGCTCCAGGGGGAGAAGACGTTCCCGGCGAAGCTCGTCGGCGTCGAGCCGCGCAAGGACATCGCCGTGCTCAAGATCGACGCGCCCAAGGAGATGCTCAAGCCGATCCAGGTCGCGCCGCTCCGCGAGCCGCTCGAGGTCGGGCAGAAGGCGATCGCCATCGGCAACCCGTTCGGCCTCGATCACACCCTGACGACCGGCATCATCAGCGCGCTCGGGCGCCAGGTCGAGGGCGCGGGCGGCGTGACCATCCGGGACATGATCCAGACGGACGCCGCCATCAACCCCGGCAACTCCGGCGGCCCGCTGCTCGACTCGAGCGGGCACCTCATCGGGATGAACACGATGATCTACTCGAAGAGCGGCACCTCCGCCGGCATCGGCTTCGCCGTGCCCTCGACGACGATCGCGCGGGTGGTCCCGCAGATCATCAAGACCGGCAAGGCCGAGACGGTCGGCCTCGGCATCCAGCTCGACCCGGCCCACCGCCTGGAGCGGCGCAACGGCATCCGCGGCGTCATCGTGATGGGCGTCGTCCCCGGCGGCCCCGCCGACAAGGCGGGCCTGCGCGGCCTCTCCGAGGGCGACCGCGGGCTCACGCTGGGCGACGTGATCGTCGGGATCGACGGCGCGCCGGTCGACGACTACGACGCGCTCTACAACGCCCTCGACGGCAAGAAGCCGGGCGAGAAGGTGAAGGTCGACCTGCTCCGCGGCGGCCAGAAGACGACCGTCGAGGTCCAGGTCGAGCTCCTCAGCTGAACGGCCGGCGGGCGCCCCCCTCGCGGGCCCCCGCCGGGGCGACGCGCGCTCAGGCGACGATCGGATCGATGAGCCCGCCCTCGAGGCTCTCGTCGCCGAAATCGTCGAGCGGGCCGCCCTGGCCGTTCTTGCAGCCGACCGCCGCGCCGATCGTGTTGAGCAGCTTGTTGTTCGTGACCTTCATGTCGACGAACTGGCCGGTCTTCAGGTAGCCCGCGGCGCCGCCGGCGAGGATGTACGGGACCTTCCGGTAGGAGTGGTATTTGTCGGCGTTGTCGTTGAGCCACACCGCCACGCCGCGGTCGAGGAGCGTCCCCGAGCCGAGCTTGTAGGACGAGAGCCGGTCGAGCAGGTGCTTGAACATCCGCGCGTGGATCCGGTCGATCTGGTGGTGCAGCTCCTGCGCGCCCTCGATCGGCGGGCCCTCGGAGCCGTCGCTGTCGATGCGGTGGGAGATCTTGTGGTAGCTCTTCTGCCGCGCGCCGTGGATCGTGTACTCGGTCCCGTCGTTGCCGTCGCCCACCTGGAGCGTCGCCGCGCGCGTCACGCCGCACGCCATCGCGAGCGCGATGATGTCCATCTGCATGCGGGTGACGGTCTCCACGTTCTCGGATCGGCCGACGTTCGGCGAGATCGCCTCCATCTCGGCGACCTCTTCCGGCGGGAGCTCGCAGGCGAGCGCCGCCTCGAGGTCGCGGATGCTGTCGAAGTGGAGCTCCAGCCGCTCGCGATCGCTCTTGCTGAGGTCCTTGCGGCCCATGAGCGCCCGCATCTCCCCGCGCACCAGGTCGTTGACGCTGGCGCGCCGCTCGGCCAGCGCCTGCTGGGCCTCGGCGCCCACGTCGGCGAGCCCGAAGAGCTTCTTGTACGCGTTGAACGGGTTGCGCTCGGCGGCGCGGAGCTGCTTCGGCCCGCGGTACGAGAGCACCTCGTTGATGTAGCCGGCCATCCTGCCGGCGTAGAGCGTCAGCGGCTCGACGCCCGCCGGGTTGAGCTCGGTCGCGATGCGGTTGTCGATCGACTCGCCCATCGCGAGCGACTCGTTCCCCGACGGATCGTCCGACACGCGCGCGGCCGTCAGGCACTGGTTTCCGCCGCCGGAGTGGCCGCACCCGTTGCCCGGGAACGCGAACTGGACGCCGCGGACCATGATCAGCTGGCCCGCGTAGTCCTTGAGCTCGCTGACCGCCCGGTCGCTGTCCCGCTCGAGGGACTCCTTCGACAGCGGGCCCGTCTCGCTCGGCCAGAACATCTCGGGCTCGTCGTTCGTCGCCTGCGCCACGCCGTTCGCCTGGCGCATGAAGATCGCGAAGGGCGGCACGTCGCCCGTGCCGGCCGCCGCGCGCCGGGGCGCGAAGGTCTCCAGGAACGGGAGCGCGACCGTGACGCCAAACAGGCCTCGAAGCACACGTCGTCGGGTGATCATTGCGCCTCCGCGGGAACGCGAGCGAGGAAGGAAGGGGATGAGACGATCTGGAGAATGAGCTCCTTGGTCGAGGCGCCGCCGCGCGACGCCTCGCCGAGCTCCTTGATGGACTGCCGGTCCTTCGCGCCGGTGTTGCGGCCCTGCGCGAACTCGATCCAGCGCCGCGCGTAGCACGCGTGGGCCTCGTCGCTCTCGGCGAGGATCCGGCTGAACTCGATCGCGTCCGCGTAGCTCTTCAGCGCGCCGCCGAACCGGTAGGCGTCCGCGGCGTTGACCGGCACGCCGTTGTCGGTCGTGCGGTACTTGCCGATCGCGTCGTAATGCTCGAAGGCGAACCCGGCCGGGTTGATCCATGTCCCGTGGCACGCCTCGCCGCACGTCCCCTTGCCCGTGTGCGCCTCGACGCGCTCGCGGTTGGTCGCGTGCTCGCCCGGCGGCAGCCCCGTCGCGTTGTCCGGCGGCGGCGGCAGCGCGGCGCAGAGGATCCTGAGGTTCACGAAGACGCCGCGGTGGATCGAGTCCGGCTGCCGCGCCGTCGCCTTCGACGCGAGGAAGCCGAGGCGCGTGAGCAGCCCCGAGCGCTCCGCCTCGGCGAGCTCCACCTGCTCGAATTTGTCCGAGAACTCGCCCTCGACGCCGTAGACCGCGGCGAGGTGGTCGTTCACGAACGCGGTGCGCGAGGTGAGCAGGTCGGTGAGCCCACCCTCCTTGTCGAAGACGATGTGCTCCACGAACAGCTCCGCCTCGCGCTGCATGTCGTCGCCCATCTCAGGGACGAACTCGGGGTAGAGCGCCTGGTCCTTGTTGAGGTCGTGGTACAGCTCGTAGTCGTAGAGCTGCCGGTGGAACGCCCCGACGACCTCGCGGGCGCGCGGGTCGTCGAGCATCCGCTCGGCGTAGGCGCGGACGGCCTCGGGGGTCGAGAGCTCGCCCGCCTTCGCCGCCGCGAGGAGCTCGTCGGAGGGCATCGTGTTCCAGAAGAGGTACGCGAGCTTCGTCGCGATCTCGTGGCCGCTCAACGGGATGAGCCCGTCCTTCGCCGGCCCGGCGCCGACCTCGACCCGGTAGACGAAATGGGGCGATTGCAGGAACCCCTCGAGCGCCGCGCGCGCGCCCGCGACGAACGGATCGTCGCCTGGGGCGAGCTCCTTGCCGCGGTCGAACAGCGCGAGGTACGCGTCCCGCTCGTCGGCCGTGAGCGGCCGCCGGAACGCCCGCTCGCCGAACCCTTCGACGAACGCCAGCGCCCGCGCCTCCGGCTCGTCCGGCAGGCCGGCGGGCACGATCCGGGCGAGCTTGCCCGGGTCAGCGGTCACCATCGCCGCGAGCTCCTCGGCGGCGCGCTGGTAATCGCTCCAGAGCCCCGGGGTCACGAGGAGCGCAGCCTCGTTGTTGTCGAACACGCCGCCGAGCGGATCGGTCGTGAACGACGCCGAGAGGCCGGGCCGCTCGTCGAGGCGCAGGAGATCGCGCGCCGTGTTCTCCCACTGCGCGTGGCTGAGCCGCGGGAACATGCTGCGCTCGGCGACCTCGGTCGGCGCCGCGCCGCTCCCCGGCGAGCCGCCCGGTGAGCCGCCCGGCGAGCCGCCCGGTGAGGTGCCGTCGCCCTCGTCCCCGTCGCCCACGAGGCCCGTACACCCGGCGAAGAGGAGCGCCGCGGCGCAGAGCCCCGCGCCGAGCGCCCGCCGCCATCGCGGGAAGCGGTCCAATCGATAAGCCAAAGAGATCATCGGATTCTCCTGATAAGCAGCTCCATCTTGTTATGTAGGAAGCACTCTTTACTAACAACCCAAAAAGCGCCTTGATTGCTGGGCAGAGTCCCGGAGATCGGTATAAAACAGACAAATCCAACAGCACCAAACTTCACGCGCTCGTATGTGTGTGGTTTCCGGTGAACACCGGATACGGCAAGAGGTCTCGATGGCTCGCTGCTCCTGCCGAGGCGAGCGCGGTGTTGGCGCCGGGACAAGGTTCGCTGTTGCCGCCGAGCAGCGGGTTCAGCAGGCTCTCCTCGATGCGCCCCGCTCGCCTCCACCGCTGCTCCGCCTGATCTGCGCTCGCGCTCGCGTCGCTCGTCTCGCTCGCCGCGTGCGAGCGTCGGGCGGCGCCGCCCGACGGCGGCGCCCCCGCGGGCCCCCGCGGGGAGGCGCTGCCCGCCGCGAGCGCGCCGGCCGCCGCGGCGCCCGCCGAGGTCGAGTTCCTCGAGGAGGAGAGCTACCCGGGCGTCGGCCACACGGTGACCGGCGAGATGCGGCGCGACCTCCTTCAGCTCATCCGCGGCGCCGCCGCGGCGATGCGGTGACGGCCGCCCGACTCGCCCCTCGTGTTCCGCCGCGGCGAGGAGCTCTACCTGATGGGCCGCCGCGACCAGACCGAGACCGGCAATCACGATCTCGGCATGGATGAGCGCTCTCCCGCGGATCAGGCGCAGAAGCGTCGATAGGGGAGACTCGAGCGAGGGAGCAGGGGTGCGGCGCCGCGACGCGCGACGCGCGGCGTCCATCTACACGGCGCGCCGCGCGTGCCCTATGTCGCAGCTTCGCATGGAACCGGCCCCTCCCCATCGCCTCGAGCGGTGGCTCTGCCACCCTCGCTTCTTCCGCGCCGTCTTGCTCCTCGCGCTCGCCCTGGCGGCGTTCACGGTGATCGTCGGCTTCTACAGCGATGACTACCTCCTGCTGTGCTATCTCGCGGAGCTGATCCCCGGCTCGCCCCCCTGGTACGATCTCTACAACTTCGTCAGCGGCGACCCGCAGAAGACGCAGGCGATCATCGCCCTCACCGCGATGCCGTGGTGGACCGATCCCGAGATCCGGCTCCACCTCGTCCGCCCCCTGGCGAGCGCGCTGATCACGCTCCAGCGCGCCGTCTTCGGCCACGCCCCGCTCGGGTACCACCTCGTCTCCATCGCGCTGTACATCGCGGTGGTCGCGGCCGCCGGCAGGCTCTTTCTGCGGGTGCTCCCGCGCGCGACCGCGGCGCTCGCGCTGCTGATCTTCGCGGCGAGCGCGAGCCACATGCAGCCGGCCGGCTGGATCTCCTGCCAGCACTTCCTGATCACGGCGCTCCCGGTGGTGCTCGGGCTCCTGGCCTATCTCCGCTACCGCGACGAGGGCTGGCGGCCCGGGCGGTACCTGGGCCCGCTCGGGCTCGGGATCGGGCTCCTCGGCGGCGAGGCGGCCCTCGGCGGGGCGGCGTACTGGGTCGCCTACCAGCTCGCCGGCCCCGTGCCGCCGGGCCGCGCGGCCGGCGTCCGCGCCAGGGCGACCGCGGCGCTCCCGGTGCTCGGCCTCCTCGCGTACTTCGCCGCCTACAAGGCGGTGGGCGGCGGCGCCGCGCACACCGGCGGTTACGTCGACCCGCTCTCCAGCCCGCTCCAGTTCGCCGCCAGGGCGGCGGAGCGCCTGCCCATCCTGCTCAGCAACGCCCTCCTCACCGTGCCCTCCGAGCTCGCCGGCGCGCTCCCCGTGGGCCCCTTCATCGCCGCCGGCCTCGCGGCGAGCGCCGGCCTCGCGCTGCTCTACCGCGCTTGCCTGCCCGCCATCCCCGAGCGCGAGCGCGCCGCCCTGCGCTGGCTCGTCCCCGGGGCGCTCCTCACGCTCCTCACGACCGTCGGCGGCTTCCCGGGGTCGCGCGTCATGATGCTGCCGAACCTCGGGATCGCGCCGCTCCTCGCCGTTCTCATCCTGCGCGGGCTCCGCCCGGCCCCGTCGCCCGGGCGCGCGCCGTGGGCCCGCCGCGCCGGCGCGGGCTTCTTCGCCGTCGTGCACGTCGCGCTCGCGCCGCCCATGTTCCTGCTCGCCACGCTGTCGAACACGGACGCCGCGCGGAAGCTGGAGCAGGTCGCCCGCACCGCCGAGATCGGGGCGCCGCCCCGCAAGCGGGTCTTCCTCGCCGCCTCCTCGGATCCGATGGCGTCCATCTATCCTCAGGCGGTCCTCGCCCTGGAGTCGCCCGAGGCCTTCTCGTGCTGGTCGATGCTCTCGACGGCCAAGGCGCCGCACCGCCTCACGCGCACCGGCCCGTCCTCGTTCACCCTCGCTCCCCTCGGCCGCACGATGCTGCTCGGGGCGTTCGAGACCCTCTACCGCGCGCCGTCGGCGCCGATCCCGCTGGGCTACGAGGTCCGCCAGTGCGGCGCCACGATCCGGGTCGCGGAGGTCGAGGGCGGGAGGCCCTCGCGGATCGAGGTCGATCTGGGCGCGCCGCTCGAGGATCCAGGGCTCGTGCTCCTCGCGTGGCGCGACGGGGGGCTCCGCCGCGTCGCGCTGCCCGCGATCGGCGAGGCGGTCGAGCTGCCGTGGTCGCCGGGGCCGATCGGGTTCTTCTGACCGGGGCGCGCGCGGCGGGGCGCGGC
Organism: Sorangium sp. So ce394; assembly: GCF_051474665.1. NCBI lineage: Bacteria > Pseudomonadati > Myxococcota > Polyangiales > Polyangiaceae > Sorangium > Sorangium sp. So ce394. The sequence goes on from NZ_CP150339.1 coordinate 6,898,201, forward strand.
GCCGCCGTGGTATCGTGGCGCCCATGGCGAGCGACGCCCCGAAGAGAGCGGCCCGCGGCGGCGGCGGCGACACGCTGACCCACCCGGGCGCGCGGCCGGCCGACAGCGCGGGCATGGTCCGCCGGTTCCGCGTCGAGCTCGTGGAGGGTCCGGCCAAGGGCGCGGTCTGGGACTCGTCCGCGGATCGGTGCTCGATCGGGTCGAGCGAGGGCAACGACCTCGTGGTCGCCGACGCCACCGTCTCCCGGTTCCACTGCGAGATCCGCATCGACGACGCCGGCGCGCGCGTCCGCGACCTGCGCAGCCACAACGGCACCGTCGTCGACGGCGTGCACGTCCTCGAGGCCCTGCTGCGCACCGGCAGCCTCATCCGGCTCGGCAAGACGGTCGCGCGCTTCGAGTTCGGGACGGAGCACAACCGCCTGCCGCTCTGGGAGGAGGCGCGGTTCGGCGCGCTCTCGGGCGCGTCGGCGGCGATGCGGGCGGTGTTCGCGCTCCTGTCGCGGGCCGCCGAGCGCGACGTCACCGTGCTGCTCGAGGGCGAGACCGGCACCGGCAAGAGCCAGGCGGCGCGCTCGGTCCACGAGCGGAGCGCGCGGCGGGAGAGGCCGTTCGTGGTCGTCGACTGCGGCGCGATCCACGGCAACCTGATCGAGAGCGAGCTCTTCGGGCACGCGCGGGGGGCGTTCACGGGCGCGGCGGAGCAGCGCGTGGGCGCCTTCGAGGAGGCGTCGGGCGGGACGATCTTCCTCGACGAGATCGGCGAGCTGCCGCTCGATCTGCAGCCGAAGCTCCTGCGGGCGCTCGAGGCGCGCGAGATCCGCCGCGTGGGGACCAACACGCCGCGGCCGGTCGACGTGCGCGTCATCGCCGCCACGCACCGGGACCTGCGCGCCGAGGTGAACGCGGGGCGCTTCCGGGCGGATCTCTATTTCCGGATCGCGGTCGTGCGGATCCCGATGCCGCCCTTGCGGCAGCGCCCCGAGGACATCCCCGCGCTGATCGAGGATCTCCTCGCCGCGCTGCACGCGACGCCGGAGGAGGCCGAGGCGCTGCGCGATCCGAAGGTGATCGCCCGGATGCAGCGCGCCGCGTGGCCGGGCAACGTGCGGGAGCTCAGGAATTACGTGGAGCAGTACCTGGTGTTCCGCGCGCCCCCGCCCATGGGCGACCACGCGCCGCCGAGCGCGCCCGCGGCGGTCGACGTGAGCCTGCCGTACGCCGAGGCGCGCGATCGGGTGCTGGCGGAGTTCGAGCGCCGGTATTTCGAGGCGCTCCTCCGGGCGCACGACGGGAAGGTGTCGCGGGCGGCGGCGGCGGCGGGGCTGGATCGGCGGTATCTGTACCGCTTGCTCCACCGGCACGGGCTCGGGCCGGAGCGCGATCCGCAGGGGTAGGTCAGCCGCAGGTAGGCGCCTTGTCCGGGCAGCAGTCGCCGATGCGCGAGCACAGCGAATCGCAGTAGCAGCCGGCAGGCGCTTGCCCGCCGCAGCGGTTGACGCAGCTCGCCGCGGGGTCGAGCTTGTCTTCGATGTGGGCGCGGCATTCGCCGTTGAAGTAGCCGCCGGAGTTCTTGACCTGCACCTTGACGCGGCAATCGTTGGGATCGGTCGACGCCCAGCCGAGGGGCCAGCAGTCCCCGTGCCCGGCATGCCACACGTTGTAGCTGCTCTTCGTGTACCACGGGTGGCAAGCGCAGCCGATCGTGGTCGTGAACTGGTTCTCGAAGGCGCTGTTGCCGTGGGGCAGCACGGGGTCGCACGCGGTGAGCGCCTCTTGCGCCACGCCGACGTCCTCCGAGAGGCCGACGTCCTCCGAGGGATCGCCGGCTTCCGCCTCGCCCTCCGCCAGCTCTGTATCGTCGACGGCGGGCGCGTAGCACCCCGCCGCGCCCAGCACGGTGAACGCGACGCAGGAAGAGAAGAGGACGGCAACCTTCGTCAGCATTCGATGGATCATGACGGCAATCTCCTTTGTGAGGCGAGATCGGTTGAGGCGGAGGGCGCGCGCGGACGCGCGCGGGCTCGATCGCAGGCGCCCACGGCCAGGGACCGATTCAGGGCGGCGCGCTCGCGCCGGGTCCACGGTCTCGTCGACCTCGCCGGCCTCGCGTCATGAACATCAGCACGGCACATGCCAGCTTCGGCCAAGACGCTCCACCCTGCGGAATCGGGCCCTGCGGGGGCGAGCGCCGCGCCGCCCCGGCAACATGTGGCCTGTAAGGCGACAGGACGAATCGCCGGCTGCGACGCGGAGGCGACAGCCCGGGCAGCTTATCCCGAGCGCCGGGGGCGAGCGCCGCGTCGCCTGAGGACGACTTGGCGGCGACGAACCGGCGCGCTCCGTGGGACCCGCGTCACTCGAAGGGCGCCGCATCGACGTCGACGCCGCGCTACCGCTCGTCGAGCCCCGCGCCCGCCGCGGGCGTGATCACGAGGCCGCCCCGGGATTCGCCCGCCGTCCACGCGTCGAGGCACAAGAGCGCGCCGCCCGCGAACCGCTCCCGGCCCGGCGCGCCCTGGACCCGCGCGGGCGCGGCGTGCAGCACCAGCGCGACCTTGACCGCCGGGCTCGGCCGCGGCCTCGAGGCGAGCGTCGCCTCGAGCGCGCGCGCCGCGCCGACGAGCCGGGCGCGGGCGGCGCGGCTGCCCTCCGGATCGCCGGGGAGCGTCGTCGCCCCGACCAGCACCCCGCCGCCGTCCACGACCGTCACGAGCCCCGCGTCGGCCGCCGCGCGGCGGACCGTCTCCAGCACCGCCTCCGCGTCGTCGAACGCGGCCGCGTCGACCTCGCCCTCCCCGTCGATCTGCACCCCGACGTGCAGCGCCGCCGCCGCGCGGACGAGCGCCTCCTCCTTGGCGGCGAGCGACGCCGCGCGGAGGTCCGCGAGCAGCTCGGCCACGCCCGGGTAGCGCGCGTCCGGCGACTTCGCGAGGCAGCGCGCGATCGCGGCGTCGACGGCGGGCGGCACGGCCACGAGATCGCCCGCGCGGGGCGGCGGCGCGAAGAGCTGGAGCTCCTCGAGCTCGACGAGGTTGTCGGCCTGGAACGCCGGCCGCCCCGTGAGCAGCTCGTGGAGCAGGAGGCCGAGCGCGTAGACGTCGGTCCGCGCGTCGACCGGGCGGCCGGCGATCTGCTCGGGGGCCATGCTGCCCGGCGTCCCGAGCACGCTGCTCTGCGTGAAGATCGGCCCGCGGCCGAGCCGCTCGGGCTCGAGGAGCTTGGCGATCCCGAAGTCGACGAGCCGCGTCGTGAACCAGCCGTCCCGCGGGATCGTCATGATGTTCTGCGCCTTGACGTCGCGGTGGACGATGCCGAGCGCGTGCGCGGCCGAGAGCGCCGCGCCGACCTCCTCGAGCACGGCGAGCGCCTCTTCCGGGGAGAACGCGCCCCGGGCGCGGAGCTCCTGCCGGAGCGTGCGGCCCTCGATCCACTCCATGGCGATGTACGGCCGGCCGTCGGGCAGATCCCCGGCGCCGAGGATCTCGACGATGCACGGGTGGGCGAGGCGGCGGAGGGCCGCGGCCTCCTGCTGAAATCTCTCGAGGATACGGGTACTTGCAGCGAGGCGACGCCGGAGGACCTTGAGCGCGGCGGGGCGGCCGGTCCCGAGCTGCGTGGCGAGGTAGACCACCGCGAAGCCGCCGTGGCTCCGCGCCTCCTCGACAAGGAACTCGCCCGCGAGGGTGCCGGGCGCGAGGTCGTCGGCGGCGCCCGGCGCCTCGTCGGCGGCGGTGCCGGTGGGGTCGTGAGGCCTCGTGGTCGCCGCCATGGTGGAGGAGATCGCCTGAGCGCGCGGAGAAATGCAAGCGCGCTGCTCCGCCGTGACGGCGCGACGTCGCTCTCCACGTCTCCACGGCGCGATAGCGGGATCACGGACCCTTGACGTGGAGACAGCCCCGGCATCTCCTGAGGCTCTATGCTCAGCCAACGAGTCTCTCTGGAGCGATGGGCGTGCTGCATTGCCGGCATGCTGGCGATGACGGTGGGGTGCGGGGGCAGCGGAGCTCCCAGCGGACCCGAGCCTGTCGGGGCGGCGGCCGAGGCGCTCACGGGCGACGCGCCCGATCTCGTGATCGCGGGCGTGAGCGGGCCTGCGAGCGCTGTTCCAATCAGCTATTTCACGACCTCCGTGACCGTGTGCAACCAGGGCAATGCGGCGAGCGCCGGCACGGACGTCGAGGTGAGCCTGTCGGAAGACGACCTGATCACACCGTGGGACGCTTTCTCCGGCCACGCCCCGCTGGGGAGCCTCGACCCGGGGCAATGCGCGGTGGTCGACGTCCCGACCGTCGCGACCGTGCCCGACGGCGCCTACACGCTCGGCGCCGTGGTGGACCCGCTCGACGCGGTGAGCGAGCTGCTGGAGACCAACAACGCGGCTGCAGGAGGCAGCATCGGCATCGGCGACGGTCCGGATCTCATCGTCTCGACCGTGAGCGGCCCGCCGAGCGCCTTGCGCGGCGGCGGCTTCGACGTGGAGGTCACGGTGTGCAACCAGGGCACGACGTCGAGCCCGACCCCGACCGTGGAGGTGCTGCTCTCGCCGGACGCCGCGATCGAGCCGTCCGATCAGCCCATCGGCGGCGCGCCGGTCCCGTCGTTGGACCCTGGCCAGTGCGGCTCGGTGACCGTGCCTGTCAGCGCGGATGTCGCCGAGGGCGTCCATCACCTCGGCGCGGCGGCGCACGAGGACGGCTGGAACGAGGAGCTCGACACGTCCAACAACACGCGGGCCGGCGGGCTGCTCGGCGTCGGCCATCAGGCGGATCTCGTCGTCTCCGCGGTGATCGGGCCGCCGAGCCTCGTCGTCGGCGGCGGCCTCGACGCGTCGATCACCGTCTGCAACCAGGGGACGCAGCCGAGCGATGGCGCCGCGATCGATCTCCTGCTCTCGCCCGATGGGGAGATCACCCCTGCCGATTTCTGGATCGGCGGGGGATATGTGCCCTCCCTGAGCCCAGGACAGTGCGCTTCCGCGACGATCGCCGCCAACGCCTACGTGCCCGAGGGCACGTACACGCTGGGCGCGATCGTGGATCCCGACAGCTGGGTCCCCGAGCTCATCGAGGCGAACAACGCCTCGGCGGGCGGCGAGATCGGCGTCGGCGACCAGCCGGACCTCATCGTGTCGGCCGTGAGCGCGCCGCCGAGCGCGACGCCCTTCGCCATCTTCGACGCCTCGGTCACCGTCTGCAACCAGGGTACGCAGCCGAGCCAGGGCACCCATGTGGAGCTGCGCCTCTCCTCGGACGCGATCGTCGCGGCGGCCGACTTCCCGGCCGGCGGCGGCCCGGCGCCGTACCTGGACCCAGGGCAGTGCGCCACCGTGACCTTCCCGGCGAGCGCTGACGTGCCGCACGGGGTCTACCACCTCGGCGCGATCGCCGATGCGGGCAACGCGGTCTTCGAGCTGATCGAGGGCAACAACGCCGCGGCCTTCGCGGTCATCGGCGTCGGCCATCGTCCGGATCTCATCGCCTCGGCGGTGAGCGCTCCGCCGAGCGCCCTGCCGGGCAGCGGCTTCGATGCGACGGTGACCGTCTGCAACCAGGGCACCACGCAGCCGGGCCACGGCGCCCATGTGGAGCTGCGCTGGTCTCGCGACAGCACGATCACGTGGACCGACACGCCGGCCGGCGGCGGTCCGGTGCCGCCCCTGGCTCCTGGCCAGTGCGCCGACGTGAGCCTCCCTGCGACCGTCGACGTGCCCGACGGCGTCCATCACCTCGGCGCGATCGTCGATCCGAATGACGCGCATGAGGAGCTGAACGAGGCCAACAACGCCGCATCGAGCGCGCCCCTCGGCGTCGGCCATCGGCCGGACCTCGTCGTCTCCGCCGTGAGCGGGCCGCCGAGCCTCGTACCCGGCAGCGCGTTCAGCGCCTCCGTCACCGTTTGCAATCAAGGGACGACCCCGAGCCATGGCAGCAGCGTCGACGTGGTCCTCTCGGCCGATCCGGCGATCACGCCGCTCGACGCGCTCGCGGGGAGCGGCCCCGTCGCCGACCTGAGCCCTGGACAGTGCGCCACCGTCGCCGTGCCCGCGAACGCCTATGTGCCCGACGGCGCCTATCACGTCGGCGCGATCGTCGACCCGGTGGGCTCGCTCGCAGAGCTCATCGAGACGAACAACGCCGCTTCAGGCAGCGTCATCGGCGCCGGCAACCGGCCGGATCTCGTCGTCTCCGCCGTGAGCGGCCCGCCCAGCGTCCTCCCCGGCGGCAGCTTCGACGCCGAGGTCGCCGTCTGCAACCAGGGTACGCAGCCGAGCCACGGCGCCCACGTCGAGCTGCGCCTCTCCGCGGACGCGACCGTCACGGCGGCCGACGTCCCCGCCGGCGGCGGTCCGGTGCCGCCCCTGGATCCGGGCCAGTGCGCCACCGTGACCTTCCCGGCGAGCGCGTCCGTGCCCGACGGCGCCTACCACCTCGGCGCGATCGTCGATCCGCACGGCTGGGCTCCCGAGCTCGTCGAGACCAACAACGCCGGAGCAGGCGCCCTGATCGGCGTCGGCTCCTGGCCCGATCTCGTCGTCTCGGCGGTGAGCGGCCCGCCGAGCGCCCTGCCGGGCAGCACCTTCGACGCCTCGGTCACCGTCTGCAACCAGGGCACGACCCCGGGCCACGCCATGGTGGAGCTGCGCGTGTCCGCCGACTCCACGATCACCGCGACCGATGCGCTCGCGGGCAGCGCCCCGGCGCCGTACCTGGATCCTGGCCAGTGCGCCGCCATCGCGATCCCCGCGAGCGTCTATGGCCCCGACGGTGCCTATCACCTCGGCGCCATCGTCGATCCCCACGGCTGGCAGCCGGAGCTGATCGAGACCAACAATGCGACCTCGGGTGGCCTGATCGGCGCCGGCAACGGGCCGGACCTCATCGTCTCCGCCGTGAGCGGGCCACCGAGCGTCCTCCCCGGCGGCAGCTTCGACGCCGAGGTCACCGTCTGCAACCAGGGCACCCAGCCGAGCTACGGCGCCCACGTCGAGCTGCGCCTCTCCGCGGACGCGACCGTCACGGCGGCCGACGTCCCCGCCGGCGGCGGTCCGGTGCCGTACCTGGAGCCGGGCCAGTGCGCCACCGTGACCTTCCCGGCGAGCGCGTCCGTGCCCGACGGCGCCTACCACCTCGGCGCGATCGTCGATCCGCACGGCTGGGCTCCCGAGCTCGTCGAGACCAACAACGCCGGAGCAGGCGCCCTGATCGGCGTCGGCTCCTGGCCCGACCTCGTCGTCTCGGCGGTGAGCGGCCCGCCGAGCGCCCTGCCGGGCAGCACCTTCGACGCCTCGGTCACCGTCTGCAACCAGGGCACGACCCCGGGCCAGGCCATGGTGGAGCTGCGCGTGTCCGCCGACTCCACGATCACCGCGACCGATGCGCTCGCGGGCAGCGCCCCGGCGCCGTACCTGGATCCTGGCCAGTGCGCCGCCATCGCGATCCCCGCGAGCGTCTATGGCCCCGACGGTGCCTATCACCTCGGCGCCATCGTCGATCCCCACGGCTGGCAGCCAGAGCTGAACGAGACCAACAATGCGGCCTCGGGTGGCCTGATCGGCGCCGGCAACGGGCCGGACCTCATCGTCTCCGCCGTGAGCGGGCCACCGAGCGTCCTCCCCGGCGGCAGCTTCGGCGCCGAGGTCACCGTCTGCAACCAGGGCACCCAGCCGAGCTACGGCGCCCACGTGGAGCTGCGCCTCTCCGCGGACGCGACCGTCACGGCGGCCGACGTCCTCGCCGGCGGCGGTCCGGTGCCGCCCCTGGATCCGGGCCAGTGCGCCACCGTGACCTTCCCGGCGAGCGCCTACGCGCCCGACGGCGCTTACCACCTCGGCGCGATCGTCGACCCGCACGCCTGGATTTCCGAGCTCATCGAGAGCAACAACGCGACGGCCGGCGGCGAGCTCCTCGTCGTTTACTGATCGCCAGCTTCAGCGCCTGGACTGGGGCCGTCCGGCCCTGGCCGTCGGCGACCACGTATCCATCCGGATGGCTCGATCGAGAGAACACGACGCGCCCGCGCGAGGTGCGCGGTACGAGGCGCGGCGCCGATGACCTCGCCGCACCAGGATCGACGCGTGAAGGGCGCGCTCTTCGTCACCTGCTCCAGGTGATCCCCGGGCGCCGGTGAGCCTCAAACCCCGCTTCGGGCGAGCGCCTCGGTCGGGCGGTGTCGCAACAGGCAACCTTCGCTGTAGAGCGCGACGGAGAGCGGCGCGGCGCTCATGGCGATCAGCGCGCCTCGGGCCGCGCCGGCTTGTGGGTGGCGAGGTACAGCCCCGGCAGGGCCAGGGCGGCGCCGATCCAGTGGTGGGCCGCGAACGCCTCGCCGAGGAACAGCCAGGCCATGACGGCGGTGTAGACGGGCGAGAGATAGAGCATCAGCCCGGTGCGGCTCGGGCCGAGGTGCTTTGTGACATAGCTGTAGGTGGCATAGGCGCCGGCGCCCGGCACGACGATCAGGGTCAGGACGGCCGCCACCGTGCGGGCATCGAAGGCCGGCGGGCCCTTCACGGCCAGCTCCCAGGCGAGGAAGGGCAGCATCACGATCACCCCGGCCGCGGCGATGGCGGCCAGCCGGGCGGTGACGCCGAGGGCGCTCGGCCAGCGCTTCAGCAGCACGGCGTAGAGCGCCCAGGACATGGCGGCGATCAAGATCAGCAGATCGCCCGTGGTGAAGCTCAAGCGGAGCAGCGTCGCCGGATCGCCGCGCAGCACGATGACCAGCATGCCGGCGAGCGCCAGCGCCGCGCCGAGCGACTGGCGCAGGCTCAAGCGCTCGCCGAACATGGCGCGCGAGAGCAGGATGATGCCGATCGGCGAGAAGGAATAGAGCAGGCCGATGTTGGTCGCCGTGGTGGTGGCGGCGGCGAGGTAGACGCCGGCGCCGCAGATGCCCATGCCGAGCAGGCCGAGGACGAGCAGGCCGCGCCACTCGCGGGCCAGCGCGCCGCGGCGCTGGCGAAGCTCGGCGCCGCAGAAGGGCAAGAGCAGCAGCACGACCCCGGACCAGCGCAGCTCGGCCAGCGCCACCGGCGGGATGAAGTCGGCGGTGGCGCGCGCCAGCACCATGTTGGCGGTGAACATGGCGGGCGTGAGAAAGAGCAGGATCTGGGCGATGCGCTGATCGCGGGCGGCGGCGGCGGGGTCCATCGCCGCGCAGACTAGGGCGCCGCTCAGGCCGGGACCAGGGCTGGACCGTCCGGCGAGGACGGACGCCATGCCCGCGCCGCCTCGGAGGGCAGGCGCTACGGGTTGCTCGGCAGCGAACCCTGGCCGCCGAGCAACTCCGGAGCGCCGAGCCCGCCGAACGCGCCCGGGTCGGGCACCCCCGGATCGAGCGCGCCCGGATCGATCCGCTCGCCCCAGGTCGGATCCCCGAACGGATCGTCGGGCAGCGTGCCTTCCCACCGATACCAGAACGGATCTTCGGGGTCGTAGACGTGCCTCACGTCGAAGTTGATCGGCAGCGGGTTGCTACAGTCGGAGAGCTCACAGGGGTCCTTCAAGAACACCGTGATGGGGTGCAGCCACGCGGCCTCTTCGGAGGTGCAGGCGGCGTAAGTCCCATGCCCGATCTCGCAGATGGGCTGGGGCGGCTCGGGCGAATACGGCTCCCCGGCGCACGAGCCGGCGTTCCGCGCGACGCACCCCCGGCTGTGGTCGCCGCTCATGGCGCAGGTGCGCGACTCCACCCGCACGCGCTGGTTGACCCACATCAAGGACGAGAGCGGGTCGGGAGGAGAGCAGGCGAACGCATTTTCATAGACGACCTCCACCTCGTCGAGAGACGGCCGCACGACGCGGTAGACGAGCTTCGACTTGTCCAGCGTCGTCCCCTTCCCGAACGTCTTCTCGAGCTTCACCTCGGCGTCCGTGTTCAGCGCCTCGGGGTCGAACAGGTTGCCGAAGAACGCGCCTTCCTGCAATGGATACGCGTTCTCGGCGTTCGGGATCATCCGCTCGTCTATCGGAGCGATCGTCTCCTCTGACGGCGCGCCGGGCGGGTCCTCCTCGGGGAGCGGCTCCCAGCGGAGCGAGAGGTCGACGTGCGCGCCTCGCGCGTTGTTCCTCGCGAGCAGGCACGCCGAGACGAGCTCCTGGCACTCGGTCGACGGCGCGCCGTGAGCCCAGCTCGGGCAGAGCCCGAGGTCGCCCGACCACTCGACCACCACGGGCGCGAGCGACGGCTTCTCGCCTAGCGGAATCGCCCACGAGAGATCGCTCTCGGCGGAGCTGACCGTGGCGCCCGCGTCGACGGCCGAGAGCTCGGACGCCGACGTGGTCCACGAGAGGCCCTGGTCCGGCCGGAGCGCGCACTCCACGAGGGCCTGCATCACGTCGCGCGCGTGCGGATCGAGCAGGGCCTTGTGGAGCGAGCCCTCCGCGAACGACGCGCTCGCGAGCGGCCTCCGGGTGAGCTCACGAAGGTTGTCCGCGTTGGTGGTGAGCAGGTTGCCGCCCAGGACCTCGAGCCGGAGGTGATTGCCGATCACCATCGTCTTGAGCAGCGCCGGGTTGGTCAGGATCGTGCCGGCGGGCGCGGAGGGCGCGGAGGTGTCGAGCGCCGACGCGGCGCTCGTCGCGAGGCACAGGGCGGAGGAGGCAGCGAGGGCGAGGCGAGCGGATCTCAGGTTCATCGTTGCGCCTTTCACGAGGAGGGAGCGCGGCGCGGCGTCGCGCGGCAGCGCGCGACGCATCGCAATGGGCGCGATGGGCCGCGATGAGCGCATTAGCACGCGTCGCACCAGCGCCGCCGGGGCCGGATCCCGCGCCCTCCTGGCCTGCGCCGCGGCCTCGCTGTCGCCTGCGCGGCGACAGCCGGGAGGGGGCCTGTCACTCCGGAGGCCCCAGGCGCCCCCGAACGGCGCTCACGCGGGGTCGTCGTAGAGCCGCTCGAGCCGCTCGAGCCGCGCGGCGAGGTGGGCGAGCCGGCCTCTCCAGAAGCGCTGGCCAAAGGAGCTCTGCGCCGCCTCGCCGAGCCACCGGCGGGCCTCCTCGCGCCTGCCCCGCTTCAGCGCGTCGGCCGCCGCGAAGCAGAGGATCTCGATGAGCTCGCTGAGCAGCGACGCGCTCCGCGCCTCGGCGATGAGCGCCTCCCACGCCTCGTCGTCCCGTTCCCCGGCGTCCCGTTCCCCGGCGTCCCGTCCCCCACCCTCCCCTCCCCCGCCCTGCGCGAGCAGCGCGCACAGCCGGAACAGCACCCGCGTGACCGGCGGCGCGGCGCCGAGATCGCACTGCTCGAGCGCCCAGTCGAGGTGGCGCGCCGCCTCGTCGAGCTCGCCGCGGGCGGCGTGGATCCGCGCGACGAGCAGCGCGTAGTCGGGCACCGGGGTCGCCTGGAAGAACCGCCGCTGGAGCTCGAAGGCGCGGACCGCGAGCGGCAGCGCCTCGGCGAGCTCGCCGCTCCAGTAGAGCAGCTCGGCCAGGTTGTGGGCCGGGCCGCGCTCCAGGTACGCGTTGCCGAGCTCGCGGGCCAGGGCGACGGCGGCGCGCAGGTCGCCCTGCGCGCCCTCGGGGTCCTCGCGCATCAGGCGGAGCGTGAGGCGGTTCATGAGCGCGATGCCGAGGTGCAGGCGGTCGCCCACGCGCTCGCAGCGCGCGACGACCTCGTGGAACCGCGCCTCCGCCTCGTCGAGCCGGCCCGCGTAGACCAGCGCGGGGGCGAGCAGGAGCAGCGCGATGACGCAGCCCTCGTGGTCGCCCAGCGCGCCGGCGTCCCGGGCCGCGGGCGCGAGGCGCGCGATGGCCTGCTCGAGCTCTTGGCGGCGGAAGTGCCCGCGGCCCACCGCGACCTCGCAGCGCGCCCGCTGCGCGGCGTCCCCGATCCGCGCCACGAGCGGCGCCGCCCGGGCGACGAGCGCCTGCGAGCCCGCGTAATCGTCGCTCCAGTCGAGGACCGTGGCCTCCTCGAGGAGCAGCTCCGCGACGGCGGAGAGGTCGCCTTCGGCCTCGGCGAGCGCCCGCGCCGCGCGGAGGTCGGCGGCCGCGTCGTCGAAGCGCTGGATCCGGTAGCGGACCTTGCCCCGGCCCGCGAGCACGGCGACCCGGCTCGCCGCGCCCCCCGGCGGCGGGGCGGCCGCGGCGGTCGCCTCGGTCGCCTCGGTCGCCTCGGTCGCCTCGGTCGCCTCGGTCGCCTCGGTCGCCTCGGTCGCCGCGAGCGCCGCGAGCGCCGCGAGCGCCGCGAGCGCCGCGAGCGCCGCCGAGTAGTGCCGCTCCGCGTCGACGTAGAGGTGCCGCCGCCGCGCCTCCTCCGCGAGCTCGAAGCACGCCGCGGCCGCCTCGGCGTGCGCGCCCGCCGCCGCCGCGTGGCGCGCGATCCGCGCGAGGCGGGCGCCTCGCTCCGCGGGCGCCGCGAGCAGGCGGCGGAGCGCGATCCCGTGCAGCCGCCGCCGCAAGGGCGGGGGCGCCTCGGCCTCGATCGCCTCGCGCAGGAGCGGGTGCGCGAACGCGAGCCGGCGCCCGTCGCCGGCGTCCGCGACGCGCAGCAGGCCGCGACGCACGAGGCGGGACAGGCCGACGCCGGGGTCCAGACCCCCGCAGGCGCCGACGGCGCGCTCGCGCGCGGCCTCGTCGAGGAGGCGCCCGATCTCGTCGACCTCGAGCTCGTCGCCCGCCACGGCGCACACCTCCGCGAGCTCGGCGAGCGGGGGCGGCAGGCCGGCGAGCGCGCGGCGCGCGAGGCGGTCCATGATCGGCGCCGCCTCGCCGCGCGCGATCTCGTCGCCGGCGAGGTACCACCCCGGGCCGCCGCGGACCTTCCGGAGGGCGCCGGCCCGCCGGAGCGCGGCCGCGAGCTCGACAAGGAAGAGCGGGACCCCCTGCGCCGCCTCGAGCAGGCCCGCGACGACCGGCTCCGGCACGAACTCGACCGGACGCAGCCGGTCGAGCAGCGCCGCGCGCGCCGCGGCCGGGTCGAGCGGCGGGAGGGTCCGCTGGATCGAGCGCGCGGCCCGCTCGCCGTGCAGCGGGCGCATCGCGGCGAGCGCGGGGTGCGCGGCCACGAGGATCGCGAGCGGCGCGCGGGAGCCCGAGAGGGTCGCGATCTCGATGGCGTCGAGGCCGGCCTGGTCGCCCCACTGCGCGTCGTCGACGACCAGCGCGAGCGGGCGCTCCTCGGAGGCGCGCCGGAGCGCCTCGCCGGCGGCCCGGGCCAGCGTCTGGCGGAGCGCGCCCGGCGCGGCGAGCGCCGCGGCGACCGCGGGCTCGGTGTCGGGCAGGGCGTCGAGCGCGAAGGCGACCGCCGGCCACGACGCGGGGCCGAGCTCGGGGCCGAGCCGCGCGACGCACGCCGCGCGGATGGCGTCCGCGCGCGCGCCGTCGTCGAGGGCGAGGGCGGCGCGGAGCAGCGCGCGGACGAGCCCCGCCGGCTCCGCGACGTCGGGCGGTCGCGCGGCGACGGCGATCGCGCGCGCGCCGGGCTCGGCCGAGAGCGCCGCGGCGACCGCGTCGCAGAGGCGCGTCTTGCCGTGGCCGACCTCGCCGAGCAGCGTGATCAGGAGCGGCGCGCGGTCGCGCCACGCGGCGCGCGCGTGGGCGGCGATCTCGGCGACGAGCTCGTCTCGCCCGCGGAGCGGCAGCTCGGCCGCCGGGGATTCGGGCGGGGCGGCGCCGCTCGCGCCGCCGTCGCTTTCGGCTTCGCCGCCTGCGTCGAGGGGGGCGGCCGCGTCCGGGAGGAGGGCGGCGGCCTCGGGGGTGATCGCGACCGGCCGCGGCGCGCCGGTGGGCAAGAAGCTCGTGGGCCGCGAGAGGGCGGGCCCCGCGAACACCACGCCGGCGGCGCCCTCGCGCACCTGGAGCTCGGCGACGTGCACGGCCGCCGATGTCGTCTGGCCGAGCGCGGCCACGAGCCGCCGGGCCGCCTGGAGGGCGGCGCGGGCGGCCGGGCGGGCTGCCCCGGGAAAGGCGAAGACGTGGAGCCCGTCCTGCACCCGGGCGAGCCGCCCGCCGAACGGGGCGGCGATGCCGGCGACCTGGTCCACGGGCGCGCCGGTGCGGACGGCGAGGAGCGCCACGGGGCGACGTCGCGGGGGGGCGGGCCCGCCCGGAGCGGGGTCGCGGGGGGGCGGGGGCGGACGGTGCGGTTCCTGGACCGCTTGGATCGGTTCCTGGACCGGTTGGAGCGGTTCCTGGACCGCTTGGATCGGTTCCTGGACCGCTTGGATCGGTTCCTGGACCGCTTGGAGCGGTTCCTGGACCGCTTGGAGCGGTTCCTGGACCGCTTGGAGCGGTTCCTGGACCGGTTGGAGCGGTTCCTGGACCGCTTGGAGCGGTTCCTGGACCGGTTGGAGCGGTTCCTGGACCGCTTGGATCGGTTCCTGGACCGGCCGGCCGGTCCGCTGCGGCGCACAAGGGACCATGACGCCCTCGAGCGCCGCCCGGAGCGCCCCGGCGAAAGCGCGCGCCGACCCGAAGCGCTCCTCTCGCGCCTTGGCCAGGGCGCGCAGCACGACCTCGTCGGCGCCTCGTGGGATGGGCGCGAGCTCCGAAGGCCGCGGCGGGCGCTGGGAGACGTGCGCGTGGACGACCGCCGACGCCTCTCCCACGAAGGGCGGCCGCCCGGTGAGCAGCTCGAACGCGACCACCCCGAGCGCGTACAGGTCGGCGCGGCCGTCGGCGTCGCGCGCGTCGAGGCACTGCTCCGGGGCCATGTACAGCGCGCTGCCGAGCCGGAGCCCGGTGCGCGTGAGCCCGCGCCCCTCCTCCGTCGCGCCGTCCGCCTCCCCGAGCCGCGCGAGCCCGAAATCGAGGAGGGCGATCCCCGCCGCCGGGCCGCCCATCTGCCGCAGCATCACGTTCTCCGGCTTCAGATCCCGGTGCACGACGCCGGCCGCGTGCACCCCGTCGACCGCGGCGCCGATCGCCTCGACGAGCCGCACCGCCTCGGCCGGCGCGGCGGCGCCCGTTCCGGGGAGCGCCTCCATCCAGCGCGCCAGCGTCTCCCCGGCGAGGAGCTCGAGGATCAGGTACGGAAAGCCGCCCCCGAGCTCGCCCTCGCCGAGCAGGCGCGGCGCCGCGGGCGGCCCGATCCGGCGGAGCGCGGCTGCCTCGCGCGCGAAGCGTGGATCGCCTCGATGGCGCGCGATCTTGAGCGCCACGGCGAGGCCGTCCTCCCGCCGCGAGGCCGCGAACACGCGCGCGAAGCCGCCCTCGTCGAGGAGGCGGAGCCCATCGAACCCCGGCACCTGCGGCGCGGCCTCCGCCGCGTCCACCTCGGGCTCCGCCGCGGCGCCGCCGTGGAGCGGGCACCCCGAGACGGCGCCGATCCGGCGATGGCAGAGGAAGCAGCGCATCCGCGGGGGTCGGCCTCTCGGGCAGCGATGCTAGCCCGGCGCGCAACCCGCCGGAAGGTGCCCTCCGGCGTTCACCCGTCGGACCGCGGCGCGGCGGCCGCGAGCTCCTTGGTCATCATGACCCGCGGCGTCTGTACGAAGCCGCTGGCCCGGTAGAGCGCGATTGCGCGCGTGTTGTCGGGCCGGACGAGGAGGTGGAGCGCGCGCGCGTCCTCCTCGACGGCCATCGCCTCGGCGCTGGCGAGCAGGAGCCGGCCGAGCCCCGCGCCGCGCGCCGCGGGGCGCACGTAGAGCTCGGTCACGAACGCGTCGCGGCCCCTGAACTCCAGATCGTAGTTGAAGGTCACGACCGCGTAGCCTTCGAGGCCGCGCGCGGTGATCGCCACCGCGACGAACCCGAGCGCGGCGTCGGCGAGCAGCCGCCGGAGGCTCGCCTCGACCTCGCCCCGATCCCACGGGATCTCCTCGCCGGCGTTGAAGTCCTCCATCATGTCGAGGACGAGAGGGATGTGCGCGGCGTCTGCGCGCAGGGTCGCTGCGGAGCTCATGGCGGTCCGCGATATCAAGCGGCGAGCAACGATGCCAGCGAAGGCGCCGGGGCGGCGGGCAGACCTGAAGCGGACGGGTGGATGTCCAGGCCGTGAGCATCGAAGGTGCATGACCCTTCCCTGAGCGGCCCCGCCGCCGCCAACCTCGCGCGCGAGGAGGGCCCGATGGGCCTTGTCGAGGCGTCGCCGCTCGGCGAAGCTGTCTCCTTGGCTCCTGGGAAAACGAAGACGAGCCCCCTCGAGAAAACGAGC
This sequence comes from Sorangium sp. So ce394, assembly GCF_051474665.1. NCBI lineage: Bacteria > Pseudomonadati > Myxococcota > Polyangiales > Polyangiaceae > Sorangium > Sorangium sp. So ce394. The sequence continues at coordinate 6,914,293 of NZ_CP150339.1, forward strand.
AAGCCGCGCGCGAAGAAGCGGAAGGACGCGCCCGCCCCCCGCGAGCCTGGCAGCTCGCAGCAGGACCAGGCCGTGGTCGCGTTCCTGCGCGAGCTCGATCATCCGCGCAAGGAGGACATCGAGGCCGTTCGGCAGATCATCCTCGGCGCCAGCCCCGAGATCCGCGAGGGGATCAAGTGGAACGCGCCGAGCTTTCGGACCACGGAGTACTTCGCGACGTTCCATTTGCGCGGCAAGGAGGGGGTCCGGCTCGTCCTCCACATGGGGGCAAAGGTGAAGGAGACCGCGACGAGCGGCGTGGAGATCGCGGACCCGGCGGGTCTCCTAGAGTGGCTCGCGAAGGACCGCTGTCTTGTGACGTTCAGCGATGGAGAGGACATCCAGGTCAAGCGGTCTGCGCTGGAGGCCCTCCTGCGAGAATGGATCCGATGGGTCTGACTCTCTGGCGCGCCCGATGCGTGGGATTCGCGTGAGGTGAGCTCATGCGATAGGCCGGCTGCTCAGGCTGCCGGTGTCGCTGGGGGCCGCCAGCGGCCTGAAGAGAACGAGAGACAACGAAGATCGACAGACGCGCTCATTCCGCCGCAGCGCCGGCCCTCGCGCTCTCTGGACTCGGCGGAGCGGACCGGATGAATGTCGTCTCGACCACGAGCATCGGAGGGGCATGACCACCCAGTCCAATAGAATCGGTTCTCGTTCCTGGATCCACAGGTGCGCCTCGGTCGCGGGCTCGATCGCGGTCCTCGTCACGGCCGTCGCGTGCGAGCCGATAGGCGGCGGCGGCGACGGCGGCTCCGGAGGCGATGGCGGCAGCGGCGGCGACGGCGGCGACGGCGGCGACGGCGGCAGCGGCGGCACCGGCGGCACCGGCGGCACCGGCGGCACCGGCGGCGACGGCGGCTTCGGGGGTGACGGCGGCTTCGGGGGTGACGGCGGTGACGGCGGCACCGGCGGTGACGGCGGCACCGGCGGCACCGGCGGCGACGGCGGCACCGGCGGTACTGGCGGCGACGGCGGCACCGGCGGTACTGGCGGCGACGGCGGCACCGGCGGTACTGGCGGCGACGGCGGCACCGGCGGTACTGGCGGCGACGGCGGCACCGGCGGGGACGGCGGCGACGGCGGCACCGGCGGGGACGGCGGCGACGGCGGCACCGGCGGCGGCGGCACCGCTCCCGCGCTGGCGTGGGCGCGGGGATACGGCGGCCCGGGGCTCGACCGGGGCCGTTCCATCGCGAGCGACGCCGAGGGCAACTTCTATGTCATCGGGAGCTTCGAGGGAACGGTCGACTTCGGTGCCGGCCCGCTGACGAGCGCCGGCAAGGCGGACATCTTCCTCCTCAAGCTCGATCCGTCGGGTGAGCTGCTCTGGAGCAAGCGCTTCGGGAAGCGCTTCGACGAGGGAGGCTCCGCCGTGGCCGTCGACGCGAACGGCGACGTCATCATTGCCGGCGCCTACCGCGGAAACGGGAACGACGACAACGATAGCGTCGATTTCGGCGGAGGCCCGCTCCCGGGCCTGGAGTTCGAGAGCGTAGGCTTCATGGCGAAGCTCGACGGCGAGGGCAACCACATCTGGAGCCAGGGCCGCGGCTTCAGTTTCGTGGAGCACATCGCAGCCGACGCCCTCGGCGACGTGTACGTGGTGCGCAAAACCGCCCTTAACGCCGGCCTGGTGAAGGTGGGCCCCATGGGCGAGTCCCTTTGGACGGCCGCCCTCATCAACTCATCGGAGTACACTACTTACAGGAGCCTCGCGGTCGACAGCGCCGGAAATGCGGTGGTCGCCATGGGTGACCAGAGCGGTCCCGGGTTCTGCCCCTGCGTGGAGACGTTCTACGTCCGCAAGTTCACGCCGGCGGGCGAGGTCCTCTGGACACGGCAGTTCAACACCAGCAACCCGGGGTACCCCGACCCCGAGATCGGTAACCGCGGAGCGATGGCCCACCACGTGGCGGTCAACGCCGCGGACGAGATCTTCGTGGCCGGCGCTTCACAGGGAGACGTCGACTTCGGCGGCGGCGTGCTTCCCAAAGGCTACGTCCTCGTCAAGCTGGACCCCAGCGGCGAGCACGTCCTCAGCCGCCCGTTCCGCTACGTCATGACCATGATCGGCGATCCCGCCGGCGACATCATCGTCCTCGGGGGGCGTCTCGCCAAGCTGGACGCGAGCGGGACCGAGCTCTGGACGCAGCCGTTCTACATGCCCGGGATCACCCCCGTCCCCGGGGTCATCCTCGCCGTCTCTCCGCTCGGCGCGGTCGCCCTGGCGGGCAGCATGAACGCGGCGCTGGACTTCGGCACCGGCCCGCTCCCCTTCGCGGGGGGCGAAGACATCTTCGTCGCGGCGTTCGGCCCGTGAGGCGCGCCGGGTAGCGGCTGCGGTACGCCTCACCAGAGCGCTGTTCCGTTGGATATCCTCAGGCGCGGCGGCCCGGGTCAGGCCGCCTCGGGCGCCGGGCGGTAGGCCACGCGGCCGCCGAAGAAGACGAGCAGGCCGAGGGCGATCCAGACGAGCTCCTTGGCGCGCTTGAGGAGGACGAAGGCGGCGCCGACCGTCGCCGCGGCGGGCACGCCGAGCGCGCCGAGGAAGGCGACGTAGCCGGCGTCCTGCACGCCGAGCCCGGCCGGCACCATGAAGGCGGCCGCGCGGAGGAGCGCGAGGACGACCTCGAACGACAGGACCTCGGCGAGCGAGACGTCGACCCCCAGCAGCCGGAGCAGGTAGAGCGTCTCCAGCCCCTCGGCGAGCCACATCGCGAGCAGGAGGAGCGCCGCCGACGCGAGCGCGCCGCGCCGCCTCCCGAGCGCGGCCGCGTGCCGATCGAGCGCGGAGAAGCCCGCGGCCCTCGCCTCGACGTACGCCCGCACGCGGCGGCCCGGCAGCCGCCTGAGCTGCGCGAAGAGCCGCGACGCGACCGTGCCCGAGAGGAGCGCGCCCGCGAGCGCGAGCGCGGCGGCGAGCAGGCCGAGCCCGGAGACGACGACGAGCCACGGGAGCCCGGGCGCGCCGAGCAGCGGGCCCGAGGCGCGCTCCAGGTGGCCGAAGCCGAGCGCGAGGGCGATCGCCACGTAGGCGGCGTTCGCGAGGAGGATCAGCGATCTGCGCGCCGCGATGCCGGCGATGCCCTGCGGCCCGGGGACACCGCACCACGCGTGGAGCAGGTAGAACGTGACCGACTCGGAGAGGGCGGCCCCGGCCGGGACGCTCATGGCGAGCGCCTCGGTCGACAGCGTGAGCGAGAGATACCGCGCGAACGGCGCGGGCGACCCGAGCGCGCCGAAGACGCGCCGGCTCGCCTCGGCCTGGAGCAGCCGCGCGACCAGGTTGGGGATCAAGGCGAGCGCCATCATCGGCGCTCCCGCCGAGGCGATGAGCGCCCCCACGCCCGGCAGATCCGCGCCGCGCAGCGTGCTCCAGAGCGCCGCCGCGGCCACCGCCGCCCCGAGCCACTTCACCGCGACGGCGCCCGCGGAAGGGCGCGCTCTCGCCTCGGGAGGCGGCTTGTCGTGGGCAAGGAGGGTCATCGCACGCTCGCGCACAGGCCCGTCGGCCCCGCGGGTGCTCGTATCGCTCAGGCGCGTCGCGGCCTCATGACACGCGCGCAACTCCGAGCGCTCAGGCGCGTCGCGGCCTCATGGCGCGCGCGCAACCCCGCCGCGACACATCGAGTTGGTCTGCCGCCGGCGGCGCCGCGCCGGCGGGGGCGGCCCCCGACGGCGCCGCGCCGGCGCGCTCACGCGTCCTGGGTCACCCGGATCCGCGCGATGAACTCGCCCCCCGCGCCGGGCTGCGACCCGAGCGGGGTCAGCGTCACGCTCGCCTCGCGCGCGCGGCTGTGCGGGCAGACGAGGCGGCTCCGCGCGACCGCGCGGGCGGCCGGGAGCGGCGCCTGCACGTCGACGAGCACCGACGCGACGTCGCGCCCGTAAAGGAGCTTCTCGTCCACGCCGAAGAGGTCGTGGGCGCTCGGGTTGGCGCCGAGGATCTCCCCCGCGCTATCGAGCAGGAGGCACGGCTCGGCGATCTCGGCGAGGAGCGCCCTCGACCGCTCCTCGAGCTGCGACACGCTCTCCATCGCGATCACGAGCTCTTCCTCCAGCTGGCTCACCGACGTCCTCACGCCGGAGAGCGAGTCGTACATGCGCGCGATGGTGGTGGCGATCTGCCGGACCTCGATGGCCTCGAACGGCTTGCGGAGGATGAGCAGGTTCGGCGGACACCCGAGCTCGCTCGCGATCTCGTCCCAGCTGTAGTCTGAGTAGGCGGTGCAGATGACCGTGTAGATGTCCGGCGCGAAGCTCCAGATCCCCTTGATCGTCTGGATGCCGTCGATGCCCGGCGGCATCCGCATGTCGACGAAGGCGAGGAAATACCGGCTTGGGTTGGCCTTGACGAGCGCGATCCCATCCATGCCCGAGTGGGCCGACTCGATGGTGAACCTGAGGCCGTGGAGGAGGTCGGGGGCCTCCTCGGGCGCCTCGGCGCCGAACAGGCGCGACTCGAGGGCCAGGAGCCCGCGGATCATCTCCGGATCGTGGAGCGGCCTGGGCACGAGCATCCGCTCCATCAACACATGGATGTCCGGATTGTCGTCCACGACGAGGATGGGTCGACTCGCTGGTTCCGAAGACATGAAGATCCTCTCGATTCACTCCGGCCCCGCCGCGGGCCCCGGGTTACCGCCGATTCCGCCGCTCCAGCCGGCGCCGGACCGAGGCGACGCGCAGCTCGGTCCGCGCGACGCAGGCCGCGGCGCCGATCACGCCGGGCATCGCCGCCAGCGAGTCGAGCACCTCGTACGCGGCCTCGAGCGGCAGGATGGGCTCCCTCAGCCCGAGCCGCTCGCCCTGCCGGTCGACGATCTCCGCCGCCGCGGCGCTGCCGAGCGTCCGCCCGAGGAGCTCCACCAGCCCGGCGCGCTCACATCGACGGGTGCTGTCCGAGGATCCCATGCCTTCGCGTTTCCTTGATCGCCGCGCTTCGCGGAAACATTGGACTCGCTGTCACGGGAGGTGTCAACAAACAGCGTGATCGCACGTACATTCCACCCATTGACTCGAACTCAATAGGGGTAATCCAGATCACACGCCGCTGCGGAGCGGGGCGCGTCTCTGGGCGGTGCCGTCGCGGCGCGCCGGCGCGCGCGTCGTGCGCGGCTCGGGCCGCGCGCGGGCTGCGCGCTCGGCGCCGCGGCCGCTCGTGCGCCCCCGCGCCGCGCGGCGCGGGCAGCTGGGCCGAGGCGGGGGCCGTGCCGCGCAGGTTTCATCCGATCTGCTGAGGTTGTCCGCCGCGCCGTCCGCGGGCGGAAAGGGCGCGCGCGGGCCGGCGGGAGCCGGGTGAGGCATCAAGATCGGCTATCGTCCCTGCAGCGCCGCGGCGCGCGGGGGAAGCGGCGTCGGTGGGCTCGGCGGCCACGGCGCGGAAGACGGAAGGAAGAGCGAAGTGGCGACAGATCACGACAGCATCGAGCGGCTCCGGGTGGAGAACGCCGGCCTGCGCAAGGAGATCGACCGGCTGCACGAGCAGCTCGGGCGCCGGGAGGAGCGGACGCGGCTGATCCTGCAGGCGGCGGTCGAGGGGTTCCACGTCCTCGGGATGAACGGTGACATCCTCGACTGCAATCCATCCTTCGCGAGCATCGTGGGTTACGACCGGAGCGAGCTCCTGACGATGCACATTGGCCAGATCGACCCGCAGCCGGCGCACGAGGCCGCCGCGATCATGGATGAGATCAGGGCGAAGGGGTCGCTCCGCTTCATCACGAGGCACCGCCACAAGGACGGCCACCTGATCGACGTCGAGGTGAGCTCTCACCTGGTCCGGAGCGGCGACGAGCGGTTCTTCTCGGCCTTCTCGCGCCCGCTGACCGAGCAGCTGCGGCGCGAGCAGGCGCTGCGCGAGAGCGAGCAGAAGTTTCGAGCGATCTTCGACGGGACGTCGATGTTCATCAGCCTGCTCACCCCGAGGGGGGAGCTGCTCGAGTGCAACCGGACCATGGCCGATTTCACCGGGGCTCGCCCCGAGCAGGGCCGCGGCGAGCCGCTCTGGCGCGCGGCCTTCTGGGGCGGCGCGCCGGGCGTGGAGGAGCGGCTGAGGGCGTGCGTGGAGGCGGCGGCGTCGGGCGCGCGATCCTCGTGCGAGCTGGAGATCCGCGGGGCGGGCGGGCGCGCGGCCACGCTCGACCTCAAGATGAAGCCTATCGTCGATGCGTCGGGCGAGAGCGTCCTCGTGATCGCCGAGGGGTACGACGTGACCGAGCTCCGGCGGGCCGAGGTGGAGCGGGCGGCCCTTCAAGAGCAGATGATCCACGCGCAGGAAGCGACGATCCGGGAGCTGTCGACGCCGCTCATCCCGCTCGACGCGGGGATCCTGGTGATGCCCCTCGTCGGGCGGCTCGATCGGGTGCGCATCGAGCAGCTCCTGGAGCGGCTGCTGCATGGGGTGGTGGCGCAGCGCGCGGCCACGGTCATCCTGGACGTCACCGGCGTGGCGGTGGTGGACGCCGAGATCGCGGACGCGCTGATCCGGGCGGCCCAGGCGGTCAACCTGCTCGGCGCGGAGGTCATCCTCACGGGCGTGGGCCCCGAGGTCGCGCAGACGATGGTGGGTATCGGCATCGATCTCCAGGGGATCGCCACGTTGAGCTCGCTCCAGAGCGGGCTCCACCACGCGCTCGGCCGCTCGCGCCGCGGGAGCAGGCCGGGCGGCGCGCGGCGCCGCGGGAGCTGAGGGCTGACGAGGTCCTTCGCGCTTCACCGGCGCATCGGCTCGGCGAGCCAGCGCGCCAGCTCCTCGCTGTCGAGTTCGCGTTGAGGCGCCGGCCACCGCCGCCGCTCAGGCGCCGCGGCCCCGCGCTTCGCGCACGAGCGCCACCATCGCCTTGCGCACCTCGTCGCTCGTGGAGACCGGCGCGTCGAACGCGAGCCGCGCCGCCTTCGGCCCCGCCGGCGTGATGACGTCGAGCTCGAAGCCGTAACGGTCGACCGAGGTCATCGTCGCGCCGGTGGCGTCCTTGATCCCGGCGAGCGCCTTCGCATAGGCGAGGACGGCGTCGGCGTGATCGGTGTTCATGTGCTCGAGGATGCGGGCGGCGTCGGGCGCGAGCGGATCGGGCTCGGCGGCCGCGTAGTCGGCGGCGTCGACCCACGACATCCGGCCGAAGCCGCCGACGTAGCGGATCGACACGGGGTCGAGCCGGTAGAAGGAAAAGTCCGTGAAATCCACGTAGTACGACGCGCGCGGGTGCGCCGCGAGGAACGTCGTCCGGGCGGCGGTCGCCTCGGCGGCCTCGAGAGGGCGGCACGGCCCGATCAGCGTCATGCGCCCGAGCGCGAGCGGGTCCGCCCGGCCCTCGGCGGGCTCGGCGACGAGCAGCGACGCCTCGGCGCGGGCCTTGAGGTTGCCCGTGTGCTCGGCGAGCGCCGAGAGAAGCAGCAGCGGCCGCCCGTGGGCGTCCACGGCGACGGTGACGAGCGAGCCGTAGGGGTAGCCGGCCGGATCCCGCGCGAGCGTGCACAGCGTGGCGGCGCGGGCCCGCTGCGCCAGGGTGCGGCAGCGCTCGGCGTGGCTCGGCGACGGGACGTTCTGGACAGGGGCCTCCGCCTCCGTGGCAGAGCCCGGTCGGCCGTGATCTCTGGTCGTCGACATGGAGTGCGGGTAGCACACCCACGGGGCTGCCGGGAACCTGCCCGGTCGGCGGCGGCTTCAGGGGCGCTCCGCGGTGCGTCGCGCTCGATCTGCTCGACGGCGGAGCGAGCGCCCGCGCTCCCGCGGAGCGGGGGGCGTCGCGCTACGGCTTACCCACGTACGTCCAGTTGTTCCCTACCTCATTGTAAACCCAGATGTCTTCGGCGTTCGTCTCCGTGGCGTACAGATCGTGCGTGCCGTACAGGCGCGCCGCTGCGCCGCCCACGTAGCTCCAGCTGGTCCCGGTGCCGTCATAGCGGTAGACGGCGCCGGCGTCCGGCGTGAGGGCGTAGAACGCCCCATTGGCTTGTCCTTGCCACTGCCTGCCGGCGCTGCCGACCGTCGTCCAGGTCGTGCCCGATCCCGAGTACTTTTTCAGCGTCTGCCGGTCCCGCGTCAGGCCGTACATCGACGAGCCCGCGCCGAACAGATCCGCGAATGCACCGCCGACGTTGGTCCACGTACCCGAGAGGCGCCGCCAGACCTCGCCCTGGTCGACGCTCAGGGCATAGAGCGAGCCGGAGCCGGCCGTCGACTCGAACGACGCGCCGGGACCGGCGATGTTCGTCCAGGTGTTGGTGGTGGCGCTGTATTTGTAGACGTCGCCGTCGGAGTTGGTCGCGCACAGCGCGCCTTCGCAGACGAAGATCTGGTTCGCCGAGCCCCCGATCGTCGTCCACGTCGTCCCGGAGCCGCTGTACTCGAGGACGTTCCCGAAGCTCGACCCGAGCGCGTAGAGGGTAGTTCCGATGGTGAGGAACGCCTGCACGGGTCCGCTGACCTTCGTCCACGTCGAGCCGCTCTTCTTGTAGATGTCGCCATTGGAGCGCTTGCGGGCATACAGGGTCCCCGAGATCGTCGTGTCAGCGACATTGGTGGGCGCCTCGTAGAGCGCCTGCGCTCCCTCGATGTCGCGCTGGGACAGAAAGAAAGCCCCGGTCGTGTTGGTGCTGCCTTGGCACTCGATGCGGTGCATGACGGAGAGCGAATCGTACTCGGTCACCAGTTCCGCGGTTGACGTGGGATCCTCGCATGGCGAGCCGGGCACATGGATGTGCTCATGGTCGAACCCGAGCACGTGTCCCAGCTCGTGCATGATGACGCCGATGGGCTGGCGCCAGTCCGTCGACCAGGTGGGATCCCAGGTCAGCAGGAACTCGCGCCAATCGCGCGGCCAGTCCGGATAAAAGGCAAAGCCATTGCTGGGGGGCGGCGCCGGTGAGGTGACGTTGAACTTCACGTTGTTGTTGGTGTTCGTGCAATTCGTGTCCTGGGCGACCACGTGGACGAAGCGGACGTTGGCGGCGTTCTCCCACGCTGCGGCCGCCTGCTGCATGGCGTCCACGACGCTGTTGTAGTTGGCGCCGAACGCGGACTGCGATACGCAATAGGTCAGGCTCAGCCGGTCGGCCCGGCTCCAGATGTTGTTGGAGCCGCCGATCCGAGTGACGGTCAGGGCGCCGGAGGGGGAGTAATGATCCTCGTAGAACTTCCGGATCCCCTCCTCGCCGCGGAGCGGTATGTCACCCTCGGCGACCCAGACCCCCTTCGACGGCAGCCAGACCAGCGTCTTGCGGAAGTCTTCGTACGACATGAGCGGGCGCGGCCCCGCCGTCGCGACGACCTCCTCCTCGGCCGTGTCCTCCTCGAGCGTGTCCCCCTCCGGCGAGTAGCATCCGGCGAGCGAGAGGGGCCCCAGCAACAAGCCAATTGCGAAGAAAGGACGCGAGTGTGCAGCAAGCGGCATGTTCGAATCTCCAAGGATGGTCAATCCGTGCACCGCGTTTCGTGCCGGCGCTCCGGCCGGGCGCATCACGGCTTCCAATGGATGACGAGCCGCCTTCGGCCGCGCTCGCCGTCAGGGCGCTCACAAAGCAACGGCCGTACCACCTCGCGACGAAACGGCCCCTCCTGTATGATTACGACGCCGCGCGACCTCACCGCACGCAATGGCGTCGATACAAGCTCGTGAGGCCCAGGAGACCAGCGCCCGGCGCGGCAGCGGCCACGAGCCACGGTGGCACGTGCCAGCTCGCGGATGGCACCTGATGGCACCGTGCCACCTGCCCGCGTGCCACGTTTCACGGTATCGCTCGAGCTGCTCGATGGCACAGCGAGCGCTCGTGTTCCCGCGGTGCGGGGGGGCGGCGCCGGGCTACGGCTTACCCACGCGGGTTCAGTGATTCGCTATCTCATTCTCCCGCCCGATCCATCCTCTCGCGAAGGCGCTGGACCGATCGCCGCCAGGTGATCTCTGCCGGCCTGCTCGCCGCGCCCCCGGCGCTATGGCACCACCCGCAGCCGCCCCCGCTGCGCCGCCGCCTCGCGCCCGCCCGCCTCGGCCGGCCGCGCCGGCGCGGGCCGCGGCGCCGCCGGCGGCCACACCGCGAAGTCCTCCGGCAGCGGCCCAGGCAACGCCGGCTGCGCCGTCCGCTCCAGCAGCTGGAAGTCGCAGCGCGCGACCAGATCGAGCGGTAGCCCCCGGTCCGGACCGCCCTTCGCGTACCACGCCCGCGCCGCCTGCACGTTGCGGATGAGCACCGCGTGCTGCGGATCGCGCTTCGCCGCCGCCGTGAAGTGGTCCTGCATCGACTGCCAGTCGCGCCGCGCCGCCGCGACGCACGCGAGCGCGTTGTAGGCGAGCCCCGGCAACGGATACCCGAGCTCCAGGGCCCGCGCCGCGTGCCGCTCCGCCAGATCGAGCTGCCCCGCGTCGAGATAAGCGATCCCGAGCTCCAGGTGCGCCGCGTGGTGATCGCCGAGCCGCGCGAGGATCGCCCGCCGCTCCTCCACCCCCTCGCGGTAGAGCTCGCGCAACCCCTTGTTCTGCTCGAACCACGCGCTCATCAGCGCCGTGTCCTCCTCCGAGGCGTCGAACGGGGTCTTGAGCTCCTGGAAGTCGCCGCGGAAATACACCTCGCGTTCGAGCCAGCCGGCCGCCTCCGCGTCGTCGAAGTCGCGCGTGCCGGGGTAAATGGACAGGCACGAGAAGATGTACTGATGCGGCTTCGCCGCCTCCAGGAACGCGAGCGTCTCCCGGAACGTCTCCGCCGTCTCGCCGCGGTTGCCCAGCATCATGTAATAGCGGACCTGGATACCGTATTTCTTCGCGAGCTCGGTCGACTCGATGATCTTCTTGACCGTGATCTTCTTGTCGATGTTCTTCAGGATGGACGGCGAGCCCGACTCGACCCCGAGGCTCAAGCGCTGGCAGCCGGCGAGCCGCATCTCCCGGAGCAGGTCGTCGCCGAGGACGTCGACGCGCGTGTCGCAGCTCCACAGAAACGAGATCTTCCGCTCGCGGATGCCGCGGCAGATGTCGATGACCCGCTTCCGGTTCGTCGTGAAGGTGTCGTCCTTGATCTGGAGCATCTTCACGGGGGCCTTCGCCACCGCGGCCTCGAGCGAGTCGAGCACGTAACGCACCGACTGGCCCCGGAACCCGCGGCCCCACGTCGCCTCGGCCCCGCAGAACGTGCACGCCCAGGCGCAGCCGCGCGACGTCATCACGATGTGCGTGGCGTAGTGGTCGTGCGGCGACTCCAGCGCGTCGAGCTCCTCGATCGCCGGCCGGGGCGGGCCGAGCTCGACGCGGCCGTCGACGCGGTAGGCCGTGCCGGCGATGCCGAGCGCCGGCCGGCCGGCCTCGAGGCGCTCGAGGAGCTCCAGGAACGCGAGCTCGCTCTCGCCGAGCGCCACCGTGTCGATCTCGGGGTGGTGCCGCAGCATCTCGGCCGCGAGCGGCGTCGCGTGCGGCCCGCCGACGACGATGTGCGCCGCGGGGTGGAGCCGCCGGATGCTCCGGGCGGTGAGCGCCACGCCGCGCCGGTTCGCGGTCCAGCACGACATGCCGAAGACGTCCGCGTCGAGCTCGCGCACGACCCGCTCGACCTGCGAGAACGGGTACGACGAGAGGTTCAGCACCTTCACCTGATGGCCCGCGCGGATCGCCTGCGCGCCCAGCGAGTAGAGCCCGTACGGGGTCTGGTGGAAGTCCGGGTCGAGATCGCCCTCGCGGTAGTCCGCCGGCGGGCCGTCCCCGCTCGTGTCGTGCGCCTCCCCCGGCGCGGGGATCTTCCAGGGCGGTGGGTACAGCAGCGCGATGCGCATCGGTCCTGCCTTTCCGGTGCTGGGGTCACGCGGGCGCGGCGCCGCCCGCGAGCGACGCGCCGGCGGCGTCGATGCGGCGCGCGCGCGCGATCCGCGCGTAGAGCTCGGCGCTCGGCCGGGGGCTGCGCTCCTGGGTCGCGCGGTCGACCTCGACAAGCCCGAAGCGCGGGGCGTAGCCCTCGGCCCACTCGAAGCTGTCGAGCAGCGACCAGTGCATGTACCCGCGCACGTCGACGCCGCGCTCGATCGCCCGTGCGACCTCGGCGAGGTGCCGCACGAGGAAGCTCGGGCGCTGGTCGTCGTCGGCGTCGGCGATGCCGTTCTCGGTGATGTAGATGGGAACCCGCGCGCGGGGCCACCACGCGTCGAGCACGTAGCCGAGCCCCTCCGGGTAGATCTCCCAGCCGAGGTCGCTGACCTCGGCCCCCTCGGGGACGAGGCGCCGGAAGAAGCCCGCGCGCGCGTGCGCCGGGGAGAAGCGGACCAGGTCGCGGCTGTAGTAGTTCACGCCGAAGAAGTCGTGCAGGCCGCTGTCGCAGACGGCGCGCGCGAACGCGTCGTTGAACAGCCGCTCGAAGAGCGCCGCCCACATGCGGTCCGCGAGGCGCCCGAACCGCTCCGGCTCGATGACGCGCAGGTGGTGCGCGACGCCGACCGAGATGGGGTGGCCGCGGCGGCCGGCGGCCTCGTGCATGGCGCGGTACATGGCGGTGTGGGCGCGGAAGAGGTTCTGGTGGGCGCGCACCGCCTCGACGGGCGAGCTGCGCGCGGGGGGCCAGACGCCGAGCAGGTGGGCCTGCAGGGCGAGCATGTTGGGCTCGTTGATGGTGACCCAGAGCTGGCAGAGGTCGCCGAGCGCCTCGACGGCGCGCTCGGCGAAGCGCGAGAGGAGCGCCGGCAGATCCTGCGCGAGCAGGCCGCCGCGCTGCGCGACCCAGCGCGGCAGGGTGAAGTGGTGGATGGTGACCATCGGGGTGATCCCGGCCTCGAGGTGCGCGCCGAGCACGTCGCGGTAGTGGTCCCACGTGGCCGGATCGAACTCGCCCGGCTCGCGCTCGACGCGGGCCCACTCGATGGAGAGCCGGTGGGCGCCCATGCAGAGCCGCGCCTGGAGCGCGACGTCCTCGCGGAAGCGGTGCAGCTGGTCGCACGCGTCGTCCGGCGTATCGCCGCCGCGGACGCGGCCCGGCTCGCGCGCGAACGCGGCCCAGTCGCTCTGCGCGCAGTGCCCCTCGACCTGAGTGGCAGAGGCGGCAGTGCCGAACAGGAAGGCGTCCGGGAAGCGCAGGTCCTCACCCATGGCCGCGCATCCTACGCGAACTCGCGCCGGGCGGCTGCCTTCCGCGCGAGGAGCGCGGCCGCCGAGGCGCGCTGCGCTGCGGCGTGACCGGCGTGACCCGCGTGCCGCGTACGGCGGCACGCAGCGGGGCGGCGCGCCGGTGGAGGCGTGGCGCGCGCCGGACAGGGCGGGGCCGCGCGCCGGGCGGGGCGCGGCGATTGCCCGATCGGCCGGGCGCCGGTACGCTACCGACCGGTGCGCGCGGTGCGATGCGGAGGTGCGGCGGGCGCAGGACGGGGAGCGCGCGCCCTCGCATTCGCCGTCGCCGCGGCGCTGCTGCACGGGGCCGCGCCGGCCCGGGCGGACGGGGTTGGCTGGGCCACGGCGCAAGCCGCCGAGCTGACGCGGCAAGCCGCGGCCCGCGCGGCGGCCGGCGAGGCCGACGTGGCGCTGTCGCGGTACCTGGAGGCGGTCCGCTTCGACGCCACCTACGGTCCGGCGTACCTCGGGCTGGGCGCGCTGTACGAGCGGGCGGGCGATCCGCGCGAGGCGGAGCGCACCTACACGGTGGCGCTGGACCACGTGCGCGGCTTCGTCGAGGGCTACCGCGCCCGGGCGGCGCTCCGGGCGCGCGAGGGGCGGCGCGACGAGGCGATCGCCGACCTCGAGGCGGCGGTGGCGCTCCGGGGCGACGACGCCGGCCTGCTCCAGGAGCTCGCGGCCGCGTACGTGGCCGCGGGGGCGCTGCCGGCGGCGCTCGGCGTGGCGCGGCGGCTCTCGGCCCTGGCCGCGCAGGCGGGCGATCCCGCCCGGGAGGCCGCGGCGCGGACGCAGGCGCGCGCCCTGTCCGTGCTCGTCGGCGAGGCCGATCCCGTGCGGGCGGGCGGCGCCGACCGCGGCCCGGTGCGGCGTGCGCTGGCGCTGTACGCCGCGGCGCCGGCGCGGGGGCGGGCGGCCGATCCGCGGCGCCAGGGGCGGTGATCGGAGCCGCGCCGATACCGCAGCATCGTCCGTGTCGGACAGGGGATCCGCCCCCGATACCGCAGCATCGTCCGTGTCGGACAGGGGAGCAGCCATTGACGGTGAGAGCTCCTGTGGCTAGCGATCGGTCGACGCCAGCCGAGGAGGAGCCCTGTCATGCTCTTGATCACCGGAGAGGATCCTGCCCTCACGGAGCAGGTCTGTGATGGGCTGTCGCAGCGAGGCATCGCGCACAGCCGGGTGGACGCGGCCCACGCCACCGCGGAGCGCGGCAACCTGTTCCAGGCCGCGCTCGACGCGCGCGCGACCGCGATCGCGGTCATCGAGCCGGTCCCGTGGCGCGGCGCGACGCCGCCCTCGCCCTCGCCTTCCGCCGGGCTCCTCGCGGCCGCGCTCTCGGCGACGCGCGCCCCCGGGGTGACATCGCTGCTCGTCGTGACGTCGCGGCCGGACGGCGACGAGGGGATTCGCCGGATCCGGCGGGACGGCGCCCCGTACATCGTGCTGAGGCCTGCGCCGCTCTTCCGCCTGCTGCCGCCGGGCGCGGCGCGGGCGCTCGGGGACCGGCGCGTGCTGATCCCGCCGGAGGTGGCGGAGGCCTTCAAGGACGCGATCCCGGTCGAGGCGCTCCTCGCGGCGATCGCGAAGGCGGTGTCGGGCGAGACGCCCCAGGGCAAGATCGTCGACGTCGCCGCCTCGCCGGAGACGTCGTTGCTCGAGGTGCTGGCCCGGGCCGGCGCGCGGCCCGAGCTCGCCCGGGGGCTCCGCTCCCGGATCGGGCGGTGGTTCGGGCAGGCGATCGCGCGGGTCGACGGGGCGGACCTGCGGATCGACGGCGTGGCGGCCGGCGCGGGCGAGGCGCCGCAGCGCACGCCGGCGGAGGCGATGGCGGCGGCCGGGCCGTAGGCGTAAGCGCAGCAGGGCGGGCGCGGCGCGGCGGCGAGGGGGTCGGGGGCCGTGGCGCTGGCTTGATCTAGTGCTGCCAGGGCCGCATACGGGTGGGACCCATGTCCCTCCGCGTCGCGCTAGGCATCGACGACTTTCGCCAGCTCCGCGAGTCCGGGCTGGAGTACGTCGACAAGACCCACCTCATCCGCGAGCTGATCGACAAGGAGGGCGTCCAGGTCGCGCTCCTCCCCCGCCCCCGGCGGTTCGGCAAGACGCTGAACCTGTCGATGCTGCGCTGGTTCTTCGAGAAGCGGCAGGAGGACCTTTCGAGCCTCTTCGACGACCTCTCGATCTGGCAGGCCGGAGAGCGCTATCGCGCGCACTTCCAGCGGTATCCTGTCATCTACTTGACGCTGAAAGGAGCGAAGCAGGAGACGTTCGAGCGCTGCTTCGCGGCCCTCCGGGAGAAGATCGTCGCGCTCTACGACCAGCACCGCTACGTGCTCGACAGCGGCCAGCTCGGGGACGTGGAGCAGCGCCGCTACCGGGAAGTGCTGGACGGCACGGCGTCCGAGGCCGTGTACGGCCGCGCGCTTCTGGACCTGTCCAGCCATCTCCACCGCCTCCACGGCGAGCGCGTCGTGATGCTCATCGATGAGTACGACGAGCCCATCCACGCCGGCTATCTCCATGGCTACGCGCCGCGCATCCTCGACTTCGTGCGCACGTTCCTCACCGAGGGGCTGAAGGGCAATCCGCACCTCCACCGGGCCGTCCTCACCGGCATCCTCCGCGTGGCGCGCGAGAGCATCTTCTCTGGGCTCAACAACGTGGTGGTCTATTCGCTGCTCCGCTCGGACTTCAGCACCTGCTTCGGGTTCACCGAGCCCGAGGTGGAGGCACTGCTGGACAAGGCTGGCCGGCGCAGCCTGCTGGAGGTGATCCGCGCCTGGTACAACGGGTACGATTTCGGCGGCGCGGTCATCTACAACCCCTGGTCGATCCTCAGCTTCCTGGAGGGGAGAGACGCGGATCCGCTCCCGTTCTGGCTCGGCACGAGCTCCAACGACCTCATCCAGAGGGTGATCGAGGAGCACGCCGTCACGCTGCAGCCCGCGCTGGAGGTGCTGATGGAGGGCGGCGAGATCGAGCGCGTGCTCGAGGAGAACGTGGCCGTCGGCGACCTCGCGCAGAACGAAGACGCGCTGTTCGGGCTGCTGGTCTTCTCGGGATACCTTCGCGCCGAGAAGCGCTCGCGCGGGCCGGGGGAGCAGCCCGCGCACGCGCTGAAGATCCCGAACCGCGAGGTGCGGCTGCTCTACACAGGCACGTTCCGGCGCTGGGCGGAGGCGCGGCTGATGCGGCAGGGCGCCAGCATGCAGCGGCTCCTCGCCGCGCTCCTCTCGGGCGACGCGCCGGGGTTCGAGACAGAGCTCCAGGCCTTCGTCACCGACGTGCTCTCGTACCATGACGCGACGAGGGTCGACCCGGAAGCGGTCTACCACGGCTTCGTCGCCGGCCTGCTGGCGGCGCTCGAGCCGGGCCATCACGTGCGCTCGAACCGCGAGCCCGGGAAGGGGCGCCCCGACGTGATGATCCGGCCGGCGCAGCCCGGCCGGCCCGGCGTCGTGCTCGAGCTCAAGGTCGCCCGCGCGCCGCGCGCGAGCCTCGATCGGGCGCTCGACGACGCGCTGGCGCAGATCCGGACGCGAGGCTACGCCGCCGAGCTGCGCGCGAGCGGGGCTGTGCCGGTCCATGCGCTGGCCGTCGCGTTCGATGGGAAGGTCGTCCGGGTGCGCGCGGGCGAGCCGGGTTAGGTTCGTACACTCCGGGCTGGTTCCACCCACCAGGAGTCCGGCCAGGGATCCGGAAAGAGAGTCCAACGCAAAGGCGCAAAGGCGCAAAGGCGCAGCAGGAATAAACAATTACACGCTTTTGCGTCGCTGCGGGTGGTGCCCCCATCGGCCCGCCTCCATCCTGCTTCGCCATGCACAACCTCGCGAAACTACTCGGGTCCGGAGACCGTCGAGCGCTCCAAACAGGACACCCCCTGGGCGTGGTGGGTCCGCCGCTCCAGCGCGACATCGAGTCGGCGATTTGATACTTGTGACGAATGAACCTGCGTCGCGCGATCCCATACCTCTGTCCGTTGGCCCTGCTCGCCGCGTGCACGAATGAACAGCGCTCCGACGTGGGCACTGGCGGAGGCGCCGGGACCTCTGACAGCACCGGGAGCACGACGGCAGCGACCGGGACCAGCGCTGGCGCTGGCGGTGGCGGCGGCAGTGACGGCAGTGACGGCAGCGGCGGCAGCGGCGACGTGCCGCCCCCGGAACCCGAGGAGGTCCCGGTGCTGGAGAACGTCGCGTTCTACGACGGCTACGCCGCGACGGTCGACGAACCGCTCCCGGACGGCGTGATCCGCCACGACAACTCGCTGGTCGCGACCAGGTTGACCGACGAGCTGCTCGCCAAGGTCCAGACCACCCTGAAGGTCCGCGTGGTCGTGGGAGCGCGGTGCGACAACTACGATCGACTCGGCTCGGTCAACCTGGCGCTGGTCCCCAAGGGGGCCCAGACGTACGTCGCCGGCGAGGTCGACCGGATCGAGGTCGCGCGGTTCGTCACGCCGTTCATGGACATGAACAAGCAGCCGACGACGGTCCCCTACGAATGGGAGGCCAGCAACCTCGTACCGATCCTGAAAGACCCCGACCTCCTGGCCGAACACGATTTCTGGCTCGAATTGAGCATCTTCGGCGTGCCTTACGCCGCGAACGACGAGGTCGCCGGCTGCGCTGGTCGCAATGACACGCAGCTCGGATCGCTGCTGCTCTATACCGACAGCACGAAGGAGGCTCAGGACTTCGGCGTCGTGCTACCGCTGGCCATCGGCGAAGAATTCAACAATTACGCCGTGGGCGCCAGCGACAAGGTCGGCACGACCCGCAAGACGGTCAGCTTCGAATTGCCGGCAGACACACAGAATGCGCAGCTCGTGCTGATCACGTCGAACCATGGCGCCAACCAGGGCGGCGAGGAGTATATTCGCCGCGAGCATTACGTGTACGTCGACGGCGAGCTGGCCCTGCAATACAAGCCCGGGCGCATGTCGTGCGAGCCGTTTCGCAAGTACAACACCCAGAGCAACGGCATCTACGGGCCGTCCCCGCGGTCGGACGAAGAGTGGCAGTCGTTCAGCAATTGGTGCCCTGGCGACGTGATCGACACCCGGATCGTCCCGTGGGGGGCCGCGAGCGCCGGCATGCATGAATTCGTGATCGACGTGCCTGACGCGACCTTCGCCGGCGGGGAGGGCAATTTCCCGTTCTCGCTCTACGTGCAGGCTGAGTGAACGCATCCTTTGACGTTCTCGACGCCTTGCCCGGCGCTCGCCGCCGAGGAGACGTCGTGTCTCAGGTCGGACGTACGACCGCGTAAACGCCGAGCGCCGCGACGGCCATTCCGGCGACCTGCACCAGGCTCAGGGTCTCACCGAACAGGCCGAACGCCATGAGGGCCGCGACCGGCGGCACGAGGTAGAGGAGCGTCGCCACGCCCACCACCGCGCCCCGCCGAATCAGCGTGAGCAGGAGCCCGACCGCCCCGATCGAGAGCCCGAACACCGCCCACAGCAGCCCCGCGCAGAGCGGGAGCGTGAGCTCCATCCGGCGCTCCTCGGTCAGCAGCACCATCGGCAAGGTGACGAGCGCGGCCCCGATGTACTGGATGACGGCATTGACCCGCAGGTCGACCCCGCCGCCCGTGCGCTTCTGCCAGAGGGTGCCGAGCGTCATCGAGAGCATCCCCAGGACCGCGACCGCGAGCGAGAGCGGCGGCACGCCGGCCCCGAGCTTCGGGAACACGACGAGGCACGCCCCCAGGAAGCCGAGCCCGATGCCGAGCCAGCGGCCCCGCGAGACCCGCTCTCCCAGCAGCGGCCCGGCGAGCGCCGCCGTGACCAGCGGCTGCAGCCCCGCGACGAGCGCCGAGATGCCCGCCGGCAGCCCGTGCTTCACCGACCAGAACACCGCGCCGAGGTAGAATCCGTGCAGCAGGGCGCCCGCCACCAGACCGTCCCGCCATGACCGTGCCGCCCTCGGCCATCGCACCCGCGCCACGACCGCGACGAAGGCCAGCACGAGCCCGGCGAGCGTGTAGCGCACCAGAAGAAAGGTGAGCGGCTCCGCGTGAGGCGCCACCAGCCGCGCCACGATGAACCCCGTCGACCAGATGACCACGAAGAGCGGAGGCGCGATGCGGGTGAGGCGCTGAGAGGGCATGGAAGGAGGGGCGGCCCGAGGCTGGGCGCGCGGTGGTACAGCATGGCACGGAGCACCGCAACGTCCGGTGCATGCCGATGAGCACGCATCTCCCGCTGGCTCGCCGGTCGCTCGCTGCCGCACGGGTGCCCGGCGTCCTCGTTCCAGCTCCGCGATGTCGTGCCCGCGCTCGCGGACCGGCGCCCGTGGGCCGTTACTTCTTCGTCAGGTGCTGGCGGGCGCGGTCCATGACCGGCTGCCCGCCGACGACGCCCCGCGCGTCGCGGTTCTGCCACTCCACCATCCAGCCAGGGTATTCAGGCGGGAGCGCGCTCGCCTCGTC
This sequence comes from Sorangium sp. So ce394, assembly GCF_051474665.1. Classification (NCBI taxonomy): domain Bacteria; kingdom Pseudomonadati; phylum Myxococcota; order Polyangiales; family Polyangiaceae; genus Sorangium; species Sorangium sp. So ce394. The sequence continues at coordinate 6,933,846 of NZ_CP150339.1, forward strand.
GAGCTGCTTGACGTGCTCGGGCGAGAGCGTGACGTCCGCGGCAGCGAGGTTGTCGTCGAGCTGCTCCCGCGTCTTCGCGCCGATGATGACGCTGGTGACGAAGGGGCGAGTCAAGTGCCACGCGAGCGCGACGCGCGCGACCGAGAGGCCCGTGGCGCCCGCGACCTCCCGCAGCGCGCCGAGCACGCGCGGCAGGCGGGCGCGGTCGACAGGCGGGAAGTCGAAGCTCGAGCGCCGCGCGCCGTCGGGGCCGCCCGGCTTCTCCGGATCGAACTTGCCCGACAGCATGCCGCCCGCGAGCGGGCTCCAGGGGAGGATCGCGATGCCCTCCGACTGCGCCAAAGGCACGATCTCGCGCTCGATGTCGCGCCCCGCGAGCGAGTAGTAGACCTGCGCGCTCTCGAACCGCGCGAGGCCGTTCGCCTGCGCGAAGCCGATCGCCTTCATGGCCAGCCACGCGGGCAGGTTGCTGAAGCCGACGTAACGGGCCTTGCCCGAGCGCACCACGTCGTCGAGGGCGCGCACCGTCTCCTCGATGGGCGTCACCGGGTCGAAGCCGTGGATCTGGTAGAGGTCGACGTGATCGAGCCCGAGCCGCTGGAGGCTCCCGTCGATGCTCGCGAGGATGTGCGCCCGCGAGAGGCCCACCTGGTTCACGCCCGGGCCCACGCGCCCGCGCACCTTGGTGGCCACGACGACCTGCTCGCGCGGGCGGCCGAGCGCCTTGAGCGTCGCGCCGACGATCCGCTCCGACTCGCCTTCGGAGTAGACGTCCGCCGTGTCGATGAAGTTGACGCCGCGGTCGAGCGACGTGCCCACGATGGCCTCGGCCTCGCTGGTGCCGAGCGCGCCGATGACCTGCCAGAAGCCCTTTCCGCCGAACGTCATGGCGCCGAGGCAGAGCTCGGACACGTAGAGGCCCGTCTTCCCGAGGAGGTTGTATCGCATGGTGCCTTCTCCCTTTGTGTGTCCCGGAGGCATAAGACTTCGAGCGCGCTCGAAGTCAAGGGCCGGCCGGCACAGCAGAACGAAGCCGGCGGCGCCGTTGACCACGGGCGCGATCGAGCGTTTACCCTGACGGGTCGGCCACGGCGCGCGCACGAACCCGGCGAGTCAGCGCCAACCGACGAGCCCGTTCCAAGTGACGAGTCCGCATCAGCCGACGAGCCCGCATCCACCGGCGCGAATACCAGGCAACACAAGGCCAGCCCCCCGGGACTTCGCCATTCGCCTTGACGCTGCCACGAGCGGGCGCATATTACGAAACGAAACTTACCAATGGTAGGTTATCCCCAGGCACGCTCCGGGCGCCCGCGCGCTCGGCGGGAGGAGTCCATTCAGATGGCCACACGAACGATGTCACCCGTTCTCTTGATCGGCGGCTCCGGCCAGGTCGGCGCGCGCGCAGCAAAGGCGCTCCGGCGCCTGCATCCGGACCTCCCGATCGCGATCGCCGGACGCGACGCGCGCAGGGCGTCCGAGGTCGCCGCGGAGGTCGGCGGCCCGACGACGGCGACAGCCGCCGACGTCGGCCGCGACGACCTCGGCCTCGAGCGAGGCGCGTCGTTCAGCGCCGTCGTCGCGCTCGTCAAAGACGAGGCGTCGAACGCGGTGAAGCGCGCGCAGGCGGACGGCGTGCCCCACGTCGCCTTCTCGGACGCCGTCGGGGAGATCGGCCCCGTGGTCGCCCATTACATCGCGCGACCGACGCGCGCCCCCATCCTCATGCTGGGCCACGCCTTCGGCGGCGCGGCGACGCTGGCGGCGCTGCACCTCGCGCAGGAGCTCCAGCGCGTCGACGCGATCGCCATCGGCTGCGTGGTCGACGCGGACGATCGCGGCGGCCCCGCATTGCAGGCCGCTTTCGAGCAAGAGGCGCAGACCGGGCAGGCTCCGCTCGCGCTCCAGGGCGGGAAATGGACCTGGTTGCTCGGCGACGCGGCGACACGGCGCTTCGTGGACGGCGAGGGCGTGGAGCGCGTTGGCCGGGCCATGCCGCTCCCCGACGTGGTGAGCCTCGCGGCGGCGACCGACGCGCGAGAGATCCGCGTCGACATCGCGACGCGCGACGCCGCGACGGGCGGGGCGGGTCACGTGACGGAGCTCATCGTCGAGGTGTCGGGGCGGCGCCGCGACGGCGCGGGCGCGCGGCTGCGCTACGACATCGTCGATACGGACGGCCTCGCGCGCCTGAGCGCGTACGGCGCCGCGATCGCGACGGAGCGCTTGCTGGGGCTCGCGGGCGGTCCCCCGGTCGGCCCGGGCCTGTACAACCCGGAGAGCGTGCTCGACCCAGCGCGCGTCGTCGCGCGGCTCGAGGAGCTCGGCGCGCGCGTCCGCCGCACAGGCCAGCGCCTCTGACGCGCGGCGGGCCGGGCCTCAGCCGACGCTGACGGTGGTCACGGCGGGTTAGCTCCGCTGCACTTTTCCCCGCGACATCGTCGCCCTCCGAGACAAATCGCCACGGCCTCCCCCACAGGAGCACTCCGCCGCACCAACCTCGGCAGCGCGCCCCCCGACGCACCACCTCCGTTCCGCCCGAGCCCACCACCGCGCCCCGCCCGTTTCCTCGGTCGCTCCCGCATCCTCCCGGCCTCGCCCCTCCCCTCTCCCCCTCGCCCTGGCACGGGATCGGCACAGCCAGCCCCCATCGGAACCCTCAGCCATCTCAGCAGCACGCCGGTCTGCGCCCTCCGTGGCAGCCCGGCGCGCTGGTCCACCCCTGAAGGGAGAAAGCGAGACCTCATGAAGGCGGTAGTGTTTCACGGCGTCGGCGACATCCGGATGGACGACATCAAGGAGCCCAAGATCAAGGAGGCGACCGACGCCATCATCCGCATCACGGCCAGCGCCATCTGCGGCACCGACCTCCATTTCGTCCGCGGCACCATGCCCGGGATGGTCCCGGGCACCGTGCTCGGCCACGAGGCGGTCGGCGTCGTCGAGGAGCTCGGCAAGGACGTCAGGAACTTGAAGAAGGGCGACCGCGTCGTCGTGCCGTCGACCATCGCGTGCGGCTATTGCTCGTACTGCCGCGCCGCGTACTACGCGCAATGCGACAACGCGAACCCGAACGGCAAGCACGCGGGCACCGCCTTCTTCGGCGGCCCCAAGATGTCCGGCCCCTTCGACGGCCTCCAGGCCGAATTCGCCCGCATCCCCTTCGCCAACGTCGGGCTCGTCAAGCTCCCGAACGGCGTCAGCGACGACCAGGCCATCCTCCTCTCGGACATCTTCCCCACCGCGTACTTCGGCGCCGAGCTCGCCGAGATCCGGCCCGGCGACACCGTGGCGGTGTTCGGGTGCGGCCCCGTCGGCCTGTTCACGATCGCCAGCGCCAAGCTCATGGGCGCAGGCCGCATCATCGCCGTCGATCAGGTGGCCGACCGCCTCGAGATGGCCCGCGACCAGGGCGCCGAGACCGTCGACTTCTCCGCCGAGGATCCGCTCGTCGCGATCATGCGCCTCACCGGCGGCATCGGCGTGGACCGGGCGATCGACGCCGTGGGCGTCGACGCCGAGCGCCCCCACGACGGCCCCGCCCACAAGCAGGCAAAGCAGGACGCCAAGGCGTTCGACCTGGAGGTCAAGCAGATCTCCCCCGACGCGCGGACCAAGGGCGACACCTTCCGCGCCGGCGACGGGCCGTCGCAGGTGCTGCAGTGGGCCGTCCGCTGCGTGGCCAAGGCAGGGACCATCTCGGTCATCGGGGTCTACCCGCAGACCTCGCGCACGTTCCCCATCGGCGAGGCCATGAACAAGAACCTCACCCTGCAAATGGGCAACTGCAACCACAGGAAGTACATCCCGAAGCTCGTGGACCTCGTGCAGACCGGCCAGGTGGATCCCACCACGATCATCACGAAGCAGGCGCCCCTCACGTCCGCGATCGACGCGTACAAGGCGTTCGATCGGCGGGAGGCCGGCTGGGTGAAGGTCGAGCTGCGCCCGCCTTCGGCCGGCACGCCCGCCAACCTGAACCGCGCCGTCGCGTAGCCAGGCGCCGCGCCGCCGCATGGCTCGGGTGAGCGCGCCGGGCGCCCGCGCGTCCGCCTGGGCCACCCGCGCGCGGGGACCGCTCCAGCGCGAACGGGGAACTTCCCGCTCGAGCGGGGCCCGCCGCTGCGGCTAGGCTCGCAGCCGCCATGAGGGTCGAGCCGTACCGCGCCCCGCTCCGGGGCGGCCGTCACTGCGTCGTCCGACAGAGCTCGCGCGACGACGCCGCCGCCCTGCTCGAGCTCGAGCGGGCGATCGTGCGCGCCCGGCACGGGATCGTGAAGCACGAGGACGAGCTGCCGGCGGACGCGGACTCCTACGCCGAGCAGCGGGAGCGCGCGGGCCTCACGGCGATGGACGGCTCGGCGATGTGCCTGGCCGCCGAGCTCCCGGGGGGCCGCCTCGTCGGCGAGGCGACGCTCCTCCGGCGGTTCAGGTTCCGGATGCTGCGCCACGTGGGGATCCTCGGGCTCGGCGTGCACCCGGAGGCGCAGGGGCTCGGCGTGGGCCGGGCGCTGATGGAGCGGCTGCTCGGGCTGGCGGCCACGCACCGCGACCCGGACGGGGGGCGCGTGCGGCGCGTGGAGCTCTACGTGCGGGCGGACAACGCGCGGGCGATCGCGCTCTACCGGTCGATCGGGTTCGTGCACGAGGGGACGCGGCGCGACCTCGTCCGCGGCGACGGCGGGGCGTTCGTGGACGACCTGGTCATGGGCCTCCTGCTGTCCGACGATGCGCCCGCCGCGGGTCGATGAGGCGCGCCGCGCCCCCCGCGGGCATGCCGCGCGCCCGCCGCGGGCCGGTGAGGCGCGCCCCGCCCCCCGCCGGGCATGACGCGCGCCGGCGCCGCGGGGTAGCCTCCCCGCGATGAGCGGACCGCCTCCTGCCGCACGCGCCGCCGACCCCGCCGCCCTCCCCGACCCCGCCGCCCTCCCCGGCCGCGGCGTCGCGCCCGCGCCGGCCGCCGCTGCCGGCCCCGCCGGCCGCGACGGCCCCGGCGCCCTCCCCGACCCCGCCGCCCGCGCCCGCGCCGCGCTGCGCGCCGGGCGCATCGCGGCGCTGACCGCCGGCGGCCTCGCCCTCGGCAAGCTCGTCGCCGGCCAGCTCGGCCAGTCGATGGCCGTCACCGCGAGCGCCGTCGACTCGCTCACGGACCTCTTCGCCTCCTCGGCGAACGCCCTCGCCATCCAGCTCGCCCACGCCGCGCCCGACCGCTCCCACCCCTTCGGTCACGCGAAGATCGAGACGCTCGCGACCGCCGGTCAGGGCCTGCTCATCGGCGGCTCCGGGGTCTACCTGCTCGTCGAAGGGATCCGGCGGCTGCTCTCGCCCCAGCCGCTCCGCCTCGCCGCCGTCACGCTCGGCACCATGGCCGCCGCCGCGCTGATCACCGCGGCGCTCGTCGCCTACCTCGGCCGCGTCGCCGCCCGCACCGGCTCGAGCGCCATCGAGGCCGACGCCGTCCACTACCGCACCGACATCGCGGCGAACGTCGCCGTCCTCCTCGGCGTCGCCGTCACGTACGCGACCGGCTTCTCCCGCGTCGACGGCCTCCTGTCGATCGCGGTCGCCGCCTACGTCCTCACGTCCGCGGGGTCCCTCCTCCGGCTCGGCGTGCGCGACCTCATCGACACGAGCGCCCCCGACGAGCGCGTCGCCGCCATCGAGGCCGCGCTCGACGCGATGCGCGCGCGCGGCGAGATCCTCGGCCACCACGGGCTGCGCACGCGGCTCGCCGGGCGCACGCTGTTCGTCGACGTGCACATCGAGCTCCCGGGCGACATGCGCCTCGCCCGCGCGCACGCGACGGGCGACCGCGCGCGCGACGCGATCCGCGCCGCCGAGCCGGACGCCGAGGTGCTCGTGCACATCGACGTCGAGCGCGACGAGCCGGCGTGAAGGGCGCCGGCGCGGCGGGCGGCCGCGCCGAGCGCGCGGGGCCGCTCAGCCCGGCGGCGAGCTCGGCTCGCCAGCGCGCGGCGGCCCGGCGCACGGGAGCTCGAGGAGGAACGTGGCGCCGGCGCCGGGCGCGCTCCGGACGCGGATCGAGCCGCCGTGCGCGTCCGCGATCCTGCGGCTCATGTAGAGGCCGAGCCCCAGCCCGCCGTAGTGCCGGTCGGACACGGCGCGCCCGAAGCGCTCGAAGATCTGCTCCTGCCGCGCCGGGTCGACGCCGATCCCCTGATCCTTCACCGAGAGCCGCGCCGTCCCGGCCTCCTCGCTGACGACGATCTCGACCGGCTTGCCCGCGCCGAACTTCATCGCGTTGGTGAGGAGGCTCGTGACGATCTGCTCGACGCGCGCGCGATCCCAGCGGCCCACGATCCGGCCGCAGTCCCGCAGCGACACCGAACACCCGGCGCGCGAGAGCTCCAGCGTCAATCGCGCGAGGACATCGCGGACGACCGCCACGAGATCGACCTCCGCGACATGGAGCGAGAGCCGATCCACCTGGCTGCGCGAGACGTCGAGGAGCTCGTTGTGCAGGCGGGTCAGGCGCTTCGCCTGCCGCAGCGCGCGGTCGACCTGCCTGCCCATGGCCCGCGGGTCCCAGGGCCCACCCGACCGGAGGGCCCGATCCATCGCCTCGAGCGTGAGCGTGAGCGACGTCATCGGCGTGTTGAGCTCGTGCGTCGCCACCGTGAGGAACTCGTCCCGCACCCGGACGGCCTCCTGGGCAGCACGGTAGAGCCGCGAATTGTCGATCGCGTTCGCCGCCCGGCGCGCCACTTCCTGCACGATCTCGATGTCCGCATCGCCGTAGCGGCGCTCCGGCACGGACGAGACGACGCTCAGCATCCCGAGCGGTTGTCCCCGCGCCACGACCGGCACGGTGATGGAACTGTAGGTCCCGAGCTCTCGGAGGAGCCTCGCGTGCCCGTCGTCCTCGCAGTGTTCCCGGAGGATGGCCTCTGAGATCTCGGGGAGCAGGAGCGGCTCACCGCTGCGCAGGACCCTGGCCGCGGGGTGCGGCGAGTCCCGACCAGGCGGATACCGCCGCTCCAGCTCCTGGATCAACGACTCCATCGTGGGATCTCTGTGCGCCCAGGAAATTCGCCGGATCTCTCCACCTTCCACAACATCGATGATGCACCAATGGCAAAGCGATCGTACCGAGAGCCGCGCAATACGCGACAACGTCTCGCCATAATCGAGCGACCTGGAGAGGATGTCCCCGGCCTCGGCCAGGAAGGCCGCACGCCGCTCCGCCGCCTCGGCCGCGGTCCGCGCGGCCTGCTCCTTGGAGAGCAGCCGCGCGTTCTCCAGCGAGATCGCTGCTTGCGTGGCGAGCAGCGAGAGGGCGGTGAGCCGCTCCGGCGTGAACGCGCCCTCGACGAGGTTGTTCTCGAGGTAGAGCAGGCCCACCACCTCGCCCTGCCTCAGGACGGGCATGCAGAGCAGCGACTTGGGCCGACACCTCGCGAAGTAGTCATCGCCGGAGAACTTGCCCGCGTCCGCGGCGGCATCGCTCAGGATGACGTGCTCCTTCGTCCGCTGCACGAAGCGGACGAGCGACATGGGGACGCGCCGCGAACCATCCTCCGTCGAAGGCGGGAGGAGGGTCGTCGCCGCCCCTTTCTCTTCGAGGGTCGCCTCCGCTTCGATGGAGAGGCGCTCGTCCTGGTACAGGAGGATGCAAGCCCTCTGCGCGCCGCCCTGCTCGAGGACGACCGTGAGCAGCGTGCGCAGCAGCTTGTCGAGGACGATCTCGCTCGACAGGCTTTGCGATGCCTTGGTCACCGAGAGCAGGTCGAGCTGCTCGGACCGCGCCGCGAAGGTGGCGGCCTGGGCGAGCGGCGTCGTATCCCAGAGGTGCGGATTCTGCTGGTCGATCTGCTTGACCTTGCCGTCCGCCCCCCAGCGGGCGTAACAGGCGCGCGCCTCGCGGAGGTACGTGGCGGCGATCAGGTCGAACCCTCGCGCCCCGTAAAACCTCGACGCGATCTCGTAGGCGAGCGCCTCGTTGTGGACGAAGCCGCTCGCGCGCGCGGCGCGGATGGCCTGCTCGTAGAGCTGCGCCGCCTTCTCCCATTCGCCGCCGACGCGCGCGATCTCGGCGCCGACCAGCGCCGCGCGATGGACGAAGTTCTCGGGGCAGCTCGAAGCCCAGACCTCGAGCTGCTCGTGGTGCGCGAGGAGCTCCGTGAGAACCTGGGGCCGCTCATCGGCAGGTGCCGCGTCGCGGCGCGCTGCCCGCGCGAGCGCGCTGTGGGCGAGCGCGCTGTAAAAATGGTACTCGGCGATCTCGGGGAACGACGGCGACGTCCAGAGGAGCCAGCGCGCCTTCGCCGCGGCCTCGATAGCAGAGGCATAATCACCCGCGTAAAAGCGCGCTTGCAGCTTGCGGATCCAGTACCAGCTCGCGGCCAACGAGAGGCGCGGATCGCCCTCGAGGTGCCGTTCGAATCGGCCCTCGTCGAAGCGCTCATCGTTGAAGGAGGCGAAATCCGGCAAGAGCCCCTGGAGCGTCTGGATGAGTCTGAGCTGTCCGGTGATGCAGTCGACGACGAGGCCGAACTTCGCCTTCCGCGCGAACTCGAGCGCGCCCTCGGCCTCTCGCTGCACCTCGCCGAGCGGCTCTCCATCTATGAGGAGGAGCGTGAGAAAGGCGGTACGCAGATAGGACGCATACGTGAGATCGCCCGCCTCCTGCGCCGCGTGAAAGGCGCGTCGCAATCGATCGAGGCTGGTACGCACGTGCCTCGTCCAGGGATTGATGGCGTACCAGAAGACCAGATAGACGCGGGCCTTGAAGCGGTCCAGCCCGCGCTTCTCCACGAGGTCGAGGCCGAGCTTGCCGAAGCGGAACCCCGCGCGGTAGTCGCCGAAGCGTGGCCCAAGGACCGTGCCGAGCCGGACGTAGCCGAGGCACGACGCGTCGCTGTTGCCATGCTCGATGCTGACGTTCACCATGCGAGCGACCAGGAGGCTCAGCAGGTTCTCGTCGGTGAACAGGGCGGGCGCCTCGCACCACGAGAGGACGTCGATGGTCGTGCGGCAGTCCGGATCGGCCATCGGGGGCAGGTCGAAGAGCTCCTCGATCGGGCGGCCCTCGAGCCTCTGCCACATCCGCTCGTACTCCTGCAGGACCTCCGCGTCCGTCGGGTGCGGCGACCACTCGACGCCGACGCGCCGGAGGTATTCGAGGCATGCCTCCACGCTGCGGTCGCTCCGATCCATGGTCGTGTAAAGAGCCATGCGCGCGCACGTGACGGCGCCGAAGGCGACGAGGTCTCCTGCGCGGCGCGAGAGCATGGAGAGCCGCTCCTCCGCTCTCGAGAGCTCGCCGGTCAGGAACTCACACTCGGCCCGGTGGAGCTCGAGCGCGAAGATCAGCTCGTAGCGGATGGACCAGCCGTCCTCGGCCAGGAGCGCCGCGCCGGCGACGAGGTACGCCAGCGCCGAGGCGTAGGCGGTCGACCCCTTGGCGCGCTTGCCCGCGATGAGGTTGAGCTCGGCGACCCGTTCTCGCTCTTCCCACGACGTGATGAGCCCGATGCCGCGGTTGAGCTGGTTCACGATCTCGAAGATCTTCTCCTCGAGCTCCTCCGGCGCCGTCCGCGACGCGAGCAGCCTGCCTATCTCGAGGTGCACCGACGCCCGCTCGCCTTCGGGGATGAGCGAATAGGCGGCTTCCTGGACCCAGTCGTGGAGGAACTTGTACGTGCCGTTCAAGCGAAAGACGAGCCCCTCATGGACTGCGTCCCAAAGATCCGCGTGCACATCCTCCTCCGAGCCGCCATGAACCAGCGCCAGCAGGGCGACGTCCGCGGTGTGTCCCAGGCAGGCGAGCTGCTTCAGCGCTCCCTGGGCGCCCTCCGGCAGCCGCGCGAGCTTGCCGACCATCAGGGCCGCCACGTTGTCGGTGAAGCCCTTTTCGCGGATCTTCGCCACGTCCCACCGGAAGGCCTCGGCCCGCTCGTCGAACTCGATCAGCCGCTCTTCGTGCAGCACCATGAGGAACTGGGCCGCGAAGAAGGGGTTGCCGGCCGTCTTCTCGTGGACGAGGTTCGAGAGCGGCGCGGCGTCTTCGCGGGAGCAGTGGAGCGCGTCGCTGACGAGCGCGGCGATGTTGTCTCGGGAAAGCGGGCCGAGCACGATGTCCGAGATGCGCGCGCCCTCCTTCCGCATCTGGTCGAGCGCCAGCGCCAGCGGATGCGAGGGGGGCACCTCGTTGTCGCGGTACGCGCCGGTGACGAGCAGATAGCGCGTCTCGGGGTGCGTCACCAGATCGTGAAGGAGGCCGAGGCTCGCCGAATCGGTCCACTGGAGATCGTCGAGGAAGAGCGCGAGGGGGTGCTCCTTCCGGGCGAACACCCCGATGAAGCGCCGGAACACGACGCGGAACCGGTTCTGCGCCTCGGTCCACGGAAGCTCTGGAGCCGGCGGCTGCCGGCCGATGACGAGCTCGACCTGGGGGATGACCTCCACCAGGAGCTGTCCGTTGATCCCGAGGGCGTCGAGCAGCCGCTGCCTCCAGGCCGCCATCTGGTCCTCGCTCCCGGCGAGGATCTCGAGCACGACCTCCCGGAAGGCCTGGACGAGCGTGGAGTAGGGGATGTCGCGCTGGGATTGATCGAACTTGCCCGAAAGGAAGAGGGCTCGCTCCCGGACGACCGGCCTGTAGATCTCGTGGACCAGCGCCGACTTGCCGATGCCGGAATAGCCGGAGACCAGGACGAGCTCGGGGGATCCCGTGCCCACCACGCGCTCGAACGCGCGCAGCAGCGCGGTCACCTCCTCCTCGCGGCCATAGAGCTTCTGAGGGATCTCGAAGCGATCGGAGACGTCGTGCTCGGCCAAGGGGAACGGCTCGATCCGGCCGGTCGCTCGCCACTCCGAAAGGCACCGCTCGAGGTCGTGCTTGAGGCCGCGCGCGGTCTGGTAACGATCCTCCGCCATCTTGGCCAGGAGCTTCAGGACGAGCGCCGAGAGGACCTCGGGCAGGTCCGGGACGAGCGCGGTGGCCGGTGGCGGGGCGCGGGCGACGTGGCAGTGCACCCACTCGGACGGGTCGCGCGCCTCGAACGGCAGCCGCCCGGTGAGCATCTCGTAGAACGTGACCCCGAGCGCATAGAGATCGGTGCGGCTGTCGATCGCCCGGTTCATCCGCCCCGTCTGCTCCGGAGCCAGGTACGGCAAGGAGCCCTCGATGAGCCGGGGAGGCCCTGCCGGCGACTGCTCGCGGGAGAGGCGGGACGCGAGGCCGAAGTCGGCGAGCTTGACCTGCCCGGTAGCTGCATTGACGAGGATGTTTTGGGGCTTGAGATCCTTGTGGATGATGTCCCGCTGGTGGAGCTCCGCCACGCAGGCCACGATACGCACCGCGAGTTCGAGGAACCGCTCGATGTTCATGGGCGCGTCCATGAAGTGGTCGAGCGAATCGCCGCCGAAATCCTCCAGGACGAGCGCCGGCAGCCCCTCGTACGTCTCGAGGGCGAGCGGCGTTACGATGGCCTCGTGGCTCAGCGCCTTGCCGATCGCGTACTCGTGCTTCAGGCGCTCGATGTCCTTCGGGCGGCTGCGCCTCGGGTCGAGGACCTTCAAGATCACCGGGCAGCCATCGGCGCTCCGGATCGCGCGAAGCAGGCTGGTCTTCTGGCCCTCGTGGAGGGTCTCGGTGATCGCGTAGGGTGAGGCCAGGCTCACCTCCACGGGGAGCATCTCCCTGGGGGGGACACGCCGTGGGGCGCTGGCGCCCAGCGGCTCCGTAGGACATGAGAGCTGTCGACGCCGGAACGGTCGAGCCCGCGCGCCTCGCCGAGGCGACGCAACCGCACGGTCGGCGTGAGCGCATGGCGCAGGCCAGGCACCGCATCACCTGTCGCGGTCTCCTGCGATCGTACCATATCCGAGGCCCCCTCGACCGATAGATACCACGGCTGATGCCCGGCAGTTCCGCGGTGCACCTCGCAGGCGCCGACGAGCAGGGATCCCTGGCTCATGTGCACGCCCGGCCGCTCAGCCCGGCGGCGAGCTCGGCTCGCCGGCGCGCGGCGGCCCCGCGCACGGGAGCTCGAGGAGGAACGTGGCGCCGGCGCCGGGCGCGCTCCGGACGCGGATCGAGCCGCCGTGCGCGTCCGCGATCCTGCGGCTCATGTAGAGGCCGAGCCCCAGCCCGCCGTAGTGCCGGTCGGACACGGCGCGCCCGAAGCGCTCGAAGATCTGCTCCTGCCGCGCCGGGTCGATGCCGATCCCCTGATCCTTCACCGAGAGCCGCGCCGTGCCGGCCTCCTCGCTGACGAAGATCTCCACGGGCTTGCCCGCGCCGAACTTCATCGCGTTGGCGAGGAGGCTCGTGACGATCTGCTCGACGCGCGCGCGGTCCCAGCGGCCCACGATCCGGCCGGCGCCGTGCACCGAGACCGAGCACCCGGCGCGCGCCAGATCCAGCTTGAGCCGCGCGATCACGTCGCGGACCACCGCGCCGAGATCGACCTCCACGACCTCGAGCGAGAGCCGATCCACCTGGCTGCGCGAGACGTCGAGGAGCTCGTTGTGCAGGCGGGTCAGGCGCTTCGCCTGCCGCAGCGCGCGATCGACCTGCCGGCCCATCGCCTGCGGATCCCAGGGCCGGTCCGGATCGAGGGCGCGGCGGACGGCCTCGAGCGTGAGCGTGAGCGACGTCATCGGCGTGTTGAGCTCGTGCGTAGCCACGGTGAGGAACTCGTCCCGTGCGCGGACGGCCTCCTGGGCGGCCTGGTAGAGCCGCGCGTTGTCGATCGCGATTGCGGCCCGGTGCGCCACTTCCTGCACGAGGTCCAGATCCGCCTCGCCGTAGGTGCGCTCCGGCGAGGACGAGACGACGCTCAGCACCCCGATCGGCTGTCCCCGCGCCACCAGCGGAACGGAGATGAAGCTGTGAGTCCCGAGCGCACGGATGAGCCTCGCGTGCCCCTCGTCCGGGCAGTAGCTCCTGAGGATCTCGTCGGGGAACTCGGTGATCAGGAGCGGCCCGCCGTTTCGCAGGACCCTGGCCGCCGGCCGGTGCGCAGCCCGGCCCGGAGGAAACCGGCGCGCGAGCTCCTCGAGCAGCCGCTCCTTCGCGGGGTCGCGGTGGGCCCAGCAGCTCCGCCGGGTCTCTCCGCCCTCCACGACGTCGATGACGCACCAGTCGCAGAGCGATCGCGCCGACAGCCGCGCGACGCGCGCCAGCGTCTCCGCGTAATCGAGCGACCCGGAGAGGATCTCCCCGGCCTCGGCCACGAAGGCCGCGCGCCGCTCGGCCGCCTCGGCCGCCGTCCGCGCGGCGTGCTCGCTGGCGAGGAGCCGCGCGTTCTCCAGGGAGATCGCCGCCTGCGTCGCGAGCAGCGAGAGGCCGGTGAGCCGCTCCGGCGTGAACGCGCCGACGAGGAGGTTGTTCTCGAGGTAGAGCAGGCCCGCGACCTCGGCCTGCCTCGGGATCGGCATGCACAGGACCGATCGCGGGCGCTGCCGCGCGAAGTAGTCGTCCCCGGAGAACCGGCCCGCGTCGGCGGCGGCGTGGCCGAGGATGACGCGCTCCTTCGTCCGGTAGACGTAGCGGACGAGCGACGCGGGGACGCGGCGGGAGACCGCCTCTGTCGCGCGCGGGAGGACGACCGTCGCCGCCCCGCTCTCCCCGAGGGTCGCCTCGGCCTCAATGGAGAGGCGATCGTCCTGGACCAGGACGAGGCAGGCCCGCTGCGCGCCGCCCTGCTCGAGGACGGCCGTGAGCAGCGTGCACAGGAGCTCGTCGAGGACGATCTCGCTCGAGATGGCCTGCGACGCCTTGATCACCGAGAGCAGGTCGATCTCCTCGGGCCGCGCCGCGATGGTGGCGGCCGGGGCGGGCGCCCTCGCGTCCCAGAGATCGGGGCTCGCGAGATCGAGCTGCCTGACCTTGCCGTCCGCGCCCCACCGCGCGTAGCAGGCGCGGGCCTCGCGGAGGTAGGTCGCGGCGAACACGTCGTACCCCCGCGCGCGGAGGAACCTCGACGCGAGCTCGTAGGCGAGCGCCTCGGTGTGGACGAAGCCGTTCTCGCGCGCGGCGCGGATGGCCTGCTCGTAGAGCGCCTCGGCGTCGAGGTGCCTGCCCTCGACGCGCGCGAGCTCGGCGCCGACCAGCGCGGCGCGGCTGCCGAAGTTCTCGGGGCAGTGCGCCGCCCAGACCTCGAGCTGCTCGCGGTGCGCGGCGAGCGCCGCGAGGTGCTTTCGCCGCTCGGCTCCGGACGCGGGCAGAGCCTCGCCCGCCGCCCGCGCGAGCGCGCTGTAAAAGTGGTAGTCGGCGACGTCGATGAACGACTGCTTCGTCCAGAGCAGCCGCTCCGCCCTCGCGGCCGCCGCGAGCGAAGCGGCGTAGTTGCCGGCGTGGAACTGCGCCTCTTGCTTGCAGATCCAGTACCAGCAGGCGGCGATCGCGAGGCGCGGATCGCTCTCCAGGTGCCGCTCGAACCCGGCCTCGTCGAACGTGCCGTCGTCGAAGGAGGAGAAGCTGGGCAGGAGCCCGCGGAGGTGCCGGATGAGCTGCAGCTGCGCGGTGATGATATCGATGACGAGCCCGAACCTCGCCTCCCGCACGAACTCGAGCGCGGCCTCCGCCTCGCGCTGCACGTCGCCCAGCGGATCGCCCTTGGCGAGCAGGACCATGATCGAGCAATTGCAGGTGTAGGCCGCGAAGGTGAGATCGCCGGTCTCGTGGGCCATCTCGGACGCCCGCCGCAAGAGCTCGACGCTCGTGCGCACGTGCCTCGTCCACGGGTTCACGAGGTGCCCGAAATCCAGGTAGACGCGGGCCTTCAGGCGGTCCAGCCCGTGCTTGTCCACGAGGTCGATGCCGAGCCTGCCGAAGCGGTACCCCGCGCGGTAGTCGCCGAAGCACGCGCCGAGGACCATGCCCACCTGGACATAGCCGAAGCACGATCCGTCGCAGTTGCCGTGCTCGAGGCTCAGGTTCACCAGGCGGCCCACGACGAGGCTGTGCAGGTTCCGGTCGGTGAACAGGGCCGGCGCCTGGACCCAGCCCAGGACATCGACGATCGCGCGGACGACCGGATCGGTCATCGGGGGCAGGTCGATGAGCGCCTCGATGGGGCGGCTCCCGAGCTGCCGCCCCAGGCGCTCGTACTCGCGCTGCACCTCCTCGTCCGGCGGGTGCGGCGACCAGTCGACGCCGACGCGCCGCAGGTAATCGAGGCAGATCTCGACGGCGAGCTCGGTTCGGTCCAGCGTCGTGTAGAGATCCACGCGCACGCAGGCGACCGCCGCCGCGTCGACGAGGCCCTCGGCGCGGCGCGAGAGCGCCGAGAGCCGCTCCTCGGCCGCGCCGAGCGCGCCGGTCAGGTACTCGCACTCGGCCCGGTGGAGCTCCAGCGCGAAGGCGAGCTCGTACTGCCGCTCCCAGCGATCGTCCTCGAGGAAGGCGGCGCCGGCGGCGAGGTACTCGAGCGCCGAGGCGAAGGCCGCCGACGCCTTCGCGCGCTCGCCGGCCGCGAGGTTGAGCCTGGCGACCCGCTCTCGCTCCTCCGGCGACGTGATCAGCCGAGCGCCGCGGTTGAGCTGGTGGACGATCTCGAAGATCTTCTCCTCGAGCGCCTCCGGCGGCGTGCGCGCCGCGAGCAGCCGGCCGATCTCGAGGTGCGCCGCCGCCCGCTCGCCTTCGGGGATGAGCGAATAGGCGGCCTCCTGGACCCGATCGTGGAGGAACTTGTACGCGCCGTCGAGGCGCAGGACCAGGCCCGCGCAGACGGCATCGCAGAGATCAGCGTGCGTGTCCTGCTCCGTCCGGCCGCGGATCGTCGAGAGGAGGCCGATCTCCGCGGAGTTCCCCAGGCAGGCGAGCTGCTTCACCGCCGTCTGGACGCTCGGAGGGAGCCGCGCGAGCTTTCCGACCATCAGGTCGATCACGTTGTCGGTGAAGCCTTGTTCGCGGATCTTCGCCACGTCCCACCGGAACGCCTCGGCGCGCTCGTCGAACGCGATCAGCCGCTCTTCGTGGAGCATGGTGAGGAAATGGATCGCGAAGAACGGGTTGCCGGCCGTCTTCTCGTGGACGAGGTCGGAGAGCGGCGCGACGTCCTCGCGGCGGCAGCGCAGCGCGTCGCCGACGAGCGCGGCGAGGTGCTCCCGGGAGAGCGCGCCGAGCACGATGGTCGAGATGCGGGCGCCCGCCTCCCGCACCTGCTCGAGCGCCGTCATGAGCGGGTGCGCTGGGGTGACCTCGTTGTCGCGGTACGCGCCGATGACGAGGAGGTGGCGCGCTTCGGGGTGCGTCATCAGGTCCCGGAGGAGCCCGAGGCTCGCCGGGTCGCTCCACTGGAGATCGTCGAGGAAGAGCGCGAGCGGGTGCTCCTTCCGGGCGAACACCCCGATGAAGTGCCGGAACACGGCGCGGAACCGGCTCTGCGCCTCGGCCGGCGGGAGCTCGGGGACCGGCGGTTGCTGGCCGATGATGAGCTCGACGGGGGGGATGGCCTCCACGATGAGCTGCCCGTGGATCCCGAGCGCGCCGAGCAGGCGCTGCCGCCACGGCGCGATCCGGTCCTCGCTCTCGGCGAGGATCTGGAGCGCGAGCTCCCGGAACGCCTGGACGAGCGTCGAATACGGGATATCGCGCCTGTGCTCATCGAACTTGCCCGAGAGGAAGAGGGCGCGCTCCCGGACGGTCGGCCGGTAGAGCTCGTGGACCAGCGCCGACTTGCCGATGCCGGAGTAGCCGGAGATGAGGACGAGCTCGGGAGACCCGGTGTCCCTCACGCGCTCGAACGCGCGCAGCAGCACGGCGACGTCGTCCTCGCGGCCGTACAGCCGGTGAGGGACCTGGAGGCGGCCGGAGACGTCGCGCTCGGCCAGGGGGAACGGCGCAATCCTGCCGGTGGCCTGGAGCTGCGAGAGGCACCGCGCGAGGTCGTGCTTGAGGCCGCGGGCGGTCTGGTATCGATCCTCTGCTGTCTTGGCCAGGAGCTTCAGGACCAGCGCCGAGAGCACCTCGGGCAGCTCCGGGACGAACGCGGTGGGCGGCGGCGGGGCGCGGGCGACGTGGCAGTGCACCCACTCGGAGGGATCGCGCGCCTCGAACGGCAGGCGACCGGTGAGCATCTCGTAGAAGGTGACGCCGAGCGCGTAGAGGTCGGCGCGGCCGTCGATCGCGCGGCTCATCCGGCCCGTCTGCTCCGGGGCCATGTACGGCAGCGAGCCCTCGATGAGCCGGGGAGGCCCTGCGGGTTGCTGCTGGCGGGACAGGCAGGTCGCGAGGCCGAGATCGGCGAGCTTCACCTGGCCGGTGGCCGCGTTGACGAGGATGTTCTCGGGCTTGAGATCCTTGTGGATGACGTCCCGCTCGTGGAGCTCCGCCACGCTGGCCACGATGCGGATCGCGAGGTCGAGGAACCGCTCGACCTTCATGGGGCCAGACGCGCAGCGGTCGAGCGACTCGCCGCCGAAGTCCTCGACGACGAGCGCCGGGAGCCCCTCGTACGTCTCGAGGGCGAGCGGCGCCACGACCGCCTCGTGGCTCAGCATCGTGCCGATCGCGAACTCGTGCCTCAGGCGCTCGAGGTCCTGCGGGCGGCTGCGCCTCGGGTCGAGGACCTTCAAGATCACCCGGCGGCCATCGGCGCTCCGGACCGCGCGGAGCAGGCTGGTCCGCTGGCCCGCGTGGAGCGTCTCGGTGACCGTGTACCGGCGGGCAGCGCTCATCAGCATGGGGATGACGCTCCGTGAAACGCCGGCGCCCGGCGGCTCGGCGGATCCTGGGGGTCGTCGTCAGCGCTCGAGCGGTCGAGCGCGCTCGCGCCGCGGCGACCGCGCAGCCGCACGATCGGCGTGAGCGCGCGGCGACCGCCGGCCCCCGCGCGCCGTGTCACGCGCTCGCGCGATTGTGGCATCCCGGAGCCCCCCTCGATTCACAGATATCATAAGCGAGGTGGGAGATCAGTGACGTGGGGAGTTGCGCGGCGCGCTCCGCGTGCCGCGACGAGCGAGCTCTTCAAAAGCTCGCTCAGGCGCGTTCATTCCTTAGATTCCGTTCATGACACAGCCCTCCGGGAGCGCCGAGGGCGGAGCCGGGCGAGGCCGAGCGAGAACGCCGATGACGTCGAATTCGGTGCGCTACGAGGCGCTCGCCTCGCCGTCGTCGTCGTGCTCGTCGAGGTAGCGCTCGGGCGCGAGCTCCCACCGCTCCGGCGAGCGCCAGAGCTGCGACAGGAGCAGCTCGCGCATCAGGAAGAACTCCTTGGGCAGCCGGTCGTAGAGCCGCTCGAAGAGCTCCCGGTGCGAGCCGAACTCGACCTTCCACGCCTCCCGGTCCACCGCCATGAGCTGGTAGAACTTCTCCTTCGAGAAGCGATCCATGCCCCGCCACTCGATGTCCTCGTAGCGCGGCATCCAGCCGAGCGGGCTCTCCTCGGCGAAGCCGCGGCCGTGCACGCGATCGACGATCCACTTGAGGACACGCATGTTCTCGCCGAAGCCCGGCCAGAGGAAGTTGCCCTGATCGTCCTTGCGGAACCAGTTCACCGAGAAGATGCGCGGCGGATTGACGATCTGGCGCCCCATCTGCAGCCAGTGGTTGAAGTAATCGCCCATGTGGTAGCCGCAGAACGGCAGCATCGCCATCGGGTCGCGGCGGACCTGGCCGATGTTGCCGGCGGCCGCCGCCGTCATCTCCGAGCCGATCGTCGCCGCCATGTACACGCCGAAGCTCCAGTTGAACGACTGGTACACGAGCGGCACCGTCGTCGCCCGCCGCCCGCCGAAGACGATCGCGCTGATGGGCACCCCGTTCGGGTCGTCCCAGCGCGGATCGAGCGAGGGACACTGCGTCGCAGGGGCCGTGAAGCGCGCGTTCGGGTGGGCCGCCTTGCGCCCGCAGTCCGGCGTCCAGGGCTTGCCCTGCCAGTCGATGAGCTCCGGCGGCGGCTCGTCCGTCATCCCCTCCCACCAGACGTCGCCGTCGGGAGTCAGCCCCACGTTCGTGAAGATCGTCCCCTTCCGGATGGCCGCCATCGCGTTCGCGTTCGACTTCTCCGACGTCCCCGGGGCCACGCCGAAATACCCCGCCTCGGGGTTGATCGCGTAGAGCTGCCCGTCCCGCCCGGGCTTCATCCACGCGATGTCGTCGCCCACCGTCGTCACCTTCCAGCCCGCGAACGCCTTCGGCGGGATGAGCATCGCGAAGTTCGTCTTGCCGCACGCGCTCGGGAACGCCGCGGCGACATACGTCTTCTCGCCCTTCGGCGACTCGACGCCCAGGATCAGCATGTGCTCGGCGAGCCACCCCTGCTCCCGGCCGAGCACCGAGGCGATGCGCAGCGCAAAGCACTTCTTGCCGAGCAGCGCGTTGCCGCCGTAGCCGCTCCCGTACGACCAGATCACCCGCTCCCCCGGGAAGTGGACGATGTACTTGTGCTCCGCGTTGCACGGCCACGGCACGTCCGCCTGCCCCGGGGCGAGCGGCATGCCGACCGAGTGCAGACACGGGACGAAATCGCCGTCCCCGAGCACGTCGAGCACCTTGCTCCCCATGCGCGTCATGATCCGCATGCTCGCGGCGACGTACGGCGAGTCGCTGAGCTCCACGCCGATGTGCGAATAGGGCGAGCCCACCGGGCCCATGCTGAACGGGATCACGTAGAGCGTCCGGCCCCGCATCGACCCGGCGAAGAGCCGGCGCAGCGTGGCCTTCATCTCCTGCGGATCGGCCCAGTTGTTCGTGGGGCCGGCGTCCTGCTTGCGGCGGCTACAGATGAACGTGCGATCTTCGACCCGCGCCACGTCGCTCGGGTCCGAGCGCGCGAGGTAGCTGTCCGGGCGCTTCTCCGGGTTCAGGCGGATGAGCGTGCCGGCCTTGACCATCTGGTCGCAGAGCGCGTCGTACTCCTCCTTGGAGCCGTCGCACACGTGCACGTTGTCCGGCTGGCACAGGGCGACGACCTCCGCGATCCACTGCCGGAGCTTCTCGTTGGCGATCGACGATCGGAGCCCCGGGATCGAGACCGGCGGCGGCGGCTCCGAGTGGACCGAGTTCTGGCTGCTCTGGCTGGCTGCTACGGACACTGGCGTACCCTCCTGGCTCTCTGGGTCGAGCGGGTCTGCAAGGCGCAGGCCCTGCCCGCCCACACGTCAATTCTGGCCGAAATGCGCCCGGTTGGCTGCACCGATCCTCCCTGAGCCCGTCCGCCTCGGCGTGCGGCGCGCACCAGGTGCGCCCCGGAGCAAACCGTGCGCGGATCCAGGAGCACGGGGCCAGCCCACACGCGCGCGGCGTGAGCCAGACGAGAGGGGCTACTCTGCGTGCCCGTGGGCCGTCGCGTCGCCCGCGACGGCGAGGACCCGCTCGACCACCGGCGCGTGCAGCGCGAGCAGCCGCGACGGCGCGACGCCCAGGGTCACGGTCAGCGCCAGCAGCGAGAGCAGCGCCGCGCGCTCGCGGAACAGGAGCGGCTCCACCATGGCGGCGCCCTTCGCGCCGCGGGGGAGCGGGCCGAGGAAGGTGCGCTTGAACGCGCGGAACATCGTGATCCCGTTGAGCGCCGTCGCGCCCAGCATCAGCACCGCGAACACGGGGTGGACGTGCAAAACCCCGTGCAGGAGCAGATCCTCGCCGATGAACGTCAGCGCCCCCGGGAGCCCGATCGTCGCGCACGCGAGCAGGAGGAAGAACGCGGCCATGCGCGGCGTCCTCGCCACGAGGCCGCCGAGCTCCCTCACGTCCGCGGTGCCCGTGCGCGCCTCGATC
Source organism: Sorangium sp. So ce394 (assembly GCF_051474665.1). NCBI lineage: Bacteria > Pseudomonadati > Myxococcota > Polyangiales > Polyangiaceae > Sorangium > Sorangium sp. So ce394. Next base: position 6,954,538 of record NZ_CP150339.1, read on the forward strand.
GCCCAGACGACCATCGTCACCCCGGTGACCGCGATCGACAGGGCGAAGCTCTGGAGCAGCGCGCCGCTCAGGCTCTGCGGGTTCATCGACGCGATCCCGAGGAGCACGAGCCCCTTCTGGCTCGCCACGAGGTACCCGATCATGCGGCGGAGATCGGTCTGCGTGAGCGCGAGGACGGCCCCGTGCAGGGCGCTGAAGAGCCCTAGCGCGGCGAGGACCGGCATGTTCGCGGCGCAGCCCTCCGGCAGGAGCGGCACCACCACGCGCACGAGCACGCAGACGCCGACCTGCATCTCCGCGAGCAGCACGGTCACCCCGAGCGGCCCGCGCTCGAGCAGCACCGGCAGCCAGCCGTGGAACGGCACGGCGGCCATGCGCATCAGCACCGAGATGCCGATGAGCGCGAAGAGCGGCGACTGCCACGCCTCCGGGATGCCCGCGCGGGCGACCTCCTGGATGTCGAACGGCAGCGCCGCGCCGCGCCGCGCGGCGAGCGCGGCCATGACGCCGAGCGCCAGGACGAGCGGCGCCGTGCCGCCGATGAGGAAGATGCGGTAGATGCGCCGGAGGAGCTGATCGGCCGCGCCCCTCCGCGCGATGAGGCGCGCGCCCGGCAGGAACGCGGCGACCCACGCCACGGCGAGCACCACGAGGTCCGCGGCGCAGTAGACGCCGAGGATGGCGCTCCCGGTGACGAGCACCGCCGCGAGGCTCCGCCGATCGAGCGCGGCGCGCGGGCCCGCGGCGATCAGGGCGAGCAGCATGGCGCCGAGCAGCGGGAGCAGGGAGGCGGTGAAGCCGTTGAGGACGAGGCGGAGGCGCACGCCGAGGAGCGGCACGGCGGGGCCGATCGCGTCGACCGCGGCGCCGCCGGCCGCGTGGAACAGCGCGAGCGCAGCGAGCGAGAGCCCGAGGGTGAGCGCCGCGCCGGCGAGGGCCACGCGTCGCGCGGCGGGGTCGCTGCGCGCGCAGGAGATCGAGAGCGCGGCGAGCGCGGGCGCGAGGATCGTCGCCGAGAGGATCAGGAACATGCTCATGACCGCGCCCCCTTCGTCTGGGGCGCCGGCGCCGCCGCGCCCCCGCGCTCGCCGGGAGCGCCCGCCTCGACGGCGCGGCCCTCGTCGCGCTCGGCGAGGCCGCTCAGCGCCGCGACCCAGCGGCGCTCGAAGCCGTCGATCACCTGCCCGAGGCGCATGAGCGGCGCCGCGATGAACCGCTGCTGCATCACCTCCACCTGGAAGCGATCGAGGGAGGCCCAGTACGCGCGCCGCACGAGCGACGCCGGCAGCACGCGGGCGGCGATCGCGAGGTGCGGGAGCGGCTCGCTGGCGTGCGCGGCCCGGATCTCCTGCGCGTCGCGGAGCGCCGCGGGCGCGCGCAGCATCTGCAGGCACCGGAGGCACGCGTGCGCGAAGAGGTGCACCAGCGCGAGCCGGTAGTACCCGAGCCCGATCTCCACGAACATGATCCCGACCTGCGACATCGTCGCGTACGCGAGCGCGCTCTTCACGTCCGCCTGCACCCGGCCGACAAGCGTCCCGTAGACGGCCGTGAGCGCCCCGACGCAGGCCACCACCGCGCTCGCCGCGGGCGAGCGCTCGAGCATGGGGGCAGCGCGCAGCATCAGGTACACGCCCGCGTGGATCGAGATCGCCCCGTAGAAGAGCGCGCTCGACGGCGTCGGCCCCTCCATCGCCCGCGGCAGCCAGGTCCCGACGGGGAACTGCGCGCTCTTGCCCATCGCGGCGAAGAACAGGCACAGCGTGATCGCCGTGGCCCCGGAGGCGCCGATCGCGGCGGCGGACCCGGGCCACGGGGCGCCGCCGAACACCTCGCCGAAGTTGGCCGAGCCGGCGAGCGAGTGCATGAGCACCGCGCCGACGAGGAGCCCCACGTCGCAGAGCCGGTAGGTGATGTAGACGCGCAGCGCCGCCCGCGCCGGCGCCGCGCGCTCGTGGAAGAACGCCACGAGGAGCACGCTCGTCCCGCCGACGAGCTCCCAGCCCGCGAAGAGCTGGTCCATGCTCCCCGCGGACACGAGCGCCAGCATGCCCGCCGAGAACAGGGCGAGGAGCAGGAAGAACCGCGCGAACCCCGGCTCGCGGTGCAGGTACGCGACCGAGAACCTGCCGGTGACGAGCGCGATCAGCGAGACGAGCACCATCATCGTCGTCGACAGCCGGTCGACGAGCAGCACGATGTCGAACGCGTAGCCCGAGACCTCGAACCAGTGCCCGAGATCCACCGAGAGGAAGGCGTAGGGCGCCGCGACGGACGAGCCCCAGGCGACCAGCGAGGCGACGAGCGAGAGCGAGAGCGCCGACAGCACGACGCCCGACACGACGCGCTCGCTCGGCGTGCGCAGGAGGAGCAAGTAGGCGCCGAGCGCCGCGAACGCGACCGCCGGCGAGAGCACGGCGACCGCGGCGAGCTCGCCGAGGAGGACGTCAGGCAGCATGGTAAGAGATCTCCGTCTGGGACCGTGGAAGCCCGGCGCGGACGATGGCGGGCGGGATGAAGCCGCGCTTGCCCGCGTACCAGTCGACGGACCGCTGGACCGCGGGTAGCGGGTGCTCCGGCGGCATGAACGGCGCGAAGGCGCCGCGGGTGAAGCGCTCGAACCGACCCGTCGCCGGGTCGATGCAGACGAGCTGGATCCAGCCGTTGACGACGAGCTCGCGGAGCGCCGGCTGCCGCGCGCAGATCGCCGCGGCCGTCGCCGCGCTCGCCTCCACGACGGTGAGCATGCGCACCGGCTCGTGGATCTCGATCATCTGCTTCGGCAGGCCGGTGCGCAGATCGCTCAGCGAGCCGTCCATGACCCCGAGCAGCGAGGCGAGGTTGTGCGGCAGCTTGGTCCCGGCGCCGTAGCGGAGGTTGTCGACGCGGGAGAAGTAGTACTCGAGGTTGATCCCCGCCCCGACCGGACCCGCGGAGAGCAGGACGCGCTCGAGGATCGCCCCGGTCGGGTCCTGGGTCGGGTCGTACGAGACGAGGAACGCGCGGCGGTCGAGGAACATCCCGTGGGTGAGCTCGCGGCGGCCGATCACGCAGACGGCGTTGGTCGCGTGCCCGAGCTCGGGCCGGGCCTCGCTGAGGTCCACGGCGCGCGCCTCGACGTGCGCGAGCGCCTGCTCGGGGCTCAGGCGCTCCGGTGCCGACGCGAAGCGGCGGCAGCGCTCGTGCGCGTGCCGCTTGCGCGCCTCGCCGAGGGCCTGCTTGAGCGCCTCGATCTCGCCGCGGTGCGACGCCGGCGCGAGGTGCTCGTCGTAGAAGACGATCTCCTCCGTCGTCGTGTTGTTCATCCCGCCGAGGAAGAAGGTCCCGTCCGGGATGTCGATGCCGCGGCCGCGGAGCAGCGCGCGCACCTCCTGGTCGTTGGCCATGGCGGCGAACAGCCGCGCGTTCGGGCCGCCGTGCCGGCCGCCGCACGCGCCGCAGTCGTACGCGGACTGGTGCGGGTTGTTCACGCTGGACGCGCCGTGGCCGAGCACCGCCACGACCGGCGCGAAGCGGCGGGTGAGCCCCATGATCTCGAGCGTCGCGGCCACCCTCGCGGCCTTCTCGGCGGCCGTGAAGGGCGCCCCTCGGCCGCCCGCCGGAGCCCCCTCCTCGTCCGGGCTGTGGAGGTGGGTCGGCACCGCCGGCAGGAGGCGGCGCTCGAGGGCGTGGCGCAGCCGCGCGAACGCCCTCGGGAACAGGACGCGCCCGACGAGCGGGATCGTGGAGAGCAGCCCGAGGGTCGGCGTGAGCAGGAGGCCGCGCGAGAGGGTCCGGGTCCCGTGCCCGAGCGTGTGGACGAAGCGCGCCCAGCGCCTGCGGCGCGCCTTCCGGAGGTGGAAGGCGCCCTCCTCGCGGGGCCGCTCGACGATCTCGTGCGCGGGCTCGACGCCGACGGGGCAGAGGCTCACGTGGCCGGCGGCGTCGAGCCCGCGGAACCGGATCGGCACGCCGAAGAACCCGGCGATGCCGAGGGTCTCGTGCCGCGGGGAGAGCTCCTCGAAGTGCCTCCGGAGGCCCTCGCAGCGGTCGTCGATGCACAGCGCGAGCTGGAAACGAGGGTCCAGGACCGCGCGCTCGTACGCCGGGCGGCGCAGGTTCGCCGCGATGCCGTGCAGCACCTCGACCCGGTGGTGATGCTCGTACGCCTCGTGCAGGAGGCGCCGCCGCGTCGCCTCGTCGAACGCCTCGAGCACCTCCAGCGCCCAGACGCGCTCGGCCTGCGGGAGCGCCTCCACCTCGGCGACCGACAGCCCCGCGAGCTGCGCGAGGTGGAACAGGAGGAACGGCCGATCGCTGTCGGGCGAGCGCGGCGGCGGCCCGGCGCGCCTCGTGGCGAGCCGGGCGTGCTCGACGAGCCCCGCGAGGGGCCCCTCGAACCCGAGCCGCCGGCGCGCCACGTCGCGCAGGGCGTACCGGGCCAGGGTCAGGCGCACCGCGAGGTACTCGAGCAGCGACGCGGGCGGCGAGCCGTGCGGCCGGTCGCCCGGGGTGTGCTCGAGCCGGTGGACCATGCCGGCCCAGCCCGGCAGCTCGAGCAGGACGCGCGTCACGTAGCCTTCCCAGCGGTCCTCCGCGACGCCGAGCTCGCGCAGGGCGCCGGTGACGACGGCCGCGGGCGACGCGTCCGGCCCGAGCCGGCCGAGCTCCGCGTCGAGCCCGGCGAGGTGCGCGCCGGCAGGCCTCGCCCCCTCCAGCACGAGGCTGCGGAACGCGCGGAAGAGCCCCTTCGCGCGGTCCGGCATCACCCAGTGCGCGACGCCCTCGTCGAGGTAGGCGCCGAGGAGCCGGATGAAGAGCGGGTCGATGAGCTCGGCCGGATCTTCCCCCGTGAGCGCGAGCAGCAGATCGCGGTGGGATCGATCGACGCCCACGCGGTCGGCGAGCGGCACCTCGGCGGACGGCGCCGGCGGCAGCGGCACGCCGCAGCACGCGTCCCAGAGAGCGAGCGCGGCGCGGACCTCCAGGTCGTAGCCGCCCTGGGCGAGGAGGCGCACGGCGGCCTCGGGGCGCTCGACCAGCCATCGCGCCGTACCGACGAGGATCCGGCGGCGCGGCTCGGACGGGAGGTCGGGCCTCAGCCTGCGCGTCTCTCCCGCCTCGGCGATGCGCCACCGGAGCCCCGCCTCGGTGGCGGCCTGGATGGGAAAGCGCAGCGCGAGGCGCTCGATCTCGTTGCGTGACAGCAGGCCGCGACGCTCGTCAGGCCGGTCGGCGAAGCGCTCGGCGAGCGCCGCCTCGATGTCCTGGTCGTCGATCCGGCCCGACGCGATGTGCGCGCGGTACTCCGCCTCGGAGAGGTACGGCTCTGCCCCGAACAGCGCGCTCGCCGCGGCGAGCGCGTCGTGGAACGGCAGGTGCTGGAACGCGTGCAGCGTGTTGTGGTGGACGAACACGCCGATGGGCCCCTGCGATGGCAGGAGGTGACCGGCGTGCTGGAGGGCGGTGCGCAGGCGCTCTTCTGGAGCTTCACCTGCGCTGGACTTCGCACTTGGCTCGTTCATGTCAATCGTACGTCTCCTAAAGTATCGCTCCATCAAGCGCGGCGCGCACGCGCAGCTTTCGCGCACCTCGCGCAACTCGTGCACCTCGCGCACCTCGCGCACCTCGCGCACCTCGCGCACCTCGCGCGCCGTGCGGGCTCAGCGGCTCAGCGGCTCACCGGCTCACCGCGGGCGCGAAGGCCACTTTCTTCCGCGCGGAGAGCGGGTGCGACGACATCGGGCCGTGGTCGTCGAGTCCCGACAGCGAGAGCGCCCGCCCCTCGCGCTCGAGCAGCGCCTTGAGGTCGTGCAGGTTGGCCATGACCGTGTGATCGACCAGGCGTGTAGCGGCGAAGTCGATCTCGATGGCAGGGACGTCCCGGTGCCGCGCGAGCCTCCGCTTGATCGAGAGGTAATTGCTGAAGACGGCGGCCTGCTTGACGCGCAGCACGAGCCGTCCGCCCTCGACGTGCTCCTCGATCTCGGGCCGGAAGAGGCTGCGGAGCGGCGCGCCGTGGAGCACGTGGATGAACATCTCCACGGCGATCCCGGCCACGACCCCCACGAGCAGATCGGTCGCGATGGTGATCGCGGCGGTGGCGACGAAGACCACGAGCTGCTCCTTGCCGATGCGGAACGTCTTCACGAACTCCGTGGGAGCCGCGAGGCGGGTGCCCGTGAAGGTGAGCATCGCGGCGAGCGCGGCGAGCGGGATGCGGTGGATGAGCCCCGGCGCGAACGCGACGAACAGCAGGAGGAAGGCGCCGTGGAAGAAGTTCGAGAGCCGGCTCCTCGCGCCGTAGCCGATGTTGGCGGAGCTGCGGACGATCTCCGAGATCATGGGCAGCCCGCCGAGCAGGCCCGCGACGAGGTTGCCGGCGCCCGTGGCGAGCAGGTCCCTGTCGAGGTCGGGGCGGCGCTTCTCGGGATCGAGGGAGCTGACCGCCTTCGTGGACAGCAGCGACTCGATGCTTCCCACGAGGGAGAACATCAGGACATATTTCATGGACGCGGGCGTGGCGACCTGGCTGAAGTCCGGAAAGGCGATGGCCTGCGCCAGGTTCCCCGGCAGGGTGACGAGGAACTTCGGCCCGATCGTGTGGACCGAATCCGTCACCGACAGCGTGTACGTGTGCTCGTGCTCGAGGTCGAAGGCGAACGCGAGCGGTATCGAGGCCGCGAGCACGAGGAGCGGCGCGGGGATCTTCTGCATCCACCGCGTCCTCCTGGCCACCGCCGGATAGCCGAACAGGAGGACGAGCGACAGGACGCCTATCAGGGCGATCTCGGGGTTCATCCGCAGGACGCTCGCCGGGATCTCCAGGAGCAGGTGGAGCGGCGCCTTGGACGTCGGGGTGACGCCGAGGAGCGTGTGGACCTGCTTCGAGCAGATGATGATCCCGATGGCCGCGAGCATGCCGTGCACCACCGAGGAGGGGAAGAAGTCGCCGAGGGCGCCGGCGCGCGCGAGCGCGAAGGCGATCTGCACCGCGGCGGCGACGACGATGCAGGCGAGCGCGCGGCGGTAGCCTGTCGCGTTGTCCCCGCCGCCGAGCTCCTGCACCGCGCCGAGCGCGATGACGATGAGCCCCGCGGCCGGGCCCTTGATGGTGAGGGGCGCGCTGCCGAGCCAGGTGGCGATGACGCCGCCGACGACGGCGGTAAGCACACCTGCGATGGGGGGGAATCCGCTCGCCATGGCGATGCCGAGGGAGAGCGGGAGAGCGATCAAGAAGACGAGGAACCCTGAGACGAGATCGGACTTCCACGTCGATGGAGCCGGCGCTGTCGGTGCTGGCTCTGGTGGGTCCGGGATGTTTGGCATGGGCATGGCAGTAGTCGTTCTTCGGCAGGACGTGAGTCCCGCCACCTCCGCCCGACCGCTAGGAGACCGAGTGACTGCTTTCCAGCCCCCGGCTCACACAATGTTTCAAAAAGTTTTCGCGAACACCGACACTGCATTATTCCGCCATGCGCGCATCGACGAGCGGCCCGGCCACCGGGTAGACCGACGCGTACCCCGTGTTCGGCGCGTCGCTGCGCGCCTGCTCCAGGCTGAAGGCGAGCACCGCGGGCTGCGTCTGGATGCCGGCGAGATGCCGGTGAGGGTCCCCATCGGGATCCGGAGCAGCCGGTAGCCGACGAGCAGCGTGCCGAACGCGACGACCGCGGTGATGACCGCGCCGCTCCCGATCAGCGCCGCGGCGCCGCCTTGCTGCAGCGTGTGCGCGAACGAGTACCCCGAGCGGGTGCCGACGCCGGCCAGGACCACGCCGAGCTGCCGGACAGCGCCATCCTCGCGTCTCTCCCCGCCTCGCGCGCGGGCCCCTGGGCTCTCGTGTGGAGGATGAGATCTCGAAACGCAGAGGACACGGCGAGACTCGGTCGAGCGAGAGCGAGAATGCCTTGAGGAGGGATCGCCGAGCCGCGGACGAGCCCGCTCGGCGCGGTAGCGGCGCCCCGCGCCGCTGCTACCCTGAGCGCGACGAGCGGCCCATGTCCACAAGCCCCGTCGAGCGCGCGCTCGCCTATCACACGCGCACGAAGCATCACCTGAGGCGCTATGCGCGCGGCCCGGCCGCCATGGACTGGAGCACGCAGCCGGATCCGTTCCGCACCTTCGAGGGCGCCCCGGTCGTCCCCTTGCCGCTCCGCGCCGGCGGGCTCGCCGCGGCGTACCGGGATCTCTACCGCCCCGGCGCGATCCCGCCGGCCGCGGTCGAGCTCGACTCCATCGCGGCCCTCTTCGAGCTCTCGCTCGGCCTCTCCGCCTGGAAGGAATACCGCGGCTCGCGCTGGGCGCTCCGCTGCAACCCCTCGAGCGGGAATCTCCACCCGACCGAGGGATACCTCCTCTCGGCCGGCGCGCCCGGGCTGCCGGCGGGCCTCTATCATTACGTGAGCCGCGATCACGCGCTCGAGCGCCGATGCGCGCTGGGCGCCGGCCCTGCCCGCGCGCTCGCGGGGCTCCTCCCGGCCGGCGGCTTCCTCGTCGGGCTGAGCTCCGTCCACTGGCGCGAGGCGTGGAAGTACGGCGAGCGGGCGTTCCGCTACTGCCAGCACGACGCCGGTCACGCCATCGCGGCCGTCCGCTATGCCGCGGCCGCGCTCGGCTGGTCCGCCGTGCTGCTCGGCGACCTCGGCGACGGCGAGCTGTCCGCGCTGCTCGGCCTCGATCGGGCCGCGGACTTCGCGGGCGTCGCGGCGGCGGATCGCGAGCACCCCGACGCCGCGCTGCTCGTCGTGCCCGCCGCGCCGCTCGGCCGGGAGGCGGCGCTCGCCGCGGCCCGCGGGGCGGCCGCGCGCGCGGCCGAGCTGACCCGCCTCACCGGCGAGGGCGCGTGGGCCGGGCGGGCGAACGCGCTGAGCCCGAGCCACGTCGACTGGGAGGTCATCGACGACGTCGCCGGCGCCACCTGGAAGGCCCACGCCGAGGAGCCGGCCGCCCCCCTGGAGAGCGGCCTGCCCCCGCTGTCGGACGACGGCGGCGACGGCGCGCTGGCGTCGGAGATCCTCCGGACGCGGCGGAGCGCCACGGCGTACGACAGCCGCACGTCGATCGGCGCCGAGGCGTTCTACGCCATGCTCGACCACCTCCTCCCCCGCCCCGGCGTGCCCCCGTGGGACGCGCTCCCGTGGGCGCCGCTCGTGCACGCGGTCGTCTTCGTGCACCGCGTCCGCGGCCTCGACCCGGGCCTCTACGCGCTCGAGCGGTCGGAGGCCGCGCACGAGCGGCTGAAGGCCGCCCTCGCGCACCCGTTCGCGTGGGAGAAGCCGCGCGGGTGTCCGGATCACCTGCGGCTCTATCGCCTCTCCGAGGCCGATCTGCGGAGCGCGGCGCAGATCGTGAGCTGTCATCAGGAGATCGCCGCCGACGGCGCGTTCAGCCTCGGGATGGTCGCCGACCTCGGCGCCACGCTCCGGGAGCGCGGCGCGCCGTGGTACCGGCGGGTCTTCTGGGAGGCCGGCGTCCTCGGCCACGCGCTGTACCTCGAGGCCGAGGCCGCGCGGAACCCCGGCGGCCGCGTGCGGGCGACCGGCATCGGCTGCTACTTCGACGACGTGTTCCACGAGCTGTGCGGCATCGCCGGCGGCGACGTGCAGAGCCTCTATCACTTCACCGTCGGCGGCCCCGTCGAGGACACGCGGCTGATGACGCTCGCGCCCTACGAGCACCTCGAGCGCGCACGGCCCGCCGCGCCTCCGCCTCCGGCGCGCGGCCCCCGCGGGAGCGGCCCCGAGGCGCCCTGAGCCGCCGCCGCCGGCGACCGCCGACGGGCACGCGCCTCGCATGATCGCGACCGCTTTCGGGTCGCCGCGGCGCCCCGCCGACGTACCGCAGCGCCGTCAAATAACGTCCTCACAACAAATCGCCAAACCGCCTTCGAATTCATGATGCCCGCTCGGCCGTATCACCACAGAGCTCCGTCGATGCCGCGACCCAGACGGCCAGATCGCAAGCGGCTTCGCCGCGCGCAGCGCGTGCGCCGCGCGCAACACGTGACCCGCGCGCAACGCGTGTTGTGCGCGCAGCGCGCACAGCCCACGCGACCCACCCGACCCACCCGACCCACCCGACCAAAGACGGCAAGACCCGCCGCGGTCATCGGGCCTGCGTCTCGGGCCGGGGGCGTTGACAAGGATATCGGTCTTTGCTCCCATAGCGAGTTCCTTCGGAGCGGCGCGCGCGTCTGAGGACGGCCGGGGACATGGTGGGCACGGGTCAAGACAGCTCGGACGCGGAGCCGACCCAGACGGCGATCATGGGCAAGTACCGCCCGATCGCGAAGCTCGGCCGGGGCGGGATGGGCGACGTGTTCCTGGCGATCGCGCGGGGGCCGGGGTCGTTCAACAAGCTCGTCGTCGTCAAGCGCCACCGCGGCGTGGGCGGCGACGGCGAGAAGATCGTCACCATGTTCCTCGACGAGGCGAAGCTGTCGGCGCGCCTCAACCACCCGAACATCGTCCAGACCTACGAGGTCGGCGTGGACGAGGCCGGCTACTTCACCGTGATGGAGTATCTGGAGGGCCAGCCGCTCAACGCGATCATGAGGGCGGTGGCCCAGGGGGAGCCGGGCGCGGACGGCTTCACGCGCGGCGTCTGGGTCCGGATCGTGGCCGACGTGCTGGGCGGCCTCCACTACGCGCACGAGCTCTGCGATTACGACGGCACGCCGCTCGGCATCGTTCACCGCGACGTCTCCCCGCACAACATCTTCGTCACGTACGACGGCGCGGTGAAGCTGCTCGACTTCGGCATCGCCAAGGCGTCGATCAACACGGACCTCACCGAGACCGGGAAGCTGAAGGGCAAGACGTCCTACATGGCGCCCGAGCAGGCGGCCGACAGCGCGGGGATCGACCGGCGGGCCGACGTCTTCGTGGCCGGGATCGTGCTCTGGGAGCTCCTCACGCGCGAGCGGCTCTTCGGGGGCGACGCCGTGAGCGCGCTCTGGAAGCTCGCGGCCGTGGACGAGATCCAGCGGCCCTCGCTCGTCCACCCGGACATCCCGCCGGCGCTCGACGCCATCGTCGCGCGGGCGCTGGAGCGCGACCCGGCGAAGCGGTACGCGACCGCGCAGGAGATGCGCGCGGCGCTCGAGGACTACCTGCGCGGGTCCGGCGAGAACGTGCGGTCCGACGAGATCGGCGCGCGGATGCTGGCCGCGTTCGCGGAGCGCCGCGCCAGCATGCAGCGGCAGATCAAGGCGTACATCGAGCAGGGCGCGGGCCGCCCGAGCGCGATCCTGGAGCCCCGCCTGTCCCGCCCGAGCGCGATCGAGGGCTCGGACGGGCGGCGCCTCCAGGCCCTGATCCCCCTCGATGAGGAGATCGGCCAGCGGACGGCGGGGCCGCCGGTCCCCGTGCGCGCCACGTCCGACTCGACGAGCCTGAAGCCGGCCCTCCGCGCGGCCGGCACGCCGCAGCAGCGCAGCTACCTCATCGGGGCGCTCGGCGTGGCCGCCCTGATCGCGGCGCTGGCGATCTCCGTGCGCCGACCGGACAGGCAGGCGCGCTCCGTCGCTCCTGGGGCCGCCGCGCTCGCCGGGTCCGCCGCCGCCGCGGGCGCCCGCTGCACGGGGACGCTCCGCGTCCGGATGACGACGGGCGCCACCGGGATGGCGACCGACATCGCGCCGCCGTACAGCTACGGAGTCTACGACTACCTGCGTCACCTCAACGACAGCCATGGGGGGATCCGCGGCTGTCCCATCGACGTCGACATGAGGGACGCGCAGTACGACCCGGCGAGGACGGAGGAGGTCATCGCGGCGTGGCGGCGGGAGCCCGCGTGGAGCGAGGTCTCCACGCTGTTCATCTTCGGCACCGGGCCGACCACGCGCGTCGCGCCGAAGCTCGCGGAGGAGAAGAAGCTCATCATCCCTGGCTCGTACGCCGGCTCGCTCGCCACGCCGGTGCCGATCTCGGCGGACGTGCCCTACGCCGAGTTCAACGCCCTCGGACAGAGCATCTCGGCGACGGAGCACAAGACGAGCCCGGGCTATCCGTACATCTTCTTCCCGGCCACGGACTATTCGACCGCGATCCGCATCGGGGTGAAGGCGGCCTGGAAGATCGCGCCCGGGCGCATCGCGATGGTGCACGACACGATTGACCGGTGTCTTTACTGCGTCGATCCGCTGGCGGCGGGCAAATCCTACGTGGAGCACCTGCCCGGCATGCTGCTCGGCGAGGATCTCGTCGTGCCGCAGACGTCTTCCCTCGAGGACGAGGGGCTCATCGTCGAGGCGGTGACCCGCTATGTGAAGCGAGAGATCGAGAAGAGGCGGGCGGACCCGTCCTATGTCCCGACGAGCTGGTTCTGGGCGGGCAACAGCGTCGTCTCGTCGTCCTTCGTCGGCAAGGGCGCCGCCGCCGCGCAGAGGCTCATCGATCAGGCGTTTCCAGGGCAGGCGTTGCCAGGGCAGGCGTTCCCGGGGACGAAGCGCTGGCAGCTGCGGGTGATGGCGAACAACTGGGGGATCGGCGAGCGGACGCTATCGATCTGCGGGACCGACTGCGCCGGCATCTTCTACGGGCTGTTCCCGGTCCCGATCTACGGCGACACGCAGCACTCGAGCGGGATGGCGGAGATGCTGCGGATCCACCGGGCGTACCGGGAGAAGGACGATCACCCGCTCGACCGGTATCAGGACCAGTTCTACGTCCAGGGCCACGCGGCGGCGCTCATGTGGCGCGAGGCCGTCGAGCGGGCGGTCGACGCGGGGCGGGAGCGGCCGACGGGAGAAGACCTGAAGAACGCGCTGGAGTCGTTCCAGAACGTGGTGCTCGACGGGATGACGGCGGGGCCGATCTCGTTCAGCCCGACGGACCATCGGCCTCAGGCGAACGAGTCGGTGTACACGATCCGCGCGAACGGGGACGCGGGGGGCGTGGCGTTCAGGTTCGTGGATCATTATTCCATCGAGCTCGACCCGAAGTGGCTCGGGTACTGACGCCGTCCCCCGTCCCGCGAGGCTTGCTGTGGACGAAGCTCCACGGTGTCCTGTCCGCCGCGGCCATCGCTTTCTCTTGACAGCCGAGGCGCTGAGACCGCTATCGTCGAGCGTGCGTTCAGCCTCCTTCTTGCGCCGCCTCGCCCCTGTCTTGCTCGCCGCGCCGCTCGGATGCTATGGCGCCGATGAGCCACGAAGTCGCGCCAGGGAGCACGGCATCGAGGCGGGAGCCGCCGCGCTCACGGCGCCACGCTGGGACGTCGCGCCGCCGATGAACGTCGCCCGGAGCAGGCACACGGCGACACGGCTGCTCGACGGGAAGGTCCTCGTGGCCGGCGGAGCGAGCGCCACAGCCGAGGTGTACGACCCTGACACGAATACATGGACGCTCGTCGCGTCGATGAGCACGCCGCACACGGGGCATACCGCGACGCTCCTTCCGGACGGCAGGGTCGTCGTGGCCGGCGGCATGACCGAAGCCGTGGAGATCTACGACCCTGCCACGGACACATGGACGCTCGCCGCGCCGCTCCTCACGCCGCGCGAGCGCCATACCGCGACGCTCCTGCCCGACGGCCGGATCCTCGTGGCCGCCGGCGAGCTCGAAGAGTGGGTGATGAGGACGAGCGAGATCTACGATCCCGCCGCGGATACGTGGACCGACGCGGGGTCGATGGCGCAGGCGCGCTCCTCTCACGCGGCCGCGCTCTTGCCGGACGGCGACGTCCTCGTGGTGGCCGGGGTGGGCCCCTCCGGCGACCCCATCGGCAGCGCGGAGCGCTACGATCCGGCCACGGGCACGTGGACGGCCGCGGGCTCGATCCAGAACCGCAGAGGCCACACCGCGACGCTCCTCGGGAATGGCAAGGTGCTCGTCGCCGGCGGCTACACCGATTACGGTGGTGAGGGGTTCTCCTCCACGAACCGCGGCGCGGCGCTCTACGATCCTGCGAGCAACACCTGGACGACCGCGGCGCCGCTGAACGTCGCCCGCGACAGTCACACGGCCACGCCGCTCGCCGATGGGCGGGTGCTCATCGCCGGCGGCAGCGCGATCACCGAGGTCTACGATCCGGCGAGCGGGACGTGGTCGCTCGGCAAGTACCTGAACACGGACCGGAGCGGCCACACCGCCACGGCGCTCGCGGGCGGGCGGGTGCTCGTGGCCGGCGGCGGGAGCGCGAGCGTCGAGGTGCTCGCGCTCGCGGCCCCGGGCGCTCCTTGCCTCTTCGCGGGCGAATGCGCGAGCGGCTTTTGCGTCGATGGCGTCTGCTGCGACACCGCGTGTGACGGGGGCTCGTGTGACGCGTGCGCGGTGGACGCGGGCGCGTCGGCGGACGGCACCTGCACGCCGCTGAGCGGTGCCGTGTGCGGCAGCGCCGACGGTTGCACGGCGAACGGCGTCTGCCAGGCGGGCGCTTGCGTCGGGGATATGCCGGTCGGCTGCCAGCCCGCGTGGACGCCGGCCGGGAACATGCCCGTGCCGCGGCACGACGGCACGTGGGCCGAGCTCGCCGATGGCCGCGTGCTCGTGGCCGGCGGGTACGACAACGACTGGAACGATACCCTGTCCGCGAACCTCTACGATCCGGCGACGAACGCCTGGAGCGACGTCGCGCCGCTCTCGCATACGCGCCGCAAGCCCGCGTCGATCCGGGTCTCGACCGGCGAGATCCTCGTCGTGGGCGGCGATTCGCCGTCGACGGCCGAGGCCTACGATCCGGCGAGCAACACGTGGGCGCTCACCGGCGCCATGGTCGCGCACCACGATCCGAGCGTCGCTCTCCTGCGGCTCCCGGACGATCGTATCCTCGCCGTGGGCGGCGGGACGGCGGTCGCCGAGGTTTACGATCCGGCGACGCGATCCTGGGCTGCGACGGGCTCGCTCGGCGCCTCGCGCTCGAGGCACTCGGCGGTCGCCTTGCACAGCGGGAAGGTGCTGGTGAGCGGCGGCGCCGGCAACCCGGCGACGGCGGAGCTTTACGACCCCGCCACGGGGACGTTCTCCCCGGCCGGGACGCTGACCTTCGCGCATTCCGGGCACAAGGCGACGAGGCTGCTCGACGGCAGCGTGCTCGTGGTGAGCGGCGACGGCGCCGATCGGTATGACCCGGCCACGAATACCTGGACGCCCACGCGAGCGTTGCTCATGCCGCCCGCCGATTTCACGGCGACGCTGCTCGCCGAGGGTCGGGTGCTGGTCACGGGCGCGGCGAGCGTCCCGCACGCGCAGGTGTACGATCCGGCGACGAACGACTGGTTCGTGACTGGGCCCCTGGACGTCGCGCGCCGGCGTCACACGGCCACGCTGCTCGGGAACGGAATGGTGCTCATCGCGGGCGGCAAGGAATGGACCGGCGGCAACGAGTGCACCCTCCGCAGCGCCGCGGTGTACGACCCCACGAGGAATGATTGGTCGACGGTGCAGAACATGAGCAGGCTGCGCGACGCTCCATCGTCCGTGCTGCTCGATGGCAATCGCGTCTTGGTCTTCGGGGGGTTACTGGCGGGGTGTTCGTCCGGAGACGGCGATCCCGAGGCGCATGGAAGCGCGGAGATTTACGAGGGCGGCATCACGCCGGAGGGCAGCGGCGGAAGCGGCGCCGCGGGCGGCTCCGGGGGAATGGGCGCCGCGGGCGGCTCCGGGGGAATGGGCGGCTCCGGCGGCTCCGGTGGCATCGGCGGCTCCAGCGGTCAGGGCGGCACCGGCGGAACCGGCGGTGCGGGCGGCTCCGGTGGAACGGGCGGCGCGGGCGGCATGGGCGAGGCCGGCGGCGGCGCGGGCGGCATGGCCGGCGCCGGCGGTCAGGGCGGTATGGCGAGCGTGAGCGGCACCGGCGGCACCGGCGGCAGCGAGGAGCCGGACGGCGGCTGCCGCGCCGCCGCCGCCGGATCCGCGGAGAACAGCGAGCGCGGGTTCGCGGCGCTCGTGGCCCTGGGCGCCCTCGTCGCGCGCCGTCGCAGGCGCTGAAACGCAGGAGGCCCGCGATGGCCCGCAGCCTCGGTGGGCCAGCGCTGGAGCTCCCAGCCGAGCGCGAGGCGCAGCAAGGTCGAATCGAGGTGTTAGCTGGCCTCGAACTCGGATGCCACCCTCCATGAGTCGCGCAAGCGCCCGGACGCGATCATGTCTGCAACGACGGCTTCCAGCAGCGAGCGGTCCATCCGCTCGACGAACAGGTCCGGAGCTTCAAGGTACCTTCCGAACAAGCTTTCACCTTGCTGGGCGGCTTCGCGGCGAGCAGACTCCAGCATCGCGTACGTCCAGACGTTCACCGCGTACTTGGTCCCGTCCGGTAGGCCAATCAGCATGTTGAAGAACCCGTCCGTCGGGTCCTCATCCGGAGGCGAAATCCAATGCTCGAACTCAAGCCAGAGCTCGAATGGATGGTCCGACGCCGCGGAGCCCCTCGGCGACACGACGAGCTCTCGCTCGCCCCTGGTGGTTCGACAGACTTCGATCTGATTCTTGTCGGGATCTTCCAGCACGAATTCGGTCGATGACGACGAAGGCGATTTTGCCTCCTCGAGCGTGAGGTATTGGGCCGAGGGCAGGCTGAGCTGAAGACGAACGGTCCCCGCTCTCCGACCTGCGGGATAGAGCTCGAGGAGCACATGCCCGGCCCGCGCGGCGTAGTGAACGGGACCTTCCCCGTGTTTCTCCTCCGCGAAGGATAGGCCGAGCCGCTCATAAAAGCGGAGGCTCGCGCCAAGGTCTGAGCACCGCAGTACGATCAGCGTGAGGGAGGCGCTCATCGGTCGCTCGGTCCAGCTGACGCGGTGGGTAAGCCGCGAACGAGGTGCATCCCGTGCTCCGCCGCGCGAACGAGCGCATGCGCGTTCAGGAGAGCGCGCTGACCATGACGTAATAGCCGTCCGGATCGCGGAGGGCGAACTCGCGGGTGCCGGTGGCGGGGTTCGTCTGGGGCTCCTCCTCGAGCTGACTCACGAGGGCCCTGGCGCGCGACAGCGCCTCGTCGAAATCATCCACCCGGAAGAACAGCAATAGCCCATTGCCAGGCTCCGCGCGATCGGGGCTGACGAGCGTCGGGTGCTCGTGGGATCCCCACTTGTGCAGACAGAGCAAGACCGTTCCGTCCGTGTCGAGGATCTGGCCGAAATAGTCGTGAGCAGGTGACGATTCCGGCTGACCGAAGAGCGATTGATACCAGTTGAAGCTGCGAGCCACATCAGCGACCCCAATGATTGTCCACGTGCGCTTCACGGGCTTCTCCTATGGCTTGACGCCGTGCCGGATAGCGTAGCCGACGGCCGCCCCGCCTTGTCAAGGAGACCAGCGCAGGACCGTGCGGTCTCTACGCCGGACGAAGGCGCGATCGGGCCCCGGAGAGACGCGGCGCTACGTCGGCCCGGAGATCCGCCAGAAGCCGACCCTCGCGCTCCCCCACAGGTCCGGGCCGACCGGGCCCTTGCCCCAGAAATGATCGTCGTAGTTCGGGAGCGTCCAGCCCGCGCCGTAGACCCCCATGATCGCGTAGAGCACCTTGTCGTCGGGCTGGACCTCGATCGCCGTCGTCGCCCACGCCTGCCGGAGCGGCGCCGGGCTCGTGTCGTCGAGCAGGCGGCTCGCGAACATCGACCCCTCGGTCGTGTCGTCGAACGACTCGGTCGCATATCCGAGCAGGAGGTGCAGGCCGTCGAACGCGTTCGACCACCGGAGACGCCAGGCGCCCGCGTCGTCCTGGAGCGGGCCGCAGGCGGCGACCACCATCCACTCCAGGTTGGAGTTGCCCCAGTGAGCGTCGCTGAAGTGAAGGATCCGATCGCTCATGGCGCTGCAGAACATGAACCCGACGCCGTTCGCGTGCCCCGTATAGAACGTGAGATCGACCGAGTCCGCATACGACGCGTCCTGGCCTCCCATCGCCGGGTCCTTGAAATCGACCTCCCACGCGCGGAGCTCACCCCAGTTGAAGCGGTGCTCGACGCCCCCCTCCTGGAAGCTCTTCAGGAGACCATCGACGTTCGCCGCCGAATGATCGAGGCCGCCGCAGCGCCCGACCCACTCGGCGCCAACCACGGCGCCGCCCTCGTTCGCCGACGGCGCCGCGGGCGCACTCGGCGCCACAGGCGCGCTCGGCGCCGCGGGCGCGCTCGGCGCCGCGGGCGCGCTCGGCGCCACGGGCGCCGCAGCGCGCGCGAACGGGAGCTGCCGCGCCGCCGTCGCGACCAGGCCGTCGGCGTCCGTGACGTAGAGGGTGAGCGTCTCCGTCTCGCCGCGAAACGCGGGGCCGTCCAGCGAGATCCGCACCGCCGCCCCGTCGGCGCGGTCAGGAGCGAACGACCGCGCCGAGGTTACCCACCTGTACGTGTACGGCGCAGTACCCCCGGTGACGCTCGCCTCCGCAGAGAGGGTCTCGCCGTCCTCGCGCACCGTGATCGCCGCCCTCGGAACGTCGATGACGGCCGGGACGATCACCTTGCGGACGTCCACCACCTCGGCGCCGAAACGCCGCCTGCCGCTGCACACGTAATGAGGGAGGATCCGGCGCACCTCGCGGGAGAGCGGCGGCGCGTAATAGACGAGCTCCGGCTCGGCCGCGACGATCGCGCCGCCGCCGAGCGCGCGGGCGCACAGCGCGGGGGCCTCGGCGGCCGGGACGATCGCGACGTCCTCGCCGCGCGCGAGGTCGCGCCGCGCATAGACGAGGTGGGTCACGGCGCCCTCGGCGTCGAACGTCACCCGGACCTTGGCGCCAGGGCCGATCAGCCGGAGCCCCTCGAGCGCGTCGCGAAAGCTCACCTGCGTGTCGAGGGCGGCCCGCGCCACGTAGCGTCCCTGGGCGTCGCTCGACTCGAAGAGCGAGTGGCCGACGGCGACGTCGCGCCCGAAGGGCAGGCGCGCGCCTTCCAGCGCGGCCCACGCCCGCGCCGCGGCGTCCGTCTCCGGGAGGACGCGGAGCGCCGCGAGCGCCTCGATATCCAGGGCGTCGTCGCCCCTCTCGGTGGCGAAGCCGCGCTCGTCGCGGAACCCGGGCGCGGGCGGGGAGGCCTTCCTCGTCGGCAAGCGCTGGAACCTCGCGCGATCGAGGTAGCGAATCGCCCCGTCGGCCCCGAGCGCGCCGCCGCCCCAGAGGCCCTCCGCCGCGAGCCCGAGCGCGCCGGCGAGCGCGGACGCCCGCGCGACATCGGCGCTCCGGCCGATCACGCGGTACGCGGGCAGGGAGCTCGCCCACCGGGACAAAGGCGCCGTGCCGGACGCACCGAGATCGGCGCTCTCCGGGAGATCCTCGCGGGCGTCGCGGCCGCTGCACCCCGCGACGCCGAGACCCATGACGAGAACGATGCCCAACACCCCACCCGGTGATCTCTTCACGAAAGTCCCCCTTTCCCTTCGGTTGCGGCGAGGGTCGGCGCGCAACTCCGGAGGAATCGATCTCGCAGGAAGCCCGCGCGCGGCCCCCCCGGCCCGCGACGCGGGCCCCACGCATTGCAGGACCCAAGCCACGGGGGCGGCGGCGATGAGCGGCGCGCGACGCCGCCGGTTCGCGGCGTTTCGGCCGAGATTGACCGGATCGCGCGCGGCTCCTAGGCTGCCGCGCATTCCATGACAGCGCACACGAAGGACGGAGAGAGCGCGCCCCGCCCCGGCGATCGAACACTCGAAGGGACGGCGGACCCCGGCGCGCGCCTGTTCCTCGACTTCCTCTCCTCGCTCCGCCCCCGCGTCGAGGCCGCGCTCGAGCAGCGCTGGTGCGCCGCGGCGGGCCACGCGCAGCGCTACGGCCGCGAGGTCTCGGCGATGGTCGCCGAGGCGAGGAGCCTGACCCTGCGCGGCGGCAAGCGGTTCCGCGCAGCCCTGCTCGTCGCGGCCTACCAGGGCGTCGCGCCGGACGCGCCGCTCGAGCCCGCGATCGACGCCGGCGTCGCGCTCGAGCTGCTCCAGACCTACCTGCTCATCCAGGACGACTGGATCGACGGCGACACCGTCCGCCGGGGGGACCGCACCGCGCACGTCGCGCTGACCGAGGTGCTCGGCGATCCGCACCTCGGGGCCTCGTCGGCGATCCTCGCGGGCGACTTCACGTGGAGCCTCGCGCTCGGCGCGCTCGCGGGCGCCGGGGCGCCGCCGGAGAGGACGCTCGCGGCCGTGCGGCTGTTCTGCGCGATGCACGAGGACGTCGTGATCGGGCAGCACCTCGACGTGGTCGGGCGGGCCGAGGACGTCGAGCAGATGCACGCGCTCAAGACCGGCAGCTACACGGTGCGCGGCCCGCTCGCGCTCGGCGCCACGCTCGCCGGCGCCCCGGCCGAGACCGTGGCGGCGCTCGAGCGGTTCGCGGCGCCGGTGGGCGTCGCCTTCCAGCTGCGCGACGACCTGCTCGGCACCTTCGGGAGCGCCGCCGCGACCGGCAAGCCGGTCGGCAACGACCTGCGCGCCGGCAAGCGCACGGCGGTGCTCGCGTCCGCCGAGGGGCGCCTCGACGCCGAGGGCCGGAGCGCCGTCGAGCGCGCGCTCGGCCGCAAGGACGCGAGCGACGAAGACGTGGCGGCCGCGACGCGGGCCCTCGAGGCGTGCGGCGCGCGGCGCGCGGTCGAGGAGCGGCTCGACGCCCTGTGCGGCGAGGCCGAGGCCCTCGGGCGGTCGCTGCCGGTGAGCGCGCCGGCGCGGCAGATCCTGTGCGGCGCGGCGAGCGCGCTCCGGTGGACGGGCGCATGATCGAGGCGCTCGGCCAGGCGTCCGGCAAGGTCATCCTGCTCGGCGAGCACGCGGTCGTGTACGGCGCGCCCGCGCTCGCCGCCGGCATCGAGCGCGGCGCCCGCGCGCGCGCGACGCGCGCTCCGGAGGGCGCGCGGGCGAGCGCGCTCCTGCTGGGCGGCCGCGAGCACGGCGCCGCGCCGGCCGAGAGGGACGTCGCGCAGGCGTTCGCGGCGCTCCTCGAGGCGCTCCCCGGCGCCGGCCCGGTGCGCGTCGAGGCGGAGAGCGATCTGCCGCCCGGCGGCGGCCTCGGGAGCTCGGCGGCGCTCGGGGTCGCGATCGCCCGGGCGGTCGCCGCGCTCGCGCGCGCGCAGGCCGAGGCCGGCGCGCCGGGCGCCCTCACCGCCGCCGCCGAGGTCGCCGCGGCCGCCGCCTGGGAGCGCGTGTTCCACGGCAACCCGTCGGGCATCGACACGGCCGCCGCCGCGCGCGGCGGGTGCTTCCGCTTCACCCGGGCGCACGGCGCGACCCCCCTCGCCCCGCGCGACGATCTCTGGCTGTGCGTCGGCTCCACGGGGGTGCCGTCGTCCACGCGCAGCATGGTCGAGCTCGTGGCGAAGCTCTTCGAGCGCAAGCCCACCGTGGCCGAGACGTCCATCGCCGGCATCGCCGCGCTCGTCGAGAACGCGGCCCTCGCCATCGAGGCGGGCGACGCGATCGCGCTCGGCCGGCTCATGGACCTGAACCAGATGCTCCTCGCCGGGATGTTCGTCTCGACCGAGGCGATCGAGGCCCTGTGCAAGCTCGCGCGCGAGGCCGGCGCGCTCGGCGCCAAGCTCACCGGCGCCGGCGGCGGCGGCTCGGTCATCGCGCTGCTCCCGCCCCCTCCGCCGGGCGGCGCGGCGACGTCGAACGGCGCGGCGGGCCGCGTGCTCGCCGCCTGGCGCGACGCGGGGTACAGCGGCTTCGTGACCCGCGTGAAGGCGGGCGCCGCCACGGCGGCGCCGGAGGAGCAAGCATGAGCGCCGTGAGCCGGGCGACCGCGATCGCCCATCCGAACATCGCCCTCGCGAAGTACTGGGGCAAGCGGGCCGACGGGCACAACCTGCCCGCCGTGCCGAGCCTCTCGGTGACGCTCGCCGGGATGGCCACGACGACCGAGGTCGCCTTCGATCCGTCGCTCGATCGCGACGAGCTCCACCTCGGCGGCGCGGCCGTGCCGCCGGACGCGGAGGCCGCGCGCCGGGTCGCCGGGCTCCTCGACCGCGTCCGCGCCGCCTCGGGCCGGCGCGAGCGCGCCCGCGTGGTCAGCCGCAACGACTTCCCCACCGCGGCGGGGCTCGCCTCGAGCGCGTCGGCGTTCGCCGCGCTCGCGCTCGCCGCGAGCGCCGCCGCGGGCCTGCCCACCGCGCCCGCCGCCGTGAGCGACCTCGCCCGGAGGACCTCGGTCTCCGCCGCGCGCTCCGCGTTCGGCGGCTTCGTCGAGCTCCGCGCCGGGCGCCCCGGCGACGAGGCGCTCGCGGCGACCCCGCTCGCGCCGGAGGACCACTGGCCGCTCGCGGTCGTGATCGCCGTGACGCGCGAGGGCCCGAAGGACGTGGGCTCCAGCGACGGCATGCGGCACACCGCGGCGACGAGCCCGTACTTCCCCGCCTGGGTGGACGCCGCGCCGTCGCTCTTCGCCGCGGTCCGCGCCGCGGTCCTCGCCCGCGACCTCGCGGCCCTCGGCGCCGCGGCCGAGGCGAGCGCCCTGTGCATGCACGCCTCGAGCATCGCCGCCTCGCCGGGCCTGCTCTACTGGACCGGCGCCACCGTCGAGGTGATCGCCGCGGTGCGGAGGCTCCGCGCCCAGGGCACGCCGGCGTTCTTCACGATCGACGCCGGCCCGCACGTGAAGGTCTTCACCGCGCCCGAGGCGCAGCCCGCCGTGGAGAAGGCGCTGCTCGCCGTCCCCGGCGTCCTCCGCACCATCTCGGCCGCCCCCGGCGGCGGCGCCCACCTCGCGCCCGGGGGCGCGGGCGCGTGATCGTCCGGGCGCCTGGCAAGCTGGTCCTCTCGGGCGCGTACGCCGTGCTCGAGGGCGCGCCCGCGCTCGTGGCCGCGGTCGATCGGTACGTCGTCGCCGATCCGGCGCGCCAGGCCGACCTCGTCACCGAGGAGGTCCAGGCGGCGATCGACGCGGGCGCGCTCGACCGGGCGGCGTGGTTCGACGCGTCCGCGCTCCGGTCGGCGGCGCCGGATCCCACGGCGGGCGCGCCGGCCGGGGCGGGCGCGCCGCCGCGCGGGGCGAGCCGCAAGCTCGGCCTCGGCTCGAGCGCCGCCATCCTCGTGGCGACGCTCGCGGCGCGCGCCGCGGCGGCCGCGCCGACCATGGCGGCGGCCGCGGCCGCCGCGGCGTCGGCCGGCCGGCCGATGCCCGCCTGGGACGCCCGCGCGCTCTTCCTCGCCGCGCTCGCCGCGCACCGGCGGGCGCAGGGCGGGGGCAGCGGCGTCGACGTCGCGGCGAGCGTCTACGGCGGCGTCCTCTGCTGCCGGCTCGGCCCGGACGGCGCGCTCGCCGTGACGCCGCACGCGCTGCCGGGCGGGCTCGCGATCGAGGTCTACGCCAGCGACGCCTCGGCGCGCACGAGCGCCATGCTGGAGCGCGTGCGCGCGCTCGCCGCCCGCGACCCGGGGGCGCACGGCGCCCTGCTCGGCGCGGCCGCCGAGGGCGCGCGCGCGGCCGTCACCGCCGCGGACGCCCGCGCCTTCGTGGCCGCGCTGGATCGCCAGGTCGACGCGCTCGCGGAGCTCGGCGACCGCGCGGGCGCGCCGATCGTCACCCCTGCCCTCGCGCGCCTCCGCCCCGCCGCGGCCGCCGAGGGCGCCGCGCTCGCGCCGAGCGGCGCCGGCGGCGGCGACGTCTCCCTCTTCGTCGGCGGCGCGCCGCCCTCGGCGGCATGGCGCGCCGCGGCGGCCGCGGCCGGCCTCGAGCGTGTGCCCATGTCGCTCGGCGCCCCCGGCGTCCACGTGCTGGACGCAGCCCGCCCGCCGCACGCCTGAGCGCGCCCCCTCCCCGATCGTGCGCCGCCCGGTGCCGCGGCGCTTGGCACGGAGCCCGCTCTGCTCGCTCCGGGATCGACGGCGGCGCTGCGCTCCGGCGACGCACCGCGGACCCTCCACGAGGCCTTCGAATGCGAAGAACGAGACAGGCATGAAAACCCTGGAGCTCGCGATGCCGCAGCGCCGCCAGAAAAGCATGACTTTTCATGGTGTTACCGCGCGGGCGTCCGATGAGCGCGGCGGGCGTCGGGTCCCCCGAGGCGGGCTCCGCGGGCGTGTCGCTGACGGCGTGGGCGCGGCGAGCGTGACCTGCGTTCACAGCGCGCCGGCGCGGGGCGCGCGCGATCGCGCCGGGCGCCCGACCCGCTGATTCGGCCGCGGGGGGTGGTGAACGGGGCGAGGTGGCACGAGGACCAGAGGACGAGGTGAGGAGGGGGCTCCATGACGACGTGCGATCGAGAGCTTTGCCGATTCGAGGATGTGCTTGGCGCGAGCATGGCCGAGTCGAGGGCGACGCTGGCCGCGTTCGGCGTCCAGGTCGCACCGCTGCGGAGGCGCACCGCCCGCACGTACCTGGGTCGGGTGCTCGTCCACCCGTACAACCTGCTCGTCGTGGGGAGCGTGCTCCTCCTGAGCTTCATCGGCTGGAGCCCGCTGCTCTTGCTGCTCGGCCTCGGGGCGGAGCTCGTGATCCTGTGCGTCGTCCCCTGGCGCGGCTACTTCCGCCGCAGCATCGACGCGCAGCTCGACGAGGCCGATCGGGCGGCGTGGTCGCGGGCGCGCGAGAGCCTGATCCGGCAGATGGACATCCGTCACCAGCAGGAGCTCGCGCGCCTCGACCGCCTGATCGACCGCACCCGCGAGAACATCCGCCGCCGCGGCGGCGCCGTCCCGCTGCTGCTCGACGACGGCTTCGGGCTGAGCCGCCTGCTCATGAGCTACATCCGCCTCGCGATCGCGCACAAGGCCGGCCAGGAGTCGCTCGCCATGACGAACCACAGCGAGCTCATGGAGACGATCCGATCGCTCGAGGCGATCCGGAGCGCGTCCGCGGGGCGCGCGCGCGGGCTGTCGGAGCGGCGGCTCGCGATCGCCTACCGGCGCGCCGAGTGCTGGAGCCGGACCCGCGAGGGGCTCGAGGTGGTGTCGCAGAAGCTCGCGACCATCCTGGAGCTCATCCAGCTGATGCACGAGCAGTCGATGACGCCCGTGGACTCGCCGGCGACCTGCGCGGACATCGACCGGTTCATGCGCGAGCTCGACGGGTTCGACACCGGCGAGAGCGCGCAGCGCGAGCTCGAGGAGCTCGACATGGACATGGACAGGGCGTTCGAGCTGGAGGAGCTCGAGGCCGAGCCCACCCAGCACAGCCGCCCGCCGATGCGCCTGGTCGCGCGGTGACCCGGCCCCCGCCGCGCGCGGGAGGCTGGAGCAGCGCACGCCGGAACATCGCGCGCGCTCCCGGGGCGACGCCGTCTTCCGGGTTCATGGCGCTCGTCGCCCGGGTAGACTATCGCCCCCGTGACCTCCCCCACGCCCGCGCTCCTTGTCGACTGAGCCGATGCCCACGCCCGACTTCCTCTCCGCCCTCCTCCGCCCCGAGCTCGCCGAGCTCCACGCCTACACCCCGGTCGCGGGCCACTTCCCCGTGCGCCTCGACGCCAACGAGAGCCCGCCGCTCCTGTCGGCCGAGGCGCGGGCCGCCCTCGCGCGGGCCGCGGTGCCCGAGGATTGGGGCCGCTACCCCGACGCGCGCCTCGTCGAGCTCCGCGAGGCCATCGCCGCCCGCTGCGGCGTCGAGCCCGACGAGGTCCTCGCCGGCGTCGGCTCCGACGAGGTGATCTCGATCCTCCTGACCGCGCTCAGCCGCCCGCGGCCGGGCGCCGACGCGGCGAGCATCGTGACGACCAGCCCCACCTTCGTCATGTACAAGCTGAGCGCCCGCGCGCGGGGCATGCGCGCCGTCGAGGTCCCGCTCGACGCCGGCTGGGACCTCGACGTGGCGGGCCTCGTGCGCGCCGTCGAGTTCGCGCGCCCGAGCGTCGTCTTCATCGCCTCGCCGAACAACCCGACCGGCGCGCTCGCGTCGGCGGACCGGCTCGAGGCGGTCATCGCCGCGGCGAGCGACGCCCTCGTCATCGTCGACGAGGCGTACATCGACTTCGCCCCGCGCGATCAGCTCGCCCTGGTCCGCAAGCACCCGAACGTCGCCGTGCTGAGGACGCTCTCGAAGATCGGCCTCGCGTCGCTGCGGGTCGGCTGGCTCGTCGGCGACCGGGCGCTCGTCGCCGAGCTCGACAAGGTCCGCCAGCCCTACAACCTGCCCGTCCCGTCGCAGCGCGCGGCCACCTTCGCCCTGCGCGAGCTCGGCGGGGAGCTCCGCCGCGCCGCCGCGTTCATCGCGGAGGAGCGCGAGCGCCTCGCGCGCGGCCTGATCGAGCTCGGCCTCTCCGTCGCGCCGAGCCACGCGAACTTCCTCTGGGTCGGCACGCGCCGCCCTGCCGGGGAGGTCTTCGAGGCGCTCGCCGCGCGCGGCGTCCTGGTGCGCAGCTTCCACGGGGCGGGCGGGCGCCTCGCGCACCGGCTCCGCATCACCGTCGGCCTCCGCGAGGAGAACGATCGCCTCCTCGCCGAGATCGCCGCGTGCGCGTAGCACCGCCGCCCCCTGCCGCGCGGCTCGCGGCGCTCGCGGCGCTCGCGCTGACCGCGGCCTGCGCCGCGCCCGAGGTCGCGCGCTCCGTGGACGGCCAGATCCTCGTGGGCCGCCAGATCTCGGCGCGCGCGTACGCGCTGTACGCCATCGGCGCCGAGGCCGAGGCGCGCGGCGACCTCGAGACGGCCCTGGAGGCGTACGAGCTGGCGGAGGACAGCGATCCCGAGAGCGCGGACATCTGGACCCGCGTCGGGTCGGTGCGCTGCCGCCTCGGCCGCCGGGAGGCGGCGGACGACGCGTTCGACCGCGCCCGCGGGATCGATCCCGACTACGCGCCGGCCCACCTCGAGCAGGCGCGGTGCGATCTCGCGGCCGGGCGGCCCGCGGCGGCGCTCGGCCGCGTCGAGCGGGCGGTCCTGCTCGATCCGGAGCGCGACGACGGCGTCCTGCTCCGCGCCGAGATCCTGCGGCGGCTCGGCCGGTCCGAGGACGCGCGCCTGTCGCTGCGGGCGCTGCTCGTGCGCCACCCCTTCTCGGCGGACGCGTGGCGCGCGCTGCACGCGGTGGCCCTCGAGGCCGGCGATCGCCCGGCCGCCGAGGAGGCGGCGCGGCGGCTGCGCGAGCTCGCCGCGCGGAGGACCGCCGCCGCCGAGCGGCCGGCGGCGGCGCTGGGGCCGCTGGCCGAGCTCGACGACGCGCTGGTCCACGGGCAGCTGCGCCGCGCCCGCCGCCTGGCGCGCGACGCGGATCTGCCGCCGGCCGAGGTCGCGGTGCGCGCGGCCGCCCTGGGCCGCGTCGGCGAGGCGCGCGAGCAGGCCGAGCTCGTCTCGGCGGCCGATCCGTCGAGCGCCTCCGCGCTCGTCGCGCTCGCGGTGGCGGCCGATCTGAGCGGCGATGTCGAGGCGCTGGCCCGCGCCTGCGACGCGCTCCAGGCGCCCGCGGGCGGCGGCGCCGCGGTGCCCCCCTCGCCGCTCGCCCGGCTGCTCTTCGCCGAGCTGCTCTTCCGTCGCATCGGCCGCGACGCCGCGCTCGCCTGGCTCGGCCCGCCGGGGCCCCCCGCGCCCGGCGCCCGCGATCCGCTGTCCCGCGAGGTCGAGCGGCGCGTTCACCGGGAGCTCGCGGGGGGCGCGCCGGCCGCGCCCTGAGCTCAGGGCGATGGCTTCGCCTTGTTCTTCTTCGCGTTGTACTTCTCGAGATCGAAGTTGAGCTCGAAATCGAGGGTGTTCTCGCCCTCCTTGATCTCGATCTCCTTCTTCACGTCCTGATCGATGGCCGGCAGGAGGGCGGCGGTGAGCACCTTGCCCACGGGGATGTCCTTGATCTCGAACTGCCCGTCGAGGCCGGTCACGTCGTGGGTCGCGAACTTGAGCACGAAGACCTCGGCCTTGAGGAACGGCTTCGGCATCTTGTCCACGAGGTGGTAGTAGCCCGGCTGGGGCGGGAAGAACTTCACCGCTTCGCCTTGCGGCATGGCGACGAGGACGGCCATGAACGGGGCGCCCTCGAGGTTGGGCATGTAGGGCTCGAGCAGGTCGAGGTTCGCCACCTCGAGCCGCTGTCCGAACGTCATGGCCACGGTGCGGGTCGAGAACGCGCACCCGTGGATGGTCACCTTCTCGGCCTCTTCGCGCTCGGGCACGTGGCCGCTGTAGTTGACGACGGTGACGAGCGCGTCGGCGACGGCGTTCTGCTGCCCCACGCGGAACAGCCTGCCGTAGGTGGCAGCGGCCTCGCCGCACTTGCCGGTCGGAAAGCTGAGCCCCGTGTCGGGCGGCGGGTCTCCCTTGATGGTGACCCGCCCTTTCAGCGTCCCCGTGGGCCCGCTGTACGGCGCTTGCCGCTTCGGGTTCGTCACCTTGAGCACCGCCTCCGAGGTCAGCGAGATCGCGGGCGCATCCGCCGCCTGCGCGCTCGCCGCCGCGCTGGCGCTCGCCGCCGCGCTGGCGCTCGCCGCTGCCGGCGCAGCGCTCCCTGCCGGCGCCGCGCTCCCCGCGGGCGAGCCTCCGCTCGTGTTCCCCCCCTGACACCCGAGCGCCCCGAGCAGCGCGACGCTTGCCGCGCGCATCCGCCAGTCCCCCGCTGTCCTCTGCATCGTCTCGCCGTTCCGCATCGGCGCCGACTTTAGCAACTCGCGCGCCCCGCGCAGCATCGCGGTTTCGCCGCACGAGGGCGCGAGCGCCGCTAGCGCCGGTGCCATCGCCGCCAAGTCAGTTGGCGGCGCGCTGCCCCGCGGCGCGGCGCGGCGCGTCCCACGTCGCGCCGTCACGCGACGGCGCGACGTCCGAGCGGCTCATCGAGCCGCTCTCCGAGGAAGGTTCAGTGAGAAGCGAGGACCGCGCGCACCGCGATCCCGAGCGAGGTCGTCGGCCAGATCCCGAGGACCATGACGAGCACCGCCGACACGACGAGCGCCGCGTTGACGTACCCCGACCGCATGGGCCGCGCGATCGGCGCCCCCGGCGCCGGCTCGCGCATGTACATGAACACGAGCACCCGCAGGTAGTAGTACGCCGACAGCACGCTGTTGAGGAGCAGCGCCACCGACAGCGTGTACAGCTCCGCGCCCATCGCCGCCTTGACGATGTAGAGCTTGCCGAAGAACCCGGCCGTCGGCGGGACGCCTGCAAGGGACAGGAGGAACAGCGAGAACGCGAGCGCCGCCACCGGGTGCCGCTTGCCGATGCCCGAGAGGTCCTCGTAGCTCACCGCCTCCGCGCCGCGGCTGCCGCACAGGATGAGCGTGCCGAACGCGCCGACCGTCGAGACCGTGTAGGCGAGCAGGTAGAACATCACGCTCGCCTGCGCGTCCTCGCTCGCCCGCACCGTCGCCGCGACGCCGACGAGCAGGTAGCCGGCGTGCGCGATGCTCGAGTAGGCGAGCATCCGCTTCACCGACTCCTGCCGCCCCGCGATGAGGTTCGCCACCGTCATCGTGAGCAGCGCCATCACCGCCACCGCCGGCGGCCAGCCCGCCGCCCACGACGACAGCGCCGGGCTGCTGAACGCGCCGAGCAGCACGCGCAGCAGCGTCGCGAACGCCGCGCCCTTCACCGCGACCGCCATGAACGTCGTGGCCGGCGTCGGCGCGCCCTCGTAAGCGTCGGGCGTCCACATGTGGAACGGCACCGCGCTCACCTTGAACG
The DNA here is from genome assembly GCF_051474665.1 of Sorangium sp. So ce394. NCBI lineage: Bacteria > Pseudomonadati > Myxococcota > Polyangiales > Polyangiaceae > Sorangium > Sorangium sp. So ce394. The sequence goes on from NZ_CP150339.1 coordinate 6,983,973, forward strand.
CGAGGCCGACCAGCATCAGCGCCGCCCCGATGAGCAGGAGCGCCGGGTTGGGCGCCTTGTCCCCGGTCGCGCCCGCGATCGCTTCGCCGATCCCGGCGAGGTCGGTGTGCCCCGTCGCCCCGTAGATCAGCGCGCCGCCGTAGAGCAGCAGCGCCGCCGCGAACGAGCCGAGCAGGAAGTACTTGATCGCCGCCTCGGTGCTCCGCGGCGACGTCCGGCGGAAGCCGGTCAGCGCGTACGCCCCGAGCGACATCGTCTCCAGCCCGAGGAAGAGCGTCAGCAGATCCCCCGCGCCGGCGAGGATGATCGCGCCCACCGTCGAGAAGGTCAGCAGCGGGTAGAACTCCCCGCGATCGAGCCGGTGCTCGGGGAGGTACCCCCCGGCGAGCAGCGCCGCCAGCGCGCCGCCCAGGCAGAGCACGAAGGAGAAGAACAGCGTGAAGCGGTCCATCACCAGGTAGGGCGCGAGCACGTCGACCCCGTCCAGCGTCTCGGGGCCGACGAACCCGACCGCGCCCGAGAACACCGCCCCGGCGAGGAGCGTGATCGCGGTCCCGAGCGCGATGTCGGACGACGGGCCGGAGCGGCGGTCGTGCGACTCCTCGCGGCGATGCGAGAACGCCTCCGCCACCATCAGCAGCACGCCGCCGAGCGTGACGACGAGCAGCGGCGACACCGCGATGAAGGGTCCGAGGTTCATCGCGCCGCCTCCCCCGCGCGCGCCGCGAGCTTGCCGCCCGCCGGAGCCTCGCGCCGCGCCTCCTCGTCACCCCCCGCCGCGCCCGCGCCGGAGCCCAGCACGGGCGCCCCCTTCAGGAAGGCGGGGGAGAACGTGTCCTCCGGCAGGAGCTTCGCGTTGCGTTCGTCCGCGAAGAGGATCGCCTGCCCGGAGACGACCTTGAACTGGTTGTACGTAGACAGGACCGACTCCTTCATCCGATCGAGGAAGACGTCAGGGAACAGGCCGATCACGAAGATCATCAGGATGAGCGGCGCGAGCGCCAGGCCCTCGCGGGGCGTGATGTCGGGCAGGTGCTTGTTCTTCGGGTTCGTGAGCGGCCCGAAGAACATCTTCTGCACGACGCTCAGCATGTAGACGGCCGCGAGGATGACGCCCGCGGCGGCGCCCACGGTGTGGATCCCGCTGAAGACCCCGAGGCGCTCGGACACGTAGGTCGCGGTGATGATCATGAACTCGCCGATGAACCCGTTCGTGCCGGGCACGCCCACGGAGGCGAACGTCACGATCAGGAACAGCGTCGCGTAGACCGGCATCACCTTGGCGAGGCCGCCGAACTCGGAGACCTGGCGGGTGTGGCGGCGGTCGTAGATCACGCCGACGAGGAGGAAGAGCGCGCCGGTGGAGACGCCGTGGTTCACCATCTGGAGCACCGCGCCCTGGATCCCGCTCGGCGTGACGCCGAACAGCCCGAGCATCACGTAGCCGAGGTGGGCGACCGACGAGTACGCCACGAGGCGCTTCACGTCCGCCTGCTTCCAGGCGACGAGCGCGCCGTAGATCACGCCGCCGAGGATCGCGATGCCGGCCAGGTTGGCCGCGAGGCTGGAGGCCGGGCCGGGGAAGAGGCCCATCGAGAAGCGCAGGTACGCGTACGTCCCGATCTTCAGCATCACCGCGGCCAGGATGACCGAGCCGCCGGTCGGCGCCTGCACGTGGGCGTCCGGCAGCCACGTGTGCACCGGCCACATCGGCACCTTGATGAAGAACGCGATCGAGAACGCCCAGAAGCAGAGCATCTGGGTGCCGCGCGGCAGCACCACGCGCGAGAGCGCGAGGTAGTCGAAGGTGTACGCGCCCGTGAGCTTCTGGTTCGCCCACACGAGGTACACGATGCCCGCGAGCATCAGCATCGACCCGGCCATCGTGTAGACGAACAGCTTGATCGCCGCCTTGATCTTCTCGACGCCGCCCCAGATGCCGATCATCACGAACATCGGCACCAGCATCAGCTCCCAGAAGAGGAAGAACAGGAACAGGTCGAGCGCGACGAACGCGCCGAGCATCGCGCCCTGCAGGAGCAGGAGGCAGAAGCAGAGCTCCTTGATCCGGTTCTTGATCGACCCGAACGACGCGTACGCCGCGATGGGCGCGATGAACGTCGTGAGCAGGACGAGCCAGAGGCTGATGCCGTCGATGGCGACGTGCCACCGGATGCCGAGCGACGGGATCCAGTCCTTGATCGACTGGAAGTGCCAGCCCACCGTCATCGGCACGCTGAGCAGCCAGAGCGACGCGAGGAAGCCCGCGCCGAGCACGGCCAGCGTGAAGCCGCGGAGCAGCGAGAGCATCTGCCGCGGCATGAACAGCACCGCCGCGGCCCCGACGAACGGCAGGCCGATGAGCACGTTGAGGAGCGACGACCACTCCCCGGACGCCTCCGACGCGGCCGCCGCCGCGTCGGACGGCCAGAGCCACTGCACGCCGAGCACGGTGAGCGCCGCGATCAGCCCGAGGCCGAACCGCTGCCACGGCGTGTACCCGGCGCTCGCGTGGGCCTCGCCGTGGCCGTGGTCGTCGCCGTGCCCGTGGTCGTCGCCGTGCCCGTGGTCGTGCTCGTCGCCGTGCCCGTGATCGTGGTCGTCGCCGTGGGCGCCGTCCGCGCCCTGTCCGGCGCCCCTCGGGAGGAGCGCTCCGACGACGCCGGCGGCGAGCGCCGGCCAGTAATGGGTTACGAGGTCGAGCGCGCTCATTGCAGGCCCTTCGGCTGGATCAGGTCATGGATCTGCTCCGCCGGGGTCGTCCCCGGGGGGAGCGTGGGCACGTCCGGGCCCCGCATGGAGGTGGGGCCCGTCGGGCTCCCGCGGCCCGTCGGCCGCGAGAACGTGAACGTCTCCGTCGCCTCGCGGTTGAAGGCGTTGCGCACGCGGAGCACGATGTCCTTCTTCTCGCCCGGCTCGAGCTTCACCGTGACGTCGGTCGACTCCGAGAAGTCGCGGGCGGGCACGCCGGGCCCCTCCCAGCGGTACTGGTAGCCGAGCCCCGGCGCCGCCGAGAGCTTCACCTCGCCGGACCGGCGCAGCTCCGCGTCGTCGACGTTCGCGTCGGCGTGCGGGTTGACCAGGAACCAGCCGACGCCGGCGAGCCCGACGACCATCGACGCGGCGTAGACCTGCACGCGGCCCGTCTGGAGCGCGCGCAGCACCGTGCCGAAGAACCCGACCAGCGCGGCGGAGAGCTTCGCGATGACGCCGTCGATGATCCACTTGTCGGCCATCGTGAAGATGTCCGCCAGCGCGTCGACCATGCCCACCACCGTGGCGTTGTAGAGCTCGTCGATCCGCCACTTGTCGTAGACGAGCTGGTGGAGCCCCGGGAAGCTCTGGGCGAAGCGCCGCTCGGGCTCGCCGCGCTTGTTCCAGTACACGAGCATCGCGAGGCCGATGCCGGTGAAGCACGCGGCGACGCCGGGCAGCATCATCGGGAAGAGCAGCCCCTCCACCCCCTCGCGCGCCTGGACCGCCCTCGACGTCATCGAGAAGACCGGCTCGAGCAGGTGCGCCAGCGGCGCGAACGCGTGGTTGTGGGTGAGGTGCACGAGCGGCTCGGCCATGAGGAAGCCCGCGAGGACCGACAGCGCCCCGAGCACGATCAGCGGGATCGTCATCGGCAGCGGCGACTCGTGCGGCTCCGGGCCCTCGACCTTCTCGCCCGGCGCGTGCGCGTGGTGATCGTCGTGGTGGCCGTGCGGGTGCGGGTCCTTCCAGCCGCGCACGATCGTCCAGCCGCGGAACTCGCCGTGGAACGTCAGGAAGTACGCGCGGAACATGTAGAAGGCGGTCATCGTCGCGGCCAGGATGCCGACCCAGTAGATCGCCGGGCCGAGCCAGTCGGGCCACTGCCACACCGGCTGCCCGCGCGTCGAGACCGACGCGATCCGGCTGGAGAACGCGCGCCAGAGGATCTCGTCCTTGGACCAGAACCCGGCGAACCCGGGGAAGCCCGCGATCGAGAGGCACGCGAGGAGGAAGGTCCAGCGCGTGAGCGGCATGTAAGCCTTGAGGCCGCCCATGTTCCGCATGTCCTGGGACTGGTCGGTGTCGTGGATGCGGGCGTGCATCGCGTGGATCACCGAGCCGGCGCCGAGGAAGAGGCAGGCCTTGAAGAAGGCGTGCGTGAGGACGTGGAAGAAGCCGGCCGCGAAGGCGCCGACGCCCACGCCGATGAACATGAACCCGAGCTGGCTCACCGTGGAGTAGGCGAGGACCTTCTTCAGGTCGTGCTGGAAGAGCCCGATCGAGGCCGCGAACAGCGCCGTGGCCACGCCGGTCACCGCGACGACCGCCATCGCGAACGGCGACAGCACGAACACCGCCGAGAGCCGGGCCACGAGGTAGACGCCCGCGGTCACCATCGTCGCGGCGTGGATGAGGGCGGACACCGGCGTCGGGCCGGCCATCGCGTCCGGCAGCCAGACGTAGAGCGGGATCTGCGCGCTCTTGCCGGCGCAGCCGAGGAACAGCGCGAGCCCGACCAGGGTCGCCGCGTACACGAGCACCGGCTGCGACGGGATGATGAAGCTCAGGAAGCCGGGCACCGTGTCGGCCGACATGTTGCCGATCGGCCAGACCTTCACGGCGGAGAGCAGGTTGCCCGCGTTCGCCGCGATGCCGTCGAAGTTCAGCGTGCCCGTGTAGTAGGCGAGCATCGCCATCGCCACGAGGAGGCCGAAGTCGCCGATGCGGTTCACGACGAACGCCTTCTTGCCCGCGCTCGCGTTCTTGTCGTCCTTGAACCAGAAGCCGATGAGCAGGTAGCTGCACATGCCGACGCCCTCCCACCCCACGAAGAGGACGGCGAGGTTGTCGGCCATGATCAGCACGAGCATCGAGAAGCAGAACAGGTTCAGGTACGCGAAGAACCGGTAGTACCCCGGGTCCTCGCGCATGTACGCCGACGAGTAGAGGTGGATGAGGAAGCCGACGCCGGTGACGACGAGGATCATCGTCCCGCTCAGGCCGTCGACGCTGAAGGCGACGTCGATCGGGATCGACTGGCCCATCCGGCCGCTGATCGAGAACCAGCGCCAGGCCGTCCAGGTGAGCTTGCCGCCCTCGTGCGGCAGCATCAGGAACGTCGTCACGGCCGCCAGGAAGGCGCCGCCGAGCGCGGCGAGCGCCATCAGCCGGACCGCGTCCTTGCCGAGGCGCTTGCCGAAGAGGCCGTTCACGAACGCGCCGAGCGCCGGCAGGCCGAGCACCACCGCGAGCAGCGCGAACTCGGACGCGGGGAATAAGACTCTCAGGGCTTCCACGCTAACTCCTCAGGAGATCGGCGTCGTCCGCGCGCATCGTCTTCCGGATGCGGTAGAACGCGAGCACGATCGCGAGACCCACGGCGGCTTCCGCCGCCGCGATGGCGATGACGAAGAAAGTGAAGATCTGCCCGGCGTGATCCTGCGGGTGCACCCGGTTGTACGCGACGAGCGTGAGGTTCACGGCGTTGAGCATCAGCTCGATGCTCATCAGGAGGACCAGCAGGTTCCTGCGCAGCAGGAAGCCCACCGACCCGATCACGAACAGCACCGCCGCGACAACGAGGTAGTACTCGATGGGGACGGAGATCATGACTTCGGCTCCTTCGTCGACAGGGTGAAGTGGCCCGTGAGCGCGCCCGGCTGCGGGTCCGGCGTCGCCGCGTCGCGCACCGGGACCTGGTCGTTTCCGTCCGGCGAGGCGGCCCCGGCCGGCAGCAGCGTGGGGTCGACCTGCTTGCCGCGGGCGACGGCGACGGCGCCGATCACGGCGACGAGGAGCAGCGCGCCCGAGAGCTCGAACGGCACGATCCCCTTCGTGAAGAGCTCGTGCCCGAGCGCCTCGATCGTCCCGAGCGCCTCGGGGGCCTCCGGGACGACCCGCGCGCCGGGCTTCGCGGCGCTGGCGACGAGGGCGAGCGCGCCGATGCTGCTCGCCGCGAGGACGCCGGCGCCCACGTAGCGCGGCACCGCGGTGCGGGCGTCGCGCGGCGACGTCGCCGACGGGCCGAGGAGCATGATCACGAAGAGGAAGAGGATGACGACCGCGCCCGCGTACACGAGGATCTGGATCGCCGCGAGGAACTCCGCGGAGAGCATCAGGTAGAGCCCCGCGATGCCGACGATCGACGTGAGCAGGCCCATCGCGCCGCGGATCGGGTTCCGGGCCGCGACCGTGGCCAGGCCGCCGAGGAGGACGAGCAGCGACGCCAGCCCGAAGTAGGCGAATTCGAAGATTTTCACGGCGAGAGCACCCCTGTCGACGACCGGCCCTTGGTCTGAATGTACGCCTCGAACTCCTTGCGGAACTTGCGCAGGAACCCGAGCGCGGGCATCGCCGTGCCCTCGCCGAAGGCGCAGATGGTGTTGCCCATGATGTTGTCGGCGATCTCGTGCAGCCGATCGAGCTCCTCGATCGTCCCCTCGCCGTGCACGATGCGATCGAGGATCCGGTGGATCCACGCGCTGCCCTCGCGGCAGGGCGTGCACTGGCCGCACGACTCGTGGCGGTAGAAGCGCATCAGGTTGTGCATCGCGAGGACCGGGCACGCCTTGTCGCTGAGGACGATGGCGCAGCAGGTCCCGAGCATCGTCCCGAGCGTGCGGAACGTGTCCACGCCGAGCGGCACGTCGAGCACGCTCTGGCCGTGCCACGGGTGGAGCGGCGACTTCTCGTTCGGCGCGTTCACGACCTCGTCGGCGCGCAGGATGGGGCACGACGAGCCGCCCGGGATGACCGCGAGCAGCTTGCCGTGCTTCACGCCGCCGCCGAGGTCGTAGATGAGCTCGCGGAGCGTGAGGCCGACGCACGCCTCGAAGATGCCGGGGTTGTTCACGTGGCCGCTCACGCCGAAGAGCCGGCAGCCGCCGTCCTTCAGGTTGTGCAGCGCGGAGAGCTTCGAGAAGTTGTCGCCCCCGAGCTCGAGCGCCGTGGGGACCGCGGCGATCGTCTCCAGGTTGTTCACCGTGGTCGGCATCCCGAACGCGCCGAACTGGGCGGGGAACGGCGGCTTGAGCCGCGGCTCGCCGCGCTTGCCCTCGAGCGAGTTGAGGAGCGACGTCTCCTCGCCGCAGATGTACGCGCCGGCGCCCGTGTGGACGTAGACCTCGACCGGGTAGTCGATCCCGAACGGCCGCTTGCCGAGGTAGCCCTTCGCGCGCGCCTCCTCGATGGCGCCCCAGAGCCGCGCCTTGGACAGGTGGAGCTCGTCGCGCACGTAGATGTACGCGGCGTGGGCGCCGATGCCGAAGCAGCCGATGATGCACCCCTCGACGACGGAGTGCGGGTTCTTCTCCATCAGCGTGCGGTCCTTGAAGGTGCCGGGCTCGCCCTCGTCGGCGTTGATGACGAGGTAGTGCGGCCGCTCGGGCTTCGGGGGCCACGGCATGAAGCTCCACTTCACGCCCATGGCGAAGCCGGCGCCGCCGCGGCCGCGGATGTTGGCCGCCTTCATCTCCTCGACGAGCGCCTCGCGCGTCATCCCGAGGGCGCGCTTCGCCTGCTGGTAGCCGCCGCCCTTCTCGTACACCGAGAGCTTGTGGCCGTCGGGCGTGTCGTAGTTCTTCGTCAGATAGCGCGTCAGCCGGAGCATCTCGTCACCTCGTCAACCGATCGAGGATCGCGTCCACCTTCTCGAGCGTGAGGCCCTCGTAGTAGTCGCGATCGACCTGCATCATCGGGGCTGTGCCGCACGAGGCGAGGCACTCTGCGGTGCGCAGCGTGACCCTCCCGTCCTGCGTGGTCTCGCCCGCGTGGATCCCGAGGCGCTTCTCGCAGTGGTGCAGCACGGCGTCCGCGCCGTTCAGCGCGCAGCTCAGCGTCCGGCAGACCCAGACCTGGTGCTTGCCCACGGGCTGCTTGTTGAAGAGGGTGTAGAAGGTCGCGACCCCCTGGACGTGCGCCGTGGAGAGGCCGAGCTGCTCGGCGACCCAGCGCAGCACCCGTTCGGAGACCCACCCCTCCTGGCTCTGGCAGAGGTGGAGCACCGGGATGCACGCGGCCTGGCGGTTCGGGTAGCGCGCGAGGATCTTCTCGAACTCGGTTTGCCGGTCGGGGCTCAGAGCAAATTTGTCGGTCATGTCGGCTGTTGGCACGGTCCGCTGGCTCCCTGGGCGCGCCGCGCTCGCGGCGTGCCCGCTTCGACATGCAGTCGGGACCCCCGTGGCGGGTCCCTTCCAACGAGGGTCGGCCCGGAGAACCCGGGCGCACCCTCGTGCGCCTCCGGAGTAGAGGCGCCTGCCGGAGGCGGACAGCCCCGCGCACCGGCGGCCGGGCATTCGGTTGTCCGTCGTACGGAGCCGTCCCGAGGCGCCGGCACGCTAGTGAGCGACGGTGGTCACTGTCAAGGCGCGCCGGGGGGGAAACCTCCAGCGAACCACGGAAACCCTCTCGCTGCCCAGAAACCTGGGCGACGCCTCGCGCCGGCCGGCCCGCCCGGACCGCCGCCCGGCGGCGGTCGCGACGCCGTCGCATCGGCGGAGAGCGCGCCCCGATGCGGAGAGCGCGCCCCGATCGTGAGCGGGAGCGCGCGGTGAGCGGGAACGCTCGCCGCTCGCCGCTCGCCGCTCGCCGCTCGCCACGCGCCACGGAAGCAGCGCGCTCCCTCGCGGAGAGAACGCCCTGGGTTTTCTGGCGGAGAACGCGTAGCCTCGGGAGAAGCCCGCAGCGTTCTTCGTCTTTCACTTGAGAACCGGAACGCGCTTCAACTACCCTTCGCGCCTATTACGACGCGCGCAGGGCGCGGGCATCGGTAGCAGCGAACCCCCCTCCGGAGGTGGTGCGTGTTCTGTCCGAATTGTGGGACGCAAAACTCGGAAACAGCGTCCACGTGCACGAAGTGCGGCTTCAACCTCAAGGGGGCGGCCGCGCCGAAGTTCAAGGGCACCATGCTGATGAGCCAGCCGTCGTCGGGGGCGGGGGCGGCGGGCCCGCGCGCTCCGGGGGCGCCTCCGCCGCCGGCGCCTCCGGCCGGCGCACCGCCGGGCATGCCCGCCGGCATCCCGAGCACGCCGCAGGGGCTTGCCGGCACGGTGGTCGGCGTCCCGCCGGCCGGGCTCGGCGCGTCTGCCGGACCTCCCCCTGCGCCGCCTCCGCCCGGGATGGGCTACGGATCGCCCCCCGCGGGACAGCAGCCCTCTGGCCCGGCCTTCGGCGGCGCGGCTGCGAGCCCGTCGGGCGGATATTCGCCGTACGGCCAGCCGCCCAACCAGGGCGTGAACCCGCTCGGCGGCACGATGGCGATCGACCAGCTGCCCGGGTACACCCCGGGCGCGCCGCAGCCGCCTGGCGGGGCTGGCGGCACGCCGGCCGGCGCGTTCCCGCCGCCCGGCGGCAGCTATGGTCAGCCTCCGCAGCCGGGCGGCAGCCCGTTCGGCGCGCCTCCGGGCCAGGACCCGATGGGCGGCGTCGGCGGCGCCCCTCCCGGTTACGGCCAGCCGCCCGGTTACGGCCAGCCGCCCGGTTACGGCCAGCCTCCCGGCTATGGCCAGCCGCCGGGCGGCGGTTACGGCCAGCCGCCCGGTTACGGCCAGCCTCCGCAGCACAGCGCCAGCGGGTACGGTCCGCCTCCGGGCCAGGATCCGATGGCCGGCGGCGGCTACGGCGCCCCTCCCGGCGGCTACGGCGGCGCTCCGGCGGGCGGCTACGGCAGCCCTCCTGGCGGCGGCTATGGCAGCCCGCCGGGCGCGGGCAGCTACGGCTCTCCGGCGGGCGGGGCCTACGGGAGCCCCCAGGGCGTGAGCGATCCGGGCGGTTACGGCGGGTCGTCGCCGGCCGGCGGTCAGCTGTCGGCGCCCGGTCAGTTCGGCCAGCAGCCCAGCAACCTGGGCGTGTATGCCGGCAGCGGGTCGATGACCCCGGGCGCGCGGGGCGAGACGCGCAACCCCGTCACGGTGTGCGTGATCGGGATGGTCTGCTTCGTGTACGCGATCTGGCAGCTCTGGGCGATGCTGAACGAGCTGCAGCAGGCGACCAAGGATCCCGAGTTCAAGCCCTGGTACGTCTTCATCCCGCTGCTCAACTACTACTTCCTCTGGGTGAAGGTGCCGGAGCAGGTGACCAAGGCCAAGCAGATGGCCGGCTCGCGCAACCCGCAGGCCGAGGGCATCGTGCTCTACATCTTCCTCCCGCTCTACGCCCTGGCGAAGGACCTCAACGAGGTCTGGGATCCGAACGCCGCCTAGCTCGCGCTATCCTCCCACCGTTGTCGCTGTCCGGCCCGACCGAAGCCCGCCCGCCCGCTCCATCGGCCTCGTCCGCCTGGAGCGCCGCGCATCCGCGCGGCCGTGCGATGCGCCTCGGCGCGATCGCGGCGTTGCTCGGGCTCCTGGTCGCGTGCGGCGTCCCGCTGTGCCCGTTCGCGATCGTCACCCGCCACCCGTGCCCTGGCTGCGGGCTCACGCGCGCGACCCTCGCCCTCGCGCACGGCCACGTGTCCGAGGCGCTGCGGCTGCACCCGCTCTCCCCGATCATGGCGCCGCTCGTGCTCGCCGCGCTCGCGTACAACGCCGCGGTCTACGTGAAGGACGGCCGCATCGCCGCGACCGAGTCGGTGCAGGGGGCGTGGGTCACGCGCCTCGGCGTCGCGCTGGCGATCCTGATGGTCGCCGTCTGGGTCGCCCGCTTCCTCGGCGCCTTCGGCGGCCCCGTCCCGGTCTAGCTCCGCCCGCCCGAAGTCCGGCCAGGGATCCGGAGAGAGAGTTCAACGCCAAGGCGCAAAGCCGCAAAGACGCAAAAAAGATTTGTAGTTTTGCGCCTTTGCGCCTTGGCGTTTACTTCTGTCGCTCGCGAGGCAGATCCCTGGCGGGAGTTCTGACGCGCGGAACCAGCCCTCGCCCAGCCGTCACCGACCCTCACGGCCGCAGGTCCTCGTCGGGGTGCGCGTCGCGCTCGGTCAACACCCCCGGGCGCGCTGCCCCTCCCCGCGGCGCCGCGACACCGGCCGCGCCGCGCGCACGGAGTGGGCCCCCCGCCTCGGCCACCCGCGCTGCGACCGCGCGAGCGACGCGCCCGCCGGCACCCCCACGCGCAGCAGCACCTCGTACGCGCGCTCCAGATCGCTGCCGATCACGTCGAGCTGCTCGTCCGTGAGCCCCCGCTTCGCCTTCGGGAAGAGGATGCCCTCCTCCTCGTCGGCGTGGTGGGCGAAAACGTCCCGCAGCAGCCGGAGCCGCGCCTCGAAGCGCACATCGGTCACCCGCGTGCGCAGCAGGTTGTCCGCCGCGAAGCGCGCGAGGCCGTGCTTCTCGTACGCGTCGTGGAGCGGCTTCCGGTCGCCGGCCATCCGCTCGGCACACACCGGATAGAGGTACGTCTCCTCGATGCGTACGTGCGCGTCGATCATCCGGGAGAGCTGCGCGACCATCGATGTCCTGAGGCCCGGGCTGGGCTCGGCGGCGATGCGCGCCATCAGGGCGCTGAGTTCGAGATGCTGCTGCTCCAAGAGATCGAGTGCGTCCATGGGGTTCCCCTCGCGTGAAGCTCACCGCGCCGCGTCGCCGCCCTTGAGCAGCGCGTGCACAGCCCGGATCCCGGTGCTGCGTGGCGCGGTGCAGGCGGCCCCGTCGTGGCAAGGAGCGGGCCGGCGCTGGAAGGGACCGCGGGCGCGCCGCGCGCGGGGGCTACGCCCGGACCGCGGCCAGCGCGTCGCGCATCGCCGACGCGCCGGCGAAGCGGTGGTCGGGGTGCTTGGACAGGGCGCGGGCGAGCACCTCGTCGAGCACGCGCGGGACATCCCGGCGCTCCCGCCGGAGGGGCACGGGCGCGGAGCGCACGATCGCGACGAGCACGTCGAGATCGCCCCGGCCGCGGAACGGGAGCTTGCCCGAGAGGGCGTAGTAGACGAGCAGCGCGGCGGCGAACAGGTCGCTCCGCTCGGTGATGGCGCGGCTGCGCATCGCCTGCTCCGGCGACATGAACAGCAGGGTGCCCACGAGCGACCCGGGGCTGTCGGGCGTCACCCCGTCGCCCTTGTCGACCCCGGGCTCGTGCGCGAAGCCGAGATCGATGAGCTTGACCGTCGGCGCTCCGTCGCCCAGCGCCCCCGCCCCGGCGCCCGGCGCCGCGGGGACGAGCAGGATGTTGCCCGGCTGGAGGTCGCGGTGGACCACCTTCGCCGCGTGCATGGCCGCGAGGCCGGCGAGGATCTGGTCCGCGACGGCCAGCGCGCGATCGAGCGGCAGGGGGCCGTTCCGGCGCACCTCCTCGCTCAGGGTGATGCCGTCGAAGAGCGGCATCAGGAAGAACGGGCGCCCGTCCTCGAGGCGCCCCTCGCCGAGCACAGGGCAGACGTTCGGGTGGTCGATGCGGCGGGCGAGCTGGACCTCGCGGGCGAACCGGCCCTCGATGCCCGAGTCCCCCGCGTGCACGCGCCGGAGCACCTTCAGCGCGACCCGCTCCCCCGTCGCGACGCGGCGGGCCGCGTAGACCGCGCCCATCCCCCCCTCGGCGATCAGCCGCTCGATGTGCAGTCCGTGCTCTGTACGGCCGACGAGCGGGTCGACCGCCGCGGTCCCACCTGCCGGGAGCCCCGCCGCCGCCCCGCCGCGCACCGCGGAGGGAGCGCTCGCCGCCGCCCCCCGGTCGCGCCCCGCGTGGCGGACGATCCCGGAACGAGGAGGCAGCCGTCGCTCCGCGGCGGGACCAAGGCCCTCCCCGCCGGGTTCGGGGAGCGCCTCAGCGAAGGCGGACCTGTCCCGGGCTGGACCGAAGGAACGACGGAGCGGGGAACCAGGAGCCACGTGAAGAACCTCGTCAGAAATTACCTGACGAGTGTCCATGGACCAGGCCCTCCGAGCAAGGGGATTGGGCACCGAAATGACCAACCCCTGGATTTGGCCCCACCGTCTTATGTCCCGTATCTACTAAGTTTTTGCCCGGACACAGCCGACCGCCCGAGGCGTTTTCGACCTGTCGGGAAAATCCCGAAAGAATTTGTGTCCCGATCGCCGTTACGCTCGGCGCGTACTCATCATGACATGTAGGGGCGACAACGAATGGCGAAGCGTCTTGATCTCATCCTCGTGATCGACGTCGAATCGACCTGCTGGGAGGGCAGCCCGCCGGAGGGCGAGGAGAACGAGATCATCGAGATCGGCGTGTGCACGCTGGAGGTCGCGTCGGGCCGGCGGCGCGACCGGCGCTCGATCCTGGTGCGCCCCGAGCGCTCGCGCGTGAGCCCGTTCTGCACGGCGCTGACGACGCTGACGCAGGCCGACGTCGACGCGGGCGTGTCGTTCAAGGAGGCGTGCGCGACCTTGCGGGGCGAGCTCAAGGCGCAGGATCGCCTCTGGGCGAGCTACGGCGACTACGACCGGCGCATGTTCGAGCGGCAGTGCGAGGCGCGGGGCGTGCCCTACCCGTTCGGCCCGAGCCACCTCAACGTGAAGAGCCTGTTCGCGGTGACGCACGCCCTGTCGCGCGAGATCGGGATGGCCGAGGCCCTGGAGCGCGCGGGCCTGCCGCTCGCGGGCACGCACCACCGCGGCGGCGACGACGCGTTCAACATCGCGGGCCTGCTCGCGCACGTCCTCCTGGCCGCGCGGCGGTGAGGCCGGGCGCGCCGCGCGCTCAGCCGACCGGCGCGGCCTCGGGCACGTCGGGCTGCGCCCCCGCGGCGCCCCGCGCCGGCGGCGCGCCGGCGGGATCGGCGCCCGAGGGCTCCGCCGCGCCGTCGCCCTCGGCGATCGCGCCGGCCGCTGCGGGCGGCACGGCCGCCGCGGCGAGGAGGTACGCGAGGCCCGCGCCGAGCAGCAGGGCGCTGTAGCCGAGGTTCATCGCGCACAGGGCGCCGAGGGGCATCGCGATCGCGCCGGCGAGGGCGCCGAGCGACCAGCACCAGGGGAGCAGCGCCGGCGCGATCGAGGCGACGAGCTTGACCCCGAGCGGCGCGAGCGAGCCGGCGAGCAGGCCGAACGGCACGAGGAGCGCGACGGCGAGGAGCGCGCGCGGGAAGGCCGCGAGCCCGAGGCTCCACCGCGCGAGCGGGACGAGCCCCGCCGCGGCGAGCGCCGCGGCCACGACGAGCGCCTCGGCGACGCGCGCGGAGGTCCACGTCGCGGCGCCCGGCGCCACGCGGGCGGTGAGCAGGCCGCCCACGCCGGCCGAGACGAGGAGGATCACGAGGACGACGGGGAGCTCGTACGCGGGCAGGTCGAGCAGGAGGAGCCCGTGCCGGAAGACGGCGAGCTCGACGAGCGCGAAGCCCGCGCCGATCGCGGCGAAGAAGAAGAGCGCGCGGGCGGGCCGCGGCCGGGGCGCGGCGTCGGGCGCCGCGGCGCCGCGGAGGAGGCGGCCGGCGCGCGTGTTCAACGCGGGGAGCAGCGCGGCGAGCGCGAACAGGCCCGCGCCCGCGGCGAGCAGCGCGGCGAGCGCGAACAGGCCCGCCTGCTCGGCGCGCAGGGCCCCGAGGTCGCCGAGCACGGCGGGGAGGCGGCGCGCCGGGACCGCGTACGAGAAGAACGGCCGGTCGTCGGTGGGCGGCGTCAGGTCGACCGCCGCGTCGGGCGCGCGGCCGCCCCCGGAGGCGACGATGAGCGCGCGGATGGGCGTCTGCGGCCGGTCGGGGGCGAACGCCTCCGAGAACTTGTGCCGGCGGCAGTGGCGGCGCAGCGCCTCGACGTCCTCGCGCGCGAGCGGGGTGCGCCGCGCGAGGAGCGCGGTCCGCTGCGCGGCGCTGCACGCGAAGAGGTGGTCCTTGGGCTCGGCCGCGCCCGCGCGGCGCAGCGCCGCGGTCGCGAGCGAGAGCAGGCGATCGAAGTCGACGTCGGCGCGGCTCAGGACCAGCGTGCCCTCGGGCAGGAGGCGCGAGAGGAAGTCCCCGACGCCCTCGACCGTGTGGAGCCGGCTCTCGGACAGCGCGAGCGCGCCGGTCGACGACGCCTCGGCGGTCTCGGGCGACGGGATCACGATGTTCCGGAAGAGCAGCGGCGTGCGCCGGGCGAAGCTCCGCCCGTCGCCCACGACGAGGTGGACCTCGGGCTTGTCGAACAGGTTGCCGCTGAACGCGGCGTACCGGCCGCGCATCACCTCGAGGACGCCGCGGTCGCCCTCGACGGCGTAGACGTCCTTCAGCCCGGCCTTGAGCGCGGCGCGCACGTCGCGCCCACCCCCGGCGCCGACGACGAGCGCCGGCCCCTGGTCCTTGTGGAGCGCGTAGGCCATGTCCTCGGGCTGGGCCGGGGGCGGCGTCTTCGCGTCGACGATCGGGCTCTGCGCGGCGCTGCCGATCCGCATCATCGCCGCGCCGGCCCTCGGCTTGTCGACGGTGATCAGCGAGCGCGCGCTCCAGGCCTCGTGCTCGGTGCGGTCGGCCGCGCCCCGGCGGAGGCCGGCGAGCCGGAGCCACGGGGCGCCGAGATCGCCGGCGAGGAGCACGAAGCCGCCGAGCACGAACGTGGCGACGAGGCCGCCGGGCGCCCGCTGCTCGCCGCCCTGCCCGCGCGCCGCGAGGTAGAAGAAGACGCCCGCCACCGCGAAGAAGATCGCCGCCGCGAGCGCGGCGCGCGGCGCGCCGGCGCGGAGCGCGGCGGCGGCCGCGAGCCCGCCGAGGGCGCCGCCGACGAGGTCGAGCAGGTAGAGGCGGGGCATCTCGGACGCGACGTGCCGGATCGCGGCGGCGAGCGCGAGGCCGGCGAGCGCGAACGGGACGGTGGCCGCGGCGTAGAGCAGCGCGAGCCACGGGAGCGCGCCGGGCGCCGGCCCGCGCTGCGAGAGCAGGACGACCGCCGCGAGCGTGGCGCCCGACGCGAGCGACGACAGGGTCGCCATGCGGGCGAAGAGCGCGGGCGGGCGGACGAGCGACGGGGCGAGGGTGAGCGCCGCGCCGCCCGCGCCAGCGCCGAGGAGCGGCAGCGCGAGCGCGACGAACGCGTGGGGCTCGCCGAACAGCGCCGCGCAGATCCGCGTGAGCGAGATCTCGAGCAGGACGGTGGCGCACGCGAGGGCCGCGACGCCGCTGAAGAGGCCGCTCCGCTGGGAGACCCGCATGGGCCCGCTCCTACCACAGCGGGAAGCGGCCTTTCACCTCTCTCGACCGAGCGGGGCGAGCGGCCACGGCGCGAGCAGGGGCACCGGGCCGCTCGGCCGGAACCCGGGCGCACCGGGGGGGCTCGCCGCCGCGTCCCCCGCCCGATCGCCCTGCGCGCCGCGCGGCGGGGGCTCGCCCGGGCGCGGATCGGCCGCGCCGCTCTGTTTGCCCAGGCGCGGATCGGCCGCGCCGCTCTGCCTGCCCGGGCGCTGCTCCGCCGCGCCGCTCTGTTTGCCCAGGCGCGGATCGGCCGCGCCGCTCTGTGTGCCCGGGCGCGGATCGGCAGCGCCGCTCTGTCGACCCAGGCGCGGCTCCGACGCGCCGCTCTGTCTGCCCAGGCGCGGCTCCGCCGCGCCGCTCTGCCTAATTGCGCGCGCGCACTCGTCCACCGTGAGGCGGCGCGGCCCGTACGCGGACGAGTTGGCCGCGTCGGCGTCCATCAGGCGGGTCGGGGTGTCGACCCCGAAATCGTCGGGGTGCCCCGGCTCGTCGAGCAGCACGTGGCCGAGCTCGTGCGACAGCGCGAACGAGGCGCGGTCGGCGCGCAGGCCGGCGCGATCCTCGATGATCGTGTTCCGGATCGCCCCGCCGTCGGCGAAGATGAACGACTCGCCGATGCGCCCGCCGCCGGCGAAGCTCGGGACCATCACGACGTCGATGGTCGCGGGGTCGCCGTCGTCGAACGCCTTGATCAGCGCGCGCTCCTCCACGGTGCCGGCGATGGCGTCCGTGTCGCTGAAGTGCTGCAGGCCGTCCTCGAGCTCCACGGCGCCGATGCACGCCGTGAGCGTCGGGTCGGTGCTCAGCGCGCCCGACGCCGGCGGCTCGATCGCGGCGGGCGCGCCGCCCGGGCGCCGCACGAGCACGTCGGTGGTCCCGAACGCGCCCGCGCCGATGGCCGGGTTGTCCGACAGGCGCACCGAGAAGCCCGCGGCGCCGATCGCCGCGGCGACAGCGCGGGCCGCGGCGTCGGGGCGCATGCGGGGGCGGATCGCCGCGGTCACCTCGTGGCCGTCGACGCGCACCCGGATCGCGCCGCCGCTCGCCGGCAGGCCGTGGTCGCAGCCGATCGCGAGCAGGTGCGGGCGCGGCGGGTCGACGAAGCTGATGTCGAGCTCCTCCGGCGGGCCGAAGCTCACGCCGCACGCGCCCCAGAGGGCGTTCGCGCGCTCGACCTCCGCGCGCGCGATCGCGAGCGCGCCCGAGTCGTCCCCGCCCATCGGCGGCGGCCCGCCCGCGCGCGGCCGCACCATGAGGATGCGCAGGCGCGCGCGCGTGCGCCCGAGGGGCCCGAGCGGCGAGGCGCGCGGGCCGGCGATGCGGATCATCTGGAGCTTCGGCCCGTCGGGCAGGGCGACCACGAGCGCGCCGCCGACCTCGCCCTTCACGGAGCGATCGGCGATCATCGGGTGGTTGCGGTCGATGTCGTCGGCCACGACCCGGAGGGGGCGCGTCGAGCCGCACACGAGGCCCGCCGGGACGTCCGGGGGGCACGCGACGTGGCCGAGCGGCACGCTGGGCAGGCGATCGATCGCCCGGCCGGACGGCGCCGCGGAGTGGACGTCGACGGTGAGCGGCAGGTCCTCGGCCGCGCCGATGACGAGCAGGCGGATCGCGTCGGGATCGTCGAGGTTCCCGAACGGATCGTCGCCGAGCCGGTCCGGGGGCGTGCGCTGGAGCGAGGCGTGGGAGCGCGCCATGTCGATGCGCGTCCCGGCGCCGTCGATGGCGCGGACCTCGAACGCGCTGATCGGCAGCGTCCTCCCGAAGAGGGCGATCTCGCTCCGGCCCGCCCGGACCGCCTGGAGCTCGACGCGGCGGGCGCCCGCGGGGATCGCGCTCCCCGGCTGGACGGGGCTGCCGTCGACGAGCAGCCGCAGGCCGTCCGGGATCGCCGCGGGCGCCTGGCTCGCGCCGCGCGGCGCGCGCAGCGCGAGGAGCTCCGGGGAGGACGGCACGCGGGCCTGCTCGCCGTCGGGCACGCCGTCGGCGTCGTCGTCGTCCCGATCGACCACGACCAGCGCGGGCCCGCCCTGCGCGGCGGAGCTGGCCGGGCCGAGGAGCGCGCCGAGGAAGACCGAGAGTGCCGGAAGCCGGCCGTTCATGGATCGCATCGCCCTGCCCGCTCGCCCTCCTCGACCCAGTCTATCGCGCCTTGGGCGGGGCGCAGCTCGCGCCCGCGCGCCGTCGGGAGCCCTCCGATGGCGGTGCGTCCGGCCCTGCGCCACGTGTCGCGCCATGGCCAGCGTCAGCGCCGTCATTTTCGGTGTCGACGGCACGGTCCTCGACGCCGTCGATCTGCATGCGGCCGCCTGGCAGCGGGCCTTCGCGCGGTTCGGCCGCGAGGTCGCGCGGGAGAAGCTCAGGCGCCACGTCGGCGAGGGCGCGGACCGGCTCTTGCCGGTGTTCCTTTCGCCCGAGGAGATCGGCTGGATCGGCGCGGGGCTCGCGTCGCTCCACGACGAGATCTACGCGCGCGAGCTCCTCCCCGGGGCGCGCGTCTTCCCGGGGGTGCGCGAGCTCTTCGAGCGCGTCGCGCGCGACGGGCGCCGGATCGTCGCCGCCGCGTCGATGGCGCGCGGCGCGCTCGACGCGAGCCTCGAGCGCGCCGGGGTGGGCGACCTTGTCTCGTGGGCGGTGTCGGCGGACGACGCGGGGAGGTCGAAGCCGCATCCGGACGTCCTCGAGGCGGCGCTCGACCGGCTGGGCAGCGTCGATCCGCGCGAGGTGGTGCTGGTCGGCGACACGCCGTCCGGCGCCGAGGCCGCGGCCAAGCTCGGCATCCTGGCGG
The DNA here is from genome assembly GCF_051474665.1 of Sorangium sp. So ce394. Taxonomy (NCBI): domain Bacteria; kingdom Pseudomonadati; phylum Myxococcota; order Polyangiales; family Polyangiaceae; genus Sorangium; species Sorangium sp. So ce394. The sequence continues at coordinate 7,002,782 of NZ_CP150339.1, forward strand.
TGGGGCTGCGCTGCGGAGGCTTCCCCGAGATGGAGCTCGTCGAGGCGGGGTGCGCGGCGCTCTACCGCGATCCGGAGGACCTCCTCGCGCGGTACGACGCGTCGCCGCTCGCGCCGGAGCGGGAGCGGCTCGCGGGGTAGTTCCACCCACCAAGAGTCCTGCCAGGGATCCGGGGAGAAAGAGTTCAACGCAAAGGCGCAAAGGCGCAAAGGCGCAAAAAAGATTTGTAGTTTTGCGTCTTTGCGCCTTTGCGTTTGGTTCCCTTCGCGCGCGAGGCAGATCCCTGGCGGGAGCTCTGACCCGCGGAAGTCGTCGCGGCTCAGGGGCCACGCGGGGGCCGATCGGAGCGCGCATCCCGGGCGCGCTGGCCCTCGGCGGCGACGAGCTGCTCGCGGAGCGCCCGCCGCTCGGGCTCGCCGATGGGCGACGCGGTGGTCGAGCCGTCGCGGAGCGCCACCGAGTAGACGGACTCGCGCGGCAGGAGGTCGAGGAGCGCGGGGCTCTCGGTCGTGAGCAGGAGGTGGCGCTGGGCGGAGGCGCCGCGCAGGTACTCGACGAGCGCCGGCAGCGCGCCGCGATCGACGCCCGCGTCGGGGTGCTCGAAGCCGGCGAGCACGAGCGGCGGCTCCTGCGAGAGCGCGGTGACCATGGCCGCGAGCCGGAGCGTCGCGTCCGGCTCGTCCGTGGCCGCGCGCCAGCGCTCGCGGCCGCCGTCGTCGACGCCGTGGCGCAGCTCCGGGACGAGGAACCCGCCGGACGAGAGGGCGCGGGCGCCGTCGACGTCGCCGAGCACCTGGGACAGGCTGGCGAGGAACTGCTCGCTCCAGCGCTCCTTCTCGAGCGCGCGGAGGACGGAGCCCCAGTTCTCGCCGCTCGCGCGGAGGCGGCGGGAGGCGCTGATCTTCTGGGGCGAGCGGAGGGGGCGCGGCGCGAGGGAGTAGAGGACCGCGCGGCGCAGCTCGTCGCGCATCGGGGTGAGCGGTCCATCGGAGAGCAGCGGCAGGACGAGCCTGGCGCCGCTCACGGCGATGGGGGCGACGCCGCGGTAGGCGAGCGTGCCGCTGCGGCCCTTGTCCTTGCGCGAGAACCCCTTCGGGCTGCCCTTCAGCCGGTCGAAGGAGACCTCGGGCGGGTCGCTGCCGGCGTCGAAGACGTCGCGGAGGCCCGGCTTGACGAGCCGGGTGAGGGCGCTGCGCTGCCACCACGCGGCCGTCTCGCTCTTCACGCGCGTCTCGCCCTCCCGGTCGCCGGGCGCGAGCTGCACGAGCCAGAACCCGTGGCCCTCGGTCCTGGAGACGGCGACGCCGAGGGTGGTGACCGCGCCGCTGTCGCGGGGGCGCTGCAGCGCGCCGCCGCCGCGGCGGCTGGCCGCCGCCTGCTCGAGCGCCCCGTTGGCGCACTCGGCGAGGAACCGCACGGCATCGAGGAGGCACCCCTTCCCCGCGCCGGGCGGGCCGACGAGCGCGGTCAGCGCGCCGAGCGTGAGCTCGATGCCGGGCCCGATGCTGCCGTAGTTGCTGACGTAGACGTGGGTGATCATCGCGGCGCGGAGCCCCTCTCCCGGGCCGTGCGCTCCCCTTCCCGCGCAGCTGGAGCGCGAGCCGGACAGGCTGGGTGGCCCTCCAGGGACGCCGGAGAGCGCGCCAGAGACGCTGGAGCGGACCTCAGGGACGCTGGAGCGGACCTCAGGGACGCCGGAGCGACCTCCAGGGACACCGGAGCGCGCGTCAGGGACACCCGAGCGACCTCCAGGGACACCGGAGCGCGCGTCAGGGACGCAGGCACGACGACCAGGGACATCGCGTCGCGCTCCTGGGACGCGTCGCGCTGTACGGCTGAGGCAGGCTGCTGCGCGCCTGGGACAGGCAGCCGCGCGCCTGGGACATCCGGACGACGTGGGAGCGGGCCGGCGGGCGCTGGCATGTTCATGCCGCGAAAATATCCGGGCGGCGGGGTCAGCCTTCGCCCCTCTCGGGCCGGTGCTAGGCGGCCCTCGGTACCCTCCTGAGACGCTTCGATGCTCCCCACCCGACGGACGATCATCGAACGCCTCGTCCGCGATGGCCGCAACAAGATCCTTACAGGCGAAGCGCCACCCCGCGAGGTCGGGCGATCGCGCCCCGCGGGATCGTAAGGCTCGGCACGGAACCGCGGCGGTGAGCCGAGGCGCGCTAGGGTCGAGGAGGCGGGTACACGCTGAGAGCGCCGGGCGCGGCGAGGAACCGCAGCGCGTTCTCGAGGGTGCGAAACGACCTCGCCTTGGAGGTGCGGAGCACGCCGAAGTCGATCCACTGGGTGAGCTTGAGCTGGTCGAGCGTGGGCTTGTACGCCTTGCCTTTCGGGAAGTGCTTCGAGAGCCACCCCTTCACGTCGCGGATGCCCTCGGGGTCTTCCGGACACGCCGTGCCTTCTGCGATGCGCACGCCGGGCCGGATCTCCCGGCCCGCCATGAGGTGGATGCACGGCAGAAACCACGCCTCGAACTCGCGGTGGGCCAGCACCACGGCCACGGGGAACGGCAGGCTCGCCGCGGCGATCCATGCCGCGGTCTCGGGTCCCGCTGCCGCAGGGCATCCGTCGTCTTGATCGCGGAGCAGCAACGCGAAGCTGCAGTCGCGTTCGCTGCGCAGCAGCTCGCAGGCTTGCAGCACGCCGGCGCGGGTATTGAGCGCCTTGCCGCACTTCGGCGCTCCCCATACCGCGTGCGGCAGCGCGAGGTCGGCCCAGAGCCGGATGACCAGGTTCCTCGCCGCCTCGACCTCACCGTGGCCCTCGACGACCAGGTAGGCCTTACTCATCGCCGGCGGTTCCCTCGGGGCGGAGGCCCTCGGCGTGGAGGAGATCGCTGGCCGACATCAGGCGCTTGCGCACGAGCTCGCGCTGCCGCTCGTCGACCCGCGCCACCGTGGTTGCGCCCTCGCGCCGTTCCACGACGCGGATGTCATCGATGGGCAGCAGGTCTAGGAGGTCAGGGCTGTGCGTCGTGACCAGGATCTGGCTGCGCGTCGACGCTTCCTTCAGGAAATCGAACAGCAGCGGGATCGCGCCGGGGTGTACGCCGAGCTCCGGCTCCTCGAAGCCGAGGAGCACGGGCGCTGGATCCTGGAAAAGCGCAGTGAGCAGGGCCGCGACGCGCAGCGTGCCGTCCGACTCCTGCGCAGCGCCATGCCAGCGCTCCCGTCCATGTGCGTCGAGGCCGTGACGGAACTCCGGGATCAGGAAACCGCCCGCCTGGGTAACACGATAATCGTCGATATCCGCTGCGATGCGCCCAAGGGCGGCGACAAGCTCAGTCCCCCAGGTGGAGCGATTGAGCGCCCGCAAGATCGACGCCCAGTTGCTCCCCTTCGTGCTCATCGGCTTGGAAGGATCCGGGAGCTGTGGAGCACGGAGCACGTCGGGGAACAATGAATAGACGGCGATCCGGCGCAGCTCATCCATCACACCGCCGAAGGGGTTGAGCTCCTCGGATCCGGCTGCAGACGCCACGAGCTCGTCTCGATGGTGAACGAGCGGCAGCCTTAGGCTATCGAACGCTCTGCGCGTCGCGAAAGAGGGTGGGCCAAGGTCGGCGAGGCGGCCCCCTGTCAGGTTGGGCTGCTGGGCGCCGTAGAGGTTCCGCTCCTCCTCGGTCCACGTCGAGCTGGGCCGCTCTATCAACGCAAAGACACGCGCTCGGGTAGCAGCATCTGGCGCCGGTCCGGGGAACCAAACCGCACGTTCTCGCTCCACGTGAACGCCGTCCTCGTCCCCGTCAGAGGCGAGCGTGAATCCCCAGATGCCCGCGCCATGCTCGCGCTCGATGTGAACCTCGAGGACCACATCAGGAGGCCCCCAGGAACCGCCATGCCGCAGGGTACGGAACCCGTGCCGAGCAGCAACCGCGCTGGCGAGCGATGTGGTCACGCATTCGGACAGGAACCGCAGGACGTCCGCGACGTTGCTCTTGCCCGAAGCGTTCGGCCCCACGAGGACCGTCATCGCCCCGAGCTCGAGCTCGATCCGCTCCCCGATGCTGCGAAAGTTGCGAGCGCAGACTTTGGTGATCATCGCGGATCAACCTACCCCCCCAGACGCGGTCACGCCGTGCGCGCGACCGCGATCGCGAGCGCCTCGCCGTCGACGCTGAGCTCGCGCCGCTCGGCCTGCCCCCACGCCGCGGGCGCCGGCCCGAGCACGAGCTCGGCCGCGAGCGCCTCCTGCATCAGGATCTCCCGCGCCGCCCCGGCCACCTTGCGGGCCCGCTCGCTGCCGTCGAGCGCGAGCCGGATCCGCTCGGTGAAGCCGAGGTCGAGCTCCTTGCGCAGCCCCTGCACGCGCGAGAGGATCTCCCGGCCGAGCCCCTCGTCGCGGAGCGCGTCCGTGAGCGCCGTGTGCAGCACGACGACCCCCGCGCGGCCGCCGGCCGCCGCGAACCCCTCGCCCGCCTCCACGGCGACCTCGATCTCCTCGGGGCCGAGCTCGACCTGCTCGCCGTCGAGCGCGATCGCGATCTTGCCCTCGGTCGCCAGCGTCGCGCGCAGCGCCGACGCGTCGGCCTTCGCGAGGACCTGCTTCGCGAGCTGCACCTTCTTGCCGAGCTTCGGCCCGAGCGCGCGGAAGTTCGGCTTGAGCACGTAACGGACCGCGCTCCCCTCCTCGCCGGGCTTCAGGAAGCGCACCTCGTGCACGTTGAGCTCCTCGGCGATGAGCGGCACGTGCTCGGCGAGCGCCGCCGCGAGCCCCTGCTGCGACAGCACGACGTCCGCGCGCGCGAGCGGCTGCCGCACCTTGAGCTTGTTCGCCGTGCGCACCTGCAGCCCGAGCGAGACGAGCTCGCGCACCGCGCGCATCTCGACCGCGAGCGGCTCGTCCACCGCGGCCTGGTCCGCCTCCGGGAAGGCCACGAGGTGCACGCTCTCCGGCTGCGACGCGGGCCACGGCCGCCGCACCAGGTTCTGGTACATGGCCTCGGCGAGGAACGGCGTGAACGGCGCGCTCAGCTTGGCGATCGCGACGAGCACCTCGTAGAGCGTGAAGTACGCGTCGCGCTTGTCCTGGGCCGCCCGCACGGCGCCCGGCGCGACGTCGAGCGGATCGGCCGGAGAGGACGGCGACAGCCGATCCTCGACCCACGTCGGAGACGGGGCCCAGAAGCGCGCCCGGCTCCGGCGGACGTACCAGTTCGACAGCGCGTCCACGAGATCGACCAGCCGCTGCGCGGCCTCGTACAGGCGGTACTCGTCGAGGTGCGCGGTCACCTCCCGCGTCGAGAGCGCGAGCTCCGAGAGGATCCACCGGTCGAGGAGCGACCGCTCCTTCGCCGGCCGGTAGCCGGCGCTCGCCGCGAGCGCCGCGGGCGACGTGTCCGTCGCGCCGGGGTTCCCCTCCGCGGGCGAAAAGCCGTCGATGTTCGCGTAGATCGTGAAGAACGAGTAGACGTTCCGGAGCTTGACCGCGAACTCCTTCTGGAGGGCGCGCACGTTCGTGAGCGAGTGGCGCGTGTTCGTCCACGGCGGGGAGGACGCGTAGAAGAACCACCGGAACGCGTCGGCCCCCGGCGCGGAGGTCGACGGGTCCTCGATGGTGACGCGCTCGGCTTGATCGAGCCGCGGCACGTCGTTCGGCATCACCGAGAGCGCCCCCTGCCCGGGCGTGAGGCCCAGCCTGTCGAGATCGGCCTCGGAGAGCGCGACGATCCGCCGCGGCATGCCCTTCTGCGGCCGGAGCTCCATGGTGATCGGCTGCGCCTCGCGATCGGCGCGGTACATGCGCACCTTCGCGGCGTCGCCCGTCAGGTCGAGCCCCTCGTAGTCCTCGCGCGCGATGAGCGCGACCCCGTCCTTCGGCTGCGCTCCCTTCACTTCGGCGGCGCGCACCGCGGCGAACTCCATCCGGACGCGCTCGAGGATGACCTCGGGCGGCGTGTAGTTGCCCTTCGACTTGCTCTCCTTCTTGCCCTCGCGGTCGCAGACGTGCCCCAGCACGACGCACGTCTTGTACGGGTGCGGGTAGCTCCGGACCCGCGACAGCCCGAGCTTCTCCTGCGTCGCCTCGTCGAAGACCAGCGTCGAGACCATCAAGAGCGAGTAGAACCAGCCGCGCGTCTGGTCGATCGCCTCGCTGATGAAGTCCGCCGGGAACGCGCGATCGAACAGCTCCTTCGAGCCCGGGGCGTGCGGGTAGCCCCACTGCGCGAACGGCATGCTCCCGCTGTCGAACCACGCGTCGATGACCTCCGTCACGCGCCGCATCTCTCCGCCGCACGTGGGACAGGGGAACGTCACCCGGTCGATCCACGGCTTGTGGACGATGAGGTGGTCGTTCAGGCTCGGATCGGCCTTCTTCGCCTCGTGGAAGTGGTCGAAGGCGCGCGGGTTCAGCGCCTCGATCTCGGCGACCGACGCCGGGGCGAGCTGGTGCTCCTCGCTGTTCGCGCAGATCCAGACGTTGAGCGGCGTCCCCCAGTACCGCTCGCGCGAGAGCGCCCAGTCGACGTTGTTGGCGAGGAAGTCGCCGAAGCGCCCCTCCTGGATGTGGGGCGGCATCCAGTGGATCGCGCGGTTGTTGGCGATCGCCTTGTCGATGTTCTCGCGCGTCCTGATGTACCAGGCGGGCCGCGCGAGCTGGATCAGCGGATCGTCGTCGGCGCGCCAGCAGAACGGGTAGTCGTGGCGGTACTTCTCGTCGTGGACGAGCAGCCCGCGGGCCGCGAGATCCTTGAGGATGAGCGGGTCGGCGTCCTTCACCCACAGGCCCGAGAACGGCGTGAGCCCCGGCTCGAACGTGCCGTCCGGCCGCACCGCGCACAGGATCGGCACCTCGCCCGCGGCGCCCGGCTCGGCGAGCTCGGCGACGCGCCGCTTGTGGGCGTTGAAGTCGTCCTCGCCGAACGCGGGCGCGATGTGGACGACGCCGGTGCCGGAGTCGAGCGTGACGAAGTCGGCGCCGATCACGACCCAGTAGAGCGGCTCCTCCTTGCCGTCCTTCCGCCGCAAGGTGGCGCCCTCGAGCGACCTCGAGTAGCTGTCGAACGGCGGGCGGTACCGCTTCCCGATGAGCTCGCTCCCCTTGAGCTCGCGGAGCACGGGCAGGTCGCGCTTGAACTTCTTCGCGAGCTCCTCGCGCAGCGCCGCGGCGACGATGAGCTTCCGGGCCACCGGCGCCGCCCCGCCCGCGGGCGCCCCCGCGTCCACGACGACGTAGTCGAACTCGGGCCGCACGGCGGCGTAGCCGTTCGAGGGCAAGGTCCACGGGGTGGTCGTCCAGGCGCAGAGCGCCGTGTCCGGCTCGTCCACGAGCGGGAACGCCACGAACACGCTCGGGTCGTCCACGGTCTTGTAGTTCCAGCCGACCTCGGCCGCGCTGAGCGCCGTCCCCCCCTGCGGCCACCACCAGCAGACGCGGTGGCCACGGTAGAGCAGCCCCTTCTTGTGCAGCTGCGAGAGCGCCCACCAGACGCTCTCGATGTAGCTCCGGTGGTAGGTGACGTAGGCGCTGTCGAGGTCGACCCAGAAGCCGATCTTGTCGGTCAGGCCCTCCCACGCCTCGGTGTACCGGAAGACCGAGTCGATGCAGCGCGAGATGAACGGCTCGACGCCGTAGCGCTCGATGTCGGCCTTGCCGTGGATGCGCAGCTCCTTCTCGACCTCGACCTCGACCGGCAGCCCGTGGGTGTCCCAGCCGGCCTTCCGCGGGACGTCGTAGCCGCGCATCGTCTTGTAGCGGGGGAAGACGTCCTTCACGGCGCGCGTGAGCACGTGGCCGTTGTGCGGCATGCCGTTGGCGGTCGGCGGGCCCTCGTAGAAGACGAACGTGCCCTTGGACGGGCCGGTGGCGCGGGTCTCGGCGCGGAGCGTCTTCTCGAAGATGCGGTGCTGCTTCCAGAAGGCGAGGATCTTCGCCTCGTCGGCGGGGAAGTTCAGCTCGGTCGCCACCTTGTCGAACAGGGGCTCGTGCGGGCCGTCGGTCGGTTTCTTCGAGGACGCTTCGGACATGGCCCGGCCTAGTAGCAAGGCGGATTGCCAGCGTCGAGGGAGGCGCGGGGGAGCGGCGAGCGGGAGGAGTGATAGGCTGGCGGCATGAGCGCACAGCACCCGCTGCTCCCGGGCAACGCACCCGAGGTGGAGGCCGCGTTCCAGGCCGCGCCGGAGGAGATGGTCGCCGAGATCCTCGACGGCGAGCTGCACACGTTCCCGCGGCCGGGGCGGCCGCACACGCGTACGGCGTCGCTCCTGGGCGGAAGCCTCACGGGCCCCTTCGATCGCGGGAGAGGCGGACCAGGAGGCTGGGTCATCCTCGTAGAGCCCGAGCTCCACCTCGGCCCGAGGCCCGACAAGGTCGTCCCCGATCTCGCCGGCTGGCGTCGCGAGCGCATGCCCGACGCGCTCGGGCCCGAGGACGCGCCCGCGCACTACGACCTCGCGCCCGACTGGGTCTGCGAGGTGATCTCGCCGCGCACCGAGCGCGTTGACCGCGGCAAGAAGATGCGGATCTACCGCCGCGAAGGGGTCCGCCACGCCTGGCTGATCAACCCGGTAGCGCAGACGCTCGAGGTGTACCGGCTCGACGACGGCCGGTGGTCGCTGCTCGACACCCACGAGGGCGACGAGGTCGTGCGGCCCGAGCCGTTCGACGCGATCGAGCTGCCGCTCGCCGACCTCTGGGCGCGGTAGAGCGCCACCGAGCGGGCAGTGCAGCGGCGCAGCTCAGAGCGGCGCCGGCAGCGCGCCGCCGAAGTCGGCGCGGATCGCGGCCACCCCGTCCGCGCCCGCCGCGAGGCAGGCCGGCGCCGAGCCCGCGTCCACGCCGCCGAGGGCGATGAGCGCGACGCCGCGCGACGCGGCCGCGAGGCGGGCCCGCGCCTCGCCCAGCGCCGCGAGCCCGAGGGGCGGGCCCTTGCCGGGCGTCGCGAAGATCGGCGACAGCACGGCCGCGTCTGCCCCGGCCTCCGCCGCGCGGAGCACCTCGTCCACGCCGTGGCAGGCGACCGAGACGAAGACGCCGGCGCCGAGCAGGGCGCGCGCGTCCGCCACCGCGACCGAGCGGCGGCCGAGGTGCACGCCGTCCGCGCCCAGCAGCAGCGCGAGATCCAGGCGGTCGTTGACGACGAACGAGGCGCCGATCGCGGCGGTGGCGTCGCGCAGGCGCCGGCCGAGCGCGTGGAGCGCCGCGCCGGAGAGCTCGGGGTCGCGGAGCTGCACCGCCACGCGGGCGCGGGCCTCGGGGGGCAGGGCGCCGAACGCCGAGAGCCGCGCGAGCAGGGCCGGCTCCGGCACGTCCGCCGTCTGGGTGATCAGGGTCAACCGCGGGGTGAGCATGGCCGTCCTCCTGCGCCGACGCGCGGCGCGTCAGCGGTCTCCGTCGCCCGGGGCGCGCGCCCCTCCCGGAGCGCCCGGCTCGCCGAGCGCCTCGAGGTCCTGCCGGGCCATCCGGGCGAACCGGCTGGAAGGATACCGCTCGACGAGGAAGCGCAACGTGTCGGCCTGGGCGCGGCGATCGCCGTTCGCCTTGAAGCGCTCGGCCAGGCCGTACAGGGCCTCGCTCGGATCCTCGTACTGGCGATGATCCGGGTCGACGTCGCTCGCGCACTGGTAAGGCGCCCGCGCGACGGCGGCGAAGATCACGAGCGGGCCCAGGGCCGCGCGGATGCCGGGGAGCACGGGCGCCATTCGCCGATGAACGCGCGCGAGCGTCAAGAGGACGCCGCGCCGCGACCCGCCGCCACCGCCGCGGGGCCGCGCCGCGAGCCGCCGCCACCGCCCCGTCGAGCCGTCAGCTCAGGGGAGCGCCCGTCCGCGCGGCGCCGTTCTCGATCCCGCCCTTCGGGCCCGGGACGCTGAAGGCCGCGTCGCCGAGGTCCTGCCCGCCCGCGCTCGGCCGGCGGGCGCTGCGCACCGCGCGCAGGAGCGTGTCGTGGAGGGCGCGCGCGCTGTCGTCCCAGTCGCGCCCGCCGGCGAGCTCCGCGACCCGCGCCGGGTCGTACTCGTGCCGCGCGGCGCGCAGCAGCGCGTCCGCGAGCGCGCCCTTGTCCCCCGGCGGGATGAGCTCGCCGAGCTCCGGGCTGTGGAGGATGTCGGGGATGCCCCCCACGCTCGTCCCCACCACGCGGCGCCCCGAGGCGAGCGCCTCCAGCACGACGTTGGGCGTCCCCTCGTGCAGGCTCGGGAGCACGAGGGCGTCCGAGGCCCCGAGCCACAGCGACACCTGGTCGTGCGGCAGGTAGCCGGTCACCGTCAGCCGGCCGCCCAGCCGGGCGGCGGCGGCCTTGCACGCCTGCTCCTCGGCGCCGCTGCCCACGAGCGTGAGCTCGAGGTCCGGGTGCGCGGGCGCGAGCCGCTCGAACGCCTCGACCAGATCCAGCACCCCCTTGTCCCGGTTCAGGTGGCCGACGAAGACGAACATCTTCGATGCAGGCGACCGGCCGAGCGCCGCGCGCGACTCGGCGCGGCTGCGCGGCTGGAACAGCTTCGCGTCGACGCCATTCATGACGATGTCGATGCGATCGCGCGGCACGCCGAGCGCCGCCACCCCGTCCGCGAGCTTGCGGCTGACCGCCACCACCCGGGTCGCGCGCGAGAGGCCCCAGCTGAGCGGCCGCCGCAGCCGCGCGTCGCGCGGGATCACGTCGATGTCCGAGCCGTGCACCTTGATCACGACCGGCACCCGGAGCAGCCGACCGAGGCACACGGCGGCGAAGCCGTCCGGGTAGGCGAACGCCCCGACGATCACGTCGGGCGACGGGCCGCGCCCGACGAGCTCCGGGAGCATCGACGCCGCGTACAGCGGGCCGTTCAGGGCCGGCGCGACCCTCGGCACGTAGAGATAGCGCGGGTGCCGGACCGGGAGCCCGTCGATGACCTCCTCGCGCGGCGCGCTGGCGCCGACAGGCCACTTCGAGAGCCGCTCGATGCCAGGGAACCACGGGATCGTCGCGAGCACCCGGACGTCGCAGTAACGCGACAGCGCGGCGAACTGCCGACGATTGTACGGCGCCTCGTCCGGGTGAACCGCGTTCGGGAAAATCTTCGTGATAAGCAAAACACGCATCCGCCGCAAGAGCTCCTCCTGTCTGATCGATCCGAGGCAGCGAGCGCGCCGGCAACAGGGGCTTTGGTGCCGGCGCTGGTTCGAGGCGTCTCGTTGGGTCTCGTCGGGTCTCGTCGGGTCTCGTCGGGTCTCGTTAGGTCTCGTCGGGCCCGGTCAGGCTTGTTGAGGCTCGCTCGGCCTCGTTTCAAGCTCGGTCGGTCTCGCTCAACCTCGTATTCAGCGCTGGTCCCTGGCTCGTTCCCCCGGACCTCTGCGCCCGCGGCGAGGCCTCCCCGCCGCGCCGCCGGGCGACGAGCTCGTCGAAGAGCCGCACGTGCGCGTCGACCATCGCCTCCAGGCTGAACTGCTCGGCGAATTTCGCGGGGCCGCGCGTGCGCGCGCGCTCGCGGAGCTCCGCGTCGCGGGCGACCCGCGAGAGGTGCTCGACAAGCGCGCCCGGGTCCTTCGGCGGGACGAGGAACCCGTCGACCCCGTGCTCGATGATCTCGGGGACGCCGCCGACGCGGCTCGCCACGATCGGCTTGCCGAGCGCGAGCGCCTCGAGCAGGGCGAGCGGCAGCCCCTCCCAGAGCGACGGGAGCACGTAGGCGTCGAACGCGGAGACGAGCTCGGGGACGTCCGAGCGATACCCGGGGAAGAGCATCCGGTCGCCGAGCCCCGCGTCCCTGGCGCGCTGCTGGAGCTCCCCCCGGAGCGGGCCGTCGCCCGCGACGACGAAGCGCGCCTCCGGGGCGCGCCGCAGCACCTCCGGCGCCGCCTCGATGAGGTAGCGGAGCCCCTTCTGCTCGATGTGCACCACCGCGCACCCGAACACGAACTCCTGCTCGCCGATGCCGAGCTCCGCGCGGATGCGCCCCTGCTGGCCGCTCGTCAGGGCCCGGGCGAAGCGCGTCCCGTCGATGCCGTTGTGGATGACCCGGACCGGCGCGCGGACCTTCACGTCGTCGACGAGGATGCGCTTCAGGTCGTGCGAGACCGCGACCATCTCGTCGGCGAGGTAGGCGTAGTAGCCGAATTTGCGCCGGTCGAACCCCTTCGCCCGGTTGATCTGGTTGTGCTCCGAGTAGACGACCAGCGGCCGATTCCGGAGCAGGCGCGCCGCGAGGCCGGCGAAGATGAGCGGAGCCCGGTTGTGGACGTGGACGATATCCACGGAGCGCTGGTGGAAGAAGCGCCGGATCCAGAGGATCGCCTCGGGATCGCTCTTGAGGCCGGGCAGCACCGGCCGGAGATCCTTCGTGATCACGAGGCACTTGGAGCGGGGCAGCTTCACCTCCGAGAAGAGCCGCCCCTCGCCGTCGAGGCAGATCAGCGAGAGATCGAAGCCCTGATCGCCGAGCCGATCGAGGAGGCTCAGCACCACCTTCTCGAGCCCGCCGACCTCGAGGTTGTTCACGACCATGCAGACGTTGGGCTTGCTCATATTCTCCTGAGCGGACCGTCAGGTCGCCGCGGTCGTCCTCGGAGCGCCCCGTCGCGTCACGACAGAGGTGTCGACCGTGCGATGAGCGTTCCGTGTCATTCTGACTCAGGGTTGTGAGCGTATCATGACCCCGGCGTGCTGTTCGTTTGACTTCGCACATCGGGACGCCGCGCCGCGCTCCCCGCAGCGCGCCGCGCTCTCCCGTAGCGCGCTCTCCCGTAGCGCGCCGCGCCCCGCAGCGCGCTGAGCCCGCCGCCCGCTGCGCAGCGGCGCGCCCCCCGCCGCGCGCTCCTACAGCCCGGCGATCTTGCCGTGCTCCGGCGACGACGCCGTCGCGTAGAGCTTCTTCGGCATCCGCCCCGCGAGGTAGGCCATTCGCCCGGCCCTCACCGCGTCCCGCATCGCCTGCGCCATCAGGATCGGATCCCGCGCGCCCGCGATGGCCGTGTTCATCAACACCCCATCACACCCGAGCTCCATCGCCACCGCGGCGTCGCTCGCCGTCCCGACGCCCGCGTCCACGATCACCGGCACCTTCGCCGTCTCGCGGATGATCATCAGGTTGTACGGGTTCCGGATGCCGAGCCCGCTGCCGATCGGCGCGGCCAGGGGCATCACGGCCGCGCACCCGATGTCCTCCAGCTTCCGGCAGACGATCGGGTCATCCATGCAGTAAGGCAGCACCGTGAAGCCCTCCTTGACCAGGATCTTCGCCGCCTCCAGCGTCGCCTCGTTGTCCGGGAACAGCGTCCGTTCGTCGCCGATGACCTCGAGCTTCACGAGGTCCGACAGCCCGAGCTCGCGCGCGAGCCGGCAGGTGCGGACCGCGTCCTCGACGGTGTAGCAGCCCGCCGTGTTCGGCAGGATCGTGACGCGCCCCTGCTGGAGCAGCGACATCATCGACCCCTCGCCCCGCTCCTTCAGGTTCACGCGGCGGAGGGCCACCGTGACCACCTCCGCGCCGGACGCCTCGAGCGCGCGACGGGTCTCCTCCAGGTCCTTGTACTTGCCCGTCCCCACGAAGAGGCGGGAAGTGAACGTGTGTCTGCCGATCGTCAACGCGTCGCTCGTCATCGCAGGCTCCTCGGTCTCGACCCAGACGATCTAGCTAGTCGGACCGGGACACAGGGTCCAGCACGACCGCGCCGCGGGCTTCGGGCGTGCCCCGCTCGCCAGCATGGTATCGTTGCCCCTATGTCTCCCAGAGCCTTGCTCATAGCCCTCCTCTTCGCGTTGCCACCCGCGGTCACCCTCGCGCCCGGGGGCGACGCCGACCCAGCAGCCGGGGTGAGCCCCGGCGCGCTCTTGTCCGGCCCGCGCGCCGCGCAGGCGGCCGTCGCCATCCAGCTCTCGCTGGACGAGCTCGTCGCCGCCGCCTCGTACGTCGTGGTCGCGACCGCGACCGAGCAGCACAGCAGGTGGGAGGAGCTCGGCGGGTCCGAGAGGATCGTGACGTATACCCGCCTGTCGATCGACCGCACCGTGGCCGGGCAGCCCGACGCCGACGTGTGGGTGAGGACGCTCGGGGGCATCGTCGGGGACGTCGGACAGCACGTGGCCGGCGACGCGCAGCTCCGGATCGGCGCGCAGGCGATGATCTTCGTGTCCCGGGCCAGCTCCGCGCTCGTCGTGTCCGGGATGGCCCAGGGCCACTACCCCATCGTCGACGCCGAGGAGACGCGGCGGATCGCCGGCGCGCCGCGCATCGCCGCGCGGCGGCTGGCCGCGAGCCCGTCCAGCGGGACCGTCCTGGCCCGGCCCGGCCCGGCGATCTCGGCGCGCGAGCAGCTCGTCGGCGCGACGGTCGACGCGGCCATCGACGCGGTGAGCCGCGCCTGGAAGGCGAAGCATGCGCAGAAGTGATCTCGCGCCCGCCGGGCGCGGCGCGCGCGCCCGCGCCGTCGCCTCGTTCACGCTCGTCGCCGCGGCGCTCGCCCTCCCCCGGGCCGCCCTGGCCTACTGCCGCACCAGCGTCTGTCCCGAGACCCAGTCGACCGCGGCCGTCTGCAACCCGCAGCAGGCCACCGACTGCGGCATCCCCCTCGCCTGGCCCTCGCCGTGCGTCAGCTACTCGCTCCAGGAAGACGCCTCGGACCAGGTCACGCTCGCGGAGGCCGAGGCGATCTTCGAGCAGGCCTTCGCCACGTGGACCGCGGCCGACTGCGGCGGCGGGACGAGCCCCCGCATGGAGGTCACCTACCTCGGCCCGATCTCGTGCGACGCGCACGAGTACAACCAGCGCAAGGGGAACGCGAACATCATCACGTTCCGGGACGACGGGTGGCCGTACGGCAGCGGCGGGAACACCCTCGCGCTCACGACCGTCACCTACAACCTCAAGAACGGCGAGATCTACGACGCCGACATGGAGATCAACTCGTTCGACGTGACGCTCTCGATGGGCGACGACGACGTCTCGTTCGACCTCCTGAGCATCGCCACGCACGAGGCCGGCCACTTCCTCGGGCTCTCGCACTCGGCCGAGGTCACCGCGACCATGTACGCCGACTACCGGCCGGAGAGCACGATCCTCCGCGACCTCGACGACGACGACCGCGCGGGGATCTGCTCGGTGTACCCGCCCGGGGAGCCGGTCGAGGCGTGCGACCCCACGCCGCGCCACGGCTTCTCCGACCTGTGCGCCAAAGATCAGCCCGCCCCGGAGGAGAGCGGCGGCTGCGCCGCGGCCCCGTCGTCGCCAGGCGGCGGAGGCGGCGGCGGGCTCCTCGCCGCGGCGGCCGCGTCGCTCGGCGCGCTCGCGCGGGCGCGGCGCGGCAGGGCAGCGCGCCCGCGCCGGGAGAAGGCCCGCTGAGCCAGGCTCCCCCCGTCCTCGTCGAGCGCGAAGGCGATCTCGCCCGGGTGGTCGAGCGCGCGGCGCGCGCCGACGCGCTCGCGGTCGACGTGGAGGCCAACGGGCTGTTCGCGTACCGCCCGCGGCTCTGCACCGTCCAGCTCGCCTTCCGCGAGGGCGACGGCGTCGCGGTCGCGGTCGTCGACGCGCTCCGCGCGCCGATCGCGCCGCTCGCGCCGCTCCTCGGGGCCGCGGGGCCGCCCAAGGTGCTGCACGACCTCACCTTCGACGCGCGCATGCTCGCCGAGGCGGGCGCGCCGCTCGCCGGCGTGCGCGACACCTCGGTCGCCGCGCGCATGCTGGGGCGCGCGGCGACGGGGCTCGCGGCGCTCGTCTCCGTGGAGCTCGGCGTGAAGCTCGACAAGCAGCTCCAGCAGCACGACTGGGGGCGCAGGCCGCTCGCGGACGCCGAGCTGCGCTACCTGGCCGACGACGTGCTCCACCTGCTCCCGCTCGACGCGCGGCTCGCGGAGCACGGCCGCGCGCTCGGGATCGAGGACGAGATCGCGGAGGAGTGCGCCTACAAGCTGGCGAGCGCCCTCGGCCCGCCGCGCGATCCGCGGCCGGCGTACGCGCGCATCAAGGGGGCCCAGGCGCTCGACCCGGAGGGCCGCGCGATCCTCCGGCGGCTCGTCCTGGCGCGCGAGGCCGCCGCCGAGGAGGCCGACCAGCCCGCCTTCAAGATCGTCGCCGGCGAGGTGCTCCTCGAGCTCGCGCAGCGGAGGCCGACCCGGGCCGACGACGTGCGCGCCGTCCGCGGGGCCGCGGCGGGCCGCGCGGGGGGCCTCGTCGCCGCGTGGCTCCGCGCGATCGAGCAGGGGCGCGGCGACGGCGACGTGCCGGAGGACGAGCGCGCCCTCTTCGCGCAGACCCGCCCGTCCCGGCGGGAGATCGCCCTCCGGCGCGCGATGGAGACCCGGATCGCCGCGTGGCGCAGGGCCGAGGCGAAGGCGCGGCAGGTCGACGAGCAGGTCGTGCTGCCAGGCCACTGCGCGCAGGATCTCGTGGAGATCGCGCTCGCGGGGGGCCGCGCCGGCGGCGGCGCGGTCGCCGACGCGATCGCGCGCATCCCGGGGCTCGGCGCGCGCCGGCTCGCGCGCTACGGCGCCGCGCTCGCGGCGCTCGTGACCGCGGCGCTGGCGAGCGAGCCGCCCGCCGCGGCGGTGTAGCTGCGAGCGCGCGTACGCGCCGCAGCGTACGCGCCGCAGCGTAAGCTGGCGCGCCGCGCGTTCGGCGCGCACGTCGCGGCGCGCTGCCCGGTGCACGCGCGTCCGTCGACGGTCGTCCGCGCGCGCGACGCCCCGTACGCAGGCGGGCCGGTCGGTCGCCCACGCGCCCGCCGCCCGGTCGACAGACGCGCCGCGCGGTGGAATAGCAGGGGCCCATGCCCTGGAACGATCATCCCAAGGGTTCGAAGCGACTCCGCCTTTTGCCGGCGGCGAAGTGGTGGATCCGTGCCGCGCTCGCCTTCGCGCTCGTCTTCGGGTGCGTCCTCCTGGGAGCGAGCGCCGGCGAGCTGTCCCCGCCGCCTCCCCCCTCGGCGCCCCCGGCGGCGCCGAGCGCCGAGGCCGGCGTCGATCCCGAGACGATCCCGGTCGCCCCCGACTCGCCGCGGGCCTCGGTGCGCGCCTTCTTCGAGCTCTGTCGCGCGGGCGAGTACACCGAGGCCTCGCGCTTCCTCGATCTGCCGCCGAAGGCGGACGGCGCGGCGCTCGCGCAGAAGCTCAAGGCGGTGCTCGATCGGCACATCTGGGTCGACCTGGAGACGATCTCGCCGCACGCGCAGGGGGACACGCAGGACAACCTCGGGGCCGGCGTGGAGCAGATCGCCAAGATCCCGACCCGGACCGGGTACCAGCCGGTGCGCCTGGTGCGGCGCACGACCCCCGACGGCGTGCGCTGGATCTTCTCGCGCGCGACCGTGGAGCGCGTCGACGACTGGTACGCGCGGCTCGAAGATCGCTGGCTGCGCGACCACCTGCCGCCGGCGCTCTTGCGCCCGGGGCCGCGCGAGCTGCTCTGGTGGCAGTGGCTCGCGCTGCCGGTCTTCGCGCTCGCCGGCTGGCTCGTCGGCGCGGTCCTGAGCTTCGCCCTCCGCGCCTTGCTCCGCCGCCTCGTCGTCCGGACGGAGTCCCCGCTCGACGACGCGCTCCTCGAGGGCACGCGCGGCCCGCTCACGTTCGCGGCGGCGCTGCTCGCCATCGAGATCGCGCTCCCGTGGCTCGGGCTCTACGCGCCGGCCGAGGCGTTCCTCGACAAGGTGGTGCGCGCCGGCGTCTTCGTCGCCGTCTTCTGGTTCGCCCTCCGCGCGATCGACGCCGTCGGCGGCCGCCTGCTCGCCGCCCCCGCGACGCGCGACAACCCCGCGGCGCGCTCGCTCGTGCCGCTCATGGGGCGGATCGCGAAGGTCGCGATCGTGATCGTCGGCGCGATCGCCGTGCTGTCCGAGCTCGGCTACCCGGTGGCGAGCCTCATCGCCGGCCTCGGCATCGGCGGCGTCGCGCTCGCCCTCGCCGCGCAGAAGACGGTGGAGAACCTCTTCGGCTCGGTCTCGATCGGCATCGATCGGCCGTTCCAGGTCGGCGATTTCGTGAAGGTGGACGCGCTGCTCGGCACGGTCGAGACCATCGGCCTCCGCTCGACCCGGATCCGCACGCTCGACCGGACGATCGTCACGATCCCGAACGGCAAGCTCGCCGATCTCCAGATCGAGTCGTACACGGCGCGCGACCGGATGCGCCTCGCCTGCGTGCTGGGCCTCGTCCACGAGACCACGCCCGAGCAGCTCCGCGCGATCATCGAGGGGTGCGAGCGCGCGCTGCGCGCGCACCCGAAGATCTGGCCGGACGACGTCGTGGTGCGCTTCGTCGGCGTCGGCCCCTCGTCGCTCGACGTCGAGGTGATGGCGTGGTTCCAGACGACGGACTTCGGCGAGTTCCGGACGATGCGTCAGGAGATGCTGATCACCTTCCTGGAGCTCATCGCCTCGGCCGGGTCGCGGCTCGCGCACCCGACGCAGACGCTGCACGTCGCGACGCGCGACGGGGCGCGCCCGCGGCCCGAGGCGGCCGACGGCGGCGGCCCGGCTAACGGGCGGCGGGAGCCGCGGCCGGCGCCATCGGCTGGAGCCCCGCCTTCTCGATGAGCGCGCGGTCCTCGTCCGGGCCCGGGTTCGGGGTCGTGAGCAGCTTGTCTCCGTAGAAGATCGAGTTCGCCCCCGCGTACATGCAGAGCAGCTGCGCCTCGCGCGAGAGCTCCGTCCGGCCGGCGGACAGGCGCACCATCGCGCGCGGCATCATGAGCCGCGCGACGGCGATCATCCGGATGAACTCGACCGGGTCCACGGGCGGCAGGCTCTCCAGTGGGGTGCCCGGCGAGCGCACGAGGGCGTTGATCGGCACGCTCTCCGGGTGCGGGTCGAGGCGCGCGAGCTCGACGAGCATCTCGCAGCGGTCGGCGATCGACTCGCCCATGCCGATGATGCCGCCCGAGCAGACGGTGATGCCGGCGCGCCGGACGTTGCGCAGGGTGACGAGCCGCTCGTCGTACGTGCGCGTCGAGATGATCGATTTGTAGGCCTTCCGCGACGTGTCGAGGTTGTGGTTGTACGCGTCGAGGCCGGCCTCTTTCAGGCGGCGCGCCTGGTCGTCGGTGAGCATGCCGAGGGTGCAGCACGCCTCGAGGCCGAGCGCCTTCACGCCGCGCACCATGTCGAGGACGCGCTCGAAGGCGGGGCCTTCCTTCACCTCGCGCCACGCGGCGCCCATGCAGAACCTCGTCGAGCCGCCCGCGCGGGCGCGCTCTGCGGCCGCGAGGACCGCGCCGACGTCGAGCATGCGCTCCGGCCCGACCTCGGTCTCGTAGTGGCTCGACTGCGGGCAGTAGGCGCAGTCCTCGGGGCAGCCGCCCGTCTTGACGCTGAGCAGGGTGCAGAGCTGCACCTCGTGCTCGCCGTGGAACGCGCGGTGGACCGAGCGCGCGCGGTCGATCAGCTCGAAGAGCGGGAGATCGTGCAGGGCGACCGCCTGCTCGACCGTCCAGTCGTGGCGGACCCCGCCCGCCGCCGGGGCGCTCCCGTTCGGTTCCTTGCGCCCACCGTTGTGCCCCGCCGCGTCCCGTTCGATCCCATCGAGCATGGGCTCCGCTCATACCCAGGCTTGGGTCGCCGCTGCAAGCGAGGCGCGACGGAGGCGCCCGGGGTGCGCTGCGAAGGAGGGTGGCGAGCCCCGCGAAGGAGGCGTGGCGGCGGTGATCGCAGCGCCGCCGCCGTGGGGGGAGCGCCGCCGCCGTGGGGGTGGAGGGCCCCGGCGCGCCTGCGAGGGCGCTTGGTGGGCGGAGGAGCGCTTCCGGCGCGGCAACGAAGCCTTCCGGCGCCGGCGCGAAGGCTTCCGTCGCGGGCCGGAAGCTTCCGGCGCGGAGCGGGAGGTCTGATTTGCCGGGGATTTGGCCCTCCGGCGCGCGACGGAGGCCATCGAGGGCGGGGCCGGCACCGCTAAGTACGCGAAATGTCGTGCTCGGGAGCGCGGCGAAGGGCTTCGTTTCCGTGACGGAAGCTTCCGGAGCGCGACGGAAGCCTTCGTGCCGGCGCACGAAGGTCTCGGGGGCGCGCTGCGTGCCGCGATTCCTGTGCGGGAGCGCTTCGCCGGGGGCGAGACGGCCTTCGGCAAGCAGCCGTGTGCGACGTCGAGGTCATGAAGGTGCGTGACCAGCTCTCGAACGCGAAGGGTGCTGAAGGACCTGGATGGAGACGTGGCCCGGGTCGAGCCCATCGTGGAGCAGGGCGCGAAGTTTGATGAGCCGAACATCACGGTTGGGGACGGCGATCCGTTCAACTGGAAGACGGGCGAGACACTGACCCCGATAGATTCGTCATCATCCCTCTTTCCTCTCCCCTCTTCCCTCTTCCCTCTTCCCTCTTCCCTCTCCCGTCTTCCCTCTTCGTGCGCGTGCGCGTGCGCGTTCCCGTGCTCGCTCCGGTCCGTGCACGAGCGAGGACGGACACGCGCACGCGCACGCGCACGAAGGAGGAGCACGGAAGACGGAAGACGGAAGACGGAAGACGGGGGACGGGGGACGGGGGACGGGGGACGGATGACGGGAGACGAGAGACGAGAGACGGATGACGACGACGAACCTCGGCCCTCCCGCCGACTACAGCGCCGTCACCGCCTTCGCCGTCTCCTTCGCGATCGCCCCCTGGCCGACGAGCTGCCGCAGGTGCGCCTCGAAGGTCTGCATGCCGTACGGCGTGACCCCCTTCTCCATCAGCTCGCGCAGCGACGAGCTCCCCTCCGGGCGGCGGATCGCCTCGCGCACCGCGGCCGTCGCGACCAGCACCTCGGAGGCCAGGACCTCCCCCGCGCCGTCGCGGCGGGGCAAGAGGCGCTGCGCGACCGCGCCCTGGAAGCAGTCGGCCAGCCGATCGCGCACCTCGCTCGGGCTCTTGCCGAGCGCCACCAGCCGACCGAGCGTGCGCGCGACGTCCGGCGTGTGCACCGCCGCGAGCACGAGGTGCCCGGTCTCGGCGGCGTGCAGCGCGAGCTCGAGCGACTCGCCGTCGCGCAGCGCGCTGAGCATCACGACGTCCGGGTCCTGCCGCAGCGCCGAGCGCAGCGCGGTCGGGAAATCCGACGTGTCGACGCCGATCTCGCGCTGGCTGATGCTGGAGCGGTTGTCCTCGTGCACGTGCTCGATCGGGTCCTCGAGCGTCACGATGTGCCGCGGCAAGGTCGCGTTGATCTGCGCGACGAACGCCGCGAGCGTCGTGCTCTTGCCGCTGCCCGCCGTGCCCGCGACGAGGATGAGGCCGTGGTCGTGCTCCACCATCGCCCGCACGGCCGAGGGCACGCCCAGCTCCTCGAAGGTCGGGATCTTGAGGGGGATGCTGCGCAGGACGATCGCGAGCGAGCCGCGCTGGCGGTAGATGTTGACCCGGAACCGGCCGAGCCCCGGGACGACGTACGCGGTGTCGAGCTCCTGGAGCGTGGCGAGCAGCTCGCGCGAAGGCCTGCCCGCGAGCAGCACGCGCGCCGCGGCCTCGCTGTCCTCGGGCCGGATCCGGTCGACCCGGAAGTAGACCATGTCGCCGCGCACCCGCGCGCCCGGCGGCTGACCGACCTTCAGGTGGATGTCGCTGGCGTGGGCGGCAAGCGCCTTGCCGAGGAGCTGATGGATGAAGGCCTCGGAGGTGTACGGCGTCGTCACGGGGGGGAAGGTACCAAAAGGGACCCCGACCGGCCCAAAGCGCGGCGGGATGATCCAGCGGCGCGGGCGCCGCGCTGGACGGTGGTGGCCCGATCTGCCCCGGGGCGATCCCCATGAAGGCGGGAAGACAGGAAGATCATTGGTCTTTCTTCCCGCCTTCCCACCTTCATGTGCAAATCCGGCCACCGCCCGCTGGACGGCCGCGCGGACGCCGCGCTGGACGGCCGCGCCGCCGATCGGCGCGCAGCCGCGCCGGACGTCAGGGCCGCGGCGCCTGGGCCCCCGCGGAGCCCGCGTCGGGCCCCGCCGGATCCAGATCCGCGGGAATGTCGCGAGGGTCGACGAGCCCCTTCTCGGCGAGGGCGCGCGCCGCCGAGATCGCGAGCGCGCGCTGCTCCGCGGGGAGGCCGCGCCTGCCCGACAGCTCGACCAACGCCGCGGCCGCGGCGCGGACCCCGTCCGGGTCGAGCGGCTCGCGCGGGCGCGGCGGGCGACCGGCGATCCCGAGCAGCGCCTCGAGCAGGGGCGTCAGCGACGGCCCGGACGCCGCGCGGGCGCGCTCGGCGAGCGGCGCGAGCGCGAGATCGGCGTCGTCGGCGTACGGCAGCGCGCCCAGGGCCGTGCGCGCGATGTCGCCGCCGTCCTCCAGCCCGGCGAGGAGCCCCGTCGCGCCCTCGGCCTCGGCGAGCCGAGCGCGCTCCAGCGGGTCGTCCCCGGCGGCGAGGCGCCAGCGCGGATCGGTGAGACGAGGGCTCGGCGGGCGCGGCGCCGCCGAGAGCGAGGCAGCGGGCGAGGAGGGCGACGAGGAGGCGCTCGTGGAGATCGCGCGCTCGCCGCGGCACGCGAGGGGGCCGAGGACGGCGAGCGCGAGGGAGGCGACGAGGACCGGGCGCGCGAGGCGAAGCGACAGCGGCGCGACGAGCGCCGGGCGCGCGATGCGAGGCGTCGGGGACGCGACGAGGGCCGCGCGCGGGCGGGCAGACGCGCGCCCGCCTGCCAGCGCGCCGGGGAGGCCTGCGCGTCCCCTCCCCCGCCTCACGGCTGCCTCACGGCTGATCGATGAGCGAGAGCGACCGCTTCGTGGGCGCGTTCTCGGTCTCCTGCCGATCCTGCCGCGCGTTGTACTCGTCGACCACGCGGTTGATGTGCATCGAGCAGAACTTCGGCCCACACATCGAGCAGAACTCCGAGGTCTTGAAGTACTCCTGCGGGAGCGTCTCGTCGTGCATCGCCTGCGCCGTCTCCGGATCGAGCGAGAGCGCGAACTGCTTCTTCCAGTCGAAGGCGTAGCGGGCGCGGCTCAGCGCGTCGTCGCGATCCCGCGCGCCCGGGCGCTTGCGCGCCACGTCCGCGGCGTGCGCGGCGATCTTGTAGGCGATGAGGCCCTGCTTCACGTCCTCCGGGTTCGGCAGGCCGAGGTGCTCCTTCGGCGTCACGTAGCAGAGCATCGCGGCGCCCGCGAAGCCGGCCATCGTGGCCCCGATGCAGCTCGTGATGTGGTCGTAGCCGGGCGCGAAATCGGTGACGAGCGGGCCGAGCACGTAGAACGGCGCCTCGTGGCAGAGCTCCATCTCCTTCTGCACGTTCATCGCGATCTGATCGAACGGCACGTGCCCGGGGCCCTCGATCATGACCTGCACGTCCTTCTCCCAGGCGCGCTTCGTGAGCTCGCCGAGCGTCTTCAGCTCGGCGAACTGCGCCGCGTCGCTCGCGTCGTGGAGGCAGCCGGGGCGGAGGCCGTCGCCGGCCGAGATCGTGACGTCGTACTTGGCGCAGACCTCGAGCACCTTGTCCCAGTGCGTGTAGAACGGGTTCTGCTTGTGGTGCTCGATCATCCACTGCGCCATGATCGAGCCGCCGCGCGAGACGATGCCGGTGATGCGGCCCTTCACGAGCGGCAGGTGCTCGAGCAGCACGCCCGCGTGGATCGTGAAGTAATCGACCCCCTGCTTCGCCTGGTGCTCGAGCATGTCGATGAGGTCGTCGGCCGTCATCTTGGCCGTGCCCTTGCAAACCTCGAGCGCCTGGTAGATCGGCACCGTGCCGATCGGCACCGGGGAGTCGGCGATGATCGCCCGGCGGATGCCGTCGATGTCGCCGCCGGTCGACAGGTCCATCACGGTGTCGGCGCCGTACTTGACGGCGTAGCGCAGCTTCTCGAGCTCGCCGTTCACGTCGCTCGTGGTCTGGCTGTTCCCGATGTTCGCGTTCACCTTGCAGAGCGACGCGATGCCGATGCACATCGGCTCGAGGTTCAGGTGGTTCTTGTTGGCGGGGATGATCATCCGGCCGCGCGCGACCTCGCTGCGGATGAGCTCGGGCGCGAGGTTCTCACGGCGGGCGACGTACTCCATCTCCTCCGTGACGATGCCCTTCCGCGCGAAGTGCATCTGGCTCTGGTTGGGGCTCCCGGCGCGCTTGCTCACCCATTCGGTCCGCAACATCGACGACCTCGCTTTCGAGGTGGGCGGTGTAGGTCGCGACCGCGCGCGACGCAAGCCTCGCGTCGCGCCGGGCCGCCCGCCCCGAGCCGCAGACCAGAGCCCGCGGCGCGCTCAGGGCGACGGCGGCGGCGGCTCGGGGAGCTCGGTCATCATGCCGAGCGTCTGCGCGCCGGCCGCCTTCGCGCCGTCGAGCACCTCGACGACGGTGCCGTAGACGGCGGCGTCGTCCGCGACCACGAAGACGATCCGGTCCTGCGGCCTGCTCTGGCGCTCGAGGAGCGGCCTGAGCTTGCCGACGAGATCGGCGCGCTCGACCCGCTCGTCGTTCACCATGAGCTCGCCCTGCGCGTTCACCCGGACGACCAGCTGGTCGGGCGGCGGAGGGGTGTCCTCCTTGACCTGCTCGGTGTCCGGCACGCGCACGCCGATGTCCTTCTCGAGCAGCGGCGTCACGACCATGAAGATGATCAGCAGCACCAGCACGACGTCGACGAGCGGCGTCACGTTGATGTCGGAGTTCAGCGGCACCGCCGGCTTCACGACGAACTTCCTCTTCGCGCGCGCGCTCATCGCCGCTACCTCCCCTTCAGCTCCTCGACCGCCAGCGACACGCTCTTGGCGCCCGACTTGCGCGCCGTCTCCATCACCCGGCGGACGTCGCCGAACGAGAGGCGCTGGTCCCCCTTGACGAGCACCTTGCGCCCCGGCTGCGCGGCGAACTCGCGCGTGAGCCGCTCGGCGAGCCCGGCCTCGTCGTACTGGTCGTTCTCGACCCACACCGTCTTCTCCAGCGTCACGGAGAGGATCAGCGGGTCGACCTCCTTCTTCTCCTCGTCCACCTTCGCGGCCTGCGGCAGCTTCACGTCCTTGCCGCGCTGGAGCATCGGCGTGACGACCATGAAGATGATGAGCAGGACGAGGACGACGTCGACGAGCGGCGTGACGTTGATCTCGCTCTTGGGGCCCTTCTGCGGGCCGACAGCCATCCCCATTGGAACGCTCGCTTCCCGGCTGGGCGCGTCAGCGCGCGCGTCGCCGCGGGCGCGCGGCGACGCGCGCCGCTCCCCGCGACCAGACAGGCGCCGTGTCGCGCGGGCTCTGTGTCAAGCGGCCTCGTCGGCGGCCGGCGCGAGGCGGCCGTCGAGCCGCTTCGCCACGATGTCGAGGAACTCGTTCGACGACTCCGAGATGTCGATCGCCCGGGCGTCGACCCAGCCCTGGAGGTAGTTGTAGCCCATGACGGCCGGGATCGCGACGAGCAGGCCGAAGGCGGTCGTGATGAGCGCCTCCGCGATGCCCGCCGAGACGGTGCCGAGGCCGCCGGAGCCGGAGGCCGCCATCTGCTGGAACGCGGTCACGATGCCCATGACCGTCCCGAGCAAGCCGACGAACGGCGCCGTGGAGCCGACCGTGGCGAGCAGGCCGTAGCCGCGCTTCAGGCTGAGCACCTCGCGCTGCGCCTGCCGCTCCAGCGCCCGCGACACCGACTCGAACACGCCGTCGCGCTCGTGCCCCTGCGCCGGCAGCCGCGAGGGCGCGCTCGACGCGTAGGCGGCGAGCCCGGCGCCGATGACCCGGCCGAGATAGCCGATCTCCCCCGCGGGCTTGGCGGCGGCCCGGGCGCCGTCGAGCTCGCCCCGGGCGAGCATCGGCCCCACGCGCTCCGCGAACGCGCGCGAGGCGGCGCGCGACTTGAACGACACGACGAGGCGCTCGCCGAAGACGATCAGGGACGACACGGACATGAGGGCCAGCGCGAAGACGATCAGCTTCGCGAAGAGCCCCATGTGGCCCCACAGCTCAATCAACGTGAATTGCATCGTCTCGCTCGCGCCTCCTGGCGCCCCCTGGTGTCGTGATGGTTTCAGCTATGCTGGATCAGCGCCTCTGGACGCCGCAGCGAACTCGACAGTACAGCAGAGCGTACCTACCCCGTGACCTTGTCTACTACGTGGCCCGTCCGTTCAACAACACCCGGCCGCCGGCGGTCAAGGGAGCTTGAGCCGGATGTTGAACACATAGTCGACCGAGACCGGGCGCCCCTGGTACATCACGGGGGTGTAGCGACGGCCCGAGAGCGCATCGAGGATCGCCCGATCCATGTGCGGGAGTGACTTGACCATCCGGCAATTGGTCAGCGAGCCGTCGGTCTTGATGACGCACTTGACAATCGCGAGCCCCTCCACCCGCGCGGCGAGCGCCTCGCGCGTGTACTGCGGATCTCGCCCCGAGATCATCGTCGGCCGGTTCATCCCGGCGCCGAACGGCAGCACCACGTTTTGCGGCGGCGCCGTACTGCCGAGCTGGCCGCCGAGCTGGCCGCCCAGCTGACCGCCGATCTGCCCGCCGACCTGGCCGCCGACGGTCCCCCCTTGAACGCCGCCCTCGACGCCGCCCTCGACGCCGCCGGGCTGCTCCGGGGCCTCTTGCTTGGGCGGCTCCGGCTCAGGCGCCTTGGCCTTGGGCTTCTCGGGCATGTCGTAAATGGTGTCCGGCGTCTTGACAGGCTTCGGCTGCTCGATCCGCTGCTCCACCTTCGGCGGCCGCTTCGCGCCGCCGCCCGGCGGAGGCGGGGGCGGCGGCGGCGGCGGCGGCGGCGCCGGGGCGAAGAACGTCACCTCGACGTCCTTCTGCTTCTCGACCCGAGGGCGCGTGGCCTGCCAGAGGAGGGCCCCCGCGATCGCCGCGTGGGCGACGATGGAGAGCATTGCGCCCGTCCCGAGACGCCCCTGGGTGGCGGTGCTGCGACCGAGTACCGAGTCGAACATGGGGGGTCGTAACTCCTAGAACTCGAGCTGATCTGCGTCGATGGGCCGCAACGTGTGGGGGCGTGCGGCGCCTACCCGGAGTGCACAAGCGAGCAAGTACTACAAAAAAGTCTATTGTCTCGCGCGATTCCTGTCTAGGGTAAGGAGGGACTCGAGGGGCCTACACTTCTGGAGGGAATTCCGTGAAGTTTCTCGAAAAGAGGATGAAACACGGAGCGCGCTCACCACGTGCGCCGTGGGGGATGTGGGCGGCGTTGCTGCTGCTCGCCATGACTTTGTTGACCGCGGCCCCGGCGCTCGCGCAGACGGGCAACAGCGTTCTGATCGGACGGGTAATTGACGCCTCGAGCAAAGCGCCCGCCGCCGATGTGGTCGTGACGGCGACGTCGCCCGAGCTGCAAGGGGAGCAGCTCGTGGTCACGGACGGCACCGGCCAGTACCGTATCCCGAACCTGCCGCCGGGCGACTACACACTCCGCCTGGAGAAGGAGTCGTACAAGCCGTACGTGCGCAGCGGAATCGCGGTCCGCACCGGGACGACGATCCGCGTCAACGTGGAGCTGCTCCCGGAGGCGCTGAAGGCGGAGGAGATCGTCGTGGTCGGCCGCGCGCCGACGGTCGACGTCGGCTCGAGCACGGTGGGCCAGAGCATCACGGGGGACTTCACGCGGCGCATCGCCGTGGCGCCCCCGACGGGCAAGGGCGCGGCGTCGCGCTCGTTCGAGTCGGTCGCGGCGATCACGCCCGGCGCGCAGGCGGACGAGTACGGCACGTCGATCGCTGGCACGTCGTCCCCCGAGAACCAGTACGTGATCGACGGCCTCTCGGTGAACGACCCCGCATACGGGATCATCGGCACGCCGCTCACCATGGAGTTCATCAAGGAGGTCAACGTGGTGGCCGGCGGGTACATGCCCGAGTACGGCCGCGCGACCGGCGGCGTCCTCGACGTCGTGACGAAGAGCGGCGGCAACGCGTTCCAGGGCTCGGTCTTCTTCAACATCACGCCCGGCGCGTTCGAGGGGAAGATCAAGGAGGTCCGCCGCCAGGGCGACACCATCCAGACCGACACGCGCCTGTCGTCCATCCGCGACTACGGCTTCGAGGTCGGCGGCCCCATCCTGAAGGACAAGCTCTGGTTCTACGCGGGCGCCGCGATCGCGTTCAAGAGCTACGAGATGGAGCGCAACCTGTTCGCCACGCGCTACGACCCGACCACCTTCGAGCCGGTGAAGGATCCCGAGACGAATTTCAACGTCGTCGACCGGCTGCCGGGCACGCAGCGGTTCTACCGCGCCGAGGAGCAGACGCTGCAGTACCTCGGCAAGCTGACCTACCAGATCAACCCGGATCACAGCATCGCGCTCTCGGTCTACGGATCGCCGCAGTACTCCGGCGGCGACGGCAACTTCGGGTTCGACCCGGCGCGGGGCGTCGTCGAGGCGGCCAACATCACCGGCCGGTACAGCGCGATCGCGCACGAGTACGTGGCGTCGTCCACCGACGTCGCGCTGAAGTGGGCGTCGGCGTTCAACAACAAGACCCTGCTGTTCGACGCGACGCTCGGCTGGCACAACCAGCGCAGCGCGCGGCTGGCCCCGGACGGCTCGGAGATCGCGTCGAACGAAGGCCTGTCGGGCAGGCCCTTCGTGCTCTGGGCGAGGTTCGACCCCCACCGGCGCTCGATCTACGAGTTCGAGAAGCTCTCGCCCGAGGCCCGGGCGATGTGCGAGCCGCTGCGCAACGCGGACGGCGAGGTCGTCGCGGTGCCGTGCGCGGTGCGCACGTACTGGGACGGCGGCCCCGACTTCCTCGACGACGCGTCGCTCAACCGCTTCCAGCTCAAGGCGATGGTGACGAGCATCTTCGAGGGGCTCGGTCACCACGTGGTCAAGGCCGGCATCGACGGCGAGATCACGACGTACGAGCACATCAAGGCGTACGCGGGCGGCACCAGCTACCAGGAAGAGGGGGACGGGTCGGCCTTCCACGACGAGCGACAGCTCGGCTTCCTGACCGGTCCCGAGGGGTACGTGATCCAGGACAAGGTCACCGTGAACACGCTCGGGGCGACGATCGGCGCGTTCGTGCAGGACAGCTGGAGCATCCTCGACCAGGTGACGCTGAACATCGGGCTGCGCTACGACGCGCAGTACCTGTACGCCGGCGACGGCAAGCTCGGGCTGGCGCTCGCGAACCAGTGGTCGCCGCGCGTGGGCGTCGTCTACGACATCACGCAGCAGGGCCGCTCGAAGGTGTTCGCGAACTTCGCGCGGTATTACGAGAGCGTCCCCCTCGACATGATGGATCGCGCCTTCGGCGACGAGCGGAACATCCGCTCCTACCACGTCGCCGGCCCGGGGGGCTGCAACCCTGCCGATCCCGTGGACGGGAAGGGCTACGGCGAAGGGCAGTGCCGGAACGACGCGAACCGGCCCACGATCCTGGGGGACTACGACCCGAACCGCGAGTGGCTCACGCTCGGCGGCGGCAAGTCCCCGGTGGATCCCGACCTGTCGCCGCAGTCGTCGGACGAGATCGTGATCGGCGGCGAGTACGAGATCATCGAGAACGCGCGCCTCGGCGCGACGTACACGAAGCGCTGGATGAACAACGTCATCGAGGACATGAGCCGCGATGAGGCGAACACCTACTTCATCGGCAACCCCGGCAAGGGGATCGCGAAGGACTTCCCCGAGGCGACGCGCGACTACGACGCGCTGACCCTCTATTTCCAGAAGGCCTTCGCCGACCTGTGGCTCGCCCAGGCGAGCTACACGCTGTCCTACCTGCGCGGCAACTACCCGGGCCTCTTCAGGCCCGAGACCGATCAGCTCGATCCGAACATCAACACCGAGTTCGATCTGGCCTCGCTCCTCGTCAACCGCGACGGGGCCCTGCCCGGCGACAACACGCACGAGATCAAGATCTACGGAGCGAAGACGTTCGTGCTCCCGAACAACATGCTCATCGATCTCGGCCTCACCTACCGGTCGCGCTCCGGCGCCCCGATCGACTACTGGGGCTCGCACTACCTGTACAGCTACGACGAGTCGTTCATCCTGCCCCGCGGCGCGGGCGGCCGGCTGCCCTGGCAGCACAACTTCGACGGCCACCTCGGCTATTCGGTCAAGCTCGCGAAGGACAGCGAGCTCACCGTCAGCATGGATGTCTTCAACATCTTCAACTTCCAGGAGATCGTCGCGGTGGACCAGCGCTACACCACGGCCGACGTGAACCCGTGCGTCGATGGAACGATCGAGCAGCTCGAGGCGACCCCGACGTGCGTCACCACCACGGACGGCCAGCCGCTCAAGGAAACGGCCAAGAACCCGAACTTCGGCAAGCCGACGCAGTACCAGACGCCCCGGCAGTTCCGGTTCGGCGCGCGGGTCACGTTCTAGGCGCGGCGCGCGCGTGAAAGGAAGCAAGCGATGAAGAGGCGATGGCTTGTTTGGATGACGGGGCTCGCGGCGCTCTCACCGCTCGCGGCGATGTCGCCGGGCTGCTCGCAGCCCAAGCCCGAATGCACGGTCGGCACCGCGCTCGTATCCCCGTTCGCGGCGAAGTTCACGCTGATCGACGGGGATGAGGAGAGCCCCTGCGGCCGGAAGGCAGGAACGGTCGAGCGCGTCGGGATGCAGGCGTACAACCCCAACGAGAACGGCGACCAGATCCCCGACACCGAGAAGAAGCTCGTCGCGATCCAGACCGAGGAGTTTGGCGGCTGGTACCGCGGCGGCGCCACGATCGACCCGAACCCGGACCTGAACCCGTTCGCGCTCGGGTTCTTCACGTCGATCGAGCCGGATGACAACGAGATCTGTACGATATCGTCGCTCGATCCTGCCGAGGTGGTGGTGCTGCCCTCTGGCGAGGGCGGCGCCGGCGGCGAGGGCGGCGCTGGCGACGGCGGCGCCGGCGGCGAGGGCGGCGCTGGTGACGGCGGCGCCGGCGGCGAGGGCGGCGCTGGTGACGGCGGCGCCGGCGGCGAGGGCGGCGCTGGTGGCGAGGGCGGCGCTGGTGACGGCGGCGCTGGTGGCGCCGGAGACGGCGGCGCTGGTGACGGCGGCGCTGGCGGCGCTGGTGACGGCGGCGCTGGCGGCGGCGGCGAGCCGACGCTCGAGCCGGGATCGCGCAAGCTCGAGTGGCGCAACGTGCGCCTGTACGTGACGTCGGCCAACCTCGGGAATCAGTTCGAGGCTGAAGTCACGTACTCGGAAGAGAGCTGCTCGGCGACGTACAAGGTCGTCGGGGTGTGGCCGATGGTCGATTGTCAGGTCTACGGCGAGAACCCCGATCCCGAAGGCGATCCGCTCCCCACGGGCAAGGGGGATGAATCCATCTGCCAGGATCCGCTCTCCGGCATCTCCCCGGACCTCAAGGTGAAGTGCGACCCCGTCGCCTTCGTCTGCGTGCTCGACTCGGAGTCGATCCCCGCCTTCAAGAAGTAGGCATCCCCGCGGGCGCGACGCCCATCGTCGCGCCCGCGCTGCTCCGGTTCCCCCCTCCCCTCACCCCCTCAAGGCGCCGGCTTGACGGCGAGCCTCTCCAGCGCCGCGCACCCGGCGCCGCTCGCGATCTCGAGCTTGGCCGTGAGCGCGCACAGGCGCGACGCCCTCCCGAGCGCGGCGGGATCGCCCGACACGATGGCCCGCTTGGACTCGTGCACGGTGCGGGACGACAGCATCGTCCGCGCGCGCGGGGGCAGCTCCGCGCTGCGCGCGGCGAGCACCTCGCCGAGCTTCGGCCCGGGATCGGCCGCCGGCACCCACGTCCAGATCGACGCGAGCAAGGCCTCCGCGAACGCCGCGCGCAGCTCGTCGCCGCCGCGCGCGCCCTCGCACGGCAGCGCCGGACCGGTCGGCCCGACGTCCGTGGCGAGGAGCCTCCGCTGCGCGATCCGCCGGAGCAGGTCGTTGCTCACGCCGGCGATCTTGCCGTCCTCCTCCGAGAACGCCCCCGCCTTGAACCGCACGGCGAGCGCGGCGCACTTCTCGTCGCGCTCGGCGCGGCGCCGCTGCTCCTCGCGCGCCCTCTCCTCGGCGCGCTCCCGCTCCTCGCGCTCGCGCGCCTCGCGGGCCTCCACCTCGGCGCACTGCTCGATCCGCTCGGCCACGCGCCGCTGCTGGTCGCTCGCCGCGCGGCCGAGATCGCCCTGCGAGATCTCGCGGACGGCGCACACGTCCGGGCGCGCGAGGAGCGCGTCGACCCGCCTGCGGGCGGTCTGGACCCGCACGATCACCGAGAGCGCCGCCACGATGACGAGCGCCGAGACCGCGATCGAGCCGAGCTTGCGGATCTGCCGGCGGCGGTACGCCTTGGCGAGCGCGCCGCCGCCGCTCTCGTCGAGCAGCTTGCGGCAGCGGCCGATCATCGCCTGCCATTGCGACACGTCCTCCGCGAGCGCCTGGAGCGGCTCCGCGAAGGGGCGATCGCGCCGGACCTTGTTCGCCAGCCGCTCCAGGCACAGGCTCACGTCCGGCGCCTGCCCGTGGTTGGTCACCTCGGCGACCCCCTCGAGCAGCCCGCCGATGCGCCCCGCGTAGACGTCCCACGCGACCACGGCCTCGGTCTGGCTGTCGCCGAGCTGCTCGATCGCCGCGCGCACGTCCTCCATGGGGAGGAGGCGCTCGACGTCCTCCCTGCGGACGCCGGCGAGCTTCGCCGCCTGCTCGATCCCGCGCTGGAAGCCGCCGAGGAGCCCCTCCGGGGCGAGCTCCCGGAGCCCGTCCGGCACCCGGCTGGCCTGGATGCACGCGCCGGCCTGGTGCAGAGGCCCCATCGCGCAGATCAGGAAGGTGCCCCCGAGCTTCACTCCCATCGCACCGTCGCTCTCTCTACCGCGGACGGCGCGGCGCGGAAAGGCTCGCCGCGATGTCCGCGGCGCATCGGCACATCAGGGGCGGCCGCGCGGGGCCTCGAGATCCCAGAGGGCGTAGAGCACGTCGACGTCGTACTCGGTGTGTCGCCAGCCCGGGTGCAGCCGGTAGCTGCGCGGGAGCAGGCCCGCGCGCTGGATGGCGTCCGTCTGCTCGGCGAAGGTGTAAAGATACATGCTCACGCCGGACAGCTCGACGTCGGAGAGCGGGCGCGCGGCGCGCTCGTGCATCCTGACGTGCGGCCTGCGCTCGACGATGCTCACCAGCATCCGGCCGCCGGAGCGCATCGCGCCGGCGAGGTTCTTGAGGACGAGCGCGAGATCGTCGCAGAACTCCAGCGTTCCGAGGGCGAGCGCGACGTCGAACCGCCCCCACGAGCGGGGGATCGGGGCGTGGTAGTCGTGCCGGTGGTAGGCGCCGTGGGGGCGCTTCTTGCGGGCGATCTCGAGCATGCGCTCGGCGATGTCGAAGCCCACGACGTCGATGGACGGCGGGAGATCGCGCGTGAGGTGGCCCGGACCGCAGCCGGCGTCGAGCACGCGGCCCCCCTCGGGGACGGCGTCGCGCAGGAACGCGCGCACGGGCTTCTCGTAATGCTGGATGTCCTTCCAGGTGGAGACGTAGTCGGGCGCGAAGTCCTCGTAGTAATCGACGAGGCGCTCGATCCGGGTCGCTCGCTTCATGACGCGCTCTTCAGGTGATGTCGTCGACCGCCTGGACGGTCTCCTGGATGTCGTGCTGGTGCGTGTAGCCGAGGATCTCGCGCGCCCGCGTGTCGTCGACCATGCACACGTAGCGGATGTGATCGAGCTCGGGGGCCGGGAACGAGGTCGCCCGGAACCGCCAGAGCCGCGGGATGATCGTCTGCATCACGAAGTGAGGGATCGCGGCGCGCGCGCGCCCGGTCATGTCGATGACGCGCGAGAGCGGCAGCGGCGCCGGCCCCGCGAGGTTGAAGATCCCGCGCACGCCCGGGCGGAGCGCCGCGGCGATCGCGGAGACCACGTCGTCCTGGTGGATGACCTGCACCATCGGATCGAAGCCGAGGAGCGTCGGGATGACGTTGAGCCGGAGGTAGTTCGACGGCGCGTTGCGCACGGAGCCGAGGATGTGGACGGGCCGGAGGATGACCGTCTCGGTCTGCGGGTGCTTCCAGAAGAACGACTGCGCCAGCATGTCGACCTCGATGAGGTCGCGGATCTCGCTGAACGACGCGCCGCCGAGCAGCGGCGCGTCCTCGGTGATGAACTGCGGGTTGTCCGCGCGCGGCCCGTAGGCGTTCGCGCTCGAGAGCACGATGAGCTTGGGCACGTCGTACTGCGCGACGAACTCGAGCAGCCGCTGGAAGCCGGCGAGGTTCCAGCTGTGGTGCTCCATCTGGCTGGCCCGCGGGTCGTGCATGACCCCGAGGTGGACCACGGCGGCGAGCTGCTCCTGGCGGAAGATGTCCTGGGTCTTCTTGCGGCGGATATCGATCTGGTGATGCTCGATGTCCTTGGGACGGCCGTCGAAGCTGCGCCGGTCGACGCCGATCACGCGCCGCTCGCGGTGCAGCCGCCGCGCCAGCCGCCGTCCGAGACGGCCGCAGATGCCGGTGATGAGGATGGGCCGGAGGGACGGATCGGTGTCGGCGCCGGGGCGGCGGGCTCGACCGAGCATGCGTTCGCTCATCGGAGCGACGGTCGCTTCGAGGAGGCCGATGGTCAAGCCCTTCCTGGCGGTGCAGGCCCACGCGAGGTTTGCTATCGTCCCGCGCCCATGGCCAGCAGAACGACGCTCGCCAGGCTGAGTCACTTCGTCTCCCACAGCGCGTTGCCGCTCGCGAGACTCGGGGTCGACAGCCTGCGCGGCACGATCGACGACGCGACCATCCGGCTGCTCGGTCAGGACTTCGAGGACCGGCTGCGCCGGGTCGCGCTGCCGCACGCCGCGGACGGGGTGGATCCGTTCGGGCTCGACCGCGAGTGGGCGAAGTACGCGGTCGGGGTCGCGGCGTTCTTTCACCGCTTCTATTTCCGGACCGAGGTGTTCGGCATCGACCGCGTCCCGACCGGCCGGGTCCTCTTGATCGCCAACCACTCCGGCCAGCTCCCGTTCGACGGCATGCTCATCGCGGCCTCGCTGTTCCTCGACGCGGAGCCGCCGCGGGTGATGCGGAGCATGGTCGAGAAGTGGACGCAGACCCTGCCGTTCGTGGCGACCTTCTTCTCGCGCGTGGGCCAGGTGGTCGGCGTGCCCGAGAACGCGCGGCGGCTGCTCGACATGGGCGCGGCGATCCTGGTGTTCCCGGAGGGGACGCGCGGGATCTCGAAGGGGTTCTCGAGCCGGTATCAGCTGCTCGATTTCGGGCTCGGGTTCATGCGGCTCGCGCTCGAGACCGACACGCCGATCGTGCCCATCGCCGTGATCGGGGGCGAGGAGCAGTACATCTCGCTCGGCAACCTGGAGTCGGTGTCGAAGGCGCTCGGGATGCCGACATTCCCCATCATCCCTCAGCTGCTGATCCCCGGCGGCCAGATGCCGCTGCCGACGCGATACCGGATCTACTTCGGCGAGCCCATGACGTTCCACGGCGACCCCGACGACGACGACGCGGTGATCCAGGAGAAGGTCGCGCTCGTGAAGGGCCGGATCCAGTCGATGCTGAACCGCGGGCTGAAGGAGCGGAAGAGCGTCTTCTGGTGACCGCGCGGCGCGGGCGCGCGCCGGCGCGGCGGGCGCTCAGGCGCCCGCCAGCGTGACCACGGCCTCGGGGCCGAGCGAGAGGACGCGCGCGCGGCCGCCGAGGATGGCGGGCTCGTTGCGGAGGCCGTGGCCGATCGGCAGCCCGGCGACGACGGGGACGCCCAGCGGGAGCAGCCTGTCGCGCAGGACCTCGTCCACGGTGACGCCGTCCGGGCCTGGGGGGCACTGCTCGAAGTCGCCCAGGACCACCGCCGCGGCCGGCGCGAGGTGGCCGCCGACCTCCAGCGTCGCGAGCATGCGATCGATGCGGTAGGGCCGCTCGGTGACGTCCTCGAGCAGGAGGACGCACCCCTCCGGCACGCGCAGGCGGCCGGCCGCGGCGCAGGCGTGGAGCAGGGCGAGGTTGCCGCCGAAGAGCGGCCCCTCGGCGGCGCCGGCGCGCAGCGTGGTCAGGCCGTCGAAGCGGCGCTCGCCCAGCGGATCTTCGAGGGCGCGGAGCAACGCGGCGCGGGCGCGGGCGTCGCCGCGGCCGAGCGCGGTGACGTGGGCGCCGTGGAGCGACGCGACGCCGGCGCGCGCGGCCTCGACGTGCAGGGCGGTGACGTCGGAGAAGCCGACGATCCAGCGAGGGCGCTCGGCGAGGACGCTCCAGTCGATCCGGTGGACGAAGCGGTTCGCGCCGTAGCCGCCGCGGGCCGCGAAGATGGCGCGCACGTCGGGGTGGGACAGCGCGCGGGCGAGCTCGTCCATCCTCCGCGCGTCGCTGCCGGCGAGGTAGCCGGTCCGCGCGAACAGCCCGCGGCTGGAGGGCGCCGAGAGCGACGGCTCCCCGCCCGTGCGGCTGTCGCCGGCGAGCGGAGGGCCCACGCCGGTGTCGAAGAGCACGCGGTAGCGCTGGGCCAGCCAGCCGAGGCCGACCCGCGCGAGGACGTGCTCGAACGGGCTGGAGGGGGCGATCACGGCGACGGTGTCGCCCGGTCGGAGCGCGGGGGGGAGGATCAGAGAGGGCACGTCGCCCCTGTGCCTCGGTGGCTCAATCGCTCTCCGTTGCGCGGCTACGGAGCGCCGGCGTCGTCGTCGAGGAACTCCACGTCTTCCGCGTCCTCGTCGATATCGATGTCGTGGGAGTCAGGCAGGGGCGGCGGCGCGGGCGCGTGGACCGACGGCCGGAGCGCGGCCCCGGCCGCCGCTGCCGGCAGCGGCGGGGCTGCGGACACCGGCGGCGGCGCAGGGGCCGCGGACGCGGGAGCAGCGGACCCGGCGCCTGCGGACGCGGGCGCCTGCGCGGGATCTCCGTAGTAGGCCTCTCCGCCGTCGCCGATGCCGCCGTACGGCGGCGGCGCAGCGTCGTCGCCGCCGTAGCCCGGCAGCGGCGCAACGTAATCGCCGCCGTAGCCCGGCGCCGCCGCGTACTCGCCGCCGTAGCCCGGCGCCGCCGCGTACTCGCCGCCGTAGGCCGCCGGCGCCGCCGCGTGGTCGCCCTCGTAGGCCGGCGCCGCCGCCGCGTACTCGCCCTCGTAGGCCGGCGCCGCCGCCGCGTACTCGCCCTCGTAGGCCGGCGCCGCCGCCGCGTACTCGCCCTCGTAGGCCGGCGCCGCCGCCGCGTACTCGCCCTCGTAGGCCGGCGCCGCCGCGTAGCCGTCGAGATCCGACCCCGGCGCAGCGAACGCAGGCGCGTCGGGGGGCGCCGGCGGCGCAACGTGGCCGGCGCCCTCCGGCGAAAGCTCCTGCCCCTCGGTCGGCGCCGCGTACACGTCGGCGGCACCGCGGCTCGCCTCGCCCTCGGCCGCCGCGAGCGACGCGACGCCGTAGGCCTCGGCCTGCGGCTCCGGCGCGCCCTCGAGCGCCTCCGGGCCGGCCACCCCGGGGCCGTCCGCCGGCAGCGCATCGGCGCCGGCGGGCACCTCGCCGCCCGCGTAGCCGTTGCTCACCGCCGCGGCGGCGACGATCTCCGCGCCGGGAACGTCGAGGGCCGGCACCCGGGGCGCGAGCGGCGGCTCGGTCAGGGGCAGGCCCGGCGGCCGGGTCGGCAGCACGGGCGGCGGGGGGGTGCGCTTGAGCTTGCCGGTCTTCGCCCGCTCGAGGCCCGCCGTCGCCTCCGGATCGCCCGCCTTCATGCGGAGGACGCGGCGCCAGGCGTCCGCCGCCTCCCGCCCCTCGCCGAGCTCCTCCTCCCAGAGGCGCGCCACCTTCCTCGCGAGCTCCGCCCGCTGCGCAGGATCGCGGCCGCGGAGGATCTGGTCCTCGTACAGCTGGATCATGCCGCGGTGATCGCCGAGCTCCTGCAGCAGGCCGGACAGCTCGTTCATCACGTCCTGGTCCGAGGGCGACAGGTCGTGGAGCTTCTTCAGATCCACCGCGGCGCCCGGCCGGTCGCCGAGCACGTCGCGGCGCAGCCTGGCCCGCCGCTGGAGGAGCTTGCGCACGAGCGGGCCGTCGAACACCTCGTCCAGCGCGCGGTTCAGCGTCGCGCCCACGCGGGGCAGGTCGCCCACCGCGCGGCCGAGCGCCTCGAGCGCGTCGAGCGACGCGTCGTCGACGTGCGCGAGCACGGCGTCGCCGAGCCAGCCGAACGCGCGGTCGACGTCGCCGAGATCCTGATAGGCGATCGTGGCCGCGCGGCGCAGCAGCGCCGCCCGGGTGCGGCCGCCGTCGCGCGAGCCCTGGCCGCCGGCGGCGAGCGCGTCGGCGAGGATCGTGCGCAGCGCGGTCGACTGCGACCGCGCGTCGTCGTCCCGCGCCACCTGCTCGAGCGTGGCGATCATCTCCTCCTGGACGCCGCCGCCGAGGGCCAGCTCGAAGAAGCTCCTCGCCCGATCGATGGCGCCGCGCTCGCAGGCGATCTGGGCGGCGCGGACGAGCGCCGCGAGGCGATCGGCCGGCGTGCGGCACCGGCTCACCTGGCGCTCGAACAGGTCGATGATGAGGCTCGGGGCCTCGGCCAGCGCCGCGAGCCGCTGGAGCAGCGGCTCGACCTCGGCGGTGGGCACGCTCGCCAGCGCGCCCTCGCCGTGGTGGATCGACTCCAGCGGATCGGCGCCCAAGGCGACCCGGACCTCGGCCTGCCGCACGAGCTCGGCCGCGCGGGCGGTCCCCGAGAGATCCCTGGCGCGGAGCTCGTGCGCGACGGCGAGGGCCTCGCGATCCCGGAGCCCCACCGCGATCGCCTCGAGCCGCTCCGCGAGGACGGCGTCGGCGGTGCGCGACCGCGCGAGCTCCACCCCCACGCGCGCGGCGTCGCGGTGGTAGCCCACCTCCACGAACCTGTCGAAGGCGCCGCGCAGGGCGAGATCGCGCCCCGCGCGCGCGATCGACTCGTTCCAGGCGACCAGCTTCGTCGCGACGAGCCCCTTCCACCCGAGCCGGTCGCCGAGCGCGACGTACGCCTCCCGGCTCGGCTCGTCGCCCTGATCGGCGAGCCGCTCCAGGAGGGAGATCGCCTCGTCGCTCCTGCCGAGCGTCTGGTCCAGGATCTCGGCGAGGCGGCGGGTCATCTTCGACGCCTCGTCCTCGTCGCCCTCCACCTCGATCAGCGCCGCGAGGAGGCGCGCGACCTTCGGCCAGTCGTTCAGGCGCTCGGCGAGCCGCTGGAGCCGCGCGATCGCGTCGAGGTCGTCCGGCTCGGCGGCGTGGACCACCTCGAGCGCCCGGACGGCGCCGTGCGGATCGTCGAGCGGGCCCTCGTACAGCGCGGCGAGCCGCTGCGCGATGTCGACCCGATCGGGGCCGTCGACGAACGCGAGCTCGCGCTCGAGCGCGCCGGCGACGCCCCGCAGGTTGCCGCGCCGCTCCTCCAGCTCGGCGATCCCCCGGAGCGCGATCCGGTTCTGCGGATCGAGGTCCGTGACGACCATCTCGTAGCGCGCGATCGCCGCCTCGAGGTCGCCGGATCCCTCCGCGAGCATGCGCGCCTCGCGCAGGGCGAGCGAGATCTTGCCGGGCTCGCTGTCCGTGAGCGCGCTGAGCCGGTGGAGGAGCTCGGCGCCGAGCTGGACGTCGCCGCGCTCGCCGGCGTCGTCGGCGAGCCGCGCGAGGGCCTCGGCGTCCTCGCCGTCGGAGAGCAGGAGCGCGAGCGTCGCGCGCTCCCCGTCGCGATCGCCGAGCTCGCGCTGCGCCGCCGCGGCGGCCCGCCGCGCGGCGACGCGCGCCGCCCGGTCGCCGAGCAGCTCGGCCCGGCCGAGGAGGAACCGCACGAGCTCGTGCAGGCGGTTCGTGCGCCGGTAGAGGTCCTCGATCGCGGGGGCGCAGGCGTCGCTCGCGGGGTCGATCTCGATCGCGCGCTCGACCCGGTCGAGCGCGCCCTCGACGTCGCCGGCGCTGAGCAGCAGCTCCGCGGCCTGGACGAACAGCGCCGGGCGCGCCTTGCGGTCCGCGAGCAGCGCGCGCTCGCAGACCGCCCTCGCCGCCTCGACGAGCCGGCCCGCCGCGACGTAGGCCTTCTCCGCGAGCTCCCACAGCTTCGGCTGCCGCAGGAGCTCGGCCGCCTGGCTGTAGGCGTCGCCCGCGGCGCCCGGCTCGTCGAGCCGGCTCCGGAGCTCGCCGAGCCTCTGGAGGAGCGGCCCGCGGGTGAGCTTGTCCTGGAACCGGGAGGCCGCGTCGGCGAGGACGTGCGCGGCGAGGTCGAACCGCTCGCCCCGCTCGAAGAGCTTGACCGCGGACTGGACCGCCGTGCCGTCCTCGGGCGACAGGCTCGCGACGCGCACCCACGCCTCCGCGGCCGCGATGGGATCGCGGCGCTTCTGCTCGTGGAGCGAGACGAGCTTCTTCTCGATCTCGATCTTCTGCGCGACGTCCGGGGTCGCCGCGGCCTCCTGCTCGAGCAGCGCGGCGAGGTCGTCCCAGCGGGAGCTCCGCTCGAGCAGCCGCCGCAGCTCGGCCTGGGCCTGCGCGTCGCCGGGATCGAGCTCGGAGAGCAGCCGGAAGGCCTGGATCGCCGTGTCGACGTCGCGCAGCTGCGCCTCGCACAGCCCCGCGACGTCGCGCAGCTGCGCCATCCTGCGCTCGACGGGCGCCGTGGGGACGCGCGCCGCCGCGAGCAGCGCGTCGCGCAGCTCGGCGAACATGCGCTTCTGGCGGAGGTGCTCCTCGAGCTGCGTCAGCGCGTCCAGGTTGGCGGGGTCGGCCTTGAGCACCTCGCGCAGCCTGGCGAGCGGCAGCGGCTTTCGGGGCTGGGTCGGCTCGTCGCCCGCGAGCGGCGGCGGCTCCGGCGCGGCCGAGGCGTCGGGCGAGAGGGGCGCCGGCGCGGAGCCGGGCGCGGCCTGCGCCGGGCCGGATCTCGGCGCGGCAGCGCTCCGCAGCGACGCCGGTGCGTCCGGGGCCGCGGCCGCCGGCGCGAACGCGGCCACCGCCGGCTGGACCAGCTCCGCCGCGCCCACGGCCGAAGGCGGCGATGGCACGCTGGAGGGCGGCACCGGCGGCCCCGAGGGCGCCCGCTCGGGAGCCGCGGCCGAGGCGGGCGGCGCCGAGGGCGCCCGCGCCGGAGCGGGGATCCCCGGGGGCATCGACGGCAGCCGCGGCGGGGGCGGCAGCACGGACGCCCGCTTGCGCGCCTCGGCCGCCATGAACCCGTTCGGGTTCGCCTGGAGGTAGGCGAGGTAGCGCGGGCGGAGCTCGGCGGTGCGGCCCAGCTGCTTTCCGTAGTGATCGGCGAGCTGCATCGCGCGGTCGTGCCCCGGCAGCGCGCGGAGGGCGTACACCGAGTACGAGTAGCCGTACTCCCCGTCGTACGTCTCCGCGAGCGCGACGAAGAGCTCCGCCGCCTCGTCGCGCTCCGGCTGCGGCACCGGCTCGCCGGCCTCGATGCGCTCCACGATGGCCACGCCGAGCGCCTGGATCAGCCCCACGTCGTGCGGCACGAACGCGCGCGCGCTCCGCAGCGCCGCCGTGGAGCCGGCGAGGTCGCCCGCGCGGCGCCGGATGTCGGCCTCGTCGCGCAGCAGGGCGAGCCGCCGCTCCGGGTCGTCGATGAGCGCCTGCTCCATCGCGAAGTACGGGATCGCCTCGGCGTACTGCTGCTGGGCCTTCAAGAGCTCGCGCGCGGCGTAGATCGCGTAGACGTTGT
Organism: Sorangium sp. So ce394; assembly: GCF_051474665.1. Lineage (NCBI taxonomy): Bacteria > Pseudomonadati > Myxococcota > Polyangiales > Polyangiaceae > Sorangium > Sorangium sp. So ce394. The sequence goes on from NZ_CP150339.1 coordinate 7,044,128, forward strand.
GCGGATCGAGGTCCGCGAGGCGGCGCCAGTTCTCCAGGGCGCGCTCCGGCCGGGACAGCGGCGGCTCGCCCCACAGCCGGCCGAGCTCCTCGTGGAGCGTCGAGAGCTGCGCGCGCACCTCGGGCCGCTCGAAGAGCAGCGGCGTGAGCGCCTTCACGAGCCGCTCCAGGAGCGCGACGAGCGCCTTCTGATCGCCCTTGTCGCGGTAGAGCTGCGCCAGCCGCTCGGCCGCCGTCCGCTGCGTCGGGTCCTTGTCGATGGCGATCATGAGCGTCCGCGCGGCGTGGTGCGCGTCGCCGATCGTGGTCGACCACACGTTCGCGGCCTCGCTCAGCCAGTGCGCTGCATACGACGGATCCGCGGTGGAGCTGCCGACGCGCTCGAGCAGCATGGCGTACGAGCGTGGGTCCTGCTCCCCGGCTCGGTGCGCATACGCCAGGGCCTCCCCGTCATGCGGATTCGTGACGAGGCGCTGGATGAGCGTTTCCATCTCCCGGGGATCCATCGGTGCGCGGCGAAGTTACACGTTAGCCTCCGGCTCGTACAGCGACTCTCGGCCCGATCCGCGAAAGGTCGCCGCTGCTTCTCGCGCCCGCGGGCCCACGTCGACGAGCGGTTTCCGGCGTCCGCGTCGGCGCGCGCGTTCTGCGCCGCGCGCCGCGCGCGTGCCGCCATCAGTCGAATTTCACATACGGCTTGCGCGACTGCTGCGGCCTGCGCTTCGGCGCCGGCGCCGAGGGAGCGCCCGCGGGCTCGTGAGCCGCGCTGGCGGCGGCCGTGGGGAACGGTGCGGGGGCCGGCGGCGGCGCCGCCGCGGCGGGCTCCGCGGCGGACGGCGCGGCGGGAGGCGTGGCGGGCAGCGCGGCGGGAGGCGGGGCCGGGCGTGCGAGCGCGCCCGCGAGCGCCCTGGCTTCCAGCGCCACCCCCTTCTCTAGCCTGCGCACGCCGCCGTCGGCGGGGCGGCGGAGCTCGCGCACGGCGAGCACCGTCACGATCAGGGACAGGGCGACCGTCCCCACGGCGACGCGCGAGGTGAGCTTCCGCGGCGCGGGGCGCGACGTGCTCGGCGGCAGCGAGGCGTCCGCGCCGTCGCCCACCACCGCGAGCAATTCGCTGGTCGCGCCGACCTCGGCCGGCTGCGCCGGGGCGGGGCGCTCGCGGCCCAGGCTCGGCCTCGCCTCGTCCATCGCGCGATCGAGCTCCGCGATGAACTCCTGCGCGCTCCGCGGCCGCTCCTCGGGCCGCTTGGCCAGCGCGCGCTGCAGGAGCTCGGAGAGCGACGGCGGTATCCCGGCGTCCGGCGCCGCCTCGAGCGCCGGCGCCGGCGACGACTTGATGTGCCTCGCCATCACGACGACCGCGTCGTCGTCGATGAACGGCGGCCGCCCGACGAGCATCTGATAGAGCAGCACGCCGAGCGAGTAGAGGTCGCTCCGCGCGTCGAGGGGCTTACCTTGCGCCTGTTCCGGAGACATGTAGCGCGGCGTTCCGAACACCGTGCCCGCCTGGGTCTCGAGGGCGTCGACCGGCCGCTCCGTGCCGGTCATCACCTTCGCGATGCCGAAGTCGAGCACCTTGCAGATCTCCTCGTGCTCGCCCGCGGGGGGCCTCGCCAGGAACAGGTTGTCCGGCTTGAGGTCCCGGTGGATGATCCCCTTGTCGTGCGCCTCGGCGAGCGACAGGAGCGCGTGCCGGGCGAAGCGGGCGGCGTCGCCGACGCGCAGGCGCCGGAGCCGCTTGAGCCGCTGCCCGAGCGATTCGCCCTCCAGCAGCTCCATCGCGAGGTAGAGCGAGCCGTTGCTCCACGTCGGCCCCTCGCCGGGCGAGCTCTGCTCCGCGGAGCGGCCGCGGCCGAAGGCGGCGTCGGTCGCGTCGTCCACGATCTCGCCGAAATCGAAGACGGTGACCGTGTGCGGCGACCGGAGGAGGCTCATCGCGCGCGCCTCGCGCGTGAAGCGGGCCTTGGCCTGCGCGTCGAAGGCCCGGTCCGAGCGCAGGATCTTGATGGCCACGTCGCGGCCCATCGCCTCCTGGCGCGCCCGGTACACCGTGCCCATCGACCCGGCGCCGAGCTTGCCCACGACCACGAACCGATCCGCGATCGTGATCCCCAGGAACGGATCCCCCTCGGCCTCGGCGAGCGCCTCGCGGCTCACGAGGGCCAGCCCGTCGTGGGGGCAGCGCGGCAGCCTGGCGGACGGACCGGTCTGGGAGGCGCGATCGCCGGCGGGGGGCGGGAGCAGGCTGGACGAGCTCCTCGCGTCCGGAGCGAGCGGCGCGAGGTGGTGGCACCGCGGACAGATCAGCGCCGTCCGGCTGGGCTCGCCGGGCGATCCGGGTGCGCTGGGGGAGAGCTGGCCGTCAGCTGTAGGAGCTACCACCGCGATGGGGGTGATCGTCCGTCACTTGGGCCCACATCGCAAGGCCCACGACGGGCCCGCAGCAGGAGGGCGACAGCCGAACAGCGAGACATCGCCGCAGGACGCCTCGCTGCAACAGACATCGCTACAGAATCGCTGCGTTTGTTCAGGATGGTTGACGCACATGCCGCTCCGGCACTCCTCGTTCGTGTCGCACGCGACGCCGACGGCGGCGATGCTGTCCTCGAGCAGCAGCCTCGCGCACGCACGGACGGTCGAGCCGTCGCCGGTCGCGACCTCGGCGCAGCCGACGTTGCGCATCGCGTCGCGGGGCGCGGCCGGGCACGTGTCCGAGGAGCAGCACGGGATCGTGCAGCGGAGGTCCTCTTCGACGTCGTCCCCGTCGACGTCGGCACAGAGGCCGGAGGAGCAGTCCGCGTCCTCCTCGCACGGCTCGAGGTAGCCGCCGCGGCCGGGACCGACGCGCTGGCACGCCCAGGCCGAACCGGCAGCGACGAGGTCCGTCGTGAGCCGGCACGCGGCCCCGTTCATCGCGCAGTTCGTGTCCGAGCAGCAGGTGTCGACGCAGACGCCTTCGTCGCAGATGCCAGAGCGGCACTCGCCGGGCGAGGCGCAGGCCGCGCCGGCGAGGTGCGCCCCCACCTCGGGCCGGCCGACGTCCCGGCCGATGCGGCAGACGCCGCTCCCGCCGCCGTCGGGGATCCAGCAGACCGCGTCCCGGACGGGATCGCAATCGCTCGAGCTGCAGCACGCGCGCGCGCAGACGCTCGGCCCCTCGCCGCCGAAGCGCGCGGGATCGAGGCAGAAATCATGCGATCCGCAGACGTCGTGATCGTCGCAAGGGGCGCCCAGCGCGCGCTCGAGCTGCGTGTCGACGCAGGCGCCGTCGCTGCAAAGGGCGCCCTCGGGGCACGCCGGGGGTCCGATCGCGCCCTCCTCCGAGCAGAGCACCGTGCCCAGCTTGCCGTCGACGAGGACCTCGCACCCGACGCCGAGCAACGCGAGCGCCGGGAGCCCGCGGACGAGCCTCCGCCCCGCGGCGCCGAGGCCCATCAGAACTGCACCTCCAGCCGGGCTCCCGCGGCGCCCAGCGACACGCTGACGCGCGCCGCCTCCTCCGCTGCGCGGGCGGCGAGCGAGGGCGGAGCGCCGTCGCGGCCCGGGATCGCGGCGCCCTGGAGGGCGGCCGAGAGCGGGCGAGAGGCGCGCGGGCTCGCCGCGGGGACCCGCGGCGACAGGTAGAGGTAGAGCGCCGCCGCGCCGGAGAGCCCGGCGACCAGCAGGGCGACGTCCGCGGCGACGGCGCACTGGTGGGCGGCGCTCGCGTCGGCCTGCAGGTCGGCGACCGAGACGCCGCCGCCGGTGCGCTTGCCGGAGCCGGGATCCCGCGCCACGGCGAGGGCGGCGAACACGCCGCCGACCGCGAGCGACCCCGCAGCGATGCCCCCGCTGACGTAGAGCCAGGCCCCGTACGGCCTCACGCCGTTCGCCGCCCCGGAGCGGCGCGGCAGGCGCGGCAGATACGGCAGCGCCGTGGGGGCCTGCGCGGACGGGGACGGCGACGGCGGCGGCGGCTTCGCGCTGGAGAGCTCCCGCTTCGCGCCCTGCAGCCGCTTGAGGACCGCCGCGACCTCCTCACGCTCCTTCGGGAGCGCTTCCATCTCGAGATAGCGACGGTAGTAGTGCTCTGCCTGCTCGATCTCGCCCAGCCGCTCGTGGATGACCGCCAGGTTGTAGATGAGCTCTTTGCCCTCGGGATCGAGCGCCACCGCGGCCTTCAGCTTCGCGATGGCCGCGCGGTACTCGCCGTGCTGGTAGAGGCCCTGCGCCTCGTCGTGCAGCGCGGTCGCTTGCTCGATGCGGCTCCGCTTCTCCGCCGACTCCTGCGACGGCGGCGTCGCGGGGCGGGCCGGCGCGCCGACCTGCGACGCGCTGCCCTGCGGCAGCGGCGCGGCGCCGGGCGGCGCGGGCGCGGGCGCGCCGAGCGGCGCCGGCGAGGGCATCTGCGCGGCCGCCGCCGGCGGCGCTCCGAGCGAGGCCGCCGCGAGCGCGCAGGCGAGGCGCACGACGAGGCGCCCGGCCTCGGGGCCGATCGAGAGCGGCGGGCGCGCGGCACGATTCGTCACGGCCGCCCACCATAGCGTAACTTCCGCGCACGGCGCGGCCTCTTGCGTGGCGCGGGCCCGCGCGGCGCGGCGCGCGCCGCCTCGGCCGCGGCCTGCGCCGCGCGATCCGCTTCCATCGCCGGCGCGCGGCGCTGGCCATGGGGCGCGCTCGTTCCCCGGAGGCCGCCGCCGCGCCGATCACCGGAGCTTGCAGCTGTACGCGCCGGCGAGGACGAACGCCCGCTCGCACCTGACATCGACGGTGCGCTTCGGCGTCGTGAACTCGAACGTCTGGCCGAACGGCGTCCGCTCCAGCCGGGTCATCTGCGCCCTGCACCCCTCGCCGGCGCGGCGCGGCCCCGGCGCGCCCGATCCGCCGTCCTCGCCGCACGCGACGAGCGCCGCCATCCGCTCGACCTCGGCGTTGTCGGAGAAGACGTTGTAGGCCGCCGAGGCGCTGAACGCGACGCAGACGGCGAAGAGGGCGAGCTGGACGAAGCGCTTCACGCGCCGAGCTTACCCCGTCCGGGGCGCGGGGGGCTGGCCGCCGCGCGCGGCGCGGTCAGAGCCGCATGCCCGAGCCGGGCAGCGGGTGCCACGGCTGGCGGCGGGTCGTGTACTGGCCCCGCACGAAGGCCCCGAGCACCGGCGCGATGTTGCGCGCGATGTCGTCGTCCCACTCGCCGCCGTTGATCCCGTCCTGCGGGGTGAGATCCGGCGAGAGCAGGAAGAAGCCGGGGTAGAGCCGCCGCGGCATCTTGATCTGATCGAGGTCCTCCTTGAAGACGTCGATGTCCACGCGCACGAGCCGCACGCTCCGGAGCGCGGTCTGCATCAGCGGATCGCCGAGCGCGCGGTCGACGCCTCGGCACGGCTCGCACGGATCGCTCGTCGTCATGACGAGGACCTTCTCGCCCTGGGCGTGCGCCTCCGCGCGCTGCTTGGCGAGCTCCTCGCTGAGGGTGGAGACGTCGACGCCGATATCGACGATGGAGAGCCCGCCGATGCGCCGGTGGGTCGTGCGCTGAGGGACGCTGCCGCCGGGCTGCGCCGCCGGAGGAGGCACGTCCGGCAGCGGCGCCGCCGGGGACGCGGTGCTCGCCGGCTCCGGCGAGGCCTCCCCCTCGCCGAGGGCGGCGGTGGTCTCGCCGCCGCTGTGCGTCCTCCACATCCACACGCCGAAGCCGATCGCCGAGCTCCAGCAGAGCGTGAGGAGGACGCCGAGCGAGAGCCCCACGCTGGCGAGCCCGTGGCCCCTGCGCGCCTCGGGGGCCCGCTCGATCTCGCGGCGCGCCGCCCAGCCGAAGGCGATCGCGGCGACGGCCCCGAGCGGCCCGAAGAGCGCCGCGACGACCGAGCTCACGGCCAGCGTCGAGAGCGGCGGTCGCCCCGGCGGGAGCGGCCGGGTGAGGTAGGGATCGTGGATGACCGGCAGCGGCGTCGAGGCGCCGCTCGGCAACGGCGCTCGGGGCGCGGCCGCGACGCGCGCCGCCTCGTCGCCGGAGGGTGCGCCGACGGGCAGCTCGCCCCCGCGGGGCAGGACGCCCGCCTGGGGCGCCGTCAGAGGCTCGTTCGCATCGCGGTTCGGCGGTGGCTGACTCGGGCCGAATGCGTGGCTCACGTCTCTTATCTTAGCGCCAGAGTCGGCGCTACGCTCGCCGTACGCACCCTCACGGCGCGCCAGGGCTCAAGGGATGCAGGCGCGCTCGAGCACCCTTAAGACTGCGCGCTTCGTGCTCACACCGGGGCTCATCGCCTCCGTCCATGCGACGCCCACGCGCTCGCCGGCGAGGGCCAGGCTGGGAGGATCCTTGACGGGAATCACCCCATCCGACACCCGGATCCCCCGGGCCGAAGGCGCTCCGTCGGCGCCCAGCTTCACGAGCAGGAGCTGCCCGTCGGCCTTGCCATCGTGGCCGACCCACGCCACGAACGCCCCGTCGCCGCTCGGCGCCATCGCGCGCCACTTGCCCTTGCCGAGCACCCAGGGCGCCCCGCGCGGCCGCGCGTCGGCGTCCAGCGCTCGGGCGAGCAAGGTGGGCCCTTCGTTCCACGCCACGAGCGCCCCGCTGCTGGTGGCCACGAGCCCGAGCCGCCGCTCCTTGTCCGGCGTTTCCTGAGTCGCGGCGGCCGAGCGGTCGCCGCCTTCAGGCTTGGCCACGACGTGGGCATTCCCTTCCCGGCCGGCCGCGTCGAACCGCGAGGCCCGGACGCTCCCGTCATCCTCCTCGTGCCACACGACGAGGTAGCCACCGGACGCGTCCGCAGCGACGGCTGGCCAGCGCGGCTTCTTGGTGTGGCGCGTGACACCGACCGCCTTGAGCTGCGGCTGCGCCGGGTCCACCGGCGCGAACTGGAAGACGCCCAGCTGGTTGCGTTCCGCCCCGAAGGGGGCCGCAGCCACCAGGGCGCCGCCCGGAGCCGGCGCGATGGCGACGTTCTCGCTGCCCTCCCTGCCGATGGCGCCGACGCGCAGGATCTCCGTCGGCGGGTTCGTCTCCCAGCGTGGCCGGGCGTAGGCGAGCCCCTCGGCGTCGAACCACGTGACCGCCCAGGCCTCCCCCGAAGAGAAGATCCGGAGCCCTGCCTCGCGGGTGTTCGAGATGGCCCGCGCCCGGGCGATCTGCCGGGCGTCGTTGTCGAAGCCGGCGAACGCGATCTGCGCGTCGCCGCCCTTGAGGTCCACGAGCCACACGGCGCCGAACGATCCGTCGGCCCGGCCGGCCACCCCCATCCCCTCGCGCAGGATGTAGGTCGCGACGTCGCCCGACTTGACCTTGCACCCGGTGAGGGTCCCGAACGGAGCGAACTCCTGGACGCCGGACCCGCGCGGGGGCTCGACCTCGACCGTCGAGGTGGCCACGGCCGGCTCGGTCGACGCGCTCAGGGCAGGCCCAGCAGCGGGCTTGACGTCGCTCGATCCGGACGCTGCGGCCGCAGCGCCCCCTGGCCGGGATGCGCTGCGATCACAAGAGATGCCGCAAAAGGCAAATAAGGAGAGGGCCACTACAGTGGCTAGACAAGGATAAGAAGAGCGCCTGGTGCGAAGCAGAGGACTTGAACCTCCACGGGAGTTACCCCACTGGAACCTGAATCCAGCGCGTCTGCCAATTCCGCCAGCTTCGCGAGCGGGACGGCATCACTACCTCACCCCCTCGCGATCCGTCAAGCCCTACATCACGTCCGAAGCGATTTTCTTCCCGCGCGTTTCTTCCGGCGCGCGTCGCCTTCCGGCGCGCGCAGCCCGCGGCTCCCCAGCAGCCCAGTCCGCCCTCCGCCCCCCCGGCTGCGCCGACCCCCTCGCCGGCCCCGCAGCGGTGCACGGCGAGAGGCGCATGTGCTAGGGGAGCGCGCTCCCATGGCGGCCATCGGCTCACCTCCCCCTCTCCTTCTCTTCGTCGGCGTCCGCGCCGTCGACCCGGCCCATCAGCTCGACGACGTTATCGACGTCGTCGTGGAAGACGGTGTCATCACCCGCGTGGGGCGCGGCGCAGCGACCGACGATCTGCGCCGCGCCGGCCAGGCCGAGGTCGTCTCCGGCGAGGGGCTCCTGCTCCTCCCCGCCTTCGTCGATCTCCACGCCCACCTCCGCGAGCCCGGGCAGGAATACAAGGAAGACATCGCCTCCGGGCTGGCCGCCGCGGCCGCCGGCGGCTTCGCGCACGTGTGCGCGATGCCCAACACGCGGCCCGTCAACGACACCCGCTCGATCACCGAGGCCATGGTCGCCCGCGCCCGCGCGCTCTCGGGGCCCGCGCTCCACCCCATCGGCGCGATCACGATCGGCCAGAAGGGCGCCGAGCTCACCGAGATGGCCGACCTCAAGGAGGCCGGCGCCGTGGCGGTCTCCGACGACGGGCGCTGCGTCACGTCGAGCGCGGTCATGCGCCGCGCCCTCGAGTACGCGAAGACCTTCGACATGCCGGTCATCCAGCACGCCGAGGACCACGCCCTCACCGAGGGGGCGCAGATGCACGAGGGGGCGATCTCGACGCGCCTCGGCCTCCGGGGCTGGCCCCGCGTGGCGGAGGACATCATCGTCGCGCGCGACGTGCTGCTCGCCGAGGCCACCGGGGCCCGCTACCACGTGGCGCACATCTCGTCGCTCGGCGCGGTCCGCATCCTCCGCGAGGCGAAGGCCCGCGGCATCGCCGTGACCGCCGAGGTGACGCCGCACCACCTCACGCTCACCGACGCCGCCGTGCTCGGCTACGACACCGCGTGCAAGGTCAACCCGCCCCTGCGCGAGCAGGCGGACGTCGACGCGCTCCGCGAGGCGCTCGCGGACGGCACCATCGACGCCGTCGCGACCGATCACGCGCCCCACTCGACGCTCGAGAAGGACTGCGAGTTCGCCGAGGCGTCGCCCGGCCTCATCGGCCTCGAGCTCGTCGTCCCGGTCCTGCTCGACCTCGTGCGCCAGGGCGCCCTCCCCCTCGGGCGGCTCGTCGACGCGCTCACCCGCGCCCCCGCCCGCATCGCGCGGCTCGAGGCGCCCGCGATCAAGGCCGGCGCCCGCGCCGAGCTCTGCCTCGTGGACCCGAACCTGAGCTTCGTCCTCGACCCGGCGCGCCTGCGCTCGAAGAGCAAGAACACGCCGCTGCTCGGCAAGCAGCTCACCGGACGCGTCAAGATGACGCTGGCCGCCGGCCGGGTCGTCTTCGTCGACGGCGAGGGAGCAGCACGATGAGCTCGCGCAAGGTCCATTTCGTCAGCCTCGGGTGCCCCAAGAACCGCGTCGACTCCGAGGTGATGCTCGGCGTCGCCCGCGCGGCGGGCTACGCGCACGTCGACGACGCCGCCGAGGCCGAGGTGATCGTCGTCAACACCTGCGGCTTCATCGGCGAGGCGAAGAAGGAGTCGATCGACGCCATCTTCGAGATGGCGCAGCACAAGGAGCACGGCAGCTGCAAGCGGCTCGTGGTCGCCGGCTGCCTCTCGCAGCGCCACCCCGAGGAGCTCGCCCGCGAGATGCCCGAGGTCGATCACTTCCTCGGCTCGAGCGACATGCTCAAGCTCGGCCAGGTGCTCGCGGGCGACGCGGAGCGGATGCTCGTCGGCAACCCGGCCGAGTGGCTCATCCGCGCCGGCGATCCGCGCACCCTCTCGACCCCCGGCGGCAGCGCCTACGTCAAGATCGCCGAGGGCTGCAACCGCACCTGCTCGTTCTGCGTGATCCCCGACCTGCGCGGCGCGCAGCGCTCGCGGCCCATCCCGGACGTGGTGCGCGAGGTGGAGCAGCTCGCGGCGGCGGGCGTCCGCGAGATCAACCTCATCTCGCAGGACACGATCGCCTACGGCCGCGACGCCGCGGGCCGCGCGCAGGGCGGCGAGCGCGCGACGCTCGCCGAGCTCGTCCAGAAGGTCGCCGACGTGCCCGGCGTGCGCTGGGTGCGGCTCTTCTACCTCTACCCCGAGACGATGACCGACGACCTCGTCGAGCTGCTCGCCGGCCACCCGCGCGTCGTGCCCTACGTCGACATGCCGCTCCAGCACGCCGCGGACGCGATGCTGCGCAGGATGCGGCGCGGCCACGGCGGCGACCGGCTCCGGCGGGTCGTCTCCACGCTGCGCGAGCGCGTGCCCGACCTCACGTTCCGCACCGCGTTCATCGTCGGCCACCCCGGCGAGACCGACGCCGAGTTCGAGGAGCTCTGCGATTTCGTGCGCTGGGCCGAGTTCGAGCGGGTCGGGGTGTTCCGCTACTCCGACGAGGAGGCGAGCCGCAGCTACGCGCTCGAGGGCAAGGTCCCCGCGCGCACGGCCGCGAGCCGCTACCGCCGCCTCATGACGCTGCAGCGCCGCATCGCGCACAAGAAGAGCGCCGCGATGATCGGCCGCGAGCTCGAGGTGCTCGTCGAGGGGACGAGCGACGAGCACGAGTACGTGCTCATGGGCCGTCACGCCGGCCAGGCGCCCGAGATCGACGGGCAGGTCTACCTGTCCGGCGGCGAGGTCCGCCCCGGTGAGATGTGCCGCGTCCGGATCACCCAGGCGAGCGACTACGACCTCGTGGGCGAGCTGCTCGACGAGGACGAGGGCCAGCGCGGCGCCGCGCTCCCCCTGCCCCCGGAGCTCGGCGCCGTCGCGGCGAAGCGGCGCGTCGCCCTGCGCGTGCTGCAAACCGATGGACGCGAGCGCCAACAGAATTGACGGCTCGACCGGCGGGGCGCGGCGCGACGGCTGAAAATCGCGCGGCGCCGCGGCGCTCACGGGCGCCCCGGGCGCGGCACGCGGTGTGCTATGAAGCCGTCCCGTGCCGATGCTCCGCCGCGCGCTTCACCTTGCTTTTGCCCTGGCGATCTCGCTGCTCGCCGGTGCGGCCTGCCTGAGCCCGACGTTGCCCCTCCCCCCGCCCGAGCCGGCCGACACGATGCGGCCGTCCGCGGACCGCGAGGGGGTGTGGCAGATCTCGGGCAACTGCGCCCCCGGGGCGCGCGTCAGCGTGTTCAACGAGCGGACCCAGCGGGGCGTGATCGAGCACGACACCGACAAGAACGGCCGGTACCACCTCGAGATCGAGGCGGAGCTCTGCGACGTCCTGCTCGTGTGGCAGGAGCTGGAGGGCAACGGAGGCGAGGAGAGCGCGGCGCAGTCGTTCGTCGTCGAGGAGCGCACCCCGCTCGGCGTCGTCAACGACGCCTGCCCCTGAAGGCCGACGGGCGCGCGACCGCGCGTCGACGCAGCGCGCCGCGCCCGATGGCCGCCGTCGACGCGCGCGCGGAGCGTCGTGTAGTGTGGTGGCGTGATGGCGTCGATCTCGCCGAGCATCCCGCCGACCGCCACCCGGGTGCTGGTCGTCGATGACGAGCCGGGCCTCCGTCAGGTGCTCAGCATCGCCTTCCGCCGCCAGGGCTACGAGGTCGCGCTCGCGCCCGGCGCCGGCGCCGCCCTCGAGGCGATCCGCCAGAACCCGCAGCCGTTCCCGCTGATCCTGACCGACCTCGTGATGCCTGACGGCTCGGGGATCGAGGTGCTCGCCGCCGCGAAGGCGCGGAGCAGCGCGACCGAGGTGATCGTGATGACCGCGCACTCCACCGTGGAGAGCGCGCTCGACGCGATGCGTCGCGGCGCGTACGACTTCGTGACAAAGCCGTTCTCGCCCGCGGAGCTCATCGCGCTCGCCGCGAAGGCGCTCGAGAAGAGCTCGATCGTCGCCGAGAACCAGCGGCTGCGCGCGCAGCTCGAGCGGCTCGACCTGCCTTCGCGCGAGCCGCTCGGCACGAGCCCCGCGATGCAGCGGATCTCCGAGCTCATCGGCAAGATCGCGCCGACGCGCACGACCGTGCTGATCACGGGCGAGAGCGGGACCGGCAAGGAGCGCGTGGCCCGCGCGATCCACGACCAGAGCGACCGCGCCGCGAAGCCGTTCCTGGTCGTCAACTGCGGGGCGCTGCCGGAGGCGCTCATGGAGAGCGAGCTGTTCGGCCACGAGAAGGGCTCGTTCACGGGCGCCGGCGCGCGCGCGCTCGGGCTGTTCCGGGAGGCGGACGGCGGGACGTTGCTCCTCGACGAGGTCGGGGAGCTGCCGGCCTCGCTGCAGGTGAAGCTCCTCCGCGTGCTCCAGGAGCGGAAGGTGCGCCCGGTCGGCGCCGCCGCGGAGATCGCGGTGGATGTCCGGGTCCTCGCCGCGACGAACCGGGATGTGGAGGTCGAGGTGCGCGAGGGGCGGTTCCGGCAGGACCTCTATTACCGGCTCAACGTCATCCGCATCGAGCTGCCGCCCCTGCGCGAGCGCCCCGGGGACGTCTCGCGGCTCGCCGAGCGCTTCCTGCGCCGCTTCGCCGCCGAGCTCGGCAAGGACGTCCGCGGCCTCACGACGGACGCGATGCGCGCGCTCGACGCCTACGGCTTCCCGGGCAACGTGCGCGAGCTCGAGAACATGATGGAGCGCGCGGTGGCGCTCGCCGGAGGGCCCTCGATCGGCCTCGGCGACCTCCCGAGCGCGGTCGCCGGCCTCAGCGCGAGCCCGGCCCCGCTGCTCGCGCAGCTGCCGCCCGGCGGGTGCATGCTCGACGAGGTGCTCGGGGAGGTCGAGCGCCGGCTCATCCTGCAGGCGCTCGAGCGCACCGGCGGCGTCCGCAAGGCCGCCGCGAAGCTGCTCGGCGTGTCGTTCCGGTCGCTGCGCTACCGGCTCGCCAAGCACGCGCTCGCCACTGACGGGGACGGCGACGACGACCTGGAGGGGGGATCCCGACGAGAATCGTCACCGCCCGGCGCCCCGCAGTGACGGTTTTCGTCACCGCGGGAAACGAACACAACCACACACACCTCGCGCAGCTCGCCCTCTCTCTCAAGGAAAACCGAGGAAACGCATGAGCTTCTCGCGGAAGTCGAAGATGGCGCAGGGCCGCTCCCTCCTTGGCACGTCGCCTGCTGGAAGGTTCGAGCGCATGCGGAGCACGCGGCGACAGCGAAACGCGGCGAGGCGAGCGTTCACGCTCGTCGAGCTCCTCGTCGTCGTGGCGATGGTGGGTATTCTCGCGGCGCTCGCCCTCGTCGGCTATCGCAAGTACATGAACGCGGCGGGCGTCGCCGAGCCGAAGGCGGTCATTCAGGGGATCCGCGGCGCGCAGGAGTCCTACAAGGCCGAGATGCTCGTGTACCTGGATGTCTCGAGCTCGCTCGACAGCTGGTATCCTGCGGGGACCCTCAACGATCAGAAGCGCGCGTGGGGCAGCGCTACCCCGGACGGCGACAATTGGCGGATGCTCAACGTGTCGACGGACGGCGCGGTGCGCTTCGGGTACGCGACGAAGGCGGGCACGGGGACCAGCTACAACGTGACCCCCCACTCGGGCTTCAGCTTTCACGGGTTGCCCCAGGATCCGCTGACGGATCCGCAGTTTCTGCCGAACGGCCCCTGGTACGTCATCCAGGCGGCCGGCGATCGCGACTCGGATTTGACGTACGCCCTGCTCCTGACGACATCCACGATGTCCGGGATCTACTGGGAGAACGACACGGAGTAGGGGATGGTTTGCCCCGGCGGCGCCGAGAGCGCCTGTCCGTGGGAGAGGTTTTCGCGCTGCGGGCTGGCCGGGCCCCGCACCAGGCATCTCGACGGTCCGTCTCGGCAACGAATCCAATTAAAGAAAGCATCACGGAGGATCGACACTCATGCGTGCACTGAAGCGATACGACAGAAGAGGCTTCACCCTCGTCGAGCTCATGATCGTCGTCGCCATCATCGGCGTCCTCGCCGCGCTGGCGATCTTCGGGGTCCGCCGGTACCTCGCGAGCGCGAAGAGCTCGGAGGCCAAGAACACCGTGGGCGCGATCTCCCGAGGCGCGGTCGCCGCCTTCGAGCGCGAGACGGCCCCTTCCGCGATCCTGGCGGCCGGCGATACTTCGGATCCGGCGACCCGTAGCCTGTGCCAGAGCGCCAATCCGGTGCCCACGGACGTTCCGGCAGGCAACAAGTACCAGCCGAACTCGGCCGCAGACCAGGACTTCGAGTTCGGCAGCGAGACCGAGGGCTGGCCGTGCCTGAGGTTCGCGATCACTCAGCCGATCTATTTCCAGTACCACTATGTCAGGAACGACCGTGTTCCGAACCAGGACACTCCTCCTGCTGTTGCCGCGGCGGACTACTTCGAGGCGGGCGCGGTCGGAAACCTCGACGCGGACACCCCGGCCGTTTACAGCGTGTTCACGCGCCTGGGCGCGGTGGACGCCGCGACGGGGCAGCTCACCGTGGCCACGCAGATCCACATCGAGCGAGAGTACGAATGATCTGAGCTCGGGCTGCCCGGCTCACGGATCCGGCTCACGGATGAGCCGGGCAGCGCACGCTGAAACGAGGCCACCGGTCATGAGGGTGCACCATGCGATACACGGCGACGTCTCGTGTGCGCGGATTCACGCTCGTCGAGCTCATGATCGTGGTGGCCATCCTCGGCGTGCTCGCCGCCCTGGCGATCACCGGGGTGCGCAGCTACCTCGCGACGGCGAAGACGGCTGAAGCGAAGCAGATCGTCGGCGCCATCACCCGCAGCGCCATCAACCAGTACGAGCGCGAGCGCGACGCCTCGCAGGTGCTCCCCGCAGCGGGAACCGCCGCGGCGAGCACCCGCACCCTCTGCGCCTCGGCCTCGCCGGTCCCCCTCGATTTCACCTACGTCCAGGGGACGAAGTACCAGCCGAGCGCGGCGCCCGGCGTCGACTTCATGTCGGGCTCGACGACCGAAGGCTGGCAGTGCCTCGGCTTCACCATCAGCCAGCCCATCTACTTCCAGTACTCGTACCAGGTCGGCAGCGGCTACCTCAGCGAGGGCATGACCGGCGCGCCGCTCCTCAGCACGGAGGCGTTCGAGGCGGGGGCGCGCGCGGACCTGGACGGCGACGGCCTGGCGTGCACGCTGGTCCGCACCGGCGAGGTGCGCGACGGCGAGATCGTGACCAGCACCGTGATCTTCACGAACAACGACCCGGACTGACGCGGGCCACGGCCGTCGGTCGCGCTTGTTGGATCGTGGGGGGGTGAGGTAGACAGGAGCCCATGTCCTGGCGCTCCTGGAGCGCGCTGGAGCTCAGCGCGGCCTTCGCGGTCGGCGGCAGCGTCCTCGCCGTCGCCGTCCCCGCGTTCTTCCGAAATCTCAGCGCATCCAAGCTGAGCGAGCCGATCGAGGGGCTCGACCGGCTGGTGACCAGCGCGGTCGCCTACGCCGAGTCGCGGCCGCAGGAGATCAGCTTCCCCCCGTCCGCCCCGCTGACCCCGGCGCAGGTGCCGCGCGGCGTGCGCGCGGTCGATCCGCCGGAGTCGTGGGAGCACCTCACGTGGCGGTCGCTCGACTTCCGCGTCGAGGGGCCGCACGCGTTCGCCTTCCAGTTCACGAGCGAGCTCGACGCGTCGAAGGCCATGCGCTTCATCGCGACCGCGCACGGCGACCTCGACGGCGACGGCGCGCTCTCCACGTTCGAGGTGCGCGGCGAGCGGATCCCCGGGGAGTCGGCCCGCGTGCTCCCGGGCATGTTCGTGGACCGCGAGGTGGAATGATGGGGGCTCGTCCGGCGCCCGGGTCCGCGGACCGTCCGGAAGCCCGCCCGCTCCTCTCCCGCATCGCGCGCGCGCGCGACGCGCTGGTCACGGCCGCGCTCTCGGCCGTCGCCGCGGTCGCGATCGGGAGCGTGCGCGCGCCGGCCGCGGCGCTGGAGAAGCGCGTCGCCGAGACCTCCGACGTGTACGTCCTGCCGCCGCCGGACGAGGTGGTCACCCTCTCGCTCGGCTACCGCTCCGCGCTGGCCGATCTGCTGTGGTCCCACGTGCTCGTCTCGCAGGGGCTGCACACCATGGAGCGCCGCAGGTTCGAGAACCTGACCCTGCTGCTCGACGCCATCAACGCGCTCGACCCGACCTTCCGCGAGCCGTACCTGTTCGCCGACGCGCTCATCACGTTCCAGACGACAACGACCCCCCACGAGGAGGTCCTCAAGGCGCGCGAGATCATGGAGCGCGGGGTGCAGCACCGCCCCCTCGACGGCGAGCTCTGGCTCGTGCTCGGCCAGTTCGTCGCCTTCATCGCGCCGGCCTCGTACCTGACCGATCCCGCGGAGAAGGCGCAGTGGCGCCTCGAGGGGGCCCGGATGCTCGCGCGCGCCGCGGAGCTCGGGGGCAACGACGCGAACATCAGCTGGCAGGCGCTCGGCGGCGCGGGGATCCTCGGGCGCGCCGGCGAGCGCGAGGCAGAGATCCGGTTCCTCCAGCGCACCCTCGCCGTCACGGACGACGAGGCGCTGAAGCAGAAGATCCGCGCGCAGCTCGACAAGCTCCTCGGGGAGCAGGCCGCGGAGGCCTACCGCCGGCGCCTCGACGGCTTCAGCGAGATCTGGCGGCGCGATCTGCCGTTCGTCAGCAAGACGGCGATCCTCGTGCTGGGCCCCCCGCGCGACCCGGCGTACTGCGCGGGCGGCGCGCACGCCGACGAGCCGCGGTGCGCGACGACGTGGCGCGCGTGGGCGGAGCGGATCGAGGGCGAGCGGTGAGACCCCTCGACGCCGCCGGGGTGCGGGCGTCGCCCCCGCGACAGCGCCGTTCGAAACGAGCTATGTCAGGGAGGATTCAGGCGGGGAATCGCGCGAAGTGGTCGGTATCCCCCGACGCCGGGCGGTAGCGCCTCGGCGGTCCGAGCAGCTCCGCCCGTGCGCTGGGCGCGGCGGCCCGCCGCGGCGCGTCAGTCGAACCTGACGGCCGCGGTCTTGGTCTCGCCGGCCTTCACCGAGACGGTGACCGACTTCTTCCCGAGCTCCGAGTGGATGAAGGTCACCGTATGCGACCCCGCGGGGACGCTGACGCCGACCTTGGGCGTGCTCCCCAGCGGCCGCCCGTCGAGGACCACCTTCGAGACCGGGATCGAGTTGATGTTCAGGGTCGCGTTGCCGGCGGCGGCCGCGGGCGCGGGCGCGGCGGCCGGCGCCTCCGCCTTCGGCGCCGCGGCGGGCGCCTCCGACTTCGGCGCCGGGGCGGCCGGCGCAGGATCCGGCGCGGGCGCGGGCGCGGCGGCGGCGACCGGGGCGGCGGCGGCCGGCTCGGGGTTGCTCGCCTCCTCCAGCGCGATCCGGATCGTCTTCTCGGCCTGCCCGTCCTCGAACGAGATCGCCTGGGAGAAGTCCGTATACCCCTTCTTCTTCGCGACGATCTTCCAGCCCTCCGACGGATTGACATCCACCTTGACGGGCGGCTTCTTCCAGGCCGAATCCGGCAGCTTCTTCTCCGTCCCCTTGGCGCTCACCAGCTTGACCGAGGCGCCCGACGTCGCGAGATCGAGCGTGACCTGCCCCTTCAGCACCTTGAGCGCGACGGTGCCGAGGTCCTTCGTCTGGCCCTGCCCCACCTCGACCGTCTGCTCCACGGGCTCGTAGCGCTCGCCGCCGTCGAAACGGATCTTGTGCTCCCCCGGAGATACGCTGACCTCCAGCGGGAGCGTGCCTTTCTCCACACCGTCGATGAGGACCTTCACGCCGGGCTGCGCGCCCGACGCCTTCACGCCGGTCGCCGTCGACCCGTTGGTCGAAGCCCGCGCCGCGGCCGCGCCGTCGAGCGTGATCACGACGACCTTCTCCTTGCCGCCCTCGACGACCTCGACGGCGTCGTGCGGCGGGAAGTCGGGGGCGAGGATCTTGACCACCTTGGAGCCGGGATCGAGCTCGCGCACGACGCAAGGCACGGTGTCGCAGCGCTTCTGGCCGTCGATGAAGATCTCGGCCCTCGCGACCGAGGTGCCGCCCGGGGCCTTCAGGTCGATGGTGAGCGCGCCCTTCTTCGGCACGAGCATGACCACCGCCAGGATGAGCACGGCGACCAGCGCGAGCCCGCCGAGGAGCACGCCCGCCTTGCCGGCGCCCTGCTGCGTCGCAGGGCGCGGGCGGATCGCCGTCGGCTCGTCGTTGCGCGACAGCGAGCGGTGGCCGATGTCCGAGGGCAGCGCCGGCGCCGGCGGGGCGCTCGGGATCGGCGGCGGCGTCGGGATCGGGGTGCGCGTCCTCGCGGCCGGCGCCGCGCCGCCCGAGCTCGCGAGCAGCGCCGCGGCCGCCTTCGGGAGCGCCGGCGAGCTCACCGTCGGCAGCGGGGTCGTCCGCCCGGGCATGCTGTCGCTGCCCGGCCGGTCGTAAACGTGGGTCGACTCCTCGTCGTCGTCCCAGTCCATGTCGACCGCGGCGCCCTTGCCCGACTGAGGCTTCCCCTCGTCGGCCGCCTTCTGCGGCGGCTTCACCGACGGCACGCGCACCGGCGGCGGGACCACCGGGGGCAGCGCGCTTGTCGGCGCCGGCGGGACCGGGCTCTTCGACGGCAGGGCCGGGGCGGTGACCGGGGGCAGCACCGATTGCCGCGAGGGCGGCGCCACCACGGGCGGCAGAGAGCCCGGCTTGACCGAGGGGGGCATCGGCGGCGGCAGCGAGCCGGGGCTCGTCCCCTTCGCCGACACCGGCGGCGGCAGCGAGCCGGGGCTCGTCCCCTTCGCCGACACCGGCGGCGGCAGCGAGGCCGGCTTGACCGAGGGGGGCATCGGCGGCGGCAGCGAGCCGGGGCTCGTCCCCTTCACCGGCACCGGCGGCGGCAGCGAGCCGGGACTCACGCCCTTCGCCGACACCGGCGGCGGCGGCAGCAGCGGGGAGGCCATCCCCCCAGGGAGCGTCACCGCAGGAGCGGGCGGCGGCACCGCAGGAACGTTGGGGGGCGGCGGCACCGCGGCGCCGACGAGGGTGCGCTGGCGCGTCGGCGGCGAGGGGGGCACGAGCGCGGGGCTCGTGGCGCGCGATGACTTCTTGGCGAGCCCCTCGAAGACGTCTAGATCGCTGCCGCCCTTGTTATCGGCCATGTTCGAGAACTCCTCAGGACATGCGGCGCCGTTCGCCGCGGCTTCCGAGAAACGATCGCGCATGCGTCGCGCGATGAGCGTGATGTGGAAGAGCGGGCCCTCGTCGCGGGCGAGCTCGGAGAGCCCTGCGCGACCCTGACCCGCTGCAGCGTACCGCTGGTCCGGTGACTTCGCGAGCGCCATCGGGACGATCCCAGGCGCGGCGCCGCGGCGCGCGCGCCGCGATCTCGCGCGGATCTCGCGCGTCGCGGCCGGCGCAACGCCCCATGACGTCCGCGGCGCTCGCGACCTCGGACGAGCGCTCGCCTGCCGTCATCGTCCGGAAACAGACGCCCTGCGCGGCGTGGATCGCGTGGATCGATCGCGCGCGGCGCTCGATTGCGCGCCTCGACGCGATCGCGCGCCCGCGCTCCCGACGCGCTGTGCGCGCGACCTCCGCCAGCGAGCCCACGCCGATCCGCGCCACAAGGTCGCAAGCTGCGAAGAACGGCAAACGGTGCACCGACCCCCTGTTTCTAATCCCTCGGACCGCCGACGCACAAGCGCCTACTGCATCCCAGGCGAGGATCCGGGCGCCGCCACGCTCAGTGGTCGCCGTCCGCGGTTTCCTCTTTCTTCGGCTTTTTGAAGTATCGAACGCGCTTCTGCTGGAGCGGATACCAGACGCTGTGCGGAACGATGGGTGTGGACTCGAACATCCGACCCGCGCCGGGCGCCTCGGCGCGGGTGAGCCCGACGGCGCGCGGGCCCGACGGCGGGTGGACGGCGGCGCCGGCGAGATCGGTATCGCCGCCGAGGGCCACCGAGAGCGGCCGGGGGAGATAGATCCGCGAGGAGCACCCGAGCCCCGCCAGGAAGTCCTGGAGCAGCTTCGCATCGCGCGGGTCCACGGGCGTCGGGGGCGGCGCCGAGGCGTCCGGCGACAGCGCGGGGTCCGGCGCGCTGGACGGGCCGGACGCGGCCCGCTCGACGTAGATCAGCATCCCGTCCTCGTCGTTGACCCCCAGCGCGGCCACGGCCCCCGCGCTGCTGTCGGCCCCCGTCGCGATCCGGACCGCGCCGCGCACCGGCGGGGTCGGCGAGGCCGAGAACGCCCCGGCCGAGTGCCAGATGCTCGACGCCCCGCCCTGGCCCGCGCCGGGCGCCGCGCCGCCGTCGCCGAGCACCGCCACGAGCGGGCCCGCCCCGGCCGGCGGGGGCGCGCCGGGCTCGCCCAGCGGGGCGGCCGCGACCGTCCGCGGGTCGACCTTGAGCACCCGCAGGCGCACGCCGGGCCGCGCGGGATCGGGGCGGATCTCGGTGATCGCGAGCGCGTACGGGAAGCCGTGCTGCGGGAGCCCCTGGGTGCGCCAGACGCCCTCCCCCGCCTCGGCCGGCGCGGCGCGCGGCGCGAGCGGCGGCCCCGGCAAGAGGTGCCGCAGCGTCATGTAGAAGAAATCGCGCGCCTCCCGCCGGATGTAACGGGGGAAGTTCATCAGGCCCATGCCGCGGATGAGCCGGCGGCCGCGGAACCGGTAGCCCGAGAGCCCCGAGACCTCGCCCTCCGCCTCCCATTCGCCCTGGAGCGGGCGCCCCAGCGCGGGCAGCTCGCCGCTCGGCGCCACGTGGTAGAACTCGAGCCCGCTGTGGCCCGCGTTCATGTCGAGCGCGATACCGTAGGAGCAGCGGGCCTGGATCATCGCCTGCGACAGCGCCTCCGGGCTCACGTCGGCGCCGTAGAAGTACGCGACGAAGCGCTCCCGGGTCAGGCAGATGCCGGTCCTGACCGTGTGCGTCTTGTCGGCCCAGCCGGGCGGCGTGCCCCCCCACCACGTGCGCCCGAACGGATTCCACTTCTCGTCCTGGACCATGACCGTCATGTTCTGGCGGTACGAGAGCATCCACTCGGGGACGGTCTCGTCCTCCGACCAGGTCCCGAAGAGCGTGCTGCCGTCGCGCCGGACGGCCACGGTCGCGGCGTACGGCT
The DNA here is from genome assembly GCF_051474665.1 of Sorangium sp. So ce394. NCBI lineage: Bacteria > Pseudomonadati > Myxococcota > Polyangiales > Polyangiaceae > Sorangium > Sorangium sp. So ce394. The sequence goes on from NZ_CP150339.1 coordinate 7,064,898, forward strand.
TCGGCGGCAGGTACATCACCCCGTCGGCCATCATGCCGAACTCGCCGTGCATCGCCTGGAAGCCCGCGTTCGACGCTGCGACCACGCGCTTCATGACCTCGGGCGTGCGCGGGATGAGCCCCGGCCCCGCCTCGCCCGTCGCGCCCTTGGGCTCCACCGTGCCCGCCATCATGTGGAGCTCCACCTGCCGCGGATCCCAGAGCGCGATGTAGACGCGCGTCGCCTTGCGCGAGCGATCCGCCCGGATGAACGTGGTCATGAACGCCGGCGGGAGCCCGTCGAGCTTGCGGACGAAGGCGTCGCCGCCCTGCGGTTTCCACTGCCCCTCCCCGGGCAGCGCCGGCGTCACCCAGGGCTCGAGCGGCGCGGGCGGCCAGCCGATCTCGGGATCGATCGGGATCTGGCGGACGGGCGGATCCAGCGCGCTCTGGCCGAGATCCGCGGCGATGTCCTCGGCGCCCGTGTCGCCGGTCACCGCCTCCTTGTTGCGGAGGACGAAGTCGAGCGCCGTGAACGCCACGGCCTTGACCGTCTGCATCGCGGCGTCGCCGATCACCAGGCGCACCCGGTCGACCGCCCAGGTGACGAGGTTCCCGGGCCGCGCGGTCTCGAACGACTCGGCGCGGATCCACGCGGGCAGCGGCGCGTCCGCGCCGTGCAGCGGCAGGCGCGCCTCGCGGCCGCCCGCGCGGACGACGACGTCGCCGTCGCCCTCCAGCGCGACCGCGACGTCGACCGCGCTCGCGGCGCGGCGGCCCTCGTCGGGCGCCGCGGCGCCGGGGCCCTCTGCGGCGCCCGCGCCGGGGTCCTCCGCGGCGGGCTCCTCGGCGCGGACGGGGTCGATCGCGAACGTCCGCCGGCCGATCCCGCGCAGACGGCCGGTCGTCTGCCAGCCGGTGATGGCGTGCTGGAGCCGCTCGATCGGCGACCAGTCGGCGCCGCCCGGGGGCGCCTGTCCGCCGAGGTCGAGCACGTGCACCGTCGGCGACGCCGCCTCGATCAGCGGGCGCGAGACGTACGCGAGCGCCTCGCGGCGGAGCACGGGCTTCGACTCGTCCGCGCCGCTCGTCTCCGTGAGGTTGTGGATGCCCGAGACGTCGAGCAGGACCCCCTCGGGCGAGAGCCGCGTGTCGACGAGGTAGAGGTCGGTGGGCTCCCCGCGGACGGCGCCGCGCGCGACGGCGCGCGCCTGGACGCCGAGCGGCCGGAAGCCGCCGCGCGGCGGGTCCACCCACACCACGTCGCCGGACGCGGCGGCGATGCCCCGCTCCGCGAGCTCCGCGACGAGCGCGGCCGATCGATCTCGAGCCCCTCCGCCCACGTCGGGCGCCATCGCCGCGGCCGCGGCCGCGCAGAGGACGATGATGCCGATGCGCTCGCGGCGCAGGGTGGGCGTTTTCGGGGACTGCATTCGCCTACAACGCGCGGAGGGCCGGGGCTCCTGCCCGAGCGGCCGAGGGCGCGCGAGAGCCCGCCGTTATCACCGTTTTTGTACCGCGGCCAGATTCGGGCGGGCGCCCGCGGAGCGGCGCTGCATGCGTCCGGCTCTAGCGTCCGCCGAACCGGCGGTGCTACATCGGGCGCTCGCCATGTCGAACGCTGACTCGCCCCCTCTCCGCCGCGATGAGGCGCTGACGATCGCGCGCCTCGCTCACCTCGATCTCTCCGCTGAGGAAATCGAACGCCTCACCGGTGATCTCGGCAACATCCTCAGCTACGTCCGCCAGCTCGAGGAGCTCGACGTCTCGGCGGTGCCGCCGACGGCGCACGTGCAGATCGAGCGGCTGCCGCTCCGCGCCGACGAGGAGGCGCCGAGCCTGCCGCGCGAGGTGGCCCTGCGGGAGGCGCCGCGGGTCGAGGACGACGGGTTCGCCGTGCCGGCGTTCGTGGACGAGGGGTGAGGCCGATGGATACAGCGATCCTCGACCGTTCGATCCCGGAGCTCGCGGCGCTCGTGCAGCGCGGCGAGGTGAGCGCCGAGGAGGTGGCCCGGGCCGCGCTCGCGCGCATCGAGCAGCGCGACGGCGCGCTCGGCGCGTTCCTCACCGTGCAGGGGGAGCAGGCCATCGAGGCCGCGCGCGCGCTCGACGCGAGGCGCGCGCGCGGCGAGGCGCTCGGCCCGCTCGCCGGCGTGCCGATCGGGCTCAAGGACGCGCTCTGCACCGAGGGCGCGCCGACGACCGCCGGCTCGAAGATCCTCACGCGGGCGCCGGCCGGCGGCGCCTCGAAGGCGCCCGACGCGGCGCGCGGGTACCGCCCGCCGTACGACGCCACGGTCGTCGCCCGCCTGCGCGAGGCCGGCGCGATCCTGCCGGGCAAGTGCAACATGGACGAGTTCGCGATGGGCTCGTCGAACGAGAACAGCGCCTTCGGCCCGGTGAAGAACCCGTGGGACCGGACGCGCATCCCCGGCGGGTCGTCTGGCGGCAGCGCCGTCGCGGTGGCGGCGGGGATGACGGCCGGCTCGCTCGGCTCGGACACGGGCGGCTCGATCCGCCAGCCGGCGAGCCTCACCGGCGTGGTCGGCGTCAAGCCGACGTACGGCCGCGTCTCTCGCTACGGCCTCATCGCGTTCGCCTCGAGCCTCGACCAGATCGGGCCGTTCGCGCAGGACGTGAAGGGCGCCGCGCGGCTGCTCGAGGTGATCTCGGGCCGCGATCCGCGCGACGCGACGAGCCTCGACGCGCCGGTGGGCGCGTACGAGGCCGCGTGCGGCCGCGACGTCGCGGGCCTGCGCATCGGCGTGCCCGAGGAGTACTTCGCGAAGGGCATCGACAAGCAGGTCGAGGCGAAGGTGCGCGAGGCGATCGAGGGCCTGCGCGGGCTCGGCTGCGAGGTGAGGCCCGTGCACCTGCCGCACACGCGCTACGCGGTGGCGGCCTACTACATCGTCGCGACGGCCGAGGCGTCGTCCAACCTGGCGCGCTTCGACGGCGTGCGCTTCGGGCTGCGCGTCGAGGGCGAGCGCGGCGGGAAGGCGGACCTCCAGGCGCTCTACGGCGGCACGCGCGGCGAGGGGTTCGGCCGGGAGGTGAAGCGCCGCATCCTGCTCGGCACGTACGTGCTCTCCGCGGGCTACTACGACGCGTACTACCTGCGCGCGCAGAAGGTCAGGACGCTCATCCGGCGCGATTTCGACGAGGCCTTCCGCGACGTCGACCTCATCGCGGCGCCGGTCTCGCCGACGGTCGCGTTCCGGCTCGGCGAGCGCGTCGACGACCCGCTGTCGATGTACCTGGCCGACGTCTACACGCTGCCCGCCAGCATGGCGGGGCTGCCCGCGATCAGCGTCCCGTGCGCGACCGCGCCGGCCCCCGACGGCGGGCCTCCGCTGCCCGTCGGCCTGCAGCTCATCGCGCCGGCGCTGGAGGAGGCGCGGCTCTGCAGGGCGGCCTACGCCTGGGAGCAGATCTCCCCGGTGCGCGGCCTGCGCGCGCCGGTCGCGTGACGGAGGGGGGTGCGAGGGTGAGCTCCGCGATCTCGGTGGCGGCGGCCGGCCCGGAGCACCGGGCCGGGCTCGAGGCGCTCTTCGAGGCCGCCGGCACGCCGTGCTACTGCCGCTACTACCACTTCGAGGGCACCAACAACGAGTGGCTCGCGCGGTGCTCGGACGGCCAGGGCGAGAACCGCCGGGAGTTCGCCGCGGCGCTCGCCGCGCGCAGCGACGAGGCGCGCGGCGTCGTGGCGCTCGCGCAGGGCGCGGCGGACGTGGTCGGGTGGCTCAAGGTCGCGCCCGCCGCGGCCGTGGCGAAGGCCTACGAGCGCCGCCTGTACCGGGGGCTGCCGTGCTTCGCGGGCGATCGCGCCGGCGTCTTCCTGATCGGATGCGCCGTCGTGCACCCGCGCCATCGCCGGCAAGGCGTCGCCACCGCGCTCGTCGCCGGCGCGGTGGAGCTCGCGCCCGCCTGGGGCGCGCGCGCCCTCGAGGCCCTGCCCCGCCGCCCGCGGGAGCCGGTGAGCGACGAGGAGCTGTGGACCGGCCCGGTCTCCGCGTTCACGCGGAACGGATTCGTCGAAGTGCACACGTTCGAGCCGTATCCGGTCCTCCGCCGGACGCTGTGACGTCGCCGCGACGCGGATCTTGCGGCGAGGCGCGCCTCCGGTCGCGCTGCGCTTGCGTGCGCCGGCCGACCAGGTAGTGTCGCGCCCGCGCGCATGGCTCCCCCGTCCGAGCACCCCGACGCTCCGGCCAACGACCTTGCCGAGCAGAGCTCCTCCGCCGGCGTGGACCGCGCCGCGCCCGCCCCCGGCGCGGGCGCGGCGGCGAGCGGCCCCGGCGCGCCCGCTGCGCCGGCGTCCGCCGAGGCCTCGCCGCTCAGCCGGCAGGCGTCGTCGCGCCCGCGGGGCCGGGTCGTCGCCCTCACCGGCGCCGCGTCCTTCCTCGGGCGCAACCTCATCGGGATCCTCGAGGAGGACCCCGGCATCGCCCGCGTGGTGGCCATCGACATCAAGCCGCCGGACACGGGCGGCTCCAAGCTGCGCTTGCACACGGTCGACCTGACGGCGCCCGCCTCGGAGGAGCGCGTCGCCGAGGTGCTCGCGGCCGAGCAGGTGGACACGCTCGTCCACCTCTGCTTCCTCTCGTCGCCGACCCCGGCGACGGCTTGGGCGCACGAGCTCGAGTCGGTGGGCACGATGCACCTGCTCCACGGCGCGCGCCAGGCGAGCCTGCGCAAGCTGATCCTCTGGAGCCAGACGATCCTCTACGGCGCGCACCCCACCAACCCCAACTTCCTCACCGAGAAGCACCCGCTCCGCGCCGATCCGGACGAGCGCTTCTTCGCGGACAAGATGGCCGCCGAGCGGGAGTTCAACGCCTTCGGCGCGAAGGCCAAGGGCACGACCGTCACCATCCTGCGGACCGCGCCGATCCTCGGGCCGACCGTCCAGAACTACCTCACCCGGTACCTGGCGCGGCGGCTGGTCATGACGATGCTCGGCTTCGATCCGCTGTGGCAGTTCATCCACGAGGTCGACGCGATCGCCGCCTTCAAGCTCGCCATCGACGGCGATTTTCCGGGCACGTTCAACATCGTGGGCGACGGCGTGCTGCCGGTCTCCACGATCGTGCGCCTCGCGGGCCGGACGCCGTTCCCGGTGCTGCACAGCGCGGCCGGCCCGCTCGTCGCCGCCCTCTGGGCCGCGCACGCGGCGATCGCGCCGCCCAGCTTCCTGCGCTACCTGCGCTACGTGTGCGTGGCGGACGGCGAGAAGGCGGCGCGGGTCATGGGGTTCCGGCCGGTGTACACCACGCGCGAGGCGCTCCTCGATTACATCAGCGCGCAGCGGCTGCGGGACGTGCGGCTCCTGCAGGAGACACCCGCGTGAGGCGGCTCGGGGGGTAGGGCATGGGCACGGAGCACGATCGAGAGCGCAAGGGAGCAGTGAACGGGCCGCCGGCGTCGACGCGGAAGCGCCCGGAGCGGCCGGGGTCGATGCCGGTCGTGCCGAGCATCGACGTCGAGGAGGAGGAGACCCGGTACCTGGCGCCGATCGGCCCGACGGAGGCCTCCGACGATCGCGAGACGCAGTCGTCCGAGGCGCACGCCCCGGTCGTGCCGGTGACCGCCGACGAGCTGCAGCGCCAGATCCGGGAGCTCGAGTCGCGGCTCAAGGGCGTGCTCGCCGGGAGCGCCCCGCAGGACGCGAGCGGCGGGGCCGCGGGCGGGCCCGAGACCGAGCGGAGCCCCCGCGAGGGCGGCGCGCCCGGCGAGCACGTCGGTCACGGCGGTCACTTCGGTCACCTCGGTTACGCCAGCGAGCCGCCGCTGTCCGAGCCCGGGACCGCGCGAGACGTCCTGTCGACCGATTTCTACCTGCGGCAGTGGGGTCGCGCCGGCCTGCGCAGCCGCTCGGAGGAGGTCGACGAGTTCGGCTTCGATCCCAAGTACGAGGCCCGGTACAGGCCGCTCTTCGACTTCCTGTACCGGCACTACTTCCGGATCGATCTCCAGGGCGTCGAGCACATCCCCGCCGAGGGGCGGTGCCTCGTGGTGTCGAACCACTCGGGCGGTCCCATCCCGTACGACGGGCTCATGCTGCGGGCCGCGGTGCGGCGGGAGCACCCCGCGCGCCGGGAGCTCCGCTGGCTGGCCGACGACTTCGTGTACTACCTGCCGTTCGCCGGCACGATCATGAACCGGCTCGGCGCCGTGCGGGCTTGCCAGGAGAACGCCGAGCGGCTGCTCGCGGGCGAGCGGCTCGTCGCGGTGTTCCCGGAGGGGGCCAAGGGCAGCGGCAAGCTCTACAAGGACCGCTACCAGCTCCAGCGGTTCGGTCGCGGCGGGTTCATCCGGCTCTGCCTGCGCACGCGCACGCCGCTCGTCCCGTGCGCCATCGTGGGGGCCGAGGAGACGAACCCGCTCTTTTACCGGGTCGAGCACGTCACGCGCGCGCTCGGCATCCCGTACCTGCCGATCACCCCCACGTTCCCCGCGCTCGGGCCGCTGGGCCTCGTGCCCGCGCCCACCAAGTGGAAGATCCGCATGGCCGAGCCGGTGCGGTTCGACGCCTACGGCCCCGAGGCGGCGGACGACCAGATCCTGGTGCGGCGCCTCGCCGAGCGGGTGCGCGTGACCATCCAGGGGCTCCTCGACGAGACCCTGGCCACCCGGAAGTCGATCTGGTTCGGATGAAGCAGACGGCGCCGGCGGCTCCTCCGCCCATGCCCGAGCACGCCGCGGAAGGGGCTCCGCCCCCCGCCCCCGAGCGGGCGGCGGCCGTGAGGCCGCGCCCCGAGGGCGTGCTGGTGATCGACAAGCCGCGCGGTCCCACGAGCCACGACGTCGTGGCCCGGCTGCGCCGCGCCCTCGGGGTGAAGCGCATCGGGCACGCCGGCACGCTCGACCCGATGGCGTCCGGCGTCCTCGTGGTGCTCGTCGGCGAGGCCACCAAGCTCGCCCCGTACCTGACCGCGCAGGACAAGCGCTACACGGCGCGGGTCGTCCTCGGGGTCGGGACGGACACCCTCGACGCCGACGGGGAGGTCACGGCGGCCCAGCCGCTTCCGGCGTGGCTCGACGAGGAGCTCGGCGCGCTCGCCGGGGCTGGCGGCCCCCCCGGCGGCGAGGCGCTCGCGGCGGCGGCGCCGCGCATCGCGGCGGCGCTCGACGCGGAGCGGTCGCGGCGGGAGCAGACCCCGCCGGCCTACTCGGCCATCAAGGTCGCCGGGCAGCGCAGCTACGCCCTCGCGCGCGCCGGCCAGGCGGTCGATCTGGCGGCGCGGGCCGTCGAGGTCCGGTCGCTCGCGGTCTCCGGCGCCTCGCGCGGCGGCCCCGGCGCGCCCGACGCGGTCGCCACCCTCGACCTCGAGCTCGAGGTGAGCAAGGGCTACTACGTGCGCTCGCTGGCGCGCGACGTCGGCGCGCACCTCGGCGTGCCCGCGCACCTGTCCGCGCTCCGCCGCACCGCGAGCGGCGCCTTCACCGTGGCGCGGGCGGTGCCCCTCGACGCCGGCGCCGAGGCGCTGCGGGCGTCCCTGCGCCCGCTCGCCGAGGCCGCCGCCGAGAGCCTCCCCGTCGCCCGCCTGACCGAGGATGGCGCGCGGCGCGCCCGTCTCGGACAGCCGCTCACCGCCGCCGACTTCTCCCTGGCTCCTGCGCACCCTGGCCCCGCTGTATGGCTCGATCCGGACGGACGCGTCGTCGCGCTCGGCGCCCCGGAAGCCGTCGAGGGTGCCGACGCCGAGGGCGCCGAACGCTCGCCAGCGCTGCCCGCGACCCGATTTTCCGTCCTGCGTGGTTTTTCTGGGGAAGATCGACGTCCGTGAAAATCCTGCTTGGTAGGGGAAAAACCACAACAGAGGGCAATTCCCTGGACTTCAGCAGATCCACGGATCATGTCATTGGACGAGCTCGGCGCAGACGACCGAGCCTGGGAGTCTGTCTTGCATCGAGTCCGGAGAAAGCGCGAGGATCCCTCATCTCCTCAGATTTCGCGCCCCGGTCCGGTTGCGCTCCCCTCGCCTGTTCCGTTACGATTCGTCCGTTAGGAGCCTCGGTTTGAGTCCCGATTTCGTTCCATTGCCAGCGCTCGGCGCTGCAGTTCTCTCCGCTGTACTTGGCTCGCTGTTCGTCGGCGCCGACACTGCGCTGACGACGCTGAGCGCGACGAGGCTCGGCGCGCTGATTGAGCAGTCGACGGGCCCGACGAAGGCCGCCTACGAGCGGATTCGTCAAGAAGACGCCAAGCTTCGCTCGCGTTACCTGCTCGGCTGGGTCGTATCGACCAGCCTGACCGCCGCCTGCTTCGACCTCTTCTTCCGGCGGAGCTTCCCCGACGTGGCCCTGCTCCTCGGGCTGGCGACGACGATCGTCGTCAGCGGGGCCCTGTACGAGGTGAGCTCGACGCTGGGCCGCAAGCACGCCGATCGGGCGGCGTCGATGGCGGTGCGCTTCTTGCGCCCGCTGGAGATCGCGATGCTGCCGCTCGCCGTGCCGCTCGGCTGGATCGGCTCCAGGCTGGGGCCGCGGGAGGGTGAGCAGCCGTCGGATCCGCGGGTCGCGGAGGCGGAGGTCGAGATCCTGGTCGATGAGGTCGAGCGCTCTGGCCTGTTCGGGCGAGAACCGGCGGAGATGATCCGGAATGTGCTCGAGTTCGCCGATCGCACGGCGCGGGACGTCATGGTGCCGCGCTCCAAGGTCGAGGCGATCGAGATCTCCACGCCGCTCGAGAAGGTGCTGGAGATCGTGACCGAGAGCGGTCACTCCCGGTATCCGGTGTACAAGGATCAGATCGACAACATCGCTGGTCTTCTCTATGCGAAGGACCTGTTCAAGGTCCTCGAGGAGCGGCGGCTCAAGAACACGACGCTCCGGGAGATCACGCGGAGCCCTGCCAATTTCGTCGCCGAGTCGCAGCCGCTCTCCTCGCTGCTGCGGGAGATGAAGAGCCGGCGACAGCACCTTGCCATCGTGGTCGACGAGTTTGGCGGGATGTCCGGGATTGTCACCCTGGAGGACGTGCTCGAGGAGATCGTGGGCGACATCCGGGATGAGCACGACGAGACGGACGACGGGGCGGCGATCCAGGACCTCGGCGACGGCCGTCTGGTCGCCGACGCGGCCGTGTCGATGAGCGATCTCTCGGCGTACCTGGGCGCGGAGCTCGACCGGGAGGGGAAGTACGAGTCGCTCGGCGGCATGCTCACACAGCATGTGGGCAAGGTGCCCGAGGTGGGCACGGCCGTGAGCAAGTTCGGGTTGCGCTTCATCGTGCGCGACAGCGACGAGCGCCACATCGGAAAGGTCGAGATCGTCCGTCCGCGAGCGATGGGCGCCGGCGGCGCGGCCTGAAGCGTTCGAGTCGCCCCGAACGGACGCCCTGAAGCGGCCGACTCGGACATGACGGACGGCCTGAAGCGTTCGAGTCGCCCCGAACGGACGCCCTGAAGCTATCGAGACGGAGGGCGGTCTGAAGCGGTCGAGTCGAGGCGGACGCGCGGCCTGCTTTCGGCCGTCTTTCCGATCTGCCGCGGCCGAGCGGCGCGCGCCCGCACAGGAGACGGGCCCAGATCGGCGTTTTCGGCGCACAGGCGTACTCCAGTACGCCGAGCACCGAAAACGCCGAGGTGGGCCCGTATCCGAAGCGGGCGCGTGCCGCTCAGCGGGCGCGTGCCGCTCAGCGGGCTAGGGAGATTTTGCGGAGCTCGTTCGCGAGATCGTCGCCCTCTTTGATGAGGCCGGGCGTCTCGGTGGCGGGGTTGTCCTTGTTGCCCTCGAGGAGCTGGCGGACGTCGATCATCGCGCCGCGCAGCTTGAAGACGATCTGCTCGCTCGTGAAGGCAGCCACGGACTGAGGATCGACCGGAAGGGCCTGCAGGTCGCCGCCGGCGATGTCGCCCTTCGTCCAGCGGGTGGCCTCCTTCTCGGCGGGCTTCAACCCCTGCTGCGTCCGCTCGAGACGGGTCACCGTGTACTTCGCCGGCCAGTCCTTGCCGAACGGGAACGGCGCCTTGTTCGGAACGAGCTCGGCCAGCGTCTTGTCGCCGTCCCGGCGGAAGACCACCGAGAAGTTCACCACCGGCTCGTCCGCCTCCTTCCACGACTTCTCGACGGGCCCCTGCGCCGCCGCGAGCAGGTTCTTGAGGCTGTCCTTCGTCTTGTTGAGATCCTGGACGGACGTGGTGTAGGCGAGCAGCGAGCGCATCACCCGGCCCGGGAGGCTGCCGATCTGCTTCCCCTCCAGGTTGGTGGCATCGAACGGGACGTTGATCGCGCCGAGCTCGGTCGTGAGCTGCGCGGGGAACTTCTTCTGCGCGAGCTCCGCGGCGGCGTCCTCGAGCTTCTTGTTCAGCTCCTGCATCTTCTCGTTCGCGGCGCGCACGTCCTTCTCGAGCGCCGCGGCGCCCTCGACGGCGGCCTTGCCGCGATCGCCGCGCTCCTTCGCGCCGCCGATCGCGAAGCCCACGGCGATGCCGACCAGGGCCGCGAGGCTCGCGTAGAGCGCCGTCTTCTTCGAGGCCTTCCGGCGCTCCTGCTCGACCTCCTCGCCGACCTCGACCTTGATGGTCTGCGCAGCCGCCGTCGGCTTCGGCGGGGGCGTCTGGATCACGGGGCGCGGCTGCGGCGCGAACGGAGGCAGCGGAATGCCTGGAGAGATGCCCGGCGGGGGCGCGATGCCTCCCACGGACGGCATCGGCGGCCGCGCGCTCGGCGAGGGCACGCCACCGGGGACCGGGCTCCCGTCGGGCGGCGGCCCCGATCCGGGCTGCGGGCCAGGCACGGGGAGGGGGACGGCCGCTCCCGGTGCCCCGCCAATCGACGTTTTGCCAAGCCGAGCCTTCAGATCGATTTTGCTCTTCTTCTTTTCTTCAGCCATCGGCTCCTCGGGGACGGGATCGCTGCACCACTTCGCCCTGAAACTTCCAGCCCGCCCGAGGGAACCGACCCACCACGGCCCGAACCGGAGCTGCTCCCGCGCGAGCGGCGACAGGAGGTGACACGGGCCGGCCTCCAGCGGACCGACATGGGAGCGGGCAGGAAAAGATCAGCAACACAACGGGAGCGTCGGGCGAGCGGACGACCCGCCGGGCACGTTAGCGGCGCGCCGCCTGGAATGTCAACGCGATGGCGATGCTGGCGCGGGATGTGTTTCGGCAGGCGATCGCCAGGCCGCTCCACCGCTGCGCGACGCCGCACCGCCACCGCGATCCGCGGCAGCGCCCTCGCCGCGGCGTGAGGCCGCTCCCGACCGTGACGCAGGCGGTCATCGGCAGCATGGCCCTCCGCGGGGGGACCGGGTAGGAAGCAGGGGCGCATGGTCTCGTTCAAGTTCGGCGGGGGCCGGCAGGCGCCGCCCCCTTCTTCCCCCGGCGGGGGCCGGCCGGCCTCGCCGCCGCGGCGACCGCCGCTCCGGATGGAAACCCGGCGGGTGACGAGCTTTGATGGAACCGACATCGCCTACCGGGTGACGTCGCCGCCGTTCGAAGGGGCGAAGGTGGTGGTCCTCGTCAACGGGCTCGGCGGGCCCTACCTCGCCTGGCGGGCGCAGATCGAGTACCTCGCCGACCAGTACCGCTTCATCACGTGGGACTACCGCGGGATGTACGCGTCGAAGCGCCCGTCGCCGGACGCTCCGGACGCCTACGCCGTCGCGCGCCACGTCCGCGACCTGGAGGCGGTCCTCGCGGCCGAGGGGGTGCGGCACGGCTCGCTCATGGCGTGGAGCATGGGCGTCCAGGTCGCGCTCGAGGCGTTCCGCCGGCTCCCGGGGTTCGCCGCGAACCTGGTCCTGCTGAACGGAACGCATCGCCCGCCGCTCGAAACGATGGGGCCGCTGCCGGGGCTCGGGCGGCTGTTCCCGCCGCTCGTGGCGCTCGCCGCGCGCGCGCACACGGCCGCGAGCCGCGTGACGCGTCGCACGATCGGCCAGGCGGACGCCGTGACGTGGCTGAGGCGGCTAGGGCTGCTCGGGAAGACGCTCGACGGCGAGGTGTTCGCGGAGCTGGTGGAGCCGTTCGGCGAGGTGGACCTGGAGGCGTTCCTCCGGAACCTGCGCGCGCTGGGGACGCACGACGCCGAGGAGGTGCTCGAGCACGTCGAGGTCCCCACGCTGCTCATCACCGGCGACCGGGACGCGTTCACGCCCCGGGCGCTGGTCCAGTCGATGGCGCGGCGTATTCCGCTGGCCGAGATCCTCGTGGTCCGCGGGGGGACCCATACGACCGCGCTGGAGTTTCCGGAGCTCGTCTCATTGAGGATCGAGCGGTTTTTTGCGGATCACGGGTTCTAGGGCGGTGCGGAGGGAGGGGCTCCCTCCTGCGGCGGACTGAAGCCGGCGGGGCTCGCCGCTTACTTCCGCAGCAGATCCGCAAACGGATTGTTCCGGAACCCCCCCGCCGAGCCGCCCTGCCCCTGCCCCTTCCCTTGCCCCTGGGCCGGCCTGCGGCCGTCGTTGCGGCCCCGCGCGTCGCCAGCCGGCGGGCCGCCCGCCTGGGGGCGCGCTCCGGCGGGGGCGCCGCCCTTCTTCGCCGTCAGCGAGATGCGCTTGCGCACGAGGTCGACCTCCAGCACCCGCACCTTGATCTTCTCGCCGACCTTCGCGACCTCGTTCGGATCCTTCACGAACCGATCCGCGAGCTGCGAGACGTGCACGAGGCCGTCCTGATGGACGCCGATGTCGACGAAGGCGCCGAACGCCGTCACGTTCGTCACCACGCCCTCGAGCTCCATGCCCGGCTTGAGATCCTCCATCGTCCGCACGTCGTCGCGGAAATTCGGCGGCTCGAACGTGGCGCGCGGGTCGCGCCCGGGCTTCTTCAGCTCGCTCAGGATGTCGTTCAGCGTGAACGAGCCGACGTCGCCGGACTCGTACTTCTTGGGATCGATCCGCGCGATCGCCGCCGTGTCGCCGATGAGCGACCCGACCGGCACGCCGAGATCCGTCGCGATGCGCTCGACGAGGCCGTAGCGCTCCGGGTGCACCGCGCTCGCGTCGAGCGGGTGCTCCCCTCCCCGCACCCGGAGGAAGCCCGCCGCCTGCTCGAACGTCCGCGGGCCGACGCCGGCCACGTCGAGCAGCCCCTTGCGGCTCTTGAACGCGCCGTGCAGGTCGCGGTGGGCGACGATCTTCTTCGCGAGGCTCGGGCCGATGCCGGCGACGCGGGCGAGCAGCGGGGCGCTCGCGGTGTTGAGCTCGACGCCGACCAGGTTGACGCAGCTCTCCACCACCTCGTCGAGCTTCCGCGCGAGCAGGCCCTGGTAGACGTCGTGCTGGTACTGGCCCACGCCGATGCTCTTCGGGTCGACCTTCACGAGCTCCGCGAGCGGATCCTGCAGCCGCCGGGCGATGCTGATCGCGCCGCGCACCGTGAGGTCGAGGTCGGGGAACTCCTCGCGCGCGACGTCGCTCGCCGAGTAGACGCTCGCGCCCGCCTCGCTCACCGGGACGCAGTACAGCTTCTCCGTCGGTCGCAGATCGGCGTTCGCCGTCTGCTCCTTGAGCCCCTCCGACGCGAGCACGTCCTTCACGAACGCCTCGGTCTCGCGGCCGTGCGTGCCGTTGCCCACCGCGACCGCGCGGAGCGGGTACTTGCGGCAGATGCGGCGCAGGTCCTGCCGCGCGCGCTCGAGCGCGTCGCTGCTGCCGACCAGGTAGATCGTCGTGTGCTCGAGGAGCTTGCCCGTCTCGTCGACGACGGCGCACTTGCAGCCGGTGCGCTGGCCCGGGTCGATGCCGAGCACCGCCTTCGTGCCGAACGGCGCCGCGAGGAGGAGCTCGCGGAGGTTCTGGGCGAAGACCTCGACCGCGGCGCGATCGGCCTGCATTTTGAGGTCGACGCGCACGTCGCTCTGCACCGCCGGGAGCAGGAGCCGCTTCACCGCGTCGTCCGCGGCCTTCGTGAGCTCGCCGGCCCACGGCGATTTCGGCTTCAGCCCCACCGCCGCGTGGATGGGCGGGACGAGCGGCTCGGGCGCGAGCTCGATCGCGGCGCGGAGCACGCCCTCGGCCTCGCCGCGGCGGATCGCGAGGTAGCGGTGCGACGGGATGTTCGCGACGGGCTCCTCGAAGCTCGCGTACATGTCGAACTTCGTCTGCTTGCCCTCGTGCTCCTCGTTCTTCTGGACCTTGATGACGCCCTCCTTCGCGTAGGCGTCGCGCACGAGCTTGCGCACGTCGGCGTGCTCGGCGATGCGCTCGGCGCAGATGTCGCGCGCGCCGGCGAGGGCGGCCGCCGTGTCGGGGACCTCCTTCTCGGCGCTGACGAAGGCGCGGGCCTCCTCCTCCGGGCTGCCGTCCGCCGCCTGCGACCACATGCGATCCGCGAGCGGCTCGAGCCCCCGCTCCTTCGCGATGATCGCGCGCGTGCGGCGCTTCGGCTTGAAGGGCAGGTAGAGGTCCTCGAGCTCGGCCTTGGTGCGGCAGGCGCGGATCTTCGACGCGAGCGCGTCGGTGAGCTTGCCCTGCTTCTGGATCTCCGAGAGCACCGTGCCGCGGCGCTCCTCGAGCTCGAGGAGGTAGGCGCGGCGCTCCTCGATCGCGCGGATCTGCACCTCGTCGAGCCCGCCGGTCGCCTCCTTGCGGTAACGGGCGATGAACGGCACCGTCGCCCCCTCGGCGAGCAGCTTGGCCACCGCCGAGACCCCCTGGCGCGGGAGGCTCAGCTCCTCGGCGAGGAGCGGGACGGGATCGAACGAGCCGTCGGTGCGGCTCGGGACAGCGACAGGGCTCTGCGTCTCAGTCATGGGCGCGGCATACGCGCAGGGTGCACGCGCGTCCAGGCTTGACTTGCGTGGCCCGGGAGCGCGGCGGGCGCGCGCCGCGACGAGCGCAGCCACCCGGCAATTTCGGCAGCCTCACGCGACCGCTGCGCCGTGGTCGCGGCGAGGTCGGCGACCCTGGCGTGACCGCTTCCCTGTGCTCGCCGCAAGGTCGGCGCCCCTCGCGTGACCGCTGCGCCGTGGTCTCAGCAAGGTCGGCGCCCCTCGCGCGACCGCTACCCCGTGGTCTCAGCAAGGTCGGCGCCCCTCGCGTGACCGCTGCGCCGTGGTCGAGCGCGGGGCTCGCCAGCGGCGCGCCCGTCTCGCCGCGTCCGTGCGGAGCACTTTTCGCCCCTGTGACGACCCGCTTATCCTCCAGGCAGAAGACCCGCTGAAGCGAGGAGACACGATGCCCAAGGCACCTGCGAAGAAGACACCCAGAAAAGAGAAGACGAGCGCTGACAGGAAGACGGCCAGCGAGGGCGCGGCGCGTCGAGCGGCGTCCAGCGAGATCGAGGGCTCGGCCGAAGCCGCGGCCGATTTCCTGCAGGAAGCGCGGGGCATCCCCGCGCGCGAGATCCGGCCGCTGCGCGCCGACGCCGCGCTCATTCATCACAACATCAGCGTGGGGCTCGACGCCGTGAGCTCGCGCGAGGCCGACCTCTTGAAGCTCCCGGCGCCCTTCGACCTCGACGCGATGCGATCGCTCCGGCGCCTCGCCCTCGGCCTGGTGTATGCCGCGGCGCAGGTCGATCGGTCGTCGCCGGGCACGGCGAAGAAGCTCCTCAAGCGCGCGCACGAGCTCCGCGACGTGCTGCTCAGCGCCGCCGTGGCGCTGATGAAGGCGGGCGCCCTGCCCGCGCAGAAGGTGAAGAAGATCATGGCCGGCTCGGGGGCGCGCGACATGGTGCAGGACTGCGTCGACCTCGCGCAGCTCTTCCGCGACCACGCCGCGGACCTCCGGGGGAAGACCGCGGTGACGAGGGCGCAGATCGATGAGGCGTCGACCGTCGGCAACCAGCTGCTCGCGCTCCTCAAGCCGAAGGGGGCGAAGGCGAAGACGCCGGCCGCCGTGAAGGACGCGGTCGACGCGCGCGATCGGCTCTGGACGCTGCTCAGCCTGCGGCACGAAGAGCAGCTGCGCCGCGCCGGCATGTGGCTCTGGGTCGACAAGGTCGACGAGCATGTCCCCCCGCTGCTCTCGCGCGCGGCCCGCAAGGCGAAGAGGCCGAGCGGCGGCGGAGCCGGCGAGGGTGTCGGCGACAGCATACGGGACGGGGGCTGAGGCGAAGGCCGGCACCGGCCCGCATGGCCTCGAGGTCGCGAGCGCGGCGAACAAGCTCGGCATGGTACGCTTGACAACCCCCAGGAACGCTGCACGTCGTGAGGCCGGGTGCCATGGCCAAGACCAAGGAAAAACGGGCGGAGAAGCCGCCGCAAATCACAAGCGTGTTCGTGGGCGGCTTCAAGTCGCTCCGAGACCGGACGGAGATCGCGCTGCGTCCGCTCACGCTGCTCGCGGGGAGGAACAGCTCGGGCAAATCCTCGGTCATGCAGGCGCTCCTGCTGCTGAAGCAGACCCTGGAGGCTCCGTTCGACCCCGGGCCGCTCCGCCTCGACGGCCCGAACGTCCGTTTCTCCGACGTCGAACAGCTCTTCTGGCGAGGCGCACGGAAGGGCGACACAGCGCAGGAGTTTTCCATCGGATTCCGTGGACTCGACTGGTCACACGGGCCTCGCCTCGGATCACGTCAGGAGCTGTCGGTCGTCTTCCGGCGTGGCGATCGGCCGCATGACATCGCGCTCGATCGGCTGGAGTTCGAGGACCTCGACGCCTTCCCCAAACACCAGGGAATCCTCCGTGAAAACATGAGCGCACGAGAGCTGCGAGCTCTGAACAAGCGCTCCAGGCTCGCGACTCCGGTAAATCCAAGCATCAAGCTTCAGCTGGCGGTCCAGAGAAATCGGTGCTTTCTCGCTGTGACTTTGACGGGCCCTGGCGGGTTTGACTGGGGATACCTCCTTCCTCCGCAGTGGCTGGGCCCTGCGGTGCCGGGTCATATCGAGCGCATGATTCATCTCCCCGGGCTGCGCGGAAACCCCGAGCGCTCGTATCCGCTCACGGAGGTCGGCCGCTCGTTCCCGGGGAACTTCCACCACTACACCGCCAGCGTGATCGCGTCCTGGCAGGAGCTGGACGACGTGAGGCAGCGCAAGCTCGGGGAGTACCTTGCGCTGCTCGGCCTGTCCTGGAAGGCCGAGGCGCGCCGCATCGATGCCACGCACGTGGAGGTTCGGGTGGGACGGCTGCCCTCGCCTGCCCCGGGCGGCGCGAACGACCTCGTCAACGTGGCCGACGTGGGCGTCGGGGTCTCCCAGACGCTCCCGCTCCTCGTCGCCCTCCTCAGCGCAGACCCGGGACAGATCATCTACGTCGAGCAACCCGAGATTCACCTGCACCCGCGCGCGCAGGTCGCCCTGGCCCGATGTCTCCTGGACGCGGCGGAGCGCGGCGTGATCGTGGTCGTCGAGACTCACAGCAACCTGCTCTTGAAAGGCGTGCAGCTCGAGGTGGCCCGGGGAGCGGATCCGAAGCTCGTCAAGCTCCACTGGTTCGCCCGCGACAAGGCGGGAGCCACGCAGGTGACCACCGCCGACCTGGACCAGCAGGGAGCGTTCGGCGACTGGCCGGAGGATTTCGCCGACGTGGAGCTCGACGTGGAGAGCAGCTACCTCCGCGCCTCGCTCCGGGCAGCCGGCGCGTGACGAAGAAGCGGGCAGCGGCGATCGTGGTCGACACGTCCGTCGCGCGCTCTTGCGGCAAGCAAGGCGCCGCGGACCTCCATGCCCTGGCATGCCTCGACGCGCTGATCGCGCTGCGAGAGTCCGGCCTCATGCTGGCAATGTCCCCCGCCCTCCTCGCCGAGTGGGAGCGCCACTGGAGCACGTTCGCTCGGCGCTGGTTCTACAAGATGCGCTCGAGCCGGCGGGTCCGCGACGTCGCGCCCGGGCAGCACGGGCCGACACGGAAGGCCGCGAGAGCCCTGCTCGACACGGATGCACGTCAGGCGGTCGCGAAGGACATGCTCCTCGTCGAGGCCGCCCTGGCCAGCGATCGGCGCGTTATCTCGCTCGACGAGAAGGTGAGGAGGCACTTCGCCGTCCTTGCCGCCTCGGTCGCCGATCTGCGCAGCGTCCACTGGGCGAACCCCACGAGCACCGGCTGCATCGCCTGGCTCGCGGCGCAGGCGCCGGACGACCCTGTCTGGAAGCTCGGAACGCCGCGGTGAGGCGTCTGCCGCGCCTCAGCCGGCCGCCGCGATGACCTCGCCGTCGCGCAGCACGGCCAGCGCGCGCGGCGCGCCCCAGGGCTGCACGATCGCGTTCTCGTGCGGCAGGTCCCAGACGGCGAGATCGGCGCGGAGCCCCGGCCGCACGGCGCCGCACACGCCGCCGAGGCCGAGCGCGGCCGCCGCCTCGCGCGTCGCGCCCAGGATCGCCTCGGCGACCGTGAGGCCGTAGAGGCGCACCGCGAGCGCGAGCGCGAGCGGGAGGCTCTCGGTCGGCGCCGTGCCGGGGTTCGCGTCGCTGCCGACGATCAGCGGGACGCCGGCGGCCCGGAGCGCGGCGACGGGCGGCGGCTCCTGCCGCAGCGTGAAGCTCGCCACCGGCAGGAGCGCGGCGGCCACGCCCGCCCGGGCGAGCGCCGCGATGCCCGCGGGCGCGACGCGCTCGAGGTGATCCGCCGACGCGGCGCCGAGATCGGCCGCGAGCTCGGCGCCGCCCACGTCCGCGAACTGCCCGACGTGCACGCGCACGCCGAGCCCCAGCGCGCGCGCCCGCTCCAGCACCGGCCGCGCCTCGGCGACCGAGAACGCGCTCCGGTCGATGTAGGCGTCGACGTAGCGCGCGAGGCCGGCCGCGGCGATCGCGGGCAGCCAGGAGCGCGCGACGACGCCGGCGTACGCGACGCGGTCGCCGCCGGCCTCCGGCGGCAGCGCGTGCAGGGCGAGGTACGTCGGCACGACGCGGGGCAGGCGCGCGTCCCTCCCCGCCTCGGCGACCGCCTCGAGCTGCTTGCGCTCCGAGGCCTCGTCGAGGCCGTAGCCGCTCTTCGCCTCCACGGCGGTCACGCCGAGCGCCGCCATCCGGCGGAGGCGGGCGCGGAGCGCGCCGGCGAGCTCGCCGGCCGTCGCGGCGCGCACCGCGCGCATGCTCGCGACGATGCCGCCGCCCGCCGCGGCGATCGCCTCGTAGTCGCCGCCGGCCATGCGGACCGCGTACTCCGCGTCCCGCGAGCCGACCCAGGGCGCGTGCGTGTGACCGTCGACGAGCCCGGGCGTGACGACCCCCGCGGCCTCGATCGCGACCGGCACGCCGGCCTCGGGCCGCAGCACCTCGCGCCGCGGCCCGACCGCCTCGATGGCGCCGCCCCGCACGACGATCGCGGCGTCCTCGATCACGCCGAGCGGGTCGCCGGCCGAGGCGCGGGACGGGTCGCACGTGACGAGCCGGCGCGCGACGATGGCGAAGGCGCCATCGGGGCGCCGCGCGGGCTCCGCCGGCGCGCCCCCTGGCGGCGCCGGCCCCGCCGGCGCGCCCCCTGGCGGCGCGGTCACGTCGCCGCCCCGGCCGCGCGCGCGGCCTGCGCCCGCTCGATGTCCGCGAGCACCGCCCGCGACGCGGGCCCGCCGACGACGTCGGCGAGCGCCTCGGGCGACGCGACTGGTCGCGGCGGGCAGCTGCGGCGCAGCTCGAGGCAGCGGCCGGCCGCCTCGGCGCAGCGCTCGCGAAAGCGCGGATCGCGCTCGGCCCTGCGCACGAGCGCCTCGTGCGCGCGATCCTGCAGGTCCTCGTCCTTGCAGACGAGCAGCGCGTCGCAGCCGGCCTCGATCGCCGCGGTGGCGGCCTCCTCGACCGGATGGTGCGCCGCGATCGCGGCCATCTCGAGGTCGTCCGAGAAGAGCACGCCCCGAAAGCCGATCTCACCGCGCAGGAGGCCGGTGCAGACGGCCCGGGAGAGCGTCGCCGGCACGCCCGGATCGAGCGCCTCGACGACGATGTGCGCCGTCATCAGCGACGCGACGCCGGCGCGGCAGGCGGCGCGGAACGGCGGCAGCTCGATCTCCTCGAGGCGGCCGCGGCCGTGGGCGATGGTCGGGAGCGCGAGGTGGCTGTCGAGCGCGGTGTCGCCGTGCCCCGGGAAGTGCTTGCCGCACGCGAGCACGCGCTCCTCCTGGAGCCCCTCCAGGAACGCGACGCCGCCCTGCGCGGCGGTGCGCGGGTCGCGGCCGAACGCGCGATCGCCGATGATCGGGTTCGCGGGGTTCGAGTCGACGTCGAGCACGGGGGCGAAGTTCAGGTTGATGCCGACGGCCCGGAGCTCGGCCGCGACGGCGCGCGCCGCGCGGCGCAGCAGCGGGAGATCCAGGAGATCGCCGAGCGAGCGCATCGGCGGCAGCCGCAGGAACGGCGCGGGGAGCCGCGTGACGCGGCCCCCCTCCTGGTCGATGCCGAGGAAGGGCGGCCGATCCGGGCCGCTCGCCGCGGCGAGCGCCGAAGAGAGCCGCAGCGTGGCGGCCATGTCCGGGACGTTGCGCCGGAAGAGGATCGCGCCGCCCCTCCGCCCCTCGGCGAGCGCCCGGAGGTACCGGGCCGGCGGCTCGGCGCCGTCGAAACCGCCCACGATGAGCTGACCACACAGGACCTCGAGCGCCAGATCGAGCTGCACCGTCCACCACCTCTCGCGCGGCGCAGGCGCGTGGCTGGCCGCAGGGTCCGTTCGTAAACGACTCGGGCCGACGAGGCCACTTTTGAGGGGCGCGCCGGCAGCGAGCCCCGCGCCGCGGCCAGCCCGGTCAGAACCGGAGCGCGATCTTGCCGAAGTGTCCGCCGCTCGCCATGTGGTCGAGCGCCTGCCGGATCTCGGTGAAGGGGAACACCCGGTCGACCACCGGCCGGAGGCCGTTCGCCGCGATCGCGCGGTTCATGTCCTCGAACATCGCGCGCGAGCCGACGAAGATGCCCTGCGCGGTGATCTGCTTCATCAGGAAGGGGAACAGGTTGAGCGCCGGCGCGCCGCCCGAGAGCACGCCGATGAGGCTCACGCGACCGCCGACCCGCACCGCGCGGAGCGACCGGGCGATCGTGCCCTCGCCGCCCACCTCGATCACGTGATCCACCCCCGCGCCGCCGGTGAGCGCGAGCACCTGCGTGTCCCAGTCGGGCGTCGTGCGGTAATTGATGGTCTCCGACGCGCCGAGCGACCGCGCGCGCTCGAGCTTCTCGTCGCTGCTCGAGGTGACGATGACGCGGGCGCCCGCGGTCCGGGCGAGCTGGAGCGCGAGGATCGAGACGCCGCCCGTCCCCTGCACGAGCACCGTGTCGCCCGCCTTGAGGTGGCTCGACGCGAAGAGCGCGTTCCAGGCGGTCACCGCGGCGCACGGCAGCGTGGCCGCCTCCTCGTCCGTGAGGTGCGGCGGGACCGCGACGACCCCCTCCTGATCCACGAGCACCTGCTCCGCGAGCACGCCGGGCAGCTCCCCGCCGAGCGCCGCCTTCGTCTTGGCCCAGGAGATCTCCCCGTCGATCCAGCGCTGGTGGAAGATCGGGGACACGCGATCGCCGACCTTCACCCGCGTCACCCCCTCCCCCGCGCCGATCACCTCGCCGACCCCGTCGGAGAGCGGGACGAGCGGCAGCGAGAACTTCGGGTTGTAGAGGCCCTTCGTCACGAGCAGGTCGCGGTAGTTGAGCGACGCGGCCTTCATCCGGAGGACGATCTGCCCGGGACCGGGCTTCGGATCCGGAAGGTCCATCGGGCGGAGCGCGTCGAGGCCGAACGAACCCTGAATGGCGAACGCTTTCATGCGGATCCTCCTTGAGCGACGGTGGCTATCTCATGAGGGCTGGACTCGGTCAACGTGAGAGGCAACGCGAGAGGCAACGCGAGAGGCAACGCGAGAGGCAACGCGAGAGGCAACGCCGGAGGCAATGCGAGAGGTAACACGAGCGGCAACGCGAGGTCAGCGCGGTCGGCGCCGCGCGTCGCGCATCGCCTGGGCGGCGAGCCAGAGGCCGGCCGCCATCACCAGCGCCGCGCCGAGCAGCTGGCGCGCCGACGGGATCTCGCCGAGCCAGGCCGCGGCGAGCACGTGCGAGAGGACGACCCCGACATAGCCGATCGCGCCGATGCGCGCCGCGTTGTCGAGCCCGTAGGCGCGCGTCATCGCGAGCTGCCCGAGGCCGCCGGCGAGCCCGGTCCCGACCAGCAGGACGAGGCCGAGGGCGTCGGGCGTCCGAAAGACCGGGATCGACAGGAAGATCATCGCGGCGCTCGCCACGAGCGAGAAGTGCAGCGCGATCGACTCGGGGCTCGCGCGCGTCCCGCTCCCGCCGATGCGGCGCAGCCAGATCATGGCGAACGCCGAGAAGACGGCGCCGAGCGTGGCGACGAGCGCGACCTCGCCCGCGATCGCGAGCCGCGGCGCGGCGACCAGCGCGACGCCGGCGAACGCGAGCACGGTCGCGAGCCAGAGGCGCGGGCTGCTCCGCTCGCCGAGCAGCCGCGGCGCGAGGAGCGCGACGAAGATCGGGCTCGTCGCGCCGAGCGTGACCGCATCGCCGAGCGCGATCTCCGGCGTGCCCAGCGTGTAGAAGGTGCAGAGCATCGCGCCGGTGCCGCAGAGCGAGCGCGCCCACGTGAGGCGCCGGTCGCCGCGGCTCATGGAGAGCGGCGCCCGGCGGACGAGCGCGACGCCGAGCGCGGTGGCCGCGCCCACCAGCGTGCGCGAGGCCGCCACCTCGGGCCACGGGGCGCCCTCCGACGAGAGCCGCGCGAGGACGTTCATCGCGGCGAAGAGCGCCTGGGCCAGGATCATCCACAGGACGCCCGCGGTCGGGTGCGCCGCGCGCCCCTCGCGCTCCGCGGCGAGGACGATCGCGGAGGCCCCGGGCGGGTGCGCGGCGACCGCACCCTGTGACGACGACGACGTGCTCACGAGGCGCATCGCTTACCACCTCGCCGCCGCGCGCGCCGCCGCGCTCCCTGGTGCGCGCGCGGCAGCGAGGCGCTACCGTCGCAATGATGCGCGCGATCACGAGGAGAGGACGAAGAGCAGGAGCGATGTGCGGCCGGCGGGAGCGCTGGCGCGGGGCGCCCTGGCTGGGGCTCATCGCCGCGGGCGCCCACGCGCTCGGGTGCGGCGCGAGCGCCGGGAGCGCGCCGCCCGAGGGGCCGCCGTGGGACATGACCGCCGAGGCGGCGGCGGACGAGGGCGCGCGGCCCTCGGGCGGCGAGGCCGCGGGCGCCGAGCCCCGCGGCGGCGGCGCGGCGCAGGCGGCGTCGGCGCCGCCCGCGCCGGGGAAGCTGATGACCCGCGCGGAGGCGGGGCGGTACGTGCTCGAGCTGGTGAACCGCGATCGGAAGGCGCACAAGCTGCCGCCCGTCCGGTGGGACGAGACCGCGGCGCGCGCGGGGCGGCGGCACGCGGAGGACATGGTCCGCGTGGGGTTCACCGGCCACTGGGGCAGCGACGGCGCGGTCCCGGAGGAGCGCTACACCGCGGCCGGCGGCGACGGCTTCGTCATGGAGAACGCCGGCTGCTTCGCCGACGCGATCCCGCGCGAGCTCGACGCGGACCCGCGCTTCTCCGCGGAGAGCCTGGAGCGCGTCCACCACGCCTTCATGAACGAGAAGCCCCCGGCCGACGGGCACCGGCGCAACGTGCTCACAGCGTCGCACACGTCGCTCGGGGTCGGGCTCGCCAAGGCCAAGGGGCTCGACATCGCCTGCATGGCGCAGGAGTTCGTCGACGACTACGGGACGTACCAGCCGCTGCCCAAGCGGGCCAAGGTCGGCGAGGTGATCCGGGTGGCCGGCGAGATCGACGCGCCGGCGAAGATCGCGGGCGTCGGGATCTCGCGGGTCGAGGCGGGCAAGCCGATCCCGCCGGAGAAGCTGCTCAAGATGGGCGGATACCCGATCCCGCCGCCCTACGCGACGTTCTTCCCGAAGGGCTTCAAGACGCCTATTCCTCTTCAGGTGAACGGCAATCGATTCGACATCCAGGTCCCGCTGGACGACCGGAAGCGCCCCGGCCTCTACGGCGTCAGCGTCTGGGCGACGTTCCCCCCCTCCAACGAGCTCAAGATGGTCTCGCTCCGCACGATCGACGTCGGCGGCAAGGGAGGCGGTCGGTGAACCACAGCCGCCCCCCCGCGTCCTCGGCGTCGGAGGAGCTCGACGCGGTCAAGGTGCTCGATCACCTGGTCCGCCGCGCGGTCTCGATGGGCGCGAGCGACATCCACGTCGAGCCGAAGCGCGACGGCATCCGCGTGCGCTACCGCGTCGACGGCGTGATGGTGGCGCAGGGGCAGATCCCGATCGAGATCGCGCCCGCGCTCACCTCGCGCGTGAAGGTGCTCGCGCGGATGGACATGACCGAGCGGCGCCTGCCGCAGGACGGCCAGTTCAGCCTGGAGCTGTACGGCCACCCGCTCATCCACCTGCGCGCCTCGACGTTCCCCGCGATCCACGGCGAGACGCTGGTGATGCGCGTGCTGCTCAGCCACCAGCTGATCCCGCTCGACAAGCTCGGGCTCTCGGAGGGCGACCTGCCGCGGGTCCAGGGGCTCGCGGACCGCGCCTCGGGGCTCATCGTCGTGTGCGGGCCGACCGGGTCCGGCAAGACATCGACGCTCTACTCCCTGATCAAGGTGATGAAGACCAGCGAGCTCAGCATCGTGACCCTGGAGGACCCGATCGAGGTCGAGTTCGCCGACATCACGCAGGGGCAGACCAACCCGAGGCAGGGCTTCACGTTCGCGACGGGCCTGCGCGCGATCCTGCGGCAGGACCCGGACGTGATCATGGTCGGCGAGATGCGCGACCCCGAGACGGCGCAGATCGCGCTGCAGGCGAGCCTCACGGGGCACCTCGTGCTGTCGACGCTGCACACCTCGGACGCGGTCGACACGGTCGCGCGGCTCGTGGACCTCGGCGCGGAGTCGTGGATCGTTGCGAACGCCCTGCTCGCCGTGATCGCGCAGCGGCTCGTGCGGCGGCTCTGCGAGGAGTGCGCGGAGACGTACGAGCTCGAGAGCGACGTGACGGGCGAGGAGGACGAGGTCCTCATCGAGAAGGGCACAGAGCTGAAGCGCGCCGTCGGGTGCCAGACGTGCCACCTGACGGGCTACCGGGGCCGGATCGGGCTGTTCGAGATGCTGGAGCTCGACGACGACCTGCGGGATCTCGTCAAGGCGCGGTCGGGGAAGCGCGCGTACCGGGAGGCCGCGCGTAGCGCGGGGCTCGTCCCGCTCCGGGAGGCGGGGCTCGCCCGGGTGAAGGAGGGCGTCACCTCCCTGGACGAGGTGCTCCGCGTGACGTGACGCGCTTCTGATGCAGAGAGCGGCGCTCGCCTGGAGCAGCGAGCGCCGCCGGTCAGGTGGCCTGCGAGGCGCCGTCGTCGACGGCGTTTTCGGCGATGACGCCCTTGTACCAGAGCGCGCTGTCCTTCGGGGTGCGGCGCTGCGTCTCGTAGTCCACCCAGACGATGCCGAACCGCTGAGAGTAGCCGCGGTCCCACTCGTAGTTATCCATCAGCGACCACACGAAGTACCCGGCGAGCGGCGCCCCGGCGTCGATCGCGCGCCGCGCCGCGACGAAGTGATCGCGCAGGAACTTCAGCCGCTGCTCGTCCGGGATGCGGCCGTTCTTGTCCGGCCCGGTCGAGTAGGCCGCGCCGTTCTCCGTCACGTAGAGCTTCGGCACCCCGTACTCCACGTGCAGCCGGATGAGCAGCCGCCGCAGGCCTTCCGGGTACACCTCCCAGTTCATCTCGGTCTGCTCGGACGCGGGGGCGACGTGCACCGTCCTCGGCAGGTTCTGCTCCTCGGGGACCTTGGTGCTCCGCAGCACCGCCCGGGAGTAGTAGTTGAGGCCGAGGAAGTCGCACTGCGTCGCGATGATCTCGAGATCGCCCGGCTTGCACACGGTCAGCCCCTCCGGCGGGAGGTAGCCCAGCTTGATGTAGTCCGCGATCATGTCCGCCGGGTAGTGCCGGCCGTAGAGCGGATCGAGGAACCAGCGGCTGAAATACCCGTCGTAGTGGCGGGCCGCGTCGTAATCGGCAGCGCTCGGCGACGCGGGCATCGCGTAGTTCATGTTCAGCGTGATGCCCACCTCGGCGCCGGGGCTGTTCTTGCGCAGCACGGGCACCGCGAGGCCGTGCGAGAGCAGGAGGTGGTGGCTCACCGTCAGCGCCTTGCTGAAATCGCGCATGCCCGGCGCGTGGATCCCCTTCTCGTAGCTGAGGAACGCCGTGCACCACGGCTCGTTGTGCGTGATCCACTTCTTGACGCGATCGCCGAGCTTCCGCGACACCGCGTCGGCGAACTCCACGAACGCGTCGGCCGTCGAGCGGTGCAGCCAGCCCCCGACCTCGTCCTGGAGCACCTGCGGCAGATCCCAGTGGAACAGCGTCGCGTACGGCTCGATCCCGGCCTCGAGCAGGCCGTCCACCAGCCGGCTGTAGAAGTCGAGCCCCTTCTGGTTCACCGCGCCCCGGCCGTTCGGGAGGATGCGCGGCCACGCGATCGAGAACCTGTAGGCCATCAGGCCCAGGCTCTTCATCAGCGCGATATCCTCAGGCCACCGGTGGTAGTGGTCGCACGCGACGTCGCCGTTGGTCCCGTCCGTGATCTGGCCGGGCGTCTTCGCGAAGCGATCCCAGATCGACTCGCTGCGCCCGTCTTCGCTCGTGGCACCCTCGATTTGATAGGAGGACGTCGCGGCCCCCCAGACGAACTTGTCGGGAAATCTCAGAGACGGCATGTTGTGTTGTGATTCTCCTCAGACAGGCACGGCCTCGACGGAGGCGGGCACCTTGCGGTCGTAGTGCGCGGAGGGCGCGACCGAGCCGGGCGAGTAGAGGTGGCAGCGGACCCAGTGCCCCGAGCCGACGTCGACGGCCGCCGGCATCGCCTCGCGGCACGTGTTCATCACGCTCGGGCAGCGATCGGCGAACGGGCACCCCGGCGGCGGGTTGATGAGCTTCGGCGCGCCGGAGCGGGCCGGGAGCTCGCTGCGGATCGAGCCGTTCGGGTCCGGCACCGCCGAGAGCAGGAGCTTCGTGTACGGGTGCGCCGGCTGCTGCATCAGCTCCTCGCTGGGCGCGCCCTCCACGATGTGGCCGGCGTACATCACCATCGTGCGATCCGCGACGTAGCGCGCGCTCGCGATGTCGTGCGTGATGTAGAGGTACGAGATGCCGCGCTCTTCCTTGAGGCGCTCCATCAGGTTGAGGACGCCCATGCGGATCGAGACGTCGAGCATCGAGATCGGCTCGTCCGCGAGGATCACGCTGGGATCCACGGCGAGGGCGCGGGCGATCGCGACGCGCTGCCGCTGGCCGCCCGAGAGCTGGTACGGGAACTTGGCCGCGACCTCCGCCGGCGGGTTCAGGTCGACCGTCTTGAGCAGCGCGTGCACCTTCTCCCGGAGGATCGCGGCGTTCGGCGCCTTGTTGTGGAGCAGGAGCGGCCGCTCCAGGTGGTAGCCGATCGTGTGCACCGGGTTCAGCGAGCCGAACGGATCCTGGAAGATCATCTGCACCTGCCCGCGGTAGGCGAGCGAGGCGCGGTTCGGCTCCTCCTTCAGCACGTCGCGACCCTTGAACAGGATCTGCCCGCTGCTCGGGGGCATCAGCCGCGCGAGCAGCCGCGCGATGGTGCTCTTGCCGCTGCCCGACTCCCCGACCAGCGCGATGACCTCGCGCTCGGCCAGCGAGAACGAGGCGTCGTGCAGCGCCCGGAGCTGCTGCGTGCGCAGCCCGCCGCCGACGGGGAAGTACTTGGCGAGGCGCACCACGTCGAGGACAGGCGAGACATAAGGTTGCGTCATCGTCATCGTCAGTAGAGGTGGCAGGCGCCGCGGTGCTCGGGCGCGATTTCACGGAGGACGGGCAGCTCGTTCTGGCAGGTCGCGAAGGCCTGCGGACACCGGGGGTGGAAGCGGCAGCCGGGCGGCGGGTTGCGCATGTCCGGCGGCGAGCCCGGGATGCCCTGCAGCCTGCGGCGCGGCCCGCGGACCGAGGGGAACGACCCGAGGAGCCCCTGCGTGTACGGGTGCTTCGGATCGCTGAACAGGTCCTTGGCGCGGGCCGTCTCCGCGAGCTTGCCCGCGTAGAGGATGGCGATGCGCGTGGAGAACTCGGCGATGAGCGAGAGGTCGTGCGTGATGAAGAGGATCGAGAAGCCCAGCCGATCCTTGAGGTCGGCAATCTGCTGCAGGATCTCCTTCTGCACGACAACGTCGAGCGCCGTCGTGGGCTCGTCCATGATGAGGAACGGCGGCTTGAGCGCCATGGCGATCGCGATCACCACGCGCTGCCGCATGCCGCCCGACAGCTGGTGCGGGTAGCTCGACAGGCGCGACGTGTCGATGTTCACGAGCTTGAGCAGCGCGGCCGCGCGCTCCATCGCCTGCGCCGGCGTCACGCCGTCGTGCGCGATGATGGGATCCGCGATCTGCTCGCCGATCGTCAGCACCGGGTTGAGCGCGGTCATCGCGCTCTGGAACACGAGCGCCATCTTCCGCCACCGGAAGGCGCGGAGCTGATCCTCGGTCATGGACAGGACGTCCTGCCCGGCGAAGAGCACGCGTCCGCCCGTGATCACCGCCGGCGGGCGGAGCAGCCGCATGATGGCCATCGCCACCGTCGACTTGCCGCTCCCCGACTCGCCGGCGAGGCCGAGCACCTCGCCCGGGGCGATGTCGAACGAGACATTGTCGACCGCGCAGACCGGACCCGTCGGGGTCATGAACTCGACCCGCAGATCCTGAACCGAGAGAATCGGACTAGGCGCCATGAGCCCTCACTACCGGCGTTGACGGACCAGCCGCGACCTTGCGGCTCTTGAGCATACGCGACCAGGCCCCCTCCGCGCGGAGCCGCGGATTCGAGATCTCGTCGATGGCATAGTTGATCAGGGTGAGCGCGAACCCGACGAGCGCGACGCACACGCCGGTGGGCACGATGGTCCACCACGCGCCCGTGAGGAGCGCGGCGTTGTTGCTCGCCCAGTAGAGGTTCGTCCCCCAGGTGATGGCGCTCAGATCGCCGAGCCCGAGGAACTCCAGGCCGACCTGCGCGCCGATGGCGTAGATCGTCGCGTTGATGAAGCCGGACATGAGGAGCGACGTCATGTTCGGCAGGATCTCCAGGAAGATGATGCGCGCGCTGCCCTCGCCGCTCACGAGGGCCGCGGAGACGAAGTCCTTGTCGCGCAGCGCGAGCACCTGCGACCGGAGCACGCGCGCGTTCCACGCCCAGCCGGTGAGGACGAGGACGAACAGGATCGTCAGCGGCCCGGCCGGCAGGTAGGCCGCGATGACGACGGCCATCGGCAAGCCGGGGATGATCAGGAACACGTTCGTGAGCAGCGAGAGCACGTTGTCGATCCAGCCGCCGAAGTAGCCTCCGGCCATGCCGATGATCGCGCCGATCGCCATCACGGCCAGGCCCGTGGCGACCCCGACGGCCAGCGAGGTCCGCGCGCCGACGATCGTCTGCGCGAGCACGTCCTGCCCCTGGCCCGTCGTGCCGAAGAGGTGCTCGGCCGAGGGCGCCTCGTGCGGCATGCCCACGAACGCGTGCGGATCCTGCTGCACGAACGTGGGGCCGAGCAGCGAGAGGAGCAGGAAGAAGAGCACGATGAGCGTGCCCACCATCGCCTTGCGGTTCGAGAGGAGGAGGCGGAACCACCCCGCCGCGCGGGAGACGCCGCCCCCGCTGTTGCTTTGTTGCGCAGCCATCGCTTCTCCTGGAGCCAGACCTCAGCGCGTGCGAGCGCGGGGATCAAGGAAGACGTAGATGATGTCGACCAGGAAATTCGCCCCCAGCACGGCGAACGTGATGGTGAGGAAGATCCCCTGCATGAGCGGGTAATCCTGGTTGCGGACCGCCTGGATGAGCAGGTAGCCCTGCCCCGGGTACGAGAAGACGATCTCGGTGAGCAGCGAGCCGGCGAGCACGAACCCGAGCGCCATGCCGAAGCCGGTCACGTTGGGCAGGAGGGCGTTGCGCGCGGCGTAGGTGAACATGACCCGCCACTGCGAGAGCCCCTTGGCCTGGGCCATCGTGATGTACTCCTCGGACAGCACGGTGACCATCGCGCTGCGCATGCCGAGCATCCAGCCGCCGACGGTGGCGATGACGATCGACAGGCCGGGCAGGACCATGTGCGACAGCACGCTCCCGATGAACTCCAGGCTCCACTCGGGCGAGAGCGTGTCGCTGTAGGCGTGGCGCAGCGGGAAGAGCCCGAGCACGAAGCCGAGGATGTAGAGCGACACCATCGCGAGCCAGAAGTAGGGGAACGCGCCGAGGAACATCAGGACGGGCGGCATCACCGAGTCGAGCAGGCCGCCCCGCTTCCACGTCGCGATGATGCCGAGCAGCGTCCCCAGGCCGAAGGCGATGATCACGGCGGCGCCCGACAGCAGCAGCGTCCAGCCGAGCCCCGTCGCGATCACCTCCGTCACCCGCGCGGGGAAGTGCGCGACGGAGGTGCCGAGATCGCCCGTCAGGGTGTGGCCCAGGTAGGTGATGTACTGCTTGTAGAGCGGCTCCCCCGTGAACCCGAACGCCTTCCGCAGCGCCTCGATCGCCTCCGGCTGGAGCTGGCCGCGGAAGCGCGCGAACATCGCCGAGGCGGGATCGCCCGGCATGAGCCGCGGGATGATGAAGTTCAGGGTGAGCGAGGCCCACGCCGCGATGAAATACAAGCCCAGCTGTCGAAGAAGGTAACGCACAGAAGGTCTCTCTTCTAACCTGCTCTCCGGATCAGATCACGCCCGACGTCACTTCGGCTTGAGCTCGGTGAGGACGAGCAGGTACTCGGGCGGGTTGTTGGGCGACAGCTTCGCGTACGGGTTCTCCTTGCTGGGGAACCCGGTGAAGCGGCGGGTGTTGAACTCGCCCCACGACGGCCCGGGGAACAGCGGGACCGAGGGCGCCGTCTCGGAGAAGATCTCCTGGAGCTGCTCGAGCAGCTTCTTCTGCTCCGCCGGATCGGTGGCGGCCTCGAACGCCTCGAAGAGGCCGTCCGCCTGCTTGGCGCCGAACCGGTGCCAGTTGCGCGCCGACGACTCGCCGACCGGCTTCACGGTCGCGGAACCGAGGAGGTCGCGGTAGAAGTTGTACGGCGTCGGCTCCTCGTTCGACCAGCCCATCGACAGGTCGAAGGTGCCCTTCTGGAGCGCCTCGAAGAACGCGCTGAAGTCGTACGTCTTCAGCGTGGCCTCGACGCCGATCTGCTTCACCTGCTGCGTGACGATCTGCGCCGCGCGCACCCAGTCGGACCAGCCCGTGACGACGTTGATGTCGAAGCGCAGCGGCTTGCCGTCCTTCACGCGGATGCCGTCGGCGCCCTTGGCGTAGCCCGCCTCGTCGAGGATCTGGTTCGCCTTCGCCACGTTGAACTTCACCCAGTCGCCGCTCTCGACGACCTTCTGGCTGCGCCAGCGCTCGTGCGCGTCGCTGAGCGCCGTCGCGTCCGCCGGCCGCGTGTAGTTGTTCATCGCGACCTTGACGATCTGCTCGCGGTCGAGCGACATGCTGATCGCCTTGCGCACCCGCACGTCGTCGAGCGGCTTCTTCGTCGTGTTCGTGTAGACGAACACGGTGCTGCCGACGAGCGGGAACCAGTAGTGGTGATTCGTCGGATCCTTGCCGACGTAGACCTTCTCGATCTCCGGGACGAAGTTGCCGGCCCAGTCGACCTCGCCGTTCAGGAGCGCCAGGTTCGCCTGGTCGTTGCCCGGGTAGGCCGGGAAGCGGAGCCCCTTGATCGCGGGCTTGCCCTGCTGCCAGTAGTTCGGATTACGACCGAGCTCGTAAATCTGGTTCTGGAAGTTCTTCACCTCGGTGAAGGGCCCCGTCGCGACCGGGTTCTCGTTCGTGAAGGTGACCGGATCGGCCACGTCCTTCCACTTGTGCTCCGGCACGATCGGCTGGTGCCCGAGGAAGACGAGCCCGGGGACGTACGGCCGCGTGAGCGAGAACTCGACCGCCGAGTCGCCCTTGGCCTCAACCGCGGTCAGCCACTTCCAGACGCCCTGCAGGTCGAGGGCGGCGTGCTTCTTCAGGAGCCCGAAGGTGAAGGCGACGTCTTTCGCCGTGAAGGGCTGGCCGTCGGACCACTTCACGCCGGGGCGAATCGTGAAGGTGAGCGTCTTGTTCCCGTTGCTCCAGTCGTATTTCGAGGCGAGCCAGGGGGTGAACTCGCCCTTCATCGTGTTGTAAACGAGGAGCGGCTCGTAGATGCCAGCGACGGTTGGCCAGCGAACGTTGCCTGGAGCCAGCAGAGGGTTGAAGTTGCGCACCCACGACGCTTGCTGCTCGATCGAGACGGTCAGGAAGGTGTCCGCCGTCGTGGGGTTCTTGACGGCCCCGGGAGCCGTCGGGGCGGTGCCAGCGCCGCCCCCGGGGTCCTTCTTCGCGTCGGGCTTCGGGCAACCTGCCACTGCGCCGACCGAAAGAAGCAACGCCGAGAGAACCAACGTTCGACGCGGCAACAACCAGTTCCTCATGAGAATGCTCCTCGCGGGGCCCTCGTGGACACGCCCGAGCGCCCACCGTCCCTCTCCCACTCAACTGATCTTCCTGGAAGCCGCCACGTGACCCAGCGACTCGCCGGACCCCTTCGCTGCGACGCAGCGCACCATACCGGCATCCAGCCGTCGGCACTGTAGCCGTCTTCGCACAGCAGTGTCAACGGGGATTCGAGGTCGCTACCAAGTTCTCGTGCCGCTCACTCAGGCGCGTTTTCAAGGGAGATGTCGTGGCGCGTCATGTATCGCGGCAGCAATTCCGTCTCATGATGTCATCGCGCGTCATGACACCTGAGCACTCTGGCGCTTACACTGTTATTTTCTTCGTTCGCAGCAAGATAAGGAGGCAGTCGATGACTGCATCGTTGACGCATCGTTGACGCATCGTTTCAGGGAGCGGCCGGGGCACGTCTATACAGATGTCCGCGAGCGATGACAAGACCAGATTTTTCCGGCTCGTCCCTGCGCGCGGACGGGCACTCCACGGGCCGGCGAGGCGCAGCGCGCCCCCTGCGCAGGCGGCGGGAGATCGTGTCCGGAGCGCGCGGCGACGCGCGAGACGCAGGTGCGCGCGGCGTCGATTCGGGGCGCGCGATTCGACGTGTGGAGCCTCGATCCGCGCGGCCGTGCCCCGACTAGGATGTATCGGGGGAGATTCCGTTCCATGTCTTCTAGGTTTCGCGCGGTGGGGCGCGGCGCCATCCGGCAGGCGCGCTTCACGGAAGCGAGGGAGCGGACGCGGGCACGAGGAGGCCGGCGTCGAAGCGCTCGTCTGCCGCGATGTTGCCGGTGAACGCGTTCTCGCCGCCCTTCTTCAGCTCGAGCGCGGGCGAGCCCTGTACCACCAGCCCGAAGAGGTTGTCCCAGGCGCGCACCCGGGAGAGGCGACCCGAGCTCCGATCGAACAGGATGCCGGCCCGCGCGCAGCGGGTCACCCGCACGCCGTCGAGGGTGGCTGTGGATCCGGCGAGCGCGAGGACGCCGTCGGCGACGAGGTCGCCGTGCGGCGCGCCGTTCCCGGCCTGGCCGCCCCCGGTCACGCCGTCGATGACGGTCTCCGCGATCTCCGCCTCGGCGGCGAACAGCGCCACGCCGGCCGTGCGGCTCGCGCGGATGAGGGACGAGGCGAGCCGCAGCTGGTAGCCGGCGGCGGCGACGCCGATGCCGGCGCCGTCGTCGCCCGACGTGCCCTCGATGAGGTCCCCGGTGATCTCGACCTTGCCGCCCGGGAGCTCCGCGCCGGCGAGGACGCCGACCGAGCGGCTCCCGCGGATCAGATTGCCCGAGAGCGCCGCGGTGGCCCCGCGGTAGATGACGATCCCCTGCCCGGCCGGCGCGCGCCGGTCCGGCGCGACATGCCCCTCGACGAGGTTGCCTGTCACGGTCGCCTCGGTTCCGGCATATCCCACCGCCAGGCCGGTCCCCTCGTTGTCGCGAAGGACGTTCGACGCGAGCGTCGCGCGGCCCTCTATCACGGACACCCCGGCGCCGTCGCCCCAGGCCCCTCCGGCGATCGTCCCCTCGACGAGGTTGCCCGTGGCGACCAGCTCGGCGGAGAGATCGCCCACGTGAACCCCGGTCCCGCGGTTGCGGACGATGGCGCTGTCGTGGAGACGCAGCGCCGCGCCGCGGGCCACGGCGACGCCGAACCCGCCGAGCAGCGACAGGGACGCGGCCGCCACCGTCTCCTGGACGAGGCTCCGCGTCATCGTCGCCGCCGTGCCCTCGCCGAGGACGGCGACGCCGATCTCCGCGTTGCCGAGGAGCACGCTCGAGTCGATCGCGACGCGCGCTCGGCTCGCCGCGTACACGCCGACGCCGTAGCTCGGCTCGACGCTCCCGGGCATCGTCCCCTCGACGAGCACGCCGGAGATCGTCGCCGACGCGCTCCCCGTCGCGACGATGCCCGACAGGCGGTTGCCGACCACGGCCGTGCGCTCGACGGACACCTCGGCGCCGTCCCGGGCGACGATCCCCTCGCCGTCCCGGAGGCGCTCCGACGGCGAGGTCCCCTCGACGAGGCTGCCCACCACGGCCGCGGAGGCGCCCGCGTAGAGCGCGGCCACGCCCGCCGCGCGGCTGCCCGTCACGGCGCTCTCCCGCACGAACAGCGCGCCGCCGGCGTCCGCGAGCGCGCCCATGCCGTCGCCCGCCGCGCCGGCGCGCGTCCCCTCGATCCAGCTCTCTGCCACCGAGACCCGCGCGCCGTCGCCCGAAAGGACGCCGGCGTTGGCAGCGCCCTTGATGTGCACGCGCTCGAGCGTCACGGCGCTCGAGCCCTTCGCGACCACGCCGGCGCCGTCGCCGCCGATCTCCAGCCCCCGGAGCGTCACCTCCCCTGCGCCGAGCACGGCCACGATCGCGGGCGGGACGACCAGCGGGCTCACCCCGCGGATCCGCACGCGCGAGGCGCACCGGCCGGCGATGGCGACGGGCCTCGTGATGACGGCCGGCTCGTCGTAGGTGCCGTCCGCGAGCGCGATGGTCCCGCCGTCGGCGACGCGCTCGAGCGCCGCCTCGAGCGTCGTGACCGGCCTCGCCTCGGAGCCGTCGCCGTCCGCGCCGGCGTAGCTCGGGTCGACATACACGTTGCCGGGCGCCCGGGGCACGTCCCCCCACGGCCCGCGCCCGCAGCCGTCGGGGCCGTCGACGCTCACACACCCCGCTTCCGGCGTCGCGAACGTGCCCGCCGGACACTTCGCCATGGCCGGCCTGCAGAGCCCGTCGTCGCCGACGAGCTCGGGAGCGCAGCGCGGCAGGCCGACGGGAATGCACCCCTCGTCGAACTTCGGGATCGTCCCAGGAGGGCATTGGGCCATCGAGGGGCGGCAGAGATCGTCTTTCTCGACGAACAGCTCGGCGCACCCCTGGATGCCCACCGGCATGCACGCGCCCCCGGGCCCGAGGACGTGCCCGCGCGCGCAGGGCGGCGTGCCGGGCCAGCGGTCGAGCGGAGTGTCGGAGCCGCCCGAGGGGTCGCTGCACCCCGCGACGAGCAGCGACAGGACCGCGATGCCGGCGGTCAGCCAAGACGAACCCGGGCGCGTCGCGCAGAAGCGCATGCGATACCCTCCTCGGACAGCGCTGCCCCGGCGCGCGCCCCGCGCGCCCCCCGCGCGCCCGGATGGGCGAACGGGGCCGAGGAGCCGCCGCCGCGGCGCGAAGACCGCTTGTCGTGCATGAGCCGGCGCCCCGAGCGCCGGAGATCACCGTCGAGTCCGCGGCGTGATGACGAGGACAGCGCCTCAACGGCGCCGCGCGAACTCCTTCGGAGTAATGAATCTTACAACAGGAGCCAGCCTCCGGCCAGGCAGAGGAATCGCGATCGCGCCGACTTTCCCTGCGTCGCCGCGGACGTCTGCGCGGCGCCGAGGTCCCGGCCGCGCGCGCGGATCTCTCCGGGCGCGGGGCTCGCGCGCGCCGCCGATCGTGCGGGTCGCACGCTTTCTGTCAACCACGTTGGGCCGCGCCGAGCGCCGCCGGGACGCTCCGCGGAGGAGGCCGTTCCCGCCGCGTCGCGGGGCCGCCGTCCGCGGCCGAGTCCCGCGTCGGCGCCGGCGTTCCGGACGACAATGGCGACGGCGCGCGGCTCGGGCGCGCGCTGCGCCGGCGCGGTCGCCGCAGGGGGAGCGCCGCCCTGGGCCGTTGTCGGCTCACGTGGGCTGCGCAGGGCGTGACCAGAGGGCGCCGGGCCGCGGGACGTTGCCGCCCATCAGCGATGATGTCGAGTCCGCAGCCCTCGATTGCAGAGATCGACCAGGTCTTCGGAAATGCGGTTTGCAGGGCCCGATAAAGCTGCAAGTCGGGTCGCCCTCGTCCCGTCCCGCCGCGCGCCGCGCGCCGCGGGCGCCCCGCTGCGCGCGTCGACATTTGCCTTTCTCCAGCGCCCGGGAGCCTCCCACATCGGCGCTGCGAGGCGGCCTCGAAGCGCGCCGGCGCGGCGGCGCTCGGGCGCGATGATGCGGGGCAGGGCTCCCACACGGCGCGGATTCAGACAATGCACTTTCGCCGTCGCCGTCCGGCAGCCGCAGAGGGCCGACGCGGCAGGCTCTGCACACGGCCTGTCAGGCACGCAGCCTGCTCTCCACGCCGCTCAACATGCCACCGCGGCTCTGACAGCCATCGCGGGGCATGGAAGGAGGACGGATGGTTAGCTCGATCGATATGAAGATGGCGCAAGCGGCGATGCTCTTGTCTGCGTTGATGACCGGCTGCGCGGTCGGCGCGGTGACGCCGGCAGAGGCCGACTTGGAGCAGGCCGACGTCGACGTGGCGTCGAGCGAGCAGGCATTGGAGGGAGATACAGCGGGGGATACGGGGGAGACGCGGGGCGGCGGCCTGCTCCCTCCCGGCAAGGGCGATCTCGGCGGGCCGCTCGTTCAAGGCCCCGTCGGCAAGGGCCCTGTCGGCCAGGTCCCTGGCGGCATCCCGGGCGGGCCGTTCGACGGCATCGGCGGGCCGTTCGGCGGCATCCCCGGCGGGGGCATCCCCAGCGGGCCGTTCGGCGGCATCGGCGGGCCCTACGGCGGCCTCGGTGGGCTCGGCTCCCCCTACGGCGGCCTCGGTGGGCCCTACGGCGGCCTCGGCTCCCCCTACGGCGGCCTCGGCGGTCTCGGCTCCCCTTACGGCGGCCTCGGCGGTCTCGGCTCCCCCTACGGCGGCCTCGGCGGCTTCGGCTCCCCCTACGGGGGGCTCGGCGGCCTCGGCGGCGGCCTCGGCGGCGGCCTCGGCGGCGGCCTCGGCTTCCCGGGCGGCGGCTTCGGGTGGCCGGGCGGCGCCGGCGGCTTCGGCTCCCCCTACGGCGGCGCGACCCCCGGGATGTTCTCCCCCTGACGTCATGGCCTGAGGGCGCCGGCCACGCTGCCGGTCGGGGACAGCGGTGACCGACGCGACGGGCCGCCGGAATCTCCGCGGGGAGCCGCACCAGCTCCCCGCGAGGCCGGCGGCCCGTGGTCGATCGGCATCTCTCGAGATCGCGCGCCCGCGCGGCGCGCTGGCTCGCTCGGCGCGCCGCGCGGGCGCTCGAAAGGTTGGACCCCCGCCGCGTGGACGAGGCAGCATAAGGCGATGGAAGACGCCCCCCTCCTAGAGCGCGAGCCGGAGACCAACATCTTCGGTGAGTCCATGGCGGTGTTTCACACGGCCGCGGACCTCATCGGCCTGGCCCCTCGCATCCGGCTGGAGCTCGAGCAGCCCGACTACGAGCACATCTTCTACATCACCACGCAGCTCCAGGACCGCCTCGTCCCCTTCCGCGGGGAGGCGGCCGCGACCTACGAGCGGCTCGCTGCCTCGGTGATCCCGAACCGCGCCGCCATCACCCCGCTCTTCAACGGCAAGCTCATCCTCCGCCCCGAGGCGCTCCGGAGCGGCTCGATTCACGTGCAGGACGGCGTGATCCGCCTCGCCGACCAGGGGCTTTACCGGATCCAGCCCGGCGGGTTCGTCCGCTTCAAGGCCTATCGGGTCCAGCACAACCAGGCGCGGGGGCCTTATAAGGGCGGGCTCCGCTTCCACAAGGCCGTGTCGCTCGACCTGTTCAACGCGCTCGCCGCCGAGATGACCTGGAAGACCGCCATCGCGCATGTCCCGTTCGGCGGCGCCAAGGGGGGTATTCGCATGGATCCGCGCGAGCACGGCAAGGAAGAGCTCGAGGCGATCTCGCTCCGGTACATGTACCGGCTCAAGCAGCTCATCGGGCCCAACGTCGACATCCCCGCGCCCGACGTGGGCACGAACGGCGAGGTGATGGCGTGGCTCCTGCGCCAGTACAGCGACGGCGAGCGCGAGCGGCACAACCACCGCGGCGTCGTCACGGGCAAGGACGTGCGCATCGGCGGCTCCGAGGGGCGCGCCAAGGCGACGGGCCAGGGGCTCGCGTACTGCATCGAGGAGTGGTACGCGCAGCGCGGCGCCTCCCTCGCCGGGGCGCGCTTCATCGTGCAGGGCTTCGGCAACGTCGGCTCCGCCGCGGCCGAGATCCTGTGCAGGATGGGCGCCCGGTGCGTCGCGGTGCAGGACGCCGACGGCGCGGTGTTCGACCCGAACGGCATCGACGTCAGCGCGCTGATGGCCTACGTCAACGAGAACCCGCAGAACCTCCGGCGGTCGGTCGCCGGCTACACGGGAGCCCAGGCGATCGCGCGCGACGACTTCTGGAGCGTCGACGCGGAGATCTGCATCCCTGCCGCGCTCGGCGACGCCATCACCGGCGAGGTGGCCGAGCGGCTCAAGGCGAAGCTCGTGGCCGAGGGCGCCAACCGCCCGACCACGACCGAGGGGGACAAGGTGCTGGCGGAGCGGGGCATCAGCGTCATCCCCGACATCATCGGCAACGCGGGCGGCGTGACCGTCTCGTACTACGAGTGGATCCAGAACAAGCGCATGGAGCACTGGACCGAGGGCGAGGTGAACGCGCGCCTCGAGCGCGCCATCAAGAGCAACTACCGCCTGATCTGCGACATCGCGGAGGACCGGCCGCGCCGCACCGAAGACCACGACTCGTCGGGGCTCGTCGTCGGAAAGCGCCTTCCGATGCGGCTCGCCGCGATGGTGCTCGCGCTGAAGCGCATCGAGGCGCACTACATGCTGGAAGGGTTCTCCCAGTAGGCGGCGCCTCCGGCCGCCGGACCGCGGGCGCCGCCGGCGGTCGGTCGCCGGAGGAGCGCAGGCGCGCGCCCATGCTCGTCCGGGCGGCGCTACCGGGCGACGCCGTACCCGAGCTTCTTGATGCCGTAGACCTTGATCTTGTGCTGCAGCGTCCTGAGCGGCAGCTCCAGGCGCCGCGCCGCCTCGGTCTGGTTCCAGTCCGACGCGCGCAGCGCCTCGAGCAGGAGGTCGGCCTCGATCTGCTCCAGGCGCGTCTTGAGGCCGCCCGTCGAGGGGGCCGCCGACGACGCCGGCTCCGACAGGCGCGACGGCAGCGGCTCGGACGGGCGCTGGGACAGGGCCGGCATGCCGGGATCGGACGAGCGCGAGGGGTCGTGGGCGCGCGGCGGCGCGGACGGCGCGCTGGGCGCGGTCACCGCCGTGCGGATGCGCTCCGGGAGGTCGCGCGCCATGATCGCCTCGCCCTCGGCGATCACCACCGCCCGGTCGATCGCGTTGCGGAGCTCGCGCACGTTGCCGGGCCACGAGTAGCTCTTCAGCAGGGCCAGCGCCTCGGACGTGATCGACTGGACCCTGCTGAGGTTCGCCGCGTTCGCCTGCTGCAGGAAGCCCGCCGCGAGCGTCGCGATGTCGTCGCGGCGCGCGCGGAGCGGCGGGATGTTCAGCGTCATCGCGTTCAGCCGGTAGAGCAGGTCGAGCCGGAACGTGCCCGCGTCGCACATCGCGTCGAGGTCGCGGTGCGTCGCCGCGATCACGCGGACGTCGACCTCGATCTCCTTGGTCGCGCCGACGCGCGTCACCCGCTTGGTCTCCAGCACGCGCAAGAGCGCGGCCTGCGCGGCGGCGGGCAGCTCGCCGATCTCGTCGAGCAGGACCGTGCCGCCGGCGGCCGCCTCGAAGACGCCCTTCTGCTGCTGGCTCGCCCCGGTGAAGGCGCCGCGCTCGTGGCCGAAGAGGGTGCTCTCGATGAGCAGCGCCGGGATCGCCCCGCAGTTCACGCAGATGAGCGGCTCGCCGCGGCGCGGGCTGCGGTCGTGGATGAACCTCGCGAGCACCTCCTTGCCCGTCCCGGTCTCGCCGCGCAGGAGCACCGGGATCGAGGAGCGCGCGGCCCGCAGCGCCACCTCGACGAGCGACCGCATGAGCGGGCTCTTCGTCGCGAGGACGTGGCCGTCGGCCTCCCACTGGCTCTCGGGCACCGCGCCCGCGGCGCCCTCCTCCTCGGGCGGCCGCGCGCCTTCGACCTTCGGCGCGACGTAGAGCAGCGCGCCCTCCGGGGCCGCGAGGTACACCGGCGCCGCGGGGCTCGCGCTGCGCGACGCCTCGTGGCTCACCTCGATGAGCTTGTCGATCGACGTCGCGGCGTCGGGGAACACCGCGACGCCCGACACGAGCACGGGCTCGCCCTCGCGGCGCGCGACGATCGCCTTCGCGAGCTCCTCCGCGAGCTCGGGCGTGACCTCCGGGAGCAGGATCTCGAGGGTGTCGGCGCTGTAGAACGCGACGCGATCGACGGGCCGCAGCGCCTCGCGCACGCGGAGCCCCCAGTGGCGGAGGTGGCTCGCCTGGGCGCCGAGCGAGCGGACCACGACGAGCGCGAACTTCCGGCTGAAGAACCGGGACCGCACGATCTCGGCCTGCAGGGCGACGCGGAGCGCGTCGGAGCCCTCCAGGCCGAACGGCGGCAGCTCGCCGCCCGCGAGCACGTGCACCGACGCGACGATGCCGCCGAGCAGCACCTCGTCCCCGGCCTTGACCACGCCGCTCTCGACCCGCTGCCCCGAGATGCGCGTCCCGTTGCGCGAGCCGAGGTCCTCGACCACGACCTCGCCGCCCACGAGCGTGAAGCGCGCGTGCCGGCGCGAGATGCTCCTGTCGCGGATCACGACGTCGGCCGGGGGCTCCCTGCCGACGACGACGCCGACGCCGGGGCTCATCGGGGCCATCTCGACGCCGTCATGGTGGTAAACGAGCAAGAGGACACGCCGCTTCTCCGAGCGCGCGCCTTGGATGAGCTCCCCTGTCTTGACTGACAGCGGTGCAGTCGTCGCCATGGGACCGGTTCTTTGACCGCTCACACTGCCCAACTACGCCTCATTGCTCCAAGCGGCAACCGGGAAGCAACGGCGCGGCCGGTCTTCGACGAAAGCGCGGCTGAACGCCGGGTCCGCGTTCGCCGCCCGCGCGCCCTCCTCGCGCGGCGCGGGCGCGGCAGCGTGGTAAGATGGTCGCATGCTCCGTCTCAACGCCGAATGGACAGAGGTGCTCCGCCGTTACAAGGAAGACCACCAGGATCCACGCAACCAGGCGTGTCACAAGGTCGGCATACCGCTCATCGTCGCGAGCTTCCCCGTGGGCGCCACCCTCATCGGCCTCCCGCTCGCGGCCGCGATGTTCGCGACGGGCTGGGGCTTCCAGTTCGCCGGCCACGTTTTCGAGGGGAAGAAGCCGTCGTTCGTGGACGACAAACGCAGCCTGATCATCGGCGTGCTCTGGTGTCTCGAGAAATACGGCGTGCGCGTCTTCGAGGAGACGCCCGCCCCTGACGCGTCGCGCTAGACTCGTCATCCCTCCCGTCCCGCGCGCTGCGGTCCGACGTGGACACACGGTCCGACCCTGCCGCCCGAATGCGGAAAATCTGGAATTTACCCACTTCACGCCCGTGCTGCGATGCGCCACGCTCGCTTGACGTGATGCGTGCATGGTCGTACCTGTGTCGCGGGCGGGGGGACGACGACTCTTCTCTTGGGGGTTTCCAGCGGGCATCGCGCCGCTCTGGCGCTCCGGCGCGCGCCGCTGAGGGCTCCTGTCGCCGACGCGCTCCCGGAGCGTCGTGACCGGCCCGCCGCCGCAGGCGATGAGATGGACGAGGACGGCGAGACGAGGAGACGGCAGATGGGGTGTGCGCAAAGCATGAGGGGGAAAGTCGCCGTGATCACCGGGGGGACCTCGGGGATCGGGCTCGCGACGGCATCCGCGCTGGCGCGGCAGGGCGCCCGGGTGACCGTGCTCTGCCGCAAGACCGGCTCCGAGGGCGCGAGGAAGCTCGCCGCGCTGAAGGTGCAGGGCGAGGTCCACCTCGTCGAGTGCGACCTCGGCCGGCTCGCGTCGGTGCGCGCCGCGGCCCGGCAGGTGGCCGACCGGTGCGGGGCCGTCCACCTGCTCGTGAACAACGCGGGGGTGTTCCTGCGCGAGCGCGCGGAGTCCGCGGACGGCCTCGAGATGACGTTCCAGGTGAACTACCTGTCGCATTTCCTGCTGTCGAACCTCCTGCTCGACCGGCTCAAGGCC
The DNA here is from genome assembly GCF_051474665.1 of Sorangium sp. So ce394. Lineage (NCBI taxonomy): Bacteria > Pseudomonadati > Myxococcota > Polyangiales > Polyangiaceae > Sorangium > Sorangium sp. So ce394. The sequence continues at coordinate 7,107,111 of NZ_CP150339.1, forward strand.
GCGCGCGACGCGCGCGTGGTCAACCTGGTCGCGCCGGTGGACAGCATCCGGCTCGACTTCGACGACCTCATGTCGAAGCGCTCCTATTCGTTCCTCGCCGCCTCCGCGCGGTCGAAGCTCGCGCTCGTGCTCGCGGCGCGGCGGCTGTCGGACGCGCTCTCGGGCAGCGGGGCGCGGGTGCTCTGCTACTACCCCGGGCTCGTGCGGTCGGGGCTCTTCGACGGGACCTCGCGCGTGCTGAAGACGCTGATCGACGTCGTGGGCGCGACCCCGGCGCAGGCCGCCGCGAACCTCCTCGCGATCCTGGCCGACGCGCCGCCCGCCGCGAGCCCCGCCTTCTTCGAGCGGACCCGGGCGAGGCCCCTCAAGGGGATGGCGAACGACGCCGAGGCGGCCGCGCGGCTCTGGGACATGAGCGCGCGGCTCGCCGGCCTCACCCGCGCGGACGTCACCGTAGCCCCCGCTTCTTGAGGTCCGCCGCGAGCGAGGACTGCACGCGCCCGACCTCCCGGGCGATGGCCTGCACCGCCTCGGTCGCGCTCTCGATCGTCCCGGCGCGCGCCTCCCGATCGAGCCGCGCGCAGAGCTCCTTCAGGTTGAACGCCGCGAGCTCGTCGGCGCTCTCGTAGAGCGCCCAGGCGAGCCGCTCGAGCTCGCCGAGCGCGCCCCGCGCCGCGGCCTCGCCCATCGCGGCCACCCGGCTCGGCGCCTCCGTGAGGAACAGCTCGGTCACCTCGCTGACGACGTCGGGCGGGGCCGCGCGCAGCCCGGCCCGCGGCCTCCCCGGCGCCGCGGCCTGGACGCGCGCCCCGCCCGGCGGCGGCGGCGAGGGCGTGACCAGCGTCGGCGGCGGGAGCTCCACGCTCGGCGGCGCGCTCTCGGGGCGTACCGCCTCGTACGCGCCGGACCGCGACGCCGCGGCGAAGGTCCGCAGCGCGCGATCGACCTCGTCCTGCCTCAGCGGCTTCGACAGCGCGTCGTCCATCCCCGCCGCGAGGCACCGCTCCCGCGCGTCGCGCCCCGCGCTCGCCGTCATCGCGATGATCGGCGTCCGCCGGTCCGGCCGCTCGGCGCGGCGGATCTCCTCGGCCGCCGCGTACCCGTCGAAGCCGGGCATGTGGCAGTCCATCAGCACCGCGGCGTAGCCGCCGCGCCGCACCGCCTCGACGGCCGCGCGGCCGCTGTCCACCACGTCGGCGCGGTAGCCGCGCTTCTCGACCATGAACGCCGCGACCTTCTGGCTCACCGCGTTGTCGTCGACCACGAGGACCCTCGGGCGCGACGAGCTCCGCGCCTCGGACGTCGGCGCCCCCCGCCGCGACCTCGGCGCGTGCGCGCGCGCCCCGGCGGCCAGGTGCTCCGGCGAGAGCCCCGCGAGCAGCCGCAGGCTCGAGTGCAGCTGCGCGCGCCGGATCGGCTTGATGAGCACCGAGTCGGCCTCGGCGCGGCTGGGCGCCTCCCTGCCGGGGTAGGTCATGAGCACGCTGCGCGCGGGCGCGATCGCGGCGTCCGCCTTGATGCGCTGGAGCAGCGTCAGCCCGTCGAGGTCGGCCAGCTCGAGGTCGATCAGCACCATGTCGTACGGCGCGCCGGCGCCCGCCGCCTCGCGCAGCGCGGCGAGCGCGGCGGCGCCGCTCTCCGAGGTGCGGCACGCGAGCCCGAGCTCCTCGATCAGCTTCTGCGCCACGCGGCGCACCGAGCCGCTGTCGTCGACGACGAGCACCCGCTTGCCGGGCAGGTCGATGCGCGGGATGAGCGCGCGCTCCGGGCCGCGCCCGCGCCGCTCGAACGGCAGCACGAACGAGAGCCCCCGGCGGCGCGCGCCGGCGTCCGGCGCGGCGCGGAGCTCACCGCCCATCGCGGCGATGAGGCGCCTCGCGATCGCGACGCCGGGCGCCGCGCGCAGCTCCGCGGCGCGCGCGTCCTGCTCGGGCAGCGGCCGCGCAGCGCCCCCCGGGGCGCCCGCCCTCCCCGGCGCCTGCGCGCCGCCGGCGAGCCCCGCCGCGGCCGCGGAGCGCACGTCGACGATGCGCACGTCGAAGCGCACCCGCGCGGTCGCGCCGTCGGGCCCGCCCGGCGGATCGCCCTCCCGGCCCGCCTCCAGCGCGGCGCGCACCAGCACCTCGCCCCGGGGCGCCGCGCGGAGCGCGGAGGTCCCGACGCTCAGCAGGACCTGCCGCAGCCGCGCCACGTCGCCGCGCACCGCGCCCGGCACCTCGGGCTCTACCTCGAGCACGAGCTCGGTCCTGTCGTCGTGCGCGCGGTCGGCGAGCAGCTCCGCCGCGTCCTCGACGGTCCGGCGCAGGTCGAAGTCGACGCGGTCGACGTGCAGCCCGCGGCCGCCGGGCTGACCGAGATCGATGAGCTCGTCGATCATCGAGAGCACCACGTCGCCGCTGCTCCGGATGCGCCGCGCGAAGGCGCGCTGCTCCGGATCGAGCTCCGTGTCGAGCAGGAGGCCGCTGATGCCGACGATCCCGCTGAGCAGCGTCCGGATCTCGTGCCGCACCTGCGCGAGGGCGCCCTCGTCCTGCTCCGCGTCGGCGAGCGCGGACGGCCACGCCTCCGGCTCGTGCGGCGCGAGCGCGCGCTCCGCGGAATCGCTGCTCCTCGTGGCCGGGCTGCTCTCTGGGCCGCTCCGGCGCTGCTCCTTGCCTGCCATCGACGCCCCGACTCGACCTTCCGCCCGCCCCGCGCGAGCCCACGACGCCGGAGTAAAGAGTGTACTGCTTACAATGTTCCGGTGAAAAGTTTACCGTGGGTACTGGAACGACCGCCCGCCGCCATGGCGCCGGCGCGCGTCGCACCGCGTTGCGTCACGGCTCCTTGACGCGCACGCGCGGGCCTTCGCGTGTCTCGCGCGCGTCTCGCGCGCGTCACGCGTCGCGCGCGCCGCCGAGCGCCGTCACGACGACGCGCTCGCGATCGACCGCGGCCTCCGCCGAGAGCACGCTGACGGCGGAGGGGTCGTCGGACGACGCGAGCGCGCGGCGGCTGTGCCCGAACAGGCGCAGGAGCAGCTCCGGCGGGGCGAAGTCGAGATCGCTCTCGTGGACGAAGAGCCGGCCGAGGTGCTCGGCGTAGGCGCCCGCGAGCACCCGGAACGGGATCCTGTCGAAGGCGAGCGCGCGCCGGCGGCTCGCGGCCGCGGAGCCGAGGAGCGCCGCGAAGAGCGTCGTGTAGATGGCGCGCAGCTTGAGGCGCATCGAGGGCGGGCTGCGCTTCAGCGCCTCGCGCAGGAAGTGGACGTTGAGCGGGACGTGGAACGACTCGTCGCGCGTCAGGATCGTGAGCATCTGCCGCACGGCCGGGTAGCGGGCTTCCCGCAGCGCGAGGCGGTACGTCGTCGAGCCGATCGTCTCGAACATGAGGTTCGTGAGCACGATCGTCTCGACCCGCTCCGCGCGGCCGTACAGGCGGTAGAAGGTGCCGGTGACGCGGCCCATGGGCCGGACCTCGCCGCCGATGTGCGCGAGGAACTTCGTGAGCAGCTCGCGGTGCCACCCCTCCTCGTCGCCGTAGAGCCGCAGGCACTCGCCGAGCTCCGGGTCCCAGGCGCTCACCTCGTCGGCCAGGGCGTGGGCCTGCGTCAGGCCGGACTCCTCGGCGCGGAACGCGGCGTTGAAGAAGGCGATCGCCGCCTGGCGCTCGGCCTCGCTCTCCCACGGGATCGGCTGGGAGAGGTCGAGCGCTTCGTCGTACATCCGCTCCGCGCGGCGGCGCAGCATGCTGAGCCACCACGACGTGGGGCGCTGGACGGGGGGCTTGCGAGAGACCGGCTGGGGCGCTGCGAAAAGCATCGAACGAGGTGCCCGTCGGCGACGGATGGGATCCGCCTCCGCGATCGCACGAGACGGGACCGGCGCGCACCATAGCGCAGTTTTTCGTCGCGGCGCACCAGGAGCGCGCCTGTGCGCCGGCGCCGGCGGAGGACGCCGGGCGGACGAGCCCGGGCCGCGACGACGCGCGGCTAGGCTAGGCTAGGCTACGCTAGACGAGGCGACGCGACGCGCGACACGCGACACGTGACGCTGCGGCGCGTTCGTCGAGGAGGCGCCCTTTGTATGCCTCCTGGGCGTGCGATACCATAGTCGACCCACTGTGTTCTTCGAGCAGCTCCAGCTCCCCCTCGGAGGGCTCACTCCCCAGACTGAGCCCACGCGCATCCCGCGGACCCGGCGCGTCTTCGTCAACCGCAACCTCAAGCTCGCGGGGATCGACTGGGTCGGCTTCGACATGGACTACACCCTGGCCATCTACAACCAGACCGAGATGGACAACCTCTCGATCCAGGGGACGGTCACGAAGCTCGCCGCGCGCGGTTACCCCGAGGATCTCCTGCGCGGCCTCCGCTACCCGATCCACTTCCCCATCCGCGGCCTGCTGATCGACAAGCGCTTCGGCCACGTGCTCAAGATGGACCGGTTCAAGGTGGTCCAGCGCGGGTACCACGGCCTGCGCGAGCTCACGAAGGAAGAGCTCCGGTCGCTCTACCAGCACCGCAAGATCCGGCCGAACACGGCCCGCTACCACTGGATCGACACGCTGTACGCGCTGAGCGAGGCCACGCTCTACGCCGGCATCGTCGACGCCCTCGAGGCGCGCGGCGTCCCGCTCGACTACGCGCGCCTCTTCACCGACATCCGCGAGTGCATCGACGAGGCGCACCGCGACGGCACCATCCTCGACGTCGTCCGCTCCGACCTGCCGCGCTTCGTCGAGCGCGACCCGAACCTCGCGCAGACGCTCCACAAGTTCCGCTCGGCGGGCAAGAAGCTCTTCCTGCTCACGAACTCGCGCTGGCCGTTCACCGAGAAGATGATGACGTACCTGCTCGGGGACGCGATGCCCGAGTACCCGAGCTTCCGGCACTACTTCGACGTCATCGTGGTCGCCGCGCAGAAGCCGGCGTTCTTCCAGGAGCGCCGCCCGCTGCTCATCCGCGACGGCGCCGAGGTCCGCCCCGCCACGGCGCCGCTCGAGCGCGGCGCCATCTACGAGGGGGGCAACCTCCACGACTTCGAGAAGTTCCTGAACATCTCCGGCGATCGCGTCCTCTACGTGGGCGATCACATCTACGGCGACATCCTCCGCTCGAAGAAGGAGAGCGCGTGGCGCACGGCGATGATCATCCAGGAGATGGAGGCCGAGGTCGCCGCCCACGAGTCGTGCCGCCGCGAGCACATGGAGAGCGCGCTGCTCGAGGGGCGCCGCGAGGAGCTCGAGGACCAGCTCCGCTTCTACCAGCAGCGCTACAAGGACCTCACCCGCAAGATCGAGGAGGAGCAGCAGAAGAAGAACGGCTCGTCGAACGGCGGCGGAGGCGCGCTGCACGCGGAGGCGAGCGGCGACCACGTCCCGATCGACTACGCGACGTCGTTCTACGAGGCCGAGCGCGGCCGCACGAAGCGCGCGGTCGAGCGCATCCGCGGCCAGCTCCGGGCCGTCGACGCCGAGGTCGCCAAGCTGGAGCGCGAGATCGCCCGCCGCTTCCACCCCTACTGGGGCTCGCTGCTCAAGGAGGCGAACGAGACGTCCAGCTTCGGCGATCAGGTCGAGGAGTACGCGTGCATCTACACGTCGCGCGTCTCCAACCTGCTCGCCTACTCGCCGCTGCAGTACTTCAGGAGCCCGCGCGACCTGATGCCGCACGAGCTCTGATCGCCAAGGCGGCCCGCGCCCGCGCGCGGCCGCCTCTCCAGGAGATCGCCATGAGCACCGTCAGCCTCCGCTCGCTGTTCCTCGCGCTCGCCGCCCCCGCCTTCCTCTCGCTCGTCGCCGGCGGCTGCGGCAAGCGGGCCTGCTTTCACTGGACCGAGCTCGAGGGGGCGTGCCCGTCCAGCGACGACGCGTACGTCTTCTTCCAGAACCCCGGGTGTCTGAGCTCGATCGAGTCGATCGACAGCGAGGGCGACTTCGACGGTGAGCTCTGCTGCTACGACGTCACCACGGTCGACACGGGCGACGAGGAGTGCAGGCCCGGGCAGAACCCCGTGCCAGGCGGCGGCGGGGTCGGCGGCTTCTCCGGGCCCACGCCCAGGTAGCCGCGGCGCTCCCGGGCGCGCGCGTTCGCCGCTGCGCGCTCGCCGCTGGACGCCGGGGCGATTTCGGTCACGCTGGCGCTCCCATGACCACCACCACCCCGCCCGCCGCGGCCCCCGCGGCCGCGGGCCCGCACGGCGACCTCCCCACGGCCGTGCTCCGGAGCTCGCCCGCGGATTTCGTCGTCGAAGAGCTCCCCGCCTACGCGCCGAGCGGCCGCGGCGAGCACGTGTTCGTGACCTTCCGCAAGACGGGGCGCACCACGCCCGACGCGGTGCGGGCCATCGCGCTCGCGCTCGGCGCCGACCCGGGCAGCGCCGGCTTCGCCGGCATGAAGGACCGGCACGCGATCACCACGCAGACCGCCTCGATCCAGCTCCCGCTCGCGCGGGATCCCGCGCCGCTGCTCGAGCAGGCCGAGCTGCCCGGGATCGAGATCCTCTCGGTCGCGCGCCACGACCACAAGCTCAAGCCGGGGCACCTCCTCGGCAACCGGTTCCGGATCACGCTCCGCGGGATCGCCCCCGCCGCGCTCCCGCTCGCCGAGCGCCGCCTCGCCGACATCGGCGGCGCCGGCGTGCCGAACGCGTTCGGGCCGCAGCGGTTCGGGAGGAACGGCAGTAACCCCGAGCGCGCGCTCGCGTGGATCGCGGGCCGCGAGCGCGGGCCGCGCGACCGGCGCGAGCAGCGGCTGCTCTTCTCGGCGCTCCAGTCGCTCTGGTTCAACGAGGTGCTCGCGCGCCGCGAGGCGGACGGCACCTGGAGCACCGTGCTCCCCGGCGATCTCGCCAAGAAGCGCGACACCGGCGGGCTGTTCCTCGTGCCCCTGGAGGGCCCGGAGGTCGCGGACGCCGCGGCGCGCGCCGCCGCGCTCTCGATCTCGGCGACGGGCCCGATGTTCGGCCGGAAGATGCGCTGGCCCGAGGGCGCCCCGGGCGCGCTGGAGCTCGAGGTGCTCACGGCGGCGATCGGCGACCCCCGCAAGCTCGACGCGTTCGCCCACGCCGGGGAGGGCACGCGGCGCCCCCTGCGGCTGGAGGTGGACGGCCTCGAGGTGTCCCCCGCCGGGGAGGCGGCGAGCGGCGGCGCGCCGGAGCCCGCGGGCGGGAAAGGCGCAGGGCAAGGAATTGTCGTCTCGTTTGTGCTACCGAAGGGCGGCTACGCGACCACCGTCCTTGGGCGAGTCTTCCGGCTCGTCGACGCCTCCGCCCCCCAGCCGTCCGTCGGCAGGCCGGGCGCGGCGGGCGCCCCCCCTCCGGAGGAGGAGGACGCAGTCGAGGAAGGGCAGCCCAGCGCCGGACCGTAGAACGAACGTCTCGGCGCGGCCCCCACCCACCCCACCATCGGAAAGGCACCAAGGAAGAAGATGAACCTCGTCGAGTGGCTGCAGCGCATCATGGTCGGCTTCGGGGCCGCCTGGGTCATGTGGTTGATGATCGGCCTCAGCGTCGTCTCGGTCGCCATCATCCTCGAGCGCGCCTGGTTCTTCTGGTCGCTCCGCGACGATCTCGCCGTCCTCGCGCGGGATCTCCGGACGTCCCTCGACGACTCGATCGAGGCGGCGCGGAAGCGGATGGAGGCCTCGCCCTCGGCCGAGGCCGCGGTCGTCTCGGCCGGCCTCGCGGTGGCGCACCAGGGGCCCGACGCGGCCGAGGAGGCCATGGCCGGCGCCGCGGCGCTCCAGCGCATGAAGCTCGAGCGGCGCCTCGCTTACCTGGGCACGCTCGGCAACAACGCGCCGTTCATCGGGCTGTTCGGCACCGTCATCGGCGTCGTCGGCGCCTTCGACGCGCTCGGCCAGGCGGCGAAGACGCCGGTCGCGCAGGCCGCGTCGCAGGCCATGGCGCCGCAGGCCGTCATGTCGAGCATCGCCGAGGCGCTCGTCGCGACCGCGGTCGGCCTCGCGGTCGCCATCCCCGCCGTCGCGGCGAACAACTACTTCCAGCGCATGATCAAGTCGACGCTGGCCAACACCGAGGCGCTCACGCGGGTCCTGCTCGCGCACCTCAAGATCGACCCGGCGTTCGCCGGCGCCGCGCCCGCCGTCGCCGCCGAGCCGCGCGTCAAGGCCGCGCGGGCGCCGCGCCAGGAGGAGAGCAGGAAGGGCGGCGCGGGCGAGGAGGAGCGCTGATGGCCGCCACGAGCCGCAACGACGATGACGACATGATCAGCGGCATCAACGTCACGCCGCTGGTCGACATCACCCTCGTGCTCCTCATCATCTTCATGGTGACCGCGAAGATCATCGTCTCGCAGTCGCTCCCCCTCGACCTGCCGAAGGCGGCGCAGGGGCAGGAGGTGCAGCTCGTCTTCGGGCTCGAGCTGCACGCGAACGGCGACACGTTCGCCGACGGCAAGAAGCTCGCGGGCGAGGACGCCATCCTGCCGATCGCGCGAGAGGCCCAGGCGAAGAACCCGGAGCTCCGCGCCGTGATCCGCGCCGACACGACGGTCCCGCACGGCCGAGTGATCCGCGCGCTCGATCTGCTGAAGCAGGCGGGCGTCTCCAAGATCGCGTTCGGCGTGACGCCGATCGCGCCCGAGCCCGGCGCGGCGCCCGGCGCGACGCCAGGCGCCCCGGCCGCGCCGGCCCCGGCCGCCCCCGCGCCGGCAACACCGAGCCCCGCGCCCTGAGCGCGCCGAGCGAGAGCTTATGAGCCAGGCCACGAGCCATCGCGCCGCGGGGGCGCTCCACGACGGGCGCCGCCGCGACAAGCGCCCCGACCCTGGGGGCGCCAAGGAGCCCCCGAACGCCGTCGGCGCGCCGGCCGCGGGTCGCCCCGGCGATCGGCGGCGCGCCGCGGATCCGCTCGCCGCGGTGCTCGGGCTCGGCGACCGTGCCTCGCGCGTGGGCGCCTTCCTCGGGGTCACGCTGGCGCTCACCAGCCACAGCGCGGCGTCCGCCCGGGCGATCGTCTCGGGGTCGCTGCGCGACATGCGGCAGATGGTCGAGGAGATGCGCGTCGGCATCCACGACTACCTCTGGGCGATCTACGAGGTCGACGTCACGCCGCCGAAGGCCGAGGAGCCCAAGCCGCCCGAGCCGCCGCCGCCCGAGCCCGAGCCGGAGCCCCAGCCCGTCGTGAAGGCCCCGCCGCCTCCGCAGGCGAACACGCCGCCGCCCAAGGACGACCCCTACGAGCCGCCCCCCGCCGCCGCCGAGGCCGCGAAGGTCCTCACGCGCGAGCCGGATCCGGACGAGGTCCTCGACATGACCGACCGCGGGATCGCGAGCGGCGAGGGGCAAGGCGTCGGCTACGGCCAGGTGGCCGGCGCGGGCACGGCCAAGTCCCCCACGTTCAACCCGAACGCCAAGGTCGGCGGCGTCGTCGGCGGCAAGGGCACGGGCGACCCGGTCCCGCCGCCGCCGGCCGTCGCGGGCCCGGACCGCTCGGCCCCGGCCGGCCTGGTCGGCAGCAGCAGCTGGAATTGCCCTTTCCCTCCGGAGGCCGACGTCGACCAGATCGATCAGGCGAAGGTCGTCCTCATGGTCACGGTGCGCCCCGACGGCAGCCCGCTCTCCGTCAAGGTCGTCAGTGATCCCGGTCACGGTTTCGGTCGCGCCGCGCGCATGTGCGCGCTCGGCCGGCGCTACTCGCCGCAAAAGGACCGCGCCGGCTCCCCGATCACCGGCACGACCCCGCCCATCACGGTGAACTTCACGCGGTAGCTCGTCGCGAGAGCTCCCGGAAAATTCGCTCCGCGGCCGGCGCCTCGGCTATTCTCCGCGACAGCTTGTGATCGTCCCCGAACGGATCGAGCAGCTCTCGAAGGTCCCCCTGTTCAAGGGCCTCACTCCGGCCGCGCTCGAGCTCATCTCGCGCGTCGCGAGCGAGGAAACGTACGCCCTCGGCACCAAGATCTTCGAGCACGGCGATCCGGGCGACAAGCTCTACATCCTGCTCGAAGGCAAGGTCCGGATCAGCCGCGAGATCGCCGGGATCGGCGAGGAAGCGCTCGCGGTGCTCGGCCCGGGCGCGGTGTTCGGCGAGATGGCGCTGCTCGACGAGGCCCCGCGCTCCGCCGACGCGCGCGTGCACGAGCGCTGCCGGCTGCTCACCGTGTCGAAGGACGCGTTCGAGGATCTGCTCTTCTTGCACAAAGAGCTCGCGTACGAGGTCCTCTGGAACGTCGTCCGGATGCTCGTCCAGCGGCTCCGCGAGACGAACAACAAGCTCACGTTCCTCTCTGTCTCGGGCAAATTCGAGTAGAGTGCGGCCCGATCGCCCGGCGACCGTGGGAGCGCGCCCCGGCCGGCGCGCCCTGCTGCACGGGCAGCGGCGTTCTGCTCACGATCAACGGTTCCTTTGGAGGAGTATGGCAGCCAGGATGAAGCACGCAGCGCTCGCCCTCGCGCTCTGGATGGGCGCCTTCGCAGGAGCATGTGGCTCCGCCACGCCGCCGCCCGAAACGGCGGCCGACAAGGACGACTTCGACGGGGAGACGCTCCCGAGCGAGGACAAGGCGACCGCCGAAGCGGAGAGCGCGAAGCCCGCCAAGGCGGAGAAGACGGCGGAGGCCGACGAGGGCGAGGGGCACGAGGCGCCCGCCAAGTCGACGCCGATCCAGGCGACCAAGTTCGAGGCAGATCTGAAGAAGATCGGGATCAACCTCAAGAAGATCCCCGCGCTCGAGAAGCTCCCGACGGCGCAGAAGAAGAAGGTGATGCCGCTGCTCCAGAAGGCGCTCGGCTACGACACCTGCGAGGGCTGCCACGCCGAGGGCGACTTCAAGAAAGAGACGCGCGACATGAAGGTCGCCCGCGAGATGTGGCGCAACTTCGTGGTGCCCCTCCGCAGCGAGAGCGGCGGCACCCTCTTCTGCGACAGCTGCCACGCCGGGAACGAGCACGTCCTGAACCGCAAGGACAAGAAGGCCCTGCAGGCGTTCATGGAGGAGGAGTACCAAAACAAGCTCGCGCGGGCGAACAAGGAGGACATGGAGTGCGGCACGTGCCACGGCGACGCCATGGAAACCAAGATCATCGAGAAACTCTGGAACATCCCGAAATGACGGGGCCCGAGATGACGGGGATCACCCGGCTGCCTTGAGCCGCCGTCCTCCTCCAGCAGCGGAATCCATCGCGCTCTCGCGCGCCTAGCGCCCCGCGCCCGCCGCAGATTCGTTAATCTGCTTACCTTCCAGACGCGATCGCGCTCCGGGCGTGCCCGCTCCGGAGCGCGCCCCGGCGCCGGTCTCCGGCCCGGCGCCGGCGCTCGGCCGCCTCATCATGACGACGGATCGCCATGACGGTGGGTCATGCCCCGTTTTCGTACTAGATAGGCGGCATGTGCGGTGTGTTCGGAATCTTTGGCCACCCCGAGGCGGCCAACATGGCCTACCTCGGGTTGCACGCGCTCCAGCATCGAGGGCAGGAATCTGCGGGGATCGTCAGCAGCGACGGGGAGCGCCTCTTCGGCCACCGCGCCATGGGGCGGGTGCAGTCCGGCTTCGCGCCGTCCGATCTCGCGTCGCTGCCCGGCGACCGCGCCATCGGCCACGTCCGCTACTCCACCGCGGGCGGGTCGCACCTGAAGAACGCGCAGCCGCTCGGCGTCGACTACGCGCGCGGCTCGCTCGCGGTCGCGCACAACGGCAACCTCACGAACCACGAGGCCCTGCGCGAGCAGCTCGAGGCGCGCGGCTCGATCTACCAGACCGCGAGCGACACCGAGTCGATCGTCCACCTCATCGCGATGAGCAAGAAGGACGATCTGCGCCAGCGCATCGCCGAGGCGCTGAAGCAGGTGGAGGGCGCCTACTCGCTGCTCTTCCTGACGGAGCGGGAGCTCATCGCCGTGCGCGACCCGCGCGCCATCCGGCCGCTCTGCATCGGCGAGATGACGAGCGGCAGCGGCGTCGCCCACGTGGTCGCCAGCGAGTCGACGGCGTTCGATCTGATCGGCGCGCGCAAGGTGCGCGACGTCGCGCCGGGCGAGATGGTGATCATCAGCGCGGACGGGGTCCGCTCCGAGTTCCCCTTCGCGCCGGAGTCGCGCAAGCTCTGCATCTTCGAGCACGTCTACTTCGCCCGCCCCGACTCGACGATCCAGGGCGTGAGCGTCTACGAGGTCCGCAAGGCGTTCGGCCGGCGCCTGGCCATGGAGCAGCCGGTCGAGCCCGGCGACGATCTCGTCGTGATCCCGGTGCCCGACTCGGGCGTGCCGGCGGCGATCGGCTTCGCCGACCGCGCGCGCGCCCCGTTCGAGATGGGGCTCATCCGCAGCCACTACGTCGGCCGCACGTTCATCGAGCCGCAGCAGTCGATCCGGCACTTCGGCGTCCGGCTCAAGCTCAACCCGAACCGGGCGGCGATCGAGGGCAAGCGGGTCGTCGTCGTCGACGACTCGATCGTCCGCGGGACGACGAGCCGCAAGATCGTCAAGATGATCCGCGACGCGGGCGCCCGCGAGGTGCACGTCCGCATCTCGAGCCCGCCCACGCGCTGGCCCTGCTACTACGGCGTCGACACGCCGACGCGATCGGAGCTCATCGCCTCGAGCCACTCCGTGGACGAGATCTGCAGCTACCTGACGGCCGACAGCGTCGGCTACCTGTCGCTGGAGGGCCTGGTCGAGAGCGTGCGGTCGATCGAGGCGCGCGAGGGCGACCCCGGGGCCGCGCGGCCGTCGGCGGACAGCTACTGCCACGCGTGCTTCTCCGGCAGCTACCCGATCCCCTTCACGCCGGCCGCGCCGAGCCGGCAGCTCCGGATGGTGAGCGGTTGACGCTGCCCCGCCCCTTCGCCGAGGGTCCGCCGGCGACCGAGGGCTCGCCCGAGCGCCCGAGCGCGGGCGGCGCCGCGTCCGCGCCGCTGTTCGCGCGCGTCGCCGACGAGGTCTCGATCTACGAGGTGAGCCCGCGGGACGGGCTCCAGAACGAGGCGGCGATGATCCCGATCGAGGGCAAGCGGCGGCTCATCGCGGCGCTCGTCGCCGCCGGCCTCCGCCGGATCGAGATCACGAGCTTCGTCTCGCCGAAGTGGGTGCCGCAGCTCGCCGACGCCGAGGAGCTCTCGAGGACGATCGCGGCCGAGCCGGGCGTGACCTTCAGCGCCCTGTGCCCGAACGCGCGCGGCCTCGAGCGGGCGCTCGCGGTGGGCCTGCGCGAGATCGCCGTCTTCCTGAGCGCGAGCGAGGCGCACAACCGCGCCAACGTCAACAAGTCGATCGACGACACGCTCTCGGTGTTCTCGGAGATCGTCCCGCCGGCGCGCGAGGCGGGCGTCGCCGTGCGCGCGTACGTCTCGACCGTGTGGGGCTGCCCGTACGAGGGCGACGTCGACCCCGCCCGCGTCGTGCGCATCGCGGAGCGGCTCATCGAGCTCGGGTGCTACCAGGTGTCGCTCGGCGACACGATCGGCATCGGCACCCCGCGGCAGACCCACGACATCGTCCGCCGCTTCCTGGACGCGATGCCGCCCGAGCGGTTCGCGCTGCACCTGCACGACACGCGGGGCACGGCGCTCGCGAACATCCTGGTCGGCCTGGAGCTCGGCGTGCGCGACTTCGACGCGTCGGTGGCGGGCGTGGGCGGCTGCCCCTACGCGCCGGGCGCGGCCGGCAACATGGCGACCGAGGATCTCGTGTTCATGCTCCACGGGATGGGCGTCCGGACCGGCGTCGATCTCGACAAGCTCATCGAGGCGGGCAACGTCGCCGAGCAGGTCATCGGCCGCCCGCTGCCGGGCAAGGTCCACCGCGCCGGCCCGTTCCGGCTGCGCCGCCTGCCGACCCGGGGCTGAGCGCCGCGGCGCGCCCGGCCTCGAAGCGGAGCGCGCCGCCGGCCCGAGGCCGAGCGCTGGGCCGAGCTCAGCCCCGAGGCCGAGCGCCGCCGCGCGCTCGGCCGCCGGGGCGTCAGTCGCCCGCCCTGCACTCGAGCCGGGTGAAGAAGACGTGGTGCTCGCCGCCCTCGCGATCGTCGCGGAAGAGGATGCCCACGTCTCCCTCCGGCCCGAACGTGGCGACCGGGCCGATGCTGTCGCGGCGCGCGAAGGTGAGCCGCTGCTCGTCGCTGATCCGCACGAGATCGGCGTTCACCGTGACGGCGTAGAGCTCGTAGCCGTCGTTCTGGTCGCGATCGTCCGAGTAGATCGCGAGCAGCCGATCGCCGAGCGGGCGCAGGAACGGATACCGGGAGCGGAAGGGGCCCGGGTTCGAGATGGCCCTCGGCTGGACGAGGATCTCGCCGTCCTCCGAGACCGCGGCGGCGTAGATCGCCTTGGGGCTCGCCGACTTGTCGTACCACGCGATGACGTAGCGATCGCGGTTCCACACCACCGTGGGATAGACCGCGTCGGTGTCGCCGTTCGTCAGCGAGACGACCTCCGAGCTCGGCTGGAGCTCGGCGTCGAACGTCTGGAACTGGATGAAATGCGTGACCGCGTCGCCCGCCGACCACGCGACGCCGATGCCGCTCTGGCCCGCCGCCACGGAGGGCGCCTCGTTGTCGAAGCCGCTCGATCCATCGGTGAGCTGGACGTTCTCGCCGATCAGGTTGCCGTCGACGTCGATGCGCTGGGCGAACAGGTCGAAGGCGCCGTTGCGCTCGTCCTGCCAGACGGGGATGAACTCCGCGTCGTTCCACGCGAGCGACACGTTGACCGAGAAGCCTGGCGCGTTCGAGAGCCGCCGGTCGCCGCCCTCCACCTTCTCGCCGTTCTCGTCGAGCAAGGAAAAGTACACCTCGTAGTCGCCGTCGCGCCGGTCCTGCCAGGCGGCGCCGTACCGATCGCCGACCCACACGATCGGCCCGCCGGAGGCGTCGCCGTTCTTCGGGGTGATGATCTCCTCGCCGGGCGCGAGCGGCTCCCCGCCGGCGCTGATCATCGTGCGGTACACGTTGAAGCCCCGCGTGGTGCCGGTGTAGAGCGCCGCGTACGAGGTCCCGCTCCAGGACAGGCCGCCCGAGCTGGCCGGCGCGATGTCGCCCGAGATGCGGATCGCGTCCAGGTCACGCGGCACGAAGCGCGCCCCGTTGTCGACCGTGCCGTCACAGTCGTTGTCGACCCCGTCGCAGATCTCCCTCCCGCCGGGGAAGGCCGCGGCGCTCGAGTCGTCGCAGTCGTCGCCGCACGCGAGCGGCTCGCCGGCGATCGTGCCGGGCAGCGGCGCGCGGAAGCCGTCGCCGTCGATGTCGAGCGTCGACGGCCCGTAGGTGCAGAGCCCCGTCGCGCTCTCGCAGGTGTCGCGGGTGCACGGATCGCCGTCGTCGCAGTCGACCGGCAACAGGGACACGCACGTCCCGCCGCGCCGGGGGGCGGCGCCGCCCGCCCCGCCCTCGGGCGCGGGCGCCGCGCCGCCCTCGGGCTGCCCCGCCTCGAACAGCTGGCAGACCACCGGCTTGCAGAGATCCTTGGCGCCGGGGCAGTCGGCGTCGACCTCGCACTCCGGGGCGGGCGGCGGGATGTTCAGCCCCGTCCGCGCCCCGCACCCCCCCGAGAGCGCGGCGCCGCCGGCGGCGGCCCCGAGCAGGACCAGCGCGAGGGCCGTCCTCCGATGCGAGCGCGGACCCACGGAGCGCGTCGTCACAGGCATCCGCCCATCCCCTCCACGTCGATCGGCTCGCACACGAGCCCCGGAGCGCAGCTGTCGTCGCCGCTGAGCGCGCAGAGCTCCACGCACTGCGTGCCCGAGCCGGTCACGACGCAGGCGAACCCGGCGCCGCACTCGCCGCCGCCGCTGCACGGATCGCCCTGTCCGCCCGGGCCGGCCGGCGCGCAGAAGGCGCCGTAGATCTCCTGCCCGCACGGCTCGCTCGGATACTGCACGTAGATGAAGCACCCCTCTCCGGGGGCGCAAAAGCCGCTCGACTGATCGTAGGGATCGCACGCGAAATCGGTGATCGGCGGCTCCATGTCGGGACAGCCGGGGTCCTCGTACTCCTCGAGCGGGTCCGGGCCCGCGTCCGCGCCGCCGCCCCCGACGCCCGGAACGGGAGGCGCGCCGGCCTGGCCGCCCCCGCCTTCCGCGGACGGATCGTCCACGATGACGGTCTGTCCGCAACCGACGGCGAGGCCCAGACCAGGGAGCGGCACGCAGAGGAGTGTCAGGAAGAGCGAGGAGCAGCGTCGCATGGCGCCATGCTATCGATTCCACGCGCGCCTGCCACGCCTTTGGCAGCGCGGGCAGCGTCCTGACGCGGTCGCGCGAGGTGGATCCTTTCCCCCAGGCTGCAATCCCACTTGCCTGTTGGCCGGCGCTCTGATGTATCTCTCAACAATGCACAAACGCAACCTGCTCAGTATCGCGCTCCTCGCAGCTTCCCCTCTGACGCTCGCCCACCTCATGGCTTGCGGCGGTGACGACGCGACCGGAGGAGGCGGGGCGAGCTCTTCCAGCACCACCTCGAGCAGCACCGGCGAAGCCGGCGGCGGCGGCGAGGCCGGCGGCGGCGGCGAGGGCGGCGGCGGCGGGGGCGGCGGCGCGGGCGGCGGGGATGGCGGCGGCGGCGGCGATGTCGTCGGCGAGCCCGCCGGCCACCTGCTGATCTCGGAGGTCGTCGTCCGGCCTGGAGCGGCCGAGTTCGTCGAGATCTGGAACCCGACCGACGAGGCGGTCGACCTCACCAACTACTACCTTTCGGACAACGCCGTTTATTATGCCATCACCGAGGGGAAGGCCTGGGCCCCGGTCGGCAGCGAAGGGACCGACTTCCTCGTCCAGTTCCCTCCCGGAACCACGATCGCGGCGGGGGCGCGCCTCGTGCTCGCGAGCGACGAGTCGTTCGAGCTCGAATACAATCGCTGCGCCGACTTCGCGCTTGACGAGTCGCCCATCCCCTGCGAGGGGGACGACGTGCCGCCGATGATCGCGCCCACGAACGGCGCCCTCGGGGCGCAGGCCGGCGCGCTGCTCACCGACGGTGGGGAGATGGTGATCCTCTTCGAGTGGGACGGGACCGAGGGCAGCCCGCTCAAGGACATCGACTACGTCATCTGGGGCGCTGAGCTGGGGAACTCGGCGATGGCGTACAAGACGGGGAAGACCGGCTATGCCGACGACACCGCGCGCAACAGCCAGCGGCCGACCGCGGCGCACGGCGCCGGGGAGAGCATCGTCCGCTGTAGCGATCGCGAGGTCGGCGAGCTCTTGACCGAGGGCAACGGCATCAGCGGGCACGACGAGACGAGCGAGTGGCTCGACGTCAGCTTCACCGTGTCGAGCTCGCCCTCGCCCGGCGAGGACAACGACTGCGAGTAGCCCCCTCCCCGCCGGGCTCGGCCCCGCGCCGCGGCGCGGCCGGGGCGCGAGCTCGGCGCGGCGAGCGCCGGGGCGCGCTCACTGCCGGGTGATCGTCACCTTCTTGATGACTGGCGGGTTGACGGGGCGCTCGCCCTTGACCTCGACGCCCGCGAGCTTGTGGACGAGCTCCTCGGGCCCGCACTCACCGAAGATGGTGTAGCCGTTGTCGAGGTGGAACGCCGCCGCGTCGGTGATGAAGAACTGCGCGGAGTTCGTGTTCTTGCCGCGGTTCGCCATGCACAGGAGGCCCGGGCGGTCGTGGCTGCCGTCCTCCCAGACCTCGTCCGGGATCACGTAGCCGGCCTCGCCGGTGCCGTTCTTCTTCGCGTCGCCGCCCTGGATCATGAATCCCTGGATGATGCGGTGGAAGATCGTCCCGTCGTAGGCGGGCTTCTTCTCCCATTTGCCCTCGGGCGTCTTCCAGGGCCTGATCCCGCGCGCCAGGCCGACGAAGTTGGCGACCGTGATCGGCGCCTTGTCGTCGAACAGCTTGCAGGACAGCGTGCCGAGGTCGGTCTCGATCGACGCGGTCAGCGTCTTGCCCGGCGGGAGCCCCTTGGTCGCGTCCTCGAGCGTCCACTTGCCCTTCACCGGGTCGTCCTCGCTGGGCTTGACCTCGGCGACCGGCTTCGCCGAGACCTTGCGCCGCTGCGGCGGGGGGCGCTCCTTCTCGGTCTTCTCGGTCTTCTCCGTCTTGCTGCCGGCCGCCCCCGTCGACGCCGGCGTCGTCGTCTTCGTCTTCGGCGACTCTTCGGCCGTGGGCTCCGGGGTCTTCGAACATCCGGCGAGGACCGCCAGCGCGGCGAGCGCGGCGACGGGCTGCATGGCGAGGGTTCGAGCGATCATCGGGGGACGGTTTCGCGCGTCGCGGTCCGGCGGTCAAGGGCGAGCCGCGCCGTGGTAGGAAGCGGCATGAGCTCGCGCTGCGCCCTCGCGACCCGTCCGTTCTCGCTCGCCTCGCTCGCCCCGCTCGCGCCCGCCCTGGGCGCGCTGCTGCTCGCGGCCGCCCTCGGCGCGTGCGAGCGCCGCGTCGACGAGCCGCTCCAGGTCGCGCCCCGCGGCGAGGTGACGCCGCCCCGCTCGGCCGAGGCGCCGCCCGCCGCGACCGAGGCGCCGCCCGCCGTCGCCGAGGCGCAGGACGGGGGTCGCTGCATCGAGCCGACCCCGGAGGCGCCGGAGCGGCCCACCCCGACGGCCGGCCCGGATCCGGCGTGCCCCGAGGACCCGACCGGCCCGTTCCAGCTCGCGACCGGCAAGGTGATCTTCCTCGAGGCCCAGGCGCCCGACGTCCTCGTCGAGATCGCGCGAAAGGAGAAGGAGCGCGCCCGCGGGCTCATGTACCGGAAGAGCATGGCGGAGAACCGCGGGATGATCTTCGTCTTCCAGCAGCGGACCCAACACTCGTTCTGGATGCACAACACCTGCATCCCGCTCGACATGCTGTTCATCGACAGCGATGGCACGATCGTCGGTATCGAGGAGAACACCCCGACGCTCAACGACTCGAGCTTCGACGTCGGCTGCCCCTCGACGTACGTCCTCGAGCTGAACGCCGGCTGGGCGCGGCGCCACGGCGTCCGCGCCGGCCAGAAGGTCCGGCTCGAGGGGATCTGACGCTCGCCCGCGCGGGGGCGTCGCGTCGGTCGGCGCACCGCGCGCGCGGCGCTACATCCCCGGGAACAGGCCGAGCTGGCGCGGGGGCGCCGGCGGGCCGAGCGCCGAGCGCGCCGCGCCGGGCGGCGGGGCCGGCGGCGCGGCGTCGAGGACGAGCGGCCCCCGCGGCGGCGCGGCGAGCAGGCGCGCGCGCTTGCCGAGGAGCGCGTCGCGGGCGGCGTCGAGGGCGAGATCCGGGCGGTTGTTGACCTCGGACAGGTGCATCAGCGCGACCGTGTGCGTGCCGCCGGGCAGCGCCGCGAGCAGCGCGCACGCCTGCGCGTTCGACAGGTGGCCCCGCGCCGAGCGGATCCTGCGCTTGAGGTGCTGCGGGTACGGGCCGGCCTCGAGCATGTCGGCGTCGTAGTTCGACTCGAGCAGCAGCACGTCGCAGCCGGCGACGTGCTCGAGGAGCCCCGGCGGAACCTCCCCGAGGTCGGTCACGAGCGCGGCGCGCCGCGCCCCGTCGTCGACGACGAGCGCGACCTGCGCCGCGTCGTGCGGCAGCGGCCTCGGCGAGATCGTGAGCGCGCCGATCGCGAACGGCTCGCGCGGCGAGAAGCTCCGGACGCGCTCCGGGTCGCCGAGCTCGGCGGCGCGCGCGGTCGCCTCCGAGGCGTAGATCGGGATTTTATGCTTCTTGTTGTACTTGGCGGCCACGCCGACGTGGTCGGCGTGCGCGTGCGTGATCACGATCGCGTCGGGGGCCCAGCCGAGCGGGCCGCCCGCGCCCGCCGCCGAGAGGCATTGCTCCAGCACCCGGGGCCCGACGCCCGCGTCCACGAGGACCCGCGTGCCCCGGGAGGAGAACAGGGTGGCGTTGCCTCCGCTCCCGCTCGCGACGATGGTGATCTTCATACCGGGCTCCGCGGAACGGGAACGACGACGGACGGCTCCTGTGACCCGTAGCGCAGCCGAGGGCCTGGCCGCAAGCGCGCTGAGCCGCGCGAAGCGCTCGCGAGCGCGCTGGAACGACGCTAGAGGGATCCCACGTCGTGGTGCCCACCTCCCGCCCCTCCCCTGACACCCGCACGGAGGCGCCGCTCGACGCGCCGCGTGCCCCCGGCGACGGCGGCGCCGCGCCCGCCGCGCCCGGCGATGGCGCCGCGCCCGGCGATGGCGCCGCGCCCGGCGATGGCGCCGCGCCGCGCGGAAAGCGCCGCCGCCGCGCCCTCATCGCGGCGCTCGTCGTCATCGCCGCCGTCGGGG
Source organism: Sorangium sp. So ce394 (assembly GCF_051474665.1). Lineage (NCBI taxonomy): Bacteria > Pseudomonadati > Myxococcota > Polyangiales > Polyangiaceae > Sorangium > Sorangium sp. So ce394. The sequence continues at coordinate 7,127,258 of NZ_CP150339.1, forward strand.
CGGCCGTCGCCGCGCTCCTCGTGCTCGGTCCGCCCGCGCTCCGCCGGCACATCGTCGCCGAGGCCCGCGCGCGCGGCGTCGCGCTGGATCCGGGCGCGATCGACGTCGGCCTCGGCGAGGTCCGCCTGCGCGGCGCGCGCTTCTCCCTGCTCGGCGTGCGCGGGCTCTCGGGCACGGTGGCGCGCGCCAGGATCGCGCTGCGCGGGCTCGCGCCCGCCGGGATCGCGGCGGATGGGGTCGAGCTCACCGCCGTGGGGATCGACGCCCTGGAGGGCCTGCCAGCGTGGATCGCGCAGCACGGCCCCCGCGCGGCGTCGCTGCCGCTCACCACGGGCCGCGTCCGCCTCGGCCTGCGGGATCGCGACGGGGGGCCGGAGGTGGTCGCGCTGGCGGACGCCTCGCTCGAGCGGCGCGCGGCCGGCGCGGCCCAGGGCGCCGCGGCGCCGCCGCCGGGCGCGCCGGGGCTAGAGGCCGGCGTCCTGAAGCAGGCGCGCGTGCTGGTCGCCGGCAAGGAGGTGGCGCGCACCGACGTCGCCTGGTCGATCGGCGCGGCCTCCATCTCCCTCGGCTTCGGCGGCGAGGACGCCGCCTCGGCGCCGCTCCGGGCCGAGCTCCGGCCGCGGCCGTCGCCGAGCGCCTCGATCGAGCTCGCGCCGACGCAGCTCGCCGCCGTGGGCGCGCTCCTCGGCGTGGACGTCGGCGCCTCGACGATGGTGGTCTCCGGCACGTTCGAGCTGCGGCTCGCGGCCGGGGCGGACCGGACGGCCCTGTCCGAGGCGCCGCTCGAGGGCCCGATCGCGCTCACGGTGAAGGGCTTCACCCTGCCCCACCCCAGGGAGCTCGACGGGCTCCTCTTCGGCGACACCACCACCGTCAAGGCGGACGCCCAGCTCTCGGGCGACCGCCGGCGCATCGCGCTGAGCGGTGTGGAGGTCGCCGCCGGCGCGCTGAAGCTCAAGGGCACGGGGGCGATCCAGCGCGACGGCGCGGACGCCTCGATCGGGATGGATCTATCCGGATCCATCCCCTGCTCGCTGCTGGCCGGCTCCGCGGCGATGGCGCACCTGACCGGCGCCGTGGGCCTGCTCGCGCGCGATCTGGTGAGCCGCACGCTCGCGGGCTCGGTGGCGGTCCAGGTGCGCGTCGACGCCCGCGCGAGCCGGCTGACCGCCGCGCGGGTCAACCCGAGCGCGATCCTCCGCTGCAAGCTCCGCCTGTAGCGGGCAGATCAAGGCGTACGGCGGCCGGAAACGGGGGAAGAGAGCCGCCAAGTACGCAAAGAGGAGAATTTTTCAATTCGGAGTCTCCCGGCGTCCTCGGCGCCAGGGCGGTTCTCTTGATTCGCGCATGAGCGCCGCGCGCGGGCGTCGCCGCCCCCGGCGGGTGGCTCCGTCCGGGCACAGCGAGGGTCGATGAAGGAGGAAGGCGGAGGACGAAGGTCCGTGTCGAGGACGATCTGGCGCGACGAGCCACGGCGGAGAGCGCGCGGAGGGCGGCGCCCGCGCTCGACGGGAGAGCGCGGCTCTGGCACCCTGATCGTCGAGGAGCCCGCCATGCGCGCTCGATCTCTCGCCGTTCGGATCGCCTCGCGCCTCGGGCTCGTCTCCCTCGTCAGCGCTTCCTGCACCGGCGGCCTCGGCGCCGGCAACGACGACGCCTCGGGCGGCGGGGGGGCGGCGGCGGCGTCCTCGTCCTCGTCGACCTCCATGGAGCTCGCCGGCAGCGGCGGCGCTGGAGGAGGCGGCGGCGCCGGCGCGGTCGGCGCGGGAGAAGGCGGCGCCGGAGAGGGCGGCGCCGGGGGAGGCAGCGGCGGAGTCGACGAACAGGACTTCCCGCTCGACACGCCGCCCGAAGGGCCGTGCCCGCCCGACATGGTGGAGATCGAGGGATACTGCATCGATCGCTTCGAGGCGCCGAACATCGAGGGCGCCCTGCCGCTCGTGATGGAGAGCGCCGTCTCGGCGAACGCCTGGTGCCAGGCGCGCGGCAAACGCCTCTGCACCGAGGACGAGTGGGACACGGCGTGCCAGGGCCCGGAGGCGCTCGTCTATCCCTACGGGAACACCCACGAAGCCGAGCGCTGCAACGACAACAAGACGTGGATTGCGCCCGACGAGGGGGCGCTCAACACCTGGCCTTCCGACGAGGCGCTCGCCGAGGTCCAGGCGCTGTACCAGGCCGAGCCGAGCGGCTCGCGGCCGGGGTGCGTGAGCGCGTTCGGCGTCTACGACATGACAGGAAACGTCGAGGAGTGGGTGGTGCGCACCAAGTACCACGTCAACGAGTATCCCCATGTCCTCAAGGGCTGTTACTGGTCCGGCTGCTTCGGCGGCGCGAAGCCGCGGTGCGGCTCCACGAACCCGGCGCACGCGGACGGGTTCCGCTTCTACGAGACCAGCTTCCGGTGCTGCCGCGACGCGCAGTGACGGGGTGACGCGCCCATCGTCGCCGCCCCGGCCCGCGCCGCGGCGGCCTCGCTCGCGGAGGTCCCCTGCCCCGCGAGCGAGGCCGCGCGCCCCGAGCCCGGGCGGCACGCGCCCCGGACGAACCGCTTCCCCTCGGTCGCGCCGCAGGCTAGGGCACCGGGACACGGTGCTGACCCTGCCAAGAGAGCCCCGCCCCAGCCTCGACCTCGTGCGGGACGCCATCGCCGCGTTCTCGGCCAAGGGCCGCGAGCGCGCGCGACCGGACGATCTCGACGCGCGCGACCCGGCGTTCATCGCCCGCGTGCTCCCGCTGCTCGGCTTGCTCTACGACGACTACTTCCGCTGCGAGACCGAGCTCGAAGCGGCGCTGCCCGACGGCCCCTTCCTCGCGGTCAGCAACCACAACGCGATGACGGGAATGCCCGATATGTACTGCCACATGACGGCGTTCTGGCGCCTTTATGGGCCCTCGCGCCTGTCCTACGGGCTGATGCACGATCTCCCGTTCAACGTCCCGAAGGCCGGCCCCTGGCTCAACGCCTGCGGGGCCATCGCCGCGAGCCCGGAGAACGCGCGGCGGGCGCTCGCCCGGGGCGCGGCGGTCCTGGTCTTCCCCGGCGGCGATCTCGACGCCTGCAAGCCCACGTCGGCGCAGTACACGATCCGCTTCGGCCGCCGCCGCGGCTTCGTCCGGCTCGCCATCCGCGAGGGCGTGCCCGTCGTGCCGATCGTGAGCGCGGGCGCGCACCAGTCGCTCTACATCGCCACGGACGGGCGCAGGGTGGCCGAGTGGCTCCGCCTCCCCCGGCTCGCGCGCTCGAACGTCGCGCCGCTCGGCCTCGCGCTGCCGTGGGGGCTCATCGTCGGCGTCCCGATCCCCCATGTGCCCCTCCCGGTGAAGATCCACACCCGCGTGCTCCGCCCGCTGCACCTCGGCCTCCCGCGCGAGGCCGCGGACGACCCGGACGAGGTCGAGCGCGCGTTCGCGCGGATCGTCGCGCGGATGCAGGCGGGGCTGGACGAGCTCCGGACGGCCGGCAGGCACGGCCTCTTCCCGCGCGGTTGACGAGGCCACCGCAGCAGCATGGCGGCGCGGTGGCGCCCGAGAGCGCCCATGACGCCAGCGGGCAGCGCCCTGCCGCGGCGAAACCTGCCGGCGAATGACAAAGGGCGCTGGGGCGCGCGCGGCTCTCGGAAAACCGAATCCGTTCATGTAGGCTTGAGCGCCAGCCGTGACCCCCGACCGCACCGCGCAGCTCCTCGCACCGGTGGCCCAGCCCGGAGAGCTCATCGCGGCCAAGTACCGCGTCGAGCGGGTCGTGGCCATCGGCGGAATGGGCGTCGTCCTCGCGGCGCGCAACGAGGATCTCGATCAGCAGGTCGCCATCAAGATCCTGCGCCAGGACGCCCTCAGCAACCAGGAGGCGGTCGCGCGCTTCCTGCGCGAGGCGCGCACGGCGGCCCGCCTGCAAGGCGAGCACGTCGCGCGCGTGTTCGACGTCGGCACCACGGAGAGCGGCGTGCCCTTCATGGTGATGGAGTTCCTGAGCGGGCTCGATCTCCAGCAGGTCATCGAGACCCACGGCCCGCTGTCCATCCAGGACGCCGTCGACTACGTATTGCAGGCGCTGGAGGCGGTGGCCGAGGCGCACGCGGCCGGCGTCGTGCACCGGGACATCAAGCCTTCGAATCTGTTCCTCGCCGAGCACCCGGACGGGACACGGCACATCAAGGTCCTCGATTTCGGCATCTCGAAGGGGCAAGGGCTCGACTCGCCGGCGGAGCCGGGGCTCACGTCGACGAAGCAGGTGATGGGCTCGCCCGGGTACATGTCGCCCGAGCAGATGATGGCCCCGAGGACGGTCGACGGGCGCGCCGACGTGTGGTCGTTCGGCGTGCTGCTGTACACGCTCGTGACGGGCGAGCCGCCGTTCCAGGGCGAGACCGTGGCCGCGGTGATGGCGAACATCCTCCACCAGCCGGTGCCGCGGCTGCGCGACAAGCGCAGCGACGCGCCCGCCATGCTGGAGCGGATCGTCGCGCGCTGCCTGGAGCGCGACGTGAGCGCCCGCTACGCCAACGTCGGCAAGCTCGCGCAGGCGCTCGAGCCGCTCGGGTCGAGCTTCGCGAAGCTCTCGACCTCGCGCATCCAGAGCGCGATCGGCGCGGCGTCGCCGGCCGGACAGACGCTGCTCAACTCGAGGGCGGCCGAGGACAGCGATCGCCTGTCCGGCGCCTCGTGGACGCACACGGGCTTCCGCCGCCGGTCGCGGCGCAGGCTGCTCGTGGCCGCCGGCGTGGCCGCGCTGCTCGCGAGCGTGGCCGGCGCGGGCGTGTGGCTCGTCGGAGGCGTGCGCGTGGCCCCGGAGGCGCCGAGCTCGGCCGCGGCGGGCGAGCCCGGTCGGCCCGGCGGCGGCGCCCTCGTCCCCGGCGCCGCGGCCGCGGCGCCGAGCGCGCCCGCGGCATCGCCGAGCGCGCCCGCCGCGGCGAGCGCTGCGCCCCCGAGCGCGCCGGCCGCGGCGAGCGCTGCGCCCCCGAGCGCGCCGGCCGCGGCGAGCGCCGCGCCCCCGAGCCCTGCGCCGACCGCGGCCCCCGCGGGCAGCGCTGCCACCGGCGCGCGACCGAAGGCGACCGCGTCGGGCGCGCCGCATAGGCCGGGCCCCGTGCCCCGGCCGCAGGGGCCGACAAGCGAGGACGAAATGCTGAGGAGCCGCCATTGAGATCGTTTCGAGCGCGACACGCGGGCGCATGGCTCGCGCTGCTCTCCGGGATGAGCCTGACCTCGCCGCTCCGGGCGCAGCCGACGGCGGCGGACAAGGCGCTCGCCGAGGGGCTGTTCCAGGACGGCAAGAAGCTCATGGACGAAGGGAAGCTGGCGGAGGCGTGCCCCAAGCTCGCCGAGAGCCAACGGGTGGATCCCACGGTCGGGACGCTGCTGAACCTGGCGGTGTGCCACGAGAAAGAGGGCAAGACGGCCAGCGCGTGGGCCGAGTTCAAGGAGGCGTCCGCGCTCGCGGCGACCGCCGGGCAGCAGGATCGCTCCCAGTTCGCGGCCAAGCGCGCGGCCGAGCTCGAAGCTCGGCTGACGCGCCTCGTCCTGGAGGTCGCGGAGGCGGCGCCGGGGATGTCGATCACGCTGAACGGCCAGCAGCTGAGCGCCGCTGCGGCCACGGGCTCGGGCATCCCCGTGGATCCGGGCACGGCGACGATCGAGGCCAAGGCGCCGGGCAAGCAGCCGTGGTCGCAGCAGGTGACGCTCGATCCAGGCCCCAGCGCGCCGCGGGTGGTCATCCCGCCGCTCGCGGACGCCGCCGTTCAGCGGCCGGCGCAGGCCGCTCCCCCTGCCCCGGCGCCGGCCGTCCGGCCGACGCCCGCCCAGCCCGAGGCGACCGGCAGCCCGGTGCGCGCGCTCGGCTTCGTCGCCGGCGGGGTCGGGCTCGCCGGGCTCGGCGTGGGCGCGGTGTTCGGGATCATGGCGATCCAGAAGGCCGGGGACGTCGAGGAGGGCTGCAGCGGCAATTTCGGCTGCAGCCGCGCGGACGTCGAGGCGAACGAGAGCGCCCGGACGACCGCGATGGTCTCGAACATCGCCGCCGGCGCGGGGCTCCTGTGCCTCGGGGCCGGCGTGGCGATGGTGCTGCTGTCGCGGTCGCCGGAGGCGCCCGTCGCGGGCGGGCGCGTCTGGCTCTCGCCGACCGTCGCCTCGGACGGGGGGCGCATGACGCTCGGAGGGCGGTGGTGATGCGGGGGTCGAAGCGCTCTGCCGCGACGCTCGCGCTCGCCGCGCTCGCGCCGGGCCTCCACGGCTGCGCGGAGATCGCGGGGATCGAGGATCGCCAGGTGATCCCGCTGATCGTGATCGCCGAGAACCAGGGGGCGCCTCGGGGCATCGCGCTCGACGAGGAGGCGATCTACTGGACCAGCGCGAGCGCCGACGGGAGCCAGGGCGGCGCGCTCCGGCGCCAGATCAAGGACGAGCGGGAGGTCATCGACCTGCTCGCTCCGTCCAGCGAGGTGCCCGACGTCATCGTGCTGGACGCGACGCACATCTACTGGTCGAGCACCGACGCGGCGTTCACCGGGGACTGCGACAGCGCCAAGCATCAGCGCGACAAGCTGCGGAAGCTGCCGAAAGCCGCGAGGTTTCCGGCTGCTTTCGTCGAGGAGCCGCTGTGGGGCAGCTGCGGCGCCGCGGAGGCGATCGCGCTGAGCGCCGACAACGTCTACAGCGCTCGCCCGAACGGCAGCCGCATCACCTGGGTCCCCAAGGCCGGCGGCACGCGAAAGGATCTGTTCGTGGGCGACGAGCCCGCCGGGGTCGCGACCGACGGCGCCCTCGTCTACTGGACCGATCGCGCCGACAACACGCTCTCCGTCGACAACACGAGCGACGCCGACGAGGCGGCGCAGCTCCGCGCAGACCTCGTGGAGCCGGGCCTGCTCGTGCTGGACGAGGCCAATCTCTACTGGCTCACCCCGGACAGCGTGATGCGGTATCCGCGGAGCCCGTCGGAGGGGGAAACCCCGTCGCCCCTCCTCGCCGACCTGTCCGGCCCCCCCACCGGGATCGCCGCGCACGGGGACTACCTCTACGTGACCGTCAGGGCGGCGGGGACCGTGTACCGGATTCGCAAGGACGGGACCGCCGATCGGGAGATCCTCGCGGAGAATCAGGGCGGCCCGACGGGCATCGCCGCGGACGGGTCAGGCGTCTACTGGACGAACACCGACGCCGGGCAGATCGTCAGGTTCACCGACGAGTGAGCCGCGGCGCCGGCGGCCGCGCCGCGCGGACCGCCCGGCGTCCCGGGATCAATCGATCTGCAGATGGTAGTGGGGCGGCCGCGACTCCTCGAGCGCGAACACGCCCCCGACCTCGTCGATCCCCTCGATGAACGCGCGCTTCTCGGCCGGCGTCATGTCCCGGTTCCGGATGTCGACCGCGCCCTCCCTGAGGTGCGCCGAGATGAACACGCCGCGGTCGATCTGGGCGCGGATCACCCGCTCGAGGGCCGCGATCACGGCCTCGGTGGGCTCGTCGGCCGAGAGCCCCTCCTCGTACGCGCTCTTGATCTCGCGCGCCGCCGCCTTGTCCTTGTAGAGGCCGAGGACGTCGGCGCCGTGCCGGAAGAGGTCGTGCATCGCCTCGGCCTGCCGCGCGGGGTCGCGCGTGCCGCTCGTGACCACGAGCTCCTTTCCGGTCCGCCGGTGGTAAGCGGAGGCGATCTCCGCGACCTTCTGCTCCACGTCGGGCGCCAGCTCGACGCCCGGCAGGAGCACGTAGCGGCGCTCCTCGTCGGCCGCGGCCGACGTCACGCCCCGCCGGGGCCGGGCGAGCGCGGGCGGCTCGTCGTCGGAGCGGTCGACGTCGGACGGGTCGTCCTCCGTGCTCTCCGGGACCTGCAGCGACAGCACCCGGGCCGCGGGGCCGTCGGGCACCCAGAAGTCGAGGTCCCCCTGGTCGCCGGGAGCGCGGGCGGCCGCGGGCGAGCGCCGCGGCCCGGCGGCGTCGGGCTCCCGGGCGACGCGGGAGACGCAGCCTCCCGCGGCGAGCGCGAGGGCGAGGACGGCGGCGCGGCGGGCGCGCCAGAGCAAGGCGAGGTGCGAGCGCAACATGCGAGCCACGGGCGCCTCCTACGTCGTGATCGTGAACGAGGCGCGCGCGAGCTCCTTGCCTGCCGCGTCGTTGACCGTCACCGACCAGAGCCCCGCCGCGCGCGCCTTCCGCGTGGCCGCCCAGGTGCGAAAGCGCCGCTCCGCGCCGACCGCCAGCGGGATGCGCAGCGGCGCGCCCCCGTCGGGCGGCGTGAAGACGACGGTGATCTCCGAGGCGGCCCGGTCCTTGTTCGAGAGCTCGACGAACGCGTAGAGGCGCTCGATCTCCGCGCTCGCGAACGACGTCGCCGGCTCGATCGGCTCGCGGCCGGCGATGCCCTTCGCGACGACGAGCCGCATCACCTGGAGCTCGGGCGCCGCGGCGGCCCCCTCGCCAGCGCCGCTGTCCTGCGGGCCGCGCCCCGCGGCGCGCGCCTCGAGGGCCGACCCCGACCTGCGGCGCCGCTCCCGCGCCGGGCCGCGGGCCGCGATCGCCGCGTCGCTCCGGCCCTCCACGGCAGCGCCGTCCGCCGCCGACCGCGCCTCCGCGTCCTCCGCGGCCCCGCTCGCCTGCCCGTGGACGGCGCGGCTCAGCGCCGGAGGCTCTTCCCGGGCGATCCGCGCGATCGCCTCGCTCGCGTCGCTGCAACCGAGCGCCCCCCCGCCGAAAGCGGCGGCGGCGAGCGCCAAGACCATGGTTTTCCGCGTCGTTCCCCGGGTATGCACACCGACGAGGTGCCACGATTCAGCGGAGCGGGCGAAAAAACGGCGACGCAGCGGCCAGGGGCCCCGTCGCCTACGCCGGGCTCACCGCGCTGGGCTCACGAAGAGCCGCCGGCGCGGAGCGGACGCGGAGCTCGGGCGAAACGCCGCCAGCGCGGCGGGGGCCGAAGCCCTCTCAAGAATGACAACGCACCGCGTCACGACGACGTGGTGTGCCCGCGTTCCACGGGAGCACGGCCACGAGGGTGCGTACGTCGAGGCGTCCGGTGTCAGCGCTTCGGACGGGACCAGCGCGGGCTGTTGGCCAATTCACCCTCCTGGGTGGGCCCGAAGCTCGTGATCGCGCTGTCTTCGATCATCAGGATGAGCAGGCCTCCGCTCGCGCCTCGTGCCGTCGTCGCCCGGGATCCCTGGCTTGTCTCCCGTGACGAGTGGTCCGAGCCTTCCGCTGCGATCTGCTTCATCTCCAACTCCTTCAACACTTCAGTCCGGCTGTTATCGCCCTGGCTGGCTGGCCAGCTGTACTTCCGTGCACCGCGTCTGGGGCGAAAAACGGACCTGGGCGCGAATGCGCCAATGTTCGCAGAATAGTCACGGCTTCGAGGGAAAATCATCAGGAAAGAGCTCGCCCGATGTTTTCTGTCCGGTACAGCCTGCGCGCTCGCGTTCACCTTGCGCGCTTCTGCCAGCGCGCGCAAGCGCACGAGCGCTTCAGCGGCGGCCGAAGCCGGGCAGCTGGCGGGCTCTGGCCACCACCTCGTCGCAGTCGATGCAGCGCATGAGGCCGTCGACCAGCTCCATGCTGCCGAGGCTACCGCACTCCGGACAGCGGTTCGCGAGCTGGTGCTTGCTCTCCTCGCAGAGCCGGTTCTGCTCCGCCTCGGCCTCCGCCTCGGCGCGGAAGATCTCTGCCGGCGTGCGAGCGTCGCGCTTTCGGTCAGCATCCATGGCGCGCAACGTATCACGCGCGCCGAGCGCCCCGCGAGCGCCGCGCGCCTCCCGCTCGCCGCGCCGCCGACGCGGCGAGCGGGAGGCGCGGCGCTCGCAGGGGCGCCGGCCGGATCGCTAACGCACCGACTCGAGCAAGCTCCGGAAGCCCGAGCGCGCCGACTGCACCGTCTCGTCCGGGCCGACCATCCTGAAGAACCAGTTGCCGCGATCGGGCGTCCTCACCGCCGCGCCGACGAGCCGGTAGCCGTCCTTCACCATCTCCACGGGCGCGCGCCTACGGGCGCCCCCCTGGGGCCCGAGCGGGATCTTGTAGGTGCCGGCCACCTCGACCAGCTCGACCCGCATGCCGCGGACCTCGAACGACTCCCGCCGGGCCTTCGCCCCGACGTCCCCGTCGAACTGCGCGAACCACTCCCTGAAGTTCGCCTCGACGTCCCCCTTGCTGCCCAGGCCGAACGACAGGACCTGCACCTCGACGTCGTCCTTGTCGTCCGCCGCCCTCGGCACCTTGTAAAGCGCCTTGCGCGGGCCGGCGCGCGGCGCCTCGAGCGCGGCCCAGCTCCCCGGGGGGTCCCACGCGAGGGGCGCGGCGACCGGCGCGCCGGAGGCGGCCGGCGGCGGCTCCGGCTCCGCCACGGTCCGCGAGCAGGCCGAGACCGCGAGCGAAAGGAGCGCGGCTCGGGCGAGCGAGGCCCGACGTGGGTGCATGGAGGCCAGTTCTACCACCGGACACGAAATCGGGTGTAAGCCCTTGGTACCGCTCGCACGTAGAAGAGACGCTCCGGCCAGGGAGAGGAGACGGCGCGCATGGACCAGATCGGCGAGTACCTCGTTCGACGCCTCGTCGGCGAGGGGGGGATGGGCAAGGTCTATGAGGGCGAAGAGCGCCTGTCGCGCCGGCGCGTCGCGCTGAAGGTGCTCCGCCCGGAGCTCGCCCGGAGCGAGCAGGGGCGGCGGCTCTTCCTGAACGAGATGCAGATCCTCGCGCACCTCGAGCACCCGAACATCGTCCGGAGCCTCGCCAGCATCGAGGCATCCGGCGAGCTCGTGATGGTGCTCGAGTACCTGGACGGCCAGACGCTGCGCTCCCTCCTCGGCGCCGCCGGCCGCCTCCCCTGGCCGGAAGCGGTGCGGATCACGGCCAGCGTGGCGAGCGCCCTCGCGGCGGCCCACGGGCAGCAGCCGCCCGTGATCCACCGCGATCTCAAGCCCGAGAACATCATGGTGCAGAAGGACGGCGCCGTGAAGGTGATGGATTTCGGCATCGCCAAGGTCGTCGAGGCGATGAACCAGACGAACACGCAGAGCGTCGGGACCCTGCAGTACATGAGCCCGGAGCAGATCGACGCGCGATCCATCGATCACCGCTCGGATCTCTACTGCCTCGGGCTCATCCTGTACGAGGCGCTCTCCGGGCGCCCGCCGTTCCAGTCGGCCTCGCCGCGGGAGCTGCTCAACCTGCAGTGCACGGAAGAGCCCCCGCCGCTCGACGACGACGTGCGGAGCGGGCTTCCCCGCGGCGTCGAGCAGCTGCTCTTCCAGCTGCTCGAGAAGGCGCCCGAGGATCGGCCGTACCTCGCGCAGGACGTCGTGGATCGGCTGGAGCCGTTCCAGACCGCCGCGGCCGCGCCGCGCGGGGCGGCGAGCGGCGAGCGCGCCGCCGGCAGCCGGGATCGGGCGAGCGCGCCGCATCGGACCGACGACCACGGCCGCGCGAGCGCGCCGCATCGGACCGACGACCACGGCCGCGCGAGCGCGCCGCATCGGCCTGACGACCACGGCCGCGCGAGCGCGCCGCATCGGACCGACGACCACGGCCGCGCGAGCGCGCCGGGAGCAGCGCGCGTCACCGGTGGAGCGGGCGCGCCGCGCGCCGACACCATCGCGCTCGTCGAGCAGATCGACCGGAGGCGCGACGTCCCGGCCGGGCTCGCGATCGCCATCATCGTGGCGCTGTCGGCGGTCGCGGGCCTCGGGACCTACGCGCTGCGCTCGACGGGCGGCGCGCCGGAGCCGCCCGCCAGCGCCGCGACGCCGGCGCCGCCTCCGGGGGCGCGGTGAGGCGCGCGTCGCCGGAGCAGGCGGGCTACGCGGAAGGCGCGCCCCTCCCGGCCGTGGGCTCCGCGGCGCGCTGGCGCTGCGGCGCGGCGGAGGAGCTGTGGCGGCTCGGCGAGGCGGACCAGGGCGGCCCGGCAGGGCCCGAGCGCGAGGCCGTCGCGGCGCGGTTCCTCGCGCTCGGCAGCGCTGGCGTCGGCGGCTTCGTCGACGGCGGCATCGACGCGCCGGCCGAGGGCGGGCCCGCCGCGGGCCCGGGCGGCGCGCGCGTCTGGCTCGTGCGGAGGCTCGCGGGCGCCCCGCTCGCGGATCGGATGCGCGCGCGGCGCGGTCCGTTTCCGTTTCAGGAGGCGCTCCGGCTCGCCCTCCCGCTCGCCCGCGCGCTCGCCGCCTGCGAGCGGGCCAGCCTGTTCCCGGGCCCGCTCTCGCCCGACGCGGTCCTCGTCGACGACGCGGGCCAGGTGACGCTGCCCGCGAGCGCGCTCGTCGCGGCGCTGGTCGGGGCCCCGGCGAGCGGCGGCGCCGGCGCTTCGCCCCGCGCCGCGGGCGCGCGGGTCTCCGCGGAGATCCCGCCGCTCTGGACGCCGCCGGCGCAGGCCGACGGCGCGATCTGGGACAGCGCCGCGAACCGGTACGCGCTCGGGCTCGCGCTCTACCGCCTGCTCGCGGGAGAGCACCCGTTCGCGGGCGCGGGCCTGCGGCACGCGCTCGGCGAGGCCGCTCGCCGCGAGCCCCCGCCGTTCGTCGAGAGCGTCGCGACGGCGCTGCCCCCGGGCCTGCAGGGCCACGTCCTGCGGCTGCTCCATCCGGATCCGGCGCAGCGGCCGCCGCGCGCCGAGGCGATCGCGGACGCGCTGAGCGGGTTCCTCGAGGGCGATCCGCCGGCGCGGCCGGCGCAGGTCGCCCGGACCTCGCGCCGCGCCGGGGCGGCGGCGCCGACGAGCTCCGGCGCCGCGGCGCAGACGAGCGCCGGCGCGCCGGCGAGCGCGCCGCGGGGCGAGGCGGCCGCCCGCCGCGCGCCGCCCGGGCCCGCCGGCGCCGCGGCGCGGCTGTGGCGGCTCGCGCCGCTCGGCGCCGGCGCGCTGGTCGCGTCGGCCGCGCTCGCGATCTCGCGGGGCGCGCCCGAGCCGGCCGCGCCGCGGGCCGTCGCCGTGGCGCCGGTCGCGCCGCTCGCGCAGGCGCAGACGGCGGCGGAGGACTGCGCGGCGTGCCACGGCCGCCAGGCCTCGGAGTGGCGCCGCTCGGTGATGGCGCACTCGGTGAAGAGCCCGCTCTTCAACGCGCTCGAGAGCCTCATCGAGGAGCAGGTCGGGCGCGACGCCGATTGCCCGAACGGCGCGGGCATCCTGCGCAAGGTCGACCCCGCGCGCGCCTGCCGCGACCGGCAGAGCGGCGTCGTCGTGACCGGCTCGGGCGGCGAGCACTGGTGCGTCAACTGCCACAGCCCGGCCGAGCACCTCGACGCCGCCATGCCCGCGTGGGACGGCCGCCCCGGCGGCGACCCCCGCGCGCGCCTGCCGGTGCGCGACCTGCTCACCCGCCGCGGTCTCGAGGGGATCTCCTGCGGCTTTTGCCACCAGGTGCACGGCCCGGTCGGCCCGCGCGGGCGCCCCGGGTACCAGGGCAACGCGACGTGGACGTCGTTCACGACCGGCGCCGTCTTCGCGGCGCGCCCCGAGGACGCGCGCGGCCTGTTCGGGATCGCGAACAGCGGCTACGACCTCCGCCCCGAGGAGCTCTTGCTCGCCGCCGGCCAGCGCGCGGACCGCCGCGCCGGGCCCTCGCCGGCGCGGCCGCCCGTCGGCGACGACCCCGTCGTGCACGGCCGGCCGTCGGCGGGCGCCAGCGCGTACCTGCGCTCCAGCGAGTTCTGCGGGGCCTGCCACGACGTGCGCCTCTTCGGCACCGACAGCCTCGCGGCGGCGCGGGGCGAGCATTTCAAGCGGTTGCGCAACGCCTACACCGAGTGGGCGGAGTGGGCGCGCTCCGAGGAGCGCGCGGGCCGCGCCGCGGCGAGCTGCCAGGACTGCCACATGAGCACCTACCCGGGCGTCTGCGAGGCGGCCCCGGCCGGCGCCGCGCTGGCGGCGGCGCCAGATCCCGAGTGCCCGCCCGGCACGCGCTTCGCCCCGCGGGCGCCGGGGGCGCGGCCGCGGGGCCGGATCGCGGATCGCTCCACCGCCCCGGCGGACGTCGCGACCCACTACTTCTCTGGCGTGGATGTGCCGCTGTCGGACGAGTTCCCGGAGGCGCTCATCGACGAGCCGTCGCTCGACGCGCACGGCATCCCCACGAGCGCCCGCCGCCGCCGCGATCTGCTGCTCCGCCACACCTTCCGCTTCGAGCTCGGCGCCGCGCGGCGCGCCGGCGCGGCTTTCAGCCGCGTCGAGATCCCGATCGAGATCGAGAACGTCGGCGCCGGGCACAAGGTGCCGGCGGGCTTCAGCCAGGAGCGCGAGATCTGGGTTCACCTCGCGGTCAGGGACGCAGATCGTCGGGTGATCTACGAGGTCGGCCGCGTCGACCGCGCGGATGAGGATCTGAAAGACAAGGTGTTCACCCGGGTGACCACGCACCCGGACGCGAACAACCCTCTTGGGCCCGCGGGCGCCCAAGGGGGGTTGTTCGGGGCAGACGTGCGCGACGGGCCGGACGTCCCCCTCTGGGCGCCGCCTCCGCGGCTCGGCGGCACCTCGTTCCGCGGGCGAGGGCTCATCAACTTCCAGAACGGGTTTCTGCGTTGCGTCCGCTGCATCGGTGTCGTCGCCGCGGACGGCAGCTGCCAGCCCGGGCCCGGCCAGGGGCTGCACCACGCCGACCGGTACGCGGACGGGGACTACGATCAGGACACCGGCGCGTGCGGCTCGAACCTCGCGGGGCAGAACGCCTTTCTGGAGACCTATTTCCCCGTCGGCGCGCTCGACGCGAGCCGCGGGGCCGTGAAGGGCCCGGACGCGATCATCGACACGCGCTCCGCGCCGCCCGGCGTGCCGATCCGGTACACGTACGACCTCCCGGCCGGCGCGCTCCGCGGCCCGCTCCGGGCCGAGGCGAGGCTGCTCTTCCGGGCGTTTCCCCCCTTCCTGATCCGCGCCTTCGCCGCGTACGAGCGGGAGCAGGCGCGGCGCGGCCTCAGGCCGACCGGCCCGCTGGTCACCGAGTCGATGCTCGGCCGCCTCGAGGTCGTCGAGCTCGCGCGGGCCGAGATCGAGATCCCCTGAGCCGAGGTGACCGCGATGGAGCCACCCGCGACGCAGTCCTCTCGGCGCACCGGCGCACAAAAAGGGGCGAGCCCTCACCCCGGCCCGCGGGGTAAGGGCTTCGCTGGTCAAGAGCTGAAAGGCTCAGCTCGCGGTGGTCGTGAAGCGCGGCCCCGGCGATCAGGGAGGGGGCGGGGGCGGCTCGTCCGAGACCGGATCGACGGGCAGCTTGAACAGCCGGCCGATCCGGTAGGGCCGCGTCGAGGGGGAGTAGTAGCTCGTCATCGACGGCGTGACGCTCCACGTGTAGCCGAGGAGGTGGTTCGTGATCGCGTCGGTGTACACGCGCATGGTGCCCGTCCCGGCCCCCGCCGCCATGTAGCCGCCGGTGCACTCCCCTTGCCACCGGCTGTCCGCGTACTCGCTGCCCGCGTCGAAGCACCCGTGCGGCGAGCTTGTCGAGTCCACGATCGGAACGGCGTACTGCTTCGTCCCGGAGTAGCGCGGCATGACCGGGCTGATCTCCTTGGCCGGGCCCGTGATGATGACCGTGTGACCGGCATAGGTGGCCGTGGCGTCGATGACGAGGACATCGCCCTTCTGGATGTCGACCGCCCTGTTGACGCGGCGGAAGTAGTTCTCGGGCTCCCGCGCGAGCCCGCCGACCACCGGGCTCTCGTTGATGAGATCGTAGAGCTCCGCGGACGAGGGGCGAGACTTCACCCACAGGTACCTGATGTCCTCATCCGAGTAGCCCATCGACTTCTTCAGCGACAGCACGAAGAAGCACGCGCCCTTGGTCCTGCCGGTCCAGGGGCTGATCTCGACGTCCTCGCCATCGATTTTGATGACCTCGGGGTCATCCCAGGTCATGTAGCACTTCTCGTCCCCGACGGTCGCGTCGTTGGTGACGGCGTTGTCGATGAAATCGAGGGCCCAGTCCGTGTGGTCCTTGGCGCTCGCGGGCGCCGAGCCCAGCATAACGAAGGACGCGGCAGCCAGCGATGCAACAGCCAAACTCGTCGTGCGCCTGTTCATACTTCTACCTCGTTGATGTGAATGACCTTGCATGTGCACTCTGGAACAGATGCTAGTCATTTCATGCTGAACCATCAAAGCAACCCTGGCGCCGAACATGCCGAGTCTAGCAGGATGGATATTCTCTATGATCGGCTTAGGTGTCAAGGCTTTTTCGGGTCGCTCTTCCTTTTTTTGCAGTTTTTCGAGCGCTCGAACGTGGAGTAAGACCATGTCGTCCCTTACGACAGCTGATGCGCGATGGTATGGAGAGAATCGCGCGCCGGGAGCCGCATTTCCGGCTGTGCTCGGCGACCGGGAGCCCTGCTGATGCCCTCGTCGGACCACACCTACATCGATGCGCTCGATGCGGGCGGTAGGCTCGACGCGCTCGATGCGCGCGGCGCGGCGCGAGGCCGCCCCGACGCCTGGCCGCCGGCGGTGTTCGACGCCCCCTTGCTGCGAGGGCTCGACGAGCGCGCGCGGCGCGAGATCGCCGAGGCAGGGCGGCTCCGCACCCCCTCGGCCGACGAGGTCGTCTATCGCGCCGGCGACGCAGGCGACGCGCTCTTCGTCGTCGCTTCCGGGCGTATCGCGCTGCGCGCGACACGCCGCGGAGACGATCGCGATACGGAGGTGCGCACCGCCGCTGTGGGCGATGTCCTCGGCGAGGAGGCGGTCGTGGGCATGTCGCGCAGGACCACCGCGATCGCCCTCGCGCCCAGCATCCTCGCGGAGATCCCCGTCCACCTGTTCCGCCGCGCCGCCGGCCGCTCCGGCAAGGCCGAGATCGCCGAAAAGCTCGAGCGCGCGCTGCGGAGGAGCGCCACGCGCGACCTCCTCGGCACCCTCGCCTTCACGCGCGACCTCGATCCGGAAGACATCGACATGCTCCTTGACGCGGTGAGTCACCGCCGCTTCGAGCGCGGTCAGGCCATCTATCGCGACGGGGATCCCGCGACCGAGCTGTGGCTCATCGCCGACGGGATGGTGCAAATCCAGACCGAGGAGGGAGATCGGATTCATGTGCGGGCGTACCTCACCCGGGGCGATTTCTTCGGGGACGTCGAGCTCGACGAGGGGCGCCGCCGGACAGCGAGCGCCGTGGCCAGCGGCGCGGCGACGCTCCTGTCGGTACCGTCGAAGACGTTCGCCGGCCTCGCGCGGAAGCACCCTGGTCTGATCTCGCGACTCCGGCGCATCACCGGCGACCAGCGCGCCGCCCAGGAAGCGATCGTCGCCGGCCAGGCGCGCAACCACACTGCACATCTCTTCCGGGACCTCTATCGCCTCCAGGTGGCGCGGTCGCTCCTGGTCATCGATCTCGACACGTGCGCTCGCTGCGGACACTGCGCGTGGTCGTGCGCCGACGTACACGGGATCTCCCGGCTCGTCCGCCGCGGCGACAAAATACGCGCACGGGTGGACGACGACGCGGCGGACGGGCCCGCCGACGCGCCGGCGGAAGCGCCGCGGAGCCTGCTCCTGCCGAATTCTTGTCAACATTGCGAGAGCCCCGCCTGCATGATCGAGTGTCCGACCGGCGCCATCGGCAAGGACACGGGAGGCGAGGTGTTCATCCGCGACGCGCTCTGCACCGGCTGCGGCGCCTGCGCCAAGGCGTGCCCCTGGGAGAACATCGCGATCGCGCCGCGCCCGCCCGCCGCGCAGCGCCCGGGCGGCGCGGGCTCGCCGGACATCGCGGTGAAGTGCGATCTCTGCCGCGAGCACGACGGCCCCGCGTGCGTGAAGGCCTGCCCCACGGGCTCGATCTTCCGCGTGAACCCGGCGGAGGAGATCGCCGACGTGCGCGATCTGCTCGGCGGGGCGCGGCGCGAGCAGGAGCGCTCCGCCGGGCAGCGGGGCGGCGCGGCGCTCCTCGCCGGGAGCGCGATCGCGGCGGCGGGGCTCGGCGCGGCGGGGCTGTCGGCGCACGCGCGCGGCGGGGCGCGGCCGGGCGACGGCGCCGCGCTCGGGGCGGGCGTCGCCGCGGCCGTGGGGGTCGCGCTGCTCCTCGGGTACGCTGTCCCGAAGCGCGCCGGGCGGCGGCTGTGGATGCGGCCCAGGCGGCGCGACGCGGTGGACGCGGCGGACGACGCCGCGCCGGTCCGGAGCCGGCTGCGCCCGCAGCTGTCCGCGCACCTCGCGATCGGCCTCGTCACCGCCGGCCTCGCGCTCGCGCACGCGCCGTGGCCGCGGTCCGGCCGCCCGACCCTCGGCGCGGCGCTCCACCTCGCGTTCTGGGCGACCGCGGCGGCCGGCGTCTTCACGGCGCTCGCGTACCGGCTCGCGCCGCGGCGCCTCGCCCGGATCGAGCGCACCGCCGCGCTCCCCGAGGACTTCGCCGCCGCCCGCCGCGAGCTCCTCGACCGCTTCTACCGCGAGGTGAGCGGGCGCAGCGATCTGGTCAAGAAGATCGTCGAGAAGGTCCTCGTGCCCTACCTGAAGAGCCCCCTCGGCCCGCTCGCGCTCCTCGCCGCGGGGCGCGGGCTGCGCGAGGAGGAGCGCGCGCTGCGCGCCCGCATCGACGCCGTCCTCGAAGGCCGCGGCAGCGAGCGGCTGGCGGGCCTCTCGGAGCTCATCCGCATCGCCGTGGAGCTGCGCGCGCTCCCGGCCCAGCGCGCGCTCCTCGCCGCGCTCCGCGGCGGGCTGCCGGCGCACATCATCACGTTCGGCGTCGCCGCCGCGCTGCTCGTGCTCCACGCGATCACGGCGGTGAGCGTGCCCCGATGAGCGCGCGCCGGCCGACCGACAGGGCGCCTGACTCGCTATGAAATCGTTGCGGGGCACGGCATTTCTTTGTGCGTCGCGCGCCGCCCGCCGCACGGCGAGGCCCGCGCCCGCGCGCGGCGACCGCGTTTCGCGCGGCAGGTGGCGCGCGGGCGAGAGGCCTGGACTTTGCCTTCAGCGGCCAGGTACAATTTTCCTGACACCACCCCAGTAGAAGGTAGAGAAGCTGATGGCTGGTCCCTCGACCAAGTGGATGCGAGCGCTCTCCCGATCAGGCTTCGCCGAGGCGTGGGCGCCGAGAGCGCTGCTGCTCGTCACGTTGGCCTCGGCGGCGGCGGTGATCGCCGGGGCGTGCAGCGGAGACGACAGCGGCCCTCCGGGGCCGCAGGGCGGGACGGGCTGGCCCGACGCGGGGGCGGAGGCGGGCGACCCGTGCGTCGATGGCGAAGAGGTGGAGTGTCACATCACCGTCGGCGAGAACGCGGGCGTGCTGACCTGCATGGACGGCGTCCGCCGGTGCCAGGACGGGCGCTACGGCAGCTGCGAGGGGACGATGACGATGCGGAGGTCGCCGTTCGGGCCTTCGCCCGGCGGGAGCGGCGAGAGCGGGTATCCGCGCCCGCTCGCCAACTCCGAGGCTTCGGACGGGGGTCTCTGCGCGACGAACCCGTGCGACCCGTCGTGCCAGTCGTTCGAGGAGACGCCGGACGGGGGGCCCATCGACCTCTCGGGGACCGGCATCACGTACACGTGGTCGGTCGGGGACATCAACGAGCTGCCCGAGTCCGTGGCGCGGCAGGGCACGCACCAGCCCTGCACGACCAGCGAGGATTGCCAGTTCGACCAGTACTGCGAGCACCCCGCGCAGAGCGCGTGCGCCCACAGCCCGTGCGACACCGGCGGCACGCTCCTGACGACCTGCAGCGGCTGCGTCGCGAAGGTCTGCGACGCTCGGCCGAGCTGCTGCTTCCAGCCGACGATACCGGCCGACTGTGGACATGACGCCTGCCAGACCGGCACGGCGACCCACATGACCACGACCTGCGGCGACGCGTGCATCCAGAACATCTGCGCGACAAACCCGCTCTGCTGCGAGATCCACCCCATGAGCTCGCTGGACTGCGCGGGGCTCATGGGAATGGGCAGCACCTTGCTCTCCGGCGGCAGGTGCAGTCGGCCCAGCACCATGATTTGCCCCCCGCCGACCACGTACACCGGCGGCGCGTGCGTGCCGCAATGGGGCCCCTTGTGCAGGAACCTCGTCGCGACCCAGTGCGCCCCCAAGACGTGCACCACGCCGACCAACTCGTGGGACGCGACGTGCGTCGCCCTGGCCGAGCAGGAGTGCAGCGCCGCGTGCGGCACCGATCCAGGCGTGCAACAGGGTCTCTGCAAGTCCTACCTGCCGAACCAGACGAACCCCGCGTGCAGCGGCGTGGATCTCACGGTCGGCGTGCCCTGCGGCGGGACGATCCCGGTCTGCAACCGCGGCACCATGCCGGCGCCCGCGGGCATCGCGATTCACCGCTATCCCGCGGGCGCGGGCCAGCTCCCCTCCTCGGCCCCGAGCCGCGTCCTGAACTCCTGCAGCCCGACCGGCGGGACCCTCGCCTGCACGACCGCGCAGCCGATCGCCCCGGGCGAGTGCGTCAGCGTGGCCGGCTGCACGGGCGTCGCCGACGGCATGGAGCTCATCGTCAACCCGCCGGGCCCGGGGCAGATCGCCGAGTGCCAGTGCGGCAACAACGGGAGCATCTATCAGTCGGCCACGTGCGAGTCGCCGGGCTGCATCGCCACGGCCAGCGTCTCGATGATCAGGCCGGCCACCCTGTTCGTGGCGCTCGACCGGTCGGCTTCCATGGTGGTGAACTCGTCGGGAGACAGCGTGGCCGACTCCCGATGGAACCCGGCGCGCGCCGCCTTCAAGGCGTTCTTCGAGGATCCGGCGTCGGCGGGGCTCGGCGTCGCGCTCCGGTTCTGGCCGCACGACAACCCCGGCCCGTGCAACGACTCCGCCGGCAACTGCCCGGCCGGCGCTGTCAGCGGGTGCTCCCTGCCGATCATTCCCTTCGATGGCTCGGCGGCCCGGAGGCTGACCGCGGACCCCGCGCCGTTCGATCAGCAGGAGCTCGCGCTCGTCAACGCGCTCTACCCCGGCCCCGGCGCCACCGCCGATACGCCCATGTACCCGGCGCTGAACGGCGCCACGACCTGGGCGATCAACTACAAGAACGCCCACCCCGAGGAGGAGGTCGCGGTCGTGCTCGTGACCGACGGCATCCCGTCGAACTGCGACACCGTCCCGAGCCACATCGGGGAGCTGGCGCGCGTTGCCTACGAGAACCACGGCGTCCGCGTGCACGCGGTCGGCTTCGGCAACTCGAACGCGGAGATCATCAACCTCATCGCCACGCGAGGCGGCGGGCGGGCGTTCAACCTCACCGCCGGCGCAGGGCTGGCGACGACCCTCCAGGACGCGCTCGTCTCGATCCGCGGCCAGGCGCTCCCCTGCGACGTGACGGTCCCCCTCGCCGGCGCGTCGGATCCCGCCTCGGTGTCGGTCGTCCACGTGAACAGCGCCGGCACCGAGACCGTGCTCACGCCGCGGGCCAACCTCGCCAGCTGCGGCCAGGGCTGGTACTTCGCCGACGCGACGAACACGAGCGTCAAACTCTGCCCGCAGACGTGCACGACTCTCCGCGAGAGCCCGGGGAAGGTCCGCGCGACCGTCCCGTGCGTGACCACGAGCCTCACGCCCATGACCACGAGCTGGGAGCGCTATCACGGCGTCTGCCCGCCGGGGACCAAGACCCAGTGGGGGTTCCTCCGGTACCGGACGGCGACGCCGGGCGACTCGAGCGTCGAGTTCTTCGTGCGCGCGGCCGACGACCCCGCCGACCTCGCCGGGGCCACGGTGCGGCTCGCCGCCACCGCCCATGCGGTGCCCACCGACACCCGGATCTGCGATGAGGACTCGACGCCGCCGTGCGCGATCAACCTCTTCGACGTGCTGCAAGAGCTGCCGGACGCCCGGACCGAGTACCTCGAGATTCAGATGAGGCTCAACCCGACGAGCACGGGCGGCGGCGGTGTTCAGGTGCAGGACTGGGAGATCACGTATTCATGTCCGGATTCCGAATGAGCCGCCGCATCGCGGCGATCGCCCTGCTCTCCGCCGCGGCCGTCGCCGCGGCGTGCGGCGCAGACGACGACAACCGGCCGAGGCCTCAGGCTCCCTCCGGCGGCGCCGGGGCCGCCGGGGCCGCCGGAGGCGCGGGCGGCGGCGACGGCGGCCGCGGCGGCGAGGGCGGCGGCGCCTGCGGCGACGGCGTCGCCGCGCTGGACGAGGCGTGCGACGGGGCGGATCTCGGGGGCGCCACGTGCGAGAGCCTCGGCTTCGACGGCGGCGAGCTCCGGTGCAGCGCCGAGTGCACCGCCGACACGTCGGGCTGCACGGGCGTGGAGGCGTGCCAGGACGGCCGCGACAACGACGGCGACGGCAGCGTCGACTGCGGCGATCCGGAGTGCGAGGCGGCGTGCGCGGACCTGTGCGCCGCCCCGGTGGCGCTCTCGGATCCCGCGTCCGTCACCGGCGATACGAGCGGCCACGCGGCGGTCGAGGGCGGGTGCGCGGCGGGGGCCCCGGGCGTCGCCTACACGTTCACCGCGGCCACCACCGGGTTCCTCGACGTGGTGCTGACCCCGAAGACCGACGCCGCGCTCGTGGCCGTGCTGCGCGGCGATTGCGCCAGCGCCGGGACGGAGCTCGCGTGCGGCGTCGCCAGCGCCGGCGCGGGCATCGACAACCGGCTCACCATCCCCGTCCAGGAGGGCGACGCGTTCCACGTGATCGTCACGAGCGCGAGCGCGGACCAGGCGGGCGCGTTCGAGCTCATCGTGAGGAGCCGCGTGCCCGCCTGCGGCGACCGCATCCAGGATCCGGGCGAGGCGTGCGACGACGGCAACGACGAGCCGGGCGACGGGTGCAGCGACGAATGCCGGATCGAGGCGACCGAGGTCGAGCCGAACGGCACCATCGCCACGGCCAACCCCTACGAGGAGCCGTTCTTCGCCATCATCGATCCGCCCGAGGACAAGGACGTCGTGCGCGTCACCGTGCCGACCGGGCCCACGGCGCTCGTCGTGGAGACCGGCGACATCACGAGCTCCGACTGCCTCGACGGCCGGCTCGACACCATCGTCGAGATCCTGGACGAGAGCGGCGCGCTGATCGTGCAGCGCGACTTCGGGGGCGTCGGCCACTGCGCCAGCGCCGTCGCGCCGGCGCTCCCGGCGGGCGACTACTACGTCCGCGTCACGGCGCGCGTCGGCCCCGAGCAGCGGGCTCCGTACGGGCTCCTCGTGACGCTCGTCCCCGAGGTCTGCGGGGACGGGGACACGACCGCCGGCGAGCAGTGCGACGACGGCAACACGACCGCCGGCGACGGGTGCAGCGCCGCCTGCCGCTTCGAGCTCGACGAGACGGAGCCGAACGACGCGCCGGCGCAGGCCAACGCCCACGCCGCGCCGTGGCTCGCGGAGATCTCACCGGCAGGCGACGTCGACGTTGTCGCCGTGAACGTGCCCGGGCCGAGATCGACCTTGATCGCGACCGTCAGCGACAACGGCACCGAGGCGTGCGCGACGAACCGGCTCGACAGCTACGTCGAGATCCTCGGCGGCGACGGGACCGACGTGCTCGCCTCGGACGACGACTCGGGGGTCGGCTACTGCTCGTCCGCGTCGGCCACCGACCTGGCCGCGGGCACCTATCGCGTGCGGGTCAGGGCCTCGGACCTCGTCCCCGACGCGACCTTCTTCTATCGACTGAATGTCACGATCCTCTAGCCCGGCCGGCGGAGGGAGCCGGACCGCGGCCCCGTCCGGCGGCGCCGACGGGGAGGCTCCGTCCGGCGGCGCCTCCCGGGAGCCTGCGCCGCCGCCCGACCCATCGAGGACGCTCTACCGCGCCGACCTGTCCGATCCGCGCCAGCGCGCCGCCCAGCCGCGCGAGATCGTGCGCGGCCGCGCCGCGCGCCGCGCCGAGTCGACGTCCGACGTCACCCGCTTCCGGGGCGTGCTGCCGGCCGCGCTGGCGGGCGCCGTCGCGACCGGCGCGGCGGCGCTGCTCTTCCCGCCGCCCGGGGGGCACGCGGCGCCGGGGCCGCTCTCGCTGCCCCACGCGCGCGCGCAGCTCGCGTGCGCGTCGTGCCACGCCGAGGAGGCGACCGCGGGGCCGCCGGGAGCTGCGGCAGCCGCGCCGTGGGGGTCCGCGGCGGGCGCGCGCCTGGACCGGGCCTGCACCGGGTGCCACGGCGACCACGGGTCCACCCGCGCGAGCCACGGGCAGCTGCTCGCGAGCGGCGCGATGAGCTGCGCCACGTGCCACCCCATCCACCGCGGCGACCAGGGCGTCGTGTTCGACCCCGCGGGGCCGCCGGTGCGCTTCGCGCCGGGCGCCGAGGTGGAGCTCCCGAGGGCGGCCTTCCGCCCGAGCCAGCCGGCCACGGTCGCGATCGTCGCCGCCGGGAGCTGCGCGCCGTGCCACGACCTCCGCGCGCCGCGCGACCCGATCGCGCGCTGCCTCGTCGAGGCGCAGGCGCCGCTCGGCGACGCCCGGCCGATCGCCTGCTTCGACGAGCACCGCCCTGCCCTCCCCGACGACGCCGCGACCGGCCGCGCCGGCCGCGGCGGAGGCGGCGGCGTGTGCCGCGGCCAGCACACCGAGGACCGCGCCCTCGCCTGGGAGGCCGCGCGCGACGCCGCCGCGGCCTTGCCGGTCGTGACGGGCGCGGCCGGCGCCGCCCCCGGGGGCGCGCTCCCGCGCGGGCGCGCGCTGCTCTGGATGGGCGCCGGCCTCGCGGCCGCCGGCCTCGCGTTCGCGGGCGCCCGCGGCGGCCATGCGCTGCGCGCGCGGCGCTCGCGGCGGCCTTCGCGCGACGCCGAGGCGGCCGAGGCGATGCTGCGCCCCACGGCGCGCGTGCGCCTGCCCCGGATCGACACGACCACCTGCCTCGGCTGCTACGCGTGCGTCGACGCGTGCCCGTACGACGTGCTCGCGGTCGAGCGGTACGTCGCGGTCGTGGCCCGCCCCGAGGCGTGCTGCGGCCTCACCCTGTGCGAGCAGCGCTGCCCCAACGGGTCGCTCACCATCGAGGGCGGCGCGCCGATCGAGGGCCGCCCGCGCCTCGGCGACGACCTCGGGAGCCTCGACGTACCGGGCCTGTACCTCGCCGGCGACGTCACCGGGCTCCCCCTCATCAAGAACGCCATCCACCAGGGCGCGTTCGCGGCGGAGCGCATCGCGGAGGACCTGCGGAAGGCCGGCGACCGCGGCCCGGGGCTCGATCTGATCATCGTCGGCGCGGGGCCCGCCGGGATCAGCGCCGCGCTGCGCGCCAAGGAGCTCGGCCTCTCGTTCGAGGTGATCGAGCAGGGCAGCGTGGCGCAGAGCATCCAGAGCTTCCCGCGCGGCAAGCTGGTCTTCGATCAGCCGCTCGACCTGCCCGTGACCGGCAAGCTGTGGCTGAAGGAGTCGACCAAGGAGGAGCTCCTCGCCCACTGGCTCCGCATCGTGCGGAAGGAGCGGCTCCCCATCGCGCAGGAGACCCGGATGGTGTCGGTGGCGCGCCTCGGCGGCGGCGCGGGCGCGGCCGCCGAGGCCCCGGCCGGCTTCGCCGTCGTCACCGAGCCGCGCGACGGCGGGCCGCGCACCGAGCGCCGGGCGCGGCGCGTGCTGCTCGCCCTCGGCCAGCGCGGCTCGCCCCGCCGGCTTCCGTTCGAGCTGTCCGCCGAGGTGGAGGGCCGGGTGTACTACCACCTCGCCGACGCGCGGAGCCTCGCGGGCCAGCGGGTGCTGATCGTCGGGCTCGGCGACGTGGCCATGGAGGCCGCCATCGCGCTGTCCCGCCAGCCGGCCACCGAGGTCACCGTCGTCTACCGCGGCGGCGGGTTCCGGCGCGGAAAGACGCGGAACATCGAGGAGATGCGCCGCCTCCTCGCCGCGTCCCGCCTCTCGCTCCGGTTCGAGACCGACGTCGCCGCGCTGGCCGCGGATCCGCGCGGCGCGCTCGCGGCGACCCTCGCGTCGCCGTCAGGGGCAGAGGCGCACCCGTGCGACGCCGTGCTCGTCCTGATCGGGAGCATCCCGCCCTGGAGCGCCCTCCGCGCCGCCGGTGTCCGGCCGACCGTGGAGCCGTCAGATCGTTCGGCGCCCGGGGACGTCGAAGGGACCACGCCTGCGGGCCCTCCGCCGTGAGCCCGACGCAAGCCGACGGAAGCCGACGAGGCCGACGGAAGCCGACGGAAGCCGACGGAAGCCGACGTAAGATCGAGGGGCGCAGGCCGTTCTCTGGAGGAGCCATGAAGCCGACCCACGTCGCCCTGTTCTCCGCCCTCGGCATGATGTTCACGAGCCTCTCGGTCTACTCGCTCGTCCCCTCGGGCGCCGCCGTGGAGGCCGCCGAGGTGACCGCCGAGCCGCCCCCCGTCGTCCCGGAGGTGACGGGCGGCGCCGTGGCCGCGGTCGATCCGAGCCGCTTCGCCACCGGCTCCAGGCTGATGCTGGAGGGGCGCGTCGGCCACGCCCGCCTCCCCCGCTCGGCGCGGGAGACGTTCCTGATGTTCGAGGTCCGCAGCGACGACGCGCCCGCCAGGGCGCAGGCGCAGGCGAACCTCTCGCTGGTCATCGATCGCTCCGGCTCGATGAAGGGCACCCGCCTCGCCAACGCCGTCCAGGCGGCGACGACCGCCGTCGGCCGCATGAACGACGGCGACGTGGTGTCGGTCGTCACCTTCGACACGAGGACGACCGTGGTCGTGCCGCCCACGACCGTCGGGCCGGACACGCGCGGCCGCATCCTCGCGGGCGTCCGCGGCATCTCGCTCGGCGGCGACACCTGCATCTCGTGCGGCATCGAGGAGGGCCTGTCGCTGCTCGCCCAGGCCGGCGGCGGGGTGAGCCGGATGCTCGTCCTCAGCGACGGCGACGCCAACCACGGCGTGCGCGATCTCCCCGGCTTCCGCGCGATCGCGCAGCGGGCGCGCGATCGCGGCGTGAGCATCACGACCATCGGGGTCGACGTCGACTACAACGAGAAGATCCTGTCGGCGATCGCGCTCGACTCGAACGGCCGGCACTACTTCGTCGAGAACGACGCCGCGCTCGCGCGCATCTTCGAGGCGGAGGCGGAGCAGCTCACCGCCTCCGTGGCGAACGGCGCGGAGCTCGCGATCGCGCTCGCGCCCGGCGTCACGCTCGATCGGGTCTTCGATCGCTCGTTCCGGCGGGCCGGCGACCAGGTGATCGTGCCGCTCGGCGCGTTCGCGGCGGGGGAGGTGAAGACGGTGCTGCTCAAGGTGCGCCTCGGCGGCCTCGGCGACGACGCGCGCGGCGCGTCGCCGATCGCCGACGTCGGCCTCACCTACCGGGATCTCGTCGCGAAGACCGACGCCCGGTGCGAGGGCAAGCTCGGCGTCGCGATCGCGGACCGCGACGCCGACGCGAGCGAGCTCGACGCGCTCGTCGCGGGGCGCGTGCAGCGCAGCGAGACGGCGGCGACCCTGAAGCAGGCCAACTTCCTGTTCGAGCAGGGGCGGCTCGACGAGGCGCGCAGCAAGCTCGACGCGCAGCAGCGGTCGCTGCGGAGCGCGGCCGACAAGGCGAAGCGCGCCGCGCCGGCGGGCCGCGCGAAGGACGTGGCGTCCGACTTCGAGAGCCAGATCGCGGCGCTGGAGCGGGCCGATTCGAGCTTCGGCGCGCCGCCGTCGTTCGCGACGCCGCCCCCGGCCGCCCCCGCGAAGCCGGGCGGCTTCGCGCAGGCCCCGGCGGCGGCCCCGGCGGCGGCGCGGCCGGCCCCGGCGCAGTCCCGCGAGGGCAAGGCCGCCGTCCGCCGCAACGAGGCGGACGCCTTCGATCTCGCCCGCTGACGCGCGGGCCGGGGCGACGCGCGCTCCCGCGGCGGCGCGCGCTCCCGCGGCGGCGCGCGCTCCCGCGGCGACGCGCGCTCCCGCGGCGGCGCGCGCTCCCGCGGCGACGAGCCGCGCGCCGCGGCCGGGACGTTGACACGGGTCCGGCTTTCGGGTTTTGACTCCGGGCGGTGGGCGTTCGACCTAGGGCGAGCCGTCCGGGGAACCGACGGACGGGTGGCGACGGTGCGCAGGGCTCGCCCCCGCGGGAGCCCCCGTCGTCGACCCGGAAGACGACCCCCGCGCGGCGGGGCCGCGGCGCGGGGCAGCGCGCGCCGGCGTCGCGGCGCCCGGCGCGGCCCTGGCCGAGGCGCGGGCGGGCGCTGCTCCTCGGGCTCGCGGGCGCGCTCGCGGCGGTGGGCGCGGCGCTGCTCGCGCTGGTGATCGGCTTCGGGCGCACGCGGGCCCCGGACCGGGGGCGCGTCGTGGAGATCAACTGGCCGGAGGGGCTCGACGCGGGCGAGGCGGCCTCGCTGCTCGCGGCCGAGGGGCTCGTGGAGAGCGAGCGCGCGATGGCGCTCTACCTCGGCGCGACGGGCGGCACCGAGGCGTTCGTGCCGGGCCCGCACCTGCTCTTCGAGGGCGCGACGCCGCGGGAGCTGCGGCAGCTGCTCACGCGCGCGGAGGGGCGCCCCACGGCGAAGGTGACGATCCCCGAGGGGTGGAACCGCTTCGACATCGCGGCCCGGCTGGAGAAGCTGCGCGTCGCCGGCAGGAAGACGTTCCTCGCCGCGACCGCGGACGGCGCGTTCCTGGACGCGCTCGGCATCGAGCGCGGCGGCGCGGTGGGGGCGGAGAGCGCGGAGGGGTACCTCTTCCCGGCGACGTACGAGTTCCCGCTCGACACGGACGCGCGCGAGGTGGCGAAGCGCCTCGTCGCCGAGGCCGATCGGCGCTGGAGCGCGCTCGCGGCCGAGAGCAAGGACGGGCTCGCCGCGCTGCAGGCGACGCTCGGCTGGGGTCGACGCGAGGTGCTGACGCTCGCGTCGATCGTCGAGAAGGAGGCGGTCGTCGCGGAGGAGCGGCCGCTCATCGCGAGCGTGTTCCTGAACCGGCTCCTCGACCCGACGTTCCGCTCGCGGCGGCTCCAGTCCGACGCGACGGCGCTCTACGGCTGCGTGGCCTGGCCCGAGGAGGCGCCGTCGTGCGCCGAGTGGGGCGGCAAGCCCACGCCCGCCGTGGTGCGGGATCCGAAGAACCGCTACAGCACCTACGCGTACCCGGGGCTGCCGCCGGGGCCGATCGCCAACCCGGGGGGGCCGTCGATCGCGGCCGTGCTCGCGCCGGCGGCGACGAAGTACCTGTACTTCGTGGCGGCGGGCGGGGGGCGCCACCGGTTCAGCGAGAGCCTGGACGACCACAACGACGCGGTGAGGAAGCGGCGCGAGGCGACGGCGCAGTAGGGCGCGGTGTGGGGGCGCTCGCAGGAGCGCGGCGCCATGCCGGGTCCACCTGGGCGCGCGCTGCGGGCGCTCCGCAGGGGTGGGCCGCCTGGGGATGCGCGCGGCGAGCTGTGGTTCGCGCGGCGAGCTGCGAGGCCTGGCGGAGGGGGAGAGCGCGACGTCCGTCAGGACAGCAGGCCGAGCACGAAGAGCGCATCGGCCCAGAGCGGCCAGAGCGTGCGGTAGGGATGGGTCGCCAGCACCACGCCGCCGCTCGGGAAGCGGCGCACGTGGAAGGGGGCGTGCTCCTCGAGGAAGCGGACATGCCCGCGCGTCGTGATGTCAGCTCGCCAGGCGGGCGGGCCCTCGCCCTCGGCCGCCTCCCCGAGCTGGCGGAGCAGCTCCATGATCTCGCGCGCCTGCGGCTCGGCCGCACGCCACGCGTCATCGGGTACCGCCGCGGCCTCGAGCGCTTCGA
This sequence comes from Sorangium sp. So ce394, assembly GCF_051474665.1. NCBI lineage: Bacteria > Pseudomonadati > Myxococcota > Polyangiales > Polyangiaceae > Sorangium > Sorangium sp. So ce394. The sequence continues at coordinate 7,156,782 of NZ_CP150339.1, forward strand.
GCAGCGCGGCCGGCGGCATCGCGAGCGCCTTGAGGACGGTCTCTCGCGAAAGCGAGCGCGTGAGCTCGCTTTCCCCTTTCATGGGCACGCGTGCGCCGCGCGACGCGGCGTCGACGCGCGCGTGCAGCGCCTCCAGCGACATGCCCGCGATGCGCGAGACGCTCTCCTTGTCGTGGAGGCTCACCCACGACAGGGCGAGATCGCGCGCGAGCTCCGCGGCGTTCGCGTTGTAGGTCGCGCACATCTCGACCGGGGCGATCCAGTCCTCCTCGCCCGTGCAGGCGCCGGTCGGCACGCGCCCGCTCGCGTCCGGCGCGCAGAGGCGGAGCAGGAGGTCCTCAACGTCGTCCTGAACCATGTGGTAGGCGACCGCGGCCTCGGCCTCCACGAAGCGCGGGCTGTAGCTGCCCACCGCGATTTCGTACGGGTAGAAATCCCACTTGCGTTCACCCGCCGCCATGCTGAGCGGGCCGAAGGGACGACGACGTTCGCTTTCTTCAGGGTAGCACGCGGCGCTGAACACCATGACACGCTCAGAATCGCTCAGCATCACGCCGGACGATACGTGAGCGCTGTTCCTTCCTCCGAAGTGAGCGCGGACCATCGCGAGCGCTTCGTCCATGGAGGACGTCTTGCACCAAATATCGGTGCTCAGGTCCACGCTCATGAGATCCCCTGGAATCACCAGCGCATATAGCGCCGCCGCGAATGCATCGATACGTTCTGGCTCGTCACACCAGGCGAAGAAGTGAGGTCTTGATTCGCTCATAGCCGGATCACCATGATGAATGTGTTGAAGCCTTTCAGGGTTACGGTTTTGCCCTTGTCCGTGTCGAACAGGTAGCCGTCCTTCACGATGAACTTATCCGGCTTGAACTCCGCCCCCTGCTCCATGATGAGCTCGACCCGCTGCACGTCTTCAGCGAGCCCCTTCTTTTTCACCGCCTCCATCGCGTTCGTGAGCTGATTGCGCACCTCGAAGACGTCGATCGTTCCGCCTTTTGCCTCGCTCAGGATGAGCTTGTGCCCGCTGGACACCGAGAGGAAGTCGGGAGCCTTCCCCTCGATGGTGCCGGTCGGTGACTCCTTCGGAATGCCGAGCACCGTGCGCACGCCGTCGTCGCCGACCCCAACGAGCGACCGGCCGTCGTCCACCAGGAATTTGGCCGCCTTCTTCTCGAAGATGTTTACCGGCTTGGTCGTCATCGCCCCGGTGAGGTTCTTGTACCCCCTGACGCGGTTCGTCTTGACAATCTGCGCGAACGCCTCCTCGATCTCGGCGATCTCCCCGGCCACCCGGATCGCCGACGGCCTGAGCCCGCTGCTCGTCTTGACCCCGCGCCACATCGGCCCGATCGCTCCGAGCCCGAAGCCCACCCCCGAGAAGATCCGCTCCTCGTCGCTGAGCTCCTGCCCCGACGGCAGGCAGAACGCCTTCCCGGTCACCGCCTCGCACAGGTCGAGCGCCGGCCCCACCACCGGCACGAACCCCACCCCGATGCGCGTCGTCGCGTGCACCAGCGTCTGCATCACCCCCGCGTACGCCTCGACGCCTTCGCCGACCGTCGACATCGCCCCCGCGAACGCGCTGATCGTCTGGTAGAGCTGCGTCTGCTCCAGATCGAGCGCCTCCCCGGTCCACAGGTTGAGGCTGTCCTTCATCTGCTCCGCGAGCGCATCGAACCGCGGCTTCAGCACCGTGTCCACCACCGCCCGCAGGTCCGCCGGCACCGGCGAGTCCACGAACCAGTCCGACGCATCCATGAACCGCCTCACGACCTCGGTGATCCGGTTCTGCGCCTTCAGGAACGCGTTCGTCTCCGCCAGCGACACGCCCATCCGGTCGCGCAGCGCGACCTCCAGCGCCGCGCTGTTCTCTCGCCACGCCCGCACGTTCGCCACGAAGTCCGCCCGCGCGACCACCACCCCGCCGCTCACGTCCGCCGAAAGCGCCGCGAGCACCGCGTCCGCGTATGCCGCGTACGGGTCCCTCCCCTCGTCGAACGCCCCCTCCACCTCCGCGATGTCCGGCACCTCCACCCACGGCACCTCGCTCTCCCCGAGCGCGTACGCCCCCGGGTCGGCCGGGTCCCCCCCCTCGGCGCGCGCGTCCTGCGTCGCCAGGTCCGCCACCTCATCGGCCTGCGCGCCGAACTCGTCGAGCAGCCGCGCGAGCTCGCCCTCCAGGTCGCTGACGCTCTTCTTCAGGTCGTCGACGAGCTGCTCCATCGCCGCCCGCGTCTCCGCGTCGACCACGTCCTTGTAGCGGTCCAGGATCGCGTCGAGGTCGGTCCGCGAGATCTCGTCCAGCGGCCGGCTCACCAAATCGTGCAGCTCCGTGTCGAGCTGCCGCAAGAGGTCCATCCTCTCCCGGAGGTCCGCGACCCTGGCAGCGTCGCGGATGAGCGCCTCCATCAGCTTGGCGATCGCGACCTCCAGCTCCGCGATATCGCGCGCGAGCGCCGGGTTGACCTCCGCGAGGCTCAGGTTCACCTCGGTGTCGCCCTCGAACCCGGTCCCATCGCGGCGGACGTTGAAGAGCGGCTTGTTGAGCCCGAGCGGCTCCGAGACGAGGTGCACCACCTCGTGCGAATGGGTACACCAGTCGCCGCCGTTCACGGTGTGAACCACGAAGTGGAAGTCGTTCCTGCCCGTGCGCAGCAGCACCGAGTCGAACTCCGCCTCGAAGGTGTTGCTCTGGGCGCCGTCGGCTTCGAGCAGCAGCGCGTCCGGAACCGAGTACGTGGGCAGGGGCGTCTGGTTCACCTTGAACAGGGCCTCGCCCTCATGCTCCAGCTCGGCAATCGCGCACGAGATCTCGTCCTGGCGCTGGTTCCAGCGCACGGTGTACGGCGTGCGGCTGCCGGCCCATGCGAACGACGGCGCCAGCACCGCCAGCATCGTGACCAGCGCGACCAGCCTCCGGAGCTCCGCGGCGAGGAGCATGAAGACCGAGGCGCTCCGCTCGCGCAGCGCAACATCCTTGGAGCCTCTCATGTCCCCTCCGCGCCGCGCACGGCGGCGTCGTAGGCGAGCGCGGCGCCCTTCACCTCGCCCGCGTCGAGCCTCGCCTGCGCCGCGTCGACCGCCGCCGCGGCCATCCTCTTCGCCCGCAGCGTCGCGAGGCCCGCCGCGATCTTCCGCGGCAGGCCCGTCCTGAGCTCGACCTCCGCCGCCTCGATCGGCCCTCGAGCCTCGGCGCACCCGGCCTCGCGCCACGAGCCCGACGATGCCTCGCAGAGCGCCCGCATCTGCGCCAGCGCCGACAGATCCCCGCACCGTTCGGCCAGGAGCGGCAGCCCGAGCTTCTCGCTCACCGGCGGCAGCGCCGACAGCGCCGCGACGCGCGCGCGCACCCCCTCGCGGAACACCTCCGACGCCCTCTCGATCCGCGACCGCGCGATCGCCTCGCGCGCCCCCTCGTCCCCCTCCAGCACGCGGAGCGCCTGCCGGCGCAGCGCGATGCCGCCGAGCAGCGCCGTCGCCGTCGCGTCGCTCCGAGCGACGCGACGCTCTGCGTAGCCCAGCATCGCGCTCAGCGAGCGCAGCGCCCCCGAGGTGATGTCGGGCACCACCGCGCCGTGCGTCGCGAGCACGTCCTCGTGCGGCGCGATCGCCTCCTCGAACCAGACCGCGAACGCCTGGAGCTCCGCCGACAGCGTCATGATCTCCGCGGCGAGCTCGTTCGGCGCCCGGCTCGCCTCGCGCGCCGCCGCGAGCACCGCCTGCTCCGCGCCGTCGAGGCCGTCGATGTCCGACCGCGACGCCTGCTCCGAGAGTGCCGCGTACGCCGCCGTCTCCGCCGCCTCGGTCGCGCGGTACGCGGCGAAGCGCGCCGCGACGCCCGCGTACCGGGATCGCAGCGGCGCGGCGTCGCTCCGGGCCTGCTCGAAGACCGCCTGCACGACCGCCATCGCCTGCTTGTCGGCCGCGAGCGCGGCGGCGAGCGGCTCCTTCTCGGCACGCGCCTTGTCGGTCATCGCCCGCTGGAAGTTGTCGGCCGCGCGAACCGGCTCCTCCTCGAAGATCGCCTCCTGGCGTTGCCTGAGCTGCGAGAGCAGCCCGAGAAGCCTGCCGTGCAGGGTCGCCCGGAGCGACTCGGCGTTCTTCTCCTCGTCGCGCACGTAGGCCACCGCCCGATCGATGTTATCGAACCAGGCCCGGAGCTCCGCCTCGTTCGCGGCGAGATCGTCGGACATCACGCCGTTCGGCCCGAACGCCCACATCTGGATCGGCAGCTCGCCGTCCTCCTCGGCCTTGCTCCACGCACTGCCCGGGCCCTCGCTCGCGTCCACGCAGTGCTCGACGACGCTGGTGTTTGCTTGCGCGCAGAACATACCTGGCGCGTAGTCCTCGCGCGGCCACAAGCACCCGCACGCCGTCGCGCCCAGCGCCAGGGTGGCCACGGCCGCCACGACGATGGCCGTACACCGCCTCGTTCTCCTTCTCATATGCATTCCACCACCCCTGCGTTTTTTCTCACCCACGCACGCTCGCCCGCGCATTCCCCGCGTGCAAGCGCCCACACAGGAGCGGTAGGACATTGCTCAGCCGAGGTTCGCGCCGGAGCGCACTCCCAATCTCAACGCCTCCGTCCTCACCGCACAGGCCATGAGCAGGGGGGTTACGCCGGTCCGAGGTGGCAAGAAATCGACGGCCTGAGCGCGACGTGCGCTCACGAATCCTCTTTCAATCGCTGAAAGTCCCATGCAGGGCGAAAGCGCCTCAAGGGCCTTGTCGACGTGGCGCTCCGCCCGACATCGCCTCTGCCCGAGCAAACCGAGCTCTCCATGGCCGAGCGACGGAGCGAAACGCTCGTCAAGCTGCGCCCTGGTTCGACGAGGGGTCGACCACGGCCCGCGCCGTGATCAAGAAACGTAGCTACCTCGGCCGCGCGAGCTGCAAGGCGCCTCGGCGCAAGCCCGCTGCGACGCCGCCCAGGCCTACCGCCGCGCCGCCTGAGCCGGCAGAGCCGGGCGAAGCGTCCGGCGAGACCGACGTCGAGTAATTGTCCACACAATTGGGACCGCTGGTGCCGACACGATGGCTTCGCGCGCGCGCCCGAGACCTTCCCGCGCGCTCCGGAAGCTTCGCGCGCGCTCCGGAAGGCTTCCCGCGCGCTCCGGAGCACGAGGTTTCGCGTACTTAGCGGCGTCCGCCGCGTCCCCGGCGCCGTCCGGCGCGCGCCGGGAGACGAATTTCCCGGGAAATTCGGCCCTCCGCCCCGCGCGCGAAGCTTCCGGACCGCGCGCGAAGCCTTCCGGACCGCGCGCGAAGCCTTCCGGACCGCGCGCGAAGCCTTCCGGACCGCGCGCGAAGCCTCCGCGCCAGCGACGGAACCGCTCGCGCGCGCGGCGGAGGCCCCCAGCGCACGAACGGGGCCTCCACCCGCCCGCCCCCGGCCCTCCACCCGCCTGCCCGATCGCTCCGGCGGCGCTCCGATCTTCCGCGCGCCGTCCGCTTCCTGCATCAGCGCGAGCCGCAGTAGATTCGCGCGCCATCATGCGCCGTCCCGCCCCGCTCTTCCTCGCGCTCTCCGCTCCCCTCGCCCTCGCCGCAGCAGGCTGCTCGTCCGGCGCCACGCCCCCGGCCGAGCGCCACGCCGCGCCGCAGGCGGAGGCGCTCGCGACCGCGCCGGCGAGCGCCGCGCCGCCGCCGACCCATCCGCCCGCGATCGCGGCCGCCTCCGCGAGCGCCGCCACCCCTGCCCCCGCGGCCTCCGCGCCCTCCGCGCCCGCCGCCCCCACCGCCAGCGCCGCAGCCTCCGCCGCCCCCTCCGCGGCCGAACCGGCGGCGCCCGCCGCGGCCCCGGCCGACGCCGGGCCGCTCCCGAAGGTGAAGGTCGCGAACATCGGCATGCACATCGGCGGCGGGCCGCACGACGACTTCACCAAGGAGCCGATCAAGCGCTCGGTCGCGCCCCACTTCGACGACTTCCGACGCTGCTTCGCGCTCGCGGAGGACCCGAGCAAGGGCGGCGACTTCGGGATCGACCTGCGCATCGAGAAGGACGGCGGCAAGGCCGAGGTGCGCAAGCCGCGCACGGCGCTCAAGGGCGAGGCGTTCACGAAATGCGTGGTCGGCGTCTTCGAACGGATCGACTTCCTCAAGCCGAGGCGAGGCCCCACCGTGGTGAGCTACTCGCTGCGGTTCACCCCGTGAGCAGGCCGCACCTCACCCGCGGTGCCCGAGGTCCGGCAGCGACTTCGCCAGCGACCCGCGCGACGCCTCCACGGCCGTCTCGCCGGCGCGGTCGAGCGCGTACTTGAAGAGGATCGGGCCGAACACCTCGTTCAGCGCCACGCACCCGATGACGAGCGCGCGGAAGCCGGCGCCCAGGCTCGGGAACGCGCGCTCGATCGTCAGGCTGATGCCCAGCGTGAGCCCGGCCTGCGAGATCAGCCCGCACCACGCCCACTTCCGCAGCACCGGCGGGTCGTCCGCGAGCCGGTTGCCGATGCGGCTCGCCACCCAGGTCACGAAGGCGCGCGACGCGCCGAAGAGCAGCGCGACCGGCCACATCATCTTGAGCAGCGGCAGATCGAGGTGCGCGCCCGCCGTCGCGAAGAACAGCACGAACACCACGCTCGCGGCGTCCTCGACGGCGTGCACCAGCTTCTCCCCCTGCTTCGACAGGTTCGCGACGACGAACCCGGCGACCACGAACACGAGCAGCGCGTCGAAGCGGAGGTAACGCAGCACCTCCGTGGCCCCGAAGCCGAGCGCCACGAACACCAGGATGAGCTGCCGGCCGATGAGCCGCATGTACGCCGCCAGCGCGAGCCCGAGGGTCGTGCCGATCGAGATGCTCCCGAGGATCTCGCGGCCGAGCAGCTCGATCTCGTGCATCGACATCGTCGTGCCCGGCTCGATCAGCGGCCGCACCGTGGAGAGCGCGACCGCCGTCACGACGATGACGATGATGTCCGACGTCATCACGAACGCGAGCGTGTTCATCGCCACGGGCCCCGTCGCGCGCGTCTGCGAGAGGATGCCGAGCACGGCCGAGGGGCTGCGGGTGACCGCGATCACGCCCCAGAGGACCGCCACGCCGAACGCCGCGGCGATCGGGAGGTCGGCCGCGAACGGGACGAGCGAGCGCGCGGCGAAGAAGACGCCGGTCATCGCCACGAACACGAGGACCGTCTGCACGAGGTTGTGCAAGAGGAGGCTCCTCAGGCTCTTCTTGACCATCTCGAGCCGGAGCTCGGCCCCGCCGGCGAGCGCGATGAGCGCCAGCGCGAGCGCGTTGACCCGCGAGATCTCCTCGACGGCGTGGTGATCGACGAGCTTGAGGACGTGCGGCCCCGCGACGATGCCCGCGAGGATGTAGCCGGAGAGGTGCGGCAGGCGGAGCGGCTCGACGAGCTCGCTCGCGAGCGTGCCCGCGAGCAGGAGGAAGCCGATCGAGGCGATGGTGCCCGCCGGGCCGTTGTCGTGCGGGACCGCGCGCGTCGTCGCGTAGAGCACGCCGAACAGGATCACCAGCGCGACCGCGTGCGTGAGGTGGTTCAGCGGGCCCTTGGGGGCCGAGCCGTGATGGCCGGAAGGAGGCGCGCCGTGCGGCTCGGGGGCGGCGGCGGGCCCAGCCGGGCCGGCGGGCGCGTCGGGCCCGGCGGGCGCGTCGGGCGCGATGTCAGGGAGTGCTGCAGCGCTCACGGGGACACCTCCTACCCCTCGCCCCGCTCGGCCACCGGCGGCGGCGGGAGATCGCCGTCGCCCGGCGCGGCGTCGCGCGCGGCGCGGCCCAGCCCGCGGCCGAAGAAGAGCGACTCCCGCTCGGGCGCGGCGAGCTCGCCGGCCTTGCGGAGCGTGGCGCGCAGCGCCTGCGGGCCGACGAGCTCGCCGAAGACGGCGGCGGCCGCCGCGGCGACGAGGACGGTGTGCCCGACCGGGCCCGGAAAACGCAGCGCGAAGGCGAGCCCGACGCTCATGGCGACGGCGCCCGACGAGAGCAGCCCGAGGCCGAGCCAGGGCGAGGTGTCGCGCGCGTCCGGCGACGCGACCCGGAAGACGAGGCCGGTCGCGAGCTTGCCGAGCACCCGCGCCGCCAGCGCGATCGCCACGATCCAGGGCAGGAACGGCGCCGCCTTCGGGTTTACGTGCGCGCCCGCGAGCAGGAGCGCCGGCAGGATGACCGGCCGCTCGGTCGGCGCGATCATCGCGACGATCTCCTCGCGGTGCCGGGAGAGCGCGGCGATGGTCACGCCCATCGCGAACGTCGCGAAGAGCGGCGACAGGCCGACCCGCGCGCTCGTGCCCATCGTGAGCAGCGACGTGCCGAGCAGCACGCCCCAGCTCTGGATCAGGCGGAAATCGCTGCCGAGGAGCACGACCGCGATGAGCCCGAGCACCACGCCGATGAGCGCCGTGACGATCGTCCACCCCCAGAACGGGAGCGGCCAGTGGCCCGTCGCCTGCGGGACGAGCGCGAACGCGCCGCCCATCATGAGCAGCGGCCCGAGGTCGTCGCAGTCGGCGATGTCGGCGATGAGGTCCGAGAGCTTGCCGCTCGCGCTGTAGCGCTGCGTGACCCACAGCACGGCGTGCCGCGTCGTCTCGGCCGAGACGGCGCCCACGCCCGCCGCGAGCAGCACCCGGTCGCCGCTCTCCAGCGACGGCGCGCCGCGCGCCGCCGCGAACCACACCGCGGCGGCCACCGCCGAGCCGGTGAGCAGGCTCATCAGCACGCCGAGCGCCATGCGCGACGGGCGGACGCGGCGGTTGCCGACGAAGCCGAAATCGAGGCCGACCACGACCGCGAGCCAGCCGAGCGCGACGCCCGCCACGGGCTCGAACGCGGCGAGCGACGAGGGCTCGAGCAGCCCGAGCGCCGAGGGCCCGAGCACGAAGCCGAGCACCACGTACTCGGCGCCCGAGGGGAGGCCGATGCCCCGCAGCACGCGGCCGCTGACGAGCGAGCTGCCGAGGTACGACAGCACGAGCAGCCCCATCAGGAGCCAGATGGCGTTCACGAGGCCGCGCCCCGATCCAGCGGCGCGCGGCGCGGCGCGCCGCCGGAGGACGCCGGCGCGCGCCCGAGCGGGATGCCGGCGGCGACGAGCGCCTGCGCCACGGCGGCGAGCCAGCGGCTGCGCACGTCGTCGCCGTCGCACGCCATCGTGGCCCGGAAGTGCGCGCCCCCCTCGTCGATCGCGACGAGCGCGGCGCGGGCGCGGCTGCCGAGGCTCGATCCGGTCTTGAGGAGCAGCTCCCGCACCCGGTCGAGATCGGCAGAGGGGTCGACGCTGATCTCGACGGCCACGAGCGGGGGGCGGCCGCGGACGCGCGTCGGGTGGAACAGGCTGAGCAGGTGGGGCACGCGCACGACGCACCCGTCCTCGTCCTCGAGGCGCGCCTCGAGCAGCGTCAGCTCGCGGACCCGCCCGGACCGGCCGCCCACGTCGGCGACGTCGCCGACGCGCAGGCGCCGCCCGTAGATGACCGAGAGGCCGACGGCCGCCGACGCGATGAGCGGCGTGCTGGCGAGCCCGGCCGACGCGAGCACCACGAAGCCGACCCGCGTGAGCGCCCCCTCGTCGGTGCCGGTGATGAGCGGCGCCGCGAGCAGCAGCGCGGCCACGAGGATGCCGAAGCGGACGAGGACCCCGGTCGCGACCGCGAGCTCCGAGGGGAGCCACCCGAGCGACGTCTCGCCCCGGCTGACGCTCCCGAAGAACAGCCCCACGAAGCGGATGAGGACGATGACCGCGAGCGTCGCGAGGATCGCGAGCACGAGCACGGGGACGCTCCGCGCGATGCGCCCCATGAGCTCCGACATCGGCGCGAGCACGAAGCCGGTGAGCTTCTGGCTGTAGTTGCGCGTGGACTCGAACAGGGAGAGCGCGAAGAGGATCCAGATGTAGGCGATGCCCAGCCGGACGAGGATGCCGGCGGCGCCGAGCGCGACGGAGAGCGCGCCCTGGGACGCGGCGGGCCGGAGCATCTCGATGCCGCGGACGTGCAGCGCCGGGAGCCGCTCCGGGTGCTCGGCGACCCAGGCGCGCGCCCGCTCGACGAGCTCGCCGACCTTGCGGAGCAGGAGCAGCGCGATCAGCCCCGAGAAGACGAGCAGCGAGAAGGAGAACACGCTCGTGGCGAGGCGGCTCCGGCTGTGCTCCTTGGCGAGGACGTCGCGCACCGTGGCGGCGATCGCGGCGGCGTGGACGGAGACGGTGGTGGTGCCCGCCGCGACGGCGTCCTCGGGCCCGATGTGGATGAGCGGGCTCTCGCCGACGTAGATCACCGCGACGCCCGCCTGCTCGTCGACGCGGACCTCGGGGATCTGCTTCTCCTGGGCGGCGCGCTCCAGCACCTTCGCCGCCTCGCGGGCGCGCTCCGGGGGGGAGAGGCTGCCGCGGTGCACGCGGATGGCGAACACCGTGCGGCCGAGCAGCTCGACGCGCGCCTCGGGCTGCTCGACCGCCGGCGGCGGCTGGGGGTCGGGCGGGCGCGGTTCGGCCTGATCGGCGGCCGGCTGCGGCGGCGCGGGCGCCAGCACGACCTGCGCGGCCGCCGACCGGGGCGGCGCGGGCGACGGCGCGACGTGCACGATCGGCGGCTGCACGGGCGCCGGCGGCTGGGCTGCGGGCTGCGCCGGCGGCGGATCGGCCGCGGGCGGCGGATCGGCCGCGGGCGGCGGATCCGCCGCGGGCTGCGCCGGCGCGGCGGCGAGCTGCGCGGCGGAGGGCGGCGCCGAGGTGGCCTGCACGGGCGCGGGCTGCGCCGGCGGCGCGGACGCGGCCTGAGCGGCCGGCGCCGACGCGGGCGGCGCGACCGGCGGGGCCGAAGCCGGCGCAGGCGCGAGCTGCGCCGGCGGCGCGGACGCGGCCGGAGCGGCCGGTGCCGCCGTGGCCCGCGCCGAGCGCGGCGCGGCCGAGGCGGAGGGCGGCGCGGAGGTGGCCGGTGCGGGCGGCGGCGGCGCGGGCGCGCGCTGAGAAGGCGGCGCGGGCGCGCCCTGCGGCGGCGCGGGCGCAGGCTGCGCGAGGTGCGCGGGCGCAGGCTGCGCGAGCGCGCCCTGCGCCGCGTCGGCGAACGCTGGGCCGGCGAGAGAGACGAGGCCGGCGAGCGCGGCCAGAAGCGCGGGGAACAGCCGCTGCACGCCGGCACTTTCGACCGGAGGCGGTGCGCCGGTCAAGGCAGGACAGCGCCGAGGCCGCTCGCGGGGACCACGGGCGCCCGCGCCAGCGCGGCGGTCGAGGCCGCAGGCCGCTCCGACGATCGCCCCGTCCGCGCCCGCCCGATGACGGTTCGCCTTGCCGCCGACGCGGGGCGCTGGCAGGGCGCCCGCGTGGCAAGGACCAAGAAATCCGTGGCCCCGTCGCTGCTCGTCGGCGACATCGGAGGCACGAACACCCGGCTCGCGCTCTACGACGCCTCCGGCGAGAGGCCGCTCTCCGAGGCGGTCTTCCGCAGCCGCGAGCACGCGAGCTTCGAGGAGATCGCCCTCCCGTTCCTCGTCCGCAGCGACGCGCCCCACCCCGCGGTCGCGGTGCTCGGCGTCGCCGGCCCCATCAAGGACCACGTCGCCACCATCACGAACCTGCCCTGGCGCCTCGCGGAGCGCGAGCTGTCGCGCCGGCTCAAGATCGCGCGCGTCCTGCTCGCGAACGACCTGGTGGTCGGCGCCCGGGGCTGCCTGCACATCCCCCGCTCCTCGATCGCGCCGCTCACCGAGCGCCGCCCGCGGCCGAAGGAGAGCAACCTGGCCGTCATCGCCGCCGGCACCGGCCTCGGCGAGGCCCGGCTCGTCTGGGACGGCGCCCGCCACCTGACGCTCCCGACCGAGGGCGGCCACGCCGACTTCGCCCCGCGCTCCGCCGTCGAGGTCGAGCTGTGGCAGTTCCTCGCCGAGCGCCACCCGGATCACGTGAGCTACGAGCGGGTCCTCTCGGGCGACGGGCTCGGCGCCCTCTTCGATTTCTTCGCCGCCCGCGCCGCCCGCGTGCCCCGCGCGATCGAGCGCCGCCTCGCCGAGGGCGACCGCAACGCGGCGATCGCCGAGCTCGGGCTCGCGCGCGCGTTCCGGCCCGCCGCGCGCGCGGTCGACCTGTTCGCCGAGATCTACGGCGCCGAGGCGGGCAACCTCGCCCTGCGCGAGCTCGCGCTCGGCGGGGTCTTCGTCCTCGGCAACATCGCGAGGAACCTCGTCACCGCGCGGCGCGAGCTGTTCATGAAGTCCTTCCTGAAGAAGGGCCGCCTCACGCCGCTCCTCGAGGGGGTGCCCGTCGCCGTGGTCACCGATCCCCTCGTCGGCGTCCGCGGCGCGCTCGCCCTCGCGAGGGAGCTCATCGCGCGCGGCGACGACGACGACGACGCGCCCCGGCGCCGCGCGCCGTCCCGCAGGTCCTGAGCGCGGCGGGGGGCGCGCCTCACCGCGCCCCGCGCGCGCGACGCCGCGCCTCGGCGCGCGCCCGCGTCCGCCGCCCCGCCCGCGCCCCGGTGGTGGCCCAGTTTGCCCCGGCGTGATTCACATGAAGGCGGGAAGATCATTCATCTTTTCTTCCCGCCTTCCCGCCTTCCCGCCTTCATGTCCAAACCCGGTCACCACCCGCGCCCCCGGGCGCCGGGATCTCGAAGACGAAGCGCGCGCCGCCGCGCGCCCCGGCCTCGACCCAGATCGAGCCCCCGTGCAGCGCGACGATCCGCCGCGCGATGTACAGGCCGAGGCCGGCCCGGCCCGCGCGGCCGCCCCGCCGCTGGAAGCGCTCGAACACCGCGGCGCGCTCCTCCGGCGCGATGCCGGGCCCCCCGTCCTCGACCGAGCAGCGCACGCGCGCGCCCTGCGCCTCGAGCGCGATGAGGACCTCGGCCCCCCGCGGCGAGTGCCGGATCGCGTTCTCGACGAGGTTCAGGACGACCTGGTAGAGCCGCCGGGCGTCGCCGTCCACGACCGCGGCGCCCGCGGCCGCGCGGCGGAGCTGCACCCCCGCGTCGGCCGCGATGAGGGCCACCGTATCGACCACCTCGGCGACCACGTCGCCCAGGGAGAACCGCTGCGGCTCGATCCGCAGCTCCCCCGCGTCGGCGAGCGCGGCGTCGAGGATGTCCGAGATGAGCGACGTCATCCGGTCGACGTTGCGGAGCAGCCGCCCCGCGATCGTCGCGCGCTGCGCCGCCGTCGGAGGGGTCTCGGCGTGCTCGATGAGCGAGCCCTGGAGCCGGATGGCGTGCAGCGAGGCCTTCAGGTCGTGCGACACGATCGACAGGAGCTCGTCGCGGTGGCGCCCGAGCTCCTCGAGCCCGGCGCGCGCCGCCTCGAGCTCGGCGCCCTTCGTCGCGAGCTCGCGGGCGATGTCCGCGAGCGCGGTCGTCAGCGTGATGGCGGCCTCCTTGATCCGGACCGCCTCGTCCCGCGCGGGAGCCCGCCCGAGCAGGATGCGCGATCCGTCCGCGGCCGGGACCACGAGGAAGCTCACCGGCTCCTGCCCCTCACCCTCGCGGCACACCTGGAGCTCCCACGCGGCGGGCGCCTCGTGGGCCAGCGCGGCCGCGAGCTTCTCGCGGCTCTCCTCGTGGAACAGCGACGCGACGTCCCTGCCCGGCGCGGCGCCGCCGAGCCGCCGCTCCACCGCCGCGCTGGCGTGGGTGATCTCGCCGCGCTGCACCACGAGCAGGAGGTCGTCCTCGCTCGCGAGGAGGGCGCCGAGGAGCGCCGCGGCGTCCGGCTGCGTCACCGCCATGCCCGCGCGACCTCCACCGCCCGCGAGGCCGACGCCGCGATCGCATCGGCCCCGAGCAGCCGAACCGCGTCGGGCAGCGCCGCGACGGCGCGGCCGCCGACGAGGATCTTCACGCCGGGCACGTCCTCGCGCGCGTTCTCGATGAGCGCGCGCGCCGCCGGCAGGTGCTCGCCGAGGGTGACCGACACGGCGAAGAGCTTCACCTCGCTCCGCCGGAGATCCTCGAGCCCGCGCGCGAGCGAGATCCCCCCGCTCGCGAACGTCGTCTGCCAGCCGTCGAGGGCGAGGAGATCGGCGACCATGCGCGCGCCGAACACGTGGCGCTCGGGCTCGACGTAGCCGACCACCGCCCGCGGCCCCCCCGCCGGCCACCGGATCAGCGGGTAGATGGAGGCGACGGCGGTCTGCGCGACCGCCGTGGCGAGGTGCTCGTCCGCGACGCTGATCCGGTTCTCGTACCAGCGGCTCCCGACCTCCTCCATGGCCGGCACGACGATGCGCTCGTAGATGTAACCGAGCCCGTTGCCGATCGCGGCGTGCAGCACGCTCCGCGCGGCGATGTAGTTGCCCGTCAGGATCGCGGCGGTGAACAGGCGCGCCTCGGCGTCGTCGCCCTCGGCGATCCGCGGCTCTCGGCTTGCAGCTCCTCCCTCGCCCGACGGCATCTGCGCGCGTGTCGTGGCTTCTGGCGCAAGGAGCGACGGCGTCAAGCCTCGCGCCGCGCGGAATCGCCGCGGCCGCGCGCCAGCGCGTGTCGAGCTGCTGGCGCGCGGCCGCTGGCGCGGCGCGCGCGAGAGGACGCGGCCGCGCGCTCGCTACCCGGCCTGCGCCGCCGCCGCGTCGAGCAGCCAGACGAGCCGCCCGGCGCCGCCGCGCACGGCGCGCGCCGGCACCTCGTCGGCCGGACCCGGCCGCTTCGCTTGCGCCACGACCGCGCGCTTGCTCGCCCCGCCGGCGAGCAGGAGCTTCACCCGCGCCTCCCGGATCACCGGGGCCGTCAGCGTGAGCCGCGCCTCCAGCCCCTTGCCCGGCTGCGCCGGGATCGCGGCGACCAGGCGGTCCTCGATGCCCACCGCCCCCGTCCCGGGGAAGAGCGACGCCGTGTGCGCGTCGTCGCCGATCCCCAGCGTCATCAGGTCGAACGCCACCGCCGACGCGACCCCGAAGCGCGCGCGCAGGAGCGCCTCGTAGCGCGCGGCGGCCCCGCCGAGATCGGCCGCCTCCCCCTCCATGCGGAAGAAGCGGTCCTCCGGGACGCGCGCCGCCGCGAGATCCCGGCGCGCGGCGCCGTAGTTCGAGCGGGGGTGGTCGGGCGCGACCGCGCGCTCGTCCACCCAGAACCACTCGGTCTGCGCCCACGGGAGCGACAGCGCCGCGAGCCGCTGGTACGCCGGAGACGGCGTGCCCCCGCCCGACAGCGCGATCCGCGCGACGCCGCGCGCCTCGATCGCCGCGGCGATCGCGCGCGCCATGAGCTCCGCCCCGAGGATCGCGAGCTCCGCCGCGTCCGCCGCGACGAGCGTCTCTTCACCACCGTTCATCTCGGTCCTCCTCCCGGCCTCGTCAGAGCGCGCTCCACGCCGCGGCGGCGAGCACCGCCTCGCGCAGCAGGCGATCGCCCTCCAGCGAGTCGATCGTCTTCGTCAGCACCCACGTCTCGTCCCGGTAGCCGAGCGGGTGCAGGTGGTCGGCCGACCGCGCCCCCTCCATCGTCCACCGCGCCGTCGCGGGCGCCTTGTCGAGCCGCACGCACCCGAGCGCGAGCGGCTCGCCGCGCAGCGACGTGAAGAGGCGCACGCCGTCGATCCGGCGCTGCGCCTGCTCCCCGGCCGGCGGCCCGTCCACGAGCGCGATCTCGATCGGCGCGCCGTCCGCCGCGCGGGCGCGGCCCACGACCCCGGCGCCGGCGGGCTGCGCCGGCCCCCGCGACTCGAACGTCCAGCCGAGCCGCGACCCCATCCACCCGAGGAGCAGCGCCGCCGGATCCGGCTTCGCCCCCGCGCTGCGCGCGATCTCCACCCGCCGGATCGCGCGCGACGCCTCGGGCATGTCGTCGAAGAACCGCGCCACGAGCTCGCGGAACGAGAACGTCCGCACGAACGCCCGGTCCGCGAGCGGCGCCTTCGTCCCGCGCGCCACCTCCGCGATCCGCTCGATGCACGTCTCGGCCGAGTCGAACACCAGCCGATCGCAGATCGGCGCGAGCGCGTCGCCGAGCACGTTCGGCGCGCCCGGCGCGAGCTCGACGATCACCGCGACGTCGGAGATCGTCAGCGCGCTCACCACCGACGCGACGCGCTCGGCGGCGGCCACCCCGAACGTGAGCTCCACGCGGTCGTAGCAGATCGGCACCTCCCCGGCGCGGCGGCACGTGGCCGACCAGTCGGCCTGCACGCTCAGCGGATCGAGCCGGTCGTCGAGCGTGATGAGCAGCGTGCGGCCCGCGTGCGTCTCGGCGAGCTCCTCGGCCTGCTCCTTCAGGCGCTCGACCTCGGCGCGGCTGCCCACCGCGACGAAGTTCATCGTCGACGCGCGCGTCTTCGGGGCCGGCTCCGGCCGCGACTCGTCGGGCGACGACCAGAACTCGGCGAGCTCCGACTCGACCCGCTTGATCACCTCGGCGATGCGCCCGGCGCTCACGGCCGCCTCCAGGACCGCTCCGGCGGCTTCCGCTCGCCGCACGCCCCGCGGGCGCCCTCGGACGGCTGGACCAGGGCGTCGGCCTCCTGCGGGCCCCACGTGCCCGCGGCGTAGCGCGCGATGGGCGCGTTCTGCGTCCGCCACCCCTCGAAGATCGGATCGACGAAGCCCCACTGCGCCTCGACCTCGTCGGCGCGCGTGAACAGCGTGGCGTCGCCGCGCAGCGCGTCGAGCAGGAGCCGCTCGTACGCCTCGGGCGTGCTCGAGCCGAACGCGGCGCCGTAGCGGAAATCCATGGTCACGCCGCGGATCGCGATGCCGCTGCCCGGGATCTTCGCCGCGAACCGGAGCGAGATGCCCTCGTCGGGCTGGAGGCGCATCACGAGCGCGTTCGGCTCCTCGGTGGCGCCGGGGGCGCCCTTGAACAGGCCGTGCGGCAGCGGCTTGAAGTGCAGCACCACCTCGGCCACCCGCTTCGCCAGCCGCTTGCCGGCGCGCAGGTAGAACGGCACCCCGCCCCAGCGCCAGCTGTCGAGGTGGAGCTTCATCGCGACGTAGGTCTCGGTCATCGAG
Organism: Sorangium sp. So ce394; assembly: GCF_051474665.1. NCBI lineage: Bacteria > Pseudomonadati > Myxococcota > Polyangiales > Polyangiaceae > Sorangium > Sorangium sp. So ce394. The sequence continues at coordinate 7,173,677 of NZ_CP150339.1, forward strand.
TCCTTCGCCACGTCGGGCTCCTCGGTGTAGCCGGGCACCTTCTCGCCGCGCACGATGCCGGCGGCGTACTGGCCGCGCACGGTCGACGAAAGCGCGTCAGGCCCCTCGATCGGCCGGAGCGTCCGCAGCACCTTCACCTTCTCGTCGCGCACCGCGTCGGCGTCCCACGACGACGGCGGCTCCATCGCGACGAGCGTGAGCAGCTGGAGCGCGTGGTTCTGCACGATGTCCCGGGTGATGCCGACCTTCTCGTAGAACTTGCCGCGGCCCTCGACGCCGATCTCCTCGGCCACGGTGATCTGCACGTGGTCGACGTGCTGGCGCGACCAGAGCGGCTCGAAGATCGTGTTGCCGAACCGGAGGACGAGGAGGTTCTGGACCGTCTCCTTCCCGAGGTAGTGGTCGATCCGGTAGATCTGCGACTCGGCGAGGTGGGCGAGCAGATCGCGGTTGAGGGCGCGGGCGCTCTCCAGGTCCTCGCCGAACGGCTTCTCGACGACGACGTGCTGGAACGGCGCGTCCTTCTCGTGCGACGGCGGCGCGACGAGGTTCGCCGCGCGCAGGCCGCGCACGATGGGCGCGAACTGGTCGGGCGCGACGGCCAGGTAGAAGACCCGGTTTTTGCGGGTGCCGCGCTCGGCGTCGAGCCGCTCGAGCTCCGCGGCGAGCCGGGCGTACGTCTCGGGCTCGTCGAACGACCCCTGGACGTAGCTGATGCCCTTCTCGAGCTCGCTCCAGGACGCCTCCTCCAGGGGGCGCCGCGAGTACTTCCCGACCGCCTCGCGCATCTCCTGGGCGAAATCCGGTTTCGGACGCCGCGCCACGCCGACCACGGCGAAGCCGCCGGTCAGCAGGCGGCTGAGCGCCAGGTTGTAGACCGCGGGCAGCAGCTTGCGACGGGTCAGGTCGCCCGAGGCGCCAAAGATCACGAGCGCTGCCGGCGAGGCGGTTCGCTCCTCGGGCATTCCTTCGCGAAGCGGGTTCTTCTCGGCTTGGGTCATGGTGGATGAGCTCCGATCGGCGACGACGGGCACGATGCCCGCGCGCCTCCGCGGCGTAGGGTAGCTCCGATCGCGCCGGCGGAAGGCGGAACGACGCGCGGCCGCCACCGCGTCGACGGCTTCGCGCGGGCGTGCGGGCCGAGCGCGGGCGTGTTGGCCGAGCGCGGGCGTGTTGGCCGAGCGCGGGCGTGTTGGCCGAGCGCGGGCGTGTTGGCCGAGCGCGGGCGTGCTGGCCGAGCGCGGGCGTGCTGGCCGAGCGCGGGCGTGCTGGCCGAGCGCGGGCGTGTTGGCCGAGCGCGGGCGTGTTGGCCGAGCGCGGGCGTGTTGGCCGAGCGCGGGCGTGCTGGCCGAGCGCGCGACGGCGCCGAGCGTGTCCGCCGGCTCGCGGCGCCCTTCCATCCGATCGCGACCGGTACTAGGCTCCCCCGCGCGATGGCCGCGCCGGTGCTCCCGCGAATCCGCGTCCCCCACCCTCACGTGCGGTGCGATAGCCAGGTGCTCGCCGGCAGCCCGCACGTCGCCGGCTCGCGCGTCCCGGTGCGGCGGCTCTGGGCGTGGCACCGCGGCGGCGCGTCGGTCGAGACGCTGCTCAAGCGGTACCCGAACCTCGGGCCCGCGCGCGTGCTCGACGCGCTCGCGTTCGCCTACGACAACCAGGAGCTCATCGAGGCCGACATCGCCCGGGAGCAGGCGCTCTTCGAGAAGAAGGGCGGGCCCACGGTCGGCGCGCGCCCGCTCGCGCAGCTCGATCTCCCCTTCGACGAAGGCGACGAGTGATCACGGTGGGGCGCGCGGCGCGCTCCGCGCCGCCGGACATCTCCGCTGGGCGCGCTCAGCTTGTTTCTTTACAGCCATCGTGACTTAGGGCAATAGGGCGCTCTATCTCTGCTGGGGCCCGGAGTGCGGGGCTGCTCGGCGTTGCGAGCGACGGCCGCGCGGGATCGCGGCTGTCCTGGCTTTCAAGGTCGCGGCCGTTGGTGTAGGGTCCGCGCCCCATGGGGTACCCGTCGAGGTGCCGGAGGGTTTCTGAGATGAGCGTCAATCGATGGAAGTTGGTTGCGATGCCCCTTGCCCTGCTCGGGCTGGCTTCGCCTCTCCTCGTGAACTGTGGCGGCAAGGGGATCCCCGGCGCAGACAGCCTGCCGGGGCCCGCTGGTGACCTGGCGTCCGCCGCGGGCGGATGCGAGGAGCTGAAGAATGGCGGCATCGCCAACCTCAAGTTCGAGGGCGGTGCCGATGTCGAGGGCAAGATCAAGGGCTTCCTCGAGGCCGCTGCCTCCCTCGACAAGCTCACGGCGGACCTGGAGGCGGACCTCATCGCCTCCTGCGGCAAGCTCGGCAAGGATCTCGGCATGAGCGAAGCGGAGCTCAAGGCCGAGCCGAGCGGCGGCAAGGGCGCCGAGAAGGTCTGCAACGCGGTCTCCGCCAAGGTGAACGCCGCCGTCAAGGCGAACGCCGAGGCGAAGCTCGCGGTCCAGATCGAGCCCCCGAAGTGCTACGCCGACATCGAGGCCATGCAGAAGTGCCTCGGCGACTGCGGCTCGCCGGTGCAGCCCGGCAAGCTCGAGGCGAGCTGCGAGGGCGGCGAGATCAGCGGCAAGTGCGACGCCGAGTGCAAGGGCAAGTGCACCGTCGACGCCGGCGCGCAGTGCTCCGGCACCTGCAACGCGAGCTGCTCGGGCAAGTGCGAGGCCGGCTTCAAGGGCACCTGCGGCGGCAAGTGCGACGGCAAGTGCGACGGCAAGGACTCGAAGGGCGCGGCGTGCGCGGGCACCTGCGAGGGCAAGTGCGACGCCAAGGCCGAGGGCAGCTGCACCGGCACCTGCGACGGCTCCTGCTCGGGCTCCTGCGAGATCAAGGGCTCGGCCAAGTGCTCGGGCTCCTGCTCGGGCGGCTGCAGCGCCGAGATCAAGGAGCCGAAGTGCTCGGGCGAGTTCAAGCCCCCGAGCGTCGACCCGAGCTGCCAGGTGCAGTGCACCGCGAAGACCGCCGGCCAGGCGAAGTGCGACGCGCCGAACGTCCGCATCGTCGCGAACGGCAAGGTGAACGCCGACGCGCAGAAGCTCATCGCGGCGCTCCGCACGTCGCTCCCGGCGATCGCCAAGGTCCAGCTCGGGACCGGCAAGAAGCTGGCGGCGGCCGTGTCCGGCGTCGGCAAGGCGGGCGTCGAGGTCAAGGACGCGGCGCTCAAGGCCGGCGGCAAGGCGGTCGCCTGCGTCGCGGCCGCGGTGGACGCGTCGGCCAGCGCGACGGCCTCGATCGACGTCAACATCAAGGCCAGCGCCAGCGTCAGCGGCTCGGCCAGCGGCTCGGCCAGCGGCGGGACCTGATCCCCGGAACGGCTTGAGTCCGGACGCGGCGGCGGTCACCCCCTCCCGGGGGGTGCCGCCGCCGTCGTCATTTTCGGCCCCGACCCGAGGCCGACAGCGCAGTTCTGGATGCGGGCTCACGTTCCTTGTCGCCGCGCGGGGCGCGGACGTCCGGGCGAGCACCGGAATCGCCACCCGAACGTGACATGCACGTTTCCTGTCGAACCTGGCAAGACGCGGCAGGCCGTGGAGGCGCGGCGCGCCACGAGGCGGCAAGATGGCAAGATGGCTGCAAAAGTGGCCATTGCGCTCCGTCACGGCGCCGCGTCCGGAGTATCATGATGGTTCTGCGGGTGATGACGGGGTACTCGGAAGGGCAGGTACGATGGTCGGCGGTCCCTTGATCGAGCGCGGCGCCAGGATCGGCGAGTACACGATCGACGAGCCGCTCGGCGAGGGCGGCTTCGGCGCGGTGTTCCGCGGCCACGACGAGTCCGGGAACGTCGCCGCCATCAAGATCTTCAAGGAAGTGAGCGCCCAGAACGTCGGGCAGCTCTTCGCCCAGCAGAACGAGATCGAGGCGCTGCTCCGGCTGCGCCATCCGTCGCTGGTGAAGCTCTCGTCGTATGGCGTCCTCGACGGGATCGGCCTCTACCTCGCGATGGAGCTCGTGCAGGGCGAGACGCTCGACCGGTACCTCGCGCGGATGGGCCCGCTCGACACGATCGAGGCCCTGCGCATCGCGCGCCGCGTGGCCGAGGCGCTCGCCCACTGCCACGCGCTCAACGTGCTGCACCTCGACCTCAAGCCGAGCAACATCGTCCTCACCGATCCGTACGAGCCCCGGCTCAAGATCCTCGACTTCGGCCTGGCCACGCTCACGGTGAGCTTTCAGCCCGAGCACGCCCGCGTCAACGCGGGCACCATCGCCTACCTCGCGCCCGAGTGCCTGAAGCGGGGCGGGCTCGCGCGCCCGAGCCCCCGGATGGATCTCTACGCGGTCGGCGTCGTGCTCTACGAGCTGCTCGCCGGCCGCCTCCCGTTCGCGGACGGCACCGTCGACAGCGTCATCAACCAGAAGGTCTACGGCACCCTCGTGCCGCTCTCCACCGTGGCGCCGGAGACGCCGGCGCCGGTCGTCGCGCTCGTCGACGAGCTCATGCAGCGCGACCCCGCGCGGCGCTTCTCGAGCGCGGCCCGGCTCTGCGCGCGGCTCAAGGAGCTCTACTACGTCACGCTCCACGGCACCTCGCAGCCCCCGGCCGCCGACGCGGCCGAGCGCGAGCGCGACGCCGCCCCGCCCGAGGCCCTCGACGACGCGCCGTTCATGGGCCGCGAGCTGGAGCTCGGCCGGCTCGCCGAGCTCCTCCAGGACGCGGTGTGCGGCGAGCCGCGGCCGGCCGTGGTGGTCGGCGACACGGGCGTCGGCAAGAGCCGCCTCGTCGCCGAGCTGCTCCGGACCGTCGAGCAGACGGGCGCGGCCATCGTCGCCTACGGCCGGTGCCGCGAGCTCTCCGGGCTCGTCCCCTACTCCGCGATCCGCGAGGCGCTGACGCAGATCGCGCTCTGGCTGGAGCGGCACAACGACAGCCGCGCGGCGCGCATCCGCCGGCTGGTCAGCCTCGTGGTCGCCGACGACGCCGCCTTGCTCCAGGGGCTCGTCCCCGAGCTGATGCGCGCCGTCGGGCTCGCCGACGAGGGCGGCGCCATCGGCCCGGGCGGCACGCGCTGGATCGCCGATCTCCTGCTGCGGCTGCTCGGCGCGATCGCCGAGGAGATCCCCGTGGTCCTCGCGATCGAGGACGTCCACTGGGCCGACGAGGCGACGCAGGACGTGCTCCTCCGGATCTCGGACCAGCTCGGCGAGCGGCCGATCCTGCTGCTCGGCACGGCCCGTCCGCCGTTCCCCGGGCGCGGCTCGCCCGGCTCGACGCTGCCGCCGCCGGCCTCGGCCGGGCTGCGCGGCTCGCCCGGCTCGTCGCCGATGACGCCGCGCTCGGCGGGGTGGCTCGCCTGGAAGGGCGTCGAGCGCCTCGACCTCGGCCCGCTCCCGCCCGACGCGAACCGGGCGCTGCTCTCCGCGCTCGGCCGCGGCGCCAGCGACGACCTCGTGCAGGAGCTCGTCCGCCGCGTCCCGCTGCTCGCCGCCGGCAACCCGCTCTTCAACATCCAGGTCGTCCGCAACATGGAGACCGAGGGCTTCCTGCAGCGCGGCCGCGGCGGCGCGCTCGAGATCTCCCGCGCCGACGCGCACTACCGCGCGCCCGCCTCGGTCTCGGACGTCCTCGCCCGCAGCATCGAGGCGCTCGATCCGACGACGGTCCAGGTCCTCGGCGTGGCCGCGCTCATCGGCCGCCAGTTCCTGCGCGACGATCTCGTCGAGCTCGGCCTCTTCGGCCCGGCGGCGGTCGACAGCGCCCTGCGCGACGCCGCCGCGCACCACATCTGCCTGAGCGAGGACGGGGGCCTCACGTCGTTCTCGCACGACGCGGCGCGCGAGCAGCTCGCCGCCCGCGTGCCGCCCGAGGATCGCGGCGAGGTCCACGGGCGCATCGCGCGGCGCATCGAGCTGCGCGGCGGCGATCCGGGGACGCTCGCGCACCACGTCGAGCGCGCCGGCGAGCTCGATCGCGCCGCGGAGACGTACCTGCTCGCGGCGAACGAGGCCGACCGCCTGCAGGACCCGCACGGCGCGAGCCGCCGGCTCAAGCAGGCGCTCGCGCTGCTCGAGCGGCTGCCGCTCGACCCGGCGCGCATCGAGCTGCGGGCCCGCTGCGCCCACGAGCTGGCGCGCGTCGCGTGCCTGCTCGGCAGCACGGCGGAGCCGCTGGATCTGCTCCGGCGCACGCAGGGCGCGCTGCCGGACACGCCGCTCGTCACGGCGGCGCTCTCCAGCGCGCTGTCGCGCGTGCACTACGTCCGGGGGGAGTTCGCCGACGCCGTGGCGCACAGCCGCAAGGCGCTCCAGGCGATCGGCGCGAGCCCCGAGCTCCGCCCGTACCAGTGCCTGCCCGCGAACATCCTCGGGCGCGCGCTGTGCGCGGCGGGCAAGGTGGGCCCGGCGACCGAGCCGCTGCGCCGCGGCTGCGAGCTCGCGGAGGCGGCGGGCGAGTACATCGAGCTGTGCCACTCGCGCGGCATCCTCTGCGTCGCCCTGAGCCAGGCGGGCTGGTACGCCGAGGCCGAGCAGAGCGCCGCCGACGCCGCGCGCCTGGCCGAGCGCCTGCGCGACCCCGTGCGGCTGCTCGGCACGTGGTTCTACTACGCGGTGCTCGCCGAGGGCCGGTTCGACTGGGATCTCGGGGTGCGGTCGACCGCGCAGCTGCTCTCGTACGCCGAGGAGCACGGCCTGAGCGGGCTCTACCTGTACGTCGGCACGATGTACGCGGGCCGGCACCAGTTCCACGTGGGCCACCTGGCGCGGGCGCGGGTGCTGATCGCCAACGCGTGCAACCTGAGCGGCGTGCTCGGCATCGGCATGGGGCGCGGCTGGGCCGAGGGGTACCTGGGCGACGTGCTCTTCGTGCAGGGCCAGCACCGCGAGGCGCTCGCCGCCTACGACCGGGCGATCGAGATCGGCTCGGCGGGGACGGGCGACGCCTACGCCGTGGGGCTCGGCCGGGTCGGCCGGGTGCACGCGCGCGCGCTCCTCGGCGGCGACGCCGGCGAGCTCCGGGCGTACGGCCGGGAGACGCTCGAGCTCATCCGCGCCTCGGGCAACCGGACGCAGCTCGTGACGGCGCTCGAGCGCTGCGCCGAGGCGTTCGACGCGCTGGGCGACGAGGCGGAGGCGCGCGACGTCCGCGCCGAGCGCGAGGTGCTCGTCGACGAGCTCGGCCTCGTCGAGCCGACGTTCTGGCCGCGGCCCCCGGTCGAGGCGGCGTTCCAGGGTCCCCCGCGGGCGTACTGGACGACCGACGCGCCGCGCGAGGTCCGGTCGTCCGCGCCGAGCAGCCTGGGCACGACGCAGATCGTCGGCGCGACGGTGGCGGAGCTCGCGGCGGCGGCGACGCTCGCGATCACGGAGGACGACCTCGGCGCGCGGACGCACGTGGCGATCCCGCGGCTGCGCCACGTGACGTTGCTGGAGACGCTCGCCTCGGTGGAGGGCTTCGTCCCGCGCTTCGACGGGCCGGAGGCCCCGCCGGTCGCGAAGTGACGGCGGAGGGGGGCGCCGCGGCGGCGCAGGGGGGCGCCGCCGCGGCGCCGGCCGGTCCGATCGAGGTCGCGCGCACGGCGCTCGCCCACGCCTGGGCGATGCTGTTCCTTGTCGTGCTGCTCCCGGTCGGCCTGCTCTGCTTCCCCTTCGATCCGCGGCAGCGGATGCACGATCGCCTGTCGGTCGTGTGGGCGGCCGGGGCGCTCTGGCTCGTCGGCGTGCGCGTCGAGGCCGAGGGGGCCGAGCACGTGCGGCCGGGCGAGCGCTACGTGATCGCGGCGAACCACCAGAGCACGCTCGACGTCCTCGCGTTGCTCGTGGTGCTGCAGGCGCGCGCGCCGTTCCGCTTCCTGGCGAAGCGGGCGCTGTTCCGGGTGCCGGTGCTCGGCTGGGGCATGCGCCTCTACGGCCACACGCCGGTCGACCGGGGGCGCGCCCGCGGCGCCGTGGCGGATCTCGGCGCGGCGCAGCGCAACCTGATGCGGCGGTGGTCGACGGTGTTCTTCCCCGAGGGCACGCGGAGCGCGACCGGCCGGCTCTTGCCGTTCCGGCCGGGCGCCTTCCGGGTCGCCGCGGCGGCGGGCGCGCGCGTGCTGCCGGTGACCATCGTGGGCGCGGGGGCGCTCCAGCCGAAGGGCCGCTACGCCGCCGCGCCCGGCGTCGTGCGGGTCGTGGTGCACCCGCCGCTCGATCCGCCCGGGCCGTCGCTCGAGGAGCTCCGCGCCTCGATGGAGGCGTGCCGGGCCGCGGTGGCGTCGGCGCTGCCGGAGGCGGTCCGGGAGGGGGGCGCGGTGGGGAGCGGGTGAGCTAATGGCCGTTCCGGATCGAGGTGGATCGCCGCTCGCTGTAGGGGGAAGCATTACAGATCACGCTTTAGAACAACGAGTCTTGAGTTCGCCCACAGGGATCTCGACCTTCGGGTTCATAACCACGGTTACCGTGGATCGGTGTCGACGTATGCTTCCTCATGCAACCAGGGACGTCCTTCGGCTTCTTCCCTCGTATGCGGAAACGGATGACAGAAAGATCAATACTTTCCATAGATTCGGGTCGTCTCTCAGCGGGGCAACTCGCACGTCCTGACGAAGCGCACGCCGCTCACCCCAGCAAGCACCGGGCCATCGAGGCTCGCGCGAACCCATCGCGCTCTTGATCTCAATGGCGCGTGTGCAGACATCCGCACTCATCCGGCGCATCGCCTCGCGAAGCACGCCGCGCAGAGTCGATAGCGCCTTGTTTACCGCAACCCGCGCGTAGCGGCTCGCCAGCCGGACGCGAAACGCCTGCGCGTACTGGTCGTGGACGTGCCACCAAGGCACCGCGTCCGCACCGCGCCGCCGATCTCCGCTGCCAGCAAGTCGAGCGCCTCGCCGGTCGCCACCCGCGAGCCCGGCGCGAGGCCGGCGAGATAGACAGCGAGGGGTGGTCGGGGCCGGGACGACCCCGGTCGAGGCGAGTAGAGCGAATGCAGGATGATGAGGGCGGGGCGAGGGGGTGCTCATCGTCCCAAGAAGATCGTGAGGTCTGCGGCTGAAAGGAACCGCCCAGGCGATCGGCTACCCGGTAGAATTACAGCAGGATTTAAGGTAGAGTCCGCTCGGCATCCGCAATATGTCGGATGGAGTGGCGATGAGGCGCGCCAGCCTTGCTAATCATCGCCCTCTTCCAGTATGGTCCCAGATCGGTTTGGTCGCACCGATCCCATGGATCGGGTGAGCCGGGAGGGGCGCTTGAGCAAGGGGACGATCGAGGAAAACGCACGGGAGCTGCTCGTAAGGTACCGCGGTGAGCAGCGGGATCTACTCGCTGAAGAGATGCCGAAGGTCGTGGACACCGCCGACCAGCTCGCCGAGACCCTGGAGAGCGCTCTCTCGGCGCGCGCCGACGTGCGCGTCGGATTCCTTGGTGAATCGCAGGTCGGCAAGAGCTCGCTTATCAACGCGGTGGTCGGACGCATCGCGCTCCCGTCGGGCGGGATTGGACCGCTAACCGCGCAGGCGACGCGTGTCACGTACGCCGAGGAAGAGGCGCTGGTCGTCCGCTATCACGGAGCGCGGAAGTTGCGGGAGGTGCGCTTGAACGTGGAGGCGGCGCTCGTCCGGCGCGGCGAGATCGCGCCGCTGCGAGACGCAGGCGACGAGGTCCTTACCGACGAGGAGCTGCTGCATGACCTCGCAGCCAAGGGCGAGCCGACGGTCGACGATCCGCGAAAGCAGGCGGCGCAGGAACGGTTCGAGTACCTGATGAACCAGCTCTGGCACATGCTCGGCGCGGGGCGGAATGTGGAGGGCGCCGCCGGCCCGCCGCGCGACGCTCTGCGCCCCTCCAACGTGATCATCCTTGACGGGCTCCGGGCCATGCTCGGTGAGCAGCCGCGCGGCGACGCCGCAGCGCTTGAGCCGTACGCGCCCTTCATCGATGACGTGCGTCGACGCGTCGGAACCGAGGAGACTATTACTGCGGCGAGCGCAGGCGGCGCGCGCGAGTTCAACCGGGCGCTATGGGCGCGCGCGGTGGGCCATCTGGCGCCGATGGTCGAGGAGCTCGAGGTGCGGCTGTCGTCAGAGCTGCTGCGCGGCCTCACGCTGGTGGACCTGCCAGGGGTCGGCGTGACCGGCGATCCGGGCGGACAGGTGGCGCGGTCGTTCGTGAGCGCAGGGGCCCATGCGCTCGTGCTCGTCATGCGCAACAATGGCCTCACCGACACGATTGCCGACATGCTCGAACGATCGGGTGTGATCACAACGCTGCTCTTCGACGGAGAAACGGAGAGCCCCTCGATCCACGTGATGATCGCCGTTACCTACCTCGACGTGGTCGCCAAGGATCGCTACGCGCGGGCGCGCCAGGAGGCGCAGTACACCGGAGAGCCGCCACCGGACAAACATGCGCTCTTCCAAGCGCTCGCCCAGGAGATGGTGGATACCCTGCGCGCACAGGTGCACAAGGCGCTACTGGCCTCATCCGCCTTCGACGAACTGCCGCCGGAGAGGAAGGCGCGCCGCGAAGCCACCTTACGATCGCTCTGCGAGCGCCTCGACATCGTGTGCGTGGCGGCGCCCGACTTCCTCCACACAGCGATGGGGCAGGAGGATCTGGCGTTCCTCCGCTCACCCGAGGTGACCGGGGTACCACGCTTCCGGGACTCACTCTCCGCCGTAGGGAGACGCCTCGCCAGACGGCGCGAGGAGAGCATCCGGACCAAGGGTGAGAGCCTTGCGCAGCTCCTCGAGAGCGCGACCCAGTCGATCGGCGCGACGTACACCGATGGAGGAGGACGCGCGATCGCGGACTGGGAACGGTTTCGGACCGATCTGGAGTCCGCCGCGGCGCCGCTCCGGGAGCAGATGAAAGCCTCTCACGGGGAGCTCCTCGCGGACCTGAAGAAGCGCCCTTTGGCAGAGATCAATCTTATCTGCAAGGACGCCCAGCTCCTCGCTGCAAAGAAGCTCGATGCGCTGCGTCGGAACGGCCGCGAGATCAACGTCAGGGCGATCGAGGCAGCGCTGCGGCGTGACGGGAGGTGGGAACGTAGGAGCATCAACTACCCGGACGAGCTCACGCTGCGCTTCGTAGACAGCGTGGCCACGGACTGGGAGCCGAAGATCGTCGGGGGTATCCGCGCGACGGTCCGCGCGATTGCAGATCGAGATCTGAAGCTCGTCGAGCGACTGTGCGATCAGGCGACCGCACTCGACGATCGGATCGTCTCCGAAGCCCAAATCGCTACACAGAAGCAGATCCTTCAGCAGCACGCCAAAACCTGCATCAACTGGACGAAGGACCGCCTCGACGTGATGACCGCCTCCGTCCGGCAGGAGCTCGACGATACGGTGGGCGACATTTTCAAGAATGCGTGTAAAAAGGCGCTAGCCGCTGGTCGCAACCGCGGCACCGGGGCGAGGGAGAGGATGCTCGACACCTTTCACGATGCGGGCACCAAGGCGCTTGAGAAGGCATGTGTGAAGGCGTGCGAGATCCTCCGCCAGCATTATCTGGCGCTGTACCACGAGCTTGAGCAGAACTACCTCGCAGTGCACCACGATCCTCTGCAAGAGGCTTTCAACAACCTCACGAGCGAGCAGCTAGGCCGGGCTCGGCGTTCCGACGCGCAGCGCCGCCGTCACGTGCTCGCGCGCGTGCAGGCGGCGCGCTCGACGCTCGCAGAGCTTCACTTCTAGGAGGAAGGGGTCTCACCGTGGACAAGCGTTCCATCACGCTGGTGCGCTCGGTGCAGGACACAGATCTGCGCGCCGTGTGCGGCTACAGCAATTTTGGATTTGTGCAGTATAACACAGCGTCGCTACCTGACCGACTTTATTCGGGCCTCGACGCCGCGAGCCGGCCGCAGTCGTTCCGCATCGGAGAGGCTGAGCTCGACGTCACGCTGTTGCCAACGCCGCTCGAGGCACTGCTCTCGACGCCGGCTGGGGAGGGCGACGGGCTCGCGCAGGAGACACGGCGCGCGATCGCGCGCCTGGAGGCGCTGTGGCTCCTGACCGAAGATCGGCATCGGCTCCTCGACGCGGAGGCGGTAGAGCCGCTCTCGCACCAAGCATCGCTCGTCGAGCACGTGCTCGCGAACGAGTCGCTCCGGCGCGTGATGATCGCCGACGAGGTTGGGCTGGGGAAGACTATTGAGGCAGGGCTCATTATCCGGCGGCTGTTCGAGAACAGCGCGAGCGTCACGCCGCGCGTCCTGTACTTAACCGAAGCTCGACTGGTGGACGGCGTCGTCGAGGAGCTCGAGCGGCTCCGGATCCGCCCGCGCCCTCGCCGGTGGACCACGACGGCGCAGGAAGCTCGGCTCGTCCCGAATGACAGCGATCCCATGGTTGTGGCCTCGATTCACCGGGCCGTCTATCAGGTGAAGGGCGGCGTAAACCATTTCGAAACCGTTGCACAATCGGGGCCGTGGGACGTCATCATCATCGACGAGGCGCATCACTTATCGGACTGGTCTCAGGACGGCAGCGATCCTCAGCAGCGGATGCGGCTCGTCCGCAAGCTCGTCGAAGAGCGGCTCACCCCTGGCGGGCGCGTACTGCTCCTCTCCGGGACGCCACACCAGGGCCACGACGCGCGCTTCCGGAACCTCCTCCAGCTACTCCGAACGGACGCCGAATCCGACGATGACCTGCGAGGACGTATCATCTATCGAATCAAAGAGGACATCCGCGACTGGGACAACCAGCCGCTGTTTCCGCTACGGAGCGTGAGGCCTCCGACGCGCGTCAAGGCGCCGCAAGCCTATGCGCAGTGGCTCCAGTCCGTGCATCAGCTGCTATCAGTCGTCGTCGCCTCGCGCGCGGGTGCATGGCGTCGCGCGCAGGCGCTCCAGTGGTGCGCCTCCAGCCCGCACGCCGGGGTGGCTTTTCTGGTTCGCCTGGCGCTGCGAGCGCGGATGAGCGCGAGCGGCCATGCGGCGGTTGCCGCTGCGCTCGCCGCCCTCCGACCCTATCGCGGCGGTCCAGCGGACGAGCCGCTCGCGAGCCTTGAGGCCCGGATACTGGCTGGCCGCGATGAGCTCGACGAGGAAGACGCGGCCGATTTCCACGCCCAGGCAGGCGCCGTGGCGAACGTACTCCAACAGGGGACAGCGCTCATCCAGAGCGACGCACTCGCGGCTAAGCTCCAGCACCTGTACAGTTGGCTCGACGGCGCGCCCGACGAGAAGTTCGTCGTCTTCGCGCAGCCGATCGAGACGGTCTACACCCTGCGCGAGCGCATCGAAGCGAAGCTCGGACCGGGTAGCGTCTCGCTCATCGTTGGTGGCCAGAGGCAAGACGAACGCAACGAGGAGATCCGACGCTTCCGCGATGGCGACGCGCGCGTGCTCGTGTCGTCACGGTCCGGGGGCGAGGGCATCAACCTCCAAGTGTCTCGCCGCCTCGTCCACTTTGACGTCCCGTGGAACCCGATGGAGATGGAGCAGCGCGTCGGGCGTGTGCATCGCTACGGCAGCGTCGACACCGTGATCGTCGAGACGCTGGTGCTCCAAGGCAGCCGCGAAGAGCGCGTGTTGGATCGCGCCCGCGCCCGCCTCGGCCAAATCATTCGTGACATCGATCGAAGCCGATTTGAGCTGCTCTACAGCCGAACGATGGCGCTCATCCCGATTGGAGAGCTCGCCGCGCTCATGGCCGGCGAGGCGTTCGGTCCGCTCACGCCGAGCGACGAGGAGCGGGTCGATCGACTCATCACAGAGGGATACCGTCAGTGGGAGCAAACGGACGCTAGCTTTCGCGCGCGGAGCGAGGCATTGCGATCCCTCGATCGTGGGCCCGTGCGAGACGATGATCTGGAGCGCCTGCTCGTCGACGGTCTAGGCGCGCGCGTCGAGGAGGGATGGCAGCGGCGCTGCCTGCGCAAGGTGCCGGGGAAGGCCGAGCCGGAGCTCGTGCGCGAGCCGGCGCGCGTCCTTCGCCTCCCCGACGGGAGCCTCGGCTATGTGGGTCGCGACGCGGGCCTAGGGCTCGTCGGGGCCGAGCGCACCATGGTGCGTCGCCTCGGGCTGAATGATGTATGGGTGGCCGACGCGCTTCGCCGCGCCGTAGGTGTCACCGATCCTCAGGCCAAGGAGCAACGCGCGTTCGCCAAGGGCATTGGATCTACGCTCGTAGCACCTGCGTTCTGGGGCGACTTCGCAGCGCGAGCCGGCGCGCCGGCTCTGGCCGCGGGCGGTCTCCTCACCGCCTATTGCCTGCGGCGCCTCGATGTACGAGGCATCCAGCCGCGCGAAGTCGACACATCGATGCGGTACTTCCTCACATCGGCGTCGGGAGAGGTAGATCTACCGCTCGAACCGGCGGCCGCTGCGGATCTCGTGCGGGCAATCCGCGCCCCCCGACCGAAGCGTTCGCGCCCGGCGCTGCTCGCCGCAGACGCGCTCCGTGACCGCGAGGAGCGTCGCATCGAGGCGCTGCGCCGGATCCAACCGGGCGACCCGGTCGTCGCGGTGTTCCCCCTCGCTGCGATTTGGATCGAGCCGGTCGCCGAGACGCGCTACCATGTACCTCGGGCCGCCAGTTCTGCCCAGCCGACGCGCGATCGTGTTGAAGGGGATGCGGACGAGGAGAGCGCCGGGGCGGTAGGAGGACGCACGCGCCCGCCGCAAGGCGCGGAATCCTTCCCGGTCACGAGCGACGTGCGAACCTATATCGTCTTGCCTGTTGCGTCGGGCGCAGCGCCCAAAGATGCGCAGCCGGTGGTGACGCGGATACACCGTATCCAGCGGCGTCGTGAAGAGTTCGCAGAGGAGATCGAGGGCATCCTTAATCGGCTCGGCGCTCGGAACACCCTTGATGTGCACGATCCCGACGAGGTTGCCGCCGAGTTCATGGCCGCAGAGCCCGACAACGGCCCAAAGGTTCATGTGACCAAACTCGCTGCCATTCACGTGCTGATCGCCCGCGGCCCGGCCAGAGCGCTCGATTCGCTCGCGACAGATCCCGACGTGGGAGCGGTCATCGACGCGGACGAGCTGGTTCTTGAGATTCCGCCGCCCGTGGACGAGCGCGTCGCCCCCGCGGTGGCCGCATGGCACCTGTCCGCGGTAGGTGCCCCCGACGCGCACCATGCCGGCATCACGGGCGCGAACGTCTGGATCGGCTTCGCCGACACCGGCATCAATGTGATGCATCCAGAGCTCACGGGACGATCTCTCCTGTGCGCGGAGTTCGACGCCTCGGGCGTCAAGGTGGCGGAGACGTCTGGCGACGCCCACGGCCATGGGACGCACGTGGCCGCCATCGCCGCAGGGAGGAACGTAGGTGTGGCCCCGGATGCAAGAATCGCGATGGCGCGTATCTTCACATCATCCTCCCGTCGCGCCAACGCAGCGCAGGTGTTGGCAGGCATCAACTGGCTGGCCACTGTCGCGCGACCGGACGGGGAGCTCGGCGTTGACCTCATGTGCTTGAGCTGGTGCTCGACGACAGCGAGTGGAGAGGTTTATTCGGCGGCCTACAAGACGGTGATCCAGAGCGTCCGCTCACTCGGCGTCGAGGTCTTCGCGGCCATCGGGAACAGCGGACCTGGAAGGCACGGAAGCCCGGGAGACTACATCGAGACCATCGGCGTGGGAGCCATAGATCGGGACGGCAGGCCGTGGTCGTTCTCTTGCGGCGGTATTGTCGCGGAGGAGGGCGGGATCTCCAAGCCCGACCTCCTAGCGCCCGGTGTGGATGTCTACTCGGCGTCCAGCGATGGGGGCTACACGGTGAAGACCGGTACATCGATGGCTGCGCCAGCGGTGGCCGGCGTCGCGGCGCTGATCCTCCAGCAGCGGGGGAAGGGCGTCGATCTCCGGCAAGAGCTCCGCGCCCGCGCCCGCCCCATCGGGGATCTGCCCGAGGAAGCACGCCTGCTCCGCGCCCACTTCTGACTCGTCCGGAGCGTGGGAGGTGGTACGATCCCAGGCAGGTCATGGTCACAGGTGGCCGGAGGAGCGTCGTCGTCGAACTCGCGGTGGACCTTCCGCCTACGAGCGGGCTCACTCGCGCCCAGCGCATCGCTGAGCTGCAGCGCGCAACGGACGAGGTGAAGCACCGGTTCCTGAGCAAGGTCGACGAGTTACGACGCATCGACCGGGACATCGAGGTTCAGTCCCGTGACACCATTTTTCCGGTGCTCGTGGTGACGGCCACATCGGACGCAATTGATGCATTGGCGGACATGCCAGGCGTTGTGAGTATCACCGATAATCCGGATGCTTGGTACACCTTCCCCTGATTCCATACCCAACAGCGTCCGGGCAGGCGCCGCGTCCTCGCTGGGGTCGCTTCGACCCCCGCCGCGCACGATTCGGAGCCATCTTGGGTGGCTACTCTCTCGATGTGTTGCCAAGCACGCTGTTGGATGAGCAGCCGAGCCGCCTCTCTGATGTCCTGCGGTGCTCGTGCGCGTATCGTGTAGGGACCTCCCGGTCGCCCAGGGCCCCTCTCACGGAACAGTATTTGCGGGCCTCATATCTCGCTCTTCGGTACGCCGGTGCTCGAGGTCGCCCCCGTCGTCCGGCTGGTCTTACCCCGGTTTCAATGTCCCGCCGTAGAGCCGACCCGTCGCTGCTAACCCGATACCCGGCGCTCGCGATGGCTCGCGACCGCTCGATCCGCGGCGTCAACTAGCCCCGACGACACAGTTCTGGCCTCGGCGGCACGAAGTCAAGCGTCGGCACGTTAGTTATGAAATCGCACGCATATAGCGAACGCCGCGACTCGCTTGAGGATAAAGATGGTCTGTCGCGAGACAGGACTTCAGCCTGCGATCATCTACACGCTAGAAGATCCATGGAGTAGCGAATTATGGACCGTGATGCAATCGTCGACGAAGCTCGCGCCGTCCAAGAGGCATTCGCAAGAGAGCACGGCTACGATGTGAAAGCTATCGTAGCTGCGCTCCAGCGGGAAGACGTCAAAATCAGACAGCAATTCATATCGCTGCCACCAAAGCGGCTACCGAGCGAGGGGGCCGCACGCAAAGCAGTCTAGCCCTCTGTCCTGCGGCACGACGGCGGCAGTCCGAGGACGCGATCGAGCGCCTCGTGCGCCACGAGCGCTGCGCAACAGCGCCCAAGGCAGCGGCGCAGGCCATGTGGTGGGTTTCCACCGTGCCACGGGCAAACCACGTCCGCTCCGGAGTCCAAGCAGGTCGGCACGCGGTTTGCGTGAGCATCGGGCGAGAGGCGAGGACGATCGTGGAACGGGGCGAGGAGACCGCGGCCAACGCAGGCCAGGCACTCCGAACACCGCTGCGCGACGCGAGCGGGGCCTACCGGTGCCGCGGCCGGGTATCGGCCCCTGCGCCCCGACCGCTTTCAATGTGCCCAGAGCTTGGTGCCCCACCTGGAGCGCCCGCCCCTCGTCCGGAATCGCCGACGAGGGGCCCTCGCCCGCGCCGTCGGGCGCGCAGGAAGCGCCGGGTCTACCCGGGGCCATCGCCGCCGCTTTCCCGCCCACGGCGGGGCTTCCAAGCGCGTCGGCCGTCCGGTAGATTATCGGAATGGCACACCTGGGCTCCGGTCCACAACCTGCTGGCTCCGAGCCAGCGGATACGGAGCGCGTGCGGCGCGAGCGGGACCTCTACCGGAAGCTCTTGGAGCTCGGCGGGAACAACGAGATCGAGCCGTTTCTCGAAGAGGCGCTCGCGCTGATCGTCGACATCGCCGGCGCTCGCCGCGGCTACCTGGAGATCCGGGACGACGGCGCCGACGCCGAGGGGACGCCGTTCTGGATGGCCCGAGGCTGCACGGAGGAAGACGTCGCAGGCGTGCGCGCGGCGATCTCGCGCGGCGTGATCGCACAGGCCATCGCCTCGGGGCAGACGATCGTGACCAGCTCGGCGCTCAACGACCCCCGCTTCCGCGACCGGGGCAGCGTGCGCGCGAACCGCATCGAGGCGGTGCTCTGCGCGCCCATCGGCGCCGACCCGCCGCTCGGCGTCCTCTACCTGCAGGATCGCGTGCAGCCGGGGCCCTTTCGGGACGAGGACCGGGCGCACGTCGAGCTCTTGGCGCGCCACGTCGCCACGCTCGCCGATCGCCTGCTCCTGCGGCGGCGAACCGCCGAGTCGGCCAACCCCACGTTGCCTCTTCGAAAAAAGCTGCGCGCGGACGGCATCCGCGGGAGGAGCCCCGCGCTCGCTCGGCTCTTCCAGCAGCTCGTCCTCGTCGCGCCGCTCGAGGTGAGCGTCCTCCTGACGGGGCCCACCGGGAGCGGCAAGACCGCCGTCGCCCGCGTCCTGCACGACAACAGCCCTCGGGCCGGCAAGCCCTTCGTCGAGATCAACTGCGGCGCCCTCCCGGAGGCGCTCATCGAGAGCGAGCTGTTCGGCGCCATGCCGGGCGCGCACTCGACGGCGAGCCGCAGAGTCCCGGGCAAGGTCGAGGCGGCCGAGGGGGGGACGCTGTTCCTCGACGAGGTCGCGGAGCTCAGCTTGACGGCCCAGGCGGCGCTCCTCCAGCTCCTCCAGTCGAAAGAGTACTTCCCGCTCGGCGGCTCCAAGGCGGTGACCGCGGACGTGCGCATCGTGGCCGCCACGAACGCCGACCTGCGCGGTGCCGTCGCGAAGAAGGCCTTTCGAGAGGACCTGTTCTATCGCCTCCAGGTGCTCCCGGTCCGGGTGCCCTCGCTGGCCGAGCGCCGCGAGGATGTGCCGGAGCTCGCGGCCCACTTCTGCGAGCAGGCCGTGCGCTCGTACAACCTCCCGCGGCTCGAGCTGTCGGTCGGCGCGCTGCGGGCCGTCGAGAACGCCGAGTGGCCCGGCAACATCCGCGAGCTGGCCCACGCGGTCGAGGCCGCGGTCATCCGGGCCGCGGCGGACGGCGTCCTGCGCGTCGAGCAGCGGCATTTCTTCCCCGAGCCCGAGCCGGCCCGCGGCGACGCAGGAGAGCGCGGCGACGCCGCAGAGCGCGGAGACTGGCTCACGGGACAGCCGACCCTCCAGGCGGCCACGCGGGCGTTCCAGGCGCGCTTCGTCCGGCGCGTGCTGGACGAGGGCGGCTGGAACGTCTCCGAGGCCGCGGCGCGGCTCGACATCGCGCGGTCGCACGTCTACAACCTGATTCGAGGGCTCGGGCTGGAGCGACCGAAAGGTGTCTAGCGCGGCGGCCCTCTCCGTGCAGGGCTCCTCCCCCGGGGCGGCGCCCGGCCCGCAGCCGGACCTCGGCGCGGTGTACCTGGAGGAGCACAGGGAGCTCGTCCTCGAGGAGATCCGCCGCATCATCCGCGCGGGCTCCCCTGGGGACGACCGGGCCTACCGGCTGATGCTGGATTATCCGCTGCGCCGCGCGAAGGGGCTGCGTCCCGCGCTGTGCATCGCCGTCTGCCGTGCGCTCGGCGGGGAGCTCGAGGAGGTCCTCCCGTCGGCCGCGGTGGTCGAGATGTACCACAACGCCTTTCTCATCCATGACGACATCGAGGATGGCTCGCTCACCCGGCGGGGTGGGCCCGCGCTCCACCGGACCCACGGCATCCCCGCGGCGGTCAACTGCGGTGACGGCCTCCTCGCGCTCACGCTCGGTCCCCTGCTGGCCAACACCGACCGGCTCGGCCTCGGCCGGGCGCTGCGCATCCTCGACGTCTACGCCCGCGCCGTCATCGAGTCGTTCGAGGGGCAGGCGCAGGAGCTCTCGTGGATCGACGAGGGGACATGGCAGCTCACCGACGCGGACTACGAGTCGATGGTGCGGCGAAAGACCTGCAGCTACAGCTTCGTCGCGCCGGGCCTCGTGGGGGCGGCGGTGGCCGGGGCGGAGCCGCGCCTGGAGGCGCTCCTCGTGTCGTTCCTGGAGAGCCTCGGCCTCGCCTTTCAGATCCAGGACGATCTCCTCAACCTCGAGGAGGGGCGCGCCGATTACGGCAAGGAGCTCGCCGGCGATCTCTGGGAGGGCAAACGAACGCTGATGCTGCTGCACGCGCTCCGCTCCGCGCCGGAGGCCGACCGCGAGGAGGCGCTACGGATCCTGCGCAAGCCGCGCCCGGCCGCCGGATCCCCGGAGGCCGGGCTCGCGGATCTGTTGAGAGGGATGGTGGAGGAGCGGATCATCGACGAGGCCGGTCGCGCCGCGATGATGCGGTATCTCGACCGCCGGGCCGCGTCGTCGGGCGAGAAGACGGAGGACGACGTGCGGTTCCTGTGGCGGCTGATCGACGATCACGGCGGCATCGAGCACGCCCGCGGGGTGGCGGGGCGCCACGCGGCGTCGGCCGAGGTGCGGTGGCGAGAGCTCGCGGAGGTGCTGGCCGACTCCGTTCACAAGCGGTTCATCGGCTGGCTCAAGGACTATGTCGTCCAGCGGACGTGGTGAAGCGATGTCGATTCGAAAGGACGGCCTGGCCGAGGCCCAAGACGTCGATATTCAGGCCATTTTCGAGGCGCTCTGCCGCGTCCAGAGCGGGGCGAGCGCGAACGACGGCCCCGAGGCGCGGCTCGCGAGGTTCGCGCGCGAGGCCGGCGCGCCCGGGGCTGCGGGCGGCGCGCGCGAGGCCCGCGCGCCCAGGGCTGCCGGCGACGCGCGCGACGGCGAGGACGAGTTCCCGGATTTCTCGGTCGACCCACCCGTGGCGGAGCCCCTGGAGATGCCGGCGGAGCCGTCGATCGGCCGCGAGCCTCGGGCCGGCCGCGGACTCGATCCCGGCGCTGGCGCCCCGCCCGGCGGCGAGCGGGACGCGATCCTGGCTGCGCTGCTGGGCGCGCTCGGCGACTACCAGCGCCTCCTGGTCCGGTATAGCCGCGAGTTCGACGAGGCGCTCGCGAGGCGGGCCCGCGGCGAGGCGGAGGCCGGCGACGCCGTGCTGGAGCGCCTGCGCGCGGCCCAGGCGCTCCTCGTCAAGTACCCCATCGCCGGACAGGCGGCCTTCCATGCGCTCGTCCGCGAAGGCCGGCGGTTCTCGGAGACCGACGAGGGTCGTTCCTGGAAGCGGCGCCTCGCGGGCTCTCCGCTGCTCGCCCGCGCGCGCACGCTCTTCGAGGGGCTGTCCGGCGGGATCGTGAGCGAGGAGGGCGGCGCGGTGCCCTCGGCCTACGTGGACGCGTTCCTGCGCGCCCTCGATCGCGATCTCGAGGGTGTGCTGTCGGACCTGGGCGGCGCCGGAGACCGGCCGTGAGCGTCACCGTGCCCGAGCTCGATTTCGACACGCACGACGGGTTCCTGCACGCCGTGCTCGGGCTGCTCGGCGCGAGCCGGGAGATCGCGTCCCTCGCGGACGCGGCGGCCGCGGCGGGCGGACGAACCGGCGACGGCGGGCCGGTCTCCGGGGACGGCGAGGCGGAGGACGCGGTGCTGCTCGCGCTGCTCGGGGTCCTGTCGCTGAGCGGGCGCGCGCAGCGGATCGCGGAGACGTGGGCCGAGGGCGCGTCGCCCCCGGAGGGGCCGCCCCCCGCGAGGGTGCCCGTCCGGCCGGTGGAAGATCTCCTCCGGTGAGCCTCTCCGCCGCGCGACTCAGCGCCCTCGCCGCGGACGCCGACCCGTGGCGCGGTCCGCCGTTCGAGCTCGAGGCCAGGCGAGATTACAAGGAGTGGCAGCACTTCGTCGTCTTCGGCGAGGACTGGACGTTGCTCTTCAACCTCAGCCTGGAAGGCGGCGGCGCGGGAAAGGCGATCACGGTCGTCTGCCGGGACGCGTGGCGGGGGCACGTGGCGCGGTGCCCGAGGCCCGAGGTGCGCCCGGGCCGCATGGACGCGACGTTCGATCGGGCCGCGATGCGGTGGCGCGGCGGCCGGTACGAGATCGTGAATCACGGAGACGGCGCGCGGATGGAGGTCGTCCTCGCGCCCGCGTCGGTGCCGTCGCTCAGCCACGACATCCGCCTCGGGCCCGGGGCTCACCTGAGCTGGTGTCTCGTGCCGCGGCTCCTGGCGTCGGGCTGGGTGGAGATCGAGGGACAGCGGCGCTCGTTCGAGGGCAGGCCCGCGTACCACGACCACAACTGGGGTCGATTCCGCTGGGGCGGCGATTTCTCCTGGGAATGGGGCTGCGCGGTGCCGAGCGATCCGGCCGTCCCGTGGACGGTGGTCTTCTCGAGGATGAACGATCGCGCCCGCACCCGGACGACGGCGACGAGCGTCTTCCTCCTGCGGGGCGGGGCCATCGTGCGGTATTTCCGGAACGCCGAGGCGCGCTTCACGACCGAGGGCGCCGTGGAGGCGCGGCCTTCGGGGCGCGTGCCCGCGGCGGCGGCGCTGCTCTTGCCGGACCAGGACCGCGACGTGCCGCGGTGGACGCGGTTCGAGGCGAGCCGGGGCGGAGAGTCCCTGTCGGGGGAGATCGAGGCGGGCGTGCGCGGTCAGATCCTCGTGCCTTCCGAGATGGATATCCGCGGCGTGGTGCGGCTGAACGAGGCCCACGCGCGCGCCCGGATCCGCGGCGTGTGCGCCGGAGAGGCGGTCGAGCTCGACGGCCCGTGCCTCCTGGAGGTGGTCCGTGGCTGAGCCGGTGACGGGCACGCTGCGGCGGGCGCTGCGCTTGATCGCGGCGCGGCAGCCGGAGGCGAGCGCCGCGATGGCGGGCTGCCTCGAGGGGCTCACGGTGTCGGTGGACGTCGCGTCCGAGCCGGCGGTGGCGCTCGGCGGGGCCGGGCGCGAGGTGGTCGAGGTGCCGTCGGCGAAGCGGGCGGATATCCGGATCTCGACGGACCGGAGGAGCATCCGGGCGCTTCTGTCGGGGGAGCGGACGCTGAGCGAGTCGCTGCGGAGCGGGGCGGTCGGCCTCGCGGGGAAGGTGGAGGCCCTCTCGAGGGGACTCCGCGCGTTCGAGGTGTTCGTGGGAGCGCTGTTGCGGATCGACGAGGCGGAGGAGCTCCGCCTGGAGCTGGAGAGCGGGGAATGAGCGGCGAGGGAAAGAAGAACGAAGAGAGGCCGAAAACGGCCACGGATGTCGTGCGCACGCTGCGCACGAAGCTCGACAAGCGATTCCAGTTCCTCGAGTTCTGCTTGCGAACCGGGACGCTCCCAACGCCAGGCGGCAGGCAAAAGCAAGAGATATCCGACGTGCTCCGCGACAACGAATGGCGGAGGCTCATCCTGGATGCACTCGACGAATTCGAGCCCAAGAATTCGCTCTCCGGCTCGGGATTCGACCATGACATCCAGCTGAAGAGACAGAAGAGCGCCCCTGAAGAACACGACCCGAGCGGCGACGAGCAAGCCGTCGATGCCATGCGGACGGCCGCCCGCGCGGAGGACCTCGTAAAGCGTTTCACACAGCAGCAGCTCATGTATCTGTTGCTCTGCCAATGCCATCCCAGCCCCACGGCCCCGAACGTCTCTCTGGCGCACATCAGAGCTCGGGTCCGCGAATGGTATGCCGCCATTCCCGGCGAGATCCTGGCTTTCTACGACGCTGCACTGCTCGAGTTCCTGGCGGATCGAGGGCTCGCCGGGGACATGGTGGAGCGCATGTACCAAACCAGCCTCAACGAGGCACGTGCACGCGCCCACAGGATGCGTGAGCACGACAACAAAGCGGCGGACGGGCGTCCCGCTGCCTCGGAGTGGTCCCAACAATCCGCTGGCCTGATGATATACATGAAATACGACTGGAAGGTGCCAGCCCGTCGTGATCTCGAGCGGTTCCTGGGAACCGCCTTCTACTCTTCGGAAGATCGACTGAGCCCGTACTGGTACCTCCTCCAGAGACCGAACGCCATCCTCG
Organism: Sorangium sp. So ce394; assembly: GCF_051474665.1. Classification (NCBI taxonomy): domain Bacteria; kingdom Pseudomonadati; phylum Myxococcota; order Polyangiales; family Polyangiaceae; genus Sorangium; species Sorangium sp. So ce394. The sequence goes on from NZ_CP150339.1 coordinate 7,197,299, forward strand.
ATTCCGTGGGCGCTCTCTTGAAGAAAGGGAGCGTGGTCCTGGTAGGTTGGTGCCTTACACTGTTCCAGGCGACCGAATCCATCTCCAAAACCAGCCCGAGTCCCCGGGCAGGAGGGGGGGGAGGACGGTGGTTCTACGAGCCGAACCGGGTCCTCGGCTTCCTCCTTGCCGCCCGTTACGCGCTCGGCGCCGCCTGGCGCGCCGGGCCCGATCAGCCAGACGCCGAAAAGGACGAGAGAGCGGCGGGCATCCTCAAACAGGGGTTAGACCTCTTCATCGACGCTTCCCTGCAGAACCCCGAGGATGATGACCCCACGTCAACGGAGCTTTCGAGCACCTTCGGCCAGAAGCCCGCGCCGCTGAAGGTAAGCGAGCACATCAACAAACGCTCAAGAATAGAGCGCGTATGGTGGAGATCATTTCAATGCTTCGGCAACGACGCACCCGCACGACTTGAGCAGTGGTTCGATCCCAACGCGCGGAAGGACTGGAAAATTTATAGCTCGCTCAACGCAGCGCGCCGAGGCGATCGCACCGCCGTGATCGTGTACGGGGCCGGAATCGCAGGGCTCACGGCAGCCCACGAGCTCGCGGAGCGCAACTTCGATGTCCACGTCATCGAGGCTGCGCCGTCCGATCCACGGCGAATTACGTGGCGGGATCCTGGCCCTGACATCACGCCTGACCCTCAGGTGGGGGGCATGGCTCGGACGCAATGGGACGTCCTGCATGAACACAATAAAAAAGGAGCTCGCCACCCAAAACCAAGAGTAGCGCCCGGCACGCTTGTCCCGGGAGAGCATGGGTATCGTCTCTTCCCCAGCTTCTACCGGCACATCTTCGACACCATGAAGCGTACGCCCGTCGCCGAACCAGGGCCCGGGCACCGTCCCACGGCGTTCGATCAGCTCGAGCCCACGTTCCGCCAGGTATTCGCCACGCGCAAGGGCTTCGTCCCGCTCAGCCGCGAGCGCCCGCGCAGCCTGGAGGCGTTCCGGACGGAGTACATGCGCCTCACACAGGGGCTCGGGTTCAGCCGCCGGGACCTCGCGAGGTTCTTCTTCAAGCTCGTCCGCTACCTGATGACGTGCAGCGCGAGGAGGGAAAAGGAGTACGAGGGGATATCTCTGTTCACGTTCTTCGGCGCAGATCAGAAAGGCTTCTACTCCGAGCCGTTCGTCGAGGCGATCCGGGCCGCACCGCAGGCGCTGGTCGCGATGGACGCAGAGCACTGCGACGCGCGCACCCAGGCCAACGTGTACCTGCAGCTCCTGCTCGATCAGGTGCTCGGCGGACAGTACACGGACAGCATACTCTCGAGCCCGACGAGCCACGCCTGGCTCGTTCCATGGCGCAAGCACCTCGAAAAGAATCTTGGAGTCAAGTTCCACCAGGGTGAGCTCCTGAGCATCACTGAAAAGAACGGCAAGCTGGACGTGCGGGTCCGATGGCCGGAAGGCAAGCTCCCGCGCGCCGCCTACCACGTCGTCGCAGTCGACGCCGTCGCAGCCGAGCGGGTGACTCGATGGTGGAGCTCCACCGAGATGGGTGGTGTCCCACACGACGGCGTTCCCCGGGAGCTACGAGGATTCACCAGCTACGTCACGATACAGCTGCCTGGCGGGCTGGAGCGCTACGAGATCGCTGTCACCTACACGCGCCCGCTCCTGCCGCAGGAGGCCGACGACAAGCTGCGAAGCTTCCTCCGCCGCGTCCAGGCTGCCGAGGACGACGCCTCGCTGGAGCAACGGGAGCGGTCCGTGTTCCGCTCGGTGGCGTATGCGACCGGTCACATCGTTGAAGAGCCGGAGGGCGTACCGGAGCTGCGCATCTATTTCTGGTTCGACCGCCGGATCGGTCCGCGCGAGATCAAGGTCCTGGAGCGTGTCCTCCGCAGCTGGGCGCGACCCGGGGAGGGTGTGCGGCTCACCAGCGAGACCGCGCAGCGGTTCCCGCAGGCGCAGCGCGTGACGACGCCGCGCCTGCCCGAGCAGCGGTACGGCGACGCGGCCGACGACCGGCTCCAGACGTTCACCGGAGTCCAGTACTACTTCGGCCACGACTTCAAGCTCGTACGCGGCCACGTCTATTTCCCGAACACCGAGTGGGGCCTCTCTGCCGTATCGCAGTCGCAATTCTGGGTCGGCAGGCACTTCGACGGCATCGTTCCACAGGTCCGTGGTGTCCTGTCGGTGGACATCGGAAACTGCAGCCAGCGCTCCTCCTTCACAGGAAAGAGCCTCATGCAATCGTCCCCCTACGAGATCCAGAAAGAAGTCTGGCGCCAGATCAAGGACAGTTTGCGGACGACCCGCGGCCCGGCCGCGCCGGTGACGAACCTTCCCCTCCCGGAGCCGCTCTATTACCATCTGGACTCGAACCTCGTCTTCGCGTCCGGCGTGCTGCGCGCCAACCGCACCCCGTTCTTGATCAACAGGGTGGGAGACTGGGACAACCGGCCGCGCTGCAAGCCGTGGGTGCCCGGCAGGAGCAAGCTCGGCGACGGCGACCGCACGGACCGCACCGGGGTCTGGCAGGCTCCCCACGGCGGCTACCGCGTCCACGCAGACAGCGTCGTGTTCTGCGGCTCGTACATGCGCACGTTCACCCGCATGAACACGATGGAAGCCGCCAACGAGTCGGCGCGGCACGCCGTCAACGCCATCCTCGACCACATGGCCTCCACACACAGGTCGGAGGATCTCGAAAAGGCCGGCATCACCGGCGACTACTGCGACATCTGGGACATCGAGGAGCACGAGCTCGACGATCTCGCCTTCTTCAAGCGCGTCGACGAGATGCTGTTCCGCGCCGGCAAGCCGCACATCGCCGACATCCTCCAGTTCGACAAGATCGCCGACGTCGCGCACCCGGATCCGAGCCCCGGCCAGTCGCTCCTCGCCGCGCTCGGGGCCACCCTCAAGAACGACTGGGGCGCGGACGCCAACGACCTCGCCGGCAGCCTCAACGGCCTCATGGAGATCGTCCGCGCCAGCAAGGACCTCGCGGGCTCGCTCGGCGGCGACCCGCCGAACCTGCAGAAGCTCCTCTCCCTGCTCGGCAAGGCCGGCCCCGGGAAGCAGGCGCCGTGAACGCCACGCCCGTCGCAGCGCCCGTCGGCGGGCCGTTCGACGCCGGAGGGCGCTACGTCGTCCGGGAAGTCCTCGGCTCGGGCGCCTTCGGGATCGTCTACCGCGTGCTCGACCAACGGTGGAACCAGGAGGTCGCCCTCAAGACCCTGCTCGACACCACGCCCGAAGGACGGCAGTGGCTCAAGGCGGAATACAGGGCCCTGCGCGATATCGTCCACCCCAACCTGGTCCGCCTCCACGAGCTCCACATCGAGGGCGAACGGTGCTTCTTCACGATGGAAGTCGTCCCGGGCGGGCTCCCCTTCACCGACCGGCTCGGCCTCGACCCGAAGGCGCCCGACGAACACCAGGCAGCCGCGATCCGCCGGATCTGCCTGGCAGGGCTCCAGCTCGCCGAGGCGCTCGCGACCGTGCACGCCTCCGGCAAGTCGCACCGCGACGTGAAGCCCACCAACGTGCTCGTCAGCGAGGAAGGACACGTGACCCTCCTCGACTTCGGCATGGCGACTCCCGTGTCGCGCGCGAGGCTGCTCGACACGGCCCGCGGCGTCGTGCTCGGCACCCTGCCCTACCTCGCGCCCGAGCAGTACTGGGATCCGAAGCCGCTCCCCGCCTCGGACTGGTACAGCGCGGGCCTGGTCCTCTACGAGGCGCTCGTCGGGCGGCTCCCGTTCGGAGACGACCCCTCCGACGAGATCCTCGCCAAGCAGCGCTTGCCCCCTCCGCCGTCGAGGCTCGCGCCCTCGATCCCGCCGGGGGTCGATCGGCTCGTGCTCGGCCTGCTGGAGCCGGATCCAGGCCGACGCATGCCCGTCGCGGAGGTTCTGGACGCGCTGCACGAGCACGCCGAGGCGCCGCGCGCCCGTGCCCGCGGGCTCTCGCTCGCGGCGGAGGCCGAGCTCGACTTCGTGGCGCGCGAGGCGGAGCTCGGCGCCCTGCGCGACGCCTTCGCCGCGGCCCAGCAAGGCCAGCTCGTCACCGTGGACGTCGTGGGGCCCTCGGGCATGGGAAAAACCGCGCTCGTCCGGCGGTTCCTGCGGGATGTCCAGAGCGCCGACTCCATCCCGCCGCTCGTGCTGGAAGCGCGGTGCCACCCGTACGAGTCGATCCCCTACAAGGCGTTCGACGCGGCGATCGACGATCTGGCCCGGTACTGGCTCGGCCTCGACGAGGCTGCAGCGGCGGCGCTCTGTCCGGCCGAGGGCGCCGAGGCGCTGGCCCTGCTCTTCCCCGAGCTGCGGCGGGTGCCCGTCGTCGACGCGAGGGCGCGGTCCGGCGAGGTCCGCGGCGACCCGCGCGCGCTGCGCCAGTCCGGGTTCGCCGCGCTCCGGGTCGTGCTCGCGCACGCGGCCGCGCAGCAGCCCGTGCTCCTCTGGGTCGACGACGCGCAGTGGGCGGACGCCGACAGCATCGCGCTCGTGGAGAGCGTCTTCGGCGGCGAGGACCCGCCCCCCGTGGCCCTCGTCGTGTCGCGCCGCCCGGCGAGCGAGGCGCCCCACCCGGCGCTGCTCGCGGCCCTCTCCACCGCCCGATCCAGGGGGAAATCGCTCGAGATCGAGCTCGCGCCCCTCGGCGCGGGCTCGGCCGTCGCCCTCGCGCGCGCGATCACCGGCCGCGCGGGCGCGGGCGCGGAGGCCGTCCTCGCGATCGTGGAGGAAGCGGGCGGCGTGCCGTACCTCGTGGCCGAGCTGGCGCACTTCGCCGCGGCAGCCCGGACCGGGGAAGGCCCCCGGGGGCTCACGACGACGGCGACATCGCTCCTGCAGGAGCGCATCCAGGCGCTCTCGGACGAGGACCGCGCGCTGGTCGAGGTCGCCGCGCTCTCCGGGGCCGCCCAGAGCGCCGGCGTGCTGCTCGAAGCGGCGGGGAGCCGCGACCGACGGCGGCTCCGGGACCTGTGCCTGCTGCGCCTCCTCCGGTGGGCGGACGCAGGCGAGGAAGAGACGCTCCAGATCTACCACGATCGCCTGCGGGAGTTCGTCGCGGGCGCGCTGCCCGAGGACGTCAGCGTCCGGCGCCACGCGGCGCTCGTGTCGGCGATGGAGGCCGCGGGCTCCGACGACGCGGAGCGGCTCATGGCGCACGCGCTGGCGGCCGGCGACCGGCCCCGGACGCGCCGCCATGCGATGACCGCGGCGCGGCGCGCCGAGGCGGCGCTGGCCTTCGAGCAGGCGGCTCGCCTCTACCGGATAGCGCTGGAGCACGCCGCCGGCGACGCTCCCCGCGCGGACCTCCACGCCCTGCTCGCGGAGGCCCTGTCCAACGCCGGACGGAGCACCGAGGCAGCGCCCGAGTTCGAGCGCGCCGCCCGGGCGCTCGCGGAGGAGTCTCCGCGAGAGATCGAGCGGAGAGGGCTCTTCCGGCGGAGGGCGGGCGAGCAGTACCTCAAGGCGGGGCGCTTCGACGAGGGCCTGCGGCTCATGGAAGCGTTCCTCGGAGAGTCGCGGGTCCGGCTGCCGAAGTCGGGGACGGGCGCGCTCATGGTCTCGGCCGGGCATCGGCTGCGGCTGTACCTGCGGGGCTTCGACTTCGAGGCTCGGCCGCCCGGGGACATCGCTCCGAGCGCCCGCCGGCGGCTGGACGACCTGTGGGCCGCCACGACCGCCCTGTCGATGATGGACCCGGTCCGCGCCGACGGCGTCGGCCTCCTTCACTTCCTCGAAGCCCTGCGCGAAGGGGAGTCCGCGCATGTCGCCCGGTCGCTCGGGTACGAGGCGGCGTTCGCGGCGCTCATCGGGGGCGAGTTCCTGCGCGCGAGGTCGCGGGACCTCGTGCGCCGGAACGAGCGCGTCTTGGGCGGCGGAGGCGCCCCCTACGAGCAGGCCTTCTACCTGCTCGGCGCCGGCTCTTCGGCCTTCTTCCACAGCGACTGGGACCGGGCGGCGAGGCTCTGCGACGCCGCTGCGGCGCAGTTCCGCGCGGAGTGCCGGGGGGCGGAGTACGAGGCCGCGGTGGCCATCGTGTTCGGCTTGCAGGCGCTCGGCCAGGCCGGCCGGGTCGGCGAGCTCGTCGCGCGGATCCCCGCCGCGATCCGCGAGGCCGAGGCGCGCGGCGACCTGTTCGCGGCCAACAACTACCGGGGCGGGTTCCACGGCGTCGGGCGGCTCGCGGCCGGCAGGGTGGACGAGGTGGCGGCCGATCTGCGCAAGGTCGTGGAGACCTGGAGATCGGGTTTCTACCAGATGCACGCGTATCATCGGGTCTTCTCCGGCGTCGCGCTCGACCTCTACGTGGGCAATCCGCGGTCGGCCGTCGCGCGCATCGAGGGGGACTGGCCGGAGCTGCGCGACGGCCTGTTCCTCCGGATGGAGCTGCCCGCGATGGAGCTGCGGTGGACCCGGGCGCGGGCGGCGCTCGCGCTCGCGGGGCAGAGCGGCGGGCCGGAGCGGCGGGCGCTGCTCGGCCGGGTGAAGGAGCTCGTCCGGGCGATCGGCCGGGCCACGGCGGCGGCGTCGCGCCCGCACGCGTCGCTGCTCCTCGCGGGCCTCGCCGCGACGGAGGGGCGGAGGGGCCAGGTGCAGGCGCACCTCCGCGCGGCGCTCGCGGGGTACACGGCGGCGAGGATGGCGATGCACCGGGAGGTGGCGCGCTGGGCGCTCGGCAGGGTCGCCGGCGGGCCGGAGGGCGCCCGCCACATCGACGAGGCGGGGGCCTGGATGTCGGCGGAGGGCGTCCCCGACATGGCGCCGCTGGCGAGGGCGATCGCGCCCGGGGTCGAGCGGGCGTTCGGCGGCCCGGGGGTCGCGTGACGGTCTATGACGTGGTCATCGCCGGCGCCGGGCCCGCGGGCAGCGCGCTCGCGATCGAGCTGGCCTCCGAGGGGTACGCGGTGCTCCTCTGCGACGCCGCCCGCTTCCCCCGGGACAAGCCGTGTGGAGATTACGTCAGCCCGAGGGGCCTCGCGCGCCTCGAGGCGCTCGGCTGCGGGGAGGCGATCCGGCGGCTCGAGTGCCTCCCCATCCGCAAATCGCGGCTTTACCTGAACCGGGATCACCTGGTCTCCGGGGTGTTGCCGCGCGTCGCCGGTCTGCCGGCGCACGGGCACGCCATCCCGCGCAAGGAGCTCGACGATGTCCTGTTCCGGCGAGCGGTCCGGGCGGGCGCGGAGGCGCGGGAGTCGTGCCGGGTGACGGGGTTCGAGGCGACGGCGCGCGGGGTCGTCGTGAGCGCGACGCGCGAGGGGAAGGCGTGCCGCGTCGAGGGCCGGCTCCTCGTCGGGGCGGACGGGGCGACGAGCGCGGTCGCGAACGCGGCGGGCCTGCGGATGAACGACCCTCGCTACACCCTCGCTTCCATCCGCGCGTACGCGCGCGGCCTGACCCTCGATCATACGCTGATGTACTTCGACGAGCGGTATTTCCCCGGGTACGCCTGGGTGTTCCCCGTGCGCCCGGGGCTCTGCAACATCGGCGTCGGGATGGTGAGCGAGCCGCTCGTGCGGAGCGGCCTCAAGCTGGGCGACTTCTACGCGAAGCTCACGAGGCTGGTCCACCACCTGGCGAGCTCGAAGGGCGCGCGTGTGGAGATCGGGCCCCAGCGCGGGTGGCCCATCCGGAGCTACGGCGGCGCGACGAGGAACCACTTCGAGCGCGGGCTCCTGATCGGGGAGGCAGGCTGCTTCGTGGACCCCATCAACGGAGAGGGGATCCCGCTCGCGCTCTCGAGCGCGCACGTGGCGGCGCGCACCGTCCGCGCGGCGTTCCGGGAGGGGCGCTTCGGGAGGGATTTCCTCGCGCGCTACGAGGCCGACTTCCGCGCGCATTTCGACCCGGATCTCGGGATCAGCGATCTCGCGGTCACCATGATCCGCAACCGGCACCTGCTTCCGGTGTGGCTCGCCATGTTCCGGACGATGAGCCTCACCGCCCAGAAGGACGCGCGCTATGCGCAGGTGACGGGGGGGATCCTCGGCGGCGTGATCGCGGCGCGGGAGGGGATCACCCCGGAGATGTTCGTGCGCACGCTGGCGCACGGGCCCGGCTTCTGGCGCGAGGCGCTCGGCGCCTCTGCGCCCGACGGCCCCTCGGGCTGGCTCGCCGGCGGGGCCGCGCTCCTCGGGTTCCAGGCGTCGCTCGCGCGCGCGATCCGGGAGGACGGGGCGTGGCTGTATGGGTGGGCGAGAGAGGTGCACGCGAAGCAGAAGAAGCTCGGGATCGCGGCGCTGCGAGGGCTGTCGTTCGGGGGGCGCTAACCCGGAGATCGAGCGGGCCTGGGCTCGCGCCGGCGCCTGAGGAGAGGGCTCCGTGCCGGCATCGGCGCGGCGGCCTCGGTCGCGAGGCAGACGAGCGCTCCCGCGATCCGGGCCAGCGACTAGCGAGAGCCCGGCAGGCTGAGCTCGATCTTGCCGAATTTGCCCGGATCCAGGCGGTTCTGCGCGATGTCCAGGGCGCCGCCGTCGATGCGGACCTTCGTCTCGGGCCGGAGCATCAGGAATCCGTCCCCTCCTGGGCGCTTCACCTGGATCTTCAAGGAGACCCCGTCCAGCGCCTCGCGGTAGGCTGACAGGCTCGCGTCGCCCTGGCTGGACATGGTCTTGAGCCAGCGGAGGCCGCTGAGCGATCGATCGAACAGGGCGAAGTCTGCCTCGCTGACGCCGAGGATCTGCGCTTGTTTGATGCGCTCCCTGCCCTCCTCGTCGAAGGCCTTCTTGAGCTGGTCCAACTCGCTCGCCGACGCCGGATCCGGCTTCTCATCCTGCGCCGCCATCGACAGGAGCAGGGAGGACTCCTCGAGGGGGAACCAGGACGCGAATTTCTTGAAGACCTCCGGCGACGAGAGGGCCCGCCCGAAGAGCTCATCGATGTCGCCGGCAGCGACATCGATCGGCGTCTCACCGAGGATGTCTGCCTTGTCGTCGCCGAGCTGACGCTCGATGAACTCCCGGTAGAGCTCGGGCTTGACCTGGACACGCCTTCCCGACTCCGTCTCCAGAAAGAAGCGCCGGAAGGCCTCCCCGCGGACCTCGATGAGGTATGCGCTGTCCAGCGTGCGCTCGTGGTGCGAGCCGCTCCCGCCGAGCCCCGGACCGCGTTGCGGTGCGTCCTTCGTTGCGCCGTTTTGACCGCCGTGGCCCCCGCCTACCGGCCGGGAGTCCTCGATCCCGAACGCCCTTGACGCGGCTTTGCAGATCGAGAGGCCCGACCTCATGTTCCGGATCGTGTCGTCGTGACCCGCGATCATCCTGTACACCTCCTCCTTGATGGGCGCAGGTTGCGTATTGGCAGCCTTCCGTACGGCCATCCCGTGTGCCTCGGCGGACGCGACCTCCGCCAGCGCGTCGGTGCACACCGCTTCGTGGGCACCCAGTTGGACGAGCGAATATGCCTGGCGCGCTCGGCTGACCTGCTTTGCGTAGGACGCGATGAGGGGCTTCAAGTCGTCCGCTGCCCGGGGGGAGGTGCTCAGCGACAGCACCAGGAGCGACGACGAGAATCCGAGGAACGCTCGTTTCATTGTGAGCTGCCCGCCTGCTGCTGTTCCAGCAGCTTATCGAGGTTGGTGTAGTCGATGGGCTGCGGGTCCGCGACCGGGGGCGGCTTCGCAGGGGTCTCGCCGTCCGCGACGCTCACTTCGCCGAACGCGACCTCGCCCTCCCGGGTGAGCGCGACCGTCAGGACCACGGCTCCCAGGAAGAAGCAGAAGACACCGGGAGAGGTCGACCGGAGAACGATGCTGGAGGCGTCGTCGCGACCGAACGCGAAGTGGAAGGCACCCCGGATCCCCATGACGAACAGCGAGAATCCGATGGCGAGGAAGGCGAAGCCCGCCGCCATGCCCACCACCAGGATGGTCTGCTTGTTCGTCACGAACTTGAGATGCGCGTCGGCCTCGATGGCGCGAGCGAGCAAGATGGTCTCGTTCGCCCCCATCCCGTCCCGTGCCTTCGCGACCGCCTGGCCGACTACGCTCATGTCTGCGGCGGAGGAGGCCGGGGTCGCCGCCGCCGCGCTGGAGGTCACGACGGCGCGGCCCGTCGCCGCCGAGATGGCGGCGTTCGCCGCGCGGGCCATCCACCAAGCGCATCCCATATTGAGCAAGAAGATGACCACGCCCACCGAGATCCACACGTTCGCCCAGCGGTCGATCGTCTCGTTGCCCTGGCCTTGCTTCGGGTCCTTCACCCGCCGCCCTGGCGCCGCCCCGCCGCTCTCCGGCGCCGCACCGCTGGCCGCTCGTGCTCTGTCGCCCGCGGGCACCTCAGGCGGCACGCGGACCGTCTCGCCCTTGTCTGACGGCGGTTTCACGCCCTTCGGCTCGCCGTTCACGGAGCCGACCGCTCCTGCCTCAACGCTCATTGCGCATTCTCCTTGTCCGTCGCCCGGTCGCGGTGCTCTCGTCGAGGCGCGGCACTAGTCGATCATCCGGAAAGCGTACCGGACATCGAACGTATTGTGGCCGCCGGCGTCCGCCGCGCGCGCGACGAACTCCTGCTTGCCCTGTCCGGTGACCCAGTCGGGCGTCTCGCCCGAGGGCGGGACCACGCGCCACCTCGTCTGGCCAGGCGCGCCTTCGCCGTTCAGCTCGACGACGAACCGGTGCATGTCGAGGTACTCGTCGCTGTTGTTCTTCGCGACGTCGACGAGCAGCTCGACGACCGGCAGGATGCTCGTCCCCACGGCCACCCACGGCGACGAGGCCATGCCGGCGGCCGCGATCGCCCCCTTGAGCACCTGCTGCCAGTTGTCCTTGAGCCACCCCTCGAGCCGAGCGCGCGACGCGGCCTGGTCGGCGTGCGACTCCTTCCACACCTTCAGGAGATACGCGAGCGTGCTGTTCGAGAACGCGGCCCGGACCTTCGCCGTCGACCCGTCCGACTCCCAGTGATGGTAGTCGATGACGAACCGGATCCTCTTGCCGCTCGCGAAGGCGTCGTCGGGAAGGCCGAAGATGATCTGCGGATCGACCACGGTCCTCGCCTCTCTCTCCCTGAAGCTCACGCCGTCGTCCGGTCCACCGCGCGTGCTGAAGCCGAGCCGCGACCAGCTCGACGCCGGCCTGTCGGCGAGCGGGACGAGCGGGTCGATCTCCGAGAGGTGCCACGTCTGGTAGAGCTCGACGCGCCTGTTGAGCGGATCGAACGGGTGATCCTGGACCTTGTGCGCCTTGATCTCGTGAACCGTGAAGTGCATGAACATGGCTTCTTCCTCCCTAGCGTGACGGGTGCACTGCTGGTGCCGGCGCGGCCGCGCTGAATTGTCGATGTCCCCTCCGGCGGGCGCCGGGCGATCCCGCGCCGGCATGGCAGCCCGCAGAGGAGAGAGCGGCGACCTGGCCACCTCGCTCAGCGTGCTCAGCAGCCGGCGTGCCAGCGCGGGCGCGGATCCGGCGCGGGCGGCGCAGGGGGCGTCCTCGGGCGCGAGCTCCGCGCAACCGGCGTCGATCCGCGGCGCGAGCGGCGCCGCCGTCGCGCCGTCCCTCAGGCTTCGCGGCGCCTCGGGTGTCCACTGCAGTGGACAGCCGGTCCAATGCAGTGGACCGTCACGACGCAGCCTGCGCCTCCCGCGTCCGGCCGCGGCCCGCGTTACTCCATGCCTCCGACCGGCGTCGCTCGGCGTCCGGCGGCGAGGCGCCGGGAATGACCGCTTGCGGTCGCGGAACCGGTCGAGCAGCGCGAACATGCTTGGTCTCGCCGGTCCCGCGGCGGACGCTGGCCCGTGGGCGCGCGGGCGAGGGCCGGTCTCGAGCGCGATCAACGTCTCGTGGAGGTAAAGCGCATGCACCAGCGATCTCGATGGGCACTCTCCTTGCTGCTCGCGGCGGCCTCGGTGGCCACGGCAGGGCCCGCCTACGCCGACGTCACCATCTCGGGGGACGTCACGCCCGGCAACCCGAGCGATCCGTAGGACCTCGGGCCCAACCCCCTGCGGATCGGCAGCGCCAGCGATTTCGGGGCGCCGACCTCGGGCGAAGTCATCATCAGCGATCAGGGGACGTTGATCAGCCCCGGCGCCAGCGTGGCCACGTGGCCCGAGGCGACCGGCACGGTTCGTGTCATCGGGTACGGATCGACGTGGATCAACAGTGGGCTCCTGTCGATCGGGGCCGGCGGGCAGCTCCACATCCGCACCGGCGCCCAGGCGATCACCGACGCGCTCCAGGTCGGCCTGTACGGCTACGGGTTCACGGGGTCCGTGATCGTCGAGGGCTATGACTCCGCCCTCACGAGCCAGGCGGACACGTACATCGGCGGCGGCGAGTCGAGCAGCTATCTGGAGCTCAGGCAAGGAGCGACCTTCTCCTCAAACAACGTGTACATCACCACCTGCTGGCCCTGCGGCGGCGCGGCGATTGCCAGGGGCTCCGCGACGAGGTGGTTCAACACGGGCGAATTCGTCGTGGGCGCGGGGGGCTCCGGGTCGCTGCTCGTCGAGCAGGGCGCCCAGCTCTTCACCGTGAACGCGCGGATCCATCTCACCAATGACGACTTGGTCGGGCCCACCAGCACGGCCGTCGTGCGCGGCTGGGGCGCCACCTGGACCAACGAGGGGCTCCTGCGCGTCCGGGATTTCGGTCACTCCACGCCGCCGCGAGCAGGCCGCCGCGAACGCGACCGCAGGAGGGAGCACCCGCTCCGGCCCAGCCGGTCGGGCAGCGAGCCGAGGGCGAGCCGCACCCCGATCGCCGCTGCCGCATATGCCGTCGAGAAGCCGCCGACCGCGCCGATCCCGGCCTGCAGCACGAACGTATTCAGGAACGTCACCGGCGCCGCGACGGCCGTCGCGAAGGCGAGACCGACGATCCACAGCGGCCACAGATCGCGCTGCGCGATGGCGGCGAGCACGCCGCGCGGCGGCTCGCTCGCCGCGCCGGATGCGCTGGTCGCGCCGACCGCGCTGCTCGCGCGGGCCGCGCCCGCCGCCCGCGCGCCGGGATCGCGGAGCGGGAGCGACAGCAGGAGGCCGGCGAGCGAGAACCCCGCCGACGCCGCGAAGAGCGCCCCGTAGCCGGCGCGCCCGAGGATCGCGTCGCCGAGCAGGTGCTCAGCGAGAACGGGACCAGGCCGGAGACGCCGAACAGGCCGATGCCCTCGATGCGCCGGACGCCGGGACGATATCGGCGGCCAGCGCGAAGAGCGCCGCGAACAGCATCGCCGCCGCGAGGCCGTGCCCGACCCGCACCGCGACGATCCACGGGCCGAGCCCGCGCACCGTCGCGTAGAGGCAGCACACGAGCGCGTGCAGCGCGCCGCCCGCGATGATCAGCGGGCGGCGCCCGCGCACATCCATCGAGCGGCCCAGGAGCGGGCGCGCCGCGATCGACGTCGCCGCGGTCGCGCTCGACAGGAGGCCGATCGCCACCTCGTTCGCGCCGACGCGCTTCAGGAAGCCGGGCAGGTGCAGGTAGAGGTGGAACGCGAGCGCATGGAAGAAGTGCGACGCGGAGGCCAGGAGGAACGGCCGCGTCAAGAGCGGCTCCCGCGCTGGCGCGCTCACGCGAGGACCGCCGCGAGGGCGCTCCCGGCGCGGCGCGCGTGGCCCGGAACGCGGATGTGCGTGGAGGCGAGGCGAACGAGGTACAGCAAGGAGAGGTCCCTCCCCTACTCCGTCTGCCGGCGGACGGACAGCGCTCTGGCTCCGGCGGGGAATCCCGGTGCACGTGGTCCAGCGGGTGGCTGGATACAAGCACCTGTCCACCACGCAGCGGTACGCGCACTTCCGCAAGGAGGACCTGGAAGCGGCAGCGCACTGCCTCGACGGTGTTGACTGGACACCGCCGGCCTGAACACTGTCACGCCCTCCCCGGGGACCTCCGAGCTCTATATCAAGCCGGTGTATCTCTTCAGCTTGTATTCGTCTTTCATCTTTTGCTCTTCCATTTTGGTGATCATCGTCTCCTGGAGGTGCTGATTGAGCTTGCCGAGTTTGTCCTCATCGCGCTCGCCCTTAAAATAAGAATCGATCCAGCCCGGCACCTCCGTGTTCTGCCCGTGCGCCGGCGGAAAGAGCCCGGGGTCGATGCCCTTGTCCACCTTCGACTGCGCCTCGTTGATACGCTCGTCGAGTTGCGACACAAATGCCTTCCGGTCATGACCATACGGGGTGAGGGTCCGTGCGCGTCCCTGATGCGTCCACGCCTTCTCGGAGTTATAGCCCTCTATCATGATGGGGCTCATGCCCCAGGTATCGTTCGCGAGTTCGTTGCGCAGGAACCGCGCGTTCGCGAGCTGCATCTGCGGGTCGCGGCTCTCCTGGATGAACGTCACAAAATCGTACTGCGTGCGGAACGCCTGCGTGCGGCTGTTGAGCGAGTCCCAGCTCGTGTTGCCGGTGCGCTCGAGTGACGCTTCATGGAGGCCCGCGGCGTTGAAGGTCCACACATTGCTGTTGCCCGCGACGAGGCCCGCCTCCTGCGCGAGGCCGCCGCCGAGGGAGTGCCCGGTGATGTCGAAATCGACCCCCGCTCCCTCCATGCGCGCCGCGAGCTCACGCGCCGACTTGTACTGCGCCGTGTCGAGCCCGTCGCCGTTGTCGATGCTCGTCTTCCAATCGTTGAGGCTGTTCCGGTCAGTGCCCTGAAACGCGAGGATCGTCCGATCGTCCCAGTCGCTCTTGTACACCTCCGCGTGAAAGCCCGAGTTCGGGTCGTTGAGTTGCTTCGGGTCGGTGATGCCCATCTTCCTTAGCTCGTCGGGGTCTGTAACACGGCGCAGGCACTCCGGGTCCGCGCCGCCGTACACCGCCAGGGCGGCCTTCGCCTTGGGCATCGCGGTGTTGTACTTGTCGAATTCATCCGCGGTTTCTTTCGCTTTGGCGCCGGCGTCACCCCCCTCCTTGGCGGCCTTGTCGCGCGCGCTCTGGATCAGCTTCTTGCGCTGCTCGAAGCGCTCCTTGCACTTGTTCTTGCACTTCTCGCAGCTCGTCGGAGGCTGGTTTCGCTGAAACCCGTTCGACCCGCCGCCATCTTCCATCCCGCGCTCCCGCTCTGCTTATCCCCGGTCGAACGCGCAGATGTCGAGCATCCCGACGTCGACCATGTAGCTCTTCATCGCGAACACCGTCTCCGGCGAGCGCGTCGCAACCTCGGGCGCGCGCAGCTGCCGCTGCGCCTCGTCGTCGAAGGTCGCGAGCCACGCGAAGCACAGGTACACCGCGAGGTCGTGCTCGGCCGCGCCGTCGACCCACGCGATGCGCTCCCAGCCCCCGAGCACCTCGTCCATGGCCCCCACCCGCGCGCGGTACGCCGGCGTGAGCTGCTCGCGCAGAAAGCGGTACACCCGCGAGCGAAACAGCCGCCGCGTGACGTCTTCGGACTGCGCCGGGGAGATTCTCAGCATCGCTCACGCCCCTTCGGGCAGCGGCGGCACCGCGACCTCGCGCGCGGAGTAAACCTGCCACACGCGCCGCTTGTACAACCACAGCGGCGAGTCGGGCGGCGTCGCGGCGTGGTTGCCGAGCAGGGGCGGCACGGTGAACATGCCGTCGGTCGCCATGGGGTCGGCGCCGAGCTCGATGAGGGTGTAGACGACGTCCCAGTCCTGCGTGAGCGCGGCCTTGAGCACGAGCGGCGTGCCCGCGCGATCGCGCGCGTCGGGATCGGCCCCGCGTGCAACGAGAAGCTGCATCGCCGCGAGGTGCCCCGCGCGCATCACCGTCACCAGCACCGGATCGCCCGAACGGTCGCGCGCGTTGGGATCAGCCCCGGCGTCGAGCACCAGCGCCAGCACCGTGGTGTCGTCCGGCGGACAGAACCGCGTCGCCACGGTGATGGGCGTGTCGCCCTGGCGGTCTCGGGCGCGCACGTCGGCGCGGTGCGCGAGCAGCGCGCGCACCGCGTCGACCTTGCCGTTCGCGATGGCCCACAGGAGCGGTGGTGCGCCGTTGGGCAACGGGTGGTCGATGTCGGCTCCGGCATCGACCGCCGCGGCGACGTCGCCGTTCTGGTCGATCGCGTCGACGAGGCGTTGCTGCACGGGGCTGAGGGTCCGCGTGTCGGCCATCGCTGCGACGGTCATCAGAGACCGTCGCACCCGCGGCGTCAATGCGCATCCCAGAGACCGCCGCCGCGGCGACGGTCAGCGCGATCGATGCACACCTCAGGGACCCACTGGCGCGGCGACGGTCAGCGTGGGCAGGTGCGAAGGCCGGCCTGCTGACATGCACGCCCGGTGCGTACCGGACGTGCCGGCCAGGGGTAAGCACCTGTCGCTATGCGTCAACGGAGCTGGCAAGAATGCGACGACCGGCCGCCGGGCGTTGAGATCCTGCGCGTGGGCAGCGCAGGTGCCGGGGCGGGACCGTTTCCGGTCCAGGAGGGTAGCCCAGCTATGGCCCGGGGACCGCTTCCGGTTCCGTAGGGAATGGTCAGCTACCTCGACCGCACCGCTTCCGGTCCGGGAGGGAATGCTCACCTATCCCGAGCGCACCGCTTCCGGTCTCGGGGGGAATGCTCGGCTACCCCGACCGCACCGCTTCCGGTCCGGGAGGGAATGCTCACCTATTCCGAGCGCACCGCTCCCGGTCTGGGAGGGAATGCTCACCTATCCTGAGCGCACCGCTTCCGGTCTCGGGGGGAATGCTCGGCTACCCCGACCGCACCGCTTCCGGTCTCGGGGGGAATGCTCGGCTACCCCGACCGCACCGCTTCCGGTCGCGAAGGGAATGCCTGCCCGCACTGGTGCGGCCGGCGTGCCGGACTCGAGCGCGCTGCCCGGATCGGCGGTCGTCAGAAGACCCAGACGGGCGGCCTGGCCGGCGGCGGCGCGGTTCGCGCTGCCGAGAGATCCCGGTCGATCAGGCGGTGATCGGGATCCACGGTGACGCGGGTGACGGGCTCCGTGAACGGGATCTGCGCGCTCGCGCTCGGCGACGAGGGCGCGAGGCCAAAGTCGACGACGACCCGCGCGGCGCCGCTCTCGCCGGCGATCTCCACCTCGACGGCGCAGCCGTAGAGGACGCCTCGCGCGCTCTCCTGCGTCACGGTCACGGTCGCGCGATCGTCCTGCTGCTCCACCTGGACGGCGAAGCTGGGCCACTCCGGCGCGCCCTGGCCGAACACCCACGCGTCGAAATAGGCACCGAGGTCGCTCGACGAGGCCCGCTCGAGCGCGGACTTGAGCTCCATGACGCTGCGCGCGCCGGGCGTGGAGAGGAACCCCTGGATGCCCTCGAGCACCGCGGCCCGGCCCAGCAACGGCTCGAGCTGCAGGTAAAGCACCATCGGGCCGGGGCCATAGGCATCGCCGTAGAACGTATGCACCGGGGGCGTCGGGTCTTCGGTCGGGCGCGGGTAATGCTCCGCAAAGAGCGAGATGAAGTCCCAGTAGCTCCGCGTCGCGGCGGCCTCGCCCGGCGGCCGCCGCTCGTCCTCGAAGACGTACGCCAGGTACTCGGCGGTCGCCTCCTTCCAGACGAAATCGGCGGCCGAGGCGAGCGTGGTCCGGTTGCCAGCCCACTGGTGCGCGATCTCGTGCATGAGCACGTGCATCACGACGTCCGCATAGCTGCTGCCGAGGTTCGGGAGCCCTTCATTCAGCAGGATGTTCGCGGGATGCTCGAAGCCGGCCCACTGGGTCGGCGCCCCGGCCACGCGGAGCTCGTCGCCATAGGGGAACGGGCCGAGCAGGTCGGTGATCCAGGCCAGGAACTCGCCCACGCTCGCGGCGTCGAGCGAAGAGGCGAGCTCGCCGCCGGGCACCTCGTAGAAGACGAGGTCGACGCCGCCCGCGCTCGTGAACGGCCGCCGCTGCCACAGCGGGTCGGCCGCGAGCGCGAAGCCCGAGTACGTCGGCGCGAGGGTTCCGCTGATGTCGCAGCGGGTCACGCCCGCGAGAGCGGTGAGCCTGCCAGGACAGAGCACGACGGTCCCTTCCGGGTGGGTCACCTCGAAGTGGAGCTCGGCGAGCCGGGATGGGTCGTTGTCGCAGGGGCCGAAGCGGTCGCATCCGCCAACCCAGCTGAGGAGATAAGTGAACTCGCCGCCGGCCTGGTCGAGGCGGCGCGAGAAGCCGACATCCAGGCCGAAGTCCGTCGCCTCGGCGATCACGGTAGACGCCTCGAGCTCGATCGACGCGCCGGGCGCGGCGTCCGCTCCGCAGAGGCGCAGCGCGCCGTCCGCGAGCGCCGCGCTCGCCGCGGGCGCGCCGTCCCATCGCGGCTCGTCGACGGCCTGCGCACGACAGGCCACGTCGAAGCAATTGCCTCCGGGCGGCAGGACGTGCACCGAGACGCGCGAGGTGGCGCGCGCCGTCGCGAGATCGAAGGTGTAGTCGTAACGGCGGACCTCGCCCGGGAAGGGGATGGCGGGCGCCGAGCCGCCCGCGCCGCCGTCGCCGCCCGCGCCGCCGCCGCCGCCGCCGCCCGCGCCGCCGCTGCCCGCGTTTGCGGGGGAGTCCGTGTCCGCGTTGGAGGAGCAACCGGCGGCTGCCAGCAATCCGGCGAGGAGGAGACAGTCGAAGGAAAATTGCCGCATGCGGCATGCGCATACTCTCGTCGCGGGCGCGATGAAACACGCGCGTGCCCCGGTGCGAGATCGAGCCAGCCCCCCGCGCGCCCGCGGCAGCGCCTCCCGCGAGGCCGGGAGGCCCATGTGGACATGGACATTTATGGCTACGACCTCGATGACCATGAGCGGAAGGCCGCCAGCGATGTGGCCCCCGTGTATGGGACGTGGAGCGCGACGAACGGCTGCCAGGTCCGCATGCATCGTTCGGTGGATTATCCCAGTCGGTTCTACATGTTTCGAGTGTCGGCGAAGGCATGGCACCACGTCTTCGGCGTTTCGACGTTCAAGCCGGTGACCGTCGAGCTCACGGGAATGCCGTAACGGGCGCCGCCATTCCCGGTGGATGGAGACCGTCTAGGGTAGTTGGACTGGCCCACCCCGCCGGGGCGGCCGAAGGGGCAGCGAGACACGCAGGTGCGCTCCCGGAGCTCGCCTGTGTTCATCTCGACGCCACGGCCGTGCGATCTGCTCCGCGCGCTCACGGCGGCCCGGCGCGCCCGGGATGCGCGGCGCGAGGCCGCCTGCCTCGAGAGCCTGGGCGAGATCGCGATGGCGCGCTCGCCGCCTCGCCGCCGTCGCGGCCCCGCCCGCCAGCCGGCAGGCGCACCTGAAGGCGGCGGCCGCGTCGTGGCGCGGCCTCGGTCGGGTCGCCCTCGTCGCCCGCATCGACCGGGAGCTCGCCGGAGCCGGGAAACCACGGTGAACCCTGAAGAGCGCCGGGCCTGCCACGATGTCGATCCCGGAGCTCCCCGACAGCAGCCCGTCCTCTGCGCGGCCCGCCCGCCGCTGGCGAGCGCGCCCGCTTTCTCTCGAGCGCCCCGCTTTCTCTTGAAAGGCCGTCGCCCGCCGCACATATCCCAGCGTCGCTCCCCGCTCCACGTGTAGTAAAGGCACGCAACGTCTCATGACCGAAGCCCGCTCCAGATCTCAGCTCGTCGTCGTCGGCTGCTCGGCCGGGGGCATCGAGGCCCTCTGCACGCTCCTCTCGACCTTGCGCGCCCCGTTCCCGGCTCCGGTCGTGATCGCCCAGCACCTCGACCCCAGGCGGGAGAGCCACCTCGGCGACGTCCTGCGCCGCCGCAGCGAGCTGCCCGTCCGCACGGTCGCCTCCGCCGCCCCGCTCGAGGACGGCGTCGTCTATATCGTGCCCCCGGGCCGCGACGTGGAGATCACCGACCACGAGCTCCGGCTCCAGCCGGAGACCAACGCGCGACCCAAGCCGTCGGTCGACACGCTCTTCCGCACCGCGGCCGAGGTCTTCGGCGAGAACCTCGTCGCCATCGTCCTGACCGGGAACGGCTCCGACGGCACCGTCGGCGCCCGCCACGTCAAGAAGTGCGGCGGCACCGTCATCATCGAGAACCCCGACACCGCGAAGTTCCGGGGCATGCCCGAGTCGCTGGCCCCGACCACGGTCGACATCGTGGCCGACCTCGATCGCATCGGGGGCATCGTCGGCGAGCTCCTCACGGGGGCGTACGTCGAGCCGCCGCCGGACGAGGACAGGCGGCTCCAGTCGCTCCTCGATCTCGTGCGCGAGCGGAGCGGGATCGACTTCAAGAAATACAAGCAGGCGACCATCCTGCGCAGGCTCCGGCGCAGGATGGCGGCCACGGACACCGACACCATCGACGACTACATGCGCTACCTCGCCGAGCACCCCGAGGAGCACCAGCGGCTGGTCAACAGCTTCCTCATCAAGGTCACCGAGTTCATGCGCGATCCGGACCTCTTCGCGCACCTCCGGGACGTGGTCCTGCCCGCGCTCATCACGCACGCCCGCAACGACAACAAATCGCTGCGGATCTGGTCGGCCGGGTGCGCCACCGGAGAGGAGGCGTACTCGCTCGCCATCCTGGTCAGCGAGCTGCTCGGCCCCGAGCTCGACAGCTTCCACGTCCGCATCTTCTCGACCGACCTCGACAGCGAGGCGGTCGCCTTCGCCCGACGGGGGATTTACGGGGCGAGCACCGTCGACGAGCTGCCGAGCGACCTCATCGACCGCTACTTCGTCGCGATCGACGGCCAGTACCAGGTGAAGAAGCGCATCCGCAACCTCACCGTCTTCGGCGAGCACGACCTCGGCCAGCGCGCCCCGTTCCCGCACCTCGATCTCGTGCTGTGCCGCAACGTGCTCATCTACTTCACGAGCGACCTCCAGCGCCGCACCCTCCACCTGTTCGCCTTCTCGCTGCGGGAGGGCGGCTACCTCGTGCTCGGCAAGGCCGAGACCACGAGCCCGCTGAGCGAGTACTTCGTCACCAGCGACATCCACCACAAGGTCTACCTGCGCCGCGGCGAGCGGATCCTCGTGCCCCCCTCGGCCATCGCCGCCCCGGCGCCGCCGCCCCGGCGCTCGTCCCGCGGCAAGACGCCGCTCGTGCCCCTGCGCGGCGCCTCGAAGGACCTCCCGCGCGCCCGCATGTCGATCGACGTGCTGCTCTCGAGCTTCCGCGTCGGGATCGTCCTCGTCGACAGCCGCTACGACATCCTGGAGATCAACTTCACGGCGCGGCGCCTGCTCGGCATCCACGGCACGGCGCTCGGTCAGGACCTCGTCCACCTCGCGCAGTCGGTTCCCCACCGGCCGCTGCTCGAGGCGATCGACGCCGCCTTCCGGGGCGAATCGTCGGACCCGATCGAGGTCGCCGTCGAGCCGACGCCCTCGGGCGAACCGTCGTATATCCAGATCACCTGCCACGGGCCGCGCGAAGAGCCCGGCAAGGTCGAGGCGGCGCTGGTCGTGGTCGAGGACGTCACCGAGATCGTGCGGCGCCGGAAGGCGAGCCAGGAGAGCCTCGGCCGGGAGGCGCAGCTCCGCGCCGAGCTCGCGGCCGCGAAGGCCGAGCGCGAGCGCGTCGAGGAGCGCTTCGCCGCCGAGCGCGAGCAGCTGCGCCGCGAGAACGAGGCCCTCGGCGCCGCGCTCGCGCAGCTCGAGTCCGCCCGCGGGCAGGACCAGGCGGCGATCCAGCGGCTGAGCGAGCAGCAACGGCGGCTGCTCCGGGCCAACGAGGAGCTCACGTCGGCGCACGAGCAGCTCCGCGCCGTGAACGAGGAGCTGATGGTCTCCACCGAGGAGGCGCAGGCCGCCATGGAGGAGATCGAGACGCTGAACGAGGAGTTCCAGGCGACCAACGAGGAGCTCGAGACCGTCAACGAGGAGCTGCAGGCGACGATCGAGGAGCTCAACACGACGAACGCCGACCTGGAGTCGCGGAGCCGCGAGATCCAGGAGCTCGCCGCGCCGATCGAGGCGGAGCGGGCGCGGCTCTCGGCGATCCTGCGCAGCATGGGCGACGCGCTCCTCGTGGTCGACGGCGCGGGGCGGCCGGTGCTCATGAACGACGCCTACCAGGCGATGTTCGGCGCGGGCCGGCTCACGGCGCACGACGAGAAGGGCCGGCCGCTGCTGTACCAGGACACGCCGGAGCAGCGGGCGGCGCGCGGCGAGAGCTTCCAGATGGAGTTCAACGCGCCCGGCCCCGGCGGCTCGACCCGGCACTTCGAGGCCACCGGCCACCCCATCGGCGGGGGCGGCTCGACCGGCAAGGAGGCGGCCGAGCGGGGCGTGATCGTCATCCGCGACATCACGGAGCGGAGCATGCGCAAGCTGCAGGAGCGCTTCATGGCGATGGCGAGCCACGAGCTGCGCACGCCGCTCGTGCCGCTGCGCGGCTACCTCGACATGCTGAGCACGCTGCTGCCTGGGGACGGCGACCCGCGCCTCGCCCGCTTCGCGTCGCTCGCCCGCGCCCAGAGCGAGCGGCTCGAGCGGCTCGTCGACGACCTCGTGAGCGCGACCCGCATCCAGACCGGGAAGTTCGAGCTCAAGATCTCGGAGGTGGAGCTCGCCCCGCTGGTCTCGCACGTCGCCGAGAGCGCCCAGACGCTCGGGCCGACCCCGAAGGTCCACCTCGATCTCCCCGCCGCGGCGGAGCCGATGGTGGTGAACGGCGACGCCGCGCGGCTGGAGCAGGTCCTCATGAACCTGATCAGCAACGCCTTCCGGCACGCCAACGGCTCACCCAAGATCGATGTGCGCCTGCGGCACGCGGGCGGCACCGCCGAGCTCGACGTGGAGGATTACGGCCCTGGCATCCCCTCGGCCGACGTGCCGCACGTGTTCTCGAGCTTCTACCAGGTGGATCGGCCCAGGAACTCCTCGTCCGGCGGCATGGGGCTCGGGCTCTTCATTTGCAAGGAGATCGTCAGGGCGCACGGGGGGCAGATCTTCGTGCGCAGCGCGGAGGGTAAGGGCGCGACCTTCACCGTCAGGCTGCCCCTGATATCGAATCGAGGCGGGCACGATTGAGGCCGTGGGCTCGCGCTGCTTTCGTGCGGACGGCGGAGAAGGGACGATGGCGAAGCGGGCGAAGATCCTCGTGATCGAGGATGATCGTGATTCGAGCGAGATGCTCCTGGAGATGCTGGGGATGGCCGGCTATGAGGTGGAGTCGGTCCACTCGGCGGACCAGGCGATCGCCGCGCTGACGGAGCGGCGGTACGGGGCCGCCCTGCTCGACCTGACCGTGAGGGGGGCGACGACGGCCGAGCTCGTCGCGCGGCTGCAGGAGGTACCGGAGAGGCCGCCCATCGTGATCTTCTCGGCGCGCATGCCGGAGGATCTCCGGAAGGCGGCGGAGCAGCTCTCGGCGGCGGCGGTGCTCCAGAAGCCGGCCAGCATGGCCACGCTGCTGAGCACGATGGATCGCGTGGTTCGCCCGGCGGCGTGAGCGGTTGCTCCGACAGGGCGCGTCTACCGTAACCGCATTTCCTTGAGGAGGCCGGCTGTGCCAGGACACGACATCATCACGCTCGGGGCGTCGGCGGGCGGCGTGGAGGTGCTGATCGCGCTCATCGGGGGTCTGCCGTCGAACCTGCCGGCGTCGCTGTTCGTGGTCCTGCACATGCCGTCGACGGCCCGGAGCGTGCTTCCGCACATCCTCGAGCGGACGACCCGGATGCCGGTGGCGACCGCGGTCGACGGCGAGCCGATCGAGCGCGGGCGCATCTACATCGCGCCGGTGGACAACCACCTGCTGCTCGGCGAGGGCGTGGTGCGGGTGGTGTACAGCGCGAAGGAGAACGGCCACAGGCCGGCGGTGGATCCGCTGTTCCGGAGCGCGGCCGCGGCGTACGGCCCGCGCGTGGTCGGCGTGGTGCTGTCGGGCGCGCGCGACTGCGGCACCGCTGGGCTCCTGGAGATCAAGCGTGCCGGCGGCGTCACGGTGGTGCAGGACCCGAAGGACGCGCTGTTTCCGGACATGCCGCAGAGCGCGATCGACAACGTGCCGGTGGATCACTGCGTGCCCCTGGCGCGCCTGCCGCCGTTGCTCGTCGAGCTGGTTCACCAGGGGGCAGGAAAGGCGCCCGAGGAGGCGAAGACATCGTACGGGCTCGTGGGGGAGAACGTGGAGGCACTCGAGAGCGAGTTCACGTGTCCGGAGTGCGGAGGCAACCTGATCCGGAGCGGAGACGGCGCGATGCTCAGCTTCCGGTGCAAGGTCGGCCACCGTTACTCGCCGGAGGGGCTGGAGGACGAGCAGTCGGAGGCGCTCGAGGCGGCGCTGTGGGTCGCGCTCCGCACGATCGAGGACACCGTGGCGCTGGCGCGCCGGATGGCGCAGCGCGCGCAGGAGCGCAATCAGCTGCACGTGATGGCCCACTTCGAGGAGAAGGTCCGGGCGGCCGAGGAGCGGGGCGCGCTGGTGCGCCGGGCGCTGATGGGCAAGGACGAGGGGAACGGGTCGTCGCTGCGCCCGCGGCCGAGGCGCTCGTCGTAGCGGCCTGACGGCCGGGGCGGGCGGGCGCGGCGGGCGCTAGCCCGGCTCGCCGCCGGGCAGCTTGCCGAAGCGCTGCTCGTACTCCGCCAGCCGCGCTGCGAGCAGCTTCGCCTCGTCCTGCGCCGCGCGCGCCTGCTCCTCGGCGGCGCGCGTCTGCTCCTTGGCCGCGCGCGCCTGCTCCTCGGCCGCGCGCGCCTGCTCCTCGGCCGCGCGCGCCTGCTCCTCGGCCGCGCGCGCCTGCTCCTCGGCCGCGCGCGCCTGCTCCTCACCCGTGGGCAGCACACGCCCCTCGGCGTCGAGCCAGCGCAGCCAGTCGACGTCGAGGTTGCGATAGGTGCCGCGGCGGACGCCGAGCCCGAGGTGCAGCCGCGGGCTCGCCGCGTCGCCGTTCGCGCCGGGCGCGACGGGCACGTAGGACATCGTGGCGTTATCGAGCGCATAGGCCTCGAGGACGCCCGTGAACGGATCGAAGAGGTAGTACTCGGGCACGTGCAGGAGCTTGGCGTAGACCCGCATCTTGTCGGTGCGATCGACCTTCTCGGTGGTCTCGGAGAGCAGCTCGATCACGACGTCGGGCGTCCTGCCGTCCTCCTGCCAGACGACCCAGGACTTGCGCTCTCGTCTCACGGTGTCGAGCACCACGAAGACGTCCGGACCGCGGAAGTCGTTCTTCTTCGCCTGGAGCTCGCTGAAGTAGATCGCCATGTTGCCGCTGACATAAACGTCTTCGCGATCCTTCCAGTGCAGCTCCAGCGCCTCGATGAGGAGCTCCATCTGCCTGCGATGCCGCTGAGACTCCATCGGCTCTCCGTCGTCGTACGGTAGCTCGTCCTCACCCGGCGGCGGGGTCGGCACGAACGAGGGGTCGCTCTGAAAGGCCATGCGTCGCTCCTTCGAGGAGAGTACCGCTCCTCGCCAGCGCGGTCGAACGCGTCGCGGAGCGCACCGCTAGCACGGCACGGCGGCGGTCGCGACAGCTCTCCGCCGCGACGCCCTGGCTCCCGACGCGCGGCCAGCGCCCTCGGGCGCGGTCCCGGTCCTTCCCAAGGTTCCAGGGTCGGGTCCTCCGCCGGGCAGGAGGCACCGAGGGGCGGCGGGCCGGACAGACGCTCGACGCGGAGGGTCAACGCCGCGGGCTCACCCCGGGCCGCGTCGACAGGCGCGCCGCGGGGAGCGGTTTGCGCGAAAAAAGTTCGTGCGAGCGCGTAATGGGCAGCATGGTTAGGTGAAGGCCATGCATTTCACCGAGGTGATGCGCGAGCTCGAGCGGCTCGGCACCGAGCAGAACCGGAAGGTCTACCTGCGCCACGGCGCGGCCGAGCCGCTCTTCGGCGTGAGCTTCGCCCACATGAACGCGCTGGAGAAGCGGATCAAGCGCGACCACGAGCTCGCCGAGGCGCTCTGGGCGACCGGCAACTCCGACGCGCGGACGCTGGCGGCGGCGATCGCCGATCCGGGGCGCTTCACCCGGGACCAGCTCGAGGCGTGGCTCGACGGCCTGCGCGCGCCGCTCCTCATCGACCTGGTGGTGAAGCGCATCGCCGTGAAGACGCCGTTCGCCCGCGAGGCGATGGCGCGCTGGACCGCCTCGGACGACGAGTGGATCGGCCGCGCCGGATGGAAGCTGCTCGGCGCGCTCGCGGAGGAGGACCCGTCGCTGCCCGACAGCCTGTTCGAGGAGCGGCTGGAGGCGATCGAGGCGTCGATCCACCGGGCCAGGAACCGCGCCCGCGAGGCGATGAACGGCGCGGTGATCAGCATCGGCGCGCGGAACGAGCCGCTGCGGGGAAAGGCGCTCACGGCGGCGCGGCGCATCGGCAGGGTCGAGGTCGACCACGGCGAGACGAGCTGCAAGACGCCCGACGCGAGCGCCCACATCCTGAAGCTGTGGGCCGGCCGGAAGCCGGCCGCCGCGCCGGCGGCGAAGGCGGTCGGGACCAGGGGCGAAAAGCCGGCCAAGGCCGCCGCTGCCAAGCAGGCCAAGGCCGCCGCGCCAGCCAAGGCCGCCGCTGCCAAGCCGGCCAAGGCCGCCGCGCCAGCCAGGGCCGCCGCTGCCAAGCCGGCCAAGGCCGCCGCACCAGCCAGAGCCGCCGCTGCCAAGCCGGTCGCCGCCGCGCCGGCCAGGGCGACCCAGGCGCGCCGCGGCGGCGACGAGGCGGTCCCGGCCGCGGAGAAGCCGAAGGGCGACGCCTCGCCCCGCGCCGCGCCGCGCCGCGGCTGACCGGGGCGCGCGCCGCCCGGTGCCGGGTCACGTCGGATGCGCCGCCGCGATGGCCTCGTCCGGCGCGCCGAGCAGCTCCTTCCGCGTGAGCCGTTCGACCACCTCGCGCGTGAGGACCAGGTGGTCCTCCTCCTCGTGCAGGCGGCACCGGAACGCCTCCCTCGCCTCGGCGTCGTCCGCCTCGTCGGCGAGCTCGAGCAGCAGCTGCCAGCCGGCGTTGTCGACGAGCTCCGCGGTGAGCAGCGCGTGGAAGAGGTGGGCCGGGTTCTGGTCGCCGTCGAGCACCACCTGCTCGAGGCCCCGCGACTCGATCTCGATCAGCCGCGACATCTCGGTCTCGGCGTGCGCGTCCCCGCCGAGCGCGCGGATCTGCTCCTCGAGCCACTCCTCGTGCTCCTTCTCCTGATTCCGGTGCTCCCGGAGCCGATCGAGCAGGTTCAGCAGGGTGGGATCGGCCGTGCGGCCGACCTTCTGGATGGTGGAGTCGTACAGCTTCACGCTCGCGCGCTCGAACGTGAGCCGCTCGTTGAGCAGGTCGATGGCCTTGTCCTTGTTCACCTGTGCAAGCTTCTGCATGGATGCCTCCGGCCGGGGCAGATGCGATTCGCAGGCCGCCGAGCGGCAACGCGCGCCCGGCCGGTGCGCGCGGCGCGGCGGCGCACGCGGCAGGCGCGCGGCGGCGCACGCGGGCAGGCGCGCGGCGGCGCGCGCGAGGCGGGGGCGCGCCGATCGCTCAGAGATGCTCGGTCAGGTACTCCACGATGGTGCGGTTCGCGAAATGGCTCGCGACCGGCGACCGGTAGCCGTGCCGCTCGCCCGGGAACACGACCATGTCGAACCGCTTGTCCGCGGCCATGAGCGCCTCGATCATCTTGGCCGTGTGCGCGAAGTGCACGTTTTCATCCATGAGCCCGTGCATCAGCAGCAGCTTGCCGCGCAGGTTCCCCGCGTGCTTCGAGAGGTCGGTCGCCTCGTACCGCGCGGCCGCCTGGTCGAGGAGCCCCATGTACCGCTCGGTATAGCCGGTGTCGTAGAGCCGATCGTCGGTCGCCGGCGAGCCCGCGACGCCGACGTGGAAGCGGTCGGGCGCCTTGAGGAGCGCCTCCAGCGCCATCCTCCCGCCATAGCTGTGGCCGTAGATGCCCACGCGACCCGCGTCGACGTACGGCAGCGTCTTCAGGAACTCGAGGCCCGCGATCTGATCGGCGAGCTCGACCTCGCCGAGGCGCCCGTGGATGGGCGCCTCGAACGCGCGCCCGCGGTTCGCCGAGCCGCGGTTGTCGAGCTGGAAGACCACCACCCCGCGGTCGGCGAGGTGGTTCCACAGGAGGAGCGGTGACCAGGAGTTGAACACCGTCTGGACGCCAGGCCCGCCGTACACGCTCACCACGACCGGGTAGCGGCGGCCGGGCTCGATCGTCCGCGGCGCGAGCAGCGCGCCGTACAGCGTGTCGCCGCTCTCGGCGCGCACCTGGACGATCTCGGGGGCGCGCAGGCCGAGGTCCGCGAGCTCGGGGTCGATCGGCGCCGGCATCGCGCCGAGCTCGGCGTTGCCCTCGCCCCGCACCACGGCCTTCCACGGGCGGCCCAGGGCCGAGTGGACGTCCACGTACCCCGGCCCCTTCGGCTCCACGGTGACGAAGTGCACCCCCGGCTCCGCCGTGACCCGCTTCACCTCGCCGCCCGCGAGCGGCACCGTGTAGAGGTGCCGCTCGGTCGGGCCGTCCTTCGTGGCCACGAAGCGCGCCTCGCCGCGCTCCTCGTCCGGCGCGGCGAGCGCGGTGATGTCCCAGTCGCCCGCGGTGAGCTTCGCGAGCTCCGCGCCCGAGTCCGCGTCGCGCAGCGCGAGGTGGCGGTGTCCGCCCGCGGCCGTCACCCAGAGGAACCTCGGCGAGCGCTCGAGGGGCCGCATCTCGCCGAAGTCCGCCCAGCTCGGCGAGGTCTCGACGACGACCTCGGCGGCCTCGCCCGAGCGCGGGTTGGCGCGGAGGAGCGCGAGGCGCTTCTGGTCGCGCGAGAGCGTCTGGAACCAGAGCGCCTTGCCGCCGTCGGCCCACGCGAACCGGCCGAGATAGCGCTCCTCCTGGCCGCCCTTCCACGCGAGCCATGTCGTCTTCTTTGTGGCGAGGTCGAGGACGCCCGCCCTGACACGGGGGTTCTTCCCGCCGACGCGCGGGTAACGCACCATCTGGAGATCTTCCTTGCCGTCGCGGACGCCGAAGACGGGCACCCGCTCGACGTCGCGCTCGTCGACCTCGAGGTAGGCCACCCGGTCGCAGCCGGGGGAGATCCAGAAGCCGCTCGGCTCGTCGAACTCCTCCTGGCCGTTGAAGTCGGTGAGGCCGCGCGAGACCCCCTCGGGTGCGCCGCGGGTGAGCGCGGTCTCGCGGCGCGAGGCGACGTCGATCATGAAGAGCTCGCGCCCGCGGACGAACACGACGCGCTCGCCGCCGTCGCACACCTTGGGATCGATCTCCGGCTCGGGCGTGCTGGTGAGCCGCGCGATCGCGCCCGCCGGGTCGCGCAGGAAGAGGTCGCCGCCGGAGGGGATGAGCATCACCTCGGCGCGCTTGGCCCACGAATACGCGGTGATCCCCCGCGAGAACATGCGCTGTCGCTCGCGGCGGAGCTCCTCCTCGCGGGAGAGCGGCTTCGACTCCTTCAGCAGGTCGCCCGACGCGACGAGCTGCCGTGTCTCGCGCGAGGCGGTGTCGAAGGCGAAGAGCGCCTGCTCCGGCCCGTCCGGCTGCCGCTGGAGGTAGGTGACCAGCTTGCCGCCGGGCGCGTACTGGACCGCCCTGGGCAGCCGCGCGCCGAGCGGCGGCTGCCGGCCGAGGTGCGCGTACGTGACCCGGCTCGCCTCCGGCCCGGCGATGGCCGTCTTCTCCGGCGCGCTGCCCTGCTTCGCCGCGGCGCCGTCCCCGGCGGGGGCGGCCTTCGCCGGCGCGGCTGCCCTGGGCGGGGAGCCCGCGGGCGGGGCGCAGGCGGCGGCCAGGACGACGGGGAGCACCCACCAGGTTGCGGAGCGCGGCGGAGTTCGCATGGCCGCGATCTCGCCCGACGCGGCGGGCGAAGTCAAACGCCGGCTGCTGCGGCCAGGGCGGAGGTGGAGAAGGAGAATTTAACGCAAAGGCGCAAAGGCGCAAAGACGCAAAAAAAAAAAAAGAAAGAAGAGCGGGAGCACCCGCTCCTCACCATCCAATCATTTTTGCGTCTTTGCGTCTTTGCGCCTTTGCGTTGAACTCTCCTCTTCGCGCCTTTGCGATCAGCTCGCGATCCGCCGCAGCACGATGACCGGCCGGCCGGCCTCACGCGATCGGTCGAGATCCACCTTGCAGTCGAGCATCCAGTCGTTGTCGTCGTCCGGATCGGCGATGATCTGCTGCACCACCCACGAGCCGCCGTCCTCGGCCGGGTGGATGATCGTGTTGCTCGGGCTCCGGGCGGCCGGGTCGGTGCGGATGGCGGCGTGCTCCGCGTAGAAGCCGCGGAGCGCCTCGTCCAGCCGCTCCGCCGTCCAGGGGGCGTCCTCGCCCTCCACCATCTCGGCGGCCACCTCGTAGTCGCGGCGGGCGAGCGCGCGCAGGAAGAAGAACAGCTCGTTCCTGACGAGCACCGTGAAGTCCTTCGCGTTGCGGGTGATGTCGAACGCGGACGGCTCCACGGCGCCGCCGGGGGAGGCCGCGCGCGGCTGGTACGACGGGTCGCGCAGCCGCTCCCACGCGTCGAGCAGGCTCGAGTCCACGCCGCGGATGAGCGCCCTGAAATAGGCGATCATGTCGCTCGTGTCGGCGTCCTTCGCGTAGTCGGGGACGGTCTGGACCAGCGCCTTGTACACCTCGGAGACGTACCTGAGCAGGAGCCCCTCCGCCCGCTCCAGGTTGTACTCCCGGATGTACTCGCCGAACGACAGGTATTGCTCGTACATCTCGCGCGCGACGCCCTTCGGCCGGATGTTCTCCTGCCCGACCCAGGGGTGCCGCCGCGCGTAGTCGTTGAACGTGCCGTAGATGAACTCCGCGTTCGGCTTGGGATAATCGAGCTTCTCGAGCTCCTCCATCCGCTGCTCGTACTCCACGCCGGCCGCCTTGAGCTCCGCGAGCTTCTCGGTCTTCAGCCGATCGAGCTGCTTTTGCAGGATGAGATCGGGGTTCTCGAGGATCGACTCGACGAGCGTCAGGAGATCGAGCGGATAGGTGCCGGTGTCGGGATCCAGCTTCCCCACCGTCTCGAGGACGTAGAGCGAGAGCGCGTGGTTCAGCGAGAAATCCTCCTGGAGATCCGCGTTGATGCGGATGCGCTTGCCGGGACCGTCGTCCTTCGGCACGAACTCGATGATGCGCGCCTCCACGAGGGAGCGGAACAGGAGCATCGCCGTCCTGCCGTGCTGGCGCCGGACCGCGGGCCGGTCGTGCGTGCTGCGGATGAGCCGCTTCATCGCCTGACACCCGCCCTCCTCGCGGCCGAGCACGTTGACCAGCATGCCGTGCGTGACCTGGAACCGCGACACGAGCGGCTCGGGCGGCGACTGGATCAGCCGCTCGAACGTCTGCCGATCCCAGTGCACATAGCCCTTCTCCGGCGGCTTCTTCTTGACGATCTTCCGCCGCTTGGCCGGGTCGTTCCCCGCCTTGGCCTCGAGCCGCATGTTCTCGATGACGTGCTCCGGCGCCTGCGCCACGACGCTGCCCTGCGTGTCGAACCCCTTGCGGCCGGCCCGGCCGCTGATCTGCTGGAAGTCGCGGACGCTCAGGATGGCCGTCTTCTCGCCGTCGAACTTGCACAGCTTCGTGAACAGCACCGTGCGGATCGGGATGTTGACGCCGACGCCGAGCGTGTCCGTGCCCGAGATGATCTTGAGGTGCCCCTGCTGGGCCAGCTTCTCGACGAGGAGCCGGTACTTCGGCAGGAGCCCGGCGTGGTGCAGCCCGATGCCGTGCTTGACGAAGCGCTGCACCTCCCGGCCGTAAGGGCTCGAGAACTTCACCCCGGCGAGGGCGGCGGTGATCGCCCGCTTCTCCTCCTTGGTGCAGTAGTCCTGGCTCATCAGGTTCTGCGCCTCCTCGGCGCAGGCCCGCTGGGTGAAGCTCACGATGTAGATGGGCGCCTTGCCGTTCTTGACGAGGGTCGCCACCGTCTCGTGCAGCGGCGTCTCGCGGTACTCGAAGTCGAGCGGCACCGGGCGCACGGTCGACTTGATCACGGCGGTCTGCTCGCCGGTGAGGCGCGCGATCTCCTCCTGGAAGAACTCGGTGCCTCCCATCGTGGCGCTCATGAGCAAGAACCTCGCCTGCGGCAGCGTGAGCAGCGGGATCTGCCAGGCCGCCCCGCGATCGCGATCCGAGTAGTAGTGGAACTCGTCCATGATCACGTAGTCGCAGAGCGCCTTCTCGCCCTCGCGGAGCGCGATGTTCGCGAGGATCTCCGCCGTGCAGCAGATGATGGGCGCGTCGCGGTTGACCGACGCGTCGCCGGTCAACATGCCCACGTTCTCGGGGCCGAAATCGTTGCAGAGCGCGAAGAACTTCTCGCTGACGAGCGCCTTGATCGGGCACGTGTAGTAGGACTTCATCCCCTCGGCCATCGCCTTGAAGTGCATCGCGGCGGCGACGAGCGACTTGCCCGAGCCGGTCGGGGTGTTGAGGATGACGTTCTTGCCGCCGAAGATCTCGAGGATGGCCTCCTCCTGCGCCGGGTAGAGCTCGAGTCCACGCTCGGCGACGTAGTCGAGGAAGCCGTTCAGGAGGTCGTCGGCCGTGAAGTCGTGGGGGGACGGCGGGAGGCGGGCGAGGAGCGGAGCGGCGGCTTGATCCATGGCGGCTGGGACGCCCGTCGAGGGGGCGCACCATGCAGAAGCCTGGTTCCACGGAAAATGCAAGCAAACTCCTCCGTGTCGCGGTCGGATCGCCAGGCCTGGCGCGAGACCCGGACGGAAAGGGCGCCGAGGGCAGCCGGGGTGAGCCGATGACGTGCGCTCGATCCGGCTGCCACGCTGCCGCAACATGGCGACTTCGTGATAGCGTGGCCGGACAAGCGGGGGGGGACGCCGCACGCGCACGTCCGGGGGGCACGTGGGGCGGGCCGATGGCCGGGAGAGTGGACGGGGAGCGATGGGGGAGACCGCCGGACAGCCACCCGGGTCGATGCGCTCGCCCGGCAGGGGGAGCGCGCAGATCGACGCACCGGCCGGGCGGCTCCTGCGCGTCAGCGGCTCGCTCTGCCGGCTGCTGGGCTACGCGGAGCGGGAGCTGCTCGGGAAGCGGTTGCTCGACCTGGCGCTGCCGGACGACCGGACGAGCTCGCTGGCCGCATGGCGCTCGCTGCTCGAGGCCGGCGAGGAGGAGCTCACGTTCGAGATGCGCTGCCGCTGCAAGGACGGCGGCGTCCGCTCGCTCCAGCTGACCGGCGTCTCCGTCGGTGACGCGCGCGACCGGCCGTATCGCGTGGTGGTCTTCGTCGAGGACATCACCGAGCGACGGCGCGCCGAGGAGCGGGCGCTCGCGGCGGAGCTGGCGCTGGCCGAGAGCGAGGCCAGGATGCAGCGGCTGTTCTACAGCAACATGGCCCCGATGGCGTTCTGGATGCCCGATGGGCGGATCGTCCAGGCGAACGACGCGTATCTGCAGCTCGTGGGCTGCACGCGGGAGGAGCTCGCGGCCGGACTGGTCCGCTGGGATTCCGACGTGCTGCCGGAGGAGCGCCCCGCCGACGATCGTGCGCGGGCGGAGCTTTTGTCGGGCCGGTGGACGTTCGCGCCGTTCGAGAGGACCCATGTGCGGCGCGACGGGACGCGGATAAGGATGCTCGTGAGCGGCTGTCTGCTGCCCGCGGGGCGGTTCGAGGACGGCGGCTTCGTGCTCGCGCTCGACATGACGGCGCTCCGGCGCGCGGAGGCGGCATTCCGGCAGAGCGAGCGGGTCTTCCGCGCCATCGGGGACTCCATCGATTACGGCGTCTGGGTCAGCGACCGCGAGGGCCGGAACATCTATACCAGCGAGGCGTTCCTGCGCATGGCGGGGCTGACCCAGGCGGAGTGCTCGGAGGGCAAATGGCTCGACGCGATCCACCCCGACGACCGGCACAAGGTGGCGCTCTTCCGGCGGTGCCTGCCGACGGGCGAGCCGTTCGAAGAAGAGCTCCGCTACGTCGGCGCGGACGGCGTCGCCCACCCCACCCTCAGCCGGGTCGTCCCGATCCGCGACGAAGGGGGCGAGATCACCGCCTGGGTCGGCCTGTGCCTGGACATCGGCCGGCTCAAGCGCACGGAGGAGGCGCTGCGCGAGAGCGAGCGCCGGCTCCGGGCGGCGCTCGACGACGCGCAGCGGGTCATCGCCGAGCGCGCGCGCCTGGAGGACGAGCTCCGCCGGCGCGAGCGGCAGCTCGCGTCGCTCATGGCGAACTCGCCCGACGTGGTTTACCGCCTGGATCTGGATCTGCGCTGCACGTTCATGTCGCCCACCTCGCTGACGGTCACGGGGCTCCCGCCGGAGCACTACGTCGGCAGGACGCCCCGCGAGAACGGGCTCCCGCTCGAGGTGTGCGAGGCGGGCGAGGCGGCGTGTCGCGAGGCGCAGAGGACGGGCAAGCCGCAGCGGATGGAGTTCGGCCTCGGAGCGCGGAGGTTCCGCGCCCGGTACATCCCCGAGCTCGGCCCCGACGGCGCGGTGGAGTCGTTCATGGGGATCACCGAGGACGTCACCGCGGAGCGGCTGGCCGAGGAGGAGCGCCAGAAGCTGCTCGAGAGCGAGCGCGCCGCGCGCGACGAGGCCGAGCGCGTCAGCCGGGTCAAGGACGACTTCGTCGCCACCCTCTCGCACGAGCTG
The DNA here is from genome assembly GCF_051474665.1 of Sorangium sp. So ce394. Taxonomy (NCBI): domain Bacteria; kingdom Pseudomonadati; phylum Myxococcota; order Polyangiales; family Polyangiaceae; genus Sorangium; species Sorangium sp. So ce394. The sequence goes on from NZ_CP150339.1 coordinate 7,231,659, forward strand.
CGCTCGCCCATCAACGCCATCCTCGGCTGGGCGCGCATCCTCCGCAGCCGCCCGCCGGAGCCGCAGGCCCTCGCGCGCGGGCTCGAGGTCATCGAGCGCAACGCCCGCCTCCAGGCCGACATGGTCTCCGAGCTGCTCGACATGAGCCGGATCGTCTCGGGAAAGCTGCGCCTCGACGTCCAGCCGGTCGACCTGCCCGCCGTCGTCCAGGGCGCCCTCGAGGCGGTCAAGCTCGCCGCCGAGGCCAAGGGCCTCACGGTCGTCTCGAGCGTCGAGCCCGAGGCCCTCTCGCTCAAGGGCGACCCGGCCCGCCTCCAGCAGGTCGCCTGGAACCTGCTGTCGAACGCGGCGAAGTTCACGCCGGCGGGCGGGCGGATCGACGTCGCGCTGCGGCGCGCCGGCGCCCACGCCGAGCTGTCGGTCAGCGACACCGGCCCGGGCATCGCCCCGCAGTTTCTGCCGCACCTGTTCGAGCGCTTCCGCCAGGCCGACGCCTCCTCGACGAGGAAGCACGGCGGGCTCGGCATCGGGCTCTCCATCGTCAAGCACCTGGTCGAGCTGCACGGCGGCACGGTGCAGGTCGCCAGCCCGGGCGAGGGCCGGGGCGCCACCTTCACCGTCAAGCTGCCCCTCGCCGGCGTCTCGCCCCAGGCGCCCGGCGCGACGCAGCGGCCCCCCGCGGCGCGCGCCGAGCCGGCGGCCACCTATCCGGCCGACGAGCTCACCGGCGTGCGCGTCCTCGTGGTCGACGACCAGCCCGACGCGCGCGAGGTCGCCCAGCGCGTGCTCGAAGAGTGCGCCGCGCGCGTCACCACGGCCGGGTCGGCTGCGGAGGCGGTGGCCCTGCTGGAGCGCGAGCGCCCCGACGTGCTCGTCAGCGACCTCGGCATGCCCGGCGAGGACGGCTTCCAGCTCATCCGCAAGGTGCGCGGCCTCGGCCCGGACCGCGGCGGCGCCACGCCCGCCGTCGCGCTCAGCGCGCTGGCGCGGGCCGAGGACCGGGCCAGGGCCCTCGGCGCCGGCTACCAGGCCCACGTCGCCAAGCCCCTCGACCCGGCGGAGCTCGTGGGCGTCGTCGCGGCGCTCGCCAGGGACCGGGCCACGGGGTGAGACGCCGTTAGCGCTTCGGAGAGGTAGACGTCCAGCCAGCGTCGAGCGGCGCCGGGCGCACGCTCGACGTGATCACGGCGATCTGCTCGCCGATGAGCCGAGTGATCTCCTCCTGGAAGAACTCGATGCCTCCCATCGCGGCGCGTATGAGCAGGCGTCTCGCTTGCGGCGGCGATGGCCGGACTTGAACATGAAGGCGGGGAGGCGGGAAGAAAAGATCAATGAGCTTCCTGCCTCCCCGCCTTCATGTGGGTCACTGCGGGGGAGATTGGGCCACCACCCTTGCGGCAGCGTGCCTTGAAATGACGGAACCATGCGAGCAAACGCCTCCATGTCCCGGTCGGATTGTCGGACTCCGCGCGAGACCCGGACGGAAAGGACTCCGAGGACAGCCGGGGTGAGCCGGTGACGTGCGCTCGATCCGGCTGCCATGCTGCCGTAACACGCCGTGTTCGTGATAGCGTGGCCGGACGAAACGAGGGGGACGCCGCACGCGCACGTCCGGAGGGCACGTGGAGCGGGCCGGTGGCCGGGAGAGTGGACGGACAGCGATGGGGGAGACCGCCGGACAGCCAGCCTGCTCGATGCGCTCATCCGGCAGGGGGTGCGCGCAGATCGACGCGCGGGGCGGGCGGCTCCTGCGCGTCAGCGGCTCGCTCTGCCGGCTGCTGGGCTATGCGGAGCGGGAGCTGCTCGGGAAGCGGTTGCTCGACCTGGCGCTGCCGGACGACCGGACGAGCTCGCTGGCCGCATGGCGCTCGCTGCTCGAGGCCGGCGAGGAGGAGCTCACGTTCGAGATGCGCTGTCGCTGCAAGGACGGTTGTATCCGCTCGCTCCAGCTGACGGGCGTCTCCGTCGGTGACGCGCGCGACCGGCCGTATCGCGTGGTGGTGTTCGTCGAGGACATCACCGAGCGGCGGCGCGCCGAGGAGCGGGCGCTCGCGGCGGAGCGGGCGCTGGCCGAGAGCGAGGCCAGGATGCAGCGGCTGTTCTACAGCAACATGGCCCCGATGGCGTTCTGGATGCCCGATGGGCGGATCGTCCAGGCGAACGACGCGTATCTGCAGCTCGTGGGCTGCGCGCGGGAGGAGCTCGCGGCCGGCCTGGTCCGCTGGGATTCGGAGCTGCTGCCGGAGGACGAGCGCGCCCGGGCGGAGCTGTTGTCGGGCCGGTGGACGTTCGCGCCATTCGAGAGGACCCATGTGCGGCGCGACGGGACGCGGATAAGGATGCTCGTGAGCGGCTGTCTGCTGCCCGCGGGACGGTTCGAGGACGGCGGCTTCGTGCTCGCGCTCGACATGACGGCGCTGCGGCGCGCGGAGGCGGCGTTCCGGCAGAGCGAGCAGGTCTTCCGCGCCATCGGGGACTCCATCGATTACGGCGTCTGGGTCACCGATCGCGAGGGCCGGAGCGCTTATGCCAGCGAGGCGTTCCTGCGCATGACGGGGTTGACCCAGGCGCAGTGCTCGGAGGGCAGGTGGCTCGACGCGATCCACCCCGATGACCGGCACGAGGTGGCGACCTTCTGGCGGTGCCTGCGGACGGGCGAGCCGTACGAGAAAGAGCTCCGCTATCTCGGCGCGGACGGCGCCGTCCACCCGGCCCTCAACCGGGCCGTCCCGATCCGCGACGAGCGGGGCGAGATCACCGCCTGGGTCGGCCTGTGCCTGGACATCGGCCGGCTCAAGCGCACGGAGGAGGCGCTGCGCGAGAGCGAGCGCCGGCTCCGGGCGGCGCTCGACGACGCGCAGCGGGTCATCGCCGAGCGCGAGCGCCTGGAGGACGAGCTCCGCCGGCGCGAGCGGCAGCTCACGTCGCTCATGGCGAACTCGCCCGACGTGATCTTCCGGCTCGACCCCGAGATGCGGTGCACGTTCACGACGTCCGCCGTCGAGGCGATCACCGGGTTCCCGCCCGAGTACTACCTTGGCAAGCACGGCTTCGAGACCCTCCTCCCGCGGGAGATGTGCGAGGCCAGCGAGGCCGCGTGTCGCGAGGCGCAGAGGACGGGCAAGCAGCAACGGATCGAGTTCGCCATGGGCGAGCGGAGATACCGGACGCGCTTCATCCCCGAGCTCGGCCCCGACGGCGCGGTGGAGTCGTTCATGGGGATTTGCGAGGACGTCACCGCGGAGCGGCTGGCCGAGGAGGAGCGCCAGAAGCTGCTCGAGAGCGAGCGCGCCGCGCGCGACGAGGCCGAGCGCGTCAGCCGGGTCAAGGACGACTTCGTCGCCACCCTCTCGCACGAGCTGCGCTCGCCCATCAACGCCATCCTCGGCTGGGCGCGCATCCTCCGCAGCCGGCCCCCGGAGCCGCAGGCCCTCGCGCGCGGGCTCGAGGTCATCGAGCGCAACGCCCGCCTCCAGGCCGACATGGTCTCCGAGCTGCTCGACATGAGCCGGATCGTCTCGGGGAAGCTGCGCCTCGACGTCCAGCCGGTCGACCTGCCCGCCGTCGTCCAGGGCGCCCTCGAGGCGGTCAAGCTCGCCGCCGAGGCCAAGGGCCTCACGGTCGTCTCGAGCGTCGAGCCCGAGGCCCTCTCGCTCAAGGGCGACCCGGCCCGCCTCCAGCAGGTCGCCTGGAACCTGCTGTCGAACGCGGCGAAGTTCACGCCGGCGGGCGGGCGGATCGACGTCGCGCTGCGGCGCGCCGGCGCCCACGCCGAGCTGTCGGTCAGCGACACCGGCCCGGGCATCGCCCCGCAGTTTCTGCCGCACCTGTTCGAGCGCTTTCGCCAGGCGGACGCCTCCTCGACGAGGAAGCACGGCGGGCTCGGCATCGGGCTCTCCATCGTCAAGCACCTGGTCGAGCTGCACGGCGGCACGGTGCAGGTCGCCAGCCCGGGCGAGGGCCGGGGCGCCACCTTCACCGTCAAGCTGCCCCTCGCCGGCGTCTCGCCCCAGGCGCCCGGCGCGACGCAGCGGCCCCCCGCGGCGCGCGCCGAGCCGGCGGCCGCCTATCCGGCCGACGAGCTCACCGGCGTGCGCGTCCTCGTGGTCGACGACCAGCCCGACGCGCGCGAGGTCGCCCAGCGCGTGCTCGAAGAGTGCGCCGCGCGCGTCACCACGGCCGGGTCGGCCGCGGAGGCGGTGGTCATGCTGGAGCGCGAGCGCCCCGACGTGCTCGTCAGCGACCTCGGCATGCCCGGCGAGGACGGCTTCCAGCTCATCCGCAAGGTGCGCGGCCTCGGCCCGGACCGCGGCGGCGCGACCCCGGCCGTCGCGCTCAGCGCGCTGGCACGGGCCGAGGACCGGGCCAGGGCCCTCGGCGCCGGCTACCAGGCCCACGTCGCCAAGCCCCTCGACCCGGCGGAGCTCGTGGGCGTCGTCGCGGCGCTCGCCAGGGACCGGGCCACGGGGTGAGACGCCGTTGTTCCTGGGGAGCGCTTCGGATAGGTAGAGGTCTTTCCGGCGCCGTGCCGGGGGCGATCGCGAGCAGCCATGGTCCAGCAGATCTCCGTGAAAGAGCTCTTTCTGAAGCTGAAGGCGGGCGAGCCCGTGGTGCTCCTCGACGTGCGCACGCCCGGCGAGCACGAGATCGCGGCGCTGCCAGGCAGCACGCTGATCCCGCTGACCGAGCTCACCGAGCGCGCGGACGAGGTCGCGGCCCCCGACGGCGCGCTGATCGTCGCGTACTGCCACCACGGCGTCCGGAGCCTCTCGGCCGCCGCCATCCTCGAGAAGCTCGGCCACGCGCGCGTCGCCTCGCTCCAGGGCGGCATCGACGCGTGGTCGGTCCACATCGACGAGAGCGTCCCGCGGTACTGACGCGGAGGCCGCGCGCGCGAGGGGGCGGGCGAGCGCCTGTTCGAGGGGCGCGCCCGGCCCGCCGAGGTCAGCGGCGGACCCGCGCGATGGCGTCCAGCGCGGCTCAGTTGAGGGAGGCGGCGCCGAGCCGGAAGTAGAGCCTCCGGCGCGCGCCGCACGCGCTGCAGGCGACCTGCGCGACGCGGAGGCGGGCGCCGTCCAGCGTCTCGGCCGTGTGGTCCTCCACGCGGAGGGCGCCGCGGCAGCGCGGGCACGGGATCGACCGCGCGGCCACCTCGACCTGCGAGGCTGCGTCGAGCGCGATGGCGCGCTCCGGGGTGTGGCCCGGCTCGAGCAGCGCGAGCCGCTCGATGTCGCGGGTGAGCTTCTCCGCCGCGCGGTCGCCCGCGCGCCGGGCGGCGCGGGCCGAGAGCTTCTTCTTCGCCATGGGGTCTCCCTGCGCTCCGGGTCTACCAGCTACCGGTCGTCGCGGATCGCGGGCGCGGGGTCGTGCGGGGCCGGCGCCTTGGGGTCGCGCGCGGCGCTGCCCGGCGGGCGCGGTGGAGGGCGCGCGGGCTTGCGCAGCGCCCCGTCCAGCCGGGGGTCGGGCGGCGCCTTGGGCCCGGAGGCGGCGGACGAGGGAGCCGCGCCGGGCCCCGCCCCGCCGGCCGCGGCGGAGCCGGGAGGCTGCGTCGCGGCCGCCGTGCCCGCCGCCGCGCCGGCCGCGCCCTCCAGCGCCTCGCCGGCCGACGCCGGGGTGTCCGGGGGCTCGGGCTCGCCCGCGGCGTCGAGCGGCGAGGCGTGGGCCGGCGCCCGCGAGGCCGGGCCGGACGAGGGGGCGACGTTCGGCGATTTCTCGGGGCGGCGGGGCCAGAGCGTCACCCCGACCGCGACCGCGGCCGTCAGGGAGGCGGCCGCGGCGATCCGCGCGGCGGCGCGGCGGCGCTTGCGCAGCATGAGGGAGCTCTGCTGGCCGGGGCGGCGCTCGGTCACGACGGGCACGCTCCCGATGCTCTCCTCGCCTTCGGTCGGCGGGCGCGCCGCGAGCATCCGGTAGGGCCAGGGCAGCGTGGGGCCGTCGTCGTTCGCCATCTTCAGCGTGGGGCCGTCCTCGCGCGCCATCGTCAGCGTGGGCCCGTCCTCGCGCGCCATCGTCAGCGTGGGGCCGTCCTCGCGCGCCATCATCAGCGTGGGCCCCTCGTCGCTGGAGACCGGCACCGAGGTGCGCTCGCCCGGCGCGGCGTCGCGGGTGCGGAGGGCGTCGGCCGCCGTGCCCGGGCTGGGCAGGGTCACCACGGGGTCGCCGCCGGGCGCGACCACGGTGGCGCGGCGGCTGAACCTCCCGTCGGGGTCGTCGTCGGCGCCCGGGCGCGGCCAGGTCGCCGCGGCGCCCTGGAAGCGCGCCGCGCCCGCGGGCGTGGTGCTGGCGGTGGGGTCGGGCGGGAGCGGCGGGGGCGGCAGCGAGGGGAAGGCCTTGCCCGCGGCGATCGCCTCGATCTGGTCGCGCGCGCGCGCCGAGTGCTCGGTGCCGTACGGGGCGAGCGCGCGCGACAGCTCCACGACGCTCTGGAGGCGCTGCTGCACGTCCTTCTCGAGGCAGCGCAAGATGATCTCCTCGAGGTGGACGGGCAGCTCCCACCGGTGCACGCGCGGCGGCCTGGGCGCGTCATTGACGATGGCCACGAAGAGGGCCGAGATGGAGGGCGCGTCGAAGGGGAAGCGCGCGGTGAGGAGCTGGTAGAGGATGATCCCGAGCGCCCAGACGTCGGTGCGCGCGTCGACGTCCTTCGTGCAGCGCACCTGCTCGGGCGACATGTAGCAGGGGGAGCCGAGCATCATCTCCGACGCCGTGAGCTTCCCGTCCTCCTCGCCGGCGTCCTCGGCCGACTTGGAGAGGCCGAAGTCGAGCACCTTGACCAGGGGGACGCCGCTCGGGCCGGTCGTGAGGAAGAGGTTCCCCGGCTTCAGGTCGCGGTGGACGATGCCGCGCGCGTGCGCCTCCGCGACCGCCTCGCAGCTCTGGAGCACGTAGTCGACGGCCTCGGAGACCGGCAGGGGGCCGCGGGCGTCGAGCACCTGCTGGAGGTCGCGGCCGCGCAGGTACTCCATGACGAGGTACGGCAAGCCCATCTCGGCCGTGCCCACGTCGATGACGCGGGCGACGTGGTCGCTCCGGATCGCCGCGGCGGCGCGCGCCTCGCGCAGGAAGCGGGCGCTCGCGCCCGGGAAGTCCTTGGCCCGCGGGAGGAGGAACTTGACCGCGACGCGCTGGCGCAGCGAGACGTGCTCTGCGACGAACACGGCGCCCATGGCGCCCCGGCCCAGGCTGCGCTCGAGGCGGTATCTCTGCGCGAAGACCTCACCTATTCTTGGGATGCCTGCGGCGGATGCGGGCGCATCCGGCTTCATGGCCCGACCTCCATCGGCTCACTATAGCCGCACCGGGGCCCATTTTGACCCGAAGATGCGGGCGTCAGGCGCCGCCAGGCGGCGGCATGCGGGGGAGGCGCAGCGCGTGCGCCGCGGTCGCACGGATTGCGTGGGTCGCGCCGGGGCGTGGCGCACGTCCTGCGCAGAGCGGCAGGTCGCCGTAGCGCACGGTCTCTGCGGCGATGGGCGCCGATCCCGGCGGCGTTGCGCGTAATTTTTGTGAATCGATGTCGTACGCGGCGTCGTCCGCGGCACCGCGCCTGCGCGCCGCCGCTCCCGCTCGGAGCATTGCGACGTCGCGCCCGCCGTGGCACGAGCGCGCCCTCATGCCGACCCGCCCCTTCGCCCTGGGCCGCTCTCGCCCGCTGTCGGGTGATCCCGGCGCCGCCGCCGCGCGCCCGCTGGAGCTCCCCGCGCACCACCTCGTGACCCACGGCGTGGTCGTCGGCATGACCGGCAGCGGCAAGACCGGGCTCGTCATGGTCCTCGTCGAGGAGGCGCTGCGCTCGGGCGTCCCGGTGCTCATGGTCGACGTGAAGGGCGACCTGCCCAACCTGCTCTTCACCTTCCCGGAGCTCTCCCCGGCCGAGTTCGAGCCCTGGATCGACCCCTCGGCGGCCGCGCGCGACGGCCGCGGCACGGGCGACGTCGCCGCCGAGCTCGCGGCGCGGTGGCGCGCGGGGCTCGCCGCCTCGGGGCTCGGGCCGGCCGACGTCGCCGCGCTCCGCGCCCGCATGGCGCCGCGCCTGCTCACGCCGGGCACCACGGCGGGCGAGCCGATCCACGTGCTGTCGGCGCTGGAGACGCCCTCGTCGCTCTGGGACGAGGACGAGGAGGCCGCCCGCGAGGCGCTCTCGGCCTCGCTGTCGCTCCTGCTCCGGCTCGTCGGGCGCGACCCGGATCCGGCGCGGAGCCGCGAGCACGTGCTGCTCGCGCACCTCGCCGAGCGGCGGCTGCGCGAGCGCCGGGCCGCGGGGCTCGAGGAGCTGCTCGCCGACCTCGCCGCGCCGCCGATCGCCGCGGTGGGCGCCCTCGACGTCGACGCGTTCTTCGCCCCGAAGGAGCGGCAGGCGCTCGCGCGCGAGCTCAACACCCTGCTCGCCTCCCCCACGTTCGCGACGTGGCGCAAGGGCGCGCCGCTCGACGTCGCGGGGTGGCTCGCGCCGGACGCCCGGAGCGGCAAGACGCCGGCGGTGATCGTGAGCGTCGCGCACCTGGAGGACGACGAGCGGCTCCTCGTCCTCGGGCTGCTGTTCGATCAGCTGCTCTCGTGGGTGCGCGGCCTCGCCGGGACGAGCGACCTGCGCGCCCTCGTGGTCTTCGACGAGGTGTTCGGGTTCCTGCCCCCGCACCCCGCGAACCCGCCCACCAAGCGGCCGCTGCTCGCGCTCCTGAAGCAGGCGCGCGCCTTCGGCGTGGGCGTCGTCCTCGCCACGCAGAACCCGATGGACCTCGACTACAAGGCGCTCTCCAACGCCGGCGCGTGGTTCGTGGGGCGGCTGCAGACCGACGCCGACCGCGAGCGCGTCGTCGAGGGGCTCTCGGGCGCGGACGGGGGCGCCGGCGGCGTCGACGCCGCGGCGCTGTCGGCCACCCTGAAGGCGCTCCCCCCGCGCACGTTCTTCGTGCGCGACGTCCACATGCAGCCGCCGTCGTTCCTGGCCGAGACGCGGTTCAGCCTGTCGTGGCTGCGCGGCCCGGTCACCCGGCGCGAGATTGGCCGCCTCGTCCGGGGCATGTCCCCTCCCCCGCCCGCGCCGCCGGCCTCGCCGCCGCCCGCCTCGCCGGCGCCGCCCGCTGCATCCGGGCCGCCGCACGCCGCACCCGCGCCCCCGGCCGCACCCGCGCCCGCGGCCGCATCCGGGCCGCCGCACGCCGCCCCCGCGCCCCCGGCCGCGAGCGCCCCCGCGGCGAGGTCGCCGGCGCCGCTCCCGCACCCGCCGCCCGTGGGCCCGGGCGGCACGGTCGTCCTCGATCCGCGCCGCCCGCCGCCCGTCCCGGCCTCGCACGCCGCGCGGCGCGGCGAGGCCGCTCGCGCGAGCGCCGGAGCCGCGGCGTCGGCCTCGCCGCCGCCCCCCGCGTCGCCGGCGGCGCCGCCCGCGCCGCCCGAAGGCTGGCGGAGCCTCTACGCGCACGCCCCGGCCACAGCCCCGGAGGGCTTCCGTTACATCCCCTGGGTGGCGTGCTCGGTCGTCGCCCACCTGCGCGACGCGAAGCTCGGCATCACCCTCAACCAGAGCCAGCTCCTCGCCGCCCCGCTGCTGCCCGACGGCCGGCCGGATCTGTCGCGCGTCGCCCGGCTCGACCCCGCGCTGCTCTCCCCCTCGCCCGCGGCGGGGGCCCGCTTCGCCGAGCTGCCCGCCCCGCTCGCGAAGCGCGCCGCCGCGCAGGCCGCGGCGCGCGCGCTCCGGGAGCACGCCTACCGCACGACCGAGGCCGCCGTGGCCGTCCACCGGGCGCTCGGGCTCGTGCAGGCCGAGGGCGAGCCGCTCGAGGCGTTCGCCGCCCGCTGCCGCGCCGCCGCGGCCCGGCTCGCCGCGGCCGAGCAGCAGCAGGTGATCGGCCGGTTCGCCCCCAGGATCGCGCGCCTCGGCGAGCGCATCGCCGCCGCGAAGGCGCGCTACGACCAGGCCGAGGCCGAGGTGGCCGCGCTCCCCGGCGCGGTGGGCGCGGCGCTGCTCGGGCTCGTCGCCGGCCGGGAGACCGCGCGGCGCGCCGGGACCCAGCGCGACCGGGCCACCGCGAAGCTCGAGCGCGCGCGAACGGAGTGGACCGAGGCGGACGCCGCGCTCCGCGACCTCCACGCCGCCCAGGCCGCCGAGCTCTCCGCGCTGGAGCAGGTCCCCCTCCGCGCCGCCGAGGGCATCGAGACGAAGCGCCTCGTCCCGAGGAAGAACGACGTCGAGGTCGCCTTCGTCGCGCTCGCGTGGGCCGCGACGCTCGCCGGCACGGCGTGAGCCTTCGCCCTGGCGCCCGGCGGCCCTCGCCACGGCGCCCCCGCCGCCGCCCGCAGGCCGGGCCGCCGTGCCCCCTGGCGCCGCCCCGCCCGCGGGCCAGCTCGCTGCAGCCGGGGCGCAGCCCGCTGCAAAGCGCCCCCGCGCCGCCTTCGCCTGTGCTCTGATCCAGGGGAGCCCCCCTCGGCCCGCCTCCGGCTGGCCAGGGCGAGAGCGCGCCGGCACGACGGCGCGCGCCATGGAGCCGAGCCATGCAGACCTCGCGGCAGCTGAGCCCCCTGGGTGGACCGTGAACGGCGGCGCCGGCGCGACGCACGTCGCGCTCCCGCCCCCCGCCGCCGCCCCGGCGCGCGGCCGGGCGCCCTCCCGCGCGCTCGCCGGCCCGAGGTGGGCGCCCGTCTGGCTCGTGGCCGGGCTCTGGATGATCCCGGTGCTCGTCTCGAGCGCGCAGACCTACCTCTTCGTCCAGCAGAAGCAGGAGACGCGCCTCCCGCTCTTCGCCGCCTTCGTGTGGCAGGGGCTGCCCTGGCTCTTCTGGGCGCTCATGACGCCCGCGATCGTCTGGCTCGGCCGCAGGTTCCCGATGGAGCGCCGGGGCCTCGTGCGGAACGTCGCGGTGCACCTCGTCGCCAACCTCGCCATGGCGCCGGGCCACGTCGCCGTCAGCGCGCTCATGGGGCGGCTCATCGGCCACGAGCACTACGTGAAGACGTCGTTCCCCGACGTCTTCGTCAAGCTCATCAGCATCTACCTCGACATCGAGCTGCTCATCTACTGGGGGATCCTCGCGATGGTCCACGCGGCGGACTACCACCGAAAGTACCGGGAGCGCGCGGTCGCGGCCGCGCAGCTCGAGACGAAGCTCGCGCAGGCGGAGCTCCAGGCGCTCAAGATGCAGCTCCACCCGCACTTCCTCTTCAACACGCTCCACGCCATCGCGGTGCTCGTGAGAAAGCAGGAGACGCAGGCCTCGGTCCGCATGATCACCGGCCTGAGCGAGCTGCTCCGGATGGCGCTCGAGAGCGCGGGCAAGCAGATCGTGCCGCTCAAGCAGGAGCTCGATTTCCTCGATCGCTACCTCGAGATCGAGGAGACCCGCTTCCAGGACCGGCTGACGGTGCGCAAGGAGGTCGCCCCCGAGGCGCTGGACGCCGAGATCCCGAACCTCATCCTGCAGCCGATCGTCGAGAACGCGATCCGCCACGGCATCGCCCCGCGGGCGTCGTCGGGGAGCGTGACGATCGCCGCCCGGCGGGAGGATCACCGCCTCGTCGTGGAGGTGACCGACGACGGCCGGGGGCTCAGGGAGGGCTGGGCCGGCGAGGCGAGCGAGGGGACGGGGCTCGGCAACGTGCGCGCGCGGCTCCGGCAGCTCTACCCGGACGACCACCGGCTCGCCGTCGCGCGGCGCCCGGAGGGGGGCGTCCTCGTGACGATCGCGGTCCCGTTCCGGCCCGCGCGCCCGCAGAAGGAGCCGCGCGCGCATGGATAGCCCCGGCGAGATCCGCGCCGTCATCGTCGACGACGAGCCGCTCGCCCGCGAGGGCATCCGCATGCTCCTCGCGGACGACCCCGAGGTCGCGGTCGCCGCCGAGTCGGGCGACGGCCCGAGCGCGCTCGAGACGATCCGGCGGCTGCGGCCGGACCTCGTGTTCCTGGACGTGCAGATGCCCGAGATGAACGGGTTCGAGGTGATGGCGTCGCTCCCGCCCGGCGAGCTGCCCGCGGTGATCTTCGTGACGGCGTTCGACCGTTACGCGCTGCGCGCCTTCGAGGTCCACGCCCTCGACTACCTGCTGAAGCCGTTCGACGACGACCGCTTCCACGACGCGCTCCGCCGCGCCAAGAGCCACCTCCGGCTGTCGCGGATGAGCGACCTGAGCCAGCGCCTGCTCTCGCTCCTGCAGAGCTACGGCGACCCCGGCGCGGCGGCCGCCGCGCGCGGGCGGGCGGGCCCCGGCTCGGAGCCGCCCGCTCCGGGCGCGGATCACCCGCGGCGGCTCGCGATCAAGGACGGCTGCCGCGTGGTCTTCCTCAGCGTCGAGGAGATCGACTGGATCGAGGCGGCCGACTACTACGTGCAGATCCACGCCGGCGGGAAGAGCTACCTCCACCGCGAGACGATGAACAGCGTGGAGGGCAAGCTCGATCCGGCGCGCTTCGTGCGGATCCACCGCTCGGCGATCGTGAACCGCGACCGGATCAAGGAGCTCCGCACCCAGGGCCGCCGGGACACGGTCGTGGTCCTCGCCGGGGGCGCGGAGCTCAAGGTGGCGCGGAGCCACCGGGAGAAGCTGTCGGTGCCGCGGTGATGCGCGCGGGGAGCGGGCGCTCGCAGCTCCGCCCGCCGTGGTCTGCCCCTCAGGGCTTCTCCGTTCCGCCAGACGACGCCGTCAAGTCGTCCACGAACCGGCGCATCAGGCGCACCAGGTCGTTGAAGTCTTCCTCGCTCCAGTTGGCGAGGATCGGGGCCGCGATCCTCTGACGCGCGGCGTCCAAGGCGTCCGTCATCTGTCGCCCCTTGTCGGTGATCACCGCCTCATGGACGCGGCGATCGGCTGGGCTGGGTCGACGTTCGATCAGCCCCAGGCTCTCGAGCTTCGCGACCTGGCGGCTGACGGTCGTGTAATCGCGCCCGGCTCGGTCCGAGAGCTCGACAACGCCGATCGGCCCGAAGCGCTCGATCCCCACCAGCAGCTGAAAGAGGGCTCGATCCAGGGAGAGGCCCGCCTCCGCGAGCAGCGCCTGATCGCGCTGCGGCTGATTCATGACCGCGATCAGATCGACCATGGCTCCGTGGAGCTCGCGGAGCTTCTTCTTGGTGATGCGTGTAATTTGCACGAATTCTCTTGACGGTTCGGGGGTGCGAACATATGCATGATACACATATCTGAAGCGCAGTCCAACAAAGCGGAGCTCGCCGTGGAACCTCATTTTTCGACGGATGTACTGATCGTTGGCGCAGGTGCTGCCGGGTTGACCCTGGCCATTGAGCTCGCCCGTCGGGGCGTCGCGTTCCGGCTCATCGACAGGCTGGACGGGCCGTTTCCCGGCTCGCGCGGCAAAGGGATCCAGCCGCGCAGCCAGGAGGTGTTCGAGGATCTGGGCATCCTCGACCGGGTCGTGGCGGCCGGCGGCATGTACCCGCCCCCGCGGGAGTATCGCGACGACGGAGGCTACGAGGAGTCGCAGCTCATGGAGCCTCAGGCCCCGACGCCTGGCGAGCCCTATCTTCTGCCGCTGCTCGTGCCCCAGTTCCTGACCGAGGCCGCGATGCGCGAGCGTCTGGCGGAGCTCGGGCGCGCCCCGGAGTTCGGCCGCGAGCTGAAGAGCTTCGAGCAGCATGGCGAGGGCGTCGACGCTCGCATCGCTGGCCCGGCGGGCGAGGAGACCGTCCGCGCCCGCTATCTCGTCGGAGCGGACGGCGGCCGCAGCGTCGTACGGCACGCGCTCGCGATCGACTTTCCCGGCAAGACCATGGGGGTGCGCGCCGTGGTCGCCGACGTCGTCCTGGATGGGCTCAGCAGGGACGCCTGGCATCGCTTCGGCGAAAGGTCGATGGAGAAGATGATGTCGCTGTGCCCGCTCGTCGGCACCGACATGTTCCAGTTGCAGGCGCCGATTCCTCCGGAAGGCGATGTCGACCTCTCCGCCGAAGGCCTGACAGCGATGGTCGCGGGCCGCACGGGCCGAGGCGACATCGTGATCCGCTCGGTGTCCTGGGCCTCCGCCTATACCATGAACGCGCGCATCGCCGACCGTTACCGGGACGGGCGCGCCTTCCTCGTCGGCGACGCCGCGCATATCCACCCGCCGACGGGCGGGCAGGGCCTCAATACGAGCGTGCAGGACGCCTACAACCTCGGCTGGAAGCTCGCCGCCGTCCTGGCGGGTGCGCCGGAGGCGCTGCTCGCGACCTACGAGGAGGAGCGCCGGCCGATCGCCGCGGAGGTGCTCGGCCTGACGACGAAGCTGCTGGAGGCGGCCAAGCAAGGCGTCATGCGCCGCGGTCGCGAGGTGCATCAGCTCGATCTGGGATATCCGGAGTCGTCGCTCGCCCTGGAGAAGCCGAAGCGCAGCGGCGGCATCCGCGCGGGCGCCCGGGCGCCGGACGCGCCCGTCCGCGGCGTGGCGGGGATGCCGACACGGCTCTTCAAGCTCTTCCAGGGTCCGCATTGGACCTTGCTGGGTTACGGGGTGGACCGGCGCTCGGCCGTCGAGCCGCGCCCCGGGCTCCACATCCACGCCGTCGGGCCGCGCGGCGACATCGTCGATGATGGCGGCCATCTCCGCGCTGCCTATGGCGTGTCGCCCGGCGACTGGGTGCTCGTCCGGCCGGACGGGTATATCGGCGCCATCGTGTCGTCCGATCATGTCCCGGCGCTGGAAGCCTATCTTGCCAGCGTCGGCCTCCCGTCGCGGGGATGACGAGGACGAGAGCGCCTCCGCGACCTTCCGGCCGGACGCCCCCGGGAGGCAGGGGCGCGGCGGGTTATTGGGGGATGACGGTCGGGGCGCACGTCGATACGCCGGCGCCGATGACCTCGGCGGGGAGGTCGTCCCGCAGGAGCTCCGGCGGCGCGCCCGACAACGGGTCATAGCGATAGACGCTCGACGTGATCCTGTCGATGGGGTCGGGGTTCATGACGAAGAAGTAGAAGGCGCCTCCCCAGGTCGCGAACGCCCAGCTCGCGGCGTCATGGATGCTCACACCGGAGAGGGGTGTCTGCGAGAGCGCGGCGCCGGTCCTCTTGTCGTACTCGCTGAGGGACGCCGGCTCCCCCGGCGCCCCCTGCACGAAGCCGAAGAGCCGGCCGTCGCCCGTGCCGGTGAGGTCCGCGTCCCCGCCCTCGCCCACGCCGAGCGGACGGGCGGTGCGGCTCCGCGCGTCGAACATGGCGAGCGCCCGGACGGGATCCGCCTCGTCGCGCGTCCCGCCGAGCAGCGCCTCGCGGAGGTAAAGGGTCTCCTCGCCGGAGACGCCGTCGGACGCGAACGCCATCCCGAACCTCCAGAGCGGGTCGTTCCCCGGCGGGCTGATGACCGGCTCGCAGACGCCGGTCTCGATATCGAGGCGCGCGAGCCGACCGCTATGGCTCCCGATCCAGGCGACGCCGCTCCGATCGACGGCCATCGACAGCGGCGACACGGCCTCGACCCGCCAGCGATCCACGGGAGCCGCGCACTCGAACCGGCCGATGAACCGGAAGTCCAGCGTGGCCGGGTGGAACGAGTAGAGCTCGCTGTACGACGAGACCGTGTAGATGTGGTGCGACGTCAGCTCGGAGCACGCGCCGGGAACGGTGACGGACGGAGGGTTCCACACGGCCGGCGGGCCGGGGTTCACCCACGTCGCGTCGATCCACCCGTCGCCGCCCCCGACGCCGCCGCCCCCGGCGTCCCCGGCGCCGCCGCCCCCGCCGTCGCCGGGGAGCGCTCCGGCGGAAGGATCGAGCGTGGTGCCGCTCGCGCACGCGGCGAGCGACAGGGAGAGCACGCCAGCACAGATCAGACCCAAAGACGACCGCAGCATACCGATCCCTCGAAGCGTGGTTGAAGCGCTGCGGGTACGTGGGGACGAGCCGTCGTCCCCATTTGAAATTCGACCTGGCGCCCCTGCTCCCCGGCCGCAGCGGCGCCTCGCACCCGGGCGCGGCGCGGGACCGCGGCCGCCGCCCTCGCCTCTGGCGGGACTACTGACGCACGGAATGGGCGCTAAGCTCCCCCGCATGCCCCCGATCGGCTCTCCCTCCGGCGGACGTCGCGCAGCGCAGGCCCTCGCAGCGGAGGCCGCGCGGCCCCGCGGGCGGGCCTGACCCCATGCCGCCCTCCCGCTTCCGCCCCGGGCTCGGCCGCCCGAGCGCGCCGGCCCCCGGGATCGCGTGGTTCGCGTTCCGCGGCGACGAGCTCCTCGTCCGCGCGCCGCCCGACGGCGGCGATCGCTTCGACGTCCCGGTCGCGGCGGATCTCGCGGAGCTCGGCGTCGTCGCCGTGCGCGACCAGCCGCTCGGCGAGCTCGACGGACGCCCCTGCCGCTCCGCGGAGCTTGCGCAGGGCTCTCCGGCCCCCGAGGGGCACGCCTACGTCTCGCTGCGGCGCCTCCACGGGCGCATCGATCCGGAGCTGTTCGACGTGGCGGGCACGGCGTACCAGGTGCAGCACTGGGACCGGGCGCACCAGTACTGCGCGGCGTGCGGCGCCGAGCTCGAGGCGGGGCGGGACGAGCGGGTCAAGCGCTGCGTCCGCTGCGCGAGCAACTACTTCCCCCGGATCACGCCCGCGACGATCGTGCTCGTCGAGGACGGGCCGCGCGTGCTCATGACGCGGCAGGCGCGGTTCCCTGCGGGCATGTACGGCCTCGTGGCGGGCTTCGTCGAGCCCGGCGAGACGCTGGAGGCGTGCGTCGCGCGCGAGGTCCACGAGGAGACGGGCGTCGACGTCGCGGACATCGCCTATTTCGGCAGCCAGCCGTGGCCGTTCCCGCACCAGATCATGGTCGGCTTCACCGCGCGCTACACCGGCGGCGAGCTCCGCGTCGACACGCGCGAGCTCGAGGACGCGCGCTGGTTCCACCGCGACGCGCTGCCGCTCTTGCCGCCGCCGCTCAGCATCGCCCGCAAGCTCGTCGACGCCTGGCTCGCGCGCTCCGCGGGGTAGCGGCGCCGGCGCGGCGCTCGGTGCTCCTGCGCGGCCGTGCTATCGTCCAGGCATGCAGGCGCACCGAGCCCTCCTCGAGACCGACGAGCAAGGACGGCTGAAGGAAATGCCGGTCCTCCCGCCTCGCACGCGGGTTGAGGCGATCTTCCTGGTGCTCGAGGAACCGCCCTCGTCGCCGACCGCAGTGCGCCGGCCACCGGCGGAGCTCGCTGGGCTTCAGATTCTGGGCGACGTGATCGCCCCGGCCATCGATGAGCCTGATTGGAGCGTGAACGACGCGTGATCGTCCTCGACACGCACACCTGGCTCTGGTGGATCCAGGGCACCGCCGACGCGCTTCCTTCCAAAACGAAGGCGCTCATCGAGCACGAGCCCGGCCCCGTCGGCGTCGCCTCGGTCTCCTGCCTGGAGGTTGCATGGCTTGCGAAGAAGGGTCGCGTCGTGCTCCCGGTCTCCGTCGAGGATTTCTTCACGAAGGCGATTGAGCAGGCAGGCCTTGTCCTGCTTCCCCTGACGCCGTCGATCGCCGCGAAATCGGCAGCTCTGCCGGATCTGCACCGCGATCCGATCGACCGGGTGATCATCGCCACCGCGATCGAGCACAGCGCCGAGCTGGTAAGCAAGGACGAGCTTGTCTCCCGCTACCCCGGCGTCCGCGTCCGCTGGGATTCATGACGCAAGGGAGCGATCGTCGTCACCGCGCCACCTCTCGGTTCTCTCGGTTTCGGCGCTGCGGCTGCCCGGGGAGCTCCCCTCAGACGCGGCGCTGCTTCCAGGCCCCGCGGCGGAACATGAGCCAGCCCGCGACCGCGAGCGTCGAGAACGCCACCGCGATCGCGATGGGCACGCCCGTCGAGCCGAGCCCCGCGGCGCGCGCGAGCCACCAGCCGAGCGGGATCTCCCAGAGCCAGAAGCAGGCGAAGTTCAGCATCGTCGGCGTCCACGTGTCGCCGGCGCCGTTGAAGGCCTGCATGAACACCATCCCGAACCCGTAGAACAGGAACCCGCACGCCACGATCCGCAGCGTCTCCGTGCCGAACCGCAGCACGTCGGCGTCGTCCGTGAACGCGCCGACGATGGCGCCCGCGCCCACCGCGAAGACCAGCCCGATCGCGCCGAGCATGACCGTGTTCCAGACGCCCGCGCGGTAGACCGCGGCCTCGGCCCGCTCGGGGCGCCCGGCCCCGAGGTTCTGCCCCACCATCGTCGCGGCGGCGTTCGCGAGCCCGAACGCCGGCAAGATCGCGAACGCGATGACCCGCATCCCGATCGTGTAGCCGGCGAGCGCCGCGCTCCCGAACGGGGCGAGGATGCGCACCATGCCGATCCAGCTCGCCGTGCCGATGAGCGCCTGCAACGCGCCGTTCGCGAACAGGCGGAGCAGCGCCGCGAGCGCCCTCGGGTCGGGCACGAGGTGCCGCGCCCTCACCTTCACGCGACCGCCGCCGCGCGCGAGCAGGAAGACCTGCAGCGCGACGCCCGTCCCGCGGCCGAGCGTCGTCCCCAGGGCGGCGCCGGTCACGCCGAGCTCCGGGAACGGGCCGAGGCCGAAGATGAAGCACGGGCCGAGCACCATGTTCAGCGCGTTCGACAGCCAGAGCACCCGCATCGACAGCGCCGCGTCGCCGGCCCCGCGGAAGACCGCGTTCATGACGAACAGCATCAGGATCGTCCCGTTGCCGAGCAGCATGATCGAGGCGAACGGCGTGCCGGTCGCGACCACCCCGGCGCTCGCCCCCATCGCCGCGAGCAACCGCGACGCGAGCAGCCCGCCGGCCGCCGCGATCGGCAGGGAGGCGAGCACGCCGAGCACGATCGCCTGCCCGGCCATGGCCGCCGCCTCCTCGGGGCGCCCCTCGCCGACCCGCCGCGCGACCGTCGAGGACGCGGCGACCGAGAGGCCCATCCCCAGGGCGTACACCACCGCGAGGAGCGACTCCGTGAGCCCGACGGCGGCGACCGCGTCGGCGCCGAGCCGCGACACCCAGAAGACGTCGACCACGACGAAGAGCGACTCCATGAGCATCTCCATGACCATGGGGATCGCGAGCAGGACGATCGCCCGGTCGATGGAGCCCTGGGTGAAGTCGTGCCCGCTGCCGCCGACCGCCTCGCGGAGCGTCGACCAGACGCCGGCGCCGAGGCGCGGGCCGGGCGAGGGCGCATCGGGTTCCGCGCGCAGGTCGCGGGCAGGAGTCGTGGCGTGGTCGCGCATGAGGCGAGCAAGGCTGATCGCGAGCGCCCGTCCCGTCCAGCGGCCTTTGCGGCCCGCGCGGCCGTCCGGGTGGCCAGGCCGCGGCTCAGCGCAGGCGCAGGGCGGCTAGCGCCACGCCGCACAGGACGCCGAGCACGAAAATGACAGCGCCGAGCAGCGCCAGGCGCTTCACCGGATCGTGAACGGATCCCGATCTCGCGCGCTGAGCTCGACGCGGAGCGACGGCACCTCGGCGCGGAGCCGCTCGGCCAGGCGCTTCAGCGCGGCGCGCTCGCTGTTCGAGTGCAGCGCGCACACCACCGTGACGCCGGCGCTCGCCGCGCGCAGGGCGTCGTGGTGGCGCAGCTCGCCGGTCAGGTAGAGCTCGGCGCCCTGGGCGATCGCGTCCTCGAGGAGCGCGCCGCCCGCGCCGGCGCACGTCGCCGCGCGCGCGACGGCGCGCTGCTCGGGGCCGGCCACGAGCAGCGCGTCGACCCCCAGGGCCGCCTTGACCCGGCCGAGCAGGTCGCCGACCGGCGCGGCGCCGCCGAGCGGCCCGATCCGGCCGATGCCGACCCGCAGCGGCTCGACGGCGAGCTCGACGAGGTCGAACGCCACCTCCTCGTAGGGGTGCGCGGCGCGCATCGCCTGCAGGACCGCCTCGGTCCGCTCGCGGGGAAAGACCATCTCCAGCCGCACCTCGGTCACGCGCTCGAGCCGGCCCTTCTCGCCCACGGTGGGGTTCGTGCCCTCCTCGCCGAAGAACGTGCCCGTCCCGACCGTGCGGAAGCTGCAGCGCGAGTACCGGCCGATCCGGCCCGCGCCCGCCTCGGCGAGGGCGTCGGCCACGGCGTCGGCGTGGTCCTCCGGGACGAAGACGACGAGCTTGTGCTGCCACGCCTTCGACGGCGCCCGCCGGAGCGGCGCGCGCTCCCCGGACATCCCGAGCGCGTCGGCGAGGACATCGTTGGTGCCGCCCTCGGCGACGTCGAGCGCGGTGTGGGGCGAGTACAGCGCGATGCCGTCCCGGATCGCCGCGAAGATGGGGTCCGGCGCGACCACGCGCTTCACCGCCTCGAAGAGCGGCGGGTGGTAGGCGACGACGAGATCGCAGCCGAGCTCGCGCGCCTCCCGGGCGACCTCGGGGGTGTAATCGATGGCGAGGAGCGCCGCCGACGAGGGCCGCGCGGGGTCGCCCGCCAGGAGGCCCACGTTGTCCCAGGGCTCGGCGAACCGGAGCGGGGCGATCGACTCCAGCGCGGCCACGACGTCTTGGAGGAGGGTCATACGCGCATCTATACCAGCGGCGGAGCGCCGGACGCCGAGCTCGGTGGAGATCGGGTAAAGAGACGCCATACACCCGAGCGAGCAGCCCACCGGAACGGTCGTGTCGATCTGGCGATATCCCGTCAAATCGATGCAAGGAGAGGAGATCGACGAGGCGGCGATCTCCGACCGCGGCGTGCTCGGCGACCGGACCTACGCCGTCCTGGACCGGGAGACGGGGCACGTCGCGAGCGCCAAGCACCCTGGCAAGTGGGGCGCGCTGCTCGCGTGTCGGGCGGCCTTCGCGGAGCCGCCGCGCCCCTCGGCGCCCCTGCCGCCCGTGTGGATCACGCTCCCGGACGGCGCCGTGATCAGCAGCGCGCAGCCGGACGTGGATCGGGCGCTCTCGCGCGCGCTCGGCCGCGACGTGGCGCTCGTGAGCCGACCGCCCGAGGCGCCGAAGCGCGAGGCGGATCGGTCGCCCGTGGACGGCTCCGCGGCCCAGGCCACGATCGTCGAGGAGCCGATGGCGCTCGCCGCGCCGGCCGGCACGTTCTTCGACGTGGCCGCCCTGCACGCGCTGACCACGGCCACGCTCGACCGCCTGCGCGACCTCCACCCCTCCGGGCGCATCGAGGCCCCGAGGTTCCGCCCCAACCTCGTCGTCGCGACGGCCCCGGGCGAGCGCTCCTTCGTCGAGAACGGCTGGATCGGCCGCGCGCTGGAGATCGCCCCGGAGGTCCGCCTCGAGGTCATCGATCCTTGTCCCCGGTGCGTCGTCCCCACGCTGCCCCAGGGCGACCTCCCGCGCGATCCCGGCCTCTTGCGCGCGCTCGCCCGGCACAACGCGGTCGCGAGCGCGACTGTCGCCCCCGGCGTCGTGTTCCCGGCGGTCGCCGGGGTCTACGCGGCCGTGCGCCGCGCCGGCGCGATCCGCCGCGGGGCCGCCGTCCGGCTGGAGGCAGCGCCCCCGTCCCCGCCCCGCTGACCGGCCCTGCCGCTGGCCCCCTCCATCTCCGCGCCCCCGCGGAGCCCTGGAGGGAGCGACCGCCGACAGGGCGCGCCGCGAGCGCGCCAAACCACCCACATCGCCGCCCTCGCCCTCACCGCAGAACTCACGTGTTCACCCTCGAGCACGGATTGCCACCCTCGCATCGAATCGCGCAGAACATCGGCCGAAATCGCTCGAGCGGGCGAGCACAAGCGCCCTTTCGCCAACTCACGTGATGGGCTGGGGTGGTGTTTTCATGTCCATTCAGGATCTCTCGCGATCCATGCCAGTCCCGCAAACATAACATCAGGCTGGATCACTGGCCGTTCGCACGTGATTGTTCCGCCGAGACAGGCCAGCTCCCCGTGTCAAGCGGGGAGCACGGCTGTGGCCGCGAATTTGCTCTGAAGGTCCAGGCACCCGCGAGACGGCGACGCGGCGTGACGATCGCGAGCGATGGTCGCGCCGCCGGAAGTGCGGAGTCGCCGTCAAGTTACATCAGCAGCGGAGAGGCTGGCGGCGCTTGCGGCCTCTCCTTGGTAGCGCTCCGTCGCGCCGCCCCTGGGCTCCTGAGGGGGAAGGGTGCGGCGCTCTCCGACACGGGGGGAGACGGGCGCGTCGGACCGAGCCAGGAAAGGAAGATCGCATGCAGCGCTTCAAGTCACACCTCACCACGGTTGCCCTCACCGCAGCGTGCGCGTTCGCGCCCGGCTGCCTGAGCATCGACGCCGGTGACGAGGGAGCGGGGCCGGCCCCGACCGCATCGGGGACGCTGACCGTCGCCGTCGCCAATGGCGAGGCGCGGTACATGCTGGAGCGGGAAGACGGGGAGTTCGTGCGCCTGAACCTGGACTCGATGACGGAGGCGCCGCAGGGCGCCGAGGCGCCGATCGACTGGCGCACGGCGAGCGGCTCCCCGGTGGACGTGTTCGGCAGCGAGGCCGAGGACGGCACGATCATCGTCGACGCGATCCGGCCGGCCGAGGGCATCGGCGAGCTGACGAGCGCGCTCGTCACGACCGGGGCCAAGCGCGTCCTGGTGCTGCGCGTGCAGTTCGACGGCGGCCAGACGCTGGGCACGGAGCAGGACGTGCGCAACACGATGGATGGAGCGGCGACCCACCTGGCGGGCTCGTCGTTCGGAAAGATGCAGCTCCAGTACGACGTCGCCGGCCCGTTCAACATCGCCTTCGGCAAGTGCGACGACTACAACCGGTGGCAGAACGAGGCCAAGACCGCGGCGCGCAACGCCGGCTTCGATCTCAACGCGTACCAGCACTTCATGATCATGGGCAAGATGGACTGCGGGTACGCCGGCATGGGGGCGCAGCCCGGGAGCGCCACCTGGATCGCCGGCCTCTGGCCCGAGGTCGTCGTGCACGAGCTCGGCCACAACTTCGGCCTGTGGCACGCCTCCTCGCGCACCTGTCGCAGCAACGGCGCGACCGTGACCATGAGCAACGACTGCACCTTCGACGAGTACGGCGACGTGTTCGACCCGATGGGCAACGGCGGCAAGCAGCACTTCAACGCCAACTACAAGGTGAACCTCGGGTGGATCCCGTCGACGCAGGCCGTGACGGTGAGCGCCGACGGGACCTACACGCTCGCGCCGATGACCGAGGCGAGCACCGGGACCCAGCTCCTCCGCGTCAAGGGCCCGAACGACATCATGTACCAGATCGAGTTCCGCCAGCCGGCGGCGACGAACGTCGTCGACTCGCGCAACCTCTCCACGAAGGGCGTCCTCATCCATGCGTTCTTCACGCAGTCGCGAGAGAGCGGCCGGGCGCACCTGCTCGACATGATCCCCGGCGGGAACTTCAGGGACGCGCCGCTCGTGGTCGGCGCTTCTCATCAGCTCTTCGGGACGAACGCGACGGTGAAGGTCCTCTCGGTGTCGGCCACGGGCGCGCAGGTCCAGATCTCCGGGCTGGGCGGCACCGGCGGCGACCCCGGCGGCGACCCGGGCGGCGACCCGGGCGGCGATCCCGGCGGCACCGGCGGTCAGAGCCTGACGGCCGTCCATTCGGGCAAGTGCATGAGCGTCACCGGGGCGAGCCTGGACAACGGCGCCACCATCATCCAGCGGCCGTGCACCGGGGCGGGCGATCAGCAGTGGAAGATCGAGACGATCAGCGGCGCCACGGCGACCGTGACGAACGTGAACAGCGGAAAGTGCCTCGACGTGCAGGGGGCCAGCCGGAACAACTCTGCGAACATCACGCAGGCGGACTGCAACAGCAGCAGGAACAGCCAGAAGTGGGATGTCGTCGATCGCGGCGACGGCGTCATCTCGCTGCGCTCGGTCAACAGCGGCAAGTGCGTGGACGTCAGCGGGGTCAGCACCGCCGACAACGCCAGGTTCATCCAGTACACGTGCGGCACCGGCACGAACCAGCGGTTCCGGCTGCAGTAGCGCGCGTCCAGGGCCCGACGGCCGGGGGCGCCGCGCCCGGCCGCGCGCCGCGGAGCGGCGGATCGTGACCGGCGTCGGGCCAGGGATCTCCCGGGCCCGGCGCGCTCCCGCGGCCTCCTGTCGAAGCGTTGCGCTGTGCAGGAGGATCGATGAACCTCCCCTCGATGAACCGCATCGCTCTCGGGCTCGCGGCCGCAGCGGCGGGCCTCGCCCTCTCCGCCGCGGCGCCCGCGCTCGCCAACGGCCGATACCCCACCGCCGGCCAGATCCTTGTCGATCCCGCCGATCCGGAGCACATCGTCGTCCGCGCGACCTACGGCGTCCTCACCACCCGTGACGGCGGCGAGCGCTGGTCGTGGATCTGTGAAGCGGCGGTCGGCTACAGCGGCTTCGAGGATCCCATGATGGTCGTCACCGCCGACGGCTCGATGCTCGCGGGGCTCTTCGACGGGCTCAGCGCGACGCACGACGGCGGCTGCGACTGGCAGATCGCCGGGGGCGCGCTCGCCCGGCGCAACATCGTCGACCTGTCGATCGACCGCGCGGATCCCGCGAGCGTGCTCCTGCTCGGCTCCAGCGTCATGGCGAGCGACGCGATCTTGACCCAGGTCTGGGCGTCGAAGGACGACGGGAGGACGTGGACCCAGGCCGGGGAAGACTTCCCGAGCACGTTCCTCGGCGTGACCCTGGACAGCGCGCCGAGCGATCCCCGGCGCATCTACGTGAGCGGGCGCCGCAACGGCCCCACGTTCCAGGGGATCGTGCGGCGCTCGGACGATCGCGGCGCGACGTGGGAGGAGCTCGACGTCCCTGGCAGCGACGATCGCAACCTGCCCTACCTCGGCGCCGTGGACCCGGAGGACCCCGACGTGGTGTATGTGCGCCGCGACGGCGACGGCGCGGACGCCCTGCTGGTCTCGCGGGACGGGGGCGCCACCTGGCGCGAGGTGTTCCAGGCGGTGAGCCTCCTCGGGCTCGCCCTCTCGCCCGACGGGACCAGGATCGCGGCCGGCAGCGACATGGATGGCCTGTGGGTCGCGCCGACGGACACGCTGGAGTTCACGCAGGTGGGGCAGCTCGGCGTCCGCTGCCTGACCTGGACCGCGCGGGGCCTCTACGCCTGCGCCGACGAGCTCGTGGACGGCTTCTCCGCGGGCGTCTCCACGGACGGGGGCGCGACGTTCTCGCCGCTCATGACGCTCGACCGCCTCTGCGGCCCGCCGGCCGCCTGCGGGGCCGAGGGCTCGACCGGCCGGACCTGCCCCGACCTCTGGCCGGCGACCGCGAGCTTCGTCGGCGCCGCGCGCTCGTGCGAGGCCGGCGCGGCGTCGGGCGGCGCCGCGGGCGCTGGCGGGAGCGCGGCGAGCGCCGGCGGGGGCGAGGCCGGCGCGGGGGCGGGCGGGAGCAGGGCGAGCGCCGGCGGCGGCTGCTCCTGCGAGACGTCGGGCGGGGGGCGCGCCGGGGTGCTCGCGGGCTGCCTGGTCGCGGTCGGCGGCGCGCTCCTGCGCGCGCGGCGGCGGGGGCGGAGCCGCGCGCGGGCGCCGGGAGCGCCGTGACGGCCCGGGCCGTTCCACGAACGGGCGCGGCCCATGCGCGCTCGCGCGCTCGCGGCGGAGATGCGGTGGTGAGCGGTGGAGAAGGGAAACGCTGACCGGATGAGCTCGGGTGGCGCGGACAGGCACCCTCCGCGGCGCCGCACAGCGCGGCTCAATACAGGAAACAGATTCCTGGCTTCTCCTCGCATTGGCCGAGCACGCAGTAGCCCTCGCAATCGGCGTCGCTCGCGCACGCCTTGCGGGCGCAGGCCCCGCCGGTCGGATCGCATGCCTGGTTCACCGGGCAGTCCGCGTCGGCGGCGCACGGCTTCGCGCGGCAGCGGTGATCCGGCGCGCAGGCCAGCGTCGCCGGGCAGTCGGCGTCGGTCGCGCAGCCGCGGACACAGACGGCGCTCACCTGCAGGGGCGGAGGGCACGTGAAATGCGGCATCTCGCAGATGAACGGGCCGGCCGCGCCGCCCCCGCTCCCTCCCGCTCCCCCGCCCTCGCCCGCCATGCCGGCGCAATCCTCGTCAGCCCTGCAACTGGCATCGCTCTGCACCTCGTAACAGGCGGCGTCGCTTACCGGATTGCAGGTGTCGTTGTCGCAATCCTCCCCGCGCCGGCACTCGAGCTCACCGAGCGCTCCGCCCCCGTTGCCCCCCTCTCCGGCGGGTTCCTGGGTCTCCCCGCCACAGCCGGCGGCGAGGCAGAGGGCCATGCCGAACATCCATCCATCAAGTCGACCAAGCATCACGACAGCTTACCAGAGGCCGCGAGTCCGGGAGATCGCAGCACGATCGCGACCGCCGGACAGCGCCGGGCGCGCTGCTCGGCGCGGCCGCCGCGGAGCGAGAGGGCCGCCACGACGGGCGCCGCCGTGATCAGGAGAGCCCGGCCTGCGTGCGAGCACGCTGACTCCGAGCTCCTGGAAGCGCGAAGCGGCGGGGCGGGGCGAGCGGCGCGGCGCCCGGCGCTGCGATCCGGTTTGTTGGCCAGGCCGGACGCCCCGATGGACAATGGCGAGACGGTCACGATGAAGACGTGGAGCTTTCTCGCCCTGGGACGCAGCTACGAGATCACGGATTATGGCCCCAGAGTCGGTATCGAGGTCACGCGGAACGGCTACACGGTGTGGACCGGCTACCGTGACGGCGCGCGGCTCGTGACGGACACGAGCACCCTTCCCGCGCGCGAGCTCGGGGCGCTCCGCGAGGAGCTCCTCCGGCGAGCGGCCTCCCGGGGCGCCGCCCCGGCGGCGGACGCGGGCCTCGGCGCGCGCCGGCCGCAGCGCGCGGTCGAGCAGCTCGATCTGCTCGGGGCGCCCGCGCTCGCCGGCTGCCAGCGCTGAGCCGGAGGGGGCTGCTCCCGGAGGGCTCGCGCGGCGCTCAGACCTCCAGCGCGCTCTCGACGACGCGGTGCACGAGGCCGTACGCCTGGGCCTCGCGCGCGGTCATCCACAGGTTGCGCTCGGTCTCCTTGGCGATCTTCGCGGGATCCTGCCCGGTCGCCTCGGCGAAGATGCGGTTGAGCCGCTCGCGCGCGGCCAGGATCTGGGCCGCCTCGATCTCGATGTCCGACGCGGGGCCGCGCACGCCGCCGAGCGGCTGGTGCAGGAGGAAGCGCGTGTTCGGGAGCGCGAACCGGTTCTCCCGCCGCGCGGCGACGAAGATCAGCGCGCCCGCGCTGGCGACCCATCCGGTGCCGATCACCTTGACCTCGGGCCGGATGAAGCGAATCACGTCGTAGATCGTATCTCCCGACTCCACGTGTCCTCCCGGCGAGTGGATCAGGACCCGGATCGGCGCCTCGCTCTGGTTCGCGAGGGCGAGGAGCTGCGCCGTGGTGACCTGCGCCAGCTCGCTGGTGATCTCCCCGAAGATCAGGACGGTCCGGCTCTTCAGGAGGCTGCTCTGGACCTCCTCGGACGGCGCGCGGAGGGGCAGCTGTTCTTCGTTCGGCGTCGCATCGAAGCGCATCATGGCCCCGAGCATCCGGCCGCCCCCGCCCGCGCGCCATGACCGCGACGCGCGGAGTCATGCTCGCGCGTCTCGATCCGCGAGGGAGCGCTGGACGGGCGGCCTCGGCGCGGGCAACCATGGGGCATGGCGGACGAGATGGAGCGGCAGCTTCCCCGCGGCGTGGCGGTCTCCCGGCATCGCGGCCCTCCTGGCGTGCTCTGGCGCGCGGGCGCTGGGGATCCTCCGAGCCTGCACGTCGTCGTGCAGGGCGCGTTTCGCCTCGCGCAGGACGGGGCATGCACCCTGAACGGGGCGTGCTCCCTGGAGCTCGACGCTGGCGACCTCGTGCTCCTCGGGTTCGGCGCGCGCGGCGGCGGGCCCGGCGAGCAGCGCCTCTGCTGCGTCGCGCCGCCGACCGGGGCCGCTCCCGCGGAGGCGGAGGTGATCTCGGCGACCTACACCGCTGCGCCCGGCGGGGCGCTCGCCGCGCTCGCGCCGGTGGTCCACCTCGCTGCCGGCGAGGTGCGGCGGGCGCCGGGGCTCTCGGCCGTGGTGGACCTGCTGCGCGCCGCGCTCGCGGATCCATCCCCGGGGCAGGCCCCGCTGGCGCGCTCGCTGCTCGAGCCGCTGCTCGCCTACGCGCTGCACTGCCACGAGCGGGCGGGCGAGGCGGGCGCGGCGCGCGCGCGGGGCCGGCGCGGGGCGCGCGCCTTCGACCGGCGCGTCGCGCGCGCGCTCCGGCTCATGCAGGAGAGGCCGGCGGAGCGCTGGACCCTCGAGGCGCTCGCGAAGGCGGCGGGCCTCTCCCGCGCCGCGCTGGCGCGGCGGTTCCTGGCCGAGCTGGGGATCCCGCCGCTCCGCTACCTCGCCGAGCTGCGGATGCAGCGCGCGGCCGAGCTGCTCGCCGAGGGCGACGGCTCGCTGGCGTCGGTCGCGGCCGAGGTCGGGTACGACTCGGAGTTCGCGTTCAGCCGCGCGTTCAAGCGGCACACGGGCGAGGCGCCGGGCGCGTTCCGCCGGCGCAGCCGCTCCGAGGGGGCCGCGTTCCGGCTGCCGCCGGTGCGCGCGGCGGCGTGAGGGCTTCTCCGGGGCGGAGCGGGAGGTGGTGTGCCGCCGCGGCGCCCGGCCGGCCGGCGCGCTTGGGGCGGGATCCTGACGGGCGTCACTCGCGGAGCGGGTTGAAGCACTTCTCCGGGTGGGTCGACGCGCCGTCGCGCATCGCCGTCTCGTGCGCCTGAAAGCAGCGGAGGCGGGCCTCGATGAGCGGATTCTCGACGCCCTCCGGCAGCAGGTCGCGTGCGCGCGACGCCGCGGTGATGGCTTCGGTGACTCGACCTTGCAGGAGGAGCAGCATGCCGTAGGTGTCGTAGCAGGGTACGCAGCTCGGGTCGGCCTTCAGGGCGCGCTGCACGAACGGCTGCGCTTCGTCGAGATCGCGGAGCTGGACGCGATGTCGGGCGACGAAAGCGAGCTGTTCGGCGGTGGATGCGGTGCGGCTCAGGCGGTCGACGAGCGGCGCGGTGCGTACGATTGCCTGGAGCGGCGTGATGATGCGACGGCTCGACATCGCGCGAATCAGCTTTGCCATCGCCAGGAGATACCGAGGATCCGTCGGCTTCGCCGCGAGCGCCGCCGTGAGCTCCTGCTCCGCCTCCCTGAGGCGGGACTCGGCGGTCCGGAAGAGCCCGCGCCAGAAGCGCACGTCGGGGTTGTTCGGCTCATGCGCGACCGCCTCGTCGAGTTGCGCCGCCGCCCATGCCCTCCCATCGCCCTGCCACCGCTTCAGACGGGCCCAGAGCACGTGCACCTCGGCGTCGCTGATCACCCGCTCGACCAGCGGCGGCGGGAGCGGTGGGGCCGTGTAGGGGCCCACCTTCCTGATGGGCCGCGTTCCGACGAGGTAGCTCCGGTAATCCCGCTCGATCTGCTCGAGCGAGATATCGCCGAACGCCTCTTGGAAGGCCTGCCGCACCGGCGCGCCGCGCGAGGCCGCCTCGAGGAAGCTGGCAAAGCGCTGCGCGTAGGGATCGGGGCCGTTGAGCAGCATGTGAACGAGCCCCCATGAGCTCAGGTAGTTGAGCGCCACCCGGCGCCGCTCGGCCTCCGATGGCTCGTCGGCGAGACTGTAGAAGTCCTCTCGCCTGGCACGGATGAGCTCCGCGGCGGACGCCGCCTCGCTGGCGGGGACCAGCTGGAGCGTGAACGGGCCATTGCGCACGGTGCGCCCGGAGGCCCCCTTCAGGAAGTCGTGATAGGGCAGCGCTGAGCCGACGTATGCATAACCACCTCGCAGGCGAAACGTCGAGTAGAACTGGGCGAGGCCCTGTCTGAGCCACGGCGGCGCGGGCCCGATGCTCTGCGCGATGAAGTGGTACGCGAGCCCGCGCTGGAACGTGATGCGCTCCGGCTCTCCGAGCGAGCCGTACATGACCATCGTCGGCGCCCGCTCGAGGTCGTTCGGCAGCGCGTGAAAGAAGACGCCGCTGGACGGCGCTGGACTGAACTGACGGAAGTCCTGCTCGCGCGCGAACAGGACGACCTGCATGCGAAACGGGTCGGGGCTGTCGCTCGGGAAGCAGACGTCTTCGAGGGCATTGTACGATCTCTCGAGTTCCGCGAGGACCTCACGCGCCTCGGGGCGGTCGAGATCTGTCCTCAACACGACGTGCTGCGAGGAGAGCTCTACCCACGGGGCGCTGCCCTGGGACGCGCAGGTGAGAGGTGGCTTGGGCGGAGCACAACCGAGCCCGCTGGCGGCGCAGAGCGCGAGTGCGGCAGCGCTGAGGGACCGCGCGAAGAACGAAGTCGACATGCGATTTCCCCGATGCCCGTCGCCGTGAGGGCGCGAGCTGTGGCGGGGCGTACACCATCGCCGCGCATGCGTCCAGGAGCCATCGACCATCGGCCTGCCTGACGGTGGAGCTCACCGGAACGCAGACCGCATTCCGCTGAGCGCCGAGCTCTTCTCATGTCACACAACGTGAAGCGCCGCTCGCCAGCGTGTACGACACGGAAGGCGGACCCCGCGTCGACGATACCAAGCCGGCGCGTGACCAATCCGGCGCAGCAAAAGAAAATCCTGAAAGCAAAGCTGGGCATGGCGCTCGTCTGGATTTCTGCGAGATCGTGTGTAGTCGCCGTGTCCACGTGCACGCGAAGCCCGGCGTGCGGCGGGACCGGGGCCCCCCAGCGTGCTCGTGATGAGCGAGATCGACGCCATGGCTTTCGGGTTATCCCCTCTCCTGAAGGAGCTCCGTGGGGATGACCGACTGGCGTGCGAATCGCACCTGGCGAAGCTTGAGACGTTCCACAATATCAACCACGCTCCTGGGCAGATCGAAAATCCGAATGGGATCGGCTGGAGCTGCGACCATTCGGTAGGGCCCGCCATGGGGGTCTGAATCGAAGGCGAAGAGCCCGCGCTCCGCCACCATCCGCCACGTGTTCTGTAATTCCGGGGGCAGATCTTGCGCGAACCGCGCCACGGTCGACACGGGCGACGCGAGGACAGCGTCGATCGCCGCGTGGTGTGCATCGGTGTTTTGTAGGAACTCACCCGGGGCGTAGCCACCGCCCGCGGTACTGAACAGGGCAACGTACCCATCAGCGTCACTGGCCAGCCAATCGAACTCCAGTCCGAGAATCTCGTTGGCGGATCTCGCTCCTGTCGTAGACATCACTACCCTCCTCGTTCGGCTCGAAAACGCGTGGCCGGATCCGGAAACGCACCGCTTGCCGTATGTCGATTCGTAGATTGGATGCCTACAGCCATCGCGGTGAGCTTGGGGAGCGACGACGAGCGGGGGAGGGGTGAGCCTCGGAGCCGGCTACGATGGCTCAACGAACCCCCAGCATCTCCTCGCGTACTCTATTATCACCTTTGCGACACTACGCTCAAGCGACGACATCTCTGCACGAATATATTCGCCCTTGAGCGGCCCACCGGAAGCAATAACGGTATATGGACCATTTTCGGTCAAATCTCTACCGCCATCGAACTTTATCAGCACCATCGCTCCGTCGCCGCGGATGCGCTCGAGGAGCGGAAGCAATACATCAACACCTTGCCACCGTGCCGGAATCAGACCCAAACCAAGATGGCGAGCCAGGGACGGAATGAGCACATGATCATCCATGATCATCAGAAACCTCGCAATCGTGTCTCCCATACCAACGCGAGCATGTCGTCCGAAGCGAAGGGTGCCTCGATGGATCGATTCGTCGGCATTCTTTCCCGTCTGAAAACTCACGCCAGGCCTTGCGAAGCCGGGCAGCGCCGGGCCCGTCCCGCCCGCGGCAGCGCCGGACCTCACCGCGGAGCCCTGACGCGCGCCGCGCCCCGCGCCCCCACGCGCCCTGCGCCCTGCGCCCCGCGCCTCACCTCTCGCCCATCGCCCCTCCCCCGCAGCCCCCCGGCCGGCCGCGCTCCCGCCCTACCGCTCGGAGGCCTTCCCCTTCGCGCCGGGCGCGGCCGTCCCCGCACCGCCCTCGCCGGGGAGGCACATCTTCCGCCCCGCGCTGTCGGCGATCTCCTCGCACGTCTTCAGACCCGCCGGGCAATCGCCGGCGCCCTCGCAGTACGCCGAGCAGTGCCCCGGCTGATCCAGGGCGCCGGCCCGGTGCAGGCATCGCCCGTGCTGGCACTCGACCGCCGTCATGCACGCCTCGCCGGGCGCCCGGCCCTGCGGCTTGCTGCACACGCCGTCCGGACCGTCGTCGCGGGAGCGGCACACGTACCCCGCGCCGCACTCCCGGTCGACCCGGCAGCCCTTCGAGCAGACGCCCCCGATCGCCGCGCACACCGACGACGCGCACTCCGCGCCGTCCGCGCACGCCTCGCCGAACCCCTTCTTCGCCGCCGGGCTCACCCCCGGGCGCTCCTCGCAGCCCGCCCCTGCGCCGAGCGCTCCCAGCACCCCCGCGAGCGCCAGCACCCAGCCGCGCGCCAGCGCCCGGCCCCCCGCCCCGCCTCGCACCGCCCGCCGTCCGTGGATCATCCGCCGACCTCCCGAGGCTCCGGCGGCGACGCTCCCCTGGCGCACCAGGTCGCCGGGCCGCCTGCGCTCCTAGCACACCGGCGGCCTGGTGCGATCGCCAACCTCCCGACCCACGGAACCTCACCCGTGCACGTCGCGCAGCCCACCAGCTTGGGCCGGATCCGTCTAAAGTGCGCCGCCATGGCCAACCCGATCGACGTCGATCCCAACCGTCAGAGAGAAACCCCCGCCCAGCGAGAGCCCTCCCAGCGAGACACCCCTGCCGCTTTTTTCCGCGGAAACACGGCGCCCGACGCGCGCACCGGCATGCACCCGGTCGCCCTCCGCCGCGCCTTCGCGGACCACCTCCACTACTCGCGCGCCCGGGAATCCCTCACCGCCACGCCGTTCGACCGGTACGTCGCCCTCGCCCTCTCCGTGCGCGACCGCCTCGTCGACCGGTGGACCAAGACCCAGCACACCTACTACGAGCAGGACGTCAAGCGCGGCTACTATCTCTCCGCGGAGTTCCTCCTCGGCCGGGCGCTCGTCGCCAACCTGCAGGCCCTCGACATCTACGACAGCTACAAGACCGTCCTCGGCGAGCTCGGCCTCAACCTCGACGACCTCGTCGAGCAGGAGCCCGACGCCGGGCTCGGCAACGGCGGCCTCGGCCGGCTCGCCGCCTGCTTCCTCGACTCCATGGCCACCATCGGCCTGCCCACCTACGGCTACGGCATCCGCTACGAGTTCGGCATCTTCGAGCAGGCCATCCGCGACGGCTACCAGGTCGAGCGCGCCGACGAGTGGCTCCGCTTCGGCAACCCCTGGGAGGTCGAGCGCCCCGAGCACGCCGTCCCGGTCTCGTTCGGCGGCTACACCGAGCGCGTCCCCGACAAGCGCGGCGGCTTCCGCGTCATCTGGCGCCCCGCCGAGCAGGTCATCGGCGTCCCCTTCGACACGCCCATCGCCGGCTTCCAGTCGAACACCGTGAACACCCTCCGGCTGTGGTCGGCCCGCGCCGGCGAGGAGTTCGACTTCGAGCTCTTCAACGCCGGCGACTACGTGCACGCCGTCCACGAGAAGAACCAGTCGGAGGTCATCTCCAAGGTCCTCTACCCGAACGACAACTTCGACAAGGGCAAGGAGCTGCGCCTCCGCCAGGAGTACTTCTTCGTCGCCTGCTCCATCGCCGACATCGTGAACCGCTACAACCGGGTCCACCCGGACTTCTCGCGCTTCGCCGAGAAGAACGCGATCCAGCTGAACGACACGCACCCCGCCATCGCCATCGCCGAGCTGATGCGCGTGCTCATCGACGAGCACCTCGTCAGCTGGGAGGACGCGTGGAAGCAGACCGTCGCGTCCTTCGGGTACACGAACCACACGCTCCTGCCCGAGGCGCTCGAGCGCTGGCCCGTCGCGCTCTTCGAGCGGCTCCTGCCGAGGCACCTCGAGATCATCTACGAGATCAACCGGCGCTTCTTGCGCGAGGTCATGGACGCCCACCCGCAGGACCACGACCGCGTCGCGCGGATGTCGCTCATCGAGGAGGGGCACGAGCGCCACGTGCGCATGGCCTACCTCGCCGTCGTCGGCTCGCACTCGGTGAACGGCGTGGCCAAGCTCCACTCCGAGCTCGTCAAGCGCGACCTGCTCCGCGACTTCTACGACCTCTGGCCGGAGCGGTTCAACAACAAGACGAACGGCGTCACGTTCCGGCGGTGGCTGCTCGCCTGCAACCCCGCGCTCGCCGCGCTCGTCACCGAGAAGGTCGGCCCGCGCTGGGTGACGGAGTTCGAGCGGCTGCGCGAGCTCGAGCGCCACCTCGACGACCCGGAGTTCATCGAGCGGATCGCCAGCGTCAAGCGCGCGAACAAGGCGGCGCTCGCCAAGTTCATCGGGCAGGAGCTCGACATCTCCGTCGACCCCGCCTCGATCTTCGACGTCCAGATCAAGCGCCTCCACGAGTACAAGCGCCAGCTGCTCAACGCGCTCCACATCGTCGCGCTCTACCTGCGCCAGAAGCGCGGCGAGCACGTCACACCGCGGACCTTCATCTTCGGCGCCAAGGCGGCCCCCGGCTACCGGCAGGCGAAGCTCATCATCAAGTTCATCCACGCCGTCGCCTACGTCGTGAACGGCGACCGGCGCCAGAGCGCGCTCCGGGTCGTGTTCATGCCGAACTACCGCGTCTCGCTGGCCGAGCGCATCATCCCGGCCGCCGACGTCTCCGAGCAGATCTCGACCGCCGGCATGGAGGCGTCGGGCACCGGCAACATGAAGCTCGCGCTGAACGGCGCGCTCACCGTCGGCACGCTCGACGGCGCGAACATCGAGATCCGCGACGCCGTGGGCCCGGAGAACTTCTTCCTGTTCGGCCTCACCGCCGACGAGGTGATCGCCCGCCGCTGCGAGCACTTCGAGGGGCGCGACGCGGTCGCGGCCGACCCGGAGCTCCGCGAGGTGGTCGACCTCATCTCGTCGGGCTTCTTCTCGCCGGAGTACCGCGAGCTCTTCCAGCCCCTGCTCGACCGGCTGCTCGGCCGCGACGAGTACATGATGCTCGCCGACTTCAAGGCCTACTCCGCCTGCCAGCGCGAGGTGGAGGCGGCCTACGTCGACCGGAAGAGCTGGCTGCGCAAGTCCGCGCTCAACATCGCCCGCGTGGGCGAGTTCTCCTCCGACCGCACGGTGCGCGAGTACGCGCGCGACATCTGGGGCCTCACGCCCGTCGAGATCGACCTCGGCGCCGCCAGGTCGCTCCTGTGACCGCGTGACCCCGCCGCCCCGGCAGGCGCGCCTGCGCCCGCCGGGGGACGGCGACGCGCGCTCGCGCTCGCCAGAAAACGGCGACGCGCGCTCGCCCGCGGCGGTGCCGCACCGGGCGGACCCGACGGGCGCCCCCGGGCAGACCCGACCCCCTCTTCAGCTCGCTTTCAGGACGCGGACGCCGCGACGGACGGAAAAATCCCGGTGCGCGCGTGGCGGAACACGCCCCGCCGGAGCATGCTTCCGGAGCGTGAGCTTCCTCCGTCGGCCGCTCGCCGGGGCGGGGCTCTTGCTATCCTTCCCGACGGATTTATGCCGAACGATCCTGAGGAGAGAGAAGACAGGCAGGGCGACCTCGCGACGGAGCGGGAACGGAAGGTCGAGAAGGCCCGCCGCTACAAGGTCGTGTTCCACAACGACGACTACACGACGATGGAGTTCGTCGTCCTTGTCCTGATGAAGTTCTTCCACCGCACCGAGACGGAGGCCACGCACATCATGCTGAGCGTGCACCACCGCGGCCACGGGGTCGCGGGCGTGTACACCAAGGATGTCGCGGAGACCAAGGTCGCCCAAGTCCAGGACTTCGCCAAGGAGCACGGAATGCCCCTTCGGTTGACCGCCGAGCCGGAATGACCATGCGCATCAGCCCCGAAGTTGAGATCGCCTTTTCGCTCGCCACCCGGGAGGCCTCGCGCCGCCGGCACGAGTTCGTGACCATCGAGCATCTGCTCTACGCGCTGCTCTTCGACGAGGAGACGGCCGAGGTCCTCCGGCACGCCGGGGGCGACACGCCGCTCTTGAAGAAGAAGCTGGAGCGCTTCCTCGACGAGGAGATCGAGGCGCTGCCGGAGGACGCGGACACGAGCCCGACGCTCTCGCTCGGGTTCCAGCGCGTGGTCGGCCGCGCCGCCATGCACGTGCAGTCCTCGGGCAAGAAGGAGCTCAAGGGGGCGAACGTGCTGGTCGCGATGTTCGCCGAGCGCGACTGCCCGGCCGTGACCCTCCTCGGGGAGCAGGGCATCAGCCGCTTCGACGTCGTGAACTACATCTCGCACGGCATCTCGAAGACGGGCCAGGACGACAGCCTCCGCGAGGAGTCGTCGTCCGACGAGGGCGGCGAGCCCGGCGGCGCGCAGCCGGTCAAGGATCCGCTCGCCGCGTTCACGATGAACCTCAACAAGGAGGCGGCCGAGGGGCGCATCGACCCGCTGGTCGGCCGCGAGAACGAGGTCGCCCGGACGATCCAGGTGCTCGCGCGGCGGCGCAAGAACAACCCCCTGCTCATCGGCGACGCCGGGGTCGGCAAGACGGCGATCGTGGAGGGGCTGGCGCAGCGGATCGAGAAGAAGGACGTGCCCGCGCCGCTCAAGGACGCGACCGTCTACGCGCTCGACATGGGCGCGCTCCTCGCCGGCACGAAGTACCGCGGCGACTTCGAGAACCGCCTCAAGGCGGTGCTGCGCGCGCTGGAGAAGCAGCCGGGCTCGGTCCTGTTCATCGACGAGATCCACACGATCATCGGCGCGGGGGCCGCGAGCGGCGGGACGATGGACGCCTCGAACCTGCTCAAGCCCGCGCTGACGTCGGGCCGCCTGCGCTGCATCGGCGCGACCACCTTCCAGGAGTACCGCGGCCACCTCGAGCGCGACAGCGCGCTCGCGCGGCGGTTCCAGCGCATCGAGGTGACCGAGCCGTCGGTCGACGACACGACGCAGATCCTGAAGGGCCTGCAGAAGCGCTACGAGGAGTTCCACAAGGTCACGTACACCGACGAGGCGCTCGAGGCCGCGGCGAAGCTGTCGGCGCGCTACCTCCAGGACCGCCGGCTGCCCGACAAGGCGATCGACCTGCTCGACGAGGCGGGCGCGGCGGCGCGCCTGAAGCACGGCGACGGGTACACGGTGGACACGGCGGACATCGAGCTCGTCATCGCGAAGATGGCGCAGATCCCGCCGCGGCAGGTGTCGACGTCGGACAAGGCGCAGCTCAAGGATCTCGAGCAGTCGCTGCGCTCGGTGATCTTCGGCCAGGACGAGGCGGTGAAGCAGCTCTCGTCCGCGATCAAGCTGTCGCGCGCGGGGCTGCGCGCGCCGGAGAAGCCGATCGGCTCGTTCCTGTTCTCGGGCCCGACCGGCGTCGGCAAGACCGAGCTCGCGAAGCAGCTCGCCAAGGCGCTCGGCATCGGCTTCCTGCGGTTCGACATGAGCGAGTACCAGGAGCGGCACACGGTCTCGCGGCTCATCGGCGCGCCGCCCGGCTACGTCGGGTTCGATCGCGGCGGCCTGCTGACCGAGGCGGCGGCGAAGACGCCGCACGCGGTGCTCTTGCTCGACGAGATCGAGAAGGCGCACCCGGACGTGTTCCAGGTGCTGCTCCAGGTGATGGATCACGGCACGCTGACCGACAACAACGGCAAGAAGAGCGACTTCCGCCACATGGTGCTGATCATGACGAGCAACGTGGGCGCGCGGGAGCTCGCGCAGGCGCGGGTCGGCTTCGGCGAGCGGGGGTCGGCGGGCGACGACGACAAGGCCTACAAGAACACGTTCAGCCCGGAGTTCAGGAACCGGCTGGACGCGCGCATCATGTTCCGGTCGCTGGATCCGTCGGTGATGGGGAGCATCGTCGACAAGTTCATCGGCGAGCTGGCGGCGATGCTCGCGGACCGGTCGGTCACCATCGACGTGACCGAGCGGGCGCGGGCGGAGCTCTCGACGCGCGGGTACGATCCGGCGAACGGGGCGCGGCCGCTCGGGCGCGTCATCGAGAACGAGATCAAGCGGCGGCTCGGGGATGAGCTGCTCTTCGGGGCCCTCGAGAACGGGGGGAACGTCACCGTCGACTTCGAGGGGGGCGACTTCACGTTCAAGTTCCTGGCGGCGAGCGGGAGCGGGAGCGGGAGCGGGGGGGACGCGGAGAAGGCGAAGGCGAACGGGGCGAAGGTGGAGCCGGCGGCCGTCGGCTAGCACCCCTCTCGGGGTGCAACGGAGCCAGCAGGGAGGGGGTGCCCGTGCGCGCGGGCGGCGGGGGCCCCTCCCGCGAACTCGCGCCTTTTAGAAGGCAATTGCCATGAGTACGGGGAGAGCCGGTCCGGGAGCGACCCGCTTCGATGCAGGCCGGCGCTCGGATTCGCGGGGCCCTACCCCGCCGCCCGCGCGCACGGGCACCCCCTCCCCGCTGGCTCTCTCCGGATGACGGGCGAGGATGACGGGCGGATTCGTGGGCTGCTGGATCAGTTCAGCGAGTGCGGCATCGCGAGGGTGAACGGCGCGATCTCGGCGTCGAAGACGCGGCCGTCCGGGCGGTGCATCTGGTAGGTGCCGCGCATCGAGCCGCGCGGGGTCTCGAGCACGCAGCCGCTCGTGTACTCGAAGTGCTCGCCAGGCTTCAGCGAGGGCTGCTGGCCGACCACGCCAGGGCCGCGCACCTCCTCCACCTTCCCGCTGCCATGCGTGATGATCCAGTGCCTCGTCCTCAGCTGGGCGGGCTCGGTGCCTTCGTTCGCAATCCGCACCGTGTAGGCGAAGACGTAGCGGTGCTCCGTCGGGGATGACTGCGTGGGGACGTACACCGTCGAGACGGTGACCCGGATGCCCTGCGTGATGGCTGTCGACACAACCACGCACTGCCACCGCTGCGCCGCGCGCACAAGGGCCCGGCCCCGCAAGAGACGCCGGGGAGACGCCAGGAAGAGGCCAGGAGACCGGCAGGAGACGCCGGGACGGAGACGGCCGGGCTCCCCGAGAGGCGGCGTTGACAGCCTCCAGGCTCATCCGCAGGTTTCGTCGAACCTGGGGTCAACGAGCCGTGGAGGAACCCGCCGTGGGCGAACATGACTGTACCGGTGCTCGATGTGCTGAAGGCGAACGGTTCGTCCCGATCGCGATCCTGCCGCCGGCGCGCGGCGAGAGGGCGGCGATGGTCCAGAACAGCGATGCCCCTGGAGGCGTGGGAGAAGGGCCCGGGCCCGGGTTCACGGCCATCGGGCCCGTGATGCCGGAACGCAAGGTCCGCGAATGGGCCCTCGTGCTGCAGTCGAGCGAGCTTTGGCACGCCGTGCGGTACACCCCGGCAGGCTGGGTGCTCCTCGTGCGCGACGAGGACTACGACTTCGCCGCGACCTCGATCGATCGGTACGAAGCGGAGAACCGCGACTGGCCCCCGCGCCGCCCGCGCGAGCGTCCGCGCCACCCGCCGTCCATCGCCGCCGGCGTCGCGTTCGTCGCCCTCGCCCTCTTCTTCTTCCTCGTCACCGGCCCCGCGAGCGGCGGCGGGCGGCTGTTCCAGCGCGGCGCCTCGGTCGCCGACCTCGTCGTCGGGCCCGAGCCGTGGCGCGCCATCACCGCGCTCACGCTGCACGCCGACTCGGCCCACGTGATCGGCAACGTCATCTCGGGGACGGTCTTCGCGTCCGCCGTGCAACGCCGCCTCGGGCCCGGCGGCGCCGCGCTCGCCGTGGTCGCCTCGGGCGCGATCGGGAACTTCGCGAACGCGCTCTGGCACCACGGCCTGGGCCACCACCACGCGTCGATCGGCGCCTCCACCGCGGTGTTCGGCGCGATCGGGCTGCTCGCCACCACCCAGCTCATGCTCGACCGCGCGCACGACAAGGACAGCGGCGAGAAGCGGCACCTCCTCCAGCTCGTGGCGCCGCTCGTGGGCGGCCTCTCGCTCCTCGGCGCCCTCGGCGCGAGCCCGCGCGCCGACCTCGGCGCCCACGCCTTCGGCCTGCTCAGCGGCGCCGCGATCGGCCTCGTCGCCGGCCTGTCCCTGCGCAACCGGCCCGCGCCGCGCCGCCCCCTCGTCCAGGTCGCCCTCGGCGCGACCGCGACGGGGCTCGTCCTCGGCGCGTGGCAGCTCGCGCTCCGCGCCTGACGCGCGCGCTCAGTCGACCGGCCAGATCCCCACCGTCCCGCCCACCCAGGTCAGATCGCGGTTCTGATCGACCCCGAGCATCTTCCCGCGCGACAGCCGCACCAGGTTGAGCGCGAGCGAGAGCTCGGCCTCACCCGGCGCGCGCAGGAACATCATCCGGACCTCGGCCTTCACCCCGCCCCCGTCCGGCATCAGGAGCGCCGGCTCGTACGCGACCTTCTCCTGGAGCAGCCACCTCGAGCGCTCGCCCTCCGGGATCGCGGCAATGTCCTCGCGCGTGACGTCGACCTTCACCCCCGAGCCCGCGAACGAGAACAGCGGCTTGAGCACGTAGCGCTCGAGATCCGGCGGCGCCTCGTCGAGCGCGCTGAGGAGCCGCGCCCGCGGGACCGCCGGGTGATCGAGGTAAGGGAGCGTGTACTTCGACCAGGTCCAGTACCAGTTCGGGTGCGAGCACCACGTGACGTCGAGCGGCTCGTCGTACCGGAACGGGAGCTCGACCCGCTTCGCCTCGAGCTCGTCGAACACGACGCGGTTGTACAGCCGGCGGACGGGGACGAGCCGCCCGCCCACGCGGCGGAACAGCCGGTCCTTCTCCCGGACGAGCGCCGTCGGGCAGACCGCGTCGACGCCGACGAGGAGCTTCGTCGCCGCGAAGTCCGGGTAGGTCTTCTGCTTCTCCGGCGAGAGGTCGAGGAGCACCACCGACTCCTCGGGCTCGCCCGCGAGGATCGCGCGGCGCAGGTGCGCGACGACATCGTCGCGGCTCCGGCCCCCGAAGCAGCACGTCCAGCGCCGGTCGAGCCCCGGCATGCCGGCCAGCACCTCGGCCACGATCTCGGTCTGCACGAGCATGAGCGCGTAGAGCGACGGGAACGCCTGCAGCTCGACCACCTTGGCGTCGAGCTCGCCGTCCGGGCCGCGCACGATCGCGAAGTCCACCTGCGCGCAGTTCGGGAGCGCGTCCATGCCGGGGGCGTCGAGGCGCGCGGGGATGGCGCGCTTCATCTGCGCGATGAGCGCGGGGCTCGAGATCTGCTGCACGATCTCCGTCGCCGAGCGCTCGAGGCGCTCGCGCAGCCGAGCCGGCAGGAACAGCGGCGTCTCGGCGACGCGGAACGGGATCGCGCAGCCGAGCCGCCGCTCGAGGCGGCTCAGGATCTCCGCGTAGGTCGACGGGCCGAAGGCCGCGTTGAAGGCGCGCCGGAAGGTGGGCTCCATGAATTTTGGTGGTATCACGGCGGCGCGCGCGGCTGCACGACGCACGCGCCGCCGGCCGCAGCGCGGGAAGCGCCCGCGCCGGTCCGATCCGGCTTGAGGCTCCGGGCGCGGCGACTACAGTCGCGGCGAACCCACGCCGAGGCACCCACGATGATCAAGCTCCGCTCCGCCATGGTCCTGCCGCTGGTCGCCGCGCTCGCCGCGGCGTGCTCGAAGACGCCCGAGCCGACGGCCACATCGGCGCCCGAGCCGCCCGCGACGAACAAGGGCGCCGTCCCCGCTCCGACGACCGAGGCCGCGAAGCCGGCGCACCCCGGCGGCCAGCAGGCGGCCGGGGCGGAGCTCGCCTGGGACGCGCCCGCGAGCTTCGAGAGCGCGCCGAACCCCAACGCGATGCGCAAGGCGACCTACAAGATCAAGCGCGCCGCGGGCGACAACGAGGACGCCGAGCTCAGCGTGAGCCAGGCCGGCGGCAGCGTGGACGCGAACATCACGCGCTGGGTCGGCCAGTTCTCCCAGAAGAGCGACGACTCCCCGAAGCGGACCGACCTCAAGGTCAACGACATCAAGGTCGCGGTCGTCGAGATCAAGGGGACGTTCGCCGGCTCCGGGATGCCCGGCATGCCCGCCGGGGAGCCGAAGTCGAGCTACGCCATGCTCGGCGCGATCGCCGAGACGCCCTCCGGCGACCTCTGGTTCTTCAAGATGACCGGCCCCGAGAAGACGGTCACCGGGGCGCGCGCCGACTTCGACAAGCTCCTGAACAGCCTGCGGCTGAAGTGATCGGCCGCGCGGCCGCCGCGCGCCGAGCCCCCGCAGAGGGCGCTCGGCCGCGCGCGCCGCGCCCTCAGCACGCGACGTCGCCCTCGAAGAACCGCGCGAACGCGGGCGGAAGCGCCGCGGCGCCTCCCTCGGCGAGCGGCGGGCGCGCGCTCGAGAGCGTCTGCCAGAGGAGGATCGTCTCGCCCGGGTGATCCCGCCCGATCTCGCGCAGCGCGGCGAGCGCCTTGGCGCTGTAGGTGATCTCCCCCGGGACGCCGATCAGCCGCTCCACCTCGGGGATCGCGGCGATCGACGCGGGGGTCGGCGCGCCGTACCCGGGGCCGATCGCGCGGTGATCGATCGCGAAGCGGACGGGCGGGAGCCGCCGCCGGGTGAAGCGCGGCGCGCGCCGGGCGAGCAGGCGCTTCATGCTGCCGACCTCGTAGCGGACGACGGCGCGGTTCGAGGCGACGCGCTCGGTGATGCGCACGCCGACGATCGTGGTCGGCCAGCCGAGCATCGCCGCGCCGAGCGCGAGCCCCGCCAGCGTCCCGCCCGTTCCCGAGGGGACGACGATGCGATCGGGGCGCGGCGCCTCGCCGCGCCGGACCTGCTCGGCGAGCTCGAGCATCGCGTCGACGTAGCCGAGGCACGGGAGCGCGGCCGAGGCGCCGGGCAGGATGAAGTAGGGCCGATCGGCCCGGCGCAGCGCCCGGATCGCCCGCACCGCGGTGGCCGCGTACCCACCGCCGTGGACGAGCTCGGCGCCGCTGGCCGCGCCGGCGAGGAGCGCGTCGCGGCCGAAGCGGGTGATCGGCTGGTCGAACAGGACCGCGGTGACGGCGAAGCCGAGCGCCCGGCCGAAGAGGGCCGTGGCCGTGACCTGCGTCGACGCCAGCCCGCCGACCGTGACGAGCGTCCTCGCCCCGCGCCGCTCGGCGTCCGCGAGCAAGAACTCGAAGCGCCGCACCTTGTTGCCGCCGTAGAGCGGCGAGATCCGGTCGTCGCGCTTGACCCAGACGCCGCCGCGGCCGAGGTAGCCCTCGATCGCCGCGCAGGGGACGACCGGCGTCGGCGCGTGCGCGAGCGGGCGCCAGGGGATCTGCCCCGCGAGCTCGGGCAGCTCGGCGAAGAGCGGCAGCTCGCGCGACGCGGGCAGGAAGCCCGGCGCCGCGCCGGCGACGCCCGCCGCGCCGGCGACACCCGCCGCGCCGGCGACGCCCGCCGCGCCGGCAACGCCCGCCGCGCCGGCCGCCCCGGCGCGGTCGGCCCGCCCCTCCTCGTCGCTCGCCACCCCTCGCCCCTCGCGCTCAGGCACGCGCCGCCGCGCCGTGCCCCGCCGGAGGGCCGCCCGGCCCTGCCTGCTCGCCGGCGTCGCCGGGATCGTCCTCCGCCCCGGCGCCGAGCCGGCCGCCGCGCACGACCAGCGGATCGCGGAGGTACGTGTCCGTCAGCCGCTTCGGCCCCGCGAGGCCGAGCAGCCGGAGCGGCAAGAGGAGCACCGAGAGCACCCACGAGGCGAGGCCGAGCGCGAGCTTGCCCGCGTACGCCTCCGCCACGAGCGCGAGCTTGCGGGCGGCCGACATCGACGAGATCGGCGCGTCGGTCAGGCCGATGCGCATCAGCCGGAGCTCCGCGATCCGCACGGAGTGGCGCACCAGGTCGGGCAGGCGCCGGAGCGCCGGGTGGTCCATCGGCAGGCGCTTCTTCATGAACGCCTCGAGCCGCGACACGCCCCAGAGCGACACCAGCGCGAGGCCGAGCAGCCGCCGCCGGAGCGCGGGCCGCCCCGCGATCGCCTTCCTCGTCTGCTGCTCGCCGAAGTCGACGTGGCGCTCCTCCTGCCGCACGCCCCGCTTCAGGATCGCGACGATCTCCGGCTCGTCCACGGTGTCGATCATCGCGTAGAACGCCTGGAGGACGAGGCCCTCGCCGAGGGCCATCTCGAGGGCGACGTGCTCGGACCAGTCGCCGCCCATGAGGCCGGTGGCGAGGAAGCGCACGCTCCAGGCGGCCTTCTCCGGCGGCGCGCCGAGGATCTCGAGGATGCGGAGGAAGTTGCCGACGTGCTGGAACTCCTCGACGGCCTGGCGCGCGAGGAAGCGCGCGGACTCGAGATCCGGCGCGTTGTAGAGCCAGTGGCCGATCTGGACGCCGGTGATCTCGCCGTAGAGGAACTGCTGGACGGCCCAGACGATGACGTCCTTGTCCTTGACGGGATCGAGCTTGGCGCCCTGGAAATCGAACGCCATCTCTTCGCGGGTCACCAGCATCGATCGGCCTCCAGAGCGGTGAATTTAGCCCAGATCGCGCCCCCGGGCAGGCCCGAGGCGCGCGGGCCCTGTGCCCGAGCGCCCGCCGAGCGCCCGCCGCGCCCGGGCTCCGGCTCGGCCCGCCCGGGCGGAGCCGGCGCCCCCCGTGGTATACGGCCGCGGCGGCGGCATCAGGAGCCGCCGACTCGAACCTCAGGAGAAGCACCATGGCGCGCGTCCACAACTTCAACGCCGGCCCAGCCGGGCTCCCCCTCCCCGCCCTCGAGCGCGCTCAGCGCGAGCTCATCGACTTCGAGGGGACGGGCATGTCGATCATGGAGCACAGCCACCGCGGCAAGGCGTTCGATGCGGTGCACAACGAGGCGATCGCGCTGCTCCGGCAGCTGCTCGGCCTCTCGGACGACTACCACGTGCTGTTCATGCAGGGCGGCGCGGCCATGCAGTTCGCCGTCGTGCCGATGAACCTCCTG
The DNA here is from genome assembly GCF_051474665.1 of Sorangium sp. So ce394. Classification (NCBI taxonomy): domain Bacteria; kingdom Pseudomonadati; phylum Myxococcota; order Polyangiales; family Polyangiaceae; genus Sorangium; species Sorangium sp. So ce394. The sequence continues at coordinate 7,276,274 of NZ_CP150339.1, forward strand.
CCGCCCGGCAGGAGCGCCGACTACATCCTCACGGGCGGCTGGTCCGAGAAGGCCCTCGAGGAGGCGAAGCGCGTCGGCACCGTCCGCGTCGCCGCGAGCACCGCGGTCGACAAGCGCTACACCCGCATCCCCCACCAGAGCGAGCTCTCGCTCGACCCGAACGCCGCGTACGTCCACATGACGACGAACAACACGCTGTTCGGGACGCAATGGCACTGGCTGCCCGAGACGGGCAACGTGCCGCTCGTCGCCGATATGTCGTCCGACATCCTGTGGCGGAAGATGGATATCTCCAGGTTTGCCCTGATTTACGCGGGCGCCCAGAAGAACATCGGGCCGAGCGGGATCACGGTCGTGATCGCCCGCAAGGACATCGTTGACAGCGGGCGAAAAGACATTCCCGTCATTTTCCGTTATGCCACTTACGCTGCCAACAACTCGCTCTACAACACACCTCCGACATTCGCAATCTACCTCATGCGCAACGTACTCGCGTATACGCTTGAGATCGGTGGGCTCGAGGAGGTCGAGCGACGGAATCGCAAGAAGGGTGAGCTGCTGTACGAAACCCTCGACGCGCACCCGGATGTGTTCCGGGCCCCGGTCGAGAAAGAGAGCCGCTCGTTCATGAACGTGGTGTTCCGGCTTGCCAGCGAGGAGATGGAAAAACGCTTTGTCGCGGAGGCGGCAAAGGAGGGTATGGTGGGGCTCGCCGGGCACAGGTCGACCGGGGGTATCCGGGTTTCGATCTACAACGCAGTATCCGTTGAATCGGTGGAGCGCCTTACGGCGTTCATGCTGGACTTCGCCAAGAGGGCCTGATCGCGCTGGGAACACGACATTCTCGGTATTTCCAGGTTCGCCTAGGTTTCCACCTGCGTCTCCGGCGAACCTCCCCCCAATTCGTCGCGTCCCAACCTTCAGCCCGCTTGACGTTGTTCCGCCCGGTACAACAGGCCCCCGCGGAAAGGGCCTGTCGGCCTTTCCGCAGCTGGGAGGGAGGCGGTGAACGCCGCTTCCCGCTCGGCGCCGGGAGGGGATGGCGAACGCTGAATCCCCGACCGAACCTGGGAGGGGACGGCCATGCCGGCCTCGGACCCGCCCGGGAGGGGACGGCGAGCGCCGCCCCCTCCCGGCTCAGAGGCCCCGTTCGGAGACCTGAATCGAGCGAGCCAACCGTAAGGAGAGGATGATGGCGAGCATGGATGATCGTGGGATGATTTCCAGGAGTGAGGAGGACCAGGAGGAGAGAGGGGCCTCGCCGAGCGAGCCCCCGCCTTCGTCAGCGACGCAGAGGCAGGCAAATGAGCGGCAGCAGCGTGGGTTCGCCGCCATGGATGAGGAGCGTCAGCGCAAGATCGCCAGCAAGGGTGGGAAGGCAGCCCACGAGAAAGGCACGGCCCACGAGTTCACGCGCGACGAGGCCCGCGCCGCCGGCAAGAAGGGCGGTGAGGTCGTCAGCCAGAACCGCAAGCACATGGCCGAGATCGGTCGCCGGGGCGGCGAGCGCGTGAGCCAGGACCGGGCTCACATGGCCGAGATCGGCCGCAAGGGCGGCGAGGCCGTGAGCGGCGACCGCCAGCACATGGCCGAGATCGGTCGCCGGGGTGGCGAGTCGCGGGGAGATCAGCCGCGGGAGAATCAGCCGCGTTGATCGAGGGGGCGAGCGGCCCGGCGCCGAGGCACCGGGCCAGCTCTCTGCACGCTTGCGCGGTCCACGGCCCGGGGCTCCCGGCCGTGGCCGCGAGGTGCGCCTCCGTCAGCTCGGCGCGATCGCGCCCAGCGAGACGTCGCTCGGCGTCTCCTTCGGGCCGGGGATCCACTCCTCGTCCGGCTCTTCCTGCGGGAGCACGACCGGGGCGCCGTCGTAGCGCAGGCGCTTGCCGGGCCAGACGAAGCTGCGGAACAGGTAGGCGAGGAGCGAGGGCTGATCGAGGTTCGGGTGGATGAACGGCGCCACGCGCCTCGCGTGCTCGGCCGGCAAGAGGCTCCAGTGGAGGCCGGGCTCCATGTGGTGGATGGAGTGGAAGCCGTTGTTGTACGTCCACCAGTTGACCAGCCGGCCGACGAAGTTGCGCGAGTGGTTGTGCTCGCTGTCCTCGTCGCAGCCGTCGTGCTGGAGGTAGTTCATCGTGACGATCCCCCACGCGGCGTACTGGTGCGGGATCAGCACGTAGAGGAGGAACTTCTCCCAGTCGAGCGCGAGCAGGGCGCCCATCGCGCCGAGGAACACCGCCGACTCGAGGAGCATCTGCCGGAACCACGGCGGGTTGCGCCGGTACATCGCCTTGAAGTAGCGCATGTCGGCGGGCAGGATGTCCCGGACCACGCGGCTCATGAAGAGGAGCCCGTTCAAGAGGTTCCAGCGATAGCGCACCTTCGTCGTGCGCATCACGTCGCGCCGCGACTGCGTGTACTTGTGATGGCTGAGGTTGTGGCCGGGCACGTAGGCGCTGACCGGGTGCCCGTACGTGAGCGTGAGCACGACCTGGAACGCGCGGTTCATCCACCGCCGCCGGAAGACCGGGCAATGGACCGAGTTGTGGGTCGCGACGGCCCCGAGGAACGAGAACACGCAGGTCATCGCGAGGAGCGGAATCGCGAGCCAGAGCGCGCGCGGCGCGTAGACCCATTGCACCGCCACGAGGGCGAAATAGGTCGCGACGAAGAGGAGCGTCTTGATGTCGGCGCGGTAGCGGAGCATGGCTGTTCTTCACGGGTGCGAGGGCCCCGCGCGCCGGACAGACCGGCAGCGCGGCGGGCGCTGGCCAGTCCGAACGGGCGCGGCGGCCCGTCATCCATCGTCTCGGCCCCCTTCGTACCGCATTTCGTCACAGCTGGAAGCCCCGAAGTTGGATTCCGACGGGCGCTGCGCGCCATCGCGCGGGACATCCGTGTTTCACGACGATGTCCCGCGCGCGGTGCGATCGTCTCTACGCACCTCGCGCCGGAGATCGCCCCGGGCGCGGACGTGGTTCCGCGGGCGCTCTGCGGAGCGCGCCGGCGCGCTCCGCAGAGCGCTCCGGCGCGCTCCGGCGCGCCTCTGCGCGCGTTCGGCGGGCACGGCTCGCGCTTGACGATCTCTGCGCGAACCGCCAACGTGGCCGCGTGAGCTCATCCCCTCTCGGTTTCGATCCGAACGGCCCCGCGGTCGGCCACGGGATCTACGGGCTGCCGCACACCGCCGAGGACGCTCGGGTGGTCCTCATCCCGGTGCCCTGGGAGCCGACGGTGTCCTACCGTCGCGGCGCCGCCAAAGGGCCGGCGGCGATCCTGCGGGCCAGCCGGCAGATCGACCTCTTCGACCTGCACACGGGCCGGCCGTACGAGCAGGGCATCGCGATGCTCGACGTCGACCCGGACATCGTCCGCTGGAACGCGGAGGCGTGCGCGGCGGCCGAGCCGGTGATCGCGGCGCAGGGCGAGGTCGCCGGCGACCGGGACCTGGAGGCGCGGCTCGCGGCGGTGAACGCGCTGTCGCGGCGGCTGAACGAGCGCGTCGCCGAGATCGCGAAGCGGTGGATGGAGCGGGGCAAGCTGGTCGGACTGGTGGGCGGCGACCACTCCGCGCCCTACGGCACGATCGCGGCGCACGCCGAGCGCTACCCCGGGATGGGGATCCTCCACGTCGACGCGCACGCCGACCTGCGCGACGCGTACGAGGGGTTCACCGACTCCCACGCTTCGATCATGCGCAACGTCGCGACCCGGCACCCGAAGATCTCGCGGATCGTCCAGGTCGGGCTGCGCGACATGAGCGAGGACGAGCTCCGGTTCATCCGCGAGTCGAACGGCCGCGTGGTCGCGCACGTCGACGCCGCGATCGCCGATCGGCTCTTCGAGGGCGAGCCGTTCCACCTGATCGCCGACGCGATCGTGGAGGACCTCCCGGACGACGTCTACGTGACCTTCGACATCGACGGGCTCGATCCGACGCTGTGCCCGAGCACCGGCACGCCCGTGCCCGGGGGCCTGTCGTTCCAGCAGGCCGTCGCGCTGATCGGCCGCATCCACAGGAGCGGCCGCCGCATCGTCGGCTTCGACCTGAACGAGGTCGCCCCCAAGGACGACCACGACGAGTGGGACGGCAACGTCGGCGCCCGCCTCCTCTACAAGCTGATCGGCTTCACGCTCCTCTCGCAGGACAACGCCCAAAACGGTCGCTAGCCCGGCGCGTCGGGTGGCGCTGGGATGCGGCGTGGCGCGGGTCTGGGAATGATCAGGCCAGGGCGCGGCGGTAGGTCTCGATGGCGAGGTGCACGTCGAGCGTGCCGGCCATCTCGCGGCAGGAGTGCATGCTCAGCATCGGCGCGCCGACGTCGACCGTGGCGATGCCGAGCGCGGCCGCGGTGATCGGGCCGATCGTGCTGCCGCACGGGAGGTCGCTCCGCACGACGAAGCGCTGCGGGGCGTAGCCCGCGTCATGGCAGAGCGCCTCGAGCTCCGCCGCCGTCGCGCCGTCGGTCGCGTAGGACTGGTTCGCGTTCGACTTGATCACGAGCCCGCGGTTGACCTGCGGGGCGTGGCGCGGCTCGTGCTGGTCCGCGTAGTTCGGGTGCACCGCGTGGGCCATGTCCGCCGAGACGAGCAGCGAGCCCGCCATCGCCCGGGCGAACGCCTGCGGCTCGCGCGCCGGGTACGTGTCGACGATCCGCGCGAGCACGTCGCGCAGCACGCTGCCCGCCGCGCCCACCGCGCTCCGGCTGCCGCACTCCTCGTGGTCGTAGAGCGCGATGACCCGCGTCGCCGCGCCGGGAGCGCCCGCGCCGATCAGCGCGGCCGTCGCGGCGTGGCAGCTCGCGAGGTTGTCCAGGCGGGATGCGAAGATGAACTCGTCGGCGAGCCCGCCGATCGACGCCTTGAGCGTGTCGTACAGGCAGAGATCGAAGCCGAGGACGGCGTCGCGCGGCGCGTCGACCGCGCGCGCGAGCAGGGCGCTCAGGTCGGCCTCGCGGCCGAGGCCGATCACGGGGGCGAGGTGCTTCTGCGCGTTCAGCACGAGCCCCTCGGAGTTGACCCCGCGGTTCAGGTGGATCGCGAGGTTCGGGACGCGCGCGACGGGGCGGCCGAGGTCGACGAGGTGGCGCTCGACCCGGCCGTCCCTGCGGATGTGGACGCGGCCGGCCACGCTGAGGTCGCGATCGAGCCAGGTCGAGTACAGCACGCCGCCGTAGACCTCGACCCCGAGCTGCTGGTAGCCGCTCCGCGAGAGCTCGGCGCTCGGCTTCACCCGGAGGTTCGGCGAGTCGGTGTGCGCGCCGATGACGCGGAAGCCGCCGACCGCCGGGTGCTCGGCCCCGGCGACGAACGCGACGATCGTCGACCCGCCCCGGATGACGTAGCGGCGAGCGCCCGGCGCGATCGCCCACGCGTCGCGCTCCCCGAGCTCCGAGAAGCCCGCCGCCGCGAGCCGCGAGGCGACCTCGCGGACGGCGTGGTAGGGCGTCGGGGAGCGATCGATGAAGGCGCAGAGGTCGCGCGCGGCCAGGGCGCCGCGCTCGCGCAGCGCCGACATCTCGTCGGCGCTCTTCGCGAAGCGCTCGCCAAGGTCGGTCGAAGGCTTGGGATCGCCTGGGCGATCGAGGATCTCGGGGGTCGTCATGAGGTGGGGGCGCCGAGTCTAGCAGAGCCTCCGCGCGCCCCGCCCGGCGCCCTCGCGCCGACATGGCGACCCACGCGGCCTTTGCGCCATGGTATCGCCCACCGCCGCGCCGCGCCGGACCCTCCGGCCCCGCGCCGCAACGGAGACGCGCCCCGATGTACCGCCTCGTCCGACCGCTCCTCTTCGCGCTGCCGCCCCGCCTGGCGCACGAGCTCGGCATGCTCGCGCTCGCGCCGCTCGAGCACGCCGCCCCGCTCCGCGCCCTCGTGCGCGCCCGCCTCGCGCCCCGGGACGGGCGCATCGCGGTGCGCGCCATGGGGCTCGACTTCCCCTCCCCGCTCGGCGTGGCCGGCGGCTTCGACAAGGACGCCCGCCGGGCCCGCGCGCTCGCCGCCCTGGGCTTCGGCTTCGTCGAGCTCGGGACCGTCACGGCGCAGCCCCAGGCCGAGAACCCGCCGCCGAACCTCTTCCGCCTGCCGGCCGACCGGGCGCTCATCAACCGGCTCGGCTTCCCGAACCAGGGCGCGGCGCGCGTCACCGAGCGGCTCCTCGACCGTGGCGGCGCCGCGGCGGTCGGCGTGCCCGTCGGCATGTCGATCGGCAAGTCCCGCGTCGCGCCGCTCGATCCGATCGAGCCCGCGATCGAGGACTACCTCGCGAGCTTCCGGGAGGTGCGGCGCGCGGCCGACTTCGTCGTGATCAACGTCTCGTCGCCGAACACGAAGGACCTCCGGGCCATGCAGGGGCCGGCGATCGCGCGGGCGCTCCTCTCGGCGATCATGCGGGAGAACCGCGGCGCGGGGAGGCCGCTGCCGCTGCTCGTCAAGGTCGCCCCGGACCTCGGCGACGAGGAGCTCGAGGCGCTGCTCGCCGTCGTGGAGGAGGTCGGCCTCGCCGGCGTCATCGCGACGAACACGACCGTGCGCCGCGACGGGCTCGCGACGAGCCCGGCCGCCGTCGAGGCGATGGGCGCCGGCGGGCTCAGCGGCCCGCCCTTGCGGCAGCGCTCGCTCGCGATGGTGCGGCGGATCCGCGCGCGCCTCGGGGGCGGCGTCACGGTGATCGGCGCCGGCGGCGTCGAGTCGGCGGAGCACGCGATGGACCAGATCGAGGCGGGCGCCGACCTCGTGCAGCTCTACACGGGCTTCGTCTACGGCGGCCCCCTCCTCCCCGCCGCGATCGCGCGCGGGCTGTCGGAGCTCGTGGCGCGCGCGGGCGCGCGATCGATCCAGGATCTCGTCGGAGGCCGGACGGGCAGCGCTGCGCGCGCTGCTATGATCGGCCATGGAGCTTGAAGCGCACGTCCACGGCACCATCCGCGAGATCCCGGAGAGCGAGTGGAACGCGCTCCACGGCGCGAGCGAGGCGCCGTTCCTCTCGTGGGCGTGGTTCGACGCGCTCGAGCGGACGGGGTGCGTGGGCGAGGAGGCGGGCTGGCTGCCGCACCACATCACGCTCCGGGCCGAGGGGGTCCTGCTCGCCGCCGCGCCCGCGTACCTGAAGGACAACAGCGAGGGGGAGTTCGTCTTCGATCACGGCTGGGCGTCGGCGTCCCACCAGCTCGGCGCGCCGTACTACCCGAAGCTCGTCGTGGCGGTGCCGTTCACGCCCGCCACGACGCCGCGCCTGCTCGTGCGCCGGCCCGAGGCTCGCCCGGCGCTCCTCGCGGCGCTCGCCGAGACGCTCCGCGCGCTGGTGGCGCGGAGCCGCATCTCGGGCGCCCACGTCCTGTTCCCGACCGAGGACGAGGCCGCCGCCCTGTCGGAGGCGGCGATGGCCCACCGCTGCGGCATCCAGTTCCAGTTCGAGAACGAGGGGTACGGGTCGCTCGACGACTTCCTCGCGCGCTTCAACGCGAAGCGGCGGCACCAGATCCGGCGCGAGATGCGCGAGGTCGCGAAGCAGGGCCTGTCGATCGAGACGCTGCGCGGCGCGGACATCACGCCCGAGATCGTGGACGTGATGTTCGGCTACTACGTCTCCACGGTGGAGAAGTTCGCCTGGGGCCGGCAGTACCTGAACCGCGCCTTCTTCGAGGAGATCACGGCCCGGCTCCGCTCGTCCGGGGAGCGCGCCGGGGGCGAGGGCGGCGTCGAGGTCGTCCTCGCGCGCGACGGCAAACGGCCCATCGCGGGCGCGTTCAACCTCGCCGGGCCGACGACCCTCTATGGCCGTTACTGGGGCGCCTCGGAGGAGCGCCCGTTCCTGCATTTCAACGTCTGCTACTACCACCCGGTCGAGGACTGCATCGCCCGCGGACTGCGCCGCTTCGAGCCGGGAGCGGGCGGGTCGCACAAGCTCGTACGCGGATTCGCTCCGAGGATCACCCACAGCGCCCACCACCTCGCGCACCCGCGCCTCGACGCGGCCGTGCGCGATTTCCTGGTGCGCGAGCGCGCCGTCGTGCGCGCGAAGACGGCGGACGCGAGCGTGGCATTCCGCTGAGCGCGGCTCTCGACGCGCGGTGTTGACGTGACGCGCTCCCGGGAGAGATGCTGTCGGGCATGCGTGCCTTTCTTGCCCTCCTCACCTCCTCCATCGTCATCGGGCTCGCCGCGAGCGGCGGCTGCTCGAGCAGCCCGGCGGCCGACGCGACCTCGACGGCCGCGGCGGCGACGGTCGCCGGCGCCGGCGGCTCGCTCGGCTTCGGCTGCTTCGGCGGCAGCCCGGACGGGCGGTGCACGATCCTCGCCCAGGTCTCCGAGGACTGCGGCTGCCCCGATTGCGCGGACTCGGCGAGCTGCCTCGGCTTCTGCAAGGACGACGGCGCCTGCGATCTGCGGCCCGACGCGCCGGACGGCGAGGATTGCACCTGCCCGGACTGCGCCAACAGCGTCGCCGAGTGCAGCCCGTCGCGCGGGTGCAACAGCGACATGGGGTGCAACGCCAACGAGGATTGCACCTGCCCCGATTGCACGGACACGCCGCGGTGCACGGACCATTGCACGGACAACGGCTCGTGCGCGCCGTACTTCGAGGGGTGCTCCTGCGCCGATTGCCGCTCCGCGGAGCGCTGCGGCGGCGGCCCGGCCACGACCACCACGGCCACGACGGGCGGCGGCGAGGGCGGCGGCGGCGGCGCGGGCGGCGACCCGACCGGCACCGGCGGCAATGGCGCGGGCGGCGATCCGGGCGGCAGCGGCGGCAGCGGCGGCAGCGGCGGGGCCGCCGGGACGGGCGGCGCGGGCGGCGCTTAGAGCGGTTTTCGATCGGGTTCGATGCAGGCGTCTTCCGTGCGCCGGTTCTCGTCTCCGTCCTCTCGTCTCCATCTCCGTCTCCGTCTCTCGTCTCCGTGACCGTCTGCGTGCGCGTGCGCGTGCGCGCTGACGCCGGGGAATCGCGCACGCGCACGCGCACGCGGGACGAGCACGGAAGACGGAAGACGGAAGACGGAAGACGGAAGACGGAAGACGGAAGACGGAAGACGGAAGACGGGGACGCGAACCGACGCACGGTGGTTCAGCCGCAGCTGAAAACCGCTCTAGGAAAGAACAGAGAGGCCGCAGCCGGAAGACGTGTGCTGTCTCACGGCTTCGCGGTCAGGCCGTGCTTCCTCAAGAACATCCGCACGTGGTGGCGCTCCATGCCGGCGCGGCGCGCCATCTCGCTGACGTTGCCGCCCGTGGCGCGGATCAGCTCGCTGAAGTAGCGCTGCTCGAACGCCGCCACGGCGCTCCGCTTCGCCTCGCCGAAGGCCGACGTCGGCGCGACGACGTCGCCGCCGCCCTCGAGCGGGAGGATCGCCGCGATCGCCTCGGCCCCCGGCGGCAGGCTCGCGGCCACGCTGGTGACGTTCATGAGCTCGCGGACATTGCCCGGGAAATCGTGCTGGCCGAGCGTCGTGGTGATGAGATTGACCATCTCCACCGAGCGCTCCGGGCAGCCGAGGCGCGCGCAGACGCTCTCGACGAGCAGCGGGATGTCCTCGCGCCGCTCCCGCAGCGGCGGCAGCTCGATGCGCATCTGGGCGATCCGGAAGAAGAGATCGCTCCGGAAGCGCCCGGTGTTCATGCTGCGGCCGAGATCGCGCCGCGTCGCCGCGATGATCCGCACGTCGACGGGCTCGTAGACCCGCGACCCGACGCGCTTGAGCTTCCGCTCGGAAAGCACGCGGAGCAGCTTCGGCTGGAGCTCGGGCGGCAGCTCGCCGAGCTCATCGAGGAAGATCGTCCCGCCGTTCGCCTCGTGGAAGGCGCCGCCCTTGCGCTCGGTCGCCCCGGGGAAGGCGTCCCGCTCGTGCCCGAACAGGAAGCTCTCCGCCAGCGCGCCGGGCAGCGAGGCGCAGTCGACGACGACGAACGGACCCCCGCGCCGGCTCGAGCTGTCGTGGATCGCCTGCGCCGCGAGCTCCTTGCCCGTGCCGGTCTCGCCGGTGATGAGCAGCGACAGCTCCGTCGCGGCCACCTCGCGCAGCAGGCGGAACAGGTGGCGCATCCGCGGCGAGGCGCCGATCAGCGGGCCGAAGCTCTCGTCGAAGCCGACGTCGACGCGCTCCTTGTCGAGCGGCTCGAAGCCCAGCACCGAGCCGCCGACCTGGATGGCGCACGCGGCCGTCAGGATCGCCTCGCGGATGCGCACCGTCGACACGAACGTCCCATTCTTGCTGCCGAGGTCGCGGACGAGGACGCCGGGCCCCTCGGCCCGCAGCTCGCAATGCGTCGAGCTGACCTCCGGATCGTCGACGACCACATCGCAGCTGGGATCGCGCCCCACCACGACCGGCGCGATGCCGATCTTGACCGGATCCCGGCCAGCCGCCCGCAGCGTGCCGCCGCGAACGAACCACTGCACCGCGCGAGCGCGGGTCGCATCCCTCGTCGAGCTCATATCCAACGGTTATTCGATTTCCCCGGACTTGACCACATCCACGTACGACCCCGCCACCACATGGCCACGCCTACCTGGGCGCACCGGGTACGCGCATTCCGGAGGAGCCGCAGCGTCGCGTCAAAAAACTTCACAATCACGAGAGATATCAGGAAAAAATTCACATCAAGCGATGTACGGAGCGCATGGCGGGAGAACCCCTAGAGGGGTTAGACTACGGGGCTACGCAGGAGATGAAGCGGACGATTGTCCAGTCCGCTCCATCGGGCGTCGTTGAACGACAGCCCACCTTGGCTGCTTCGACGGGTTGTCGATCAACGAGGCTCCGGGGGTCCGCACCCCTGGTCCCTTCAACGCGGGGGCGCGCGCAGGCGCCCCCGGCGAGGATGCTTATGCCGAGAACAGGATGGTACCTCCGGAAGCGCGCCGCGACGGCCCTGGGGCTCCTCGGGCTCACCGCGGGCGCGGGCGCGCTCGCGGCCGGGTCGAGCGGCTGCACCGGCGACGCCGGCGGCCCGTGTATCTCCGACGAGCAGTTCTTCGCCGAGAAGGTGTGGGTCCCCATCCTCTCGACGAAGTGCATCGGCTGCCATAACCCGCAGGGGCAGGCCGCGAAATCGAAGCTGATCCTCGCCGGGAGCAGCGAGGCGGGCTTCCTCGACAAGAACCTCGCGACGTTCAAATCGCTCGCCGGGCTCGAGCTGAGCGGCGAGTCGTACGTGCTCCTCAAGCCGACGAAGAAGGTCGACCACGGCGGCGGCCACGTCATCGACGCGGACGGCGCCGACTACGAGGCGCTCCGGGAGATGGTCGACCGCACGAAGGAGCCGTCGTCCTGCGAGACGGACGTCAACGCGTCCTTCGCCGGCGTGGTGATGAGCGGGCCGGAGGACACGCTCCGCTCCGCGGCCCTCGAGATCGCCGGCCGCCTGCCCACCGAGGCCGAGGCGCAGGCCGTCGCGCAGGGCGGCATGGACGCGCTGGACCCGATCCTGGACCAGATGCTCACCGAGGAGGCGTTTTACGTGAGGCTGAAGGAGATCTACAACGATCTCTTCCTCACCGACCGCTACCTGAACGGCGAGGCGGCCGTCGATCTGCTGAAGAGCGACGCGTACGACGCCAAGTGGTACAACAGCCTCCCGCAGGATCCCGCGCTGGTCGAGAAATACGGCGCGCGCGACCTGGAGGACGCCATCAACAAGGTGAAGAGCTGGACGAACCGGGGCGTCGGGCGGGAGCCGCTCGAGCTCATCGCCTACATCGTGCGCAACGACCGGTCGTTCAAGGAGGTCCTCACGGCCGATTACACGGTCGTGAACCCGTTCTCCGCGAAGGCGTACGGCGTGACGGCCGAGTTCCAGAACGACGCGGATCCGGAGGAGTTCGTCCCGGTGAAGCGCGACCCGATCCCGCTCGCGGGCGTGCTCACCTCGCCGGTCTTCCTCAACAGGCACCCGACGACGAGCACCAACAGGAACCGCCACCGGGCGAGGATGGTCTATCAGTTCTTCCTCGGCACCGACATCCTGAAGACCGCCGAGCAGCCGCTCGATCAGACGAAGATCACCGACTTCAACCCGACGATGAACAACGCGGCGTGCACCGTCTGCCACGCCGCCCTGGACCCGCTGTCCGGCGGGTTCCACAGCTTCGACTCCTCGGGCCGCTACAAGGCGGACGACACCTGGTACGAGGACATGCGGCCGCCGGGCTTCGGCGCCGAGTCGGTGCCGTTCAGCGAGTTCCCGAGCGCGCTCTCGTGGGTGGCGCAGCGCGTCGCCGACGACCCGCGCTTCGCGCTCGCGGCCGTCTACACGATGTACACGGGCCTCACCGGGCAAAAGCCGCTCGTCGCGCCGACGAACGACGATCCGGAGTTCAGCGCCAAGTTCCGGGCGTACCTCGCCCAGTACCACGCGTTCAACGCGATGGCGCACGACTTCGCCGACAGCGATTACAACCTGAAGACCGTCGTCAAGGCCATCGTCAAGAGCCCCTATTTCCGCGCGCGCAACGTCGCGCAGGCGTCGTCCCAGGGCGATCCGCTCGCGCAGCTCGGCGGCACGCGGTTCCTCGGGCCCGAGCAGCTGCACCGGAAGATCTGGGCGGTGACCGGCTATCCGTGGCGGCCGAGGGCGTTCGAGGACGACGGCAACCGCTATGACTACCTGCTCCGGCGCGACGCCTACCGCCTGCTGTACGGCGGCATCGACTCGGAGGAGGTGATCCAGCGGATCACCGAGCCGAACGGGATCATGGCCAACGTCGCCGACCGGATGGCGAACGAGATGGCGTGCATCTCGGTGCCGCGCGATCTCTGGCTCCCGCAGGAGGAGCGGCTGCTCTTCCCGTTCGTCGAGACGACGTTCGAGCCGCGGGACACGAACGATTTCGACGTGCTGCCGGCGGTCGAGGCGATCAAGAAGAACATCCAGTACCTGCACAAGCGGGTGCTGGGCGAGTCGCTCGAGATCGGAGATCCGGAGATCGAGCGGACCTACAAGCTCTTCGTCGAGACGTGGGAGGAGGGCAAGGCGGGCATGAAGAAGGCGGAGGGCGAGGAGGGCCGGATCTCGACGTGGCTGCCGGGCCCCTGCGAGGTGGAGAACGACTACTGGACCCGCGACGCGCTGCCCAACGAGGAGAAGCTCCAGCGGGACGAGAACTACACGATCCGCGCGTGGATGAGCGTCATGACCTATCTCCTGTCGGACTTCAGGTTTCTTTACCAGTAGGAGCAGCCATGGAACGTCGAGACTTCCTCAAACTGGCATCTATGGCGGGCCTGGGCGTCGTCGCGGCGGGCGCGCTGTCGCGGGACGCCGCGGCGGCCGGCCCCTACGAGGGCCCCCTCTGGATCAACATCCACGCGAGCGGCGGCTGGGACCCGACGAGCCTCTGCGACCCGAAGGGCGCGGCGAGCGTCGAGGAGCAGAAGACGCGGGACGCGATGAACCGCAGCTACCTGCGCGAAGAGATCGGGACCGCCGGCAACATCAAGTTCGCGCCGGTCGGCGGCAACGCCGATTTCTTCAAGAAGCATTACAGCCGGCTGCTCATCGTCAACGGCATCGACACGTCGACGAACAGCCATGACGCGGGCGTGCGCAACACGTGGTCCGGGACGCTCCGCGAGGGCAAGCCGGGCTTCGCGGCGCTCGTGGCCGGCGTCCACGGCGGCGCGCTGCCGATGGGGTTCATCAGCAACGGCGGCTACGACACGACGGCGAACGTCGTGGCCGTCACCCGCGTGCCCGACACCGGCCTCCTGCAGCGGCTCGCCTACCCGAACAGGACCGATCCGTCGAACAGCGAGAACCGCGAGCAGTACCACACCGACGCCACGATGACGCGGATCCTCGAGGCGCGGCAGGCGCGGCACATGGCGAAGCTCGAGCAGCAGCGCCTGCCCCACGTGAAGCAGGCGATGAGCACGCTCTTCACCTCGCGCGTCGGGCAGAACGAGCTCAAGCAGCTCATCCAGTTCCTGCCCGCGGAGTTCGAGCGGGCGTCGCTGCGGCGGCAGGCGCAGGTCGCGCTCGCGGCCTACCAGGCCGGCATCTGCGTCAGCGCGAACCTGTCGATCGGCGGGTTCGACACCCACGGCAACCACGACGATAGCCACATCCCGCGGCTCACCGACATCTGCGACGGGGTCGACTTCCTCCTGACGGCCGCGGAGGAGCAGGGCATCGCCGACCGGATCGTCATCGTGGTGGGCTCGGACTTCGGGCGGACGCCGGGCTACAACGAGGGCAACGGCAAGGATCACTGGAACATCACGAGCATGATGATGGTCGGCGCGGGCATCCCGGGGAACCGGGTGATCGGCGCGACGGACGAGCGGCACAACCCGCTCGAGGTCGATCCGGTGACGCTCGAGCCCAAGGAGGGCGGCGTGCGGATCAAGCCGGGGCACATCCACAAGGCGCTGCGCAAGCTCGCGAAGGTCGCGGACGACCCGCTCGCGCAGCGGTTCCCGCTCTCCGAGGAAGAGGACCTGCCGATCTTCGGCTGACGCGCGCCGCGGGCGGAGGGCCGCTCCCCTCGCCCGCCGCTCACTCCACCGAGAACGCGATCTCCTCGCCGGCGGACGCGCCGTCCGCCTCGACGCGGAGCCGGTGCGCGCCGGCGACGAGCGGCCAGTCGAGCGAGAACGGCGGGCCGACCTCGATCGGGCGGCCGTCGAGCACGAAGCGCGCGCGGCGCACGCCCGGCGGGACGTCGGCGCGGAGCCGGATGGCCTGCTGCGAGTTGACCGAGGGGTCGAGGACGAACCGGGCGCCGTCGGGCGGGTACGCGACGCGGACGCGCGCGCCGGCCGGAGGGACGCCGTCGCCGCCGGGGAGCGGGCCGCAGAGGGGTGAAGCCTCCTCGGGCGCGACGGGGCGGCCGGCGGCGCGCGCCCAGGCGGTGAGCTCCGCGTCGTAGCGCTCGAAGACGCGCTCCTCGACCACGGCGCCCGGGCAGGCGCCGGCGCGCAGCCCGTTCCTGCGATCGACGCGCACGGCCTCGTGCATGTCGCACGGCGCGAGCGACGCGGCGTCGGCGCGCGGGAGGAGCTCCCGGCGGCGGTGCGGGCAGACGGCGGTCGGCTTCATGCCGGACAGGCCGCACACCTCGACCTCGGCGAGGAGCTCGGGATCCGGCGGATCGAAGGGGCGCGGCGGCCGGACGCGCGCGGCGGCGAGCATGGCGTCGCGGAAGAGCGGGCCCGCGCCGGTGATGCCGCTGACGCCGCCCATGGGCGCGCCGTCGAAGTTGCCGACCCAGACGGCGACCGTGACGTCGGGCGTGAAGCCGACCGCGAGGTTGTCGCGGAACCCCTTGGAGGTGCCCGTCTTCGCGGCCACGGGGAACGGCAGGTCGAGCGCGCTGCCCTCGCCGAACGAGGCGATGCGCGCCTTGTCGTCGGCGAGGATGTCGACGATCACCCGGGCGCGCGCGGCGTCGAGGACGCGCGCGCCGCGCGCGGGCGCCACATCGGAGACCGGGCCGCCCGCGGGCGACACGAGCGCGAGCGCGCGCACGGCGCGCACCGGCAGGTAGACGCCGCCGCGCGCGAGCGTGGCGTAGGCGTTCGCGAGATCGAGGAGGCGGACCTCGCCGTCGCCGAGCGCGATCGCGACGCCGTAGCGCGACGGCTCGCGATCGAGCGAGCCGAGGCCGAGCTCGCGGAGCCGCGCGAGGACGCGCTCGGGGCCGAGCGCGGCCGCCGTCCAGACCGCCGGGACGTTGTACGAGCTGGCGAGCGCGTCCCGCAGGCGAACCGGGCCGTGGAAGCGCCCGTCGTAGTTGCGCGGCGCGTAGCTGCCGTCCGCCGTCGGGAACGAGAGCTCGACGTCGGGCAGGACGGTCGCGGCCGTGAACCCGAGCTGCTCCATGGCGAGCTCGTAGACGAACGGCTTGAGGGCGGAGCCGGGCTGGCGCAGCGCGAGGACGCCGTCGTTGTGGCCGAGCCCGGCCGCGTCCTCGATGTCGTGCGAGCCGACGTACGCGAGGATCTCGCCGGTCGCGTTCTCGAGCACCACCACGGCCGCGGCGCCGACGTCGCGGTCCGAGAGGCCGCGGACGGTCTGCTGCGCGAGGACCTCGATCTCGCGCTGGAGGCCGCGGTCGATCGTCAGGGTGATCGAGCTCGCCCGGCCGCGCAGCGGCGCGGCGCCGGAGCCGCCTGCCTCCGGACCAAGCGCGCCGCCGAGCACGGCGCGGACGAGGTGCGGCGCGCCGAGGCCGCTGCCCTTCGGGGCGAGCGCGATCGGCTCGGCGCGGGCGCGGGCGACCTCGGCCTCGCCGGCGAGGCCGGCCGCGAGCATGCGGTCGAGGACGCGGTTCCGGCGGCGCTCGAGCGGGCCGGCGCCGCGGCGCGGATCGTAGAGCGCGGGGCCGCGCGGCATGCTGGCGAGCGCGGCGGCCTCGGCGAGCGACAGGTCCGCGGTGGGCTTGTCGAAGTAGAAGCGGCTCGCGGCCTCGACGCCGCGCAGGCCCGGGCCGAACGCGACGCGGTTCAGGTACTGCTCGAGGATCTCGCGCTTCGAGAGCGACGCCTCGATGCGCAGCGCGAGCGCCATCTCGCCGAGCTTGCCGCGCACGGTGCGGGGGCGCGGCACGAGCGCGCGCGCGAGCTGCTGCGTGATCGTGGACGCGCCCGAGACGACGCGCCGCTCCGCCGCGAGCTGGCCGAGCGCGCGCGCGATCGCGAGCGGGTCGACCCCGGGGTGGACCGCGAACCGCCGGTCCTCCGCGGCGAGGAGCGCGCGCTGGATGCGGTCGCCGGCCTCGGCGAGCGGCAGCCAGCGCGCGCGGGCGCCGTCGCCGGCGCGGAGCTCGCGGAGCACCGTGCCGTGGCGGTCGAGCAGCACCGTGGAGACGGCGCGCTCCTCGGGAGCGGCGAGCTCCGGCGGGAGCTTCGTGAGGGCCGCGGCGACGGCGAGCAGGAGCCACGGCGCGACGGCGAGCGCGAGCGCGATCCGCGCCGCGCGGCGCAGGAGGAGCGGCAGGCGCGGGCGGGCGGCCGCGAGCCAGCGCCGCGCGCGGCCGGATCCGGGCGAGGAGAGCGCGCCCACGGCTCAGCGCGGGCGCGGCGCCGCGTCCCGGCTGCCGACCTTGACCGCGAGGGCGCCCGTCCGGCCGAAGACCTCGGGGCTGTACATCTCCTCGGCGCGCGCGGGCGGGACCACGAACGCGCCGAGCGTCGTGGCGCGCGCGAGGTACCGGTAGCGGTACATCCCGGCGGCCATGTGGTCGACGAAGAACAGGACCCGGTCGTCGCGGACCTCGCGGACGAAGCGGCTCGGCTCGTACGCGCGGCCGGTCGCGCGCAGGTCGTCCTGGTCGACGTCGGCGTCGGCGTCGGCGTCGGCGTCGGCCTGGGCCTCCGCCGCGTCGACGTCGAGCGAGCGCGCGGACGTCGCGAGGCGGGCGTCGATCGCCTCGAGGCCGGCCGGCAGCGGGTCGTCGATGACCACGAAGTCGCGCGGCGAGGGCGCCACCACGAGGATCTCGCCGAGCACGAGGTCGCCGCCGGCGAAGGCGAGCGACGCGGGCGCCGCGCCCGCCGCGGCGCCGGGCGGCGCGCCGCCGAGCGCCGCGGCGAGGTCCTCGGGCGCGAGCGCGCGCAGCGACTTCTCGATATAGAAGCCGCGGTCGAGCCCCGCCGTCGGGAGCTGCTTGCGCGCGTAGCGGAGCCGCGCCTCGTAGAAGAGCCGACCGCGCCCGTCGACGGTGAACGCGAGCGGCGCGCCGCCGGCGCTCGCGAGCCGCGCCGCGGGGATCGACGTCTTGACCTGCTCGGTCGTGGGGCCGTGGAACGGCGCGGAGAACAGCTCGGCCTGGCCAAGGAACACCCGCGCCTCGAAGTCGGGCGCCGCCTTCTCCTGCGCCCTCCGGTACGCATCGAGCGCGATCAGCGCCCACGCCGTCTCCTGCGTGCTGCGCCACGTGCCGCCGCGGCGATCCGCGAGCAGGCCGGCCGCGAGCCGCGCGGCGAGCGGGTGCGCGGGGCGGGCCGCGAGCAGCGCGCGCAGCACGAGCGCCGAGGTGCGGGCCTCGGAGTCCATGAGGACCGCGTACGCATCGCCGTGGTTGTGGACGGCCCGCGCGATCGGGCCGTCGAGGCGCAGCGCGCCCTCGAGCTCGCCCACGAGCTGGTCGACGGCCGCCCGGTCGCTCTTGCCGATCACCATCGCGTGCGCGAGCAGCGCCTTCGAGAAGAGCGGCAGCTTCTCGCGCTCGTCGAACAGCCGGCTCGCGCGCCCCGGATCCGGGGCGCCGAGCTCCGCGAGCACGTCGAGGATGAACGGCGACGTCGCCCGGAGCAGCGGATCGTCGCCGGCCTCGTTGAGCCGCGCCCGCACGAACGAGGTCGCGCGCTCCACCGCGTCGGCCGGCACCGCGACCCCGTGGCGCTTCGCCTCGCCGAGGCCCCACAGCGCGTACGCGGTGGTCCACAGGTCGGCCCTGTCCGACTCGGCGAAGAAGCCGAAGCCCCCGTCCCCGCGCTGGTGCGAGAGGATCTCCCGCACCGTCTTGCCGATCACGGCGGTGAGGTCCTTCGGCAGCGCGATCCCGTAGGCCTTCGCGAGATCGCGCAGCGACAGGAGCGGCACCATGCGGCTCGTCAGCTGCTCGGTGCACCCGTACGGGTACTCGAGGAGCTGCTCCACGCCGCCGCCGAGGCCCACGAGCGCCGTCGGCGCGAGGCTCACCGTGAGCCCGCCGGTGTCGTCGCGGATCGCCGACAGATCCCCGAGCTTCTCCGCGCTCGCGGTGGTCGTGTCGCCGTAGAGCGCGACGGCCTCCGGCGACATGGGCGCCCTGATCTCGCGGGTCACCTCGACAACGTCCGACGCGCCGCCGCCGCTCGCGCGGAAGCGCAGCGTCGCCGGGCCCGCCCGGGGCGCCGAGAGCGCGAAGCGGACCTCGGCCGACGCGCCCGGGGCGAGCTCCACGGCGCGCTTCGCGGCGCCCTGGAGCGTGAGCCCCGACGCGGCGACCTCCACCTCGACCGTCGCCGGCTTGCCGAGCCCCTTCGAGGTGACGACCACGCCCGCGTCGATCGCGTCGCCGGCGCGGAGGAAGCGGGGCAGCGCCGGCCGGGCCATGAGCGGCTGGCTCGCCGTCACGCGCGACTCGCCGTAGCCGAAGCGATCGTCCTCGGCGGCCACCACCGCCATCACCCGGTAGGTCGTGAGCGAGTCCGGCAGCTTGAAGCTCGCGCTCACCTTCCCGGCGGCGTCGGTGACGATCGCGGGGTGGTAGTACGCGCTCTGCCGGAAGTCGCGGCGCACGCCCGTGCCGCCCTGCGCGCCGCCGCCGCCCGCGCGCCCCTTGTCGGCGCCGAGGTCGGCGAACGGGTTGCGCACGCGGGCGAGCGCCTCGCGCGTCTCGACGGTCGCCACCCGCAGGCTGCGCGGCGCGCCGAAGACGGGGACCGGATCCGGCGTCTCGTAGCCGGTCAGCGACAGCACGCCCTCGTCCACGGCGTAGAGCGCGACCTCCGCGCGGGCGGGCCGGCCGGCGCGATCGCGGACGTCGACGTCCACGCGGATCGGATCGCCGGGGCGCGCGTCCACCTTGTCCGGGACGACGCGCACCGCGAGCCGCTGCGCCTCCGGGTTCACGCGCAGCGGCGCGTAGCCGAGGCGGAACGCCGGTGCGCCGACGTCGGGCCCCGGCGCCCCGCCCTTCCCGGGCGCGGGCGGCGGCTTCGTGCGCCCGCGCAGGAGCAGCACCGAGACGAACGCGTTCGGCCGGAGGTCGTCGGTGATCGGCACGTCGATCACCGGCATGGCGCCCGACAGCTTCACCCGCCGGTGCGAGGCGATCCCGGCGCGCTCGACCGTGACCAGCGCGTCGGCGGACGCGAACGGCGACTTCACGATCACGCGCGCCGTCTGCCCGACCTCGTAGCTGTCGCGGTCGGGCACGAGCTCGACCTGGAGCTGGTCGCTGTCGCCAAAGCCGCCGCCGCCCTCGCCCAGCGCGTAGACCCCGGCGGCGGCGCCGACCGGGTTGCCGCGGCGGTCCTTGGCCGTCGCGTGCAGGAGGTAGTAGCCGCCGGACGGCACCGTGAGCTCGCAGCTGCGCGGCGCCGCCGCCGTCGTGACGCCGCAGCGCGCGACGACCTTGTCGACCGGCGCGCTCACGCTGCGGTACGCGCTGCCGCTCTCCTCGCGGGCGAGCGTCCACGTCCGCTGCACGAGCTCGACCCGGACGGCGACCTGCGCGACGCGCGCCCCCTTCGGGTCGACGGCGAGGATCTCCGGCCGGAGCACGTCGCCCGCCTTCGCGAAGCGATCGGGCTCCTTGAGGGCGACGTAGAACTCGGCCGGGTGCACGAGCGCCGTCGAGCTCCCGGCGATCGCCTGCCGCGACACGTCCGTGATCTCCGCCTCGCACGTCACGGACTCGGTGCCGCGCTGCCCGGGCAGGGCGAGCGCCGCGCCGATCGCCGCCTGCCCGGCCGCGTCGAGCTTCTCGCGCCCGCTCTGCACCTCGAACTGGCGCGGGGCCCGGTCCGGCAGCGCGTCGGTGAGCTCGTCCTCGCGGACCGTGAACCCCTCGATCCCCGGCGGCGAGAACGCGGCCGGCGCGCGGGTCACCGAGAGCCGGGCCTCCGCGTTGGTCATCGGCGCCCCGAACAGGTAGTCGCCGCGCGCGATCCAGCGCGCCTTGTCGCCGCGCACGTAGCTCGGCCGGTCGCTCTCCACGCTCACCTTGAACTCGGCGGGGCGGTACTCGGCGACCTCGACGCTGCCGGTCACGTCCGGCCACCCCGCGTCGCCCCCCTGGACCGTGGCGGCGAGGCTGTACGTGCCGAGCCGCGCGGTCTCCGGGATCTTCACGTCGGCCGAGAAGGTGCCGAAGGCGCTGAGCGACGGCGACAGCGTGACGAGCGCCTCGCCGTCGGGCCCCTCGACCTTGAACGCGACGCGCCTGCCCGCCGGCGTCCTCGTCCCGCGCGCCGCCTCCTCGCGGAAGATCCCCTTCACGCGCACGGTGTCGCCCGGCCGGTAGATGCCGCGGTCGGAGAACACCATCCCGAACGGGCGCGCCTCGCCGAAGTCGGACGGCGCGCCGAAGCGCCACCCGCTGAGCGCGTCGGCCACGCGGCGGTACGTCCAGTCGTCGCCCGAGCGCGCGAAGATCACGCCGCGCTCCGGCCCCGACGAGGCCGACGGGCGGTACGCCGCCGCGGGGACGACCGCGAACCCGTCGGCGTCGGTGACCACCGCCGCGGGCGCACGCGCGTCCGGGGTCCGGATCCACACGCTGGCGCCGGGCACCGGCGCGCCCGTCGACAGGCGCGTCACCCACACGAGCGAGCCGTTCGGCGACACCTTCGCGCTGATCCCGAGGTCGGTCACCTGCGCGATCACCGCCTCGGACGCGGCGCGCGCGTGGCGCGTCCCGGGCCGGGCGGTGTAGCTGATCCCGATCGCGAGCGGCCCGCGCTTGCCCTCGCCGCCCAGCACCTCGCTGGCCCGCACGAGGTGCGTCGACGGCGTGTTCGTCGCGGCGGCCGGGCGCAGGACCGACCGCTTGCCGGCGGGCAGCGCCGCGATCTCGTCCATCTTGGGGCTCCGCCCCGGGCTGTGCGGATCGGCCTCCAGCGCGAGCACCGCCTCCTCGGTCATGGCGCCGACCGCGAGCGACAGCTCGCGCACGTTCACGGACACGACCGGGATCTCGCGCCGCTGCGCCGGCTCGAACACGCTCCCGGTGAGGCCGATCTGCGCCTCGGGCCAGCGGTCGCCGAACGCGACCTCCCGGGTGGCGGCGCCGGCGAGCGCCTGACCGTGCTCGTCGCGCAGGCCGGCGGCGACGCGCACCTGGTAGCTGCGCCCCGGCGCGAAGGCGCCGCCGAGGTGGATGTGGCTCGTGAACGCGTCGTCCTCCAGCCACCCGGGCCACCTCAGCTTGACGGCGGGCTCCACCGAGATCGCCCGCTTGGCGTCGGCGAGGCGGACGGGGTTCGAGAAGGCGAGCGAGAAGCCGCCTTCGGTCGCGCACGCCCCCTGCGGCGTGTCGCGATCGCAGTCGGTGCGCACCACCCGGAGCGGCCCGTAGGTGCGGTACGAGAACCGCTGCTCCTCGCCGGCCGGCAGCGGCCCTTCGTGGCCGCGGAGGCTCGCGGCCACGGCGAGCTCGATCTCGCTGTCGCGCGGCAGCGGCGCGCGCGGGACGACCTCGGCGAGCAGCTCGTTCTTCGGGTCGGGGCGCCGGACGTCGAACGCCACCTTGGCCGCGCGGCCGCCGGCCGTGAGGGACACGCTCCGCGCGACCTCGGCGGTGTCGACCGGCTGGTTGAACCGGAGCTCGAACCGCGCGTCCGGCCGGAGGTCGTCCTTGCCCGACCACGGCTCGACGCGCGCGACCTTGGGCAGCTCGGTGCGAAAAGAGAGCACGTACGGCTTCTCGAGCGCGCTGCCGTCGAGCGCGCGCGTGCCGGCCGGGACCTCGACGGTGAACGCGGTGCCGCGCGGCAGGTGCCCGTCGGGGGCGAACGTGAGGCCGCTCGTGCCGACCCAGCGCCAGCGCCCCGGCGCGGGCGGCTTGAGGATCGCGGGCGCGGCGGCCTCGCCGCCGGCGAGGTCGAGCGGCCGCATCGGCCGGTTGAAGACGAGGCTGATCTCGGCGGGGCTCGTCGTCTGCCCGCGGGGCGCACCGAACACCACCGCGAAGGGGCCTTCCGCGGGCCTTCCGCCGGGGTCGAGCGCGCCGGGGGCCAGGGTCCCGCGGGGCGGGACGTTGGGGGCGCGCGCGCCCTGAACGCATGCGAGGCTGAGGGCGGTGGCCGCCAGGGCGGCGGGCGCGAACCGGAGGCGCGAAGCGGCGGACATGGCCCGCGACTCAGCAATGGTGGTGCCGCGGGCGCAAGGGGCATGTCGGCAGCGGAAGCCGGAGCGCGATGTGGCAGGCGAGACACACCCGACGAGCGGCGGTGACGCGCGGCCCCCCGCGCCGGCGTCCTCGAACGTGCCCTTCATCCGGGCTGCGCGGCCAAGCGGCCGTGGAGGTCGAGGCGCGCGTTGGCCAGCTCGGCGCATGTCGTCTGCGCGCCTCGGTAACCCCCTTTTGGACATGATGAGAACGCCGAAACAGCCGTGATAAGTTCATCTCTCTTGTTGACGACACCAGCGCGAAGAAGGGAGCGGGAGCGATCTGCGGCGCCGTCGAGGCATCCACGGAATTCCTGTTCGGCGCTCGTGCTCCCGATCGCGACCTTCGCGATCGCGTTCGGCGCGACCGCGCCGGCGCTGGCGGACCAAGCGCCGGCGCAGGTCCTGGTCTTCCAGTCGGATGACCCGACCGCGCCGGCCATGTCCTCGATCAACGGCGAGCTCCGGGAATCGGTGCGGGTCGGGTGGGGCGGGCCGGTCACCTTCAAGCTCGAGTTCCTCGACCTGTCGTGGTTCGACACCCCCGATTACACGCGCGAGCTCCGCCGCTTCTATCGGGCGAAATACAGCAGCTATCACCCCGGCGTGATCGTCGCGCTCCGGCTCGACGTGCTCCGGGTCGTGCTCGACCTGCGGCGCGAGCTGTGGTCCGGCGTGCCCGTGCTCTTCCTGAGCGAGGACCGGAGCGCCGCCCTCGCGGTGCCCGCCGCGCCGGACGTCACCGGGATCTGGCTCGACTACGCGTGGCTCCGGACGGCGGAGGGCGCGCTGCGCCTCCTCCCCGACACGCGAGAGGTCGCGCTCGTCATGGGCGCGAGCCCCTGGGAACGCGCGCGCCACGACGGGATCGCCCGCGATCTCGGCCCCCTCGCCGGCCGCGTCGCGCTCCTGGACCTCGCGAGCCTGCCGCTCGCCGAGCTCGATCGGCGCCTCGCCGCGCTCCCGGAGAACGCCATCGTCCTGTTCGACACGTTCTACATGGATGGCGCCGGGGACCGCTTCGTCGGGCTACAGGCCTTCGAGCGGATCCGAGCGCACACCCAGCGCCCGTTCTTCTCCGTCCACGGCGTCGGGCTCGGCAAAGGGATCGTCGGCGGGGAGATCGTCGACTACGGGCGGGTCGGGCGCGACCTGGGCGGGATCACGCTGCGGCTCCTCGGCGGCGAGCCCGCGGCGTCGATCCCGATCCGCGCCGCGGACGCGAACGCGCTCGCCTTCGACGCGCGCGAGCTCGCCCTCTTCCGGATCCCCGAGGAGCGCTTGCCGCCCGGCGCCGAGGTCCACTTCCGGGTGCCGTCCTTCTGGGATCTTTACCGCCGGTGGGCGGTGGGCGCCGCGGTCGCGGTCACGCTCCAGACCGCCCTGATCGCCGCGCTCGTCATCGAGCGGCGGCGGCGCGGGCGCGCTCAGGCGATGAGCGACGCCGTGCTCGCCTCGATGGTCGGCTTCGTGGCGGTCGTGGACAGGACCGGGGTGATGCACCGCACGAACCGGGCGTGGGCGCGCGCGTCGCGCGAGGGCGCGCCGGGCCCGCTCGACCGTGTCGCCGAGGGGGAGAGCTACCTCGGCGCGTTCCGGCGGGCCGCGGCGGCGGGCGACGCTGGCGCCGGGCGGGTCGTGGAGCTCGTGGAGGGGGTGCTCGCTGGGCGCGACGTCGAGGGCACGGTCGAGTACCGTCACGACGGCGCCGAGCGCTGGACCGAGGTGCGGGCGCGGCGGCTCTCGTGGAAGGACGGGGGGGCGGTCGTCTCCCACTTCGACGTGACCCGCCGGAAGCGCGCCGAGAGCCAGGCGCGCGAGTCGCTCAGCGCGCTCTCGCACCTCAACCGCGTCGCGGCGATGGGCGAGCTCGCGTCCTCGATCGCGCACGAGATCAACCAGCCGCTCTCCGCGGTGCTCACGAGCGCACAGGCGGCGGAGATCCTGCTGCGCCGCGCGGCGCCGGACGTCGCGGAGGTGGGCGCCGCCCTCGAGGAGATCGTCGCCGGCGCCCGGCGGGCCGGCCAGGTGATCCGGCGGATGCGCGTGCTGCTGAAGAAGGGCGAGGCGCAGAGGGAGCGGTGCGACCTGAACGAGGCGGCGCGCGAGGTGGCGCGGCTCGTGGGCAACGACGCGCTCCTGCGCGGCGCGACGATCGCGCTGGAGCTCGCGCCCGACCTGCCCGCGGTGCGGGGCGATGCGGTCCAGCTCCAGCAGGTGGCGCTGAACCTGATCTCGAACGCGCTCGACGCCGTCTCCGGACGGCCGTACGGCGACCGCCGGGTGATCGTGAGGACGGCGCGCGCCGGCGGGCGCGTGGCGCTCGTGGTGGAGGACTCGGGCGAGGGGGGCGCGATGGATGATCTCGAGCGGTTCTTCGAGCCGTTCTTCACGACGAAGTCGGAGGGCCTCGGCCTCGGGCTCTGCATCAGCCGGTCGATCGCGGACGCGCACGGCGGTCGGCTGTGGGCCGAGCGCGCGCCCGCGGGCGGCGTGGCTGCGCGCCTCGAGCTGCCGGGCGAGGCGGCGCAGGAGGAACGATGACGGGCGTGACGGCGAAGGTCGTGGTGATCGACGACGACGGCGCGGTGCTGCGGAGCGTGGGCCGGTTGCTCGGCGCCTCGGGCTACGAGGTGGAGCTGTTCGAGGGGGCGCGCGCGTTCCTGGCGTCCGCGGCGGCGGCGCCGGACGCGCGGGCCGGCTGCGTGATCGTGGACCTGGCGATGCCGGAGCTCGGCGGGCTCGACCTCCAGGCGGCGCTCAGGGCGTCCGGGTGCCGGCTGCCGCTCATCTTCATCACCGGACACGGGGACGTGCGCGCGTCGGTGCAGGCGATGAAGGACGGCGCGGTGGACTTCCTGCTGAAGCCGCTCGAGGCGGACGAGGTGCTCGCGGCCGTGAGGCGCGCGATGGACCTCGACGCGCGGGCGCGGGCGACCCGGGAGGAACGGGAGGCGCTCGCGGCGCGGCTCGACGCGCTCACGCCGCGCGAGCGGCAGGTGTGCGACCGGATCGCGCGCGGGCAGCTGAACAAGCAGATCGCGGCGGAGCTGGGGCTCGCCGAGTCGACCGTGAAGCAGCACCGGGCGAGCGCGACGGCGAAGCTCGGGGTGGCCTCGGCGGCGGAGCTCGCGGCGCTGCTGGAGCGGAGCCGCTGGCGCGACGGGTGAGCGCCGCGACGGGGAGCGGCTCTTGATCTGCGAGGCCTGGCCGAGGACCGGACGCCTGGAGAGCGGATACGGCCTCGGGATCGACGATGTCGGCGGGCGCTGGATCCGGGCGTGACGAACAGCCCGCTTTCCTGAGCCCAACCGCAGGGCGACATCATGGGTGCCGTCGCGCGTCAAGCTGTCCGAAGGGACGATGGCGCGCGCGCCTGCGCCGGCGTTAGGTACGTGGCCGCACGCTGCTGAGCGGTGATGACCCGCCTCGGCAAGAGCGCTCCAGACACCAGAGAGACCTCATGTACTTCGCGCCTCATGGCGCCGGGGCTGCTGCGTCGCGCCGGCTCGTGTGGTTCGCACACGTTCTTGACGTGCAGATGCCGGCGAACGCTGCCTGATCGATGATGTGGGTTGCACGACCCCGCGGGGCGCCCTCACCGCCCGAGTCGCTCGCGGCCGCCCGCGCGATAGGCGTCGACCCAGCTCCACAACGCCTCCAGCGACACCCGCGCGCGCCCCGCGATCGCGCGCGGCGCCTCGTCTCCGCGGATCATCGCCAGCACGGCCGCCTCCCGCGCCTGCGCCCCGGGCGCAGCGCCTCCGGCCGGCGCCTCCGGCGGGGTACACCCCACCTCGGCAGGCGCGGGCGCCTCGGCGCGCAGCGCGAGCTGCTGGAGCGGCAGCCGCGCCGCCGGATCGCCGAGCAGCACGTAGCCGCGGAGATCGTTGCGCAGCATCCACAGGTGAGCGCGATCGGCGCGATCGGCAGGATCCGCGCGGCCCGCCGCGCGCGCGTCGGCCTCGATCTGGTAGCTCTGCGCGAGCTCGTCGTTCGCGCCGCGGTAGAACTCCATCAGCGCCTCCAGCGCGATCCCCGCGCGGCTGCCGCGGACCAGCACCTCGAGCGGGCGATAGATACGGGACTTCTTGCTCTCCGACAGGCTCCTCGTCCCCGAGAAGCCGTACGTCCACGCGAGGTCGACGTGGCCGATGACGGCGAGCGGCCCCGCCGGGTTGGCCAGCGCGGCCTGCGGCAGGGCCGCGACGAAGGGGCGCTGGCCGGGCGCGGGGAGGCTGTGCAGCACGGCCTTCAGGCTGCCGCCATAACGATCCTCCTGCGCGAGCTGCGAGAGCCACGCGTGATAGACGCTCTCCGCCGGCGTGCCCGCGCCGAGGCAGGCCAGGTAGAACCACATGCCTCCCGGCAAGAACGCCTGTCCCCGCAGCCGCTCGGCGTCGAGGATCTCGTCGTGGGCGATCACGAGCGCCCCCTGGCGCCGCCAGGCGTCTTCCTCTCTGCGCCAGCCGCGCCGGGGCGCGCCCAGGCCGTGGCTCACCGAGAGCAGCACCGAGGGGCGCGCGCCGCCGCCCCCGGCGAGCAGATCGTCCACGCTTCCGGCGGAGATCTCGCGCACCGCGGCCGCGGGGAGCTTGCCCCTGGCGTGCGCTTCCATCGACGTCGCCAGGCTCGGGTCGACGAGCCTGAGCTTGCCCGCGAGCGTGGCCGCCGAGCCGTCGGGCGCGGCGTAGAAGAGCAGCTCCGGCGAGGTCTCGGGCGTGCCGCGCTGCGCGTAGCGGACGACCTTCTCGGCGTAGGCGGCATAGCCGGCGAGATCCGTCTCTCCCGCACCGTCCGCGAAGTGGACGCGCCCCGCGAGCGCGTCATTGGCGAGCGCGTGCTGGAGCTCCACCGAGGTGTGATGGAGATCGCCGAGCATCATCAGGTAAAGGGGCCTGTCCTCCTCCGCCACCTCCTCGGACCAGTAGATGTCTCTCCGGAAGTCCGCAGATCGCTTGGCGTCCATCCCGTGCGGCACGCGATAGACGCGCGCGGGAGAGCCCTGCTCGGCCTCGCGCAGCGCGACGAGCGGCTGGATGGCCTCGAGCATCCGGTCGCCCTCCCGGCCCTCCGGCGCGATCACCGCCCATCGCTGGAGGGTGAGGTCGTTGCGATCGGCGTCGGTGCGGCGCCAGTGGTTGGCGTCGCGGGCCTTCCTGGGCCTCGGCGCGCGCTGGGCGGTGTCGTCGGGCAGCCCCTCGTCGAGCACGGGGCGGCGCTCGTCGGCGTCGGCGAGCAGGAGGTCCAGCCGGTCCTCGCCGGGGATCATGGTCGATGGCTCCCCGGGTGTGTCACGAGGCGTCCTCCAGCGCGAAGGCGTCGAGCTGCTCCGCGAGCTCCACCAGATCTCCGGTCGTGGCCGCGATGTGGCCCGTGCCGGGCAGCCCGCCGCCGTTGCCCCAGATCTCGATCTCGCTCCCTTCGACCCCAGGCGCGAGGACGGCCAGGCTGTCCGGGGGCGCAGGGCGTTGATCGTAGAGCCAGCGCAGCAGCATGCGGTGGCGGAAGTCGAGGCTCGAGAGCGCGACGAAGAGGCCGGGCTGCACGCGCGGCCGCGCCAGGAGCTCCTCCATCCATAGCGGCGGCCGGGCGCCGTCAGCGCCGAGGGGGCCGTGGATGTGATCGTCCTCGGTGAGCAGCGGCGGCGAGAAGATGGGGCGCGGCTCGGCCGAGTAGCCGCCGTACAGGCGGAGCACGACGATCTCGCTGTCGAGATCGAAGCGCCTGGGCATGACGGGATCCATCTTCCACGTCGCCGCCCCCGCGGCGCGCTTGACGACGCGCGGCTTGCCGCTAGCGCCCAGGAGGGACGGCTGGATGGCGTACACGGTCCGCTGCGGCAGCCTCTGCGCGATCGCGTGCTCGAGGCAGGGCCGCCAGAGCAGCGTGACGTGGACCCCCGGCCGGACGAAGCGCGCGAGCGCCTCGACGAGCGGCGGGGCCGTCGCGGCGGGCGAAGCGGTCAGCGCCTGCTGGAAGAGCGAGTGCAGCACCTCCTGCCCGAACCGGAGCACGCAGCGCTGGGTGAGCGCGCTCAGCGACATCCCCTGGGCCGCCGGCTCGCCGCTCTCCTGCATGAACTGCTCGAGCTCCCGCTGGAGCGCGGCGCGATCGTCCTCGAGATCGCCGAGCACCATCGTGAACGGCCGCTCGAGCAGGCCCTGGAGCGCGGGCGCGAGCGCCCTCGATCGGCCCTTCTTCCCCGGCCTCGCCACGCGGCGGCCCTGGAAGTTGAAGACCACCGAGTCCGAGCCGCGGAGGTACAGGATCGGCGAGAACGCCTCGGCGCTCTGGGAGAGCAGCGTCCGCCGCGCCGCCGCCACGCTCGCGCCGATGTCGCCCTGGCTCAGCGACGCGCCCGTGAGCGCGCGGTAGAGCTCGGTCGAGCACGCGCGCGCCACGTCGGCCTTCACCGGCCAGAGGTGCGCCACCACGGCGTCCGCGCCCGCCCTGGCCAGGATCTCCGCCGCGCTGCCGAGCGCGCCGGCCCTGGCGCCCTCGCAGGCCTCGAGGATCACGAGGCGCAGCTCCTCGCAGAAGGCGGCGGAGAGCTCGCGGCCCAGCGCCTCGGCGGTGATCCAGGCCTCCTCGCCGTCCTCGTCGTCCGCCACGCGAAGGACGGGCTTGCCCGAGAGATCCACGCCGCCGTGGCCGAGCCAGTGCACGACGTGCGGGCTCTTGCCGCGACGGAGCCGATCGAAGAGGGCCCGCGCGCTGATCTCCGGCCCGGCGATCGGATCGAGCCACTCTACCTCGCCGGCGTCGATCGACGGGGCGAGCGCCTCGCGCAGCACGTCGAGAGCCCGCTCGCCGGTGCCCGGCGCGATCCCGAGCACCCGGACGGCGCCCTTGACCTCGCGCGGCTCCCACGGCTCCGACGAGGTGACGCCGCGCGCGAAGAGCACCCGGGGGTCGGTCCCCAGAAACCCTTCGGACGTCCCCGGCCTGCAGAGCGCCTCCCAGGGGACGGCCTGGAGCGCGTGATCGCGGGCGAAGAGCCGCAAGAGGAGCGGACCGCCCTTCGACGCCTCGCCGAGCCGCGCGAGGACGTCGCGCAGCTCCCCTTTGAACACCTCCTCGTGGAGCGCCTGCGAGTCGCTCACCGCCGCTGGATCGAGCGATTTACCGCCGCGGACCGCCCTCCCGATCTTGTTGGCGAAGGTCTGCAGGGCACCGAGGCCCTGCTCGGAGGCTATCGCGTGCCCCGCGGGGCGCTCTCCCCGGCTGCCACGCGCGTTGACGCGCACCTCGTCACCGCTGATGTCGAGCTCGATCTCCAACCACATCGAAAGACAAGCCTCGCTACGTTGTGCTGCCTGCCATGTCTGACTCCGTGGCTTTGTAGACCGCAGCAGGAGGATTTCTCACCTTAAAAACTATTAAGAACGCATCGGCGGAAACGTCCTTGGGGCGTGATTAATGATGTGTGCCGGCAGGCGTGCGCGACTGAGGAACGGACACGATCATGGAACTCACGGACGATTCTCGCTCACGATGGCTCGGCAGATATGAGGCCCCGCGCTCCATCCGCCGTCGCGACGGCCTCCACGTCGTCGCGGCGACGCGCGCCGGGGACGCGGAGCCCTGCGTGGTCATCGTGCCCGGCCCGGCCGTCAGCGCGGCGCGGGCGAAGGCCGTATTCGCCGAGATCGAGCGCGTCCACGCGCTCCTCGATCACCCGCTCATCCCGAAGGTCGCGGCGCGCGGCGTCGCCGACGGAATGCCGTACATCGAGCTCGCCTGTGACGCCGTGATCGACGGCGTCGACCTCACGAACCTCCTGAACGACGCCGGCTGGACGGTGCCGCCCGGGAGCGCGGCCGGCCTCGTCGCGAGCCTCCGCAAGGCGATGCGGGCGGCCCACGCGGTGATCGATCCGAAGCACGGGCGGCCGGTCTGCATCGGTCGCGTCTCGTGCGCTGACGTCCTCTTCTCCCGCGAAGGGCGCTTTTATCTCGTCGGCTACGGCAGGGATGCTCCGCTCGAGAGGGCCGGAGGACAGCCGATCGACAGGGTCCTGGAGTTCCAGGCGCCCGAGGTGGCGGCCGGCGGCGAGCCGACCCCGGCGGGCGACGAGCTCGCGCTGTCGCTCCTCGCGCGGTCGCTCCGCCATGCGGTCCAGGGCAGCGCGGCGAGCGCGCGCGGCGCCGACCGGAACAACCGCTCGATGGAGCTCGAGCCACCCGAGCCGCTGGAGCGGCGCGCGCGAAGGTGCGCCGAGGACGCGGACCTCCACAACCTCGCGCACCTCGCGCCCTGCGGCGAGGCGCCTGATCCCGAGGCGTTCGCGTCGCTCGTGGCCAGCTTGCTCGCCGGGCGGCCGCTGCCGCTCGCCGCGGAGGCGGCGCCGACCTGCCCGCCCACGCTGGTCCTCGGCTGCGAGGTGCGCTGGATCGCGGCGGAGGACGGCGTGAAGCACACGCTCGGCCACGCGCTCAGCCGCATCGTGACGGCCCTCGTCGACCGGCACGACGAGGCGCCGGACGCCGCGCTCTCGCTCCAGGACCTGTTCGAGGCCGGCTGGCCCGGCGAGCGGCCGGTGGCGAACGCGGGGGCCAACCGCGTCTACGTGGCCCTGACCCAGCTCCGCCGCATGGGGCTCAGGGACGTCATCGAGCGCAATGAGCACGGTTATCGCCTCGCGCCGCGCGCCGTCGTCCGGTTCGTCTCGCCTCGGACCGACCACGCGCGACCTCAGGACGCGCGCTCTGCCCCGTGACGGGCGCGGCGTGCCCGCCGGCGCCGCTACCGCGCCTTCTGCTCCCCGGCGAACGTCTCTGCCACCTTGAGCACGAGCCGCTCACTGAAGCCGGCGATGAACGCGATCGCGAACGCCTTGCTGTTGTCGACGTCCCCGAGGTTCAGCACCCTCGACTGGAGGAACGCGTAGGCGGCGAGCCCCGGCAGCGCCCCGAGGACGGCGCGCGAGAGGGTGACCCGCGCGTCCGACGCCTGCGCGTGAGCCCTGGCCCGGCGGGAAGAGCCCTTGAGCGATCGAGCAGCGCTGAAGGTGGCTCCCAGGGCGCCAAACGAGAAGACGCCGAGGAGGGTCCGATATCCCCAGGCAGGCCATTGTTGGACGGGAGCTCGCGCCGTGGCCGTGAGCGCCACGAGGAGCAGCAGGACGAGGAGGGCGAGCAGCGCGAGCGTCCAGAGCTGCTCCCTGAGGAGCCGGCTGCTGGTGTTGACGCTATCGACACGATCGCGGCGGCGCGACCGCAGGGCGAGGCGCCGCCGGGCCCTGCGTGGCGGCGCCTCGCCCACGGGCTCGGCGGGGGGGCGGGCCGGCGGGGCGTCGGGCTCCTCTTCGGGCGCGCGCACCGCTACGGCAGCTCGCCCAGCGCCGCGAGCCCGGCCTCGCAATAGGCGTCGTACCAGCGCTGGAGCTCTTCGCGCGTGATACCGTATCTCTCGGCGATCTTCCTGTCGCCCTCCTCCCCGAGGATCTTCTCGTGGACGGCCCGCTGCATGCGCGCCGCGTCCCGCGCGCGCCCCGCCGCCGGGGCCGGCGGAGCGGCGGGCAGCTGCGGGACGGGCGAGCGCACCTCCGCCGGCGCGGGCGTGGCCTTGATGGCTCCCCTGTCGCGGTCGATCGCGAGCCGCGCCGCCGGATCCCCCAGGAGGACGTACCCCGCGAGATCCTCGCGCAGCATCCACAGGTTCGCCCGCCGCTTCGCGCGACCCTGGTCGAGGGCGAGCGGCTTGCCCGCCGTCTCGGCCCTCGCCTCCTGGTTGTACATCGCGGCGAGCTCGTGGTTGGCGTTCCCCAGGTAACGGAGGAGCTCGTTGTACGAGTTGCCCACGCGGGCGCCCTTGACCAGCGAGCTGAAGACGCCCTCGAACCGCGACGCCCTGTCCTTGCCGTCGGGCCCCATGTCCTGGAAGCTGTAGGTCCAGGCCAGATCGATGTGGGCCATGACCGCGAGCGGGCCGCGCGGGCTCGCCAGCGCGGCCTGCGGCAGCGCGGCGATGAAGGGCCGATCGCCCGGCCTGGGGAGGCCGGCGAGCACGCCGTCGACCCGCCCGCCGAAGCCGCCCGCGTCGCGCAGGCGGGCGAGCCAGTGGTGATAGGCGCTCGCCGCCGGCGTCCCGCCGCCGTAACACGCGAGGAAGAACCAGATCCCGCCGGGCAGAAAGGGCCTGTCGCCGAGGTCCTCGGCCGCGATGCGCACGCCGGAGCCCAGGCTCATCGCTCCTTGCACGGCGCGCTGCTCGTCCGCCGACGTCCATCCCCTGCGGGGCGCGCCCAGGCCGTGGCTCATGGTGAACAGCATCGACGGCTCCGGCCGCCCGAGCTGCTCGAGGAGCGCGCTCCTCGCCGCCTCGGCGCCGTCAAACCCGATCTCCTCGATGTCCCTCGCCTTGAAGCCGCCCCTCTGCCGGGTGTCGCGGCACCGCGCCACGCTGGGCGCGACGAGCGCCCTGTGGCCGATGGTGGTCGCCGCGGTGCCGTCCTGCGCGGTGAAGAAGAGCGCCCGCGCCCGCGCCTCCCGCGGAGGGGCGCGCTCCGAGGAGAGGAGCTTGTCCACGTACGCCGCGTAGCCCGCGGCGGACCGGGACACCAGGCGACCGACGAGCGCCTCGCTCGCCATCGCCTGCTGGAGCTCGAGCGAGACCTCGTCGAGATCGCCGAGCACGAGCAGATACCGCGGCAGATCCTCGAGCGCGAGCGACTCGTCATGATAGACGCTCTTGCTCCACCGGATCGCCGCGTCCGCGTCCATGCCGGCGGGGACGCGATAGGGCACGACGGGCGCGCCCTGGTCCTGCTCCCGCTTCCGGATCAGGGGCTCGACGAGCGCGAGCAGGGCGTCGCCCGCCGGCCCCTCGGGCGCAATGACGGACCAGCGCTGGAGCGAGAGGTCGTTGGGATCGTCGGAGAAATCGGCGAAATCGTGGATCAGCTCCTCTCCGCCGGGCTGCGGCTCGTCCGCGGCGGACTCGAGCGGCAACCCCTCTTCGAGGACGGGTCGTTGATCGTCGGCGTGGCAGAGGAGCAGCTCGATGTCGGACATCACGCCTCCCTCCCAGGCGCCGCGCCCCCCGGGGGCACGCGCGCGGCCTCCAGGGAGCGGAGCTCTCCATCGTCCCATTGCACGAGCCGCATCGTCGCGCCGCCGTCCGGGTGCGCGTCGAGGAGCACGGCGGTGAGGCGCTGGACGGTCTTCGCCGCCCGCTGCCGCTCGGGCAGGAGCCTCGGGTTGTTCCGCAGCTCTTCGAGGAACTCGGCCCACGCCTCGTCTCCTGCGTCCGAGCGCGGCAGCTGCATCAGCCAGATCCACGTGCCCGTGTTGGCGAAGGCGATGCCGTCGGCCACCTTCCAGCGGGCCGCGTGGGTGTGGCCGAGCACCACCGCGCCGGCGTCGAACTTCTTCGCCAGGCGCCGGGCGTCGGCCCACTCGGCCTCATCGGGCTCAAGGCGGAAGTACTCGTCACCGAGCGTGCCGGCGAGCCTCTTCTGCATGCCCGCGTAGAGCTTCAGGCCGGCGCGCGCGAGCTTGAGGCTCGCGGTCGACATCGCCTCTTCATCGGCGAACGCCGCGGGCCCGTCGCCGAGCGCGGCCTCGAGCGCCGCCGCCTCCTCGGCCTCGAGGCCCGCGTCGGCGAACCGCTCGGCGAGCCCGAGCTCCTCCTCCTCCTCGGCGAAGGAGGCCGCCGACCCCGCCTTCTTGAAGAGCTGCCAGGCGATATCGAGCGAGGCCGCGCTGAAGAGCTGCTTCACGATCCCGGGCGCGACCGCGAGCGCGGCGAGCGCCGCGCCCTGGAAATCGGGCTTGAGCAGGCTCACGAAGCGCATGCCGTGCCGCCGCGCGATGGGGTTCATGAGCTGCTTCACGAGGACCGAGCCGGCCGCGTACCTGAACCGGTCGAGCCGGGCCAGGCGCCCATAGTCGACCTTGTTCCAGTTGTCGTTGTGCTCGCCGTGGGTGACGAGGATCCGGGCGCCGCCGACGTCGAGGATCGCGGGGGCGTCGCCGAGCTGGAACGTGAGGCGCGCTGCGACCTCGGACGGCTGATCCATCGCCGCGCGCAGGATCTCCTGCACCTCCGGGACGGCGAGCTCCACGTCGTGGTTGCCGAGGCGGACGATGACCTCGCCGCCGCGCGCGAGGACGCGCCCGAACGCCTCCAGCACGGCGGCGCTCGCGGGCGCGGCGGCGATCGCGCGGGCCTGCGCGGCGGCGCGCGCCGGATCGAGCTCCAGCGGGTCTTCGTTCATGAGGAAGTCGACGCCATCGCCGTTGACCACGACCCGCGCGGGCTCGCCCGCGATCCGGTCGAGGAGCGCGGGCAGCGCCTCTCCCCCGGCGAAGACGTCGTAGTCACCCCCGTTGCCGAGGTGCAGATCACTGATGATGAGGGTACGCATGAGGGTTGTCTCCCGGGTTGCTGGGGCGCCCGCTGCCGCGGCTCAGCGGAGCGCCGCGGGCGGCGCCCAGATCGCCTGGTGAGGGCGGTTGTGCAGGCCCTGGGCCGGGCTCCACGACATCTTCGCGTTGCCCCTGGCGTCGCAGAAGACGTCGAGCAGCGGCCGGTTGTCCGGGGCGAGCTTGGTCGGCGCGTCGGACTTCGAGTTGACGCACCACGTGGGCTCGATGCGGTCGTGGAAGGGCGCGCCGCGCAGAGAACGGAGCAGCCAGGAGATGGGGAGGCCCTCGTCCTCCATCGACATCCACTCCGAGCGATAGAGCAGCGCGCCGTCGCCGCGGCGCCGGAGGAGCAGGCGGGCGCGCCCGCGCGGCTTCAGATCGCTCTTGATCTCTCCGAGGCCGTCGATCCGGGCGATGCCGCGGAACGACCACCGACCGCCGCAGAGCGCCGGCGGGATGAACGGCCACCAGTGCGACTCCCAGAGCATGCGCGCGCCCCTTCCGGCGGCGGCGTGCACCGCGGGGTCGTTGAACGACGTGGTGGTGTCCCAGAGCTGCCATTTGCGCTCGACCGGGTGCTTGCGGATCACCATCGCCACGTGCCCGCTCCCGGCGCCCGCGGCCCCGGACGCCGACCAGAAGAGGCACGAGCCGACCGTGACCTTCTCCCAGAGGTCGTCGGGCCAGTCGGCGAGCACCTTCGGGACGGAGGTCCAGCCGTCGCCCAGCCTAGCTGCAGCCGGCAGCGCGTCGGTCCCGCAGCCGATGTCGCCGTACGGGCCGCCGTCCCAGCCGCCGATGCAGAGCGCGGTCGTCACCGACTGCTGGCACTGCCCCACGATCGGGTACCGCCCGCTGCCCGAGATCGACTTCGCGACCCCTCTTTGCGCGCCGTAGAAGAAGGCTGGCATCGTGTACGGAATGCCGGTCTGGTGCTCGGCGATGGCCCGCGCCCAGTCCTCGCGGTCGCCGGAGGCGGTGTCGTAATCGGGGTGCGAGAAGATGTCGCCGATCCCCTCCCTGGCGCGGGACAGGATGAACTCGGCGAGGCCCTCGGCGTCCTCGGGCCCGCGCAGGCCGTGCTCGGGCGGGTCCAGCAGGTTCACGGTGCGGACGAGCTGCGGTGGCGCCTCGTCGTCGGCGAACGCGACCGGGCGAGCCAGCCACTCCTCGGGCGGCTCGGCGGGCGTCGGATCCATGTCCACCCACGCGGGGGCGCTCGCCTGCGGCAGGGCGCCCTCATCGCTCTTCTCTGCGGTCATCGGTGCTCCTCCTCTCCTCTTCGATTCGATGTCTCCGCGCCTGTCGCCCGGGTCGCCGCGCCCGCGTCGAAGGCCGCGTCGAGGGCCGCGAGCGTCGCCGCGCCGACCACGCCGTCGGCGGCGAGGCCGCGCTCGGCCTGGAACCGCTTCACGGCCGCCTCGAGGCCCGGACCGAACGCGCCGTCGGCGCCGCCAGGCGCGCTCTCGCCCAGCGCGAGCAACGCCTCCTGCAACGCCTTCACCCCGGGTCCCCTCGCCCCTCTCCGGAGCGCGCCCCGACCCGAGGCGACGCTCTCAAGGTCGGGTTGTCCGGCGAGGGGCGCGCGCGTGAGGCGCGGATCCTTCGGCGGGGGCGCCGCCGCGGGCGCGCCCATCGCGGCGGCGAACGGGTCATCCCCCGGAGGCGCCGCGGCCTGGAGGAAGGGCTCGTCCAGGCAATCGAGCCCGTCGTCCTTCATGTGCCGGAAGTAGAGCCGGAACTGCCTGAAGTCCGGGATCCACCGGTGCTTGCGCGCCTTGCCGTAGAAGTAGCGGCCCACGAGCGCGGCGAGGCGCCGGTCGCGCTCCTCCGACGGCGACCCGGGGCCGAGCTGCGGTACGGCCCACTCGAGACACCCGATCACATACCCGGGCGCCCAGTGCTTGAGGTGCGCGATCAGGTTGAACAGCGCCTGCGTCGCGATCGCGTCGGCGCCGCAGATGTTGCCCGAGCCATCCATGAACGTGCGGAGCTGGGCCTCGGTCACCGCGTCGCGCGTGGCTGGGTTCCTGGCCAGGTCGATAAGCAGGTGGAGGAGCGGGACGGAGCGGCGCAGGATCTCGAGCGCTTCCTTGCCTCCGGTGACGACCGTGCCGGCGTCGAGATCGACGACGTCGTACACGTTGCTGCCGCGGTAGCGGACGCCGGCGGCGCCCAGCGCCTCGCGCACGGCGTCGTTCGCGGTCGCCCGCTCCATCACCTTGCCCAGCCAGCCGCGGCCGCCCCAGCCCGTCCCCCAGGTGACGATCTGGTCATCGTAGGTGTTGATGGCGGCGGTGCTGCCCTCGCGCGCCTGAAACGCGCGAAAGGCCATGATCTTCCGCCGATCGGCGGAGCTCGCCCTCGCCGCCCGGGCGTCGATATACCCGTGCAGGTAAGCGAGGTGAGCCTTGTCCGCGCTGCCTGTGTAGACGTGCCCTGCGCCCCAGGGCTTGAGCCCCGGCTCGACCGGCACGGCGGCGCGGAACTGCGCGATCTCGGCGGTGAGATGCTCGGGCAGCGCGCTCCCTGCCTCCACCGCGCCCGAGCCGCGCGCGTGATCCTCCCAGACCGGGAGATCGCCGTCCGCGAACGAGAGCGCCCCGCCCGAACCCCCCCTGGCCCGGGCGGGATCGGGGCCGGGCGCGGGGAGCGTCAGGTCGGCATACGCGGCGGAGGATCGGAGCTCGGCCACGCCCGCGAGCGACGTCTGGATCTGCTCGAGCAGCGCGGCGTGGAGCTCCGCGCGCCGGGCCTCCTCGATCTCGTCGAGGCCGATCTCCCAGGTGTACGACGCGCCCTTCCCGCGCAGGATCCGGTGCGCGAAGAGCGCCGGATCGAGCGTGGGAAAGGCTCCGAGCGCGAAGGCCGAGGCGCGCGAGAGCAGGTCTCGCTCGACCTCCTCCGCGTCGCCGCGCGTGGCGGCGAGCTCGAACAGGAAGACGTTCCGTGACATGGCAGGTCCCTTTCGGCGGTGACGTCTCCGTATGAAACCGACGAGACCGAGCGTCGTCATCTTAAGAGAAATTAAACGGGGTGTTCCTTCATGCTCCGTCAGCCCGGCGAGCCCGCCGCGCGGCGCGCGTCGAGGAGCGCGGCGCGGTGCTTCACCGATCCGGCGACAGCGAAGGTCGGCTCCCAGGCAAGCGACTTGTCCCACGCGTTCGCCCGCGCCCGTTCGAGCTGGTAGGAGGTGGTCACGCGGTCCTCCCGCTGCTTCACGAGATCCTCCCTCATCTTGCCGCTCTCGTCCTTCGGGACCGAGAGCTGCCCCGTCTCCGGGTCGATCTCGCCCTTGCGGAAGTAGATCAGCATCCGGATCTCGTCGACCACGGGGCCGTCCTGCTTCTTGTCGACCTTCTCGCGCTCCTCCTGGGCCTTGAGCACGAGGAGCAGCGCCAGGCTCTCCACCGAGTAAAAGATGCTCGGGCTCCGGACGCCGTACAACGTGTGGACGCGGACCGTCCCACGAGCGTTTCCGGCAAAGGCGCGTGACAGCTCGTTCCACAGCTTGTCCGCCTCGGGCGCGTAGTCGATCCCGTTCCCCGAGAAATTGATGCTGTCGAGGAGCTCCCCGGCGATGGTCATCTCCACCGAAGCCGCGTCCAGATTGCCAGCCTGGCTCTCGGCCTCGGCGGCCCGCCGGGCGGCGGCCTGAGCGGCCTTGTAGTCGACCCCGCCCGTCCACAGGTGGGTGCCCGCGCCGCCCGAGATCCCCCTCTGCGGGGCCCCACCCCCGGCCCGCAGCTGCGGGTTCGTGGCGTCGATCCTCGCCGCGAGCTCCTTGGCCATCTGCTCCAGGCGATCGTCGAAGACGCCCTTGTCCGCTGGCGTGGCGTCCGCCTTGGCGACCACCTGCTCGATGAACCGGCGCGCCCAGTCGACGACCCAGCTGAGCTTCAGGCCCGGATAGCGCTCCTCCAGGGCGGCGACCCGCTCCGAGAGGCGAAGGTGGGCCGGGTGGGTCTCCCAGTCGGGCTTCGGCGGCGCAGCCTCCCCGGCGGCGCCCGGCAGCGCGGCCGCGAGGGCGGAGGCCGCCTCGAGCAGCCGCTCGGCCCCCTCCGCCGGCTTTTGCGCCAGCGCCTCGGACGCGGCCGTGTCGACCCGCGGCGCTCCGGCCGGCGGCGCGCTCGAGCGCGGCGCCCGCGCGGCGCCCGCCCGGTCCGCGAACAGATTGGCCCCGAACGCCCGCTCCAGCGACGCGCGCACCGGCTCGGCCGGCGGTCGGGTCGGCGGCGGCGCCCTCCGCGGCAGGTGCATCGGCGCCGGAGGGCGCGCCCGCGACGTGCGGGCGGCGTTCCCCGACGTCTTCGGAGTGGACCGGTCAACGACCATTTGCATGAGACTCTCCTCGGCGCGGGCGGAGAGATGAGGCGGCCCCGCGCGTCACCGCCCATCCTGCGATCAACGAACGCGCGGTCGCGCCGCTGCGCATCGAACCGTCGCACATGAGGGAGAGCGGCGAACGGCTGCGGCGTCACCCCCTTCACCTCAGATTGTAACGGCTGTACGCTTCGACCTCATTGGCGATAGCATAAAAGCACTGATCGAAGATGCTTGTCTTCAGCTCAGTCACGGCCTTCAGCGCAGTCGCATAGGAATCGGCTTTCAACTGATCGGCCGCGGCCGCGCCCACGGTCGGGTACTGCTGCGACTTGGCCTGGAGATCATTCTCCAGATCCGCCAAGAACTTCGCGAGGTTCGTTTGTATGAAGTTATGATCCAGCACTGCCCCAGCGTTCAGATCCTTGATCATGTCGTTCTTGAAGATCGTCATCTGCCGGTCGATGATCTTGTCCGAGGTGACGTTGGCCGTCTGGAACTGGGGCGTCGTCGCTGCAGTGGCACGATACAAGTCATCGAGATTCTCCTGGTCTCTCGGCGTCAACGGCACGCCGCTGAACGACGACTTTACAAGCGTGACGTTCGTCAAATGCGCGGCGTCGTATCTGCCTTCACCTGGCGACGCTGTGGCAGCGTTCTTGATTCGGAATCCGGTACCTGCCTGAGCCGCGGCGTTGTTGGTGAAAAGATTGGGGAGGGCGCCCTGCGACGCATACTTCCGCCACAGAAGAACGGCCTTCAGAAATACGGTAAAAAAGTGTGTCACCCGCAGGGCAACATGGCTCTCGTAGTTGTCCATGCTCGGGCGCACGGTGGCGACGTCGCCAGGAGGGAGCTTGTCGCGCGTCCGTTGAACCACAGCGCCCGATCCGCGCAGCGGCTCCGATGGCGTCTCGGGCGCCCTCGCCATCGCTCGAGGCAAGCCGGCGCGGGCCGCCCGCGCCCCCATCGCGTCCGCCTCCGCCTCCAGCGCCGGCGCGTCGTTGAGCTTGATCCCCTTGTACTGCGCCGTCGCCTGCACGCGCCCCGCCCGCTGCTGCACCACGTGCGCGAGCTCGTGCCCGAGCAGCTCCTGGCCCCGCGTCGTCTCCGGCGCCCACTGGCCCGGCGCCACGTGGATCTCGCTCCCCTGCGTGTACGCGAGCGCTCCCAGCGCCACGGCGCGCGATGAGCTCGGGTGCACCCGCACGCCGGAAAAGTCGGCCGCGAACGCCGCCTCCATCTTGGCCTTCACCGGCGACGGGATCCCCGTGAGGTTGACGGCGCGGTCCGGTCCGCTCCCGCCCCCCACGCCGGGCCGAGTGGCCGCGCCCGCAAAGAGCTCAGCCCCGAACGCGCGCTCCAGCGCCGCGCGCGCCGGCTCGGCCGGCGGTCGCGCCGACGTCATCGTCCTCGTGCGCGCGAGCAGCGGCGCCGGAGGGCGGGCCCGCCACGTGCGCGCGGCGCTCCGCGAGGTCTTCGGCGTGGACCGGTCAACAGCGATTCGCATGAGACTCTCCTCGGCGCGGGGAGAGGGGCGAGGCGGCCCCGCGCGTCACCGCCATTCGTGCGATCAACGAAGCCGCGGTCACCACTCCACCGAGAGCGGCGCCTCCATCCAGGGCTGCTTCACCCAGCTCATCCCCCAGGGAAACCGATCCAGCACCACGTCGTACGAGGCGCGCGCCACGCGGAGGAGCCACGCGCCGTCACGGGCAGAGAGCGCGCCCTTGCGCATCAAGAACGAGCCACGGAATCCGGCGATCGACATCTCCCCCAGGATCGGCGCGCTCGCGATCGCCGCCGTGAGCATGCGGACGCACTCCTCGGCCTCTGCCTCGGCGACCGGAGGACCGAAGTCGAAGACCTCGGTCACCGCCATGCCAGAGAGCACGCGGGCCAGGGGAAGCTGGTACTCGGCCGGCTCGAGATCCCCCGTGCAGAGGTGCTGGAGCAGGCCGGCCGCGCGGTGGAGGGCGCGCCGATCCTTGAACTGCGCGTCGGCAAAGAGACCCAGGCGCTCGAACAGGTGCCCGAGGAAGGGCCAGAGCACCACCAGCCCGGCGTTGTCGACGTAGACCTCGTCGGCGTCGCTGTACGCTGGATCGACCGACAGCTCCGGGTCCGCAGCCGCGGCCCCCGGATCGCTCGACGGATGCTCTCCTCGCGGCGCGCGGACCGGCCTCTCCACGACCGCGCCGGGACTCAGCCCGATCGTCCCCGGCGCGGCTGCGCCGGGACTCTGCATGACCGCCCCCAGCGCGCCCGGCCAGGCCGATGGACTCGGCCCCAGAGGCGCGTGCAGCCCCGAGAGCAGAGCCCCGAGGGTCACGCCGGCCTCCAGCGCGATCCGGGCCAGCGCGTCGCGAACGAAGCCCACCCGCCCGTCGCTCGGGCTCTCCTCGAGGCACGCTGTCCGCAGCGCGCCCGTCCAGACGCACGCCCGGAAGCCGTCCGGCGTGGCCCCAGCGACCGCCGGGTGCGCGC
Source organism: Sorangium sp. So ce394 (assembly GCF_051474665.1). Lineage (NCBI taxonomy): Bacteria > Pseudomonadati > Myxococcota > Polyangiales > Polyangiaceae > Sorangium > Sorangium sp. So ce394. Next base: position 7,318,273 of record NZ_CP150339.1, read on the forward strand.
GCAGCAGGGCGACGAGCTCCACCGGCATCGAAGGGAGGTCGGCTCGCGAGGACGCCACGAGGGCGTCGAACAGCGCCCAGAGCTGCGCGTCGCGGCTGTGGCGGACGATCCTCGCCAGCGCGCCGCCTTCGCGCTCGAGCGCCCGCATCAACGCCACGAGCGGGCGCGCCGCGCGCTTCACGAGCAGCCCCAGGGTCTCGTCCAGGAGCCGCGGTCGCGAGCTGTCCGCCCACCAGGGGAGATTGCCGGTGCGAGCGAAGGACGCCACGAGCTCCAGCCGGGAGATCACCTCGGGATCTCCGCCCCGGAGCGCGGTTTTCTCGTCCTCCTCGCGGATCCGCGCGGCCAGCGCCTCGCGCAGCCGTGGGCCGAGCTTGTCGACCAGATCGCGCTCCAGGTCGTCGGGATCGATCCGCCCGAGATCCACCTCGACCCGCGCGACCCGCTGGAGGCGGTCTGGAGCGCCGAGCTCGGTGCAACACCGATCGATGACCGCCTCGAGGCGCTCGGCGTGGATACGGCCAAGCTCGGCTTGCAGCCGCCACGCCGCCCCGCGATCCTGGACGGTCACCTCCAGGATCTGCCGGCGGATCTGATGGCACGGCGCGGTCACGGCGCTGTCGCCGGGGGGTTGGGGGCAGAGCCCAGCTCGCTGGACGAGCTCTCCTCGGCAATGGGGGTGATCGCGATCGATCGCTTTGCGACCCACCCGATCCCGGTGCGCGCCTTGATGGCCATCACGTCCACCGCGCCGCCGACGGGCAGCGGCGCGATGTCCACCACGGGATCGAGCGGGCGCGCGTACGCCGGCTCCAGGGCCGCGGGCGCCGGCGGATCGCGCGTGATCACGAGATCCATCTCGACCCGGAGCCCCCGGCGCGGAACCTTGTCCGCCGCTTCCGGCTCGGTCGCCGCGATGCCCTTGTTCATCGACGGGTCCCGCTCGTCGAGCCGGTGGAAATACGCCGGCAGGCCGAGCTCACCGGCCTCGTTGCTCGGGTAGACATGGTAGAAGACCCCGGGCTGGCCGCCCGAGACGAGCAGCGTGCCGCTCGCGCCGTCGGCGTTCGCCGCGATCTGCAGCACGAGCGGGGGCGCCGGCTCCGGCCTCACGAGGACGACCGCCGCCTGCTCGAGCTGCACCGCCGACTCGAGCGGCGCGCCGGCCGCCGTGTGGATCTTGCGCGCCTGCACCACGACGATGCTGTCGTCCACGAGCGGCCCCACGCCGAGCTCGAGGACGCCGCCGTTGCCCGGCGCCGCGTCCCCGTGCTGCACGGAGCCGGCCGGCGCCTGCCAGAGCGCGGGAGGCCGCGGGGTGTACACCTCGACGCCGGACGTGCCGGGGACGGCGATCGCCCTCTGGGTGGGCCCCGCGCCGGGCACGAAGTCCACGGTGGAGAGCGCGCGGACGTGGGCGCTGTAAAGCGCGCTCGCCTGGCTCGCGGCGATGGTGATGGTGGCGCTGCCCTGCGGCAGGACCGGTGATCCGACGGCCGACACCACGAGATCCCGATCGGCGCGGACCGCGATCGGCAGCTCCGCGGCGAGCACCGCGTGGAGCGGGGCGCGCCCTTCGCTCTCGTCGAACGTCCTCCGGACGTCGACGCGGATCACCGTGTCTTCGGTCACCCGGCTGGCCGTCAGCGTGATGGCGCCGTCCTTGTTCCCGCTCACGCGCCCGGGGGGCGTCATGGGGATCGGGCGCCCCGCGCCGTCGATCAGCCCATACGTCGCGCCCGCCTGGCTGCCCGAGATGCTCACCACCACGCGGCTCCCGTGGTCGACGAGGCGAGGCACCTCGGCGATCTCCGGCGTCGAGACAGGGAGATCCGTGGCCAGCCCGACCTTCACCGTCGCGCTCTGGAGCAGGAAGGTCTCGCGCGTCAGGGGATCGAGCTTTCTCGCGCGGATCCGGAAGGTCTTGTCGACCCTGTCGATGATCGGCCCCTCGAGGATCGCCTTCTCCCCGGTACCCTCCACGGAGCAGGCGGGCACCACCGCCGCGTCTCCGTCGAACAGCTCGTACCTGACGCCCGACTGGGCGGGATCGATGGCGATCTCGCAGGGGGCGCCCACGTTCACGGTGAGCTGCGCTTCTTGAACGTTCACGTCCCGGATCGGGGTGGTCTCCCCGAGCCCGAGGAGATCGATGAGCCGGTCCCGGGCGCAGCGCACGTCGATAGGTCTCGCGGTGGACATGGTTCTACGAGCTCCGCTCCTCCAGGTGTACGCCCAACGTCGCGGCGAGGACCTCCCGCCGCTTCTGCAACCACTGCTCGTGAGCCGTCCGGAATGCCGCCCAGGCGTCGGCCGCCATCCAGAGCACATACGGTGTCAGGTGCGCCGGCGTCTCCGCGCGGAGGGTGTTCTCGACGAGCTGCTTGAACGCAGGATCGCTGAATCGCCCCACCCCGTCGGGGAGGACGAACGTCAATCGCAGCGAGTAGGGGTCCTTCTCCCGCGCGGCCGAGAGCAGCGCGGGCGGCCTGTCCGTGGGCGCGTCCGTCGGCCCGGGGCGCTCCTGCTGCTCGTCGCCCGGCATCGGTCGGAGCAGGATGTGCTCGACGACGGCGATCTCCTCGCCTCCGGCGAGCCCGAGCGTGACGCGGAGCCGCTCCTCCAGCCCCGACATGTTGGCGGGGCCAGCGGGCTCGAGGCCATCGAACCCCGTCCCCCGCGCGCTGCTGATCCGGGGGTATCGCTGCAAGAGGCGCTGCTTGCGCCGCGCGCGCTCCGCCGGAGAGATCGGCGCGGAGGCCGCGTCGTGACCGGCGATCGGCTCGGCGAAGCGGGCGAGGAGGTGATTCAAGAAGCGGTTCTTCCGCTCGAGGGAGGCGACCTCCTCTGGAGTCTCCACGAGGTCGCCGAGCCGGGCCCGGTGCCCGTCGTCGAGCGCGCGGATCTCCTCGAGCCGGAGGCCGGGCTGGTCCAGCGCCTGCGTGAAGTACGTCCGCGTGCCGCCGCCGTGGGAGAACAGATCCTTGGCGTGGGCGAGCTGCGCGAAGGCGTTGGCGAGGAGCTGATCGAAGAACATCAGGTACGCCGCGAGCTGCCGCGCCTGCGCCTTACGCGCGGGCGTCGCCGAGTCCGGTAGCCCCGCCTCGCCGACCCCGTAGAGCATCGGGAGGTGCTGCCGTACCGAGGTGTACGCGCCGACGTTCCGGTCGCGCCCCACGGGCACCGCGGGCGCGCTGTCGCCCGCGCCCTGGGGGGCGTCCGGCGCCCTCTCCGGCTTCGCCTGGGCGATCACCCTCCCGGCGCTCATCAGGGTGATGATGGATGCGTCGAAGTTCATCCTCGGGACCCGATCCGGGTCGACCGGCAGGGACCACGCTTCCTTGGCGCCGCCCGTGGAGACGCGGATCCGGCTCACCGCCCGCACCGCCGCGATGTCCGTGGTCGCGCGGATGAGATCGGACGTGTGGATCGCGGTCCTCCGCGTCGCGTTCGCCAGCACCTCGTCGGAGAGGAACCCGTGATCGAGCCGGGGCCCCTCGAACATCACCTCGACGCTGGCGCCGGCGCCGAGCCGCTGCGAGAGCGTCGCGAAGCGGACGGGCGGCGCGATCTCGTCGGCGATCGCGCGGCCGATCTCGTTCAGCAGCGCCGCGGGGTCGTCCACCGGCGTGATCTCCACGGTGGCCTCGACCTGGATGAGCTGCGGCTCCAGCACCCTGATCTCGGCGAAGTCCTCGCACAGGGGGCGGTTCTGGTGGAGCCTTCGCGCGACGCTGGCCCTGACCTGGGTGCCCTGGCTGTGCTCCGACGCCTCGATGAGGACGCGGTGGAGGCCGCGCAGGCGGACCGGCTCGGATGCGACGTCCTTGGGCGCGAGGCGGAGCTCCCGCTCCACGGGGAGATCATAGAGCTCGGGCGCGCCCGCCGTGGCCGGCTCGACCCAGGCGTTCTTGACGCCTTCCACGTCGAGGACGAGCCGGCGGAGGTCGGCCAGCGTCACCGGGTGCGAGGTGAGGATCTCGGCCGGATGGTGGAGGCTCCGGTACGGATCGTCCCCGCCGTCGGCGAGCAGATCCGGGATCTCGTACCCGGCGCGGTAGCCGAGATCCGAGAGGGCATAACAGAGCTGCTCCAGGAGGGTGATCCCCGGATCGTGGGCGTTGAAGTCCGTCCATTGCCCGCCCGTCATCCGCTCGAGCTGGCGGATCCCTTCCCTGCGCAAAAATTCGTAGTCCATCGTCCCGGCTCCAGTCCTCTCCCCCGTTCACCGCGTCGTCGGCTGGCGAGCGCCTCCTCGCCTGGTCAGAACGGGAGCTCCAGCACGGTCACGGAGAAGTAATCATTAACGTCCGAATCGGTGCCAAACAGTGAGGAGAGCTCGATCGTGTGGGAGCCCGCCGCGATGCCCTGGAGCACCAGCGACTCGGCGACGAATCTCTGGTGGGCACCCTGCACGTTCGACCACGCGTTGGCGGAGCTGACCTGGGTTTTGTCGAGCTTGATGGCCATACCGATCGTAGCTGCGCTGCTATGCGTTATGCCGGATCCGGACGCGAACACGAGCAGCGTGCCTCCGCTCGACTGGAACGTGCCCGAGACGGGCATCGGTCCATGCTTCTGCTTGAGGACCTGGGTGACGTTCCACATCGGGCTTCGGAGAGTCCCCATCACGTTCACGTTGCCGGCGACGTTGAGCTTGTAGCCGCCCGGATCGTTCGTGCCGATGCCGACGTCGCCGTCCTTGATCACGAGCATCGCGGTGCCGCCTGTGCCGGGTTCGAGCGCACCCTCGCTGTGCGCGCCGCCCTTGTAGAAGGCGAAAATCGAGCTGCTGCGGAAGTACGTGGTGCCGGCCTGGACGCCGATCCCGTGCTCTTCTTTATAGAGGTTGAGCATTTGGCGATTGCTGGAGCCGAAGCTCACGCGCGCTTTGCCGTCGGCGCCGTCGACGAGGACGCTCCCCGCCACCCGGAGCTTGTTGCCGGCCGGATCGGCCGTGCCGATGCCCACGTCGCCGGTCGTAGCATCGATGAAGAGGCGGGTTTTGCCGTCGCCGATGCCGAGGCCCTTCTTGCCGCCGGCTTGCAGGCTCAGCACCCAGGCGGGTTTGGTGTCCGTCGCGAAGCTCTCATAGAGGTGGATCGCCGGCTTGTCGCCGGCCGTCGACGCCGCGATCTGCACCGGCTGATCGGCCGACTTGACGAGGCCGTCGTCCTTCTGATTCAGCCCCGCGTCGATGAGATCCCTGAAGTTGCCCTCCGTCGGCAGGGCGTTCTTGACGAAGTACGCCTTCAGCTCAGTACGGCTCTTCTTGTTGATTTCCATGGTGTGCGATTGCCTTTCTCACCGAGCGGCCGACACGTCCCTCGGGCGCCTGAGCGTGATCCCAGGCTTTCAGTGGATAAAGAAATCGAGCTCGAGCTTCATGAAGTTGATGCCCGTCATTCGCGCTTCTTCGTACAAACCTTCGCGGAGGATATCGATCTCGTGCTCTCGGGCCGAGGTGAGGACCTCGTCAGGCCTCATCGTCCCGACGAAGGCCCCGCTCCCGTCGGCCGGAGGCGGCACCAGTTGAAACCTCTCTCCGTCCTCGCTGCGGAAGAGCTTGATGCCCGCGACGAAGTCCACATAAGGGCGGCGCTCGACGAAATCGACGATGCTGTTGGCGTAGATCCTCCCGCCGATGGCGAGGTCGGCGCCCTCGGCGTAGGCCCAGGGGGCGAGGAATCGGTTGAGATCGTCGTTGAGCCGCCGGGTGTAGTAAGCGTCATCGCCGTCGCCCCGGAAGCGCACGCCGAGGCGGACACGGACGTCCACGTAGTGGGCGTTCACGACCGCGATCGAGGCGGAGGCGGGGGCCCGCGCCGCGAGGTGCTCCCGGATGTCCGCGAGCAGGTTCGTCGGCGCCTTGGGCTTGTAAGGATCTGCCGGCAGCTCGTTCCGGACATCGGGGATGACGACGACCTTCACCGTCCCGGGCTCGCCGAGCGTCGCCGGCACGCACTTGACCCGGTAGATCGCCGGAAACCGATCGAGGACCAGCCGCTCGTAGTCCCACACCGTGAGCGCGCGCTGCTTGTGGCGGAGGCGCTCGCTGACGCGCGTGGCCCAGGTGTCCGCGCCCTCGGCCGTCCGGCCCCCGTGGGACGCGTAGGGCTGGCGCACGCCCGCGATCTCCGGGATCGCCGAGCTGAGCTTGGTGATGGTCCCGGCGGGGAGCGGCGCACCGAAGTGATCCGGCGCGTTGTCGTCGTCGACGAAGGTGGCCGTCACCGCCTGGGTGTGGACCGCGACGGCGTCGCAGACGCTCCGGGTGTCCCGCTCCACGGCGGCGCGGATCCAGTAGAGATCGCCGCGCAGCCGGGTGCTGGGCTCCACTCGGTCGAGGGCGAGCTCGACGATTCCGGAGTTGATCAGGCCGCGCGTCGTGTCCGAGATCCGATGGTGCTCCAGCGGGATCCAGCGGTCGCCGCTCAGGCAGCTCCAGCGGACGGGCCGCTGCGGCAGATCCGGGTTGGCGCTGCCCTCCGCCATCTCGAAGAGGAGGGAGACGGTCTGGGGCGGGGCGAGGTCGCGCAGGCCGAGGTAGAGCTCGCCGTCGTTCTCGTACCTGGGCAGGAAGGGAAGGCCGGCGCTCGATCGCGCGCTCTCCCCATCACAGGCGCCGAAGGGATGAACGTGGAACACCCGGTCGACGCCCGCGGCGCGCGGCGCGCCGTCGAAGCGGAGCTCCAGCGAAGACGCGTAGTCGAGCGTCAGGCTCTTCAGCTTCGGCGTGTAAGGCGGGTTCACCTGGTACCGCGCGGCGTCGACCGCCGCGGGGTTGCCGGCGACGGCGACCGACAGGGCGAGCGCCTGGCTCGATGCCACCACAGGGTAGCTCCCGTGCTGGAAATCCGGGGCGTTCAGCTCCCATTGCAGGGTGCGCCCCGAGACCGGCAGGTCCTCGTCGCTCGAGCCCTCGACGAGCGCCCGGGGGTCGGGCGCCGCGGCCGCGGCCAGCGCGGTGGTGACGGCGATCGACGTCGGATCGGAGCTCTTCGCGCCGAAGAGCGGCGCTGCCTTGGCGAGCTCCGTCTCCCCGCGCCGGTCGATCAAGCTGACCCTGGCGGTGAAGGCGAAGGGGGCAGACGGATAGTTGGCGTAATGAGCCGCGAGGTCCGCCGGCGCCCCCATCCACTGGAAGCTCATGACCAGGCTGTCGAGCTTCTTGCCGGCGACCTCGTGATGGCCGATGACGAGGCGCGATCCGACGGCCGGCGCGCTGCCGAACGGCTCGAAGGGCTTCGTCGCGTCCAGCGTCGTCTCGTCGTTCTGAAGCTTGAGCGCCCTGAGCCCTCGGGCCTCCACCTTCACGTGCGCGGACACCATCAGCAGGTCGCCGAGCTCCCGGTAGCGGACCACGTACTTCCGATATGCCCCGCTCCAGATCGGCCGGAGCATCAGCCGCAAGACGGGCCACGGGCTGTCGATCCCGGCGAGCCCCGCAGGCGGCGCCGCGATCGGGTCGACGCCGGGCGGGAGGGTCAACGTGAATCGGGCTCCCAAGGGGTCGCCCTCGGACGTCGTGCCGGTCAGATCCTTGTACGGGCCGATCTGCACCCCGACGGAAGAGCACTCGAGCCAGCCCTTGGCGGTGCTGAGCTGGAAGAGCAGCGGGAGCTCTCCGCCCTTGCGGAACAGATCCTCGAGGGGGGCGCGCGCGGAGCTGAACCCCAGGGTGAGGGTGATGACGCGCTCGCCTTCGCCGAGCACCAGCAGCGGAGAGCAGAGGGCCCAGCCGAGGACAGGCCGCGGAGCGGGGCCCGCGCTCGAGGAGGGCCGCGCCGCCCCGAAGGTGGCCCACGCGGGAGCGCCCCCCGCGGTGACCGCCGAGCGGATGGACACCGCGGTGGCGTCCTCCGCCGGGAACAGGTTGAACCACTCCTCCCTCTCCGCCGGCGGCTCGCCGAGCCGATTGCGCTCGGCGATCTCCAGGAGGACATAGATCGCCTCCCAGTCGCTCGCCGCCTCGGACGCCTGGAGCTTTTCGAGATCCGGCTTGCCGAGGTAGGCCTCGAGGCGGTCCATCGCGGCGGGGTCCTCGTCCAGGCTCGGGGCCTCGCCCAGCACGTACCGGATCAGGTCCACGAGCCGCGCCGGCGGCGTGGCCTCGTGGAGCCGCCGGAGCTCGTCTCTGCGGTCCTCGCGGAGCTTCTCCCGGTGCGCCTCCTCGAGGATCGAAAATACCTGGTTCCAGTCGTTCTGCGGCGTGTCGAGGACCTCGCCCATGGCCACGGCGAAGCGCTCCGCCGGCACATAGAAGTACCCCTCGAGCGCGAGGACCTCTCCCCAGTACGCCTCGATGCCGTCGATGCCGACAGCCGCCTTCGCGTTGTCGGCGAAGGCCGTGACGTCGGCGGGCAACAGCCGGTAGTCCGGGTCGTTCCGCCGCTTCTGCCCGGCGCTCTCGAGGATGCGGTTGATCTCGCCCCACGCGGCGTCGAACCGCCTCTTGAGCTGCATCATCCGCTCGAAGTCGGCGAGCGCGAAGTACAGCGTCCCCTGGATGAACGCCTGGACGTCGCCGCGCGCCCGGTGCTCATAGAGATCGTCGACGGTGCTCACCTGGGCGAGCGTGCCGTAGGTGAAAGGCCCCACGGCCTCCTGGAGGTTCGCCTCCAGATCCCGCGAGCTCCGGGCGAGCGTGAACGGCGCGCCCCTCTTCTTCGCGCCGGCGAGCTCCAGCGCGGCGTGGATCTCGCCCCACTCGGAGGGCGTCTCCTCGCGCAGCTTCCGCCGGTTCATCAGGTCGCGCAGCGTGGGGGGCGACATGAAGAAGTCGCTGTCCGAGCGCCTCACGAGGTCGCGGAGCTTCGTCAGCTCGGCGAAGTCGACCGGCTGAGCGGAGCCGGGATAGGGCGGGAGCGGGTCTCCGATCGCGAGAGCGAACATCGCCTCGCACGCCCGCTGCTTGTCGTTCGCGTGGCGGCTCGAGATCTCGCGGAGCCCCACGCGCCGGCGATCGATGAAGAGGGAGCTGATCGCTTCGATCTGCGTCCGGTTGACGACGAGATCCCGATCGGTCGCATAGATCCGGGCCCGTCCAAGGCTGTCCGGGCCCGCGTCGAGGCGCGTCCCAGCGGGCAGCAGGACCTCCCGGCCGCGGGAGGCGAGATCGACCAGCAGGTTCACCCGATCCGGGACGGGCGGCCTCCGGGCCATCCGCAGGACCTGGCGATAATAGAAGTTGAGGTGCCTTCCTGTCAGCGTGTTGATCTCGGCCCGCGATCTCTCGAGGAGCTGCAGGAACGCGAGGAAGAGGACGAAATGCGGCCGGTAGAGCTCGGGCGCGGCCTCGGGGGTGAACTTCCCGGGATCCCGGAGGAACGCCGCGACGTCCTCGGGCCGGAGCTTCGAGCCGACGAACCCGCTCCAGTCGCCCTCCGGCTCACCGCCTGCGCCGTAGTACGTGAGCTCCTTGCCGTAGGCGCGCGCGAACGAAAGGAGCTCCGCGGACGTTCGCTCGTCCACCGAGACGTAGCCGGGATCGAGCGCGGCGAGCGCGCGCCCCGCCTGGCTCGTACCGTCGCGCTCTACGCCCGCAGGCTCTCTCGACGTGCTCGACATGGATGGCTCTGCCTTTCAGGTTCCCTTGAAGATCTTGTTGGTCGTCGTGAACATGCCTTTGCCCTTGTACTTCGGGGTCGAGTCCAGGATCGGCGGCCCCGGCCCCTTCGGCGGCTGCTTCGCCGGGTTCTGGACCTCGAACGTCGCGGTGAACGTGGTCCCTTTCAGGAGGACCGCCTTGTCGCCGGTCTTCGTCTTCTTCGCCTTCTGATCGCTCTCGAGGGCGGCGATCTTCAGCGTGCCCGTGCCCGGGATGGGGTACCCCGGCTTCACGTACGAGCAGTTGGCGACCGAGACCTTGCCCTCGTCGCCTTCGACGCAGAGCTTCTTCCCCTTCAGCGTCGCTGGGCCGCTCCCCTTCAGCTCTCCGGGCCTGGGCAGGACGAGCGCGGCCTCGAAGGTGTGGAAGAAGATCGCCTTGTCGCCATCGATGAGGATGAGTCTCTCCATGGCGCTCTCACCACCCGGGGAGGGTCGCCTCCGTGAGATAGAACGGGAAGACCATGTTGAAGCGCGAGTTCGTATCCCTGATGGTGTAATTGACCCCGATGAGCACGCAGCCCGGCTGGGTATCGCTCTCCGCGACGTCGATCCGATCGACCTGGATCCGGGGCTCGTGCTCGAGGATCGCGTCCGTCAGGAGCCGCTCGATGGTGTTGATCAGCCCCTGATCCAGCTCCTCGAACACCAGGCTCGCGAGATCGCAGCCGAACGTCTCCGCAAGGACCCGCTCGCCCGGCGAGGTCCCCACCAGGATCTGCAGGCTCTGCTGGACGTCGGCGGGGCCCGAGACCATCTCCACGTCAGCGCCACCGCGGCTGAACGAGGGCGGGAAGGCCCAGCCTCGACCGAGGAAAGAGCTCTCAGGTTGCATCCGGCTCCTCCCGGGCGGGCTTGCCGGCGAGCTGCTCCCTTGCCTGCTGCTGCAGCTTGGCGACCAGCGCGTAGACCCTGGCGAACGGGAGCAGCCCCATCCCCTCCAGGATCAGGTTCGCCTCGTCCACCGTCACCGAGAGATGGATTTCTCTCACCTCTTGTCCCGATTGGCTCATTTGATGTCGACCTTCTTGCCGCTGATCGTGACGTTGCCTTTGATCTCCAGATTCAGATGCTTTTTGCTCTTGATCTCGATCCCATCCTTACCCATGGCAATCGAGCTCTGATCCCCCTTGCTCTTGATCTCGATCCCATCCTCACCCATGGTGATCGAGTTCTTGTGCTGGTCGGAGAGGACGATCGATTTTGCGCTGTCGTCGATGACCAGCTTGTTCTCGTTAGCTGTCTCGATGGACACCGACGCCTTGTTCTCGTCGGGGTCGAGGAGCTGTATCGTCGTCCCGAACTTGGTGACGATCCCGCTCTTGTCGTTCTTCTTGCTGGGCTTTCCCATCGCCTCCGGGGGCGCGTTCTTCGACCCGAAGAGGGCCCCCAGGATCACGGGGCGGCGCGGATCGTCGTTGAAGAAGCCCATCACCACCTCGTCCTTGGGCTCCGGCCGGAAGAAGTACCCGCGCGCCTTGCCTGCGCCCGGCGCGGCGAGCCGGGCCCAGACCGCCTTGTCCTGCTTCGCGTCGACCCCGGGGAGGATGACCTTGACCCGGAGCTCCTCGTCGGGATCGTCCTCGAAATCGGCGACGACGCCGATCTGCAGCCCGCTCACCGCGGGCAGGAGCCCGGCCGCCGGCGCCTCGCGGAGATCCTCCTTGTAGGCGAGCTCCTCGGGTGAGAGCCCGAACTGCACGTCGGTCCGCCAGCCCGACGCGTCGACCCGGTGGCGGAGCCCCGTCACCAGCGTCGTGCCGTTGAATCGCTCGCCGACCCCCGCGACCTCCATGACGTCGAGCGGCCTGATGCCGGCGAAGCCCGGCACCGCGATGCGCCCGCGAAGCAGCGCCATCCGGCTCCTCGCCATGCGGGCGTCGGCCCAGGCCTGGAGCTCCTCCGCGGCGACGGGGACCGGGTGAGAGAGCGCGCAGGTGCCGTTGCCGACCGCGTCGCCGAGCTTGCCCCCGTCGAGGTTCCCCTGGGTCGCGCGGACGCTCTTCGCCTTGCTGGCCGCGGTGGGCTTCTGCTCCTTCACGTCCCAGGCGACGCTCTCCACGGCGCGGTACTGGTGCTCGGCGTCGGCCTCGATCTCGACGTCGAAGATCTTGGTGATGCCATAAGCGAAGCGGTGCCTGGGCGCGCCTTCGATCGCCATCTTCCGGAGCGAGATCGTGCCGTCCTCGACGACCACGAGGAGGCCGAGCGCGCCGGCCCGTGAGACGATGAAGTCCCACGGCGTGGCGTTGTATTGCACCATCTCCGCGTGCTCGGGCCTGGTCTCGGCGATGGTGCCCACCTCGAGCTCCGCCGCCTCGATCAGCTGTTTCACGATCGCGCCGTCGGTCATCTTCCGGAAGACGGCGCTCCGCCGCGCGCCGGTCAGCTTGACGGCGGCGTCCTTGAGCCCGATCACCAGGACGGAGCCGTCGCCGCCCGCCTCCACCCCGTGCCGCACCACCACCCCCTTGAAGACGCACTGGTCCTCTTCCTTCTCGTACCGGAGCTGGATCTCGATCTTCGCCCCCGGCGCGAAGAAGCCCGTATCGCTCACGGCGAACGCCTGCTGAGCGGCGTCGCCGTCGAGCACGCGCAGCTCCGCTCGGGGGATCCGGTCGACCTCTCTCCGGATGTCGATCGAGAGGAGCTGGTAGGCCGGATCCATCGGCTTGCCGTCGCTGAGGATAGTCGAAGTCACCGCGGGCATGGCGTCGCCTACCTTTCCCCGGAGGTGCCGGCGCCCAGGCTGGCGAGCGGCGGAAAGAAGATCTCCTGGCCGGGGATCAGGCGCCTGAAGTCGTCCAGGCGGTTCCATCGCGCGACGTCCAGGTAGCGAGCGGACGAGCCGTAGATGTCCCTGGTCAGCAGCGGCAGCGTGTCCCCGCTGCGCACGATCCGGCTGTGGGTCAGATCCGGCGACGTCTTGCCCTCCTCCCTGGCGAGCGCCTTGGCGGCCTTGTCGGAGATCAGCGTCACCTCGATCTCGGCCCGGAGCGGGGTGCCGTCGCGCTCGAACGCGGTGTACTTGATGTCGACCTCGGAGAGGCGACAGGAGAAGATCAGCGATCCCCACTCGACGAGGAGATAATTGGGCTCGTGGATGACCCCGTTGTAACGGAAGGTGACGTCCAGGAACGTCTTCACGCGATCCTTCACGCTCTTCCGCACCGGCGCGACGACCCCCATCGACTCCACGCCGGTGCCGTCGACCACCAGGGTGAGCGTGAGCTCGCTCGGCTTGCTCCGGCTGTACGAGAGCTGCGGCCCGCTGGAGCCCACCCCCTGCTTGGCCGCCCAGGCGATCGCGTGGCGCTGCGAGAACGACGCCGGGTTGAACATCGCCTCGAACGGCGCCCCGATCGGCTGCCGGCGCCCGACGTCCTTGAACGCCTTGATCTTGAGCTTCTCGAGCTTGAAGAGGTTCAGTCCCACGATCATCTCTCCTTCGACGCCCTGAGGACCCGGAGGACCTCCTTGACCGCCGCCTCGACCACGGCCTCCAGCCCGGCGGCGTCGGACGCGGCGGCGCGCGCGCGCTGCGCCCTGGCGCGCGCGCGCGCCGCCTCCTCCGGGGGCGCGACGACGGCGCGGATCACCAGCTCTTTGATCTCCACAGGCATGATCACACCTTGATGCTTTGCATGCGGGCGTAGGCGAGCTCGAGCGACTCGATGAGCGGTTTCTTCGGCTCCACGTCGAGGTCGGCGGTCGACCACTTGACCGGAAAGGCCCTCGTGAAGAACCACGCCGACACCGGGGTGTAGGCCTCGTCGAAGAGGGTCACGATGACGTTCGAGGGGGCGAATTTGAAGAGGGACATGGCGGCGTGGAAGTCGAGGCGCAGCGGCGAAGCCGCGACCACGCCGCGCTCCAGCACCAGGTTGCCGTGCTCGACCCTCGAGGGCAGCGCGTGGGTGTAGAGGTTCTGTCCGCCCTCCTCGAGCGGCGTCGTCTTCACCGTCGCCGAGAGCCCAGTCACCTTCTTGAAGCGGATGTCGAGCGGGTTTGGCACCACGCCGCCGGCGAAGAAGAAGACACCGAAGCGGAAGTTGACGAAGATCTCGCTCTGCGGAGCGAGCTCCGGGATACCAGCGCTCATGATCCTGACCTCCACCCCCTGGGCCCGGGACCCGGGGCGCCGCGCGGCGGGTCCGCGCAGGGCCCCGGATCTCGGCCGGAGGGACCGCCGCTCTCGCGGACGTCAAAGCCTGACAACGGAGACCTCCCTGACCCGCAGCTCGAGCGTGTCCACGACGACGTCGTTCGTGGCGGCGCTGAAGGCCGGCGCCTTGAGGCTGACGGGGATCGCGACGGCGACCTTCCAGGCGAGCACCGCCGCGCCCGTCGCGTCACAGAGGCTGACCTCCATGCTCCGGGTGTCCCGCTTCTCCAGCCAGTCGAACAGGAACAGCGGATCTGCCCTGAGGACGGTGCCGCGCTTGCAGGTGACGGGCGTGAAGCGCTTGGCGTTGAACGTCATGATCGCCGGGCCCTCCTGGAAGCTCAGGCCGTGCTCGTACGTCACGTGCTCGCGCTCCGCCGCGAGCCCCGAGACCTCGGTGAAGCTCATCGAGGCCTCGCCCACCTTCACGCGGAAGTTGCTCGCGGCGAGCGGGTAGCTCGTCCGCTGGGTGTCCGTCGACTGGGCCATCGCGCCGCTCTACGCCTCTTCGATCAGGATCGCGTCCGCCATCAGCTCCATGCTCTCGATGGCGGCCTCGTTGGACGTAGCCGTGAAGGTGGGCGCGTCGAGCTTGGTGGGGAAGGCGTTCTGCACCTTCCAGCTGATCACCGCCTCGCCCTTCTCGTCGCAGAGGCGGACGTAGATGTCCTTCTTCTCGACCTGGTTCACCTGGATCGCGCTGATCCAGGCGTAGAGCGCGGCGACGCTGGTCTTCTTGACGATGCCCTTCTTCAGCGTGATCGTCGGCGCGGTGCGCTGCGCCGGCATGTTCATCACCACCGGACCGGGCGCCGGCCCGCCGGTGGGGCTCTCCTTGTAGGTCGTCGTCTCGCGCTTGATGCTGAGCCCCGAGATCTCCGAGAAGCCGACCGCGGCGCCCGCGATCTCGACTCGGTAGTTGTACGACGGGAGAGGATACGCGGTCATGATCTCGCTCTTGGTCAGTGCCATGGCCTATGCCTCCTGCATCTTGTGGGAGAAGCGAAGGACGAGGAACTCGGCCGGTCGCACGGCCGCGATCCCGATCTCGACGATCATCCGCCCCTCGAGGATGTCCTGGTTGGTCATCGTCTTGCCCAGGCCAACGTTGACGAAGTAGGCCGCCGCCGGGGACGCCCCGGCCAGCGCGCCGCGCTCCCAGAGGCCGTAGAGGAAGCTCTCGATCATCCCCTTGACCTTCAGCCAGGTCGTCATGTCGTTGGGCTCGAAGACCGCGAAGGAGGTCGCCTTTCGGGCCGACTCCTCGATCATGATGAAGAGCCGCCGGACCGAGATGTACCGCCACTCGTTGTCGTTGCCGGCCAGGGTCCTCGCGCCCCACACGATCGTCCCCTTGCCGGTGAACGCGCGCACCGCGTTGATCGACTTACCCGCCGTCGGATCGACGTTGAGGGCGTCCTGCGCCTCGCTCGTGATCTTCAGCACCGGCCCGATCACGGCCGCGACGCTGACGTTGGCGGGCGCCTTCCACACGCCGCGATCCCGGTCGACGCTGGCGTAGATCCCTGCGACCGCCGCGCTCGGCGGGAGGACGACCCGCTCGGCCGCGAGCCTCGCCTTGACCTGCTGGTAGCTCGCCGTCTTGCTCGCCTTGATGGTGTCGAGGGCGACCCCGGACGCCGCCCCGTCCTCGATGGTGACGTCCGGGTCCGCGTACGCGTAGCTCAGGGAGGTCTGGAGGTACGGGTAGTAGGCGGCGCCGTAGGCCAGATCGGTCGTCCCGATCCCGTCGCGGAACACGTCGATGTCCTTCTTGCCCGGCTCCGCGTCCCTCTTGACGTCGAAGATCGCGAATCGATCACCCAGCTTTCCGCACTGGTCGAGGGCCGCCCGGCACAGCTCGTGGTAGTCCGCGGCGTCGAGGCTCACGGCGTCGGTCAAGACGATCAGCGTCGGCTCGTCCTCCTTCTCGAGCAGCGAGAGGCCGGCGGCGAGCTTGTCCTTGGCGGGCGGCGACGCGTAGTCTCCGGCGGACACGATATAGCACTTCCCGCCCCCGTTCTTGAAGTAGTGGCTCACGGCGTAGTACAGCAGGAACCCGGGATCGGGGCTCCGTTTCACGCCGGTCACCTGGGACGAGGCGTCCACCGTGACCGTGAAGCTCGCGAGCTTGGGTCCGCCGAAGAGCTGCTCGTACTCGAGCATCGTGCTCACCTGGGCGATCTGCGGGCCCTTCTCGGTATAACCTATGAAGGCGGGGACCGCAGTGGACACCTCCGCCACAGAGGGCGGCAGGGTCGACACCTCTTCCACGTAAACACCGGGCGTCTTATAAGCAGGCATTGTTCCTCGATCTCAGGGGGTTTGAAACGGTTGCGCTCGATACATGATGATCTGAAACAGCAGATCCTCCTTTGCAGCGCTCTGCATCGACGGATTGGGCAGCGGGCCCGCCACGCGGTCGGGGCCGAGCCGGAGCTCGAGGCTCCTCCTCGGCTCTGCGCGGGCGGCGACGGGCTGGTCGGAGACGAAGCGCGCGCAGCGCATCCCGGGATACCGACGCTCGATCTGCGCCGCGACCGGGTCCGTCGGCTCGGGCGTCACCGCGCTGAAGCGCAGCGCGCCGGCGGCCCCGGCGGGCGAGGCGTCCACCACCGCGAGCTCGCCCCCGGCGGGCGCCAGGTCGGTGACGCAGTAGTAGGCCCAACGCGCCTGCCTGGCCGGGAAGCTCACCTGGAAGCGTGCGGGCCGCGGCGCGCTCCCGGGGCGGATCTCGACGGCGGCGAGGGCGCCCGGCGGGAGCCGCGGCCGCGCCGGGTCGGCGGGGGCGAGCCGCAGCTCGCCGTCGGTCCCCGCGCCGGCGTCCGTGAAGACCGGCGCCGAGCGCCCGCGGAGGCTGGCGAGATCCGTGACGGCGGCGAAGTCGCCGCCCCGGACCGCCAGGTAGAAGAGCAGCGCGGCGTCCCCCGGGAGCGGGAGGAACGGTTGTCCCGTCGGGTCGAGCGGAGAGAGGACCCGGACGCCCTGGGAGCTCGTTCGCCAGAGACAGCGATGATCGCGGAGCAGGCGCGCCGTGGCGTCGCTCGGCTCGATCGAGAGGTCCGGACTCCGGAGGTCGGTGTAGAACGCGTGCTGCAAGAGCACCTCGAGGATCGCGGCGTGCTTCACGGGTGGATCCTCAGCACCGGCTCGGTGATCTGCGGCGCGCCGAAGGCGTCCTCGTCCTGGAAGACGACCATCCGGACCTTGTAGAGGAGCGAAGGTTGATATGCGCTCCGGAGCACGCCCCAGAGCTGGTTCAGCTCGGAGAGCGGGAGCGTCAAGAGCTCCATGGTGAGCCTGTCGATCCTGCCGCTCAGCGCCGGCGTGTTCTCGTGATCGAGGACCCGGCGGCCCTGGAAGAGCTGCAGGATCAGCGAGATGCACCGCAGGCCTTGCTCGTACTCTTTGAAGCGGGCGGCGAAGAGGACATAAGCGTTCATCTGGATCGCCGGCTGGACGCGCTGCGTGGTGCCGTCCGGCAGCGTCACCCGGAACGGGTCGGCCGGCCTCAGCGTGTGATCCTCCTCGAGGTTGACCAGGAGGAGCGTGACGGCTCCGAGCTTGAGCTCGAGGCCGTCCGCCGCCTCGCTGTCGAGGAATGCGACTGGCCCCTGGTCGGGCACCGGGCCGCGCCAGCCCGCGCTCGCGGTCAGGTGCTCGTTCACCGTGTTCCTGAGCAGGACGAGGAGTTTGCTGATCACGGCTGATGGCTCCTGGAGCCCTGAGCTTGTCCCGCGCTCATTGGCTCTCATCCTTGAAGATCTTGGGTCAGCGCATCCGCGGCGCGACGCCTGAGCGTCAGGCGGCGTCGAGCGGATCGCCACGATGGAACGGCGCATCGACGCCCGCGGGCGAGGTCATGGGTCCCCCGCCGGCGCCGAGCTCGACATCGGTAGTACCCGCGGCCGGCCGCATCGACAACTTAAGCCATTTTAAGAAGCCTCGTATTTAGCGGCGCGACCGGGGCGCGTCGTGCCACCTTCGCGCAGCGGTTCTGGAGCGAGGAGGAGCGCCGCGGCTCGATGGGTATGGCAAGGATGACCAAGATCGTGGAGAACGCCGCCGACCTCGAGCGGGAGCTATTCTGGTTTCGCAGCGTCCTCGAGGCGCGGATCAAGATCCATGTCGGCAACGGTGCAACCGACGGGAGCGTGCTCGACATCGCGCCGCCGGACCTCGGCGGGTCGAGCTCGGAGTATGCCGGCTTCGTGCGGCGCCATCAGCTCTCCTTCGTCGAGCGCCTCGCCCTGGTGCTCGCCCTGGTCCCGCACCTGCGGCCCCAGCTCCTCGACGTCTGCTTCGGCCGCGACGCCGCCGTGGATCGGCGGCTCACCGAGTTCGGCGGCGCCCAGCTCAGCGCCGGCGGCGAGCTCCTGCCCACGGCCGAGACGCTGGCGTTCCTCCTCGGCGGCGACGACCTCGCGGTCCGGTTCTCGGCGCAGCTCCTCCTGGATCCAGAGCACCTCTTCGCAAGGCACGACGTCCTCAGGCTCGGCGGCGGCGACGAGGTGACGCCGATGAAGGCGCCCCTCCAGATCTCGGAGGAGCTGCTCTGTCTCTTCACCACCGGCGAGCCGCGGCGGCGCGGCTGCGGGCCCGGCTTCCCCGCCCAGCGGATCGAGACGCGCCTCGGCTGGGAGGACGTGGTGCTGCAGCCCAGCACCCGCAAGCACCTCGAGGAGATCGAGACCTGGATCGAGCACGGAGGGACGTTGATGGCGGACTGGGGCATGGCCGGGAAGCTGCGCCCCGGCTACCGCAGCCTCTTCTATGGCCCGCCGGGCACGGGCAAGACGATGACCGCCTGCCTGCTCGGCAAGTCCGCCGGCCGTGAGGTCTACAAGGTGGATATCTCCCTGGTGGTGTCGAAGTACCTCGGGGAGACGGAGAAGAACCTCGGCCGGGTCTTCGACCAGGCCGAGCGCAGGGGCTGGATCCTGTTCTTCGACGAGGCCGACGCGCTCTTCGGCAAGCGCAGCGAGACGCGGGACGCGCACGACCGTTACGCCAACCAGCAGGTCTCCTTCCTCCTCCAGCGCATCGAGACCTTCGACGGGCTCGCGGTCCTGGCGTCCAACCTGCGCGACAACCTCGACGACGCCTTCGCGCGGCGGTTCGAGTCGATCATCTACTTTCCGATGCCGCGCGCCGAGGAGCGCGCGCGGCTGTGGCGGCAGGGGCTCTCGCCCAAGGCGAGACTCGACGGCGCCGTGGACCTGGAGAAGATCGCGCGCGAGCACGCGCTCGCGGGGGGCGCGATCATGAACGTGATCCGCTACGCCTCGCTCGAGGCCTTGAGAGAGGGCAGCCGCCCCCTCACGGCAGACGACCTCCTGCAGGGCATCCGGAAGGAGTATGCCAAGCAGGGGAAGGCGGGTTGAGCGGACGCATGCACGACACGCCTTAATTTCTCTTAAGCTGACAAAACGCGACGTCGTCTGTTTCATGGCAGGTATGCCCGTGCCAGCGAAAGAACACATGAATCGGGATGAGCCCGTCGCGTTCGGCGGATCGTCGTCGGTGACGGTGGGCGTCTCTCTTCGTACGCGGCTCGGCCCCGGCGAGCCACCGAGGCGCGCGATACAGACCTTGCTGCGGTCGGTGGGCGAGGCCCTGTCCGCCCATTTCGAGGGCCGCGCGGCCGCGCGCCTCGACACCGAGAGCGCCACGGCCACGGTGACCCTGCGGATCCCCGAACCGGAGGGCAGCACCAAGGTGTGCGAGCTCTCGATCACCCTGCTCGCCGACGAGCTCACCCAGGACGAAGAGCTCGTGGTCGTCCCACGGATCCGCGCCGAGGTTTACCGCCGGAAGGGCGATATCGACTGGCTCGCCAACGACGCGGCGGCGGACGTCGACCAGCTCGCCGGCGAGATAGAGGACGTCCTCTCGGCCATCTCGCCCTGACCGCGGCCATGGCGCGCTCGAAGGAGATCAACCGTGAAGATTGACGATGACAGAAGGCGCTCGCCGATCTGCCTCGCGATCGCGGCGCTGGCCGCGCTCCCGCTCGCGGCGTGCGCGAGCACCGCGACGGTCACGCTCGACGAGGCGATCAAGGACCTCGCGCCGGACTACCGCGCGCGGACGCCGGCGAGCGGCGCCGCGAGCCTCGGACGCCGGCTGCTCGGGGACCAGCCCGAGACCAACGCCTGCTTCGACGGCGACCAGGGCACGGCGGCGCCGAGCTGGTCGAAGGTGACGCTCCACTACGGGGACGTGCTCGACGGGAAGCTCTCCGGCGACTTCGGCGCAGCCGTCAAGGTCGCCTCCTCGGCCGGCGTGTCCTCGGAGCGGAGCGCGAACGTCACGCTGACGGACCTCGTGGAGAGCAGGCTCTCGGCGGTGTACCTCGACGCGAGCGGCGCGTGCACCAGCCTGTTCGCCGAGACCGGGACGAGCTACGTCAGGGTGCTGACGCGCGCGATCATGGCGGGGACGCTCGAGGTGGCGGCCGAGCAGGCGGTCGCCGCGACCCTGGCGATCGACGCCTCCTCGATCGGAGGGACCTCCGTGAGCGCGTCGAGCACGTCGGGCCGCAAGCTCCAGGGGACCTCTCTCTTCTTCGCGGACTATCCCGAGTGCTTCAGCGTGGTTTACCAGAAGAGAGACTGCGCCGGCTCGGCCGTGGGTCCGGGCAACGTCTGCGATCTCGACGCGTGCTCGTTCAACATCGCGGCGCTCGACACGGGCCGCGCGGCCTGGAAGGGGAAGCTCTCTTGCGAGGGCGGCGCGTCGATCGAGCTCGGCGGCACCCTCGGCGAGTGGGGAGAGGCGCAGAAGACGGCGCCCGGCGTCACCTACAACGTCCGCGTGCTCAAGGGAGCCTTCCTGGGGACGGCGAACATCGACCTCCGTCGCTGGGTGACCCGCTCGGAGTCGCCCGACAAGTGCGCGCCCCCCGGGAGCGCGCCGCCCCCGGGTCGATCGCGAGCCCCGGAGCGACCTTTGGATCCTTGAGAACCAATCAGGTGTTTGCGCCGAATCCATCCGTTACTCGCTCTCGCTGCCCCGCAATGCAGAACCCCTTTCCAGGTCCCCAACCTTACCGCGCTTCCGACCGTGATCGCTTTTACGGGCGAGGCGACCTGGCCTATCGGCTCGAGGCATCCATCCTCGCCAACCGCTGCGTCACCGTGTTCGGGCCGTCCGGCGCGGGCAAGTCCTCCCTGGTGCAGGCGGCGGTCCTCCCGTCGCTCATCGAGAAGCAGGAGGTCCGCGTGGCGCGGGTCGACGCCTGGCCCGAGGATCAGGACGCGACGCGCTGGCTCGCGGACGCGGTGTACGGCGCCCTCGGCCTCGGCGACCGGCCGGCCGGCGCCTCGCCCGCGGACGCGCTGCTCACGGCGGCGCAGCGCGCGGCGCGCGGGTCGCCGCGGCTCGCCGTCGTCTACCTCGATCAGATCGAGCAGCTGCTCTACGCGACGCGCGGCGCGGCCGAGGCCGAGGCGCTCTTCGACTGCGTGGACCGCCTCGCCGGGCTGCCCACCCGCAACCTGCGCCTGGTGCTGTCGCTCCGCGAGGACTACCTCGGCCGCTTCCGCGATCGGCTGCGCGAGCACCGCCGGCTCCTCGATCACGGCTTCCGCGTCGGCCCGCTGACGGTCGCCGAGCTCTGCGAGGCCGTCTGCCAGGCGGCCGCCGCGGGCGAGCCGCCGCAGGCGTGGGCGCCGGCGGACATGCGCCCGCTCCTGCTCCAGGTGCGCGTGCCCGGCCAGGCCCCGGGCGACGAGGCCGAGGCGCAGGCCGCGTACGCGCAGATCGTGTGCCGCGCGCTCTTCGCGCAGCGCGCGGAGGGGGGAGCGGCGGAAGGCGCGGTCGACGCCGAGGCCATCCTGCGCCGGTACCTGGAGGCGACGCTCGCCGGCCTCGGCGCGCTGCGCGGCGGGGCCGAGCGGCTGCTCGAGGATCACCTGGTGACGGCGGACGGCAGCCGCACGCTGCGCACCGAGAAGGAGCTGCTCCGGATCCTCCCCGCGGACGAGCTCGGGCCGGCGCTGAAGGCGCTGGAGGGGGCGGCCATCCTCCACGCGGCGGAGCACCAGGGGAGCCGGTACTTCGAGATCGGCCACGACTGGCTCGCGCGCGAGGTCTTCGAGCAGCGGCAGCAGCGCCAGCACCTGGAGGCGCGGCGGCGCGAGCGGGCCGAGGCGGAGGCGAGGCTCGCCGAGGAGCGCGCGCGGCGGCGCCGCTCCGCCGCCGTCGCCGCGGCGGCGCTCCTTGTCGCGGCCGGCGCGGCGGCGCTCGGCGCGGTGGCGTACGGCCAGAAGCTCCGCGCCGATCGCCTGCGCGTCGAGGAGGTCCGGGCTCGACGCGAGGCCGACCGGCAGCGGGACGCCGCGGAGGAGCGGCGCTCCGAGGCGCACGACGCCAGGATCCTCGCCGGCTTCCGCGAGCTCGCGGTGCGCGCGCAGCTCCCGCTGGCGATGAAGCTCCTGCCCGAGGCGGAGCTGCCGAGCGCGCGCCGCGGCTGGATCGAGCTGGCGAGCGACGCCCTCAACGCGAACGCGCTCCGCGCGACCCTCCGCGGGCACGCGGGCGCCCTCGCCGCGGCCGTGTGGAGCCCCGACGGCACGCGCGTGCTCACGGCCTCGGCCGACGGCACCGCGCGCGTGTGGCGCGCCGACGGCACCGGCCAGCCCGTGGTGCTCGAGGGCGGCGGCGGGGCCATCCTCGCGGCCGCGTGGAGCCCCGACGGCGAGCGCGCGCTCGCGGGCTCGGAGGACGGCACCGCGCGCGTGTGGCGCACCGACGGCGAGGGAGAGCCCGTGGTGCTGAGCGGCCACCGCGGCGCCGTCACCGCGGTGGCCGCGAGCCCGGACGGCGCGCGCGTGCTCACGGCCTCGGCCGACGGCACCGCGCGCGTGTGGCGCATGGACGGCGAGGGCGATCCGGTCGTCCTCGCGGGCCACCGCGGCCGCATCAACGCGGCCGCGTGGAGCCCCGACGGCGCGCGCGTCGTCACCGCCTCCGACGACCGGACGGCGCGCGTCTGGCGGATCGCGAACGGCACGAGCCGCGTCCTCCGCGGGCACACCGGCGAGGTGATCTCCGTGGCCGTGAGCCCCGACGGCACGCGCGTCGTCACCGGCTCGCGCGACCGGACGGCGCGCGTCTTCACGCTGGCGGGCGCCGGCGCGCCCGTGGTGCTCGCCGGGCACGAGGACAGCGTCCTCCACGCGGCCGTGAGCCCCGACGGCCTGCGCGTGGCCACCGCCTCGGCCGATCGGACCGTGCGCGTCTTCCGCGCCGCCGGCGACGCCGAGCCGGTCGTGCTCTCCGGCCACGCGCTCGCCGTGACCTTCGTCTCGTGGCGCCCCGACGGCGAGTACGTCGCCAGCGCCTCCGCGGACCGGACGGCGCGCCTCTGGCCGGCGGACGGCAGCGGCCCGCCGCTCGTCCTGGTCGGGCACCGCGCGCCGCTCCGCTCCGCGGCGTGGAGCCCCGACGGCGCGCGCGTCGTCACCGCGGCGTCCGATCCGTGGGAGCGCTCGTCCGACCGCACCGCGAGGGTGTGGAGCGCCGAGCCGCTCCGGGCGATGCCGCACCGGCGTCGCGACCTCGGCTTCTTCCACGCGGCGTCCATCGTGGAGGGCGGCGAGCGCGTCGTCGCGGCGCACGAGGACCGGACGGCGCGCGTCTTCCGGGTCGACGGCGAGGGCGAGCCTGTCGTGCTCAGGGGTCACGAGGGGTGGGTGGCGAGCGCGGCGCCGAGCGCCGACGGCGCGCGCGTCGTCACGGCCTCGTTCGATCGCACGGCGCGCGTATGGAGCGCCGACGGCAAGGGCGAGCCCGTCGTGCTCAGGGGCCACGAGGCCGAGGTGCGCGCCGCCGTGTTGAGCCCCGACGGCGAGCGCGTCGTCACGGCGTCCGACGACGGCACCGCGCGGGTGTGGCGCGCCGATGGCGAGGGCGAGCCCGTCGTCCTGCGCGGGCACGAGGACTGGCTCACCTCCGCCGCGTGGAGCCCTGACGGCGCCCGCGTGCTCACCACGTCGCTCGACCACACGGCGCGGGTGTGGAGCGCGCGCGGCGAGGGCGCGCCCGTCGTGCTGCGCGGGCACGGCGGCGGCGTCCACGCCGGCGCGTGGAGCCCTGACGGCGAGCGCGTCGTCACGGCGTCCGACGACGGGACCGCGCGCGTGTGGCGCGCCGACGGCGAGGGAGAGCCCGTCGTGCTGCGCGGGCACGACGGCGCGGTCCTTCGCGCGCTCTTCAGCCCCGACGGCGAGCGCGTGGTCACCTCGTCGGCGGACGCCACCGTCCGCCTCTGGAGCGCTGCAGGCGAGGGCGCGCCCATCGTGCTCGGCGCGTCGGCGCCGGTCATCGCGCTGGCCTTCCTCGACGGAGGGCAACGCCTGATGACCGTCGCCATGGACAACGGCATTCACACCTGGAGCATCGACGTGGACACCCTGAAGAAGCGCCTGCTGACCGCGCACACCGATTGCCTGCCGCCGCACATGCGCGTCACCTACCTCGGGGAGACGGCGTCCGCCGCCCGGGAGCGGCACGTGGCGTGCGAGCGCTCGTACCAGCGCGCGCCGCTCCTCGCGGAGGGCCGGGGGCGATGATGGCGCGCGACACGGCCGCGGCGGCGGCGCTGGTGCTCATGTCGGCCCTGGGCGCGTGCGGGCAGCCCGGCGTCGAGGAGGGCGGCGCCGAGCCGGCGACGTCCGCCGGCGAGACCGCCGTCGAGGCCCGCGCCCCCGCGGCGGCGCGGCCTGCGGTGCACAGGCTCGGCGCCGGTGAGCGCCGGGTGAAGCTGCTCGTCCTGCCCGCCGACGCCATCGTCGAGGTCGACGGCGTCCCGGTGCGGCGGCGGGACGGCGTCATCGAGCTCTCGGGCAAGGTCGGGCAGACGTACCGGGTGCGGGTCTCCAGGGGGGTGATGCACGGCGAGACCGCCGTGACCCTCACGGACGCCGGCGCCTCGCCGCCCTCGCTCGATCTCGCCGCGCTGGCGCGGGCGGCGCGCCGCTCCGGGCGCGGCCTCCTCCCGGCCGCGCCCGCCGAGCCGCCGGCCGCCGGAGCCGTCGACGCCGCCGCGCCGGAGCTCGCCGAGACGCCGGAGCTCGCCGAGACGCCGGAGCCGGCGCTCGAATCCATGTTGCCCGGTGTCGCCGCCGAGCACGACGTGCTGGCGGGTCACCTGGCGATGGAGTCGCCGCCCGAATCCGCGCTGGGCGCTGCGCTCGGCGCCGCGCGGCCGAGCGAGGGCCCGGCGTGCGTCTGTCCCCCGGCGGCGCAGGTCACCCCCAGGTGCCCGACCGGCGCGGCCGCGGAGGCGCGCGGCAAGCCGCGCAGCGGCGTGCTGGCCGGAGACGCCTTCGAATGAGGGCGCGCGCGATGCCGGGCACGGCGCGCCGACGGGCCGCGCATGGCGGCCTCCTCCTCGCGGCGGCGCTCCTGGCGCCGCTGCCCTTCGGTTCGCTCGCCGCCGCGCAGCCGGGCGGGCCCGTCGAGGTCCGGCGTCGCGAGGACGCGCGCGCGCACTTCCAGCGCGGCATCGCGCTGCGCGATCAGGAGCGCTGGGCCGAGGCGCTCGCCGAGTTCCAGGCGTCGCGCGCGTTGTTCGTGACGCTGAACGGGACGACCAACGCCGCCGCGTGTCTCATCCAGCTCGAGCGCTACGTGGAGGCCATCGAGCTGTACGAGAGCGCGCTGCGCGACTTCTCCGAACGGCTCAAGGGCGAGGACGAGCGCGACATCCTGCTGGTGGTAAAGCTCCTTTACAATGCCGTCGGGGCCATCGGGATCGTGGGCGCCGAACCGGGCGCGACGGTCCTGCTCGACGGCGTACCGCGCGGCGAGCTGCCGCTCGGCGCGCCCTTGCGCGTGCCTCGCGGCCCCCACACCGTCCGCGTGGTCAAGGCGGGGTACCAGCCGTTCGAGCAGCGCCTCGACGTGGACGGCGGGGAGACGGTCCAGGTGACGGCACGGCTGATCCGGCTCCAGGAGACGGGCACGCTCGAGGTCGCCGAGCCGCCGAGCGAGGGGCCGGACGCACGCCGGATCCGGCTGGGGCGAGACGCTGGAGCCATCGACGACCGCGAGGCGCGCGGCCCGCGCCGTACGCCCCGCTTGCTCGCCGAGGTGAGCGCCGCGGCGCCGCTCGTGGCGTCGTTCGGCGGAGGCACGCCGGCGGTGTGCCCGGGGTCCTGCAGCGAACCCCTCGGGTCTGGCGTCGGCTTGCTCGTCCACGGAGGGTACGGCGTCGACCACCTCTCGTTCGGCGCCTCCGCGGGCTATCTGGGCGTGCAGCAAGCCGTCCGCGGGCGCGTCGCGACGCTCGAGGCCGCCGGCGGGGCGTCGTACGCGGTGCGCGTCGACGACACGACGGCGCTCCGCGGCGCGCTCTTCGGCGCCTGGGTCGGGTACTCGTCGGGCGAGCGCCTCCTGCTCCACGCGCGGCTGGGCGCCGGCGGGCTGTTCGGCGCGGTCGCGGAATCGCGCGCGAGCGCGCGGGCGTCGACGGGCGGCGCGCCGTCGTTCGGCCCGATCGAGCGGAGCGCGGCGGCGCGCTTCGTGTACGTCGCGCCCGAGGTGCGCGCCGGCGTCAGGCTGGCCAGGCGGGTCGAGCTCACCCTGGGGCTCGCGGTGCCCCTGCTCATCGCCGTGCCGAGGCCGGCGTCGAGCCGGCGGGGGTTCGTCGACACCGCGGCTGGGGTCGATCAAGCCGCCTCGGCCTGGTTTCCGGGCGAGCCCCTCACGGCCCCCCTCTTCCCGCTGTTCATGCCTGCCCTGAGCGCCAGGTGCGATTTCTACTGAGGCCGACCTGCCTTCGGCGCACTGCCGCGCGCGGGTGGAGATCCCACGATGACGTTGGAGCCTTGCGGGGCCTGGCCCTCCTGAGCCTCCCCGCGCCGGCCCCGGCCGAAATCCGTGTCCGCGTTCGGACCCGGGTTCCAAGAGAAGATCACCTTCCCGCTGGGAGTCGGTCATCCTCTCCAGGTTGTGCTTGCGCTGGCTGGAGAAGGGTCGGGTCGGCTAGTCAAGTGAGACGCCAGTGTCGAATCGGCGCTTTCCGAGGTGATGTTGACGCAGCGTCGCCCAGCTCAGGGGCAGCTGCCGGCGAAGCTCAGGAAGCTCTGTACGCAGGCGTCCGCCTGAGCTGGGCTGGTGAGCGGCATGGTGGTGAGGGTGTTGGCCACCGACACGTATCCGCACTGGTCGGGCTCCGGACCGAACTGGCCGTTGACAGCGAACTCGACGAAGGGGCCCTCGTGGCCATTGTCGTCACTCTTCAGATAGTAGTAGACGCTGCCGGGGCCCATGAAACCCGAGTAGTTGATGCACTGGACGGGGGGAGCAGGGGGACCCCACCCGGGCATGCCGTCACACGGGCACGCCGGCGCCGTGGGCTGGCAGGTGCCGCTCTCGCAGGTGAAGCCCGATCCGCACGATCCGCAGTCGAGCGTCCCGCCGCAGCCATCGGCGATCGAGCCGCAGGTCGCTCCTTGAGCGGCGCAGGTGGTGGGGACGCAGACGGGCGTCTCGCAGTTCGTCCCCGTCCAGTCGGGCGCGCACGTGCAGGTGTACCCGTTGACCTGATCGTTGCACGTGCCGTGGACGCAGGGGTTCGGCGCGCATTCATCGATGTTGGTCTCGCAGTTCGTCCCCGAGAAGCCGGGCGCGCACGTGCAGGTGTAACCGCTCTCGGTCGTGGCGCAGGCGCCGCCGTTCTGGCAGGGGGCCGAGGCGCAGGGGTCGCTGCAGGTGCCGTTCTGGCACAGCAGGCCATCGCAGCACGGGAGGGTGGCGTCGCACGGCGCGTTCGCGGGGAGGCAGCCCTGGCCGTTGCAGGTCGGGTCGTAGAGCGGCGAGCTCGGGTCGGTGCTGGTGATGTAGTCACCGTCGTGGGCGCTGTGCGCGTTGACGCACGCCTGGTCGCTGATACGAAGGATCGTGTACGGCTTCGTCGCGGAGCCGGTGTGGTGACAGATCTGGACCGTGCCGCCGGGATCGAAATAGGTGCACTGCTCGGGGGTGAGCGCGTCATGGTCCCCGCCCACGGCGTCCCCGTTTTCGTCGCCGTCGGCCGCGGAGGGGCCGGCGCTGGTACAGCCTGCGAGCAGCAGGGTGGAGAGAGCCGGGATCGTCAGAGAGCGGAGACGTGAACCTGCAAGAAACCGCATGGGTGTCATCCTTTCAAGGTTGTGCTTGCGCTGGCTGGAGAAGGGTCGGGCCGGTCTGTTCAAGTTTGATGCCAGTGTCGAATTGGCATTTCCGAGGTGATGTCGACGCAGGCCCCTGCATGGCGTTCGGTGAGTGCGCTCCGCCGGTTCCCGTCGCCCAGGTCCAGTCGCGCGCCGCCGCCTGCTGCTGCCTGAATGCCTCACCTGCGGAGACCACGACGCACCGCCGTGACCGACCGCGGCGACCCTGCCGAGTTCGATGACGGAGCGATCTTCCACCATAGGTTCAGGCGAGGATGCAACAGCGACGAGCTCGTCCGCGCGCTTGTCTTGCCGTTCGTGGACAGTTCGCTGCCGTTTCTGGACAGGCGACATCGTTCGCGCACGCGATCGATAGCGATCTGTGCGATACGCCGACGTCGAACCCGGCTGCCGGTACGCCATGGTGAGCTGCGGGCGGTGGGCCCGGGGCTGCGTTATCGCCGGAGTTGTCGCTCGTGCGTGCCAGCGCTCGTGACGTTCAGGGCAGGCGTCGCGGCCGGAGGCGCGGCAGGCCCGTGGCCGCGCGCCCCGTGGACAGCGTCTCGGAGGGGCTCTCGCCGAACCGGCGCTTGTAGTCGACGCTGAACCGCCCCGGGTTACCGAGCCCGAGCGCTGCCACGACGCCCGCGACCGACGTGCCGGCCGAGGGCTCGGCCAGCTGGCGGCGCGCGAGCTCGAACCGGCGCCACCGCAGGAAATCCATCGGTGGCATTCCCCGGCTCGCCACGAAGGCTGCGCGCAGGGACCGCTCCGGCACGCCCGCAGCGGCGACGATGTCGGCCAGCGTGATCGGCTCCGCAGCGTGCGCGGCCATGTATTCTTCAGCCTTGCGGACGCACGCCGGGGCCACGCGCGGCGGCGGTGCATCGAGGATCTCCGATAGGCTGTGCCGGGTGTGCACCAGGATGCTCGTGAAGAGGGCGCCCCGCAGCCCGGCGAGCAGCATCGGCGAGGCCCATGACTGCTCGATCTGGCGGCGGAAGAGCTGCGCGACCTCGTGGACCGTGCGGCCCGGTCCGTCCTCGATGTCGAGCGCCGTACCGAACCGGATCGGGCCGCGCAGCGAAGCGCCCGTGAGCGTGATGAAGTGGGCGTCGAGCGCTCCGCGGTCGATCACGAGGGTCCGCCCGTGAAACTCCCCGCTGACATCGAGCGAGCAGGATCGCCCTGGTGAAAACAGCGCGCCCCGCCGGCCCGGCACGACGCGGAAGGGCTCGCCCGCGTGGTCGCCGGCGCTCTCGCCCTCGGCCGAGAGGGACAGGATGTATTGGTCCCCGACTGCCGGCACAAAGGCCCGCCCTCCGCCGGGCCAGTCGCCCGTCACGACACGGATTGTGCCGAAGGAGGCGACCTCCATCGCACAGCCGAACGATGTGCCGCGCTTGGGCTCGAGGGTCGCGTCCACGTAAACGCGGCGGAAGGCCTCCCGAGCCTCGCCGACGTCGCTGGTGCACACAAGCCGAGTCCGCGCAATCCCCGCCCCCGACGCCTGCATGGCGCGGGAGGGTCCTTCACCCCTATGGCTTGTCTGGACAAAGCGAGGCGCACGACCCGGCATTGGAGGAGAAGGGAGCACAATTTCCAGAAAATGTAAAATCTGGGGAGCCAGCCAGACAGCTCTGCTCATCGCCGTACCGAGGCCGGCGTCGAGCCAGCAGATGCTGGATTTTCCGGCCGCTGAGCATCATGCGCGCCTCGCCGGAAGGTTTTTTGGGGGCAGACCTCCCCCCTCCGGCCGCCGGAGGAGCGGTGGTCTCGGCAGGTGCAGGCTGGGAGCGGCGATCCACCCCGGGTGGGGAGAGCGCGGTCCGCGCATCACGTCGGGAGCCGCGCCCGTGGAGGGGTGTGAGGGCGTGGCGTGGTCTTCAACGGAGGGAGGAGGATCGTCGCCACCGGCGACCCGAGGTGAGCCGCCGGGCAGGATGCGCCCTACGCCTGAACGACGTAGGCGACGAACGAGAAGTTCGCGTCCTCCAGCGCACCGCTAGCCTTGTCGACCGAGCAGACATACACCGCTGGCGGGCTGTGCTCGTGGTTGTACGTCGAGAACTGGTTGTCGGCGGACTGCCTGCCGGCATCGTCGACCGGCGTGACGACGACGATCGGAGCCTGCGACGACGTGGCATTGAAGGTGATCTTGTACCTCCCCGTCGAAACCCTCGTGGAAGACCAGCCCCCGGAGCCGGGGTTCAGCATCCCGCCGTCAGACTGCCGCACCGAACCAAACACTACGGACGTTGCCATTTCTCTTCTCCTATCTTGCTGTCAGCGACACGCGCGCCCGTGGAGGCCAGGACCAGCAAGGCCCTGTGACCTCCTACGCGATTCGAGGATGTCGCTGCTCCACGACTGGTAACGCCGAGCTCGTCCGATGTCGCCTTAATCATTCCTAAGAACATCGTGCGGGTGGGCATCGCGCCGCAGCCCCTCGGGATGCTCGGAGCAAGAGGTGGTGGTCATGAGGTGTCCGGAGGAGACGCGTGAACGACCGCGCTTCACGCCGTTCATGGATGGTGGCTCGAGGAGCTCTTCAAGGCGCCTCCTGGCCGTGGCCGACCTCCTGTTCGTTCAGTCGTCGCCGGCCATGGGGATCGTCAATCTCCACATGTCGTTGAGCAGCACCGGCGCGAACTCCGCGGTCGCTCCCCCGAAGATGTAGAGCTCGTAGGCCGTGGCGGTCCTGCGAGAGAAGGAGAACTGGCCGAACCTCGGCGCCGGCGCCGGCCCCGCCATCGCGGTGTCCACGCGCGTCCAATCCCCGGTGTCGAGATCGAAGTACCAGACGTCGGACAGGGTGGTACCGTCGAACTGGCTGCCCCCGAAGAGCCAGATTCGATGGCCGCGCTCGTCGGCGACCAGCTTCGCGTTGTCGCGGTGGCCCGGTCCGCTGTCCTCGTCGAAGGCGATCTGCTCCCAGGTCTCCGTGTCGACGTCGAGCATCCAGAGGTCGCCGAGGTAGTTCTCCGGCGTGAACAGGCCGGTCCCGTTCACGGCGTCGTTCGTGTATCCGCCATAGAGCAAGAGGGCGTTCCAGCCCTCGGAGTACACGAGCGGATGATGGGCTCGAGCGCGCGGGACAGGCGAGCCGGTCGCGACCTGCTTCCAGCCGTTCTTGTAGCGGACCAGGTCGTGCTGGAGGCCGTCCGGGCGGTTGATGAAGGCCGATAACGTCGACGACGAGCCCGAGAAGGCGTACGCGACGGTCTTGTGCTTCCCCTTCCCTCGCACGGCGACCGCCTCCGTGGAGCGATTCGCGAGCCCGGTTTCTGCCGGCTTCTGCGCGATCTGCGTCCACCCGTGCACCCGATCGAACCGGAACGTGTCCTGGTGCGTGAGATCGAGCCCGCGCCGGAAAGGACCTCTCCCGCCGG
Source organism: Sorangium sp. So ce394 (assembly GCF_051474665.1). Taxonomy (NCBI): domain Bacteria; kingdom Pseudomonadati; phylum Myxococcota; order Polyangiales; family Polyangiaceae; genus Sorangium; species Sorangium sp. So ce394. The sequence goes on from NZ_CP150339.1 coordinate 7,349,601, forward strand.
AGACGATCAGGGCGTCGTCCTCGGCGACGCTCCACATCATCGCCTCGGCCCGGGCGGAAGGCCCGCCCGTGTACTGGCCGAGATCGTGCCAGGTCCGCGTGTCGACGTCGAAGACGCTGAAATCGGCGACGGGCTCGTCGTCCGGATAGGTCCCGTTCAACCCGCCGAAGATGTAGAAGCGGCCGTCCTGATACGCGCTCGAACCGTCCCAGAGGGCGTCGGGGACGGCTCCGTTCTGCGCGATCGCGGTCCAGTAGGGTAAGCTCGACGGGTCTTCGCTCGGGCCGTCCCCGCAGCTCGTCGCGTGAACGCGGCCTCCCCCTCGGTCCACGGCGAGGCGCTGCGCGTCGGTCTGCGCGGTCTCGTCCCCGCCGGGGCGCTCGTGGATCTCCGCCGGCGCTTGCGAGCAGCCGCCCGCGAGGAGCGCGAGGCTGATCGGGACGAGGATGCGGAAGAGGGAGGCGATCGGGACGAGCGTACCTTTACGGGTCATGGGTGTTCTCCGGCTCCAGCGGGGGCGCCCGCGGCAGGGTCGGGCCGCGACGGGACGCGACCGGGACGCTACGACGGGGCACACACCGGCGATAGGTGCACGTTCGTCGTATTGCGGAGGGAGGGCGAGGTATGGTGAAATGCTCCGTTTTGTGCGCGTGCCGTCAAGCGTCCTCGCGGAGGGCCGGCCCCGCTCACGGCGTCATTCGTGGCTCCGGCCCCATGAGGAGGAGGGCGTTCCAGCCCGCCTCACGGCCAGGTGTCCATGACCGCGGGGATCCAGCTGTCCGCATCGCGAAAGGCGGGATCCTGCTCGATGTGGATGAACCGTCCGCTGTAGCTCGCGGCGGGGCTGCCGCAGACCCGGGACGACGGCACGCCGTTGAGGAGCCTGCCTTGAACGTTGGTCGTCGCGTTGAGGGAGCAGACCCCGCCGCCGGGGACGCCGACCCGCCACGCAGGCTCGTACGCGAGCAACTTGTTCTTCAGCCGGAGTATCTTGTCGCCCTCCACGGGGGTGACGTCCACCCCGTGGGAGAGGTGCACGTCCACGGCCGCGCAGGTGCTCTGCGCCATTCCATGCCACTGAATGGCCCACCACGGCCTCGATCCATAATAAGCGGCCAGCTCCAGAGTTGTGGCGTGGAACATGTTCGCCACGTTGTGGGCCGCGTCGGAGATCGCGGACGAGCTCTGGCAATCGCTCTCGACCAAGCTCGCGTCGCGGTGAGCGCCGGCGATCATGAAGCTGCGGGATCTCGTCTCCTTGAAGATCGTGACGGCCTGGATCTCCGTACCCGTGTCCGCGATGGGGTGCGCCGCCGCGTGGAAGAGCTCTCGCTGCGCAGCCGCGTCCACGATGAAGGTGCCCAACCCGCGATCGACGATCCCGTCGCCGTTTCGGTCGGCGACCTCCATCAGCACACAGTACCTGCGGCCGTTGGAGGCGTCACGGACGAGCCGGATCCGCGCGAACGACGAAAGGCTGGACGGAAGCACGCTGTCGCATCTGCCGCCCATCATGGCGCGGACGACGGTCCGCCACGCGCTCATCTGCGTCGAGCTCGGGGCGACGAAGATCCCCGAGTCCCTGTCGGGCATCTGATCGCGAACGCACGCCGCGAGCGCCTCCAGCGTCGTGGTCGACGAGCAGGTCAGGTCGGCGGCGACCGCCGTGCGAGACGCCATCAGCGCGCCGGCGCAGAGCAGGAGCGAGATCGATCGTTGGAACCGCATCGCAGCAATACCTCCTGTCGGGGGTGTACGGGTGGGATCGTCCGGCGATCGCGTGGGAGGCGCGCCGTGCACGTGCACACATGAACGAGGCTCGCCGCGGTCCACGCCGCGTCGCGCGCCGCGGTCCCCGGCATTCACCGATCTTTCAGGTGCGCGAGCGCTCGCCGCTTTCTTCGCCGCCTGCGCAATGATCGCCAAGCAACATCACCGGTCGGCGAGCGCGACTGCAAGGCAGAGACCGCCGCCGAGGCCGCCGCGCTGTGCGAGCCGTTCGCGGTCGCCGCGGCCACCACATCGCAGCATCGCTCGACCCGCCCGGCCACCGTGGCGCCGCACGTCATGACGGCGGCGCGCCGCGCCCGGGCTGGCGAGCGTCGTCCAGGCGCGAGGCGCCCCATCGGCGCCGTCGCGGACTCGCAAGATCCCCGAAAAAGGGCGGAAATATTGGACCCCTTATCCTCGGCGGCGTGAAGCTCCTCCCGCAAGGGCTGCTCGGTCGCGAGACAGCCGAGGCGATCGTCATCCCCGCCGGGGCCCTCGCGGCCTCGCTGCTCGCGTTCGGCGCCTTCGTGGCCGCCCAGGGGGCGAACCCGCTGAGCGTCTATTACGAGATGGTCCGCGGCGCCTTCGGCACGTGGTTCTCGTTCCAGAACACCCTCCTGCGCGCCGCCCCGCTCATGCTGACGGCGCTCTGCACGGCGCTGCCGGCGCGCCTCGGCCTCATCGTCATCGGCGGCGAGGGCGCGGTGGTCGTGGGCGGGCTCTCGGCCGCGTCGGCCGCGCTGGCCTCGCGGGCGTGGGGCGCGCCGCCCGCCGCGGCGCTCGCCGCGATGGCCCTCTCGGGGCTCGCCGCGGGCGCGCTCTGGATCGGCCTCGCCGGCGCGCTCCGCGTCTACCGCGGGGTCAGCGAGACGATCAGCAGCCTGCTCCTCAACTACATCGGGATCGCGCTCCTGAACCACCTCGTCGAGGGCGCCCTGCGCGACCCGGCGAGCCTGAACAAGCCGTCGACGGCCCCGATCGGCGCCGAATACGCGCTCGGGAACCTGCCCGGCGTCGAGGTCCACGGGGGACTCGCCTGCGGCGTCCTCGCCTGCGCGCTCTGCTACGCGCTCATGCACCGGACCACCTTCGGCTTCGCCGCGGCGATGAGCGGCGGCAACGTCCGCGCGGCGCTCCTCGCCGGCCTGCCGGTCAGGCGCCCGCGTTCGCGTGGCCCAACCCGGGTCGGAGCGCGCGCAGGATCGCGCCGCGGGCGCCGCAATCGTGCTGTTCGCCGCGCCGGCGCTCGTCCGGTCACGATTCCGCGAAGGATCGGGCAGCTTCCATCATCCACGGGTAGGAGGCGCCTTCCTTGAACGTACCCACGGTGTGTCGCGATCCCGTCTGTTCAGCTCACGACGGTGGCCGAGCGCGCCATCGCACGTCGCTTACCGAGGAGATACACCATGATTGATCGTAAATCCGTACTTGGGCTCGCGATGTCCGCCCTCTGCGCGTGGCTCTCGGGGTGCATCCCGTTCGGCGATCCCGAGGGCCCCGGCGCGCGCGGCGAGGTCTCGTTGGGCGAGGGCGTGAGCACGAGCGGGCTCATGACCCTCCGGGTGCACGCCGTCCCGGCCTCGGACGAGCCCTTCGACAAGGACGACCCGCGGTTCACCGGTCCCGACCTCGCCGAAGGTGGTTGGATCACGGTCAACGAGGGCCTGGATGGCCTGACGTTCCCTCATCCGTACGAGATCGGCTCCGGCGTCGGCACGACCGACACGAAGCGCTGGCGTCTGTTCGCGTGGCTCTCGGCCGCCGACGTCCACGAGGACAGCGACGCACCGAGCAGCGGCGAGCCCTATGGAACGATCACCTTCGACATCGATGATTGTGGGGCAAGCTACGGCGGGTACTGCACGGTCACCGAGGGGGTGGACGTCACCATCGACCAGGTGGCCCCCTAGCTAGAGCGGCGCTCACTCGCGCCCGTGCGTCCCCTCTCGTCTCCGTCTCTCGTCCCCGTGCGCGTGCGCGTGACCACGCGGACACGGTCGACAAAGCTTACCCTTCGGCCTGTCCGTACGGTGGCGCGCGTCGCCGTGCCCGCCCGCCCCACTACCGTGGAGGTCTAGCGGCACGATGTAGTGCACGCGCAGCATCGTGGTCGTCACCTCGACCTTCTCTACGAGCAGTTCCACGATCGCTCGGCGATCTTCCCAGGTGCAGCGCTCCAGCCCTCGGCGCAGCCGCTCCTTCAGCTGCCGGAGCTCGTCGACGACCTCTCGCTGCTGCAGCGCACGCCGCTGGTCGTGCTGCCCTTGCGCGAGCCGTGCCTCGCACTGCTGCTTGCTTTCGTCGAGTCGGTCTCGGCGTGCTCGAAGCTCGTCGAGCGTGATCGCTCCGGCTTGGTAAGCGTCCACCAGCCGGCTGATCGCTCCCTCCATGGCTCGCGCTTCGCGCACGAGACGTCGGCGCTCCCGCTCGTACGCCTCCAGCATCGTGTGGGCCTTATCGCGCTGCGCGTCGAGCTGGGCCGCTAGCTGCTCGGGCTCCTGGAGCCAGCGCTCCAGGTCTTGCCAGAGCACTTGCTCGACGTCCTCGGCGCGCAGCGAGGGGCGCGGGCACGGGGCGGCGTCACGCCCGTTGAACCGATCCCGCCCGCCGCAAGTGTAGTACCGGTACTCGCCGCGCCCGCCGGAATCCGTGGCGCGTCCCCACAGCGTTCGGCCACATTCAGTACAGATCAGCAGCCCCCGCAGCAGATAGGGGCGCTTAACCTGCCCCGCCGTACGCTGCCGGTTGTCGCGCAAGCGCTGCTGCACCGTGGCAAACAGCTCCGGGTCGACGAGCGCCGGCACGCTCGCACCGATCCACTGCTCTTCCGGCCGGCGCCGGAAGGACGACTTGCGCCGGCGGCGGTAGTGGCGCCGATCGCGCGGGCGCCGCGGTTCAGCGGCCTCGTACTTCTGGTGATGGGCACAGCCCACGTACACACGGTTGCGCAGCAGCCCCCCGATCGTGCTCGTCTGCCATGGCCGACCCTTGCGGCTCGCGGTCCCTTGCTCCTCGAGCCGCTGCGCAACGTGCCGCAAGGGCAGGCCCTCGTAGCCTACCCACGCGAAAATCTGGCGTACCACCGACGCTTCGCACTCCTCGACCACCACCGTGCCTGGCTGATGCCGAGCTCCCGGCAGGTATCGGTAGCCGTACGGAGGATTGGCCCACCCCGGCGGCGCGCCCGAGCGTGCCCGATGCAGCATGCCACGGCGGGTCCGGTCGAGGATCTTGGCGCGCTCGTACTCGGCGAAGACCCCGCGCATCGACAGCGCCATCCGCTCCTCGTCGGTGCGCGCAGCCCCGCCGTGGATGAAGATGAGCTCAACGCCCTTGCGCGTGAGCTCGTCAAGCACAATTTGCTGATCAACGAAGCGCCGCGCCAACCGATCCGCGTCATACATCACGACGGCGTCGAGCTGCTCCTGCGCTACGGCGTCGCGCAACGCGTCGAGCCCTGGGCGCCGAAGCGTCTCGCCCGACCAGCCATCGTCGAGGTAGCGGTGCTCCGGGTCGATCGTCGCTCCCATCGCCGCAACATGGTGGTCAATGGCCGCGACCTGCGACTCGATCGTGCGCTCTTGCTCCTGCCGGCCTGTCGAGACCCGTGCATACATCCCTATCGTGCTCATGTCCCCCTCCGCTGACGCCCGCCTCGCTGGCGCGACGGAGCAACCGCTCGACCACGAGCGCCATCCGCTCGCCCGCCGCTCGTTGCCCCACGCTCCGGCGCTCGATCTTCCACTCCTTCCCCTGATGTCTTCGCTGTCCCACCCGCAAGCCTGGAGCCCGCGAAGCGCGAGCGACGGCCCAGGAACGGAACGGCGAGCTGCCTCATCCAGTGCAGCCCGAGTTTGTCGACCGTGTCCGCGTGCGCGTGCGCGTGCGCGCTGCTCCGCGGAATCGCGCACGCGCACGAAGGACGAGCACGGAAGACGGAAGACGGGGACGAGAGGGGACGCGCGGGCGCGAGGGAGCGGACCTCACGGCCAGGTGGCCAGCACCGCGGCAATCCACCTCTCCGGATCGCGAAACCCGGGGTGCTGCTCGATGTGCACGAAGCGCCGGGAGGGGGGCGCGGCGGCGCCACCGTAGTTCCACCCCGTCGGCGCGCTGTTCAGTACGCTATTCAGGTGGTGACCCTGAATGTTGCTCGTCCCGTTCAACGAGCACTCACGGCCGCCGGCGACGCCGATCCGCCATGTCGGCTCGTGGGCGCGCAGATTGCTCCTGAGCTCCACGATCTTGTCGCCCGCCGCGGGGGCCGTATCCACCCCGTGAGAGAGGTGCACGTCGACCACCTCGCACGTGTCCTCTGACATGCCGTGCCACTGAATGGCCCACCACGGCTTCTCCCCGTAATGGGCCGCGATCTCCACGTGGGTCGCGTGGAACATGGTCGCCGCGCTGTGGGCAGCGTCCGAGCTCACCGAGAATCCATGGAATCCGCTCACGCCCGGGCTCGCGTCGCGACGGGCCCCGGCCAGCAGGAAGGTGCGAGATCTCGTCCTTTTAAAGACCGTGACGGCCTGCATCTCCGTCCCCGCGTCCGCGATCGGATGCGCCACCTGATGGCTGAGCTCCCGCTCCGCGCTCGCGTCGACGATGAAGGCGCCGAAGCCCCGATCGACGATCCCGTCACCGTCCCAGTCGGCGGTCTCCATGAGCACGCAGTAGCCGCGGCCGCTCTCGTCGTCGTGGAAGCGCCGGATCTTCACCAGAGGCGACAGGCTGTAAGGGAGCGCGAAGCCGCAATCGCCGCGCAGCATGGCGGAGACGATGCTCCGCCATGCGCTCGTCTCCGTGAAGCTCGGGGCGACGAACCTGCGTGAGCCCCTGCCCGGCAGATGATCGCGGATGCACGAGACGAGCGCCTCCAGGGTCGCGCTCGACGCACAGGTCATGTCGACGGCGCCCGCTGCGCGCGTCGGGACCATCGCCAGAGAGACGCTGGTGCCCAGGACAAGCAGAAACGATCCGCCGCACCGCATGCCAAAGACACCTCCGGTCGGGGTCACCAGGCCGAAGTGCGCCGCGTGCAAGGCCGGGACCCGGAGGGAAACGGGCGCGCTGTGCGGATCGTTCGCGGTCGCCGCGGCCACCACATCGCACCAGCCCTCGCGACCACCGTCGCCGACCCGCAAGATCCCCGAAAAAGGGCGGAAATATTGGACCCCTTATCCTCGGCGGCGTGAAGCTCCTCCCGCAAGGGCTGCTCGGTCGCGAGACAGCCGAGGCGATCGTCATCCCCGCCGGGGCCCTCGCGGCCTCGCTGCTCGCGTTCGGCGCCTTCGTGGCCGCCCAGGGGGCGAACCCGCTGAGCGTCTATTACGAGATGGTCCGCGGCGCCTTCGGCACGTGGTTCTCGTTCCAGAACACCCTCCTGCGCGCCGCCCCGCTCATGCTGACGGCGCTCTGCACGGCGCTGCCGGCGCGCCTCGGCCTCATCGTCATCGGCGGCGAGGGCGCGGTGGTCGTGGGCGGGCTCTCGGCCGCGTCGGCCGCGCTGGCCTCGCGGGCGTGGGGCGCGCCGCCCGCCGCGGCGCTCGCCGCGATGGCCCTGTCGGGGCTCGCCGCGGGCGCGCTCTGGATCGGCCTCGCCGGCGCGCTCCGCGTCTACCGCGGGGTCAGCGAGACGATCAGCAGCCTGCTCCTCAACTACATCGGGATCGCGCTCCTGAACCACCTCGTCGAGGGCGCCCTGCGCGACCCGGCGAGCCTGAACAAGCCGTCGACGGCCCCGATCGGCGCCGACTACGCGCTCGGGAACCTGCCCGGCGTCGAGGTCCACGGGGGACTCGCCTGCGGCGTCCTCGCCTGCGCGCTCTGCTACGCGCTCATGCACCGGACCACCTTCGGCTTCGCCGCCGCGATGAGCGGCGGCAACGTCCGCGCGGCGCTCCTCGCCGGCCTGCCGGTCAGGCGCCTCGTCGTGATCGCCTGCATGCTCGCCGGCGCCTGCGCGGGGCTCGCCGGGATGGTCGAGGTCGCGGCCGTCCACGGCCGGGCGAACGCGTCGCTCGTCAGCGGCTACGGCTACACCGGCATCCTCGTCGCCTTCCTCGCGCGCCACAACCCGCTCGCGATCGTGCCGGTCGCCCTCCTGCTCGGCGGCATCGGCGCGAGCGGCGGCCTGCTCCAGCGCACGGCGCAGCTCCCCGACGCGGCGGTGAGCGTGCTCCAGGGGCTCCTGTTCATCGCGATCCTCGCGAGCGAGGCGCTCCACGGGCGCGCCCGCGTCGCCCGCGAGCCCACGATCCGGCAGGCGGCGCCCGCGCCGTCGGTGGCGTGATGAGCGACGCAGCTGCGCTGGGCCTCTGGGGCATCCCCCTCGCGGTCGCCGCCGGGGCCATCCGCATCAGCACGCCGTTCCTCTTCGTGAGCCTCGGCGAGTGCCTCACCGAGAAGAGCGGCCGCGTGAACCTCGGCCTGGAGGGCACGCTCGTCATGGGCGCGATGGGCGGCTACGGCGTCTCGCACCTCACCGGCTCCGCCTGGCTCGGCGTCCTCGCCGCCGGCCTCCTCGGCGCGGCGCTCGGCGCGCTCCACGCGTGGCTGTGCGCGAAGCCGCGGGTCAACGACATCGCGGTCGGCATCGCGCTCATGCTCTTCGGCGTCGGCCTCGCCTTCTTCCTCGGCAAGCCGCTCATCAAGCCGACGGCGCCCCGCCTGCCCGCGATCTCGCTCGGCTCCTTCAGCGATCTGCCGCAGGTGCGCGCCGCGCTCCAGGTGAACGCGCTCTTCCTCGTCGGCGCCGCGCTCACCCCGCTCCTCCTCTGGATGCTGCGCCGCACCCGCCCCGGCCTCGTGCTCCGCACCGTCGGCGAGAGCGCCGACGCCGCCCGCGCGATGGGCGTCGACGTGAACCTCGTCCGGCGGCGCGCGACGATGGCCGGCGGCTTCCTCGCCGGCGTCGGCGGCTCGTACCTCTCGCTGTTCTACCCCGGCAGCTGGAACGAGGGCCTGTCGAGCGGACAGGGGCTCATGGCCGTGGCCCTCGTCATCTTCGCGCGCTGGAACCCGGTCCGCTGCCTCGCCGCCTCGCTCCTCTTCGGCGGCGCGAGCGCGCTCGGCCCGGCGCTCCAGTCGGTGGGCATCACCTGGGGCTACCACCTCTTCAACGCCGCGCCCTACATCGTCACGCTGGCCATCATGGTCGCCGCGAGCTCCGCGACCCGCACCCTGCGCGACCAGCCCGCCGAGCTCACGCTCGCCCGATGACCCCCGAGGATCCCGAACGACCCGAACGACCCGAACGACGACGACTTCGAGCGAACCGCAGAAGGACAGGAGGACCCGACGCATGACCTACGTGGCCGCTGACCCCTACGCCTGGCCGTACGACGGGGCGCTCCGCCCCGAGACGACGGCCCTGATCGTCATCGACATGCAGACCGACTTCTGCGGCGAGGGCGGGTACATCGACCTGCTCGGCTACGACATCGCGCTCACGCGGGCCTGCGTCGCGCCGATCCAGCGCGTGCTCGCGGCGGCGCGCCGCCGCGGCTACCACGTCCTGCACACGCGCGAGGGGCACCGGCCGGACCTCTCGGATCTCCCGGCGAACAAGCGGTGGCGCTCGCGCCGGACCGACGGCGGGCGCGGCACGGGCGTCGGCATCGGCGATCCGGGGCCGCGCGGGCGGGTGCTCGTCCGCGGCGAGCCCGGCTGGGAGATCATCCCGGAGCTCGCGCCGCTGCCCGGCGAGCCGATCATCGACAAGCCCGGCAAGGGCTCGTTCTGCGCGACCGACCTCGATCTCATCCTCCGCCAGCGCCGTATCGACAACCTGATCCTCACGGGGATCACGACGGACGTCTGCGTGCACACGACCATGCGCGAGGCGAACGATCGCGGCTACGAGTGCCTGCTGCTCTCCGACTGCTGCGCGGCCACCGATCCCGGCAACCACGCCGCGGCCCTCAAGATGATCACGATGCAGAACGGGGTGTTCGGCGCGGTCTCGACCTCCGCCGCGCTCCTGGAGGCGATCGCGTCGTGATGGACCCGCGCGCCCTCTCGAGCCCGGCGGCGCGGCCGCTCCGCGCCGCCGCGACGCCCCGCGAGCCCGGCCCGCCCGCGCCCCCGCCGGCGCTCTCCGCCGCGGGCATCACCAAGCGGTTCGGGCCGCTGCTCGCGCTCGACGACGTGTCGCTGCGCGTCGCGCCCGGGAGCTTCCACGCGCTCCTCGGCGAGAACGGCGCCGGCAAGAGCACGCTGGTCAAGTGCATCATGGGCGACCACCAGGCCGACGCGGGCGAGGTGCGGGTCGAGGGCGCCGCCCTGTCGATCCGGAGCCCGCGCGACGCGCGGTCGCTGGGGATCGGCATGGTCTACCAGCACTTCACCCTGGTCATGAACATGACGGTCGCCGAGAACCTCGTGCTCGCGCGCCCGTCGCTCCCGCTCGTGATCGACTGGCGCAAGGAGCGCGAGGCGATCCGCGCGTTCATGGCGCGCATGCCCTTCCGGCTCGACCCCGACGCGGCCGTGCGCGAGCTGTCCGCGGGCGAGAAGCAGAAGCTCGAGATCCTGAAGCAGCTCTACCTCGGGAGCCGGATCATCCTCCTCGACGAGCCGACGTCGGTGCTCACGCCCGCGGAGGCCGACGAGGTGCTCGGGACGCTCCGCGGCATGGCCGAGGAGCAGCGGATCAGCGTGCTCATGATCTCGCACAAGTTCCGCGAGGTGATGGCGTTCGCCGACGAGGTCACGGTGCTGCGGCGCGGCCGGGTGGCGGGCCGGGGGAAGATCGAGGACCTCACGCCCGCGGCCATGGCCGAGATGATGGTCGGCGCGCAGCCGCCGCAGGTCTCGGCGACACGTGGCGGGGCGCCCGCCGGCGATGCGGTCCTGCGCATCGAGGGGCTCGCCGCGGCCGACGATCGCGGGCGGCCGGCGCTCGACGGCGTGACGCTCACCGTCCGCCGCGGCGAGATCGTCGGGATCGCCGGCGTCTCGGGCAACGGGCAGGAGGAGCTCGTCGAGGTGCTCGCCGGGCAGCGCTCCGCGCGGGCGGGGAGCGTGCTGGTCCACGGCGAGCCGTACGGCGCGGGGCGCGACGAGACCCGGCGGCACCGGGTGCGGTGCCTGCCCGAGGAGCCGCTGCGCAACGCGTGCGTGCCGGCGATGTCGGTGGCGGAGAACATCGGGTTCCGCGTCTTCGACAGGCCGCCGTTCACCGCGCTCCGCTTCGGCGTGAGCCGCGCGGCGCTGCGGCGGTCGGCCGAGCGCCTCGCCCGGGAGTACGCCATCAAGGCGCCTTCGGTCGACGCGCCGATCGGCAGCCTCTCGGGCGGGAACGTGCAGCGCGCGGTGCTCGCGCGCGAGCTCGGGACGGGCTCGGACGAGGGGATCGAGCTGCTGATCGCCGCGAACCCGTGCTTCGGGCTCGATTTCGCGGCCGTGGCCGAGATCCGCGCCCGCATCCTCGGGGCGCGCGACCGCGGGACGGCGGTGCTCCTCGTGAGCGCGGACCTCGACGAGATCTTCGCGATGGCCGACCGGATCCTCGTGATGAGCGAGGGCCGCATCGTCCACGAGGCGACGGTCGCCGCGGCGGACGTCGCGGAGATCGGCGGCGCGATGGCGGGGCACGGATGACCGCGCGCGCCCCCGAGATCGCGGCGCGTCCGTACCCGTTCCGCCTCGCCGAGCCGGACGCCGTGGCGCTGCTCGTCATCGACATGCAGCGCGATTTTCTGGAGCCGGGCGGCTTCGGCGCGGCGCTCGGCAACGACGTCCGCAGGCTCCAGCGCATCGTGCCGACGGTCCGGTCGCTGCTCGACGCGTTCCGCGAGCGCGGCCTGACCATCCTCCACACCAAGGAGGGCCACCGGCCGGATCTCTCGGACTGCCCGCCGGCCAAGCGGAGCCGCGGCGCGCCGGGCATGCGGATCGGCGATGTCGGGCCGATGGGGCGCATCCTCGTGCTGGGCGAGCCGGGCAACGACTTCGTCCCGGAGCTCGCGCCGGCGCCCGGGGAGCTCGTCATCCCCAAGCCGGGCAAAGGCGCCTTTTACCGGACGGGGCTCGACGCCCGGCTCGCGGCGCTCGGCGTCTCGCAGCTGCTCATCGCCGGCGTGACCACCGAGGTGTGCGTCCAGACCACGATGCGCGAGGCGAACGATCGCGGCTACGAGTGCCTGTTGATCGAGGACGCCACCGAGAGCTATTTCCCCGAGTTCAAGGCGGCGACCCTGGAGATGGTCCGCGCCCAGGGCGCCATCGTCGGCTGGACCGCGCCGGCCGCCGCGGTCCTCAAGGCGCTCTGAGCGCCGGAGGGCCACATCGCTCTAGTGTCGCACGGAGCCGATCGCGCCCTCCACGAGGTAGCTCATGCTCTCCAGCACGAGGTCGGTCTGCTTCTGCTCGGCGGACTCGGCAATGACCACCTTGCCCTCGTTGTCCTTGATCGGCCCCTTGAAGATGACGAGCGTCCCCTCCGTGAGCCCCGCCTTCGCCTCCTCGGCCTTCTTCTTCGCCTCCTCGGAGACGGCGGGGCCATACGGCGAGAGCTTGACGAACCCCTCCTTGAAGCCGCCGCGCAGGAGGTGCTGATACGGCTTCCCTTCGCGGATCCACGCCATGTAGTCGGTGTACACCTTGGCCCAGTTCCACTCGGCCCCGGTCAGGTACCCCTTGGGGGCGAGCGTCGCCTGATTCGTGTGATAGCCGGTGCTGAAGGCGCCGCGGCGCTCGGCGAGCTCGATGATCACCTTGGGCGAGTCCACGTGGGCGGTCAGGACGTCGACGCCCTGGTCGATGAGGCTGTTCGCCGCCTCCGCCTCCTTGACGGGCATCGACCAGTCGCCCGTGAAGATCACGGCCGTCGTCGCGCCCGGGTTCACGCTCCGGACGCCCAGCGTGAAGGCGTTGATGTTGCGGAGCACCTGCGGGATCGGCTTGGCCGCGATGAAGCCGAGCTTGCCGCTCTTCGTCGTCATCCCGGCGACGACGCCGGACACGTACTCTGCCTCGTCGATGTACCCGAAATAGCTGCCGACGTTGCTCGGGTGCTTCGACGCGTCGTAGAGGCCTCCGCAATGGAGAAAGACCTTGTCCGGGTACTTCTCCGCCACCTTGAGGACGTGCGGATCGAAGTAGCCGAAAGACGTCGGGAAGATCACCGCCGCGCCGTCGAGGTTGATCATGCTCTCGATCGTCTTTTGCACGGCGACCGTCTCGGCGACGTTCTCCTCCTCGCGGGTCTTCACGCCGGCCAGCTTGGCGACCGCGGCGGCGCCCTCCGCGTGCGCCTGGTTGTAGCCGTAATCATCCCGGGCGCCGACGTAGATGAAGCCCACCGTGAGCGGCTGATCGCCAGGCGCCTCCCTGCTGCAGCCGACCGCCGCCGGCAGCAGCGAGAGCGAGACGAGCAGCGGGCCAAGGAGGGCGAGGGAGCTCCGGCGGCGTGGCGCGTCGGCCCCACCGTCGAGGCGCGGATTTCTCAGGGTGCTCTTCACACCCTGGATCTGTACGCGCGTCTTCATTTCTGAAAGTTTTCCCGCCCGCGAATTGTTCGCATCCCACGCGATTGCCATTGAGCGTGCGCGGCGCGATGTGGCAAGGTCCCACCAACACGGGAGATTCGCGATGATGTCCACGAATCCAGCAGCAACGCGGGATGCAGCACCTGTGCAGTTGCCGTTCATCGTCTCGGATGTGGCGGCGCTCACTGCCAATCCAGATCTGATCCCGTGGCGTCGATTCCGGGAAGGCGTCGAGATCCATCAGCTTTACGGGAGCGGCGATGCGGGCGCATCGGCGGCGCTCCTGCGGTATGCGCCGGGCGCGTCCGTTCCGCAGCACGTCCATCGCGGCCATGAGCACATCTTCGTGCTCGCGGGCTCGCAGTCGGACGAGCGCGGGCACCACCGCGCCGGCACGCTGGTGGTGAACACGCCGGGCACCCGTCACAGCGTGTCGAGCGCCGAGGGCTGCATCGTCCTCGCGATCTGGGAGCAGCCCGTCGTCTTCATCTGACTCCCCGCCGGGCCGCCCATCTGGACACCGGGGCCGCCCATCTGGACACCCGGGCCGCCCATCTGGACACCGGGGCCGCCCATCTGGACACCGGGGCGGCTCATCTGGACATCCGGCCGCCCATCTGGACACCGGGGCCGCCCATCTGGACACCGGGGTGGCTCATCTGGACATCCGGCCGCCCATCCGGACACTCGGGTCCCCTCACCTCCGGATCTGCGCGCCGTCGTTCCTGCCCGTGATGCCCTGAACCAGGCGCAGCGCCCGCTGGAGCCCCGCGAGCACCGACCGGAGCATCTCCAGCACCGGCCCGTTGGCGCCGCGCATCAGGGCCATCGTCGCGGCGTTCTCCACGGCCTGCGCCGCCTGCGCCGGCGTCGGAGCCGTCCCCGCGAGCGCCTCGATCCGCTCGCGCGCCGCGCCGAGCGCGAGCGCGTGCACCGGCTGGCCGCGGGGCCCCGACACCTCCATCGCCTGCCGCAGGATCTCCTCGGTGATCTGCCGCGTCCGGACCTGATCGGGCCGCGCGGGCCCGTCCATCGCCTCCGGCGGCGTCCGCACCAGGCGCCCGAGCGCCGTGAGCCGCGCGGCGAGCTCCTCCGGCGACGCGACGTCCCCGGGCCCCGGCGCGCCCGCCCCCTCGCCGCTCGCTCCGACGGGCGCCGCCGGCGCGCCGCCGCGCCCGCCGCCGCCGAGCTGCTGCACGAGCCCCTCGAGCTGCCGCCACATCGGCGCGAGCCGCTCGACGCCCTGAACGAGCTGCACGGCGGGGTTGGCCTGCTCCACGGGGACCGCGCGCGCGGGGGTTTGACCGACGATGCGCCCGATGGTGTTGCCGGATCCCATGGTGTCACCTCACCTCGGCTGGCCGACGGGGACGATCGGCTCCTCGCCGCGCTGCCGCATCCGCTCGCGCTCCACCTCGGGGGGGTCGGGCGGCCACCGCACCCCCGCCCGCACGATCCGGTCGCGGAGCGCCGCCATCTTCCGGAGCGCGGCCGAGCCCGGGAGCTGCCGCGCCATGAGCTCCTCCAGCACGCGCGCGAACGACTGACCGAGGCGGTTCACCGCGCGCGGATCGGCGCCGCGGTCGAGCAGCTCCTCCACCTGGTCGAGCTGCAGCGCCCGCAGCGCGTAGGTGATCGCCGGCGTCCCGAGCGAGTCGCGGGCGTCCACGTCCGCGCCGCGGTCGAGCAGGAGGCGCATGCTCTCGACCGTGGCCTCCGAGGCCGCGCGGAAGAGCGCCGGCGTGTGGCCGCGGCCGACCCGCGCGTCGGGCGACACGCCGCCGTCGAGCATCGCCCGCAAGAACGCCGGGCTCTTCGCCAGGATCGCCAGATCGAGCGCGCTCGAGAGGAGCGGCACCACGTGGTGCACGTCGGCGCCCGCGCGCACGAGCTCGGTCACGATCTGCAAACGCGCGGGCTCTTGCCCCGACGCCCAGTGCATCGCGAACACGAGCAGCGTCATGTGCTCGGCGCCGGGCGCGTCGAGATCGGTCGACGGCGCGAGCGCGCGGACGGCCGCGAGATCGCCGGCCGCGATGGCCCGCGCGAGCTCGCGCTGCGGGCCGAGGAAGAAGCGGTCGGGGTCGGGCGCGCGCATCGTGGCTCCGCTCAGCATCGCTTGCCGGTCTTCTCGGCGATCTTCCGCTGGTCCGCCTGCTTTTGCTTCTCGATGCCGTTGATGACGTCGGGCATCAGGTGGCGGTTGTAGGGGTCGAGGCTCGACGCGGGCAGCTCGTACTTCGTGCCGACGGCGTCCGGCATGACCGCGCTCAGGCCCACCTTGGCCAGGGCGCCCCACAGGCCGCCGGCGGCCCACGCGGCCAGGGTGCCCTTCCACCCCTGCTCCTGGAAGCCCGTGAGCGCCTCGTCTTGGACGCGGTACGCGGCGATGTCGGCCGGGCGCTCCGTGCCGCCGTAGCCCGTGACCGTGCCCGGGTTGAGGCCCGCCGCGTTGAACGTCCAGCCGCGCGAGCCGCCCGCCGTCGCCGCCGCCGACGCAAGGCCCCCGCCGAGCGAATGGCCCGTGTAGTCCACGCTGTTCCCGAGCGTGTTCCCCACGCGCACGGCGTCGCGGTAGTACGGCGAGTCCATGTTGAGCCCCTGCGCGAAGTTGTTCTGCCAGTCCGCGCCGTTCTCCGTCCCCCGGAAGGCCACCGTCGGCCGCATGTCGCCGCCGAAGACGTCCGGGTCGGGCTCGTAGAGCCGCGTGGCGCCGGGGCGGCTGCCGTCGAGATCGCCGGGCGTGAGCCCGTAGCGCGCGAGCGCCTCGGGGTCGTCGCTGACGTCGCGCCACCCGGTCGGCGCGGGCTTCGAGGGGTCGTAGGTGTGGCCCGAGAGCGCGGCCTTCTCCGCGGCGATCGTGTTGCGCTCGAAGCGCGCGGCGGCCTCGCGCGTCGCCGGGTCGTCGCTGTTCTTGCCCGCCTCGATCTGCTCCTTGCGGCACTGGTAGCGCGCCCTCTTGTCGGCCTTGTCCTGCGCCGCCTTGTCGCCGTTCATCTGCGCCAGGTCGTCGTGGCGCACGACCGGGTGCGCGTTGACCAGGACGCTCGGGCTGTGCGTCTGCGACCAGCTCTGCTGGCCCACGGTGCCGCTCACGACCCCCTTCGCGCTGCCCGGCTCGTCGCCCTCGGTCGTGGGCATCACGGTCGCGGCGTGCTTCTGCACGCGGCCGTCGTTGGCGTGCACGTCCTCGCTCGCGTCGAGCGCGGGCTCGAGCCTGGAGACCACGTTGTACGGCACGGGCGGCGTGCTCGACCCCATCGGCGTCTTGCACACGTCGGGCGCGCACGACACCGCCATCCACGGCTCCTGCTTGCGCGAGAGGACGTTCTCAGCCACGGCCCACCGCCATCTTCAGGAGCGGGGCGCGCGGGTCGACCTCGAAGCGCGCTTCCATCCGCTGCACCCCGAGCGCGCGGGCCACGAGCGCCCGCCACACGCACGTCACGACCATGGACTCGGCGTCCACCGAGAGCGTGTCGAGCGCCGCGGGCACCGGCACCGGCAGCCCCGCGATCCAGACCATCGCGAACGCCCGGTGCGGCGGCAGCTCGAACGCGACGCGCCCGTCGCACGCGAGCCCGGGGCGCGCGAGGTTCCAGAGCTCGACCCTCAGGCCGACGTCGGGGTGCGGGATCTGCTGATCGTCGGGCGCCGCGTTCCAGTACGCGAAGGAGAAGTCGTCCGGGAGGAACGGGTGCCGGCCCGCCACCCACGCCTCGCCGTAGGTGCCCGCGCGCTGGAGCCGCGGCGTCCAAGCGCGCCCCACGCACCCGAGGCCCGCCGGCGCGAACGGGTAGTCCGCCGCGATCTCCGCCATCCGCGGGGCGTCCACCGCGTGCGGCGGGTGCGACGCCACGGCGAGGCGCGTCACCCGGCTGTCGGGCCGCTCGATCTGCGGCGCGGCGACGCGGTCGGGCGCCGGCGCGCCGGCGTCGCGCAGCGCGTCCAGGGTGCGCGCCTCCATCCACCCGCAGCCGACCGGGTTGGTGAAGCACACCTCGTCGAGGAGCGGCGCGCTCCCGGGCGCGGCGCGCACGAGGCTGCGGCCGCCGAAGGCGCGCTCCCAGCGCACCGGGACGCTCGCCGCCGGCTCGGGGCGGGTGAGCTGCCAGCCCTCCGCCGCGCGCTCGAACCACCGTGGCCCGCACACCTCCAGCGTCTTGTCGACGAGCGCGCGCCGCGGCGGCTCGCGGCCGCCGGCGTCGCCTCCGGGGGGCGGCGCGCCGCGCCCCGTCACGCGCAGCCGGGCCGTCCAGCGCTCCGCGGGCTCCTCCCCGGGCGCCCACGCGGTCGCGCGCACGAGCACGTCGCAGCGCGGCTTGAACGGCGCGAGGTCGCTCTCGGCGCGGACGCTCGACGCGTTCGCCTCCCCCTCGAACGCGTCGCGCAGGAGCAGCCGCCCGGCGCCGTCGTCCTGGAGGAGCTCGCAGCGGTGGGTCGCCTCCCCGCCCTCCCCGGGGACGAGCCGGTAGGCGGCCTTGAGCGCGAGCACATGGTGCTCCTCGTCGTGCGCGTCGAGGGCGCTGTAGGCCAGGGCGTCGAATGGGGTGAGGTTCTGGCACTCCATCGTCGCCCCCCGACGCTATCGGAGGGCACCACCGCCTTCAATGGCCGACCCGCGCGGGACGCCGCGGTGCCGCGCGGCGTCGCGCAGGCGGCGGAGCGGCGTCCCGCGCGTGGCCGCGGCGTGACGGCGGAGGTTCGCCCGGACGCCGTCCCGCGGCTCGGATATCCTGAGGGACATCGCTGGGATGCACGTCGCCCCGGAGCGCGCCCGATCGATCGCCGATGCACCTCGTTTGCCAAGGCCTGATACGCGCCAGCTCGCTGGAGTGGCGACCCAGACCCGACGCGTGGGTGCTCACCGTCGCGTGCCACGCGCTGTTCGAGCTCGCGCCGTTCGAGTCGCCGATGACGAGCGGCCCCGCGGCCCCGATGGATGGCGAAGCGGACGAGCGGCGCCTCGTCGAGCCGTGGGGCCCGGTCGCGCCGTTCAAGCGGTGGAGCGAGGTGCTCGTCGTCGGCCACGCGCACGCGCCCGAGGGCAGCGCGGTGACGTCGCTCATCGCGCGGCTCGCGGTGGGCGACATCGACAAGGCGATCGAGGTCCGCGGCGACGCGTGCTTCACGCGCGATGGCTCGCTCGGCGAGCCCGCGCCCTTCACGCGCATGCCGCTCCGCTGGGAGCGCGCCGCGGGCGGTCCGCACACCTCGAACCCGGTCGGCGTGCCGACCGGCCACGGAGCGCCCGCCGATCGATGGGGGCGATCGCGCGCGCCGAACCTCCTGACCGCGGCCTCGTCGACGGCGATCCGGCAGGGCCACCTCTGGCCCGCCGGCTTCGGCCCGCTCCGGCCGGAGTGGCCCGACCGCGCGCAGCGCCTGCGCCGGCACGCGGCGGGCTGGGATCACGCGCGCTGGGCCGAGCGGCCGCTGCCCGAGGGCATCGACACCGGGTACTTCAACGCCGCGCCGCTCGATCAGGTGACGAACGAGCTGACGGGCGCGGAGCCGATCGTGCTCGAGCACCTGCACCCGCGCTTCCCGCGGCTCGCGACGCGCCTCCGCGCGCCGGCGCCGAGCGCGATCGCGGTGACGAACGGCGTCGAGCTGCGCGTGCCCCTCCGCTGCGACACGCTCGTCATCGACGCCGATCACGGCGTGGCGGCGCTCGTGTGGCGCGGGCAGCTCATGCTCGATCGCCCGCCGCGCGAGGGCGCCGTGCTCATCACCGAGGGCGAGCCCGCGCCGAGCCTCACGGGCACGATGACGGCCCCGCTCTCGTCGAGGCCCTCCGCGGTGCTCCCGTTCCTGCAAGGCGCCGCGCAGCTCGCCCCGGCGCCGCCGGCCGGAGCCGCGCCGGACGCGGCCGATCCGCGCTTCTCGCCGGCGCCGCCGTCGTCGCCGCCGATCGATGACGAGGACACGTCGCAGACGCTCGTGCCCGCCGTGGTGCTCCCGAGGCCCGCGCTGCCGTTTCACGCGTCCCCGCCGGAGCCATCCCGCGGCCCGCCGCACGAGCTCGAGCCGGACGACGGGCCGCCCACGCCGCCCGCGCCCCCCGCGTCGCTCGCGCTCCTTGCGCCGCTCCCCCCGCCGGCGCGGCTCGCCGCGGAGCCCGCGCCGGCGGCGGCGCTCGCGCCCGCCGCGGAGGTCATCGAGCCGCGCCCCGCGGCGGCTCCGGAGCTGGCGGAGGAGCCCGCGGAGCCGGGCTTGCCCGTCGACGCGTATCCCCTCGCCCGCTGCGCGGCGATCGCGGCGCGGCTCGCGGCGCGCCCCGGCGCGGAGGCCGCGGTCCTCGCGGCGGACTCGCTCTCGCCGGACACGTGGGAGGCGCTGCACGCGCACTGGCTCGACGCGATCCGCGCCGAGGTCGGGCGCGGGAAGCGGCGGCTGCTCTCGTCGTACGACGCGGCGTACATCGCGGCGCTGGAGGCCGAGCGAGGCCCGATCACGGCGGTCGACTACGCGCGGCTCGCGATCGCGTCCGAGCGCGGGAACGAAGCGCAGGCGCTCGAGGAGCTCGGCTTGCCCGAGGGCGCGCTGATCCGGCTCCGCCGCGTGTGGCTGGAGCGGGTCGTCAAGGATCCCGCGGCGGCCCAGCAGGTGCGCGCGGCGATGCGGGCGGCGGCCGAGGCCCCGTGACCTCGACGGCTAGTTGAGGTCGATCGGGTCGCCGAAGACCTGCGTGTGGCCGCTGGAGTGGATCGTGATGTCGGTCCCCGAGATCACGATCTTGCCCGACTTCTCCATCACGATGCTCGACTTGCCGCAGACGATCTCGACCCTGTCCCCGACCCGGGTCGCCTGCACGCTGCCGATCTCCACCGTCTCGCTGATGCCCACCACGCGCGATCGGTTCATCCCGACCACCTCGCGCGCGCTGTTCATCACCAGCTTGGTGAAGTCGTTGCCGACGGTCTGATCCTCGTTGTTGCCGATCGCGCTCACGCGATCGTTGCCGATGGTGACCTGCTCGTCGCGCTTGACGAGCTTGTTCATGTCGCGCTCGGCCTGCACCCGGACGAGCTCCTTGCCCGCCGCGTCCTCGAACATGATCTCGTTGTAGCCGCCGGTCTCGGGCGACGAGCTGGTCTTCCAGCCGCTCTGCGTCTTGTTCTCGGGGAGCTTGTACGGCGTCTTCTGGAGGTTCGTGTACACCCGGCCCGTGATGATCGGCCGGTCGGGATCGGCGCCGAGGAAGTCGACGATCACCTCCTGGCCGATGCGCGGCAGGTTGGTGCCGCCGAAGCCGGCGCCGCCCCAGGGCTGGCTCACGTGGATCCAGCACGACGACGCGTCGTTCATGCGGCCCTCGCGATCCCAGTGGAACTGCACGCGCACGCGGCCGAACTCGTCGACGTGGATCTCCTGGCCGGGCGGGCCGACCACGGTGGCGGACTCGACCCCCTGGACGCGCGGCTTCCGCGTGCGGAGCGGCGGCCGGTACGGGGCGTCCGCGGTCACGGCGCGGCACGCGTGCCGGAAGGCGCCCGGGACCTCGCCCGCGAGCGTCGACTCGAGGACGAGCAGCGGCTTGTCCGGCGCGAGCTCGGCCTTCGGGTGGTCGAGGAACGAGAGGACGGTGCCCGGCGCGAGATCGATCGTGTTGGTCTCGAACGCGATCTCGCGGGCCGAGGCGCGCTTCGCCTCGAGGCGCCGCTGCGCGAGCGCGGCCCCCTCGGCCTCGTCCGCGCGGTACTTGCCCTTGTCGTCGGCGGCCGGCGTGCTGTCGCCCTTGTCGCTCTCGTAGAGGAACGCCCCGGGCACGTAGTGGAAGCGCTCGAGCCGCTCCTCGACGCCGCCGGGGCCGGCGGCGCTCGCCGCGAGCTCGTACGACGCCGGCCTCCGGTAGTCGTGGTCGCGGACCGTGTACTTGCCCGGCCGCAGCCGGCGGCCGACGCGCACCTCGGTGACGTGCTCGAGGTCGGCGTCGGTCGGGTGATCGCGGAACGCGATCGGGCTGCGCCGGGGGTTGCCGTGGGGTCCGTCGTCGAGGACGAGCCGGCTCTCGCCGCCGTTCTCGAAATAGAAGCTCACCCCCGCGTCCTCGAGCATGCGGCAGAGGAACGTGTAGTCGCTCTCGCCGTACTGGACGCGGAACTTGCGCTTCCGGTAGCTCCCGGCGAGGCGCAGCGCCGGGGAGATCCCCCACTCGTCGAGGATCTTCAGCGCGATGTCGATCTCCGACAGGTGCTGGAAGACGCGGTGGTTGCGCCGCTGCGTGGCGAGCCACAGCGCGGGGACGAGCGTGAGCTCGTAGGTGGAGAGGTGGCGCTCCTCGACGGCGATCTGCTGGAGCTGGCTGCAGACGCCGGACCACGCGCGGGCCTGCTCGCGCTGCGCGGCGAACCGCATCGGCCGGCCGATGACGGCCTCGAAGTCGATGTCCGGGTTGTCCGACACGGCGACGATGCGCACCTCGAAGAGCGCCGACATGCGATCGGTGGCCGTGAACTGGCGCACGTCGAGCGCGTCTCCGGAGGCGACGTGCACCGCTGCCCGGGCCTCGCCGCGCGCGCTCAGCGCGCCCGCCATGCCGCTTCCCTTCCCCTGATGAGCCGGGTTCGCACCGTCCATACATGCTCCCATGCCCGCTCCTCCCGCACGGGACGCGACGGGACCGACCCGCGGATGGTACCCGGCGGAGCGCGCGCGCCACAAGGCCGGCCCCGCGCCCCGCGGTGTCGATCCGGTGACACCGGAGAACGACGACCGCACCCCGCCGCCACGGCAGCACGACGCCGTGGCGCCGGGGTGCGACATCGCCGCACGCGCAGCTTCACCGGACTCACCGGACGAGAGCGCGCCCGGCGCTCGCATTCTTCTTCACTCGCGGCACAGAGGTTCAGGTGCACCGCACTTTGCCGTAGGCTGGAGCTCCATGGATCCACGCGGGAAGTCGCTCCCCCCGGCGCCGCTCGTCACGGACGAGGACATCCGGGCAGAGCTCCGGCGGCTGTTCGACGCCGGCCCCGACTCGGGGCTCGTCATCCGGGTCTACGGCGAGCCGGGCGAGGGGGCGGCCGCGGCGGACGCCTTCCGCGAGATGTTCGCGTCGCTCCGCATGTACGAGGGGAAGGCGCAGGATCAGCCCCTCGAGATCCTCGTCGACGCCCCGAGCAAGGCGCACATCGCCCGCGCGCTGTCGGTGCTCGGCAACGAGCAGCACCAGAAGCGGATCCTCGATCACATCCTCACCACGTTCGGCCGCCGGCTGATCGACCCGCTCGCCGAGATCCTCGACACGACCCCGACCGGCTCGGTGACGGCGCGCCTGACCGTCCTGCGCGACATCTTCCTCGCGCAGGTCGCGGATCTGCGGATGACGCCCGAGTCGCAGCAGATCCTCACGAGCGACCTGCGCAAGCTCCTCAGCGACGACTACCTGGCGATGATCGCGGAGAACGAGGAGCGCGTGCAGCGCCCGCGCGTGGCGAAGCTCGCCCAGCAGATCCTGCGGCTCGTCGGCTCGACGTTCCACCGGGCGCTCAGGCGCTGGCCCGCGCACGCCGAGCAGATCGCGTCGTCGATCGCGCGGCGGAGCCCGAAGAAGGTCCGGCTGAGCGAGGTGCCGAAGCTCATCCGCGGCCAGATCACCGACGGCATCGAGGAGTTCCTGTGGATCGAGACGAGCGCGGACATCGAGGGCGCGCTGCGCCCGATGCTCGCCGAGCACCAGGACGTGATGCCGGTGAAGCAGGCGACGCTCGACCGCTCCACCTACCGGGAGTTCGCGGACGCCTGCTGGGCGATCATCGCCGAGCATTGCTGACGCCGGGGCGAGCGCGCCGGCGGCTCGCCGCCCGGCCCCCCTCATGGCCGGACCGGGGCATCCTCGCCGGACGCTGAGATCCGTCACGTCCTGGTCGCTCCGCTCACCGCGCCCGCGGCGTGTCCCGGTCGTTCTCCTTCCCGCACGGGAGATCGCGCGCCGGCGGGCGGCCCGCGCGCACCGCGTCGGGAATGATTTCCGTCACCCGCTGTTGTAAGGGGCCGCTGGCGCCTGGACCGCCGCGCTTCGCGGCGTCCGATTCGCCGGCGCGGAGAGCTTCTTCCCTGTGCGGAGGGGTGCACGGCCGTGATCGAAATCAGCGACCTATACAAGTACTACGGCGACCGGAAGGCCATCGGGCCCCTGTCGTTCTCGATCGAAGCGGGAGAGATCGTCGGCCTGCTCGGCCTGAACGGCGCCGGCAAGACGACGACGCTCCGGATCCTCGCCTGCGATCTCCTGCCATCCGCGGGCCGGGTCCTCGTGGACGGGCTGGATGTCGTCGACCACCCGCACGAGGTGCGGTCCCGCATCGGATACCTCCCCGACCGGCCGCCGCTCTACGACGAGATGAGCGTGCGCGCCTTCCTCCACTTCGCCGCGCGCCTGCGCGGCGTCGACGCCGGCTCGGCCGACAGGCGCGTGGCCGAGGCGCTCGCGGTGACGCAGCTCGAGGACGTCGCCGCCGACCCGATCAGCGCGCTGTCGCACGGCTACAAGCAGCGCGTCGGCATCGCCCAGGCGATCGTGCACAAGCCGCGGCTGCTCGTCCTCGACGAGCCGATCAGCGGGCTCGATCCGGTGCAGATCGTCGAGATGCGCGCCCTGCTCCGGAGCCTGCGCGGCGAGCACACCATCCTGCTCTCCAGCCACATCCTCTCCGAGATCAGCGAGACCTGCGATCGCATCCTCGTCATCCGGGACGGCGAGATCGGCGCGCAGGGGACCGAGCAGGAGCTGTCGGCGAAGCTCCTCCACGGCGTCCGGGTCGAGCTCACGGTGCGCGGCCCCGCGGCCGAGGGCGCCGGCTACCGCGTGACGCGCGGCGAGGCGGCGAAGGCGCTGGAGCTCGCGCGCGAGGTCGCGGGGGTCACGTCCGTCGAGCAGCTCCCCACGGCCGAGCCGGGGAGCGACGTCGTGAGCTTCGCGGTCGAGGCCGATCGCGACGTGCGGGCGGCGCTGTGCGCCGAGCTCGTGCAGGCGGGGATCGGCATCCTCGAGGTGAAGCGGAGCGAGCGCGAGCTCGAGTCGGTGTTCCTGCGGCTCGCCACGCGCGCGCCGCGAGCGAAGGCGAAGCCCGCCGCGGCCGACGCGGCGAGCGCCGGCGGCCAGGCGAACGAGGCCCCTGCGAGCGAGCAGGCGGAGGAAGGCGAGGGCGAGGCATGAGAGGGACATTGCTCGTCGCGCGGCGGGAGCTGTCCGCGTACCTGAAGTCACCGCTCGGGTACGTCGTCGCCGCCGCGGCGTTGCTCATCGACGGCATCTACTTCCAGGTCGCGGCGCTCGGCTCGGGCGCGCGGCTGTCGGCCGAGGTGCTGCTCAAGTTCTTCGACGGCACGGCGTTCATCATCATGGTCGCGGCGCTCATCCTCTCGATGCGGCTCATCGCCGGCGAGCGCGAGAGCGGGACGCTCATCCTGCTCAAGACGGCGCCCGTGCGCGACGGCGAGATCATCGCCGGCAAGTTCCTCGCCGCGCTGGCGCTGGTCGGCCTGATGACCGCGATCACGATCTACATGCCGATGCTCATCTTCGTGAACGGCCGGGTGTCGGTCGGGCACATCCTGGTCGGCTACTCCGGGGTGCTGCTGCTCGGCGCCGCGTCGCTCGCGATCGGGCTCTTCGCGTCGACACTGGCGGCGAGCCAGGTCATCGCGGTCATCCTCGGGGCGGCGATCATCGGGACGCTCGGCTTCCTGTTCCTCGTCGCCCGCGTGACGGAGCCGCCGCTCAACGACTTCGTGAGCGCGCTGAACCTCTACCCGCTCAACCAGAAGCCGTTCCTGAACGGCGTGCTCCGGCTGGAGAACGTCCTGTACTACGTCGCGGTCGCGTACTTCTTCCTGCTCGCCGCGACCCACACCCTGAGGGCACGGAGGTGGCGGTGAAGGACCAGAACGCTCAGGCCGCCGAGGCCGAGAACAGCGGCAACGACGCGAGCGCCGCGCCGGGCGCGCAGCACGAGGCGCCCCAGGCCGAGCGGCCGGCGCCCGCGGCGCCCGCGCTGCGCGCCGGGGGCTGGATGGTGCCGGCGTACGCGGGCGCGCTCCTCGCCATCTTCCTGGGCGAGCGCGTGGTGCCCACGGTCGACGGGCTCCGCTACGCGCTGTCGGGGCTCGGGCTCTTGACGCTCGCGCTCGTCACCGCGCTGCGCTTCGCGACCGCCGTGCGCGAGACGGGCGAGCGCCGCGCCGTCGAGCGCGCGCTCGCGATCCTGTCGGCGCTCGGGCTCGTGGCGGTGGCGGCGTACTTCACGACGACCGACGCGGGGCGCAACCTGCTCGGCGTCTCGCGGGCCGCGCCCGAGCTGCGCGCGCGCGTCGAGGCGGCCACGACGGTCGGCTGGATCGCGCTGCTCGTGATCGCGACGGTGCCGCTGTTCTTCGGCGAGGCGGCGCTCGCGCCGATGCGGCGCGCCGAGCGGATCGAGGGCCGGCGGGTGCGCGCCGCGACGCTCTCGGGCGTGACGCTCGCCTTCGCCGCGGTCTACTCGGCGCTCTTCGTCTACGCCGCGAGCCAGCTCGAGCTCAAGGCGGACTTCTCGTACTACCGCACGGCCCGCCCCGGCGACTCGACGAAGCGCGTCGCCGAGAGCCTGACCGAGCCGCTCAAGATCACCGCCTTCTTCCCGCAGCTGAACGAGGTGGGCGCCGAGGTCGAGGGCTACCTGCGCGAGGTGAAGGCGGCGTCGCCGCAGATCACCGTGGAGATGCAGGACCGGCTGCTCGTCCCCGCGCTCGCCAAGGAGGCGAAGGTCACGCAGGACGGCGTGATCGTGCTCTCGCGCGACACCTCGCGCGAGACGCTCAACATCGGCGCCGACATCAAGGCCGCCGGCGCCAAGCTGAAGAGCCTCGACGCCGACTTCCAGAAGGCGCTGCTCAAGGTGATCCGCGCGCAGCGCACCGCGTATTTCACCGTCGGCCACGGCGAGATGAACGAGTCGACGAACGCGGCCGAGGGGCGGACGGCGAAGAACCTCCGCAAGCTCCTCGAGTCCCAGAACTACGTCGTCAAGGATCTCGGGCTCGCGCAGGGGCTCGGCAGCGAGCTCCCGAAGGACGCGGGCGTCGTCGTCGTGCTCGGCCCGCAGAAGGAGTTCCTGCCGGAGGAGGTCGCCGCCCTGAAGCGGTACGCCGACGAGGGCGGGCACCTCCTGCTCGCGCTCGATCCGGAGGCCAAGGTCGACCTCTCGCCGCTCGCCGGCGCCGTGGGCCTCACGTGGAAGCCCGAGGTGCTGGCGAACGATCGGGTCTACGTGCGGCGGCGCTTCAACGAGTCGGACCAGGCGATGCTGGTCACGACGCGGTACTCCTCGCACGCCTCGGTCTCGACCTTGAGCCGCCACGCGCAGCAGGCGCCGACGATCTTCCCGGGCGCGGCGTCGCTCGACAAGGCGGACGGCGGCGACCTGAAGATCGACTTCGTCGTCCGCTCGATGGGCGAGACGTTCGCCGACGCGAACGGCAACTTCAAGTTCGACGAGGGCGAGAAGCGGAGCGCCTACAACCTCGCCGCGGCGGTCTCGAAGGAGCTCGCGCCCGGCGGCGGCGACGGCAAGGACAAGAAGGAGCTGCGCGCGTTCGTCGTCGCCGACGCCGACGTGTTCAGCGACGCAGCGTTCAGGAACGAGCCCAACATCGTGCTCGCGCTCGACGCGTTCCGGTGGCTCGGCGGCGAGGAGAGCTTCGCCGGGGAGATCACGACGAACGAGGACGTCCGGATCGAGCACACGAAGGAGAAGGACCAGGTCTGGTTCTGGGCCACGATCCTCGTGGCGCCGGCGATGGTGCTGGGGCTCGGGCTCTTCATCACGCGCCGCGGGCGGCGCGCGAGCGGGAGGCGCGCATGAGGTTGGATCGCAGCTTTTTCGTGCACCTCGGCCTTGTCGTGGTCGCGGCGTTGTTCGCGGTCCTCGTCTGGACGCGCGACAAGACGGCGGCCGCGCTCTCGGCCGGGGACGTGACCGTCTGGGCCGGCCGCGCCGAGGACGTCGAGCGGATCACCTTCGAGGCCAAGTCGAAGACGGTCGTCCTCGAGGCGAAGAAGGACAAGGACGGCCGCTACTTCGTCGGCACGGCCGAGCGCAAGGCGACGCCCCCGGCCGAGAAGCCGAAGGACGACGCGCACGGCCACGACGACGAGGCGCAGGACGAGCCGCCCGCGGAGCAGGAGCCGACGGTCAAGACGACGACGTTCGTGTCGGTGACCGCCGGCAACAAGCTCGCCGAGGCGATCGCGCCGCTGAAGGCGCTGCGCTCCGTCGGCCGCATCGGCGACGATCGCGCCAGCGAGTTCGGCCTGGCCGAGCCGGAGGGCACGCTCACCGTCAAGCTGCGCGGCGGCGAGCGCAAGCTGGTCGTCGGCGGCCCGACGCCCGGCGGCGCGGACCGCTACGCGCGCGACGAGGCCACCGGCGAGGTGTACGCCATCAAGGGCGACATCTACCGCGATCTCGACACCGCGGAGTCGCGGCTCATGGAGCGGGAGCTGCACGAGTGGAAGGACGTCGATCTCACCCAGGCGCGCGTGATCGTCGGCGACAAGCGCCGCGAGCTCACGCGCAGCGGCGATGAGGGCAAGAAGTTCTGGGCCGATCCGGCCAGCCCCGAGCAGAAGGACGAGACCGTCGGCAACTGGATGAGCAAGCTCGACCGCCTGCGCCCCACCGAGTACGTGGCCGCGCCCCCCGAGCAGAAGGAGGTCGTGGTGCGGGTCGAGTACACCGGCCGCGCGGGCGACATCGGCTTCGCGGAGCTCGTGAAGGGGCCTCCCGGGGCGAGCGGCAAGCCCGACTACTTCCTGGTCACGGAGCGCACCCGCCTCTACGGCAAGGTGCCGGTGGGCGTCGCCGAGCAGGTCGAGCAGGACGTCGGCGCCGTCGTCAAGTAGCCCCTGCACCCCGCGAGCGCGCCGGAGCAGCCGCCCGGCGCGCTCGCCGTTCCATGCGGCCCCGGCCGCGCCCCACGGCGCAAGCCGCCCCCGGGGATCGCTCTTTACTTGCCGTCCCGGGGCCGGTCCTGCAACGCTCGTCCGCAATGTTCTTCCGACGATGGCCCACCCTGGCGCTGAGCGCTGCGGCGGCGCTCGCCGCGGCGTGCAGCTCGCCGCCTCCACCGCAACCCGTAACGCCGGAGCCGCCCGTGACCGCGGCGCCTCCGCCTCCGCCCCCTCCTGCCCCGAAGCCCTGCAAGGCGCTCGACGAGCAGTGCCAGGCAGAGGAGTCGACCCGGGCGAAGATCGCCGGGAGCTCGCTCGTGCTCACGCCCGTGAAGGGTTGGACCTACGCCCAGGGAGAGAGCGCCACGATCGCGCAGGCCGCGGACGAGGGCCCTGCCCTGGCGACGGCGCAGGTCGACACGGGCGAGGGCAAGCAGGCGGCCGAGAAGCGCGACGCCGCGCTCGACGCGCTGGCGCGCGAGATCAACGTCACCTTGCCCAAGAAGAAGGTGAACTGGAAGAAGCCCGACGACGTCAAGGAGATCTCCGGAAGGAAGATCGGCCTGTGGCAGAAGGAGGGCGCCGCGCGCGGGACCAAGAAGGGCCCGCTGCTGATCTTCGCCGATACCGGCAAGGACGGCGAGATCGTGATCGGGCTCGGGTTCGTGCCGGACGACGACAGCTCCGGCGCCGACGCGACCATCCTGCAGTCGATCGAGTCGATCGCGGTCGCGGGGGAGTGATCTCGTGACGGCACCGAACGTCGCGCCGGGCAGCGTCGTCGCGGGGAGGTTCTCCGTCCGCTCGCTCCTCGGCTACGGGGGCGCGACGGCCACCTACCGCGCGGTGACGGCGCAGGCGCGCGACGTCGCCCTCAAGCTGTACTCGCCGATCATCGGCCAGCGGCCGGACGCGATGCAGCACCTGCAGCGGTACGTCGCCGAGACGAATCGGCTGCCGCACGAGCTCGTCGCGCACATCCTCGAGGCCGGCTACGACCCGGCGACGGCCGCGCCCTTCACGGTGACGGACATGATCCACGTCCCGTCGCTCTCGGAGCTCGCGCTGCGCCGACCCCTGAGCTTCGAGGAGGTCGGCTCGATGCTCCGCTCGCTCGCGGCGGTGCTCGACGCGGCGCACGCGCGGGAGGTGCCCCACCACGGCCTCAAGCCGACGAACCTGTTCCTCGACCCGAGCGCTCCGGGCAGCGTGAGGGTCGCCGACTTCGGGCCGTCCCTCGCGCGGAGCATGCTGCCGACGCCGGAGGGCTACGTCCTCGCCGCCCCGTGGCTCGCGCCCGAGCAGCTGCAGCCGGGCGCCCCGGCGGGCCCCGCCGCGGACATCTTCTCCGCGGCGCTGGTCGCCTTCTTCGCGCTCACCGGCCGCTCGTACTGGCGTTCCTGCCAGGGTCAGGTCGACGTGCCGGCCTGGCAGCGCGAGATCATGGCGCCGCGCCCCTCCGCGTCGGCGCGCGCGGCGGAGCTCGGCGTTCCGGTGAGCCCCGTGCTGGACGCCGCCTTCGCGCGCGCGCTGGCGCACGATCCGCGCGAGCGTTTCCGCTCCGCGAGCGAGCTCGCGGCCATGCTCAGCGGCTTCTCGGCGGCGGCGATCGAGGTCGGCTCGACGCTCGCCCTGTCCCCCTCGGCGAACGAGGCGCCCGCGCCGCCGGCCCGCGCCGCGAACGCGCCGGCGCCCGCCCCGTTGGCCCACGGCGTCGCCGCGGCGAGCGCGCCCGCGCCGATGCCGGCGCCCGACGCGACGCAGCTGGCCGCCTCGCCGTTCGCGGCCGCGCCGCCCCCCACGCCGTTTTCCCCCGCGCCGCCGCCGCACGCCCCGCTCTCGCCCGCGCCGACGCCCTCGCCGGCCGCGCCGCCGTCGCCGCAGCCTCCGGTCGACGCGGGCCTCGCGCAGGCGCCGCCGCCTCCGGCCCAGGGCGTCCCCGCCGCGTCTCCGAAGAGCCCCATCGCGATGATGACCGCGGTCACCGCGCCGCGGTCGCCCTGGGGCAAGGCGGCGTCGCTGACGGTGGGCGTCGTCGCGGTGCTGCTCGTCGGGGGCACCGCCGCCGCGTGGTACGTCTTGGATCGCCGGGAAGAGCCGCAGCCGAGCCCGAGCGCGTCGGCCACGGCGTCCGCCGTGGTCCCCGCCCCGACGGCCGAGCCCACGCAGCCCGCGCCGGCCGCGACCGCGCCGCCGGCCGACGCCGGAGCGCCGGCCACCGCGCCTCCGGCCGACGCCGGCGCCCCGGCCGACGCCGGCGCCCCGGCCGACCCGCTCGTGAAGATCTCCTGCAAGCCCGTCGCGTGCGAGGAGATCACCATCGACGGCAAGACGACCCTGGCCCCGGAGGTCGAGCTCGGGCTCAAGCCGGGCGTGCACAAGGTGAGCGTCAGGCGCACCGGCTACATCGCGCGCAGCACGAGCCTCGTCGTCAAGGCCGGCACGCCGCTCGTGCAGGAGTTCCAGCTCACCGAGATCCCCCCGGCGCCGGCGCAGCCTGCGGGGCAGGCCACGAACAAGCCGTGCGGTAAGTTCCTCAAGCGCTGCAAGTAGCCGCGATCGGCCCGCTCACGCGCGAGGGTGCGCCCGCCGGTAGGCGGCGCGCACGTGGTCGTCGGCGAGGTGCGTGTAGATCTCGGTCGTCACCACGTTCGCGTGGCCGAGGAGCGCCTGGACGCTCCGGAGATCCGCGCCCCCTTCGAGCAGGTGCGTCGCGAAGGAGTGGCGGAGCTTGTGCGGCGAGCTCGGCTTGGCGATGCCCACGGCGCGCGCGTAGCCGCCGAGGAGCTTCCACACCGCCTGCCGGGTGAGCGGCCCGCCGCGCGGCGACAGGAACAGCACCTGCGTCGCCGCGCTGCGCGGGTGCGTGGCGCGCACCTCCAGGTAGGCGTCGATGGCCGCGAGCGCCGGCTCGCCGAGCGGCACGAGGCGCCGCTTCCCGCCCTTGCCGAGCGCCGTCACGATCCCCTTGCGCCGCTCGATGTCGGACAGCTTCAGGCGCACCACCTCGCTGACGCGCAGGCCGGCCGCGTACATCACGTGGAGCATCGCGCGATCGCGCAGCCCCTTGAACGTCCCCTGCTCGGGCGCCTCGATGAGGAGCGCGATCTCGTCGAACGAGAGCACCTTGGGCAGCCGCCGCCCGACCCTGGGTCGCTCGATCAGCGCGCACGGATCCCGCTCGATCCGCCGCTCGCGGAGCAGGAAGCGGATGAACCCGCGGACCGCGGAGAGGTGGCGAGCCGCCGAGCTCGCGCTGATGCCCGCCTGGCCGAGCGCGACCAGGTAGGTGCCGATCAGCGCCTGATCGAGCCCGTCGACGGACGTGACCCCCGCCGCCTCCGCATGGGCGACCAGCTTGGCCAGATCGTGGCCGTACGCCTCGAGCGTCAGGGGCGCCAGAGCCCGCTCGACGCGGAGGTGGTCCAGGTAGGCGTCCACCCAGGTCGCGAGATCCACGGCCAACGCTACAGCGAAAGCGGCCAGGTGCGCCAGAAAGCCGCCAGAAAGCCGGGGCGGAGCAGATGCACCCAGGAGGACGCCCTGGACGGCAACACTTCTTCCTTCCTTCCGGCTTGGAACCTCCCCGTCTTGCCCCGTCTTGCCCCGTCCTGATTCCAGCCGGACGCGGAATGCGTCACAGTGAGCCCCGTGGTGTCACCCTTCGAGGTCGTCGAGCCCCGCGGAGCGGAAAGCCCGGTCCTCGTCGAAGTACCGCACGCGGGTGTCCACATGGATCCCGAGTCGCTGTCCTGGACCGTCGCGCCTGCGCGCAGCATCGGGCGCGACGCCGATCTGTACGTCGACGCGCTGTTCCAGGACGCCCCGGCCGAGGGGGCGACGCTCCTGTTCGCGCGGATGAGCCGGCTGGTCGTCGATCTCAACCGCAGCGAGGCCGACTGCGACGGCGACGCGGTCGAGGGCGGCGGCCGCGCGCCGTTCCCGCGGGGGCTCATCTGGCGCGTGACCACGGACGGCGAGCCGGTCCTGGTCGCCCGGCTCCCGCGACGCGAGGTGGAGCGCCGGCTCGACCGCTTCTACCGGCCGTACCACCGCACCCTCAGCGCGATCCTCGCCCGCAAGCGCGAGCGCTTCGGCTTCGCGATCCTGCTCTGCGCGCACTCGATGCCGAGCCAGAGCCGCCGCGGCCACGCCGAGGGCGCGGTCGGCCGGGCCGACATCGTCCC
This sequence comes from Sorangium sp. So ce394, assembly GCF_051474665.1. Lineage (NCBI taxonomy): Bacteria > Pseudomonadati > Myxococcota > Polyangiales > Polyangiaceae > Sorangium > Sorangium sp. So ce394. The sequence goes on from NZ_CP150339.1 coordinate 7,381,988, forward strand.
CGGCACGCGCGGGCGGACGACCGCCGCGAGCGCGGTGATCGACGCGGTCGATCAGCACGCGCGCGCCTGCCGCTTCTCGGTGCGCCACGACGACCCCTACAAGGGCGGGTTCAGCACCTCGCACTACGGCCAACCGCACCGTGCCGTCCACGCCGTGCAGATCGAGATTGCGCGCCGGCTGTACATGGACGAGCAATCCCTCGCCATGGATGGGCAAGGATTCACTGCCGTGCGAGACTTCGGGCGCACCCTGGTCGCGCGGCTCACCTCGGCGGAGCTGCTCGGGCAGCTCCGCCAGAACCCCTTCGACGCCCGTGAGATCTGATCCAGCTCCATCAATGGAAAAGCCTTACGGAGAGGCGAACCGCGACCGCCCGCCAGCGAGCCGTCGCGCGATCGCCGAACGGGACAAGGCAGCACCAGCCCAGCCGGAGGGCGCCGCGGCCGGCGACAGCCCGACCGAGCGGCCCTCCGCGGCGCCGCTCGGCGCCGCTCAGGTCGAGCGGCCCTCCGAGGCGTCGATCGGCGCCGCTCAGGTCGAGCGGCCCTCCGAGGCGTCGATCGGCGCCGCTCAGGTCGAGCGGCTCTCGGGGTCGAGCCCGGCCATCACGATCGAGGAGCCGCCCCCGAGCGCGCGCGAGCATGTCACCAAGCCGCTGCTCGCGTCCGAGGCGCTCATGGAGGACCTGGCGCCGATGCGTCCGGCGCAGGACGCGGCCCGGGTCTGGTGCGCCGTGGTGGGCGTGGGCTTCCTCCTGTTCGGCGGCCTGTCGGTCGCGGGGCTCCGCCCGGACGGCGTCGTCGCGGGGCCGCCTGCGTTCGTGCTGGGCATCGTCACGCTGTTCACCGCGCTCACGTCGGTGAGCTACCGGCAGCGCGCCCTCGCGATGGTGGTGCTGGGGACGATCGCGACCGTCATCGGCCTTCAAAGCTCTGGTCCTGCGGTCGGCTGGGGCGCCGCCCGGGCCGTGGCGGCGATAGCGCTCCCGGCGGCGCTCGTCTTCCGGTCTCGCTACCGGGCGTACGCCGGCGCGCGCTGGCTGCTCGTCGCCGCGTTCCTCGTCGCGCTCCCCGCGTTCGGGCACGCCGCTGCGCAGCTCACCTTGCTCGATCCTCACCTGGCCCAGCTCGGCGCCCTGATGGTGATCCTGGCGGTGCTGTCCAGCCTCACCGGCTTCATGGGGGCGGAGACGACGGGCGCCGGCTCGTCGCTCGCGGTCGCGGTGGTGCTCGCCTTCACGGCCGACCTGGTCGTCGGCAGGCTGGCCCAGCTCAGCGCCTTCACGCCGCGCGACCTCGTCAGCGTGCTCTCCGCGGGCCTGGCGTTCGCCGCGACGTCCGCGATCACGAGCCTCGGCCTCTTCCAGATCCTGGCCTGGCGCCTCGCCGCCGACGCCCGGCGCATCGACCTGCACCGCCCCGAGAACGACAAGGACGGCCCGGATCGCCGGCCTCCCTCGGGCGGCGAGTGGCTCACCTAGGCCTGCCGCCAGCATCTCTCGACCCCTCCGCGGGCGATCTCCGGTGCGCTGCGGCGAGATACCCCCGGTGGACGCTTGACATGTCCCCCGGCTTCCTTCACTTTGCCGCGCTCCCGAGCCCCCCTGCTCCCCCGCGCAGGGCGTGCGCTCGGCCAGCTTGATCGAACTAGGGTCGGGGCACCGAGGTCGGTCCCCTTCCAACCGAGGACGTCATGGCGAAGAGCGACATCACTGGGAAGCGGAAGCTTCTGGCGCAGAATGTCTCCCACTCCAACATCAAGACGAAGCGCTGGCAGCTCGTGAACATCCAGACCCGGCGCATCTGGGTCCCCGAGCTCAACCGCTTCGTGAAGCTCAACCTCACGACGCGCGACATCCGCACGATCGACAAGATCGGCGTCGTCGCCTACGCGAAGCGCCACGGCGTCACGCTCTAGCTCACGCGGAGCCCGGTCGCGTCTGGGCAGCACGCCGACGACAGCGACCTGAGCCGGAAACCGCCGGGACGCCAAGCACGCCAGGAGAGCCGAGCGTTCTCCTCTTGGCGTCCTTGGCGCTCTGGCGGTTTTTTCATTTTCTCGCCGAGCGCCGCACGACCCGCGCCGACACGTTGGGCTCGGTCGGCCTCCCGGGCGCTAGGACCGCGGATCAGAACTCCCGCCAGGGATCTGCCTCGCGAGCGACGAGAAATAAACGCAAAGGCGCAAAGGCGCAAAACTACAAGTCTTTTTTGCGTCTTTGCGCCTTTGCGTTGAACTCTCGCTCCGGATCCCTGGCGGACTCCTGGCGAGCGGAACTAGCCCCGGACGAGCCGTGCCCCCCTGCGACGACGCCGCCTCAGCCTTTGCCGGCGACGACGAGCCTCAGCCGGCTGCCGGCGGCGTCCCTGCTCCTGCCGAGAATCCGGGCGCGAGGTGGGCCGCGCGCGCGTCGCGATCGTCGCGCAGGACGGCGAGGGCGCCGTCGGCGCTCAGCTGCGTGCGGACGTCGTGGAGGGCCGCCTCGAGCGCGGTGCCACGGAGGAGCGCGCCGAGGGCGCTCACCTCGAGCTTGGGCCTGCCGGTCAGCGCGACCGCGGCCGCGAAGGCGCTGCGCTGGAGGATCGCGATCGGCGCCGCCGCCGGCAGGGGCGTGCCGGGCGCTAGGCGCGTGATCCCGCGGCGCACCGGGACGGCGTCGCGGCCGAGCACGATGTCGAGCTCGGGCACGGCGATCCCGTCGTCGGTGCGCGCGTAGGCCAGCGCTGCGACCGTGCCCCAGCCGTCGCAGGCGACGATGGCGTCGGCGGGCCGCGCCTCCTCCCCGACCGGCCACGGCGCCTGGAGCGCCGTCGCGCCCTCCGCGATCGTGGTCGACGCGGCCTCCACCTCGGCCGGGACCGCCTCGGCGAGGTCCTCGGCGGTCAGCGTCCCGCCGGCGACCGGCCCGCCCACGGCGAGCAGCGCCCGCTCCACGTCGCGCGCCCGCAGCGCCAGCGCGCCCAGCGAGCCGACCTCGCGGAGCAGCGCGGCGCGCCCGCTCGCGCCCGCGCGCTCGGCCGCGGCGACGCCCGTGCGGACCAGCTCGCGGAGCCGCGCGCGACCGAGATAGCCGTGCAGCAGCACCAGCATCCCGAGCGAGCGCGGAACCGCGACGCGCGCGGCCTCCGGCACGCTCTGCCCGTCGACGAACCCGCGCGGCCGCGGTGCGCCGCGCCCGGGCTGGATCGCCCGGCCGTCGAAGGCCCGCGCGCCCACGCCGACGCCGGCCGCGAGCGCCACGGCGGGCGCGAGCAGCACGTCGGGCTGCGCGCCAGCCGCCGCGAAGAAGCCGGCGACGATCGCGTCGATCGCGCTGCCGGACGACTCGAGCGCGGCCCGCGCGGCCGAAGCCGCGGAGGCGTCGCTCGCCGTGGCCGCCGCGCCGCGGATCACTGCTCCTCGTCCTCGGCGACGAGGGTGTTCGGCATAGGCATGGTAGGCCTTACCACGGCCGAAGCCGTCGAGCGATCGGGCTTGCGCGCGAGCGACGCCGCGAGCTGGGACTTGATCTGGGACGCGCGGTCCCCCTCGACGACCAGGAACACCTCACGCCGCCCGCGCAGGCGATCGGCGACGCGCTCGAGCGCGGCCGCCCCGATCGACGAGGACTTTCCGAGCGCGCGCAGCCGTGTGTAGACGATGGGCCCGGGCGGCGCGGCGTCGCGGGCGACGTCGAGCACCGGGATCACCTTCGCGGCGCGCGCGGTCGCGACGATGTCGTCGCGCTCCCAGATCCCCGCGGGCTCCCAGCAGCGCACGACCCCTTCGGCGGGCAGGCGCTCGAAGAGCGCCGCGAGCTTCTTGCGGTTGCTCGCCGTCGGGCGGAGCGACGCCGGCGTCTGGAGCACGACGCAGCGGGCCTCCAGCACGGCCGCCACCTCGAGCGAGGTCGACAGCGCTTCGTCGAGCTCTTTCCCGGCCGCGAGCTCGCCGACCACGCGCGGCAGCACGACGCTGAAGACGAAGCCCGGCGGCACCGCCTTGCGCCATTTGCGCAGCGTGGTCGCGCGGGGCAACGACGTATCGACCGGACGGAGCTCGACCAGATCGAAGCGATCTTTGTACTTCTGGATATCCCCCTTGAGCGAGGGCAGTCCGACGAGGAGGCGGGCCATCAGCGCGCACTCTTAACCCAGCTTGCGCGCCGATGCAGCGCATGGCCGACCGCGGCGCGATTTCTCATTTAAGGCTCAAAATCCTTGATTTATTCGAAGTGGAACCACTGCGTCGGGTTCTCCCGCAGGAAGCGCTCCATCTCCGCCGTGATCTGCCGCGCCGCGACGTCGAGCTCGGACGGTCCTGGCCGCCTGGGCAGCGAGACGGGGGGCGCGATGCAGATCTCGTATTCCATGAAGCCGGTCCGCCGGGTGAACACCGGGACGATCGGCGCGCCGCTCGCCGCGGCGAGCTGGAGCGGCCCCTCCGGGACGCGCCAGGGCATCCCGAAGAGCTCGACGTCGCGCCCGCGCATCCCGGACGGGAGCCGATCGATCTGGATGGCCACGACGCCCTGCCGCCGCAGGTGCGCGAGCAGCGGGAGCACCGCGAGCGGATCGTCGTCGACGTGCTGCATCCGCACGCCGACCCGATCGCGCGTGCCGTCCTGGATGGCCTGCGCCCGGCTGTCGCGCTCGCGTTGCATCACGACGAGCACGTCGGCCGCGTGCACGGAGCGGAGGAGCGGCGCGGCGGCTTGCCACCCGCCGGTGTGCGCCGTGACGACGATCACGCCGAGGCCGCGCCGGTACGCGTTCGTGAAGTGCTCGTCGTTCACGCACAGGCCGGTGAGCCGGTCGGGCCGGTTGCTGCCCGCGATGAACGCGTCGGTGAGGCAGCTGGCGAAATTGATGAACACCCGCGCGACGTCCCGGTACTCGTCGAGCGCCCCGCGCTCGCCGAGCGCCAGCCGCAGGTTCCTGCGCACGGCCCTCCGCTGCTCCGGCAGCACGGCCCCGAAGACGAGCCCGAACAGCGCAGGGCTGTGCCGGACGAGGAGGTCTGGGCCGTAGGTCACCCCGGCGTCCACCGCACGCCGCCAGAGCACGGAATCGTGCTGGCGCAGATCGTCGAGGAGCGCTCGGAGCCTGGGAGGGAGATCCACGTTCGTGCTCGTGCGCGCGGCGTCTTGCCGGCGGACACCGTAGCGGATCCTCGGCCGCCCGCGAAGAGCGCCCGAGCACCGCCGCGCCCAAACGCCGCGCGCCGCGATCGAAGCCGAGCCCGGCGCCCGCTGCGCTTCAACCGGCGCCGGGCTCGTCGAGCGAACCGGCGGGCTCCGGCGCGGCCGGGCTCGCCGGCTCGCCGCGGCCCGCGCGGCGCATGCCCCACGCGGCGACGGCGCGCACCTCGGGGTCGTCGTGGGCGAGCGCCGCGGCGAGCGCGCGCGTCGCGCGCTCCGCGACCTCGCCTTCCGCGCCCTGCGCGAGCCGGTTCGCGGCGACGATGGCCGCGTTCCTGGCGAGCCCGCCGCGCCGCGCGCGCTTCACCGGCGTCCCGACGGTCAGCGCCTCGAACCCTCGCTCGTCCAGCGACGCGAGGTCGTCGACGTCCCGCCCCTCCCATCGCGACAGCGGATGGAACGGCGCGGTGCGCTCGAGGGGCGGCGGCGCGGTCCTGTTGAACGGGCAGACCTCCTGGCAAACGTCGCAGCCGAAGACGTGCTCACCCATGCCCGGCCGCAGCTCCTCGGCGGGCGCGCTCCGCTGCTCGATGGTCAGGTACGCGACGCAGCGCCGCGGATCGAGCACGAAGGGCGCGTCGAAGGCCTGCGTCGGGCACGCGTCGAGGCAGCGCGTGCACGAGCCGCAGCGCTCCGCGATGGGCACGTCGGGGACGAGCGGCAGCGTGGTCACCACCTCGCCGAGCAGCTGGTAGCTCCCCTGCCCCGGCGTGATGAGCAGCCCGTTCTTGCCGACGAAGCCGATGCCGGCGCGCGCGGCCCAGACGCGCTCCATCACCGGCTCGACGTCGCAGAGCGGCCGCGCGAGGACGGACGGCGCGAGCGATCGGATGAACGCCGCGAGCCGCCGCAGCCGGCGCTTCAGGTGGTTGTGGTAGTCCTGCCCGCGCGCGTACCGCGCGACCGCCTGCGCGAGCGGAGGGTCGCGCCCCTCGCTGTCCTTGGGCCGGGCGTACCTGCGGCCGACGCACACGACCGAGCGCGCCCCCTCGAGGATCGCGTCGGTGTCCAGCCGGCGCCGCTGCTCCGCGTACTCCGCGAGGTAGCGCATCTCGCCGTGCATGCCGCGCTCGATGAACTCGAGGTACCGCGCGTGCTCCACCCCGAGCGGCTCGTCCGCGCGCGCGACGCCGACGACGTCGAACCCGAGCGCGAACGCCTGCTCGCGCACCAGCCGATCGTGCGTCCGTCGTTCCGAGCTCGCCTCTCCCTCGGGGCGATGGGCCTCGCGCTCGCTCATGGCCGTAGCATGGACCGCGGCGCCGGCGGCGGCGCTGGCATCGCGCTCGCCGCGCGCGCCGCGAGCGCTCACCCGGCGTGCCGGTCGCCGAGCAGCCGGTCGAGCGTGATCGCGCACGCCGCGCGCACGCTCAGGTGGTTGTAGCCGGTGCTCGCGGCCGCTCGGATGGGCTCGATCCGGAGGTCGGCGTCGGCGATGATCTCGGGCGTGAGGCCCCAGCCCGTACCGAACAGGATCAGCACGGGGCGGCTCGCCTGCGCGAGGCGCGCGCGGGTCTCCGCGTAGCTCGTCACCGGGAGCCCTCGCGACGCCGCCGCGGTCGTCCAGACCTCGACGCCCGCGCGCCCTTCGCCGCTCAGCGCGCCGTACACGTCCTCCAGGCTGGGGACCACGGCCAGCACGTCGAGGGCGACGGCGCGATCCGGGATCCGGCGCTTGCCGGACCCGAGCACCCAGTGCTCCCGGATCCGCTCCGCCAGCGCGCGCTGGGCGGCGACCGGGTGCACGACGAACAGCCGCTCGGCCCCGTACGTGCGCGCGCTCCGCGCCATGTCGTGCAGGTCGAGGTTCGTGATCGCGGTGGTCACCGCCTCGCCGGCGCGGTCGAGCACCGGGTAGTGGACGAGCGCGAGCGACAGCCTCATCGCCGCGCCTCGCCGCCATCGTTCGGCAAAGGGCTCGGCGGAGGCTCTCCTCCGCGCGCCTTGCGCCACAGGTCGGGCCGGCGTTCGGCCGTGCGCTGCTCTGCCTGCGCGCGCCGCCAGCGCGCGATGGCCGCGTGGTTGCCCTGCTGCAGCACCTCGGGGACCTTGTGCCCGCGGAACTCCACCGGGCGCGTGTACTGCGGGTACTCCAGCAGCCCGGACATCGCCGGGCTGTGCGACTCGTGCTCCGCCGATACGGCGTTGCCGAGCACCCCGGGGAGCAAGCGCACGCACGCGTCGATCACCGCCATCGCCGCCACCTCGCCGCCCGTCATCACGAAGTCGCCGAGCGAGATCTCCTCGTCGACGAACGCGCGCACCCGCTCGTCGAACCCCTCGTACCGGCCGCACACGAGCGCGACGGCCGGGCGGGCCGCGAGCTCGATCGCCTTCTCCTGGCGGAACGGCTGCCCCTGCGGCGTGAGCAGCACGCGGTGCGCCCGCGGCGCGGGGGCTGGGGGCGCGCCCTCCGCGCCGGGAGGCGCGCCCTCCGCGGCGGCCTCGTCGAGCGCCTCCAGGCAGCGGACGATGCAGTCGACGCGCATCACCATGCCGGACCCGCCGCCGTAGGGCGTGTCGTCCACGCTCCGGTGCCGGCCGAGGCCGAACTCGCGCGGGCTGCGCGTCCGGACGGCGAGCGCGCCCGAGGCGAGCCCGCGCCCGACCATGCCGATCGCCAGAAATCCCTCGAAGAGCTCGGGAAACAGGGTCACTACATCGATGCGCATCGAACCTGCCGCGGCGGGCCGCCTCGAGCCGGACGGCGGCTCAGACGAGGCCTTCCAGCGTCACCAGCTGAACGATCTGCCGCTCCGCGTCCACGCTGCCGACGAAGCTCTCGGTCAGCGGGATCTCGAGCGGATCTGCGCCGCTCCTCACCACGACGAGCACGTCGCAGGTCGGATACGACTGGAGCGACCTCACGTGCCCGATCAGGTCGCCCTCGGGGGTCAGCACGCGCGCCCCCTCGATGTCGCACGCGTAGAACTCGCCCTCGGCGAGCGGCGCGAACGCATCCCGGGGCACGCACACCGCGGCGCCGCGCAGCGCCTCGGCCGCGTCTCGATCGTCCGTCCCGGCGATCCGCACGAGCAGCGCCTTGTCGTTCGGGCGCGCGGCGACGATCTTCGCGTCCCGCTCGGAGCCGTCGGGGAGGCGCAGCCGGATCGGAGGCCGCGAGAGGAGCAGGTCGGAGCCCTCGTTGTAGACGCGGAGCCGCAGCTCCCCCTGGACGCCGTGCGGCCGGGAGACCTCCGCGACGGGAACGTAACGTCGCTCCACGTTGGGTTCGTCTCAGTCGAGGATGTCGAGGTGCGCGCGCCGCCCCGACTTGCTCGCGGCGGCGCTCAGCAACGTCCGGATCGACTGGGCGGTGCGCCCGTCCTTGCCGATCACCTTGCCGATGTCCTCGCGCGCGACCGTCAGCTCGATCCGGGGGAAGCGGTCGCCCGCGACCTCGCGCACGACGACCCGGTCCGGCTGATCGACCAGCGCGCGGGCGACGAGCGCCACGAGATCGACCAGCGGAGACGTCGAGGAGGCCATGCTACTTCGCGGCGTCCGCCGGGGCGGCTGCCTGGGCGAGCCCAGGGTGCTTCAGGAGCAGCGCCACCGTGTGCGTCGGCTGGGCGCCGTTCGAGATCCAGTGCCTCACGCGGGGCACGTCGAGGCGGATCTCGGTCCTGCGCGGGTCGTACGTGCCCAGCCGCTCGATGAACCTGCCGCCGCGCGGGCTGCGCTGATCGGCGACGACGATGCGGTAGAAGGGCGTCTTCTTGGTGCCCGCGCGGGCGAGGCGAATATGAACGGCCATCTGTAGAACCTCGATCGAATGGAAGAGCCCGTGCTCACGTTGCGCACGGCCTGCTCTGAGGCGCCGGAGCGTAGCTCGTTCAGTGCCCGGCGCCAGAAGTGGGGGCGCAACCTAGGCGAAGATCCTGCCTCGGGTCAACCCCGCACACGCGTGGCAAGCCCCACATCGGTTAACTTTTCAGGCCCGCACCACCCACCCGTCCCTGTGCCGTGCCGCGCACGCGTGCCGCGCACGCGGGTGCCCCGCACGCGGCACGGGCCTGCGGTCATCCCGTCCTCGCCGGACGAGCTCGGGTAAGACGAGAAACCGAGCGTCACGCGCGGGCATCGGAGGATGCGTGGACGCCGGTGTTTCGGGATTTGCGGGGAAAGCGGAGCCGGCTCGGGGGGACGTTCCGCGGGCTCGGCCGTTGGGACGGCGTCTCCAGGGAGATCGCGGAGGGGCGTGCCGTACGTGGCGTCAGCCCAGGTCGAGGATGATGACGCCCCGGTTGGGATCGTCCTCTTCCGTGTCGGGAAGACGACGAGGTGCAGGGTAGCGTTCGATCGGCAGCTCGAGGCGCGGTCGAATTTCTTCTCTTCGCGACCGATCCTTCTCTTCTTCGCGCTGCCGTATTTGCTCGATGATGAACGGAGGAAGCATCGACTAACCCCTCCACCTCGTAGAGTGCTCGGCCGATTTGGTGGAACGAGGTCTGGGAGAAAGCACCCCGCTCTTAGAAGCGAATCTAGCAATGTGGGATGGCGGGTCAAGGTTATCGCTCGGGCCGACAGTGGTATGTTCGCGGCGCTCATGACGCGGCACGGCGCGTGGCTTGCGCACGCATCCTTCGAATTTCACAGGGATCGTCGGCGTCTGCCGGTGCGCCGGCGGGCGACATCCTGCTCCCTCCAGGCCGCGCTCGCGGCGCTCGTCGCCCTGATCGCGCTGCTCGCGTCCGCTCGAACAGCGAGCGCGGCCTTCGACGTGAACGACACGAGCTGGGAGGGGTGCTCGGAGTTCCTCGAGATCGCGCGCGCGGAGCTCGGCGTCGCCAGGGTCCACCCCGTCGCTGTGCTCGACTGGAGCCAGATCGGCCCGGAGGACGGCATCCTCGTGCTCCACCCGATGCAGTCGCTCGACGCGGACGAGACGACCTCGTTCATGAAGGCCGGCGGGCGGCTCGCGATCGTCGACGACTTCGGCCGCGGCGACGACACGCTCCGGCGGTTCCAGATCGAGCGCATCCCGACGCCGACCCGGCCGCTCGCCGCGCTCCGGAACCGCGCCGCCCTCGCCATCGCGGAGCCCGTCGCCGACACCGTCGGCGGCCACTCGGTCGGCCGGCACCCGGTCGTCAGCCACGTCGATCGGCTCGTCACGAACCACGCGACCGGCCTCCGGCACCCGAACCTCTCGCCCGTGCTGCGGATCCGCGCGCTCAGCGAGCCGGACGTGATCGTCGCCGTCGCCGGGCAGGTCGGCAAGGGCCGGCTCTTCGCGATGGGCGACCCGTCCGCGCTGATGAACATGATGCTCCGGTACCCGGGCAACCGCGCCTTCGCCTCGGGCCTGACCCGCTACCTGGTCGACGAGGATGGAGCTCAGCCGCACAAGGGTCGGCTCTACATCGTCGCGAACCGGTTCGACGAGGAGAGCTCGTTCGGCGGCGAGACGTCGCTCCGCAAGGACTTCGACGCGCAGCTCAAGGCGCTCGCGTCCGCCGTCGAGGACGCCCGCCGCGACGGGCTCCCCGGCGGCGCCCTCCTCGCCCTCGCCGCCCTCGCCGGCCTCGCCCTCGCGATCTGGACCGCGCGCGCCTCGGCGCGGCCCTACCGGGGCCCGCTTCCCCGGTACGCCCGCCCCACGCCGCTCGTCGCGCAGGGAGGCGCCGCCGGGCGCTTCGCCGTCCTCGCCGCCCCCTCGTCCCCGCGCGGGCTCGCGTTCCTCGAGCTGAAGAGCGCCCTGTTCGAGGCCCTGTCCGTGCGGTTCGGCCTCGAGACAAACCCGCCGCAGGAGGCGGTCGCGCGGCTCGTGGCCCGAGAGGGAGCTCTTGACGAGCGGACCCTCTCGGCATTCAAGGAGGTACTGGGCACCATGTACCGAGTCGAAGCGTCCGTCGTCGCCGGGAAGCCGGCGAACGTGTCCCGGCCCGCGCTCCTGCACGCCGCCGACGTCGTGCGGAGCGTCCTCGCCGCCTGCGGCGCCGACGGCCGAAAGCCGCCGCGGGGACCTCACCCTCACCCCGGCGCGCCCTCCGACCCTTTGACCGCGTCCCCCGAGGCGCGGCCCTCACCCGCGGCAGCGAAGCCCGCAACACCACCCTCTGACAAAGGCGCTCGATGAACCAGGTTCAGGCCGTCGCCGTCGACGAAATCTCCGCTGCCAGGGAGCGGATCGAGGCGGTCCGGCGGGAGATCACGCGCGTTTACATCGGATCGCCGCGCGCGATCGATCTGATGCTCACCGCCCTGCTCGCGCAGGGACACGTGCTGCTGGAGGGCGTCCCCGGCGTCGCGAAGACCACGCTGGTCAAGGCGTTCGCGGCCGCGCTGGGCGCGTCCGTCCGGCGGATCCAGTTCACGCCCGACCTCCTGCCCGCCGACATCACCGGGACCTACGTCCTGTCGCCCAAGGAGGGGACCTTCACGCTGCGCCCCGGCCCGATCTTCGCGAACCTCGTGCTCGCCGACGAGATCAACCGCGCCCCGGCGAAGACCCAGTCGGCCCTCCTCGAGGCCATGCAGGAGCGGCAGGTGACGATCGAGGGCGATCGCTTCGAGCTGCCGTCCCCCTTCATGGTGCTGGCGACGCAGAACCCGATCGATCTCGAGGGGACCTACCCGCTTCCGGAGGCGCAGATCGACCGGTTCCTCATCCGCGTGAGCCTCGGCTACCCGCAGCACAAGGACGAGGTGGCGATGCTCCGCGCGCACAACGTCGAGCCGCCGCGGGCGCGGGCGACGCTCGCCGTCCAGGACCTCCTCATGCTCCAGGGCGTCGCGCGGCGGATCCACGTCGAGGAGGATCTGTACGAGTACGCGGTCAACCTCACGGGGTTCACGCGGACGCACCCCCGCGTGCTGCTCGGCGCGTCGCCGCGCGCCACGCTCGCGCTGATCCAGGCGGCCAAGGCGGCGGCGGTGATCGGCGGGCGTCCGTTCGTGACGCCGGACGACGTGCGCGGCATGGCGCCCGCGGCGCTCGCGCACCGCCTGGTGCTCGTGCCGGACGCGGACGTGGATCCGAAGGCGCGCGACGCGATCATCGAAGAGGCGGTGCAGCGCGTCGGCTACCGCCGCGCGGCGCGGCCGGCGTAGCTCCCCATGCAGCTCTACCCCACGCGCACCGCCGCCCACCTGGCCATCGCCGGCGTCGCGGTCATGGGCGCAGGGCTCATCGCGCGCGAGCCCGCGATCGTCGGCTGGGGCGGGGCGATCCTCGTCGCCATCGCGCTCGCCCGCGGCGTGACGCTCGTGTCGGTGGCCCGCATCCGCGCGGCCGGGTTCGAGATGCTCTGGGGCGGCTCGCGGCGCGTCCTCCGGTCCGCGCGCGGCGGCACCGTGGAGATCGAGGCCGAGGTGCGGAACCGCGACACGCTCGCGGCCCGCTACGTCAAGCTGCGCGCGATCGCCTCGTCGCAGCTGGACGTCCGCATCGAGCCGAGCCGCGGAGAGGTCTCCGCCTCGGGGCGCCTCAAGGTGAAGGTCGTCGTGCGCACGCCGCGCGTCGGCCAGCACGGGCTCCACGGGCTCGCGCTCGAGGTGCACGGCGCTCCGGGCCTCTTCGAGGTGCCCCTGACCTTCGCGAACCCCTACGGGATCGAGGTCCTGCCGCGCCCCTTCATGCCGTACCTGACGCAGCCGCGCGGCGGGCGCAGCCACCTGCTCGCGGCCTCCGGCAAGCCCGGGCGCGTGCGCGGCGAGGGCGACGACCTCCGCGAGCTGCGAGAGCACCAGCCGGGGGATCCCTTCCGGAAGATCGCGTGGAAGGCGAGCGCGCGCCGGGGCACGCTGCTCGTGCGCGAGTTCGAGCGCGAGGAGCGGGATGTGGTCTGGATCCTCGTCGACGCGGCCGTGGAGCTCTGGGCCGGGCCGCTCGGCCGCGCGCCGCTCGACCTCATGATCGACGAGGCCTCGGCCATCGCCACGCGGCACCTCGGCCGCGGCGACCGCGTCGGGCTCATCATCCTCGCGCCCGGCCCTCGCGTGACGATCGCGCCCGACCACGGTCCCGGGCACGGCCAGAAGATCGCGCACGCGCTCACCGTCGGGTGCGGCACGTACGACGCGGATCGCAGCGAGCTCGACGAGACGGACGTCGCGGCGCGCGTCCTCGAGCACCTCAGGCCGCTCGACGCGCGAGGCCTCGACGATCTCCGCCGCGGCGACCTCGATCGGCTGGCCGCCCGCGCCGAGTCGATGCGCTCGCGCGCGCCGTTCTCGGCGCCGGCGCCGCTCGGGCGCTCGCAGCGCGAGCGCACGCTGCGCCGCTACCTCGCGAGCTACGGCATCGAGTCGCCCGCGCGGTCCGAGCCAGACCGGCGCGATCCCGCCGTGAGCGTCGCGGAGTCGCTCACGCACATCGCGCGCACCAAGCCGCGCGCGAGCATGGTCTACGTCCTCGCGCCGCCGCCCGCCGACGCGCAGCTGGGCCGGCTCTCGGAGGCCGTGCGACGGCTCTCGCGCAGGGCGGTTCACGTGATGTGGACGCTCCCCGACCTCGAGCCGGGGCTCGCTCCTCCCTGGGAGCCTCCGCGGCCGCAGGAGAGCGAGGCGGACGACGAGCAACGGAGCCCCACGCCGGCAGAAAAGGCGTTCCAGGAGCTCGCGCCGATCGCGGCCGAGGCCGTGCTCGTCCGCGCGCGGGTGGCGCAGACCCGCCGCGAGGCGGCGCTCCGAAAGGCCGGCGTGCGCGTGGTGCGGCTTCGCCCGACCACCGCAGCCGCGCCGAGCCCAACCGCGGCCGCGCCCCACGGCGGGGCGCCCCCGCCGCAGACCTGAGGACGAACGATGTCGATCGCAGAGCTGCTCCGCGCGCGCGGCCTCGCCCCGAAGAAGGGGTTCGGGCAGAACTTCCTCGTCGACGTCGAGGCGGCGCGCCGGATCGCCGAGGCCGCCACGACGCCCACGGGCGGCGCGGTGATCGAGATCGGCGCTGGGCTCGGCGCGCTCACGCGGCCGCTCCTCGATCGCGCGGCGCACGTCGTCGCGATCGAGCGCGATCGCGACCTCGTCCCGATCCTGCGCGAGCAGCTCGCCGATCCGATCGAGGGCGGCCGGCTGACGCTGCTCGAGGCCGACGCCGCGCAGGTCGACTGGGTCGCCTCGCTCTCCGGCCGTCCGCGCCCGCACGCGGTGGCCGGGAACCTCCCGTACCAGCTCACGGGCCGGCTCCTCGAGCAGGCGACCACGATCGCCGACCAGATCGATCGCGCGGTGTTCATGGTGCAGCTCGAGGTGGCGGAGCGCCTCATCGCGGCCCCCGGCAGCGGCGACTACGGCGCGCTCTCGGTCTTCGTGCAGGCCGCGTTCGACGTGCGCCGGCTCCTCGTCGCGCGGGCCGGCGCGTTCTACCCGAGGCCCGAGGTCGACTCCGCCGTCGTGGTCCTGACGCCGTGGCGCCCGAGGCGCGCCGAGGAAACCGACGCCTTCCGCGCCGCCGTGCGCGCCGCCTTCTCGGCCCGCCGCAAGACGCTCCGAAACGCCTGGAAGAACCTCTACGGCTGGTCGTCCGAGGAGCTCGAGCGCCACGCGAAGGACGCCGGCATCTCGCTCGACGCGCGCGGCGAGACGCTCAGCGTCGAGGCGTTCGCGCGGATCGCCGCCGCGCGGGGCCGCTGACCGCGTCCGCGCGCGGGCGCCGCTCGCCGGAGGGCGATCGCGCTCTATGGGGCCACGCCCCGGGAAGACAAGGCCTCGCGCCGCACGCGCCTCGCCTCGAGACATCGGCGAGAAGCTCCGCGGGATTTCTGGTATGCGGCCACTAGTCGGACGCGCAGGCCCGTGCTAGTGGGCCGCGCGACTCGTCAAAGCTCGTACGAGGAGGGCTCCCGCTCCATGGTTGTTGGAAAGATCACCCAGGTCATCGGACCGGTCGTCGACGTCGATTTTCCGTCGGGCCAGCTGCCCAAGATTCTGAACGCGCTCAAGCTGAGCAACCCGAGCATCTCGGCCGAGCCCGACAACCTCGTGCTCGAGGTCGCCCAGCACCTCGGCGAGTCGACGGTGCGCACCATCGCGATGGACTCCACCGACGGCCTCGTGCGCGGCATGGAAGTCCGCGACACGGGCAAGCCCATCATGGTGCCGGTCGGCAACGAGTGCCTCGGCCGCATCCTGAACGTCGTCGGCGTGCCGATCGACGAGGCCGGCCCGGTGCACGCCAAGAAGCTGGCGCCCATCCACAGGGAGCCGCCCCCGTTCATCGAGCAGTCGACGAAGGTCGAGGTCTTCGAGACGGGCATCAAGGTCATCGACCTCATCGCCCCCTACCGCAAGGGCGGCAAGATCGGCCTGTTCGGCGGCGCCGGCGTCGGCAAGACGGTGCTCATCCTGGAGCTCATCAACAACGTCGCGAAGGCGCACGGCGGCGTGTCGGTCTTCGCCGGCGTCGGTGAGCGGACGCGCGAGGGCAACGACCTCTTCCTCGAGATGAGCGAGTCGAAGCTCGCCGACGGCAGCCCCGTCATCTCGAAGGCCGCGCTGATCTACGGCCAGATGAACGAGCCGCCGGGCGCTCGCGCCCGCGTCGCGCTCTCGGCGCTCGCCGTGGCCGAGCACTTCCGCGACGAGGAGGGCCAGGACGTGCTCCTGTTCGTCGACAACATCTTCCGGTTCACCCAGGCGGGCTCCGAGGTGAGCGCGCTCCTCGGCCGCATCCCGAGCGCCGTCGGTTACCAGCCGACCCTCTCGACCGAGATGGGCGCCTTCCAGGAGCGCATCACCTCGACCACGAAGGGCTCCGTCACCAGCGTGCAGGCGATCTACGTCCCCGCGGACGACCTGACCGATCCCGCGCCGGCCACGGCCTTCGCCCACCTCGACGCGACCACCGTGCTCTCGCGCGCGATCTCGGAGCTCGGCATCTATCCGGCCGTCGACCCGCTCGACTCCAACTCGACGATGCTCGATCCCCAGATCGTCGGCGAGAAGCACTACTCCGTCGCGCGGCGCGTGCAGCAGACGCTCCAGCGCTACAAGGATCTCCAGGACATCATCGCCATCCTCGGCATGGACGAGCTCAGCGAAGACGACAAGCTCATCGTGTCGCGCGCCCGCAAGATCCAGAAGTTCCTGTCCCAGCCGTTCTTCGTCGCGGCCCAGTTCACCGGCCTCGAGGGCAAGCTCGTCCCGCTCAAGGACACGATCGCGGGGTTCGAGGAGATCCTCGATGGCAAGCTCGACCACGTCGCCGAGCAGGACTTCTATCTGGTGGGCGGCATCGACGAGGTGAAGGCTCGGGCTTCGAGAAAGGCGGCCTGACGCGGCCATGGCCGACACCATCCTCCTCGAGATCGTGACGCCGACCGGCGTCGCCCTGCGCGAGCAGGTCACCGACGTGACCGCGCCGAGCGTCGCCGGCGAGTTCGGCGTGCTCCCGGGCCACCTGCCCCTGCTCGCCGCCCTCCGGACCGGCCTCGTGACGTACCACCAGAACGGCCAGGAGCACCGCCTGGCCGTCCATCATGGATTCGTCGAGGTCGCCAACGATACCGCGCTGCTGCTCACCGAGCGCTTCGCCATGAAGGACGACGTCGACGTCGTGCGGGTGCGCCGCCGGCTGAAGGAGGTCGATGCAGAGCTCGACCACTGGCAAGGCGACCTGACTGATCCGCGCCGTCGTGAGCTCATCGAAGAGGAGCAGTGGCTCGCCACCGAGCTCGAGCTCATCGGCGACCCGCCCCCTCCGATGGTCCGCGAGGACACGCGATTCCTCGCCGATCACGCCGAGGCGCCGTCGGTCGAGGAGATGGTCGAGGCCTCCCAGCCCGACGAGAGCCTCACGGACCACAAGAGGCCCGGCTCTCCGTTCCCCGATCCGAAGTGACGTACCTGGCGGCTACCGCCTTGCGCGTGCGGCCGCCGCACAGGACACTGTTCTTCACACAAGCCGCGAGGGGCTGGGGGATCTCCCGCTTCGCGAGCTATCCGCACCGCCGAGGCGCTGGCGCGAACCGCGCCACGCTGTCTGGGTCCACCCGTGATGTTCTGCGGGCCCCGCGCGCACGGGGCCCTCAAGGCAGCCCATGATCTCTCCGGAGACGATCGCGCTCGTGAAAGAGCGCACGGATCTCGTAGCGCTCATCGGCGAAAGCGTGCGGCTCACGCGCCGCGGGCTCTCCTTCACCGGGCTCTGCCCGTTCCACAAGGAGAAGACGCCCAGCTTCCACGTGAACCCGAACCGCGGGTTTTATCACTGCTTCGGCTGCAAGGAGACCGGCAGCGCCATCGACTTCGTGATGAAGCTCGAGGGCCGGACGTTCGCCGAGGCGGTGCGCGCGCTCGCCGAGCGCGCCGGCATCGAGGTGGCGGAGTCGATGACCGAGGCCGAGCGGCGCGAGGCGCAGGCGGCGCGCAGGTCGAAGGACGACCTCTACGCCGTCAACCACCTCGCCGCGACGTTCTTCGAGCACAGCCTCCGCGGCGGCCCGGGCAGCGGCCCCCACCCGCTCGCGCGCCACGCCCACGAGGAGCTCGCGCGACGCGGTCTGCCCCTCCGCGACGGCGACGGCGGCGTCGACCCGATCTCCGAGGCCCTCCAGGCGTTCCGGATCGGCTACGCCCCGTTCGGCTGGGACGCGCTCGCCACCTACCTGCGGCAGCAAGGCGTCTCCCCGGTCCTCGCCGAGCGCGTCGGGCTCCTCGTGCCGCGCTCGTCGGGGAGCGGCCATTACGACCGCTTCCGCCACCGGCTCATGTTCGCCGTGACCGACGTCATGGGCCGGGTGATCGCGTTCAGCGGGCGCGCCTTGCCCGACCCGAGCCCCGCCGAGCTCTCGTCGCTCGGCATCAGCGGCCCTGCGCCGCAGGCCGACGGCGCCCCGGCGAAGTACATCAACAGCCCCGAGTCGCCGATCTACACGAAGGGAGAGCACCTCTTCGGGCTCTACCAGGCGCGCCAGGCGATCCGGCAGCGCGGCGAGGCGGTGCTCGTGGAGGGCAACTTCGACGTCGTCGCCCTCCACGCGCGCGGCATCGGCCACGCGATCGCCCCGCTCGGGACCGCGTTCACGCCCGGGCAGGCGAAGCTCATCAAGCGCTTCGCGCCCGCGGTCACCCTGCTCTTCGACGGCGACGCGGCCGGCAAGAAGGCCACGCGCGCGGCGCGCTCCCCGTGCCGCGAGGCGGGCCTCAGCGCGCGCGTCGCCGTGCTGCCGGCGGGCGTCGATCCCGACGACCTCGCGCGCAAGCACGGCCCCGACGCCGTCGCCCGCATCCTCAAGGCCGCGCGCGGCCTGCTCGAGCACCTCATCGACGAGGCGCTCGACGGCGACAGCTTCGGCGGCTCGTCGCTGCCCGAGCAGCTCGCCCGCGTGCGCGCCGTCGCCGCGCTGCTCGCCGAGGAGGACGATCCGAACCTCAGGATGATGGCGAAGCTCTACGCCGATCGCGTCTCCTCGAAGCTCGTGATCGGCGGCCGCTCGCCCGACGACCTCCGGCAGCTCGAGCGCGTCGTCGAGGAGTCGCTCTCCCGGCCGCGGGGCCAGCCCACCCGCGAGGTGACCCCATCCGGACAGACGACCGAGACGTGGGAGCGCGCGCGCTCACGCGCGCAGGTCCAGGAGGTCAGCCTCGAGATCCTCGGCTCGATCCTGGATTTTCCCGAGCTTCTGGCCGACGACGAGGTGCAGAGCGCGCTGGAATGCCTCGAGGGCGAGGTCGCCCTGGCGGTTGTCGCAGCGCGTCAAAATTTCACATTTGAAATGGGACTTGCCGCCGGCGAATTTCTTGCGCAAGTCCCGGCTCCGATCCATTCATTCGCGGCTGGACGGCTGGTCTCGCCTGTCTTCGAAGCGGCCTCAACGGCCAAGGCGACGCTCTTGGAGAATTCACAAAAGTTGAGCAGGCAGGCCCTGGCGCGACAGAAGGCGGCCGTCATGAGCCAGCTCCAGAAGAGCGCGGTCGACGCCGATGCTGAAAACGCGTTGCTGCGTGATCTATTCCAGCGAAGAGCGGGGGGGCTCGGTCTTCCTTGATGCGTTCCGTGTCGCCCCTACGTGGCGGCCCGACGTGCGTGATCCCTAGAGTTTCTCGGAATCATTTGGTGTGTCTTGTCGGTCGCGGCGAGCTGGTCGCCGTAAGTGGAGCATGAGGTAATGGCGAGCAAGGCCAAGCAATCTTCCGGTCGGGCAGGCGGGGTCGCGAGGGCGGCGGGGGGCGGCGCGCTCAACGGCGCGCGGCACGCTTCGACACGCGGGCACGCTGAGGGAGGGGCACGCCCAAGCAACAAAGGAGACGCGGGCATCCGAGCCGAGCGGTCCGAGAAGGACCGGAAGACCCTGGAGAAGCTCGTCGAGACCGGCAAGAGCAAAGGCTTTCTCACCTACGACGAGGTGAACGACGCGCTTCCCGCGGACGTCGCGCCCGATCAGCTGGACGACGTGGTGGGCGCCCTCGGCGACGAGGACATCGAGATCGTCGACGGCGCGACCCAGGTGAAGATCGCGCCGAAGCGCATCGCCGACGAGGAGGCGGGCGAGAAGAAGCTCGTCGTCACGCCCGACCGCGAGGAAGAGGACGTCGACTACTACTCGAAGTCGAACGATCCCGTCCGGATGTACCTCCGCAAGATGGGCAGCGTCTCGCTGCTCACTCGCGAGGGCGAGGTCGAGATCGCGAAGCGGATCGAGATCGGCGAGCAGAAGGTCAACGCCGCGATCCTCGACTCCCCCATCGCCGTCCGCGAGATCATCGATCTCGGCGAGAAGCTCCGGAAGCACAAGATCCGGGTGAAGGAGCTCATCAAGGACGCCGAGAACGACGACCAGGAGTTCGATGAGGAGGAGGCCGACCGGCGCATCATCCGCCTCATCGACAAGGTGAAGCGCGTCGACAAGAAGAAGGCGGAGCTCCTCGAGGAGCGCAAAGACGTCAAGACCGAGGTCCGCCGCAAGCAGATCGACGTCGAGGTGACGCAGGCGACGGCCGAGCTCGTGACGACGCTCGAGGAGATGCGCCTCAACAAGCGGACGATCGACAAGATCGTCCAGAAGCTGAAGAGCCTCATCTCGAAGGTCGAGAAGGCGGAGGCCGGCGCGACCGAGCTGGAGCGCCGCACGGGGCTCTCGAAGGGCGAGCTCAAGCGCGAGCTCATCAAGGTGAAGGGCAACCGCGCCCTCGAGGGCCGCCTCGCCAAGAAGCTCAACGTCAACCGCGAGGAGCTCAACGACTTCGAGTCGACCATCAAGAACGCCCAGAAGGGGCTGAAGAAGGTCGAGGAGGAGCTCAACATCGACGTCGCGGCGATCCGCGAGACCTACGAGAACATCCGCGAGGGCGAGCGGATGGCGGAGCGCGCGAAGGCGGAGCTGGTCGAGGCGAACCTCCGCCTCGTCGTCTCCATCGCGAAGAAGTACACGAACCGCGGCCTCCAGTTCCTGGACCTCATCCAGGAAGGCAACATCGGCCTCATGAAGGCCGTCGACAAGTTCGAGTACAAGCGCGGCTACAAGTTCTCGACCTACGCGACGTGGTGGATCCGGCAGGCGATCACCCGCGCGATCGCGGACCAGGCGCGGACGATCCGCATCCCGGTCCACATGATCGAGACGATCAACAAGCTCATCCGCACCTCGCGCTACCTCGTGCAGGAGTACGGCCGCGAGCCGACCCCCGAGGAGATCGCCGAGAAGATGGAGCTCCCGCTCGACAAGGTCCGGAAGGTCCTGAAGATCGCGAAGGAGCCGATCTCGCTCGAGACCCCGATCGGCGAGGAGGAGGACTCGCACCTCGGCGACTTCATCGAGGACAAGAGCGTGATCTCGCCGGCAGAGGCGGTGATCAACATGAACCTCGCCGAGCAGACCCGTAAGGTCCTGAAGACGCTGACGCCGCGCGAGGAGAAGGTGCTCCGGATGCGCTTCGGCATCGGCGAGAAGAGCGATCACACCCTCGAAGAGGTCGGTCAGGACTTCGAGGTCACCCGCGAGCGCATCCGGCAGATCGAGGCCAAGGCGCTCCGCAAGCTCCGGCACCCCAGCCGGTCGAAGCAGCTGAAGAGCTTCATCGACAGCTAGTCCGTGGGCTGCCCTGCTCGGCAACCGAAGGTAGCCGCCGCGCGCTCGCCGCGCGGCCTGCCTCTCCCCGGCGAGCCTCGCGCCCGCGCGGGGGGGAGCTCCCTCGGCGCACGGCGCGCCGCTCGGGCCCTCCTCGTGCTCGCGGGCGCGCTCGTCGGCGGCGGCTGCGGCAAGACCCTCTCCGAGGACGACTGCCGCAGGATCGGCGAAGCCATGCGCGCCGCGTGGGCGGCGGAGGCGAAGCGATCGGGACCGGCGGAGCCGGGGAGCTCGGGGAAGGCCGCGGTGGTGATCGCGAGCGAGGGCGAGCGGCTCTCGTCGGAGTGGACATCCGATTGCAAACGGGAGCTCGCCGGGAGCGAGGTGGATCCGGGTGAGGTCGACTGCCTCACGCGCGCGAAGACGCTCGACGAGTTCCGCCGGTGCTCCGCGCCCTGACCGCGCGCGAGCGTGCTCAGGGGGGCGTGAGGGGCGCGCCGCGGCGGCTTCAGCTCACGTAGCGCTCGTCGCGCTTCAGTTCAGGTAGCGCTTGTCCTTCGGCGGGTCCTTCTGGCCGCCGGGGATGACCCGGAGCGGGACGCCGCCGGAGCGGCCGCGCGCCGCGGGAACGCGGCGGAGCGCGGCGGACTGCGCCTGCAGCTGCCGGAAGCGCATCCGCAGGTAGAAGCGGCGGAGCGGGGAGAAATCGCCGAAGAGGTAGCCCGCCAGCATGCCGCCGAACGGCGTGATCAGCCCCTCGGGGGGGGCGCGCATGGCGATGACGTTGAGCACCGAGAGGCCGAAGATGAAGACGAGCAGCATGGTGCCCGTCACCGGGAGGACGAAGAAGAGGCGGACCGTGGCGTGCCGGTGCGCGAGCGCCCACGCGACGGCGACGGCCTCGATCATGCCGAGGCCGCCGTAAAACACGGGCGAGGCCACCCTCGGGAAGAGCGCGCCGATCGCCACCTGGAGCGCGAACGCGAAGGCCGCGGAGCCGAACAGGAACGCCACCATGCGGCCGGGACCCCAGCGCTCTTCGAGCGAGGTGCCGAGGAAGTACAGGCCGAGCAGCGTCGTGATGAAGTGCCACGGGTCGCTCGGGCTGTGGATGAGCGGCGCGGTGAGCAGCCGCCATACCTGGCCGTGGAGGATGCGATCGCCGATGCCGAGGAATGGCTCGAGCACGCCTTCCCCGGCGCCTCCCCAGTTCAGCCCCAGGGTGAACATCACCCAGATACAGCCGACCGCGATCATCATCCCCAGCAAGGCCTTGCCTGGCTTGGGGAACCCCATTGAGCTGTGCTCCGGGCGCATAGCTTTCCACCTAACAGCCGCGCCCCCGCCGGGCAACCCGCTGCCCCCGTACTTTACCGCGATTCGCTCCGTGTCCGGCGCCGGCGCGGGCGCCGCGGGCGCGCCGCACGCAGCGCGCCATCCGGGACGATCCGGGGCAGGGTCCGCCTGGCAGCGCGCAAGGAGGCCGCGCAGCGCGCGCCGCGGGCAGCGCGCGCCACCGTGCCAGCGGGCGCGCCGCCGGGCGGTGCGCGCTGGAGGCACGCACGTCCCTGCTGCGCCCGCCGACCGGCGACTCAGAAGAAGTTGCCGATGTTGAACTCGAACTTGTACGTCTCTTCGTAGGGCAAGCGCTTGAACGGGAAGCCCCACTCGAAGCGCAGCGGTCCGAGCGGGGAGAACCACCGGAAGCCGAACCCCCACGACGTGCGGACATCGAGCAGGCGCTCGAGCGAAAAGCACGGATTCGTGACGTCGTGCGGCGAAGCGGGGGCGGCGTTGCAGTAGAGCTTCTCGAGGTTCCACGCGTTGCCGAGATCGGTGAACACCACGCCCTTGATCTGCACCGCCTCGATGAGCGGGAACTCCAGCTCCAGGTTCTGGTAGTACATCAGGTTGCCGCCGATGTTCGCGCCGTTCGCGATCGGCGCGGAGTTCGGATCGAGCGACTCGCGGAGCGGGAGGCGCGGGCCGATGTCCCGGATCTCGAAGCCGCGCACGTCGAGGATGCCGCCCAGGAAGAAGCGGGCGAAGATCGGCACGCCTTCCGGGTTCGGGCTCGTCACCATGCCGGCCTCGGTGTTCAGCTTGAGGACCAGGCTGTCCGTGATCGGGTAGTAGAACCGCCCCGTGGCGCGATACCGCAGGAACTCGTTCTGGCTACCGAGCGCGCTGTGGGCGAGCTCCACCGAGCCCTGCAGGTAGATGCCCGACGTCGGGAAGAGCTGGTTGTTGCGCGTGTCGTAGGTGAGCGCCGGGCGGATGCTGGACGTGATCCCGTCGTTGAAGAGGTTGTAGAGCGGGAGCCGCTGGAACGTGGACCGCGGATCCGCCGTGCCGAGGCCGGTCGTCGTGGACGACGAGATCTCGTCGTTCTCCAGCGTGTACGTCAGCTGCGCGCGGAGCTCCGGCTCGATGAGCGGGTAGCCGATCGTGATCGAGCCGCCCGTGGAGGTCTGCGAGAACTCCTTGTAGGCCCGCAGCTGGTTGTAGACGCTCACCGCCGCGGAGAACGGGCTGTCGAACAGGTACGGCTCGAAGAAGCGGACGTCGATGAGGCGCCGCAGGCCCGAGATCTGCGCCTGGAGCGAGAGCGACTGGCCGCTCCCGAGCAGGTTCGCCTGCTGGACCTGCGCCGTCGCGATGAAGCTCTCGACGCTCGAGAAGCCGGCGCCGATCTGGAAGGTGCCCGTCGGCTTCTCGCCGATGTCGACGTTGACGTTGATGTGCTGGTCGTCCTCGCCCTGCTCGGTGGAGATGTCGACCCGCTCGAAGTAGCCGAGCGCCGTGATCCGCTGCTTCGACCGCTCGAGCTTCGTCTCGCTGAAGAGCTGCCGCTCCTCCACCTCCATCTCGCGGCGGATCACCTTGTCCCGCGTCTTGGTGTTGCCGCGGATCTCGATGCGCCCGAAGTAGACGAGCTGGTTCCTGCGGATGCCGACGGAGATGTCGACCTCCCGCCGGTCAGGATCGGGCTGGGTCTCGGGCACCGCCTCGACGTTGGCGTAGCCTGCGTCGCGGTACAGCGTCTGGATCGCGCTGAGATCCTTCGCCAGCTCGGCGCGGTTGAACCAGTCGCCCGGCTTGGCCCGCACCATCTCGCGCAGCGCTCGGCGCCCGCCGAGCGGCTCGATCTCGCGGCCGTCGGCGTCCCGCTCATACACGCGGAGCGAGCGGATGCGGAAGCGCGGCCCCTCGTTGATCGTCAGCGTGACCTCGATGCCCGTGCGATCGGGCGTGAGCATCACCCTGGGGGTCGCGACCTGCACCGCGAGGAAGCCGCGATCGTAGTAGAGGGCGTTGATGACGAGGACGTCGCGCTCGAACGCGTCCTGGCGGAACGGACCGCCCGTGCCGAAGGCGAAGAAGCCCCCGTTCCCCGTGAGCATGACCTCCCGGAGCTCCTCGTCCGGGATGTTGTGGTTGCCGATGAAGGTGATGCGCCGGACGGTGACGGGCGCGTGCTCCTTGATGGTGAACTTGAGGGTGACCTGGTTCTCCCGCTCCGGTTTGACCTCGTAGCTGACCTCGGCGAGGAAGTAGCCCTCCTCGGCGTACTTGTCGCGGAGCTTCTGCACGCCGCGGCGGACCGCCGCGTAGCTCAGGATCGTGCCGGTCTTGATCTCGACCGAGAGCGCCTCGGTGAGGTCCTCGCTGTCGATCTCGTTGTTGCCGGAGAACTCGATGGCCTTGATGCTCGGACGCTCCCGGACGAGCACCCGCAGGCTCACCCCGTCGTCGCGGCGGGTGAGGTCGACCTCGACGTCATCGAACAGGCCGGAGTCCCAGAGCTCGCGCACGTCGCGCGCCAGCCCCTCCGGGGTGAACGGCTTGCCGACGCGCGTCTGGCCCAGGTAGACGAGCACGTCCTCGGTCGAGACGCGCCGGTTGCCAGCGACCGTGACCTGGACCACCGGCTGGCCACGGGCGAGCTCGGCCTCCGTGGGGGCCACGTCGAGCGTCGGCTCGGCCGTGTCAGCGGCCCCCTGCGCAGGTGTACCGGCGCCAGGCTGGGCCCCCCCGGTCGCGTTGGCCGGAGCGGACGGCTGAGCGGCGCCGGCCGCGGCGGGAGACGGTGGGGCGCCGCCCCCGGGCGGCTGCGCTCCCGGAGCTCCTCCGGGCACCTGAGCTGCCGCGAGCCGCGGCCGCATCGTCGCTGCCGCCACGAACACCAGGAAGAGGCCGAGCCAGACGAGCCGCAGCCAGCGGCCGGGGAGGCGAAGCATTGAACGGGTGCCTGTCGCGTACAAGGCGCCACCCCGTAGCCCAGCGCGACGTGAGTCTCAAGGGCGGACGCCGAAAACAGGGCATCGCCGACGGGTCGCGCCGCGACCCCTGCGTGCGGGTCGATCTCTCGACGATCTGACGCTATGCCAGGGGCCGCACGAGCGCAGGCGAGCACGCGCTGCCAGAAATTCCCGCGAGGCAGCCTTGACCGAGCGCGAGCCCCTGGGTAATTGCCGAGGCTCGCCAGCGTTCACCTGAACATCGGAGCACCTGTTCAACCCGGTGCCCGCGCACTCCCTGGAGTAACGCGTGTCTCGAACCCCCTCCCTTCCGTCCGACGGTGAGGCGCCTCGCAAGGGCCGCCGTGGCGGCCGGCCCGGCGACAGCGAGCCCCCGCCGCCCCCGGCGCCCGACACCTCGCTCGCCGAAGAGGCGCAGCGCCGGTACCTGAACTACGCGCTCAGCGTCATCACGTCGCGCGCGCTCCCCGACGTGCGCGACGGGCTGAAGCCGGTGCAGCGCCGCATCCTCTACGCGATGCTTCACGACCTGCACCTGGGGCCGGACGCGAAGTACCGGAAGAGCGCGGCGGTCGTCGGCGACGTGATGGGCAAGTACCACCCGCACGGCGACGTCGCGATCTACGACGCGATGGTCCGGCTGGCGCAGGACTTCGTGATGCGGGCGCCGCTCATCGCCGGCCACGGGAACTTCGGCTCCGTGGACGGCGATGCGCCGGCGGCGATGCGTTACACCGAGGCGAAGCTCCGCCCCCTCGCGCTGGAGCTGCTCAGCGAGCTCGGCCAGCGCACCGTGGACTTCCGGCCGAACTACGACGGCACCCGCTTCGAGCCGATCGTCCTCCCGTCCCGCTTCCCGAACCTGCTCGTGAACGGCTCGCAGGGGATCGCGGTCGGGATGGCGACGAGCATCCCGCCGCACAACCTGGGCGAGGTCATCGACGCGTGCGTCGCGCTCATCGAGAACCGCGAGCTCACCACGCAGCGGCTCTTGTCGTACGTGAAGGGGCCCGACTTCCCGACGGGGGGCCAGCTGCACGCGACGAAGAAGGAGCTCGAGGCGGTCTACGCGTCGGGCCAGGGCTCGCTGAAGCTCCGCGGCGAGTGGCAGCTGGAAGAGGGCGACGGCAAGCGCGGCGCCGCGCCGCAGCTCGTGATCACCTCGATCCCGTACGGGATCGAGCGGAAGGCCATCGTCGAGAAGATCGCCGAGGTCATCCTCTCGAAGAAGCTGCCGACGCTCGTGGACGTGCGCGACGAGTCGACCGGCGAGGTGCGCATCGTGATGGAGCTCAAGCGCGGCGCCGACGCGCAGCTCGTGATGGCGTACCTCTACAAACAGACGCCGCTCGCGATCAACGTGCAGGTCAACCTCACCTGCCTCGTGCCCACCGACAACGCGGAGATCGCCGCGCCGCGGCGGCTCGGCCTCCACGAGATCCTGACGAAGTTCCTCGACTTCCGCTACGCGACGGTGACGCGGCGGCTCGAGTTCGAGCTCGGCGAGCTGCGGCGGCGGATCACGATCCTCGAGGGGTTCGAGAAGATCTTCGACGCGCTCGACGAGGTGATCCGGATCATCCGCAAGAGCGAGGGCAAGGCCGACGCGGCCGAGAAGCTGATGAAGCGCTTCACCCTGAGCGAGGAGCAGACGGACGCGATCCTCGAGCTCAAGCTCTACCGGCTGGCGCGCCTCGAGATCCTGCTCGTGCAGAAGGATCTCGCCGAGAAGCGCGCCGAGGCGAAGCGGATCGAGGGGCTGCTCAAGAGCGACGCGAAGCGCTGGGCGATCGTCCGCGACGAGCTCGTCGAGATCAAGGGCTCCTACGGCGAGAAGCGCCGCACGAAGGTGGTCGGCTCGATCGACGAGCCCGAGTACCAGGCGGAAGATTTCATCGTGGCCGAGGACGCGAACGTCATCCTCTCGGCGCAGGGATGGGTGAAGCGGGTGCGCGAGGTGAAGGATCTCTCCTCGACGCGCATCCGCGAGGGCGACAGCGTGCTCGCGGCGGTCGCCGGCTCGACGCGGTCGACGGTCGCGTTCTTCTCGAACCTCGGCGCGTGCTACGTGTGCCGCATCCACGACGTGCCGCAGTCGACCGGCTACGGCGATCCCGTGCAGAAGCTGTTCAAGCTGGCGGACGGCGAGCGGATGATCGCGATGCTCTCCTTCGACCCGAGGGCGCTCGACGTCCCTGCGCCCACGCCGGACTCCGCCGAACCGGAGCCGCCGTTCGCGCTCGCGATCACCCGCGGGGGCCTCGGCTTCCGGTTCTCGCTGCGGCCGCACCGCGACCCGTCGACGCGCTCGGGGCGCCGCTTCGCCAAGCTGAACGAGGGCGACGAGGTGCTCTTCGTCCACGCCGTGGACGGCGCCGATCGGGTGCTCTGCGCCTCGAGCGACGCCTGGGCGCTCAGCGTCGCCGTGGAGGAGCTCGCGCTGCTCTCCGGCCCGGGCAAGGGCTCGGTCGTCATGCGGGTCGCCGAAGGCGAGCGCCTGGTCGGCGCCGCGCTCGCCCTCGGGCCGAGCGACGCGCTCACGGTCGAGACGGAGAAGGGCAAGACGCTCGACATCGCCGCGAGCAAGATCGCCGGCCCGCGCGGCACCCAGGGCGAGCCGGTCGCGCGACGCGACCGCTTCGTCCGCGTGGTGCCGCCGGCCGTCGTCGTACCGACGCTGGAGGTGAGCTGAACATGGCCGCCACGAATCCCCCCGTCCGCGCCGCGTCCGGCGCGCGTTACACGGCCGCTGACATCGAGGTGCTCGAGGGGCTGGAGCCCGTCCGCAAGCGCCCCGCCATGTACATCGGCGGCACCGACGTCAGGGGCTACCACCACCTGCTCTGGGAGATCGTCGACAACGCCGTCGACGAGGCGATCAACGGGCACGCGAAGCGGATCGAGGTGACGCTCGACGCCGATCTCCAGGGCGTGACCGTGACCGACGACGGCCGCGGCATGCCCGTCGACGTGCACCCCCGGTACAAGCGACCCGCGCTCGAGCTCATCCTCTGCACGCTGCACGCCGGCGGGAAGTTCGGGAGCGACAACTACAAGGTCTCGGGCGGCCTCCACGGCGTCGGCTCGAGCGTCGTCAACGCGCTGTCGGAGCTCGTCGAGATCCGGGTGCTGCGCGACGGCTTCGAGCACCAGCAGACGTTCTCGCGCGGCGCGCCGATCAGCAAGCTGAAGAAGGGCGCGCCCACCCGCAAGCACGGCACGAGCGTCCACTTCCGGCCGGATCCGGAGATCTTCGGGCAGGGCCGGCGGTTCGATCCCGAGACCATCCGCGAGCGCCTGGAGGCCAAGGCTTACCTCCACGGAGGGCTCGCGATCGCGTTCCGCGACCTCTCGTCCGGGGAGTCGATCGAGCTCCTTCACCCGAACGGCATCGCGGACTTCCTGCCGAAGCTGGTCGCCCAGCGCGGCAAGGCGGTGACGCACCCGTCCATCTTCTACGTCGCGCGCGAGGGCGAGATCCGGCTGGAGGCCGCGCTCCAGTGGACGGAGTCGACCGACGACTACGTGAAGTCGTACGTCAACGGCATCCCCACGCACGCGGGCGGCGCGCACGAGTCCGGCTTCAGCACCGCGATCGTGAAGGCGGTCCGCGCCTTCATGGACGCGAAGAAGATCCAGCCGAAGGGCGTGACGCTGACGGCCGACGACATCCGCGAGGGGATCGTGGGCGTCCTGTCCATCTACATCCAGGAACCTCAGTTCCAGGGGCAGACGAAGGATCGGCTCAACAACCCCGAGGCAGGCCCGGCGGTCGAGGGCATGGTCCGGCCCGCGCTCGAGCAGTGGCTGCTCCACAACGGCACGGCCGGCGAGTCGATCGTGGCCCGGGCGATCCTGGCGGCGCGCGCCAGGGAGGCGCGGCGCGAGGCGACCCAGCAGGTCCTGCGCAAGACGCCGGTGTCGCATCGGCTCAACCTGCCGGGCAAGCTCGCCGACTGCGCCTCGACCGATCCCAGCGAGAGCGAGCTCTTCATCGTCGAGGGCGACAGCGCAGGCGGCTCCGCGAAGCAGGGCCGGGATCGCCGGACGCAGGCGATCCTCCCGCTGCGCGGCAAGGTGCTCAACGCCGAGCAAGCCTCCACCTCGAAGGTGCTCGGCAACAAGGAGCTCCAGGACATCGTGAGCGCGCTGGGCTGCGGGTTCGGCAAGGACTTCGACGCGTCCAAGTTGCGCTACGGCAGGATTTTTCTGCTGATGGACGCCGACAGCGACGGCCAGCACATCGCGACGCTGCTGCTGACGTTCTTCTACCGGCACCTGCCCGGCCTGCTCCGCGGCGGGCACGTGTTCCTCGCGCAGCCGCCGCTCTACAGGATCGACGTCGGCAAGGAGACGCACTGGGCCCTCGACGACGCAGAGCGCGACCGGGTCCTCGCAAAGCTCCCCAAGACAGCCAAGGCGGATATTTCTCGCTTCAAGGGACTCGGCGAGATGCCCGCGGAGGACCTCAAGGCGACGACGCTCGACATCCGCCGCCGACGCGCGCTCCGCATCGTGATCGAGGGAGAGATCGAGACCGATCGCATCCTGAACGAGCTGATGGGCAAGGACGCGCAGGCCCGCTTCCGCTTCATCATGGAACGCGCGCCGAACGCCGAGATCGACGTGTGACGTCGACCCCGCGCCCCGGAGGTCGCGGCGCCTTCGCGCGCGCGCGCGAACCTCATTGGATGCACGGACGCGCGCTCGTATTCATCCTCTGACAGACACGAGATCGCCGCGACGATGTCGCGATGCGTGCGACCGACGAGGCGTGCGTGCGTGCGGCGTGCGCCGCACAGGCACGTTGTGCCAGGCACGGGTGATCTCTGGCGACTGTGCCACGTGAACGGTGGGCCACACCCCCCATGACATCGCGTGCAGGTTGACGAGCAAACGCGGCGTTTTGCGCTGTGGAGCGCCGATTCACCTGAGCCAGGAGCGCTGCGTCCGCTTGCGGCCTACCGGTTGCAATACGTCGCGCCGACGGCCGCGATGACCGCGGCACATCGCCCTTACACCGCTGGAGAGGTACTCGTGACGACTGCGCTTCCCATCTCGACTCCGATCGCACCCTCCTCGTCCCACAGCACGCCGGCCGCACGCTCCCTGTCGGTCTCGGCCTCGCCCATCGCAACCCCGAGCGGCGCGTCGGCGGCGCTCCCGACGTCCGTCGCCGCGGCGCAGAGCTACAGCGCGCCCCCGCTGCGCGAGCGCGCTGCGGCCACCGTCGCCTCGCGCTCCACCCCGCCGCCGCGCTCGGGGGGCCCCCTCCCGCGCAGCACCTCGGAGCGCCTCCTGCTCGGCCGTGACCGCATCCGCAGCGCCGCCGAAGGCGGCCAGAGGATCCGTTCCTACGAGGTCGCGCTGGATCTCGATCTGTCCGAGTTTCACTTTGCGCGGCTCTTCCGCGCCGCCTTCGGGCTATCGCCCCACGTCTACTACGACGAGGTGCGCGCGGAGCGCGCCCGCGCGCTGTTACGCGAGGGGCACACCGAGGGGGAGGTCGCCCGCCGCATCGGCTTCCGCCGGCCGGCGGAGCTCCGGGCCCTCCTGTCGAAGCGCGGCGGCGCGCTGCCCCCGGCCGGCGAGGAGGAGAGCGACGCCTCGGCCGAGTGAACGGACGCAAGACGTCGGCCACGCGAAGCGCCGGAACCACCACGCCCCGGCGCGAGACAAAGTGCTTACCCCCATGACATCGCGATCAGAGTCGCCTGTGCTTGAGCGACGGTAGATTCGCCCTGACTCGCTCGAGATAGGCGGGATCGAGCATCGCCATCGCGATCCCCTCCCCTTCGGACGCCTGAGCGATCACCTCACCCCACGGATCGATCACGCACGACTTTCCGAACGTCGCCCGCGCGCCGGGGTGCTTGCCCCACTGAGCTGCCGCCACGACGTACGCCTGGGCCTCGATGGCGCGCGCGCGGAGCAGGACCAGCCAGTGGTCCTTGCCCGTGAGCAGGGTGAACGCCGCGGGGACGACGATCGCCTCGGCGCCCGCCGACGAGAGCGCGCGGTAGAGCTCCGGGAAGCGGACGTCGTAGCAGATCGACAGCCCGACCTTCACGCCGTCGATCTCGGTGACGACAGGCGCATCGCCGGCGGTCGTCGACGCCGACTCGCGGTACTTCGTGCCATCGGCGATCTCGACGTCGAAGAGGTGGATCTTCCGGTAGCGGGCGGTGAGCCGGCCGTCGGGTCCGAAGACCGCGCAGGTGTTGTACGGCCTCGCCGCGTCGGGCGCGCGCTCGGGGAAGCCGCCGGCCACGATGGTCACCCGAGCGGACCGCGCCGCGTCGGCGAGGCGGCGCGCGATGGGACCGCGGCCGGCGTCGAGGTCCTCCGCGATGTGACGCTTTCCCTCCTCGTTGCCCATGTACGCGAAGTTCTCGGGCAGCACGACCGTCGTCGCGCCACGGCTCGCCGCCTCCGCGATGCGCGCCTCGATCCGCGCCAGGTTGTCGCTCACGTTCTCCTGGCTGGAGAGCTGAAGGGCCGCCCAGATCACCGGTTTCTGCATACGGCAAGCCTACCGCACGAGGCGCCGGAGCGGACCGCGCGCGAGCGAGGGCGCTGAGCTCACCGGGTTCCTCGTCCCCGGAACGCACGCGCTCCCCCGCCGGCGCCCGCAGCTCCGCTACCGCCCGCTTCCCCGCCGGCGCCCGCAGCTCCACTGGCACCCGCAGCTCCGCCGGCGCCCGCAGCTCCGCCGGCGCCCGCAGCTCCGCCGGCGCCCGCAGCTCCGCCGGCGCCCGCAGCTCCACCGGCGCCCGCAGCTCCACCGGCGCCCGCGCCCCCGGCGCCGGGCTCGGCGCACTCCAGCGGCGCATCGTAGTAGGCGCACCTCGCGGCGCACGCGGCGCACACGCACGCGAGCACCTGCTGGAATGCCTGGTGCGCGGCGCCCGCGTCGTCCGGGAACACGCACGCCGCCTGGCAGGCCTTGTCGTGACCGCAGCCCTTGAGGCACACGCTGATCGGCCTGCAACCGGGCTCGGCGTCGCACGCCGAGAGCTGCGCCTCGCAGCGCGCGCCGCGCGAGGCATGCTCGTTGAAGCAATCGCCGCAGCGCCCGGCCTCGCCGCCGTACGCGGCGACGCACTCGCAGAGGTTCGACGGCCGAGGCCCCTCGTCGACGCCCGCATCCGGCGGCGCGCCGCCCGCTGCGCCCGCGCCGCTCGACGCGCCGGCAGGAGGGCGCGGCGGAGGGAGCCGCTCTTCGGTGCAGCTCGGAAGCGACGCGAGCGCGAGCGCGGCGCCCCACGCCATCGCGCCACGGCGGACAACACGGCCGTACGATCCGACAGGAGCGCGCAGCGCCCTCTCCACAAACGACATGATGCTGCGAGCGTAGCCTGCCCCTCACCCGGGGCCGAGCCGAGCCGCGCGGCTCACGGCCGTGCGAGGAGATCGGCCGAGGTCGCACGGAACCCTCTCCCGGTAGCCGCCGATCGCTTCTATGCTTTGCTGACACGTCGCAAAAATTCTCATGGAAATCGCTCCCCTTTCGTTGTTGCCCCGCTCCGTGCTCGCCCTGGCCAAGGAGGTCGCGCGGGCGTTGCTCCGGCGGCCCGTCGTCGGGATCGCCGCCGCCGCGCAGACCGCCGACGGCCGGTGGCTGCTCATCCGCCGCAGCGACACCGGAACCTGGGCGCTCCCAGGAGGAACCCTGGAGTGGGGCGAGACGCTCCGCGACAGCATCGTGCGGGAGCTCGCCGAAGAGGCCGGCGTCACCGAGGTCGAGCTCGGGCGGGTCGTGGGCGTGTACTCGCGGCCCGATCGCGACGTCCGTTTCCACGCGGTGACGGTCGTCGTCGCCGCCCGGATCGGCGCGCCCACGCGCCCTCCCCAGAACCCGCTCGAGATCCGCGAGGTCCGGTTGTTCCGCGACGACGAGCTCCCGGCCGAGCTCGCGATGGGCATGGGGGACTTCCTCGCCGCCGCCCGGCGCGCCGGCGAGGCGGAGCTCGAGTGAGCCGAGGCAAGCGATGACGCAGGCACACCACGACGAGGCCGGAGCGCGCAATCCGCTGCAGGGCGGGCTCGCCACGGATCCGAAGCACAAGGCCAGGATCGATGAGCTCGCCGAGCGCATCGAGAAATACAGGGCGAGCTACTACGCAGGGCACCCGGAGATCTCGGACGCCGCGTTCGACGCCCTCGAGGACGAGCTCCGCGCCCTGGATCCCACGCACCC
This sequence comes from Sorangium sp. So ce394, assembly GCF_051474665.1. NCBI lineage: Bacteria > Pseudomonadati > Myxococcota > Polyangiales > Polyangiaceae > Sorangium > Sorangium sp. So ce394. The sequence continues at coordinate 7,415,583 of NZ_CP150339.1, forward strand.
GGTGCTCGCCCGGGTCGGCTCCGCCTCCCTCATCACGGAGTGGGAGAAGGCGCGGCACGAGATCCCGATGGGCTCGCTCAACAAGGTCGTCTCCGAGGACGAGCTCCGGGCCTGGGTCGCCCGCTGCGACGAGATCCTCGAGAAGGACGGGCACGGCGGCGACGGCGCGGCGCAGCCGGCGAGCTCCGCCCGCGCGAGCGTGGCGGACGACCTGTTCGTCGCGGAGAAGCTCGACGGCATCTCCATCGAGGTCATCTACAAGGGCGGCAAGCTCGTCGACGCCATCACCCGCGGCGACGGCGAGTGGGGCGAGCGGATCACCGCGAACGTCGCGAGGATGAAGGGCGTCCCCTCGCGGATCCGGGAGCGGGGACGGCTGTCCGTGCGCGGCGAGATCATCCTCCGCCTCTCGGACATGAAGCGCTACTTCCCCGGCGTCACCAGCCCGCGCAACATGGCCGCGGGCGCGGCCAAGCGGTTCGACGGCCAGGGGGCGGAGCACTGCACGGTGCTGTTCTACGACGTCGCCGAGCACCTCGAGATCCCGACGTGCCGGGCGCGCTTCGCGTGGCTGCGCGAGCTCGGCTTCGCGACGCCGCAGACCGCGCACGGCGACGTCGAGGACGTCGTGAAGCTCTACCGGCGGTACTCGAGCGAGCTCCGCGCGGGCCTCGACTACGAGATCGACGGGCTCGTCGTGTATGTGGACTCGCTCCACCTCCAGGGGTTGCTCGGCGATGTCAACCGGCGGCCGCGCGGCGCCGTCGCCTTCAAGTTCGCGTCGCCCGCGAAGGTGACGACGGTCGTGGCGATCCAGTGGGACACCGGGCCGAGCGGGCGCGTCACGCCGGTGGCGATCGTCGAGCCGGTGGAGCTCGCCGGCGCCAACGTCCGGCGCGCGTCGCTGCACAACGCGGCCAACGTGCGGAGCCTCGGCATCGGGGTGGGCGACGAGGTGCTGGTCTCGCGCCGCAACGACGTGATCCCGTACGTCGAGGAGGTCGTCGAGAAGCGCGGGCCCGTCGCGCTCCCGCCGTCGGTCTGCCCGGTCTGCAGCGCGCCGCTCGTCGTCGAGGGCGAGTACCTGCTCTGCCGGAACGCCGCGTGCCGCGCCCTCATCGAGGGGCGCATCCACAACTGGATCGACGCCATCGGCGCGCTCGAGTGGGGCGACAAGCTGATCGAGCAGGTGGTGGCCGCGGGCCTCGTGCGAGAGCCGCTCGACCTCTACAAGCTCACGGTCAAGGACATCGCAGAGCTCGATCGGCGCGGCGAGAAGAGCGCCACGAAGTGCCTCGACCAGCTGAAGAGCCGGCTGCCGCTCACGCTGCCGATCTTCCTCGCGGCGCTCGGCATCGAGGGGTTCGCGATCCAGACCGCGCGGCTGCTCGTGTCCGCCGGGTACACCACGATCGAGAAGCTCCTCGCGGCCGGCGAGGACGAGCTCGCCGGCATCCCGGGGCTCGGCGCGATCAAGGCCGCGAGCATCGTCCGCGGGCTGCGCGCGCGCGGCGACGAGATCGCGCGGCTGCTCGCCGGCGGCATCGTGCCGGTCGCCCCCGAGGCCGAGGGGCCGCTCGCCGGCCTCACGTTCTGCTTCACCGGCGCGGGCACGCGCTCCCGCGGCGAGCTCACCCACCTCGTCGAGTCGAACGGCGGCCGGGTGCTGAACAGCGTCACGAAGGAGCTCAACTACCTCGTCCTCGCCGACGTGGCGTCCGCGTCGAGCAAGGCGGTCAAGGCGCGGAAGTACGGCACCAAGCTCATCACCGAGGACGACCTCGACAAGCTCATCGCCGATCGCCGCGGCGGCTGACCGGGGCGAGCCGCCGGAGCTACCAGGTGATGTCCTGGGCCTCCGTCACGCCGAGCACGTCCCGGAGCTCGAGGTGACGCCCGTCCGGGAGGCGGATCGTGCCGGAGTAGAGCCCGATTGGCTGCATGAACTCCGAGGCGACCAGGCCGAGGTTCGTGTGGTTCGAGTGCGCCGCGCCGGGGACGAACCGGAGGTCCACGGCGCCGTCCACGGTCCGGACGTGCCACGGATCGAGCGGCCGCGCCGCGTCGAAGGTGAACCGGCCCTCGGCGAGCGGGATGAGCGCGCCGTCGAGCCAGATCGCGCACTCGGCGTCGCCGATGAACCCCTCGCCCACGTTGAGACCGACGCGCTCGCCGCTCTCGGCGCGGCCCAGCGCGAGCGCCCAGCGCCAGGTCGTGCGGCGCGGCAGGAGGCCGCTCGTGTAGTCGTAGCTGGCGAGCGCGCCGTCGAGCGAGATCCGGCGACCGAGCACCGACGCCTCGCCTTCGACGCCGAGGAGGAGCCGCTTCTCGGTCGCGATCAGGACGCCGCCCGGCGCCTCGGCGATCGCCGAGAGCGCCTGCGGGGCCGCGCGGGCGGAGAGCCGCGCCGTGAGCTCGAGCCCGCGGAACGCGGCGGTCACCGCGCCCCTCGCCTCCCCGCGCGGGCGCTCGATCCGCACCTGCGCGGAGGGCAGCCACGCGCGCGCGGAGCCGCCCGCGTCGCCCACGCTCGCCGAGAAGGGAGGGCAGAACGTCGAGCGATCCACGAGCAGCCGCCGGCCCGCCTTGTCGAAGGCGACGCCGAACGTGATCGCGAGGTAGCCGAGGTGCACGACCGCCACGGCGATGAAGACCTCGTCGGACGCGATCGCGACGTAGGTCCACCGCTTGTGCTTGAGCAGGCGATCGAGCCCGCGCAGCGCGAGCGGGCTCAGGTCGACGCGCGGGAGCTCGCCCCGGTAGGACCCGACGCGCGCCGCCCCCGTGCTCGGATCGAGGATCGCGTCGGGCGGCGTGACGAGCTCGCGCATCGCACGAGCGTAGCGACGGCGCGGTCGGCGCCCAAGGCGGGCGGCGCCTGAACATGGCATCCGCGAAATGCGGCGAGCGCTGTCCTGCGCAGCCATCCTGCTCACGCCGAGGCCCGGATCGGCTGCGCCGGAGCGCTGCGCGCCCGCGTCTCCCCCGCTAGACTCGCGTCATGATCGACGCCATCGCCACGCCACCGAGCCCCCAAAACGAGCCCGTCCTCGCGTACGCCCCCGGCAGCCCCGAGCGCGCGGCCCTCAAGGCGGAGCTCGATCGCCGGTCGCGGGAGACGATCGACATCCCGATGGTCATCGACGGCGAGGCGATCCGGACCGGAGCGCTCGACGAGGTCCGCGCGCCGCACCGGCGCGATCTCCTGCTCGCCCGCGCGCACCAGGGCGGCGCCGAGCACGTCGCGCGCGCGATCGAGGCGGCCAAACGAGCCCACCGCGCGTGGTCGCGGACGCCGTGGACAGAGCGCGCCGCCGTCTTCCTCAAGGCGGCCGAGCTGCTCGCGACCCGGTACCGCCCCGCGCTGAACGCGGCGACCATGCTCGGTCAGAGCAAGACGGCGTACCAGGCGGAGATCGACTCGGCCTGCGAGCTCATCGATTTCTTCCGCTACAACGTCCACTTCGCCCACCGGATCGCGGCGGAGCAGCCGGCGAGCGCGCCCGGCATCTGGAACCTCGCCGAGCCTCGCCCGCTCGAGGGCTTCGTCTTCGCGGCGACGCCGTTCAACTTCACCGCGATCGCGGGCAACCTGTGCGCGGCCCCGGCGCTGATGGGCAACACCGTGGTCTGGAAGCCGTCGGCGAACGCGCTCTACGCCGCGCACTTCGTGATGGAGCTCCTGATCGAGGCGGGCCTGCCGCGCGGCGTCGTCAACCTCGTCATGGGTCCGCCCGAGCTCGTGTCGAACGCGTGCATCGATCACCCGGACTTCGCCGGCATCCACTTCACGGGATCGACCGCGGTCTTCCAGTCGATCTGGCGCCGCATCGGGGAGAACATCGGGCGCTACCGGAGCTACCCGCGCATCGTGGGCGAGACCGGCGGCAAGGACTTCGTGTTCGCGCACGCGAGCGCCGACGTCGACGCGCTCGCCGTGGCGCTCGTCCGGGGGGCGTACGAGTACCAGGGGCAGAAGTGCTCGGCCGCGTCGCGCGCGTACATCCCCCGCTCGCTCTGGCCGGCCCTCAAGGACCGGCTCGCGGGCCACATCCAGGCGATCCGCATCGGGGACGTCGCCGACTTCCGCAACTTCATGGGCGCGGTGATCGACGGGCGCGCTCACGCCCGGCTCACCGGGCGCATCGCCGAGGCGAAGGCGGACGCGGCGTGCTCGCTCGTGTGCGGCGGCGGCGCGCGCGCGCACGACGGGAGCGACGGCTGGTTCGTGGAGCCGACGCTGATCGAGACCACGGATCCGCGCCACCCCCTGATGACCGAGGAGCTGTTCGGCCCGGTGCTGACGGTCTGGGTCTACCCCGACGGCGAGGAGGACAAGGCGCTCGCGCTCTGCGACGAGACGTCGCCGTACGGCCTCACGGGCGCCGTGTTCGCGCGGGACCGCGCGTTCATCCAGGCGGCGAGCGACGCGCTCCGCTTCGCGGCAGGGAATTTCTACATCAACGACAAGCCGACCGGCGCCGTCGTCGGGCAGCAGCCGTTCGGCGGCGGCCGCGCCTCCGGCACGAACGACAAGGCGGGCAGCCTGTTCAACCTGCTCCGGTGGGTCTCGCCGAGGGTCGTGAAGGAGACGCTCGCCCCGCCGCGCGCCGTCGCCTACCCGTTCATGGCCGCCGAATAAGGTGCGCGCCGACGAGGCCGCGGGCCTCGCCGCTCAATCCTCCGGCGAGTAGTCGCAGGCGCCGATCGCGAGGTCGGCGCAGGACCAGCCCTTCTCTTCGTAGCACTCGGCCTGGCGCTCGATGGCCGTTCGATAGGACACGCGGGCCGACTCGCTGCGGCAGAGGTCGATGCAGATGTCTTCGCCGGGGCCGTCGGGCTGACACTCGGCGCTCTTGGCGCAGACGACCTCGCAAGGATCGCTGCCGCTGCTCGAGCAGCCAGGGGTGAGGGCGAAGAGCAACAGGGCGATGGCGAGCGCGGGGCGGGGCATGGCGGAGGCTCCGCCAGCCATCGGAGCACGCCGCGCCGCCGGCGGCGAGGGGCGAGCACCGAGCTCCACAGCTCGCTCCGCGCGCCTTGAAGATCTCCCTGTGGAGCAGCCACCATCCGCCGCGGATAGTCCAGATCTTGGACCGTCAAAACCGTGCGCTCCCATGGCGCGCAGGATGAGCAGCCGTGTAGGTGTACTATTCCTACGCAGCCACACGAAATGCTGCTGTGGTGCGCAAACGTTCTTGGAGGTGCCATGAGGTCGATGTATTTTCTCGGGTTTTTCGTGCTCGGCACGATGGCGGCGACCGCCGCGGGCTGCGGTGGCGATGACGACGGCAGCGGCGGCAGCGGCGGCGAGGGGGGAGCCGGGAGCACCACGACGTCGACCGTGACGACCACCACCGGCGTCGCCACCAGCACCTCCTCGGGCTCGGGCCCCGTAGACGACGGGAACGACAGCATCGAGGAAGCAGAGGAGCTCCCCGCCGGGAACAACGGGCTAGAGGGGACGCTCGAGCCGCTCGAAGAGGACGGGGACTACTTCAGCTTCACCGGGACCAAGGGTCTGCCGGTCTACCTCGTCACCGACGCGAAGCCTTCCGACGACGAGCGGGATCCGACCTACCCCGACACGGTCATCACGCTGCTCGACGCCGACGGGAACCAGATCGCGCAGAACGACGATCCCGAGGGCGGCATCACGAACGACAGCGAGCTGCTCACGGTCCTGCCCGCGGACGGCGAGTATTTCGTCGTCGTCCAGGACTGCAACGCCGCCTTCCCGGAGTCCGCCTTCCCGAACGGCTGCTTCGACCCGTCCGAGGTCGTCAGCTTCGACTACACGCTGAAGTTCCTCCCGCTCGATCTGGGGGCCGACGAGGCCGACAGCCTCGTCGGAGAGACGGAGCCCAACAACGACGCCGAGCAGGCCGTGGAGATGCCGTACGAGCTGACCGCGGACGAGTCGGCCTACTACACCACGTTCGTGTTCGGCAGCTTCGCGGATGAGGCCGACGTCGACGTGTACTCGTTCACGCCGCCGGCGACCCCCGAGTTCGAGAACGCCCTCCTCGCCCAGTTCAACTTCTCCGGGCCGAGCGGGCCCGAGGGCAACGGCTCGACCGTCGACGTCAACGAGGTCGCCGTCTTCAACGCGACCGATCTCACGAGCGCCTACGCGAAGGTCGACCCGACGAAGGGCGGCGATATCGCCGTTCCGGTGGAGGCCGGGCAAGAGTACTTCGTCTTCGTCAAGCGCCCCGCAGGAGAGGTGGGGAAGAACGACTTCTACATCCTGCTGCACAGCCGGGCGAGCTCCGATCCGCTCGAGGCCGCGGAGGAGACCAACGGCGACGTGGCGACGCCCGAAGGCGACCTGGCCAGCTTCCCCAACCAAGGCGGCGGCGTCAGCTTCGCCGTCGAAGGGAAGCTCGCTGGCACCGAGGAGACGCCGGACGTCGACGTCTACGAGCTCCCGCTCGACGACACAGGAGAGGGCTGGACGATCTCCGTCATCTGCGGAGCGCAGCGCCACGGCTCCGGGGTCCGCGAGCTCCGCGCCGAGGTGCTGAACGGCGACGGGACCGAGATCGGCGCCGACTACGCGGCCACGGAGACCGAAGCGGAAGAGCTGTTCGTCGAGTCGCAAGCGATCCCGGAGGCCCCCGAAGGCAACCGGCTGCTCGTCCGGGTGTCGGCCGGCACCCCGGCCGCCGACGTGACGGGCCGAGGCTATAACTGCCTCTTCGCCTACCTGCCGCCGGCAGCCGACTGACGGCATGAAGCACCGCGCGGCTCGAGCCCCCGTTCCCGCGGGGATCGAGCCGCGAGGGGCCCGGCCCCCCCCAAACCCCCGTGGTATAGCCGGACCGACATGAAGGTCGGTCACACGCCCGCGCGCTCCGGGCTCCTCTCCCTCGTCCTGCTCGTCGCCTGCAGCGCCGGCCCTCGGACCGGCGCGGTCGCCCCGCCGGATGGGCCTCGCGGCGCCGCCCCTCCGGCGACGACCTCGCGCCCAGCGACGACGCCGCCGCCGGAGGCGCCGGCGCGCGCCGAGTTCGACCCCGTCCCGCAGGGGATCACCGCGGGCGGTGTGAAGCAGCTCTGCGACGATCACCTGCGCGCCGCCGAGGAGCACCTCGCCGCGATCAGGGCGCTCCGCGGCGCGCCGCCGGAGACGCTCACCTACGCCGCGACCCTCGGGCGGTTCGACGACGCCGTGCTCGAGGTGAACAGCGCGGGCGACTTCCCGTACCTGATGGGGGTCGCGCACCCGGACGCGGCCGTGCGCGAGGCCGCAAGGCTCTGCGAGCCGAAGGTCGACAGGTTCACGACCGCGATGTGGCTGGACGCCGATCTCGCCGCCGTCCTCCAGGCGTACGCCCAGACGGGCGAGGCGCGCGAGGCGCTCAAGGGCGAGCGCGCGCGGCTCCTCGCCGATGTCCTCCGCGACTTCCGCCGCAACGGGCTGTCGCTGCCGCCCGACCGGCAGCAGCGCCTCCGCGACGTGAACGAGCAGATCACCCGCATCGGACAGGAGTTCATGGCGAACCTGTCGGCGTCGACCGGGTCGATCGAGATCGCGCCCGCCTCGCTCCAGGGGCTGCCCAAGGAGTACGTGGCGAAGCACCCGCCCAAGGCGAACGGCAAGGTCGAGATCAGCACCGACTACCCCGACTTCTTCCCGTTCGTCACCTACGCGAAGGACCGCAAGGCCGCGCTCGACCTCTACGTCTTGTTCACCAACCGCGGCGGCGAGAAGAACGTGAAGCTGCTCGAGCGCCTGCTCGCGCTCCGCTCCGAGAAGGCGAGGATGCTCGGCTACAAGAGCTGGGCCGACTACGCCATCGAGCCGCGCATGGCCAAGACGAGCGGCGCCGTGCGCGCCTTCCTCGACCAGGTCAAGGCCGCGCTGAAGGAGCCCGCGAAGGCCGAGTTCGCCGAGCTGATGAAGGAGCACGTGCGGCTCGGCGGCAAGCCGACCGACAGGCTCCCCCCCTCCGAGCGCTACTTCCTCGAAGATCGGGTCCGCGCGTCCAAGTACCAGTTCGACTCGCAGGCGCTCTCGGCCTACCTCGAGATCGGCGCGGTCAAGCAGGGGCTCATGGACATCACGGCGCGGATGTACGGGCTCGAGTACAAGGAGGTCCCCGCGAACGCCTGGCACCCCGACGTGACGGCGTACGAGGTGCGCTCCGACGGCAAGGCGATCGGGAAGTTCTACCTCGACCTCTACAGCAGGCCCGACAAGTACAAGCACGCGGCGATGTTCGCCGTGCGGACGGCGAAGCGGCTCGCCGACGGGTCGTGGCAGACCCCCGTCGCGGCGCTGGAGTGCAACTTCCCGAAGCCGGGGGCGCAGCCGGCGCTCATGTCCCACGAGGACGTGGTGACGTTCTTCCACGAGTTCGGGCACGTGCTGCACCACCTCCTCACGCGCTCGGAGCTGGCCTCCTACTCGGGGACCTCGACCGTGCGCGACTTCGTCGAGGCGCCGAGCCAGATGTTCGAGGAGTGGGCGTGGTCCCGCGAGGTGCTCGATCTGTTCGCGAAGCACCACGCGACCGGCGAGCGGATCCCGGACGATCTCTTCCAGGCGATGACCCGCGCGCGGGGCTTCGGCCGAGCGCTCGCGACGCAGCGACAGCTCACCCTCGCGTCGATCGACCTGGAGCTCCACACCCGCGAGCCCGGCTTCGATACGACCCTGGTCGTGGAGCAGGCGCAGCGCGCGAACGAGTCCTTCGTCTTCGTGAAGGGCACGCACCTGCAGTCGAGCTTCGGGCACCTCATCACCTACGACGCGGGCTATTACGGCTACCAGTGGGCCCTGTCGCTCTCGCGCGACGTGCTCACCCGCTTCAAGCAGGAAGGCCTGCTCAACCCGGCCGTCGCGCGCGCCTTCCGCGACGAGGTGCTCGCGAAGGGGGGCGGCGTCGAGGCAGGCGATCTCGTCGCCCGCTTCCTCGGAAGGCCGCCGAGCCACAACGCTTACCTCGCCTACCTCCAGGGCAAGGAGTGAACGCGCGCCGGCCGAGAGCGGACGCGGGGCTCCGGCAGGACGTCCGATGCGGAGCTAGGGCTCGATGGCTACGCCGAGCTCCTCGCGCAGGGCGTGGTAGGCGTCCGAGACGGTGAACGAGAGGAGATCGCCGATCTTCTCCTCCGCCGTGAGCACGCCCGGCGTGTCCCCGCGCGAGAGCGACGACGCCGCGACCGAGAGCTCGCCGGTCAGCAGGTAGCCGACCCGCGCAGCGCACCGCTCCACCGAGCCCACCCAGTGGGCGAGATCCAGCGGCGCGCGGATCTCGTAGAGCTCGAACACCGCGGCCTCCAGCGCGTCCCGCTCGCGCTCCGTCAGCCGCTCGTCGAGCAGCGGCATCAGCGCGAGCACCGCGCCCTCGAGCTCGGCGGGGACAGGCTCCGACGGCCGCGCCACCTTGACCGCCGCGGCGAGGCAGACGCCGAGCTCCTCGAGCGAGGGGAAGTGCAGGAGCAAGCGGTGCGGGCCGACGTGGTAGGCGACGTGGCTGCCCACCAGGAACGCGAGCTCGGCGGCCGTCCGCCCGCGGAGCGCCTCGCCGCCGACCAGGACGCTCGGCTCCTCGACCGTCACCGCCGCGACCGCGATGGGCGCGTCCTTGCGGAGGTAGACCGCCGGCGTGGGGATCGCGAGGCAGCGGCTCGCCCAGGAGAACAGGCGCACCACGCCCGCCGCGTTCCGCTCCGCGTCGGCGCGCGCCGCCGGATCGATGTGCGGGATCTGCTTGTCCCGCGCGCGCTGGGCGAGCCGCGCGCGGACCGCCGCGTCGGCGACCGACGCGAGGACCTCCTCGAGGGCGCGATCGCGATCGGCCGCGCGCAGGAGATCCCAGCTGCCCGGGCTGAGCCCGCGCGCGGGCTGCACGAGGCCCGCGGGCCGGTGCTCCTCGAAGATGAAGCGCTCCCGCGCCTCGGCCGCGCCCAGGTAAACCGCCACGCTCGCCGCGGCCCACGCCTGGTCGACGCGCCTGAGCTTCTGGAAGGTGTCGAACAGGTCGTGAAACACCTGGACGTTGCCCGGATCGAGCACCGCCGCGGCCTGGAGGTGCGCGGCCGCGCGCTCGAGCCGGCCGGCGCCCCGCGCGAGCGACGCGGCGCTGAGCCGCCCCGGGACGTCGTCCGGCCGCTCGACCACCGCGCCCTCGAACGCCTCCAGCGCGGAGCTCGGATCCTCGAGGTGATCGCGGAAGAGCATTCCGAGGCGGCGGCACAGCTCCCACGTGACGTCGCTCCGGACGCGCGGGTCGGCGATGCGCTGCGCCCGGTCGAGCATGCGGCGGTACGCGAGCTCGAGCTCGCCCCACTCCTGCCGCGCCGAGAGGAGGATCGCGATCAGCGCGAGCGGATCGAGGAACGTGGGGTCGGCGTCCAGCGCGCGCTCGAGCAGCTCGATCCCGTCCTGCTCGCGCGTGACCTCGGTCAAGGTCGCGCGGGCCTCGCCCTGCATCGCGGCGCGCGCGAGCTCCAGGAGCGCGACCGCCCGCTGCCGCGGGTCCGGGAGGAGCTCGGCGTGACAGCGGCGGGCGTCGAGCGACGCCGCGAGATCGCCCGTCGCCTCGTAGAGCCGACCCAGGCTGCGCAGGACGGCGGCGTCGTCGGGGCGGATCTCCCGCGCCCGCTCGAGGAGCTCCTGCGCTCGCGCCGGATCCCCGGCGACGATCTCCCAGCGCTCGGCGAAGCGCACGAGGAGCCCGAAGCGATCGGCGTCCCCCTCGACGCGCGTGAGCAGCCGCTCCTCCGCGGTGCGCAGCCTCGCGAAGTCCTGCTCGGCGAGGTGGAGCTCGACCAGCGCCTCGAGCGCGGGCCGGTGCTCGGGCGCGAGCGCCAGCGCCTTCTCGAAGCCCTCGATCGCCTCGCGGTGCCGCTGCTGGCGCCACCTCGCCTGGGCGATGCGCAGGTGCACCTCCGCGCGCGCGTCCCGCTGCGCGACCCCGACGAGCGCGAGCGCCTTCTTGTACGCCGTGAGCGCCCCGTCGAGGTCCGACGCGGCGGCGAGCGTGTCGCCGGCCGCGAGGTACTGCGCGACCGGGTCGTCCGGCGCGGACGCGGGGGTGGTGGCGGCGCCGCCCGCGGCCTCGATCCGCGCCGCCTCGGCCCTGGCCGGGCGCCGGCCGGGCGCGCCGCCGCGCGGGACGAGCACCGAGAACTCCCCCCGCCCGCTCGCCCGCGCGAAGCACGGGATGGCGCGGGCGAGGCCGGGGTTCCCCTCGACGCGGCGGAAGATCTCCTCGGCGGTGAGGCCTCGATCCGGGTCGGCCTCGTCGAGGTGCTCGACGAAGGCGCGGGTGAGCACCGAGGGCAGATCGGCGTCGAGCGAGCCGATCGGGTGGGCCGCCACGAGGAGCTCGACGCCCGTCACGGGGGACGCCACCGCCTGCTCGGCGGCGGTGACGACGGCGCGCGAGGTCGCCCCGGGGCCGTGGTGGCACTCCAGGACGAAGAGCACCTCGCCGCGCGCGCGATCGCGGAACACCGCGGCCACGTCGCCCAGCGCGTCGCCCACGCCGGGGTTCTCGGGGTCGAGGCAGAGGAAGAGCTCCCCGTCCGGCGACAGCGCGACGGCGGTGGAGGCGTAGAACAAAAATAGGGTCGAGGCCTCATCGCGCGCGGCGTCGTCCGCGTCGACCAGGGTCCGCCGGGTCGCCGTGAGCTCGTCGAACAGCGCGTCGAGCTGCTCCGCGAGGTCCCGCGCGGGATCGATGTCGACCACCCGGAAGCCGGCGTCGTCCAGCGAGAGGCGGGCCCGGATGAGATCCCCGTCCAGCGAGCCGGGCGCCGGCCGCTGGTCGCGGTGCAAGCTGGGCGTGGCGACGATCGCCAAGCGCATCAGGGCGCCCCCTCCTCGTTGCGTACGCGCATGCAGGCGAGCAATCTACCCAGGGCCGCGCCCGAAGCGAAGAAGGTTGCCATCCGGCACGCAACTCCGACGCAGCGCGAGGTCCCCCGTACGAGACATCACTCCGGGAGAGAGCACGCATGAGCAAAGGCAGGGGTCGTTGGTGGACGGAAGCGCCCGGCAGCTCCGGAAGAGCTCGCGCCGCGTCATTCGCGCTCGCGGTCGCCCTCGCGTCGGGCTGCGAGAGCGTGTGCGACGAGGCCGAGGACCACATGGAGGAGTGCGGCTACCAGGGCAGCGGCATGTCCAGCGAGGCGTCGTGCGAGGGCGCCGTCCGCTGCGCGTCGGCCTGCGCCGCGGAGGTCCCCTGCGGCGCGTTCGACGGGACGGACGCGGCCGCGTTCGACCGGTACAGGCGCTGCCTCGACGCCTGCTGAGCCGCCGCGGGGCTCAGCAGACCGCGCGGACGAGCGCGGCGCCGTCCGGCGGCCGCTCGTCGTCCGGGCCGAGGCACCGCAGCGACAGCTCCTTCCAGGGGGCCAGCCCCTCGCCCCCGAGCGGCTCGAGCCGCACGAGGACGTCCTCGAGCACGCGGCCGTAGCCGTAGACGTCGTCGCGCGGGTCGCTCGGCCGCCCGGCGAGCCGCTCCGGCGAGACGTACCCGGGGCTGCCGCCGGCGGACGGCGCGCCGCGGGGCCTGGCCAGCCCGAAGTCGCTGAGCACGGGCTCGGCGAGGCTGCGCAGGAGCACGTTGGCCGGCTTGACGTCGGCGTGGACGTAACCGCGCTCGTGGATGCGGGCGAGCGCGCGCGCGAGCGGGCGCGCCCACCGCGCGATCGGCGCGAGCGACGCCGCGTCGCCGGCGCGGAGCACGTCCCGCACCGAGCCGCGCGCGATCCACTCCAGCGCGATCCACCCCTCGTCGGGGTCCGCGTCGAACACCCGCACCACGCCGGGCCCGGAGAGCGCCGCGGCGAGCCGCACCTCGCGGGTGAGGTGCGCCCGATCGCCGCCGCGCCCGTGGTAGACCTTGAACCCGACGCGCCGGCCGAGCACCTCGTCCTCGGCCTCGTAGACGGCGCCGGCGCCGCCGCGCGCCACCTCGCGGAGCAGGCGGAACGGGGTCCTGCCCGCCGCGGGCGCGACCACGGTGACGTCCTCCACGCGGGCTACGGCGGGCCGCTCCGCGCCGAGCGCCGCCCGCCACCGCTGGTGGCGCTCGCGCGCGCCGGGCGCGTCGATCTCCCGGACGAGCACCCGCTCGATCGCGCCGACCGCCCGCGGGAGCTGCCCCAGCGACGCGTAGAGGTCGGCCGCGAGGACGAGCCCCTCGGTCGAGGACACCGGCGGCGCGCGCCCCGCGCCGCCGCGCTCGCGCGCCGCGGCGCCCTCGAGCACGGCGAGCGCGCCCAGCTCGTCGCCCCGGGCCGCGAGCAGATCGGCGCACGCCACCCGGATCGGATCCGGCAGCGGCCGCTCCGCCATCGCGGCGACGAGGTGCGCCACGGCCTCGGCCTCCCGCAGCGTCCCCCGCGCGCGCCGCAGGATCGCGATCACCTCGTCCGTCGAGGGCCCGTCGCGCGCGCCGGAGCTCCGCAGGCGCGCGATCTCGTCGCCACCGCCCTCGCGCGCAGCGCGCCCGCGCGCCCGCGCGTCCGCCGCCGGGCGCGCCGCCCGCGCCGGGTCCGCCCCGCGCGCGACGTCCGACGCACCCGACGCGGCACCCCCGCCCGGCGCCGGCGCGCCGCCGTCCGCCGCGGCGCCGCCGAGCCGCTCCTTGAGCCGCCGCCACAGGCTCACGCCGGCCCGCCCTCCCCGCCGCCGTCGCGCCGCGTCGGCGAGGCCTGGCCGGCGGCGAGCACCCGGAAGACCGGCGTCCCCCCGCGCGACGCGGCGATCGCGTCGCCCGCGCAGAGCTCGACGGACGGCGCGAGCTGGTAGTCGCCGAGGAACGGCGGCGGCGCCCCCGGCGGCGTCTTCAGCGCCACGAACGCCGAGGCGCCCGCCGGATCGAGGCGGATCCGCCACGGGCCCACCGGCAGCTCGCCGAGCGGCGCCGTGAAGCGCTCGCCCGCGACGTCCACCACGCAGCCCTGCCCGATCCCGGGGGCGATCGCGCACGGCACCTCCCCGCCGAGCAGGATCTGCACGCCGCGGCCGACGGGCAGCGGCGCCGTGAGCCGCGCGCCGGCCAGCGTCGTGCCGTTGCGCGTCCCGAGATCCTCGACCTCGATGCCGGACGGGCCGCGCCGGATCCGCGCGTGCGTCCTGCTGACGGCGCGGGACGCGACGACGATGGTCGCCTCGCCGCGGCCGATCGTGACCTCGTCGCCGAGCGCGCACCGCACGACGGCGCCGCCGAGCTCGAGCGAGAGGACCGGCCCCGACAGGAGCCGCGCCCGGATCGCGCGCAGCGCGTCGGCCACCTGCTCGCCGCCGCGGCCTCCGCCCGCCCACGCCTCGGCGACGGCGACCGCCTCGCGGCGCTCGGCCATCCGGTCGAGATCCGCGATCCTCCGCAGCGTCGCGGCGAGCTCGCGCTGGTCCCGCTCGGCGGTCATCGAGGCGCGGAGCCGCTCCTCCAGCCGGTCGATCGCGCCGGCCGCGGCCAGGACGCGCGTCTCCGACTCGGTGTCGCCGACCAAGGCGTACGCGTCCGCGGCGCGCTCGAGCTCGCCCGCCGCCTCGAGCTCGCGCGCGACCGCCAGCACCTCGCTCCGCATCGCGCTCGCGCCCCGCGCGCGCACGAGGTCGAACGCGAGCAGCGCCTTGCGCCCGAGCGCCGCGCGCTTCAGCTCCGGGCTCTCGGCCGTGCGGAACGCCGACGCGCAGAAGGCGATCCGCTTCTCGACGCTCCGCTCGGCGTCGGCGCGGAGGAGCAGGACCCGGGCCGCGTCGTCCGGCATCCCTGCGTCGACGTACAGCTCGACCGCCCCCGCGAGATCGCCGGCGAGCTCCCTGGCCTCGGCCGCCCTGCGACGGCTGTCCCCCCGCTTGAGCCCGAACCACTCAAAGAGACTCACGCAGCGCCATCCTCACCAGCATCCGACATCCTACCCTTGAAGCGCGCCGGCCCCAACCGCCAGCGTTGACTCCCTCCCTCGCCGCCCGCAGGATTTGCGCCCTCGATGTCGACCAACCACCGCCTCGGCGAACTGCTCGTCCGCGAAAAGCTCATCAGCCTCCAGCAGCTCCGGCAAGCGCAGGAGGAGCAGCGCAAGACGGGGCAGAACCTCGGCTACGCCCTCGCCAAGCTCGGGTACATCTCCGACGGCGAGATCACGAGCTTCCTCTCGACGCAGTACCGCGTCCCGGCCGTCGCCCTCGACGAGTACGAGATCGACGCGGAGGTCTCGCGCCTCGTGTCGCGGGAGGTCTGCGAGAAGCACAAGATCATCCCGATCTCCCGGTCGGGGACGGCGCTCGTCGTCGCGATGGCCGACCCGACGAACCTGCACGCGATCGACGACATCAAGTTCCTCACGGGCTTCAACGTCGAGCCCGTCGTCGCGTCCGAGACGGGCATCACCGAGGCGATCGAGCGCGCGTACAACGTCGGGCCGTCCTACGACGAGGTGCTGAGCGAGTTCGGGGAGGAGGAGGTCGGCTTCCAGGTCGAGGCCGACGACGTGAACGTCCTCGAGCTGGAGAAGGCCGCCGAGGGCGCGCCCGTGGTCCGGCTCGTCAACGCGATCCTCCTGAACGCCATCAAGAAGGGCGCGAGCGACATCCACGTCGAGCCGTACGAGAAGAAGCTCCGCGTGCGCTACCGCATCGACGGCGTGCTGATGGAGGAGATGCAGCCGCCGATCAAGCTGAAGAACGCGATCGCGAGCCGCCTCAAGATCATGAGCTCGCTCGACATCGCCGAGCGGCGGCTCCCGCAGGACGGCCGCATCAAGCTGAAGATGGGCAGGGGCCGGGAGATGGACTTCCGCGTCTCCGTGCTCCCGACGATCTGGGGCGAGAAGATCGTCCTCCGCCTCCTCGACAAGTCGAACCTGCAGCTCGACATGGCGAAGCTCGGCTTCGATCCGAAGCCGCTCGCCGACTTCAAGTGGGCGATCGGCCAGCCGTGGGGCATGGTCCTCGTCACCGGCCCGACCGGCTCCGGCAAGACGACGACGCTCTACTCGGCGCTCTCGGAGCTCAACCAGATCGGCTCGAACATCAGCACCGCCGAGGATCCGGTCGAGTACAACCTGCACGGCATCAACCAGGTGCAGATGCACGACGAGATCGGGCTGAACTTCGCGATGTCGCTGCGCTCGTTCCTCCGGCAGGACCCGGACATCATCATGGTCGGCGAGATCCGCGACTTCGAGACCGCCGAGATCGCCGTCAAGGCGGCGCTCACCGGCCACCTCGTGCTCTCGACGCTGCACACGAACGACGCGCCGTCGACGATCTCGCGCCTCCTCAACATGGGCGTCGAGCCGTTCCTCATCACCGCCAGCGTGAACCTCGTGCTCGCCCAGCGCCTCGCGCGCAAGATCTGCCCCGACTGCCGCGTCCCGCTGCGCGTGGACCCGAAGGTGCTCCTCGACTTCGGCTTCACCGAGCAGCAGGTCGCGCGCGCGGACCTCGTCCGCGGCGCGGGCTGCAAGACGTGCAACGGCTCCGGCTACAAGGGCCGCGTCGCGCTCTACGAGGTCATGCGCTTCACCGACGCGCTGAAGGAGATGGTCCTCCAGGGCGCGTCCACGGCCGAGCTCAAGGCCGCGGCCATCAAGGGCGGGATGCTGACGCTCCGGATGAGCGGGATCGAGAAGGTGCTGGCGGGCGTCACGACGACCGAGGAGGTCGGCCGCGTGACGATGGGGGACTGAGCGCATGACCACGGAGCTCGTCGGACAGCAGGAGGGCCTCAGGTACACGCTCCAGCAGCTCCTCCGCGCGATGGTGGAGAAGGGCGCGAGCGACATGCACATCACGAGCGGCACGCCGCCGCTCCTGCGCATCGACGGCACGGTGGTGCCGCTCAAGCTCCCGCCGCTCATGCCGAGCGACACGAGGCAGCTCTGCTACTCGGTGCTGAGCGAGGAGCAGGTGGCGACGTTCGAGCAGCGGAACGAGCTCGATCTGTCGTTCGGCATGAAGGGGCTCGCCCGCTTCCGCGCGAACATCTACATGCAGCGCGGCGCCGTGGCGGCCGCCTTCCGGCAGATCCCCTTCCGGATCATGAACTTCGACGAGCTGGGCCTGCCGCCGGTCGTGCTCGACATCGCCGCCAAGCCGCGCGGCCTCGTGCTCGTGACGGGCCCGACCGGCTCGGGCAAGACGACCACGCTCGCGAGCATCATCGACAAGATCAACTCCGAGCAGCGCCTCCACATCCTCACGATCGAGGATCCGATCGAGTACCTGCACCCGCACAAGCTCTCGCTCGTGAACCAGCGCGAGATCGGCTCCGACACCGCGTCGTTCAAGGACGCCCTGCGCTACGCCCTGCGCCAGGATCCGGACGTCGTGCTCGTCGGCGAGATGCGCGACCTGGAGACCGTCGAGTCGGCGCTGACGATCGCCGAGACGGGCCACCTCGTGTTCGCCACGCTCCACACGAACTCGGCGATCTCGACGATCAACCGCATCATCGACGTCTTCCCGCCCCACCAGCAGTCGCAGGTGCGGCAGCAGCTGTCGTTCACGCTCGTCGCCGTGATGACCCAGCTGCTCCTGCCGCGCTCGAACGGCCCGGGGCGCGTCATGGCGATGGAGGTCATGATCCCGAACGCCGCGATCCGGAACCTCATCCGCGAGGACAAGCTCCACCAGATCTACTCGCAGATGCAGGTGGGCCAGGCCGGCAGCGGGATGCAGACGATGGCGCAGTCGCTCGTCTCGCTCTACCAGCGCCGGATGATCACGCTGGAGGAGATGTTCGCCGCCGCCGCCGACCCCGACGAGATCCGGGCGATGCTCGAGCCCCGCCAGGCCATGAGCTCGCGGAACAACCTCCCGAAGCAGCCCTGATCGCGGGCCCCTGCCCTTCGGTTCACCCTGCACGCTCGACGCGCCCCGCGGCTCACCGCGCGATCCGCCCCGCGCGCCGCGCCGCCCCGCGCGCCGCGCCCGACCAGCGCGCCGGCGCCCCCAAAATCGCGGCAAATTCGGGCCTGTGGAGAGGTACCTCCACACTTTTTTGACATCTACCCAACCGTTCAGTAGGTTCCGCCCGATGCAGGGGCTCACCGAGCGACAACAGCAGGTGCTTCACTATATCCGGCAGTCGATCAGCGAGCGCGGGTACCCGCCGACGCTGCGCGAGATCGGCGCGCATATGGGGATCCGCTCGACGAACGGGGTGAACGATCACCTCCGGGCGCTCGAGCGCAAGGGCTACCTCACCCGCGAGGACATGAAGTCGCGCGCCCTGCGGCCGCGCGACCTCGACGGCGGCGGCTCGAGCGGCGGCGCCGAGCTCCGCGGCGCGCTCGTCGGCGGCGGCAACGACGCCCCTGCGAACGACCAGGAGGACGACCTCGTCGAGATCGCGGTCGTCGGCCGGATCGCCGCGGGCCTGCCGATCCTCGCCGAGGAGCACGTGCTCGACACGGTCCGGATCGAGCGGACGCTCGTGCGCGGCGGGCGCGAGGTGTTCGGCCTGCGCGTCACGGGCGACTCGATGATCGAGGCGGGCATCTTCAGCGGCGACTACATCTTCGTCCGCCGCCAGCTCACCGCGCAGCGCGGCGACATCGTGGTGGCGCTGATCGGCGACGAGGCCACCGTGAAGTACTTCTTCCCCGAGAAGGACTACGTGCGCTTCCAGCCGGCCAACGCGGCGATGGCGCCCATCCTGGTCCGGGCGAGCGACTTCAAGCCCGCGATGCTGCTCGGCGTCGTCGTGGGCGTCTACCGGAAGCTCTAACCTCCTCCTCCTCCTCCTAACCTCCTCCTCCCTTCCCCGAGCCGGTTGACGCGCGCCGAGCGCCCTTGATAGCGTCGCGACGACCGGGCAGACGGTCTAAGGGGCCCGCTCCAGAAAGAACGCGATCGTGACGACGCACGGGCGGCGATTCGGGATTTTGATTTCAGGCGCGGGCATGGTGCTCGCGGCAGCTCTCACGAGCGGCTGCGGCGGCGCCATCTACGCGTTCACCGCGAACTCGGCCTCGAGCAAGCTCGAGACCGCCGAGGCGCTCGGCGCGGCGAAGTACGCGCCGTACGAGTACTACACCGCGCGAGAGCACCTCTGGAAGGCGCGCGAAGAGGCCGCGGCCGCCGACTACGGCGACGCGATCGACTTCGCCGACGTCGCGGAGGAGTACGCGGAGAAGGCGATCACCCTGGCGAAGCAAGCGCACGAGGGCGCGGGTCGATGAGCATTCGGACGAGGCATCGCTCTTCCCGCCGCGCTCGCCGCGCCGGCACCGTCGGCGTCGCGTTGATCGCGGTCTCCGCGCTCTCGTGCGCGCAGGTGCCGGTCATGCGCGGCGACATCGAGGCGCTGACCACCATCGCGAACCAGGCGGAGCGCAACGGCGCGCTCCGCTGCGCGCCGCGCGAGCTGGCGATGGCGAAGTCGCACCTGTCGTTCGCCAAGGTCGAGCTCGATCAGGGCTTCTTCGCGCGCGCCAAGGAGCACCTCGACATCGCGAAGGCGAACACGCACGCCGCCTACGATCTCTCGCCGCCGCAGAAGTGCGCCGAGCGCGGGTTCATCGAGGACGCGCCGCCGCCCGCGCCCGGCGACTGCGACGGCGACGGGCTGCTCGATCCGCAGGACAAGAAGTGCCCCTGCGACGCCGAGACGTGGAACGGCTTCCAGGACGACGACGGCTGCCCGGACGATCCGGACACCGACGGCGACGGCATCACGGACAGCAAGGACAGCTGCGTGCTCCTGCCCGAGGACAAGGACGGCTACCTCGACGAGGACGGCTGCCCCGAGCTCGACAACGATCTCGACACGATCCCCGACCTGAACGACAAGGACAGCACCGGCAAGAACTGCGCGAACGACCCGGAGGATCCGGACGGCTACGAGGACGCCGACGGCTGCCCGGAGCCGGACAACGATCAGGACACCGTGGTCGATCTCGAGGACCAGTGCCCGAACGAGCCGGGCGTGGTCGGCGGCGACAAGCCGGGCTGCCCGAAGAAGCCGAGCCTTGTCATCGTCACCGAGAAGGAGATCAAGATCACGCAGCAGATCCACTTCGAGTTCGACAAGGACAAGATCCGGCCCGAGAGCTTCCCGATCCTCGACGCCGTGGTGGAGGTCCTCCAGCAGAACCCGAAGATCAAGATCGAGATCCAGGGGCATACCGAC
Organism: Sorangium sp. So ce394; assembly: GCF_051474665.1. Lineage (NCBI taxonomy): Bacteria > Pseudomonadati > Myxococcota > Polyangiales > Polyangiaceae > Sorangium > Sorangium sp. So ce394. The sequence goes on from NZ_CP150339.1 coordinate 7,435,691, forward strand.
AACAAGGGCGCCGCGGCGTACAACAAGAAGCTGTCGGATCGGCGCGCGGCCTCGGTGAAGAAGTACCTCGTGGCCAAGGGGATCGACGAGGCGCGGCTGACGTCGAAGGGCTACGGCATGGAGCAGCCGATCGTGCCGAACACGTCCGATCAGAACCGCGCCCTGAACCGGCGCGTGCAGTTCGTCCGCACGGAGAGCGGCGCGCAGTAGCCCAGAGCTGCTGGAGCGCCGCCCGACGTGTCGGGGGTACGTGCGATCTCGACCGCGCCGTCCGGGAGCCCCCGTGGCTCCGATCCTGAAAAGCAAGCGCCCCTCCCCAGCCTTTCCTGGAGGTCCGAACCCGTGTTTTTCCGTCGTTCCCGCCGCGCTCGCCTCGCGTTCGCTCTGACATCGCTGTTCGTCCTCGGCGCGCCGGCGGCGGCCAGCGCCGCCGGTGAGAAGGACGCGGAGGCGATGAAGCTGCACAACCAGGCGATGGACGATGACTATCTCTCTGTCGAGTTCGACAAGGCGGAGAAGAAGCTCCGAGACGCGCTGAAGAAGTGCGAGAGGAACGCCTGCACGAAGCCGGTGATCGGCAAGCTGCACATCGCGCTCGGCACGGTGTACGGCGGCGGCAACAAGCTGGAGCAGGCCAGGGCGGAGTTCGTGCTGGCGCTCCAGGCCGATCCGAAGGCGGCGCTCATCGACGCGCTGACGACGCCCGAGCTGGCCCAGGCGTTCAAGGAGGCGCAGAAGGAGGCGCAGGCCGCCGGGAAGCCGGCGGAGGATGCGCCGGGCGAGGGCGGCAAGCCCGCGAAGGCCGCCGCGGGCGACGTCCCGCACACGCCGGTGGCGGAGCAGGCGGTGAACACGCCGGTGCCCGTCTACATCGAGATCCCGGAGGAGATCGACGCGTCCAAGGCGACGCTGCGGTACAAGCCGTTCGGCTCGCCCAAGTGGAAGTCGGTCGAGATGGCGCCCATGGGGAGCGGCTTCGGGGCGGAGATCCCCTGCGAGGATGTCACGACGACCGGCGATGTCCGGTACTTCGTGATCGTGCGGGACGAGGCGGGCGACCCGGTGGGCACGGCCGGCTCGATGCAGGCGCCGCACCGGGTGCCGATCAAGAACGAGATCGACACGGCGCCGTCGCTCCCCGGCCAGGAGCCGCCGCAGCGCTGCGCGGCGAAGGAGGATTGCCCGCCTGGCCTGCCTGGCTGCCCCGAGGTCGGAGGCGAGCGCGGGGACAAGGGCTGGGGCGCGTCCTGCGAGGAGACCGTGGAGTGCCAGTCCGGGCTCGTCTGCCTGAACGGGACGTGCGAGCAAGGGTCCGGGGGCGGCGGGGCCGCTGGGGGCAAGGGCAAGCGCAACGTGTTCGGCCTCTGGGGGGAGCTCGATCTGCTCCTCGTGCGCGGCACGGATTACGTCTGCTCGGGCAGCGACGCCGCGTACGCCTGCTTTTACCCGGGCAGCAACGGCAAGCAGTTCTACGGCGAGCCGGCGGATCTCCCCGGAACGAACGGGGTCAAGGGTGGCCTGAGCCCTGCCGGGGGGCGCGTGATGTTGTCGTACGACCGGCAGCTCTTCGCGGATCTGCCGCTGCTCGTGGGCGCGCGGCTCGGGTTTGCTTTCGGCGGCTCGCCGACCTCCGAGCAGCCGCCGACGCCGTGGGTGGGAGACGACAAGCAGAACCCGCATCTCCAGGCGCTCAGCTTCCTGCCGCTCCACGGGGAGCTCCGCGCCACGTACTTCTTCCTGGGAGATCGGATTGTCGAGAAGGGCGGATTCCGCCCTTACGGGTTCCTGTCGCCCATCGGCCTGGCCCAGGTGAACGCGTCGGTCCCCGTGGATGTGTGCGATCGCCGGAGGGACGACGGTTCGCTGCAGGATGGGAACGCCAGCAACAGGTGCCCGGCGGACACCCGTTTCGTCGAGAACCTCGACGCCTACCAGATCACCGGTCGGAACTTCTCGGCGGCCGGGGCCGGCGTGGTCTACGGCATCACCGAGAATCTCGGTGTGTCCGCCGAGCTGAAGGTCATGCTGATGTGGCCGACGCTCGGGCTCGTCTTGGCTCCCACGATCGGCCCGGTGTTCGCCCTCTAGGGCCTCTCCAGCCAGCTGCCTGCCGAGCTGCCCGGCCCCCAGCGAGGGAGCACGTCGCGCGGCACGGCGCGGGGGCCCCGCCGAACTCGCCTGGGACATCATCCCTCCGGCGCGAGCGCCGGAGAGATGATGTCCCAGGCTCAAACATCGGCCCATCCCCCGCGCCGTGCCGCGCGACGTGCTCCCTCGCTGGGGGCCTACCGTTCCCGACCTATTCCCGCTCCATCATCGACGCTTCGCGCCGCACACCGGATCGACGCGGCACCAACGCGCCGCCATTCCCGCACACGCAGCGACATTCCCGGCACAGACACACTCCGCCGTGCCGATCCGCCCCTCGCTCCCCTTCCCCCATCGCCGTCGCAGCGCGGGGGGCGCCCGCACAGGAGACGGGCCCAGATCGGCGTTTTCGGCGCGCAGGCGCACTCACGTGCGCCGAGCACCGAAAACGCCGAGGTGGGCCCGTATCCGCAGCGGGCGCCCCCCGCGCTAGAGGTCGAAGCGTTCGGTGCCGAGCAGCTGGTAGAGCGCATAGAGCGCGCCGGCATCGTGATGCTCGAAGCGAACGCCCGCGCGGGCCGGCCGCCCCGCCGGCCCACGGCGGATCCAGGCGATCCGGCCGCGGAGGCTCAGCGGATCCCACAGGTTCGGGGTCGTGACCTCGAGCGTCACCGCGGTCTCGGGATCGAGCAGCTCCGACGCGAGCTGAGCCTCCGACAGCTCGATGCCGGCGCCGCCCAGCCCCAAATCGCGGATGCGGACGCCGTGCTCCTCGATCGACTGCCGATCGCGCAGGGTCGCTCCAAGATCGACGCGTCGCCTCGCGTGAGCGCGAAAGTGGTCCCGGACAGCCATCCCGGCGCATTCTCCAGTCAGCGCGAACATATCACGAGCGGCGCGCGCTCACGCGCGGTTCACCAACCCCTGCAGCGCAGGGGCACGGGCGCGAGCGCGCGCGCTCGAACAGCGTGCTCGCCCGGTAGCCCATGGCCGCGTTCGGTAAAGCGGACCGCCACGTGTTAGCCTTTGGGCTTCGCGGCGAACCTTGGGTTAACATGCGGACCACATCCGCAGGAGCGAGTCGCGAAGTAGACCGGAGTTCTACCCTGATGGCCCAGGACACACGCAAAGATCCGCGAGCGAGGGTGCTGCAGATGACCGTGCGCTACAAGAGCGCCACGGTCGACGAGTTCATCGAGCACCACTCGCATGACGTGAGCCGTGGCGGCATCTTCATCAAGACGCCGTCGCCCTTCCCCGCTGGCACGCTGCTCAAGTTCGAGATCCGGCTGCAGGACGAGCAAGCCGTCATCGCCGGCGTCGGCCGCGTCGTATGGAAGCGGGAGCCCGCGCAGGCGAGCGACGCGCACCCGTCCGGCATGGGCGTGAAGTTCATCAAGATCGATGAGAAGTCCAAGGCCGTGATCACCCGGCTCGTCGACGCGCAGCAGGGCGCCGGGTCGGCGTTCGAGGCCGGCATCACCGACCGCGCCGACCTGGGCGACGAGGTGACGGAGCCCGCGGCCGCAGCGGCGGCCGCGCCGCAGGCCGAGCCCGCGGCCGCGAAGGCCGCGCAGGCCGCGCAGGTGAAGCGCGCGTCGACGATGCTGGGGCTCGGCGCGATCGGGGCGACCTCGAAGGGCGACGCCGGCAAGGGGGACGCGAAGAAGGCCGAGCCCGCGGAGGCCGGCAGCTTCTTCCCCAAGACGAACCCCGAGAAAGAGATGCCGCCGCCCGACGAGCGGACGATGATGAAGCAGGCGGCCGAGCTGCTGAAGCAGGCGCTCGCCGAGGCCGGCGGCTCGCTGGACGAGATCGGCGCATCCAAGGAGCCGCTCATCCCCACCCCGCCGAAGAGGGCCGAGCCCGAGCCCGCGCCCGAGCCGAAGGAGGAGCGGGCGAAGCCGCTGGCCGAGCCGGCGGCCATCCCGGTCGCGGCGGTCGCGCAGCTGGCGAACGAGCGGGAGGCGCGGGACGAGATCCCCGCCGCCGAGACGAGGCCCGCCAAGGTCGCCGCGGCGAAGAAGCCGGCGGAGGTGGCGGACAGGACGCCCTCCGAGGAGCTGCACGGCAAGGCCGCGCGCCAGGAAGACAAGGCGGCCGACGACGCGGCCAGGGCAAAGCCTGCGGCAGCCAAGCCGAAGGAGGATAAGGCGGTCGCCGCCAAGGCCGCGACCACCGGCAAGGTCCCGCTCGCGCAGGAAGAGGAGAGCAGCGGCACCGGGCGGCTGCTCACGATCCTGCTGGTCGCGGCTGCGCTCTGCGGCGCGCTCTGGCTCGTGTTCGGGCAGAGCGATCCCAAGCCGGAGCCGGCCGCGCCCGCGCCCACGCCGGCAGCGCCCGCGCCGGAGCAGCCCGCGGCCAAGCCCGCGGCTCCGGAGGAGAAGCCCCAGCCGGCGGAGGTCGCGCCCGCGGCGACGGACACGGCCGCGCCCCCGGCGGCGACCACCGCGCCCCCGATCGCCCCTGGGTCGTCGGCGGCGCCGGAAGCGTCGGCCGCGCCGGCGGCGACCACCGCGCCGACCGCCGAGGCCCCCGCCAAGGCGACCGCGGAGCCCCCGGCCCCCACGACGACGGCCGAGCCGGCAGCGCCCAAGGCGACCGCGGAGCCCCCGGCGCCCACGACGACGGCCACGCCGGCGCCGCCCAAGCCGACGCCCAGGCCGAGGCCGAAGGCGCCGAAGAACGACGATCCTTACGGTTGAGGGCGAGGCCGTGGGCCATCCGCGGGAGAGGCAGCTGCAATGAGCGGCTCGGGTAGTCAGGTCGGTGAACCGGGTCTGGGTCGCCCGAGGGCGGCCGCCCCCCTGGCCGCGCTCGGCTTGCTGGCGGCCACCGGGCTCGTCTGCGCCGCGGTCGCGCTCCGCAACCCGACGGCCGTGGCGGTGCTCGAGCAGGACCCCAGCGGCTCGGCGCGGAGGCCTGCGCCCACCGCCGCCCCCAGCAGCAGCAGCAGCGGTCGCGCCGACGCGCCGTCGCCCGAGCCGGCGTCCGCACTCGACCCTGCGGAGCCCGACGCCCCGGCGAAGGCCGAGCCTGCCCGCGCGCAGGCCTCGGAGCTCGAGAAGGCCCAAGCCGAGGGGATCGCGGCGCTCGGCGCGCTCGCGCAGCGGTACCCGGAGGACCCCCCGGTCCTCCGGGCGCTCGCGCTCGCGCAGGGGCGCGACAAGGCGTACGCGGCCGCGGTGGCCACGACGAAGCGGCTGTTCGAGATCGCCCCCGAGGAGACCGGCAACGACGAGGTCAAGCAGCTCCTCCTGAGGATCGCGAACGGCCCCCCGGAGGTCGCGCTCACCGCGCTCGATCTGATGGCCAAGCAGATGGGAAGCCGCGGTCCCGACCTGCTTTACGAGGTGGTGACCGCGCCGAGGTTCGGCGACTGGATCCGGGACAACGCGAGCAAGCAGCTGCTCGACCCCAGCGTGCGGCAGATGGCGTCGCCCGCGCTGCTCATCGCCGACGATCTGCGCCGGCTCACCGGATGCCCCACCAAGGCGCTGATCGCCAGGGCGCGCGAGGAGGGCGATGTCCGCGCGCTGCATTACATCAAGTCGCTGCTCACCCCGCAGCGCTGCGGCGTCCTGCGGATGCGCAACTGCCTGAAGTGCGGCGCCGTCGCCAAGGATCTGCGCGCGACGGCCAGCGTCATCGAGAAGCGCAAGAAGGCGGCGGCCACCCCGCCCGCGGGGAGCGCCGCGCGCTGATCCGCCCCGTCGAGGTCGGGTGAGCCCCGCCTCGCCGCTGCCACCGCGACGCGGTCCGCGGGCGCCCTCGTCTAGCCCGCGGCAGGGTCGTCGCCGTCGTCCCGCGCGCCTGGCCGCGCTGGCACGCCCCGCGAACAGGAGCCCACGGCGCGGACCGCACCGCGACCGGCGCGGGCACTTCGGAGCGCCCATGGCGCGGACCGCACCGCGATCGGCGCGGGATCTCTCGTCTAACTGCTCCGTCGCCTGCCGCTGGTGGCACCGTCGCGCAGGCGACTCGATGCGTTGGACCAGCTCGCGACGGGAACGAATCGGGGTGGGCGCAACAGGATTTGAACCTGTGACTTCGTCCGTGTGAAGGACGCACTCTACCGCTGAGTTATGCGCCCGATGCCAGCCGGTCGTCACCCGGCCGTTTCGGAAAGACGTGGCGCTTTTAACTCAGAGATCGGCGTTCGACAAGAAGAACTCGCTGCCCATGTCGAACTTCTTCGCGGCGCTCGGGAAACCAAGCGCCAGCGGCCCCCCCTCGGCGCGCCTCCCGGCGCTGGCCGAGGCTCGGTCGCGCGTCGTCGCGCGCTCTCGCGCGCCTCCGCGCGGGGCGTGGACCAGGCAGGCAACCGCCTCCACGCCCCCCGGACCGTCACGCCGTGGCGCAAGCAGGGCCGCTGCCGCTGCCCCGATGCTGCGGACCACGCATCGACCCGCGGTGGGCCGCGCCCCGTCAATCGAGCGTCGCGACCGCGCGCCGGAGCGCGGCGAGGCCCGCTTCGATGTGGTCCTCGTCGCAGGCGTAGGAGAACCGAAGATAGCCGGGCGCGCCGAAGGGGGTGCCGGCGACCGCGGCCACGTGCGACTGCTCCAGCATCCACGTCGCCACGTCCTCGTCGCTCGCGAGCGTCTTCCCCTGGAAAGAGCGCCCGCACAGCCCCCGCACGTCGGCGAACGCGTAGAACGCGCCCTCGGGCATCCGGCAGCGCACCCCGGGCACGGCGTTGAGGCCCTCGACCATGAGCGAGCGCCGCCGGGCGAAGGCCGCGCGCATCGCGAACACCGCGTCGCGCGGGCCGTTCAGGGCCGCGACGGCGGCGGCCTGGGACACGGCGGCGGCGTTCGTGGTGCTCTGGCCCTGGACCACGTCGAGCGCCTTCGCGACCTCGATCGGCGCGATGCTCCAGCCGATGCGCCAGCCGGTCATCGCGAAGGTCTTGCTGACGCCGTCGACGACGATCACGCGCGGGGCGAGGTCCTCCGCGAGCGCGGGGAGCGACACATGCCGGAAGCCGTCGTAGGTGAGGTCGGCGTAGATCTCGTCGACGATGATCCAGCAGTCGTGGCGCCGCAGGACCGAGGCGAGCGGGAGCAGGTGCTCCTCCGCGTACGCCGAGCCGGTCGGGTTCGAGGGCGTGCACAGGACGAGCGCCTTCACCCGCGGCGTCAGCGCGGCCTGGAGCGCGTCCGCCGTGAGGCGGAAGCCCGTCGCCTCGGTGGTCTCGACGACGACCGGCGCGGCGCCGAACAGGCGCACCTGCTCGGGATAGCTCACCCAGTAAGGCGCCGGGATGACGACCTCGTCCCCCGGCTCGAAGAGCACGGCGGCGAGGTTGAACAGCGCGTGCTTCGCGCCAGCGCTCACGGTGACCTGGCTCGGCAGAGGCCGCCACCCGCGGTGCTGCTCGGTCGCGGCGCAGATCGCCGACTTCAGCTCGGGCGTGCCGGACACGGCCGTGTAGTGCGTGGCGCCGGCGTCGAGCGCCGCCTTCGCCGCGGTGCGGATGTGCTCGGGCGTGTCGAAGTCCGGCTCGCCGACGCCGAAGGCGTAGACCGTGTGCCCCTCGGCGCGGAGGCGCGCGGCCCGCGCCGCCATGGCGAGCGTTGCACTGGGCGCGACGGCCGACAGACGGTCAGCGAGCTTCCTGGGCATCGGGACAAAGAGGAATAAAGGGCGGCCTGGGACGACGCAAGGCGCTAGCCCTCCCGACGATTGCGCCGGCGGCCCGGATGTGCCTCGCGCCGCGCGCGCAGGGCCCGCCTACGCCCGCGCCTCGAGCGCCCGCGCGCACGTGCAGCGGCCGAATGCAGGCCAGGCGGAGCCGAGCGAGCCGACGCGAGGCAGCGCTGTAAGCCCGACCACGCGCGGTCGGACGCATCGCGTGCGGCGCTACGGAGAGGGTGACGGCGTCGCGCCGCCGACCTGGACTGCGGGCTTCTGCTCGTCCTGCTTGATCGAGTAGCGCACGAGCGCGCGGAGCACGTCGTTGCGCTGCACGTTGCCGAGGAGGCTCTTCATGTCCTCGTAGATCGACGGATCGACCAGGAGGGCCCCGAGCGTCCCCTTGCCCGCCCTCATGTCGTGCACGATCGCCCGCAGGTCGCCGGTCATCGCCGTCACGTTGGCGAGCGCCTCGGCGCCGTCGCCCTTGCCGCCGTACAGCGCGTCGTGCGCGAGGCTGTCGCTCTCGCGGATGCCCTTCAGCGTCATGGCGACCTCGTCCGCGGCGTTCCCGAACTGCTGGATCTGCTTCTGCGGGCCGTCGCCGTAGATGACGTCGTGCGCGAACCCCGGCCCCTCCTTGACGCGCGAGACGACCCCCCTGACCTCGCGCAGCGTGCCCGCGAGCTCCGTGCTCACGCGGTCGAGGCTCGCCAGGGTGCGCGAGATGCGCTCGGCCTCCTCGGGATCGGTCAGGAAGCGGTGCGGGTAGCCCTCGCCCTCGGTCACCTGCTTCATCAGCGTGTTCGCCGAGGCGACCGTCTCGCGGAGATCCTTGTGCAGCCGCTCGTCGGCGATGTTCTCCGAGACCTTCTGGATGTTGTCGAGCGTGGCCTCGGCCTTCTCGGCCATCCCGGCCACCTTCCCCATCACGTCGGTCGGGACCTCGCCAGGGATGTGGCCGCCCGGCGGCACCGCGTCGGGGCTCTGCCCCTTCGTGAGCTCCAGCATCTTGTCGCCGAGCAGCCCCTTGTTCGCGATCTGGGCCACGCTGTCGGTCTTGACCCGGCCCGCCTCGCTCTCGACGACCTCGAGCTTCACGTAGATCTTCGTGTCCTTCGGATCGGGGCCGTAGCCGACCTCGGCGACGTGGCCGATGTCGATGCCGCCCATACGGATGGGCGCGCCCGGCTTCAGCCCCTGCACGTCGCTGAAGCTCGTCGAGAACTCGACCGAGGAGTCGAAGAGCCGCCGCTCGTCGCCTATCAGGAAAATGACTACGGCGGAAAGGACGAGGCCCGCCAGCACAAAGAGTCCGACCTTCAGATCGCGCGCTCTGCCCATGCAGAAGGGCATCTTGCGCGATCTTGGGTGGATCGTCACGCCCCGAGAAGCGTTTGGACGTCCTCGTTCACCGGCGCGGTCCCGGTAATGAAATCGGCGACATGCGGATCTTTGGACGCCCGGAACTCGTCCGGCGTGCCGGTCGCGATGACCTCGCCGCGGTAGATCATCGCCATCCGATCCGAGATCGAGAACGCGCTCTTCATGTCGTGTGTCACGACGATGCTGGTCACGTTGAGGGCCTGCTTCAGGCCCTTGATGAGGTGGTTGATGCGCTCGGTGTTGATCGGATCGAGCCCGGTCGTCGGCTCGTCGTAGAGCAGCACCTCGGGCTGCACCGCGATGGCGCGCGCGAGGCCGACGCGCTTCTTCATGCCGCCGGACAGGTCCCCCGGGCGCATCTGCTCGATGCCGGGCAGGCCGACGAGCGACAGCGCCCAGTTCACCCGCTCGGCGATCTGCGCCTCGGTCATCTCCTTGCGGTAGTGCTCGTGCAGGCCGTAGGCGACGTTCTCGCCGACCGAGATCGAGTCGAACAGGGCGCCCCCCTGGAACAGCATCGCGATGCGCTGGCGCACCCGGGCGATGCGCGCCTCGCTCACCTTCGTGATCTCTTCACCGTGAAACTGGATAGTTCCATCGTCCGCGTCGAGCAGGCGGATGAGCAGCTTGAGCATGACGCTCTTGCCGACGCCCGACCCGCCCATGACGGTGAGCGTCTCGCCCGGGTACACCTCGAGGTTCAGGTCGCGGTAGATGACCTTCGGGCCGAAGGCCTTGCGCACATGCGAGAACCGGATCAGCGGCTCAGCCACGCGCCCACGCTAGCACGCCGCCGAGGCCCGCCGCGAACGCTCAGTCGGCCGCGGCGACGTGTTCGATCCGGATCTCGACGGCGTCCCCGCCGCGCCAGGCGTCGCGCCGGAGGCGGCCCACCACATCGACGCGCCCGCCGGCGAACCGCGCCGCGAGCTCGCCCAGCTCGAACCCGAAGCACGAGATCTCGCGGCGGGCGAAGGTGAGCTCCAGCTTGAGGTGGCCCTTCAGGTTCCTCGCCGAGCGCACGGCCGCGCCCGACAGGAGGACGTGCGCCGCGCGATTCCCCTCGCCGCACGGCTCGAGCCGCTCGAGATCGCGCGCCACGGCCGCTGGATCGTCGCGATCGTCGAGCCGGGCGTGGGCGGCCGCGAGCGCCGCGGCGGCGGGGAGCTCCTGGTCGCGGAAGGCGTCGCACCACGCCGCCCGGAGCGCCTCGACGCGATCGGCGCGCACCTCGACGCCGGCCGCCGCCTGGTGGCCGCCGAAGCCGATGAGCTCGGCGCGGCAGCGGGTGAGCGCGTCGTGGAGCCGCGCGCCCGCTGGGCCGCGCACCGAGCCGCGCCCCTTGGCGCCCTCGAGGCCGATGACGATCGTGGGCTTGCCGAAGCGGGAGGTGAGCCGGCCCGCGACGATGCCGACCACGCCGGGGTGGAAGCCTTGCCGCGCGATGACGATCGCGGGATCCCGATCGAAGCCGGCGCGCTCGATCTCGGCGAGCGCCGACGCCAGCATCTCGTCCTGGATGGCGCGCCGCTTCATCTGCGCCTGCTCCACCGTGGCGGCGAGCGCGGACGCGGTCACGCCGTCGTGCGCGAGCAGGAGCTCCAGCGAGATGTCGGGGTCGCCGAGCCGACCGGGCGCGTTGAGGCGGGGCGCGATCCGGAAGGCGACGTCCTCCGCCGAGGCGCCGCGCCCGAGATCGAGGTTGGCGAGCGCCGCGAGCGCCCGCAGCCCGGGCCGGGGCCCGGTCTGGAGCACGGTGAGGCCGGCCCGCACGAGCGCGCGGTTGTCGCCGGTCAGCGGCGCGACGTCGGCGACGGTGCCGATGGCCACGAGGTCGAGGTAGGGGCGGAGGTCGAGGGACGAGCCGAGCTTCTTGCGCACGGCGGCCAGGAGCGAGAGCGCGAGCCCGCAGGACGCGAGCCCCTTGTACGGGAAGCCGCAGTCGGCGCGGTGCGGGTTCAGGAACGCGATCGCCGGGAGCGGCTCGGCCGGCACGAGGTGGTGATCGATGACGACGCAGTCGATGCCGGCCGCGCGCGCGGCGGCCAGCCGCTCGTGATCGCTGGAGCCGCAGTCGCACGTGATGAGCAGCGTGGGGCAGGCGCGCATCACGCGCTCGAGCGCGGGGGCCGAGAGACCGTAGCTGCCCTCGGCGCGCGTCGCGAGCAGCGGCACGACCTGGCCCGAGAGGGCGCGCAGCGCGCCCGTCATGATGGCGGTCGCGGTGATCCCGTCGCAGTCGTAGTCGCCGAAGACGGCGATCCGCTCGCCGGCGCGCACGGCGCGCGCGATCCGCTCGGCGCTCGCCTCGCGATCGGCCATGGCGTCGGGCGACGTGAGGTGCGAGAGCCGCGGGTCGAGGAAGCGCCGCGTCGCCTCGTCCGGAGCTCGGCCGGCCCGGTGCAGGATGTCCGCCACCGTGATCGACAGACCGAGCTCGCGCGCCATCGCGAGCGCCTCGGGCGACGCCTCGCCCGGGTCGGCGATGCGCTCGACGAAGGGCGCGCTGCGGGCCGCGTGCGAGGCGGGGGTCGGCGCCTCGCGCTCGGCGAGCTCCTTCCAGGCCTCCGTGACGGTGCTCGTCATCGCGAGAGCCGGTACACCGGCGCGGCGGAGGCGTCCATGGTCTGGGTCGAGGGCGGCGCGAGCGGCCGCGGCCGCGGCGGGGCGCTCAGACGACCGCGTCGGCGCGCTTCTGCGTGCGGACGCGGTTGACCTTCCTGCGCTTGCCGGCGGCCGAGCCGAAGAACCGGCGATCGATCCACTCGGTGAGCGGCGCCGCGACGTAGATGGAGGAGTACGTGCCGACGACGATGCCGACGACCAGCGTGAACGCGAAGTCCCGGATGACGCCCGTGCCGTAGAAGAGGAACATGACGAGCGACAGGAACGTCGTCGCCGACACGAGGATGGTGCGGCCGAGCATCTCGGAGAGCGAGAAGTTGATGACGGCGGCGAAGCTCATGTCGCGGTGCTTCCCCAGGTTCTCGCGGATCCGGTCGTAGACGACGACCGTGTCCGTGATCGAGTAGCCGACGATCGTGAGCAGCGCGGCGACGGTGGAGAGGGTGATCTCGCGCTGCGTGATCACCATGGCGCCGAGCGCGATGCCGACGTCGTGGATGAGGGCGAGGATGCCGCCGGGCGCGAACCGGATGTCGAACCGGAACGCGATGTACGCCATGATGAAGAAGATCGTGATGAGGACGCTCTTGATGGCCGCGTCGCGCAGCTGGGCGCCGGCCTTCGGCCCGATCCACTCCACACGGAGCGCCTGGTCGGGCACCTTGTCCGCGCCGAGGTGCTGCCGGAGGCCGTCCATCAGCTGGTCGCCCTTCGACTTCAGGTAGAGCTCGACCTTGTGGTCGCGCTCGCTCACGATGTGCGGGTTGTTCGCGCCGGGCCTGATCTCGACGCCCTCGATGCCCTCGAGCTGCTTCTTGATCCCCTCCAGGTCGGGGGCGACCTCGTAGCGGGTGGAGATCTTGTCGCCGCCAGGGCTGAACTTGACCTCGGTGGCGCGCACCGCCTCGGGGCAGCGGTCCTCGGGGACGGAGCCGCCCTCGGGCGCCAGGCACATGTGCTCGCGCACCGCCGCCTTCTGCTGCTCGGAGAGCGCCGAGACCTCGTGGACCCGGATGAGGTAGCGGTTCGGGTTGGCCTGGTCCGCGACGGATACGACATCCGGGGAGTCGAAGCCCGACTTCGTGACGGCCTCGCGCACCTCGGCGCTCGAGACCGGAGCCTTGAAGGCGACCTCGACCTCGGTGCCCCCCTTGAAATCGGTCCCGAGCGTCGGCCCCGGCACGATGAACGAGATGATCGACAGGATGAGCAAGATCCCGCTGAGCCCGATGAAGAGCCAGCGCTTGCTCATGAAGTCGAACTGACGGCCAGGCTTGATGAGTTCCATCGTCGTGTCTCAACCATCGGAGAACCGCTCGCGCGTTCTCCCTCAAAGGCCGGAGATCCGCTCCAGCGGCCCCGTTCTCAGCCGAGCGAGAGCTTCTTGATCTTCCGTCCGCGGACGGCCCAGTCGAACATCAGGCGGGTGCACACGACCCCGGTGAACAGGCTGATCGCGATGCCGACGATCAGCGTGATCGCGAAGCCCTTGATGGGGCCGGTGCCGTACTGCGCGAGGATGAGCCCCGAGATCAGCGTGGTCACGTGGCCGTCGAGGATGGCGCTGAACGCCTTGTCGTAGCCGACGTCGACCGCGGCGCGCGGGCTCTTGCCCGCCCTGAGCTCCTCCCGGATGCGCTCGTTGATCAGCACGTTGGCGTCGACCGCGATGCCCATCGTGAGCACGAGGCCGGCGATGCCGGGCAGCGTCATCGACGCGCCGAACATCGCGAGGACGGCGATCTGCAGGATGAGGTTGAAGATGACCGCGATGTCCGCGATGAGCCCGGCGCGGCTGTAGATGATCACCATGAACACGACCACGAGCACACCGCTCGCGATCGCGCCCTTCATGCTCTGCTGGATCGCGTCCTTGCCCAGCGACGGGCCGATGCGCTGCTCGTTCGACGGGGAGATCGGGGCCGGCAGCGCGCCCGACCGGAGCACCAGCTCGAGCTTGCGCGCGTCCTGGAGCTGCTGGTCGGGGTTCTGCGAGCCCATCGTGATCTGCGCGCGGCCGCCGCCGATCTTCGTCTGGATGACCGGCGCGCTCTCGACCTTCTCGTCGAGGATGATGGCGAACCGCCGCTTGACGTTCCTGCCCGTGATGTCCTCGAACCGGTCGGCGCCGGTCGGGGTGAACTCCATCGACACGTACCAGCCGCCGAGGCCGCCCTCGCTCTGATCCGGGAGCGCCTGCGCGTCGCGCACCATGTCGCCCGTGATCTCGGCCTTGCTGAAGAGGAAGTACGTCCGCCAGCCGATCTCCTCGATGACGTCCTTCTCCTCGTTGTACTCGAACAGCTTGCCGTAGCCGACCTCGTTGTCCGGCGGGACCTGGAGCGTCCCGACCCACTCGCGCAGCCGCTTGAGCGTGTCGCGCATCTCCTCGTGCTCGGCGCGCACCATCCGGGCGAAATGCACCGGCTTGGTCTTCCCGGGGCCGACCGGCGCGTTCTCGATCGAGAACGTCAGCCCCTTCGGGAGATCCTCCTCCTTGGCGCTCTTCGCGATCGGCTCGAAGAAGTCCTGGTCGTCGTCGACCATCTTGAACTCGAGCCGCGCCGTCTGGCTGATGATCTCGCGGATCGTGTTGAAGGAGGCCTCGTCGTCGCCGGGGACCTCGATGATGACGTCCTCGTCGCGCGTCGAGACGCTCGCCTCCTTGAGGCCGAGGCCGTCGACGCGGCGGAGCACCGTCTCCTTGGCCTGCGACACCGCGCGCTCGCGGATGCTGCTCGAGACCTCGTCGCGGATCCGGAACCTCACGACCTTGCGGTCCGCCGAGCGCTGGAGCTGCAGCTCCCCGAGGAACTTCGCGAGGAACGCGTCGTTGATCTTCTCGGCGTCCGCCGGGTCGTCGAAGGTGATGGCGATCGTGTCGGTGTGCTCGCGCGACTTCTCGATGCGGAGCTTCGTCTGGAGCTTCTGCATCTCCTCGATCGTCGGCGGCTTGTCGCCCTCGTGGAACCCGAACGCCGTCGCGAGCGCCGCGCGCAGGTCGTCGTAGTACCGGTCGCGCTTGTCGCTGATCGCCTCGTCGACGTCGACCGTGTAGACGAGCCGGAGGCCGCCCTTCAGGTCGAGCCCGCGCACCAGCCGGAACGGGACGTTCGAGGTCAGGAAGCGGCTGAACCCGAGCTCCCCGCGCCTCGCCTGGGTCTCCTGCTCGGACACCTCCTCCGACGAGAGGCCGGTGTGGTCCGGCCGGCCGTACCGCTCGTCGTGGTAGGTCGGGTAGATGCAGAGGGCCGAGCCGAGCGCGAGGAACAGCACGAAGCCCGTCTTCACGCGCCACGCGAAATCGATCCACGGCCCGGCGCAGAACAGCGCCCACGGCACCATCAGGCCGAACACCGCGAGGGCCCAGAACACCTGGTAGTGCGCCGCGACGGCGGCCGCGCCGGCGGCGAGCGCCGCCCAGACGAAGACGCTGCGCCGCGGGCGGCTGAGCCACGCGCCGATGAGGCACAGGCCGGCGACGCCGGCGAACCCGTACTGAAAGATGTTTAGGAGCATGGAGTGTGGCGCCGCGGGGGGCGGTAAAGAGCTTCCTGTTGGGCCGAGCGCCGGCCTACGACTTCTTGTCCTTCGCCGCGTCGGCGACCTTGGCGTCCGCCGCCGCGACCTCGCCCGGGTCCTGGCCCTGGATCGCGCTCTTCAGGATCTGCACGTTCACGCCGGGGGCGATCTCCAGCTTGACCCGGGGCGAGTTCGGGTTGATGTCGGTGATTTTGCCGATGAGCCCGGACTGGGTGACCACCCGATCGCCCACCTTGAGGTTCGACTCGAGCTGCTTCTGCTTCTTGTTCTGGCTCCGCGTCATCACGAAGATGAGCAGCAGCGGCAGCGCCAGGATGAGGAACGAGAAGGCCCCTCCGCCGAACGGCGCGGGCGGCGCCTCCTGCCCCCCAGAGGGCGGCGGCGATTGACCTTCGACCGGCGCCGCGGGCGCGTTGCCCGCGCGCCCGGGGGCGGCGTTCGGCTGGAACCAGTTTGAGCTTGCCAAGGTGACGCGTGTCTCCGGGCCCCGACGGGCTCGCCCGCAAATTGCGGGCCTCTCCCAACCCCCCGGGGCCCGCCTCCATACCCAGGATCCAAGGGTCGCGCAAGGAGCTAGGCGGGCAGCCTCACCCGGATGCGACGGGAATACAGCCTTACGGCCGTTTCCGGATCCGCCCCACCCGGCCGTCCGGGCCCGCGCCGCGGCCGCCCGCCCCCGCGGCGTCAGCCGTCGCTGCCGAACACCATGTGCCGGCGGGCCCGCTCGCCGCTCGCGATCTCCGCCAGCG
This sequence comes from Sorangium sp. So ce394, assembly GCF_051474665.1. NCBI lineage: Bacteria > Pseudomonadati > Myxococcota > Polyangiales > Polyangiaceae > Sorangium > Sorangium sp. So ce394. The sequence continues at coordinate 7,451,719 of NZ_CP150339.1, forward strand.
ACAGGCGCACGTCGCGCTCGGTGATCGTGCCGTCGATCGTCGCGAACGTCGCGGAGATGATCGGCGGGATGCGCCCGACGCCGGGGAAGCCGGGGGCCCACGTGAGCGCGTCCGCGAACGCGGCCTTGACCAGGGCGGCGACGGGCCCGTGCGGCGCGAGGGGCACGTCGAGCGGCTCGAGCACCACGACGGCCTTGGCGCGGCCGAGCGTCTTCACCACCTCGGCGCCGTAGAACGGCCGCAGCGCGCGCACGCCGACGAGGCCGACGCGCCGGCCCTGCGCGCGCAGGCTGCGCACGACCTCGCGGGCCGCGGGGAACGCGCAGCCCACGACGACCATGATCTCCTCGGCGTCGGCGGTGTCGACGCGCTCGATCGCGCCGAGCGGCCTGCCGGTCAGCTCGCAGAGCTCCCGCATCGCGCTGGCGAGCGCGAACGGCACGCGCGCGCAGAAGCCCCGCTCGGCCCGCTTCCGGACGACGCCGCGCCCCTTCGGGCGAGGGCCCCCGTCGCCGTCGCTCTCGCCCGGCGCCGCGTCGGTGAAGGTCGGCGCGCTCCGCTCCGAGCCGAGGAAGCGGGCGGCGAGATCGCGCGCCGCGCCGAGGGCGGACACGTCCGACGGCAGCGCGTCGACGAGGTGCAGGAACGGCGTCTCGCTGTCCTCGGCGGCGCGCCGCGCCACGAGCGCCACGTCGGCCGCCTCCTGGCTGCTCCAGGTGACGAGCACCCCCGCGCCGACGTCGAGCGCCGGCGCGAGCTCGTCGCGCCCCACGGCGGGCCCGCCGCGCCGCTCGATGACGTGCACCGTCACCGGCGTGCGCACCGCCGCCGCCTCGCCGAGCGCGGCGAGGGCCCCGACGAGCTCGTGGGCGCCGAGCACCACGCTCGCGCGCTGTCCGGCGCGCGAGCGCGCCGCGGCGCCGCGGATCGCCTCGGCGGCGGACGCGGCGCGCTCGATCGGCAGATCGCCGGGCACGGCCGCGTGCGCGGCGAAGAGCGCGCTCCCCGCGGCCACCTCGACATGTGCGATCACCGCCGCCGGATCCGGCGGCGCGCCCAGACCGTCAGGCACTGCCATCCAGCCGTTCGTCGCCCGAGCCGCACGCGAGGTCAAGCGCGAGCGCGATCGGATTCCGCGCAGCGACCGGGCAGAAGCGGCGCCGCGATCGCGATCATCCATGCCTGGACGTAACTCCGAGAAATGAAGCTTTCGCCCCGAGGTAATGCTCCTGTCGCATGCGGCTCTGCAGCGGTCGCGCGGTCGGACGCCGTCACCAAGCTCAGCCGCGGGCGGCGTCGCGCTCGTGTCCGATGCAGACGGACGACCCGCCAGCGGCTCGGGCGGGTCGCCTGGCGCGCTGGCCTGCCGGCGCGCCGACGAGCCAGGGCGCTGGCCTGCCGGCGCGCCGACGAGCCAGGGCGCTGGCCTGCCGGCGCGCCGACGAGCCAGGGCGCTGGCCTGCCGGCGCGCCGACGAGCCAGGGCGCTGGCCTGCCGGCGCGCCGACGAGCCAGGGCGCCGACGCGGATACCCGCGCGGGAAGCACCGCGCGGGAAGGACGCCGGGCCCTCGCGCCGCAGAAAAAAGCGAACCCGAAAAATTGATCGCTTGACGGACTCTCCGGCCCTTGATAGGAGGCGCTCTCCGTTTCGTCGGCGTCGCGCCGAGCGAGCGGGACATAGGCGCGTAGCTCAGTGGTAGAGCACTACCTTGACACGGTAGGGGTCGCCGGTTCGAAACCGGCCGCGCCTACAAATCAGCAGGAGACCTAGCCTGCGAGGTTTCATGGCCCTCGATCAGACAGCCCAGGCCGCCTCGGCGGCCCGCACCACGGTGCGCGAGGCTCTCGCCGACGAACTCGCCAAGGACCGCACCGTCATCGGCGCCCGCGTCAACGGGCGCCTCCTCGATCTTCAGACCCCCTTCCTTCGCGACAGCGCGACCCGGATCGAGCCCGTCCGGACGAGCGATCCGGACGGCCTGCGCATCATCCGGCACTCGACGGCGCACATCATGGCCGACGCCGTGCAGCGCCTCTTCCCGGGGACGAAGGTCACGATCGGCCCCGCCATCGAGGCGGGCTTCTACTACGACTTCGACAAGCCGACCGGCCCCTTCACGGACGAGGATCTCGCCAAGATCGAGGCGAAGATGCGCGAGATCATCGCCGCCGGCCGCCCGTTCCGGCGCGACGTGGTGAACCGCGAGGCGGCGCACGAGCTCTTCGCCCAGATGGGCGAGACGTACAAGCGCGAGCTCATCGACGCGATCCCGCCGGGCGAGGAGGTCTCGCTCTACCGGCACAGCGACGGCGAGCGCGAGTGGGTCGACCTCTGCGAGGGCCCGCACGTGCCGGACGCCTCGCTGCTCCAGGCCGTCAAGCTGGTGAGCGTGGCCGGCGCCTACTGGCGCGGCGACGAGCGCAACCCGATGCTCCAGCGCATCTACGGCACGGCGTTCCCGAGCCAGGCCGCGCTCGACGAGCACCTGAAGCTCCTCGCGGAGGCCAAGGAGCGCGACCACCGGAAGCTCGGGAAAGAGCTCGAGCTCTTCATGTTCCACGAGTACGCGCCGGCCATGCCGTTCCTCCTGCCGCGCGGCGCGCACGTGTACAACTCGCTCGTCCAGTACATGCGCGACCTCTACGTCGACTACGGGTACGACGAGGTCATCACGCCGCAGATCTTCGACAAGCGGCTGTTCGACACGAGCGGGCACCTGCCGAACTACCGCGAGAACATGTACCTGCCCGTCACGGCGGAGCACCTCGACGCGGCGCGGCTCGCGCTGCGGCTCGGGGTTTCTCCCGGCGAGGCGGACGCGGCGGTCTACAAGGACGCGGACAAGAAGCGCGACGCCGCGGTCCTGGAGCAGCTCGCCGAGCTCGAGCGGCTCGCCCAGAAGCCGATGAACTGCCCGAGCCACTGCCTCATCTTCGGCCAGCGGCGGCGCAGCTACCGTGAGCTGCCGTGGCGGCTCGCCGACTTCGGCCGGCTCCACCGGTACGAGCGCGGCGGCGTCGTCCATGGGCTCGCCCGGGTGCGGAGCTTCTGCCAGGACGACGCCCACATCTTCTGCGCCCCGGAGCAGATGCACGGCGAGATCCAGGCGTTCCTGCGCCTCCTGCTCGAGGTGTACGCCGCCTTCCGGTTCGCCAAGATCGACATCAAGCTCGCGACCCGGCCCAAGAAGCGCATCGGCACCGATGCGCAGTGGGACGCCGCGGAGGGCGCGCTCGCGGACGCCCTGAAGCAGGCCGGCCTCCCCTTCGAGATCGCGCCCGAGGAGGGCGCGTTCTACGGCCCGAAGCTCGAGTTCCACGTCCTTGATGCGCTCCGGCGGAGCTGGCAGCTCGGCACGATCCAGGTGGACTACGCGCTGCCCGACCGCTTCGAGCTCGAGTACACCGGCGCCGACGGCGGCGTGCACCGCCCCGTGATGTTGCACCGGGCGATCCTCGGCTCGCTCGAGCGGTTCTTCTCGGTCTACCTGGAGCACGTCGGCGGGGCCTTCCCGGCTTGGCTGGCCCCGGAGCAGGCGATCATCGTCACGGTCAGCGAGAAGCAGGCCGCCTACGCGCAAGAGGTGGTGGCGTACCTCCGGGGCCGCGGGCTCCGCGCCCGGGCCGACCTCAGCTCCGACAAGCTCGGCGCCAAGATCCGGGCGGCGCGGCTGACGCGCGTCCCGTACGTGGTCGTGGTCGGCGACAAGGAGGCCGAGGGCCGCAAGGTCGCCCCCCGGTCGCGCGATCTCAACAAGGACCTCGGGGCGATGGCGCTCGAGGAGTTCGCCGACCGGCTCGCCGCGGAGTCGAAGCCCCCCCGCCTGGCTGCGAGCGCCCCCAGTTCGTGATCCGTCGTTCCGGCCGGCCCCTCTCGCCGGCAGGCCTTCCCCTACCCCCGTCGAGCCCGGCAGACCAGGGCTCTCGAGCGCCCCTGGGCCGCGGCGGCCGCTGTGCTTGCTGCCGTTGCCTGCGGCGCGGAGTCAGGCGACATTGGCATGGTGATGGTCGCCGCGACCACACTCGGTCGCGAAGCGGCGGTCCGTCGCTTTCGGAAGCACAGAACACAAGGAGGCAGCGAAATATCACATGGCGATGAGACGCTTCGACCCTCGGCAGGCCCAGCGGGGGCCGCAGATCCGCATCAACCAGCGCATCCGCGTCCCGGAGATCCGCGTCATCGGCGATGATGGCGAGATGCTCGGCATCATGCAGACCCACGAGGCGCTGCGCCGGGCTCAGGAGAAGGGGCTCGACCTCGTCGAGGTCAACCCGAAGGCGGATCCTCCGGTTTGCAAGATCCTCGACTTCGGCAAGTACAAGTACGACGAGAAGAAGAAGGCCCGCGAGGCGAAGCGCAAGCAGAGTGTGGTGGAGATCAAGGAGATCAAGCTCCGTCCCAAGACGGACGATCACGATCTCGAGTTCAAGACCAGGGCTGCGCACCGGTTCCTCGGCGCAGGTCACAAGGTGAAGTTCACGGTGCGCTTCCGCGGCCGCGAGATCACGCACCCGGAGAAGGCGCAGGAGCAGCTCGACTGGATCGTCCAGCACTGCGAGGAGATCGCGAACGTCGAGGTGCGCCCGATGATGGAGCAGCGCACGATGACGCTGATGATGGCGCCCAAGCCCGCCATCCTGCAGAAGGTGGCCCAGGCCCGCGCCGCCGCGGAGAAGGCCCGCCAGAAGGCGATCCAGGAAGGGCGCGCCGCTCCGACCGGGGACGACGCCGAGGAAGAGGAGATCGAGAAGCTCGAGAGGCAGCTCGAAGAGCAGGACGACGACGAGGACGACGAGGGCGAGGGCGGGAACGAGTAGCCCGTCCGGAGAGCGCGCGCCTCAGGACGACGGCCGCGCCTCTTCCGGGGCGCGCATCGCGTCGCGCCCTCTGCGATGCGGGCTCGTGCGCGGCGCGCTCCCCCGCATCGCGGAGGGCGCTGAGCGCGAGCCGGACCGCCGCGGGCGCGGCGAGGGGCACGCGCGCCGCCGGCTCAGTGCGGGATCAGGCCGCCGAGCCACGCCCCGGCGGCGAGGACCGCGAGCGCGGCGACGAGCAGCACGGCCTTCACGGCGCCGGCCCCCGTCTTCATCGGACGGAGCTCCGCCTCCAGGTCGTGCGGCGCGAACGGGGCGAGCGGCGCGGGGGGCGCGGGCGGGGCTACCGGCGCCAGCGCGGGCGGCGCAGGGCGCGGCGGGGCGGGCGCCGCCTGCGGGGAGGCCAGCGTCGGCTCGGCCCGCCGCTCGAGCGGCGGAGGCGGGGGCGGCGCGAGCGGCGGGCGCGCGGGCTGGGGCGGCGGGCGCGCGGGCTGGGGCGGCGCGAGCGGCGGCTCCGCGGGCCTCGCCTGCGGGTACGCCAGCAACTTCGCAGGCGAGATGCCCGCGTCGGTCTCCTCGAGCGCGGCGAGGTTGCCCTCCTCGACCGAGACCTCGGCGAGCGACCGCCGCATGAGGTCCTCGCCGGGCGCCGAGACCTTGATCTCGTCAGCCCATTTGCCGATGTCCTCGAAGGCCGAGATCTTGAGCGGCTCGCTCGGCCGAGCGGCGCTCGGCGCCGCCTTGTCGTCCGGGAGCGACGTGAACTCGAGCAGCGTCTCCTCGATCAGCCTGTCGATGAACGACGCCTTGTCCGACGCGGGGGCGCGCTTCTTCAGCGCCATGGCGCTGCGGACGTGCTCGGCGATGTCGTACGCGCTGACCGGCCGGCCGAACTTGTACAGGAAGTTCGTGAGATCCCGGCCGAACTCGCGCGCGGAGCCGTAGCGATCGCCGGGCTCGCGGGCCAGCGAGCGGGCGATGATGCGATCGAGCTCGGGGGGCACCGCCCTGTTGATCTCGGAGAGCAGCGGGATCTGCGCCTGCTGCACGAGCTTGACGGTCTGGTAGTCGGTCTCGCCGAGGAAGAGCCGCTTGCCCGAGAGCATCTCCCAGAGGATGGCGCCCACCGCGAAGATGTCGGTGCGGTGATCGACCTCGAGGCCCTGCGCGGCCTCGGGCGAGAGGTAGCTGAACTTGCCCTTGATGATCCCCGCCTCGCTCTTCTCGAGCTGGCTCGTCGCCTTGGCGAGGCCGAAGTCGACGATCTTCACCTCGCCGTACTTGGTGATGAGCACGTTCGGGGGCGACATGTCCCGGTGCACGATCTTGAGCGGGTGCCCGTCGGCCGCCCGGAGCTCGTGGGCGTACGTGAGCCCCTCGCAGAGCTTGGCCGTGATGAACACGGCGGACTCGACCGGGAGGGTGCGCCCGGCCTTGCGCATCGACTCGAGGACGGCCTTCAGGTCGGCGCCGTCCACGTACTCCATCACGATGAAGTAGGCGTTGTCGCCGACCCCGATGTCGAACACCTGCGCGACGTTGGAGTGCGAGAGGTGCGCGGACAGCCGCGCCTCGTCGAGGAACATCGCGATGAAGCGCTTCTTCTCGCTCAGGTGCGGGAGCACGCGCTTGATCGCGACCTGCTTCTTGAACCCCTCGATCCCCGCGCTCTCGGCGAGGAAGACCTCGGCCATGCCGCCCGAAGCGAGCCGCTCGACGACCCGGTAGCGCTGCTGCTGGTGGGCTTCCGTCATGCTCCGCCTAGTACATCACGTCCCACGCTGCGCGCGGAAACAACCGGCTCGTCTCCCGACGCCGCGCCATGCCACGCCGCGCGCGGCGCGCCGTGTGACGAGCGCGTTTCATGCCTCCGGGCGCGAGCTCCCGCGGAGCGCGGCGCGGCCGGGCTCGGCGAGCAGCGCCGCGTCAGCCCGTGAGCGCGCTCCGCGCGAACGGGCGAGGCTGAGGTGTGAGCGGCACCGCCACCGCGCGCGCGCGGCTCCGCGGCGCGACCGCCGCGCGCAGCCGCGGCGTCAGATCGAGCTGCTCGGCGGCGCGCTTCCGGCGATCGTCGAGCTCCGCGGCGAGCATCTCCTTCACCATGTCGAGGAGCTCGGCGAACCCCGAGAGGCGCATCCCGACGTCGTTCGTCCAGAGGATGACCTCGAGCTCGCCGTCCGGCGACCTCGCCTCCGGGTCCCAGGCGAAGACCGTCTCGGCCGCCGCGTCGATGCCGAACGGGACGAGCGCGCTGCGCGCGCTGTACCGGCCGCGCAAGCTCGACGGCGCGACGTCGCGCTCGCCGGCGCGGCGCGCCTCCTCGCCCTCGCACAGCTCGAGCACCATCCGCCCGACGTCCATGTACGAGCCGCGCGCGAGCGCGCGCACCCCGAGCAAGCTGGCGCCGGCGAACAGCTGCGGCCAGCCGTCGTGCCGCGCGAGCAGCTCGCGGTAGCTCGGCGGCAGCGGCATGCCGAGGCGGCGCTCGACGCCGGCGATCGCCGCCTCGGGCGCCCCGGCCGGCGGCGCGATCGGCATTCCCCGCCGCGGGTCCATCCGCGCGAGCTCCAGCTTGAGCGCGCGGATGCGGTGCATCGACTCGAGCCACTCCATGCGCGCGACCCTACGCGCGCGGCGCCGGGAGGAGCAAAAAACGCGCGACGCCCGGCGCCTCCGCCCCGGCCCCGATCTCGGAACACGCGCGCTTGACATGCATTTGCGTCGGCGGCACGGTGCTTGCGTGGCCGGCTTGGGCTCCTGGGCATCGCTGCGCACCGCCTTTGTGATGGCGGGCGCCACGTTCGTGTTCGTGTCGCTCGCGACCGCGTGCCTCGACTACGCGGGCGAGGAGCTGTTCGACCAGTGCGACACCCCGGCGGCGCCGCTGCCCGGCTCGGGCTCTGGCTCGGGCGCGACCGTCAGCGCTGGCGCGGCCGGCGCGGACGCGCCGGACTGCGGCGCGCCGACGCACGCGCCGGGATCGGGCTCCGGCTCGGGCTCGTGAGCGAGGAGCGGCGCGACCTCGCCGCGCTCGCCGCGCTCACTGCCGCCGCGCTCGCCTCGCGCCTCTGGTTCCGCATCGACCACGACGAGGACATCGACGCGCTCCGGTTCGCGCTCGGCGTCGAGCGGTTCGACGTGGCCTCGCTGCGCCCGCACGCGCCGTACTACCCCGTGTTCATCGCCGCGGCGAAGGGGCTCGCGCTGCTGGGCGCCGCGCCGCGCGCCGCGCTCGCCCTCGTCAGCGCCGCGTCGGGCGCGGCCGCGGTCGCCTTCACCGCCCTGCTGGCGCGCGAGGTCGCCGGGCGGCGCGCGGCGGCGTTCGCCGGCATCCTCGCCCTCGCCTCGCCGTTCTTGTGGCTGTCGTCCGAGAAGCTCCTCAGCGACATGGCCGGCGCCGCGGTGACGACCGCGGCGCTCTGGCTCTGCGCTCGCGGCCGGCGCCTCCGCCGCGCGGCGGAGGACGCGAGCGCCGCGCGCGAGGCGAGCGCCGCGCGCGCGCGCACGGCGGCGCTCGTGCTGCTCGGCGTCGGGCTCGGCGTGCGGCTCTCGTACTTCCCGTTCGCGCTCGCCTGCCTCGCCGTCATCGCCCGCAGCGAGGGCGGCCGCCTCGCGTGGCTCGCGCGCGGCCGCGACCTCGCGACCGGCGCGCTCGCGTGGCTCGTGCCGCTCGTGCTGATCGCGACGCCGCGCGACCTCGTCGCGACGACGTGGGTGCAGGGGCTCGGGCACTTCACCCGCTGGGGCGGGACGGCGATCACCGTCTCGTCGCCGGCCGATCGGCTCCACGGCGTCGTCTGGGGGATCTGGGCCAACGGCCTCGGCGGCGCGTGGCCGGACGCCCCGGCGGCGCGCTGGCTTGGCGCGCCGATCCTGCTCGCGCTCCTCGCCGCGGCCGCGCTCCGCGCCGCGCCGCTCCGGCGGGCCGCGCGCGCGGCGCGGGACCAGCCCGAGCTGTTCGCCTCGGCGCTCGCGTACTTCGTCTGGGCGCTCCTCGGACAGAACATCGCCTTCAAGCCGCGTCACTGGCTGCCGCTCGTCCCGCTCCTGGTCGTCGCCCTGGCCGCCGGCGCGGCGGCGCTCTCGCCCGCGCGCTCGCCCGCGTTCCTGCCGGCGGGCGCGGCGCGCGGCCGCGCGCTCCGCTCGGCCGCGCCCGCCGCCCTCGTCGCGGCCCTCGCCGCGCAGTGGCTCGCCGACGCGATCGCCCTCGCGCGCCAGCACCAGGCGCCCTCGCCCGCGGCCGCGATCGTGGGCTTCCTCCGCGACGCCGGCGCCGAGCAGCGCCCCGTGCTCACGCGCGACCTCGACCGGATGATCCAGGAGGGCGCGCCCGGCCGGCGGCCGGTGCGCGTCCGCGGTGATGACGAGCTCGTCCGCGCCGTCGAGCAGGCTGGCCCGGGCGGCGCGCTGATCACGAGCGAGGCGCTCTCGCCCGCGGCGCGCGACGCGCTCGCCGGCCGCGGCTACGCGATCTCGATCCGCTTCGCGCGCCCGCGCTCGCGCTACGTCGACGCGCTCTGGAGCGACCTCGCCCTGCTCGAGGCGCTGCCGGCCGGATCTCCGGCGGGCCGATCGCTCCCGCGCTCGCCGCGCGGCGCGCCGGCCGGCTGAAAACGAGGTTGACCTCCGTTTTCAAGGGCGCGAAGACTCCCGCCCTGCCGAGCGCCTCGCGGGGCTCCCGGTCCTCGTCATGAAAGCGATCTCGTCCCTGTGGCCTCGCTCTGCGGGCGTCGTCCTCGGCGCGCTGCTGCCCCTCGCCGCCGCCGCGCAGCCCGCGCCCGCGCAACCCGCGCCCGCCGCGCAACCCGCGCCCGCCGCGCAACCCGCGCCCGCCGCGCAACCCGCGCCCGCCGCGCAACCCGCGCCCGCCGCGCAACCCGCGCCCGCCGCGCAACCCGCGCCCGCCGCGCAACCCGCGCCCGCCGCGCAGCCCGCGCCGGACGGCCCGGTCCTCGACCTCCCGCCCGAGCACGACGGGCCGCCGCCGGAGCCCCCGAAGCCCGCCGTCGGCCTCGGCGCCGGGCAGGCGCCGGAGCACGAGCTCGTCCGCGGCCTGACCGAGCAGCGGTTCCGGAGCGCCGGCGCGAGCGCGACGAGCACCTCGATCGGCGGCTACGGCGAGGTGCACGTCCGCGGCACCACGACCGGCCGCGAGGGCGAGCGCGCGTGGGTCGCCGACATCCCCCGGCTCGTGCTCTTCGTCGCGCACGAGTTCACGACCGACATCCGGTCCTACGTCGAGCTCGAGGTGGAGCACTCGCTCTCCTGCGCGAGCTGCCCCGGCGCCGCGGAGCTGGAGCAGGCCTACCTCGAGTGGAACGCCGCCGGCCGCGCGCTCGGGCTGCGCGCTGGCCTCGTGCTCGTCCCGATGGGGATCATCAACCAGTGGCACGAGCCCCCGGTGTTCCACGGCGTGGTCCGGCCGAAGGTGGAGACCGTCGTCATCCCCTCGACGTGGCGCGAGATCGCCGTCGGCGCCTTCGGGCAGCCGCTCGACTGGCTGCGCTTCGAGGCCTACGCGATGACCGGCCTCGATCCGCTCGGCTTCCGCGCGGGCGGCCTCGCCGGCGGCCGGCAGAACGGCGGGCTCGCCCGCGCCAACGCGTGGGCCGGCGTCGCGCGCGTCGAGGCCGAGCCGCTGCTCGGCGTCGTCGCCGGCGCGTCGGTGTACGCGAGCGACGCCGGCCCGAACGGCGACGGCAAGTTCTTCCTCCGCGACGGCACCCCGGTCGATCTCTCGGTCCCGGTCCTCGGCTGGTCGCTCGACGCGCGCTGGCGCAGGAGCGGCCTGGAGACCCGGATCCTGTTCGCCCAGTGGCACCTGCCCGAGGCGCGCGCCCTCATGGTCTCGTTCAACCAGAGCGGCGCGCCGAACTTCATCGATCCCACGAGCCCCGTCGCCACCCGGATCCGCGGCGGCTACGTCGAGGCCGCCTACGACGTGCTCCGCCCGCTCGGCGTGGGCCACGAGCTCCTGCCGTTCGCGCGCCTCGAGGCGTACGACACGCAGTCCGCGGTGCCCGAGGGCTACACCGAGAACGCCTCGTACGGGGTCCGCGAGCTCACGCTCGGGGCCTCGTACCGGCCGACCCAGGGGCTCGTGCTCAAGGCCGACTACCAGCTGCGCGACCGCACCCTCGGGTTCGACCAGACGCAGCTCAACTTCGGGCTCGGCTTCATGTACTGAGCGCGCCGGCCGAGAGCACCGCCATGTCACTCCGCCCAGACGGCGCGGGGCCCGAGCGCCTCGTCGTCGGCGCCGGCATCTCCGGCCTCTACGCTGCCCTGCTGCTCGCGCGGGCCGGCCGGCGCGTGCGCCTCCTCGAGCGCGCGGCGCGCCCCGGCGGCCTCGCCGGCGCCGAGCTGTTCCGCGGGCTGCCGTGCGACCTCGGCTCGCACCGGCTCCACCCCGCCGCCCTCGAGCAGCCGCTCTTCCGGGAGGTGCACGCGCGCTCCCCGTTCCTGTCGCGCCCGCGCCGCGGCGTGCTCGTGCTCGGCGAGCGGCACGTCCCCTACCCCCCGAGCGTCCCGTCGATGCTGCGCGCGCTCGGCCTCCGCGCCGGCGCCGCGATGGGCCTCGGCTTCGTCGCGCAGCGCGGCCGCCGCGCCGCCTTCGCCCGCTGGGAGCACGACCGCGCGATCGCCGGCGAGGACGTCGGCTTCGAGCGGTTCGTGCGCGAGCGCGTCGGCGCCGCGGCCTACGCGTCGTTCTACCGGCCTTACGCCGAGAAGGTCTGGGGCATCCCGCCGTCCGAGCTGTCCCAGACCGTCGCGAAGAAGCGGATCAGCACCACCAGCCCGCTCGCGCTGTTCCGGGGGCTCGCCCGCGGCCGCGGCGGCGCGGCCGCGGACCTCGCGCGGTTCGTCTACCCGCCGGCCGGCATCTCGTCGCTCATCGCGTACCTCGAGGCCCGGCTCGCGGAGGCCGGCGTCCGGGCCGAGTGCGGCGCCGCCCTCGACGCGGCCGGGGTGGCCGCGGCCGCCGGCGCGGCGCCGGTCCTGTTCGCGGGCGACCTCGCGGATCTCGTGCCCGACGCGCGCCTCGAGCACCGCGGCCTGTACCTCGTCTACCTCGCCTACCCGCGCGCGCGGCTCGGCGCGCCCGAGACGTACTACTGCCCCGACCCGCGCTTCTGGTTCGGCCGCGTCTCCGAGCTGCAGAACTACGCGCCCGATCTCCGCCGCCCGGGCGAGACGGTGCTGTGCGTGGAGATCCCGGAGGGCGCCTGGGGCCGCGGGCGCGACTTCGCCTCGGGCCGGCCGCTCGCGGCGCTGCTCGACCAGCTCGTCCGCGCCGGCATCGCCCCGCGCGGGGTGGCGCCGATCGAGGCCCGCCAGCGCTTCGTGCCCGGCGTCTACCCGCTCTACCGGCGCGGCTGGCTCCAGGACTGGCGCGCGGCGATGCGCCGCGCCGCCGCGCTCGGCGCGCTCCCCTTCGGGCGGCAGGCGCTCTTCCTGCACTGCAACCTGGACCACTGCGCCGCGATCGCGGCCGACGCGGTGGCCCACGTCGAGGCCGGCCGCAGCCCGGAGGCGTGGGTGCTGAGCGCCGAGCGCTACCTCGACGTGCAGGTGCGCGACTGAGGCACGCGCGCCGCGGGATCCAGCGGATCCCGCGGCCCAACGCTGTTGACTTTGACTTTCACGAATGACAGTTTCCTCGGAGTCTTGATGCGTTCTTCCGGCCTCCGCACCGCCCACTTCGCCGCCGCCACGGCCCTCGCGTTCGCGCTGGCGGCGCTCCCCGCGCACGGCGCGACGTACTGGACGGTCCCTGCCGTCCTGAAGAGCTTCTTCGCGAGCTCGAAGAAGGTCGGTTACCGCAAGGTCGTCCTCGGCGACGCCGAGGCGCAGGAGATCGCCAAGAAGCTCGGGGCGCCGGTCAAGCGCGAGTGGGTGGTCTACGTCGCGGAGTCGGACGGCAAGACCGACGGCTATGCGATCAAGGACGAAGAGAAGGGGATGCACGAGCCGATCGACTTCGCCGTGAAGTTCTCGACGGCCGGCGCGGTGGAGCGGATCGAGATCCTCGAGTACCGCGAGGCGTACGGCGACGAGGTCCGCGGCGACCGCTTCCGCGCCCAGTTCCAGGGCAAGACGGCGAGCGACCCGATCACGGCGGGCAAGGACATCGACATCGTGTCGGGCGCGTCGATCTCGTCGCGCTCGGTCGCGCTCGGCGTGAAGCGCGACGCCCTCGTCCTCCAGCTCGCGCTCAAGCGCGGCGCCCTGTGAGGGATTTCACCGCGGCGGCGGGGCGGCTGCGGTCGCTCTCGCTCGGCGCGAAGCTCCTGTACACGGCGTTCGCGGTCGCCTCGATCGTCGGGCTGCTCGTGTCGTGGCGCCTCTACGGGGCGATGGTGCAGGACGCGGGCGCCGCCGCGTACTACGCGGGCGCGCCGGCCGCCGCGCCGCCGCCCGCGCCGACGCAGGCGCCCGCCGCGGCCGACGGGCCGGCGCTCGAGCTCGGCCCGGAGCTCGAGCTCCCCGCCGCGACGGAGCCGCCGCGGGTCCTGGTCGAGCAGATCTCCGAGCGGAAGCTGCTGGAGGTGACGCATTTCCACCTCTTCTCGGTGCCCGTCTACGTCTTGATCCTCGCGCACCTCTGGCTGCTCGCGCGGCTGCCGGCGTGGCTGCACACCGGGGGCGTGGCGGCGGCCGTCGTCACGAGCGGGCTGCACATCGCGGCGCCGTGGCTCATCCGGAGCGCGCCCGGCGCCGCGGCGCTGATGCCGATCTCGGGCGTGGCCATGCTGCTGTCGCTCGGCGCCATGGCGGTCGTCTCGACCGTGGACATGTGGCTGCCGAGGCGATCGCGGCGGGGCGAGGCGGCGCCGCTCGACGACGCGCGGTAAGGCGGCGCCTTACGCCGCCGGCGACGCGGCCCGACGCTCGGGCCTGAGCATCCTCGCCAGCGCCCGGCCGCTCCGGGAGAGCCCCTCCCGGAGCCGCCTCAGCACGCCGCCGCGCTCGCTGGCGGCGCTCGCGCCGCCGACGCGCACGGGGATGACGCGCCCCTCCGGGGCGGCGCGCTTGGGCACCCGCACCCGGAGCACGCCGTTCGCGAGCGACGCCGAGACGTCCGCCGACGGCGCCGCGTCCCCGAGCCGGAACGAGCGCACGAACTCGCTCGAACCGCCGTTCCAGCGCCGCCCGCCGCGGAGGGTGATCGCGCCGTCCTCGGCGGCCACCTGGAGGTCCTCCGGGCCCATGCCCGGTACGTCACAGACGATCTCCCAGGCGTCCTCGCGCTCCACGACGTCCGCCCGCGGGGCGGAGGCATCGAGGGGCCATCGCCAGACAGCGTCGAGGGCGCGCGACATCGCGGCCGCGGTGCCCCAGGGATCGTTCGTCAGCCAGCGATTGTAGGTCGTCAACATGGGTGTTTTCCCCCTTCCTTCGTTGCCCCGTGTCCGGCGCCCCGTGCCCGGCGGAAGCGGGATCGCCACACTCATCCCATCTCCGCCCGGAGAGCGCGCCCCACCGCCGAGCCGCGGGCGGCGGAGCGCGCCGCCGAGTTCACGCCTTCCTCTCCAGATCGCCAGATCATCGCGGGAGACCCGCGGGGGCGGCCCCGGGCGCGCGCCCAGGGCCGCTGTCACGTCACGACGCCGCCTCCAGCCGAGCCTCGGACGGCTTGGCGCCGAGCTGCTTGCTCGCGTCGTCCGCGCCCAGGCGGACGGGGATGCGCCGCGGCGTCGCCTCCGGCCGCTTCGCCACCTTCACGGTGAGCACGCCGTTCTCGAGCGAGGCCGAGACCTGATCCATGTCGTAGTGCTCGCCCAGCGCGAACGAACGGGTGAACTCACCGTGATAGCGCTCGCTCCGGATCATCGCGGCGCCTTCGCTGTCTTCCTTGCGGCGGACGTGGATCGTCAGGACGCCGTTCTCCGCGGTGATGCCGATGTCGTCGGGCCCGCACCCGGGCACGTCGCAGACGAGCTCCACGCCGCCGTCGTTCTCCAGGATGTCCACCCGGGGAGCGCCCGCGAGCGCCGTCGAAGCCAGGTCCGCGCCGAGGTTCCAGGGGAAGCCGAAGAGCGGCCGGAACAGAGCATCTGTCGAGAACCAGGGAGTGTATCGCGCCAGCATGGTAACCTCCTTCGTGCGTCTCACGAGGTCTCCTCCTTGCGCTCCTCGTGAGCGGGTTCGGCGGGGGCCTGAGCCGGAGGGCGCCAGTTCAGGAGGACCCGGCGGACAGAGGAGCTCCAGGCCGGGCGCTGTCCGGCGCGCTGCGGCCGTCGGACAGAGCCGGTACGGGGGAGCTCACCACCTCTGTACCGCTTTACCGGTGTCGAGGTTGGGGCGTTGGCTCAGGACCCCTGCCGAACCCACTGCAAGGTGTAAACACCGCTCCCGGGGTGTCAACGCCCCGCGCCGCCTCAGCGCCGGATCGCGCTCCGCTTCAGCCACCGGGACGTGAGCGACCAGGCGAGCTCGAGCACGTCCTTGCTCTCGAACGGCTTGCTCAGCAGCCGGAGCTCGGGCCGCTTCAGGCGCCGGATCACGTCGTGCCACGAGTAGTCCGAGTACGCGCTGCAGATCACGGCCTCGATGTCCGGACACTCGGCCCAGATCCGCTCGATCGTCTCGATGCCGTCCCAGCCCGGCGGCATCCGCATGTCCACGAACATCAGCGCATAGGGGCGGCCGACCCGCTGCATCCGCCGGACCCTCTCCAGCCCCTCCTGCCCCTGGCAAGCGCCGTCCACCTGGAACGTGCTCCTCGGGACCGCCGCCGGCGCCCCGAAGATCGCCGCGTCGAGGGCGTCGAGGTCCGCCGATGTCCCCACATCCGGGCACAGGAGCTTCTGAAAATCGCGGTGGATCGCGGGGTTGTCGTCGATGACGAGGACCCTCCGGACCTCGTTCCCGCGCGCGGAGTCAGGCCCCGTCCACGCCGCGGGCGGCGGCTGCGTCAGGAAGCGGGGCGGACCTCCTTGGCTCATCGTCTCGAGCGTGTGACCGAGGAGCTTGCCGTGATGACTCGTCATTGAAAAGGTCCACCTCTGCTCGATGCGAGCCAGTCCATCCCAGCGTACGTTCGAGGAGCAGGCGAGCAGCAGACAGCGTGTCTACGAGATCGGCCCTGCTGGCCGGGTGCGTGAGGACGAGCGAGCAGCGAGGCCCCCGCCGACAACCGACCGAATCGCTCTTGCCCCGCTCGCCGCCGGAGAAGCGGCCCCGCCAGGACAAGGCTCCCCCCTCGACGCGTTCGCCCCGGGTGAGTCGAGGAGCCCTTTCCGTTGCGGAAACTCCTTAGTAAAGAAATTTGTCAATTCGTGCAAGCCGGTTTCGTGCACGACATCTTGCTCGCCCGGGCCGCTGTGCAGTGCGCCTGCCTCGGAGCACAGACAACGGAACGAGAGAGAACGGCGCAGCCAAGCGCGGAGAGTGCTCCGACCTGGACGGACAATCGATCTCGGTCGCGGTTGAAAAAGGAGAGGGCGAGATGAGCCGGCCGCCTCGCGAGGGCCGGCGGCGGAGGAGCGCGGCGGGATGCCGGCCGTCGCTTCTCTGCCGTCGGTTGTCGTCGGTTGTCGTCGGTTGTCGTCGGTTGCCGTCGGCGCCGCGCGCCGGGTGCGGCGTCAGGGCGACGCGTCGCGCTCGGGGATGAGCCAGAGCACCCCGAGCGGCGGGAGCGTCAGCTCGATCGACTGCGGGAACCCGTGGCAGGGGATGTCCTCGACCTCGACGCGGCCCATGTTGCCCACGCCGCTGCCGCCGTACTCGGTGGCGTCCGTGTTGAGCACCTCCAGGTACGCGCCGCGGCGCGGGACGCCGATGCGGTACGGGCGGCGCGGGACCGGCGTGAAGTTGCCGATGAACACGACGTGCTGGCCCGAGGGCGACATCTGGTCTCCCGCGCCGTCCCCGTAGCGGATGAACGAGATCACGGTCTGCAGGTTGTCGGTGCAGTCGATCCAGCGGAAGCCGTGGTGCTCGTCGTCGAGCTCGTACATCGCCGGATACTTCTTGTAGAGCGCGTTGATGTCGGTCACGAGCCGCTTGAGCCCGGCGTGGGCAGGCACCGCGAGCAGGCCCCAGTCGAGCTCCGTCTTCTCGCTCCACTCGGCGAACTGGCCGATCTCGCCGCCCATGAAGAGCAGCTTCTTGCCCGGGTGCGCCCACATGTAGCCGTAGAGCGCGCGCAGGTTCGCGAGCATCTGCCAGTAGTCGCCCGGCATCTTCGAGAGCAGCGACCGCTTGAGGTGGACGACCTCGTCGTGGCTCAGCGGCAGGAGGAACTTCTCCGAGAAGGCGTAGATGAGCCCGAACGTGAGCTGGTGGTAGTGGAACGCGCGGTGGACCGGCTCGTGCTTGAAGAAGTCGAGCGTGTCGTGCATCCACCCCATGTTCCACTTGAAGTCGAAGCCGAGCCCGCCGACGTACGTCGCGTGCGTCACCGACGGCCAGGCGGTGGACTCCTCCGCGCACAGGATCGCGCCCGGGAAGCGCTCGTGCACCCGGTTCGACAGCTCCCGGATGAAGTCGATCGCCTCGATGTTCTCGCGGCCGCCGTACCGGTTCGGCACCCAGTCCCCGCCCTGCGCGGCGTAGTCGAGGTAGAGCATCGACGCGACCGCGTCGACGCGCAGGCCGTCGATGTGGAACTCGTCGAGCCAGTAGAGGGCGTTGGCGACGAGGAAGTTCCGCACCTCGTGCCGGCCGTAGTTGAAGATGTACGTGTTCCACTCGCGGTGCTCGCCGAGGCGCGGGTCGAGGTGCTCGTAGAGCGCCGTGCCGTCGAACCGGCCGAGCGCCCACGCGTCCTTCGGGAAGTGCGCCGGGGTCCAGTCGAGGATCACGCCGATGCCCTTCTGGTGGCACCGGTCGACGAAGTAGCGGAAGTCGTCGGGATCGCCGTAGCGGCTGGTCGGGGCGTAGTAGCCCGCCACCTGGTAGCCCCACGAGCCGTCGAACGGGTGCTCCATGATCGGCATGAGCTCGATGTGCGTGAAGCCGAGCTCGGCCACGTAGTCGACGAGGTGGTCGGCGAGCTCGCGGTAGGTCATCCAGCGCATCCCGTGCTCGTACGGCGGGCCGTCTTCGTGCACGCGCCGCCAGGAGCCGGGGTGGACCTCGTAGATGGCGATCGGCTTCTTGCGTGAGTCGAGCTGGCCGCGCGTCCGCATCCACTCGCCGTCCTGGAACGCGTAGCGGCTCGTCGTGACCCGCGAGGCGGTCGCCGGCCGGAGCTCCATCGCCTGGCCGAGCGGGTCGCTCTTCACGGTGATGTGCCCCTCCGGGGTCTTGAGCTCGTACTTGTAGAGCGCGCCGTCGCCGACGCCGGGGATGAAGAGCTCCCAGAAGCCCTCGCCCATCCGGCGCATCGGGTGCCGGCGGCCGTCCCAGTGGTTGAAGTCGCCGACGACGCTCACGCGGCGCGCGTTCGGCGCCCAGACCGCGAACGACGTCCCGGAGACGCCGTCCACCTCGCGCACGTGCGCGCCGAGGACGCGGTAGAGCTCCCAGTGCCTCCCCTCCGCGAGGAGATGGCGGTCGACGTCGCCGAGCGTGGGCGGCATGCCGTACGGATCGCGCTCGACCGAGGCGTTGCCGTCCGGGTAGCGCAGCTCGATCCGGTAGAGGAAGCGGCCGTCCTTCGGGTAGGAGACGCCGGGGAAGCGCGCCTCGAAGAGGCCCGCGGGGTGGATGCGCTCCGTGGGCTGCTTCGGGAGCGAGGGGTCGTCCGGGAGCACCGCGATCTCGGTGGCGTCCGGGCGAAAGACGCGGACCACCAGGTCGTCTTCGTCCTCGTGCGCGCCGAGCACGTGGTGCGGATCCGGGTGCTCCACAGCCGCGATGAGATCGACTTCTCGTTGTTCCAACATGTCGGGGTCCGCCTATACCGGCTCCTCTCGCCGACGTCATGCCGAGAGTCCGCCCGAGACGAGAGCCAGGGTCGCCCCGACGAACGCCCGAGCCAAAAGCCAGGGCTCGCCCTACATGCTGCGCGGCCCTCGCCGTCCGGCCTGCCCCTGGCGCAACCGCGGTGTGCTCACCATTTGTCCGCGGCGCAACAGCGGGCGCCGCGGAGGGCGGCGCCGCGCGCGCTCTCACCGGGAATCGGCGGGAATCGTCGGGAAATTGAGCAAATGCTCATTTGCTGTACCTTCGCTGGGAGGGTACGGTCCGGGCGCGAGCAGCGGGCCACGGGGGCCATCCGGCGGGTTGCGCGGGGCTCGACAGGTGGAGGGATCGAACATGGGTCAGGTGGTGAGCGAACGCTCGATCGGCGGCAACGGCAGCGGTCCTGGCATGAACGGGCACGGGGGCGCGACGATCCGCAGCTACGCGCCCGCGACCGGGGAGCTCCTCGGGGAGGCGCCGAACACGAGCGCCGAGGAGGTGCGGGCCGCGGTGGCCAGGGCGCGGCGCGCGCAGGAGGCCTGGGGCGCGCTGCCGGTCGAGGAGCGCTGCCAGCGCGTCCTCCGCTTCCGCGACGCCATCGTCGACCGGACCGACGAGATCGTCGATCTGCTCTCGCGCGAGTGCGGCAAGCCGCGCCACGAGGCGCTCCTGCACGAGGTGCTGGTCGCGGCCGACATGGCGACGTACTTCGCCGAGATCGCGCCGAAGGCGCTCGAGCCGCGCGAGATCAAGCTCCACCTCTTCAAGCACCGGCGCAGCTTCGTCCACTACGCCCCGCGCGGCGTGATCGGGGTGATCTCGCCGTGGAACTTCCCGTTCCAGCTGGCGCTGCGCGACGTGCTCGCGGCGGTGGTGACGGGCAACGCGGCGGTGCTGAAGCCGAGCGAGGTGACGCCGCTCATCGCGCTCAAGCAGAAGGAGATCTGGGACGGCGCGGGCATGCCGGAGGATCTCTTCCAGGTGGTGACCGGCTACGGGCCGACCGGCGCGGCGCTCATCGACAGCGGCATCCAGATGCTCGTGTTCACGGGCAGCGTCAGCACGGGCAAGCGGGTGGCGGCCGCGTGCGGGGAGCGCCTCATCCCGTGCGTGATGGAGCTCGGCGGCAAGGCGCCGCTCATCGCGTGCGCGGACGCGGACATCGAGCGCACGGCGCAGGCGATCGTCTTCGGCGGCTTCGCGAACGCGGGGCAGGTCTGCGTGGCGGTGGAGCGGGTCTACGCGCACCGCGAGATCCACGACCGGCTGCTCGAGCGCACGGTCGAGATCACGAGGGGGCTGAACCAGGGCGATCCGGGCAAGGAGTTCGTCGACGTCGGCGCGATCATCTTCGGGCCGCAGATCGAGGTGGCCGAGCGGCTCATCAAGGACGCGGTCGAGAAGGGCGCGAGCGTGAGGGCGGGCGGCAAGCGCGCGCCGGGGCAGGGCCAGTTCTTCGAGCCGACGATCCTCGCCGGCTGCGATCACGGGATGAACGTGATGAGCGAGGAGATCTTCGGGCCGGTGGTGCCGTTCATGCAGGTCGCGACCGAGGAGGAGGCGATCCGGCTGGCGAACGAGTCGCACCTCGGCCTGAACGCGTACGTCTTCTCGGAGGACACGGATCACGCCCGCCGGCTCGCCGAGCGCCTGCAGGCCGGCAGCGTGCTGGTGAACGACGTGCTCATGAACGGCGCGCTCCCGGACGCGCCGTTCGGCGGCGTCAAGCAGAGCGGCTTCGGCCGGGTGATGGGCGAGGACGGGCTCCGGCAGATGTGCGACGTGAAGCACATCAACGCGGACCGCGTCGCGCTCGGGTCGAAGGACCCGACGTGGTTCCCCTACACCGAGTCGTCGTACGGCTGGTTCAAGCGCGGCATGCGCGCGCTCTACTCGAGCGGCAGCCTGCTCCGGCGGATCGGGGAGCTGTTCTAGGCGAGGGCGCGGGGCGGGCCGGCCAGGTGCCAGGCAGGACGGCCGCCGGGTGGGGACGGCGGCCACTTGGCGACGTGCCAGACGCGCCCCCTTGCTCCCCTGCCCCTTTCCGATCCACGCTGCAGGCATGCCCCGCCCCGACGCCTCGCCGAGCGACCCCATCCTTGCGGCCCTCGATCGCGCGCCGCGTGTGCAGAGGCTCACGCCGGAGCAGCGCGCCGAGCTCGAGCGAGACCTCGCCGACATCGCGGCGGGCCGAGCGCGCCTCGTCGCTCACGAGGATCTGCCGCGGGCCCTGGAGGAGCTGGCTCGCGGGCGGGACGGATGAGCTTCCGCGTCGTCTGGAACTTCCCCGCCCTGGCGACGTTTTACAGCCTGCCGATGCACTCGGCCTTCATGATCGACCGGGCGGTCGTTCGCTTCGCAGAGACGGGTGAGGGCGAGCTCGCATGGGAGGCGCCCCATTACCTCCTCAGCGCGGGCTTCCACGACGCGGTGCTCGCGATCGATCGCGAGGCGCGGACGATCACCGTGCTCCGCATCTATCGCGTTCGCTGAGCGCTACCGAGGGCAAGCGCTTCGAAGCCGCCCGCGCGGCGCCGGCATCCAGCGCCGCGCGGGCGGTGAGGGGAGTCGCTTCAGACACGCGGGCGATCTCGGTCACGCCCTGGACCCGGGCGGTCGGATCCTTCACGAGACACCGGCTCACGAGCGTCGCGACCTCTGGCGGCAGGTCAGGGCGCAGGCTCAGGAGCCAGGTAGGCGTATCCACCATAATCGCCGCCGTGACTCCAGCGTCAGTGTCACCCTCGAACGGGTGTCGCCCCGTGAGCATGCGATATAGGATCACACCGAGGGCCCAAATGTCCGTGCGCACATCCGCGTATTTGAGGCTGCGGATCTGCTCGGGCGACATGGAATGGATGGAGCCCATGATGAGGCCCGTCGCCGTTAGGCTCGCCTCCTTGATGGAGTTACCTACGGCGATGAACTTCGACAAACCGAAGTCGAGCACCTTGAGGGTGGGAGTCCCGTCCGGGCGGCGGGTAAGGAAGAGGTTCTTCGGCTTGAGATCTCGGTGGATGATCCCGCGCGCGTGGGCCTGAGGGCCCTCGACCAAGATGAGCTCCAGCTCCCCCTCACGTCGGGAGACATCATCCTCGCTCTGCTCCAGGCGATGGTTCCGGAGGAGCTCATGGGCACAACCGCGGACGCCCCAGGAAGGAGGAAACGGAAGAAGGAGCGATGGAGTACAAGCGGTTCGAACCCGCATCCACGCTATCTCGGCGCCCCTCGCTCCCCCCAGGCCGCCTCCGCCCGGCGGCCATGGTCCGCTCTCACGGGACGTCGCGGCCTGGCCCTCCGGCGCGTTCGAGGTACTCTGGTTGGAACATGAGCGCGGCAGCATCGATGCCGGGACAGGGCGACGAGGAGGGTAGTGTCGACCTGCAGTTCCGCCTGCTCGCCGAGATGCTCCCTCAGATGGTCTGGGCCGCTCGCGGCGACGGAACATGGGATTACGTCAACGAGCCTTGGCGCGCGTACACCGCGCTGACCGCGGAGCAGCTGACGCGCGCGGGCTTCGCCGCCGCGGTCCACCCGGACGACGCAGCCCGCAGCGCGGCGGCGTGGCGGGCCGCCGTCGCGCGCGGCGCGCCGTTCGCCGAGGAGCTCCGCCTGCGGCGCCACGACGGCGCCTACCGCTGGTTCCTCGCCCGAGCGGAGCCCGTCAGGGACCGAGCCGGCCGCGTGATCCGCTGGCTCGGCACGTCCACCGACATCGACGAGTCCCGGATGCAGGTCGTCGAGGGGATGGACCGGCGGCGGCTCGTGCAGGAGACCGCGCGCGACGTCACGGCGCGCAGGGACGCGGAGGAGAGCCCGCTCGAGAGCTTGGCGCACTTCCGGAACATCGCCGATCACGCGCCCGTGGTGATCTGGATCACGGCCCCTGACGGCTCGTGCATTTACGCCAACCCGCGGTGGCGCGAGCTCACCGGCCAGCCCGAGGCGACCAGCCTCGGCTTCGGCTGGCTCGCGGCGGTGCACCCCTCGGACCACGAGACGGCGGCGGAGACGTTCCGGCGGTCCACCGCGCGCCGCGAGGCCTTCAGGATGGATTACCGGTTCCGCCGCCGCGACGGCGCGTACCGCTGGTGCATCGACGTGGCCCAGCCGTGGCTCGGGCCGGACGGCGAGCTCCTGGGCTACATCGGCTCGGTCATCGACATCACCGAGAGGAAGGAGGCGGAGCTGCTCCTGCGCGAGAGCGAGGAGCGGTTCCGCCGCGCCGTGATGGCGACCCCGTTCCCCATCATGATCCACGCCGACGACGGCGAGGTCATCAGCCTGAACCGCGCGTGGACGGAGATGAGCGGGTATACCCGCGACCAGATCCCCACCCTCGCGGCGTGGCTCGAACGGGCGTACGGGGCGCGGAACGGCGACGTGAGCGACCTGATCCAGTCCCTCTACGATGCCGACGGCGGCACGGCCGAGCGCGAGCTCCCGATCTCCACGGCGAGCGGCGAGCAGCGGATCTGGGCGTTCAGCGCCGCGCCGCTGGGGAAGGACGCCGCCGGCCGGCGACTCGCCATCAGCATCGCCCACGACGTCACCGAGCGGCGGCAGATCGACGAGGCGCTCCGCGAGAGCGAGGCGCGCTTCAGGCAGCTCGCCGACGCGATGCCGCAGATCGTCTGGATGGCGAGGCCGGACGGCAGCATCGATTACTACAACCGTCGATGGTTCGAGCTCGCCGGCGCGGAGCAGGCGGAGGTGGCCGGCGATACCTGGATCTCGTTCCTGCCCGAGGCCGATCGCCAGCGGGTCCTCGACACCTGGTCTCGCTCGGTGGCGACCGGCGCTCCCTACGAGATCGAGCACCGCATCGCGTTCCCCGCCGCCCGCGAGCCCCGGTGGTATCTGGTCCGCGCCGTGCCGATCCGGGGAGCCTCGGGCGAGATCGTGCGATGGTATGGCACCTGCACGGACATCCACGACGCCAAGCTCACAGAGGCGGTCCTGAAGGAGGCGGACCAGCGCAAGGACGATTTCCTGGCGATGCTCGCGCACGAGCTGCGCAATCCGCTCGGGCCCATCCGCAACGCGGTCGAGCTCCTGCGGCACATGGCCGTGCAGCAGCCGGCGCTCGTGCGGGCGTGCGGCGTGATCGACCGGCAGGTCGCTCACATGGCCCGGCTGGTGGACGACCTGCTCGACGTCTCCCGCGTCGCGCGCGGCAGGATCCAGCTCCGCAAGGAGCGCTGCGACCTCGTGCGCGTCCTCCGGCACACGGCCGAGGATTACCGCAGCACGCTGGAGGCGAGCGGCTTGCGGCTCGATCTGGAGCTGCCGGCGGGGCCGGTCTGGGTGCTCGGCGACCCGACGCGGCTATCGCAGGCCGTGAGCAACCTGCTGCACAACGCCAACAAGTTCACCGATCCGGGCGGCCGGGTGACGGTCGCGCTGTCGGCGACGCCGGAGAGCTCCGCCGTGGTTCGCATCCGCGACACCGGCATCGGCATGGATCCGGCGACGCTGGCGCGCATGTTCGAGCCGTTCAGCCAGGCCGATCGCAGCCTGGACCGCAGCCGGGGTGGGCTCGGGCTCGGCCTGGCGCTCGTCAAGGGCCTCGTCGGGCTCCACGGCGGCGCGGTCTCGGCCGGGAGCGGGGGAATCGGCCACGGGACGGAGATGGTCCTCTGCCTGCCGATCGAGCGCAGCCAGGACCCGCCGTCGGAGCGCTCCGCGCCGCCCTCGTGCGGCGCGTCGCACGCGCTGCGCATCCTGATCATCGAGGACAACGTGGACGCCGCGGAGACCCTGCAGGCGCTGCTCACCTTGTACGGCTACCACGTCGAGGTCGCCCTGTCCGGGCCTGCCGGCGTGACGGCGGCGCGCTCGTTCCGCCCGGAGGTCATCCTGTGTGACATCGGTCTCCCTGGCGGGATGGATGGATATGGCGTGGCCAGGGCCTTGAGGGGAAGCGTAAGCCTCTCATCCCCCTCGCTGATGATCGCGCTGACCGGCTATGGTCAGGAGGAAGATCAGCGCCGGGTCCGGGAGGCTGGCTTCGACATGCACTTCATCAAGCCGATCGATCTGTCGTCTCTCCAGCGGATCCTCGCGTCGCTCACGACATCACCCGCGTGATCCCGTGAGCGCCTCATGGCGGTGCGAACGACGCCCCCCAATACAACGTAAGCGCCGGCGGGGGGCTGTGCGCGGCGGCGCGCGGGTGGGCGCGGCGAGCACCGAACGAGGTGCCATAAGCTCTCAGCGGGCTCTGCGTCTCAGGCGCGCCTTGTGTGGCGCGCGACGAAACGTCCCAGGAGGCATGGCCCGAAGTGAGACATGCCGGGCGGTGTTCTCAGCGCAAGCACCCACGCCGCCCGCCTCGGCGGATGGCCGAGCGCCCACCCGCGCGCCGCCGCGCACAGCCCCCCGCCGGCGCGCGCGGCTCGGCACAGCCGCGCGCGCTCGCCCCCCTCCGCTACGCGGCCGCCGCCGGCTCACCCGCCGTCGCGTTCGCCGCCGCGCCGCCGCCCACCGCCTCGATCGGCGCCTCCTCCAGCGCCGCCGCGATCACCTGGCTCATGTCCTCGACGAAGATGATCTCCAGCCCAGCCCGCACCTCCGCCGGGATCTCCTCCGCGTCGCGCGCGTTCTTCTGCGGCAGGATCACCCGCGTGATCCCGGCGCGGTGCGCCGCGAGCACCTTGGACTTGATCCCGCCGACCGGCAGCACCCGCCCGCGCAGCGTGCACTCGCCCGTCATCGCCGTGTCCGAGCGCACGCGCCGCCCGGAGAGGAGCGACGTCAGCGCGGTGAACATCGTCACGCCCGCCGACGGCCCGTCCTTGGGCACCCCGCCCGCCGGGACGTGGATGTGCAGGTCCTCCGTCTCGAGCTTCGCCGTGTCGACGCCGAGCTCGCCGGCGTGGCTGCGCACGTAGGTGAGCGCCGCCTTCGCCGACTCCTTCATCACGTCGCCCAGCTGGCCCGTGATCTCGACCCTCCCCTTCCCCGCCATCCGCGACGTCTCGATGAACAGGATGTCCCCGCCCACCGGCGTCCAGGCGAGCCCGGTCGCGACCCCGGGCACGCTCGTCCGCTCCGCGACGTCGCTGAAGAACCGGACCTTGCCCAGGTACTTGCCGAGATCGCTCGCCTCGATCACCACGCGCGGCGCCTTGCCGTCCGCCGCGCGGGCGATCTCCAGCGCGACCGCCCGGCACAGCTTCTTGATCTCGCGGCCGAGCTGCCGCACCCCGGCCTCGCGCGTGTAGTCGCGCACGATCGCCGCCAGCGCCTCGTCCGTGATCGACAGCGATCCCGCATCGATCGCGTGCTCCTTGAGCTGCTTCGGGACGAGGTGCGACCGCGCGATCGCGATCTTCTCGTCCGGCGTGTAGCCGGACAGCTCGATGACCTCGAGCCGGTCCCGGAGCGGCGCGGAGAGCGCGCCGAGGTCGTTCACCGTGCAGAGGAAGACGACCTCCGACAGATCGAACGGCAGCTCCATGTAATGGTCGACGAACGTCCGGTTCTGCTCCGGATCGAGCACCTCCAGGAGCGCCGCCTCGGGCGAGCCGCGGAAGCCCGCGCCGAGCTTGTCGACCTCGTCGAGGAGCACGACCGGGTTCTTCACCTTGGCCTTCTTCAGCGCGTGCACGATGCGCCCGGGCAGCGCGCCGACGTACGTCCGCCGGTGGCCGCGCAGCTCGGCCTCGTCGTGCACGCCGCCGAGCGAGATCCGCACGAACGGCCGGCCGGTGGCGTCGGCGATCGACTGGCCGAGCGAGGTCTTGCCCACGCCGGGCGGGCCCGCGAAGCACAGGATGGTCGCGCGCGCCTTGCCCGTCAGCTTGAGCACCGCCATGTGCTCCAGGATGCGGCGCTTCACGTCGTCGAGGCCGCGGTGATCCTCGTCGAGCTTCGCCTGGACCGCGTCGAGGTCGTCCTTGACGGTCGCCCGCGCGCTCCACGGGAGATCGGCGATCCACTCGAGGTAGGTGCGGATCACGTTGTGCTCGGCGCTCTGCGGGCCGACCGACTCGAGCCGCCGGAGCTCCCGGTCGGCGACCGCGCGCGCCTCCTCGGAGAGGCCGGCCTCGTCGAGGCGCCGGCGGAGGAGCGACAGCTCGTCCTCGCCCTCCTCGCCGCCCGCGAGCTCCTTCTGGATGGCCCGGAGCTGCTCGCGCAGGATCACCTCGCGCTGGCCCTTGCCGAGCTCGCGCCGCACGTCGTTGTCGATCTTCTTCTTCAGGTCCGCGAGCGCGGCCGCCTCGGCGAGCAGGCCGGCGACCCGCTGGAGCCGCGGCACGACGCGCAGCTCGGCGAGCACCTCCATCTCCTTCTCGGTCGGGAGCCCGAGCGCGCCGGCGACCTGATCCGCGAACAGGCCCGGCTCGGCCCGGCTCGCGGCGGCGATCTCGGCGAGGTTCGTCGCGGTCCTCGGGCCGAGCTCGCGGGCGCGCTCGCGCAGCGACGCGGCGAGCAGGCGCGCCTCCTCGGCGTCGCCGGGGAACTCCGGCGCGAGCGCGCCCTCGGCGCGCCAGTACGGCTCGGTCTCGACAAGGGCCGTGAGCGCGAAGCGATCGAGCCCCTCGATCACCAGCCGGTAGCCGTTCGAGACGCGCGTGACGTCGACGACCCGGGCGAACGTGCCGATGTCGTGGAGATCCTCGCGGCGCGGATCCTCGCGCTTGGGGTCGCGCTGCGCGATCACGCCGATCACGTCGCCGGGGTGGACCGCGCCGAGCAACGCCACCGAGCGGGCGCGGCCCACCGGGAGCGTGAGCACGGTGCCCGGGAAGAGCACGCCCGTGCGGAGCGGGAGCAGGGGGAATGGAGAGCGAGGCGCGCTGGCGCCGCTGCGAAGCTGGCTCATGCGAACTCCTGGGGCAGCGAAAGGCTCGCGCCATCCCTGCCGGATCGGATCGGTGGACGGGTGGTTGCGGAGCGCCGCGCCTCCGCCGGGTCAGGGCGGCGCGCGGCGCGCGGATGGGTCGCTCACGTAGACCGCCGCGAGCGACCGCTCGGGCGAGCTCCATGAATCGATGAACGGAAAGTAAATTCGTTCACGCGTCCGTCAACCCGCCCTGCGAGCGAGCGCGGCGGTCAGGTCAGAACGCCTCGACGCCGAGCACGAGGCCGGGCCAGCCGCGCCAGGGGTTCACGGTGTCGCCCTCGCCGAGGGCTTTGCTGCCGTACGGGCTGAGCTGGCTTTCCTCGGCGGTGGCGCCGTTGGCGACGTTGTAGCTGGGGCCGCCGAAGACCGCGAGGCCGGGGAAGAGGCGGTAGCCGAGGAGCGCGCGCGCCTGCGTCATCCAGGCCGAGAGGTTGCCCGTCGAGGGCTCGAGGAGGGAGTACCCGAGCAGGTCCAGATCGATGAAGGCGCGCTCGCGGAGATGGAAGCGGCCGCCCAGGCCGAGCGAGAACGCCAGCAGGGGGCGGTCGCCGGCCACGCGGACGCCGACCCCGTAGATGTTGTGGACGTGGACGCTCCCGTGCTTGAGGCCGGCCATCACGATGCCGGACTCCGTGCCCCACACGTCGACGTGGGTGCGGCCGTCGCGGATGAAGTTGAGCAGCCCGAACGAGAACTGCGATGCGTCGGCGTAGTTGACGAGGCCGATCTGCGTCCCCTCCACCTTGCCGGTGGCCACGTTGACGAGCCCGAGCTGCACGTCGGTCGACGCGCCCGCGGCCACGTTGATCAGGCTGAGCTGTGTGTCGGTCCATTGGCCCGCCGCCACGTTGACGAGGCCGAGCTGCACGTCGGTCGCCGCGCCCACGGCGAGGTTGATGGCGCCGAGCTGCACGCCGGTCGCGTCGCTCACGGCGGCGTTGACCACGCCGAGCTGCAGATCGGCCGCGGCGCCCGCGGCGAAGTTGATCGCGCCGAGCTGCGCCCCGTCCACGGCGCCGGCGGCGACGTTGAGCACGCCGCCCTGCGCGCCCGAGACCGGGCCGGCGGCGACGTTGATCGAGCCGACCTGCGCGCCCGAGAGCGACCTCGCGAGGTTGAATCCGGCGGCGATCTGCGCCCCGCGCGCCGGGCCGAGCGCGAGGTTGGCGCCGGCCGCGAGCTGGGTGCCGCACACGAACGACGAGGCGATGTTGACGCCGCCGCCGGCCTCGATGCCCGAGATGCCCGCCGTGTACCCGCCGACGAGGTTGAGCGAGTATCGGCGGACGACGTTCGTGCCGTCGAACGTCGAGGTGCCGACGAACGGGGCGATGTCGGCGCCGAGGAAGACGTGCTTCGCGCCGGGGAGCGAGCACCGGGGAGGCTCCGGGGGCGCGGGCCGCGAGGAGCGCGCGGCCTGCGCGGGGCGCGCGGCGCCCGCGGGCGCCGCCTGCCCGCCTGCGGGCGGAGGCGCCGCGGGCGCGGCGGGCTCCGGCTGCGCGGGCGGCGCCTCGGGGGCGCGCTTGCCGAACGACGCCGCGAGCTCCGCGGCCTCGTCCCGGACCAGGTTGCCCGCGAGCAGGGCGATCGCCTCGGCGGCGCGATCGGGATCCCCGGGGAGGTCGATGGTGCGCTCGATGCGGCGGCCGTCCGCGGCGCTGTAGCTCAGCGTGACGCGGCCGTCGGGCTCGCCGCGGAGCACCAGCGTGGGGCGCCCGGCGGCCGCCGCGCGGGCCAGCGTCACGCCAGCGCCGAGCTCGCGCTCGACGGCGGCGCGCACCGCGTCGGGATCGAGCGTCCACGGCGCGCCGTCGACGACGAGATCGACGCCGGCGGCGCGCGGCTCCTCGGCGAGGGCGCGCGCGGGAGGCGCAGCGGCCGCGGCGAAGGCGCCCGCGGCCGCGAGGGCGCGCAGCAGGGCGACGCCCGCGCGGAGGCCCGCGCCGCGCGCGGACATCTTCCGATCGCGGCGCGGCGAGCCCCGCGGCGGCGCGGGCGGAGGAGCGATGTGGGGTGTGTTCATCGACCGTGCTGTGCCCGCTCGCGGCGCGTTCGTTCACGCGCGCGACGCTCACGCTCACTCGTCCGCGCTGCGCATCGCCTCGAGCAGCGAGCGCGACTCGGCCTGGCGGTAGCCGCCGAAGGAGCCCTGCGCAAACGGCTCGAGCGCCCGCTGCGCCTCGTCCTTGCGGCCGAGGCGAACGAGGCAGAGGGCGCGGTTGTACTGGGCCTCGACGGCGAAGCGGCCGCGCGGGGCGGCCGCGAGGTAAGCGTCCCAGGCCGAGAGCGCGGACGCGGGATCGCGCTCGACGAAGTGCGCGCGGTGCGCCGCCTGATAGAGCGCGTCCGCGTCGGGCCCCGGCGGCGGGCGCTGGATGGCCTGGGGATCGCTCGCTGACGCGCGCGCGGGCGCGGGGCGCGCGGCGCTCGGCGCGGGCGCGGTCCGCGCGGCGCGCGGCGCGACGGCGAGCTCCGGCGCGCGCTGCGGCGCGGGGGCGACCGGGGGATCGGCGGTGGGCAGAGACGGCGGCGGCGGCGCGGGCGCGACCGGTGCGGCGCTCGCCTCGGCCTCCGGCGGCGCGGGCGCGTCGACCTCGGGCGCCGCGATCTCGGGCGCCTCGGGCGCGGGCGCGTCGGCCGCGTGCCGCGGCCCGGAGCGCGCTCGCGGCGGCGGCGCGGGAGGATCCCTCGGCGGCTCGGCCGCGCTCAGGCCGAGCTGGGACGCGATGTCGTGGAAGGCGTCCGGGAACCAGCGCGCGGCCGAGGCCCACGCGGCCGAGCCGACGAGCACGGCGGCCAGCGGGACGACCACGCGGACCGTGGTGAGCCGGCGGGCGCGCTGCGCCTTCAGGCTCCTCATCACGCGGGCGCGCGTCTCGTCGCGGCGGGCGACGGACGCGTCCGCCTCCTCGCGCAGCGCGCGCGCGGCCTCGCGGAGCACGTCGTCCTTCATGGGGTCCTCTCTTCCAGCAGCGTCCGGAGCTTCTGCTTGGCGTGGAACAGCCGCGTGCGCACCGTCGCCTCGGGCACGCCGAGGATCTCGGACACCTCGCGCGCGCTGCGCTCCTCGACCTCGCAGAGCACGAACGTCGCGCGCTGCGCGTCCGGCAGCGCGTCGAGGGCGCGGTTCAGGGCCTGGGCCAGCGCGGCGCGGCCGGCTTCCCGCTCGGGGCTCGGCGCGTCGTCCTCGTCCGGCTCCAGGGCGAGCCGCTCCATGGCGGCGCGGCGGCGCGCGGCGGCGCGGAGGTGGTGGCGGGAGTGGTTGACCGCGATCGCGATGAGGAACGTCTTCAGCGACGAGCCGCCGCGGAACCGCTGCGCGGCCTGCGGCAAGCTGACGAAGACGTCGTGCGCCAGGTCCTCGGCGGCGGCGTCGTCGCCGGTGAGGCGGCGGGCGAACCCGCGCACGGCCGCGTAGTGCTTGTCGTACGCCTCGCCGACCGCCGCGGCGTCCCCGCGCCGCAGCCGCTCGACGAGCGCCTCCTCCTCGTCCTGCGCGCGCTCGGCGCCGCGGGAGAAGAGGAACGGCATCACGAGCGCGATGGCCCTCATCGGCCGCGACCTCTCCGCGGCGCTCGCGGGGTGACCGGGGCCCGCCGCCTCTCCCGGCGGAAAGCCCGCCGCTCGCTCCGTCCCTTCTCGGTCCATCCCTGCGTTGTCATGGTTACATCCGAACGGGCCCAGCGGCGCTGCCCTTTTGACGTCGACGGGCGTCGGGGGGGTCGGGGCGACCTGTGGCACAGGGCTTCGTGCCCGGCGTGGCGGGGATCGTTCATGGGGCGGCGTCGGTTTCGTGCCCGGAGGGGCTCGGAACGTTCAACCCCGGCGGGGGAAATCGACCTCGGCCGGCGAGGTCGACCTCCAGGCGTGTTCCACCTCACCGCGTCGAGGGCTCCGGGCGGGGTGAGCGTCGAGATCGTGCGGAGGCGCGGGAGCGTTGAACGGAGCGCGCGGTGGCGGGCACGCAGCGTCGGGTGGGCAGAGGGCGCCGCGGGACGTGCGGCGCCGCTGCCCTGGGTCCATCGCTGATCAGGAGTGATGACGTATGAGCATGCGCACCGCCTTCGAGTGGGGCCTCGGCCTCTCTTTGTGCTTCGTCTCGACGACGATGATGGGTTGTTACATCAACACCAACGATCGCTGCGACTGGGATGAAGATGAGGAGGAGTGCTTCTGGGACGAAGGCCCCGACGCACCCCACGTGGGGCGCCCGGACCGCGAAGAGGAAGAAGAAGATGATGATGACCCCTCGGGCACCGGCGGCGAGGGCGGCGCGAGCACCGGCGGCCAGAGCGGCTCGGGCACCGGCGGCGAGGGCGGCGCGAGCACCGGCGGCGCGGGCGGGAGCTCCTCGGAGAACCCGGGCGCCTGCGAGGCGGACTGCGACTGCCCGAGCGGCAGCGCGTGCGTCGAGGGGACCTGCAAGACGCCCTGCGCGGCGTCGTGCGATTGCCCCGAGGGCGAGTCCTGCGAGGCCGGCTATTGCGAGCCGCCGCCCGAGCCGGCCATCTCCTGCGAGGCGGACTGCGACTGTCCGAGCGGCAGCGAGTGCGTCGAGGGGACCTGCACCTGAGGCGCACGGCGTATCCCGGGGGCCTTAGCTCACCGTGACCCGGGTCGCCTCGGCGCTCGCGGGTCGGGTCGCCGCGAGGCTCGCGGTGGGCACGTCGGCGTCCAGCGAAGCGCGCCTGGGCTCGCCCCGCGCCTCCGCCACCGGCGGCGGCGGACGCCAGGATCCCTTGGCGAGCCCCGCGAACGTCCGCGCGAGCTCCTCGACCGTCTGAAATCTCAGCGCGGGATCCCTCTCCAGCGCGCGCTCGAAGAACCCGTCCAGCTCGACGGGCAGCCCCGGCGCGACCTCGGAGATGCGGGGGACCCGGCCCATCGAGAGCAACATCAGGTGCTCTCCCAGGGTCCTCCCCTGGAAAGGCAGCTGTCCGCAGAGCGCCCGGTACATCACGAGGCCGAGCGACCACAGGTCGGTGCGATGGTCCAGCAGCGACCTGCCGTCGAGCTGCTCGGGGCTCATGTACCAGAGGGTGCCGAGGAGCTTACCCGACGTGGAGATCCCTGGTCGACCGAGCTCCTTCACGATGCCGAGATCCAGGAGCTTGATCCTCTCCTCTTCATCCTGGGACGAGATGAAGAGGTTCGCCGGCTTGATGTCCCGGTGCACGAGCCGGATCGCGTGCGCCTTCCGCAGCGCACAGGCGATCTGCGGCAGGAACGCGGCCACCTCCTGCACGGTCAGCGTCCCGCGCCGCAGGAGGCGCGCCTCGAGATCCTCCCCGTGGAGGAGCTCCATGACGATGTACGGCGTCCCGGCGTCGACGCCGAAGTCCATGATCCGTACGACGTGATCCGTCTCCGAGCCGAGCCGCGCCGCCGCCCTGGCCTCGCGCGCGAACCGCTCACGCGCGCCCATGTCGGAGGCATACGTGTCCGATATCAACTTCAGGGCGACCGGGCGCTCCAGATAGCGATCCAGAGCTTGCCAGATGGTCCCCATGCCGCCTGCCGAGATCCGTCGTTCGGTCCAGTAGCGGCCCGCAACCAACCTTGGAATCACGCTGTCACGGGTCATGGTGCCTCTCTCCTGATTTGACGAGTCGATCGAGCCGGGTCCGCGCACGACAGCGCCGAACGCGCCTCTGCGCGGCCGGCGCAAGGAAGACAGGTCATCCCTGCGAGGGCGTGAGCTCCGTCCTCGACGAGAACGAGCTGCCTCGGCGAACGCGCAGTTCCTCTCGCGGAGGCGGCGCCCCCGGGCGCGCAGAGCGCTGGTTGGTCAGGTGTGATAGATGCGGAGAGCCCGCCGGCTCGTCTCCTGGACAAGCGTCGGAGTGAGGCGAATCGGCGTTCGTCGTCGATGTCTGCAAGGCATGTGCCCCGCGGTATCCGCCCCAGCCGAGGCCAGGGCTCAACCTACGTGGGGGCCCTATCCCACCGGGGAGCTTCGCCGGTCGCGCGTCGGCGATATGCCCGGTGGGGCGCAGCGCTGAGGTAATTCGTCACATCGTGGCAAAACCATCGTGGCAGGTTCGCCTCGATCGCGATCGGGCTCGCGCCCCAGGGCGCCGCGCGCGCGCCTCTCCGCCGGCGGCGCCGGCTCCGCGCAAGATTCCGACGCAACGGCCGTACGCGGCGCGACGGCTACGGTGCGTGCAAGACATTGACGTTCAGCACCGACTCGGCGGCCCGGATGCCCTGATAGAGGCTGTCGCACTCGCTGTATCCGGCCACCTGGAGCCCGTAGGCCACGTGCGAGGCGTACATCGGCGCGCCGCTGTCGCCGCCGGTCCCGCAGAACGACCCCCGACCCAGCTTGCGCACGGTCACGCCGCCGTACGTGGCCGTCACCCCGAGCTGGGTGACGTACCCGCAGTCGCTGCGGCCGTAGAAGGCGCCGGTGGTGCAGATGCGCATGCCCAGCACGCTCGTGTTGTCGGATTTGATCGTATACGTCGTGTTGGTCGTCGTGTCCGGCCCGCTCGTGACGTGGACCCACGGCTCCGGATCCCATCCGCCCGGGTTCTTGATCCGCAGGATCGCCATGTCACCGCCCTTATGCCACTCCCAGTGCCACACGGAGCCGATCACATGGCTGGAGTTGTCCGTGAAGCGGGTCGACCAGTCGTCGGTGTTGCCGGGCGCGCAGTGCCCGGCGGTGAACTGGTAGAGCACGTCGTTGACTTTGCTCTTGGCGATGAACGCCCCCGTGCAACCCGCTCCGGAGTTGGTGATCCGGATACCGCCGCGTAGCGGCGGGTCACAATGGGGATAGACGCACGCGCGCGCCGTGGCGCGGCCGGCGTACGAGCCGAGCGCGAGCACGTCGCCGAGCTCCGCCCTCGCGGCGGCGACCAGGTCGCGCTGGGCTTCGGTCAGCCGGCCCTCGGCTGGTACCTGCAGCTCGACCGCACTGAGGTCCGCGCGCAATCCGGCGGTCAGGGTCGCGTCCGCGCCGTCGTTGACCTTCTCGATCCGATCGCCGAGCCAGTCGTTGGCGCGCTCGAGCTCCGCCATGGAGCGGCGCCCATCGACAATGTCGTACCCTTCGGTCAGACCGATCTTCCGGGCCGCCTCCCGCACGAAAGCGACCGCGTCGGTGCCGGCCTTGCCCGCCACGCCGACGATGATCCGATCGCCGCGCGCGGCGTCGATCCAGGTGCCGCCGAACTGATCGCCCAGACCGGCGCTGACCAGCTCTTCGAGCGCTGGCGCGAGCGTCTGCCAGCCGAGCCGCTGCTGCGCTTCGGCGTACGAGATGCCACGCTCGCGGGCAAACCCCGCCACTTCCCAGTCCGTCTCGGCCCGGGTGGCGGAAGACGGAGAGGAAAATCCGTTGGGCGACAGGTGTCCTTCCAAGGCGGAGTCCTCGTGGGAAGGCTCCGCGTCCGGATCGGCCGTCAAGCATCCCGAGAGCAGCGCCGTCACGACAGGGATGGCGAGCCACTGGAGGGACAGCGTGGTCTTTCGATGGCAATCGTACATGATCATCTCCGTTGTCGATCAAAGGCTCTGTCGGGGAGACGCGGTGTGACTCCGCCGATGAGCCCAGCCAAGGATCCCGAGCGCAGGCCGCCGCACGACACGCGCGTTCGCCGCGGAACAACCGCCTGCCGACATCGGCGATCCTGCGGCGCCCGTCCGAGGGTGCGCCGCAATCCGCCAATCAGCAACGGGCGTGCCGATGAGCTCGCCGCGAGCCAACATCGACCGCCGATGCGCTTAGATCACGGCGGAATCGGCGCGATCCTGCAGTTCATTCCCGCCCGGCAGCCGACGCGGCCGCTCGACCCCGGGGCGGCTCGCCGGAGGGGCGAGCCTCCACGCCTGGAGGCCACGGCCTCCAGGCCGCGGCCCTCATCCCGGCACCTCGCGCCGCCGGCAGCCTCCCGGGCGCGCGGCGCCGCCGCCCAATTCGCCGTCAGCGCATCGACCTCCCTCGCGAGCGACGACCCGCGCGTTCGGCGTCTGATCCCGAGATCAAGTCGTACGACTTAACACAACTTAACAGCAAGCGGACGGAGTCTGCGGTACTCACCCGGCGGGGGAAAAACACCGGCTCAGGAGAATCCTTATGAGCGAGAAGAGCACCCTGTCGATGGATACCGATGCTCGTCGTGCGTCGCGCGCCGTCTGGCCGCGCGTCGGCGCGGCGCTGTTGCTCCTCGGAACCCTCGGCGGCGCCGCGTGCACCGCCGGCGGCGCCGTCGAGGAGGAGAGCCTCGGCGAGGCGAGCCTGCTCGGATCTTACCATCTGACGAGCACCTATACGGGCAACGTCGGAGACACCCGCGGCTGGCTCATCGAGTGGGAGGTCCCCGAGTTCGTCAACGAGTCCGAGGCCTGGGGCGTGGTGGGCCAGTGGTACTACAACCTGGAGTCCGGCATTTACCACACCCCGGACGGGTGGTTCGTCTACTACTTCGGAGATGACAACGGGGTCACGGGGAATCACTCGAGCTGCAACACCCAGTGGGGCTCGGGGGGCACCTGCGGCGGCTCGCTCAGCGGCCTGCAGCCCGGGGATCAGGTCGTCTTCAAGTACGAGTGGTGCACGTCCGCGCGCGTCGCCGACGTGAACGGCTCGCTGCTCTGCCTCTATGTCGACATGAAGGACGGCGCCGGCTGGCAGTTCCTCGCCCAGGACACGCGCACGACCGTCGAGATGTACGCGCACGACATCGAGCATTTCCGCGACGTGGGCCCGCAGTACGCCGAGCCGCAGATCTCCTGCGATACGCCCATCAAGATGCTGCGCCAGCAGCTGAAGACCACCTCGGGCACCTGGCAGAACATGTCGGGCTCGAGCACCTGGTCGTTCTACAACGAGCCTCCTTACGTTTACCAGAACAAGAACCTCAGCGCGTCGCCGTCGACCTGGGAGTCTTGCTTGCAGTGCAGCAGCCTGGCCTCATGGCAGTCGGGGCAGGTGTATACGCCCGGCACGCTGGTCACCCAGGGCGGACAGTTCTGGCAGGCGAAGCAGCAGATCTGGTGGTCGCACCCGGACTGCCCACCCAGCAACCCGGCCTCCTGGTGCCCGGCCGAATGGGCCCGCCTCGGGTCGTGTAACTGATCGCGGAGCTCTCCCCACGACGCGCGCTGGAGGCAACCCTGCTCTCGAGGGTGGATGCGCACAGGGCGCATCCACCCCCCTGCGAGCAGGGCACCTAAACCTTGTGCCGCCGGAGGGCGAACGCGACGCCCTCCTGGAGCGTCAAAAACGTCCTTAACCCCGAAAGCGAGACGCCGAGCGCGACCAGCTGCAGCGCCGCCTCCGGGCCGAGGCCGGTCAGCACCGGCTCCGCGCCGAGCAGCCGGACCGCGCCGGCCGTCCGCTCGAGCTCCATCGCCATCGCCTCATCCATCCTCGGCACGCCCGTCACGTCGATGATCGCCGTCCGGGTGCCCCGCGCGACGATCCCCGCGAGCAGCGCCGACCGCATGCCCTCGCCGCGCCGCGCGTCGAACTCCCCCACGAGCGGGACCACGACCGCGCGCCGGGAGATCGGCACGATCGGCGTCGACAGCGCCCCGAGCGCCTCGACCTGCGCCCGGAGCGCGATCTCCCGCTCGCGCAGCCGGCTCTCCTCCTCCTGGCGCTGCCGGAGCTCGGTGAGGTGCGCCTCGCGCTCGAGCAGCGCCGCGTGCGCCCTCGCGCGCTCCCGCTGGTGCCGCCACTTCGCGCTCAGCGCCGCGGCCATCTGCCGCACCTCCACCGGCTCGAACGGCTTCTTGAGGACCAGGTACCGGTCCACCTGCGAGAGCCGGCTCGCGATCTCCTTCCAGGACAGGTCGGTGTACGCCGTGCAGAACACCGCTTGCACGTCCGGATCCTCCTCGAAGATCCGGTGGATCGTCTCGACCCCGTCGATCCCGGGAGGCATCCGGAAGTCCACGAACGCCACCGCGTAGGGCTCCCCGCGCGCCCGCGCCTCGCGCACGAGCTCGACCCCCTCCTCCCCCTGGTGCGCCAGCGTGAGCTCGACGTCGAGCTCGACCACCGGGAGCGTCATCGGCGCGTCGAGGTCGCCGAAGAGCTCGGCCTCGTGCTCCTCGAGCGACGACCTCTGGGGCCCGACCTTCAAGATCCGCTGGAAATCGCTGTGGATCGCGGCGTTGTCGTCGACGACCAGGATCCTCGTTCTGTGGAGCACGCTCGCCTTGTTCATCGGTACCTCGGCCCGCGCCGGCCCCCTCGATCCGAGCGAGCCG
Organism: Sorangium sp. So ce394; assembly: GCF_051474665.1. Taxonomy (NCBI): domain Bacteria; kingdom Pseudomonadati; phylum Myxococcota; order Polyangiales; family Polyangiaceae; genus Sorangium; species Sorangium sp. So ce394. The sequence continues at coordinate 7,489,464 of NZ_CP150339.1, forward strand.
GCCCTGCCGTGCGCGGAAGATCGCCGCTACGCACCGCCCGGGCGCGCGTCAAGCGAGCGCCTCGGCGCGCCGCTTCCCGCTCCGGGGCGCGGTGGCCGGGAGCTCGAGCGTGAACTTCGCGCCCTGGCCGGGGCCGTCGCTCTCCACGCGGAGGTCCGCGCCGAGCAGGCGGGCCTCCAGCACGCTCGCGTGCAGGCCGAGCCCCGTGCCCTCGGGCCACGTGGTGAACCCCTGCTGGAACAGCCGCGCCAGGTGGTCCGACGCGATGCCCACGCCGGTGTCCTCGACCTCCACCGAGCAGCCACCCCCCTCCCGCGGCGCGCACCGCACGAGCACCCGGCGATCCGGGCCCACCGCGTGGCACACCGCCCGCCGCGCGTTCGTGATGAGGTTCGTGACGATCTGGAGCAGCCGGTGCCGGTCCGTCTCGACCCGCGCCTCGTCCGAGAGCTCGCAGACGACCTCGATGCCGTGGTGCGCGCGCTCGGCGCGGTTCAGCCCGACGCGCAGGGCGTCCTCGACCACCGAGGAGACCATGACCGGCTCGACGATGAGCTTCATCCCGGCGTTGCGCAGCTGATCGGACACGATGTCGCGGATGCGGGCCACGCACTCGCCGAGCTCCGCGAGCTCGCCGGCCGCGGCCTCCTGCTCGGCCGCGAGGTGGCGCGCCAGCTCGTCGACGTACTCGATCAGCCGCTGGCCGCGCGGGTCGTCCGAGAGGAACCCGGCGAGGTCGTCCCGGTGCGCCTTCAGGAGCTGCGCGACCTGGCCGAGCCGCGGGACGCGCGAGCCCGCGATCCTCTCCGAGAGCTGCATCCGCAGCACCATGACGCTGTTCAGCGCGTTGCCCACGTTGTGCATGGCGCTGCCCGCGACCTCGGCCATCCCGGCCTTGCGCGCGGCGTCGACGAGCTGCTGCTGCGTGCTCCGGAGCTCGCGCGTGCGCTCCTCCACCATGCGCTCGAGGCTCTCGTAGACGAGCGCGTTGTTGAACGAGACGGCCGCCTGCGCGGCGAGCAGGTGCAGGATCTCGAGCCGCTCGGGCCCGAAGAGCCCCTCGAACAGGTTGTTCTCGAGGTAGATCGCGCCGAGCGCCCGCCCCTTGAACAGCAGCGGCGCGCACAGCATCGACCGGACCTTGCGCGCGCTCACGTACGGGTCGTCCCGCACGGCCGGGTCCTGCGAGGCGTCGGCGTAGATCACGCTCTGCCGCGTGCGCACCGCGAGCCGCACCGCCGAGGCGCAGACCTCGTCGCTCTGGTCCTCGAGCGGGATCGACGGCAGCGCCCTCGACGCCGGCGGGTGCGCCGTGCCCAGCGCCACCAGCGCGAGGTCGTCGCCGCGGACGAGCAGCAGCGCCCCCCGCTCGGCGCCCGCGTTCTCGACGAGCACCTGCACCATGCTGCTGAGCAGCCGCTCGACGACCAGCTCCTCGGAGAGCACGCGCGCCGCCTTGAGCAGCGTCTCCGCGTCGAACACGTCCGCCCGCGCGCCCCGCTCGCGCCCGGGCTTGATCAGCGGGAACTCCTCGGTCAAAAGCGCGATCTTGCGGCCCAGGCCCCAGCGGCCGTAGGCCTGCAGCGCGTCGGTCAAAAAGTCGAGCGCCACGCGCGTCCTGCCGCGCGACATCCAGAAGCGGCCGGCCAGCTCGCACGCGAGCGCCTCGATGTTGACGAACGCGTGCTGCCGGCCTAGCGCGATCGCCTGCTCGTACAGCCGCGCGGCCTCGTCCACCCGGCCGTCCAGCCGCGCCGCCTCCGCCTCGACCAGCGCGTGCTTGTGGGCGAAGTTCGCCGGGCAGCTCTCCGCCCAGCCGCGCAGCCGCTCGCGGCACGCGTCCAGATCGGCCCGGAGCCGCGCCCGGTCCCCCTCCGCCGCCTCGGGCAACAGCGCCGCCAGCGCCAGCGCGCGGTAGAACCGGAGCGCCGCGGTCTGGAACTTCCCCGCGAGGAAGCCGAGGTTCTCCTCCGCCTCGTCCGCCAGCCGCAGCGCCTCCGCGGGCAGGCCGTGCAGGTACAGGCACGTCGCCTTGAGGATCTGGTAGTGGCAGAGCGCGTAGCGCGTCTGGTGCGCCTCGCAGTCCTTGAGGTACTGCTCCTCCGTCAGCGCCTCCTCGGCGACCGCGGCCGCGTCGCCCGTCAGGTCCCGCAGCGCCAGCAGCAGGCCGAGGATGCTGTGCGTGGCGACCGTGTGCTTGGTGCGCTTGGCGAAGCGCAGCGACGCGGGCAGCTCGTCGAGCAGCCCGCGCGCGCTCGCGCCGCGGAACAGCGGGTTGAGCAGCAGGTAGATCAGGAAGTAGCCCGCGAACTGGAGATCGCCCGCGTCCAGGCCCGCCCGGTAGCCGTCCCGGAACAGCGCGTCCGTCTCCGACAGCGGACGCACCCACGACTGGATGTTGTTGCCGAGGATGTAGCAGGCGCGGCAGAAGTCGCCCTGCATCCGGAACCGAAGCCCGATGTCCGCCGCCAGCCGGCCGAACGCGTAGCCCTGGTGGTAGTCGCCGTAGAAATGCCCGATCAGCCCGCCGTACATCGCGAAGCCGTACGACGCCTCGGGCGCGAGGCCGTGCTCGAGCGAGATCCGCACGATGCTGCAGCACGCGAAGAAGTTCAGCTTCTCGAGCTTGAGCATGTACAGCGGCGCCATCAGCTCGTTGAGCACGCCCACCGCGAGCCGCTGGCTCTCGTCCGCGATCTCCTCCGCCTCGATCAGCGACGCCGGCGCCCGGCCGCCGAGCAGCTGCTCGACCCGCGCCGCCTCGGCCTCGACCAGCGCGTCGAGCTCCGCCGCGCTCGCGCGCGACGGCAGCGCCACGCCCACCAGCGCCAGCGCCTCCCGCCCGGCCTCCACCGTGTCGGTGAAGCGCCCGCGCATCGTGTACTGCACCATCCGCAGCTTCAGCAGGTCCGCCTTCTCGACCGGCGTCCTGGCGTAGCCGAGCGCCTCGGTGACGAGCGCCTCGGCCGCGTCCATCGCCCCGAGCAGGTACTCCACCTCGGCCAGCTGCCGCAGCAGGGCGAACGCGAGCGCGTAGTGCGACCCGAACGCGCCGGCCGGCAGCAGCCCGCGGCCCGCCTCCAGGTACCGCCGGGCGGCGGCGTACGCGGTCGCCTGCTTGGCGCGCACGGCCGCCTCCAGGTTCAGCTGCGCGATCGCGAGCCGCTCCTCGACCGACTGCACGAGGCCGAGCCCCTCGTCGAGCTGCTCGACGATCTCGAAGATGCGCTCGGAGCGCTCCTCCGGCCCCGCGGCTGCGAGCAGCCGGCGGCCGATCCGGAGGTGGACCGCCTCGCGCTGCGGCCTGTCGATGAGCCCGTAGACGGCCTGCTGCACCCGGTCGTGCAGGAACCGGTAGCGGCCGGCGGCCTCGCCCGGCGCGCTCGAGGGCTCGCCGACCGCGAGGATGTACTCGTCGCGGATCGCCGGCACGAGGCGGCGCGCGACCTCCGCCCGGTCGAGGCCGGCGATGACCGCGAGGGTCTCCAGGTCGAACGTGTTCCCGATGCACGCGGCGAGCCTCAGGAGCTCGACCGTCCCGGCGTCGAGGCCGCGCACCCGCCCGCTCATCAGCTCGACGACGTTCTCGGTGAACCCGCGCGCCTCGATCTTCTCGATGTCCCACCCGAAGCGCCGCTCCTCCGGGCAGAAGTAGACGAGCCCGTCCGCGTCGAGCGCCTGCAGGAACTGCCGCGCGAAGAACGGGTTCCCCTCCGTCTTGTGCATGACCAGCCAGGCGAGCGGCTCCACCGCCCTCGCGTCCTGCCTCAGGGTGTCGGCCACGAGCCGGGTCAGCGACGCGAACGACAGCGGGAAGAGCTTGATCGTGTTCACCGTCACCGAGGTCGCCTGCACGGACCTCAGCGTCAGGCACAGCGGATGGCTCTCGTTCACCTCGTTGTCGCGGTACGCCCCGACGAGGAGCAAGGGCCCGAGATCCTCGCCGCCGTGGAGCCCCTCGAGCAGCCAGAGCGAGCCCGCGTCGGCCCATTGCAGGTCGTCGAGGAACAGGACGAGCGGCTGCTCGCGGCCGCAGAACGCCTTGAGGACCCCGCGGAACGCCAGCAGGAGGCGGTGCTGCGCCTCGGCAGGGCCGAGCTCGGCCGGCGCGGGCGGGACGTTCCCGGCGCCAAGGACGATCCCGAGCTCGGGCAGCACCTCGACGAGCAGCGACGCGTTCCTCCCGAGGCGCTTCAGCAGCGACTGCCGCGCGGCCTCGACGCGCTCCGCGCTCTCCGCCAGCACCTGCTGGAGCAGGCTCCGGAGCGCCTGGATCACCGCGGAGTACGGGATCCCGCGGTGGAGACGGTCGAACTTGCCCGAGATGAAATAGCCGTGCTCCCGCGTGAGCGGCTTGTAGATCTCGTGCACGAGCGACGTCTTGCCGATCCCGGAATAGCCCGTGATCATGATCATCTCGCGGCTGCCCTGGAGCACCCGCTCGAAGATCGACAGGTACTGCTGCGCCTCCGCCTCGCGGCCGTAGAGGCGCTGCGGGATGCGGAAGTGACCGGAGACGTCGTGCTCGCCGGGCGGGAACGGGTCGATCCGCCCGGCCTCGCGGAGCGCGCGCTGGCACCGCTCCAGGTCCTTCGACAGCCCCTCTGCGCTCTGGTACCGCTCCTCCGCGTCCTTCGCGAGGAGCTTCATCACGATGGCCGACACGGCCGGAGGGACGGAGTCCTCGGGCAGCGGCGCGGGCGGCCGGGCGAGGTGCGCGTGCATCCACTCGAGCGGCCCCGAGGCGTCGAACGGCAGGCGCCCGGCGAGCATCACGTAGAACACGACCCCGAGCGAGTAGAGGTCTGTTCGCCAGTCGAGCGTCCGGTTCATCCGGCCCGTCTGCTCCGGCGACATGTAGGGGAGCCTGCCCTCCTCGACCGTGCTCTGGGCCTGCGGGTGCTCCTTGCGGAGCCGCGTCGAGAACATGAAATGGGTGAGCCGGACCGCGCCAGTCCCGGGGTCGACGAGGAAGCTTTGCGGCTGGATGTGCTTGTGGATCACGCCGCCGCCGTGCACCTCGGCGAGCGCGTCGGCCATGCGCGCCGCCCACGAGAGGAGCTGCGCGATCCGGAGCGGAGCGCGCGCGAGGAGCGCGTCGAGGGGCACGAGCCCCTCGTCCTCGAAGACGAGCACCGGTGTCTCGCCGGAGAGCTCCACCCGCGCGGGGCAGAGCGCGCGCGCGGCGTCGAGAGAGCGGGTGATCTCGAATTCGTTGAGCAGCGCAGAAGCGGCCGCAGCAGCCGTATGACGAGGTGAGTCGAGGTGCCCCTTGAGCAGCACGCGGCGCTCGTCGCTCTCGCGCACGGCGCGCACGAGGCTCCACCGCTCATTTGTCGTCTGCACAACCTCTTCGCTTCGATAGCCCACAGCTGCTTGCAAGGCTCTGCTCCGATCTGGCGAGGCGATGACTGCCCTCCAGCAAGGGGCGGATAATAAGCCGCCGATCCGCGGCTGTCACAGAAATTGTCGAAACTCCAGGGAGAACTCGGCGGCTATCGACGTTTGCGCGTGCTTGCGCGTGTTGGCGCGTGTTGGCGCGCTCGAGATCATCGAGCCAGGGAGTGCGCACACTGGCCCTGGCGGTGCGCGGATCGAGGTCTTTCGTGGCCGGAAGACGCGAGCTCGCGCCGCGCAGGCGCGTTACGCAGCCCGTCAAACAGCCTCGCTGGCCCGCGCCGCCGCCGGGGCGGCGACTCGGGATCTCGGGCCCGCCGCGCGGCGCCCGCCCGGGCAGGCGGCTGGGCCGGCGAGCGGGGATACGCCCGCGTCGCGTCAGCGCCTCGGCTTGGGGGCGGGCGCGCGGCCGACGAGGCCGTAAAGGACGATCCGGTGGACCGCGGACAACATCGCCAACGCCTCCTCGCGGGAGCTCTGGAACAGCCACGGAGGGGAGAAGCTCGCGTAGGCGCGGAGGAGCGCGCGCGCGGCGAGCTCGGGATCCTCGGCGTCGAGCTCGCCCGCGCGGGCGCCGCGGGCGATGAGGTCGCGGAGGAGGGCGCGCTCCTCGTCGAGGAAGCGGGCGTGGGCCGCCTTCACGGCGCGGCTCTGGCAATGCACGAGGTCGCAGGCGTGCGCGCCCGAGCCGGCGAGCTCCAGGAAGGAGCGCGCGCGGGCGTCGAACACCGCGCGCAGCCGGTCGCAGAAGGGCAGGTCGTCCACGGCCGCGGCGGCGCGCATGGCGGCCATGACGGCGCGGTGCTGGCCCTGGGAGAGCTCCTCGACGATGGCGTCCTTCGAGGCGAACTCCAGGTACACGGCGCCGACCGCGATCTCGGCCTCGCGCGCGATGTCGGCGACGGTGGTCTTGGCAGGCCCGTACCGGCGGAGGAGCCGCTCTGTCGCCTCGAGGATCCGCTGACGCCGCTCGCTCGCGCCGCCGGGGTGACCGTGCTCCATGGCGTGAGCGATGTTCTCTCGGATTCACGCCCGGGGGAAGCGTCCCGGCGAGGCGTCGGCGGGACCCCCCCCGGGGGCGGCGCGGGCCCCGCGCGGCGCCGGGGGAGGCGCGGGCCGCGTGGACGGCGCGCGGGCGCCGGAGGAGGCGCGGGCGGCGCGCGGGCGCGGGCGCGGGGCCGGGGGAGGCGCGCGACGGAGCCGAGCCATGACGTTGATTGCCGTCCGCCCGGCGGCTATCGTGGGCTGGCTTTGCGCCGGATTCTCCGCGAAGATCGCGCGTTTCACGCGATCCGCGATCCGGCGGGCCGAAGGGACCGATCGATGACGAGCACCGCGCCGACACACGACGAAGCCGAAGGGCTGGTTCGACAGGGGCAGGTGATCGCCGGCAAGTACCGCGTCGAGCGGGTGATCGGCGTCGGCGGGATGGGCGTCGTCGTCGCCGCCACCCACCTCCAGCTGGAGGAGCAGGTCGCGATCAAGCTGCTCCTGCCCTCGGCCGCCCACTCGCGCACGCTGGCCGAGCGCTTCGTGCGCGAGGCGCGCGCCGCGGTGAAGGTCAAGAGCGAGCACGTCGCCCGCGTGACCGACGTCGGGACGCTCGAGTCGGGCACGCCGTACATGGTGATGGAGTACCTGTCGGGCAGCGACCTCGCCGACGCGCTCCGCGCCGGCGGGCCCATGCCGCCGCAGATCGCCGTGGAATACGTGCTCCAGGCTTGCGAAGCGCTCGCCGAGGCGCACGCCGCGGGCATCGTCCACCGCGACCTCAAGCCGGCGAACCTGTTCCTGACGCGGCGCGCCGACGGCTCGCCGTGCGTGAAGGTGCTCGACTTCGGGATCTCGAAGGTGGCGACCGGCGGCGCCGATCCGCGGATCACCGACACCACGGCGGTGATGGGCTCGCCGCTCTACATGTCGCCGGAGCAGCTCAAGTCCGCGCGCGACGTCGACGCGCGCACCGACATCTGGTCGCTCGGCGTCATCCTGTTCGAGCTGCTCGCGGGCGCGCCGCCGTTCGACGGCGCGACCATGCCGCAGCTCTGCGTGGCGATCATGCAGGGGATCCCCCGCCCGCTCGCCTCGTTCCGCCCCGACGTGCCCCCGGCGCTCGAGGCGGTGATCCAGCGGTGCCTGGAGAAGCTGCCGGAGCGGCGGTTCCGCGACGTCGGGGCGCTGGCCGAGGCGCTCGCGCCGTTCGCGAGCGGGCGCGCGCGGGTCTCCATCGACCGGATCAGCGGGATCTCGCGGAGCTCGGCGCCGTCGCGGCCGGACGCCCCGGCGCGGAGCGGGACGATCTCGCCGACGATGGCGAGCACCTCCGCGCCGTGGACGGGGACGGTCGTGCGGCGGAAGCGGCCCGTGGGGCTCGTCGCGCTGGCCGGCATCGGCCTGTCGCTCGCCGTCGCGCTCGGGATCTTCGGCTTCCTGAGCGCCCGCGCGGGCCGCGACGGCGCCCCGGCCGAGCCGTCCGCCAGCGCCGCGGCGGCGCCGTCGCCGGCGGGCTCCGCGGCGCTGCCGGACGCGCCCGCGGCGCCGTCGCCGGCGGCCTCCGCGGCATCGCCGGACGCGCCCGCGGCGCTCTCGCCGGCCGTCACGCCCGGCGGCGTCGAGGCGCCCTCGCCGACGGAGGAGCGCGCCGCGCCGGGCCCGGCCGCGGCCGCCTCCGCGACACCGGCCGGCGGCAAGCCCGCGGCGGCGCGCCCGGCGAGCGCCGCTCCTCGACCCGCACCCGCACCCGCGGGCGCCGCGGCCGCGCCGCAGCCCCGGACCGCCCGGCCGGCCGCCGCTCCTTCCGCCGCGCCGGCGAGCGGCAACCTGTTCGACGATCGCAAGTGAGGACACGACCATGACGAGCCTGCCCATGCAGCACCTCGGGCGCCTGCTGGCGCTCGCGATGTTCCTTGCCGCCCTCGTGGGGGGCGGCCGCGACGCCAGGGCCGACACGGCGGCGGCGCAGGCGCTGTTCGACGCGGCCCGGCAGCTGATGGCCCAGGGCAAGCACGCCGAGGCGTGCCCCAAGCTCGAGGAGAGCCAGCGGCTCGATCCCGGCATCGGCACGCAGTTCAACCTCGCGGCCTGCTACGAGCAGGTCGGCCGGACGGCGAGCGCCTGGTCGACGTTCCTCGACGTGGCGGGCGCAGCCAAGGCCGCCGGCCAGCCGGAGCGCGAGAAGGTCGCGCGGCAGCGCGCCACGGCGCTGGAGCCGAAGCTCATCCGGCTGACGATCACGGCGCCCGCGGACGCCCCGGCCGACCTCCAGGTGAAGCGCGACGGCGCCCTCGTGGGGCGCGCGCAGTGGGGCACGCCGGTGCCCGTGGATCCCGGAAAGCACACGGTCGAGGCCTCCGCCGCCGGCCGATCGCCGTTCGTGAAGACCGTCGAGCTCAACAAGGCCGGCGCCTCGGAGACGGTGGCCGTCCCGCAGCTCGCGGGCGCGCCGGCCCGCGCCGCCGCCCCGCCGGTGAGCGGCCCCGCCGCGCCGCCGCCGGCGCGCGCCGCCGCCCCGCCGGCGAGCGGCGCCGCGCTCGCGCCTGTGGCCGGGCGGGCGCCAGCCCCCCCGCCGCAGCCGCTGACCCGGCGCCGCAGCAAGGGGATGATGGTCACGGGCATCGTCCTGACGAGCATCGGCGCCGTGGCCCTCCTCGGCGGGGGCCTGGCGCTCGCCGCGAGCTCGGCCACGGACCCGGATTACACCGGGGATCCCACCGACCCGTTCGAGGAAGATTTCACCTACGAGGAAGATGCCAGCGCGGCGGACGCCGGGGTCGCGCTCATCGTCGGCGGGGTCGTCTTCGCCGGCGTCGGCATCCCGCTCGCCATCGTCGGCGGCCGCAAGGTGCCGGTCCAGCCGGAGAAGAAGGCCGCCTCCGCGCCGCCGCCCGAGCTCGTCCTCGGCCCGCGCTACGCCGGGCTCCGCTGGTCCATGTGAGCGCCATCACTCCGGATCGATGCGGTACACGGCGCCGCCGCCGAAATCCATGACGTAGACCTCGCCCGTGCCGTCCTGCCCGAAGCTGGCGAGCTTGAAGCGGAACGACCCGAGATCGTCCGTCCGGTCGACGGGCGCCGACGCCACCCCGCCCTCGTACCTCAGCGTCCAGATCCGGCCGCTGCAGTAGTCGCCGAACAGATAGCTGCCCCGGAGCCAGGGGATCTTGCTGCCCCGGTAGACGTAGCCGCCGGTGACCGAGCAATCCTCGATCACTTGCCCCGCATGGCCGTATTCGGCGGCGGGGAGCGTGGTGGTGCCCTCGGGATCGCAGTTTTCCGCCGGCGAGAAGCAGTGCGCGCCCTCCATGACGCGCCAGCCATAGTTCTTCCGGCCCTGCCCCGCCGGCTCGATGTTGATCTCCTCCCAGAGCCGCTGTCCGACGTCGGCGATGTAGAGATCGCCCGTGCACGCGTCGAAGCTGAAGCGGTACGGGTTGCGCAGGCCATAGTCCCAGATCTCGGGCAGGACGCCCTCGCCGGTCATGTTGCCTTCCGGGATGCGGTACGGGTGCGTCGAGACGTCGAGGCGAAGGATCTTCCCGAGCCACGTCGTGAGATCCTGGCCATTGCCGATGGGCGAGTGGCCGGGGCCGGAATCGTTGCTGTTGCCGCCGTCGCCGAGCGCGAGATAGAGAAAGCCGTCGACGGGGCTGAACTCGAGCGAGCCGCCGTTGTGGTTGCGCGCCGGCTGCGCCTGCTCGAGGTAGGTGGCCACCGGCGTCGGATTGGCCACGTCCGGGCGCTCGCCCCGCGCGAACTCGACGACGCGCGTGTCGCCGCCCGTCGCCTTGTCGGAGTAGTGGACGAAGAAGCGGCCGTTGCTCTCGTACTCCGGGTGGAACGCGAGCCCGAGGAGGCCGCGCTCGTCCGCGAAGACGGTGAGGTCCCGGATGTCGAGGAAGACCGTCGGCTCGGTCGCCCCCTCGTCGAGGACGAGGATCTGGCCGGGCTGCGTCACGATGAAGAGCCGCGTCGGGTCGCCCGGCGCGGATTTCACGAGGATCGGGGATTCGAGGCCGGTGACGAGCGGGGTGAGCTTCAGCGCGCCCTCGTCCTCGGACGGCGGCGCGCAGCTCAGCCGCGCGCCGCCCCCGCCGCTCGCGCCATCGCCGCCGTCACCGCCGGCCCCGCCCTCGCCGGCGCCGCCCCCGCCGGAGCTGCCCCCGGCATCGCCGCTTCCGCCGGCGCCGCCGTCACCGCCGGCGCCGCTCCCGCCCGGCCCGCCGGTCGAGGAGGCCGAGGAGGCCGCGCCGCCGGTGCCGAGGGGCAGCGGGGAGATCGATTCGTCGCGCGAGCACGCGAAGAAGGCGAGCCCGGCCGCCACCGGAAGCGCGATGACCAGGAGGGGCGATAGGGCAGAGTTCGATGGCCTCATCACGGCAAGATATCGCAGATCTCCGTCCCACGAGGCGAAGATCTGGTGTTCGCGGACGGCGCTCGCGCGCATGGCGCGATCGAGCGCACGCCGGACGGCGCCGCTCCGGGATCGCCTGAGCGCGCGGCTCCCGGGGCGCGCGCGAGGCGAGATCCCGGCGCGCGCGCGAGACGAGATCGCGAAACGACCCCGGCGATCTCCGCATCGATGGAGATGGCCGCCACGCCGCCCATCGAGCGAGGCCGGCTACACGAGATCATGGCATCCGTCTTTCCGCGCTGGAGCAACACCGCCTTCCGAATCGCCATCGCCGTCGTCCTCCTCGGCGGCGCGGCGGCCGTGGCAGCGCCGATGATCTACGTGCGCACGGACTGGAACACCGGGCGGAACCAGCCCGTGCAGCAGCCGGTGCAGTTCGACCACAGGCACCATGTGCAGGACGACGCCATCGATTGCCGGTTCTGCCATTCCACGGTCGAGCGCGCCGGCACGGCGGGGATGCCGTCGACCACGCTCTGCATGGGGTGCCACAGCCAGATCTGGAATCAGAGCCCCAAGCTCGAGGTCGTCCGGAACAGCTTTTTTTCGAACACGCCCATCGCCTGGAACCGCGTCACCAACATCCCCGACTTCGTCTACTTCAACCACGCGATCCACGTGAACAAGGGGGTGGGCTGCGTGACGTGCCACGGCCGCGTGGACCAGATGCCCGACGTCCGGAAGGTGTCTCCGATGACGATGGGCTGGTGCCTCGACTGCCACAGGGCGCCGGAGCGGCACCTCCGCCCGCCATCCGCCGTCACGGACATGGAGTGGGACGCCGGCCCCGACGCGGAGCGGATCGGCCGCCAAGTCGCGCGGGAGCTCGGCGTGAGGCGCCTCGAGCACTGCTCGGCGTGCCACAGGTGAGCGCGCGGGAGCAGGCGGAGGCGAGGAGACGGCATGCGGCGAACAGCGGAGAGCACTCGAGTCGGCGGCGCCGGCCGCCGAGGACCTGAAGAGGGATGATGGCTGATCAGAGACAGACCCCCTGGAGCGCGGCGCTCGACGGCAAGACGGGCAAGGCATACTGGCGCAGCCTCGCGGACCTCCTCGAGTCGCCGGAGCTCCGCGAGGCCGCGGCGCGAGAGCTCCCCGGCGGCGAGGGCGACCCGGGCGCGGTGAGCCGGCGGGGCTGGCTCAAGCTCCTCGGCGCGAGCATGGCGCTCGCGGGCGTCTCCGGGTGCCGATCGAGGCCCGCGGACAAGATCGTGCCCTATGTGACGACCCCGCCGGAGGTGACGCCGGGGATCCTCCGGTACTACGCCACCAGCCTGGAGCTCGACGGGTTCGCCACGGGCATCCTCGTCGAGAACCACGAGGGGCGGCCGACGAAGGTCGAGGGCAACCCGGAGCACCCGGCGAGCCTCGGCGCGACCGGCGTTCACGAGCAAGCGTCGGTGCTCGGCCTCTACGATCAGCACCGGGCGCGCGCGGCGCGGCGCGGCGCCGCGCCGGCGGCGTGGCAGGCGTTCATCGAGCAGTTCGGCGCGGCGCGGAGCGACCGCGGCGCCGGGCTCCGGTTCGTCCTCCGGCCGACGGGCTCGCCGCTCATCCTCGACCTCATCGGCCGCGTCCAGGCGCGCCATCCGGCCGCGCGGTTCACGTTCTACGCGCCCGCCCGGTCGGCCCATCCGGCGCGCGGGGCCGCGCTCGCCTTCGGCGCGCCGCTCCAGGCCCAGTACGACTTCCGGGCGGCGGACGTCATCCTCGCGCTCGACGCCGACTTCCTCGCGTCGATGCCGTTCAGCGTGCCGTATGCGCGCCAGTTCGCCGAGCGCAGGCGGGTCGGCTCGCCGACGGGCACCATGAACCGCCTCTACGTCGTCGAGCCCGGCCTGAGCCCGACCGGGAGCATGGCCGACCACCGGCTGCGCAAGCGCCCGAGCGAGGTGCCGGCGCTCGCCGCGGCGATCGCGGCGGAGCTCTTCCTCGCAATCGGCCCGCGCCCCGGGGCCATCCCGCCCCAGGCGCTCGGCGCGCTCGAGCCGCTCCGGGCGCACGTGCGCGCCGAGGAGCAGCCGTTCGTCAGGGCGCTCGCGCGCGACCTCGCGCGCGGCGCCGCGGCGAGCGTCGTCGTCGCGGGGGAGCGGCAGCCCCCGCCGGTCCACGCGCTCGCGCACCTCATGAACGCGGCGCTCGGCAACGACCGCGCCGCGTGGGTCACCGGGCCGACCCTGATCTCGGCCGGCGCCGCGGAGCAGGAGCTCGCCGCGCTCGCCGACGAGATCCGGGCCGGCGGCGTCGATACGCTCGTGATCCTCGAGGACAACGTGGTTTACACGGCGCCCGCGGATCTCGAGCTCGCGGCGCTCCTCCGCTCCGTCCCGAACCGCGTCTACCTCGGGCTCTACGAGGACGAGACCGCGGCCGCCTGCAGCTGGTTCGTGCCCGCGGCGCACGAGCTCGAGGCCTGGGGCGACGCCCGCGCCTACGACGGCACGATCTCGATGGTCCAGCCGCTCATCGAGCCGCTCTTCGGTGGCAGGACCGCCTCCGAGGTGCTCGCCGTGTTCGCGGGCGAGCCGCGCCGGAGCGCCCGCCAGCTCCTGCGCGACGCCTGGTCGGCGCGGCGGGGCGGCGCCGACTTCGAGGCGTTCTGGGAGGAGGCGCTCCGGCGCGGGCTCGTCGAGGGCAGCGCGGCCCCGCGCGAGGGCGCCGCGCTGCGGCCCGACGGGGCGCTCGCGGCCCTCGGGCAGCTCGCGGCGGCGGTCCCGGCGCCGGCGGCGGTCCTGGAGGTCGCCTTCTCGGTGGACGCCAACGTCTATGACGGCCGGTTCGCCAACAACCCGTGGCTGCTCGAGCTGCCCGATCCGATGACCAAGCTGACCTGGGACAACGCCGCGCTGCTCAGCCCGGACACGGCCAGAGCGCTCGGCGTCGAGAGCGAGGATGTCGTCGATCTCGAGCTCCGGGGGCGGACGATCTCGATACCGGTCCTCGTCGCGCCGGGGCACGCCGACGGCATGGTGTCGCTCGCGCTCGGCTACGGGCGGAGCGGCGCCGAGTCGATCGCCGCCGGCGTGGGGGCGGACGCGTACCGGCTCCGCACCGCGGACGCGCCGTTCTTCGCGGCGGGCCTCTCGGTGCGCAAGCGGCCGGGGGAGAAGCACCGGCTCGCCCTGACGCAGACGCACTTCAGCGTGCGCGGGCGGCCCATCGCGCTCTCTGTCCCCCTCGCCGTCTACCGCGAGCACCCCGACTTCACGGAGGCGTTCAGGGGGCCGCAGCCGTCCCTCATGCCCGCGGTGCCTGCACCCGGGGTGGCGCTCGCGCAATGGGCCATGACGATCGATCTCTCGATCTGCACCGGGTGCAGCGCGTGCGTCGTCGCGTGCCAGGCCGAGAACAACGTCCTCGTGGTGGGCAGGGACGAGGTCCTGAACAGCCGCGAGATGCACTGGCTCCGCATCGACACGTATTACTCCGGCGACCCGCGCGACCCGCGCGTCGTCCACCAGCCCATGCTGTGCCAGCACTGCGAGAAGGCGCCGTGCGAGTACGTGTGCCCGGTCAACGCGACCACGCACAGCCCCGACGGGCTCAACGAGATGACCTACAACCGCTGCGTCGGGACGCGGTTCTGCTCGAACAACTGCCCCTACAAGGTCCGCCGCTTCAACTGGTTCGATTACCACGAGCTCCACGCCTACAACACGGGGCTCGCGAGGCTCCAGCGCAACCCCGACGTCACCGTGCGGGAGCGCGGCGTCATGGAGAAGTGCACGTACTGCGTCCAGCGGATCCGCCGCGCGGAGATCGCGGCGCGCGTCGAGCAGCGCGGGATCCGCCCGGGCGAGGTCGTCACGGCCTGCCAGCAGGCCTGTCCGACGCGGGCGATCCAGTTCGGGGCGCTCGAGCACGCAGAGACGCCGATGGTCGCGTGGCGGAACGAGCCGCGGAGCTACGCGGTGCTGCACGACCAGGGGACCCGGCCGAGGACGATGTACCTCGCGCGCGTCGACAACGAGAACCCGGAGCTCGGCGAGCCGTGACACAACCCCTCATCCTCGGGAGGCCCACCGACGAGGCCCTCTCGGAAGAGCTGCTGTCGGTCGTCTGGAAGCCGCGGTCGCGGCTCTGGTGGGCGGCGCTCGCGCTCACCGGCGCAGGGACGATCGTGCTCTTGACGCTCGTCGCCTACACCATCGTGAGCGGCATCGGCGTCTGGGGCAACAACATCCCGGTGGGCTGGGCGTTCGGGATCATCAACTTCGTGTTCTGGATCGGCATCGGGCACGCCGGGACGTTCATCTCGGCGATCCTGCTCCTGCTCGAGCAGCGCTGGCGCACGAGCATCAACCGGTTCGCCGAGGCGATGACCCTCTTCGCCGTCGTCCAGGCGGGCCTCTACCCGCTCCTGCACCTCGGCCGGCCGTGGTTCGCGTACTGGCTCATCCCCTACCCTTCCACGCTGAGGGTCTGGCCTCAGTTCAAGAGCGCGCTGCCCTGGGACGCGGCGGCGATCTTCACGTACTTCACGGTCTCTCTCGTGTTCTGGTACCTCGGGCTCGTCCCCGACTTCGCGTCCCTGCGCGATCGGGCGCCCGATCGCCGCCGCCGGGTGATCTACGGCATCCTGTCGCTCGGCTGGCGCGGCTCCGCGCAAGACTACCGCCATTACCGCCTCCTCTACGGCCTCCTCGCCGGCCTCGCGACGCCGCTCGTCCTCTCGGTGCACTCGATCGTGAGCAGCGACTTCGCGATATCGCTCGTCCCGGGGTGGCACTCGACCATCTTCCCCCCGTTCTTCGTCGCGGGCGCCATCTTCTCCGGCTTCGCGATGGTGCTCACGCTCCTCATCCCGGCGCGCCGGATCTTCCACCTGGAGCGCGTCGTCACCCAGCGGCACCTCGACAACCTCAGCAAGCTGACGCTCGTCACGGGCTGGATCGTCATCTACTCGTACATCATCGAGCTCTTCGCGGCCTGGTACAGCGGCTCGGAGTACGAGATGTATCAGTTCTTCGTCGCGCGCCCCAGCGGGCCGAACGCCGCCGTCTTCTGGGCGCAGATGTTCTGCAACGTCGTCGTCCCGCAGCTGCTCTGGTCCACGCGCGTCCGCAGCAACCTGATCCTGCTCTGGATCATCTCGATTCTCGTGAACGTCGGGATGTGGTCGGAGCGGTTCGTGATCATCGTCATGGGGCTCCAGCGCGAGTTCATCCCGTCCGGGTGGCACGCCTACGGCCCGACGTGGGTCGATATCTCGATGTTCGCGGGGACGTTCTGCTTCTTCCTGTTCCTCTTCCTCATCTTCCTGCGCCTGTTGCCGTTCATCCCGGTGGCCGAGGTCAAGGAGCTGAACCGCGAGCTCGGCAAGGAGGAGCACTGATGCGGAGAGGTCTGCTCGCCGAGTTCGAGACGCCGGAGGCGATGCTCCGGGCGATCGCGGAGCTCAGGAGCCGCGGGTACCGGCGCCTCGACGCGTTCACGCCGTACCCGGTGCACGGCCTCGACGAGGCGCTCGGCCTGCGCCGCTCGCCGCTCAACTGGATCGTCCTGCCGTTCGCGCTGGCGGGCGCCGCGGGGGGCTACCTCGTCCAGTGGCACAACAACGCGTACGACTATCCCCTCAACGTGGGCGGGCGGCCGGGGCACGCACCCCCGGCGTTCGTGCCGATCACCTTCGAGATGACGGTGCTCGCCGCCGCCCTGTCGGGGTTCGTCGTGATGCTCGTCCTCACGCGGCTCCCCGAGCTCTGGAGCCCGATCTTCGACGTCCCGGGGTTCGAGCGCGCCACCATCGATCGATTCTGGATAGGCATCGACGCCCGCGACCCGGCGCTCATCAGCCCCCTCTCCGAGCGCGATCTCACCGATCTCGGCGCGCTCGCCGTCGCCTGGGCCGGGAAGGAGCGCACATGAAGCGCGGCCGCCTCCTCCCGCTCGCCTGCCTGGCCGCGGCGCTCTGCCTCTCGTGCACCCCGTCGACCCCGGCCGATCCCGAGCCCGGGGACGCCGACGCGCTGGACCTCGAGCGCATGCTCCGCCAGGCGCGCTACGCCCCCTACCGGCCATCGGAGCTCTTCCTCGACGGCGCGGTCATGCGCCGCCCGCCCGAGGGCACCGTGCCGAACGACCGCGTGACCGGCGATCCCGGGCTGACCCGCGGGATCGCCGGCGGCGCGTACGTCACGCGCATCCCGGTCCCGGTGACGCTCGATCTGCTCCGGCACGGCAAGGAACGCTTCGAGATCTTCTGCGCCACCTGCCACGGGATCGCGGGAGACGGCGCGTCGGAGGTCGCGCGCAACATGACCCAGCGCCGCCCGCCGTCGCTCGTCGACGCGCGCGTGCAGGCGTTCCCGCCCGGCCGCATCTACCAGGTCATCGTCCAAGGCTACGGGCTCATGCGCTCGTACGAGCCGAACATCCCGCTCGGCGAGCGCTGGGCGATCGTGGCCTATGTCAAGGCGCTCGGGAGGAGCCGCGCCGCCGCGCTCGACGCGCTCCCCGAACCCCTCCGCGAGCGCGCTCGGAAGGAGCTCCCGTGAACCTCCGCATCCCCGTCTTCCGGGGCGGCCGCGCGATCGTGACGCGGTCGCTCGGCCTCGCCCTCGTCGGCGCCGCGCTGCTCGTGGCAGGCGCGTTCGTGGACCGCGAGCGGCTCTTCTACGCCTACCTCGCGGCCTACGCCTACGCCGTGACCACCGCGGTCGGCGCGCTCATCTTCCTCATGATCTGCCACGCCATGGGCGCGACGTGGCCGGTGGCCGTCCGCCGCCTCGCGGAGGCGATCGTCGGCGCGCTGCCGCTCCTCGCCGTGCTGTTCCTCCCGCTCCTGTTCGGGCTGAACGCGCTCTACGGCGAGTGGCTCCACCCCGAGACCATCGGCGAAGAGCACGTGAGGGAGGTGGTGCTCCACAAGCAGCCCTACCTGAACCTCCCCTTCTTCCTCGTCAGGACCGCGATCTACTTCGCCGTGTGGCTCGCCTTCGGCGCCCTGCTCCGGCGCGGCTCGCTCCGGGGCGACGTGACCCCGGCGCTCGCGGCCGGCGGCCGCCTCCGCCTGATCAGCGTCGTCGGCCTCCCGCCCGTCGCGCTCACGCTCTCGTTCGCCTCGTTCGACTGGCTCATGTCCCTCGCGCCGACGTGGGTGTCGACGATGTTCCCCGTCTACGTCTTCGCCGGCGGCTTCGTCGCGGCGATAGCGCTGCTCACGGTGCTCGCGTTCGCCGCCGAGCGCGGCGGGCTCCTGCCCGGGCTCCGCGCGTCGCACTACTACGCCCTCGGCCGGCTGCTCCTCGCGTTCACGATCTTCTGGGCATACGCCGCCTTCTTCCAGTTCATGCTGATGTGGATCGCGAACAAGCCCGAAGAGGTCGAGTTCTACCTGCGCCGCTCCCACGGCCCGTGGCGGACCGCGACGCTCGTCCTCGTGCTCGCGCGGTTCGTGATCCCCTTCGCGATCCTGCTCAATTACCGGATCAAGCGGCGGCCGGCCTGGCTGTCGGCCGTCGCCGCCTGGGTCCTCGCCGCGCATTACCTCGACATGCACTGGCTCGTCGTGCCCGAGGCGCCCGGCGGCGCGCCGCTGCACTGGCTCGATCTCGCGGCGCTCCTCGCCGTGGTCGGCCCGTGCGTCGCGTTCGCGGCGCTGCGCCTGCGCGGCAAGCCGCTCGCCCCCATCAACGACCCGGCGCTGCCGGCCGCCTTCCGTTACGAGAGCGTATGACGACCCATTACCGCCGTCCCGACGTTCGCCAGGAAGAGAATCTCCTCCCCTGGCGGAGGATCCTCGCCGTCGCGTTCGCCGTCGTCGTGATCTTCTTCATCCTGGGCGTCTGGTCGTGGGTGATCCTGCGCGGCCGCGAGGCCGAGCTCCGCCCCGCGGGCAGGAGCCTCGCCCGCGCCAGGGAGGGCTTCGAGCCGCGCGGCGTGGTGGCCGGGGTGGATCAGCGCGTCTTCCAGCGCGAGGCCGTCGGCGAGGAGGGGTTCGGCAAGATGCTGAACCGCAGGAAGCGCGAGGAGCTCGGCCGCTTCGGCTGGGCCGACCGGGGCCGCGGGATCGTGCAGATCCCGATCGAGGACGCGATGAACCTCGTCGTGGAGGAGAGCCGCTGATGAGGATGCACCTCGTGTCCGCCGCCGCGCTCTTCGCCCTCGTGTTCTCGCGCGCGCCGCTCGCCGCCGCCGTGGATCCGCCGTCGCTCCCGCCCGCCGCGCGCGAGGCCGACATCGACGAGCGCCTCGGGGGCGCCGTGGACAAGGCCCTCCAGTTCACGGACATGGACGGGCGGCGCGCGCCGCTCGCGGAGCACTTCGACGGGCGGCGGCCGGTCCTCCTCGTCCTCGCCTATTACCGCTGCCCGATGCTCTGCGGCCTCGTGCTGCGCGGCCTCGTCGCCGGCATGGCGAAGCTCGATTACCGGCTGGGCGAGCAGTACCGCGCGCTCACGGTGAGCTTCGATCCGCGGGATACCCCCGAGTCCGCGGCGCGGAAGCGCGGAGCCGCCCTGTCGGCGCTCGGCATGGCGGGCGCACCCGATCGCGGGGCCTGGCCGTTCCTCACCGGCGAGCTCCCGGAGATCCGCGCGCTCGCCGGCGATCTCGGCTTCCGGTTCGCGTACGACGCGCGGACCGAGCAGTACGCGCACCCCGCGGCGGTCTTCGTGCTCACGCCGGACGGCCGCGTCTCCCGCTACCTCTATGGCATCGAGTTCTCCGCCCTCGACCTCCGGCTCGCCCTCCTCGAGGCCAGCCGCGGGCAGGTGGGCACCTCGTTCGATCGCGTCCTCATGACGTGTTATCGCTACGACCCCGCGAGCCGCCGCTACGGCCCTTATGTGGCCGGCTTCCTGCGGATCGGCGCGGCTTCCATCCTGACCTGGGTCGTCGCGCTGCTCGCGTTCTTCGCCTGGCAAGGGCGGCGGCGCAGGCGGCGGGGGGGCGCGCGATGAACGAGCTCCTGCGCCAGCTGCTCTTCTTGCCCGAGCAGCGCTCCTCGCTGGCCGGCGAGATCGACTGGCTGCACTACTTCGTCATCGTGGTGACGATGGGGGGCGCCTTCCTGATCACGCTGATCGGCGGGTATTTCCTCGTCCGTTATCGCCGGCGAGGCGAGAGCACCACGCGGCCTCACCCCGGGGTCTTCGCGCGGCCGGCGCTCTTCCTCGAGACGGTGGGGCTCTTCAGCCTCGGCTTCGTGTTCCTCACGTTCTGGAACATCGGCACGCGCCAGTTCGTCGACCTGCGCACGCCGCCGGAGGACGCGCTCGACGTCTATGTCACGGCCAAGCAGTGGATGTGGAAGTTCAGCTATCCGGCGGGAGAGAGCATGATCTCCGTGCTCTACGTCCCCGCGCGCAGGCCGGTGAGGCTCGTCATGACGTCGCGCGACGTCATCCACAGCTTCTTCGTGCCCGCGTTCCGCATCAAGCAAGACGTCCTTCCGGGCCGGTATACCACCGTCTGGTTCGAGGCGAGCGAGCCCGGCGCCTACCCCATCCTCTGCACCGAGTACTGCGGCACGAGCCACTCCGAGATGCGCGGCCAGGTGATCGCGCTCGACCCGGCCGACTACGAGCGCTGGCTCGCCGGCGGCGCGGCGAGCACCCCGGCGTTCGCGCAGGAGGCCGCCTCTCAGGCGGAGCAGGAGGGCGCCGGGGCCGAGCCCACGATGCCGAGCCGCGGCGAGCGCGCCGCCACCCGGCACGGCTGCCTCCGCTGCCACACCCTCGACGGCACGCCGCACGTCGGCCCCACCTGGGCCGGGCTCTACCGCTCCGTCGTGCCGCTCGAGGGCGGCGGCGAGCGCATCGCCGACGAGGCCTACATCACGGAGTCGATCATGGATCCGCTCGCCCTCGTGCACCGCGGCTTCCCGCGGGTCATGCCGTCGTACCTGGGACAGATCCCGCCGCCCGACATCGCCGCGATCATCGAGCTCATCAAATCGCTCCGCGACGTGCCGCGCGGCCTCGTGGTGCCGTGGGACGGCGGCGTCCCCGGGAGCGCCACGCCGGAGGGGGTGGCGCCATGATCGCCCATGAAGTCGACGGGACGGCGCCCGTTCACGGCTCGCACGAGCTCGATTATCTCCGCGCCGGCTCCGGCGTGCGCTCGTGGCTGCTCACGACCGATCACAAGCGCATCGGGATCATGTTCTACGCGCTGATCATCCCGATGCTCCTGCTCGGCGGCGCCTTCGCGCTCGTCCTCCGGACGGAGCTCTTGACCCCCGGGCCGACGGTGATCGACGCGTCGACCTACAACCGCATGTTCACGCTCCACGGCGTGGTCATGGTGTGGCTCTTCATGATCCCGTCGATCCCGAACATCTTCGGGAACTTCGCCCTCCCGCTCATGATCGGCGCCAAGGACCTCGCCTTCCCGCGCCTCAACCTGGCGAGCCTCTACGTCTACGCGATCGGCGCCGTGGTCACGCTGGCCGCGGCGATCGCCGGGGGCGCGGACACCGGGTGGACGTTCTACCCGCCGTACAGCACGACCACGCCCGCCGGCGTCATGCCGGTCGTCATCGGCATCTTCATCCTCGGCATCTCGTCGATCATGACGGCGGTGAACTTCATCGCCACGACGCACACCATGCGCGCCAGCGGGATCGACTGGGGCCGCCTGCCCCTCTTCGCGTGGGCGATCTACAGCACGAGCATCATCATCCTGCTCGCGACGCCCGTCCTCGGCCTGACGATCCTGCTCGTCGGGCTGGACCACATCTACCATTTCGGCATCTTCGACCCGACGCTGGGCGGAGATCCCGTGCTGTTCCAGCACCTGTTCTGGTTCTACTCCCACCCTGCCGTCTACATCATGGTGCTCCCCGCGCTCGGGGTCGTCAGCGAGGTGGTCTGCACCTTCGCGCAGCGGCAGCCGGCGTCCTACTGGGCGATCGCCCTCTCGTCGCTCGGGATCGCCTTCATCGGGTTCACCGGCTGGGGTCACCACATGTTCGTGGCCGGGATGAGCGAGCTCGACGCCGGGATCTTCGGCGCGCTCTCGATGTTCGTCGCGATCTTCTCCGCCATCAAGGTCTTCACCTGGGTGGCGACGCTGCAGAAGGGGTCCATCCAGCTCGGCACCCCGATGCTCTATTTCTTCTGGTTCCTGTTCCTCTTCGTCTTCGGCGGCATGACGGGCGTCGCGACGGCGACGCAGTCGCTCGACGTGCACTGGCACGACACCTACTTCGTCGTCGCCCACTTCCATTTCATCATGGTGGGCGGCACGCTCACCGCGTTCCTCGCGGCCGCGCACTACTGGTTCCCCAAGATGTTCGGCCGCATGTACTCCGAGTCGATGGGGCTGCTCACCTCGTTCGGGGTGTTCCTGGGGTTCATCCTGACGTTCCTCCCGCAGTTCCTGCTGGGCAACGCCGGGATGCCGCGCCGCTATTACAGCTACCCGGAGCAGTACCAGTGGCTGAACGTCCTCTCGACCGGCGGCGCTTACCTGCTCTCGGGCGCGCTCCTGCTCGCGCTCCTGAACCTCCTCATCGCCCTGCGCTGGGGCAAGCGCGCCCCGGCCAATCCATGGAGGTCCCGGAGCTACGAGTGGGCGACGCCGCCCCTCCCGCCGGCGCACAACTTCCCCGCGACGCCGATCGTCGAGCGCGGCCCGTACGACTACCACCTGACCGACGAGGAGGCCCATGCCCGAATCTCAGCCGACGCCCGTTGAGCCGCAGCCGCTCGCCCCGGCGCGGCTCGCCATGCAGTTCGAGGATCTCGAGAAGCAGACCCACGCCGCGCACTTCGGGATGTGGATCTTCCTCGCCAGCGAGGTCCTCCTCTTCGGCGGCCTCTTCGGCCTGTACGCCGCCTACCGCGTGGTCTTCGGCGCCGATTTCATGGCGGCGATCGCCCACAACAACGCCGTCATCGGGACGGCCAACACGGCGATCCTCCTGACGAGCAGCCTCCTCGTGGCGATGAGCGTCTACGCCGTGCGCCTCGACCAGCCCGCGAGGGCCGGCCGATTCCTGCTCGGCGCCATTGCGCTCGGCCTCGCCTTCCTCGCGCTGAAGAGCGTCGAGTACGCCGCGCACTTCCGCGAGGGGATCTTCCCCGGCGCCGGCTACCGCTTCGAGGAGCTCCCGCAGGCGGGCGCGAAGGTGTTCTTCACGCTCTACTTCCTGACGACCGGTCTCCACGCCATCCACGTCACGGCGGGGCTCGTGGTCCTCGGCTGGCTGGCGTGGGGGTGTTTCCGGCGCCGGTACGGCGCGGGCAACGAGACGCACGTCGAGCTCGGCGGGCTCTACTGGCACCTCGTCGACGTGATCTGGATCTTCCTCTGGCCGATGCTCTACCTGATGCACCGCTAAGGGCAGGCAGCGCTCATGATCGTAAAGCACCTCTCCTCGCGGACCTACGTGGTCGTCTGGCTCGTCCTGATGGCGCTCACGCTGGCCTCGTACCTCCTCTCGCTGGCCCACCTCGGCGGGGCCGACGTCGTCGCGGCGCTGCTCATCGCCACGGCGAAGACGGTGCTCGTGCTCCTCTTCTTCATGCACCTCATCGAGCAGCGCTTCGTGAACGCCCTGCCCATGATCGTGGCGGCCCTCCTCCTCGGCCTGCTGCTCACGCTGATGCTCACCGACGTGTCGAGGCGCGAGACGATCTCGCGCGGCCCGGTCCCGCCGGCGCCGCTGCCCGAGGTCACGGCCCCGCCCCGGTGATGCGGGGTCGCCCCGTCGGGGGGCGCACGACGCCGATCTAGCGGCGTCGGCCGCCGCTCGCGCGACGCCGATCTCACCGCGTCGGCCGCCGCTCGCGCGATGCCGATCTCACCGCATCGGCCGCCGTTCGCGCGGGCTATCCACCGCTCCGGTTCGGTCCTACAAACACGTGCTCTCGGCGCTGCGCGGCGGCCATGCGGAATGGCGCCTGCGCCAGGGGCATTGCACGTTCGGCAGGAGCGACCATGAAGAGGTGGGTTGGACGGGCCGCGGTCTCGTGCGGTCTCGCCGCGGCGGCGTGCACCGCCGGCCCGGCGGACGCGCCGTGGGTCGCGGAGGGCGACGGGTCTCTGGTGCTGGACTGGGCGGCGCGCGCCCCGGCGGCGCTCCGCGGCGCTCCCGGGAACGACGGTCCGGCAGCGCCGTGCGCCGCGCGGGTCCTCCTCGCGGAGGGCTTCGCCGACAACGCGGCCCGGTGGAGCCTCGCGGCGGGCTGGGAGATCGGCCCGGCGCGGGCGTCCAGCGGCCAGCGCGCGGGGTTCCCCGATCCGGCGAGCGATCACACGACGTCCGGCGACAACGGGGTCGCCGGCGTGCTCCTCGGCGGCGGCCCGAGCGTCAACGCCTCGCACCCGCAGCGTTACCTGACGAGCCCGGCCGTCGACGCGGCCGTGAGCGGGCGAGTCACGCTGTCGTTCTGGCGCTGGCTGAACACGACCTACCGCAACAAGGCCCGTGTCGAGGTCTTCGACGGCGCGCGCTGGAGGATCCTCTACGAGTCTCCTCACGAGGACGTCGCCGAGTCCGCATGGACGAACGTCACGTACGATCTCACGCCCTACAAGAACCGGAGTCTCCGGGTGCGGTTCGGCTACAGCGCCGTGCTCGCCTTCGGCGGCGCGCCCACGTCCGGGTGGAACATCGACGACGTGCAGATCAGCGCGTGCCGCTAGCCGACCGCGGTTTCTCGCGGAGCTCGGGAGCGCGGCAGAAGAGATCGACTACCATCAACTATTTCCACTCTCATCCGAGCTCGCGCCGGGCGGCGCCTGCGACGCTCGCCTTCCGGTCGTCCTGGCATCTCGCTTGCTCGACCCAGCACGGAAAGCGCGCAAGGACAGAGCTTGCGCCGGGTTGTGCCACAGAAAGGACATCGCAGGCCATGGCCATCCAGAAGAAGCGCAAGGTGCTCCGGACCCCCTTCGTCGTGACCGTCGCCGCGGCAGCCTCGTTCGCGGGCGCCGTGGCCCTGCCGGGGTGCGACCCCACGGTGCACGACGGCAGCTGTCCGGTGGAGAGGCCGGAAGAAGGGTCGAGCTGCGACGCGGACGACGTGTCCTGCACCTACTCGGGCGTATGCGGCGACGACAGCTTCAGGTTCACGTGCGTGGATGGGGCGTGGCAGATGGGGATCGACCCGACGTGCAACCCGCCGCCGCCGGCGTGCCCCGACGAGAGGCCGGAAGCCGGGTCGAGCTGTACCGCGGGCGGCCTGGCCTGCTCGTACCTCGACGACTGCGACAACCCCATCGACTACACGTGCGTGGGCGGGGCGTGGCAGATGGGGCCGGAGATGTCCTGCAACCCGCCGCCGCCGGCGTGCCCCGAGGCGACGCCGGAGGACGGGGCTCCCTGCGCGGGAGGGCTCGGGACCTGCGGCTACATGATGCCCACCGGCTGCGGCCCGATGCCGATCGACGCGGCGTGCGTCCTGGAGGGCGACGCCTGGCGCTGGCAGGTGCACGAGGTCTTCTGCAACCCGCCGCCGCCGGAGCACTGCCTCACGGCCGCCACCGGGGAGGCGTGCGCGGGCCTGGGGCCGACCTGTCAGTGGCTTGTGCCAGGCTGTGCCGATGGCGACGGAGCGCCGGCGCTGCCGGCGGCGGGCTGCTTCCCGAGCCTGCCGTGCGAGACCGACGCTGCGTGTCCGGCCGGGACGCTCTGCCAGGAGGTCGTCGTCAACCCCTGCGGTGCCGCGTCTGGCGACGGGGCGACCTGCGCCGCGTGCGGGTTGACCAAGAACGTCTGCGTGCCGCCCTCCGCGGCGACCGCCGCGGGGAAGTGAGCTCCTCCGCGGCCGGCGCGCTCCGCCAAGGGCGCTCCTCCGCGGCCGGCGCGCTCCGCCAAGGGCGCTCCTCCGCGGCCGGCGCGCCCCGCCAAGGGCGCTCCTCCGCGGCCGGCGCGCCCGGCCAAGGGCGCTCCTCCGCGGCCGGCGCGCCCCGCCTCTCGTCTTGCCGCTCCCGGACCCCGCGCATAGCGTGACCCCATGACGGACGCCCCCGACGCAAAGCACGACAGCACCGCGGCCGCGGAGCAGGCGCCGCGCGAGCAGCCATCGCCCGTCGCTGGCGCTCCCCTTCCGCTTCCGCCCGCGAGCGACGCCGTGCGCGCCGAGTGGGGGCGGCGCATCGAGGCCGAGTATCGCTCGGCGGCGATCACGCAGCACCTCACGCTCTGGCTCATCCAGATGGGCGCGTCGCCGGATCTCATCGACGACGGCCTGCGTATCGTCAAGGACGAGCTCGCGCACGCGCGCCTCAGCCATCGCGTCCACGCCCGCGCGGGCGGCGGTGCCTTGCCGGCGCTGCGCCGCGAGACCCTCGGCCTCAAGGGCGGCGACGAGCCGCTCGAGATGGCGGTCGCCCGGGCGGGCGTGGAGGTGTTCTGCCTCGGGGAGACGGTCGCGGTCCCGCTCTTCAAGGTGCTCCGCGAGGGGTGCACCGTCCCGGTCGCGCGCCGGGCGCTCGACCGCATCCTCCGCGACGAGGTGCGGCACCGCGACTTCGGCTGGACGCTGCTCCGCTACCTGCTCGAGCTGCCGTGCGCGCCGGCCGTGCGGCAGCTGGTCGAGCGCGAGCTCCGCGCCATGTTCGCGCGGCTGCGCAGGAGCTACATGCCCCCTGGCGGCGCGAAGCGCGCGACCATCTCGGACGACGACCGCGCCTGGGGCCTGATGCCGGTCGCCCGGTACGGCGACATCCTCGAGCGCGCCATCGAGCGGGACTACGTGCCCCGCTTCGGCGAGCACGGCATCGACGCGGCCGCCGCGTGGCGCGCAGGGTGAGGCGCCGCGCCTGACAGAGCCCGGCGCCCGGCACCGGGCTCAGAGCTCGACGACGACTAAGGCAGCGTCGGAGTCGTCCAGTCTCTCCACTCCGACAGGTTGCCAGTCGCCTTGCTTGCCGCCGAGATGACGCCAGAGCTGCTCCCGGTCTTCGTCAAGAATTTACGGATGTTCTGCCGCAGGGGCTCGTTCCACTCGGTGCGCTGCGCGCAATGAGAGCCGTCCGACACCGCCGAGATGTAGGAGATGTTGCCCTGTGCGCCCAGCGCCTTGTACACCTCTGCGCCGGCCAGCGCGGCCACGTGCGCAGACTTGGGGCCGAGGTTCGCGATGTGCGGATTATCCATGATGAAGAGGCCGCGCGGCGCGACCATGGCCACCACTTCGTGCGTGTCCAAGGGCAGAGACGTGACCCTGCTGGTGAACGATCCGAACGCGTCGCCCAGCCAGTAGGTCTCCCCGTAGGCGCTGCTCGGGCTCTGCGCTCCTTCCCCGGGGATCCCGCGCCAGATCGGGACGCCGCCGCTGCCAGACTCGATCGGCAGGGTCAAGGCGATGCGCTGGTCGAAGGCGCCGATCGTGAATGCCCCCTTGCCGAAGCGGGAGCACCCTGAGACCCCGACAGCGTCTGCTTTGAGGATGGCGCCGCCCGACTGCTCGATGACATCGAGGATCCGGCTGACGCCCCAGGACCACGCGGCGAGGAGGCCCGTGGTGCTGTTCGAGCCGTAGATATCGTAGAACGCCCCTCGCTTGGCGCTCCGCGACCCGGATTCGCTCCCGACCGCGTAGGGATCGTAGTTGATGATGGCGACGCCTTCGCCCTTGACGAGGCTGGTGTTCAAGGGGAACCCGAGGAAGCCTCCCCCCAGGCCGACGATCGCCGGGTAGGGCCCCGAGCCGGTGCTCGGCAGCTCGACGCTGGCGGTGAAGCTGGTCCTCTTGCCTTGATGAGACACGTTGACGGTGATGCTGGTCCTGGAGACGGTCCCCGTGACGCTCTCAGGCTTCGGCGGCTTCGTGCCGTAGATGTACTTCTCGGCTTGCTTCTTGATCTCTTGCCTTCGGCAGCGCCAGTCGGCCTTGGTGGAGATGCGCGATCCGTCGAGCTTCTTGAACGGGTCGGGCAGCTTGGCGATGGCGGGGAGAGACCCTGCGTCCGGCAGGCTGGAGACTGCACAATCGGTCCCCTCATCCTCCACGACGCCCCCGCCCGAGCCGCCACCGCCGCCGGAACCGCCCGCGCCGCCACCGCCGCCTGCGCCGCCGGAACCGCCCGCGCCGCCCGCGCCGCCAGCGCCGCCTCCGGTGCCTGAGCTGCTCGACGCGCTGCTGCTGGAGCTGCTCGACGCGCTGCTGCTGGAGCTGCTCGACGCGCTGCTGCTGGAGCTGCTCGACGTGCTCGATCCGCCGCTGCCGCTGACCGACACGAGCGAAGGCCTCCCGGTGCCGTTCGCGCAGAAGCCCCAGCTCGTCGACCCTGCCGCCTTCAGCGTGCCGTTGTAGGTCTCATTGACCACGCTGAGCTGCCCGCCCGACGGCGTGCCGCGCGCGCCCCAGGCGTTGCTCACCGTGGACCCGTTGAGCGCGACCACCATCCCCCAGGCGGTGGTCTGGCTGCCGCTCGTGTTGGTCACGGTGACGTTCGCGCAGTAGCCAGTACCCCACTGCGACTGAAGCGCCAGATCCGCCGTTATCGCACCGTCCGGGCTCTTCAGCCCGGAGTCCAGCAGCTCGATGTCCTCGTCCTCGAGGTGCTCACCGCCGCACGACGTCAGGCCGCAGGCGAGCGAAGCAGAGATATAGCCAAGCAAGCGAGTGATGCGCATTCAGGTTCTCCATGTTCGGACCGCTCGAGCCGCGGTCATCCTCTCGAGCCGCGGTCATCCTCTCGAGAAGGGGATGTGCGCCAGTAGAGACGCCTGCGAGCTCTCCCGATCCATCGGTTAGGAATCAAGATTCCCGGCCAGCGCGCTTTTGATCACGGTTGCACCCGCGGGCATGTGCCGACCCCATGCCTGGCATGCATGACGTTTGTCGGAGCGAACCTCACATCGCGGTCGCCCTGCGAGATGAGGCCGGACATCGGAGGAAGCAAGAGAAGCTCGGACGCGCAGCCGCACGAAGCGAGTCCTCCCGGCAGCACCATCACCCCGAGTCAACCCCTGAGCGCCCGGCCGAGAACGGTCCAGGTCGCCAAGGGGCGATTAGGCCATCTACGCAGACGCGCGTTGAAAGGCAAGACTCTTTTCGTCCTCACGGCCGTTTTGCCATGCAGCGTACAGCCACATTCCTCCCTTGCGGTGAAGCTTCACGAACAACCGCGCTGGACCGTCGCGGCGGCGTTGTACAGCATGTCTGATATCGCGATGCCCGGGCCGGGGCGCGGGCGGGTGCAGGATGCCCGGAAGCGGCGGCGCAGGGCGCCCCGTTTGCCGTTTGCGTTTGGGCCACACCGAGCTACGCCATCACCCGGAGGACCCGCCGCTCCGGCAGGCTCGCGCGCCGCTGCTCCCACTCGCCGCGCGCCGCCCACTCGAGGATGCGGCGCAGGAGCAGCGCGGGCGCGTCCGCCTCGACGTGGTGCTCGCGGAGCTCGCCCTGCCCCGCGGAGGCCGCCTCCGCGCTCTCCAGGAGGAGCCGGTCCTGCCGGAGGATCGCCGGCTCTTCCCGGCGAAAGCGCGCGCGCGCCCCGAAGGGCAGCGCCCTCGCAATCATCCACTCCAGGCGGCACCGGTCGGCCGCGGTCGGGACGAAGTGCAGGACGATCCGGCGCGCGGGCCCGCCCAGCGAGCGGACCTCGACGCGGTCGGGGAGCTTGAACGACAAAAGCGTCTCCGGCGACCGCCGCCCGGCCGCGCCGCCGTCCTCGCGGATCGGCCCGCGCAGCGTCATCCCGTCGGGCGTCGGCCGCACCTCGAGGAGCTCCTCGCGCAGGCCGCGGAGCAGCGCCGTGTAGAACTGCCAGTGCGTCCACGGGTGCGCGAACGCCGGATGACACCAGTCGAGGTTGTTCTCCAGGCCCTTGGCCGAGGCGCACCCGAGCTCCACCGAGCCCTGGTCCCAGCGGTGCGCCGCGAAGCCCTCGATGCCGGGCACGGGCGGCGGCGCGCCGCCGTCGCCGCCGAGCCAGACCCACACATACCCGTCCTGCTCCGCGCAGGGGAACGCGGGGACACCGCACCTCTCCGGGACGCGCCTCCCGCCCGCGAGCGACGGGATATGCACGCACGCCCCGCCGCCGCCGTACCTCCAGCCGTGGTATCCGCACGCGAGCTCGCCCCGGGTCACGCGCCCGAGCGACAGCCTCACGCCGCGGTGGCAGCAGCGATCGGCGAGCGCGCGGGGGCGGCGGCCGTCTCCGCGGAACACGACGATGTCCCGATCGAGCACCCGGACGGCGCGGGGGGCGTCCCCGAGCTGCGATGAGGGGCAGGCAACATACCAGTACTCCCTGAGGAACATGATCTCACCTCCAGCAAACATTCACGGATGTATGTAAATCGCCAAAAAAAAGAGCGCCTGTCTCAGCGCCGGAGCCCGCGGACGAAGGTCGCGACCATGCGGCGCACGGCGGCCTTCGACGCCAGCGCCTTCGGGTCCATGAGGTGCAGCGCGGTCGCGCCGTTGACGAGGCTGACGGCCGCGAGCGCGGCCGCCTTCGGGTCGGCGGCGCGGTCGATCTGGCCGGCCGCGATCCCCTTGCGCACGAGGTCGGCGATCGTGTCGACGAGGCGGCGCACGCTCGCGACCTTCTGCTGGAACGCCGGCTCGAGCTCGGGCAGGAGCTCGGTCTTGAACAGCGTGATCGAGAGGACCGCGCGGTACTCCGGATCTTCGTCCAGGACCTCGAGCGATCGCGTGAGCAGGCGCTCGATCGACTCGAGCGGCGAGTAGCTCGGGGAGAGCGCCTCGGCGAAGACCTCGTTCG
This sequence comes from Sorangium sp. So ce394, assembly GCF_051474665.1. NCBI lineage: Bacteria > Pseudomonadati > Myxococcota > Polyangiales > Polyangiaceae > Sorangium > Sorangium sp. So ce394. The sequence goes on from NZ_CP150339.1 coordinate 7,519,909, forward strand.
CCCTGGCGAAGCGCTCGCCGACGAGCGCCGCGTAGAGCTCCACCTTGCCCTTGAAGTGCCAGTACACCGCGCCCCGCGTGAGCCCGGCCTCCGCGGCGACGTCCTGGAGCGTCGCCGCCGAGTACCCCTTGCGGCCGAAGACGAGCAGCGCCGCGTCGAGGATCTGCTCGCGGGTCGCCGCCGCCTCCTCCTTCGTCCGTCGCACCCGGAGGTTATACATTCACGGATGTATGTTTGCAAGCCCGCCCGCCGCCCGGGCTGAGCAGGGGGCCCGCGGCGGGCCGCCGCGCCCCACCCCGCCGCCGGCGGCGCCCGGCGCCACCCCTCGCCCGCGGTCAGCGTCAAGCGCCAAGTCGCCCCCGGCTGTGACAGACCACGTCCGACCCCGTCCACGTGGAGAGCGCGCCCCGAGGACTCCAGTTCTCCACAGGCTTTCTCCACAGGAAGAGCCCAGGGACAACAGTTGGATTCTGTCGATTACCATCGCAGCGCGCGCCCCCTCTCGTCATGGCCCTCGCGGAGCCTGGCCGAACCTCGCGCGGAAGGGCGAGCCGGCGTCCGAAGCGTGCGCACAAGTACGCGTATTTACTTGATTTTTACGCGCCAGGATCCCGGCCGTCCGACCCTGACAGGTTGGGACAATGTCCGTCCGATCGATCCCTTTTCGGACGGGTCGAAGATGGCTATCCATGGTAGACATCAAAAACGCGGCGCGACGGCGTGTCTCTCGCACGACGCGTGTAAATGGCGCGCCGGAACGCTTCGTTTTGGAGGAGACTTCATGGAAAAGATCTCGCTCACGTACTTTGTCGACTTCGTTCTCAAGGCCGGGACGCCCAAGCTGACCGGCGTCAGGGAGTTCAAGGAGCGGAAGGACGAGCTCCACACGGACTTTTACAGGCAGGTGCGAGAGGCGATCGTCGACATGCACAGGAGCGGAAAGCCCACCAGCGTGCTCGACGGCTTCCTCGCCGCCCAGCACGACGAGCGGCGTCGCCGCATCTACCCGTCGGTGGTGAATGGATACCGCAAGTTCCTCGCCTCGGCGAAGATGACGTGGTTCGAGCCGCCGACGTCGACGTACCGCCTCGGCGATCTCGAGATCAACGTCAATCCGGAGCTCGGGCTCGTCATCGACGGGACGCCGCACGTGATCAAGATGTATTTCCGCGGCGAGCCCCTGTCGTCGAAGCGCGTGTCGGTCGTGCTGAACCTCTTGATGAACGGCCTCGCCGAGAGCACGCCGGGCGGCGCCTTCGCGGTGCTCGACGTGCGGAACGCCAAGATTCACACCTTCAAGGTGCCGAACCCGCGGCTCAACCTGCTGCTCCGCGGCGAGGCGGCCTCCTTCGCCACCATCTACACGGGGCTGTGACCGGCGCGCGGGCGGCGCGCGTCGCACCACGTCATCTCCCGGCGTCCACCGGGCCCGGGGCGCCCACCGCGCCGCCGGCGTCGCCGCGCCCTCCGCCGCTCATCCCGGCGGAGGGCGCGCGGCGCTCCCGCCCGCCCAGCGCAGGGTCCCGCGCAGGCGGCCCGCGCGGCGGACGGTGTGGCGGGCGGTCGCTGCGATGCCGCCATGCGGCGTCGCAGCGACGCCGCGGCGCCGTCACGCCGCAGCAGCAGAAACCTGCAGCGTCGCGGCCCGACGACGCCGCACAGGCAATCAGCTGTAGGAGATCTACGCCTCTGGCCACATCGCAGCACGCACAAGCAGAGCGAAAATGACCGATTCCGTGAAAGAGAACTACGATCAAGCCGGTAGCTTCAGTTATCCTCAGTCTGCCATGGACCGTCGCGCGCAGATCACCGCAACCCCGCTTCATGTACCCAGCATTCTTGTGGTCCTTGATCCGGCGTGGCCGGCGCTCTTCAGCCTGTGCCTCGCGGTGGCGCCGGGCTGCGGGGTGCTCCTGCACCGCTGCGACGCGGCCACGGCCGCGACGATCGCCGCCGAGCGGCGGCCGCTCGCGATCGTCCTGTCGAACGGCGTCTACGCGATGGATCCGGCCGAGTTCGACGCGCTCGCCCGGGACGTCCACTCGACGCTGCTGCGGCTCGACGAGGAGGTCAGCGAGCGGGAGCTGGAGGCGATGCTGAGCGGCGCGCTGCGCGAGACGCGCGAGATGAACGCGCAGCGCGAGGCGGCGCGGCGCGACGAGGGCAGCGGGCGCTACACGGTGATCGGCGCGCAACGCCGCGAGACCGTCGGCGCGATGAGCGCCGCGGACGCGCGCGCGGCGTCGCGGCCGGGCGCGAGCGCCGATCCCCGGCTCGCGCCGCGGCACCGCGATTCGTCGCCGGGGCCGAGCACGATGCCGCCGCCGTCGTCGCGCGCCGGCGCCCCACCCTCGGTCCGGCTGCCGCTGCCGAGCAGCCACCCGGTCACCCCGGTGCCCCCGTCCAGCGTGCCCCCGTCGTTCCGTTCGCCCCCCTCGGTGCGCTCGGCGCCGCCGTCGTCGCGCGCGCAAGGGCCCGCGTACGCCACGGGCGTGCCTCGCTCGGTCCCGCCGCCCGCCTCGCGCCCGCTCTCGAGCCTGCCGCCGGCGCATCCGACCGTCGCGAGCGCCCCGCTGTCGGTCCCGCCCCCGTCGACCCGCGCGGCGGCCGCCTCGGTGCGCGCCGAGCTGCGGTCGAGCCCGCCCCCGTCGACCCGCGCGCTGCCGAACGCGCCGCCGCCATCGTCGCGCGCGCCGGGGGGTCCGGTCGCGCGGCGGCCGACGCCGATGCCGGCGAGCTCGCCGGCCGGGCCGCCTTCCTCCACGCGGACGCTGCCGAGCCCGCCGTCCGTGCGTGGCATGTCGAGCTCGCCCGCCTCGGTCCGTTCGAGCTCGCCCGGCCGGCTCCCTGGCACCGAGCCCCCGCCGTCGATCCGGACGATGGGGCCGCTGTCGGCCCGCCTGGCCCCGCCTTCCTCGGTGCGCCCCGAGCTGTCGCCGCGCTCGGGCGTGCGGGAGCGGGGCAGCGAGGAGCTCGACGCCGTGTTCGAGGATCAGAAGCTGCCGCTCGACGCGCTCGCGCGCGGCAATCGGGGCAGCTCGACGCGCTGAAGCGCCGGGGCGGCGCTCCCCGGCGAGCGCAGAAGCTCGCCGGACGGCGCCGACCTGCCTCCCTTACCCTATCCGCCTACCCGCGCGGGCGCGCGACCCACGACACGGTGGAGGCCGCGACGCGCCCGAGCAGATCGCCGGCGATGTCGATGAGCGCGGGGGGCGCGGGGGCGCCGAGATCGCGGCCCAGATCGACGAGGATGCGGTCGACGCACTCCATCGCGCTCGAGGCGGCGAGCTCCATGCCGGCGCCGCGCCCGCCGGCGGCGCGCCCCGCGAGGTAGAGCCCCCGCACGGGCGTGTACACCGCCGGCCGCGCGCGGCCGACCTGGCCGGGCGTCTGCGCGGTCCCGGCCGCGAGCTCGGCGCCCGGCCCGCGCTCGTCCCCGGGCGAGCCGTCGACGAAGAGCGCCTCGGAGAGCAGGCCGGGCACCGCCCCGGCGAGCGCGCGCAGGAGCTCGTCGACCGTCGCGGGGGGCGCACCAGGCGAGGCGCCGCCGCTCGCGCCGGACACGGCGCACGCGCAGAGGAGCTCATGCCCGGGCGGCGCGAGCGACGGATCGAAGCGCGTCGGCGCGACGCAGTAGAACGGCAGGGCCGGCGCGCCGGCGCCGCCGCCGAGGCCGGCGAGCGCGCCCGCCGCGGCGAGCCGCCGGCGCAGCCCGATCTTCACCTGGGCCTGCCTCGGCGACGGCGTCAGCGCGCGGACGCGCGCCACGTACGCCTCCGGGAAGTGCGGCTCGCCCACGAGCTCCGCGACGGTGGACGCGAGGCCGGCCGTGCTCACCACGATGCGCGCCGACAGGGTCGTCCCGTCCTCGAGCTCCACGCCGCACACGCGCCGATCGCGCACGAGCACGCGGCGCACGGCCGTGCCCGTCCGCACGGCGGCGCCGAGCTCGCGGGCCAGGCGGCAGAAGACGTCGGGGATCCGGGCCGCGCCGCCCTCGGGGTAGCTCTGCCGCCCGGAGCGGGCGAGCTGGCGCAGGGCGAGGAGCGCCTCGCCGGCCGACGCCTCGGATCCGGGCAGCAGCAGCGGCAGGCCGAGCAGCCCGCCGAGCCGGGCCGCGGCCGCGGCGCGCGGGAGGAAGCGGGCCGCGTAGGCCTCGGCCGTCACGTCGTCGCACGCGGCCAGGTCCACGTCGCGCATCGCCGTCGCGTGCGCGAGGAGGCGCGCGGCGCGCGCGGCCTCCAGGGGCGTGAGCTCGAGGGCGCGCGCGAGATCCAGCGCGGACGCGGCCAGCCGCCGGAGATCCGCCGGGAGGGCGACGCGGCCGCCGCGCTGAGCCCCGGCGCTGCCCCCGCGCGCGGCGCCGGCGAAGCAGAGCGCGGCGGGCTCGCCGCTCTGGCGGAAGGCGATCGCGTCGCCCTGCCCCACGCGGCGGAGCACGTCGCCGAGCGGGCCGTCCTCGCCGCGGCAGAGCATGTGCGTGCCTGTATCGACACGGAAGCCGTCCCTCTCGACCGCCGCGGCGGAGCCGCCCAGGCGGCGCTCCTTCTCGGCGAGGAGGGTCGGGATGCCGGCGTGCGACAGGAGGAGCGCCGCGGCCGCGCCGCCGACGCCCGAGCCGATCACCACCGCGCGCAAGGGGACCTCGTCGTCCATGACGTCGCGAGAACATAACGCGGCGAGCCCGCGCGCGGCGTATCGCGCAGCACCGTCCGGCGTCGCGCGGCATCTCGCGAGGCGCGCGACCGCCGGGAGGCGCGCGACGCCCGCCGCGAGGCGCACGACCACCGCCGCGAGGCGCACGACCACCGCGAGGCGCGCGGCGAGCGTTGACCCTCGAGAGCAGCCGCCCGTAGAGTGTAGCCTTGCAGCCGACGTGCCCGCCATGAAGACCTGCCCGCAGTGCCACCAGCGCTATCCGGCCGAGAGCACCTTCTGCTTCATCGACGGCTCGTCGCTCGTCTCCGAGAAGGACCCCCGCATCGGGATGTCGATCGCGGGCCGCTACGTCATCGAGCAGGCGCTCGGGATCGGCGGGATGGCCACGGTTTACCGAGCCTACAACAAGCTCATCGGCACGCCGTGCGCCATCAAGATCCTGAACCGCGAGTTCGCGCAGGACACGACGACGCGCGAGCGCTTCCGGCGCGAGGCGCGGCACGCGCAGCGGCTCGCGCACCCGAACATCATCGAGATCTTCGATCAGGGCGACACCGACGACGGGCTGCCCTTCCTCGTGATGGAGCTGCTCCAGGGGACGAGCCTCGCCGACGTGGTGGAGCGCAGCCGGGTGCCGCTCGCGCGGGCGCTGCCCATCTGGGTGCAGATGGCGCGCGCCCTCGGCCGCGCGCACGACTTCGACGTCGTGCACCGCGACCTCAAGCCCGAGAACGTGTTCCTGCTGAAGGGCGACTGGGTGAAGCTCCTCGACTTCGGCATCGCCCGGTGCGCGCAGGACGCACGGCTCACGAACCTCGGCGAGATCTTCGGCACGCCGCAGTACATGGCGCCCGAGCGCAGCACGACCATCGACGCGGGCCCCCCGGCCGACCTCTACTCGCTCGGGGTCATCATGTTCGAGATGATCACGCAGCGGCTGCCGTTCGACGCGCCCGATCCGGCGAGCTGGATCCTGAAGCACCTCAACGAGCAGCCGCCGCACCTCCAGGAGCTCGCGCCGGAGATGCCCGACGCGCTCGACCGCCTGGTCAACGCCCTCATGGCGAAGGACCCCTCGGCGCGCCCCGTCGACGCGTACCGCGTGCTCGCGGAGCTCGAGGAGATCGCGGCCGCGAGCGGGATCGCCCTCCCCCCGCCGCCCGAGGCGATGCCGCGCGACTCGGCGGTGCGATCGCGCGGCGCCGGGCGCGATCCCTGGGTGAGCCGGCTCGATCTGTTCGAGAAGATGACGGCCCGCGCCTTCGGCGCGTCCGCGCCGGCGGAGATCCAGCGGCAGCTCGAGGGGCTGCGGGGCCTCGTGCGGGAGCACGTCGATCTCCGCTCGAGGGCGCTCGACGAGCAGCGGCGCCTCGAGGGCGTCGCCGAGGAGTGGCGCGACGGCCGGCTGCAGATCGGGCGGGCGATGGACGCGCTCACCGTCGACGCCTCGCTCACGCGCGAGGAGGCCCGCACGTTCCGCGCCAGGGTGGCGCCGCTCAACGCGGCGACGCAGGCGTTCGTCCCCGCGGTGCTGAGCGCGCACAAGGAGGCCGTGCGCTGGGAGGGCCGGTGCGGGTTCGCCGAGCCCTACCTCGAGCTCGCCGCCAGCTACCGCCGGCTGGCGGAGCTCGTCGAGGGCTGGTACGCGTCGCGGAAGGCGGACTACGAGGCGGAGAGCGAGGCGATCGCCCGCGAGCACGAGGTGGCCGAGGTGGACGCGCAGATCAAGAAGCTGCGCGAGCGCCTCGAGGAGCTCGATCGGCAGCTCGAGGCGCGGCGCCGGGAGTCCCAGGAACGCATCGCCGAGATCGGGCGCAGGGCCGATCAGCTCGACGCGGAGCTGCTCCACCTGGCCAGCCGCTTCTGCGCGCCGCTCCGGTCCAAGCCGGAGCTCGGCACGCTCTTCGTGGAGCTCGAGCGGCTCGCCGGCTGAGCGCTCCGGTCCGGCGCGCCGACGGCGGCGGGCGGATCCCCCGGCGCAGCGCGCCGATCCGGCGTGGACGCGCCGACGCCGGGATCGCGCCGACGCCGCAGCAGGCCCCCGTCGCCCGGCATTGCGCCGCGCGCCAGCACGGTCGCCGCGCCTCGCGCGTACTAAGCTAACCCCCCGTGACGCCCGCCCCCGCAGAAGAGCCGCGGCGCCCCTCGCCGCGCGCGCCGGGACGCATGCGCCGCGCCGCGTCCGCCGCGGCGGCGGCGCTCGGGCTGGCCCTGGTGTTCACCGGCGCCGCGGCGGTCGGCGTCGCGCTCCACCTCGACACGCCCGCCGCGCGCCGCGTCGCCCGCGACGCCACGAACCGGCTGCTCGGCTCTCTCTTCTACGGGCGGATCGTCGCCGACGAGATCGACAGGCTCGGCCTGAACGGCGTGCGGATCCGCTCCGCGGTCGCGATCGACCCGCGGGGGAACAAGGTGATCCGCGCGAGCGGCATCGCGGCGCGCGCCGACGTGCTCGCGATCGTCCGCGGCGCGCTCCTCGGGACGGGCGCGCTCCGCGTCGAGGTCCCGTCCATCCGGGTCGAGCAGATCGAGGTGCTGGTCCAGGACAACGGCGCCGACGGGGTCACCCTCGGCGACACGTTCGCGCCGCTGCCGCCGAGCCGCCCGCCGTCGTCGGCGCCCGAGGCGCCGCCGCGCGAGGTCGTCGTCGCGCTCTCGCGCATCGAGATCGGGCGCGGGTGGGTCCACGGGCAGCTCGCGCCGCCGCGCGCGCTGGACGCCGACATCAACCGGCTCGTCGGGTCGGTGCACGTCGGCCCGGACGGCGTGGCGGTCGACGTGGACCAGACCGGCCTCGTGGACCGCGCGCTCCTGCCCGCCCGGACCTCGGGCACGGCGAACTACCACCTCCGCGCGGGCGAGAAGGTCCGGATGTGGAGCAGCTTCGCCGGCCGGCTCGCCGACGTCGAGATCACCGCGCGGGCCGTGCTCGACGAGGATCACCTCGAGGCGCAGGCGAGCGTCCCGCGCGCCACGCCGGAGCAGCTCCGGAGCCTCCTGCCGGATCACCCCCTCACCGAGCCGGTCGCCGCGCGCGTCGCCGTGAACGGCGACCTCCCCCAGCTCGACGTGGCGGCCTCGTTCTCGGCGGATCCGGCCGGCCCGGCGGGGGGCAGCGTCGCCCTCGCGGGGCGGCTCGACGTGACGGGGCCCGTCCGGCTCGACGCCGACGTGCAGGCGCACGACGTGGATCTGCGGCTCTTCGGCGTGCGCTTCTCGTCCGATACGACGGGCGGCGAGCCAGGCGCCGCGCCCGCACGGACAGGCGCCGCGCCCGCACGGACAGGCGCCGCGCCCGCACGGACAGGCGCCGCGCCCGCACGGACAGGCGCCGCGCCCGCACGGACAGGCGCCGCGCCCGCACGGACAGGCGCCGCGCCCGCACGGACAGGCGCCGCGCCCGCACGGACAGGCGCCGCGCCCGCACGGACAAGCGCCGCATCCGCACGGACAGGCGCCGCGGCCAAGGCCGCGCCGGAGGAAGCGGCGACCTCGATCACCGCCGAGGGCCGGGTGCGCGTCGAGCTCGGCGACGAGCTCCGGCTCGCCGTCGAGGCGCGGACGGAGCCGACCGAGCTGCTCGGAGAGCGGGTGCCGGCCGCGGACGTCCACCTCGTGCTCGACCGCGGCGAGCTCCACGTGCGCACGCACCTCCACGAGCCGGGCGCGCCGATCGACGCCGCCGTCTCGCTCCTGCCGGGCGGCCAGGGCATCCGCTTCGCGGCCACCGCCGACATCCCGGCGATCGCCGCGGCCCCGCGCCTCGCCGGGCCCGTCGACGGCGCCGGCCGCGTGCGCGTCGAGGGGAGCCTCCGCGACGGAGCGCTCGACGCGCAGGTCGAGGGCGCGTTCGCCAGGCTCCGGGTCGGCCCCGACGTCGCGCTCGCCAGCGCGCGCTTCGCGGGGCGGGTCACCGGGCCGCTCGACGCGCTCGCGGTGAGCGGCTCGCTCTCCGGCCAGGAGGCGCTCGCCGGCGGCCGCACGTTCGACGAGGTCACGGCGCAGATCTCCGGCCCGCTCGCCGCGCCGAAGCTCCGCGCGACGGTCACCGACGGGGACGACGCCCTGGACGCCTCGGCCCGGCTGAGCTCCGCCACCGGGGCCCTGCGCGACATCGAGCTCCAGCTGAAGCGCGACGGCGCCGTGGTCGCCGGGAAGATCGCGGCCATCGACCCGTCGGCCGGAGGGCTCGCCGTCGAGGGGCTCGAGCTCGCCTCCCCCGAGCTCGGCTCGCTCAAGGGCCGGCTCGCGGTGCGCGGCGACGACGTGACCGGGCGGCTCCAGGGCGACGACATCGACGTCGGCCGCCTCGCGCGGATGCTCGGGATCCCGCTGCGCGTGCGCGGGCGCGCGGACGTCGACGTCGCGCTCGACCACGACCGCAAGGCCGGGCGCTCGGGCCACGTGCGGCTCGACCTCGCGGGCGGCGAGATCGCGTTCCTGTCCGGCGTCTCGGCGCGCCTCACGGCGACCTTCGAGCGCGACCAGCTCAAGGCCGACGGGCTCGTGCGCATCGACGCGGCGGCGCCGCAGCCGGCCGGAGGGCGCGCGGCGAACGGCGCGCCGAGCGATAGGGCGAACGACGCGCTGCCGCGGTGCGCCGGCACCCTCGCGAGCGTGCGGGTGTCCGGCGCCGAGGGCACGCTGAAGGGGCCTCTCCTGCGCGCGGAGACGTGGGCCGGCCTCGTGGGGCAGGCCGAGGTCGCCGCGGACGACTGGGACCTCGGGTGCCTCGCGCGGCTCATGCCGATCGCGCACGTCGTGAGCGAGGTCCGCGGCAAGCTCACGACCCGCTTCCGGGTGTCGCGCGCGCCCGGCGAGGCGTTCCCCTCGCTGCACGACGTGCTCGTGCGGACGCAGGGCCTCGCGCTCGCGGGGCCTCACCGCCTGGGCGCCGAGCGCCCCGCCTGGGACTCGCGCTTCATCGACGCGCAGCTCAAGGGCTCGCTCGACGGGACGACCGGCAGGGCCGAGGCCGCGCTGACCCTGTACGACGGCGGGCTGCTCGCCGACGCCTCCGGCTCGATCGACCTCGACCTCGCGGCGCTCGCCGGTCCGCCCGCGGGCCGGTGGACGTCGCTCCTGCGCTCGCCCATCGCCGCGCAGGTCTCCTTCCCGCGGCGCGCCGTGGACGAGCTCACCACCCTCCCCTCGTTCGTGCGCGACGCGCTCCCGCCCCTCGCCGGCGAGCTGCGGATCGACGCCTACGCGGGCGGCACCCTCGCGCGCCCGTCCCTGACCGCGCGCACCCTCTGGTGGGGCCTCACGTACGCGCCGCCGGGCGCGACGGGCGCGACGGATCTCATGTTCCCCACCGATCTCGACGCGTGGCTCACGTACGACAGCGAGAAGGCCACGCTGGACGCGCACGTCACGCGCGGCCCGGACGAGATCGCGACCGCGCGCGCCGAGGTGATCGCGCCCCTCGACCGCCTCCTCGCGGCCCCCTCGCCGCGCGCGCTGCGCGGCGCGCCCCCGCCCCCGGCGTGGACCGGCCGCTTCCGCGCGACGCTGCGCGACGTCCCGCTCGGCGAGATCCCGCTGCTCGGCGACAGCGGCATCGGCGGGCGCGTGAGCGGCGAGATCGAGATGCGCGACCTCAACGTCGCGCCCGCGCTCACCGCGCACCTCACGCTGCCGGGGGTCACGATCGGGAGCGATCTCGCCTTCGAGCGCGGCGTGCTCTCGGTGCGGATCGATCCCAAGCGCGGGACGGACCGCGGGGAGCTCCGCGTCACGGAGCTCGCGCTCGAGGGCCCGCGCGGCGGCAAGCTCCGGGCGAACGCGTTCGCCAGCGTGCGCTTCCGCCATGGGTTCCTCCCGATCCCCGACGGCGAGCACACCGACCTCGCCCTCTCGGCGGAGCGCTTCCGGCTCGCGGCGCTGCAGCCCCTGGTCGGCGGGCTGCTGAGCAAGATCGACGGCACCCTGGACGGCGACCTGCGCGTCGAGCTCGGCGGCGCGTCCGGGGACGAGGGGGGCAGCGTCCGCGCCCAGCTGGAGGTCCGCGACGGGGTCGTGCACATCCCCGAGCTCGGGCAGGAGCTGCGCGACGTCGCCGCCCGCGTCACGGCCGACGGCGGCGTCGTCCGGATCGAGGGCCTGCGCGCGGCGGGCACCACCGGGATGGCACAGGGATGGGCGCTCCTCCGGCTCAACGGGCTCGCGCTGCGCGACGGGGCCGGGGCGCTGACCATCGCCGACGACCAGGCGCTCCCGCTCACGCTCGAGGGGGTGCCGCTCGGGACCGCCTCGGGGATGCTGTCGTTCATCGCGGAGAAGAAGCCCGGCGAGCTCGCGCTCTACGCGACGGTCCCGAGGCTCCGCCTCACGCTGCCGGCGACGAGCAGCCGCGACGTGCAGCCGCTCGGCGACAACCCCGACATCTCCGTCTCCCACCCGCTCGGGCCGGAGAAGCAGAAGCGCGCCGCGGACGCGCTCCGCTACGCGATGACGTTCGACGTGCGCGACGCGGCGGTCAGCGGCGCGGGGCTGCGGCTCTCGCTCCGGAGCGACGAGGACGCGCCGCCGCGGGTGGAGATCGGCGAGGACGTGCGGGTGTCGGGCGGCATCGTGATCACGCGCGGCGCGCTCGAGATCTACGGCAAGGCGTTCGAGATCGAGGGCGGGCGCGTGCGCCTGCGCGAGGAGGACGCGTCGAACCCGCACCTGAACGCCACGGCGCACTGGGACGCCCCGGACGGCACGCGGATCCACGTCGCCTTCAATGGCAACCTCCGGCCCATCACCGAGCGGTCGCTGCGCTTCACGTCGAGCCCGCCGAGCTCGCAGCAGGACATCCTCGCGCGGCTCCTGTTCGGCGCCGATTTCTCCGAGGGCGCGCAGGCGGCGGGCGCCGAGACGCCCGGGGGGGTGGCCGTGGGCCGCGTGGCCGCGTCGGTCGGGAGCGAGCTCGCGACGGCGCAGTTCAACGCGCTGCTGAGCGGCATCGCGCCGCTGCGCGGGCTGTCGACGCGGTTCGGGACCACGGCGGACGGCACGCTGCGGACGAGCCTCGTCTACCGCCTGAACGACGATCTGACCGCGCAGGCCACCTTCCAGGAGGGCGCGGTGCGGGGCACGACCAGCGAGAGCGGGCCGACCACGGGGGGCACGGCGAGCGAGCGCGGCACGCGGACCGAGGTCACCATCGACTGGCGCTTCGACGAGCACTGGACGCTCCGCGGCACCGTGGGCGTCGACGAGCGCCAGACGACCTCGGGCGTGCTCGACCTGCTCTGGCACTACCGGTACTGAGCGGCGCGCGGGGCGCCTCCGCGCCGCGGGGGCGTCAGCGCGCCGCGCTACCCCGCGGCCCGCGCGGGCAGCCGGATCTCGCGCCCGGCGACGCGGAGCGTGGGCGGCTCGGCCTCGACGAGCAGCGGGGCGAGCTGCGACTGCGCGTGGCGCGAGAAGCGCGCCTCGAGCGCGCCGCCGCGGGCGCGCGCGTACACGACGCCGTCCTCGCCGAGGGAGAGCGTCCCCGGATCGAGCGGCTCCTCGGTCCCGTCGAACAGGACCAGCGTGACTGCGCCGCCGTCGCCGATCCGGAGCGCGTCGACGAAGAGCGGGGCGTCGTCGGCCTGGAAGTAGCACCAGTCGTAGCCGTTCGAGAGGATCGGACGGCCGTCGTCCGGGTGCCGCGCGATCCACGCCCTGAGCCCGCGCTCGAGCGCGGGGTGGTCGACGCGGGCGCCGTCGTGCCAGAAGCGGCCCTCGCGGTCGAGCCGGATCGAGCTCTCGCGGGACGTCCCTGGGGGCGGCGCGAACCGGAAGAAATCAGGATGGTCGCCGGGCTTCATGGGTCACCTCGCAGGAGAGATGCGGCCCGACGCGGCGCCGCGCAAGCCGCGCGCGCCGGGGAGTACTATAGCGAGCCCATGCGATCCCAGACGGACGAGGCCACGGCCGACGAGCACCTGCGCGCGACGCGGGCGTACTACGACGAGTTCTCCGCGCGCTACGAGGACCGGCGCGGGGGCCGCGACGTCGGCGGCTACCACGACCTCGTCGACGCGCTCGAGGTCGACTTCGTGCGGCGCTTCGGCGAGGGCCGCGACGTGCTCGAGGTCGGGTGCGGCACCGGGCTCCTGCTCGCGCGGATCGGCGCGTTCGCGCGCTCCGCGCGCGGGGTCGACCTCTCGCCCGGCATGCTCGAGCGCGCCCGCGAGCGCGGCCTCGACGTCGTCGAGGGGAGCGCGACCGCCCTGCCCTTCGCCGACGAGAGCTTCGACGTCGCCTGCTCGTTCAAGGTGCTCGCCCACGTCGAGGACGTGCGCCGCGCGCTGTCGGAGATGGCGCGCGTGGTGCGGCCCGGCGGGCACGTGATCGCGGAGTTCTACAACCCCTACAGCCTGCGCGGGCTCGTGAAGAAGCTCGGCCCGGCGGGCGCCATCAGCGATCAGACCCGCGAGAGCGCCGTCTACACGCGCTTCGACGCGCCGCGCGCCGCCGCCGCCCTGATGCCGGAGGGCGTGCGCGTCGTCGCCTCGCGGGGCGTGCGCATCGTGACCCCGTTCGCGGCCGCGATGCGCGTGCCGGGCCTCGGCCGGCTCCTGCGCCGGGCGGAGTGGGCGCTGTGCGACACGAGGCTCGCGGAGCTCGGCGGGTTCTGGATCGCCGCCGCGCAGAAGGCGTGAGCCGCGCCGCCGGCCCCGGTCAGAACCGGCCGAGGAGCCCCGCGTAGAGGCCGCCGGGGAGCGCGGAGATCGTCGGCGCCGCGGAGAAGCCCGGGGGCGGGGGCGGCACGCGGCGCGTGCGGAAGGAGACCCGCTCCGGGATGAACGTGATCTGCGCGTGGGCGATCCCCGCCGCGACGAGCGTCGCGAACGTCCCGAAGGCCACGCGGTTGACCGCGGCCGCGGTCTCGATCCGGCTGTTCAGCGCGTCGATGTCGACGGCCTGCGCGGGGGTGCCCGGCGCCCTGGGCCGCGGCGTGACGTCGACGTTCGTGTAGCTCGACAGCGCCAGGGCCGACACGATCGACGTGCCGCCGGCGACCGCCTGGCCGACCAGGAAGAACCAGCCGAGCCCTTCGTCGCCGTTCTGGAACTGCCCCACCCCGAACGGCAACATCGCGATCCAGCGGGAGTTCCGCTCCACGACCCGCTCGCTCCCGGCGAGCCGGTGGAGCTCGGCGATCCAGCGGCGCTCGTCGTCGCGGCCCCGCTCGATCCGCAGCCGCTCCGCGCGCTGCGCCTCCGCCTTCTGCCGGGTCATCTCCTCGATGCGCGCCCGGCTGCGCGCCCGGACCGCCGTGAACCGGTCGATGACCTCGGGCTGGAACACCGCCGGGTTCGGCGCGTACACCGGGTTGTCGAGGAGGATCTGCTCGATGTAGGCGTCGGCCTCGCTCGTGCGCCGCAGCGCCACGAGCGCCGCGGCGGCGAGGCCGCGCGCCCGCTCGACCAGCGCGGGATCCGAGATCCGGCACGGCTTGCCTTCGACGTCGGTCGCGCCGCGCTCGCAGGGCGGGCTCGCGGGGTCGAGCATCGCCGCGAAGCGGCTCACGGCCTCCTCGTAGTGCCCGGCGTCGAAGCGCGTCTTGGCGAGCTCGAACTGCTGCATGTCGTCGGCGGCCGCCGGGCCCGCGCAGAGGAGCGCGAGGGCGCCCGCCGCGGCCGCGGCGAGGCGCCGCGGCGCGAGCAGAACGCGGCCGCTCCCGACCGATGGGAAGCGAGCGCCGGGAGATTTCCCGCCTGGAGTTCGCGCAGCCATGCGGAGGGGTGCGCCGTGATGTAGCGGAGTTTGGGCGGGGATGCTGAGATTTCCGGCGCCGACGCCGCAATGAAGGCGTCGCCGTCAGCCGGACGGCCAGGAAACGGTGTTCGACTCGCCGGCCACGAGCGTGACGTTGCCGACGAGCGGCGCCGCGTCGGGCGTCGGGGGCGTGAAGATGCAGCGCCCGCTCCAGAACACGTCGTTCAGGGTCACGGTCTGCGGGGCGCCCGCGAAGCCGATCAGGCCGATCTGCGGGCACTGGTACTGCGCGCTCGGCGGCGCGCCGCTCAGGACGACCGTGCTGGGCAGGATCTCCAGCTTGTGGACGATCCGCTGCGGCGCGGTGACCCCGGGCTTGGGCGCGACGACCGAGATGACGCCCGAGTACGGCTTGCAGCACCGCGAGTTGGGCACGCTGATGTCGACGCTGTGCGCGCCGATCTTGAGCGGCGTGACCTTGTTCGCGCCGAACCAGTTGATCTCGACCCCGTCGAGCACCAGCTTGGCGCCGCTCGGGACGATCTGGAAGACGACGTCGCGGACCGCCGGCGCCTCGGCCGGGGATGCGGCCGCCGACGCGACGGGCGGCGGGTGAAACCGCGGGCGGGGCCGCGGCGCGATCGCGCCCTCCGCGGCGCCCGGCGAGACCTCCGCGGCGCGCGGCGCGCCCTCCGCGGCGCGCGCCGCGACCGCGCGCAGGTTCGGCGGCGGGACCAGGGCGTCGATCGGCGCCGGCCGCGGAGGATCGCCCGCGAGGGGCGCGTCCCCCTCCGGAGGTGGAGCATCGCGCAGCGCGCGCGCCACGCCGAACGCGGCGACGCCGAGCCCCACCGACGCGAGCGCCACGAGCAGCGCGCGCCGCGCGAGCTGCCTCCGGCTGCGGCTCGCGTTCAGCTTCGCGATCCGCTTGAGGATGGTGAGGTCGTTCGGCGCGAGGGCGAGGGCCCGGTTGTAATCGGCGGCCGCGCCCGGCACGTCGCCGCGCTTGCGGCCGGCCTCCGCGCGCGCCACGAGGCGCGGGACGAGCCGCGCGGCGTGCCGCTCGGCGTAGCCCGCGGGGTCGGCGAAGTAGGCGGCGAGCTCGGCGCGCGGCTCCGCGACGCCGAGCTCGCCGAGCTCGGCCCGGATCAGCTCGGCGAGCGCGCGGGGGCTCGCCGTGCGGCCCGCGATGTCGTGCGAGAGGGCGCCCGCGATGATCCGGCTCCAGCGCGCGCCCACGGCGGGCCGCTCGCGCTCGGCCTCCGGGTAGACCCCCTCGATCACCCTGCGGAGCACCTGCGCCGGGTTCTTGCCCTCGAACGGCAGGTGCCCGACGAGGCACTCGTAGAAGAGCACGCCGAGCGCGAAGACGTCGGTGCGCGCGTCGACCTCGCCCCCCTCGATCTGCTCCGGCGCCATGTGCGCCGGCGAGCCGAGCACCTGCCCGGTCGACGTGACGCCCTGGGCGTCGAGGATCTTGGCGATGCCGAAGTCGGTCAGCTTGATGACCACGCTCGCGCCGTCCCAGCTGCCGTCCGGGCGGTCGGACGGCAGCTCGACGAGCACGTTCTCCGGCTTCACGTCGCGGTGGATGATCCCCGACGCGTGCGCGTGCTCCAGGGCGTCGCACAGCTCGAGCACCACGGCGGCGCCGATCTCGGCCGGCATGTCGCGGTGGGCGTTCAGGATCTTGCGCAGCGTGGAGCCGCGGAGCAGCTCGACCACGAGGTAGCGCTCGCGATCCTGCTCGCTGGAGACGTCGTACACCTCGACGATGCCGGGGTGGCGCAGCTTCGCCGCCGCGCGCGCCTCGGCGACGAAGCGGGCGCCGACCTCGGCGTTCTCGCGGAGGTGCTTGTGGATGATCTTGACGGCGACCTCGCGGCGGAGCCGCGGGTCGCGGGCGCGGTAGACCGTGGCCATCCCGCCGTGGCCGAGCTCCTCGATCAGCTCGTATTTCTCGAGCTTCGGGAGGCCTTCTGCGCCCGCGTGTCTGGAGAGGGATTCCTGCTCGCCCGTCGAGCCCCTATCGCGGGCGAGCAGGCTCATTCAACGACCTTCACCCGAATCGCGTTGGTCGACCCCGAGACGCCGACCGGAGCGCCGTAGATGGTGACGAGCTTGTCGCCGGGCGAGACGAGGCCGTTCGCGAGCAGCTGCCCGGTGGCGCGCTCGATCATCTCGTCCGAGTTGCGGAGCGCGTCGACGGGGAACGGCACCACGCCCCAGAGCAGCGCGAGCCGCCGGCGCGTCGTGTCGTTCGGCGAGAAGGCGACGATCGGCACCACGGGGCGCGCCTTCGATGCGTACCGCGCGGTGAGGCCGCTCTCGGTGAACGCGATGATGAGCTTCGCGCCGATGTCCTTCGCGATGTCGCACGCGGCGCGCGCGGTCGCCTCGGCGACGTTCGCGCGCTGGCCGGGCTGCTCGCTCGAGAGGTAGCGGTAGAACGAGCTCTGCTCGGCCTCGGTGACGATGCGGGCCATCATCCGCACGACGAGCGGCGGGTGCGCGCCGGTCGCGGTCTCCTGCGAGAGCATGACCGCGTCGGTGCCGTCGAAGACGGCGGTCGCCACGTCGCTCGCCTCGGCGCGCGTCGGGCGCGTCGCGGTCACCATCGACTGGAGCATCTCGGTCGCGACGATCACCGGCTTCTGGTGCACGCGGGCGAGGCCGAGGATCTCGCGCTGGATGATCGGCACCCGCTCCGGGTTGAACTCCACGCCGAGATCGCCGCGCGCGACCATGACCCCGTCCGAGGCGAGGATGATCGACTCGAGGTTGTCGATGGCGCCTGGCGTCTCGATCTTGGAGACGATCGGCGTCGGGCGGCCCCAGGCCTCGCAGATGTCGCGGACGTGCCGGACCTCGTCCGCGTTGCGCACGAACGAGAGGGCGACGTAGTCGACCCCCTGCGCGAGGCCGAAGCTCAGGTCCGCCTTGTCCTTCTCGGTGAGGGCGGAGATGCGCACGCGCCTGGCCGGCAGGTGCACGCCCACGCGATCGCGCAGGCGTCCGCCCTGCGTCACGCCGGCGTGGACGCGATCGCCCTCGACCTTGGTGACGGTGACCACCACGCGGCCGTCGTCGATGAGGACGACGTCGCCCGGCTGCAGGTCGGAGGCGAGGCCCTCGTAGAGGATCGGGATCTCGCCGGGCGTGGCGACGGGGCTGTCCCGGTTCGCCTCGACCAAGGTAACGGAAGCCCCGTCAGCGACCTCGAAGGTGTTGCCGGGGAAGCGACCGGCTCGGATCTTCGGGCCGCAGAGATCCTGCAGGATCGCCACAGGCTTTCCGCAGGCCTCCGCAGCCGCGCGGACCGTGGCGATTGCCTTGCCATGATCCTCATGCGAGCCGTGAGAGAAGTTGAGTCGAGCGACATCCATACCGGCGCGGATGAGCTGCTCCAGCGTCGTTTGAGAGTCACACGAAGGGCCAATGGTACAGACGATTTTCGCTCTGCGTACGAGCACGGGCGGAGCATGCCACGAGCAGGGGTCGCGACACTACCCTGATTGTGAAGGAGCCATGCGGACTTCACCGGATTCCAACAAAGCCGCTGGGTGGACGAGCCCGGACGCGGCGCGCGCGTCGGCGCAGCGGCCGAGCGCGCAGGCCCGCCGCGGGCAGCGCGCTCCACGCCGCGGGCGCCGCGCGAGGCCGCGGAACGCTGAAAATCAGGCGATCTCTGTGAGGGGCGTGAGCGACGGGGAGGTCGGCGCGCGCCGCAGCGCGGCATGACCTCCCCCCGGGATCTCGTGGCTAGGAGCGGCGCTCGCGGCGCTCGCGCGGCGGCGGCCCGCCGCGATCGCGCTCCATGCCGGGCCGCGGGCCGCGGTCGCGGTCGCCGCCGCGCCCGCCGCCCGGGCCGTCGCGCCGCGGCGGCGGGCCGGCGTCGCGCGCCTGCGCCATCCGCTCGCGCGCCCGATCGCCCTCCTCGCCCTCCGGCAGCGGGAGCAGCTCGCGCCGGCTCAGCCGGATCTTCCCGTCGCGATCGACGCTCAGCACCTTCACGTCGACCGAGTCGCCCTCCTTGAGGACGTCCTCGACGCGCTCGACGCGCGTGTGGGCCATCTCCGAGATGTGCAGCAGGCCGTCGGTGTTCGGGAGGATCTCGATGAACGCGCCGAAGTCGGTGATGCGCTTGACCGTCCCCTTGTAGGTCGCGCCGACCTCGGGCTCGGCGGTGAGCCCCTTGATGATGTCGAGCGCCCGCTTCACCGCGTCGGAGTCCGACGACGCGACGTTCACCGTGCCGTCGTCCTCGACGTCGATCGCGACGCCGGTCTGGTCGACGATGCCCTTGATGGTCTTGCCGCCGGGGCCGATGATGAGCCGGATCTGGTCGGGCTTCACGCGCACCGTGGTGATCCGCGGCGCGTACTGGCTGAGCTCGGGCCGCGTGGTCGGCAGCGTCTCCAGCATCTTGTTCAGGATGTGGAGCCGCCCCTCGCGCGCCTGATCCAGCGCCTGCATCAGGATCTGCCGGCTCAGGCCGGCGATCTTGATGTCCATCTGGATCGCGGTCACGCCGCGCGCCGTGCCGCAGACCTTGAAGTCCATGTCGCCGAGGTGATCCTCGTCGCCGAGGATGTCCGAGAGCACCGCGTAGCGCTGGCCCTCCATGATGAGCCCCATCGCGATGCCGGCGACGGGCGACTTGATCGGCACGCCCGCGTCCATGAGCGAGAGGCACCCGCCGCAGACCGCCGCCATCGACGACGAGCCGTTCGACTCGAGCGTCTCCGACACGATCCGGATCGTGTAGGGGAACTGATCCGGCGGCGGGATCATCCGGGAGAGCGCGCGCTCGGCGAGCGCGCCGTGGCCGATCTCGCGACGGCCGGGGCCGCGCAGCGGCTTCGTCTCGCCGGTCGAGAAGGGCGGGAAGTTGTAGTGGAGGTAGAAGCGCTTCCACGTCTCGCCCATCAGGCCGTCGATCTTCTGCTCGTCGGTCGAGGTGCCGAGCGTCGTCGTGACGATCGCCTGCGTCTCGCCGCGCTGGAACAGGGCGCTGCCGTGCACGCGCGGGAGCAGGCCCACCTCGCACATGATCGGCCGGATGCTCTTGCCGTCGCGGCCGTCGATGCGCCGGCCCTCCTCGATGACGTACGTGCGGACGACGTGCGCCTTGCGCTCCTCGAACTCGGCCTTCACGAGCCCCTGGAGGGGCAGGAACTTCTCGGCGCCGAGCTCGGCCCCGAGGGTCTCGGTCAGCTTCTTCTTGAGCGTGCTGTAGCCGTCGTAGCGCGCCTTCTTGTCGGTCACCCGCGTCGCCGCCTTCAGGTCCCCGTCGACGATCTGGGCGACGCGCTGCTTGACGTCGTCCGGCAGCGCCGGCGCGACGAACTCGCGCTTCGGCTTGCCCACCGCGGCGCGCATCTTCTCGATGAGGTCGATGACCGGCTGCGCTGTCTCGTGCGCGAACATCAGCGCGTCGATGATCTCGGCCTCGGTCGCCTCCGCGGCGCCGCCCTCGACCATCACGATCGCGTCGCGCGAGCAGGCGACGACGAGGTCGATGTCGCACCGCTCGATGTCGGCCACCGTCGGGTACGCGACGAACTCGCCCTCGAGGCGGCCCACGCGCACGCCGACGACCGGCCCTTGCCAGGGGATGTCCGAGATGTGCAGCGCGGCGCTCGCGCCCGTCAGCGCGAGGACGTCGGCCTTGTTCTGCTTGTCGCTGGAGAGGACCGTGGCGATGATCTGCGTGTCCCGCTTGAAGCCCTCGGGGAAGAGCGGGCGGAGCGGGCGGTCCATGAGGCGGCTCGAGAGGATCTCCTCCTCGCGCTGGCGCGCCTCGCGTTTGAAGAACCCGCCGGGGATCTTGCCGGCGGCGTACGTCTTCTCGACGAACTCGCAGGTGAGGGGGAAGAAGTCGAGGCCCGGCCGCTCGTCCTGCGAGACGGCGGTCACGAGCACCATGGTATCGCCGTAGGTGACGAGCACGGCCCCGTGGGCCTGCTTCGCCAGGCGGCCGGTCTCGAGGGTGAGGGCGCGGCCGCCCACCATGACGGATTCACGAACGAACATCAGGATTTCAGCTCTCTCTCGCGCGATCGCGAGGGCCGCTGCGTGCGGCGCTACGCCGAGCGCGAGGGGCTGCTCTTCTTCCTCGATTCCTGCGCAGGAGCCGCGCTGCTGCGCACGAAGCGAAGACGAAGACGCGCGGAGCCCGCGCTCGGGAACGGCGAGGCCGAGCGGCCCGCCGTCCCGTGGTCAATGAATGTGCTCCTTAAAGCGTTCGCTCCGCCCTCGCCAGCGCAAAACGCATGCGTTCAGGGGTGCGTGCCGCAAAACCTCCCGAACGGAAGGGCCGGAACGCCGGCCGGTGCCGGGTGGAACGCGCGGGTGGAGGATGGGACGGCAACGAGCTGCGGCCGGCAAGCGGGCAGGCCCGACCGGTCGAGGCCGGCGGCAAGCGGGCAGGCCGGACCGGCCGAGGCCGGCGCTCGCACCTGCCCCGACACCGCGGGCAGAGGGCAGACGGACGCCGCGCGGGCGCGCGGCGCCTCGGGAGCGCGCCGGCGAAGCCGGCGCAATCTGCCCTGAAATCCGCTACTTGCGGAGGTTGAGGCGGTTGATGAGGCTGCGGTAGCGCTCGATGTCGATGCGCTTCAGGTAGTCGAGCTGACGGCGGCGCTGGCTCACCAGCTTCAGGAGGCCCCGGCGGGAGTGGTGGTCCTTCTGGTGGGTGCGGAAGTGCTCCTGCAGCTGGTTGATCCGCTCGCTGAGGAGCGCGATCTGGACCTCGGGCGACCCGGTGTCGCCCTCGTGGATCGCGTACTTCTGGATGATGTCCGTCTTCTGAATCGAGTGCAGCATGGCTGGCTCTCCATGGCCTCTCCGGTGCGCTGCCGAGCGCCCGGGCCGGCGCGTCTTTACGACGCCGGCGACTGGCCAAGCGACGCCTGAAGGCGAGCCCCGCGCCCGGAGCGGCGGGAGCCCGCGAAATTCAGGCCAGTGAGCAGAGGAGCGCGCGAGTATACGCAGGCGCGCCGGTCCGTCAACGCGCCCGTCAACGCGGTCGACGTGGCCCGCGCGATTTGTCACCCCCAGAACGGCCGATTGGCTACCCTCGGTCAGCGATGCCCGGCACCCTCCGGCCCCCCGAAGACGCTCCCCGACTGCAGTCGGACCCTTCCCGACCGCAGTCGGACCCGCGCGGCTCCCGACCGCAGTCGGACCCGCGCGGCTCGCAGTCGGACCTGCATATCGCGCACGCGATGACGAGCCTCTCGACCTCCGCCAACGCGCCCCCGAGCTCCGGGAGCGACAACGCGACGCCCAAGGTTTGCCCCACCTGCGGGGTGCGGTACCCGGCCGAGTTCAGGGTGTGCCCGCGCGACGCCGCGACGCTCGACGACTCCGTGGACGACGCGCTCCGCGACGATCTCGTCGGCAAGACGCTCAACGAGACGTACACGGTCATGCGCGTCGTCGGCGAGGGCGGCATGGGGCGCGTCTACGAGGCGCGCCACACCCGGATCTCGAGCAAGCGCTTCGCCATCAAGATGCTGCACCCGGAGTACGCCCGGCAGCCGCAGGTGATCTCGCGCTTCCAGCGCGAGGCCGAGGCCGCGGCCGCGGTGCAGAGCCCGTACGTCGTCACCGTCTTCGACGTCCACCGCACCGCCGAGGGGCGGCCGTTCCTCGTCAACGAGTTCCTCGAAGGCAAGGAGCTCGCCGACTACCTCACGGAGGTCGGCAAGATGAAGATCGGCCCCGCCGTGCGCATCGTCCGGCAGATTTGCAAGGCGCTCGCCGCCGCGCACGCGAAGGGCGTGGTGCACCGCGACATGAAGCCGGAGAACGTGTTCCTCACCGGCGACCTCACCATGCCCACGGCCAAGGTGATCGACTTCGGCATCTCCAAGGTCGACGACGCGCCCGGCGCCGCGCTCACGCAGACCGGCATGATCATGGGCACGCCGTCCTACATGGCCCCGGAGCAGGCCCGCGGCGAGCGGGTCGATCACCGGGCGGACATCTACGCCGTCGGCGCCATCCTCTACTGCGCCCTCACCGGCAGCCGCCCGTTCGACCGCAACGACCCGACCGCGACCCTGACCGCGGTGCTCACCGAGGACCCGCCGCGCCCGCGCTCGCTCGAGCCGAGCATCCCCGAGCCGCTGGAGATGATCATCCAGCGGGCGATGGCGAAGGAGCCCAGCCACCGCTACCAGACGATGGAAGAGCTCGACGCGGAGCTCGCGCTCTACGACACGAGCGAGCCCGAGCCGCGGGAGCTGAGCTCCCCCGTCGTGCAGCCCGGGCCGCGCACGTCGCTGCCGTCGGCGCCGCGCGCCGCGACGATGCAGCTCCGCCAGGCGCAGCAGGTGAGCATGGCGAGGCCGCTCATCCTGCTGCTCTCGGTGCTCGGCCTCTTCTGGGTCGCCGGCGGCCTGATCACGCTGGTCACCGCGATCATCCGCCTCTCGCGCGGCGGCACCGTGACCGACAACCTGACCGGCCTCGAGGCGGTCCTGCTCGCGTCCGGGATCGGCTTCGCGCTGATCACCCCCGCGCTGATCGGCGCGCGCCACGTGCGCCGCAACGTGTGGAACAACAGCATGAAGTCGGTCGACCTGGCCGACAACATCCGCCGGCCGATCGTCGTCGGGCTGTGCGCCTACGGCTTCGCGTCGCTGCTCGTGCGGGTCGTCGAGGCCGTCGTCCTCCGGCGCGCGGCCGGCGTCGCCTGGCCCATGTGGGACGTCGTGCTGTTCGCGATCGGCGCGGTCGGGGCCGCCGGGGCGTACCTCTTGCTCCGCAGCGAGAGCCGGTAGCCCGGCCGGCGAGCGGCCCGCGCCTAGCCGCGCCGGCCGTCCAGCCAGGCCTGGAGGAGCAGCGCCGCCGCCGCCCCGTCGACCCGCTCCTTGCTCTTCCGCCCCGAGACGCCCCCGTCGCGCAGCCGCCGTGCCGCCTCGACCGTCGTCAGCCGCTCGTCGATGAGCTCCACCTCGACCCCGGCGGCGTCGGCCAGCGCCTGCGCGAAGGCCGCGGCCCGCCGCGCGGCGGGCCCCTCGTCCCCGTTCATCTCCAGCGGCAGCCCCACCAGAAACCGCGTGATCCCTTCGTCCCGGGCGAGCGCCGCGAGGGCCTCGAGGAGCGCCTTCCGGTTCCGCCCGTCGAGCAGCGGCCGCGGGTGCGCGTAGAGCCCGAGCTCGTCGGTCACCGCCACGCCCACGCGGGCCTTCCCAAGATCGATCGCCGCAGCGCGGGTCTTTGCCTTCGCCATGCCTCTCGGAGACAGCACATAGCCCCAAGACGGTGAGCCGGCGAGACCCGAGCGCACCGGGAGGCCTCCGACTGGCTTGACCCGCTCGCCAGCTCCGACCATAAGCGCCGCGCGATGGAACTGCGCGCGGTACGGGGGATGAACGACATCCTCCCCGAAGAGGTGGAGCGCTGGCACAAGCTCGAGGGGGCCTTCCGCCTCCACGCGGAGCTCCACGGCTATGCCGAGGTGCGCACGCCGCTGCTCGAGCCGACGGAGCTCTTCCAGCACCAGATGGGCGAGACGACGGACGTGGTCGAGAAGGAGATGTACTCCTTCGAGCGCCACGGCGATCGGCTCACGGTGCGCCCGGAGGGCACGGCCGGCGCCGCGCGCGCGTACGTCGAGCACGCGGTCCACGCCAAGGAGCCGGTCACCCGCTGGTACTACCTCGGGCCGATGTTCCGCGGCGAGCGGCCGGCGAAGGGGCGCTACCGCCAGTTCTACCAGGCCGGCTGCGAGCTCTTCGGCGATCCCGGGCCGCTCTGCGACGCCGAGACGATCGACCTCGTCGCGACGTTCTTGCAGCGCATCGGCATCGGCGACTTCGTCGTCCACGTGAACTCGCTCGGCAGCGCGGGCACGCGCGAGCGCTACCGCGAGGCGCTGCTCGCCCACTTCACGCCGCGCAAGGGCGAGCTCAGCGAGGACTCGCAGCGCCGCCTCGAGAAGAACCCGCTGCGCATCCTCGACTCGAAGGACCCGCGCGACCACGAGGTGTCGCGCGACGCGCCGTCGACGCTCGACCTGCTCGACGACGCCGACCGGGCCCACTGGCAGGGCGTGCTGCGCTGCCTCGACGTGCTCGGCGTGAGCTACGTCGTCGACCGGTCGCTCGTGCGCGGGCTCGACTACTACACGCGCACGCTCTTCGAGGTGAAGGCGACCTCGAGCGATCTCGGCGCCCAGAGCACGCTCGCGGGCGGCGGTCGCTACGACAACATGGTCGCGGGGCTCGGCGGGCCGAGCGTGCCGGCGATCGGCTTCGCGATGGGGATGGAGCGGCTGCTCACGATGATGCCCGACGCCCCCGCGCGCCGGGGGCCCGGCTGCTTCCTCGCCCCGCTCGGCCAGAGCGGCGCGGACCGCGCGCTCCTCCTCGCGAAGGAGCTGCGCGCGCTCGGCGCCTCGGTCGAGCTCGACGGGCGCGGCGGCCGGCTCAAATCGATGCTCCGGCGCGCGGACGCGCTCGGCGCGCGGCTCTGCGTGATCCTCGGCGACTCGGAGGTCGAGCGCGGCGTCATCCAGATCAAGGATCTCGTCGCGCACCTGCAGGAGGAGATCCCGCTGGAGGGCGCGGCGCGCGTGCTCGCGGATCGGGCCCTCGAGGCGTCGCCCGGCGGCCAGCGGGGAGCGCGTTGACCTCCGAGGCGATGGGAGCGCAGGGCTGCTCGCGGGGGGCGCGCGGCGCTCCGGCGGACGAGATGCGGGGCCGGGCGCGGCGCGCGGGCGCGGCGTTCTCGCTCGCCGCGGCGCTGGCGGCGCTGGCGGCGCCGTCGGTCGCGGCGGCGCAGGTCAGCTTCGGCCAGCCCGGCATGGGGCCGCCCCCCTCGAGCGCGCCGCAGAAGCCGCCGCCCGGCACGCCGGAGACGCACGCGGCGCCGACCTCGGAGGAGAGCCCGATCCAGACCCAGGAGCCGACCCTGCCGGAGGACCCGCTGGCGATCCCGCCGCAGGTCAAGAAGCAGATCGGCACGAACGACCCCGGCGAGTGGGAGGTCGGGCGCGCCGCGGAGATCCAGCGGGACTGGTACGGGCTCTACTACGGCGAGAAGAGCGGCAGCTACCAGTTCCGGACGCTCTTCCCCCTGTGGGCGGAGCGCAAGATGCCCGGCGACCGCGCCACGATGGTGACGCCGCTCTACTACAACCGCCGGAGCAAGGACGTCGACGCCGACGTGCTCTTCCCGTTCTTCTGGAAGCTGCGGGACCAGAACACGTACACGACCATCGTCGGCCCGTTCATGCACCGCGAGCGCGAGGGGCGCCCCGCGGGCCCCGGGCGCAAGGCGGAGCCGGGCCGGCACGACAACTGGCTCGCGCCCCTCTTCTTCGAGGGCAAGAGCGACGACGGGAGCGGCTACTTCCACATCCCTCCCCTGCTCACCTTCACGCACCACACGGCGCGGAGCGGCTTCAACCTGGTCGGCCCCCTCTTCTGCAGCTGGAAGGGCGGCCCCGCGTGCGACGCGCGCTCGGCCGACAAGATCGATCTCGGCCTGGCCCCGCTCTACTTCTACGGTCGCGACGAGAGCAGCGAATACGAGGTCATCCCGCCGCTCTTGCACTACTACCATTACAGCGACATCGGAGACCGCTCGACGAACGTCTGGGGTCCTCTGATGTGGCAGCACTCGCGCAAGGGCGACGTGTTCAACGTCATGCCCTTCTACTGGCACAGCTGGGGCAAGAACTACGATCGCACCACGCTGTTCCCGTTCTTCCATTACGGGTACGAGGGCAACTCGAACCTGCTCGTCACACCGCTCTTCGTGAAGGCGCGCGGCGAGGAGGGAGAGAGCACCTTCGCGACCTGGGGCTACGCCCGCTATCGAGGGCGGACGGAGCTCGACATGATCACGCCGCTCTTCTGGCAGTACCGGGATCCGGACATCGATCTGGAGCGGACGTTCCTGCTCCCGTTCTATTACCGGAACACCTCGCCGCGCAGCGACGATCTCGTCCTCTTCCCGTTCTATGGCCGCTTCAAGCGCCACGGGTTGAGCGACACCACGTGGCTCACGCCGCTGGTCCGCCACACGCGGGATCTCACGGGCTGGGAGACGGACATCTACCCGTTCTTCTATTCGGGTCGAAACCGCAGCTCCACGCACCTCGTGGTCGCGCCGTTCCTCTGGGACTTCGCGTCGCCGACGTCGCGCACCACGATCGCCCTGCCGGTCTATTTCCGGTTCGCGGACCAGAACTCGGTGACGCAGGTCGCGCTCAACACCTTCTACCGGGAGCGGCGGGTGCGGACGGGCATGGAGTGGGAGTTCCATTTCTTCCCCGTGTTCTCGTACGGCGAGACGCCGGGCGGGCACTGGTGGAACCTGCTGTACGGGCTCGCCGGGTACACGCGCGAGGGCACGATGTCGAAGATGCGGGCGCTCTACGTCCCGATCCAGCTGAGCGAGTGATCCGGCCGAGCGCCGCGGTCCTGGCGGTCTCGGCCCGCCCGCGCGGTCTCAACCCGCCCGCGCGGCGGCGGCCGCGCGGCGGTGGACATCGCCGCGGAGGTCGGCAATCGTTGGCGAGGTCGCGATGAGCACCCCCGCCCGCGAAGCGCCCTCCCCCCGCCCCGAGCTCGCGAGCCTCGGCGGCGCGCCGCCGCCCCCGGAGCTCGCCGCCGACCTGCGCCGGCTCCTGGACCTGCCCGAGGGCGCGCGGCAGCGCCTCTGGGAGGCGCTCGGGCCGAGCCTCGGCGAGCCGGTGCCCGCCGCCGTCGAGCGGCTCCTCGACGGGTTCTGCCGCCGGCACGAGGTCGGCTCCGAGGCGCTCGCGCGCGTGCTCAAGGCGTGCCGCTTCCTCGTGCGCGAGGCGAGCAAGCGCGACCTCGACCGCGCCGCGCTCGCGGCCGACCTCGCGGCGCTCGCGCCCGGCGAGGGCGCCGAGGAGATCCAGGCGATCCTGCTCGCCGGCTACGACCAGGCCCGGGCGGTCGTGCGGCGGGAGATCGTGCGCGGCGCGCTGCTCGACCACGGCAAGCTGCTCACCGGCGTC
This sequence comes from Sorangium sp. So ce394, assembly GCF_051474665.1. NCBI lineage: Bacteria > Pseudomonadati > Myxococcota > Polyangiales > Polyangiaceae > Sorangium > Sorangium sp. So ce394. The sequence goes on from NZ_CP150339.1 coordinate 7,547,273, forward strand.
GACTGGCGCATCGACTCGATCGCGGCCGCGAGCCGCGGGGCGAGGATCGCGGCGCCCGTCGTCCTGCTCACGCTGAGCTACCAGGAGGGCGACCAGCGCTCCCGGATCACCCTGCAGGCCACCCCCGACCTGCTGCGGGAGCTCCAGCAGATCTGCGCGCAGATCCTCGGCTGACCGCGCGCGCCGCCGGACGCCGCGCGCGCCGCCGCGATCTCGCGCTCCCCCGCTCCTAGAGCGACAAACGGGCTGAAACCGCTCGAAAGAGCAGAAATTCGAGCCGCCGAGGCGCCGAGGACCCTAGGGGTTTGTTCTCTTCTTGGCGCTCTTCGCGGTTCATTGTGGTGAACCCAATCTACTGCGGGATGTCGGGCTGACGAGCGACACCCGAGGCGAGAGAGAGCCAATGATAACAGCGAGGCTCGCGCGCGGATAGAGCACAGTCCCGTCGCTTGACCTCCGACGCAGAGCGTGAGATCCCGGCGCATGCGTCTTCGATCCGCGATAGGGCTTCTGGCCCTCCTCGTCGCCTGTGCGGATAACGGCTCGCCGCCGGGCGATCCGTCCAGCGCGGCGACGGGCGGCGGTGGCGGCGATGGTGCCGGGAGCGGCGCTTCCAGCGGCGGAGGGGTCGAGAGCGGACCCACGGAGCGGTGGTGGGGGAAGCTCGCGCTCGACGACAGATCCGACGGCTGGTTCGTGTTGGCGGCCGAGGGGAGCCTCGACGGCTCCGCGCAGCGGTTCGACGCCACGCTGTGGTGGGACCTCGCGCGGCACGACGTGGAGATCGAGCGGTCGGAGGACGGATGGCTGCTCCTCGGGCAAGGCATGGTCGACGGGTGTCGGCTGTGGCTGCACCTCGTCCGGACCGGCGATGCGTTCGACGTGCGCGACGGCGGGACGTGCCCCACGCGCCAGGACGGCTCCCTCGGCGTGTTGCGCCGCTCCAGGGCGCGCCGCGTCCACGCCGACATCGATCACGTCGATCCGCTCGGCTTCGACCTGACGGGGCGCCGCTTCGCGTATGCCGCGGAGGGCGGGATCCACCTCTGGGACAGCGAGGCGGGGCGCCTGCTCGATCTCGGGCCGGGCATGGCGGCCGCGGAGATGCAGGCCCCGCACCGCACGGGGGTCGTGTTCTCGGCGGACGGGCGGCGGGCCGCGTTCCTGCGCGGGCAGGACGGGTGCGTGTCCACGGAGCTCGTCGCGGTCGACGTGCAGACGGGGGAGGCGGAGGCGATCGCGTCCAGGGTGCCGTGCCACGCCGCCTTCGTGCGCTTCTCGCCGGACGGGGGCCGCGCGGCATACTTCGCGGACGCGGGCGGCGAGCTGCGCCAGCTGCACGTCTTCAGCTTCGCCGAGGGCAGCGCGGCCGCGCTCGGCGAGGACCTCGCCCTGGACTCGCTGGACATGCGCGTCTTCTGGGGCCCCGACGGGCGGTATCTCCTCCATTCGCTGAGGACGAGCGAGATCCTCCTCGGACCAACGAACGATCCCGTCGAGCTCAAGCCGGTCGCCCTGTTCGACGCGGCCACGGGCGAGGTCAGGGTGCTCGGCGAGGGCCGCGAGCTCAGGGCGTCTGCGGACGGGCGTCACGCCGCGTTCATCAACGCCGACGACCGCGTCGTCCTCGTCGACCTCGCCGCCGGGACCGACGAGGAGCTCGACACCGCCTACAACGACCCTGCGCTCGACGCCGATCGCGCCGGAATCACGTTCAGCGGCGACGGGACGAAGCTCGGGTTCGTCGACGGCGAGGGCGCGCTCCGCCTGCACGATCTCGAGCGCGGAGAGGCCGAGACGCTGGCGGCGGGCGTGGGGTGTTTCCGTCACGAGCTACCCGGCGCCCCGTCGGCGGTGCGCGCGCTGCGCTTCTCCAGCGACGGCTCCGCAGTGCTGTTCGTACCGCGCAGCATCACGACGTGCACGGAGCGGCCGCAGCTGACCGGCGTCCGCTGGCGCGAGCTCGCGACCGCTCGCGAGCTCGACCTCGATGATGAGGTCGACGAGATCTTCCGCTTCGGACCGCGCGGAGAGATCGCCTATGAGAACTGGCCGGCAGGGCTCAAGGCGTGGTCGCCCGAGCACGGCGGCAGCCTCGTGGCCGCGCAGGAGGACATCCCCTCGAGCACGACCGCGGAGTTCACGAGCGACGGGAAGTTCCTGGTGTTCACCCCGGTCGACTTCGACGATCTGCTCGGCGTCTACGCCTGGAACCTCACCGACCACACGCTCGCCGCGTTGAAGCTCGGCCGGCCAGCGGCCGATTCGTTCGTGCTGGAGCCCGAGAGAGGGATCGTGATCGTGCCAGGGACGCCGTCGATGCGATACCACCTCGGCGCCGGCGGGGAGGGCGAACCCCTCGTCGACGAGAGCGGTTCCCTGCTGCGCAGCGAGAGCAGCGCGACGCTCGCGATCGCGGGCCGGCGCGGCGGAGAGGAGGGCATCTTCGCGCTTCGTGTGGGCGACGGCGACGCCCTCCCGGCGCTCATCGAGGCGGGGCGCATCGTCTCGGTGTCCGACAGCCACGTCTACTTCGTGGCCCCGGACGGCCTGTGCGTGGCCCCCCTGTAGAACGCCGCCGGCGCGCAGATCGCTGTTGGGAGCGCCCACGCGGTCGGCGCGCCGCCCCCCTCACCCGCCCCGCGTCTTCTCGGCCTTCTCCCGCCGCACCATCTCCGCGATCCAGACCGGCGCGAACGGCGGCGTGCAGCCCGGCGACGCCGGGTAGTCCTTGAGCACCTCGAGCCGCTCGCCGATGGCCACCGCGCGGGCGCGCAGCCCGGGGTTGCGGATGCCGATCTCGGCGAGGCAGTGGTTCATCGACCACTGCTTCGGGCCCGGCGCCGTCTTCATCTCCGCCTCGATCTGGTCGAGCAGCGCGGGGAGATCGAGCCCGGCAGGGCTCTTCACGACGCGGTCCGTCGTCAGGCTCCAGCCGGCGCGCCCGACCAGCGCGCTCGCGGAGTCCTTCCAGCGGACACGCAGCGCCTCGACGTGGCGCGACGCCTTCACCACGTTGACGATGAACCAGTCGAGCAGCTTGGGGTAGCCGATCTCCCGGACCATCGCGTCCAGCTCGTCCGCCGAGAGGGCCTTCGGCTTGAACACGAGCGTCGCCAGCAGGCGGGCGTCGGGATCCCCGGTGCGCCACAGCTCGCCGGCCAGGGCGTTGTCCGCCTTCAGCCGCTTCGCGAGCGCGCGGAGGTGGGTGAGGTTCACGCCGTGGGCGTCTCCGGCGCGGGCGTTGACCTCGCGCATCTTCTCGTTGCCCAGTGCGGCGAGGTCCCGCATGACGTCGGCGAGCTTCATGGATTCGACCGCGACCTCGTGCTCTCCCGCTCCTCGGCCCGGTTCGCCGTGACGACCTCGGCGATCGCGCTCAGCGCGTCCTCGGCGGAGAACGGCTTCTCCAGGAGCGGCCGGCCCGACGAGGCGAGGAACCGCTCCACGTCGGCGCCGAAGCCCACGCCGGTCATGAAGATGAACCCCTGCGCGAGCGCCGGATCGCTCTCGCGGATCCGCGTGTAGAAGACGTCGCCCGACATGCCGGGCATCCGCAGATCGCAGAGCACCACGTCGAACCGCTGGCCGCCGGCGAGCATCCCCATCGCCGCGTCCGCGCTCGGCGCGAGCGCCACCTGGTGCACCCGGCCGAGCTGCTCGGACAGCGCGCGCGCCAGCGACGCCTCGTCCTCGACCACCAGCACCCGCGCCCGCTTCGACACGAGCCGCGGCACCGGCGCGACGCTCGGCGTCGCCTCCTCCGCGCGCCCCGCCGCCGGCAGCGAGATGATGAAGCGCGCCCCGCCCGGCGGATCGCTCCCCGGCACCGGGCTCTCCGCCGTGATCTGCCCGCCGGCGCGCTCGATGATCTCGCGGCTGATCGACAGGCCGAGCCCCGTGCCGACCTCGGGCCCCTTGGTCGTGAAGAACGGCGTCCAGATGCGCGGCAGGTTCTCCTCCGCGATGCCGCCGCCGGTGTCGGTCACCACGATCTCGACCGTGTCCCCGTCGCTCCGCGTCTCGACCGTCACCGTCTGATCGCGCGCCTCGGTCTTCGAGCTCGGCTTCGGGATCGCCTGGGCCGCGTTGACGAGCAGGTTCACGATGACCTGCCCGAGCCGGCCGTCCTCCATCAGGATCGGCGGCACCTCCGACAGGTTCTTCACGATCTGCGCCCGCTCGATGATCTGGCCGCGCGTCAGGCTCAGCGCCGACTCCACGGTCCGGTTCGCGTCCGTCAGCGTGCGCCGCGACCCCTCGGGCTGCGGCGGGCTCGCGAACAGCTTGAGGTCGCGGACGATGTCGACGATGCGCTTGATCGAGTCGCGCAGCTCCCGCAAGAGCTCCGACGCGCTCGAGGCGGCCGCGCCCTCCATGCGCACGTTCGGGCCGCGCAGCAGGCGGTCGAGCATGTCCAGGCCGAGCAGGATGAACGCCGCGGGGTTGTTGATCTCGTGCGCCACGCCGGCCGCCAGCGTGCCGAGCGTCGACAGGCGATCGACCTGGATGAGCCGGGTGCGCGCCGCGTGCTCGGTGCTCACGTCCGCGAGCACGCCCTCGATCGCCACCACGCGGCCGCGATCCGAGACCAGCGGGTACACCGTGCCGCGCGCGGTGATCGCGTCGCCGCCCCGCCGCCTGAGGCGCGCCTCGTAGGACGACGAGGGGGCGCCGAGCTTGGCCCGCGCCACCGCGTCCTCGAAGCACATCACGCCCTCCGGGTCGGCGTGGGCCTCGCCGAGGAAGCCCGGCGTCCTCAGCGCCTCGGCCACCGGCACCCCGAGGAGCCGCTCGGCGTGGCGGTTCAGGAACGAGAGCTCGCCGGTCTCGGGATCGAGCCGGAAGATGATGAGCGGCGCGTTGTCGAGGAGGTTCCGGTGCTGCTCCTCGAGCTCGCGGATCCTGAGCAGCCGCTCGGCGGCCTCGCGCTCGCCGGCGACGACGCGCAGCGAGCGATCCAGGCCGGCGCCGAGCGCGCCGGCGAGCTCTTCCAGGAGCTCTGCCGGCGCGGCAGCCGCCGCCGCGGCGTCCGCGTAGCCGAGCACGAGCGCCGCCACCACGGGGCCGCCGCCGCCGGAGCTGCTGGCGCGCGGCGCGCCCTCGGCGCCGGGCGGCGCGGCCCGCACCGGGAAGGCGACGTACGCGAGGCACCCCTCGGTCGGCCCCAGCCCGTCGAGCGCGTCCCCCGCGCGGGTGTCGTCGCAGGAGAACGCCTTGCCCTCGCCGAACACCCGCCGGAAGAGCGCCGCCGGCGCGGGGAGCAGCGCGCCGAACGGCGCGGCGGCGAGCGTGTCGGCCCGGATGACCGCGTGCGCGCGGAGCGCGCCCTCGGGCTCCGGGAACAGCACCGCGAAGAGCTGGAACGCGGCGAACCGGCCGACGGCGTCGGCGAGCTCCTCGAACGGCCTCGGCAGGAGGAGGTTCGAGTGGCGGGCCACGACGGTGAGGACAGCGTTCAGCGCGACGAGGCGGCGGTACCTCTCGCTCGCAGGCGCATCGTGCATCGCCACGACATCTCACCACGTCGGCGCGCGGGGACGAGAGGCATTCTTCACTTTTGTCCGTCCGGCCTGTCGGATGGGGTCGCCGGGGCCGCGGGCCGGGGCGCCGCGCGGTCGCACCGCTCGAGCAGCCGGAGGGCGGCGTCCCGGCGCTCCTGGCTCACGGCGGGCCCGGCGCCGGCCGCCCCCTCGTGGGCGGCGTACTGGGCGAACATCCGGCGCGCGGTCTCGGCGTCGCCGACGCCGCACGCCGCCACGAGGCGCAGCCGCTCGGCCTCGATCCAGACCCGCTGGAGGGGCAGGTGGGCCCCGAGCGCCCGGTCCAGCCGATCGGCCGCCTCGTCGAAGCGGCCGTCGTTCAGGTACTGGCGGCCGAGGAGGTAGCTCGGCAGGCCGTCGCCGGGCGCCTGCGCGGCCCAGGCGCCGAGCAGCTCGGCCGCCCGGAACCGGTCCGGCGCGCCGCCGCGGGTCCCGACCAGGAGCTCGACCACGGCCGCGCGGGCCCGCTCGTCGTGGGCGGCGGCGATCTTGACGTCGAGCGTCCGCAGCCGGTCCTCGTCGACGAGGCGGCCGGCGACCTCCTGGTACCACGCGACCGCGCGCTCGCGGTCGCCGGCCGAGAGCGCCACGTCGCCGAGCCGCTCCGCCGCGCGGTCGCGCAGGTGGCGCGGCACCGACGCGTCCCCGGCGATGATCTCCAGCTCGCGCACCCCCTCGGCCCGGCTGCCGGGCGCGTCGCTCGCGAGCCGCGTCTCGGCGACGGCGACGCGCGTCGCGGGGCTCTGGTCGAGCGCGAGGACGCGCCGGTACTCGGCGATGGCGCCCTCGTTGTCGCCGCGCGCGCGCAGCTGCTCCGCCTTCTGCGCGCACGCGTCGACCACGTGCGGGCAGCGCCGCTCGAACACGGCGGGCCGATCGAAGCGGGCCTTCGCCTGCGCCCTGGCCGCGTCCGGGAGCGACAGCGCGTCGAGCTCGGCGTGCCACGCGCGCTCCATCTCGGCCCACGAGGCGCCGGTGAGCTCGGGCAGCGGCTTGCCGCCGTACCAGGCGCGGACCGCGGCGGGCCCGTACGTCGCGCGCACGTGGCCGACGAAGGCGCCGCTCACGGTGTAGGCGGTCGACGAGTTCTCGGCGAGGAACCCGAGCGCGAAGAGGCGCGCCAGCGGCGGCAGGATCCCGAGATCTTTCATGGCCTTGGCCCACTCGCGCGGGCTCAGGTCCTCGCCCTCCCTGGGCGAGCCGGCGACGGCGATCCCCTCGATGAGGCCCGGGTCGGGGAGCCACCCGCCGAGCCGCCCGGCGATCTCGAACGGGCCGCGGGCGAAGGCGCCGGCGAGCACGTGCATGATCTCGTGCCCGAGGGTCGGGTGCGGGTAGCCGGCGGCCTGCAGGTACACCTCGCGGCGCCACGGCTTCGCCACGTAGGTGCGCGACGCGCCCATGAGCGCGCCCTTCTGCGCCGCGCTCTCGAACAGGTAGGCGCGGACGCGGAGCGGCGCGCCGCCGTGCTCGGCGGGCGCGCCGAGCCAGCGCTCGCCGGCCGCGATGTGGGCGTCGCACTCGCGCACGAAGCGCTGGACGTCGGCCTCGCGCATGCCGCGCGGGTAGACGACCTCGCAGCGCTCGCCCTGCGAGAGCGCGCCGAGCTCGGCCGCGATGGTCTCGGAGGTCTGGAAGTGGCCGAGGCGCGCGCCTTCGAGGAGGTTCGCGGCGCTGAGGGCGGCGCACGCCGCGCCGAGCAGGAGCAGCCCGGGGCGGCCTTGCAGCTGGAACGACAGCCGGCCGCCCGCGTCGTGGACGAGGTGGTGGGCGAGCGCGGACGCGGCGACCAGGGTGGCGAGCGTCCCGGCGCGGTAGGTGAGCAGCCCGGAGGCGTCGACGACGGTGTCGTAGAGGGTGCCGCTGAAGAAGCCGACGAAGGGGTCGTAGGCGAAGACGATCGGGCTCGTGTAGAAGCGGACGGCGCTCACGCCGATCGAGGCGAGCGGGGCGGCGAGCGCGGCGAGGACGGCGACGAGCCGGCGCCGCCACGCGGGGGGCGCGGGCGGCAGGGGCGCGGCGTCGTCGCGCCGGATGCCGGCGGCGAGCTCGCCCGCGACCGCGCCCCAGGCGCCGCCGAGGGCCGCGCCGAGGCCGGGCCCGAGGGCGAAGTGCGCGGAGCCGCCGAGCACGTCGCAGAAGCCTGCGCGGAGGCCGTGCGCCAGGGTGGTGGCGTACGCGACGACCGCGAGCAGGGCGCCGTTCGCGACGCCGCGGCGGAAGGCGTCGAGCGGCAGGGGCCGGTGGGCGGCGACGTCGAGGGCGGTCGTGATCGCGGCGGCGCTCGGCACGAGCACGCCTGCGGCGAGCGCGCTCTCGTAGCCGGGGCCGTCGAAGAGGGGCAGGAGGCCGACGAGCGCCATCGCGATCGCGACGAGCGCTGCGGCGAGCCTGGTGGCTGGTGAACGCAGCAGCGGGGGCATGGGCGCGGGTGGCTCCAGGGCTGCTTTCGTAGTCGCGCCTGCCCGCAGAGGCGACCCTCATTCCGCGGCGCTCCGTCCTTCCTTCTTTTCTGCTCTACTCGCGCCCCCGCGCCATGTCCGCTCCCCCCGCCGGCCTCTCTCGCCACCCCGATTTCCTGCGCCTCTGGGCCGCGCAGGCGGTGAGCGCGCTGGGCAGCCGCGTCAGCCGGACGGCGCTGCCGGTGATCGCGATCGTGAGCCTCGGCGCCGACGCGGCCGGCGTCGCGGCGCTCTCGGCGATGTCGACCGCCCCGGGCGTGCTCGTGGGGCTCTTCGCGGGCGGGCTCGTCGACCGCTCGCGCAAGCGGCCGCTGCTCATCGGCGCGGATCTCGCGCGCGCCGCGCTGATCCTCTCGGTGCCGATCGCGGCCTGGGCCGGCGCGCTGACCCTCGTCCATCTCTCCGCGGTGGCCGCGCTGGTCGGCGTGGCCACCTCCCTGTTCCAGATCGCCGACAACGCGTACTTGCCGGCGCTGGTCGGGCAGGATCGCCTGGTCGAGGCGAACGCCCGGCTGGAGGGGACCGAGGCCGCCGCGGAGATCGCCGGCCCTGGCGCCGCGGGCATCCTGATCCAGGTGCTCACCGCGCCGGTGACGATGGTGGCGGACGCGCTCTCGTATCTCGGGTCGGCGGCGCTTCTCGGGCGCATCCGGGCGGTCGAGGCGCCGGTCATCCCTGCGGGCGACGCGGCCGAGGGGGGCGCCTCGCTGCTCGAGGATCTCCGGGTGGGGCTGCGCCACGGCCTCGGCCACCCTGTGGTCGGCGCGACGTTCCTGGCCATGGGCGCGCAGGCGCTCTTCAGCGGCGGGGTCTTCTCCGCGCTGTACATGCTCTATCTCCTGGAGGGCCTGCGGCTGGATCCCGCCGCGGTCGGGCTGATCATCAGCGCGGGCGGCGTCGGCGCGCTGGGCGGCAGCGTCGTCGCGGGGTGGCTGGGCCGCCGCCTCGGCCGTGGGCCGGCGATGATCCTCAGCCTCGCGGTGGGTCAGGCCGGCGCCGTGCTCATCCCGCTCGCCGCGCACCTCGGGCGGCTCGCGGTCCCTGCCCTCGTGCTGCACCAGCTCCTCGGGGACGCTTTCCTCGTGGCGTTCATGATCCACGCGGTGAGCGCCCGGCAATCGATGCTGCCGCTCCACGTGCTCGGCCGGGTCAACGCCACGCTCCACGTGCTCACCGGCGCGCTCTTGCCGGCGGGCACGCTCGCGGCCGGCTGGCTCGCGGGTCGGATCGGCGTCGAGTCGGCGGTGTGGTGCGGCGTCGTCGCGGGCCTCGCCGCGCCGCTGCTGCTGCTGCGGCCCGCGGTGTGGCGGCTGCGGGCGGCCTGAGAGGGCCTCTGTGCGCGGGCGCGCCCCGCGGCGAGCCGCGTTGTTTGAGCAAGGTCGGGAAAAGGTCCGGGGCGCGCAGCCCGGTGCGCCTGAGGGCGCCTGGCCGCCGGCTTGCGCGGCGAGCGCGGGAACATCGATGCTTCTGGGTCAATCCTTGGGTGGATGCCAGCCGGCGATCACCCAGCCCCGCCGGGCTTCCACGAGCTCGGCGCGGTTCAAGCGAACGGCAACGACGGTGGCCCTGCCAGTGGGGGTCTTGCCGATGATCTGGTCTCCCGCCGCGCTCCAAGATAAATGATCCGGCCATGCCTGTCGGCGTGGATCGAAGATGCGCACGGTCTCTCCGGTGTGAGGGTCGGAGGCCGCGATCCGGTTGCCCTTGTGCTCGTTACAGAGGGAACACGCGAGCCAGAGGTTCTCTCTCTCCGTGAGGCCTCCCAGCGACGCCGGGATGATGTGATCGATCTCCATCGGCGAGCCGATGATGCTCGACGACGTGAGGCAGAAACCGCACCGATGGCGCGCCTCTCGGGCGACTTGCTCCCGCAGCGCCTTGGAGATGTAACTACGGCTCATGCTTCTGGAGCAGCACGGAGACATCGTGCCCACGCTGCGTGAGCAGCGCAGCCGCTCGGGAGCGAACCAGCATGATCCGCGTATACTCCTTCACGAGCATCGCCAGCGCATCGGACTCCGATGCAGAGAGCCCTTCTCCCTGGCGCTTGACGTGGAGGGCCTCGAGGTCGGCAGCCTTCTGAGCGGCCAGGGAGGTCCTCGCGGCTCGCCATAATGCCTCGTCGTCCAGGAGGTGCAGCGCGGCGATCGACTCGGCCATGTCGGCCGGCAGCTCTTCGGGCTCGTCCGGGAGCAACGCCGCCACCGCCTCGACGAGCTCAGCCTCGACGGTCCGATGCATCCTGCTCGCGCGTCGCGCCAGCCGCTCGTAAAGAGGCTCCGGCAGGTTCACGGTCACTGCTTGAACGGCCATGGTTTACCCTACGCCGTGCCACATCGGGAGGCAAGCGTCGCTAGGCCAGCGCGCTCGGCGCAAGCGTCATCCCTCGCAACCGAACGGGTGCGCCCGTCATCGCCACGTCGAGCTCTGGGCGCCCTGACGCGTTCGAGAGTTATTTCTGAGCGCGCATGAGGCCGTCCGGGTGTGCTGGCGGGGATCGCCGGTCGACATGGAAGAACTGCAACAAGTATCCCCGCATCAGGCGATGGCCGTCGCAATGTGTATAGTCCGAGGCGGAGCCCAGCCCTGTCGGACACAACGACTCAGACGAATAAAATAAGACACCAAGGACGTTCATAGAAGAGAGAGACGTGCGTCTTCTGTCTCTTGGTGTTCTTGGTGTCCTCGGCGCCTTGGGACTTTAAACTCTCCTCGTGGTCCCCCGTCACACCGCATCTTCCGCTCGGGCGCGGGGCCCCGTGCTGGCGAGGCCGAGGTGGATCCTTCTCGCGATGCGACCCATTGCGCGGCGCTGCGCCCGTGCCGTCGGGACGTGCGGCCGGGATCCCGGGACCGCGAACCCTTGTTCAATCACGCAAACCATTGCGGAAGGGAGCAACCGGTTGCGGAGCCCCTCTGCAACTGACGCCGCGAGGGGTTCCATGGTCCGCAGAGTATCTGTGCACCCGATCAGGGGATCCTGCGCTGCCGGAGCGATATCCCGAGCCACCTCGCAAGGGCTCGTGTCCACATGGACCGACCGCCTCGGGTAGAGCGGACGGCTCGGTCGCGCCCGGAGGAGGCGAGCGATCGCACCCTGGACAGCGAGCGCCTCCAGGATGGGCTTGAAGAGCGTCGGTGCCGGTCTGGAAACCGGGGCGACGGGGTCTGTACACCGCCGCAGCCGGTCCGGAGAGCGCGGAGCGGGTCTGCGCACATCTCGAGACCCCCTCGGCCGTTCTCGAGACCCCCTCGGCCGTTCTCGAGACCCCCCTCGGCCGTTCTCGAGACCCCCCTCGGCCGTTCTCGAGCCCCCCTCGGCCGCCCTCGAGACCCCCTCGGCCATTCTCGAGACCCCCTCGGCCGTTCTCGAGACCCCCTCCTCCGGCTCCCCGGACCGGCTTTCCGCTTGGCACCGCGCCTTCCCGCCGCCCTCCCCGGCGCCTGGCGGGCACGGCGGCGCCCGGCGCCGCGTCAGCCGAGCCGCGGCTCCGCGCCCGCGACCTCGCCCTCCGCGCCGTCGTCGTCCCCGTCGAGCGGCGGCTCCTCCTCGATCACCTCCCCGGCGGCGGCCGCCGCGCGCTTCATCACCGTGAGGCCGAGCTGGATCTGCGCCTTGACCGAGAAGACCTGCCGGAGCGTCGTCGCCCAGTCGTTGAACCAGTCGCGCAGGCCCTCGAGCGCCTCCCGCTGCTCCTTCCGGGCCCGCTCCAGCTCCGCCGCCGGCACCCGGGGCGGCTGCCCCTGCGCGCCGGCGCCGGCCTCCAGCCGCGCGAGCTGGTCGCGCACCTGCTGCATCCTCGCCTCCGTCAGCCCGCGCGCCGTGAGCGTCTTGTGGACCTTCTTCGCGTCGCCGTCGCTGTTCCTGGCGAGCCCCTCCACCCGGCGCAGGAACGTCCCGACCGACATGATCACCGCCGGCCCGAGCGGCTGCTGCTCCAGGTTCTTGAAGAACGCGGCCTCGAACCCGGCGCGCCGCTCGCGCGGCACCGCGCGGCGGATGATCGCCCGCGCGCGCGGGAACCACGTGTTCTCGAAGGTATCGACCTCCTGGAGCAGCCGCATCCGCTCCGCCCCCTCCACCACCCCGCCGCTCGAGGCCTCCACGAACAGGTGCTCCAGCGGGCGCTGCTCGCCCGAGGCGAGCTTGAGCAGCCGCCACCCCTCGCGGTGCTCCTCGGCCGTGTAGCCCTCGCGACGGGCCCGCTCCACGAACGGCGCGGCCTGCACGTTGACCAGGAGCCTGAGAGCGCGGCCCAGGAGATCTTGCTCGGCCGCGGTGAGCACCAGCGGCAAGGACGCCTCGGACGGCTCCGAGGCCGCGCCCCGCGCCCCCGGCTGCTTGGGGGCGCTGGCGGACTTCGCTTTCGGCATGTCGTTCTCCTCTCGCTGGCGCAACCGGGGAAGGACCGAAGCGCTCAGCGGCCGGCGCGGACTGCAAGCCGCGCGCCAGCGGGCGTGGACTGTCGCCGCGCGTCCGCTAAGTTACGCCGCGCCCGACCCTCCCACGATCCCTCTTTCCGCCCGCCCGCGGGCGAGGAGCCCGATGAAACCGACGTTCGGCACCGATCTGACGACCGGCAGCATCCCCAGACACATCGTGACGTTCTCGCTCCCGATGCTCCTCGGGGGCTTCCTCCAGACGACCTACAGCTTCATCAACGCCATCTGGGTCGGCCAGTACCTGGGCACCGTCGCCCTCGCGGCCGTCACCGTGAGCTTCCCCGTCGTGTTCACGATCTTCGGCGTCGGGATGGGGATGACCCTGGCCACGAACATCCTCGTCTCCCAGAGCTTCGGCGCCAGGCGGTTCGACGAGCTGAAGCGCGTGGTGGACGGCTCCACCGTGCTCATCTACGGCCTCGGCGTCCTCTTGACCGTCATCGGCGAGATCTTCACCCCCGCGATCCTCCGCGCGATGGACACGCCGGCCGAGGTGCTCGAGCCGGCCGCGCACTACCTCCGCGTCTACCTGCTCTCGCTGCCGTTCAGCTTCGGCATGTTCGCGCTGCGGAGCATGCTGCAGGGGACGGGGGACTCGAAGACTCCCCTCTATTTTCAGCTCGGCTCCGTCCTGCTCACGACGGTGCTCGATCCTCTCCTCATCTTCGGGAAGCTGGGGCTGCCGGCGCTCGGCCTGAACGGGACGGCCTGGGCCACGATCGTCTCTCAGGTCCTCGCGCTCGTCGCGCTCAACGCATATCTCCACGTGAAGAGGTCCCCGATCTCGCCGAGGTGGCCCCGCTTCGGCCAGCTCGGCCCGACGATCCGGCGGACGCTCCGCATCGGCGTGCCGGCGGCCGTGCAGCAGTCGGTGGTCTCGCTCGGCATGGTGGTGGTGACGGGGATCGTGAACGGGTTCGGGGAGGTCGCGACCGCGGCGTTCGGCGCGGCCTCGCGCATCGACCAGATCGCGTTCCTGCCCGCGATCAACATGGGAATGGCGATATCGACGCTCGCCGGGCAGAACCTCGGCGCGGGGCACCACGGGCGCGTGCGCGAGATCTTCCTGTGGGGCTGCGCCTTCAGCGCCGCGATCACGCTCGCGTGCTCGGCGGCGGCCATCGTCTTCCCCGAGGCGCTCCTCCGCGTGTTCATCGCCGATCCGGTCGTCATCGATCTCGGCGTCTCGTACCTGCACATCGTGGGCGCGTCGTACGTGCTCTTCGGCCTCTCCTTCGTGAGCAACGGCATCATCAACGGCGCCGGCGCCACCCTGGTCACGACCGCGATCTCGCTGCTCGGCCTCTGGGTGGTCCGCGCCCCGCTCGCGTACTTCCTCTCCCGCGAGATGCGCAGCGTGAAGGGGGTCTGGTACGCCATCGCGGCGAGCTTCGTCGTGTCGCTCGCCGCGAGCCTGGCCTACTACGCCTCGGGGCGCTGGAAGCGGGTCGTCGTCCACCCCGCCGCCCCGGCGGACCCGGCGCGGCAAGCCGACCCCGCGAAGGGGTTCGCGAACGAGGTCGGCGAGGCGTGAGCCGCCGAGTCGCAGCGGGCGCAGCTTGCCTGGCCGCGACCCCGCGGGCAGGCTGAGCCCATGGGCCAGCCCGCCGAGAAGCCCCGCCGCGCCACGTACGCCGATCTCGAGGCCGCGCCGCCGAACAAGGTGGCAGAGCTGATCCGCGGCGTGCTGCACGTCTTCCCGCGGCCGGCGCCGCGGCATGCGCGCGCCGCGTCGAGCCTGGGCATCGAGATCGGCGGTCCCTTCGACCACGGCAGGAACGGCCCAGGCGGATGGTGGATCCTCGATGAGCCCGAGCTGCACTTCCCCGATCCGGAATCGCCGGGCGACGTGGACGCGGTCGTGCCGGACATCGCCGGCTGGCGCCGGGAGCGCATGCCCGAGCTCCCCATCACACCCTATTTCTCGCTCGCTCCGGACTGGATCTGCGAGGTCCTGAGCCCCTCGACAGAGCAGCACGACCGCGAGGACAAGATGCCCCTCTACGCGCGCGAGGGCGTGCTGCACGCGTGGCTGGTCGATCCCATCCAGCGGACCCTGGAGGTCTTCTCGCTCGGCCCGGGCGGAGGCTGGGTCCCGCTCGCCACCCACCGCGACGCCGCGCGCGTCCGCGCCGCGCCGTTCGAGGCGATCGAGCTGGAGCTCGCCGTGCTCTGGGCGACGTAGCGCCCCTCAGACGGGCGCCGGCGCCCCGGCGCCGGGATCCCCGTCGAGCGCGACGGCGCCCTCCCCCTCGCCGCCCTCGCCGCCGTCCAGCCCCCGGAGCCGCGCCGAGAGCAGCCCCAGGAGCTCCTGCGTCGAGAGCTTGCCCGCGGCGTCCTTGCCGCCGAGGACCTGGGCCGCGAGCGAGCGCTTCTGCTCGTGCAGCGACAGCATCTGCTCCTCGATCGTCCCGAGCGCCACCAGGCGGTAGATGGTGACCGGCCGGCGCTGGCCCAGCCGGTGCGCGCGATCCGAGGCCTGATCCTCGACCGCGGGGTTCCACCAGGGGTCGAGGTGGATCACGTTGGTGGCCGCCGTGAGGTTGATGCCGAACCCGCCCGCCTTGAGCGAGATCAGGAAGAGCGGCGCCGCCCCCTCCTGGAACTCGCGCACCCGCTCGCCCCGCGCCCGCCGCGGCGTCTCGCCGTCGAGGTAGACGTACGCGACGCCGCGCGCCTCGAGCGCCTCGCGCACCAGCGCGAGGTGCGAGGTGAACTGGCTGAAGACGAGCGCGCGCTGCCCCTCCGCCCGCAGCTCCTCGACGAGCTCGAGGAAGCGCGCGAGCTTGGACGAGGCGAGCGCCGAGCGCTCGTCGTAGAGCCGCGGGTGCGAGGCGAGCAGCCGCAGCCGCGTGAGCGCCGCGAGCACCTCGACGCGCCGCTGCTGCTCCCGACGGACCGACCGGCGCGTCTCGAGATCGGACAGCGCCGCGAGCCGCGCGTCCTCGTACAGCTGCCACTCGGCGCCCGAGAGGACGACCGGCACGCGCACCTCGGTGCGCGCCGGGAGCTCGGCCTCCACCTGCGCCTTGGTCCGCCGCAGGAGGAAGGGGGCGAGCACGCGCGCGAGCGCGGGCGCCGCGGCAGGATCGCCGTGCCGCTCGATCGGCGCGGCGTAACGATCGCGGAACGAGTCCCAGCTGCCCAGGAGGCCGGGAAAGACGATCGTGAACAGGCTCCAGAGCTCGCCGAGGTGGTTCTCGAGCGGCGTGCCGGAGAGCGCGATCGTGAAGTCCGCCTGGAGCGCCCGCGCGGCGCGCGCGCGCAGGGTGGTCGCGTTCTTCAGGCTCTGGGCCTCGTCGAAGACGACCGTGGCGAAGCGCCGGGCCGAGAGGCGCGCGGCGTCGCGCACGAGCAGGCCGTAGCTGAGCACCAGCACGTCGCCCGGGCCGAGCCGCGCGAGCGCGCCGTCGCGATCGGCCTCGTCCGCGTAGAGCGTGAGGCGCAGCGAGGGCGCGAAGCGCTGCGCCTCGTCCCGCCAGTTGAAGGCCACCGACGTCGGGGCGAGGACGAGCGCCGGCCCGCGCTCGGCGCGCTCGAGCAGGACGGCCAGCGCCTGCACGGTCTTGCCGAGGCCCATGTCGTCGGCGAGCACGCCCCCGGCCCCCCAGGCCGCGAGCCGCACGAGCCAGCGGTAACCGTCGACCTGGTACGGGCGGAGCTCGGTCCCGAGCGCCGGTGGGACGGCCGGGCAAAGCTCGCCGGCGGCCGCGACGCGCTCGGCGAGCCGCCGGTAGGCGCCGTCCCCGTCGAGCGCGGCGCCGGCCCGCTCGAGCTCCCACAGCACCCCGGCGGCCGAGGGGCCCACCGCGAGGCCGTGCCGGGTCTCGTGGACATGGTCCGACAGGCGCTCGAGGTGGGCGCGCAGCGCCTCGCCCAGCTCCACGTAGGTCTGCGCCTCGACCTGCACGTAACGCTCGCCGCGCCGCGCCGCATCGAGCAGCCGCGCGAGCTCCACGCGCTCGCCCCCGACGCTCAGGCCGCCGAGGACGCCGAACCACTCGCGCCGCCGCTCGAGGAC
The DNA here is from genome assembly GCF_051474665.1 of Sorangium sp. So ce394. Classification (NCBI taxonomy): domain Bacteria; kingdom Pseudomonadati; phylum Myxococcota; order Polyangiales; family Polyangiaceae; genus Sorangium; species Sorangium sp. So ce394. The sequence goes on from NZ_CP150339.1 coordinate 7,563,742, forward strand.
GATCTTGAGCGCCTGGGGGCCGCGGCTCGCCACGGCGCGGAGCGGCGCGCCCACCCACTCGAGCTCCGGCGGCGGGTCGCGCGCCGCGCAGGCCGCGAGCAGGTCGAGCGCGCCGTGCGCGCTGGCGAAGCGGTAGTGGAAGCGGCGATCCTCGATCGGCTCGGCCCCGGCGAGCGGGAGCTCGGCCGCGAGCGCGGCGGCGAAGCCCTCTTCCTGGGCGAGGTCGCGCACCGCGTGCAGCGCCTTCTCCCCGCGCCGCACGTGCACGTCGCGGGCGCCCGCGCCCGGCGCGAGGGCCGGGCCATCGGCCAGCGGCCGGATGCGCAGCTCCACCTCGACCGCGCCGCGGGGCTGGGCCGTGAGGCGCAGCACCGGGAGCAGCGCGGGCGGGACCGACTCGCCCATCACGCTGCGCGGCATGGCGACGGGCACGCGCTGCGCCCACCGCGCGAGCGCGGCGAGCAGGGCGGCGTGGCTCTCGGGCGGGAAGACGTTGCCCTCGCGCAGGAGCACGTCGAGGAGCGACCGGACCTCGGCCTTGACGTCGAGCAGCGTGAGCCGGCGCGCGCCCTGGTCCCAGTCCCAGAGGAACAGCACCTCCTCGGGCCGGGCGCGGCGGACGCGATCGAGCAGCGGAGGGGGCAGCGCGGTGCCCTCGACGCCGGCGCTCACCCGCACGGCGCCGTGGCGCTCCTCGGCCACGAGGCCCACCGGCGTGCGCTCGATGCGCACCGCGACGTCGGGCGCCTCGCCGAGGACGAGGCGCGGGTGGCCGATGAGCGCGTCGAGCAGCGCCCGCGAGGCGAACGCGTCGCCGTCGGGCAGGAGCGCCGCGATGCGGGCGTCGTCGGCGGAGAGCTTGGCGCCGTGCTCGAGGAGGAGGCGCTTCTTGCCGATCCGCGCGCCGGCGCCGCGCTGGCCCTTCTTGCCCACGCGGTGGATCCAGGGGGCGACCGCGACGCCGGCGCCCTCGACGACGTCGAGCCGGAAGACGAGCTCGACGCCGGCGCGCGCGCCGGGGCCCTCGTCGAACGCGCGGTCGAGCGCCAGCAGGGTGCGCTCCCAGGGGGGGCGCCCGAGCTCGTCGAGCGCCTGGAAGAAGGCCTCGCCCGGGGGCTGGCGGAGCCAGAGCAGCGCCGCGTCGATGGCCGCGAGCACGTGCACGCAGTCGGCCGCGCCGCAGCCGCACTCGGCGCGGGGCGCGCCGGGGGCGAGGGTCAGCCGCGCCTCGGGGCGGACGAAGCCGGCGCCCACGCGCTGCGATTCGTAGGGCAGCGGGTCGTCGAGCCGGAAGCCGGGCAGCGCCGCGTCGAAGCGCAGCGGGGCGGCCCGGAGCGCCCGCTCGGGGCGCGGGGCCACGGCGTCGGGGACGCGGGCGCGCAGGGCGCAGAGGAGGGCGTGCGCCGGCTGGGCCCGCGGCTCGTCGGGCGCCCGGAGCAGCGCGGGGACCGCGGCGCGCGCCAGCGCGGCGGCGGCGCGCTCGTCCTCGAGGAAGCCGAGGACGGCGGGCGGCAGCGCGTCGCGGAGGCGCGAGGGCGGCAGCCACTCGAGCGAGCGCGCGAGCTCGTCGCCGCTCGCGAGGTCGATGAGGCGCCGCCGCGCGCCGAGGATCCGCAGCTCGGGCCAGAGGGCGGGATCGACGCGCGGGGCCGCCGCCTCGAGGTTCAGCCGGGCGACGTGCGCGATGGCGTGGCGCGCGAGCCAGGACAGGAGCGCCGCCCGCGTCGCGAACGGCGCCTCCGGCGCTCCGGGGGTGACGGGCTGGGGGTCGCCTGGCATGGTCGGGCCGCGCAACGTGATGGGTGCGCGGGCCCGGTTCAAGGGGTCATGGCGCGCCGGCCGGCGCCCTCAGCGCTTGAGCCAGTGGCCGTACGGCGGCGGGAGGACGCGGCTCGGCTGCTCCACGCCCAGCTTCTTCGCTGCGTGGTAGGCCCAGTGCGGGTCGTCGAGCAGGGCGTGGGCCAGCACGATGAGGTCCGCCTGGCCCTCCTTCAGGGCCGCCTCGGCCTGCTCCGGCTCGTTGATGAACCACCCCGCCGCGACCGGCAGGCCCGCCTCCTTGCGGAGGCGTCCGGCGTACGGGAGCAGGAAGCCGGGGCCCCAGGGGATCTTGGAGACATCGGGGACCACGAACCCGTGGCTCGCGTCGAGCAAATCGAGGCCGGACGCCTTGAGCCGCTTCGTCAGCTCGATCGACTCCTCGATCGTGACCCCGCCGTCCACCCAGTCGGTGATCGAGAGCCGGACGGTGAGCGGCAGGCGCTCCGGCCAGGCGCTCCGCACCGCCTCGAACGTCTCGGTCAGGAAGCGGATCCGGTTCTCGAACGTCCCGCCGTACTCGTCGGTGCGCGCGTTCGAGAGCGGCGAGTAGAAGCTGTGCGCCAGGTAGCCGTGCGCGAAGTGCAGCTCGAGCCACTCGTAGCCTGCCTCGAGGGCCCGACGCGCGGCGGCGACGAAGGCGCCCTTCACGCGGTCGATGTCTGCCTTCGACATCTCCCTGGGCACCTGGGGGAGGTACGCGCCGAACGGCTTCGCCGAGGGCGCCAGCGTCTCCCAGGCGCCTTCTTCTTTCGTGAGGTGATCGTCGCCCTCCCACGGCCGGTTGGCGCTCGCCTTCCTCCCCGCGTGCGCGAGCTGGATGCCCGGCACCGCGCCCTGCTCCTTGACGAACGCGACGATCCGCCTGAGCGGCTCGATCTGACCGTCTTCCCACAGCCCGGCGTCTCGCGGGCTGATACGGCCCTCCGGGGACACCGCCGTGGCTTCGGCGATGGCGAGGCCGACTCCACCTCTCGCCATCGAGCCCAGATGCACAAGGTGCCAGTCGGTCGCATGGCCGTTCACGGAGGAATACTGGCACATGGGGGAGACGACGACGCGGTTGCGCAGCGTGACGTCCTTCAAGCGAAAGGGCTCGAACAAGCTCACCACAGAGGACCTCCTTGCAAGAGGCGCGCAGCGTTGCAGCCCGGACGCTCGCGCGCAAGCGGAGGCGTCCTCCGGCCGTGGCGCCGTCGCCTCCGTGCGCGGCGCGCGAGCCGACTGTCTCACCGTTGGCACACGTGAGACACTTCGAGACACTCGTGAGACAGCACGGCCGCGATGTCCCCCCCGGCGGCAGGCCGCGATTTGCGCGCTCGCTGTGCCAAATCTCGCTGGCACGGAGGCTGCTCAAGGCGGAGACAGGCGGAGACAGGCGCGACGATGGAGCGCCGCTCCCCGAAGGACGCGCCTCGGGGAGCAGAGACAGAAGCCCTGAAGGTGGCCTGGATGGCGGCGTCAGGGGTGTCCTCCCCTGGCGGCGCCTGCGCGCCAGGCTGCCGCGCGATCGCCGATCCGGCGGTCGCATGAGGGATCGAACAAGCACGACGCGGAGGTTCTGATGCGCCACACAGGATTGGCTTTCTTGCTCATGGTGATTGGACTCGTCGGCTGCAAGGCGGAGGGCGACGGCGACGTCGGGGAGTCGCAGGATCCGCAAACGACGCAGGAGTGCGGCGGCTTCCTCGGGACCAGCTGTCCCGACGGGCTCGAGTGCGTCGACGACCCGACCGACGACTGCGACCCGGAGCACGGCGGCGCTGACTGCATCGGTGTCTGCGTCGAGCCGAAGCCCGTGATGTGCGGCGGCTTCGCGGGCTTCCCCTGCCCCGACGGGCTCGAGTGCGTCGACGACCCGACCGACGACTGCGACCCCGAGCACGGCGGCGCCGACTGCGCCGGCGTCTGCGTCGAGCCGAAGCCCGCCATGTGCGGCGGCTTCGCGGGCCTCCCCTGCCCCGACGGGCTCGAGTGCGTCGACGACCCGACCGACGACTGCGACCCGGAGCACGGCGGCGCCGACTGCGCCGGCGTCTGCGTCGAGCCGAAGCCCGCCATGTGCGGCGGCTTCGCGGGCCTCCCCTGCCCCGACGGGCTCGAGTGCGTCGACGACCCGACCGACGACTGCGACCCCGAGCGCGGCGGCGCCGACTGCGCCGGCGTCTGCGTCGAGCCCAAGCCCATCATGTGCGGCGGCATCGCGGGCTTCTCCTGCCCCGACGGACTCGAGTGCGTCGACGATCCGAGCGACGACTGCGATACGGCCACCGGCAGCGCCGACTGCGCCGGCATCTGCGTGGCGCGTTGATCCGACGCGCGCCCGCGGTCGCGCCACTGCCGCTCTGACACGGCACGAAGGTCGAGGGCCTCGCCGCGCTGACCGTGTACAGATGTCCTCGCCGACGCCCTCGGCGCCTGCCTGAGCGGCGGTGGCCGGATTTGAACATGAAGGCGGGAAGGCGGGAAGGCGGGAAGAACAGACCAATGATCTTCCTGCCTTCCCGCCTTGATGTGAATCGCTCCGGGGCCAATTGGGCCACCACCGCCTGAGCGGCGGAGCGAGCTAGACCCGCTCCTCCCAGTCGATCCGGTACGCGTACGCGCGCTGCTGAGCGGCCGCGCCGATCCGCAGGAACAGCGGCAGCGCCCGGTCGCGGAGCCACTCCGCCACCGGCCCGGAGACGGCCTTGCGGCTGCCGTTCCGGCGCGCCTGCCGGACGATCGCCTCGACGCGCGGCCGCCGGAGGCGCTCGAACGCCGCGAACGCCTGCTCCGGGTCGGGCTCGTCCCGGAGACACCTCGCGAGGAGCATCCCGTCCTCCATGGCGAGCGAGGCGCCCTGGCCGGCGTGCGGGGTCGCCGCGTGCGCCGCGTCCCCGATCAGGCAAACCCGGCCGGCGTGCCAGCGCGGCATCGTCAGGATGTCGTGCAGCGACCACGGCCCGAGGACCTCCGGGGTCGCGCGCACCACGTCCGCGATCCAGCCCGGATCGCCCTGGTGCAGCGCGAGGATGCGCTCGCGGAGCGACTCCGGCGGCGCGGCGTCGCCATGCGCCGGAGCGGGCTCCCCGCTGTTGTGGAACCACCACACCTCGCCGCCGGGCGCCGCGAACGCGCCGAAGAACGCGCGTCGGCCGAACACCATCACATTCCACCCAGGCTCGATCGGCGCGCCGGGGCAACGCGCGAAGCCGCCGAAGTCGATGAGCCCGGTGTAGCGCGGCTCGGGCGCGCCGGGCAGCGCCCGCGCCCGCGTGCGCGAGCGGAACCCGTCGCACCCGATGAGCACGTCGCCGCGCGCCTCGCCGCCGCCGCCGAAGCGCGCGACGACCTCGCGCGGATCCGAGGCGTCCACGTCCTCGAGCCGCGCGCCGTACCGGATCGCGACGCCGCGCCTGGCCGCCTCCTCCGCGAGCGCGCCGTGCAGCGCCCCGCGCCGGGTCATGACGAGCGCCGCGCCGAAGCGGCGCGGCGCCTCCCGCTGATCGATCACCCCGACGCGCCGGCCGCGCGCGTTCTCGAACCGGAGGCCCGCGCACGGCGCGCCGAGCGCCTCCACCGCGCCCGCGAGGCCGAGCTCCGAGAGCACGTTCATCCCGTTCGGAGCGATGCCCAGGAAGGCGCCCTCCTGCTCCGCAGGCGCCTCGCGCGCCTCGAAGATCGTCACCTCCACGCCGATGCGCCGCAGGAACATCCCGAGCACCGGGCCCGCGATGCCTCCGCCGATCACGATCGCCCGCCGCACGCCTCGCTTGGTCATCTCGGTCATCTCGCCACCTCCACCTGCCCGCCGGTCGCGCCGCGCGGGCTCGATGTCCGGGCCAGCATGCGTGTGACAGGCATTCATTGCCAGTGATGGTTCGTGATGCTAATCGTCACGATTCGTGAACTTACCGGCGCTCGATCTCAACCTCCTGCTCGTCCTCCACGCGGTGCTCGAGGAGCGGAGCGCGGCGCGCGCGGCGCGGCGGCTCCACGTCACACCGTCGGCCGTGAGCAACTCGCTCGCGCGGCTGCGCGCGCAGCTCGGCGACCCGCTCGTCGTTCGGAGCGGCCGCGGTCTGGTCGCGACGCCCCGCGCGCAGCAGATGATTCCGCGGCTCCGGGCGGCGTTCGGCGAGCTCGCCGGCGCGATCGAGGGCGAGCGCGCGTTCGACCCGAAGACGACCTCGCGCGCGTTCGCGATCGCGTGCTCCGACCTGGATCAGATATGCAGCCTGCCGGCCATCGCGCGGGCCTTCGCGGCGGAGATGCCGCGCGCGGTCCTCCGCGTCGCGAGCGTCGACCACCTCGAGGCGGCCGGGGGGCTCGCCGGCGGCGACATCGACGCGGCGATCGCGCCTGCTCACCCGCTCCCGCCCGGCCACCACGCCGCGGACCTCTACGAGCAGGACAGCGTCTTCGTGGTCCGCCGCGGCCACCCGTGCGCCCGCGGCCCGATGACGCGCGAGGCGTTCAATGCGATGCGCCACATCGACATCCACGTCGCGCTCGGGCGAGGCGGCATCGGCAACCGGGCCGCCCGAGAGCAGCTCGCGGCGCACGGGCTGCACCGCGAGATCGCCATGACGGTCCCGAGCTTCTCCGCCGCCGCGGTCGCCGCCGCGAATACCGATCTCATCGCCGGGATGCCTCGCCGCCTGGCCGAGGCGCTCGCCCGCCTCGCCCCGCTCGCGATCATCGAGCCGCCGATGCCGGGGTTCTCGTTGAGGCTCCAGCTCGTCTGGCACGAGAGGACCCACGAGGACGCGGGCGCGCGCTGCTTCCGAGAGCTCGTCATCTCCGCCTTGCGCGAAGCCACGCCTCCCTACGCGCGCCCGCGCACCCAGGCCGGGCGCTCGCACAAGGGGGGAGCCTCCCGCGCCCGGCGCGAGCAGGAACGTGCGAAGACGGGGAGGCGGGTCAACCCCGCTTCGTGACTTCACACCTTCTGTGGATCCGTTCGATGAACGGCAGGCTCCCAGGGGCCGGGCCGCTCGTCGGAGCGCAGACACCGACGTCGAGCGCCATCGTAGGTCCCTGTGAGCGCAAGTCGGCAGTCGGCGCTCCGCGGGAGGCGCGCTGTCCGGCATTCCCTGAGTCCCAACTTCGCGGTACGCTCTGGGCATGCCCCGGTCCCTGGCCCCAGCGCGTCGCCCGAGAGGAGCACCGACGTGTCTGAGACACAGAGGCGGCACGGAGGTGCTCGATCGTGTTCCAGCCATCCTCGTTCGATCCCCAGCCCGATTCCCAGAGAAGAGACGGCGCGCGCGCCGCGGCCGCGCTCGCTGATCGACCCGCAGACTCCCGCCCTGCCTCCTCGCGCCGCGCCGGGCGGCTGCGGGGCCGCCTCGTCGGCGGGCGTTACCGGCTCGAGCACCCGCTCGGGCGCGGCGCCATGGGCGAGGTCTGGCGCGCGCACGACAGCGTCCGGCGCGCCGATGTCGCGCTGAAGTTCCTCGTGGTCGCGCGGAGCGGCCGGAACCTCGACGCGATCGAGCGGTTCCGCCTGGAGGCGCGGGTCGCGGCGCGGCTCGGCCAGAAGACCGGCGGCGTCGTCGCCGTGCACGACGCTGGGGAAGACCCGGCGGCAGGCCCGTACCTCGTCATGGACTACGTGCGCGGCAGGTCGCTGCGGCAGCTGCTGGACGAGCGGGGAAAGGTGCCGGCCGTCGAGCTCGCGGCGCTCTTGCGGCAGCTCGGAGAGGCGCTGTCGGTGGCGCACGGGCTCGGCATCGTGCACCGGGACATCAAGCCGTCGAACATCCTGCTCGTCGAGGGGAGCGACGGGCACCCCTGCACCAAGATCACCGATTTCGGGATCGCCAAGTGGGTCGGCCAGGATCGGCCGACCGACTTCCGCCGCCGGACCGCGGACGGGGTGGTGCTCGGCACGCCCGCGTACCTGAGCCCGGAGCACACGTGCGACGGGCAGGCGGGCCCGCAGCTCGACCTGTGGTCGCTCGCGGTCGTCGCGCACGAGGCGCTGACCGGCCAGCAGCCGTTCCCGGGCCGCAACCTGGCCGCCGTGCTCGCCGCCATCCTCGTCGGCGCGCGCCCCCCGGTGACCACGCTGTGCCCGGAGGCGCCGCCCGCGCTGGAGGCGTGGTTCGCGCGGGCGTTCGCGATCGCCCCGTCGGAGCGGTTCCCCAGCGTCGAGGCGATGATCGCCGCCTTCGCGGCCGCGGCCGGCGCGCCCGCGACGTCGCGCGCTGCGTCGCAGGCGCGGCCGCGGCGCCTGCGCCTCGCGGCGGCCGGCGCCGCGGCGGCGCTCGGGGCGGCGCTCGCCGGGGCGCTCCTGTGGGAAGGGACGGGGGCCGCCGGCGCGCGAGGCAGCGTGGAGGAGGCCCTCCGCGCCGCCGGGCGGGCGGTCCACGCGGCGCAGGCCGCGACGGCGCGCCTCCTGGAACGGCGGGGCGCAGATCCCTGACGGCGCGCCGCCCTGACGGCGCGCCGCCCTGACGGCGCGCCGCCCTGACGGCGCGCCGCCCTGACGGCGCGCGGCCGGTCGCCGGCTCAGCCGAGGAGCGGCCGGAACTCGTCCGGCAGGACACCCCGCGCGGCGGCGCTCCGGAGCGCCTCGCGGCATACCTCGCACGCCGGGGCGTGCTCGCGGTAGCTGTCCGTGAGGCCATCGACGCGGAAGATGCCGGCGGCCGCAGCCTCGGTGTCCGGATGAACATGGAACTCGACCGGCACGCCGAGCGCATAGAGCGGCTCGCCGTCCCGCCGCAGCGCATAGAGCGTGAAGGGCGTGTCGTCGCGCGGCCGCCACCCGTCGATGGAGAAGAGAGAGGGCGCCTCCCCCGCGGCGCCCGCGTGCCGGCGGAGAAAGCACAGGTCGCCCGCGTACGAGACGAGCTCGTCGAGGTCGGTCGCGACCGAGACGGGGATCGCGCGCTCGAGCCACCGCTCGAAGGCGAGCCACACGGCCGCGAGGACCTTCGGGTCGGACGCGGCGCGCTCGTCCACCACGAACGCGCCGTCGGGGGCGCTCGCCTCCGAGGGGCCGCGCGCGCCGTAGATCGACGCGAGGGCCGAGAGCGCGATCTCGGCGTCGAGCGGCGCGCCGGCGCGCTCCGCGTCGCACGCGGCCGCGAAGGCCGCGGCGTCGATCCGGGTCGCGAGCCCGGCGCGGCGCAGGCGCTCGTGCGCGTCCTCGGGGCGCAAAAGGGTCGTCATGTCGTCCTGTCCTGCCTTCCAGTCCAGCGATGTCGTCCGGCCGATGCCGCCGCGGGATCTCGGCTCACCCCCGCGGCAATTTCTCTGGATGATGCATCATCCGGCCATAAAAGATAACCCCCGCGCCGAGCCGGCGCCGCCGGACGCCGAGACCCCGGCGGACGCGCCGGACGCCGGGCCGCTCAGGGCTGCAGATCTCTGCAGTGGATCTTCAGCGTCCGGATCTTCCCCTCGACCTCGTCGAACCGGAGCGCCAGACCCGTCATGACACTCTGGGCCGGGCAGCTCAGGCTCACCTTGCTCCCGGCGTACCCGAACGCCCAGCTCGTGCGAGAAGTCGCGGCGAGGTTGAGGGCCGTCTGGGCCAGGTTCTTGGGAGCGTACACGATGCGCACGTCCTTCACGTAGTCGTCGTTACCATCCACCTTGAGATCCAGGCCGATCGGATAGTTGTTGTTCGTGACCTCGAGCTGGAACACCCCGGTGCGGAAGAGAGGGGCCTGGAAGATGTTGCTCGTCGCGAACCCGCCCGTCCGCGGAAGCGCGGGATCCGTGAGGTCGAACTCCCGGCACTCGCCGGTCATCCTGGCGACGAACTCGTCAGGATCGGCGATGTCCTCCTGATGCACGTTGATGCCAGTCAACATATATCCTTCACCATGATCTTCGTAACAGTGGATATGCCTCCAGTCCGAGAGGTTGGCGTTCAGGCCCGAGCTCCAGAGATCGATCGAGGCGGTGGTGCTGACGGTCCAGCTCTCCGCGAGGGGCGGGGCATCCACCGCGAGATCCGGGGCAGCCGCATCGACGGCGCAGCCGGCGGCGGACAGGGCGAAGAGCGCGAATGCAGAGCGAGCGATGCGCATGACGATGTCTCCTCAGCTATCGAGTTGTCGAGGCCGAGGCGCCCGTCCGCCCGGCGGGCCAGGATGGCCCGGTCGCGGCGGCGCCTCGCGGCGGGGCGCCATCGCAAGCGCCTTGCCAACGCGCGGGGGACGCGACGCCGCGGCATCCGCTGAAAGCCACGAGGCAGCCACCGCGAGCCTCTTTGATGTCTCCGGACGCCGAAGACCTGCGAGACGACGCGCGCACGAGCCCCCGCGACCCTCGCCGCGCTGCGACACGGCAGCGCCGCGCTGGCGTCCGTTCTGCCGCACGCGGGCTGTCCCCCTGTCACATCGCCGCTGTCACACCGTCCCCTGTCACACCCCTTGTGGCAGGGACGATGTGACAGCGGGCTCCGTCACCACCCCGCGGCGGTCAGGACGACGCCGCGCCCGCGAAGCCGCGCGGGGCGGCCACCGCGCACGCAACGCCGCCCCAGGCGACGCCGCTCAGGGCGATACCCGGCGCAGCCCGCCGCCCGCGGCCGGAAGGGGCGGGCGCTCGCGCGCCTCGGCGAGCCCCCCGGCGAAGGCGTCGGTCACGAACACGCCCGCCCCGGTCGGCCCCGGCGCCCAGCGGCGCAGCGCCTCCGGCGCGGCCGCGTGCAGCAAGAGGCGCGGGAGGACCTCGGGGCTCGCGCCGGCCCGCGCGCCGAGCGCCGCCCAGAGCTCGAGGACCCAACCGAGCGCCCGATCCGGCGCGCGCTCGTACGGCGCGGGCAGCGTCGCGAGCAGCGCATCCGCGCTCTCGACCACGAGCGTCGCCCCGACCCGCAAGAGCGCCGCCCGCGCGGCCTGGAGCAGGCGCTCCACGTCGGCGAGCGCGTCGTCGCCGGCGTCGTCCGGCGCGGCCAGCCGGGCCTCGACGAGCAACGCGGCGCTCGGCCCGTCGACGCCGCCGGACGCGGCCCCGGAGCCGCCGAGGCCCGGCCCGGCGACCGCCCCGCGCAGGGCCGCGAGCAGCTCGGAGACGCTCGCGTACCGGTCCGCCGGCTCCTTCGCGAGGCAGCGGCGCACCACGGCGTCGAACGCGGCCGACACCGGCGCGCGCTCGCTCGGGCGGGGCGGCGGCGCGCGCAGGTGCATCTCCTCGGTCTCGACCGCATCGGCGCCCTGGAACGGCAGCTCGGCCGTCACGAGCTGGTACGCGAGCAGGCCGATGGCGTAGATGTCCGTGCGCGCGTCCACCGCGCCGCCGAGGATCTGCTCCGGCGCCATCGTGAGCGGCGTGCCGAGGATCACGCTGCTGCTCCGCTCGCCCCGCGCGCCGGGCGCCGGGTGGAGGAGCTTGGCGATGCCGAAATCGACGAGCTTGACGCCGCGCGCGCCGCCCCCGCCGACGGCAGGGCGGATCATGACGTTCTGGGCCTTCACGTCGCGGTGCACGACGCCGATCGCGTGCGCGGCCACGAGCGCGCCGCAGACCTCCTCGAGCAGCGCGACCGCCTCGGCCGGAGAGAGGGCGCCCCGCGCGCGCAGCTCGGCCGCGAGGGTCCGGCCGTCGACCCACTCCATCGCGATGTACGGCCGGCCGTCGTCGAGCGCGCCCACGCCGCGGACCTCGACGATCGACGGGTGCCTGAGCCGCGCGAGCACCTCGGCCTCCTGCTGGAAGCGCCGGAGCATCGCCGGCAAGAGCGACAGCTCCCGGTGGAGCACCTTCAGCGCGACCGCCGCGCCGCCCCCGATCGGCCAGGCGCGGTGCACGACGCCGAAGCCGCCGGCGAGGCGCACCTCGTCGAGCAGGTAGCCCCCGACCACCGCGCCCGCGGGGAGCGCGCCGCCGGCGACGGTCGTCTGCAGCTCCTCCGGACGGCCGGAGATGACGGCGGTCGCTTCGGGTTCAAGGGCGAGCTCGGCAGGCGTCAGCACGGCAACCTACCCCAGTATACTCGCGCCCCATGCGCTGCCCCGAGTGCCATCGCCGCCTCCCCGCGCGGGCCGGCGCGGCGTGCCCGGGGCATCCGCTGGCGAGGCCGCCGACGCGCGCCGCCGCCGAGGCGGTCGATCCGGAGCCGCCCCCGCAGGTCCCCGGGTTCCGCGTCGAACAGATGCTCGGGCAGGGCGGGTTCGCGCGCGTCTACGCGGCGACGCGCGAGGGCGACGGCCGCGCCGTGGCGCTCAAGGTGGCGCGGCTGCAGGACGACGGCCGGATCGCGCGCGAGGCCGCGGCGCTCGCCCGCCTCGCGCCGCCGGCGGCGCCCGCGCTGCTCGGCCGCGGCCGCGCCGCCGACCTGCGCCCGTTCCTCGCGCTGGAGCGGCTCGCGGGCAGCTCGCTCGCGTCGCGCCTCGCGGACCTGCCGGGCGCGGGCGCGATGCCGCCCGAGGAGGCGGCCGGGCTCGCGCGCGCGATCGCGGCGGCCCTCGACGCGGTGCACGACGCGGGCCTCGTGCACCGCGATCTCAAGCCCGAGAACGTGTGGCTGCGGCCCGGGGGCGAGGTCGCGCTGATCGACTTCGGCCTCGCGGCGCCGGCGCGCGGCGCGGACGACGCCGAGGGCGCGGAGGGCGCGCTTGGCCCGGACCTGACGCGCACCGGCGCGATCCTCGGGACGGCGACGTACATGGCGCCGGAGCAGTGCCTCGGCGCGGGCGGCGTGGGCCCGCGGGCGGACGTCTATGCCCTCGGCGCGGTGATCTTCGAGCTGCTCACCGGCCGGCCGCCGTTCGTGGGCGAGCCGGCGGAGGTGCGGCAGGCCCACGTGGCGCGCCGGCCGGCTCCGCCGTCGTCGTTCGCGCGGCTCCCGCCGGCCGCCGACGAGGCCGTCCTCCGCTGCCTGGCGAAAGACCCCGAGGCCCGCCCGGCCCGCGCGGGCGACGTGGCCCGCGCGCTCGCGGCGGCGCTGGAGGCGCGCGCGGCGCCGCACGGCGGGCGCGCGGCGCCGTCCGGCGCGCTGGCCGAGAGCGCCGGCGCGCCGGACGAGAGCGCCGGCGCGCAAGCGCCCGCCCCCGGCCAGCGCCGGCCCGTGGCGCTGCTCGCCCTGCGCACGCGCGAGCGCGCCGGCGCGCTCGCCGCCGACGTCGCGCGCGCGGAAGGCGGCCTCCTGGCGCGCTTTCGCGGGGAGCACACGGTGCTCGCCTTCCCCGCCGCCGCGGACCCCGGCGAGGGGGTGCGCGCGGCGGTGCGCGCGGCCGCGCGCCTCGCCGCCGCCGGCCTGGCGACGCCGCCCCTCGTGGTCCACCTGGCGCCGCTCCGGGTGCGCGAAGGCACGCACGGCACCACGCTCGCGGGCGCCGCGCTGGAGGACACCGAGGCGTGGAGCGCCGAGGCGCATCGGGCCCGCCCGGAGAGCGCGGGCGCCGCGGCGCCGGCGCTGCTCACGGCCGAAGCGCAGGGCGCGCTCGCGGAGGGCCCGCGCGACGCGCCCGCCGACGGTCACGATCCACCCGCAGGCCCGCGCGACGCGCCCCCCGGCGAGCCCGCCGAGACGGCCCTGCGCGGCCGCGACGCCGCGCTCGCCGCGGCCCTCGCCGCCGCGACCGAGGCGCTCGCCGGCGGCGGGCCGGCGCTCGTCACCGTGCTCGGCGCGGAGGGACACGGCAAGACCCGCTTCCTCGGCGCGCTCGCGGCCGCGCTCCGCCAGGGCGGCGCGATCGTGCACGCCGCCGCCGCGCCGGGGCCGGAGGCGGCCGAGCGCGGCGCGACCCTCGCCGCGCTCCTCCGGGCGGCCCTCGGCCTCCCGGAAGGCGGCGTGCTCGACGCGACCGTCGGCGCGGCGCTCGCCCGCCGCCTGGGCGCGCCGGAGGCCGCCCGCGCGTGGCCGGCCGTTGGGCTCGCCTTCGGGCGGCTCGACGGCCGGGATCCCGCGGCCGCGCCCCTGCTGGAGGCGGCGGGCGCACGCCGCCACGCCGAGGCCCGGGCGCTCGCTGCCGCCCTCGCCGCCGCCGCGCCGCTCGCGCTGCTGCTCGACGACGCCGACCGCGCGGACGCGGCCGCGCTCGACGCGCTCGAGCTGGCCACCGCGGAGGGCAGCCCGGCGCGCCTCGCGATCGTGCTCGCGGCCCGGCCCACGATCGCGTCGCTCCGCCCGGGGCTGGGCGAGCGCGCCGCCCGCCGCCTCGCGCTCGACCTCGGGCCCCTCGACGCCGAGGCCGCGGGCGCGGTGCTCCAGGACCGCCTGCGGCCGGTGGAGTTCGTCCCGCGCGCCGTGCTCGATCACCTGCGCGCGCTCTCGCGCGGCGTCCCGCGCGATCTCGTGGAGGTCGCCTGCGCCCTGCGCGTCGGCGGCGCGATCCGGCGCGCCCGGGGCGGCGAGGGCTGGACCCTCGCGCCGGACGAGCTGCTCTCGCTCTCCGCCGCGCCGCTCGGCGAGCTCCTGGCCGCGCGCGCGATCGCGGCGCTGCCGCCGCCGCTCGTGGACCTGCTCGAGCGCGCGGCGGTCCTCGGCGACGACCTCTCCCCGGCCGAGCTCGAGGCCGCCCTCGACGCCCCGGGCGCGCCCCCGGCGGCCGGCGCGCTGGACCCGGGCGTCGGCCTCGCGCGCCTCGCGCGGGCCGGCGTGCTCGTCGCGCTGCCGGCGTCGCCGCCGCGGTACGCCTTCCGGCACCCGCTCCTACGCGAGGCCGTCGAGGCGCGCATCCCGCCCGCCCGCCGCCGCGCGCTGCACGCCGCCGTCCTCCGGCGCCTCGCCGGCGCGCCGCCCGCCGCGGGGTCGCGCGCCCGGATCGCCCGCCACGCCGCGGCCGCGGGCGAGGCGGCCGCCGCGGCGGCGGCGCACGCCGCGCTCGCGGAGGAGGCGCTCGCCCGGCACGACGTCGTCGAGGCCGAGCAGCGCTTCACCGCGGCCCTGCGCCTCTTCGACGGCGGCGACGCCGCGGCCCGCGGCCGGGCGCTCGCGGGCCGCGGCCGGGCGCGCTACCGCCTGCAGCGCTTCGGCGAGTCGCTCGCCGATCTGCGCGCCGCGCGGGCGCTCGCCGAGGCCGCCGGCGACCGCGGCCGCGCGGCCGAGCTCCTGCTCGAGGAGGCGACCGCGCTCGACTGGCTCGAGGACTTCCCCGCCTCGGCGGCGGCGGCGGCGCGCGCGGCGGAGCTCTGCGCGGGCCTCGGGGACGCGCGCCTCGACGCGCGCTGCCTGCTCGCGAGCGGCCGCTCGGACTGCCGCGGCCAGCGCGTCGACGACGGGATCCCCAAGCTGGAGCGGGCCGCCCGCGGCGCGCTTGCCCTCGGCGACCACGAGGCGCACGTCATCGCGCGGCTCTTGCTCGTCGGCGCGCTCTCGGTGGCCGGCCGCCTCGACGAGGCCGAGCGCCACGGCGAGGCCGTCGCCCTGGCCTGCCTGCGCGCCGGCGACGTCTTCCACCTCTGCACGGCGTACATCAACCGGCTCTTCATGTCGGTGAAGCGGCGCGACGAAAGCCGCGCGCTCGAGGACCAGCGGGAGGCGGTCCGCCTCGCTCGCGAGCTCGGCCACGCCCAGCTCGAGCGCATGGCCACGCTGAACCTGTCCGAGCTGCGCTACTGGATGGGCGCGCTCGACGAGGCCCTCCCCCTGGCGCGCCGGTGCCTCGACCTCCAGCGGCGCTACGTCAACCAGCGCCCTTCGCCGGACGACGCCCTGCTCCTCGCCCGCATCCAGCTCGCCCGCGGCGCGCACGAGGAGGCGGCCCGGCACCTGGCCGAGGCCCGCGCGAGCCTCCCCGAAGCCGAGCTCACCCCCTGTGCCCGGACGCTGGCATGCCTGGTGCAACAGACCCTGGACGACCGGGCAGCCGGTCGGTTCGATGCAGCGGCGTGGCGCGCGCTCGTGGAGGAGGCGCGGCGCACCGCGATCCTTCATGAGCACGCCGAGGCGTTGCACGGCGCGGTCCTCTCGGCCCTCCGGGCGGGCGCCGCCGGCGAGGCGCGCGTGTTCCTGGAGGAGGCGAGGTCGATCTCGGCGGGGTTCTGGGAGCGGCGCTTCGACGAGCTCGAGCGCGCGCTCCTCGCGCTGAGGGCGGACGTCGGCGCGTGAACCGGTCGGCCGGCTTGCCCGAGCGCAGAAAGGAACCTGACCGCGTGAAGATCTACCGGACTCCTGGGTTGTTCGTGTTCTGTCTCGGGCTCTCGATCGCCGGCGCCGGCGCGGGCTGCGTCGTCGGCGACGGCGCAGCCTCCTTCGACGCGCCGCCGGTCTCCGTGCGGGCGGCCGGCACCGGGTCGTCCACCACCGGGTCGTCCACCACCGGGCCGGCCACCACCGGGCCGGCCACCACCGGGCCGGCCGGCGATCTGCTGTCGACGTGGCTGGACGCGGTGCAGGGCGTGTACGGCAACGGCCTCTCCGCCGCGGCGCTCACCCGCAACGCGCTGATCACGAACGTCCGGGCCAACCCGGTCATGGTGACCGTCCCGCTCGCGACCGAGAGCTACGCCGACGAGGGTGGCGAGCCCGAGCTCCGCTTCCAGCTGCGCCACGAGCCCACGCGCGAGGTGATGCGCTATCTCGTCTCCTGCGCCCTGGAGGAGGGACAGAGCGTCTCGTACACCGACACGTCGACCGGCGAGGAAACCACGTTTCCCGGCGAGATCGGGATATGCCCTCAGTGGGCCGAGGGCGGGATCGGGGCGAAGTGCCGGCAGCTCCTCACGGCGTGCATGCTGTCGCGGGTGAACGCCCTGGGCCGCCATGTGACCCTCTCGATGCGAGGCCAGGCGTTTCAGGAGGATCGGCCGGAGCTCCTCACGCCGGCGCCGTCCGTGCGCGTGGTGACCGTCACGGAGGACGGCGACCCCATCCCGAGCTTCGCGCGGTGCACGACAGAGACCTCCGGCGCGTCGCGCGATTGCGGCTGGACGCCCGGGCACATCGGGACCTGCACCCCGGGCTCGTACGTGTACATCGGCGTCGGCGGCGAGCCCCTGGGCGACTGCGAGGCCGACCCGTCGAGCGCCGCGGGGCTGCCCCAAGGCGACACGGTGGTCCGCGTCTGCAGCGGCATCCGCGGCTGCGACAGCGGCTCACCCGATCATATCGAGCCGAGCGAGGTGCGCTGCAGCGGCCGCAGCGAGCCGGCGCTCCATTTCCGCTGCCCTGCCAGCGGCCATTTCAGCGTCATGAACGGCCCGCGGACGAGCGGCGGCGGCGCCCCGGGGCTGGGGAAGGTCCTGAGCGCGGCGCTCCAGAACCACAAGCGCTTCAGCGTCACGAGCCACGTGCAGCCGACTCCACCGCCGCCGCCGGGCGCCGTCTCCATCATCGAGGCGTCGTTCAAGCCCGCGGAGTACCCCGCGCCGGAGGCGCGCGTCTTCCGCTGGCGCGAGGGCGCGTTCTACGGGAGCTTCTGGGGGAACAAACCGCTCCATCACCGGCTCGAGGAAGGGATGAACGAGGTGACGGAAGACGGCGAGTTCCATGGCGCTCCGGGCTCCGGAGAGTCCGTGTTTCGACACGCCTTCGCCTGCACGGGCGAATACTGGACCGAGCAAGCTGCCTACGCGGAGGCCCGCCTCTGCGCCGGCGCCGGGGAGGACAAGGACTGCGTCGCGACCTCGGTCGGCGCCTGCGGCGATGCGCATTCCTTCACGGACTGCCCGCCGCTCGACCAGTGCTCCGTCGCCGACGGGGGGCGCGTGGAGGGCGACGGCGATTTCCAGCAGTGCAAGGGCGTCCTCGGGGGCATCTGGCGCCATCCGATCACGGTCTATCTCAACCACCCGTCGGACGTCATCCGGGAATCCCCGTTTGCGCGGATGGTCTCCGGCGCGCTGTACGTCAACGCGCCGCTCTGCCCTTCAGCGGAGGACGCGCCGTAAAGCGCTCAGCCGTCCCGGTAGTCCGCGGGCTCGATGCCGTAGCGCGCGATCCAGCGGTGGATCTGCGTCCGCCCCTTGCCCATCGCCCTCGCCACCGCGCTGATGTTGCCCCGGTGCTCGCGGAGGAGGCGGATCAGCGCCTCGCGCCGCGCCCCGTCCTCCGCGGCGGGCCGCGGCCGCTCGCTCGGCGGGGCCTCGGGCCTCGAGGCCTCGGGTGGGAGGCTGCTGCGCGAGACGACGACGGGCGGCGGCAGGTGACCGAGCTCCACCCTGCCGCTGCCCGCGAGCACGATCGCGGTCGCCAGGCACTTCTCCAGCTCTCGGACGTTGAGCCGCCACTCGCGCAGGAGGAGCACGCGCGCCGCCTCGCAGCTCAGGGAGATCTCCCCGGCCCGGTCCGGGGCGGCGCGGCGGAGCAGGGCGGCGATCAGCAGGCCGAGGTCCTCCCGGCGCCTTCGCAGGGGCGGCAGCTCGAGCACGAAGCCCGACAGGCGCGCGAAGAGATCGCCGCGGAAGTCGCCGCGCTCCACCATGGCCGGGAGGTCGCGGTGCGTGGCCACCACCACGCGCAGGTCGACCTTCACCGGGCGCGTCGCGCCGACGGCGACGACCTCCGACTCCTGGAGCACGCGCAGGAATGCGGTCTGCGACGCCGCGGGCAGGTCGCCGATCTCGTCGAGGAAGAGCGTGCCCCGGTCGGCGGCGCGGATGAGGCCCGGCCGGTCCTCGGCGGCGCCCGAGAAGGCGCCCTTCTTGTGGCCGAACAGCTCGGACTCGATGAGGCTCGCGGGCAGCGCGCCGCAGTTGATGGCGACGAACGGGCCGGGCCGGCCCGAGAGCGCGTGGATGGCGCGCGAGACGACCTCCTTGCCGGTGCCGCTCTCGCCCTGCAGGACGATCGGGATGTTCGCCGGCGCGACGGCCCGGAGCGCGGCGAAGCGCTCGACAAGCGCGGGCGCGAAGGTGGCGAGCCCGAACGGCTGATCCGGCGCCGACGCCGCCTCGCAGAGCGCCTCGCCGGGCGCGGCGACCTCGCGGAACAGAAAGAACGTATGCCCGAGCTCGATCAGGTCCCCTTCGGAGAGGAGCGCGCTCCGCTGCGGCACGCCGTTCACGAAGGTGCCGTTCGTCGAGCCGAGATCCTCCAGGCGCAGCCGGCCGCCCTCGCGCGTGATCCGCGCGTGCCGCGACGACACCCAGCCGTCCTCGAGGCGCACGTCGAGCAGCGCCCGCTCCCCCTCGGTCCGCCGGTCGATCGAGCGCACCGGGCCCCGCCCGAACCGCACCTCGTCGACCCCGTCGAGCGGGAGCCGCGCGGGCGCGTCCAGCGGCCGCTGGCACTGCAAGACGAGGAACAGGAACGACCGCGGCTCGGCGCCCGAGCCGGCGCGCCGCTGGGTGCGGACCAGCGTGGTCGGCTCGTCGCGCGCCGCGCTCATGCGGCCTGCCCCGGGGAGGGCGCGGCCGGAGGAGGCGCCGGGAGTTCGACGTGAGCCTGCATGCTGCAGGCCCACGATCTACCACGCCCCGGCCGGCGGCGGCCGACGACGTGAGCGCCGCCGCCGCGCGCCGTCATACCGGCCTCGCGGCGACACGGCGGCTCGGCGCGATCAGCGGTAGGGCCCGTGCGGGCCGGGCGCCGCGAGCGCGGCGACGATGGCGATGGCGCGCTCGATCCGGTCGCGCCCCGTC
The DNA here is from genome assembly GCF_051474665.1 of Sorangium sp. So ce394. Classification (NCBI taxonomy): domain Bacteria; kingdom Pseudomonadati; phylum Myxococcota; order Polyangiales; family Polyangiaceae; genus Sorangium; species Sorangium sp. So ce394. Next base: position 7,583,032 of record NZ_CP150339.1, read on the forward strand.
TCGAGCTCGCCGAGCACCACCGTGACGGCGGCCTCGTCGCCCAGGATCGCCGCCGGGCGCAGCGCGACGATCTCGCGCTGCAGCTCGTCGCCGAGGCGCCGCGCCAGCCGGTCCGGCGCCTCGGCCTGCACCTCGTAAGCGATGGGAAAGGGCTCGTCGCCGCGCGGGCGTGGCGCCCCCTTCGCCGCGGCGCGCCTGGCCCGGCGCCTCGCGGCAAACCGCTCCGAGGGGGACGCGGCGCGGGCGGCGCGCACCTGGGTGCCGAACGGGCCCTTCTTCCCGTCCCGCCCGAACTCGACGGTCACGCGCCGGCCGCGGTGCTCGAGCTCGATGGTCACCTCGCCCTCGGACGAGATGGAGCCGGCGCCGGGCGAGAGGCGCCCGCCGAGCTCGTGCGCCAGCGCCCGCAGCTCCTTCGTCAGCGCCCGCCCGCGGCCGGCGAGGAGCGCGGCGGCGCGGATGGCGCTCGCGAGCTTCTCGGCGTCGTCCTCCAGCCCGGCGCGGACCGCGGTGAGCCGGTGCGACTCGAGCGTGACCTGGTAGTCCGTGGCCGCTCGGAGCGCCGCGCGCAGCTCCGGGGTGAGCCACCAGCGCGCGAGCGTCGCGCTGCTCGCCTTCACGACGAACGCGCCGTCCTCTGCCCGATCGCCGACGTCCACCCGCCTCGCCCGGAAGGCCCCGCCGCTTGCGCCGCCGAGCCGCTGCTCGTGGACGCGGAGCCTGAGGCCCGACGGGTTCCGCGCGGTGCTCGTGATGCGCGTGCGGTACCGCACGGCGAGCACGTCGTCGTGATCGATGTCGTGGTCGACGAGCAGCGCGACGTTCTCGAGCACGACGGAGATCTGCATCCGCGGGTCGCCCGACTGGCTCGGGCCCGACCTGAACTGCCCCCCGACGAGGGCCGCGGCGCGCTGCCAGATGGGCCGGGCGAGCCGCCAGCGGACCTCGGCTGCCCGCCTCGCCTCCCCTCGCGCCCCCGCGAAGCACCTCGCGAGCCCCGCGATTCCCGAGATGATCATCAGGAAGAAGACGGGCTCCATCCCCGGACATCCTATCCTCCCGGGCGGGCGCGCGCCCCTGCGTACGCGTCGCTCAGCGGCGCGAGCGCCCCCGCGGCATCAGGAGGCCGCTGGAGTCCCCCTCGCCGACCACCCCCGCCTCGTGCATCGAGCGCAGCGTGGCGACGATCTCCGGCGGGACGACCGGCCCGCCCGGCCCGTAGTACGGCGGCAGCGGCCGCAGCGGCTCCGGGAGGATCTCGGCGACCCGCGCGCCGATGGCCGCGCCCGACGCCGCGTGCCCCTCGCGCTCGGCCGCCTCGCGCAGCGCCCGCGCGAAATCCGCCGCGGTCGGCCAGCGCGCGTCGCGATCGCGCTCGACCGCACGCGCCACGGCGGCCGTGACCGCCGGCCCCACGCCCTCGCGCTCGCTCGAGAGCGGCGGCACCTCGCGCTCCAGCACGGCGTGCAGGATCGACAGCATGCTGCTGCCGATGAACAGCCGCCTGCCCGCCAGCACCTCCCACGCCACGACCCCGAGGGAGAACACGTCCGAGCGCCGATCCAGCGGCCGCGCGTGCGCCTGCTCGGGCGAGAGGTAGCTCAGCTTCCCCTTCACCGTCCCGGTCTTCGTCCGCGTCGTGCGGCGCAGGGCGTACGCGAGCCCGAGATCGCAGATGGACGCCCGCCCGTCCACGCCGACGAGGACGTTCGACGGCGAGATGTCCCGGTGGATCACCTGGAGCAGCTCCCCCGAGCTGTCGCGCGCCTCGTGCGCCGCGTGCAGCCCGTCGGCCGCCTGCGCGATGAGCTCGAGCGCGTCGCCGATCTCGATCATCTCCGGCGGCCGCGTGAGGTGCTTCAGGGTCACCCCCACCACGAGCTCCATCACGATGTAGGGCGCGCCCCCCTCGTCGAGACCGCAATCGAGGATCGGCACGAAATTCGGGCTCGCGATGCGCGACGCGATGCCCGCCTCGTCGAAGAGCATCGCCGCGTACCCCGATTCGGACCGCAGATCGGCGCGAATTCGCTTCACCGCGACGAGCGGCTCGCGCGGGGCAGCCGCGCCGCCCGGTCCCTCGCCGCCCGGGCCCGCCGCGCGGGCGCGACGGGCGATGAAGACCTCGGCCATGCCGCCCACGGCCAGCTGCAGCAGCAGCTCGTAGGGACCGACAGTGCCCAGACCAGACGACTCCATGCTCGATACTCTGGACGGCCAGGTATCACGTCAATGGAAATCCATCAACCCGACCATTTTACGTTACGCGCCGCCGTCGCGTGATGCCTTGTCGCGCGTTGCGCGTTTTTCTCTGCTTCTCTGGTTCCCTGCTTCCCTGCCGCCCTCACGCCGGGCCACGGGCGAGCGCCTCGCCGGCTTCGCGCTCGGGCTCGCCGCCCAGCTCGACGTGCTCGGCAAGGACCCGCTCGTCGGTCTCGCCCACCGAGCGCAGCCACCGCGCGGCCGCGCGGTGGCCGGCGGCGCGATCGCCGTCGGTGAGCATCCCGTAGGCGGCGTCGCGCACGAGGGCGTGGCGGAACGTGAGCTCCTCGTGCCCCGGGTAGCGCGACACGCCCCGCCGGGCGACGAGCTCCTCCGAGAGCAGGCCCTTCAACCAGCGATCGAGCGCCTCGGCCGACGTGCCGGCGCCGAGCAGCTGCCGCACCCCGTCGGGCCAGAAGCTCCCGCCGAACAGGCTCGCCGCGCGCAGCGTGCGCCTCGCCTCGGCCGGCAGCGCCTCGATCCGCGTGTGCATCAGCGCCACCACCGTGGGCGGCAGGTCGCTCCGGCCCTCGGCCCGCGCGCGCATCAGCTCCTCGAGGAAGAACGGGTGGCCGTCCGCGTGCTCGACCAGCCGCGCCACCTCGGACGGCGCGAGCTCGTCGCCGAACACGCTGCGGACGAGCCGCTCGGCCGCCCGCGGGCTCAGCGCGCCGAGCTTGATGTGCTGCACGCCGCGCGCCGCCCACAGCCCGGGGAACGTCTCCATCACGCTGTGGCGCGCGAAGCCGAGCACGAGCAGCGGGCGATCCGCGAGCGAGAGGAGCGCCTCGTCCAGCACCGACACCGAGGCGTGATCGCTCCAGTGCATGTCCTCGAGCACCGCCACCACCGGCCCCTCGGCGCACCGCGCGGCGAGCCAGTCGAGCACGGCGCGGCGCGCCTGCTCGCCCAGGAAGACCGCGTCCCCCCGCGCGCCGTCGAGCTCGGGATCCGGATCGTCGAACGGCGTGCCCGCGATCTCGCCGAGGAAGAACGCGATGCGCCGCGCCTCCGCGGCCGGCACGGCGCGCGCCACGTGCTCGCGGATCTTGCCGCGCCGCGCCTCGATCGCCTCGCCGGGGAGGCAGCCCGCGGCCGCGAGGACGATCTCGCCCAGCATGCCGAACGGCGCCCCCGCGCCGATCGGGTCGCCGCGGGCCACGTAGACCGACGCGCGCGCGTCGGCCTCGCGCACCGCGCGGACGAGCTCGCAGCGCAGGCGCGTCTTGCCGATGCCCGCCTCGCCGAGCACCAGCGCGGCGCGCGCCACGGGCTCGTCGGCGCTCTGCTCGTAGAGGCCGCGCAGCATCGCGAGCTCGCGGTCGCGCCCGACGAACGCGGTGACGCGCCCGAGCAGCGTGCGCTCCGGCTCCGTGCCGTCGCGCTCGCCCTTCAGCAGGAACGAGGGGCCGTCGCCGATCACCTCGAAGCGCGGGGCCGCGAGCCCCGCCGTGACCTCGTCGATGCGCACGTCGGCCCCGGCCTCGCGCAGCCGGGCGACCGCGCGGTCGATCACGTCGCCCGCGGGCAGGCGCTCGCCGACCTGCGCCCGGCCGGTGGCGAGCGCGACCGGGCGCCCGGGCAGGCGCGCCTTCATCGCGAGGGCGCACTGCGCGGCGCGCGCCGCGAGGTCGAAGGCGACCATCGTGCCCGAGCCGCCGCGGCCGGTGAACGCCTCGTCGGTCTGCGAGGACAGGAGCACCATCCGCGTGCCGCCCGCGAGCCGCACCCGATCGCCGCCGAACGCCTCGGCGACGTCCGCGACGACGCGCTCGACGCCGCGATCGCTCGCCGGCTCGGGGTCCGCCGCGCCCAGGTCGACGAGGACGACGCTGATGAGCCGCCGCTCGTCGCCCGTGACCGACGCCGGCGCGCCGTCCCCGCCCTCGCCGGGCGCGTGCGCGAGCAGGGCGCGCGTCTCCGCGAGCGCGGCCGCGGCCGCGCGGCCGTCCGCGGGGCGGGCGGACGGGTCCTTCGCCAGGAGGCGCGCGACGAGCTCGTCGATGGCCGGCGGCACGTCGGGGCGCCGATCGGCGAGGCGCGGCGCCTCCTCGAGGAGGATGCGGCACATCTCGGCGAGCGGGTCGTCGGCCGCGAAGGGGCGCTGCCCGGCGAGGCTCTCGAAGAGCAGCACCCCGAGCGCGAAGACGTCGGCGCGCGCGTCGACCTCGGCGTCGCCGCGCGCCTGCTCGGGCGCGACGTAGCCGAGCGAGCCGACGAGCGAGCTGGCCTCCGTGACGAGGGTGGTCGACGCCGCCGCCCGCGCGACGCCGAAGTCGAGCAGGACCACGCCGTCGACCCTGCCGTCGCGGAGGAGCACGTTGCTCGGCTTGAGGTCGCGGTGGGTGATCCCGAGCGCGTGCACGGCGGCGAGCGCGTCGGCGATCTGGTGCGCGACGAGCAGCGCGTCGGCGACGGGGAGCGGCCCCTCGCCGAGGCGCGCGTCGAGCGTGACGCCGTCGAGCCACTCCATCGCGAGCCACAGGGCGCCGTCGTCGCTCGTGCCGTGGGCGATGTGCTGGACGATGAGCGGGTGCTGCACGGCCTCGAGCAGGCGCGCCTCGCGCCGGAAGCGGGCCGCGAGCTCCGGGGGCGCGACCTTGAGCGCCACGGCCCGGCCGGTGAGCTGGTCGGTCGCCCGGTAGACCGTGCCCATCCCGCCGGCGCCGGCAAGGCGGTGCACCTCGAACCGGCCTGCGACCAGCGTGCCCTCGCGCATATGGCGAGAGCTTATCCGAGAGCACCTGCCACGTCCGCGGCCTACGCGCTCGGTGGTGACGGTTCGGGGTGTTTGTTGTACGCTGTGCGCGTAGACGCCCGGAGGACCGCGCTTCGCGCACAGGACGCCTTCTCGGGTCGGCGGCTCGGCGGATTGGAGAGGCACCCCCCGATGAACCCCGGACAGCAGGTGACGAGCACGCTCAGGCTGGCGCGGGAGCTCGGCAAGGGGGCGATGGGGAGCGTGTGGGTGGCCGATCACCTCGCGCTCGGGACGCAGGTGGCGGTGAAGTTCATGTCGCCGGCCTACGCGGACCAGAGCGGCTTCGTCGAGCGCTTCCGGCGGGAGGCGATGGCGGCCGCGCAGATCAAGAGCCCGCACGTCGCGCAGGTCTTCGATCACGGGGTCACGCCGGACGGCGTGCCGTACATCGTGATGGAGCTGCTCGAGGGGGAGGACCTGAAGAGCCGCATGCAGCGGCTGGGCGCGCTGCCGCCGGTCGAGGTCGCGGCGATCGTGGCGCAGACGGCGAAGGCGCTCGGGCGGGCGCACCAGCTCGGGATCGTCCACCGCGATATCAAGCCGGACAACATCTTCCTGCTCGACGTCGAGGGCGAGCTCTTCGTGAAGGTGGTCGATTTCGGGGTGGCGAAGCGGGTCCAGGGCGCGCCGCAGGGCGATCTCGGCATGACGTCGACCGGGAGCATGCTCGGCACGCCGCTCTACATGAGCCCCGAGCAGCTGCTCAGCGCGAAGCACGTCGACTTCCGCGCGGATCTCTGGGGTCTCGCGGTGGTCGCCTACCACGCGCTCACCGGGCAGGTGCCGTTCCGGGGCGAGACGCTGGGCGCGCTGTCGGTCGTGCTCCACACCGGGATCTTCACGCCGCCGAGCGCGATCCGGCCGGAGCTCTCGCCGGCGATCGACGCCTGGATGAAGCGGGCGCTGGCGCTCGATCCGGCGGCGCGCTTCGCGTCGGCGCGGCAGATGGCGGAGGCGCTGGAGCACGCGGTCCTCGGCCTCGCGCGCACGCCGTTCACGAGCGAGCCGTCGTCCAGCGGGGACCGGGCGAGCCACGGGGGCGCGCCCGGGAGCGGGTCGCAGCCGGTGCTGTTCGGGGCGCCGGCGCCGGTGCCGCCTCCGCCGGGCGCGCGGCTCTCGACGACCGGCACGCCGTCGTCGGCGCCGGGCGCGCGGCTGTCGAGCACGGGCACGCCGGGGCGGACGCTCGCCGGCATGGCGACCTCGGGGATGGACGGGCCCCGCAAATGGGCGCCGGCCATCCTGGCGGGGGCGCTCGCCGCGGGGGCGGCCCTGTCGGTGGTCGTGTTCCTGGTGGCTAGGCCGTCGTCCAGCGTGGAGGAGCCTTCGCCCTCGGCCGACCCGGCGCCCCGGCAGGCGGCGTCGGGCGCAGCGCAGCCGGCTGGGCCCGCTGCGCAGGGGGGCGCCGTGGCGCCGGGGCAGATCGCGCCGGCGGACCCCGCGGCGGAGGCCGCGGTCGAGCCCGCGAAGGCGGACACGGCCGAGGCCGCGGCGGGCGCTCAGGCGGCCCAGCCGGCCGCGGCGGGCGCTCAGCCGGCCGCGGCGGGCGCTCAGCCGGCCGCGGCGGGCACCGAGCCGTCCCAGCCGGGCGCGGCAGGACCCCGGACCGGCGCGAGCGCGGCCGGGAAGCCGGGCGCGACCGCAGCGCCGCGCGGCGCCGCGGACGGCCGCGGCCGGGCCGCGACCACGGGCCGCCCGGCGGCGACGAAGCCGCCGCCCGCGCCGCTCGAGGACACGATCGGCTTCTGAGGCGACCTCCGCGCTGCCGCGCTCCAGCCGCCCCAGGCGTTCCGCGAACGCCGGCGCGTGCGGCCGGACCGACCGGACGAGACCTCCTGTCACGGCCTTCTCGCGCCGTTCGCTTTCAAAGTTGGAATACCGCGCTACGCAGGCGAAAGTTGCCATCAGAAGGCGAGGCACGGCGGGCCCAGTGCGACATCCCGCCTCGCTCGGCCAGGGTCCAGGGGCGGCAAATATCGAAGCAATCGCACGGCTGCGTGAGAATTCCGAATTGGCATGGTCCGTGCGGTATCCGTCGCGGGGGCCCGGAGCGGGGACGCGCTCACGCGAAGGAGGTCTCTCATGGCGAAGCTCGTAATTGGCCTGGTGCAAACGCGCGACGAGGCGGAAGCCGCGGCGGAACGCATCATCGACTGCGGCTACACGCGACAGGACGTCAGCCTGCTGATGACCGACGCCACGCGCCACAGGTGCTTCAGGGTTCCGGACGGAACCCCGCCGGCGCACACGTTCGGCGCCGCCATCGCCATGAGCGCCGTGGTTCCCGACCTCGGATTCGTGGTGGCGGGCCCGCTCGCCGCCGTGGTGGCGACCGCGGTCGGCGCCGGGATCACCGGCGGACTGCGCGAGATCCTCATCTCCGCAGGCGTCCCGAAGCACTGGGCGGAACGCTACGAAAAGGGCGTCAAGCAGGGCGGGATCCTCGTGAGCGTATTCGCCCACGGCGAACGGGACGTGGGCGTGCTCCACATGGTCCTTGACGACCCCAGCATGTACCCGGTCCGCCCCGCCATCACCGGGCGCCAAGCGTACGACACCTATCTCTGATCGGCGCGAGCACACGCACCGAGGCGCCCCACGCCGCCGGCGCGGGGCGCGGCGATCCTCACCATCGTTTCAATAGAAATTCGCGTGGCAAAGCGCCCCACGCCCGGGGAAGCGGGCTCAGACGCACGACCTATCCATTGAATGGAAACGCGCGTCGCGAAGCGCCTCAGCGGGAGGTGGTGAGTCGGCGACGACATCGTTCTCCCACCGTCCTGTTCGACCGTTCAATGCCGGACGCCCAGCCGCCCGCGTATCGGCTCAGCCCCCGAGGGACCTGAGGCGCGCGCGCAGCATCAGCGCCCCGATGAGGTCTTCCTCCGCGTCGCTCCGGCGCGACCAGCCCAGCGCGAGGTAGCGCAGGAGCTCGCCGAACGTCGGACCGGCGGGCGCCGCGCTCGTGCCGCCGCGGACGACCCAGAGCGCGTCGCCGTCGGCGCCGAGCGCGAGGATCGCCCGCTGGGCCGCGCCGCCGCCGAGCGCCGAACCCGAGAGCCGCGCGATCGGGTAGAGCTGCCGCGCCGCCGCCGCGTCCCAGCCGGCCTCGCGCTCGTGGCCGCGGAGCTCGTCCTCGCGCAGGAAGCGCAGCGTGCCCTCGACGGCGCCGATCGCGAGCTCCCGGTAGAGATCCTCCGGATCCGCCGGATCGGCCCAGTCGTAGGCGCGCGCGAACGCCGCGTACGTCGCCGGCGGGGCGACGCCACGGACGGGCGGCGGGGGCTCCGCCTTCGCGCCGCGGCCGTCCTCGCGCCGGAGCACCCGGTTGAGCCGCTTCACCTCCGCGGCGATCGATCCCGGCCCCGGCTCGACGAGGTGCACGGCGACCCGGCGCTCGGGCGCGAAGAGGCCGCCCATGAGCGCGCCGAGCACCGGTGCCCCCAGCTCGGCCGCGAGGAACGTGGAGCCGCGGTGCGGCCGGATCGCGCGATCCGTCGCGTCGCGCTCCTCCTGGGCGGTCGCGGTCTCCGGCAGGTCGACCTCGACGGCGACGAGGTCGCTCCGGTCGGGCGTCTCCACGCCGGCCTCGAGACCGTCCTCCCCTTCCCGCACGAAGTGGCGGACGAACCCGCTCGCCTCGAAGCGCCAGCCGTCGTCGTGGACGACCTCCTCCGAGAACACGAGCGCGAAGATCGTCGCGCCCGCGTGGCCGAGCCCTTCGGCCGCGTCGAGCACGGCGACGGGCGGGGAGAGCTCGTCCTCGAAGAGCTCGACGAGGTGGTCGAGCTCGTCGCCGCCGCCCGCGGGCTCGCCGCTCGAGTAGAACGCGGCGGCGTAGCCGGGCACGCCCGGGAGCGGCGCGACGAACAGGCGCGGCGCGGCGACGGCCCAGCCGCCGAGCGCCACGGCAAAGCCCTGGGACAGCGCGCGGTCCGGGATCTCGGCGGGTCGAAAGATGAGCGCAGCGAACGTGGTGGCCATGGGGCGCCCAGGGTAGCCCATCGGCCGCCCGCGGCGCGGCGCGGCGACCCGCCGGCGCGCGCTGCGCGCCTTCGGGGCCGCCGCCCGCTCGATCTCTCCGGGGCGGGGGCCGGCGCGGGCACGGTCCCCGGGGAGACGCCGAGTCCCCCCGACCGGGCGCCTGCCGGGAGATCACGAAGAAGCTCCGGAGCGAGGAGCCGCCGCCGCGCGCGCCGCCGGCGGGTCTCCGCGCGGCCTCGCGGCCTTGGACGCGGCGCGGCGCATCGGGTAGAGGACCGCCATGCTCGGCTCCGCCACCCTGTCCGTCGGTGAGATCGCCCCTGACTTCACCCTGCAGTCGCAGAAGCGAGAGGCGGTGAAGCTCTCGGATTTTCGGGGCAAGAAGGCCGTCGTCCTCTTTTTCTACCCCAAGGACGACACCCCGATATGCACCGCGGAGTCGTGCGCTTTCCGCGATCGTTACGACGCGTTCGCGGAGGCCGGCGCCGAGGTCATCGGGGTGAGCGCCGACTCGGAGGGATCCCACGAGCAGTTCGCGCAGAAGCACCGCCTGCCCATGACGCTGCTCAGCGACCCCGGCGGGCAGATCGCGGCGCGCTACGGCGTCAAGCCGCTCTTGGGGCTCCTCCCGGGCCGCGTGACGTTCGTCATCGATCGCGAGGGGGTCGTTCGACATGTCTTTTCTTCCCAGCTCCGCGCGGCGAGGCACGTCGAGGAGGCGCTCGCCGTGGTGAAGCGGATCGAGGCCTCCGGCCGCGGTTGATGGGCGCCGGGGGCGGCGCGCGAACTCCCCCCTTCGTCCGTCGTTGACGCCCTGGAGAGGGGCGTTATGAACCTCCACGGCGGGGCCATCGCACGCCTCGGCCGGGGGAGGCGACGATGGATCATCACTCGTGGACGACAGCGACGCTGGCGGCCGACGCGACCGGTGTCGCCCGGCCTGGGACCGCGGCGGGCGCGCTCTCGCTGCGCCGGGTCGTGCTCTCGACCGGCGGCGTCGGCTATTTCGAGTACGAGGCGCGCGTGCGCGGCGACGCCGAGCTCCGGCTCGAGGTGCGGCTCGATCAGGTCGACGATGTCCTGAAGAGCATCGTCGTCTATGACGATCGCGGCGTGACCGGGAACATCACGCTTCCCGGGAGGGAGCCGCTGCGCGACCTGTTCCGCGAGCTCCCGTTCGACGAGGGAGCGCTGGAGTCCGAGGCCGCCCTGCTGAACGCCCTGCGCGGCGCCGAGGTGCGGACCCGCGGGCCCGAGGGGATCGTCGCCGGGCGGATCGTCGCGGTCACGGCGGCGCAGGTGGCGCTGCCGGGCGGCGGCTCGGAGAACCGGCACTGGCTCGCGCTGATGTCACGCGGCGCGCTGAGGCAGGTCGTCCTGGAGGAGCTCGAGAGCGTGGAGCTCGCCGAGGAGCGGCTGCGGCAGCAGGTCAGCGCGGCGCTGCTCGGGCTCTCGAGCCGGCGCCAGCGCAACCGCCGCGAGCTCGTCGTGCGCACGGCCGGCGAGGGCGAGCGGGTGGTCCGGGTGGCCTACGTCATCGAGGTGCCGCTCTGGAAGACCTCGTATCGGCTCACCGTGCCAGAGGACGCGCAGGCCAAGACCGGCGCGCTCTCCGGGTGGGCCATCGTGGAGAACCAGAGCGGCGGCGACTGGGAGAACGTGGATTTCACCCTGGTGTCGGGCAACCCGGTGACGTTCCGCCAGGCGCTCTACGAGATCTACTACGTGTCCCGCCCGGAGGTGCCCGTCGACGTCGCCGAGCGCGTGTTGCCGCGCCTCGACGATGGCGCCGCGGCGCTCGCGGCCAGGGCGGCGCGGCACGCGGGCTATCAAGGCCTCGCGGGCCCCGCCGGGGGCCCCGCGCCCGCCGAGAAGGGCGTGGTCGAGGAGAAGGCCCAGGATCGCGCGCCGGAGCGCAAGGAGGCGGCGACGCAGGTCGTCTTCCACTTCCCGGCGCCCCTCACGATCGCGAGCGGGCAGACGGCGCTCCTCCCGATCGTCGATCGCGAGATCCCGGCGGAGCGCGTGGGGCTCTACCAGCGGGAGGCGAGCGCGCATCGGCCGCTCGCCTCGGTGCGGCTGCGGAACGACGGCGACACGAGCCTGCCGCCCGGCGCGATGACGGTCTACGAGCGCTCCGCCGGGGGGGTCGTCACCTACGTGGGCGACGCCCGGCTCGCGGCGCTGCCGCCGGGCGAGTCGCGGCTCGTGAGCTTCGCCGTGGACCTGAAGGTGCGCATCGACCGCGAGGAGCGGGCCGAGGAGGCGATCTCCCGCGCGCGGATCCAGGGCGGCGTGCTGGAGCTCGTCCGGACCGCCCGCAAGGTGACGGTCTACACGATCGTAGGCGCCGCGCGCGAGCCGCGCGTCGTGCTCATCGAGCACCCGCGCCTCGCCGGCTGGGAGCTCGCCGAGCCCAAGGAGGGCGTCGAGACGACGCGCGACCGTTACCGCATCCGGCGGGAGGTGGCCGCGGGCGAGACGGCGCGGCTCACGGTCGCGCTGGAGCACCCCGTCTCGCACACGATCGCGCTCACGAGCCTCACCAGCGAGCAGATCGAGGTGTACCTGTCCTCGCGCGAGATCCCCGAGGCGCTGCGCGCCGTGTTCGCGCGGATCGCGGAGCTCAGGGCGGCGGTCGAAGCCCAGCGGCGCGCGCTCTCGGCGCTGGAGGCCGAGCTCGCGGCGCTGCGCGGCGAGCAGGAGCGCGTGCGCGAGAACCTCAAGGTCGTGCCCGCGGGGAGCGCGCTCCAGGAGCGGTACCTCAGGGCGCTGAGCGAGCAGGAAGACCGGATCGCCGCGGTATCGGCGAAGCTCCCGGGCGCGCGGGAGGCGGTGGCCAGCGCGGAGCGGGCGCTCGCCGACTACGTGCGCGGCCTGTCGCTCGCGCCCTAGGGCTGCCCGGCCGCGGGCCCGACGAAGCGCGGCCCGCGCTGCTCCCGGGCGCGATGAAGATCTCCCTCCCGTCGCGCAGCGACATGACGAGCTCGCCCTCGAGGACGAGCTGCTCGTCACAGGCACCGCACAAATTTCGGCCCACCCCCAACGAGGGGTGAGCAACTGCACGATGACGGGCACGATGACGGGCGCGATGACAGGCGCAAACGACGGCATGACGCCATCCAATCGCGCGATGTTCCGTCTCCACGACAGATGTACTGCACAGCAGCACGGAGAGCACGAGCTCCGTCCTGATTCCCGTATAGCCGCCGCGCGCGCTTCAGGATAGAACAGAGGGTCTTAAGGAGTCATCGACATGAAGAGAAGCGTGAATGCAATGCTCTCCCTGTCCGCTGCCGCCGCTCTGCTCTGCCTCGGCGCGCCCGCCGACGCGACGACGGCCGTCCTGCTCTCGCGCGAGGAGCTCGTGCGCAAGTCGGCGACCGTCGCGCGCGTGACCGTCGGCAAGTCCTACACGACGGAGTCCGACGACGGGAGATCGATCGTGACCCGCACCGAGCTCAAGGTCATTCAGCCGCTCAAGAGCGGCGCGGGCAACGGCGGTCCGAAGGTGATCGTGCTGGAGCAGATCGGCGGGACCTACAACGGCAAGACGCAGCGCGTGCTCGGCGACGCCAGCCTCTCGCAGGGCGAGGACGCGGTGGTCTTCCTGCGCCCCGGCGACAAGGGGCGATGGCACTTCACGGCGCTCGCGATGTCCGTCTATCACGTGGACACGAAGGGCCTGGCGCGGCGCAGCCTCGAGGGGCTGCACCTCGTCCGGCGGAACGGCGGCGCGCTGGTGCCCACGCAGGCGCCCGCCGAGGAGGTCGAGCCCGTCGAGAGCCTCATGACGGACGTGGTCCGCCTCGCGGGAGTGAAGTGAGGTGAGGCGCCGCGTCGCCCTCGCCGCCGCCCTCGGCGCCCTCTCGTCCCTCGCCGCCGCTGGCGAGGCCGCCGCGTGGACGCCGCTCGACCCCAGCACCCCCCGCTGGGGCCAGCTGCCCGTCGGCTACTACATCAATCAGTCGACGATCCCGGGCCCGATCGCCGGCATCGCCGTCTCCCGGATCCAGGCCGGGTTCGAGGCGTGGTCGAGCGTGGGGTGTACGGAGTGGGGGGTCACCCTCCTCGGCGACACCAACGATCGTTACGACCACAGAGACGGCAAGAGCGTGTTCCACTGGATCAGCGACTCCTGGCCGGCATCGCTCGGCGACGTCAACTCGGTCATCGGCGTCACGACGCCGGCCTGGGGTTTCGGCAACGCCATCGTGGACGCCGACATGGTCTTCAACAACGTCGGGTTCTGCTGGAACGACACCGGCAACGACGGATGTGTCGACACGCAGTCGATCGCCACGCACGAAGAGGGACACTTCCTGGGCCTCGGCCACTCCGACGCGCGGGGCTCGACGATGACCGCGTACTACGTCGCAGGCGCGTCGATCCGCTCCCTCGAGGACGACGACATCGATGGCGTGTGCGCCCTGTACCCCATCGGCGGGACCGCGGCCGCGAGCTCCGCGAGCGCCACGAGCGGCGGCGGCAGCGAGTGCAACAGCTGCTCCAACGACTCGCTCACGGGCGTGTGCAGGGCGCGGTACGACGCGTGCGGCGCGTCGCGCCCGTGCCGCGAATTCGCCGGCTGTTACTCCGAGTGCGTGGACGACGCGTGCGCGCAGCGCTGCGTGGACGATCATGCGGAGGGCGCCAGCATCTACGTCCGTATCATCGAGTGCATCTGCGGCGAGTGCTCGGCGGAGTGCTCCACCGAGTGCGCCGGCGTCGACGGGGGCGACGACGGTGGCGGCGGCGAAGGCGGCGGCGACGGCGGCGCGAGCGCGAGCAGCACGTCGACCTCCTCGGCCGGCGGCGCATCGACCACGAGCGCGACGGCGAGCTCGTCGGTCGCCTCGAGCAGCGCCTCGGGCAGCGGCGGTGGCGGCGGAGGCTCGTCGCCCGACGACACGCCGACGGGCGACGACGGGGAGTCCGGCAGCGACTCCGGGTGCTCGTGCTCGACGAACGGCCGCTCGGCCGATCTCGGGGGGGTCATGCTCCTCGGCGTGCTCGGCGCGCTGGCCTCGCGACGGCGCCGACGCTGAGCGCTCGCCCGCGGGCATTCCGGGGGACCGCCGGCCGCCGCCCCGGGGCGGGCACTGGCCGCCCGGCGGGCCCCGTCCCGGCGCGCGGCGAGCGTCGATGATCGTCCCGGCGCGGCGCCGCCGCTCGCGCCGCCCGAGGACCGCAGACCGACCGTGGGCGCGGCGACACGGCCGCGGCCACCCAACCCCGCAAAACTGACGTAGGGCGCGCACGTCGCGCGCAAGACGGTGTGCCGAGATGGCCGCGCGCTGGCCGGCCATCCCGGCCGTCCGGGCGGCCATCCGGGCCGTCCTGGCGGCCACACCGCGGGTCGACGACGGGCCGCGCAGCCGCGTGGCCCGCGAACCGCCGGGCACGGCAGTAGGCCGGGATTTTGCAATCTCTCCACCCGGCTCCCGAGGCTCGCGGGACGAACAAGGCGAGCTCGGTACAAGTCTTGGCCCACGCATGTGCGCTGATGTAGGCAAACGTGGGAAGAGGTCATTGTGCGAACCCAGGGCATCACGGTACTACTGACACTGCTTGGCGTTGCGGCCTCTGGCTGCAGCAGTCACCCGGACACCGAGGGAAGGGACGCTCGAAACGGCGAGATTCGCGAGCTTTCCGGGGCCGGGGGGATGTCCGAACCCCCGCAGTCCGAGCTTCCGCCGTCCGAACCCCCGCAGTCCGAACCCCCGCTGGTCGCGTCCCCGGAGATGGAGAGCGACGGGCCGCTCGACGGGCCCACGACGGACGAAATCCCGGCGATCGAGGCGCCGGTCACCCTGCCCGGAAGGACCGAGGGCTGCCCCGGCGGTATGGTGCGGGTGGAAGGCGAGTATTGCCCCGCGGTGGTGCAAGAATGCCTCGAATACCACCCCGAGTGGACGAAGCGCCACGGCGAGCCGGGCGTGGCCGCCCGGTGCCTGCGTTTCCGCGAGCCGTCGCGGTGCGTCGCGAAGAAGAACGAGAGCCTCTCGTTCTGCATGGACCGGTACGAGTACCCGAACGTCCCGGGCGAGCTGCCGCGCACCCTGACCTCGTGGGAGCAGGCCGCCGATCTCTGCGAGGCGCAGGGCAAGCGGCTGTGCACCGAGGCCGAGTTCAACTTCGCCTGCGAGGGCCCCGAGGCGCTGCCTTACGTCTACGGCTACGAGCGGAACGCCGAGACGTGCAATCAGGACCGGGAATACCGCTTTCCGGACCACTCGCAGCGGCTGCTCCACCACGAGGCCTGCATGCAGAACGAGCGATGCGCCGCCGAGCTCTCGCGGCTGGACGGCCGCGAGCCGGCCGGCTCGCGCGCGGAGTGCGCCTCGTGGGCAGGCGTCTTCGATCTGAACGGCAACGTCAACGAGTGGGTGGTGCGCACCGATCAGAAGGCCCCCTACCGCAGCGGTCTCAAGGGCGGGTGGTGGGGTCCGATCCGGAGCCAGTGCCGCCCGATGACGACCTTTCACAAGGAAGACGACTACGGCTACGAGGTCGGCTTCCGCTGCTGCGCCGACGTGGAGTCGCAGGCGACGTAGGGCCCAGCGGGTCCGTGGCGCCGATCTCGGCATCCTGACCGCAGACGCGAGCGACCGTGCGCGGGCCCGGCAGGACCTGCGGGCGCCGGCGCGCGAGGAGGGCGCGCCGGCGCCTCGAGGCGCGGGCGCTCGCCGGCCCTGCGGCCCGCTGAGGTGTGCAGGCCGCAGGGCTGATGCTCGAAGATCTCTGCCGCCCCTCTCGCGGACCGGCCTCGTGGCGTGATAGAGCTGCCCGCCGGGGGAAGCTCTATCACGACGAGGCGCGCACGCGCCTTGCACAGGGCGCCCCGCGAGCGGCGCGCACGTCGCCAGGAGGCTTGAGATGGACGAGAGAGTTCAGCGATACATGGACATGGGGGTCGCGCTCGGGGTGAGCGTCGGCACGAAGATCGTGGGCGCGATCCTGGTCTGGGTCATCGGCCGGATGATCATCCGGGCGGTCCTCTCGGTCATGCAGCGCAGCTCCGCGCTGAAGAAGCTCGACGTCACGCTGGCGCATTATCTGGAGTCGGCGGTGTCCGTGCTGCTGAACATCCTGCTCGTCATCGCGGTGCTCAGCGTCTTCGGCGTCGAGACGACCACCTTCGCCAGCTTGCTCGCCGCGGTCGGCATCGCCATCGGCATGGCGTGGTCCGGGCTCCTCTCGAACCTCGCGGCGGGCATCTTCATGATCCTCCTGCGCCCCTTCAAGACCGGCGACGTCGTGACGGCCGGGGGCGTGACGGGCGCAGTCCACTCGATCGGGCTCTTCGCGACCGCCCTGGATACGGGGGACAACGTCCGCACCATCGTGGGCAACGCCAAGATCTTCAGCGACACGATCCAGAACTTCAGCGCGAACCCGTTCCGCCGCGTCGATTGCACGGCGCAGCTCGCGCACGGCGCGGATCACGAGGCGGCGATCGCCCGGCTGAAGGCGCGCCTCCCGCTCATCCCCAACGTGGTCAGCGAGCCCGCGCCCGTCGTCGAGATCCTGGAGCTCAACCTCTCCGGGCCCGTGCTGGCCGTCCGGCCCTTCTGCAACAGCAGCGCTTACGGCGACGTCTTCTTCGCCACCAACAAGGTCATCCGCGAGGAGCTCGGGAAGCTGGGGCTGCCCGTCCCGAGCCAGCACGTGCAGATCAACCAGCTCGCGGCCGCGCCTCCCCGCGGCGCGGGCGCCGAGGCGCACCCGACGGCCTGACGCGCCGCCGACCGGTCGCGCGCGGCGGCCCGCGCGCGACGGGCCTTGAGCTTAAGGGGCAGATCCTCTACGCCCCGGGGGGCCCAGGCTTCGCCCGCGCGGCCATCGCCTCAAGCTGATGAACCGGACGCAGCCCATCCTTCATCATCGGAGCAAGATGCCGTCCTGACACGGAGTCGCTGTGCGAGCCTCGAAGGGCCCTCGCTCTTCCCGTCGATGTTGCTCGCGCTCGCCTCGGTGAGTAAGAGGCGAGGGATGAGGGACTGGGAAGCGCTCTTCGCGAAGAAGCTCGAGCAGACCGATCTCGGCAAGGATCCGGCCCACGATCTGGCGCATTTCACGCGCGTGGTCGCCACGGCCAAGGCCCTCGCGGCGGACGAAGGGGCCAGGCTGGAGGTCGTCGTCCCCGCGGCCTGGCTGCACGACCTCGTGAACGTCCCCAAGAACGATCCCAGGCGCTCCCAGGCCTCGCGGCTCTCCGCCGAGGAGGCGCTGCGCTTCCTCCGGAGCGTCGCGTACCCCGAGGCCTTCCTCGCGGACATCGCCCACGCCATCGAGGCCCACAGCTACAGCGCGGGCATCGAGCCGAGGACCCTCGAGGCCAGGGTCGTCCAGGACGCGGACCGGCTCGACGGGCTGGGGGCCATCGGGATCGCCCGCTGCTTCGCCGTGGGCGGGCTGCTCGGGGTGCGGTTCTACGATCCCCAGGATCCGTTCGCCGAACGGCGGCCGTGGAACGACCGCGAGAACGCGATCGACCACTTCCATGTGAAGCTGTTCAAGACCGCCGAGAGCCTGAGGACGGCCGCCGGGCGTCGCGAGGGGGCGCGACGGGCGGAGTTCATGAGGCAGTACCTCGCCCACCTCGCGGTCGAGATCGGCGGCGAGGCGCCCTGAGCTCAGCCCGCGCCGGCGACGGTCACCGCGGCCGCCACGGCGACCGGGATCGTGAAGTTGTCGTCCATCCGCGACGAGAACAGCTCGGTGGCCGCCCCGGCCAGGCCGGCAACGGCGGCCAGGAGGAGCCGCGAGGAGAGCGACGCGGGGCCGAGCGCCCACATCACCGCGAGGGAGCTCAGCGCGCCGGCCGCGAAGAAGGCGAGCGTCCCCTCGAGCGAGCGGCCGTCGCGCAGCCGCGTGCGGCCGAAGCGCCGGCCGATGAGCGCCGCCGCGGGGTCGGCCACCGCGAGCACCACCACGGCGAGCGACTGGCTCAGCCGCGTCCCGAACAGCGCCAGCAGGAGCAGCGCCGTCATGTACCAGGTCGACGAGTTCACCCGGTACCGCTCGTGCGGGTGCGCCACGAGCCGGAACATCCGCATCAGCCGATCGTTGACCCGCTCGCTCACCCGGCGCGCGATCTCCATCGACCACGCCGCCGCCGCGAACGCGCCGCTCACGGCCACGAGCCAGCCGCGCTCGGGCAGGAGCTGGATCAGCCCGAGCACCGCCAGCCCCGAGCCCACGTGCCACAGGCTGCGCGCATGGTTCGTCGGCCGGACGCTCGGCGGCGCCGCGACGACCCCGCGCAGCGTCAGCAGCAACGACTCGTAGGCAGGCTGGACCTCGCGCTGGAACGCGATCCACGCCGCCTTGGGCGAGGGCGTCCCGGACGGGGTCGCGCGCTCGACCGCCGCGAGCAGCGCGCGGAGGCGGTCGCGGAGCCGATCGAGCGCGCCCCCGGCGTCGTCGCGCTCGGCGGCGACGACGAGCTCCCGGAGCCGCAACACCACCCGATCGACCCGGGCGCGCACCTCGGGCTCGTCCCGGAAGACGAAGACCGCGGGATCGACCTGACGCAGAAGAGCGCAGAGCTCTTCGGAGACGAGCTTGGTCTCGACGTGCAAGGCGTGGATCACGTTGGCTTTTATGAGAATAGTCTCCGCGGCCCGCGCGGCATGTCAGCGCTTTGTCATACCGCAGGGGCGTACGTGGGCTGGCTCGCCGCGCGCGCGCCGCTGAGGCGCGCCGCGGCGCGCATGACCGCGTAACCGCCTTCACGCTCGAGTCCTCGCTGCACGAGCCCGTGGCTACGCGGCCGACGCCGCACGAGCCCGTGTCGCACGGCCGACGCATGAGCCCGCGCAGCGACGACGCACCGCATGATCAGGGGCCTCCTGAGCCATCGCTCCCCAGATCCCACCCGGCCCGACGCCGGCGGAGGCGGCGGGCGCGACAGCCCTCGCTCCTGCCCAGGTCGGTCGAGTACGCACGCGCGCGGCCGATGCGCCCCGCGGCGCGGGAAGCGATCCCAACAGCGCAATTCATGGATTCATGGATTCATGGAGTGGAGCGCGACGGTATCCTCTTTATTCCATGTCGGGTTCGGAGCCGCCGGACTCGCGCCCTGACAAGCGCCGCGGTGAGATCGCATGAGAGGCGCCTTACGACGCCGGACAGGGCGCGAGCGGTCGCGCTTCCCCTGCACGCAGGCTGCGGCTAGGGTGCCCCGCGTCGCGGATTCGACGGGTGGGCGCGAGGCGCCCGGGACGCAGCGCGCGGCCGTCGCGCGCGTGGCCAACAGGCGTCGTTCCCTCGGAATCGGAGAATCGAGGAACATGAAGGTTTCAGTTCGGTACACCGCGCTGTCGTTCGCGCTGCTCGCCGGTCCCCTCGCCCACGCGCGGGAGCGCCCGAATCACGATGCCTATTTCAGGGAGCCGCCGGCGCTGCCCCCCGGCGTGGCGCGCGTCGCCAGCGACGACGCGCCGGGCGCCGTCGTCGCGTCGACCGACCCGCAGCGCGGCGTGCCGACGTTCGTGTGGGCGACCTCGCCGGAGCACCGCCCGCCGGCCGCCACCCACAGCACGGCCGAGGCCGCCGCCCGCTGGTACGTGCAGCGGTACGCGCGCCTCTACCACCTGCCGCAGGCCGCGCTCGACACGGCCGTGGTGCGCCACGTCCACGACACCGGGCGCGGCGGCATCCTCGTGACGCTGGGCCAGGACGTCGACGGGATCCCGGTCTTCCGCAGCGAGCTCAAGGTGCTCATGAAGCGCGACCTCACGCTCGTCGCCCTCGGCGGCAACCTGCACGCGTCGGCCGTCGCGCTGCCGCCCGGCGCCGGCTCCCTCCGGCCCGGCTCGAAGCGCAGCCGCGCGTTCGCCGGCGCGCCGGCCCAGGCGGTCGTCCGCGCCGTGCGCGACGCGCACCGCATCGACATCAAGACGGCCGACCTCCGCGACCTCGGCGAGGCGAAGGGTGGATATCGGCTCTTCGACCTCGCGGACACCGCGCACGCGCGCCAGCGCGCCGGGAGCCTGCGCTTCGCGCAGCCGGCGCGGGTCAGGAAGGTGCTGTTTCCGCTGCCCGACCGGGTCGTGCCCGGCTACTTCGTCGAGCTCGTCTCGGGCGACGCCGAGCGCACGAGCTCCGACGCGACAGCGTGGGTGTTCGGGGCCAGCGACGGGCGGTATCTCTACCGGGAAAACCTCTCCCACGCCGCGACCTTCGATTACCGGGTCTGGGCCGAGGACGACGACAAGCACACCCCGCTCGGCGGGCCCCTCGCGGACATGTCGCCGCACCCGACCGGGCGGCCCGACGGCCATCTCCCGCGGTTCATCGCGCCGAGCCTCATCTCCATCGAGGGCTTCAACACGAACCCGGACGGCCGGGCCGACCCGTGGCTGCCGGCCGACGCGACCTCGACCCGCGGCAACAACGTCGACGCCTACGCGGATCACAACGCGCCCGACGGGTTCTCCAGCGGCGATACGCGCGCGGAGCTCTCGGGGCCGGGCGCGTTCGACTACACCTACGATCTGCGCGCCGAGCCGCTCGCCGCGCCCGAGCAGATCATGGCGGCCGTCACCCAGGTCTTCTACGTCACGAACTGGCTCCACGACTGGTATTACGACTCCGGCTTCACCGAGGCCGCGGGCAACGCCCAGCGCGACAACCTCGGCAGGGGCGGCCTCGACGGGGACCCGTTCCTCGCCGAGGCGCAGGACGACGCGACCGGCGGCAGCCGCGACAACGCGAACATGGACGCGACGTACGACGGCGCGTCGCCGCGGATGCAGATGTACCTGTGGACCGGGCCGGATCTGCGGTCGCTCAGCGTCACGCCGCAGAACGCCAATTACGCGTCGAACACCGCCATGTTCGGCCCGCAGCGCTACGAGGTGACCGGCGAGCTCGCCCTCGGCGAGGACGACGTCGCGCCCCGGGGCGACGCGTGCGGGCCGATCACGAGCGACGTGGCCGGCAAGGTCGCCCTCGTCGACCGCGGCGGGTGCGCCTTCGCAGAGAAGGCGCGCAACGCGCAGGAGGCCGGCGCGGTCGGCGTCATCATCGCCAACAACCGCGAGAGCGACGGGGCCCCGCGGCTCGCCGGCGACGACCCCGAGGTGACGACGCCCGCCCAGAGCGTCTCGCTGGAGGACGGCAGCGCGCTCAAGGCGGCGCTCGCCGGGGCGCAGGCGCCGCTCAGGGTCACGATGACCCGAGAGCCCAGCGTGGAGCGCGACGGGACGATCGACAACACCATCGTTGCGCACGAGTGGGGCCATTACATCCACCTCCGTCAAGTCGCGTGCAGCACCCAGATGTGCGGCGCGCAGAGCGAGGGGTGGGGGGATTTCATCGCGCTGCACATGGCGCTGCGCGAGGGCGACGACCTCGACGGCGCTTACCCGCTCTCGAGCTACGGGAGCGCGGCGCTCGGCGACAGCTACTTCGGCATCCGCCGCGCGCCCTACTCCGTCGATTTATCCAAGAACGGGCTGACGTTCCGCCACATCTCGGACGACGAGCGCCTCCCCGACCACCCGCTCAACGTCTCCGCTCCGCAGAACTCCGAGGTGCACAACGCCGGAGAGGTCTGGGCGGCCATGATGTTCGAGGCCTATGTCGCGCTGATCCGGCACGGCGGCGGCCTGACCCCGCCGCGCGCGTTCGAGCAGACCCGGCGGCGGATGAGCGATTACGTGGTGGCCGGCATGAAGCTCGCCCCCGCCAACCCGACCTACACCGAGCAGCGCGACGCGGTGCTGGCCGCCGCGCTCGCCAGCGATCAGGGCGACTTCCGCGCGATGGCGGAGGCGTTCGCCCGGCGCGGGGCCGGCACGTGCGCCGTGTCGCCGCGCGTCGACGCGCAGGGCCTCTCCGGCGTGGTCGAGAGCTTCAAGGTCCAGCCCGAGATCGCGCTGGTCCGCGCGGAGCTCGACGACAGCGCCGGCTCCTGCGACCGCGACGGGCTGCTCGACGCCGAGGAGTCCGGCACGGTCACGATCGAGATCGTCAATCGCGGCGCGGCGCCCCTGACCGGCGCGGTGGCGTCGATCGAGGGGCCGGGCGGCGGGGTGACCTTCCCGGACGGCGCGCGCGTGTCGTTCGGCGACATCGCGCCGTTCGCGACCGGGACCGCGGCCGTGCCGGTGAAGCTCGACCGGAACATGAAGCCCGCCGAGGACCTGAAGCTCAACCTGACGCTGAAGAGCGCCGAGGCGTGCACGCCGACCCGGGTCGAGGCCCTGGTGCGCCGCGTGAACTACGATGAGGTCCCCGGGTCGTCGGCGGTCGACGGCGTGGAGACGCAGAGCACGACGTGGACCGTCGAGGGGCTCTCCGGCGAGCTCGTGTGGTCGCGCGCCGAGGGGACCGCGCCGAACCGCGTGTGGCGCGGCGTCGATCTCGGGACGCTGTCCGACGCGGCGCTGGTGTCGCCGCCCCTGGAGGTCAGCGAGACCGAGCGCTTCGTGCTGACGTTCGCGCACCGGCACCAGTTCGAGGCGAGCGACGGCACGTTCTGGGACGGCGCGGTGATCGAGATCAGCGCCGACGGCGGCGAGACGTGGGTCGACGTCGCGAAGACCGCGGATCCGGGCTACGGCGGGAGGATCACGAGCGAGTCGGGCAATCCGCTGGCGAGGCGGAGGGCGTTCGTCGGCGAGAGCCCGTCGTGGCCCGAGCTCGACAGGGTGTCGGTCGATCTGGGGACCGCGTTCGCCGGAAAGACGGTGCGGGTGCGGTTCCGGGTCGGCACCGACGAGGCCGCGGGCGACACCGGCTGGGAGCTCGACGACGTCGGGTTTGCGGGCGTGAAGAACAAGCCGTTCGCGACGCTCATCGAGGACACGGCCTCTTGCCAGCGAGGGCCGGCGGCCGACGCCGGGGCGGATCAGGCGGTCGCGGTCGGAGAGCTGGTGACGCTCGACGCGTCGGGGAGCTCGGATCCCGAAGAGGACGAGCTGACGTTCTCCTGGACGCAGACGGCGGGGCCGGCGGTCGAGCTCCTGGGCGACGGCGCGCGGGCGACCTTCGTGGCGCCCGAGGTGGCCGCGGCGACGACGCTCGCGTTCGAGGTGAAGGTCAGCGACGGGATCCTGGAGGCGGCCGACCAGGTGAGCGTGGTGGTCGATCCGGCGAGGGAGCCGGCGCCGCCGGAGGAGGGGTGCGGGTGCGCGATCCCGGGGGGAGCGCCGCGCGCTCCGCTGGGCGCGCTCGGGGCGGCGGCCGCCGTCGCGGCGCTCGCGGCGCGGCGGCGGCGCGGCGCGGGGAGGTGATCCCCGCGCGGGCCGCGCCCCGGCGCTGGGCCCGAGCGCGGCGTCGGTGGTGACCAGGTCGCTCGGAGGCCGATTCTCATGCATGCGCGCACCACGGCGGGCGACAGCCCATTGACGCCCGCCGCGCGCTCCACCACGGTGTCCGGCCGTCATGAGCATCACCGACCCCCCGCCCGCCCTACCCCCCATGTCCGCCGGTCAGGCGCTGGAGCGGCTGATCGAGGGCAACCGGCGCTTCGTGGACGACGCCCGCAGCGAGCACGTGGGGCTGGGCCAGCGGGCGCGGGCCGCGCTCGTGGACGGGCAGCGGCCCTTCGCCATCATCCTCTCCTGCTCGGACTCGCGGGTGCCGGCCGAGCTCATCTTCGACCAGGGGCTCGGCGACCTGTTCGTCATCCGGGTGGCGGGCAACGTGGTGGCGCCTTCGCTGATCGGCAGCGTGGAGTTCGCCGCCGCCGCCTTCGGGACGCGCCTCGCCGTGGTGATGGGCCACTCGCGCTGCGGGGCCATCAAGGCCACGCTGGGCGAGCTGCTCCAGGAGGAGAGCGGCGGCGTCCTCACCGACAACATCCGCGATATCGTCGAGCGCTGCCGCGCCCCGGTGCAGACGGTGGTGAACGTCGCCGGCCGCCACGCTCCCAAGGATTTCCTGATGCGCGAGGCGGTCCGCGCCAACGTGCGCAACTCGTGCGATCACCTCCGGCACGGCAGCCGCCTGCTCGAGCGGCTGTGCGCCGAGGAGGGCATGCGGATCGTCGGCGCCGAGTACGCCCTGGAGACCGGCGAGGTGACGTTCCTCGATCGCGCGTGACGCGCGATCACGCCCGATGACGCCTGATTCCGGCGCTTCCGGCGAGGCCGAGCCCCCCGGGGCGCCGGGGCTCACGGCGCCGCGCGGCTCGTCGCGTTCGTCACGATCGCGCGAGACGCCTCGTCGAGATCGATGTCGGCGCGGGGGATCTCGCCGGTCAGGCTCCCGAGCCAGCGGACGATGAGGTAAACCTCCCTGTCGCGCAGCTCCTTCCCGAGCTGGTGTCTCGCCATCATCCTCACGGCCTCCTCCAGCGAGGAGACCGAGCCGTCATGGAAATAGGGCCCTGTCTGGGCCACGTTGCGCAGGCTGGGCACACGGAAGACCATCCAGTCGACCCCGCGCCGCGTGATCTCGTAGCGGCCCCTGTCCTTCGTGTTGGGCCACGGCTTCACGAGCCCGGCCTTCTGGTACATCGTCGCGCCGATGTCGGGCCCGAAGTGGCAGGAGATGCAGCCGGTGTCGACGAACGCGTTGAACCCCGCCTTCTCCTCGCCGCTCAGCGCGGTCTTTTCGCCCTCGAGGAAGGCGTCCCACCGGCTCCTCGTGAACAGCGTGGCCTCGAAGGCCGCGAGCGCCTGCGCGACGTTGTGGAACGTCACGGCGTCGCGCTGCTCGGGAAACGCGAGCGCGAACGCCCGCGCGTATCCCTCGGACGAGCGCAGCGCCGCCTCGATGCCCTCGGGCGTCGACGCCATCGCGTTCCGGGACAGGAGCACCTCCTTGGCCTGATCGACGAGGTTGTCCTGCCGGCCATCCCACAAGAACGCGAAATAGCCGGCGATGTTGTAGATGCTCAGCGTGTTCCGCGGCGGCTCGCGGCCCTCGCTCCCCCGCGATAGCTTCCTGCGATCCACGCCCCAGGTGTCGAGCGGGTGGCACGAGGTGCAGGCGACGTCGCGGTGCCCGGACAGGCGCGGGTCCTGAAAGAGCATGCGGCCGAGCCTGATCTGCGCTGCGGCGGCCGGGTCCAGCGGCGTCGTGGGCCCCGTGGGCAGCGGCGCGAAGCTCTCGAGCCGCTCCGGGGCGATCTCGGCGGGCGTCGGCTGCGGCGGCGCCATGCGCGAGAGCGCCCAGGCGAGCGCGGCGGCGGCGGCCACCGCGAAGGCCAGGATCGCCGAGGATCCCCGCCGAGGCCGCGCGGGCGCGAACGCGCTCGCGTCCGCGGTGAGCCGCGGGCCCGGCGCCCCCGCGCCGGCGGCCGAGGTGACGACCGGGCTCACCGACCGGTGCGCGCCCGGCGGCGCGTCGGACGCCGTCCGCTGCGCGGCGCTCGCGTGCGACGGCAGCCGCGCCGTGGCGCCCTCGTCGCGGGGGCGCGACCGGTCCCCTCGCGCCGGCGAGAGCGGCTCGGTCGGCGCGAGCGACGGCGAGCAGCGGTCGCGCGGCGCCGAGCAGCGGCGGATGCGCTCGAGCGAGGCGCGGGCCGCCAGCGTCCCGAACGGCGCGATCGCCTGGGCCAGCTCGGCGACCGTCTGCGGGCGCAGGAGCCGGTCCTTCTCCAGACAGCGCAGGATCGCGCCCTCGAGCCCCGCCGGCGCGTCGATGCCCCACGCGCTGACGGCCGCCGGCGGGGCGTCGTGGCTCACGAGCAGGCTCTCCGGCGTCCGGCCGGCCTCGAAGGGGCGGCGCCCGGTGATGAGCTCGTAGAGGATCACGCCGAGCGCCCAGATGTCGGCGCGCGCGTCTGCCCACTTCAGGCCGAGCGCCTGCTCGGGCGCCATGTACGGGATCGAGCCCGCGATCAGGTTCGGGCTCGTGAGGCTCCAGGCCTCGTCGTCCGCGGCGCATTTCGAGAGGCCGAAATCGAGCACCTTGATGAGCGCGACCCCGCGCTCGTCCCTCGCCAGGAACAGGTTCGCCGGCTTGAGGTCGCGGTGGACGATCCCGCGCGCGTGCGCCTCGGCGATCGCCTCACAGGCCTGCAAAACGAGGTCGACGGCCTCGTCGATCGGGAGGTGGTCGCGCTGGCGGAGCACCTCGCGGAGATCGTGCCCCGTCAAGCGCTCCATCACCAGGTAGGGCGTGCCCGCGTCGAGCAGCCCTGCGTCGAGCACGCGCACCACGTGCCTGCCCTGGAGCGACGCGGCCGCGCGGGCCTCGCGCAGGAAGCGCTCCACGGCGCTGGCCGACTGCATGCAGCTCGGGAGCAAGAGCTTCAGCGCGACCGGCTGCCGGAGCGCCAGGTGCTCCGCGGCGAGGACCACGCCCATTGCCGCCGCGCCCGAGCACGCGCTCGACTCGATACTTGTCCGCGAGGATCTCGCCCGGCGCTGGGACTCCAGGGATGGATGCGTCCATGTTCTCTCGACGAGGTGGCGACGCGGAGAGGCGGCCGCGGCCCCCCGGGCTCGGCAGCGCGATGCGATCCTGCGCGCGGGAACATGGGCGAGGCGATCCCCACCGGCAAGGGTCCAGGGCGGGCGAGCGGCGGTGTCCGGCGGAGCCGGTCTCCCCGCCGAGCCGCCGTATCGGGACCTTCCTCCCGCCTTCCTGCCCGGACGGCGGCGCCGCCTCGCCGCGACAGCGTCAGATGTTGATGCTCTGCGGTATCTGCGACGGCAGGAGGACGACGTACGGGACGCGCTGGAGGTTGCGCTTGCCGATGGTCGCCTCGATCTCCATCAGCTCGCGCTGGAACGCCTGGAGGGGCTCGCGGACCCGCGCGTCGGTGAAATAGACGCCCGGGATGTTCCGATCGTAGTCGCCGAGCCGCGAGTAGTAGACGCCGCCGAGGAGCATCATCACGTTGATCTGGAGCAGCGCCTGCTGCAGGGGCGGCAGGTGCTGGAAGATCTCCGAGGACGGCAGGCCCGCGGTGATGCTCGGCGCCGGGGCGTAGGCGGCGAGCGGGAGCGCCGGGGTGAAGCTCATGAGGGAGCTTTGCGGGAAGTTCACGGCCGCGTGCTGGGCGCTGGCGGTGAAGATCACGTGCGTCAAGAGGTCCGCCAGGTAAGCGACGGTGCGGATCGCCCCGTCCTCGCCGATGTCTTTCAGGCCGCATCCCGAAGGGGAGGACAGCTCGGCGATCCAGTTTTGCAGCTCGTAGTCGCCCAGCACGGCTGCGTCGCTCGTGTAATAGATCGCGAGGTATCGCGACACCCACGTATGGATCGCGCCCCAGAGCAGCATCGCGTCGTCGCGGTAGGGGTAGCTCGGCAGGGCGCTCGGGTCGTCGACGCCGCGGTGCGCGAGCGCCACCGGGAGGAACTGCTGATTGACGCTGTAGCTCAGCACGGCGTCGACCGCGAGCTGGGTGGACGACGCGATCGTCCCGGCGAGCAGGTTGTCCACCGGGCCTCCCGGGGCGATGAGGTCGGCCTCGGCGGCGTTGTTGATCGCCAGGGTGCCCTGGAAATGCGGCGTGAGCAGGACGTTGACCGGGTGCTCGGGGGCGAGCTGCCGCGGGGTGGCCATCGCGAACGCCTCCAAGACGAGGTGGGTCTGCCCGAGGTGCGAGATCAATTCATGGAAGTTCCCGTCGGCGACCTGCACGTGGAGCTTCGCCACCTCCCACGCCACGCCGTCCGAAGGGGTGAAGATCGGGCTCGCCGCGCCCGGCGTCTGCGCGCACTGGATGGCCACCGGGCGGAGCAGGCGGCTCGGCGCGCCCGCGGCGGGCACCGCGAAGAGCGCGAGCGGCGCCTCGACGTACTTCTGCTGATCCGGCGCGGTCCCGGGCACGAGCTGCGAGAGCACCTCGTAGTCGGCCAGGTAGAGGCGCCCCTCCTTGCCCGCGCTCGCCAGGGAGTCGCCCTCGCCCATCACCGAGCGATACTGTGCGTCGGTCACGGGGAAGCTCGCGCCGGGCGACGCGACGCGCTTGAGGACGAGCGGGTTCGGCCCCGCCACCCGCATCCAGGCGAAGATCGAGTCGTCCTGGTAGGCGCTCGCGATCTCGGGCAGGCGGAACGTCTGAAACTCCGAGACGTAGTCGTACACGCTGGTCGCCTGCCCATACATCCCGACCAGATCGAGCAGGAGCTTCCCCGCCGCGCTCAGCAGCGTATCCAGCAGCGATTTGATGATATCGCCCACCTTCTTGGTGGGATAGTTCGTCGCGCCGAGGGCGCTCTCCAGGGCGCGGTTCTCGGCCGTCGTGACGAACTTCTGCGCGAACCCCTCGACCAGCGCGGCCGCCGGCGCTCGCGGCGGCGGCGCGGGGGCGCGCTCGGGCTCGCCATGGAGCGGCGTCAGCGTCAGGGTGAGCTCCCGATGGCGTTGCTTGAGATCGTGGAGGACGCCCTGGATCCTGGCGCTCGTCGCGTCGTCCAGCGGGGCGCCCTTCGGGCTGCGGAGCGAGCCGTCGGAGCCCACCAGCTTGGACGCCTTCGCCACCACGTTGCCGACGAGATCGAGGATGACGAGCGCCGCCGATCCCACCAGGATGGGGGCAAACCCCTGTCCGTTCGGAACGCTCTGGGCCACCCCGAGGGGCGATAGACGGGTGTCGTGGTTGTAGACGTACGTCTGCTGGGCCCGAGCGAGCTCGCTCTTGCGCTGCTGCTGCTCCGCGGGAGAGTCGTTTTGAGGCAGGGACGGGTTACTCATGACGCCCTCGATGTTGGAGGAACTGCAAGGAGCACCACGCTACGCCGGGTCCACACGACTGACAATCCGGCGCGTGGCCTGATCTGCAGATCGGCAGTCGAGAGATGCCGGGCGCGCACCTCGCGCTCACGCCCACACGAAACGAGAATCGACCACAGCGCCGCGGAGGACATGAAGGCAGTCCGGTGACATCGCTGCGTCGTGTGGCGGCGAGGAGCCGAGCCCGAGCAGCGCGCCCGGCCGGCCCGGGGCGCGCGCCAGCCCGTGCGCGAAGGAAGGCGGCGCCGTCGGTCGATCCCATCGAGCCGTCCGGCGCCCGCGACGTGGTCGACGGCGCGCCACGGCGGCCTCCGGATCGACGGCGAGCGGCTGGCGCCGGCGCTGCCGCGCCGAGGCCGGCGCGGGGCGCCCGTCGACCCGGGAAGCGCGCCGCCGCGGTCCGGCGACCGCTGACAGCGGCGAGTTCGAGCTTGGTTGTCGTCGCCGCGGCGATCGCGAGCTCGGGTGTCGTCGCCGCGGCGAGTTCGGGCTTGGCGGCGGACAAGCGGTGGTGGAGAGTAGCCGCCCGCGACGCCCCCGGAGGAGAGCCAACGAGTCTCCACGGGCGCGGCCGCGAGACCACCTCCTGACCTAGAGAATTGCGATGCGAACATCACGAATGAGACCCAAGGCGCCGTGGCGCGCGCCCGCGGCAGCGACCCTCGCCGCGGCGGCCCTCGCCGCCATCGACCCGGCCGTGGCCCACGCCCACTTCGCCCTGCTCGAGCCCGCTTGCTACTCGGAGCAGAGCGACCTCGGCGACCCGCAGAAGAGCGCGCCCTGCGGCCAGGCGGACCCCGGGAACCCGATCGCGCTGACCGGCGAGGTGACCACGTATGTCCAGGGTCAGACGATCAAACTCAGGATCGACGAGACGATATTCCACCCGGGCCATTACCGCGTGTCGATCGCGGAGAACGCGGAGTCCCTCCCCCCGGATCCGGAGGTGACCCCCGGCGCCACGCCGTGCGGCTCCACCGTCATCGAGACCGATCCGCAGCTCCCCCTCGTGGCGGACGGGCTGCTCGTCCACACGTCGGCGTTCACGGGCGAGCAG
Source organism: Sorangium sp. So ce394 (assembly GCF_051474665.1). Lineage (NCBI taxonomy): Bacteria > Pseudomonadati > Myxococcota > Polyangiales > Polyangiaceae > Sorangium > Sorangium sp. So ce394. Next base: position 7,612,746 of record NZ_CP150339.1, read on the forward strand.
ACCGTCGAGATCAAGCTCCCCGACGATCTGACCTGCGAGAACTGCACGCTGCAGGTCAGCGAGTTCATGTCGAACCACGGGATCAACAACCCGGGCGGCTGCTTCTATCACCACTGCGCGACCGTCACGATCCTCCCGCGCGAGGGTGAGCCCACCGGGTCCGGCGGCGCAGGCGGCGAGTCCGGCGAGGGCGGCGCTGCTGCATCGAGCAGCGTGAGCAGCGGCGGCTCCGGCGACGGCGGCAGCGCCGCGTCCTCCGGCGGCAGCGCCGGCGACGGCGGCGCCGGCGCGAGCGGCGACGGCGGCAGCGGCGGCGCGGACGCGTCCGACGCCTCTTCGTCGGGTTGCGGCTGCCGCGTCGGGGCCGCAGAAGACCCGACGATCGCCACCGTCGCAGGCCTGATCGCGCTCGGGCTCCTGCGCTGGCGCCGCCGCCGCTGAGCACATCGGCGGGTGGTTGCCGGGTTTGAACATGAAGGCGGGAAGCGGGGAGAAAGATTCATGATCTTCCCGCCTTCCCGCCTTCATGTGGCTTCGTCGTGATTGGCTCGCGGCCGCGCCTGTGCCAGAGGTGCGATATGGCCCTGCGCGCCCTCCGCCCCTTCGCCCTCGTTTCCCTGCTCGTGGCCGCGTGCGCCCGCGAAACGCCGCCACCCGCCGCCGCGCCGGCTCCCCTGCCCTCGCCGGCGCCCCCGGCGGCCGCGAGCGCGAAGGCGGCGCCGCCCGCCGCGCCCGCGGCCGGCCCGCGCACCCCGGCGTGGGTCCAGCGCAGCAACGAGCACGCGCAGGTGCTCCTCGACGTGCTGGCGCGGTTCTCGCCGGAGCACGCCGGCGCGGCGGGGATCGAGCGCGCGGACGGGGAGGTCACCGATCTCTCGCCGGGGGTCGACGCGCGGGAGCGCGCGGCCTACCGCGCGGCCATCGTCGAGCTCCAGAAGCGGCGAGAGGCCGAGAAGGACCCGGCGGTCGCCGAAGATCTGCAGATCCTGCTGGACGCCGGAGACCGCGCGGTGCGCGGCTCGGAGCTCGACGAGAAGCACCGGGTCTCGTACGTGCACGTGACGGGGCTCGTGTTCACGGGCATCTCGGTCCTGCTCGACGACCGGAACCCGCCGGCGCGGCGGGCCATGGCCCTCACGCGGCTCCGGCGCTACGCAGGCCTGGAGGGGGGCCACGCGCCCATCGCCGAGCAGGCCAGGGCCAGGCTCACCCAGGACCTCGGGAAACCCGGCTTGCTCGCCCCGTCCAGGATGGAGATCGAGCGACACCTCGCCACGAACGCCCGCGTGCGAGAGGGCATCGGCGAGCTCTTCCGGAAATACGCGATCAGCGGCCACGAGGAGCCGCTCGCCGCGCTGAACCGCCAGCTCGAGGCATACGACGCCGCGCTGCGCGCCGACGTGCTCCCCCGGGCGCGGGTCGGCTTCGCCCTGCCGCCGCCGCTCTATACGTTCGCGCTCGAGTCGTATGGCGTCGATCTCCCGCCCGCCGAGCTCGCGTCCCTGGCCCACGCCGCCTTCGACGATCTGAAGGCGCAGATGCAGAAGCTCTCGGTGTCGGTCGCCGCCGCGCGCAAGCTGCCGAGCGCGGATTACCGCGACGTGATCCGCGCCCTGAAGCAGGAGCAGCTGGTGGGCGAGGCGATCTTGCCGCATTACAAGGAGCGGCTCGCCCAGATCGAGGCCATCATCCGGAAAGAGCGCCTCGTCACCCTGCCCGAGCGGCCGGCGCGCATCCGGCTCGGCACCGCCGCGGAGAGCGCCGAGACGCCCGCGCCGCACATGCGGCCGCCGCGGCTGCTCGACAACCAGGGCGAACAAGGGGAGTTCGTGCTGCCGCTGAGCCTCCCGGCGCCGCCCGGCGCCGCGGACGGGCTGCGGAAGGTCGACGATTTCACCCACGCCGCGGCCTCGTGGACGCTCACCGCCCACGAGGCGCGCCCCGGGCACGAGCTCCAGTTCGCCTCGCTGGTCGAGCGGGGCGTCTCGATCGCCCGGGCGATGTTCGCGGACAACAGCGCCAACGTGGAGGGGTGGGGCCTCTACGCCGAGGCCATCGTGCTCCCGTTCATGCCGCCCGAGGGTCAGCTCGTCTCGCTGCAATACCGCCTGCTGCGGGCCGCGCGCGCCTTCCTGGACCCGGAGCTCCAGGCCGGCAAGATCACGCCCGCGGCCGCGCGCGCCTTCCTGGAGAAGGACGTGGTGCTGTCGGCGCCGTTCGCGCAGTCCGAGGTGGAGCGCTACACGTTCCGCGCGCCGGGGCAGGCCACGTCGTATTTCTACGGGTTCACCCGGCTGATGGAGCTCCGGGCAGAGGTCGAGTCCAGGATGGGCCCTCGCTTCGACGCACAGCGATTCCACGATTTCGTGCTCGCCCAGGGGATCCTGCCGCCGAAGCTGCTGCGCAAGGCGGTGATCGAGCGGTTCGTGGGGGCTCAGCCGGCGCTCTGAGCGAGGGCGAGGCGAGCGCCGGGGGCGAGAGAGAGCGGCCTCGATCTCGCCGGGGATCCCCTTGCGGCGCGCCTCGGCAGCTCCAGCTGTCGAGGAGGGCACGGCAGCGGCGGAGGGACGCATGGAAGCGAGCGAGGAGACGGCGGTGAAGCGACAGCCGGAAGCGCCCGAGGGCGCCGCGGCCGGCCCCGAGCCGACGGAGACGGAGACGGAGACGGAGGAGGAGGCGCGCGGGGAGCGGATTCCGGAGACGCCGGTCGACCGCGGGGGCGCGCTCTCGCCGCGCGAGGCGCCGGACGCGCCGGTCGAGCCCGAGGACGAGGCGTCGGACGAGTCGTTCCCGGCGAGCGATCCGCCGGCCTGGACGCCGGGCCATTCCGGCTGAGCGCGGGGCTCGGCGGCCCGCTCGTTCGCGGCCGTAGCGCCGCGACCTCGAAGGGCGCGTGACCGGCGATGGGGCGCATGACCGGCTGCGCGCCCGTCACGCCTCGGGAACGCCCCCTTCGAGCCACCTGCGCGCGCTCTCGGTGGTGAGCTTGAAGTCGGCGGGCACCCGCGACCGCGACACGACCTCCCCCGCGGCGTCGTGCACGGTGAGGATCGCGTGGGGGTCGTCCTCGTCGGGCACCACGTCGAGGTCCACCCGCACCCGCGCGCCGCCCTCGACCGCCACCGTCACGTTCCGGTGGAGCTGCGCCCGGCGCTGCTGGACGTGCCGCGCCAGCACCTCGTTCGCCGTCTTCACGAGGGTGGCGAACGCGCTCGCGTCGAGCGGCTTCGGGTTCTTCTTGTCGCGCCCCATGGTCCACGGCCCCACCAGCGAGGGCTCGCTCTGGCCGTCGCACGTCATCTCGACGGCCCACCCGTCGTCGTCCTCGTTCTTGATGACCCGCGCCGTCCACCCCTGGCCCCTCCACAGCTTCGGGTCCTGGTCCTCGGGGCGAACGGGGCGCGCCTGCCCCACCTCGTCGTGCGTCTCGTCGGTCGCGTCGTGCGTCGTGGCCATGGGCGCCCCGATGTACCCGCTCGGCGCCCGCCGCGTCCACCCCGTCGGCGCGCCTCGGTCATTTCCTGTCAGCCGCCGGAGACCCTCGAGATCCCCGTGGAGCCCCGACAAGCTGGCCCGGGGCAGCCGAGCTGCGACACTCCCCCCATGCTCCTCCCCCGGCGCCCCTTCCTCGCCCTCTGCGCCGCCGCCCTCGCCCCGCGCGCCGCCCTCGCCGACCCGGCCGGCGCCCCTTCCGCCGCGCCGCCGCCGCCGGCGCCCTCCGCCCCGCCGGCCTTCGACGTCCGCGACCTCCAGGTCCCCGGCGATCGCGCCCTCGGCCGGCGGTTCACGCTGCTCGTCCCGAGGCACCTCGCCCCGGGCGAGCGCGCGCCGCTGCTCGTGCTCCTCCACGGCCTCGGCGAGACCGGCGACGAGCGCCTCGGCGCCTTCGCGTGGCTCGAGCGCTACGGCCTCGGGTCCTCCTACGAGCGGCTCCGCCGCCCGCCGCTCGGGCGCACGTCGCGCCGCAAGGACTGGACCGACGCGCGGCTCGCCGAGGTCAACGCCGCCCTCGCGGTGCGGCCGTTCCGGGGCCTGGCGATCGCGTGCCCGTACACGCCCAACGTCCACAAGGCCCCGAACCCCTCCGCGGCGCTCGACGGCTACGCGCGCTGGCTCGCGGAGGTGGTCCTGCCCCGCGCCCGCGCCGAGGCGCCCGTGTTCGACGACGCGGCCCGCACCTCGCTCGACGGCTGCTCCCTCGGCGGCTTCGTCGGGATCGAGGTCTTCCTCCGCCGGCCCGAGCTCTTCGGCGCCTGGGGCGGCGTGCAGTCCGCCATCAGCGCCCACCGCGCCCCCGCCTACGCCGACCGGCTCGCCAGGGCCGTCGCCGCCACCGGCCCGCGCGATCTCCACCTGCTCACCAGCAAGGGCGACCCGTTCCACGACGCGAACGCCGCCCTCGCCGCGCAGCTCGCGAAGCGATCGATCCCCCACGCGCTCCGCGTCCTGCCGGGCCCGCACGACCAGCCGTGGCTCCGCGAGGCCGGCACGATCGAGATGCTCCTCTTCCACGACCGACGCCCGCGCTGAAGCGACCTCCCGGGCCCACCTGCCCCGTGCCCGTGGGACACGCACCAGAAAGCAACCATATTGCCCGGATGGGGCGCCAACCGAACCATCCAACCGAGCTCCGCGATGGACAGGCGAGCTCGGGTGTCGACGGTCTGGACGAGATCCTGAGAGGCGGTTTCCCGCGCGGAGAGGTGCACCTCGTCCAGGGCGGCTCCGGGACCGGCAAGACCACGCTCGTGCTGCAATTCCTGCTCGCCGGCGAGAGGGCCGGCGAGAGCGGCCTGTACATCACGCTCGCCCAGACCAAGGAAGGGCTCGAGGCGATCGCTCGCTCGCACGGGTGGTCGCTGGAGGGCGTGGCCGTGCACGACCTGTCGCTGGGCGATATCGCAGATCAGCTCGCCCTGGAGCAGACGGTGCTGCACACGGCCGAGGTCGAGCTGGGCGAGCTCACCCGGAGGCTGCGCCAGGCGGTCGAGGACGCCCGGCCTCGCCGCGTCGTGCTCGACTCGATCGGCGTGCTCGGCCTGCTGGCGGGCAGCACGTCGCGGTTCCACCGAGAAATCGTGGCGCTCCGGCAGTTCCTGGCCGGGTACGGGTGCACGGCGCTGTTCGTCGGCGAAGGGCCGTTGGAGCCGGAGCTGGACAGCCACGGCAGTACCGAGTTCTACAGCCTGGCTGGCGGCGTGATTCACCTGGAGCAGAGGGCGCCGGACTACGGCGACGTCCGCCGGCGCCTCCGCGTGCTCAAGGTGCGCAGCGTCCCGTTCCAGGGCGGATACCATGATTTCCGGATCCAGACGGGCGGGATCGTGGTTTATCCGCGCCTCGGGATGCGCCACGCCAACGAGTACGACGAGTTCCGGCAGATTCGAAGCGGCCTCGGGCCGCTCGACGACCTGCTCGGAGGCGGGCTGGAGCACGGCACCACCTGCCTGCTCATCGGTCCGGCCGGCTCCGGCAAGAGCACGCTCGCCTCGGTCTACGCCAATGCGGCCGCCCGGGAGGGCGTGGGCGGCGCCATCTTCCTCCTCGAGGAGCGCCCGGAGACGTTCAAGGCGCGGTCGACGAACGTGGGGCTCGACCTCCACTCCCATCTGGACAGCGGCCGGCTGACCATCGAGCAGGTCAGGACGGCCGAGATCACCCCGGGCGAGTTCGCGCACAAGGTCCGCGCGGCCGTGGAAGACCGCAGGGCCAGGCTCATCGTGATCGACAGCCTCATGGGGTATTTCAATGCGATGGCGGACACGTCGATGCTCCCGGTGCAGATGTACGAGCTGCTCAATTTCCTGAACCGCAGCGGGGTGCTCACGATCCTGGTCACGTCCCATGAGTGGTTGATGGGCATCGGGTCCAGACAGCCGGTGGACGTCAGCTATCTGTCGGACTCGATCATCGTCCTGCAAATGTTCGAGTCCGACGGGCGCATCCGCCGGTGCCTGACGGCCGTCAAAAAGCGCCAGGGCGAGCACGACACGACGATCCGGGAGCTCAGCATCAGCCCCGGGGGCGTGCATGTCGGGGCGGAGCCGCTGAGGCACCTGCAAAGCATCCTCAGCGGGAGTCCGGTGCCGACCGACCGGGATCGGCGCCGAGGCGGCGGCGGGCGCCAGGCGCTCGGCGAGGAGGACGGCGGCGGTGGGTGACGGCGGCGCCCCGACCTGCGGCGAGCGCGTCCTCGTGCTGGCGCCGGTCGGGCGGGACACCCCGCTGCTGTGCCAGGTCCTCGGCCGGACCGGGATCGAGGCCGCCCCGTGCGGCCACGTGGACGAGCTCGCGAGAGGCCTGCTGGACGGCGCCGGCGCCGCGTTGCTGACCGAGGAGGCGCTCTCGGCGGCGGCCGTGTCGGCCCTGCTCGCGGCGCTGGCCGCGCAGCCCTCGTGGTCGGATCTGCCCGTCCTGCTGCTGGCCGGCGCGGAGCCGCTCGCGCTCCGCAGCGCGCAGGCCGTCGCGGCGCTGCGCTCGGCCGGCAACCTGACGGTCCTGGAGCGGCCGGTCCGGGAGCTGACCCTGGTGACGGCCGTCCAGGCAGCGCTCCGCGCGCGCCGGCGGCAGCTCGAGGTCCGCGACCTCGTCGAGCGCGAGCGGGCCTCGCGCCAGGCCGCGGAGACGGCGCGGCAGCAGGCGGAGGACGCATCGCGGGTCAAGGACGAGTTCCTCGCGAACGTGTCCCACGAGCTCCGCACCCCGCTGAACGCGATCTTGCTGTGGACCCACCAGCTCACCGGCAATCCGGCGAGCGCGCAGGACGTGGCGCGCGGGCTCCTCGCGATCGAGCGCAGCGCCCGCGCGCAGTCGCGGCTCGTCGAGGACCTGCTCGACCTGGCGCGGATGGCCTCGGGCAAGCTCCGGCTGAGCTTGCAGGACGTGGATCTGACGCAGATCGCCGAGGCGGCCGTCGAGGTGGTCCGCGCCGCGGCCGAGGCCAGGCGCATCCAGATCGAGGTGGCGCTCGCTGCCGGGCTCGGCCGGGCGCGCGCCGATCCCGAGCGGATGCAGCAGGTGCTCTGGAACCTGCTGAGCAATGCCGTCAAGTTCACCCCGCCGGGCGGCCAGGTGCGGCTCTCGATCCGGCGCGACGGCGGCGAGGTCCGCATCGAGGTCGCCGACACGGGCCGCGGCATCCGCCCCGAGCTCTTGCCGCACGTCTTCGAGCGCTTCCGGCAGCACGACGCGGCGACGCAGCGCCGGCACGGGGGGCTCGGGCTCGGGCTGGCCATCTGCCGCCAGCTCGTCGAGCTGCACGGCGGCACGCTGTCCGCGGACAGCCGCGGGGAGGGGCTCGGCGCGGTGTTCACGGTGGCGCTCCCCCTGGCCGACGCCGTGCCCCGCGACGCCGGATCCCGCGCCGCCTGGCCGGCCGCGGCGGCTCCGCGGCGGCCTGCCGCGGCGGCTCCGCGGGAGGGGGCCGCCGCGCCGGCCGAGGTCGGACCGGCCGCGCCCGCACGGCCGCTGGCGGGGGTCCGGGTGCTCCTGGTCGAGGACGACAGCGACACGCGGGAGGTGCTGGTCTGCACGCTGGAGGCGCAGGGGGCCGAGGTGACGGCCGTCGGGTCGCCCCAGGCGGCGCTGGACGCGCTGGAGCCGGCGGGGAGCCCCGCGGAGAGGCCGCAGGTGCTGCTGAGCGACCTGGGCATGCCGGGGATGGACGGCTACGAGCTGCTCCGCCGGCTGAGGGCGCTGGAGGGCGAGCGGGGCGACCGGCCGCTTCCGGCCGCATTGCTCACGGCGTACGCCCGCCACGATGACCGGACGCGGGCGCTCTCGGCGGGGTTCGCCGCGTACCTCGCCAAGCCGATCGAGCCGGAGCGGCTCATCGCGGTCATCGAGCAGCTCGCCCGGCAGCGCGGCTGAGGGCGGGTCGAGCGGATGGCCGCGCGCGGCTGCCGGCAGGCGGGGAGCCGAGGCGCGCTCCCGCGGTCGGGCGCCTCGTGGATCAGGGGTGGAACCCGCAGTCCTCGACGCACCCGTCCCGTATGCACGTCAGCAGCCCGTCGAAACAGGCCTCGCTCAGGAGGGGAGCACCTTCGGTGCAAGCGGCCCCCGCAGAGAAGAGAAGCCTGTCGAGGTTGATCCAGTCCTCCTCCGAGGTGCAGACGGAATCGTACAGCCTGCACTCGGTCGTGCATTCGTAGCAACGACCCTCGAAGCTGAAGTGGGAGCAGATGTTGTCCGGCGTGATGGGCGACTCGGCCGGAAACGGGGTCTCGATCTGGCGCCCGTCGAGCGCGGCGAACACCAGCCGCGCCGGCTCCTGCTCGGCGCTCTTGCTGAAGCCCATCTCGCAGCGCAAGGAGCCAGAGGACGGCAGATTCACCGCCGGGCACGGATTCGTGATCCATCGGAAGGGCACCCAGCCGAGCGAGAACCCATCCGAGCTCGTCACGGAGAAGCTCTCCGGCGTCACCGGCAGCGGCAACGTACCCTGATTCCTGAGGACCAACGAGACCCGCAGCGCCGATTCGTCCTGGTGCCATTCGACGATCTCGAGCGCCAGGATCTCGCCCTCCGGCGCGGTCGTCCCGCTGGAGGCGGTCGTGCCGCCGCCCGCGCCAGACGCCGTCGTCCCGCCGCCCGCGCCGGACGTTGTCGTCCCGCCGCCCGCGCCAGACGCCGTCGTCCCGCCGCTCCCGTCGTCGGGCGCGTCGTCCGACGACCCGCCACAAGCGGCGGCGGCGAGCAGGGCGAGCGCGGCGATTGTCCTTCGATGAGCGAGTCTGTTCATGTGACCCTCCAAGGCCTGCCCCGATCAAGGGCCGCGGCCGCCCGTTATAGCGCCGACCGCTCCCGGCAGAAGCCGTCGAGCCGCTCTCCGACGCGCCCCCGCCAGCGGGTCGCGCATGCGCCGGGTCGCGCACGCGCGCGCAGCCTTACTCGAGCAGCCCCGCCTCCCGCAGGAACGCCCGCTCGACCGCGGCGTAGTCGACCTCCACGTCCAGCCGCGCGAGCACCGAGTAAAACCCGAACTGGAGCCGGTTCAAGAACACCATGCCCGGCGGCAGCTGCACGAACCCGCTGTCCTTCACCAGGATCTGCTCCTTGATCGCCTTCACGCCCTCCACCAGGCTCGTCACGTAAGCCCGCGTGACGCGGAACGGCGCGCGGAACAGCGGCTCGAAGCACCGCCGCGTGTACGCGAGCGACATCTCCTCGAACCGCCCGCCCCGCGTCCCCAGGATCAGCGCCGCGTGCCGCGCGAACGCCGCCTCGTCCTTCCGCAGCGCCGCGAGGTGCATCCCGCGCCCGTGCTCGAGCCGCGCGCCGTCGAGCGGCTCCACGCAGCCGAAATCGAGGAACGTGACCCGCCCGTCCGCGTGAAAGAGGTAGTTGCCCGGGTGCGGATCCGCGTTGAACATCCCGCCGACGAGGTTGCCCTTGAAGACGAAGCGCCAGAGCGCCTCGGCATGGGCGCGCCGGGTGCGCTCGTCGCGCGCCGCGGCCTCCTCCAGGGTCGCGCCGCGCGCGAGCTCGGCCGTGAGCACGCGGCGCGACGAGCGAGACGCGATGACCTCGGGGATGTGAATCGTCGGATCGCCCCGGTGAACGCCCGCGAAATACCGCTGTCGCTCCGCCTCGAGGGCGTAGTCGAGCTCCTCGAGGAACCGCGCCCGGACCTCCTCGAGCACGCGCCTCGAGTCGAGCGCCTTGGGCGCCACCGCGCCCACCATCGCCCGGATCATGCCGGCGTTCTCCAGATCGCTCGCGAGCGCCCGGTCGATCCCCGGGTGCTGGACCTTCACGGCGACCTCGCGCCCGTCCGCGAGCGCCGCGCGGTGCACCTGGCCGATGGAAGCGCTCGCGAACGGCGCGTCGTCCCACGCCGCGAAGAGCTCGTCGACACGGGCCCCGAGGTCCTCCTCGACCACCGCGCGGACGGCCGCGGGCGAGGACGCCGGCGCGGCGGCGCGGAGGGAGCACAGCGCGGCCTCGTACGCCTCGCGCTGCGGCTCGGGGATGAAGCCGTCGACGTAGCTCGCCATCTGGCCGACCTTCGCGGCGAGCCCGCGCATCGTGCCCAGCACCTCGGCGACGTGCGCCGCGGCGTCCGCGGCGGCGTCGCCCCGCCGCGCGAGGAGGTGCGCCGCCCCCGCGCGGGCGCCGAGGCCCGCGAGGCGGACGAAGCGGTTCAGCCGGCCCTCGGGGAGCTTCTTCTCGGTCGTCATCGGCCCGGTCGGCGCGTATAGCATGCCCCGCATGAAGACCAACGCGGCGCGCATCCTCGACAGCCTCGGCGTCCCGTACGAGCTGCGCACCTACGAGGTCGATCCGAGCGACCTGACCGCGAGCACCGTGGCCAGGAAGATCGGCCTGCCGCCGGAGCAGGTGTGGAAGACGCTGGTGGCGCGCGGCGACCGCCACGGCGTCTGCTTCGCGGTGGTGCCGGGCAACGCCCAGCTCGACCTCAAGGCGATCGCGCGGCTCACCGGAGACCGGAAGGTCGACACCGTGCCCCTCAAGGAGGTCCAGCCGCTCACGGGCTACATCCGCGGCGGGGTCACCGCGCTCGGCGCGAAGAAGGCCTATCCCGTCTACGCGGACGAGACGATCGAGCTCTTCGATGTCGTCTCCATCTCGGCCGGCGTGCGGGGCACCCAGATCCTCATCGCCCCCGGCGACTACCTGCGCGCGACGAAGGCCGCGGTCGGCCCCATCGTCGCCGCCCCCGGCGGCGACGCAGATTGACGTCCCCGGCGGCGACGCAGATTGACGGCGCGCGCCGCCGGATCGCGGTATGCTGGGAGCGCTCGGCTGCGGGCCGAGCCCGGGGCGGCGACGAGGGATATGACCAGAGCGGCCTGCGACGTGCGCGACCCGAGCGAGCTGACGACCGCCGAGCTGCGGCAGCTGTGCCAGGGCAGCCATCCGTGGGAGCTCGGGCTCGGGGCGGTCCAGCTGGTCGCGTCGGCCGCGGCGGGGGGCGCCGTGCTCGCCGCGGCGACTGCCTGCATCCCCGGGCTGGTCCAGTGCATCAGCGTGGGCCCGGCGTTCGCGGCGGGGCTCGCGGTGTGGGAGTCGCTCGGGGCCGCCAAATCGTGGCTCCCGGGCGCGGCGTACCGCGAGGAGCTCGCGTTCCGCGCGTGGCACGCGGGGCTCTTCCCCTGGGCGCAGCCCCAGGCGCTGCGGCGCTGGGCGAGGCGCGCGATGGCGCGCCGGCCGGCGCCGGACTGGCTCCTCGTCCTCGAAGGCATCGCGCCGGCCGGCGGCGGGCGCCGCTGGGTCAAGGTCGAGCTCTCGCTCTCGCCGTCCTCCGACGGCCCGTTCCGCTCGCAGGCCAGCGGGCACGCGCTGCTCCACCCGGGCGGCGGCGCGGCCGAGCCGCGCGAGCGGCGCCTCGCGCCCGAGGAGCTCGACGACCTCGGGCGCGCGCTCGCCGAGCTCCCCGACGGGCTCTCGCTCGCCCCCCTCGCCTGGCCCCGGAGCCCCGCGGCGTTCAGCGGCCACTGCGAGCTGCTCATCGCCAGGAGGGCGCCGTTCGCCGTGGTCCAGCTGACGTGCGCGTTCCCGCCGCGCGAGGCGGGCGCGCAGCCGCCCTCGCTGTCCCTGCTGCACCGCCTCGCGGAGATGGCGTGGGGCGAGGGCGGCCCCGCGCGGGCGGAGCGGTGATGGCGCGGAGCGCGGCGCCGCGCCGCGACCCATCTCCCCGGCTCGGCGACCGACCTCCGGAGCGCCGCGCGGCGCGAGAGGGCGAGCGCTGTTGACGTGTCTCGCGCGTGTCTCGCGCGTGTCTCGCCAGCGCGCCGGCGGCGCGCCCGTCCACGGGAGACGTCGTTGCCGCACCAGGGTCGCTTCGCTAGGCTGCACTGCGATTGATCGGCCAGACGATTGACCGCAAATACAAGCTCGTGCGCCTCCTCGGCGAGGGGGGGATGGGCTCCGTGTACGAGGCGGAGCACACGACCACGCAGCTGCGCGTCGCGATCAAGGTCCTGAGCACGCGCCACCTCCTGCCCGGCAGCGAGGGGGTGAAGCGCCTTCGCCGCGAGGCGCGGGCGGCGAGCGCGATCGACAGCGAGCACATCGTGCAGGTGCTCGACGCGGGCACCGACGCGGAGACGGACACCTCGTACATCGCGATGGAGCGCCTCCACGGGAAGGATCTCCAGCAGCGCATCGACGCGGTCGGGCCCCTCCCGCCCGACGTGGTGCTGCGCATCGGCGCCCAGGCGCTCGCGGGCCTGCACAAGGCGCACGAGGCGCGCATCGTCCACCGCGACATCAAGCCGGCGAACCTCTTCCTGGCGAGGCGCCCGGACGGGTCGCTCACGGTCAAGATCCTCGATTTCGGCATCGCCAAGATCCTGGCCGATCCGCTGGCCGTGGCGCACACGACGGGGCTGACGCACACCGGCAGCGTGCTCGGCTCGCCGCTGTACATGTCGCCCGAGCAGGTGCAGAACGGCCGCGACGTCGATCACCGCACCGACCTCTGGTCGCTCGCCAGCGCCCTCTACTGCGCCCTCGCCGGCCACGCCCCGTACCAGCAGGTCGGCACGCTCGGGAAGCTCGTCTACACGATCTGCAGCACGCCGCCGCTGCCGCTCCACGAGGTCGCCCCGTGGGTCCCGGTCGAGGTCGCGGCGGTCCTCCACGGCGCGCTCGCGCTGGATCCTTCGGCGCGCTACCCGAGCGCCGCGGCCATGCTGGCGGCGATGCGCCCGCTGCTCACGGGCGGCACCGCGCTCGACCCGTCGATGATGAAGGCCGAGCGCCGCGCGAGCGAGCCCGCGTCGAGCGCTCCGTCCCTCGCGCTGGCGTGTCCGGGCGGCGAGCTGCTCGGCAGCTCGGTCGAGGCGGCCGCGCCGGCCCCGGGGGGCGAGACCACGGCGTCGCTCGACATGACCTCTGCCGCGGAGGGCGACGCGGGCGCGGCCGTCGCGGAGGGCGATCCGATGACCACGCTCGCCGTGCCGCTGCCGCTCACGGCGGTAGTGGTCAAATTTGAACATGAAGGCGGGAAGGCGGGAAGAAAACATTCATGATCTTCCCGCCTTCCCGCCTTCATGTGGACTCTCCCTGGGCAAGGTTGACCACCGCCCGGCGCCGGCCCTCGCCCCGCCGCGCCCCCTCATCCCGCTGACAGCCCGGCGCCCGCGCCGCGCGGCGCCGCGCGCATCAGGCGCAGGCCGCCGAGCACGAGCAAGCCCCCGGACGCGAGGGAGGCGAGATCCCAACCCAGCTGACCTGGGCCTGGACGGACGTGGTGAATCTGGAGGAGGTGATGATCGATCACGCCCTCGACCAGGTTGAACAGCCCCCAGCCCACGGCGGCGGCGCCGGGGAGGATCCGCCCCGGCAGCAGGGCGCCGCCGCTGCGCAGCGCGCCCCAGAGCTTGCTGACTCCTGCCACGGTGAGACCGAATGCGACAGCGCTGAACAGGCCATCTGCGAAGATGTTCCTCCGCACGTCGTCGATGGTCGCGCCCGGATGGCAGCTGAAGCAGATCAGGTGGTGCCACTGCAGGAGCTGATGGAACAGGATTCCATCGATCAGCCCGCCCGCCCCCAACCCGAAGAGCACACCGGCCGTCTTCACCGCGCGCAATGTCCTCGTGGGAGCGTCGAGATCGAGCGGTCGCGCCGTGCTCATGGGGACCTCCTGGGCGCAGCACCATGCGAGGGCCAAACCACGGGCGCGCGCGGACGAGGGCGGATCGGCCGGGCCAGCGGGACGGCACGGAGCGCGTCCGCGCGGCCGCGCCAGCCCGGGTCGATCGTGCTCGGGGCGGTGTCCTGGCCACGTGGACTGGCTGACGCGGCGCTGGCACGGAGTTGGCACCCGCCGCGGATCCTAGGTTTCGAAGAAATCGTCGAAAGGTGTCAGATGGAGAATCGAATGAACCCGGAACGCGCCGCAGGAACGCCGGAGCCGGAGCACCAGGGTCCCAAGCCGGTCCCTTACACCTACCATGATGGTCGCGAGGACTATCTCCATGTAGGCCGACAAGGGGGCACGGAGGCCGACCAGCCCGCGGCGCTGGTCCCCCCCTCCGAGGGGATGTCTCCCCGTATCGAGACAACCGCACTTCCGCCGGAGGCGAGCGCCCTGCCGCCCGAGACGGCTGTGCCGGCCGAGGCGGCGTCTTCGCCTGCTCGGGCGACCGCTCTGCCGCCCGAGGCGACGGCCCTGCCCCCCGAGGCGACGGCCCTGCCGCCCGAGGCGCCCCGCGCGGCGGCGCAGCGCCCTCAGCAGGGGGCCCGCATGAGCGAGATCGTCACGCGCGGGCTGCGGACCGGCGCCGCGCTGACGGCGGCGACGATGTGCACGATGATGGCAGCGTCGACCCTCAAGCGCGGGTCGCCCTGGGCCTCCATGAACGCCATGGCCACGGCCGTCGGGCTCGGGGGGCGCCGCGCGAGCGACCGGTTCGATCCGGTCGTCACGCCCGCCGGCGTCGCGGTGCTCGCCGGGGGCCTGCTCGCCTGGGGCATCGGCTACGAGAAGGCGCTCGACGCGACCGGGAAGCGCAGCAACCCGCTCACGGGCGCGCTGTCGGCGCTCGGCGGCTTCCTGTTCGACGAGCTGATCTTGCCCGACCGGCTCATGAAGAACTTCCGCGACAAGATGGGTGTGCTCGGCACCCTCAGCAAATACGTCGCCCTGGGTGTCGCGAGCGCCGCGGCCCCGCGCTGAGCGCGCGAGGCGCCGGCGCGCTCGCCCCTGGTCCGGCCGGGCGAAGGACCCGAGCCCCGCGGCGGTCGCGCCGGCCCCTTGTCACCCCTGCCCGGCGGCCCTGCGCTCCTCGGCGCTCCGGTCCTCGTGCTGCGGCAGCGCGCCCGCCACCGGCCGCGCCTCGTCGGCCGCGTCGCCGTCCTGCGCCGGCGGCTCCTCCGGCGGGGCCGCCGCGCCCGCGGACGCGGGGCTGGGGCCCCGCGGCTCGAGCGAGCCCGCAGGGCCGCCGCGCCCGGACTCCTCGTAAGGACCGCCGCCGAGCGTGCCCGGCGCGCGGAGCTCGGCATCCTTGGGATGCGGCCCGTCGAGCCGGAAGATCCCCTTCGACTGATCGACCTCGTCGACGCGCCCCTTGCCCTGCGCCTGCGGCTCGGGCCGCTCCTCGTCATCGCGCCCCATGGTTCCCCTCCATCGCCGCGCGCCGTGCATCCCCCGCACACGCGCGCTCCGACCCGCTGCGTGCACGCGAGGTGCCGCCGCGCGCCGGCGATCGGCCGCTCACGCCGGCCGCGCCGAGCGAGGCCATCCCGCGCCCGGCGGCGATCGGCCGCGGCGGCCGGCGGCTCGGCGCGCGCGCTGGGCGCGGCTCAGCCCCCGCCCGCGTAGCCCGCGGGCCACGCCGCCGAGAGGCTGCCGCCGTCGACCGCGAGGTCCTGGCCGGTGATGAACGACGCCTTGTCGCCGAGGAGGAACGCGACGGTCGCGGCCACCTCCTCGAGCTTGCCGACGCGGTTCATCGCGTGGAGCGACGAGGCGAAGGCGCGGCCCTGGGGCAGGTCGAGGCGAAAGTGGGTCGTGGACATCTCCGACTCGATGATGCCGGGGCTCACCACGTTCACGCGGATGCCCTTCTGCGCGTACTCGACCGCGGCGTTGCGTGTGAGCGCGACGACGCCCGCCTTGGAGGCGCTGTAGACGCCGAGCCCGGGGTAAAAGCGCGACGCGGCCACCGAGGCGCAGTTGACGATGGAGCCCCCGCCGCCGGCGAGCATGGCCTTGATCTGGTGCTTCATGCACCAGAAGGTGCCGCGAAGGTTGGTGTCGATGAGGAAGTCGTAGTCGTCGTTGGTCGTCTCGGCGAGCGGCGCGATCAGGGCGCAGCCCGCGTTGTTGAAGCTGCCGTCGAGGCGGCCATACGTGGAGACCGCGGCGTCCACGAGCGCCTCGATGTCGCGCTCGACGCGCATGTCGGCGGTGACCCAGGTGATCTCCCCGCCGCGGTCCTTGACGGCGGCCACGAGCTCGCGCCCCTGCGCCTCGCGCCGCGCGCTCGCGACGACCTTCGCGCCCTCGGCCGCGAGCGCGACGGCCGTCTCCCTGCCGATGCCCGCGCTCGCGCCCGTGACGATGACGACCTTGTCTTTCAAAGCTCCCATGCCGCACATCCTCTCGCGAAGGTGATCGACGCCGCCGTGATCGGCTCCGGCGCTCGCCATGCCGAGATAAAAGAAGAACAACCGCCCTCGCGCGCCTCGGGCGCCGCCGTGCGCGCAGAGCGGGCCGCGACGATGCCAAGGACGCGGCGAAAAAGGAAGCAGTTCCAGCGTCCTGCGCGATGTCCAGCGGTGCGCGACGCGCGGCGCGCGCGCGCGGATGTGGGGCGCGCAACCCTCTGCTTTGGGGCTCGTCTCCCCGGCGGACGACGGGTAGGGTCCGGCCGTCCTGAAGGAGGGACGACGATGAGAGCGATGTGGCGGCCTATCGCGGGGCTCGGGCTGTTGATGGCGGGGGCGGCGCGCGGATCGGACAGCTGCTTCGTGCGCGGCACGCGGATCGTGACGCCGCGGGGCTTCCGGCGCATCGAGGATCTCGACGTCGGGGACGAGGTCTTCAGCCTGAGCCTCGAGCGGCGCGCGCCGGTGGTGCGCAGGGTGGCGCGGGTGCTCCGCGCGCGGGCCACCGAGCTCCTCCACGTCGCCGCGGGGGAGCTGGTCGTCGCCGGCGTGACGGCCGAGCACCCCTTCTACGACGCCGCGCGCGGCGCGTGGGTCGACGCGGGCGCGCTGCGCGAAGGGACTCGGCTCCTGGCCTGGCTCGGCTCGGCCGACGTCCGCGAGCTCTCCGTGACGGCGCACCGCCCCGCGCCGTCGGCCGGCAAGGTGGATGTCTTCAACCTGACGATCGATGGCCCGGAGCGGAATTACTTTGCTGAGGGCCTGCTGGTCCACAACAAATCGTGATCGGACTGCGATCTGGATGGGTGACCAAGCGCTGGACTACCGCGACGACCTTCCGTCGGTGCATCCGTGAGCAGAGGAGGTGTGCGGCGACGGCCTGGACAACAACTGTGATGGCATCACGTGCGGCGATGAGCCCCGGCGCACACACACCTGACCATGCGTGACCCACACCACATGACGCGTCGCACCTCGCGCGCGCCGAGCCGCTGCGCGGGCTGCGCGGAGCGCGCCCGGCGGGGGCGGAGTTGGGCTATAGGCCTGCGCCCATGAACCGACCTCGCCTCGTCGCCGGCGCGCTCTTCCTGGCCGGCCACCTCTTCGCGCTCGGTTGCAGCGCCCCCAAGCCGGAGCCCGAGATCGCCTCCTCGGCCCACCAGAGCGGCTACGCCGAGCGTTACCCGGCCGAGCTCCAGGCCACGGCCACGTCGTTCAGCGAGCGCGAGGACCTCGCGAAGCGCGCCACGGGCCAGTTCCAGGGCTACCCGGGCGAGCTCAAGAAGCCGGACTGGAAGGTGGCCGTCGAGGTCATCGAGCAGGCGGACGCGGCGGGCAAGAGCTACGACTACGTCGAGCGCCTGCGCGTCGTGAACGGCGCCATGGAGTTCTTCAACGAGAACCAGGAGGACCTCACCCGCAAGGTGAGCGGCGCCGCGCAGTACGTCGTCAAGCAGAAGGGGTGCGACGCCGACGTCACCGGCGCCACCGCGCACGCGCTCGAGGAGGGCGTCGCGCGCCAGCTCGAGAAGTACGTCCGCGATCGCAACGAGGCGCACCGCACCATCGAGCGCCACCGCGCCTCGCTCGGCAAGGAGAACGCCGCGGCGCTCGAGCGGCAGGCCGACGCCGTGAGCTTCGCGAGCTACACCGTCCACGTCGACATGGTCGAGCACAAGCTCCGGCTCCGCCGGATGCTCGAGGAGATCGAGGCGATCAAGGCGTCGATCGACGAGGCCGTGGCCGCGGAGCGCGCGTTCCAGGCCTCGGGCCGGCGCACCGACGAGGAGAAGAAGGCGTCGGACGAGCGCATCGAGGAGCTCGGGCGCAGCAAGGCGATGCTCGACTCGTCCGCGACCCAGGTGAAGGAGATCGACGCGACGATGGAGGAGCGCATCGCCGCGGCCCAGAAGGGCTACCGCGAGGCGCTGGACCGCCTCATCGCCACGCTCCGCAAGAACGCCGGCCTGCCCGAGGCGCCCCCGCGCGAGGGGTGATCGCGCGCCGCCTCCCCCGCCCGGGAGGCGGCGCTGCGGGGGCCGATCCGCTACTTCCGGCGGCCCGCGCCGGGCTGCGCGCGCTTGCGCGCCTTGGCGGGCGCAGCGGCGCCGGCCGCGCGCGGGGCGGCCTTCGCCTCGCGCCCAGCGGCGCCGGCCGCGCGCGGGGCGGCCTTCGCCCCGCTCCCCTCCGGCCGCGCCAGCATCGCCTGGATGGCCCGGATCTGCGCGGCGCTCGAGACGAACCGCGAGCCCTGCGCGCCCCTCGCCTGCGCCCCCTCGACCGCGCCGTCGGGCAGCGTCGGGAGCTCGTCCAGGAGCGCGCGGTAGGTCGCCGTCGCCTCGGCCCCGAGCGCGCGCTCGATCCGATCGAGCTTGCCGCGCGAGCGCCACGGCTTGCCCGCGTCGGCGTCCGCCGCGAGCCCGGCGGCCACGCGCTCGATCTCCCGGGCCGCCTGCCCGTCGGGCTGGTCGGCGACCAGCCTGGCCAGCGCCTTCCGGAGCGCGCCGGCGGCGAAGAGCACCACCTCGTGGTGCAGGAGGTGCCACCCGGCCATGAACATCTTCACCGCGTCGTGCTCGGTCATCGCCGACGCGAGCTCGTCCGCGCCCGGCTTCTTGCGCCCCGCGCGCTCTCCGAGGAGGCGCTCGAGCCCGAGGCTGCAGGTGCAGAGCACGGCCTCGGCCGCCTCGAACGGCCGGAACGCGCGGCCGTCGTGGCTGCACCCGGAGATGAGGACGTTCACGAGGTAGCTCAGCTCCAGGAGCCGCTTCCCGTAGAGCTCCGCGTCGCGCGCCATCGCCTCGCGGATCGCCGACGTGAACAGGAGGTCTTCCCCCTCGCGCGGCGCGCCGGCCGTGAGGAGCCGCGCCTCGGCCGCGGGAGGCACGATGTCCGCCTCGCGCAGCACCTCGAGGAAGCTCTGGAGGTCGTCCGCGGCCGGCGCGCCCTTCTCCACGCCGGAAACCGGCCGCCGGGCCGCCGCGGCCGGGGGCCGCGCCTTCGCCGCCGCCGCCCGGAAATGCGCGCGCGTGACGGCATCGTACGTCCGGGCCCCGAGGATCTCGTCGAGCGGCGTGACCCGCGCCAGGTTCAGGAAGCTCACGGCCGCCGACGGCGCGACGAACCCCTCTTGCTCGCGCCGGTCCTCCCGCTCCGCGGCGACGTCGGACTCCAGCATCTCCTCGGAGGTGAGGACGTCGTAGAGCCCGCCGGACTCCTCGATGATCTCGGTGGAGATGGCGCAGCACCGCTCGAGCAGCGCCCGCAGGAGCGCGTGGTGCTCCCGGTCGAGCTCGACGAGGACCTGGAGGATGGGATCCCAGCTCCGGTGGTCCTTGGCGATGATGCGGAACTCCTCGAACTCCTGGTACAGGCAGCTCTCGAGCGCCTTGTCCACGAGATCGTCGTCGTCCGAGCGCTCCGAGCTCGACATCTGCACGCTGAGCCCGTCGATGTCGATCACGAGGACGTGCTTGCACAGCGCCAGCGTGACGAGATCCTCGTCGAGCTCGGCGATCTTCCGCGCCGCGAACGCCTCGCCGGCCTCGAGCATCACCTCGAGCCAGAGGGCGAACCGATCCGCGTCGAACGCCTCGTCCTTGCCCGGGCGCTCGCTGCGCCACAGGTCCTCGTCGAAGATCCCCTTGAGCTGCTCGGTCGTCGCGAGCGCGACGATCTCCCCCGCGTCCTCCAGGCCGATGTGGTGGATCAGCCGGGTGAGGACCGGCGCCTCCAGCCCCTGCACGAGCCGCACGAGATCCGGCTGCTCGAGGAGCTTCGCCACCAGGTGGCGAGGACGCGTCGACTTGGCGAGCGCATTCGTCATATCGAATCTCACCTCCCTCGCGGTGCTCCACGAGGAGCACGCGAACCTTTGCCTACCCCACCCACCGCTCCGCCATCGCGAGCGTCTTCTGGTTGTCCGGCACGGTGAGGAACCTCTCCCGCCACACCGGATCGCTGATCTTCCCCGCCCTCTCCAGGAGCCTCTCCCGCGCCGCCGCGATCACCGCCGCGCAGTCGGCCTCCATCCCGTTCGCCTCCAGCGCCTCGGCGTAGACGAGGCGCACCGCGGACTCCCCCTCCTCGATCGCCCCGATCCCCTCCAGCATCGAGAAGGCCTCCCCCGCCGCCGAGAGCCCCTCGTCGTACCTCCCGAGGCCGAGGAGCGCCCGCGCCCGCGCCGCCACCGCCGCCGCGCGCAGCGGCGGAGCGCTCTGCAAGATCTCCGCCGCCGTCCTCGCCTCCCGCTCCGCGGCCTCGTAATCCCGGGCGAGCAGCGCGATCCGCGCGAGGTACGTCCGCGCGCTCCCCTCCTGGCGCGGATCCCCGAGCCGCTGCGACAGCGCGATCGCCTCCCGCGCGGTCCGCTGCGCCTCCTCGACGCGCCCCCGGTAGCCGAGCACGTGCCCCAGGTTGCTCAGCGTCGCCGCGGCCAGCTCGTGCAGCCCCATCCGCTCCGCGGCCGCGAGGGCGCTGCGCAGCACCTCCTCCGCGCCCGCGAAATCCCCGAGCTCCGCGTGCATGTAGCCCACGTTCATGCGGACGGCGCAGGCGTTGCCGCGGTCGCCCGCCCGCTCGAACGCCGCGAGCGCCGACGACAGGCCCCTCAGGCAGGCGCCGGGGTCGCCGTTCACGAGCGCCCGGATCGACCGCACCTCGTGCAGCCGCGCCTCCACCTCGACCTCCCGCTCCGCGAGGTCGGTCCCGTCGCCCTCGACCGCCTCGATCAGCGCGTCCGCGAACGCGTAGCGCCCCCCGAACACGAGCAGGAGCGCGCCCTCGACGAGGCACATGTGCTTTTCCACGAGCGCGCCCTCCGCCTCCGCCTCGGCGGCCTGCGCCACGCCCATCCAGCGCTCCACCCGCTCGAAGCCGCCGAGCTTGCCCGCGGCGACCGCCACCTGCTTGATCGCCGAGAACCACGGCGCCGAGCCGGCCGGCAGCCGCTCCACCGCCTCGACGCCGCGCTGCTCCGCGAGCGCGAGCTCCCCGCGCCAGACGTGCGCCTCGGCCTCCACGAGGCGCAGCGCGCCCAGCGTCTGCGCCGTCGGGCCGCACGCGACCCCGCGCTCGGCGCGCTCGACGGCGGCGGCGAGGTCCTGCGCCCGGAGCGCCTGCTCGGCCGCGCGGCAGTAGGCCGCCGCCGCCCGCGACAGCTCGCCGCCGCGCTCGAAGTGCTCGCCGAGCGCCATCGCGTCCGCCGCGCCCGCGCGCGAGAGCCACTCGCCCGCCAGCCGGTGCCCGAGCCGCCGATCGCCCTCGGTCAGCATCCCGTAGGCCGCCTCCCGGACGATCGCGTGCTGGAAGCTGTACTCGACCTCGCCGGGGAGGCTCCCCTCGCCGCGCCGCGCGATGACCTCGCGCTGCTCCAGCTCGACGAGCTTCGGCGCCACCTGCGCCCCGCCCACGAGCGCCGAGACGCCGCCCTGCCAGAACGTCTGCCCGAAGATGCTCGCCGCCCGCAGCACGCGCCGCGCCTCGATGTCGAGCGCCTCGATGCGCGCCTGCACCATCGCCAGCACCGTCTCGGGCAGGTCGGCGCCCTTGCCGTCGGCGACCGCGCGGAGCTGCTCCTCCAGGTAGAACGCGTTGCCGTCGGCGCGGTCGACGATCATCGTGAGCAGCTCCGGCGCGACGTCCTCGCCGAGCACCTGGCGCACCAGCCGCTCGCTCGCGCGGCGCGGCAGCCCCGAGAGCTGCACCTCGTGCACGCCGCGCCCCGCCCAGAGCTTCGGGAAGAGCTCGCGCACCTCGGGCCGGCCGAGCGCGAGCACCATCAGCCGCTGATCGCCGAGGTTGCGCAGCGCCGAGTCGACCAGCATCACGCTCGGCAGGTCGCCCCAGTGCAGGTCCTCGAGCACGAGCAGCACCGGCCGCGCCGAGCACTCGGCGCGCAGGAGGTCCTCCCAGGCGAGGCGGATCTGGTCGCTCATCAGCACGGGGTTCCGCCGCGCCGCCATGAGCTGCACGCTGTCGCCGTCGGGGAACGGCACGCCCATAAGCTCGCCGAGGAACGCCGCGGTGCGCGGGGACTCGCCCCGGCCGTGCCGCGCGACGCGCGCGCGGATCTTGTGCTGCCGCGCCTCGATCGGCTCGCCGTCGAACAGGCCGATCGCGCGCCGGAGCGCCGACGCGAGCAGGGCGAAGGCCGAGCCGGCGCCCATGGGGTCGCCGCGCCCGATCCACACTTCCATCTCCTCGCCGCGGTCGCGGAGGCGGCGGAGCAGCTCGGTGCGGAGGCGGGATTTGCCGGCGCCCGCGGGCGCGGTCACGAGCACGGCGCTCGGCGTCGACTCGTCGACGCAGTGCGCGAACGCGGCCTCGAGCAGGGCGAGCTCGCGGTCGCGCCCGACGCACGGCGTCGGCCTGCCGAGCAGCGGCGGCGTCGTGGCGAGCGCCTCGCGCTCGCCGTGCAGGCGGAGGCCGCCCTTGTCGCGGGTGATGTCGAACCGGGAGCCGAGCAGCCCCGCGGTCACCTCGTCCATGCGGACGGCGTCCGCGCCGGCCGGGGCGTGGGCCGGCGGCAGGAGGTGGACGGCGCGGTCGATGAGCTCTCCGACCGGCAGCCGCGAGGAGATCTCGGCGCGGCCGGTCACGAGCGCGACGGGCACGCAGCCGAGCAGCGCGTTGAGGGCGAGCGCGCAGCGCGCGGCCTGGGCCGCGAGGTCGGTCGGCGCCCCGCTGGCGGAGAGCACGATGAGCGGGGAGCGCGACTCCAGGATCTCGAGCTCGCCCTGGTAGCGCTCGGCCACGGCGATGAGCGCCTTGCTGCGCTCCAGGTCCTCCTCCTGGGAGCGCGTCGCCTCGGCGTCGCCGGTCACGTCGCGGGCGAGCACGAGGCACATCATCTTGCGCTCGTTCGTGGTGATCTCGCTGCCGCGCAGGGTGTTCGACGGGCGGCTGCTCACGGCGCCCGCGCCGAGGTCGTCGAGCTCAAGGAGCTCGGCCGCGACCGCGTCGCCGTCCTTGGGCCGCTCGTTCGGCGGCTTCGCGAGCATGCGCGCGACGAGGTCGTCGAGCGCCTCGGGGATGTCGCCGCGGAGCTCGCGGAGCCGCGGCGGGTCCTCGAGGATGACCTTGATGAGCACCGAGAGCCCGTCGGCGCCCTGGAACGCCGAGCGCCCGGTGAGGCACTTGAAGAGCACGCAGCCGAGCGAGAACACGTCGGCGCGGGCGTCGATGTTCGGCTCGCTGCGGGCCTGCTCGGGCGCCATGTAGCCCGGGGTGCCGAGCATCGTGCCCGGCATGGTGAGGTGCCGGTCGATGGCGCCGAGGCGCACCACGCCGAAGTCGATGAGGGTGACCCCCTCGACGACGCCGCCCACGAGGAGCAGGTTGCTCGGCTTGAGGTCGCGGTGGACGATGCCGGCGCGGTGGACGACGCCGAGCGTCGAGGCGACCCTGGAGGCGAGCGCGAGGGTCTCGCGGACGGAGAGCGACCGCCTGGCGAGGCGCTCGGTCAGCGTCTCGCCGGCGAGCCACTCCATGGCGAGGTAGGGCTGCCCCGTGTCGGTCGCGCCGTGCGCGACGTAGCGCACGATGCCCGGGTGCCGCAGCGCGGTGAGCGCCTCGAGCGCCTCGGCCTCGCGCGCGAACCGGATCGCCTCCTGGAGCCCGCGGCGCTGCAGGACCTTGAGCGCCACCGGCTCGTTCGCGGCCAGATCGATGGCGCGGTAGACGTCGCCCATCCCGCCGGAGCTGGCGAGGCCCTCGAGCCGGAAGCGACGGTCGATGACGTCTCCCACGCGCATCTCGGCTCCCCGTGTTACCTGAGATCTCGCATGAGCTTGCTTACAACGTGAGTAGACGAACTCGGCGCCGATCGCCAGCGAGTCCGCCCGGAGCGGCCGGGCACGGCGACACGCCGGCGGCGGCGACCGCAGACACTGTAATGTAGCAAACGCGGCCCGTCCGGGCACGGGCGGCGCGCGCCGTGCCGTGCGGGGTGGTGCGCCCGCGCGCGGGTCCCGGGAGGCGGGCGCTCCCCCGGAGGCGCGCTCGCCCCCGCGGGCTCGTCCGGCGCGCGCTGCCCTGTCGCCCTGGCGGGGCGGCGCGCCGTTGGGTTGACCCGCATTTTCACCACAGCGGGGCAAAACGTCCTATCGGCGTCGCGCGCGTCGCGGCGGAGCATCGCTTTCGTGATGGCGGCCTGGACTCGAATGCATGGCATGCAGCGTGCTGACCTGAAGCGCATGAAGGCGAAGCTGTCCAAGCAGCAAAAGAGGAAGCTCGACAAGCTCGGTCGGAGACGATCGGCGCCGCCGCGGGGAGCCTGCTGAAGGACGCGCTGAAGGGGCGGCGGCGCGCCCGCTGAGGCGTCCTGGCGCGGGCGTGCACGAGCGTCTCGCGCCTGGCGCTCTCCTGGGGTAGGTTCCGCCGTCGATGGACACCCGAACTTACTTTCAGGGCAAGAGCGTCCTCGTGACCGGCGGATCGAGCGGCATCGGCCTGTCGTTCGCGCGGCTCGTGGCGGGCTACGGTGCGGCGGTGACGCTCGTCGCGCGCCGCCGGGCCCTCCTCGACGAGGCGGCGGTGGGCATCCGGCGGGAGCACCCGTCGGCGCGCGTCGACGTCCTGGAGCTCGACGTCAGCCGGTCGGAGGACGTCGCGCGGGCCGTGGAGTCGCTGCTCGCCGAGCGCCCGATCGATCACCTCGTGAACAACGCGGGCGCCGTGATGCCGGGGCGGTTCCTCGAGCTGCCGGTCGAGGAGTTCCGCGGCATGATGGACGTGAACTTCTTCGGCGCCGTCCACCTGTGCAAGGCGGTGCTGCCGGCGATGGTGGCGCGCGGGAGCGGCCATGTGCTCAACGTCTCGTCGCTGGCGGGCGTGATCGGCATCTACGGCTACACGCCGTACGCCGCGAGCAAGTTCGCGCTGATCGGCTTCTCGCAGGCGCTGCGCGCGGAGATGTGGCCGCACGGCGTCCGGGTGAGCGTGTGCATGCCGCCCGACACCGACACGCCGCAGCTCGCGTTCGAGAACCGGTACAAGCCCGCGGAGACCAAGGCCATCGCGGGCAACGTGAAGACGCTGGAGCCGGACGCGGTGGCGCGCAGCATGGCCGACGGCATGGCGCGCGGGCGGTTCGAGATCTACCCCGACGTCGGCTCGCGCGTGAGCGCGATCGCGCAGGGGGTGATCCCGGGCGTGGTCCGCTGGGTCTGCGACAGCGCGCAGCGGAAGGCCGGCCCGGCCGCCGGCTGAGCGCTCCCGGCCGGCGGCGCGGGGCTCGGCCGCTGGCGGAGCGCTCTGGGCCGCCGGCGCGCGGGCTCGGCCGCTGGCTGAGCGCTCCGGGCCGCCGGCGCGGGCTCGGCCGCGGCCGCTCCCTTCGACGCTCCTTTCGTCCACGCATCGGGTGCGCGGCGAAGCGCATTGCCTGCGTCCCGGGCTCTTCCGGCGCCGCGCCGAGCGCGACCGCGCGCGGGGCGGCGAGAGGCACGCTCGTTGCGACTCGGTCGCGAGCCAACAAGGACATGTCACGGGAGGAAGCCATGGAATCGAATCCTTCGAGCACATCGGCCACAACCAGGCCGTTCAACGTTCTGGCGGCGGTGGATCTCTCGCCGGCGAGCCGGGGCGTGCTCCTCCGGGCGCTGTGGCTGGCGAACGCCGAGGAGACCGGCGGCGAGGTGCACGTCGTGGCGGTGGCGGACAGCGGCCGGGAGATGCTGGGCTTGCAGGGCCTCGCCAAGACCTCGAGCGCGGCGGACGCCGCGGCCCGGCTCCAGGAGCTCGCGACGAGCGTCGCCAACGAGTTCGCCGTGCCGCCGCGGCCCCCGCACGTCGAGCGCGTGGTCACGCACCTGCTCACGGGCGATCCGGCCCGGGAGATCGTCTGGCTCGCGGCGCACGTCGACGCGGATCTCATCGTGATGGGGACGCACGGGCGCACCGGCGTGAAGCGCGTGCTGCTCGGCTCGGTCGCCGAGCGCGTGGTGCGCACCGCGGGGTGTCCCGTGTGCGTGGTCCGGGACAAGCACCACGACGACTCGTGGCGTATTCCGGAGATCGAGCCGCCGTGCCCCGACTGCCTCGCGGAGCGCAACCGGACCGGCGGAGCGAGCCTGTGGTGCGCGCGCCACCAGGGGCATGTCCACGCCCACGTCTACTCGGGCGCCGAGACGACGAGGACGGTGCGCCGCGCGGTGAGGCCCTGGGGGTTCTCGACCTGACGTTGCAAGCGAGGAGCTTCTCCTTGTTATGGGAAGCTCCTCCGTCGCCTCGGCTGGCGCTCGACACGAACCCTTGCGGGAAGCTCCTTCAGCGCTCCGGCGGGCGCTTGACGCGAACTGCTGCCCATGCCCCCCTCCGGGCCACGGAGGTTCGCGATGGCGCCGGTTCCGCAACGTGCTTTGCGAGCGTTGATCCCGCTCTTCATGTTCGTGAGCTGCGTGCTCGCGCAGGCGGGGTGCTCGTGCAGCCCCGAGCTCCCGCCGGTCCGTCATCACGGCACCATCGCCTGCAGGACGCGCGACACGAGCGCTCCGCCGAGGGCCGGCCGCGCGCCAGGGGTGAAGACCGTCTCTGCCGGCGCGATGGCCGGGACGTTCTCGGTCACGAGCAGCGGAGAGGCCGTGTACGTGATGCCTTTGACCGCTGTCCCGGGGCGGGCGGGCCTGGAGCCGCGGCTCGCGCTCCAGTACGACAGCAGCGCCGGCGAGGGCGTCCTCGGGGCGGGGTTCTCCATTGCCGGGTTGTCCGCGATCACGCGATGTCCGAAGAACCTGGCGCAGGACGGGGAGATCCGGGGCGTCCGCTACGACGCCGAGGATGCGCTCTGCCTCGACGACAAGCGGCTTGTCCCGGTGGCACGAGCAGCAGGGACGATCGAGTACCGGACGTTCCCCGACACGATGGTCAAGGTGGTCGGGCACTACGATGCGCCGGCGGAGGCGCTCTTCTTCGAGGCGATGATGCCGTCCGGGCTCGTCATCGAGTACGGCAAGAGCGACAGCGGCAAGCCGCTCGCGCTCGGTGGCGCCGCGCGCGCGTGGCTCGCGACTAAGGCGCGCGACGGCCGCGGCAACGCCATGACGTATGAGTACTGCTCTGCGGACGCCGAGGAGGGCTTCACCGCGGAGTACGCGATCGACGAGATCCGCTACACGAGCTTCGAGGGCGAGCCGGCGCTCGCGCCGTCGCGGGCGGTGCGGTTCGTGTACGAGGCGAAGGCGCCGGGCGAGGTGCGCACGCGCTACGCAGGCGGCATGGCGCTCCAGCGCTCATTGCGGCTCGACGAGATCCAGATGCTCGGCGCGGACGACGCGCTGGTCCGGCGCTACGGGCTCACGTACGAGGTCAGCGAGGCGACGAAACGAACGCTCCTGACGCAGGTCGAGGAGTGCGCGGGCGACGGGGTGTGCAAGCCGCCGACGCGGTTTCAGTACAGCCGCGGCGAGGCCGGGTTCCGGAGGATCGCGACGGACGTCGCCGCGCCGACCTCCCGGAAGGCGAGCCCGATGCTGTTCGACATCGACGGCGATGGGCTCGACGACCTCGTGGTCCCGGACGTGGTCGCGGGGCTCAGCACGCCAGAGAACCCCATCACCGGCTGGCTCGCCGCGCGCAATCGCGGGTCGAGCGGCTCGGCGGCCTCCTTCGCGCCCGCGACCCTGGCGCTCCTCGAGGACTGGGCCGTGATCGCCGATCCACACGGGTCCTCGGATCCCGAGCTCCTTCAGCCGGAGCTCGGGACGGCCCTGGATTTCAACCAGGATGGCCGGACGGACGTCTTTCTTCACGACGTCCATGACACCGGCAATACCTGGCTTGTGCTGCTGGCCCAGCCGGACCTGACCTTCGCGATCCACGACACGGGCATCCGGAGGCCCTTTCCGCTCGGCGTCCGTCCCGCGCCGCCCGGATTGCGCATGCCCGAGGGCGCCGCTCACCTCGCCGATGTGGACGGCGACGGCGTGCCCGACCTGATCCAGTGCGACGACCACAGCCGCACGCTGACCCAGAACCCGCTCGAGGCGACGTGGACCGTCCACCGCTGGAAGCCCGAGCGGAACGGCACGCCTGCGGGGTTCGACGTCACCGGGGAGTCGCTGGAGCCGCTCAACGGGTTTCCGTGCGACATGGAGATCCAGACGCTCGACCTCGACGCCGACGGCAAGGTCGATCTGGTCGTGGCGACCGTGCTGACGTTCAGCGATGGCACGATGCTCCCCGCGCCGACGTACGGGGCGCTCACCCGGCGTCACCATGGAAGCTGGGAGGTGTTCGATACCGAGCTGCCTCAGCCGCCTCGCGGCGGCCGCACCGTGTTCCTCGACGTGAACGGCGACGGCTTGCCCGACGCGGTGCAATCGGGCTTCAGCCACGGCGGGCTCCGCACGACCCTCAACACGGGGCCGACCTTCGACGCGCCGGCGGTCGAGAGCCTCAGCCCGGCGGGCGTCCTCGAGAGCCTCGGCGCGCAGGACGCGTTCTTCCGGCTGGCGGCGCCGCTGGACTACGACGGCGATGGCCTGCAGGATCTGCTCATGCCGGTGCCGCCGGGCATGCTGCCGGGCTCATCGCTCGCGCTGCCCTCCTGGGCGATCCTCCAGGCCACCGGCGCGCGCGACGGGCCGACGTTCGCGCTCGTCGACCCGGGGCTCCCGTTCGAGGCGGCGGTCGGCGAGGCGGTCACGCTGGCCGATCCGCGCGGGCCGCGCATCGGGGACCTCGACGGCGACGGGGCGCAGGACGTGGTTTTGCCGCTCGGGGGCGTGTTCAACGTCTTCCAGAACCTCGCGGCCGATCGGGATCTCCTCGTCGCGGTCTCGGACGGGATGAACGCGCACGAACCGAGCGAAGCGGGCTTCGTGCCAAACGTGAGCATCGCGTATGGCCACCTCACCGACGCCTCGATCACGAACGACATCGCCGAGGGAGCTCCGGAGCGGGAGAGCATGCTCTACGTGTCGCGGGACGACGCGGCGAACGCTTGCGACTATCCGCGCCGCTGCGCGGTGGGGCCGCGGCGGGTCGTCCGCGGCTACGCGCTCAACAACGGCGCGGACCGGCCGCGGCGCTTCGACGTGCGCTATCGTGACGGGCGCTACCACCGGCTCGGGCGGGGCTTTCTCGGGTTCGGGGAGCGCGTTGTCGTCGAGGTCGACACCGGCGCCGCGACGGCCGAGCGGTACGACAACGTCACGTTCGACGAGGATCTCGAGGTCTTTCCGTTCGCGGGGCAGGTGGCGCGAGAGTGGCGCTGGGCTCCGGGGTTGCCAGACCAGCCCAGGCCGGAGCAGATCGAGCTCTCGTTCCTCGATGTGACGCGGGAGATGGTGCCCACGAACGACGGCGCGAGCTATTTCACGCTCCCGACCGAGCGCCGGCTCCGGCGAGCGCAGGGCGTGTATCCGCCCGAGAGCGGTGAGGCGCCACCGGTGGAGGCGTACGTCGAGCAGGTCGCGTCGGGCGGAGAGCGCGAGGCGGCGATCCTGCGCGATACGGCGGCGAAGGTGACGGACTTCGACGCGTTCGGCAACGTACGCGCCGAGGAGGTCTCGACCCGCGGCGTCGACCTGACGCTGGAGACGACGCGCACCTTCAAAAACGACACCGATCGGTGGGTGCTCGGCCAGCTCCAGGCCGAGAAGGAATGCAGCGCGGCCGCGGGCCTCTCGCAGTGCCGCCTGCTCGCGCGCACGACCACGATCTACGGCGAGATCGAGACCGAGTCGATCGACAGCGACGAAGGCATCCCGGACACGAAGCTCAATGTCGCGATCGCGCGGGACGCCTTCGGCAACGTCACCGGGGTGACGGCGGACGATGCGTTCGGCCATCACCGGGCGTGGAGCACGACGTACGACGCCGAGGGGATCTTCCCCGAGACGCACGTCAACGCGGCCGACCACACCACGCGCGTGACGTTCGATGAGGGTCTCGGCGTGCTCGTCGAGCGGGTGGATCCGAACGGGCTCGTGACCGAGTGGAGGCACGACGGCTTCGGTCGCCTGGGACTCGAGATACGGCCCGACGGCACGCAGACGGCGATCGCGCTGTCGCGCACCAAGGACGGCGGCCCGGACCGGGACGCCTGGCGGGTGGTGCAGCGGACCACGACGGCCGGCGGCGCCGACGATACGGTCGAAGTCGACAGCCTCGGCCGCCCGATCCGGTGGTTCTGGTACGGACCTTCCGTGGAAGGTTCCACGGGCGAGCCGCGGCGCTTGATGCAAGAGATCGCGTACGACGCACGCGGCGAGCGCGTCGCGCGGCGCTCGGTGCCGGTCACCGAAGGCACGCCGCAAGACGACCTCCTCTACGACGTCTACGAGCACGACACGGTAGGCCGCGAGGTGCGGCACACCACGCCGTGGGGCGCAGTCGTGGAGACCGAGTACGACGGCCTGCGGGCCGAGGTCACCGATGCGCTCGGTCACGTGACCGTGGTCGAGCATGATCCGCTGGGACGACCGGTGACGGTCACCGACGCGGCGATGGGGGTCACGCGGTACAAGCATGGCCCGTTTGGGGCGCTGTACACGGTCACCGATCCGGGCGGGGCAATCTCGCGGACGGCGCGCGACGCGCTCGGGCGCGTGCGGCAGCTCGACCATCCCGATCGGGGCACGACCGTCTTCACCAACGACGGCTTCGGCGAGCTGGTCTTGTCGACCGACGCGCGCGGGCGGGAGGCGACGTTCAGCTACGATGGCCTGGGGCGCACCACCTCGCGCGTGGACGAGGACGGCGCCGAGCGGCTCACGACCACCTGGACCTGGGACACCGCGGAGCACGGCATCGGCAAGCTCCACGTGCTGGAGAGCCCCGACGGGAAGAAGACGTACGGCTACACCGAGCATGGCAAGCTCGAGACGGTGGCGCTCCGCATCGACGGAGAGCGCGCGGCACTGGAGAGCAGGCTCGACTACGACGAGCTCGGCCGCGTCGAGACGCTCACCTACCCCACCCCGGCCGGCGCGGCGCCGTTCGTGGTGGCCCACGACCACGACGCGCACGGCCACGTGCTCGCCGTGCGCGACAGCGCGACGCGCTCTGCCTACTGGCGGCTGACCGACGTGGACAGCGCCGGCCGCTACCGCGAGGAGGCGTTCGGCAACGGCGCCGTCACCGAGCGGAGCTACTACGCGGACAAGCAGCGGCTGAAGGGCGTCGTCACCCGCAGCGGCGCGACGGCGGTGCAGGACCTCGGCTACGGCTATGACGACCGGCTCAGCCTCACGCGGCGCACCGACGCGCTGCAGCCGCAGCACCGGAACGAGCGGTTTCGGTACGACGCGCTCGAGCGGCTGACGTGCGCGTACTTCAGCGACGTCGAGAGCGACACGGCGCCGTGCGCGCTCCGCTACGACCACGATCCGAACGGAAACCTCACCTTCGCGCCGGACGCCGGCACGCTCTCGTACGACGACCCGCTGCACCCGCACGCCGTCACCGGCGCGGGCGCGGACAGC
Source organism: Sorangium sp. So ce394 (assembly GCF_051474665.1). Taxonomy (NCBI): domain Bacteria; kingdom Pseudomonadati; phylum Myxococcota; order Polyangiales; family Polyangiaceae; genus Sorangium; species Sorangium sp. So ce394. Next base: position 7,644,251 of record NZ_CP150339.1, read on the forward strand.
TTCGGCTATGACGCCGTCGGCAACCAGATCGCACGCCCGGGCGGGGTGCGGGTGAGCTACACGCCGTTCGACCTGCCGAGGGCGATCACGCAGGGCGCGAGGACCGTCTCGTTCGGCTACGACGGCGACCAGCAGCGGATCCGCAAGACCACGCCGGATGAGGAGACGATCTACTTCGGCGACCTGGTCGAGCGGGTCACCGACGCGGCGACCGGGAGGGCCGAGCACCGGTATTACGTGCGCTCGCCGGAGCGGGTGGTGGCGATCGTGACCCGCGGCGGGCAAGAGCCGGGCACCCGGTATGTGCACGTCGATCACCTCGGCTCGGTCGATGCGCTCACCGACGAGGACGGCGACGTGATCGAGCGGCGGAGCTACGATCCGTTCGGCCAGCGCAGAAACCCCGTGTGGGGAAAGCCCACGCCGGCGTCGTTCGCCAGCGAGACGACCCGGGGCTTCACCGGGCACGAGGGTGACGACGAGCTCGGGCTCGTCAACATGAAGGGCCGCATCTACGATCCGAGGCTCGGGCGGTTCTTGACGACCGACCCGATCGTGCAAGCGCCGCTCTCGGGTCAGAGCTGGAACCCGTACAGCTACGTGCGCAACAGCCCGCTCGACCACGTGGATCCGAGCGGGTTTCAGGGGGTATCGCCGGAAGCTCACGCTCCCGCGGCGCAGCCGCTGGCCGGGGTGCTCGATTCAGAAGCGCTCGGCCTGCCACCGATCGACGTAGAGGTCGTCGCGCCTCCGGATTGGGTGGTGTGGGTAGACGCCGACGCCGACGCCGATACCGCGGGCGCAGGCGTCGGAGCGATGTCGGCGCCTGTCGATGTGGGCACGACCGGAACCTCGTCGGGCTTCGCGTCGTACTTGGTGACCGCCTCGCCGGAGCACGCAGGCGCCGCCGGCCCGGGCACCCTCGTCAGCCAGGCCTTGCTGGGCGCCGCGGAGGGCACGCGCGACCTCGGTCTCGGCATCGCACGGTCGCTGACGCTGCACGCGCTGACGTTTGGGATGTACGGCGGCTATGAGCTCGGCGGGGCGATCTGGGCGGGCTACGCTCAGGATGGGTTCTTCGGCGCGCTCAACGCCGTGAACCCGCTCTACCATATCGGGCTGGGCGCCGCGGATACGGCCCTCGCGATCGACGGAGGCGACTATCGGGAGGCGGGCGCGGCGGGGACCAAGGCGATGATCCTCGCGGCGGCCACCGTCTTCGGGATGGGCAAGGGACTCGGAGCGGCGGCCGAGGGGTCGGCGGTTGCGGCGGGAGCCGCGCCCGTGGGAGTAAGGGCGTACTCGGTCGCATACGAGACAACCCTCCCCAAGCTCGGCGCTGGCACTCGACCGGCACACTTCAGGGCAGCAAACCAAGCGCTCCTCTCCGACATGCGGGCGAGCTCGGAACTGACCCAGGCCATGCGAGGCTTGAGCATCGAAGTGCCCACGTCTGCTTCCGGTGCCGCCCAGGGACTCTCTCCGTCCGGTTGGACATGGCACCATGTGCCCGAGAGGCCTGGTGTGGTACAGCTGGTCCCACGTGCGCAGCACACGGCGGGAAGCGGCTTCTACGAGCTAATGCATCCCGAGGGCCGAGGCGGGTTCTTTCTGTGGGGAAAGGAGTTCTAACATGGCGAAGCTACTGGACTTGATTGCCAAAATCGATCAGCTGAATCGGGAGGACGTAATCTTCGTAAAGCCGGAATGGCACCCCGACTCAGAAGCAAGCGCGTCTCGGCTTACCGAGGACTATCGCGTTCCCGAGGAGGTAAGAGCTCTCGGCTATGAGTACTTCCTAGAGGTCGATACCATCAATCAGATACTCGAAGAGTTCCGCAGCCGCCCAGACGCTTCGCTCAACGAAAAGTGCGAGCGAATCATCCATTACGCGACATACGACGCATAAACCCTTCCGTCGATACCGCCAACGCACTGGACAACGTAACCGTGGTCGAGACCCCGCTGGGACGACCGTCTGCCCAAACACAACCATGCACGAGCCGCCTATCGCACTTTGCGATCCTGAACAAGGAGAGAATCAGGAGCCTAAGCGGGCCCCTTCGACATTCGCAGAATGGCTTGACCGAATGCTCGACGCCGCGAGTCCAAGATGAGCGAAGACACAGCCCCTAGAGCACACTGCCACATGCTCGAGCTGGCGGCGTTCCTGCTGCTCACAGCCTGCGGCTCCGAAGTTCCACCGTCGGCGACGCCCACCGCCATCCGTCACCGGCAGAACATTAAAAAATGGCGATCCGCACAGGCGCTCTCCGACGCGTACGTCCCCGAGGTCCGGGCCGGGAACCTCGCCGCGCTCGGCAAGATCCGCCACGTCCCCTTCGCCCTCTACATCAACTCCATGCACGAGCGCATCCATCCCGTATACGAGGAGGAGCTGGCGGCTGCGCGCGAGGCGTACCCGCAGCTCCGCGGCGAGGCGGACATGGCCGTGCTGCTCGAGATCGCCGTGAACCAGGGGGATGGCCGCCTGGCCCGGCTGGGCGTCGCCAGATCCAGCGGCTCCGTCGCCTTCGACATGGTCGCGCTCGAGGCCGTGCGACGCGCGGCCCCCTTCGAGGCGCCGCCGCAGCTGCTCGTGTCCCCGGGCGGCAAGGTCTATCTCCACTGGATGTTTCACACCGATCCGCACCAGGCGTGCGCCCCCATCAACGCACGGCCGTTCATGCTCGCCAGCGCACCTGCGGCGGCCGCCGCCGGCCAGCAGCCCGTCCCCGACCACCTGACCGGCCAAGACCGCTCCGCTCCCATGGCAGGTGCCGCGCAACAAGGAGCTGCCCGCCCGCCTCCATCGACTCGTTTCAGGTGGGCCTGTCCGTTCCCCGACGAGGCAGACAAAAACGGCATCGACACGGCGAGCGTTGTCCTCCAGGCTTCCGTGGGAATTGACGGCTCCGCCAGCTCGGTAACGGTCCTGCACGATCCCGGGAACGGCTTTGGGCAGGCCGCAGCCGCGTGCGCCATGAGGAAGGATTACACTCCCGGAAAGGACCGATCTGGAGCACCGATCGTGGCCACGACGCCGCCGATCACCGTCCACTTCGTCAGAGGCGAGGCCACGACGGCCTCCATACCGGGTGCTGTGCAACTGGAAGCAGCGCGTTAGCCTCTATCGGGTAGCTCGGCGTGGGCGTGTCCTTATCCCGAGGAGGCAGACAAGAACGCCATCGACAGAGGCACCGCTGTCATCAAGGTGTACGTGGAGCCCGACGGATCCGCCCGCTGGGTGGCGGTCCTGCAAGACTCTGGGTACGGCTTCGGGGCCGCCGCAGCCCAGTTCGCCGTCACGAGACGTTACGTGCCGGCGAAAGGCAGATCCGGAGCGCCGTTCGGTGGCTAGACGCCGCCAATCACCGTGAGTTTCATCAGATAGCGGCCCTGACCAGAGACGAATCCCCCGCCTCTCGCACGGAGAGCCGGCGCCCAGCCGCGTCGTGCGGCGCCATGGCGAGCGGCCCAGCGGAGCCCCGCGCGCCACGGGCAGGCCAACCCTGGCTGGCATCGCCGCAGGGCCTCAGCCCCGCGCGTGCAGGATTCATCCAGTCCAGCTGTACGAGCAACCCTGCCCACGCCCGCGTGGGGGGACGCGCCAGAACTTGCAGCGCCGCGTGGGGGGACGCGCCAAAACTTGCAGCGCCGCGTGGGGGGACGCGCCAAAACTTGCAGCGCCGCGTGGGGGGACGCGCCAAAACCTGCAGCGCCGCGTGGGGGGGACCCGCCGCGCCTCGCTTCGCCTCATCTCGACGCGCAGCGCCCCGCCGGATACCTGCTGAGCGCTTGTCGATGCACACAGGCCGCGTTACTTCGGCCTCATGGCCAACTCCGCATTTCTCGCCCGCCGGCTCACGCCGAGCGGGTGTATCATTGCAGGAACCAAGCTCGCCGCTCACCGGGAGGCGTTGAAGTCGAAGAAGATCAAGCTGTCTGCCAAGGTCGACGCGGTGGTCCACTCCGTCATCGCGGCCACCGGGGCCATCGAGGCGCTCGGGAGCACCGACGCCACGATGACGGAGATCGACCGCGGCGCCGACCGGTGCATCGGCGCATTCAACAGTCAGCTCGATAGCGTCGAGCGCGCGTTCGATCACGACGGCATCCTGCCGCTCTCGGACAACGAGGCGGCGCGCCGCAGCGACGCCCTGCTCGTGCGCTCCGAGGTGCTGTCGTCGGGCATCGATTTCGTCCGGCTCGTCTACTCCCAGCAATGGGTGCGCATGAGCGCGATGATCAAGGCGCTCGAGCGCAAGGACGTGAAGGCGGCGGTGGAGCGGCTCGGGCTCTCGGCCGAGGCGGGCCGCCTGCGGCGCTGGACCGACCTGTACGGCCAGAAGCTCGGCGTCACCGAGGCGAAGAGCGCGGATCCGGCGATCAAGGCCGTGGAGGCGTGGCACGAGGCCTACGGCACGCTCATGGTCCACGTGCACGCCGAGTACGACGACGACAGGGACGAGACGCACGCGCTCCTCCGCGACCGGCTGCTCTCGCCGTACGAGGACGCGGCCGATGAAATGCGCCGCGCCGAGCAGCGCGCTCGCACGGCCAACGCCAAGAGAAAGGCGCAGGTAGAGCCCGACCCCGAGCCGATCTGAACGCGTTGCTTCCGGCTGACCCGGCCGATGTGCCAGGAGTCGGCCTCGGCCTACGACGACGCGCGCGCCTACCGGGGCGTGGGCATCGCCGGCCTCATCACGGGCGGCGCCGCGCTGGCCGCCACGCTCGGCTACATCGTTTATCCGCGCGGCCCGGCCGAGATCTCGGTGACCGCGAGGGGACTCACGCTGACCAGCGCCTTCTGATCGGATCTCTCGTTCGGCGGTGCGCCGATCGGACCGAGAGCCTCCGCGCCCGCGCGGCGTTCTGACGAAAACTTGCGTGACGCGCCCGGGTCGAGCGCGGCATACTGCGCGCCTGAGACGACCTGGCAGACGACACCCCGGCGGATTGGGGCCGCCTGGGTGTCAGCGCCGCAGCCTCGTGCCGGAGGACTGACGCATGGGTAGGCCCATCGCGCATTGCGCCGTAGCTTCCATCTTTCTCATCAGCTCAGCATCGTTCTTTGCCTGTGGTGAGGGCGCCTATCAGGGTGGAACCTGCGCGACCACGGACCATTGTCAGTCGGACGACCAGAACGTGCCGGGGACCGTCTGCCTCGACGGACACTGCGAGTGCGGCGAGCCGGGGAAGGTCATCTGCTGCGCGCGCGGCGAGGAGGAGCCGGACTGCTTCCTCGCGTGCCGCCGCTGCGACGAATGCGCGGAGAACACGGCGGAGTGCTCCGGGGTGCCCGTGCCGCCCGGGGGCTGCGAGAGCGACACTCAGTGCGCCGGCCCGCCCGATCCGCGCTGCGGCGTGGGGCGGTGCGTGGACGGCGCGTGCGAGGTGGAGATATGGCGAGGGCCGATCGCGTCGCAGCTCCGCGGCGACTGCAAGGAAGAGGAGTGCACGGCCGAAGGGCGCGTGGTCCGCGTGCCGGCCTATGACGTCTACGATGACGGCAACCAGTGCACCCTCGACATCTGCGAGGTCGACGAGCCGCGGCATCTCACGCTCGAGGATGTCACCTGTCCTTCCTCCGGCGCGGGGCGATGCCACGAAGGCGCGTGCGTGCAGTGCTTTGCTGAAGATCCCGCGCTGCAGTGTCCCTCCGGGTTGGTGTGCCGAGAGCGCGGGCGCCCTGGCGCGCGCCTCCGAGCGCCGCTCAGGTCGCCGCGTCGAGCGACCGCGAGAGCGCGCGCAGCAGCGCGGCCCCGTCCCCCTCGTACGCCCGCCCGTGCATGCAGGCGAGCACGCGGGGCGACGTGGCCGCGAGCTTCTCGAGGAGCCGGGGCGTGTCGGGGCCGTGCGCGTAGTAATCCATCGCCCGGCGCATGGCCTCGCTCGGCTCGAGGATGTCGTCGCGCGTGAGCGCCGGGTGGTCGGCGCCGGGCTGCGTGAAGAGATCGCCGCAGAGCAGCGTGGCGGTGGACTCCTCGAACAGGTAGCCGCACTCCCAGCCGTGCGGCAGGTGGGGCGCGTCGAGCCAGCGCACCCGGCGCCGGCCGAGCTCGAGGACCTCGCCGTCCTTGAGCGCCCGCGGCGCGCGGTCGAACATGTCCCCGTCGACCATCGCGGCGATCCGCCCGCACACCGGCTCCGCCTGCGGGGCGGCGTCGAGCAGCTCGTTCATGGCGCCGCACTCATCGGGTGCGCGGGCCAGCGCATCCGATGCGCCCCGGGTTTGTTCAGAGCGGAATCCACCGAGCGGTTTCGCGTCGCCAGGGTCCGCAAGGGCCGACCGAGCTCCCGTCTTCAGGTGCCAAGCGAAGCCGGACGCGCATCCAAGACCCCGCGTCGAGCAGAACGGAACGCGGTCCGTTGATCGTTGCCACCTTGCTATGATCACCGCATGGCACGTACCGCCCCCGTACCGAACATACCCGCGATCCCTGGGATGAACCCCGGCGTTTTCGTGATGGGCGGCGGCGGCGGCAGCGGCGGGGGGAATGGGAAAGGCGGCGGCGCCGGGAGGAACAGCGGCGGGGGCCAGGGATCGAACGGAGGGAACGGCGCGAACGGCGGGGGCAAGAATGCGGGCGCTTGCGGACCCGGAAGCGGCGGCGGCTGCCCGAATCCCGCGCACGGAGGGGGCGGAGGAACCCACGCCGGCGATCCCGTCGACCCCATCACGGGTCGCGTCTACACACTCCCAGTCGTCGACTTGGCGCTTGGGGGTCCGCTTCCGCTTGTCATCAGTCGCTCATACACGACGACGGCGGCTTGCTCGCCGAGACGACGTACTCCGACGGGAGGACGATCGCCTACGAGCGCGACGACGCCGGAAATCTCACCGTCGTCAGCGACGATGCGGGCATCGTGAGCGCCGTTCTACGCGACGCTCGAGGTCTCCCCGTCGAAGCCTCTCTACCAGACGGCGCCCTCACCTACATGCGCTACGATCAGCACGGAAACCGCACGGAGGTCCACGAGCCGGACGGCACCGCACGCCGGATCTACTATGATGATCTCGGGCGCCCGCTCGGCTACGTCGATACAACGGGCTCGGAGGTGCGCTACTTCCATGACGAGTGCGGCCGGCTCCGCTCCGTACGGCACCCGGGGGGCGGCGTCGTTCGATACGACTACGATGCGGACGGCAACCTCACCCGCATCGTCGACGCGGACGGCAGGGCCACGGAGCTCGTCTATGGTGGTTATCATCAGGTGATCCGCGTCGTCCGCCCCGACGGCGCGACGGTTCGATATGCATACGACCGGGAACAAGATCTCGTGCTCGTGATCAACGAGGCTGGACACGAGCACCGGATCGTGCGACAGGGCGAAGGCCGGATCGTGGCGGAGCACACGTTCGACGGCAGAGCCATCGCGTACCGCCACGATCCAATGGGGCGGACTGTCCGGATCGATCGCGGATGGAACGACAGGACGGACTTCGTCTACGACGCGCTCGGACGGCTGATCGAGCGACATCACTCGAGCGACGAGAACGAGGCCTACGAATACGACGAACCGGGTCGCATCGTCCGGGCCACCGCTGGCGACGTGGTCTCTGAGTTTCGTTACGACGTTCGAGGGAATCTCATCGAGCAGGCGACCCGGTTCGACGGACGTACCTTCAAGGTCAAGGCCGAGTACGACTCCCGCGGGCGCCGTACCGGCACCGCCGTGGAGGGGCTGCCGGGCTCGGCGGCCCGGCGCATCGAGGTGGCCCGCGACCAGCGCGGCTTCGTGTCGAAGGTCCTCGTCGACCGAGCGCCCGCCGTGGATTTCGTGTTCGATGCTGCCGGGCGCGAGGCTGCGAGGGTGCTGCCGAACGGCGGGGCCATCGAGTGGACCTACGACGGAGCGGGGACCGTGCAAGCGCTCTCGGTGCGCGGCGTCCCGCGCGCCGCGCGCTCACCCGCAGAGCCGCCCCTGGTCGACGGCGATCTCGGGAGCGGCCACGCGCTGCGTCAGAGCTTCCAGTGGTCGCTCGGGGGCTCGCTCGTCGCGCGGTTCGACGCCGAGCTCGGCACCGCCGAGTATGATTATGACACACGAGGTCGCCTCGCTCGAATCCGCGATCAACAAGGCACGGTCGAGAGCTATGGCTTCGGCGTCGCAGGAGAGCGCTATGATCTCGGCCGCCCGGATCCCCGGCGCGAGTACGCTCCGGGTGGACGGCTGGTTCGGGACGGCGACGCCGTTTACACGTACGATCATTGTGGGCGCCTGACCCGCCGCACCACGGGCGGGTCCGATTCTGCGGCGACATGGACCTACGCGTGGAGCGCCGCTGGCCTGCTGCAGCGCGCCAGCAGCGGCGACCTTCGCGTCGAGCTGACGCACGATGCCTTCGCCCGGCGCGTTGACAAACGTGCCTTTCGCGACGGCGCGCTCGTCGCGCGCACGCGCTATATCTGGGACGAGCGGCGCCTGCTCGGGTCGCTCGAGGAGTCGGAGCAGGGCACCATCATCCGCGAGTATCTCTACGTGGCGGATGCAAACGAGCCCATCGCTCAACGCGTATCGTCGCTCGAGAAAGAGGGGAGCTGGGAGTACTTCATCCCCGACGCGTTCGGGCTCGTTCCGCTCGGGGTCGCCTCCGCTGCCGGCCAGCTTCTCGGGCGATTCCGCTCGAACCAGCTCGGCGCGCTGTCCCCTACCGCCGGAGCCGAAACGGAGCTGCGGCTGCCCGGACAGATCTACGATCCAGAGCTAGGACTGGCTGACAACGGCTTCCGTATCTACGATCCGTCGACGGGATTGTTCCTGTCTCCCGAGCCGCTCGGCCTCGAAGCGAGCTTGCAGCCCTACGCGTACGCTGACAATGAGGTGCCCTGGGCGTACGATCCCGATGGCCTGGCGAGGATGCGCTCGCGAGCGACATCAAGCCAGGGAGGATCCATTGTTACCACCTCTGGCGCCAACGGCTCGGTCTCCGTGAATGATGGTCCCGCACGACCGCGTCGCCCGATGCACCCGGCCGTCGCGGCCGCCCTGCCGATCCGGGCGCGCGAGGAGCCGCTCGAAGTGGATCAATGCGCAGATCCATGGGCGTACAGCGAGCACCTTTGGGAATACGAGAACCGGACTGGTCAGGCCTGCGATCCAGCGACGCCGGAAGGTTCCCGCAACCTCCGCAGCGCTCTCCGGGAAATGAGCTCCTATGGGGCGACACAGTCCGATGAGAGGCGCTCCCCCTGCCCGAACTGCTCTCAGACGATCTCCCGGCTACACGCCCTGGCGGGCATGGGTCCACCGCGCGCGCAGGTGCAGAACGGCCGAGGATTGCCCGAGACGCCTCGAAACCACGGCACCCCGGCGAACATGATACCCGGAGCGCGCCGCGATGGCACGGTGGGCGCCTACGAGGGCATGGACGCGAACTCGCCTCTCGCGGCGGCTGGCCCGGCGGGCGCGCAGGCCAACCAGGCTCGGTATCGAGCAGCCGTCCAGGCGGCGCAGCAGGCGCCGCGGGGCAGCGGGCCGAGCGCACAGGACCAGGCTGCCCGCAGACGGAGGTGGGCAGGCGCCGATCCCAGTGCGTCGGTCCCGGACGCGGGGGTCTTTGGACACGACGACCAGGGCCGATGGCAGCGGCAGGACCAGAGCCCGAACGCACCGCCGAGGCAATCCTAGGAGCACAGGGCTGCGCCATGATCGATCCCACCATCGCATCCTATCTCCAGCGAGAGGCGCAGCGACGCCCCGTGGCCGATCCCGAGGGTGAGGCGAACCGCGATTCGACGGGGTTCGTGCGGGCGCTCCTCGAGGTGATGGGGGGGGCCGAGCTCCCCGTGCTCGCCGGCTACCGGCTCGGCTCATGCAGCATCTCAGGCTTCGAGGAGACCCCTGACCCGTGCGTCGCGGCGGCGGCCGGCGGAGTCCGCCTCCGGCCGACGAATCACGGCGTCGACGCGACCCACGCCGCGAAGACAGTACGCTTCGCGCCTTCCTTGGGCTCGGCGCTGGAGCGCCTCGTGCGGCGAGATCGCGCGGCCCGCGCCGCTTATCGGTTCCGCGTCCACGCCGCGGTCGGAGCCGAGCTCGCCGCGCTGCTCGGGTGCGACGCTTCGGCGGAATGGCATGGATATCACGAAGGAGCGCTGGCCATCGTCGATGAGGTGCTCCGCCATACCGACATCGACTGCTTGTGCACCGAAGCCGTGACGCGGCTGCTCGACGCGGCTGAGCAACGGCAGCTCCCGCTCACGCTGCGCGAAGACGTCGCCGCCCCGCCGTGCGACGAGCCCCCTGGGACGGCGCCGCGCGCCCTCGCGCTGGACCCGCGGGACGCCTTCGCGCGGCAGCGTCCTCGCGACGCGTGGGACGGTGAGGCGCTGCTCCGGCTCGAGCTGCGAGGAGATGCTGTCGTCGAAGCGAGGCTCGCGTTCGGAGAGGTCGTGGACGTGAGGGTCGCGAGCCGGGGAGAGGTCGGCTGGTCGACCTCGGTCGATCGCCAGCTCGGGAGCCCCCGCGTGCAGGCCTATCTGGCTCGCCGGCGGGTCTCGCGCGTCAAGCGCCTCGCACAGCCAGCCGAGCTCGAGGCTGAGCTCGACGCGCGTGGCCTCGCCGACTGGCGTGCGGTCGCCGCAGGCGTCGAGGCCGCTCTCGGCGGCGTCGTGGGCGCTGGACCGTGGGGCGGCGTCGAGGGCTTGTTCGTCGCGCCGCGGGTGCTGCTCGAGGCCAGCCGGCTCCGTCGAGGCGACCTGCCCGCCGCTCTCGCGCTGGAGCATCCCGTGCAGCGCCTCGCGGACACGGAGATCGAGGGCTTCTTGTGCGGCTGGCTCGACCGGTACAACCCCCTCTTCGTGGACCGTCGAGGCCACATGTACTCGGTGCATCAGGAAACCGGGGACGAAAGGCCGTGGGCATGCGCGCCTGCCTTGCTCCTCGAGAAGCTCGCGGTGTACGACGAGCTCGCGATGCGCTGCGAGAGCCCGGTGGTCGTGGACGCCGACATCGCCGTCGCGCTGAGCGATCAGCTCGGGGCCACGCGCGTGGCCGAGGCGAGCGATGAGGTGTCCGAGTTCTTCGTTGTGTCTGGGCTCGACGATCCAGCGCGACCGCTGCTGGCCGTGGAGCGGTGCGCCTATCCGCGGATCGAGCGAGCGCCCACGCGCGCGCTCCTCTGGGCAGGTACACCCGACGCGCTGCTCCTCGCGGCGCGCGCGGCGAGGGCGCTGGCCCCGGAGGCCGTGCTCGGCGCCGCAGGCTCGTACAGCCCGCTGAACGTGCTGTGGCGCGCAAGGCTCGACCCCGTGGGCGATCTCCCGATCGAGGAGTGACGCCTCGGCGTCAGCGCCTCGGCGCGCCGCTCAGATCGCCGTGTCGAGCGACCGCGAGAGCGCGCGCAGCAGCGCGGCCCCGTCCCCCTCGTACGCCCGGCCGTGCATGCAGGCGAGCACGCGGGGCGACGTGGCCGCGAGCTTCTCGAGGAGCCGGGGCGCGTCGGGGCCGTGCGCGTAGTAATCCATCGCCCGGCGCATGGCCTCGCTCGGCTCGAGGATGTCGTCGCGCGTGAGCGCCGGGTGGTCGGCGCCCGGCTGCGTGAAGAGATCGCCGCAGAGCAGCGTGGCGGTGGACTCCTCGAACAGGTAGCCGCACTCCCAGCCGTGCGGCAGGTGGGGCGCGTCGAGCCAGCGCACCCGGCGCCGGCCGAGCTCGAGGACCTCGCCGTCCTTGAGCGCCCGCGGCGCGCGGTCGAACATGTCCCCGTCGACCATCGCGGCGATCCGACCGCACACCGGCTCCGCCTGCGGGGCGGCGTCGAGCAGCTCGTTCATGGCGCCGCACTCGTCCGACTCGCAGTGGGAGAACGCCACGTAGCGCAGCCGCTCGACCGGCATCACCCGCGCGATCGCCGCGCGCACCGCCGGGAAGAGGCGGCGCGGGCCCGTGTGGAAGAGCAGCGGCGCGTCGTCGACCAGGAGATACTGGTTGAACGAGAACGCAGCTCTGCCCTCCCCCACCGGCGTGTGGAGCTGGTAAATGCCATCGGCCACCTCGGTGACCCGAGCCTCGCTCGGTGAGTCCGCCATCCGCTCCTCCTCTCGCGCGAGAGGCGCCGTTCCGCGCGCTCCCTCGTGAGCGGCCACCCTACCAGGGCGAGCCGCTCGCGAGAAGCGCCACGCCCGCGCCGCGCCGCTGCTGGAGGCGGCGCGCCGCGACGGCCGCGGTCAGTTCGTGAAGCGGAGGTTGTCCAGGTAGTAGGGCCCCGAGCCGGGGTTCACGGAGAGCTCGAGCGTGATCGACACGTCGCTCGGCGACGCGTTCAGCGCGGCCACGGTGGGCGCGGCGAGCGTGAACGTGAGGGGCGAGAACGCGTTCCTGGGGAGGGGGGTGAGGCCGGCCGACCCGACGAACTGGTTGTGGATGCCCTTGGACGGGATCGAGATCAGCGCGACAAGGGTTCCGACCCACGACGGATTGGGCTGGATGGCCGACGTGAAGAAGTCGAGGCGCAGCTTGTCGCCCACCGGCGCCGTCCCCGCCGTGCTGAACGGCGCGCTCTTGATCTGGCTCCACGCGTTCGGCGTCCCGACCCGGAGCGACCGGATCCCCTCGGTCACCCAGCCCGTGGCGAACGAGAGCGGCGCCTGCGACGACGTCCACAGGCCGGACCGCTCGAACCCGAGGACCGGATTGCCGAAGAGGAAGTCGCTCATGACCTGCTGGCGGAACGGGATGAACTCCTCGGCGAGCAGGTTCGAGATCTCGAAGCGCGTCCTGCCGGGCTCGCCGGGGATCTCCTCCGTCTGCTCGGAGGTGTGGGTGAAAATAAAGGTGTTGTCGGGGATCGGCGAGGAGAGGCCGACGTCGTTGTTCGCGCCGCTGCCCTGGCTCTTGACCAGGTGGCACCCGGAGCAGGAGATGGACTGGGCGCGCGCGAGGAGCTGGTCGGGCGAGAGCGGGCTGCCCACGGCGGTGAGCTTCTGCTGGATGGCGGTCCTGAACGCCGAGGGTCCGCTGCCGACGGCGTTCCGGTAGTTGTTCTGCTCGGTGATCAGGAGGGCCTCCCCGGCGCCGAAGGAGGCCGGCACGAGCGTCGGATAGTCGAACCGGTTGATGTCGCCCGACGAGGCGAGCGCCGCCACCGCGTTGTCGACGAACCACGACTGGAAGCTCGCCGCGCGAGGATCGGTCGAGGCGGGGTCGAAGAGCAGCGCGGACGGGTTGTCGTCGACGTGCTGCGGCACCACGAGCAGCTGGCAAGCGCTGCCGGCGCAGTCGCGCGAGAGCTTGAACTCCCGGAGCGCCCAGTCATCCTGCGCGAAGGGGGGAGGTCGCAGGAAGTCGTTGACGCGGATCTGCCCGCCGCCTGCGCTGAACCGGTCGATGTGGATGACGGGCGAGAACCCGGGGAGGCCGTCGAAATAGAAGTCCAGCAGCGCGGCCGTCCGGTCCTCGACGCTCTTCGCCGGATCCGACAGGCCGTGCCAGAACTCGACGACGGGGCGGCAGCCCTCGCGGCCGAGGCTGGGGGTCGGGTTGGGCAGCCTGGACTCGAAGATGATGAAGCTGCGCATTCCGCCGTTCAGCTGGATGTGCCCTCCCCGCCGCGCGAACACGATGCGGTGCTCGCCGCAATCGGACCCCAGCGGGTCCGCGAGATCGAAGCGGTTCACGAGCGTCGTGGCCATGTAGAGCGACTCTTCCGGCAGCCCCGCGAACGGGTCGGTGTCCGCCTCTTGGCCGACGGCCCGGCTGCAGATCACCGGGAAGCCGTTGATGGACCCGTCGAAGCTCTCGGTGAAGATGCCCTCCGTCGGCGGAGGAGGGTTGGAGAGCACGACATCGTCGCAGTGCGGGCCGAGGGCGAGCCCCTCGCCGGCCTTCCGGTACGTGTCGAACATCTGACGAAACACCTGCAGCGGCGTGAGGCCCGGGACGTCGGCCTGGTCGACGAGCTGCTGCAGCACGTCCTTCAACGTGAACGCAGACACGATGTCGGTGTCCGTGACGACGAGGGACTTGCGGGGCTCGATCGGGAAGGTGAGCGCCTGAGCGTCGGCGCCGACGGCCTCGGCGACGCCGTCCGGCTCGCCCTCCATCGGATCACCCGCCGCGCAGGAGACCGTGGGGAGCGCGAGCGCAAAGAGCGCGGCGCGGCGCGCCCACCGCCGCGTCGTGGCGGCGGGAGACTCGCTTCGAGAGCGCAACGTCGGGCTGGAGCAAGATGGGCCGGGAACCATGAAACCTCCTGAAAACCATCGAGACGAAGGCTCGATGCGTCGGCCTCATCAGCCGACAGAGCGTGGATGGCGCCACGGCTTTCCGCCCTTCGAGAAATTGTTGAGCTCGCAAGATTTGCGCGCCTCAGGTCGACGCGGCCCGGACCGGTCCGGGGCGAGCGACGAGAGGCGCCGCGGCCGGTGGCGAGGCTCGTCCCGAGCAGCGCGCCTACGACACTTCCACACGATACCCAAGTGCAGTGATCGGACGGCCGCGCGGCGCACCTCGGCGGACCGTTGACGCGGGAGGGAGCCATGCCCTCCAATGCAGGGATGACCTCGCTTCATCGAGCTCTCGCGCTCGTCGCCCTGCCCGCCGCGACTGCCGCGCTGAGCGCGGGGTGCAGCTTTCCCGATGTCGTCTTCACCGAGCCGGCGGGCTCGAGCTCCGGCGGCGCGGGCGCCGCCCCGTCGTCGGACGCGGCGGGCGGCGGCGGGGGCGCGGCGGGCGGCGGCGGGGGCGCGGCGGGCGGCGGGGGCGCGGCGGCCTCCGGCGGCGGCGGTGGGGGAGAGGCGGCCTCGGGCTCCGGCGGGCGCGGCGAGGCGACGTCGGGCTCCGGCGGGAGCGGCGGCGGGATGGTCGACTGCGACGCGGACGGCGACGGCTATCCGTCGATCGCGTGCGAGGGCGGCACCGACTGCAACGACAAGCACGCGCAGGTCCACCCCGACCAGCCCAACACGTTCTATGACACCCCCATCCGCCCCGGAGGCGGCTTCGATTATGACTGCAGCGGCCGGGAGGAGCCGCAGATCCCCGCGATCCGCTGCGAGAGCCCCGGGCCCTGCCGGGACGAATCCAACGTGTACCTGGTGGAGGAGGTCAAGTGCGGGGATCCAGGCCCGGTCGGCAGCTGCAACCTCCTCTGCCAGCAAGACGTCATGTACGCCGGGCTCAAGAGAGCCTGTCACTGATCGAGCACGCGGCGCGCGTCGGCTCGCCTGCCCGGTGGCTCGCCGATCCGCCGCTGGCGAGCGCGGCCCGGAGCCGCCGCGCGTCGGGCACGGAGCGGCCCGCGCGCGACGGGCTCAACCTCCGGCCTGCCCGCTCGCCCCCCATCGCTCGATCGGCGCGTGCGCGATGATCGTCAGCTCGTTCCCCTCGATCGTGTAGTCCATGTCGAGCCCGCCCTCGGCCCGGACGCGCGCGAGGCCGAGGCCCGAGATCCCGTCGATCATCGCCGTCTCCGTGATGAGATCGTCGTAATGCTTCACCGGGTCGCTCGCGGTCTTCAGCGCCACGAGCCGCCGCTCGACCTCGCGCAGGCTCTCGGGAGACGCCTCGTTCCGCGCGCGGATCTTCATGACGTGCGAGCGCTCGTCCTCCTCCAGCGCGAGCTCGAGGGTGACGCGAGGCCCGGTGGAGTACTTCGTGATGTTCTCCGCGAGCTCGTGCGCGGCCATGTAGAACCGCGAGCTCACATTCGCGTCGTCCAGCACCTGGCCGCAGAAGCTGGACACCAGCCGCAAGACCGCCGTGGCCAGCCGCTCGTTCGGAAAGAACGTCACGCAGAGGAACAAAGAAGCGCTCTGCGCCTGCTTGGGTGATGACACGGCCCGTGATTCTAGAGGCTCTCCCGGGCGAATCCAACCATGACTTCCGCGGCGGCGCCCGTTCCCGCGCGGCCCCCGTGTGCCCTCGACGTCCCCCTCACCATTCCTCCAGGTGTGTCCGCGCCACCCCGACAGGGCCCCCGGTGCGCCTCGCGCGCACCACGTCGCCGCCGCGCGAACACATCGTCAGCGGCGACCGCACAGGCAGGTGACGTGCAGCCTGAAAGTACCGTAATGCGCCGCACAGCGAGGGCTGTGTATCATCGCTTGTTCTGCAAGGCAGGCGGGCTCGTGCACGGCTCGTCCCTGCACCGCGCGCGAGGCCCGAACGCGAGCCCGAAGTTTCTGCCTGGGTCGTCCACACGAGGCGCGACATCGTCGTGGTGAGTCGCTAGCATCGCTCCCGGGCATCACCGATGTCGCGGATCGGCTGCATCGTCTCGACGCGTGCTTGTCGCGGACGAACCGAGGAAAGCTGACGTGAAACCTCAACAGAACCTCTGGAAGCTCGCGTGTGCGGCGCTCGCCGCGCTGTCCATGGCGTGGATCGCAGGCTGCGATCAGGGGGGCGGAGGCGCGGTCAGCGGCGACGGCAAGAGCAGCCCGGACACGGCCAATGTCGTCAAGCTCGCGTTCGTGACGATCGGATCCAGCGAGTTCTGGAAGATCGCGATCGCCGGCGTCAAGAAGTACGAGCAGGAGGCCAAGATTCAAGTCGACGTCAAGATGCCGCAGAACAGCACCGTCGACAACGCGGCCCAGCGCCTCAAGGGCATCCAGGACGCGGTCACGAGGTAGCGCGACCCCGGCGGCGCGAGCGGCGGCCCCGCCGCCCTCGAGCCCCCTCCCGCACATGACGTTCGCCCCCGCTCCGCTCCCCCTCCCCGACCCTCCCCCGCTGCTCGCGATGCGCGGGATCGTCAAGCGCTTCCCGGGCGTCACCGCGCTCGCCGGCGTCTCCCTCACCCTGCGCGCCGGCGAGGTGCTCGCGGTCGTCGGGGAGAACGGCGCGGGCAAGAGCACGCTCATGAAGATCCTCGGCGGGGCGTTCGCCCCCGACGAGGGGCAGATCGCCATCGACGGCGCGCCCGTCGCGCTGCGCGGGGTGCGCGACGGGAGGCGCCTCGGCGTAGCGCTGATCCATCAGGAGCTGATGCTCGCGCCGAACCTCGACATCGCCGCGAACATCTTCCTCGGCAACGAGGGGTCGAGCGGCCTCTTGGCCCCGCTCCGGCGCGACGCGCTCTGCGCGGGGGCGGCGGCGCTGATGAGGCGCGTCGGCCTCTCGCTGCCGCCGACGACGCCCGTCTCGGCGCTCACCGCGGGGCAGATGCAGATGGTCGAGATCGCCAAGGCGCTCTCGGTGAACGCGCGCATCATCCTCATGGACGAGCCGACGTCATCGCTCGCCGCGGCCGAGTCGCGGGAGCTCTTCGCGATCGTCGAGAAGCTCCGCGCCGAGGGGATCGGCATCCTCTACATCTCCCACCGCATGGACGACGTGCTGCGCCTCGCCGACCGCATCGCCGTGCTGCGCGACGGCAGGCACGTCGGCGACGTCCCGCGGGCCGAGGCGACGCACGACAGGATCGTCGCGATGATGGTCGGGCGGGAGCTCAGCGGCCGCTACTTCCCGGAGAAGCGCGAGCGCCCGCCGCGCGAGCCCGCGCTCGAGGTGCGCGAGCTGCTCGTGCCCGGCGCCCCCGCGGGCGTGAGCTTCACCGCGCTCCGCGGGGAGATCCTCGGGTTCGCGGGGCTGGTCGGCTCGGGGCGCACCGAGCTGATGCAGGCGATCTTCGGGGCGACCCGGGCGCTCGGCGGCGCGATGACGCTCGCGGGAGCGCCCTACCTGCCGCGCTCCACGCGCGACGCCATCGACCGCGGCGTGTGCCTCGCGCCCGAGGACCGCAAGCGGCGCGGGCTCGTGCTCCCGATGACCCTCGTCGAGAACACGTCGCTGCCGAGCCTCGCCCGCTTCAGCCGCTTCGGGTGGCTCCGCCGCGACGCCGAGCGCCGCGCCGCGCGGGACGAGGTGGGCCGGCTCCGCATCAAGGCGAAGGGGCTCGATCAGCGGGCGGTGAACCTCTCCGGCGGCAACCAGCAGAAGGTCGTCCTCGGAAAATGGCTGTCGATGCGCCCGCGCGTGCTCATCCTGGACGAGCCGACGCGCGGCATCGACGTGGGCACCAAGGCCGAGATCTACCGGCACATGGCCGCGCTGGTCGACGAGGGGATGACCCTCTTGATGGTCAGCTCCGACATGGAGGAGATCCTCGGCATGAGCGATCGCGTCGTCGTCATGCACGAGCGGCGGATCACGGGCGTGCTCCCGCGCGAGGGGCTGACCCAGGAGCGCATCGCCGCGCTGATGACGGGGAGCGCGGGCGCCGCGGGAGGCGAGGAGACCGAATGAAGCGTGAGCTGGGCATGGGCCTCGTGCTCGTCCTGATGTGCGCGGGGCTCTGGATCTCGAACCCCGATTTCCTCGGGCAGTCCAACGTCGTCAACACCACCCGGCAGATCTCGATGCTCGGCATCTTCGCCATGGGCATGGGGCTCGTCATCATCACCGGCGGCATCGACCTGTCGATCGGCTCGGTCATCGGCCTCACGGGCGTCCTGCTCGCCAAGCTCTCGTCGTCCGGGATGGGGTGCCTGGGCTACCCGCTCTGGGTCGGCGTGCCGGTCGCGCTCTCCGCCGCCGTGCTGGTGGGGCTCGCGCAGGGGCTCCTCGTCACGCGGCTCAAGCTGCAGCCGTTCGTCGTCACGCTCGGCGGCATGCTGCTCGTCCGCGGCGTGTCGCAGTCCGTGGCCGAGGGCGGCACGCTGAGCTTCGGCGACTCGCCGTTCCTCCGCCTCGCGAACGGCGGGCTCCTGCGCGTCGGCGGCGACGCGCTGATCCCCTACCCGCTCGTCATCTTCCTCGCCGTCCTCGCGGCCGGCGCCTACGTCCTGCACTTCACCGTGCTCGGCCGCTACATGGTCGCGATCGGCGGCAACCGCGAGGCCGCCGAGTACTCCGGCATCGACGTGAGCCGGGTCGAGGTCCTCACCTACGTGATCTCGTCGGCGACGGGCGGCATCGCCGGCGTCTGCTACGCGTCCTACATCGGCCAGATGTCCCAGCAGGTCGGCATGGGCTACGAGCTCTACGCGATCGCCGCGGTGGTGCTCGGCGGCTGCTCCCTGCGCGGCGGCGAGGGCAGCGCGCTCGGGATCCTCATCGGCTCGGCCATCATGCGGGTCATCGACAACGGCATCAACATGTTCCAGATCCGCTACAGCGACGACGGCGTCCGGCGCATCTGGCGCCTCGACCCGAACTGGACGTTCATCATCATCGGCGCCGTCATCCTGGTCGCGGTCGTCTTCGACCAGGCGGTGCACCTCGTCCAGGAGCAGCGGCGCGCGCGGCGCGCGGCGCGCGACGCTGACGAGAGCGCCGCGCCGCCGCGCCCGTTCGAGGCGCCCCCCACCGCGGGCGCCGGATAGCCGCGCCTCGCCGCGCGGCGGCGCCTCCGTCCGCGCCGGGCTACGGCGACACGGCCACGCCGAAGCGCTCCTCGCTCATCCCGCCCGCGCCCTTCAGGGAGGCCTGCGCCGCGTCGCCGAGGCTGCCGCCGAGATAGACGAGCACCTCCCTGCCGCCGCCGAAGGCCACGACCACGTCCCCGAGCCCATCGCGGTTGAAGTCGCCGGCGCGCGAGATCTTCGTCTCCGCCGTGCCCCCGAACCGCGGGTTCATCGCGGCGTCGGGCTCCGTGTCGGGGCGCTCGCCGCCGCGGAACACGTACGCCTTGCCGCCGAGGCCGACCTCCGGCGCGCCCACCAGCATCTCCGCGAAGCCGTCCCCGTCGAGGTCGCCGCTCGACGACACCGTCTGACCGAACCGATCGGACGCCGCCTCGCCGTGGAGCTCCAGGTCGGCGGTCGTGTCGAACGCCTCCCCTGGCCCGCCGAGGAACAGGAAGGCCGCGCTGTTCATCGGGTCTCCCACGAGGAGATCGGCGAAGCCGTCCCCGTCGACGTCGCCCGCGCCCACCGCGCGACCGAGCTCGCCCTCGCCCACGAGGAGGCCGTCTGGCACCGTGTCGAGCGCGCCGGCCGAGGCGAGATAGACATAGACGCGCTGGCTGCCAGGCGCCCCGACGGCGATGTCCGAAAAGCCATCTCCGTTGAAGTCCGCCGAGGCGACCGAGGCGCCGAACTCGCTCGCGTTCTGCACCCCCGTGAACATCGCGTCAGCGCCCGTGTCGAGGGCCTCGGGGCCGCCCAGGTACACATACGCGCTGCCGGGCTCGATGTGATCGGGGCCGCCTCCCGGCGCGCCGATCACGAGATCTGCGTAGCCGTCTCCGTTGATGTCCCCGGAGGCCAGGGCGTGGCCGAACCTGCGCTCATCGCCCGGCAAGCTCCCCGACATGTCCGGCTCCAGGGTCCACGTCGCCGGCTCGGACGAGCTCCCGAGGATCACGCGGACCATCCCCTTGCTGTCTGCGTACGTCGTGGCTGCGACCACGGCGTCGGCGAAGCCATCGCCGTTCACGTCCGCGGTCGCCACGGCGCCGCCGAAGCCCGCCGCCTCGATGGCGCCGCCGGTCCTCGGGTTCACCCCGGCCAGGACTCCATCCTGCGCCGGATCGACGCTGTCGCCCGCGCCGCCCAGGAAGACGTAGGCGGCCCCGCAAGGGATGTACTCCGGGATCGCGTAGTGGAGCGCGCCCACGAGGATGTCGTCGAAGGCGTCGCCGTTGAGATCGTGATGGCCCCGTCCCACGTTGATCCATCGGACCGCGGACGGCTCGGAGCAGGCGCCGGCCGAGCACGCGCGGACCCGCCAGTAGACCCGGCTGCCCACCGGAGGCTCCGCCGAGCCCTCCAGATCGGCGGCCGGCCGCCAGCGTGTCGCCGCCGTCGTCTCGCTCGCGAGGAGGGCGGAGAACGAGGGATCTTCGCCGAGCTCGATGGTGTACTCGACGCTTTCCCCCGCGGGCGACGCCGACGGCTCCCAGACGAACGTGGGCCTCCGGGTGTCGGGCACGAGCATCGAGCCGACCGGGCCATCCTGGACCGGCAGCCGCGGGACCGGCGTCGACGGCGCGAGCCGCCCTCCGTCGCCCCCGCCGCCGCCGCCGGCGGCGCTCGTCGCGCTGCCGCTGCCGCCGCCGCCGGCGCTGGTCGCGCTGGCGCCGCCGCCCGGACCGGGGTCTCGGGTCACGTCCTCGATCCCGAGGAGATCGGCGCACCCGAGGAAGAGGGTCGCGAGCGCGATGCCCAGGGGAAAAGAGCTCCGCATCCCCGCGAGGGTACGCGAGCGGCGAGAGGCGACAAGGAGAACTGACGCCCTGCGCGCGCGGCGCGCCGACGTCGATCGTCGACGCGCGAACGTCACGACTATCGTCGCCGCCCGCGAGGAGCGGCTCATGAGAAGGACATATCGTATCTTGCTCGCGCTTCAGGTCTCCGCCCTGGGCGCGGGTTGCGGCGACGGGACCGGCGGGAACGGCGCGGAGCCCGTGACGATGCCGTGCTATCCGCCGGATCGCGCGGTGGCCGACGGCGGCATGGAGGCCCTCCTCGGCGGCGCGGCGCGCGGCGACTGAGGGGCGCGCCCCGCGCGGGCGGCGCTCAGGGCGCCTGGCAGGAGACGCGGTGGATCGGCGCCTCGTCCCCTTCGCCGATCGTCACGTAGTCCCACCCGCCGGGCAGCCACGCGATCGCCTCCCCCTGATCCTCGTCGGCCGCCGGCATGTCGCACGGCGGGCCGGTCAGCGCCTGCGCGACCGTCTGGTCGGGCGCCATCGGATAGAAGAAGACGTGCGAGTAGGTGCGGAGCAGCACGCCGGCGCCGTCGGCGCGCACGTCGCCGCCCGTGAACGACCGGCTCCCGACCGGCGCGGCGATCGAGCCCGCGCCGACGAGCGTCGCCGTCTGGCCGGCGGCGGGCCGCGTCGAGAGCTCGTAGATCCCGGCGCTGTCCTTCTTCTTCTTCTTCACCTTCGTCACCACGGTGATCGCCCCGGTGACCGGGTGAACCAGCAGCGTCTCCGCGTTGTGGCTCCCGTCGGGGTACGCGAGCGAGATCACCTCCGCCGCCACCGCGCGCCGAGCGCCGCCGAGCGCCGCCGGCTCCCTCACCTCGTAGAGCGCGTAGCGGTCGCGCTCCCGGTCGTTGTCGCCGATGTCCCCGAACAAGAGGCAGCTCCCCCCGCCCCCGCCGCACGGGCCCCGCGCCGCGCCCTCCCAGTCGACCCCGCGCGCGCCCGCCACCTCGATCTCGCCCCGCGGCGCGCCGTCAAGCCCGATCGCAAAGAAACGCGGGCGGTCGCCGGAATCGTTGTGGAGGTACAGCGTCCCCGGGTGCACCGCACCGGCGACCACACCGGAGCACTCGTCGGCATCGCCGCGCGGCAGCGCGCCGATCCGCGCGGCCCCGCCGCAGCGGGGGCAGCCCGAGGTCCGCACCGCCGCCGCCGCCGCCCTCGCCGGCCCCGGCCCCGAGCCCCGGCAGCCCGCGGCGAGCAGCGCCGCCGCGAGCCCGAGCCGCGAAAGCCACCGCGCTGTAGCTTTGCGACTCGAATGCAACGCGCGGGGATACCGGGGAGATATCGAGAGCTTGCGCAGGATTCCGCTTGCGGCATTCGGCGGCGGTTGTGTCATTATCGCGGGGATACCGTAACAAATCCGCGACGCACGCAGCGGCGCGACGCAACCCACCCGGGCGCCTAGCCCCTGACCCCTGACGATCGAGGAGACCGTCATCCTGGACGTCATCGAACGCTACGAGTTCAAGTACCTGGTGCCGGAGCGGCTCGTCCCGGCGATCCGGGCCACGGCGCGGTCCGTCGGCCGGGCGGACAAGTACGCGAACGAGGACGGCTCGTACCGCATCCGCTCGCTCTACTTTGACACGCGCGGGCACGATCTCTACTGGGCCAACGCCCGGGAGCAGCGGGACCGCTTCAAGGTGCGGGCGCGCACCTACCCCGGCAAGAAGAGCCCCGTGTTCCTCGAGGTGAAGCGCCGCGTCCAGGATGTCATCGTCAAGTCGCGCGCCTGCGTGCCCGCGGACGAGTGGCGGGAGCTCGTCGAGCGCGGCAACCCCGCCGCGCTGGAGCGGCTCCCGCCGGGCGTGCGCAAGGGCGCCGAGAAGTTCATCGGCGCGGTCCACCGCCACGATCTCCGGCCCACGATGCTCGTCGACTACGAGCGCGAGGCGTACGAGAGCACGCTCGACAAGTACGCGCGCGTCACGTTCGACCGGAGGGTCGTCTGCCAGCGCAAGGAGGCGCTGGATCTCGAGGCGTCCGATCGCGGGTGGCGCCCCGTCGACCACCCGGTCCAGACGAACACGCACGAGCCCGTCTGCGTCCTCGAGCTCAAGTTCGAGCGCAGGCCGCCCGCGTGGATGGTGGCGCTCGTGCGGCGCCTCGAGCTCGTCCGGCGCTCGTTCTCCAAGTACTGCTACAGCGTCAACGCACAGCTGATGCTGCCCGACGCGCGCTCGGCCCGGATCGAGGGAGGGCCGCGGCTATGACGGAGTGGCTGTCGATGCTCTCGCACGGCGAGGCCGTCGAGTGGCGCAAGGCGCTCATCTCCCTCCTCGTCGCCTTCGGGCTCACGCAGGGCATCGCCGGCGTCTACATGCTCACGTTCCGCGGCCTCTCGTACTCGCGGACCGTCGTCCAGAGCATGGCGCTCGGCAGCATCATCACGTGCACGCTGATGCTCGCCGTCGGCAACAACATCGCCGCCGGCATCGGGATCGCGGGCGGCGTCACCGCCATCCGGTTCCGCACCACGATGCGCGATCCGCGCGACGTCGTGTTCGTCTTCGCCTCGCTCGCCATCGGCATGGCGAGCGGCGCGCAGGCCTACGGCGCGGCGATCGCGGGGGCGGCGATGTTCGCGGGCGCGACGCTCATGCTCCACGTCACCGGCTACGGGTCGCGCCGGCAGCCCGACGGGCTGCTCCGGTTCGTCGCGCCGGCCGGACAGCCCGGCGCGGAGCTCGCCGGCGCGATCGCGGGCATCCTCCGCGAGCACTGCGGCTCCTTCTCGCTCGTCACCCTGCGCGAGGCGGCGCAGGGCACCGTCATGGAGCACGCTTACCAGATCAGCGTGCGCCACCCGGAGCTCCGGGCGCGCCTCGTGACGAGCCTTCAAGCGCTCCCCGGAGTCGAGGACGTGAGTCTGATGCTCCAGGAGCCGACGCTGGACCTCTAGCCATGCATCTCTGGCGAATCCGATCCGCGCTCTCCTCCGCGACCCCCGCGCTCACGATGCTGGGCACGCTCGGCCTCGCGGCGTGGCTGAGCCGCTCCTCGAGCCCGAGCGACGGCATCCTCGCCTTCGCGCAGGCCGACACCGAGATGGTGGCCACGGTCGAGGTCGGGCGGGTGGCCTCGATCGAGGTCGACGTCGGCGACGTGGTGGCGCCGGGTCAGGTGCTCGTCGCGCTCGACAGCGGCGCGATCGACGCGGAGCTCGCGGTGGCGCGCGCCGAGGAGGCGCGCCTCCGGGCGATGATCCCCGCGGAGCACGCGCGGATCGATCAGGAGCTCGAGGCGAGCGTCGAGCAGCTGAAGCTCGAGCTCGCGCGCGAGCTCGAGGAGCAGCGCCGCGCGCGCGCCGAGGGCGAGGTGCTCGCCAGCGAGGTCTCCCGGGTGAAGCAGCTCATCGAGGACAAGCAGGCGAGCCACGACGCCCTGGGGTCGCTCGACGTGCAGCGCGCGGGCGTCGAGGCGATCGCGACCGAGAAGCCCCGCACCATCCAGCTCCTGCGCGCGCAGATCGCGGCGGCCGAGGAGCGCCGGAAGAGGCTCCTCCAGCAGGCGGGCCCGGAGACGGCGAAGATCGAGGCGGACCTCGCGGTGACGCGGCGGGAAATCGAGCAGCTCGAGGCGCAGCGCGCCCAGCACACGCTGCGCGCGGCGCACGGCGGGCGCGTCTCCGCGGTGCGCAAGCGGCCGGGCGACGTCGCCGTGGCGGGCGACCCGATCGTCGAGATCTCCAGCGCGCCCGGGCGGGTCATCGCCTGCGTCCCGGAGCGCGCGGCGCTCCACGTCGAGGCGGGCGACGTCGCGACGATCTGGGCGCGCGGCCAGGACGGCGCGCCGCTCACGGGCCGGGCCGTCACGGTCGGGCCGGTGGTGGGCCAGCTGCCGCTCCGCTGCTGGACGGACCTGAACGTGCCGGTGTGGGGCCGCGAGGTGACGATCGCGCTGGATCACCCGGTCGAGCTGCTCGCCGGCCAGGCGTTCGACGTCGCCTTCACGCGCGGGGCGTCCCCGCCCCCCGCGCCGCCGGCCCCCGGCGCGCCGGTCGTCGCCGCGGCGCAGGGCGCGCCCGCGGCGGCGCCGCCGGCCGGGGCCGCCGACGCGATCCGCATGACGGTGCCGGCGGCGTTGCGGCAGCGGTCGCGCTTCGAGCCGTCCGGCATCCTGCCCCGGCCCACGGAGGGGCGGTACCTCCTCGTCAGCGACGACACGGGCCACAAGGACGCGGAGGACGAGGGCGTGCCCTGGCTGTTCGCGATGTCGGCGGCCGGCGCCGTCGATCCGGAGCCGGTGCCGGTGCTCGGCGTCAAGGAGCTCGCGGACATCGAGTCGATTACCGCCGGCGACGGGGGCGACGTGTACCTGCTCTCGTCGCAGGGCTACAGCGCGAAGGGCAAGCGCAAGAAGGCGCGCACCGCGCTGCTCCGGCTGAAGCAGGATGGCCGCGGCTTCCGCGTCGACGCCGAGGCCTACCTCGCGGAGCTGCTCGACGCGGCGGGCCCCGCGGCCCTCGCGGAGCTCGGGCTCCCGGGCGGCACGCGCCCGCTCGAGATCGAGGGCATGGCCTACCGGGACGGCGCGCTCTACTTCGGGCTGAAGTCGCCGCTCGACGCCGAGGGCAACGCGCTCATCTGGAGGCTCGGCGCGCCCCGCGCGCTCCTCGAGGGGCGGCGGCTCGAGGGCGCCGGCCTCTCGCTGTGGGCGCGCGCGCGCGTCGACGTCGAGCTCAACGGCGCGCCCACGCCGGGGGGGATCTCCGATCTGTGCTTCCTCCCGGACGGCTCGCTGGCGATCGCCTCGACCCCGTCGACCGCCGACGGCGCCGCGGGGTCGCTCTTCCACGTGCTGCGCCCCGAGGGCGGCGTCCTCTCGCCGAGCCTCGTGCGGCGCTTCCCCGGCCAGAAGCCGGAGGGCATCTCGCTCGCGCTGTCCCCCGGCAAGCTGATCGTCGTGTTCGACGCCGGCGCCGAGGCGCCCTCCTTCCTCGAGCTGCCGTGGCAGGGCTGAGCCCGCGCCGCGGCGCCGCCGTCGCCCCGAGGGCTCTCCACGGAATCCGTCAGGCATGAAGATCGCTGAGGTTTTCTCCGTTCGTCGCCGCCGCTCCTCCTCCTCCGCCGCCTCCGCCTTCCCGCGCGCGAGGTCGCCGGTCTGGCCGTCGATCGCGTGCCTCTCGCTCGCGGCCTGCGCGGCGCCCGCGCAGCTCGAGGGGTCGGAGCGCGCGATCGCGCTCTACCGCGAGGCGCGCGCGGCAGAGGCGCAGGCAGAGCCGCGCGGGGGCGCGGGCCTCGGGGCGGGGCGCCGCGCCGCGCCGCGCGAGCTCAGCGCGGACGAGGCGGTGGCCATGGCCAAGGAGCGGAGCGCGACGCTCGCGATGATGCGCGCGCGCGAGGCCACGGCCCGGGCGCGCGTCGACGCCGACGCGGCGGGCACCTACCGGAACCCGGAGATCCGCGTCTCGCAGCTCCGGCTCGATCAGGTGCTCGATCACGAGCCGCGCCTCGCGGCGGGGGTCCGCATCCGCCCTCCCCGGCCCGGCGAGGCCGGGGCGGCCGCGGACGTCGCGCGCGCGGACGTCGACGTGGCGCGCGCGGAGACCCGCGTCTCCGAGCTCGAGCTCGAGGCCGAGGTCCGCTGGCTGTTCGACGACGTGCTGCTGCTCGACGCCGAGATCGAGGCGCTCGAGGCGGTCGCCGCGACGCGCCGCCGCCTCGCGGACCAGGAGCGGGCCCGGGTCAGCGCGGCGCAGGGGACCGCGGTCGACGAGGCGATGGCGGCGCTGTCGGCCGCGGTGGCCGAGGAGGACGGCGCCGCGCCGCGCGCGCGCCGCGAGGTCGCGCGCGCGGCGCTGCTCGAGCGCGTCGGGGTCGACCCCGCCGCGCCGGTGCGCCTCGTGGGCGAGCCGGTCGCGTCCGCGCCGCTCGTCGCCCTCGCGTCCGAGGAGGCGCTGATCGAGGCCGCGCTGAGGAACCGCCCGGAGATCGCGCTCGCGGCCGCCGAGATCGACGGCGCCGGCGCGGAGGGCGCGCTGGCGCGCGCGACGCGCTGGCCGTGGCTCTCGTTCATCGAGTTCGGCTACGAGTTCTCGCCGGCCACGCGCGACCCGCTGGGCTGGACCCTCGAGGCCGGGCTCGAGCTGCCGCTCTTCGACACGCGCTCGAGCGAGATCGCCGCCGCGGACGCCGGCGCGATCGCGGCGCAGCGCACGCTCGCCGCCGAGGTCCAGCGGGTCGCGCGCGAGGTGCGCGATCGGCTCCGGGAGGCGCGCGCGGCGGGGGCGCTCGTCGAGGAGTTCCGGGCGCGCGCGCTCCCCGCCGTCGAGCGCGCCGGGATCGAGGTCGCGCGCGCCCTCGAGAGCCGCCAGATCGACGCGGTGCGCGCGCTCAGCCTGGAGGAGCGGCGCGCCGCCGCGCAGGTCAAGCTCCTGAAGCTCGTGCGCGAGTACCGGACGGCGCTCGCCGAGCTGCGCGTCGTCGTCGGCGGCCCGCTCGACGGGCGCGCGCCGGCGGCCCGGCGCTGAGCCCAGGGCCCCGGCCTTCCTGTTCAGAGGGCCGCGCGCACCGCCGCCGCGCGGCGCGTCACGGCCAGGGGTTCGACGTGAAGCTCGCGGCGACGCCCCGGCTGTCCGTGGCCGTGAAGACGACCCGCGTGCCCGCGGGGACCTCCTTGCTGATGGCGTACTCGCCCTCGCCCCAGGACTGGGGCTCGAGCCTGTGCGTGGTGCTGTTCACGCGCGCCGTGACGCCGGTGATGCGGTACCCCGGCTCGACGACCTTCACCTGGATCCACCACCGGTTGACGTTCGGAGACACGGTGAACTGGAACCCCGAGGTCGTGGTGCCGCCGCCGGAGCCGCCCCCGCCGCCTGAGCCGCCGCTGCCGCCCGAGCCGCCGGTCCCGCTGCTGCTGCTGCTGCTCGTGCTGCTGCTGCTTCCGCTGCCCGAGCCGCCGGTGCCTTCCAGCATCCTCGCCTTGACCCACTTGCCCGACTCGGTGAGCTCCGAGTCCGGCCAGTTGCCGGTGGTCCTGGCGCCGGGGGTGAGCGCCGAGGCCGTCTCGTTCTTGTCGAACAGCGACCAGTTGGCCCAGCTGATCTTGTTGGCGTTCAGGAAGTTGATCCAGGTCTGGGACTCGTTGAGGTTGAGCCCGGTGTTCCCGGAGGCGTCGCAGGTGCCGAACTCGGTCACGAACAGGGCGAGGCCCCTGTCCATGGCCGTCCTCGCCTTGGCGCGCAGGCTCTCCTTGTGCGTGTTGGCGTAGAAGTGCAGCGTGTAAGCGATGTTGGAGAACCCGGTGATCGGGTCGTTCGCGGCGATGTCCACGTCCTGCGACCAGGTCGGCGTGCCGACGATGATCACGTTGTTCGAGCCCGCGCTGCGGATCGTGTTGATCACCTCGATCGCGTAGGGCTTGATCGTGCTCCAGGGCTCGTTGTCCGGCTCGTTGTAGATCTCGAACAGGACGTTGGGCTGGTTCCCGTAGGTCTGCGCCATCTCCCGGAAGAAGGCCTTGGCCTGCTCCTTGTGGTCCTGGGCGCTGTGATCGTGCCAGTCGATGATCACGTAGATGCCCCGGGCGATCGCCGCGTCGACGACGGTCTTCACCCGGTTCTTCTCGGCCGTCGGGTTCGTGAGGTACCCGCCCGACTCGACGCCCATCGCGGCGCGGACCACGGTCGCCCCCCAGCTGTCGGCGATCGAGTTGACGACGCTCGCGTTGTAGAACGAGCCGCCCCACTGGCTCCAGAACAGGCTCATGCCCCGCAGCTGGACCGGCGCGTTGTTCTGGTTCCGGAGCTCCTTGCCCACGATCTGGAGCCTGCCGTGCACGTCCACCGGCCTCGTGGAGGCCGCATACGACTGCTCTTCCGTGAGCTCGCCCTCGATCGCCTCGCCTTCGCCCGTGTCCGACGGCGCCACGCAGCCCGCGAGCGCGGCCGCTTGCACCGCCGCGAAGCACAGCCCGAGCCGGAGGCCCGAGCCCGTCAGCATCCCCCAAAGCGCGCTCTTCATCATCCCGTCCTCCCGGAGAGCCAGGGGCACGCGGCGCGCCGGAGCAAGAGAGCACCTCGCGAGCCGCTCTCCCGATCTCGTCGCGGCGCAAGGGGGCCGACAGCCTGGGTCCAGGCGCGAGCCGGCGCAGCGCGAAGAGAGGTGACGAGCGTCGCGGGGTCGGAGCGTGAGACGCCGACGCGCGACCGGTTCCTGGCTAAGTAACGTTGATAACGCCCGCTGCCCCGGAGACGACCCCCGGGCGCGGGAAACGAAGCATGAGCAGTCTATTAGCACATTCCCGTCGCACCTTGAAAGATCAATTTCCGGAGGGGCCGATATGCAACAGCGGTGAACCTTTCTACATCTCAGCGTCACGCTGTCGGGGCGTCACGTTGCCGGGTCGGGGATTCCCGCACTGCGTCAAGACGTGGTGATGGCCCACACCGTAGGAAGGCGTGGTGATGGCCCGCACCGCCTCACGTGTGATGACGGGCCGGCGCTCCGCTCCTTGCCTTGCCGCGCGCGGCTGCGCTTGCTCCGCGGCAGCGATCTGCACCTCGCTTGAGCGGGCCCCCGCGCAGTTGAGCGGCGCCTCGCGCAACGGCGCCGCACGGGGCGGCGCGGCGCCGCGAAAAGCCGGCTGCATCGCGCTGGTATGCCCGTTGCTCTTGCGACCCCCCGTGCAAGGCGGACGGGGGTGCTCGTGGGTGACAGGGCAGCTCCGTCGTCAGGTCGTGCGGCCGCGGACGGCCGCAATGGCAGGATGGGAGAGAGAGAGATGATCACGAATCTGAACAATGGGTCGCTTCGTCGTGGGTTCCGTTCTCTTCTGGCGCTGCTCCTCGCGGCGGCGGCGCCCGCGTGCGTCGCGGCGCCCGTGGAGGAGCCGATGGACGAGCGCATCGATGCGAGCGACGAGGCGCTGCGCTCGGGCGACGCCTCCGGCTGGGCCTTCTTCGACGGGACTCGGCTGCTCTCGGCGAGGTCGTTCAACTCGACGGGCGGCGCGAACCACGTCGCGCTCTCGGGGGTCGGGGTGTATACGGTCACGTTCGACGACCTGGGCGGCAGCGGCGGCAACGTCCAGGTGAACTCGACGGGCGGAGAGGGTCAGCGGTGCAAGGTGTCCTCGTGGCAGACCGTCGACACGGCGCTCAAGGTCCACATCCGCTGCCACACGGCGGCCGGCGCGCCGACGAGCTCTCCGTTCGTCGTCTCCTATGCCCGCCTCGCGGGCGGCACCGCGGTCTCGAGCGCGGGCGCTTATCTCTTGATGAACCGGCCGACGGGCGGCGCGCTCTCGAGCGAGCACCAGTGGGGCGCGCCGGCGTCCGTCACGCGGACGAGCGCGGGCCGCTACACCATCACGCTCGCCGGCAACGGATCGGTCGAGAGCTCCGTGCTCGTGACGGCGGTCGGCAGCGGCCCCGAGTACTGCAAGCCGCTCACCTGGTCGAGCCCGTTCGGGAGCACGAACATCGATGTGCTCTGCTTCGGCCAGGGCGGCGCGCCGGCGGACACGAGCTTCTCGCTCCGGTACCTCCGCGAGCCGCGCGAGGCCCCGTACGAGAGCGGCGGCTACGTGGTGGCGAACGAGCCGACGACGGCGGACTACACGCCCGCGAACCAGTACCACCTCATCACGTCCGAGTGCAACGACAGGAGCGAGACCGTCGCCGTGCACCGGATCTCGCCCGGGCGCTACCAGATCACGTATCCGGAGATGGGCGGCCTCGCGGGGGTCGCCCGCGGCGCGGCCCTCGCCACCGCGGTCGGGGCGGGCTCGGACTACTGCAACGTGGTCGGCTGGGAGCACCCCTCCGCGGATCCGGACGCGATCCGCGTCGGCGTCCGGTGCTTCAACGCGAGCGGGCTCCTCGTGGACGCGCGGTTCTCGCAGGCGTACTTCTCCGAGCTCTACCACATCTGCTGAGCGCCCCGCCGGCGCGCGCGGCGGGGAGCGCCGCGCGCGCCGGCGTTCGCGGCGCTCGTGTCGAGGGTCGCGGCGACCGTGTGCGAAACCCCGCCGAACGCGGACCTCGCGCTCGGCGGCGGTCGCCGCGCGCCAAATTTATGAAACCCCGCCGAACGCGGACCTCGCGCTCGGCGGCGGTCGCCGCGCGCCAAATTTATGATTGACGCCGGCCATGTTAGCGCTCACATTCGCCGCTCCGGAGCTTCTTTCGCCTTGCCGTGGATAGGGCGTCATGAAGTCCCCCGTCCGCGCCACGCCTGGTTCGTATCCCGTGGCTTGGATATCAACGAGGAGAGCGCCCATGTCGTCCAGCGTTGGCTCTGTGAGCTCCGATCGCGTTCACCATCGCTCGCGTTGGCGGCCACCGGTCTGGGGCGGCCTGGGCCTCTGCGCCGCTCTCAGCCTCGGCTGTAGCGACAACGGCCACGCTGACGGACCGGCCGCCGGAGAAACCTCCTCGAGCGGCTCCGGCGGCGGCGCTGCTTCCGGTAGCACGAGCAGCGGCGATGCCGCTGGCAGCGGCGGGGCGACCGGGGGCGCGGGTGGATCGAGCTCGGTTGGAACGGGCGGCGCCGGCGGCGCGGGCGGCGCAGGCGGCGCAGGCGCTGCCGGGGCCGGCGGCGCCGGAGGTACGGATGGGGGCGACGTGATGAGGTCCGCAGGGTGCGGCAAGACGCGCACGATCCAGAACGGCGCTGGCACCGTGCAGAGCGGCGGGAAGAGCCGCAAGTACACCCTGCACGCCCCCGACGATTACGATAGCGACCACCCCTACCGGCTGATTCTCTCCTTCCACGGGGCCACGGGCAACAGCGGCCAGGTTGCGCCCTCGTACTTCGGGCTCTGGTCGCTCTCCGAGGGGAGCACCATCTTCATCGCGCCCGACGCTGTCGGCGGGTTCTGGTCAGCCGACGACGATGTGACCTTCGTCGACGACATCCTCAAGCAGGTCACCGACGATCTCTGCATCGACACCTCGCGCATCGAGCTCGAGGGCTTCAGCCAGGGCGGCGCCATGGCGTGGACGCTGGCCTGTGCGCGCCCGAACGTCTTCCGCGCCGCCGTGGTCCACTCCGGCGGCGGCCTCGCCCGTCCCGCGAGCTGTCAGCCGATCGCCTTCATGTCTTCGCTCGGTCAGCAGGAGAGCGGCGGCGCCGGACAAACCTCCAACAGCGATTTCTTCGCCAAGCAGAATGGATGCACGGTGGAGAGCTTGGCCAAGGCGCCGAGAGGCGGCCACGCCTGCTCTGACTACGAGGGCTGCTCCGCGGGCCATCCCACCCGCTGGTGCGATTACGACGGCGGTCATACTCCGTCGCCGAACGACGCCGGGCAGAACACGTCGTGGATGCCCCAGGAAGTCTGGAACTTCTTGAGTCAATTCTAAAGCGGTCTTCAACCGAGTCTGGCACGGCCCGAGTCCACGCCCGAGGCATGGCGATATCGGCTTGCGTACCAGGCTGGCGTTGTGTAGCATTTCCGCCCGATGAACCGATTCAAGATTCATGTCCTCGGGCTCGCATCGCTCTCGTTGGCGCTGCTCGCCGCGCCGCCTGCGCGCGGGGCATCGCTACAAAAGGTCAACCAGGGCGAATGGGGGGTGGACGGCCTTCCCGGCTACGTCAACATGTATATTTACGTGCCTGACGAGCTGGCGACCAAGCCTCCCATCGTCGTCGCTCCCCATCATTGCCAGGGAACTGGCCCGGGCACGTTCAGCGAGATGTCGAGCCTGGTTTCCATAGCGAACACCAGCGGCTTCATCATGATCTTCCCGGAGGCCACGGGGCAGAACTGCTGGGACGCGGGCTCGACGAGATCGCTCAAGCACGACGGCGGCGGCGACACGGGCGCCATCGTCCAGATGGTGAAATATACGCTCGCGAAGTACAGCGCCGACCCGGGCCGCGTGTACGCGGTCGGCGGGTCGTCGGGCGGCATCATGACCGAGGCGCTGCTCGGCGTGTACCCCGACGTGTTCATGGCCGGCGTGTCGCTCATGGGCGTCCCGTGCGGCTGCTGGGCCGAGGGCTACAACGACGTCACCGGAACCGGGAGCACTGCCCAGTGGAGCGGGCCCTGCGGGAGCGGCAGCGTCACGAAGACCGGGCAGGCGTGGGGAGACCTCGTTCGTTCGTACTATCCCGGCTACACCGGCCATCGCCCGCGCCTGCAGCACTGGCATGGCACCGACGACACGATCCTCAGCTACAAGAACATGGCTGAAGACGTCAAAGAGTGGACGAACGTCTTGGGTCTGAGCGAGACCCCGGATGGGACCGACACGCCGAGGACTGGAACCACGCGCCAGTTCTGGAAGAGCGATTGCGGCTACACGGTCTACGAGGCCTTTTCGATGGCCGGCGTCGGGCACTCCGTGCCGTTCGACGGACACGCCGTCGCCGCCTATTTCGGCCTCGACAGGGCCGGTGGTCAGGATCCAGAGACGGCAGCCTGTCCGGGTGCTGTTCCCGGTGGTGACGACACCGGCGGTGCGGGCGGCGCGGGCGGCACCGGAGGTGCGGGCGCGGCCGGCGCCGGGGGTGCGGGCGGCGCGGCCGGCACCGGAGGCGCGGCCGGCGCCGGAGGCGCGGGCGGGGCCATGGAAAGTGGCGCTGGCAGCGTGAGCAGCGGCGGCGCGATCGGCACCGGGTCCGGGGGAGCAGGCGGACAAGACGCCAGCGCTGGATCGGGCGACTCGACGGGAGAAGAGAGCTCGAGCTCCGGCTGCAGCTGCGCCGTGGGCGACGACGCGCGAGGCTCTGGCACCCAGGCGGGGCTCCTCCTCGCCGCGCTGGGATTGCTGCTCGGTCGCGCGAAGCGCCGCCCGCGCTGAGCCCTCGTTCAGCAAGGGTGCGGGAGAGCCGCTGTGATGTAGAGGCGATCTGGGTTTCTCCCGGCCCTGCCGCATCATCCCGGAAACCGAGACGGGATTTCTGACGCGCGCGACTCGGCACCGGACCGTCCGCCGGGTTGCGCCGCCCCTTCCTACCGCGACATCAAACAAATCTCATCTCACCGCAGTCCGCGACATGCGCGCGCTCCCGGGCGCGCGAGCAGCGCCGTGACAGCCTCGCCTGGCGCGAGATCGCTCTCGCGCCGCGCACGGCTCGCGCAATGCATGAACGAGCACGATCCCTCGCTGGATTTCGCTCGCCCGTCCCGAGCTGCGCGAATACGATGGGGGCGGGATTTTTGTATGATAGATAACAATCAGAACCTCACGGAGATCGAACGCGAGAACGCGGCGCTGCGCCGGCGTGTGGCCGAGCTGGAGGGAGCTCAGGCGAAGCTGGAAGCGCTCTGCTCGGTGAGCACGGCGTTCATCGCCTTCTTCGATCGGAACGGCGTGGTTCTGGAGATGTTTCCGACGCTCGTCATCCCTGCCGAGATGGCCAGGCACGCGCGGGGCAGACACCTCACCAGCGTGGTGCGAGACGACTACATCGAGCGCTGCGCCGAGGTCATCCGGGAGTCGCTCGCGAAGCAAACGGTCCTGAGCATCGAGTACCCCATCACGCTTCGCGATCGCCAGCTGTGGATCCAGGCCGCCTGCAAGCCGTTCACCGAGGACAGCGTCCTCTGGGTCGGGCGCGACGTCACGGCGCAACGACACCTCGCGTCCGCCCAGGCGGAGCTGCGCGACTTCCAGGCGCTCGTCGACAGCGCGCCGGACGGCGTGTGCATGGCCTCGGAGGAGGGCGCGATCTTCTATGCCAACCAGGCCTTCCGGGCCATGACGGGCCACGGCGACGGCACGCTCGGCATGCGCCTCTCCGACCTGTACGTGGAGGAGCAGGACGCGCTCTCCGGGATCGTACAGCGGTGCTTCGAGCGCGGGTCGTGGCAAGGCACCCTCGGCCTCGACCAGCGCGACGGGGGCACCCTGCCCTGCCAGGTCTCGATGGTCGCGCTCGCCGGCGAGGCCGGGCGGCCCCCGGCGCTCGCCACCATCGCGCGCGACCTGACCCCGCTGCGCGAGGCCGAGCTCGAGCGGCTCGCCCTCCAGGAGCAGGTCATCCAGGCGCAGCAGGCCACGCTGCGCGAGCTGTCGACGCCCCTCGTCCCGCTGGCCGAGGGCGTCGTCGCCATGCCCCTCATCGGCGCCCTCGACAGCGCCCGCGCCCAGCAGGCCATGGAGAAGCTCCTGGACGGCATCGTCCAGCACCAGTTCCACACGGCCATCCTCGACGTCACCGGCGTCAAGGACGTCGACGCGGAGTCCGCCGACGCCCTGCTGCGCATCGCGCGCGCCGCGCGCCTGCTCGGCGCCAAGCTCGTGCTCACCGGCATCGGCCCGGACACGGCCCAGACGCTCGTGGATCTCGACGTCGACCTCGAGAGCATCACCACCCACAGCACCCTGCAGAGCGGCATCGCCCACGCCCTCGCCCCGCGTCCGGCCCGCCGCGCTGCGCGCGCGCAGCGCCGGGCGTCGTCCTGACGGCGCCCCGCGCCAGCGCTCTGCAGCTCAGTCCACGGCAAAGCAGTAGACGCGGCCGTTCCCGCCGCCCGGAGCGGTGTCGGCGCAGCTGCCGCTCGCGTGGACCGAGTTCCACGGCCGGTACATGTCGGCGTTGCTTCCACTGGGGCCGAGCCCGTCGGAGTGCCCGACCGTGGCGGTCTGGCTCGCGTCCTCGGAGGTCCAGTCCTCGCAGGTCTGGCCGGCCTTCAGGGTGCCGTCCCGGTTCGTGCCGGTGAGGATGTCGTGCTGGTTCGGCGTCGGGGAGCCCTCCCACTGGCCTGGCACCATCTCGCCCTTCTCGTCGAGGAACACGGTGTGATCGCCGAACCTCGCGTGCAATTCCTCGATGTCCGCGGCCACCATCACGAGCTCTGCGTTGTACCAGGGGCCGGCGCCGATCCGGTCCTTGGCGTGCACCGGCTGATCGTCCGGGCCCTTCTCGACGCTGAGGTAGGCGCGCCAGGTCTTCGCTCCGGCGCCGACCGCGGCGGCCAGGTCCTGGCACCGCTTGTCGGCGCCGGCGAGCCCGCCCAGGTTCGCGGTCGGGCTCCCGGTGCTCGACACGAAGAAGCTGAGCGACGGCCCGCCGCTGCCGCCGCTGCCGCCCGTCCCGCCGCCTTCGCCCGCGCCGCCGCTGCCGCCCTCGCCGCCGCCGCCCGTGCCGCCGCCGCTGCCGCCCGTACCGCCGCTGCTGCTGCTGCTGGCGCCGCTGCTGCTGCTGGCGGCGGCGCTCGCGCTGCTGCTGGTGCTGCTGGAACCGCCGTTGTCCTCGTCGCCGCAGCCGGCGATGGCGAGCGAGACGCCGAGGCCGAGGAATATGCCGACCTTGCAAAGATTCTCGGAACGTGATCGCTTCATGGAAGACTCCCGAACAAGATGCCGCGCGTGGGCGCGCAGGATAGCCTACATGGGGCGGATCGAGGTCGGGAGACTGCTGTCCTGGATGCCTTTCGCGACGGGACCAGCGAGCGGCTCGGCCCCTCCGGGGGACCGGGGCTGCTCGAAGCGATCGACGAAGAGGCGACGAAGAGGCGACAGAGCGGCGACGAAGAGGCGGCCTACCCTCGTCGGGACCAGATCCGGTCGAGGAACGCGCGCACGTCGTGCGGGAGCTTGCGGTGAAACGCCTCGCGATCGAACCCGGCGGGATCGCTGGCGGGCAGGAAGCCCGGGGTCCTCATCTGGGGAGGGAACGGGCTCAAGAAGGAATGATGGCCTGCGTTCTCGACGACCTCGAAGGTGACCTGAGCCCGGTCGGGGACGAGGTCGAGCACGAGCTGCCCTTGCCATCTCGGCGTCATGCGGTCGTGCTCCGCGACGAGCAAGAGGATGGGCGCCGTGACGTCCTGCAAGGCGTCGTTGAGGCCGAACCAGCCGGTCGCGGGGGCCATCAGGACCAGCGCCTTCACGCGCGGGTCCTTCGTGACCTCGATCTTCTGCCCGTATCCCGCGAAGGGCTGCCCGCCCGCGACGGCGAGCGCGGTATAGCCCCCCATCGAGTGCCCGATGATCGCCACGCCGTCTTCCCCCAGGCGCGGTCCGAGCTCCGCATCGGAGGCGACGGCATCGATCGCGAGGCGAACGTGCCGAGGTCGATCGCGGAGGTTCTCGAGCGTCTCGGACCTGGACCGATCGTTGCGGTTGTCCCCGGGGTGCTCCGGCATCGCGACGACGTATCCGCTCTGCGCGAGGTGGGACGCGAGCGTGCGA
This sequence comes from Sorangium sp. So ce394, assembly GCF_051474665.1. Taxonomy (NCBI): domain Bacteria; kingdom Pseudomonadati; phylum Myxococcota; order Polyangiales; family Polyangiaceae; genus Sorangium; species Sorangium sp. So ce394. The sequence continues at coordinate 7,681,459 of NZ_CP150339.1, forward strand.
TACACGAGCGGCGAGCTGCCGCCGCCGTGCGAGAGGACCACGAGCGGCAGCGGGCCGCCGTCGACGGGCGCGTTCGGCGCGACCTCGAGCGAATAAGGCCCCATCGCCACGATCTCGGCGGGGACGCGCGTCGGGTACATCAGCAGGACCGGGAACGAGAGGTCCTTTGCCTCGTCGCGCACGACGAGGCTTCGGCTGCCCACGAATCGATTCATGCGGGGTTCTCCTGCGGAGCACTGGAGGACGGGAGAGGGTCTGGAGGTGATCGTCTACTGGAGAGGGAGGAAGATGTCGGTGACGCCCTCGTGATCGGGCACCTCCGGGAAGAAGCGCACGCGCTGCAGGAAGAGCGGGTAATCCCGCGGCTCCTCGCCGCTCGCGGGGAGCCAGGCCGCGTAGAGGTGCCTCACGGCGTGGAAGAGCGTGTCATCGCCCCCGATGTGCCGCAGGACGGCGCACCGGCCGCCGGGGATCGTCTTCGCGACGACGCCGAGCGGGTTCTCTGGCACGGGGCGGCCGGTCGCCGCGCAGAGGTCGATGCGGAAGGCCTCCGACGGGGTCTCGGCCGGGTCGTCGTAGAGGACGTTGAAGGTCGCGCTGCTCCGCGGCGGCAGCCGGTTCTCCTTGCGCCACCCGATGAAGCGCCGCACCGATTCGAGGACCCGCTTCGGGTCGCCCCGGTGCTCGAGGGCGGCGACGCGGGTCTCCTCGAACCGCGCGATCGTCACGTCTCCGGCGCGATCCTGCGGGCGGAGGGGCAGGGTCCTCGCCTCGCTCAGGCGCTCGTGCATCGCGTGCCACGGGTCCCACCGGGGCTGTTCCCGGAACTCGGACGGGGTCTGGCCGAACGCCTTCTTGAAGGCGCGGCAGAACGCTTCGAGGCTCTCGTACCCGCTCGCCAGCGCGATGTCGGTGACGCGGGCCTGATCCCGGAGGGCGAGCCGCTGCGACGCGCGCCGCAGGCGGAGGAGCTTCACGTACTCGTGGACGCCGATGCCGAAGAGCTCGGAGAACTGGCGGTGAAAGTGGTATTTCGAGAACGCGGCGACGCCGCTCAGCCGATCGAGCGTCAGGTCCTCGTCCAGGTGCGCGTCGATGTGCTCGAGCACCCTGCGGAACCTGACGAAGCAGGCGTTCTCGGTGGCTTCGGTCAAGGGCGGTGTCCTCCTCGGCGAGCGACAGGATAACGAGGGGGTGCCGGCCGTGCCTGACCGAAGTTGCTGAACTTCAGGGCGACCCCTCGTGCGGGCTGCCGGTCCAGCGCAGGTCGGCGAGGATGGGGAGGTGGTCCGAGCCGAGGTCCGGGCCGATCCAGGCGCGCTCGGTGGTCCAGCCCGGCCCGGCGAGCACGTGGTCGATGCGGATGCCGAACCAGCGCGTCCGCTTCGTCGCGCCGAACCCCAGCCCGGCGCGGGAGAACGCGTTCTCGAAGCCCGACCAGAAGCGCCGGTAGATGGCGCTGTCGACCGGCATGTTGAGGTCGCCGACGATGACGGCCGGATAGGGCGCCTCGTCGACCCATTGTCGCGCGAGCTCGGACTCCCACGCGCGCAGCGCGATGACGCGGTCGTGCTCCGCGGCCTGCTTCCAGAGGCCGTGCATCAGCGCCTCGATCGCCTCGCGCGGCGTCTCCAGGTGCAGGTTGAGGAGGCTGAAGGTGCGCGCCCCGGGCGCCGCCTGCGCGCTCGGCCGCGGCGCGTCGGGCGCGCCGGGCGCGTCGGGCGCGCCCGCGGCAGCGGCAGCGGTAGCGGCGGCCGGAACGGGAGCGTGGTGCGGAGCGCCGGGAGTCGCGCGATCCGGCAGGGCGATCGCGTAGCGGAGGATGGCGCCGTGGCCGCCGGCGCGCCAGACGTCGTTGCGATCTCTCGACTCGGCCTTGAGGACCGGATACCGGCTCACGAGGCACATGCCGCGGTCGACGTGGACGGACCACCCCGGGAAGGCGGCTGTCAGATCGGGCTCGGGGATCGAGCACTCCTGCAGGGCGAGCACGTCGGGCCGGGACTCGGCCACGAAGGCCTTGAGTCGATCCATGCTCATGGCGCGGCTCCCCGTGTTGAAGGACGCGACGCGCAAGTCCCCGCGGCCCGATCCGCCGGTGAGCGCCCGGAGGGAGAGGCAATACCCGAGGATGGGCCCGACCACGATCGCCGCCGCCAGCGCCGCGGGGATGAGGGCGCGGCGCTGGAGCAAGAGCGCGGCGGGGACGATGATGAGCAGCGGGAGGGCGATGACCTGGCGCGGGCCGAAGAGGAAGAGCGTCGCGGGCCAAAAGCGGTCGCCCAGGATGGGCAGGGCGAGCCAGACCGCGGCGACCCCGAGGAGGTAGAGCACGGCGGCGGCGAGCACGACGGCCCGGAGACGGCGCCAGCGCCGCGGGGACGGACGCAGAGAGGCTGGGCCCGGCGGGGCGGAGGGGGATTCCGTGGATGGCGCGCGCTGGGGCATCGAGGTGGTTCCGTGGGTGTGGGTGGACCCTGCCGTCAACGGGCGGAGGCGTCGAAGAGCAGCGCATCGGCGAGGGTCGAAGCGGCCGCGGCCATGGCGCCAGGATAGCCCAAGCGGCGCCGTCGCGCCTACACGACAGCGCGTGGGCTGCACCTCGCTCGTCCTCGGCTACGACGAGGAAGCCGAGTTGACCCGCACTCTCACCTCGTTCACCGCGTCGCGCCTGCACGTCGAGCTCGATCTTCACGTTTACTACGCGAGCCCTTTCATGAGCCGCAGGGTCCGGGATTCCGCCCGGCGCGCCCTTCCACGCGCAGCGATTTTCCGTCACCAGCAGCGTACCCGCGTGATAGCATCGCTCCGTGCATTCCGAGGAGCTCGGGGACATGAGCCGGTCCGACGCGCCTCATGTCGACGTCCTCATCATCACGGCCCTCCAGGATGAGCTTGAGGCCGTGCTTCGGCTGGGGAATGGCGGCGCCTCTGGCTGGACGATGGCGCGAGACCGCAGCGGCCTCCGTTACCATTACCGCAGCTTCACGAACCAGCACGGCGCTCTCTTCTGGATAGCGGCGGCGTGGTCGGGTGAGATGGGTGAGACGGCTGCCGCCACCCGGGCGACGCAGCTCATCGATGAGCTGGAGCCCGCGTGCCTCGCGATGTGCGGCATCTGCGCTGGCAGGCGCGGAGAAGTATCGCTCGGAGACGTGATCGTCGCCGACCGTGTCTACAGCTATGACCACGGCAAGATCGTCGCGCACCGTGGATCCGAGCACCAAGAGGAGCTGCTCTTCCGCGACATCGAGACCTACAACCTGGAAGCGACGTGGAAGATGGACGCGGCCTTCTTCTCTCGTGATCTGGGGTGGAGCGCCGAGCTCGTCAAAGAGCGGCCCCTGTCGAAGGACGTCCAGCGGCGATGGCTGCTCCACGCGCTGTTCGCTCACCAGGTCGAAGGGGGGGCCTCGCCGCTCACCTCACCCGAGCGCAAGGTGCGTTGCCCTGACTGGACCGCGGTGGTCAAAGAGCTCCGTGCCGAGGGCCTGCTCGAAGACAAGCCCGCTGTCCTGCGGCTCACGGATGCGGGCCGGGACCTGGTGCTCGAGGAGCGGTTGCTCGATCCAGACGGGTTCCCGACGGATCCGCCCTTTCGCGTTCATGTCGGTCCTATCGCGACCGGGAAAACCGTTCGCGAAGACCCAAGGCTCTTCGACGCTTTGCGGCGACACTCCCGCAAGACGCTGGGGGTCGAGATGGAGGGCGCTGCAATCGGCTATGTGTCCGCGCGTCTCGGCCGGCGATCCATCGTCGCAAAGGCCGTATCCGACTACGCGGATCATGCGAAAGACGAGCGCTTCCGCAGCTTCGCCTGCCGCGCGTCGGCGGAGTTCCTCCTCGCGTTCCTCTGCCGGAACTTCGAGCCGCCGCTCCGACCCCGAACGCGGGACGAGGCGGCTGTCGGGGTGGTCCGAGCGGCGCTCCCCCAGCCGCACGGGACTCTCGCGGGGAGGACCCACAACGATTTCACCCAGCGGGTCGAGCGCGTATGCCGACTGCGGGACCCCGAGGCCGAGATCGTCCGCCGAGCGGCGCCGCCGCCGTTTTCTGGTGTACTCCTCGTCTCGGGGCGAGACGGGCGTCTCGTCCGGATGGCTCCGGTCGCGGTGCTCGATCACCCGATCTCCGAAGAGCTCATCGATCTCTTCATCACGGCGATCGAGGCGCCCTACCGGCGTGAGAACCCCATGCTCCACTCGACGATCGTCCATACCGGCCCTGCCGCCCCGGACCAGCTCCTCCGGAGAGCCGCGAGGGCCGGCGTGTACCTGAAGAGCTTCGGCGAGTACCAGGGCTTGCTCGACCTCACGAAGTACCTGGCATGGCAGGGCGAGCGCCTCGCCCGCGATCCCGTCTATCCATCCGGACACTATGTCGAGCAGCGCGCTGAGCTCTGGGTCGGCGCGGACCGGACCATGACAGAGGACGCGCTCTCAACGCTCAGCGAGCTCCTGACCTCGCCGCACCCGCGCTTCGTCCTGCTGCTGGGCGATTTCGGCACTGGAAAAACGTTCCTGCTCCGCGAGCTCGTGCGGCGGATGACGGCAGAGAACGCGACGAGCTCCCCCATTCTGGTCGAGATGCGAGCGCTGGAGAAGGGTCGGCTCCTGAACCAGCTCCTGGCCCAGCACTTCGCGGCGGCTGAGTTTGGAAGAATGCCCCTCGACGCCTTCCGTTACATGCTCTCCGACGGCCAGGTGGCGCTCTTCTTCGATGGCTTCGATGAGCTCGCGTTCCGGGTCACGTACGAGCGGGCGGTCGAGCACTTCGACACCATCCTTGAGGCTGCGGAGGGGAACGCAAAGGTCGTAGTATCAAGCCGCACCGCGCATTTCCTCACGGATCATGACATCAAGCGGGCGCTCGCTCGTGAGGCCGAGCGTGTCGCCGGGTTCAGGCTGCTCAAGCTCCAGCCCTTCGATCGGGGTCGGATCCGGCGGCTCCTGGTCAAGCGGCTCCCGAGCGAGGCCGACGCCGACGTGCGCCTCCGCCTCCTCGACGGGGTCAGGGATCTGCTCGGCCTCGCCGAGAACCCGCGGATGTTGAGCTTCATACTGGAGCTCGACCCGCGCGACCTCGAGGAGGCCAGGACGCGCTCGGGCCGAATCACCGCTGCGAGGTTGTACGAGCTCCTCATTCAGCGATGGCTCTCGAGCGAGATCGAGCGCGCGAAGCCGCGCGGCGCCGAGCCTCCCCTCAACCTCGAGCAGATCTGGAAGGCAGCGATGGAGCTCGCGATCCTGCTCTGGTCCCGATCGGAGCGCGGCGTCAGCATGCAGAGGATCCCCTCGACGCTGCTCTCGGCCGTCCAGGTGCTCGATCTTGATCGGCCGCTCGACGCCGAGGTTGCAAAGCAACAGATCGGCTCGCGCTCACTGCTCGTCCGCGACGATGACGGCAACTTCTCGTTCATCCACCAGTCGGTGCTCGAGTGGCTGGTCGCCCACGCGGCCGCCGCGGAGGTCGCGCAGCGCGGCGACGCGGAAGCTCTCGGAGTGCAGACGATGAGCGATCTCATGATAGACTTCTTCACCGATCTCGCGGGCCGCGACATCGCCGTGACATGGGCGCGCGCGAAGCTCGCTTCTCCCGGCAAGGACGTCGCGACAGGCAACGCCTGGCGCGTCCTGCTGCGCCTCGGCGTGGTGAACGACGGTGAGGCGCCGGGGGCCATGATCGAGGCGCAGAAGCTGGAGGGGCAGGATCTGCGCGGGTACGATTTCTCGCACGTGGGTCATCTGCGAGGAGCGAACCTCGCGCGCGCCGATCTCACGGGTGCGACCCTGGTGGGGACCGATCTCGGGGGCTCGTGCCTCGCTGGCGCGCGCCTGGTCCGCGCCGATCTGCGCGGCGCGAACCTCACGGGGGCGGATCTGCGCGGCGCCGATCTCTCCTTCGCCCGCCTCCTCGGCGCCGAGCTGCGTGGCGCGAACCTCGAAGGAGCCATCTTGCTCGCCGCAGAGTTCGTCGGCGCTGCGGTGGACGAGCCCTCGCCACGATGGATCCATGACCTACGGGGTTGGGGGGCCGCGCCACCGCGCCCCGCGGCCATCGAGGCCGTTTCGATCGGAACGATCTCAGCGTGTCATGCCGTCGCATTCAGCTCGGATGGCGTGCTCCTGGCGACCGCGCACGACGGCGGCGTGATCCGCCTCTGGGAGGCTGCCACGGGCGCCGCCTTACGCGTGCTGAGGGGGCAGCGGGGCCCGGTCCAGTGCGTCGCCTTCGGCCCTGACGGGCGCCAGCTCGCGAGCGGGGCCGCCGATCGCACGGTGATGCTCTGGGACGCCGTGACGGGAGCGAGCCAGCGTATCTGCGCCGGGCACGGGGGTCCCGTGCAGAGCGTCGCGTGGAGCCCCGACGGACTCGCCCTCGCCTCGGGGTCGGTCGACGGCACGGTGATGCTGTGGGACGTCGCCGCCGGCTCCGTCAAGCGCGTCTTCAAGGGGCACTCGGATCGCGTCCTCTGCGTCGCGTGGAGCCCCGACGGCCTCACTGTCGCCTCCGGCTCGGCCGACGGCACGGTGACCTTGTGGGAGGTTGATACCGGCTCCGTGCGGCGCGTGCTCCGGGCGCACACGGACTGGGTCCAAAGTGTCGCATGGAGCCCTGATGGCCTCACCCTCGCGTCTGGTTCGGCCGACGGCACCGCGCTGCTCTGGGACGTGGCCACCGGCTCCGTCCGCCGCGCGCTCGAGGGGCACGCAGGCTCGGTGGAGTGCGTGTCATTCTCGCCTGACGGACGCACCCTCGCGTCGAGCTCATCGGAGCCCCTCGTCATCCTTTGGGAAGTCGCGACCGGCGCTGTCCTCCGCAAGCTCCGAGAGCATTGGGAGAAGATCGGGAGCGTCGCCTGGAGCCCGGACGGCCGCACGCTCGCGTCGGGCTCGGCGGATCGGAGCGTCGCGCTGTGGCAAGCGGAGACAGGCGTCACCCTGCGCGTGCTCAAGGGGCACGCGGAGCCGATCCAGAGCGTGGCCTTCAGTCCTGACGGGCTCACGCTCGCCTCCGGATCGAGCGACCGCACCGTCACGCTCTGGCAACCTGGGACGGGGACGATGCTGCGCGTGCTCAAGGGGCACGCGGAGCCGATCCAGAGCGTGGCCTTCAGTCCTGACGGGCTCACGCTCGCCTCCGGATCGAGCGACCGCACCGTCACGCTCTGGCAACCTGGGACGGGGACGATGCTGCGCGTGCTGAGGCGACACGCGGGCGGGATCTTGAGCCTCGCATTCAGCGCGGACGGGGCCACGCTCGCGTCCGGCTCCAACGATCGCTCCATCCTGCTATGGCACGTCCAGACGGGCATGGTCCTGCGGTCCCTGAAGAGGCATTCCGGCAGCGTATTGAGCGTGGCCTTCAGCCCTGACGGGCTGACCCTCGCGTCCGGCTCAGCGGACCGCACCATCGCGCTCTGGGATCTCAAGAGCCGCGTCGCGCCTCGCGTGCTCCTCGCGCGCACAGATCGGGTCCTCAGCGTGGCTTTCTCCTCGGATGGTCGAGCCCTGGCGTCAGGGTCGGCTTGCGGCGCCGTGACGCTGTGGCAGGTCGAGACGGGGACCGCGGTGCGCGTGCTCGATCGTCGCGCAGATTCCGTCTGGAGCGTCGCATGGAGCCCGGATGGGTCGCGCCTCGCGTCCGGCTCGGCGGACGGGACGGTGAAGCTGTGGCAGGCCGACACAGGCAGCGTGATCCATCGGCTCGAAGGGCACACCGATCGCGTGTGGAGCGTCGCGTGGCGATCCGACGGGCGCGTGCTCGCGACGAGCTCTGAGGACGGTTCGATTCGGCTCTGGGACGCGTCGGCGGGAGCGTGCGTCGCGTCTCTCCTCCGGCTTCCGGAGGGCTGGGTCGCCTTCACGCCCAGGGGTCGGTATCGACTTCGCGGCGACACTGCCGCCTCGTTCTGGCACGCGGTAGGCCTCTGCCGGTTCGAGCCCGGCGAGCTGGATGCTCACCTGGCCGCGCCGCTCCGTATCGCGAACGACGAGCCGATCTTGCCCTGACCACCTTGGACCCACGACATGAAAGCAATCGCAGCAGGAATGACAGACTTCGGTCTTCAGCGAGATCATAACGAGGACAGCTACGCGATCCTCTCGGAGTACGCCCTCTTCATCGTCGCCGATGGCATGGGCGGTCACCGGGCAGGCGACGTGGCGAGCCGCCTCGCGACCGAGTCGATCGCGGATTTCTTTCGCTCGACCAGCCGGGAGGACGCGACCTGGCCGCACCACTTCGATACCAGCCTCTCCGAGGAAGGAAACCGTCTGGTGAGTGGCATCCGCGTCGCCAATCGACAGATCTTCGAGCGCAGCATCCGTTCGCGGGACTGTGCTGGAATGGGCACGACCGTGGTGTGCGCACTTCACTCTTCAAAGAAGAACCGCATGCACATTGGGCATGTCGGCGACAGCCGCGCCTACAGGGTGCGAGGCGGGGAGATCACCCAGCTCACGCGCGATCACTCGCTCTACAACGATTACATCATGGCGATGCCCGAGCTCACGGAGGAGCAGCGGGCAGAGCTTCCGGTGAACGTCATCACCCGCGCCCTGGGGATGAGTGACACCGTGGCGGTTGACCTCGTGAATGATGAGCCACAGGCGGGCGACGCCTATTTGCTGTGCTCCGATGGGCTGAGTAATATGGTGACCGACGATCAGATCCGCGATATCATCACCTCGACGGAAGAGGCCCACGAGGCGTGTCGACAGCTCGTTGCCGCGGCGAACGAGCAAGGCGGCGAGGACAACATCACGTTGATCCTCATCCGCATGACGGAAGACGGCACAGAATCGGATGCGCCAGACGATGATCCTGGGTCGCCCCCGGAAGCGGCGATCGAGCTCGACGACCCCAGCGACCGCGCCACCGCGGTATCCGAGGAAAACTGACGCGTTCCCAGGTGCCAACGTGGCGCGTGAATAGAGGTTAATGGGTGGATCAGCGAAGCGTGACAGCTACGCCGCGCAAGGCGAGGGCTCACGCGCGACGAGGCGCTGACGCTAGCGACGCGACCGGGTAGGCTGCACGCTCTGCGCCCGTACCGTCTTCGTCTTGGGAGCTCTGGATCTCGACTGCGGTGCTTTCGTCTCCGCTGCCCCTGTCTTCACCGGCGCCGCTCTCTTGGCCGGATCTGCAGGCTTCGCCGGGGCCATAGGCTTTCCCGGTGCCCGTTTGTTCACCCCAGCCCCCTTCTTCGCCGCAGCCCCCTTCTTCGCCGCAGCCCCCTTCTTCGCCGCAGCCCCCTTCTTCGCCGCAGCCTTCTCCCCGGCTGCAGCAGCCTTCTTCCCCTCTCGCTCGCTCGCCGCAGCCCCCTTCTTCGCCGCCGCCTTCCCCCCGGCTGCAGCAGCCTTCTTCCCCTCTCGCTCGCTCGCCGCAGCCCCCTTCTTCACCGCCGCGTTCTCCCCGGCCGCAGCAGCCTTCTTCCTCTCCCCCGCTCGCTTACTCGCCCCCGCCCCCTTCCCCGTCGCCCCCTCCTCCTTCGCCCGCAACGCCCGCTGCGGCGCCACCGCGCGGTAGCTCTCCTCGATCCACTCGAGCAGCATCGCCTCGGGCACGCGGTCCTTCGGACCGAAGCGCGCTGTCACCCACCCGCTCTTGCCGAGGTTGTACCCGGTCGGCGCCGCGAACGGCAGCAGGAGCGCGGCGTCGCCCGACTGCGGCAGCTTCGCGGTCACGACGAGCTTCCCTTCGTGGAGGTTGAGGAAGACGAAGATCTTCCCGCGCACCTTGGCCACGCGATCCCCCCAGGGGAACTCCTCAACCGCCTCGGGATAGGCCAGCGCTGCGTCGCGCAGCCTCGCAAGGATGGGTGAGAGCCGCGCGTCGTCCTTGGTCGTGGTCATTCGCCGAGCCTAGGGCGCACGCCGGACCACGTAAAGCCGGAGCCGCTCGCCGCGTCAACCGCTGAGCCGACAGCCGCCGAGCAGCGCCAGCCCGAAGCGCGTCTTGCGCCCCCGCGCACCCCTTGCTTCCCGCGCGTGACGCCCCCGACAGCCTCGAAGGGACCACCTTGACAGTGTCGCCCTGGCGCGCTTACGTGGCGAGCGATTCACCCGCCCGTTCCGGAAGGGGGCCGAAGCGGCCAGCGGAGCAGACGATGCGAGGCGACCGGAGCATGGCGGAGGACCGATCCCACCGAGACGATCTACAGCGCGACAACGAGGCCCTGCGAGCGCAGAACGAAGAGCTCCGCCGCGAGCTCGCCGAGCTGCGACGGGCGCTCGCCCAACCCGAGCCCAGAGACGAGCCGTCGCCTGGAGCGCTGCCCCCTGACCCCGGCCCCGGCGCCGAGAAGCGAACACCGCGCGGCGGCGCGCCGTCCGACGACGTCGACGTGCTCCGCGCGGTCCTCGAGGCCGCGCCCATGCTGCTCTTCGCCAAGGACGCCGGCGGTCGCTACATCCTGGCGAACGGGTACTTCCTGAGCTGGGCGCGCCTCGCGTGGGGCGATGTGGCCGGGAAGACCGATCACGAGATCTTCCCGAAGGAGCGCGCCGACACGTTCCGTACCTCCGATCTCGAGGTCCTCACCACGGGCCGGACGCTCTCGTGGGACGAGGGCGACGTGAGCCCCGACGGGCAGCTCCACCACTTCGCCGTGCTCAAGTTCCCGCTCAGGGACGCGGCCGGGGCGGTCCGCGGCGTCTGCGGCGTCTCGACCGATATCACCAGCTACAAGCGCGCAGAGGCCAAGAACCAGGAGCTCCAGGCCGAGATCATCCGCGCTCAGGAGAGGAGCCTGCGCGCCCTCTCCACGCCGCTCTTGCCGATCGCCAAGGGCGTCCTCGTCATGCCGCTCATCGGCGACATCGACCAGCGCCGCGCGCAGAGCGCCCTCGAGGTGCTGCTCGGCGGCATCGTCGCCCACGGGGCCAGGCGGGTGATCCTCGACATCACCGGCGTGCCGGCCGTCGACGCCGACGTCGCGAACGCGCTGGTCAAGACGGCCCAGGCCGTCGGGATGCTCGGCGCGACCGTGATCCTGACAGGCATCCAGCCGAAGATCGCAGAGACCCTGGTCGAGCTCGGCGCCGATCTCAGCGGCCTTGTCACGCGGTCGACGCTGGAGAGCGGCATCGCCCACGCGCTCAAGGGCTGACTTCCCCGGGGCCATCCGGTACGGTGCCGCCCGCAGGAGCTATCCATGTTTGCGCTCGAGAACCGTGTTCAGGAGTATGCCTGGGGCTCGCGGGAGGCCATCGCGGCGCTGCTCGGACAGGGACCCTCCGACAAGCCGCAGGCCGAGCTCTGGATGGGCGCCCACCCGGCGGCCTCCTCGATCGTCGAGCTCGACGGAGGCCGCGAGCGCCTGATCGACGCCATCCCCAGGCGCGCGGACGCCTTCCTGGGCGCGCCGACGCGCGATCGCTTCGGCGCGCGGCTCCCGTTTCTGCTCAAGGTGCTCGCGGCCGACCAGCCGCTGTCGCTGCAGGCGCACCCGGACGAGGCGCAGGCGCGGCGCGGGTTCGACGCGGAGAACGCGGCCGGCATCCCCGTCGACGCGCCCGAGCGCACCTACCGCGACCCGCACCACAAGCCCGAGCTCATCTGCGCGCTCACCCCGTTCGACGCGCTCTGCGGCTTCCGGCCGGCCGAGGCCCTGGCGGACGCGTTCGCGCTCCTCGCCGGCGGCCCGGGCGACGCGCTCGTCCCGCGCGGCAGCGGGCCCATCGACGCGGCCGCGGTCGCGCGGCTCGTCGAGGGCCTGCTCGCGCTCGGGCCGGCGGCGCGGCGGGAGCTCGTGTCCGCCGTGGTCGAGGCGTGCCGGGCCCGCGCCGAGGCGGGCGGGCCGCTCGCGCGCGCCGCGGGCTGGGCGCTGCGCCTGCACGAGCTCTACCCGGGCGACGTCGGCGTCGTGATCGCGCTCCTGCTGAACGACGTGCACCTCGAGCCGGGCGAGGCGCTGTACCTGCCGCCGCGCCGGCTGCACGCCTACGTGCAGGGGGTCGGGATCGAGATCATGGCGAGCTCCGACAACGTGCTGCGCGGCGGGCTCACGCCGAAGCACGTCAACGTCGGCGAGCTCCTGCGCGTCCTCGACTTCTCCCCGTGGCGCGTCGAGCCCGTCGCGCCGCGCCGGGCCGGCGCCGAGTCCATCTACGACACCCCGGCGCCGGAGTTCCGGCTCTCGCGCATCGAGCTCGACGCCGCGTCATCGTGGCGGACCGACGACCGGCGCGGCCCCGAGATCGTGCTGTGCACCCGGGGACAGGCGTCGCTGGTCGACGCGCGCGGCGCCGCCCAGGGGCTCCGCCAGGGCGGCTCGCTCTTCGTCCCGTTCGCCTCGGGGGGCTACGCCATCGAGGGAGAGGGCCAGTTCTTCCGCGCCACCGTCGGCCTCTGAGCCGCGCCGGGGGGCGCCACGCGCCACGCGGAGCACCGCAGAGAAGCCTGAGCATCCCCGCGCCCGGACAAGCGGCTCATGACGACGCGGCGCGCTCCCGCGCCGCCGGCCGGGGGCTCGCGCCGTCGGCCGCGGCGGCGCCACCGGCCGCGGCGGCGCCGTCGGCCGCGGCGGTCGCCGGCGCTTCGCGCGGGGGCGCCGGCGGGTCCGCCGGGTCGCGGCGGAGCGACCGGGCGGCGGCGCGCCACGTGGCGAGCACGCGCCGCTTCATCACGCGGAGCTCGTGCGCGGCGAGCTCCGCGGCGCGGCGGGCGCTGTCGTTCACCGAGGGCCGCGCCGCCCGGAGCTCGACGAGCGGCCGCGCCGAAAGCGACAGGGCCAGCTTGTACTGGCAGGGGCTGTCCAGAAAATCGTACTCGCGCCGCCCCGCCTCGATCGCGGCGCGGATGGCGTACGCGTGCACCACGATCCCGGGCCGGAGCCCCTTCGGCAGGTCGACCCTGCGCCCGCACTGGTAGAAGTAGATCTTGTTGCTCCAGACGAGGTTGTAGAGCGCCGCGACGGGCTCGCCGCGCGCCGAGAGCCACGCGAGCTCGAGGGCGCCGCGCTCGAGCATCGCGGGCATCACCTCGTCGTGGAACGCGCGGAACCGCGGCGAGGCGAAGACGCCCGCGCGCCCGTCGGCCGACCAGCGCTCGGCGTGCAGGCGGAGCAGGATCTCCCGCGCCCGGGCGAGCTCCGCCCGCGTCGTCGCCCGCTCGAACGTCAGCGCGCCGCCCGCCCACGCCTCGAGGTCGCGCATCGAGCGGCGCACGAGGTAACGGCGCGACGCGGAGAGCGCGCGCAGGTACACCTCCCAGCTGGACGGCAGCGGGATGTAGGGAGAGGCGTCCGTGACCTCGATCCGCGCGTCGATGCCGTGCTGCCGGAGCGCACCCGCGAGCATCACGGGGAGCGCGCCGTCGGTGCGCATGGCCGGCAGGACGAGCTCGTCCCACGCGCCCAGCGCCGCGCCCGCGAGCGCGCCGGCGAGCGCGTGCGCGACGTCGGCCTCGGCGCCCCGCTCGGCGATGACCCCGAGGTTGCAGGAGCAGATCTCGTCGGCCGGGTCCTCGCCCGAAGCGAGGAGCTCCAGCCGGCGGAACGGGATGCCGCTGCTGTGCCGGCAGCGGCGCTCGAGCAGCGGCGCGAGGCCGACCAGGCGGGGCCCGTCGAAGAACAGCGCGGCGCGCAGCGCGCGGCCCTGCGCCCCGAACACCCGCCACCAGGCGAGCATCCAGTCCGGCGCGAGCATCGGCTCGTCCATCTCGCTCCGCCCCATCAGATCTTCCCACGCCGCCCGCATCGCGGCGAGCTCGGCGACCTCGGTCACCAGGTGAAATCGCAGCATCTCCCCCTCCGCCTCGTCCCCATCGAGCTCCCCTCCCCGTGCCCGCCGCGCCGCGCCGCCCCCTCGCGCGGCGCGGCGCGACGGCATCGCCGCCCCTCAGCGCCATCGCGGCCGCAGCTGGGCGATCGCCCCGCGCGCCGCGCCGAAATGCTTGTCCAGCCACGTCATTCGATATCCCTCCTCGGCGGCGCGTCGCTCGGCGCGCTCGTGATCGTAACGGACCCGGTGAAACCAGATGTCCTGTCGCGACGAGTCGAAGATGGCGAACTCGGCGAGCTTGTCGCGCCTCCGGGCCGCGTCGACCGAGCCGGGGTTGATGAAGAAGCGCCTGCCCCGCGCGCGGTCGAGCGAGACGCGCTCGCAGGCCGACCGCAGCGTCGCGACGCCCGCCTCGACCTCGTAGAGCGCCTGGACGTGGGTGTGCCCGAAGAAGCAGATGCGCCCGCTGGGCTCGCGCTCGCCGAGGAGCCGCGCGTTCTCCTCGATGTGCGCGGGGCTCGTCATGTATTCGCACGTATCGTCGACGCCGCCGTGAATGAGGACGATCTCTCCCTCGATGAGGCGCCGCCTGGGCAAGAGGGCGAGCGCCCGCTTGCTGTCCACGGAGAGCGCGGCGCGCGTGCGCCGGAGCGCGAAGGCGGCCTTCGCGCCGCAGCGCTCGACGTCGATCCGCCCGATCGCGACGAGGTCGTGGTTGCCCGCGATCGCGACGACCGGCGGCCGCCCGAGCAGGCGCACGCACGCGTCCGAGTCGGCGTTGTATCCGACGATGTCCCCGAGGCAGAGCAGGTGCTCCACGCCCCGCTCCGCGAGGAACGCCTGCACGGCCGAGAGGGCCTCGAGGTTACCGTGAACGTCCGCGATGATCCCGTAAAGCATGGCGCGCCACCTTTCGTGTGAGGAATGTGCTGGCCCATCGCGCGAAGGGCCTCGGGTCGTCCCAGGCGAAGGCGTCGTAGACCGTGGGCGCCCCCGCGACCGCGCCGAGCCAGGTCGCGACGGATGCGCCGCCGCGCTGCTCCCGGAACGCGCGGTAGACGCGGTAGACGTCGAGCCAGCGGTAGCCCGCGGCGGCGCGCGGCGCCTCGGCCGGGCGGCGGCCCTCGACCAGGTAATCGTACGCGACGCGCGGCAGGTTGACGCCCGCCGCGGCGCCCACGTGGTTCCAGAGGGTGTACCGGGCGTTGACCTCGAGCGTGTAGAGCGCGCCGCTCCTCGCGTCGCGCACGAGGTCGATCTTGAACGGCCCCTTGAGCCCGAGCTTCCCGGCGACCTCGCGCCCGGCCGCGGCGACGCCGCCGTCGTCCGTGACCTCGACGAGGGCGCTCTCGCCGGCGAAGGCCGGGTAGGTGCGGAGCTTGCGCCCGCAGAACCACGCGAGCAGCTCCCGCCGCTCGTCGGCGAACCCGTGGAACGACACGAGATCGACGACGCCGCCCGGGATGTGCTCCTGGACGATGAGGTCGCGCTTGAAGCGCTCGAAGTGCGGGTGCGCGAGCAGCTCGGCGCGCGTGCCGAAGCAGCGCGCCTTCCCCGCGCCGCCGAGGAGGTCGCGCTGGATCTCGGCCCAGGCGGACTTGCGGCGCGGCTTCACGAGCAGCGGCTCGCGCAGCCGCGCCAGATCGCCGCCGGGCCGCAGCGTGCGCGGCGCGAGGACGCCCTTCGCCTCGCAGAGGCCGTAAAACCCCTCCTTGTCGAGCAGCGACCAGCACACGTCCTCCTCGTTGAGGAGAAAGAGGAAGTGCCGCGCGAGCGCCGCCCGGTGGCGGTAGACGAGCTCGAGCTGCGGGTCCGTGCCGTAGAAGAGCGGGATCTTGCGCCCGAGCGCCCGGTGGAGCCGCTCCCCGAGGCCCAGCAAGACGGCCGCGGACGCGTCCCGGCTCGCCTCGTCGAAGCCGGGCACGGCGCAGGCGGCGCTCACGTGGCGCGAGCAGAGGACCGCGTCGGACCGATCCTTCGTCGCCGCGATGACCGGGATTCCGGCCATCCCGAGCGGCCGGACCAGGGTGATGTCCCCCAGCACGAGCGCCGGGGGGCGCTCGGGGGAGAAGCGGATGGCGTCGATGTCCTGTCGGTCCATGATCACTCGAACAGCGAGGTCGACGGGCCGCGGTTGTCGCCCTGAGGGCCTTCGAGCGACAAGCCCGGATCGGCCGGCGCGGCCGCGCCCCGCCAGGCGACGTGCCGCTTGAGCAGCTGCTTCGTCCGCAGGACGCCCGACACCGAGTGGATGAAGCTCCGGTGATCCGCGCCGAAGTCGACCCGGGGCACCGAGTACTGCGCGTCCGGCGAGCTCTGGAATCCCGCGACGGTCGCGTGGTCGCAAGGCGAGTTGGTCACGGCCCCCAGGAAGCCGAGGCGGCGCAGCGTGGCGCACTCGCGAGGACCGAAGTCCGTCCCCACATGCCCGTTCGGATAACAGAAGATGGGGACCGGGCGCCTGGCCTCGGCGCACAGGCGCGCCCAGGACACGACGATCTCGCGCTTCGACTGCGCGTCGCTCGTCCTGGAGAGCACCGGATGGGTGACCGTGTGCGGGCCGAACGTGATGCCGCGCGCCTCGCACGCGCGGACGTCGTCCCACGACATCGGCGCGTAACGCGCGGGCGGGCGCGCCGGGAGCTCGACCTCGGCGGCGGCGGCGAGCCGCTCGATGGCGCGGAGCTTCTCGATCTCGGGGACGCGCTTGCACTGCTCCATGAAGCGCCGCGCGAGGAGCGCCCGCGGCACGCCCTCGTCCAGGCGGATGACGTGGCGGAGGCCGGCGATCATGACGCTGAGCTCGCGGCGCCGCGTCGACTCGAACACGTGCTCCACGCGGTGCCACCAGCACCACAGCTCGCCGTCCAGATAGCCGGTCACGACGAAGATGGTCGCCGGACAATCGAACTCCGCGAAGATCGGCGCGGCGACCGTCGCCTGGTCGTTCGTGCCGTCATCCATCGTGAAGGCGACGGCCCGGTCGACGGGCGCCGCCTCGCCCGCGAGGCTCCGGAAGACCCGCTCGAGCGACACGATCGGATACCGCTCCTTCCTCAGGAACTCGAGCGCGCGCCGGAGATCGCGCGGATCGACGCCCGCGATGCCGCGCGCCGGGTCCGCGAGCCGGTGCATGACGATGATGGTCACGCGCCCGCGCATCATCCGCGTGAACGGCCGCGCCGCCCACGGCGCGGCCAGGAGATCCGAGAGCCATTTCACCACGTTCGACATGAGTCCTCCCCCCACGAGAGCCTTACGAAAAGATCGATCGATGACGGCGGCGCGCCGGCGGCCGCTCAGCTCGCCAGCGCGGCCGGCGACGGCGGCGGCGGCGGATCGCCGGAAGGGCGGCCGTCGCCGCGGCCCGGAGCGGCGGAGATCTGGCGCGGCCTCTGGCTCGCGCCCCAGACCCAGGCGAGCAGGGAGCTCGGGCGGACGGCGGCGGGGCGCTGCGTGTGCCGCGCGAGCAGCAGCTCGTAGAGCGCCATGTAGCGCTCGGCCATCCGGGCGGCGGAGTAGCGCCGGAGGGCGATCGCGCGGCCGCGCCGGCCCATCTGCGCGACGAGCGCGGGATCGGCCGCGAGCTCCGCGAGCCGCGCGGCGAGGGGCGCGGCCTCGTCGGAGGGCACGAGGAAGCCCGTCTCACCGTCGACGAGCGCGGTGGACACGCCGCCCACGTCGGTGGCGACGGCCGGCAGCCCCGCGGCCATGGCCTCGAGGAGCGCGAGCGGCAGGCCCTCGGACAGGGACGGCAGCGCGAACACGTCGAGCGCGGCGAGGAGCGCCGGCACGTCGTGGCGCTCCCCGGCGAACAGCGCGCGATCGGACACGCCGAGCTCGCGCGCGAGGGCGACGAGCCGCCCGCGCTCCGAGCCGTCGCCGACGAGGAGGAGCCGCCCGCTCCGGGGCAGCGCCCGCGCGGCGGCGCGCACGAGGAGCGCGTGGTTCTTCACGGGAGAGAGGCGCCCCACGCTCCCGACGACGAAGGCGTCCTGCGGGATCGCGAGCTCGGCCCTCACCCGGGCCCTCGCCGCCGGATCCGGCGCGAACCGCGACAGATCGATGCCGTTCGGCACGACATGCAGCTTCGGCGGGTCGACCTCGCGCCGGCCGAGGACGGCCGCGGCGGTCGGCTGCGACACCGCGACGTGGGCGTCGACGAACGCGGACGCGGCGGTGCGCAGCCACCTTCCTCCTTCCATGTCCTGGGACACGCCGTGCTTCGTGTGGATGACCGGGACCCGGTGCAGCCACCCGGCGGGCGCCGCGTAGATGAGCGACAGCTGGTTGTGCGCGTGGACGAGCATGACGCCCTTCGTCGCGAACAGCGCGGCGAGGCGGGCGGTCAGCGTCCTGTCGAACCCGGGGCCCTTCGGCACGAGGCACACCTCGACCCCGCGCCGCCGGAGCTGCTCCGCGCGCGGCCCGTCCGGGTCCTCGGCGACCGCGACCGCCAGCACGTCATGGCCCGCGGCGCGCTGGGACGCCGCGAGATCGACGACCACCTGCTCGGCGCCGCCGGTCTGGAAGCTGCTCACCACGTGCGCGATGGCGAGCCGCTGAAGAGCCCGCGCGTCCTTGCGAGCGCGATCCTCGATACCGTAAGCGATCTGTGTCTCCATACCACTCTCCCCCTCCAAACACGTGGAACGCCGATCCGGTCGAGTTGACGGCTCGTACGGCGCCGGCCGTACCCGGCTGCCATCCCATCCCCTCGCACCCGGCCCCTCCTGGGCGATAAACGCCGTCCAGGGCATCGCCGGAGCTGAGCTGGTCAGTGCCCCGAGCCGGCGGATCGACACGAGCGCTGCAACACCCCGCGTGACTCGATGGCAGACCGCGGGGACGCGACTCGAATTGACTATACGACGGATTGGCAAGCTGACAAGCGAGTCGCGCAACAAACGGGAAAACCGAAGTACGAGGGTTGTACAACCCTCGTAAGGACATGGTCCTCAGCGCCGAACGGAGGAGTTCCGTCCCAGTCTTCGACTGGCCACCTCCCCGGAGCGCCGCGCCTCGCCGGGCGGGGCGCCCGCCGAGGGCGCGCCCCGGCAGCGCGGCGGCTGGCCCGGGAAAGCGGTTGGCTTTCAACCGGTTACGAGGATCGTCTCCGGCCGGTCAAAAAAGGTGAGCCGCCCTCGCGACGCGCGGGCACTGCAGAGGGCGTGCTGCGGCACGGTCGGGGGGCCGGGCTGCGAGGGAGCGTGGGTGGCCGCCGTTCGCCCTGCGGCGGCGCCGGGCGGCGGCTTCGGATCGCGACCGCTTCGCCGGACGGGGGACATCGCGATGCAAACGACCGAACGGAGGAGACGACGATGATGATGACGAGCGGCGCTGCGGCGCACGCCCATGGGGCCGCGTCGGCCGCGATCCGCGTCAGCGGCAGCGCGGCCGTCGCTCGCGGAGGTACTCGAGCAGCTGGGCCTCGTCGCTGCCGATCATCCGGTCGATGCCGTCTTCCCGGACATGGCGTTGAATCTGCAGCGCCCCCGCGGTCGTCCGCACGAGGACGGCGACGCGGCGGAAGCCGCTCATCACGGCTGGCCGCACCCGCTGCATCGCCGCCTCGAACTGCGGGTCGTTCCGGCCCACCGCCTCGCGCAGGTCGACGAGCAGGCACAGCCCGCTGCGGCCGGCGCGGTCCAGCGCGCGGCTCACCTCCATCCACCGCTCCTCGAACAGGACGGCAGACTCGGACGGCGCCGCGCTCCGCGTCACCCGCGCGAGCTGCGCCGCCGGATCGATCGTCACGGTGTAGTGCGCATTGCGCAGGATCTCGAGCATGGTCCACGATCATCTTATCAGAGTGAGCGCCGAATCAGAATGCCAGGCCGAGCGAGCCAAGCGCCGAGAGCTGCTGAGTTCGTCGCTATGGGCCGCTCGGCCCCGAGCTGGCCCCGACGTGTTCCGATCGGGTCCGGATGGTTTCTCCGGCGCTTCCGGCAAACGGACCTCCGGATATGCTCCGGACACCGGCGCGGCGCGCCGTCCTCCGGCGTCATCTCGTTGACGCGCGCGGCCGACGGCTTGCGGTGGCCTGCCCTTCGCCTTACCAAGGTCCGCCAAACGCATGCAGCATTCAAAGCCGAGCTTGCTCTATTTTCGGGACGTCATCGCGGCCGGTCCGGCGCCCGAGGTGCTCGGCGTCCCCGCCCTGTCCATGCACGGCTCGGATCGGGCGGAGCGTCCCTGCCGATGAGCCTTCCGCGCTGCGACGGCGCCGCCGCGCTCTCGCCTCCGGGGGTCCGCATCGAGGAGATGCTGGCCGCCGAGGCGCTCGCCCTCCGCCCGTCCCGGCTGCCCGATCACGCGGCCGAGAACCGGGCTCTGATCGCCCTCGCCGCGGCGATGGCCGGGTCGCTGGAGGACGTCCTCCCGAGGCTCGCGTCGCTGCTCCTCGAGCTCTGCCGGGCCGACTCGGCGGGCGTCAGCGTGCTCGAGGTGGAGGACGGCCGCGAGGTGTTCCGGTGGGTCGCCGTCGCCGGGGCGTTCGCGCACAACGCCGGTGGGACGATGCCCCGGCGCGGGAGCCCCTGCGGCGCCGTCGTCGACTGCGACGCGGCGCTCCTCTTCCCGCACCCTGCCCGCCACTTCGCGGCCGGCGCCGCCGTGGAGCCTGCGATCGTCGAGGCGCTGACCGTCCCGTTCCACGCCGGCGGCGCGCCGATCGGCACGGTCTGGGTCATGGCGCACTCCGAGGAGCGGAAGTTCGACGCCGAGGACGCGCGGCTCGTCTCCAGCCTGTCGCGGTTCGCCGCCACGGCCGTGCATGCCCTGGCCCAGGCGCGGGATGCGAGGCGGGCCAGCGAGGCGCTGCGGGAGAGCGAGGGCCGGCATCGGTTCCTGGCCGAGCTGGCCGCGGCCACCCAGCCGCTCGTCGATCCCGGCGAGGTCATGGCCGTGACGGCGCGCCTGCTCGCGGAGCACCTCGGCGTGGACCGGTGCGCCTACGCGGAGGTCGAGGACGAGCGCGTGTTCGTCATCACGGGCGATCACACGCGGGGTGTCCGGAGCATCGTGGGCCGGTGGCCGGTCGCCGATTTCGGCCCCGAGCTGGTGCGGCTCATGCTCGCGAACGAGCCGTACGTCATCGACGACGTCGACGCGGACCCGAGGGCCGGGGGCGACCTCGCGGCGTATCTGGCGACGGAGATCCAGGCGGTCATCTGTGTTCCGTTGCACAAGTCCGGCCGGTTCACGGCGGCGATGGCGGTCCACCAGAAGGCGCCGCGGCGCTGGACGCCCGATGAGGTCGGGCTCGTGCGGCTGGTGGTCGGCCGCTGCTGGGAGGCCATCGAGCGGGCGCGGGCGGCCCGGAGCGTGCGAGAGCGGGACGAGCGGCTCGACTATGCGGTCCGGCTGTCGGGTCTCGGGTTCTGGTACTGCGATCTGCCGTTCGACGAGCTGATCTGGGACGACCGGGTGAAGGAGCACTTCTGGCTGCCGCCGGACGCGCGGGTGACCATCGGCACGTTCTACGAGCGGCTGCACCCGGACGACCGGGAGCCGACGCGACGGGCCATCGAGGCGTCGATCCGCGAGCGGATCCCCTATGACATGGATTATCGGACGGTCGATCCTGTCACGGGGGCGTTCAAGTGGGTCCGGGCGCTGGGCGGGACGGCCTATGCGCCGGACGGCACCCCTCGGCGGTTCGACGGGGTGACGGTCGACGTCACCGCCCGCAAGCTCGACGAGGAGCGGGTGGCGCGGCTGCTCGAGCTGGAGCGGGAGCAGGGCCGGCTCCTCAAGCAGGTGGCGGACGCAGCGCTGACCATCCATGCGTCCGGGTCCCTGGGCAGCGTGCTCCAGGGGATCACCGAGGAGGCCCGGCGGATCATCGGGGCGCACCAGGCGGTGACGCGGCTGAACGCTGGGATCGACGGGTCGCAGGCGGTCAACACGGTGTCGATGTCCGGGAGGTACGACGGCCGGCGTGGCCCGGCGGTTCCGTCCGAGGAAAACGGCGTCTATGCCGTGGTCTGCCGTACCAACCGTCCCGTGCGGCTCACCCAGGTTGAGCTGGAGGCCCCCCCGGCGTGGCTCACCCAGGTTGAGCTGGGGGGGCAGCCGTACCTCAACCAGGTTGAGCCCGCGGCAGCACCCCCCACCCAGGTTGCGCCCCCCACCCAGGTTGCGGCGGCGTCCCCCACCCAGGTTGCGGCAGCACCCCCCACCCAGGTTGCGGCAGCGGCGCTCCCCACCCAGGTTGACCCCCCGCCGCTCCTGCCCCGGGGGCTCGTCAGCGGCGATGCCGGCAGGCGCCCGCCGACGCGGGGCTGGCTTGTCGCGCCGTTCATCGGCCGGAGCGGCGAGAACCTCGGCCTCATCCACCTCTGCGACAAGCGCAACGGGGAGTTCACCGAGAGCGACGAGGCGATCCTCGTCCAGCTCGCGCACATCGCGTCCGTCGCCATCGAAAACGCTCAGCTCTACGACCAGCTCCGCGACCAGGACCGGCGGAAGGACGAGTTCCTCGCCACGCTCGCCCACGAGCTGCGGAACCCGCTCGCCCCCATCCGGACCGGCCTCGAGATCCTCAAGGTCGCCGGCAGCGTGGACCAGGCCCGCAAAATCCTGGACATGATGGACCGGCAGGTCGGGCACATGGTCCGCATGGTGGACGACCTGCTCGACGTCTCCCGGATCACCCGCGGCAAGGTGGAGCTGCGGAAGGAGCGCATCGATCTCCGGGCCGTCCTGAACAGCGCCCTGGAGACGAGCCGCCCGCTGCTCGAGGCGGCGGCGCACGAGCTCGCGGTCCGGCTCCCGCCGGCCCCTCTCCTGCTCGACGCCGACCCGACCCGGCTCGCCCAGGTGTTCGCGAACCTCCTCAACAACGCGGCCAAGTACACCCCGGCCGGCGGCAGCATCCGGCTCGCCGCCCAGCGGGACGGGGCCGCGGTGGTCGTCCGGGTCGCCGACAACGGGGTTGGGATCCCGGCCGACATGCTGTCGAACGTGTTCGACATGTTCACCCAGGTTGGCCGCTCGATCGACCGGGCCCAGGGGGGCCTCGGGATCGGGCTCACCCTCGTGAAGCGCCTGGTCGAGCTGCACGGCGGCTCGATCCACGCCGAGAGCGACGGCGCCGGCCGCGGCTCCACGTTCACGATCCGCCTCCCCCTCGCCGCCGCCGAGGAGGCCGCCCCGAGGCTACCGTTCGCCGGCCCTGCGAGCTTCGCCCCCCCGGCCGCCCTCCGCATCCTCGTCGTGGACGACAGCGTCGACGGGGCGGAGAGCCTGGCCCTGCTCCTCCGGATATCGGGCCACGAGACACGGGCGGTCCACACCGGCCCTGACGCGCTGACCGCGACCCGCGAGCTCGGCGCCGACATCGTGTTCCTGGACATCGGCTTGCCGGGCATGAACGGCTACGAGGTGGCCCGGCGCCTTCGGGCGGAGCCCGATCGGAGCGGCCTCTTCCTCGTGGCGCTCACCGGCTGGGGCACGGAGGACGACCGGCGGCAGGCCCGCGAGGCGGGGTTCGACCACCACCTGACCAAGCCGGTGGACGCGGCCGAGGTGAAGCGGCTCGTCGCGCGCGTCGCCGCGGCCCGCCGGCAGGGCGGCTGAAGCCGGGCGCCCGCCCGGCGCTCGCCCGACGACGATCGCGACTTGTAGAGCTCGCGGAATCGGGCGAAGAGCTCCATCATCTCCAGCGCGGTCGCCGTGTCCGCCGCTCTCCTCGGCGCTGTGCTCTCCGCTTTACCCACGGTCCCGCACTCTCGACTTGCTCTCGACGGAGACGACCATGCCCTTCCGACTTTCATTGTCGTACACCATTCTCCTAGGCCTGCTCGCTGTTGCCTGCAGCTCGAGTGAGCCCGCCCCGGGTGGCCTCGGCGGCGCTGGCGGCGCTGGCGGCGCTGGCGGCGCCGGCGGCGCTGGCGGCTCCGGCGGCGCTGGCGGCTCCGGCGGCGCTGGCGGCGAGCCGGGTTCCCTGCTCATCCAGACGGAGGCGGGTCCGGTGGAGGGCGCGGTCGTCGGCGCGACGCGCACCTTCCTCGGCATTCCGTACGCAGCGCCGCCGGTCGGCGAGCTGCGCTGGAAGTCGCCCGCGCCGCACGAGCCGTGGACCGAGCCGCGCAAGGCGCTGGAGGTGGGCATCCCCTGCTCGCAGCTCAACCTGCTCACGCCCGGCTACAACGAGAGCTCGGGAGAGGACTGCCTCACCTTGAACGTCTGGACGCCCGAGCGCCCGGCGTCCTCGTCCTTGCCCGTCCTCGTCTGGATTCACGGCGGCGGCTTCGAGATGGGGAGCAGCGCGGAGGCCGATTACGACGGCCGTCTCCTCTCCGAGACGACCGGCTCGGTGGTGGTCACCCTCAATTACCGCCTCGGCCCGCTCGGGTTCCTCGCCCTCCCGGAGCTCAAGTCGGAGGATCCCGATCACCCCTCGACGGGCGCGTACGGCCTCGAGGACCAGCGCGCCGCGCTCGAGTGGGTCAAGGCCAACATCGGCGCCTTCGGCGGGGATCCGGGCAAGGTCACCCTGTTCGGCGAGTCCGCGGGCGGCATCAGCGTCTGCATGCACCTGGTGTCGCCGCCGAGCAAAGGCCTGTTTCAGCGCGCCATCATCGAGAGCGGGCCGTGCGACTCCGCCGCGGACGAGGCCACGGCCACGGCGCAGGGGCAGGAGCTCGTCGAGGCGCTGGGTTGCGCCGACGCGCCTTCGGTCCTCGAGTGCCTGCGCGGCAAGCCGGCCGAGGAGGTCATGAGCGCGCTCCCGCCGGGCGAAGCCTTCCTCGTGGGCGCCGGCCCGACCTGGTTCCCGGTCATCGACGGCTGGAACCTCCCCGACCTGCCAGGCAAGCTCCTCGAGGCCGGGAGCTTCGAGAAGATGCCGACGATCATCGGCAGCAACGGCGACGAGGGCTCGCTCTTCGTCACGCTCTGGGGCGAGACCGCGACGATCGCCGACGAGGCCGATTTCGTGACGTTCGCGGACAGCCTCGCCCCCGGCCACGGCGAAGAGGTGGTGGCGAACTACCCGAGCGACACGTACGGCTCGGCGCAGGCGGCGGCGACCGCGGCGCTGGGCGATTCGATGTTCGTGTGCCCGACGCGGCGCGCGGCGCGCGCGATCGCGAGCGGCGGCGCGGCGACGTATCTTTATCACTTCACCCACGCGCCCGAGAGCTCGCTGCTCGGCGACCTCGGCGCCTTCCATTCGGCCGAGATCCGGTACGTGTTCGGCAACCCGGGGCTGCTCGTGTCGGAGCCGCTGACCGAGGACGAGCTCGAGCTCTCGCAGGCGATCATGGGGTACTGGTCGCGCCACGCGGAGACCGGAGACCCGAACGGCGAAGATGCGGCCGAATGGCCGAGGTACGACGCGGAGACCGACGAGAACATCGTCCTCGATATGACCATCTCTCAGGAGGCCGGGCTGAAGAAGGACCTCTGCGACATGTGGGACAGCTTCGCCACGGCGGCTCCCTGACGGCGGTCGCACGCCGGCGGCAGGGCGCGGGCGCCGTGGTCGCGGCCCGGCGCCGGCGCGGGGCCTGCGCGCCTCGCGTCGAGGGCCGCCGCCGCGCGCTGCCGGGGCGATCGCCGCCGCGCGATCTCTAAGTACCGGTAGACATTATGCTATCCTCGCCGCCGTGCTCCCCTCCTACGACCTCGCCGCCATCATGGCCCGCCTCGAAGGGCGCGAGGCCGCGCTCGACGCGCTCACGCAGGAGCGTCAGGCCGCGGTCGCCGCGATCCTGCGGGCGCCGGCGGGGCCTCTGGGCACGGCGCTCGAGCCCGTGGGGAGCCCGGAGCCCGGCGAGGCCGAGCTCCTCCTGATCCGCCGCGCCGAGCACCCGGGCGATCCCTGGTCGGGGCACATGGCGCTCCCGGGCGGGCGGCGCGAGGTGCAGGACGAGAGCCTGCTCGCCACCGCGATCCGCGAGACGCGCGAGGAGGTGGGGATCGACCTCGCTGCGCATGGCACGCTGCTCGCGCGCCTGCCCGACATCCCGGCGGTCGTCCGCGGGCGGCGCGTCGGGATGATCATCGCCCCGTTCGTGTTCGCGCTGCGCTCCACGCCGGATCTCACCCTGAGCGACGAGGTGGCCGAGGCGCTCTGGACGCCGCTCGGGCCGCTCGCGCGCGGCGAGCGCACCTCGAGCTACGCGTACACGCACGAGGGGAACGTCCTCCAGCTCCCGTGCCTGCGCGTGGACGAGCGGGTCGTCTGGGGCCTGACCTACCTCATGCTGGAGCAGCTCTTCGAGCTGCTCCACCGCTGAGCCGCCGGCCGGGCGCTCGCGGCCCGGACGACCGCCGGCGCGGTCCGGAGCCGGCGTGGCGTCGCCGCGCCCTCGCGCCCCCCGAGGCGCCTTCTCCTCAGAACCCGCCCTCGATCGCGATCCCCGGCATCGTGACCGGCCCGATCGTCTGCGGCGTGCACCCGCTGTCGTCGCAGCTCACGTCGAACACCTCCTTGGCGAGCGTCGCGTTCTGCACGTCGAGCACGAGGCCGAGGTAGCTCCGCGCGCCCAGCGCCCAGCGCTTCGACAGGCGCATGTCGAGCCGGTAGAACGGCTGGATCCGATCCGGGTGCTCGCGCGGGGGGCGGCCCGGGGCGGCCTCGTCGGCGGGAAAGCCGGTGTAGAAGACGTGGCGGATCCCGGCGCGCCACCCCTCGCCGAGGTCGTAGAGCAGGGCGACGTGCGCGACGTGCGTCCGGTCGTAGGCCGAGGGGATCGTCGCCTTGCCGCGCGTGCGCGTGGAGCGCGACAGCGTGTACGACGCCAGGAAGAACATGTCGCGCCGCAGCGCCCCGCGCGCGCCGAGCTCCAGGCCGTAGGTGTCGCCGCGGCTCCGCGTCAGGAAGCGCTCCGTGCTGAGGTTCGTGCCGCGCCCGGTGCCGATCGGGTCGCTCAGGCCGAAGGTCACCTGCCGGAACGCCGTGGCGCTGAAATTGACCGGACCCACATTGGCCTCGACGCCGAAGCTCGACTGCAGGCTGCGCTGCAGGCCCCCCGGGATGCCGCCGATCTGGAGCGCCGGCAGCGGGGCGAGGCCGGGCAGCTGCGAGGCGACGCCGAAGGCCGGGATGAGCCGCACGTGCTCGCCGACGCCGAAGCGGCCGACGATCCTCGGGTCCACGGCGACGGCGGTGCGGCCGAGCGACGTGTAGTGGTCCACGCGCACGCCGGGCGTGAGGGTGGAGCGCTCGTCGAGCACGAGCAGCGCGTCGGCCCACGCGCCCAGCGCGAGATCGAGCCGGCTGCGGAAGAGCTCGGGGAAGCTCTCGTCGAGCTGCTCCGTGCCCTCGGCGGGCTCGTCGTCCGCGCCCTCGGCGGGCTCGCCGTCCGTCGGCGGGCTCGGGCGCGGGGTGACGTGGTAGCGGTCGACCGCCGCGTCGGCCCCGACCCGCAGGAGCGCGCGCCCGCCGAGGATGGGCCGCGCCAGGCTCATCCGCGCGTTGAGCTTCCAGGCCTGTGCGCTCTCCACGCCGACGCCGCGCGACTGGTCGAGCCCGAGGGTGAGCGCCGCCCGGACGCGCGCGCCCGAGGCGTCGTCGCGGTCGTAGCGCAGGTCCAGCCGGTGGAAGTCGCTGTCGAGCAGGACGTTGGTCGCCTCGGCGCCGCCGTCCTCGTCGATGCTGGCGAGGTAGTCGTACGCGCCGAAGGCGAAGACGGTGAAGCGCTCCTCGGGGCCGAGCCGGTAGGTCACCCGTCCCTGGTAGTCGGCGTAGCCCACGTCGACGCTCGGCACGAGCGCCGAGGTGAGCGCCGCGCCGGCGGCGTAGTGGCCTCCCACGAGGACGTGCGTGTCCCGGTCCACCGGGCCCTCGACGACGCCGCCGAGGTCGATGAACCGGAGGCTCCCCTCCCCGCGCCAGACGTCGGACGGCGGCGCGCTCTCGGCCTCGATCGCCGCCCCGGCGAGCCGCCCGATGTCCGCGGGATAGGGGCCGAGGTGCATCTCGACGCGCTGGACCATCGAGGCCGGGATGACGCTGGGGCCGGCGCCCACGTGAAAGAGGAGCGGGACCTGGATGCCGTTGAAGAAGTAGCCGATGTTCCCGGGCGGCGCGCCGCGGATGTAGTAGTACGGCATGCCGCTCGCGATGGAGGTCACGCCGGGCTGGATCTCGATGGCGCGGTAGGGGTCTCCGAGCGCGCCGGGCAGCTCGCGGATGTCGCGCCGCGAGAGCGAGACGGAGCCCGGCGGGGCGCGGTTGCCCTCGACGGTGACCTCGATCCCGGCGGGCGCGGAGGCGGGCGCGGAGGCAGGCGTGGCGGGCGAGGAGGCCGCCTCGACCGGCACGGCGGGCCTGCCGGCCGACGCGGCGGGCGTGCCGGCCGCCTCGGCCGGCGCGGCGGGCGCCCGCGGATCGTCTGGCGGCGCGGCGGCCGTCGCCGGGGCGGGCTGGGGGTGCGCCTCGCCCGCGTGAGCGCTGACGGCGGCGGCGATCGCGAAGGCGAGGAGTGCGCTGGAGGATCTCACGCGGATGTCGTCGATGCGCCGCCGGGGAGATGGGAGAGCCGCCTCCTGGCGCCCGGGGAGTTAGCAGCTCCGGCCGCGCGGCGGAAGCCAGCGAGGCGCGGCGCGATCCTGCCGCCGGGGACATCCCCGCTCCGGGCGGCCCGGCCGCCTTGGGCGCCCTGGTTGCCCGGACGTCGCCGCGCGGTACGCCGATATAGACACGGGAAGCTTTTCGAAGAGCTGCCCGGCGCGGTCCGCCTGCTCGCGTCGACGCTGGGCGGAGCCCCTCGGCACGCCCCGTGAGCAAAGCACAAAAAAACAGAGCGCCTATTCGACGGCGGGGGGGGGGAAGCCGTCACAGGCGCTCTGCCCTGCATACTTAGCAGGATGCGGGCCAGGGCTCGTCCCGATATGTTCCCGGTAGTTATCCTAAGGGGTTGCCCGACATCTTTTCGATCCTGAGATCGTTGCTTGCAGATCTGGCAGCTCGCCGCCGGGACGGGGGAGTGCTCGGTTGCGGCGACCGGCCCCCGGAGGCGGGTGGTGGCCGGATTTGAACATGAAGGCGGGAAGGCGGGAAGAAAAGATCAATGATCTTCCTGCCTTCCCGCCTTCATGGGAATCACTCAGGGGCGAATTGGGCCACCACCCGGAGGCGCGAGCGCTCACCCGGGTTGGGTCTGCGCTGCCGCGAGCGCTCACCCGGGTTGGGTCTGCGCTGCCGCGAACCCGGGTTGGGTCTGCGCTGCCGCGAGCGCTCACCCGGGTTGGGTCTGCGGGGCCTGCTCCGCAGGGGCGCTCACCGGGGCCGGGTCTGCGCCCGTCCGCACCCCGGTGAGCGCTGCGCCGGCCGGACCGGAAGCACAAAAAAACAGAGCGCCCATTCGACGGCGGGGGGGGAAGCCGTCACGGGCGCTCTGGCCTCCGTAGTTAGCAGGATGCGGGCCAGGGTTGGTCCCCGACGACTTCATGGGGTTACCCCTAAGGACACCCCCGACACCTTTCGATCCTGCGAACCCTGCTTTCACTCCTGGCATGCCGGCAGCTGTGCCCGCATCGCCTCGGCAGCTCCGCCACGACCGCGCACGACCGAGCGACCGCACCCGGGTTGACGAACCGTACATCGTACGTTACATCGTACGCATGAGCTCTCCCTTGCCCGTGGACAGCGACATCCGACCTTTCCGCATCGACATCCCGCAGGCCGCGCTCGACGATCTGCGCGATCGCCTCGCCCGCACGCGCTGGCCCGACGAGCTGCCCTCCGGGGGCTGGTCGTACGGCGTCCCGCTCGGTTACTTGAAGGAGCTCGCCGCGTACTGGCGCACCACCTACGACTGGCGCAGGCACGAGGCGGGGCTGAACGAGCACCCGCAGTTCACGACGACGATCGGCGGCCAGCGGATCCACTTCCTCCACGTGCGCTCGCGCGAGCCCGGCGCGCTGCCGCTGATCGTGACGCACGGCTGGCCGAGCTCGGTCGTGGAGTACCTCGACGTCATCGGTCCGCTGACCGATCCCCGCGCCCACGGCGGCGATCCGGCGGACGCGTTCCACCTGATCATCCCCTCGCTCCCGGGATACGGGCTCTCCGGGCCGACCCGCGAGGCCGGGTGGGGCGCGCGCCGGATCGCCTGCGCCTGGGCCGAGCTCATGCGAAGGCTCGATTACCCGCGTTACGGCGCCCAGGGCGGCGACTGGGGCACGTGGATCTCCCGCGAGGTCGGCCTCGTCGATCCCGAGCACGTGATCGGCGTGCACACGAACGGCCTCGTCTCATGGCCGTCCGGAGATCCCGAGGAGCTCATTGGCCTGACGGACGCCGAGCAATCCCGGCTGAAGGCGGCGGACTACTACCTGCGGGAGCTGTACGGCTACAAGAAGATCCAGTCGACCCGGCCCCAGACGCTGGCCTACGCCCTCTCGGATTCGCCGGTCGGCCAGCTCGCCTGGATCGTCGGCGTGCTCAAGGAATGGACCGACTGCAAGGACAACCCCGAGGACGCCATCAGCCGCGATCGCATCCTCACGAACGCGATGCTGTACTGGCTCACCAACACGGCGGCCTCGTCGGCCCGCTCGTTCGTGGAGACCCCGGACACGCCGGACGACGCGGATCTCTCCGAGGTGAAGCCCTCGACCCTGCCCACCGGCGTCGCGGTGTTCCCGCGCGACATCATCGCTCCGATCCGCAGGTTCGCCGCCCGCGACAACACGAACATCGTGCATTGGTCCGAGTTCGACCGCGGCGGCACCTTCGCGGCCCTGGAAGAGCCCGACCTGTTCATCGGCGACGTGCGCGCCTTCTTCCGCCGCTTCCGCGGGGGCGCGACCGGCGCGAAGGGGGTGATCTCATGAGCGAGGTGACGACGATTCCCGTGCTTCCGTGCACGTCGATGCCCGAGACCCTGGCGTTTTACGGCGCCCTGGGCTTCGAGGTCACCCACCAGCAAACGACGCCGAACGTGTACGCGGCGACGCGCCGGGGCGACATCCACCTGCACTTCATGGGCCTCAAGAGGCTGGATCCCAGGGAGTCCTACAGCACGTGCCTCGTGCTCGTCCCCGAGGTCGAGCGCCTCCACGAGACCTTCTCGGAGGGCCTGCGGCGGGCGTATGGCAAGGTGCCGGTCGCCGGCTTTCCGCGGATCTCGCGCATGAAGAAGGGGCAGAGTCGCTTCACGGTGGTCGATGTCGCGGGCAACTCGGTCATCTTCATCCGGCGGGACGCGCCGGACGACGACGACGAGGGGGGGTCGCGCTCGAGCTCGAGGCTGGGCCGGGCGCTGGGCGCGGCGGCGCGGCTGCGCGATTTCAAGAACGACGACGCCGCCGCCGCCAAGGTGCTCGACGTGGCGCTCGCCCGGAAGGAAGACGCGGACGCCCCGCTCGAGCGAGCGCGCGCCCTCGCGGCGCGGCTCGAGCTCGCCGTCGCCCTGGGCGAGGAGGCGCGGGCGCGCGCGCTGCGCGCCGAGCTCGACGAGGCGCCGCTCTCCGAGGAGGAGCGCGCGCAGATAAGGCCCCTGCTCGATGCCATAGACGCGCTCGAGCGATCGCAGCGATAGGAGCGCGGCGCCGCGGCTCGTCGCTGGTCGTGCGGGGGGGCTGCCAAGCCGCCCGGCCTCCTCGGGGTCCCACGTTCCTTCCCGCCTTTGCCCCTCACGTCCAGCACGTTCCGACGCGGTCGTAGACCGCTCCCCTGCGACACGCGTTCCGCCATCCGGGGCGAGATTCTCGCACGAGACGCACGACGCACGAACATTGATAATTTCGTGAGCCAAACCGGAATGGCATCGATGCATTGAGGGATCACAGCAGATTGGGCTTTCCTGTGCTCACCGACCCAAGTATGGATTCGGCGTGCGCGATCTCCGTTCTCTCGATCGACGCGTGCGCCACGCGCCCCGGCCGCGCGGGCCCGCCGGCGTGAACCGGCGTGAGCGCGAGGAGCGGTTGGAGAGGCAGCGCCGAGCGGTCAGCGCGGCGCATTGATCCCTGTCCGACGGCCAGACCGAAACACGCTAGAAAAGGGCCACGACGATGACGACAAGGAAGTACCCGATCTCGCTTGCGCTCGCGCTCGCTGCTGCCGGGAGCTTCGCAGGCTGCTGGAACAGCGGCCCTGTCCAGATGTTTTCGTGCGACCACCCGTGCTACGGCCTGGACGCTTACGAATGCGACAAGCCGTGCGCCGTGTGCAAGGGCGCGTGCGTGGAGCTGCCCTACCTCGGGTTCGACGATCCCATCCTGCTCTGGAGGGGCGACCCCGCCGACGGGGGATCTGCGCCGGAGTGCCCCGCGGAGACGCCAGAGCTCGTGTTCGACGGCTACGGCGGCTTCGCCGACGCGCACAGCTGCCCGACATGCCGCTGCATGCAGCCCGCCTGCGAGCTGCCGCCGGCCCTCCGGGGGCGCGCCTCCGCCACGTGCGACGGGACGACGCCCATGTCGTTCGACGCCCCCGACGGGTGGAACGGCGCGTGCGCCACGATCGCCTCGGGCGAGCTCGGCTCGCTGGTCATCCCGGCGCCGACGGTGAGCCCCTGCGCGCCGACGATCGATCCGGGTGGGCCGCCGCCCGAGCTGCCTGCCCCGTTCAGCGTGCGGGCGCGCGGCTGCTCGGGCTCGGCCGACGAGCGCGCATGCGCCGATCCCTCGAAGATGTGCGTCGCCTCGCCCGCGCAGCGGCCGGAGGGCTTCGCGATATGCATCCGCTACCTCCGCCAGGGCGAGCCGAAATGCCCGGAGCATTACCCCGAGCTGCAAGCGCTCTACACGGGCTTCGACGACACGCGCAGCTGCTCGCCGTGCGAATGCGACCCGCCCGAGGGCAGCGCTTGCTCCGCGTTCGTATCGATCTACGGGGACGGCAGCTGCGGCCGGCTGCTCGGCGCCGAGACCGTGACGCTGACCGGGCCAAAGTGCGTCGCAGGGCCGGACTTGCAGCTCGGGAGCATGACCGCGGAGTGGGTCACGAACGAGCCCGGCACCTGCGCCCCGACCGGCGGAGTCGCCGCGGGGGAAGTGACACCCAAGGGAGCCACGTATTTTTGCTGCCAGTCCGAGGAGGTCGTCGCCATCCCCTGATGACCTCGCTCGCCGCTCACGCCTGCTCGACCCGGACGCGCGCGCTCTGTCCTTCGCAGAGCGCAGGTACCCTTTTCACCGGGGACGCCACTTCGTGTACCCGGGCGCGCGCTTCGCGGCTATAGAAGCGAATCACGCGGAAGGGAGAGCGGATATGCGAATCGCACGATGGTGCTTCTGGATGGCGCTCGCGGCGAGCGGCTGCAGCGCGTCCGGCGACGGTACGTCCCCGGCAGACACCAGCCAGACCACAGGGGCCGGCGATAGCAGTGACAACGGCGCCGGCAGCGGCGAAGGCAACGGCAGCGGCGCGGGCGGCCAGGACGAGACGTTCGGCGCCGGCGCCGGGACCGGCGGGAGCCATGGGGGCAGCGAAAGTGAGGACGCCGACAGCCGGTGCATCGAGCGGGCGGCCCTCGTGTATGTGCTCACGCAGGACAACGAGCTCTACAGCTTCAGGCCCGATCGCAAGGAGTTCACGAAGATTGGTGTCCTGGGTTGCCAAACCAGCATGCATCCCAACTCGATGGCGGTCGATCGCGACGCGGTGGCCTGGGTCAACTACGTCTATGGCGACGACAGCGAAGGCACGCTGTTCAAGGTCAGCACCGAGGACGCGAGCTGCGAGCCCACGGACATGTCGCTCTCGGAGGGGTGGTCCCGGCTGGGGATGGGCTTCTCGAGCGATCTCTCCCGACCGGACGCGGAGCAGCTGTTCGTGGCGGGCGCGACCGGCACGCCGGGCGTCGGGCTCGGGAGGATCGACGGCGCGTCGGTGACGCCGGTCGGGGAGTTCAGCGGCTCGCTGCGCGGCGCCTCGGCGGAGCTCACCGGCACGGGCGACGGACGCCTCTTCGGCTTCTTCACCACCACGCCGGTCCAGCTCGCCGAGATCGACAAGGAGACCGGCGAGATCCTCGAGGCCACGGATCTGCCGGGCATCGAGACCCCCAGCGCGTGGGCGTTCTCCTTCTGGGGCGGCGACTTCTATTTCTACACCGCGCCGGACGACTTCCAGTCCCCGTCGCGGACCACCAACGTGAGCCGCTATCGGCCCTCGGACGGCTCGATCGACCCCGACTACATGACGAACATCGGCTTCCGCATCGTCGGCGCCGGCGTCTCGACCTGCGCCCCGCTCGAGGTGCCGCGCTGAGGGCCTGCCACGCGCGCCACGGCGCGCTGGCACGCCTTTGCGCATCGGTGGACGACAGAGCGCATCACAGCCCGCGTCGGGCCGCACGTGCAAGGGTCGCCCCTCGGGCGCTCCCCGACGTACCCTAGGCCATGGGACCGAGACCATCGGGAACGGATGCGGCCCTGGCGAATCCGAGCCTCGCGGTAGAGACGTCTACCGCTCCGGCGCCCCCGGCCTCACGTTCGGTGTGCCCGACCAGGCGTGGAGGTGCTGCGATGCGGATGAGGCTGCTCCCTGTGCTCGCGCTCGCCCTGCCGCTCACCGCAGCGTGCGGGGCGGCGCCGGGCGCCGATCACCCGGCGCGCGAGGACATCTTCGATGCTGCGGGGCCGAGCGAGTTCATCCTGCTCACCGCCCGGGGCGAGCTCGTGAGCGCCGACGTCGAGCCGGGCCGCGTCGTCGGGCCGGACGTGAGCCTGGGCGTGTACGCGGCGGACGGCGGGCGCGACGGGCAGGCGGTCCGGGGCGTCGCCTTCAACCGGCCCGTGAGCGTCACCGCGACCGGGCAGGCCGCGACCGGCATCGTCGGCGCCATGCCGCTTCAGCTCTCGGTGACCCGGGCGGAGGCAGGGCTCCGCGCGCGCGGCCTCGTGGCCGGCGCCCTCTCCGACTACCGGCTGGACGACCGGCAGCTCACCGGTCGCATCGGGCGATGCAGCTACGAGCTCACCCGGACGGGGCGCACCTACGAGGGTGCGCGCAGCTGCGGAGGCCAGCCTCACCGCGTGACCGTCCTCCTGCCACGCGGGCTGTCCTCGTGGAACGACGCCGCGCTCGCGACCACGCTAGGGCTGCTCCTCGGCGCCTGAGCGCGCCGCCAGCCGTCGCGTGGCGCGCGTGGCGAATGACAGGCCGCGCAGCGGCTGCTAGAGCTCGGGTCCACCTGGCAGGACGAGAGCCGAGCGCCCGCCGGGCACGGAAAGGCCGAGCATCCTGGGCCCCAGGCCTCGGAGGTTCTTTCTTCGCTCCGCGCGCGCCGTACCCTCCTTTATCTCCGTGACGAAGCCCAGAACCGATGGAAACGCGCCGGGCAGGCCGGCCGCGGCGACGCCACCCACCCTCCTCGAGGGGCGCTCCGCGCCCATCCCGATCGGACCGCGGCTCGAGGCCGTGCTCGAGCTCGCGTACCGCGCGCGGCGCGCGGTGCTGCTCGAGGGCCCGACGGGGATCGGCAAGAGCGAGCTCGTCCGGCAGCTCGCCGAGCGGCTCGGCATCGCCACCGTCGTGCTCGACCTGAGCCTCCTCGAGCCGCCCGACCTCGTGGGCCTGCCGGTCATCCGGGACAACCGGACCGCCTACGCGGCGCCATCGGTGTTGCCCCAGGACGGCGCCGGCATCCTGATGCTCGAGGAGCTCAACCGGGCGGAGCGGTACATCCAGCAGCCGGCGCTCCAGCTGCTCAGCGCCCGGCGGCTGCACGAGTACGAGCTGCCCGCGGGCTGGGTGTGCTTCGCCGCCGTGAACCCCGAGTCGGCCGACTACCAGGTGACCCCGCTCGATCGCGCGCTCCGGGCGCGGTTCCTCAACCTCAACGTCCGCGCGGACCGGGCGTCCTGGCTCGCCTGGGCGCAGGTGAACGGGATCCACCCGGGCGTGATCGCGCTGGCGCAGGCGCACGAGCGCATCCTGGACGACGTCCCGCCGCGCACCTGGACGTACGCGTCGCAGGTGCTGAGCGCGCTCCGCCCCGAGGAGCTCGCGGACGGCGTGCTGCTGCGCGACGCGCTCGGCGGGTACCTGCCGCCGAGCTGGGTGGAGCTCCTGCTCGCGTCGAAGGACACCTGGTCGACGCGGCTGCCGTTCGACCTGCGCGCGCTGCTCGCCGACTACGGGCCGACCTCGCCCGCGGGCAAGGCGCTGCGCGCCGCGCGCGAGCGCGGGGAGACCGACCGCTTCGACGAGGTGACGACGCGGCTCGCGCCGCTGCTCGAGGGGCCGGAGGTCGGCGTGCTCGCGGCGCAGCGGAAGCTGTCGCTCGCGGCGTTCGAGGCGCTGCTCGCCGACCTGCCCGGCGACCACCGCGAGCGCCTCCAGGACGCGCTCGGCGGCAACGCGACCGCGACGCAGCTCATCGACGTCCGCCCCGAGGAGCTGCTCCAGAACTACGCGGGCAGCGCCGCCGAGCAGAAGGTGCTGGCGTGGCGCGCCGATGCGCTGCGGCAGCACCGGGTGGGGCTCGTCGTGACCGCGCTGTCGGCGCACCTGGCGCAGCAGGCGAAGCTCGTGGAGGTGCGGCGGAGCAACGTCGCGCGGGCGTGCCTGGGCCAGCTGCTCGCGCAGCTGCCGGAGCGCTGGGCCCTCCGGCTGGCGGGGGCGCTGAAGAAGCACGGCGTCACGCCCATCCGGCCGCAATGAGGCGGGGCAACGAGGCCGCCAAGCCGGCGCTCGCCGCGGCCAAGCCGACGCCCGAGGCCGCCAAGCCGGCGCTCGCGGCGGCCAAGCCGGCGCCCGAGGGCACGGAGCGCCGCGAGGTGCCCGAGGACGAGCTCGCGGCGTGGCTCGACGCCTTCGTGCGCGATCCGGGGTTCCTGGAGCGATACCCCTGCTACGCGGCGATCCTCGGGCGGCTCGCGCCGGTCGCGGACCCCTCGGTCAGGCGCATGGCGGTCTCGATGTTCGAGGGCCGCTTCTTCCTCCACGTCAACGTGGAGTCGTTCATGAACGAGCCCCTGTTCCTGCGCGGCGTGCTCCTGCACGAGGTGCACCACGTGGCGCTCGGGCACCTCTGCCACCCCAAGTTCGCGGGCGCGGACGAGCCCGAGCTCATGGATCTCGCCCTGGAGATGTCGGCCAACGAGTACATCGAGGAGCCGCTGCCCGATCCGATCCGCTGGCAGCCCTACGCCCCGCTCGGGCTGCGCGGCGGCCAGAGCACGCTCGAGCGCTACGAGCTGCTCGTGCGGGCGGCGCGCGAGGGCAAGCTCCCGCAGCGCGGCGGCGAGGCCATCGACGACCACCGCGTGCTGCGCCGCCCCTCGCGGGAGCCGGGCGCGGTGGAGCAGACGCGGCAGCTCCTGCTGCGCGCCGCCGAGGAGGCGGGCGCGCTCGCGGGCGACGGCGACCCGGCGGACCTGCCCGGCCTGACGCTCGCGGGCAAGACGCCCGGCCGGCTCATCGAGGAGCTCACCGACGTGCTCGGCCCGCGCGCGACCCCGCTCGACTGGAAGACCGCGCTGCGGATGTTCGTGGCCCGGGAGCGCGCCCCGGTGCACACGTACGCGCGGCCGAACCGGCGCTTCCCGGGCCGCGTCGGCGAGGTGCCCGGCAGGACGTACGCGCCCCGGGCCATCGCGAAGCCGTCGGTGCTCGTGGCGATCGACACGTCGATGAGCATGCGGCGCGACGAGCTCGAGGAGATCGCGCGGCAGCTGCAGGCGATGAGCGAGGTCGCGCGCATCACCGTGGCCGAGTGCGACACGGAGATCGGGCGCGTGTACGCCTTCGACGGGCGGCTCGGCGACGTGGGCGGCCGCGGCGGGACCGATCTGCGGCCGGTGTTCGCGCCGGAGTTCCTGGCGGCCCGGCGGGTCTCCGGCGTCATTTACTTCACGGACGGCGCCGGCCCCACGCCGCCGGCG
Source organism: Sorangium sp. So ce394 (assembly GCF_051474665.1). Classification (NCBI taxonomy): domain Bacteria; kingdom Pseudomonadati; phylum Myxococcota; order Polyangiales; family Polyangiaceae; genus Sorangium; species Sorangium sp. So ce394. The sequence goes on from NZ_CP150339.1 coordinate 7,718,985, forward strand.
CCGCCGCCGCTGCCGGTGCTGTGGATCCTGACGAAGCCGCTCGAGTTCGCGTGCCCGTGGGGGCAGCGGGCGTGGCTGGATCGGAAGCCGCGGCGGGGGTGACGGCGGCGGGCAAGGTGCGGTGTCCGCAGCGCGACGCCTGGGCGGCGCGCGCCTTCACTTCACCTGGTAATGCAGCGGCCTCGCCTCGATCGCCATGCCCCTCGGGTCGCTCGGCACATAGAAGTACAGCTCTTGCTCGGAGTGCTTGCCGAGGTAGTCGATCGTCGCCTCGACCCGCTCCGGCCCCGGCGCTCCCGGCGGCGTGTACCGGAGCTCGACCCCGAGATCGCCGAGCATCTGCCTGCCTCCGTTCTTCACCCGGACCGGCAAGAGCCACGCGCCGCCGTGCTGCTCGGCCCGATCGGGCAGCGCCTTCACCTCCGGCACGACCGAACCGCGGGCGCTCGTCAAGCCCGCGTGCACCAGGAACACGATCAGGGCGAGGATCAACGCCGTGCTGACCCCGAGCGAGACCCACTCGGCCAGCTGACGGCGTACCCGCCTGCCCTTCCCGCGCCCGCGAGGGCGCTCCTCTCGCTCCCGCCCGTCGTCGCTCACACCACCAACCTCCCCGCCGCGCCGCCGACGATGGCCGGCAGGCCGAGGGTTACCACGCTGGCCACCAGCGTCGACGGATCGCTCGTCGCCTCGCGCTCTCCGATCAGGCAAAGCAGCACCAGCGCCATCAGGAGCGACACGGCGCACGTCATCGAGGTCTCGAAGGCCCGGCTCTGGAACAAGCTCTTGACGTACACGTCGTGCCGCTCGAACCCGGACGCGAACAGGATGACGTAGCACAGCGCGACGCTCACCCCGACCATCGCGAGCTGCCGCCACGGCGAGAGCCGCGACGCGATCATCACGATCTCCTCCGTCGAGGCGATGTTCATCGTGAAGAGCAGCGAGCCGGCCATCGCGGCGGAGAAGTCCCGCAGGTCCGCCCTGAGCTGCAGCGCCTCCGGCTCTCCCTCCGGCGCCTTCTCGCCGTCCTGCGGCTCATCCCCCGTGCGCGATTTGCCCCGGACCTGCGCGTTCGCGAACGCCGCCCCGATGCTCACGGCGGCCGCCTGGAGGAGGATCTCGCCGACGACCTCGCTGGGCGCGCTGTCGAGGGAGATCTCGCCGACCAGCGCCAGGATGGCCGCCGAGAGGACGATCCCGATCCCGACCGACGTCACCGCTTCCATCGCGGTGCCCACGAGGGTGTCGTCGCTCCGGAACCCGGACTCCAGCGAGGACAGGAAGCTCACGATCAGCGTCAGCGCCAGGATCGCCCCGAGGTGCCACGCCGAGAGCATGGTCCCGCGGAACCACATCTCCATCGTGTACAGAAGGGGCATCCCCACGATCGCTCCGCCGGCGACCGCCGCTGACAGATCCCGCGCCTCCTTTCGCCACCCGTGCGGATCGTTGCTCTGCTGCGCGCTCGCTTCGACCATAGGACGCCGTCGCTTGTACACCACGTCTGGCCAGCGTCAACGTCCGCGACGCACGTAGACGCAAGCGCGCCGCAACAACCGTGACGTTGCGAAGACACCTCATCTTGCTAAATATGCAAAGTCGACAATCGCGGTAATGCCGATGTGCTCCGCGCCCGAGATGCGGAGCCGGCGGACCGAAGCTCGCTCGCGGCGCGAAGAGGGGGGACGCATGAGCTTTTTACGGCAGGCAGCCAAGCAGGTCGCGACGATGGCGGTTTCCCGTCGCATGCTCATGGATCGCGGACCGTCGTCCAGGACGCGCGCGCTCATCGCCGGTCATTCCGGCCGGAGCGTCGCCGAGATAGCGCTGACGTTCGATGATGGCCCCCACCCCGAGCACACGCCTCGACTCCTCGACTGGCTCGCCGAGCACAAAGTGCTCGCGACGTTCTTCGTCCTCGGCACAATGGCCCGGAGCCACCCCGATCTCGTGCGCCGCATCGTCGCGGACGGACATGAAATAGGCAACCACACCTACACGCATGTCTCGCTGGAGCATGCGTCTCCTCAGCTGCTGCGCGCGGAGGTGGGGACGACGCGCGCGCTCCTCGAAGATCTCACGGGGAACCCATGTCCGCTGTTCCGTCCGCCTTGGGGGAAGGTCTCGGCCCGCGCGCTCCTTCAGCTCTGGAGCGATGAGCACACCGTGGTCCTCTGGAACGCCGATCCGCGCGATTACGCGATGAGGTCGTCCGAGGCAGCGGTCGCGTGGTGTGCACGATACAGACCTCGGAGCGGGGACATCATCCTCCTTCACGACACGTCGACGGTCGCGAGCGCGCTCGTTCGCGAGCTCGTGGAGCGCACGAGCCGGCAAGCCGTTCGTTTCTCACGAATATCCCAGTACATGGCGTAAACGACTTGTGTGAGTGTGGGGGGGGGAAATTCATGCTCTTCGACGATAGCGTTCATTTTCGTGCCATAGGACAGCACAGGGCGGCGAGCGGCGCGGATGCCAAGGACGAGCCCGCTGTCCATCGAGCAGCCAGGACCCGGCGGCTGTTGCTCATCAGCTATCACTTCCCGCCTGTCGGCGGGGCTGGGGTGCAGCGCCCCGTCAAGTTCGTGAAGTACCTGCGTCGCTTCGGCTGGGAGGCCAGCGTGCTCGTCGCGGCCAACCCATCCGCGCCGCTCTCGGACGAGAGCCTGCTGCGCGACATCCCGGCGGAGACGCACATCGCGCGCGCGAGGACGTGGGAGCCGAGCTACAGCATGAAAGCCAAGCTCGCGCGCGACGCGGGCAGCAAGGCGACCGCGCCAGGACCGCGCCGGCGCCTCGTCGGGGCGCTGCGCGGAGCGACCACGCTCGCGCTGCAGCCCGATCCGCAGGTGCTCTGGCTCCCCTCGGCGCTGCGCGCCGGCAGCCACCTCCTGCGCACGATCCATCACGACGCCATCCTCGCGACCGCCCCGTCGTACTCGAACCTCCTCCTCGGAGCCCTGTTGAAGAGGCGCTTCGGGCTGCCGCTCGTCCTCGATTTCCGAGATGAATGGGACATCAGCCAGCGTTTCCTGGAGAACGCGCGCCAGGACGCTTTCTCCTGTGCCGTCCAGCAGCGGATGCAGCGTTACATCCTGCGGCAGGCCGACGCCATCGTCTGCACGACGAAGTCGAGCGCCCAGCGGCTTCAGGACCGCGCTCGCGAGGCAGGCAGCCACGCCGCGTCCACCTGCATCTACAACGGCTTCGACGAGGACGACATCGCCCCCGGGCCGGCCGCGACCGACATCGCCAGGCCAGATCGCGACGTCTTCCGGCTCGTCTATACGGGCACGCTCTGGAACCTGACCAACGTCGAGCCGCTGGTCGCGGCGATTGAGGTGCTGGACGCGTCCGCGCCGGAAAGGCTCGCGCAGCTCGAGCTCGTCGTCGTGGGCCGGAGGACCGAGCAGCAGGAGAAGCTGCTCGACCGCATCAAGAAGACGCGATGTCGCCTGCGCCTCGATCCGTACTGCGATCACTCGCGCTCGATCGCCTGGATGAAGTCCGCCGACGCGCTCTGCGTGCTCCTGAGCGACGTCGAGAGCGCATGCCGCGTCGTGCCCGCGAAGATGTTCGAGTATCTCTCGATCGGAAAGGAGATCCTCGCGATCGCCCCCGACGGCGAGGCGGCCGACATCATCAAAGCGCACCACGCGGGGAGCCACATCCATCCGGGCGACGTGCTCGGGATCGCGGGCTGGCTGCGCGAGCGCGTGCAGGGCGGGCGGCGCGCGCTCCCGAACGACAACGCCGTCGAGATCGCGCAGTTCAGCAGGGAGCGGCTCTGCGAGCAGCTCGCGCGCCTCCTGGATCAGCTCCCCATGGCGCCGGCCTGAGGCGCGGCGCGCCGCCGCGCTCCCCGCCCGTCCACGTCGCGCCGCTCCTGCTCGCTACTGCGCGCGGCGTAGCGTGGCCACGCCCTTCCAGGGCGGCGTCTGGGCGTACACGATGAGCTCTCCCTGCTCCGAGAACTCGCACAGCGCCTCGTAGCCGATCCCCGCCTCGTCGTAGGAGATCAGCTTGAACCGATCCCACGCGGGATCGCGGATCTCGTAAGCGCGGTCGACGTGGAGACCCGGCGAATCCGCGAGGATGCGCTTCCCGTCGAAGCGGACGATCAAGTGCGCGTACTGGAACTCGAGCATCGACGCGAGCATCGGCTCGAGCGGGACCTCGGGCTCGAACCGGACGAGCCGGAAGCTGCCCCGCAGGCGCGCGTCGATCGACGCGATGGCGGCGGCCGCGTCGGGGCCCTGGGACGCGCTGGAGCCGCAGCCGGCGGACTGCGCGGCGAGCACGGCGGCGCAGGCGAGGAGGAGGAGGCGGGAAGCGCGGAACGCTCCGGAGGGACGGCTCACCGGGGGCGACATGGGGCGGAGCTTAGGGCGAGCGGGCGAGCAGCGCAAAGCACAGGACCCGCACGCGCTTGCGCGGATCTCGCGCGCTCCGCACAATCAAGCGAGCGAGCCGGCCAGCGCCCGACGGCCCGGCCGGACGGCGCCGCGGCCGGGGTGGGGCCCGCGCTCGCTCCGGGGGAGCCATGACCGACGTCCTGCGAGGCACCGATTTCGTCGCACGCCTGCCCGAGCGCGCCTGCGCCGCGCGCGAGGACGCCCTCCTGGAGGCCGTGCACGCCGGCCACCTGGCGCCCATCGACTGGGTCCCGGTGCACAGCGAGCACGGCGAGCACCGCGCGACCTTCCTCGTGAGCGCCGACGCGCTCCGCGTCGGCGACGCGCAGGACTCCGTGCGGATCAACGCGTCCGCCAGGACGACGCAGCGCATCGCGGACCTGCTCGAGTGCGCGATGCTGACGACCCGCCTCTGCGACCTCGTCTGGGAGCAGGCCACGGTGCGGATCCAGCCGTGCATCGGCGCGCCGGATCCCACGATGGCGAACACCTCGCGCATGCTGGAGCACCACCGCCGCGTCGAGGAGCGGGTGGCGGGGCGGAGCGGGCTCATCGAGAACGTCGGCAAGCACTGGGTGCTCACCAACCGCCTCGCCGGGAGCCGCGATCGCGCCGCCAACTACGGCTGGTACGACCCGGGCGCCGCCCACCGGCACGGCCGGCACACCCTATGGCAGCCGCTCGGGCTCGCGCACGACCTGGATCACGTGGACTACTCGCAGGTCGTCCGGCTCGTGCGGCGGCGGTGCACGGTCGACGGCGCGGAGCGCGATCTCCTCGAGGTGATGACCGACCCGGCGCTCGCCGGCCTCGTGTCGTCCGAGGGCCCCTTGCGCGTGCTCCGGCAGCCCGGGGTGCCGGAAGGGGCGTGATCGCCGCGCCGCGGGACGCCCGCGCGCCGCGGGACGCCCGCTCGACGCGGGCGCCGCGGCGCTGGTCACGACGCGCGGCGGCGCGCGCTCTGCTTCTCGAGATCCAGGTACAGGAGCACCTTCTTCTCGATGATCGCGAGGTGCGCCTGCTGCTCGGCGAGCTTCGCGGCCACGTCGTCCCGGTGCGCCTCGAGCAGCGCGCGCCGCTCGGAGATCGTGTCCTCGCCGCGACGCACGAGCGCCGCGTAGGCGAGCATGCGGCGAATCGGCATGCCCGTCGCGTGCAGCTTGCGGAGGAACTCGACCCACCGCACGTCGTCCGGGCCGTAGCGGCGGTGGCCGCTCCGCGCCCGCGCCACGGGCCGGATGAGCCCGATCCGCTCGTAATAGCGGAGCGTGTGCGCGCTCGTCCCGGTCGCCGCGGCGACCTCGGCGATCGTGAGCGCGCCGTCCGCGCCGGAGCGCGGCGCGCCGGCCTTCCCGAAGCGCGCCGCGCCGTCCGCGCCGGAGCGCGGCGCGCCAGCCTTCCCGGAGCGCGCCGCGCCGAGGCGCGGTCTGCCGGCCGCGCCGCTCACTGGTTCACGAGCCTCATGCCGACCTCCGGATAGCGCGGACCGGCCGCCGCGCCCTTCGGCGCCACGGCGTCGAGGCGGCGCAGATCGCCCTCGGTGAGCTTGATCCCCGCCGCGGCGACGTTCTCCTCGAGGTAGCTGCGGCGCTTCGTGCCGGGGATCGGGACGATGAAATCCCCCTGCGCGAGGACCCAGGCGAGCGCGAGCTGCGACGCCTTCACGCCCTTCTCCCGCGCGATGTCCTCGACCTTCGCGACGAGATCGAGGTTCCGCTGGAAGTTCTCCCCCTGGAAGCGCGGCGCCATGCGGCGGTAGTCGTCCGACGCGAGGTCCTCGAAGCGCTTGATCTGCCCCGTGAGGAAGCCGCGGCCGAGGGGGCTGTACGCGAGGAAGCCGATGCCGAGCTCGCGGCACGTGGCGAGCACGTCGTCCTCGGGATCCCGCGTCCAGAGCGAGTACTCGCTCTGCACCGACGCGAGCGGGTGCACCGCGTGGGCGCGCCGGAGCGTCGCCGAGCCCGCCTCCGAGAGGCCGATCGCGCGCACCTTGCCGGCCTTCACGAGGTCCGCCATCGCGCCCACGCTGTCCTCGATGGGCGTCTTCGGATCGACGCGGTGCAGCTGGTAGAGATCGATGACGTCGACGCGGAGGCGCCGCAGGCTCGCGTCGCAGGCCGCCCGGATGTACTCCGGCGAGCCGTTGACGCCCCGGACCGTGACATCGTTGGGATCGCGGACGATGCCGCACTTGGTCGCGAGGACGATCCGATCGCGCCGGCCCTCGATCGCCCGGCCGACGAGCTCCTCGTTCGTGAACGGCCCGTACATGTCCGCGGTGTCGAGCAGCGTGACGCCGAGCTCGACGGCGCGATGGATCGTGGCGATCGACTCGGCGTCGTCGCGGTTGCTGTAGAAATCGCTCATGCCCATGCAGCCGAGACCGAGGGCGGAGACCTTGAGAGGACCGAGCTTGCGTGTGTGCATGGTTGGGCTCCTTGTAGGCCGCGGGGGTGGGCCGCGGCGCTTCGACGCAGGCCACCGTAAGAGTTAGAGTGCGCTCGAAGTCAAGGGCGGCCGGAGCGACCTCCCCGGTGATCAGCAGCCCGGCGGGTTCGCCGGCGCGTGGCCGCCGAGCGCGCGCACGTCGTCGGCCGTGTCGACGTCGATCGCCCCGCCCGCCCAGTCGATCGCGACGATGCCCTCGGCGCGCAGCAGCCGGCCGGCGCCCTGGTCGCCCTCGAGGCGCGCGAGGGCGTCCCAGCGAGATCGGTCGAACACCGCCGGCGCGCCCACGACGCCGCTGAAGCGCGACGCGGCGACCGGAGCGCCCGCCAGCCACGCGTTCCGCAGGGCGGTGAGGTGCTCGACCGTGATCAGCGGCTGATCCACGAGCGCGATCAGGAGCGCGTCGGCCTTCGAGGCCTCCGCCCACCGGACCGCGGCGCGGATCGAGGAGGCGATGCCCTCTTCCCAGCCGTCGTTCGCGATGCGCGCGACGTCGAGATCGCCGAGCGCGCGCGCGACCGCGCCGGCGTGGGCGCCGAGCACGACGCCGACCGGCCCGGATCGCGCCTCGACGCACGCCGCCGCCACGCGCCGGACGAGCGGCGCCCCGTCGAGCTCGACGAGCTGCTTGGGGCGCCCGAGGCGACGTGAGCCGCCCGCGGCGAGCACGGCCAGCGCCAGGCCGGCGTGCAGCGGGCGGACGCGGTCGCGGAGCTTCCCCCCCTGCGCCCTCCGCGCGACGGCCTGGAGCTCGCCCACGACCGAGAGCGCGATCTGCTCGGGCGTCTCGGCGCCGAGATCGAGCCCGATGGGCGCGTGGATCCGCGGATCGTCGCCGGGGCCCTGGCCGATCTCCGCGAGGAGCTCGCGCGTGCGGCGCGCGGGCCCGAGCACGCCGATGTAGCGGGCGCGCGACGCGAGGGCGGCCGCGAGCGCGTCGCGATCCGGCGTGCGCTGGTGGTGCATGATGACGACATACGCCTCGGCGGCCGCGCCGATGAGCGCGCGCAGGCGATCCATCGCGCCGCCGGTGGCGATGACGCGGTCCGCCGCGGCGAACCGGGTGCCCTGGCGAAGGACGGGCACCGCGACCGTGACCCGGAACCCGACCGACGTCGCGAGCGAGACGATGGGCGCCGCGTCATGGCCGCCCCCGAGCACGAAGAGCTGCGGCGACGGCGCGATCTTCTCGACGAGCGCGGTGATCCCCAGCCCGTCCAGCTCGACGACGCCGGCCGGCCCCCGCGCGGCGCGCTCGATCGCGGCGCGCGCGGCGGGATCGGTCACCGGGTGCGCGAGCGCGCACGGCGGGCCGAAGGCGAGGCGCGCGCCGACCTGGACCGTGGAGGCCGTCGAGCGGATCACCGTGACCAGCGTGCCGGTGGTCTCCTCGGCGAAGCACGCGCCGGCGAAGGCGAGCGCGTCGTGGGTCGCCCCGGCCTCGACGCGCTCGAGCAGCACGTCGACGACGCCGTTGCAGCCGAGCCCGACGCCCCACGGCTCTCCGTCTTCGGTGGTCGAGTCGTACGTGACCACCACGGCTCCATCGCGGCACCGGTGCTCTCCGCGGAGCATGACGTCGCCCTCCAGGCAACCGCCGCTCACGCACCCCGACAGCCAGCGATCGCCGGCGACCAGCATCCGCGCGCCGGGGCGCCGGTACGACGACCCCGACACCCGCACGACGGTCGCGAGCAGAAACGGGGACCGGTCCGCCACCAACTTCGTCGCTTCCCGCACGATCCGCTCAAGCTCGTTCATGCGCCTGGCATCATCATCCTTTCGCGATGCTCCCGCCAGGGCGTTCCTCGCCGCCGGACGCAACGCGGTACGCAACTTCGCGCGCGACCGCCGCCCCCTGGGGCGCCGCAGGGCGACGGCGCGCCGCCGGCCACGGTGAAGAACTGATGAAACCAAGGTCGCTCGCTTGACGCCGCACGAACGCAAAAGTAAGGCGAAAGCGGCCATGAAACTCCATATCAACGGCGTTGTTCGCGAGGTCGAGGCCGCTCCGGAGATGCCTCTGCTCTGGGTGCTCCGGGATCTGCTGGGATTGACCGGCACCAAGTATGGCTGTGGCATGGCCCAGTGCGGCGCGTGCACGGTCCACATCGACGGCAAGCCCGCGCGCTCCTGCGTCCTGCCGGTGTCGAGCGTCGGAGCGCGCAAGGTGACGACGATCGAGGGCCTGTCGGCCGACGGGTCGCACGTCGTGCAACAGGCGTGGGCGCAGGCCGATGTCGTCCAGTGCGGGTACTGTCAGTCCGGGCAAATCATGACCGCGGCCGCGTTGCTCGAGCAGAAACCAGAACCGACCGACGCCGATATCGATGCGGCGCTGTCCGGAAACGTGTGTCGGTGCGGGACCTATGTGCGCGTGCGCGAGGCGGTGATCCTCGCGTCGCGCCTCAAGCGAGGTGGTAAGTGAGCGTCTCCCGGCGCGACTTCTTGCAGGTGGCCGCGGGCTCTGCGGCGGGGCTCCTGCTCAGCTTCTACGTGCCGCAGGGGGTCCGCGCCGCGCCGAAGGCGGCGCAGCCGCAGCCCCTGTCGCCGAACGCGTTCGTGCGCATCGGAACGGATGAGTCCGTGACCGTGGTGCTCGCGCACTCCGAGATGGGCCAGGGCATCTGGACCGGGCTCGCGATGCTGATCGCCGAGGAGCTCGAGTGCGACTGGTCGAAGGTGCGGTCGGAGCACGCGCCGGCCGCGCCGGTGTACGGCCACCCGGTGATGCACTTCCAGATGACCGGCGGGTCGACGAGCACGAACGGCGAGTTCGATCGGTATCGCACCGTCGGCGCGATGGCGAAGGACATGCTGGTGCGCGCGGCGGCCGCCCGGTGGAAGGTCGCGCCCGCGGCGTGCGTCGTCGCGAAGGGGGTCGTCACCCACGGCAAGGATCAGCTGACCTACGGCCAGCTCGCCGAGGAGGCGATGAAGCTGACCCCGCCGGCGAAGGTGAAGCTGAAGGATCCCAAGGACTGGAAGCTGATCGGCACCCTGGTGCGCCGCATCGATACGCCGGAGAAGATCACGGGCAAGGCGCAGTTCGGGATCGACGTGCAGTTCCCCGGGCTGCGCACCGCCGTGGTGCTCCGCCCGCCGGCGTTCGGCGCGAAGCTCGCGAAGTACGACGCGGCCGACGCCCTCAAGGTGCCCGGCGTCGAGAAGGTCGTCCCCACCGCGAACGGCGTCGCCGTCGTCGCCGCACATTTCTGGGCGGCCAAGCTCGGGCGCGACGCGCTCCGCGCCGAGTGGACGAAGCCCGAGGGGGGCGGCGCCGACAGCGCCAGGCTGATCGACGAGTTCCGCGCGCAGGCGCGCAAGCCGGGCCCGGTCGCCCACCAGGTCGGCAAGGTCGAGGACGCCCTGGCCGCGGCCAAGTCGCGGATCGAGGCGGAGTACGACGTGCCCTACCTCGCGCACGCGCCGATGGAGCCGCTCAACTGCACGGTCAAGATCGAGGGCGATCGCTGCGAGATCTGGACCGGCACGCAGTTCCAGACCGGCGACCAGATGGCCGCGGCGAAGATCCTCGGGACGGCTCCCGAGAAGGTCCAGATCCACACGACGTTCCTCGGCGGCGGCTTCGGCCGGCGCGCCAGCCCCGTGGCGGATTTCGTGGGGGAGGCCGTGATGGTCGCGAAGGCCGCCGGCGTGCCGGTCAAGGTCGTGTGGACGCGCGAGGACGACATGCGCGGCGGCTATTACCGCCCCGCGTACGTCCATCGGGTGCAGGTCGGCGTCGACGGCCGGGGCATGCCGACGGCGTGGGATCACATGATCGTGGGCCAGTCGATCGTCGCCGGTACGCCGCTCGAGTCGCTCGTCGTCAAGAACGGCATCGACCACACCTCGGTGGAGGGGGTCGGCGACTCGCCGTACCTCGCAGGGATGCCCGCGCTCCGCGTGTCGCTGCACTCGCCGAGGACGCCGGTGACCGTGCTGTGGTGGCGCTCGGTCGGCAACACGCACACCGCCTTCGCGATGGAGAGCATGGTCGACGAGCTGGCGCACGCCGCCGGGCAGGATCCGCTCGCGTACCGCCTCGAGCTGCTGAAGGACAAGCCGCGGCACGCCAACGCGCTGAAGGTCGCCGCCGAGAAGGCCGGCTGGGGCACGGCGCTGCCGCCGGGGCGGGCGCGCGGGCTGGCGATGCACGAGTCGTTCGGCTCCATCGTCGCCGAGGTCGCCGAGATCTCGATCGAGAAGGGGCGCATCCGCGTTCACTCGGTCACCTGCAGCGTGGATTGCGGCACCGCGGTGAACCCGCTCGGCATCGAGGCGCAGGTCCAGGGCAGCGTCGCGTTCGGCCTCACGGCGGCGCTCTTTGGCAAGCTCCACATCGTCGAGGGGCAGGTCCAGGAGAGCAACTTCCACGACTATCCCATGCTCCGGATGGCCGATATGCCGCGCATCGCCGTCCACATCATCCCGAGCAAGGCCACGATGGGCGGCATCGGGGAGCCGGCGACCGCGCCGATCGCGCCTGCCGTGGCGAACGCGGTGTTCGCGTTGACGAAGCAGCGGCTGCGCTCCCTCCCGTTCCGCCTCGCCTAGGTGCCAATGATGATCCGTTCCTCTCTTGTTCTCGCCTTTCTCCTCGCCGGGTGCGGGGGGCAGACGTCCGGGGCCTCGCAGGCCCCGGCGCCGGCGCCGGTCGACCGCGCGGCCGGCCTCGCCGCGTTCGAGACGGTGCGCAGCGTGCTCCAGCATCCTCGTTGCCAGAACTGTCACCCCGCGGGCGACGTGCCGCTGCAGGGCGACGAGGGCCGTCTTCACAACCAGTTCGTGCTCCGCGGTCCCACGGGCCACGGCATGGCCGGGGCCGAGTGCACGACGTGTCACGGGCCGGCGAACCCGCCGAGCAGCTACGGCGCGCACGTGCCGCCCGGCGTGGCGAAAGGCTGGCACATGCCGCCGCCCGACATGCCGATGGTGTTCGTCGGCGTCGCCCCGGGGGCGCTGTGCGCGCAGATCAAGGATCCGGCGCGCAACGGCGGCAAGGACATGGCGGCGCTGCGCGTCCACCTGGAGGATCCGCTCGTGACCTGGGGCTGGAACCCGGGCGCTGGCCGCACGCCCATCCCGACGCCTTATGCCGAGTTCGTGGCCGCGTGGGAGACGTGGGCCCGCGCGGGCGCGCCCTGCCCGGGTGGGTGATCTCTTCCTATCAGTGCGGGCTCGCCGTCGGACGGACGACGATCTCGCTCACGTCGACGTCGTCCGGCTGCTCGATCGCGAACGCGATCGCGCGGGCCACGGCGTCCGCGGAGATCGCGGTCTTCCGGAACTCTTTCATGGCCTGCCGCGCGCTGTCGTCCGTGATGGTCTCGGCCAGCTCGGACTCCGTGACGCCGGGGGAGATCACGGTCACCCGCAGGTCGGTGGACTCCTGCCGGAGGCCGTCGGAGATGGCCCAGACCGCGAATTTCGTCGCGCAGTACACGGCGGCCGTCGGGACCACCATGTGTCCGCCGATCGACGAGACGTTGACGAAGTGCCCGTGGCCCTGCGCCTTCATGATCGGCAGCCCGGCGGCGATCCCGTGCAGGACGCCGCGGATGTTCACGTCGATCATGCGATCCCACTCCTCGATCTTCAGCGATGACAGGGGCGAGAGCGGCATGACGCCGGCGTTGTTGACGATCACGTCGACGCGGCCGAACGTCGCCCGCGCGAAGTCGACGAAATCGGCCACGTCCTGCCGCTTGGTGACGTCCACGGCTCGATGCTCCACGGTGCCGCCCTCCGCGCGGATGGCGGACGCGAGCTTCTCCAGCCGGTCCGTGCGCCGGGCGCCCACCACGACCCGGGCGCCGCGCCGGGCCAGGAGGCGCGCGGCGGCCTCGCCGATACCGCTGCTCGCGCCGGTGATCACAACGACCTTACCCTCGATACCAGGCATGAGAGACTCCTCGATTCGCTCGCTCTCCAGCGCGGGATTGCGCCGGTCACGAGGAGAACCTAGGCCTCGACCGCGAGGGCGCGGTAGTCGGTTCCTGGACGGGTCTTGCCCGATCCTGCACGGCGTGCATCCAGCGCGACCGGCGGCCCCCCGCGCGCGGCAGGGCAGTCAGCCGAGGCCGGAGCGCCCTCGCGAGCCCGCCGGTTGGGCGGAGCCGGCTCGATGAGGTAGCCTGGGCCCATGCAGGCAAGCGCCCCGGCGGCAGAGGAGCTGGATCGCGAGATCGAGCGGCGGCTCGCGGAGCTGGCAGCCCTGATCGAGCGGTTCACCGCCGAGGACGGCATGCGCGCGACGGCCGTGAAGGGCATGAGCCTGATCCGCGCCTCGCGCCCCTCCGAGCCGCTGCACACCGTCTACAAGCCGATGGTGTGCCTCATCGCCCAGGGCCGCAAGCAGGTGATGCTCGCGGACGAGGTGGTCGTCTACGACCCCGCGCGCTACCTGGTCGTCACGGTCGACCTGCCGCTCGTCGGCCAGGTGCTCGTGGCGTCGCGGGAGCGCCCCTACCTGTGCCTCGCCCTCGAGCTGGAGCCCAGCGACGTCGGCGCGCTCCTCACCGAGCCCGGTCTCCCCAGGCCGAGCGCGGTGTCCGGCGGCGAGCGCGAGGAGCGCGGCCTGTTCGTCAGCCGGACGGACCTCCCGTTGATCGACGCGGCGCTGCGGCTCATCCGCCTGCTCGAGACGCCTCAGGACATTCCCATCCTCGCGCCGCTCGCCGTGCGCGAGATCCACTATCGCCTGCTGAAGGGCGAGCAGGGAGCGCGGGTCCAGCGGATCGCCCTGGCCGGCAGCCAGGCGCAGCGGATCGCCAAGGCGATCAGCATCGTGAAGAGCAACTACACCCGGCCGCTGCGCATCGAGGCCATCGCGCGCGAGGTGCACATGAGCCCCTCGGCGCTGCACCATCAGTTCAAGGCCGTCACGGCCATGAGCCCGCTCCAGTACCAGAAGCAGCTCCGGCTCCAGGAGGCGCGCCGCCTGATGCTCGGCGAGGTCGTGGACGCGGCGACCGCCGGCTACCGCGTCGGCTACGAGAGCCCGTCGCAGTTCAGCCGCGAGTACAGCCGGCTGTTCGGCGCGCCGCCGTCGCGCGACGTCGCGCGGCTCCGGAGCATGATGGGCTCGAAACCGGCGATGGGGTAGCCCCCAAAAAAATTCGGAGCGCGCGTAGGGAGGGTCGGCCGGGCAGCGTCCCAGGAGCAGAAGCCGGCAAGAACAGGCTGGCCCTTGCACCAAGGAGCACGACCACCATGACCCTCTCCAAGCTCTCGAACACGGCCCGCAGCGCGATCCATCGCTTCGTCCTCGGCAGCTTCCTCGCGACGGCCGTGCTCGCCGGCGGCGGAGCGGCGTACGCGGCGAGCGGCGCCGCGGAGACGCAGGCGCCGCGGCAGGACAAGGACGCCCGGCGCGAGCACCGCCCGAAGGATCCGGCCCGGCTCATCAAGCGCCTGGACAAGAATGGCGACGGCAAGCTGACCGTCGCCGAGCTCCCGGAGAAGGCGCAGAAGCGGCTGGGCAAGGCGGACACGAACAAGGACGGGACGCTCTCCGCCGAGGAGCTCAAGGCGCACGCCGAGCAGCACAAGAAGGCGCGCGCGGCGAAGCAGCAGGCGCGCTTCGCCCGGAGCGACAAGAACGGCGATGGCTTCCTCACCAGGGACGAGGTGGGCGACAAGCGCTGGGAGCGGGTGAAGGCGGCGGACGCGAACCGCGACAACAGGCTGACCGCCGACGAGCTGCGCGCGGCGCGCCTCGCGCGCAAGCAGCCGGCGGCGCGGTAGCGCTTCCCCGCGATCCCCGCCCCCGGACCTCGCCGCTCATCGCCGAGAGCGCCGCGGCGCCCGCCTCGCTTGCGCGGGGCGGTCGGCGGCAGGCGCGTCGCTCTCCCCGGGCGCGATGGGCAACGAGGTCGCCTCGCCGGGGGCAGGAGCTCCCTCGTCGCCAGCGAAAGGCGCCGCGTCCGCGGCGGCGGCAGGCGCTGCCGCGTCGCCGGCGCCGGGCGCCGCCTCCGCGGAAGCGCCCGCCGGGGCGGCGGCGCGGCGCTTCCGCGGACGTTTGGGGAAGAGCGGAAGCTGCTGCTCGAGCACCTGGCTCCGCCAGGCGAGCAGCGTCTGCGCGCGCCGGCGCGCCGTCTCCTTCGCGATGCCGGCGGTGGAGCGGTACAGGCGCCGCGCCAGCGCGACCGCGGTCGGCGCCGCCGGCTCGAAGAGATCGGGCGCGACCTCCTTCACGACGTCGCACGCGAAGATCGCGCGCCGCAGGAGTGCCCGCTCGTCGGCGGTGCTCGGCGGGGCGGCGAGCAGCTCGCGTCCAGTGGGCGTGATCGAGGCGTCGTCGTCGCCGAGCCAGCCGAGGACGCGGGCGGCGGCGAGCGCATAGCCGACGTGGCGCAGGGAGATGCCCGTCTGCTGCGCGATCGCTTCCTTCGCGGTCGCCCCTCCTGCGAGCGCCTCGAGCACGCGCCGCACGTTGGCGAGGTTGTCGGCCTGGGGGATCTCGGTGCTGCGGAGCAGGCGGGTCGGCGGCATGGTCGGCGAGGAACCCCCGGCCCCGGCCGGGAGCCGACACCATAGCGCGCGCCGGAGCAGAGCGGACCTCGAACGCGTCCGCCCGGCGAGGGCGGTAGGCCGCGGCGGGGCCGGCGGCAGGACCGCGGTGGGGTCGGCGGCAGGGGGCCCGCGGCGCCGCTGGGCCGAGGCCCCTGCCCTCACCCGGCCCTCCGAGCGGCGCCCCATCCCGTGAGCGGTGCGGCGCCCCTGGCGTCGGCGCTGCGGTGCCACGCCCGCCGCCGGCGATGACCACGCCGTCGCCGCCGGGCCCCCCGAGCGCTCGTCGACGGCGACCCGGCGCCCCTGCCTCCAGGTCGATGGGCACGATCCCATGCGCCGCGAGCCACCGAAGCACGCCAGACCGGACACGCGCTGTCGATCGGTGCCCGACACGGCGGGTCGACCGTCGTCAATCCCTCAGCTCAGACGCGCGAACCACGCGGCGATTGTCCTCCAGCGCGAACGATTCGTTCGCGCCGACAGGCTTGTTGACCGTTCCGCCGAAGGCCAGAGTGCCGGGCATGGCCCGATCGACGCTGAAACAAGCCGCGCTCTCGCGGCGGCTCCTCTTCTTGGCCCTCACGGGGGTCGCCGGCTGTGCGCCCATGGAGGCGCGCAGCCCGTCATCAAGCGGTCTGACGCCTGACGAGGCGCATCAAGAGACGGTCGTGCGCCGCTACTTCGACGAGGTCTGGAGTCAGGGTCGCCTCGAGGTCCTCGATGAGCTGCTCGCCGCTGGTTACATCAACCACACGCCGAGCACGCCCGATCCGCCGCCGGGCCCCGGTGGCCTCAAGCCCATCGTGGCCGCGTTTCGTGTCGCGTTCCCGGACCTCCACTTCACCATCGAGGACCTCGTCGTGAGAGACGACCGCGTGGCGGTGCGCGTCAGGATGGAGGGCGTACATGAAGGACCGCTCTTCGGGATCGCCGCGACCCATCGCCGTGTGAGCGTGGAACAGATCAATATCGAGCTGTTCCGGGGAGGGAAGATCGCCGAGCACTGGCGCGTCACCGACGAGCTCGGGCTGATGCGGCAGCTCGGCGTCGTCCGATGAGCGATCCCTGGAGAATGAGGCTCACCGGGCGCCGAGGGCGGCGTGACCTCGATGTCCGGGCGCGCGGGACGCGCCCGTCCCGAGGCCAGCTCGCCTGTCGCGCCTCTTACCGACCGCGGCAGCCGTGGCCGTGGTGATGGTCGTGGTCGCGGTCGTGGCCGTTGCCGTCACAATCGACGTCATCGCGGTGGGGCGCGCAGAGGCGACCGTTGTTGTACGCGTCGAGCTTGTCGGCGAGCGGCTCGCCGCTCTCCCACGGCGAGTTGCAGCCCCGGTCCTTGACGTTGCTGCCGAGACGGTACTTCTTGAGCCAGGCGTCGGCCGCGGCGATGGTGCGCTCGATGCAGCTCGACTGATTGCCGATGCCGACGTTGAGCTTGGCGACGATGAGGTGCTTCGCGAGGATGTACGTGACGTCGCCCTTGGTCGGACGGCTGATGATGTCGAGGAGCTGGGCCTTCGTGTACGTCTTGCCGCCGATGGTCAGCTTCGAGACCTTCCAGGCGTTCGGGTGGTTCTTCCAGTAGCCGGGGGTGCCGGTGCCGGGCGACGCGCACTGGCAGGCGCCGCAGTCGGCCGCGCAGCTCGAGCAGTCCTCGACGCCCGCCTTGCAGACCCCATCGCCGCAGACCGGCGCGCATGCCCCGCAGTCGGCCGCGCAGCTCGAGCAGGTCTCGCCGAACTCGCAGACGCCGCTGCCGCACACCGGCGGGCAGATGCCGCAGTCGCTCGGGCACTCGAGGCAGTTCTCGCCCGCCTCGCAGCGGTCGTTGCCGCAGACCGCGGGGCAAGCGCCGCAGTCGCCGGCGCAGTTCGCGCAGTCCTCGCCGGTCTCGCAGACGTTGTTGCCGCAGACCGCGGGGCAGGCGCCGCAGTCGTCCGAGCAGGTGCCGCAGTCCTCGCCGGCCTCGCACGTGCCGTTGCCGCAGACGGGCGGGCAGGCGCCGCAGTCGGCGCTGCAGCTGCTACAGGTCTCGCTGGCGTCGCAGGCGCCGTCGCCGCAGGTGGGCGGGCAGACGTCGCAGTCGGCGCTGCAGCTGCCGCAGTCCTCGCCGGCCTCGCAGGCGCCGTTGCCGCACGTGGGCGGGCAGATGCCGCAGTCGACGGCGCAGGTAGAGCAGCTCTCGTCGCCGCCGCAGACGCCGTTGCCGCAGGAGAGCTGGTAGCCGAAGTCCGCGTCGAGCAGGTCCTGCGCCCAGCCGAGCGAGACCGTGCCCACGTTGTCGAGCCCGCCGTCCGGATCGGCCGTCGGCTCCTGCCCGGCGAGCGGGCCGCTCGTCATGAAGTTGTCGGCGGTGACGACCACCGAGTAGGTGCCCGCCGAGAGCGTGTCGAAGAGGTAGAAACCGGGCTGGCCGGTGTAGGGGCTGTCGCCGGTGATGGTGAAGTCGATCAGCTGGTCGCCCTGGAACAGCTCGACGCGGACGCCGTTGACGCCGAGCTCGCCCGTCTCCGGCTCGTAGAGCCCGTCGGCGTCGCTGTCGAGCCAGACCGTGTCGCCGATCGATGAGTACGTCACGTAGCCGAAGTCGGCGTCGGACACGTTCTCGCCCGCGCCGAGCGACACGGCGAGCGGCTCGTCGTCGGTGGTCAGCTGGTGCCCGAGCGGGAGCGTCGCGTCGTCGACGCTGACGACATAACAGCCTGCGTCGAGCTCGCCGAAGCGGTAGGCGCCCGCCGCGTCGGTCGCGGTCGTCTGGAGGGCGGCGCCGTCGGCGGATCCGTCGCAGCTCGCGTCGGCGAAGAGGTCGACGACGACGCCGGAGATGCCGAGCTCGGAGGCGTCCTCGAGGCCGTCGGCGTTCGCGTCGAACCACACCTTATCGCCGATCGAGCCCTTCGGCGTCGTGTAGCAGATCTCGAGGAATGGGCGCTGGGACGGGTCCGTGTGCGCGCTGCCCCGGTACGAGGTCTTGCCGTTCTCGTCCTCCTCGAGGAGGATCCCGTGGTTGGGCGAGACGCCGCTCACCCACTCCTGGACGAGCTCCGTGAGATCGAGCTCGCGCCACGCCGAGCCGCCGGACTCGAACGACGTGAAGAACGTCGGATCGATGCCGCCGAGGTTGTTCCAGGTGACGTCCGCCTCGCTCCAGGGGGCGAGCACCCGGTGAGCGCGGACGGTCTGGGCCGTGCTGCTGTAGGTCAGGACGTAGAACTTGGCCGACGTGACGAGCGAGCTCGCGGGGATGGCGCCGAGCTCGAAGCCGAACAGGGCTCGTTTCTCGCCGACGGTGCTGGAGTACCCCGTGTTCACCTCGAACGGGGTCGGGACGTGATAGCTCGGGGCGAGGCTCCAGATCTCGGCGTTGTAGATGTCTCCCAGGGCGCCCCGCTGGATCACGGTGCACGTGGGCGTCGGCGCGGCGGTGGTGGCGAGGCTCGAGGCGGTGATGAGCAGCGTGGCGAGCGCTGCGGAGGACGCGATGGATATCTGCTTCATGGGTAGCTCCTGTGAGGTCCTTGCGAGGATCGAACCACGATGGAGCGTCATCCGAGCCGCATGCGCCATGACACACGGGTCAGGCGAAAGTCGGTTTCGTGGGCTCCGGTCAGACCGCGCCCCGCGGGCTGATAAGGATCAGATCAGGCGCGCGAGGCGTCAGCGCGAAATCGGAGAGCGGATGCGCACAGGTCCAGTGTTCAAGTTAGCAATACGATCGTCGAACTGTCCAGACATTTGCGAGGGACAACCCCCCAAAAAGAACATCGCCGCTGCTGACGGTTCGCGCGGTTCGCACGATTCGCGGCCACGCGGTGACGTTTTTGGGCACCTCGCCCCAGGCCTTCGCGCTCCACAAAAGTGAGCGCTGCGCCCGAGGAGGATCTCGGCGCACTCAGCACCAAACGCTCCGTGCGGCAGCGCCCTGCGTCGCTCGGAGCTCACCAGAACCGGATCGAATACAGCGAGGTTGGTCCCGATTTGATGCTGAATGCGCACAGGACCATTTTTCAAATTAGTAAATGCTCACTTCGATTGTCCAGATCTTTTTTGTGGGCGAGCGTGTTCTTCGTCTCGCTCGTCTCGCTCGCCTCGCTCGCCTCGTTCGACGCTCGCGGTGACGACGGCGGCGGGCTCGGTTCGTCCGCCGCGCGGTGAACACGTGCTGGTTCAGGACGCGCACGCGGGGAGTCCCCGGACGTCCGTCGACTGTCACGGCGCTTTATCGCTCTGAACGGAAACTGCACCGGGCAAAGGAGCCGCCATGACGCCAATGCGTGCAGGGACGGGCACCGGGAAGATCGCGCTCGTGGTCCCGAGTGAACGGGGCAATCCCGGCGCTACGGCAGCGGGTGCTCGCCCGCACGGCCCGCGGGCAACGCGATGGAGCCGCACTGCCCCGCCCGAGGGAAACGGCGCTCCACGAAGCCCCGCGGCGTCACCCCGAGCAGCTCGCGGAACTCGGCATTCAGATGCGGCTGGTCGGAGAAGCCCAGCTCGACGGCGAGCTGCGCCCAGCTCGAGGTGCCGATCCTCGAAAGCACGCGCCGGAGGCGCGCGATGCGGGCATAGCGCTTGGGAGAGACGCCGATCTCGTCCTGGAAGATCCGCCGCAGCTGTCGCTCGCTCAGGCCGAGCCCTCGCGCCAGCGCGTGCACCCGCTCGGGCGGGAGGTCAGCCCCGCCATCGAGCAGCCGGGTGGCGCGGTCCAGGAGCCTCACGCGCGAGGCGTCGTCCACGGCGCGCTCGCCGCGCGCGCCCTCGAGGACGAGCTCTTCGAGCGCGCGGAGCACCCGGTCGATGTCGCCTTCCGCCGCGGCCAGCGCGCCGCGAGCCCGCGCGCCGCGCGCGCCCCACAGGTCCTCCAGGGCGACGGCGCGGTCGGCGAGCTCGTGGAGCGCGGCGCCCAGGAGCGGGCGGGCGCAGCCCGCGCGGAGCCCCACGCGCACGAACAGCGGCTTCGACGAGCCTGCCTTGTACGTGGCCCGGGTGCTCGGACCGACGGCCATCAGCTCGCTCGCACCGGCGGACGGTCTGCAGAAGACGAGCGACGCCCCCGTGTCCGGAAGGCGCGCCCACAGCGAGGTGTCACCCGGCCGAGCCGCCACCACGATGCTCGACACATAAGGTCGCAGCCGCGCCGAAGGCAGCAAGACGCGCTCGAAGGGCACATCCATCGAGGCGAGATCCTACACGCCGGGATCGGGTGCCGCAACGCCACCGCGCTGTCCGATTTCTTCAAGATGCCGGCGCGCGCGCGCCGCAAGCTGACCTCTCGAAGGCACGCGAGACGCGTGGACCGTACGACGAGGGAAGCACAGATGATCCTGATAACCGGTGCCACCGGCACCATCGGCAGAGAGGTCGTGAGGCAACTGGTCGAGAGGGGCGCGCCGATCCGCGCCATGACGCGCGATCCAGCGCGCGCCGCGGCGCTCGGTCGCGAGGTGGAGCTGGTCCGCGGCGACTTCGACGATCCCGGCTCGCTGCGGGCCGCGCTCCGAGGGGTCGAGGCGCTGTTCTTGCTCAGCGCGCCCGGGCCGTCGATCTCGGCGCATGACGTGGCCACGGTCGATGCGGCGCAGAAGAGCGGCGTGAAGAAGCTGGTGAAGCTCTCGGCCTTCGGCGCCGACCTCCGATCGCGGGTCGGAGACTGGCACCGGGCCGGCGAGCACGCCGTGCGGACGTCGGGGCTCGCGTGGACCTTGCTCCGGCCCGTGGGGTTCGCGTCGAACGTGCTGCAGTGGGCGGCGGCCATCCGCGCGGGCGGCGCGGTGCCCATCTGGACCGGAGACGGCCGGCAAGGGATCATCGACCCAGGCGACGTGGCGGCCGTCGCCGTCGCGGCGCTGACATCGGATCGGCACGACGGCAGGATTTACACGCTCACCGGCCCCGAGCTGCTGAGCGCGCACGATCAGGTGGCGATCCTGGAGGGGGCGCTCGGGCGCTCCATCGAGACGACCGATGTTCCGCCGGACAGGGTGCGCGATCAGATGCTGGCCGCGGGCGCCGCGCGCGAGCTCGCGGACGCCGTCTTCGAGGGCGTCAGCTTCCTGCGCGAAGGCCGGGCCGCGACGCTGAGCGACGACGTCGAGGCGGTGCTCGGCCGCGAGCCGCGGCGCTTCGAGGCGTGGGTACGCGAGAACCTCGCGGCGTTCGGCGGCGCCTCGGGCGCGGCCTGACGGGGACGGCGCCGCGCGGAACTTGGCCCGCGCGCGCCCCCTCTGGCATCTGCACCGCGTGCGATCGCGTCTCTACCTCGCGCTCGCCGCCGCGGCCGCCCTGTGGATCGCGCCGGCGACGGCATCCCCGGCGCCGCCCGGCGTTCGCAAGCTCCACGTCGAGGGCGGCGCGGTCCACGCGGCGGTCGGCGCGTCGAGCAAGCAGGTGCGCCTCACGCTCGACCCCGATCTCCAGCGCGCCGCCGAGCGCCTCCTCGCCCGCTCCGGCGCGCCCGAGGGCGCCATCGTCGCCTCCGACGTCCGCACCGGCCGCATCCTCGTCTGGGCCAGCCGCGGCAAGCGCGACTACGTCGCGACCCCGCTCGCCCCGAGCGCGAGCCTCTTCAAGATCGTCACCGCCTCGGCGCTCCTCGAAGCCGGCAAGGTGAACGTCGCGACGCCCGTCTGCTACACGGGCGGCATGAGCGCGATCACCGCGCGCGACCTCCAGGGCCGCGGCGCCACCTGCACCGTCTTCGGCGAGGCGCTCGGCCGCAGCATCAACGGCGTCTTCGCCCGCCTCGCCGGCCAGCACCTCACGGCCGCCGACCTGCGCCGCAAGGCCCGCGATCTCGGCTTCGACGGCGAGGTCCCCATCGACGTCCCGGTCGCGCCGAGCACCGCCCAGATCCCGGACGACGCGCTCGGCCTGGCCCGCGCCGGCGCGGGCTTCTGGAGCGGCCGCCTCAGCCCGCTCGGCGCCCTGTTCGCGATGCAGACCATCGCCAACGACGGCGAGCGCGTCCGGCTCTCGCTGCTCGCGCCGCCGGGCGCGCAGGCCGGCGGCGACGCGGCCGCGCCGCGGAGCACCGACGGCCGCGGCCTCCGGCCCGAGGTCGCGCGCACCCTCCGCTCGATGCTCGAGGTCACCACCCGGCGGGGCACCTGCGCCAAGGCGTTCCGCAAGCCGGACGGCACGCGCGCCCTCGGCGCCATGCCCGTCGCCGCCAAGACCGGCACGCTGGTCGGCGGCAGCCCCTCGCGGATGTTCTCGTGGTTCGCGTCGTTCGCGCCGTCCGACCGCCCGGAGATCGCCGTCTCCGTGATGCTGGCCAACGACATCGCGTGGCGCACCAAGGCGAACCTCGTCGGCCGCGAGCTGCTCGAGATCTACTTCGGCCGGAAGCGCCCCGGCCCCGTCGCCCGGCGGCGCTGACGGACGGCGCCGGGCTGGGCTACCCTGCGGCGAGCCGCATGAACGCCCGAGACCGCATCCCCCCCCTCCTCCAACACCTGCGCGAGGCCTACCCCGACGCGCGCTACGAGCTCGACTGGGAGACGCCGCTCGACCTGCTCGTCGCGACCATCCTGGCCGCGCAATGCACGGACGAGCGCGTCAACCGGGTGACCGCCACCCTCTTCAAGAAGTACACGACGGCGCAGGCGTACGCCGACGCCCCCACCGAGGTGCTCGAGGAGGAGCTCAAGCCGACCGGCTTCTACCGGCAGAAGACGAAGACGGTGAAGGCCGCGTGCCAGGCGCTCGTCGCGCGCTTCGGCGGCGAGGTGCCCGGGAACATGGCCGATCTCACGTCACTGCCGGGCGTGGCCAGGAAGACGGCGAACGTCGTGCTCAACACGGCGTTCGGCCTCCCCTCCGGGATCATCGTCGACACCCACGTCGCCCGCCTCAGCGGCCGCATCGGCCTCTCGAAACGCGAGAAGCCCGAGCAGATCGAGGAGGACCTCATGCGGCTCGTGCCGAAGGATCAATGGACCTTCTTCGGCCCTGCCATGGTCCTGCACGGCCGGTACACCTGCGTCGCCAGGAAGCCCAAGTGCGCGGAGTGCCGCATGAGCGATCTCTGCCCGAAGGAAGGGGTCTGAGCGAGAGATGAAGATCGATCTGCCCGGCTCGTGGCAAAACGTGCTCGCGGAGGAGCTCGATAAGCCCTATTTCCAGCAGCTGACGCGCTTCCTTTCGGCCGAGCGCGAGGCCCACCGGGTCTTCCCGGCCGAGGAGGACGTCTTCGCCGCGTTCGAGCTCACGCCGTACGAGCGCGTGCGCGTGCTGCTCCTCGGCCAGGACCCGTACCACGACGAGGGGCAGGCCCACGGGCTCTGCTTCTCCGTGCGCCCGGGCGTCCCGCCGCCGCCGTCGCTCGCCAACATGTACAAGGAGGCGCTCGCCGATCTGCCGGACTTCAAGGTCCCGAGCCACGGCTGCCTCACCGCCTGGGCGAGCCAGGGCGTGCTGCTGCTGAACACCGTGCTCACCGTCCGCGCGCACACGCCGAACTCGCACAAGAACCAGGGCTGGGAGACGTTCACCGACGCCGTGATCCGGAAGGTCAACGACCGGCCCGATGGCGTCGTGTTCGTCCTCTGGGGCGGCCACGCGCAGAAGAAGGCGAAGCTCATCGACGCGCGCCGCCACACCGTCATCAAGGCGGCCCACCCCTCGCCGCTGTCGGCGAGGAGCGGCTTCTTCGGCAGCAAGCCGTTCTCGACCATCAACGCCGCCCTGCGCGCCCGCGGCGCCGGGGAGATCGACTGGCGCCTCCCGGAGCTCGAGTAGCGCCGCGATGCCCCGGCAGAAGCGCCCCCTGCCGCTCGCCCCCGGCACGCGGTACACCCCCGCCGTCCTCGAGGGCATCGCCGACGGCGAGCGCGCCGCGCTCGCGCTCTCGCTCGGCGAGCGCACCGAGGCCGGCGCCGTGGCGGCCGCGGCCGCGGCGCTCGCGCGCGCCGAGGCGCTGGAGGAGGCCGCGGTGGCCGCCGAGCCGCCCGCGCGGCCCATCGCCTGCCGGGCCGGCTGCTCGACCTGCTGCGTCAGCAAGGTGCTCGCGCTGGCGCCGGAGGTGCTGCGCATCGCGGCCCACCTGCGCGCCACCCGGACCGAGGCGGAGCTCGCCGCGCTCGCCGAGCGCGTGCGCGCCGCCGACGCCGCGACGCGCGGCCTCTCCCGGCTCGAGCGCGCCGAGGCCCGGGTCCCCTGCCCGCTCCTCGACGAGCGCGGCGCCTGCTCGGTCCACGCCGTCCGCCCGATCGTGTGCGCCGGCTGGAGCTCCCTCGACGCCGCGGCGTGCGAGCGCCACTTCGCCGCGCCCGCGGCCGTCCCCACGGCCCCGATGCACCGCCCGAGCTACGAGGTCGCGAACGCCGTGCTCGCCGGCCTGGGCTGGGCCGCGCGGGAGCAGGGCCTCGACGCCGCGCCGCTGGAGCTCATCGCCGCGCTGCGCATCGCGATCGAGCGCCCGAACGCCGGCGAGCGGTGGCTCGCGCGCCTGCCCGTCTTCGCCGCGGCCCGCGACGCCGAGTGGCAGGCGGACCGCCGGCGCGAGGCGTGATCGCGCGCCCCGCCGCGTCCCGGACCCCACCAGGACGGTTGGCAATCCACGGAATCCGTCTACGCTGACGCGCCGCGGAGGCCGCCGTCCGCCGGCGCCTCTCGACAGGACACAGGACAAGGAGGATCCATGAAGGTCTACGGACATCCCATGAGCACGTGTACGCGCAAGGTGCTGACGGTGCTCGCCGAGAAGGGTCACGAGGCGCAGGTCGTGGTCATCGACCTGGGGAAGGGCGAGCAGAAGCAGCCCGAGCACCTCGCGCGCCACCCCTTCGGCGTGATCCCGGTGCTCGAGGACGAGGACTTTAAGCTCTACGAGTCGCGGGCGATCATCCGGTACCTCGACCAGAAGCTCCCGGGCCCCTCGCTCACGCCGACCGAGCTCAGGGCGAAGGCGCTCATGGATCAGTGGCTCAGCGTGGAGCAGTCCTATGTCTCCGGGCCCGCCATCAAGATCCTCTACCAGCGCGTCCTGCTCCCGATGCGCGGCCAGCAGGGCGACGAGTCCCTCGTCGCGTCGGCCAAGGCCGAGCTCGCGAAGGCGCTCGACATCGTCGACAAGGCGCTGGCCGGCCAGGAGTACCTCGCGGGCTCGACCTACTCGCTGGCCGACATCTCGTGGATGCCGTACATGCAATGTCTCGCGTTCACGAAGGTCGACGACCTCATCAACGACCGGCCGAACGTCGCGGCCTGGTGGAAGCGCGTCAGCACGCGTCCCGCCTGGGTGAAGGTCTCGTCCTGATCGCCGCGGCCCTGCCCTGAACGGGCGGGCCGCCCTCCGCGCCGGCGCGCCGAGCGGCCCGCCGTGGTGGCCCGCGCCGGGGATGCCCGCGCGGGCGGCTCGCCGGAGCGGGCCCGAAGCTGCTGCGGCGGCCGGCCGCCCTCACCTTCCTTCAGCCCATCGTCGGCGTCTTCCTTCGCGCAGGAGAGCGAGCAGCAGCCGGCAACCGCGCTCGCCACAGCGCAAGCGCCCAGCGCGGCGACGAGGCCGCACGTCGTCACGACGCCCGCGGCGAACGAGGACCGACGTGCGCCGGCCCAGAGCGCGCGCGTCGCCCTCCACCACGCTCCGAGGACCGCGCCAGCCACGACGATCACGAGCAGCGCTGCCCCTCCGATGACGCCCGCGCCGCGAATCGGGCTCGGCACCGTGATAACGCCCGCGTACGCGAGCGGCAGAAGGACGAGATCGACGCTCAGTAGCACGCACCCCACGCCGACGAAGGGATGCCGGAAGAGCCACGGGGCGCGCGGGATCCACGCTCTCGCGACGGCACTCGAACGGCGTTGCCAGACCTCGACGAGCTTGCCTGCCAGGGCCATCCCAGAGGTGAAGGCGAGCGCGACGCGCGTGAAATCGATGCCGGCATCGACGACGCGCGGCTCGATGCCTCCCGTCGCGCCGAGAAGGCCTGCGGCAGCGACGGCCAAGACAGCAGCCCAGGCGACCAGGACGAGCAGCATGACCGGCGCCGCGATCAGGAACGACAGGACCGCAAGGGCCACCGTCGCGAGCACAGCCTGCCCATGGCTCGAGACGGAACCCGGTACGCAAGAAGGCGACACTGAACCAGGTGAGGTGGGGGCCATCGTGTCGACCGAATGCAACTCGCCGGCCAGTGTCTCGCGGAAGGCACCGGCACGCGCAGCGTTCGATCGACGCAGGACCCCAGCCAGGCTCCTCGACCGCGAGGTGATCGCGTTCAGAGCATGTGGTCTTGCCGGTGATCGCGATCAGCTCGAGTCAACTCGAGGCGCGGCGTGTCGGCATCTCGGGTGCAGGCCGCGAGGCCCGAAACGCACAGCGCGCGGTTGGCATGCCGGGTGCTCCAGCACGGCACGCGACAGGAGCCTCGACGGCGGCGACGTGTTATTGAACCCGACATTCGGCTGCTACTCCAGCCTCGTGGGCGGGGCCGATGCGGACCTCCTCGTGGGCGGACGCCTGATCGATCTCAAGGTGTCAGTCCGTGATGACGTTGAGCGGCCCATGGTGCGCCAGCTCGTTGCCTATCTGATCCTGGCCGAGCGGGCGCGGCGCGAAGGGCAGCATCTGCCCCAGATCACATCTCTGGAGCTCTACTTTGCGCGACACGCGCACCTCTGGACGCTGAGCGCGGACATGATCCTTGCTCACCCGGAGTATCCGGACGTCGAGCGGCGTCTTCTCGACCTCGCTGCCCAGGTCACGCGCCGGGCGTGCATGCCGCCTCCCACGGCGGCCGCGCGTGGCGGAGTACCATCGGTCTTCACCTGCTCTACGGCCGCGCCGCTCATCGCTTCCGCGAGCGCCGCTCGCCGGCCTCCTGCTGGATGACCTTGAGCCGCCGGAGCAGCTGACCTCGGGAGAGTCCAAGGCGCTTCGCGGCTTGAACCTGGTTGCCGCCGCAAGCGCCGAGCGCCTCCAGGATCGCCTCCCGCGTCGGCGGCGGCGCTGCGGCCGCCGCCGCGCGCACGCCGAGTGCCTGCTCCACGATCGAGAGCTTGAGCCCCGTCGCCGGATCTGCCGCCGCGACCAGGCGGCTCATGCCCCGCACGTTCTCGGGCCAGTCGTGGAGCATCATGAGCTCCACCGCCTCGACATCCACCCGCACGCGAGCCAGCTCCAACGGCCCGTGCGAGCGCTCCCAGAGCGCCCGCAAGATCGCGAATACGTCCTCCGGCCGCTCCCGGAGCGGCGGCAGCGCGATGCGCACGGGAAACCGCGCCAACAGGTCGAGACGGAACCTCCCCTGCTGGACCGCCTCCTCAAGCAGGCGGTTGGTCGCCGCGATGATGGCGATATCGACGGGCACCGGCGCCGTCGCGCCCACCGCGAGAACCTCCCGGTTCTCGAGGACCCGCAGCAGCTTGGGCTGCAGCTCGATCGGCAGCTCCCCGATCTCGTCGAGGAACACCGCCCCTCCGGCGCTCGCTCGCAGCAGCCCGAGGTTTCTCGCGTCGCTCCCCGAGAACGCCCCGCGTTCCCAGCCGAAGAGCTGCCCCTCGAAGACGCTCGCGACGATGCCTGCCACGTTGACGCGCGTGAAAGGCGCCTTCGAGCGCCCGAGCGCCTGCACGACCGCCTCGGCGAGCATCTCCTTGCCCGTACCGCTCTCCCCCGTGATGAGCACGTTGCCCACGGGCCGCCTGGCAAGCCCGTCGAGCTCGGCGCGCGCAGCGCCGAGCCCCCACGGCCCCGCGAGGCCGCCGAGCGCGGGCTCCGGCTCGGATCGACCGGCATACGTCGCGCGATAAACGAGCAGGGTTTCGCCCGCGCGCAGGACGGACCCATCCTCGAGCGGCACCGGCTCGCGCGGTGGGAGCCGGTGGCCGTCGAGCCATGTCCCGTTGCGCGAGCCCACATCCTCGACCTGGAGCTGCCCTCCCGCCCGCGTCAGGCGAAGGTGGTTGGACGAGACCTTCGTGTCATTGAGCCCCGCCGCCGCGAGCCACGCTCGCCCCGCGGAGACTCCAGGGGACGGCAGCGGGACGAGGACGTTGGCAGGAAAAGCGGCGAGCAGCGCTGGCGCGCCCCGAGCCCCGCGTGTGCCGGTCGGGGGCCGGTGCTCGTCGGTCGGCACATCGCGCGGCGGGCGGGTGGTCATCGCGCCCTCCTCATGGTATCGCCGTCGCAGCTCCTTAGCGAGCCCGCCGTGCGCCCGTGCTCATTCGGCATCCAACGCGACGGCGATCCGCACAGACGCGCTGGCCTTCTGCCCCACGTACAGCAGCAAGCCTTGACACAGCACGCCGCTCTTGAGCCAGTCGTGATTGGCCGCGACGCGCCCCTCCGAAAGCGACACCCCCGCCTCCATGACCCGGACCACGATCTCACCGCGCACCAGCTCGGCCGTCGTGACTTGCAGTCGCTCGGGCTGCCTCCGGGCTGTGGGGTCCTGCGTGAACGGGACGCAGATTTCCTCCCCCGTGGACTTGCGGTGCACGCATGCCTCTGCGGCCGGGTGGGTCCTGGCCATGTCCTCGCTGAAGCTGCTTTCGCCCTCCGGCCGCCGGGCTACCCCCGTGAGCCGCAGCGACCAGGTACGCTCAGGCAAGGGGACGTCCTCGCACGGCGCCGGCAGGCAGGTCATCCCCTTGGAAAGACAGTCTCCCTGCTTTCTGCAGCACGGCGTCACATCAGGCGGCTTCGGCGGCGTGACCTGGAGCGGATCGGGCTGCACGGAGGCAACGCCCGGCGCAGCAGGCGGGATCATGGGCACCCCCTCGTCGGCCTCTGGATCCGAAGATTTTGCGAGCATCGCAGCGCCAGCAGAGGCAGCAACCCCGAGCGCCAGCCCCAACGCCAGAAGGAGCGTGGATTGCCCCACCTTGCCGGGCGACCGCGGCTCGGAGGGCGGCTCCGGGCGCACCGGGCGCAGGCTCGGTGCGGGAATGGGGGTCACGGCAGACCGCCGCAGCCCAGCCGTGGAAGGCGCCGGTGAGAGCGTCGGGGCGGAGGGCCGCAGCGCCGCAGAGGGCAGCGAGGTCATCGGCGTGGTGCGGGGCGAGTCGCTCGATCGCCGTCCGTCCCAGGAAGCTCGTCCAGGCTGCACCTGGAGCTCCGTCGGGCCAAGGTGCGGATCCGTCGCGCTCGCGCCCGGCGGCGCAATGCGCAGCCGCCCCGGGCTCGCCGCCGCCGCCGCCTCGATCTTTTGCAGGAGCGCCGCGCCATGGGCCAGCCGCCGCCGCGGCTGGATCTCAAGGCACGCGCGGATCACCTCGGCCCAGAGAGCGTCCGGCACCTGGGGCGGCCAGGGGCGATGTCCTTGCTCCGCCGCGACATAGGCATCGACAAACGCGTCGACCGGCGCGTCCGGAGAGAGCCCGGTCGGATGTGCTCCGCAGAGCAGCTCGCATGCGAGCACCCCGAACGCGAACACGTCGCGGGTGAAGCCTTCGCGCGGCGGGAGCCAGAGCCCAGGCGCGAGCAGCTCGGGCGACAGGTACGCAACGGTGCCGATGACCGCGCCCGTGGCCGTCAGCGGCCTCGGGTTCCCGGCGGGCGCGGCGATCCCGAAGTCGATGAGCCGCACGCTCCCGGGCGCATCCGTTGTACCCCAGAACGCATCCGTGACGAGCACGTTGGCCGGCTTCAGATCGCGATGCAAGAGGCCGAGACCATGCACATGCGCCAGAGCGGTCGCGATCTGGGCCAGCACGGCACCGCGTTGACCGAGCGACATCCGCGCCGCCGCGTCCGTGAGCGACTGGCCTTGCACGAAGTCGAAGACCAGCCCCACAACGCCGTCCGCAGGCGCTTCAAAGAGGGCGCGGCAGGGGATCAGCGCCGGATGCACGGCGCCGGCGACGGCTCTTGCCTCCCGCCGGGCCCGTTCCGCGGCGCCCGCCTCAAGGCCGCCGAGAAAGAACAGCTTGAGGGCGCGCAGGCTCCCGTCGAGCGGATCGTGGACCTTCCAGACGGCGCCCTGTCCTCCTCGGCCGAGAGGTTCGATCAGGGTGTAGCGGTCGACGCGCACGCCGGGGTGGAGCTGCACGGGTCCATAGTTACCGCAGCGGTCTGGCCAACAGAAGGGGTGATCCCGAGCTGGCAGCGGGAGACCTCGCCGGCGGATCCTCTCTGGTCCGGTCCTCTTAGGATTCCGCCCCGCCCACATCACGCGAGAGGTCGCCCAGCCTGCGCATCGAACGATCTCCCTTCGTGGGATCCGCCTCGGCTTGACTTGGGCACAGCTGCCCGGGTGTCAGGCAGCTGTGCCCACGTCGAGCCCGGCTCAACGCTCCTGTTGAATGGTTTGTAGAATCCGGCCGCGGACTTCCACGGCCCGGCGCGAGCTCGGCTCCACCCCATCGAGCAGCCCCACCAGGTTGAACACGTCGAAGGCCGCGGCCCACCGCTCGAAGTCGTGGGCGAGCGGCGCATGCGCGCGATACGCGCCCGCGAACGCCGCCACGAACTCGGCCCCTGGCCCCCAGCGCAGGAGCTGCCCGACGTCCATCAGCCTCGGTCCGGCGTACGCGAACTCCCAATCGAGCACGAGGAGCTCGCCCGACGGGAGCCAGTGGAGGTTGGAGGCCTTGAAGTCTCCATGCAGGAGCACGGGGGCCGACGCGCGCTCGCGGAGCGCCCCTTCGCGCGCGTCGAGAAAGGCGCTCACGCGCTCGCCGAGCTCGCCGCGCAGGGCTGGAGCCAGCCTGTCGAGGACCGAGGCGACGTAGCTCCGAAGCGCGCCCACGCAGTCGGCGAACGGCGCGGCGACGGCGAGATCCGGCCCGAGGAAGCCCGCGCTGTCGAAGCCGACGCCGTGGATCTCCGCGAGCGCGCGCCCGGCCGCGGCGCCGCACGCCGCGGTGTCCTGGAGGGGCCCGTGGGCGACGTGCTCGAGCAGGAGAAAATCGTCGCCCGCCGACAGGACCGCCGGGACGCGGAACGACCTCCAGCCCCGCGCGAGCAGGCTGGCCTCCTTCGACGCCGCGCCCGGATCTCGCCGGTACACGCGCAGCACACGGTCGGCGCCGAGGCGCACGTTCACGTTGGCGAGCCCGCCGTCGAGCACCTCCACCTCGCCGGAGAACGGCCCGACGCGCCGCTCGATCTCGGCGCGATCCAGGGTCTGGACGTGCGCGGCGCGCTCCCACGCGCGCTCGGGGTTGCGGACGAGCCTCATGCGCCACTTCATGCACGAAGCGCGCGGCGCGTCGAGCGCGCGCCGGCGATCCGGACGCCCAGCGCGAACGTGGCGCCCGCAGCGCTCGCCGGCGGCCGCTCCACGCCCGCGCAGCGGCCCGCCACGGCGGCCTCACGGGCGCCGGCGCCCTCCCTCGGACGCCGCCCTCGGAGTACGCTACGCGCATGCCCGTGTACCGCTCGTTCGCCATCGAGCACGGCGCGTCGGTCGCCGCGGCGGCCCGGACCGACGTGGGGCTCAGCCGCGAGCACAACGAGGACACCTTCCTCATCAGCGACCTCGCGCGCGGGCTCGCCCACGGCCCCGCGGCGGCCCAGGCGTCGGCGGAGCCGCCGCTCGCCCTGGCGCTCGGCGTCTACGACGGCTCGGGCGGCGCGTCGTCCCCCGACGCGGCGAGCCGGCTCGCCGCGCGCACGGTCCACGCCGCCCTCGCCCGATCCGCGCCCCGCTCGAGCGACGCGCTCGAGCGCGGCCTGCTCGCGGCGCTCGGCGAGGCCGGGCGCGCCGTCCGCGACAACGCCCGGAGGAGCCCGCAGCACCGGAGCAGCGGCACCACCGCCACGGTCGCCGCGCTCTGCGACGAGCGCCTGTTGCTCGCGCAGGTCGGCGACAGCCGCGCTTACCTCCTCCGCCGCGGCGCCCTCACGCAGGTGACCCGCGACCAGACCCTGGTCCAGTCGCTGCTCGAGAGCGGCAAGCTCCGGCCCGACGAGGCCGCCACCTTCGAGCACCGGGGCGTGATGCTCCAGGCCCTCGGGCTGCGCGAGCGCCTCAGCATCGCGCTCTCCGCCGTGGAGCTCCGCCGCGGGGATGCCCTGCTGCTCTGCACCGACGGTCTGAGCGACCTCATCGACGACCGGCACATCGCCGCCGCGCTCGACGCCCACCCCGATCCGGCAGAGGCGGCAAGCGCCCTGATCGGCGCCGCGCTCGCCGCCGGCGGACGCGACAACGTGACGGCGCTGGTCGCGCGGTTCGACGGCCCGTGGCTCGCCCCGCCGGACGGCGACGGTTCCCTGGAAATCATCGAAATCTCTCGATTCTCCGAGGGGCCTACCCGCCGCTACGACGGCCCGCCGACCTCGGGCGGGACGTGAGCGCGGCGGGCGCGCGGCGGGCAATCGGCACAGCCGCTCATCGCCTGTCCGGGCCGTCCTCGAGCGAGGAATTTTTCACGACAGGGCGACATCGCCGACAGCCGGCCTCGGCCCGATCGGACCGCGCTCGGGCTTGCCTTCCGCGGTGATTTCAGCGATCCCACTCGGACGGGGCTCGCCTCGGCGAGGGGGGGAGCCGCATGCTGTCTTTCGGGACGGAGCGGAGGATCATCGTTCTATGGAGCAGCGCACACTCGGTTCTACGGGCGTCAAGATTCCGGTCGTCGGACAGGGCACCTGGCAGATGGAGGCGGACGACGAGGCGGGCTGCATCGACGCCATCCGGCGGGGGCTCGACGCGGGCATGACGCACATCGACACGGCCGAGATGTACGGCTCGGGCGAGGTCGAGACGCTCGTGGGAAAGGCGATCGAGGGGCGCCGCGACGAGGTGTTCCTCGTCTCCAAGGTATTGCCGAGCAACGCGAGCTACTCCGGCACCATCGCCGCGTGCGAGCGCAGCCTGGAGCGGCTCCGCACCGACCGGCTCGACCTCTATCTCCTCCACTGGCCCGGGTCGCACCCGCTCGAGGAGACCTTCCGCGCCTTCAAGGACCTGAGGGCCCAGGGCAAGATCCGGTATTTCGGCGTCAGCAACTTCGACCAGGCGGAGCTCTCGAGGGCCATCGCGATCGCCGGAGTGAACGAGATCGCGTGCAATCAGGTGCTCTATCACCTGCTCGAGCGGGCGGTCGAGCACCGGGTGCTGCCTCTCTGCGAGCGGCACGGCATCGCCGTCGTCGCCTACAGCCCCTTTGGCTCGGGCCGGTTCCCGGCGCCGGACGGCACGGCGGGCAGGGTGCTCGCGTCGATCGCCGCCGCCCACGGCGTGACCCCGCGGCAGGTCGCGCTGCGCTTCCTGCTGCGCCGCCAGCCGGTCTTCGTGATCCCGAAGGCGGCGAGCGCCGCGCACGCGCTCGACAACGCGGCCGCGGGCGATCTGCGCCTCACCGGCGAGGACGTCGCCCGCCTGGAGACGGCGTTCCCGCTCGGGCGCGACCGCGGCGTGCTGCCGACGCTCTGAGGGCTCGAGTCCGCGCCGGCGGCGGGTCGGAAGAGAAGAGAGAGTTGACATTGAAAATGTGAACGCTCACAATGCGTGCCTCACCGCGACCGCGGCGAGCGGAGATCCAGCGAGGCGATGGCCATGTCGGAGCTGGATTTTCCGGCCATCAAGCAGCCTGCTCGGCATCGCGCCAGCACCCAGCGGCGGGGCGTGCGCGGGCGCGCGCGGTGAACATCCAACGGAAACGACCTCACGCAGAGGGCGCGCCTCGTGGAACGCTGCCGGTGAGGGCGAGATCGCGCCTAGGGATTCACATGACCAACCAACCCACGTTCGCTCGAACCACATTCTTCGCGGCGCTGGTCGCCTCTTACGCCTTCTCGGGTTGCAGCGGTGACGGGGATCACGGCGCGGGCGCGTCGGGCAACACCCCTCAAGCCGGGACGGGCGGGGCCGCCGTCTCAGGCAGCGGCGGCAGCGCCACGACCGGCGCGTCCACGGGAAGCGCTTCGGCGAGCGCGGGAGGTGAAGGAGGCGGCGCCACGGGCGGTGGGGCGCCCAGCGGCGGAACGACGGCGGCCGGCGGCGAGGCCGGCGCTGGAGGCGCGACGGGGACGGGCGGCCACGACGACTTCGAGCCGGTGACCATCTCGTTCGGGACCACGCTCGATCCGCGCGCTGTGGTGCTCGAGGCGCGAGCGCTCGCCACGTCCGTCGCCGATCCAAGCTCGCCGCAGTGGCGCGCCAAAGGCGACCAGCGCAGGACCTATCGCTTTCAAGCCGCCGGCGCCGACGTTCCTTACCGCGTCTGCGTCCCGAATCGCTGGGACGGCACGTCGGAGCTGCCCCTCGTGATGTTCTTGCACGGCGCTGGGAACGACGAGAGCTCGTACCTGGATCAGAACAACAAGCAGATGGTGACGCTGGCCGACCAGCATGGCGTGCTGCTGGTCTCGCCGCTCGGTTACAACGGCGCGTACGGTAACTTCCTGCGGCTGCCGGCCGTGTTCGGGCAGCCCGAGGAGGCGGAGAAGCTCCTGGCCATGGTCACGCCCGAGCGCGTGCGCGATCAGGAGCTCAGCGAGAAGGACGTCATCAACGTCCTGGAGCTGGTGCTGAACGAGTATCCGATCGATCGCAGCGCGATGTTCCTCACCGGACACTCGATGGGGAGCGGCGGCACCTGGTACATCGGCGGCAAATACGCCGACTACTGGACGGCTCTGGCGCCCATGTCCGGACCCTTCGTCCAGGAGTCGGGCTATCCTTGGGACCGGCTGCGCGACATGCCCATCTTCGTGACGGAAGGGACCCGCGGCACGCCTTCCCTGACGGGCAGCCACGAGCTGCGCGACTGGATGACGGCTGGCGGCTACGCGATCACGTACAAGGAAGTCGATGCGGACCACGCAGGAATGGTCCCGCTCGTGCTGCCCGACGTCTTCGACTTCTTCGACCGTCCCTAGGGAAGCAACGGCATGGCCTGCTGGAGCCCGTCGGTCCAGTAGCGGTCAAATTTGAACATGAAGGCGGGAAGGCGGGAAGAAAACCTTAATAATCTTCCCGCCTTCCCGCCTTCATGTGGACTCTCTCTGGGCAAAGTTGACCACGACCGTCGGTCCTGCGCTCGAGGGAACGCTCTCATGTTTATCCCTTGAAACTGAACCGTCTGGACGGTACAGAAACGAGGTGCCAAGGCCAAGCCAGCGCGACCGCATCCTCGCCGCCGCCGCCGTCGTCGTTCGACGCGACGGCAGCGATGCGCTGACCCTCGATGCCGTCGCGGCCGAGGCCGGGGTGAGCAAGGGCGGGCTGCTCTATCACTTCGCCTCGAAGGAGGCGCTCGTGGAGGGCCTCGTGGGGGCGCTCGTCGCCGACTTCGATCGCCGGCTCGCGCAGCGCGAGGACGGCAGGCCGGGCTCCTTCACGCGCGCCTATCTGCACGCCACCGTCGAGGGCGAGGTGCCCGACCGGACCAGCGCCGCGCTGCTCGCGGCCGTCGCGCTCGCGCCCCACCTCCTCGAGCCGCTGCGCGAGCGCTACCGTGCGTGGGCGGAGCGGCTCGACCGCGACGGCATCTGTCCGGTCGACGCGCTGGTCGTCCGGCTCGCCGTCGACGGGCTCTGGATGGCGGAGCTGCTCGGGCTGGACCCGCCGCCGCCCGAGCGACGGACCGAGGTCATCCGGCGCCTGGGGCAGCTGAGCGAAGGGCGCGGCCCGTGACGCCGTCCTCTCGCCGCAAGGCCATCCTGCGCGCGCTCGCCTGGGGCTCGGTGATCGGCTCGTTTCCGGTCTGGTTCTCGGCGTTCCTCGTCGTGCCCTTCCTCCCGCTTTCGGTCGGGGAGCGCGCCGTCCTCGCCGCCGTGCTCATCGGGGCCGGCGAGGTCATGTTCTGGGGGGCGGGGCTGGTCCTCGGCGCCGAGGCGCTCGCGCGCTTCCGGCCTCCGAAGGTCGATACCGGCGAGAGCTTCCGCGGCAGGCGGGTCGTGGTGGTCGGGGCCACGGGCGGGCTGGGCGAGGCCGTCGTGCGGGCCTTGGCGAGGGAGGGCGCGGAGGTCGTCCTCGTCGCGCGCGACGGCGCGCGCCTCGCTCGGCTCGCGGGGGCACACGGGGCGGCGCACCACACGGCCGAGCTCGCGGCGCCGCAGCTGCGCGACGTGGCAGCGCGCGTGGGGCCCGTCGACCACGTGGTGTGTGCGACCGGCGTCGACGTGCGCAAGGGGCTGGACGCGCACACCGACCAGGAGGTCGAGCTGGAGCTGGCCGTCGATCTCGCGGGGCCGATCCACGTGGCGCGCGCCTTCCTGCCCTGCTTGCGCCCGGGGGGCGTGATCGCCCTCTTCGGCGGCTTCGGCGACGGAACCCTCGCGCTGCCGTACTACTCGGTCGACGTGGCCGCGCGGGCCGGGCTGGCCGGCTTCTGCAGCGCGGTGAACCGCGAGCTCGCCGCCGAGGGGCGGGCCGAGCTCCTCTGCTATGTCGGCCCGGCGCCGGCGGACACGGCGGCCGAGCGCCCCTTCGCAGACCTCTGGCGCCGCGCGGGGAGCGCGCTCGCGCCGCCGGAGAAGGTCGCCGACTTCGTGCTGGCCGCCCTGCTCGCGAGGAAGACGAAGGCCGTGATGGGCGCTTCCACGCGGCTCCTGCTGCTGCTGCAGGCGCTCGCCCCGCCCCTCGCCGACCTCGTGATCGCCCGGCGCATCGGGCCGCACCTGCGGCACGCATTCGGGGCGTCGGGGCGAGCGAGCGACTGACCGTGGCATACTCCGGTCATGAACCATCGACTCCTGGGCTCCGTCGTTTCCGTCCTTCTCCTCGCCGCCTGCGGCGGCTCCGTCGACACCCCGCCCGGCAGCGGCGGCGCGGGCGGCGGCGATGACGGCGCGGGCGGCGACGGCGCCGCCACGAGCGCGACCTCGGCGGGCGGCGGCGCGCCGGTCGCCTGCGGGGCGCGCAGCGGCGGGATCTGCAGCGGAGAGGAGTTCTGCGACTTCCCCGACGACTCGTGCGGGACCTTCGACACCGTGGGCCAGTGCTCCGCCCGCCCGGAGGTATGTCCCGCGGATTGCCCGGGCGTCTGCGGCTGCGACGGTCAGTTCTATTGCAATGCGTGCTCCGCGCAGCAGGCCGGCGTGGACGTCTCGGAAGCCACCTCCTGCCTCAAGCCCGTCGGCGGCGACTACGCCGCGACCTACTGGGCCGGCGGGCTCGATCACCTCGTCGTCTACAAGGCCGAGCCGGAGACGGACGCGTGCGTGACGCTCTACGCCGACGCGCCGGCCGAGAGCGCGCCGGAGGGCTTCGACGTCGCCACCCTCCCGGACACCTGGGTCGTGACGCGCATCGAGAAGACCAGCGGGGCGGCCGGCTGTGCGCCGGGGGCGTCGAAGCCCGCTGGAGAGGCCGTGCGGGCGACGGGCGCCGCCGGGAGCCTGTCGATGGACCTCTCGGGGGGAACATCCATGCCGTGCACCCTCGACGTGGACATCACCGCCACCTTCCCGACGGAGCCCGCGACCGCGCTCCTCCGCGCCACTGGCGTGGCCGTGGACAACGGGTGCCTGTAGACGGGTGCCCGAACCTGACGGGTGCCCACACCGGCTCACGCGCAAAATGCTGCTGGGCGCTCCTCGCCGGCGACCGCGTATGACAGCCTCGGCTTCATGCACCGCGCTGCTTCCCTTTCCCTCGCGCTTTTCTTCGGTCTCGCCCTCGCCGCCTGCGGAAACGTCGTCGTGCCCGCGCCCGGGAGCGGCGATACGGGCGGCGGTGACGGCCAGGGCGAGACGCCGCCCGCGGCCGAGTACAGCGTGCAGTACTACCCGGGGCCCGACCACCTGCTCGTGCGCAAGGCCGATCGGGAGCTCGACCGGTGCGTGCAGCTCAACGCGATCACGCCGCCCCTCGTCCAGACTGGCCTCGACATCGAGGCTCCCGAGGGCTGGAGCGCCGCCTATGTGCTGATCACCGACCGGGCGGCCGA
This sequence comes from Sorangium sp. So ce394, assembly GCF_051474665.1. Taxonomy (NCBI): domain Bacteria; kingdom Pseudomonadati; phylum Myxococcota; order Polyangiales; family Polyangiaceae; genus Sorangium; species Sorangium sp. So ce394. The sequence goes on from NZ_CP150339.1 coordinate 7,757,159, forward strand.
CTGCGAGGGCCCGGCAGGGAGCTCGAGAGGCCGCAAAGTGAGCGTGACCGGCGCCACCGGGACCCTCTCGTGGGAAGCCGGGCCGAGCGACTACGTGCTGTGCAACATCACCGTCGACGTCACCGCGACGGGGCGGGGTGAGCCCGAGGCCCACCACCTCTTCGCGACCGGGCTGAGCATCGGCGACGACTGTCCCTGACCGGGGCAGGCGCCGCGGAGCCCCGCAGCTCCCGGGGACGAAGCCCGATCGCGGCGCCCTGTCCGCCCCCCTCCGTCAGCGCTTCTTCGCCCTGCGCTGCGCCTTCTCGGCCTCGGCGAGGCGCCGCCGCGCGTCGTCCAGCGCCGCCTGGCTCGCGAGGCCCTTGGGGAGCGCCTCGTAGCCGGCCACCTCCTCGCGCAGCGTCGCGACCTGCTCCGCGCCCTGACCGAGCTTCTGGTGGATCTCCGCGCGGAGCTTCAGGTAACGCAGCCGCCGCGGGCCGTAGGCGCGGCCGATCGCGCGCTCGACCGCGGCGAGCGCCTCCGCCTCGCGGCCCATCGCGTGGAGCACCTGCGCGAGCCGCGCGGGCGGCTCGTACGACCCCGGCATCTGCGCCTCGCGCTCCTTCAGCATCGCGACCGCCTCGTCGCCGCGCGAGAGCGCGAGGTACGCCATGGCCCGGCCGTAGTCGTACGCGGCGGCCGCCTCGGGCGCCTTCGCCTCCTTCGCGGCCCGCTCCAGCACGGCGAGCTTCGACTCGTTCGCCGCGCGGGCCCCGGCCGCGTCGCCGAGCGCCTGGAGCCCCTCGGCGAGCAGGCCCCACGCGTCGGCCCGGTCGTCCGCGCTCGAGTCCGCGGGCGGGCTCGCGACGATCGACCTGAGCCGGCCGACCGCCGCCTCGCGCGCGGCGCGCTGGGCCTTGGCGTCGGAGAGCGCGGACGCGCAGGAGAGCAGGACGCTCGCGAAATCGGCGGGCAGCGCCGCGCCCTTCACCTCGGCGATGTGCCGCATGCCGGCCTCCGCGCACCCCGCGGGGTCCCTCTTGCGGAGCGCCGACACGAGGCCGAGCAGCGCCTCGCTGCGCCGCGGCCACGCCTCGCCGCCCCGGGCCAGGGCGCGCACATACGCGACCGCCGCCGCCGCGTGGTCGCCGGCGCTGTGGGCCCGCTTCGCCTCGACCAGCAGGCGGTTCGGGTCGTCCGGAGGCAGCGCCGAGGCCGCCTTGGAATCCATCGCGTGCAGCGCCTCGCGGAGCAGCTCGCGCAGCTCCTCGACCGAGGCAGCGCCCCGCCAGAGCCCGACCACCTGGCCGTCCGCCGGCTCGAGGACGAAGAACGTCGGCCACACCGTCACCTCGTGCCGCTCCAGGAACGGCGCGTTCTCCGGTCGATCCGTGTCGATGTCGGCGAACACCACCCGATCCGCGAACGGGCGGAGCGACGGATCGGTCAGCACGTAATGCTTCATGCTCAGGCAGGTGTGGCACCACGGCGCCCACGCATCGACGAACAGCGCCTTACCCTCGGCCCGGGCCTTCGCGTGCGCCCGCGGCACGTCGTCGCGGATGAACTCGAGCGGCGGCCGCGCCGCCTCGGGCGCCGCCGCGGCGGCGGGCGGAGGCGCCGCGGCGGGGCTGCCGGCCGCGGCGGCGGCCGGCGGGGGCGCCGCGGGCGCCGCGGGCGCCGCCGCGTGGGAGGGCGGATCGGCGGCGCAGGCGGCGAGGGAGACGAGCGCGACGAGGGCGGGGAGCGAAGCCGGGGGACGCACGGGCGACCATGGTAGCAGCCCGATGGCGGCGGTCTCGCCCTCCCTGCGACAAGCGTCCCCCACGTTGACGCGCCGCCGGTGCCGCGCGTAGAACCGTATCCTGGGCTGGCTTCGCGCTCGCCCGCGGCGCGGCGGCGCAGCTTTCCCGGGGTGCCGGAACATCACATCAGGGGGAGTCCACATGTTCGAGCGCGTGCTGAGGATAGGGGAGCATACCGCCCGCATCGGCGAGCATGCGGACACCCTGGAGTTGATGATGCGGGGCGACGTCTCGCCGGACGAGGCAGCGCGGTTCTTCGACTTCATGGCACTCCACTTCGCCGGGCAGCGCTACATGCTGATCACCGGCGACGTGTCCCAGCTCGGCCGGGTTCCGGCCGAGTCCCGGAGAACGGTCATGAGGGAATCGGGCAGGGTGCCCCCCATCCGAGGGCTGGTCTATTACCGCGCGACCTTCACGGGCAGGGTCCTGACCGAGCTGGTGATCCGCGGCTATGCGCTCGCGACCGGGGCCGACGTCGCGGTCCACTTCGTCGAGCACGAGCCGGAGGCGCGGGCGTGGCTGGCCCGGCGGCGGGAGCGGCTCGCCGGCGAGCGTGGATGAGCTCGCCTGGCACGGTCGAGCGGGCGACGAGGCTGCGCGGCGCGGCGGGCCGGCGGGCGGCGCGAGGTGGGCCCGCGGCGGGAGCGCGGCGGGCCGGCCGGGACGGCGCGCGCGCTGGCCGGGTCGTCGCGCCGCCCGTTTCGGCCTCGCGCCGACAATGCGCCCCCCGGTTCCGGCAAAGCTGGTAGAGTGGCGCCGCGGTGAACGATTACGCAGGCCGGTGCGGAAGCTGCGCGGCATACACCCGGGTGCATGAGGATCCAGCGCGCGGTCGCGTCGGCGAGTGCGCCCTCGAGGTGTACCCGCCGCCGGTCAAGGCGACGGCGACGTGCGCCCGCTACCGCGCCAAGGGCGCGCCGCCGCCGCCGCCGCCCCCGCGGGCCGCCGGCCAGCCGCGCGGCTCGGGCGGCAGGTCCCGGCCGACCGGGGCGCCATCGCCGGAGCGCCGGGCCGGCGCCGCGCCGCAGCCCTTCCGTCCGCCGCTGCCAAGGGAGATCGACATCGATATGGATATCGACGAGTTCCGTCGTGTGCTGCGCGAGGTGCTGTCCGAGGAGCTCGGCGTCGGCCGCGCGGAGATGGGCGGCCGCTGGGAAGGCGGGGAGATCGTCCTCCGGCCCGGGAAGGAGGGCACGGCCGAGAAGCGCATCCCGCTCGACGTGTTCTTCCACAAGATCGTCATGCTCCGCGACAAGCTCCGCGTGCTGGAGCAGAAGATCAACGCGCACGAGGGGCTGAGCGACGCAGAGAAGGTGCAGCTCCAGGCGTACATCACCGGCTGTTACGGGACGCTCACCACGTTCAACGTGCTCTTCGCCCGCCGGGAAGACGGATTCGCCGGCAGCGGCCGAGACGACTAGAGCGGCGCGGGCCGCGACACGAGGCCAGCAATTCCGTCACTCTCGGGGTTTCCCTGACTCGACGCCAGGCGCGGGCGCGGGCGCGCGGGCGCTCGCCGAAGGCATGCACGGCGCGTCGCTCACCATGGTACAAGGTGCGCGGAGGTCGCCGGATGGCCATCAAGCAGCTCACGCCCGAGCAGATCCACACCATGTCGCTCGAAGAGAAGGACACATGGTGGTTGAAGAACGTCTACCGCGGCGACATGCCCCAGCTCACGTGGCGCTCCGGGATCACGGGCATGCTCCTCGGCGCCTTCCTCTCGCTCACGAACCTGTACATCGGCGCGCGCACCGGCTGGTCTCTCGGCGTCGGCATCACGAGCGTGATCCTGGCCTTCGGGCTCTTCAAGGTCCTCTCCCGGCTTGGCCTCGCGAGCGACATGACCGTGCTCGAGAACAACGCGATGCAGTCCATCGCGACGTCGGCCGGATACATGAACGCGCCGCTCTTCACCAGCCTCGCGGCCTATTCGATGGTCACGACCACGATCATCCCCATGGGCCGGGCGATGGTCTGGATGTTCATCCTCGCCATCCTCGGCGTGCTCTTCGCGTTCCCGATGAAGAAGCGCTTCATCAACGACGAGCAGCTCCCCTTCCCCGAGGGCATGGCCGCCGGCGTGGTCATGGACGCGCTGCACGAGAGCGACGAGAAGGAGGGCCTCTTCAAGGCGAAGCTCCTCCTCGGCGGCGGGCTCGCGAGCGCCCTGCTCGAGCTCCTCCGCGACGACAAGGTGATGCGCGCGCTCTTCGCCTTGAAGAGCATCCCCCATCATTACGACGAGGTCTTCTATCACGGCTGGTTCGCCGACCTGCTCAAGCGATGGGGCCTCTCGCCGGCCATCCGGGGCATCCCCCTGAACGAGCTCACGATCCGCTTCGATACGAGCATCATCTTCGTCGCCACGGGCGGCCTCATGGGGATCCGGACCGGCGCGTCGCTCCTCCTCGGCGGCATCCTCAACTACTGGATCCTGGCCCCTCTCTTGATTCAGCACGGGATCATCCTGCCGCGGAACGGCCATTACGGGTTCGGGCAGATCACGCTCTGGGCGCTCTGGGGCGGCGTCGCGTGCATGACCACGTCCTCGCTTTATGCCTTCTTCTCCAAGCCCAAGGTGATCCTCGACGCGTTCCGGGGCCTCTCCAAGAAGGGCGGGGCGAGGGACGTGCTCGCGGACATCGAGCTTCCGGTGAAGCTGTCGATCATCGGCGTGCCCGTCGTCGGCCTGGTCGTCGTCGTGCTCGGGCAGCTCTGGTTCGGCATCGCCTGGTGGCTCGGGATCATCGCGGTCCCGCTCGTGTTCGTCTTCTCGCTCATCGCCGTGAACTCGACGGGCATCACGGCGATCACCCCGACCGGGGCGCTCGGCAAGCTGACGCAGCTCACCTATGGCGTCCTCGCGCCGAAGAACATCACGACGAACCTGATGACGGCCGGGGTCACGGCCGAGGTCGCGAGCAACACCGCGAACCTGTTGATGGATATCAAGCCGGGCTACATGCTCGGCGGCAAGCCGCGCCACCAGGCGATGGGGCACGTGCTCGGTACGGTCGCGGGGCTCGTGCTCTCGGTCCCCATCTGGTATCTCGTGCTCATCCAGGGGGACATCGGCCGTTACGGGACGGAGCAGCTGCCGGTCCCGAGCGCGCTCACGTGGAAGGCCGTCGCCGAGGTGCTGATGAAGGGGCTCGACTTCCTCCACCCGACGGCCAAGTCCGCGGTGGTGGTCGGGGCGATCGTCGGGATCCTCGTCGAGGTCACGAAGCAGCTCACGAAGAACCGATTCCCCCTCTCCGCGGTCGCCCTCGGGCTCGCGTTCATCCTCAACTTCACCGACATCTGGTCGATGTTCCTCGGCTCGTTCCTCTTCTGGCTGATCGAGCGGCGCGCCGCGGGCTGGCACCGGGCGCGCGAGCGCGAGTCGCGGCTGAGCGAGACCGAGCCCGGCGGGGCGCCCGCCGCGCCGGTCAAGCGGCCCTGGTACGCGCTCGCCGCCGAGAACACCGAGGCGATCTGCGCGGGCGTGATCGCCGGGGGCTCGCTGATGGGCATCGGCCTCAGCGTGCTCGGCGTGCTCGTGCTGCCCGACGTGCTGGAGGCCGCGAGCCTCACCAAGGCGCTCGGGCAGATCCTCGATTTCCTCCCGAAGTGAAGCGCCCTCGGTCACCGGCGTGAGGCCGCCCGCCCGGCGGCCCTCGGGCCGCTCGCGACCGCTCGCCAACCCGCCTCATCCACGCAACCGCGCCTCAGTGTGACAGGAATGCGCGCCTTCCCCCCTCACGGCGAGGCGCGGTGAGCGCAGCGCATCGCCCGTCGAGGCGCTCCGCTCGGATGCGCGCGTGGCGCGGTTCATGCAGCTTGTCCGCGCTGCGGCGATGCGAGCTCAGCGACCTATGAAGCGCGCGCCAGGAAAGGACCCTGCATGTCGGTGAACGCCCCCCCGTCTCGAGGAACACCCGGCCCCGCGCCGGTCGGCGATCCCGAGCAGGGCCCGCCGGTGCAGGATCCCGCGCCGGGCGAGGCTCCGCGGCGCGACCCCGATCCGGGCGAGCCGGCGCGGCGGGATCCCCCGCCGCCTCCTCCCGCGCCCGGCGAGCCCTCTCCGGAGATCGAGGACCCGCCGGCGCCGGGGCAGCCGCCGAAGGAGCCCGGCGTGATCGCGGCCGCCGGCTGAGCTCGAATCGCGGCGCAACGTCATCCCGTAACCGTCGAGAGGTCCCCATGAACACGTGTGATTGCTGCGGTAACAGCTACGACAAGGCCTTCCAGATCATGGTGGGCGGCACGACCTACACCTTCGATTGCTTCGAGTGCGCGATTCACAAGCTCGCGCCCGTGTGCGCCCACTGCGCCTGTCGGATCGTGGGGCACGGCGTCGAGGCCGGCGGGGCGTTCTACTGCTGCGCGCACTGTTCCAAGCAGGAGGGTATTCAGGGGGCGATCGATCGCGTGGCGTGAGCCGGCGCCGAGGGGCGGGCCGGCGCGCTCACCGCGCGGCGTCGTGGAGCGGCAGCGCGAGGACGGCCTCGGTCGGCAGCACGTCGGCGAAGCGATCGGCCAGCGCCGCGAGCGAGACCTCGTGCAAGGTGCGGTGGTCGACGAGGCGAGCGCCTCGCGCGCCCTGGACGGCGGGTAGATCGCGGCTCGCCGAGGCGTCGCTCGGGAGCAGGACGCGGTAGCCGAGCACGAGCCCGTCCCGCGCCGTCGAGTCGACGGCGAGGTGGGTCATGAGGCCGCTCACGACGATGGTGTCGATACCGCGGCGGCGGAGCTCGGCGTCGAGCTCGGTCTTCGTGAAGCCCCCGGCCATCGACTTCGTGATCACGAGCTCTCCGGCGCGCGGCCGCGCCGCGGGGACGAAGTCGGCGCGCGGGCTGCCTTCGGCGAAGAGCCGCGCGCCCTTCGGGGCGACGTTCCGCACGTGCGCGACCGTGATCCCGTTCTCCCGGGCCCAGGCGAGCAGGCGTGTCGCCTTCTCGAGCGCCGCCCGGGCGTCCGGCAGCGTGAGGCCGCCCGAGAAGAACTCTTCCTGGAGGTCGACGAGCACGAGCGCCGTGCGCGCCCGGTGGAGCCGGTCGACCGGTTCGAGGCCGTACAGCGCCCGCAGCGTGGTCGGCCCGCCCTGGGCCGGGGGCGGCGCGGCCAGCTGATCCGCGGCCAAGACCGAGGTCAGGATGAAGAGCAGCAGCGCGACTCCGGTGTGCCCGCGAGCCTGCGTAAGCATGGGATCCTCCTTGGCGGCGAGGCAGCCGCCTCGCCTTCGCGGCGAGGCAGCCGCCTCGCGCTCCAGGAAAGCTAGATCCGGCGCATGCTCGTGATAATCCTGGTCTGTCGACGAGGATTGCGTCGCGGAAGGAACGAATCAGATGGAGCCGGCGGCCGGTGATCTGGGCGAGATGAGGGCGTTCCTGGAGGTCGCGCGGCTGCAGAGCTTCTCGGCGGCGGCGAGGGCGCTCGGGCTCACGTCGTCGTCGGTCAGCAAGCAGGTCGCGCGGCTGGAGGAGCGCCTGCGGGTGCAGCTCCTCCGGCGGACCACCCGCCGCGTGAGCCTCACGGAGGCGGGGGACCTCTACGCCGAGCGCGCCGGCCGGATCCTCGCGGACGTCGAGGAGGCGCAGCGGGCGGTCGCGGATCTCGACGGGACGCCGCGGGGGACCCTGCGCATCTCGGCGCCCACGATCCTGGGCACGATCCGCGTCGCGCCCGCCGTGCTGGCCTGCCGCGCGAAGTACCCGGAGCTCCGGATCGATCTCGACATCACCGATCGCATCGTCGATCTGGTGGCCGAGCGCGTCGACGTGGCGGTGCGCCAGGCAGCGGAGATCTCGCCGGCGTCGCTGGTCGCGCGGCGGCTCGCCGACGATCGGCGCGTGCTCTGCGCGAGCCCGCGCTACCTGCGGCGCCACGGGACGCCGCGGCGCCTGGAGGACCTGGCCGACCACGACTGCATCACGCACAACATGGAGCCAGTGCCGCGGTGGACGCTCGTGGGTCCCGAGGGGGAGCGCGTCATCCAGGTGAGCGGCACGCTCCGCTCCAGCGACACGCTGACGCTGCGCGACGCCGCGGTCGCGGGGATCGGGGTGGCCAACCTGCCTGATTACGTCGTCGAGGAGCACCTCGAGAGCGGCGCGCTGCGGCGCGTGCTGCCGGAGTACGGCGCGTCGACGCGCGCCATCTTCGCGGTGTACGCGGCGCCCGCGCGGGCGGCGGTCCGGGTCTTCGTGGAGACGCTGGCGAAGGCGCTGGGCGAAGGCGCGGCGAAGAAGGAGAAGACGGCGCGCTAGGCGGTTCTTCGTACATGCGCGCTGATCCGGGGAATCGCGCACGCGCACGCGCACGAAGGACGCGCACGGAAGACGAGAGACAAAAGACGAGAGGCGAGAGGCGAAAGACGAGAGACGGTCCGCGATTGGGAGCGCCGTTATCGGCGCTCGGGCGCGGTCTGCGTCGCGCCGGCCGCGCGCTCCTTGCTCATCTGGCGGATGCAGTGCTGGAGCGCGGCGCGGAGGTTCCCGAGGGTCGTGATGTTCTTCAGATCGAGGCCGAGGCTCACGATGGTCTGGGCGACGTTCGAGCGGATGCCCGTGACGATGCCCTCGGCGCCGAGGAGCCGGATCGCGCCGACCAGGTCGAGGAGGTAGCTCGCCGTCTTCGTGTCCACCATGTCGACGCCGGTGAGATCGAGGATGGCGTACCGCGCGCCCATCCGCGAGATCGCCTCGAGGAGCGTGTCCATCACCTCCGCGGTCCGCTGGCTGTCGAGCACCCCGATCATCGGCAGCGTCAGGATGCCGTCCCACACCTGGATGATGGGCGTCGACAGGTCGCGGATGACCTGCTGTTGCCGCTCGATGAGCTCCAGCTTGGTCCGGAGCTCCTGCTCCGTGTTCTTCGCCTGGCTGATATCGAGGGTGAGGCCGACGACCGCGTACACCTCTCCGCGCTCGTCGCGGACCGGGATCTCCCAGTTCTCCCAGAACACCCCGTGCGACGAGTTGAGCGAATGGCTCCCCTCGCCGGCGAGCGCCCGCCGGAGCATGTCGATGCCGTCGCTGCCGGCGTAGAGATCGAACACGTTCTTGCCGATGTGCTCGCCCTCCTGGAGCCCCGCGTTCGCGATCCCGCTGCCCTCGTGGAACGTGAAGATCCCCTCGCGATCGATCGCCCAGATGATGATCGGCAGCGTCTGCGCGACGGTCCGCAGGACCACCTCCTTCTGCTCGTGGCGGCGGAGCTGCTCGACCCGCTCCGTCACGTCGTGCCCGAACACCCCGACGCCGACGACCCCCCCGCGCTCATCGAGGAGGCGCTCATGCCGCCACTCGACGTGCGCCGCGACGCCATCCCTGGTGACGTGCCGAAAGACCCGCGGCGCCGCGCCGTCCTCCGCCAGCAGCCGCCGCCACGCCTCAGGGTCGCCGGACGTCGGCAGCAGCTCGTCGACGCGCCGGCCGAGCGCGTCGCGCCGCGCAGGGCCGAACAGGCGCTCGGCCGCCCCGTTCCAGTCCTCGATCGTGAGATCCGCGCCGTACTGGACGATCGCAAGCGGCGCCCGCTGGAGGAGGCGCGCGCGCCCGCGTGCAAGACGTTCGTCCTCGACTTCTTCTGGCAACGCAGTGGAGACGGTCATGTACACGGAAAAATTACCCTGAACGCTCGCCGGTCGTCGAGATCGCTTCCGTCCTAGGGCTACGCCCCCGCGCCGGCCGATCCGCTCCGGGCGGCAGCACTGCTGCTGCAGCAACACCCCCGGCGCAGCGCCTGCTGCGCCAGCAGCAGGCGGCTCTCTGCTATAGCGGATTTGCGTCTCGTGGGGCGGCGGGCGGTTGGTACGTCGCGTGCTCTGCGTCTCCGGCACGGTCGATGAGGGCGCCCAGCGGCACGCCTGGAGGAGCACATCCCAGGGTGACGGCGCGCCACGTCGCGGGAGTTGCGGTCGTTCCATGCTGGTTGGGCTTGACTTTCGGATCACGTTTGGACGCCGTCGTCCCACCCCGCGCGGCCGCAGAACCCCCTTCGAGAGCGCCTGGCGTGCGCTCGCAGCGCTGCTCCTCGCGCTCGTCGCGATCGGATGCTCCAGGGCGCCCTCGGCGCCGGCGGGCGGCGGCGTGTACACGAACGATTTCAACCCGTTTTGGAAGGGCGGTCCGTGAAGGCGTCGGGCCCTCATCGAGGATGGGCAGCAGGAGAAGCCATGAGCAAGATTCAGTTCCAGAGCGTGAGCAAGACGTTCGCCGTCAAGGGGCCCGCCGGCTCGAAGGAGGACGCCCGGTTCACGGCCATCGAGGACCTCTGCCTCGACGTGAGGGCGGGCGAGCTCCTGGTCCTCGTCGGGCCGAGCGGGTGCGGCAAATCGACGCTCATCGATCTCCTCGGCGGGCTGTCGAAGCCGTCCAGCGGGAAGCTCCTGCTCGACGGCAAGCCGATCACGGGCCCGGCCCTCGACCGGGGCATCGTGTTCCAGCAATACGCGCTCTTCCCGTGGCGGACGGCGCGCGGGAACGTCGAGTTCGGCCTCGAGGCCAAGGGCGTCCCGGAGAGCCAGCGCAAGGAGATCGCCCAGCGCTACCTGGAGCTCGTCAGCCTCTCCGGCTTCGAGGACCGGTATCCGCACGAGCTGTCGGGCGGCATGAAGCAGCGCGTGGCCATCGCCAGGAGCCTCGCGTACGACCCGGAGGTGCTGATGATGGACGAGCCGTTCGCGGCGCTGGACGCGCAGACGCGCGAGTCGCTGCAGGAGGAGCTGCTCCGGATCTGGGAGAGGTCGCGGAAGACGATCCTCTTCATCACGCACAGCATCGACGAGGCGGTGTACCTGGGGCAGCGGGTCGCGATCATGACGTCCCGGCCCGGGCGCGTGAAGCGGATCATCGAGATCCCCGAGGAGGTCCGCGGCTACGAGGACGCGCGGTCGACGCCGGAGTTCGGCCGGCTGCGGCACGAGATCTGGACGCTCCTGCGCGAGGAGGTGCTCAAGGCCGAGGAGCAGGAGCGGCTCAAGAAGCAGAAGCGCGCGGCGGAGGGGCGCGCCGTGGCGGGCGTGGTGGCGGTCAATGGCTAGCGTCCCGCAATCGATCGCGCTGCCCGAGGAGCCGCAGCAGGCGCAGCTCGTGACCGAGGTGGGGAGGTGGCTCGGCCGCGCCGTCGCGCGCTCCGGGATCCTGCTCCTCGTCGCCGCGCTATGGGAGACGGCGCCGCGGGTCGGGCTCGTGGAGGCGGCGTTCTTGCCGCCGCTGTCCGAGGTGCTGGCGACCGGCTGGCAGCTCCTCCAGAACGGGCAGCTCCTGAGCCACATCAAGGCGAGCCTGTCGCGCTCCCTCACCGGCTTCTCGCTGGCGATCCTGGTGGGCGTGCCGCTCGGGCTCGCGATCGGGTGGTACAAGGCCGTGGCGGACGCGATCAACCCGCTGCTCGAGGTGCTGCGCAACACCGCGGCGCTCGCGCTGTTGCCCGTGTTCCTCCTGCTGCTCGGGATCGGCGAGGCCTCGAAGATCGCGCTCGTCATTTACTCGTGCACCTGGCCGATCTTGCTCAACACGATCAGCGGGGTGCGCGGGGTCGATCCGCTGCTCGTCAAATCGGCGCGGACGATGGGGCTGTCTCCGATCCAGCTGTTCCGCAAGGTCATCCTGCCGGCGGCGATCCCGACCATCTTCGTGGGCATCCGCCTGGCGGGCGCCTACTCGCTGCTCGTGCTCGTCGCGGCGGAGATGATCGGGGCCAAGGCGGGGCTCGGATACCTGATCATCTACGCGCAATACAACTTCCAGATCCCGAGCATGTATGTCGGCATCCTGACGATCACGACGCTCGGGCTGACGTTCAATCACCTGCTCATGCGCGTCGAGCGGCGCTTCACGTCGTGGAAGGTCGCCCCGAAGGAGTGAGCCCCGGCCGGCGGGCGCCTCGCGCCGGGGAGATCACCGTTCATCGCACAGAGAGAGAGGACCACGTGAATCGCATCATCCTGGGGCGGACCGGCCTGGAGGTCAGCGTGCTCGGCCTGGGCGCGGGCGGCGACAGCCGGCTCGGGTCGGGGCGCGTCGCCGAGGCCGAGTCGCTCCGGCTCGTCCGCGCGGCCATCGAGCGCGGCGTGAGCTTCATCGACACGGCGGAGGCGTACGGGACCGAGGAGCTCATCGGCAAGGCGCTCCGCGAGGTGCCGCGCGATCGCGTGGTGCTCTCGACGAAGAAGACGACGCGCCTCGACGCGCCCCTCCGGCCGGAAGACGTGGTGTCGTCGCTGCACGCGAGCCTCGAGCGGCTCGGCACGGATCACGTCGACGTCTACCACCTGCACGGCGTGCTCCCGGACCGGTACGCCGACCTGCGGGAGCGGATCGTCCCCGTGCTGCTGCGCCTGCGCGAGCAGGGCAAGATCCGTTTCCTGGGCATCACGGAGGCGTTCGCCGCCGATCCGACGCACGCGATGCTGGCGCAGGCGCTCCGCGACGACCTCTGGGACGTGGTGATGGTCGGGTTCAACCTCCTGAACCAGTCGGCGCGGGAGCGGGTCTTCCCGCTGACGCGGGCGAAGGACATCGGGACGCTGATCATGTTCGCGGTCCGGCGCGCGCTGAGCCGGCCCGAGCGGCTGAGGGAGCTGCTCGCCGACCTTGCGGCGCGGGGCAAGGTGGCGGGAGCGCTCGCCGACGAAGGGCTGGATCGCCTGCTCGCTGGGGAGGGCGTCGCGTCGCTCCCGGACGCGGCGTACCGCTTCTGCAGGGACGAGCCCGGCGCGCACGTGATCCTGTCGGGGACCAGCAGCGTGGAGCACCTGCTGGAGAACGTGCGGTCGATCGAGGCGCCGCCGCTGTCGGCGCGGGCCCGCGAGCGCCTCGTCGAGGCCTTCGCGCAGGTCGACGACGTGTCGGGGCACTGAGGCGCCGCAGAGGAGCGCCGAGGGGCGCGCGGCGGAAGGGGCGCGCGGCGGAAGGGGCGCGCGGCGGAAGGAGCGCGCGGGGCGCGCGGCGGAGGGTTACGCGACCGGAGAGGCGAGCCCAGGCGACGCGAGGGGCGCCGCGGCGTCGGGCTCGAGGAAGCGCGCGATGCGGCCGCCGAGCCGCGCGCGGAAGGCGTCGTCGGTGGGCGGCGAGTGGCGGCACCCCTCGAGCAGCTCGGTCTCGGCGCGCGGCAGGAGCACCTTCGCGCGCGCGAGCAGCTTCGCGCCGGGGAAGCTCACGTCGTCGTCGGCGCCAAACACGAGCGCGGGCCGCGTGAAGCCGGCGAGGGCCTCCGGCGTGGCGAGCGGCGGGATCCGCATGTCGAGCCGGTAGCTCCGCACCGCGTCGCCGAAGTAGGGGCCCCACATGGCGTCCTGCGTGGTGAACAGCCCGGAGACGAGGCGCGCGAGCCGGTCCTCGGAAGGGAACGCGCGGTAGAGGGCCATGGGGATGGCCACGCGCGTGAGGCCCTGCCACACCGGGCCGGACACGACGCCGCCGGGCACGATCAGGACGAGCCGGTCGATGCGGGCGGGCGCGACCTCGGCCATGCGCAGGGCGACGAAGCCTCCCCAGCTCACGCCGAGGAGGTGGGCGCGCGGGAGCCCGAGCGCGTCGAGGACGTCGGTGAGCCACTCGGCGTAGGCGGGGCCTTCGACCGGCACGCGGACGTCGGCGCTCTTGACGGACTGGCCGATCACGTCGACGGCGTAGACGCGGAAGCGCGCGAGGAGCGGGCCGAGCTCGGGCAAGAGGTGCGCGGAGCTCGCCATCGCGCCGTGCACGCAGACGAGCGGCGGGGCGTGCTCGGGGCCGGCGACGAGGACGTGCGTCGCGCCGAAGCGGGTCGAGACCTCGCGCGCGCGGGTCGGGACCGGGGCCTTTTCGCGGAAGCGTTCGAACCACGTGGCGATGCGCGCGCGCGCCTCTGGACTGCGAAAGATGATGGATGACGTCATCGAGCCCTCCTGACGTTGGCTGCGGGGCGGAGGCCGCAGAGGTGCTGAGCGACGAGCCGATCGAGGAGGGCGACGGGCGACGGGTGCGCGCCCTGGACCCACGCGATCAGCGCGAAGTAATAGAAGGAGAAGAAGGCGACGCCGAAGAGCGCGGGGTCGGCGTCGTCGGCGACCTCGCCCTGCGCGCGGGCGGCGTTGAAGAGCTCGACGACGCGGCCGTGCACGGCGGCGATCTGCTCGGTGAAGCGCGCTTGCCACGGCGGGTCGGCGAACAGCGCCTCGCGGAGCAGGGTCTTCGACAGCGCCGGGCGGCGGGCGTAGTACGCGAAGAACGCGGCCCCGAGGCGGTGGAGCCGCTGCTCGAGGGTGCCGGGCGCCTCGTCGCGGACGGCCTCGGCCGCGGTGGCGGCGAGGTCGTCGAAGAGGGCGGCGTGGAGCAGGTCGCGCTTGTCGGCGAAGTGGAGGAGGACCGTGCCCGCGGCAACGCCCGCGTCCGCGGCGATGGCGCGGACGTTCGCCGCCTCGAAGCCGTGGCGCTCGAAGTGGTCGCGCGCGGTCTCGAGGATCCGGGCGCGCGTCGCGTCTTTCTGGGCTTCGCGGCGACCAGGCTTTTGAGCGAACGCGTTCACTGAACGTGTTCATTACATGGAAGCGGGAGATTGGCAAGGGATGGATGAGTCCGGTGTCGACCGGGGTTGAGGGCGTCCGGCGTCGACCCGCCCAGGGCCGACCCGGGTTGAGGCCGATCGGGAAGCCGCCCGGCGCCGACCCGGGTTGAGGGCGCTCGGCGCCGACCGGGGTTGAGCCCGCTCAGCGCCGACCCAGGTTGAGCCCGCCCGGCGCCGACCCGGGTTGAGGGCGCTCGGCGCCGACCGGGGTTGAGCCCGCTCAGCGCCGACCCAGGTTGAGCCCGCCCGGCGCCGACCCGGGTTGAGCCCGCCCTTGCGCCCACCCAGGTTGAGCCCGCCCGGCGCCGTTCCCACGACGCCGTACAAATCTCTACGGCCTCAAATAACCGCCAGCCTCCGGCGCGCGTTCCTCGGCACCACCGGCTCGGGCGGCGGCGGGGGCGGCGCGTCCCAGGCCTCCTCGACCAGCTCGAAGACGCCGTGGTCGTACGGCACGTGCGGCGCCCGCTGCTTCATGACGAGCCGCTCGCGGATGCCCCGCCTCTTGAGCTGCGTCACGCGGTGGTAGCAGAACGGATTGTTGCCGCGCCTGCCGAGCGTGCAGTGCGCGGTCCACGAGCACCCCGCGCGGCACTCGTCCGCGTAGTAGCACGTCGCGCAGTGACCCCAGAGCTCGCTCGCGTCGCGATCGCGCGCGAACCGGACCTCCGCCGAGCCCTCCCAGATGTGCTCCAGGCCGCGCTCGCGCACGTTGCCCCCGGCATAGGGCACGGTCGGGACCGACGGACACGCCTTCACGGTGCCGTCGGACTCGATGCCGATCGCGTTGATGCCGCCGCGACAGCCGCGCCAGTGCGTGTCGCCGCCGCCGGGCCTCGACCGCAGGAGCTGCTCGTGTGGGCCGAAGTAACCGATGTTGTTGTTCGCGAACACGTTGAACGGCACGCCCGAAACGTGCGTCTCGAGCGCCTCCCGCTGGATGGCGGCGAGGGTGTCGATGACCTCGACGACGCGCCACGGCTCCAGGATCCACTCCGGATGGTCGGCCGCGCGCCCCATCGGCACGGTGATCTGCACCTGCCACGTCTGGATCCCGTGCGAGCGCAGCTCGGCGCACGTCTCGCGCAAGAGGTGCGCGTTGAGGCGGTTGATCTGGGTGTTGGCGGTCGTGATCAGCCCGGCGGCGCGGGCGTTGTCGAGCGCGCGGATGGCGGCCGCGTGGCTGCCCACGTTGCCGCGCAGCTCGTCATGGATGTGCGCCGGCCCGTCGACCGAGACCCCGAGCCCGGTGAGCCCTGCGGCGCGGAGCGCCTTCGCCCGCTCGGCCGTGAACGCTCGCCCGCCCGTCTGCATGATGACGCGCATCCCGCTGCGCGCGAGGAACGAGATGATCTCCGCGAGATCCTCGCGCAGGTACGCCTCGCCTCCGATGAGCGCGACCTCGCGGCAGCCCATCCGCGCCAGGCTCGCGGCGACCTCGAGCACCTCCTCGGTCGAGAGCTCCGCGTCGCGCGCGGCGCCGGCGCGCGAGCCGCAGTGCTGGCACGGCTGGTCGCACTTCATCGTGAGCTCCCAGACCGCGTAGATCGGCTTCGCTTCCATCAAGTCCGCAGGCATGAGCGCGCGGACGGGGATCTCGGTCGGCTCGATCATCGGTTCACCCTCCCGACCCGCCCCCGCCGACCGAGGATCCGCCGCCGTCCGCTCCCCCGACGCCGACATCGCCGCCGGAGCCTCCTGTCCCGCCCGTCGGGTCCGCGCCCCCGGCCTCGCCGACCGAGGATCCGCCGCCGTCCGCTCCCCCGACGCCGATGTCGCCGCCGAAGCCCCCTGGCCCACCCGTGGGGTTCGCGCCCCCGGCGGAGCCGACCGAGGGGCCGCCGCCGTACGCCCCCGCGACCGCGATGTCGCCGCCGAAGCCCCCTGGCCCGCCCGTGGGGTTCGCGCCCCCGGCGGAGCCGACCGAGGGGCTGCCGCCGTACGCCCCCGCGACCGCGATGTCGCCGCCGAAGCCCGAGCTGCTGGAGCTGCCTTGATCTCGCTCGTCGACGACCTCGCCGGCGCAGGCAAGCGGCTGGAACAACGCGGCCGTCAGGCCCATGAGCACGGCGATCTTCGTGCGCGGGACAGCGCCGTCCGGCTCGCGCATGGTTGCGCCGCAGTGCGGACACTCGCTCTCGTTGGCACGCGCGTGGCAGCCGCAGGAGCTACAAGGGACGAGAGAGGGGAAATGGATGGGCACGGGCAAGTCCTTTCATGTCGAAGCCAACGCCTTGCTCCCTCCCCGAGCAATCCGCGCGCCGTCCGCGCCATCTCGACATATCCGTGCGAATTCACTCAGAGATGCCGATTCAGCCTCCGCCCGATCGGGCCGCCTGACACATCTTGGCATTCGCCAGCATGTGCCACGGGCCGGTGCCGCGGAACGCCGCGCTGGAGGGATGCGTCAGGGAGCCCCGTCGCCGCACGCCCCCAGGCGTCGCTCGAAGAACCGGCGCTCCATGGCGTTGCGGGCGAGCGCGAGCGCTTCCCGCAGGTGCTGGCTCGCGATCTCGCGCCTGCCGCGGCGGAGCTCCAGCTCGCCGAGCGCCGCGAAATAGAACGGATATGCGGCGAGGCGATCGCGGCCCTCGATGGCGCCGATCTCCTCGAGCCCGCGCTCCGGCCCCTCGTGCTGCGCGACGGCGATGGCGCGGTTGAGGGCGACGACCGGCGAAGGCCGGATCGCCATCAGCGTGTCGTAGAGCGACACGATCGCCCCCCAGTCCGTGTCCTCCGGCCGGGCCGCGCGCGCGTGGACCGCCGCGATCCCGGCCTCGACGTGGTACTCGGTCAGCTCCGGCCCCTCGGCCGACAGGTCGAGCAGCCGTTGCCCTTCGGCCAGGAGCTGCCGATCCCACCGCGATCGATCCTGGTGGAGGAGCGAGGTGAGGTCGCCGGAGGCGTCGACGCGCGCGGGCAGGCGCGCCGCGTGGAGACACATCAGCGCAGCGAGCGCGTGCGTGGCGGGCGCCGACGAAGGGGGGTGCTCGAGGAGGAGCGCGGTGAGGCGCATCGCCTCCCTGCAGAGCTCGACGCGGACGGCCTCCTTCGCGCAGGCGCCGTGGTAGCCCTCGTTGAACAGGAGGTAGAGCGCGCGGCGGACCGCCGAGAGCCGGGCAGAGAACGCGTCGTCCGTGAGCTCGAACAGGCGCGTCGAGCCGGCGAGCACCTTCTTCGCCCGGGAGATGCGCTTCTCGATGGCCGCCTCGGTGGCGAGGAACGCGCCCGCGACCTCGCTCACGCCGAAGCCGCAGAGGACGTGGAGCACGAGCGCGATCTGCGCCTCCTCCGGCAGCCGGGGGTGGCAGCACGAGAACATCATGCGCAGCTGGTCGTCCCGGATCGCGGCCGCCCCGAAGAGCTCGTCGACCGCGGGGTCGAGCGCCTGCTCCCCCTCGATCAGCCGCCCGATCTCGGGCGCGAAGGTGCGCGCGGTCCGCTCGCGCCGGAGGACGTCCAGCGCGCGGTGCTTCGCCGCCGCCATGAGCCAGGCGGCCGGGTTCTCGGGCACCCCCTGGAACTTCCACACCTCCAGCGCGCGGCAGAGGGCGTCCTGCACGACGTCCTCCGCCAGCGCGAGGTTGTGGACCCCGAAGAGGCGCGTCAGCGTGGCGAGCATGCGCCCAGCCTCGCGCCGGAAGACGGGGTCGACCGGATCCACTAATGGCTCAGCTTCCAGATCGGGCGCACCTCGACGCTCCCACCGCGCTCGAGGATCGGGCAACCCTTCGAGAGCTCGACCGCGTGTGCGAGATCCTCGGCCTCGATGAGCATGTAACCGCCGACCACATCCTTCGCCTCGGCGAAGGGCCCGTCGACGACCGCCTTCTGCTTGCCCTGGACGACCTTGCCGGTGGGATCGAGGGGGCTGCCGGGACGCTTGAGGTGCCCCTTCTCGGTGAGCTCCTTCGCCCACGCGGTCCACCGCTGCATGTGCTGCTGCATCTCGGCCGGAGAGCCAGAGGCGTCGCTACCGCGGAACAAGTACATAAATTCGTTCATGATCGTTCTCCTTCCCGGGTACTTCGCCCCTGCGACGTTCGAGGGGCGCCGCGGCGGACAACTTTTTTTGGGGAGGCGAGGGCTCAGCTCGCCGCGGCGGGCTGCTGGGCCTGGGAGCGCGCGCGGAGGCGCTGCTTGGCGGAAGGGCCGCCGGGGTGGCGGACCGAGGCGACGGCGCGATCCATGGCGTCGCGCCAGTAGCGCGCGACGTCCTCGCGGTCGGTGAGGAGGGCGTCGATGGGGCCGTGGTCGGTGTCGATCTCGACCGCGAAGCGGTCGCCGCGGGGCTGCACGTCGACGGCGTGGACCTCCCCGGCGGAGATGGCGGCCCCGAGCCTGCCCTCGGGGCGCAGATCGATCGCGCCGGTGCGGCTCACCCAGGGGGCGACGACGAAGCGGCCCGGCCCGAACGACGCCACCGGGGCGGAGCGCGCCGCATACCGGGACGAGAACCGGGCGACGCCGAGGAAGGCGTAGCCCGCAAGCGAGAGCAGCGCGGCGGCGCTGCCGACGCCGATCGCGATGCCGCTGTCGCCGGCGGAGGCGCTCCGCATGACCTGGATCCACAGGGCGAGCGCGGCGACGAGCAGCGCGGCGCCGATGAGCGCGTTGCGGGTCGCGGACCCGCGCGGCCCCTGGCTCGCGTGATCCCGCAGGACGAGGAGCTCCCCCTCGGTCCGGATCGCGAACCGCGCCAGCGCGGCGGCCGTCAGCGCGGGCGCCGGCGCCGGCTCCGGGAGGGGTCGCGGTTCAATCGCGCCGGGCGGCTCGGTCCCGCGCGCCGTGACCAGCGGGACGCACAGCGCGGCCGCGAGCGGCGCCGCCACCGACTCGACGAGCGCCTCCGCCCGGCCGGGATCGAGGTCCTGCGCCTCGGCGACGAGCAGGCGCTGCGCCGCCGCGGCGCGCGGGGGCGCCGGCGAGCGCGGGGGCGGGGCGAGCACGAGCCAGGCGGCGACGTGGGTCCGCTCGCGGGTGCACGAGGGGGCGGTGCAGCACGGCCCTTGCGCCGAGGTCACCTCGACCCGCACCGCGTCGCGCGGCTCGGCCGCGCCCTCCCCTGCCCCGGCCGCCCCCCCTGCCCCGGCGGCCCCGGACCGCGGCCGCCCGGCGCCCGCGAGCCGCAGCGGCGCGAGCCGGAGGGCGCTCGCGCCGCGCTCGATCCGGAGCCAGACGGGATCGCGCGGCGCCGGGCCGAAGCGCGCGTCCTTGTCGCGCTGCGGCGCGCCGAGCTCGGGCGCCGCGCGGAGGAGCAGCGGCGCGCCGTCGCCCTCCGCCGAGAGCGCGCGCGCCGCGCCGGCCGGATCGCCGAGCGGATCGAGGGCAGGAACGGCGCTGTCGGCCTCGAGGGAGCGGAGGGCACGCGCGACCTCCGCGTCGAATGCTGCGGTGCTCGGCTCGGGCATGGCGGGACGTTTGCCCCGGCTGCGCTGGGTTGTAAAGCGGGCCCGTCCGCGCGAGCACGCCGGGCGCTCGCTCTCTTGCCCGGGCCCCTGCCGCGGCTCGCGCGGCGCCGGCCGTCGTTCGCGCGGCGCCAGCTGCCGTCCGCGCGGCATCGGCCGTCATTGGCGCGGCGTCGCCCCCGCGCACCGGCGCCGGCGCGACAGCAGCGCGGCGAGCGCGGCGAGCGGCAGCGCTCCCGGAGCGCCCGGCACCCGGCCGCCACCCGCGCACGAGCAGCCGGCGTCGCGTTCCTCGGCGTCGTTCGCGCCGCCGCTCTTCGGCCCATCCCCGGCATCCGGCGCCGCGCCGCCCCAGCCCGCGCCGCCGCCCCAGCCCGCGCCGCCGCCCGAGCTCGCGCCGCCGCCCGAGCTCGCGACGGTCGTCCCGCCGATCGGGTAGAGCGCGCAGACCCCCTCGATGTCGTCGCCCTCGAGGGTGCGCGCCGACGTGCCGCCCCGGTACGTCCCCAGCATCGTCGCGCCGCGCACGTTCGAGTGCCCGAGCCCGAGGAAGTGCCCTTCTTCGTGGGTGGCGATCGACTGAACATCGACGCAGTCGCCCTCGCCGCCGTCGTCCCAGCAGAAGCCCACGTTGTTGAACACCATGTCGGCGTCGTCGATGACGCTGTCGGGATCCCAGACCGGCATCGTGACGGCGATGACCGAGTCGGCCTGGCCGAGCGCGGCAGGCCAGCTGTCGCTGATCCAGAGGAACACGTTCCTGCCGTCGTCGAAGTCGTAGCCGGCGTCCGTGTCGCCGAGCAGCTCGGTCGCCCACGCCGTGCACGCAGGGCTCGACCAGGCCGCGAACCCGGCCTCGATGCCGGCGGCGGCGAAGCCGGAGAGCGGCGCCGGGATCGTCTTGTGGTTGATGTGGTAGCGGACCGGCAGCTCGCTCCAGCGGGGGACGACCTCGAGATCGAGCGGCGACCACGCGGCCGCCTCGCCGCCCCCGGCGACCAGCGCCAGCGCGGCGGCGAGCGACGCGACCGGGGCGAGCGCGTCCCGGGAGCCTCTCTTCATCCCCCCATCATCGTCTCATCGCCCCTGCGGCACCACCTCGAGCTCCTCGGGCGCCGCGCTCCCCTCGAGGGGCAGCGTCACCTCCACCCCCTCGTGGACCGGCAGGGTCGCCGCGATGGGCCACGCGCGCGGCGCCCCGCCCTCGCCCGCCGCGACCTCGCGCAGCGTGACGCCGCGCAGCGGAGCCACGCCGCCGTTGAAGAGGCACGCGCGCAGCCGGCCCTCCTTCACCGCGACCGAGCACGGGATGACGTCGGCCGTCGCACGCCGGATCCGCTCGAGCTTCTCCTCCTCCCCGGACGCGGCGGGCAGGAGCGACAGGAGCGCGTCGCGGGCGCGCGGGTCGCGGAGCCAGGCGAGCATCATCGCCGCGTGGATGCGCACCACCCGGTAGCGCGCGCGCGTCAGCTGAAAGAACGCGTCCGGCGACGCAACCCCGGTCTCGCCGTCGAGCATGCCCGTCACCCCGGGCTCGATCTTGACCTCCGTCCCGGGCGCCTCGACGTGCCACTTCACCGCGCGCCCCGGCGCGAGCGCGCCCTCCCAGAACAGCCCGCGCTCGGTGATCCCGGCGCGCTCGCCGCGGACGTTGCGCCGCGCGAACGTGAGCAGCACGCGGAAGTCGCGCACGGGAGCGCCGCTGTTGTTGACGACCGCGAGCTCGAAATCGTAGCGGCCGCGCGCCGGCCGCCGCGCCCTCCCGCCGCCGGCGTCGCTGGCCGCCGCGCCGGCGTCGCCCTGGTCCGCGGCGGCCGCGCCCGGCTCCGCGGCAGCGGCCGGCTCCGCGCCGCTCTCGCCGGATTCCGCGGCGGGCTCGTCGTCCTCCGCGCGGTCGCGCTTCAGGATCGGCGCGATCACCCCGGCGCCGTCGTCGGGCCCGGTCGATCCGAGGACGCTGAGGATGGGCACGCCCTGCTGCCAGAGCGGCGAGTCGGCGCGCTCGCAGAGGCAGTGCGGGAACGACGGCTCGGCGCGCTCCCGGGCCTCGCCCGCGAGGAGCGCGGCGGCGGCGCCGCGGGCCGCCGGCCCGACGCCGCGCGCCGCCTGCCGCTCGGCCGGCGGCAGGTCCCGGGGCGCCGCGAACCGCTGCACGAACGCCATCGTCGCCACGATGCCGACCACGGCGAGCGCCGCGGGCACGAGCACGCGCGCCCGGAGCGGGAGGGCGTCGAGCCCGTCCTCGCCGCCGCGCTCGCGCCCCGGCCGCGCGGCGAGGGGCGTGGGTCGGGGCGCGAACACCGGCGGAGCCGGCTCGCCCGGGGTCGAGGCCGCGAGCCGGTCCGACGCGAAGCCCATGCGGCGCGACAGCTCCTCCACGAGCGCGTCGCGCAGGCGGTCCGAGGGCGGCCCCCCCCAGGTCGCGAGCCGCGCGGCGAAGCGCAGCGCGAGCCACGTCGCGAGCGCCACGAGGAGCGCGAGCGACGCGGTGCCGAGCGGGCCGCTCGCGAGGTAGTCGGGCGACAGGGCGGCCGCGAGCACGCCGAGCGGCGCCGGCGCGACCCAGCTCGCGACGCCGGCGTGGACGCGCGCGCGGTAGGCGCTCTCCATGGCCTCCATCGCCGTCGGCGAGATCACCCCGGGCACGCCGGGGAGATCGCCCTCGAAGCGCGCGAGGACGAAGCAGTTGTGCGGCGAGCACGCGGACGGATCGAGCGCCACGCAGAGCGCCTTGCCGCGCCGGAAGAGGCCGCGGATCGCGGTGTAAGGGACCCCGAAGCGGACCGGCGCCGCCACGGCGCCCAGGGCGAACCCCTCGGCGTAGCCGGCGACGCGGACCAGCTCGACCTCGAGCTCCGCCTCGGCGCAGGTGAAGCGCACGGCGCCGACGGCGTTGGCGCCTCCCTCGGCGATCGCCAGGGCAGCGACGGAGAACGCGCGAGCCAAGGTGGGCGCACCCTAACCGCGCGGGCCCGAGCGCTGCAACGGGAAACCCGGCCCGCCCGGCGCCCCGGACGCCGCGGGAGACCGTTGATCGGGCCGCGCGGGGTGCGTAAGACGTGGCGCCATGAAGGCTTTCCAAATCGTCCTCGCCCTCTCCTGCGCTGTCCTCCTCGGCCCGGTCGCGGGCTGCGAGGACAAGGTCCCCGAGCCGGAGCTGCCCCCGGGCAGCGCCGTGCCGAAGGTGCAGCCCTCCGAGCCGGAGCCGGCCGACCTCATCAAGGAAGACATCGTCGTGGGCACCGGCCAGGAGGCGAAGGACGGCGACAGGGTCCGCGTCCACTACACGGGGCGCCTGCTGAAGACCAAGGCCGAGTTCGACTCGTCCGTCGGCCGGGAGCCGTTCGAGTTCACGATCGGCAACACCGAGGTCATCAAGGGCTGGGACCTGGGCGTGGTCGGGATGAAGGTGGGCGGCAAGCGCAAGCTCACGATCCCCTCGCACCTCGCTTACGGCGAGTCGGGCAGCCCGCCGAAGATCCCGGGCAAGTCGACGCTGGTCTTCGACATCGAGCTGCTCGGCGTCGGCGACGCCGCCAACGACGCGGCCGCCCCCGCCGACGACAAGGCCGGAAAGACGAAGCCCGCGGCCGACAAGGCGGCCAAGCCGGCGGCCGACAAGGCGGCCAAGCCGGACGCGGCCAAGGGCGACAAGCCCGCCGCCGCGCCAGCCGAGAAGACAGAGGCGAAGTGAGCCGCCGGCGCCGCGCGACGTGAGCCGCCGGCGCCGCGCGACGTGAGCCGCCGGCGCCGCGCGACGTGAGCCGCCGGCGCCGCGCTCAGAGGACGCGGGCGAGGGCCTTGAGAAAGATCTCGTAGACCTCGAGCGGGTACTCGCCCATGTGGAAGATCCTGAACAGCTGGTTCGAGAGCTTCCCCTGGGCCGCGTAGATCTCGAACACGTGGCCGTCGACCGGCTCGCTGGCGAGCCGACCCGCCATTTCATCGTAGGTCCTCCGCGCCGGGAGGTGCAGCGCCGTCCCGATCGACTGGAGCGGCATGTTCTCCCAGCGCGCGATCGTCAGCCCGAGCCGCTCGTAGCCCGGCCGCAGGATCGCGCAGCGCGCCTGGTAGACGGCGTGCCGCCCGGCGACGCCGCCGGTGGCGGCGAGGTGATCGAGCGCCGCGATCACCTGGCACAGGCTCATCGGATCGATCGTGTAGGGGTGCGCGCCGCCCTGCTGGGCGCGCCAGGTCTTGTGGAGCTCCAGGCTCGGGACGCGCGCGGGGATCCGCTCCATCTCGGCGAGCAGGTCCTTGCGGACGAGCGCCATGGTCAGGTTCGGGTGGCTGTGGAGGCCCTTGTTGCAGGAGCCCATCACCGCGGCGATGCCCGAGCCCTCGAGGGCCAAGGGCTCGACGAAGAGCGCGCTGATGCCGTCGACGAGCAGCTTCTTGCCGTATTTCCGGGCGAGCTCACCGACCTCGGGCACGGGGTTCAGCGTGCACGTCGACGTGCCGCCGTAGACCATGGCCACCGCGTCGGCCTGGTCCGCCGCGAGGACGGCCTCGATCTTCGCCAGATCCGGGCGCTCGCCGTAGGGCAGGCACATGTCCAGGACCGGCTGGCCGAGCGTCCCGGCGAACTCGAAGATCCGGTCGCCGTAGGCGCCGTTCCGGACGACGAGGAGCCGCTCGTCGCGCCGCAGGCAGGAGCCGAGCACGGCGGCCATCGACGTGGAGCCCGAGCCCGTGAGGAGGATCGCCTCGTAGCTGGGCGCGCCGAGGGCCTCGACGATGCCGCGCCGGGCGCGGTCGAGCAGCGGCCGGAGCCGGGGTCCGCGCGGGACGATCGGGCTCTCCCCGTAGGTGCGCGAGACCTGGTTCACCGCGTCCGGCAGGTGGAACACCGCGGGCGTGAGCGAGACGACGCGTGGCGTGGCGGAGGCGACCATGCGGCGAGGTGTAGCCCGGAACGCGCGGCGGGCGCAGCGGAGATCGCGCTACGCCCAGCGGACCTGCCGCAGGTCGTCCCAGACGTCGCGGGCGGAGTAGTAGCGGTAAGCGTCGCGGCGGCGCAGCAGCTTGGCGATCACCTGGCTCAGCGGCGTGCCGAGCGCCTCGGCCTTCTGCCGCGGGGCGCCCTCGGCGATCTGCCGCGTGATCTCCTCGTAGGGGGCGTTCACGTCGATGGCCGGCTGCCCGGTGTGCATCTGGTACATGAGCAGCCCGAGCTGGTAGAGGTCGCT
Source organism: Sorangium sp. So ce394 (assembly GCF_051474665.1). Classification (NCBI taxonomy): domain Bacteria; kingdom Pseudomonadati; phylum Myxococcota; order Polyangiales; family Polyangiaceae; genus Sorangium; species Sorangium sp. So ce394. The sequence continues at coordinate 7,782,086 of NZ_CP150339.1, forward strand.
CTGCGTCGTCGTGTAGCCCGCCGTGACGAGCTCGGGCACGAGGATCTTCGGGTTCGCGACCTGCGGGCGGAACCAGCGGGTGACGCCGTCGAGCTGGTGGGCCACCCCGAAGTCGGTGAGCTTGACGAGCGGCTTGTGGTCGAGCTGGGAGATGAGCACGTTGCCCGCGTGCAGGTCGGCGTGCACGACGCCGTTGTCGTGCAGGTACTGCAGCGTCATGAGGAGCTGGCGCGCGAGCTCCAGGAGCAGCGGCGGCTGGAACGGGGTGCCGAGCAGCGCCCGGAGGCTCGTGTCGCACCGCTCGAGCGCCAGGTAAAAGAGGTAGTTCACCTCGAACGCATCGTGGATGTAGACGATGTTCGGGTGCCGGAAGCTCTCCAGGCGGAGCATCTCGCGCGACCACTCCTCCTTGACGACCTGGTAGGGCTTGTTCGCCGGCCGCAGCATCTTCAGGGCGTACACCTGGTCGAACGGCCCGCTGCACTCGTAGACCGAGCCATACTGACCGTCGCCGATGAGCGCTCCGATCACGTAGGTGCCCCGGGTGGAGGTCAGCGCTGAGCCCGGCACCGGAAACGGGATCAGGAAACTGCCAGTGGAGGACCAGTTCACGGCGGACGCCATCGTAACCGAAAACGGCGGCCCCCGTTCACCCCGTGGCGCTCGCCTCTCCCCGGCAGCGGCCCCCGGCGGAGCCGACCCCAGGGGCGAGCGCCGCGGGCGGCCGGGCGCTCAGGAGGCGGCGAGCCTCCGCACGACGTCCGCCGCCTCGGTCTGATCGAGCTCGAGCGCCGCGGCGACGTCGAGGAGGAGCTCGCGCTCGCTGTTCCTGACGATCCCGTCGGCGACCACGACCTGGGCGGCCAGGGAGAAGGCGACCTTCCGCGCCTGCGGGGTGGCGAGCCGCTCCTTGAGCGACGCGAGCCGGGCGGCCCGCCCCTCCTTCTGGAGCTGCTCCACCACGGTGCGGATGAGCTCGTCCATCGTGCTCTGGGGGATCCGGCGGTCCGTGAGCGACTCGACGCTCCGGGAGAAATGCACCTTCTCCTCCTGGCTGAACTCGCCGTCGGCGAACGCCGCAAGGAACATCAGCTCCACGAGCGCCTCGAGGTTGGGCTCGTCAAGCGTTCGCAGCGGAGGAGGGCTCATGAGCGGCATCGGCTCCGTCTACACCGAGGCCCGGCCGGGGACCAGCCCGGAGCATCCGCTCCCGTCGTCGCGTCCGGGACGAACGCGGCGGCGGGCAGCGTTGGGAGAGGGCGAGCGTTGTGTCATGAGTTCGAGCATGCACGTGCGCGAACTCGCCCAGACGCTCCTCGGCGCGCTCCTCGTCTGCGGCTGCGGCGGCGCGGCCGCGACCACGCCGCGCCACGCCGCGGGGCCCGCCGGGCCTGCCCCCGCGGCGCCGCCGCCCGCCGCCGCGCCGGCCGAAGCGCCCCCACCGCCGCTCCGGCTGCCCTGCGAGCGGGACGATCTCGTCGGCTGTACGAACGGCTGCGCCGATCACCAGGTCGAGGACTGCGTGACGCTCGGGTCGATGTACCTGGGCGGAGACATCGTCTCGATCGACGTGGAGCGGGCCGTGGGGCTGTTCAGGGAGGCGTGCACGGAGGGGAGCGCGCGCGGCTGCCTGCGGCTCGGCGACGCGTACCACGACCGGCTCGCGCGCGCGGACGGCGGCGATGGGGCGAGCGGCGCGGACGAGGCGGCGCTCTACTGGCACGCGCGCGCGTGCCACGCGGGCGCGAACCTCGGCTGCCTCGCGGCCGGCAGGGCCTACCTCCGCGGCCAGGGCGCCAGCGCCGATCCCGGGCGCGCGGCCACGCTGTTCCAGCGCGTCTGCGAGCGGGGCAACGCCCTCGCCTGCGTCGAGCTCGGGCACCTCCACGCGCAGGGCGAGGGCGTGGAGCGCGACGCCCAGAAGGCGGTCGAGCTGTTCACGAAGGCGTGCAAGCTGGGCCTCGACGAGGGGTGCTTGCTGGCGAGCAAGTCCGGCGACATCCTCCCGCCGCGCGAGTGACGCGCCCGCCCGGCGCGCCGGCAGGCCTTCAGTCGGTCCGGCGCCGCTGAGCGATGTCCAGCGCCGCGGTGATCATCGCGGTGAGCTGCGTGTCCGAGACGGTCTCGGACGGCAGCACCACGAGCTCGGCGCCGATGCGCCGCGACAGCTCCATGAATCCCTCGGGGTCGAACGCCCGCACGTCCTGGGTCATCACGATGGCCAGCGGGTGCAGCCACGCCGCGCTCCCGCGCAGCGACACGAGATCGCACGCGAGCAGGTCGGCGCCCTCGACGAAGACCAGGCGGCGGCAGCGCTCCGCGAGCTGCTCGCTCGCGCTCACGATCAGCACGACCGAGGCCGATGCCGTCCGCTTGCTGCGCCCCGCTGGGCGCGTGGGTAGCTCTCGAGCGCTCATCGGCGGCCTAGGTCAACGAGCCAGGAGCGGGCGCCGGTAAGGGATGGGCCCGTCCCCTTGAGCCCGAGCCCGCGCGCGCTCCTCGTCGGCGAGGGCGAGATCCATGACGAAGGAGCCGAACGACAGCCGGAAATCCCGGTCGTTCGGCTTTGTCGCGTAGAAGGCGAGCAGCGAGAGCACGCTCCCGATCTGCGCCGCGGCCGGGTCGTCCTCGCACGCGGAGAAGCGATCGGCGAGCGTGCAGAGCTGCCGGAACAGCGGGCCGCCCGGGTGCGGGCCGGCGCTGCACATGGCGAAGGTGCCGCTGCCGCGATATCCGAGCTTCCGGCGCTTCCTTCCGGGGGTACGGGACGGGGGTATCATCGTCATGATTGCTGCCCAAGCCGCCTGTGAAGGTTGAACCGCGCCGCGCAGGGGCTGGCCTGCCGCGGGACGCTCTCCATCACTAAAGAGCAGCTGGAAGAGAGTCAATCGGAGAGGGAGCGGCGGGCCGGATGAGCGCGAAATTCTGCGGAATGGTCCCCCGTCCGAGCAGCGCGTGGGTATACGTCACCGCATGAAGGCAGTCGTGCTCGCCGGCGGCAAAGGCTCCCGGCTCCGCCCCTACACCGCCCTGATCCCGAAGCCGCTGATGCCGATCGGCGATCACACCATCGTCGAGATCCTCCTCCGGCAGCTCGCGCGCGCCGGGGTGACCGACGTGGTGATGTGCGTCGGCCACCAGGCCGCCCTCATCGAGGCGGTCGTCGGCGAGGGGAGCCGGTACGGGCTGCGCATCGCCTACCAGCGCGAGGAGACGCCGCTCGGGACCGTGGGCCCGCTCCGGGTCATCGAGCGGGACCTGCCGGAGCGCTTCCTCGTGATGAACGGCGACATCCTCAGCGATCTCGACTTCGCGGCGCTCCACCGCACGGGCGAGTCGGCCGGATCGCCGCTCACCGTCGCGGTCTGCGAGCGCGCCTCGAAGATCGACCTGGGCGTGCTCGACGTCGGCCCGGAGGGGCGCGTCGTCGGCTTCCGCGAGAAGCCCACGTACACGTTCTGGGTCAGCATGGGCATCTACGCGATGAGCCGGGACGTGCTCCGCTTCATCCCGGAGGGCCGGCCGTTCGGGTTCGACAACCTCATGCACGCGCTGCTCGACGCCGGCGAGCAGGTGGCCACCTTCCCCTTCCGGGGCCACTGGCTCGACATCGGCAGGAGCGACGACTTCGCCGAGGCGCAGGAGGAGTTCGAGAAGCACCGGCAGCGGTACCTACCGGACTGACGCGGCGAGCGCCTCGCACACGGCGTCGACGTCGGCGTCCTGCATGCGCGGGTGCAGCGGGAGCGTGAGCTCGCGGCCGGCGATCGCGTCCGTGCGCGCGAGCCCCTCCTTGCGCACCCGGTCCGAGGCGCCGTGGTGCGAGAAGCGGTGGATCGGCGTGTAGTGCACGCTCGTCTGGACGCCGCGCGCCTTCATGGCCTCCATCACGGCCTCGCGCGAGGCGCCCTCGGGCAGGAGCACCGGCATGAGGTGGTGCGCGCTCTCCCCGAGCCCGCGCGCGTAGAAGTCGCGGTACGGGAGCCCGACGCCCGGCACGCCGGCGAGGCGCTCGTGGTAGCGCGCCGCGAGCTCCCGCCGCCGCGCGTTGCCCGCCGCGAGCCGCCCGAGCTGCACGACGCCGATGGCGCTGCGGATCTCGTCGATGCGGTAGTTCATGCCCGCGGCCATGACGTCGTACGTGAAGGCGTGCCCCTTGTGCCGGTCGAGGGTCAGCGTCGTCATCCCGTGCGCGCGGAGGAGCCGCATGCGCGCGAGGAGCGCGTCGTCCTTCGCGATCACGGCGCCCCCCTCGCCGACCGCGAGGTTCTTGTTCGAGAAGAAGCTCAGGCAGCCGACGTCGCCCAGCGTCCCGAGCGCCCTGCCGCGGTAGCTCGCGAGCGGCGCGTGCGCCGCGTCCTCGACCACGGCGATCCCCCGGTCGGCCGCGATCGCGGAGATCGCGTCCATGTCGCAGGGGTAGCCGGCGTAGTGGACGACCGCGATCGCCCGGGTCCTCGGGGTGATCTTGCGGGCGATGTCGGCGGGGTCGACCCCGAGGTCGCCGTCGCCGACGATGTCGGCGAGCACGACGTTCGCGCCGCACAGGAGCGCGGCGTTGGCGGTCGCCACGAACGTGAGGCTCGGGCAGATCACCTCGTCGCCGGGGCCCACGGAGAGCGCCGTGTACGCGAGGTGCAGCGCGGCGGTGCAGTTCGTCACGGCGAGCACCCGCGGGGTGCCGAGCGCCTCGCCGAGCTTCTGCTCGAACTGCGCCGTCCGCTCCCCCATCGTCAGCCAGCCCGACGCGACGACCTGCCGCGCGGCCTCCGCTTCTTCAGGCCCGAACGAGAGATCGCTGAGAGGTATCTTCCACATGGCGTTCCATCCATCCCGCCGGCGCCGCGCGGCCGGCGCGCGCGGCGCCCGCCCGGCCAGCGCGGCGTCGTGCGTCAGATCGCGTACTCGCGGGGCCGGTAATCGGCGAGGTGGCGCTCGATATAGGCGTACGTGCGCGCGAGCCCCTCCTCGAGCGGCACGCGGGGCACGTAGCCGACGAGCTCCGCGGCGCGGCGGAAGTCGGCGAGCAGCACCATGACCTCGCTCGCGTCGGGGCGCACCCGGGCCTCGTCCGTCACGAGCTCCGCGCGCTTGCCGGTCACCTCGAAGATGAGCCGGACGAGATCGCCGATGGAGATGGCGCGCCCGCTCCCCACGTTGAGCGTCTGCCCCACGGCCCGCGCGCTCGAGCCCACGAGGAGGAAGCCCGCGACGGTGTCGGTCACGAAGTTGAGGTCCCGCACGGGCGCGGTGCTCCCGATGCGGATCGCGGCGCTCCCGGCGGCGAGCTGCTGCATGACGCTCGGGATGATCGCGCGCGACGACTGCCGCGGGCCGTAGGTGTTGAACGGCCGGATGGTCGCGACCTCGAGGCCGAAGGAGAGGTGGTAGCTCTCGGCGAGCTTGTCGGCGCCGATCTTTGTGGCGGAGTACGGGGACTGGCCGGTCAGGGGGTGGGCCTCGTCGATGGGCGTGTAGCGCGCGGTGCCGTAGGTCTCGCTCGTCGAGGTGTGGACCACGCGCGCGCCGTGCTCGCGCGCCGCCTCGAGGACGTTCAGCGTGCCCTGCACGTTCGTCGCCACGTACTGCTGCGGAGCCACGTACGAGTACGGGATCCCGATCAGGGCCGCGAGGTGGAACACGACGTCGGCGCCGCGCACGAGCGACCGGACCGCGCCCGCGTCCTCGACGTTGCCGGGGACGACCTCCACCTGCGCGAGGGCGTCCTCGGGGAGCCGGTCGAGGTGCCCGCGCCGCGAGCTCGACGTGTACCGGACGAGCGCCCGCACGCGCGCGCCCTCCCGGACCAGCGCCTCGACGAGGTGGCTGCCGATGAACCCGCCGGCGCCGGTCACGACGACGCGCTTGCCGCGATAGAAGCCTTCGCTCACGGCGCGTCCGTGGCCCCTGCGGGTGCGCGCGTCAAGCGCGTACCGAGGCGGCGCGCCGGTTCGCGCCCGGCGGCGCGGCGCGGCGGCCTGCGCGCCGCCGCCGGGCAGCACCGCCGCGGCGCGCCGCGCGGGGCTCGCCGCCCGGCGGGGCGGCCGCGATCACTGGATCTGGATCTGGTCGGTGGGCGTGTTGCCCGCCCCCTCGGTCGTGCCGAGCTCGCGGTGCACGCAGAGCCCCTGCTTGCAGTAGGACTGCGGCGGGCTCTTGCAGTCGACCTTCGGCTCCTCGCACTTGCCCGTCTTGTAGCTGTCCGCGATGGGCTTGATCTTGTCGAAGGTCGCATTGCTGATGGGCTTCGCGCAGCCCGGCCACTCGCTCTGGCGGCAGTCGGTGTCCGTGTTGCAGTGCTGCGCCTTGTTCACCATCTCGAAGGCGTCGCCGCGGAGCTTGTCGCACTCCTTCGGGTCCATCTTGCTCTCGCAACCGGCGAGCAGCGCGAGCAGGAGCAGGCCCCCGGCCAGGCGGAGCGGGGTTCGAGATCGGGAGGAGGCCGTTCCAGGCCGCCCCCTTCGAGAAGCACACGCGATCATTCAGGGTTCTCCCGGTCAAGATCGCCCTTCCGCGCCGGAAGGGGAGCGGCTTGCGCCGGGCCCCTTCGTATCACGGCTGGATTCGGACGCGCAGCTGGCGTAGCCCGTCGGCATGGATCGTCCTCTAGAAGGCTCCGGGGCCGGCGGCGCGGCGCACGGCGGCTCCGGCGCGGCTGGCCGGAGCTCCCTGCGGGTGCTCACCCTGAACATCTGGAACCGCCACGACCCCTGGGAGGCGCGCCTCGCCCTCATCCGGAAGGGGCTTCGCGAGCTCGATGCCGACGTGGTCGGGCTCCAGGAGGTGATGTCGTACGAGGGCCGGTCGCTGGTCGACGACATCGCCGAGGGGCTCGGCTACGAGATCGCGTTCGGCGCGGCGCACGACCTCGGCGGCGGCGTGCTCTTCGGCAACGCGGTGCTGTCGCGCTGGCCGATCGGGCGGAGCCAGGCGTTCCCCCTGCCCACGGGCGAGACCGACGAGAAGCGCTCGATCCTGCTCGCCGAGCTCGCGTCGCCGCGCGGCGTGATCCCGTTCTTCGTCACCCACCTGAACTGGAAGTTCCACCACGGCGTCGTGCGCGAGGCGCAGGTCGCGGCCGTGGCCGAGATCGTCATGCGCGAGGCGCCCCTGGCGGGCCTGCCGCCCATCGTGGTCGGCGACTTCAACGCGCAGCCCGAGGCCGCGGAGATCCGGTTCATGAAGGGGCTGCAGAGCCTGAACCAGAAGAGCGTGTACTTCGCCGACACCTTCGGTCAGACGGGCACGGGGCCCGGCTTCACCTTCGATCCCGTGCGGAACCCGTTCGCGGCCATCACCAACGAGTACCCGCGCCGCATCGACTACATCTTCGTCCGCGGGCCGGACGAGCAGGGCCGCGGCAAGCCGCTCGCGTCGCGGGTCGTCTTCGAGGAGCTCGAGGACGGCGTCGCCGCCTCGGATCACTACGGGGTGCTGTCGGAGATCTCGATCTAGCGCCGCGTGCGCCAGCGATCCCTGGCGGGATTTCCGGGTCACGGAGCGCGTCAGGGCCCGGGCTCCTCGAGGATGCCCTGTTCACGTGTACACTGGCGTCATGTCGTCCCCTCGAGGCCCGGGCGGCGGCCCGCCGAGCCCGCCCGACGCTCCCGGCGAGCGCTCGGCGCCCTCGCCCGCTCCCCCCGTGCGCGTCGGCCCGGTCGTGCCGGACGCGCTGTCGCTCATCGGCGGCACGCCGCTCGTCCGCCTCGCCCGGATCTCGCCCGAGGGGGGCGGCGTCATCTACGGCAAGCTCGAGTCGATGAACCCGGGCGGCAGCGTCAAGGACAGGGCCGCGCTCGGCATGGTGCTCTGCGCCGAGCGCGAGGGGGCCCTCGGGAGAGGGTCGACCATCGTCGAGGCGACGAGCGGCAACACCGGGATCAGCCTCGCGATGATCGCCGCCGTGCGCGGCTACCGCTGCGTGGTGGTCATGCCCGAGGACATGAGCGTCGAGCGCCGGCACATCCTCCGCGCGTACGGCGCCGAGATCGTCCTCACGCCCGAGGGCCAGGGCATGGCCGGCGCCGTCGCCCGCGCGGTCGAGATCTGCCAGGCGACCCCCGGCGCCTGGATGAGCCAGCAGTTCCAGAACCCGGCGAACCCCGGCGCGCACGCGCGCGCCACGGGCCTCGAGATCCTCGAGCAGACCGGCGGCGACATCGCGGCGTTCGTCGCCGGCGTGGGCACCGGCGGCACCCTGACCGGCTGCGGGCGCGTGCTCCGGGATCGGCTCGGCAGCGCGGTCCGCATCTGCGCCGTCGAGCCGGCGAAGAGCGCCGTGCTCTCGGGCCGCGGCCCCGGCGCCCACGGCATCCAGGGCCTCGGCCCCGGCTTCGTGCCGGCGATCCTCGAGCGCTCGCTGATCGACGAGATCCTCACCGTGACCGAGGCGGCCGCGTCCCGCATGGGGCGGCGGCTCGCCCGCGAGGAGGGCCTCCTCGTCGGGCCGAGCTCGGGCGCCAACGTCCACGCCGCCGTGGAGATCGCGCGCAAGGTGCACGGCACGATCGTGACCGTCCTGCCCGACTCGGGGGAGCGCTACCTGCTCTGAGCCGCGCCCGGCGCCGGCGCGCGCTGCGCGCCCGCGAGGCCCGCCCCCGCGGACGAGGAGCCCAGGCCAGAATCGGCGACGGCGCGGCGGCTCGCCGCCGCCGAGGCGCGCGCCGCCGCGGCGTGGGCGACGCCGTGGAGGACCTTGTCGACCATCGGCTCGTGCAGCGCGAGCAGCCGCCCCGGCGCGACGCCGAGCACCACGGTGAGCGCCACCGTCGCCAGCAAAAACGCCCGCTCGCGGAACAGGAGCGCCTCCACCGAGGCGCCCTGCAGGTGGCGCCGCAGCGGGCCGAGGAAGGCGCGCTGGAAGGCCCGGAACAGCGTGATCCCGTTGAGCGCCGCCGCCGTCAGCGCCAGCACCGAGAGCACGGGGTGGACGTGCAAAATGCCGTGCAGGAGCAGGTCCTCGCTCACGAACGAGAGCGCCCCCGGCATCCCGATCGCCGCGCACGCGAGCAGGAAGAAGAAGGCGGCCATGCGCGGCGTCCGGGCCACGAGGCCGCCGAGCGCCCGCGTGTCGGCCGTGCCGGCGCGCGCCTCCAGCGCTCCGATGACCATCCCGAGCCCGGTGAGCGCGATCGACGAGGCGACGCTCTGGAGGAGCGCGCCGCTCACGCTCTCCCGGCTCAGCGAGGCGAGCCCGAGGAGCACGAGCCCCTTCTGGCTCGCCACGAGGTAGCCGAGCATCCGGCGCAGATCGGTCTGGACGAGCGCGAGCACGGCGCCGTGCAGGGCGCTGACCAGGCCGAGGACGGCGAGGATGGGCATGCCCTCGGCGCAGCCCGCGGGCAGGAGCGCCGCCCCGACGCGCAGGAGCACGCAGACGCCGACCTGCATCTCGGCGAGCAGGACGGTGACGCCGAGCGGCCCGCGCTCGAGCAGCACGGGCAGCCAGCCGTGGAACGGCACGGCGGCCATGCGCATCAGCACGGCGATCCCGACGAGCGCGAAGAGCGGCGACTGCCACGCCTCGGGGACGCCGGCGCGGGCGATCTCCTCGATGTCGAACGGCAGGGCCGCGCCGCGGCGCGCGGCGAGCGCGGCCATCGCGCCGATCGCGAGGGCGAGCGGCGCCGTGCCGCCCAGCAGGAAGATGCGGCAGGTGCGCCGGAGGAGCGGGTCCAGGGCGCCGCCCTTCCTGGCGATCAGGCGCTCGATCGGCACGAGCGCGGCGATCCACGCCGCCGCGAGCACCGCGAGGTCGAGCGCGCAGAAGACGCCGAGGATGGCGCTCCCGGTGGCGAGCAGCGCGGTGGCGGCCGGCCGGTCGACCGCGGCGCGCGGGCCCGCGGCGACCAGGGCGAGCAGGACGAAGCCGAGCAGCGGGAGCAGGGCGATGGTGTAGCCGTCGACGCCGAGCCGGAGGCGCGCGCCGACGAGCGGCAGGGCGGGCCCCCCGGCGGCGAGCGCGACGCCGGCGCGCGAGAGCGCGAGCGGCGCGAGCGAGAGGAGCAGGGTGAGCGCCGCGCCGACGACGGCCGCGCGGCGCGCGCCCTCGTCGCTGCGCGCCCGGGAGGCGAAGAGCGCCGCGACCGCCGGCGTGAGGACGAGCGCCCCGAGGAGCGGAAAGGCGCTCACGTCCGCGCCCCCTTCCGGTCGCTCGCGGCGGGCTCGAAGGCCATCGCGCGCTCGGGTGCGCCGGGCGCGTGCGCGTCCGGCTCCCCCGGCTCGACGGCGGCGCGCTCGGGCCAGCCGCTCAGCGCCGCCACCCACCGCCGCTCGAGCCGGTCGAGCACGCGCCCGAGGCGCATCAGCGGCGCGGCGACGAGCCGCTCCTGCAGCGCCTCGAGGTGGAAGCGATCGAGCGCGAGCCAGTACGCGCGCCGCACGAGCGCCGCCGGCAGCACGCGGGCGGCGAGCCCGAGGGGCGGCAGCGGCTCGCCGGCGTGCGCGGCCCGGATCTCCTGCGCGTCGCGGAGCGCCGACGGGGCGCGCAGCATCTGGAGGCAGCGCAGGCACGCGTGCGCGAACAGGTGGACGAGCGCGAGCCAGTAGAGCCCGAGCCCGATCTCCACGAACATGAGCCCCACCTGCGTCATCGTCGCGTGCGCCAGGGCGCTCTTCACGTCGGCCTGCACGCGCCCCACCGTCGTGCCGTAGACGGCCGTCGCCGCCCCGACGCAGGCGATCACCGCGCTCGCGGCCGGCGAGCGCTGGAGCAGCGGGGCCACGCGCAGCATCAGGTACACCCCCGCGTGCACCGAGATCGCGCCGTAGAAGAGCGCGCTCGACGGCGTCGGCCCCTCCATGGCCCGCGGCAGCCAGCTCCCCAGCGGGAACTGCGCGCTCTTGCCCATGGCGGCGAGGAACAGGCACAGCGCGAGCGCCGTGGCCGCGCCGGGGCCGAGCGACGCCGCGGCCCCGGGCCAGGGGGCGCCGCCGAACACCTCGCCCCACTGCGAGGAGTGGGCGAGATCGTGCATGAGCACCGCGCCCCCGAGCAGCCCGACGTCGCAGAGCCGGTAGGTGATGTAGACGCGCACCGCGGCCCGCGGCGGCGCCTCGCGCTCGTGGAAGAAGGCCACGAGCAGCACGCTCGTCGCGCCGACGAGCTCCCAGCCGGCGAAGAGCAGGTCGACGGTGCCCGCCGACACGAGCGCCAGCATGCCCGTCGAGAACAGCGCGAGGAGCAGGAAGAACCGCGCGAACCCCGGCTCGCGGTGCAGGTACGCCACCGAGAACCGGCCGACCGTGAGCGCGATCAGCGAGACGAGCACCATCATCGTCGCCGACAGCCGATCGACGAGCAGGACGAGCTCGAACGCGTAGCTCCTGGTCGCGAACCAGTGGCCGAGCTTCACCGGGACGAACGCGTAGGGCGCCGCGACGGCCGAGCCCCAGATCGCCAGCGACGCCGCGAGCGAGACCGAGAGCGCGGACAGCACGGCGCGCGAGACGACGCGCTCGCTCGGCGTGCGGAGGAGCAGCAGGTAGGCCCCGAGCGCGGCGAAGGCCGCCGCCGGGGAGAGCACAGCGAGCGCGGCGAGCTCGCCGAGCAGCACATCAGACACCATGGTGGGCGACCTCGCGTGGCCGCGTGGACGCGGCGCGGATGAGCGCAGGCGGGACGAAGCCGGACCGCCCGGCGTACCAGTCGGCGGAGCGGTGGACCTCGGGCAAAGGGTCGTCCGGGGGCGAGAACGGCGCGAAGCCGTCCCCCGTGAAATGGGCGATCCGGCGCGTGTCCGGATCGACGCAGGCGAGCTGGATCCAGCCGTTGCAGATGAGCTCGCGGAGGGCCGGCTGCCGCGCGCAGAGCGCGGCGGCCGTCTCCGTGCTCGCCTCCACGACGACGAGCAGGCGCACCGGCTCGTGGATCTCGATCATCTGCTTCGGCAGCCCGGTGCGCAGGTCGCTCAGCGATCCCTCCATGACCCCGAGCAGCGAGACCAGGTTGTGCGGCAGCTTGGTGCCGGCGCCATAACGGCGGTTGTCGACGCAGGAGAAGTAGTACTCGAGGTTGATCCCCGCCCCGACCGGGCCGACCGCGAGCAGGATGCGCTCGAGGATCGCGCCGCTCGGGTCCTGGGTCGGGTCGTACGAGACGAGGAACGCCCTGCGATCCAGGAACAGCCCGCGGGTGAGCGCGCGGCGGCCGACCACGCAGACGGCGTTGGTCACGTGCCCGAGCTCGGGCCGGGCCTCGCTGAGGTCGGCGGCGCGCGACTCGACGTGCGCGAGCGCCCGCGCGGGGCCGCCCTCGGCCGGCGCCGACGCGAAGCGACGGCAGCGCTCGTGCGCGTGCAGCGCGCGCGCCGCGTCCAGGGCGCCGGAGAGCGCCGCGAGCTCGGCGCGGTGCGACGCCGGCGCGAGGTGCTGGTCGTAGAGGACGATCTCGTCCGTCGTCGTGTTGTTCATGCCGCCGACGAAGAAGGTCCCGTCCGGGATGTCGATCCCCCGGCCGCGGAGCAGGGCGCGGACCTCCGGGTCGTTCGCCATGGACGCGAACAGCCGCGCGTTCGGGCCGCCGTGACGGCCGCCGCAGGCGCCGCAGTCGTACGCCGACTGGTGCGGGTTGTTCACGCTGGTCGATCCGTGGCCGAGCACCGCCACGATCGGCGCGAAGCCGCGGGTGAGCCCCATGTTCTCCAGCGTGACGGCCACCCGGGCCGCCTTCTCGGCGGCGGTGAACGGCCGCGCCGCGCCGGCCGCGGCGGCGCCGGCCGCGGCGGAGCCCTCGTCGTGCGGGCTGAGGAGCCGCGTCGGCACGGCCGGGAGCAGGCGCCGCTCGAGCGCGCGGCGCAGCCGCGCCGTCGCCCGAGGGAACAGGATGCGTCCGACGAGCGGGATCGTGGAGAGCAGGCCGAGGGTCGGCGTGAGGAGCACGCCGCGCGCCAGGGTGCGCGAGCCGCGCCCGAGCGTGTGCAGGAGCCGCGCCCAGCGCCTGCGGCGGGCCTGCCGTCGGCGGCCCGCCTCCTCCTCGTGCGGCCGCTCGACGATCTCGTGCGCCGGCTCCACCCCGACCGGGCAGAGGCTCGCGTGGCCGGCGTCGTCGAGCCCGCGGTAGCGGATCGGCACGCCGAAGAACCCGGCCACGCCGAGGGTCTCGTGCCGCGGAGAGAGCTCCTCGAAATGGCGCCGGAGCCCCTCGCAGCGATCGTCGATGCAGAAGGCGACCTGGAAGCGGGGCTCCTTCACCGCGCGCTCCTCCTCCGGGCGGCGCAGGCTCACGGCGATCCCGTGCAGCGCCTCGACCCGGTGGTGATGCTCGTAGGCCTCGTGCAGGACGCGGCGCCGCGCGATCGCGTCGAACGCCTCGAGCGCCGACAGCGCCCAGACGCGATCGTCCACGGGCAGCGGCGCGATCTCGGCGGCCGACAGGCCGGCGAGCTGCGCGAGCTGAAACAGGCGGAACGGCCGATCGTGGTCGGGCGAGCAGGGCGGCGGCGCCGGCGGCCGCGCGGCGCGCCGGGCGTGCTCGACGAGCCCGGCGAGGGGCCCCGCGTACCCGAGCCGCCGGCGCGCGACGTCGCGCAGCGCGTACCGGGCGAGGGTCAGGCGGACGGCGAGGTACTCGATCAGCGACGCGGGCGGCGATCCCGGCGGACGATCGCTCGGGGTGTGCTCGAGGCGGTGGATCATGCCGGCCCAGCCCGGGAGCTCGAGCAGCACGCGGGTCACGTATCCCTCCCAGCGATCCTCGGGCACCCCGAGCTCGTCGAGGGCGCGGACCGCGATCGCGGGCGGCGGGAGCCCTGCCGCGTCGAGCTGGCGGAGCTCCTCGTCGAGCCCCCGGAAGGCCGGGGCAGCGAGCCGCGCGCCCTCGAGCGCCATGTCGCGGAAGCAGCGCCACAGCCCCTGCGCTCGATCGGGCATCGCCCAGTGCGCGACGCCCTCGTCGAGGTAAGCGGCGAGGAGCCGGATCAAGAGCGGATCGACGAGCTCGGCCGGATCCTCGCCGGCCAGCGCGAGCAGCAGATCGCGGTGCGACCGGCCTTCGCCCACGCGGTCGACGAGCGGCGGCTCCGCGGGCGGGGCGGGCGGCAGCTGCACGGCGCGGCACGCGTCCCAGAGCGCGAGCGCGGCGCGCGACTCCGGATCGAGGCCGCCCTGGTCGCGGAGGCGCGCCGCGGTCTCGGGGCGCGCCTCGAGCCAGCGCTCCGTGCTCTCCAGGATGCGCCAGCGCCGCTCGGCGGGGACGTCGGCCCGGAGCCGCCGCGTCTCTCCCGCCTCGGCAATGCGCCACGCGAGGCCCGCCGCGGTCTCCGCCTCGATCGGATAGCGCAGCGCGATCCGCTCGATCTCGTGCCGGGACAGCGGGCCTCGCCGCTCGTCCGGGAGCGCGGCGAAGCGCGCGGCGAGGGCCGCCTCGAGGTCCGCGCCCCCGATCCGCCCCGAGGCGATGTGCGCGCGATAATCCGTCTCCGAGAGGTACGGCTCGGCCTCGAAGATGGCGCTCGCCGCGGCGAGCGCGTCGTGGAACGGCAGGTGCTGGAAGGCGTGCAGCGTGTTGTGGTGGACGAACACGCCGATGGGCCCCTGCGCTGGCAGGAAGTGCCCGGCGTGCTCGACCACGTCGCAGAGGCGCGCCTGTCGCGCGGCGCTCGCGCGGAGATCCTGAGAGAGCTCGCTGTCCATGGCGATCCCGGAGATAAGGTGGTTCCTGGGGCGTCACCCGCGACGCGCGGCCGCGGCGGCCGTGCATCGCCTCGGCTCAGCGCTGGGCGACGGGGCTGATGATGGTCCTCTTCCTCGCCGAGAGCGGATGGGACGACAGCTGGAAGTGATCGCCGAGCCCCGAGAGGGTCAATGTCCGCCCGTCTCGCTTCATCACGGCCTCCAGCTCGTGCAGGTTGGACATGACCGTGTGATCGACGAGGCGGGCCTCGGCGAAGTCGATCTCGATGCTGGAGGCGCTCGCGTGGTTCGCGAGCTTCCGCTGGATGCTGAGATAGTTGCTGAAGACCGCTGCGTGCTTGACGCGCAGCACGACGCGCCCTCCCTCGGCGCGCTCCTCCACGTCCGGCCGGAAGAGGACGCGCAGCGGCGCGCCGTTGATCACGTGGATGAGCATCTTCACGACGACGCCGGCCGCGACCCCGACGAGCAGATCGGAGGCGATGCAGAACGCGGCCGTGGTGCCGAAGATGATGAGCTGCTCCCTGCCGATGCGGAGCGTCCTCACGAACTCCTTGGGGGACGCGAGGCGGGTGCCCGTGAACGTGAGCATGGCGGCGAGCGCGGCGAGGGGGATCCGGTGGATCAGCCCCGGCGCGAAGGCGACGAAGAGCAGGAGGAAGGTGCCGTGGAAGAAGTTCGACAGGCGGCTCTTCGCGCCGTAGCCGATGTTGGCGGAGCTGCGGACGATCTCGGAGATCATCGGCAGCCCGCCGAGCAGGCCCGCGATGAGGTTGCCGACGCCCGTGGCGAGCAGGTCCCGGTCGAGATCGGAGCGGCGCTTCGCGGGATCGAGCGAATCGACGGCCTTCGCCGACAGCAGCGACTCGATGCTGCCCACCAGCGAGAACATCACGATGTATTTGATCGACGCGGGCGTGCCGACGTGGCTGAAGTCGGGGAAGACGATCGCCTGGAGGAGGTTGCCCGGCAGGTTGACCAGAAAATTCGGCCCGATCGCGTACGTCGTGTGGGTCGCCGCGAGCGTGTAGGTGTGCTCGTGCTCGAGATCGAAGAGGTACGCGAGCGGCACGGACAGCGCCAGCACCAGCATCGGCGCAGGGATCTTCTGCAGAAAGCGCGATCTCTTGGCGATCGCCGGATAGCCGAAGAGGATGATCAGCGAGAGGACGCCGATCAGGGCGATCTCGGGGTTCAGCCGGGACAGGCTGCGCGGGATCTCCAGGATCAGGTGGAACGGCTCTTTCGCCGCGGGCGTGACGCCGACGAGCGTGTGGATCTGTTTCGAGCAGATGATGATCCCGATGGCCGCCAGCATGCCGTGCACCACCGAGACGGGGAAGAAGTCGCCGAGCTTGCCGGCGCGCGCCAGCGCGAAGGCGATCTGTGTCAGCGCGGCGACAGCGATGCACGCGAGCGCGCGGCGGTATCCGACCGCGTTGTCGCCGCCGCCGAGCTCCTGCACGGCGCCCAGGGCGATGACGATGAGGCCCGCCGCCGGTCCCTTGATGGTCAGCGGCGCGCTGCCGAGCCAGGTGGCGACCATCCCGCCGACGACGGCGGTGAGCACGCCGGCGATGGGCGGGAACCCGCTCGCCATGGCGATGCCGAGGCAGAGCGGCAGGGCGATCAGGAAGACGAGGAAGCCTGAGACGAGGTCGTTCTTCCACGAGGCGGACGCGGGCGCCTGCGCCGGCGCGCCTGAAGAAATCATCGGGTTGGACATGGGGTGGTCGGCCCTCGGAGACGCGGGCACCCTGTGGGCCCGCTGTTCGTCAGAACACGCCCCAGGACGGGACCACTCGCCCCCGGGTTCCCGACGGGGGTGACGATTTCATGCGATGTGCAGGAACCTGCGCGGGGGCCCGTTCCGTCCTAGGGGGCGTCGATGTACAGCGCTCCCCTGCTCGAGGCGCCGCTGCTCGCCCCGCCGTGGCGCGAGCGGCGGGCTCTTCCCCGCCGTCCATTCCACGCTAGAGTTCCGGGCCTCGACGCTCCAGGCGCTCGAACGGCCCTCATGACCGAATCGCGACCCCTCCTCGGCGAATCGCGCGCGCAGTTCGAGTCGGCCGTGCGCCCGGTGCTCCCGCGCCTCTACCGATTTTGCATTTCCCTCTGCGGCGCCCGGGATCAGGCGGACGATCTGTTCCAGAATGCGTTGCTCAAGGCGTACCTGAACGCGGCGTCGTTCGAGGGGCGCGCGGATCTCGGGGTGTGGCTCTGCGGGATCGCTCGGCACGAGTACCTGGAGGCCTACCGGACCGAGGCGCGGCGCCGCGGCCTGCTCGAGCGGCTCGTCGACGTATGCACCGACGCGCTCGGCATCCTGCCTCGCGCCGATGCTTCGAGCCCGGAGGCGGCCGCGATCCTGAGCCAGGACACGGAGGTGCTCCTCGCGTGCCTTCAGGAGCTGCCCGAGGAATTCCGCACCGTGGTGGTGCTATGCGACATCGAGGAGCTCGGTTATGACAGTGTGGCCGAGCTCCTCGGAATCCCCAAGGGGACGGCGAAGAGCCGCCACGCCCGGGGGCGCGCGCGGCTGCGCGATGCATACGAGCGCGTGGCGGCCCAACTCGTCGTCGCGGCGCGAGAGGGGTCGACGTGAGCGGACAGGACCACGATGTGCCTCCGATTCCGCAGGATCTCGCGGCGAGCATGCGGGCGCTGCGCGCGATGGGCCCTTCCGAGGCGCTCGTCGAGCGCGCGCTCGGCAAGCTCCCCGAGCGGCCGGAGCGCCCGGCGGCGGAGGGCGGCAAGCGATCGCAGCGGGCGCGGAGCCCCTGGCGATGGGGAGCGATCATCGCGGCGCCGGCGCTCGCCGCGCTGGCGGTCGCCGTCGTTCTGGCGGGCGGCGGGGGCGGCGTGAGCTCTCCCGCGATCGAGCGCTCCGAGGAGCGCGCCGTCGCGTTGCCGGACGACGGTCACGCGTGGATGCACCTCGATCTGTGGACGCACCGCCACGCCGAGGAGCCGGCGGTGGTTCACCTCGAGGTCCCGGAGCACGTGCGCGTGCGGCTGCCCGACGGCGAGGGCGGGGCGCTGGAGGAGCACTGCCAGCAGGAGCGCTGCTCGCATCGGCTCACGCGCTACCGCGGCGACGCGCCGCTCAGCGTGGCGGTCGCCCAGCCGGGCCGTTACGAGATCCACGTCCTTCACGAGTCGAACGAGGCGCGCGTGCGGGAGCGCTTCGTGCTGACCGCGGTGCGTGACTGAGCCCGGGCGCGCCCGAGAGCCTGCTCGCGCAGGCTCCGCGCCGTCGGGGTTGAGCTCGACGGCTTGTGGGAGCGTGTTTGTGCGGCCGCCGCGCGACCGCCGCCCGACCGGGGTTGAGCTCGACGCCAACGGCCGCCGCCCGACCGGCCGCCGCCGCCCGACCGGGGTTGGGCTCGACGCCCATGGCCGCCCGACCGGGGTTGCGCCGCCGCCCGACCGGCCGCCGCCCGACCGGGGTTGGGCTCGACGCCCATGGCCGCCGCCCGACCGGGGTTGAGCTCGCCCCCGCCCGACCGAGGTTGAGCTCGACGGCGCTGAGCTCGACGCCGCGCTCAGGTCCGCTGCTCGCCGCGCTTGGCCTCGTCCCAGTAGCCGTCGAGCTCTTCCAGCGTCAGGGTGTCGTCCGACGCCTTGGCGGGCCAGCCGCCGTGCCGCTCGATGACCCGCCGCTCGACGTGCTCGAAGCGCCGGGTGAACTTGTCGATCGTGCGGCGCAGCGCCCCCTCCGCGTCGACGCCGGCGTGGCGCGCCAGGTTCCCGAGCGCGAAGAGCACGTCGCCGAGCTCCTCCTCGACGGCGGCGGGGTCGCCGCTTTCGAAGGCCCGGTCCAGCTCTCCGAGCTCCTCCTCGACCTTCGCGCGCGAGCCCCGCGCGTCGGGCCAGTCGAAGCCGACGCGCGCGACCTTCTCGCCGACCCGCTGCGCCCGGGTCAGCGCCGGCAAGCTGCGGGGAACGCCGCCGAGCACCCCGCGATCCTTGCCCTGCCGGGCCCGCTCCGCCGCCTTGATGCGCTCCCAGTTCTGAAGCACCTCGTCCGCGTTCTCGGCGCTCTCGTCCGCGAACACGTGGGGGTGGCGCCGCACGAGCTTCTCGCAGATCGCGGCGACTACATCGTCGGGGCCGAACGCCCCCTCGGCCCGGGCGAGCTCAGCCTGGAAGACGACCTGGAGCAGGAGATCCCCGAGCTCGGCGCACAGCTCCTTGCGGTCGCCGCCGTCGATGGCATCGATGACCTCGCAGGCCTCCTCGAGCACGTAGCGCCGCAGCGTCGCGAAGCTCTGCTCGCGGTCCCACGGGCATCCATCGGGCGCAAGGAGCCGCTGCATCAGCTCGACGAGGCGCGGAAACGTACGGCCGGCCTGCTCCGGAAGCGGCGGCGCCTCCACAGGATCGAAGGGGCGAGGCATGCAATGCTACTAGCGCAAACCGCCCCCGCCGCGAAAGAGCAGGCGAAGCGATGCTACGCAATGCGTCATTGTGGATTCGCGGGCGGTGCTGTGAGAAAAGTACAGACGTCGTCGAGGTTTCGGCGGCGAGGACGACCATGAAGAGCGCAGGCTATGTGGTGCTGTTCACGATCGCCGGGTGCTCGCAGGGGGTGTGTCGGAGTGTCGGGAGCGCTCTGGGCCCGGCGCCGAGTCCGGCGGCCTCTGCGGTGGGGACCGTGGGGGTGCCGACGGAGGTGCCGACCGTGGTTGAGGTCCAGGCGGCCGATGGGGGGGAGAGGGAAGCGGTTGACGAGCAGATTGCCCCGTTGCGCAAGGGTGGGCGCCACCTCATCGCAGAGCCCCCCAACGACGCGGAAGAGGCCGCTTACATCATGTGGATCGCAGCGGCGGGGGTCGCCGCCCAGAGCCGGCAGCCACCTCCGGCGGCCCCACCCGGGTTCGCGCTGCGGGCGGTCCCCGGGCGCGACCTCTGGGTGCTATCCGAGGACGACTCGCGCCGTCGGGGCGCGGCCGCGGTGGTGCTGCGCACAGGAGCAGCAGCGCCGCTCATCGTGGAGGCGCCGCACACCTTCTTCGACCAGGGGACGCTGCCCATCGCGCTCGCCATCTTCGAGGCGCAGCGAGCGCGGGCGCTGATCGTCAACACGTCGCACCGGTACGGCGGCGGCCCTAAGCCAAGCAACGCCGTCGGAGACGACGAAGGCGAAGGAACGGGCGGCGCCAGCGCGGATGAGGCGGCCGCCGAAACGCAGGCAACGGGGGACGGCGCTCGGACGGCGGGCAGCGGGCGGGCCGGGTCCGGCGTCACAGGCGCGGGCGGCGGCGATGGCGTCCAGGGCGCAGGCGGCGGCGCGCGGGGGGACATCGTTGCCGCCCGCGGGCGGCCGGCTGCGACGCTTGCCTTCGCAGACGTGGCGCATGCCGAGCGCTCGTTTTTCCTGTCGGCCCACCGGGCGCTGCTCCAGAGCTTCCCCGGCGTGCCGGCGGTGCAACTGCACGGTTTTCAGGACAGCTCGGCGCCAGACGCCGCCGCCATCGCAAGCGCCGTAGGGCACGGCGCCAACCTTGAGCGGCTGCTCGCCCCGTTGCGGGCGGTCGTCAGTGACGGGAAGGTCCTCGCCTACCCCGCCGACATCAAGAAGCTCGGCGGTGCCACCAACGTGCAGGCTCGGTGGTCGCGCCAGATGGGCGCGCCATTCTACCACCTCGAGCTGTCGCGAGCGTTGCGCGACAAGCTGCTCACGGACGAGGATTTGCGGCGCCGCTTCGCGGCGGCCTTCGCGGGCCTCGTGGCCGGAAAAGGCCAGGAGGAAACCCGACCCGGGTTGTCGCAGGAGGAAACCCGACCCGGGTTGTCGCCGTAATGGTCTTCCCGCTGATCGGGTCATTGGTTTCCAACCTGGGTTGGGTTCGTGAGTTCAACCTGGGCCGGGTTGGTAGCTGCTTGGGTCCACAGTCATATCGCGGAAACGGCGCCCGTCACGCTGGCGCCGTGAAACGTATACATCCACCACGTTCCTGCAGGGAATAAAACGCTGCGTACGCCGGCGCGCCATCGCTCGAGCGCCGCGCGGTATGACGCGCGAAATGCCCGCACAGCTGCACCTGCCATTCGCCATGCATCACCCTGCTCACGACCGACCGCAAAAGTAGGATTGCGTTCGCGTAGCGCTTCGAAGCTTGTAGCACGTACGTAAGGGGAAATCTTACGGGCTCGCTCCGCCCCCAGAAACTTACGGCCAAGCTGCTGCATCTGCGCATGAGCCTGCGCCTCCTGCTGCTTGAGCTCGGCGGCGACCTGTTGACGAAAGCCCTCCGCGTCGTGCTCGATCGACGGCGGCAACGAGAGCGGAAGCGTCACTTCCTCGGGCCAATGCGGGTTTTCCGGATCGAGATACGCGGAGGGGCGCGTCGCGCTCAGCACGCCTCGGCCGATCTCGTCCACCTCCACCTTGGCGCCCGGCCACTCACGCGCATGCCGTACGAGGCCAGCAGCCACCGGATTGGCGAGGACGTAGGCGATCTTCTCCACCACCGCCGCGGGCGTCAGCAGCCGCACCACGCTCGGGGCCTCGTGGTCCCACACTGGTCCTTCCCATGCGCGGATCACCTTCGTCCCGAGCGCGACGATGCGATGATAGAACTGCAGGAAGCGCGGTAATACGCCCGTCACGTCGGTCACGATCAAGTGTAGATGCGTCGACATCGCGCAGAGCGCATGGACCTGGACGCCGTAACGGCGGGCGGAGATCGCTAGGGCATAGATCAGAAGCTGATTGATGACCGCATCAGGTCGGAGGAGCAGGTGCCGACGCACGATGCGACGGGTGATCAGATACGTCGCGCCAGGAGCGATCTCGCGAGGCTGGCTCATGGTCATCGCACAAAACAAACGTCGTGCCAGGATCGTGATGAATGATTTCGATGAGTTACCACCCTCTCAGGGGTGGCGGCTGCGTTCCGCGGGTGGCGGCCGCCAGGTCCCGCGCGGTGACCTCAACCTGGGTCGCGTCTCCAACCTCAACGTGGGTCACCGCCGGTGACCTCAACCTGGGTCGCGTCTCCAACCTCAACGTGGGCCGGATCGCTGGTCGCTGGTCGCTCAACCCCGGTCCGAGGTCCCCGCAACCCGGGTCCGAGGTCCCCGCAACCCGGGTCGGGTCACTGGGCCCCGCAACCCGGGTCTCCCCGCAACCCGGGTCAGGTCGCGCCAACCCAACCCGGGTCGGGTCGCCGCCAACCCGGGTCGGGTCGCCGCGGGTCGCCAACCCGGGTCGGGTCGCCAACCCGGGTCGGGTCGCCCCAACCCGGGTCGGGTCGCCCCAACCCGGGTCGGGTCGCCCCAACCCGGGTCGGGTCGCCCTACCGCCAACCCGGGTCGGGTCGCCCTACCGCGCGCCAACCCGGGTCGGGTCGCCCTACCGCGCGCCGCCCCCGTCTTCCGGCGCCGCCGCCCCCTCACCCACGCTCCACGACGGCCGGCCGTTGAGCTCCTCGACGTCGGTTCCGACCATCCTCGTGTAGCCGCGGCTCATCTCCTCCAGCTCCTCGCCGCTCAGCACGTCCTCGATCCGCGCAAAACCCGCGGGCGCCCGCTGCTCCACCAGCGCGATGACCCGCTCGGCGCCCATCGCCCGGTTCGCGAGGACGAGCGCGCTCGTGGGTGGCCGGCGCGCGGCCTCATACGCGGACAGCGCCGCTTCCGGATCGCTCGCCCGGGCGAGGTGCCAGGCCAGCACGCGCGCGTCGAGGATCGCCTGGGAAGCCCCGTTGGAGCCGACCGGGAACATCGGATGAGCGGCGTCGCCGAGCAGGGTGACCCGGCCAGCGCCCCACCACGGCAGCGGGTCGCGATCGACCATGGGATATTCGAACAGGACCGGCGCCGCGGCGATGAGCGCCGGGACGTCGAGCCAAGAGAAGCGCCACGCGGCGAAATGGGGCAGCACGTCCTCCAGACGACCTCGCCGGTCCCAACTCGCGGGCGCGACGGTCGCCCCCTCATGCAAGCGCACCTCCGCCACCCAGTTGACCGCGGCCCGGCCGCGGAGCTCCGCGCCACGCGAGATCGGATATGCGACGAACTTTGCGGCCCGGTTGCTGCCCGCCATGATCATGCTGCGCCCCGTGAGGAACGGCTCGGCCTCGGTCACGCCCCTCCACATGTGAATGCCGTTCCACCGCGGCGGCCCCTCCGCCGGGTGAAGCTGCGCGCGAACCGCCGAGTGAATGCCGTCCGCCCCGACGAGCACGTCCGCGGAGACCACCTCGAGCTCGCCGCTCCGCCGATCCCGCAGCGAGACCCGTACCTCCGCCCCCGTCTGCTCGAACCGCTCGACCGCGAGCCCGGTGCGCACGCCGGCGTCCCCGAGCCGCTGCCGCGCCGCCGCGAGCAGGATCGCCTGGAGCTCGCCGCGGTGGATCGAGATCTGAGGCCAGCGATACCCGGCGGCAATGCCCCGCGGCTGGGCCCAGATCCGGCCGCCGAACCGATCGTAATGCACCAGCTCGGCCGTGGGGATCCCCGTCGCCGCCAGCGCGTCCGCGAGGCCCAGCTCGGCCAGCTCTCGCACCGCATGCGGGAGCAGGTTGATGCCGACGCCCAGCGGCTTGATCTCGCGCGCTGCCTCGACGACGAACGCCTCCACGCCGGCCGATTGCAGGCTCAATGCCGCCGTCAGACCGCCGATCCCGCCGCCGGCAATCAAGACACGCATGGCGCCACGGTCGCACGCCGCGAACGACGCGGCAAGCGCGCTCGCGGGGGCAGCGACGGCGGGGCCGAACGCGGGTAAGATCCTCGAACGAGGTTGAAGCCATGAGATTGCTTGTCTCGATCGACGCTTGGGGTGCGAGGTTGCTCTCGGTGCTGGCGATCGCGCCCGCCCTGAGCTGCGGCGGCGACGTCACGGCCGAAGAGGGCTCTGGCGGCAGCGGTGGAACAGGCTCGAACGCGAGCACGGCGAACGCGAGCACGGGGGAGGGCCCGGCCGCGAGCTCTGGCGCGGGCCCCGCGGGGAGCACGGGAAGCGCGCCGCCGGGAGGGTTCCCGTTCGCGTGCGACGATCCCGAGCCCATCCTCGTCGCAGGCCAGAACACCGGGTACGTGCGCTGTGCCGGCGGCTGGATGCACCGCGCCGAGGTCATCACCTGCCCGACCCCGCTCCCGCGCCCCGAGGCGTGCAAGGACACGGGCGGCGGCGCAAGCAGCTGCTCCTCGGACGCCGACTGCACCGAGCAGCCGCACGGCTTCTGCAGCCCCGGCCTCGGAGGCGAGGCGCCCCCAGGGTGCTTCTGCCATTACGGATGCACGACCGATGCCGAATGCAACGAGGGGCAGATCTGCCTGTGCGGCGATCCCGTCGGGCAGTGCGTGCAGGCGCGGTGCACCAGCGATCAGGACTGCGGCAGGGTGCTCTGCTCGAGCTACGTCCTCAACCCGGGTTGCGGCGGGACCGGCTTCGCCTGCCAGACGGCCACCGACGAGTGCGCCGGGGACGGCGACTGCCCGGGGGACCAGCAGTGCACGCTCACGGCGCTGCGCCACGCCTGCGCGGAGCCGCTCTGCGTGATCGGCCGGCCATTCCTCGTGGCCGGGGTCGAGCGCACCGCCGAGCCCGCCGCGCGCGACGACTGGGCCGCCTCGCCGGGAGCGCCGCCTCGCCGCGACACGCTTTCGGCCGAGCAGCTGGCGGCGCTCGCCGAGCACTGGACCCGCGTCGCCCTCCTCGAGCACGCGTCGATCGCCGCGTTCGCCCGCTTCACGCTCCAGCTCCTCTCGCTCGGCGCCCCACCGGAGCTCGTCGGCGCGGCCCAGGCGGCCATGGGTGACGAGGCCGAGCACGCGCGCCTGTGCTTCGCCCTCGCCAGCGCGTTCGCCGGACGCGGCGTCGGCCCCGGGCCCCTCGCCATCGACGGCGCCCTCGGCGGCGAAGGCGCCCGCGAGATCCTCGTGACCACCCTCCGCGAGGGGTGCATCGGCGAGACCATCGCCGCGATCGAGGCGGCAGAAGCCGCCCTCCACGCGACCGATCCCGCGGTCCGGCGCGCCCTCGAGACGATCGCCGAGGACGAGACGCGGCACGCCGAGCTCGCCTTCCGGTTCGCCGCCTGGGCCATCGAGCGCGACCCCTCCCTGGCGAGCGCGGTCGCCGACGAGCTCGCCGCCGCCGCCGCGGAGCCGGCCCCCGCAACCCCGGACGACGCCGCGCGCAGCGGCCTGCTCGGCTTCGGCGTGCTGTCGCCGGCGCACCGGCGGACGCTCCGGGAGCGCGCGCTCGCCCAGGTCGTCGCGCCGTGCGCGCGGGCGCTGCTCGCGCGCGGCGGCGAGCGCAGCGGCCCGCGCCCCGCGGCCGGCCCTCAGCGCGACGAGACCGAGAGCTTGGCGACGAACAGCTGACCGTCCTCTTCCTCGACCTTGCAGTTCAGGAGCGCGAAGTCGGCGCTGGAGGTGCCCGCCAGGTAGACGTCCGTCCCGGAGATCGCGAGCGCCTGGACCCGCTGGAGCCCGGGGCCGCCGAGCGCGCCGAGCCACTCGGTCTCGCCGCCGGAGGCCCCGAGCCGCGCGAGGAAGATGTCCCCCTCGCCGGCGTCCCCGGCGACCTCGGCGTCGTCGGTCATCAGCTGCTGCCGGAAGTGCCCGGCCACGATCACCCGCCCGAACGCGTCGACCCCGACGACCTGCGCCGACTGATCCCCGCTGCCGCCGAGGTGCTTGGCCCACGTGGCGACGCCCCGCCGGTCGAGGTGCGCGGCGAAGCCGTCCTCCTCCGTGGCGACGAGCTCGCCGGCGAGATCGATCTGCCCGTCGAACGAGCCGGCCAGGATGACGCCGGCGCCGTTCACCG
Source organism: Sorangium sp. So ce394 (assembly GCF_051474665.1). Lineage (NCBI taxonomy): Bacteria > Pseudomonadati > Myxococcota > Polyangiales > Polyangiaceae > Sorangium > Sorangium sp. So ce394. Next base: position 7,807,506 of record NZ_CP150339.1, read on the forward strand.
CGATGGCGCCGGCGCGCTGGTCCCCGGGGAGGGAAGCGTAGTGTCGGTACCAGAGGCCGGCGCCCTCGGCGCTCGATCCATCGCAGATCCAGGACGCCGGGAACGAGGCGAGGACGGCGTCGGTCCCCTCCGCGACCGCGTCGCCGGGCGGCAGCCCGCGCTCGGAGCCGGGGAATCCGACGTTCACCCGGCCCTCGAAATCGGCGACCACGAAGGCCTCCCCGGAGGACACGCGGAGCGCCCGGGGCCGGTAGCGCGCGCCCTGGAGACCCGAGAAGACACCGCTGCACGCGTTCGCGAGGGTCTGTCCATCGTAGCTGGAGAACCCCATGTCCGCCCCGCCCTGGAGCGACGTCAGGACGAAGACGCGATCGCCCTCCGCGGCCACCGCCCTCGCCTCGTCGGGGCCGCGCGACCCGTGCACCACGCACGCCGCGACCCCGCCCGGATCGTGCCTGTCGAGCCGCGCCACGAACGCGTCGCCGGCCCCGCCGTCCGCGGGCGCCGCGCAGTCCGCGCCGAACGACAGGCTGCCCGTGAAGTCGCCCGCGACATAGACGCTGCCCTCGCCGAGGGCGATCGACGTCGCCTGGTGGGTGTGCGTCGCGGCGTCGTTCTCCGCGTTCCCGAAGCGCTCGCTCCAGATGTGATTGCCGTCGTGCGCGAGGTGCGCCACGAAGACGTCCTTGCCGGCGCCCCCCGCCGTGAGCGCGCCGCCGGCGACGGTGAGGTCGCCCTTGAAGCCGCCCGCCAGCCACAAGGTGCCGTCGCTGTCGGCCACGAGCCCGCCGAGCGCGGTGTCGGCGTCGCCGAACGACGTCACCCACTGGCACGTGTAGCCGGGCTCGCTGAACGTCCCGCCCCCGACGCCCTGCTCGGAGATCGCCTGGATGCCGGCGATCTCCGCGCAGCCCGCGCCGCCCGCCGCGAGGAGGGCGCTCGCCAGCCAGCGCCGCGCACGCCGTTCGAGCGTCATCAGAACACCCCGAGGACAGCGCCGCCGAGGACGCCCGGCGCGATCTGCACGCCCGCGCTCGCGCGCGGGCCGTCCGGGGGCAGCGTCAGCCAGAGGACGGCCGTGCCGGCGAGCGCCGCGCCCGCGGCGATGAAGGAGAAATCGGAGACCGTCGCGTACGACATCGCCCTGCTGGCCAGATCGGGCACCGGCTGCGCGCAGTCCAGGTAACGCTCCGCGTTCCTGCACGCCGTCCCGGCGCTGTTCTCGACCTTGTCCCACGTGGAGATCGCCAGGCCCCCGAAGGTGCTCCCGAGCGCGATGCCCGCGAGCGCGAGCCCGCCGGTCACCCACATCAGGTTCCGGTGGATCGGATCCGGCCTCGGGCCGTACGGCGTCGGCCGGCGCCGCTCCAGGTCGGCGGCAGCGGGCGCCGGCGCGGCCGCGCGCGGATCGAGCGCCGTGATGCGGACCTCGACGATCTCGCCCGGCTGCCGCGCCTCGACCTCGCGCGAGAACGCCTGCCGGCCGGACGCGGTCGCGGTGACCCGGTGCTTCCCCGGCTCGACGGGGCGGGCCACCCCGACCCCCCGCGCCGCCGCGCCGTCGAGCGCCACCTCGATCCCCGGCAGCGCCTTCACCTCGTCGGACACGAGGATCGCGAGCTTCGGGAGCCTCTGCGCGATCGCCGCCGCGCGCTCGCGCGCCTCGGCGCCCTGCTTCGCGTCGCCGCCCGCCGCCTCGACGTCGGCGTAGAGCGCCCACGCGCTGGCGAGGCGGCCGGTGCGCTCGTGGCACCGCGCCAGCTCGAGCTTCGTCTCGGTCGACGGGCGCAGCCGCTCGCTCTCCTCGAGCTTCGGACAGGCCGCGTCCGGCCGGTCGCTCGCCAGAAGCTCCTGCGCCTCCCGGCGCAGCGCGTCGGCCCGCGCGCGCTCCGCGATGGTCGGCTCGGCCCAGGCCGGGGCCGCCGCCGCCGACGCGGCCAGCGCCGCGAGGAGCCCGAGCGGGGCGCGGCCGAGGCCCCGCCGCGCCGCGCGCCCCGCGCCGCCGGCGCAGCGGCGGGGTCCTCTGCAGATCTCTTCAGGCATCGAGTCCCCTGGGCGGCCGGCGAGCAGCACCTGCGTCAGGTCCGCGCGCTGGACCGCGACGACCGATAACAGGGCACCGCGAGGAGCGCCAGGCCGAAAGCCCCGCGCTCGGGCGCCGCCGCGCCGCCGCGCCGCCGCGCGATGCCCGAGGCCCGAGCGCGGGTCCGGCGAGGCAGCCGCTCGCCCGCGTTCCGCTTCGACCCCCGCGGCCTTTGCGCTAGCTTTCCGCCTTCGATTCCGGTCTCGCCCCTGGCTCTCGCGTCATCGAGCGTACCGGCTGGAGCGCTCCCGCGAACAGGTGCCCTGATGTCCTCCGTGCCCGCCCCCAAGAAGAAGCGGTCCAAGAAGCGCGCGCCCTCCCTGCCCCGCCGGGACGAGGAGTGGATCGGCGGCTTCTTCTCCCTGCGCGCGTTCGTGCACGAGGGCGACGAGGCGTACCGCCCCGAGGCGGTCGTCTGGATGACCGAACGCGGCTTCGTGCTGAGCTGCGCCGCCCTGCGCCCCGGCGACGTCGTTGCGGGCGCGGTCGACAGCTTCGAGGCCGCCGCCACCGGCCCGCTGGAAGGGAAGCCGCGCCTGCCCGAGCGCGTGCGCGTGGCCTCGCCCGCGCTCGCCGACGCGCTGCGGGCGCGGCTCGACCCGGCCATCGAGGTCCGCGTCGCGCCGACGCCGGAGATCGACGTCGTGGCCGAGGACCTCGAGGCGCACCTCGGCGCGCGGGACGGCCGCCTGACCCCGAGCTTCCTCGGCGGCGGCATCGAGGCGCCCGCGATGGCGTCGTTCTTCCGCGCGGCGGCCGCGCTTTACCGCGCCACGCCCTGGAAGGCCGTGCCCACCGACGCGGACATCATGGCGCTGTCGATCCCGTCGCTCGGCGCGCGCGACCTCGCGCTGTGCGTCGTCGGGCAGGCCGGCCAGAGCCACGGCGTGCTCCTGTTCGAGAGCGCGCGCGGGTTCGAGCTCTACCTGGCCGAGACCGCGAAGCTCCCGGACGCGCCGCCCGCGTCGCTGCCGGCGAGCTTCTTCTCGCTGAGCTTCGACCGCGCGAGCGACCTGCACCCCGCGCTGCGCGACGAGGTCGCCGAGCAGCGCTGGGAGCTGGCCGGCCCGGACGCCTACCCCACGCTCGCGATGGTCGACGAGGACCTGATCGGCCGCAAGCCGACGCCGAAGGAGCTCACCGCCTCGGAGGCGCTCGCCCTCGGCCTCGTCGAGCTGATGAAGCGGCGCAAGGAGATCACGAGGGCCTTCCGCGGCGGCGCCCCGGTGGACGCGAGCTACGTGGTGGAGACGCACGCGGGCCCGGTGGAGGTGCTGTTCCGCGCGCCCCACCCGGAGCGGAGCTGAGCCGGCGGCCGCGCCGCGGGGCGCCGCGCGCGAGCGGGGGCCGGAGGGGCCCGGCGTCAGCGCGCGACGAGCCGGTAGAGATCGGCGTTCAGGATGAACTCGCAGACGACGTTGCCGAACTGGAGGATGTCGCCGCTGCGGAGCGGGGCGCCGTCCCCGGCCGGCGTGAGGAGCCGGTCGTTCAGGAACGTGCCGTTGGTGCTCTTCCTCGCGTGGAGCATCGGGGTGTCCGCGACGACGGCCGAGATGTGCGCGTGGGCCTTTGACACGGAGGGGTCGCGCAGGACGATATCGCTGTTCGGGGCGCGCCCGATGGTGATGCGATCCTGCCAGGGGCTCTCCGGGCGCTTCGTCACCGGCAGGAGCTCGCATCCGTGGGACGCGACGCTCATCGCCGACGAGATGCGGTGACGGATCAGGGCCGGTTGGCTGTGCGAGCCGGGCGAGGTGCCGGCAAAGACGGTCTTGAACGACGGAGGGGGCTGGTCCTCGGGGCCGAGCTCCCGGAGCAGCCACGCGTGCGGGTACCTCCGGTCGAAGGCCATCCGTGAGAGCGCCCGGCTCTGGGCACAAAGCGTCGCGAAGGTCAACATGACAAGATCTTCCCCGGGTTCCGTGCTGTTCGAGCAGGCGGCGCCCGGCCGAGCGACGCACCGCCCGCCCGTCGGGTCCCGATAGGCCTTTATACATCAGTCCACGACGGGATCACCGGGCGCCACGCCGCGCCCCTGACTGGGACCTCCGGCGCCGCGCGGACTACACCGTCGGGGCTCACCACACCCGTGGGCAGGACGCGCATCGACGCGGCGCCGACCACGAATCGGTGTTTCTGCGACACGACGCCTCTCGTCAAGAGCCGATATCCGGGTCGAGGCGACCTCCGGCGCAACCATCTTGTGCCGGACAGGAAGACGACGCCGGCGGCCGCACCGCGTTCCGCTCCAGCGAGCACCGCGTCGCGAGCCAGCGCCCCAGGCCCGACGTCTGCTCCACGCCGCAGTGACCCCCCTCCCCCCTGTCCTGCGCGCCACCCCGGCGGCGGCGCGGCCTCGCCGCCGCCGTCCGGGCCCGGGCAGCCGCCGGAGGGCCGCCCCACCTCGGCGCGCCCGCCGGGTGGTACGGAGCGACCTTTGCGACGGCGCCGCACACCGCCTCCACAGGCTCCCTCCGCGAGCGCGCTTCCCGGGAGCGCTCGGCGAGGCGGTTACGGTATGTTGCCGCCGTGACCTCCTCCTACAATGTCCAGCACGCGCCGGTCGGCGCCTTTGCCTCCTTCACGCTCGGCAGCTTCAACCGCCGGGGCGGGTTCGCCTCCCAGGTGGGCCGCCCGGGAGAGTCGAACCTCTACATCGGCTACCGCGAGGGCGACGGGGACTTCCTCTGCCTGCCCTACTTCGAGAGCCAGCGCGGCCCGGACGTCCCGTTCGGCGTCACCTTGAGCAACGACACGCGGATGCGCCGCGTCTTCGGCGATAAAGACATCCGCCGCGAGCTCGGGTGGGCGAGCGACACGATCCGCGCCGGGCGCCTGACGCTCGCGATCTACTCGCCGTTCGGCCCCATCCCCGACCCGCGCACGGCGCCGCCCGCCGAGGTCGCCGCGCGCTCGTGCCCGGCGCTCATCGCCCGCCTCGAGCTCGACAACACCGGCAGCGACAAGCCCCTGACGGGCCTCTTCGCGCTCGACGCGCCGAGCCTGCGCGACCTCGAGACCGAGAGCGACGGCCGCCTCGTCGGCGTCGCGCACGGCCGGCGCTGGGGCTTCGCCTGCCGCCCGGAGCCGGGCCTCCGCGCCTTCCAGGCCTTCACGCCCGAGCACGCGTTCGACGGCAGCGCCGACCGGCTGTTCCGCCTCGGCAAGACCGGCGGCCTGGTCATCGAGGTCCCGGCGGGGCAAAAGCGCGAGGTCTGGATCGCGCTCGGCTTCCACGACGCCGGCGCCATCACGACCGGCGTCGAGGCGCGCTACGCCTACACCCGCTACTTCCGCCGGCTCGAGGACGTCCTCTCCTCCGCGCTCGACCGCCGCGAGGCGCTCGTCCGCGAGGCGGCCCAGCGCGACGCGGAGCTCGCGCAGTCGGCGCTCAGCCCCGCCCAGAAGTGGCTGCTCGCCCAGGCGACGCACGGCTACTTCGGGTCGACCGAGTGGCTGGACACGGCGCTCGACGACGCCTCGCCGCCCGCGCCGCTGTGGGTCGTGAACGAGGGCGAGTACGAGATGATGAACACCTTCGATCTCGCGATCGATCACCTCTTCTTCGAGCTGCGTTACGCGCCCTGGGCCGTGCGCAACATCCTCGACCTCTACGTCGATCGCTACAGCTACCGCGACCAGGTGAAGCGCCCCGGCGCGGGCGGCGAGCTCCTGCCCGGCGGGGTGTCCTTCACGCACGACATGGGCGTCAGCAACCACTTCTCGCCGGCCGGCGACTCCAGCTACGAGCGCCCGAACCTCGACGCCGTCTGCTTCAGCTTCATGACGCACGAGCAGCTCACGAACTGGATCTGCTGCGCCGGCGTGTACGTCGCGCGCACCGGCGACAAGGGCTTCCTCGAGCGCCACCGGGGCCTCTTCGCCGAGCTGCTCGCGAGCCTGCTCCACCGCGACGCGCCGGAGCCGGGCGCGCGGACCGGCGTCATGGCGCTCGACAGCAGCCGCTGCGGCACCGGCGCCGAGATCACCACCTACGACTCGCTCGATCACTCGCTCGGCCGCGCGCGCGGCAACCTCTACCTGGCCGGCAAGACGTGGGCGTCGTACGTCGTGCTCGCCCACCTCCTCGAGCGCTGCGGGGACGCCCCCCTCGCCGCCGAGGCCAAGGCGGCGGGCCGCAAGGCGGCGCGCGCGATCGTGTCGGCCTTCCACGAGCCGTCGGGCTACATCCCCGCCCTGCTCGACCGCAGCTCGACGAGCGCGATCATCCCCGCGATCGAGGGGCTCCTCTACCCGCACGTCATGGGCTTGCTCGACGAGGCCGAGCACGGCGAGCTCGTCCGGGTGCTCCGGCGCCACCTCCACGCCATCCTGAAGCCCGGGCTGTGCCTGTTCCCCGAGGGCGGCTGGAAGCTCTCGAGCAGCAGCGACAACTCCTGGGCGAGCAAGATCGCGCTCTGCCAGCACATCGCGCGCGCGATCCTGAAGGCCGATCTCCCCGACCCCGAGCGCCACGAGGAGGCCCACGTCCGCTGGCAGATCGAGGGCTCCGGCTACTGGGCCTACTCCGACCAGATGCAGCGCGGCGTGCCCGTCGGCAGCCGCTACTACCCGCGCGGCGTGACGGCCATCCTCTGGCTGGACGAGCCCGCCGCGGGGGCGGGGCGGAAGGCCGAGGGGCAGTCATGAGGGTCCTCATCGTCGGCGGGACCGGCCTCATCTCGACGGCCATCGTGCAGCAGCTCCTCGAGCGGGGCGATCGCGTCACCCTCTACAACCGCGGCGTGACGGCGCGGCGGTTCGAGGGGGACGTCGAGGTCATCGCCGGCGATCGCTGGAAATACGCCGAGTTCGAGCGCGAGATGCAGCAGCGCACGTTCGACGCCGTGATCGACATGGTCGCCTTCGCCCCGGAGAACGCCGACTCGCTGCTGCGGGCGTTCTCGGGCCGCGCGGGCCACCTGGTCGTCTGCTCGACCGTGTGCGTCTACGGCGGGCCGCTCACGCGCTCGCCGGCGACCGACGACGAGCCGCACCGCCCGGTGACGAAGTATGGCCAGAACAAGTCGCGCATCGAGTCGACGCTGCTCGCGGCGAACGGCCAGAACGGGCTCAAGACCACGATCTTGCGCCCGTCGTTCACGACCGGCGAGGGGCACACCGCGCTCGGCGCGCTCTATTTCGACGACTCGATGGCCGATCGCGCCCGTCGCGGCCTCCCGCTCATCGTCCACGACGACGGCACGACGCCGTGGGCCATCGCGCACGTCTCCGACGTGGCCCGCGGGTTCGTGAACGCGCTCGGCAACGACAAGGCCTATGGGCAGGCGTACCACCTCACGAGCGACGAGCACACCACGTGGGGCGGCGTCTTCGCCGCGCTCAAGGAGGCCGCCGGCGGCAAGTCCCCTGTCGTCTCGATCCCGACCGACTGGCTCTACGAGGTCGCGCCGCGCCGCATGGTGGGCGTCAAGTTCATCTACCAATACGGGTCGATCTTCGACAACGGCAAGGCGGCGCGCGACCTCGGCTTCCGGACCACGGTGCCGCTGGTCGAGACCTTCCGCCGCCAGATCGCCTGGTCGGAGCGCGCGGGGACCTACCGGCGCGCGGACGAAGAGCCGCTCCAGGACGTCCTGCTCGACGCGTTCACCCGGGGCCAGAAGCCCGCGCCGGGGCAGGTGCACGACTTCAACCCGTGGGGCAACGAGCCCGAGTCCTGATCCCTGCTGCCGCCGTCGTCCGACAGGCCGCCTCGCCGCCTCACGGAGCCTCCCACGCGAGCATTCGGGTGGGAGCGCTCCGGTAGCGCGGGCGCGGCCCCGGGCGGCGCTCCGGCGGGCGCCACGGCCCGCGTCAGGGCAGGTTCTCGAGGGGATCGATCTTGCCGACGCCCGCGTGCGCGAGGACGATCGCCTTGACGTCGGCCGACCTGTCGAGCGGATAGTCGTACGGCGCCGCCCAGGTGCAGTCCGCGCCGGACGCCTGCGTCCCCGTGGTGTCCTCGAAGATGTTGTCCTTGCGATCGGTGCCGCCGGCGTCGCTGTCCAGCGTGGTGATGGGGTTCTTCACCTTGTAGAAGTGGTTGCCCTCGACCCGCAGGCAGGCGCCGACGCGCGAGTTGACCCCCGACGTGGGGACGTTCTCGAAGTAGTTGTTGAACACGTGCCCGTTGCCGCCGCGATAGCTCGGGAGGCGGGAGTTCACGTTGTTGATATGGTTATGATGGAACGTGATGCGGCGATCGCTGTCGTCGTTGTCCGACGAGCCGACGAGCATGCCCTTCCAGTGATCGTGCAGGTAGGTCCACGAGATCGTGATGTTCGAGGATTCGTGGGTCACGTCGATGAGGCCGTCGTACTTGTCCTTGTCGGAGTTCACGGCGGGCGAGTCCGCCCAGAGCTCGCAGTGGTCGATCCAGACGTTGTGGCTCTCGTCCATGTGGATGCCGTCGCCGTTGACGCTGCTGGCCAGCACGTGGTGGATCTTCAGGTTGCGGATGATGATGTTGGACGATCTCCTCAGGTTGAGCCCGATCCCCTGTATCTCTCCGCTCGACCCGACCCCCACGATGGTCTTGTTGGAGGCGACGTCCACGTCGTCGCCGCTGCCGCTGATCTTGCCGGTGATCTGGATGATCAGGGCCTCGTCCTTCGCGACCTCGGTCCGGAGCGCGTCGAGCGAGCTCACGGAGACGACCGCTCCGCCCTTGCCGCCGGTGGTGCCGCCGTCGGTCGTGGCGTAGCCGTAGAGCCTGAAGTCGGCGCCGCCGGGGCTGCTGCCGCCGGTGCCGCTGCCGCCCTCGCCGCTGCCGGAGCCGCCCTCGCCGCTGCCCGAGCCGCCCTCGCCGCTGCCCGAGCCCCCCTCGCCGCTGCCCGAGCCGCCCTCGCCGCCCGAGCCGCCCGAGCCGCCCTCGCCGGTGCCGGAGCCGCCCGTGCCGCTGCCGGCGCCGAGCCCGCCGGAGCTGGCGCTGGTGGTGGAGCCGACGCTCCCGCTGCTCGTCGGCTGACCGTCGTTCTCTTCCGGATCCGACGCATCGGAGCCGCACCCTGCCGTCGAGAGGCCAGTGATGCCGAGCGCGATCATCGCAGCCCAAGCGACTCGAGAATCGAACTTCATGCGCAAGTTACCTTTCCGTGATGAGCCAAGCAGCGCGCGCGACGCGGTGGAGAAGCCGGACAGCGCACGGGCCGTTCGCGGGAGCTTCTCAGCAACGCATGTGCCATCAGCGCACGAGGGCTCGAGTCCGCCCGGTTAGCGACCCTTCACGGCATTTTTCCGCCGGAACGACGGCATCGCGCTTCCGCTTCTCCGGCGGCATCCGCAACGCCGCAACGAGCCTGTCAACCGCAGGTTGACACTGTGGACGCGTGAGACACCGCGTCATCGGCCCTGGCGCTCGCAGACGCCGTGACGCCGGGCGCCCCCGGGCACACTGCTGCGGCGCTCCTCGCGGGTCTCAGGGGCCGATTCGTACGAGCTCGATCCAGTCGAGCTTGGACGCGTCCTCGCGGCAACCGAACGTGACGACGTGCATCCCGGGAGCGAGCGCGAACTCGAGCAGCGCCCCTGTATCGTCCTGCGAGTCGCGCACGTAATCTTCGTGGAAATCGGCGCCGCTGAAGTCGTACCTGATTGCGGGGTCCGGCTCGTTGTCCACGCTGACCCAGAACGAGTTGTCCACGCCGTCGGCGGGCCCCTCGGCGACCCTGGCCCTGATCCGGTAGGTGCCGGCCTCGCTGATCTCGAAGGAGCAGTCGACCCGGGAGGACTTGCAATCCTCCTCGGTCTCGGGGACGGCCACGTACTGCCCGCCGCTCGCCAGCGGGTCCTCCACACGCACGAAGAGGCCGGAGAGCTCGCAGAGCGGGTCGTCCTCGGCCTCGACCGTGATCCTGACGGTGGCGCCCCCGCCGCCCCCGGTGGAGGACGACGATGTGTCCCACGCCACGGACAGCCCCTCGAGCGAGCAGCCGCAGATCAGCACCGGCAAGAGCGCAGCCCAGCGTCGCCACCGCGATGGACGCGCGCCGACGACCGTCGTGCGCGCCGGGGAAGCTCTCCCCACGTCACCGGCCGCACGACGTCTCGACTCCGCCCGAGGCTCCGAGATCGCTTTCACCTCCGACGACTTTAGCAACACACATACCGCGAGCGCGACACAATCTTTCGCGCCGGCCCGGACCCGAGACGAAGCGCCGGGTCGCGCTGCGGTCCCGCGGGCGCTCGCCGGCGCGGCCGGAGGCGGAGAGCGTGAGGGGTGGCGTCGAGTCCACGCCTTCTGCGCGGCTCAAACGAGCAGGAGAGGCGCCGCCTGGGCGCTCAGGGCGCCTCAGCGCGCGGCGGGACGCGCGTAGTCCTGCGCGCGGAACAGCACGCCGTGGACCTCGCCGTCGACAAGCGCCGGCACGAGCGCGCCGGGGAGGACGGACTCCACGTCGTTCGGCGCCTTGGGCCCGCCGAGATCGGTGCGCAGCCAGCCCGGGTCGAGGAGGTTCATCAGCACGCCTGTGCCGCGCAGCGAAGGGACCGTGTCGCGCACGAACTTGTCGAGCGCGGCCTTCGACGCCGCATAGGCCATGAGCTCCGGCTGGTCCTGGATCCCGGAGGTCACCTGGATGATGCGCCCCCAGCGGCGCTCCAGCATCGTCGGCAGCAGCCGGTACGTGATCCGGATCGGGCTGATGACGTTCACCTCGAAGCTGAGCCGGTAGTCCTCCGCCGGCGTCTCCGTGGGCGAGGTGCGGAACGGCGTCATGATGGCGGCGTTGTTGAACAGGATGTCGATCCCGCCCGACGCGGCGATGGCCCCGTCGAGGATCCGGTCGACCGACGCCTGGTCCGACAGCTCCCCCGAGACGGCGCTCGCCCGGATCCCCTTGCCGGCGAGCTCGCCCTGGAGCTCCCGCGTGTGCGCCTCGTCGCGGCTGTGCAGGACGAGGTTGCAGCCGAGGCCGGCCAGACCCCGCGCGATCTGCTTCCCGATCCCGCGGCTCGCGCCGGTGACCAGCGCCCACTTTCCACGAATTTCCACCGTCATGGCGGCGCCTTATGGCAGAGCCGAGCTCGCCTGGCACCTCAAAAGCGGGGCGGCCCACCCGCGCCGGGCGCGCCCGCGCCGCGTCCGCCCGAGCCGCGCGGTCCGCTGCTGCTCCAGCAGCACTCTTTGCTGATCGGATGCTGCTGGAGCAGCAGCGCCCGCCGGCCTCCGCCGGGGCGATGGGCCTGTAACCGCGCGAAAGGCAACGGTTTCCTGCGTGGCACGGCGGCTGCCAGGGGCCTGCGGTTGCATCCCGGTGCGTTCGTCTCGCCGGCGCCCTCGGCACCTGGAATCGGCCAGCGCTGTCCCAGGCGCGCCGGAAGGCGCCCGGAAGAACCTCCCATGATCAGGCACACCCCCTTCACGAGGATCCGCTCCGGGCTGCTCGGCTGCGCTGCGCTGGCGTGCGCCCTGTTCGGCTGCGACCGCGGCGGCGGTGAGCCGGGCGCCGCGATCGCACCCGATGCCGCCGCTCCGGCGCCGGCGCAGGACCGGCGTGAGGCCGGCGTCGTCCGCCTCGGCTACCAGAAGATCGGCACCCCCTATCTCCTCAAGGACCGCGCCGACCGCCTGAAGAAGGCGCTCGAGGCGAAGAACGCCCGCGCCGAGTGGATCGAGTTCCCGGCCGGGCCTCCGCTGCTCGAGGCGATGCGCGCCGGCGCCGTGGACGTCGGCCACGTCGGCGAGACGCCCCCGGTCTTCGCGCAGGCGGGCGGCGTGCCGTTCGTGTACGTCGCCACCGACCCGCCGGCCCCGAAGGCCGAGGCGATCGTCGTCCCGAAGGACTCCCCGATCACCAGCGTCGCGGGCCTCAAGGGCAAGCGCGTCGCGGTCAACCGCGGCTCCAACGTGCACTACCTCCTGGTCCGGGCCGTCGAGGGCGCCGGGCTGACGCTCGACGATCTCCAGGTCTCGTTCCTCGCGCCGGCGGACGCGCGGAGCGCGTTCGAGAGCGGCAAGGTCGACGCCTGGGTGATCTGGGATCCATTCCTGGCCGCGGCGGAGCTCGCCGGCGCGCGCGTCCTCCAGAGCGGCGAGGGGCTCGTCGACAACCACCTCTTCTACGTCGCCCGGCGCGAGTTCGCCGAGCAGCAGCCGGAGCTCCTGCGACTCGTGCTCGAGGAGTACCAGGCCCTGAGCGCGTGGGAGCGCGAGCACACCGAGGAGACCGCGCAGATCCTCGCGAAGTCGTCGGGCGTCGCCTACGAGGCGTTCCTCACCTCCGAGCGCCGGCGCGCGTTCGGCCTCCTGCCGATCACGCCCGAGATCCTGAAGAAGCAGCAGGGCATCGCCGACACGCTCCACAAGCTCGAGGTCATCCCGCGCGCCGTCCGCGTGGAGGACGCGTTCCTGTCGGCGGCCGCGTACGGGGGCGTTCGATGACGGCCGGCCGCGCGCCGGGCGCGCTCGGCCGGAGCCTGGCCCCCTGGATCGCCCCGCTCGCGCTGGTGCTCGTCTGGGAGGCCCTGTCCCGGCTGCAGGTCATCCCGAAGAGCCTGCTGCCCTCGCCCTCGGAGGTGGTGCTGGCCGCGGTGCACGCCACGAAGAGCGGCGGCCTCCCGGCGCACCTCGGCGTCAGCGCGCTGCGCGCGCTCGGCGGGCTCGTCATCGGCGCCGGCATCGGGCTCGTGCTGGGCCTCGCCACGGGGCTCTCGCGCGCGCTCCAGCTCGTCGTCGACGGGCCCCTCCAGATGCTCCGCGCCATCCCCGCGCTGGCGCTCGTGCCGCTCGTCATCCTGTGGTTCGGGCTGGGCGAGACGGCCAAGCTCTTCATCGTCGCGGTGACGGTGCTCTTCCCCGTCTACCTGAACACCTTCCACGGCGTCCGCAGCGTCGACCCGCACATCATCGAGATGGCGCGCGTCTACGACGTCCGCGGGCTCGCGCTCTACCGCGAGGTCATCCTCCCCGGCGCGCTCCCGTCGATCCTGGTGGGCCTCCGCTTCGCGCTCGGGCTCTCGTGGCTCGTGCTGATCGTCGCCGAGACGATCGGCGCCACGCAGGGCCTCGGCTACGTCGCGATGAACGCGCGGGAGTTCATGCAGATGGACCTGCTCGTGCTCACGATCGTGCTCTGGGCGCTCCTCGGCAAGCTGGCCGACTCCCTGGCGCGCTGGGCCGAGCGCCAGCTCTTGCCCTGGCAGCCCCGGCTGCAACGCATGGACGCGGGGTGAACATGAGCGTGTCGAAGGAACACCACAGCGGCGCCCGGGTCCTCCTCGAAGGGCTAGAGAAGCGGTTCGGCGACAAGGCTGTCCTCTCGGGCATCGACCTCGACGTCCAGCCTGGCGAGCTCCTGACCATCGTCGGGCGGAGCGGATCGGGCAAGAGCACCCTGCTCCGCATCCTGTGCGGCCTCGAGCAGCCCACGGGCGGCGCGGCGCGCGTCCTGTCGCCGGAGGGCGTCACTGGCGCCGCGGCCGTGCGCGTCGTCTTCCAGGAGCCCCGGCTGATGCCGTGGCGCACCGTCCTCCAGAACGTCTGCATCGGCCTGCCGAAGGAGCGCCGCGAGCGCGCCCGCGACGTCCTCGCCCGGGTCGGCCTGCTCGACCGCCAGGACGACTACCCCGGCGTGCTCTCGGGCGGCCAGCGGCAGCGCGTCGCCCTCGCGCGCGCGCTCGTCCACGACCCCAAGGTCCTGCTCCTCGACGAGCCGTTCGGGGCGCTCGACGCCCTCACGCGGATCGGCGCGCAGCGCCTCGTCGAGTCGCTGTGGGCCCAGCACGGCTTCACGGCCATCCTGGTGACCCACGACGTCCAGGAGGCGGTCCTGCTCGGCGATCGCGTGCTGGTGGTCGACGAGGGCCGCGTCGCCGAGAGCGTCGCGGTCGACCTGCCGCGGCCCCGCGCCCGGGAGCTGCCGGAGGTCGGTCGCCTCACCGGCGCGCTGCTCCGGACGATCCTCGCTTCGGGCGAGGGCCCGCCCACGCCGCCCCGCTCGCGCGCGGACCTCCCGCCGCCCGTGGCGGCGCCCCTCCTCGCCGGCGCGGAGTGAGCGCGGCGCGGGGTCAGGCGAAGCACCCCTTCAGGCGCGGATCGGTCCGGAGGATCGCCTCGACCTCGGACACGCAGTCGCGGGACGAGAGGACCGTGTAGTAGCCGGGCTTGATCTCCGGCGCGACGCGGACCGCCTCGAGCCACTCGTCGAGCGAGAACGGGTCGGCCCGGATCGCGTCCCAGAAGCCGGTCGCGTCGAGGACGGCGGCGATGAGGTCCGTGTCCCGCCCCTGGAGCTGGCTGACCACGTAGGCGGCCGTGCCGACCTGGAGGCCGTGGAGCCGCGGCCGGCCGGAGGTCTGGTCGAGCGCGTGCGAGATGAGGTGCTCGCTGCCGCTCGCGGGCCGGGACGACCCGGCGATCTCCATGGCGATGCCGTTCAGCATGAGCGCCGTCGCGAGCAGGCGCATGCCCTCGAGGTCGCGCCGGGGGCGCGCCATGAACTGGAACACGGTCGCGTCCGAGAGCAGGGCGGCGAAGTCGTTGACCGGCTCGCCGCGCGCGTGGAACGCGAGCTTCCAGTCGTGGACCGCGGTCACCTTGGCCGCGAGATCGCCCACGCCGGAGAGCCACAGCACCTCCGGCGCGCGCAGGCAGACCTCGGTGTCGACCACCACGCCGAACGGCACCGCGCACGGGAGCGAGCGGCGCCTGCCGCCCACCGTGAGGCTGGCCGAGGGGCTGCAGAAGCCGTCGTTCGAGAGCGAGGTGGGCACGGCGAGGAACGGCAGCCGGGCGAGGGACGCGAGGTATTTGGCCGTGTCGAGGGCGCGCCCGCCGCCGAGCCCGACGATCGCGTCGCACCGCGGAGGGAGCGCGGGCAGGAGCGCCGCGGCCTCCTCGACGCTGGCCGAGGCGACCTCGCGCCGGGCCACGACCTCGATCGCCTGCGCGTCCAGGCCCTCGCGCATCGCCGCCTCGATGGCGGCCGGCGTCCCCTCGCTCGCCAGCAGCACGACGTGGCGGCGCGCCGCCCGCGCGAGGTAGAGCCCGCTGCGCGGGAGCGCCCCGGGCTTGATGCGCACCAGCGTCGGGATGCCGATCTGGGTGGCTGCGGGCATGCGCGGGTCTCCTAGGCCCGCCGCGGCGCCGCGGCTAGGCCCGCCGCCGCGCCGCGGCGCGCTTGCGGCCGACCTCCAGGCCGCGGCCGAGGCTGCGCAGGACGAGCAGGTCCTCGCCGAGGTCGACGTCCACGAGCGCGCGGGCGACCTCCGGGCGGACGCCGGTCAGGATCGGCCGCGAGCCGAGCAGCTGGATCGCGCGCGCCAGCTGCTCCAGGGCGGCGGCGCCGTCCGGATCCAGCGCGTCGGCGCCGGTGACGTCGAGGACCACGTACGACGCCCGCTGCGCCACGATCGCGGGAAGCAGCCGCTCGCCGAGCTCGCTGGCGCGCTCGGCGTCGAGGCGCCCGATGAGCGGCACGGCGAGCGTGCCCCGGCCGACGTCGAGGATCGGCGCCGAGAGCGTGAGGATCTGCCGCCGCTGCTCCTCCACGAGCGCGAGGGAGCGGTTCAGCTCGTCGATGAGCCGGCCCTGCTGCTCGATTTGCCCCTCGGCGCGCCGCTGCGCCGTGACGTCGAGCTGCTGGACGAGCACCGCGCGGCCGCCGGTCACGGGATCGGTCGTGGGGCGCGCCTCCACCCGGTGCCACCGCTCGCCCTCGGTCGTGAGGACCTTGAGCTCCCCCGACCAGGGCGCCTCGGCGTCGATCGCCCCGCGGATCGCCGCGCCCGCCCCCTCGTCCGGGAACACCGCGTCGATCTGCGGCGCGTCGCCGAGGGCGCGCAGGGCCGCGGGGTTGTGGAAGAGCGCCTTCCCCGCGCGGTCGACGAGGCTGACCAGCACCGACGAGTGCCGCACCGCCTCCACGCCGCGCACCATGGAGGCGTCGACGTCGGAGGACTGCGGCAGCGCCTGGAACAGGACGGCGAGCCGCCCGTCGTCGAGGCGGATCGCCTGGCCGTGGAGCGTCACCGTGGCGGGCGCCCCGCGCGGGTAGAGCGTCCAGTCCTCCACGACGGTGCCGCCCTCGGCGACGGCGCGCACGTAGCCGTCGAGCCGCGCGCGGACGGCCGGCGACAGGTCCGAGAGATCGCGGGCGTAGAGCTCGGTGCGATCGGCCGCGCGCCAGAACTGCACGGCCTTGGCGTTGGCCCAGGGGAAGCGGTACCGGTCGTGGTCGTAGACCCAGGTCGGCAGGATGGACAGCTCGAGGGCCGACAGGCGCTGGTCGAGGGACGTCATGTCGTGGCGGCACGTCATACGACGCCCTCGACCGTCCTGCACGCAGCATCAGTGGTGCGGCTGGTTCACGTACGGGTCGCTCCCCGCCGCTGCATAGCCGGCCACGGACTGGCTGCTCGAGTCGACGGCCAGCTTGCACGGGCTCCGGTGGGTCACGTTGGAGTTGTAGAACTGCACCGCCTTGATGTCGGGATACCGCTTCAGGGCGTCGACGATGCCGCGCATCCACTGGCCCTTGCGGTTCGGGTCGGCCGGGTCCTCGTGGCTGGAGAACTCGCTCAGGATGTACGGTTTTTCGCCGTGCCAGGCCATCTGCGCGGGCGCGTGCATCCAGTCGTAGTGGCTCCCGAACGTGGTCGCGGGATCTTTCCACCCCGATCCGTTGCACTCGTAGAAGTTGTACGGATCGTATCCGATCCAGTCGACGTAGGTGTCTCCGGGGTAGAGCGCGGGGAGCCGGGCGCGGGTGCCGCTCCAGCCCATCGGGGTCCAGACCCACACCACGTTGGTCGCGCCCGCCGCGCGGAACATGTCGACGATGCGCCGGTACGCGGCGACGTAGTCGGCGTCCGGGCCGTCGGCGCTGTGGACGTCGGTGTTGTCCATCTCGTGGTCGAACGCGATCATGAATTTCCCGGGCGCGTTCTTGGCGCGCTCCGCGGCCGCCCGGATGACGGCGTCCTGCGAGCCGTTCGCGATCTCGGTCCACGTGACGTTCTGGCCCGCGGAGTAGCGGCGCGACTCCCAGGACAGGTGGACGATGTACCCTTCGTTCATCTGCGCCGCCTCGAACCTGTCCGGGAAGACGCCGTTATCGGTGGTCCCCCAGTCGTGGTAGCGATACACGATGTCGAGCTTGCGGCCGGCCTTCGCCTCGAAGTCCTTGATCGCGAGGCCCCAGTCCCAGCCATAGCTCCTCGACGAGTTGTACGCGCCCCACCAGGCGCCGTTCCTCGGCACGAGCTTGTCCGACACGGCGGGCTCCTCGTCCGGGGGCGTGCCGCCGCCGCCGTCGTCGTCCGGTGTCGTGACGTCGATCCAGACGATCGACGAGACGAGCGAGCCTGTGCCGGCGGTGTTCTGGAAGACGAGCTCGGTCCGCAGCCGGTCGCCGTTCGCGACGGCGAGGCCGCCGAACGTCTCGCTCAGGTTCTGCTGGCTCGCGCTGAGCGCGCGCGCCGGGCCGGAGCCGAGCAGGGTGTCGCCGTCGTAGAGGTGGACGCGCACGGTGCCCGCGCCGCCGTTGATCGCCCAGGCCTGGTAATTGACGACGACCTGGCGCGCGCCGCCCGCCGGGGCGCCCGAGTAGCCGAGCGTGAGCGACGCCGTGGCGGCGCCTGGCGCGCTCCGCGCGAACGTGCCGCCGCCGTCGCTCGCCGCGAACGAGGTGCCGTCGTCGACGAGCTTGAAGATGGGCGCCGTGCCGCCCCCACCCCAGATCTTGTCGAGCGCGACGTCGCTCGTCGGCGCGAGGCTCGCCGTCTGGGCCACGGCCGACGCGAGCTGCTCCGACGGCTCCGTTCCGGCGAGCTCTCCCGAGCTGCAGGCGGCGAGGAGCGAGGGCGCCGCGCAGAGGAGGAGTCGCACATCGAGCAAGGCAAAGCGGGTCCGAGAAGTCATCATAGGAGGATAGAGAAAGCACATATCGATCGACGGGCAAGACTTTGATTGAATTTCGCACCTTCTCCAGCCACGCTGCACGCAGAGGGCTCAATAGGATGCCTTGTCGGACATCGCGCTCACCGCGCCTGGCCGCGCCGATCCCTGGGGCTTTCGCGCAGCGCCTCTTCAACACGCGCGCACGCGCGCTGGACTGTTAAATAGTGTGATGATCAGGAGAAGAGTTGTAGCCGCCGCGCCGGCGGCGCTCCGGGCGTGTGCGGGCCTCTCGTCCGTTGTCCGCCGCCCCTCGCCGGCGGCGTGTCGTCGGGCGCCGTGGGCCCCGCTCAGCCGGAGATCCGCGACAGGAGCTCGAGCAGCTCCTTCACCGCGTCCAGCCGGGCTCTCCGGGCGTCCCAGGACGAGGCCATCGTGGCGACGCTCGCCCGCCTCGCCGTCTCCCTGGCGATCTCCGCCTGCCGGCGCGAGCGCGCCTCGTCCTCGATCTGCTGCTGGCGCGCCCTCGCGGTGCCGCCGGCCTCGGCGAAGGCGAGGAGCTGCGGCAGCTCGCCCCGGTCGAACCAGGTGCCGTGTTCCCTGCAGATGTCGACGATGATGCCGCTCTTTCCGGCGAAGTTCTTGCGGTTCATCGGCTGGCCGCAGGCCGGGCAGCGGACGTAGCGCACGCGGACGTCGACGTGCTCCGGGCGCCGCGGCGGCCTCGGCGCGGCCGCGCCGTAGCTCTCCCGGCGCTCCAGGAGGTCGCGCAGGAGCGCGTGGTCGACGAGCTGGCCGCCGCATCGGCCGCAGTCGCGCAGGAGGCCAGTCGCGGCGCGGAACGCGGAGAAGGGCACGCCGCAATCGGAGCAGAGGAGCGCGTCGAGCTCCGCGATCGGCTCCAGGCCGAGCTCGTGCCCGCATCCGTCGCAGCGCTCGGCGTCGGGCAGGTTCAGCTTGTAGCAGCCGCCGCAGCGCACGGTGGCGAGGGGGCCTGTGCACCCCGGGTAGCAGAGCCCCTCGGCGTTGATCAGGAGGCCGCAGCGCGGACACGTGCGCATCGCCCCGATGCTAGGCGACGGGCGCGCTCGCGAGAAGCGGCGCCGCGCGCTCAGCGCACCCGGAGGGGGCGCGCCGAGGGGCGGGAGCTCCGGTCTCGGCCGCCGGGCGGCGCGCTGGAGCGGCGCACCACCTTCCGGAGCTCCTCGACGAGGTACCCCAGGGCGACGTCCTCGTCGTGGAGCACGACGACACTGTCGTTGTTCTCCTCACGCAGGAGCCGGTTCACCTGCAAGGCGCCGACGGCCGTCCGGACCACGATGGCGACGGCGGCGAACTCCTGCACGAGCATGCTGCGGGTGCGCATCGTCGCGGCCTCGAACGACGGATCGTTGTTCATCGGGGGCCGGCGGAGGTCGATGAGATGGCCGAGGCTCGGGCGATCGAGCGATTCGTAGACCTGGAGCGCCTCGGTGTGGATGCGGATGAACTCGTCGGGGGACGCGTACGGGTGCTCGGAACGGGTGCTCCGGACGATCGAGCGCTCCTGATCGAGCGTGACCGTCAGGTAGTCGTTCTGCAGCAGCACCGTCATGCCCAGCAAAGGATAGCGGGCCGGCGGCGCGCTGGCACTGAAAAGCTCTGCCCGGATGGAGGCGCGGCGGCGGGGACTGGGCTGCCACACCGTGGTCAAGCTGAGGCACCACAATCCACCGCTGCCGCAACGTGGAGCCTTGCGAGCTCATCTGTAGCGACCGGCGGGACGTCCTCACTCGGCCGAACGGCGCCGGGGACCAGGGCTCAGCGCGCCGGCGCTGCGCTCCTGGGCGGGCGCGCTCATTCGCCGCAATGAGCCCCGTGCTCGCAGGGATCGCACGCGGCGGGCAGGCAGTAGCCCGTGACCACGATGTTATTCGCGCAGAGCGCGTCCAGCACGTCGCCGAAGGAGCTTTCTCCGGGGTTCCCCGCGATCGAGACCCGCGCGCAGCGGTCGAACTCGATGTCGTTCAGCAGGGACGCGTCCTCGATCAGGTTGTCCGACAGATCCAGCGTGTGGACGCGCGGTACGCCCACGAGCGGCGAGAGGTCGGTGATGGAGTCGGAGCTCGCCTCGATCCACATGAGGTTCGTGAGCCCCGTGACCCAGCTCAGATCCGCGCCGCTCGGTCCGATGTCGCTGATCTGAACCACCATGAGCTGCGGGTGGTTGGCGAGCGGGGACGGGTCCGTCAGCGGATTGCCGGCGAGCCCAAGGCTGTTCAGGCGGGGCACGTTCGCGGGCTCTATCCCTGCGATCGACGCGATGCGATTGCCGCTGAGCTGAAGGCCCTCGAGGAACGGAAGAGCCGCGACGATGCTCGCGTCCTCGACCTCGGCCCTCTCCAGGTGGAGCGCCGTCAGGGAGTGGTGGCTCGGCAGCGTCGCGAGGCTCGTCACCTTGGTGTAAGTGAAGTACGCGTTGTTCAGGACCGGAAACTTGGAGAGGCTCGAGAGCTCGGCGACGAGGGTCCGTTCGACCGAGAGATGGAACAGGGCGTCCAGGCCGTCCAGCCCTTCGAGGGCCTCGAGCGGATTTCCCGACAAGGTCAGGTTCTGAAGCTCCGGAAGGTCGTTCAGGTCGCTCGTCGACGACACCAGGTTGTCTCTCGCGGTCAGCGTCATGAGCGCCTGATGCCCGGAGAGCGCCCCCAGCGAGACGATCCGGTTCGCGTCCAGGTGCAGGTTGTAGAGCCGCGGCAGGCGCGTGAGGATCGAGATGTCCTCGATCCGATTGCCCGCGAGGAACAGCTGCTCGACCGACGTGGCACACTCGAGGCCGCTCAGGTTCTCGATGCCGAGGTTGTCGAGGGAGAGTGATTCAGGCACGGCGAGCGCCGCCCCCGGAATCGGCTCGTCGGCATCGAGGCCGAGCTGCTCTCGCAAGCCGGCGGCGAGCGCTGGATCCGGCACCTCCACGGTACCGTCGCAGCCCTCCGGGGCCGGACTGGCGTCGACCGTGGTGCCGCAACCGAAGAGGGAGAGGCACGTGGCCAAGGCGAAGCAGCCCTGCATTCTGGTGAGCATACGGAGGCTCCTCAGCAAACCTGGTGCCGCCGCGGAGTACCGCCGGCTCTCGAGGATTTCGCGCATCGCCGTGCCCGATGAGCCACCCTGCGCCACGCCGCTGTGCCACGCTTGCCGCCGGCCTCCGATGGGAAGGACCGGACATCTCGTCATGAGCGGCTCGCCGCGCACGAGCCGGTGCATGACGTGGTTGTCGCCCGCCCGGACCGTCGAGATGTCCGGTTTATCCAATCGGAGGCCGCGGGCGCGTGCCATGAACATCCCATGACCGACCTCGACGCCACGATGGGCCGCTCCCCCCTCCGATCGACTCCGCTGGGCACGACCGGGCCCAGCGTCTTTCCCGTCGGCCTCGGCTGCATGGCGATGTCCGGCGCCTATGGCCCGGCCGAAGAGGCCGAGAGCGTGGCGACGATCCGCCACGCCATCGAGCGAGGGATCACCCTGATCGACACCGGAGACTTCTACGGCAACGGGCACAACGAGCTCCTCATCCGGCGCGCGATCGAGGGGGTGCGCGACAAGGTCCAGCTCTCGGTGAAGTTCGGCGCGATGCGCGGCCCGGACGGCGCCATGCTGGGCATCGACACCCGCCCGGCGGCCGTGAAGAACTTCGCGGCGTACAGCCTGCAACGGCTGGGCGTGGAGGTCATCGATGTGTACCGCCCCGCGCGCCTCGACCCGCAGGTGCCCATCGAGGACACCATCGGGGCCATCGCCGACCTCGTCAAGGCCGGCTTCGTCCGGCATATCGGGCTGTCCGAGGTGGGGGTCGAGACCATCCGGCGTGCGAGCGCGGTGCACCCGGTCGTGGACCTGCAGATCGAGTACGCGATCGCGACGCGCGGGCCCGAGGCGTCGATCTTCCCGGCCCTCGCGGAGCTCGGGATGAGCGCGACGCTCTACGGGGTCTTTGCGCGGGGGCTGCTCACCGGCAGCAAGCCTTCGGGAAAGGGCGACTTCCGACAGTACATGCCGCGCTTCGCAGGCGAGCAAGGGGCAAAGAACGCGAGCGTCGTCGAGAAGCTCCACGCCTTCGCCGGCGAGCGCGGGATGACGCCGGCTCAGGTGGCGCTCGCGTGGGTGCTGGCGAAGCATCCCACGCTGGTGCCGGTCATCGGGGCCCGCACGCGAGCCCAGCTCGACGATGCCCTCGTGGCCCTCGACAAGCCGCTGTCGGCGAGCGACGTCGCGACGCTCGAGACCATCGTGCCGGCGGACGCGATCGGCGGCGCGCGCTACGCCGCGCAGCAAATGAAGGTCCTCGACAGCGAGCGGTAGCCGATCGATGCGGGCCCCCGCGTCGGCTTGAACGGCCGCACGAGAGGCGTAAAGGTAACGTACATGGCCGCAGCGATGGAACTCCCCACCCTCGCGCTCCCGCGCTTCGTCGAGGAAGTCCGTGCGGTCGCGCCGCCCCCCGGGCAGGCGCTCGACCTCGAGTGGCTTCCCGACGGCAGAACGACCCTCGTTTTTCGAGCGCTCGAGGGCGCGCGCGAGGGGGATGTGTGGGTCGCGGGCCCCCGGACGCGCGCGCTATTCAAGACCAAGACCGGGGTCGCGCGGACGGTCACGCTTCGGTTCAGGCCAGGCTGGTCGGTTCCGCTGCTCGGCGTGGCGGCGAGCGAGCTCACGGACCGGATGGTTCCGCTGGAGGACGTGTGGGGCCGCGCGGGGCGCGAGCTCGGCGGTGAGCTCCTCGCCGCGAGGAGCCGCGCCGACGTGATGGAGCGCGTCGCCCGGGCGCTCGCCCTTCGTGCCGGCCAACCCTTCGAGACGGCATCGGGGAAGCTCGCTCGTCGTGCGGTTCGCTTGCTCGAAGAGGGCGAGGTCCGGGTGGAGGGTGTTGCCGACCGGCTCGGCGTCACGGCGCGGCATCTTCGCCGCGCCTTCGCCGAGAACGTCGGCATCGGCCCGAAGGAGTTCGCGCGGGCCGTCCGCCTGCAACGCGCGGTGCGAATGGCAGCGACCTCGTGCGACTGGGCACGCATCGCCGCGGACGCGGGCTATTATGACCAAGCCCACCTCATCGCCGACTTCCGTCAGCTCGTCGGGCTCACACCGGGCGCGCTCTTCAAACGCGCGGGCGGCCGGATGACCCAACCGAAGCTGAGCCTGTCGGAGTTTCCTCTGCCTGCCCTGTAGCTCGCTCGGCACGGCGACCGTCATCGACATCGCAACGGCTTTGGTCCTCCCCCGCTTCCATCGGGGGTGTCGACGGAAGCGGGGGAGGACCAAAGTCTCCCGCCGCCTGCTCCGCCGTGGTACATCGGCGCCATGGGCCTCTTGACCTTCGGACTCAACGTGACGCTGGACGGGTGCTACGACCATCGCGAGGGGATCGCGGACGACGAGCTGCACGACTACTTCACGCAGCTGATGGACGCAGCCGGGGCGATGCTGTGGGGGCGCGTCACGTACGAGCTCATGGAGAGCGCCTGGCCGGCGGTGGCGCGCGACGAGAACGCGCCACGCGCGATGCGGGAGTGGGCGCGCAAGCTGGAGGCCAAGCCGAAGTATGTGGTCTCGGCCTCGCGCCGCGACTTCCCGTGGAACAACACCTTCCGCGTCGAGGGGGATTTGCGTGAGGCCGTAACGCAGCTGAAGGAGAAGACCCCGCAAGGCGTGCTCGTGGGCAGTCCCACGCTCGCGGCGGCGCTCGAACGGCTGGGGCTGATCGATGAGTACCGTCTCGTCGTCCACCCCGTCTTCGCCGGCCACGGGCCAACCTTGTTTCAGGGCCTGGAGCCCTCGCGGCGCCTCGAGCTCGTCTCGACGAGCCGCCTGAAGTCCGGCCAGGTCGCGCTGCATTACCGCCGCAAAGAGGGGTGACCCGATCAGGCCGGGCAGTCCTCGTCGTCGCGCGTCACGCGGCCGCCCCCAGCCCCCCCGCCCTCACTCGAACCGCAGCGCCTCCACCGGATCCAGCCGCGCCGCGCGCCGCGCCGGCCCCACGCCGAACGTGATCCCGATCAGGATCGACACCCCGAGCGCCAGCCCCACCGCGTACGGCGGCACGATGGTCGCCCACTCCCCGAACCGCGACAGCAGCACCGCCGCCCCGTACCCGAGGCCCACGCCGGCCACCCCGCCCGCGAGCGACACCACCACGGCCTCGACGAGGAACTGCCGCAGGATGTCCTTCCGCCGCGCCCCGACCGCCATCCGCACGCCGATCTCGCGGGTCCGCTCCCGCACCGACACCAGCATGATGTTCATGATCCCGATGCCGCCCACGATCAGCGACACCGCCGCCACGCTGCCGAGCAGCGTCGTGAACGTGCCCGTGATCTGCCCCATCGTCGCCAGCATCTCCGCCTGCGACCGCACCTCGAAATCGCTCGGCTGATCCGCGCGCAGCCGGTGCCGCAGGCGCAAGAGCTGCTCGAGCTGCGCGATCACCACCTCGGACCGGTCCTCGCTCGCGAGCTGCAGCGAGATCGTCGACAGGTGATCTTGCCCGAACAGGACCGACCGGTGCGTCGACAGCGGCACGAACACCCCGTCGTCCGGCGAGCCCATCCCCGAGCCCTTCTCCGCCAGCACCCCGACCACCCGGAACGCGCTCCCGTTGATCTGGAGCCGCGTCCCGAGCGGCGAGCCCCCCGGATAGAGCTGCCGCGCCACGTTCGCGCCGAGGACCACCACCCGCGCGCGCTGCTGCTCGTCGAGCTCCGAGAACCCGACGCCGCTCGCCACCGACAGCGACCGCACCTCGAGGTACGCCGGCGTGATCCCGGTCACGGACGCGTTCAGGTTGCTCGCCATGTAGCGGAGCTGCGCGCTGCCGCTCCGCTCCGGCGCCACCGCGGCCACGCCGTCGAGCGCCTTCAGCGCCTCGGCGTCCGCCTCCGTCAGCGTCTTCACCGTGCCCGAGCGCACCCCGCTCGCCGACGCGGACCCCGGCCGCACCATCAGCAGGTTCGCGCCGAGCGACCGGATCCGCCCCTCCACGCTGCTGCGCGCGCCCTCGCCGATGCCGAGCACCGCCACGACCGCCGCCGTCCCGATGATCATGCCGAGCATCGTCAGCAGCGTCCGCAGCCGGTTCGAGGCGAGCGAGCGCCACGCGCTCTTCGCCGTCTCCTTGATCAGCATGCCCCCTCCATCTCGCTCGCGTGGAACGCCGCCACCACGGTGCTCGACGGGCCATCGGCCACGATGTGGCCGTCCTTCATGTGGATGGCGCGCGCGAGCGCCCGCGCCACGCCGAGGTCGTGCGTCACCATCACCAGCGTCGTCCCGTCCGCGTTCAGCGACATCAAGAGCTCCAGCACGTCGCGCCCCGTCCGGCTGTCGAGCGCGCCCGTCGGCTCGTCGCACAAGAGGATCGACGGCCGCGTCACGATCGCCCGCGCGATCGCGACGCGCTGCCGCTGCCCGCCCGAGAGCTCGGACGGCAGGTGCCGCGCGCGCGCCGCGAGCCCGACGCGCGCGAGCGCGTTCTCCGCGAGCGCCCGGCTGTTCTTCACCGCCCCGTAGAGCAGCGGCAGCTCGACGTTCTCCGCCGCCGTCATCCGCGGCAGCAGGTTGAAGCTCTGGAACACGAACCCGATGTGCTTGTTCCGGAGCGCCGCGAGCTCGTCGTCGTCGAGCTCCGCCACGTCGCGCCCCCCGAGCCGGTACGTGCCCTCGGTCGGCCGATCCAGGCACCCGAGGATGTTCAGCAGGCTCGACTTCCCGCACCCGGACGGCCCGATGATCGCGACCGACTCGCCGCGCCGCACCTCGAACCCGATCCGGTCGACCGCCCGCACCGCGAGGTCCGCGCGATCGGCGTGGTACACCTTGGAGAGGCCGCTCACGAAGACCGGGACGTCCATCTCAGCGGCCCCCCCGGGCGCCCATGCCCATGCCCATCCCGCGCATCGGGTTCTGCCCGCCCCGCTGCCCCTGCCCGCCCTGCTGCGGGCCCGGCGCGCTCACGACCGGCGCGCTCGCGAGGACGTCGTCGCCCTCGCTCAGCCCCTCGACCACCACCATGCTCGTCCCGTCGGTCGCCCCGGTCTTGATCGGCCGCTCCTCGCCGTTCGCGAGCCGCACGAACCGCCGCTTGCCCGACGACTGCACCGCCAGGAGCGGCACGAGCAGCACGTCCTTCTGCTCCGCCGTCACGATCTCCACGTCCGCGCTCATCCCCGACCGGAGCAGCGACGCCTCCTTGTCGTTGACGACGATCTCGACGTCGAAGGTCACGACGCTCGACACCTCCTTGCCGAGCGGGCTCACCCGGTCGACCACGCCCTGGAACACCCGGTCCCCGTACGCGTCGACGCGGATCTCGACCCGCTGGCCGGGGGCGACGCGGCCGATCTGCGCCTCGTCGATGGCGCCGACGATGCGCAGGTTCGACAGATCGGCGAGCGTCATCACGGCGCTGCCGCCGCTCACGTTGGTGAGCGCCGACGATACCAGCGTCCCCTTCTCCACCGCCACGTCGAGCACCGTGCCGGCGATCGGCGCGTAGATCTGCATCTCCTTGAGGCGCGTCTCCGCGTCCTGCACCGCGAGCTCGGCCGTCTTGAGCTGCGCCTGGGCCGCTGTCACCTGCGCGCGCCGGAGCGTCATGTTCGCGCCCGCCACCTTCGTCGAGTGCGCGGCCGAGCGGGCGGCGTCGGTCGAGCCCAGGCCGAGCTCGGCGCTCTTCTCGGCGATCCCCTGGCTCACCTCGTTGTTCTTGCGCTCGAGGTCGGCGACAGCGAGCGACGCCTGCGCCGCGGCGAGGTCCGCCTTCACCCGGTCGCGCGCCACCCGCGCCTCGGCGAGATCGCGCTCCGCGTCGATCGGATCCAGCTTGACCAGGAGCTGCCCGGCCTCGACCTGGTCGCCCTCCTTCACGAGCACCTCGATGACCTGGCCCGAGGCGCGCGACTTCACCTCGACCTGCACGTCGGGCTCGATCTTCCCGGACGCCGCGGCCGTCTCGGTCAGGCTCCCGCGGCGGATCTCGACCGTGGGCCCGGCGGGCGCCTTCGAGGGCGTCTGATACCAGGCGTACCCGCCGATCGCGAACGTCGCGATGGCCGCCGCGGCCACGCCGGACATCAGGTAGCGTTTCTTGTTCCTGTTCATGACGACCTCCTGGGGAGCACCGAAGCGAAGCGATCGAGGAGCGCGCCCGCGGCGTGCTCCAGCTGGAAGCGCGAGGTGAGCGCCGTGACCAGGGCCCGCAGCTTGCGGAGCTCCGCCTCGCGCAGCGTCTGCTCCGCCTTCACCACGTCCGCCGACGTCGACGTCCCGAGCAGCAGCCGCTGCCGCTCCGCCTCGGCGAGCTCGCCGGCCAGGCGGGCGGTCTCCGTGGCGAGCGCCACCTGCTCGTCGGACGCCTCGAGGGTCACGCGCAGCGAGGTGAGCTCGGCCGCGATCGCCTCGGCGCGCGCCTTGTAACGCGCCTCCGCGGCCGCGAGCTGCGTGCGCGCGCGCGCCGCGTCGGCCGACGCCCGGCCCCCGCCGAACGGCAGCTCGAGGTCGAGCCCGCCGAGCACGGTGAACGCCGGCCGCCCGCCCAGGAGCGAGACCCCCGACGTGCCGTCGTCCGCCCACGGGGTCTTCACCGAGGCGGTCGTGAACACGTCGAGGCGGACCTGGTCGGCGTCCTCCGCGGCGCTCACCCGCGCGCGCTGCGCCTCGAGATCGGCGCGCAGGGCGGCGAGCTCCTGGGACCGCTCGGCCGCCGCGCGCGTCAGCGCGTCGATCGGGGGGAGCGGCCCGAGCGAGGGCGGCGCGCCGGTCGGCGAGAGCGACGAGGCCTCCCGCGGGGCCATGCCGAGCGCGCGGCCGAGCGCGATCGCCCGCGCCGAGCGCGTCGCGCGGGCCTGCGACAGCGCGTCCGCGATCGACCCCGCCGAGGTCGAGAACTGCAGGACGTCCACCCGCGTGCCGGTGCCGAGCGTCTCGGCGCGGGCCTTGGCGTCGTTCAGCTGCCGCTGCGCGGCCGCGAGCGCCTGCTCCTGCACGCCGATCGCCTGCTCCGCGTACCAGAGCTCCCAGTACGCCTCGAGCACGTCGAGCGCGGTCTGGCTCGCCGCGAGGTCGCGCTCCTGCTCCGCGGCGATCGCCGACGCCTCCGCCTGCGCGATCGGCGCGAGCACGGCGTCGGTCCCGGCGCCCCGGAGCAGCGGCTGCCGCGCGGAGACGTACGCCTCCGCGGTGGTCGTCGGCCGGAGGACGCCGTTGCCCTCCAGGCTGCGGGCCGCGCCGCCCCACGACTTGTTCGCCGACGCGCCCACCTCGAGGCTGGTCCCGACGTCGGTCGTGTACCGGAGGGCCACGTCCGACGCGACGGTCGTGGTGCCCGAGATCCCGCGGCCCCCGTTCCCGAGGTCCTCCGCGTATTGACCGGTCACCGAGGCGGACAGCGTGGGCTTGCGGGCGCCTTGCTCGGCGGCGACGGCCTGCCGCGCGGCGGTGGCCTCGAGCAGGGCCGCGCGCAGGGCCGGGTTCTGGGAGGCTGCGCGGCCGACCGCCTGCTCGGCGGTGAGCGTCTCGGCGCGCGCCGCGCTCCCCAGCGTGCACGTGGCGATGACGGCGAGGGACGCCAGCCACGGCAAGGGAACGGAGCGAGTGAGCGTCATGCGGCCCAGGCTAGGAGGCAGTGTCTCAAGAGGTGTCCAGTTCGTGTAAAGATTCGTCAAGAGCCTTTTGACCAGGCCTTACACAGCGCCATGACGGCCGCGCTACAGTCGCCGACATGGCCGATCCGCCTCAGATCCTGGTCATCGACGACGACGCCGAGCTCTGCGAGCTCCTGGCCGAGCTGCTCGGTCAGGAGGGTTACGCGGTGGAGAGCGCGCGCGACGCGATCTCCGGCCTCGCCCGCGCGCAGGAGAAGCCGTTCACCCTCGTGGTGCTCGACGTGATGCTGCCTGGCCTCAACGGCTTCGAGGTGCTCACGCGGCTCCGGCAGAGCTCCCGGGTGCCGGTCCTGATGCTGACGGCGCGGGGCGAGGACGTCGACCGCATCGTCGGCCTGGAGATGGGCGCCGACGACTACCTGCCGAAGCCGTTCAACCCGCGCGAGCTCGTCGCCCGGGTGCGCGCGCTCCACCGGCGCGCCGCCCACGCGGGCGCGGCCGCGGCGGGGCCGGGCGCCGCCGAGGCGCAGAGCGTCCTCACGGTCGACGATCTCGAGGTGCTCCCCGCGGCGCGGCGGGTCCGGGTCCGCGGCGAGGAGGTCCGGCTCACGACGGCCGAGTACGACCTGCTCGAGGTCCTGGTGCGGCAGGCGGGCACGGTGGTCTCGCGCGAGGATCTCGCGCGGCGCGTGCTGGGCCGCCGCCTCGCGGCGTACGACCGCGGCATCGACATGCACGTCTCGAACCTCCGCCGCAAGCTCGGCCCCGGGCCGAGCGGCGGCGAGCGCATCAAGACGGTCCGCAACGCCGGCTACATCCTGGCCCGGGAGCGCCCGTGAGGCGCCTGCCGCGGAGGGCGCTCGCGAGGCGCCGCGGCCTCGGGGGGCGCGCGTGAAGAGCCTCTTCCTGCGCCTCCTGGTCTCGCTGTGGATCGCGATGGCGCTCCTCGTCGGGCTGTTCGCGGTGATCCACGGCTGGGCGTTCTCCGCCGAGTCGAGCTCGCTGCGCCGCCGCCTGAGCACGCGCAGCGTCGAGCTCCGGGCGGAGAGCGCGCTCTTCTGCGCGCGCGACGGGCTCTCCGGCTGCGAGCAGCGCCTCTCGCCGCTCGAGCCGCGGGATCAGCGCGTCGCGGTCTACCGGTCCGGCGCGCTCGTGAGCGGCGAGCCCATCGAGGGCGCGCCGCTCGTCGAGGAGCGGGCGCGGCGCTCGGCGGACGGCATCGCCGTCGAGGTGGGCGAGCGGGAGCTCGTCGCGGTCGTCCTGCGCCGCGACCCGTCGTTCGTGGCGGTCGCGACCGGTCCGGTCCGGTCGCCGTGGATGTTCTTCATCGTGCCGGAGACGCTGCCGCTCCGGCTGCTCGCGATCGTGGTCGTGACCGGGCTCGTCGCGGTGGTCCTCGCGCGCTACCTGTCCCGTCCGATCCACATCCTGCGGGGCGCCACGCAGCGGATGGCGGCGGGCGATCTCTCGGTCGGCGTCGCGCAGCAGCTCGCGGGCGCGGACGGCGAGACGCTGGCGCTCGGGCGCGACATGGACCGGATGGCGGAGCGCATCGAGGAGCTTTTGGAGACGCAGCGCCGGCTGCTCCGCGACGTCTCGCACGAGCTCCGGTCGCCGCTCGCGCGGCTCAACATCTCGCTCGAGCTCGTCCGCCGCCGGTCGCCGCCGGACGTGGCGCCGGCGTTCGACCGGATCGAGCGGGAGACGGAGCGGCTCAACGGGATGATCGGCGAGCTGCTCACGCTGAGCCGGCTGGAGTCGGCCCGGGGCATGGAGCGGACCGAGCGGGTCGACCTGACGGCGCTGGTGGAGCAGCTGGTCGAGGACGCCGCGTTCGAGGCGGAGCAGCAGGGGTGCTCGGTCGAGCTCGGGGCGCGCGACGCGTGCTCCCTGGACGGGAACGAGGAGCTGCTCCGGCGGGCGATCGAGAACGTGGTGCGCAACGCGGTGCGCTTCACCGAGGCGGGCACCACGGTCCGCATCGACCTCGCGTGTTCGGGCGGGGTCGCCGAGGTGCGCGTCCGCGATCGCGGGCCGGGCGTGCCCGAGGTGGCGCTCGGGGACATCTTCAAGCCGTTCTACCGGGTCGACGATCACCGGGCGCGCGGCGCGGGCGGCACGGGGATCGGGCTGGCGATCACGCAGCGGGCGGTGCTGCTGCACGGCGGCGAGGTCGAGGCGAGGAACGCCGAGGGCGGCGGGCTCGAGGTCGCGCTGCGGTTGCCGGTGGGCTGAGCCTATCAACGCGATCTCGGAAGGTGATATTCGATCGAACGGCCTGAGGGCGGCCTCCCCGCCGCCTCTGCCCGGAGCCTCGCGAGCATGTCGATCGAGACCACCCGCGCCTTCAACCACCTCGTTTCCCCGCACCTGGAGGACCCTTATCCCCTCTTCGAGGAGCTCCGGCGCGAGGCGCCGGTCGTGTTCAACCCGACCTTCGGGATGTGGTTCGTCTCGCGCCACGAGGACGTCGCGGCCGTGGTCAAGGATCCGGTGCGCTTCAGCTCGGCGCAGGTCCTCGCGCCGCTCCAGGAGCCCTCGCCCGCGCTGCTGGCGATCCTGGGCAAGGACCGGAGCGGCGTGTATCCGCTCCTGTCGAGCGATCCGCCGGTCCACACGCGGGTGCGCAGCCTCGTGAGCAAGGCGCTCGCGGGGCCGCGCCTCGCGGCGAGGATGGAGCCGTTCATCCGCGCGATCACCAGCGAGCTCGTGGGCGGGCTCGAGAAGGACGGGCAGGCGGACCTGATGGCGCGCTTCGCCGCGCCGCTGCCGATCCGCGTGACCAGCCAGCTCTTCGGGATTCCGCTCTCCGAGATGGATCAGGTCAAGCGGTGGTGCGACGACGAGACCATGTTCCTCATGGGCTTCCTGCCCGAGGAGCAGCGCGCGGAGCTGGCGCGCAGCATCGTCGCGTACCGCGATTTCCTGCGCGCGCTCGTCGAGGATCACCGGGCGAGCCCTCGCCCCGATCTGGTGACCGAGCTCATCGAGGCGCGCGCCGAGGGCGAGGGCCCGCTCGACACGCAGGAGCTGGTGGGCACGCTGTGCGTGCTGATCTTCGCGGCGCACCTGACCACGACGAACATGATCGGCAACACGCTCGTGTCGCTCCTGCGCGCGCCCGGCGCCTGGCAGGCGCTGCGCGACCGGCCGGCGCTGATCCCCGGCGTGCTCGAGGAGGGCATGCGCTTCGATGCGCCCGTGCAAGGGATGACGCGCACCGTGACCGAGGATTGCCAGCTCCGCGGGGTGAACGTGCCGCGCGGCGCGCGGGTGTTCGTGCTGTTCGGGTCCGCCAACCGGGACCTGCCGGGCGTGAAGGACCCCGAGCGGTTCGAGATCGAGCGCGCGGCCGGGCCGAGCCTCGCGTTCGGGCGCGGCCCGCACTTCTGCGTCGGCGCGCAGCTCGCGCGCCTGGAAGGCGCGATCGCGCTCGAGGAGCTGACGCGACGCCTGCGGGGCGCGCGCCTCGCCGGCGACGCGCGGCTCTCGTACATGCCCAACCTCGTGCACCGCGGCCCGGCCGCGCTGAACGTCGCGTGGGACGCGCCGCCGGGATCGCCCTCGCCCGGCTAGAACGACCAAGCGCCGCCCGCGGCATCGAGCGCGGACGCGGTCGCTCCAGGCTAGTCCGCCGTGCACGCAAAGGACGCGGCGCTATCCATGTCGCCCGAGCCTTTGTACTGGGGCCATGTCGGATAGACACAAAGGGGCCTGGTTCGGCCCGGGACGCCCGTCGTGTCGACGACGATCTGGTCCGTCGCTGGATCCGCCCCCTCTTCGACCCAGCTCTCGAGCGCGGTCAAGTAATCCCACCCTGCGGTGAAGACCGTGCTCACGGAGTGACCAAACCCGGGAACCTCGTAATATCGAAGGAAAGAGTCGACCTCGTCCGCCCCCATGTCCGCCCGCAAGCGCGAGTAATAGGCCTCTACGGCGCGCGGGCTGACGAGCATGTCCTCCGTGCCTTGCATCATCAAGAGCTTCCCGCCCTTCGCGGCGAAGGCGGTCAGATCGGCGTCCGCGACGTCGAGCGCCGAGAGCTCGGTCACCCGTGATGCAAAGGCGCCGGCGTTCGACACATCGAACGTCAGGTAGTCGAACGCGGCGTCCCTGGCGACGGCATAGCGGATGAAGCCGTCCGCGAAATGGGCGCCGTACGACATGCTCTCGGTGACCGGGAACCCCGGCGGCGCGCTCCCCAGCCCGATCGCGGCGACGTGCGGCTGGAGCGGCGAGCTGCTCGCCATGCCCAGATCCGAGATGAACGCGTTGAACCCGGGGAAGCTCGCCTCGCCGCTCGCGAGCGGGATATCGAAGGGCACCTCTCCGTTCGCCTTGCCGAGCGCCGTGAGCTGGGCGTCCGACAGGCACGTGTCCCCCGTGTCGACGCCGTCCGGGCACCGGACAGGCACGCCGTCCAGCGACGCGGTCGACGGATCGAACGTCGCGTTGCAACCCTGGACGTCGCTGATCACCCCGTCGCTCGCGCCGTCGAGCGCGTCGCAGGCGGCCACGGCGGCGCGGTAGAGCACACCGCGCTCCTCGGGGTCGAGGTAGGCGCCGGGCGCCGCGAACGCCTGGACCATGGCGAGGCCGCCGATCATCGCGGTCGTCACGTTCCGGGCAGGGTAAAGCGCGACGCATCCATCCCAGTCCGCTGGCCAGCGACCCGCGACCGCCAGGGCTTGCCGTCCCCCCGTCGAGCTGCCCAGGAAGTACGCCTTGGTCGGGGCCTCGCCGTAGGTCGCCTCGACCACGGCGATGGCCGCGTCGCGCGTCTTCTTCAAGGCGTCGGACACCCAGTTCGCGTACGCCTCCTGGTTCACGGCGAAGGATCCGTCGAGGGGATTCGATTGATGACCAGCGTCGCTTGCAAACACCGCATAACCACGCCCGAGCGGCGTCACCGCGTCGGGCGTGGTGTTCAGCGGGTTGCCAGCGACGTCCGGGATGATCCCGCAGAACCCGCCCCCGCCCAGCATGACCGCTTTCGAGTTCCAGTCGGCGGGGAGCGCGACCTGAAACTTGATGTCGGGAGCCGTCGGATCGACGGGCATGATGTCCCCGGACACGAGACAATATTCGCCGGCCGCGCCGTGCGCCGCGTTCATCTGGGTCGAGGTGACGACGGCGCCGGTCGTGGGCAACCCGATGGAGGCGCTCGGAATCTGCATGTTCGCGAGCTGCGCGCAGCGGACCGCGAGCGGCGGCGCGGTGTCCGGCGCGGGGCCGCCGTCGTCTCCGCTGCAAGCAGCCAAGCACCCGAGGGCCAGCGCGCTCGCGGTGGCGGTCCAAAAGCCGTTCTTCGACGCAAAGGGAATCAATGTGACCTCCGATCCCATCGAGGCTCTCGTGCTCGGCGCTGTCGTGCCCGCGAGACCGAGCGCACTCATGCCCGTACGATGCGGTCCCGCGCCCTCTGCGGCAACAAGCAGTCTTGGTAAACCGATCTCCAACCATGCAAAGCCAGGGCGTACCCCTCGGCGACGACCTCCGCGCGCTCCGCCGGCCGCCGGCGGCGCTCAGGTGGCGCCGCCCGCGAGCAGCGCCTCCAGCCGGTTGCCGGCCGCGCGGCGCGCGAACACCTGCGCGACCTTCTCGGCGATCGCGCCGCCCGCCTCCGCGGCGGGCAGCCCGCCCGCGTGGATGTTCGCGATCACCGTGTACTCGAAACCGATCGCGGGATTGCCGCTGAAGGCGGCGGCGGCCTCCTGGTCCACGCCGGGCGCGAGGCGGTAGGCGAGGTAGGCCGAGAGGCTGCGCGAGGCGAGCTCCCCGCTCCCCGGGCGCTCGCCGAGCAGCATGATCACCAGCCGCGCCCCGAGCCCCGCGGCGACGACCTCGGCGAGCTTCACCCGGCCGTAGCGCGCGAGCAGCGGCTGGCCGACGGTCACGCCGCGCGCCCCGAGCCCGTCCAGGAGGACCGGGAGCAGCTCGGGGAGGTTGTGGTGGACGGCCTCGGCGCTCAGGCCGTCCGACACCACGATCTGCACCTGGGCGCCCTCCGGCGCGAGCCGGGCGGCGCTCTCCGGGGAGAGGCGCGCGCCCGCGTCGGCGGCGCCGAGGTGCTCGTCCTTGCTACGGGCCATCGTGGTGAGGACCCGGAACGCGGCGACGCGCGCCAGCTCGTCCTCGCGCAGCTCGCTCTCGAGCGCCGCCCGCGCGATGGCCTGATCGAGGCGCGCCCGCCGGCTCACCGCGCTCGCCGGGCGCGGGCCGGCCGTGGCGAAGCCGTGGGCCGCGGGCGTGGCCGCGACGAGCGCGGCGAGCTCGGCCTCGTCCGGGCAGAACTGCCGCACGTCGCCGAAGCGCGGCCCGCGGGTGATCGCGCCCGCCGGCGCCTGCTCGTCCCCTTGCCCATTCCCCTGTCCATCCCGCTGTCCATCCGCCGCGCGCGCCAAAATTCCCCGGTCGAGCGCCCACGCCAGGAACTCGCCGCCGGGCGCGCGGCCGTGGAGCTCGCGCAAGGTCTGCACGTCGTGCCCGCTCGTGTCGAAATAGGCGAGCATGCGATCGGTGTTGAGACAGACATCCATGTAGTAGCTGGCGCCCGCGGCCGCGAGGAGCTGGGTCGCCATCTGCTGACCCTCGAGCGTGACGTGGGCGTGGAGGGTGTAACAAGGCGCCATGCCCATGGGCACGCCGAGCAGCTTGCCCATGAAATGATCCTGGAGGTTCGCGAGGATCATCTCGCGATCGTCGAGGTGCGTCTCCGGGCCGATGAACCCGGTGACGTTGTTCACCATGAACGGGTCCCACCGGCGGGCGAGGCCGTAACAGAGCGCCTCCGCCGTGGCCATGTCGATGCCGTCGTGCTTGCCGTAGGTCAGCTCGCTGCCCTGGCCGGTCTCGAAGTACATGAACTGCTCGGCCTGGCCAGCGAGCGGGCCGCGCGCGGCCATGCGGCGATAGCCCGCGTCGATGAGGTCGACGGTGATGTCGAACTCGGTGACGCAGCAGGCCTCGGTGCCGGCGAGGCTCTGGAAGAGGATCTCCACGGGCGCGCCCTGGTCGAGCGCGGCGAGCTGCACCTTGAGGTGCGACAGGCAGCAGATCTGCGTGGGGACGCCGGTCGCGCGGCGGATGCGGTCGAGGTGGCGGAGGATCGCGGCGGTGGCCTCCACCGTGCCGGCCGCGGGGTTGACGCCGAGCAGCGCGTCGCCGGCGCCGACGGACAGGCCCCAGTAGGTCAGCAGGGCGATGCCGCGCGGATCGTCGGTGGGGTGGTTCGGCTGGAGGCGCGAGGCGAGCGTGCCAGGGGCGCCGAGGAGCGTGCGCGCGCGGGTGGGGCGGCTGATCTTGCGGGCGATGTAGACCAGCTCGTGCACGTCGCAGAGCTTGGCCAGCGCCGCGGCCATGACCCCGGTCAGCGCGCGGCCGAGGCGCGCCACCTCCGGGCCCGGGGCGCGGAGCAGCGCGTCCTTGAGCTCGCCGAGGCGCAGCGAGGCGATCCGCGCGAAGGCGCCGCGGTCGATGTCGTAATTGACCCGCATCACCGCGTCGACCTCGCCCCGCTCGTCGGCGAGCGGGTGATCGTGGAGGTGCTCCAGGGTCAGCTCGCCGAGCAGCTCCCGGGCGGCCTCCCGCGCCGCCTCGCTGGGCGCCGAGAGGCCGGCCTTGCGGTCGCCGGCCTTGCTGGCGTCGGCGGCGCCGAGGAGCCGCTTCAGGCCGCGGAACGAGGCGTCGTGGCCGGGCAGGCGGGCCGCGTACCTGGCGTCCGGGCGGACGCGGGGGACCTCGATCCGGTCGAGCGGGATCAACTCCTTCACGGCGCGCGCCTCCCTCCACGGGATATGGCTCGAGGGACGTCACGGCCGCATCCCGCAGAACGAGACCGGCAGTACCTGATCGCGCATGCGGCCAATCTGCACACGTGTCCGCCCCGGGCGAACACATCCCCCCTCCCGAGGCCCCCTGTTTCGATCGCGAACCGACCCGCACCCCCTCCCGAGGCCCCCGTTTCGATCTCGAACCGACCCGCACCCCCTCCCGAGGCCCCCCGTTTCGATCTCGAACCGACCCGCACCCCCTCCCGAGGCAACGCCGCCACGTCGCGACCTCTCCGCGCCGCCTCCCGAGGCCCCATTGTCCGGTTCCGCATCGACCCGCCCCCCCTTCCGAGGCCGCGCCGCCACGTCGCGACCTCTCCGCGCCGCCTCCCGAGGCCCCATGTTTCGGTTCCGCACGTGTCCGGTCCCCCTTCCGAAGCGACGCCGCCACATCGCGACCTCTCCGCGCGCCTCCCGAGGCCGCGCGCCTCGGTCCCGCACCGGCCTCCGACGCCCCCCAGGCCACGCCGGCACGCGACGACCGCTCCACGCTCCCCTCCCGATCCACGCGCCTCATCGGCAGCGCTTCACCATGCCTGAAAGAGTCCAGCGCACGCGGGAGCAACGCAAGAAACCAGCGCAGCCCCCGTCTTGACGCAGGTGACCACAGGACTTCCCTTACCTGCTCACCCGCAATGCCACCTCATGCATTGCCCGCATCACCCCATCAGGAGGTGTCTCTCATGTTGAAGCATCTGAATCTCGACGAGATGGTCGCGCTCCTCTCCCCCTGGGTCGACGATCCCAAGCAGCGCAAGCTGTTCCTGTCGATCCCCGAGATCGCGGCGCTCCACCCGCGGGTCGTGGAGGCCCACGAGGCGGTGGTCGCGGTCCAGCCGAGCAGCGGCGCCGGCGCGGCGTCGCAGCTGCGCGCCCTCATGGACGAGGGCAACGAGGTCGATCGGTGCCACGACCACCTCGCCCGGGCCGTATCGTACGGTATCGACGCGCACCGCGAGCTCTGCCTCGCCGAGGCGCCGGCCGACGCCGCCCGCGCCGCGCAGTGCGATGCCGTCCAGAAGAAGCTCTTTCCCAACGGCCTCGCCATCCTCAACGCCTCGCCGCTCGCCGAGGCGGGCAACACCACCCGCATCGCCCGCCTCCTCGAAGAAGAGCCCGAGATCGCCGACTTCCTCAGGTCGATCCCCGCCCGCGGCAAGGCGTCGCTGCTCGACGTCGTGAAGCGCTGGCTCGCCAAGGGCCGGGAGCTCCAGGCGCTCGAGCGCGCCCGCACGGAGCTCGACGCGACGCAGGCCACCACGCCCATCACCAAGACCACCATCCAGGCCGCCCGTAGCCAGTGGTTCAAGGTCGTGTCGCTCGTGCTCTCCAACCTCGAGGTGTCCCGCGCCCCGGCGCGAGACATCGAGATCATCCGCGGGCCCGTGCTCCGGGCCTCGGATCGCGCGGGCAAGCGCTACCCGAGCGCCACGCCCGAGGGAGCGCCGCCGGAGGACGGGGCGCAAGGCCCCGCCGCCGGGCCGAGCGAGGCCGAGCCGGGCGGGGCCGAGATCGGCGGCGCGAGCGAGCTGCGCTGATCGATCGACCTCGGGTCGGATCCCGTCGCGCCGCCCAGCACGAGCGGATCGCCCCTCCGATCCCGCCGCCCTGAGCCGCATTCGCAGCCCTGAGCCCAGCGCGGCCGGCTACGACCGACGCCGGAGGATGTGCTGGAGGAGCTGGCGGGAAATGCTCAAGAGCTGCGCCGCCTTTCGCCGGCTCCCGCCAGCGCGCGCGAGCGCCTCGTCGACCATGATCTCGCGGACCTGCCCCTCGATCTCCTGGATCGATGCCCGGCCCACCGCCGCGCGCACCTGGGGGCGGAGATCCGGGGGCCGGGTGAGCGCGTCGTCGATGGAGCGCTCCAGCGCCTCCAGGCACAGCGGCTTGGCGAGGAACGAGCGCACGCCCATCTGCGCGAGGCGGAACGACACCGCCGGGCTCGCCGATCCGCTGATGGCCACGATCGTCGGCGCGACCGGGTAGGCCATCGCCCGCTCCACGACGTCGACGGCATTGCCGTCGGGGAGCATCACGTCGGCGATGATCCCTTGAAACTCCCTGCCCGCGAGCGCGGCGTGGGCCTCGGCCACCGACGCGCAGGCGACGACCTCGACGCCGCGCGCCTCGAGGGCGTCGCACAGCGCGCGCCTGAGCCTCACGTCATCCTCGACCACCATCCAGCGGGACATCGTGTGCTAGCGTGCCATCCCGTCGATGGGGGCGCATAGCGCGAAAATGGCGGAGCAGGCGAGCCCCCCGGCGGCGCTGACCGGCGTCCAGCTCGACGCCCTCATCACGCGTGAAGCGCTGCGGGGCGAGCGCACCGCCTCGATCGCGCGGAGCGTCTTCTGCGCGGCCCTCCTCGCGCGGTTCGTCGCCCTCGGCGGCCTGACGCAGCCCGACTTTTACCCGCGCTCCGTCGTCGAGGTGCCGCTGCTCCTCGGCGCGGTGGTCGCCTCGATGTACGTGTGGCGGTCGAGCCGGCGAATCGACGCGCCCTCCCACCTGCTCCTCGTCTCGGTCGGCCTCGACGCGCTGCTGTGCTTCGTGGCCCTCCTGCCGAACGTGATCTGGCCGTGGGAGGGCTACCCGGGGATCTTGCAGACCCCCGACATCGCCGCGCTGTTGCTCACGGTGGTCGCGAGCGCATTCCGGCTCGTCCGCCGGGCCGTGCTCCTCGCGGCGGCGGCGAACGCGCTCTCCGCGCTCGCGCTCATCGCGCTCGATTTCGCGCTGAACGGCGACCACCACGGGTACTGGACGACGCCCTCGCTGTTCCTGCTCCTGCTCCTCGCCGCCGTGTGCGCGGCGCTCCTCGTCACGACGCGCACGCTCAGGGTCGTCGAGGCGGGGGCGAGCGCCGCGCTGCGCGCGGAGCGGGCGCAGCGGAACCTGAGCTTCGTCCTGCACGAGCACCACGACGTGAAGACCTCGCTCTCCGCCGCCCTCATCGACACGGATCTCCTGCGGCGCGAGATCGCGCGGGGCGAATCCGCGAGCGCCGAGCGCATGCTGCGGAAGCTGGAGCAGCTCCGCGACAGCATCGAGGAGGTCGCCTCGGCCATGGGGCACATCCGCGAGCGGACGACGCGCGAGCTCGACGCGCTGCGGGCGACGGCTCCCGCCGAGATCGGCGAGGCGGCGCACGGCGCGCTCCGCGCCGTCCAGCGGCGCTACCAGGCGGTGAAGATCGACGTCACGGGTCGCGCGGAGCGCACCGCGGTCCTGTTCGCGGGGGGGCACGACGCGCTGGAGCGAGTGCTCCTGAACCTCCTCGTCAACGCGTGCGAGGGGACCGGCGAGCGCGGCGCGTCCAGCGTGACGCTGGACGCGCGCCCGCTCGGCGGCGGACGGGTGGCCGTCGAGGTGAAGGACGACGGCCCGGGGTTCCACGACACGCCGAGCCCGAAGCCGGGCGGGTCAGGACAGGGGCTCGGCTTCGTGGTCGGCATGGTGGAGTCGAGCGGTGGGCTCGTCCTGCGCGCCAACCTGCCGCAAGGCGGCGCCAAGGTCACGCTCGAGCTGCTCGAAGCGCCGGTGTGAACGCGAGCGCCGCTCCGGCGCACGGTGCGTATCCAGGGCGGCAAGAAAATTTGCCCTTATCGTGCCGCTGGCCCTCCGGTACTTGCTGGCGCCGAAGTGGATCCTCGCCTGGGCTCCGCCGCTCGCACCCCTCTGGAGGATGATTCGGTATGAAGAGAACCGGCCCGATGACAGGCCCTGCATGGGCGACGCCCTGGAGCGCGCTCGCCGCGGTCACGCTGACGCTCGCGGCCCCCGGCCCGGCGAGCGCGCAGGCGCGGCGCTCGCCGATCTTCGAGTCCGCGCTGAGCGCTCCCGGCCGACCGCTGCGCGGGTTCGTCGATCTCCACACCCACCCGATGGCGCACCTCGGCTTCGGGGGGCACGTGCTCCACGGCGCTCCCGACGTCGACGTGCTCATGGCGCCGGGGACGATCTACGACCCCAGCGGCCAAGGCATGTCGGGCGCCACGTGCAACGGGTCGATGCGGCGCGCCGCCAGCGTCGCGGAGGCGCTGGGGACCAGCTACAGCACGCACCGAGGCCACGATTTCTTGAAGAACAAGTGCGGGAATCACGTCCGCCAGATCGTGCTCGGGGAGATGGCGAAATCCCACGGCATCCGCTCGTTCCAGGTCGAGCGCCCCCTGGGTTATCCGACGTTCGCGCACTTCCCGGCGCATAACGATATCCTGCACCAGCAGATGTGGGTCGACTGGATCCGGCGCGCGAAGGAGGGTGGCCTCCGGGTGATGGTCGCGCTGGCCGTCAACAGCCGCACGCTCGCCCACGGCGTCGAAGCAAACCCGCCCATCGACGACAGGGAGTCGGGCAATCTCCAGATCGCCGAGCTCGTCCGCTTCGTGGGCAAGCACGACACGTGGATGGAGATCGCGCGTTCATCCAGCGATCTCCGGCGCATCGTGGAGAAGAACAAGCTCGCGGTGATCGTCGGCGTCGAGCTGGACGACATCGGCAACTTCGTGTGGAACAAGACGGCGCCGACGGAGGCCCAGGTCCGCGCGGAGATCAGGCGCCTGCACGGCCTCGGCGTGCGCTACGTGTTCCCGGTCCACCTCACCGACAACCTCTTCGGCGGCACCGCCGCCTACGAGGACGAGGTAGCGCGCGCCAACCGCTTCCAGACGGGGAAATGGTGGGACCTCGAGTGCTCCCGCGGAGAGGGCATCACGAAGCGCATCCAGTCGGGGAACGATCTGTTCAAGCTGATGAAGCTCGGCGACGCCGGCGGTCACATCCCGCTCCCGAGCTGCAAGCCGGGCGAAGGCCACAAGAACCGGCTGGGGCTCTTGCCCATGGGCCGCGTCGCCATCAACGAGATGATGAAGCTCGGGATGGTCATCGACATCGATCACATGTCCCAGAGGGCGGTGGGCGACGTGCTCGAGTTCACCCGCTCGACGCCCGGCGGCGCGTATCCGCTCGTCTCGGGGCACAACGGGCTCCGCGGCTCAAGCGGCAACGAGAACGGCCGGACCGACGCCCAGTACCTGGAGATCGCCGCGCGCGGCGGGCTCGCGGGTGTCGGGTTCGGCGACTCCGACGCCCGGAGCTTCCTGCGGAGCGCAGCCGCCGTGGCGGCGATCGCGTCGGGCGGCAAGCCGCTCCAGATCACCCTCGGCTCGGACATCAACGGGATGGTCGTCATGCCGCGCTCTCCCGAGTGCCAGGCGCCCCGGGACCAGGTGGTGACGGTGCCGGGCGACGCCTGGAGCCGCCCGCCCGCGCAGCTCCGGTGCACGGGCGGCGAGGAGATCGACGTGCGCTCCGCGCGCATCGGCTGCCTCGACATCCAGACCAGCGGCAACCTCACGGACCTCGTCGGCCGCGCCTGCAACGCCAGGACGTCCTGCTCTTACAAGGCGCCGTCTCCCGACGAATACGGCCGCGCCGGCGTCCGGGCCGCGACGCGCATGTTCTGTACGCAGGCCATGGAGGTCGTGTACCGATGCGCCGCTCCGGCCGCCAAGGCGTGCGTCGACTACTCCAGGTTCCCCAAGGCCCGGATGGGGAGCCGCTCGTGGGATTACAACGAGGAGGGGGTCGTCCACATCGGGCTCTTCCCGGACTTCCTCAAGCACGTCGAGGCGCTCCCGGGCGGAGAGCAGCTCATCGACCGGCTCTACAACGGCGCCGAAGGCTTCGCGCAGATGTGGGCCAAGGCCGAGACGGTCGGCCGCTCCGTCCCCTGAGCCGTTCACGCCCGTCCCGGAGCTCTAGCGACCCGACCGGGGTTGGCCTGTGGGCGACCCCGGGTCGGGTCGGATCCCGTTTCGCCGCCAACCCGGGTCGGATCCGGGCCGCGCCGCTACTGGCGCAGCCACGCCACGATGAACTTCGTCGTGTTCGCCCCCGGGTTGAACGCGTCGCCCTCGCGGATGCTCGCCGAGAAATTGATGGTCCGGGCCCCGGACTGGGATGCGCTATACCCCACAGCGCCGTCGTGGCCATCGATCTGCACGGTGATCGAACCGGGGACGATGTCCGTCGCGCTGACGAGCTGCGTGAAGCAGCCCCGCGTACCAGGCCAACCGCTGTTGCATTTCACCGTCGAGAGGCCGATCTGGAGCGCCTGCTCCGCCTCTCCCACGGCCTCATCGCTCAGGGCCTCATCGCTCAGGGCCTCGTCGCTCAGGGCTTCATCGCCCTCCTGGGCGACGCAGCCTGCGAGCGCCATGGAGGAGAGGACGGCGATCGCCATCTTCGTGAGAAACCTCGTGCCTCGACCCTTTCCGCTCGACCGGGCTCGCCTGTCATCTCCGGGCCGGGCCACGGCGAGGTTGTCCTGGGATTCGAGGAGTGTGCCTTCTTCGCCCTTGATGTCGTGTGTCACGCGCTGC
This sequence comes from Sorangium sp. So ce394, assembly GCF_051474665.1. Classification (NCBI taxonomy): domain Bacteria; kingdom Pseudomonadati; phylum Myxococcota; order Polyangiales; family Polyangiaceae; genus Sorangium; species Sorangium sp. So ce394. The sequence goes on from NZ_CP150339.1 coordinate 7,850,282, forward strand.
CTCCATTCATACTTCCGGTGTCTGTCGCTTCAGCGGAGCGGCCGTGGTGAGCGTCTCGCCGGTGTCGCGCGCTGCCCGCGCGCGGCCCCGAAATCCGATGTGTCGCCGAACCACAGAAGCCAGGCGTCCCGCCGCCAAGGTCAGCTACCGGTAGCGGTCTCTCTCATGCAGGTTGTAGCCAATGCAGGGCCTGTCACGAGGTGGCATTGTCCATGACGAGCGGCCCTTCGGGCGTCGCTGCGTCGCGGAGCTCGCGCGAGACCGTGCCTTGGCAACGCGGTGGTACCGCAGGGTCAGAGACACGATAAGGGCAAAGTTTCTTGCCCCACCTGGCAAATTTTCTTGCCCCCACGCGCGCCGCGCGCCCAAGTGGCGCTTGCATTCACGCCGTGGCGGCGTGCCGCGCCCGGGAGGCGACGCGATGCTCTGCCTCGCCGCCGGGGCCGCCCGGCGCGCCCAGACGGCCGGCTCCCGGCGGCGGCTCGCGGCCGCGGCCGCGCGGCGACCGGGAGCGTCGAGGCTGGCCTCTCGGCGCGGGACGCGGTAGGAGGGCGCCATGCTCAAGCACAACAGCTACTTCAACGGCAGCGTCCAGAGCGTCGGGTTCGAGCGCCACGGACGCCGGCAGACGGTGGGAGTCATCGACGCTGGCGAGTTCCATTTCTCGACCGAGGCGCCGGAGCGGATGACCGTCGTCGCGGGCGAGCTCGCCGTCCGCTTCGACGGCTCTCAGGAATGGCGCGTGTACCCGGCGGGGACGTCGTTCGAGGTGGCCGGCAAGAGCGGCTTCGACGTCAAGGCCGCGCAGCCCACCGGGTATCTCTGCGAGTTCCTCTGAGCCGGGCGCCCGCCGGCGCCGCGTAGCGAAGGCGGCTGTCCCAAGACCCGACGGGACGCAGACCCCGAGCGACAGCAGAGAAGAGAGAAGGAACCACAGAGGCACAGAGGGCACAGAGGAGAGAGAAGAGAGGAGATAAGATTTCTCTCTGTTCTCTGCCCTCTGTGCCCTCTGTGCCTCCGTGTTCAAATTCTCCTCCATCACGGAGCCAGGCGCGACCCTGGCCGTGCGTCCCCGGGGCCGGGCGGCCCGGCAACACCGCCTCTCCCGCTGGAGCGAGGCGACGCGGCGCTATCGCCGGCCTACGCCCCCAGCCACCTGCGCTCGATCTCCAGCGTGGCCGCGTTGTCCGGCACGTTGCCCAGGAACCTCGCCCGCCACGCCGGATCCCCGATCTTCCTCGCCCGATCGAGCAAGCGCTCCCGCGCCGACGCGATCGCCATCATCGCCTCCCGCCGGTGACCGCACGCCGAGAGCGCCTCGGCGTGCGCGAGCCGCACCAGCGACTCGCCCACCTCGGCGCCCACCGACTCGAGCAGGCAGAACGCCTCGGTCGTCGCCGCGAGCGCGTCCACCGCCTGCCCCGCGTCGAGCAGCGCCCGCCCGAGCACCGCGTACGCGAACGCGCGCAGCGGCGGCGCGCCGTAGAGGATCGCCACCGCGGCGCGCGCCTCGCGCTCCGCACCGCCGAGATCGCCCGTCTGGAGCAGGATCCTCGCGAGGCACGTCCGCGCGGCGCCCTCCCGGCGCGCGTCGCCGAGGCCCTGCGACGTCGCGATCGCCTCCTCCGCCGTCCGCCGCGCCTCCTCGACGAGGTCGAGCCGCGCCAGCACCGGGCCGAGGCCGAGGAGCGCCCCGAGCCGCGCGTCCGACAGCCCCATCCGCTCCGCGTCCGCGAGCGACGCGCGCAGCGCCGCCTCGGCGCCCTCGAAATCGCCGAGCTCCGCGTAGCAGGAGCCGAGGTTGTTCCGCGCCCAGCAGGCGTTGCGCCGATCGCCGGCCTGCTCGAACGCCGCGAGCGCCCCCTCGAAGCCCGCGAAGCTGGCGCCCGGATCGCCGCCCGCCATCGCCCGGTACGCGCGCGCCTCGTGGAGCCGCGCCAGCACCTCGACCTCCAGATCGGTCTCCTCGGCGTCCTGCTCGATCGCGTCGAGCAGCTCGTCCGCGAGCTGATACCGCCCGCCGAAGAGGAGGCGCCCGGCGCCCGCGCACAGGCACACGCTGCGCGCCGTCCGCGCCGAGCGCCGCGGCTCCGTGGTCTGCGCGACGCGCAAGAGGCGCTCGACCTGGTCGTGGTTGCCGCGCTTCGAGGCCGCGAGGATCATCTGCGTGAGCGCAGAGAACCACGGCGCCGACCCGGGCGAGAGCCGCTCCAGCGCCTCCATCCCCCGCCGCTCCGCCAGCGCGAACTCGCCGCGCCAGAGGTGCGCCTCGGCCTGGCAGAGCCGCAGCGCCCCCGCCGTCGCCTTCGACGCGCCGCGCGCGATGCCGCGCTCCACCCGCTCGATCACCGCGCCGAGATCGCTGCCGAGCAGCGCCTGCTCGGCGGCGCGCAGGGTCGCCGTCGCCGCCCGCGCCGGCTCGCCGCCGCGCTCGAAGTGCTCGGCCAGCGCCATCGCGTCCGCCGCCCCCGTCCGCTCCAGCCACTCGCCGGCGAGCCGGTGGCCGAGGCGGCGATCGTGATCGGTCAGCATCCCGTAGGCCGCCTCGCGCACGAGCGCGTGCCGGAACCGGTACTCGATCACCTCCGGCGCGCCCTCCACCGAGCGCCGGACGATGAGCTCCCGCGCCTCGAGCTCGGTCAGCAGCCGGTCGACCTCCGCGCGGCCCACCAGCGCGGCGACCCCGTTCCGCGAGAAGCTCTCGCCGAAGATCGCCCCGGCGCGCAGCGCCCGCCGCGCGCCGACGTCCAGCGCGTCGAGCTCGGCCTGCACCATCGAGAGCACCGTCTCCGGCAGGTCCGCGCCCTTGCCCGCCGCCGCGGCGCGGATCTGCTCCTCGAGGTAGAAGGCGTTGCCGTCCGCGCGCTCGACGAGCGTCGCCACGAGCGCCGGGCTCTCGCGCTCGCCGAGCACCTGGCGCACGAGCCGCTCGCTCGACCGGCGCGAGATCCCCGCGAGGCGGAGCTTGTGCCCGCGCCGCTCGTCCCACAGCTTCGGGAAGAGCTCGTGCACCTCCGGGCGGCCGAGCGCCATCACCATGAACGGCCGGTCCTTCAGGTTCCGGAGCGCGGCGTCGACCATCGTGATCGTGGGCAGGTCGCCCCAGTGCAGGTCCTCGAGCACGAGCAGGACCGGGTGCACCGCGCACTCGGCGCGCAGGAAGTCCTCCCAGGCGAGGCGCAGCTGGTCGCCCATGAGCATCGGGTTCCGCCGCGCCGCCCGGAGCTGGACGTCGTCGTCCGGGAACGGCGCGCCGACGAGCTCGCCGAGGAACGTCGCCACGCGCGCCGCGTCGAGCGACGCGTGCCGCTCGACCCGCGCCCGCACCTTGCGCCGCCGCTCCTCGACGGCGTCGGTCTCGGAGAGGCCCATCGCCCGCCGGAGGGCGTGCGCGAGCAGGCCGAACGACGAGCCGGCGCTCATCGGGTCCACCTGCCCGAGCCACACCTCGACCGGCTCGCCGTCCTCCCGGATCGCGCGGACGAGCTCGTGGCGGAGCCGCGATTTGCCGATGCCCGCCGGCCCGGTGACGAGCACGACGCTCGGGGTCGACTCCTCGACGCACCGGGCGAGCTCGTCCCGGATGAGCGACAGCTCGCGCTCGCGCCCGACGCACGACGTGGCCTTGCCGAGCAGGAGCGGCACCTCGTCCGGCCCCTCGCGCGCGCCGTGGAGCCACTGGCCGGCCTCGTCCGTGGTGATCTCGAAGCGCGCTCCGAGCAGCCCCGCCGTCACCTCGTCGATGCGGATCGCCGCCGCGCGGGACGGGGCGCGGCGCTCGGGGAGCAGCTGGACGACGCGATCGATGAGGTCGCCGATCGGCATGCGCGAGGCGATCTCGGCCCTGCCCGTGACGACGGCGACCGGCGCGCCGCCGAGCAGCGCCTGCACGGCGAGCGCGCAGCGGGCCGCCCGGGCCGCGAGGTCGGTCGTCGCGCCGGCGCCGGAGAGCACGAGGAGCGGCAGCCGCGCCTCGACGAGCTCGAGCTGGCCCCGGTAGCGCGCCGCCGTGGCCGAGAGCGCCTGCGCGCGCGCCTGCTCGTCGACCTCGGGGAGCGCCGCCTCGGCGGCGGCCGGGGCGCGGCCGTCGCGCGCGAGCACGAGGCACATCACCTTGCGCTCGCCGGTCGTGAGCTCCGGCGGGCGGATGGAGCTGGCCGGCGGGCGGACCGAGATCGCCGCGGGATCCATGAGCGCGGCGAGCTCGGCGGCGACCGCGTTGCCGTCGCTCGGCCGCCCCTCGGGCGACTTCGACAGCATGCGCGTGACGAGCTCGTCGAGCGCCTCGGGCACGTCCTCGCGGAGCCACCGGAGCGACGGCGGCTCCTCGAGGAGCACCTTGACGAGCACCGCGAGCCCGCGCGCGCCGCGGAACGGGGCGCGCCCCGAGATGCACTTGTAGAGCACGCAGCCGAGCGCGAAGACGTCGGCGCGCGCGTCGACCTGGGCCTCGCCGCGGGCCTGCTCCGGCGCCATGTAGCCGGGGGTGCCGAGGATGGCGCCGGGCATGGTGAGCTGCTGATCGATGCCGGACATCCGGACCACGCCGAAGTCGATGAGCGTGATGCGGTCGATCGCGCCGCCGACGAGGAGCAGGTTGCTCGGCTTCAGATCGCGGTGGACGACGCCGAGCCGGTGCACGGACCCGAGGGTGGTCGCGACGCGCCGGGCGAGCTTGAGGCTCTCGTCCAGCGTGAACGCCTGCCGGGCGAGGCGCTGCGAGAGGGTCTCGCCGGTGAGCCACTCCATGGCGAGGTAGGGGTGGCCGAGGTCGGTGACGCCGTGGGCGATGTACCGCACCACCCCCGGCACGCGCAGCGTGGCGAGCGCCTGCGCCTCGCGCGAGAGGCGGCTCGAGTCCTGGGTGGCGGCGTTCTGGAGGACCTTGAGGGCGACCGTCTCGCCGGTCGTGAGGTCGTACGCGCGGAAGACGTGGCCCATGCCGCCGGCGCCCGCGAGCTCCACGATCTCGAACCGGCCGTCGATGACGTTTCCCGCTCGCATTGCCCCTGCCGCCGCTCCCCGCGGACCGTCCGTCCTGTGTGGGAGCTACGCGAAGTTCACGAGAATGGCCAGCGGTTCGGGGGTGGTGGCCAGTCGCCGGAGCCGCGCGCCGCGAGGCCCCGGCTCCTCGATGCAATCACCGCCGATTACCGCGCTCCAGCGCGCATCGTCGCCAGAGAGCGCGGCCACGGGCAACTCTACGGCGTAACTCCACGGCGCAGCGACGCGCCCGCGCGCCCCCTGCCTGGCGCCCCGCCCCGCCGCGCCCGGCCGCGCCCCGCCCCGCCGCGACGGCACGCCCGGCCGGCGGCGCTCGCCTCCCCCCTCGCCTACACCACGACACTTTACACCACGACACTTTTTCGTCCAGGCGACCTCGAGCGCAGCGGCCCGGCGACGAGGCCGCCCGATGCGGCGTGGCAGGTGTAGGCGCGGCCTCCTTTTCACCCCGCGACGCGCGCGGCGCTTCCTCTGTCGCGCCCGCGTGATAAATGAGCTTGTCTGGGGACTGGGGGGAGGCGACCGGAACGCGCTGGACCCCCTTTGTCAAGCGAAGGAGGCCGCTCTTGTCAATCGTGCCCGGAACCGTACTGCTCCAGCGCTACCGCGTGGTGCGTCATCTCCGCCGCGAAGGCCTCGGTGAAGTGTTCAGCGCCGAGGACGCGAGCGCTGGCCGCCGCGTCGCGGTGAAGGTGCTCGGCGAGCCTCCGGTGCGGCTGGACCCGGGGGGCGTGCTCAGCGCGCCGGAGCGCATGCCCCTGGAGGAGGCCCAGGCGCGCTTCCGGCGCGAGGCGGCGGCGTGCCAGCGGCTGCGGGGCCCGCACACGCTGCCGTCGATCGACGGCGGCAAGGACCCGGAGCACGGCCCCCTCCTCGTCTTCGAGCTGCGGGAGGGCGAGCTCCTCAGCGACCGCCTCGCCCGGCTGGGGCCGATCCCGTTCGCCGCCCTGCACCCGCTGGTCGAGCAGCTCTGGCTGGCGATCGCCGAGCTGCACGAGATTGGCATCATCCACCGCGACATCAGCTCCACGAACGTGCTCCTCGACCGAGGCCCGGACGGCGAGCGGCTGACGCTGCTCGATCTCGGCTCGTGCAAGCTCCCGCCCGCGTTCGACGACGAGGTGGTGAGCTTGCCGGGCCGGTGTCTCGGCGATTTCAGGTTCGCGCCGCCGGAGCAGCTCGCGAAGGGCAAGACGGTGGATCACCGGGCCGACCTCTATGCGGCCATGACGGTGGTCTTTCAGGCGCTCACGGGCGAGCTCCCCTACGCCGCGCGCAACCTGATGATGCTCGCCGACCTGAAGACGAGGACGCCGCCGCGCCGCCTCGGCAACCTCATGCCGCCGCCGGTCGACAAGCATGTCGAGGTGTTCGTGAACCGGGGTCTCGCCCACAGCCCAGACCGCCGCTTCGCCAACATCGCCGAGGTGATCGACGGCTGGCGGGGGCTGCGCCCCGCCAGCTGAACGTCGCGGCGGCATCCGCGCCGCGCCCCGCCGCTCCAGGCTGGACGACCCCGCAGGCGATCGCGCCGCGCTCCGCGGCAACGCCCTCTCCGAGCAGGAAGGCGGCCCGCGGCGCCGTGCGCCTCCCGCCTTCCCGCTCCCCTGACGAATTCTCCGCGCGCCCCTCCGCGCCTCACGGCACCGGCTGAGCCCGCCGCTCCGACGGCGCGCCGATCGGACGGCGCCCCCCTGCGCGTCCGCGCTCCGCCGCGCCTTCATCGAGACCGGCAGCGCAGAGGTCCGTCGCCCCGCGGCCCGCGGCGGCGCGCTCATCGGGCCGCGCCGGCTCCGGCGACGTCTCACGCGCTGCCGCGGCGTTCCCGTGCGGGAGCGCCCGCCATCGCTCCGTTCGACCAGCAGCCGCGGGTGACCATTACGATAGCGGCCCCGGTTTTCTCATCATCTCTTCGAATCTGCCCTTCGCCGCACAGGCCGGTTGCCTCGCCGCGGCCGCGGCCGCGGCTACGCGACGCGCGCTCGCCGCGGGTGCTTTGCGCGATCCAGCCGCTTTATCCCTCAGCACGTTACGATTCTGCGCCGTTCATCGTCTCGAGATCAGTCCGGGCCTTATCGCCTGAGGTCCTGACGGGGAATACGCCTCTTCGGACGAGAAACCGCATCTCGCAGGATTGCAGAGCGTGAGCACGCATGTTAATCCGGGGTTCGCTCGCTCGTCGCCGCGCCCGCTCGCGCGGCGCCAGGGCAACCGGATCGACGTGCAGCTCTCGTTACCGAACCGGGCGGCGCGGCCTAGCCTCGTCCAGCCCGGCGTGTCCGCCTGCCTGGCTGCGCCCGTGAGGCCGGTTCCGGCCTCACGGGCGTCGCCGCGGTGTGTCTCGAGACCGGCCACTCCGGGCCGGCACGTCGTCTGGGATCTCTCAACCCTCGCCGCCACCACGTTATGACGACACCTACCTACCGCTATGTCTTCCTGGGACTCTCCATCACGTCTTCGTGGGGCAACGGCCACGCCACGACGTACAGAGCGCTCCTCCGGGCGCTCGCGGCGCGCGGCCACCACGTGCTCTTTCTGGAGCGGAACCTCTCCATCTACGATCAGCACCGCGACCTGCCCAACCCGCCTTACGGCGCGATCGAGCAGTACTCGAGCATTACCGAGCTCCGCGATCGATTCTCACGCGCGGTGCGCGAAGCCGATCTCGTGGTGGTCGGCTCCTTCGTCCCGGAAGGGGCGACCGTCGGGGCGTGGATCACCGAGGAGGCCCGCGGCAAGGCCGCGTTCTACGATCTCGACACACCGGTCACGCTGGGCCGGCTCGCGCACGGGGACCACGCGTACCTCACGCCGGCGCTGATCCCGCGGTACGACCTCTACCTGTCGGCGACGGGCGGCCCGACGCTGGAGCGGCTGGAGCGCAGCCACGGCGCGGTGCGCGCGCGGGCGCTCTACTGCGCGGCCGACACCGACGTGTATTACCCGCAGCCGACGCCGATGCGCTGGGATCTCGGCTACCTCGGCACGTACAGCGACGACCGGCAGGCGGCGGTCGAGCGGCTCCTGCTGGAGCCCGCGCGGCGGATGCGCCGCGGGCGCTTCGCGGTGGCGGGCGCGCAGTACCCGGCGTCGCTCGCGTGGCCCGAGAACGTCACCCGGACGGAGCACCTGCCGCCGGACGAGCACCGCATCTTCTACAACGCCCAGCGCTTCACGCTGAACCTGACCCGCCGGGCGATGGTCGAGTCCGGGTGGTCGCCGAGCGCGCGCCTGTTCGAGGCGGCCGCGTGCGGGACCCCGGTCCTGAGCGACACCTGGCCCGGGATCGAGACGTTCTTCCAGCCCGGCGAGGAGATCCTCCTCGTCCGCACGCCGGAGGACGTGCTCCGGAAGCTCCGGGAGATGAAGGAGGACAAGCGCCTCACCGTGGGCCAGCGGGCGCGGCAGCGCGTGTTCGCCGAGCACACGGCGATGCACCGGGCCGAGGCGCTCGAGCGCTACACCCGCGAGGCGCTCGAGGCGGCGAGCCGGACGCGGGCGCGCCGCGACCGCGACGGGCAGCTCGCGGCGGCGCACGCCGAGACGCAGAGCTGACCTGAGGCCGGCGCGGGTGCCCGCGCTCGGCGCTGGCGGCCGCGCTCGCGCCCGTGCCCTTGCCGCTCGGGGCGGCGCGCAGTACGCCACGGAGGTGCGCCCCACCCCGCTTCACCCCGTCGCTCGCCTGCCCGAGGAGTGGTCGGCCTCGCTGGCCGCCCGCGGAGAGCGGTCGTTCACGGCGAAGCAGGTCTTCCACTGGATCCACCGCCGCGGCGTCCTCGATCCGGCGGCGATGACGAACCTCCCGGCGCGGCTGCGCGAGCACCTCGCCGCGGAGGGGCTCGGCGAGGTGATGACGCCCGAGCGGGTCCACCGCTCCGAGGACGGCACGCGCAAGCTGCTCCTGCGCCTGCGCGACGGCGCGACGATCGAGACGGTCCTGCTCCCGTCGGTGTCGGGGCCCGGCTCGCAGGCGCAGCTCGACGCCGACGCGGCGGCGGCGGCCGACGACGACGAGGACGACGACGCGGAGGCGGAGGCCGGCGCGGCGCCGCGCGTCCGCGTCACCCAGTGCATCTCCACGCAGGTCGGCTGCGCGATGGGGTGCGGGTTCTGCGCGAGCGGCGTGGCGGGGCTCAAGCGCCACCTCGGCGCCGAGGAGATCGCGGGCCAGGTGCTGCTCGGGCGCGCGATGCTCGAGGAGGGCGAGGACCTCCGCAACGTCGTCTACATGGGCATGGGCGAGCCGCTCCACAACTACGAGAACACCGCGCGCTCGCTGCGCCTGCTCACGCACCCGGAGGGGATCAACCTCTCGACGCGGCGGGTGACGGTGAGCACGTCGGGCCTGGTCCCGGAGATCGCGCGGCTCGGCGCGGATTTCGGCGGGCAGATCGCGCTGGCGATCTCGCTGCACGCCGCGGACGACGAGACCCGCTCGGCGCTGATGCCGATCAACCGCAAGTACCCGCTCGACGAGCTGCTCGCGGCGCTGCGCGCCTACCCGCTGCCGCGGCGCCGGCGCATCACCATCGAGTACACGCTCGTCGCCGGGCAGAACGACGACCCGGCCGAGGCGCGCCGGCTGGCGAAGCTCCTGCGCGGGCTCCCGGTGAAGATCAACCTCATCCCGATGAACCCGATCGAGGCCTCCTCGCTGGGCCCGCCGGCCCAGGAGCGCGTGGCCGCGTTCCAGGAGGTGCTCACCCAGGCGGGGTACTCGTGCTTCGTGCGCCGCCGACGCGGCGACGACGTCTCGGCGGCCTGCGGCCAGCTCGTGCTGCTCGGGGCCAAGCCGAAGGTGCGGCGCGCGCTCGGCTGAGGGCGCGCGCTCGCCAGGCGCCGCCGTACGACGCCGTCGGGCGGCGCACCGGGGGAGCATCGCCCGCCGCGAGCGCCTTGACGCCCCGCCGCGCGGGGGCGTAGCTGTCGGCCGTGTTGAAGAAGATCCTCGTCGCCAACCGTGGAGAGATCGCCTGCCGCGTCCTCCGGACCTGCAAACGGCTCGGGATCGCGACGGTCGCCGTGTACTCGGACGCGGACGCGGGCGCGCCGCACGTCGCCATGGCCGACGAGGCGGTGCGCATCGGGCCGCCGCCGGTCAAGGACAGCTACCTGGTCATCCACGCGATCGTCGAGGCGGCCCGCGCGACGGGCGCCGACGGCATCCACCCCGGCTACGGGCTGCTCAGCGAGAACGAGGCGTTCGCCGCGGCGGTCCTCGACGCCGGCGTCGCGTTCATCGGCCCGCCGCCGGCGGTGCTCCACGTCTTCGGCGACAAGATCCTCGCGCGCGAGCAGGCGCGCGGCGCCGACGTGTTCCCGCCGCCGGGCACGGGCGGCCCGGTCGACCCGGCCGATCTCGAGTCCGCCCAGCGCGCCGCCGAGAGCATCGGCTTCCCGCTGCTGGTCAAGGCCGCGGGCGGCGGCGGCGGCATCGGCATGCAGATCGTCGCCGAGCCCGGCAAGCTCGCCCGCGCCCTCACCGCGTGCTCGGATCGCGGCCGCTCCGCGTTCGGCGACCCGCGCGTGTACATGGAGCGGTACATCGAGCGCCCGCGCCACATCGAGGTGCAGGTGCTCTGCGACGGGAAGGGCGGCGCGGTCGCGCTCGGCGAGCGCGAGTGCAGCGCGCAGCGCCGGCACCAGAAGATCGTCGAGGAGACGCCGTCGCCCGCCGCCTTCTTCGAGGGGGAGGCGGGCGAGGCCCGGCGGCGGTCGCTCCACGAGAGCGCCCTCCGGGTCGTGACCAGCGCCGGCTACGTCGGCGCCGGCACTGTCGAGTTCGTCGCGGCGGAGAGCGGCGAGCTCTTCTTCCTCGAGGTCAACGCGCGGCTCCAGGTCGAGCACTGCGTCACCGAGATGTGCACCGGGCTCGACCTCGTCGAGCACCAGATCCGCATCGCCTCGGGCGAGCCGCTCGCGCCGGAGGTCCGGGACCACGCGTACCGCGGCCACGCGATCGAGGCGCGGCTCTACGCCGAGGATCCGGCGAAGAAGTTCGCGCCCCAGCCCGGCCGCATCGCCGCGCTCCGCTGGCCGGCCGCGGGCGACGACCTGCGGATCGAGACCGGCGTCGCCGAGGGGCTCGAGGTGACGCCGTTCTACGATCCGCTGCTCGCCAAGATCGTCGCCCACGGGCCGACGCGCGGCGACGCGATCGCCCGCCTCGACCGGGCGCTCGCCGAGACGACGATCGAGCTCGCCGGCCCGTCGGGCCCCGCCGCGACGAACCTCGCGTTCCTCCGCCAGATCCTGGCGGACGCCGACTTCCGCGGTGGGCAGTACGACACGCGCTTCGCCGAGGCGCTCGCCGCCGGCAAGAAGGCCGGATAGCGCCGGCCCGGGCGGACCAGGCGCGCGCGGTGGGAGGGGCGGGCGAGGCGCCGCGCCCGCGCGCCGGCATGGCGCCGCGCGCCGAATCGCGCTCGCCTGATGCACACCTCGGCCGGCTTGAATTAAAGATGATGTCGTGAGCCACGACTTCGTCCTCGAGCCCGCCGAGCGCTGGCTTGCCCACGACCCCGATCCGGAGACCCAGAGCGAGCTGCGCCAGCTCATCGCCGCGGCCAGGGCGGGCGAGGAAGGCGTCCGCGCCGAGCTCGCCGAGCGCTTCGCCGGCCCCCTGGAGTTCGGCACCGCCGGCATCCGGGGCGTCCTCGGCGCCGGCGAGAGCCGGATGAACCGCGCCGTCATCCTGCGGACGACCGCCGGGCTCGCCCGGTATCTCCTCGCCACCCTCGGCGACAAGGCGCGGAGCGCCGGCGTGGTCGTCGGCTACGACGCCCGCCGGAGGAGCCGCGAGTTCGCCGAGGACACCGCCTGCGCCCTCGCCGCCGCGGGCATCCCGAGCCACCTCTCGCCCGTCCCCTGCCCCACCCCGATCGCCGCGTTCGCGGTCGGCCACCTCGGCGCGGCCGCCGGCGTGATGGTGACCGCGAGCCACAACCCGCCCGAGTACAACGGCTACAAGGTCTACTGGGACAACGCCGCACAGATCATCCCACCGCACGACACCGGCATCGCGACGGCGATCGACGCCGCGCCGCCGGCGGATCAGGTCCCGCGCATGCCCCTCGACGAGGCGCGGCAGAAGGGCCTCGTGCGCGACTTCCCCGAGGAGCTCGAGGAGCGCTACCTCCGCGCGATCCTCGGCGCCTCGGCGCGGGGCGACGGCGATCGCGGCCTGCGCATCGTCTACACGCCGCTGCACGGGGTGGGCGACCGCCTCGTCCGCGAGGCGCTCGGGCGGGCGGGCTTCACGCGCGTGACGAGCGTGCCCGAGCAGGCCGAGCCGGACGGCGCGTTCCCCACGGTCGCGTTCCCGAACCCCGAAGAGAAGGGCGCCATGGACCTGGCGTTCGCCCTCGCGAGGCGGGAGGGCGCCGATCTCGTCCTCGCCAACGATCCGGACGTCGACCGGCTCGCCGTGGCGGTGCGGCGCCCGGACGGCGAGCTCGTGCAGCTGACGGGCAACCAGGTCGGCGTGCTGCTCGGCCATTACCTGCTCACCGAGGAGGGCGCCGGCGCCGCGAGCGAGCGCCGCCTCGTGCTGGCCTCGTGCGTCTCGACCCCGCTGCTCGGCGTGATCGCCGCGTCGCTCGGGGTGCACTACGAGGAGACGCTGACCGGGTTCAAGTGGATCGCCAACCGGGCGATGGACATCGAGCGCTCGACCGGCGCCCGCTTCGTGTTCGGCTTCGAGGAGGCGCTCGGCTACACGATCGGCTCGACGGTGCGCGACAAGGACGGCATCAGCGCCGCGGTGGCGCTCGCCGAGCTCGCGGCGGCGCGCAAGGCCGAGGGCAGGACGCTGCTCGACGAGCTCGAGGCGATCCACCGCAAGCACGGCCTCTACGTGAGCGGGCAGCGCTCCTACACGCTGCGCGGCGTCGACGGGGTCGAGAAGATCGCCGCGATCATGGCCGCGCTCCGGAAGAGCCCGCCGGCCGAGATCGGCGGCGTCCCCGTGGCGGCGTGGCGCGATTTCGAGGCGCGCACGCGCACCTCGAGCGACGGCCAGGCCGAGCCGCTCGTCCTGCCGCCGAGCAACGTGCTCGTGTACGAGCTCGACGGCGGCAGCCGGATCATCGCGCGCCCGAGCGGCACCGAGCCGAAGATCAAGTTCTACTTCGACGTGCGCGAGGAGGTCGCCGCCAGCGAGCCGCTGGCGGACGCCGAGGCCCGCGCCGCGGCGCGGCTCGACGCGCTGGCGAGGGCGTTCTCGGCCCTCGCCGGCGTCGGCTGACGGGAACCGTCAGCCGCCTGGGTTTGCGGACGGACGGCCCCCGTCAGCCGCCGGGGCTTGCGGACGGACGGCCCCCGTCAGCCGCCGGGGCTGCGGAAGGCGGCGCGGCCGACGAAGAACGGGCCCATCTGGCTGATGAACTCCGAGGTCTGCCGGGTCTTCCGCATCGCCTGCACGATGTGCGAGAGCGGGTGGAGCTCCTTGCCGACGAGCCCGATCACGAACTCGTTGTCGCGGGCGTCGAGGCCGTGGCACGCGAGGCGGATGTCGTGCGCGAGGTCCTGCGCGCCGTAGGCGCGGCCGATGGTGCCGTGCTCGCGCAGGATGCTCCCCTGCTCGCGCCCGTCGAGCTTGGCGAAGGTGCCGCTGCGGCGCAGCGGGTACCACACCGCCCACGGCCAGGCGGGGTTGAGGACGGTCTCGGACGGGCGCCGGAGCAGCCAGTAGTCGAGGTCCTGCTCGTAGCCGGTCGAGTACGTGCGCCCGAGCATCGTGAAATCGGGGCGGAGCTCCAGCGCGCGGAGCTCGCCGCGGTTGAGCGCCGGCCGGACGGTCTGGACGAAGACGGCCGGGTCCTCGGCCCACGTGAGCACCGCGATCCCGCGCGGATCGCCGAGGTCCTCGTAGACGACCGCGCCCACGCGCTGGGAGGACAGCGCCTGGCCGACCGCGGCGGTCAGCTCCGCCGGATCGGCGGCGCTGGGGCAGCGAAACACGAGCAGCTGCATGAACAGGCGGCGGTCGATGACCTGGGGCCGGCCGTCGCGCGGCGCCCCCCGCTCGGCGACGTCGATGTGCGGCAGCTCGGGCTCCGCGTGGCCGGCGGCGGGCCGGCCCGTCGTGGATTCGCTCATGCGCGTAGGGGTACCGAGGTTCGCGGAGGACGGCAACTGCGAGGCGCATCACCTCGACCGCGGCGCGCGGGGGCCTCCGCGGCGGGCCGCCCGCCGCCCGGCCGCGCCGCCGTCGCGCCGCCGTCGCGCCGCCGTCGCTCGTCCCCGGGTTGCGGCCCGCTCGTCCGGGCGCGCTCCGCAGCGCGCAGCGCCCGCCGGAGGGCGCGCCGGCGCCAGCCGCCGCACGAAGTCGAGTAATGCGCGTTACACCTCTATTCGCCTACGGATCCCGACGGGGCCTCCCTGAGGTATGGCGTGTCGGGTCAAAAGGAGAGCTGGACAACGGCGTGATCTTGCCCTCCGCCGCGGCGGCCCGTGTCGCGCGCCTGCTCCCGCGTAATCATCTCTTGCCATCGCGCCCGACTCACGCTCCCCTGCAATGAACAACCACGACTCCTGGAGTTGCCCCGACGATGTGCTCCCGGGAAGAGCTTCCCGCCCGAGACCGCACGCGCCGCGCCCGCGATGGGGCTCGGCGTCGCCGGGGCTTCCCGCCGTAGGTTCGCCGCGATGAAGACGTACGATACGAAGAGCAAATCCTCGATCCCCCCCGGCAAATGCAAAGGGACGTTGCTGGTCAACCTCCGGTCGTTCGTCACGACCAACCGCGACGCGGGGGCCTGGGAGCGGCTGGTGACCTCGCTGCCCAAGTCAGACCGGGACGTACTGAATCAGCCGCTGCTGGCGAGCAGCTGGTACCCGATCGGCGTCTGGAACCGGGCCCTGCGAACGCACGTGCGGACAGCGAACGACCAGGCCGCCGAGATCAAGCGGTTTGCCCGCTACGTCGCGGACCGCGACCTCAATACGGTGTTGAAGTTCGCGCTCTCGATCGCGATGCCCGACACGATCGTCGCCCGCACTGGAATGTTCTGGTCGCGCTACTTCGACGCCGGCAAGGTCTTCCCGCGGATGGTGAAGCCGCGGGAGTGGGTGCTGACCATCACGGGCCCCACCGGGGACGACGAGGGGCCCTCGGCGATGAACTGCGGAGACGGTGTCTGCGGCTGGGTCGAGCAGGCGCTGCTCTTGTGCGGCGCGTCCACCCCGAAGGTGACGCACCAGCGGTGCCGGTTCCGCGGGGCGACCGAGTGCCTCTCCGAGGTGATCTGGTGAACGACCTGCGGGGGCTCGGCCCTCGTTTCGAGCTTCGTCCTGCCGGCGCCCTCGTTTGCCTATTGACTTCCTCCACCGCCCCGATCCAGACTGGTGCAGGCGGGACACATATGTACACGAAGCCTCTCATGGTGAGGTCATCGTGCTGGCTCGTTCGTCCAGTGAGCCTGGGCGTCAGCATCGTGCCCGCGCCGCGACTTGTCTCCTGACGGCCGCTGGCCGGTCAGCCTGCGGGGATGTGGTGGGGTGGAGACCGGCGGGCAGTCACGAGGGAGATTGACCCAGCAACCCTCCAGGTAATTTCATGCTCTCACCTCGCTCGCAGCGGCACAAGGAAGTCAAGGACAGCCTCAAGGCGACGCCGCATCCGGTCTGGGTCGAGGACATGCTCGAATCCCTGGCCGATCAGTGGAAGGCGGCGGTGTACACGCCGCCGATTGCGCGGACGTTGACGGAGCCTGTCGACCACGAGACCTGGAGCGTGCTGATCCGGGAGTTCTTCTGTGTGGTCGAGGCGTTCCCGAAGTACATGGGGCTCAGCCTGGCGAAGACGACCTACGGCCAGACGCCGCGCGATTTCCTGGTGCGCGACTGGCTCATCGGCAACATCCGGGTCGAGGCGCTGCATGTGCGCTGGTACCTCGACTGGGCGGCGGGGCACGGCATCAGCGCCTCGGACATCACGAGCCACCGTCCGACGCCGGAGGTCGCGTCGCTCTTCGAGTGGCTCTGGTCGGTGTCCTACCGCGGCTCGCTCGCGGAGGCGGTCGGCGCGGTCAACTATGCGATCGAGGGGATCACGGGCGAGTGGTCGCGCGTGGTGTTGCCGGCCTTCACGAAGCTCTACGGCGAGGGGAGCAAGTCGCTGACGTGGCTCGCTGCGCATGCGAACTACGACGACGCGCACCCGCGCGAGGCGCTTGAGATCGTGAAGCTCGCGACGACGTCGGCCGAGGAGATCCGCCGGGTGCATTCGAGCATCGCGCGCTCGCTCGAGCTGTTCGAGCGCGCGCTCAAGTCCTGCAGCGTCCCGCTCCGCGGCGGCAGCTGACGCCGCCCCCTCCCCCGCCCTCGCGGCAGGCGCCCCATCACCGCGCCCGCCCCCATCACCGCGCCCGCCTCGCCAGCGCCCTGCACCGGCGCCCGACCTGCGGTGACAGGGATAAGAATTCTCCTGACAACCCATCAGGAAACAAGGTATTCGCCGACGCATCCAGCTGTGTAACGGCCACGGAAACCGTCGAGATCCCTGGTTCACGGCGCTCCGCGCCTCAGCAGATACCGCTCGGCTCACCCCGAGAAACGTCCCAGACGCCGAAAGCCCCAAGCGATCTTCTTCACCATTCTTCTCGCGTCTTTACACTCGCCCGCCGCTGGAGCGCCCTCCCCCGCGCCCCCGCGCCCCCGCGCCCCCGCGCCCCCGCGCCCCCGCGCTCCCGCACGCGCCCCGCCGTCTCCCCTCCCCTCCCCCCGGCTCCTTGGCCCCCAGAGCGGGGCTCACCCGCACAGGAGACGGGCCCAGCTCGGCGTTTTCGGCGCACAGGCGTACTCCTGTACGCCGAGCACCGAAAACGTCGAGATGGGCCCGTATCCGCAGCGGGTGAGCCCCGCTCTAGCGGCCGTAGACGGCTTTGCGGACCTTCTTCTTGAGGTCGTCGAGCACGAAGGGCTTCGTGATGTAGTGGCGCGCGCCGGCCTGGATGCCGGCGATGACGTCCATCGGATCCGACTTGGCCGTCAGGAAGATGACCGGCACCCGGCGCATCGAATCGTTCTCGCGGAGCCGCTTCGTCATGCTCACCCCGTCGAGCTTCGGCATCATGATGTCGACGATCACCAGATCCGGCAGCGGCTCCTGCTGGGCCAGCGCGAGACCGTCGACCCCGTTCGTCGCGATCACGGTGTCGAACTCGTCGCTGAGGAACCGGGCGATCATCGTCGCCGTGTCCTCCTCGTCCTCCACCACCAAGACTCTCTTTTTCGTCGAGGGCACCATTGGCGCCGGGAAAGATAGCGCGAAGCGGACGACGGGGGCCGTGTGCCGGGATTTTTTTCGAGGAGATTCAACGCTGAGCGATTTTCTTCATCGTCAGCGCAACCCCCGCGGCGCGCGGCGACGCGGGCGCGCGGCGCCGCACCGCCCGGCCCGGAGCTGGGCAGTCCCGGGCGCACCGCGCGGCGCCGCGAGCGCCGCCGGCAGCGCTCTCGTCGAGCCCGCCGCGAAGCAACCCGGGTCAGGCCGCGCCGGCCGCCGCGCGCTCGAGGAGCGACGAGAGGCGGTCGAGCGGCATCGGCTCCACGAACGTGCTGCCGATGTCGCGCATCAGCACCGTCCGGACCGACGAGCCGCGGCGCTTCTTGTCGAGCGACAGGAAGCGCAGGGAGGCGGAGACCGGCTCGTCCTCGAGCCGCGTGGGCAGCCCGAGCCGGGCGAGCAGGCGGACCACCCGGTCGGCCGCCGCGCGGTCGGTCACGCCGAGCGAGCAGCCGACGCGGAGCATCGCCACCATGCCAAGCGACACCGCCTCGCCGTGCGCCAGCCGGACGAACCCGCCCTCCGCCTCGAGCGCGTGCCCGAGCGTGTGGCCGAAGTTCAGGAGGGCGCGGTCGCCCGACTCGCGCTCGTCGCGGGCGACGATGGCCGCCTTCACGGCGATCGAGCGGCGGATGAGCTCGGCGAGCAGGCCGGGGTCGCGCGCGAGGACGCGGTCGGCCTCGCGCTCGAGCAGCGCGTGCAGCTCCGGATCGGCGATGCAGGCCGACTTCACCACCTCGGCGAGCCCGCTCCGGAAGGCGCGGTCGGTCTCGGTCGCGAGCGCCGCCGGGCTCGCGACGACCGCGGACGGCTGGTGGAAGGTGCCGACGGCGTTCTTCGCGGGGCCGAGGTCGACCCCGGTCTTGCCGCCGACCGAGGCGTCGACCATCGAGAGGAGCGTGGTCGGCGCCGCGACCCAGCGGACGCCGCGCAGGAGCGTGGACGCGGTGAAGCCGCCGATGTCGGTCACCACGCCCCCGCCGTGCGCGAGCACCACCGCGTCGCGATCGGCGCCCGCGTCGAGCATCGCGGTGAGCGCCGCCTCGACGGCCGCGAGCCGCTTGTGCTCCTCGCCGGGCGTGAGCACGGTGACCGCCGCGGCCGGCTTCGCGTGCGCCGCGAGCGCGTCGAGCAGCGGCGCGCCCCAGAGGCGGCTCACGTTCTCGTCCGTGACGACGAAGACCGACGACGGCGAGAGCGCGGCGACGGCGTCGGCCGCGGACGCCGCCCCGTCGGCGGCGATGCGCACCGCGTAGCTCTTGTCGCCGAGCGGCACGAAGAGCGGGCGATCCGCGTAGGCGCGGAGGACGCGCGCGGCGACGTCCGCCGGGGAGACGCCGTCCGTCACGACGCGCGCGTGGGCCTCGGCGTAGACGGAGGCGCGCGCGGCGAGGAGCTCGCGGATGCGCGCCTCGCGATCCGGCGCGCCGTCGAGCAGCGGGCGGCCGCCGCTCGGCGTGCGCGCGGCGATCGTGCGCGGGGTCGCGCTGAGCGCGACGACGCAGCCGCGCTCGAGCGCCTCGAGGCGGAGCGCGGGGTCGACCAGCGCGCCGCCGCCGAGGGCGATGACGCGCGGGCCGCGCGTGGCGAGGAGCCGGCGCAGGGTCGCCGCCTCGAGCGCGCGGAAGCCGGCCTCCCCGCGGGTGGCGAAGAGCGACGGGACGCCCTCGCCGGCCTCGGCCGCGATGGCGTCGTCGAGGTCGATGAACGGGAGGCCCGCGCGCGCGGCGACGATGCGGCCCACGGTGGACTTGCCCGTCCCCATGAAGCCGGTGAGCAGGAGCGGAGGAGCGTCGGGGGGGAGTGCCATGGCGTTCAGTACGAGCGGACCTGCTGGAGGTAGGTGTCGACGTTGCGCGAGAGCTCGGTGAGGCTGTCGCTGCCGAATTTCTCGAGCAGGGCGGCGGCGAGCGTGATCGCCACCATCGCCTCGCCGACGACCGAGGCGGCCGCGACGGCGCAGACGTCGCTCCGCTCGAAGGCGGCGTCGAACTGCTCCTTGGTGCGCACGTCGACCGAGGGGAGCGCGCGCTTCAGCGTGGCGATCGGCTTCATGGCGGCGCGGCAGATGAGCGGCATGCCGTTCGTGATGCCGCCCTCGAGGCCGCCCGCGCGGTTCGACGGGCGGGTGAACGCGTGCGCCCCCTGGTCGTACGCGATCGGGTCGTGCACCTCGGAGCCCGAGATGCGCGCGGCCTCGAAGCCGATGCCGATCTCGACGCCCTTGATCGCCTGGATGCTCATCAGCGCCTGCGCGAGCCGGCCGTCGAGCTTGCGGTCCCACTGCACGTGGCTGCCGAGCCCGGGCGGCAGGCCGGTGGCGATCACCTCGAAGACGCCGCCGAGCGTGTCGCCGCGGTGCGCGGCCTCGCGGATGGCGTCGCGCATCGCCTGCGCCGCCTCGGCGTCGACGCACGCGAGGTCCGAGGCGCGGGCGCGCTCGCGGAGCTCGGCGAGCGGGAGATCGCCGGCGCCCGAGGCCGCGGAGATCGTCGACCGCACGGCGCCGATCGAGAGGACGTGGGCGAACACCTCGACGCCGACCGACCGGAGGAGCTTGCGGCAGACGCCGCCCACCGCGACCCGCGCCGCGGTCTCGCGCGCGCTCGCCCGCTCGAGCACGTCCCGCAGATCCTTCCGGGCGTACTTCAGGCCGCCGGCGAGGTCCGCGTGGCCCGGCCGCGGGCGGGTCAGCGCCTCGGGCGGCTCGGGGAACGGCTCCGGGCCCATCCGCCCCGCCCAGCTCGCGTGATCGCGGTTCTCGATCACCATGGCGATGGGGCCGCCGAGCGTCTCGCCGCCGCGCACGCCGGCGACGAGGCGGACGCGATCGGTCTCGATCTTCATCCGCCCGCCGCGCCCGTAGCCGCGCTGCCGCCGCGCCAGATCCTCGTCGATGTCCTCCGCGAGGAGCGGCATGCCCGCCGGAATACCCTCGACGGTCGCCACGAGCTCCGGCCCGTGCGACTCGCCGGCCGAAAGCCACCTGAGCTGCGTCATCGTGTGGAAAACCTCCTCTGCGCCCGGGACCCCGGGCCAAGCTTGCTGCGTATTACAGGTCGATCTGCTCCACGTCGACGCCCTGGGTGGCGGAACGCCCCGCGCCGCCCTTTTCTGCTCCGGGGGCAGCAGCGGAGAGGGCCGCGGGGACGGCAGCGGGGGCGGCGGGAGACCGGCCGGCGCCGTCCGCGACGACCGGCTCGCCCAGGAACCGGCTCGCCACCGCGGCGAAGCTCTTCGGCAGATCGGTGACGAGCAGCCCGAGACCGCCCGGCGCGGTCCGGGACGTGGCGAGCCCCCGCTCGACGAGGAACGACGCCACGTCCTCCGCCGTCGCGGACGCGCTGTCCACGATCGGGAGGGGGCCGCCGGCCAGCGACGCCGCCTCGGCCTCGATCGCCGCGCGGAGGAGCGGGAAGTGCGTGCACCCGAGCACGACCGAGCGGGCGCCCGCGCCGATGAGCGGCTCCAGGTAGCGCCGCGCGACGAGCCGCGGGACCTCGCCCTCGACCCAGCCCTCCTCCGCCAGCGAGACGAGCAGCGGGGCCGCCTGGCCGGCGACCTCGGTGCGGGTGCTGAGCGACGCCACGGCGCGGGGGTAGGCGCCCGACGCGATCGTCCCGGCCGTCCCGAGCACGCCGATCGTGGCGCCGCGCGAGGCGGCGACCGCGGCGCGCGCGCCGGGCAGGATGACCCCGAGGACGGGCAGATCGAGCTCGACCCGGAGCATGTCGATCGCGACGGCGCTCACCGTGTTGCACGCGACGACGATCGCCTTGACGCCGCGCGCGATGAGCACGCGCGCGCAGCCGAGCGCGTAGCGGACCACCGTCTCGGGGGACCGGGTGCCGTACGGGACGCGCGCCGTGTCGCCGAGGTAGACGATGTCCTCCGCGGGGCACCGCTCGCGGAGCGCGCGCACGACCGTGAGGCCGCCGAGGCCCGAGTCGAACACGCCGAGCGGCGCGTCGCGGTGGGACGTCACGGCTCCTCGATGCGGAAGAGGTGCACCGGCTCGCGGAGGAACTCCTCGCGCGCGACGGCGTCGAGCGCGCTCCGCACCAGCCCCTCCTGCGCGTCGTGCGTGATGAGCACCACGTCGACCGCGGGCTCGCGCGCCGCCGCGCCCGAGCTCCGCTTGGTCGGCCCCTGCTGCACGATCTGCTCGATGCTGACGCCGGCGTCGCCGAGCGCGCCGGCGATCCGCCCCATGACGCCCGGGCGGTCCTCGACCGCGAAGCGCAGGTAGTACCGCGAGACGATCTCGCTGAGCGGGCGGACCCGGCGGGGCTTGATCGACATGCCGCGGCCCTGCATGCCGGCGACGCCCGAGGCGATCGAGCGCGCGACGTCGAGGACGTCGGAGACGACGCTGACCGCGGTCGGCAGATCGCCGGCGCCGCGGCCGTAGACGAGCGACGGGCCGACGGCGCGCCCCTCGAGGAGCACGGCGTTGAGCACGCCGGAGACGTTGGCGAGCACGCTCTGCTTCGGGATCAGCGTCGGGTGCACGCGCAGCTCGATGGCGTCGCCGAGGTCGCGGCCGATCGCGAGGTGCTTGATCGTGTAGCCGAACCGGTCGGCGTAGAGGTGGTCGGCCTCCTCGATGGTGCGGATCCCGGACGTGTGCACCTGGGCGGCGTCGACCTGCGCCCCGAAGGCGAGCATCGCCAGCACGATCAGCTTGTGCGCGGCGTCGTGGCCGTCGACGTCGAGCGACGGATCGGGCTTCTCGGCGTAGCCGAGGTCCTGCGCCTCGCGCAGCGCGGCGTCGAACGACGCGCCGGTGTCGCGCATGCGCGTGAGGATGTAGTTGCAGGTGCCGTTCACGATCGCGGTGACGCGCTCGACCCAGTCGCTCGCGAACGCGTCCCGGAGCGTGCGGATGATCGGGATGCCGCCGCCGACCGCGCCCTCGAACGCGAGGTCGACCTGGCGCGCCGCGGCCCGCGCGAGGAGCGCGGGGCCGTGGGCGGCGAGCAGGAGCTTGTTCGCGGTGACCACGCCCTTGCCGCGATCGATGGCGCGCTCGATGAGCTCGCGCGCGGGCGTCTCGCCGCCCATCACCTCGACGACGAGGTCGATCGAGGGGTCGTCGACCACCTCCGCGGGGTTCGTGGAGAGCAAGCCGCGATCCAGGGCCGAGACGCGCTCCTTCTCGAGGTCGCGCACGACCACGCGCTTCACCACGAGGGGCACGCCAGCGCGCTCCGCCAGGTAGCCGGAGTTCTCGGCGAGGAGGCGGAGGACGCCGCCGCCGACCGTCCCGCAGCCGAGGAGGCCGATCTGGATCGGCGCGCCGCCGCGCAGGCGCCTGCGATCGCTGGCGGCGTGGGGTTCAGGGTTCAAGTTCAAGGGCGAGCCGCCTTCCGTCTTCATGCGCGCGGAGCTTAGCGCTTCTCGCGCCGAGAGGTGACGCCTATGCTGCGAGGGCCATGGCGGAAACGATCAAGGGCGTTCTTGGCGACGAGTTCAGGTTCCACGTGGGCGAGGACGGGGGCGCCGTGGAGCGGGGGCCGCTGCTCCCGCTGCGCGTGCTCGTGGTCGCCGATCTCACCCCGCGCGATCCGCACAACGCCGGGGCGAGCCCGCCCGCGGGCGCGGCCCGCGTCGACGCGGGCAAGTTCGACAACCTCTTCGCGGCGCTCCGGCCGCGGATCGCGATCGAGGTGCCGAGCGTGCTCGCGGGCGGCCGGCCGGCGCGCGTCGACCTGTCGCCCACCGGCCTGAAGAGCTTCCGGCCCGACGCGCTCTGCGCCGAGGTGCCGCTCCTGCGCTCGCTCCTCGACGGCCGGCGCGTCCTCGATCGGCTGCGCGACGGCTCGGCCACGCTCGAGCAGGCGCGCGCCGAGCTCGATCGGCTCTGGGGCGGCTCCCCGCTCGTGCGCGACATCCTCGGCCTGCTCCCGGCCGCGGGCGCGGGCGCGCCGCCGGGCCGCCCCGCGGCGCCCGCGGCGGAGCGGCCCGCCGCGCCGGCGCCCGCGCCGGCCTCCGACGTGGACGCGCTGCTCTCGATGGTCGACCTCGGCGGCGGCGGCGGGGACGCCGGCGCGGCGCCCGCGGGAGCGGCGCCGGGCGGCCCCGACCCGAGGCCCGCGGAGGGGGGGCGGTTCGCGGAGCTCATCGCGACCGTGGCGGCGAGCGCCCGCCCGCGCGCGGGGCAGCCCGCGCGCCCCGCCGAGGCGATCGCGCAGCTCGAGCGCGCGATCGGCGCGCAGCTCGGCGCGATCCTGCAGCACCCGGAGGTGCGGCGCCTCGAGGAGGCGTGGCGGGGGCTGAGCCTGCTCGTGGACCGCGTGAAGGCGGCGGAGGGCGTCCGGGTCGAGGTCGTCAGCGCGCGGCCGGACGAGGCGGCCAGCGCGCTCGCGCGGGTGCTCGCGCAGACGGCGAGCACCGAGCCGCCGGCGTCGGTCGCGATCGTGGACGTCGCGATCGACGGCAGCGCCGCCGCGCTCGCGCGCCTCGAGGAGATCGCGCGCGTCGCCGAGGCGCACGCGCTCCCCGCCGTGGTGAACGGCGACCCGCGGCTGCTCGGGGTCGAGGGCCTCGGCGGCGTCGAGCGGCTCGACAACAAGGCCGCGCTGTTCGGCGCGCCGCACCGGGCGCCGTGGCGCGCAGCCGCGGCGCGGCCGAGCATGCGGTGGGTCGCGATCGCCATGAACCGCGTGCTCGGCCGCATGCCCTACGACAAGTCGACCTCGCGCATCCGGGAGGCGGCGATCGTCGAGCAGCCGGGCGACGAGGGCGGCCGCGTCTGGATCTCGCCGGCGTACGCCGTCGGCGCGCTGATCGCGGCGAGCTTCCGCGAGACGGCGTGGCCGTGCCGCATCGCGGGCGCGAAGGGCGGCGGGGTGCTCGGGGACCTGCCGGTGCACGAGGTGAAGGGCGCGTACGAGGGCGACGAGGGCGTCGCGATCCCGACCGAGGCGTTCGTGTCGACGGACACCCAGCGCGATCTCTCGAAGAGCGGCGTGCTCCTGCTCGCGTCGGCCCCGAACAGCGACGCGGTGTACGTCCTCACCGCGCCGACGGCCTATGTCCCTCCGGAGAAGCGCACGTACGACGGCTCCACGGCCGAGCCCGAGGCGCGCCTCGATCGCGTCTCGCTCGTCGACCAGCTGTTCGTCGCGCGCGTGGTGCAATTCCTGCGCGCGCTCGCCGCGAAGCTGCCCGCGGACAGCGACCCCGCCGAGGTCCAGCCGGTCGTCGAGGGGGCGCTGTGGACGCTGTTCGAGAACGCCCCGCCGGCGAGCATCGAGCTCGCGGTGAAGGCCGGCCGCGGCCAGGGCGGGGCCGAGGTCTCGGTGACGGTGCGCCCGCGCCGCTTCCTCGGCGTCGGGCTCGACGAGGTGTCGCTCGAGATGCCGCTCGGCTGAGGCAGGATTGACGCCGCCCGGCGGGTAGGTGAAGGATCGCCGCATGCGGCTCCGCGTCGCGATCCTCATCTCCGTCCTGAGCACCTTCTTGATGACGTGCCAGCGGCCGCCGGCCCCGCAGGCGCCTGCGGCCGAGTGCGGCTGTCGCAAGAAGTAACTCGTCGAAGGACGACTCCGCGGCTCCCGGCGGAGAATCTGCCCCTGTCGCCGCGAGGCGAGAGCTCCTCGGGCGGAGCATGCCTGTCGTGCTGCGGATGAGCCCGGGGAGACCCCGAGGGCGCGCAATCCGCCTCGGAGGAGCTTCAAAGAACGAACCCTGCGCGGCGCACTCACACGCACCGCGGGATTGCCACCCGCCGTCCGGCGGCGCTCCCTCGGCGCGATCTCTCCGAGGCGGTCGGCCGGAGCTTCTCCTCCGGTGACGACGAAGCGCACGGAATCCTCGCCCCTCTCGTCTCGACGGAGCGCATCGGATTGCGGTGTTGCGCATTCGCCCGGCGGCGCGGTCGCTCCGTTGCTCAGCCGCTCGGTGACGCGGCGGCGCGCAGTCGCTCCGCTGCTCAGTCGCTCGGTGACGCGGCGGCGCGCGGTTGCGCGGGAACTGCCCAGCTCGCGCGGCGCGCGCCGATCGACGCGCCGGCGGGCGGGGGTTGCGTCCGCCCTGCCTTCGTCGCGAACGGCCCGCGGATTGCAATCACCGCGGCGCATGAAGCCTCGCACCCAGCAGAATACCCGCTCCAATCACCCGTTCGCCGGCCGCAGGGCCGTGGTGATCGGTGGGAGCATCGCGGGCCTGGTCGCAGCCCGCGTGCTCGCCGACCATTTCGACGAGGTGGACGTCATCGAGCGCGACGGCATCCCCGACGACCTCCGCGAGGCCCGCAAGGGCGCGCCGCAGGCCCGCCACCTCCACGGCCTGCTCGCCCGGGGAGAGCGCATCCTGAACGACCTCTTCCCCGGCTTCACCGAGGACCTGATCCGGGACGGGGCCGTCGCGTACGACTTCGGGGTCGGCCTCGCCTGGCACCACCTCGGCGCGTGGAAGCCGCGCTTCGAGACCGGCGTGCTGACGGTGAGCATGACCCGGCCGCTGCTCGAGGCGCACGTGCGCCGCCGCACCTTCGCGCTGCCCGGGGTGCGGCGCCTTGACGAGCGCGAGGTGGTCGAGCTCTCGGCCTCCCCCGATCGCTCCCGGATCACCGGCGTCGTGGTCCGGCGGCGCGGCGCGCCGGGCGGCGTCGAGGAGCTGCCGGCGGACCTCGTGGTGGACGCCAGCGGCCGCGGCTCGCGCGCGCCGGCGTGGCTCGAGGCGCTCGGCTACGGGCGGCCCGACGAGTCGACCATCCAGGTCCGGGTGGGCTACGCCGGCCGGCAGTACCGGCCGCGGGATCCGGCCGAGCTCCCGTGGACGTCGCTGTACGTCCTCGGCTCGCCGTCCGACAGCCGGCGCTTCGGCTGCATCGCGCCGGTCGAGGGCGGGCGCTGGATCGTGGTGCTCGCGGGCCTGTTCGGCGATCACCCGCCCGCCGATCCCGACGGCTTCCTGGAGTTCGCGCGGGGCCTGCCGAACGACGCGGTTTACCGGGCGCTGCTCACGGCCGAGCCGCTGACCGACGTCGCCACGTACAAATTCCCGGCGCACCTCCGGCGGCATTACGAGCGCATGGCGCGGATGCCCGAGGGGTTCGCCGTGCTGGGCGACGCGCTCGCGAGCTTCAACCCCGTTTATGGGCAGGGGATGACGTCGGCCTGCCTCCAGGCGCTCGCGCTCGACGCCGCGCTCGCGGAGCAGCGCGGCCGCGCGGGCCCGGGCGCGATCGCGGGGCTCGCGCGCCGCTACCACGCGGCCGCGGCGAAGGCGGTCGATCTGCCGTGGCAGATGTCCACCGGCGAGGACCTCGCCTACCCCGAGACCGAGGGCCGGCGGCCGCTGCTCCAGCCGATCCTGCGCTGGTACACCGGCATGCTGCACCGCGCGGCGCAGGTCGATCGCGAGGTCTACGTGCGGTTCGTGCGGGCGATGCACATGCTCGACGGGCCCGAGGCGCTCCTGGATCCGGGCCTGCTCCTGCGCGTGCTGCGCGCGGGGAGGTCGGCCTCCGCGCCCGCGGTGGCCGCGGCCGCCCCGGCCCACCGGCAGCCCGCCGGCGCCTGAGCGGCCCCGGCCGCCGCCCGGCCCGGGCGGCGTGGCGGCGGGAGCCTCCACCGGCGTGAAGGCCGGCGCCGCCAGGCGACCGGCGTGAGGGCCGGCGCCGCCAGGCGCGAGCGAGCCTCTCGCGGCGCCGGAACGCGACACCCGACCCCCGCAGCACCTCTGAACGAGCGCCGCCCCACGGCCCCGCGCGGCCGCGAGGCGTTGCCTGCCCGGCGAGTTCTGGTAAGAGTTGCGCGCCTTTACCCCATCACCGCTCGGCGCGCGAGGCGGCCCCTCGCGGAGGCAGGACATGACCGAACCGATGAATCCGCTGCTGGAGCTCGTCACCCGCGATCGAGAGCACGACTGCGATGGGTATGGCCAGGCGAACGTCTGCGTGCGGGTCGTGGGCGTCGCCGAGCTGCCGACGCGCGCCGGGCATTTCCGCATCGTCGCCTTCTGGAACAACCGCGACGCCAAGGAGCACATCGCGATGGTGCACGGCGACGTCGTCGGCGCCTCGAACGTGCCGACACGGCTGCACTCCGAGTGCCTCACCGGCGACGTCATGGGCTCGCTGCGCTGCGACTGCCGCGATCAGCTCCTCGAAGGGCTGAAGAAGATCAAGAGCATGGATCGGGGCATCCTGCTCTATCTGCGCCAGGAGGGCCGCGGCATCGGGCTCATCAACAAGATCCGCGCGTATGCGCTGCAGGACCAGGGGCTCGACACGGTCGAGGCGAACCTGGCCCTCGGCTTCCGCGACGACGAGCGCGACTACGCCGTCGCGGCGCACATGCTGCACAGCCTGAACGTGAGATCGGTCGAGCTCATCACGAACAACCCGAACAAGGTCCAGCAGCTCAAGCAATACGGGGTGTCCGTGGCCGGGCGCATCCCGCACGTGATCCCGCCGAACGATCACAACCGCTTTTATCTGGAGACCAAGGCGAAGCGGTCGGGCCATTTCATCGACATGTGGGGCAAGGCGCACCTGACCGAGCAGAGCGATCCGGTGGTGGTCGACGGGATGTCGCCGCCCGACTCCGAGCCGACGCCCGCGAGCTGAGCGCCCGCGGGCGAGGGCCCGGGCCGAGCCTCGTTTGGGACCGCTGGCCGTCGTGGGTGTCGATCGGGCCTCGCGGGGCGCCGCGGGGCCAGGGATCGCGGGGCGCCGCGCGGCGCCCCGCGATCGTGTCAGGGCGCGTCGATCAGGCGGCGCACCCGCCCCGCGTGGGGGCTCGACGGGAACTGCGCGAGGAACGCCTCGGCGCGGGCGCGCGCGCCGCCCGAGCGCCCGCTGCGCAGCAGCGCGTCGATCGCGACGAGCTCCCGCTCCGCCGCGAGCCGGCCGTCCGGGAACTCGGCCCGGTGCTCGTCGAGCAGGGCGAGCGGCGCCTCCGGCGACCGCGCGAGCGCCGCCCTGACCTCGGCGAGCCGCCCGGCCTCCCGGAGCAGCTCGTCGCGCTCCAGCAGGGCCGCTCGCGGCGTTGCCGGCCGAGGCGCGGCCCCGCGCTGGCCCGCGCCCCTCGGGACCAGCTGCCCGGGCGCGGCGGCCCGGGGCGACGGCTCGTCGCCCGGCACGGGCGCTCCGAGCGCTTGCTCGCTGCAGCCTGCGAGGAGGACGGGGAACGCGGCGGCGAGGCCTCCCGCGATCCATCGATGGCGTGACGAATGGTGAACGACGTGCATGTCGCCGGACTCCTTCATGGGCCGAGCTGGCGGATCTCCGCGGACACGGGCGCGCTCGATCGCGCATGCCCATTCCCGGCCGCAGCTCGCCGTCGTCGATGCCGCGGTGGCGGCACGACGTGGTCGACGTGTTCGGTTCGCGCTCCAGCAACTCCGGCTCGAGCGCCAGCATCCATGGCTGACGGGCGTAGTGTAAAATTGAAGTTGGGATTGTCAACTGTGCTTACATCGATGTCGGCGAGCAGCGCGATCCCTTGTCGATGGCGTCGATCGGCCCATTGAGCTCCTCTGGCTCAAAACGTGACCCAAACGTGCCCGAGACGTGCTCAAAACGTGCCAGCGACGCCCGCGCCGACGCCGCCTCTCGCGGGTGCGAGCGAGAGGCGGAAACCGTGCGTGTCAGGGCCGGCAACGCCTCGGCGCGGCCCGTGAAACAGAACCGGAATCAGCACGCCGGCGGCGGAGCCGAACACGGCGCCCGTGAGCACGTCGGAGAAATAATGGCGGTCGCCGGCGATGCGCAGGTAGCCGGAGAGCGCGGCGATCGCCATTCCGTTCGCCCAGACCCACGGCGCCGCGCGATAGCCGCGCATCGACGCCACGGTGCCGCTCGCGGCGGCGAGGGCGAACGTGGCCGTGGCGTGGCCGGAGAAGAACGAGAGATTGTCGTCGTTCGGGAGGGGGCCCGAGAGGCCCTCACCGGGGCGGAGCACATCCGGGTTGTCGAAATGGGAATAGGGCCGCTCGCGGCCGACGATGTACTTCGTGACCTGGTTCAGGTTCATCGCGACCACCGTCGCTTCGGTGACGATCACGAGGTCGGCGGCGGTGTTCTCGGACCGCCCGTCGTACCACGCGGCGAGCGCGGTGAGGCCCAGCGCGGCGGCGGGCGCGACGGCGAGGACCGCCACATTGCTGAGGTCATGGGCGGTGTTCGGGTTGCCCCTCCACACCAGCGCGTCGCGGACCGACGTGTCGAGCGCGTTCGCCGCGCACCAGCGGCACGGATCGGGGGCGAGGCCCTTCTTCGCGAGCTCGGAGGCGACCCACGCGGCGCCGCCGACGACGGCGATGGGCAGATCGACCTCCGGCCGGTACGCGAGCTCGGGAGGCGGCTCGGCAGCAGCGGCGGCGGGTGACAGGGCGACGAGGAGGGCGGGCAGAGCGATCGCGGCGGTGCGCACGAGGGGCGGGAGCGTACCCCGGCCGGGTCAGGCGCGCGACGGCCCCGGCGCGGCGAGCAGCAACCCGTCGAGCAGGCGCGCGTGGGCGTCGTCGACCACGCGCCGGAGCTCCGCCGGACCGGCCTTGGACAGCGCCCCCGACGCCGCGAGGGTCGCGAGGCCGTGGTGCATCGCCCAGATCGGGACCGCCAGCGCCATCGGATCGCCCTGCGGGAACGCCCCGGCGCGCTGCGCCTCCTCGATGAACCCGAGGAGCAGGCCGAGGCTCCGCGACGTGGCCGCCGCGACCCGCGGGTCCTCGGCGTCCACCTCGCTGGAGTACATCACGTGGAAGGGCGCCGGGTGCTCCAGCGCGAAGCGGACATAGGCATAGCCGGCGGCCAGGAAGCGCGCCCGGAGCGCGCCCCCGGCCTGCTCGAGGGCGGCCGAGATCTGCGCGGCGAGCTCCGTGCTCGCCTGCACGGCGAGCTCCGTCATCAGGGCGCGCTTGTCCGCGAAGTGGCGGTACGGCGCGGCGTGCGAGACGCCGATCCGCCGCGCGACCTCGCGCAGCGTGAAGCGCGCGTTCCCCTGCTCCTCGATCAGCGCGAGCGCCTCCTCCAGCACCGCGCGCCGGAGGGCGCCGTGGTGGTAGGGCCGCTCGACGGAGCGCGACGCAGGTGCAGGGGGGGTGCGCGCGCGCGGACGGCGGCGCCTTGCGGGGGGAGCCACAGCGCAGGGGCACGATACCACGAAGGCCGGCCCCGGAGGGCCCGCGAGGCGGCCCCGAAGAAAATGTAGACGGCGGAAACTTTCCGGATGTTGTCATTGTCATCATCGGGCGCGCGGGCGGCCCGGAGGGGCCGGCGCGCGGCACGTCCCGTCCATCGCACCCCGTCCAGGAAAGGAGCCCCCGTATGTCCGAGCCCCGTCGATCCCCCGAACGCGAACGCCTCCTCGCTGCCGTGGAGCGCGTCCGCGGCGTCGCCGTCGCCCACGCCGAGGCGTCCGAGCGGCTGCGCACGCTCGCGCCCGCGGTCGTCGACGCGCTGCGGTCGAGCGGCCTCTTCGCGGCGGCGGCGCCGCGCGCGGTCGGCGGCGCGGAGAGCGATCCGCTGACGCAGCTGGAGGTCTTCGAGGCGATGGCGCGCGCGGACACGTCGGCGGGGTGGTCTCTGATGATCAGCGCGCTGCTCGCCGCCCTCGCCGGGGGTAGCTTGCCCGACGAGGGGGCGCGGCAGGTGTTCGCGGGGCCGTTCCCCACCTTCGCGGGGCTGCAGGTCCCGAGCGGGCTCGCGCGGCGGGTCTCCGGGGGGTACGTCCTCGAGGGGCGCTGGGCGTTCGGCAGCGGCGTGCGGCACGCGCGCTGGGTGTTCACCAGCGCGATCGTGCCGCCGGAAGGCGGGGCGCCGCCGGCGGGGCCGCCCGAGATGCTCAGCCTCGCGGTCCCGATCGAGCAGGTGGCGATCGAGGACACGTGGGACGTCGCCGGCTTGCGCGGCACCGGGAGCGACCATTACCGGATCGAGGGCGCGTTCGTGCCCGAGGCGCTGACGTGCGCCTTCCCGGGCGCCCCGCGGCGGCGCGGCGGCGCGCTGTACGCGATCCCCCTCCTCGCCCTGCTCGCGGCCGGCCACGTCGGCTTCGCGCTCGGCGTCGGGCGGCGCGCGCTCGACGAGATCGCCGCGGTGGCCCCGCGGCGCATCAAGGCGTGGCCGCAGCTCGCGCTGGGCAGCCACGCGGCCTTCCACATGGACCTCGGGCGCGCGGAGGCGAAGCTCGCCGCGGCGCGCGCGTATGCGTTCGACGCGCTCGGGCGGATGTGGGACCGGGCGCGCGCGGGCGAGGGGCTCGCGATCGAGGACTGGGCGGAGATCCGGCTCGTCCAGACGTACGTGACCGAGGTCGCCGCGGAGGTCGCGGGCTTCGCCTACCGCGCTGGCGGCGGGAGCGCGCTGTACGCGGCGAGCCCGCTGCAGCGCTGCTTCCGCGACATGCACGCGGCGACGCAGCACATCGCCGCGACCGACGACGCGTACGAGTTCGCGGGGCGCGCGCGGCTCGGGATCGCCGAGCTGCACCCGCTGCTGGCCCCGCGGGAGGCGGCGGGCGGGGAGCGGGAGCGACAGGGCGGCTAGATCCGCCCACCAGGAGGCCGGCCAGGGAGCCGGAGAGAGAGTTCAACGCAAAGGCGCAAAGGCGCAAAGGCGCAAAGGCGCAGAAAAAGATGTTACTTAATTTTGCATCTTTGCGCTCTTGGCGTCTTTGCGTTGAAATTCCTCTCCGCTCGCGAGGCAGATCCCTGGCGGGACTCTTTCGCGGGGGCGAACCGTAGCGATCCGTCGCTTCCGCGGGGATCTCGGGAGAGCGTGGCGACTGATCGCACCCGTTCGGTGGGCGTGGACCCAACCCGGGCCCAGCGGCCAAGCCCCGGGCTTGGGGAGCTCGCCGTGACCGATCCGTCGCGTCGGGCTGCGGTGGTCGCCTCGCTCGCTAGCACCCTATGCCGCGCCGTCGCCCTCGAGGATGAGGTGGCGGCCCGGATCGTTCACGAGGCCATCGGTCGGCTGCTCGGGCTGCCGGTGGCACCGGAGGGGCGGCCGGGCGCAGGCTGGCCTCGCGCGCGAGCGCCACGGGGGCGGGGAGCTCAGCCGGTCAGACGTTCGCTTCCTACCCGGTACAGGTAGATTTCGACATCATGTTGGCTGTCGCCACCAGTCGTTCTCATCCCATGGGTGCCACACTTCTGCTTGCCCTGCTCCTCGCCGGCTGCGCTCCGCCGGCGGCGTCCGCGCTCACAACTTGCCAGGCGCTCGCCGCCGCGCGCCTCTCGCGCTACGATCTTCGGCCCGTGTCGGATGCACGGAGGCAACCCGCTCGCGTGGGCGACAGACGTCATCGGCAAGCTGCAGGCGGGCTGGCCGCGCGACCGGCTGGACGAGTTGCTGCCCGACGCATTGGCGAGATCGTCGCGTCCTGCTCCGAGCGCCGGCGACGCCGACGCGACCTGAACAACGCGAGCTTCGGCCGGCGACGCGGGCGGATGCCGCCTCGCCGGGCTCCCTTGCAAGTCCACGCGCGCCCGCGCCGGGTCGTGGGCCGACGCCGCCCCGCGCCCAGCATCGTCGACCCCGGCGAGCGCCGCAAGGGGCCGTGCCCATGGCGATGGCCGGGCGCTTACGCCGCGTCGTGGTGCCATTCGTTTTCGATACCAGGCGAGGTGATTGCGCCGGGGCGAACCAATAGCCGGGGTTACGCCGCGAGCTCCTCAATTTCGGCTCGAACGGCGTGCGCCGCGAATCTGATCGAGCGTTGGTGGCGTTCGCCTTTCGATTTCAGCGGAGGTACGGGCTCAACGCCTGGAACCAAACATCGGCCATGCGGTTAT
This sequence comes from Sorangium sp. So ce394, assembly GCF_051474665.1. Lineage (NCBI taxonomy): Bacteria > Pseudomonadati > Myxococcota > Polyangiales > Polyangiaceae > Sorangium > Sorangium sp. So ce394. The sequence goes on from NZ_CP150339.1 coordinate 7,883,328, forward strand.
ACCCTGCCTGGTTCGGGTGGAGATTGTCGGCGAGGAGGGACTGCTTGTAGTTCGTGTCGTCGGTGAACGCTGTGTACATGTCCACCAGCACGATGTGCTGCCCCTTGCTGACGCGCGTCGAAACCAGGTCGGGCATGGCCGCGTTGTAGGCCTTGATGGCGTTGTTCGTGCCGTCCGTTCTCGACGGCACGATCTGCGCGAGCACCACGAGGATGTTCGGATCATGCATGAAAATCGAGTCGAGCAGCTTGCCCAGGCGATTCGGTGCGTCCGCAATGTTGATGTTACCGTTGATGTCGTTCGTTCCGATCATCAACGTAATGATGTTGGGCTGGTAATTCGGAATGCTGGTGCCCACGAGCTTCGCGATGCCGTTGTTGCCCTCGATCGTCCAGCCGCCGTGCCCCTCGTGGTTCCTCGGGAACGTCACTCCGTCCACCATGGGCACGCTGTAATCATTGGCGGAACCGACGAAGGTGATGTCGCGGTTCGCTTCGAGCGCGAGGTGGAACAGCGGGGCGCGGTAGCCGCCGGCGACGTTGAAACCCTGCGTGATTGAATCGCCGAAGGGCATGATCTTACAGGGGCCGCTCGCCGGGCAGGGCTGGAATGCCGGGCCGCCGCCCTCGCCAGCGCTGCCCCCTGCGGCACCTCCGTCGCCCGCGGTACCTCCGCCACCGTCGGATCCGCCGCCCATGCCACCCGAGCCCGCTCCGCCGGCGCCCCCGCTGGTCGCGCTCGAGGCGGAACTGCCGGGCGAGCCGCCCGAGCCGCCGCCACCCGCCGCTGTCCCGCTGCCGCTCATGGTCCCGGAGCTGGCCGTGCTCGCGGTTCCGCCCGTCGTCGTGCCCTGCGAGTCGGCGCCCTCACTGCACGCTGCGACGAGCAGCACCACACACGCGAGGACGGCGGAAGAAGAGAATTTTAGTCGGTGTACGAGCATGTGCTGCACATAGCACGATCGCGTGCTCCACCGCGATTGTGAGGCGTAGCTTATCGAAATTTCCGTCATCGTTGAACGATTTCATCGCGAGGGGAAGTGCGTCTGGACGGCGGCGCTCTTCGCGGCCACGCGGCGCCCGAGCGCGAACGGCGGTTACACCGTAACCACCCGACCATCGCCATGGGCACGGCCCCTTGCGGCTCTCGCCGGGGTCCACGATGTTGGGCGCGGGGCGGCGTCGGCCCACGACTCGGCGCGGGCCGAACCACTCATCCGCGCAGCCGTCGAAATCGATCAGCGTGAGCGCGTCGCCGTCCTCGAGCACGTTCCCGAAGTGCGCGTCCGTGTGCACCATACCGAAGGCATCCGGGTCCGTCGGCAGGGCGTGAGGCGCCGCGCTGCGAGGGCGGCGGCCGCGAGGACGGCGACGGGCGAGCGGTCTACTTGAAGATCTTCATGTGCGGACGCGCCATCAAGCGGTCCACGTAGGCCTCCAGCTTGGGCCGACCCGGCGGCCCGCCCCACAGGCGCTTCCAGATGAACATCGAGCCGATCATCACGTCGGCCGCGGTGAACCAGTCGCCGAACAGGTACGGACCGTCCCCGAGCTCGCCCTCGACGACGTCCATGGCCGTCTCGAAATTCGTCCACCCCCGCTGCGGCGTCGTCTCGACCTTCATCAGAAGATCGCCCATCGCCGGCTCGAGCTGCGAGGTCGAGTAGACCATCAGCGACAGATAACGCCCCCGCTGCGGCGAGCCGATGGGGGGCGCCAGCCGGGCCTCCGGGAACTTGTCCGCCAGATACAGACAGATCGCCGCGTTCTCGAAGAGCTTGGCGTCGCCGTCCACCAGCGCAGGCAGCTTGCCAGCCGGGTTGATCTTCAAAAACTCCGGCGCCTTGTGCTCCCGCTTCTCGAAGTCGATGGGCACGAGGTCGTACCTGGCGCCGCACTCGTCCAGCATCCACCTGGTGATCGCCGCGCGGCTCCGCGGGTTGTAATAGAGCTTCATCGCAATCTCCCTCGAGTGGTCTGATGAAACACGCCGAGCATGCCAGAACCTCAGGACGCATTCCAGCGCTCAGCGACGGTGTTTTAGATCACACCGCCAGCGGTTCGCGCTCTTCCTCGCTTCGCATGGCACACCCCGACGCGAGCTCGCAATGCAGTGCGCGCGAGCCCGCGGGGTTGAGTTCGCTCAGGACGGAGAGGTTGCCCGGAGCCGGAGGTGAACGGACAGGAGCCGAGGCGGGTCGTTCCTGGCGGCCTCTGCGTCGCGCCACTCGCCCAGGTGGACGAGCTCGTACCCGGACGACAGGCCCGCATTCACGTACTCGGAGACGTCGTGCAGGAACGCGGGCACGCGCTCGGGCTCGCCCGTCTCCCGGTTGAAGAAGTTGGCCTGACCTCCGCGCATCTGCCGCGTGGGGTGCAGCTCGCACAGGAAGAGCTCGCCGCCAGGCCGCAGGGCGCGCGCGGCCTCGGCGAAGATCGCGTCGACATGCTCGATGTGCTCCAGCACGAGCATGGCAATCACCACGTCGGACGAGCCGGAAGCGGCCGGCCAGGGAGAGCGGATGTCGTGCTGCGCGAACCGGACGCGCGGGGAGCCCACGCGCGCCCTCGCCTGCCGCAGCATCCCTTCGGAGAAATCCAGCGCGAGGACGCTCCCGGCGCGCTCGGCGAGCCACTGCGTGTTGAGCCCCGTGCCGCAGCCGATCTCGATCACGTCGCGGCCGGCGAGCGCCAGGCCCCGCTCCCGGAGGACGGCAGCCGAGAGCTCGCGGGTCCGGTTGGGGTCGTTGTCGTACGTCGCGGACCAGCGATCGTAGGCCGTGGCGATCTCGGGCTTGTTCGGAGAGGTGGACATCGGCGGCCCTCCTTACAACCCGAGCTCGGTCAGCCCCGGATGATCGTCCGGACGGCGCCCGAGCGGCCAGTGGAACTTCCGGTCCTCCGCCGCGATGCGCACGTCATTGATGCTCGCCTCGCGCCGCCGCATCAACCCATGTGCGTCGAACTCCCATTGCTCGTTGCCATGGGACCGGTACCAAGTGCCGCTGTCGTCGTGCCATTCGTAGGCGAAGCGCACCGCGATCCGGTCGCCCGTGAACGCCCAGACCTCCTTGATCAGGCGATAGTCCAGCTCCCGCTGCCACTTGCGGTGCAGGAACGCCTCGATCGCCTCCCTGCCCTGGAAGAACTCGGCCCGGTTCCGCCAGCGGCTATCGACGGTGTACGCCAGGGCCACGCGCGCGGGCTCCCGGCTGTTCCAGGCGTCCTCGGCCAGCCGCGCTTTCCGGGCGGCGGTCTCGGCGGTGAAGGGCGGCAACGGTGGACGCGACGCGGCGGGATCCTGGCTCACGGCGCAAACCTTCGTCGAATCTCCCGTCCCGGGCAACCCCTTTTCGTGCTCGGGGGCTCTCCCGCTCTCCTCCTCCAGCCCACACGCGCGGCCGCCGCTCGGGCTCGCTGCCCCCGGGGAATCGTCGCCGCGGGCCCGGCGCGGGCCCTGGGAGCCGCGGCGGGGCTTGACGCTCGCGCGGTCGAGGAGAACTCGTTAGAGTTGCTCTGCGCCTGGAGGCGCCCGCACGCTCGATGGAACGATGACCCTCCCGAATGCACCTCGGCGACACGACCTCGGCGCGGGCCGCCGGCCTCGCGGCCGCAGCGAGCCCGCTCCTCCGGAGGTGGCCGGCCCGAGCGGCGCGGCACTGGCGGCGGGCCCTCGCGCCCGGGGCGCGAGGCCGTGAGCTCCGATCCGCCGGGCGCCGACTACCTCGACGCGATCTTCGCGGCGATCCGCGGGGGCGCGGCCCAGCTCACGGCGATGAAGGCGTGGCTCGGCAGCGCCCAGCGCGCCGCGTCCTCGTCCTCGTGGCGCTTTCAGTTCCTCGCCGCCGCGCGCGCGGCGCACCGGCGAGCCGGCGCCTACCTCGACGAGACCGAGGAGCGGCTGCGCCGGCTCGGCCCCGACGATCAGGTCCCGGCCCCGCTCGACCAGCTCCCGAGGAACGTCGCCGCGATGCGCGCGGATCTCCGCGCCGAGGAGCAGCGCCTGCATCGCCTCGAGACGGAGGCCACCGCCCGGCACGAGCCGAGCAGCTCTGGAGCGCGAGGGAAGCAGAGCGCCTCCTGATACCGCGGGTCAGAGATCCTGCCCCGCGCGAGGAGAGAGATTTCAACGCAAAGGCGCCAAGACCGCAAAGACGCAAAAAAATAACATTGTTGTTTTGCGCCTTTGCGCCTTTGCGTTGAAATCTATCCCGGCTCCCTGGCCCGACAACTGGCTCGATCGGCAGCGGCACGGGCCCTGAAGGCGCTCAACGCGCCATGATGAGGTCCATGCCTCCTGGGGGGGCCGGCGGGCTCGGGGGCTTCGCGGCCTTCGGGCCCACGGCGGGCGCCGGGGGCGGCGGGCCAGGAGGCGGCAAGAGCGGCCTCGGATCCACCACGGCCGCCGGCTCCGGCGCCGGCAGCTCCGCCGCGGTGAGCTGCCGCGTGCTGCCGTCGCCGGAGAGCGAGGTCTCGGTCGAGGCCGCGTAGGCCTCGGCCTGCTCGAAGATCCGCAGGAAGTTGCCGCCCAGGAGCTTGAGGATGTCCTCGTCCGAATAGCCCCGTCGGACGAGCTCCAGCGTCATCGTCGAGCGCCCGTCGATGCCGGCGAGCCCGCCCGGGAGCGCGCCATCGACGTCGAAATCCGAGCCGAGCGCCACGTGGTCGATCCCGGCGATCTTCACCAGATCGTCGATGTGGTCGGCGATCCGCGCGCTCGACGGCAGCTGGATCGGCGCTTCCTGGGCCCTGAGCTTCTCGATCTCGCCGCGGGCGCTCGCCGCGTCGCCCGGGGCGCGCTCGCTCAGCTCCTTGAGGCGCGCCCCGTGCTTCTGCAGAAACCGCCCTGCCTGCTCCGCATACGCCTCGTCGAGGAAGAGAGCCCAGAAGTCCACCATGGCGACACCGCCGTTCGTCGCGAGCGCGCGCAGCAGGTCGTCGCCGAGGCGGCGGCGGTGGTGGGCCTCTGCGCGGACCGAGGAAGTAGCGATGATCGGCGCCTTCGCCACGCGCAGGGCGGCCCGGAACGTGGCCTCGGACGCGTGCGAGACGTCGACGAGCATGCCAATCCGCTGCATCTCGCGCACCACCTCCTCGCCGAAGGGCGAGAGGCCGCGGTGGCGCGCGATCGCGGGCTCGATGGCGCCGCCCGCGGAGTCCGCCCAGTCGTTCGTGCTGAGGTGCGTGAGGGCCATGTAGCGGACGCCGAGGCGATGAAACGAGCGCAGCGCAGACAGGGAGTTCTCGATGGCGTGTCCCCCCTCGATGCCCATGAGCGCGGCGACCCGGCCCTCGCGCTTCGCGCGCCGCACGTCCCGAGCGCTCCTGGCGAGCACCAGATCGGCGCCGTGGCGCTCAATCTGCCGGTGGATCCCGTCGATGAGATCGAGCGCGCGGCGCGCGGCGCCGCCGCGCAGGCCGGCCTGCTGCCCCGAGAGCGCGCCGACGTGGATCGGAAAGAGCTCGCCGGCGACGCCGGCCGCCTTGAGCCTTTCGAGATCGGCGCGCGCGGCCTCGCGGCTCAGGTTGGTGACATCGAACGCGCCGCCGACGAACGGAGACGGGATCCCGTTGTGGCCGTCGACGAGGATCGCCGCCGCGCGCAGGCGCGCCGCCCTCTGCTCCGGGCTCTCCGGGACCGCGGGGCTCTCCGCGGCGCCGGGCGCCGCCGCGGCCCCGGACGCGGGCTCCTCGGCGGCGGGGGCGTCGGACAGGGGCATCGCCGGCGGCGCAGGAGGAGCACAGGCCGCGAGCGCCGCGGCGGCGAGGAGCGCGAGGCGAGACAACGTGCGCACGGCCTCATCGTATCATGCGCACGCGCGTCGCACGGACGGCGCCAGCGGCAGAGCCCGCTCGCCGCCCGGCGTGCCGCGATGCGGCGCCGCGGGCGCGCCGAAGCCGGATCAGCGCGGGAGGGGCATCCACGCGCCGTCGGTCGGAACGTGGATGTGCGCGGGCAGGCGCTTCGTCGCGGCGCGCTGAACGAACGCCGTGACCGGCTCGCGGTAATGGGCAAAGGTGGTGTGGTGGATCGGGATCACGTGGCGCGGGCGGAGGAGCGCCGCGGCGGCGACGGCCTCCTCGGCGTCCATCGTGCGGAGGCCGCGCGCGCCGTCGACGCCGACCGCGCCGAGGTGCGGCAGCCATAGGTCGATGGGCGCGAACCGGGCCGCCACCGCGCGCATGGGCTCGGTGAAGACCGAATCGCCGGTCCAGTAGATCGAATAAGGCGTCGCGCCCTCCCAGCGCAGCACATACCCATTGCCCTTTCCGAGCGTCGCGTCGAGCGCCGCATCGTGGGAATGGTTCGCCGGGACGGCGAGGATCCGGAGGCGGCCGGCGCGGGTCGGAATGACCGTCTCGCCGTCCCAGTCGAGCGGCGTCAGCCTGGTGAACCCCGCGGCGCGCGCGGCGTCGGCCGCGTCGGGCGGGAGGACGAAGGTGACGTCCTTCGGGAGGGTCTCTCTCGCGACCGCGTCGAAGTGGTCGGCGTGGTTGTGGCTGAGGAGGATGACGTCGAGTCGCCCGAGCGGCTCGGCGGGAGGATCCGTGTAGCGGGCGACCGGCGCGTTCTCGACGCCGGTCGACGGGTGCTTCGGGAGGACGAACGCGACAGGCCCGCGCGGCCCGAGGACGGGATCGGTGAGGAGCCGGAGCCCGTCGCGCTCGAGGATCGCCGTCGGACCGCCGCGCCACTGGAGGCGCCCGCTCGAGGCATCGGCGGCGGCCGCCGGGCCGTCGGCCGGCCCGGCGCCGGCCGATGCGGCGGCCGGCGGGGCGCTGGCGTCGGCGCGGTTCGCCGGCGCGCACGCGGTCAGCGAGAGCGCGAGCAGCGGCGCGGCGAGGGCGGCCCCGCGCGCCGGCGGCGTCCGCGGGGGGCGCGCCGACCGCTGGCCGGTGCGGGGCTCCGCGCCGGCGCGGCGAGGGATCGAGGGCTGCTCGGCATGCCGAACCGACATGATCGGGACACTCGGGATCTGGTTCATCGTCGTCGCCTCCCTGGCCGCGCGGTGGCGAGGAGCACCTCGGCGAGGGAACGCGCGCGCGCGGCCGCGCCCGGTCCCCCCTCGCGGACGGCGGTGACCGTCGCGCCGTCGATCAGAAGCAGGAGCTGCGGCGCCAGCGCGGCGGCGTCCGGCACGCCGGCCTCGCGCAGGAGCCCCTCGAGATAGTCGATGAGACGCTGCTTATGGCGCTGCGACGCCTCGTGGGCGGGGTGGCTCCGGCTCGCGACCTCGACCATCGTGTTGAGGAACGCGCACCCGCGGAAGTCGTTCGCGGCGAACCGCTCGGAGAGCGCGTCGAAGACCGCGAGCGGCCGATCCAGCGGGTCGCTCGCGAGGGCCTCGACGCGCCCGGCCAGCCACGCGCGGAAGCGCGCGTCGCGGGCGTCGAGCACCGCCACGAGCAGCTCGTCCTTGGTCCGGAAGTGGCGATAAAAGGTGGCCTTGGCGACGCCCGCCTCGGCGATCAAGCGATCGACGCCGACGGCGCGGTAGCCCTCCGCGTAAAAGAGGCGCTCCGCGACCTCGAGGATGTGGCTCCGGGCGTCGCTCACGCCCATGATTAAGACAGACAGGTCTGTCTTGTCAAGCGCGCCCGATCGCCGACGCGCGCCCCGCGCCCGGCCGCGTCGCTCGCGCCGTCCCCTGCCCTGCCTGCGCCCGCGATGGCCAGGCGAGCCGCTCCGCCGAAGCCAGGGCCCGCCGCGACGACCAGCGCGCGGGCCGCCGTGGACAGGATCGGCTTCGGAGCGGCTCGCCTCGGCGCGGCGCCGCGCGTCTTCAGGGGACGTTGATCTCGACCTTCAGGGAACGCTCATCTCGAACGCGACGCTGTAGTTCGGCTGGGCCTTGCCCGTGACCGAGCCGACGAACGGGTCCGAGTCGCGCAGCTGACCCCAGCGCGTCGTGCCGCCCGGCATCGCGTTCGCTTCGCCGTCGGTCGTCGCCGCGTAGCCGACCATCACGCCGGAAGCGGGGAGGTTCCGCGCCGTGATCTCGACCGAATCGCCGTCGATCTCGACGCCGGTGATCTCGATCCGGGTGTTGCCGCTCCAGAGCTCGAAGCCGCGGCCTTGCGCCCACTCGGTGAGCGCCGTCTGGTGGGGAGACGGCAGCGCCGTGTCCCACACGAGGGGCGGCACCGGGACGTGGAAGTGCACGGTGACGACGTTGCCGTTGCGCTCGACCCGCGTCGGCTGGAGCGGCTGCCAGTCCTTCCCGAGGACGACCTTCTCGAAGTAGACCTGGCCGTATTTCTCGCCGAGCTGCTGGTACCCGTTCGCGTTGAGGTGAATGTGATCGTTCGCGTACGGATACTGGTACTTCGGACCCGAGCAGAGGATGTCTCCCGGGTGGCTCACGCCCACATGCCACTGCGCCAGGGTCGACGTCGACCGCGAGCCCACCTCGAGGTGCACCGAGTGCTGCTGGGATACGAGCATCGGGATGCTCCGCGTCTGCCCGGTGAGCGGCGGGATATCCTGGTTGTAGTCGGACCACAGCTTGACCAGATCGTCCTCGTAGGTCGGGCTGCCGGCGTCGGACTCGCCGTGCGTGATGATGATGGCGCCGACGCCGAACGTCTTGCCGGCCTTGCTGGCGAGCTTCGCGATCGCCTCGGCCTCGAACAGCGTCGCCGCGTAGGCGCGGCCCATGGTCGTGTCGCCGCTGACCACCTCGGCGGCGCCCTTCCGGAGGACGCTCATCGGCTGCCCGCTCTCGCCGACGACCGTGTGCACCGTGACGTGGTCGCCGATCATCGCGGCCTTCGCCAGCGACGAGATCTGATCGGCCATCGCCGTGTGCGGCGTCTCGCCGTAGAGGTTCTTCGGGTAGGCGCTCGGGTACGTCGTCGCGAACGGGCGGATGGGCTCGACGAGCGGCACCAGGGAGAGGGCGCTGCTCTCCGGATCGAACGGGGGCACGCCCGCGTTCCCGAGGGACAGCTTGAGGTTGCCGAAGCGCTGCCGCGTCCCGAGGGGCGGGTTCGCCTCCGCGCCGACCGACAGGCTCTGTCCCGTGCCGACGATGCCGGTCCAGTCCCAGGCCGGCGCCGGCGTCGCGCCGCCGCCCGAGCCGCCGGTGCCCGCCGCGTCGCCCCCGGTGCCCGCGCCGCCCCCGCCGTCCGCCGCGCCGCCGGAGCCGGTCGAGGCGCTGGCGCCGCCGGCGCCGCTCCCGCTGCTCGTCGCGCTCTGGCCGCCGGAGCCGCCGTCGCCCCCCGTGCCGGAGGAGGACCCGCTCGATGAATCGCACCCGAGCCCCATCAGGAGAAGGGCGAGGATACCTGATGCGCCAAGGCCCAAGAACAAAGGTTTTCGCATAAATGGCTCCTTGTCGCCCACGAGCTGGTCCGCGCGGTCCCGCGTCCGGGAGGGTGGATCACCGGTCTCCGCGATCGAGGCGCCCAGCGGTGGTGTGGAGGCGATCCGCGCTGGCGTCGGGCACGGCTGTCCGGGGCCGCGGCGTTGGGCGCGGGCCGTGGTGCGTTGTAGGAGCGCAGGAGAACAAAACCGGTTCAGTCTGTCAAGCGCTCTCACGCCGCGCCGGACGGCGGCGGCCCGAACCCCGGCGACGGCCCGAACCCGGGCGGCCCGAACCCCGCGGGCGGTCCCCACCCCGGCGGCGGCGGCGGCACCGGGCCGAGCACCTCCATCCAGGCCGTGCTCTCGACCCATGCCGCCAGGCAGGGCCCGCTCGCCCCGCGCCGCTGGAGCAGCACCAGGAACGGCGCCGTTACCCAGAACGACCGAGGCGGCGGCCCGTACGAGCCCAGGATCGCCTCCGCCGTCGCTCCGGCGTCGCCCTCGTGGCCGCGCGAGGATCGCACGCGGGGACCGGCCCTTCAAGGGGACGCGGGGCCGGCCCGATTCGGCGTGACGCGACGGCGCGAGACGTCGCCGCATTCGCGTCGCGCCCCCGGATGGCCTTGACGTTAGCATGCTAGCATCCTATAACGGTCTGCACATGGCGGACGACGTGAAGCAGTTCAACGTGTATCTGCCGATCGAGCTGATTCGCGAGGTCAAGCACCACGCGGTCGACACCGAGCAGTCGCTCTCGGCGATCGTGGCCGCCGCGCTGCGCGCCTACCTCGACGAGCAGCGACGCAAGCGGAGGAAGCATGGAGACTGAGGGCATCGAGGGCCTGCTCATCGAGACCCACAACTGGGGCAAGACGGTCGCGTTCTGGCGGGGCCTCGGCTACGAGCTCGATTTCGAGACCGATCACCACTCGGGCCGCCTGCGCCACCCCCGCGGCGGTCCCTACATCTTCGTCGCGGAGCGGCCGCGCGACCGTGCGCTGCAGGTCCTGCCGGTGGTCGCCGTGGCCGACCCCGCGCGGTTCTCGCCGCCGAGCGCCGGCGCCGTCCTTCGCCCGTTCGAGCCGCAGCATTGGCGCGCGCTCGAGATGCTGCTCGCCGACCCCGACGGTCGTCCGCTCAGCGTGCAAGCGCCGCTCGCGGCGGCAAAGTAGACGAGAGGAACATCATGCCTGAAAAGCCGATGACGGGAGCAGATGCAACGGCGGTGCGCGTGGCCCTGTGGCGCGCCATGCACGTCCAGATCGACGCGCCGCCGCACGTCCTCGACGACGAGGTTGGCCTGAAGCTGGCCGACCCGGACGACGGCTGGCGCCAGCGTCCGGACATGAACCCAGGAGCCACGAGCCGCTTCCGGGCCTCCATCGTGGCCCGCGCTCGCTTCATCGAGGACCTCGTCGTGGAGCAGGCGGGCCGCGGCGTCCGCCAGTACGTCATCCTCGGCGCCGGTCTGGACACGTTCGCCCAGCGCCGGCCGGACATCGCCTCTCGCCTCCGGGTCTTCGAGGTCGACCGGCCCGGCCCTCAGGCCTGGAAGCGGCAGCGCCTCGTCGAGCTCGGCTTCGGCGTCCCGGACTGGCTGCGGCTCGTGCCGGTCGACTTCGAGGCGGGCGCCTCCCTCTGGGAGCAGCTCGCGAGCGCGGGCTTCGACGCGACCGAGCCGGCGGTCGTGGCGTCCGCGGGCGTCAGCATGTACCTCACCAGGGACGCGAACCTCGCCTCGCTGCGCCAGGTCGCCGGGCTCGCGCCGGGCTCCACGCTGGCCCTGACGTTCATGCTGCCCCTCGAGCTCGTCGAGCCCGAGGTGCGCCCCGCCACCGAGTGGGCGCACAAGGGAGCGCGAGCGGCCGGCACGCCCTTCCTCAGCTTCTTCACGCCGCCCGAGATCCTGGCGCTCGCGCGCGACGCCGGCTTCAAGGACGCGCGGCACGTCTCGGCGGCCAGCCTGGCCCAGCGCTACTTCGCCGGGAGGGCCGACGGCCTCCGGCCCGTGAACGGCGAAGAGCTGCTCGTCGCGACGACGTAGCGCCGCCGACGGCCGCGGGGGAGCGCATGCGCCGGCGCGTCGTGGACGCGCGCGGCCGCTTCGCGGCGCAGGTGGTCTCCGCGCTGGACGAGCGCGATCTTGATGACTTCGATCGCATTACCTACAAGCTGTTCGCGGCGTTCGGCGCCCCTCCCGCCCCCGACGAGGCGGCGCGCGGCGACGAGCCTCGCCCGGGGCGGCCCTCCCGCCCCCAACCACGAAGGAAGGCTCGCCAATGAGCAAGACAATCGCGATCAACGGCTTTGGGCGCATCGGGCGCTGCATCGTGCGCGCCCTGTCGCAGCGCGGCGCTCCAGACATCGAGCTCGTGGCGCTCAACGACATGGCGAGCCCCGAGACGCTGGCTCACCTCTACAACTACGACACGGTGCACGGCCGCGCCGAGCGGCGCGCCGTCGCCGCCGAGGGGCGATTGCTGATCGACGAGCGCCCCGTCCGCGTGCTCGCCGAGAAGGATCCGGCCAAGCTCCCGTGGCGCGAGCTCGGCGTGGACATCGTGCTCGAGTGCACCGGCGTGTTCACCGATCGCGACAAGGCGGCCGCGCACCTCGCGGCCGGCGCGCGCAAGGTGATCATCGGCGCCCCCGCCAAGGGCCACGACGCGACGATCGTGCTCGGCGTCAACACCGAGGAGTACGACGGCTCGGCGCACACCATCCTGTCGTGCGGCTCCTGCACCACCAACTGCCTCGCCCCCGTGGCCAAGGTGCTGCTGGACGCCTTCGGCCTCGAGCGCGGGCTGATGACGACCACGCACTCCTACACCAACGATCAGGCCCTGCTGGACGTGCCGCACCGCAAGGGCGACTTGCGCCGCGCCCGCGCCGCCGCGCAGAACATCGTGCCCACCTCGTCCGGCGCCGCCAAGGCGCTCAGCGAGTGCCTGCCGGCGCTCGCCGGCAGGTTCGACGGGCTGTCGATGCGGGTGCCCACGATGGACGTCTCCGTCGTGGATCTCACGTTCGAGAGCACCCGGCCGCTCACGAAGGACGCGATCCATGCGGCCATGAGGCGCGCCAGCGAGGGTCCGCTGCGCGGCATCCTCGGCTACACCGAAGAGCCGCTCGTCTCCAGCGACTACCTGGGCGATCCTCGCTCGTCGATCTTCGACGCGACGCTGACGCAGGTGATGGGGGATCGCTTCGCGAAGGTGTTCGCCTGGTACGACAACGAGTGGGGCTTCTCCAACCGGATGGTAGAGCTCGCCCAGCTCGTGGCGGCGAAGCTCTGAAGAGCGCCTCGGCGGTAGCGACGATCGCTCTTCCTCGGTAAGCTTCGCGCCAATCCGGTCCACAAGGAGGCTACTCCCGATGAAGAAGATCGACATTTCTCAGGCCCCGACGCGCCTTGGCACCGCATATCCGGCGCCGTACGACGCCCCGTGCCGCGAGCGGGCGCGGTGGCGGCTCGGCAAGGCGGCGGGGCTGACGCAGTTCGGCGTCAACCTGCTTCGCCTGCCTCCCGGCCAGTGGTCGAGCCAGCGTCACTGGCACCATTCAGAAGACGAGTTCGTCATGGTGCTGGAAGGCGAGGTGGTGCTGGTCACGGACGGGGGCGAAGAGGTGCTGCGCGCGGGCGACTGCGCCGGGTTCCGCGCGGGAGATCCCGACGGACACCACCTCCAGAACCGCTCGGATCGCGAGGCCGTGCTGCTGGAGATCGGCTCGAGCGTCCCCGGCGATGTGGCCGAGTACCCCGACATCGACCTGCGAGCTCTGCCCGACGGCTACGTCCGCAAGGATGGGACGCCCCATGTCGGCAAGAGGGTGCGCTGACACAGCGCGAGGCTCGGATCATGAGCGGCGTGGAGACGGGGCCCGCGCGCCTGGGTCGTCGCTGCCGGCGACACCGCGTCACGCTCACACCCAGCGACGATCGCAGCCTCGGTGCGCGTCCTGAATACATGGATATCTCCAACCATCGTAGATCGTGATCAAAGACCCGTTTACCGGGCATACTCCCCAATGCGCGGGGCTACCCGCTCCGCGCGTAAAACGCTGACGTAAGATTCTTACTTGAGCATCTTTGCCGATTACCTTGCGGCTCACCTGGCCGCTCCAAGGAGAAATTTATGCGTCTTACCAGCTTGCTGGGCTACGGTTCGGTCTCGCTCGCCTGCTTCCTCTTCGCGTGCGTCGGGGACCCCTACGGCGAGGGCGACGAGATGGAATCGCTGGAGGGCGATCTCAGCAGCGCGGACTCAGTGCTCGAGGCGGACCTCGCGCTCCAGTCGCAGTGGTCGACGGGGTACTGCGCGAACGTGACCCTCAAGAACACGACCAGCAACACGACCCGGACGACCACCACCGCCTGGGGCATGACCGTCGCGCTCAACGGCTCCACGGTGAGCAACGCGTGGGGCGCGCGCACGACGTCGTCGGGCGGGCAGCTCGTCGCCTCGAACGAGACCTACAACGGCACGCTGGGCCCGGGAGCGACGACGAGCTGGGGCTTCTGCGCGAACGGCACCGGCAGGCCGTCGCTCGTGTCCGTCACCGGCAGCGGGACCGGCGGCTCGACCTCGGCGAGCTCCAGCAGCAGCAGCAGCAGCGCTTCGAGCAGCAGCTCCTCGGCCAGCTCTGGCGCGGGCGGCAGCGGCGGCGCGGGCGGCGCAGGGGGCTCCGGCGGCGCGGGGGGCAGCGGCGGCGCAGGCGGCGGTGGCGGCGCAGGCGGCGGTGGCGGGAGCACGGGCGGGAGCTCCGGGCTCCCGGTCCCGCCGGGCGGCGGCGTGCCGAAGCCGACCGGCTCGCCCGGGAACCTGGTCGTGCTCAACTGGGCGGGCTTCCAGGGCGCCGTCTCGTACACCTTCGACGACTCGAACTCGAGCCAGATCCAGAACTACGACCAGCTGAACGCGCTCGACGTGCCGTTCACCTTCTATCTCCAGACCGGCAAGAGCGAATCGAACAACCCGGTGTGGCAGCGGGCCGTGGCGGACGGGCACGAGCTCGGCAACCACACGAAGAGCCACTCGAGCAACGACAGCGGCGCCGACACGGACGCGGCCACGCAGTTCATCGAGAGCAAGTTCGGCGTCAAGGTGTGGACGATGGCGGCCCCGAACGGCTCGTCGGTGTACGGGAACATCGCTCGGTCGCGCTTCCTCATCAATCGCGGCGTGGCCAACGCGCTCATCGGCCCGAACGACTCGACCGATCCGTTCAATCTGCCCTGCTACATCCCCCCGACCGGCGCCTCCACGCAGATGTTCGACGATCAGGTCACGAGCGCGCGGTCCGCCAACAAGTGGCGCACCGTCCTGGTGCACGGCTTCACCGGCGGCAGCGACGGCGCCTATCAGCCCGTCCAGCTCCGGGCGTTCCTCGATCACGTCCAGCACACCAAGGCGCTCGGCGACGTGTGGATCGACAGCGTGGTGAACGTCGGCGCCTACTGGCGCGGCCAGAAGATGCTCTCCTCGGTCACGCCCACCACGTCGGGCAGCGACAGGACGTGGCGGTGGACGCTGCCGGCCCACTTCCCGCCGGGCAAGTACCTGCGCGTCAAGGTGAGCGGCGGGACGCTCAAGCAGGGGGGCCGCACGCTCCAGTGGAACGATCACGGCTACTACGAGATCGCGCTCGACGAGGGCTCGCTCACCCTGTCGCCGTAGCGGGAGGGAGAGCGACCGCTGGCCGCGCGCGACGGCGACGGGGCGCGGCCAGCGCGCTCATCCGCCCGCCGCGCGCGGCAGGTCCGGCAGCGGCGCCGCGCGCGACGGCGACGGGGCGCGGGGGTCCGCCGGCACGCCGAAGGCCGCGAGGGTGAACACCGGCATGATGGCGCCGAACACGCCGAGCCCCATGAACGCCGCGATCCCGAGGTGCAGGAAAGCCGTGGCCACGATGACGGCGCGCCGGGTGAGCCGCGGCCAGATGAGGAATGCGTACCCGATCTCCACGGCGAGCACCGCCCACCCCGCGGCCTGCGCGATCCACGGGTGCCAGGCCAACCAGGAGAAATCGAGCTGGCGGTACTCCGGGAGCATGACCGAGCGCCAGATCGCCTCGCCGTTCCACCACGACGGGCCCGACGCCTTTTCCAGCCCGCTGGCCAGGTACGCGATGCAGAGGTGCACTTGGACGACGCGCAGCCCGAGCCGCGCGGCCGGCGTCGGCTCGGCGGCCGCGCGGCTCGGCCCGCGCAGCCACCGATCGACGGACAGCGCGGCGCCCGACGGGATCCAGACGAGATAGAAGAGAAAGATGTTGGCGAAGAGATCCGCGCCGTAAACGGTCGCGTCCGCCGTCACCATCAGCATCCTGTGGGTGATCCACGCGAGCAGGGCAGAGGTCCTCGTCCGGAACCCGCAGAGCAGCGAGGCGAGGGAGAGCACGTACACGGCTCCGACGCATGCGAGGAGCGATGTCTCGCCGATCCCGAGCGGGCCGAGCCGCTCGGCCAGCCAGCCGATCCCCGGCAGCTCGATCTGGGCGAAGGCCTCCCGCAGCGGGCCCTGGAGGATGCCTGCTGGACCGTAGAGCTCGAAGAGCGCGGGCGCGACGAGCGCCGCCTGGACGAGGAGCACGGTCGCGAGACCGATGCGGAGCGCCGCGAGGGGCTCCGCGGACGCAGGCGCGAGCGCGAAGCGCTCGACGCGCGAGGCGACGCGGGAGAGCCCCGCTCTGCAGGAGATCCCGATCGGCCCGATCACGGCTCACCGCCGCTGTTCTGCCGGGCGGCCGGCCCCCTGGACTGCTGGACCAGCTTCGCCCGATAGAGGAGGTTCCACGCGGGCCGGCGGCCCTCGCGGTACTCCTGCATCGGGGGCAAATCGCAGATCTCCAGCCGGACGACCACGCTCGTGGCGCCCGGGTGCCTCGCGAACATCTTGCCTGCCCACGAGGCGACGAGCGACCGCCGCAGCGCCTCGTCCTGCGCCTGCAAGAACAGCGAGAGGATGCTCCTGACGCGGAGATCCGCCTCGTGGTTGGCTCCGGACTCCAGCACCTCGGCGCGGGCCGCGCCGCTCGCGTCGGTGACCTGGAACCTGGCCCAGGGCAGCGCGCTGACCGCGGGAGCGAAGAAGTTGTAGCCGCTGTCGGCGCCGGAGAGCGCGCCATGATAGGCGATCACCCCGCCGAGCCGCCCCGCCCTCTGCAGATCGACGTGGAGCGCCCCGAGGACGACGCACCCGAGGTGCACTGCGGCGGCGGCCGCGATCAGGACGGTGCGCCCGCGACTCCGTGCTCTTCCACCCATGAGGATCCCTCCCGACGCCGCGCGCCCGCAGGCCCTGTGCAGCCGCGCGGCACCGAGGCGCGGAGGCAGCGCCTCGGCGCCTCGGCCCTGCGAGCAGCGCGCCATCAGCGATCGTCGGGGAGGCTCACCGCAGGCGTGGGAATATCCCCTCCCGGAGCCGACTCGGCCTCCGAGGAGAGCGAGCGCCACGGCCGATACCAGCCGTACGGCCGGAAACCCGGCCGGTAGCCGTATGGCCGGTAGCCGAAACCGCCGTACGGACGGTAGCCGTAAGCGCCATACGGCCGGTAGCCGAAACCGCCGTACGGACGGTAGCCGAAACCGCCATACGGACGGTAGCCGTAGACACCATACGGTCGGTAGCCGAAACCGCCATACGGCCGGTAACCGTAAACGCCGTACGGACGGTAGCCATACGGGGCCACGATCCGGGAGGCGTCGAGATCCGGGCTCGCCGTCTCCTCGACGATCACGAGATCCTGGATCGGTGTCGAGGTCTCCGCCGCAGCGAGCTGCGTCGTGCCGAGGGCGACGCCGGACAGGGCCAGCGCACCAAGCGCTTTCACCAGCTTCATCATGGACTCCTTTGCAATGCGAGCCGCTTGATGGGCATCCCCCATCCAGGCTGCGTCCGTCGTGATGCAAGCGTGAGGCCCGTTCGCGGCGTATCACTGGCGCCCCGCGCCGCGGCGTCGACTCCCGAGAGCCCCGCCTCCGCGCAGGGCGCGCCGGCCGACGGAGGCGCGAGTGTGCAAACGGCCGTCGGCGCCCGGGGCTCGCGGCTCCGGCGTGCACGATCGCGGGTGTCGGGCGCGCGGCGACCGCGCCCCGCCCGGCTCAGGGCATGATCAGGACATCCGCCAGATCGTCGACGATCCTGCCCGCGTCGCCGACCTCGAGGTTGACGAGCACGGTGATCGAAGCGTCGCTGTCGATCGCGTAATAGGACGAGGACGTGAAGCCCCAGATACCGCCGTCATGCCCGACCTGGGCGCCGAGCCGGGATTCACGGCGGGAGAGCCCGAGCCCGTACCCGGTGACCTCGCCGAGCCTCGCGTCCACCCAGGTGGTCATCTCCGCGAGCTCGGCTGGGCCGAGCAGCTCGCCGCCGAGCACCTTGCGGTAGAAGCGCGTGAGGTCGTCGGTCGTCGAGACCAGGGCGCCCGCCGCGCCGGCCGCCGACGGATCCGCCGCGGAGGTCGTGTCGACGAGCTTTCCCCGGTCGACCCCGTAGCCGTGCACGAGGCCCGGCAGGGCCGCCTCGGCGCCGTCGAGGTAGGTGCGCGCGAGCCCAGCCGGCTCCAGGATCCGGGCGCGGAGCAGCTCGCCGACGGGCTCTCCCGACGCGGCTTCGAGGATCAGACCAGCGATGATGTAGTTCGTGTTGGAGTAAGCGAAGCCCTCCCCAGGCTCGAAATACGGCGGCTGCGACGCGGCGATCTCGATGAGCTCCCGGGGCGCCCACGCGCGCTCCGGGTCGGAGAGGGCCGCGGACCAGAACGCGTCGCTCTGCGTGAAATCGTAGAGCCCGCTCGTGTGGTTCAGGACCTGCCGGACGGAGATCTGGTCGCCGCCGGGGACGCCCTCCACGTGCTCGGAGACGGCATCGTCGAGCGACAGGCGGCCTTCGGCGCGCAGCATCAGCGCCAGGGTCGCCATGAAGGTCTTGGTGATGCTTCCTACCCGGAAGAGATCATCGGGCCGCAGGGGGATCTCCGCCTCTGCGTCGGCCACCCCGGAGGCGCCGCGCCAGCTGCACGCCCCGAGGCTCACGGCGGCGGCCGCGCCGGGGAGCCGCTGGTCCTCCACGGCCGCGTCGAGCGCGGCCTGGAGCTCGGCCGAGAGCGCGTCGCAATCGACGCTCGTCCCGCCGCCCGCGCCCCCGGTCCCTGCGTCGCCGCTCTCGATTCCATCGCTCCCGCCGCCCTCACCGTTCAAGCTGGCCTCTACCGGCAGCGGCGCGGGCGAGGAGCCGCCGCACCCGGCGAGCAGAACGACCCCAGCGCAGGCGAACCAAGCGGTCCGCCGAAGAACACGGCTCATCGATCCGATCTCCACGATTCCTAAAAGAAGCTCACTGCTGCGCTCCGCCGCGCCGCCGCCGAGAGCGCCTCAGGGCGGCCTGCGGAGGGCGCGCATCAAGGCGCAAGTCGTCCGAGCGTGTCAACCCGCGCGAGCAATAGCGGTGCTCCCCCCGACACGATCACAGCAAAGCCAGACGCGAGCGGCTTCGCCGCGGTGGGCCGCGCCACCTCAGGGCTCGAGATCAGGGCGGCCTACGGCGCTGCGGCCCATTCGGACAGCCCACGGCGGACGCGCTCGAGATAGCCGCTCTCGCGCACGACCTCCTCGTATCCAGGCACCGCGCCGACCCACGCCCGCATGCGCACGTTCGGCGTATCGGTGAGGTACATCGTGGGGATCCCCATGAGCGCGGGGCCATCCATGCCCGCGGTCGTGACGCCGACCTGGCCGACGAGGCCGTGCGTCCGCTTCAGGTGCTCGAAGAACTGCAGCTGCGCCCGGCGCATGTCGAGCTGCCGAAAGATGGGGTCCTTCCAGAAGAGGGTCATGTCGACCGCGCCCTCGGGGATCCGCCCGTCGCGAAGGGCGTCGCCGGTCAACACGGGCACGAGCCCCGCGCGCCGAGCCAGGTCCGTCAGCTCCAGCAGCTCGGCGAGCGTCGTGTTTCGGTGCGGGTGGTGGACGCACTCGCGGATCCAGAGCAGCACCTTCTTCCGGCACGGCGCTCCGGCCCGCGCGTCCGCGAGCCTGCGATCGACCCAGCCAGCCACCGCCTCCGGGATCGGCGCGTCCCCGAGGAACGCCGCGCGGAGCCTCCGCTGGGCGGAGGACGGATCGGCGTCGAAGGCGCGCGCGACGATCTCCGTCGTCTGCTTCATCGCGCGCGGGCGCGAGCGGTACGCCTGCAGGTGATCGCTCAGGCCCGCATCGCGGAGAAACGCCTCGGCTTGCGGCGTTCCGGCCTTGCCTGGCTCGATTTGAACGGTCGCGCCCGCGAGGACGGCGGCCGCGGCGACGTGCCACCCCTCGCCGAACGAGAAGCCGTTGTCCGTGTGGAACGTGTACGCGTGGTTTCGCTCCTCGACGATCGTGCGCGCCGCGCGGGCGGCGACCTCGGCCCTGTGCGCGGCCGCGCGCGCCGCGCGCGCCGCGCGGGCGGCTTTCGAGCGAGGCGCGCCGGCCTCGAGCTCCGCGGCGAAGGCCGCGGCCGCGCGGGCGGCGGCCTCCGCGCCGATCACGATCGCCTCCACGCGCCGCCAGCCGTCGTCGCACGCCTCGCGCGTCGGCGCGCGCTGCGCGCTCAGCGAGAGCTGGCCCGCGCCGTGGAGCGCGTCTTCGGCGCGCGCCGCGTGGGCCCTCGCCAGCGTCGAACGGGCGCCCATCCCCGTCGCGAGGGTCCGCTCTCTTCCAGCGGCGAGCTCCTGCCCCTCGAGCGCGGCGCGCTCCTGCTCGGCGGCGGCCAGCGCGCGATCCGCCTGCGCGATCGCGCGCTCCAGCAGAAGTCGGTAGCGCTCGCGCTGCCCCGGCGCGTGCAGCGTGGCCGCCAGGGCGAGCGCGGCGTCGAGGCTGCCTTCGGCGTCGCGCTCGAGGCGCTGCGCGGCGAGCGCCTCGGCGACGGCCGCGTCCGTGCACACCGGCTCGGATCCCTCGGTCCCCATGACCTGCGCCTTCTACCCCAGCGGACGACATGTCCGCTATCGTGGAAACACCATGACCTCTTCGCTGGTGCAAGCGACCGCCCTCGAGCTCCTCGCCCTCTACCGCGCCCGGAGCGCCTCGCCGGTCGAGGTGATGCGGGCCGTCCTCGCCCATGTGGAGCGCCACGGCGCGCCGCTCAACGCGTTCGTGCTGGTCGACGGGGAGCGCGCCCTCGACGCCGCGCGCGCGTCGGAAGCGCGGTGGGTCCGCGGCGCGCCGGCGGGGCGGCTCGACGGGGTGCCCGTCTCGGTGAAGGACCTCTTGCTCACGGCCGGCTGGCCGACCCGGCGCGGCTCGCGCACGGTGGACGCGAGCGGCCCCTGGACCGAGGACGCGCCCGCGGTCGCGCGCCTGCGGGAGCACGGCGCGGTGCTCTTCGGGAAGACGACGACCTCGGAGTTCGGCCTGAAGGGCTCCGGCGACAGCCCGCTGACCGGGATCACCCGCAACGCGTGGGATCCCCGGCACACGCCGGGGGGCAGCAGCGCCGGGGCCGTCACCGCGGTGGCGGCGGGGTTCGGCCCGATCGCGGTGGGGACCGACGGCGGCGGCTCGATCCGCGTCCCCAGCGCGTTCTCCGGGGTGGTGGGGCTCAAGCCGACCTTCGGCCGCGTGCCGGCCCACCCGGCGAGCGTGGTGGGCGTGCCCCCGCACGTGGGGCCGATCGCGCGCGCGGTCGGCGACGCGGCGCTGCTCCTCGCGGTCCTCTCCGGCCCCGACGACCGCGACCCGTTCCGGGCCCCGCCGGCGCCCGGGGACGCGGCGGACGCGCTCGACGGCGCGCCCATCGCGGGGGCGCTGCGGGGCGTGCGCATCGGCGTGAGCGCCACGCTCGGCGCCATCGAGCCGGCCGGCGAGACGCGGGCCCGCTTCGCCGCGGCGGCGGCGACCCTGGAGGAGCTCGGCGCCGAGGTGGAGGAGGTGGATCCGCCGCTCGCGGACGCGGGGGGCGTGCTGCGGACGCTGTTCGCCGCCCGCGCCGCGCACACCGTGCGGGAGCTCGGACCGGAGCAGCGCGCGCTGCTCGATCCCGCGGTGCGGAGCGCGGCCGCCGAGGGGGAGGCGCTCGGCGCGGTGGCGTACCTCGAGGCCGAGCGGCGCCGCGCGGAGCTGGCCCTGGTCATGGCCGCGCTCCACCGCCGCTTCGACCTGCTCGTGACGCCCACCTCGGCCGGGGCGGCTCCGCTCATCGAGGGCGGCGGCCCGCCCCCCGCGTCCTTCGCCGGCCCCTTCAGCCTGACGCGCCAGCCGGCCATCAGCGTGCCCATGGGCGTGACCGGCGCCGGCCTGCCGCTCGGGCTCCAGATCGTCGGGCGCCACTTCGAGGAGGCGCTCGTGCTGCGCGCCGCGCGCGCCTTCGAGGGCGCCAGCGTCCCGCTCCGGGCGCCGCCGCTGCTCTCACTCCGGTGAGGCGGCGGCGTCGCGTGCCCCTCTCGGGGAAACGACGGCGGCCTCCGCCCGCTTCGGGCCGAGGCGCGCGAGCCGGGCCGGGGCGTCCCCGGGCGCGGGGTGCCGGATCGTCCCTCGGGGCTCGAGCGGCGGCGCCGCCGGCTCGTTGCCGGTGACCTGCTTCAGGCCGTAAAAGGCGTTCATCGCCGCCGACAGCATCATCCCGCCGCGGCTCAGCGACCGCGCGCCGCGCGCGAGCCGCTCGACCACCGCCGCGGGGCTGAAGGCGCGATTCCACATCTGACGGTGGGCGGCGAGGAGCTGCTCGGGCGACATGCGCGCCGGCCGGAAGGCGACCCCGTAGCCGCTGTAATGGGGCCAGTCGCGCTCTTCGAGGATCCGCCCGTCTCGCCGGTGCTCGTCGTACAGCGGCGTGCCCCGGAACGGCGTGAGGATGCTCAGGAACGGGACGTCGACGCCGATCTCGTTCAGCCGATCGGCCGTGGAGGCGATGACCTCCGGCGTCTGATCGTCGAAGCCCGAGATGAAGCCCGCCATCACGCAGATCCCGCGATCGTGCAGCTTGCGGATCGCCTCGCGGTACTCGCGCGCGCGGTTCTGGCGCTTGTCGACGCTCTTCAGATCGGCCTCGTCGAGGCTCTCGATGCCGAGGAAGATGCCGATGCAGCCGGACCGCTCCATCGCGTCGAGGAGCCCCCGGTCCTTGACGATATCGATGGACGCCTGCGTGAGCCACCAGCGATCGAGCCCGGCGAGCTCGCGCAGGAGCTCCTTGGCCCAGCGGCGCTGGACGAGGAGGTTGTCGTCCCAGAACCAGGCGACCTTCTCCTGCCAGAAGCGGGGGAAATGCGTGGTGGCGATGTCGCGGATCACCTCGTCGACGGGGCGCACGCGGAAGCCGGGGTTGAGGTCGGGCACCGTGCAGAAGCTGCAGGTGAACGGGCAGCCGCGCGTCGCCTGGAGCACGCGGGGGACGAGGAAGCGGCCTTCGAGCAGATCGTAGCGAGGGGTCGGCAGCCCGGCGAGCGAGGCCGGTTCGCCGTGATAGACGCGGCGCTGCGTGCCTCGCTCGAGGTCGCGCAGGACGGCGGGCCAGACCGTCTCGGCCTCCCCGGTGACCACCACGTCGACGTGCTGGAGCGCCTCTTCGATCCAGTACGAGACGTGCGGCCCGCCGGCGACGACGCGCACGCCGAGGGCGCGGTAGCGGTCGGCGAGCGCGTAGGCGCGGCGCGCGAAGCCGGAGAAGAACGAGAGCGCGACGACGTCCGGCGCGGCGTCGACGGGGACGGGGCGCACCTGCTCGTGGAAGAGCTCGACCTCGTGCTCCGGCGGGGTGATCGCCGCGAGGTGAATCCCGGTGACCGGCGGGACGAAGTGGAAGCGGTGCCCCCTGCGATAGCGGGGGACGTAACTCACGACGATCCTCACCTTCATGGGCGCCTCCTCGGGGTCGTGCGCCGCATCGGACCGGCCCCGCCATGACGACGTGAATCCGCGGGCGGACGGAGATCCGATGAGGCGCGCTGAGGATAACGGAAGGCGGCCAGTGTCGCTTCCACGAGCGGGAGGAGCTACCGTGGAGAGACGGTGGTGGGCGCGTGCGCAGGCCGAGGAAGCGAGCGCCCCTTCCGCCCGCCAGACGTCCGGCCAGGGATCCGGAGAGAGAGTTCAACGCAAAGGCGCAAAGGCGCAAAGACGCAAAAAAAATTTGTAGTTTTGCGCCTTTGCGTCTTTGCGCCTTTGCGTTTGTTTCTCTTCGCTCGCGAGGCAGATCCCTGGCGGGAGCTCTGATCCGCGGTACTACAGGCCGAAGCTCGCCTTGATCGCGTCGAACTCCGCGAACGCGTCGCTGCTCGCCCTGGTCGCGCCGCCCTGCGACGTGAAGAGGGACGTGCCCCATGTGCCGCTCTGCGTCGGCTCCCAGAAGAACGTCCCGAGCCCCCTGCCGTCCGGCAGGTCGCGCATGATCTGATTGGCCTTCGTGCGCTCGGGGTTGTATTCCGCAATCGCGAACGACAGCTCCGGGAATGTCTCGGCCAGTTCATTGAAGGTGTTCTGCCACACCTCGGGCTCCCCCTGAAATGCCGTGTAGCAGGAGAGCCCGAGGACGTCGAACGCGACGCCTCGCGTCCTGGCGCTGTTGACCCACCACGTGACGCCGTCGACGTCCTCGGTGTTCTCGACGTGCAGCATGATCTTGATGGTGTCGTCGACCTCCTTGACCCCGGCGATGCCTGCCTTGAGCAGGGCGGCCAGGTTGTCCCAGTTCTGGTTCGACGCTCGCCCGGTGAGGCCGCTCGGATTGACGACCGAATCGTTGCCCCAGCAGTCCGTGCTGGCGGACGGCACGTGGATGAGCATGCCCGGCGTGATCTCGTTGCCGATCTGCACCATGTCCGGGCGCGCGCCCGCGCCGACGAGCGCGGAGACGACGTCCTTCGTGTAGTCCTTCAAGAGGCCCGCCATCTCGTCGATCGACCGCGCGTCCCGCCAGGCCTCGGGGATGATCTGTTTGCCGGGGTCGGCCCAGGTGTCGCTATAATGGAAGTCGAGCAGGAACCCCATGCCCGCGGCCTTGATCTGCTTGCCGAACTCGATCGTGTGGTCCTTGTCGCAATAGCTCTCTTCCTTCTCGCAAGAGCCGCCGGTCCCGAACGCATAGCCGTACGTAGCGCCCGGGTCCACGAACGTCCGGAGCCGGATGTAGTTGAACCCGTGATTCTTCAGCAGCTCGAGCATCCCTTTTTCGTTGCCGTCCGTGTCCACGTACGTCGCGCCGCTATCGACCGCCTCCTGGACGCTGGAGATATCGGCGCCGAGGATGAAGCCGGGCTCGAACGGCGCCATGCCGCCGGCTCCGCCCGTTCCGGCGCCACCCGCGCCCACCGACGTGGAAGCGGACGACGACGAGCTCGTCGCGACGGACGCGCCTCCCCCGCTCGAGCTCCCGGCCGTCGCGCTCCCGCCGCCTCCCCCCGAGGCGGATCCCCCCTGACCCGCGCTGCTTGCATCGTCTCCACCCGCGCTCGGCTCTGTGCAGTGACAGAGAAAAATTGGAATCAAGAGCGCAGCAAGCCTGGTGCAGGAGCGTACGGTGGAGCGCATTGTGGACATCATGCCACCATCATACCCGGGCCCGACGGCCAGAGTCACCACGCGGTCAGGCGCGCGCGCTCACGAGCCAGCAGGCCGCGGTGAAGCGGGCCGCGCCCTCGCGGACGTACGGCTCGAAGGCGGCGCGAACCACCTCGGCCGTCCGGGCGCGCGTCGGCTCGTCCGCGTCCCGCAGCGCGAGGCCCACCGGTCCGAGCTTGATGACATAGGTGAGCAGGTCTTTCTCCGCGACGCCGGTGGGCACGTCGAGCGGGCGAATGGCGACGTCGGTCCAGCCGCTCGCGTCCAGGATGCGCCGCACGCGGTCGCTGTCCGCGAAGGCGAACGGGCCTGGCGCGTCGGGGCCCGGGGTGGGCAGGCTGGGCAGCAGCGGCGCGGCGGCGCGGGCGGCCTCGGTCATGAACGGGTTCTCGGCGGGGCTGCGCCAGGCCACGAACGAGAGCCTGGCGTCGCGCCGCGCGGCGCGCCGGAGGTTGGCGAACGCCGCGGCGGGATCGGCGAAGAACATCACGCCGAAGCGCGAGATCACCGCGTCGAACTCGCCGGGCTCGAAGCGATGCGTCTGCGCGTCGGCCTGGACGAAGGCGGCGGACGAAAGGCCCTCGGCGGCGGCGCGCGCCCTGGCGGCCGCCACGAGCGGCCCGGAGATATCGACGCCGAGACAGCGGCCCGCCGGCCCGAGGCGCCTCGCCATCGCGAGGGCCGTGGCGCCCGCGCCGCAGCCGACGTCGAGCACGCGGCCGCCCTCGCCGGGGAAGGCTTCTTCGAGGAGCGGCGCCCCGAGCGGCGCCAGCATGGCGTCGAGCACTCCCTGCATCTCCACCCAGATGGGCCCCCCGGCGTCGTTCCACAGGGCGGCCTGGTCGCGATTGGGCTGGTCGGCTTCGGACATCGGAGTCTCCTTTCGCTTGCGACGGGCAAGCACGCCCCGTAGTCTGCAAGTTCAAGTCGACTTGAGGTCAAGGGTGAAAGACAAGGATCTCGACATCGCCGAGGTCGCCCGGCGCTCCGGCGTGCCCGCCTCGACCCTGCGGTACTACGAAGAGAAGGGGCTCATCGCCTCGACCGGGCGGCGGGGCTTGCGGCGCCTGTTCGCCCCCGGGGTGCTGGAGCGCCTGGCGCTGATCGCCCTCGGCCAGGTGGCGGGGTTCTCGCTGGACGAGATCGCGCAGATGTTCGCGCCCGACGGCCGGGTGCGCATCCAGCGCGAGCGGCTGACGGCCAAGGCCGACGAGCTGGACCAGACCATCCAGCGGCTGGTCGCCATGCGCGACGGCCTGCGCCACGCGGCGGCGTGCTCCGCGCCGAGCCACATGGAGTGCCCGCGCTTCCGCAGCATCGTCCGGCTCGCCGGCGCCGGCCGGCTCGAGCCGCCGCCGCGGGGAGCCTCGGGGCGGAGGCGGTCCGGGCCGCCCGCGGAGCCGCGCCGGCGCCCCGTCGGCTAGCTCGTCATTCCCGAGGCGCCGCTGCTCGCCGACGCACCGGCGCTCGCGGGCTGGATCATCGCTCGATCTCGCGTGTCGACGCGCGGTCCCGTATCGAGCCCGTAGACGTCGCGCAAGCCGAGCCCCAGCGTGCGGGCGGCGAGGACGGCGAAGATCAGGTAGTGGGCGAGGAAGAAGCGCTCGAAGAGGGCGGGAAACAGCAGCGTACGTACCATGACGTTGAGGAGCAGCACGCAGGGAAACATCACCCACGGCTCATCGAGCGCCAGGCCACCTCCGCGCCTGACGTGCAGCACGAACGCGATCGCGGGCAAGAGCACATAAGGAATCACGGAGCTCGTCAGCACGCTCGGGACAAGGCCCGTGGCGACAGCCCGGAAATAGTCATCCAGGCCGACCGAGACGAGGGCGGACGCCGGGTGAACGAGGGGATCGATGAACGTGTGATAGAAGAGGGTCCGCCACCCGTATGCGCCATTGAGCCGGGAGACGAGGACATACGCCCCCAGGATCGCCGAGGACGAGGCGGCGAAGCAGGCGAGGCGCGCGCGCAGCCGCTCCGCGCGACGGAACAGGAGCGACCAGGCCGAGAACATGAGCCCGAGGATAGCGGTTTCGTGCCTCACGAGCACCGCGACGGTGAGCAGAACGAAGGAGAGGCGCTGACTGCCCGCCTCGAGGAACGCGTACCCGGCGGCGACCACGATGAGCGCGGCGAGCCCATCCGGGGTCGGGAGGCTCGCGGCATGGGTGAAGGAGGAGCTCAAGAAGATGAAGCTGCTCACCAGGACGGCGCACATCGGGTCGAGGTGGCGCATCATCCAGGACAGGCCTACGAGCGCGAGGAGGACGTACGACAGCGCCGAGACGGCAGACGCCGCTCGCACGACGTTCACCCCGCACTTGTACAGCAGGTAGAGCAGGCTCGAAGAGACCATCCGCATCCGATAAAATGAGAGCTGTTCGATGAATGCCCGAGGGTCCTGCGCGACCTCGGCTCTGTAGGGTGAGCTGCTCGTGAGCTCGTGAACTACGGCAGCCGGGGCGGCGTCGCGGAGGGCGCCATACGCGCCGCCGTGGATGACGACCGGATCGCTCGACTCGTAGGAGAGCGCGACGCCGCTGTAGCCGAGCACGTCCCAGCCATACCGTGGCGATCCGTACCCGCTTATACCGGCGACGCACACAACGACGCAGCAATAGACCACGACCGCGATCCGTCGCGGCCAAACACCATCACGCATGCCCCCTCCGCCCGGTCTCCGATGACGGCCGTCGCAGCGGCCCCCTTGCGCCGACGACGATGATTCGAAGATTCCAGATTTATTCTCCCATGGTTGGTCATGCCGTCAAGAGCACCAAGCAGGCCGAGCTGCTCGCGCTGGAGGGGTCGGCGCGAGCGATGGGCCCGGCCGCAGCAGAAGATCAGGCAAATTCGGACTCTCGCTGAGCGCCCGGGGCGGCACTGCGCTTGCCTCCTGTCATGGCGGTGCGCGCGGCCTCGCACGATTCCCGCACCATTCTCGCAGGATTCCCGCAGCACCCCGCACGAGTCCCGCACGATTTTCGCACGATTCCCGCACGAGAGGAGCATTCGAATGGGCAGCAAGGCGAAGACGACGACCGCGGTCGCCCGGTCGATCGATGATGTCTCCGAGCAGATCTTCCGGCAGGTCGAGCAGAGCGGCGCCCTGCCGCCGCACCTGGGGGCGCCCGAGGCCGTCGGCGCGGCGCTGTGCACGCTGTCGCGCCGGCTGAGCGGTGGAGAGGCGCGGGACCTCGCCTCGGCCCTGCCCTCGACGATCCAGGCGATCGTCCAGCCATGCGCCACGCACCGCGACGACGCTCCGGAGGTCTTCGGTCGTCGAGAGTTCCTCGAGACGCTCGCGGAGCACCTGCACATCGATACCGACCAGGCGAGGGCGGTGTCCCATGCGGTCTTCGCCGCCGTGGAGCGCGAGATCCCCATGAAGGAGGTCACGGACATCGAGAGCCAGCTCCCGGCCGATCTGAAGGAGCTCTGGGGGCGCCACCGCGCCGCGGACAGCTCCCACGCGGAGCGGCCGGCAGACACGTCGCAGGCGGAGCCTCCCCCGCGGGCGTCCGTGGACACGCCCGCGCCGGACCAGCTCCGCGACGACGTGGGCGCGGACGGCACGGCGGCGACCTCATCCGGCGACGCCCCCGCCGTCCGGCGCGCGAGCTGACGGCGGCACGGGGCGGCGCTCCGGGGAGCTGGACGGCCTCGCGGGAGGTGCCAGCCCCGGAGCGCCACCTTGACGCGCTCCGCCAGCGCCACCGGGGCGGGGCGCGCGAACGACGGGAGAACCTCGGCCAAGAGGAGCGGCGGTCGAGGTCCCGCAGGCGCTCGGCGTCCATCCCGGCGTCCTGCTGCGCCGCGCCACGCTGGCCGAGGTGACGCGCGGGAGGCCCCCGCGCAGCGCGCAGCCTGCGAGCGAGGCGACAGCCGCCGAGGTAGTCCGGCAGCCGCCACCTGATGACACCCTCCTCACAATTCCAGCGTCTGTGCAGAATTACGCAAAGGCTCGGTGTTGATTGTTGATTCGGCGCGGGCGTAACCTGCCCTCACCGGAGGCCGACCGGCCGCCGTCCACCATGGCCACCCAACCATGAGGCCGTCCAGCGGCCCATGGAGAGCACAGCGAGGAGGAGCGAGTTAGATGACAATCTCCGCGTCAGCGCCTGAAGCAGACGAGCCCCAGCTCGCCGGCCTCGCCGCGGAATGGCGCGCCATCGTGGCACGGGAGCGGGAGAACCGCGTGGCGCAGGTCGCCGCGTGGGAGGCGAGGCTCGCCGAGCTCCGCGCCGAGCAAGAGGAGCTCGTGAGGGGTGGCCGCTGGGCCGGCGGGCCGGACGATCTCCTGAGCATCCTCGGGCAGAGCCGGCAGGAGCGGTATCACTCCGCGCTGCTGGCATGGCTGCTCGATCCCCAGGGTCGACATGGCCTCGGCGCTGGCTTCCTCGAGGCGTTGCTCCGCCGCTGCGCGGCCGATCCGCCGAGGGCCGCGCTGAACCGCGCCCGGCCCGCGCTCGACGTGAGCAAGGGCGACGCCCGCGCCGATGTCGTCGTCGCTGGGCCTGGGCTCTTCCTCGTGATCGAGAACAAGGTCGATGCCCGCGAGCAGCCCCTGCGATGCGATCGCCTTTACGAGAGCTTCTGTCGAGAGCCAGGCGCGCTGTTCGTCTTCCTGTCGCCGTCCGGACGAGCGCCCGTGACAGCCACGGGCCCCGCGCGGGAGGCGTTCACGCCGATGAGCTACGCCGATATCGCGGCGATGCTCCGCGACGCGATCGCCTCGGCGCCGGGCAAGGGCGCGACGGCGCATGGGCGCGAGGCCGCCTCCAACTATCTCGCCACCTTGGAGAGGGAGTTCCGATGAACCGCATCGACGATCCGCGTGCCGTATTCTACCTCCGGAATCAGCCGCTCATCGAGGAGTGGGCCGCCATCGGCGAGTCCGTCGCCGACCTCGCGCACGCGTTTCTATGCTCGTGCGCGGACGGGATCGCCGAGCTCGCCTCCGAGCTCTCTCCAGATGTCGACGTCTACAAGTTCCTGGAGGACGACGAGGACTGGCCGAAGATCCTGCTGGTCTTGCCAGGATGGTTCCCGTCGAGCCAGGCCGGGCTCGTCCCCGGCGTCGACGTCGCCCCCAGGGTCGGGGTCGGCCTGGAATGGAACAAGTCGAGGCGCCTGAACTTCACCACCTCTCCTGCTTGCGCGTTCACGGGCGTATGGGTGGATATCGACATCGCCGGCGGCAAGGAGCTGTCGAGGAAGCTCCGCGCGGCCTTCGGAGAGGCCGGCATCCTCAAGCAGCACAAGCTCACCTCCAGCGCCTGGTGGCCCGCCTACCGCTACGAGACCGCGACAGGGGATTACTGGAACGATCTCGCCCCCTACCGCGAACAGCTCATCCAGTCGGTGCGGTCCCACTGGATGGAGTTCGCGCCGCGGATCCGGGACGTGCTGGCGGGCTGACCGTCCAGCGCCGTACGCCTCGGTGGGGCGCCGCGGCATCCGCGCGCCCCTCCCCTCCTCCTTCGCAGAGCGAACGCAGAGCGACACCGGCGCCCGCAGCGCCGACGCGAGCTCGCCGCGGCTCGACGAGCGCGCGGCGAGCGGGCGGCGAGCGGCCCTGCGCGACGTCGGGTCGCCACCGCGACCTCGTGGCCTGACATGCGGGGAGCCTCGGCCGCCCATCGGTCGGCCAGGTGGATCGGGGTCGGATCGAGCCGTTCAACGGGGAGCCGTACGCGCGCCACGCGCTGGCCACTCCGAGCACGTGACGATTTCCGCGCCCCTGCCGCGAAAGACGGTGTTGACGAGGAGCTCGTGCACCGCCGGGTCCGGGTCGGCGCATCCGTCGCGGAGCACGGTCAGCCCGTAGCCCCGGTCCGACGCGTCGTAGAACGTGGCCGCGACCATGGCGCTCGTCGCGACGCCCGTGAGCGCGAGCGAGTCCACGCCGCGGGCGCGGAGCACCAGATCGAGATCCGTCCCTGCGAACGCGCTCGTGCGCCGCTTGAGCACGACGACGTCGTCCGCGGTGACCTCCAGCGCGACCTCCGTACCCGGCGAGCCCTCGTGGAACAGGTCACCGGCCCGGTGGAAGGCCGCGAAGACCTCACCCGCCAGGTCCGCGCCGTTGGCCCGAAACGCGGTGCGCACGAACACCACCAGCACCCCGGCTGCGCGGGCTCGCGGCAGCAGCTCGGTCACCGGCGGCACCACGGCCTTCGCGAACGGGTAATTGTTGAGGATCCCGACCTGGAGGTCACCGACGATCAGCGCGCTACGCATGGTGCGAGCTTCTCCATCCAGCGGTTCACCGTCAACAGCATTCCGAGGGACGAGCACCGCGCACGCCGTCGCGATGCCCATTTCTTCTCTCCCCTCTGTGCTCTCTGTGCTCTCTGTGCCTCCGTGGCTCGAATCTCTTCATTCTCGGGCGTTTCAAGCTGATCGGCGCTCCAGGTTGCCGATGGAAGCCTCTGGTGAATGCAAGAGGCACCGCGGGTACGCTTGGTGCTATCAGGACAGGGGGCGCTCGGGGGCTCAGGGAGCCTGGTGCAGAGGGGGCCGTGGGCCGGGGAGCTCGCCGCGTCGTCAGCGGGTCGGGTGCCTAGTCGGGGTCGGGCACCCCACGGGCGCGCCGCTCGCGGACCCGACCTTCATCCATGCTGAGTTGCACGATCAGGTAGATCCAGAGCGGGAAGAGCGTCCGCACGACGTCTACGATCCTCCCTAGCGAGGGAGAATGTGCGTCGTGGCAAACAACGGCCGGGGCTCCGAGCGCGACGCCACAGACCACGATGCCGATCGTCCTCAGCGGCTGGGGGACAATCATGACCGCTCCGCTAGAACGGGACGGCGCACAGGAGGCCCATGGCGACTCCGCCCCAGAGCCCGGTGTCGTCGCACCGCTGACGCGCCCTCGCGGTCCTGGCCCGCGGACACACCGCGTAGCGCAACGTCAAGAGAGAGCCGCCAGCGTAAAGGCCGCACATCAGGAGGCTGATCGGGCCGATGGCCTGCTGGACGTCTCCGGTCGGCTCGTCGCCATCGGAGACGGGCATAGCGTTCTCATCCTGCGCCGCGGCGTCATCGAGCACCGAGGCGCAGGGCACGTCCGCGTAGGCTCCCGGGTCGAGCGGGTCGAAGATGCGGATCGCCGCTTCGGGACGGTCGGCGCACGCCGCGGCGAGCTCGTGCCGCCCGGCCGCCACGATCTGCGGGATCGCGGGCTCCTCCGGGTCGAGGCTCAGCTCGAAGTGGCGCGTCGAAAGGCCGGCCTCCTCCGCTCTGCCCTCCTCTCCCGCCGCGCTCGGTTCGTCCGCTGCTCCGCAGGCCGGCGCTCCCATGAGCGCGGCCACGGCCAGGGTGATCCCGGTGTGCACGGTCCACCTCCACGCGACGCATTCCGTCGCGCGCGGGACTTTGTTGCCAGCGGCATGCCAGGGCCGCATGAACCAGCGCGCGTG
Source organism: Sorangium sp. So ce394 (assembly GCF_051474665.1). NCBI lineage: Bacteria > Pseudomonadati > Myxococcota > Polyangiales > Polyangiaceae > Sorangium > Sorangium sp. So ce394. The sequence goes on from NZ_CP150339.1 coordinate 7,915,602, forward strand.
GGCTCAGGGCAGGGTGAAGTCGTCGAGCTCGTCCCGTTGGCCGAGGCCATCGCGACCATCGCCAAGAACGAAGGGCGCGCCCCGAGCAACCCCACCACCCAACATCGAGCACTACCCTCTGTGGTGCGCTCCGGAGCGGTTCCGACCCCGCCGGTGCGCTCTGCTTCGCGCTTCGGAGGGCTTCCGACCCCGTTCGAACGCTCTGCTTTGCGCTTCGGAGGGGTCCGGACCCCCCTTCTGGCACAAGATCACGCGATTTTGCGGGGATTTTGGCACAGAATTTCGGTTTACAATGCGTTTTCTGGCACAATCCTGCCCAGAAAGACGCTCTGCGGAGCGATCTCGAGGGGTCCGGACCCCGGTGTGTCGCAATGCATTGCGTTTGTGCCGGTGCCGGCCCCCCCTCCCCTGGCACATGCCAAGGCGGCTTGGCACAGGTCGCACGGCGCGCGGGGGGCTCGCTCTGCCACGAGCGCGGCTCGCCCCGTCACGAGGCGCTGCGCGCTCGCGACGGGCAGAGGAGAACGGGACCGGGCGCCGGGATGCTCGCCGCGCGGCGCCGGAGGACGCCATCGGCGGACGTCGGGGGCATGCTCTCCGGGCGGGCGGTGACGGGAGGACGGGAGGAGGACGAATCGGCGGGATGTCGGAGCGCCGCCAGCGGGCGCGCGCGGCGCGAGCGCGCCTCAGAGGTCGGCGGGCACCGGCGCGGCGGTCGGCGCGTCGGCCGGAGGCGGCGCTGTCGCCTCTTCCTCGGGCTTGCCGCTCTTCCGCGCGCCCCGGCCGGTCGGCCCGACGCTCCAGCCCGCGAGCGGCGCGAGCAGCTTGTCGGCGAGCTCCTGCGTCTCCGGCTCGTCGGGCTCCACCGCGCCCATCACCTTGATCACGTACGCGCGCAGCGCCTCGGTGAAGGCGTCGAGCGCCTCGCGCACGCTCGGCGGCGCCGCCGCGGCCGCGGCCGCGGGCGCCGTGACGCCGAGCGCCTTGCCGTACGCGGCGTGCGCGGCCTCCAGGGCGGCGAGGAAGCGCTTGCCGCCGAGCGCCTCGATGCGCGCGTCGAGGCCGTTCCTGCGGATCCGCTGCAACCGGAGCTCGCTCTCGGACCATTCGAGGAGGTACGTGAGCTGAAGGAACTTGAGGCCTCCGGTGAAGATCGCCGCCTTGAGCGAGCTCGCCTCCGCGGCCTCGGGCGCGCCCGGCGGCAGCTTGGTGAACGCGGTCAGGAAGTCGTGGAGACCGCTCCAGCACCCGTCGAGGACACGGTCGCACTGGACCGTATCCTCGCTCGCCTCCCCTCCCTCGGAGAGCGACACCTGATCGCGCAGCGCCGACGCGAGCGCGGCGTGGCTCGACGAGAGCGCGACGAGCGCCCGCGCGATGCCCTTCGCGAGCTGCCTCTTCACGGGCTTCGCCACCGTGACGAGCTGCTCGCCCAGCGCCATGGCCCCGACCGCGGTGAACCGGGGGACCTGGACAACTTCAGAAGCGGTGTATTTGCTCATGAGATCACCCTCGTCCGTGCAGGAGCGCGGGATTGCGCTGCTATGCCGGACGGGCCGGCGTCGTTTATTCATGAAGCGAAGAGAGGTGTCCAGAGCGAAGTGGATGGGAAGATGGGTTATAGAAGAAGCTCGGGTGTCGAATTCCTGCCGTGCGCGGGGGCGCGCGGGGAGAGAGATGGGTGAGAAGGATGAGGGATGTTGAGGAGATAGCCGGGTTGGCACCGATCTGGCCAGGAGGGGAGCTGGAGGCGCGCTGTCCGGTCTGGGGAGGACCCGTCGAAAGAGTGCTTTCGTCGGTGGCGACGTTCTCGTGATGTTGATCGCGCCATTCTCGACGTACAGATCCGGCGGCGGTGAATCTGCGGCTGCCGAGACCCGGACGGGTTAGCGGGAGGACGCAGCCCGGAAGACGGAGGCGAAGCGCCCGGCGGGCGTCACGATGACGTGGTCCTGGAGGGGGACGCCGATCAGGTGGGCGGCGTGCTCGATCGCGTGGGTCAGCGCCACGTCGTCCTCGGACGGCGCGGGGTCGCCGCTCGGGTGGTTGTGGGCCATCACGAACGCGACGGCGCCCAGCTCGAGGGCGGCGCGCAGGACATCGGTGGCACGCATCGATCCGCTCAGGAGGCCGCCGCGGCAGACCTTGCGCTCGTTGGACGCGATCGTAGGGGCCGCGAGGGCGGCGATCCAGGCTCGGCGTCGTGGTCGGCCATCCCTGGCGGGACTTGCGACGGGCCCGGCCAGTGGACTCCGAGGACCTACGGATGATAGGGGAAACCCCATCGTGATCCGCGATCTCATCGAATCGGTCATGGCGATCGCCTTCGGCGTCCGCCGGCCCGAGGACAGCTGTACGGGGGCGGACATCGGCGCCGCCGAGCAGCGCCTCGGCATCGTCCTGCCGGAAGCGCTGCGGGACTACTACGCCACGGCGGGGCGCCATCGCGGCATGATGGATGCCGGCTTTCACATGCTGCCGCCCGACAAGCTCCGGCTCGCGGGCGACTGCCTGGTGTTCTGCGAGGAGAACCAATACCTTGCCGAGTGGGGCATCCAGCCGGCCGACGGGGCGTCGCCCAACCCACGGGTGAGCGGCCGCGCCCGTAACACCGAGACGTGGTACAGCGAGGCGTCCAAGCTCTCGGGCTTCCTGATCCATGTGGCGACCTGGCAGGCCGTCATGTCGCTGCCGGAGCGCTCACGCTGTGAGCTGCCCGAGAAGAAGCTGAAGACGCTGGAGCCGTCTCTGGAGCACATCGGCGAGAAGCAGCTACGCTCCGGGGGGCACCGCGTCAGCTTCATCGACCGGCACAACCGGCTGCTGGCCACCTATCTCTACAACTCCGAGACCCTGTACGTGGGCGCCACCCGCCCCGAGGCGCTCGAGGCCTTCGAGGCGAGGTGCGGGCTGGCGCTGGACGCCCTTTGAGGTATGCCCACGCGTGACGCGCGGCTCAGGGAGCTTGCGAGCGAGGCGACCACGGCGGCCGAGGCGACGGTCGGCCGGCGCGTGCCCCCCTCCCCTACGGCGCGGCCAGGGCCGCGATCTCCTCGGCCGAGAGCGCGCCGTCGTAGATCCGGAAGTCGTCGATATACGCCTTGAGCAAGGCGTCCGGGAACTGCGACTTGCCGATGTAGTTGCTGGCCGTGGGCGCGATCCGCGACGGCGTCACGTCGTGCGGAGGTGCCGGCGTGGCCGACGCGACGGAGACACCGTCGACCCACAGCTGGTACGTGCCGCTCGAGATCGTGACCGCCACGTGCTTCCAGACATCGACGGTCAGCGGGTTCGCGACCCTCACGATCGCCTCGTTGCCCACCGTGTCGACCTGCGTGTAGACCGAGAGACGCAGGGCCCCGGTGTCGTCGAGCGGGGTGAGGAACATGAAGCCGTTGCCGCCGAAATCGAAGATGCGAGACCAGATGTCGATCCTCTTCAGCTGGACCCAGGTCGCGATGGTGAGGTCGTCGAGCTCGTCGGTGAGCCCGTCGGGGAGATCGACGTAGGGGTCGTCGCCCTGCAGGTTGAGCGCGCCGCCGATTCGCCCCTCCGCGAGCCATCCGGCGCTCCCGACGAGCGTGGCGTCATTCCCGTTGCCCGACGCGTCGTGGGCCACGAGGCCTGTCTCCTCGTCGAACGTGTAGTGCACGATGAGCCTCGGCTCCGGCCCGGCGCCGCCGCTGCCGCCCGCGCCGCCGTCGCCGCCCGCGCCCCCATCGCCGCCAGCTCCGCCGGTGCCGGTCGCACCGCCATCTCCACCCGCGCCGCCGGTGCCGGTCGCTCCGCCGCTGCCGGTCGCACCGCCGTCTCCACCCGCGCCGCCGTCGCCGCCCGCGCCCCCATCGCCGCCAGCTCCGCCGGTGCCGGTCGCACCGCCATCTCCACCCGCGCCGCCGCTGCCGGTCGCTCCGCCGCTGCCGCCCTCACCACCGCCCCCACCTTCGCCACCGCCGCCCGCGGCGCCGCTGCCGCCGTCGCCGCCCGCGCCGCCCGTGCCCGTCGCGCCCCCACCCTCGCCCCCGGAGCCGCTCGTCGTCGAGCCTCCACCCGACGTCGACGTCGTCGTCGACGTCGTCCCGCTGCCGCCGCCCCCCGGGTCGTCATCGCTGCTCGAGCCGCATCCGCTGGCCGCTGTTCCCAGCATCGCGGCCGCGAGCAACGCAGCCCTGAGACCACCCGACAAGATCGATGTCTCTCTCATCGCATCCTCCAATAAGGCCGATACCTCGAGCATCCGGGAACGCTCCGGCGGTGCTCGACGGGGTTGTTGGGGTCCTGCAAAACGCGACGGCGATGACGGCCGTCGTCAAGCTTCAAGCATCCGGTCGAGAGATGAAATCATCTCACATACCGCGGAGCAACACCGAACCAACCACTCCGGTCCGGCTCGGCTCCACCGACACGGCGATCGGCCTCTCCTTCGTGGGGCGCAGCAGATACGTCAGCGCGGCGCCCGCGAGCGCCGCCGCGCCTACACCGAGAGAGATGTCGGCGATCAGGTACCGCGTGCGCACGGCGTCCAGATCGCTGTCGGCGCAGCTCGGACTGCACGTCTTCTCCAGGCGATCCTGCTCGGATCGGCCCATGAGCCCCCACACCGCGAAGCTCGCCCCGCCCGCGACCCCCAGGCCCGCCAGCACGTAGGTGAGCGCCGGCACCGGACGGTAGGTCTCCGTGACGCTGGCCTGCGCCGGCGGGACCCGGGCCTCCGCGACGGGCTCGAGCGCGACGTTCAGCTGCTGGAAGCGCTGCCCCTCGAAGAGGATGATCTCCTTGGACACCGGCTTGTGCCCGGCGCGCTCGACACGGTAGGTGTGCTTCCCCGGATCGAGCTTGAGCGGCGCGCCGCTCGACGACAGCTCGACCGGCTGGCCGTCGACCAGGACCGTCGACCCGGTGACCTGCTCGCCGCCGCTCGTCACGTTGAACACGACCGACGGCGTCGCCCGCTCGATCTCATCGACCCACGCCCCGCAATCGCGGAGGACCGGAGCCGGGCAGTCCGACCGGGCGCAGCCCTTCAGCGCGCGGCCCGCCTCGAGCAGCTGGTGCTCCTTCCGGAGCCGCTGCACCTCGGCGTGCGCGGCGACACATTGCGTGACCCCGGAGGCCGCCCCCGCCGCCGGCGCCGCAGGCCCGTCCGCCGGCGCCGCAGGCTCGTCCGCCAAGGCCGAGAGCGGCCAGAGCGCGGTCGCCGCCAGCGCGAGCGCCGCCCACCCGCCGCGCCCCGTTCCGAGAGGCTTCCCCCTTCGCAGCATCCCTGTCTCTCCAGCCATCGCGCCAAGCTCCTCGTGTCCAGCAGACTCGCACCCGACCGCCTGTCGAGCAAACTTCCGACGGTCCGCCGAGCGGGCCGACCGCGGCCGGCTCACCCGCTCATTGCGCCGCGAGGGCCGCCACCTCGGCCGCCGAGAGCGCGCGATCGTAGATCCTGAAATCGTCCACGATCCCGACGAGGTAGGGATCGACCGCGAACTGAGAGCGGCCGATGAAGTTCTGCGTCGTGTTCCCCAGATCCGAGGGCCGGGTGGTGATCAACTCGCTGCTCGCCACCTCGGCCCCGTTGATGTACATCAACGAGCGGTTCGGGTTGTAGCTCAGCGTCACCGCGAGGTGCGTCCACGTGTTGAGCGGCAAGCTTCCATTCATGGTGTATTCCTCGACGCCCGCAGGGGAGTTCAACGAGAGGCGGACGCCGGTCGGATTCGCCGCCTTCGGGCACACGTAGAGCCACGCCACCTCTCCGGATCCGAAGTCGAAGATCCGCTGCCACCACTGCTGCTCGCCGAGCGAGATCCAGAAGGACACCGTGAGCTCGTTGAGCGTCTGCAAGACGCCGGGCGGGAGCTCCACGTACTCCTCCTCCCCCGAGAGGGACAGCGCATTGCCGATGTGCCCCTCCACCGACGTCCCCCCGAGGAGGGTCCCGTCGCGCATGCCGCCGGTGGCGTCCACCGCGATGCCCTCGTCGAGCGCGTCGAACGTGTAATGCAAGAAGAGCCCCGTCTCGAGGTCGATGAGCGGACCGCCCCCGTCGCCGCCCGCGCCCCCGCGGCCCCCGGCGCCGCCGTCGCCCCCCTCACCTCCGGCGCCCCCGACGCTTGCAGCGCCGCCGTCGCCGCCGACACCTCCGGCGCCCCCGGCGCCGCCACCGCCGCCGGTAGCCCCGGTGCCGTCGCGACCTCCAGAGCCGCTGCTGCTCTGGCTGGAGCTCTGCGTCGCCGAGCCGCCTCCGGCGCCCGTCGCGCCGTCTTGGAGATAGGACAGGCTTTCGAGCGAGCAGGCCCCGAGGCACAAGGGAGCGAGCGCCAGGAGCGCACGCGCCGCCGGACGAAGCGCCGCAGGGCCGGCCAGCACCCTTCCACGAGCTGCCATGTTCATGTCACCTCCCAACCACGATGGACGCCCCGCGGACGCCTGCGATGCCGCTGCCGTGGCCCGAGGACCACGACCCCCACGGGAACAGACGGGAACAGACGGGAACAGCGAAGAAAGGGCCCGGCTCCCCGCCTCGAACCGACGCATCGGCCACCCTCGCATGCCGGCTCACGGCCCGCCGGACTCCGGCCAGCCGTCGGCGCTCCAGCGCATCTCGGCGACGCGAAGGGCGAACATGCCGTCCGCGTCGGCGTCGTACGAATGGTAGATATGATACCAGGACTCGCCGGCCTGGAGCAAGCCGTTGCTGCCAGGCCCTCGCCACCTCGAGCTGCTGGTCAGCACGCGCGAGCCGCCGCCGCTCAGCATGCGATTCCCGAGCCTGTCCACGTAAGGACCGGCGAGCGCCCGGGACCGACCGACCATGATCTTGTACGTGCTGCTCGCGCCGACGCAGCAGGTGTCGAACGAGGCGAACAGGTAATAATAATCGCCGCGCCTCGCGACGAACGGCGCCTCGATCGCGGTGCTCGGCCGCGCGGCGATCGACGTGAGCGTCCCGTCGACGGGAGCGCCGGCGAGGTCGAGCTGCATGAGCTTGAGCCCCGACCAGAAGCTCCCGAACACGAGCCAGGGCGTGCCCCGCTCGTCGATCACGACGCTCGGGTCGATGGCGTTGTAATCGGTGCCCTCGCTGCAGACGACGGCGCCGTGATCCAGCCAGCGGGTCTCCGGGGCGTCGAGCGACCCCCGGGTCGCGTGGCCGATGCAGGAGCGGTTCGTCCCGAAGAACGACGCCGCGTAATACAGATGATAGAGCCCGCCCCAGGTCGAGATGTCCGGGGCCCAGAGCGCGTCGACGTCGCCCACCGCGCTCGCGACCCAGTCGGGAGTGTCGCTGAACACGGAGCCGGCGGAGTCCCAGCGCACGAGGTCGGTCGAGGTCCGGATCGCGATCCCGGGGCCCGTGGAGAAGACGTAATAGCGATCCCCCGCCCGGATGATCGACGGGTCGTGCACTCCCTGGACGTCTCCGCTGAGGTCGAGCGCGACCGGACGCTCCGGCTCCCCGGGGCCGCCGCCATCCCCTGCTCCGCCGGTGCCCGCGCCCGTGCTCGCTCCCCCGGAGCCGACTCCCACGCTCGCTCCCCCGGAGCCGACTCCCACGCTCGCTCCCCCGGAGCCGACTCCCGCGCTCGCCCCCCCGGAGCCTCCGCCATGGCCTGTCTCCCCGGCGCCCACTCCGCCGGCGCCCGTCCCTCCGGCGCTTGCGCCGGTGCTCGTTCCGCCGGCGCCCACCCCTCCGGTGCCGGCGCCAGACTCCGCGCCTCCGGTGCCCGCCGCGGAGCCGGACGCCACGCTCGCCGCCGCCGGCCCGCCGGCGCCGCCCTGGGCTCCGGTGTCGCCGCAGGTCCCGCAGCCGCCCATCACGGCCAGGGCCAGCGCGGAGAGCGCTCCCGTACCCGACGTGGTGTCGACACGCGATCTCACATGCACTCGACCTTGAATCGCTTGATCCCCTCGGCGTCGATGGTGTAGGGCGGGTCGCAATTCGCGCTGGGCGTGCTGGCCGGCGCAGCGGGCGTGGGCTTGTCCGCCGTCGTCGCGGCGGCGCCACCAGGCGCGGCCGGCTCCTTTGCCGGCGGCTCGGGCTGCTTCGCCGACGGCCTGGCCTGCTTCGCGGACCCCCTGGGCTGCTTCGCGGGCCGGTCGGCCGGCTTTGCGGACGAATCGGCCAGCGGCTCGGGCAGCTCGGCCGGCTCGATGGTCGGCTCCGCCGACCCCGCCGACGGCTCGCCCGACCTCGCCGCCGCGGGCGCGGCGGCCGCCGCGGCGACGCCGGCGCTCGACGGCGCCCCGGACGCCGGGACGACGGCGGGCGGGAGCGGCGCGAGCGACGGCTGCGGCGACGCCGACAACGAAGCGGCGTCCAGGGACGCAGGCGCGGAGCGCGGGGAACGGGTCGTGGCCGCCGCCAGGACGATGCCGCAGCCGATCCCCACCACGGCCGTGGCGAGGAGCGAGCGGGACGCCCGCTTCAGCCACGGGCGCGGCGCCGGCTCCTGCTCGCCCGTGAGCTTCGTGTCCGAGCCCGTCATCGTGCCGTAGCCGGCGCGCGCGAGCGATTGATCCAGCGGCGGCGGCGACAGGGTGTCGACCGGCATGGACGCCCGCGCCGTCGCGCCCCGGCGCACCATCTCACGGCCGATGATGCGCTTCGTCTCCGCGCGCACGTCCTCGAACTCGCGCGAGACGAACCTGCCGATGTCGCGGTTCGTCACGGGGGCCATGCCCGCGACGAACGCCTCGAGATCGGCCTCGAGCTCCGCCGCGGTGGCATAGCGCTGCTCCGGCGCGACCGAGAGGGCCTTGAGGATGATGCGCTCGAGCTCCTCGGGCACGTCGGGCTTGACGTCGCGCGGCCTCGGGAGCTCCCCGTTCAGCACGCGATGCATGATGGCGATGTCGGTCATGCCCTTCCACATCCGCTCGCCCGTCGCGGCCTCCCAGAGCATCACCCCCACCGCGTACAGATCCGCGCGCCGATCGATGGGGCCCCCCTCGATCTGCTCGGCCGGCATGTACCCGATCTTGCCCTTGATCACCCCCGTCGCCGTCTCGACGCTCCCGCCCGTGAGCTTGGCGATGCCGAAATCGATGAGCTTGACCTGGCCATCGTAGGTCACGAAGACGTTGTGCGGCGAGACGTCGCGGTGCACCACGTTGAGCGGCTCGCCGTCGAAGCCGGTGAGCTCGTGGGCATAATGAAGGCCGCGGAGCGCGTCGATGATGATCCGGAGGTGCATCTCCAGCGGGAGCTTCGTGCGCGCCCGCGACCGGACGATCGAGAGCGACTGGCCCTCGAGGTACTCCATCACGATGGCGGCCCCCCGCGTCGTCTGGACGATCGCGCTCGTCTGGACGATGTTCGCGTGGTTCAAGCGCGCGGAGAACCGCGCCTCGTTGATGAACATCTCCCGCATCTCGAGGTTGTCCAGGAGGTCGGGCCTGAGAAACTTCAGGACGACGAGCTTGTCCACGCCCTCCGCGCCGCTCAGCACGGCGAGGAAGACCTGCGCAGTTCCCCCGCGCCCGAGCTCGAGCAAGAGGTGATGCCCCGGGTCGGGCGGTGTGCTGGACGGGCCCACGTTCACTGGGCGATGATGGCACGAAAAAAACGAGCGCGACCAGACGGTTTCAGGGGGATCCCGAGCCTTCTTCCTCAATGCACTGCATTGTGCCGCCTCCCGTGAGAAGACGCGGGTGCGATAGTGTCGCAGTGTTGTCGGGCCAAGCAGGCGCACCCCCGAGCTCCGGCGTCCGCGCGGCGCGCGGGACCGGGCGCCGGGCCACGCATGCGATGCACGGCGGCCCGAGCCCTCAGAGGCGCGCCTCGAGGGAGAGAGAGACGGCGAGGAGCAGGCGGCCATAGGGGGTGACGTCGGCGGCGGGGCTCGAGCTGCCGGCATTGCGCTCGGGGTACGGGATATCGATGCTGGGAAGCGCGGCGCCGGCGAGGCCGCCGAGGCGAACGCCCGCGTGATCATGGATGAACCAGCGCGCGGCCGCCTCGAGGTGCGGGACGGCCGCCCACGAGGCGCCGGAGGGGCCGTCGAACACCGGCGACGGGACGTGCGTCTCGTAATGGAGGCGCAGCGCGGACGCGCCAGCCCCGAGCGTCGCGAGGCCGTGCCCGCTCGCGAAGGAGAGCGCGCCGCCCGCCGTGGCGCCGACGAGGGCGACGCCGTGCTCCATCCGCCCGCCGGGGACATCCCAGGAGGCGCCGCCGAGCGTGGTGGTCGCGCCCGCCGCGACGTACCAGCCGCGAAAGATCGCGGTTCCGCCGAACGAGAGCGCCGGCGTCGGGGGGACGTCGCCGAAGGCGAAGAGCAGCGTCGGGCCGACCGAGGCGACGAGGCGCGCGGGCGGGCTCGCGCCGTCGGCTCGCTGGGAAAGCGCGGGGGAGCGCGAAGCGGGCGCGCGAACATCGGAGGGCGCGGGGGAGGCCGTCGCGGAGCCGGCCGGGCTGGCGGAGGGGCCGCTCGGGGGGCCGGCCTTCGACGGCCGGGGGTCCTGGATGCGGGCGGCGGCGCCGCCGGTCGGAGGAGGAGCGGCGGGGGCGTCGCGGTGCAGGAGGCGGGCGCGGAGCAGCTCGACGGCGGCCAGGGCGAGGACCTCGGGGCCGTCGCCGCGGCGCACCGCGACCTCGAGCTCGCCGCCGCCGTGCCGCGCGGCGAGGGCGATCGTCGCGCGCCGGCGGGCGACGACGACGCGCGCGTCGGGGCCCTCGCGCGCGTCGGCGCCCTCGCGCGCGTCGGCCTCCCCGGGGCCTCCGGGGGTGATGCGCACGCCGAGCGCGCGGAGCTCGTCGCGAACCCGCTGGAACGTCGCGTCCGCCGGGTCGCCGGAGAGGGCCACCGTGGCCCGCGCGGGCGCGCTGGCGCCGGCGAGGGCTCCCTCCGCGGCCGGCGGGGGCGCCGCGCGCGCGACGCCGAGGAGGGCCGGCAGCGCGCCGAGCACCGCCGCGAGGCGGAGGGCGGCGCGGCGCGCGGGGTGGAGCTCAGGGCGCATCCGCGATCGAGCGCGCGAGGGGCGCGTAGGCGCCGCGGGGGTACTCGGCGAGGTAGCGGAGCGCCGCGCGGCGCGCGGCCTCCCGATCGCGCCGCTGCTGGAGCTCGAGGCTGCGCCCGAGCGCCTGCTCGCGCAGGGCGCCGCCCGGCGCCTCGCGGAGGTAGGTGTCGAACCAGGACAGCGCGTCGCCGGGATCGCCGAGCTGATCGGCGGCGAGCTTGCCGAGGAGGAACGCCGCGTCGCCGCGCGCGCCGTGCCGCTGGCGCAGCGCGAGGAGCGCGGCGCGCGCGGCGTGCGGGCGCCCCGCGTAGCGGGCGGCGTCGGCGAGCAGCCGGAGCTCGTCGGGCGCGGCCCGCGCGAGCACGGCGTCGAGCCCCAGCCGCTCGACGGCCGCGAGCGCCTCCTGGTGGCGCCCCGCGCTCGCCAGCGCCTGCCAGCGCGGCGCGGTGTCCGCCGCACCGGGCGCCGGCGCGCGCGCGTCGCGATCCCCGGGCGGCGCCGCGACCGCCGCGGGCGCGCCGGACGCGGGGGCCGCGACGGCGCCGCTCGGCGCGGGCTCGCTCGGCGCGGGCTCGCTCGGCGCGGGCTCGCTCGGCGCGGTGAGGTCGAGCCGGTCGCCGGCCGAGAGCCGCGCCGTCCCGAGCTCCGGGCCCGTCACCTCGACGCTCCCCTCCGCGAGCGCGAGCGTGAAGCGCCGCGCCTCGGGGGCCCAGCGCGCCTCGAAGCGCGTCCCGGTCACGCGCACCGCGTAGGGACCGGCGTGGACGACCCAGCGCGTGTCGCCCCGGTGGACGACGTGGAAGTCGGCGCCGCCCCGCTCCACGCGCAGCTCCGCGCCGCGCGCGTCGGTCGCGAGGACCTCCAGCGCGGACGCCGCGTCGAGCCGCACGGAGGTGCCCTCGGCGAAGGTGAAGGCGAGGGGCGCGTCGCGCGCCTCGACCCGCGCGCCCGCGCTCGGGCCCGCGCTCGCCGGCGCTCCCGCGGTGGCCGCGGCGGGGCCGCCCTCGGGCGCCCAGGCCGTGCGGAAGAGCGCGGCGCCGCCCGCCGCGAGCAGCAGCGCGGCGGCCGCGGCGGCCCAGACGGCGGGGCGCGCCCGGCGCGGCCGGGCCTCGGCCTCGGCGGCGAAGAGCCGCGCGCGCGCCGCGGCGAGCGTCTCGCCCGGCCTGGCGCGCTGGTCGGAGGTGCGGGCCACCTCGGACCCGAGGGTCTCGAGGCGTCGTGTCACGGGTTCCATCGGGTGCCCTCCTCGATCCAGGTCGCGAGCACGGGGTCTCGCTGGGCGGCGCTCACGAAGCGCGCCTCGGCCCGGGCGATCCGCCGCTTGATCGTCGCCAGCGACACGCCGCAGGCGGCCGCCGCCTCGGTGAGCTCCATCCCCTCGATGTAGCGCAGCGCGAAGGCGACGCGCTCGTCGAGCGGGAACGACTCGAGCAGCCGGTAGGTCCGATCGTGGGCCTCCCGGAGCTCCGCGTCGGCGCCGCGCGCCGGGGGCTCGGGGAGGTCCTCGGGCGAGAAGAAGCGCAGCCAGCTCCGGGCCTTGTGGTGGCGGATGCTCTTGCACGCGGTGTGGACCGCGACCGACCTCATCCACGACGTCAGCGCCACCGCGTCGCTCAGCTGGTGGACGCTCGCGTAGGCGGAGACGAAGGCGTCGTGGACGACGTCCGCGAAGGTCGTGTGCCGCTCGGTCCCGAGGATGCGGCGGGCGATGCGCTCGACGAGGGCGCCGTAACGCTCGAAGAGGACCGCCTTGGCCCAGGGGTCGCCGCGCTGGAGGCGGCGGAGCAGCTCGGCGTCGTCGCGCTCCACCGGCAGCGCGACGAGCTGCCCGCCCGGCGAGGGACCGGCGCGGCTCACGGCGTGCGGGAGCGGCGAGCGGGATCCGCTAGCCATGGCGGTCTCCGCGACGGGCGGCGGCGAGGTCGCCGAGCCGAGGCTCGGCGCTGCGGGACGGGGCGGCTTCGATGCGGTCGGGCACAGCGTTGCACCAAAGGACCGGCAGGGGCCCGAGACGGCTCACGATCGTTTTCGTGCGCTCCGGTGAGCCGTCCGGAGGCGGAGGCGGCCCCTTGGGGGCGACCGGGACGAGATGTCCCCCTTCCTTGCCATGCGCCTCTCCGCCTTCGCTTCTTGCTTCATCGTCGCCGCCGCGCTCGTGGGCGCGGGCGCCGCCGGCGCCGCGCCGCGCCCGCTCCCCGGGGCCTTTCGGTACGTCGCCGAGGCGCAGGAGCGGCTCGCCATCGCCGATTACGCGGCGGCGGAGGCCCTCCTCGCGCAGGTCCCCGCGCAGAGCGAGGCGGCGCGCGACGCCGGCACCCTGCGCGGGCAGCTCGACGCGGCGCTCGCCCCGCGCCTCGAGCTCGAGACGCGCGCCTTCTTCGACACGCAGCCGCTCGCTCGCCTGTCGCAGAGCGCCGGGGTGTCGTTCTGGCCGGCGGCGAGCCTCCAGCTGCGGCTCCGCGCGATCGGCCTCTGGTATCCGCGCGCCCCGCGCGAGACGGCGGAGCTCGGCGGCAGCGCGACGCCGGCCCACGCGGTGGGCGGGCTCGTGGGGCTCCTCTTCCGCCCGGCCCGGGCCGACCTCGACGTCGTCGCGACGGGCCTCGGGCGGATCTGGGCGGACGGCAGCGCGCAGGTGTCGGGGAGCGCCGAGATCGAGGGGCGCTGGCTCTCGCCTTTGCGGCTCCGCGCCTCGGCGCGCCGCGACGAGCTCCTCGACACCCACGCGGCGATCCGCGAGCACGTCTCCGTCACCGCGGCGGGCGGCGCGCTCGCCGTCGACGACTGGAACGGCTGGAGCGGAGAGCTCCGCGGCGAGGGGCGCTGGTACTCCGATAGCAACCGCGGCCTCACGGCCTACGGCTGGGCCGTGGCGCCGCTCCTGCGCGGCGCGCTGAGCCTGAAGGCCGGGTGGGGGGCGGCCTGGGCCGACACCTCGCGCTCGCGCTGGTCGCGCGCGGCGCAGGCCTACGCGCCGTACTTCACCCCCCTCGGCGCGCGCCGCCACGGGCCCATCGTCGTCGCGGCGCTCTCGCTCGGCAAGCTCCGCGTCGACGCGAGCGGCGACGTCGCCGTGCAGGGGAGCGAGCTCGACCCGACCGCGCTCGCCTGGGGCGTCACCTCGCGCGTCGACGGCGCCTGCGTCGACCTCCGCGCGGGGGCCTCGATCGACCTCGGGGGCGCCCGCGTGGGCGTCACCTACCACCACAACCACCAGCTCTATTACCGGTTCCATGACGCGGCGTTTCGTCTCGAGCTCCCGCTTTGATCCGGAGCTCTTCCGGTGGTCGTCGGCCGCGCCCGTGCGGCTCGTCGATCGCATGATCGTCTGGGCGATCGTGGCCTTCGGGCTCGCGGGGGTCGCCGGCTTCGCGAGCTTCTGGTTCCAGGAGCGCCACGTCGCCCACCTCCCGGCCTTCGTCGCGCTGTCGATCGCGGTCTGGTACGGCATCGGCCGCATCGTCCTCGCCTGGATCGGGTACCTCGCGCTGGACCGCGTCGAGCACCGCCCGGCGCGCGACGGGCTCTCCGTCGCGGTCTTCACCACGGCCGCGCCGGGCGAGCCCATCGCGATGTTCGAGGCGACCCTCGCGGCGCTCGCCCGCGTCCGCTACCCGCACCGCACGTACCTCCTCGACGGCACGGGCGACCCGCGCTTCCGCGCGCTCGCCGCGCGGCACGGCGCGGTGTGGCTCGACTCGAGCGGCGTCCCGGGCGCCAAGGCCGGCAAGATCAACGCGGCCCTCGCGCGGACCACCGAGGACTTCGTCCTGGTCCTCGACCCGGACCACCTGCCGTTCCCGGAGCTCTTCGACCGCGTCCTCGGGCACTTCGACGACCCGCGCGTGGGCTTCGTGCAGGTCTCGCAGGGCTACTACAACCAGGCCGACTCCCCGATCGCCCGCGGCGCGGCCGAGCAGACCTACGGGTTCTACGGGCCGATGCAGCTCGGGCTCCACGGGCTCGGCTGCGCGGTCGCCATCGGCGCCAACTGCACGTTCCGCCGCGCCGCGCTCGCGTCCATCCGCGGGCACGCCGTGGGGCTCGCCGAGGACCTCATGACCTCCATCCGGCTCCACGCGGCGGGGTGGCGCTCGGTCTACGTCCCGGAGATCGTCAGCCGCGGGCTCGTGCCCGACGATCTCGGCGGGTACTTCGCCCAGCAGCTCAAGTGGGCGACCGGCGCGGTCGACGCGCTCTTCGCCGAGGTCGTGCCGCGCTTCTGGCAGCTGAGCGCGCGCCAGCGGCTCTCGTACGTGGCCATCGGCACGTACTACCTCACGGGCCCCGCCACGCTGACGTACCTCGTCCTGCCGCTCGCCGCGCTCTGGGGCGATTTCCGGCCCATGCACGCGGATCCGGCGGGGTTCGTCGCCGCGGGCGCCCCCGTCGTCGCGGCGGCGGTCGCGCTCCACGTCCACGGGCAGCGGTGGTTCTGCGACCGCGCCACGGAGGGCGGCCTCCACTGGCGCGCCCTCCTCCTCAAGCTCGCCGCCTTTCCCATCTACACGCTCGGGGTGGTCCTGGCGGTCGCGAAGCGCCTCGTCCGCTACGTGCCCACGCCCAAGCGCGGGATCGGCGGCCGTCTCCTGCCGCTCGCGTGGCCGCACCTCCTCGTCGTCGCCTCGTTCCTCGTCACGATCGGCGCGAGCCTCTGGCTCCGCACCTCCGCGCACGGGCTCGCCGAGCGCTGGAGCGACGCGGAGGCCTACTGGGCGATGGTCCTCTTCGGCGCGCTCGGGGCCGCGTCGATGAGCGGGGCGATCGCCTGGGCCGCGCGGCGCGGCGGGTACGCGGCGATCGATCCCTGGGAGCGGCTCCCCGCGCTCGAAGCCACGACCACCACGACCGCCACGACCCCCCTCGGAGGATCACGATGAAGCGCTCTCACCGCGTCGCCTTGACAGCTGCCGCCACGACCGGAGCCGCCCTCGCGGTGCTCTTCTCGACCTACGGGCGGGCGCCCGCCGAGACCTGGCTCTCGTCGCTCTTCGGCACGGCGAGCGCGGCCGTGGCCACGGCGGATCTCTCCTGGACCGCCGGCCCCGAGCGCGACGCGCGGCTCGCCCGCCTGTCCACGGAGCTCGCGTCGCGGAGGCTGGACGACCTCCGCGCCCCGGCGCGCCTCCTCTACGGCGCGCACGACGGAGGGCTGCCGCGCGACGTCAGCGGGTACCTCGCGCTCGAGGAGGCGGTGGGCCAGACGCTCCTCCTCACGCAGATCTACGCGGCCTGGGGCGACGGCGCGGACCAGGCTTTCCCGAGCCGGGCGGCGCAGGCCATCTGGGCCGTGGGCTCGGTGCCGGTGATCACGTGGGAGCCCTGGCTCAGCGCGTTCCAGCGCCTGGACGCGTCGCTCCGCCCGGCGGCGACGCGGGACCAGGGCGGCCTCACCGACATCGCCGACGGCAAGTACGACGTCTACGTCGACCGCTGGGCGCAGGCGGCGGCGGAGTACGGGCACCCGATCCTCCTCCGCTTCGCGCACGAGATGAACGACGGCTACCGCTACCCGTGGGGGCCGGCGAACAACCCGGACCCGCGGGAGTTCATCCGCGCGTGGCGGCACGTCGTCGGGCGCTTCCGCGCCGCGGGGGCGGCGAACGTCCTCTGGGTGTGGTCGCCGAGCGTCTCGTACGAGAACTACTGGGAGTATTACCCGGGCAACGAGTGGATCGACTGGGTCGCGACGGGCGTCCTCAATTACGGGACCGCCGTCCGCTGGTCCAAGTGGACCTCGTTCCAGGAGCTCTTCGCGCGCCACTACGAGCGCCTCGCGCCGCTCGGCAAGCCGCTGATGATCGCCGAGCTCGGCTCGCTCGCCGCCGGCGGGGAGCGCGCGCGCTGGTACGAGGAGGCGCTGACGGGCCTCGCCGAGCGCCACCCCGCGGTGAAGGCGCTCTTGTTCTTCCACGTCGCGAGCGACGCGACCGTGACCCACGAGCCGCTCTCGTGGGCCTTTGCCGACGACCCCGCGGTCGCCGGCGCCGTGCGCCGCGCGCTCGCGGCGCAGACCCGCCATGCACAGGAGGTTCAGCGATGAAGACCGTATTGCTCGCCGGCGGCCTCGGCACCCGGCTCAGCGAAGAGACCGCCGACAGGCCGAAGCCGATGGTCGAGATCGGGGGCCAGCCCATCCTCTGGCACATCATGCAGATGTACGCCGCCCACGGCTTCGACGACTTCGTCGTGGCCTGCGGCTACAAGGGCGACGTCATCAAGGACTGGTTCGCGGGGCTCCGGACGCGCCGCGCGGACTTCACGGTGGACCTCCGGAGCGGCGAGGTCGACGCGCTCGGCGTCCACTGCCCGAGCTGGCGGGTGACGCTCATCGACACGGGGCTCCACACCCAGACGGGCGGGCGCATCCGCCGGCTGGACCGCGTGCTCGGGCGGGAGCCGTTCATGGTCACCTACGGCGACGGGGTCGGGGACATCGACATCGCGAAGCTCGTCGCCTTCCACCGGTCCCACGGCAAGCTCGCGACGATCACCGCGGTCCGCCCGCCGGCGCGGTTCGGCGTCCTCGAGCTCCGGGGCAGCGAGGTCGCGGCGTTCGCCGAGAAGCCGCAGGCCGAGGCGGGCTGGATCAACGGGGGCTTCTTCGTCTTCGAGCCCGGCGCGCTCGAGTACCTCGAGTGCGACGACGCGACGCCGCTCGAGCGCGAGCCGCTCGAGCGGCTCGCCGCCCACGGGCAGCTCATGGCCTACCAGCACGAGGGCTTCTGGCAGCCGATGGATACCCTGCGCGACAAGCGCCTCCTCGAGCGGCTCTGGGACGAGGGCCGCGCGCCCTGGAGGACCTGGTCATGAGCGAGCACCTCGACTTCTACGCGGGCCGCCGCGTGTTCGTCACCGGGCACACGGGGTTCAAGGGCTCCTGGCTCACCGCGTGGCTGCGCCTGCTCGGCGCGCAGGTCACCGGGTACGCGCTCCCGCCGGAGGGCGCGCCGAGCCTCTTCGCCGACGCGCGCATCGGCGACGGGGTCACCTCGATCCTCGGCGACATCTGCGACGAGGATCACCTCGCGCGGGCGATGGCCGAGGCCCGGCCGGAGATCGTGCTGCACCTCGCGGCGCAGGCGCTCGTCCGGCGATCGTACGCGCGGCCGCTCGAGACCTTCGCGACGAACGTCCTCGGGACGGCGCGCGTGCTCGAGGCGGCGCGGCGCCTCCCGTCGGTGCGGGTCGTCGTCGTGGTGACGACGGACAAGTGCTACGAGAACCACGAGTGGGTCTGGGGCTACCGCGAGACCGACGCCCTCGGCGGCCACGACACGTACAGCGCGAGCAAGGCCTGCGCGGAGCTCGTCGCCTCGGCCTACCGGCGGTCGTTCTACGGACGCGAGGTGGCGCTCGCGACCGCGCGCGCCGGGAACGTCATCGGCGGCGGAGACTGGGCCGAGGACCGCATCGTGCCGGACATCGTCCGGAGCGTCGCCGCGGGCGAGCCGTGCGCATCCGGCACCCGCGCGCCGTGCGCCCCTGGCAGCACGTCCTCGATCCGCTCTCGGGGTACCTCCTCCTCGCGCGCCGGCTCTGGGACGATCCGGCGGGGTACAGCGGCGCCTGGAACTTCGGCCCGGACGACGCCGAGCCGACGACGGTGCACCGGCTCGCGGAGGCCATCGTCCGCGCGCTCGGGCGGGGCTCGCTCGATCTGGCCGAGCCCTCGGACGGCGAGCGGCTCCACGAGGCGGGCGCGCTGCGGCTCGACTGCAGCAAGGCGCGGTCCCGGCTCGGCTGGCGTCCGCTCCTCGACACCGATCGCGCCATCCAGCTCACGAGCGCGTGGTACGCGCGCTACCTGGAGGATCGCGGGCGCGCGCGCTCCCTCGTCGAGGAGCAGCTCCGCTTCGCCACGGGGCTCGCGTGAGGCTCGGCAAGGCGGTGGTCACGGGCGCGACCGGCTTCATCGGCGCCGCGCTCGTCCGGCGGCTCCTCGCGGGCGGGTGCGACGTCGTCGCGGCGGCGCCCGCGCGGCCTTCGGGGTGGGCGCGCCTCTCGCGCCCCTCGCCGGGCCAGCGTCTCCGGCAGCTCCCGCTCGAGCGGCTGACGCGGGACGCGCTCCTCGATGCGGTCGGCGACGCGCCGCCGGATGCGGTCTTCCACCTGGCGTCGGCCGGGGTGAACCCGAGGGAGCGCGCGCCGGACGCGCTCCTCGAGGGCAACGTCGGGGCGCTCGTCGCGACGCTGGAGGCCGCCGCCCGCTGGGGCGGGGCGCGCGTGGTCTTCACGGGCTCGTGCTCGGAGTACAGCGCGGTCGTCGAGGGGCAGCTCGTCGGCGAGGCCGCGCCGCGCGCGCCCGCCGACCTCTACGGCGCCGCCAAGGCCGCCGCTCACGACTACGGGCGCGCCGTGGCGCGGGCGCTCTCGGTGCCGTTCGTGACGCTCCGCCTCTTCGGCGTCTACGGCCCTGGCGAGGCGCCGTATCGCCTCATCCCGTACCTCGCGGCCCGGCTCCGCGCGGGGGAGCGCGTCGACCTCACCCCCGGCACGCAGCTCCGCGACCTCACCTTCGTGGACGACGTCGTGGAGGCGCTGCTGCTCGGCGCGACGACGGCGGGGCTCGAGCACGGCGCGGCCTACAACGTCTGCTCGGGGCGCCCGACGAGCGTGCGCGAGGTCTGCCTCGAGGTCGCGCGGCAGCTCGGCGCGCCGGAGTCCCTCCTCGACTTCGGCGCCCGTCCGCCGCGCGCCGACGAGCTTCCGTGGCTCGTCGGCGACCCCCGCCGCTTTTGCGCCACCACGAGCTGGCGGCCGCGCGTGCCGCTCTCCTCCGGCGTCGCCGCCGCGCTCGCCGCCTCGTGAGGGCGGTGGTCAGAGGGGACCATGAAGGCGGGTGGCAGGCAGAGACGATCGACCATCGTCCTGCGTCTCCGCCATCGTGCAAGAGCGTCCGAGAGGCGCCTTCGTCGGCCGCAAACCTTCTCTCCCTGCGGCTACAGGGCGCGACCTCGGGCGCGACGCTCCGGATGTCGTTCGACCGAGGCCGACTCTCGACATGTGGAGAAGCCGGCGACGCAGGTCGCTCTCGAGGGAGCGGCAACGTGCACAGCGGATCTCACGTCGGTCCACGCAGCTGTAAGCCCCGCCTTGACATTCCAAGTTTTCATTGGTTTCCTGCAGAGCAACAAGCCAGTGCCCCCAAGCAACTCCTCAGCGACAGCGTCGATCCGGTCGTTCTTCGCTTCCTGCCCAGAGATGCTCTTCGTCGCGACGCTCGACGGCGAGCTCTTGCATTGCACCGACAGCCTGCGGCAGGCGCTGGGGCTCGCGCCGGATCAGGAGACGTCGCTCCTGGCCCTCGTCCATTCCGAGGAGCGCGACGCCGTCGAGGCCGCCCTTGCCCGGCTGCGGAGCGGCGGGGATCCCGTGCAGCTCGACGTGCGGGTGCAGGACGGCCGGGGAGCTTATACGCCGATGTCGTACAGCGTGCGCCGGTCGCCCGAGGGGGACGCCATCCACGGGTCGCTCCGGCGGGCCGCCGACGGCACCACGGACGACGCATCGACGGCGAGGATGAAGGCCAAGCTCCTCGACTGCATCGCAAACCAGATGGACATCGGTGTCTGGGCGGTCGATCCGCAGGGGACCTTCATCTACCATGACGGCAGGGGGATCGAGCAGGCCGGCGTCAAGCGGGGTGCGCTGCTCGGGATGAACGTCTTCCAGGTCTACGCCGGCACAGAGATCGCCGAGAACCTGAAGCAGGCCCTCACCGGGAAGCAGATGCACGCGTACAACAGCGCGCACGACATGCACTGGGAGAGCTGGTTCTCCCCCGTGCTCGACGCCAACGGCGCCATTCAGATGGTGGCGGGGCTGACGCTGAACATCACCGAGCTGCGGAAAGCCGAGGACGATGTTCGCAACAAGCTCATGCAGATCCAGCGGCAGCAGGAGGTCATCCGCAACCTGTCCACGCCGATCATCGAGGTGTGGAGCGGGGTGCTGACGCTGCCGCTGGTCGGCGTCGTCGACAGCATGCGGACCGCCGATGTCCTGGATGCGCTGCTCACGCGCATCGTCGACAAGCAGGCGCGTTATGCGATCCTGGACCTCACAGGCGTCGATATCGTCGATTCGAGCGTGGCCAGCAACATCATCCAGCTCGTGACCGCGATCCGGCTGCTCGGCGCCGAGGGCGTCGTGGCGGGCATCAAGCCGAACGTGGCGATGACGATGGTCCAGCTCGGACTGGACCTGTCGCAGATCCCCACGCAGCGGAACCTGCGCGCCGCGCTCGCCTTCTGCATCGGGATGATGAGCGGGGAGCAACAGAAGCAGGCTCATGCCCAGAAGCCTTGACCTCGGGGGGGCGTGATGAGCGCCCTGTACGTCGACATCAGCCGCGTCGTCGCCTGCCCGCAAGAAGTGGCGTTCGACTACATGACCGATCCGCGCAACGACCCGGATTGGTGGGAATCCGTGCTCGGGACGACGATCATGTCCACGAACGCGCACGGCGTGGGCACCAGGTACCGGCAGCGGTGCAGGCTCATGGGGCGCCGCTTCGACATCGATTTCGCGGTAACCGCGCATGACCGGCCGAAGATGTTCCGCCTGGAGACGAGCTCCGGCCCGGTCCGCTTCGAGGCCGAGTACCGCTTCACCGCGGCGGACGGCGGGACGCGGGTCCGCATGCTCGCGCCCGTCCGCGCCGACGGGCTGCTCTTCAGGCTCACCGGACCTGTCTTCCGGTGGTATCTCCTGCGCGTCAACGAGCGCTACTTCGACAACCTGAAGCGGATCCTCGACGCGAAGGCGAGCCGCCAAGCCTGAGGGTCCGTCGGACGCGCATCGCGGGCCCGGGGAGAGCGAGCGAGATAACGAATGGCCCCTGGTCTATGCGAAGTTGCGCGTCGGTCGTCTCGCGATCGTCAACTCGACGGGCCTGGACGGTTGGAGCGTCACCGGGGCACGCGGCGTGATATCGCCATCCCGGGATAAACGAACCGTGTAGCTCTGCGCGATCCTCGCGAGGACGACCTTTGCCTCCATGGTCGCAAAGTGCTGGCCGATGCAGACGGTCGGCCCTGCGCCGAACGGCAGGTAAGCGAGCGGGGGGAGCGACTTCTCGTAGCCGATCTCGAACCGCTCCGGGAGGAACCGCTCAGGAGCCTCGAAGTATCGCGGGTCGCGGTGGATCAGGTAGGGGCAGATGAACACGATGCTGCCGGCGCGAACCGTGTAGTTGCCGAACGTGACGTCCTCGATGGGCGAGCGGCTGGTGAGCCAGAGCGGCGGGTACACGCGCAGCGTCTCTTTCACGAGCATGTCGAGATAGCCGAGGCGCGGAAGGTCGGCCAGCGTGGGCGTCCTGCCCTGCAGCACCTCGTCGACCTCCCGCTGCAGCTTCTCTTCTACTTCAGGACAACGCGCCAGCCGGTAGAGCGCCCACGTGAGCAGGTTTGCTGTCGTCTCGTGCCCAGCCATGAGTATGGCCAGCACTTCGTCGCGCACGTCCTCATCGCTCATCGATGCGCCGTCGTTGCCTGTCGCGTCGATCAGCATCGAGAGCAGATCACCGCCGTCTCCCCCTCGCTCGCGGCGCCCGGCGATCATCTGGCGGGCCACGCTGTCGAGGATCCGGATCGCGCGCTTCATCTCGCGTTTGTGCCTTATGGGCAGCCAGTCGGGGACGACGATGGCCCCGCGCAGCTCGAGCGCGAGCGTCTTCTGGAAGAGGGTCATCGCCTCGGCGATCGCGTCGATGTGCTCCGATACGTCGGAGCCCAGGATCGCCTCGCAGACGATGCTCAGCGTGGTCTCCATCATCTCGCGTTCGGCGACCACCTTGTCGGCGCGCCGCCAGCGCTCGATCAGCAGATCGGCCTGCCGCGTCATGATCGCCATGTGGCCCTCCAGCCGCCTGTGGTTGAAGGCGGGCTGGAGCAGCTTGCGCTTGCGGCGACGCGACTCGCCGTTGCTCAGCACGAGCGGCGCGCCGAGGAACTTCTTGCTGGCGAGCTCCATCAGCCTGTCCTTGTAGAAGATGTTCCCCCGCTTGACGAGCGCCTCATGCACGTATTCCGCTCTGTTCAGCAGGTACGCGTCAATGGGCCCGATTTTGAAGTGCGTCAGGTCGCCGTAGCGAGCGAGCTCGGAGACGAACGGGAGGCAAGCGTACATGAATTCGAGGGTCGAGCCGATGATAGGACGACCACGCGGACCGGGGGGATATACATGGATCATCGGTGCTTGCTCCTTCGGGCTGCTCAGACGGCATACTCACCCAGCGGGTCGTCGTAATCCCGCATGTAGAGCGTCTCGTGGAACTCGACGAAGCGGCGGATGAGCCGGCCCACCGCCGCGTCGCCGAGCAGCGCGTCGATCTCGGTCGTGCTGCTTGCCAGGCGAGCGCGAGACCGGTGGTACTCCCGCGCGGCGCAGGCGAGCTCCTCCTCGAACACCGGCAGCGCATCAGCGACGTCCGTGCTGTAGTCGTGTACGCAGAGGTTGAACTCCCTGTGCAGGACATCTTTTCGTATACGTGTGAACAGCGGCGCCCACTCTTTCAATGACTCGAACAGCAGCGCGTCGAGCGTCCGCGCGTCAGAGCGGGCGGCGCTGGCCTTCAGGCTGTCCATGAGGACCCGGCGCTCCTCGTCGGTCTGCGCCAGGAGGCGTGGGCCCACGTCGTTGAGCAGCCGCACCTGCAAGGCAGCGTCATGCAACGCGCTGGTCAGGAGCCCCTCGTCGATCGCGATCGACAGCCCCGAGCTGGGCCTGATCATCTCGGCCAGCACGGCCACGTAGTAGGCCAGCGTGGGGATGACCATGATCGCACCGGTGCTCGCGCGCAGCCGCTCAGAGAACGTCATGCGTGGCTCTTCCAGGAGGCTGTCGACCCCCTCGTAGCGAGAGATCAGCCCCTGCGTGACCATCTCGCCCATGCGGCAGGAGGCGGTCGTCCTGGCGAGGTCGTACGTCGTCTCGACGTTCGCGATCAGGCTCGGCCACAGCGAATACTCAAGCTCCTCGCGCGGCACCCCGGCGCGTTCGTACAGGAAGGCGTCGGTGAGCGCTCGATGCTTGTCAGGGCTGAGGCTCTGCTCGAACGCCGAGATGCGGCGCGCCATCGGCTCGACGGGTAGGAGCAGCTGCTGCGCGGAACGCGGCGAGCCCTTGAGCCGCTCGATCATCGCGCCGTCGAACGCGCGCAGCAGCGCGCGCCGCGTCGCGAATTGGTCGTCGCCTTCCCTCGGGTGGGCGAGGCCGATCGCCAGGTTGTCCGACACGACCTCGTACGTCTGCTGAACGTTGATGCTGGCCGCGTAGCCTGCGAGACGCTCCCATTCATTGCCGCGAACGATGCCGTCGAGCAAGCCCACGGTCAGCCGGATCAGCCCGTTGACACCGACAAGCTGGAGCCACCCGTCCCGGAGCGGGTCGTCCGCGTCCAGGATCCACGAACAATACTCGCGGTACGTGCAGTCTGGCATCGTTTGCAGGCTGCGCTTCGCGCAGTCGATAGTGGCATCGAGTATCAAACGAAACGCTGTCGTTCCCATCCATACCTCCATGTTTCGCGGGGGCGCGCCGTCGGGCGCGCCTCCCGGGTAGCGTTCGCCCAACTCGCGCCGGCTTGCGCGAGCAATGAACTGTCAAGCCGGGATGGTCGTCCAAGCCGCGGGCATCACAACCGCGAGTCTGGGGTGACGGACGCGGACGATAGCTTGGGCGAGCCAAGAGCATGGCGAAGCCAAGGCAGGTAATGGCGCCGGCCGGACCGCCCAGACGCCAACCTTCCGATTGCGAAGCACGCTCAGCGAGTTGGTCGTGGCGCCACCCCGGAATATCCGGAGCCGTGGGCGAGGACGTACCCGCACTGGAAGCTGGCGAGCTTGGCTCTGATGGCAGCTTGTGCGAGTTGGTCGTACTTGCCGCGAATGCATGATTCTTGCGGCGGCCCACCCGGGAACGACGAGGACGTGCTCGCCTAACTATCGGTCGAGTGGTCGACCGAAGCGGCCGGATCAGGCCTGTTTAGCTCGTCGCCTTTTGTGTCCTCCCCCACGGACAATCTCACGGATCGGCGCTGCGCCGCAAGGCCCAAATGCTGTCCAGCGCCATAGGGTCGATCCGTCTAACTCCGGCGGCAGTCGCCACCTTTCCGGGGGTCGGGGGCGCGCGGAGGGGGCGCGGCGGACGCGCTGCCGGAGGCGCCGCGCTCGCCGCCTCGTGAGGCGCGGCGTAGCCGCGGCGGCCAAGGCCAACGGCGGCTGCGCGGAGGCGATTTCAGCGACCGCGGGAGAGCACCGCGGCGAGCACCGGGTAACGGCCTCTCCCGCCGAACAACGTCCAGGCGCCGATGGCGGTTCTGTCGTCGAACGTGCACATCGCCACCGACACGGCGGGGGAAGCGACGCTGGACCACGTCTCCGCCTGCCCGCCGGAGCCAGCACATCGCTGCTCAGCCCAGGTGGCATGAGCCCCCGGGAGCGGCGCGGCCGTGGATTTCACGAATTCGCGCAGGGCCTTCCCCCCCTCGCGCGATCGCACGGCGCGATAGAGCGTCCACTCCTCGACGATGGAACCGTCGGAGAAACGACAGACGCCGACATCTCCACCCGGCTCGCGGACGATGATCAATCGCCCGCCGACCTCCTCGCAGAAGACCGACGCCGGGTTCGGTATGGCCAGGGACGGTCCGGCTTCGGTCATGCCGGCGACCAGGACCATCAACCCCAACCCAGGAGCGATCGGAAATTTCATAGCTCTCCTCTGGACCCGGTGTCCACGCCCTGATCTCTCATGGAGCTCCACGTGCCGGATCACCAGGGGCCTCACCGCGGGGAGGGCGCGCGACCCGCGCGGGAGCGAGGAAGCGTGCGCCAGCGCGCCCATCGGCAGCGGCGCGCCCGTGAGCGCGTGGAGCGGGGCGTCGGCCCGACCGGCCACGCGCGGCGGCGGCGTCGCTCGTCAGGCGCTCGCGCAGCGCTGCGTCGAACGCCTCCCGTTCCCACGCATGGAGCTCCATGACAAGCGAGCGCCCGCGCGATTCTCCCGCATTGCCGACGAAGACGAGCGCGCGCGCGATGGAGGCAGCATGAATACGATCCGGATTCGCCTGGGGACCGCTGCGCTACTTGCCGTGGCTTCCTTCTCGCTCGTGATCGCGGGCTTCGCCGACACGATGGAAGTCGCGGAGGACGAGCGGGAGGTGGATTGGCAGGCCTGTCAGCGGTGGCATGCCCACGCATCCAGCCAGGTGGAGCGCGTCCGGGCCGCTCACCGGGCATGCGCTACCGACAACGATTGCGTCATGGTCGATACGAGCACCGACTGCGGCGGCACCTGTGGCGAGGTGATCCACCGGGCAGGCGTCCAGCAGATGAGGCGCGTCATCTCCCACCTCAACGCGACCGTATGCCGCGAGCACCGGCGGATGGGCTGCCCCTACGGCACGCCTGCGTGCCTGGCGTCCAGGGCCGTCTGCGCCGGCGGGGCGTGCACGTTCACCCCGCTGTAGGCGGCGTCGCGCGAGCCTGCGGAGGGCTCGCCGCCCAGCGCGTGGGACGGAAACCGCTTGCCGCGCGCCCATGAACTGTGTATGTGCACAGATCGGGTCCTTAGGGGGACATTGGGGGGGGGGTGACAGCGACCGCTGGACGGCCGTGCGCCGGGTCACCATCCCCAGGCTTGGCGGCATCCCGACGACGCTCCGTAGCAGCGTCACGCGCTGAAGAGACACCATGCGGAACCTGTTGATCCTCATGATCGCCGCCGCCCTGGCAGGATGCTCGGGCGAGGAGCCCGGGGCGAAGAACGTCCTCCAGCTCGGGGGGATCGTCGACCGGACCGGCGACATCGCCAACCCGAACTGGTACTCGGCCATCGCGATGGCGCAGGACCAGATGAACGTCGCGCTCCAGCGCGCGGGCTACAAGGACCTGGCCTTCGACTTCGCGCTGCGGGACTCCAAGAACACGAGATCGCTGGCCACCTCGCTGGCGCAGGAGCTCGTTTCGGGCGGGGCGAAGGCGCTCGTGCTCGACTCCAGCCCGAACACCGAGGGCGTGGCGAGCCTGATCTACGACCCCGATCCTGCGCGGCGGATCGGCGTCCCCACCGTGTCGATGGCGGCCTCGTCGCCCTTCCTGAACAACCCGGACGACCGGAGCGAGGACCCGCTCGTGCGGGCGGCGCGCCGCGACGAGGAGGGGTGGGTGTTCCGCACCTCCATGAGCGCCTTGCCCCAGACGCGGGTGGTCATGAACATCCTCATGAGGAAGGGCATCGCCGACAAGGACCACCTCAAGATCTCCGTCCTCGGAACGAAGAACGCCTTTGGCGTCGGCTACGTGTCTGCCCTCGCCACCGCCGCCGAGGCCGTGCGCCCTCGCGACGCGCCCGCGCCGGTCATCGAGGGCATCTTCTATGTGCCGAGCGGCACCGGGGGCGTGCCCACGGACTACAACTTCGCGGACGAGCTCAATCGCCTCGTCGACGACGTCACGGAGCTGACCGACGAGGAAGGCAACACGATCGGCGAGGCCGCGCGCCGGAGCCCCCCGGACGTCATCATCGACGCGTCCAACTCCGGTCACAACATCAACGTGACGAAGAACTACAGCGCCCCCATTCCGCTGCTGCACCATGACACGTTCCGGCGCGCGCAGGTGATCGAGGGGCTCGGGGGGGCCGCCGACGGGCAGGAGGGGACGTCGCCGGTGCTGTTCGAGCCGGGGCCGTCCGGCGAGGCGTTCGTCCACGCGCTGGGGGTGGCCGGCGCGGTCGAGGTCGGGGCGTTCGACGCGGTCGCTTACGACGCTGCGGCCGTGCTCATGCTGGCGTCGCTGGTCGCGTCCGCGAGGCTCGATGACCCGACCGACGTGGCCCCGGCGCAGATCCGCGATGCGCTGAGCGAGATCAACGCGCCCGCCGGGGCCGTCGTCCGCCCCGGCGAGGCTGGGTTCGCGGAGGCGATCGCGCGGGTCGCGCGGGGCGAGCCCATCAACTACGAGGGCGCCTCCGGCAGCTGTGATTTCGATCCCCAGGGCGATGTGCTCATGAAGGTCGCGCACTGGACGATCGAGCAGCGGTCGTTCCGGGATATCGCCATCTTCGATTGCGTGCAGCCCAGGTGTCCGCTCATCCGGAACCGGTAACCCGAGCTCGTGGGGTGGGATCATGAGGCGTCGCGCGGTTCCGGTTCGAGTCGCGGTGGGCGTGGCGGCGCTCGTGGGCGGCGCGGCGAGCGGCGCGGGCGCGCAGCCGGTCGGCGGTCCGCCTTCGCGGGCGGCGGCGACCTCGATCCAGGGGACGGACGCCCTGGCGCAGATGTCGCTGGAGGAGCTGCTCAATGTCCAGGTGGTCACCGCGAGCGGCGGTGAGGCGGAGGATCGCTCGATCGCCGCCGCGAACCTGGTGGTCATCGGCAAGGAAGAGATCAGGACGCGCGGGTGGCGCTCGCTCGCCGAGGTGCTCGCGAACACCCCGGGGCTCTACGTGATCGAGGACCTGGTGCTCCCCTCGGTCGGCGTGCGGGGCGTGACCGGCGGGCTCCGCGCGGGCTCGCGGATCGTCAAGGTGATGATCAACGGGCACTCCGTGATCTTCCAGCCCGATCTGACGGCGCTCCTCGGGCCGGAGTACATTCCGATCGAGTGCGTCGAGCGCGTCGAGATCGCCAAGGGGCCTTTATCGGCGCTGTACGGGGCCAACGCGTTCCTCGCCACGGTGAACGTCATCACGCGAGACGCCCGCGGCGGCGCCTCGGGGGCGGAGCTGTCGGCGCGAGGCAACTGGATCTCGGAGCAGCCTGGCTACGGCGGGACCCTCCTGGCGCAGCAGGCGGCGGGCGGCTTCGGCGTCCTCGCCGCGTACGGCTTCGACCGCACGGATCGCTCGGGGCTCCGGATCGAGCGCACGTTCCCCGGGCAGCGCCCGGAGCTCCCGGCGTACGCGCCGCTGTTCGCCGATGAGAGCCGGGACGACATCGCCGCGCCTTCGAGCTTCTACGCCCAGCTGAGCGTCGAGGCCGGCGCCCTGGGCAGCCTGAAGGTCCAGGGGGGCGTCCAGCGGCTCGACTCCATGGGGGAGTTCCAGCTCAACTCCGCGCTCACCCACGCCTCCCGGCATTCGCTCCAGAACGCGTGGGCGAGCGTCCATCACGACAAGGCGTGGACGCCGCGCCTCGCGACGCAGCTCTCGGCGGGCGTCTCGCGCGGCGCGCCGACCCGGGAGGAGGAGCTGTTCCTCACGGGCGTCCGCGCGACCTCGTTCCGCCGCAATTTCGCGTCGACCACGTTCCAGATGGGGGCGCGCGTCGACGCGTCGCTGTCCGAGGCGATCACCGTGAGCGGCGGGGCGGACTCCATCGTCGATCTCGCCGACGTGCTGTATTACACGGAGATCTACCGGGCCGAGGTCGGCGGCCACGCGAGCGGCGACGAGGTCGACCTGGTCTCCGGCGCGGATCTGCGCGCCGCGATGCTCTCGACGAGCGGCGCCTTCGCGCAGATCCAGGTGAGCCGGCCTCCGTGGCTGGAGGGGCTCCACCTCTCGGCGAACGTCCGGCTCGACAAGCCCAACCACTGGGACGCGCAGGCGTCCTGGCGGGCCTCCGCGGCGTACCGCTGGCACGACAGCCTGGTGACCAAGCTGATCGTGGGGCGGTCCTACCAGGCGCCGTCGGCCGTTCTCCTCTACGGCTTGACCGGCTTCGGGCGGAGCAACAACGTGATCGGCAGCGAGACGCTGCCGTCCGCGCCGCCGCTCCGGCCGCAGGCGGTGCGATCCGCCGAGGTCGTGGTGAGCGGCGGGCTCGCGATGTTCCTGTTCGAGGCCGCCGTCTACGTGCAGGAGATCAAGGATCGTATCGAGTTCACGTCGCACGGCGCGAACTTCGTGGGGCAGAACCAGGGCGACGAGGTGCACGCGGGCGCCGAGCTGAGCCTGCGGCTGGCCCACGAGCGGATCGCGCCTTACGTGAGCGTCGCGGCGAACGGCCGTATCGCCCACGCCGAGCAGGGTGAGGAGCTGGTCTACGAGATGGATACGGAGCTCCCGCTGGTTCCGTTCGTCTTCGCGCTGGGCGGCCTGGACGTCCGGATCCCGGAGGCCCACGTCAACATCAATGTTCACGCGAAGCTCGTGAGCGCGCGAGGCGCAGCCCAGGGCAACGTCTTGCTCAACGACAGCGAGCCGTACGCGTTGCCGGGCTATGCCACGTTCGACGCCACGATCTCGAGCGTGCGCGCGGATCTGCTCGGCGATGGCTCGGAGACGGGTGCGAGCGTGTCGGTCAAGAACCTGCTCGACCAGCGGCGCTCGGAGCCGGGATTCGGGGGCTTCGACGTTCCCGTCGTGGGGCGGAGCGTGGCCGTGAACGTGACGCACGCGTTTTAGAGGGCGGATCGGCCGGGCCATGACGGCAGCCTCCGCGCCGTCTACCGCATCGTACCGCGCCGGAACGTCGCCCCCGCGATGGGCAACTCGGTGGGCGTCACCCACGATGGGCGCAGGCTCTGGCTCCTCTCGAGCAACGAGGTCCAGCACGTGCTCTACGAGCTCGACGAGGCGACGAGCACGCCGCTCCGCGCCCACCCGCTGCCGGCGCTGATCGGCACGCAGGGCACGTCCGCGCACGGCATCGCCTGGGTCGACGGCGCGATCTGGATCGCGATCGCCGGCACCACGAACGAGCTCGTGCAGGTCGACCCGGACACCGGCCGCATCGTCCGCAGGCTCTCGGCGCCCACCGAGCTTGGCCCCACCGGGCTGTCGTTCGATGGCCAGCACCTGTGGCTGTCGAGCACCACCGGGCACGTCTATCGCGTGTCGACGCAGAACGGCGGCATCGAGCAGCGGTTCCTCGCCGGGAGCCCCGAGGTCCGCAGCCAGGGCGTCGCGCACCGCGCCGGGGAGATCTGGGTCGCCGGGCTCTTCGAGCAGATGGTCGTCTACTCGTCGCGCGACGGCGCGCTGCTCGGCGCCGTGACGACCGAAGGAGGCGCGCACCTCCCCCGGGAAGACCTCGGGCAGCTGTGCTTCGTGGGGGACGAGCTCGTGGTCCTGAGCCAGCGCGGGCTGACGTACTACCGTCCCGAGCGCGTGGCGGAGTAGCCGCTTCGAGGGCCAAAGCAGCGTGCGGGCAGCTTGCCGGCCCCCTGTGCTAGGCTTGGAGCATGGCCGAACCTCTGGAGGCTCCCGCCGAGGAGCGGGACGACAGCCCCTACGACGAGAACGGGGTAGACCGCTCGCTCGTCCGCTGGATGCTCAGCCTGTCTCCCACGGAGCGGCTGGCGCAGGTGCAGAGCTCGATCGATCTGATCATGAGCGTGCGCGAACCGTCCGATGGCGCTCGCTGAGAAAGTGCACGCGTTGTTAAACCATCATGTCGAGTTCATCGTTTGGGAATAACGGCTGCAACATCGCAGGGCGCCCCGGAGAATACCCTCGACATCGATATTAGGAGACCCTCGACGAGAAGCGTCGAGCGCCCTGACCGTCCCACCGAGCCGCACGAGCAGCCCTCCGTGCCCCCCCTACTGCCTCACCGGCAGCTCCACCACGAACGTCGCCCCCTCCCCCGGCGCGCTCTCCACGCTCACCGCCCCGCCGTGCGCCTCGACAACGCTCTTCACGATGGCGAGCCCTAGCCCCGTCCCGTTCCGGCTCTCGTCGGTCGTGAAGAACCGATCGAAGATCCGCGCCCGATGCTGCGCCGGCACCCCGGGCCCCCGGTCGCGCACCGAGATCCTCGCCGTCCTCCCGCCCTCCCCGCCCTCCACGGTCACCACCACCGCCTCCCCCGGCGGCGAGAACCTCACCGCGTTGTCCAAGAGGTTCAGCAGCGCCGTCTCCAGGTCCGTCTGCCGCGCCCTCAGCAGCCGCCTCGACATCTCGTACCGCAGCACCACCGGCCTCTCGCGGGCCCTGCACCGCTCCACCACCCGCGCCACGAGCGCCTCCAGGTCGAGCACCGTCATCGCCTCGCTCGAGGCCTCGATGCGGCTCAGCTCCAGGAGCCGCGACACGAGCCGATCGAGCCGCGCCACGTCGAGCTCGATGTTCCGCAAGAAGCGCCGCCGCGCCTCGGGATCGTCCGCCGCCCCCTCGTCGAGCAGCTCGGCCGCCCCACGGATCGACGTGAGCGGCGACTTGAACTCGTGCGCCACGTCGGCCGCGAAATCCGAGATGTACCGCAGGCGCGCCCCCAGCCGCTCGTTCATCGCCGCGAACGACGCGCCGAGCTCGCGGATCTCGCCACTCCCCGAGACCGGCACCTCGATGTCGCGCTCGCCCGCCGCGATGCGCTTGGCCGCGCGCGAGAGCTTGCCGAGCGGCCTCGAGATCGACCACGCGAGCGCCAGCGTCACGAGGCCGGTGAACAGGCTCGCGCTCAACAGGACCTGGATCAGGCCCGACCGGATCCGGTGCAGCTCCACGAGCACCGGCTGCGTCGATCGCACCACGTAGACGGCGCCCAGCACCTCGCCGCCCCAGCGGATCGGCTCGGCCAGGAACAGGAAGACCGCCGGCTGCCGCTCCCGGACGCGCGTCCTCGCGCCGCGGCGCCCCGAGAGCGCGTCGCGCACCTCCGGGCGGTCCGCGACCTCGGGCCAGCGCTCGCGCGCGTCCCTGCCGAAAGGCCGTACCCCGCCCTCGAGATCGCCGAGGCCGACGCCCGAACCGCCCCGGGAGCGCGCCGGGAGCAGCGCGGGCGCCGCCGGCTCCGGGCCCTCGGGCGGGCCGTTCTCGTGCGAGTCGACGACCACCGCGCCCGCCGCGTCGAGGATCCGCACGCGGGTGCGCGTGCGCCGCGCGGCCTGGGTCAGCACGTCGCCGTGCTCCGGCGCGTCGAGCTCGAGCCCGCGGTCGAGACCCGACGCGAGCATCGCCGCCACCAGGGCCGCCTGGTTCGCCATGTCGCGCTCCAGCGAGCCGAGCAGCTGCCGCTCGTAGATCCGCGCGAACTCGAGCCCCGCCGCCGGCACGAGCAGCACCACCAGGTTGACGACGAGCAACCGGACGCGGATCCGGCCGAGCTCCCGGCGCAGGCGCTCGATCATCGGGCGCATCGCGCGCATCGGTCGGCCCGGCATGGCGCGGCCCGGCTACGCGCCCTGCACCTTGTAGCCGACGCCGTGGACGGTCGCGATCGGATCGCCGCCAACGGCGCGGAACTTGGCGCGAATCCGGCGAACGTGGGTGTCGATGGTGCGCTCCGTGATGAGGTTGTCGTAGCGGTAGGCGCGCTGCATGAGCTGGCCGCGCGAGAGCACGACGCCCGGCCGCTCGAGCAGCGCGCCGAGCACGCCGAGCTCGGTCGCGGTGAGCGACACGGCCTGCCCGAGGTAGCGGGCCTCGTGGCGGTCGGTGTCGACCTCGATCGGGCCGTGGCGGAGGACCGCGGCGCGCGCCTCGGCCGGCGCGGGGGGCGGCGCCTCGGCCCGCCGGAGCAGCGCGCGCACCCGCGCCACGAGCTCGCGCGGCGAGAAGGGCTTGGCGAGGTAATCGTCGCCGCCGAGCTCGAGGCCGACGATCCGGTCGACCTCGTCGCCGCGCGCCGACAGAAAGAGGATCGGCGTCCTGCTCCCGGCGCGCAGCCGCCGGCACACCTCCAGGCCGTCGAGCTCGGGGAGCATCACGTCGAGCACCACGAGGTCCACGCTCCCCGCCCCCGCCGCCTCGATCGCGGCGCGCCCGTCGGCGACCGCCGTGACGGTGTAGCCCTCCTTCTGCAGGGCGTAGAGCAGGACCTCGCGGATGCGCGCCTCATCGTCGACGACCAGGATGTGCTTGCTCACGTCGCGATCGGTCCCTCTGATCCGGCGCCGCCGTGCGCGTCGATCGCCGCGCCGAGGCCCTCCACGCGCGCCCAGACCTCGGACACGATACCACCGACGCCCTCGACCGAGGATCCGGCGAAGCGCGCCAGGACGAGCTGCGTGCGCAGCGCCTGGACGAGATCCGCGAGCTCCTCGAGGGCGCGGGCGTCGCGGTCGCGCATCGCCCGGAGGCGCCGGATGTTCTCGAGGTGGAGGTGCGCCGTCGCCAGCGCGCGCCCCCCCGCGCCGCCGCGCTCGATCTCGGCGACGCGCGCCGCGGCGGCGGCCTCGTCGAAGCCGCCCTGGCGGAGCAGCGCGTCGAGCTCGGCGTGGCGGGCGGCGGCGCGCGCCACCTCGGCCTCGATGCGCGCGGCGGCGTCGCGCGACAGGAGCGCCTCGAACGACGTGCCGGCGCAGGCGCTGACCCCCTCGCGCAGCGCGCCCTGGACGCGCGCGGCGGCGGTGCCGGCGTCGCCGTCCGGCCGCTCGCTGGCCGCCCCGTGGCCGGCGGTGAGCGCGACGGGGGCCCAGATGGGCCAGAGCGGCACGCAGAGCGCCGCGGAGAGGGCGGCGCGGCGGCGCGCGTCGCCGCGATCGCGCGAGGCGCGGTACACCGCGACGGCGCACGCGAGGCCCGCGAGCAGGTACAGGACCGAGAGGTCACGGAGGCTCATCGGGCCGCCTCCGTCGGGCCGACGCTCGCGGCGTCGTCGTCGACCGGGATGGGGCCGTCCAGCGACGCGGGGGTGCGCTCGCGGAGCCTCTCGAGCGCGCGCGGATCCTCGTCGT
Organism: Sorangium sp. So ce394; assembly: GCF_051474665.1. Taxonomy (NCBI): domain Bacteria; kingdom Pseudomonadati; phylum Myxococcota; order Polyangiales; family Polyangiaceae; genus Sorangium; species Sorangium sp. So ce394. The sequence goes on from NZ_CP150339.1 coordinate 7,950,128, forward strand.
AGATCCCGAGCGCGGAGCGGCAGCTCCTGACGAGCGCGTCGGAGAAGCTCCCCTCGCGGGCGCGCACGAACGGGATCTCCTTCTGGCTGGGCCGGCCGAGGTACGGCCGGAGCATCCACGCGGCCTGCCCGCCGACGGCGAAGAACACGGCCATGAAGGCGACCGCGGTGAGGCCGCGGCCCTGGCCCGCGCCGATGCCGCGCACGAGCACGCCGAGCGCGGCGAGGCCCGCGGCGGCGTAGGCGAGCCAGGCGGCGACCGAGGAGGCGTGGTAGCCGAGCCCCAGGTCGATGAGCAGCCAGAGCACGGGCGCGAACGCGAGCAGCACGAGCGAGGAGCGGCCCGCCGACGCGAGGACGAGGGCGATGATCGACCGCATCGGCCAGGGGCGGCCGAGGACCGCCGCGAGCGCGTGGAACGCCGGGGCGCAGAGCGCGAGCGTGATCAGCATCGCGAGCGGCACCTTCACGGCCGCGTAGAGGATCTGCTCCTTGCCGCGGAAGCTCCCGATCACGCCGCCGAACACGGCGGAGCCGAGGGCGATGGCGCCGAGCGACGCGAGCGCGATGGCGCGGATGTCCCTGTCTTCACGGCAGCTGGCGGCGACCTCGGCGGGCGCCCGGAGCAGGCGGCTCACGACGGCGGCGCTCACAGGACACCCCCTTTCAGGATGGGGAGCGTCCCCCACCAGACGCGCAGGGCGAGCGCGACCGCGAACCCGGCGAACCCGAGGAGCGCCGCGGTGGTGCCGGACCAGGTGAGGGGGCCCCGATCGGGCCGGAGCACGGCGCCGAGATCGTGCAGCAGGACGCGCACGCCGATGACGCCGGCGACCGCCAGGCCGATGAGCCCCATGATCGCCGCCGTCTCGTGCGCCCCGCTCGTGACGACGAAGAGCGCGGCGGCGGGCGCGAGGCCGCCGAGCACGAGGCCGGTCGCCGCGGCGGCGCGCGCCGTGGCCGACAGGGCGCGCGCGGGGTCGAGCGGCGCGTCGAAGAGGGTGAGGACGATCGTCAGCGCGGGGACGCCGAGGCAGGCGACGGCGACCATGGCCGCGGGGACGCCGGCGGCGTGCTGGACGAGCGACACGCCGCCCTGCCGCGCGCCGAGCGCGAGACCGTACAGCGCGGCGAGGCCGACGCCGATGCCGAACCTGGCGAGGTCCTGGCGGAGATCCGCGGCCTGCCGCTCGGCGAGGAGAGAGGCCGTCCAGCCGGGGTGTGCGGCGCGCGCCGCGGGCTCGGCGGCGGCCGCGCCGGCGGCTGCGCTGGTCGCGCGCTCGGCGGCTGCGCCGGCCGCGGGCTCGACGGCTGCGCCGGCCGTGGGCGGCGCTGGTGTGTCGACCCGGGACGCCGCGGGCTCGAGAGCGCCGGCGTCCGTGCGGGGCTCCGTCGAGGATGGGGGGATGAGGAGACAGGGAGCTTGCGCCTGCACAGGACCTCCGTGGGGGTGAGCGCTGCGCGGCACGCTCGACCGAGCCTCCTCTGGCGATCGTCCGAGCGCGATCGCTCCCGGGAAGCTCGGCCTGCGCGGTGCCGCCGCACGCCTCGCTGGGAGTACCCCCCGCGCGAGGCGCGCCCGCGCCCGCGACGAGGAACGAACGCGGAGAGGTTGTGGCGAAGTTGTGGCAGCCCGCCCGCTGCGGCCAGAGCCCCCGAGGTGCTGTCGCCCTCCACCGCGCGCCTCGATCGGGTGAAGAAGATGCGCGGCTATCAGCGATGCGGGGTACCGCACTACTGGATGGTGGATCCGGAGGACCAGACGCTGACCGTCTACCGGTGGACGTCCGAGGGTTACTTGCTGATCCTCACCGCCGAGCGCGGAGAGCGGGTCAGGACGGAGCCGTTCGGGGAGGTGGAGCTGGAGATGGACGTGCTCTTCGGGGACGAGGCAACCTAGCGTGGTTTTCGCGTAGCCTTCATGTAGACGTCTTCTGACTTCCGTGCTCGTCCTTCGTCTTCCGTGCTCGTCCTTCGTCTTCCGTGCTCGTCCTCCGTGCGCGTGCGCGTGCGCGCTGACTCCAGGGAATCGCGCACGCGCACGCGCACGCGAGAGGGAAGACGGAAGACGGAAGGCGGAAGACGAAGGACGGAAGACGGAGGGATCCTCGCTGTGTGCGTCGAGGAGCTCTTCTTCAGAGCGCGCTCCGGCGCCGTGCCAAGCGCGTGTCGAGGGACCAGCGCCCCGCGCCGACGAGGACGAGGAAAAACGCGCCCAGCAGCATCGCCCAGTCCGTCCTCGCCTCGTGGGCCATGCTCCAGAAGCCGTATTGCGGCAGCTTGCGCACGTGGAAGCCGAGGATGTCTCGGCCGAGCAGGATCGGGAGCTTTGTCGAGACCAGCGCCACGACCATGTCGATGACGAGCAGAGCGGCGGCGAACCGGGTCAGTAGCCCCCCGAGCACGAGCGCCCCGCAGACGATCTCGACCACCCCGACGAAAGGTCCCATGACTTCCGGCCAGGGAATGCCGATCTTGGCGAACCGTCCGGCGCCGAGCTCCGCTGGAACCATGAACTTCTGGATCCCTTCGGACAAGAAGACGGCCCCGACCGAGAGGCGAATGAGGAGCGTTGCCGCGGGCGCCTCGGAATCGAGCATCTTGCGCAAGTGTTTCATCATTTCGTCCCGCCCTTCGTTGAGAACCTATCGAAGCGCGTAGACGGTCCTCGCAATCTCGTCAAGCTCGGCCCCCTGCCGTAGAGCACGACCGGCGAGCCGACAATCCTGAAGCGTGCCTTGATGGTCCCCCGGCCGCCGACGCCCCGGCCGCCGATGCCCCGGCCGCCGACGGTCGACCCGACGTGCGCGCCGGAGCCGAGCGACAGACCGACGCAGGCGAGCGCCGCGCAGCGATGTGGCCGGCGACGTGATCGTCGGCCACAATGTCCTCGTGTTGTATGTCCGCCACGTGCCGGGTCCGCCGCTCTCGGCGCACGTCGCCGAGCTCTGGTACCTTTCGGCTGCGCCGCCCCACGCGGCCGAGCGCATCCTGCCCTCCGGTACCCTCCAGCTGGTCGTCAACCTCGACGAGGACGAGCTTCGCATCTACGACGGCCCCACCCTTCGCCGCCACGCCGGTGCCGCCGTATCGGGCGCGTACCAGGCCTCCTTCGGCGTCGACACACGCGAGCACGCGTCGATGGTCGGGGTCCAGTTCCGCCCCGGCGGCGCGTGGCCGTTCCTCGGCGCGCCGCCCGGCGCGCTGACCGACATGCACGCCGACCTCGCGGACCTGTGGGGGCGGCGGGCGGCGGAGCTCCGCGAGCGCCTGTGCGCGGCGCCGGATCCGCGCGCTCGCTTCGCGCTGCTCGAGCGCGCGTTGCTCGACCGCCTTTCGGCTGCGCGCCCCGGTCATCCCCTGGTGCCGCACGCGATCGCGGCGCTCGAGGGAGGCGAAAGGCGCGTCGCCGACGTCGCGGCCACGCTCGGCATCAGCCACCGCCGCCTCATCGACGTGTTCACCGCCGAGACCGGCCTCGCCCCGAAGGCCTTCGCTCGGATCACACGCTTTCGGCGGGCGCTTTCGCGAGCCGAGAGGGAGCGCGATCCGGACTGGGCCCGGCTCGCTGCCGAGTCGGGGTTCTGCGATCAGTCGCACCTGATCCGCGAGTTCGTGGCCCTCTCCGGCAATTCGCCGACCGCGCTCATCGCCCAGTCCTCCGGCGAGCACGTCAAGCTGCACCACATCGCCATCGCCGCGTTGGCCGCGCCGGATGAGGCGCGCGGAAGGGACCGGCAACGCGCGCGGCCTCGAGGTGCCCTGACCCGGTGACTGTGAAGGATCGGCGGGACGCCGGGACGCACCGCAACGCGACCGGCCACTTCCAATTCGTCCAAGACCGGGTTGCCCGCCGGCGGTAGACGTGGGTCATGACGCAATGCTTGGTCCAAGTTGACACAGAGGTCGGCGATCCTGGGAATCCGCAGACGGACGCACGGCCACGCGAGACCGTCAGGGTGATCGGGGCCCGATCGCGGATCCGAGCCGCCGCCGCGGCAGCCGCCCTGCTCGCGGGGGTCGGGCTTGCCGCACCGGCGGCCGCGCAAGGTGTTATCGGCACCGGCTCCGGGCGAGCCGGGGCCACCGTGGCCGCGGTGGTGGGGCTGATCGGTGTGGTCATCGGCGGGCTGGCTCTGGCCCGCTCCGGCGGTCGCACCGGCAACGGGCGAGACGGGGCCATCGTCGCCCTGGTGCTGGGGCTGATCGGCATCGTCCTCGCCGGGCTGCACCTGGCCACCTCCACCGGTGGTATCGGCACCGGCAACGGGCGAGCCGGGGCCATCGTGGCCCTGGTGCTGGGGCTGATCGGCATGGTCCTCGGTCGGCTGGCGCTGGCTCGATCCAACCGCAGCCGCTGACCGGCTGACCCGGCCGTGGTGCCGGGTCAGTTCCCATGTTGCGGGGCTGCTAACCCGCCGATGCCTCGTGAAGCTCGACCGGGTTGCCGTCCGGATCGTCGATCTGAATCTGCGCGCCCCCCACGCCGCGCTCGATGTCGTTCCGGAAGGGTGTCTCGGCCGCACGGAGTCGATCGATGAGCGCGGCGAGGTCGTCGACGTAGAGGACGACGCGGTTCCAACCGCCGGCGGCCTGAGCGCGGCCGTCGGGCATCGGGCGCGCGCCGGAGCTGCCGGGTCCGCTCAGGAGCAAGCGCAGGTCGCCGCGCGAGACCGCCGCGAACTCCGTGCCGGACTGCATGTCGAGCGCGAAGCCGAGCCGCTCGGTGTAGAAGAGAACCGCGCGATCGACGTCCGTGACCTGATAGCGGACGACTGCCGAGGTGGCATTGGGACCTCCCGCGGTCGAGGCCGATTCCGCCGATGCCTCGTGGAGCTCGACCGGGTTGCCGTCCGGATCTTCGATCTGGATCTGCGCGCCCCCCACGCCGCGTTCGATGTCGTTTCGGAAGGGTGTCCCTGCCGCACGGAGTCGATCGATGAGCGCGGCGAAGTCGCCGACATAGAGGACGACCCGGTTCCAACCGCCGGCGACCTGAGCGCGGCCGTCGGGCATCGGACGCGCGCCGGAGCTGCCGGGTCCGCTCAGGAGCAAGCGCAGGTCGCCGCGCGAGACCGCCGCGAACTCCGTGCCGGACTGCATGTCGAGCGCGAAGCCGAGCCGCTCGGTGTAGAAGAGAACGGCGCGATCGACGTCCGTGACTTGGTAGCGGACGACGGCCAAGGTGGCATTGGGGCCCCCCGTGTCCGGGGTCGGTTCCGTGGTTTGGGACATGCAGCCTCCGAGGGAGAAGATGACCAGGATGAGGATGATCTTGCGGATGATCTTCATGCGCCGAGTCTGTCGTCCGCGCGCGCCGCCGTATTGGACAAATTGGAAACCGTGGGTGGACCTTCGGCAACCCTCGCGAGAACAGCCATGGGAGCGTGAGCGGCGGCGGCACCTGGGTCCGCGACGACCGACGCGCGGCGAGCGCCCCGCCGCGCGCCTCAGGCGTGGCTGGCGACGGCGAGGCGCTCGCGCTCCGCCCACATGCCGATGATCCGCCGCGGATGCCCGTCGGCGCGGCGGTTCGCGAACCCTCGTATCTGAACGATGGCCCGCGCGCGCGGATCGACCTCGATCGTGAAGCGCCGCGCCGGCGCCGCCTCCCCGGCCTGACGGCGCAACGACCAGATGCTCGAGACGCCGCGCACGCAGCGATCCTCGTAGCTCGCGACGCAGTGCCGGAGCGCGCGCCCCTCGGCCACGAGCTCGCCGCTGCTCAGGAGCTCCGCGATCCACCACTCGGTCGGCCCCTCCTCGGCCTCCGGCCTCGGCGGCTCGGCGTAGCGGAAGCCTTGCAGCGTGGACGCCGGCCAGGTCCGGCCGGTGCCGCGGCGAACCGCGAGCTCGGCGTGCCAGGCGTCGACGATGCGCAGGAGCGACTGAGGGGTCCGCCCGACCAGCGAGAACTCGGGATCCGGGGGCCCCTTGATCGAGAGCCCCGCGTCGGTCGCGATCTCGGTCGGGCGGACGCACCGCGCGTAGAGGAAGTCGATGATGGTCGTGACGCGGATCGGGCCGAGGGTGTCCCAGTACCGAGCAAAGAAGCGCAAGGCCTGGCGCCAGAGGTCCCCGTGGCCGAGATCGGCGGCGAGGTCCGTCGTCAGGATGGTGTCGACGAGCTCCGGCGGGCCGTCGAGGGCGAGGATCTCCGCGCGCCGCATCGCCGCCTGCAGCGAGAGGTGCGGCGGCGAGGTCAGGAGGATGTGCTCCATGCGGCGGGTCATCCGCACCGGCAGCCCGGCGATCTCGCGGAACGGCCGGCCGTTCGCGTGCTCGATGAACCAGCGCTGCGGCTCCGGATCGTCGGCGAGCCACACGGAGACGAAGCCGCGCGGGACGGCGTAGCGGCCGACGACGTGCTGCGCGAGCGCGTGGATCAGCTCGTTCACGCCGGCGTCGCCGCCCGCCCAGGTGGCCGCCGAGGCGACGTGCGCCGCGTGGTGGCGCGCGAGGTTCTTGAGCGCCCGGACGGCCGCGGCGCGCGACGCAGCGTCGCGGCCGGCGCTCAGCAGCGTCGAGCGCTCGCGGGCGTGGCCGAGCAAAGAGGCGAAGGCGGAGCGCGCTTCGAGGTCGCCCGCGAGCTCCGAAAAGGCGCCACGGACGGCCCGATCGAGCTCGCGCCGGGCATGGCGATGGAAGCTGATGGTGTTCGACACAAGCCGTTCTCCTCGCGTGGACCGGGACGTCGGCCACGCCGTGCGGATGGGGAGGCGCCGAACGACGAGGGCCCTGCAGTGGGCCGCTCGCCGGACACCGGCGCCCGTTCAGCACGCACACGCACGCCGCGCGAGGCCGCGCTCGCCCGGGGGCGAGGGGCAGCTCACACGGCGTGTCGCTCAGGAGAAACGGAAGAAGCGCACACGGGCACTATGCTGGACGCACGCGCGAGGGTCAAGCTGGCTCCGCCGCCAAGGCGACTCCACGCGTTCGAGCGCCGTTCACAAGAACGCTTCGAACGCCGTTCACAAGAACGCTTCGAAACATGCTCCACGGCGGGCCGCCGTGCGGCGTGCGCGCGTCGTTTCCTCGTGACGAGTCGCCTCGGGCTGCCGTGGCCGCCGTGCTTGCCAGCGCCCCGAGTTCGACACGCCGTTAACCGCCCCGATGCCGATGGTAGTGAGCGGCCACCTTCATCCGGTTGCCGCACAGCTCCATGCTGCACCAGCGCCGGGCGTGGTTCCTCGACGTGTCGTGGAAATAGAGGACGCAATCCGGGTTCCCGCAGCGCTTCACGAGCTCCGGATCGACATCGCACAGGAGCCCCGCGGCCGCCTCGGCGATGGGGCCGAGGAGCTGCGCCGGCTCGTCGATCCGCGCATGGCCCCGGCGCGCGAACCCGGCGCGCGCCCGCACGACCTCCGTGGTCCCCGCGTCGAGGCGCAGGGCCTGGTTGAGCACGTCGAGCGCGCCCGCTGCCGCCGCTCCGCGCTCGCGCGGCCGCTCGATCAGCGCGCGCAGCGCCGCCCGGAGCCGATGCGCCTGCCCGACGGCGCTCGCCCCCTCGCTCGACCCCTCCCAGCGATCGAGGACGCCCGCCGCGGTCGGGCCATCGAGGAACCCCGCCTCCCTGGACCAGTCGACGAGGCCGCGCAGATCGGGGAGCAGCTCCACCCGGCCGCCGCGCTGCACCGGCTCGGTGTTGAGGAAGTCGAGCGCCCGATGATGGCCGACCCAGAGGAAACGCGACGCGCCGCTAACCATCGATCACCCACTTGACTGGTTAGCACACCGGCCGCATAACCGTCAAAAGTTTGAGACGGAGGTTAGCATGAGCCGCGAGGAGAACGTGGATGTGGAGCCTGGGCGATCGGCGGCGCGAGGTCGGGAGGTCGAGCCGGCGAGATCCGTGGACATGCCCGCCGCGAACAGCGCGGCCGGTCCCACGGAGGCCGCGGCGGGGCGGCGCTCCGGGCTCGCGCGGCTCGGCCGGGCCGTGGGCGGGCTGGCCTCCGCTGCCCTCGTCGCCGCGCTCGTGGGCTGCGCCGGGCCGTCGCTCGCGCCGAGCCGCCACGCCGCCGCCCCGGCCGACGCGCCGGCAGGCGACCGGACCCCAGCGGCAGCGCCCGAGGCGGTCTGGCCGGAGAAGACGTTTTACCGAACGGTCGAGGTGCGAGGCCGCAAGATCTTCTACCGCGAAGCCGGGCGCCCCGACCGCCCCGCGCTGCTCCTGCTCCACGGCTTCCCGTCGTCGTCCCACGAATACCGAGAGCTGCTCTCCCTTCTCTCGGGCCGATACCGCGTCGTGGCGCCGGACTACCTGGGATCGGGCTACAGCGAAGGCCCCTCACCCTCCGAGGTCACGTACACGTTCGACCTCCTCGCGGAGCACATCGCCGGCTTCACCGAGGCGCTCGGGCTCACGCGGTACGTGATCTACATGCACGACTTCGGCGGGCCGGTCGGGCTCCGTGTCGCGCTCGCCCACCCCGAGCGGCTGCGCGGGCTCATCGTGCAGAACGCCAACGCGTACGTCGAAGGCCTGTCCGAGGCGCTGCGGGTGGGCATTCGGCACGCCCACGAGGACCGGTCCCCGGCCAGCGCCGCTGCGGTCGCCCAGCTCGTCAGCGCCGAGGGGGTCAAGCAGGAGCAATATCTCCGGCATGTGCCGGTGGCGCACCGCGATCGCGTGAGCCCCGACGCCTGGACCCACGACCTCGCGTTCCTGGCCACCCCGGAGGAGCGCGCGATCCAGGTCCAGCTCATCCAGGACTACCAGACGAACGTCGATCGCTATCCGTCGTGGCAGGCGTTCCTGCGCGCCCGGAAGCCGCCGACCCTCATCGTGTGGGGGCGCAACGACGCGGATTTCATCAGCGCCGGCGCGAAGGCGTATCTCCGGGACCTCCCCGACGCGGAGCTCCACTGGCTCGACGCGGGGCACTTCGCCGTGGAGGAGCGGCCGGTCGAGATCGCCCAGCACATCACGCGCTTCATGGAGCGGCTCCCCCGCTGAGCCCGAGCGGCATCGGGCCGCCCGCTCCGGGAATGAATCCAGGCAACGCGGAGCTACCGCGGGACCGGCGGGGCCACGACGTCGTTGATGCTCTCGACGTTGCCGCCGGCGGGATAGCCGTACGAGGCGTAGAAGTCCGTTCCCCAGACGGTGACGCCGAAGGCGCCCGCGCTGCGCGCCTCGTGCAGGCTCGTCTCGCACGCGGGGCTCGCGCCCACGAAGCCGCGGCTCAGATCGACGTGCGCCACCTCGAACGCGCCCGCGGCCCCGACCCGGCGCCACCCGGTCACCGGACCGAGACAGCTCAGCTCCACGTCCGCGAAGCCGTTCGGGCCCTTGACGCGGGTGATCACCAGGCTCGTCGTGGCGTAGGTCGGATCGGTGAAGAACACGTACCGCTCGAGGAACTGCTCGGGCGGCAGCTGGATGACCCACTCCTCGTCCCCGAGCATGCACGGGGAGCCGGCGATCGGGATCTCCGCCACGCAGCCGGGGCGCGTCCAGGCGGGGGCGCCGGGCATGTATTGCGTGAGCATGAAGGGGTGATCGCCGTCCTGCGACCGCACCGAGAACAGCGAGGTCGCCTCGAACTCGGCGACCTCGCCCGCCGCCAGGGCGGCCGGCGCGCCCGGAGGCGCCGCCGGATCCCACGAGAGCGCCGTGCCGTCGGCCACGCCGAGCAGGCGGTAGACGACGCTCTCCGGCTCCTGCGAGGCCAGCCGCGAGACCACGCCGGCGCCGACGTACTCGCTGCCGAGGGCGCTGACCGGCGCGATCTGCTGGTGGGCGGCGTCCTGACCGCCGCCGGCCGGGGAGGTGTCGGTGGCCACCTGCAGGTAGGTGTTGCCGGTCCACACGCCGATGGGCTTGCTCGACTGGAGGACGGCGCCGCTCGGGTCGGCGCCCATCCATTGCACCACGTCGCCGGCGCCGAGCGTCACCTGCGTGGCGGCGTTCGCCGGCGCGCCCGGGGCCCCGCCGCCGCCGGGGAGCCTCGACGGGGGCACGAGATCCACCGTGGTGTCGTCCTCGGCGGCGACGATCATCAACCACGACTTGCCGAGGCCGCGAGCGTGCGGCGCCAGGGCGACGTAGTTCTTGCCCCACGTGCTGCGCGGGAACAGGAGCGAGGCGCTGGGGAGGAAGCTCTTCGCCCCGCCGTACGGCAGGATGTCGTACGCCGACACGGGCGTGTCCGACGCGACCTGGAACGCGGCGCCGGTGCCGCTGTCGTGCACCGCGACGTCGGCGAGGACGGCCGGAGCCCGCGGGCACTCGAGCGACCCGAAGGAGCTCGCCGCACCCGGCCGGTGCGACAGGAACAGCACCGCCACCTCGCCCGGCGGGATGCCGCTTTCGGGCAAGCGCGTGTACGTGGTGCTCGGTCCGATGCCGCTCGGGAGGTAGGTGAACGCGCTCGCGTCGAGCGCCTCGCCGCCGAAGGCGACGCGGATCCTGGCGTGGCGGGGCCAGGTGTTCGCGAGGAAGACCGCATGGCACGCGCCGCTGTAAACGGAGGCGTCGAGCTCGTTCTGGAAGAACGGCGGCGACGGCGCGAGGTAATCGCACCCGATGGAGCCGCCCGCCTTCTCCGCGGCCTCGCACGCGGGGACGCACTGCCCCTGGAAACACCCCAGCTCGGGCGGGCACACCGCGACGACGTTTCCCTCGGCGTCCACGACGTCTCTCATGTCCGCGGAGCATCCGCTCCCGGTCCCGCCGCCGGTGACGTCGCCGAAATTCAGGTCGCCCCCGGCCCCCGAGCCGGCGTCACCCGTCCCGGCCGACCACCTCGGTGGGCCGAGGGGTGGGTCCGCCGTCGGGGTGCAAGCAGCGGCGGCGAGGGACGAGGCCAATCCTGCCCAACGAAGATAAGTGGAGAAGAACCTCACCTCCCGAAGTCATCGTGTCGCCGGAGACCTGTCAAGCGCGGTCCGGGCGCGGGCGCGTGGAGCGCCCCGCAGCGACGCGAACTCCCTCGGCAAATCCTTGGTCGCGCGCCCCGGCGAAGCAACAAGCCGACGGCGCGGCGAGCGGCTCGACGAGGCGGCGACCGGGAGCGCGCCGTTTTCCCTGCAAATCGACAGCATATCTGCAACGCAGGTGCGCCTTCGGCGGCTGGACGTGCCGGTCCGTCCGCGTCCCATGGCGTTCCAGGGCGCAGGCGAGCGTGCCCGGCGCGTCGGGCAGCGGACGGGCCGCCAGCGGCAGCGCGCCGGCGGCGGGTCGGGCCGCGGTTCGGATCGACGAGGTCTTCGACGGGGATTCTCCACCTACGCATGGCCCTCCTCCGGGTGACGGGGTCGAGAGCCGCGTTGACTTCCCTCGCGCTGCCATGAGCGCTTCGAGCGCGTCAATGGCCGGAGCATCGAAGCAGCGTCCATCCCGATAGGGAGGTTCGAGACTGGGCGCGATACCCCCGCACGACCGGATCAACAGCGGATCGGCCGCGAGGGCTTCAAGCTCAAAATTGTGAAGCTCGCCCACGACGAACAGATTCGACCGGAGGCGGAGCTGGATGCCCATGACGTAGACCGTCCCGTCGTCGGCCTTGAGATGGTTGAAGAGCTCGTGGGGCACGCGGTCGATGCCCGGCTTGTACAACTTTCACGCTTTGCTCACCTCTGTGTCGCCGGGAGGCGACCGGTACCTACTTGCCGCGCCAAACGTCGAGCACAAGAGGCTCGATGATGGGTTCGCGAATACGGAAAGCGTTGGGCCTCGGGCTCCTCGCGGCGCTTCTCGCCCTGGGCGCACACCTCGTCGGGCGGCGCGTAGGAGCCGGAGCCGGTTCCGTAGTCACGGTGACGTATGCCTGGATGCAGTGGCTGGGGCCTCAGGGGCCGAACGTCAGCGTCGACCTCTACGCGCCGCCGCTGGCGGGCAAGCGCGGCCCGCTGGTCGTCTTCTTGCAGGGGAACGAGCCCTCGCAGCCCGACGAGCGACTCGCCTTCGCCGCGAATGTCGGCGACGCCCTGCAGCGAAAGGGGGTCGCCGTCGCCGCCGTCTCGTTCAACATCCACACGGGCTACACGCTGCGCGCGTGCGCGGCGGACGTCGCCCGGGTCTTGCAAGAGGTGACCGGCGCGCGCAACCCGACGCGCCTGGTCCTCGTCGGTCGCGGCCTCGGCGCGTGGATGGCGTCCATCCTCGCGCTCGATCGGCGGCTCCTCGAGGGGGCCGGCATGGATCCCGAACGCGTCGACGGTGTCATCGTCTTGCGTGGCACCTACGACCTCGGCGGGGCGGTGCTCGAGGGGGACCCCGACGCGACGTTCTTCGCGGGCTCGGTCGAAGATCTCAGGGAGTCCTCGCCCATCACGTACGCGCGGTCCGACGCGCCACCGTTCTTGATGCTGTTCGGCGAGGAGGACGACGTCGGCTGGGCGCGTAAGGCTCGCCCCTTCGCGCGCGCGCTCCTGAATGCGGGCGCGCGCGACATCGACTACTTCATCGTGCCCATGCGCGACGCGCACAGCATCTTGGACTGGGGCGGGAGGGGAAACCCGGTTGGCGATCTGGTGCTCACCTTCATCACCTCGAGCCTCGACGAGCTCTCCATCGACGACCCCTTCGGCGTGCTCCACCGCTGGGGTGCACGGCCGCCGCTCGACGCGTCGGAGTTCCGCAAGGATCCTCGGGCCATCGCCACCTACCCGGTCGACGACGCGCTGCGGGAGACGATGATGGTTCTCCTCGGCGAGGCGGGCCTCGAGCGCTCCCCCTTGCCCGGCAAGACCTATCAGGCCATCGATCTGCTCGGCTACCTGGCCCAGCGGCCGAGGTCCGAGGTCGGCGAAGGGGACTGGCTGGTGGTCTCGAACCTCCGGGGCGAGCAACTGTACTTCCCGCGCGAGGTGCTGGAGAGGACTCAGCCGGTCATCGTGGTCGGGCTCGACGACGAGGACAATCTCTACCGCCTCGTCGACTTCTACCGGATGAAGCGCGCCTACTCGTGGATCAAGAGCGACGAGCGATTGCCGATGATGATCCGGCCGCTCGGCGCGTTCCTGCACTTCCGGATGCCGCTGCCGGCGGACCTGCGGAGCGGGACGCTCGCGGCATTCGGGCTCGACGCGGCGAGCTTTCACTGGGTAAGAGACGATCCGCTCGCGCCGTTGCGCTCGCTCACCGGCGGACTGCGCGAGGCGCTGCTCGGCGAACAAGGGTGCATCACGTGCCACGAACTCCGTGGCGTCGGCGCACGGTCGCACCACGCGCTGGCGCTCAACGGCGAGCCGCACGGAGCGTTTGCGCTGCCGTTCGAAGACTATCCGAGCGACGTGCTGCGGCGCTTCTTGTTCGAGCAGGACGCGGTGGCAGAGAGCTTCGGGGTCATGCCGCTCCGGGTGGATAAGGCCGTCGCCGTGCAGCTCCTCGACCTGGTGAACCGCGAGAAGAACGGGAAGCGGTAGCGGCCCGCGACCTCAGGGCTCCACGTGTTCGTAGAGCGCCGCCGCCCACTCGGCGTGCGCGCGCGCCGAGGGGTGCAGGCCGTCGCTGGCGAGCATGTTCGCCTCCGCCTGCTTGTGCATGAGCGGATACAGGTCGACGTAACGCGCGCCGGCGGCGCGCGCCTCGTCGCGCAGGATGGTGTTGAAGGCGACGATGTCCGCGCCGATCTGCCGCGGATCTCCGAACGAAGCGGCGACCGGAGAGAGCGACCAATCCGGCTGCGGGAGCGCCACGATCCGACTCGGCGCGACGCCAGCATCCATGATCGCTCGGAAGAGCACCCGCAGCTGCGATCGGTACACGTCCGCGCTCCAGCCATGCAGGTAGTCGTTGGCGCCCACCGCGAGCGTCACCAGCGTGGGGCGAAATGGCGCCACCTCCGGGAGCTCCTGCTCTTTCACGTCTTCGGTGGTGTAGCCGTTGACCGCCACGTTCTTGAGCGTCACCCGGCGGCCGTCCGCGCGCCAAAGCGAGGCGAGACGCGAGGGGAACGCGTCGTCCGGCTGGTTCCCGGTCCCTGCCGTGAATGAGTCGCCGAGCGCCAGATAGCGGATCTCCTCGCCCCCGCGCGTCTGTGCGGCATCCTCGCTGGCACCGGCGGGCGCGCTCCGTTGACAGCCACCGAGCAGAGGCAAGACGAGCAGGAGAATCCCGCCGAGCAGGAGCGAGACGAGCAGGAGAAATGAGCGGATCGAGCGCATCACGAAGGATAGCATTCGATCGCCGAGCTGGGTCTCCTTCGAGTCGCTCCTCGCGGGCTGACCATGGGCTCCGCCGAGAGTCATGATGCCGTGGACGACTCGTCGATTCACGACGCGCCATCGATCCGAACCTGGCTGCGACGTCACCCGCGGTTTCACGCACACGTTGCCCCGGCTTACTCGTCCTGGTCAAACCTGGTCGACGGACCGGGCGGCTCAGAAGCGACCGACGAGCCCGAGGCCGGCGCTGCTCGGACCGAACGCCATGGGCGCCGGGAGCACGATGGGCTTGCTGACGTCGTCGCGGACCAGCACCGTTTTCGGCACGAAGAGGCCAGGCAAGAGCAAGGCGGCGCCCGTGATCTGGACGAGCCCGTCGAGGACGAGGGCCATGGTCTCGAGGTCGTCCTGCTGGGTCGTGGCCAGGGTGAGGAACGGGCCCGCGCACGGCACGAACAGCGCCGCATAACCCGAGGAGCCGCGGTAGACCGCGTCGCCGCCGCCGATCGCGGTGAACAGGTAGACGGTCCCGAAGACGATCGCGCCGCTGATCACGAGCCCCTTGCGGACGCGCGTCTCCGGGTGATAGCCGGGCGGCACCGGCTCCCCCTCCCTCCAGGGGAGCACCTTCGGGCCCGCTGCCGGAGCGGCGGGGCCGCCGTAGAAGCCGGGCGGCGGAAGCGCCTGCGGCGCAGGCGGGGGCTGCTCCTGCGAGAGCGGCGGAGCGGGCGGCGAGGCGTCGTCGGCCCATGCCTGTCCGGAGCCGGAGACGGCCATGGTCGTCCCGGCCGCGACAGCCAGCGACCATCGTTCAAGCGACCGCCGATTCGAACCTTCCGCCCGTCCTCGCGCGCGCTCTCGCATGCTCCATCCCCTCGTGCCTGGAGTGCCCGACTGGCGATCGTACACGAGGAGGGGCCGACCGCGGCCTCAACATTCGCGCGGACGTCCGCGTCGCGCGGGGCACGCCAGAGCGCAGGTGTGCGCTCCCACGTACACGCGCCGTCCATGTCGTGGGAACGGCAAGCACCGGCAGAACGCGCTGCTCGACGCTTCGTGGTAGCCGCCGTGCTCCGCCGAGGAACACATGAGCCGACGCGAGCCCAAGAACGCGCAGCACCTCACGAGTCGCCCGGATTCGTGAACGAGCCGCTCATGTCGGTGGGGAGTGTGTTATCGCTGTCGGAGAAGAAATCGCCGCTCGCCGGACCATAGAACGGCTCGCCCTCGTGGAGGCGCTCGAGAGAGAGCCAATAAGGATCGAGCTCGCCGGGTTCGAACCGGCAGAGCCCGATCGCGTACCAGAACGCGCGCCCCGTGTCGCCGCCGAGCTTGTAGCGCCCGTCGCCCGTGAACGCGACCCAGCCCTCCGGCATGCACAGGAGGACAACGAGGCACGCCCCCGTCGCCACGTCCCAGAGCCGCACCGTGGAGTCGGCCGATCC
The DNA here is from genome assembly GCF_051474665.1 of Sorangium sp. So ce394. Taxonomy (NCBI): domain Bacteria; kingdom Pseudomonadati; phylum Myxococcota; order Polyangiales; family Polyangiaceae; genus Sorangium; species Sorangium sp. So ce394. Next base: position 7,965,690 of record NZ_CP150339.1, read on the forward strand.
GGAGACGAGAATGCGCCCATCCGCGCTGAAGGCGACGCTGGTGACGCCGCTCTGATGTCCTTTGAGGACACGGCGGCAGGCGCCCGTCGCCGGATCCCATAGCCGCACCGTGCAGTCGCCCGAGCCGGAGGCGAGCAGCGCGCCGTCGGGGCTGAAGGCCACGCTCATGACCCAGCCATGATGCTGCGCGATGACGAGCAAACAAGCCCCGCTCGACGCATCCCACAGCCGGACGGTCGAGTCGAAAGAGCCGGACGCGAGCGTCGCTCCGTCAGGGCTCCATGCGACGCTGCGGACCAGGTTGGTGTGCTCCGCGAGCACGTGCCGTACAGCGGCGGTCGCGACGTCCCATAACCGAATGGTCGCGTCGCTCGATCCGGAGGCGAGCGTCGCGCCGTCGCGGCTGAAGGCCACGCTCCAGATCTCGGCCTTGTGGCCCTTGAACGTCAGCCGGCGCTCCCCGGTGACTGTGTCCCACAGCCAGAGGTCCGATCCCTGCCAGCCGGTGGCGAGCGTCGCTCCATCTGGACTGAAGGCCATGCTCAAGGCGATGCTGCCGCCGCCCTGGAGGGTAAGCCGCGCGGCGCCCGTAGCGACGTCCCACAGCCGGACCGTGGCGGCCTCGGAGCGCGAGGCGAGCGTCGCGCCGTCCGGGCTGAAGGCGAGGCTCCAGAGGCGCGTGGGCACCTCGATCCGGCGACGGACCGTGCCGGCCACCGGGTCGAACAGCCAGATACCTGACGCCTGCGAGCCCGCAGCGAGCGTCTCCCCCGCAGGGTCGAGCGCGACACACCAGACGACGTCCGAGAGGCTCTTCAACGTGAGCCGGCTCGCGCCGGTGGAGGCATCCCACAGCCGGATCGTCCCGTCGCGGGACGTGGAGGCGAGCGTCGCGCCGTCGACGCTCCACGCCGCGCCCGCGACGAGCCCCCCGTGGCCCCGCAGCACGAGCCGAGCCGCGCCGGTGGAGACGTCCCACAACCGGACCGTCGAGTCGTACGAGCCAGAGGCGAGCGTCGTTCCGTCCGGCCGCCATGCGAGCGTCACGACCCAACTCCGATGATCCCTGAGGACAAGCCGGACAGCCCCGGTCGCAGCATCCCAGAGCCGGATGGTCGAGTCGTACGCGCCCGAGGCGAGCGTCGCGCCGTCGGGGCTCCACGCGACGCTCTGCACGCGGCGCTGGTGACCGGCGAGGACGCCCCGAGCGGCGCCGCTCACGGCATCCCAGAGCCGGACCGAGCCGTCTTCGTGGGCGGAGGCGAGGGTCGTCCCGTCCGGGCTCCACGCGACGTCCGACACCGCGCCCGGACGACAATCGATGACGCGCCGGGCGCCGCCGCTGGCCGTATCCCAGAGCCGGAGGGTCGCGTCTTCCGAGCCCGAGGCGAGCATCGAGCCATCGGGGCTGAACGCGACGCTGGTCACCGTGCCCCAGTGATCCCGGAGCACGCGCCGGACAGTGCCGCTCGCGATGTCCCACAGACGAACCGTGGCGTCGCCGGAGCCCGAGGCGAGCGTCCTGCTGTCCGCGCTCCACGCCAGGCTGTGGACGTTCCCCTCATGGCTGACCAGGACCACCCGCACGACGCCGGTCGCGAGGTCCCAGATCCGGACCGTGCCGTTGGCGTGACCCGAAGCGAGGAACTCGCCGTCTGGGCTGAAGGCCACGGCATGGCCGTCGGAGGCCGGCGCGATCATCGGCTCGACGTGCTCCGGCTCCGGCATGGCAGCGCCGGTCGTGAGGCAGCCGTCCAGCGCGCCCGGGCTGATCTCGGCACCGACGAGCTCCGCGGCGCGCAGGCGCGCGCCCGCGAGCGAGGCGTCGCGGAGCTCGGCGCCGAGGAGGCGAGCGAACGAGAGCTCGGCGCTCCGGAGGTTCGCTCCCCCGAGGCGCGCGCGCGAGAGGTCCGCCCTGAGGAGCACCGCGCGCTCGAGCGACGCGCCCCGCAGATCGGCCTCGACCAGCCGCGCGCCGGTCAGGTCGGCGCCGGTGAGGTCAGCGCCCCGCAGGTCCTGCCGCGATAGATCGCGCCCCCTGAGGTCGTGACCGGCCAGGTTCACCCCCACGCGCGCCTCGACCCCGAGCCGCTTGAGGACGAGCAGCGCGTTCTTCTTCGCGGCCTCGTTCGAGCCCGAGGCGAGCGCCGCCCGGGCCCACCTCACCGCCGCGTCCGCGCCGGCCTGCGCCGCGAAGAAGTCGGCCATCAGCTCCGACATTTCGCGCACGCCGAGCGGCGTGGGCTCACCCCCGGCCGCGACCTCTTCCGCCGCGCGCCGCGCGACGAGCCACTCCGGCACCGATTGATGGATAAACGAAAAGCTCCCCTCCTCGTCCCGGACGAGCAGCGTCCCCGCGCCGATCTCGTGCGCGACGACGCCGGGATCCAGCTTGCTCTTCGCGAGCTCCTGCGCAGCCGCCAGGATCTCGGAGGGCAGCGCGCTCACGTCCGCCGCGCGCTCGCCCCGCTGCCAGAGCTGCACGGCGAGCTCGGTGACGGCCCTCGACCGCTGCTCCAGCGTGAGGCCGACCTGCGCGCCCCTCGGGTGCGCCCGCTCGTCCTCCTTGCGCAGCCACTGGTCGAGCAGCAGCCGGTAGAGCTCCGCCGACGTGACCTCCCCCTCGCTGGCCCCGGCCTCCTTCAGCTTGCCCTCGTCGATGCCCGCGATGAAGCCCAGCATGCGCGGGTTCCGCGAGAGCCCGAGCAGGTCCTTCACCCCGCCGAGCAGCGAGAAGCGCCGCTCCGCGACGGCCTCGCCGCCGAGGCGGTTCAGGAGGAAGCGGCGGATCTGGTCCTCGGTGAACGGCGAGAGCTTCGCGATCCGGTAGCCGGGGATCGAGCCCGCGCGCCGGGCGAGCGCCGTCTCGACGCGCCGGTCCGACAGGAAGTGCTGGGTGCGGCTCGTGACGACGACCTTCGCGTTCCCGCTCGCCGCCTGGAGGAGCGTGTCGAAGTGCTCCTCGGCCCGGTCGAAGCTCACGCGCAGCGCGAGCTCGTCGAAGCCGTCGAACAGGAGCGCGATCCGCCCCTCGGAGAGCATGTAGAGGAACGACTCCATCTGGAACCGCTCGAACCGCGCCCTCGCGAAATGCTGCGCCAGGAGCTCCTCGAGCGTGCGGCCCTTCTCGAGCGAGCGCATCTCGACGAGCACCGGCACGACCGGTCCGCCCGCGCCCCCCATGCGCCGCGCGAGTTCGTGGAGCAGGAACGTCTTGCCGGTGCCGAAGTCGCCCAGGATGACGATGAAGCGACCGCGCGGCGAATCCAGCCACTCCGAGACCGTCGAGAGCGCGTCCCCCTCCTCGGCCTCGTCGATCCCCACCTTGAAGGTGAGGCGCTGATCGACGTAGAGCGAGGGCGGATAGACCGGATCGCTCGCGAGCCGCTGCGTCTGCCGCTCGAGGTAGTGCGTGAAGTCGAGCAGCCCCTGATACTCGATGAAGCTCTCCACGCTGACCCGGGCCCGCTCCGCCGCGCGGACGAGCGCCTCCGGCGCGCTGCTGCCGCGGTAGACGAGCGTGGAGATCAGCCCCGGGTCGTCCCGCCGGTACGGCGCGTCGACGCGCTCCAGAAAGGCCTTCAGGATCTCGTCGGTCACCCGCTGCTCGATGGCGGCGACAGGGTAGGTCCGCACGATGCGCCCGCGGCGCGCCGACACGCGCAGGAGCGCGCCGAAGGGCGCGGGCGCAGGCAGCCGCTCGATCGTCGCGTCCTCCGGCTCCTTCAGACGACAGACGCGCTCCACGCGCGCGAGGAAGTCGCTATGCTCGATGCCGCGGGCGCCGATCGCCGCGGCCGTGCTGTCGCCTTCGCCCTGGGCGACCCAGCGCAAGATCGCGGGCACGCGGGCGTGCGCGCCGTCCGGGTTCTCGTAGGGAATGACCCTGATCCCCGCGGCCTCGAGCTTGCGCCGCCTGAACGGCGTCAGGGCGTCGTTCACGAGGAGCGCGAAGTGCGGCGGAGGCTGCTCGCCGGCCAGGGCGCGGACCTCGCCGAGCGCCTGATCGAGGTTGTCGTCGGCGAAGCCGAAGCCGACGAAGAGGATCGGGCACGCGTGAAAGAGCGCCCTCACGGCGGACTGGAGGCCCGGCGAAGCGAAGATCGCCCGGTCGTACTGCTCGCGGGTGAACACCCATGTGTCGCGCTCGCGGAGCGCGCCGTGGAGCTTGAGGATGTACCTGCGGCGCGACGCGATGTCGGCCGGGGCGCGCGCGAGGACGTCCCACTCCCCTTCGAACGCCCGGTCGAGGAGGCGATCGAGGCTCGTCGTGAGCACGGCCCGCAGCCTGGGCCTCATCGAGGCGATGACGCGCGCGACCTCGGGCACGTCGCGGCCGCCGTCGTCGAGGGCCTGCTCGACGGCGGCGCAGAACTCCGGCGCTCCGAGCGCGAGCTTCACCGCCGAGAGCGCCTCGATGTACTGGCGCTTCTGCGCGAGCTCCTCGATCTCGGCGAGGACGCCCGCCCCTGCCCCGCGCGCCGTGAGGCGCTCCGTCATCTGCTCGGTGAGGCTCCGCCAGTCGGGGAGCCCGACCGCGGCCGAGACGCCGGCCCCGACGAACACGACGAGCTGCCCGCTCTCGTAGGCCTTGCGAAGGTCGTGGAGCGCCGGATCGATTGTCTCGTCGTGCTCACGATTCCCTGGCTCCGGAAGCATCGTCATCGAGGCCACCACCATCGCCCGCGCCGAGCCGCTGGACAAGCAAGACGATGTTCGCTAGATTGCTCCGCGATGTCTGTCCTGCCCGCGCGCGCCCTTCGCCCCTGCCTAGGCCTACGGCCTCGGGGGCTCTGCGCGCGCTGCTGACGACGTCCATCTTCGCAGCTCGGCCCCCGTCGGTTCCTTGTCCCGGTGGGGGTCCTCGCATCGTCGTCGCGACGACTCCCATCTTCAGCTTTCAGGGAGTCCTGTCATGTCCACGATGCCCGTCCACAAGTACAAGCCGTTTCAGCCCATCCACCTGCCCGATCGGCGCTGGCCCAGCCGTGTGATCGAGAGCGCGCCGCGCTGGTGCAGCGTGGACCTGCGCGACGGCAACCAGGCCCTCGTCGAGCCCATGGGCCACGAGCGCAAGCTCCGCATGTGGCACGAGCTCCTGCGGATGGGGTTCAAGGAGATCGAGGTCGGCTTCCCCAGCGCGTCGCAGCCCGACTTCGACTTCGTGCGCCGGATCATCGACGAGCGGCTGATCCCGGACGACGTGACCATCCAGGTGCTGACGCAGGCGCGCGCCGAGCTGATCGAGCGGACCTTCGAGGCGATCCGCGGGGCCCGGCGCGCCGTCGTGCACCTCTACAACTCCACGTCGACGCTCCAGCGACGGGTGGTGTTCGGCCTGGACCGCGCGGGCATCGTCGACATCGCCGTGCGCGGGGCGAGGCTCGTGAAGGAGCTCGCGGCGCGCATGCCCGAGACCGAGGTCGTGCTCGAGTACTCGCCCGAGAGCTTCACGGGCACAGAGCTCGACTTCGCCAAGGAGATCTGCGAGGCCGTGATGGACGTGTGGCAGCCCAGCCCGTCACGGAAGATCATCCTGAACCTGCCGGCCACCGTGGAGATGGCCACGCCCAACGTCTACGCGGATCAGATCGAGTGGATGCACCGGAACCTGAAGCAGCGCGACGCTATCGTGCTGAGCGTTCACCCGCACAACGACCGCGGCACCGCGGTGGCCGCGGCGGAGCTCGCCGTCATGGCGGGCGCCGACCGCGTCGAGGGCACGCTGTTCGGGAACGGCGAGCGCACCGGGAACGTCGATCTCGTCACGCTGGCGCTCAACCTGTTCTCCCAGGGGGTCGATCCGGAGCTCGAGATCCACGACGTCCAGGCGATCAAGGAGACGGCAGAGCACTGCAACCGGCTGCCGGTGCACCCGCGCCACCCCTACGTCGGAGAGCTCGTGTACACCGCCTTCTCGGGCTCGCACCAGGACGCGATCAAGAAGGGGTTCAAGGCGCTGCGCGAGGGCGGGGGCGCGACGTGGGAGGTGCCGTATCTCCCCATCGATCCGCAGGACGTGGGGCGCAGCTACGAGGCGGTGATCCGCGTGAACAGCCAGTCGGGCAAGAGCGGCGTGGCCTACCTGCTCGAGCGCGAGTACGGCTATGCGGTGCCGAAGGATCTCGCGATCGAGCTGAGCCAGGCGGTGCAGCGCAGGGCGGAGCGGACCGAGGGCGAGGTGCAAAAGGCCGAGATCCTCGCGATCTTCGAGCGCGAGTACGTGAACCGCGGCGGGCCGCTCCGGGTCGTCGGGCACAGGACGAGCGGCCAGGGCGCGGGGGAACGACACGAGTTCCAGGTGCAGATACGCGGGGTCCCCCACGCGATGAGCGCCGCCGGCCAGAGCCCCGCCCACGCCTTCGCGAGCGCGCTCTCGCGTCACGCGGGGATCGCGATCGCGGTGGAGGAGCACGCGGCGCACGCGTTCGCGCGGGGCGCAGGCGCCGAGTCCGCGGCGTACGTGGCCCTCTCGATCGGGCGCAAGCGCAGCTTCGGGGCGGGGACGCACCCGGACGCCGTCATGGCGTCGCTCGCGGCGGTCGCCTCCGCGTGGAACCGCGCGCGGCCGGCGGAGCCGGCGCGGCTCGCGCTCTCGGCCGAGTGAGCGGGCGCGGCCGGCGCCTCTTCGTGAGGCGGAGCGCGCCGGGCCTTCGCGCTCCGCCGATCGAGCGGGCGAGGTCCCCTGCCGGACACGAGGCGAGCCGCCCCATCGCCGGTCACGGCGCCAGGCGGTCGTCGCTGTGGAGCAGCGCGGCGGCGTGGCGCTCGATCTCCGCCGCCGTCAGCGCCCTGGCGTAGAGCGCCGCGTAATACAGGGCGCCCGAGAAGGTGCGCCCGCCGAGCTCGCGGTTGCCGAGGACGAGGTGGCGCCCGTCGGGGAAATCGAGCGTCGCGCCCAGCGGGGGGACGCTCACGTGCATCCCGCAATAGCCGCCGACCGAATTGCGCCGCCGGGCCGGCACCCCGTTGATGTAGAGCCGGACCCGATCCGCCGCGGGCTCCTGGACGGTCGAATCGAACACGCCGTGCATCACCGCGCGCTCCGGGAGCTCTGCCTCCCAGGCGCCGCCGCAAAAGTCGCCGTTCCACCAGAGCACGATCTGGCCGGGCGTCTCCGATCGGAGCGTGAGGCGGCCGCCCTCCGCGTCCACGCCGATATGCACGATGCGCGAGCCCCCCTCGACCACCTCCGCGATGCGGAGCACGGCCTCGATCGTGCCGGCGGTGGTCCCTTGCAGCGCGCTCTGGATCTTGGTGCCGTCGATCAGGGCGGAAGCACGGCCGTCGCCGCCGGCCGCTGTCCAGGAGAGCCCGCGGTGCGCCGCGCCGTCGACGGCGAAGCTCATCTCCGGCCCGTACGTCAGCGCGAGCGGCATCGGCGCCGCTGCGGCGTCCTCGACCTGCGCGGGCGCGCTCCCGGTCGCCGCCTCGTCGAGGAAATACCGCACGACGAGGCCGTCGTCGGCGAGGCAGGACGCGTCGAGCGCGCAATCGAGCCCTCCGGCACCTCCGCCGGCCGAGCCGCCCTCCCCGCCGCCAGCCGCCGCGCCGGCGCCAGCGGCTCCCCCGCCCGCCGCGCCGCCCCCGCCGCTGCCCGCGCCCGAGCCGGCGCGAGCGCCGCCGCCGTCTGCGCTGCTCCCGCCGCCGCCGGCGCCCGAGGCCGAGCCGGGGAGTTCGCCGAGCCGCAGCTCGGGGGCGCACGCTACGATGAACGGGAGCAAGGCAATCCGAAGGCGCGCCCTCATGTGCGCCGCATCCTAACGCCACGCGCACACCAGGAGGAAGGCGGCGCCCCGGGAACAGCCACGGCCCCGGCCTGGCTTGACCGCCGGCGCCCTCCGGCCGAAAGCTTCGCCCGTGACGCGCTCCTTCAACACGGCCGGCCCCAACGATCCCGCCGACCACTACACCCTGCCCGTGATGGCTCGCCTGCCGGACGTGCGGAGGCTGATCCAGAAGAAGCGCTATTTCGTCCTGCACGCGCCGCGGCAGGTCGGCAAGACGACGACCCTGCTCAGCCTGGGGCGTGAGCTGACGGCCGAGGGCCGGTACGTGTCGATCCTGCTCCCGATGGAGCAGGGCGCCCCCTTCCCCGACGATCTCGGCGCCGCGGAGCTGGCCATCCTCGAGTCGTGGCGCGGGTGGACGGCCGCATGGCTCCCGCCGGAGCTCCAGCCGCCGCCATGGCCGGACGCGCCCGCCGGCAGCCGCCTCAGCGCAGCGCTGCGCGCCTGGGCCGAGACGGCGCCCCGGCCGCTCGTCGTCTTCCTCGACGAGATCGACGCCCTCCAGGACAACGCGCTCATCTCGGCCCTGCGGCAGATCCGCGCCGGGTACCCCACGCGCCCGGGGCATTTCCCCTGGTCGCTGGCGCTTATCGGCCTGCGCGACGTGCGCGACTACAAGGTCGCGTCCGGCAGCGCCGGGCGCCTGGGCACGGCGAGCCCGTTCAACATCAAGGCCGAGTCGCTCACGATGCGCAACTTCACGAGGGGCGAGGTGGCGGAGCTCTACGGCCAGCACACCCGCGAGACAGGCCAGGTGTTCCTCCCCGAGGCGGTGGACCGCGCCTTCTACCTGACGCAGGGCCAGCCCTGGCTCGTCAACGCGCTGGCCCAGCAGCTCACCGAGGTGCTGGTACAGGATCCGGCGCAGCCGATCACGGCCGATCACGTCGAGCAGGCCAAGGAGATCCTGATTCGACGGCAGGATACGCATCTCGACAGCCTCATGGACCGGCTGCAGGAGCCCCGGGTGCGCGCGATCGTCGAGCCGATGCTCGCTGGCGGCACGCCCGGCAACGTGCCGGAGGACGACCGCAGTTTCGTCGTGGATCTCGGCCTGTTGCGCCGCTCCGAGCTCGGGGGGCTCACCGTGGCAAACCCGATCTACCGGGAGATCATCGTGCGGGCCCTCGCCGGCGGGACGCGCGACGCCTTGCCGCAGATACCGGCCACATGGCTCACGCCCGACGGTCGCCTCGACAGAGAGGCTCTCCTGCGCGCGTTCCTCGATTTCTGGCGGCAGCACGGGGAACCCCTGCTCGCGACGGCGCCGTATCACGAGATCGCACCGCACCTCGTCCTCATGGCCTTCCTGCACCGGGTCGTGAACGGGGGCTCCATCGAGCGCGAATACGCCGTCGGACGCGGGCGGATGGACCTCTGTGTGCGGTATCGGGGCGAGACGCTGGCCATCGAGATCAAGGTGTGGCGACCGGCGGAGCCGGACCCCCTCAAGGAAGGCCTGGTCCAGATCGACGGCTACCTGGCCGGCCTCGGTCTCACGACCGGCTGGCTCTTGATCTTCGATCGAAGGCCGGACGCGCCGCCGCTCGCGCAGCGCCTCTCGGCCGCGCCGGCGATGACGCCGGGAGGGCGGCAGATCACCGTCGTCCGAGCCTGAGCCAGCGCACGCGCGCGCGCCGCCGCCCCGGGCCGCCGCGCCTCGCCGGCAGCGCGCCCGCTCACGCCGACTCGGGCAAAGGCGCGAGCTCGGCGAGGAGCCGCTCCAGCATGGCCTGGGCCACCGGCTTCGTCAGGTGCGCGTCGAACCCCGCCGCGCGGGCGAGCTTCCGATCGTCGTCCTGGCCATAGCCGGTGAGCGCGACCAGGAGCGTCTTTCTCATCGCGCTCTCGGCGCGCAGGAGCCGCGCCACGCCATAGCCGTTCATCGCCCCAGGGAGGCCGATATCGCAGAGGATCACGTCCGGCGGCGCCATGCGCGCGGCGGCCACGCCGTCGTCGCCGCTGTGCGCCACGGAGACGGCGTGGCCGCGGCGCTCGAGCAGCATGCGCAGGCTGTCGGCCGCGTCGACGTTGTCCTCGATGATCAGGATGCGCCGCGCGCTCGCGCTCGCGCTCGCCGCCGCGCGCCGCGCGTCCGCCGCGCGCGGGGCCGCCGCGCCCAGCGGCAGCGTGATCGTGATCGCCGCGCCACGGCCGAGGCCAGCGCTCGCGGCGCGCACGCTGCCGCCGTGCAGCTCGACCACGCCCTTGACCAGCGCGAGCCCGAGCCCGAGGCCCCCGCGGCTGCGGGCGAGGCTCTGGTCGGCCTGGGCGAACGGCTCGAAGATCCGCTCCAGGACAGCCGGTTCCATGCCGATGCCGGTGTCCGCGACCTCGACGGAGACGACCCCGCGCGCGGGATGGGACGGCGCGATCGAGAGCCGGACGGAGCCGCCGTCGTCCGTGAACTTGTTCGCGTTCTGGAGCAGGTTGCCGATCGCCTGGGCGAGCCGGGTCGGGTCGGCCTGCAGCCATACCGGCGCGGGCGGCAGCGCGAGCTCGAAGCGCACGCCGCGCGCGTCGAGCAGCGATCGATAATCGAGCGCCGTGGCGCGGGCGAGCTCGACAAGATCGACGCGCTCGATGGACAGCGTGATCTTGCCCCGAGAGATGCGGGAGATGTCGAGCAGATCGTCGACCAGCCGGGACATGTGCCCGATCTGACGATCCATGATGGTGCGCGCGCGCTCGACGATCGGCGTCGGCGGGCCCGCCGCCTTGATCAGCTCGACGGCGTTCAAGAGGGGCGCGAGCGGGTTGCGCAGCTCGTGGGCGAGCATCGCCAGGAAATCGTCCTTGCGCCGATCCGCCTCCCGGAGCGCCTCCTGGGTCTGCCGGAGCTCGGCCACGAGGGCCGTGAGCTCCCGCTCGCGCACGCGCAGCGCCTCCTCGGACGCCCGGCGGTGCGCGATCTCCTGCTCGGCGACCTCGTGCCAGCGCACCCGCTCGACCGCGAGCGCGCATTGCTGGGCAATGGAGAGGACAAATGCGTAATCGTCGTCGTCGAACGCGCGCGCGGCCGGAAAGCAGAACCCGAGCGAGCCGACCGTCCTCGACTCGAGGACGAGCGGGAACGCGGCCACGGCGCCCCCGTGCTCCACGCCGTGGACGCGGGCGAGGACCGGATAGCGCGCGTTCCGCTCCTCGCGCGTGGGCACGATGATGGGCGCGCCCGTGCGCGCCGCCTCGGCGACCGGCACGGGAGAATCGACCGGAACCTCGGCCCAGGCCTCCTCGGTGTCGACAGGGACGCCCTTGAAGCCGAGGTTGCGGAGCGAGGCGCCGTCGGCGGACAGGATCGCGACGACGCCCACCTCGGCGTCGAGCGCGGGCATGCCTTGATCGATGATGGTGCTCGCGATCTCGGTCAGGGTGCGGGCCCCCGCGAGCGCCGCGGTGATGCGCTGCAAGCGCAGGAGCCGCTCCACCACTCGCTCGTGGCGGCGCGAGGCGGACTCGGAGACGGACCCTGCGGAGGTGGGCTGCCCATCGAAGGATTGCATGGAGGCTCCGGGCGCCGACGAGCGTAGCGCAGGCCGGACCGCAAGCACGCCGCTCCGATCGGCGCCGCGCATGAAAAAGGATCCGCGGCGCGCCGCCCCCGGCGACGCAGGCGGCGCGGTCCGCCTGGCACGCCGGCGTCGCCCGGCAGCGCGCGATTCGACGACGCGAAATCCGCGCGCGAGGATTTCTCCGCCGCACGAACGGCAAGGCGGACGCCCGCGACGCGCCGGGCTCGCTAGAGCGAGAGCAAATAGGACGCCACCACCGCCGCCCGCTCGCTGCTTCGCTCGTCGAGGAACGCGCCGACCTCCTCGGCGAGGCCGGCGCGCTGCCCGTGCTCGCCGAGCGCCCGGAGGCGGGCCTTCACCCCCTCGCCGGCGGGAGCGTCGGCCACGCGCGCGTCGGCCACGCGCTGCTGGGCCTCCGCCGCGCGGACCGAATCCATCCACGCGCGCAAGATCGCGCGCGCCGCCTCCGGCCGCGCCGCCGGGCCGCCGGACGCGTGCAGGGCGACCACGCGCTCGAAGGCGGGCTGGAGGAGGCGCCACCGCGCTGCGGCCGGCCCGCCGGGCGGGACCGGCGCGAGGGCCTGCGCCTCGAGCCATGCGCGCAGGTCCGCGTGGCGGTCGATCCAGCCGAGGTTCCGGTCGAGCGCGCGCGCGGCCTCCGCCGCGACGGACGCCGCGTCGATGGGCGTCGCGAGCGCGGGGTGCGGCTCGTCGCCGCGCGTGTCGGGCGGGCCGATCTGCGCGGGCGTCGCGGAGAGCAGCCGGAGCAGGAGCTTCACCCGCCGCGCCTCGTCCACGCCGTCGAGGCGGAGCGCCACGCGCATCCGGCAGAGGGCCTCGGTGCTCAGGCGGACGCGCTCGCCGTCGAAGACGGGGGCGACGAGCGCGTCGAAGCGCCGGGACGCCTCGTCCGGCGGGAGCCACAGCCCGAGCTCCTCGAGCACGCGGCACCGCGACGGGTTGAAGCGCAGGATCGCGAGCTCGCCGTCGAGGTCGCGCACGCGCGCGAGCGCGTCGGCGGCCGCGACCTTCCCGCCCGCGGGCTCGGCGTCGAGCCAGTCGCCGAAGACCCGGAGGCGGTCGCGCCGGGGCGGCGGGAGGTCGGCCGGCGCGGCCGATCGCCGCGGGACCTCGAGGTCGTGGAGCGCCCCGCGCGCCACCTCGGCCAGATCCCGCGCCGCCCCGGCGATCCCGCGCGCGATCGGGAGCTCGCCGCGCGCCGCGAGGACCCGGTCCACGAGCGCCCTGGCCTCGGGCCCGACGCCGAAGCGCGCTCCGTAGGCCCCCACGTCGGCGAGCCGGCGGATCGCGAGCTCCAGCGAGATCCGGTCCGCCGGGCCCTCCAGGCGCCGCGCGAGGTCGGGCACCCAGGCGCGCAGCAGCGACGGCCCCGCGCCGCCCTGCGCGCGCGCCGGATCGCCCCGCGCCGCCTCCTGGAGCAGCGCGGCCGCGGCGCCGTGGAGGAGGAGCTGCTCGCGCGCGTCGCCGCCGTCGCGGAGCCGGTCGAGCAGGAGCTGGCGGCCCTCCGGGTGGTGGCTCATGAGCCACGGCGCGGGGAGGCTCGCCAGGGCGAGCGACCTGACGAGCGATCGCGGCGGCGCCGGCCCCGGCTCCTCCGGGCCGAGCTGGTACGCGGTGATGCTCTCCTCGCGGCGCGTGACGAGCGGCAGGAGGGCGCGGGGGTCGCGCGCGGTGCGGAGGCGGGCGACGAGGAGGCGCGAGAACACGAGGGGCTCGCCGCGGAGCGCGGCCGCGCTCTCGTCGGCGAGCTCGTCGCCGCAGCGGGGCGCGCGGGCGAGGCCGCTCATGTCCGGGAAGAGCCCGGGGATGGCCTCGAGGATGCGGGCGCGGACCAGCGGAGAGGGGGCCCGCTCGGCCCGCTCCCGCTCGCGCCGCATCAGCGCGAGCATCTCGTCCGCCGCCGGCCGCCCCACCCTCGGCGCGGGGCCGGTGAGGCAGCGGGGCGCGCCGACGGTCGAGCTCGCCGCGCACGAGCACAGCGACAGGGCGAGGGCGGCGAGCGGGACGAGGCGTCTCACGACGACGGTTGTACCAGCAGCGAGGCTGCCCTGCGCCCTGCGGCGCAACCCGGGTCGGACCGCGCAGCGTCACGGCGACGCGACCGGCCGCGGTCCGCCGCGACCCGACCCAGGTCGTTCACCGCACCTCGAACCGACGGCCCGCGTGGACCCGACCTACGAGGGCTGGCCGGTCGGCATGATCGTGACCTGCTGGAGGTTGACGCGCTTCGGCAAGCTCACGGTGAACGCGATGGCCTCGGCCACGTCCTCGGGGGTGAGCCACTCCATCTGCGACTTCGACCCCTCGAGCCAGTCGCGCGCGCCGTGGAAGTCGACGTGGCTCTGCAGCTCCGTGCCGACGATGCCTGGCTCGATGGACGTCACGCGCACCCCCTTGGAGCCCAGCTCCGCGCGGAGGTGGATCGACAGGTGGGTCACGAACGCCTTCGTCCCGCTGTACACCGCGAAGGCCGGAAAGATGTTCTTGGCGGCGATCGACGAGATGTTCACGAGATCCGCCGGCCCCGGGCCGGAGCCAGCCTGCACGAGCGCCGACGTGAACGCGCCGATGACGTTCATGAGGCCCGTGATGTTGAGATCGATCTGCTGCTGCCACTGCTCGACACGCCTGGCCTCGATCGGGTTCGGCAGCATGACGCCGGCGTTGTTCACGACGATGTCCACGCGCCCGTGCCTCTCGATGACCTCGGAGGCCACGCGCTCGACCGCGCTCCGATCGGTCACGTCGACCTGCCATGCGGCGGACTCACCACCGCCCTTCCGGATGGCGTCGACGAGCGCATCGAGCCTCTCCTTCCGGCGAGCGAGCAACGCCACGCGCGCGCCGCGGGCGGCGAGCGCCTTCGCCGCCGCTTCCCCGATCCCGCTCGATGCGCCTGTGATGACGGCGACCCGTCCCGCGAGCGCGCCCTGGGCCTGCTGAACCATGTCTCACTCCTCTCGTTGGGGCCGCGCTCACCTGCGCGGCCCGTCGACGCGACAATAGATAGCCGCGACGGCCGGAAACGGAAGACACGGAACTATCAAAGGCATGCTCGATCCTATGAGCGAGGCGACGAAGCTCCTGGCGCCCTCTCGGCCAGGTGGGTAGGATGAGGGGATGTCGAGAGCCGCTCGATCGGGCAACTCGTTGGCTGCTGGAATCGCCGCGCTGGCGCGCCACGAGGGCTGCAACGGCACGCGCTATCCAGGCGTCGTCGTCTACCGCTTCACCGCCGCGGAGCCGCCCACGCCCACCCTCTACCCGTCCAGCTTGATCCTCGTGGGCGCGGGAGAGAAACAGGCAATCCTGGGCGACAAGACGTTCGCGTACAACGCCGGCCACTACCTCGTGGTCACCTCACCGCTGCCGATGCTCTGCAGGACCGTCGCGTCGGCCGCCGAGCCCGTGCTCACCGTGGTTGTCGAGATCGAGCTCGCCCTCCTGCGCGAGCTGCTCCTCGAGGAGGACGCGCCGCCCGCGCCCCAGCCGGCGCGCCCCTCGCGCAGCGTGTTTCGCGCGCCGCTCCGGCGCGACCTCGAGGACGCCGGCGCCCGCTTGCTGGCTTGCTTGACCGATGAGCGGCGTACGCGAGCGCTCGCGCGGCAGACCATCCGCGAGATGCTCTTTCTCGTGCTCGACGGGCCGTATGGCGATTCGCTCCGGGCGCTCGCGGAGGGCCCGGTGAGCCAGCTCGCCCACGTCCTCCGCCATATGAATGCGCGATTCGCAGAGCGGATGACGATCGGCGACCTCGCGCAGCTGGCGCACATGAGCGTCCCGACGTTCCATCAACGCTTCAAGGCGATGACCGGTTCCTCGCCGCTGCAGTACATGAAGGCGCTCCGGTTGACGCGCGCACGCCAGATGCTCCATGCCGGGGGCATGGTGAAGACCGTCGCGCACGACGTGGGTTACGAGAGCGAGTCACAGTTCAGCCGGGAGTACCGCCGGTTCTTCGGCTGGCCGCCGTCTGCGGACTCGCACGCAGCGCCGCGCGCACGTCGCGCCCCGCGAGAGGCGGACGGGGCGGGAGGAAAGCTCGTCCTGGATCCGTCGTGAGCCCTGCGCTGGGAAAGCTCGTCCTGGATCCGTCGTGAGCCCTGCGCTGGTCCGGCGCCAGGGCCGGCGCGACGCGCTGGCGCCCGGGGTGGCACACCCGCGACCGCGGTGTCGCGACGCGCCGGCCGCCGCAGCGCGAGATCGCTGCTGCGCTCGCTGGAACGCGCTTTGCGTCGGTCGCCGGCCGGAGGGACGAGATGCGGAACATGATGATGGGAGCCGGCATGCTCCTGGCGGTCGGATGCGGGGCGGACCTGCCCGAGGGCTGGGAGGACGCGGAGGCGATCGAGGGGCTCACCCAGAGCGAGTGCACGGCGAGCGCGTACGACACGACGGTGAAGGAGACGCTCGCGGCGACGCCCGAGCGCGGGGCCGTTCACGTCGATTACGGCGCCGCGCATTTCCGCTGCGCGCAGGAGGTCGAAGGCTTCGTCCGGATCGCTGGGGGCAAGGTCGACGTGCTCGTACAGCCGGTCGACATGGACCCGAGCGGCGTCGCCGGGTGCGACTGCCGGTACGACATCGGCATGACGGTCAAGGGCCTGGGCAAGGGAGCCGCCGCGGTCGAGCTCTACCGCCGCTGGGACAACCTCAACGAGCCGAACGATCCCGTGAAGATCGGCTCCGCAGAGGTCGAGATCCCCTGAGGGGCGCGCGGAACGCTCCGCGGCGTACGGTCAACGGGACCGGAGCTTGGGCGGGCGCTCCCGTCGTCACCATGCGCTCCACCCAGGACCAGCGCCGCGGCGCCGCGAGAACGACAGGGAGCGTCCGCGCCGCCGTCTCTCGCGCTACGCTTCCCGCGTGACACCCCGGCCAGTCTTCGTCGATCGCGCCCTGTCCGCCCGCATCGAGGCCGCCGAGGCCGCGAAGGTCGAGGCCGCCGCGCTCGAGGTCGCCGCGCGGCTCCCGGCGCGGCGCGCCGCCGTCGCCGTCATCGCGGGCGGCCGCGCCGCGTTCGTCGCCCCGCACATCCGGCTCTCGCGCGCCGCCGGCCTCGGCATGAGCGGCCCGGTCGAGGCGCGCGACGTCGAGGCCCTCGAGGACTTCTACGCCTCGCGCGGCACGGCGGCGCGCATCCTGGTCTCGCCGTTTGCCCACCCTTCGCTGCTCGCGCGGCTCGGGGAGCGGGGCTTCCGCCTGGACTCGCTCGACGCGGTGCTCGTGCGCCCCCTCGCCCCGGACGCCGAGATCCACGGGCCGGAGCCGGCCGCGCGCGGCGGCGTGGTCGCGCGGCGCGCGGCGCGCGACGAAGGCTCGGCGTGGGTCGCGGCCTCGCTCGCCGCGTTCGCCACGGCGGGCGGGCCGCAGCCCGATCGAGGCGACATCTTCGACGCGTGCTTCCACGACCCCGGGTCGGCGTACTTCTTCGCGTCGTCGACCGACGGCGCGGTCGCCGGCGTCGGCGCGGTCTACATGCACGAGCGCGTCGCGCTCCTGTACGCGGGCGGCACGCTCGAGGCCCACCGCGGCCGGGGTGTGCAGCGCGCCCTGATCGACGCCCGCCTCGCGTACGCGCGCGACGCCGGGTGCGACCTCGCCTACTCGGTGGCGCAGGCGGGGAGCACCTCGCAACGCAACCTGGAGCGCGCGGGCCTCGTGGCCGTGTACTCGCAGGCGGAGCTCAGCAAGCCCTTCGCGTGAGCGCTGGCCTCGGGGGAAGAGGGGGGCTCAGGGGCGCCTCGTCGATGCGCCGTCAGGCCCGGGCGGCGAAGGGGCAGCCGCCGGCCCGCATCGCGGCCGCGAGGGGCTCGGCCGCCGCCGGTTCCGCTGCTTCCGCCCGCCCCGCCGGCGCCGGGCGCGCCGTCCTCACCGGCTCCCGGCGCTTCAGGATCATGCGCATCCCGTTCACCGGCTGCAGCGAGATGAAGCCGCGGCAACGCGGGTCGAAGCCCGGCACCAGCCGGAGCCGATACCGCTGGAGCGCCATCGCCACCATGATCTTGCCCTCGAGCTGCCCCATGAACTCGCCCAGGCAGATCCGCTGTCCGGCGCCGAACGGGATGTAGGCGAGCTTGTCGTCCGCGCTCCGCCGGTGGTTCGCGAAGCGCTCGGGCTTGAACTCCAGAGGATCGCTCCAGAACTCCGGGTGCCGGTGGGTGACCCACGGGACGATGGCCACCGTCGACCCCGCGGCGACGCGGTAGCCGCCGAGGACGTCGTCCTCCAGCGGGCTGCGCAGGATGAACGGCACGGAGGGCAGGAGCCGGAGGCACTCGTTGAAGACCATCGCGAGGTACGGCATCGACTCGAAGTCCTTGGCCGTCGGGGCCCTGCCGCCGAGGACGCGGTCGATCTCGTCGGTGAGCCGGGCGCACACCTCCGGGCGCCGCGCGATCTGGTAGAGCGCCCAGGAGGCGGTGACGCTCGAGGTCTCGTGCCCGACCATCAGGATGGTCTTGATCTCGTCCCGCAGCTGCGCGCGATCCATCTTGGCGCCGGTCTCGGGGTCGACCGAGTTCATGAGGCGCACGAGCACGTTGTCCGCGTCGCCCGCGCCGCGCTGGTAGCCGTCGATGATGTCGTCGATCACGGTGTGCACGCGGTGCATGGCCCGTTGAAAGCGCACGTGGCTGGGCAGAGGCCACGACAAGGGCGGGTTGACCAGCGAGTACATCCGCTTGAGCGCGATCGACAGCGCGTACTTGAACGCCTCGCGGACGGTGTCCGTGTGGGCCTGCAGCGCGGCGCCGAAGAACGCCTCGCCCGCGATACCGAACGTCACGTCCATCATGTCGTCGTTGATGTCGCGCTCGAACTCCCCCGGATGGGCGTCCCAGCGCCGCAGCACCGCTTCCATGTGGTCGACGATGATGGGCACGAACTTGAGCGTGTTCGCGTGGTTGAACTGCGGCTGCACGTGCCGGCGCTGGCGCCGCCAGAGCTCGCCCTCGCTGTTCACGAGGCCCCAGCCGAGCACGTGGGCGAGCTCGTGATACCGCTTGCCCTTGGGGTAGTTCCGGATGTTCGCGCGAAGGACATGCGCGATGTCGTTTGGGTGAAACGCCATGATGAAGTCCTCGGCTCCGGGCGCGCGCAGGCGCACGACGTCGCCGTACCTCGCGAAGAGGTCCTCGTAATGGCGCATGTCGCCGGTCCTGAAATTCGCCAGGTACCGCAGGCTGGCGAGCGGGCCGGGGCCCGGGGGCTGCCGATCGAGATTGGCACTCATGAGTCCTCCTTCTCCACGAGCTGAAAGGAAGCCGACGCGAGCCGGCGCGCGCCGACGCGGGCCGAGCGCAGCCCGGCGCTGGCCGTCAGATGCACAGCGAGCCCCCGCCGTCGACCGTGAGGGTCGCGCCGTTGATCATCCGCGCCCCGTCCGACAGGAGCAGCAGCACGGCGTCGGCGACGTCCTCCTCGGTGCAGAGCCGTCCGCCCGGCGTGCGCGACTCCCAGTACGGGAGGATCCGCTCGTGATCCGGGTAGTTGCTCGTCACGTGGCCGTAGATCGGCCCGGCGGAGACGCAGTTGACCTGCACGTTGCGCGGGGCGAGCTCGACGGCGAGCGCGCGCGTGAGCGACTCCACCGCGGCCTTCACCGCGCCCATGGCGCCGAAGTGCTCGAGGTACCGCGACGATCCGTTCGACGACAGCGCGACGATGCGCCCGCCGCCGTGGCGCTCCATCAGGCGCGCCGCGCGCAGGGCGCACTGGTGGTAGCCGATGACGTTCGTGCGGAACGCGAGCTCCCAGTGCTCCGGGGTCGTCTGCTCGAGGGGACCGAACCGGCCGTTCGACGCGTTGCTGACGAAGTGGTGCAGCTCGCCGACGTCGCGCGCGATCGCCTCGAAGAGCTTGTCGACGTGCGCGGGGTTGGCGACCGAGCCCCAGACGTGCACCGCGTCGCCGCCGGCGCCGCGGATCTCGTCGGCGACCGCGTCGCCGTCGTCGCGCGAGTGGAAGCTGTTGACGACGACCCGCGCGCCGGCGCGCCCGAGCTTCGTCGCGATGGCGCGCCCGAGCCCGCGGCTCGATCCGGTCACGAGGATCGTCTTGCCCGCGAGCGCGGCCCCGGGCGCCGGGGTCGCGCGCCGCGCGGCGGGCGCCGCCGGCGCGCGCGCCGAGGCGGCCTGGGCGGGCGGCGGCGCGCCGAGGAGGCGCGCGAGGTCGCCGACCGTGCGGGCCTCGTCGAGGGCCCCCGCGAGGCCGTCCGGCAGGGCGCCGCGCTGCCGGAGGAGCGCGCGGACCTCGTCGCGGCGGCGGCGGTCGATCCCGAGGTCCTCCTCGAGCCGCGCGTCGGGGACGAGCAGCTCGGCCGGGTGGCGCGTCGCGTCCGAGAGCGCCTGGACCACGGCGCGGAGCGCCTCGCCCGCAGCGGCGGCGCTCGCCGCGCCGTTGCTCGCGGTGGATCTGCTGGCCGGCTCCGCGTGGCGGTTGGCCCGCCCGGCGGGCTCCGCGAGGCCCCCGACCTGTCCGGCGGGCTCCGCGAGGCCCCCGACCTGTCCGGCGGGCTCCGCGTGGCCGTTGGCCCGCCCGGCGGGCTCCACGTGCCCGCCGATCTGTCCGGCGGGCTCCACATGGCCGTTCGCGTGCCATCCGCCCCCCGCGACGTCGGCCCACGGCGCGACGTCGGAGCGCGCCGTGAGCGTGCGCGAGAGGAGGTCGCTCACGCGGGCCACCGTGCGCAGCTCGTCGGGCGTCGCCTTGAGCGCGTCCGAGAGGCCGAAATCCGCGCGCAGCGTCGCGAGGATCTCTCCGCGCTTCACGGAGTCGATGCCGAGGTCCTGCTCCAGGTCGGCGTCGGGGACGACGACCTCGTCCGGGTAGCGCGTCATGCGCACGAAGACGGAGCGAACGTGTTCGAGGAGATCTTGAGCCTGCATCGTCGAAACCTCGTGGTTGTTGAGAGCCATTCATCCAAGAGCGGTGGCCGGAGGGACCGGCACGGTCGCGAAGAGCGCGAACGCGCCGGTCAGCACGGCCCGGCCGAAGAACTGCCCGCCGCGCGCGGTCAGCGCGAAGGCGCGGACGGAGGGCGGCGCGAGGCGCGCGCCTCCCGGCGGGAACGCGACGTCGATGTCCCGGAAGGAGAACCGGGCGGGCAGATCGAGCGCCCCCGTCTTGTAGAGCGCCTCCTTCGCGCTCCAGAGCAACGTCTCGAGCGCGGCGCGCGGGGCGCCCGCCGCGGCGCCGCGCGCGAGCCCCTCGCGCTCGCGCGGCGTGAAGTGCTCGTCGGCGAAGGCGGCCGCGCGCGCCTCGACCTGCTCGACGTCCACGCCGACGGCGCGCGCCGTGGTGACCGCCGCCGCCGCGAGGTCGCCCGCGTGGGAGAGCGACAGCGCGAGCGCGCCGTCCTCGAAGCGCGGAGGGCCGCCGCCGGGCCCCGTGACGGCGCAGGCGAGGTAGTCCGCCCGCGGGTGCGCCTCGAGCGCGGCCGCGTCGAGCGCGACCAGCGGGGCGCGGCGGCCGGCGGCGAGCTCCAGCCGGAGCCACTTCGCCGCGACGCGCGCGCACGCAGACTGCGCCCGGCGGGCGGCGGCGCGCTGGCCGGCGCACGCGCGGCGCTCGCCGGCCGTCAGGTAAGGCTCGAGGCGCGCCGCCGCGGCCTCGTCGGCCCGGACGACCGCGATCGCGAGCGGCGGCGTCACGGCGCCCCCAGCGGCAGCGACGCCGGCGCGGCCGGGCGCGCGTCGGCGGCCACGCGGCCCACCGCGAGCCCCACGAGCCCCTCGAGGTCGAGGAGCACGCCGCCCGCCGGGTCGAGCGCCTGCGCCCACGCGCCGAGGACGCGGTCGCCCGCGGCGGTCGGGGCCGCGGCGACGAGCCGGACCGGGCCGCCCGCGTCGCGGATCGCGAGGTCGTTCGCGGCCGCGCCGAAGCGGATCCGGTCGACGCCACCCGCGGCGCACACCGGGAACGCGCCCGCCTCGTCGCGGCGCAGGACGCCGAGCGTCAGGAGGGCGTCGAGCAGGAGGAACGGCGTGGCGGCCGCGCGCAGGCGCGAGAGGGCGCGGTCCTTCGGGGGGCGGAACCGGGCCGACGTGAGCGCGGCGCCGAGCACGAAGGTGCCGAGGTGGTCGAACCAGCCCGCGTGCCGGAGCGGCGCGCCGGGGCTCGCGTAGGGATCGCGGAACGCCGGCCCGTCGACGCGCCCGGCGTGGCGCGGGGCGAGGACGTCGCGGCGGGCGTCGATCGCGCCGAGCTCGACGACGCAGGTCGCGAAGGGCACGCCGGCGCGGAGGACCAGGCCCGACCGGTGGACGAAGTCGCCGCGCACCTCGACGGCGCATGCGACGCGGCCGCCGTCGAGCCGCTCGCTCCGGGTCGTCACCGTGCGCACCTCGCGGGCCGCGTCGTCGGGCAGGCGCAGGAGCTCGAGGAAGCGCACGTCGCGCACCTCGTGGACCACCGCGCCGGCGTCGGCCGCCGCGAGCGCGTGCCGGACGGCCAGCTCGACGAGGAAGGCGCCGGCCGCGACCGCGGAAGAGCGCGCCCGGTGGTCGGAGAGCCACGGATCGACGCGCGGATCGAGCGTCCACGCGCGCTCCTCTGGGCCCCCCGGCGCGCCCGCCGCCGCGGCGCGCGGGCCGGACGCGGCGGCGCGCGGGCCGGACGCCGCGATGCGCGGGGCGAAGCGCTCGATCTCGCTGTCCGTGAGCAGCACCTGGGCCGCGCCGACGGGGCGCTCGGCCGCGAGGTCGAGGAAGATCTGCCGCCCCTCCTCCGGCTCGATGCCCCGGAGCGCGCGCGCCGCGCCGAGCGCGCTGTACTCGGACCCGGCGGTCATGCCGACGCCGTTCCAGCCGAGCCACGCGATGCTGGACCACGGGCCGGCGTCCGCCTCGGCCGCGAAGCACGCGGCGGCGCGGTTCATCGCCTCGTTGGCCGCGCCGTAGTCGGGCTGCCCGTCGTTGCCGAGCACGCTGAACGCCGACGTGACGAGGTGGACGTGCGGCCGGGCGGCGGGCAGGTGGCGCGCGAGCGCGCGCCGGAGGTGGCCGAGGCCCGCGAGCTTCGTGTCGACGATCCGCTCGAAGAGCTCCAGCGATTTCGACGTGAGCCGGCTCGACACCTGGATGCCCGCGCCGTGCACGATCAGGTCGACGCGGCCGTAGGCCGCCGCGACCGCGGCCACGGCGCGCTCGACGTCCGCGGCGCTCGTGACGTCGGCGGCGTGGTAATCGACGCTCCCGCCGCGCGCGCGCAGGTGGGTCAGGACGCGGTGCGCCTCGCGCGCCGCCCGGATGCGGCCGTAGCGCTCGCGCAGCGCGGCCATCCGCACGCCGCGGCCCTCGCGCAGCGCCTCGGCGTAGAAGTCCCGCTCGTACGCGTCGAGCTCCGCGTCGGTCATCGCGAGCGTGCGCGGGGGGGCGTCCTCCAGCCGCGATCGGCCGAGGAGCACGGCGCGGCAGCCGAAGCGATCGAGCAAGGCCTCGACGAACTGCGCCGTGATGCCCCGCGCGCCGCCCGTCACGAGCGCGACCGCGTCGGGGCCGAGCGGCGAGGCCGCGCGCGCGGGCGGCGCCGAGGACGGGCGGGCGAGCTGCACCACGTGCCGCACGCCGCCGAGATCGACCACCTCCTCGGGGGTGGCCGGCCTGGCGCGCCGCCACTCCTCGAACAGCGCGCCGAGCGCCGCCGCGGCGTCCAGCGCGTCCGTGTGGACGACGCGCACGTCGCCGCCCGGCAGCTCGCGCGCCAGCGACTTCACGAAGCCGCCGACGGCGCCGCTCGCCGGCGCGAGCCGCCCGGCCGGGTCCACCGCGCCGACGACGACCGCGGCGAAGGCCACGTCGCCGCGCGCCACGGCGTCGTAGTAGCGGCGCGCCGCGCCGAACAGCGCGCGCAGCGCCGGCCGGTACGAGCCCGGCGCGCCGTCGACGAACGCGCGCGCGTCCTCGGCGCGGGTGAGCACGACGACCGCGTCGACGTCATCGGGCGCGAGGGCCCGGAGGGACGCGCTCAGCCGCTGCTCGTCGCTGGCGTCGATCGACGGCCCGCCGCCGCCGGCGGCCTCGGACGCCGGCGCCGCGAGCCCGCGCGCGGCGTCGAGCGCCGCGTCGCCGGCGAGCTCGAGGACGCGCGCGCGCTCCTCGGCGGAGCGTGCGGCGCGCCGCACGTCCGCGGCCAGGGCCGCGTCGGCGCAGACGTAGAGGACGCGGGACGGGACGCGCGCCGCGGGACCTGCGGCCGGCACGCGCGCGATCTCGGGGACGTAGCAGTGGATCGGCGTGCCCGTCGCGAACCCCGAGGGCGCTGGCGCCGGCGCGACGCCGGGCGCCGGCGCGACGCTGGGCGCCGGCGCGACGCCGGGCGCCGGCGCGACGCGAGACGGCGGCGCCGCGCGCACGCCCTCGGGGGGCGCGACCTCGACCGCGCGGGTGTCCGAGGGCCATCGCACGGCGGCGGCGGCGCCGTGCGCGCCCGCGCCGCGGATCGCCTCGAGGAGCTCGACCGCGCCCTCGGCCCCGCGCAGCCGCGCGCGCGGGCGGCCCGGCCCGCTGACCACGAGCTCGCGGCCGGCGAGAACGCCCTCCGCCGCCCCCGCCGCGGCGGCGGGCGCGACGCGGAGGCACGCGAGCACCGGAAAGGCGTGGCGCGCCGCGGTCTCCTCGGTGCACAGCGCGACGAGCAGCGCCCCCTCGCCCACCGGCCGCGGATCGCGGGTCGCCGACGCGCCGCGCGCGACGGCGTCGCTGAACGCGTTGACGGCGCCCGCCAGCACGACCTCGCAGTCCTCGTCGAGCACGAGATCGGCGGCCGCGAGCGCGTCGAGCAGCGAGGCCTCGGACGTGTCGACGACGAAGTTCGGCCCGCGCAGGCCGAAGACGTTGGCGACGCGCCCGGAGATGACGTTGGGCATGTTGCCCGGCTGCGTGTACGGCCCCGTCGCGGGCGAGCCCGCGCGGAGCGCGTCGACCGTCGCGGAGGCCAGCGCCGGGCTCACGCCGCGCGCGCGGAGCGCCCGCGCCACGCGATCGGCGAAGATCCGCTCGTTCGCGCGCGCGCCGCGGCGCGTCTTGCCCTCGTGACCGACGACGACGCCGATGCGCTCGCCGAGCTCGCGCGCGGGCAGCGCCGCGAGCGCCCTCTCCGCGGCCATCGCCGCGAGCAGCTGCGTCGGGTCCATCGCCTCGAGCGCGTCCGGGAGGACCGGCGCGCGGGCCGGCAGCCGCAGCGCGCGCTCGTCGAACGCGAGCGCGTCCGAGGGCGCGTCCGCGGGCGCGCCGCCCTCGCCGGGGAACACGGCCCCCAGCCCGACGACGCACAGGGCGCGGGCCTCGCCGCGCGGGCGCGGGCGCGGGGCGTGGCGGCCCGGCCGGTGCTCCTCGACGACGAGGTGGGCGTTGGTGCCGCCGAAGCCGAAGCTGTCGAGCCCGGCGCGCAGCGGCGCGCCGCCGTCGGCGGTCCACGGGGCGGCCGCCGTCGGGATGGCGAACGGCGAGCGCGCGAGGTCGATGCGCCCGCTCGGCGCACGGAACCCGTGCTGCGCGAAGATGGTGCGCTCGCGGATCGCGAGCACGACCTTGATGAGCGACGCGACCCCCGCGGTCCAGCCCGTGTGGCCGAGCAGCGACTTGACGCTGCCGAGGGCGATGCGCGGCGCGCCGTCCTCGCCGGCGAACACCTCGGCGAGCGCCGTGTGCTCGGTCGCGTCGCCGACGGGCGTCGCGGTGGCGTGCGCCTCGACGTACTGCACCGATCGCGGCGTCACGCCGGCGGCCGCGTAGGCGCGCCGCATGGCCAGGCTCTGCCCGCGGCTCTGCGGCACGGTGACCGACGGGCTCGGGCCGTCGCTCGACACGCCGCTGCCGAGCAGCACCGCGTCGACGCGATCGCCCCGCGCGCGGGCGTCGTCGAGCCGCTCGAGCACGACCACGGCGGCGCCCTCGCCGAACACCACCCCGTCGGCCGACGCGTCGAACGGACGGCTGCCGGTCGCGGAGAGCCCGCCGAACTGCGAGAACTGGCAGGCGTTGGTCGGGCCGGGCTGGTAGGCGCCGCCGGCGATCACGACGTCGGCGAGGCCGCGGCGCAGCATCGCGGCGCCGAGGTGCACCGCGTGCATCGACGACGCGCACGCCGCGTCGACGACCACGGTGCGCACGCCCTCGCGCACGACGTCGCGCACGACGCGCGCGAGCGGCTCGACGTGACCGCGGCACGCCGCGCGGCGCTCCGCGTCGAGCCCGAGCTCGCCCGCCACGGCCTCCGCGACGGCCGCGCGGTCCGCCGGGTCCGCGGCGACGCCGGCGAGCGCGCGCTCGACGCCGAGCAGCAGCGTCGCCTCGTCGTGCTCGATCGAGCCGTCCGCCGTCGACCCGAGTAGGCACGCGATCCGGAGCGGCGCGCCGTCGCGGAGCACGGCCGCCTGCGCCTTTGCCTCGGCGAGCGCGCACGCCAGCATGCGGGCCGTCTTGGGCAGCCGCTCGAGGGTGCGCGCGTCGTACCCGGTGCGCTCGGCGTACGGCCCGAGCGCGTCGACCGTGCCGACGAGGAGGCTGTACGTCTTGTCGGCGGCGCGGCCGGGGCTCAGGAAGTCGGTCGCGAGCTCCGGGTGTCGAGCGCCGGTGTCGGCGATGCCGCACGTCCCCGACCGCAGCTGCGCGAGGTAGGCGTCGACACCGCCGGACCCCGGCAGCACCGCGCCCATCCCGACGATGGCGATCGGCGCGGCGCCCGCCGGCGCGGCGGGGTCGTCGTGGGGGCTCGCCTCGGGCGCGGCGGGGCTCGCGGGCGCGACGGCGCTCGCCGGCACCGCGGCGCTCGCCGGCGCGACGGCGCTCGCCGGCGCGGCGCCCTCGCGCGGGCGGCGGTCGTCCCGCTCTTCCCCGGGGAGCGCCGCGACCGCCGTCAGCGCGTGGCCGGCGGCGCGCAGCGCCTCGACCGCGCGCCGGTGCTCGGCCACCACGTCCTCTCCGGCGCGGAACGTCGCGATCACGCGCAGGTCGGGCCCCGGCGGCGCGCTCCGTCGTACGAGGGCGGTCAGGGCGCTGCCGCCGCCGCACTCGACGAAGGTGCGGCAGCCCGCCGCGTGCAGGTCGCGCACGGCCGCTCCGAAGTCGAGCGGCGTCACGAGGTGCATGGGGAGCAGGCGCGCGGGCGCGAGCGCGCCCTCGCCGTAGTGGACGCGATCGATCGGCGAGTACGTGGCCAGCGCCGACCGCGCCGCGCCCGCGCGCAGGGCGGCGCTCGCGAACGGGCCGACCGCCGGCGCGAGCAGGGGCGAGTGGAAGGCGTAGCGGCTCGCGAGCACGGTCGCCCGCACGCCGGCGGCCTCGAGCCGCCGCTCGAGCGCCGCGATGCCGTCCGCCGTGCCCGAGGCGACCGCCTGGTCGGCCGCGTTGATCACCGAGACGAACACGTCGTCCCGGCCGAGCGCCCGCACCTCGTCGCGCAGCCGCTCGGCGCCGGTGTGCGCCGCGAGCATGCGGCCGGGCGGCGCGCCGCGCAGGGCGAGCACCCGCCGGCCCACGAGCTCCGCGGCCGTCGCGAGCGAGAAGGCCCCCGCGGCGGCCAGCGCCGCGATCTCCCCGAGGCTGTGCCCCGCCACGACGTCCGGCTCGAGCCCGGCGGACCGGAGCAGCGCGACGGCGACGTAGTCCTGGACGAGGATGCCGAGCTGATCGAGGTCGGCGCACGCGTCGAGGGCGGCCCG
The DNA here is from genome assembly GCF_051474665.1 of Sorangium sp. So ce394. Classification (NCBI taxonomy): domain Bacteria; kingdom Pseudomonadati; phylum Myxococcota; order Polyangiales; family Polyangiaceae; genus Sorangium; species Sorangium sp. So ce394. Next base: position 7,992,677 of record NZ_CP150339.1, read on the forward strand.
CGCCTCCGCCTCGCCGGCGGCCACGAGCGCCGCGAGCGACGCGCCGAGCAGCGCCCGCGCCGCGGGCTCGGCCTCGGCGACGGCCGCGCGCGCGGCGTCGAAGCGCGCGTGGAGCGCGCGCAGGAGCCGGAGGTCGAACGAGCCCTGGCCGGGCAGGAGCAGGGCGACCTTCGCGGCGCCTCCGCGGCCCGCCCGCGCGGGCGCTTCCCCTGGCGCGGGCTCGTCCGCAGCGCCCGCCGCGCCCGCCGCGCTCCACTGCGTGCGGTGCGGGCGCGACGCGTGCAGCGGAGCGCGCGCGACCTCGACGGCGTGCCGGAGGAGGCGCTCGGGGAAGAGCTCGCGCAGCGCGGAGCCGCCGCGCAGGGCGAGCTCGACGAAGCGCTGGTGCGGCACCTCTTCGTCGAGCGCCCCGACGTGCATCGTCACGGATCCGGGCAGCGGCGCGAGCTCGTCGCTCGTCGCCCCGACGGCGACGATCCGCTGGTAGCCGCACGCCACGGGCTCGCCGTCGAAGCGGACCGTGCGGAAGTACCCGTACGCGCTCGAGCGCGTCACGGCGCCGAGGGTCATGAAGATCGCGACGCGCTCGCCCACGCGGACCGGCGAGAGGTTCCGGCTGTAGCCCTCGGTGGTGAGCAGCCGGATCGCGGCGCGATCGTCCTCGTGCGGGAGCGAGCCGTCCGCGGCCTCGGCGAAGTAGAGCGTCTCGCGCGCGATGCACTGGAAGCGGAAGTTGGTGAGGTAGTGATGGCTCCCGTAAGCCATGCTGTCCTCGAACTTCACGCAGTACGGAACGACGAAGAACTCGCCCATGGATCCTCTCCACGCAGCCCGCTCGCGCGCGGCGTCGACGCACGCCTGGCACCGCGTGCCAGCCGATGCTCCGTGCGTCCCTCGCCGCCCCGCGGTCCGGGCTGTCGAAATAAGTGTACCTACACCTAAAATGCGCGACGCGGGCCCACGGCCGCCGGCCGCGCACCCGAGCCGCGGGCGCGCGCCTCGGCGCCGTCGCGGCCCGGGCAGCCAATATCGAGCGATCGACCGACGGATCGGTCAGCGCGCGCCGGGGCCTCCAGGACCCGGCGACGAGCCAGCGATGGAGCGGGGAATGCCGCCCCGCATCGTAGGGATAGGTGTACCTGCACCTGTACGGATGTCAAGCAGTTCGGGACGTCCCAGATGGCGGCTCGCCCCGAAACGGTGTAGATACACTTGTGGTTGATTTTGCCCGTGCCTCCGAGATCATCGCGAGCCAGTGCGCCCTCGTGCGCGTGCGCCGCGCGTCGCGCGCGCTGACGCGGCTCTACGACGAGGCGCTGCGGCCGTCGGGGCTCCAGGCGACGCAGCTCACGATGCTCGTCGCGGTCGCGACGTGCGGCGACGGGGGCGTGAAGCTCGGCGCGCTCGCCGACGGCCTCGTCATGGATCGCACGACGCTCACGAGGAACCTCGCGCCGCTGGAGAGGGCGGGCCTGCTCCGCGTCGCGCGCGCGCCCGACGACGCGCGCGTCCGCCTCATCTTCCTGACGCGCCAGGGAGAGCGCGCCATCGAGGCGGCGTTCCCGCTGTGGGAGCGGACCCAGAAGCACGTCCGCGAGCGGCTCGGCCCCAGCGAGGCCGACGCGCTCCGCGAGGAGCTCGGCCGCGTCGTGGCCCTGGCCGCGCGCCCCGAGAAGGCGCCCGCGTCGGAGAGGCCGGCGCGGCCGGCGAAGGCGCCGGCGCGGGAACGGCCGGCCAAGCCGGCCAAGCGCAAGGCGAAGCGACGATCGCCGGAGGCGCGATAACGACGGCGCGGCGCCGCCGCAGCAGCGTGCGAGGAGCGCTCAGCGCTCCCGGAAGGCCTGGAAGAAGACGTCGGCCTGCGAGTGCCTCTGACCCGAGATCGGGTTTTTGGGGTGGCGTGGCTCCCTGATCAGATTGCGCAGGTCGCCCCAGGCCGAATAGAGCTTTCTTCGCTCCGACGTGACGTCGAGATACTCGCCGAGGCAGTAACACGGCCGCACGACCCTATCGAAGTTCGTCGTCGGGAAGTCGTCATCGACAGGCGGGTCCAGCGGGATGTTCGTCGGCGCGAGGCGGAAGGAGGTGTCCGTGACGTGCTGCCTGTCGCCGTCGCCGAACGACGCCCCGCGCTCGAACGAGCTCGCCATCTCCACGTCGACGGACCTGTCGCGGTTCTGCGTGTAGTAAACGATGTGCACGTGGCTCGGGTCGTTGCCGACGGTCACGGCCGGGAGCACGTGATGGATGTTCTCCCCGGCCGTGGAGGTGACGGGGATCGGCCGCGTCCACGTCCGCCCGCGGTCGTCCGAGCGGAGGAGGAAGATGTTCGAGCCCGAGTCCGCCTCGCCGACGGTCTCGCTGGTGGACGCTGACCAGGCCAGGTAGACGACCCCGCCGCGCGCCGCGAGCGTCGGCTGGACGATGAGGCGCGAGGCGTGCACATACGTGGGCAAACCGCCCCGCCCCGCGCGGCGCGGCCCGTCGGTGATGGCCAGGCGGACACCGCCGTCATCGCCGCAATCGATGCGCTCGCCGGGCTGGACCACGGGCAGGAGGGTCGGGTCCGGGGCTCCCGGGAGATTGAACTCCACGAACTCGAACGTCTCGCCGGCGTCACGGGACACCAGCATCCGTATGAAATCGGCGTCCATGCCGCTGAATTGAAGGAACGGCAGGTAGAGCGTGCCGTCGTCGGGATCCACGAAGGGGTTCGTGAACTGGATCGCGTCCAGCAGGGGCGCGGGCTCCGTCTCCACTTCGGGAACGAAGACGACCTTCGATGTCCAGGTCACGCCGCCGTCGGTCGAGCGCGCGAAGCGGAGCTCGCTCCGGACGGGCGCCTCCGGGGGCTGGAAGCTGGTCCAGGTCACGTACAGGTTGTCGCGGCGCCGGCGGACCGGATCGGGGCCCACGGCCAGCCAGCTCTTGTCGGCCCCGTCGTCCTGGGCCACGAACACCGCATCGGTCCACGTGCGGCCGCCGTCGGTCGATCGGTTGGCCTGCACGCCCCCCTGGCCCTCCGCGTCCTCGGTGAGCCCGACGAAATGGAATATCCCACGGCGATCCGAGCGCACGACGGGATCGCCGAGCGTCCTCGTGCTCCCGGGCAGCGGGGGGATGAAGCCGCTCTCCCAGGTCACGCCGCCGTCGTTCGAGGTCGAGAAGCCGGAGAAGAACATCCTCTGGAACACGACCGCGCCGCCCTCCACGACCGGCTCCACGCCGGCGGACGTGTTGTAGGCGACGACGATGTTGCGCTCATGCGCGGCGATCGAGGTCTCGCTCTGGGTCACGTTGACGAAGGGGCGTGTTGGTGGGTCGGTCCGGAGCACGTGAATCTGGTCGAGCGCCGGGTCGTTGACCTGAACGTTCTCTCCGATCGTCCGGATCGACGGCGGATATTCCGGCCAGTGATACCGGACCGCTCGCTCGGCGATCGTCGCGCGCTCGCGGCCGGCGAGCGTCGTGGGCGCGTTGAGGCTCGCGTCGCGCGTGGACAGCGGAACGCCGTTCTTCATCACGGTGCCGAGCGCGAGATCGTGGCTCTCGGCGAGCGGCGCCTCGTCGCGCTCCGGCTCTTGCGAGCACGCCGGGAGCGCGGGCAGCGCCGCGAGGAGCAGCGCGAGATGAACGATGTTCGATCGTGAGGAACGCATGAGACCTCCTTGGACCGGACGACTCCGTCGAGCACACGCTCGCGCTCGCGCTCATCGTCCGCGTCGGAGCGGCAGCCAGGAGCTGCCGCTGAAGAGAGCGCTCCGCGACGACCTGCGCCCGGCGCGGCGGCTCCCTCGCCCGGCCGAGCGATCTCGAGATCGCGGAGAGTTCTTCATACTACCTGTCCACCAAGGGTGGTGCAACTCGCAGAACCCACGAACTCCACGTTTGATTCGGACGCCCTCTGAAGCGCCGCCGCACGAGATGAACCGACTCAGGAGCTCGCTCCGCGCGCTGGCGCGCGCCGCGCCGGAGCGGGCGGACGCCTCCATCGCCGCCCGGGGCGCATCGGCGCCAGCGCGGATTGACGGGCAGCGCCGCGGGTTCGAGAGTCGAAGGGCGCAAACCTCGCCGGAGCGCGCACGAACGAGAGAAGGAGGACACCATGGACTTCGAGGTGGCACCGCTCCCCTACCCCAAGGACGCGCTGGAGCCCGCCATGAGCCGGGAGACGCTCGAGTTTCATTACGAGAAGCACCACAAGGGCTACATGTCGAAGCTCAAGAGCCTGATCGAGGGCAAGCCCGAGGCGAACGCGAGCCTCGTCGATCTCGTGCGCGCGAGCTCTGGCGCGGTGTTCAACAACGCAGCTCAGGTCTGGAATCACACCTTCTTCTGGGAGGGCATGAGGCCGGACGGCGGCGGCCCACCGCCCTCGGGGGACGTGGGCGATCTCATCGCGGGGCTCGGCGGCTGGGAGAAGTTCCGCGGCGACTTCATCGCCGCCGGCGTCGCGCGCTTCGGCTCGGGGTATGCGTGGCTCGTGCTCGACGGCGGCAAGGGCAGGATCGTCGACACGCCGAACGCAGAGACCCCGCTCACGACCGGCGCGGCGCCGCTCCTCACGTGCGATGTCTGGGAGCATGCGTATTACCTCGATCACCGCAACAACCGACAGCGCTTCCTGGAGGTGTTCCTCGACAGGCTCGTGAGCTGGGACGCCGTCGCCAGGAACCTCCGCGCCGCGTCGTAGCAGGGCGCCGTCGCTCGAGCCCAGCGCGCGGGCGGCCCCCGCGCCAGCCGCCGCTCGCGCTCGCGGCGCCCGCCGCCGCGACGCCGCCGCGCAGCGCGCGGAGGCGCGCGACGAGCTCGGCCCCCCCTGCCCCGCCCCGCGCTCGCGCACGAGCGCGCCCCCGGCGCAGCTCGCGCCCGCGCTTTACGTCAAGAACTGATCGGCGATGACGGCGAGAACGTATCTCCCCGCGTTCTCCATGGCTCTATCGAAACAGGGCCAGCTGGTATAAACAGAGACAGGCGCGTCGAGCCCAGGGGGGCCTGCGGAGATCGATGCGCAGCTCTACAGCACAGCCCTGTGGGTGAGTCTCCCCAGCGAGCGAGGTCTATGAACACGCAAGCGACCGCGCAGCCTTCTTTCGAGTTGTTCTTCGAGGCCTGCCAGCACCCCTTCTGCGTCGTGACGGCCGAGGGCCGCCTGGTGAAGTGGAACGCGGCGTGCGCGCGGGCGCTCGGCCGGTCCGCCCCTGATCTCACCGGCAAGCCGCTCGACGAGATCGTGGTCGAGACCGATCGCGCGCAGGTGCGCTCGACGCTCGGCGGCCTCTTCCCCGGCCCCTCGACCGCGGATCTCGAGTGTCGCGTGCTCGGCAGCGACGGCTCGACGCGCCTGCTCGCCCTCCGCGCCTCGACGTACGATCGCGGCGACCTCGCGTACGGTGTCTTCGAGGACATCACCGGCAGGCCGCGCCGCGCGGCCGGGCCCCTCCTCGCGGAGGAGGTGTATCAACAGATCCTCGATGCCATCGAGGACATGGTCCTCGTCAAGGGCCCGAAGTCGAGGGTGCTCTGGGCCAACAAGGCGTTCCGCGAGCTCTACGGCATGACCAACGCCGAGCTCCACGGCCTCATCGACTCTCCGCGCAGCGAGCCGGACTTCACGCAGCAGTACGTGAGAGACGACCTGTACGTGTTCGAGACCGAGAGCCGGCTGGTCATCGACGAGGAGCCGGCCGCGCGCCACGACGGCGCGATCCGGACGCTGACCACGGTCAAATCGGCCCTGCGGGGCGAGGGAGGCCGGGTGATCGGCACGGTCGGCGTCTCGCGGGACATCACGGACAGCCGGCGCGTCGAGCGGGACCGGGAGCTGCTGGCGCAGGCCATCGGCGCGGCCTCCCAGGGCATCCTCGTCGCGGCGAGCGCCGCCGAGGAGCTGCCCGTCACGTACGTGAACGCCGCCTTCGCGCGCCTGTCCGGGCGGCCGGTGGCCGAGCTCCTGGGCGCCTCGTTCCTGCGGCTCGTGGGCGGCATCGCCGACGCGGCCGCGGCCGAGCAGCTCGCGCGCGCGGTCGCCGAGCGCCGCGAGGTCTCGGTCGAGTTCCCGGCGGAGCGCGACGGCGGCGCGCGCGCCTGGATGCGCATGGCGCTCACCCCGGTGCGCGACACGTCGGGGCAGGTGACGAGCTTCGTGGCCATCCAGGCCGACATCACGGCCGAGCGGGAGCGGCAGCGGCACGAGCTGGCGCTGAAGGAGCAGCGGCACCTCATCGAGCGCCAGCGGCGGACCATCCAGGCCCTGGTGACGCCGATCATCGAGATCTGGGACGGGGTGCTCACGATGCCGATCATCGGCGTGGTCGACAGCGTCCGCGCGGCCGAGATGATGACCGCGCTCCTCGAGGCCGTCAGCGCGAACCGGGCGCGGTTCGCCATCGTGGATCTCACCGGGGTCGACGTCGTGGACACGGCGACCGCGAACCACCTGCTCAAGCTGGTGCGGGCCGCGCGCCTGCTCGGGACCACGTGCGCGCTCTCCGGCATCTCGCCGGCGGTGAGCGGGACGCTGGTGGGCCTCGGCGTCGAGCTCGGCGAGCTGCGCACGTTCAGCACGCTGCGCGCCGCGCTCCGCCACGTGCTCGGCCAGCTCGGGGTCTCGGTCGTCCGGGCGCGCGCGTGAGCCGCGGCGCGCCCGGCGCGCGAGGCCCGGGCGACCCGGAGCTCGGCGGCGCGTCATGCCTCCTGAAGCGCACATCGGTCGAGCTCGCCGGCCGCGGCCCCGTGGGTGCGGCCCCCGGCGCTCGGTTGCGGTAAGCTGCGCCCAAGGCGCGGCTGCTTCCTGGCGGCGCTCGAGCCAGAATCTGCCCTCTCGCCCCGGCAAGAGCACTCTTCATGGCCGATTTGAACGATCCTGCGCGCCTCGCCGAGCTGCACCAGGTGCTGCTGCGCGACGACGCGGACGCCATCCTCGACACCTGCGTCCAGCGGGCGACCGAGCTCGCGCAGACGCCGATGGCGCTGGTGAGCTTGATCGTCCGCCACATCCAGCTGTTCCGCGCGCACCGCGGCTTGCCGCCGGAGCTGTGCGTGAGCTGCGCCACCTCGCGGAGCAACTCGTTCTGTCAGCTCGTGGTCCGCCACGAGGCGCCGCTCGTCGTCGAGGACGCCCTGGTGGACGAGCGCGTGCCCAAGGAGCTCGTCGAGCGGTATGGCATCCGCGCCTACGCCGGGGTGCCCATCCGGGTGCGCCAGCACGTGGTCGGCTCGTTCTGCGTGCTCGACGTCGTGCCCCGCGGGTTCGGGCCGCGCGTGATCGAGGGCCTGAAGCAGCTCGCCGCCGAGGTCGGCGCGCGGATCGAGGCGATGGAGAGCGACGCGCCGCCGCCGAGCCGCACCTTGAAGGAGCGGCTCGCGCGGTTCGAGCAGAGCGCGCGCCTGCTGGAGCACGCGCTCGGGGCGATCGCTCCGGTGCTCGCCGAGGCGCAGAGCGCCGCGGCGACGCTGGCGGAGGCGCCGCCGGCGGCGCTGAGCCTGGACGACCTGCGCGCGGCGGTCGACTGCTATCGGGACATGTTCGCGATCGCGACGGAGCTGGCCGAGGACGCGATGCTGATTTCGCGCTCGTTCCCGGCCGAGACGGCCTCGGAGATCGCCCTGGCGACGCGCTCGCTGGCGCGGGACATGGTCGAGATCGGCCCGCTCGTCCGGCTGGCCGAGGGCGTGCTGCAGGGCACGCTCGGCGAGGGGGTCGCCGCCAGGGCGGCGCACGTCGTGCGGGACGCGTTCGCGGCGCACGAGACCGCGTCCGCCGCGGTTCGCCGGATCATCGCCACGGTCGAGCGCGCCCGCGCAACGGAGGTGTGGTGAAGGGCAGAGCGTACCAGCTGCTCCGTTCGTGTCTCGGCGACAAGGACCCTCCGAGCGCGCGCAATGCGTTCATCTATGCGCGGATCATCATGCGCGCGCGCGTGGTGCCCGAGGAGATCACGCCCGCGCTCGACGACCCCGAGGTCGAGCGGCGGCTGGAGCACGCGCTGGAGGAGATCCTCCGCCGCGCGTAGGGGCGCGGGCGCTCGCGCCGCGCGGGGCCGGGCAGGGCGCGGGGACCGAGCGTGGGAGGCGTGTGCGGGCCTGTGCGGCCTGTGCGGCCTGTGCGGCCTGTGCGGCCTGTGCGACCGAGTCGACGAATCTCCTACTTTCGCCTTCACCCTTCGGGGCGGTCCTGCTATGCAGCGGAGCCATTCTTCGTCGCTGATGCGCCTGCTTGATGCCCATGGCTCGACGCCGGGTGCATCGGTCGAGATGCCTTCCTTGGAGAGGACCATGAGCCACGACGTGACGACTGGGTTGTTTGCTGGGCCGAGGTGGACGCGCGGCTTTCTGCATCTTGCGTTGCCGGCGATGATGCTGCTCGGCTGTGATGGCTCGTTGGGAGACTTGGCCTCAGGGGGCGGCAACTCGACGGCATCGACGTCCTCGGGGGGCGGCGACGACGCGCCGACGTCGACCTCGGCGTCCACGTCGGCCTCCTCGGGGAACGGCATGGGCGGCACGGGCGGCGACGGCGGCACGGGCGGCGCTGGTGGCATGGGCGGCGCTGGTGGCACCGGCGGCGCTGGTGGCACCGGCGGCGCTGGCGGCACGGGCGGCGACACGTCCGCGTCGGCCTCCTCGGGCGGCGGCGCCGGCGGCGGCGATGCGTCAACCGCCGCGTCCACATCGGCCTCCTCCGGCGGTGGATCGGGCGGCTCCGGCGGCGACGCGTCGACGTCGGCCTCGTCGGGCGGCGGCTCCGGCGGCGCGGGCGGCGGCGACGCTTCCACCGCCGCGTCCACGTCGGCCTCCTCGGGCAGCGGCGATTCGTCGACGTCCGCCGTGACCTCCGCATCGGCCTCCTCGGGCGGCGGCGCCGGCGGCATGGGCGGCGCCGGCGGCATGGGCGGCGGCGATTCGTCGACGTCGGCCGTGACCTCCGCGTCGGCCTCCTCGGGCGGCGGCGCCGGCGGCATGGGCGGCGGCGACGCGTCCACCTCGAGCGTGACGTCCACCTCGAGCGCCGTGACCTCGACGACGTCGACCGGGACGGGACCCGCCACGGGAACGCTTGTCGAGCGGCACGGCCGCCTGAAGGTGATGGGCAACCGGGTCGTCGACGAGTACGGGGAAGGGCTCCAGCTCAAGGGCATGAGCATGTTCTGGAGCATCTGGGAGGGAGAGAAGTTCTACAACGCTTCCGCCGTCAACACGCTCGTGGACGACTGGGATGTGACCATCGTCCGCGCCGCGATGGCCGCCAGCGCGGAGGGGCTCGGCTACGTCCACAACCCGGAGGCCGAGAAGAACAAGGTCCGAGCGATCGTGAACGCCGCGATCGCCAAAGGGATCTACGTGATCATCGACTGGCACGATCACGAAGCGATCCGGAACAAGGACGCAGCCAAGCGCTTCTTCGGAGAGATGGCCGCGGAGTACGGAGACGAGCCCGCGGTGATCTTCGAGATCTTCAACGAGCCGGACTACGAGAGCTGGGCAGAGGTGAAGTCCTATGCGGAGGAGGTGATCGGCGTGATCCGCACCGCCGGCTCCGACAACCTCGTGATCGTGGGGACGCCGACCTGGTCGCAGGACGTGGACGTGGCCGCCAGGAACCGGATCACGAGCGACGACAACGTCGCTTACACGCTGCACTTCTATGCCACGTCGCACCGAGATGCGCTGCGCACCAAGGCGTCGAACGCGCTGGCCGCGGGCCTGCCGCTGTTCGTGACCGAGTGGGGCACCTGCCAGAACACCGGCAGTGGCTCGCTGGATCTCGGCGAGGCGCAGCGGTGGCTCGACTTCCTGGACAGCCACCAGATCAGCTGGCTCAACTGGTCCATCGTCGACAAGAACGAGTCCTGCGCCGCGCTGAGGCCCGGGGCGAGCGCGGGCGGCCCGTGGTCGGATGGGCAGCTGACCGAGTCGGGGCGGTGGGTCAAGGAGAAGCTCCGGGCGCCTTGACCCGGGTGGCGGAGCGGAGCGTCGCTCCGACGAGAGCGCTCCGCCGATGGCCGTGCTGATGCGGATCGCGCGGCGGCCGATGGCCGGCGGGCGCTGGAGCTCCCGGGGCGCGCTCGCGGCGACGTCCGCGTGGGCGAGGATGCGGCCGCTGAGCCTACCGCGCCCTCGAGAACGATGCGCTCCAGGTCGGCGCCACGTCGGCGATGATCTCCCTGAACCGCGGGGGGATGTCCGAGAGCTCGGTCATTTGCTGGATCGTGAGCACCTCGTCGCTCCCGAACCCGACAGGGCAGCGCAAGGCCCATGCGATCGCCTCCTCCTTGGAGCTCACCTCGATCAGGTAGAAGCCGCCGACCAGCTCCTTCGTCTCGACGAAGGGACCGTCGAGGACGGTGCGCTTCCCCCCGGAGATCCCGACGCGGGCGCGGGCTCCGCCGGGGTTGAGCCCCTCGGAGGCGATCAGCACGCCGGCCTTCATCATTTCCTCGTTGAATTTCATGTACGCGGCGAAGAGCTCCTCGTCCGGAGGGCCATCCGCGTCCGCCTTGGTTTCGTTGGTGCCCGGTGCTGCGGTGATGATGAATCGCATCGTCGTGTCTCCTTCCGATGGGGCGCAGGCGCCCGGGCGATCTCGACCGGCTGAGCCGTGCCACTGCCGTCACGACGAACCAGAGGACGCGCGATCGACAGGGCGGGCGAGGTTTTGCTCGGCGTCGACAGAATAGCGCAGCGAAAGAATTTTACTGCGACACTGTTGGCGACTCAGGTCACCTCAACCTGGGTCGGGTCCGGCCACCTCAACCTGGGTCGGCCACCTCAACCTGGGTCGGCCACCTCAACCTGGGTCGGCCACCTCAACCTGCGGCCACCTCAACCTGGGTCGGGTTCGGCCGGCCACCTCAACCCGGGTCGGGTCACGGCCACCTCAACCCAACCCGGGTCGGGTCACGGCCACCTCAACCCGGGTCGGGGTCCGGCCACCTCAACCCGGGTCGGGTCCGGCCACCTCAACCCGGGTCCGGCCGGCCACCTCAACCCGGGTCGGCCCCGGTCGTCGGCCCGCTACAACCCATCCACGAGCGTCTCGCCCCCCGTGATGTCCAACACCGAGCCGGTCACCTGCGGGTTGGTCATCAAGAACACCGCCGCGTGCCCGATGTCCTCCACCGTCCCCATGCGCCGGACAGGCATGGCCGCCCTCACCCGCTCCCGGAGCTGCTCGCGCGCCGCATCGTCGAGAAAGCTCCACATCTCGCTGTCGGTGTACCCCGGACGGATCACGTTGACGCGCAGCGGGCCAAGCTCGATCGCCAGCCCGCGAGCGAGCGTCTCGATCGCCGCGAACGTCGCCGACACCATCGACGCCCCCGCGCGGGGTCGAACCGCCGCACCGCCCGTCAGGAACGTGATCGAACCGCCGGCGCGCATCCTCGGCGCCGCGTAACGGGCGCAGGCCCAGCTCCCGAAGAACTTCGCGTTCATGTACCGCTGCGCACCCGCGACGTCCTGCTCGAGGAACGCCCCCCACGAGCCAGGCTCCGGCGCGGCGCTGATCAAGAGATGATCGAGCGCTCCAATCCGCTCGAACATCGCCTTCACCGAGCCCTCGTCCGTCACATCCACCGTCTCGTGCCCGACGCGCGCGTCCCCCGGCGCCCCCGCCGCGCGCTCCGCCCTCGGCCGCCGCCCCGCGGCGATCACCTCCGCTCCCGCCCGCGCCGAAGCCCTCGCCGCGCCGAGCCCCATCCCGCTCGTGCCGCCGACGATCACGACACGTCGGCCCTCGAGCGAGCCCTCATGTCCTTTCGCTTCCATGATCCTCCTCAGATCGCCACGAAGCCACCGTCGACGGTGAGCGTGTGGCCCGTCATATACGGGTTGGTCATCAAGAACTCGATGGCATGCGCGATGTCCTCCGGCTGGCCGAAGCGCCGGACCAGGAGGTCCTTCTCGGCCCACGCCTTCATCTGCTCGCGCCGCCCAGCGTGGATCGCCGTGTCGACCACCCCCGACATCAGCACGTTGACGCGGATCGGCGCGAGCTCCAGCGAAAGCGCCTTTCCGAAGCTCAGGATCGCCCCGCTCGCCGCCGCCAGCACCGAGAACCCCTCGCGCGGCGGCTTCACCGCCGACGCCCCGGCCACGAGCGTGACCGAGCCGCGCTCGCGCAGGCGCGGCGCCGCAGCCCGCAGGACGTTCACGAACCCGCGCAGCTTGTCGAAGCTGCGCTCGACCTGCTCGCCGGTCATCGCGCCTATCGGCGCTCGGCTCGCGAGCTCGTCCGCAACCGCCGTGAGCACGAGGTGATCCACGGCCTCGATCGACCCGATCACGCGATCGACCGCGCCAGGATCCAGCATGTCCATGGCGATGGCGCGCCTCGTCCCGATGACGCTCTCCGCCGCCTCGTCGAGCCTCGACCGCGATCGGCTGAGCATGACCACGCTGGCGCCCCGCGCCGCCGCCGCGCGCGCCGCCGCGAGCCCGATCCCCGAGCTCGCGCCCACGACCACCACCGTCTGATTCGACAGCTCGCTCATCGTCCTTCCCTCCGGATCTCCAGCACCGCCTTGCCCGCGACCCGCCGATCGAGCAGCGCCGCCGCCGCCTCCGGCGCGCGCTCCCAGCCGCCGCGAAACCCGATCTGCGGATCCAGCGCTCCGCGCTCGAGCAGCGAGGCGAGGTACGCGATGTCGGGCCCGAAGCCGGCGCCCACGACGAACACCTCGACGCGCCTGTCCCCCGCGCGCCGCCGCTCCTGCTCGAAATCGATGGTGCTCGGCTCGCGCGACGCCATGCCGATGCTCTGCACCGAGCCGCCGCGCCCGACGAGGCTCAGCGCCTTGGCGAGCTGCGCGCCGCCGACGTTCTCGAGCACGCCGAAGACAGGCTCCCTCACCTCCGCCAGGTCGACCACGATCTCGTCGGCGCCGAGCGCGCGCAGCCCCTCGGCGCGCGCGGCGCTCCCCACCGCGGCCACGACGTGCGCGCCGGCGCGGCGCGCGAGCTGGACGGCGTAGCGGCCCACGCCCCCCGACGCGCCCGTGACGAGCACGCGCCGCCCCACGACCGGCCCGAGGGCGCGCAGCGCGCGCAGCGCCGTGACGCCCGCCACCGGCACCGTGCTGGCCGAGCCGAGGTCGACCGCGTCCGGCACCACGCCGAGCTCGGACGTGTCGACCGCGCGGAGCTCGGCCCACGCCCCGCTCCGACCGAACGACGCGACGCGCGTCCCCTCCTTCGGCCCAGAGCCGTCCGCCGCGGCGCGGACGACCACGCCCGCGGCGTCCCACCCCGGCACCTCGCCGGGCTCGCGCATCTCGCCGAGGAACGCCACCTCTCCGAAGTTCAGCGATACCGCGTGGACCTCGACGAGCGCCTGCGGGGGCGCCGGCTCCGGCGGCGGCACGTCCGCGAAGCGAAGGCCACGTGGCTGGCTGGGGTCATAGACAAGTGCACGCATCGTGTTTCATGCCTCCTGCCCCGCAGCGTGGAGCCGCCGCCGCGGCCGTTCCATGCTACTTTGTCGCCGATGCATGACCGTTCGTCCGGCGAAGAGGCGCTCTCCCCCGACGCGCTGAGCGAGGTCCTCCAGGACCTCCGGCTCTCGGACGGCACCTACGGCCGCTGCGAGCTGACGCGCCCCTGGGGCATCGATCTCCCGCCGGTGGCGCAGGCGCGGTTCCACTTCGTGGTCTCCGGCGACTGCTGGCTGCGCGCGCCGAAGCGCGGCTGGATCCTGCTCCACGCCGGCGACGTCGCCCTCCTGCCGCGCGGGACCGGCCACGCGATCGCGGACAGGGCGCGCGGGCGCGTGACGCCGCTCGACGAGATGCCGCTCGAGGAGATCGGCGACCGGGCCTACGAGATGCGCGCCGGCGGCGCCGGCGCGCGGACGATCCTCGTGTGCTGCAGCGTGACCTTCGCCCAGCCCGCCGTGCACCCGCTCCTCCAGCTGATGCCCCCGATGCTCCTCGTGCGGGGCGGCGGCGCGGAAGACGGGGTGTTGCCCGTGCTCCTCGACGCCATGGCCGACGAGGTGCTCAGGCGCCGCGTCGGCGCCGCCACCGTGATGACGCGCCTCGCCGACGTGGTGATCACGAGGGTCGTCCGCGCGTGGGTCGAGTCCCGCAAAGAGGACGCGGACGGCTGGCTCGCCGCGATACGAGATCCCCAGATCGGCCGCGCGCTCGCCGCGATCCACCAGCGCCCCGGCGACCCGTGGTCGGTCGAGTCGCTCGCGGACGTCGCGAAGATGTCGCGCTCCATCTTCTCGGAGCGGTTCGCGGCGCTGGTCGGCGCGCCGCCCGCGCGCTACCTCGCGCGCTTTCGCATGCACGTCGCGAGCGGCTGGCTGCGCGACGACCGCGTGACCGTCGCCGAGGCGGCCGTGCGGCTCGGCTACGACTCCGAGGCGGCCTTCAGCCGCGCCTTCAAGCGATTCTCGGGCGTGCCGCCGAGCTCGCTGCGCCGGCAGGGCCGCGACGAGGGCTCCCGGGCGTCGCGCGCCAGGGCTCCCTGAAAAAGCAGGCACGAACGACACGACGGCCCGCGCTCCAGCGGGCGTGAGGAGAGTCAGGATGTCTCTTGAACGTTGGTTGATCGCTCTGTTCCTCGTGCTCCTCCCCTCGTGCGCCACGGGCGCCAAGGCGCCCCCGCCGCCGCAGCCGGGGCCGGAGCCCCCCGAGGACGTGCGGCTCTACGCGCTCGACTGCGGTCGCGCCGAGATCGCGGACATGAGCGCCTTCGGGGACGAGCCCCGGGCCAGGGAGCTCGTCGCGTCGTGCTACGTCATCCGGCACCCGCGCGGCACCTTGGTGTGGGACACCGGGATCAACGACACGATCGCCCAGACGAAGGGCGGCGTCGTGCACGAGCGCACGGGGATCCGGTTCCGCGTCGACACGCCGCTGCGCGAGCACCTGAGAGCGCTGAACCTCTCGCCCGCCGACGTGGACTACGTGGCCTTCTCGCACCTGCACGTCGATCACGCGGGCAACGCCAACCTGTTCCCCTCGTCGACGTGGATCCTGAACCGCCGAGAGCTCGAGTGGGCGACGGCGACCCCGCCGCCGCCGACCGTCGAGCCGGAGCTCTTCTCGGCCTACCGCAGCGCGAAGCTGAAGCTCCTCGACGGCGAGGCGGACATCTTCGGCGACGGCGCCGTGAGGATCGTGCCGACGCCCGGGCACACGCCGGGCCACCAGAGCCTCGTGCTCCGGCTCAAGCGCGCGGGGACGCTCGTCATCTCGGGGGATGTCTGCCATACCCACGCCAACTGGCAGCATCGCCGGGTGCCTCCCTTCAACACCGATCGCGAGGAGTCCGTCCGCTCGATGGAGCGCCTCGACGCGCTGATCGGCGCCGCCCATGCCCGCTTCGTGGTGCAGCACGAGCCCGACGATCTCGCGGCCCTGCCTCGGTTCCCCGCCTTCCTCGATTGACCACCGCGCGTCCGCCAGAGCGCGGCGCGCCGGCGGAGGCGCCTCTCCTGTCCGCCCCGGCGTAGAACGGCCGTCGGGCTCCCTCTCAGATCAGCGTCGTCAACGCGCCTCGCAGGAAGTCGCGCGCGACGACGACATCGTGGACCTCGTCCGGGCCGTCGGCGATGCGCGCGGACCGGGCGAAGCGGTACCAGAGCGAGAACGGCATATCCTCGCTGTATCCGAGCGAGCCGTGCATCTGGATCGCGTCGTCGAGCACCTGGCAGAGGAGGCGCGCGACGTGGTTCTTCGCCATCGAGGCGTAGGGGCGCGCCTCCTTCTCCTTGCCTTGCTCGAGCAACGCCGCGCAGTGCAGCGTCATCAGGTTGCCGGCGTGGATGCCGGACGCCGCGTCGGCGAACTTCTGCTGGATCATCTGGTGGTGAGCCAGCGTCTTGCCGAAGCTCTCCCGCGTGAGGACGTAGTCGCGGCACATCGCGAGCGCGCGGTCGGCCCAGCCGAGCCAGCGCATGCAGTGCGTGAGGCGCGCCGGCACGAGGCGCCGCTGCGCGAGGAGGAAGCCCTCGCCGACGCCGCCGAGGACCGCGTCGTCGCCGACGCGCACGGCGTGGAAGCGGAGCTCGGCCTCGCGGTGCGCGAGCATCGGCGGGCTCATCACGGGGATGTCGCGCACGTGCTCGACGCCCTCGGCGCGGCGATCGACCACGAACATCGTCGCGCCCGTGCGCGGATCGTCCGACGTCCGCGCCATCACGATGAGGAACGCCGCGTCGCCGCCGCCGGTCGTGTACCACTTGTGGCCGTCGATCTTCCACCCGCCGTCGATCCGGGTCGCCGTCGTGCGCAGGTTCGACGGATCGGCGCCGGCGCCGGGGGCGGGCTCGGTCATCGAGAACGCGCTCGTGATCTCGGCCCGCGCGAGCGGCGCGAGGTATTTCGCGCGGATCGCGGGCGAGGCCGCCTTGAGCAGGAGATCCATGTTGCCCTGATCCGGCGCGTCGCAGTTGAAGCAGGCCGCGCCGAGCGGAGAGCGGCCCATCTCGCGAAAGAGCGCGCACATGCCCATGACGCCGAGCCCGAGCCCGCCGTGCTCCACGGGCAGGTGCGGCACGAAGAGCCCCTCGGCGCGCGCGCGCTCGCGGAGCGCCGTCAGCGTGTCCTTCCGCCCTGCGCGGTCCTCCTCGAGGATCGCGCGCTCGTTCGGGATGACGTGCGCGTCGACGAACGCGCGCACGCGGCCGCGGAGCTCGGCCAGCTCGGGGGGCAGATCGAAGGAGATCGTCACGGCGGCAGTATAGGAAGCCGCAGGGCCGCGTGATAGGGTCGGACGCGCGATGGCCCTCACGCCGCCGACCAACACCCGCGCGCCCCGCGAGGCGCACCGGCTCGACGAAGCGGCCCTCGGTCGCTGGCTCGCCGAGCACGTCGAAGGCTGCGCGGGAGGCGCGGTGACGGTCGCCCAGTTCAAAGGCGGCCAGTCGAACCCGACGTACTGGGTGGGCGTCGCCGGCGGGGACGGCGGAGATCTCGAGCTCGTCGTGCGAAAGAAGCCGCCGGGCCAGCTCCTTCCCTCGGCGCACGCCGTCGAGCGCGAGTACCGGGTCATGCGCGCGCTCCGCGACACGGAGGTGCCCGTTCCGGACGCGCTCGCCCTCTGCGAGGACGCCTCGGTGATCGGCACGCCGTTCTTCGTCATGCGGTACGCCGCCGGGCGGATCTTCTGGGACCCGACGTTGCCCGAGGTCGCGACCGCCGGGGAGCGCCGCGCGATCTATGCAGACTACATCCGTGTCCTCGCGGCCCTCCACCGCGTCGACTACGCCGCCGTGGGGCTCGCGGATTACGGCAAGGTGGGCGGCTTCGTCGCGCGGCAGGTCGACCGCTGGTCGAAGCAGTACCAGGCCTCGCGCACGGGCGAGGTCCCGGCGATGGAGGCGCTCATGCGCTGGCTGGCCGCCAACGTCCCGTCGAACGACGAGACGACGCTCGTCCATGGCGACTACCGGATCGACAACATCGTCTTTTCCTCCGGTCCTCCGCACGAGGCGATCGCGACGCTCGACTGGGAGCTCTCGACGCTCGGACATCCGGTGAGCGACCTCGCGTATGCCTGCATGGGTTACCGCATCAACCTCCCCGGCCGCGGCGGGCTCGCCGGGGTCGATGTCGCCTCGCTCGGGATCCCGACCGAGGACGAGATGGTCGCCTCCTACTGCGCGCTCTCGGGTCGAGACGGCATCGCGTCGTGGCCGTACTTCATGGCATTCGGCGTCTTCCGCCTCGCCGCCATCGCGCAGGGCGTCTACAGGCGGAGCCTCCAGGGCAACGCCAGCTCCGAGGACGCCGGCAGGTACGGCGCGGCCGTGACGGTGCTCTCCGAGCTCGCCTGCGGGATCGCGGGGATCGCTCCGCGCTAGGGCCGAGTGGTCTGAGGACGCCGAGCTCGCGGCTGTCCACGCCGAGGGGCTCGTCGGCGCCCGGGCGCGGCCCGGCGTCGCCTCGAAGCGCCCGCGTCGGTGCGTGAATTCACAATACATGTGAAAATCGGTTGACATCCAAGGCGCTCTTCCGTCTTTTGCCGCCGCCCGACGCGCGAAGCATCCGTGCCTGTCCGGGTCACGCCTCCTCGGTGTCCCGTATCCAACGTCCGCGGGGGGTCTGGAGATCTGGTCGATGCGTCGTATCCGTTACCCGCTTACCTGGATCGCTTGTTCGATCCTCCCGTCGCTCGCTGGTTGTGCGGCCGGCCCCTCCGGCTCCACGGTGGCTCTCGCCGGCGTCGACGGCGACCACAGCGGCGGAGTCGGAGGCGCACCGGGCTCGGGGAGCGGCGCGGCGGACTGCGACGGGCTCGCCGTCAGGCTTCAGGCGGCGCTCGACGCGGCGATCGGCGCGCAACGGCTCCCCGGCGCCGCCGCGGCCGTGGACGTCGGAGGATGCTCCTTTCGCGGCGCGGCGGGCATGGCGGACGTCGCGACGGGGACGCCGATGAAGCCAGGGGATCTCTTTCGCGCCGGGAGCATCACCAAGACGTTCGTCTCGACGCTGGTCTTGATGCTCCGCGCCGACGGCGACCTGTCGCTCGATGATGACGTATCGAGGTACGTGCCGGGTGTCCCCGGCGGCGATCGGATCACGATACGTCAGATCCTGAACCACACCAGCGGTCTGTTCAATTACACGGAAACCCACGGCTTCCTGAGCGCCGTCGAGGCCGACCCGACCCGCGTGTGGGCCCCCGAGGAGCTCATCGCCTTCTCGGCCAGAGAGCCGCCGTGCTTCGAGCCGGGGCGGGGTTTCGAGTACTCCAACACCAACTACATCGTCGCTGGCCTCCTCCTCGAGGCGGTATCCGGGAAGCCCGTCGTCGAGCTGCTGCACACCCGCATCCTGGAGCCCGCGGGCCTCGCCCACACCTACCTCGACGGCGCGGAGCCCGCCGTGCCGGGGCTCGTGCGCGGCTACGGGTCGTATGACGGCGAGCTCGTCGATACGACGTCCGCCGTGGATCCGTCGTCCGCGTGGACGTCCGGTGGCCTCGTGTCGAACACGGACGACCTCACCGCGTTCTTCGTCCAGCTCCTCGACGGCGGGCTGCTCGGCCCGGCCGAGCTCGCGGAGATGACCACCGGGGTCGACGCCCTGTCGGCTGACCTGCTGGAATACGGCCTCGGGCTGGCCCAGCGCTCGTCGCCGGCCGGCGCGACCTACGGGCATGGCGGCAGCATGTGGGGCTTCGTGTCTGCGTCGTACCACGCGGTCGAGCGCGATGCTGCCATCACCGTGCTGGTCAACCACGAAGACGGCGACGCAGAGAAGATCGTCGACGATCTATCCCGCATCCTGACGATGCCGTGAGTCGATCGGCACTCCACGACGACGCCGTCGTTCACCAGGAGTTCCGCGCGCCCCTCTCCCGCCAGATTCCCCTCGCTGTCCACGCGGGGGGGCAATCGCTGGTCGAACAGGACGCCTTGTCGCGGGGTCAGCGGCCTCGGGGTCAACCTGATGCCGACAGCGCCGCTGTCACCCAATGTTCCGACCAAACCGGCGTACCGCTTGCATCGCCAGGCTCGGTGGCCCCCCTTCGGGCGCGCCATGTAGAAGGAGTCGACGATGAAGCACATAGACCTGATCGCCATCCTCGCGGCAGCCGCGGCGGTGCTCGGCAGCGCGCAGCTCGCCGCGGCGGATACCACCACGCCTGTCGAGGATCTCGCGCTGGTCGAGGAAGTGCCCGTCCAGGTCCCCGCCGAGGGGGTGAAGGGACGCCAATCGCACCACGGCCACCATCACCATGGCCATCATCATCACGGCCATCATCATCACGGCCACCATCATCACGGCCACCATCATCACGGCCACCATCATCACGGCCACCATCATCACGGCCATCATCATCACGGCCACCATCACCATGGCAACCATCACGGGCGTTCGCTGTCCGGAGCGGCTCCGTACGGAGCAGTGCAGGCTCCCGTCGTGATCCTCGCGGACAATCGCTGACCGATCGTTCACGGGCCGGCGGCTCGGGACGCGGGCCCCGGGTTCCTCGTCTTCCTCCGGCCGCCGCGCCCGA
This sequence comes from Sorangium sp. So ce394, assembly GCF_051474665.1. Taxonomy (NCBI): domain Bacteria; kingdom Pseudomonadati; phylum Myxococcota; order Polyangiales; family Polyangiaceae; genus Sorangium; species Sorangium sp. So ce394. Next base: position 8,012,654 of record NZ_CP150339.1, read on the forward strand.
GCTCGCCGGAGGGCGTGTGCGGCGACCGGAATCGGGTGTGAGGGAGAAGCCATGGGAACAGAGACGATCGGCCGGGGACGCGCTCTCGTCCTCCTGGCCGCGGCCGCGGGGCACCTCGGCCTCGTGATCATCGTCGGAGCGTTGCAAGTCGACCTCCGGGACCGAGGCCCTCTGGCGGCCGCCGTCGCCGCCTACGGGACGCTCTCCGGCGCCGACAGCGGGTATGCCTTCTTCGCTCCCGGCGTCGGCTCGCCACCCATGGCCACGTTCGAGGTCATGGACGCGACGGGGGCGGTGACCATCGACCGCCTCATGTCTGGGGCAAACGCAGAAGCGAGGCTGCGGGCCGGGAACATCGTCGATAGATTCTGGCTGGAGGAGGATCAGGCGTTGAAGCGCATCATGGCCGCTTCCTGGGCAGGCAAGATGTTCGCCAGGCACCCTGCGGCCGCCAGCGTCGTCGTGCGCGTGGAGGAATGCGAGGTCGCTCCGATGCGGGAGTATCGCCGGCAGGACGAGCTCACGTGCGATCTGCACTATCAAGCGAAGCTCGTCCCCCAGGCCAAGCTCCGCGCCGCCCGGGCGGCGGACCAGGAGGCGCCGTGAACGGCCGCGCGGGTCCTCGGCGCGCCGCCCGGGCGGCGCTCGCGCGCGCGTGGCTCTGGCTCGATCGCTTCGCCCTGGCCCCTGCCTCCGCCGTGCCCCTCGCGGTGCTGCGGATCGGGCTCGCGTCGGTGCTCCTCGTCCAGGCCGCGATGGTCGGCCCCGCGCTCCTCGAGCTGTACGGGCGGTCTGGCATCCTCCAGGGGCCGCTCAACGACCTCCTCGCCAGGACCGACCTCGTCCGCATCGGCTCGCTCATCGACCGCCTCGCCCCGCTGGGCGTCGGCGAGGCGGCCATCGTCACGGGCGCCGGCGCGCTCTACACGCTCGCCCTCGTCGCGCTCCTCCTCGGGTGGCGGGCGAGGGCGGCGGCGGCGCTGGCCTGGCTCGCCCATCTGATGCTGATGATGACGGCGGACAGCACGAACTACGGGGCGGACAACTACGCCAACATCTTTCTCTTCTACCTCATCTGGATGCCCTCGGGGGCGGCGCTCTCGCTGGACCGTCGGCTCGCCCGCGTGCCCATAGGCCCGCCGGCGACCACGCGGCTCTCGCTGCGCGTCGTCCAGCTGCACCTCTGTATCTCCTATCTCGCGAGCGGGCTCTGGAAGGCCTCCGGCGAGCAATGGTGGAACGGCGAGGCGATCTGGCGGTCGGTCATGCTGCCCGCCTATCGCCAGGTCGATTTCTCCTGGCTCGCAGACCACCCCTGGATCGCGGTGATCGCCGGCTGGCTCGTGGTCCTGGTCGAGGCCGGCTACGCGTTCTTGATCTGGCCGCGGCGCAGCCGCCGGATCTGGGTGGCGGCCACGCTGGCGCTCCACCTCGGCATCGCCGTCTTCATGGGGCTCGTGGTGTTCGGCGCCCTCATGGCGGTGCTCACGGTCGCGGCCTTCGGGGTGAGCGCGGACCGCGCAGCCCCGGCGACGTGCCCGCGCGAGCATCCCGCGCTGGAGCGCGCGTGTGCTCATCCGAACGCGGGGTGAATGCGTTCATCACCGGCTCAGGTCGATCGCGTACACCGACAGCATCTTCCCGCTGCCGTCGTCCTGCTCCACGAGCGAGATGTTGTTTAGCCCGGCGGCCTCCGCCTTCGGCAGCGCGTTCTGCGCCGAGGTGAAGGTCACGAGGCCCATGGTCGAGACCCTGGCGAAGCGCCAGCTGCGGTCCGAGCCGTGCGTGGCGCGCGTGAGATCCTCGATCTCCTTGATGTAGGCGATGAGCACGTCGCGGTTCGTGTCCGGCGCGGCGTAGATCGTCTTCGAGCCGTCGAGGCCGGGGAACCCGCCGCCGCCGCTCGCGCGGTAGTTGTTCGTCGCCACGATGAACTCCGCGGCCGGATCCATCGGCTCCCCGTTCCACGTCAGGTTCTTGATGCGGCCGCTGGCCTTCACCCCCGCCGGCGGGAGCGGCTGCGTGACGTCGATCTCGTACGAGATCCGCTCGTCCGTGAACATATCGAAGTTGTACCCGGGCATCGAGGTGTTGATGAGCGGCTGCGGGGCCGTCTCGCTCGGGTCGATCTGGTTGAAGCGCGTCGCCGCCCGCTCCAGCCAGTCGAGGATGTCCGCGCCGGTCACCTTCACCGCCTGGATCGTGTTCGCGTAGAGGTAGAGATCGGCCGCGTTGTTGATCGCGATGCCCCCCGCCGGCACATCGGTGTAATCGTTGCCTCCCTGGAAGCCGGACTTGAACGGCGCGCTCACCGAGAGCACCGGGAGCGGCGCGAGCTCCGGCAGGTTCTCCTCGATGTAACGGGCGACGTAGTCCGCCTGGGCCTGGTTGACGATCTGGATGGCGCTGACATCCCCCACGTCGGCGAACATCGACGACATCTCGAAATCGGTGGTCCCGATGGGCGTCTGGACATAGGCGACCGTCGCCTGGTGCTCGGCGTCGAGGAGCGACGCGATCTCGGGATCGGCCTCGACGACGATCTTCGTCGCGTCCGGCTGCGCGTCGCAGCGGGTCGCGAACGCGCAGGGCGCCCCCGTGCGCCAGCGCTCCATCGCGTCGCACGCGGCGGGGAGCCCGCCCTGGCAGGTCGTGGAGATCGGCCGAGCCTCGACGACCGTCTTCGCCGTGTCGACCGTCCAGCGCGCGCCGTCGTGGGTGAGCCCCATCTTGATGACGCCGAGGTGCTGGCCCCAGAAGCCCGGCATGACCGCGGGAACGCCCGCGACCGTGCCCGCGTCCTTGTCGACCTCCGGCAGGTCGAACTGGGGCACGGTGCTGCTCGCGTTCGGGAAGATCTGGTGCGAGTGGCCCATGAGCATGGCGTCGACGCCGGGCACATGGGCGACGTGCCACGCCTGGTTCTCGAGGGTGGGCGCATAAGGCGCGTCGTCGAGGCCGCCGTGGACGATGGCGACGACGATCTCGGCCCCCCGCGCGCGGAGATCGTCGATCAGCGGGGCCGCGACCTCCTGCACGCCCTTGGCGAAGACCTTGCCGTCGAGCCATTTCTTGTCCCAGCTCATGATCGTCGGCGGCGTGATGTCGATGAAGCCAACGTGGAGCGTGCTCTCGATGGTGCCGCCGTCCGGCGCCGTCGCCGTGATGGTCTTCGCGATGAGCACGGACGGCGGGAAGATCGTCTCGTTCGTCTCGAGGCTGAAGACGTTGGAGTTCACCTGCGGGAAGTCGGGGCCCTCGCAGGCCGCGGAGCCTGCGAGATCGAGCCCCTCGACGTCGAACGGGGTGTGGGTCACCTGCGAGAGGAACGGGAGACCGTAGTTGAACTCGTGATTGCCGATCCCGGCGACGTCGAACCGCAGGTGGTTCATGGCCTTGTAGATGGCCAGCGTCTCGCCGCACGCGATCGGATCCACCAGCGCCTGGTAGTCGGCGAGCACGGTGCCCTGGATGGTGTCGCCGTTGTCGATCAGGAGGTGGTTCGGGATCTCGGCCCGCGCCTGGTGGATGAGCGTCGCGGTGCGCTCGAAGCCGATGGATGGCTCCGCGACCAGCTTGAAGTAATCGAAGCTGAGGACGTTGCTGTGGAGATCGGTGGTCTCCAGCAACGCGAGCTCGGCCGTGGCCCCGCTCGGGGTCTCGGGCGCTCCCCCCGCGCCGCCCGAACCCGAGGCGCTGGTCGCGGGCGCTCCCCCCGCGCCGCCCGAACCCGAGGCGCTGGAGGAGGGCGAGCTCGGGCCGCCCTCGTCATCCCCGCACGCGAACGCGAAGAGCGCGCTCATGGCCAGGATCACCGAGGAAATCGCCGCATGCCGTCCGAATCGATCTTTCATCGTGAGCTCCTCGTCGAGCGCTGCTGCGGCGGATGCCTCTTCGCGCGGTTACAGTTCCATTGGATGTGTGTAGCAACGTTGTCGCATCGCTGCGCGCTCGGATCAAGGGCTCGATGCGCCCCACGGGTCCCACCAGCGAGCTCGCCTGGACCGGCTCGGCGCGCCCGTGATACCACCTCTGGGATGACCCCGGCGCCGCACCCCCGCTCGGTCCGTGCGGTATGGGACGGAATCGCGGGCGCGGGTGCGGCCGAGATCGCAGCATGAGCGAACATCAGGTCTTGAAGACGCACCCGGACACCCTCGTGACCGTTCCATCGCTTGTCGCGGAGCTCACGGCCCTCGGCGTTCGGCCCGGCATGACCTTGCTGGTCCACTCGTCGCTCAGCAAGCTCGGCTGGGTCTGCGGCGGTCCTGTCGCGGTGATCCTGGCCCTGGAAGAGGTCTTGACGCCCGAGGGCACGCTGGTGATGCCGACGCAGTCGGAAGGCCTGTCCGATCCGGCGCTCTGGCAGGATCCGCCCGTGCCCGAGGCGTGGTGGGAGACGATCCGGGAGACGATGCCGGCCTACGATCCGGATCTGACGCCGACGCGGCAGATGGGCGCCATCCCCGAGGCGTTCCGCAAGCAGCGCGGCGTCCGGCGGAGCGCCCACCCGCTCGTGTCCTTCGCCGCCTGGGGCCGGCACGCCGAGACGGTCACGGCGAACCACGGCCTCTCGTACGACCTCGGTGAGGGCTCGCCGCTGGCCCGCATCTACGATCTCGACGGCTGGGTGCTGCTGCTCGGCGTCGGCCACGGCAACAACACCTCGATCCACCTCGCCGAGTACCGCACCGACTTCCCGGGCAAACGGATTGAGGTGCGCCACGCGCCCATCCTCGTCGACGGCGCGCGAAGGCGGGTCAGCTTCGACGACGTGGCGACCGACAGCGGCGATTTCGACCGCCTCGGCGCCGATTTCGACCGGGATACCGGCCTCGTGCGCCGCGGCCGCGCGGGCGCCGCCACCGCCCTGCTGATGCCGCAGCGGCCGCTCGTGGATTACGCGGTCGGGTGGCTGCCGCGGAATCGCGGGTAGGCGAGCTCATGCATGGGCCAGCGCGCTGCGCGGCCCTGGTGATGAGGCCGCTGGCGCTGGACGGGGTGGTACGCTATGGCCGGAGCGATGGGCGAGCAGCGGGAGCAGGCGTCGGGGGTGGAGGGGAGCGCCGCGCGCGGACCAGCGGGAGAGCAGGGGGCGTCGGCGTTCCGCGATTACCGCGCCGAGGTGCGGCCGAGCGTGAAGGAGCTTTACCGGCTGAACCACGAGGGGCAGACCCTCGCCTTCGTGCAGGAAAAACAGCGGCAGTACCTCGGCCTGGACCGGCGCCGGATGGGCATGTGGGAGGCGCTCGAGCTGCTCGATCGGCTGGTCGACGACAGCGATCCGGACACGGAGCTGTCGCAGATCGCGCATGCGCTCCAGTCCGCGGAGGCGGCGCGGCGGGACGGGCAGCCGCGGTGGTTCGTGCTGACCGCGCTGATCCACGACGCCGGGAAGATCCTGTGCACGTGGGGCGAGCCTCAGTGGGCCGTGGTGGGCGACACCTTCCCGGTGGGCTGCGCGTACTCGGACCGGGTCGTCTTCCCCGAGCTGTTCGCGCGGAACCCGGACATGGCGAGCCCGGCGTACCAGACGCCGTGCGGGATTTACGAGGAGGGCGCGGGGCTCTCCCGGGTGCACATGTCGTGGGGGCACGATGAGTATCTGTATCATGTGGTGAAGGACCACCTGCCGCTCGAGGCGCTAACCATGATCCGCTATCACTCGTTCTACGCGGCGCACCGCGAGGGCGCGTACGGGCACCTGATGAACGAGCAAGATCGGCGGATGATGGAGTGGGTGCGGCGGTTCAACCCGTACGATCTCTACTCGAAGGCCGACGCCCCGCCGGACGTGGAGCGGCTGAAGCCCTTCTACAAGGACCTGATCGCAGAGTTCTTGCCGGCCGAGCTCCGCTGGTAAGGGCGCGGTCGAGGTCCCCCACCGCCGCGCCCCCCAACCTGGGTCGGATCGCGCGCGATTCCGACCTGGGCCGCGCCCTTCAGCCGGGTCAGACAGGCCGTGTCGACCTGGGTCGCGTCGCCGCCAGGGCGCCCGACGTCCGACGCGGTGCGCGGGGCCCGAAGAGGTAGGCGAGCGCCAGGGTCGTGGCCTCTGCCTCGAGCCGGGCCGTGCCGATCAGATGAGGTTCCTCGATGATCACGCGGTGCCCGAGCGCCTCGAGAGCGGTCTCCACCACGAACGCAGCGAGCCGCACGTCGGGCACCGCGAGGCGCGCGCGGTGGGGCGCCAGGTGGCGTTCGAGCAACACCGCGAGCCTGCGGCTCGTCTCCGCCGCCTCGGCGAGCCGGCCGACGCGCGGCACCTGCTCGATCAGGATCTTGTGCAGCGCCGGTGAGATCCGCTGTGCATCGAGGCCGGCGCGCACGAAGGCGCGCACGGCCGCCTCCGGGTCCGCCGGATCCGCCTCGGCCAGCGCGCCCTCGACGCGCGCCACGATCGCGGCGGCGTGCCGCTCGACGAGCGTCGCGACCAGCGCCTCCTTGTTCGGGAAATACTGATAGAGCGACCCGACGCTGACGCCGGCGCGCGCCGCCACCGCGATCGTCGTCGTCCCGTCGTACCCACGGGCGAGCAGAACGCGAATCGTCGCCTCGACGATCGCGTCCACGGTCGCCCGCGACCGCGTCTGACGCGGTGTCTTACGCGGGTTTGTCTCGTATGTGCCCATCGCAGCGCGCGCCTCCATTAACGCGAATAGCGAACACGAATCGACATTCGTAGACTGACTCAACCCCACGCAGGAGGCAACGTTCATCATGAAGACCACGACTCTCGAGACCCACGGCCCCGCCGCGCCGGTCACCGGCGCTCACGCCGGCGACGGCGCGCGGAAGCGCGGCGTGATCGCCTTCGAGCTCGCCGGCGCCATCGACCCTCTGACGCATCCAGGCGCGCCGCGCATCCTCGGGTCGTACGCGGCCAGCGGCCCCTGCATGGTCGGCGTCGTGACGAAGGCGGCGGGCAGCACCGACGGCTCCTGGGAGCGACACGACGGCGGCGACGAGCTCCTCGTGATCATCCGCGGGCGCGCGACGTTCACGGTCAACCTGCCTGACGGCACGACGGAGGTGACCGAGGTCGGTCCGGGTCAAGCGCTGCTGATCCCGCGCGGCGCGGCGCACTCGGGGCACATCGCCGACGATGTGTGCGTGCTCTTCGTGACGCCGAGCGACGGCAACGCCGTCTGGAGCGACGTGGAGGCAGGCGCCCGCCGACGTTGAGCGATTCGCTGGCCGGCACATCGGATGGCCGGCGCCGCTACGGCTACGGGCGGGACGGGAGCCACGGCGCCGAGCTCGTCGCCCACGGCGACGCCGTGGAGAATCGATCGTCGCTCCTCCGCCCCGCCCCACCGTCGTGTCCGGGGCCGCTCACCTCGGGCAGTCGAGGTCGATCACCGGGAGATCGTAGTTCACCACGGTCTGCTCGGGGTCGATGAGGAACTCGGCGTCGCGCGGGAGGTGGCGCGTCTTGCGGATGTCGTCGCCGGCATAGGCGCGGATGTCGTCGCGCGACCTCCAGTAGCTGATCACCATGAAGTGCGTCTCCGCGCCCACGGTCTCGCGCATCAGCTGATAGCCGAGGTTCCCCGGGATGGTGCGGAACTTGGGGAGCGCGCTCGAGATATAGGCCGTATATCCTTCGGCCTTGTCGCTCGGCGTGCGGCCGTGCCACACGCGGGCGACGCGCGCCGCGCACGGCGCCGGCGTGGCGGCGGGCGCCGGCGTGGCGGCGGGCGCCGCGGGGCCTGCGGGCGGCGCCGCGGGGGCTGCGGCGGGCTGCGCCGGGGCGGCCGCTACGGCGGGATCCGGGGAGGCTGGCGGCGTCTGCTCCATGGTGGACGCGCAGCCGAGCACGGCGCATGCAGCGAGCAGCGCGGCCAGCGCGAGAGGGGCGCGGCCCGAGGCGTATTGCGGTCGAGCGGGGGCGGTCATGGGGCCGAGTATGCACGAGACCGTCGCGACCGGGCGATCTCCGATGGGCACACAGCGCCCGGGGTGGTGGCCGTGTTCGGGAAGGAGGGCTATCCCGCTATCCCTCCCCGTCGGCCGCGACCGCCGTCCGCCGCAGCGCCGCGAGCCGCGACGGCCGCGCCAGGAGCCCCCCGACCGTCTGGTCCGCGACCAGCTCCGCGATCTGCTCCGGCCGGTACCCGAGCGCGGCAGGGTCGCCGGCGACGAGCGGGTGGATGCGCCCGGCCCCCCCGGGGCGGTACCAGTTCTGCACGCTCTCGTCCTGCGCCAGCACCGTCAGCGCGCACAGGTAGGCGTCCACCTCGCGGAACGTCCCCTCCCCCACCCCGCGCCCGATCATCGCCGCCACGGCCTCGGTCAGCGCGCGCCGCTCGGCCCAGTAGGTCGCGAACGCCTCCGGATCCCGCTCGCTGAAGCGGTGGATCTCCGTGATCTCCAGCGGGAAGCCGCACACCGTCTCCACGTCGAACCGCACGAAGCGCCAGAGCTGCACGTCGGCGGCGCCGCCGCTCGCCTCGAGCCTGCGCGCGTACGAGAGCGGCAGGCGGTTCACCTGCTGCAAGATCTCCGCGACGATCAGCTCCTTGCGCCGGAACCAGTAGTACAGCGACGACTGCCGGAGCCCCGCCGCCTGCGCGATCTCGAGCATCGACACGTCGACGACCCCGCGCTCGGCGAAGAGCCGGCCCGCCACCTCCAGGATCTGCTCGCGCGGCGCGAGCTCGCTGCGCTGCGGCGCCTTGCGCGGCCGGCCCATGCGGCGCGGGCTCCCTTCGGCCTTCTGACTGCCTTCGGCGCTCTGCCTTCCTTCGGCGCTCTGAGCAGGGGGAATCTCCGTCTTCATCGTCTCCCGGGGTGGCCGTCGCGCTGATCTATCCGCGCTCGCGTTCCTGCGCCAGCCGCTCTCCCGCCGCGCACCCAGGTTGGAACCGCGGGGTCCCCCCGCGCCGCCACCGGGAAAAATCGCCCGCACCCTGCATTTTACCCCCGCGAAACAGGCCGGAAACCCCGCCCCCGGATAGTCGACCCGTAGTTTCGATTCTCTATCGAAAGTGAGGCGGGCGATGTCTGAAACGGCCACAACGTATGCCGCGCGCGCGCACGCGCGCGCCCAGGAAGGCAGCGTCGTCGAGACGCAACCCACCGTGCCGAGCACGTCGATCGGCGACCCGCCCCCGGGCGTGGAAGCGCGCGACGTCCTCTGGGACGAGACCCTCGGCGCCGGCGGCTACGCGGCGCGCACGCTCCCCGTCGGCAGCCGGCTCCGGATCGTCGACGTCGAGGGCGACACCTGCGTCGCCCTCATGCTCCACCGCGCGGACCGCCCCATCGAGCGGCTCTGCCTCGCCGACACCGTGAAGCTCCAGTGGCAGGCCTATCCAGGCCCCGGCTACCTGCTCCTCTCCGATATGGGGCGCGCCCTCGCCTCCCTCCTCGAGGACACCGCCGGCCGCCACGACACCTTCTGCGGCACCTCGCTCCCGGGCGAGATCGCCTCCCGCTACGGCAGCGACGCCCACGGCGGCGCCCTCCGCTCCGGCCGCGAGCGGCTCCTCCTCGCCCTCGCCAAGCACGGCCTCGCCGAGCGCGACCTCCCCACGCCCATCAACCTCTTCAAGGGCGTCCGCATCGAGGCCGACGGCGCCATCACCTTCCTCCCCGACGCGTCCCGGCCGGGCGCCCACGTGCTCCTCCGCGCCGAGCAGGACGTCCTCGTCAGCGTCGCCGCCGTCCCGCACCGCCTCGACCCGCGCCCGGCCTACCGCGCCGGCAAGGTCCGCCTCACCGCCTGGCGCGGCCGCCCCGCCCCGGACGACGACCCGGTGCGCAACGCCACCCCCGAGGCGCGCCGCGCCTTCGAGAACACCGCCGAGGAGCTCGCGGTCGCCCTCCGGGCAGGAGGCGCGCGATGAGCCCCGCCGCCCCCGGAAAGCCGGTCGCCGCCCTGCGCGACCCCGCCCTCGCCGGCCTGCCCGGCGCCCTCCTCTCCGACGAGATCGTCCCGGCCCGCGCGCCGTGGGCGAAGATCGTCCGCGCCGGCGAGATCCTCCGCGTCATCGACCTCGAGGGCAACCAGGCCGTCGACTTCCTCGCCTACGTCCTTTCCGACACCGCCGAGCGCTACAGCGCCGCCGACACCATCGCCGCCCAGCGCAACATCTTCCTCACCACCGGCGCGAAGCTCCGCTCGAACCGCGGCCGCGTGATGATGACCATCACCGACGACAGCTGCGGCCGGCACGACACCTCCGGCGGCGCCTGCTCGTGCGAGTCGAACACCGTCCGCTACGGCCACCACACAAAGCACCAGCACGCCTGCGTCGAGAACTTCCTCATGGCCGCCGCGCCGTACGGCCTCGGCAAGCGCGACCTCGTCGGCAACGTCAACTGGTTCATGAACGTGCCCGTCGAGGCCGACGGCACCCTCGGCATCGTCGACGGCCTGTCCGCGCCCGGCAAGCACGTCGACCTCCGCGCCGAGCTCGATCTGCTGCTGCTCGTCTCGAACTGCCCGCAGATCAACAACCCCTGCAACGGCTTCAACCCGACCCCGATCCGCATGGCGGTGGTGCGGCCATGAGCGCCCCCCCGCCCTTCCGCCGCGTCCTCGTCGCCAACCGCGGCGAGATCGCGTGCCGCATCCTCCGCACCCTCCGGCGCCTCGGGATCGCGTCGGTCGCCGTCTTCTCCGACGCGGACCGCGCCGCGCTCCACGTGCGCCTCGCCGACCACGCCGTCCGCCTCGGCGGCCAGACGCCCGCCGAGAGCTACCTGCGCATCGACGCCGTCGTCGACGCCGCCCGCCGCGCGGGCGCCGACGCGATCCACCCGGGTTACGGATTCCTCAGCGAATCCGAGGACTTCGCCCGCGCGGTGGAGGCCGCGGGCATCGTCTTCATCGGGCCGACGCCGGCCCAGATGGAGGCGTTCGGGAGCAAGCACCGGGCGCGGGAGCTCGCGATCGAGGCGGGCGTGCCGCTCCTGCCGGGCACCGGCGTGCTCCGGGACGCGGACCACGCCGCCGCCGAGGCCGCGGCCATCGGCTACCCCGTGCTGCTCAAGGCGAGCGCGGGCGGCGGCGGCATCGGGATGGCCCGGTGCGACGCGCCGGCGGAGCTCCCCGCCGCGTTCGAGCGGGTCCAGCGCCTCGCCCGCGCGAACTTCGGATCGGGCGACGTGTTCCTCGAGCGCTTCCTGACGGCGCCCCGGCACGTGGAGGTCCAGATCGCCGGCGACGGCCGCGGCAACGTCCTCGTCCTCGGCGACCGCGACTGCTCGGTGCAGCGCCGCAACCAGAAGGTCCTCGAGGAGGCGCCCGCGCCCGACCTGCCGCCCCGGCTGCGCTCGGCGCTCGCGGAGTCGGCCCGCGCGCTCGCCGCGAAGGTCGCCTACCGGAACGTGGGCACCGTCGAGTTCCTCGTCGATCCCGCCCGCGCGGAGCACTACTTCCTCGAGGTCAACACGCGCCTCCAGGTCGAGCACGGCGTGACCGAGCTCTGCACCGGCATCGATCTCGTGGCGTGGATGCTGCGCATCGCCGCCGGCGACACGGCGTTCTTCGAGGGCGGCGATCCGCCGCTCTCCGGCCACGCGATCGAGGCGCGGCTCTACGCCGAGGACCCGGCGCGGGGGTTCTTGCCGAGCGCGGGGCTGCTCACCGAGGTGAGCTACCCCGAGGGCGCCGGCGTGCGGGTCGACGGGTGGGTCGAGACGGGCACCGAGGTCTCGGCGCTCTACGATCCGCTCCTGGCCAAGCTGCTCGTGCGCGGCGCGGACCGGGCTGCTGCGGTCGCGGCGCTGCGCGCCGCCGTCGGGGAGACCCGGCTCGGCGGGATCGAGACGAACCGCGAGTGGGTCGCGGCCGCGCTCGATCACCCCGACTTCCGCGGGGTCCGGCACCACACCGGCACGTTCGCGTCGCTGCCGTTCCGCCCCGAGGCGGTCGAGGTGACCGCGGCGCCGGGCGCGGTGACCGTGCAGGACTGGCCCGGGCGGCTCGGCCTGTGGTCGGTCGGCGTGCCGCCGAGCGGGCCGATGGACGACCTGTCGTTCCGCCTCGGCAACCGCGTCGTGGGCAACCCGGCCGGCGCCGCGGGGCTCGAGTGCGAGGTGCACGGGCCCACGCTGGTGTTCCACCGGCGCGCGGTCCTGTGCGTCGCGGGCGCCGCCATGCGCGTGCTCGTCGACGGGGCCGAGGTGGCGCCGTGGACGCCGGTCGAGGTCGCGCCGGGCGCCACCGTGGCGTGCGGGCCGGTGCGGGGGCCGGGCGCGCGCGCCTACCTGCTCATCCGCGGCGGCATCGACGTGCCGGCGCACCTCGGCAGCCGCGCCACGTTCACCCTCGGCGGCTTCGGCGGCCACGCGGGCAGGCCGCTCCGCCCGGGCGACGTGCTGCGCCTCGGCGAGGAGGTCGACCCGGCGCTCGCCCCCGGCGCGCTGCCGGCCGAGGCCCGGCCGGAGATCGGCAGGTCCTGGGAGCTCGCCGTGCTCGACGGGCCGCACGGGGCGCCGGACTTCCTCACGGACGAGGGGATCGAGCAGCTCTACGCGGCCGAGTGGGAGGTGCACTACCACTCGGCCCGCACCGGCGTCCGCCTCGTCGGGCCCGCGCCGGCGTGGGCGCGCACCGACGGCGGCGAGGCGGGGCTGCACCCCTCGAACCTGCACGACAACGCGTACGCGATCGGCGCGGTCGACCTCACCGGCGACATGCCCGTCATCCTCGGCCCCGACGGCCCGAGCCTGGGCGGGTTCGTGTGTCCGCTCGCCGTCGCCGCGGCCGAGCGGTGGAAGCTCGGCCAGCTGAGCGCCGGGGACAAGGTGCGGTTCCGGTCGATCCTGCCCGCCGAGGCCGACGCGCTGGCGCGGCGGAGCGACGCGCTCGTGACGCGGCGCGGGCTCGCGGCGAACGGCGCGATGGCGCATGCGTCCAACGGCGCGGCGGCGCACGCGGCCAATGGCGCCGCGGCGCGCGCGGCCGACGGCGCGGCCGCCGCAGGCTCGGGCAGCGCACGGCGCAGGCGCGGCGAGCCGGTGCTCGGCCGCGTGCCGGCGCGCGACGGCCGGCCCGCGGTGGTCTTCCGCCAGAGCGGCGACCGGTACGTGCTCGTCGAGTTCGGGCCGCCGGTGCTCGACATCGACCTGCGCGTGCGCGCGCACCTGCTCATGACGCGGCTCGAGGAGATGCGCGTGCCCGGCGTGGTCGACCTGACGCCCGGGATCCGCTCGCTCCAGGTGCACGTCGACGGCGCGCGGCTCACCGTGGCCAAGGCCCTCGACCTGCTCCGCGAGGCCGAGGCCGACCTGCCCGCCCCGGAGGAGGTCCGGATCCCGAGCCGCGTCGTCCACATGCCGCTCAGCTGGGACGACCCGGCGACGCGCGAGGCGATCGAGCGCTACATGCGCACGGTCCGCGACGACGCGCCGTGGTGCCCGAGCAACCTGGAGTTCATCCGCCGGGTCAACGGGCTGCCGGACATCGCGGCGGTCCAGGAGCTCTTCCTCGCGGCGAGCTACCTCGTGCTCGGCCTCGGCGACGTGTACCTCGGCGCGCCGGTCGCGACGCCGATCGACCCGCGGCACCGGATGGTCACGACCAAGTACAACCCGGCGCGCACGTGGACGCCCGAGAACGCGGTCGGCATCGGCGGCGCGTACCTGTGCATCTACGGCATGGAGGGGCCGGGCGGGTACCAGTTCCTCGGCCGCACGGTGCCGGTCTGGAGCCGCCACCGGCCGTTCCGGCAGACGACGCGCGAGCGGCCGTGGCTCCTGCGGTTCTTCGACCAGCTCCGCTTCCACCTCGTCTCGCCGGAGGAGCTGCTCGAGCTCCGCGCCGACATGGTGGCCGGGCGCGGCGAGGTGCGCATCGAGGAGGCGACGTTCGACCTGGGCGAGCACCACCGCTTCCTCGACGACAACGCCGACAGCATCCGCGCGGCCCGGGCGCGGCAGCGGGCGGCGTTCGACGCCGAGCGCGGCCGCTGGGAGGCGGACGGCGAGTTCGACCGCGTGCGCCGCGCGGGCGCCCGGCTCGAGGGCGCCTCGTCGGCCGACGAGGACGCGCTGCCGGCCGGGATGCTGCCGGTGACGGCGCCGCTCACCGCGTGCGTGTGGAAGGTGGACGTGGCGCCGGGGCAGCGCGTCGAGGCGGGCCAGCGCGTGGCCGTGCTCGAGGCGATGAAGATGGAGTTCGCCGTGGTGGCCGACGTGGCCGGCGCGGTCGACTGGATCGGCTGCCGCCCGGGCCAGATGGTCAGCGCGGGCCAGCCGCTCGTGGGGGTGTCGGCCCATGCGTGATCCGATCTCGACAGGGACGCCGGACCACCGCGGCGCGGCCGGCGCGGCCACCGCGGCGCAAGGCGCGCTCGGCGCGGGCACCGCCGCGCAAGGCGCGCTCGGCCCGGGCTCGGCAGCGTACGGCGCGCTCGGCGCGGGCACCGCCGCGCAAGGCAGCAGCGACGCCGACGACCTCGCGCGCCTGGGCTACCGCCAGGAGCTGCGGCGCGACCTGGGGAGCCTGTCGGCCTTCGCGGCGGGCTTCTCGTATGTCTCGATCCTCACGACCGTCTTCCAGCTCTTCGTGATCGGCTACGCCTTCGGCGGGACGCGGTTCTTCTGGACGTGGCCGGTGGTCTTCCTCGGCCAGCTCGCGGTCGCGCTCAACCTCGCCGAGGTGGGCTCGCATTACCCGGTGGCCGGCTCGGTCTACCAGTGGGGGCGCCGCGTGTCGCCCGGCGCTCCGGGGTGGCTCGCGGGCTGGCTGAAGCTCGTCGGCGACGTCGTGAGCGTCGCGGCGGCGGCCATCGCGCTGCAGGCGATCTTGCCGAGCGTCTGGGGCGGGTTCCAGCTCCTCGGCGGCGATCCGTCGCTCACGTCGCGCGACGGCGCGGCGAACGCCGTGCTGCTCGGCGCGGGGCTCGTCGCGCTGACGACGGCGATCAACATGGCCGGGGTGCGAGCGATGGCCTGGGTCAACGACGTCGGCGTGATGGCGGAGCTCGGCGGCGTCGTGCTGCTGATCGGGGCGCTGTTCCTGCACGCGGTGCGGGGTCCGGCGGTGGTGCTCGAGCCGCTCTACGGGCCGTCGCCGCCGCTGGGCACGGGGGCGGCGGGCCTGCTCGCGGCCGCGCTCATGCCGGCGTACGTGCTCTACGGCTTCGATTCGGCCGGGTCGCTGGCCGAGGAGACGCAGAGCCCGCGGCGGATCATCCCGCGGGCGATCCTGAAGGCCGTCGTGGCCTCCGGGGTGGGCGGCGCGCTGCTCCTGCTCGCGGCGCTGATGGCGGCGCCGAGCCTGACCGACGGCCGCCTCGCGACCGAGGGCCTGGCCTACGTGGTCGTGAGCGCCCTCGGCCCGACGCTGGGTAAGGTGTTCCTTGTCGACGTGGCGCTGGCGGTGTGCGTCTGCACGCTGGCCATCCAGACCGGCGCCTCGCGCCTCGCGTTCTCGATGGCGCGGGACGGGGCGCTGCCGTGCGCGCCGGCGCTCGCGCGCGTGTCGCCGCGCACGAAGACGCCCGTCGCTCCGGCGATCGCGGTCGGCGCGCTCGCGTGCGGCATGCTCGTCGTGAACTACGGCGAGGCGCAGCTGTTCGTGCTCATCACGGAGACGGCCGTGCTGCTCGTGAACCTCTCGTACCTGCTCGTGACGGCGGGGATGCTCCTCCGCCGGCTGCGCGGGTGGCCGGGCAGCTCCGGGGCCCCGGCGGGGGTGTTCTCCCTCGGGCGCGCCGGGCTCGCGCTGAACGTCGCGGCCGTCGCGTGGGGGGTCGCGCTCATCGCGAACATCGCGTGGCCGCGGCGGGACGGCGAGTCGACGTGGATGGAGTACTTCCCGGTGATCGGGGTCGCCGGCACGATCGCGGTGGGGCTCGCGGTGTTCGCGGCGACGCAGAGGCCGAGCGGAGAGCGGGTCGCCGTCAGCCCGCCGCGGGAGAGCTCGGCGTCGCTGATCTCCTGAGGCGGGCTATTCCGGCGACGAGCTCGCGCGGTCCTGGACGGGCGCCCGCCGTGGAGCCGAGGCCACGAGCAATTTAGTTAGCCTTACTAATAGGGGCCATGCGTCTCGTACGACGCACGGCGGGCGGGAGCAGAGGGTACGGGCGACGGGCGTCGGCAGGGTCTCCGGCTGGCTCGCCCGGGCTTGTCCGTCGCTCCCGCCCCGACTGGCGCGCGCCGTGGGCCAGCGGCCCTGGAGCGCCGTGCGTCTCGGGAAAATTCGGACCGTCCCCTCAGGCCTCCGGCGAGGCCGTGCTAGGGTCGGGCTCCGTGGTCACCGACACCGACGCGGCCCCCTCCCGCCCCCCACGAGCCGCCCCGGAGGCTCGAGCGGCTGGAGGAACGGCCCCCCCTCCCCCCGCTCTTGATGGAGACAGCGGCATGACGAAGCTCGGCGTCTTCGTGGTCGACGATCACCCGATCGTGCGCGACGGGCTGAAGGCGTTGATCAATGCGCAACCTGACATGACGGTCGTCGGCGAGGCGGCGGACGGGCTCAGCGCCGTCGAGGCCGTCACGGAGCTCGGGCCGGACATCGTCCTGATGGACGTCACCATGCCCAAGCTCGGCGGCGCGCAGGCGACCGAGCGCATCAAGCAGGCGCGGCCGGAGGTCCAGGTGGTGGCCCTGACGGGCTACGAGGACAAGGCCAACGTCCAGCCGCTCCTGAAGGCGGGGGCGTCGGGGTACGTGCTCAAGGGCGCGCGCGGCGCGGAGCTGGTCCGGGCCATCCACGCCGTCGCCGCCGGGGGCGTGTACCTCGACCCGTCGATGACGGCCCACGTCGTGTCGAGCGTGGTCGGCCGCACCTTCGGCGACCACGGCTCGGCCTCGGAGCTGAGCGAGCGCGAGGCCGAGGTGATCCGGCTCATCGCCGAGGGGCACGCCATCAAGGAGATCGCGGCTCGCCTCGACCTGAGCGCGCGCACGGTCGAGACCTACAAGGTCCGGGCGATGGAGAAGCTCGGCCTCACGAGCCGCGCGGACACCGTGCGCTACGCCCTCCAGCAGGGCTGGCTCAAGAGCGAGTAGCGCCCCGGCGGGGGTTCAGGATGGGCACATGGGCTCCGCGAGCCAGCGGACCAGCGCCTCGCCCTCGAGATCGAGCAACGCATCCTCGACCTCGCCCGGACCGATCGCGCGGGCTCGCTCGACGATCGACCGCTCTTCCTCGTCCGTCGGCCGTCGCCCGATCCGCCGCGCGAAGAGACGACCGAGCAGCGCGACGGTCGCCTTCTCCTCTCCTCGTTGCTCTCCTCGTTGCTCGGCTCGTCGCTCGGCCTCGATGATCATCTCCCCGATGATCGGCGTGCGCCGGAGCAGCCCCTCTTCCTTGTCCTCCACCATGGCGATGAGCTCCTTCAGCAGAGTATGCCCCCAGGGATTGATGGTCGCCATCACCAGGAGCGCCGTGTACAGCTCGGCCCGCTCCTCCGCGCCCTTCGCCCCCGCGTGGATCTCCGCGACCACCTCCCGCAGCGCCGCCGCGGTCGCGTTACGTGCAAGCGGCGCAAATACCAGCCAGAGCACGCTGCCGCGCGCACGCAGCTCGGAGACCGTGCGCTGGTAGACGGCGTCGATACGGAAATGCGCGCCGCTGAACGGCCGCCCCGGCCAGGCGATGCGGCGCTTTCCGGCTTTCGGCAAGCGCCGCCTGCGCCCCGAGAGGACCACGGCGACGCTCTCGATCGGCGGCACCGGCTCGCCGGGGGCGTCGAGACGGAGCGCGGCGAAGAGGAAGCCGAGGTATTCGAAGATGCGATCCGGAACGTCGTCGCGGAGCGAGAAGCAGAACTCGACGTGCAGCACCCGCGGCTCACCGCCGATCCGAAGGCGCAAAGCCTTGTCGAGGCGGCGCTCGATGTTCGTGACCTGGCTGTCGACCCAACCGAGGACCTCGACGGGACGGCTCTCGGCGACGAACGGGCGCACCAGATCCTCGGGGCGCCGTCGGGCGAGGTGGCGCAACGTGATGTCGGCATCTCCCATGCGCGGCGCCCATGGCAGATCGCGTACCAGGGATTCAGGCGGCTGAATGCGAGGGATTCCGGGGGAGGTGTGCCGTCGGGCGGGTGGCGGCGCCATGGCGGGTGACCGCTTCGTGCCTCACAGGCAGCGCGTCGAGGAGCCAGGCAGCTGGCGGCGGCGCCCCCTCCTCATCCCTGCGCGCTGCGCCCCATTGGGGAAGAGCGCCGGCCGTCGTGGCTCGGAGACCCCGGCACGGGCGGCGGGTCGCCGGGGGACGGCGGCAGGCCCCCCGGGGCGGCGGGAACGGCCCCCGGCTCGGAAGGCGAGCGCCCCGCGGGGAATGCGCAGGGCGAGGCGGGGGATGGCTCGGACGAGCCGGGGGATGAGACCGGCGAGGTGGGGGACGAGGTGGAGCGAGGCGGGGACGAGATGGAGCGAGGCGGGGGCGAGGTGGAGCGAGGCGGGGACGAGATGGAGCGAGGCGGGGGCGACAGCGCAGGAGGCGGGGAGGCGAGCGCGGAAGGTGAGGCAGCGCGCGAGCGGCAACGCGGCCGGGGAGAACGGAAGGGCTGGGCGAGTCGAGGAGAGGGCGTGATTGACGCTTGGGGGATCTGGTCTCTCCGCCTCTGAAAGGCGGCGGCCCCATCGAAGCAACTGCTCGCGCATCCGGGGCATCACCCCGTCCATGGACTCTCCGCCGCTGAACGGCGGCGACCCCATTGAAGCGGGCTCCGGGAGCTATAGAGCCGCTGCGCTACCTGACGCTCCGCCGCTGAAAGGCGGCGGCCGCATTGGAGCAATGCAGGTCTTCGCGCTCACCCTGGCGACGATCCCACTCTCCGCCATCCTCTCGAACCCGAGCTCGCGCCGGCGCGCCGCTTGGTCTTTTACTCCTCGGCCGACACCCAGGGCCACGTCCACCCGCTCCGCTTCGCGGCCCGCCCGGCTTTGCCCATCGCGCCGAACCCGGCCTCATCGGCCCGACCGCATGGAACGAGTGGATCATCGGGCCCGACTCCATCGATAGGTTCATCGCCGACGTCCGGGGCTATGCGGGGGCCGGCGCCGCGATGTACCGCTTCGGTCCTCCATCGGAGACGCAGGCGGCGAGCGAGCGTTGGCTCTGGGGGACAGCCACGTACGGCGAAGCGCTCGGGACGGCGACGAGCGATCCGGCGTGGTGGCTGCAAATCATCCTCGGGCTCGCCCCGCTGGCTGGAGGAGGAGGAGGATCGCGCGTGGCTGCCGGCGCGGCTCCCGAGCTCTCCGCCGGTACGCGGGCCGTCGCCAGCGAGGTGGCGCCTGGCGCGGTGCGACCTCCCTTCGTCCCTCGGGTGATCCAGGGAGGAGGCAGCCGCGCGCCCGTCGTGGGCACCGGCGCCCGAGCCACCCGGGCTGCGCGGGCGAGCGCCTTCGACCGTGGCGCTGCGCGCCAGCTCGCTCCCGAAGCAGCGTCCACGCCGAGCCCGCTCCGCGCCGTGCCCGATGTCGAGGTCGTTCCGGCCCCCGCCGCGTCCCCGGCGACGGCCCCCGCCACGTCCCCGGCGACGGCCCCCGCTGCCGCGCCCGCCGTGGGGCCGCGCATCGCGGGGACCTTGGGCGCGCTCGGCGCCCAGGCAGCGCGCGGACGCCCGGCTTCACCGCCTTTGGCCGCAGCGCCGCCGGCGACGAGCCCTCAGCCGCAACCTGCGCCCGATCCGGCCGAGGAGCGGCGACGTCGCCGGTGTCCTTCGGGGAGCATACCCATCAACTGGCCTCCTCCGGTCTGGGCGACACTCGGGCACGGCGATAGCGGCTCCACCAGCACGACGTACAACCGGCCGACGAGCCGCACCGTGACCAAGGTCCCTTCGCCCGAGCGCAACCGCACCATCATCGGAGAATATGTTAGGGAGAACTGGCCCGCCCTCCGCCGTTACTACGAGAACGGAACGCAAGGAGCGATTCACCACAAATGGCCGCTTTATCTCGGTGGGCCGGACCGGAAGACGAATTTCGTGTTTCTCCTGTTCAGCGAGCACACGGCGTGGCACAGCCTCCTCACGACGCAGACCACCGGCCCGGTCGGCACGGTATACTGCATCGTCAACTGAGCTGTTCACGAGCAAGAGCGACACGGCCCTGCGCGCCGCGCGGGGGGACGAGCAAGGAGCTTCGAGTGGGGCGTTCTCGTTGGGACGAACAGGCCGGCTCCGCCGTGGAGGCGTGGACCGATAGCGTGCTCGGCGCGAATCTTCCGCCGGACGAGCGGCGCCGGGCCGCGCGCAGGTTCTCCTCGATCGCCCGCCAGTTCGTGATGGGGGGTCCCGACGCGCTGAAGGCGCTCGAGAGGCGCCTCTCCCGGAGCAGCGGCGACGCGCGCACGGCCATCGCCAGGCTCCTCGCCGCGATTCCGGACACGCGGGCAGCGTCACTCCTCCTCCACGCCTATCGCCCTTCGCAGCGGCGGGAGATCGATCCGGAGCCGCTCGCGTACCTGGGCATCGCCGCGCCCCTCCCCCGCGAAGCCTGGGACGACTGGGCCCTCGCGGAGCCGGCCGCGCACGGTCCGCTCCTCCGCGCGCTCCTCCGCCTCCCGACGCCCGAGGGGGATGCGCTGCTCGCGCGCATCCTCGCCGACGGCGACCTCGAGACGGTGCGCGCTGCGCTGTACGCGGCCGAGCGATGGATGGCGCGCGACGCGCTCCAGAAGATCGCCGATGGCCCCTCGAGGAGGCACGCCGATCGGCCTGCGTGGACATCGGTCGATCTGCGCGTGGACGCCGCCTTTCTCCTGGGCCTCCGCGGCGACGAGGCCGGCGCGCGACGCCTGGTGGAGCTCGCCGATCCGGCGCGCGGCGTGGAAGGCGCCCACGCCTGCGTGCGTCTCGCGTGGCTCGGCCTCGCCAGCGCGGTGCCACGCACGGCGAAGCTGCTCTCGAGCCCCGACGCGTTCGCCGCCGGGCTCGCGCTCGACGCGGCAGCCGCCCTCCGCTCCGCCGCGCTCGTCGAACCGCTGCTCGCTCTGGCGAGCAGCCCCGACGCGCCGGTCGCCATCGACGGTGCGTCGCTCGCCGACGACGCCCTCCGCGTCGTTTCCGGCATCGTCGGTGCACCGAGCGAGGAATGGGCCCATGCAGGAGCCCCCTGCGATGTCTCCGTCGAAGCCTACCGGACGCGAGCGCGCGCCTTGGATCCCGAGCTCCGATACCGGGCAGGAGAACCGCTCACCCTCCATCATCTCGTGCACGATCTCGTGAGCCCGCACGCCGGTCCCCAGCGCGCTGCCGCGGCCAGCCTGCGCGCGGCGACCGGCGAAGACCATGGATATCGTCCGGACGACGACCTGATCGCCAACCATCCGGCCATCGAGGCGTGGAGCGCGAGGGCGGAGGGCCCCGCTCCGGCGCCGCCGGGCGGCTGGGGCTGGCAAGGGCGCGCCGCGCCAGGCCCGGGCGCGGTGCAATGACATTTCCGCTCGAAGCCGTGGTCCTGTTCCCGAGGACGCCGCCGCCCGCCCCGGAGCTCCGTGAGGAGCTGTCCTGCGCGATGGATTCATCGGGGCGCGAGCGCGGCGAATCCATCGAAGTCTGGACGCTGCCGGTCGAGCCGCCATGGCGGCCGGCGCCCGAGGAGCCCGGCGCGAGCGCGCTGCTGCTCCACTGCAGGGCGAGCTGGGAGCCTCCGCCATGGGCGCGCCCCGCGGTGTATCGACGAGCGCTCGGGATCCTCGCGGAGGCCGGCGCGCTCGCGGTCTGGCTTCCTGCCGCCATGAAATGGCTCCGCGCGCCCCCCCTGCGGGGGCTCGGCGTCGAGCTCGTCTCTCGCGACGTCATGAGGGACACGCTGCTTACGCGGCACGTCGTCATCGCCGGTGACGAGATCTGGATCCACACGCACGGCATGGCTCATTTCGCGCTCCCGGATCTCGAGTGCAGGGTCTCGCGCAGCGAGGGAGACGACGGCGAGCGGCTCGTCGATGGAGCCATCGATTACCTCCTCGATGGCGGAGATGCCCTCTCCGTGGGGACGGTGAGCGAGGTCTACGAGGGCGTGGACGCGATCCGTTTCGGTGTGGCCGAGGCCGAGTCGCGAGCCGATCATGCCTACGGCGTATTCGGCGCCTGGACGCTCCAGGTCATGGCGTTTCCTGGACGGGCGGCCATGGAACGCTAGCTGCCCGCGGACGCGTCGGAGCTGCGGACGGATTGGCGGATGGATCTCTCGCGGCCTTCGCCATTACCATGATGGCCCCATGTCGCAAGAGCCGCCGCCCGGGCCGCCCGAGCCCACGCCCAAGCAGCCGTTCTCCCTCGCGGACGGCGCCATCGCCGCCCTCGTGGCCACCGGCTACGGCGTGCCCCCGCTCGCGGCGCTGCTCTTCGGCGCGACCGTGCTGGGACGACTCGGCGGCGCCCTCGTCCTCGCCGTCGCGCTCGGCATCGCGGGGTGGCTCGCCCTCACCGTGTGGACCTACCGCGCCATCCGCCGCCGCGGCCGCCGCCCCTTCCAGATCGCCTCCGAGGTGCTCGCGCTCGTCCTCCTGCCCGCCTGGGGCTTGGCCTACAGCCACGACGCGAACCACGCGTGCGAAGTGCAGGCGTGCGACGCCGGCACCACCGCGTTCCGGCCCCTCGCCGAGCCCGAGGTCTACGGCCTCCTCGCCCTGCACGCCCTCACCGCCCTCGCTTACGCCGTCTCGCGGCGCCGGCCCGCAGCGCTCCCCGGCCCCGCGGAGCTCGCCATCCATGCGGCCCTGCTCCTCGGCCTCGCCCTGCACGCCCTCCTCGCCGTGCACTTCGGCCCCTGGGTCCTCGCCGGCCTGCTCGTGCCGCCGCTCTTCCTCCCCTGCGTCGCTCCGGTCATCACCATCGCCCTCTACGCCGTCGAGCTCCGCGCCCGCCTCGTGCGGCGCGGCGTCGAGGCCAGCGCCCCCGCCCCGCTCGCCGGCGCGGACGCCGCCTACCGCGCCGGACCGCCCCAGGTCCCGCTCCCGCCGCCGCCCGCCATCCACCGGCCGACCCTCTGGCGCGCCCTCGCCGCCTCCCCGGTCCTCCTCGGGATCCACGCCGTCGTCCACGCCGCCTGGCTGGGACATCCCTCGGCCGCGCTCCAGGTCTTCACCCGCACCTGCGGATACACCCTCTCGCAGCTCCCGATCGTCGAGCTCCCCGGCGACTGCCATTACCTGTGCACCGTCGCGGCGCGCGGCCACGCCTGGCTGGTGCGCCCCATCCGGCTCGGGCGGCGGGGCGGCACGCCGATCCTCGTCAATCGCCAGCTCGCGATCGCCAACGCCTTCGAGGACCTCCTGCACGAGCGCTGGCCGCGCTTCGGACGCGCGGCGCGCCGGCTCTACGACCGGCTGGGGCTGCCCGTGAGCCGGTACATCCGCGCCGCCTGGGCCGCCGATCTCGTCTACCTCGCGATGAAGCCCCTGGAATGGGCGTTCTACCTGGCGCTCCTGCTGCTCGACAGGCGCGCCCCCGAGGCGAGGATCGACCGCATGTACCGCTGATCGCCGGGCCGCCGCTGCCGCCGCCGGGCGGCGCTTCGCGCACGGGTGCAGCGGCGAGCTCGACGAGGTCGGCATCGTGCTCCCCTCGAGCATCGCCGGCACGCCGCGAGACGACTTCGGTTATTTCAACGTGAGCTCGGCGCTCGACGTGAGCCCGGCGCGGGAGATCCGCCTCGATACCATGGACGTTCATCGACCCAGATTGAATCGCGCCGGAGCCTCCTCGGCGGCTCGCTCGACGAAGATCCGGCGCAGCTTCTTGCACATGGTCTGCGGCGCCGGCGCCTTGCTCGGCGGCGTGCTGCACGGCTGCGGCGGCGATGGGAGCGACCCCAGCGGGATCGGGCTCGAGGACTTCGTCAGGGTGGAGTCGGAGCTCCACTGCCGCCTCTCCTATGAATGCTGCTCTCCGGCTGCCCTCGACAACCCCTTCCTCGCGACGTCGAAGGAGACCTGCGTGCAGTTCAGGTACGGCATCCAGCAGGCGCGCCTGCTGCCGACCCTGCGCGCGTCCGTCGCGGCGGGGCGCGCCGTCTATCACCCCGACAGGATGCGCGCCTGCGTCGATCGGCTGAACGGCGCCGGGTGCGCCGCGACCGACGCCGACTGGCTCTGCCTCTTCGACGTGTTCGAGGGGCAGGTGCCGCTCGGGGGAGAGTGCACCGTCGAGCACGATTGCGAGAACTGGCACTGCGTCAAGCCGGACTCCGATGCCGAGGTGGGCACCTGCGCGCCGTGGTCGCCCGACGGCGCGGCGTGCGAGACGTTCGTCGACTGCGACAGCGGCCGGTGCGACATCTTCGGGACCGAGACGTGCGGGCCGCGGCTCCCGGAAGGGAGCGACTGCGTCCTGGGCCCGGACTGCGAGACGTACAACTGCCTCGAGGACACGGGAACATGCGGGCCGCCGCTCGACGACAACGGCTGTCCCGTCGACGGGCTGCTGCTCGACAACAAGACGCCGGCGGGCGGCTGGTACTGATCGCGCCGCGCGCGGCGCGCGGAGCATGACGCTGATCGAGGCGCTTCGCCGCGCGGCGCGCTGGAATCCGTCGTCAGCTCACCAGCCGGGGTCCAGCGGCGGCTCGACCGGAGCGAAGTCGCTCACGTTCTCGAGATCGAGATTGCCCGCGCCGCCGTGCCGAAAGCAGGCGGTCGATCCGTCGGCGCGCACGGCGCACAGCACGTTATAGCCGCCCTCCGCAAACACGTACCGCGCGGGAGGGACCGGCATGTCCCGACCGTCGTACCGCTTGCAGACGAGGGCATCCTGCTCGTCGATGGCACAGACGACGCCGACCGTCGCGGCGATCGATCGATAGCGTCCCGGTGGGAACGCGGGCAGGTCCGGCCCCACGTCCAAGTTGCCGACGTTATCGGCGGGTGGCCTGTGACACGAGATGGTGCCGTCCGTCCGGAGGCCGCAGAAGATGCCAAGGCTCATCGCGAGCTCCGCGAAGTCGTTGCCGGGCGGCGGCGTAGCGACGACCGACAAGACGGTGCCGTCCGCTCGAACGGCGGCGTACATACCCTCCCACGCGCAGTACACGCGCGAAAATGGCCCGCCTTCCACGGATCGGGTGCGCGTGGAGGGGCCGTCCGGCTCGCGCGGATTGTAGAGGAACATCTCGAACGCGCCATCGGACTGGAGCGAGCAAACCCCGACGTCGCCCCCCATGTTCGTCTGACGAAAGGAGACGACGCGCGAAGGGCTCTCCGGAATCGTGAACTCGGCCGCCCGCAAGCGGCCATCCTCGGTGAGCCCGATGAGCCCGTGCCGCGTGAGCTGGACGCGCCGGTAGATCTCGTCGGGCAGCGGCGGGGCAGCGACCGCGTCGCTCGACTCCGACGATCCCCAGCAGCGATACGCGCCGTTCGCCTTGGTGACGCAGTAGCTCCCGATGTCGTCATCCACGGCCACCGTTCGTGCGCACACGAAGTCCGTCTCGATCCAGGCGCCATCCTCCGTGCACGTCTCGCGGCGGAAGCTCGCGTTACAGCGCGCTTCACCGGCCGAGCACGCGCCGGAGGAGGCGTTCGGCCCGCCGCCGTGACCGCCCGAGCCCGCCTGCGTTCCCGAGCTCGACGGATCGTCAGGCCCGGCCGCCGCCGAGCCATCGTGCTCCAGGATCGTCGTTCCCCCGCATCCCCAGGTCGCCAGGAGCAGTGCGCTCGCCCAGCGCCCCGCCGTTCTCCGCAAGCTCGCCATGGCCGAAGAATAACCAAAGCGCATCCGGGCGGCTCCAGAAAACGCGCTGTGCCCGACCGCGCGGTCGCGCGGGTCGAATCCGTGTCAGGGACCTGATTCGCGCTCCATTTGATTATTCCGACGCAACAGCATCGAACGTCAAGGGCCCTATGTCGTGGGCGCGATCGGGCAACGATTTGACGTAGCGCGCTCCCGGCGATCTCGCGCGCATGAAGCAGCTCGTTGCGCAGGCCGAGCAGCACCTCTCGCAGAGCGCCGAGATCCAGAACGTGGGGTCAGCGGGCGCCGTGCACGGGCGCGCCGAACGGGGCGCCGGTCATGCCGCCGTCGACCACGATCTCGGCCCCGGTGACGTTGGACGACTCGTCGCTCGCCAGGAACAGCACCACCGCGGCGACCTCTCTCGCGTCGCCCATCCGGCGCAGCGGGATCGCCGTGGCGAGGCGCTCCTCGAGCGCGGACGCCGCCGCGGCGTCGGGCGCGACGTCCGACCAGATCGGCGTGCGGTGGGCGCCTGGCGTCACCTGATTGACGCGGATGCCGCGCGGCGCGAGCTCGGCGGCCAGGACGCGCGTCATCGAGCGAACGGCGCCCTTCGTCGCCGCGTACGCCGACCGGCCCGGCATGCCCATCACGGCGTGCACCGAGCCGTTCAGGATGACCGACGCCTTGTCGTTCAGGTGCGGCGCGGCCGCCTGGACGGTGAAGAACGCGCCCGTGAGGTTCGTCCTGACGATGCGCTCGAACGCGTCGAGGCTCGTCTCGCCGAGCGGGGTCGCGCCGCTGATACCGGCGTTGGCGAACACGATATCGAGCTTGCCGAACGCCTCCACCGCCCGGACGACCGCTCGCTCGATCGACGGGACGTCCTGCACGTCGGCCCGGATCGCCAGGAGGTGCTCGCCCAGCTCGGCCGCCGCAGCGTCGAGCGTCTTCTGGCTGCGGCCGGTGATCGCCACCCTCGCCCCCTCGGCGATGAACGCGCGCGCCGTCGCCAGCCCGATGCCGCTGTTGCCGCCGGTGATGAATGCCGTCTTTCCCTTCAGTCGCATGGTGATCTCCAGGTCAACGAGGTCTCTTGCTCTCGGCCCCACCGGCGACGGAGCTCCGCGCCGTCACCGGGGAGGGTCGCCGCTCTCACGCCGCCGCGCCGGCGCCGAAGCGCGCCGCCGGCTCGCGATGATTCATGTTCGCCCTCCACGAGAGCCGGCGGTGTTGCCGGCCCACGGAGGAGAACATAACCTGCGGCCAGCATGTCCGACATGTCGAAGATGCAACGTTTCAGGACATTCGCGTCGTCGCGGACGGGTGAGCCATGAGGACCATCGGACTGATCGTTTACCCCGGCTTCTCCGCGATGAGCCTCGCGGTGACGACCGTGTTCGAGACGGCCAACCGTCACGTGGGGACGCCGGAGTACAAGCTCACGCTGCTGTCGGAGCGGGGCGGGCCGGTGGCGACCTCGATCGGGGTCGAGATCCAGACGGCGCCCTTCGGGCGCCGCGCGTTCGACACGCTGCTCGTCGCCGGCAACGCCGAGGGCTCGCCGGGCCCGCCGGGCGTGGCGCGCTACCTTCGCGCCGCCGCCCGGCGGACGCGCAGGATCGCCGGCATGTGCACCGGCGCCTTCGCCCTGGCCGAGGCCGGGCTGCTGGACGGCCGGCGCGCGACCACGCACTGGTACTTCGCGCACAGCTTGCAGCGGAAGCACCCGAGCGTCGCGGTCGACGACGATCGCATCTTCATCGCCGACGGCCCGATCTGGACCTCGGCCGGCATGAGCGCCGGGATCGACCTCGCGCTGGCGCTGGTGGAGGCGGATCTCGGCGTCGATGTCGCCCGGATGGTGGCGAGGAAGCTCGTCGTCTATCACCGGCGCGCCGGCGGGCAGTCGCAGTTCTCGGCCTTGCTCGACCTCGACGCGAAGTCGGACCGCGTCCAGACCGCGCTGGCCTACGCGCGGGAGCACCTGAGCGCGGACCTGTCCGTCGAGCAGCTGGCGCGCGCCGCGCACCTGAGCCCCCGCCAGTTCAGCCGCGTGTTCCGCGAAGAGACCGGGCAGTCGCCGGCCAAGGCCGTCGAGCGGCTGCGCGTCGAGGCCGCGCGGCTGATGATGGAGTCCGGCCGGTTCTCGGTCGACGAGGTCGCACGCGAGAACGGCTTCGGCAACCGCGAGCGCCTGCGGCGATCGTTCGTCCGGGCCTTCGGGCAGCCGCCGCAGGCGCTCCGCCGCGCGGCCGGGCAGCTCGACGGCCGTGCCTGAGCCGGCGGCGGGCGAGGCGGGCGCGACCGCGTCACGGCGGGCGCGGCGAGGACTCCGGAGCCTCGCCCCTGCGGGCGAGGGTGACGTACCGGAGGAGCAGGCTGATCGCGGACCAGAGCGCGAGCACGGCGAGCGGCCAGGCGAGCAGGCGCGGAAAGTACAGGGCGACCGCGGCGCCGCCGAGGAGCAAGAGCGCCCCGCCGAGCAGGATCGCGCCCTCGGCCGCGCCGAGGACACGGCGGTTGGTCATCGCCGCGCCCACGGTGTTGGCGAGGCGCAGGGCGCCCGCGGCGGAGCGCCCGGTCCCGGCCCCCTGCGGGCGGCGCCGCCTGTCGTGGACCGCGCGGCGCCGCGCGTGGAGGACGATCTCGGTCGCGCCGCGGAGATCTTCCTCGTACTGCGCCTGCATGCGCCCGGCGAACTCCTCATCCTCGATCGCCACGTCGATCTCGCAGTTTTCCAGCCAGCTCGCGATATTGAGGTTGCTCGACCCCACGCGCGCCCAGCGGCCGTCGGCGACCGCGGTCTTCGCGTGGAGCATCGAGCCGTTCCACTCGTAGACGCGCACGCCGGCCTCGAGCAGCGGGCGATAGCCGGCCCGCGACAGCCTGCCGATGGCCGGAACGTCGCTCGTGCCCGGGACGAGCAGGCGCACGTCCACGCCGTCGCGCGCCGCTGCGGTCAGCGCCTGGACGTACGGCGCGATGCCGACGAAGTACGCGTCCGTCAGCCAGAGCGTCCTCTGCGCCAGCGCGGCGACCATCTGATCGAGCCGGTAGAGCCCGGTGGTGCTCGGCAGCTTCGCCACCACGCGCAGGTCCACGGGGCCGACCGCCGGCGGAACGTCGGTGAGGACGGGCAGGTCGGCGGGGAGGCCTCCGCCGAGGGTCGCCCAGTTGTCGGCGAACGCCTCGGCGAGCGCGCGCACCGCCGGCCCCCGCACGGCGATGCCGGTGTCGCGCCACGGCGGTACGCCGCGCGCCGCGTCGCCGAGCCATCTGCCGCTGACGCAGACGCCGGAGACGAAGCCGACCTCGGCGTCGACGACGAGCAGCTTGCGATGATCGCGCGCCACCCAGCCGAACGGGCTGGTGAAGCTGAAAGGGTTGTAGGTGCGGACCTCCCCGCCCGCCGCGCGCAGCGGGCTCCAGAAGTGGTCCGTCGACGCGCACAGGCACCCGAACCAGTCGCGGATCACGCTGACGTGGACGCCCGCCGCGGCGCGCTCCGCGAGCGCGTCGCGGAACTCGCGCGCCAGCGCGTCGCCGTCGAAGATGTAGTTCTCGAACAGGATCGAGGTGCGCGCGGCCCGGATCGCGGCGAGCCATGCGTCGAAGTTCGCTCGCCCGTCGATCAGCAGATCGACCCTGTTGCCGCCGATGAGCGGCGCGCCGGCGACCCGGCTGAAGGTCTGCCGTGCGACGGCGCGCAGCGGCGCGTTCGACGGGGGGATGCGCGCGGGGACGCGAGCGGCGGTCATGGCACACGTTCAATGCCAGAGTTTTCGTGCCCCGTCGCGCGCCGCGTCGACGGTGGCGGGGGTTGCCTGGCGAGCGCGGCCCGAACGACTGGCGAGGCGTCTCGACGGCGGCCGAGGTGACGGTCGCGCCGCCGTACACCTGGCGCCCTTGAGGCCGCGGGCCGCCGTCGACCGCCGCTCCGTCGCGGCGTGGCGCGGCGCGCTCAGCCCTTCCAGGCGACGCGCTTCCCCGCGGCGGAGGCCTCGGCGATCGTGTCGACGAGCCGGTGGAGCTTCAGCGCGTCGCGGAACGTCGGCGCGACCGAGGTGCCCTCCGCGAGGTCCCTGGCGAAGGCCGCATACAGCTGCGCGATCTGGTGCGCGTCGTCGGACAGGCCGGCTCGGGGGATCCAGGACAGGCGCTCGGGCGTCGGGATCGGCTGGAGCGGCTGCCCGTCGCCGCGGGCGCCCGAGAGGCTCAGATCGTGGGACAGGGCGAGATCGCCCTCGGTGCCCGTGAAGGTGCACTTCAGGATGGGACCATTGCGCTTCGAGGTCTCGAAATGGCCGGACACGACCGCTCCGCCCACGAGGGTCCCTGAGAGGAGCGCCTGGTCGGGCGCCGTCACCGGCACGACCTCGCCCGTCTCGATCACCGTGGCCTCGTCGAACTGGCGGGCGACGAGGCTGGACAGGCTCTCGAGCTCGCCGACCGCGGAGAGCACCGTGTCGAGGAAGTGCGCGGCGACGATCGTGAGCACGTGGGCGCCGTTCTTCGCGTCGGCCGCATACGCGTCGGCGCGCGGCCGCCGCGCGGCGGCCATCGGCAGCGCGACGTGCATCGTCACCGAGCGCAGCCGGCCCACGTAGCCCTCGGCGATCAGCTCGCGCAGGTGGAGCACGCTCGGCGCGAGGCGCCGCTGGAGCCCGATCGCCGTGCGGATGCCGGCGGCCTCGGCGGCCCCGGCGAGCTCGGTGGCCTCGGCGAGCGAGACGCCGAGCGGCCACTCGCACAAGATGTCCTTCTTCGCGGCGACGGCGGCGCGGACGGGCCGCGCGTGCTCGGGGGCGCGGACCGAGACGACGACGAGATCGACGTCGGGGTGCTCGATGAGCGGCTCGGCGCGGTCGAACGCGTGGCGCGCCCCGAAGCGGCGCGCGGCCTCGTCGGCGCTCGCCTGCCTCGTGGTGCTCACCGCCGTGAGCTCGTACGCGTCGCCGAGCGCCGCCAGCGCCGGCAGGTGCGTCGCCACGGCCCAGCCGCGGTCCGGGCTCGCCCCGATGATCCCCACGCGAATCTTCTTCGATCCTCTGATTCCGCTCATGGTCGCTCCTCGATGGGCCGCTCCGGCCGAACCGGAGGGGCGCTCCGCTATAATCGGAGGGTTGCTCCGGTTAACATACGGAGGGATCCTCCGTTTTGCAATGCCCTCCGCGCGATCGACCCCGACCCCCCCGTCCGCCGGCGCGAGCGCGCCGTCTTCTGCCGGCGCGAGCGCGTCGTCTTCTGCCGGCGCGAGCGAGCCGCAACGCCCGCTCCGCGCGGACGCGCGGCGCAACCGCGAGCGGCTCCTCGTCGCCGCCGACGCGGTGTTCACGGAGCGCGGCGCCGACGCCTCGCTGGAGGACATCGCCCGGCGCGCCGGCGTCGGGATCGGCACGCTCTACCGGCATTTCCCCACGCGCGAGGCGCTGCTCGCCGCGACCGTCGAGGATCAGCTGCACGCGCTCGCGCGGAAGACGCAGGCGCTCGCGGGGTCGGCGCCGCCGGGCGACGCGCTCTCGGAGTTCATCGCGGCGTTCGTCGCGCACGCGAGCACCTACCGCGGCCTGGCGACCTCGCTCGGCGTCGCGTTCCACGGCGGCTCGCCGGCGTGCTGCGCGGCCTCGGCGGCGGCTTCCCACCTGCTCTCGCTCGCCCAGGCAGCAGGAGAGATACGGCGCGACATCGACCTGGACGACATCGTGAGCCTGGTGACGGCCATCGCGCTCGCCGCGCAGCAGCCGCCCGAGGGCCCGGCGCGCGCGCAGCGCCTCCTGGCGACCTTCCTCGCGGGGCTCCGGGCGCCCTCCGCGCCGCCGCAGGCGCCTGCCTCGCCCAAGCGGGCGCGCAAGGGCGCTCCAGCGCCTGCCGCCGGCCGAGGCGGCGCTGCGGCGTCATCGGGCAGCAGCGGTGAGCGCCGGCGCGCCGTCAGGCGGCGATAGTTCCGCTTGCCAGAAGTCCGGCCAGGGATCCGGAGAGAGAGTTCAACGCAAAGGCGCAAAGGCGCAAAGACAAAAAAAAAGATTTGTAGTTTTGCGCCTTTGCGTCTTTGCGTTTATTTCTCTTCGCTCGCGAGGCAGGTCCCTGGCGCGAGCTCTGATCCGCGGTACTAGACACTAGAAGGTCGCGAGCTTTTCGGGGTTCATCATCCAGTAGATGCGCTCGATGCCCTCGGCGGACGCGTCGATGGCCGCGAACGCCACCGCGACGCCGTCCCGGCGGATGAGCACGGACGGCTGGCCGTTCGTCTCCAGCCACGTGACGGTGGTGCCCGGCCAGAAACGGCTCGCGAAGCCAGCGACGAGCTTCGCGACGCGCTCGCGGCCGTGCACCGGGACGCGGGCCGCCATCCGCACGCGTCCGTTGCTGTCCGTGATCGACGCGATGTCGGCCGCGAAGAGGCGCTCGAGCGCGGAGAGGTCCCCCTTCTGCGCGGCGGCGATGAAGCCCTCGAGGAGGCGCCGCTGCTGCTCGACGCCGACCGCGGCGCGACGCTCGCCAGCGAGGTGCTTCCGCGCGCGGACGAGCCGCTGGCGCACGTTCGCCTCGCCGAGGTCGAGGATCCCGGCGATCTCCTCGTACGGGTAGTCGAACACCTCGCGGAGCACGTACACCGCGCGCTCCGTGGGCGAGAGCTTCTCGAGGAGCACGAGCACGGCCAGGGCGAGGCCCTCCTGCGTCTCGGCGCCGAGCTCCGCGCTGGGGCTCGTGTCGATCGGCTCGGGCAGCCAGGGCCCGACGTACGCCTCGCGGCGGACGCGCGCGGACTGGGCCACGTTGATCGCCAGGCGCGTGGTGGCGGTCACCAGGAACCCCGTCGGCTCCTGCACGGTCGCCCGATCGGTCGCCTGCCAGCGGACCCAGGTATCTTGCACGACGTCATCCGCCTCGGCCCGGCTGCCCAGGATCCGATACGCGATGCCGAGGAGCCGGGGCCGGAGCGCGAAGAACGGGTCGGCCGCAGGCTGCGGGCCTTCGGGGACGCGGGGCGCCGTCACTTTTCTTGCTCCGACCTGTCACAAGGCGGCGGGCTGTCCGGTCCTCCCCGCAACGGAGCATCCGGTCGGGATGCACGAACCAGGAGAATCGTCATGAAGGTCGTCGTGTTCGGGGGTAGCGGGCTCATTGGGAAGAAGCTGGTCGGGATCCTTCGCGAGAAGGGCCACGAGGTTACACCGGCGTCGCCCTCCACGGGCGTCGACATCTTGACCGGCGCCGGCGTCGCCGAGGCGATCCGCGGCGCCGAGGTCGTCGTGGACGTCGTCAACGCGCCCTCGTTCGAGGCCGATGCCGCGATGAGCTTCTTCCAGAGGGCGGCCGGCGTGATCCTGCCCGCCGAGGCCGCCGCGGGCGTCCGCCATCACGTCGCGCTCTCCATCGTGGGGGTCGACCGCCTGCCGACGAGCGATTACATGCGCGCGAAGGTGGCGCAGGAGGCGGCGATCCGCGCGGCAGGGGTGCCGTACACGATCGTGCGCGCGACGCAGTTCTTCGAGTTCGTCAACGCGATCGTCGACGCTGCGACCAAGGGCGATACGGCCACGCTGACGCCCGCCCTCCTCCAGCCGATCGCGGCCGACGACGTGGCGGCCGCGCTGGCAGCCATCGCGGAGGAGCCGCCCAGGAACGGCATGATCGAGCTCGCCGGCCCCGAGCCGCTCGGCCTCGACGAGCTCGGCCGCCGGTGGCTCGCGGCGAAGAAGGACCCGCGCAAGGTCGTCTCGGACGCCGCAGCCGAGTATTTCGGCGCGCAGCTCGACGACCGCTCGCTCACCCCCGGCCCGGCCCCGCGCCTCGGAGCCCTCCGCTTCGACGCGTGGCTCGCGCGCGCGTGAGCGACCGATCGCGGCATCCGGCGTCACCGGCGAGCTCCGCGTGTCAGAAATCCCGCCAGAAAGACCGGCCGTTGACGAGCGGTCGCCGGAAACAGCAGCAGTCTTGCTAGCTTTCGAGCATCGCAACGAGGGCTGTCTTGTGCGCCCACGCTGCGATCGATGTGAGTTCGCGCGGACCCCCATTGGACTTCTTGTTCTCCCAGCAGGCAGCAGCGTTGCTATTACCGGCGGACTGGAGGCCGCAGTCCATCCATGAGGAGGTCCAACAGGCGACTGGCAAGAGCTCCTCGCTGGGGCTTGGGGGCCACCGTGAAGATGCCGATGAGACTCGCGGCGATGTCTTCGGCGGTGACGTCTCGGCGGAGGTCATCCACCGCGCGGCCGGCGTCGAGGATCGTGGTGATGGCCGCGAGCAGCTCGATTCGGGTCTGGTCGTGGGCGATCTCGCCTGTCTCGATCATCGCCAGCAGTGTGTCGAGCATGCCGTTCTTGGTCGCGATCCAGTCGCCGAACAGGTCCATCCAGCGCCGCATCGCCACGGCCGGCGGCAGTTGGTCGAGCAGCGCGCGGGCGCCGGTCGTCAGCCGCACGACCTGGCTCCGGTAGACCGCATCGACCAGCGACTCTCTGGTGGGGAAGTGCCGGTAGAGCGTGGCGATGCCGACCCCGGCCTCGCGGGCGATCGCACGCATCGACGGCTCGGTGTCAGCCGACGCGAACACGCGGGTCGCCACCGCGAGCAACTGATCGCGGTTACGGGTTGCGTCCGCCCGTGGTGCGCGGTTCTCCGCCTCAGTCAAAACGGAGCGCGCTCCGTTTTTTGTGTTGCGGTCATCCATGGAAACGGAGCATAGTCCGTTTCAGTGCGTTCCGTCGTTCCAAGGGGACAGGAGAGCATGCAAAAACTGAGCGATCAGCCATCGACGAGCAGGAGCCGGGCGGTCCGGCTCGATTCCTTTGGCGGCCCCGAAGTTCTGGAGATCCGTGAGGTTCCAGCTCCGCAGGCCGGACCGGGACAGGTCCGTGTTCGGGTCACCGCGGCCGGGCTGAACCCGATGGACTGGTTCATGACCGCTGATGCGGACACCGCCGCCCGGTTCGGCTTGAGCCTGCCGGCCGGGTTCGGGACCGACTACGCGGGAGTCGTCGACCAGGTCGGTGACGGGGTGACCGGCTTCGCACCTGGCGACCGGGTGTTCGGCGGCGCCCTGTCCCGCGCGGTCGCCGACTTCGTGGTGGTCGACCCGACCGGGGGCATCGCGGCGAACGAGGCCCATCACACCCCCGACGGCGTCGACGACCGCACCGCCGCCACCCTCACGATCGCCGGACGCACGGCATCCGCCGCCCTGGCCGTGGTCGAGCTTGGGCCGGACGACACCGTGCTGATCGGCGGCGCGGCGGGCGGAGTCGGGGTATTCGTCGTCCAGATGGCCCGGATCGCAGGGGCGCGCGTGATCGGGACGGGATCGGCGACATCGGCCGATTTCCTGCGCGCTCTCGGAGCCGAGCCGGTCGCCTACGGCGGCGGCCTGGCGGACCGGGTCCGTGCCGTCGCTCCCCGCGGTATCACCGCTGCGATCGACCTTCATGGAACGGAGACAGCGCACGCCGCGAGGGCACTCGGCGTCCCTGACACGCGCATCACGACCATCGCCGCCCAGGTCGACGGGATCACACCAGCCAACGGCGCCAACGCCGCCCCCGGCGCCCTGGAAAAGCTCGCTGGCCTGATTGCGACCGGCCGACTGCGGGTACCCATCGCCGCGAGCTTCCCGGTCGAGCAAATCCGCGCCGCGGTCGAGCTCCAGGCCGGCCGGCACGTGAAGGGCAAGGTCGTCATCGACCTCTAGGAAAACGGCCTGCCGCATGTCGCCGGACGTGCGTTGCACGACGGTCACCGCGCGAGCTGCCAGAAGCCGGTCGCCTGAGGGCCTGCCGCGAGCGGCGAACACGAATCGGCAATCGACGGGCGCACTAAGCCGTCCTGAGGAGGCCGGTCCCAGCCTTTTCGGCGAATGATCTCCAGGCTGTCATGGTTTTGCCCGTTGCCGAATCAGGGTCGGCTATTTAGGTCAGGAGGTGGAACCTCAAGAACTCCACCATCCTCCGCACCACCTCGCGCGACGCCTCGCTCTCGTCGAGGATGTCGAACGCGTGCGGACCCGTCGGGTGGTTCACGACCGTGACTGGCAGGTTGCGCGAAAGCGCCCCGGTCACGAAGCGATCGATCGTCTCGTTCAGCTGGGTCCGGTCCTGCCCCGCCCTAGCGATGAACAGCGGCAGATCCCGCGGGAGATCGTCGACCGACCTGCCCGCGCACGGGTTGGCGAACCCGAACTGCGCGGCCGCCTGCGCGACGGCGGTGGACTCCCCGGCGTCGAGCATCAGGCCATACGCGAGGACGGCGGCCCTGAACGGCCCGCTCGCGCCCTCCATCAGCGCGGCCAGCGCCCTCGGCACGTTGCCGGAGCCGGCCCACACGCCGAGGCGGCCCTCGTCGATCCCGAGCGACGACGCATTCTGCCGGACATGCCGGAGCAGCGCGTCGAGATCGGCCACCGGATCCCGGTTCGTGTAGGTGATGGCCACGAGGCCCGACGCGGCGAGCAGCCGGCCCCACGAGGTGTACTGCCCGACCTCCTTGAACTTGCAGCCGAACACCGCCTCGAGGCCCGGATCCGGATACCCCGACACGAAGACCACCGCGGGCCTCCGCTCTCCGCCCTTCGATCCCGGCGGAGCATAGATATCCATCGTCAGCGCCCCCGCCTCCGTCCCCCGGTACGGCACGTCCTTGTGGACGACCACCGCGTCCATGCCCGGCACCTGGTGAACCACCGTCTTCGCTGCCATCTCGTTGCGCTGCGTCTCTTTGCTCATCTCGATCCTTCCTCGTTCGTATCGCCTCGTTCGGATCACGGTCCGGTATCGCGCCATCGATCCGGCCAGGCACCCTCATGCGAGCCGCCCTCCGCGCGCCGCACTCCAGCGCGCCGCGGCCGCGCTCGTCGCACCGGCCGGGCAGGCCGCGCCGCGGGCCAGCCGCACGTCACGGGAACCGCCACGCCGCACGCCTCCTGGTCGCCTTGGCTTCCGCCGCTCGCATCTCGGCGCCGCGCCGCTCGTCGCGTCTCGCCGCCGCCGCTCGCCGCCGGACCGCCGGCCGACGCGGCGCCCGACCGTCCGATAGCGCCGCGGGAGGCGCCGGCTATACTACCTTCGCGGGCCCCGCCGCCTCCCGCCGAGCCCGCCCCGCGGCCGCCCGCGCCGGGCCGAGCCGCTGGCGATCGGCGGCGAGTTCGTTGACTCACGGCTGTAAGCAAGCTCATGCGAGCTCTCAGATAACACGGGGAGCCGAGATGCGCATGGGAGATGTCATCGGCGTGCCGTGGGGCACAAGTGTCCGTCCGGGCGTTGGTCTGGCCCGGGAGGCGCGTCGCGAGACGCTATAGTCGATGGCCCCGTACAGCGTCTCCACGTTGTCGCGCACGATCTCGTAGAGCGTCGTCTTCTCGGGGCGACGGCGCTCGTAGACGACGCCCGTGGTGCGAGCCGCGCTGGCCGCACGGCGCCGACACCGCACGCGCACGCCACGCGGTGACGGCGCGTTTTTGCCGCGAATTTCGACAACCCGCCGGGCTATCCCCCATGGCGGCGCCATGGCGGAGCGACGGGCCGAGGGGCGGCGGGCCGCGACGCTCGCTGCCGCGGCGACGACCGGTCGATAGCGATATCCCCCTCCCGCCTCCGCTCCCGTCAGGGCATCGGGTACACGAGCGAGAGCCCGGCGACGCACATCTCGTCGAACGTGCTCCCCTCGCCGTAGGTCACGTCGATCGTCGAGACCATATTCGCCTCCTTGAGCGCCTTGACCACGTACGGGTTCTCCGTCGAGTTATTGTACGTGCACCGGATATGGAGCACATCGCCCGGCTCGAGCGTCGGGAGCGTCTCGATGGGCGCGTCGTACGAGTACGAGCGCTGCCAGCCGAACTCCCACTTCGGCGCGTGCGCCAGGCACTCCTCCTCGGGTTGATCGGGTGAGCCGTTCGCCCGCGTGACCGTCACCTTCTCGTCGAAGCCCAGGTAGTGCATGTGCAGGAACTGGCCATAGATGCGCGTGCCCGGCGGGAACGGCATCTGCTCCGCTCCGGGCGAGTCCGGGGCCGGGACCGTGAGCTGCTCCGTCTCCACGTGGCTCTTGCTGTCCGCGGGGATCAGGAACTCGACGCCGTCCTTGTCGCCCGGCCCGGGGAGCAGCCCGAAGCCAAACTCGTTGACCGGATCGTCGAAGTTGCCGATCAGGTGGTACAGGAAGCCGTACTTCGGCTTCTCTTTGGTGAGCCTGAGCTGGATGCGCGTCAGGTCCGGGTCGGCCGTCGTGCCGGCGGGGTGGTAATGAATCTGCATCACGATGAGCGACCCCTTCGGGATCAGCTGACCCACCCCCTCGGGCAGATCGACCGGGTCGGTGCCGGGAGCCCAGGCTGTGAGCATCTGGAGCGATCCCATGTCCACGTCCAAGCCCATCGGGACGTCGCCGGCGCCACACGGAAAGCTCCCGTCGGGGCCGGCTTGGCTCGCGGACGTCCCCTCCGGATCGATGGAGATGATCCCATGGTGAACGACCTTGTGGTTGCCGGGCACCATCTGTACACCATTGAGGTACTGGTCCTCGGTGAGCCCGGGATCGATGACGAAGCAGCGGAACTCGTCCTGCTCACCGGAGGTGACGTAGGGCTCGTTCGGATGAACCTCGAGGGTCATGCCCGGCAGCTCGGGGCTCTTCGGCACGAACGAGGCGGGCGCGTCCTTCGGATCACCCTTGGGGGCGCCGGCCTTGCTCCAGGCCTCCAGCGTGCTGATCTCCTCGTCGGAGAGGCGGATGTCGCCCTTCCACGCGTGACGGGTCGAGCACTCGTCCGTGTCGCGCACGGCGAAGGGCGGCATCGTGCCCGCCTTTGTCGACTGGACCATGAGCGCCGCGACAGCCTTGGCGTCGTCGTACGCGGTAAGGCTGAAGGGCGCGATGTTGCCCTCGGAGTGGCAGCTCATGCAGCTCCTCTGCAGGATGGGCTCGACGTCCTTGTGGAACGTGGGGGTGCTCCCGGCAGCCTGGGGCTCCGTGGGCTCGTCGCCCCCGGAGCAGCCGGTGAACGCGGCGACGGCTGGCAGGGCGAGGGCGAGGGTCAGGGCGGACCGCGAGACTCGGGCGACGGAACGCGAACGTCTTGAAGCAGGCATGAGACCTCCGGGCAGCCGGATCCTTCACGAGCGGAGGATCCGGGCGCTTGGTAAGGAGCCGCGTTTTGCGCGACTGCGTCTCAGATATGTGTACTATGCATATAGTCGCCCCGCCCGGAGCGTCAAGAAATTTTGTGCAAAATACACCCATCGCACAAAAGAAGCTCCGCGAGCTCCACGGAGCCGCGGTCGATCCGATCGCGCTCATGAAGCAGCCGCAGCGCGATCGGGCGCTGCTCGGGGAGGCGGGGCATCTCCCTGGAACGAGCCGCCTCCGCGCTGCTGGTGGGGATCGAGCGCTTCGGGCCGGCCGACCGGCGCGGTCGAGCTTTCGGACCGCGCCGGGCGCGACTACACGACCGCGAGCCGCCAGGCCGCAAAGCTCGCGAGCCTGGGGCCGGCGCCCGGCGCGTCCGCGCGGCGCCCACCACGGGGAGCGCGCCGGGCGCCCGTTAGCTCTCCCTCGCGGGCGCTCACGCGCCCGGGAACAGCTCCTCGGCCGTCATGTACTTCGCCCCGAGCGCTTGCGCGAACTCCCGGTCGCTTTCCATATCGCCGACCATGACCAGGTGCTCTCGCGCGAGCTTGTGGCGCTGGATCAGCGCTACCCCGAGCCCCGGCAGGGGCTTGCGGCAGAAGCAGCCGACCGGAAACGCCGGGTGCGGGCAGTACACGACCTCGGCCACGGGCAGGCCGAGGAGCTCGATCGTCCGCGAGAACGCGGCCAGGACAGCCGCTTCGGTCACCGATCCTTTCGAGATGCCGCTCTGGTTCGACACGAAGAAGAGCGTGTATCCGTCGTTGACCCAGCGCTCCAGGACCGCGCGCCGACCGGGCAGGAGCTCGACGTCGTCGGGGTCGCGCGGGTAGTTTTCGCCGCTCTTCGTCCTCCGCAGCGTGCCGTCGACGTCGAGGAGCAGGCCCTTGCCCGTGAAGAGCGGATCGACGCGCCGGGCGAACGGGATCTCCTCGACCACCGAGAACCCCTCATCCGCGTGCGGCGCCTCGAAATTCGCGGCCCACCGCGAGAGCGCCTGCGGCGGCGGCAGGTTGGGATCCTCTTTGCCGAGCGCTCTCATGTCCTCCGGGCCAAGCAGCTTGCCGTAGCGCTCGAGGACGCGCAGGACGACGTTCGCGTAGGCCTCGTTGATGGGCGTGGCCAGGTACCGGCACCGGACGGGCACGCCGTGCGCGTGCGCCATCCGGAGCACCGCGTAGCGCGACGCGCGCGTGCCGTAGGTATTGTCGAGGACCACCCGCGTCTGCCCCGAGGAGAGCAGCTCCCCGAGCTTCTTGACCACGCCGTCGAGCGTGCCGCCGAGCTCATCGCGGTTCAGGCGCGCGTACCCCTTGGCCGTGTAGCGGGCGACCTCCGACGATTTGCCTGCCCCTTGGATCCCCATGACCACGACCACCTCGGGCGCGTCGCCAGGGCCCTCTCCGGGCTCGAGCTTGCGCAGGCCGGCGGGGACCACGGGGGGCGCGACCGAGGCCAGCACATCGGCCGTGGGCGCAAAGCTGGTCTTCGCGAGGTCGGCTCGATCGCGCGCGCCAAAGGGGACCCGGAGCGCGCGCAAGCAGGACTCGACGCTCTCCCGCTTCGTCGCCCCGAACAGGGGAAGAACGGGGGGGCCGAGATCGAGCAGGGCCGCGAGGGCCGCCTCCTGGGGCGTGATGCCGTGCCGCGCGGCGATGGGCTTGATCGCGCGGTTCTTGAGGAGGCTATCGACCTTGGCGTGACCGCCGAGCGGCCGGTGGGCGAGGAACGGGATGCCCATTTGCCTGGCGAGCTCGAAGAGGCCCCGGGCGGCGCTGCCGCGATCGAGGACGCTCAGCTCCTCCTGGATGGCCCGCACCGGGAAATGCCGCTCGGCCTGGCGGACCTCGGCGATGGAGGTGTTGCTGAGGCCGAGGTGCTCGATGAGGCCCTCTCTCTGGAGCTCGGCG
The DNA here is from genome assembly GCF_051474665.1 of Sorangium sp. So ce394. NCBI lineage: Bacteria > Pseudomonadati > Myxococcota > Polyangiales > Polyangiaceae > Sorangium > Sorangium sp. So ce394. Next base: position 8,053,281 of record NZ_CP150339.1, read on the forward strand.
AGAGCAGCGAGGCTCTCTTCGAGGGGGGTCCTGGGGTCGGTCACGTGGAGGAGGAGCATGAACATCCGCGAGACGCCGAGCGCCTTCAGGCTGCCCTCGACCGTGCGGCGCAGGTGGTCGCGGCCGCCGTTCGGGACCCATCGCCCTTTGGGTCGGGTGAGGCCCGCCTTGGTGATCACGCGCACGTCGTCGCGCGGGCCGGACCACGCGTCGAGCGCCTTGCGGACGAGGCGCTCTCCATAGTGGACCTCGCGGTCGGTGAGGCAGTAGGAGTCGGCGGTGTCGAGGAGGCGTATGCCTTGCTCGAGGGCAACGTGGATGACGGCGATCGCGTCGTCTTCCGAGGGGCGCCCCTCCGTGGCCAGCCGGAGCAGGCCGAGGCCGAGGGGAACGTCGAGGTGGCCTAGGACACCGTAGGGCGAGGGGGCGTGCGTCACGGAGGCGCCGACGTAACCAGGTCCGCGGCTCGACGCAAGCGCCAGCGCCGAGAGTGCAGGGGCTCGCGCGCGCGGGCGATACCCCCGCCCGGGACAAGGACGCACGATCTCTCGTTCCGCGAGGCCGACCTCAGCCGGCTGGATCGCACGAGGTGACCTCGAAGCGCCCGCACACGGCGAGGTCCGTGCTGCCGGAGCCGACGGAGAGATCCCACGAGAGGCCCGAGGGCGTGCCGACGAATGGCTCGACCGTGATCTCGCCCTCGACCTCGTCGAGCCCCCTCCTCGCGCGCGCGGTGCCCCGAGGCGTCTCGACGTCGACGACGAAGGTGCCCGGTTGACCGTCCCAATCCCCGATCCCCAGGACGAGGACGTCCTCCGTGTTCACGTTGGATGACGGCACGCAGGCCGAGGCGGCGTCCGGCCAGATCTCGACGAAGAGCACGAGCCCGCCCCCTCCGCATCTCGTCTGCGAGAAGGTCTGGCCGGGTGGAACCATCCGGCTGGGCCCTGCGTCGCCGGGCCCAGCGTCTTGGGCAGCGCCCGCGCTGCTCGAGCTGCTGCCCGAGCCATCGCTGCCCCCGGAGCCCTCGGAGCTGCCAGGCTCCGGGGGAGTGGTCACGGATCCGCCGCACCCGGCGAGCGCGGCAATGAGAAGACAAGCGCGGAGACGCATCGCCGCAGCGTACCGACCAGGACGCGCGATCACAAGCGCGCGACGCGCGCTTCGCGGCCACGCCCGAATGCCAGGCGAGGAGGTCGGACTACATGTCCTGAACGACCGCGGACGCCTGCTTCAGCGCGCGGCTATCGCGCAGCGGCGAGTTGCCGAACATGCGCGAATACTCGCGGCTGAACTGCGAGGCGCTCGTGTAGCCGACGCGGTAGGCCGAGACCTCGGCGCCCATGCCCTCTTCGACCATCAGGCGGCGCGCCTCGAGCAGGCGCAGGCGCTTCTGGTACTGCAGCGGGCTCATCGCGGTGGCCTCCTTGAACCGCTTGAAGAACGCCGCGCGGCTCATCCCCGCGGCGCGCGCGAGCGCGTCGATATCGACGTCCTCGTCGAGCGATGACTGCAGGCGATGGACCGCCTCGGCGATGCGGTGCGCCTGGCTGCCCGCGCGCACGAGCTGGCGGATCGCCGGGCCGTCGGGGCCCTTCAGCAGGTGGAACATCAGCTCCCTGGTCACGAGCGGCGCGAGCACGGCCGCGTCGTCGGGCGTCGCGAGCAGCGCGCCCAGCCGGATCGCGGCGTCGAGCATGCGGTCGCTCGCCCTGCCGATGAAGATCGCGCGCCCCGGGCGCTCGACGTCGTCCGGCCGCGCGCGGTCGAGCTGCGCCGCGACCTCGCGCAGCGCGCCCGCATCGAAGTCCAGCTTCAGGCACAGAAGCGGCTGCGCCGACGACGCGCCCACGACCCGGCTCGTCACCGGCAGGTCGATCGGGCTGACGACGTAGTGCGGCTCGCGCTCGCGATAGACCTGCCCCTCGAGCAGGATCTCCTTCGTGCCCTGCGGGACGACGCAGATCGACGCGCGCCAGTGCCGCTTCGCGCGCTGCTGCGGGCGCGAGACTTTGATGCAAGAAATTCCGGGCACCGGCGAGGCGTGCACGCCGTCGTCGGGACACCACCGTGCGATGAGGTCCTTCAGCCGTTCGCGCGCGGCGATCACCCTGGCAGCCTAGCCCCGCGTAGACGATCGGGCAAGAACTGGAGACGGCCGTGTATTTCGCGCGCGCCGCGCAGGTGCCATGGTGGATCTCGAACCAAGGAGGTCTCTCATGCGTGTCTTCCTCACGGGAGCCAGCGGCTTCATCGGCTCTGCCATCATCCCCGAGCTCGTCCGCGCCGGCCACCGCGTGCTCGGCCTCGCGCGCTCGGACGCGTCCGCCGAGAAGCTCGCCGGCGCCGGCGTCGACGTGCACCGCGGCGATCTCACGGATCTCGATGTCCTGCGCCGCGGCGCCGCCGCCTGCGACGGGGTGATCCACTGCGCGTTCTCCCACGACGACTTCAACGATTACGCCAACAACTGCGCGAAGGACCGCGGCGCCATCGAGGCGCTCGGCGGCGCGCTCGCGGGCTCCGATCGCCCGCTCGTCATCGCCAGCGGCATTGCGCGCCTCACGCCGGGCCGCGTCGTCACCGAGGACGAGACGCCCGACGAGTCGACCGGCGGCCTGCGGGCCGCCTCCGAGCGGCTCGCCCTCTCGTTCGCGAGCCGCGGCGTGCGGGTGTCCTCGTTGCGGCTGCCGCCATCGGTCCACGGGGATGGCGACCACGGGTTCGTCCCGATGCTGATCGAGATCGCGCGCAAGGCCGGGCGCTCCGGGTACGTCGGTGACGGCGAGAACCGGTGGCCCGCGGTGCATCGGCTCGACGCCGCGCGGCTGTTCGTCCTCGCGCTCGAGAAGGCGCCGGCCGGCGCGCGGCTCCACGCGGTCGGCGACGAGGGGATCCCGACCCGCGACATCGCCGGCGTGATCGGCCGCAAGCTCGGCCTGCCGGTCGCGTCGGTCCCGAGGGAGGCTCTCGGCTGGCTCGGCGGGTTCTTCGCGCTCGACACCCCCGCGACGAGCGCGCTCACGCAGGCGCGGCTCGGCTGGAAGCCCGCGCAGCCCGGCCTGCTCGCCGACCTGGAGCACGGCACCTACTTCGCGCGCGCATAGGTGAGCTCATGGCCAGAGCCCGGGGTCGAGAGGGCCGGCAGGCCGGTCAGCCCTTGCTCAGCGGCCGCGCGATCTGGACGATCTTCTCCCGCGCGAACCTGCACGCATCGTCGTCGTCGGTGGCGGCGGGCCAGAGCAGCTCCATGTACCCGGGCTGGATCTCGAACGGCAGGGGCTTGGTCCGGAGGTGCGGCCTGACGGCGCGGATGTCGGCGGCGACGATCTCGGGCACGGTCGCCAGCATCGCGGTGCCGTCGATCAGCGCGCCCAGGTTGGAGAAGGTCGCGACCGAACACCGGATCCTCCGCGTCTTGCCGAACGCGTCCTCCACGAAGCCGCGCAGGTCCCCGTTGTACGAGACGATGACGTGATCGTGCGCGAAGTACTCGGCCTCGGTCAGCTTGCGCAGGCGCGCGTGGCGCGGGTCGTAGAGGCAGGTGAAGCCGGTCTTCAAGAGCCGCTTTCGGCGGACGTTCGAGGGCAGATCGTCGGCGACCGTGATCGCCGCGTCGACGCCGCCCGCGAGCGCCGCGCCCACGGTGCGGAACTGCACGGGCACGGCGATGACGCGCATGCGCGGCGCCTCGCGCTCGAGCGCGCGCAAGAGCGGCGGGAGCAGCCACACCTCGGCCGTATCGGAGAGCCCGAGGCGGAGGGTGCGCTCGCACGTCTTCGGGTCGAAGCTCGGCGGCGCGAGCGCGGCCTCGATCAGGGCGTCGAGGTGCGGCTTCAGCGCCGCGCGCAGCCGTTCGCCGCGGCTCGTCAGCGCGAGCCCGCGCCCGCTCCGCACGAAGAGCGGCGCGCCGACCGTCGCGGTCAGGCGCCGGAGCGCGGCGCTCACCGCCGGCTGCGTCAGGTACAGCCGGCTCGCCGCCTCCGTGACGCTGCCCGCCTCCGTGACGACGGCGAAGACGCGGAGCAGGTTCAGGTCGAGGTCCTTTCCATAAATATCAGGCATGTCAAGAATACATACTATTCATTGGAGCAATGAAACGCGAGCCCCTAGGGTAACTGCATGACAACGACGAACACCACCAAGCTCGGCAAAACTGGCCCCTCCGTCTTCCCCCTCGCCCTCGGCTGCATGAGCATGGCCGGCGGCAGCCCGTACGGCGCGAGCGACGAGGCGGAGAGCATCGCGACCATCCACGCGGCGCTCGATCGGGGCGTGAACGTCCTCGACACCGGCGACTTCTACGGCATGGGCAAGAACGAGATGCTCGTCGGCCGGGCGATCAAGGACCGGCGCGACAAGGTCGTGCTCAGCGTGAAGTACGGCGGCCTGCGCGCGCCCGACGGCACCTTCATCGGCTTCGACACCCGTCCGGTCGCGACGAAGAGCTTCCTCGCCCATAGCCTGTCGCGCCTCGGCGTCGACTACATCGACGTCTACCGGCCCGCGCGCCTGGACCCTGCGGTGCCGATCGAGGACACGATCGGCGCCATCGCCGACATGGTGAAGGCGGGCTATGTCCGCCACATCGCCCTCTCCGAGGTGGGTGTGGAGACGATCCGCCGCGCCGCGAAGGTGCACCCGATCGTGGACCTCCAGATCGAATATGCGATCGTGAGCCGCAGCCCCGAGGCGACGATCTTCCCCGCGCTCGCCGAGCTCGGCGTCGCGGTCACCGCGTACGGCGTGCTCTCGCGCGGCCTGCTGGCCGGGAGCAAGCCGGCCGGCGCGGGCGACATGCGGGCCCACTTGCCGCGCTTCTCGGGCGAGAACGGCCGGAAGAACCAGGCGCTCGTCGACGCCTTCGTCCGGCTCGCAGAGAGGCGCGGCGTCACCCCCGCGCAGCTCGCGGTCGCCTGGGTCCGCGCCAAGGGGGCCGCGCAGGGTGTCACGATCATCCCGACGATGGGCGCGCGCACGCGGAAGCAGCTCGAGGATGCCCTCGCCGGCCTCGAGATCGCGCTCTCGCCCGCCGACGTCGCCGAGCTCGAGGCCGCCGTCCCCGCGGAGGAGATCGCCGGCACCCGCTACCCCGCGCCGATGATGGCGATGCTCGACAGCGAGAAGTGACTCTCGGCGTCCTCGGCGGTCCATTCCTCGAATGACGCGCCAAGGCGTTCTGGCATACCTGAGAGCTCCTCGCCGCTACGCCCGACGCTCACGGACGAGCCGGATGCCTTCCCAGGCGGGCACGATGCCGTCGATGCGAGCCAGGGTGAGGTGGGCCCACCAGTGGACCATCAGGAGAGCGTTGCCGGCATCGTCCGAGGGGGCATCCGTCGGCGCTGAATGGGACGCTCTTCGCTCGTGCGAAGGGTGAGCTCCTTCATCGGTGTGTTGCTGGCGCGGGAGCGGCCCCAATCGCTTGCGATGCAAGTATTCCACAAGATGGGCGAGATACCGGCAGCACGCTCGACGGCGCGCCAGCGAAGCGCGGAGCGTGAGCAAATCGTGCAGGTCGCGCAGCAGCGCGAGCACCGGCCCACTGAATTCGTCTGCCAGGATAGCCTTGATCAAATCCGATATGTCGTTCGGCTCGACCTTGACGGCGCGGACGACGTTGCGGTCGAGGGCGAGATCGCGGCCGAGGGCAAGGGCGCGGGCGACGGCGCCGTTGAGGTCGAACGCGAAGCTGGCCTTGACGGCGCGGTCGCCTGCGCGGTCCGGGTTGCGGATCCCGACCTCGATGGAGTCCCCGATCCGCTTGGCGGCTTTGGCCTATTCGACGTCGTTGTCGCGGCTCAGGGCTTGGATGAGCGCGACATTCGATTGTGCGACGATCTTGCCGTCACGCGCGAGGGCCAAGGCGCGCGAGAGCTCAGGCATGCGAGCGACTGACGGACGAAGCAGCAGCCCGGAGAGGTCCTGCATCCGCTGCTGCAATGAATCTTCTTGGGCACCGGTGAGCCCGATCAAGCCGATCGCGCCATCGCTGGCGCACCAGGCAGCCATCGGCTCAGTGCTGCTGGCAGGGTGCTGAGACGCCTCTTGCGCGGTGGGCAGACGGTATATCACATCGCCCCCATGACGTGCCGTGAGCCACCCGGCAAACGCACGAGCGTCCTCCAGGTGGACGCCCGCGACAGGCGCCCGTGCGCGCCCCCGAGGAAACGACTCCGAGCTCCAGTGATCTGGTTGCGTAAAGACTCTTTCCCGGCGTCTATCATCGATGTAGAGCTGGTACTCCGCGCAGGTCATGTAACCGGGATCGATCTCGCGGGTGTCGTCGATCCTCTGGAAAGTACGCAGGCGACACGCCAGGCGCACCTCCATGGCGAGGCGCCGTCGCTGATCGTCCTTCGACTCCAGATCGGCCACCAGGCGTTGCTCCACCTCGAGGCGCAACGTCGGTTCAAGGCGCTGCGCTTCCCCCAGGCACTCGCTCGCGAGCGCGAGCGCGGGCACGGTGTCCAGCGCGAGGCTCGCCTGAATCAAGGCGGAAGCATCGCCCTGCGCCGCATAGAGGCAGAGCGCCTCGTGCCACCGCGCGAGGTGAGCACGAAGGGCGATCGCGGATAGGCCGCGATCTGCTGGTCCACCCAGGACGAGACGCGGGCGCGGGCCTCGTCGTCCGCCACCTCGTCGAGGCCATCGAACAGCACGACGCACGCTCCAGCCTGAAGCTGTCGCTCGAACCAGCGCGGAGGCGGCGGCTCGCCGAGCTTCTTCGCGAAGTACGCCTGCGCGAGGTCGCCCAGCGACGACGGCGACGCGGCGACGAACGCCGCCGTATGCTCACGCAACGAAAGAAAGATCGGGAGCAAGGCGCGGAGCCGGTGAGGGCGTTTGCGATGGGCGGCCAGGGTCAGAGCAACATGCTGGAGGAGCGTCGTCTTACCGCTGCCTGGGGGGCCGAGGAGGGCGAGGGCCTCCCCTTCTCCTTGGGCGGTGCGGCTCAAAAAGTCCCAGATGGTGCGGTTCCCCGAGAGCTCCTTTCCGCCGAGGGGGCTCAAGCTGACCTGCTGCGCGCTGTTCGGCGTGATGCGGACCTCGACGAAGACCTGATCGAGGTGAATGGTGAAGGCGCCCTGGGTGCGCAGGCCCCGGACGTTGAAGCTCCGGTGATCGAGGAGGAGCCGCCGGAGGTAGCGGCGCCGGTAGCTGCTGACGAGGTTGAGCAGGCTCGCCTGGGCGGCGCCGGCGAGGTGCCGTGAGCCGTCGGTCAGCCCCGTGACGACCTCCGGCTCGAGGTTGCTCCACACCTTCTTGAGGACGCCGCCGACCATCAGCGACGCCTCGTACGCGAGGACCAGCAACGTCGTTGTGCCCGGGTGCTCCTTGGCCCACGTTGCCAGCGGGCTGTGGAGCACCGCCGTGATGCCTCCACCGATCACCGGGAGTTGGCTGAGCAGCAAGCTCAGCGCTGCCTTGTTCGGCGTGGCGCTGGGGGCCAGCGCAGGATCGGGTTGCTTTGGTGCCATCGCGCTCGATCCAGATGGATCGGGCAAGGAGGGCGGCGTCAAAGAGGGCACCCTCATGAACAGGGGCAGGATATCTCGACCTGTGGAGGTGGTTCCGTCAAACCGGGGACCAACCGCGCGGTTGGTGGATCCGCCCAAGGACGAATTTGCGGCGCCTCACCGTCGGGATCCATCGGAAGCCGTCGGGATCTCTGACACGCCGAACCAGCGGCGGGCCTCGCCGGCGCCGGGCGGGCTCACGGCGCGTCGAAGCGGTACGCGGTCGCCTGCGCCGACGCGCGCTGGCCGAAGTCGTCGCAGAAGGCCGACAGGGCGCGATAGCCGCTCGTGGGCAGCAGCTTCCGGAACTCGAGGTGCGTGACGAGGCAGAACGCGCAGGCCTCCAGGTAGCTGACGTCGCGCTCCGGGGGCAGCGCGGCGCGCACCGCCTCGATGTTGTCGTCGAGCCAGGCGAGCATGTTGAGCAGGCTCTTTTGCAGCTTCACGAGCTGCGCGTCCTCCTTCGGCGTCCCCGCGAGCTGGCCCATGATCAGCGTGACCTCGGTCGCCATCGCCTGCACGACGAGCTCCTGCGCGTTCGCGGTCAGCGCCTCGGTGAGGTGCTCGGGCCAGACCACGCGTCGCGGCGCGGGCGCCCGGCGGGCGAGCTCGCGGCAGATGTTGAGCGAGCCGAGCCACGTGGTCGCCCCCGTCCGCAGGATCGGCATGCGCAGCGCCGGGTTGCCCGCGTAATCCGCGGCGTCCACGGAGCGCAGATCGGGGACGACCTCGAAGGCGCAGGCGACCCCGAGCTCCGCGGCGAAGAGGCGCGCGACGCGCGTGAAATGGGAGCTCGAACGGCCGACGAGCGTGGGGATGCTGGCAGGATCGGGGGTGGGCTCGGTCACCCGCACGACGTACCACGAGCGCCGCCGCGAGGGCCAGACGGCTGCGGGGTTGCTGCGGCGGCAGGGGCGGCAGGTCCATCCCGTCGTACAGCCACGCTGCACACGTCGGCCGGACAGAGGATCTTCATTCAGTCCCCTCTCGCGAGAAAGCAGCGCTGAATCGAGAATCGCTCACGGATCGAGATCGGCCGCTCGCGACGTCGGGCGGACGAGGCGCACCCGACATGGGCTGGCCCTGGACCGCGCCCGAGTGCGTCCCTCCGGAAAAAAAACCGCCAAGACGCCGAGGACGCCGGGAGAGCAGAAGATTTTTCCGGCGTCCCAGCCGGCTGTCCCATCCCCGCCTGCGGGCTCCGCCCGTCGACAGCACATGAATCCGGGACACGCAGCGCGACTCGATAGATATTTCCAACACCCATCTTCCTGCGGAAAGCTCTCCAGATGAACGACAACACCCCCTGTATGCGCACAACAGCAGGAGCTCGCGACAGCCATCGATGTCCAGCGCCGCGATTGCATTGCAGTATCGTCGTCACATAAACGATCCCCTCATCCAGCATCGCGCATTGCGTCGCGCGCGCTCGCGTGCTTTCTAATCTTTTCATGAATCGGTCGAGCGGCGAACGTCGCGCGGCCATCACCATGAAGAGGTTACCTTGCTTTACTATAACACTCCGCTTCGACTGGTCTTGTGCCTGGCCATCGGCCTCTCGGCGACGGCCTGCAACGGCCTCAACATCGATCCAGAGGATTGGGGCATCGGCGGCGGCGGCGGCGACGGCTCGGACGACGGCGACGCCGCCAGCACGACCGACAGCGCCAGCAGCTCGAGCCAGGGCGGCGGCAGCGCCACCGCGGGCTCCGGCGGCGCGGGCGGCGACGCCGCCACCACGGGCGCCGGCGGCGACGCCGCCACCGGCGGCGCAGGCGGCGACGCCGCCACCACGGGCGCGGGCGGCGACGCCACCACCGCCGGCGCCGGCGGCGCGGGCGGCAGCGCCACGACCACCGCGGGCTCCGGCGGCGCGGGCGGCAGCGCCACGACCACCGCGGGCTCGGGCGGCGCGGGCGGCGCGGGCGGCGGCGCCACCACCGCGGGCGCCGGCGGCGCGCCTCCGCTGGATCCCGCCTGCGGCCCGGACACCGCGACCTTCGCCGATGTGGCGCCCATCCTGGAGCGGAGCTGCTCGAACCAGTACTGCCACGGCAACGCCAGCTCGCCGGCCGGCGGGCTCGATCTGCGCACGGCCGCGGCGGTCTCCGCGATCGTCAATCAGGACGCCGGCTCGTGCTCCAGCGAAAAGGCGCTCGTCGTGCCGTTCATGCCGAGCAGCAGCTATCTCATGAACAAGCTGAAGGGGGTCGACCTGTGCGACCCTGACGAGTTCAGGATGCCCCTAGGCACGCCGCTGCCCGACGCCGAGATCAAGACGATCAACGACTGGATCTGCGCCGGCGCCCCCGACCGCTGAGCATCGTCCGCCCCCGCGGACCTCGCGCCGCCCCCCGCCGGCGGCGCGCATCGACCGAGAACGCCCTCCCCACCTTCCGCAGATCGCCCCGTCCAAAGCTGACGAGCGGCCCGTCGCGCCGCTTTCCGCCGCGCCCCCCTGCCGCGCGCCTTATCGCCGACGGACGCGCGCGCGGCGAGGCCACGGCCGGGGCTGATGTGCGCTGCCGCGGTCGGAGACGCGGCCGCGGAGATGGAGACGGACGGAGCCCTCTGCCGGCGACGCCGCGCGCGGGCGCTCACCCGCGACGCCGCGACGCCGCGAGCCACGAAGACAAACCAGCGCGGACGTCGTCCGCCTCCGCGGTAAGGCGTCGCGATCCGTGCTCTTCACCTACTTTGCTGTTGTCAGTCGCCACGTGTTCTGTAGCATCCGAAGCTGAGCATCTCTCCTTCGCTTGCATCTTAGGCGCACGAGCACGACCCCCCAATCAAGGAGGATCCATGAACGCAAGGAGCATCGGGCTCTCGAGGCGCGGCATTGGCCGTGCCCTCTCCAGGGTTGCCTTCGCCGCGACCCTGTTCGCCGGCGTGTCGTCGGGCCCGGAGGCCATCGCCGCTCCGTCCTACCGGCTGTTCGAGAGCGGGCAGGTCCGTCCGCTCGCGCTATCGCCGAACGGCAAGCTGCTCTTCGCCGTCAACACCCCGGACAACCGCCTGGAGGTCTTTGCCGTCAACGCGGGCGGCCTGGCGCACCGCGCCTCGATCCCCGTCGGGCTCGAGCCGGTCGCGGTCGCGGCGCGCAGCGACGAGGAGGTCTGGGTCGTCAACCACCTGTCCGACAGCGTGAGCGTGGTGCGCCTCGGCCCGCTCGGGTACCGCGGCGCCGTCGTGCGCACCCTGCTCGTGGGCGACGAGCCGCGCGATATCGTCTTCGCCGGCCGGAACAAGCGGCGCGCCTTCATCACCACGGCCCACCGAGGGCAGAACATCCCTCACGACCCGCAGCTCACCACGCCCGGGGTCGGCCGCGCCGACGTGTGGGTCTTCGACGCCGCGAGCCTCGGCGCCTCGCTCGGCGGCGACCCGCTCACCATCGTCACCCTGTTCGGCGACACGCCCCGCGCGCTGGCGGCGACGCCCGACGGGTCCCGCGTCTACGCGGCCGCGTTCCACTCGGGCAACCGCACCACCATCGTCCACGACTCCCTCGTTCCCGACGGGGGCGAGGAGGCCGGCGGGCTGCCCGGCCCCACGACGAACTTCGAGGGGGTCCCGAGGCCCGAGGTGGGGCTCATCGTCAAGTTCGACGGCGAGCACTGGGTCGATGAGCTGAGCCGCCCCTGGGACGACAAGCTGCGGCTGTCGCTGCCGGACAAGGACGTCTTCGTCATCGACGCCAAGGCCAATCCGCCGGCGCAGCTCCCTGGCTCGAGCGGCTTCTACACCGGCGTCGGCACCATCCTCTTCAACATGGCCGTGAACCCGGTGAGCGGGAAGGTGTATGTCAGCAACACCGAGGCGCGCAACGACCTCCGCTTCGAGGGGCCGGGCATCTTCGCCGGCAGCAGCCTGCGCGGCCACCTGCACGAGAGCCGGATCACGGTGCTGAGCTCCGCCGGCGTCGCCCCGCGGCACCTCAACAAGCACATCGATTACGACGCTTGCTGCGCCCCGCTCCCGAACGACGAGAACGAGAAGAGCCTCGCGCAGCCGCTCGGCATGGCGGTGAGCGGCGACGGCAAGACGCTGTACGTCGCCGCGTTCGGCTCCTCGAAGATCGGCGTCTACGACACCGCCGCGCTCGAGGGCGACACCTTCACGCCGAGCACGGCCGCGCAGATCCCGCTCACCGGCGGCGGACCGACCGGGATGGCGCTCGACCAGGCCCGCAAGCGCATGTACGTGATGACCCGCTTCGACAACGCGATCTCCGTGATCGACACCGCCGCGCGCGAGGAGATCGCGCACCTGCCCCTCTACAACCCCGAGCCGCCGAGCGTCGTCGCGGGGCGGCCGTTCCTCTACGACGCCCGGATGAGCTCGAGCCACGGGGACTCGTCCTGCGGGAGCTGCCATGTCTTCGGCGATTTCGACAGCCTCGCCTGGGACCTCGGCAACCCGGACGGCTCGGTGGTCAACAACCCGACGCTGGTCGTCCCGCCCATCCCCGGCGCCGGGTTCGGCGACGACGGGTTCTTCGGCGAGGACCCCGATTTCCACCCGATGAAGGGGCCGATGGTGACGCAGAGCCTGCGCGGCATGGACAACCACGGCCCCATGCACTGGCGCGGCGACCGCACCGGCGGCAACGCCGAGCCCACGTCGCAGCCGGACGAGGGCGGCTTCGACGAGGAGGCGGCGTTCAAGAAGTTCAACCCCGCGTTCATGGACCTGCTCGGGCGGCACGCGGAGCTCGGCGACCCGGAGATGCAGGCCTTCACCGACTTCATCCTCCAGGTCACCTACCCGCCCAACCCGATCCGCAACCTCGACAACTCGCTCACCCCCGCTCAGCAGAGCGGGCGCGACACCTTCATGAACACCGTCGTCGCGCCGACGGGCTCGTGCGAGAGCTGCCACCGGCTCGACCCCGGCGGAAACCCGTCGGAGGGCGCCTTCGCCGGCTTCTTCGGGACCGACGGCCGCGCGGCGGTCTCACCGGATCCGCAGTTCTTCAAGGTCCCGCACCTCCGCAACCAGTACCAGAAGGTCGGGATGTTCGGCGCGGCCTTCACCACCCTCTCGCACGGCCCCGATCCGTTCCTCGGCGATCAGGTGCGCGGCTTCGGCTTCAACCACGACGGCGCCTTCCCGGACCTGTTCCGCTTCAACAGCGGGTTCGACCAGTTCGAGGGCAACCCCGTCGGCCTCCCGGTGACCCCCGAGAACGCCCAGCTCAAGCGGGACATGGAGCAGTTCATGCTGGCCTTCGACTCGAACCTCGCGCCGATCGTCGGGCAGCAGACGACGCTCACCGCGAGCACCTACGCCGCGGTCGAGGGGCGCATCGATCTCCTCATCGAACGCGCGGACGCCGGCGAGTGCGATCTCATCGCGAAGGGCCGGATCGCGCAGCAGGAGTTCGGGTTCCTCTACCTCGGCGGCGGCCAGTTCGCGGCCGACCGGCAGTCGCTCGGCGCCGTGCCGGACGCGCTGCTGCGGTTGCTGGTCGCCCTGCCCGGCAGCGCGCTGACCTACACCTGCGCGCCGCCGGGATCCGGCGAGCGCATGGGGGTCGACCGCGATCTCGACGGGCACCTCGACGGCGACGAGACCTCGGCGGGCAGCGATCCGGCCGATCCCCAGAGCACGCCCTGAGGCGGCGCGCTCCGCCGGAACGCGGCCGCCGCGGCCCGGCGCGCCGCCGCGGAGAATCGGCGGTATCGAGGAGCGCTCGAGTTCTGCGGCGGCGCCGAGCACGCTAGAGTGCGGCGCATGACGTCGACAATCCAGGTGGGGCTCGTCGGTGATCGCGACGACGCGGTGACGGCCCACCGGGCCATCCCGGTGGCGCTGCGGCTCGCGGGGGAGGCGCTGGCGGCGCCGCTCGCGTTCGAGTGGGTCCCGACCGAGGAGGTGGCCGACGCGTCGCGGGTGGCGCGCTACGACGCCCTCTGGTGCGTGCCGGCCAGCCCGTACCGGAGCATGGACGGCGCGCTGCGGGCGATCCGCTTCGCCCGCGAGCAGCGGCGCCCGTTCCTCGGCACCTGCGGCGGCTTCCAGCACGCGATCGTCGACTACGCGCGCCACGTGCTGGGCTGGTCGGACGCCGAGCACGCGGAGACGGCGCCGGAGGCGCGGCGCGCGGTGATCGCGCCGCTTGAATGCGCGCTCGTGGAGGCGACCGGCGCCGTTCGTTTCCGCGCCGGCAGCCGCATCGCGCAAGCGTACGGCCGCGCCGAGGCTACGGAAGGATACCGCTGCCGCTACGGCCTGAACCCGGAGTTCCAGGCCGCGCTGGTCTCGGGCCCGCTGCGCGTCAGCGCGGAGGACGACGCCGGCGACGTGCGCGCCGTGGAGCTGGACGGGCACCCGTTCTTCGTCGCCACGCTGTTCCAGCCGGAGCGCGCCGCGCTCGCCGGTCAGCTGCCGCCGCTCGTGGCCGAGCTCATCCGGGCGTGCTCGCGAACATCGCACGAGGATCGCAGCACCCGTCCCATGTGACGTTGATGGAGTACTGAAGGGGTCGCATTACGTGCTCCTGAAGCGGGCTAACGTTCGAGGTGAGGCGGGACTGACGGCAAGGTAGCCTGGCCGCCGGAAGGATCATACGCACAACCTGGAGGCGGCCAGGGTGCCTTGCCGTTGGGCCTCGCCTCGACCGAGAGGACGGCACGGTGTGGTGCTGGGGTTCGAACACGTGGAGACAGCTCGGGGACACAACCTGCATCACGCGGCCGACCGCGAGGCCCGTGGTCGGCGTGGCGGACGTCGAGGGGATCGCGCTCGGGCGGGATCACACCTGCGCGATGGCGAGCGATCACCGGGCGATTCGCTGGGAGGCGAACGATCACGGCGCGATCGGCGACTCGAGCGCGCCGGCGGAGCGCTCCCTCGAGGCGCGGGTGGGGCGGCTCGAGCGCGAGGTCCAGGCGCTGCTCGAGCGGCGATCCGCGTCGATGCGCGACGAGCTACGCTGCCCTGCATGCGGCGCGAGGAAGATCCTCCACGCGCCCAAGGTCCTCGACGCGGACGCCGACGGGCGGAGCGAGCTCGCCATCGCGAAGCCGAGCGTCTGGAGCAGCCGGAGGGTCGGCAAGCTCGAGGCGTACATCTGCGCGAGCGCGTCCGCCCGCGTTGTGAAGCCATGCAAGGTCGCCCGTGATGGGCGCCTGCACCGCCCGCTTCGCCGACGTGATGAGCCAGCGTGGTGTAGACAATACCCGGACCAGATCGTGGAAACTGGACAGCACGGCCAGCTGGCGCTGCGGGGAGAGTGCGGCCTCGGGCTCGTCCAGGAGGTAGATCCCGTGGCCGCCGAAGCGGTGCGTCACCAAGGCCAGGAACGACTCGTCATCCCTGAGAGGTCGACCGAGCCGCCCCGATCCGGTAGGCTGATGATGCTGGCTCGTCGTGGGGTCGGCGCATTGCTTTGAAGCGGGGGTGCCTCTCATGTTGCTGACACGACTCCGTGACCAATTTCCCGAGCGAGACGAGAAGCCGACGCCCGCGGCTCACGTGGAAGATGTGGTCATCCTCGTCCCAGGATTCTTGGGCTTCGACGGCCCTGAACAGCAAGGACTCCGACCCTTCTTTCGGCGATCTCCCCACGCGTACCGGCAAGACCGACGCTGGGGCTCGCAGCCGCGTCGCGGAAGCGGCCGCCGAGCGCCTCAACCGGGAGATACACCTGCTCGCGTCCGGCAGGGCGCCGCGCGCCCCGGCCGGCGGACAGCTGACACCGAAGAAAGCTGATGCTCATGACAGAAGAAGTCGAAGAGGTCCTCGGATTCTGGTTTCCGGAGCGGATGAGCGGTGACAAGGAGGAGCTCACTCGCCAGGTCGAGTGGTGGTTCCGCGGCGGCGCGGACGCCGCCATCCTGGAGCGGTTTCCGCCGCTGCTGGAGCGCGCTGCGCGAGGCGAGCTCGACGGCTGGTCGAGCGCGCCTCGCTCCCGGCTGGCGCTCATCCTCGTGCTCGACCAGTTCTCTCGCACCGTGTACCGGGGGACGGCTCGCGCGTTCGCGCAGGACCCGAGAGCGCTCGCCTTGGCGCTCGAAGGGATCGAGATCGGTCATCACGCGGCGCTGGAGGACCCTTGGCAGAAGACCTTCTTCTTCTTGCCGCTCGGGCATTCGGAGGACCTCTCCTACCTGGATCGAGCGGTCCAGCTCGCCGAGGAGCTCGTGGGCACGGTGCCCGCGGAGTTTCGTTGGTGGTTCGAGTTCTCCGCGAACCAGGCCCGCGGGCATCGCGACGTGATCTCGCGGTTCGGTCGGCATCCGCATCGTAATGAAGCCCTGGGCCGGCAATCGACGCCGGAGGAGATCGAGTACCTGGCGAGCGGCCAGCTCGTTCATGCGCGCCCCCTGCCGCGCTAGTGGGAGCGACAGCGGTAGAGCGAACAGTGGCGACGGCTCAGCGGCACCAAGGGCGCTCAGGCCACGGTCGTGCGCCTCGTCACGGCCCCACGTCGCACACCGTGACGCCCTCGCCGCCTGCCACGACGGGGAGCGCTCCGAGGCGTCCGCCGAGCTGGCTTGGCATGGCGGCGGCCTGAGGGACATTCTCAGGTTTCGTCTTGCGCACGTCATTTCCTCTCTTGCGCCTTCCACGCATGGCGATGCATGCACACGATGAATCATGCCGATTCCTCGCGAGGCGCCGCGCGGCGGCGCAGGCGCTCAGCGCGATTGCAGGAAGTACCTGCGCGCCGCCTCGCAGAGCTCCGGCCAGCGCTGGGCGAGCGCGGGATCGGCGGCGAGGCGGGCTGACCAGAAGGCGTCGAGCGCGGCGCGCGCGGCGGGGGTCGGGACGCCGTACCGCGCGTGCGTGCTCTCGACGTAGGCGGGGTACAGCTCGCACGCGACGACGAGGCCGGCGTACTGGTTGAGCGTGAGCGGTGGCGGCGAGCGCATGCTGAGCGGATCGCCGGCGCTCGCAGGGGCGGGCGCGGACGGCGGCGGGACGCTCGGCGCGGGGGGCGGGTGGGCGCCCGGCGTGGCCGCAGGAGAGATGCTCGGCGGGGCCGCAGGAGATATGCTCGGCGGGGCCGCAGGAGAGATGCTCGGCGGGGCCGCAGGAGAGATGCTCGGCGGGGCCGCAGGAGAGATGCTCGGCGGGGCCGCGGGCGGGACGCTCGGCGGGGCCGCGGGCGAGATGCTCGGCGCCGAGGCCGGCGGGGCGCTCGGGCCTGCAGCCACGGGAGGGCGCTCGTGGTGGGTCGACGACGCCGCGAGGCCGTGGTGCGCCGCCGGGGGAGGCTCGCGCGGCGGTGTCCCGTCGCTCGCGACGGGCTGGAAAGGGAGGGCCGCGTCGAAGCGCGCTACGGACGGCCGCGGGCGCTCCTCGGACGCCACCTGGATGAAGGGCAGCGCCGGGCCGACGAACCTGCCCGTCTCGGGGAGCGTCTTGCTGAAGGGCCTGGGCTGCTCGCTCCCCACGGGCGGCTCGATCCGAGAGGACGGCGGCTCCGTCCGGGAGGACGGCGGCTCCGTCCGAGAAACCGGCGCGGACTCGGGCGCAGACGCGGGCGCGGCCAGGGGCGCAGGCGCGGCCACCGGCGCAGGCGCGGCCACCGGCGCAGGCGCGGCCACCGGCGCAGGCGCGGCCACCGGCGCGAACGGCAATCCCCCGCCTGGCCGTGACAGCGGCCCCGACGCCTCCACCAGCGCTGGCGCGCTCGTCACGGCAGCAGCATCTTCCGCCTCGCGCGCGGCCACCGGCGCAGGCGCGGCCACCGGCGCGAACGGCAATCCCCCGCCTGGCCGTGACAGCGGCCCCGACGCCTCCACCAGCGCCGGCGCGCTCGTCACGGCAGCAGCATCTTCCGCCTCGCGCGCGGCCACCGGCGCAGGCACCGCCACCAGCGCAGGCACCGCCACCGGCGCAGGCACCGCCACCGGCGCAGGCACCGCCACCAGCGCAGGCACCGCCACCGGCGCAGGCACCGCCACTGACGCTGGCACCGCCACTGACGCTGGCGCTGGCACCACCACCGCCGCCGGCGCTGGCACCGCCACCGCCGCCGGCGCAGGCACCGCCACCGGCGCAGGCACCGCCACCGGCGCAGGCACCGCCACCGGCGCAGGCACCGCCACCGACGCTGGCGCTGGCACCGCGGCCAGCGCAGCCAGGCTCATCGGCGGGGGTGCCGCCACCGACGCAGGCGCCGCCACGAAGGGCAATCCCCCGCCCGGCCACGAGCGCGGCCCCGACGCCTCGACCAGCGCCGGCGCGCCCGTCGTGGCAGCGGCGGCCTCGGCCTCGCGCTGCGCAGCGGCCCGCTTCGCCTCGGCCAGCCGCTCGTCGAGCGCGCGGCGCGCGTCCTGGAGCGCGCCCATCGCCTCGGCGCTCTCGCCGTCCGGGCCGAGGACCCGGCCGATCGCCAGGATCATCTCGCGCGCGGCCCGCAGCGCCGGCTCGTCCACCGCGCGGCCGGGCAGGTGCCGGCTCGAGAACGCCGCGAGCTCGTCGTCCTCGCAGCGCGCCAGGTCCGCGAGCCGGGCCGCCACGCGGCGCCGCTCCGGATCGGCGCTGCTGCCCCGCAGCGGGCGCATCGCCGCGTCGAGCTTCGCCAGCGCCTC
This sequence comes from Sorangium sp. So ce394, assembly GCF_051474665.1. NCBI lineage: Bacteria > Pseudomonadati > Myxococcota > Polyangiales > Polyangiaceae > Sorangium > Sorangium sp. So ce394. Next base: position 8,071,348 of record NZ_CP150339.1, read on the forward strand.
GGCGAGCGGGCGCCTCTCGGACGAGGACGCTTCCATCGCGGGCAGGGGGCGCGCGCCGCTCACGGGGAGAGCACGACCACCGTGGTGACGCTCGGCACGATCGCCATGCCCACCGTGTTCGTGCTGTTCTGCAGCGAGAGGCTCGTCAGGCGCGTCATCGGCGCGCAGCCGACGATCACCGTGAAGGCCGCGGTGATGTTGCGCGACGGGCCCATCACCATCCCGGACGCGACGCCGAGCGCGACGCCCGGGTTGTCCCCCATCGTGAGCGGCGCGACGGTCAGCATGTTGTGCGCCGGCGCGCACGTGACCAGCACGTTCGGCACGAACAGCACGCTCATCGGGTGCAGCGAGATGTTCGGGTACGGGATCGGCACCGGCGCCGGCGTGGGGGTCAAACACACGTCGGGGAACGCCAAGCACATCCCCCCTGCGGTCGTCTTCGCGAGCATCGCTTCACCCCTCGTCCTTGCCAGCGTCCGCGGCGCCCCGCGGCGCGGGCCCTCAGCCGATCTTCACCTGCTCGCCGTCGAGCTTCGCGAGCGTCCGCGCGGCGACGATCGTGTTCTCCCCGCGGACGGCCGCGAGCCCCTCCGCGCGCAGGTCGAAGACCCCCGCGCGCACCTGATCGAGCGCCTCGACGAAGCGGAACGCCTGCTTCGCCCGCTGCACGAGGCGGCCTGCGCGCGCTTCCATGCGCTCGGCCACGACGACCGCCTTCTGGAGGTGCGCCTCGAGCGACCCGCCCACGAGCCCGAGCTCCTCGATCGCGACGGCCGCCGCCTGCGCGCGGACCTGGAGCTTGCCCGCGAACAGCCCCACCTCCCGGGCGGCGGCGATCTCGATCTGGTCCCCCGCGCCGAGCCCGAGGCGCCCCGTCGCCTGCACCTTCAGGTCGCCCTCGGCGACCACCCGCGTCGTCGCGCCGGCCTCGCCCTCGAGCACCGCGAGGACGAACACCTGATCCCCGTCCGTCGCGCAGAGCACCCGATCCCCCGCGTCCGGCGCCACGAGGCAGCTCTTCGCGCGCCGCGCGATCACCGGGCCGCCGCCGAGCTCGACCAGGAGCCCCGACGCCGTGCCCCGGACGACGCCCGTCTCGAGCGACGGCGCGCGCCGCGGCGCCGCCTCCACCGGCGGCAGATCCACCGCGGCCAGGAGGTCGTCCTGCGCGCTGTCGTCGTGTGCCACCGTCAGGGGCTCGCGGGCCGCCGTGCTCTGCATCTCGGATCTCCTCGGCCCGGCTCCGCCCGTTCGGGACGTGCAGGCCGCCGCGCTAGTTTCAGAGAGTCTTCGGGGGGAATCAACGGCATCTCGCGCTTCACGGGCGCTCTGCGTCTCGCTCGCCGCCGCGCTTCGGCTTCCAGTCCTCGAGCGCGGCGAGCTTCTCGTCGTCGCCCAGCCACCCTGCCCCGGCCGGCAGCCGCGCGCCGTCGCGGCGGGCGCGGTGCAGCTTCGCGCGGAACATCGACGCCTGCGTGAAGTCGGCGCCGGACAGATCGCAGTGCGAGAGGTCCGCGTACGCGAGCTTCGCGCCGACGAAGCGCGCGCCGGGGCACGAGGCGAACGCGAGGTACGCCTCGACGAGCTCCGCGCCCGAGAAATCGGCCTCCGCGAGCGCGGCCCGCTCGAAGATCGTGTTCTTCAGCCTCGCCCGCGGGAACCGCGCCTGCGCCGCCTTCGCCTCGCCGAAGAGCGCCTGCGTCAGGACCGCGTCGCTGAAGTCGCAGCCCGACACGTCGACGCCGGTGAAGTTGCACTGCGTCGCGTCGCAGCCCGCGAAGCTGGAGCCCGCGACGCTGCCGCGCATGAACTGCGTGCGGAACAGCCTGATCCCCTGGAACGCCCGCGCGCCCAGCGCGGCCTCGACCAGCGTCGTGAGCGTCAGGTTCGCGCCGTCGAGCAGCGCCGTGCGCAGGTCGAGCCTGTACAGCGTCGCCTTCTCGAGGTTGGCGCGAGAGAAATTGGCGCCGTCGGCCCTGACCTCGACGAGGTTCGCCCGGTCGAGGTTCGCCCCCTCGAACGAGGCGCGCTCGACCGAGCACGTCGTCCACGTCGCGATGGGCGCCTCCGCGCCCGACAGCGCCGCGCCCTCGAGCGTCGACTCGACGAAGCTCGCGCCGACGAGCCTCGCCCCCGAGAGCGTCGCCCCGTCGAGGCGGCTCCGGAAGAAGGTCGTCAGGTGCAGGTCCACGCCCGACGCGTCCACGCCCGACAGGTCGCACTCCGCGAACGTCGACTCCTTGACGAGCGCGCCCCGCATCGCGCGGGGCATGCGGACCCGGTCGAACACCGCGCCCGAGAGATCCGCGCCCGTCAGGTCGAGCCCGGAGATGTCCACGGCCTGGATCGGCTCCCCGTGGCGGACCTTGTCGAGCACCTCGTCGCGGTTCATGTCGCGCCTCCGGGAGCCGGCGCCGCCTGCCGGTCGAACCGGGCGAAGTCGACGCTCGCCTCGGCGAACGTCGTCCGGCTGTCCCCGCGCGCGCGGCTGAAATCGGCCCGGCAGAGCTGCGCGCCCGTGAAGTCGGCCCCCGCCAGGCGCGATTTCGAGAGGATCGCCTCCGTCAGGTTGCACCCGCGGAGCGAGGCGCGGTCGAGGTTCGTCCGGATCAGCAGGGCGTTCTTCATGACCGCGCGGTCGAAGATCGCGCCCGTCGCGTCGGCCTCGGAGAGATCGGTCATCGTCATCTGGGCGCGATCGAAGCGCGCGCCGCGCAGGTCGGTCGTCCGGAAGCAGGTCCTGTCGAGCACCGCGTCGCGGAAGTCGGCCTCGGGCAGGCCGCTCTTGTGGACGGCGACCCCCTCGGAGAAGCGCGCGCCCGCGAAGCGCGCCCGCGACCCCGTGCAGCTCATCAGCGACGTCTTGTGCAGCCGCGCGCCCGACAGGTCCGCGTCGTCGAGCGAGCACTCCAGCAGCGTCGCCCGCTCGAGGTTCGCCCCGGCGAGGTTCGCGTCGGCGAAGCTCGTCTGGACGAACGAGCAGAGCGAGAGGTCCGCGCCCGAGAGATCCACGCCGGCCCAGCTCACCTGGAGCACGTCCGCGCGCTCGAGCCGCGCCCGCTTCAGGCTCGCCCCGGCGAGCCTCGCGCCCATCAGGACGGCCTCGGTCAGGTCGGCGTCGTCGAGCACCGCGCCCTCGAGGTTCGCCTTGCCCAGGTTCGCGCCCCGGAGCCGCGCGCCCGTGAGGTTCGCGCCCGTGAGGTCGGCCCTCGCGAGCACCGCGCCCTCGAGCACCGCGCCCGAGAGGTCGCAGCCGCGCAGGTCGGCCCCCTCGAGGAACGCGCGCACGAAGCGCATCCCCCGCAGATCGACCCCGCGGAAGTCGGCGCCGGTGAGGTCGCGCTCGTCGAGCGGCTCGCCCGCTTCGCGCGCCGCATCGACGACGACGCGCGCCATCTGCGCGGCCTCGGCGGTCATCGGCAGGGCCTCGGACCGGAGGTGCGCCGAGCCGCGGTAGCCCTCGCGCGCCGTCTGCTCCAGGCGCAAGAGCTGCTCGTGGAACGCCGGATCCGCGAGCATCGCCTCGAGCTCGAGGTTGGGCACGCCGCCGCGGCGCCCCGCCTCGGCCAGCTCGGCGTACTGCTGGAGCTGCGCCTGCGCCGAGAACTTCGGCGGGCCGCCGGGCGGCTCGTCCTCGTTCTCGGCGCGCCGGAGCGTCTCCTCGGACACGCCCATGTCCGCGGCCCGCGCTTTCATGCGCTCCTCGGCCTCCTTCTTGAGGCGCCCTGCCCGCTCCTCCTCCTCCTCCATCTTCCGCGACGCGGTGTCCAGGTACACGACCAGCGCGTCGAGATCGTCGACCGGCGGCGGCGCTTCCTCCTCCGGCAGCGGCCCGTCGAGGCCGTAGCGCGCGGGGTCGATGCCGTCGGCGAGGAGCTCCTCGCGGCGGCGCTCGCGCTCCCGTTCCGCGCCGCGCCGCAGGTTCGGCGCGGCGAGGTTCTCGCTCTTGATCCACTGCATCATCTGGAGCCCGGCGACGTTCGCGACGACGCCCGACTCGCGCGGCGGCATGAGATCGCTGTCGCTGAGGGACGCGATCGCGCCCCGGTCCCTGTCGATCCGCCGGGCGAGCGCCTCGCGGTAGTGCTCGATCGGCCGGGGGCGGCCGATCTCCTCGCAGGCGACGACGAGATCGACGATGTCCGCGGCGTCGTCCTCGGCCACGGGCATCGAGCCGTGGAAGATCACCACGCCGAGGTTGGCCGAGGGGAAGAGCCACACCGTGTCGCAGCGGACGGGCAGCTCCACGAACGCCTCCCCGCCCGCGTCGCGGCGGGTGACGAGCACGCGCGCGGCGAGGCCGGGGAGCGCGCCCTCGATGCGCGGGCGCGTCGGGTGCATGTTCTCCACGACGAACGCCTCGTCGCCGCGCAGCGGCTCGGCGCTCCATTGATCGCTCGGCGCGACGTTGAAGAAGGCGGGATCCACGTCGGGCGGCAGGCCGGGCGCCCACTTCTCGGCGTAGTCCGGGCCGTACGTCCCCGCGCGGGCGCGGCGCTGGGCGAACGTCACGTCCATCGGGAGGAAGGACGCCGGGCCCGGCCGGTCGCCGGGCGAGCGGATCAGCGCGCCGTAGTGCTCCACGTTCGGCAGCGGCCGGACGCGCTGCCCGCCGCGCTCGACCTCCTCGAGCCCCTTGCCGTAGGGGTTCGCCGCGTCCTTCGGCCCGCCGAGGGCGTGCGCCCAGTCGATGGGCATCTCCGCGAACGGCTCCGGCTCCGTGAAGCCGTGGCCGGTCCAGTGCCGGTCGCCCAGCACGGCCAGGCGCTTGTCGACGGCGCCGAGCCGCGCGCGCACGAACGACGCGGCGACGCGGCGACCCTCCGGGGCGTAGCACCGGCCCGCGACGAGCAGCTCGCCGCGCGCCTTCGCGATGCCGTCGTCGAGCGGGAGGCCCCCGAGCTCCGGGGTCGCGGCCTGCCAGAACGTCATCTCGTCGACGAGCGAGCGCGGCGCGTCGAGGGGGAACGCCACCATGGCGCCCACGTGGAACCTGAGGCGCCGCGCGACCTCGACCACGCGCGTGAGCGCCGGGACCTTGAGGGGTTTGACGACTCGCATCCGCGCTCAGAGCTTCGTGAAGCCGGCGTTGTACGCGATGACCCCGGCGAGGATCAGGCCGATCGCCTTCTGCTTCAGGTAGGTGCCGAACTGGTTCATCTTGAGGCCGACGGCCTTCTTGTCCATCCCGACGTAGTCGAGCTTGATCCCCACGAGCTCGAGCTTGAGCCCGTACAGCGTCTGGTAGAGCGCGGCGTGGTCGGTCTTGAGGACGCCGCTCGCGCCCTTGTAGACGTAGAGCTCGTGCTTGTTCGGCGTGAGGTCGAACGTCAGCCCGAGCACCTCCCACTTCAGGTCGGTGGCGGTGATCTTCGCGCTCGGCGCCTTGATCACGAAGCTCGTGTCGCTCTTCAGGTCGACGTTGCCGCCGAAGTGGCCGTTCCAGGTGGTGGCGACCTCGGTCTTCCAGCTCTGGTAATCGTCGAAGCTCAGGGCCGTGACCTTGTGCGTCCACGGCCCGGTCACCGTCGACGAGCCCTCCGGCTCGATCGTCTGCTCGTACGTGCCGTGGACGTCGTGCTTCATCCCGCCGCTCGTGATGGTCAGCGTCATCCCGTCGGTGATCGTCTGCTTCATGCCGCCGGCTTCCACGGTGTCCACGCGGCCCGTCTTGATCGTGGTCGTGCGCGTCGCGTAGTACGTCTCCGTCGCCGCGCCGGTGACCTGGAACGTGTACGTCGCGCCGACGCCCGCCCAGAGGTCGCCCACCACCATGCTGAACTTCTGCCCGCCGACGTTCTCCCAGGAGTCGCCGCCGATCCAGGACCCGCCGTCGCCGCACGTCGTCTCGAGGTAGCTGAACGTGACGTCGACGAGGCTGCTGCCCCCGACCGCCGGGTCGGCGTTCTCGGGGGACAGGAACGTGCCGACCTGCGTCTCGCCGTCGCCCGTGTAGACCGACGAGTGGCCGCCGCTCGGCGTGCCCATGTAGATGCCGGTGCGGTTGTTCGGCGTGTGGAGGAAGATGAACTCCTTGCCCTGCTCGTCCTCGAGCACGAGCTGGTTGCCGCTGCCGGTCCGGATGATGTTCTGGCTGAGGTTGCGCTCCCCGACGACGCTCGGCCGGTGCGCGTTCGGCACGACCCCGGCGATGAACGGCCGGTCCGGGTCGCCGCCGAGGAAGGCGATCATCACCTCGGTCCCCTTGCGCAGCGGGAAGTGGAAGCCCTCGGTGGTCCCGCCGTGGGGCTGCATCATGCGCACCCGCGTCGAGACGCGCGCGTCGGGCAGGCCGCTCGTGTCGAACTCGAAGCGCACGAGGTAGCGGCCGTCGGCGTCGATCTGGGCGTACTGGCTGTCGGCGGGGCCGCAGACCACGGCGTTCTCGAGCCCGTAGATGCGCGGCCACGGCGTCGTCTGCGGCGCGCGGAACTGCACGTCGGCCGGGATCGCGAGCAGCTTCACGCCGTAGATGTCCTTGTCCGAGAGCCGCGTGAGCTTCGCGATCTCGGGCGTGATCCCGGCGATCGACGCGGTGTGGTGCACCTCCAGCGCGAGCCACTCCTCGCCGACGTCGCCCGGCTGGTCCTCCAGCGAGAACCGGTACCCGGCGCGGGGGCCGAGCACGTCGCCGCTGCCGCGCAAGGTCACCTCGCGGCAGCCGATCGACTGCGCGCGCACCTGCGCGAGGCGCTCGGCGTCGCTCTGCATGAAGACGCGGTAGCCGTACTCGCGGATCGCGCCCAGCCCGTTCTGGGTGATGCTGCTCTCGCCCTTCACCGACGCGGACGGGTTCGAGTAGTTGTAATCGGCGATGGTGACCGACTTCGGGAGCCACTGCACGTCCTGCTCGAGGTGGTGCAGGCCCGGCGGCGCGGTCACGTCTTCGCCGAAGAGGGGGACGTAGCGCACGGCGCCGCCGCCCGGGAAGTCGTCGTGCAGCCCGCGGTCGTCCACGACGACGAGCACCTCGCCGGGCCCGTCCTCGGGGTGCTCGAAGTAGTAGTAGAGCCCCTCGCGCTCGAGCCACCGGTGGAAGAACGCAAGGTGCGTCTCGCGGTACTGCGCGACGAACTCCTCGACCGGGTAGTCGGCGTCGTCGATCGAGAAGCGGAACTCGCTGGCCGCGAGCCCGCCGCTCTGGAGCGTCGCCGAGAGGAACTCCTTGACGGCCTGGTTCGTGAAGACGTGGCTGCGCCAGAAGTGGCGCAGGAGCCAGAGCTTCGGCACGAGCAGCGCCTGGTACAGCGCCCGATCCGCGTTCTGGTGCAGGAGGCGCACGCTGGCGATCACCCCGTGCAGCACGAACGGGTCGTTCCCCTGGCCGCGGTTCGCGCGGACGGTCGCCCGCTCGCCCACCGCCTTGCGCACGTCGGTGTTCGCGGGGACGGAGAAGAAGAGCTCGAACTCGTACGGCTGCGAGACGTGCTCGGTGCCCCGGAAGCCGATGAAAGCGACGCTGGCGAGCGCCGAGCACGAGAGCGTGAAACCGTCGTGGCGCATCAAGAGTCTCCCGTCCCAGACCTAAGTGTTGACGGCGGAATCTCGGCGCATCGCGCCGCGGCGTCAACGCTCAGCTGCTGCCGGGCGGCGCCGCGAAACAGGGGATCCGGCGGTGGGATGAGCGCGCACGTGTGCGCGTCCGGCGCCTGACCGCGCAGCGCCGACGACGCGCGCACCGCGTGGTCGTGCCGCGTCGCCGCGCGGTGGCGGTATTGTGCAGCGTCAGCGTGCGATGGCGGCTTCGTCATCGCGCGATGGCGGCCTCTTCACGGCTTCGTCGCGGCTTCGTCATCGCGCGATGGCGGCCTCTTCACGGCTTCGTCATCGCGCATGGCGGCTCCGTCATCGCGCGGCGGCGGCGTCCTCGTGCGGCGTCATCGCGCCGTGATCTCGCGCGGCGGCCGCGAGCGCGGCCACGACGCCGCGCGCGAAGCCGCGGAGGCGCGCGACGTCCTCGGGGCGAGGCGTGAACGAGGGCGCGTCGCAGTAAAGCCGGCGGGCGAGCTCGACCTGGAGCGCGTGCACCCCCTCGTCGCGGCGCGCGTGCCGCTCGATCGCGTGGCCACCGGGGAACGGGTCGTCCAGCGCGAGCGACAGGCCGTGCGCGCGCGCGACGTCGGCGACCGCATCGCGCGCCCAGCCGGCCGCGCTCGCGCCGCCCCGGGTCCCGAGCACGACGTCGGCCGCGCGCGGGAACAGGACGTCGGGGTAGCTGTGCGCCGACACGAGGATCGCCACGCCGTGGCGCGCGCGCGCGGCGGCGAGGCGCGCGGCGACCTCCGCGTGGTACGGCTCGAACACCTCGCGCACGCGGCGCTCGACCTCGGCGCGCGGCGGCGGGCTGTCGAGCCACGCCTCGCCGCTCGCCGAGCGCCGCCGCACCTCCCGCAGCCCGTAGGGCAGCTTGTCCTCGTAGGGCGTGGGCACGCGCGGGGCCGTGTTGAGGTCGATGACGAAGCGGCTCGCCGTCGCCACCACGAGCGCGGCGCCCTCGAGCGCGACGTCGCCGAAGAGCGCGTCCGCCGCGACGTCCGCGTCGGCCACGAGCGCGCGCTCCGGCACCCGCGTGAAGCGCGCCGCGCGCTCGTCCACGGCGAGGCCCGCGTGCGGGACCTCGACGACGACCGGCCCCGGCGCGGCGGGCTCGTGGACGCGGAACGGGCGGAGCGGAGGCGGCGGCGCGGACATGATCCTCTCCGCGGGTGTACGCGCGGGACGCGCGGGAGGGAACGGGCGCCCGCGCCCTCGCGGGGAGCGCCGGGCCGACGCGCCCTCCGGCGATCTTCCGCGCGCGCGACCACGCGGAGGCGCCGCCGCGGAGGCGCCGGGTTTTTCGCACGGGCGCCCCGCTTTGCGCTCTCATGGCGGGCCATGGGACACCGCCTCATGTCCATCGTCAGCGACCACCACCTCGACGCCTGGCTGTCGTCGGTCCTGGTGGACGGCGTCGCGACGGTCGGCCTGCTCGTCCTCGCCGCCCACGCCGTCCGGCTGGCGCTCCGCGAGCGCCGCGCCGCCGCGCAGGCCGAGGCGTCGTTCGATCCCGGCGTCGCGCTCGCGCCCGGCGAGGCCGTCGTCATGGGCACCGTCGAGCGAGCGCAAGGGGCGGACGTGGCCGTGCGCGTCGAGGTCGAGCAGGAGGGGTCCGAGACGGAGAGCTCCGGCGTCTGGAGCCACGAGTGGTCCGAGACCGATCGCAAGGTCCGGGTGCAGCCCTTCTACCTGCGCCACGCCTCGGGCGCGCGCGTCCGCGTGGAGCCCGGCGAGGACGTGACGCTCGTCGACGCGCTCGACGGCATGATCCTGGTCGATCGCACGAAGCGCGTCCGCGTCGCCGAGCTCGTGCCCGGCGAGCAGGTCTTCGCGGTCGGCGAGCTCCGGCGCGCGCCCGACCCCGAGGCGCCGACCCAGGGATACCGCGGCGCGGCGCAGGGGTTCCTGCTCGTGCCCCGCTCGCACGGGCGGCGCATGCTCCTCTCGTCCGAGCCGCTCGGGCAGCGGTTCGCGCGCAGGGCGGCGTTCCACCTGCGGTGGGGCGCCTTCGCCGCGGTCGCGTCGATCGCGTTCAACGCCGCGTTCGCGGGCTTCCACGCGCGCCGCTGGCTGGGAGAGACGATCGATGTCCGCGTGACCGAGCTGAGAGAGATCGAGAGGGGCGACACCGACTACCACGAGGTGACGGCGCAGGGCGAAGGCGGCGCCGCGATCGTGGACGAGGTGTCCCACGCCGCCTTCGCCCTACTCCGGAAGGGCGACGCGCTGAAGGCGCGCCACGTCCCGTCGTGGCCGTTGGCCAGCGCGATCGGCCCCGGCGTGACGGCCCACTCCGCGGCCTGGGTCGCGTTGCCGCTCCTCGGCGTCCTCGCGTTCGCCTACCTCATCCGCGCGCACGGCACGCGGCCCTGGTACGAGAAGAAGGTGGTCGATCAGGGGAACGGCAAGCTGCCCGACGTCGAGCCCGGGGCGCAGGCGGCCGTCGCGAAGAAGGCCCCGAAGCGCCCGGAGGGCCGCCGCCGGAAGACCTCGTCCGGCTGATCGGCCCCGCGCGGCGCCGTCGCGCGGCCGGGCGCGGTCATCCGCCCGCGTTCGCGAGCTCGCTCGGCTTGATGAGGGTGAAGGCCGCGCCCCAGAGATCGGTGACGACCGACTGCCGACCATAAGGCGTGTCGAAGGGCGGCACATGCACCTTGCCGCCCAGCGCCTCGACCTTCGCGAGCGCGGCGTCGAGGTCGTCGACGGCGAAATACGTCATCCAGTGCGGCGGGACGTCGGCCGGCCACTGCGCGTTCATCTGGAGCACGCCGCCCGCCGTCTTCTGGCCCTTGTGGAGCGTCACGTAGTCGATCCCGGGCGCGTCGAGCTTCTGCGCCTCGAGGTCGAAGACGCGACAGTAGAAGTCCGCCGCCTTCTTGTGATCGCGGGTGTTCACCTCGTGCCAGATCATCGAGCCGTGCTCGAGGATCGCCTGCGCGCCGGTGTGGTTCTTCGGCTCCCAGACGCCGAAGGCGGCGCCGGTCGAGTCGGACGCGACGAGCATGCGCCCATGATCCGCCACCGCCATCGGCCCCATCAGGATCTGCCCGCCGTTCGCGCGGATGCGCTCGGCGATCCGGTCGGCGTCCTCGCCGTCGAAATAGACGCACCACACCGGGGGGAACGTGGCGCCCGCGGGCCGCTGGCCGATGCCGGCCGCGCGGCGCCCGCCGACGCTGCACGTCGTGTAGTGGTGGAGCTCCGGCGGGCCGACTTCGAACGTCCACCCGAAGAGCGCGCCATAGAACTTCATCGCGCCGTCGAGGTCGGGCGTCATCAGATCGACCCACGATAGGGTCCCCGGGGTGTGCCGCTCAATCGTGCTCATGTGAGGTCCTCCGTGCGGTGGCGTGAACGGCGGCGACCCTATCACGGCTCCCCGCCATCGACGGTGGTCCGGCGCGCGCGCCGCGTCGCTGCGTCGCCGCTGCGCCGAGCGGAGGCGCATTGCGCGGCGTCGCTTCTTTCTTCCATCCGCCGCGCGCGGGAGCCTCGTATAAGGGACCTGCACCATGAAGATCTCCGAGTACACCGCCTTCGATGCCCTGGGCCTCGCGGAGCTGGTCCGCCGGCGCGAGGTCACCCCTTCCGAGCTCATGGACGTGGCCTCGACCGCCATCGAGCAGGTCAACCCGGCCCTGAACGCGGTGCTCTCCTCGCTGCGCGACGACGCCGAGCGGGCGATCCGCGCGGGGCTGCCGGAGGGGCCGTTCACCGGGGTGCCGTACCTCGTGAAGGACCTCGGCATCCTCGTCGCGGGCACGCCGACCGGCATGGGCTCTCGGCTGTTTCAGGGCCTCGTCTCGTCCGCGGACGACGAGCTCATGACGCGCTTCCGGCGCGCGGGGCTCGTGTCCTTGGGCAAGACGAACACCCCGGAGCTCGGCCTCAACGTGGTCACCGAGCCGGCGGCGCACGGGCCGACGCGCAACCCGTGGCGCCCGGATCGCACGCCCGGGGGCTCGAGCGGCGGGGCGGCCGCGGCCGTGGCGGCGCGCATGGTGCCGATGGCCCACGGCAACGACGTCGCCGGGTCGATCCGCATCCCGTCGTCGTGCTGCAACCTCTTCGGGCTGAAGCCCACCCGCGGCCGCGTCCCGACCGGGCCGATCGAGGGCGAGGTCCTGATGGGCTACGCCACCGACCACGTGCTGACGCGCTCGGTGCGGGACAGCGCGGCGCTGCTCGACGCGATCGCCGGGCCCGACGCGGGCGCGCCGTACTTCACGGCGTCGGCCCCGCGGTCGTTCCTGGAGGAGGCGCGCACGCCGCCGGGGCGGCTGCGGATCGCGTTCACCGACGCCTCCTGGAGCGGGGTGCCGGTGCACGACGAGTGCAAGCTGGCGGTGCGCCGGGCCGCGGCGCTGTGCGAGCAGCTGGGGCACGAGGTCGTGCCGGCGCGGCCGGACATCGCGTGGGAGAAGGTGCGGATCGCCTTCCGGATGCTGCTGTCGTACCACGCCCACATGTTCGACCGCGTCTGCCCGCTGTACGGGCTCGCGGCGGGGCGCGACACGCTCGAGGCGACCACGCTGACCATGGCCGAGGCCGGCCGGCGGATGAGCGCCGTGGATCTGCACGACGTGCTCGTCGCGCGCGACCAGCTCGCGCGGCAGCTCGGGCAGTTCTTCACGCAGTTCGACGCCCTGCTCACGCCGACGCTGGCCACGCTCCCCATCCCGTCCGGCACGCTCGACGCGAACGATCCGACCGTGAGCGCCGAGGGCTGGCTCGACCGGATCTTCGAGTTCGCGGCGTTCACGCCCCTCTTCAACGTGAACGGGAGCCCGGCCATGTCGGTGCCGCTCCACATGAGCGCCGACGGCCTGCCGGTCGGCGTGCAGTTCGCCGGCCGGTACGCCGACGACGCGACGCTGCTGCGGCTCGCCGGCCAGCTCGAGCAGGCGGCGCCGTGGGACAAGCGCCGGCCGGGGATCTGCGCGAAATGAGCGGGCGTCCCCCCGCCGCGCGCCTCCGGCTCAGCTGACGTTCTGCGCGAGCCGGCGCTGCCCGGAGGCGATCAGCGGCTGCAGCACCGCGCGCGAGACCGGCTTGACCAGGTGATGGTCGAAGCCGGCCGCCCGCGAGCGGCGCCGATCTTCATCCTGGCCGTACCCGCTCAGCGCCACGAGGAGCGCCCGCTCCAGCTCGGGCTGCCGGCGGAGCTGCCTGGCGACCTCGTACCCGTCCATCCCAGGCAGCCCGATGTCCAGCAGCACGACGTCCGGCAGGAACGCCGGGGCCGCCTCGAGCGCCTCGGGGCCGCTCCTCGCCATGGCGACCTCGTGGCCCAGGGCCTGCAGCAGCATGACGAGGGACTCGGCCACGTCGGGGTTGTCCTCGACGACCAGGATGCGCCTCGCGCTCGCGGGGCCCGGGCGCGCCTGCGGGAGCGCCGCGGAGGGCGTCTCCGCGCCCCCGGCGCCGGCGGCGAGGGCCTCCGCCGGCAGCCGCACGATGAACTCGCTCCCCTTCCCCGGCCCGTCGCTCGCGGCGCGCACGGCCCCTCCGTGCATCTCGACCAGGCGGCGCACCAGCGTCAGACCGAGGCCGAGCCCCCCCTGGGACCGGTCCAGCGCGCGGTCTCCCTGGGTGAACAGATCGAACAACTTCGGCAGGAGGTCCGGCGGGATGCCCTGTCCGGTGTCCCTGATCCGGATCTCGAGGCCATCCCCCGTCCGCTCGCCCATCACCCAGATGCGGCCCCCTGGCTCCGTGTACTTGACCGCGTTGTGGAGGAGATTCGTGATCACCTGCGTCATCCGGGTCGCGTCCACCTCGAGGTGCGCGGGCTTCATCGGGAGCGAGATCATCAGCTCGAGGTCGCGCGCCTCGACGAGCGGGCGGACGGTCTCCACGGCCTGGCCCACGATCGCGGCGAGCTCCGCCTTCTCCTTGTGGAGCTGGATCATGCCGCGCGTGATGCGCGAGACGTCGAGCAGGTCGTCGACGAGCCGCACGAGGTGCTCGACCTGGCGGTCGATGATGGCGTAGGCCTTCGCCAGGCGCTCGGCGTCGCACGGCTTCTGGCGCAGCACCTCCATGAGGCTGCGAACCGGGGCGAGCGGGTTGCGCAGCTCGTGCCCCAGCATCGCCAGGAACTCGTCCTTCTGCCGGTCGGCCTCGGCGAGCTGCTCCGCTCGGAGCTGGAGCGCCTCTTCGAGGAGCTTTCGTTCGGTGATGTCGACGCACGCGCCCGTCATGGCCACGGGGCTCCCGCGCGCATCGCGCAGGATCGTCCCCTGGTCTCGCAGCCAGCGGACCGAGCGATCCGGCCCGACGATGCGGAACTCGACGGTCAGCTCCGTGCCCTCGCGGAGCGCGGCCTGGAAGGCGCCTCGCACGGCCGCCTGGTCGTCGGGATGGATGAGCTGGATGAAGTCCTCGAGGGTGCGCACCTCCGTGTCCGGCGCCGCGCCCATGAGGCGCTTCAGGCTCGCGTCCAGGGTCTCTCTGTCCTCGGCGACGTTCCAGAGCCAGGTGCCCATCTTGGCGGCGTCGAGCGCGACCCGCAGCCGCTGCTCGCTCTCGCGCAGCGCCAGGTCTGCCAGGTGGCCTTCTGTCCGATCGCGCACGACCTTCGCGAAGCCGCGCAGGTTGTTCGCCTCGTCCCTGAGCGGCGTCATGAGGCCGCTGCACCAGACCCGGTTGCCGTTCTTCCGGAGCTGCCAGCGCTCGTTGACCGCCCGGCCCCGCGCCAGGGCGGTCTTCATCTCGTCGGCGAGCACGCCGGCGCGGACGTCCTCGGGCGTGTAGATCAGCTCGAGCGGCTTTCCGAGGATCTCCTCCTCGGTGAACCCGAGGACCTCGGCGGCTCCCCCGCCCCAGGCGATGACGTCGCCGGCCGGATCGGCGATGAGGATGGCGTAATCCTTCGTGTTTTCGACGAGCAGCTGATAGAGCTGACGCTGCCACGTGTCCTGTCGGGCTCTCTGTTCCTGGTCCATGAGACGCACGCCTCTCTTTCCAGCGACTCCTCGCTTCGCGGCCGAGCGGCGTGGCAGGAGGCTTCGACCGAGGTCCTCACGTCGGGGCTGCGGTGATGCGCCCCGGGAGAAGCAACCCGCGAGCCACGCGGCTCCGCGACGCCGCGCGCGCAGGGGTGCGGCGCTCGGGCGTGCGCGGCTCGCGGGGCGCGGGGCGCGGGGCCGATGGAGCCGGTGCTGCGGCACGAGGAGGCCGCGCCGAGCTGCCCGGCCCTCCTCTCGATGTGCGCAACATGGCTGTCGCGCGGCGGAGCTCCCAGCCGCTCACGGCCGCGATGTTTTGACTTTACGGCCGCTGCCGCCTTCCGGTACAACCTCGAGAGCGCCAGCCCTCCGGCTGGCGTTTTCGTTGCTGGCCGCGCTCGCGACGAGACCTGCGCGCGCCGCCGCAGCTCCGTGAAGATGCGTGTCGCCCGCGAGGCGACGAGCGCGCGTGCGCCCGTGTCGCACGATCTCGTGCCGATGGATCGAGGCGGTCACTCCATGCCTCGATGCGCAGGCCACGGTTCGTCTCGTCGCGCCCACACCGAGGAGAGGATCCATGAGAGACAGGACGATGGATGAGAGGACGTCTCCGAAGCACGCCTCGTCGGGCGAGCTTCACGCAGCGGCGCGCGGCGCGGCGCATCTCCACCTCATCGTCGGCCCGGTCGGCGCCGGCAAGTCGACGTTCGCGCTCGAGCTCTGTCGAGCGCAGCGCGCCGTGCGGATGAACCTGGACGAGTGGATGACGGCGCTCTTCAGCCCGGATCGCCCCGATACGGGCGTGCTGGCGTGGTACATCGAGCGAACGGAGCGGTGTATCGATCAGATCTGGACGCTCGCCGAGAGGATGCTCGACGTGGGCACCAGCGTCGTGCTCGAGATCGGCCTCATCCGCCGGGACGCCAGGGAGAGGTTTTACGAGCGCGTCGACGCCGGCGGATACGGCCTCACCATCTACGTGCTCGATGCGCCTCGCGCGCTGCGGCGCGAGCGCGTGGAGCGGCGCAATCGGGAGCAGGGGAGCACCTTCTCGATGGTGGTTCCACCTCAGTTCTTCGAGCTGGCGAGCGACAGGTGGGAGCCGCTCGACGATGACGAGCGAGAAGGACGCGACGTGCGGCTCCTGT
The DNA here is from genome assembly GCF_051474665.1 of Sorangium sp. So ce394. Classification (NCBI taxonomy): domain Bacteria; kingdom Pseudomonadati; phylum Myxococcota; order Polyangiales; family Polyangiaceae; genus Sorangium; species Sorangium sp. So ce394. The sequence continues at coordinate 8,086,985 of NZ_CP150339.1, forward strand.
CCACCGGGGGCTGAGCGCGCCGCCGGCGGACGAGCCGTGATGGCCGGGCGAGCGCGAGACGAGGCCTGTCGTCCGTCGCCGGGATCGGCCATCCTTCGCCGATGCAGCTGTGGCTCGCGTTCACCTCGCCGTTCGCCCGCAAGGTCCGCATCGCCGCCCACGAGCTCGGCCTCGCAGGGGAGATCGCGCTGGTCGAGACCGATCCGTGGACGGATCCGCGCCTGCGCGCGGTCAACCCCCTGGCCAAGGTGCCGACCCTGGTCCTCGACGACGGCGAGATCCTCTACGAGTCGTCCGCGATCTGCGATCACCTCGACGAGCGCGCCGGCGGCGGGCGCCTCGTTCCCCGCTCCGGCCGCGAGCGTCGCCGCGCCTTGCGGCTGCAGGGCCTGACCGACGGCGCGGCCACGGCCGCCGGGCGCCTGTTCGCCGCCGAGCGCCGCGCCGCGGCGCAGCCGGACCCGATGACCCCGCGGTTCGAGCAAGCGATCGCCGCGTCGCTCGACGCGCTCGAGACCGAGGCGCTGTCGATCGAGGTCTTCACGATGGCCGAGGTCGGTGCCGCGTGCCTGCTCGGCTACCTCGGCTTCCGCTGGCCCGAGCGCGACTGGCGCCTCGGGCGCCCGGCCCTCTCGGCCTTCTGGGCCGCCGTGGCCCGCCGCCCCTCGATCGTCGAGACGGCGCACCGCCTGCCGACGGCCGCGCCCCGTCCCTGAGCGCGCATCGCCTCGGCGCGTGGTCCGCGACCGCGTGGTCCGCGACCCCGACGCCGAGCAAGCCGGGCGGGCGGGCGCGTCCGGCGCTTATCGCCGCAGCGTCTTGTAGAACATGTAGCCGAGGCCCAGCGTCAGCGCGACGAGCACGGCCCCGCCGATCGCGGCGAGCGGCAGGACCTTCGCTCGCGCTTGCCGCTCCATCTCGCCGACGCGGCTCACGAGGTGCTCGCGGACCGCGTCGGCCCGCTGTTCGAGGCGCTCGCGCTCCGGCGAGTCCTTCGCCTCCTTGTCCCTGACCGCGGGCCCTGCGGCGCCGCCGGCCGTGACGACGTGCTCCTCGCTTATCCGCTCGAGCTCGTCCAGGCTCGCGCGGACGCTCTCACGGAGCTGGGCGGCGCGGTGTTCCAGGTCGTCGATGCCATCGGTGTTCGTGCTCATGCGATCTCTTCCTTCAGCAGGTTGGCCTGGGCCTGGGCGTGCTCCTTCGTGGCGTCGAGCGGCGGCTCCCGCGGGATGAGCCGGTATCCGACGAGCCCGGCGACCCCCGCCGTGACGAGCAGGACGCCCGCGATGACGAGGGCCGGCGCCGGCCCGCCCATCGCGAGCGCCGCCGCGACGAGGAGCATCGCCAGCGTCAGGATCGCGGCGGCGAAGGCCACGCCGAACGCGATGGCCGCATTCTTGAACTTGGCGACGTCCCGCTTCGTCTCGTTCCTCGCGAGCGCGACCTCGATCCGGATCAGCTCCTGCGTGTCCTGGATGGCGTCCTTCACGAGCTCGACGAGCCCGCTCTCCTTGGGCTGGTGGTTGTTCGCCATGGCTCCCTCACGTAGATGGGTCGGCCGGGGAACCTCCATCCGGCGCCTCGCCGGCGGGCTCATCCGCTCGTCCGCATCGGTCAGCTCCGTCAACGGCCAGTCGTGGGAGGCGCCAATGCATCCATCGGACCAGGCAGAGAGTTGGTGGGAGCGCCCCCCGCTGCGCGGACTGACAGGTCTCCCGCGTCGATGGCAGCGTCCTTTGCGCCACATGTGGCGAGCCTGCGCGTGCAGCGTAGGGCGCCTCGCCCTATCGCCGCGAGCGCGGCGCTGCCGGCCGGCGCTCCGCCGCGGTGCGGCAGGGCGCGCTGCCGGCGCTGGCCGGGACGCCCGGGTGAGCTGCGCCGGAAGCCCGATCGAGGCGGCGGCGATCGGATCCTCGCCGGCGGGTCTCGCCCCGCGGCGTCGCGGGGCGCTAGATGCTCGCGGCGCCGTCCACGCCTGGTGTAGATCCCTGTCCCCTTTCCAAGGAGACAACCATGAAGGCTCGGATGTGGCTGATGGCGCTCGCGATGATCACGGCTGCTGGATGCGGGAGCGACCGCGAAGAGGCGGAGAGCGCGACGTGCACGGGCGCAGGATGTGCGTGCAGCGGGTTCGACTGCGAGTGCGTGGCGGGCGCGGATTGCAAGACCGACTGCGGCTCGGAGGCGTGCGCGCTCGACTGCTCGATGGGCTCCAAGTGCAACGGCAGCAGCGAGGAGGCGCTCGTGATCCAGTGCATCGACACGAGCGAGTGCAAGGGCGACGGCGGCGACGGCAGCGTGCTCACGTGCACGCAGCAGTCGAAGTGCGATCTGAAGGCCGACGTTCGCTCCACGGCGATTTGCCGGGACCAGGCCGCGTGCAAGTTCGACATGGGCTCGGGCTCCATGATCTTGTGCGAGGGCGAGAGCAGCTGCGATATCAAGTGCTTCGCGGATTGCACCGCGAGGTGCGCCGAGACGGCGACGTGCAAGGTGAGCTGCGGCGCTGACGGCTCGCCCGGCGTGACGTGTCCAGACGGAAGCACGGTATGCGGCGCGGCGTGTTGAGGAGCGCGCGGCCGCTGAGCGCCGCCGGGCGCCCGCGGCCGCGCGGGCCGATCAGTACTCCGTGTTGTTCGACGTCGAGATCTTCGAGGAGCTCACGCCCATGAAGAGCTGTTTGCCGATGTCGCTGTAGCGGGTGTTCGTCATCGTCACGGAGCTGCTGCTGCTGTCGGTCCTGAAGATCGACTCCTTCATCTTCGAGACGTCGCACCGGTCGATGAAGACGTCGACCTTGAAGGTGGTTCCGCCGTTCTGCCGGATGAACTTGCCGGCGTTCTCCGCCTTGAAGTTCGAGACCCTGAAGGTGCTGGGCGCGTTGATCTGGAACACCTTGTCCTCGCCGTTCTTCGCGGAGCCGCCGTTCAGGACCACGGTGCCGGACTCCTTGACCGTCATGGCGTCCTCGCCGATGTCCTCCCAGACGATGTTCTCGAGCGTGACGTTGCCGTAGGTGTGGATACCGTCGGCGGCCGGCGCGCCGAGGACGACGTTCTTCAGCTTCGCGCCGTCCTCGAGCTTGAACACCGGCTTCTGCCCCTCCTTCTGGCTACCGTCGCCGAGCTTGTCCTTGTCGGCGATGAAGCGCTTGCCGCCGCCGTCGAACGTCTCGCCCTTCTTCACGACGATGGTCGCGCTGACGACGCCGCCGTCCCCCGTCGTGGTGGAGCCGCCCGAGCCGCCGCCGTCCGAGCCGCCGCCGTCCACGGGCACGAGCTCGATGTAGTCGATCTTGAGGTCGTAGCCCGACGCGGACGAGCTCCTGCCCGTCACCTTGAAGGTGAACTCGACGTTCCCGGAGAGCGACTTCTCCGCGAGCTTCGCCGTCGTCCAGCTGTCGCCGGTGGAGGACGTATACGCGTCGAAGGACTTCACCGAGGAGCCGTTCGCGAGCAGCTCGTACTTGCCGTACACGTTCCGCTTGGCGTACCGGAGGACGATTTCGTACTTGCCGGCCGCGACCGACGTGGAGAACTTGAAGGTGTCGCCGCTCTGGTTGGCGCGGAGCTTCACGTTGTCCGCGTTGTCCTCGATCCTGTCGCCCGAGGAGATGGCCCAGGACTGATCCTCCGCCTGGATCTTGACCGCGCTGAGCGCGTCGCTCATCGCGCCCATGTCCATCGCGGCCTCGTCCGCCGCGATGCAGCCGACGAGACCGAGCGAGAGCAGCGAACCCAAAGCACCGATCCATTTCAAGCTCATGATGTCATCCCTCGTTGATTGGCCGTCCGCGCGACCGAGCAAGTAGTCAAGCCATCTCAGGAGATCTCACCGCTCGACGGTCCGGAGCCCTGCGCCCCTCGCCGCGATGCAGCGCCCCGCCGCGCGCCTCGACAGCCCATCAAAGCAACGCTCGGGCCACGAAGCGGCTTTGCCAGAGGTCGCCCAAATGCACGCTATCCTTACATTTTTCCGCCGAAGGACCGCAGTCCGACGCAATCCGACCGTGCCGGCGGAAAGGCACACGCGCGGGCGTCGCGCGGGGTCGTCAACGACGTCAACCCGCGGTTGACGCCGGCGGGATCGAGCGCGGCGACATGGGACGACACGGTGGGAGCACCTCGCCCAGGCGCGGCTAGGGCGACACCTGACCCATGCCGTCCACGTTGATCCCCCAAGCGCTGCGGGGCCGCGGCGGCGCCGGGCTCGGCGCTCCTGCGCTTTTCCAGGGCAGGCGGACCTGGTAGACACGGGGCGGGTCGATTCTTTTTCGCCCGACCGATGAGCTCGACCCCCTGCGGGCGTCAATAGCTTCGAACCCACCCCACCGTGGAGACGATCATGTCAACGAACCGTTCCCGTATGCTCTTCGTCAACCTGCCCATCCGTGACCTGAAGCGATCGGTCGAGTTCTTCACCAGGCTCGGCTTCTCGTTCAACCCGCAGTTCACCGACGACAAGGCGACCTGTATGATCGTCAGCGAGCAGGCGTTCGTGATGCTCCTCGTCGAGGAGCGCTTCAAGGACTTCACCAAGAAGCAGATCTGCGACACCGCCACGTCGACCGAGGGGATCTTCGCGCTGTCGGCCGGCAGCCGGGCCGAGGTCGACGAGCTCGTGAACACCGCGATCGCGTCCGGTGGGACGGAGGCGGGCGAGCCGTCCGACATGGGCTTCATGTACTTCCGGCGCTTCTACGATCTCGACGGCCACCACTGGGAGGTGATGCACATGGACCCGAGCGCCGCCCCGCCGCACTGACACCGCGCCGCCAGGCTCGTTCGCGGTGGGGGCGCGGCGGGAGGCCGCCGTCGGCGAGACGCGCTCAGAGCGCGAGCTTCACCTCGTAGCGCGCGAGCCAGTCGTTGAGCAGGAGGACCTGCTCCACGCTCGACCGGGAGACCTCGTCCGAGGGCCCCCCGGCGCTCGACGCGGCGGCCTGGGCGCGCGCCGCGTCGAGCAGCGGCAGCACCGGAGCGTCCTTCTGGGCGAGGAGCCGGTCGAGCTGGCCCCGGAGCGCCTGCGCGTACGCGGGATCCTGCGTCGCCGGATACGGGCTCTTGCGCCGCTCCAGCACCGAGCGCGGCAGGAGATCGTCGGCCGCGGCGCGCAGCAGGCTCTTCTCGCGCCCGTCGAAGGTCTTCATCGACCACGGCGTGTTGAACACGTACTCCACGAGCCGGTGATCGCAGAACGGGACCCGGACCTCGAGCCCGGTCGCCATGCTCATGCGATCCTTCCGGTCGAGCAAGAGCTGCAAGAAGCGCGTCAGGTGCAGATAGCAGATCTCGCGCATGCGCCGCTCCTTCCCGTCCTCGCCCGGCAGGCGCGGGACCTCGGCGAGGGCCTCCGCGTAGCGGTCGGCGATGTAGCCCTGGACGTCGAGCCGCCCGAGGAGATCCGGGGCGAGCAGCGTCGCGACGGAGCTCGAGCTCCTCATCCGCGTGCGCATGGAGCTCCAGGGGAACGTCGCGGCCGCCACCGCCTCCGGGTCGTGGAACCAGAGATACCCGCCGAAGATCTCGTCGGCCGACTCGCCGGACAGGGCCACCGTGGAGCGCTCCCGGATGGCGCGGAAGAGCAGGTACAGCGAGGCATCCATGTCCCCGAAGCCGACCGGGATATCCCGGGCCCGGAGCACGATCGCGCGGACGGCGGGATCGGCGAGCTCGGCCGCGGAGAGCACGATGTCCGCGTGATCCGACCCGACGTACCGCTGGACCTCCGCGACGTAGGGCGCGTCCGGCGTGCTCCGCAGCTCGTCCGCCTTGAAGTTGTCGGCCTGGCCCACGAAATCGACGGAGAACGAGCGCACCGGCCCCGCGCCCGCCGCGCGCAGGGTCTTCTGGGCGAGCGAGGTGACGGCGCTGGAGTCCAGCCCTCCGGACAGCAGCGTGCACAGCGGCACGTCGGAGATGAGCTGGCGAGCGACGATGTCGTCGAGCAGCTCGCGGACGGTGCGGATCGTCGTCGGGAGATCGTCGGTGTGCGGCCTGGACTCGAGCGCCCAGTAGCGGCGCTCGGTGACGCCTCCCCGCCGGACGCGCACGACGTGGCCAGGGCGCACCTCGCGCATGTCGCGGAAGACGGCGAGCCCCGGCGTCTTGACGAAGGCGAAGAGCTCGCGCAAGCCGGTCTCGTCCACGACCGGCGCGGCGAGCGGGTTCGCCAGGATGGCCTTGGGCTCCGAGCCGAACAGCACGCCCGAGCCGGTCGACTGGTAGAACAGCGGCTTGATGCCCATGCGGTCCCGGACGAGCAGGAGCTCTTCTTCGCGGGGGTCCCAGAGGGCGAAGGCGTACATGCCGTTGAGGCGCTCGGGGAAGCTCGCGCCCCACTCGAGGTAGGCGCGGAGGACGACCTCGGTGTCGCTGCTCGTCCTGAATCGGTGTCCGAGGGCCTCGAGCTCGCCGCGCAGCTCGCGGAAGTTGTAGACCTCGCCGGTATAGACGAGGACGGCGGCCGGCGCGCCGTCTTGCTCTGCGATCATGGGCTGGCGCCCGCCCTCGAGATCGATGATGGCGAGGCGGCGGTGCCCGAGGCCCGCGCGCGGCGCGAGCCACAGCCCCTCGTCGTCCGGTCCGCGGTTCTTCATCGTCCTCGTCATCTTTTGCAGGACGTCGCGTTCCCGCGTCAGATCGCGGGCGTAATCCACCCATCCAGCAATGCCGCACATGGGATCATCGCCTCCTTGCAGCGCCGCCGCGCCGCCTCCGGCGGGCCCTTCGGCTCGCCGCGGCTCTCGCGGGCGCTCGTTGTTGAGCGCGAGCGTAGACAGCGCGGGCGCGTCGCGCAACCAGCCTGGCCAGCGCGGCATTCGCCGATCGCGCGGGAAGGCGCGGAGATCCGGGATACAAAGGCGATTGGCAGGAGCGCGGCGTGGCAGGAGAGCTCACGCCTCCGGTGTCGCGACCAACTCCCAAGCACGCTCGAGCGGCCCGTCCGTACGGCGCGCCGGCCGCGAGCGCGGCTCCGCCTGGGTCGAGCGGGGCGCGCTCCGGCGCGCTCCGGCGCCCCATGCCACGTCGCGACCGGCACGGTTGCTGCAGCCCGTCGCGGCGACCGAGGACTCGTGCGCTTGACGCACGCCGCCGGGAGAGCGGCCATCGATGATGAAACCTGAGGACGAGAACGCCCCGATCGATGCGCCGGTGTCCTTCGGGTTCGAGAGCGACGCCGAGGCGGACGCCACGTGCCTCCTGATCACCTGGTTCGCCGTCGTGGAGTCGGCGGCGCTCGGGGTCCTGCCCGTCCTCCCGGCGCTCGATCTGGCGCGGGAGCGCGGCGACCTCGGCTATCTCGATTCGTTCTTTGCGCACGGCCTGAAGCACCTCCGGGACGAGCAGGCGCACGCGAACCTCTGGTGCGAGGCGCTCCTCGATTTCACCCGCGCCTACCCCGACGTCGTCGAACGCGCGCGCCTCCCGGGGTGGCTCATGAAATCGATGCTCCGCAGGGTCGCCGTCCCGCACGACGTGCTCGAGTTCGCGGTCGACTGCCTCGCGTTCGAGGTTGTCATGAGCGCGTTTTACGAGATCGCCGCGCCGCGCCTCTCGTATCCTCCGCTCGGGCCGGTGTTCCGGCGCCTCGCCATCGACGAGCGCGCGCACACGGCCTACGACCGCGCCTACCTGGAAGGCTTCTTGTCCCGAGCCAGCCTGCCAACGTACGTCCGCGCGATCTCGCGCTACTGGTGGCACACGGCGGGCGTGCTCGCGACGGTGGTGCCGCTGCTCCGGGCGCTCGATCGCCACAGGCCCCTTTCTCGCGGCGCCTTCCGCCGGACGCTCGCCGCGCACCTTCGAGGGTCAGGGATGCCGGGCTGCCGCCGCATCGCGCCCGCCCTGCTCGGCCAGCGAGCTGCCTAGTCCATGGGGTCGATCGTCGAGGAAGGATGGATTCATGGCACCTCGCCGCTCGACGGCGCGCCGCTGTCGTCCGTGCGGGTGACGGCCGCCGGCGACATCGCCGGGGTGGTCCACGCCGCCCGGCGGGCGCAGGCCGCCTGGGCACGGCGTCCGGTCGCGGAGCGGGCACGCGCCCTCGTCAAGGCCGGGCGGCGCCTGCTGGGGAGGGCCGACGAGCTCGCGCAGGCGCTCCACCGGGAGCTGGGCAAGCCCATGGCGGACGCGTACGGGGTCGATCTCGGCTCGACCCCCGAGGTATTTCGGTATTACACGACGCGCGGCGAGGCGTTCCTCGGGGACGAGGCGGTCGCCTTCAACCCGGTCATGTTTCCGCGCAAGAGGGCGCGCGTCGAGCGCCTGCCGCACGGGGTGGTCGGCCTCATCACGCCCTGGAACTATCCGGTGTCCGTCGCGGTGCACAACCTCGTCCCGGCGCTCCTCGCGGGCAACGCGGTGGTGCTGAAGCCGTCCGAGCACGCCGCCCGGACCGGCGCCGCGCTCGCCGGCGCGCTTCGCGAGGCGCTGCCCGAGGCGCTGCTCGGCCTGGTGCAGGGCGGCGCCGAGGCGGGCGCGGCGCTCGTCGCCGAGGTCGATCACGTCGTCTTCGTCGGCGGCGTCGCGGGGGGGCGGGCGGTGGCGCGCGCGGCCGCGGATCGCCTCATCCCGGCGCAGATCGAGCTCGGCGGGAAGGACGCGGCCATCGTGCTGCGCGACGCGGATCTCGAGCGCGCCGCGCACGGCGTCGCGTGGGCGGGCTTCGTCAACGCCGGCCAGAGCTGCGCGGGGATCGAGCGCGTCTATGTCGAGGCGGAGGTGTTCGAGGCGTTCGTCGAGCGCCTCGTCGCCGTCGCGGAGCGGCTGCGCGCCGGCGACGACGGCGGCGCGCCGGGCACGGTGGAGATCGGCCCCTTGGTCACCGAAGCGCAGATGGCGCGCGTCGAGGCGCACGTGCGCGCGGCGGTCGCGGCCGGCGCGCGGGTGCGCTGCGGCGGGGCGCGCCGGGGCAACTTCTATCTTCCGACGGTGCTCACGGGCGTCGACCCGTCGCTCGACCTCCTGCGCGAGGAGACCTTCGGGCCCGTGCTCCCCGTCATCGCCGTTCCGGACGCGGGCGCGGCGATCCGCGCGGCCAACGAGAGCGTCTATGGCCTCACGGGGAGCGTGTGGACACGAGACGTCGCGCGGGGCGAGGCGCTCGCCCGGGAGCTGCGGGTCGGGGTCGCCACGGTCAACAACCACATGTTCACCGGCGCGGCGCCGCAGGCCGTGTGGACGGGGCGCGGGCGCTCGGGCTACGGCGTGCAGAACGGCCCCGAGGCCCTGCGGGCGATGACGAGGCCGCGGCTCATCGCGGTCGACGAGAGCACCGCGTCGCGCGAGCTCTGGTGGTTCCCGTACGACCGCGCGTTCGTGGAGATGTCGCGGGGAATGGCGCGCTCCCTGGGCGCGAGCTCGGGGCTCGATCGGCTCTCGTCAGTGGGCCGGATGGTGCGCGGCGCCGCTCGGCGGTGGGTCGCGACGCGCGCGGCGTCGCGCGCCCGGCATGCGTGGGGGCGAGAATGAGGCGGGGCCGGTCTCGTCGAGAAGATGGATATCGCCGCCGGCTCGAACATCGCACCTGAGAAGAGCGTCGCAGAGCCGCCCTTGACATCCTCGAGTCATTTTGTTTTTCCTTTCCCCTCCATGCGCGTTGGCAAGCTCAATCCGCCCGGCGTCCACGAAACTCCCGGCTATCACCACGTCACGATCGTCGAGGCGGGCCGGCTCGCCTTCCTCGCCGGCCAGTGCCCGCTCGATCCCGACGGCAACCTGGTCGGCGCGGGCGACCCCCTCGCGCAGGCCGACCAGGTGGCGGCGAACGCCCTGGCCGTCCTGGCCGCGGTCGGGGCGCAGCCCGCCGACGTGGTGCGCTCGGTGATCTACGTGGTCAGCGACGACCGCGAGGTGCTAGGCGCGGTGTGGCAGCGGCTGAACGACTCGGCGCTCGGCCCGGCCTTCGTTTCGGCCAGCACCCTGCTCGGGGTCGCTTCGCTCGGCTTCACCGGTCAGCTGGTCGAGGTGGACCTGACCGCCGCCCTCCCCGGTTGATCCACGTCCGCCGGGAGGCTCTCCTCGACGCGCACGCGGGACACGCTCGCATCGGGCCCTGCCAGGCTATCCGGAGGCGCGCCGGGCGCCGCCGGGCGACCTCGAGCGCGGGCGCGGGCCGCCCTTGGCCGGCCGCTTCGGCTTCGGCGCGCCCGCCCGCGGGAGGAGATCCCCCCCTCCCCACGCCACCACCGCGTCGACGAAGGCGCGGAGCTGCGGCGGCATGAACTCCCGCTCCGCGTAGATCACCGCGAAGTGCGATTCCCCCTGGATCACGCCTTTCAGCACGTGCACGAGCGCGCCGCTCTCGAGGTGCGCGCGCGCGAGCGGCTCCGGCAAGAGCGCGATGCCGAGGCCCTTGAGCGCGGCGTCGCAGAGCAGGTGCATGTCGTTCGTGAAGAGCGCCCCCTCGACCTGGAGCTTGCCGCCGGAGGACGGCCAGTGCGTCTGCGGCAGCTCCCCCCGGGCGAAGCCCATGAGGCAGCGGTGGCCCCGCAGATCGCCGCGCGTGCGCGGCGCGCCGCGGGCCTCGAGGTACGCGGGCGACGCGACCGCGAGGAGGGCGTGGCGCATCAGCGTCCGGGCGACGAGGCCGGGCTCGAGCGCGGCGCTCGCGCGGAGCGCGACGTCGTAGCCGCCGCGCCGGAGATCGACGAGCTGCGTCGTGTTGTGGACGTGGAGGCGGACCTCGGGGTAGCGCCGCGCGAAATCGCAGAGCATCGCGCTGAAGCTCTCGTCCATCATCGGCGGCACCGAGACGCGCAGCTCGCCGCGCACGGCGTCGTCGGCCTGGCGCACGCTCGCCTCGGCGTGGTGGACGGCGTCGAGCACGATGCGGGCGTGGCGGTAGAGCGCCTCGCCCGCGTCGGTGAGGGCGAGGCTGCGCGTGGTCCGGCGGAGCAGGCGCACCCCGAGCCGCTCCTCCAGCCGCGCGAGGCGGCGGCTGATGGTGGCGCGCGGGACGCCGAGCTCGGCGGCGGCGCGGGACAGGGACCGGGCCTCCACGGTCTTCGAGAAGGCGAGGAGCTCGGAGGTCTCGAGGGGTTCGTCCATTTGGATCAAATCCTGGCAGGTGCTTCCAACTGTTGATGCATTGTTACAGGCGCGTCCACGGCCCAGAATGCTCGCTCATGAACGACAAGGCACGCACCATCGGTTACTGGATCTCGACGGGTCTCCTCGGCTTCGGCGTCGCCTCGGGCGGGCTCGCCGATCTCGCCGGCTCCCCCCAGGTCCTCGAGGGCATGGCGCACCTCGGCTACCCGGCCTACTTCGCCACCATCCTCGGCGTCTGGAAGGTCCTCGGCGCCGTCGCCCTCCTCGCCCCCCGCTTCCCGCGCCTCAAGGAGTGGGCGTACGCCGGCATCGTCTTCGATCTCACCGGCGCCGCCGCCTCGCACGCCGCCGTGGGCGACGCCGCCGCCCAGGTGATGACGCCCCTCGTCCTCGTCGCCGTCGCCGCCGCCTCCTGGGCGCTGCGCCCCGAGGGCCGCAGGCTCGCGGGCGCCCCGAGGCGCGTGGCCGGGGCCCGCGTCGGCGAGCCCGCGCTCGCGACCTGACGCGGGATCTCACGGAACGACTCGCCCCACCTCGACCACGTACCATGGAGCAAGCCTCATGAGCGACCAACTCCTCCAGCAGATCCTCCTCGAAGCCCGCACCCACAACGGCTGGCTCGCCGAGACCATCGACGACGCGACCCTGCGCCGCCTCTACGAGGCCCTGCGCCTCGGGCCGACGGCGGCCAACACCGTGCCGGCGCGGATCGTCTTCGTGAAGAGCCCCGAGGCCAAGGAGCGCCTGCGCCCCTGCCTCGCGCCGGGCAACGTCGAGAAGACCATGAGCGCGCCGGTCACCGCGATCATCGCCTATGACACGCGCTTTCACGAGAAGATGCCGAAGCTCTTCCCGGCGCGCCCGACGATGGGCGAGACCCTGGCCGCGATGCCGCCGGAGCAGCGCGACTTCTTTCTCCTGCAGAACGCCTCGCTCCAGGCCGGCTACCTGATCCTCGCGGCCCGCGCGCTCGGGCTCGATTGCGGGCCGATGGCCGGCTTCGACCGGGAGAAGGTCGACGCGGCGTTCTTCGCCGACGTGCCGTGGAGATCGATCCTCCTCATCAACCTGGGCCACGGCGACCCGGAGAAGCTCTACCCGCGCAACCCCCGCCTCGATTTCGACGAGGCCTGCCGCATCGCGTAGCGATCGGCGCGGAATCGCGCCGGCGCGGCTTGCACGGCGAGGCCGCTCGGGGGCAGCATCGGGGGCATGAAACCTATCGAGTTCGTCGACGTCGCGACCGCGAAGGCGGCCCGCGGCGTCCGCATGGTCGCGTCGGGGATGGTGCCGAGCCCCTGGTCGGAGGCCGCGAAGGGGCTGTTCCGGCTTCAGGGCGTGCCGGTCCGCGTGGTGCGGTTCTCGCGGGAAGACGCGGAGCTCGCGGCGTGGATGCGCGCCGACAACGTGCCCGTCGTCTTCCACGACGACGAGCCCCCGCGCGTCCACTGGGCCGCGATCACGACCCTCGCCGCCCGCCTCGGCCCGCCGGGCGCGCTGCTCCCCGACGACCTCGATCACCGCGCCCGCACCGTCGGCCTGCTCCACGAGATCGCGGGCGAGGACGGCATCGGCTGGAACGCGCGCCTCCTCATGATCCACGCCTCGGTGACGAGCGAGGGCAAGCGCGGCTTTCCGCCGCCCGTCGCGGGCTACCTCGCGGCGCGCTACGGCTACTCCCCGGCGTTCGATCTCGACCGCGTGCGCGCCCGCGTCGTCGCCGCGCTCTCCGCCCTCGCCGCCCGGCTCGACGGAGGCCGCGACTACCTCGACGGCGACCGCCCGAACGCGCTCGACGTCTACGCCGCCACCTTCCTGACCCCGCTCTGCCCGATCCCGGAGAGCGACTGTCCCCGCCTCCAGCCGTTGCTCCGCCAGGCCTTCGGGACCGCGCGCGAGGAGCTCGGCGACGCGGTGCCGCGCGCCCTCGTCGAGCACCGGAGCCGGATGTACGAGCGCCACCTGGGCTGGCCGATCGAGCTCTGATGGCATGGGGACCCCTCCGAGGGGTCGCCCTGCTGGCTTTCATGGCGAGCGCGCTCGTGGCCTGCGACCCCCTCGCCGCTCGCCCCGCGGGCCGTGACGCGAGGGGGCCCCCTTCACGGATAGATACGTTGCTGAACGAATCTGGCGTTTCCAGGGGGACCGGATCGCATCGAAGAATGCTCTGTCCACCCAGGGCAGGTCCCGCGATTGGGGCTTGACGTCTCCGAGACGTTTGGATTTCCTTCTCGCCATGAGCTTCGATCCGGCCGCGGCGCGCGATTACGTTCAGGCCCTGGACCTCGCGGGAATCCCTCGCAAGCTGGTCGCGCAGGACGCGGCGACCGACGCTGGCGACGTCTTCGATGCCGCGAAGAGCCAAGCTCGGGTCATCGGCTCGTCGCTCCTGTCGTTCGCGCAGGGCGTGGACGCGGGCGTCCGGGAGGCCATCTCGGACTCGGCGCTGCTCGCCCAGCTCGTCGCCAACAAGCACGCGTCCGCGCAGGCCGCGCCCCTCGACTGGTACGCGAAGTACGTGGAGGTGCTGCAGAACGTCGGCTGGGTGACGCAGGCCGGCGCCTGGTCCGACTACACGACGCAGGGGACGGGGGCCGAGGTCCACGAGAAGATCATCGAGGTCCTCTCGGTGGCGCTCGGGCCCAGCGCCACCGCCGCGGCGATCGTGAAGTCGGCGATCGACGCGCTGGCGGCGATGAAGGAGGGTGGTTCCTGGTTCACCATCTTCAGCCGCGAGTCGCAGCACGCGAACATCGCGCGCTTCCAGGTCGGTATCGTCGAGACGGGCGCGAACGACGACGTGTTCGTCTCGCTGCTCGCCTGCCTGATCAAGGCGAACAGGGGCATCACCCAGGTGCTCTTCTTCAAGCTCCAAAAGGAGCAGGCGGCGTTCTCGGCCAGCAGCGCCAAGGTGTCGATCAACCGGCCGTCGCTCATCGACCTCGGGCCGACGATCCGCAAGAAGGTGCGGGCGTACCAGACCGATTACCTGAGTAGCATCCTCGATCTCTAGGCCGCATCGATGCCCAGCGACGCCGCGAGCGAAGGATCACCGGTGCCTCCGAACCAGCGCATGGTCGCCTTCGCGATCGGGGTGGGCGACGCGGAGCGCCTGCCGTTCCTCGCAGGGGCGCACAACGGAGCGCGCGGGTTCCACGCGTGGGCGGTCGCGAGCGGCTACGAGTCGCGCCTGGTGATCGACGACGAAGAGCCGGTCACGTTTCCGCGGCTGAAGGCCGAGCTGGAAGCGGTCCTCGCGCCCGGCTCGGGGCCGATCCACCGGATGCTGCTCTACTTCGCGGGGCACGGGCTGATCCGGGAGGCGGAGGAGGGGCTGTGGCTCCTCTCGGACTGGCACAAAGAGCTGCGCGCGGTGGCCGTGGAGGTCCTCCGCCGCCGCCTCTACATGCACGGCATCCAGCAGATCGGCATCTTCGCGGACGCGTGCCGGTCGCTGCCCCCGGACGTCGACGCGCTCGACCTCACCGCCGACGCCGTGCTCGGGCGCGGTCCGAGGAGACCGGACGGGACACCCGCGCTCGACAAGTTCATCGCCGCGCAGGACGGCACCGCCACGTTCGCGGTGCCGGGCGCTTCGCCGGACGACGATCGGTGTCTCTTCTCCGGCGTGCTCCTGGAAGCGCTCTGGGGCACGAAGCCGTCCGCGTTCTCCCAGATCCTCCCGGGCAAGATCACGAGCAGCAGCCTGGGCAAGTACCTCACGACGGAGGTGCCGGCGCTCTCGAACCGCTACGGCAAGAAGGTCGTGCCGACGGCGGTGCCGGCGTTCCCCGAGGGCGACAACTACTACTTTGGCGTCGGGCCCACGCTGTCGCCCCCGGAGTTCCCGCCCTGGCCCCCTGCCCAGGAGCTCGGGGGCGTGCCGCAGCAGGTGCTCAGGCTCGACAGCCTGGGGCCGGAGCCGGATGAGCTGTTGCTGGATGAGCTGTCGGAGCTGGAGTCGGCGCGAGATCTGAACCTGTCGGTGAAGCTGTCGGTGGAGGAGCGGCTGCGTCGCCTGCGCTCGCCGACGCATTTCGAGACCCGCGCCGGCTTCGCGGTCGAGGGCGCCCGGGTGGCGGCCCTCTGGACCCCGCCCGACACGTTCGCGGAGGTGCAGAACGGCGTGGCGCACTGGTGGCGCGTCGGAGAGCGCAACGGCTTCGTGCTGGACAAGCCGGTGCCCGTGCTCGTCGAGCTCGCCAACGGCACCTACGTCGCCACGACGGCGCTCCCCCGCTTCATCGGCTCCATCCTGTGCGACGACTTCGGCTCATCCGCCCTCGTGTACGGCACGGTCTGGGGCGGTTACTTCGCGAGCAAGGCGGCCATCGAGGCGCTCGGGCGCATGGAGCGCGGCGGGCTGCGGGCCAGCGATATCCTGGACGAGGCCGTCGACCTCCGGCATAAAAAGCACGTCGATCCCGTCCTCGGGGCCGTGAGCGCGTATCTCTACGACGCGATCGGGGACCTCGACAACATTCGTCGAATGGCGTCGGCCTATCACGAGAATCACCAGGCGATCCCCTACGACGTCGCCCTCCTCGCGCAGCTCGAGGCGCACGTCGGCAGCGACGGCCTGCTCCACGTGGATATCCCCGCGGTGCCCGCGCGCGAGCCTCGGACGGAGAAGGAGAAGAGGTTCTCCTGGACGCATCGGGCAACGCCGCCGGCGCGCGCCGTGGTGGCAGGCTTCTGGCCGCTGCTGCGCCAGGGGTGGGCCTTCCTCGACGATCCCGTGCTCGCGGCGCCGGAGCTGCTCGAGCTGGCCTCGCACCTCACGCGGGCCCGCTTCTCGACGCTGGACCGCGAAGGCGCAATGCGGCTCTCCACGTTGTTCGGGTTGCAGCGGCAAGCGCGCTGAGCAGCGCCCGAGATCCCGAGAGGACTCAGCCACGGAGCCCTGCCGCGGTGACGTGGCTCCCTGTCGCGATCGCCTCGGGCTGCTACCTTCCTGGCATGGCTCGGCAAGAGAGCTCAGGACACGAAGGCGAGGCGCGGCAGAAGCTCCGGACCAGCCGGCAGGTGTACGACCAGATCCGCTGGGACCCGCGGCTCGACCCGGCCGCGTTCGTCATCGGCTACGAGACCCGCGCGTCGGGAACCGAGGAGATCGGCCTCCCGAGCTTCGACCCGGAGGGCGACATCCCCTGGCATCGCATCCAGTACATCCGCCAGGGCGCAACCACCGTCTGGGACCGCCGCCGGCGCGTGGACCTGCTCGAAGGCCAGCGCAGCGCGCCCGCGCCGCCGCCGCGATGCGGCCTCGACGCCCGGCCCGTCCACCGCAGCGCCCTCGCGCTGATCCCGCCCCGGGAAGCGTGGGCGCCGATCGAGGCGATCCGCCAGGCGCACGACAGGCACGTGCAGCGGTGGATGCCGCACATCAACCTGCTTTACGGGTTCTTGCCGGAGGCCGCCTTCGCCGAGGCGAGGAGCGTCATCGCCGCGGCGCTGCGCGACGTCGCGCCCTTCGAGGTGACCCTCGACGACGTGCGGCGCTTCCAGCACCGCGCCGGCGCCACGGCGTGGCTCCACCCGCGCTCCAAGCCGCCCGGCGCGCTGGAGGCCCTGCAGGCCAGGCTGGAAGCCCTCTTCCCCCAGTGCAGCGAGCAGAGCACGGTCTCCGCCAGCGGCTTCATCCCGCACCTGTCCATCGCGCAGCTCCGCGCCGAGGGCGGCGAGGCGCTCGTGGCCGAATGGCGGCGCATCCTGCCGATCACCTTCCAGGCCCGCGCGATCCACCTGATCAGCCGCCGTGGCGACGAGGCGTTCGCGATCCGCCACGCCATCCCGCTCGGCGAGCCGTCTCCCGAAGAAGGAGATCGGTAAAGGCGCGCGTCAGCCCGCGCCCTTCGGCGCCTCCGGGGGGTGGACGCGGGTCCACGTCTCGCCGTCGAAGCGCGCGACGTCCGTGGGGCCGACGCACCAGAGGACGCCGCCGGCCTGCTCGATCGTGTGGATGTAGCGCAGCTCCTGCTCGAGGCCGGTGCGCACCCGCAGGGCGCGCCGGCGCTCGAGGTCGTAGCGGAAGAGACCGAAGTTCGACCCAAGATAGAGGGTCTCCTGGTACATGGCGACGGCGTGGAAGAGGTGCGGGCTCCTCTCCCGCGACACGCTCCGGAAGCCGTCGCGGTGATTGCCGACCAGCAGCGCTCCCTCGTGCCCGCACACCCAGATGCGCTGCGCGCTCTCGACGTGAACCGCGTTGAGCCCGCCGACCGCCGGCACCTCGAGGCGGCGCCACCGCGGACTGCCCAGGTAATACAGGCTCCCTTCGAGCCCGCGCGGGCCGAGCTGCTGGGCGGCCAGGTAGAGGTCGTCCTCCGCCGGCCCCTGGAGGTCGACGGGCCTCACGAGGTCCTGGAAGTCCACGCCGGGCGCCTGGAGCAGGCCCGCGTCCGCGTGCGCCCACCGGCCGGGGCCGAGCCTCCGGTACACCTGCCCCGCGCTCCCGCAGGCGAACAGGCGGTCGCCGACGCGGCGCAGCGCCGTGAGGAAGCCGTATCCCTTCGACGTCGGCCGGCGGAGCCCGGCCTCCGGGATCTGCTCGAGCACCGCGCCCCGCGCAGACCGGAGCTCGACCTCGCCGTCCAGCGAGAGCGCGCACAGCGCGAGATCTTCCCCGGGGGCGGCCTGCTTCTCCAGCCCGACCGTGAAGAAGCCGACGTCGTGCGCCGTCCACGGCGGGGCGCCGGCCTCGTCGTACAGGAAGAGCCTCGTATGCGGGGCATAATCCCCCGGCGCGGCGAACGTCGCCGAGAGATAGACGCTGGAGGCGCTCAGGGCGAGCGCGCCCGTGATCGTCATCGGGGTGTCGCTGGAATCGTCCGGTGTCGCTCGGGGATCCGCGCCGATCGGGGTCATCTGATCTTCACTCGCTGGGTGGTGTCGATCCCTTGGAATGCCCTGTCGACCTCGCGGATGATCTGCGCAGTGCACTCCGGCTTGTACGCGACCGTGACGCGCAGCGACGATCCGATCACCTCGGAGAGCGGGAGGGTGCCGTCGGTCGACTCGCCGGCGGCGACCTTGTTGTTAAGGATTCTGTTCAGGTCCGCGTGAATGGCGTTGTGCAGCGTGCCCTTGACGAAGGCGTTTCCGGGGATGCAGATGGCGGCGCCGTCGTCCTCGGAGAGGATCCGGTACGCGGAGCCGTTGCGCGTGCCCGAGCGCACGAACTCGTCGGGGACGATGTGGTGCGACTGGGAGCCCTCGCCCGGCAGCAGCTTGCAGATCCTCTTGAGATCGCCGTGCCGCCCCACGATGCACGGCGGGCGCCTGACCTGGACATTGCTGTCGAGCCTCGGGGCCGCGCGGAGGTCGAGGCCCATGTCCAGGCCGAGGAAGGGCGTGCGCATCGGCCGGTGAGCCGGATCGGTGAGCGCGTCCTGGGTGAGGGCATGCGTCCGCGAGATGCCGATCAGGCCGATTCCGCCGGCGAGCGCCCCCCACACCCCCGCGCCGGCGGCCGCTCCGCCGGCCGCCGGGCCGAGGGTGGACAAGGCGCCCGGCGCCGCCTTCGTGGCGGCCTCCGCCGCCGCTCTCCTGGCGGCCTCCGCCGCGAGCTGCCTGGCGAGCTCCTCGTCGAGCAGCGCCACCTGCGTCCTCTCTTGCTGGGTCGTGTAGACGCGCCCGAGCGCGTTGGCGGGCGGGTTGCCGTCGCCGGGCGTCTCGCCTCGAACCGAGGTGTCGATCTGCGCGCTGGGAGGGAGGGCCACGGCGTCAGGCCTTCACGTTCATCCAGCAGCGATCGCCCCTGCGCACGACGCGCCGGCCGTCGGCGCGGACGTTCTTCGACGCCTCGTGCGCCCACACCTTGCCGAGGTTCACGCCCGACTTCACGCCGCCCCCGGTGCCGGGCTCGTCGCCCCGGACGGTCGGCGCCAGGCTGTGATCGTAAACGTAGGTGGGCTTGCCGTTGAGATTCACGCCCTCGATGCACTTCATGCTGCCGTCGAAGCTGGCGTAAAGCATGTACGGGACCGGCACCATCGCGCCGCCCACCGGCGTCAAGCACACGTCCGGGGCGACGGTCACCGCGTAGAAGCTGCTGTCCTTTCGAGCGCCGATAGGCATGTTCTCTCTCCGTGCCCCGATTAAGCCGCACCCGCCTGCTGCATGTACCCGAGCGAGAGGAGGGTCACGCCCTCGACCTCGAGCGACGCCGGGATGCGCGCGCGCCACACGAGCGACAGGCGCATCTGCTCGAGGTCGACGATGGCCGTGTCGATGGGCACGGCGGCGAAGCTCACCGCGTCGCCCTTGCCGGCGAGCCGGACGACCACGGCGGCCTCCGGCACGTGGAAGCGGCAGGCCGTGCCTGCGGCCTCGGGCGCCGCGCCCGGCGCGCTCGGCGGCAGCAGGTTCCACAGCTCGGCGAGCTCGCCGCCGAGCAGGTAATCGCATTGCATGTCGGGGTGCGCGCCGTTCCAGTAAGCCATGTCGAAATCGGGCGGCATGTACGGCCAGCGCTCGGCGAGCCAGCGATCGTCGAAGGTGCCTGCCAGCTTCAGCCGCGGCTGCCACGGCTTGGCGATGACGCCGAATCCGCGCGGCGACAGCTCCGGCGCCTCGCCGGCGCGCACCTCGCCCGCCACCATCCGCGCGAAGATCTCCGCCGTGATCCCGGCGCCGGGCGCCTCGATCCGCGGGGCCGGCCAGCGCTTCACCTCGGCCGCGTCGGCGTACCAGCCCTCGAGGAAGCCGACGCCGAACGGATTGTGCGCGCAGGTCGCGTGCGCCACCGGGGCCGCGTCCGCCTCCGGGTGCGCCCGGCGCGCCGCCTCGCTCAGCCGGTGCGCGCCGTCGAGCCGCCTCGCGGCCTCATCCTCGGCGTACACCTTGAGCTGGCCGCCGAAGGCGTGCTCGTAGCGCAGCGGCAGCGCCACGAAGGGCTCCGGATCCGTCAGCGCCCATTCATCGTCCTTGCGCTCGAACGCCCGCGCCCCGTGGACGGCCAGGCGGTGATCCAGCAGCGTGCCGGCCTCCGCGAGGTCGGGGATCGCGGCCAGGCGCCGGATGCGGACGCGCACGTCCACGCGCGCCGCCGCCTCGCCGGCCGGCGCGTGCGCGGCGCCGATCACGATGACGTCGCACCTCGGCTTGCTCTGCGCGAGATCGCTCTCGACTTTGACGCTGCTGCGGTTGATCTCGCCGTGATAGACGTCCGAGACCACGAGCTCGCCATCGGCGATGGCGGCAACGTGGGTGATCCGCGCGCCGTCGCTCTCGCCCGCGCCCGGCGCGGCGCGCAGCTCGTAGCTGCCCCGCGCGACGACGACATGCGATTCGTCGCCCCGAGCATCGACGATGTCGTACTCCAGCACGGGAAACGGAGTGCGGTTCTCGAGCTCCATCGGGGCGGCGGCAGGATACCCGACCGCTTCGGCGCGGAGCAAGGCCGCTCGGGGGCGGCGCGCGCGGCATTTTCGGTGTCGCGTATCGCGTCGCGCGGCGCCTCAGGCGAGCCACCGCGGCGCCGGTCGCAATGCCGCAATGCCGGGGCCCCTCAGGCGACCCACCGCAGCTCTCGATGAAATAGCTCGCCCTCGAGCGAATCCATGCTCAGGCCCGTGTCCTCCGCCGCCTCGGCGCCCGCGATGAAGCTCGCCACCTCCCGGACGACGTGGCTGTCGCGGAGCACGCGCCGGTGGCCCAGCCCCTGCGTCTCGTGGAGGCGCGCGCCCGGCCACGCGCCGGCCAGCGCGAGCCCTTCCTCGAACAGCACCTCCTGGTCCTGCCGATCGTGCACCACGAGCAGCTCCCCGCGCATCCGAGGCGCCAGCAAGCGCCCGTCGAGCTCGCGCAGCGCGATGCCCGTCCGCGCCTCGATGCGCTCTTTCAGGCGGCGCTCGACGCGCGGATCCAGCCCGAAGAACGATACGAACGCCCCGATGAAGCGGTGCGGGTTGAGCGGCGGCGCGACGAACGCATAGCGCTTCGCGCGCACGCCGCCCCGCTGCGCCAGGACCGCCGCCACGCCCCCGAGCGAGTGCGCCACGATCCCTTCGATGGGGCCGGCCGCGCGCGCGACGTGCGCGAGCGCGTCGGCGAGGTCGACAACCGTGGCGTCGGGCTTCGGGTGGTCGCCGTGACCGGGCGCGTCGAACGCCACGACCCGGAGCCCCGCCGCGACCAGCCGCGGGACGAAGGCCGACAGCTGGCTCCCGCGCCCCTCCCACCCGTGCACCAGCAGCACCGCAGGATCGCCGGACCGCGGCCGAGACGGGTTGAACGTCCACACCGGGATATCGCCCGCGCCGCTCGCCACGCGCGACGGCGCCGCCCCGGCGAGCGCTTCACGCTCCCACGCCGGCCGCGCGTGGCGCCGGGGCGTCCTGTAGATCCGCTCGGCCCACTGCGCCGCCGCCTCCGGGGACAAGGCCCCCACCGCGCGCAGGCCGGCGCGCACCGCGAAGAGGCGCAGATCAAACGATCGAACGTTCGTACTATTTTTTGGTCCGAGAGTCGCCTTGCTCATGGTACCTCCGGTTGTCTCGTCAGCGCGTCGCCGCCGCGTCGCCGACCAGCCGCTCGAACGCGGCGCGGGCGCGCTTCTCTGCTTTGGGGTCGCGCAGCAGCCTGCCCAGGATGTGAAAGCCGTACGCGATCGAGAACACCTCGAACGCGAGCTGATGCACGTCGAGGTCCTTCCGGAAGTGCCCCTCCTCGACGGCGATGCGCGCGGCGTGCGCGAGGGTCTCGATCCAGTCCTTCTGAGAGGCGACGAGCCTGTCGCGGGCCGGCCCGGGTTTGTCGTCGAGCTCGACGCTCGCGTGCAGGAACACGCAGCCGCCGGGCATGCACGGCTGCTCGGTCCAGCGCAGCCAGCGCTCGAAGAGCGCCCGGACACGCGGGAGCCCGCGCGGCTCGCGGAGGGCGGGGCTCACGACCACGTCCACGAAGCGGCTCGTCGCCTCGTCGAGCACGGCGACCTGCATGTCCTCCTTGGAGCCGAAATGCGCGAACAGGCCGCTCTTCGACATGCCCACCCGCTCGGCGAGCAGCCCGATGCTCAGGCCGTCGAGGCCGACCTCGCTGGCGAGCGACAGCGCCTCCGCCAGGATCGCCCTGCGGGTGTCCTCTCCCTTGGTCACGAGGCTACGATAGCACGACCGTTCGTTTTGTCGAGCGTCGTCATCGTGCGCCCTCGCTCAGCCGGAGGGCGGCGCCGGGGCACACGGCGACCGCTTCCCGGACGGCCGCGTGCTGCTCCTCCGGCGGCTCGGCGTCGCGCACGATCACGATCCCGTCCTCCCGCTGATCGAAGACCGCGGGCGCGACCATCACGCATTGGCCCGCGCCGCAGCACTTTTCGACGTCCGCGATCACCCTGAGCTTCGAACCGGTTTCCATGGGTCTCTCCGCTCCCGTCTCACGTCGCGGCCGGCCATCGTCACCAGCGGACCAGGAGCCTCTCGATCCCGCCGACGAGCAGGCCCTCGCGGCGCGGCAGGTCCTGGGGCGCCACCGCGAGATCGAGCGAGGGCAAGCGGCGCAGGAGCACGCCCAGCACGGTCTGCAGCTCGGTCCGCGCGAGCGCCTGGCCCACGCACGAGTGGCCGCCCGCGCCGAACGCGAGGTGCGGGTTCGGCGCGCGGCTCAGCACCATGTCGTCGGCCCGCTCGAACGCCTTCTCGTCCCGGTTCGCCGCGGCCATGTTGCAGATGATCGTCGTGCCGCGCGGCACCTTCGTGCCCGACAGCTCGATGTCCTCGGTGATGAAGCGCGGCAGCCCGAAGCCCGCGTTGGCGTCGAAGCGGAGCGCCTCCTCCACCGCGGTGCGGACGAGGGAGGGCTCGGCCAGGAGCCGCTCCCAGCGCTTCCGGTCCGAGAGCAGCATGGCGACCATCTTGGCGATCATGTTCGAGGTGGTCTCGTGCCCGGCCACCAGGACGCCCTGCGCCGTGAGCATGAGGACCTTTTCGCTGATCTGCTCTCCCTGGTCGGCGGCCCTGATCAGATCGCTGAGCAGGTCGTCCCCGGGCTGCGCGCGCTTCTTCGCGATATGGCCCATCAGGTACTCGGTGAACTCCGCCTGGGCCTCGTCGACCTCCGCCTGCGTGAACTGCGTCAGGGTGAGCATGGCATTCGACCAGATGGCGAGCTTGTCGCGCTCATCCACGGAGATGCCGAGGATCTCGGCGATCACCCAGACCGGCAAGGGGAAGGCGAGCCCGCTCACGAGGTCGGCGGGCGGGCCCTTCGCGACCATCGTGTCGATGAGCTGATTCGCCATCGCCTCGATGCTCTGCTGCATCGCGGAGATGCGCTTGACGGTGAACCAGCGGCTGATGAAGCGCCGCCATTTCTCGTGCTGCTCGCCGGCCGAGATCTCGGCCGCGGCCTCGCTCTCGAAGGCGCTGCCCCCCTCGTTGGCCGTGATCCTCGCCGCGCCCTCCTGGCTCAGGTTGCGGGTGAACCGCGGATCCGAGAGCACATGGCGCACGTCGTCATACCGCGTGACCAGCACCGCCTCGTCCCCGCTCGGCAGCCGGACATGGGCGACCGGACACCCCTTCCGGAGCTTCGCCCACTCCTCCGGAGGCTCCACGGCGTTCGGGGCGCGGAACGGATACTCCAGGACCTGATCGCTGCTGTCAGTGCTCATCGAGACCTCCCGCCACGGGTCTAAGGCGCGCGACTTATGAAGTCAACTGACTTAAACCTGATTCCACGGTCAGGAACCGCGGATGGCCGGGCGGGGCATCCCCCGATAATGTTGCTTAAACCGCATAATTCCAGATTTGCTGATGCCCGGCTGAGGGGATAGCGAAGGGGTGGGAGCCGATCAGGTCACGTACCGGACCCAGCACGACTGCAGCCCACGCACCGTCGACGAGACGCTCCACTCGGGCGCTCTCCCCGCCCACTCAGCCCCCCATCCCTGTCAACCGTGGGTTGCACCGGTTGACGGCAGCGGTTGCATCGGCGGCGCGCCGCCTCCCGGTGCTACATCAGGACAGGAACCCCAGCCACAGATTCCAGCGGCCGCCCTCGGACCGGCATTCGTAGTCGTCCGCGCCGCCCGGGTTGTTGGGCCACATGTACAGCTGAGCGGCGGTCTCGCACTCGGCCTGCCTGTTGTACGTGCTGTGCAGGTACCAGAAGTCCGCGGCCGCGACGACGACCTCGCCACCGGTGTCCACACGGGCTGACGCCGCTCCCGTCATGCCCGTCGCCAGGCCCAGACCGACCGCCATCGCGACACCTACCGAAAGCAAGCGCTTCGCTCTGCTCAATGGAGCCTCCCTTGGGTTGGAGCCGGCCGGAACCACAGCAACACGTATACCAGCCGATGCCGCGAGCTGCCTCCGTACCGCAGGCTCTACTGGGATCGCCCGCGCGCGGTGGTTGCGCGCCGAAGCGCCCCGGAGGCATCCGGAAAGTAGCGACGCGAACTAGATGAACGATGGCGACCGCGGGCGCACCGAAGCCTCCTGAAATACGGAGGATCCATGCAAAGTTACCGCCGACACGTTGCCGCCGCGATTGCCGTTGTCCTGTCCCTCTCGGCCGAGGCCGCTGAAGCCGCCGTCACGGTCGAGATCGTCGAGCCGAGCAACAAGTTCATCGAGAGCGAGACGATCCCGGTGCGCGTCGCGGCGTCGTCGTCGCCCGACGACCTCTACTACGTGGAAGCGGAGTTCGAAGGGCTCATCATCGAGCTCACGCCGACGGAGGACGGCTACTTCGAGGGGTCGTTCGACCTCGGCGAGCTCGGGGGCGAGCTTCCGTATGGCCCCCACGTCGTGACGGTCGACGCGTTCAGCGCGTTCGGCGACTGGGCGAGCGCGCAGCGCACCCTGCACCGGTACTCGGCGCCTCCGACCCTCGCATGGAACGCGCTACCGAACGACACCCTCACGGCGGGCTGGCGCTTCGACGCGAAGTGCATCCCGACGCCGCCGTACGAGTGCCAGTACCTCTCCGCATCCTTCGCGAGCGCCGACGGGAGCGTCGAGCTCTACAACGACGCGCCATCGTCTGTGCCGGGGCGGCTGTACGTCAAGGAGTGGCAATCCGGCGATGACTACCAGATCCCGTCGGGCAGGGCGTACACGCTCACGGTCGAGGCCAGCGACGGCGTGGGGCCGGTCGTCTCGAGGACGATCGGCCCGATCTACGTCGACCGGAGCCCGCGGCTCACCGTCGTCCAGCGCGCTCCCGGCGCCATCATCGACTTCGATGTGACGCGGCTCCTCGTCCTGGATCACCGCGGGCGCATCGCGATCGTCGATCGCAACACACAGGCCGTGACGTGGCTCGGGGTGATACCGCAAGAGGATGCCCCGCTCAGCGCGGTCTATGGAGCGCTCACGCCGACCGGGGCCGTGTACCAGACGACGAACGGCTACATCCTTTCCTGGGTTGGTGGCAACCGTTACACCGTAGCGCGCGCGGCGCGGCTCGACGCGGTGAACGGCGACACGGTGGTGTTCACCACGACCAACGACGACTGGGCCTTCGCGCACTCGCTGGGCACGGGGCTCGCCAACAGGCTTCTCTGGTCCAGCCCGGGCAGCCGATCGCCTTTCCAGGCCGACATCGCGGCTCCCGGGGACGTCTATTTCGGGACCCACGAGAGCGGCTCGATCGTGGGGCCCTCGGGGTCGCTCCCCGTGCATCACGAGGGCAACCTGCAGCGGCCGATCACCTATGGGACGTATATCGCCGCCCAGTGGTGGGATGGGCGCAGGAGCTCGAGTTACCTGTACAACCTGTACACGGAGTCTGGAGAAAACGAGGTGTTCCTGGGCGAGTCGATCACCAGCAGCTCGGTCGGGCTGCTGCTGCACGCGGGCTACACGGGCTTCCTGAAGACCGACGGCGCGGTCAACCAGATATGGCTGCGGATGACGGACGGCCGGCAGCAACAGATCAGCAATTTCACGACGTCGAGCCAGTTCGATCAAGCGAAGCTCCGGGTCGGCCACGACGGCCTCAGCAACGTCGGCGACGTCCTCTTCCTGAACGACGGCAATCGCTACATCGGCCGGCCAGGGGCAGCGCCCGAGCGCATCAGCACGGACCTCGGGCACGGGCGCTGGCATGGCGGGACCTGTTACGTGACCATCGGCAACACGCTGTTTCAGGTCGCGAGCACGGGCGGCTCCCCCGCGCGCCTCGCGGCGACCGCGGCGTTCGCGCCGGAGGACGGCGGCGCGCGCGAGGTGCTGTCCACCTCGTTCACCGGCGATGAGCTGCTCGGCGCGCCGGTGGCCGTCCGCGATCTCCACGAGCCCGACGCGCTGCCGGTGTCGTCCGACGGCTCCGAGCTGATCGGCGATGGCGACGCGGACACGGGCGGGGACCTCGCGCCGGCCGCGGCGGGGTGCAGCGCCTCTGGCCCGGCGGGCTCTCCGAGCGGCGCCACCGCGCTCGCCGCGGCGCTCGCGGGCCTCCTCGCGCTCGCGCGGCGGAGCCGCCCGCGCTCGTAGCGCCCCCCCGCGACGCACCTGAGCTGACCAGAGAGGCAGACGCCTACCACCGTTACGGCGGCATCTTCATCGACGAATGAGCGGCGCGCGCGCCGGGCCGCCTGGCCCTGACGGGCCGCGCGACGCGGGACGCGACGATCACCGACAGCGTGCCGGCAAGCACGAGGCCTGTGCCGGGAGGCAAGCGCGGCGGCGTGCGCAGGCGACGACCCTCTCGCCGCGATGCTGCCTGGCGACGCCATGGCGGAACTGCGGACGCCACGGGGAGAGGTGGGAAAACGAGTGGCGAAGCGGCTCATGCATGCTGCCGGGTCCTTCCCTCCACAACCCCCTCCGCAGCCTGGCCGGAGGCGTCGTTTGCGCTCACCATGGCCGACATGGCCGACCTCTTGTTTACCCCGTCGGGCGTCCGGCTGCGTCGTCACTCGAGCCGCCCGGGAGACCTCAACTGGCTGTTCCTGCCGGGAGGACCCGGCATCGGCTCGGAAAGCCTGGAAGGGCTCGCCGACATCCTGGATGTGCCGGGGGCCACCTGGCTCGTCGATCTGCCTGGAGACGGCTCGAACCGCGACCCTCCTGGGCGCCTCGCGACTCCCTTTGATGCCTGGCCCCAGGTCGTCGCCGAGGCTGCCAGGGCGCTCCCGAACGTCGTGTTCGCCGGACATTCGACCGGCGGCATGTATCTGCTTTCGACGCCCGACCTGGAGCCGCACCTCGAGGCCCTGGCGCTTCTGGACACCGCGCCGGACGCCCTCTGGCATCCTCGCTTCGTGGAGATGACCCAGGCGAATCCGTTGCCCGACGTCGAGGCGGCGACTGCGATCTATGAAGCGGATCCGCGTGACGAGAACATCGCCGCGATTGCGGGGGCGTCCGCGGAATGGAACTTCACCCCGGCCGGGCTTTCGGCGGGACGCGAGCTCCTCGCGAGGATGCCCTACAACAGCGCGGCGGTCGCGTGGTCGGAGGCGAACTTCGACCACGTCTACCGGGCCTCGTGGTGGCCGACTCGAATGCCGGTCCTTCGATTGGCCGGCTCGGACGATCGGATCGTCTGGCAAGGCGGTTGGGGCGACCCGAGGTTCCAGACGCCCAACGTAATCGAGCGCGTTATCGAGGGCGCTGGGCACTTCCCCTGGATCGAGAATCCCCAGGCTGTGCGAGCGGCCTTCGCCGAACTGGCGCTCCGCATCGCCTGAGCCTCCTCCGCGTCCGATGCCGGTGAAGACCACGCCGGACGTCGGTGAAGTTTACCGGTGAAATCCGCGTCCGATGCCGGTGAAGTTCACCGCTGAAGAGGCAGCTCAGCGCTTCTTGGCGCGGCGCTGCTTGGTGCGGGGGAGCGCCGGCGGCGCTTCGGCACCCGTCACGGTAAACGCTCGAGCGCGCTCGAAGTCAAGGGGCGCACCTGGCCACGTTTTGTTTTGCCGGCCAGCCCTTGACCTCGAGCGCGCTCGAAGACCTACCCCTCCGGACACACAAGGGAGAAAGCACGATGCGATACAAGCTCCTCGGGAAGACTGGCCTCTACGTGTCCGAGCTCTGCCTCGGCGCCATGACGTTCGGCGGGAAGGGCTTCTACGAAGTGATCGGCGCGCTCGGCACGAGCGAGGTCGAGGCCATCGTCGGCAGGTCGCTCGACAGCGGCGTCAATTTCATCGACACGGCGGACGTCTACTCCGAAGGCGAGTCGGAGAAGCTCGTCGGCGCGGCGCTCAAGGCGCTCGGCCGGCCGCGCGAGCAGGTCGTCGTGGCCACCAAGGTGCGCGGACGCGTTGGCCCGGGCGTGAACCAGGTGGGCCTGTCGCGGGCGCACATCCTCGCGAGCATCGACGGGAGCCTCCGGCGGCTCGGGCTCGATCACGTCGACCTCTATCAGATCCACGGCGTCGATCCCGTGACACCCATCGAGGAGACGGTGCGCGCCCTCGACGACGTGGTGCGCTCGGGCAAGGCCCGTTACGTCGGCTTCAGCAACCTGCCCGCGTGGCTGGCCATGAAGGCGATCGGCTTCGCGCAGGCGAACGGCCTCGCGCGGTTCGAGAGCGCGCAGGTCTACTACTCGCTCGCGGGGCGCGACATCGAGCGCGAGATCGTGCCCCTGGCGCAGTCGGAGGGCATCGCGATCCTCCCCTGGAGCCCGCTCGCGGGCGGCATGCTGTCGGGCAAGTACGATCCGGAGAAGCCGGGCGGCCCCGAGGGCGCGCGGCGCTCGAGCTTCGACTTCCCGCCCGTCGACCGCGCCCGCCTGCCGCGCGTGCTCGGCGCGCTGCGGGAGGTCTCTGGCGCCACGGGCTTCCCGGTCGCGCGCGTCGCGCTCGCGTGGCACTTGACTCGCCCCTTCGTCACCAGCGTCATCATCGGCGCGAAGACGCGGGAGCAGCTCGCCGACAACCTCGCCGCCGCGGAGGTCACGCTCTCGCCCGAGCACATCCAGCAGCTCGACGAGGCGAGCGCGCTCACGCCCGAATACCCTGGCTGGATAGTGGCGTGGCAGAACCAGTATCTGACGCAGAGGTAGCGGCCCTCATCCCCACAGGCCTCAGGTCCTCGAGCGCGCCCAGGAAGCCGGCGCGGCGAGCATTACCGCCGCGCGCTCGCGGACGAAGAGCGGGCAAAGAACCAGGCCGCGCTGTCGCCGGCGCTGAACGCCGAAACCCCACGCCGGAGAACCGCGACGGCCTGCGCGGCTTGCTCACGCTCGAAGGCACGCGCTGGCAGTACGAGCACGGCGTGGCCGACACCAGCCTGGTGGCACCGGAGGCGTACATGCTCGACTACCTGCTGTTGAAGCGGCCGGGCAACGCCGAGCTCCAGCTGGACCTGTTCCTCGACTACGCGAACAACGTGGCGCTGTAT
Source organism: Sorangium sp. So ce394 (assembly GCF_051474665.1). Lineage (NCBI taxonomy): Bacteria > Pseudomonadati > Myxococcota > Polyangiales > Polyangiaceae > Sorangium > Sorangium sp. So ce394. Next base: position 8,116,341 of record NZ_CP150339.1, read on the forward strand.
CCGAAGTTCCAGGCGTTCTTCCGCGAGCGGGCGCTGCCGACGCTGGCGATCTGGGGCAAGAACGACCCGTTCTTCATCCCGCCCGGCGCCGAGGCCTACCGCCGCGACAACCCCGGTGCCGTGGTGGAGCTCGTGGACAGCGGCCACTTCGCGCTGGAGACACATGCCCCCCACATCGCGCGGCGCATCGCCGAACTCGCTCCTGCGGACGCGACGAGGTGCTCAAGCACAAGCGGAACGACGCGTCTCCTTCGCGTTGACACGCTCCGCGTTCCGTGCTCTCGAATACGGACGGATCGTCTTCGCGCTATCGTCGCCCGGGCTCGGCGCTCCGCACGACAGGGATCGTATAGACCCTCAAACAGTATAGCAGCACAAGGAACGCAAGGAGTCTCATGTCTTCTATTCGAACACAGTTTCTCGATATCAAGGCGCATCACTCGCTATACCCTGCCATCGATCCCAAGACTACATTGAGCGGCAGCGCATCGGGCAAAGTCATTTTTATCACCGGTGCATCGCAGGGTATTGGTCAGGCTACCGCGGTGGCTTTCGCTCACGCGGGCGCCAAAGCGATCTATATCACCGCGAGGTCAGAAAAGGGGCTCGAGGCAACAAAAAGACGAGTGAGCGAGGCGAATCCAGAGACGCAATGTGAGTATTCGTCCTGCGACGTAACAGATGAGGAGCAGGTCAAGGCGTCCATCACGGATTGCGTGGCCAAATTTGGCGGCATCGATGCGGTCGATTCGAATGCCGGTCATCTCGATCAGTGGAAGAAGATTGGCGAGTCTGACATAGCCAGCTGGTGGAAGACATGGGAAGTCAACCTAAAAGGCACATATCACGTGATTCGATTTGCCATCCCCTATCTCATCCAGTCGGCCAGGAAGCATTTTGCCGCAGGATCGACAGGTGGCCATCTGATCCTCGTCTCCTCCATCGGCGCTCAACTGGTAACGCCTGCGGCGTCGGACTATCAGACATCCAAGCACGCGATCAACCGTCTTTGCGAGTTCGTCGACGTTGATCATGGCGAGGAGGGCATCAAATGCTTTGCCATCCATCCAGGAGGTGTTTCCACCGCGCTCGCAAAGAACATGCCCGAGGAAATCCACGCCGGCCTTATCGACGAACCTGATTTGTCAGCCGGGTTCGTTGTTTGGCTTTGCTCCGGCAAGGCTGATTGGGCCAAGGGCCGATACTTGAGCTGCAACTGGGACGTCGATGAGTTGACGCAAATCAAAGACCAAATCATTCAGGACGATTTGCTGGTTAATCGTTTGCGCACAAAAGCTTGAGGGCGAGTGCAAATTGCGGGTGCTGGCGCGCGATATCGGCAACCCGCCGCCAGGGACGTGCAGGGGATGACGCGATAGCTTGGCACGCGACTTCCCTGACGCTGCCCAACAAGAGCGTCAGCCGCGGCCCCCTTGGTCTTGCCGAGGGGGCTCGCGCGTCCGGGCCCTCCGCAGGCGTGAGCGATGCGTCGGGCACGCGCGCGGCGCGCCGTCCCCCGCCCTACCGCCCCGCCCCGTTCGCGGGCAGCGCCACCGGCCGCGGGTGCGCGACGAGCGGCGCCTCGCTCGGGATGCGCAGCGGGCTCGGCAGGTACGGATCCAGCTCGCCCGGCTCAAAGCGGCACAGGCCGATGACGTGCCAGAACGACCCGCCGATGTCGCCGCCGAGCTTGTAACGGCCGTCGGGGCTGAACGCCGCCCAGCCCTCGGGACAGGGCAGCAAGATCGCGAGACACCCGCCCGTGCCGACGTCCCAGAGGCGCAGGGTGCCGTCGGCGGACGCCGACGCGAGGAGCGCGCCGTCGGGGCTGAAGGCGATCCCCTGCACCGACGCCTTGTGGCCCTCCAGGGTGCGCAGGACGCGGCCCCGCTTCACGTCCCAGAGCCGCACCGTCTTGTCCGACGACCCCGACGCGAGCATCTGGCTGGCCGGGTTGAACGCGACCCCGCGCACCCCGCGCGTGTGCCCCTCCAGGCAGCCCAGGGCACGGCCGCTCCCCACGTCCCAGAGCCGCACCGTCCGGTCGTCCGACCCCGACGCGAGCAGGACCCCATCCGGGCTGAACGCCACCCCGCGGATCCCGTCGGTGTGCCCCTCGAACGCGCGGATCGCCCGGCTCCGGCCCACCTCCCACAGGCGCAGCGTCCGGTCGTCCGACCCTGACGCCAGCGTCAGGCCCGCCGGGCTCCACGCGACGCTGCACACCCGGTGCGCGTGGCCCTCCAGCGTGCGGACCGCGCCGCCGCTCACGACCTCCCAGAGCCGCACCGTCCGGTCGTCCGACCCCGACGCCAGCATCTCGCCATCCGGGCTGAACGCCACGCTGCGGATCGCCTGCGCGTGCCCCTCGTACGAGCGCAGGAGCCGGCCCCGGGCGACCTCCCAGAGCCGCACCGTCTTGTCGTCCGAGCCCGACGCCAGCGTCACCCCATCCGGGCCGAACGCCACGCTGCGCACCCCGAGCGTGTGCCCCTTGAACGTGCGGATCGCCCGGCCGCTCCCGACCTCCCAGAGCCGCACCGTCTTGTCGTCCGACCCCGACGCGAGCGCCTGACCATCCGGGCTGCACGCCACCCCGAGCACCCAGTCGGTGTGGCCCTCGAAGCTGCGCAGCGCATGACCCCGGGCGACCTCCCAGAGCCGCACCGTCTTGTCGCGCGAGCCCGACGCCAGCGTCTGGCCGCTCGGGCTGAACGCCACGCTGCACACCCCCTTCCTGTGGCCCTCGAGCCTGCGGATCGCCCGGCCGGTCCCGACCTCCCAGAGCCGCACCGTCCGGTCCAGCGACCCCGACGCCAGCGTGCGGCCGTCGGCGCTCCAGGCGACCCCGAACACCCAGTCGGTGTGGCCCACGAACGTGCGCAGCGCGCGGCCGCCCCCCGCGTCCCACAGCCGCGCCGTCCGATCCGATGAGCCCGACGCGAGCGCCTGGCCGTCCGGGCTCCACGCCACGGCGAGGATCCAGTCGGTGTGCCCCTCGAACGTGCGCAGCGCGTGGCCGCTCCGGACCCGCCACAGGCGCACCGTCTTGTCCGACGAGCCCGACGCGAGCGTCTGCCCATCCGGGCTGAACGCCACGCTGCGCACCCCGAGCGTGTGCCCCTTGAACGTGCGCAGCACGCGGCCCGTCCCGGCCTCCCAGAGGCGCACCGTCTTGTCCGACGAGCCCGACGCGAGCGTCTGGCCGTCCGGGCTCCACGCGACGCTGCGCACCCCGAGCGTGTGCCCCTCGAACGCGCGCACCGCGCGGCCCGTCCGGACCTCCCAGAGGCGCACCGTGTTGTCCGACGAGCCCGACGCGAGCCAGAGCCCATCCGGGCTGAACGCCACGCTCATCGCCGCGCCGAGGTGCCCGTGCATCGCCCGGATCGGCTGCCCGGTCACCGCGTCCCAGAGCCGCACCGAGCCGTCCTCGTGGCCCGCCGCCAGGAGATCGCCGAGCCGGCTCCACGCCACCGCGTTGCACGGCGAGACCGGCGCCCACATCGCGTCGGCCTCGCGCGGCCGGGGCGGCGCCGCGCCGTCCGCCGACAGCGGCGCGGCAGGCACCCCCCGCGCGCCGACGAGCTTCGCGCCGCGCAGCTGCGCGCCCGCGAGATCCGCGCCCCGCAGATCCGCGCCGACCAGCCGCGCGAACGAGAGATCCGCGCCCCGCAGATCCGCGCCGGCGAGGTCGGCGCCGGTGAGATCCGCCCTCGAGAGCTGCGCCCCGCCGAGCGACGCGCCGGCGAGCCGGGCCTCGACGAGCGTGGCGCTCCAGAGGTTCGCCTGCGTGAGATCGGCCTTCCGCAGGTCGGCGCAGGCGAGGTTGCACCCGCTCAGGTCCTGCCCCGCCAGGTTGACGCCGGCCACGTCGCGCTCGGCCCCGTCCCCGTCCTCCCGGGCCCCGCCGTCCTTGGCCAGCCAGCGCGCGACGCGCAGCGCGTTGTCCTTGGCGTTCCCCTCGGCCGCCCCGCGGAGGATCCGCTGCGCCCACGCCGCCGCCGCCCCGCGCCCCGCGAGGGACACGAAGAAGTCGACCATGAGCTCGCTCATCTCGTCGGCCCCGAGCGCCGCGCTGTCGCCCGTCTCCTTCACCTCGCGCGCCGCCGCCTCGGCCACCAGCCACTCGAGCGCCGAGCGGTGCACGAACGAGAACGACCCCTCCGCGTCCCGCACGAGCAGCGAGCCCGAGCCGAGCAGGTGCTCGACGATCCCCCGCTCGAGCGGCGGCGCGTCGGCCGGCTGCGCGCCCCGGATCAGGCTCTCCGGCAGCTCGCCGAGCCCGACCGACCGCGCGCTCCGCTCCCAGAGCAGCCGCGAAACCGCCGTCATCGCCGCCCGCAGCGCGTCGCGCGGGATGCCCCGCGGCGCGCCCGGCGGGTTCGCGCGCGCGTGCTCGTGATCGAGCCACTGCTCGACCAGCACCTCGTACAGCTTCGCCGCCGTGATCGTCCCGGTCCGCGCCTTCGCCTGCCGCAGCTTGTCCGGCTCGATCTTCGCGATGAACCCCAGCATGCGCGGGTTCTCGGACAGCCCGAGCAGGTCCTTGACCTCGTGGAGCAGCCGGTAGCGCGCCTCGGCCTCGGCGGGCTCCGGGCTCAGGTTGCCGAGAAATCGGCGGATCTGCTTCTCCCCGAACCCCTGGAGCTGCACCAGGCGGTAGCCCTGCAGCTGCTCGGCCCGCCGGGCGAGCTCCCGCTTGATCGGCGGATCGGTGAGGAAATGCTGCGTCCGGCTGGTCACGACGACCTTGGCGATCCCCTCCGCCGCCTGGACCACGGTGTCGAAGTGCTCGAGCGCGCGGTCGTAGGTGAGCCGCAGGGCGAGCTCGTCGAAGCCGTCGAAGAGGAGCGCGATCCGCCCCTCGGCGAGCATGTACCGGAAGGCCCGCAGGTCGACCGGCTCGTTCGCGAGGGCGAAGTGCTGCGCGAGGAGCGAGTCGAGCGAGCGCTGCTTCTCGATGCGGCCGAGCTCGATGAGCACCGGCACGAGCGGGTGCCGGTCCCGCGCCATCCGCCGGGCGAGCTCGCGCAGGAGGAACGTCTTGCCGGCGCCGAAGTCGCCGAGCACCAGCGCGAAGCGGCGGTGGGGCGCGTCGAGCAGCTTCCAGAGCGCGTCGACCGCGCTCTCGGTCGCGCTCTTCTCGCGATCGCCGAGGCTCACCACCGCCGGCTGCTCGACGTAGAGCCACGGCGGGTACGACGGGTCGGCCTCGACGCGCTCGGTCTGCCACGCGAGGTAGCGGCCGAAGTCGATGAGCCCCTGGACCTCGGAGAAGCTCTTCAGCACGACGCCGCGGCGCGCCGCGCTCCGGGCGAGATCGGGCGGCGCCGGCGGGTCGGTGTGGACGAGCGTGGAGCGCAGGTACGGGTCCCGCTGCCGGAAGCGGTGCTCGACCTCGGTGACGTACCGCGTGACGAGCTCCTCGGTGATCGACCGGTCGAGGACGCCGATCACGCGGACGTCGACGCGCCGGCCGTCCGGCACCGCGACCTCGAGCGCGCCCGCGAACGGCGGCGGCGCGCGGTGCCTGGTCACGGTCGCGCCGGGATCGCGCAGGAGCGCCACGCGCTCGACGCGGTCGAGGAAGCTGTCCCGCCGGTCGTCGAACACGGGCTCCCGCTCGCCCTGGGGGCGCTCGCCGTCCTCGGCCGGCTCGCGCAGGTCCGGCGCGGAGGCGCGCTCGATCCGCGGCTCGGGCGCGAGGTGCTGCTGCAAAAAGGCGAGCAGCGCGGCCGCCGAGGCGCGGCAGGCGAAGGCGCGCAGGCCGTCGTCGCCGTCGCGATCGGCGGGGTCGGCCACCGCCCGCATGAGGATCGAGCGCCGCTGGAAGCGCGCCGCGAGGTCGCCGAGGGCCGCGCCCCCGGCCAGGAGGCCGAGCGTGCCCGGCACGACCCGCTGGAGCCGGTCCCAGATGTCCGGGTCGTCGAGCGCCGCCGAGAAGCTGGCGATCGCGCCGACGTGCACGCGGAGCGGCGGATCGGCCGGCAGCGCGTCGGGGTAGAGCAGCCGCTCCTCGAGCACCTTCTCGCGCCCCGCGGCGGTGAGGGCGAGGGCGCCGCCCTTCATCGAGACGAGGCCGTCCTCGAGGGCCTCCTTGAGCCGCGCGGTCCACCCCGGGCAGGCGCGCCGCCGATCCGGGTGCGCCACGGGCGTCGGCCCGCCTTCGGCCTCGTGCGCGTACAGCGCGTGCAGGAGCCAGCGCCGCGCGGCCGCCCGGGAGGGCGGGCGCGCGCGGGAGAGCGCCGAGAGGTCGAGCTCGCGCGCGAGGTAGGCGGCGTCCATCTTCCACGCGGCCTGGAGGTTGAAGGTGCAGAGGTCGTGGAAGAGCCCGGCCTCGCCGCCCGGCGGCGCCGCCCGCTTGCCGTGGTCGAAGCTGTAGAGCTGGTCGGCGACGATCACGTCGCCCGGCGACACCTTCCTCGGATCGCCGGCGCAGGCGCCGCACATCGCGAGGCAGGCGGGATCGAGCTCGGCGAGCAGGTGCTGGCCGCGGATGACGGCGGTGCGCTGCCCCGCCGCGCCGATCCACGCGGCGGCCACGACGAGCAGGCCGCCGCGCGCGCTCGGGAGCGTGCGCCGGTAGTAGCGGAGGCCGCCGAGGTCCCGGAGCTCGCGCCACCCCCGGTCGCCGGCCTCGCCGTCGCCGGCGGCGCCCTCGGCGAGGACCGCGTCGAGCTCGTCCTTCTGCGCCGTGACGACGAGCACGTCCACGTGCCCGACGTCCCGCTCGGCGCCCGGGCCCTCGCCGGAGGCCGCGTCCTTCTGCGGGTCCGCGGCGTAGAGGGCCTTGGCCTCCGAGATGCGCTCGCGGCCCTTCTGGGCGTCGTGCCGGCCGGTCGCGGCGAGCGCCTGGGCGGCCACGGCGGACGCCTCGAGGGCGCGGTCGCCGAGCCGCTCGGCGATGGCGCGCGCCTCGGCGAGCGGCGCCTCGGCCTCGGCGGCGCGGCCGGTGCGCGCGGCGATCCCGAAGGCGCCGATCAGGGCGCGGGCCTCGGCCTCGCGGTCCTCGACCTGGCGCGAGAGCGCGAGCGCCTCGCGGTAGCTCGCCTCGGCGGCCGCGAGGTCGCCGCCGTCCTCGAGCAGGCCGGCCATCTCGAGCTGGGCGCGCAGGCGCAGGACCGGCGCGGCGCCGGGCCGCGCCAGCAGGGCGCCGAGGGTCGCCGCCGCGGCGACGGCGTGGCCGCGGCGCCGCTCGGCGGCGGCCTGACGGAGGAGCAGCTCCGCGGCGGGCTCGGCCGCGCCGTGCGGCGCGGCGCGCAGCGAGCAGGCGGCGGCGCCCGGGCGGTGGGCGGCGATCTCGAGGGCGCGCGGCTCGGGGGCGCCGGGCGAGGGCTCGTCGGCGAGGCGGATCTCGGGGGTGCGGATGGCCCAGAAGTCGGGCGCCTCCTCGCGGCAGAGGGCGAGGAAGGCCGGCGGGCCGCACCAGAGCAGGGGGCAGCCGAGGCGGCTCGACAGCGTGTCGTGCCGCTGGTGCTGGTTGAGGAGGCGGAGGCCCTCGCGCGCGGCCGCCGGCGGGGGGTCGGAGCCGACGAGGACGACGACGCCGCGCGGCTCGGGCTCCGCCTTGTAGAGGGCGGAGACGAGGTCCTTCCAGGTGGCCTCGTCGCGGCGCGGCTCGATGATCAGCGCGCGGCGCCCCTCGCGGGTGAGGAAGTCGCCGAGGGCGCGGGCCACGTCGGGGCCGGGGATCTCGACGGGGAGCAGGACGAAGCCGGGGGTGCGCTGGAGGACGCGGAGCACCTCGCGGAAGCTGCCGAGGAACGGGGCCATCGAGGCCGGGAGCGGCGGGGTGGAGGCGGTCATGATCCCGCGACGAGGCGCCCGGCCGGCGCGGGCGCGCGGCCGTGGAGGGACGAGGTGGTCACGGAGCTCCTCGAAGGGACCGTCGTCGCCGAGATCAACAAGATTGCCTTACCCCCCGCGATGCCGGGCAGGGCTGCGCTGCGCCGCGCCGTGCCTCTCCCCAGGCCACATCACGCATGGTGCGGCCAAAGCGTGGGGCCCTGCAATAGGCTCCGGAGAGGGCGCCGGCGTGGGTGCGGCGCGGGGCGCGTGGGCGGCGCGGGGCGGGCCGGGTGCCTGGCACGCCTTCGCTGTGCCCTGGCACGCACGTCGCCGTGCCAGGCACGCATTCACGGTGACATCCACCGACGTCGCTGAGCCGCTGTCCCGCAGGACGGCGCGTCGCCGCAGCCTGCGCCGCAGTCCTCTGTCGCATCGAGCACTGCAGAGGTCGCCGACGTTTCTTCCGCCATCGCGAGCGCCAGCCCTGCGGTCACGAGAATGGCAGGCTCGCTGCCTGAGCGGTGATCGACAAGAGAGCCTGCCGCGGTATCGCACAGGAACGACGCTGTGAGCGCGTGATCCGGACGGAACAAAGCGCGCGCGCGGGGAGGAGCTTTGATAGCATCGTCCACGCAATGCCCGGCGAACGATGGCCGTCGACGAAGAGCCTCGGCACCACAGCCTCGATGCAAATTTGCACGCCGGTCGCCGGACCCGTGAGCTCGGGGGCGGGCATCGTGCTGCTCTATGCGCCCAATTACGAGCAGTTTCGCCCGGCGTACGCCCTGCCCGAGTCGGGCTCGGTCCTCGGCCGCGATCCGAGCGCGGACATCTGCGTACCGACGCGCACCGCGTCGCGCCAGCACGCCCGCATCGAGCGGCGCGGGGGCGTCTGGCAGCTCGTCGATCTCGGCGGCCGCAACGGCACGCTGCATAACGGCGAGTTCGTCGCCGAGGCCGTCCTCGCGCACCTCGACGAGATCCGGATCGGCGACGCCATCTTCAAGTTCGTCGAGAGCGACGCCGAGAGCTACGCGCACTACCGCATCGACGGCGCCTATCTCGACGATCCGGACGCGCCGGCGAAGCCCCGGCCGCGCGCCTCGACGAGCCGGATCGTCGGCGGCTACCAGAGCCAGCGCCTCGCCGGGAGCCTGCGCGAGATCGCGCGCAGCGAGCTGTCGGTGCTGATCCTCGGCGAGAGCGGGACCGGAAAGGAGATCTTCGCCGAGCAGCTCCACGATTGGAGCGGCAGGCGCGGGCCGCTCCACGTCGTCAACTGCGCGGCGATCCCCGCCGCGCTCATCGAGGGGGAGCTCTTCGGACACCGGCGCGGCGCCTTCTCGGGCGCCGACCGCGACCGGGTGGGCATCCTCCGCGCGGCCCACCAGGGCACGCTCCTGCTCGACGAGATCGGGGATATGCCGCTCGAAGCCCAGGCGAAGCTCCTCCGGGTGATCCAGTCGAAGGAGGTCATGCCGCTCGGCGCGTCGCAGCCCGAGCAGGTCGACGTGCGGATCGTCGCCGCCACCCACCGCGACCTCGACGGGCTCCAGCAGACGGGCGCCTTCCGCGCCGACCTGTTCGCTCGCCTGAACGAGCTCAGCATCACGCTGCCCCCCCTGCGCGAGCGCAAGGAAGACATCTTCTCGCTGTGCGTCGCGCTCGCGAGGCGCCACGGTCGGCCCGAGGCGCGCCCCGGCATGGCGTTCATGGCGGGCCTGCTCCACCACGATTTTCCCTACAACGTGCGGGAGCTCGAGGCGCTCATCAAGCGCTGGGCCGCCAGGGCGCGCAGCGCCGAGCTCGACGTCGAGGACCTCAGCGACGAGATCCGGGACCGGATGCGGAGCTACGGCGCCCGGAGCTCGGCGTCGCAGCCGCCGCCCGCGGACGAAGCCCGCGCCACGCTGGCCCCGGAGGAGGAGGCGGCGCCCTCGGCCCGCGAGGGCGCCGACGCGCTGAGGGGGACGCTGCCCCCGCGGGCCTGCCCGGACGAGAAGGCGCTGCGGGAGCTCCTGGTGCAGCAGCGGGGCAACGTCGCCGCGGTGGCGCGCGAGCTCGGGAGGGATCGCGCGCAGGTGCACCGGTGGATCCGGCGGTACAACATGAACGTCGACGACTTCCGCTGACCCGACGCGGCGGTCGACGCCGGCTATTCGAAGCGCCGGGGGAGGAGCGGGTCGCTCGCGTCCGCGGGGGGCGGCGCCGCGGCAGGCGCCGCGCTCGCCGCTGCGGGCCGAGGTTTCCGCGCCGGGCTCCCGGAAGCCCGGCGCGACACCTGCTTCCGCTTCGCCGCGGCGGCGCCGGCGCCGGCGACGATGACCTCGGTCTCCCCATCGCCCTCCAGGACGTCGCGGACCTCCCCCGGGATCCCGGGCAGCGCCGCCATGCCGTCGTTCCGCGCCGCGGGCGCCCCGTCGCTCTCCGCCGGGGCTTCCCCGGGGGCGATCGCCCGCCCGATCCGGCGCGCGGACGGGGACGCCTCGGGCATCGGCGAGGGCGCCGGGCGCTCGACCGAGGGCGCCTCCAGCGCGCCGTGGATCGCGCGCAGCACCCCGGCGGACGCCGCGCCGGGCGCGTCGGCCGGCCAGGGCATCGCGGCCCCGCCGAGGCCCGCGGCGAGCAGCGCGAAGGCGGAGAGCCGCAACCTGGTCCGGTCCCGGTGCGGCGGCCGCGCGGGCTCGCTCGGCGGTCGCTCCGGTCGCTCGTCGACGCGGTGGTCCCGGCCGAGCGTCCGCTCGCCGAGGGCGCCGCGGTCCAGGCCGGGCATCCGCTCGCCGAGGACGCCGTGGTCCCGGCTGGGCGTCCGCTCGCCGAGGGCGCCGTAGTCCCGGCTGAGCGTCGGCTCGCCGAGGGCGCCGTAGTCCCGGCTGAGCGTCCGCTCGTCCGGGGTCGCGGTCCCGCTGTCCAGCGGGAGGTCCCTCCACCGCTGCGCGCCGCCCGCGCCGCTCATCGGCCGCCGGGGGGCGCGCGCCCTCACCCGCGGCTCGAACCGCGGGGCGACCGTGAGGCGCTCGGACGGCGCCAGGGGGACGAGCAGGCTCTCGTCCAGCGAGAGAGGGGCCTCGCCGAGCAGCGGCAGGAGGGCGTCGCGCATCGCGGAGGCGCTCGGATACCGGTCGGCCGGCTGGTACTGGAGCGCGCCGTCGATGACCGCGGCGACCTCGGGCGGGACCCACGGCGCGAAGTCCTGGACCGGCGCCGGCAGGTCGGCGACCAGGGCGGTGATGAGCTCGCCGACCGACTTGACGTCCTCGGTCGGCGTTCGACCGGCCAGCGCGCGGTAGAGCACGACCCCGAGCGACCAGAGGTCGGTCCGATAATCGATGTCCTTGATGCCCCGCGCCTGCTCGGGGGACATGTAGCGCGGCGTCCCGAGCACGTGTCCGGACCACGTGAGCCCCGTGGTATCCCGGCGAGGATCGTGGGCTGGCCGGATCTTCGCGACGCCGAAGTCGAGCAGCTTGACGACGAGCCCGCCGCCCCCCTCGCGCCGCGCGAGGAACAGGTTGGCCGGCTTGATGTCCCGGTGCACGACCCCGGCGTCATGCGCCCTCTGCAGGCCGACGCACGCCTGGGCCACGATCCGGAGCGCGAGCCGGGGGGGCAGCGGGCCGAGGCGGTCGAGGAGGTGCGCGAGGTCCTCGCCGCGGAGGAGCTCCATGACCAGGAACGGCGAGCCCGTCGCCCGATCCACGTCGGCGTCGAGCACGCGGACGATGTGCTCGGTCCGGATGGCGCTCGCGGCCCGCGCCTCGCGCTCGAACCGGCCCAGGGCGGACCGGCCGCGGGCGAGCTCCGGGGAGAGGACCTTCACGGCGACGCGGCGCTGCAGCGCGACGTCATCGGCCTCGTAAACGGCCCCCATCCCCCCTTTGCCGATCAGCCGGCCAAGGGTGTACCTGCCGTTCATCGTCGTAGCGTCCACGAGAAGCATGTCCAATCAGGCGCGTTGGGCCCTGGCTCGAGCCCGGGTCGGTGGCAGCGCTTGCATTTTCGATGCCAGGTTCATGCGGGGGAGCGCCCGGTCGTGGTGGCTCCGGTGCGCGGCGCTCGCGCGACATTCCCTTTCTCGTGAGCCCAGCAGGAGGGGTGCTTTCACCCGTTGATTTCCTGCTCGTCTGCAGGCGGCGCACCCGTGGCCGGGGCTCCGCCGAGCCCACGCCGCCGCCGTTCACCCCGCCTTCGCCAGCGCGAACCCCGCGTACCCCTGGGCCGCGACCTCCTCGCACCGCTTCCTGTAGGCCCCGACGCCGCCGGCATACGGCATGAGGACGCGCGGCTTGCCAGGGATGTTGGCCCCGATGTACCAGGAATGGGCCAGGGGATAGAGCGTGCCGTCGGCCACCTCCTTGACGTGCGCGACCCACCGGTCCTCCGCCTCGGCGGTGGCCTCGATGCGCTCGAGGCCGCGCGCGCGCAGGTACGCGAGGCAGTCGGCGATCCACTCCACGTGCTGCTCGATGGAGACGATCGCGTTGCTGAACACCGACGGGCTGCCCGGGCCGGTGATGGTGAACAGGTTCGGGAATCCGGCGACGGCGAGGCCGAGGTACGCGCGCGGGCCGTCGGCCCACACCTGCTTCAGCGACGCGCCGCCCCTGCCCCGGAGGTCGATGCGGGTCAGGGCGCCCGTCATCGCGTCGAAGCCCGTCGCGAACACGAGGCAATCCAGCGCGTGCTCCGCGCTCCGCGTCCGGAGCCCCCGCTCGGTGATCTCCTCGATCGGCGACGCGTTCAGGTCGACCAGGGTGACGTTGTCTCGATTGAACGTCTCGTAATAGCGGGTATCGACGCAGAGGCGCCGGGTGCCGAGCGGGTATTCTCGCGGGCACAGCGCCTCGGCGACCGCGGGGTCGCGGACCGTCGCGCGGATCTGGGACCGGACGAACTCGGCGGCCGTCTCGTTGGCCTCGCGGGAGCGCATCACGTCCGAGAACGTGACGAGGAAGGACGTGCCGCCCTGCTCCCATCGCGCCTTGTACGCGCGCTCCCGCTCCTCGGGCGACACCTCCAGCGCGGACTTCGGGTTGACCTCCATAACGACCCCGGCGCGCGTCTCGCGGGCCTTGCGCCGGTACTCGGCGTAGTTCGCCTTCATCCACGCTTCGTAGGCCGGATCCAGGGGCGCGTTGCGCGCCGGCACGCTGAAGCAGGGGGTCCGCTGGAACACGAAGAGCCGGGCCGCCTGCTCGGCGATGACGGGGATGACCTGGACGCCGGACGAGCCGGTGCCGAGGACGCCGACGCGCTTGCCGCGGAGGTCGACGCCTCCGTGCGGCCAGCGGCTCGTGTGGTACCGCGCGCCCTGGAAGCGCTCGATCCCGGGGAGATCGGGCGTCTTCGCCGCGGACAAGCAGCCCGTGGCCATGATCAGGAACCCGGCGGACACGCTCGCGCCGTCGCCGGTCCGGACGAGCCACCGGCCCGTCCGCTCGTCGAAGGCGGCCGCGGTCACGCGCGTCCCGAGCTGGATGTCCCGGCGGAGCTCGAACCTGTCCGCGACGTGCTCGAGATAGCGCAGGATCTCCGGCTGGGTAGCGTAACGCTCGGTCCACTTCCACGCTTGCTGGAGCTCGGGCGAGAACGAATAGGAGTAGTCCATGCTGGGGATATCGCAGCGCGCGCCCGGGTAGCGGTTCCAGAACCACGTGCCGCCCACCCCGCTGCCCGCCTCGTAGACCCGCGCCGAGAGGCCGAGCTGGCGCAGGCGGTAAAGCATGTACAGCCCCGCGAACCCGGCGCCGACCACGACCGCATCGAAGCGGCCCACCGGCGCCGCGCCGCCCACCGAACGATTCGACTCCACCTCGGACATGATGTTCGCCTCCCTCCGGACACGGATGTGCGCGCGGCGCTGCTCGCCCCGCGCGGCGTTTGCGATGATGCGTGCGGCGCGGCGCCGCCCGGGGCGATGGCCTTCAGGCCCGGTGGACGTTCCAGGCGAGCGCCATCAAGCTCACGACCAGCAGCACGCCGAGGTGCAACAGGCCGCTCCACCCCAGCGCCGACAGGAGCGCCCCGGACGAGAGCGAGGCCGCGCCGCTCCCGGCAAACACGCACAGATCGTTGACGCCCTGCGCGCGAAAGCGCTCGGCGCCCGAGCGGCTGCGCGCGACGAGGGTCGTCGCGGTCACGAACACGTAACACCACCCGATCCCGACCAACGAAAGGCCGACCAGGTGCCCTTCGAACCCCGGAATCCAGCTGAGCGTGAAGCCCACGAGCAGGAACCCGAGCCCGACGCCCTGGAGCGCCGCGATCGACATCCGCTTGAGCAAGGCGCCGACCGAGAGCGACGGCAGGTACATGCTCAGGAGGTGCACCTCGATCACCCAGCTCGCCTCCTTGACCGAGCGCTGCTCGACGCCGCACATCTGCAAGGGCGTCGGCACCATGATCAGGCTCATCACCAGGAAGGCGCCTGCGCCCATGGCGACCATCGGCCAGTACAGGGCGCGCGCGCGCGCGTCGGGCGCGGCGGAGGCCCCGGCGGCGAGCGCCTCCTGCGGCCGGTACGCCGCGAACGAGAGCGCCGAGATCGCCTGGAGCGTCGCCAGGATCAGCAGGGTATGCGGCATGGTGCTGGACGTCCGCCCCTCCAGCAGGCCGAAGAGCGAGATGCCGGGGACGATGCCCGCCGCGCTGGCGAGCTGGATCATCGTCAGCAGGCGCGGCGCGCGACCGCTCGGCTGCCCTTCGAGGATCGCGAAGCGATACTGCTGCACGAAGGCGCCGTGCAGCCCGACGCCGAGGACCGCCGTGCAGAACAGCGCGAAGTCCGAGGTCTCCACCCCGCGCGCGGCGAGCGCGAGGCAGCCGGCGGACAGGAGCGCCGCGGCGATGAAGCAGGGCCGGCGCCCGAAGCGCCGCATCAGCTGGCTCGCCGGCCAGGTGCCCAGCGCCGAGGACAGCACCAGCACGGCCACCGGCACGGTCGCGAGCCGCATGTCCCCCGCGAGCCGCTCGCCCACCACGCTGCCGACGAACTGGATCGAGACCACGCCGGCGATCCCGGCGACCTGGCACAGCAGCAGGACCGCCGTGTTGACGGACGCGGCCGGCGCGGCGGCGAGCGCGCGGCGGATCAACGGGAGCGCTCCGCGCCGGGCCGCGCGGGCTCGCCTTCCGCATCCAGCGCCGCGATGGCGCCCAGGGACAGGCCGAGGCGCTCGCTCAGGAAACGCACCATCGTCCAGTGGGGCAGCGCGCCCTCGTCGAAGGGGCCGAACTCCTCGCGGTAGAGCGGAAGCCAGCGCAGCGCCTCCTCGAGCGCCTGCTCCCGGCTGGGCTGCGTCTCCTGGTAATCCTCGTACGGCAAGCTGCGGTGATGGATGAAGAAGCGCCCCGGCAGGCGCTCCTCGCAGAGCTCGCGGTACTCCCGCGTCTGCAAGATCAGGTAGTGCCAGACCTCGTCGATCGCCTGCTCCACGGGCAGGAACAGCCCGGCCAGCCGCTCCGGGTAGCGCGACACCAGGTACAGGTACCTCAGGCACTCGATGACCTGGCGCTCGACGTACGCGGGCTCTTCGCCGGTGGTCCTCGCGAAGTGCCGGACGATCCCGGAGAAGAAGGCGTCGTCGAGCAACGCCTTCAGCGCGGCGGCCGTCACCCTGGGTTGTTCCGTCTTCATACGCCACCTCGCTCCGCGGCCTCGGTCTCGTGCACCAGCCATGCGTATTTCCCGGACTTGCCGATCGCGATGTGCTCGCGGTGCTCGGGAGCGCAGTCGAGCCCGGCGCCGTCCGAGATCGCCTGTCGCAGCGCGCGCGCCGCGGCCGCCCCGATGGGCCTGCCGTCGAACGTGGTGTACAGGAGCCGCGCCTCCTCGGGGCCGCTCGGGCGGAGCTGGTAGACGAAGATGGACGGCGCGGACGCGGCGATCCAGTCGTCGAGGTGGGCCTGGGAGAGCAGGCCGCCGCGCCCGAGCCGCAGCAGCTCGCGCTCGCGCCCGCAGAACCGCCGGATGCGGAGCGGGTCGGGCGAGCCGTCGACCGTCTCGGCGCAGTCGCCCGAGCGATAGCGGATCAGCGGCATGTGGGGGTTGCGCACGCTCGACACGATGAGGCTGTAGATCGCGCTGCCGTCCTCGACCGGGATCAGCTCGAGGTGCATCTCGTCGAGGTAGGGCCAATATCGCCCGTGACGATCGCTGTAATACAGATATCCGAGCTCGGTGCTGCCGAACAGGTCGATGATGGGGCATTCGAAGCGCTGCTGAAGGAACCGCCGCACGTTCCTCGGCGTGTACTCGTAGGCGTGGACGATGCTGGCCGGCCTCGGGAAGCGCTGCCACGCGCCCGAAGACAGGGCCTTTTGCACGAGGTGAGCGAGGTGGTAGCCGTCGCAGTCGAGGTGGTACAAGCCTCGCGGATGCGCCGTTTGGACGGCGGTCATCTCGCCCAGCATGCGCTCTACGTCGCTGCGCTCCCAGAGCGCCGGGTCGAGCTGCAGGTTGAGGTAGAGCGTCCGCTCGTCGAGCCGGCGCTCCTCGAGGCTCGGGTGCGCCGGCGCCGGGGCGGCGCGCCGCTTCGCGCCGAGCCGCGCCACGTGCTCGGTCGCCAGCACGGTGGTGAGCGAGACGCGCTGGCAGCCCTGCTGCCAGGTGAAGGCGATGTCGGGGTGCTCGCTCCACAGCCGGTAATAGGACTTGAGCAGGAAGAAGGGCGGGCGGATGATCTGCATCCGCGCGTGGTTGGTCCCGGTCGAGAGCACGAGCTCCGCCTCGCCGGCCTCGAGCGCCGCGGCGAGCCTCGGGGTCATCCAGTTGTCCGGGAAGCCCCTGGCGATCTCCGGCTTCTCGAGGATCGGGAACGAGCCCGCCTCGATGGACGCGCGGTAGATGGGGATGTCCCTGACCTCTTCGATCATCGCGGCGAGCGTCTGTCGTTGGGCGTCCATCGGTCGACTCCGGGAGACGGCCGGGCGGGCCGTCGAGAAGCGTTGTTCCCCAGGGTCCGGGCGGCCGCGAGCGAGGCAGGAGCCCGCAACAGCGATGGAGCTCCGCCTCGCTCGCCGACCCGGGTGGCCCTGTCAGCTGATGCAGCCGGCCTTCTTCGAGATACAGCCGGCCTTCTTCGAGATACAGCCGGCCTTCTTCGAGATGCAGCCCGCCTTCTTCGAGATACAGCCGTCCTTCCTCGAGATGCAGCCGGCGTCGAGGGTCGCTTCACCGGCCGAGTTGGCCGCGACCCACTGGTTCCAGAGACGGTCCTGGGCGATCTGCCGAATCAGGTGTTCCATTCGAGCCTCCTAGATCGTGATGATGGTCGATGCGTGAACAGCGCACACGTCCACGACCCGCGCGCTGCCGCGGTCGCGTGCTCGACGGCACGGCAGACACGGATTGTGTGCAGCCCGACCGTCCAGCTGACTATATGGGTCCAGGAATGGGGGTCAAGGAGCGCAGCCCGGGGCTGGATCGCGTTGTCCGGACATCGATCGAGAGGGGCGGCCCATGGGCAGCGCAGCTATCCCGACGCATCACGCAGCGAGCGCGCCATTCAACCGACACGATACGATTGCGGCGCGGATGTCTGCGATCACACCCGGATCGCGTCATGGCAGATGCACCGATTCGTCCGGGGAGCGCTCCGCTATCTCGTCGGCCGACCCGGCACGGATCGTTCAGGCTGCCGGACGAACGGCACGGGCTCCGGTTTTCGTGTAGATCGATGCAGGAGCGCGTGCGTAGGTGGGGGATGCGGCGGCTCCGCTCCGCCGCGCGAACGGTGAGGGACAGCGATGGCCAACGCAGATCGAGACAGCGAAACGAGCGCGCGCGTGTGGACCGGAGCCGGCGGGGGCAACATCGACGCGCCGCTTCGGCAGCGGCGCCCGGTCCGGCGGTGGCGCCCGACCGCATGCGCCCTGACGGGGGTGCTCGCGGCCGGCGCGCTCGGGCTGGGCGCCGCAGGCTGCGCGCGCGCCGCTCCGGACCGGTCAGGGACGGCCGCTGTCGAGGCCAGGCCGGTCGCCAGCGCCGCGCCCGCCGCCAGCGCCGCGGCGAGCACCGGCGCGGCGCCCACCGCCGGCACCGCGCCCGCCGCCAGCGCCGCGCCGGCCGCGACGCCGCCACCGGCGGCCGCCGCGGGGTGGCGGTTCGAGAGCTCCCTCGGCGTGCAGATCGAGGTCCCGGCCGACTGGGCCGTCAACGACTACGGCTGCAACATGAGCGACAGGCCCACCGTCGTCCGGGCGCAGATGCTCCAGCTCGGGTGCCTGACGCCGGAGAAGCCGACGAAGCAGGTCGCGCAGATCGGCGCCGATGCGCCGGAAGAGGTGAAGAAGGGCCCGGAGTTCACGCGCCGCGACGTGTCGCTCGGCGGCGTGAGCGCCGAGCGCACGGAGGGGCGGGGCGCGGACGGCCGCCATTTCGGCTGGCTGAGGATCCCGTCGCGGCAGATCCTGATCTCGGTCCGGACCCACGATCCCGAGATCACCCGCCGGATCCTCGACAGCGCGCAGCTCGTCGGCGTCGATCACAACGGCTGCCCTGACAGGCGCCCTCCCAAGGCGGCGCACCCCGGCGCACGCTCGACCCTGGCGCCTCGCGACCCGTCGTCGCTCTCCATCTGCTACTACGGCCCGAGGGGCGATGTGCTGCGGAGCTCCGCGCGCCTGTCCGGGCGAGAGGCGGCCGCGCTGGCCGCCGCCCTCAATGCGTCGAGGCCCGGGCCCAACCCCGATGTCGATCCCAAGCAGTGCCTGCACCCGCCTGCGCCGCCCCCGGCAGATGCGGTGTTGCTCGTGGAGGACGCCGCCGGCAAGGGCGCGATCCATGTCGCGTTCTCCGGCTGCACGGGGCGTGGCCTGGACAACGGCGCTCTGCGCGCCCACGTCAACCTGCCGATCATCCAGCGCATCATGATCCCGCTGGGCACCGGCTTCTCGTACAGCGGCGATCTGAACCCCTGAACGGCGCACGGCGCGGCTCCCCGGCGCGATGGCGGGCGCGCGAACCGGTGATGAAGGACGAGGTGAGCCCGCGATCGCCTGAACGATCGCGAAGCTCGGATTTCAACGCAAAGGCGCAAAGGCGCAAAGGCGCAAAAAGACAAGATGGAGTAGACAAGCGCCGCATGACCAGGCTCGTCCGTTTCACATGGGAGGGAACCAGGCACGGAGCCCCTTGCCCCTCCTCACCCTCTTTCCTTGCGCCTTTGCGCCTTTGCGCCTTTGCGTTAAAATCTCTCTCATCAATACCGACAGCCTCGCTCCAGCGGCGCCTCGCGCGGCCCGACCGCACGCCACGGCTCCGATCACCCCGCGCACGGACGCGCCCCCACGAGCGCCCTCGCGCGCGCCTGTCCCCCCGAGGATCCATGGGAAAGACCTTCTCCGAGCTGGACGACGACCTCACCGGCTTCATCGCCGAGCAACACCTCTTCTTCGTCGCCTCCGCCCCTTCGGGCAGCGGCGGGCACGTCAACCTGTCGCCGAAGGGGCACGACACCTTCCGCGTCCTCGACCCCCGGACCGTGGCCTACCTCGACCTCACCGGCAGCGGCGTCGAGACCGTCGCGCACCTCCGCGACAACGGCCGCATCACGCTGATGTTCTGCGCGTTCTCCGGCCCGCCCCGCATCGTGCGCCTGTACGGCCGCGGCGAGCCGGTCTTCCCCGGCGATCCGCGCTTCGACGCGCTCGCGGGCCTCTTTCCGCAGCTCCCGGGCGTCCGGTCGGTGATCCGCGTCGCGCTCGAGCGCGTCGCCACGTCGTGCGGATACGCCGTGCCGCGCATGGCCTACGAGGGAGAGCGAGACACGCTGTCGAAATGGGCGGAGCGCAAGGGGAACGAGGGCCTCTCGCGGTACCGGCGGGAGAAGAACGCGGCGAGCATCGACGGCCTGCCAGGCCTGCCCGATCCGCCCGCAGACGAGTGATCCGGCGGAGCCGGCGCGGCCCCGCCCGACGCTCGCCGGCGGGCGACCTGGCCCCGCGCACGCTGGCCAGGCCCGTCCCGTGGCCGGGAACAGGACGACCAAGCGCCGGGACTACGGATCTTCCGGGATGGTCACGGCGATGCTCTCGGTCGGCAGGGTGAAGGGCACGGTGATGACCGGGAGCGGCGACGTTGCGATCCTCGTTTCCTCGTCGCGCTCCAGGAAGACCGTGGCCTTCAGCTCGTGGTCTCCGTCGCCGACGAGCTCGAAGCGGTCGCACGTCTCGTGCTCTTCTTCGAGCGACGGGCTGATGCAGCCGGCGACCACAGGAGCCGACTCGGCGAGACGCCCGTGCCAGTCGATCGTGACCGACGCGCCGGGCGCGATCTCCGCGAACTCCACCCCGACATTGTGGCCGCCGGGCTCGCCCATGAGCAGACCCTCGCAGGTCGGAATCCTGGAACCGAGCAGGTTCGTGCCGTCGATCCACCAATCGATCGAGCCGAATGGGCCCGCGGAATAGTACACGGGCGTGCTCCGCTCGTTCGTCACGACGATCGAGATCGGCTCTTCGAGCGCTTCGTCATCGCGCATGGCATCGCAGCTCGCCTCGCCGCCGGCGCCGCCGCCGCCGGTCTCGTCGCCGCCGGAGCCGCCGGAGCCGCCGGAACCGCCGGAGCCGCCGGAGCCGCCGGAGCCGCCGGGGTCGGCGTCATTCCCCGAGCAGGCCACGAGGAACGCGCTCACCAGGAACGCGAGCAGCGAGGAACCTCTCAAGATCGAGAAAGAAGGCATGGTGTTCTCCCGGGAGCCGCTGGCGCTCGACGACAAAAATGTGCCGTAGGCGAGGTATGGCTTCCGCTGGCACTGATGAATCACAGGTCGTGCCGGCCACCAAAACGAGCCTGTTCCGCTACTCGGCGCACGTTTCCCTGGCACATATGTGCCACAAAGCGCCGCAGCGAGTGAGCTCGAATGTGCCGTGACACAGATCGCCTCGGCGATCGCGGCCTGGGCCGCCGCGACCTCGGCTAGGCTCCTCGGGCGTACCGCCGAGGCCTCCTGCGGCGGTCTCGCTCCCCCAGCGCTCGAGGAGGCGGAGGTGACCTGAATGGGTCGTGACATCGATCACCTGCACCACGTCGGCCACGTCGTGGGCGACATGAAGGAAGGGCTCGAGCTCTACCGCCGGCTCGGCTTCCGCCTGTCGCCGCCCGCCTACCCCATGCTGTCGCCCAGGGAGGGCGAGCCGCCCAGGCCGTTCGGCGCCGCGAACACCCACGCCAACTTCCGACGCAACTTCGTCGAGCTCGTGAGCTGCGTCCGGGACGACGACCCCGGCGGGATCCCGAGCGACGCCAAGCTCGTCCCCATCCAGGCGCCTCCCGAGCACCTGCCGCGGCTCACCGAGGCCATTCGCAGCACCGTCGCCAAGATCGCCGCGTGCCTCGCGCGCTTCCAGGGCCTGCACATCCTCGTGTTCAAGACCCCCGACGCCGACGCCGCGGCCGGCAGGCTGAGCGCGGAGGGCATCCGCCACGGGGGCGTCAGCGCGGTCCGGCGGCCGGTGGACACCGCACAAGGACCGCGGGTGGAGGCGCTCCGCTTCATCGAGCTCGACAGCGACGCTCCGGAGGACGCCGGGGCGGGCCGCGCGCCCGAGGGGAGGCTCGCGATCGCGGAGAACCCGCCCGCGGAGCTGCTCGAGGCGCAGCTCCACATGGATCATCCGAACGGCGCGGTAGACCTCGTCGACGCCGTGCTCTGCGTCGACCGGGCGGCGCTGCCGGAGGTCGAGCGCCGCTACGCGACGTACCTCGGCCGCGCGGCGCGCGCCGAGGGCCCGGCGCGCGTCTTCGATCTCGACGGCGCCCGCGTCACCCTCGTCGCCGACGCCGATCTGGAGGCGCTCCTGCCGGGCGAGCGAGCCCCGGCGCTCCCGGCCTTCGTCGCCTACACGGTCGCGGTGCGCGACGCCTCCGCCGCGCGGCAGCTCCTGGAAGGGAACGGCTTCCCGCTGAGGGCGTCGACCTCGGGCGACCTCTTCGTCCCCGCCGCGGCGGCGCTCGGCGCCGCGATCGTGTTCCGGCAGGCCGAGGGTGTGAAAGCGGGCTGAACCGTGCGACCATCGGGGAGCGCGGCATGGCACGCATCCTCCTCGTCGACGACGACGCCTCCCTGCTCGAGGTGCTCGCGCTCGCGTTCCAGGAGGCGGGGCACGCGACGCTCTCCGCGCGCGACGGGACGGCCGCGCTCGCCGTCCTCCGCCAGATCGAGCAGGTCGACACCACCTCCGATCGCGTCGAGACCGTGATCGGCGCCGGCGACCGATTCCGGGCCTTCCGTGGATGACGGGAGGGCGCGGGGCGGCCCGCTCCCCTTCTTCCGCTCACTGCGCTTCCGGGTGACGGCGCTCGTCGTCGCCGTCGTGTTCGCGCCCACGCTCCTCTCCCTGTACCTGCGCATCGAGCTCCCGCGCCTCGTCGCGATCACCCTGCCGCTGTCGCTGCTCCTCGCCCTCTGGCTCACGCGCCGGTTCGTCCGCCCGCTCGAGGCGCTCCGCCGGCGCGCGCTCGCGAAGATCCGCGAGCCCACCCCGAGCGCCGACCTCCCCGTCCAGGGGCCGGCCGAGATGCAGGACGTGGCCGCGGCGTTCAACGCCCTGCTCGCGGCGCTCGCGGCGCGCCGCAAGGCGAACGAGGCGTTCGTCGCGGACCTCGCGCGCGAGTTCAAGGACCCCGTGGCCACGATCCGCGGCTGCGCCGACGCGCTCGCCGAGGCGCCGGCCGGGCGCGAGCAGGCCGCCCGGCTCTCGCGGCTGCTCAAGGAGTCGAGCCACCAGCTCGACACGCTGGTGAGCCAGTTCCTGGAGCTCGCCCGCGCCGAGGCCGGGATGCTCCACGAGGCGCGCGAGCGGGTCGACGTCGCGGCGCTCGCGCGGGGGCTCGTCGTGGCCATGGCCGACGACGAGCGCTTCGCCCAGGTCCGCTTCACCGTCTCCGGGGCCGCGAGCGCCCGGGTCGTCGGCGTCGCCTCACGGTTCGAGTCCGTCCTCCGCAACCTGCTCGAGAGCGCGGCGTCGTTCTCGGGCGACGGCGGCAAGGTGCACGCGAGCGTCGACGTGGTCGAGGGCAGGCGCGTCGAGATCCGCGTCTCCGACACCGGCCCCGGCATCTCGGCGGAAGATCTCCCGCGGGTGTTCGATCGCTTCTTCACGACGCGCGGGCGCGAGCAGGGCAACGGGCTCGGGCTCGCGCTGGTCCGCGCCATCGTCGAGGCGCACGGCGGCGCCGTGAGCGCCGCGTCGAACCCGGGGCGAGGCGCCACCTTCGCGGTCGATCTGCCGCTCGCGCCGGCCGGGTGACCGCGTTCACGCCGTCTTCACGCGGATCCCTCGACTCGGCATCTTCGCCTCGCTCGGCGACCACGAGCACCTCGGAAACATCAAGCGCACGCGGCCGATCGACGAGGCGAGCCGGGTGCAGCTGCTCGTGGACCGCGGCGCGATCATCGAGGCGAGCGCCCCTTTGGTTTGTACATCAACGAGATCGCGACTTCCGGTCGGAGCGCAAATGTCAAGCGCGAACCGGGTTGCGATGCCGCACGGTCGCTCGTGCCACAGCAGCAGAAAGGAAGCACCGCCCCCACCCGGCGCTGCGTCGCGCAACGCGCGTCAATCGTCAGCGGAGCTCTCGTGGCGTCCACCGAGAACGGGATGCCGCGCAGATGTGGCCGAGTGGGGGAGGATGAAGTGATTTTCGTCTAGGGGTGTGAAGGGCGCCCGGGCTACCCTGGAACAGGGTCGTCGACTTTCTGCCCGAGCGCATCCGCTCGTGTTCGTCGAGGTGTGTCGTGAGTTTGAGAACGTCTTATCTGGCTTTGGCGGTGGGATTGCTGCAAGTCGCTGCCGCCTGCGGCGGGGGAGCGCCCTCCACGGGCGATCCCGGCGCAGGCGGCGCAGGGACCGGCACGAACTCGAGTGGTTCCGGCGAGAGCGGCGGCGGCGGCAGCGACTTCGGCGTGGGCGTCGGCCAGGGAGGCAGCGGCGGAGAGCGGCCGGATCCCTGCGCCGGCGACGACCCGCCCCCCGAGTGCGAGCTGCCTCAGGAGCCCGCCTGCGGCGACGGCATGATCAACCAGGCCAGCGAGGCGTGCGACGACGGCAACAGCCTGCCCGGCGACTGCTGTTCCGGGCTGTGCGAGATCGAGCCTTACTGCGAGTGTCCCGCGCCCGGCCAGCCGTGCGTGCTGACCATCGCGTGCGGCGACGGCGTGGTCGACCCGGGCGAGTTCTGCGACGACGGCAACACCGCGGACGGCGACGGCTGTAGCGCCGACTGCTACTTCGTCGACCCCTCGTACGTCTGTCCGACGCCGGGCGAGCCCTGCAAGCTGCTCTACGACTGCGGCGACGGCCGGGTGAACGGCTCGGAGACGTGCGACGACCGCAACGAGGTGTCCGGCGACGGCTGCAGCGCCGACTGCAAGCGCGAGCCGGGCTTCGTGTGCCCTCGGCCCGGGCAGCCCTGCGAGCTCGTCCCCGTCTGCGGCAACGGGGTCAAGGAGACCGGCGAGATCTGCGACGACGGCAACGCGGTGGGCGGCGACGGCTGCTCGAGCCTGTGCCGGCAAGAGTCCTTCTACAACTGTCCCACGCCGGGCGAGCCGTGCGAGCTGCTCATCCGGTGCGGCGACGGCAGGGTGGACCCCGGCGAGCTCTGCGACGACGGCAACACGTCGGGCGGCGACGGCTGCAGCGCCGACTGCAAGGTGCTCGACCCGCTTTACGTGTGCCCCACGCCGGGCGTGCCCTGCACCCTCCTCTATCGCTGCGGCGACGGCCGCGTGAACAACGGCGAGCAGTGCGAGGACGGCGACGACCCGCCCGCGTCCGGCGACGGCTGCAGCGCCACGTGCATGCGCGAGCCGGGCTACGTGTGCCGGCGGCCCGGGCAGCCCTGCGAGCTCCTGCCGGTCTGCGGCAACGGGCTCCTCGAGAGCGGCGAGCAGTGCGACGACGGCAACACCGCGGGCGGCGACGGCTGCTCGAGCCTGTGCCGGCAGGAGGCGTTCTACGCCTGTCCGAACCCGGGGCAGCCCTGCGAGCTCCTGATCTGGTGCGGCGACGGCGCGCTCAACCCGGGCGAGGTCTGCGACGACGGCAACAACACGAGCGGCGACGGCTGCAGCGCCGACTGCAAGACGGTGGAGCCGATCTACACGTGCCCCACGCCGGGCGTGCCCTGCACCCTCCAGTACTGGTGCGGCGACGGCCGCGTGAACGGCTCGGAGGAGTGCGAGGACGGCGACAGCCCGCCCGCGTCCGGCGACGGCTGCAGCGCCACGTGCATGCGCGAGGAGGGATATCAGTGCAGCCGGCCCGGCCAGCCGTGCACGCGCCTGCCCGTCTGCGGCAACGGCCTCAAGGAGACCGGCGAGGTGTGCGACGACGGCAACACCGCGAGCGGCGACGGCTGCTCGAGCCTGTGCCGGCAGGAGGCGTTCTACACCTGCCCGACGCCGGGGCAGCCCTGCGAGCTCCTGATCCGCTGCGGCGACGGCGTGGTGGACCCGGGCGAGATCTGCGACGACGGCAACACGGCGAGCGGCGACGGCTGCAGCGCTGACTGCAAGGCGGTGGATCCGGCGTACGTGTGCCCCGAGCCGGGCGAGCCGTGCATCCTCGTCTACCGGTGCGGCGACGGCCGCGTGAACGGCGGCGAGCAGTGCGACGACGGCGAGGATCCGCCGGTGTCCGGCGACGGCTGCACGGCCGATTGCCGGCTCGAGGAGGGCTGGAACTGCCGGCCGGGCCAGCCCTGCACCGAGAGGACCTTCTGCGGCGACGGCGTCGTGCAGCTCGGCGAGCAGTGCGACGACGGCGGCGGGGTGAGCCCCGTCGGCGGAGACGGCTGCACCCCGCAGTGCAAGATCGAGGTGGGCTGGACGTGCCCGCCGGCCGGCGGCCCCTGCACCCCGCCCCCGCCGCCCGTGTGCGGCGACGGCGTGATCGGCGGCGATGAGCAGTGCGACGACGGCGAGGAGCCGGCCGACGGCGACGGCTGCAGCGCCGACTGTGAGACCATCGAGGACGGGTGGGACTGCTCGCGCGTCGGGTTCCGGTGCAAGACCCTCTGCGGCGACGGGATCAAGGTCGGCGCCGAGCAGTGCGACGACGGCAATGGCGACAGCGGCGACGGCTGCGACGAGACCTGCCGGATCGAGCCCGGCCGGATGTGCGACGATCTCGAGCCCCAGGACTGCAGCGGCTACTCCGACTGCGGCAACGGCATCGTCGAGGGCACCGAGGTCTGCGACGACAACAACGGCAACTGGCGCGACGGCTGCACGCCGGACTGCAAGCGCGAGCCCGACTGCAGGGCCGGCGCGTGCCTCTCGATCTGCGGCGACGGCATCCTCCTGCCCGGCGACGCCACCGAGCAGTGCGACGACGGCAACACCGAGAGCGGCGACGGCTGCTCCGCCACGTGCCGGATCGAGCCAGGCTACGTCTGCACCGTGGCGCCCACCGAGATGCGGCTGCCGATGGTCATCCGCGACTTCATCGGCTGGTGCCCGGACACCTACAACCGCAACACGAGCAACACCGACTGCGACGCCAATCTCTCGGACGGCCTCATCGGGCACTTCGACTTCGAGATCACCCCCTCGGACGGCGCGCAGCTCGACGGCACCGTCCAGCCGACGCTCGACGCCGATGGCAAGCCCGTGAACTCGTACGGGTTCGCGTTCACCCAGCCGCGTCGCGAGACCGGCTGGACCTCGGGCCAGGAGAGCTTCTACTCCTGGTACCGGGACGATCCGCGGTACAACCGGACGCTCCTCACCACCATCGAGCTGCTCGAGGGGACCCCCGGCAGGTTCGTGTACGAGCGAAACCCGTTCTGGCCGGTGGACGTC
This sequence comes from Sorangium sp. So ce394, assembly GCF_051474665.1. Taxonomy (NCBI): domain Bacteria; kingdom Pseudomonadati; phylum Myxococcota; order Polyangiales; family Polyangiaceae; genus Sorangium; species Sorangium sp. So ce394. The sequence goes on from NZ_CP150339.1 coordinate 8,142,941, forward strand.
GGCGCCACCCCCGCGCTCGACAACCTCGTCGCCGCCGGGTTGGAGAAGCCGCGCCCCCCGGGGCACAACTTCTACTTCACGAGCGAGATCCGGTACTGGTTCCAGTTCAACCCGAACACCGCCGCGGCCGACCCGGTGCTCACCTTCTACGGTGACGACGACGTCTGGGTGTTCATCAAGAACACGCTGACCGTCGACATCGGCGGCATCCACGAGCGCCTCCAGGAGAGCGTGACCATCCGGGACGACGGCAGCGCCCTCGTGACCCCCTGCACCGGCGCCAACTGCCCGAACCGCGCCCCCTACCCCGTCAACCTCAACCTCGAGGCGGGCAAGGTCTACGAGATCGCGGTGTTCCAGGCCGAGCGCCACGTCACCGGGTCGAACTACCAGCTCACGCTTTCGGGCTTCAGCGCCGGAACGTCGGTGTGCACGCCGCAGTGCGGGGTCGAGCCGCCGGTCGTCACGCCGGGCGAGGAGTGCGACGACGGCATCGCGAACGGGACCGGCTATGGCCAGTGCAACGACTGCCAGCTCGGCGCCTACTGCGGCGACGGCGTGAAGAACGGCCCCGAGGCCTGCGACAACGGCGTCAACAACAGCACCTACGCCAACGCCTCGAACGCCTGCGCGCCGGGGTGCGTGGCCCCGCCCCGCTGCGGCGACGGCCTGGTCAACGCGCCGTACGAGGCGTGCGATCTCGGCTCCGGCAACACGGCGAGCGGCTACGGCGGCTGCACGACGGAGTGCGAGATCGGGCCGTCCTGCGGCGACGGCGTGGTCAACGGCGGCGAGGGGTGCGACGACGGCGTCAACGACGGCTTCTACGACACCTGCAACCCGGACTGCACGCCCGCGCCGAAGTGCGGCGACGGCCACGTCGACGCGGAGTGGGGCGAGGAGTGCGACAGCAGCGACCCGAGCTGCGTGCGCTGCCAGCTCGGCGAGCACTGCGGCGACGGCGTGCTGCAGGCGGAGCTCGGCGAGCAGTGCGACGACGGCATCAACGACGGCGGGTACGGCCAGTGCGCGCCCTCGTGCGTCAACGGCCCGCGCTGCGGCGACGGCATCGTCCAGCCCGAGGACGAGAGCTGCGATCTCGGCGACGGGATGAACACCGGCGTCTATGGCGGGTGCACCGACTCCTGCGCCTACGGCCCGTACTGCGGCGACGGCGTGAAGAACGGCGCCGAGGCGTGCGACGACGGCGTGAACGACGGCGCCTACGGCACCTGCGGCCAGGGCTGCGCGCCGGCGCCGAAGTGCGGCGACGGCAACGTCGACCGGGACTGGGGCGAGGAGTGCGACAGCAGCGACCCGAGCTGCGTGAACTGCCGGCTCGCCGCGCAGTGCGGCAACGGGATCGTGCAGCCGGAGCTCGGCGAGCAGTGCGACGACGGCGTGAACGACGGCGGGTACGAGCAGTGCGGCCCCGCGTGCCTGTTCGGGCCGCGCTGCGGCGACGGCATCGTCCAGCCCGCGGAGGAGGACTGCGACCTCGGCGCCGGGCTGAACAACGGCGCTTACGGCGGGTGCACCGCGTCCTGCGACTACGCGCCGTACTGCGGCGACGGCGTGGTGAACGGCGCCGAGGCGTGCGACGACGGCGTGAACGACGGCACCTACGGCACCTGCGCCCCGGGCTGCACGCCGGCGCCGAAGTGCGGCGACGAGCACGTCGACGCGGAGTGGGGCGAGGAGTGCGACAGCGCGGCCAACACGAACTGCGAGAGCTGCCGGCTCGGCGCGCACTGCGGCGACGGCGTGCTGCAGCCGGAGTTCGGCGAGGAGTGCGACGACGGCATCAACGACGGCGGGTACGGCGAGTGCGCGCCCTCGTGCGTCTACGGGCCGCGCTGCGGCGACGGCATCGTCCAGCCCGCGGACGAGGACTGCGACCTCGGCGCCGCCGGGAACGGCGGCGAGTACGGCGGGTGCACCGCGCTCTGCCAGTACGGGCCGTACTGCGGCGATGGCCTCGTCAACGGCACGGAGACCTGCGATGACGGCGTGAACGACGGCGTCTACGGCAGCTGCCTCCCCGACTGCACGCCGGCGGCCAAGTGCGGCGACAACGAGGTCGACGAGGAGTGGGGCGAGCAGTGCGATCCGCCGAACGAGGCCACGGGCTGCAGCAAGAACTGCCGCCTCGGCGCCCAGTGCGGCGACGGGGTCGTTCAGGCCGGCGAGAAGTGCGACGACGGCAAGAACGACGGCGGTTACGGCGAGTGCGGCCCGGGCTGCGTGTTCGGCCCGCGCTGCGGCGACGGCATCCGCAACGGCGACGAGAAGTGCGACGACGGCGACGGCAACAACACCGGCGGCTACGGCAAGTGCGCGCCGGGCTGCGTCTACGGTCCGTACTGCGGCGACGGCATCCGCCAGACCGCCTACGAGGAGTGCGACGACGGCAACAAGGTGAGCGGCGACGGCTGCAGCCTGACCTGCCAGAACGACGGCATTCCGAACTAGCCCGTCGCGGCCGGGCGCGCGGGGCGCAGGCAGAGGCATGCCCCCGCGAGCCCGAGCGGCCCCGTCCCGGGGGCCACCGCGCTGCCCCATCCCCTCCCTGAACCTGCCCTTCGAGCTCGACGCGGAGCAGCGCCAGCAGCCTGCGCCGCGCCATCGGAGAGCTCCTGGCATTGTCTCCGCTGGAACGTGGCCCTACAGAGGCCCGGCGACTCATGCGCGTCCTGCAGCGCCATCGACGGAGGCCTGGGCCGGCGTGCTGCTGAAGCTCGCGCTGGTGGGCGCATCGGTGCTGCTGTCCTCGCTGGCGGCGCGGCGCTTCGGCCACGCGGTAGGCGGCACGATCGCTGGGCTGCCCATGATCGTCGGCCCGATCATGGGCTTCGTGCTGCTGCAGGAGACGCCCGCTCAGGCGAGCGCGATCGTGCTCGCGACGCTGGTGTGCTTGCCGGCCACCATCGTTCATGGGGTCGTCTTTGCCTGGTGCGCGACGCGCCTCCGCTGCGGCACGGCGCTGCTGGCGGCCAACGTGGCTTTCCTGTCGCTGGGGGCAGCGCTGCTCGCGCTGCGGTTGCCCCCGCCGTGGGCCTGCGCCGCGGCGCTGCTGTCGCCTGCCTTGGGCACGCTGGCCTTGCCGCGCCTCGGCGAGGCGCCTGCCTCGACGGCCGTTCCGCGCGCCGAGCTCGCCTGTCGCGTGGTGGCCGCGATGGCCATGGCCTGGTGCATCGTGCGCGGCGCCGGCGTCGCGCCCGCGGGGTTCAGCGGCCTGCTGCTCGCCGTCCCGATCACGGGCAACATCCTCCCGTGCTTCACCCTGCCCAGGGACGGCGCGGCTGCCGCGGTGGCCTTGCTCGCGGGCTTCGCGCGCGGCCTGTTCGGGTTCGCGGCGTTCTTCGTCGCGCTGCTCGCGGCGCTCGGCGCGATGCCTCCGGCGGTCGCCTACGGCCTCGCGTGGCTCGTCGCGCTGCTCGCGGCGCTTTCGCTGCGCCGGCTCACGCAGAGAGCGCGGCGCGCGCCGCCTGCGGGGCTCTCGTCGACCTCGTCGACGACCGCCTGACCCCCTGTTCCAACCCCGACACCCCTTCGACCCGGGCGGCGATCTCGTTCCCAGCGGACGGAGCACCTACGGCAGCCCGAGCGCTTCCTTCATCACGCTGTCGTCGACCAGCGGGGCGAGCTCGGCGCGGGTGCGCGGGGCGCGGCCGGTCTGCGCGGCGACCCAGGGCTCCTCTTCCTCGAGCACGTCGAGGATGTCGGGCACCAGCGTGCCCAGGAACCGCTCGTCTTCCCAGACCGCCTCGAGCACGGATGGCTCGATGCCGATCGCCTCCGAGATCCTCGGCCAGACGGCCTCCGGGTCCGTGCGATAGAGCTCTTGCGCCCTCGCGAGCGCTCGCACGAGCTCGACGATACCGCGCCGCTTCTCGGGGTCTGCAAGCTTCTCGGCGGTGCTGTGGAGGTTCACGATCTCGCGGTAGAGGGAGCGATCCTGGAACACGATGGCGTCGCTGCCGAGCACCTCCTTCGCGAGCTCGGAGGAAGGCTCCCAGAGCGCGACGGCGTCCACCTCGCCCCGCTCCATCAGGGACGGCAGCGTGTTCGCCCCGCAGGGCGTGGAGATGCAGATACCTCCGGGGACAACCGTGTAGTCGTCCGCCGTGAGGCCCACGGTGCCCAGGTACTTGTTGACGAAGTAGGCCGCAGACGTGTTCGGGATGGTCCCGATCCGCTTCCCGCGGAGATCCGCGAGCGCGCTGATCCCCGCGGCGCGGTTCGCGACGATCCGATAGAACGTCTCCGTCACCGTGAAGATGATACGCAGGTTCGGATGAGCCACCGATTGCCTCAGCGTCTGCGTCTCCGCGTTGGTGCCGAGGTCGATGCTATTGTCATTGAGCAGGCTCACGATGCCGCCGGAGTCGACGGTCGCCTCGCCCGGATAGAAGTCCTGCGAGGCGATCAGCACGGGCGTGAACTCGATGGATGCCGTGTCGCTCGTGATCTTGAGCGAGGGGAAGGGCGCCGCTCCCCCCTCACCGCCCGCGCCCGCGTCGCCGCCCGCACCAGCATTGCCGCCGGCGCCCGCGCCTCCGCCCGTGCCCGCGCTCGCCTCGCCACCGCCGCCGCTGCTCGCGCCGGCAGCGCCGGAGCCGCCCGCGCCGCCGGAGCCTCCCCCTACACCGCCAGAGCCGCCCGGAGGCCCTCCACCCCCGCCGCCAGCCATGACGCCCCCCGACGAGCTGGAGCCTGTCGCGTCGGCGTTCTCGCTGGGAGCCGGGTTACCGTCGCAAGCGACGATTGCAAGCGCAGAGAAAAAGATGAGATGCAACGGAGTTCTCATGCGTCATGCCTAGAGGGGGGCGCTGAGTGGGTCAAGAAGACATCGTGTGTCGGCCCAGAGGATCGCGGCATGCGTGACGTGCAGAGGAAAAGCGCTCTTCAGCGAGAACCCAATCGGGCTCAGCAGTACACCGGCATCTCCAATCAAAGGATCTCATCCCTCAGGATCTCCATGTGACCGAGGGTGCCACCGCCAGCATTGCTGTCGATCCTCGCGAGGGGTCGTCGTGAATTGCCCGCAGGCTGAGCGGATGAGGCCGCCGTGCTGCAAATCGCGTGTTCTCGGCCCCAGGAATGCGCTACGACGGCGCGGGCGCGCATGGATCCCGGAGGACGGAGCATGGTCGAAGAGACGGTATTCCAGGGCGGGGTCAACACCGTGCGCCGGCGCGGGGACCGGGTCCACCGGCCCGCGACGGCGGCGGCGCCGGCCATCCACCGGCTGCTGCGGCACCTGCGCGCGGCGGGCTTCGACGCGGCGCCGGAGCCGTTCGGCTACGACGACGAGGGGAACGAGGTGCTGTCCTACCTCGAGGGCGACGTGCACAACGCGCTCCCGGCCGAGCTGCGCACGCCCGAGCTCCTCACGTCCGCCGCCGCCTTGCTGCGCCGGTTCCACGACGCGAGCGCGACCTTCGCGCCGGGGCCGGACGACCGATGGCAGCTGCCGGCCCGCTCGCCGGCCGAGGTGGTCTGTCACGGCGATCTCGCGCCCTACAACTGCGTCGTCCGCGCCGGCCGCGTGGTCGGTTTCATCGATTTCGACAACGCCCACCCGGGGCCGCGCGTGTGGGATCTGGCCTACGCCGTCTACCGGTTCGCGCCGCTGCACGCGCCGACCAACCCGGACAGCGCCGGCAGCCCCGAGGAGCAGGCACGGCGGGCCGCCGCGTTTTGCCGCGCTTACGGCGTCGCGGCCGGAGCGGAGCTGCTCGACACGGTGGTCGACCGGCTGGCGGCCCTCCTCGCCACCATGCGAAAGCGGGCCGAGGCCGGCGAAGCCGCGTCCCAGGCGCACATCGCAGCCGGCCACCCCGCGCTGTACGAAGAGGACATCCGCTACCTGGGAGCGCAGCGCGAGCGGCTGCTGCGGGGCTTCGCCGCGCCCCACGGCGACCCGGCGTGATCGCGGAGCCGCAGGCCACCCGCGGTGCGCGCGGCCGGCGCGGCGCACCGGCACCGCCGCTCGGCTGAAGGGCGGGCGCTATGGTGGCCCCGCTGCCCCTCGTGTACCCTCGCGCCCGCAACCGGGGGCCCATGGAGCAGCCAGAGCCGAGATCCAGGGTGCTCGTCGTCGATGACAACGAGCAGAACCGCGCCCTGGCCCAGGCCACGCTCGAGGACGAGGGCCACGAGGTCGTGCTCGCCGTCACGGGCGAGGAGGGGATCCAGCAGTTCGAGCGCCGCAGGCCGGATTGCGTGCTGCTCGACGTGCGGATGCCGGGCATGGACGGCTTCGCCGTGTGCGCCCGGATCCGCGCCCTCCCCGGGGGCGAGAGCACGCCGATCGTGTTCCTGACGGCGCTGCGCGACGTCGACACGTTCGACAGCGCCCTGCGCGCCGGCGGCGACGACTTCCTGACGAAGCCCGTCCGCCCGTCGGAGCTCCTCGCGCGCGTGCAGGCCGCGCTGCGGCTGCGCCGGCTCGGCGCGGAGCTGCGCGAGCACGTCGAGCTCGTCCGCCAGCAGCGGGACGCGCTCATGCGCCTCCAGCTCCAGAAAGAGCAGCTCACGGCCTTCGTCGTCCACGACCTGAAGAACCCCGTGAGCAGCATGGACCTGCACGCGCAGTTCCTGCTCCGGGACCGCGCGCTCCCGGAGCCGGCGCGCGACTCCGCGCGGCAGATCCGCGATCAGGCGCGCTCCCTGCTGCGGCTCATCTACGACCTGCTCGACATCAGCAAGAGCGAGGAAGGGCGGCTCGCCCCCGAGCGCGCGCGCGTCGATCTCCGCGCGCTCGTCCACGAGGCGTTCGCCGCGCTCGACCTGCGCGCGAGCTCCGGGTCGATCGCGCTGCGCGAGGCCGTCGAGGCGCCCGCCGTCCAGGCCGACCCGGACCTGCTCCGCCGCACGCTCGAGAACCTCCTCGAGAACGCCATCCACCACGCCCCGGCCGGCACCGCGGTGACCGTGAGCGCCGCGAAGGACGGCGCCGCGGTGGAGATCCGCGTGGCGGACGCGGGGCCGGGCGTCCCCGCCGACATGCGCGCGCGGGTGTTCGATCGCTTCGTCCAGCTCGGCGGCGGCGACGAGGCCGTCCACCGCTCCGGCCGCGGCCTCGGGCTCGCCTTCTGCAAGATGGCCGTCGAGGCGCACGGCGGGACCATCCGGATCGAGGACAACGCGCCCGGCGCCGTCTTCTGCGTGAGGCTCCCCGATGACCCGTGAACTCTCCTCCAGCGAACGCCCGTCTCCGCCCGACCAGGCGCCCGGCGGGCCCGGCGCCCCAGCGCTCGACGACAGCACGTTCCGCCTGCTCATCGACGCGGCGCCCGACGCCATGGTGGTCGTCGACGAGCATGGGCGGATCGTGTTCGTCAACGTCCAGACCGAGCGGATGTTCGGCCATGCGCGCGGCGAGCTCGTCGGGCAGCCCATCGAGCTCCTCCTCCCGGAGCGATTCCGGGGGGCGCACGTGGGGAACCGCGCGGCGTTCATCGCCGCGCCCAGGGCGCGCCCGATGGGGTCGGGGCTGGAGCTGTTCGGGCGCCGGAGGGACGGCAGCGAGTTCCCGGTCGAGATCAGCCTCAGCCCGCTGACGACCGAGCGGGGCACGCTCGTCTCGAGCGCCATCCGCGACATCAGCGACCGCAAGCGGGTCGACCTCGCGATGCGGCGGCTGGCCGCGATCGTCGACTCGTCCGAGGACGCCGTCATCGGCGAGGCGCTCGACGGGCGCGTCGTCAGCTGGAACCGGGGCGCGCAGGCGATCTTCGGCTACACCGCCGAGGAGATGATCGGCCGGCCCCTCACCGTGCTCGCCCCGCCGGGGCGGGAGGGCGAGGTGCTGCGGACGCTCGAGCGGCTCAAGCGGGGCGAGCACATCGAGCACTTCGAGACGGTGCGCCGGTGCAAGGACGGCAGGGACATCGACGTCTCGATCACCGCCTCTCCGATCCACGACGCCCAGGGCAAGCTCGTCGGCACCTCGAAGGTGGCCCGCGACATCAGCGAGCGGAGGCGCCTGGAGGCCGAGGCGAAGCGCACGAGCGACCTCCTCAGGAGCGCGGTGGAGAGCTTCCAGGGCGCGTTCGCCGTGTTCGACGCGCAGGATCGGCTCGCGCTCTGCAACAGCGCGTACCGGCACTGGCTCGGCGCGCGGGTGAGCGGCCCGATCGTCGGCCGGAGCTACGCCGAGCTCATCGACGAGGGCATCGCCGCGGGGCTGTTCGCCCTCGGCGGCGAGCCGCCGGCCGCCTTCCGCGCGCGGCTCCTCGCCTACCACGCCGAGCCGAGCGGCACGCTGGATCTCTGCACGAGCGACGGGCGCAGCCTGCGCGCGACCGAGCGGCGGACGGCCGAGGGCGGGACCGTGTGCACCCTCTGGGACATGACCGGCGACGTGCAGCGCGCGGAGGAGCTCCGCAAGGCGCGGGCCCTGGCCGAGGCGGCCAGCTCCGCGAAGAGCGAGTTCCTCGCCTCGATGAGCCACGAGCTCCGCACGCCGCTCAACGCGGTCCTCGGCTTCGCGCAGCTCCTCCACCGCGACCGGAAGACGCCGCTCACCGACCGCCAGAAGGAGCGGATCGAGCATGTCCTGAAGGGCGGCGAGCACCTGCTCAAGCTGATCGACGACATCCTGGACCTCTCGCGCATCGAGGCCGGCCGCGTGACGGTGTCGATCGAGCCGGTGAACGTCCCCGAGGTGCTGGACGAGGTGAAGACGACGCTCGACCCCATGGCCCAGCGCGCCGGCATCGAGATCGCCCTCGCGCCCTTGCCCGCGGAGCTCCCGAAGATCACCGCGGATCGCACCCGCTTCGCGCAGATCCTCATGAACTACGGCTCGAACGCGATCAAGTACGGCCGGCGGGGGGGCCGCGCCACGATCGCGGTGTCGAGGCCGGAGGACGGCGTCGTGCGGGTCTGCGTGGCGGACAACGGCATCGGCATCCCTCGCGAGCAGCACGCGAAGATCTTCCAGCCCTTCCAGCGCGCCGGCCAGGAGACGGGGCCGATCGAGGGGACCGGGATCGGCCTCGCCATCACGAAGCGGCTCGCGGAGCTCATGGGCGGCGGCGTCGGCTTCAGCAGCGTGCCGGGCGAAGGCTCGGAGTTCTGGATCGAGCTCCCGGCGCACGAGGAAGCGCCGGAGAGCGCCGCCCCGGGGCAGGCGGACGCGCGCCTGGAGGCGTCGCCGCTCGCCGGGCCCGGCGGCGTCCGCCATTCGGTCCTCTACGTCGAGGACAACCCGTCGAACATCGCGTTCATGGAGGAGCTGATCTCCGAGTTCGAGCGCGTCCGCCTGATCACCGCGCCGAACGCCGAGATCGGCATCGAGCTCGCGCGGTCGCGGCGGCCCGAGGTCGTCATCATGGACATCAACCTCCCCGGGATGAGCGGCTACGAGGCCGCGCGCAAGCTCGAGGAGTGGCCGGAGACGCGCGACATCCCCGTGATCGCGCTCAGCGCGGCGGCGATGCCCCGGGACACCCGCCGCGCCGAGCAGGCCGGGTTCTACCGCTACCTGACCAAGCCGGTGCGGGTCGACGAGCTCACGGCCGTCCTCGAGGAGCTCCTCGTCCCCGGGGCGCGCTGACGGCGGCCGACGCCTATTTCAGGAACGCATCCCGGAGGTGCTTGTTCACAAATGCCGGCTTCTCCCGCATCAAGAAGTGCCCGCCATCCTGCACGTAATGAATCGTGTAGCGGCTGTACCAGGGCGTGACGAGGTCGGTCCAGGCGGAGGGGACCACGGGATCCCCCATGCCTTGCAGGAACGTCACGCGGCAGTCGGAGATGGTCCGGTCGAGCGGGGTCCAGGGCTGGCTCGTGATGGACAGGTTGGCGCGGTAGAAGTTGAAGCCGCCGTGGATGTTGCCGGGCTTCATGAAGTTGTCGACGTAGATCTCCAGCTCTTCCCCCTGGAAGAGGCCCTTGTCGTGCGACCAGTGGTTCAGGAAGTGACGGAAGTAGGTGCGGCACGCGTCGCGGCTCGAGCCGACCAGCTCGACGGCCATGTCCAGCTGGTGGAACTGCGAGTACCACGACTCGGGGAAGTGGCCGGGGCTCAGGTATCGCCCCTCGAACCCCGGCGTGATGGGGTTGATGATCGCGGCCTGGATCACCTTGTCGCGGTGCTTGCGCACGAATTTGTGCAGGACGAGCGCGGAGTAGTCGTGGCCCGCGAGGAGCGCCTGCTCGATGCCGAGGTGGTCGAGCAGCTGGGCGATGTCCTCCACGACGCGATCGAGGTGGAAGAGGTCGACGCGCGAGAGATCGGGCTTCTCGGAGTCGCCGTAACCCCGCATGTCGGGCACGATGACATCGAAGCTCTCGGCCAGGGGGCCGATGTTCTTGTGCCACTCCCACCAGAAGCCCGGCCAGCCGTGGAGCAGGATGAGCGGCCTCCCGCGCCCCTCGCGCACATAGTGCAGGCGGATATCCGCGAGCTGGGCGTGGTGGTGGGTGAAGTGTTCGGGGCGTCGCAACGTCATGATCCGCTCCTTTCGGGACAGGCGCGCTGGGGTCGCGCCGCAGCGTGGCAGGCGGCGGCCAGGAGACGCGAACGCGTTTCCGGGTGTCAAGGCCGCCCCGCCCGGCGCCAGCGCAGGGTCGGCTCATCGCCCCGTCCAGACGGCGAGGAGCGCGTACGCGATCGCCACGGCCTGGATGACCGTGAAGCTCAGGAGGCCGGCCGGCAGGAAGTCGAAGAAGCCGAACCGGATGGGCTTGCCGTCGAGGTCGCGCAGGTCGGCCCGCTCCGTGAGCGCCTGCGCGAGCGGGCCCGACGTCGCGGCGGTCAGGAAGAGCGAGCTGCCCGCGCAGACCGACAGGGCGAGGCCGACATAGACGGCGGGCCCGGGCACCCGCTCGGCGAGCGACTCGGCCACGTCGAGCAGCGCCGCCATGCTGGGGCCCGCCGAGAACAGCCCGGTCAGCACGCCGGCGAGGACGAGGAAGGCGACGAGCTGGAGCGACGGCGCGACCGGCAGCCGCTCCAGCGAGCGCGAGACCTCCTCGAACAGGCCGGTGCGCCGCACCGCCGCCACCATCACGAAGAGCGAGAGGAGGAAGAGCACCGCCTCGATGTCGAGCCCCGCCCTCGCGAGCCGCTCGCCGAGCCGGCGCGCCATGAGCAGCGCCGCGCCGGTGCCGAGCCAGCACACGAGCTCCGGGCCGACGCCGAGCTCCGCGGGCAGGAACAGCCACGCGATCACCATCGCGGCGAGCGACGCCGCCGCCGGCACGAGGAGGCGCCGATCGGCGCGCACCCGCCGGTGCAGCGCCTCCATCGCCGCGCGCGTGAGCCGCGCCGAGACCGGATCGCTCGGCACGCCAGCGGCCGGGCGCACCACGGCGCCCACGACGAGGAGCAGGAGGGCGAGCGCGAAGAGCGTCGCCGGGGCGGCGCGCGAGAGGTAGGCCCCGAACGTCATGCTGCCCCGGCCGAGCAGCAGGATGGCCGGGAAGTCGCCGATCGGCGTGGCGGCCCCGCCGAGGTTGCAGGCGACGAGCAGGAGGCCGAGCAGCCAGGAGACGTACCGCTGCCGCGTGCCCATGAGCTTGAGCAGCACGTGCAGCACGGGCAGGACGAGCACGAGCGCCGTGAGGTTGTTGACGACGCCGCTCACGAGGTACATCGCGATCGAGAACACCAAGAGGACGCGGAAGGGCTCGGCGCCGCTCAGCCGCGTCGCCGCGACGGCGAGGCGGTCGAAGAGCCGCGAGGCGGCGAGCAGCTGGGACAGGAGCCCCAGCGTCACGAGGATGACGAGCACGTCCCACGGCACCTCGGCGAGGAGGCGCTGCGTCGTCGCGACCCCCAGCAGCGTCGACGCGAGGGAGGCGAGGGCCGCGCCGCCCGTCACGATGAGCACGCGGCGCGACGGCAGGAGCGCCTGGAGCAGGAGCGCGCCGAGCAGGACGACGAGGAGCGCGGCCTGCGGCGCCGTCACGTCGCCTCGCGCGCGGGCGTGGGCGCGCGCGGGCGAGGCGACGTGACGGCCGCGGCGGCCCCGTGCCCGGGCGGCGCCGGCCGCACGAGGCACGAGAAATCGGCCGGGCTCGTCTCCACCATCCAGCGCGGGTACACCGTCATGGGCCGCCCGAGGATGTCCCAGCCGATCAGCGAGCGGAACTGGGTCCGCACGTCGGGGCCCGAGACGCGCAGCCACGAGGGGCTCACGTGCGCCGCGTGCCCGTCGGTGCCGTAGACGAAGGTGAGCAGCGCGCTCCTCCGCCCGGCCCAGCGGTGGAGCTCGGACAGCTCCACCGGCGTCATGAGCCCGTCGTAGTTCGCGAGCACCCGCCGGAAGTCGGGGTCGAGCCCGCCCCCGTCGGTGACGAGGCCCGCGTCGACGCCGGAGAGCCGCGGCACGAGCGCGTCGAGGCAGTCGGCCTCGAGCCCCACGACGAGCAGCCGGGTCACGCCGCGGAGCGCGTCGAGGACGCCCGCGGGGTCGAGCGGCGCCTCGGCGCCGCCGGAGAGCCACTGCTCGGCGATGAAGTCGAGGACGGGGAACTCGCGCCCGAGCTGGTCGCGGGCCTCGCCGACGAGCGGTGCGCCGCCGGCCGCCATCAGCTCGCGCAGGAACAGCCGCGCCGCCGAGCGCATGCCCAGCTCGGCGGCCACCATCCGGAACGCCTGCCCGAGCGCCGGCGGCAGCGCCATCAGGCCGGCTCCACCCCGGCCCCGACGCGGGCGCGCCCAGCGCGCGCGAAGAGGGCGTCGAGCAGGCAGATCATGGCGGCGTTGGCGAGCGCGTGGTGCGGCGGGCCGTCGGTGAGGCAGTCGACGAGCGCGGCGAGCTCCGGCGAGCCCTTCGGGGCGAGGCGCGCCAGCGGCGCGAGCGGGATGGCCAGCGGGTAGTCGTGCTCGCTGCCGCGCGCGAGGTGCGGCGGCAGGCGGATCGGGACGGGCAGCGCCTCGCCGCGCGGCGCGCCGCCCTCGTCCGGGCCGAGCTCCTCGAGCAGGAGGCCGAGCAGGCAGAGCAGCGTGTAGCTCGCGCCGCGGTGATGGATGGGGCCCTCTCCCACGATGCACCGGACCACGAAGTCGCGCTCCTCCGCGTCGGGCATCCAGGGGGCGAGGAGCGCGTCGAGCCTGCCGGGGCGGATGAGCGCGGACACCGCGGACGAGGGCAACGGAGCGTGGCGCGGGCCATGGTCGCGAGGCGGTCGGGGCGGAGGCATGGGGCATCTCAGCGTAGCTGCTCGGAACGGCCCGGATCCAGGCTTGATCGAGCGCGCCTCGCGCGCGAGGCGGCGCGGGCTCGACCACCGTGGCTCGCGACGGCGCCGCGAGATCGCCGTCCGACGCGCTGCGAGGTGGATCCGGCCGCCGCGCGCCGCTCGTCGAGGGATCTCTTCACGCGGCAGGATCGCGCGGGGGCATGCGTACATCGGTGGTGTACACAACGCGTCTTCCGGGCGCACGCCGCCCCGGCATCCAGAGATCGGGACGGCGTCCGGAGGCCGGCAGTCGACGAACGATCCCGCGTACAACCAGCCAAGGAGTCACCATGCAAGCACGCAAATCTTGGGCATTCGGCATCCTGATGGCGCTCTCGGCCTGCTCCGGCGATGGCAGCGACGGCACCGGCGGCCCCGGGGCCGACGCGTGCCCCGCGTCGGGCACGGGCTCGCTCGCGCTCGACATCGAGTCGGCCGTGCCCGCCGACGTGCGCGTGAGCGACGGCGCCGGCGTCGTGGACGGCGGCACGGCGACCGAGAGCCGCACGCTCACGCTGCCGGCGGGCGAGTACCGCGTCAGCGCCCACCGCGTCCGCAGCCCCGGCGAGCTGGTCGGCCCGGCCTACCAGGGCGCGATCGAGGGCGAGGACACCGTGTGCGTGCGCGACGGCGAGACCGCGACGGTGGCGGTGCGGTACACGCGCGAGCCCGGGAGCGAGAGGCTCTGGGCGACGAACGGCAACGGCGACGGCCAGATCCTCGCCTTCGACGCCGCGCAGCTCGCGGAGGGCGGCGAGCAGGCCCCGAGCGCGATCCTCGACGCGGGCCTCACGAGCCCCACGGCCCTGCGGGTCGACGGCGCTGGGCGCCTGTGGATCGGCGATGGCTCCGGCAAGCTCGCGGCGTACGGCGCGGCGCGCCTCGGCGCGTCGACCGCCGACGAGCCCGACGTGCTGCTCGGCGGCAGCGCCGTGTGCGAGACCACGTTGCCGTGCGGCCCGCGCGCGCTCGCCTTCGACGCCGAGGGCGCGCTGTGGGTCGCGACCCTGAGCCGCGTCGTGAAGCTCGCGCCCGAGGCGCTCGCCGGCTCGGGCGAGCCCGCGCCCGCGCTCACGCTCACGAGCCCCGACGCGAGCCGCCCCGAGTCGCTCGCCTTCGACGCCGACGGCAACCTGTGGGTCGGCGACGACGCGACGAACGGCGTCGTCAAGTTCGCGGCCGAGCGGCTCGTGGCCGACATCGCCGACGAGCCCGCGGACGTGGTCCTCCTCGGCCAGAGCGGGCCGCCCGTGGTCGCCAACCTGCGCGGCCCGCAGGGGCTCGCCTTCGACGCCGACGGCAACCTGTGGGTCGGCTACTTCGCCGGCAACCAGCTCGTGCGGTACACGCCGGAGGAGCGCGCGGCGAGCGGCACGATCACGCCCGAGGTCCTCTTCGACATCGACGTGCTCGCGCTCGTGACGGACCTCGCCGTCGACGAGTCCGGCAACCTGTGGATGCCGGGGGCCGCGGGCTCGCTGTACCGCATCGACGCCGCGGAGCTCGCCAAGGACGAGCCGGCGCTGGTCGCGCTCACGAGCGACGTCATCGGGAACGCGGTGAAGCTCACGCTCAACACCGTGGCAGGGCCGACCTACATCGCGCCTTGAGCTCCTCCAGGCGCCGTACACACCGCGGCTTTGTCCCACGCAGAGCCCGCTCGTCGGCCGATATCCGATCTGCGGCGAGGCCGATTTCACTCGACGAAACCGCGGTAATACGGCGTAGCGTGGCAGTATGACCCTGCGACGCGATCATGTCCTCTCCTGCACGACGCTCCTGCTCATCGCATGTGGACTGGCCGGGTGCGGCAAGGCCTCCACGCGGCCCGCGGCCGCGCCCGACGCCGCGGCCGCGCCCGACGCCGAACCCGCGACGCTGACGCTCCGGCGCTCGGCGGACGACATCATCCTCGCGGCGAAGCTGCCGCCCGAGACCGCGCCGCGCGCGTCGCTCGAGATCCACCGCCTCGACGCCTACGCCGTGTGCAACGCGGCAGAGGCGCGCCTCTCCGCCAGCGTGAACGTGGACGTGAACGCGAGCGCCGGCGCCGGGCCGAGCGCGCTCACGGTGTCGAGCCTCGTCATCGGCGGCCTGGGGCTCGCGGGCGGGATCACCACCACGGTGCTGGCCGCGGGGCTCGAGGCGCCGCAGGTCCCGGCGGGCACGCCGTCGCTCCCGGACGCGGAGCCCCCGGACGTCGAGGGCAAGACCGGCGTCATCGTGGCGGGCGTCCTCACCGGCGTCGTCGTCGTGGGCGCGGTGGTCGGCACGCTGCTGCTCGTCGGAGGCGGCGACGACGACGACGGGCGCAAGGGCAAGCTCGACCTCGGCGCCGGGGGCCCGCGGCTGCGCGGGCTCCGCGACGCGATCCGCGATTTCGAGGCCTCGTGCCCGGACGAGCCCGCAGAGGACGCCCTCACGGCGTGCATCGACAAGGCGCGCGCCCTCCGGAGGACCTGCGCAGCCCGGTGATCGGTGAGAAGAGCTCCGCCGTCACCGGCTCCGGCGGAGCGACCCCCGCCCCGCGCGCGGGCGCGGCGGGGCTTCGGGCGCGGGGCTCGGCGGCGCCGGGCTCGGCGGCGCGTCGCCCGGCGCCGCCGCGAGGCCCTCGAGGATGAGCCGCGCGCCGTAGCGGAAGCGGCCAGGGGCTCAACGTCGGTCTGCAGGACGCGATGAACCTCGGCTGGAAGCTCGCCGCCGCGGTCCAGGGCTGGGCGCCGCCCCACCTGCTCGACAGCTACCATGACGAGCGGCACCCCGTCGGCCGGGCGCTGTCGCGCAACACGGAGGCGCAAACCCAGCTCATGGATCTGTCGGAGCCCGGCCTGGCCCTCCGCGAGATCATGAGCGACCTGCTCGCGATCGACGCCGTGAACCGGCGCCTCGCCGGGCAGATCAGCGCGCTCGACGTCGCGTATCCCCCGGCCGAGGGCGCGCCGGTGCGGGCACGACAAGATCGCGGATGATTCGATGATTCACCTCACGAACTTGACCTCATGGGCCAGCGGCTCGCGTCCAGCTCTCCTCGCCGTCGCCTTGTCGTTGTCGGGATGCGCCAGCGTTGCCCCCAAGAGCTACACGGTTCCGGTCGCCCCCAGCGAGAAGCCGACCGGCAAGGAAGCGTACTTGTATGGAAGCTTTCACGTCGATCCAGCCGCCGACCACCCCAGGAACTACGAAACGATCATCCTCGTGCTGAGCTGCCGATCCGAGGGAGCGCGCGAAAGCACCTACACCATCCGCTTCAGCATCGATCGCCCTCTACAGGTCATCGAGATACCGCCGTCCACCTGCACGATGACACAGATCCTGCTCAACAATCAGCTCGGGTGGCTGCTGGGCGTGGTGCTCGTGCGAGGCTTCATGCAGGACGAGCAGTTCGCCGCGGGAAAGGCCTATTACCTGGGCGATCTGTTCGCTGCGGCCTCGTCGACCAGGTACGCGCCGGTCACGTTGAGCTGGAGGCTCGGCGAAGCGGTGAACAATTACGAGAAGACCACGGCCGACATGAGAGCTGCCTTCCCGGGCCTCGCAGCGCTCGAGACCGAAGATCGAATGCTGGCGACGTGCGCCATCGCCGACGAGCCCGTGGAATGGAGAGTGCATAAAGCGAACGAGCGCCTGTTCGCTCCCGAACAGAAGTTTTCGCTGATTCGCCACAGGGAACCTGGTGGACAGCCGCGTGGCCCTGGCCCGTGCTCCACCTCGGGGGAAAATCTCGGCAAGTGACGTCGGGCTGCCGCGTCGACGACGTGAGCCTCAGTGATACATCCCGGTCGCCCACAAGGCTTTCCCTTCGAGTGAGTAGACAACGACGTTCCCGTCCTCTTGAACGACGGAAGGCACGGGCATCCATCGAAGCCTCGAGGCCGGGGGCGCCGAGCCCGCCCGAGCCGAGGCCGGCGTGCTGGCGCACTCCGACCCACGAGGCGAGCGCTGCTGCGCCCCTCCGCTCCGCGTCGAATCTCCTCCGCTCCGGCGCAAAATCGAATACACTCCACAACCCGAGGTCCCCCGCAGGGCGGACGAGCGATAGCCCCACGGCTCCAGCGCTCGATCCGCGTTGCCGCGCGCCCCCGAGGAGCGAATGAAGCGCATCCATCTGTTCGAGCTCGAAGACTTCAGCTGGTTTCCGGGGTGGCTGAGGGCCTGCATGACACGCATGATCGTGACGGTGCACAAGGCGCTCGGCTCGAGCGACGAGCTGGCGGAGCTGGTCGCCCGGGCGCTCCGTGAGTCGCGCTCCACGAGCATCGTCGACCTCTGCTCCGGGAGCGGGGGCCCGATGCTCGATGTCCTGGAGCGCCTGAACCAGAAGCCGGGGTTCGAGGGCGTCACGCTGACGCTCACCGATCTCTACCCCAACGCGGAGGCGGCGGCGCGCATCAACGCCCGGGAAGGGAGCAACGTGTCGTACCGGACGACCCCGCTCGACGCCACCGAGGTGGGCCGCGAGACGGCGGGGCTCAGGACCATGATCAGCAGCTTCCACCACATGAGACCGGAGAGCGCGAGAAAGATCCTGGAGACGGCCCAGAGGAGCAGACAGCCCATCTGCATCTTCGAGATCAGCGACAACAGCTATCCGGCGTTTCTCTGGTGGACGGCCCTGCCGGCCAACTTCCTGATGTGCCTCCTCATGACGCCGCTGGCGAGGCCCGTGACCGCGCGGCAGCTCGTCTTCACGTACCTCTTCCCGATCATCCCGCTGTGCTTCGCCTGGGACGGGGCGGTCTCGAACGCGAGGACCTACACGCTCGAGGACCTGGACGAGCTCTTGCGAGGGCTCCGGGACGAAGGGTACCGATGGGAAAAGGGGGTGATCGGCGGCAGGATGAAGAAGATCTACCTGCTCGGCATTCCCACCCAGGTCGCCGGCGACTGAGCCGCTCCGACGCGGACGAACCGGTATGTACCGGTCGTACGGCTACCGGCGGTCGCTGGCGGGGGCGCCTGGGCTCAGAACAGCTCGATGTCGTCGAGCTCGAGGGACGGCGCCTGCCCCGCGGGCGTGCGCCAGATCAGGGCCATGACGTTCCACGGGTCGAGCGGCGCCGGCGTGCCCCACCCCCGCTGCACCAGCTCCGCCCAGCGCACTTCCACGGTGATCCAATCGGAGCCGGACCAGAGCTCGGTTCCATGGTAGTCGAGGCAATTCGAGCAGTATCCGCCCTCGGGCACGGTGAGGAGCGAGCTGACCTCGAAGCGGATCGGGTAGGACAGGGAGCGCATCTTGAAGCGGATGCCCTGGAAGCTCGCCACGTTGACCGACCACGGGTCGAAGTCGAGCATGACGCCGGCGCCCCACTCGGTCGGGATCGCCGGGGAGTAAACGCCGAGCGCCGTCCCGGTGCCGGGCCCTGCCGACGGGACCAGATCGAGGTACGGGATGGTCGGGTCGTAGATCGGCACCCACGGCCCGGTGAACGGCGACGAGATGCCGGCGTACGGCGCGCCGCCGAAGAAGTCTCCGTCATCGAAGGTCTCGATGAGGATGGCCGGCGTCGCGCAGAAGGGCAGCCACTGGCACTCCGGATCGCCGCAGTCCGTGAGCCCGTCCCCGTCGTCGTCGTAGCCGTTGCTGCACGCCGCGTCGGTGCTCTCGCCCCACACCGTGCAGACGGGCTGCCCCTGGCACTCCGGATCGCTGCAGTCCGCGTACCCGTCCCCGTCGTCGTCGTAGTTGTTGCTGCACGCCGCGTCGTTATCCTCGCGCACCGGCGCGCAGTAGGGCTGCCACTGGCACTCCGGATCGCTGCAGTCCGCGTACCCGTCCCCGTCGTCGTCGTAGCCGTTGCTGCACGCCACGTCGGTGTTCTCGCCGTAGGGCACGCAGACGGGCAGCCACTGGCAGTCCCAATCGCTGCAGTCCGTGTATCCGTCCCCGTCGTCGTCGTAGCCGTTGCTGCACGCCGCGTCGTTGTCCTCGCGCCATTGCGCGCAGTAGGGCTGCCACTGGCAGTCCCAATCGCTGCAGTCCGTGTACCCGTCCCCGTCGTCGTCGTAGTTGTTGCTGCACGCCACGTCGGTGTCCTCGCGCCCTGACGCGCAGAAGGGCTGCCACTGGCAGTCCCAATCGTTGCAGTCCGTGTACCCGTCCCCGTCGTCGTCGTAGCCGTTGCTGCACGCCACGTCGGTGTCCTCGCTGAGCGCCGGCGTGTCATCGACCCCGATGGCGATGTCGAGCGTCCCCTGGCCGACGGAGATGACATCGCCGTCCGACCGGAACTGAAACACGACCGTCGCCGCCGCGCCTTCGTAGATATAGACCGGCGTCGGGTTCGGCGACGTCAGCGCCGCCTCGACCTGCTGGTAGCCGCCGCCGGTCCACCGCTCGAGGATCCAGCCGGGCTCGAGGTACACGTCGTAGTGGCCGACCGGCAGCACCTCCGTGAGCACCGCCCTGTCGCCGTCTCCATGGACGAGCCGGTGCGTCGGACCGTAGAGGTTGAACCACGCCTGGGATAGGCGGTAGGTCGCGCCCGTGGCGCTCGTCCCGACCAGGGCGAGGCTGATCGAGCCGACGTCGGAAACCTGCTCGGCGACGTCCGGCGCCTCCGGTCCGCAGCCGACCGGGATCGTGAGCGCCGAAAGAACCGAGCAGACGAAGAGTTGTCGCAAGTATCTCATGATGACTTCGTATCAGAGACGCTCGCGCACGAAAAGCGCGTTCAGCGGACGCGCGACGACGGCGCGCGGCCGTCTCTCGTGCCGCGTGTCTCGTGCCGCGTGAGCGATACGCTTCACGACCGGGGAGAGCCTTCACGACCGGGGAGAGCCGCTCCGTGTCGGGGAATGTCGCAGGACGTACGCCTCCACGCGGTCGGCCCCCGTCGCGCGAGGCCCCCCCCGAGCGCGCAAGTCGCGAGCTGCTTGGTCGCCCACGGCGGCCCGACCGTACACGCGCGGCCTCCAGGGCTGGCGGGAGCGCGGCGCGGCGCACCGGTCGCGGCCCGAGGGCCCCGCGGCCGCGCTACTCGACCGCCTGGTCGATGTAATAGCCCACGTGCCCGCTCGGCACGCTCACCGCCCCGCGCACCGGCACGAACGTCCCGGAAGGCACGATGTTCTTCGGGACGCCGTCGGCGAGGATCTGGTACCACGTGAGCCGGGTGAGGCCGCTCTGATTTTTGGTGATCCGGAGGTAAACGTTGTCCTTTCGGTAAAGGGCTCCGCCGCTCACCGGGTCCGTCTGGAAGGTCTCCCAGGGCACCTGCCTGGGCAGCGCGAAGCTCTGCGGGCCGCGCTGCGAGGGCGGGTAGCTGTCGCCGCCGCTGTGGGTGAAGACGATGTTCTTGGTTCCGAGCGCCGAGAGGGCCGCCGGATCCACGTACCAATATTCGGTGTTCGCCGTGTAATTGCCCATGTTCGCGCCGCCGATGGCCAGCGCCCTCGCGAACGGGACCCCGCCGACGCTCAGCTTGAAGAGCCGCCAGGCCCTGCCGTCCGGATCCAGCTGCGGCGAGGCGACCTCGCCGACCTCCTCGGAGGCGCCCTCGTCCCCGAGGTAACAGCCGGGCGTGAAGAGGGAAGAACACACGATGACGCTGAGCAGAACCGACCGCAGTTGCATAAACTGGTCTCCCCGGAGTGTTGCTGGCGCTTTCGCCGGCGCTCTGGCCGCCGCTTCGATCAACGCTCGTTGAAGCGCTGCGCGCAGCTCGCCTTTCAGCGCCAGCCGAGGAGCTCGATATAGAGGATGCCGGATCCGCGCTCAAAGCCAAAGCAGGAATGCCACCCCATGCCGCACCAGCTCCCGTGACGACGCGCTGCGCCGGCCGGCGCGATGCCCGGCCGCGGCCCCGGGCGGCTCGCCCCGGGGCCGCGCGCCGCCGTCGATCTCGTGCGGCGCGCGCAGGTCGCGGTGGATCCGTCACCCGACGGCGCGCTGGGCGCCGGCGGGGAGGCTCTCCCCGTGCCGCTGGGTCTCCCGCACGAAGCGCGCCCACTCGTCGTCGAACGCGCGCGCCACGCTGGGGCGCGCCCGCAGGCGCGCCTGGTACGCGCGGAGCGCCGGCCAGGCCTTCAGGTCGACGGGCGTGACCGAGGACCAGTTGAGCACCGCGAAGAGGTAGGCGTCGGCGACCGAGAAGCGATCGAGCAGGAACTCCCGCCCTTCGAGCCGCCCCGCCACCCAGCCGAGCCGCGCGTCCGCCTTGGCGAGCGCGTAGCCCTTGACCTCGGCCGGGGCCGCCTTGTCGAGCAGCGGCACGTAGACCGCCTTGTGGAGCTCGGTGCCGATGAAGCAGAGCCACTGCTGGAGCCGCGCCCGGCCGAGCGGATCCCGCGGCGCGAGCCCGGCTTCCGGGGACCGGTCCGCGACGAGCTGCAGGATCGCCGCGTTCTCGGTGAGGATCTCGCCGCCCTCGATCTCGAGCGCGGGCACGAGCCCGAGCGGGTGGACGGCGCGGAAGTCCGCGCCGTCCTCGGTGCGCTTCGTCTTCGGGTCGACCTCGACGAACGAGGCCTCGGCGCCGGCCTCGTAGAGCGCGATGCGCGTGGCGAGAGAGCATGCGAGCGGGGAGAAATAGAGCTTCATGAAGACCTCCTGACGGCGAGGAAGGTGCGCCTCGAGGGGCTGTGCGTCCAACGCATCGTCGTGATAGGATCTATGCGTGTCACGCATAACTTCTCTCCCCGCGCCCCCGGCCATCGGCCCGCGACCCCAGCTCGAGATCCGCGATCTGGAGCTCGCCGTCGCGCTCGCGGCCGCCGGGAGCACAGCGGGCGCGGCGTCCGCGATGCACATCACGCAGTCCGCCGTGAGCCGGGCGCTCGCCCAGGCGGAGGAGCGGGTCGGCGCGCGCCTGTTCGAGCGCACCGCGCGCGGGGTCACGCCGACCGCCGCGGGCGAGCGGCTCATCGCGGGCGCCGGGCTCATCCTCGCGCAGCTCCGGGAGCTCGAGCTGGAGGTGGCGGCGCCCGCGGCCCCGACGACGCGCGTCCGCCTCGTGTGCGAGTGCTACACGGCGTACCGCTGGCTGCCCTCGGCGATGGCGAGCCTCCGGCGCCGGCTGCCCCGCCTCGAGGTGGAGCTCGCGGTGGAGCACACCCAGGATCCGGTCGGCGCGCTGGTCCGGGGCGACATCGACGTCGCGCTGCTCACCACCGCCTCGTTGCCGGGCCCCCGCGAGGGGGGCGGCGCGCTCGCGGAGCGGCCGCTCTTCTCGGACGAGGTCGTGTTCGTGGTCTCGACCTCGCACCCGCTCGCCGGGCGGGGGTCGCTCACGCGCGACCACCTGCGGAAGGGCCCGCTCATCACGTCGAACACGCCGCCGGCCGAGGCGCGCTGGTTCATGAGCGCCGTCTTCGGGCGAAAGCGGCCCAGGCTCGAGTTCCTGCGCTTTCCGCTGACCGAGGCCGTCATCGACGCGGCGCGCGCCGGCATGGGCATCGCGGTCCTGTCGGAGTGGATGGCGCACGGCTATCTCGGGGACGGCGATCTGACGGTCAAGCGGCTCTCGTCCGGCCCGCTGCGCCGGCCATGGCGGATCGCCTGCCGGCGCGCGTCGGAGGACGCCGCCGAGCGCCTGAGCGCCGCGCTGGAGAGCTCGGCGCCGCGGCTCTACACCCGCGCCGGGTGAGCCGGCGAGCTGCTCCTCGGGACGTGCGGGGATGACGGAGGCGCCGAGCCACGGCGTTGGGGGCCGGACGGACGGGTGAGGGCGGGCGGCGCGGGCGCCCTCGCCGGGGGCCGACGCAGAAAAAAAATCGACGGCCGTGTCGATCTCGCGTCCGCTCGTTCGTCGCGTCGACAAGGGCGAGGGCTCACGCCCGGTCGAGGCCGCGCCGAGCCCGGCTCGAGAAGGGAGACACGACGATGCGATTCATGATGCTGATGATCCCGAGGGGGTACGAGAGCGCGGCGCCGGGCACGATGCCGGACGCCAAGGCGGTCGCTGCGATGATGAGGTACAACGAATCCTTGCAGAAGGCGGGCGTGCTGCTCGCGCTCGACGGCCTCCACCCGCCCTCGATGGGCGCGCGCATCTCGTTCCCCGGAGGGAAGCCCCGGGTGGTCGACGGGCCTTTTGCCGAGGCGAAGGAGGTGCTCGGCGGCTACTGGATCATCCAGGTAAAATCGAGGGAAGAGGCGATCGCGTGGGCCTCGCGCTGCCCCGGCTCGGAAGACGCGATCATCGAGGTTCGCCAGGTCCAGGAGCTCGCGGACTTCCCCCCCGACGTCCAGGCCGTGGCCGGGCTCCCGGAGATGCTGGCGCAGCCGGCGCAGCGCATGGGGGCGTGACACGTCGACCGCGGCGCGCCGGCGGGCGCTTGGGCGCTCGCCGGCCGACGCGACAGCGAGCGCCCAGCGCGCGGCCGGGATCAGCCGAGGCCGGTGTCCTCCGGCGTGCCCAGCATCAGATTCAGGTTCTGCACCGCCGCGCCGGAGGCGCCTTTGCCGAGGTTGTCGAGGCGCGCGACGACCAGGATCTGATCGGGCTTGCCGAACACGAAGACGTCGAGTCGGTTCGTGTCGTTGCACTCGAGGGCGCCCAGGTAGCCGTCGTCGAGCGCGCCCTGGCCGCCGAGCGGCATCACCCGGATGAACGGCTCGCCGGCATAGTACGACGCGTAGAGCTCGTGCACCGACGCGGGCGTCGCCGGTCGGCTCAGGGCGTCCACGAAGAGCGGGACCGAGACGAGCATGCCCTTGTAGAAATCGCCGACGACCGGCTGGAAGAGCGGCGCCCGCTCGAGCCCGGCGATCGCGCGCATCTCCGGCAGGTGCTTGTGCTGCAGGGTGAGCCCGTACGGGCGCGCGCTGCGGAGCTGCTCGCGGCGGGCCGGGTCGGCCTGCTCGTAGGCCTGGATCATCTTGCGCCCGCCGCCGCTGTAGCCGGTGAGCGAGTGAGCGACGACGCGGGCGTCCCTGGGCAGGAGCCCCTGGTCGACCAGCGGGACCACGAGCGCGAGGAACCCGGTCGCGTGGCAGCCGGGGACGGCGACGCGCCGCGCGCGCCGGACGGCCTCGCGCTGCCCGGGGCGGAGCTCCGGGAAGCCGTACACCCAGCCGTCGGCGGTGCGGTGCGCGGTGCTCGGATCGATGACGCGCGTGCTCGGGTTCTGGATCATCCCGATGGACTCGCGGGCGGCGTCGTCGGGCAGGCACGTGATGAGCAGATCCGCCTCGTTGATCATCGCGCGGCGCGCCGCCGGGTCCTTGCGCCGCTCCGGATCGATCTCGAGCAGCTGGAGGTCGCGGCGGCCCTGCAGCCGCTCGCGGATCTGGAGCCCCGTCGTCCCTTCCTGCCCGTCGATGAACACCCGATGCATGATGGGCGTTTCCATACGCCGAGCGCGCCCCCGGGACCAGCGCTTCGCGCGCCCGAGGGGCGGCCGGATCGGCGCCTGGCGCGCGGATGCGCGCCGAGCTCCGGAGGCACCACGAGAGCTCACCCGCGCCCCGCCGGCCCTCCAGCGCACCCACCGTCGTCGCACACCCCCTCGGGGCGCTCCCCGCGCGCCCTGGCGACGACCGCCTGGATCAGCCCCACCGTCCAGCACATCGGGCATCCGCGCAGCGCCACGAGCGCGACGGGCAGCAGCGCGATCGACGCCCAGAGGAGATCCCGCGCGAGGAGCGCCGAGGCCGCGAGGGCCCCGAGGCCGATCACCCCGCGCGCGACGTGCGCCGCGAGGCTCTTGCTCGCGAACATGCCCCTACCCTCCTCCGTTACGCGCGGGAGGCGCGCCCTCCCGCCGGAGGACCTCCGCCCGGACGAGCTGCCGCGCCCGGTGGAGCCGGCTCTTCATGGCCGCCTCGCCGAGCCCGAGCATCCGGCACACCTCCTCGCCGGTCAGCCCCTCGACGTCGCGCAGCACGAGCACCTCGCGGTACGGCCGCTCCAGCGCAGCGATCGCCTCGTGCACCGCGCGCACGAGCCGCCAGCGCTCGAAGGCGGCCTGCGGGTCGAGCTCGCCCGAGGGCGCCGCGTCGGCGTCGTCCACCCGCTCGCCGAGCCGCGCGCGCTCCCGCGCGAACGGGCGCAGCATGCGCAGGCACGCGTTCCGGACCACCGTCATGAGCCACGAGAGGACGCCCGGGTCCCGCGCCACCTCCGGGCGGCGCGCGAGCTTCGCGAACGCCTCCTGGACGGCGTCGTCCGCGTCGAAGGCGTCGCGGCACACGCGCAGGCCGAAGCGGTACACGCGGTCGTGGTAGGCGCGCACGAGCAGCTCCAGCGCGCCGTCGTCGCCGCGCGCCGCCGCCGTGAGGACCGTATCGTGTGACGTCGACGCGTCCATCGAGCGCCTCAGCCCGGCCGGAGCCGGCAGGTGGACCTGCCGAGCAGAGCGTACCCGAGGCACGCGCCCGACAGCGCCGTGAACAGCAGGTACACGCCCGTCAGACCGAGCGCGCCGAGGCGCGCCGCGAGCGGCAGCGGCGCCGCCCAGGCGCACGCCAGCAGGGCCAGCGCCGAAAGACCACGGAACAGGCGATCCATCTTTCCCACATTGCGTCTCATGCGCTCCTCCATCGTTCGCCCGGAGAAGCCCCGGCGCGGGGCGAAGGATTCAGGAAATCGTCACCGGCGCGAAGCTCGCCCCGCGGGCCGCGGGCGACGCGGTCGCCGGCGCGGCGCGTCGAGGCGGGTGGTACCATCGCGGCATGGCCGATCACCTGAGCAGGGACGTGCAGCTCCTCGATCGCGATCTCGTCGCCGTGCGGCGCGATCTGCACCGGCACCCCGAGCTCGGCTACACGGAGGTGCGCACGTCGCAGATCGTCGCGGAGCGCCTGCGCGGGCTCGGCCTGTCGGTGCGCACCGGCGTGGCCGGGACGGGCGTCATCGCCGACCTCGAGGGCGAGCGCGCCGGCGGCACCCTGCTGTTGCGCGCCGACATGGATGCGCTCCCGGTCGAGGAGCAGTCGGGGCACGACTTCCCGTCCGAGACGAGGGGCGTGATGCACGCGTGCGGCCACGACGCCCACGTGAGCGCGCTCCTCGGCGCGGCCACGCTGCTCGCGGCGCGCCGGGATCGCATCGCCGGCAGGGTGCGCTTCCTGTTCCAGCCCGCGGAGGAGCTCGCGGGCGGCGCGCTGCAGATGATCGAGGCGGGGGCGCTCGACGGCGTCGATCAGGCGCTCGGCGCGCACGTGATCTCGCCCCTGCCGTTCGGGGTGGTGGCGACGCGGCCCGGGCCGTTCTTCGCGGGGATCGACACGTTCGAGATCGCCGTGGTCGGGAAGGCGGGCCACGGCGGGCTGCCGCACCTGTCGGTCGATCCGATCTACACGGCGGCGCAGGTCGTGACCGCGCTGCAGTCGATCGTCTCGCGCGAGACGAAGCCGGGCGAGCCGCTCGTCGTGAGCATCTCGGCCATCTCCGGCGGGAACGCGGCCAACGTCGTCGTGGAGCGCGTGGCGCTCCAGGGCACGGTGCGGTGGTTCTCGCAGGAGAGCCGGGAGCACGCGCTCGACCGCATCCAGGGGATCGCCTCGGGGGTGTGCTCGGCGCTGCGGGCCTCGTGCGAGTTCAGGGTGCTGTCGAGCTCGCCCGTGACGGCCAACGCCGCGGCGCCCGTGGATCTGGTCTCGGCCGCGGCGCGGGCGACGCAGCGCGCGGAGGTCATGGATCCAGGGCCGCTCACGGTCAGCGAGGATTTCTCGGAGTTCACGAGCCGCGTTCCTGGATGCCTCTTCACGGTGGGGGCGGGCGGGCCGACCGCGGCGCCGCACCACCACCACGCGTTCGACCTCGATGAGCGCGCGATCGGGCTCATCGCGGAAATTTTCGCCAGGGCGGCACTTTCCGCGCTCAGGCCGGAGTGACGCGGCCCGGCTCAACCTGGGTGCGGCCCGGCTCAACCTGGGTGCGGCCCGGCTCAACCTGGGTGCGGCCCGGCTCAACCTGGGTGCGGCCCGGCTCAACCTAGGTGCGGCCCGGCTCAACCTGGGTGCGGCCCGGCTCAACCTGGGTGCGGCCCGGCTCAACCTGGGTGCGTCCGCCCGCCCCGGCTCAACCTGGGTGCGCCCGTGCGGCGGCGAACCGCCGACGCCCGCGCGCTCCCCCCGCCATGGCGCCATGCTGGCGGCCGCGATGACGAGAACGCTGCGGACCCTCCTCACGGCCCACCGCTTCACCCTCCTCCTGCTCGCCTCGATCGCCGCCGGCGCCGGGCTCGGCCTCGCGCTCGGCGAGCGCACGGCGGTGCTCAAGCCGCTCGGCGACCTCTTCCTCAACCTCCTGTTCACCCTCGTCGTGCCGCTGATCTTCTTCTCCATCTCCTCCGCGGTGGCGGGCATGGGCAGCCTGCGGCGCCTCGGGCGCATCGTGACCGCGATGCTCGGCGTCTTCGTCGCGACCGGCCTTGTCGCTTCGGCGCTGATGCTCGCCGCCGTCGCGCTCTACCCGCCCGCCGAGGGCCTGCAGGTGACGCTGCCCGGCAAGCCGGAGGTCGCGCCGGTCAGCCTCGGCGACCAGCTCGTGGGCGCGGTCAGCGTCCCCGACTTCGGCGACCTGCTCTCCCGCAGGAACGTGCTGCCGCTCATCGTGATGGCCTTCCTGGTCGGCCTCGGGACCACGGCCGCCGGCGAGCGCGGCCAGCCGGTCGCGCGCCTGCTCGCCTCGGCGAACGAGGTGATGCTCAAGCTCGTCGACTTCGTGATGTACTACGCGCCGATCGGCCTCGGCGCCTACTTCGCGCACCTCGTCGGCGCCTTCGGCCCGACGCTGCTCCAGTCGTACGTGCGCGCCGTCGGGCTCTTCTACCCGCTCGCCGCCGCATACTTCTTCCTCGCCTTCACGCTCTACGCGTGGCTCGCCGGCCGCGGCCGCGGGGTGAGGGCGTTCTGGAAGAACATCCCCGCGCCGGCGCTCACCGCGCTCGCGACCTCGAGCAGCATGGCGACCATCCCCTCGAACCTCGAGGCGGCGCGGCGCTCCCGGGTGCCTGACGACATCGCGGAGGTGGTCATCCCGATCGGGGCGACCATCCACATGGAGGGCTCGTGCCTCTCGGCGGTGCTCAAGACGGCGCTGCTGTTCGGCGTCTTCGGCCGCGAGCTCGGCGGAGCGGACACGTACCTGGCCGTGCTGGGGGTCGCGCTCCTGAGCGGCACCGTGATGAGCGGCGTCCCCGGCGGGGGATTCATCGGAGAGCTGGTGATCGTCTCGCTCTTCGGGTTTCCGATGGAGGCGCTGCCCATCATCTCCACCGTCGGCGCGCTCGTGGATCCGCCGGCCACGCTGGTCAACGCGGTCGGCGACAACGTGAGCAGCATGATGGTGGCCCGCCTCCTCGACGGCCCGGCCTGGCACGAGCGGCAGGCGGACGCCGCGCCGCCCGCGCCGCCCGCAGGCGCCTGACCCGGTGCGCTCCGGGAGGCGCCGTTCACGCCCGAGCAGCCGGGGCGCTCTCGCGCGCGGCGCCCGAGGACCGGCGCCCCTCACCAGCCGGAGTCGTCGTCCTCGCCCAGCACGCCGCCGATCAGCCCGGCGGCGCCGCCCACGGCCGCGCCGCCGCCGCCTCCCAGCAGACCTCCGACGAGCGCGCCCTCGGCAGCCCCGCCGACGAGATCGCCCTCCGGCGACGCCTTCGCTTCCCTCTCGGCAACCGGGGCTGGCGTCTCCTGCCGGGTTGCGGTCGTTGCGGTCTTCGCTGGCTGGCTCTTCTTCTGCGTCTTCATGGTGAGGCTGCGTGCAACCTCCGCACCAGCAGCGGCGGGCGCTCACCGGACGTGGAGGAAACGGCTCAGCCCGGTCGGTTGCGCATGAAGTCCGCCACCTCGCCGAAGCGCTGGTCGAGGAAGGCGTGGAGCGGCGCGGGCACGTCGAGCTCGGTCATCGCCGCGCGCATGCAGCGCAGCCACGCGTCGCGCATCGCCACATCGACCGGGACGCGGGCGTGGCGCATTCGCAGCCGCGGGTGGCCGTGCGCCGCGATGTAGTCCTGCGGCCCGCCCAGCCAGCCGATCAGGAAGAGCGCGAATCGGTCGCGGCTCTCCCGCGCGACCTGGCCGCGCTCGTCGCACACGTGGAGGCGCGCGAGCGCCGGCTCGTCGCGGCCCATGAGGTCGTAGAAGCGCTCGACCAGCCGGCGCACCGCCGGCTCGCCGCCCAGCAGGGCGAAAGGGGTCTCGGACGCATCGACCATTCGCACGCCGTCTAGCGATCCGCCGCGGTGCCGTCAACGTGGGCCGGGTCGTCCGCTGCGACGTGGGCCGGGTCGTCCGCTGCGACGTGGGTCGGGTCGCCCGCCCGGCCCGCGCTCGACGCGCTGGCGGCGCGCCGGCGCCGGACGACGCGCGGGGGCCACTTTATGAAATGGTGGGCAGCGACATCGGCTGCCCGAGCATCGGACCGGCCATCTCGTCGAGCTCTCCCGGCCACGCGCCGAACGGGCTCGACGGCCGCGATCGGCGCGATGCTCTCGTGGCGTCGGGCCTTCCGCCCGAGGCCGCCGCGGGGAGGCGGCTGCCACCTGAGGGGTTTCGATGAACCGGGAGACTCTCGCTCCAGGGATGGTGTTCCAGGGCCGCTACGAGCTCCTCTCCGTGCTCCGGGAGAGCAGCCTCGGCACCGTCTACCGGGGGCGACGGATCGAGACCGGGCAGCCGATCGCCCTCAGGCTCATGCGCCTCGACGGCGGCGGCGACCCCGCAGATCCAGAAGACCTCGCGCGCTCCCTGCAAGAGATGTGTCGCTGCGCGCGGCTCCACCATCCCAGCATCGTCCGGCCCATCGACTGGGGGCAGGCGGACGAGGGGCACGTGTTCACGGTCAGCGAGCTCGTGCCCGGCCAGAGCCTGGCCGAACAGCTGTCGCAGCAGGGCGCGCTCGAGCCGCAGGAGGCGCGGCACCTGATGCGGCAGGTCCTCGACGCGCTGGCCTGCGCGCACAGGCAGGGCATCGTCCACGGGGCGCTCCGGCCGACGCACGTGATGATCGTCCCCTCGGCGGCGCGGCGGGACGCGCGCGTGCTCGATTTCGGCGTCGCCGCGGTCGCCGCGAGCCTGCGGAGCGGCCGGGGCGGAGGGCCCGCCTCGGGGACCGAGCCCCTGGGCTCGCTGGCGTATGCAGCCCCCGAGCAGATCTGGGGGCCCGCCCCGACGGCGCGCTCGGATCTGTACGCCTGGGCGCTCATGTTCCTCGAGTGCCTCACGGGCAGGCGCGCGGACCGGGCCAGCCCTCCGGACGGGGGCGATGTCCAGCAGCAGGGCCGTGGGCCGGTCCGGATCCCTCCCGCGCTCCTCGGGCACCCGGTCGGCGCGATCGTCCGGCGGGCGACGAACGAGGAGGCCGACGAGCGGCTCGTCACGGCCGAGGGCCTCCTGCGCGAGCTCGACGCCTGCGAGCCGGGCGGGCTCCGCCGCGCGGCCCTCGTCGACCTCGGCGTGCCCACCGGCGCGGAGACGGCGGAGAGCCCGGGCTCGGGGCCTCTGACGCGGCCTGCCGCGGGCGCGCTCCCCGAGGAGGTGGAGACGCCGGAGATGTCAGGGGCCACGCCGTCCGCGGAGGAGGCCCCGACGACGCCGGCGGATGCCCTGGCGACGCCGGCGGATGCCCTCGCGGCCTACGTGCCCCCGAACGTCGGCGACACCATCAAGCACTACGAGATCATCCGCAAGCTGGGCCAGGGCGGCATGGGGGTCGTGTTCCTGGCCCGCGACACGAGGCTCGGCCGCCTGGTCGCCATCAAGCTGCTCCGCGAGCACAGCAGGCAAGGCATCGGGCGCTTCCTTGCCGAGGCGCGCGCCACGGCGCGCTGCAGGCACGAGAACATCGTGGTCATCCACGAGGTGGACGAGCTCCACGGGCACCCCTACCTCGTGCTCGAGTACGTCAAGGGCCGCACGCTGCGCGAGTGGATGTCGCAGCGCGAGCACCCGAGCGCGTCCGGATCGCCCATCGCGCACACGCCGCCCGGCCCGCTGTCGCCCAGCCTGGCCGTCGAGCTCATGATCCCGGTGGTCCGCGCGCTGGCCTGCGCGCACGACCTCGGGATCGTGCACCGCGACCTCAAGCCGGAGAACATCGCCCTGGAGGACTCCGGCTCCATCAAGGTGCTCGATTTCGGCATCGCCAAGCAGATCGAGGCCGAGCGGATCTCGATGTTCACGGGCGTGCGCATGGTGCTCGCCGGAGGGGCTCGGCCGAGCGCGCAGAGCACGATCCTGGGCACGCCCCGGTACATGTCCCCCGAGCAGCTGCGGGGCGGGGACATCGACGCCCGCTCCGACCTCTGGGCCGTGGGCATCATCCTCCACGAGCTGGTCACCGGGGCGCACCCGCTCGACCCGTTCTCGGCGGCGCGGCTCGTGGAGATCGTGAACCTTGAGCTGCCGATGCCCGCCACCAGCGAGCGGCGCCCGGACGTCGGCCCGCTCGGCGCCCTCATCGACCGCTGCCTGAAGAAGCGCGCGGCCGAGCGCATCGGCTCGGCCAAGGAGCTCCTCGCCGAGCTCGAGGACCTCCTGCCCGGCCGAACGTCGCTCGCGCTGAGCGAGGACGAGAGCCCGTTCGCCGGCCTCGCCGCGTTCCAGGAGGCGGACGCCCCGCGCTTCTTCGGGCGCGATCGCGAGGTCGCCGCCCTGCTGACGCGGCTGCGCAACCAGCAGCTCGTCGCCGTCGCCGGGCCCTCGGGGGCGGGCAAATCGTCGTTCGTGCGCGCGGGCGTGATCCCGGCGTTGAAGCGCCTGGGCGATCGCTGGGAAGCGTTCATCCTGCGCCCCGGGCACCGCCCGCTGTCCGCCCTCGTCGACGTGCTCGCGCAGGTCGCCGAGGCGGAGCCCGCCAGCGCGACGGGCTCGCCCGAGCTCCCCGACCACGACGAGCTCGTCGCCACGCTGCGCGCGCAGCCGGGCAGCCTGGGCGCCCGGCTGCGCGCGCGCTGCCGCCGGGTGGGGAAGCGGCACCGCATCCTGCTCTTCGTCGATCAGTTCGAGGAGCTCTACACGCTCGGCGCCGCCGCCGAGGCGCGGGCGGCGTTCATCGCGTGCCTCACGGGCGCGGCCGACGACGCCTCCTCGCCGCTGCGCGTCCTGCTCGCCATCCGCTCGGACTTCCTCGATCGCATCGCCGACGACCACCACTTCATGACCGAGGTGACCCGCGGGCTCTCGTTCCTCCCCTCCATGGGTCGCGACTGCCTGCGCGAGGCCCTGACGCGGCCCACCGAGGCGGCCGGCCACCGGTTCGAGACCCCGGCCCTGGTCGAGCACATGCTGAGCACGCTGGAGAGCACCCGGAGCCCCTTGCCGCTCCTGCAGTTCACGGCCGCGAAGCTGTGGGAGGCGCGCGATCGCGAGCGCCGGATGTTGACGCGGGAGAGCTACGAGCGGCTCGGCGGCGTGGCCGGCGCCCTGTCCTCGCACGCGGACGCGGTGCTCTCGGCGCTGCCGCCCCACGAGCAGCGGCTGGCCCGGGCGGTGCTCCTGCGCCTCGTGACGCCCGAGCGCACGCGCGCCGTCGTGCGCCTGGAGGAGCTCCGCGAGCTCGCGCCGGACGGTCAGGGCGACGCCGCCCAGGCGATCGCGCAGGTGGTCCAGCACCTCGCCGCCGCGCGGCTCCTGCTCATCGAGACCGGCGGCGAGCGCGAGGGCACGACCGTGGAGCTGGTGCACGAGTCGTTGATCGAGCGGTGGGCGAAGCTCGGGCAGTGGCTCGCCGAGAGCGAGCAGGACGCGGAGTTCCTGGCCCGGCTGCGCGCCGCGGCCGAGCCATGGGCGGCGAGCGGGCAGGCCGAGGGGCTGCTCTGGCGCGATCGCGCGGCGAGCGACGCCCGAGCGTGGTACGAGCGCCGCCGCGCCGAGCAGGGGGCCGAGTGGCGCGCCGGGCTCGGCCGGCGCGAGGAGCGCTATCTCCTAGCCGTCGTGGCCTACTGCGAGCGGGCGCGCCGCCTGCGCCGGCGGCTCACCACGGGCGTGATCGCCGCGCTCACCGCGTTCGCGGTCACGGTGTCGTACCTGGCGGTCCGCGCCGACCAGCAGGCCGCGCGCGCCGATCGGGAGGCCCTGCGCGCGCGCAACGCCACCCGCGTGGCCGCGGCGCGCGAGCTGCAGGCCGATCCCACGAGCGTGCTCGCGATCCTGCGCGAGGTCGAGCCGCGCGACGAGCCGCGGGGGTGGGCCGTCCTCGCGCGCTGGGCGCTGTACAGCAGGCTCGCGCGCGCGGTGCTCGTCCACCCGGACGGGGTGCTGGACGCGGACTATAGCCCTGACGGCAAGCGCATCGTCACCGCGTCGGCCGACAGGGCCGCGCGGGTGTGGAACGCCGACGGCACCGGCGAGCCCATCGTCCTCCGCGGCCACACGGCTCAGGTCGAATCGGCGGCGTTCAGCCCCGACGGCCGACGCGTCGTCACCGGGGCGCAGGACCGGACCGCGCGGGTGTGGAACGCCGACGGCGCCGGCGAGCCCATCGTCCTCCGCGGCCACGACGATCGGGTCTACGCGGCGGCGTTCAGCCCCGACGCCGCCCGCATCGTCACCGCGTCCGCCGACCGTACGGCGCGGGTGTGGCGCGCCGACGGCGCCGGCGAGCCCATCGTCCTCCGCGGCCACACCGATCAGGTCTATTCGGCGGCGTTCAGCCCCGATGGCGAGCGCATCGTCACCGGGGCGCAGGATCGGACCGCGCGCGTGTGGCGCGCCGACGGCGCCGGCGAGCCCATCGTCCTCCGCGGCCACGACGATCGGGTCTACGCGGCGGCGTTCAGCCCCGATGGCAAGCGCATCGTCACCGCGTCCTGGGACAGGACGGTGCGGGTGTGGAACGCCGACGGCACCGGCGAGCCCCTCGTCCTCCGCGGCCACACCGATCGAATCTACGGGGTGGCGTTCAGCCCCGATGGCCGGCGCGTCGCCTCCGCGTCGCAGGACGAGACGGCGCGGGTGTGGAACGCCGACGGCACGGGGGATCCGTTCGTGCTCCGCGGTCACGACGATCAGGTCTATTCCGTGGCGTTCAGCCCGGATGGCCATCACCTCGTCACCGCGTCGCACGACAGGACCGCGCGGGTGTGGAACGTCGACGACACCGGCGAGCCCCTCGCCCTCCGCGGCCACACGGATCGCGTCTACGGGGTGGCGTTCAGCCCCGATGGCCGGCGCGTCGCCTCTGCGTCGCTCGACAGGACGGTGCGGGTCTGGAACGCCGACGGCACCGGCGAGCCGATCGTCCTCCGGGGTCACGACGACGAGGTCAACTCGGTGGCGTTCAGCCCCGACGGCCAGCGCGTCGTCAGCGGGTCCGCCGACAAGACCGTGCGGGTGTGGCGCGCCGACGGCGCCGGCGAGCCCCTCGTCCTCCGCGGTCACGACGATCAGGTCTACGCGGCGGCGTTCAGCCCCGACGGCCAGCGCGTCGTCAGCGGGTCCTGGGACCGGACCGTGCGGGTGTGGCGCGCCGACGGCGCCGGCGAGCCCCTCGTCCTCCGCGGCCACACGGATCGCGTCTACGCGGCGGCGTTCAGCCCCGACGGCCAGCGCATCGTCTCCGGATCGTCGGACAACACCGCCCGGGTGTGGCGCGCCGACGGCGCCGGCGAGCCGACGGTCTTGCGTGGTCACGACGACGGCATCAACGCGGTGGCGTTCAGCCCCGATGGCCGGCGCGTCGCCACCGCGTCCTGGGACCGGACCGCGCGGGTGTGGCGCGCCGACGGCGCCGGCGAGCCCCTCGTCCTCCGCGGCCACGAGCACTGGGTGCTCGGGGTGGCGTTCAGCCCCGACGGCACGCGCATCGCCACCGGATCGCAGGACGAGACCGTGCGGGTGTGGCACGGAGGCGGCGCGGGCGAGCCGCTGGTCCTCCGCGCCGTCGATGCGCCGATCAACGCCGTTGCGTTCAGCCCGGATGGCCAGCGCATCGTCGCCGCGGCGGACGACAGGGTGGTGCGGGTGTGGACCGATCTCGAGGAGCTCCGCAGCGTCGACGACCCGAAGCTGTGGGCCGCCACCACCTACTGCATGCCGGTCGACCGGAGGATGGAGCTATTGCGCGTGCCCGAGGCCGCCGCCAGGGCCAGCCGGGAGGCGTGCGTGCGCCGCGTCGAGGCGGCGCGCGCGGCCGCCGGGAGGCCCTGGTGACGCGAGCCACGCGCATCATCGGACGGGGGCGCCCCGCGCCAGAGCGCTCGGAGAGGCCGCCGCTTTCCACGCCGATCGAGCCCGATTGCCTCCGCGGCGGGTTCTCGTTCAGGCCGCGGAGAATCGTGATAACACCGCCCTCGGCGGAGCCTCGAGGACCAAGCTTTGAAAAATCCTGTACTGTTCATCCACGGCGGCGGTGAAGGTGCATATGAAGCGGACAGACCGCTCGCGGAGTCCCTCCAGGGCGCGCTCGGCGTCGAGTACGACGTCCGCTATCCAGCGATGCCGAACGAGCGGAACCCGACCTATGCAACGTGGAAGGACGCGATCGCGCGGGAGCTCGCAGCGTTCGAGCGCAAGGCGGCGCTCGTCGGCCACTCGTTCGGCGCTTCGCTCCTGCTGAAGTACGCCGCCGAGGAGCCGCTTGACGGCCGAGCTTCCGGCCTCTTTCTCATCGCCGCGCCGTTCTGGCGTGTCGAGGACTGGGACGTGCCCGAGTTTGCGCTCGCCGACGATTTCGCGGCCAAGCTGCCGGCGGAGCTACGGCTCTTCTTCTATCACAGCCGTGACGACGAGACCGTGCCGTTCGCGCACCTCGCGCACTACCGCGAAGCGCTCCCCAGCGCGACCTTTCGCGAGCTCGACGCCCGCGGTCATCAGCTCGAGGATGACCTCGCGGAGGTCGCCGCGGACGTCCTGCTCGTGAGGTGAGGGGGAGCGCCGCACGCGCGCTCAGACGACCTCGAGGCCGCCTATCTCGATGTACCTGTCGGTGCGTTGTCGCCTCTTCTCGCTCTACGACACCGGAAAGGCAGTGGCGGTGTCATGGCCCGCGGGAGCCCTCCGTGCGGCGGCGCTGATCGCGCACCTCGCCTGGTTCGCTCACGAGCTCGACCTGAGCGTCCTGACGAGAAAGCTCGGCTCCTCTCCGCCTCCCTGCTCACGAATGAACTTGAGCGCTTTGCCGAGGGGGTTCGCCGCGGCCATCTCTCCTCGAAAGGAGCACCTGTACTTGAGCGGCAACGTCGCTTGGCCTGCGACGTCATGGAACCATGCACCGCTGTTCGACGCACCGACGGCGGCGCCCGCGAGCGCGCCGAGCTCCAAGACGGAGGTCCAGAACGCCGTGACATCCTCCTCCTCGTCGGGAAACCCCGTTCTGGCCATTTCCTGCTCCAGCAGCTCAAGGGCTCCGAGAGGTTCGGTCGCGTCCGATCCTCCCACGAGCTCGCGCGCGAGCTCCTGCATCGCGCCGTTGACGAGTCGATCGACCGCGCCCTCATCGATCGCGGCCTGAGGCAGATCCTGGTCGAGAGTCGCAGGGTCATCGCCGACCCAGAGCCGAGCTCCGCACGCCGCGACGGCATCGCGGAGAAACGCAGGCGGATCGTGCTGACAATTGTAGAACAGCTCGAGCTCACCATAGGCTCGACGCGGGTTGAGGCACCGGATCAGCGCAACGATGGTCGAGAGGGCTGGTCGTGCCGATATCTCGGCTGCCGTTCGGTGGTCGGTCTGAATCACGCGCGCACGACCGTCCTTCGATTCGAGCTCCACGTCGATGCGATCTAGCGAGATGTACATGGGCTGGGCTCCTGCGAGGAAGAAGCTGTACAAGGCGCGGATGTGAACGGCGCTGTTCTGCTTGGGCTTGAGCGGCGGCCAGAGCGTCACGCCCAGCATGACGGGGATGAACTCCTCCTAGACGGAGGTCTCCCGCCGCCGGACATGCTGTTCGAGCCAGCCGAGGAGCTGGTCCCGTGGAAGCGCGCCAGAGGCTAGTGAGAGCATGATTCGCTCCTGTTCGTCGACATGCGCATCAAGGGAGTAGCCGTTCAGCATGAGGAAGACCTCCATCGCGGCATGACCGACACGCTTGTTACCATCGACAAACGGGTGGCCTTGCACCAGCGAGAAGCAAAGCGTCGCTGCCTTGGCGACGACGGTTAGGATAGAGATCCTCACCTGCGAAGGTTGCCTTCGGCTGGGCCACGGCAGCCTCGACGGCTCGGAGGCCGCGAACGCCTGCGGCGCCACCGCTCTCCGCAAGGACCCGCTCGTGGAGGTAAAAGACCTCCGCCAAGGTCAAGTAACGCACTATCAGGCGAGCCGCCTGTACAGCTCTGCGTTCTTCTGAAGGACGATCTCGGCCGCAGCTAGAAACTCGTCCTCCGGCGTCGTCAGCAGATCTGCCACGGCGGCCCGCGCCAGCTCTTCCGGCTGCAAGCCGAGGCTCTTTGCGCGTTCATGCAGGAGGTCGGCTTGCGCGGGCGACAGGTCGATGGCGAGCTTCATCGCGCGCAGTGTACCTCGGGCGACCCTGGCCGTCACCCGGCGCGGGGATAAGCCGGCGAGCGATGAACCCCGCGGGGCAGGGCGGTCCCATCCGTCCCCGGGAGCGCAGAGGTGGGCCGAGGTCGCGCCCTCACCCGCGATCGGAGGTGGCCCCGACGAGCCGGGCCCCGTCGATGCCCCCGCCGAGACGGCGGCCGAGCTGCCGACCACGACCGAGGCCGCCCTCTCGAGATGGTGCTCGGCCTCCCGGGCGTCGGGCCGCGCATCCTCGGCACCGCCGCCCTCCCCTCGCTCGGTCGCCGCTCGCCCGTGGCCCTCGCCGAGCGCACCCAGGTCGCGCTCGTCGACGCCAGACGGCTACGGGTTGGCCTCTCGCGCAGGACGGGGCGGGGAGCCACCGGGCCCTTCGCAGCGCGCCTCATCGCGATCGGTCTGCGCGCGTTCGGGTGATGCGCCATCAAGACGCTCTCCTACCAACAAGGATCCTGGCAGTCGCCCGCGCGTCGATGACGCCGGGGATGTGCCGCAGCGCTGACGCGACTCGCTCGGAGAAGACATCGAGATCCTGCACGGCGAGGCGCACCGCGCGCTGCAGGATCTCTGGCTTGACCACGAGCTCTCTTGGTTGAGCGGGTATGCCGTGCTCGGATTCTTCCCGAATGTGAAGCATCGGGGCAGCATACCAGGCCATGAGCCATGGGTGACCGATCCAGAGCACCTCGGGCGATTCGGCCGACCGATGGGCGGCTGTCCGCCAATTTTCGAGATCGCTAAAATCACCACAACAGGCCGGTAACAAGAGGACCTCGCCGTCGTCGACGAGCGCGAGGCCACCGCTGAGGGCGCCAACCTCGTCGTCCGCTGGAGCGCTGTCGCCGAGGTGTGCACGCAGGACCCGGACCAGCGCGTCCTGGGACGTCAGCGCATCGATCGCAACGAACCACGAGCCGAGCACGATGGGGTCAACACCGGCCAGGCCTCCCGCACGAAGGCACGCCCGCCAGTAGCCATCGCTTTCCGTTGCGGTCCACGGCCCCGAGCTCGGATGGGGCGCCGAGCCGACGCGGCCGGGCTCAAGCTCCACGACGGGCATCAGCCGAAGCGCGTCCGTCGTGACGCGAAGGTTAGGGTGCTCCTCTGACCAGCATCGGGCCATGTCCACCTTCGTTCTCGCGCCCCAGCGCCCTGGCGATCACCGGCGGTCGAAGCGCGTCTGATTCATGGCCTGTTGGGCCGCATCCGTCACCCGTCAGGAGAGCACTTCGGCGGCGGTCTTCGCCCCAAGGACGTTATCGATCCAGCGATCGAGGGTCGCGATGTCCGTGCATGCCTGGATGCGCGCGCTCTCGTCCTCGGTGGGCGCGATCCCTGCACGCGCGAGCAGCCGCGACAGCGTATCCCTCTTCCCCTTGAGCTCGCCCTCACGGATGCCCTTGAGCTCGCCCTCACGCATGCCGCGATCGATGAGCTTCTGCACGAACGGGGGAAACGTCGCCTCGCCTTCGATCTGCCGTTCCATGACCAACGCCTCCAGAGCCTGCCGCATCGGCTCACGCAACGCGTTCCAGATGAGCTGAAAGTAGACCATCGCGTGCTCCTGGTCGAGCCGGCCAAGGGCAGCGAGCGCCGCCAGGACCACGGCGGGTCCGTTCGGCCCGTTGCCGTGCG
This sequence comes from Sorangium sp. So ce394, assembly GCF_051474665.1. Classification (NCBI taxonomy): domain Bacteria; kingdom Pseudomonadati; phylum Myxococcota; order Polyangiales; family Polyangiaceae; genus Sorangium; species Sorangium sp. So ce394. The sequence goes on from NZ_CP150339.1 coordinate 8,182,149, forward strand.
CCACCGCCGAGAGCACGGCGAGCTCCGTCTCCGCCTCCGCCTCGCCTGGATCGGTGATCTCGGGGACGACGGCCGGGCCGAGCACCAGGGGCGCGACGTGGCCGCGGCCCAGGCCGAGATCGATGCTCTCCGCCGCCCAGGCAGCCACGCCGGCGTCCGGCGCGACCACGAGCACGACCGTGCGGCAGCGCGTCTTGGCGCGCACGACCGTGACGTACGTCGGCCACGAGAACTTCTTGTTCGGATCCATGTCGCGCTGGACCTCGATGACGATCGCCAGCACGATCGTGCCGCTCGCGTCTCGGAGCTCGAGCACCAGGTCAGCGCGGAACTCCACGGGGAGGAGCTGGTCGAGCGACGACTCGACCACCGCGGCGGAGGCGTGCGGCGGCACCTCGACGTGAAAGAGCGTCGAGAGCAAGCGGGGCGCGAGCGCCGGCTGGTCACGGAACATCTCGACGAGGGCGTTGTGCTCGAGCGTCGGCATGACGGTCGGCCTCGAGCACGCGGCATGCCCACGCGAAACAGCGGGAAAACCCGAGGAGAAAGCCAGCTCGAGGGGTGGCGGCGCCATGGCGGAGCTGGCGGCGACCACGCCCCCTCCACGGCACGACGGCGCAACGTCGCAATCCGCTGTGCTGCTCGACATACCTCGGCGTTTTCGCATGCAGGCAGCGAACCGGCCCGTACTCGGCGAGCCGTCGCCCGGAGATCAGCTGAGCACGAGGTAGGAGTCGCCGAACTCGTGGCAGAGATACCCCGCCTGCTCGGCGTACGCGTTGGCGCGGTGGAGCAGCGGGGCCGGCGCGAACGCCTCGAGGAGCCGGAAATGGCTCTCGGTCGGGTCGTGCACGCCGGTCAGGAGCCCGTCCACCACCCGCGGCCGGAAGCCAGGGTGGAGGACCAGATCGGTGACGCCCGAGCCGGCCCGGAGCTCACCGCCGTTCTGGGCGGCGCAGCCCTCCAGGGCGCGCGTCACCGTCGTGCCCACCGCGACGACCCGGCGCCCGCTCGCCTTGGCCTCGCGCACCGCCGCCACCGTCTCCTCCGGGATCTCGAAGCGCTCCGGCAACGGGAGCAGCGCGTCGAGCGCCGGCTCGCCGGTCGACGAGATCCCGGCCGCGTGCGTCAGCGAGGCGACGCGCACGCCGCGGCGGATCAGCTCGAGCAAGAGCCCCCACACGAGCGGCCGTCCCGCCGACGGGAGCTCGGCGCAGAGCGGCCGGCTCGCGTAGCGCGTCTGCGTGTGCCAGAGCTCGAGCGGCGCCGCGACGTACGCGTACTGGATCGGCCGCCCCCTCCGGTAGAGCGCCGACCAGAGCGGCGCGCCCCGCTCGCGGAAGGCGATCTCGACGAGGCGCGGCGAGGCCGGCGACACCCGCTCGACCGCGGCCGACAGGTCGTCGCCGAACGTCACCGCGTCGCCCGGGCCGAGCGCGGGCGGCGGCGGGCGATCCTCGGTGCGCGTGTGCCAGTCGCCCGCGCCGAACAGGAGGGCCGCGTAGCGCCCCTCGGACAGCTCGCCGATGAGGCGCACCTCCACCGCCGCGCCGCCCCCGGTCGCGCCGTGGAGCGACGCCGGCAGCGTGGCGCCGTCGTTCACGACCAGGAGATCGCCCGGATCGAGGAGCGCGGGCAGATCCGCGATGCGCCCGTCGCGCAGGCGCCCGAGGCGCGCATCCACGTGGAGGAGCCGCTCCTCGAGGGGGTTCTCGCGAGGCCAGGCGGCGGGGCTCATGGCGCCTCCTCGAAGCGCGCGGCCTCGACGCGCGCGCCGCTCGGCACCTCGCCGGCGCGGCCGATGAGGGCGACGATGCGCCTCGCCACGTCCGCGGGGTCGGCCAGCGCGCTCGGATCGGCGTCGGGGATCGCCTCGGCGTGCATCCGCGTGTTCATCTCGCCGGGATCCACCGCATAGAACGCGACGCCCGTGCCCTCGAGCTCGGCGGCCCAGGTGCGGCTGAGGTGATCGAGCGCCGCCTTCGAGGCGCCGTACGCGCCCCACCGCGGGTAGGCGTTCACGGCCGCGTCCGAGCTGATGTGGACGACCACCCCGCGCCGCCGCAGCGCCATCGCGCCCGCGATCACCTTGGTGAGGCGGAACGGGCCGACCACGTTGACCTCGAGCACGCGGCCGAGATCCTCGCACTCGGTGTCGAGCAGGATCGGCAGCGGCGTCCTGCCGAGCGTGCTCGCGTTGTGGACGAGCAGATCGATGGGACCGACCAGCGCCGCCGCCGCGCCGGCGATCGCGTGGGTCTGGCCCTTGTCGCCGATGTCCGCCGCGAGCGCGTGCGCCACCCCGCCCTGCGCGGCGATCTCGGCCGCCACGGCCTCGAGCGGCGCGCGCTCGCGCGCGACCAGGACCACCTTCGCGCCCCTCCGGGCGAGCTCCCGCGCGAGCGCGGCGCCCAGCCCGCGGCTCGCCCCGGTGACCAGCGCCGCGCGCGGCGCGAACGGCGCGCCCCGCGCGGCGTGGGCGTCCCGCGCGGCGTCGGCGTCCCGCGCGGCGTGGGCGTCCCGCGCGGCGTCGGCGTCCCGCGCGGCGTGGGCGTCCCGCGCGGCGTCGGCGTCCCGCGCGGCGTCGGCGAGAGACGGCTGGGAGATGCCTCCAGCCTGGATCAGCGACTCGCTTCCGGTCGATTCGTCGTTCATGGTGCTTCCTCCTCGCCCAGAGCCTAATCTGCGCTGACCCATAATTTGGAGCCACCTCCAGTATCTTGGAATCGTGCTAATCTCCGGTCATGGATCAGGACGCGGAGCTCGCCGGGCGGCTCGCGAAGAACATCAAGCAGCTGCGCGAGGCCCGCGGGCTCACGCAGCAGCAGCTGGCCAAGCTCGCCGGCGTGCCCCGGGCGACGTGGGCGCACCTCGAGTCCGGCGCGGCGAACCCGACGCTCGGCGTGCTCCACCGCGCCGCCGCCGCGCTCCAGGTCTCGATCGAGGAGATGCTCTCCGCGCCCCGCGCCACGTGCCAGCTCTACGCGCGCGACGCGCTGCCCACGCGCTCCCCCGGCCAGGCGCTCGTCCGCAAGCTCCTGCCGGATCCGATCCCGGGCATGGAGATGGATCGCATCGAGATCCCCCCGGGCGGGCGCATGACGGGCGTCCCGCACACCCCCGGCACCCGCGAGTACCTGACGTGCGAGTCGGGGGAGCTCCAGCTCGTGGTCAGCGGCGAGCGGTTCACGCTCGGCGCCGGCGACGTCGCGGTGTTCCGCGGCGATCAGCGCCACTCGTACCACAACCCCGGCAAGCAGCAGGCGGTCGGCTACTCGGTCGTGGTGCTCGCCCGGGTGCTCTGACCGGGGCGCGCTGCCGGCGGAGAGCGCGCCTTGCTACGCTGGGCGACCCGTCGCATGCGGCTCCGCGATCTCTTCCTCGTCGACCCCTGCCTCCTGCTGCCGGGCGCGGGCGCCTCGGGGCGAGGCGCGGCGCCCGCTCCGGGCGATCTCGCCGGCGTCCTCGTTCCACCCAGCCTCGGCGCGCCGCTCCTCCGCGCGCTCCGGCGGCTCACCGCGGCCGTCGACGAGGGGCGGGCGGCGCCCCTGCCCTTTCTCTGGATCGCGGGACCTCCTGGTTCGGGCAAGTCCACGCTCCTCCGGCTGCTCCTGACCGGCCTGCACAGCGCACCTCCGCCGGGCGGCCCCCTCCCCGGCGCCGCGCGCAGCCCGCGCGATCTCGCCCCCGAGCTCCGCGACGCCCTCGGCGCGCTGCGCGCGCGCATCGACGGGGCGAGCGTCGTCGTCAGCGCCGCGCGCGAAGGGGCGCGGGGCGCGTCGCTGCACGCCGCGGTCCTCCAGCAGCTGAAGGAGCGCCTCGGAGACCCCGCGGAGCGGCGCAGGGAGCTCTCCGTCAAGGATGCCGTCGAGGAGATCTTCGCCCTCCTCCGCCTGCGCGCGCCGGAGAAGACGCTGTGCCTCGGCATCGACGATGTCGACGCGCTCGCCGCCGCGGACGACGCCGGGCGGCGCAACGTCGTCTCGTTCCTCTCCCACCTCGCCCAGCGCCTCAAGTCGCGGGCCTGGCTCGTCGCGACCGCCCGCGACGACGGCCGCGAGCCCGAGGACCTCGGGCCGCTCGAGGCGCTCTTTCCAGCCGATCTCCGCCTCCGCCTCGATCGCTCCCTGCCGGACGTCCTCCGCCTCGGCGCGCTCGCCAAGCGGCCGCCCGCCGAGGCCGCCCTCCGCGATCTCTTCCGGCAGCGCGCCGCGGAGCTCGTCCAGCACGCCCGCGCCTCGGCGTCGCTCACCGAGGACGAGCTCGTCGCCTCCTGGCCGCTGCTCCCCGAGGTGATCGACCTCCTCATCCGGACCGCGTCGGCCCTGCGCGCGAGCACCGCGCCGGACGGTGAAGCCCCGCTCTCCGTGCCCGGCTGGGTCGGCGAGATCCTCCGCGCCGAGGGCCTCCGCGACGCGCCGCTCGACCGCTGCATCCCGCTCGACGCCGCCTTCGACGCGGCGCGCGCCGCGCTCGATCCCGCGGTCCTCGCCGCGGTGGCGCGGATCGACGACCTCCCGGAGCTCGACGGGCAGCGCCCGCTCGTCTCGCGCGTCGCGCGCGCGGTCGCCTTGCTCGAGCTCTCCGCGGACGCGGCGCCCGTCACGCCGTCCGGGATCGCGCGATCGCTCTACGGCGGCCCTCGGGAGAGCGTCCCCGTCGCGGCCGTGAGCGCCTGCCTCGCGGCGCTCGAGGCCGCGCGCCTCGCCGGGCTCACCGAGCGCCGCGGGGCCCAGCTCCTCACCGCGTCCTTCGAGCCGTGGCGCCGCGAGCGGGACGACTTCACCGTGACCTTCGAGCACACGAGCGAGCTGATACGCGAGCTGCTCGGCGAGCTCCTCCACGGCCTCGTCGTCCCTCGCCTCGAGGGGCGGTCAGCGCCGCTGCGCGCGTGGTACTCGGACGGCAAGCGCCAGCACGACACGCCGCTGCTCCGGCCTCCGGGGGACGCGGCGCTCGGGCTCGACCTCCGCTACCTCCCGATGTACCGCAGATCCGACGCGGAGTGGCGCGACCGCAGCGGGCGCCCGCCGCTCGCCGGGCGGCTCATCTGGGTCGCCGCGGGCGACCCGGAGCGCGCGCGCGATCTCTCGATCGATCTGCTCCGCGCGCGCCGGATGATCCGGCGGGCCGAGCGCCGCGCGCCCTCGCAGCGCGAGGATCTCCGCCTCTTGCAGCTCGAGCAGGCCCGGGACATCGACCTGGCGCGCCGGATGCGCGAGGCGGTGACTCGCGAGTTCATGGCTGGCTTCTTCTATTATCGCGGCGAGCCGTGGCCGGCGGCAGAGCTCGGCGCGGCGTGGGGAGAGGCCGCCCTCGCGGCGCTCGCGCGCGCGCTCGCGCGGCGCTCGACGACGGCCGCCGGCGAGCGGCTCACCCAGGGAGGGGAGCCGCCGTGAATCCGTGTTGACGGTCCGGATACCGGCCGATATCGTCTGGATTTGCGGACAGGGCTCGTCCTGGCGCCGTCTTCGATCCCACTCTCGATCACACTCTCGATCCCACGTTTGCCACGTTTGCCACGTTTGCCACGTTTGATTGCAACCACCGCGCCGGGGTGTCTGGCGCCCAGGGACCTGCGATGGCCATGAAGGATGTCGTCTCCATCAGCTCCAGCGTCCTGCCCGAGGCCGCCCGCGTGCTCGGCGTGCGAGGCACCGAGGGCATCTCGCGGCCGTATTGCTTCGAGATCTACCTCGCGCTCACCAGCGACGACAGCCGCGACATCGACATGGCCGACACGATCGGCGCCAAGGCCACGTTGACGCTCGATCGCGACGACGACGACACGCCGCCCTTCGTCTTCCACGGCATCCTGTCCACGCTCGAGCTCGTGCAGGAGACCTACAGCCGCGCGCTCTTCCGCGCCACGCTCGTCCCGCACCTCTGGCAGCTCACCCTCACCCAGCACAGCCGCATCTTCACCGATCAGACGATCCCCGACATCATCAAGGCGATCCTCGAGGACGGCGGGCTGCTGCCGGAGGACTACGAGCTCAGGGTCTACGGCGATTACAAGCCGCACGAGCACGTCTGCCAGTACCGCGAGAGCCACCTCGACTTCATCTCACGCTGGATGGAGCGCGAGGGGCTTTATTACTACTTCGAGCACGAAGGCAGCTCCGAGAAGCTCATCATCACCGACAAGTCCTCCGCCCACGGGCCCATCGAGCGGACGCCGGTCCGGTATCACCCGGTCTCGGACACCGACGTCGTCGCCGGGGCGTCGCTCTCGTCGTTCCTCTGCCGGCACACCGCGCTCCCGGCGCGGGTCAAGCTCCGCGACTACGATTACGCGCGGCCGCTGCTCGACGTCTCCGGGAGCGCGCCGGTCTCCATGACGGGCATCGGCGAGATCAACCAGCATGCCGGCCGCTTCTTCACCCCCGAGGAGGGCGCGCGGCTCGCGAAGATCCGCGCCGAGGAGCTGCTCGCGCGGCAGGTCGTGGCCCAAGGCGGCGGCACCGCCCCCTTCTTTCGCCCCGGATACCTGTTCGAGCTCGAGGACCACCCGCGCGGCGCCCTCAACGCGAAATACCTCATCACCCAGACCGAGCACGTCGCGATCGCGGCCGGCGGCGGAGCGGAGATCAAGAAGCTGCTCGGCGTCGAGTCCGACGACGTGTACCGGATGGAGTTCAAGGCCATCCCGGCCGGCGTCCAGTACCGCGCCGAGAGCCGCACCCCGTGGCCGCGCATCTACGGCTTCGAGAACGGGACCATCGACGGCGAGGCCGAGAGCGAGTACGCGCAGGTCGACGACCACGGCCGCTACGCCGTCAAGTTCGAGTTCGACGAGAGCCCCCTCAAGGACGGCAAGGCCTCCACCTGGGTCCGCATGCTGCAGCCCCACGGCGGCGGCGTCGAAGGGTGGCACTTCCCCCTCCGCAAGGGCGTCGAGGTCCTCTTCACCTTCCTCGGCGGCGACCCCGATCTCCCGGTCATCGCCGGCGTCGTCCCGAACGCGCTCAACCCGAGCCCCGTCACGTCCCAGAACCGCACGACCAACATCATCCAGACCGGCGGCCGCAACCGCCTCGAGCTCGAGGACCAGGACGGCGGCCAGCGCGTCACCCTCTCCACGCCCACGAAGAACACCTTCATCCGGATGGGCGCGCCCAACGACGACAGCAACCTGTATCTGAACACCGACGGGATGACGTACTTGTACATCGGAGAGGACCTCGATCTCTGGACCGTCGGCCACAAGAAGGAATGGGTCGACCAGAGCTCGACCGAGTGGATCGTCGGCCCCTTCAGGACGGTCGTCGACAACCTCGTCACGGAGACCTACAAGGACAAGCAGGTGACCACCGTCGCGAAGGGGCGCGAGGAGACCGTCACCACGGGCGGCTACAAGCTCACGGTCAGCGCCGGGGGCGCCACCGTCGACATCACGGACCCGAGCACGTTCAAGGTGCACGGCACCCTGCTCGAGGAGGTCGACGGGGCGCTCACCCAGACGTACAAGGCCGGCGTCACCCAGAACGTCACCGGCGCCGTCAACCAGACCATCAGCCTCGACTACAACCTCACGTGCAACAAGATGAACGTCACCAACAAGGGTGACGAGATCCTCACCACGCTGGGCTCCTTCATCGGCACCACCATCTCCGCCACCTCGGAGACCACCGTCGGCATCAAGAACGAGAACCTGATCGGCGGGAAGATCGAGTCGGTCGTCGGCCTGAAGTTCGAGGCCCTGCTCGCCGCCAACATCGAGATCCACGTCGGCCCGCACGTCGAGATCAAGACCGCCGACATCAAGGCCAAGGCCGCGGAGATCCGCACCAAGGCCCTCGAGCTCTGGGCGACCCACGGCCCCACCATCAAGCAGGCCGCGCTCGATCTCGCCATCGCGGCCGCGCACATCCGCCTATGAAGACCGTCAAGCCGATGCGGCTGGGCCTCCTGTACAAGGTCTTCGAGCTCGACCGCCGCTTCTATTTCGTCACCACCCTGCTCGTCTTCTTCCCCCTCTCCTCCCCCTCCACGCTCCTGCCCGAGATCAACCTCTGGAAGATGGTCGGCGAGGAGCTCGGGAAAGAGGGCGTGCTCGACATGTGCATGCCGAAGCCGCGCGGCGAGGTCCTCCTGAGCGCCCGGGGCTACCCGCCCGGAGGCCGCCCGGCCCCCGCGTGCTCCGCCCGCGTCAGGCTCGGCGCGATCGACAAGACCCTTTACCTGGTCGGCGAGCGGCGCTGGACGCGCGGCGTCGCGTCGGATCCGGCGCCGTTCACCGAGATGCCGATCCGGTACGAGAACGCGTTCGGCGGCGAGGGGTTCGCGAAGAACCCGGTCGGCAAGGGGTTCGCCCCGGTCCGCGGCGCGCAGGGCGAGGTCCACCTCCTGCCCAACATCGAGGATCCGGACCGACTCGTGCGCTCGCCGAGGGACCGCCCCGATCCGGCCGGCTTCGACGCGCTCGACTTCATGTGGCCGCAGCGCTTCTCGAAGATCGGCACCTACGACGAGGCGTGGCTCAAGGACGGGTTCCCGGGGCTCGCGAAGGACACGGATCTCGGGTTCTTCAACACGGCCCCGGACGACCAGCAGATCGAGGGGTACTTCCGCGGAGACGAGCCGTTCTCGCTCGAGAACATGCACCCCACGGAGCCGCTCATCGAGTCCGCGCTCCCCGGCGTGGCCACCCGCTGCTTCATCCGGCAGAAGACCGACGCCGGCGACGAGCTCCGCGAGATCGCGACCCGCCTCGACACGGTGCGCTTCTTCCCGCACCGCGAGCGCGGCATCCTGATCTTCCGGGGCCTCACCGAGATCGCCGAGGACGACGCGTCCGACGTGCTGGAGATCATCGTCGGTTGCGAGTCGCTGGCGTCGCCGAAGCCCGAGAGCCATTACCGCGACGTGCTGGCGCGGCGCCTCGACAAGAAGGACGGCCACCTGCTCGCGCTGCGCGACGGCGACCTGATGCCGCCCGAGCCGGCCAGCAAGCCGAAGATCGCGGACGACAAGATAGGCGACGTGGGCGACCTGCTCGCGCGGGAAGACCTGCTCCAGAAGAACCAGCGCCGGCGGGCCGAGAAGGAGCTCGAGCGGCTGCGGGGGGAGCTCCGGGCGCTCGGCCTCGATCCGGACGAGCACATCCCCGCGGCGCTGCCCCCGGAGGAGCCCGCGCCCGACCTGGACGAGCTCCCGGCGTACGTCGAGCGCGCCATGGCCGACGTCGAGAAGCTCAAGAGCGAGGCCGAGGACCGGCGCAAGGCGTCCGAGGCGCAGGCCCGGGAGGCGCTGGCGGCGCAGGGGCTCGATTACGACGCGCTCGTCGAGGAGCAGAAGAAGAAGGCCGGCGGGCCGCCTCGGTTCTCGGCGAAGGCCGAGCTCGAGCGGCTCAAGGACATCCTCGTCATGGCGCGGAACGGCGGCGTCGCGCTGCCCGACGTCGAGGCCAAGCTGGCCGATCCGGAGCTCGAGCAGAAGCTCCTCCTGCAAGAGCAGAAGATGAACGAGGCTTACCGACGTTATACGCAGCACTTCCCTCCCGCCGCGCGCCTCGACCCGGCCGGCTCCGCGCGCCTCCGCGACGCGCTGCTCGCCGGCCGCCAGGCGGGCGAGCGGTTCGACGCCCGCGACTTCACCGGGGTCGACCTCTCCGGGGTGGATCTGCGGGGCGCGGACCTCTCCGGCATCTTCCTCGAGGCCGCGAGCCTCGTGGGCGCGAACCTCGCGGGCGCGAACCTCAGCGACGCCGTCCTCGCGCGGTGCGACCTCTCCGGGGCCGACCTCACCGGCGCGAAGCTCGCGGGCGCGAACCTCGGCGAGGCCGATCTGAGCGACGCGCAGGCGGCCGGCGCGGATTGCACCGGGGCGGTCTTCGCCAGGACCAACCTCTCGCGCGCGAGCTTCCGCGGCGCCCGGCTGAAGGGCGCCGACCTCTCCGAGGCGCTCGTCGCCGGAGCCGACTTCCAGCAAGCCTCGGCGCCCGAGCTCATCTTCCTCCGGAACGACCTCACCGGGATCAAGCTCCGCGGCGCGGATCTCACCAAGTGCAATTTCATCGAGGTCACCGTCGAAGGCGTGGACTTCACCGGCGCCACGCTGAAGTCCGCCCTGTTCGTCACCTCGAAGGGCAACCGCGCCAATTTCCGGGGCGCCATGCTCGAGAACCTCCGGATCGTCGTCGACTCCTGCTTCGAGGGCGCCGATCTGCGGGGCGCCAACCTGACCGCCGCCAACCTGCGCGGCACGAAGCTCGCCGGCGCCGACTTCACCGGCGCGCTCCTCAAGGGCGCGGATCTCAGCGAGTGCGACCTGCGCGGCGCCAGGCTGCACCACGCGGAGGCGCGCGAGTCGAGGCTCGTCAAGGCGGACCTGAGCCAGGCCGCCCTGACGGGCGCCAACCTCATCTACGCGCTCCTCCAGAAGGCGAACCTCCGCGGCGCCGACCTCCGGGGCGCCAACCTGTTTCGCGCCGATCTCGCGCGGGTCGAGGGCGACCGCGCGACAAACCTCGACGACGCGCACGTCAACCAGGCTCGGGTCGTGCAAGGGGGCGCCCGTGGACAGGGATGAGCTCGTCGCGCTGGTGCGGGGCGGCGAGGTCCTGGAGAAGGTCAGCCTCGCCGGCATGGACCTGACCGGCGCGGATCTCTCGGGGTGCATCTTCGAGCGCGTCGACCTGCACGGCGCGAAGCTCTCGGGGGCGCGCCTCAAGGAGTCGGTGCTGATGGAGTGCGATCTGCGCGGCGCGGATCTCACCGGCGCCAACCTGCATCACCTCGTCATGGACAAGGGCCGCCTCGCCGGGGCCGACCTCACCGGCGCCACCATGATCGCCGCGAAGCTCGTCGACGTCGACCTCACCTCGGCCGTGCTCGCCGGCGCCAACCTCGTCATCGCCGCCCTGGTCAAGCCGATCCTGGTCGGCGCCGACCTCTCCAGGACCAACCTGGATCGGGCCAGCATCGTCGACGCGAGCCTCCAGGGCACGAGCTTCGCGGGCGCGCACCTCAAGCAGACCGTCCTGATGAAGGCCGACCTCACGGGCGCCGTCCTCGCGGGCGCCCGGCTCGAGAACGCGATCTTGATGCAAAGCAAGCTCTCGGGCATGGATCTCTCGGGGATGGATCTCACGCTCACGCAGTTCATGGACGCCGATCTCGAGGCCACGAGCTTCCGGGGCGCGACGCTCGTCCAGTGCAACTTCAAGGGCGCGAACCTCACCGGCGCGGACCTCACCGGCGCGACCGCCCAGAACGCCGTCTTCGTCCAGGCGAACCTCACGCGCGCCTCCCTGCGGCGGGCCCTCCTGCGCCAGTCGCTGTTCGTCGAGGCCACGCTCTCCTCCACGAACGCGGCCTCGGCCGACCTGCAGCAGTGCGTCTTCACGCGGGCCGCGTGCGCTGGCGCCGTCTTCGCCGGCGCGGATCTCACGTACGCCGACTTCTCCTACGCCGACGTCTCGGGCGCCGATTTCTCCGGGGCGACGCTCTTCCGGGCGCGGTACCACAAGGTCGAGGAGGAGGGCGCCGTCTGGACGAGCCGCGCCGCCGCGCTCGGCGACGACGAGGCGCTGGCAGAGGCGGAAGCGTTCAAGTCCCCCCACTGAGCGTGTGACGATCGGATGAGCAGGACATCGATGCAGAACCTGGCACGGAAGCTCGAGAGCACGGAGACGTTCCAGGAGACCGGGCGGGTCGTCGGCGCGGGCGCGGGCGGCTTCGTCGTCCGCGCGGGCACGGGCGAGCACGAGGCGCAGCGCGCGGTGAGCTGCCTCGTCGAGCCCGAGGTCGGCGACGTCGTGCTGCTCGCCAGGTCCGAGCGCGGCAAGAGCTATGTCCTGGCGGTCCTGGAGCGCGCGCCGGGGGCGGCCGCGCGCGTCGTGCACGACGGCGACATCGAGCTCCAGCTGCGGCGAGGTCGCTTCCGGGTCGCCGCGCAGGAGGGCATCGATCTCGCGTCGGGCAAGGACGTCTCGGTCGCGTCCGCCGGCGTCCGGGTCAACACCGTCGAAGGCAACGTCGTCTTCCAGCGCCTCTCCTGCTTCGGGGCGGCGGTCCACGCCGAGGTGGAGAAGGCCAAGATGGTCTTCACCAGCCTCGAGACGGTGGCCGAGCGGCTCACGCAGAAGCTCAAGAGGTCGTATCGCCTCATCGAGCAGTTCGACCACGTGCGCGCCGATCGCATCGACTACGCCGCGAAGCAGACGGCGAGCCTGCGGGGCGAGAACACGCTGGTCACCGCCGAGGAGCTGGTCAAGCTCGACGGCGAGCAGATTCACCTCGGATAGGAGGCGCTGCCATGTTCGCGAACTCTCAGATGATGGGCCTGGATCTCGGGTTCCCCGACGTCTGCCTCACGCCGACGCCGGCGCCGGTCCCCATTCCTTATCCGAACATCGCGGCCGGCCCGATGGGCGTCCCCGCGGCGTACAACATCCTGTTCATGGGCACCCCGGCGCACAACATGGCGACGACGGTCCCGCTGACGAACGGCGACAACACCGGGATCAACATGGGGGTGGCGTCCGGGATGGTCATGGGCCCGAGCCGCCATCTCACGGGCGCGTTCACGTGCCTGATCGGCGGCATCCCCGCGACGAGGATGACCAGCATGAGCCTGCAAAACTCCACGAACTGCCCGGGGATGCGGCTCGTCCCGAGCCAGGTCAAGGTGCTGCTCCTGGCGCCCTGAGGAGGCCTGTCATGATCATCGCCGGCGTCCTCCTCGCGCTCCTCGGCCTGCTGTTCGGCGCGGCGTCGGTGTCCGACGGCGCGTATGCGGTCCTCTCGGCGCACCTCGGCAAGAACCGAGCGGCGCTCGGCCAGGTCGCGTTCTTCTGCCTGCTCATGGGCGCGATCCTCTTCTTCTGGGGCAAGGTCAACGCGCGGACCGCGCGCATCCGGGCGTCGGGGCTCCCGGGCAAGGCGGTCATCACGAAGTTCGACGACACGGGCGTGACGACCAACCGGGATCCGGTGGTGACGCTCCACCTGCACGTGATGCTCGAGAACCGCGAGCCGTACACGGCGGTCATCCGGCACAGCGTGCCGCGGCTGCGGGTGGGGCAGCTGACGAGCAAGGAGCCGGTCGCGGTGAAGGTGGATCCGGAGGACCCGAAGCGGATCGTGATCGAGTGGGATCAGTGAGGGCAGCGCTCCCTTCGCCGGGGCCGCGCCGCGCACGCGAGCAGCGCGAGCGCCGCTCCCCCGAGCGCCCCCGCGCCGCCCGGGCCGCGCTCGCCGGCGGCGCGGCAGCTGCAGCCGCGCACCGCGTCGTCGTCGTCGTCGTCGCCGTCGCCAGCGCCCCCGCCGCCGCTGCCCGGCTCCATCCCTGAGTCGCACGTTCCCCCGGGATAGACGTCCTGCTCCGTCCACTCCGGCTCGGACGGCCGCGAAGAGCTCGGCTGCGCCGTCTCCGGATCCTTCCTGTAGAAGCAAGGCCTGCAGGCGTGCACGGCCTCGCCGGCGACGTTCCCGGCCGCATCCATCGCCGTGGCCCGGAAGCAGAGCGCCGTCGGGGCGTCGACGCCGGCGAGCACGTCCACGGTCTGGTGGATGGCCATGGTCACCGAGGCGTCGGTCGTGAGCCGGCTCGTCGAGAACACCGGCTCCGTGAAGCTGACGTCCCGGAACGCCTCGACCGTGTAGATCACGGGGGACGCGCCGGTCCCCGCGGCCTCGCCCTCGGCCGTGACCCACCACGCGAGGTGGCTGTGCGACTCGCAGCTCCCGCTGCTCGGCGTGGCGTCGGCATAATCGTAGAGGTCGAACGAGAGCCCGCTCGGCGTCGGCGGCGCCTCGGTGTCCGCGGCGCCGGCCGTGAGCTCGATCCGCGTCGCCTCGCACCCCTCGTCCGGGCAGAAGCTGCCCTCGATCACGATCGCCTGCCCTTCACTGGGCGGCGGCTCGATCCGCGCGACGAGATCGTACCCCGCCGCCGGCACGTCCGGCGCGGCCACGAGGCGCGCCGGCTCGCCGTCGACCGTCACCGACACGGCGTCCAGCGAGAGGGCGTGGCCGGCGAAGAAGAGCGCGGCGTTCGCCGGGGTCGTCGCGCCGCTCGCCGGGAAGACCTCCGTCACGCCCGGATACGGCATGCCGCACGCGCCCGCGCTGGCCTCCATCGCCAGGAGAGAGGCCAGCGCCGCGAGGATCCCAGCAGTCCACGAACCATGGTTCATGGACGCCAGGGTATCGCCCTGCGGCTCCCCACGGAGCGGAGAGCACGGCTGGAACGCCGGCCTACCCGGCTGCCAGCGCCGCTTCCGTCGAGCGCGGCGCCCCGTAGAGCAGCCGCTCGTCGCGCCGCCACCAGCCCGGCGCCCCGGCGAGCGGGTGCTCGGTCCGACCGGTGGACGCGAGCTCCTTCGCGACCGCCGCGAGCGCCGTGGGCCGCGGCGCGGGCCCGCGCGCGTCGAAGACCCCGGGCTCGTAGTGGCCGCGCGCCTGGGTGACCAGGCTGTCCCAGTCGTACGCCCCGAAGGCGGACCACAGCGTCACCGCCCGCACGTCGGCGCCCTCCGCCCGGGCCGCGCGCGCGCCCTCCCACGCCTCGACAAGCCAGCGGATCTGCTCCTCCGGCGTGCACCCGAGGTGGACCTCGGTGATCGCGATCGGCGTCGCGTACCGCCGCCACACGTCGCGCAGCACCTCGTGGTGGCCGAAGATCCCCTCCTCCCGGGCGCGCACCGCCTCCACGTCGGCGTACGCGTCGCGCCCGTTGCCGCCGTGCGTCCACGAGGGGTAGCGCTCGACGCGGTGATCGAGGAACCGATCGCTCGTCAGGTAGTAGTTCACGCCGATCACGTCCGGCGGGCACGGCTCCGCCGCGAGCCGCGCGAGCTCCTCGTCGCTCACGCCGCAGTCGCGGAGGTGCTGGCGCAGCGGGTGCGCGGCGTCGACGCGCCCGTACAGCAGATCGAGGCTCAGCCAGCGCCGGTGGTTCTCGAACTCCGCCTGGTAGGCGAGCCGGGGCGTGCTGGCGATCGCGCCGAAGTCCTCCGTCTGCACGAGCCGCGCGTCCGGGCGCACCCGCCGGATCGCGCGCATCGCGGCAACGGTGGCGCGCGTCTCCACGAGCAGCGCGCGCATGAGGGAGGCCGAGTCCCGGCGGTGCGGGTACCAGTGCCCGTAGAGCGCGCTGAAGCGCGCGGTCGTGAGCGGCTCGTTCACCGGCGTGAAGTCGCTCACCCACGGGTAGCGCTCCGCCACGGCGCCGGCGAATTCCGCGAGGCCGCTCGCGAAGCTGTCCTCCATCAGGCTGGTCCACGGCGGCCCGCTGCCGTGGTGGACCAGCCCGACGATCACGTCGATGCCGAGCTCCCGCAGCCGGTGGAGGCGCTCGTCTGCCCACGAAAAATCGGCGCTCCGCGGGCCGTCCGGGGCCGTGCGCTCCCAGAGGACCGGGTAACGGACGGCCGTGACCCCGAGCTCCGCGAGCAGGTCCAGGTCGGTGATGCGGCCGTGGTGGCCCGTGCGTTCCAGCTGGTTGAAGTACTGGTCGCCGACGCGGTTGACCGTACACTCGACGCCGGCCCAGAGCGCGATCCCGGCGCGATCGCTCACGGGGCCACCCCTCCCACCAGCACCGTCGCGTGCCGGCCCGGCGTTCGCCCGTAGGCCTCCACGACGGCCCGGCCCACCTGTGCCGCGCAGCCGCGCTTCACCAGGGCCACGATCGAGCCGCCGAAGCCGCCGCCGGTCAGCCGGGCGCCGAAGACGTCCGGCTGCGCCCGCGCGCTCTCCACCAGCGCGTCGACCGCCGGCACCGACACCTCGAAGTCGTCGCGCATCGACCGGTGCGACGCGTCGAAGAGCTCGCCCAAACGGCCGAGATCCCCGGCGCGGAGCGCGGCCGCGGCGGCGAGCACCCGGGCGTTCTCGGTGACGACGTGGCGCGCGCGCCGGTCGAGCGGCGCCGGCAGCGACGCGATGCGCCGCTCGGCGGCAGCGTCGACGTCCCGGAGCTGCGGCACGCCGAGCAGGGCCGCGGCGCGCTCGCACTCCGCGCGCCGCGTCTTGTAGTCGCCGCTCGCGTGCTGGTGCGCCACCCCCGAGTTCACGACGAGCAGCTCGGCCTCGGCGGGCAGCGGGATGCGCTCGAACGCGAGCGTCCTCGTGTCGATGAACAGCGCCGTGTGCTCGTCGGCGAGGCTCGCGGCCATCTGATCCATGTTCCCGACGGGCGCGCCCACGAAGTCGTGCTCCGCCGCGTGCGCGATGCGGGCGATCTCCACGTCGTCGATGGAGAGATCGAGCATCGACCGCAAGGCGCGGGCGAGCGCCACGAGCAGCGAGGCGCTCGACGACAGGCCGCTGCCGAGCGGCACCGACGACGCTATCCTCGCGTCGAAGCCCGGGATCGACGCGCCCCGGCCGCGGAGGACCGCGGTGATGCCCTGCACGTAGTCGAGCCACAGGCCGCGGCGCGCCTCCTCGCCGGCGCGGAACGAGAGCGGGGCGCCGCCGTCCACGTTCTCGCTCGCGACCTGGATGAGCCCGTCGTCCCGCGGCGCGATCTCGATGCGCGTCTTCTGCGGGATCGCCGTCGGCAGCACGTACCCGCCGCTGTAATCGGTGTGCTCGCCGATCAGGTTCACGCGCCCCGGCGCCTCGGCCGCGAGCTTCGCCGGGCGGCCGAAGACGGCCTCGAAGCCCAGCCCGCGCGCGGTCATCGCGGCGCACCCATGTCCACGAGCCCGGGCATGTCCGCAAAGGCCGGCATGTCCGCGAGCCCCCCGTCGCTCAGCGTCGAGGGCGTCTCGTTCGGGCCGACGAACGGGTTCCCCTGCGTCGCCGCCGCCATCTTGTGGAGCGGGAACTTCGGCGTGCGATCGGCGTGGAGGAGGCCGTTCGCCTCCTGGTACGTGTCGGCGAACTGCGTGTAACAGAAGCCGGCGAGCAGCTCGAGGGAGTTTACCACCTTCATGAGCTTCGTGTAGCGCTCGGCGAACTCCTCCGACGTCCTACACGCGGAGTACCCCCACGTGCCGCCGTCACCGCCGCCGGGCGCGACCGCGATCCCGCCGAACTCCGACAGCACGATCGCGGTCTCGTGGCTGACCGACGGGTCGAGCACGAGGGCGCGCCCCCCGGGCCTCTCCCGCTTCAGCAGCTTGGGCACGACGTCGTGCGCGAAGTAGCGGCGCGCGATGCGCTCGGGCGACGGATCGTAGTCGTGGATCCCGATGATGTCGGTCGCCACGCTCTCCCACCCGTCGTTGCCGATGACCGGCCTCGTGTAGTCCATCGACCTCGTGAGGTGATAGAGCGCCTGCACGTAGTGCCGCTCGTTCGGGTTGTCCGGCAGGTTCGGGACGCCCCACGACTCGTTGAACGGCACCCACGCGACGATGCACGGGTGGCTGATGTCCCGCCGGATCGCCTCCAGCCACTGCCGCGCGAGCCGCTCGATCGACTTGCGCGTGTGCCGGTAGGCGCTCGGCATCTCCTCCCACACGAGCAGGCCGAGCTTGTCGGCCCAGTAGAGGTACCGCGGATCCTCGATCTTCTGGTGCTTCCGGGCGCCGTTGAAGCCCATCTGCTTCGTGAGCTCGACGTCGCGGCGCAGCGCCTCGTCGTCGGGGGCGGTGATCCCGGTCCCCTCCCAGTAGCCCTGGTCGAGCACCATCCTGAGGACATACGCCCGCCCGTTCAGGAGGAAGCGGTCCCCGCGGACGGCCACCGAGCGCAGCGCCGTGTAGCTCTTCACGCGGTCGATCGTCATCCCGGACTGGTCGTAGAGGACGATGTCGGCCTCGATCAGCGTCGGCCGCTCGGGGCACCACAGGAGCTCGTTGCGGAAGTCGTCGATGCCGGGGTCGGAGAGCGTGATGCGCCGGTGGACCTCCCCGGCCACGACCGTGTACTGGTCGTTCGCGATCGTCATGTCGCCGACGCGCAGCCGCACGCCGACGCGCGCGCCCTCCACCGGCGCGTTGGCGACGCGGACCTCGACCGCGATCTCCCAGCGCTCGAGGTTCGGGGTCCACCGGAGGTACTCGACGCGCATGCGCGGCACGCGCTCGAGCCACACCGTCTGCCAGATCCCCGTGGTCCGCGGGTACCAGATGGAGTGAGGCTCGAGCTTCCAGTCCTGCTTGCCGCGCGGCTTCGCGAGGTCGTTCGGATCGTCGTGGGCCTGCACCACGATCGTGACGCTCTCGCGCCCCTTCACGTGCTCGGTGATGTCGAGCTCGAACGGCGTGTAGCCGCCCTCGTGCTCGCCGGCGAAGCTGCCCTCGATCCACACCCTGGCCAGGTAGTCCACGGCGCCGAAGTGCAGGATGAGCCGCTCGGCGGGGTCGAGCTCCGGCACCTTGACCTGGCGCCTGTACCAGCAGGCCTTGAAGAAGCCGGTCTCGCCGACCCCGCTCCGCGGCGTCTCCGGGGCGAACGGCACCTCGATCGTCCTGTCGAAGCGCGCGTCGGCCGGCGAGCTCCACTCCGCCCGGGGATCGAGGGCGAACTCCCACGCCCCGTTCAGCGAGGTCCAGCCCTCTCGCCGGAGCAGCGGGCGCGGGTAGCCGCGGGCGCCGCCGCTGTCGGCCGGCGGCGGCACCGAACCTGGGATACCGATCTGTGCAAGGTGCTGTCGAGGCATGGGTCCGTTAGGCGGCGACGGTCACCGCTGCTCCGTCGAGCTTGGCTTCGCGGATGTGGTCGAAGGTGGCGAGCGCCTGACCCACGACCTGGTCCATGTTGTAGTACCGGTACGTCGCGAGCCGCCCGACGAAATGCACGTTCGGCGTCGCGTCGGCGAGGGCCTTGTACTTCCGGTAGATCTCCGCGTTCTCGGGCCGAGGCACCGGGTAGTAGGGGTCGCCCTCGGCCCTCGGGAACTCGTACACGATGCTCGTCTTCGGGTGCTGCTGCCCCGTGAGGTACTTGAACTCCGTGATACGGGTATACGCGTGCTCGTTCGGGTAGTTGACGACCGCGCCGGGCTGGAAGGTCTCCTTGTCATGCGTCTCGAACTTGAACTCCAGGGAGCGGTAAGGGAGCTTCCCGTAGCGGAAGTCGAAGAAGGAGTCTACCGGTCCCGTGTAGATCATCTCCTTGAAGCTCACCTCGTTCATGATGTCGCGGTAATCTGTGTTCAGGAGAATCCGGATCTTCTTGTGATCCAGCATGTTCTCGAACATCCGCGTGTAGCCGCGCAGCGGCATGGCCTGGAACTCGTCCGTGAAGTACCGGGAGTCGTAGTTCGTGCGCGCCGGCACGCGCGAGGCGACCGAGGCGTCGAGCTCCGACGGGTCGAGCCCCCACTGCTTGCGCGTGTAGTTGCGGAAGAACTTCTCGTAGAGCTCCCGGCCCACCTTGCTGACGACCGCGTCCTCGGAGGTGCGGCAGTGCTTGATCGGCTCGGCGACGCGGGCGAAGAACGCCTCGACCTCGGCGGGCGAGTAGTTGGTCCCGTAGAGGGCGTTGACCGTATCCACGTTGATCGGGAACGGGACGAGCTTGTCGTCGACGTGCGCGAGCACGCGGTGCTCGTACGGGCGCCACTCCGTGAACTGCGACAGGTAGCGGAAGATGCGCGGCGACGCGGTGTGGAAGATGTGGGGGCCGTACTTGTGGATGAGGACCCCGGCGTCATCGTGGTAGTCGTACGCGTTGCCGCCGATGTGCGGACGCTTGTCGCACAGGAGGACCGACTTGTTCATCTGCGAGGCAAGGCGCTCGGCGAGCACGCTGCCAGCGAACCCAGCACCTACGATCAGAGTGTCGAACACGGTACGTTCCCTTCCGCCCGGACAGCCGCCGGACGCTTGGATTGGAGTGCGTCAGCGATGAGCTTCGACATCGAGCGCCACGTCTTGTCCCACGACGTCGCGCTCACCATCTCGTCCGCGATCGCGATGTGCTCCTCGCGCGGCCCCGCGAGCGCTGCGAGGGCCGCGGCGACGAACGTGGAGGCGTCGGCGATGTGCACCGCCTTCTTCTCGCCGTAGGGCGTGATCACGTCACGGATGGCGGTGGAGACGACCGGCTTGCCCGCGGCGAGGTACTCGAGCGTCTTCGTCGGGCTGATGAACCGGGTCGCCTCGTTGAGCGCGAACGGCATGAGTGCGACGTCCCAGCCGCCGAGGTAGGCCGGAAGATCCTGATATGACTTCTGGCCGAGCCAGTGGATGTTCGGCAGCCGGGGCAGCGTGGCCGGGTCGATCTTCACGACCGGCCCGAGCATGACGAGCTGGAAGTCGGGGCGCTCCTTGGCCACGCGGGCGACGAGCTCGACGTCGAGCCGCTCGTCGATGACGCCGAAGAACCCGAGCCGCGGCCTCGGGATGTCGCGCTGGTCGTCCGGGTCCGCGGCATGCTCGCGCGCCCTCGCGAAGTGGGCCGCGTCGACGCTGCTCGGGAAGGCGTGCACCGACGGGTGCTGGGCGCGCTTCGCCTCGTAGAGGCTCTGGCCGCCGGTGAACACGAGATCGGCGCGCGCGAAGAGCTCGCGCTCCCGCTCCCGGAGGATCGGCGGGGCGCCGCGGAAGGCGGAGAGCTCATCCATGCAGTCGTAGACGACGAGCGACGGCTCCACGTCCGCGGCGATCGGCAGCGACATCGGCGTGTAGAACCACAGGATCGGCTGCCGGATGTCCTGCTCCCGCACGAAGGAGTTGAGCAGGCGGCGCTGCTGCGCGAGGGCCTCCTCCTGCTCGGTGCCGTGGCGGAGGTGGGGGACGACGACGGTGAGATTGGCCTCGATGTGCCTCGCCTCGAGCCTCGGGGGCCCGTCCTCGAACACGGGCTCTTCGACGAAGTAAACCCGCCTCTCCTGCGCGAAGCGGCTCATCAGATGGTTCGGTCGCTGGAAGACGAAGTTCCAGCGCAGGTGCGACAAACAGATGAGATCGGGCCCGACCTGCTTCATCTTGTCTCCGATTTCTGTGAATTGAGAACGTACCGCGCCGGCTTTTAGCAATTTACGGGCCGACGACGGGATGAAGCCATTGACGGGGACATCGCGGCCGGGCCGCGCGGCCGCCGTGAAACGCGCGGCAATCCGCTACATGGGCTGGGCAGAGCGCTGAACATCGAAGTACGCTCGCCGGCGCCATGATCGCTGGACGCGAGATCGGGCGAACTTGCCACAGATGAGGCAAAATGCGCCGCGTTCGGGCGTTTCCTGCGGGCCCTTCATAAAAGATGCAAACTGCGCCGCGCCCTTCGACGCGCCTCCGGGCGCGAGCGCAGGGTCGTAGATGCACGATGCTTGCCGGAGCGCTCGGGAGTGCCCCTCATGCAGCGGAGCCAAGGAGAGATCCGGATACGAGCTAGGGTATCGCCTGATCGACCACCGCAGTGCGGCCGCGTTTCGCGAGCGCGCGCGGCCGGGTCCTCGACAGGGCGGATGAGAAATGCGCTCGAGTTGAAGGAATGACCCTCGCTCCCGACTTCGCGTCGAGCGACGCGCTTACCGCTCGTCGGGCGCCATCCACTTGTGCTCGACGTTCGGGCGCCAGGCGGCGAGCAGCCCCAGGAGCGCCTCGGCGTCGCTCTCGACCTGGAGCATCGCGCGGTGGCCCGGCTTGAGGAACCGCTCGGCCACCACATGATCCAGAAAGGCGATCAGCGGCCGGTAATACCCGGCGACGTCGAGCAGCCCGACCGGCTTCTCCTGAGACCCGAGCTGCGTCCAGGTCCACACCTCGAACAGCTCCTCCAGCGTCCCGATGCCCCCCGGCAGGGCGATGAAGGCGTCGGAGAGCGCGGCCATCTTCGCCTTGCGCTCGTGCATCGTCTCGACCACGTGGAGCTCCGTCAGGCCCCGGTGCTCGATCTCGCGCTGGTTGAGGAAGTGGGGGATGACGCCGATCGCCTCCCCGCCGGCCGCGAGCACCGCGTCGGCGACCGCGCCCATGAGCCCCACGTGGCCGCCCCCGTACACGAGCCCGATCCCTCGCGCGGCCAGGAGCTCCCCGACCTGAACGGCGGCCGCGCGGTAGGCCGGCGACGCGCCGGCGCTCGACCCGCAATAGACGCAGATCCTTGAGAGTTTCCTCATCGCCCGAGCCTACGCCGGCGGGCGGGCTCGTTCCAGGGCCGCCCGCCTCGCGGCGTCGCCCACGCTGCGTAGCCTGGCCGCCCGCTGCGTAGCCTGGCCGCCCGCTGCGCGGCCTGGCCGCCCGCTGCGTAGCCTGGCCGCCCGCTGCGCGGCCTGGCCGCCCGCTGCGCGGCCTGGCCGCCCGCTGCGCGGCCTGGCCGCCCGCTGCGCGGCCTGGCCGCCCGCTGCGCGGCCAGGCACCGCGCGGGCAGCGCGGTGCCGTGGCCGGCCGCTCACTCCTTGTCGAGCTTGCCGACGAGGCTCAGCGTGAAGAACGCGCCCATGTACTTGAAGTGCGGGCGCACCTGCATGTCGACCTTGTACCAGCCGGCGTTGCCCGGCACCTCGGTCACGATGATCCTCGCCTTGCGGAGCGGCCGGCGCCCGCGGGTCGCGGCGGAGACGACGTCCTGATCGGCGACGTACTGGCCGATCCACTCGTTCAGCTCCCTCTCGAGGTCGGCGCGCTCCTTCCACGTCCCGATCTGCTCGCGCTGCAGCACCTTCAGGTAGTGCGCGATGCGGCACATGATGAACATGTACGGCAGCTGCGTCCCGAGCCGGTAGTTCATCTCGGCCGCCCTGCCCTCCTCGCTCTGCCCGTAGAACTTGGGCTTCTGCGCCGAGTTCGCCGAGAAGAAGCAGGCGTTGTCCGAGTCCTTGCGGAACGTGAGCCCGATGAAGCCCTCCTCGGACAGCTCGAACTCGCGCCGCTCGGTGAGCATGATCTCGGTCGGGATCTTGGTCTGGATCTCGCCCATCGCCTCGTACTGATGAAGCGGCAGGTTCTCCACCGCGCCGCCCGCCTGCGGGCCGATGATGTTCGGACACCAGCGGTACTTGGCGAAGCTGTCGGCGAGCCGGGTGGCGAAGGCGTACGTCGCGTTGCCCCAGCAGTACGCGTCGTGCTTGCCGATCACGTCCTCTTCGTAGTTGAACGCCTTCACCGGGACGGTGTTGGCGCCGAAGGGCAGGCGGAGCAGGAAGCGCGGCATCACGAGGCCGACGTAGCGCGAGTCCTCGGTCTCACGGAACGCGTTCCACTTCGTGTACTGCGGCCCCTCGAAGAGCGCCTTCAGGTCCTTCAGGTTGGGCAGCCCGATGAAGTCCTTGAGGCCGAAGAACTGCGGGCCCGCCGCCGCGATGAACGGCGCGTGCGACATCGCCGCGACGGCGGCGCACTTCTGGAGCAGCGCGATGTCCTGGGGGCCGGGGCCAAACTCGTAGTTCGCGATGATCGCGCCGACCGGCTTGCCGCCGAACTGGCCGAACTCCGCCGAGTAGACGAGCTTGTACAGGCCGCTCTTCGGCACCTCGGGGGCGTCCTCGAAATCGGCGAGGAGGTCCTCCTTGGAGCAGTTGAGCATCTCGACCTTGACGTTCTCGCGAAAGTCGCAGCGGTCGATGACGAACTTGAGGCCGCGCCAGGCGGACTCGAGCTTCTGGAAGCTGGGGTGGTGGAGGATCTCGTCGATCTGCCGCGAGAGCTTGACGTCGATCTCCGCGATCAGCGCGTCGACGAAGGCCTTGTCGACCTTCTCACCCTCGCGCCGCGGGGCGACGAGCTCCGAGATGAAGGCCTGCACGCCCCGCTTGGCGATCTCGTACCCCTCGTCGCCGGGCGTCATCTTCGTCTCGGCGAGGATCTCGTCGAGCAGCGACCCTCCCTCCAGGGTCTGGACGCCTGCGCTCCCCGCGGCCTGTGTCTCCGTCGCCATCGCTCACTCCCCTTCCTTGTCGAGCCCGAGCTCGCTCACGATCTTGTTGCGCTGAGCCGGGTCGCTCAGGATCTGCTGAATCTTGTTGCGGAACGCCTTCTCGTTCCCGAGCGGCCCCTTGAGGGCCGTCAGCGCGGCGCGCAGGTCGAGGAGCTTCTTGAGCTCCGGCACCTGGGTCGCGATGGCCTCGGGCTCCATGTCGCTCAGCCGGCGGAACTTGAGGTTGACCGTGAGCTCGCTGTTCTCCTGCTCGGACAGGACGTCCTTGACGTTGAAGGTGAGCGCGAGCTTCTGCTCGCTCATGACCTTCTGGAAGTTGTCCTTGTCCACGTTGATCGGCTTGCGGTCCTCGAGGGGCCGCGGATCCGGGCGCTGCGTGTAGTCGCCGAGCATCAGGAGCTTCAGCGGCAGCTCGACGTCCTCCTTCGCGTTCCCCGTGGCCGGCTTGTACGTGATGTTCACGCGCTCCTTCGGCGCGACCGATCCCTCTTTCATCGCAGGCTCCTTTCCCCGTCAGCAGCGGGCGGAGCGCCCGCAGGCCGTACGAGCATAGACCAAAACCCCGGCCCCCCGGGCAAGCTTCTCGGCGCGACGCGCATCCGCCTTCTCATCGTCCTCGGCCGCCCCCTCGTCCCCGCCTCGCCCCCCTCGTCCCCGCCTCCCCCCGTCGGGCCCCTCAGACCCCCAGCGAAAGTTTCAGGGCGAGCGCAGCGTCGAGCTGGCAGACGCGCTCGAAGCAGAGCACCTCCTTCGCCCTGGCCTCGGGGGTGACGTCGTCGCGCTCGTTCAGGGCGCGGTAGCATGTATGGAGCGCGGCGTAGAGCTCCGCGCAGAGATCCGGCTGCCAGGTGGTGAGTCGGTGGTGCTCGACGATGTGCTCCAGCGCCTCGAGCTGCGCGCGCGCCACGAGGAACTGGGACAGCTCGATGTTGATCTGCGCCATCGCGAGTCGCACGCGGAAGCGGTCCAGCGCCGACGGAGCGGCGGCCGCCGCCTTCTCGAGGAGGACCATCGCGTCGACGGGCTGCTCGTTCGCGACGAGCCCGCGGGCCTCGGAGAGCGGCTTGTCGAGGTAGCTCCGCGGCCTCGCGGGGGCGCCGGCGCCCCCCGAGCCGAAGGCGGCCGCCACGTCGTTCGAGAGCCAGGTCTGCGTCTCGGCGTCCGCGAACGGCGTGCCGTCGTTGAACTTGAGCGTCGCCAGGAGCGGCGCGCGGAGCATGAGGACGCCCATCTCGACGAGCACGGCCCGCCGGGCGTCGGCGTAGTCGTCGCCGAGCTGCTCGAGCGCGTTCGCCGCGTACCGGTGCGGATCGAGCCAGAGGGGGTAGCTCTGCGCGTACTCGTCGACGAGCGGCAGGATGTCGGCGAACGCCCTCTGGCTCGTCAGCGCCGGGAGCGCCCGCTGCACGTGATCGGGCGGCGGCGGGACCCCGGTGGTGCTGTTCGGGGATCCGGCCCCGGGGTCGTCGAGGATGTCGATCCAGAGCCCGATGCGGAGGACGCGGTACGCGGCCGCGCGCTTCGGGTTCGTCGCCCGGAGCGCGTCGCCCGCGCGCGCGATCAGGGGCGCGCAGCGGCCGAGGACGGTGAGCGCGGAGTCCTCGTCGACGATCGCCTCCAGGCTGAGCCCCGGGCTGCTCGTGACGACGACCTGCGGCGGCGGCGGCGGCGGCGCCGGCGGCGGGGTGACGATCACCGGGGTGGCCGCCGGCGCCTGGACGATCGCCGCCTCGGCCGCCTTCGGCGGCGGCGGGGGTGGCGGCGGCGGGGGTGGCGGCGGCGGCGGCGCCTCGGCGGGGAGGCTCGCGACGACGCTGCGGATCGCGCTCCGGAGCTGGCCGAAGCCGCCGTAGGCGTCGCCGAGCCGGTTGCTGAGGTCGGCGTCGAGGGCGCGGCTCACCTGGTCGATGGCGTTCACCACGTCGCGCTCCGCGGCGGAGGGCGTCACGCCGGCGAGCGTCGAGGCCGCGATGTCGCCGAACCAGGTGCACAGGTTGCCGCGCGCCTTGGGCCGCCGGAGCGCGGGGTACATCGTGTCCCAGAACGCGTTGTTCAGCTCCTGCACGAGCACGAGCCCGTCGAGCAGGCCGGGGAGCCTGTCGAGCTGCGCCTTCGCCGCGGCGTAGTAGAGCGCGACGCGGAAGTCCTTGGACTTCTCGCTCAGGATCTCGTCGGCGCCGGTCACGACGCGGGACCAGTCGACCTTGCCGCCCGCGAGCGACTGCAGCTTATCGACCTCGTTCTTGAGGGCCTCGAACGCCTCGTCGTAGGTGACGTCGGCGCCGACGCCGCCGTCGATGGGAGCGAACAGCGTCTCGATCCGCGCTTTGGATTTCTGGATGGCGTCTTCAGCGGCCATGGGGCGCGAAGGATATCAAGACGTCCCGAGCGTGGACGGCGAATCGGCGGGCATCGATGGCGGCGCGCCGGAGCGGCGGCGCATGCGGCGGATCGGGGGTCGTGGGCTCGGGCACGGGCTCAGCCGAGGGCCTCCAGGAAGCTGTCGAGCGACAGGTCGGTGCGGGCGACGAGGGCGTCGAGCTCCGGCCCGAGCGCGTGTCGGGAAACGTGCTCTTCGACCGGCGGGGGTCCGCACAGGTCGGCGATGTGCTCGGCCTGGGTGGTAGGGGCGATCATCTCGCGGAACGAGCCCACGTGAGGGGGTCCGAGGTGGAGGAGCAGGGTGCGCTGGGGCGTCCAGAACGCGTTCATCAGCGTGCGTCCCCATTTCGACAGGCGGAGGGTCATGTCCATCCACACGGCGGCGGCGTAGGCGTCGCCGGCGCCGAGCGGCAGCCGGAGCGCGAGCCCTGTCCTGGGGAGCTCCTGGCCGCGGAACGGCATCACCGAGTCGAGGATGTTCTGCAGCACCCAGAAGCGGCTCGCGTCGGTGCCGAAGCCTGCGTCCCAGAGCGCCTTCATCGGCTGGGTCTTGAGCCAGGCGCGGTAGGCGGCGTTCGACGCGTCCGGGTCGTCGAGCGACGGCGGCGCGATCTGGGAGACGCGGTGGAGGAAGGCGTCGACGGGCATGGACCGGCCGTTCGTCGCGGCGTCGTGGGCGGCGGCGAGGAGCGGGAACAGGGTGATGGGGAGCGACGGCCCTGCGGCGAGGAGCTGGTCGTAGTCGTACGAGCCGAACACGACGATCGGGTAGAGCCGGCCGGCGTTGTCGCCGCTCGCGGCCCATGCGCCCACGAGCCCGCGGGCGGGCGGCTCGTCGCCCTTCGGGTCGCCGTGGAAGACGAAGAGGCCCAGCGCCGGCTGGTAATACGCATCGAAATGGGGGCCCATGGCGCGCCGGGCGAAATCGATGGACGCGCCCAGCCATCGGTCGAAGGCGGCGAGCTCTTCGCCTCCTGCGTTCAGCCGGATGAAGTCGCCCGTGGCGGGCAGCTTGCCGAAGCAGCCGATCTGCGGCGGAGCGGCTGGGCCCTTCTTGCGGCGCCAGAACATGACGGCCTGGGAGTGAACCACGAACTGCTCACCGAGCGCTACCACCTTCCCGGCTGCTCCTGGTCGCAGCGGGAGCGTGCGGGGAGGGGGCCGTGCGCGCGGGGGGGCGGCGGGGCCCCCTCCCGCGAACTCGCGCCTTGTGGTGGCTATGGCCACACGTACGGATCCGCCGAGATCATGAGCGATTCGCTTCGATGCGGGACGGCGCTCGGATTCGCGGGGCCCTACCCCGCCGCCCCCCGCGCGCGCGGCCCCCTCCCCGCACGCTCCGTTCCGGCCGGCAGGCTCAGGACGATCGCCTCAACCCCCGCGCCGGCGATCGCCGACCGCCCCTCTCTTCTTCCCCGTCACAAAGAGCCGGCGGGGGAGGGGGTGTCGTGCGGGGGGCCGGCGGGGTAGGGCCCCGCGAATCCGAGCGCCGGCCCGCATCGCAGCGCCCACCTCACAGCCCAGGTCCCCCCGTCCCCACGGCCATAGCCGCCAAAAGGCGCGAGTTCGCGGGAGGGGCCCCCGCCGGCCCCCCGCACGACACCCCCTCCCCCGCCGGCTCCGTTGCTGTCCGGATCACCCTTTGCCGAAGCGATCACCGATGCTGGGCGGGCAGTTGGTCGCCCGGAAGAAGCTCGCCGGGAACGGATGGTTCCCGCGGGTCGGCCGGATCTCCATGGTGACGGTCACGGGCGGAGCGGTCATCTGCCAGGTCACCGTGAAGAGCGCGTCGTTGTCTTTCTGGGCGGTCGTGGTCCCGGCCTCGAACAGCCGGAAGATCCCCCAGGGCCCTTCGCGCACGAGCTCTTCGTCGAGCCCGCCTGCGCCGCGCACCTGGATCCTCGCGCCCTTCGCGCCCTCTCCGGGCCAGTTGAAGGTGTGCCAGAACTCCTTCTCGTTGCGATAGAGCCTCTTCTGGCCGTCGACCTCGAAGACCACCTCGCTCACGATGGGGCTGACCGTCTTCATGTTGATGTGGAAGACGACCTTGG
Source organism: Sorangium sp. So ce394 (assembly GCF_051474665.1). NCBI lineage: Bacteria > Pseudomonadati > Myxococcota > Polyangiales > Polyangiaceae > Sorangium > Sorangium sp. So ce394. The sequence continues at coordinate 8,210,308 of NZ_CP150339.1, forward strand.
GCCCCTCGGCGCCGCCGCCCCCGAAGAGCGCGTCGGTGATCTCGTCCGAGCGCCTCAGGCAGTTGTACAGGTTCGCGTTGAACGGCGTGAACGGCTTCGCCGCTTGCGGCTGCCCCGACAGGTGCGACTTCGGGAAGTACTCGTGCCCGACCTGGTAGTGGAAGCCCTTCAGGTACGTCTCGTAGAAGCCCCAGAGCACGCCGTCCTTCGGCTTGAAGAAGGCCATCGCGTCCTCGAGCGAGGCGTCGCGGGAGGAGGCGAGGTTGAACGGGTACCGGTCCTTGATCTTGTCGCGGTAGTGCGGCCAGACCTCGACCTCCCAGATGCCGCTCGCCGCGCCGCCGGCGCGCCGCACGACCGCCTTGTACGCCTGCCGGAGGGGGTTCATGAGGAGCGGCTCCATCAGCCGCTGCCCGGTCTGGTCCATCGAGAGCAGGAGCGTCTGCGTCTCTTTCACCGCGTCCTGGAACGCCTCGGTGGCCCTCGAGGTGTCCGTGTCCGGCGGCCCGTCCTCGACGACGCTCATCTCCCCGGCGAGCCGCTCGAGGTGGCCGACGTACTGGTTCAGCTTGGCCGGAGGCGGCGGGGGCTGCCCTTCTTCCGCCGGCGCCGACACGCCGAAGCCCGCCATCGACTCGAACTTGTCGGGCACCGGGTCGTAGTGCTCGCGCCCGCCCTGCCCCGGGAGCATCGAGCCGATCTGCACGTTCGTCCGCCGCTCGACCCGCTGCGCGAACATGTCCTTGGCCCTGTCGATGATGCCGCCGTCCGCGGTGAGCACGTTCGGCTTCTCCACCGGGAACTGCGTCTCGTCGTGGAGCCGCTGGAGCAGCCGCCGGTAGGGCCAGTCGGGCGTGGAGAGGACCCGGAACTCGTGGATCGCGTCGCGGTTCGTCTTCGGGATGTCGACCTGGATGTCGCGGAAGAACGCCTCCCACTGCGCGATGTACGCGTTGTCGTAGTCCTGCCGGACGCGGTCGAGCTCCTTCTGGATCTGGTCGCCGCTCCGCTTCTCGTCGTTCGACAGCGGGAGCACCCAGAGCTCGCGCTCGAGCTTCTTCCTCCCCTCCTTGAGCGACTCGAGCACCTGCGCGTGCCCCTTGGCCGTGTAGGGCCCCTCCACCTTGAACCAGGGCCCGCCCCGGTTCTTCTGCGCGCTGTGGATGACGGTCAGCACCTCGGGCCGGTCCGCGAACATCTCGTCCAGGGACACCGGCGGGTACTTCAGGTTCTCCGGCGTGTTCGGCCCCGACTCGTCGTACTTCTGGTCGATCAGGCTCGTCACGAACTGGTCGTAGTAGCGCTTCGTCGGGTCGACCCGCAGGAGATCGGCCCGCGCCCTCGCGATGAGCGGATCGTTCAGCTCCTCGGCCTCGAGCTTGTTGCGCCGCACGAGGTCGATGTAATAGGCGACGTGCGGCGTGAGCCGCTCCTTGAGGTCGCTCTCGGGCATGTCGGTGAACGGCTTCAGGATGTCGGCCCAGACCTGGACCAGCCGGCCGGTCTGCCACCGCGCCGCCTGCTCATCCATGTGTTCCTGGAAGCCCTTGCCGAGCAGGAGGTAGCTGCGCAGGGCGTTGTAGCCGTCCAGGAACTCCCCGTCGCGCACCCGCTCGAGCTTCGCCTCGAGCTGCGCCTTCGCCGGGCCGACGAACCCCTGCTTCAGGCTCTTGATGTACTGCCCCATCGTCGGGGGGAAGAGCTTGTCCCCCTGGAACATGAACCAGCCGTGGTCGAGGGGCGTGTTCTCGACGTACTGATCGAGCTTCCCCACGTGCCCCTGCAGCCGGTCGAGCTTGTCGATGTTCGCGGGCACGTTCGGCGGGGCGCCGCTCCGCCCGGACCAGTCCACGAACGCGATCTCGTCCGAGATGCGCCTCGTCTCGGCGACGAGCGCCTTGTTGTTGAAGTACGAGATCACCGCCGGGAGCAGGAACAGGAGGGCGACGAACGCCGCCACCGCCGCCACCAGGATCCGCTGCAAGCGGCGCCGCCGGAGCTCGGCCTCGCTGCGCGCCGCGAGATCCTGATCGGGGAAGACGACGTTCGTGAAGACGTCGTGCAGGAAGAAGCTCTTCGACTCCTTCGGGAGCGCCGCCTCCTCCTCGCCCTCGCCGAGCGCCGCGCGCAGCCCGAACGCCCGACCCATCGCCCCGACCACGCGATCGAGCGGCCGCCCCTCCTGGACGCCGCTCGTGAAGTAGAACCCGCGCAGGATCGGCGCGGGGGCCGCGCCGGCCCCGGGCGCGAACGCCGCCGCGATGAAGTCCGAGAGGTTGCGCTTCACCGCCGCGAACTCGAGCGGGAACTGGTAGGCCTTCTCCTTCACGTCGCGGCTCCGCTCGCCGATGAGCCGCTTCGTCAGGCGGGCGTGGAGCCGCTCGATGAGCACGTCGAACTCGCGATCGAAGATCTTGCCGGGCTCGGACTTGCCCTCGTCGAGCCGCACGGTGGCGCCCCAGGCCTGGGCGCGCTCGCTCTTCTTCAGGTCGCCGAAGTACTCGGTGAAGCCCGCCACGAGATCGGTCTTCGTGAAGAGCACGTAGACCGGCAGGGTCATGTGCAGCGTCCGCTGCATCTCGTCGATGCGCGCGCGGATCTTCTTGCCGGTCTGGTCGATCTGGTCGTCGCTCGCGTCGAGCAGCTCGCTCATGCTCACCGCGACGATGACGCCGTTGAGCGGCTTGTGCTCCCGGTACTGGAGCAGGAGCTCGAGGAACGCCATCCACTCGTCGTGGTCGTCGCTCTCGGTCGTGTACCGGCCGGCGGTGTCGAGGAGGATCGCCTCGTTCGTGAACCACCACTCGCAGTTCCGGGTGCCGCCGACGCCGCGCACGCCGGTGCGCTCCGGGTCGATGTACGGGAACACGAGCCCCGAGTGGCGGAGCGCGGTGGTCTTGCCGGCGCCGGGCGGGCCGACCATCACGTACCAGGGCAGGACGTACAGCGCGTCGGCGCCGCGCTGGCCGCCGCCGAGCTTCGACGCCTTCAGCGCGGCGATGCCCTCCTGCATCTGCCGGCTCAGCTCCTGGATCTCGGCGCGCCGCTCCGGCTTCGCGTTGATCACCTGCTCCTGCGCCTGCTGCGCGATCGCCTTCTCGAGCGCCCGCGCGGCGCGCGCCGCCCGGATCCGCCGGTAGACCGCGAGCCCCGCCAGCAGCAAGAGGACGGCCGCCGTCGCCGCGATCGGGATCTCGATCGGCAGCACCTCGGCCCCCTCCCCTCCCGCGGGGCGCAGCATGAACCATACTCCCCACACGGCGGCGAGGAACAGGGCGCTCAGGATCCACAGCCACATCGGAAGTCTCCCTCGGGAACAACAGAGGACGGGCGGAGTCGCCTAGGTCCCTGTGCTGATCAGCTTCTTGATCTGGTCGGCCACGCCCTCCGCGTCCGAGGCCACGACGAGCCGGAGCACGATGACCACGAGGACGGCCAGCACGAGCAGGCCGAGCGCGATCGCCAGGTAGGGCAGCTCGCGGCGCACCGCGCCGGCGCCCCCGTCCTTGCGCTCCGCGTTCGGCGCGAGGACGTCCCCGCCGCCCTCGGCGACGGCGACGTAGTTGCCCACACCCTCGATGACCGCGCCGAGGCCCTCCTGCTGCCGGAGACGATATTTCCCCTGGAAGCCGAGGGCCAAGCACAGGAAGTAGATTTGCGCGACGTGGTTTCTGCCGCGCTGGCCGTAGAGGTTGTCGAGGTTCGTGAAGAACCCGTCGCCGGCCGTGTTCAGCTGGAAGAACTGGAACTGCAGCGGGTTCTGGAGCCACTGCGTCCTGCCGGGCCAGTTCGAGTTGAAGATCACCTCGTCGGCGAAGGCCGCGAGCGCGAACTTCGCGTCGATCATGTCCTGCTCGGGGATGCGGGCCTCCCGCCCGTTCTGCATCATCGTGTCGAACAGGCCGAGGACGCGCCGCTGGAGGATGTCCGGCGCCGGCAGGTCGCGCGAGTTCCTGAGCTGCAGGATCAGCGACAGCACGTCGGAGCAAACAAAGTACATCGTCTGCGAGAGGCTCATGGGCTCCTCACCCGGATGGGGCGGCCAGGCACGATCACTTCCCCGTCGGGACCCCGATCAGCCGGAGGTCGACCTTCTGCGGTTCGATAGGCTGGTAGATGGCGATCGTGCCAGAGCCGAGGATGTCGTTCCAGTAATCGCCGGACTGGTTGACGCGGAGGTAGACGAGCCCCGGCTTGACCGGGATCGCGCCCGGCGGCCGGTACTCGATGGCGACGTTCACGCCAGGCGTCGCGGAGTGCAGGATGTGACCGATCTGCGTCCACGAGCCGATCTTGAGCAGGCGCGGGAGCCGCTCGCGCAGCGTGGCCTCGTCCGTGCCCTTCGCCTCGAGGAACATCTCGTGGGTGCGCGGCACCTTCGGGTCATCGAACCTGCCGAGGTACATGCCGTCCTCGCGCTTCTCGAGCGGCACGATGATGAACTGGTCCGTGACGACCCCGCTGATGAGCGCGACCGCCCGATCGAACATCGGGTCGAGGACGCCCTCCAGGTCGAGGTAGTTGAACTTGGGGATCGTCGTCGGGTCGCTGTCGGCCGCCGAGAAGGTGCAGAGCTCGCCGATGAGCGAGCCGATGACGACGAAGCACTGCTCCGGGTGCGCGCGGCCGTGGTCGACGAGGTGCGACACGACCGGGATGTACGAGTTCAGGGTGTGGAGCAGCCAGAACTTCGTGAGGTCGGAGGCCTGGAAGTCGACCGACGCCGCGGTGCGCATGCGCCGCCCCTCGACGAGCGACTTCTGCTTGCCGACCAGCGCCGACAGCACCCGCCGGAGGCCGGACATGATGTGGTCGGACGAGTTGATGCGGAGGACCGACGGGATGAAGCTCTTCCGGAGGACGATCGCGCCGGAGCGGTCGCGGGTGAGCTGCGCGATGCGCACGGTCTGGTACGCGTCGCGCGGCTCGGTGCCGAAGATGAGCCGCAGGTTGGTGCGGGCCCAGGTGACCGACGTGTCGTTGCGCCCGGAGTTCACGTCCGGGACCGTCGCCTGGGACGCCACGAACCGCTGGGCCGGCCCCGCCTTCGCCGGGTCGAGGCTGATGTTCGCCGCGGTCTCGCGCAGGTTCGGGATGCCGAGGTAGACGTCGAGATCCTGCAGCGCGGCCGGGAAGGCGCCCTCGAGCGGCCGCGCCTCGACCTGGTCCTCGCCGCGATCGCCGATGAAGAACGGCGTCCCGTCGGGGAAGACGCCGTGGCACTTGACCACCTTGAACTGCCCGGCCGAGAGCGCCCGCTCGTCGAACTGCGCGGACGTGATGCCCCAGTCGTAGCCCACGACCGCGTGGAGGCGCGCGTGGAGCAGCGTCTCGTGGTAGACGTCCGACTGCTGCAGATGCTGAGGGGTCATGAAGAGCCCCTCGGTCCAGACAGGCTTACGCGGGTGGATCATGTCGCCCGTCCAGTCTTATCAGATGTGCCGCGCAGCGCGGCGCGAAAGCTGGCCGCGCGCGGGGCGCCGCGACGCCGGACCGCGCGCGTCGCGCCATCACGCCGCGCCGCGCGCGCCGCGCCGCTCGCCGCTCCCGCGAGCGATCGAGCACCGCATCGAGGACGACCGGGGCGCACCATGGGCCGCTACCGCCTCGGCGCGGACGGCGCCTCCGGCGCGGCCGCCTTCTTCGGCAGGTTGAGCCGCCGCACGGCGGTCGCGTTGGGGAACATCGACTCGTCCATCTCGACCCCGTTGTCGATCTTTGTCGAGTCGATGAAGAACGCGACCCGCGGGTCGGCCACGGGCGGCCCCGCGTCGCTCTCGCGCCCGCCGCACTGGGCCTCTCCGGGCGGCAGCGGGAACTCGTAGAACGTCTTCCAGCTGCTCCCCTTCGGGCTGTGGAACAGGGCGGCGCCGACGAGGTGGCTCGCGTCCGGCAGGCGCTCGAACTTCACCTCGACGAGGTCGTTCGGGAAGACCTCGACCTCGTCGACCTTGGCGAGGTCGTCCTCGAGCGTCTCCTTGTCCCGGAGCAGGATCTGATCGTACGTCGCGTTCTCCATGCGCGCGCTGCTCTTCAGCTGGTAGAGCCGCACGACGACGGGCCGCGGATTGCCGTTCTCGTTGGGGTTGATGTTGTCGGACGCGTAGATCGACAGCGTCACGATCTGGACGTCGCACGGCTCGGGGGCGGCGGGCGGCGGCGCGGGGGACGTGCAGCCCGCCACCGCGGCGGGCAGGCCGGCGAGCGCGGCGGCGGCGAGCGTCGCCGCCGCGACCAGGGCGGCGGCCCTCCCCGGGGCCGCCCCGCGGAGGAGCGACGCCGGCCCGGGTCGAGGCGCCGGCCTGCGCGGCGGGCCCTCCCCCGCGGGGGAGGGCGAACGCGGCTCCCCGAGCCACATCGAACGCTGTAGGAGCTTGGCGAACGCGACCATGCTCCGCCCAATTTATGCGGAGTCTCACGGCCCGTACAACTTTCGGTGCGCGGGCGCGGTCGATTAGTCCGAGAACGACACCGTGAAGTTCTTCTCGGCGTCGACCCCGATCTGGAGCCGCTTCGGGAGCGGGCCCTCCGCCATCTTCTCGAGGACGGCGACCGAGAGCTGCGGCAGGAGCGACGCCCGGAGGATGTGATCGATGTTGCGCGCGCCCGTGTCGACCTCCGTGCAGCGCGCGGCGATCGTGTCGACGAGCGCGTCCGAGTACGACGCCTCGATCCGCTGGCTCTTGCGCAGGCGATCGACGAGCGCGTCCAGCTTGAGCCGCGTGATCTCGCCGAGCGCGTCGGGCGAGATCGGCAGGTACGGCACCGTCGTCATGCGGGCGAGCAGCGCCGGCTTGAAGTGCGCCGAGAGCGTCGGCTTGATCGCCTCGACCACCTCCTTGATGAACTCGCCGTCGGCGTCGAGCCGCCGCGCCGGGTCCTCCTCGCGCGCGGCGATCGTCATGTTCGTGATCTTGTCGGTCGCGAGGTTGCTCGTCAGGATGATGACCGTGTTCTTGAAGTCGACGAGCCGCCCCTCGCCGTCGCTCAGCATGCCCTTGTCGAACACCTGGTAGAACAGGTTCAGCACGTCGGGATCGGCCTTCTCGACCTCGTCGAGGAGCACGACCGTGTAGGGCCGCTGGCGCACGGCCTCGGTGAGCATGCCGCCCTCGCCGTAACCGACGTAGCCGGGCGGCGAGCCGATGAGCCGGGAGACCGTGTGCTTCTCCTGGAACTCGGACATGTTGATGACGGTCATCATCCGCTCGCCGCCGAACATGAGGTCGGCGATGCCGAGCGCGGTCTCCGTCTTGCCGACGCCGCTCGGCCCGACGAGCAGGAACACGCCCTGCGGCGTGCTCAGCGGCTTCAGGCCCGCGCGCGCGCTCCGGAGCTCCTTCGAGATGGTCACGATGCCGTGCGTCTGCCCCTTGATCCGCCGGGTCAGCCGGTCCTCCATCTCGAGGAGCGCCTTCACGTCGTCCTGGACCATCTTGCCGACGGGGATGCCCGTCCATGCCGCCACGACGCTCGCCACCATCGCCTCGTCGACGTCCGGCCGGATCAGCGGCACCTCGCCCTGGCTCTGCTTGAGCTCGTCGAGGGCCTTCACCACCTCGCGGCGGGCGGCGTCGCGCTCCTCGTTCGACTTCGCCTCGTCCATCTTCTTGCGGGCGTCGATGACCTTCTGCGTGCCGGCCGTCTCCTTCGCGTAGGCGGCGCGCACCTCCTCGAGCTCGGCCTTCGCCTTGGCGAGCCGATCCTTGAGCTCGGCGACCCGCTCGGCGTCGATGTGCACGCCCTTGTCCCGATCGCGCTCGAGCGCCTTGAGCTCGGTCTCGGTGTTCACGATGAGGATCTCGGCGTCCTCGACCGCGGCGGGGCGCTGCTGCAGCGCGACCTTCACCCGCGCCGCGCACGTGTCGAGCAGGTCGACCGCCTTGTCCGGCAGCTGCCTGCCGGTCAGGTAGCGCGCCGAGAGCCGCACCGCGGCGGTCACCGCCTCGTCCTGGATGATGACGTTGTGGGCCTGCTCGAACTTCGGCCGGAGCCCGCGGAGCATCACGACGGCGGCCGGCTCGCTCGGCTCGTCGACCTTGACGGGCTGGAAGCGCCGCTCCAGCGCCGCGTCCTTCTCGAAGTACTTCTTGTACTCGCTCCACGTCGTGGCCGCGATCGTGCGGAGCTCGCCGCGGGCGAGCGCCGGCTTGAGCAGGTTGGCCGCGTCGCCGCCGCCCTGCTGGCCGCCCGCGCCGATGAGCGTGTGCGCCTCGTCGATGAAGAGGATGATCGGCTTCGGCGACCCCTTCACCTCGGCGATCACCTGCTTCATGCGGTTCTCGAACTCGCCCTTCACGCCGGCGCCCGCTTGGAGCAGGCCCATGTCGAGCCCGAGGATGTCGACCCCTTGCAGGAGCGGCGGCACCTTCGGGTTCTCCGGCGAGCTCTCGACGATGAGCAGCGCGAGCCCCTCGACGAGCGCCGTCTTGCCGACGCCCGCGTCGCCGACGATGATCGGGTTATTCTTGCGGCGCCGCGCGAGGATGTCGATGACCTGCCGGATCTCCCGCTCGCGGCCGAAGATCGGATCGATCTGCCCCGCGCGCGCCTTGCCGGTGTAGTCGACGCAGAACTTCGCCAGGGCCGAGTCGGGCCCGGCGCTCGCCATGCCGGCCGGCAGCTTCCCCGCCCCGGGCGCGCCCGCGGACGCCGCGGCGGCCTCGGCCTCCTCCTTCGAGCCGGAGACGATCTTGGAGAGATTTGTCTTGAGATCGTCTTTCGAGATGCCCTCGAGGTAAGCGCCGATGCCGCTCACCGAGTACCGGGTCGGCTGCTGGACGAGGCGCTGGAAGAGCACGCCGCTCCGCACCCGCTGGTAGCCATACTCCATGGATCCGACGAGATAGGCGTCCTGCATCCACTCGAGCATCGTCGGAGAGAGCACCGGCCTTCCGGCGTTGCCCTTCCTCAGCTCCTCCAGGCTGCGCTGGAGCGCGGCGCGGAGGTGCGACGGGTCGAGATCATAGTGGGATACGAGAAACGCGATGTCGGAGTTCGCGTCGTCGAGCAGCGCGAGGAGCAGGTGCTCGAGCGTGACCTCGTAGTGGCGCGCGTTGACACACTGGCCAATCGCCGCCTCGAGGGCTGAAGTGCAGTTCTTGGTGAGTCGCTTGACGATGGCCTTGGTGTCGACGAGCTGCATGCGAGGCATGCTAACCGAGGCGCGCCCTCGTCCGAAAGCGCCGTCGTCAGCCGCGCCCCTTGGGCTTCTTCTCCGCGGCCTCCGGGGCGCGGCCCTCGCCCCCGCCGGCCTCCCCGCGCTCCCGCGCGGGCGGCCTCGCCCCGCCGCGGGCCGCCTCGACGCGCGGCGCGGCGCCCCGCGACGCCGCCGCCCCGTCTTGGGCCCTCTCGTCCTTCGCCTGCGCGACGGCCGCCTCGCTCGAGGCGACGCGGTCCACCATGTCGGGCCGTATCCGCAGCTTTAGCAGGGCGCCGACGCGGAGCTTCTGGTCCGCGTCAATCCCGTTATCGCGCGCGACGTCCTCGACGTCGATGACGAACTGCCGCGCCACGCCGATCAGCGTATCGCCGGGCCCGACGCGGTAGAGCATCACCTCGCGCGCAGCTCGCCCCGCGCGCGCGGTCCGCGATCGCGCCGGGGCATACGCCGCGTCGTCGTCGGACGGGCTCTCCGCGCCGTCGTCGAGCGAGGCCACCGGGTCGCGCATCGCGCGCCGCTTGCCGCTCGCGGGCCGGTCGTCGCCGTCCGCCGGGTCCGCCGCCCGCCGCCGCGCGGGCTTCGGGAGCAGCGAGAGCAGGCTCTCGTCGTCGAGGCTCCTCCGCCGCGGCGCGAAGTCGCGCCCGCCGAGCAGGTCGACCGGATCGAGGATCGACGCGTCGTCCGTGGCGAGCTGCTCCGCGGAGAGCATCGCGGGCAGGGCCGCCTGCGCCCGCGCCAGCGTGTCCGACGGGATCATCACGATGAAGTCCCCCCGGCCGGGCGGCACGCGGTCCCCGAGGATGTCGGGGTTCAGCGACCGCAGCGTCGACGTCGCGACGCCCGCGGCCTTCGCCAGGGTCTTGAGCGGCGTCCCCGGCGGCGCCGCGATCTCGGCGGCGTCGAGCGGCCGGCTCACCTCGACCTGATCGAACCCGAACCGCTCCAGGTTGTTCGCCACGATCGCCGCCGCCCCGATCTTCGGCACGTAGGCGGCCGTCTCCGAGGGGATCGCCTGCTGGCGCGCCAGCTCGTTGAAGTCGGACGTGCCGTACCGATCGATGCGGTCGAGCAGCTGCTCGTAGCCCATGTTGTAGGCCGCGAGCGCGAGATCCCAGCTGCCGAAGCGCATGTAGAGATCGCGCAGGTGGTGGGCCGCGGCCTGCGTGGCGAGGCGCGGGTTCTTGCGCTGGTCGAGGTGCCGCGTCTGCTGCAGCCCGTACACCTCCCCCGTGGCGGGCATGAACTGCCAGAGCCCGACGGCGCCCGCCGGCGACTTCGCCCGCGGGTCGAAGCCGCTCTCGATCATGGCGACCCAGATGAGATCTTCCGGCAGCCGCCGGTCGCGGAGCTCGGCCTGGACCATCTCCTGGTAGCGCCCGCTCCGCTTCAGCCACGTCTCGAACATCCCCCGGCCGCGGTCGGTCCGCGTGAAGAAGCGGACGTACTTCAGGGTGCGGCGCGACACGGAGAGCCGGAGGTCCGGCAGCTGCAGCTTCGAGAGCGCCTCGGCGCCGGGCGCGTCGAGGTCGTCCACGTCGTCGGCGTAGCTGCCCTCGGCGGAGAACGCGCGCGGCGGCCGCGAGAAGCTCGGCCGATCCACCTCGCAGGACGCGCCCTCCCGCGCGTCGCGCCCCGCGGCGTCCCGCAGCCGGAGCAGCTCCCGCGACTCGCTCCCCGGCGGCAGCGCCGGCGCTTCGACCCCGCGCGCCAGCGGCGCGTCGACCCCGCGCGCCGGAGGCGCGTCGACCCCGCGCGCCGGCGCGGCGGCGAGCGCCGTGACCTGCGCCCCGGCCCGCGCTCCGCCCAGCTGGTAGGTCGACACCGCCGCCTGGACCGACGAGATCGCCGACTGGGGCGCCGCCATCCCGACCCCGTAGCCAAACGCCAGGGCGGAGACCATGGGAGGGATCTTATGGACGAGGCTCATGTGTGGTTTAAGGTCGCACCATGTAGGCAAGCCCGTCAAGAAAGCGACCGGCTTGCTTTCGCCGTGCGCTGCGGGCTGGTGGGCGGACCGCGCGTCGGCGGGATGGCGGCGCGGAGGGGCGTCAGGCACTCCCGTGCGGCGGAGCGGGTCTGCTAGTCTGCACCCATGCCGGCGGCGCTCTCGGCCCGCGTGTCCGACACCCAGGCCAACCAAAGCTTCGAAGCTTCGTTCGAGCGCTTCCCTGTCCGGATCGGCAGGAACCAGCTGAACGACCTTCACATCGACCGGCCGTACATCTCCCAGTTCCATGCGGCGGTGGACGTGCGCGATCGCCGGATCCTCGTCCGCGACCTCGGCTCGACCAACGGGACGATGTTCGCCGGGCACCGGCTGGCGCGCGACACCTCGGTGGACGTGAGCAGCCAGCCGGAGATCACGATCGGCCCGATCCAGATCCGGCTGGCGATCGTCGAGGCGCCGCTGAAGTCGGAGAGCCCGAGCGACGGCACGCTGCTCGGCACGGGCGGCGAGAACCTCTCCGCGCTGCTCCACCCGCAGAAGCGCGCCGCGCCCGGCGGCGAGGACCCGTACCTGCGCCAGGTGGTGCCGTACCTGGAGGCGTACCGGACCGCGTGGGGCGCGGTGTACCGGATGATCTGGGATCACCTCGCGCGCCTCCCGCCCGACGCGCGCCAGAGCTACCTGCGCCGGCTGGGCGAGGAGCACCCGAGCGTGCTCGCGGAGCGTGATTTCCAGAAGATCTCCCAGTACTACGGCGTGGACTACCGCACGCTCGGCGAGCTGGCGCCGGCGAACGCCGCGTTCGCTGCGCTGTCCGAGCTGGCGGGCGCCCTCGCGCCCGGCGCGAAGCCGCCGGACGACGTGGCGGGCATCGTCAACTTCGCGCGGCGGCTCCGCGACACGATGGAGGTCTTCCTGAAGTGCTTCGTGAGCTTGCGCGACGGCTACCAGGAGTTCGAGGCCGAGGTGCTGGCCCGCGATCGCTCCGCGGAGACGGACAACGTCGCGAACGCGAAGGACGCGAAGGAGCTCGGCACGGTCCTGCTCACGCCGGTCGGCGGGCCGGAGGCCGCGCGGCACCTCCACGAGATCTTCGTCGATGTCATGAGCCACCAGATCGCGCTCCTGAACGGCGTGATGGGGGGCGTGAGGTCGCTGCTCGTGAAGCTCGCGCCGAAGACGCTCGAAGAGAAGCTCGAGCGCGAGGGCAAGAAAGGCGGGCTGTTCTCCAGCAAGTACGAGGAGCTCTGGAAGCTCTACGAGCGCCGCCACGGCGACTACTCGGGGGAGGACAAGGAGACGTTTCGGGAAATATTTGGCGAGCAGTTCTCTCGGGCGTACGCTGCGACCGCCGGAGAGGACTACGGGTCATCCGGCGAGTCGGGAGGCAGGAGCATCGTCCGCTTCCCCGTCTCTGGGAATTCGAACAAACGGTAGCGCCCCAAAACGGCGGGGCTTCGCGCGGCGCGCCGCGCCTTGAGCTCGCCGCCCTTCGCCGGTGGCGCGGCCGAACGCGAGGCGCCGTTCATGCGAATCAGGGAGAAAGTCGTAGCAGCAGGTTGTCTTTCGGTGGCCGCGTGCCTCCTCGCCCCGCGCGAGGCGGCCGCGGAGGCGGTGCGCGATAAGGGCTGGGCCACGGTCTCGGACGTGAGCCTCGCGCTGGGCTCCTCGGTCGTCTTCCTGATGCCGCGCGTTTATTACAGCGATCCGGAGGCCACGGTCGGCTGGAAGGGGCGCTGGCATTTCTCGGTCCTGGCGCCTGCGATGACGATGACCGCGCTGACGCTGCTCGTGGATCTGCCGATCAAGGACGCGATCGAGTCGACGCGCCCCGGATGCGGGATCGAGGAGACGAAGACGGCGCTGCCCGACTCGGGCTGCGAGTCGTTCGGCGGCCCTTCGACGCACGCGTTCGCCTCGTGGGGCGCGACGGGCGCGGGCACCGGCATCTTCCTGGTCGACACGTTCCGGTACTCGTCGGGTCGCTTCAACGCCGGCGGTTTCATCGGCAATGTCGCCTTCCCCCTCACCGCCTCGGTCGTGACCACGATCGCGCGCGGCGTCGCCCCGGAAGGCACGCGGCCGCACGAGAACGCCGGTCAGATCGCGATCGGCGGCGTCACCGGCTTCCTGAGCGGCCTCGCCGTCGGCACCGCCTACGCGATGTTCCAGCGTCCGAACTGCGGTTACGGCAACGCGCTGTTCTGCTGGTAGCCGCCGCAGCTCGCCGGCGAGCCCCTGTCGCCGGCGAGCCCTCCGCGCCGGCGCCCCTCCCCGTCACGACGGCAATTTTCCTCTCTGGCCGTCCTCCGAGCCGACCCACGCGCGGCCCGTCCGCGCCCTGCGCGCGTGCGAGCCGCGCGTCCTGCGAGCTCGGCGGGCCACCGCCCGCCCCCCCCCGGGCGCTCCCCCAGCGCCGCCGCTGCAGTTCTAGTCCTGTCCGACGACGCGCTCCCAGAGCGGATCGTTCGACGAGAAGAGCGTATCCCGCTCCACCCGGAGGAACCGCTGGAACTCGACGCGGCGGAGCTCGCGATCGCTGTCGCGGTTGCCGTCCTCGTACTTCACGATCTTCACGCGCACCTGCTCGAGCAGCTGGATGCCGTTCGGTTTGTAGGACACGTCGGTGCGCAGCACGTAGCGCGCGTAGAGCCCGCGCTCGGTGACGGAGGGCACCACGGCGGTCCGTTCCAGGTCGACGGAGGCCGCCTCGATCAGGCGTCCTCGTCGCGCCAGGTAGAAGTGGGCCCGTTGCCGGCAGTCGTCGGGATCCGGGCAGCTCTTCGTCTCGGCGACGACGAGGTTGTCGTTGCCGAGGCGCACCGGGGACAGCTTGGTCCCCTTGGCGGGCGCGCGGAAGCTGCCGACGCCGTAGACGTCGGCTCGGTCGCCCGCCGCGCGCACGAGCGCCACGACGCCGCCCTCGTCGCCGTTCTCGAACTTGAGGACGCGCACCCAGATGGCGCGCAGCCCTTCTGGCCCGGAGCGGATCTCGACCTCGTCCGGATCGATCTTGCGCGGCCAGCCGGATTTGGAGACGCCGCCGCGCAGCGTCTCGTTGGCGAACACGTAGTGCCCGGTGCAGTCGACGTCGGTCGGCCCGAGCCCGCGCTCCTCGTTGTAAGCGGGGACGACGATCCCCAGCCACTGGTCGTGATCGAGGGTGCGGACGGCCGCCTTGTTGCCCGCCGCGCGCCGCGCGGGCGGAAGCTGGGTCGTGCAGACCGGAATCGGGTTCTGCTTGCGTGTCTGCAGCTCGCCGTGCGGCTGCTCGGGGTACGCTCCGCAGCCCGAGAGGGCGGCGGCGAGCCCCAGGCCGGCGACGGAGCCGAAGCGAACGATGTTCACGCGTCCTTCGTATCATGCAAGGCGTCGCCGAGGCGAGTTCGCGACCGAACGCCCTGGCCGGCCACGCTGGCCGGCCGCTCCGGCTGGCCGGCCAGCCCTGTTGGCCGGCCAGCCCTGTTGGCCGGCCAGGCCACCTTGTTCTCCATGTCGGCGGTCATGCCCACCGTCGGATCGAGCCGTTGCGCCGCGCATCGTCACGTCGCCCACAACCTCCGCAACGGGCTCGACACACGAGCGCCGCCCTATCGAAGCGGTGGCCCAGCGGACGGAATATTGCGGCCATCGAGAACATCGAGAACCAAGAAACCTGCAAGCGCCGGCTGCCCTGGGACACAAAAGTCTTGACGCTCCCATATAGGGAGTTACCTTCTGGGCTCCCTGGGATGAACAGGGATAGAGATACGATGAGAGTCGTATCTCTCAGGCTCTTACTCCCGATGGGACGAACCGTCTGCCAGCGCGCAATGGGGCGTAGACTGAGCCCAGGCGGCGAGACCTTGAAGGAAGAGGCAATTGACCATGGCGTTGCAAGCTCATCTCACCTTGGAGGGTGTTACGCAGGGCCCGATTCACGGCTCGGTCACCCAGGCTAAGCGCGAGAACACGATCGCCGTCATCTCCGTGCAGCATCAGGTCGTGAGCCCGCGCGATCCGGCGACCGGGTTGCCCAGCGGCAAGCGGCAGCACAAGCCCTTCGTGATCACGAAGGAGCTCGATAAGGCGACCCCGCTCCTCTACAACGCCCTGGTCAACAACGAGAGCATCAAGACGTGGGAGCTCAAGTTCTACACGCCGGGCGCGAAGGCGATCAACAACGACGGTAAGGAGAAGAACCACTACACCGTCAAGCTCACGAACGCGACGGTCGCGAGCATCGACTTCCACATGGAGAACACCCGGCGGGACGCGCAGACGCCGGAGTACGAGAAGGTCGCCTTCACGTACCAGAAGATCGAGTGGTCGTACGACGACGGCAGCGGCGCCCGCCAGGCGGACGACGACTGGGAGACGCCGAACCAGTAACCCGTAGCCTCCGGCTTCGGGTCTCGTCGCGCCGGGCGGCCTTCGGGTCGCCCGGTCGCGTTTGTGGTCCTGGAGATCGAGCCGGCCGGGAGGCCGCTCGAATTCAGGCATGGCGATACGGCGTCCTCGGATCAGAATGTTGGCATGCCCCTCAACGCCTACCTCAGACTCGTCGGCGCAAAACAAGGGGAAGTCAGGGGTTCCGTCACCCAGAAGGGGCGAGAAGGTAGCATCCTGGTCACGGAGGTGTTCCACTCGCTGGTGGGACCGCGCGACCCGGTGACCGGCCGCCCGACGGGCAAGCGGATGCACAAGCCCTTCATCGTCACGAAGGACCTCGACCGGTCCACCCCGCTCCTCCTCAGCATGCTCAGCCACAACGAGAGCATCCCCCGCTGGGAGCTCCAGTTCTACCGGTCGGTCGCGATCGGCATCGAGAAGCCGGTCTTCACGGTCCAGCTCACGAACGCGACCATCTCGAGCATCCAGTTCCACATGCTCAACGTGCGGCACCCGTCGCAAGCGCGCGTGCCCGAGCAGGAGGAGGTCGCGTTCACGTACCAGAAGGTCCTCTGGATCTGGAACGACGGCGGCCTCTCGGCCGAGGACGACTGGCTCACCCCGCGCTGAAACGCCGGGCTTCCGCTCGAGGCGCGAGCTGATCTACGATCCGCGCCGTGGCCGGCCCATCGCTCCTCACCCGCATCCAGCACGCGGCCGACCCGCACTCGACGGAGCGGCACACCTACCGGGATCACGACCTCGAGTCGGCCATCCTGACGCACCTCGGGCACATGCTGAACACCCGCCAGGGCAGCTCGCTGACCTGCCCGGACTACGGCCTCATGGAGGTCTCCGAGGTGCTGCACGAGTTCCCCGAGGCGATCGGCCTGGTGCAGCGCTCGCTCAAGAACTGCATCCAGGCCTACGAGCCGCGGCTGAAGAACGTGCAGGTCCGGCACCTGCGCAGCGACTCGGTGCTGCAGTCGATGATCCTCGAGTTCGAGATCACCGCGCAGATCCAGTTCCCCGACGGCCGGCGCCAGGCGCTCCGGCTCGGCGCCGCGGTGGACCAGAGCGGCAACGTCCGGATGACGTAGCTTCTGTCCGGCGGCCGAGCTCACGGCGGTTGACACGCTTCGGCCCAGGCGGTCGACTGGCGGTGGCGAGAGGATGTTCAACAAGTACTACCAGGACGAGCTCACCTACCTGAGGGACCTGGGGCGGGAGTTCGCCGCGGCCTACCCCGGGATCGCGCCCATGCTCGCGGAGCGCGGCGGCGACCCCGACGTCGAGCGCCTGCTCGAGGGCGTCGCCTTCCTGACGGGCAAGATCCGCCAGAAGCTCGACGACGAGCTCCCCGAGGTGATCCACTCGGTCGCGTCGCTGCTCTTTCCGCACTACCTCCGTCAGATCCCGGCGACGTCGATCATCGAGTTCACGCCGCTGCCGAACGTCGTGCGCGAGAGGCTCGTCGTGGCCCGGCACGCGGAGGTCGGGTCGGTGCCGGTCGACGGCGTCTCGTGCCGGTTCCGCACCACGCAGGACGTCGAGCTCGTCCCGCTCGCGGTGGAGGACGTGCGCGTCGACACGGGCGCGCAGCTCGCGCAGACGCTCCGCATCGAGCTCCGCCTGACCGGCGGCGCCGCGCTCGCGGGCCTGTCGCTCTCGTCGCTCCGCTTCTACATCCACGGCGAGCGCCGGCTCCAGGACGACCTCCGCCTCTGGGTCGGCGCGCACGTCGACACCGTCGCGCTCGCCGCCGTGGACGCGTCCGGGCGCGACACGACGATCGCGTCGCTCCCGGGGCGCGCCGTGCGGCTCACCGGCTTCACCGACGAAGAGGCGCTGATCCCGTATCCCAAGACGGTCTACCCGGGCTTCCGGCTCTTGCAGGAGTTCTTCACGCTCCCGCAGAAGTTCGCGTTCTTCGAGGTGACCGGCCTCCAGGCGCTCTCGGCGGAGCGGATCTCCGACCGGTTCGCGATCTTGCTGCAGTTCAGGGACGGGCTCCCGCCGGGGACCCGCGTCAGCCGGGAGAACCTCCGGCTGTTCTGCTCGCCGGTCGTGAACCTGTTCGAGCACACGAGCGATCCGATCAAGCCCGAGGCCACCAAGCACGAGTACCTGTGCCGCCCGGCCGGCGCGACGCCCGCGGCCTTCGAGATCCACAGCATCGACAAGGTCGTCGGGATCGCCCGCCGCACGAGCCAGCGCGTCGAGATCCCCTCGTTCTTCAGCTTCCAGCACGAGCTCGATCCCGAGGCCGCCGCGCGGACGATCTTCTACCAGACGCACCTCCGCCCGGCCGCGATCGGCGACGGCATCGACATGTACCTGTCGTTCGGCTCGCCGCAGGACGCGGGGGCGCTCCCCGAGTTCGACGTGATCAGCATCGAGGCGACGAGCACGAACCGCCGCCTGCCGGCGCAGCTGAAGCTCGGCGATCTGCGGGTGCCGACGGCGACCTCCCCCGCGGTGGCGAGCTTCACGAACCTCACGGGCGTCACCGCGCCGCTCCCGCCGCCGATCGGGCGCGAGCTGCAGTGGCGCGTGCTGGCCCACATGGCGATGAGCTACCGCTCGATCACCGATCTCGAGGTGCTCCGGGCGACGGTCGATCTCTACAACTTCCAGGCGATCGTCGATCGCCAGGCGGCGCGCGCGAACCAGCTCCGCCTGGCCGCGATGAAGTCGATCCGGGTGCGGCCGACCGACCGGCTGTACCGGGGCGCGCCGGTGCGCGGCGTCGCGGTCGACGTCGAGCTCGACGAGGGCGGGTTCGTCGGCGAGGGCGAGATGTACCTGTTCGCGAGCATCCTCAACGAGATGCTCGGGTCCTACGTCTCGTTGAACTCGTTCACGCAGCTGACGGTCACCGGCACGAACACACGCGTGGTGCACAAATGGGAGCCGAAGAGCGGCAGCCTGACGCTGATCTGAGGGCGGCCGCGCCGAGGGGCGCCGCGGCCGCCGACCCCGCGGCGATGGAGGCGCTCCGGCGCTTCGCGGAGACCGCGCCGCGCTTCTCGTACTACCGCCTCGTCTACCTGCTCGAGCGGCTCTTCCCCGCCGCGCCGCCGGTGGGCCAGCTCGGGCCGGTGCAGGACGAGCGCATCCGGCTGCGCGGCGATCCGTCGCTCGTCTTCGCGTCGAGCGACGTGAGCGAGCTCGCGCCGGTCAAGTACGCGGACGGGGTCCAGCGGGCGCGGGTCTCGACCACGTTCCTCGGCCTGTACGGCTCGGTGTCGCCGCTGCCGGCGTACTTCATCGAGCAGATCGCGCTGGCCGACTATCAGGGCGGGCCGCAGCCGGTCCGCGAGCTCCTCGACGTCCTCCACCACCGGCTCCTGTCGCTGCTCTACCGCGCGTGGACCAAGTACCGGCTGCCCGTCACGTACCGCAAGCAGGGCGCCGATCCGTTCTCGCGCCGGATGCTCTGCGCGGTCGGCCTCGACGGGTTCCGCGACTACGAGACGCCGCTCGACCGCTTCTTCTTCCTCCGGTACGCGCCGATCCTCGCCTCGAAGTCGCGCTCGGCGCGGAACCTCGAGACGGTGCTCTCCGAGATGCTCGGGGACATCGGCGTGAAGATCGAGCAGTTCGTCGGCCACTGGACGAAGATCGAGAAGCCGTTCAGGAACAAGCTCGGCGTGATGAACCACCAGCTCGGCGAGAGCCTGACGCTGGGGCGCTACGTGTTCGACGGGTCGGGCCGCTACAAGGTCGTGCTCGGGCCGGTCGGCTACGACGAGTACCTCTCGTTCCTGCCCGGCGGCCAGCGTCAGGAGCTCGTCCGCGGCATCATCGAGACGTTCACGCCGGGCATCCACGACGTGATGCTCGAGATCCACGTGGACACGGAGGAGGCGCCGCGGTTCCAGCTCGGCTCGCCGCGCGCCTCGACGCTCAAGCGCACCGCGTGGATCGGCGGCTCCGCGGCGGAGCGGCTCGTGATCACGATCCCCCTCGACGACAAGCACCTCGCGGGCGGCGACGACGAGGACGACGAGGATCGGGGCGAGCCCCCGCCGATGTGACGGGGGCGCGCGGCGGGCGCTCAGTACACGGTGAGGCTCTGCAGCGCGGCCGTGATCTCGTCGGCGTTCGCGTCGATGTTCTCGTGGTGCACGATCTGCACGAGCAGGACGCGGCGGGGGCTCCGGACGAGGATCTCGTGGGCGAAGGCCTCGGACACGGGCTTCGAGGGGATCTTCGCCTTGACGAGGTAGCTGCGGCCCTGCGTGTTCGCGGTGGCCACCGGGGCGCGGCCGGAGAGGATCTCCGCGCCCTGCTCCTCCAGGTCGGCCTCGTAGCGCTTGAGCACGTCGGGCCACGGGTCCTCCGGGCTGTCGATGCGCTCGTAGATCGAGAACAGGAACTGGCGCGGCGACTGGTACGTGATGAAGCGGCGCTCGGGCGTGTAGTCGGCGCCGCCGACGTTCCAGTCCATCGGGCGGCTGATGCGGACGTCGCCGTTCATGAGGCCCACGCCGATCCGGCGCGGCACCCGATCGGTGGCCGGGGCGTCGAGCGGCGGGAAGTACACCTCGAAGCTCTGGTCCTTGCTCAGCAGCCCGCTGGCGCCGTGGAGATAGAAGACTTCGTCCTGCCTGGGGGCGGCGGGCGACCCGCCGCAGCCGGCGAGCAGCGCGATCATGGCCGCGGCGGCGCAGGCCGCTCCGGCGCGCCCCGCGGCGGCCGCGAGCCCTGCGCGGAGGGCGGGGACGTGCGCGAGCATCGGCGTTCCGAGGTGCCTCATCGGGCGAACTTTAGGCCAGCGGGGGCGCGCCAGCCAAATGTTCGCAGAGGAGTTTGCCCTCGGGGCGTCCGGCATTGAATGATTGCCCGGCCCGGGCAGCGCTGCGCCCGCCGATCGAGGCGACGCCCCAGGTGCCGCGAGAGAGCCATGTCGAACGAAAGCAAACCGAGCCGCAAGGGCGCGCCCGCCGGAGCACCGGCGGCGAGCGCGCCGAGCCCCCCCTTCCGCAGGAGCCCCGCCCACGGACGTCCGGCGCCGAGCCGCGCGCCAGGGCGCCCCGCGCTCGCGGCGGCGTTCGCGCTTTCGCTGGGGGTCCCGGCGTGCAGCGGCATCGACGCCGGCGTGGAGTACCCGGGCGATCTGCCCGAGATCGACAGGTTCCTCTTGACGCCCGAGAACGGCCGCGAGCCGCCGCTCACGCTCGGGGAGTTCAAGGTGGGCCCCGAGACGTGCCAGGGCGTCGACACGCACCCGGTGACGCAGAAGCTCGCGCCCGACGACCTCACGCGCTTCCTGTCGGCGCAGGGCGCCGGGAGCATCGCCCCGAAGCAGGCGAGGTCGAACCTGTACTGGTTCGACTTCCCTTCGAGCGACAAGTCGTTCGTCCGGCTGCGCCTTGCGGTGCTCGAGGATTCGGAGCACGCGACGAAGGACCTCCACGACGCGGTGCTGCAGCACGGGCCGGGCTGGTGGGGCGTCCGCCGCTCGAACCTCGCCGTGCTGGCGCCCAAGGCGAGCCTGCGGGAGGCGATGGCGTTCGCGATCAAGTACAAGCTCGTCTGCTGGGGGGTGTTCACGTACGCGGGCAACGACGACGCGTACGTGGTCCCCGGGCCCTACGCCGAGCTCTGAGGCGAGCCGACCGCGGACGCGAGGCCGAGGCGCCCCCCGGCGCCGCCGTGCCTTGGCGACCTCTGCGGATCTGGCCCACCTGCGGGGAGTCCGCGTAGACTGCGCCCATGCGCCGTTACGTCTTGTTCGCCGCCGCCGTCGCTCCGCTCCTCGTGGCCGCAGCCGTCACCGTGCCCGGCTGCGGCGAGGAGTTCGAGAACATCTGCGCGTTCCTCAGGGATCAGAACAGCTGCTACGCGACCTTTCACGACGACATCGACGACAGGTGCGGCGCTCCGGGCGCGGGGAATGGGCCGAAAGGCAGCTTCGCGACCCGTGAGAAGCTCGACGTGTGCTTCCTCGAGGGTGGCGGGCAGGTCATCTTCGATCCGCCGCTCGACGTCGCGGCGTTCCCCCCGACGAGCGTCTCGTTCAAGCGCATCGACGCCCAGGCGCAGGAGTGCGGCTCGTTCACGTACGCGGGGGAGTTCA
The DNA here is from genome assembly GCF_051474665.1 of Sorangium sp. So ce394. Classification (NCBI taxonomy): domain Bacteria; kingdom Pseudomonadati; phylum Myxococcota; order Polyangiales; family Polyangiaceae; genus Sorangium; species Sorangium sp. So ce394. The sequence goes on from NZ_CP150339.1 coordinate 8,231,875, forward strand.
CCTACTCCGTGACGATCAATCCTTGCGGTGAGCCCGAGAATGCGGGGGGCGCCGGGGGCACGGGGGGCGCCGGAGTCATGCTCCCGCAGTGCGAGGATGGCAGCGGCAACGAGGGTGGCGGCAGCGACGGTGGCGGGGGCAACCCCGGGAACGGCGGTAGCGGCACTGGCGGAAGCGGCGGCGGCAGCAGCGCCGAGGTTCTGAGCGTGAACGGAGGGACTGTCTCGATCACGACACCGGAGGGCCGGGACATCCTCGATGTGAGCTGCGCCGACGGGACTTCGCACCATTTCAACCGGATCGACGCCGCCGAACGGGAGTGCGGCGGCTTCGATCAACTGCTGCCGAGGGCTGTGCTCGAGTCGAGCCCTGGCCTCCAGCCTCCGCCGAAGGCCGACCTGACGGACGCTGAGGAGATGGAGAAGTACGCCGGATTCATCAGCTTCCGCGTCCACTACCCGCCGATCGATCCGTCGACCGACAGCGAGGGTATCGTGAAGGAGACCCCCGCCGAGGTGGTTGAATACTTCAATTGCGTGATCCCGCCGGCCGCGCCGCTCTGCTTCAACGGCGAGAAGGACGGCCTGGAAACCGACATCGACTGCGGCGGCACGCTTTGCGATAGGGACTGCGGGGATGGGCAGGCCTGCGTCACCGCTGACGACTGCACGTCCGGGATATGTGATGTCGACCCCTCAACCGGCTTCAAGGTATGCCAGGCGGCCGAGGACGGCGAAGGCGGCGCAGGCGGCACCGACGGCACCGGTGGCGCAGGCGGCACGGGCGGACAGTAAGCTCCGTGGAGGGCTGGGCCTGCGACGCAGCGCCCGGCCCGTTCCGCTCACGCCACCAGCACCTTCACCACGAAGGTCGTGCTCCCGAGCCGCAGCCGGTCGTTGTCGCGCAGCTGCCGGCGCTCGCCCTGCCCGAGGCGCTGCTCGTTGACGAAGGTGCCGTTGCGCGAGCCGTCGTCCTCGATGAAGACCTGGCCCGTCGTCGGGTCGGCGTGGAGCGACGCATGCCGCGACGAGGCGCTCGCGTCGGGCAGCCCGATCTCTGTCGTTGGATCCGCCCCGGCGCGCCCCACCTGGGTGCGCCCGCTGTAGATCGGCCAGAAGCTGCCCCCCGGGTCGTTCTGGAACGTCACGAGGAAGCCGACGAGCACGCGTGACGGCTGCCCCGGGACCGGCTGCACCGCCGCCGGCACCGCGCCCTGCACGATCGGCGGCGCGACGATCGCCGGCGCCCTGCCCTGCGCCGCCGCAGGCACCCCGGCCTGCACCAGCGGCGGCGGCGCCATCGCCCCGGCCTGCACCAGCGGCGGCGGCGCCATCGCCCCGGCCTGCACCAGCGGCGGCGGCGCCACCGCCCCGGCCTGCACCAGCGGCGGCGGCGCCACCGCCCCGGCCTGCACCAGCGGCGGCGGCGCCACCATCCCCGGCGCCGCCGTCGGCACGACCATCGGCGGCTGCGCGACGATCTGCGGGGGCATGCCGAAGACCGGCGCCGGCGACGCGGCCGGCTGCCCCATCGCGCCGCCCATCGACGCGCCGGGCACGATGCCCGGGATCGGCGACGCCAGCGGCGGCTGGGCGGGCATGACGCCCGGCTGGTTCATCGGAGGCGACGACGGCTGCGACGTGAGCCCCGCCGAAGGAGCCGCGCGCGCCCATGGAGAGACCGGGAACGGAGAGTCCGCGCCGCTCGAGAAGGGGACGCCTCCCGGCGGCGCCGCGAGACCACCCCCCACCCCGACCTGAGGAGGAGGCGGGTAGGCCCCCTGCGCGCCGCCCACGGCGCCGTACCCCTGCGGCGCCGCACCGCCGTACCCGGAGGCGACCGATTGCCCCGGATAGCCCGGTGGGCCAGGCGGAGCGTAGGCGCCCGCGCCCCCCTGCACCGGCGGCGGAGGCGCGACCGGACCGGAGGCCGAAGGCGCAGCACCCGCCACGCTCGCGCCGCACATCGTGCAGGCAGCGTCGGTTTCCTTGAGCATCCACGCGCAGTTCGGGCACGGCCTCATGCGACAACGAGGCTACCGATTCGCTTGACTTCCGTCGAGACGAAAGCCGGCGGCAAGCGCGCGCACGCCCGCGGCTCCCGGCGCGGCGCGCGACGAGCCGCTCGCCCCTCTTGACGAAAGGGTTGACGAAAAAGGCGCCGCGCGTCCAAGCCGCGCGGCGCCTCGTAGAACGATCGCAGAGCGATCGCCCCCGGATCAGTTGCTCGCGATCGAGCTCTTCTCCGACTTCTCCAGGTCCTTCTTCTCGCCGTCCTTCGACTCCTCGGTCGCGGGCGCGGGCTCGGGCATCCGCTCGAGCGCGGCCTCGAGGACCTGCTCCATCCGGCTGACGAAGAAGAACTGCAGCTCGTCCACGACCTCCTTCGGGACCTCCTCGAGATCCGCCCGGTTGCGCTCGGGGACGATGATGCGCTTGATGCCGGCGCGGTGCGCCGCCAGCACCTTCTCCTTCAGGCCGCCGATCGGAAGCACCCGACCGCGGAGCGTGATCTCGCCCGTCATCGCGACGTCGTGGCGGACCTTGACCCCGGTGAGGAGCGAGACGAGCGCCGTGAACATCGTCACGCCCGCGCTCGGCCCGTCCTTGGGCATCGCGCCGGCGGGGATGTGGATGTGCAGGTCGCTCTTCTCGAGGAAGTCCTTCGCGATGCCGTACCTCGCCGCGTTGCTGCGCACGAAGGACAGCGCCGCCTGCGCCGACTCCTTCATCACGTCGCCGAGCTGGCCGGTCAGCTGGAGCTTGCCCGTGCCGTACATCCGCGTCGCCTCGATGAAGAGGATCTCGCCGCCGACGCTCGTCCACGCGAGGCCCGTCGCGACGCCGCTCTCGGCGGTGCGCTCGGCGACCTCGCTCGTGTACTTCGCCGGGCCGAGGAACTCGTGCAGGTCGTCCTCGTTGTCGACGCGCCGCTTCTGCGTGTCGCCCTCCGCGACCTTCACCGCCACGCCGCGGATGACGCCCGCGATCTGCCGCTCGAGCGAGCGGACGCCGGCCTCGCGCGTGTAGTGATCGATGATCTCCTCCAGCGCCTTGTCGGTGACCTCGAGCTGGTCGGTCGTCAGCCCGTGCTCGGACAGCTGCTTCGGGAGCAGGTGCTGCCGCGCGATCGCGAGCTTCTCCTTCCGCGTGTAGCCCGGGATCTCGAGGATCTCCATGCGGTCGCGGAGGGGCGGCGGGATCGGATCGGCCACGTTCGCGGTCGCGACGAACATCACGTGCGACAGGTCGTACGGGATCTCCAGGTAGTGATCCGCGAACGTGTTGTTCTGCTCCGGGTCGAGCACCTCGAGCAGCGCCGCCGAGGGGTCGCCCCGGAAGTCGTGCCCGATCTTGTCGACCTCATCCATCATGAAGACCGGGTTGATCGTCCCCGACTTCTTCATGCCCTGGATGATCTGGCCGGGCAGCGCGCCGACGTAGGTGCGCCGGTGGCCGCGGATCGCCGCCTCGTCGTGCACGCCGCCGAGCGAGACGCGGTGGAACTTGCGGCCGAGGGCGCGCGCGATGCTCCGGCCGAGCGACGTCTTGCCGACGCCGGGCGGCCCGAGCAGGCAGAGGATCGGGCCCTTCTTGTCCTGCTTCAGCTTGCGGACCGCGAGGTACTCGAGGATGCGCTTCTTGACCTTCTCCAGGCCGTAGTGGTCCTCGTCGAGCACCTTGCGGACGCTGCCGATGTCCAGGTTGTCCTGCGTCGACTGCGTCCACGGCACGTCCAGGATCCAGTCGAGGTACGTCCGCACCACGGTGTACTCGGCCGACCCGACCTGCATCGTCCGCAGCCGCTTCAGCTGCTTCTTCGCGACCGTCTCCGCCTCGGTCGGCAGGTTCGCCTTCGCGATGCGATCCTCGAGCCCGTCGAGGTCGCCCTGATCGCCGTCGTCCTCGCCGAGCTCCTCCTTGATGGCCTTGAGCTGCTGGCGGAGCACGTACTCGCGCTGGTTCTTGCCCATCTCCTCCTTGATCTGGGAGTTGATGCGCTCGCGCATCTTCAGGATCTCCAGCTGCCGCGTGAGCAGCCGGAGCACCTTGCGGATGCGCTCCTTCACGTCGATCGTCTCGATGAGCTGCGCCTTCTCCTCGACCGGCGCGTCGAGGTTCGCCGCGACGAGGTCGGCGAGCGCGCCCGGCGCCTGGATCGAGTCGATGAGCGAGCCCGCCTCACGCGGGAGCTCGGGCATCAGCTGGATGACCTGCTTCGCGATGTCGCGCAGGCTCATCGCGAGCGCCTCGGCCTCGACGTCCTCCGTCGCCGGCTCGTCCATGCGGCGGATCTTGGCGCGCAGGTACGGCGTGTGGGCGGTGACGGTGTCGAGCCGGATCCGCGTGAGGCCCTGCAGGATCAGCGAGTAGTTGCCCGAGCTGTGCTTGAGCGCCTTCAGCACCCGCGCGGCGCAGCCCATGGGGTACAGATCCTCGGCGCCGGGATCGTCGGTCGACGGATCGCGCTGGGCGAAGATCGCGATGACCGGGCCGGGAAGGTTGTCGACATCCTCGACCAGCGCGACCGACTTCTCGCGGCCGACATCGAAGGGCGCAACGGCGCCCGGGAACAGGACCGCATTGCGGATCGGCAGAACCGGCAGCTCGTCGCCGAAGACGACCTCTTCCTCGGAGCGCGGCGGCATCGGCGGGTTCTTTTTCTCGGACATGGCGATCTCCTCTAGGCACCCGACCGGGGGAGGTAAACCCCTTCATCAACCTGACGCCGGGTCGCGCGGCGGGCGCGCGCCCCGGTCATCCTGGCTTGCATCCAGACGGATGCGAACGGTGCGACGCGGAGCCCTGCTGGCAGCTCTGGTGGAAGACAGCCCGCGAGGCTACGGGAACTCACCATAGACACGGCGCATGCCGCGTGCCACAGCCCTGGCCATTTTTTTGAATGGGGATATTCTGCGGGTCAGCTCCGACCTGCAGCGCTCGCTTGTCGGGCGGCGCGGCGACGCGGCGCAGGGTCTACCGCGTCGCCCACCGCGTCGCCCACCGCGTCGCCCACCGCGTCAGACGAGAGGCGCATCGTCTCCCCACCGTTCCCCGCCGTCGCGCCGCGACGCGGGCTCGGCCGCGGCGGCGCCCGGCGCGGAGCGACACCGGAGCCCTCGCGAACGATGATCGATCCCCTGCTCGGCCTCGGCGCGCTCGCCCTCGCGATGCTCAGCCTGCCAGCGGCGCCGTCCCTCGATCCAGGGCCCAGCCCGGCGTGCCCGCCGGACATGCGGCTCGTCACCGGCACCCACCATGACGACGTCCAGCATGTCTGCGTCGAGCCGGTCAAGAGCGGCAAGGCGACCCACTGCTTCGCCTACTGGGAGGGGATCACCGCGGAGGAGGGGCCGACGACGGAGATCGCGGTGTGCATGGATCAGTTCGAGGCGCCGAACCAGCGGGGCGCGAAGCCGCTCGTCATGCAGTCGTTCGAGATGGCGACCGCGTGGTGCGCGGCGCGCGGCAAGCGGGTGTGCGCCGAGCAGGAGTGGGAGCTCGCGTGCGAGGGCCCCGAGCGGCGCCCGCTCGTCTACGGCTGGCGCGTGGACAGGGCCGTCTGCAACAGCGGCAAGGCGTGGCGGCCGGTCGACGAGCGGAAGCTCGGCGCCTCCGGCGACGTCGCGCGGCACGAGGTGGAGCGGCTCTGGCAAGGCGCCCCGAGCGGCTCGTACCCCGGGTGCGCCTCGTCGTTCGGCATCTTCGACATGATGGGCAACGTCGAGGAGTGGGTCGCGTCGCGCCGCGGCCGGCGGTGGCCGGGCGCGCTCATGGGCGGCTTCTGGGCCAAGCCGTGGACGGGCTGCCGCGGGACGAACGACGCGCACGACCCGAAGTTCGTGTTCTACGAGACCGGCTTCCGCTGCTGCGCCGATCCGCGCGGCGCAGCGGCGCGCGGGAAGGACGACGACGCCGGGCGGCCGGCGGCGCAGCCCTGAGCCACGTCCGCGCGGCAGCGTCGGCGCGATCGCGATGAAGAAGGCGGCCGTGCGGGGCGCCGCTCCTGCTAGAAGCTAGGGCGTGCGCGCGCTCTTCTTCGGTACCCCCGCCATCGCCGTGCCCTCGCTCGAGGCGCTCGCGTCGATCGCGGACGTCGTCGGCGTCGTCTGCCAGCCCGATCGGCCGGCCGGCCGCGGGCTCGAGCTCAAGGCGCCGCCGGTCAAGGTGAAGGCCGGAGAGCTCGGCCTGCCGGTGGTGCAGCCCGAGAAGATCCGCACGCCCGAGTTCGCCGCGTGGGTGAAGGACGCCGCCGCCGACGTCGCGCTCGTGATCGCCTACGGGCGCATCCTGCCGAAGGCGGTGCTCGATGCGCCGCGGCGCGGCTGCATGAACCTGCACGCGTCGATCCTGCCGCGCTACCGCGGCGCCGCGCCGATCACCTGGGCGATCGCCGGGGGCGAGGCCGAGACGGGCGTCTCGCTGATGCAGATGGACGAGGGCATGGACACGGGGCCGGTCTACGCGATCCATCGCATCCCGATCGGCCCCGACACGACCGCCGACGAGCTCGCGGTCGATCTCGGGGCGCTCGCGGCGCGCGTCGTGCGCGAGGACCTCCGCCGCGCCGTGGACGGCGAGCTCCAGGCGACGCCGCAGGATCACGAGGCGGCGACGCACGCGCCGCTCCTCAAGAAGGAGGACGGGCGCATCCGCTGGGACCGGAGCGCCCGGCAGATCCACGACCACATCCGGGGGATGACCTCGTGGCCAGGCGCCTTCACGACGATCGAGGGCAAGGCGCTCAAGGTGCTCGCCGCGCGCGTCGAGCGCGAGGCCGACCGCGACGGGGCGCCGCCGGGGACCGTGGTGATGGCCGGCCGCAACATCGTGATCGTCGCCTGCGGCGACGGCGCGATCCAGATCCTGCGGGCGCAGGCCGAGGGGCGGAAGCCGCTCCCGGCCGCGGATCTCGTCGCCGGGCGGACGCTGCAGACGGGGATGGTGCTCGGCGGCTGAGCGGCGCGCGGCTCGCGCCGCCCGCGCTACGGCCCGGCCGGGTGCCAGATCGTCTTCAGCTCGACGAACCGCTCGATCCAGCGCGGGGACGTCGCCGCCCGGTCGTCGAACCACTCCGCCTCGCCGAGCGAGCGGGACCTCACCCGCTTGACGCTGGCGGCGGCCGCCTCCTCGAGGCGCTTCGCCAGGGCCGCGTCCACGCCGTGCAGATCGAGCGCGGCGACCTCCATGTGCGCGGCGAGGTGCGGCAGCACCTCGGCAAGCTGGCCGGTGAGGAGGTTGACGACGCCGCCCGGCAGATCGCTCGTGGCGAGCGCCTCGGCGAAGACGAGGGCGGTGCGCGGATCCGCCTCGCTGGCGAGCACGACGCAGGTGTTGCCGGCGGTGATCACCGGCAGGAGCGCGCCCGCGAGGCCGAGGAGCGCGGGGCGCGGCGGCGCCGCGATGACGACGACCCCCATCGGCTCGGGCACCGTGAAGGTGAAGTGCGGGCCGGACACGGGATTCAGGCTCGCGAAGAGGCTCTGGTACTTGTCGGCCCAGCCCGCGTACGCGACGGCGCGATCGATCGACGCGAGGACCTCGCGCTCGGCGTCGCCGGCGCCCTGGCCGCCGCGCTCGAGCGAGGCCGCGAGCTCCGCGCGCCGCGCCTCGAGCATCTCCGCGAGGCGGTAGAGGATCTGCCCGCGGTTGTAGGCCGAGCGCGACGACCAGCCGCCGAGCGCGCCGGCCGCCGCGACCACCGCGTCGCGCCCGTCCTTGCGCGAGGCGCGCGGGATGTTCTCGACCGCGCCCGCGCCGCCGTGATCGCGCACCTGCGTGTACCTCCCCGACTCCGAGCGCACGAACGCGCCGCCCACGAACATCTTGTACGCCTTGCGCACGCCGACGCGCGCGCCCGCCTCGCCGTTGCCGAGCGCCATCAGTCCACCTCGAGGTAGGCGAGCAGCCCCTGGCGCCCACCCTCGCGGCCGAAGCCGCTCTCCTTGTAGCCGCCGAACGGGGAGCTGGGGTCGAACTTGTTGAAGGTGTTCGCCCAGACGACGCCGGCGCGGAGCCGCTGCGCGACCCAGAAGCTCTTCGAGCCCTTGCCCGTCCAGACGCCGGCCGACAGCCCGTACATCGTGTTGTTCGCCTTCTCGATCGCCTCCTCGGGCGTGCGGAAGGTCAGGATCGAGAGCACCGGGCCGAAGATCTCCTCGCGCGCGATCCGGTGCGACTGCGCGACGCCCGTGAAGAGCGTCGGCGCGAACCAGTAGCCGCGCTCCGGGAGCGCGCAGCTCACCGAGAAGCGCGCGGCCCCCTCGCGCTCGCCCGCGGCCACGAGCTCCTGGATCTTCTCGAGCTGCGCCCGCGAGTTGATGGCGCCCACGTCCGTGTTCTTGTCGAGCGGATCGCCGACGCGCAGGGTCGCCATGCGCTCGCGCAGCTTGACGAGCAGGGCGTCGTGGACGCTCTCCTCGACGAGCAGGCGCGAGCCCGCGCAGCAGACATGGCCCTGGTTGAAGAAGATGCCGCCGATGATCCCCTCGACCGCCTGATCGAGCGGCGCGTCCTCGAACACGATGTTCGCGGCCTTGCCGCCGAGCTCCAGCGTGAGCCGCTTGCCGGTGCCGGCGAGCGCGCGCTGGATGCGCTTGCCGACCTCGGTCGAGCCGGTGAACGCGACCTTGTCGACGCCGGGGTGGCCGACGACCGCGGCGCCCGTCGCGCCCGCGCCCGTGACCACGTTGACGACCCCGGGCGGCAGGTCCGCCTCCTCGATGATCTTCGCGAGGAGCAGCGACGTGAGCGGCGTCGTCTCGGCGGGCTTGAGGACGCACGTGTTGCCCGCCGCGAGCGCGGGCGCGAGCTTCCACGCCGCCATGAGGAGCGGGAAGTTCCACGGGATCACCTGCCCCGCGACGCCGAGCGGCCGCGGGTCCCGCCCGGGGAAGGCGTGCTCGAGCTTGTCGGCCCAGCCCGCGTAGTAGAAGAAGTGCGCGGCCGCGAGCGGGAGGTCGACGTCGCGGGACTCCTTGATGGGCTTGCCCCCGTCGAGCGACTCGACGACCGCGAGCTCGCGCGACTTCTCCTGGAGGGCGCGGGCGATGCGGTAGATGTACTTGCCGCGATCGAGCGGGCGCAGGCGCGACCAGTGCTTCTCGTACGCGGCCCGGGCCGCCTGCACGGCGAGGTCGACGTCGCGCTCGGAGGCCTCGGCGAACTCGCAGAGCTTCTCCTCGGTCGACGGGCTGACGCTGTCGAGGTAGCGGCCCGACTCCGGGGCGCGCCACGCGCCGCCGATGAAGAGGTCGTACCGCGGCGCGATCTTCACGTGGTCGCGCCCCTCGGGCGCCGGCGCGTAGCGCCACGCGTCGCCGAACACGACGGCCGCCTCGCGCGCGGGGCTCGCGTCGCGCGCGGCGCGCTCCGCGCCAGACTCCCGGGGCGCGCCCCCGTCGCCGCCTGCCGCGGCGGTGCTCCTGTCGCTCATGCCGCGCACTCTACGCCGGCGGCCGCGCGTTGAACATCGGCCCCGGCCACGCCGCGCGACGCCAGGCCGCGCGCGCGCCCCGACCGCGCGCGGTCAGTCCTTGCTGAAATAGTCGCCGCCCTGGTAGGCGCCGGTCCGCTCCTTCTCGAGCTGCATGAGCACGTCGTTGAGGAGCGTGGACGCGCCGAAGCGGAACAGGTCGCTCGTGAGCCAGGCGTCGCCGAGGGTCTCCTTGACCAGCACGAGGTAGTGCAGCGCCTGCTTCGCCGTCCGGATGCCGCCGGCCGGCTTCATCCCGACGCGCTGGCCGGTCGCGTGCGCGTGATCGCGGATCGCCTCGAGCATCACCAGCGTCACCGCGGGCGTGGCCGCCGGGGTGACCTTCCCGGTCGAGGTCTTGATGAAGTCGGCGCCGGCGAGCATCGCGATGCGGCTCGCCTTGCGGACGCGGTCGTAGCTCCCGAGCTCGCCGGTCTCCAGGATCACCTTGAGGTGCGCGCGCCCGCACGCCTCCTTGGTCGCGGCGATCTCGTCGTACACGGCGTTGACCTCGCCGGCGAGCATCGCGCCGCGGTCGATCACCATGTCGATCTCGTCGGCGCCGAGCTCGACCGCCTGGCGCACGTCGGCGAGCTTGACCTCGAGCGTGGACAGCCCGCTCGGGAAGGCGGTCGCCACACTCGCCACCTTGACCGTCGAGCCCGCGACCGCTCGCCTGGCGACGGGCACGAGCTTCGGATAGACGCACACCGCCGCACACGGAGGGATGTCCGCGCGCTCGTGAGGGCGAAGCGCCTTCTGGCAGAGCTGCTCGACTTTTCCGGGCGAGTCTTTTCCCTCGAGGGTGGTGAGGTCCATCATGGAGATGGCGAGCTTGAGGCCGGCGACCTTGGCCGGGCCCTTGATGCTTCGTTTGCCGAGCCCGGCTGCACGCTCTTCCACCATGACCTTATCCACGGTAGGCGAAGAGAAATCGGGGTAGGTGATTCCCCTGCCCTGGCGCACCGCGCCGGGGGCGGCGCCGCTGCCGTTTCCGTAGATCGCCATCGGCCTGGTCTCCTGTCGGCGCAACGTACCAGAAGCGTCGGATCGATCCTACCGAGTGCGTGCTAACGTGGCGCTCTGATGAAGAGACGCTTCCCGACTGCCCTCGTTTTTGTCGTAGTTGCTGTCGTCTTTGCCTTTGTCTCGCTGCTCGCGTGTGGCGCGGCCGAGCGACCCGACGGTGGACAGGGGCTCCTCCCGGTCGGCGCGACGGCGCCCGACGTGTTCGCCGCCGATCAGAACGGCGCGATCCAGCGGCTGTCCGACCAGCGGGGTCGCGCCGTGGTCGTGTACTTCTATCCGAAGGACGGGACGCCGGGCTGCACGGAGGAGGCGTGCGCGTTCCGCGACGCGTGGGATCGCTTCAAGCAGGCCAACGTGCAGATCTTCGGCGTCTCCCCCGACACGCGCGAGTCGCACGAGGCGTTCGCGACCGAGCACAGGCTGCCGTTCCCCATCCTCGTCGACACCGACCAGACGTGGGCCAACGCGTTCGGCGTGCCGACGCGGCTCGGGTCGATGGCGCGCGTGACGTTCCTGATCGATCCCGACGGCAAGGTCGCGAAGGTCTACCCGGACGTCGATCCCGGCGTGCACGCCGACGAGGTGCTGAAGGACGCCGCGCGGCTCACGGGCGCCGCGCTCCCGGCGGCGCCTGCGGCGTCGGCGAGCGCCGCGCCGGCCGGGTCCGACGCCGCGGCGCCGGGCGCGCCGGGCGCTGCGGCCGCGCCGGGCGCTGCGGCCGCGCCGCCTGCGGGCGCGGCGGGATCGGCCGTGCCGGTGGCGACGGGGACGATGCTTCCCCCGGCGGCTCCTGCGGCGCCGCCAGCGAAGCGGTGACGGCGCCGGGCGCGCGGCGCGCGCGGGGGGTTGACGTGGGCGCCTGCACGCGAGAGCACGCGCGTGGTGCGTAGGACGTCGGAATCTTGGAAGACCAACGGTCTCACGCTGTGCGTCCATCGCTTTCGCGACGACGCCGCGCGGCCGTCCGGCCTCACGCTGCTCTTGCTCCACGGCTTCCTCGACGCGGGGAGCACGTGGGATCTCGTGGCCGAGCCGCTCGCGCGGGCGGGGCACGACGTGATCGCGCCCGACCTGCGCGGCTTCGGCCGGAGCGGCCGCGTCGGCGCGGGCGGCTACTACTACTTCCCCGACTACATCGCCGACGTCGCGGCGCTCGTCGACGCGCTCGCGCCGCCGCGGCTCGGCGTGGTGGGCCACTCGATGGGCGGCGCGGTCGCGGTGTACTACGCGGGCGCGAGCCCCGGCCGCGTCGAGCGCCTGGCGCTGCTCGAGGGCCTGGGGCCGCCGGCGCGCGGGCCCGACGTCGCCGTCGCGCGCATGGAGACGTGGCTGCGCGAGATGAAGGGGCTCGATCGGGCGCCGCGGCGGCTCGCGTCGATGCAGGACGCGATCGCGCGGCTCGCGGCGCATCACCCGCGCGTGCCGCTCGACGTGCTCGCGACGCGCGCGCCGCTGCTCACGCGCGAGGAGCCCGGCGGCGGGCTCGCGTGGGCGTACGATCCGATGCACCGGACGACGTCGCCGCTCTGGTTCCAGGCGGAGGCGTTCGCGGCGTTCCTGGAGCGCATCGCGTGCCCGACGCTGGTCGTGAGCGGCGGGCCGACCGGGTGGCGCCCGCCGGACGAGGCGGCGCGGGTGGCGAAGCTCGCGCGCGCGGAGCACGTCGATCTGCCGGACGCCGGGCACATGATGCACTGGTCGGCGGCGGCGGAGCTCTCGGAGCGGCTGGGCGAGTTCTTCGCGAGGGGGAGCGCCGGCGACGCGGCGGGGCCGAGGAGCGGGGGAGCGAGGTAGGCCGCGGAGGCGGCGGTGGCGGCGAGCCAGCGGAAGCCACGAAAGCCCAAGGAAGAGGAGAGGCCGATCGGGGGACGAATAAAAGAGCTTGACTCGGCGGGGCGAGTGGGTAATCTGCGCGCCTCCTCGACGAGAGGCGTGCCACCTTAGCTCAGTGGTAGAGCAACGGTTTCGTAAACCGTAGGTCTCGGGTTCAAGTCCCGAAGGTGGCTCCAGGTAAACGACAGCGAGCATACCCGCTTCCCTGCGGATGCGGCTCGTTGACCAGCCGGGTATCGCCGGCGCTGGGCGCTCTGGGCAACATCGTGAGAGAGCGTGTTGCGCAGCGCGAGCGAGCAACGCCGCGCCGTCGTCCACGATGCCCGCGTAGCCGGGCAGCGCCTCGCGCGTCCGCGCCGCCACCTCCAGCACGGGTTCAGCAGCACCGCGCCGGGCGGGACGCTGCCTACCGCGCCGGGCGCCATCCTGCTCGTCCGCCGCGACGCGCATTTGAAGCGCTCCGGCGGCGTCGGCGGAGATCCGGGAGACCTCGGCCCAGGTTCCGCTCCGGGGGGAGGTTGTCGCGTCCACGCGCCGGACAACGAGCCGCCCGCCGTGACGTGCGGCCCGCTCCACCGTGACATGTCACGGTGCGCTGGGCGACATGTCATGGGGCCGCGCCGTGACATGTCACGGCGCGCAGGGCGAAATGACCGTCAAAATTTGCCAGCGCTCCCGGATCCGTCGTGCGTTTGAGCTGGCGCGCTCGTTGCACTGCCCCCTGAGCGGTACTCTTTATCTGACCCGCTGTATGGCTGGATCGTAATCCAGCTGAAGACGGGCGGTCCCGGGTGAAGCGTATCCCGCGATGATCCCGATGCTGCAGGCGGAGGCTCCCTCCGACCGAGCATGTCGGGAGCATCGATGTGGCCGCGTTCGAAGGCCAGCGGTGTGGCCCACGGGCTTCGGTGACGAGCCCTGTGTGTCGCTCTGCGCGCCGCGAGCAGCGGAGAAGAAGAACAACCACTCAGGACGAAGGCGAGAACTCCAATGACGAACATCAAGGATTCGAAAGGTTGCCGCGGGATGGTAGGAGCTGGGCTCGTATGGGCTCGCACGGGCGCAGCCGGCGCGCTGCTCGCTCTGGCAGGCTCGGCGTGCGTCGCCGCAGATCCGAGCGACGACCTCTCCGACGAGCCGCTCGGGACCCACGCGGAAGAGATCCGCGCCGGCACGGAGGGCGGCGGAGTCGGCGCCGTGGAGATCGGAGATGGGATTAACGGATTCTGCACGGGAACGCTGATCGGTCGACACATGGTCCTCACCGCGGCTCACTGCTTTGACCACCTGCTCGGCACGGCGCTGACGGGGTCTGTGAGCGTCTCGGTATCCTACGCGCGCACCGGGACCACCTGGAGCTGCATGACAGGCACCCCCTCGAACGGCAAATGCTCGACGAACCGCAGTGTCTGGGTGCGACGCCTGCAGCATGCGGATGCGCAAGCGGACATGGCCGTCGTCTTCACCCAGGCTGCGGGCGGCGCGTTCCAGAACGTGACGGCCAGCGACGCCGCCGATGGCATCTACGCAGGGTACCTCGGCTCCACGGAGCCCTATACGTTCTACGGGCGGGGCTTCTACCACTACAATGGCACGGGCCAAAATGTCATGCGCTTCATGAATGATTCGTTGAACTGGGTAGGTGCCGAGCACTTCGTCACGGACGCGGACGACATCCGAGTCTGCGAAGGCGACTCGGGCGGCCCCTATTTCCTCAGGAACACCAACTGGATCTTCGGCATCCATTCCAACTCGGAGAAGCCGGGTGACGATCATTGCGCCGAGGTCGGCGGCAAGGCGCGGGGCATGCGGATCTCCAGCACCCGGATGAGCCAGATCAACAACTTCCGCAGCCTCGAAGGGCTTCCGGCGTGCACGCCGCAATCGAGCGCGTTCCCTGACTACTGGGTCTGCCAGTGAGCGCTCGCTGACGTCACGCCTCCGCGCCGATATCCAGACCGCGCGGCGCCGCCTCGGGTCTGCCGCCCACGCCCCGGGGTGAGCCCGACGAGCTCACGTCACCGCCGCGCGCCGCCTCGCGCCGCCTCTCGCCCTCGACCTCCAGCACAGCATCAGCAACATCGCGACGAGCGCGACATGGCCGTCGTCTTCACCGCGGCCATCGGCGGCACGTCCAGCAACGTGACTGCCAGCGACGCCGCCGGTCAACGCCCGGCCGCGGCCGCGGCGGTGGCCGCGGCGAGCCGCCGGAAATGCTCGATGCCGAGGAGGTTGCACAGGGTCTCCAGGTGCTGCCGGCGCGCCCTGTTCTCGTCCAGCAGGCGCGCGGCGAGCTCGTGCCCGAGCAGATCCACGGCGATGCTGTCTCGCGAGAGGAGGACGTCGCGCGCGTAGTCGTGGAGCGGCCCCGCGACCATGTCGGCGCGCATGGCGTCCACCGAGCGGCGCTGCTTGGCCGAGCGGCCCCGCCACGCGGTCGCCGCTCGCCAGAGCTCGCCCGTGACATAGAGCAGATCGCGCGCGAGCATGCGCCCGAGCCCGGGCCCCTGGAACCGGAGCAGGGCGTTGTCGTTCACGAGGATGCCGCGCGCGGGCGGCAAGAAGCGGCGCACGATGGCGTCGTGCAAGCCCGCGTGCATGCCTATCGGGGAGGGCAGGCTGAACGCCAGCCGCACGACGGACGGGCTCGCGTACGGGCTGAAGCTCCTCCACCAGGAGAAGCGCGACGTGAGCGCGCCCCAGCGGCCATACCGCTCGAAGAGGTAAAACTGATCGAGCACGTCGTGCACGTCGGGCGAGCGCCGGAACATCGCCTCGACCACCGCCTGGGTGCGCTCGCGGACGGCGGCCGGATGCTCGGGCGAGCGGAAGCCTGGCGCGGCCAGGCGGCGCCACTTCCGGGCGAGGAAGGCCGCGACGTCGCCGGCGCCGGCGCCGGCCACCCGCCGGTACTGGCCGGGGCGAGCATAGTAATAGCCACGGAAGATCTCGCCCCCTCCCCCGTCGAAGCCCAGGGGGCGCTCGTCGTCCCAGCTCGGATACCTGTCGATGGCGCGCTTGGCGCTCGAATCGCCGTTCATGTGGAACGCGATGAGATCCGCGTGGCGGCTGAAGTCATCGTGGATGGGCAGATCCAGCTCGCGGTGCTCGTGCCGCACGCCCGAGAGGGCGGCGATGCGCCCGGCCACGCGCACGTCGAGGCTGTCGGGCGCGCCCGAGGTCTTGGCGACGATGCGCTCCGCCGGCACGACCGACGCGACGAGCGCGAAGACGGCGCGGCTGTCGATGCCCGCGGTCAGGTCGGCCCGGACCGTGTCGAAGCCCGCCGCGGCGAAGCGCGTGCTCTCGCACATCGTGTCGACCATCTGGTCGATTCGCTCGCGGACCGCGGCCCCGTCGCGGGCGTCGACGCGGCCCTCGAACAGCCCGAGGGGCGCGGCGAGCCGCTCCAGGCGGCCGCCCCGCAGGCGCAGCCAGTGCGAGGGCTCGCACGGCTCGACGCGCGCGAGCAGCGGCCGCCCGCCGATGGACCAGTCGGCGGCGACGATCGAGCACGCCGCGGCGTGATCGAGCTCGATGGGGCACGCCCCGGTCGCCACGAGCGCGATGTCGTGGGGAGAGACGTAGAGGGCCCCGTCCGCGTGCAGGGTGCGCAGCGCCCGGCGGCCGAGCAGGTCCGAGATCACCGCGACCGTGCGCTCCGCGCGGTCGACGACGACGGCGGAGAAGTTGCCGTCGAGCGCGGCCACCGCGGCCCCGCCGCCCGACTTATAGGCGCGGAGGACGGCGCTTGCGGGCGACGCCCTGGACTCGCCCTGCAGATCGCCGAACAACAGCACGGCGTGCGTGTCGGTGACCACCTGATCGAGCAGGTCGAGCCTCGGCCGCGGCTCCGGCGCGAGGAGCGCCCACCCGCCGCCCACCTCCGGCAAGACCTCCACCGCGACCCGGGGCTCCGGGCCCACGGAGGGCATCCGCTCGCCGATGAGGAGCGCCGTGCGGCGGAGAAACGCGGCGGGATCGCGGTCGCTCGCGTCCGGCAGGTTGAAGGCGGCGATGAACGAAAACAAGATATTCTCCCCTGACCTGTGATGCCCGTCCAGAAGAGCGGGTGATGGAGCGCGGCCGCGATGAGCGCTTCGCGCGCGATGAGCGCCAGCGGCGGAGAGCGCGCTGGCGCGCGCGAATCTAGCCGGAGCTCCCCCGCCGCCGCAAGCGCCTGAGCGCGCTCTGCCGACCCGGCTCGCTGGCCGGCGAGGCCATCCCTACCCCCACCCCACGCTGGAGACCTGCGCGCCCGCCACGGGTGCCACACGCGGCCGTCGACCACGTGCCCACGTGCCTTGTGCCGCGCGACACGTGCCACGTGCTGTTACACGCGCCGGGTTGCGAGACCGGCCAGCTTCGGCTCGCCGGCCATCCGACCGTGCGCCGCGGGGTGGCGCGCTCTCTGTGGCACGGCCGCTGCTTTAGCGGTGCGCTGCTGTGAATGGACCGTCTTCACCCCACAGCCAGCCTGCAGACCCAGAGAGGTAGACCGATGCGTCACTGGTTAACATTGCTTGGATCCATCGTCCTGATCGGCGTTCCAATCACCGCCGATGCGCAGAGCACTCAATGCCGGGCCGAAGATCAGCTCTTCGCCGTCTCCCGGTACCGCGACACCGAGGGCCACTCGTCGATCTACGTGTACGACGGCGACCACGTCTTCGTCGACCTCGGCGGCGACTACGGCGAGCCTCACTACGCCACGGCGATCACGTTCGCCAACATCGACGGCGATCCGGATCTCGAGCTCATCGCGGGGCGCAACGCGCGCGATTGCGTGAACTGCGACACCGTGCCGCGCCTGTTCGTCTACGATGACAAAACCACCCATTTCAAGCTGATCGCGACGCTGGGCAACTGGGGCACGAGCACGGGCGTGAAGGCCCTGGCAGCGGGCGATCTGGACGGTGACGGCGACGACGAGGTCGTCGTCGGAATGAACGAGAGCTCCGATGCGCTGGCGGCCAGGGTGCTGATCCTGGACGACTTCATCCATGACGGCGAGAGCTCCCATTTCGATACGGTCCGCGAGCAGCGCTCGGAATGGGGACCGGACTACTACGTGACGGGGCTCGACGTGCGCGACGTCAACGGAGACGGCCGCGACGAGGTCGCCATCTCCAGGAACAGCCCGTGCGACGGGTGCAGCGGCCTCGGGCTCCGCGTCGAGGTCGCGAGCCTGAATAGCAGCGGCGATCTCACCACCGTCTTCAGCGCGGGCGACAGCGTGTTCGGCGCCGACCCCTCGGTGCTCGGGGTCAAGCTCCTCGACTTCGACGGCGACGGCAATGGGGACCTCGCGGCGATCGCCGAAGGTGATTACGGCGACCAGCGTGTGTTCGTCTTCCCCGGCGAGCACGACTTCTTCACCACGGAGATCGCCTTCGGGGCTCCTTTCGACCCCGGCAGCGACAACTGGGGCGGCGATCTCCAGGCCATCTCCATCAGCTCCGGGGACATGAACGGGGACGAAAACGAGGAGCTGGTGGTCGGGCGGTTCGGGGATGGCCCGGGCCCCAAGCTCATCGTCTACAGCAAGAGCGACAACGGGACCATCTCCGAGATCACCCGCGGCCAGGAGTGGGGCGAAGACGTCGGCGCGAGCGCGGTCGCCATCGTCGACACGGATCTGGACGGCCGGGGCGAGCTCCTGTTCGGCCGCACCGAGAGCCCGAACCCGAGGTGGGGCGTCTACGACGACCTGCTAACGGACGTCGTCTACCGGAAAGGGGGGACCACCGACTGGGACGAGGACTACTACGTCACCGACATCGCCGTCGGCGACAAGGTGTGCGCCATTTTCGGGGATCCGCACCCCATCCCCGACTCGGTCGCGGATGCCAACGCGGAGATGGACGACCGCTTCAAGAAGCTCTTGAAGGTGTGGATGCGCACCTTCGAAGGCGACTTCACCAACTTCGGTAGCTGGGACAGGGCGCAGATCACGGGCTTCCGCCGCATCGCCGCGGGGCTCGCCGCGCTCGTCCATCTGGACCCGGGGGATAACCTCAGGCCGCCGCCGGACTTCCCGCAGCTCGTCGAGGACTGGCTCGTCGAGAACGCGCACATGCATGAAGACGTCGGTACGGACGGCGACTTCGACTTTCATCTCATGGGCGCGATGACGCTGCTGAACGCGTTCGGGAACACGCCCGAGGGCGCGACCCCGCTGCTCACAGACGCGGCCGTCAAAGCGCTCCTCGTGTACACGAGGATGACCCCGGCGGCTTGTGACGTCATCCAAAACGACAGCAGCTACCCGCCCGACCGTTACGCACACTTTTGCTCACCGTTTGTCCCGTACGTCGGAGACAAGGTGCGCAAGCTGGTGCACGACGCGCCGCTCGTCGACGCGTTGCCGTTCCACATCGCCGTCCCCGAGACGGAGAACCACGTCCTCATGACCAACGCCTGGATCTACCTGGCGAACCAATGGATCCGCAACAATCCACGGCATGATCCGTACATCCAGGCCATGCGCGACCGGAGCCCCGAGAAGTTCGTCAACGACGGCACGGAGCTCGAGCAAGCGCTGCTCGCCATCCTCGGCCGGGTCACGAAGAACGGCCTCTTCGAGGCCAACGCGCGCCCGTACCAGGGCTTCACGCTGCGCGCCTTGATGCAGCTCGCCGGCCACGCCGAAGGCGAAAAGGTGCGGACCGCCGCGCGCAACGCCGTCGACTACATGGCCGCCATGGTCGCCTTCCAGTCCTACGAAGGCAAGCGCTATGCCCCGATGCGACGTCAATGGGCACAGAAGGACCAGCTGGAGCTGTACACCGCCGACTTTCCGCCGAGCATGTTCGGCATCCTGACGGGCGTGTATTCGTTCAACGATGATCCGTCTTGCCCGAAGTGGGCTCACAACTGCATGTGGTGGAACGGAGATCAGTACAGAGGGTTCGCCCTCGACGCCGTGCTCAGCGGCTACCAGGTGCCGGAGCTGATCCACCACTTCATGTTGAAGCCCGACAACGAACAGCCCGGGTTCGGCGCGTACACGCGCGCCGGGTCGCGCTACTCCACGCAGTTTTACCGGATCCACGGGCCGGCGCGCTACCCGGCGCCCAACGTGATGGGCGACCCGGACCTCGACGCCATCGCGCGTGATCTGCCCCGCGTCGTGGAAGAGACGATGAGAGAGCAAGGCGATTATTCCGGGTTCTGGGATTACGAGCCGGCGTTCGAGCACTACTTCTCCACCAACGACTTCCTGAACAGCTCGGGCGGCAGGTACCGGCGCTTCGAGAACGCGGGGCTGGGCTCTCTCGAAGAGGCTATCGAGGATACGAAGCCAGACAAGAAGCACGCGCACGACTTCCTCGCGAGGCCGAGCGTGCTGTTGCTCCCCGGTGATCAGGGCAACTGGGGCGTGACCGAGGCTCAGCACCTCACGCCGATGATGAGAGGGGACGGCTACACCTCGAACAACGGGCCCGTGTACAAGAACGTCACGCTCGGCTTCGATCCCAAGGAAGATTGGCCGACGCGGACCCCGGATGGCTGGGCCCAGAGCGACGTTGTCATGCTGGACAACGGGTCGAGGGCCAAGGTGATCACCGAGCCGGGCGGCGACCTGCACCTCGTCGTGGTCTCCTTCACCGTCATGCACGGAGGTCTGTGGGAGGTCGTCCCTGGTCGCTGGGGCTCAGGCACCGAGGAGCAGGGCGTCCCGGCCGCGGAGGTCCTGAGCGCGGTCGTGTCCAGGAACGCCGGCCTGACGGCGCAGGGCAACGTGCTCCCCTACCGGACGGTGGTGAGCGACGAGCAGCTCGACATCGGCTTCTCGGAGGAGGAGTCGCTGATGTGGATCGACCGGATCGATGGCGACTCCGCGAGCGCGGTCGACCCGCAGGGGCCGCAGGCCGTCATCGATTTCCCGCTGCTCCTCGTCGAGCAGGTCGACGCGGACTATAAGTTCACGAAGGTCGAGTACGTGCGCGCCATGGGCGACGGGCTCGTCACGATCCACAATCCGCACCTGGGTGCGAAGTTGATCCTCGACTCGAGGGACCACCACAATCCGAAGCGCCTCCCGGAAGGGGACGCGGCCGTGGACCCGCCAAGCCAGATCCGGTTCGACGAGAGCTGGCTGCCCGCGCAGCCCGGCTCCGCCGCGCAGAACGCCGACGGCAGCGGCTTCACCATCACCCCGAACGGCGCTGGCAACGCCCGCATCGACCGCGAGTACCAGCGCACGGGGACGAGCTGGACGCCGGGGTCGGTGTCGTTCTCGGTCAAGGTCAGCGGCAACCCGACCCGGAGCGCCCGGCTCAAGGTCACCCTGAACGCCGCCTCGACCGGCACCGTCCAGCTCGGCTCGACCGTGGTGCTGGCCGACGTCCTGACGGCGGGGGAGACGGACGTGCTCTTCAACGTGCCTTCCGCGACGCTGGCGGCGCTCCAGCAGACGCAGGAGCCGGTCACGATCGCCATCGACATCGCGGGCGCCGCCGGCGCCACCGTGGACATCACGTCGCTGCGGGCCAACACCTACCGCACCACGCCGCGCGGCCAGGCCAGGGTCGGCACCTGGGACGACCCCTGGACGACCACGGCCAGCAACTCGATGAACGCGGTCGCGACCGTGGGCGAGACGTCGCAGCGGGTGTGCTCCTCGGACTCCCGCACGCTCGAGAGCGGTTCCTTCAACCCGAAGAGCTTCACCTGGATCTCTCGCCACCTCGCGCTCGACGTCCGGATCCCCACCGGGCTGCCGAACCCGGCATGGCAGGGCTCCCTCCAGCTCTACTACCATGATCGCCCCGAGGACACCGTCGCCCAGTACGCCGGCCAGTTCGACCTGACGGCTACTTGGCGGGCGAGTGGGTCACGGCGCACTTCACGCTCCCCGAGCCGATCTTCGCCGCCCTTCAGGAGAGCGACCGCGGCTCCACCCTGCAGGTCTCGCTCATGGCCGACGCGGCGAACGGCGACTGCTTCCGGTTCGACAACGTGCGGTTCATGGGGGAGCTGCAGTGGAACGGGGCGACGAGCGGCCTGGAGGACGGGCCGTTCGTGCCGGTCACCACCGTCGAGCGCGTGCTCGGCTTCGAGACCGAGGACGCCTGGCACGTCGTGCAGGGCACCACGGCGAGCCTCGTCGAATCGCCGACCGTCCCGGAGCTGAAAGCGCTGTCGGTCGCGGTCTCGAACTACACCGAGATCGAGAGCACGTCGTTCCCGACGAGCGAGCTCGCCGCGTTCGGGCCGACGCTGAAGCTCGACGTCGTGTCGCCGCCGCCGGTCAACCCCAGCTGGCCGGGCGATGCCACGATGTTCCTGGCCTGCATGGGCGCGAACATGTCGCACCAGGAGGTCGCGACGAACACCGTCCCGCTGCCGCAGGGCTCGGGCGCCCACGTCGTCAACTTCGTCGTGCCTCCGGCGGGTCTCGCGCTCCTCGCCCAGGACAACGAGTGCCAGCTCCGGCTCGTGCTCAACGCCTCCACCAACGCAGGCACCTACGTGCTCGACAACCTGCGCTTCTCCCTCTGACACCCACCGCCCCGCAGGGCCGCGCGACCCCGCGCGGCCCTGCCCGCCTCGCGCGCTGGCCGGCGAGGCCGTCCCCTCCCCAGGCTGGAGACCTGCGGGCCCGCCACCGGGTTGCACGCGGCACGGGCACGTGCCCGTGGCACGTGCCACGTGCCGCCATGCGCGTGGCGGGGCGAGGGCGCGCGCAGCTTCGGCTCGCCGGCCATCTCACCGCGCCCTGCGGGGAGGCGCGCGTGCGGTGGCACGGTCGCTGCTTTCGCGGACGCCTGCAGCGAATGGGCTGCTTTCGCTCCGCAGCCAACCTGCAGGCCCAGAGAAGGAGACCGATGCGTCGCTGGTTATCATTGCTTGGATCCATCGTCCTGGTCGGCGTTCCAATCACCGCCGACGCGCAGAACACTGAATGCCGAGCCAAAGCTCAGCTCTTTGCCGTCTCGCGGTTCCGTGACACGGAAAAACACCCGTCGATCTACGTGTACGACGGCGACCACGTGTTCACCCTGCGCGGCGACAACTACGGCGAGCCCTATCACGCCACGGCGATCACGTTCGCCAACATCGACGATGATGAGGAGCTCGAGCTCATCGCGGGGCGCAACCGGCGCGATTGCGTGCTGGGCTGCGACGTCGTGCCGCGCCTGGTCATCTACGATGATCGAACCACCCAGTTCAAGCAGATCGCGACGATGGGCAACTGGAGCACGAGCAAGGGCGTGGAAGCCCTGGCGGCGGGCGATCTGGACGGCGATGGCGACGACGAGGTCATCGTCGGAATGAACGACGGCACCGATACGCTGGCGGGCAGGGTGCTGATCCTGGATGACTTCACCCATGACGGCGAGACCCCCCATTTCAACGTGGTCAAGGAGCAGCGCACGGAATGGGGTGAGGACTACTACGTGACGGGGCTCGACGTGCGCGACGTCAACGGAGACGGTCGCGCCGAGGTCGCCATCTCCAGGAACATGGGCTGCGGCCTCCTGTGCGGGAGCATCGGGCTCCGCGTCGAGGTCGCAGGCTTGGATGTCAACGGCAACCTCACCACCCGCTTCAGCGCGGGCGACAGCGTGTTCGGCGACGACCCCGCCGTGCTCGGCGTCAAGCTCCTCGACTTCGACGGCGACGGCAACGGGGACCTCGCGGCGATCGCCGAAGGAGACCACGGCGATCAGCGTGTGTTCGTCTTCCCCGGCATGCACGACCTCGCCCTCGGGCAGATCGCCTTCGGGCCGCAGTTCGACCCCGGCAGCGACGCCTGGGATAGCGACCACCAGGCCATCTCCATCGCAGCCGGAGACATGAACGATGATGGAAGGGAGGAGCTCGCGGTCGGGCGGAGCGGGGGCGACCAGCGCTCGAGGATCGTGATCTTCAGCAAGGACGAAAGCGGGGTCATCTCCGAGACCACCCGCGGTCAGGAATGGGGAGAAGACATCGGCGCGTACCCGCTCGCCATCTTCGACGCGGATTCAGATGGCCAGGGGGAGCTCGTGTTCGGCCGCACCGAAGGCCCGGCCCCCAAGTGGGGTATCTACGACGACCTGAGCGCAGGCGCTGTCTACAAAAGAGGGTTCGGCCACGACTGGGACGAGGACTACTACGTCACCGACATCGCCTTCGGCGACCAGCAGTGCGTCATCGAGGGCGATCCGCACCCCATCCCCGGCTCGGTCGCGGACGCCGACGCGGAGATGAACGACCGCTTCAAGAAGCTCCTGCGGGCGTGGATGCGCACCTTTCAAGGCGATTTCACCAAAATCGGGAGCTGGGAAGACGCCGAAAATGCAGGCTTCCGCCGCATCGCCGCGGGGCTCGCGGCGATGGTCCACCTGGAGGAGACGGACGTGCTCAGGCCGCCGGGGACCTTCCCGCAGATCGTCGAGGACTGGCTCCTCAGCCACGCGTACATGCACAAAGACGTCGGTACGAACGCGGACTTCGATTTCTATCTCATGGGCGCGATGACGCTGCTGAACGCGTTCGGGAACACGCCCGAGGGCTCGCAGCCGCTGCTCACGGACAAGGCCGTCAATTCGCTCCTCATGTACAGGTGGGCGCCCCAGACGACGTGTGACGCCTGGGAGAGCGGGGCCCTCGACCCCGGCGACAACGTCCACGTGGAGACCTGGTGCAGACCCACGATCCCTTACGCCGGAGACAGGGTGAGCAAGCTGTCGTACCCCAATGAAATCATAACAGTCCCGGAGACCGAGAACCACGTCCTCATGATCAACACCTGGATCTACCTGGCGAACCAGTGGATCCGCAACAACCCCCGACAGGATCCGGAGATCCAGACGATCCACGACCTGAGCCCCGAGAAGTACGTCAATGACGGCACGCACCTCGAGCAAGGGCTGCTCGCCATCCTCGGCCGGATCACGAAGAACGGCTTCTTCGAGACCAACGCGCGCCCCTACCAGGGCTTCACGCTGCGCGCCTTGATGCAGCTCGCCAGCCATGCCGAAGGCGAGAAGGTGCGGACCGCCGCGCGCAACGCCGTGGATTACGCCGCCGCCATGATCGCCTTCCAGTCCTACCACGGCAAGCGCTACGCCCCGATGCGGCGTCTCTGGGATTACAGGGACAACCTTGCGCTGTACAGCTCCGATTATCCGCCCATCATGTTCGGCATCCTGACGGGCGTGTATTCATTCAACGACAATCCGCACTGCGATGCTCGCAACTGCATGTGGACGAACGGCGGAGATCAGTACAAAGGGTTCGCCCTCGACGCCGCGCTCAGCGGGTACCAGGTGCCGGAGCTGATCCACCACTTCATGCTGAAGCCGGACAACGAGCAGCCCGGGTTCGGCGCGTACACGCGCGCCGCGGCGCGCTACTCCACGCAGTTCTACCGGATTCACGGGCCGGCGCGCTACCCGGCGCCCAACGTGATGGGCGACCCGGACCTCGACGCCATCGCGCGTGATCCGGCCCGCGTCCTGGAAGAGACAGTCAAAGAGGATGGCCTATTTTCCGGGTCCTGGAACTACGAGCCGGCGTTCGAGCACTACTTCACCACCAAGGACTACCTGAACAGCTCGGGCGGCAAGTACTGGCACTTCGAGAACGCGGGCCTGAGGCCCGGCGAATCGAATGTCGAGGCTCAGTTTTTCGAGGAGAAGAAGCACACGCACGACTTCCTCGCGAAGCCCAGCGTGCTGCTGCTCCCGGGCGATCAGGGCGACTGGGGCGTGAACGAAGGTCAGGACGTCACGCCGATGATGAGAGGAGGCGGCTACACCTCGAAGAACGGGGCCGTGTACAAGAACGTCACGCTGGGCTACGATCCCAATCTGGATTGGCCCACGAAGACTCCGACCGGATGGGTCGACAGCCAGGTCGTCAACCTGGACAACGGGTCGAGGGCCAAGGTGATCACCAAGCCGGGCGGCGGCCTGCACGTCGTCGTCGTCTCCTTCCCCGTGATCCACGGCGGTCTCTGGGAGGTCGTCCCTGGTCATTGGGGCTCAGGCACCGAGGAAGCGAGCGTTCCGGCCGCCGAGGTCCTGAGCGCGGTCGTGTCCAGGAACGCCGGCCTGACCGACTGGGACAACGTGTTCCCCTACCGGACGGTGGTGAGCGACGAGCTGCTGGAGATCTCGTACTTCGCGGAGCCCGCCCCCGAGCTCAAGTTCTTCAAGATCAACGGGGTCCTCGGCCTCGCGTTCGATCCGCGTACTGCGCAGGACGTTCGCGATTTCCCGCTGCTCTTGGTCCAGCAGGTCGACGCGGACTATCAGTTCACGGACGTCGAGTACGTGCGGGCCATGGGCGACGGGCTCGTCACAATCCACAATCCGCACCTGGGTGCGAAGTTGACCCTCGACTCGAGGGACCACCACAATCCGAAGCGCCTCCCGGAAGGGGACGCGGCCGCGGACCCCCCGAGCCAGATCCGGTTCGACGAGAGCTGGCTGCCCGCGCAGCCCGGCTCCGCCGCGCAAAACGGCGACGGCACCGGCTTCACCATCACCCCGGACGGCGCTGGCAACGCCCGTATCGACCGCGAGTACCAGCGCACAGGAACGAGCTGGACGCCGGGGTCGGTGTGGTTCTCCGTCGCGGTCACCGGCAACCCGACGCGCAGCGCTCGGCTCAAGGTCACCCTGAACGCCGCCTCGACCGGCACCGTCCAGCTCGGCTCGACCGTCGTGCTCGCCGATGTCCTCACCGCGGGCGAGACGGACGTGCTCTTCAACGTCCCTGCCGACGCCCTGGAGGAGCTCCAGCAGACGCAGGAGCCCGTCACCATCGCCATCGACGTCGCGGGCGCCGCCGGCGCCACCGTGCACGTCAAGTCGCTGCGGGCCACCACCTACCGCTCCACGCCGCGCGGCCAGGCCCTCGTCGGCAGCTGGGACGACCCCTGGACCACCACGGCCAGCAATTCGATGAGTCCGATGGCGACCGTGGGAGAGGCATCCCAGCGGGTGTGCTCCTCGGGCTCCCGCACGCTCGAGAGCCCGTCCTTCGTCCCGAAGAGCTTCACCGGGATCTCTCACCACCTCGCGCTCGACGTCCGGATCCCCACCGGGCTGCCGAACCCGGCATGGCAGGGCTCCGTGCAGCTCTTCTATCATGATCGACCCGAGGACACCGTCGCCCAGTTCGCCGGACAGTTCGACCTGACCGGCTACCCGGCGGGCGAGTGGGTCACGGCGCACTTCACGCTCCCCGAGCCGATCTTCGCCGCCCTTCAAGAGACCGACGGCGGCTCCACCCTGCAGGTCTCGCTCATGGCCGATGCGGCGAACGGCGACTGCTTCCAGTTCGACAACGTGCGGTTCATGGGGGAGCTCCAGTGGAACGGGCCGCCGAGCTACCTCTTGAACAACGGGCCGTTCGTGCCGGTCACCACCGCTGCGCGCGTGCTCGGCTTCGAGACCGAGGATACCTGGCACGTCGTCCAGGGCACCACGGCGAGCCTCGTCGCGTCGCCGACCGTCCCGGTGCTGAACGCGCTCTCGGTCGCGGCCTCGAACTACACGGTCATCGAGAGCACGTCGTTCCCGACCAGCGAGCTCGCCTCGTTCGGGCCGACGCTGCAGCTCCAGGTGGTGTCGCCGCCGCCGGTCAACCCCGGCTGGTCCGGCGATGCCACGATGTTCCTGGAGTGCATGGGGGCGAACCTGTCCTACCAGGAGGTCGCGACCAACACGGTCCCGCTCCCGCTGGGCTCGGGCGCCCACGTCGTCAGCTTCACCGTGCCTCCGGCGGGTCTCGCGCTCCTCGCCCAGGACAACGAGTGCCAGCTCCGGCTCGCGCTCAACGCGCCCACGAACGCAGGCACCTACGTGCTCGACGACCTGCGCTTCTCTCCCTGACACCACCGCCCCGCAGGGCCGCGCGACCCCGCGCGGCCCTGCCGCCTCGCGCGCTCTGCGGCGATGCCATCCCCACGTGTCATTCACCTGGAGTTACCAGCGCGTCAGCGTGCTGCAGCTGGCCGGCGAAGCTGGAGGCCGATCCCGACGGCGCCTTACCCCCTCACGGTCCCAATTACCGCGACGGCAAGAAGCGCCGCGAGACAAAGCACCAGCACCCCGACCACGACGATCCCCCAGCGCTTCCGCGAAGACATCGCGCGCGCCGTCATCACGCCAGCGCCACCCCTCGCCTCCTTCCAGGGCTCCGTCCTCGCCAATCGCTCGCCTGCTGGCGTGCCTGCAGCCTCCAGGTTGAATTTCAATTCTCCCGGGAGGCTCTCGACCCCCTCCGGGTTGAATTTCACTTCTCCCCGGCGCCTCTCGACAGCCGCCGGCTACATCGTCAGCACCAGCTTGCCCACCGTCTTGCCCGACTCGATCGCCCGGTGCGCGTCCGCGGCCCGCTCCAGCGGGAACGTCGCCACCGGCGGCGCCGCGATGCGCCCCTCCTCCACCCAGCCCGCGAGCCGATCCATCGCCTCGCGCAGGATCTCCGCCTTGTGGAACAGGTACGAGAGGTTGAAGGCCAGCACGCTCTTGTTGTCGTTGCAGAGATCGAGCGGGTTGAAGCGCGGCATCCGGAGGAAGTCGACCGCGAGCTTCGGGTAGTTCGGGCGGCCGCCCTGCCGCGGCAGCATCGTGTGGAAGCCGTACACGACGAGCTTGCCCGCCGATGCCAGGTGCCGGTAGCTCTGTCGCAGCGTCTCGACCCCGTTCGCGTCGAGGACCACGTCGTAGCCCTCGGGCGCGTGCCGCTCCGCCGCCGCCCAGAGCGGCTCGCTGCTCTTGTCGATCACCGCGTCGGCGCCGAGGCGCCTCGCCGGCTCGACCTTGTGCGCCGCGCCCACCACGCCGACCACGCGGCAGCCGGCGATCTTGCCGAGCTGCACCAGCGCGCTGCCCACGCCGCCGGCGGCCGAGTGCACAAGCAAGACCATGCCCGGCCGCAGCCGCACCAGCTCGAACAGCGCGTAGTACGCCGTCATGAACACCGCCGGGAAGCCCGCGGCCTGCTCCGGCGTGAGCCGCGGCGGCAGCGGGAAGACCTGGTGGCGCGGGACCACGACGCGCGAGGCGTAGCCGCCGAAGCGGACCACGCCGACGACGGGCGCCCCCGGCGCGAGATCCGCGACGCCCTCGCCGACCGCGGCCACCGTGCCCGCGACCTCGAAGCCGGGCGTGATGGGCCAGCCGACGTACTTCTTCGCCGACTCGTAAAGGCCCATGCGGACGACGCAATCCGCGTAGTTGACGCCCGCCGCCCGCACGTCGACGAGCACCTCGCCGCGCCCGGGGCTCGGGTCCGGGTGCTCCTCGACGCGGAGCTTGTCGTGGCTGCCGGGCTCGTGGACGACGATCTTGCGCATGGGCACCTGTTGGGCTGCCGTGGTCTCACCACGGGTCGCGACGGCGAAAGGGACGGCGACGGAGACGGCGGCCGCGGTAGTACACCGATCGGGTTCGAGAAGGAAAGGCGCAGCGGACGCGCTCGCGACGCGCGCCGCACGGCTCGAGACGCGCTCAACACGCGCGCGAGACGCGAACGAGACGCGAACGAGACGCGAACGAGACGCGAGAGCGGCCCGCCCCTGGTCTCGCGGGTTCTGCTTGACAGGAAAAGCGCGCCTCGCTCTCCTGTCCGATGGCCGCGTCGCGCCCCGCCCAGGTGAACCCTTGAGCCGCATGTTCCTCGCTTCCTTCCACGAGCCGCTGGAGCTGCGCTCCACGCTCGGCATGACCGACCCCGGCGACGGCATCGCCGTGACCGATCCCGACGCGATCGAACGGCACGTGCGGCTCCTGCTCGACGATCCGTCGAACCGCCACCGGCTGCTGCGCGCGCTCGAGGACGACGCGCTGGAGCTCGCCTTCCCGCCCGACGATCACCAGCTCTGCCTGCTGGTCACTCGGCGCCTCTCGCTGGGCACGATGGTGCTCGTCCGGCGGCGCGAGCTCTCGCGCGAGATCGCGCGCTTCGACTCGCTCCCGGCGCAGAACGGCGAGAGCCAGGCGGCGAAGGAGGAGAAGCCGCCCGAGCCGAAGCCGAAGGAGGCCGAGGCCAAGATCCGCGACTGGAAGATCGAGTGCAAGCACCACGCGGCCGGCTCCCGACCGTTCTTCGAGCGCGGCACGCTCATCCAGGTCGTCCCCGACAAGGGCAAGACCAAGGACACGGTCACCGTCCACTGGCGCGACGACTACCTCGGCAGCATGCCCCCCTCGCTCGCGCTCACCACGCCCGGGCACCCGGAGGCCAAGGCGAGCCAGTCCGGCGCGAGCGCGGGGTACACGGCGTACAAGGCCGAGGTCGCGTACCTCGGCGACCTGAACGAGCTGCGCTTCCCCTTCCCCCCCTTCTGGCGGGCGCTGAACGAGAAGACGTCGTACACGTTCGGGGCGGGCCCGCGGCCGGTCAGCGTCGAGGTCTACAATCCGCGGCAGTTCAAGCTGGAGCTCAAGTTCCCTCCGCTGGAGAGCTTCAAGGCGGGTTACAAGTACACCGCGTCGTCGCAGTCCATCGAGGGAGACTCGCTGTCGAAGCTCTCGATGACCAAGAAGAAGACGGTCAAGGAGAAGCTCGAGGTCAGCGCGGAGGGCTGGAAGCCGTCGACCTTGAAGATCGCCTCGAGCAAGTCGTCGCACACCGCGACCACGACCGGCGGGAAGACGACAGAGGAGCGCAAGCCCGAGTCCGAGACGAGCACGAAGCTCGCCGACTCCATCGTGCTGAGCCGCGACGGCGGGGCGCTGTCGATCGACGCCGCGAAGATCGTGGGGAGCCTGCTCGAGTTCATCAAGGAGGGGCTCGGGCTCATCAAGACGATCAAGAGCTACGCGCCGCAGGTCGGCTGGTATGTCGATCTCGAGATCCAGGTGATGCAGGGCGGGCTCGCGGCGGAGTGGCGCTGGCAGGAGTGGGAGGATCACCGCGTCTTCCGCTATATCGACGTCAAGGCCGCGCTCGACGTCTTCAGCATCACGTTCGAGATCGGCGTGGGCGTCAGCGCCTACAGCTTCAAGCTCCAGGTCTTCGGCCAGGTCTCGGGCTCGCTCGGGGTCGAGGTGAGCGGCACCCGGTACAAGCCCGACGGCGCGCCGGGGGCCGCGCTGCAGGGCAAGGGCAGCATCGGCGGCGCCCTCGGCGCGCGGGCGGAGGCGGGCTATTTCTTCAAGTTCAACGCGAAGATGGAGACCGCGCTCGAGGTCGATCTGACGCTCGGCATCAACCAGCCGAACCGCTCGCAGATCGTCAGCATCGACGGAGGGCTCGTGTGGACGGGCATCGAGTGCACCGCGACGGGCTCGGTCGGGATGTGGGGCATCGGCGGCACCAAGAAGTGGAAGGGCACGCTGGTCCCGAAGAGCGAGCGGCTCCACGTCGAGTGGCCCAGCCCGAAGGAGTACAAGCCGCCGTTCATGAGCCGCGACGCGATCAAGGCGGTGCTGGCCAAGGTGCTCTCGAACAGCTGGGATATCCGGGTCTTCACGCCGTCCGGGAGCGCGTTCGTCGCGGACAAGGCGTGGACGGTCGACGAGGTCGCCGGCGCGCTCGCGGCGCGCATCGAGCGCGACCACGCGTTCCACCGCACGCCCGAGATGGTCGACGCGCTCGCGAACGCCGTCCGGCAGGATCTCGACGCGCTCGGCGACCGCTGGGGGCGCGACTGGATCGAGGCGGATCGGTTCAAGGCGTACCTCGACGGCACGATCGACGGCCGCAGCCTCCAGAAGCACCTGAACGACGGCGCGAGCCCGCTCCGGAAGCTCACCGGCTGAGCCCGCCGGGACGCGGGGGGGCGGGCGCGACGCGGTAGAGGGCCGTTCGAACGATAAGTTACTCTAACTAACGATGAGCTTTCCCATCTACCACCTCGAGACGAAGGCGGAGCGATGCCGGGTGCGCGTGCGGCTGAACGACGTGCCCGTCGTGGAGCTCACGGCCGAGGGCGAGCAGCCCGAGTGGTTCGCGCCGCCGATCAACCTGGTCCTCGTCGCGGGCGCGAACCGGCTCGACGTGGAGGTCGCTCCGCTGCCGCGCGACGACGGCTCCCCCGGAGACTTCCGGGGCGTGGAGCTCGAGGGCGCGGTGCGCGTCTACGGCAAGGGCGACGCGGTGGCGCCGGGTGAGGGGCCGGTGGTGCTAGAGCTCGCGGTGATGAGGGAGCTCGCTGCGCGGATGGAGGCCGCGGACGAGCGCGGCGAGGAGCTGCCGGTTCCGCAGGCGTTTCGCTTCGCGTTCGACGCCGCGGGGCCGGACTTCACGGCCGAGCTGACCACGGGCGAGCCGCTGCCCGGCGAGGAGGCGCTGCGCGACTATGCGATCCGGCTGCGCGACCTCGCGCGCGCGGGCGACGTGGACGGGCTCGTGGCCGAGATGGAGCCGAAGGTGCAGGCGTACGCGGCGGCTTACGACGACGACGCGGGTGCCATCCGGGCGAGCCTGCGCGGCGTCCTGCAGGCCGAGTATGCGCCGCGGGGGTTCGTGACGGACTTCGAGCGCGAGGACGTGGAGCTCGCGCCATGCGCGGGGGGGAAGCTCTGCGAGCTGCGGCGGCCCGGAGGAGAGCCGCTGCTACAGACGCCGCCGGACGCGGACGAGAGCACGATGCAGATACCGATCGTGGTCGGCAGCCGCGGCGGGGCGCTGCGGGTGGTGCGGTGAGGAGAGCGGCGGCGAGCGCGCGTTGAGGCGAGCGGCGGCTGCCGCGCGCTGAGGCTATTGCGCCGTTCCGGCCGATCGGAGATCCTGCCGTCTCATGGGGCATCCTGCGGTCGACAACCAGACGCCGTGGGCCATGGAGCCCCTCTTCCTCGCCGACGAGGAGGGCCGCCCGCTGCTCGTCGTGCTGGTCCAGGCGACGTTCACGCTGCACGCCGTGCGCGGCCTCGAGCGCGCCGAGCAGCAGCCGCCGCCGGGCCTCGCCGGCGAGCTCTGGGGCGCGGACGCGGCCACGTCGAGCTACCGGATCGAGCCGGCGTTCGCCTTCTTCAAGCCCGCCACGGATGTGGTCCTGGTCGGCCACGCGCAGGCGCCGCGCCATGCCGTCCCGGAGCTCCAGGTGGTGTTCCGCGTCGGCCCGGTCGGGAAGACGGTGCGGGTCTTCGGGGATCGGACGTGGGTTCGGAGCGGTGCAGCGATGGTCCCGTCGCGACCGCGGCCGTTCGACCGGATCCCGCTCAGCTACGAGCACGCCTTCGGCGGCTGGGACCGGAGCCACCCCGATCCCGCGAAGCACGCGTTTGAGCCGAGGAATCCCGTCGGGATAGGGTTCCGCGCGCCGGACGCGGCCGTGGAGGAGGGGCTCCGCCTGCCGAACATCGAGGACCCGGGCGAGCCGCTGCAGCGCTACGGCCAGGCGGTCGCGCCGGCGGGGGTGGGGTTCGTCTCGCCGGACTGGCAGCCTCGGGCCGCGCTGGCCGGGACCTACGACGCCGCGTGGTCGAAGGAGCGGATGCCGCTCCTGCCCAGGGACTTCGATCGGCGGTTCTTCAACGCGGCCTCGAAGGGGCTCGTCGCGCCAGGCTACCTGAGGGGCGATGAGCCGGTGCTGGTGGAGAACGCGTCGCCGTTCGGGAGGCTCTCATTCCGGCTGCCAGGGCTCGCCGCGCCCAGGTGCCGGGTGGGGCTCGCACGGCGGGACGATGCGCAGGTAGAGCTGCGGCTGGATACGGTGATCGTGGACACGGATGTCGATCGCGTGGTGCTGCAGTATCGCGGGCACGTCGCGCTGCGGGACGGGCCGCACGACGTGCGCGCGATCGCGATCGAGGAAGATCTGAGCCCGGCGCGCAGGCACGCGCTCACGAGCGCCATCGTGAAAGAGCTCGGCAGAAACAGAGTGCCTTGACGATCCCCGCAGTAGGGAGCCACGACGCCCAGCGCAGAACGTCGAAGTGCGACGCTTCCTCACCGAAGGACTTGCGACCTACGGGACCATCGCGCGCGCAACGGTCAGCGGAAGGTCTCGGCAACGCACCGGCGGCGACTGGAGCAGTTGCTTGACGCGAGCCCGCAGGACTTCGGCTGGGCACGGTCGACGTGGACGCGCGCACTGCTGGCAATCCACATCGAACTGCCCCCAGCACAAATCCAAGCGTGCGCTGCTATCGCACTGGACTCTTACCTCACATCACATCACTGGGTGTCAGGCGGTCGTGGCCTCGGCACCAGTAGGCTGCGTGACGGCGCCTATCGTCTCTCGGGTCGCTCAGCGCGCACACTGCCAAGTGCCGCTCGCCTACGCCTCCGACTTGCTGCGAGCAGCAGCCCAACCAGTACCCCGACTTCGCCGCGCCCGCTGGCCGCAGCGGCTCCTGTAGCGCAGCCGTTGCCATGCACCCGCCGAGCATCCTGCAGCGCAGGGCTCGTACCAGGGGCGCCGCCAGCGTCCGGACCGCTGCCTCCGCTGTCCGCCCCGCCTCCGCTGACGCCGCTGCTGACGTTTGCGAAGTTGCCTCCCTCGCCCGCGGAGGCGCCGCTGTCGCCGATACCTGTGCCGGAACCACCATCCTCGCCTGCGGACTCGCCGACGCCGAGGGACGGCTCCAGAACGCAGCCGCCGGCAAGGCACACCCCGCGCTCGCCGCCTTCGACGCAGGGGGTACCTTCCAGCTTCTGGACTGGTACGCAGGCACCAGTGCCAGGAGCGCAAAGCCCACGGATGCACGCCGCCACATCGGGACAGATGATGGGGTCGCCACTCATGCACAAGCCTCGATGGCAGGTATCGCCATGGCTGCAGAGGTCGCCGTCGTCGCAGGACGCGCCGTCCGGCTTGGGCGGGCTGGCGCAATCGCAGGCATCACCGCGACCGTCATGGTTTGCATCGGTCTGGGCGGGGTTCGGAAGCATCGGGCAGTTGTCGTTCGAATCGGACACACCGTCGCCATCCGTATCGAGGGAGCAGACGCCGCTGATGCATTGAGCGTTCAGGCATTCCTTAGTCGCAGCGCAGGCCGAGCCGATGGGCCTCTTCGGCGAGCAACTGCCGGCGGCGCAGTATGCCTCGGCGACGCACGCAGCATCGTTAGCGCACGTCGTAGGACAGGTCGCCTCCGCACAAAGGAAGAGGCCGCAGCTCTGGGAGCCGCCATCCGCGCAGGTGCCTCGGCCATCACACTGGTCGGGTAGCTCCCGCAGGGCACCGCTACAGGCGGCAACGCCACAGGGAACACCTGCCGGTTTGGGACGATAGGAGCACTGACCGGCACCAGGCTCGCAGACGCCAGGTTCGTGACAGGCATCGGGCGGAGCGCAAGCCATAGGAGTCGAGCCGATGCAGGTGCCCGCCCGACAAGAGTCCGTCTCGGTGCACCCGTCGCCATCGTCGCACGCAGAACCGGTGAGGGGCGAGCAGGTGCCGTCAACGGTGGATCCGGCTGTCAGCGAGCACGCTTCGCACTGGTCGGTGCAGGCAGAGCTGCAGCAAACGCCGTCCACGCAGAAGCCGCTGACACATTCGAGCGCGGTGGAGCAGGGATCACCTACTTCGAGCTTCAGCGCGAAGAGATAGGCCGAGCCCGAGTACGGACCCAACTCGTCATCCTGGAGGGCCCCAATCAAGGCGGCATCGTGCGACAAGGCAACTGCATAACCGAATAAATCGGTTGCGGTCCCCTCGGACGCGAGCAACTTCGTCTGCCGAGACCATGTGCTACCGGCGCGTACGAACACATAGGCCGAGCCAGCATTTGGGCTCACATCGTCATCCCCGTAGGCCCCGATCAGCGCGGTATCGTTTGAAACGGCAACTGCGAAGCCAAAACGATCGTCAGATGCGCCGTCGGAAGCGAGCAGCTTAGTCTGCTCAGACCATGTCGCACCGGTGCGCACGAAGACATAAGCCGAGCCCGACTCCGAGCCCTGGTCGTCATCAAGCGGAGCGCCTATCAGAGCTGTATCGCCAGAGATGGCAACGGACTTACCAAATTGATCGCCCACCTCGCCATCGCTCGGCAGCAACTCGACTTGTTCCGACCAAGTAGAGCCGGTGCGCACGAAGGCATAGACCGAACCCGAATTTTCTCCCACCTCATCATTAACTGGGGCCCCTATCAGCGCGGTATCACCCGATAGGGCAACGGCGGCGCCGAAATAATCACCCGGAGCGCCATCCGAGGCAAGCAGCTTGGCCTGCTCGGACCATGTGCTACCAGTACGCATCAGCACATAGACCGATCCAGAGTATGAACCCTGGTCGTCGTCAAACATAGCACCGATCAGCGCAGTGTTGTCCGAGATGGCAACCGAAGTACCGAAACGCTCGCCGAGCACGCTATCGGAGGCGAGCAGCTTGGCCTGCTCAGACCATGTGGTGCCGGTGCGGACGAAGACATAGGCCGAGCCCGACTCCGAGCCTGGGTTGTCATCAAGCGGAGCCCCGATCAACGCGGTGTTGCCCGAGATCGCGACTGAAGTACCAAACTGATCGCCCGCCGCGCCGTCGCTTGGCAGCAACTCGGCTTCTTCAGACCATGTAGAACCAGTGCGGACGAATACATGTACCGAACCAGAGTTCAAACTCGAGCCGTCGCCAGCCCGAGATCCGACCAGCGCAGTGTCGCCCGAAATGGTGACCGCATAACCAGAGTCATCACCTGCCGCGCCATCGCTCGCTAATAGCTTCGTCTCCTGCACCCAGACCAGCGGGTCCACCGTCACTGGATAAACCGCACGCTCCGTGTCCGTCCGGATGAACACGGATCTATCGTGCACCTCCAGCCGCGCAGGCAACTCCTGCCCTGTTGCATCGTGCACGAACAGCTCACCGTAGCGTGCGACGCGCGCCCCACCCGGCTCGCGCAGCGCCACCGCGCCGCCTACGTTGGTAGGCGGCAGCGGTACCGCGCCTGCCACCGACAGTTCAATCAACACCTCATCAGACCGCCCTCCACCGCCGCAGTCCGGCGCCGCGGACAAAGTAAACCCCTGCTCCAGCCCGAGCGGACCGTTGACGTACCACTCGACCAATGCCGCTCCGGTGGCCCCGCCGCGACGGTACTCCACCCGATTCTTCTCGCCCGTGGGTGCGGCCGAGCCGACCGGGTGCAGCGCGCCCGCACACCCGTAGCGCGTTGTCGCCAGGGAGAAGCTCCAGCCCTCGTGCTCCAGCCGCACCTCTTTCGCCGTGAGCTCCACATCGAGCCGTTGCTTCGGATTGCGCGTCCGCAGCTTTCCCGCCGTCACTGGCTTCGCGTGGTACGCAGCTGGAGCCCCGGCCTGTACCGCTGCGAGGTACGCGGCGCGTAGCCCCGGTGGCGCGCCGCCGCGCTGCACGAGCGAGCTCGGCCGTTTCGGCCATACGTCTGGCGAGGATTCGGCCCCATAAGATCCCCGCCATTCGCCTTCGGAGTCGACCTCTAGGCTGGCGCAACCCGGGCCTGCCACAGGCATGAAACCAAGCAGCAGCCAGACTGCGCCCCGCACTCCCACGCCGATCGCTTCCATGGTGACGCGGCGCACTATCTCAACAAACGCCCGCGGACGCAACGAGCGCGTCACGCTGCGCGACGATCTCCCCTGGTGACGCAAGGAGCAGTTTCCGCGCTCCCGTCAACGCTGCGCCTCGATGCCATGCCGGCCTGTTCTGGGCTGACTCTACGCCGCCAGTTCGATCTTCTTTCGCAGCAGCTCAGCGTCCGGCCGGAGTCCCTCCTCCCTCAGAAGCCAGAGCGACCGGCCGTGGAAGTCTCGGAGCGTCCTCCGGGTCGCGTCGCTGTCCCCACGAACAAGCCCGTCACCGCGAACCTCGACCCGGTAGTTCTCGGTGACGAGCAGGATCTCCTGGTCGTACGCTCGATGGTGGGTCGCGCACATAGGGCGGCCGTTCCGGATCGTCGGTGCGCCCTCCGGGAGCCGGTCCGGGACGATGTGCGCGGCGTCGAGCAGGGGACGCTCCCGCAGCTCACAGACGCAGCACCGCTCCCGATACGCGGCGAGCGTCTGTGGGCGAAAGTGGACCAGATGGAGCCGAGCCTTCACGATCGTCTCGGTATAGGCCTTGATCAACCTGCGGATGGCTCCGATCCTGCGGCGCTCGCGCGACTTCGGCCACGAGCAGCGGACGACAGGACGGGGGCGCTTGCGACGCGCTCCCATCGCTCGCAACAGCTGACCGATGCAACCCCTGGCCGGGGTTTGCAGAATGCCGGCACCGGCGAACAGCGGCTCGCGCGCTGCCCCCATGCAGCCCCCAATGCCTGACGAGGCACAGGGGGTCCGCGCTGCCGCGGGTCAACTCCGTAGACGCCAGCGCGAAACGCGAGCCATCCAACCCATGGCGACGGCCGTGCGGCAACATCGAAGCTGCTCAGCTCCCGACGACCTGCCAGGTTTCGGGCGACGCCGTGGGCGCGCTCCGCGCACGCGCCGCGGACGGAACCATCAGATAGTCGCTCGACGTGTTCATGCCGGCGCTCTCCGCTAGGGTCACTAGGGCAAGCCCTTCCACGGAGAGCCTGCCCTCCGTCGCCAGTTCCTCGTCGGTGATGGATTCGGTCCTGGCTAGCCGCAGGTAGCGGGCCTCGACCTGCTCGAGAAAGCGCCGGAGCGCCTCGTCGAACAGCGAGCCATCTCGTCGCAGAAGCGCCCGGCACAGATCGAGCCGAGGATCGTCGGCGCCCTCCAGGACGACCTCATAGCGCTCGAGCAGGCCTGTCCCCTCCTCGTGTGCCCGCCCCAGCAGCCAGGACCTAATGAAGGTGACATAGAGAAAGTCCTCCTCATACTCAGCGTCGCTCCGGCTGGTCTGAATGCGCCGAGCGATGTCTCTCGCTCCGTCCAGATCGAGCGCCGCAACCGCATCGAAGAGCGGCCTGCATCGGCTCGGCACCTGCTCAGATTCGCGCCCAATTTGGACGTAGTGTGCGAACGAGCGGCCACTCTTGTACAAGTAGAGCTGAAACGCTGAAGCATCCATGTACAGAAACAGTGCGCCGATCGCGATGATGCGATACTGCTGGCTGAACCGGAGCGCCTGCTTGAAGGTCAGACGATGGGCCATCGCTGCCGGGAGCATCTGCTCACAGTCGTGATGGGCGTTACTCATGTAGGCCCGAAGGAACTTCGATGCCATGACAGACTCTACCTCCCCGCTCCAACGAGCACCGCACCGACATAACCCCAGCCGGAGCTGGCGAGGATGAGCGACTGCCCGCGCGAAGCGTACCCACGCTCCAAGGAGCGGGCTGCGATTACCAGCCCCAGCACAGCGCTCGCCGCGCCGACGTGTCCGAGCGATCCGCACGGAAGCACGAGCTTCATGTTCGGCCCGAGCACATCGGCGCACCTCACCTGGGCATAGCCCCACTCCGCAGCGCGCCACGGCACGCCATCAAGATCGATGATGACATCGCCCTCGAAGCGAGCAGGTGCGCCCCCGCCCGAGGTGACCTTCAAGATGGCGCGAGATAGGCCTGCCCCGGTGCTCGTTTTGTCAGCGAGCGCGTGGGCCTCCTCGCGGTCGGTGGCGGCCGCTCGCACGACCGCAGTGACCCGCGCGCCCCGTCGCTGCGCGGACGAGCGCGACTCGAGCATCACACACGCCGCAGCCTCGCCGGGCACGAGCCCGACAGGATTACGCGGCGACTTCAGCCACCCCCGCTCCAGCAGCCACTCTAGAGTGATGCTGTCAAGGCAGGAGTCTGCCGCGACGAGGATGACGCGCTCAACCTGCCGCTGCGTGATGCGCTGAACAGCGAGATAGATCGCATCTGCCGCACCAGCCGGGCCGATGTCGACGAGCGCCGAAGCCTGCTCAGATAGGGGGAGACCCAATGCGCGAATGAGCTGAGCCAGGACAGATGCCTTCAGCTCATCGACGTCTTCCTCAGCGTCCTCGAAGCGGTCTTCTTCCAGAGGCGGCCCGACGAAGATGAGCCCCGTGCGTTCCCAGAACCGCGCATCAGCCCTCGCGAGGAGCCCCGACTCGTTTTGCAGGCTGCGCACGGCTCCATGTGCGAGACGGATGAGCCTTCCAAGCTCAGCGAAACCGTCGGTGTAGCCCCTGATCGGATGACCGGTGAGCGGAACCAACGCCTGCTGCTCCTCGTCGAGCACACTGAACCAGTGGATCTCTCGCGGCAAGCACAGCCCAGCTCGTATCGACGCACAGGTCGTCGCGGCGCTCTGGCCGACACATGAAAGCGCACCGTAGCCCGTAATCACCAGGTCCATCGCTCTCCCAGGGCTTCCACCAGCAGCGCTCCGCAGGCGCTCAGCCGATAACGTCCAGGCCCTCGAGCAGCACGTTCGTGAAGCCGCTCGTCCTCAGGGCTTGAGCTAGGTCGTCACGTACGATGTACTCAGTAACTTCCTTGTCAGCACGGAACAATGCAGGCAAGAAGTGAATCTTGTTCCGATCAAGAACAAACTTGTCGACCTTGACGACGCTGCCCTGTTTACCGTACTTAACCCCACTGGCCGCCTCGTCGAGGCAGTCGAACGCTCCGATCGGGTTGACGATACAGTAGTCTCTCGAGTGCACCCGCTTACGATGATCGTACAGCGTGAACGCGAGGTACTCGATCTCGAGCCCTTGACAGTGCTGCTCGATGACGCCCCTCATCGCCGATGAAACGATGAGGTAGCTCTCCGTGTTGCCGAGCAGCGACGAGAGCTTGATGCCCGGGTTCTCCTCCCTGAGGTAGATCTTGGCATTATCCGGATAGTGCGGGGTGGCGCGAACGCCGCGAGCCATGCAGTAGCTCTTCATACCCATGCCCCGGGGTGCATCCTCGATCAGGACCAGGTCCTCGTTCGCCAAGTCCCCGGTGGTCGACAGCAGGTGAAAGCTCATGACGTCTACCTCCTCGGCCCGCGCTCGGCGCTCACTTGAACCTCTGCCTGCTCATGTCGTCGAGGCTGGAGACCCCCTCCTTGCCCGCCTTGACCACCCGCTCGAACAGCGTCTTTGATAGCGACACGAGCTGGTCCTTCATATCCGAGTACTTCGTCAGCTCACAATTATCGATGTTCTGCTGGTTGGCGCTGATTATCTTCTTGACCTTCGTCTTGACATGCTTGCTGTAGGTCCGGTGGCTGTACGAGCCGAATGCGCGGTGGCGTGGCAGCTCGAGCTGCTTCGCGATCGCGGCGTCGAGCGGGAGTAATACCATGTTATGCTTGTGGTTGATATTGTACCCCTCATCGAGCAACCCGGCACGTACTGCCCACAAGACCGCATCGATAGTGCCAAACGCGTCGTTGATACAGCCGTTCAGCACGCCGTTCGGCACCAGGTGATGCGCTTCATGATAATACGGGACATTAGCGCTATCCTTGTGGTTGCTCTTTCCTCGCGGCCCCGGCTCGCCGACATCCCATTCATGCTGACGGGGCGCTCTGCGCTCCCGCCACCGAAATCCATCCGTCCCATAGCGGACGGCCAGGGACATCTTCTTCATGCCCTTGTACTTCGGCCAGTTGTAGAGGTCGCTCGTCGCCTCGGCTTGCTTGAACCCTTGCCACATGTGGCTGCAGGAGACCTCTGTCCTCCCGACATGCCGGTTCAAGCACTGGCCTCCCTCGGTCGCCCCCGAGACCGACACGTGATTGAGCTTGTGTTCGATATCCGCCGTGTGCTGCTTCTGCGACATGCTCGACCTCCGTCCGCTCTCCGTGGGCTCAGGGCTCAGCCGAGCGACTCAGAGCAGCAGGCGCACTCTCTGGTCACATCGGCCCCGGGTGGCAGGATCACCACTACCGGCCCCTGCATCAGCGGGAACGGCGGCGTATTCTTGTCGTTATGAAGCATCATGTCGAGAGCCCGCGCCACGCCCTTTCCCTCGAACTTCACGTCGAAGGAGTAATTCACGAACTCCGCCTTCCCCTTCGTCTTGTTGGACACCACCCCGCCGCCTGCGGTCCCCGCCTCGTCGCCCGTGCTGGTGCTGAAGTTGGAGTCGGCCACGCAGACGGGGTTGCCGTCGCACTTCACCTTCTTCGTACCCTTGGCCGTGTGACTGGCGAGGGCGATGTTGGGGTAGGGAATGGGGATCGGCCCGCCTGGGCTCGGCGTCTTGCAGACGTCGGGGAAGCTCGAAGTAACCCCACCGCTGCCCTTGTGGACCACCGACATCGAGTTCACTCCAACTGTCACGCTCATTGAAGCCTCCGTCTCACGAGATTCGCCTCTTGTTCGGCTGCCGACGCGGCGTTGCCGCTGAGCAGCGTTGGCATCGATCAGTAGCTCCCCCGTCCCCTGACCTGCTCCCGCACGGGCCCCCTCACCTCCACCACCCCCCGCCGCGCCCCCCGCAACGCCAGCTCCACCGCCGCCGCCGCCCTCGCCGGCTGGCTCCCTCGCTTCAGCACCTCCTCGAGCCACGCCACCTCCATCGGCCTCCCCAGGAGGTACCGCGTCCCCCGCTTCAGCTCCTTCCCCCGGCTCCCCCACCACGCCGCGATCTTCTCCCGATCCGGCCACGGCAAGCTCTCGTCCGGATCCATCGCGACGTCCTCGTCCTCCGGATCGTCGCTCGGCCCGCTCTGGAACCCCGCCGGCCTCTCCCCCCGCAGCTTCGCCTCCTCGAGCCCCACGCCGGTGATCATCGTGAACGCCCCGCCTGCCATCCGCGCGAGCTCCGGCGTCCCCATGCACTCGAGGATCCACGGCATCAGCGCCGGATCCCCGAGCGCCGCCGCCCCCGCGAGCGCCGCGCGCGCCCCCCGCGGCGCCCCGGCGATCGCGCGCAGCCACGTCGACGCCAGCGCCGGCTCCATCCGCCGCATCGCCATCGCGCACGCGCGCTCCGCGAACCGCCCGCCGCCGTCCGCGACGGCCCCGAGCGCCCGCAGCGCCGCCGTATCGCCGAGCACCGCCCCAGACCACGCCGCCGCGAAGCGGCACGCCTCGTCCTCGCTGCCCAGCGCGCCCCGCACCTCGTCCAGCAGATCCGCCCGACCGAGCTCGCCCACGGCGCGCAGCGCCCTGGCCCTGAGGCGCAGATCGCTCGACCCCACCGCGTACCCCAGCGCCGCCCCGGGATCCTGCCGCTGCACCGCGCACGCCGCGATCCCGATCGCGTACAGCTCCGGCCCGACCCGGTGCGACAAAAGCCCGGGAAGGATCGCCCGCACCTTCGAGAACGACACCCAGCCCAGCCCCGACACAAGCGCCCGCGCGAGCGCCGGTACGGCCCCGCCCACGTCGAGCACCTCGGCGATGCCCTTCAGATCCCGCCGCTCGACCGCGAGCACCATCGGCGCAAACACGCTCCCCGGCTCCTCCTCGTCGACGGCCGCCCTGCAGATCTCCCACCCCGCGTCGCCGGCGAGCCGGAGGCCGTCGACGTGCGCCTCCAGGCGCTCGTCGAGCTCACCCAGGCTCTCGAGATCATACAGCGGGTCCAGCACCGCCGCGTCCCGGTACGACCACAGGAACGCCGCCTCGGAGGCGTGCTGCTCGAAGACTTCGGCTTCTATCGTCGAGATCAATTGATCTGCACCGAGCCGCCCTGGATCCGGTTCACCCCGGAGGACCGCGTGAGCAAATACGCGCCGCGAATCAGGATCTTGCCAGCCCGCGTCAGCGTGATGCTGGCCTTGCCGC
This sequence comes from Sorangium sp. So ce394, assembly GCF_051474665.1. Taxonomy (NCBI): domain Bacteria; kingdom Pseudomonadati; phylum Myxococcota; order Polyangiales; family Polyangiaceae; genus Sorangium; species Sorangium sp. So ce394. Next base: position 8,274,701 of record NZ_CP150339.1, read on the forward strand.
ACTGGAGCACGATCTCCTTCTCCGCGGTGAGCACCAGCCGCTCGCCGTCCGCCGTCGCCGTCGCGCCGTCGCGCCTCGCCGCGCCCGCGCCGTCCCCCGCCGCGTGCATCCGCCCCATCACCACCGGCCTGTCGCGCCGCCCCCCCTCGAACAGCAGCGCGACCTCCCGCCCCTCGTCCTCCGGCCCGAGCGCCGTCATCGACCGCGCGAGGACGCCCCCACCCGCGCCGCCTCCCAGGACCGCCGCCTCGACGAGCGGATCGCCGTTCGGCCCGAACCCCACGATCCGCCCCACCACGACCCCGTCGATCGGCCCGGCCTTCGCGGCCTCCGCCGCGACGCGCTCCTCGTGCGCCGCGACCACGAGCTCGAGCAGCCCCTCCGCGCCCTCTATCGCGTCCGCCTCGCCCGCCGCCTCGTCCACCCCCGCCTCGCCAGAGGCCGCCGCCTCGGCGCCCTCCTCCTCGATCAGGATCACCTCGCCGCCCTGCTCCGCCGCCGGCGCCCGCCCATCGTCCCTCATCGCCCTGCTCCTCCGCTCCCGCTCGCCTCGAAGCGCCCGCGATCCCCTGCCCGCCTCAGTTCACCCCGACGTTGCTCCCCTTGATCTTCACGTTCCCCGAGGCCTCGACGTTCACCGCCCCCTCGCTCTTCACGTCGAGCTTCTTCCCCTCCACCCGGACCGGGCCCTCGCCCTTCACCGTGATCTTCTTCCCCTGCACGGTGACGTTGCCGTTCTTCTCGATCGTGATCGTGGCGTCCCCGCACTGGATCGCGAGCTTCTCGCCGATGATCATCGTCTTCTTCTCCTTCACCTCCTCCTTCGCGCTCTTCCCGATGGTCACCGTCATGTCCTTGCCCACCGTCAAGGTGTAGCCCTCGTCCACGCTCGTCGACTTGCCCTTGGCGACGCTCTCCGAGCTCGAGCCCCCCACGGACTCGCTCTTGTTCTCGCCGATCGACGCGCTCTGGCTCTTGCCCACGTCGATCGACTGGCTCCCCGAGACCGACTCCGTGTGATCCCCGCCGACGCTCACGGCCCTGTCGCCCCCGACCGAGAGGGTCTCGTCCTCGCCGATCGTCTCCGTGTGGGTCTTCGCGACGTCGATGCTCTTGTGGCCGCCGATCTCCTCGCTCTGATCGTTCCCCACCACCTTGCTCCGGTCGTGGGCGACCTCGAGCATCTCGTCGTTCCCGATCCACTGCTTCTTGTCGTGCTCGATCGCGATGTTCCAGTCCTTCTGGCCGTGCAGGAAGATCTCCTCCGAGCCCTTCTTGTCCTCGAACCGGAGCTCGTTGAACCCGCCGCCCCCGGTCGAGCTGTTCGACTTGATGGTGCTCTTCGTCTTCTCCGCTGGGAGCGCGTACGGCGGCACGTTGGTGCCGTGATAGACGCTCCCCACCACGAGCGGCCGGTCCGGATCGCCCTCGAGGAAATCGACCACCACCTCGTGGCCAATCCGCGGCAGAAACACCGCGCCCCACGCGGCGCCGGCCCAGATCTGGCTCACGCGGATCCAGCACGAGCTCTGGGCGTCCTTCTTGCCCTCCCGGTCCCAGTGGAACTGGACCTTGATGCGGCCATGCTCGTCCGTATAGACCTCCTCGCCAGGAGGACCGACCACGATCGCCGTCTGGATCCCCTTGATCGTCGGCCACGGCGTCACCGACGGCGGACGGTAAGGGACGTCGGAAGGGATGACCTGAAACCGGTTCCCGTACGCCGGGACGTCGCTGTCGGTGACGGCGTCCACCGCCGGCTCGTGGCCGTAATGGTGCACGGAGACGAGCAGATACTCGCGGTTGAAGGCGTCGCGGCCGTGCTCCGCGAGCGTGAAGGTCTGGCCCGGGACGAAGCGCGGGCAGACGCTCTCGCCGCTGCCCGTCCTGCGCGAGGTCTGGAGCTGTTCGAGCCGGATCTTGGCGAGGCTCGAGCCCGCGCCGGGCGCGTCGTAGTCGCCCGGATAATCGTAGACCTCGAGGTCGTCGTCCGCGTCCGCCTGGGCGTTGCTCTCGAGCGACAGGCCGGGCTTCTTGAAGTTGTAGTCGCGCAGCGTCACCTTCCCCGACCGCACCCGCTCGACGTACCGGAAACGAGAGACGTGCTCGCCCTGGAACAGCGCGCCGAGCTGCGGCCGGAACACGACCGCGCTCTCTCCCGCGATCGGCCCGTGCGCAGAGGGGCCGTCGGCGAACACGAGCACGTGGCCGCCCTCGTCGTGCTCGAAGTAGTAACAGATGCCCTCCTCCTCGAGCAGCCGCGACACGAAGGCGAAGTCGCTCTCCCGGTACTGCACGCAATACTCCCGCGCGCGGTAAACCCCGCTCAGCAAGAAGCGGTAGCCATCGCCCGGGATCCCGGCCGCGCGCAGCACCTTCTCGATGATCTCCGGGGCGGTGAGCGCCTGGAAGATCCGGCTGTTCCGGCGGTGCTTGAGGCGCGCGACGTCGGGCACGATCGTGGCGTGATAGGCCGTGAGCCGCTTCCCCTCCTCGCCCTGCTCGAAGCTCGCGACCACGCCATGGACGAACCGGGGCTGCTCGCCGATCTGGAAGGTGAGCAGCGCCGCCTTGCCCACGACGTCCGTGAACGCGATGTCCTTCTCCGGCGAGGCGACGAGGACATCGAAGTGAAAGAGCTCGGAGATGCCCTCGCGCCCCTCGAACCGCGTCACACGGAGCTCGTGCTCCAGTCCGTCGACCTGAAACAAGTGCATGGACTCTCCCTTGAGCAGACGTGCGCCGAGCGGATGCGCGGACGGACCGCGGGCAGCATTCAGCCGGATGCCATCCTACGTGCGACGCCCGCTCGACCGCAATGGACGACGGCCCTCGACGCCGGCGAGATGCCGGAAAGATCCCGGGCGCGCCGGTCGAGCCGCGCGCCGGGACGGCGCCGCCGCGCCATTTCCGGTCCCGCTAGATGGACGCCAGATCGGCGTCGGCCATCGCCGCGAGGAACTGCGCGCCGAGCCCCTCCGGCCGGCCGCGCGCATCGCCCAGGCCGCGCGCATCGCCCAGGCCGCGCGCATCGCCCAGGCCGCGCGCATCGCCCAGGCCGGGCGGCTGCACGGGGGGCGGCGCCGCCTGGGCGTGCGCAACGGGAGGCGCCGGCGCGAGCAGCGCGGGCGAGGCCGGAAACGCGCTCGAGGGGGCGGGACGGCGCGCGGGCGCGGCAGCGGCCGGCGCTCGCCCGGCGTCGAACGGCGTCGCCGCGAAGGCGATGGCCTTCGCCGCCTCCTCGGCGCTGAGCGCGCTCGTCTCTCCGAGCAGCTCGAGGGCGCCGTGGCGCACGGGCGAGGACGCCGCTGCGCGCGGGGCAGCGGCCGGCTGCGACGCCGCCGGCGCAGCGGGGCGAGGCGCAGCCGCGCGCGCAGGCTCGGAGGGCGCGCGGCGCGCGCCGAACGGCGTCGCAGCGGAGGCGGCCGCCCTGGCCACCTCCTCGAGGCTGAGCTGGCTCGTCCCCCCGAGCACGGCGGTCTCGCCGGGCGGCGCGGTCTCGCCACGAGGCGTCGCCTCACCACGAGGCGCGCTCTCCCCGCGCGGAGCAGCCCCCGCGACCGGGGCCGTCTCCGCCGGCGCATCGCTCTCGCGCGCGCGCGGCGCAGGCACCTCGGTGCTATGCGCGGCAGCGGCACCGGGCGCAGCCGGCGGCGCGGCGCTCGAGCGCGCCGCGCGGGCCGGAGCGCGCCACGGGTCGAACGGCGTCACCGGCGCCGCGACCACCCTGGCCGCCTCCTCGAGGCTCAGGTGGCTCGTGCCCTCCAGCGCGCCGCCCCTGTCGCCTCGCTGCGACGCCGCCGCCGGCGGCGCGGCGCCCGCGGCGGACGCGCCGCCGGCGCCGAACGGATCGGCCCACGCCACCGGCTGCCCTGGGAGCTCCACGCCCGCGAGCACGCGCAGCGACGCGAGCTCCGCGGCCTCCACGGGCAGATGGCCGCGCCACACGACGGAGCAGCAGCGCCGATCCACGTCGACGTGCACGGTGTCGGCGCGGAGCGGGATCGGCTCTCCAGCCCGCGGCGCGGCGCCCTGCCTCCGGTAGAGCCGCGCGGCGCCGCGGGCCTCGGGCAGCTGCGTCCGGAGCTTCGGCCGCTGCGCGATCATGCCGCCGAGCACGATCCACTCGTCGCCGCGCAGCGCGCCGAGGCGCTGATCGGCCGGCGCCGCCTGGAAGTAGCTCGCGTCGAGCCCCTCGGGGATGTCGAGCCAGAGGCCCGCGAGGCGGCGCGCGTCGACGCCGCCGAGCAGCCGGCTGCGCGGCGGCGACGCGCGGGAGAGCGGCCCCATGCCTTCGATGCGAACGTGGGAGCGACCCGCGCCGACGCGCGCCGAGCCGTCGAGCTGCGCTTGCTTGTCGATGCGGACCTGGCCGCCCTGCACCACCGTGAGCCGGACCATGACCGCCGGCGACGAGAACGCCGGCGGCAGCTCCGCGTGGCCGGTCACAACGACGTCGCACTGCGCGCGGTACGGCGCGAGGTCGCCCGCGGCGCGAAGCCCGCGGCCCGACGGATCCGGCTGCTCGTCCGGCGCGATCGGCTCCGGCTTCGCGAGGGACATGCGCCCCTCGGGGACGAGCGCGAACGTCGCCTTCACGACGACGGTGACATGGAGCTGGCCGCGCAGGAGCCAGGCGACCGTCGCCGCCTCGGCAGGACCGAGGGGGGTGATCGCGACGTGCTGCGTGGAGGGGCTCATCGACGCTCGACGCAGCATGCCTCACGATCCCCCCGGGCATCCAGTGACGAGTCGCGCCCCGGCCCGGGTCGTTCACGAGGCGATCGACGGCTGCTCGGGCCGCCAGCCGACCCCGACCCAGGCTCAAGCGTATTCATAGGTTTTCCTCATGCGGAGGGTTCAGTACTCTCCGGGCGACCTTGGGTCGTTGCTGGCGAGTCCCGAGGCTCGCCGAGGTTCTTGACGTGGTCGGGTCCAGCCTGACCAGCGAGGTGTTCTTCATGAAGAGCTTGTCCGCGATCGGTGCCCCTCCTGGAAGCGAATGGAGGCGCGGGGACGCGCTGGTGGGTCGTGAGAGCGAGCCGAGTCAGGCCCGGTCGTCCGGGGTCTCTGGCAAGCTCGTGTCCGTCGATGGAGGCCCACGGCTGGCGGGGCGCTCCCATCGGCGCGTTGCGCGCGCCGCCTTCGTTCTGCTGGCGCTCCTCGCGAGCGCGTGCTCCAGCGAGGACGCACCCCCGGGTACGAGCGGCGATCAAGGCCCCGGCTCGGGCACCGGCGGCGCCGGCGGCGATGGCGGCACCGGCCCCGGCTCGGGCACCGGTGGCGACGGCGGCGACGGCGGCGACGGCGGCGACGGCGGCACCGGCGGCACCGGTGGCGACGGCGGTACCGGCGGCGACGGCGGCGCCGACCCGGATACCTCGATGCCCCCGAGCAAGAACCCGCAGTTCAGCTGGTTCGAGTACGAGGGCAAGGACCCGGTGTATCAGGAGTTCACCGCGGGGGAAGGCGAGTACTCGAACCCGATCCTGACAGGGTTCTACCCTGATCCCAGCCTCTGCCGGGTCGGGGAGGACTACTACCTCGTCAACTCGTCGTTCTCCTACTTCCCCGGCGTCCCCATCTTCCACAGCCGCGATCTCGTCCACTGGACGCAGCTCGGGCACGTGCTCGACCGCCCCTCGCAGCTCGACCTCGAAAGCCAGGCGATCTCCGAGGGCATCTTCGCGCCGTCGATCCGGTACCACGACGGCGTGTTCTACATGGTCACCACGCTCGTCGGCGGCGGCGGCAACTTCTTCGTGACCGCCACCGATCCGGCGGGGCCGTGGTCGGACCCCACCTGGCTCAACAGCGTCGACGGGATCGACCCCTCCTTCTTCTTCGACGACGACGGCAAGGCCTACGTCATCAACAACGGCCCGCCGGCTGGCGCGTCGCTCTACGACGGCCACCGAGCGCTCTGGATCCAGGAGTTCGATGTGGCGACGCAGAAGATGGTCGGCCCGCGCTCGGTGATCGTCGACGGCGGCGTCGACATCTCGAAGAAGCCGATCTGGATCGAGGGCCCCCACATCTTCAAGGTGGATGGAACCTACTACCTGATCGCCGCCGAGGGCGGCACAGGCGATCAGCACTCCGAGGTGGTGTTCCGCAGCGCGTCGGCGACCGGCCCGTACGAGCCCTACACGGGCAATCCGATCCTCACGCAACGCCACCTCGATCGCAACCGGCCTTTCCCGGTGACCTCGACCGGCCACGCCGACTTCGTTCAGCTGCCGAACGGCGACTGGTGGTCCGTCTTTCTGGGCACCCGGCCCTACGAGGGCGATCTCTACAACACGGGCCGCGAGACGTTCCTGATGCCCGTCCGGTGGGTCGACGGCTGGCCCGTCATCACGGCAGGCACGGAGACGGTGCCCTACGTGCACGACGTCCCAGCCCTGCCGCCGCAGCCGGCGCCGGCCACCCCGACGAGCGGCAACTTCACGTACCGGGATGAGTTCGACGGCGACGAGCTCGCCCCGGCCTGGAACTTCATCCGCACGCCCGTCGAGCAATGGCACGATCTCACCGCGTCGCCCGGGTGGCTGACCTTGAAGGCGCGCGCGGCCCACCTCGGGCGGCGCGAGCAACCGTCGTTCGTCGGCCGGCGGCAGCAGCACGGCTGGGCCTCCGCCTCCACGGCCATGAAGTACCTGCCAGAAGCGCCCGGGGACGCGGCGGGGCTCGTCGCGTTCCAGAACGACGACTTCTATTACTTCCTCGGCGTCACGCTGGCGGACGGCAAGCCGGTCATCCAGCTGGAGAAGAAGGCCGGGAGCACCGCGAACGGCGAACCCCAGGTGATCGCCTCGGCACCGCTCGATCTCTCCGCAGGCGCGCCCATCCACCTCAAGATCGAGGCGCAGGGCGCCGCCTACAGCTTCTCCTACGCGCGTGAGCCCGGCGCGTGGGTCAGCCTCCTGGAAGAGGTCGACGGGAAGATCCTGAGCACGCAGCAGGCCGGCGGCTTCGTCGGGACCTACATCGGCCTCTACGCCTACACGGAGCAGCCGTGAGGAGAGCGGATGTGCTCCCTGGCGCGCCTGCCTGAAGGGGTCGCGCGGCGCCGGCGGCCTCCGAGGGAGCCGCCGCCGGCCTCGACGGCATCGCGGTCGACCGGCCCGGACGCTCCTCCGGGCCTGTGCTAGACCGCCGCCCCGCATGCGCATCGCGCTCGTCTATCCGCCGACCTGCGACCCCACCGCGCCGTACCTCGCAGTGCCGATGCTGACCGGCTTCCTCCGCGCGAACGGCGTGGAGGTGCTGCCCGTCGACGCGAACGTCGAGGCGTTCGACGCCCTCCTCGCCCAGGACCGCATGGCGGGGCTCCTCGACCGGCTCGAGGCGCGCCTCGGCGAGCTCGACCGGCGCGCGGCGCTCCCGCACGCCGAGCAGCTCGAGTACCTGGCCCTCGCCCGCGCGCGCGGCGACGCGCACGCCGTCCCGGGCGCGGTCGAGGGCGCCAAGGCCGCGCTCCGCTCCGCCGATACTTTCTACGACCCGGACGCCTACGCCCGCGCGGTCGCGACGATCGAGGCGGCGCTCGGCGTCGTGTCCGCCACCCACCACCCGCTCAAGCTCGACTTCACGGCATACCGGACGCCGTTCGGCCTGATGTCGATGGACGAGATCGCCCGGTCGAGCCGCCCGGAGCACGATCCGTTCGACGCCTGGGTGCAGCAGGTCCTCGTGCCCCGGCTCCGCGACGCGCGCGCCGACATCGTGGGTCTCTCCGTGTGCTTCCCCGGCCAGCTCCAGCCCGCGTACGCGTTCGCGCGCAAGATCAAGGAGGCGCTGCCGGGCGTGCACGTCACGTGCGGCGGCCCCGGCGTCACGCAGCTGCTCCTCCGGCTCTCGGGCGAGCGGCTCGCGCGCGCCCTCGGGCCGTTCGACTCGGCGTGCCTCTTCGAGGGCGAGCACACCCTGCTCGCGCTCGCGCGCGCCCTCGACGAGGGCCGGCCGCTGCGCGACGTGCCGAACGTCGTGGCGCGCGACCGGCTGATGGGCGCGCGCTGGATGCCCGGCCACGGCATGGAGGACCTCAAGGCGCTCCCGGCGCCCGACTTCGACGGGCTCCCGGTCGGGGCGTACCTTGCGCCGACGCTGGTGCTCCCGTACGACCCGACGCGGGGCTGCTACTGGGGCAAGTGCACGTTCTGCCATTACGGGCTCGCGGAGGTCGGCACCGCGGCGTACCGCGAGCGCGCCGTCGAGACGATCGTGGCGCACCTCGGGGCGCTCGCCGCGCGGCACGGCACCCGCCACTTCTACCTGTCGCAGGACTCGGTCGCGCCGAAGACGCTCGTGAAGATGGCGCAGGCGATCCTCGACGCCGGGCTCGACGTGCGGTGGGCGACCGACCTCAAGCCGGAGAAGTACCTCACGCGGGAGCGCGCGGACGTGCTGCGCCGCGCGGGCGCCGTCGCGTGCGCGCTCGGCGTCGAGTCCGCGTCGCCGCGGGTCCTCGGCCTCATCGACAAGGGCGCGCCGGTCGAGGTCGTCTCCGACGTCATCGATCACCTCGCGTCCGCGGGCGTGGCCGCCGAGGCGATGTGCTTCACGGACTTCCCCACCGAGACGCACGCCGAGGCGGTCGAGACGCTCGATTTCCTGCGCGAGCGGCGGGAGGCGCTCGCGGTGTACATCGTCGGCGAGTTCGGGCTGACGCACGGCTCGCTGGTCGCGCAGGCGCCGGAGCGCTTCGGCATCGACGAGGTGTTCGAGCTGGAGGGCGACGAGCTCGGGCTCGGCCTGTTCTTCGTCCCGCGGGAGCCGTGGAAGACCGACGCCGAGCGCGCCGACGTCGACGAGCGGCTCGCCGACCTGTCGCGCGGCTGGACGCTGCGCAGCTATCCGTGGGCCGGCGCGGTGTCGACGGCGCACACGATCCTCCAGTACGACCGCTTCGGTCCGGGCGTCTTCCGGGAGCGCGCGGCGCGGCGCGCCGAGGGCGGCGTGCCCGGCGCGACGGCCATCGAGCGGGGGCTGCGCTTCGATCCGCGCGCGGCCGAGCAGGCGGAGGCGCGCGAGGCTTCGATCTGGGCGACGCTCGTCCACGAGGAGCGGCGCGTGGGGCGCGACGCGTACGAGCGGCTGGCGCGCTCGCTGCCGCCGCTCCGGCCGAAGCCGGTGCGCGTCAGGTTCGTCGCGGGCGCCGCGCCGGCCGTGACGTCGGGGCGGCGGCCGTCGCACGCGGCCAGCGCGGCGCGCTGAGGGAGCTTCGTCGTGACGCCGGGCCTGTCCGCGTCCCGGACAGTGCTCGTCGAGATCGTCGACGCGTGGGTGAACGTAGCGCATCCACGCGCAGCAGAATCCGAAGTCGTTGGGCACATATCATGGCCGTAACACACGGGCACGGCAATCCAAGCTGGACGCGGGACGAGGTGATCCTCGCACTAGAAATCCATGAGGCCAAAGTTAAGATCTTTGGGAAGGCGAGCCTAGCGACCGAATGAGGTCGACGAGGAGGGGTTCGCTTTCATCGTGTTCGTTGGCGGCTCATTCGGAGCGTTGGGCGCGCCAGCAGTGAGGAGCCACACGAGGATAAACGGTTCGCCCGACATCGCCGCCGAGGAAGGCGACTTCACCAGCTCTGAATCCTCACGCTCCGGCGTGGTCAACGCTCCCGGCGGGCCGTGGCCCGCGTCAGCGTCCGCGCGCTTGATCCAGTCGCGCATCGCCGTCTCGGTCAGGTCGAGGTCCTTCGCTACCTGGCCAATGCTCCGGTCGCCCGCCTTGGCCAACCGTACCGCCTCCGCCTTGAACTCGGGCGTGAACGCCCTCCTCTTTCTCCGTCCCATCCCTGCCCCCTGGGTGCCTCCGGGGGTGTCCACGGAAGCGGGGAAGAACCAGACGGCGCCGGCGATGTCCAACGTCCAGCACAGAGGGCGTATTGGATGGGGACGCTTGAGCTTCAGATCGGTGACCGCATGGCGGTCGCACGCGCCGGTCAAGCGGCGGCGCGCCGTCTGCCCTCATTAGGACACCACCCCTGCAGGTCGCTGCCGCCTGGTCTCGCCCACCCCCTTGCCGACCTGCAGGTCGCTGCCGCCCGGTCTCGCCCACCCCCCTGCCGACCTGCAGGTCGCTGCCGCCTGGTCTCGCCCACCCCCCTGCCGACCTGCAGGTCGCTGCCGCCTGGTCTCGCCCACCCCGCTGCCGACCTGCAGGTCGCTGCCGCCTGGTCTCGCCCACCCCCCTGCCGACCTGCAGGTCGCTGCCGCCTGGTCTCGCCCACCCCCCTGCCGACCTGCAGGTCGCTGCCGCCCGGCCGCGACCCCATTCCCCTTCCATCCCCTCATCTCGGCTCCGCCGGCCCCCCCGCCGGCGGCGGACACGTCGAGCGGCACGGTCGTCGTGCAGGTCCCCGCCGCGACCTCCACCGTGCGCCCGGCGAGCTTCACCCTGGCCGCGTCCCGGCCCCCGCGCGGCTCAGCCGCACGAGCTCCCGGCCCGTCTTGTCGCGGCCCCCGGACTCGCGGAGTCATAGCAACTCGCGACAACGAGATCGCCGCGTTGGACCACGGCCGAGCCCCGCTCGGCGGAAAAATCAGACGTAACGTTTTGAATTAGCCGAGCTTGCTTCCGGTCCGTTCTCGCTGCCGGAGAAAGCCTGGCGGGACTGTTCCGCGGCGCCGAACCGTCGCGATCCGTCGAATCCTCCGGGATTTTGGGGAGCGTGACGGCGGATCGCACCCCCTCGGGGTGCCTTGGCCCCGACCCGGGCCCAGCTGTCAAGCCCCGGGCCTGGGGAGCTGTCGGCAATCAGCAGGCCTGTGCCGGGGAGGCAAGCGCGAGGGCGTGCGCGGGCGATCAATCTCTTGCACCACGAAGCTCCTCGTCGGCCCGTCCGCGCCGGCCTCGGAGCCCACGGCGAGGACCCGGCCCCCGGGCAGCGCGAACGCCGCGACGTCCGCGACCGCAGCCGGCAGGGCGGGCGCCCGCGACCTCTGCGGCGGCGCACGCGCCGGCGCACCCAGGCGCGAGCCGCCGGGTCGGCGCCGCGGCGCCGCCCTGCACCCCGCCCACCAGCACGATCTCCCCGGGCCCCGTCACCGCGGCGCCCGCGCCCTGCGAGGCGTCGAGATCGACGAGCAACGCGAGCACGAGCTCGATCTGCTCGTCGATCGCCCGACGATCGACCTGATCGGCCTCATTCGTGCGCCGGGCGGAAGCGCCCGCTCACCGTTGCTTCACATGCGCGGATCCCCCGCCTCAGGCCTCGCCGCTGCGTGGCGCCGCCGAGCGTGACGCACATGCGGGCGCTCTGGGCGGGCTCGCGGCGCTCCGCCGCGCTCGCATGACTCACGCCGCCTCCCCCGCCTCCACCGGCAGCGCGATCCGCGCCGTCGTTCCTTGGCCCACCCGGCTCTCGATCTCCAGCCGGCCGCCGTGCGCCTCCACGATCCGGCGCGCCAGCATCAGGCCGAGGCCGACGCCGCCGGTCGCGCGGGTGCGGCTCTGGTCGCCGCGGAAGAAGGGGCGGAACAGGTGGGGCAGGTCCTCCTCGGGGATGCCGACGCCGCGATCCTCCACCTCAATCACGGCGGCGCCGCCGTCGAGGCGGGCGCGCAGCGTCACGGGTGCGTCGGCGTCGGAGTACTTCTGCGCGTTGTCGAGCAGGTTGTCGATCGCCCGCCGGAGCAGGGAGCGGTCGGCCGTGAATGACACGGGCCCGTCGAGATCCACCGCGAGGGCGAGCTGCCGCTCGGGAGAGCGCGCGCGGAAGCGGGTCGCCGCGCCCTCGACGAGATCGCCGAGATCCGCCGGCGCGCGCTCGAGTCGCGGGAGGCCGCCGGGGTTGACGGCGAGATCGAGCCGCGCGGCGGTGAGCACGTCGTTGACCAGCCGCTCGAGCTCGCCGAGGTCCTCCGCGAGCTCGCCGAGGTAGCGGCGGACGCGCTGGGGATCGCCCTCGCTCGCGAGATCCAGCACGACCCGGATCCGCGACAGGGGGGTGCGCAGCTCGTGGGAGACGTTGGCGAGCAGCTCCTTCTCGGCGCGGCGCAGCGCGACCAGGCGATCGGCCATCTCGTCGAAGGAGCGGGCGAGATCGCCGATCTCGTCCTGCCGCGCGATCGCTGAGCGCACCTCTAGCTGGCCCGCGCCAAAGGCCTGGGCCACTCCGCGCAGGCGCTCGATGGGGCGCGCCACGGACCGGGCGAGCGGGATGGAGGCGGCCGCGAGCACCAGCAGGACCGCGAGGAGCGCGACCACCGCGGGCGTGATGGGCGAAGCGGGAATGGCGCGATGGGCGATCGCGTGGCCGACGCGGCGGCCGTCGGTGAAGAGGCCGACGGCGTGCGTGTGCGGGGGACCGATGGGCGTGGCTACCCCGGGCTCGAGGCGCGCGGCCTGCTCGGCAGGGAGCGGGGGCAACGGGGGATGGACGCCGGTGGCGAGGAGCGCGCCGCGCGCGTCGTAGAAGGACAGCTGGATGTTGGCGCGGCCTTTGAGGGCGGCGAGCTCGCGCTCGAGGCGCGCCGGATCGCCCGTGGAGAGGGCCATGTGATCCACCACCCAGGCGGTCGTGCCGTCGACGCGCTGATCCATGGCGGGGCGCACCATCGACTCCAGCACCAGGAAGACCGAGGCGCCGGCGAGGAAGATGAGAAGCAGGCCGTGGAGGTAGACCCGGACCAGGAAGCGGCGCAGCGCGCGGCCGGTGCGGCTCACAGGTCCGCCTCGTCGTCGGCGAGCAGGTAGCCGGCGCCGCGCACGGTCTTGAGCAGGCGCGGGCGCTTCGGGTCCTCCTCGAGCTTCTGCCGGAGGCGCGAGATGCGGACATCGATGGAACGATCGAAGGCCTCCTCCGCGGCGCCCTTGGCCAGATCGAGCAGCTGCTCGCGGGTGAGCACCCGGCCCCGGCGCTCGGCCAGCACGCGGAGCAGCGTGAACTCGTAGGCGGTGAGCGCGAGCTCCCGGCCGCCCAGGGTGGCCCGCAAGCTGCCGGTGTGGAGCACCAGAGGGCCCACGCGCAGCACCCGCGGCCCCGAGGTGACCTGGCCGCGGGCGCGGCGGACCATGGCGCGGATACGCGCGAGCAGCTCGCGCGAGGAGAAAGGCTTGGTGAGGTAATCGTCCGCGCCCATCTCCAGGCCGAGGACGCGATCGGCCTCTTCGGCCCGGGCTGTCACCATCAGGACCGGCACGTCGGAGCCCTCGCGCAGGGCCTGGCAGACCTCGAGACCGCTCCGGCGCGGGAGCAGGAGGTCGAGGATGATCACGTCGTGGCCGCCGCGCCGGCCCTCGCGCAGGCCGGCCTCGCCGTCGGCGGCGTGGGTGATGGAGACGCCGTGCTCCTCCAGGTACTCGCGGGTGAAGCGGGCGAGGCGCTCGTCGTCCTCGACGAGGAGGGCGCGGATCGGAGGCTCCAGGGTATCCATTCGAGATCCGAAGATAACCCCGGGCGGGGCGGGGCGAGCCCGCCTGCAACACTCCGACACACTCCAGCAACGACGCCCACATGGCGGGCGGCCATCGTCGCGGGCGGGTCGGGCGGACGTGGAACGCCTTCGTGAGGAGAGCGGCCTTCCTCCTCTCGATCACCGGCGTCGCCGGCCGAGCAAAGAAGGCGCCAAGGAGAACTGACATGGTTCACGCTCGATTTCTGCGATGGGCGGCAGGGCTTCCGGCCCAGGCCGCGCCTTTCGTCCGCTCGGAGCGACTCATGTTGAGAGACATGGGAACGGACTCCGCCTCCTCGGGCCGGGGCAGCGGGGGCGCTAGAGGGCTCTCGCCCATCGCGCTCTTGCTCGTCCTCGTCCCGGCGTCGTGCACGAAGACGACCGATGATGCGCAGGCCGACACGGGCACGCACGTCGGAGAGCATGCCCAATGCGGCATACCCTACGATCCAGATCCGCGCGACGCAACGATGACCGGGGAGCTCATCCGGATCTACACGAGCGAGGGCGACCCGAACGATCCCTCGGACGACCAATACGACCTGCAGTTGCCTCAGGAGATGTTCGACTGGATCGAGGAGCAGAAATGGGATCAGGAGCACGGCGACTGGCACAACATCCGGCGCTGGGATCAGGGCTGCGTGCAGGGCCGCCCAGGAGGCATTTGCGAGGGCGCCGAGGTCATGGCAGCGCGTGGCTTGTGGCGCGCCGAGATCCAGGAAGGCGAGCCCGGCGACGGCTATGCGTTCCTCGTGATGCATCGCCACATGATCCGTGGATTCAAGGAAGCGTTCCCCAAGCACGCCGCCATCATCAGCGGCTTCAAGGAGGTGCCGCTGACCCAGGACGATCCCGAGAACCCGTTGCCGTGGGTCGACATCCGCTGGAGCGAGGACCAGCTGGCAGCGATCGCGCTCCTGCAGGACATCGAGAACAACCTCGATCTGTTCGAAAGCGAGGACGACTTGGGACAATGGATCCAGCTGGGAGAGGGCGGGTTCCCGCCGGGGGGTCCTGGCGGGTTCCCGCCGGGGGGTCCTCCCGGCTTTGGCGGCGGACCGGGCGGGAGCGACGATGGAACGGGTGGGAGTGATGGATCGGGTGGCGGCGACGGAACGAGTGGAGGCGGTGGCGGACCGGGTGGGGGCGGGGGTGGAATGGGTGGGGACGGGGGTGGAACGGACGATTCCGGCCGTCCGCCGGGTGGCATCCACGGCGGGCTGCACTCGCAGTGGGCCGTGCCAGGCTCGCCGTACAACCTGGTCGACAACAACGTCAATGTCGCCCTGGTGTCCTTCTGGCGGCTGCATGGTTGGATCGACGACATGTGGGAGCGCTATCGGGTCGCGAAGGGCATTGGAGAGGACGAGGCGAAATACAAGGCCGAGATGATCGCCCAGTGCGAGGAGATGCATGCGCTCGGCCACGCGGCGCCACCGTCCAGCGGCCCGACCACCACGGAAACGGGCGTGTTCGCGGAGAAGGTGGCGCCCATCCTGAACGCGTACTGCACCGGCTGCCACGGCGCGGTGGCTGCTTCCAAAGGGCTGGTGCTCAGCGGTGTGGCCCCCTCCAAGGTGCGCGAAGCCCTGGTCGGGGTGACGGCCACCGAGATCGATATGCCGCTGGTCGATCCAGGCTCCCCCAGCACGAGCTGGTTGATCCGCAAGCTGACCGGAGACTTTAGCAACATCGAATGCACCGAGTGCGGCACGACGATGCCCCCCGCCGGCGTGAAGCCCACGGACGAGGAGATCCAGACAATCCGCGCCTGGATCGAGGCGGGCGCCACCGCGGAGTGACGCGCGCCGGGCGGCCAGGGGCCACCAGGCGTTCTTCTCTCAGCGGCGGCGCTGACTGACACGGGACGTCGGATGTTTCCAGGAGGAAGAGATGAGAGACGAGATGGAGCAGAGAAAAGCGCCACGCGCCGTCACGCGGCGCGATGTTCTTCATGGCCTCGGTATCGCCCTGTCGGTGATGCCCCTTGCCAGCCTCGGCGGATGCGGCGACACGAGATCGAGCGGCACCGGCGGCTCGAGCGGGACCGGCGGCTCGAGTGCGACGGGCGGCGCCGGCGGCACCGGAGCGACGGGCGGAACCACGAGCGCCGGCGACTGGGCGAGCGGCGGCACGGCATCGATGTCCGGCGACTATCCAGATCCCTTCACGGACGACCTCGGCACCACCTGTGCCATGACCTGCGCGCTCATGCTCGGGCCCTGCTATGCGGAGACAATCGAGCGAAGGGACATCAGCGAGGGGTACCCGGGCCTGCCCGTCCGGCTCGCGCTCCTCGTCGTCGACGAGTCCTGCAACCCTGTCGAGGGCGCTTCCGTCGATATCTGGCACACCCGCAATGCAGGCCTGTATTCTGGCAATGACGCGGTGGATATGTGCACGTTCGATGACGCCGATGCCGAGTCGCACCGTTACTTCCGCGGCGTGCAGACGACCGGCGCCGACGGCCGGGTCGACTTCGACACCTGCTATCCGGGGTGGTACGAGGGGCGCGCCGTCCACATCCACTTCACCCTGCGGGTCGGAGGTCAGGAGTACGTCACGTCCCAGCTCTTCTTCCCCGAGGATCTGACCGCGCAGATCTTCGCCGAGCACGCGGACTACAAGGAGTTCGGGCAGCCGGACACGAGCAACTCGACAGATCTCGTCTACGTGGGTGACGAGGCCCTGCTCTCGACCGCACTCCAGCCCGACGGCGCGCTGCTCGCGTGGAAGGTGCTCGTGATCCGCTCGTCGCTGGAGGAGACGCTTTGCGGCGACACCAGCGGGCCGCCCATCCCGTCCGGCGCTGGGGGTGGCCCGCCCGGCGCTGGGGGTGGCCCGCCCGGCGCTGGGGGTGGCACGCCCGGCGGCTGAAACGCAGCTATCGAGCCCATCGCCGGGGGCGCTCTCGCCGCGTCACGGCGTCACAGAGCGGGCGAACCACGGCTCGAAGAGGCGGGCGATGCCGCGCGGCGAGCGCAGGCGCCTGGTGCGGGGGCGACCGGCTTCGCGTCCGCGCTGGTTTCGCGCGTCAGCAATCCCTGGCGGGACTCTTCCGCGGCGCCGAACCGTCGCGATCCGTCGCACCGCCAGGGAACTTGGGAGGGCGTGACGACGGATCGCACCCCCTCAGGAGACGTGGACCCAACACCGGCCCAACCGCCGAGCCCTGGACCCGGAGAGCTCGCGACGGTCGATCCATCGCCTCGAGCCGCCGTGGTCGCCTCGCTCGCCGGCACCCTGAGCCGCGCCGTCGCCCTCGGGGACGCGGAGGCAGCCTGGGTCGTGCACGAGGCGATCGGTCAGCTGCTCGGGCTGCCGGTGGCACCGGAGCGGTGAGCAAGCTTGGGCCGAGCGTCGAGCCCGCCGCTCGCGTCGACTCCCTGCCGGAGCCTTGCCGTTCGCCAGTGCCCGCAGGCTCTACGGGGATCGCCCGCGCGCGGCGGTTGCGTGCCGAAGCGCCCCGGAGGCATCCGGAAAGTGATGCCGGCAAGCAGCAGGCCTGTGCCGGGAGGCAAGCGCGAAGGAACATCGCCCGCTTCCTCTCCGCGCCGGCGGAGCAGCCGCCCACGGCCTCGAGCGGCGCCGCGACGGCGAGCTTCCTGTGAAATAGAGCTCAGGCGACGCCGCGCTCGCTCACACCGGCCACCTGAACCGCCCGTCGCGCCGGTAGTCGTCGCGGCGTCGCTCCAGCGCCATGCGAACATGCTCGGGCGCGTCGTCGCCGATCAGCAGGCGCAGCGGCCCGTCGCCGCGGCGCACGTGCGCGACGAGGGCGCTCGCGGCCTCGGCCGGGTCGGCGCTCGTGTCGCTCGCCTGGTGGCTCATGTCCCAGGGGACACGCGCGCTCCCGAAGAGCGACTCGCGCAGACCGTCGTACGCCGGCAGCGGCGTGGCGAACCGCATGCTGCGCCACGCCCAGTCGGTCGCGAACCCGCCGAGCTCCGCGATCGTCACGCGGACGCCGAACGGCGCGACCTCCGCCGCGAGCGCCTCGCTGAAGCCCTCGAGCGCCCACTTGCTCGCGTTGTAGATGCCGAAGGTCGGCATGCTGCCCACCCCGCCGACGCTCGATACCTGCACGATGTGGCCGGAGCGCCGCGCTCGCATGTGCGGCAGCACGGCCTGCGTGACCCAGAGCGCGCCGAAGACGTTGGTCTCGAGCTGCGCGCGCGCCTCGGCCTCCGTCAGCTCCTCGATCGCCCCGAGCAGCCCGTACCCGGCGTTGTTCACCACGACGTCGAGCCGCCCGAAAGCGGCGTTCGCCCGCTCGATCGTGCTGAACACCGC
Organism: Sorangium sp. So ce394; assembly: GCF_051474665.1. Taxonomy (NCBI): domain Bacteria; kingdom Pseudomonadati; phylum Myxococcota; order Polyangiales; family Polyangiaceae; genus Sorangium; species Sorangium sp. So ce394. The sequence goes on from NZ_CP150339.1 coordinate 8,292,406, forward strand.
GCTCCGATCGGTGACGTCGAGCGGCAGAACCACGGCCCGCTCCGGATGGGCCGCGGCCAGCTCCCCGAGCGCGTCCGGCCGGCGCGCTGTCGCGACGACCCGGTCGCCCGCCTCGAGCGCCGCGCGAGCAAAGGCATGGCCGAGCCCGCGACCCGCCCCTGTGATCATCCAAACACGCTCTGCGTAAGTCATGGAATCTCCTTGGTCCTACCGTCCCCTCGCTGGCGAGACGGCGCGTCTCGCGTACTGTGGCCGCTCCGCTATCTTCTGTCAAGACGGTGCGTCTCGTCTCGCCATCGATTACGATCGGCGCGCGCATGCCCGCCCGCTCCCCGGACTCGTCCCGCCGCAACGAACGGTCTCACCGCGCGATCCTCGCCGCCGCTGGGGAGCTGCTGATGGATGTCGGCTACGCGAAGCTGACCATCGAGGCGATCGCCGCGCGCGCCGGCGTGGGCAAGCAGACGATCTATCGCTGGTGGCCCTCCAAGGGCGCGGTGGTGTTCGACGCCCTCCTCGCCATGAACGAGGGGCCGAGCGGCGTCGTCCTGCCCGACACCGGTGACATCGGGAGAGATCTCCAGACCGTGCTGCGCGCCACGGTGGAGGAGTTCCTCGATCCGCGCATCGACGCCACGCTCCGGGCGCTCACGATCGAGACCCAGCACGACCGTGATCTCGCGACGCGCCTCGTGGAGCGCCTGCTAGGACCGCAGATGGATGCCACGGTCGACCGCCTCCGCGTCGCGCAGCGCGCAGGGCAGATTCGGGCCGACGTAGACCTCCGCGTGGCCGTCGAGCTCCTCTACGGGCCCATCTTCCATCGCTGGTTGCTGCGCACCGCTCCGCTCTGCGCCGCGTATGCCGATACCGTCACGGCCCTCGCGCTCGCGGCGCTGCGGCCGTAGTCCGCGCAGGGGGAGCCCCGCGGAGCCGGCGGCGCGGGCGCCCGGCCGGCGCGCCGGGCGCCCGCGCCGCGGGGCCCGGCTCACGGGGTGAGCGACACGACGGCTGCAGGGGTCGCGAGATCGCTGATGTTGGCGACGCGGATCTCGTCCTCCGAGATCGAGTAGACGTAATCATCCATGAAGACGCTCCGCTTCACGAACGAGCTGGCCTGGCTCCACCAGTTCCCGCAGCTGGCGGCGCCGGAGCTCGCGTCGGGCAGCGGGTGGGGAACGCCGCCCACCGAGCTGAAGCCCTCGGCGGCATCGACCTTGTAGACGAGCAGCCCGCTGAACGTCATCTCGTCGCCGAACTGGCCGCCTGGTCGTCGGCGTCGTAGCCGATGCTCATGACGTGGCCCTCGTCGATCATGTGCATGTACGTCGAGAACCCGGGGATCTTGAGCTCGCCGCGGACCTTCGGGGACTCGGGGCTCGAGAAGTCGGGCGTGTAGAGCGGGTCGGTCTTCTTGAAGGTCACGACGAAGCCCACATCGCCGTAGAAACGCGCGGACCGGATGTCCTCGCCCGGGGCGAGGTGCTCTCTCTGCCCGTCGTGTCTGGGCCGACGCATGTGTGCCACGGCGGCGAACCTGATCGAGGACGTCCTGCCCGAGGTGGCGCACCGTCCGTGGGTGTTGACGTTTCCGTTTCCATGGCGGCGCAGGCTCGCCCAGGACGGGGCGTTGTTCGGCGTGCTGACCCGCCTCTTCGTCGAGAGCGTGGAGCGGTTCTACGAAGAGCGCGCCGCGCGCCGAGATTTCGCCACCCGCACCCGGGGTGCCCCGGGTCGACGAGCTGTACGACTGGATCCGCGAGCTGCACCCGAAGCTGGTGCCCAACACCCCGCTCTACGTCGCCACCCAGTACGCGCTCAACCAAGAAGAGGTCTCCCGCCGCTGCTTCACCGACGGTCGGTTCGAGATCGACAACGGTGAGGTGGAGCGCCGCCTGCGACGGGTGCCGCTCGGCCGCAAGAACTACCTATTTGCAGGCACGGAGAGAGGCGCCGAGGCGAGCGGCGCGGCCGCTGCGGCCTGACCGGACGGGCAAAGCCGGCCGGCGCATGCCACGTGACGGTGCCGCGACGCGGACCCCGCGAGCATGCCCGCTCGCGCTGGTGACGGCGGGATGTCGTTGGCCGGGCGGTTACGTCGCGATGGATCGCGTCGCGATGATCCGATCGGTCACCTCCTTGAGGCTACTGCGAAGCGGGTCCTGGCCCCCCTCATCCTCGGCAACGCAGGAAGCATTTCGTCGGCCCCTCGTCTTCGGCTTCTCGAATGGCGACGTAGCGCGGCTGAGGCGACGGGTGAGAGTGTCCGCATCAGCGGTCATGAACCAGTCCATCGGGTTCAGCCCGGCCGCGGTGACCCGAACACGGACCTGTCCCGGTCCGGCCTGCGGAGCTGGAACCTCACGGATCTCCAGGACTTCGGGGCCGCCAAAGGAATCGAGCCGGACCGCCCGGCTCCTGCTCGTGACCAACTGCCGCCGGCCGTGGCGATGCGGCGCTGGAGGGACCTGTTCGGCGACTGGATCGCGACCAAGAACGGCCTGCTCAACACACTGCTGGCGATGATCGAGACAGGCGAGATCACCCACGACCAGACCCGAATCGAGCTGCTCGCGGCCATCACCACAATCCTCGACGCCGGCCGCGCGGCGGATGACCTCCGCCGAGACGTCACCGCCGAAGACATCGCCTCGAGTCTCATCGGCATCTTCACGGTGGCCCCCAAGCCCCAGCGAGAAGCTCTTGCCAGTGCCTGTTGGACCTCCTCATGGATGGACTGCGGCCTCCAGTCCGCCGGTAACGGCAACACGGCTGCCTGCTGGGAGAACAAGAGGTCCAATGGGGTTCCGCGCGAACTCGCATCGATCGCAGCGTGGGCGCACAAGACAGCCCTTGTTGCGATGCTCATGTCCTCCGCGGCGGAGCGGGCCCGTGGCGGCGGCCTGCCCGCGAGTGAGTACCACGCGCTGTACGCCCCTCGTGACGTTGGACCGCCGGCGCGGCCAGCAGCGCTGCGTCGGCGACGCGCCCAACATCAAATCCGGGCGCATGTCGATGGCCATCTCGGACGGGTGGCGCGGAACGGGTACTCGTGCACGGCGACGTATTCATCGTGCCCCACGACGTACTCGTCGTGCGCGACGACGAACCTGTCGTATGCTGCGACGATCTCATCGTGCGCTGCGATGGGGCCGGCCGGGCTCGGTCGAGCGGGCTGCGCGTCCAGGACCCGGACGGGCAGGAAGTCGATCACTGCCGCCGAACCTGCCGGCGGTGTCGATCGTAGCTTCCAGCGCCACCAGACCAGCCGTTTCGCTTCGATGCGCTCGCGCGTCGCGAACGCTGCGGCGCTCAGGCCGCTCGCCTCCCACCGTCCCACACGCTGCCACGAGCCCTTCACCGCGGGCAATGCGGCGGCGCAGGGCGCCCCGCTGGGCCACACCGGAGCCCCCCTCTGCGGCGAAACAGGCGAAAGCTAGCAAAATTGCTGCTGTTTCCAGCGACCGCTCGCCATCGGCCGTTTTTTCTGGCGGGACTGTTCGGTGGTGGCGAACCGTCGCGATCCGTCGCATCTCCGGGGATTTGGGGAGGGCGCGACGACGGATCGCAGCCCCTCGGAAGAGGTGGGCCCAACCCGGGCCCAAACGTCAAGCTTCGGGCCTGGGGAGCTCGCCGTGACCCAACCCTCGCGTCGGGCCGCGGTGGTCACCTCGCTCGCGAGCACCCTGAGCCGCGCCGTCGCCCTCGGGGATGAGGTGGCGGCCCGGGTCGTTCACGAGGCGCTCGGCCGGCTGCTCGGGCTGCCGGTGGCACCGGAGGCGCGAGTAAGCTTGGGCCGAACGTCGAGCCCGCCGCTCGCATCGGCTCACGATTTCGTGATCCCGGCGCCCGCCTCCGAACATAGCTGCAGCAGACCATGATCAGCGCGACCTTGGCCGACCCCCCTGCGCGCGCGGAGGCGGCGCGCGACGCGGCCATGACGGCGCACGCGGAGCGCGCCGATCAGGGCGCGCCGCCGCCCTCCGCGGAGCGCTACCGCGCGCTGGTCGACGCGCATTTCGACGTCATCTGGCGCTCTCTGCGCGGGCTGGGCGTCCTCGCCGGGTCGGCCGACGACGCCGCGCAGCACGTCTTCCTGATCGCGCATCACAAGCTCAGCGAGATGGCGCCCGGCCGCGAGCGTTCGTTTCCCCTCGGGACGGCGCTGTGGGTCGCGGCGAACGCGCCGGGCCGGGGCGCGCCGGCGACGCGGCGGGGTGCCTCTCGGCGCTCGACGCCTACGACAGGAGGTTCCCCCGGAGCGCGATGGGCGAGGATGCTCAGGACGACGACGCTGCACTATTACAACTCGGAGTCGCTCGCGGACGATATAGCGAAGCCGATCTGCGAAATGATGAATGGCACCTGGACGGCGAGCTGACCATCTGTCGCGGCGACGCCGCTCGGCGCACCTCCGTAGGCGCGAGCCCGAGGGCAAAGTGCGACAACTGGAGCCCCTCATCGCCCGGCTTCGCGGCCGGGCAAGAGAACATAGGATCTACCAATGCACAGGCGAGGGCACCTGCTGAATTTGTGTCACGCCGCTCAGCTGTCTTCCTGGCTCAGGTTGGTTTGCTCTCCAGGCGTCGTGGAGCTTCACCGGATGTGGCTCCGAGGAGCCCCTGCAGGGTCCGGTTGGAGCCGACCATCCCCTCGCCGCCAGCGAGCCCGTCGCCGAGGAGAGGAGGGGCTGCCCATCGGCGAGCTCCAGCGGATCGCGTGCGGCACAAGGCGGCACAATCCGTCAATTGTGAACGTCGTTGCCATGGCGCGTGGGGGCACGAGTATCAAGTGTGACCGTGGCTATTGCGCAGAAATCGAATGGCGCGGTTGTTGCTGAGTGGCCACGCATTTGAGTGGCCACGCATCTCAAGGAGGCGATCGATCATGGGAAGACAATTGAATTCGCGCGACCAATGGATCTTGAGCGCCGGCATCCTCGCCGGCCTGTGGCTGACGGCTGGGTGCCAGATCGATATCAAGGGGTCGCCAGGCGCAGAAGCGGCAGGCGGCGCGGGCGGTCAGGGCGGCGCGGGCGGTCAGGGCGGCGCGGGCGATCAGGGCGGCGCGGGCGGTCAGGGCGGCGCGGCGGTGACGTGCGATTCGCGGCCGGGCAACCACGACGACGCCTGTCCTGCGGACGCGCCTTGCGCGATCACGCTCGACGTGGAGGTGACCTGCACCGAGTCCAATTTTGCGTTCGGCGGAGTGATGGCCGCGCCGGCGGCGGGCGCGACGTACCTCGTGGCGCTCGGCAACGACCCGACGCGGCTGTTCGAGCTCGACAAGGAGGGGGCGACGCAACGCGATCTCGACATGGAGGCCGTTTACATGCACGTGGCGCTCTCGCCGGAGGGAGAGGCGTACGCCGCGGCGGATGAGACGCAGGCCAGCCCAGGCGCCTATCCCGGCGGTCTCGTATTCCTGCCGCTCGCCGGCGGCGCGACCGAGATGCAGCCGGTGTTCGACCCCGAGGACAAGGCCGTGCCGGTGTACGGCTTCGCGATGGACTCCCGGGGCGAGCCGCACATCTGGTTCGATGCGGACGGGCCCGACCGCTTCGTCCACGCGACGCGCGCGCCGAGCGGCACCTGGGACCTCGTGCCGGCGAGCCGGCCGAGCCGCAGCGACTGGACCCGTTTCGGCCTCGCGCCAGACGGCGCGCCGCTGGCCTTTGGGTTCGCCGAGGCGGATTCGTTGAGCTGGCAGCTCAAGGTGCTCGATGGCACCACGGAGCGGAGCCTCGGCGCTCCGGTCGCCGGATATTCGCCGCTCGAATACGGCGTCATCGCGCCGCCGCAGCCCGCCGGGGAAGCGATGGTTCCGCGCGTTGCCGCGGTCGTGCAGCACCCCGACGGGCTGCGGCTGGCGAGCGCCGCCGAGGGCGCCGGCTTCGACGAGATCGCGATCCCCGGAACCGCGACACCGACGCTCGAATGTTCGCGCGACTGGCAGCCCGCGGACTCCAGCGAGCCCACCGGCGGCTGCCCGGCCGAATGCCACGACGTGACCTCGGGGCTCGGGTGGTCGGCCTTCTCGGCCGCGCGCACGAGCGATGGCGACGTATGGATCGCGGTCGTGATCAGCCATATCGACTGGACGATCGACTACGAGGTGCAGAACATCAACGGATCGCTCGTGTGCGCCGGCGACGTCGCGGTGGACGAAAGCCGGGGCGAGCTGCGCCTCGTGCGCGTGCCGTCGGCCGGAGGCGCCCCGGAGGTCACGCTGGTGCTGCCGCTCCCCGCGCTCGGGAACAACGGCTACATCGAGTCGCGCCCGGATCAGCCGCTCGTCCACGCTTCCGCGTTCGGCGCGGAGCTCACCGTCGCGGTGCGCACGCAGGCGTCTCCCATGGGGCCCTACACGGCGCGCGCCCTGCGCATCGACACCTCGCTCCTTGCCCCTGTCGCGCCAGGCGACTGAGACGCGCGCCGCCCCCTCTGCCATCCTCGCCCGCGGGCTGTGCGTGGTCCCATGCAGCGTCCGGTTGACCGGACGGAGGTGGGGCTCTGGGGCCCAGCGCGCAGCGTCCGGAGCAGGAGATGCCCGGCGAGGCGCGCGCGAGAGGTCGTCCTGCCGGCGGGAGGCCAGACAAAGGCGCGGCGGTGGGCCGGGGTGACCGGTGGTGGTCGCGTGTGGGGGGCTCGTTTCATTTCGCCCGTCGCGTGTCACACTTTGCGCGCCCCGGGCCATTCAGAGTTCGATGAGCTGCCACATGGCCGAATGTTCGATCCGCTCGCGCTCCCCCCTCGCCGATCCGGACCTCCGCCGGACCCTCACGGACTTCGTGAGGCGGCGCATGTCCGGGGCCGACGTCGAGGACGTGGTGCAGACCGTGCTCTGCGAGGCGCTCACGGCGAAAGCCTGCCCCGAAGAGCCCGCGGAGTTCAGGTGCTGGCTGCTCGGAATCGCTCGCCACAAGGTGGCCCGCCACCTCCGGCGCTCGGCCCGCGAGAGCGTCGCAGAGCTGCCGGATGTGCCGGTCGCGCCGCCGCCGATCGAGGCACGCGAGCTCGCGCGCTGGGCCGAACGGCAGGCCGCCGCGTCGACGCGCGACGCGGAGCAGACGCTCGACTGGATGGCGCGCGAGGGTGAAGGGGAGAAGCTCGAGAGCATCGCTGCAGCGGAGCATGTCCCGGCGGCCCGCGTGCGGCAGCGGGTGTCGCGCATGCGCCGCTGGATGCGAGAGCGCTGGCTCGCGGAGCTCGCAGCTGTGGCAGCGCTTTCGCTCCTCGCCCTCCTCGTCGCGCGCCTCCTCCGGCGGCCGAAAGAGGAGATCGCGTTCCGCCCCGAGCCGGTGCCGTCGCGCCTCGAGGTTCCGTCGTCAGCGCCGATCGATTCGCTCTCGCCGGGCTCGTCGGACCAGCAGAAGATGCCGGAGCAAAGAGCGTCTGCACGAACGCCTGTTGCCCCGAGCCCGACGTCGCAGGTGGCCCCCGCGCCGAAGCCCAGGCAGACGCCCGCATCGAGACCCCGAGCCCAGCAGGAGGTAACGCCGCTGGACACCGCGCGCCAGCTGCGCGCCCAGGCGCTCTGGGCGTGCGAAGTGGGCTACTTCCAGCCCTGTCTCACGCAGCTGGACGAGGCGGCGCGGCTCGATCCGGCAGGCGACCGCGCGCCGGAGGTGCAGGGGGCGCGCGAGCGGACGCACAAGGCGCTCGACGTACAGGGCGGGTCGAGCGATCCGCGCCCCACGCCCCCCCCGAAGGCGGCGCCGGAGGCGGCGACCCCGCGGTCGCTGACGCCGAACGGCTCGCCCTTGCCGGGCTCGTTGGACCAGCAGAAGATGCCGAAGCAAAAGGCGCCTGCGCGAACGCACGTCGCCCCCGGCCCGACGTCGAACGTGATCCCCGCGCCGACGCCCACGTTGACGCCCGCATCGATACCCCCGGCCCGGCCGGCAGCGCCTTCGGTCGCCCCCGAGTCGTCCAGGAAGTGAGCCGGCAGCCGGCGGGTCGCGTGCTCGTGTCCGCCGATCTGCCGCGGCCCGCGATCGCGATGCTGCGGGCGGCGCGCGAGGTCGATGCGTGAGGCGGACGACAGGCTGGGGTCGAATGACCACACGCTCCACGCCAGACTGGCGTCGACATCGCTGCACTCAAAAACGGCCCCAATCCACGCAGGGAGACTCGAATCCATGATGAAGCGCGATGAACACCCGCACCCGTCCACACGCCCGCGCGCCCTCCGATGCGTTCTGCCCGGTCTGCTCGCCGCGGCGCTCTCCGCGTGCGCCGCGCCCGCGCCACCCCCGGCGGCCGCAGAGGCCGCGACCGGATCGAACGCGCCCGCCGCTGCGTCATCCAGCGATGCGGCCGCGCCCAGTGCGGCCGTGCCCAGTGCGGCCGCGTCATCTGGCGGCGCGGCCGCCCAGGTGGCGCCGAGTGACCCGTACGCCCAGAGCGCGAAGCACCAGGATGACCCATGGACTGAGGAGCCCGTATCCTTCGACCCGGCAACCCTCCCGCTCCCAGCGCCCCCTGCGGGGCTGTCCCCACCGCCTCTGGAATGCTCGGCCCTGGTGCGCAGGACGCCGTCGGCGGACGCCAGCGCGCCCGCCTGCGCGACGCGACAGAAGACGCTCGCCGCCCTCGCCGCCGCGCTCTCCGCGCCGAGCGCGTCCGAGCGCGGCGCGAAGCTCGCGGCGCTCGAGGGGTGCGCCGGCCTGCCCGCCGGCGTCGTGCGGGCGCTGCGCGCGGAGCTCGCGCCTCCGGCCTGCGCCGAAGCGCTGGTTGTGCCGATGCTCGCCGCACCTCCGCAGGGGATGAGCCGCGCGATTTACCTGACCCTCTATGGCCATGCGCTCGCATCCAGGGTATCCCGCGTGGCGCCCCATTTGCCGCCGCTCGACCTCAGAGCGAGCCCCACCCGAGAGGACGTGACGCGCCTCGCGCAGACCCTGACGCCGGAGTGGGAGGCGCAAAAGGCCCTTCTGGACGAGCTCGGGGCACAGGTGCTCTCGATGCCGGCTTCCTACGGTCGCACCATCGCTGCGTCTGCGCTGGCGGAAGTGTCGCTAACGACAGTTAACCACGTGCTGATGTTGGTGGCCGGCCCATCGACGAAACTCGGCAGGGCTGAGATGGCTCTCTTCAATGCCTATTCCCTCGGCCGGTATGCCGTGTATAAACCGCTGGTGGACCAGGCCGTCCGTGCCTACCTGGTAAGCTTCCGCGACTTCGCTGCGCTCGGCGTGCTCGACGACTATCGCGCCAACCGGGGCGGGATAATCATGCGCGAAATGCAGCCCCACTGCCTGATGAGCACCTTTTTCGACACCTACTCGGTATTGATGTCGTATCCGCCGCTCCGGAAGGCCACCCCCCCGTCGCCCCCGCGGAGGATCGCGCCCGATGGGACGTTCCCGCGGAGGAGCTCGCCCGCCGGGACGCTGTCCCCGCCGTTCAGGTGGATATCTTCCCTGGCGTTGAACACCATGCCTCCCGAGCTTGCCCTGAAGCTACCACCGCCCCCGCCCGCGTCACCGGGCTCCACCAACGAGCGGCTCGCCGGCTTGCTGCCGACGTTCTATGCGGGGCTGCTGCTCGAGCCGTCGCTCGCCCGCCAGCCTGCGTTCTTGCGGGCGCTGATGGACAAAGGGCTTCCGGCGCCGCACCGCGCGGCCCTCGAGGCGGCCGATCTGCCGGCCGACGTGGTGTGGCTCCACGCGCAAGCGCGGTTGCTGCTGGGGCTGCAGTGGATGCGCGCGTCGGACATCGAGCGCGCGATCTCGCTCGCCAGCTCGCTGCCACGATCGCACAAGGTGGATCTCTTCCTCGCGACGGCGACCGCGCTTCGACACGCCCCGGACTACCCGAAGGCGTGGATGCACGATCCACGCCCTCTCCCCGCGGGGTTCGGCGACACAAGGGCGCTCGCGGCCATCGTCGAGGCGGTTCCCAAGGCGCCCTACGCGGGCGAGGCCCTCTACAACCTCGCGCTCGTGAAAGAAGCCGTCTCGTCGATGGACATCCTCGAGTCCCCTGCCTTCAAGCAGGAGCAGTCCAAGCGTTACCGCGACGCGGCCACGCTGCTGCCGGACCCGTGGCGGCAGAAGGCGTTGGAGCGCGCATACAACGCGGAGCGCTTCGTCAAGCCCACCCCAAGGAAAAGGAAGGAAAAGGGGATATTATTTTAGAAACCGGATCGACCAGGTGGATGGCGCGATCTCCATGCTGCCGGGACATCTCGAAGCGAATGCTGCGGGCCGTTCGACAGCGGCCGACGCGGCGCCGGAGGGCGGCCCGTTGGGCCCGCGTTGGGCCACATCGGAGCCGCCCTCGGCGGCGAAACGGCCGGAAGCTACTGATCGCACCCCCTCGGACGGCATGGGCCCAACGTGGGCCCAGCGGTCAAGCCTCGGGCCTGGGGCGCTCGCCGTGACGGAGCCGTCGCGTCGGGCTGCGGTGATCGCCTCGCTCGCCGGCACTCTGAGCCGCGCCGTCGCCCTCGAAGATGAGGTGGCGGCCCGGGTCGTTCACGAGGCGATCGGCCGGCTGCTCGGGCTGCCGGTAGCACCTGAGGGGTGAGCAAGCCGGGCCGAGCGTCGAGCCCGCCGCTCGCGCGGACTCGCTGGCCTGAGCAGCGCCAGGAAGATGGCGACCCGAAGCGCCTGGTCAGGCGCCGCGTTGGGTGGATACTCCAGCCGGACGGGGTAGAACGTCGTGGCCCGCCCAAGAAGGAGTGAGCAACTCGCAGTTGGTCGAGCAGGGGGGCAGAGGTGGGCCTCCGGCACGCGCGGGCGGCACGCCGAGGGACGAGGCAATCGATGCGCGGCGATCGTTGACGACGGGCAGGACCGATGCCGTCGCCGTAGCTCGTGCGCGCGCTCGCCGGAGAGAGCTGGGTCGCGGCGGAAGGTGGCGCCGCCGCTCACTTCACGCAGGTGCGCTTGTCCTGGTAGTCACAGCTCGGCACGCCGGCATTCACCACCGTCTCGGTAAAGCCAGGGTAGCAGATCGGGTCGCACGTCGCGTAAGCCCCGCTCGGGTACGGCATCGCACCACACGAGATCCGATCGTAGATCCCGGCGCAGTAGCTCGGCCCGCTCTGCGAGCCGCTCACGTACCAGCCGGGCGGACAGGCGACGGAGGCGCCGCAATCCCGCGGGCGGCGCGAAGACGCTCGTCGCCGGCACCGCTGTCGCGCGCGACGTCGCTGCCCGCGCGTTCGCTGCGCTCTCGAAGGCGGAGGTCGCGAAGCTTCATGAGCTGCTGCTTCGTATCAGCGAGACCCCGGACGAGTAGACCGGGGCGGCGACTTGAACTCGGGCCGCGGAGTACGGATGGACCGAAATCTGCGTCGGTGCCTCGGCCAGCAGAGCCAGGATCTCTTCGCGAAGTTCGTCAGCCAGCGGGCCATTCTCGTAGGCGTTCTTCGCCTCGTCGGACTTGAACACCTCCACGCACCACAGAAGATCCGGGTCGCCGTCTTCTCGACAGACGATCCACCGGTCCGATGCGCCCGATTTCTCCATTCCGACCGTGGCTAGTTGGAACAGCTTGTCACTCGCTCCAGGCTTGGCGCGCATCTTGATAATGTTAATGTAGGCTGGCTGCTGCTTCAGCATCTGTGGTCGGGAAGTCTCGTCCTCGCCGCTCGAGCGTGCACAGGTCCGGCGATTCCAGATCGACGCCCCGGCACAGATGAAACCGACCATGATGGGATAGACGGCGCAGCGTTCGACGAGGCCGATGAGGACGTTGGCCCCCGAGCTGGCGACCGCGAGGAAGGCCACCATCGAGGCGAGCCCGAACACGCCGAGGACGACCATGGCCCTCCCAGCTTTCGGAGTGACTCCGATTTGTTGGCGCTGGCGTCCAAGAAGGATCACGAGCACGTTGCCTCCGACGATAGACGCGAAGGCGCCCAAGCCGTGGTAGTCGACTGCGCCGTCGGGCGGCTCTCCGGAACCGGGGTTGAACGCCAGCAAGACGCCGCCAAGCGCCAGGAGAGCTCCCAGGATGAGCGCTGCCCAGCGGCGCCAGCTTCGCAGGCCCTTGAGCGCGGCGACACCGATGAGGAACATGATCCCGAAGAGGAAGAACCCGGTGTTCATGACCCACGCGAGTGGCGAGTTCATGAACTGGCCAAGAGCCTCGAGGGGGCCACGGACTCCCAGGTTGCTGATGTAGTGATGCGTGTAGCTGTATGGAGGATCCGTCCATGCCGCGGCGGCGATGAACTCGGCGAGGAAGAAGATCACTGCCGCGGCGACGAGCACCGCGCCGGCGGGGCGACGTTGCATCATCTGGTTCGCCTCGGGGGCGGGCCTCGCGCGCTCCTTTCGTTCGGAGCTGGAAGTGGGGTTGTTCTCGGTCATGGTCGGGTTCTCTCGGTTGTCGAGCGCGAGGCTCAGCGAAACAGCGACAGGTCGATGGACTCCGGGAGTGCCTGGTAACCAGCGTCGTTGCCGTGGAGCTAGTTTTCCGCGAGGAACTCACCCAGGCGACGCCGCCGTCGTGTCGCGCTCCAGCACCAGGACGGACGCGCCGGCCAGGCCGAGCTCGCACGCGAGGAAAAGTCCGACCGGCCCCGCGCCCGCGATGATGACGTCATAGGGGGGAGCCGCCGGGCCTTTCTCGTGTCGCCCCATGTTGAACAGCCTGCACCGTCGCGTTCAGCCCCACCAGGACATTGATCGCAACGGTTTCAGACCCTATAGATCTGAAATCATGGAGCTACGTCACCTGCGGTACTTCATCGCCGTCGCGGAAGCGGAGCACTTCGGAAGGGCGGCCGAGCAGCTTCACGTCTCGCAGTCGCCCTTGAGCCGGCAAATCGCTCAGCTCGAAGAGGAGATCGGCGTCGAGCTCTTCGTGCCCTCGGGACGCGGGGTGAAGCTGTCCGCCGCCGGTCGGAGTTTCCTCGAAGGTGCGCGCGCGACCCTAGCTCGCGCCACGCTCGCGGTCGAGGACGCCCGCGCGACGGCGCAAGGCCGTATCGGGACGGTCGTGGTCGGATTCGACGGCGCCCTGGCTGACACCCTCCTGCTGCCGGGGATCGTGCAGACGTTCCGCGCGCGTCATCCGCGCGTCGAGGTACGCCTTCGGCCGCTGCCGAGCGAGGAGCAGGTCGCCGCGCTGCGCGATGGCAAGATCTCAGTCGGGTACGGCTATCATTCGCCGGAAGACAACCCGCTCTTCCGCTTCCGCGTGCTGTATCGCGAGCGCGTCGGCGTTGTGATGTCGAAGAGCCATCGCCTCGCTGCACGGCGCACACTGAGGGTCGCAGACCTGAAGCACGAGCGCTTCCTCTGGCCTCCGCGCAAGGAGGGCCCGCGCCTCCACGACGACATCATCGCCGCCTTCCGAGCGCGTGACCATACGCTCGAACTCGCCCACGAGGATGCCAGCAGCGATGTGATCCTCATCCTCGTGGCGAGCGGCGAAGGTCTCAGCTTGTTTCCCGAGAGTGCCGCGTCGACGCTCCTTGCCGGAGTGGTGTTCAAGCGGGTTCGGGACCTCGACGTTGTCATCCTTGGCCGCTCGGTGTGGCGCGCCATGGACGACAAGGACCCGCTCGTGCGGTCGCTGCTCGAGATCACGGATTCGGTGCATGGATCCTCACGGTAGGCATGCGCCAGGTCGATCCCGCGACTGAAAGCGCGCGCATCTTCCGTTCGCATCTAGACCGCGGCCGCCGTCGCGGCAAGGGTCAGGCCGAGTGCCTGACAGAGCTGGCGATAGAAGTCGCGCCGGCCGAGCGTGGCGTTGTGGCAGTAAGTCAGGCGGAAGCCGGCCTGAGGCAACCGATGGCGCAGCGCCCGCAGCACACACGTCTTTCCAGCGCCCGGCTCGCCAACGAGCAGGACCTGGGAGCGCTCGTGCACCGCTTCGCACAGCTCGTCGACCAGCGCCTGCTTGGACGGAGGCAGCCACAGGTCACTGTCGGGGATCTCCTTGGAGAAGGGCGATTCCGACAGGGCGAAGAAGCGGCCGAAGGACTCGCTCATCGAGCACCTCCTGCGGCGTCGGCGCCGTGGTCATCGGCTCGTTCGCCTCCTGCCCGCAACAGTGTCCTCGCAGGGTCGAAGTCCACCGGCCGGCTCGGCTTTTGGGCAGCACTGCTGGTGCGTAAGGACCGCTTGCGTCGCGCATTCAGCCGAGCGTTGAGGTCCTGGAGCGACACGACGTCGCCGAGGAAATTCAGGCACCCCTCGCGCAGCGTCCGCCAGAAGCGCTCCATCTTGCCGCGCGCCTCGGGATCATAGGGCCCCGTTGGGCCACACCGGAGCCGCCCTCGGCGGCGAAGCAGGCGGAAATTATGAAAATCGCTACTGTTTCCGGCGACTGCTCGTCATCGACCGGTGTTTCTGGCGGGATTTCTGACCCGTGATGCTAGGCCAGCTGTCGGATCCCGTGGAGCCGGTGCGCTTCGCGCCGTCAGCGGCGGTGGCTCACCTCGACGAGCACGCCGCCCGGCGCCCGCGTGTAGAACGCCGGCCCGCCGCGGACATCCCGCAGCGGCGACACGTTCTCCGCGTTCGCCTCCCTCATCCGGTCATACGCCTCCTGGACCGCCGCCTCGCTCTCGAGCAGGAAGCCCACGTGGAACTGGGCCGGATAGCTGGTCGGGTCCCCGGCGCGCAGCCGGCTGATCACGAGCGTGAAGCCGGCCTCGTCCTGCAGGATGGCGAGGGCGTCGCGCCCCTTCTCCCGCTGGCATCGGAAGCCGAAGAACCGCTCGAAGAACTCGCTGGTCTCTCGGACGTCGGGTACGCACAGATCGAGGTGGTTGAGATGCATGTCGGGTCCTTTCAGGGGGTTGAAAGGTCGGGACCCACCATGCGCGACCCGTCCGGCGCCGGCGTGTGCCGGCGCGCGTTCCCGCAGGATGCTGGTGATGGATGTGCTCGCCCATGGATGCCCCGACCAGGCGCAGCGCAGACTGCGTCCTGCTCGTCGTGGGTCCTGGCGCGCTGGTGCGTCGGACAGAGCTCCCTTGCGGAAGCGACCGGGCTCACCGAACCGGTCCGCCTTTTTCGACGCCCTTAGGAAAGCGCGGGCGAACGGGAGCGTCAAGCTGCGCGGCGAAAAGAGACGGAGCCCTCCTGCGCGGAAGCCCAGCGCCGGAGCGTGCCGGCGCCAAGCTTCCGCGCAGGAGGATGAAAGGTACCGCCCCCGGCGAGCGCTGCGCTCGGGATCAGGACACGGGGCCTACACCGCCGCCGCCCCGCCCCCGCCGGCCGCCTGCGCGCGCGCCCGCTTGCGGACCTGGATCTCCGGCGACTCCGCCACCGCCATCCCCACGAGGCGCATGCCCTCGAGGAAGTGCCGCACCCCGGTGCGGACCAGATCCGGGCTCGCCGACCCGACGTCGGGGTAGCCTTGCCCCTCCGCGTCGGGCTGCACCTTGCCCCAGTTCGCGAACAGCCGCCCCCACGGGCTCTCCAGCACGGGCGCCATCTTCTCCTTCGCGTACCGCGGGTACCAGAACATGTCGTGGTACGTGACCGACGCCACGTAGGCCCACGGCGCGAGCCAGGTCTTGAGCGACCACTCCACCGGCTTCTTCAGCGGCCCCCAGTAGATGCGGTGCTGGTTGCGCGAGGCGAACGTCATCTCCTTGAACGGCCCGTCGAAGTTCCAGTTCTCGTTCGCCGCGTCCAGGTCGCCCACGAGCTCGATGTCGCGCACGTCGCCCGTCCCGAGGCCGAGATCGTGCGCGAGGCGCACGAACTTGCAGTCGCGCATCGGGTCGAACCCCATCAGCTTCGCCGCCACCGCGTCGATCGCCACCTGGTCCGCCGACGCGAGCAGCACGTTCTTCACGTGCGGCACCATACAGCGCGGCCCGGGGCCGTCGCCCGCGAAGGTGCCGTCCATCACCGCGAAGACCCCGCGGTGGATCTTCTTCTGGATCATCAGGAGGTCCACGAGCGTCTCGTGGATCACCGGGTGCGTCCAGTGCCGGTGCTCGTTCAGCAGGCCGCCGAACGCGTTCTTCATCGCGCCCGTGGTCGTCGTGAAGATGTGCGTCTTCACCGTGGGCAGGTGGATGATGTTCTCCCCGATGAAGCGCTTCGGGATCGAGAACCCCTTCGGGTACACGTCGTTCAGACAGAGGAACTTCTTCCGGAGATCCCCGACCGCGTCCCCGATCGGGATCCACTCCTCCCCCTCGTAGAGGTGGACGTTGCGCAGGCCTTGCGCCTGCACCACGTCGATCTGCTTGTTCTCGCGCTCGCCGAGGTGGGCGTCGATCACGACCGTGCGGTTGTGGCACGCGTGGATCAGGTCCTTCGAGTACCCGTCCTTCGTCATCGCCCGGATGACGCCCTCCAGCTGCCAGGGCGTCGTGGACGAGCTCGGGTAGAAGAAGTGCCAGGAAATGTTCACCTTGAGCGCCGTGTCGGCGTCCTTGGCGACCACATCCTGGTAACCGGCCAGGTTCATCAGCCGGTGGTAGTCCGAGAGCACCGTCGCAGGGGACGTGCGGATCACAGCAACCTTGGATTTCGGCATGGCCGGGTCGTTATAGCTCGTCCCGAGTCGCCCGATCCGGGAAGTTGTGGGGCGTCCCCGTGGAGCCTCCGTGCAGCGCGGCCGGCGCCGAGCAGCGCGGGGCGCGAGCAGCGCGGCGCGGCGCGGCGCGCGCCCCGGATCTGCGCCCGCACAGGTGTCACGGTCGGGGCATCATGCCCCACGGCAGAGGCAGCCGCGCGGGCCCCAGGACGGAAGCGGCGGCGCCGAGCTCGGCGCCGCGCCGCCGCGCCCGCACAGAACCCCGGGAAACACGCCTCGGACCGGTCGCTGCCGCCCATCGGCACGGGGGCTGCAATCAACCTCAAACAGAATCACGTTGAGGTCGTCCCCACGAACACAACGGGTCGACCCCTGAGACCCCTTGGAGGACATCATGCTCGGCTGGACTGTCACCTTCTTCATCATCGCGATCATCGCTGCCATCTTCGGGTTCGGCGGTATCGCCGCGAGCGCCGCGTCCATCGCGAAGATCCTGTTCGTCGCGTTCCTGGTGCTCGCCGTCATCTCGCTCGCGCTGGGGCGCCGCGTCCCGTCGTGATCCGCCGCGCCCCGGCGTGATCCAAGGAAAGGTGGAGCCATGAAGAACGCTTCGCAGCAATCAAGCGGTGAGCCCGCCCGGCCCGGCGCGCCGCAGGTGAGCCCTCCCGGCGAGAAGCCGGAGAACCCAGGCTCGCCTGGCCGCACCTCACCGGACCGTGAGATCCAGCTCCCCGGGACGGAGCGGCCCGGCGGGGATCCGGCGCCGAGGACGCACCAGCCCGAGGTGCCGGCGCCCACGCACACGCCCGAGGTCCCCGACCCGTCCCCCTACGAGGTCCCGCGCCACGACTTCCCGCGCGCGTAGGACCGGGCCGCAGCAGGCCGCGAGCGCCCGCCGTCCAGCCGACGGCGGGCGCGCGCGCATGCCGGAGGACGCGCCTCGCCCGCCGCCGGCTGGACGTCCGTCGCGCTCTCGGGGAGATCTGCATGAGGCCGTCGGGCCTCCCCGGATTTGTCGGTTCGTCGGCCTCCCAGAGCTGCGGTCCCGCGCGCCATCCCTAGCTGATCCCTATGCCCGACCCGCCCACCCATCCTCCCGTGCCCAGCGCAGCCGTCCCGCACCGGCAGGGGCGCTTCCGCCGGGCGCTCGCCCGCGCGGCCTCCGTGGCGGCCAGCGTGATCGGCCTGGGGGGCGTCTTCGTCGCGGCGGTCGGGGTCGGCGCGGTCGTCCACCTGAACACCGCCGCGACCCGCAACCTGACACGGCAGCTCGTCAACGACGTCCTGCGATCGAGCCTGGAAGGGCAGATCGAGATCGCGCGGATCGACCGCCTCGGCATCTTCGCGACCGATGTCTCCACGGTGACGGTGCGCCACCCCAGCGGGACGGAGCTCCTGCGCGTGAGCGGCGTCCACGCCGAGTTCAACGCGCTCTCGATCGTGAGAGAGCTCCTGCTCGGCGACGGCGACCTCGCCATCACGATCCCGCTCGTCCGGGTCGCCGACGCGGACGTCCTGCTCGAGCAGGACGAGCAGGGCGCGCTCACCCTCGCCGAGGCGTTCACGCCGAAGCCGTCCGAGGAGCCGCCCGCCGAGGAGGGGCGCCCGCTCCGCCTCGAGCTCTCGCGCGTCGTCCTCGATCGCGCCGCGGTCCACGGCACGGTCGCCCCCGGGAGCCCGATCGACGCGACGATCGAGGACCTCGCCGGCGGCATCGTCGTCGCGGACCGGAGCCGGTACGCGCTCGAGCGCGTGCGCATCGCCGAGCGGCGCCTCCTGCCGGTCCCCATCGAGGTGACCCGCGTCTCCGGGGACGTCGACGTCCCCACGGACGCGCCCATGGCGCTCACCGCGAAGCTCGAGGGGAGCGTCGGCGCGATCCCGCTCACGGCCGAGGGGACGCTGAAGGACGAGCGCCTCTCGGCGCGGGTCGCGTCGCCGCGCGTGACCCCCGAGGCGGTCCTCGCGATCGACCCGAGCGCGCCGCTCGCGCGGCCGATCTCGGTCCTGGTCACGGCGGACGGGGCGCTCTCGGACCTCGCCGTGACGGCGCGCGTCGCGGTCCTCGATCCGCTCGTCACCGACGACGCGGTGACCGGCGAGATCACCGCCCGCGCCCGGCTGGACGCGCTCGATCCGAAGCGCATCACGGCCGAGATCCGGATCGCCGAGCTCGACCCGCGCGCCTTCGCCGGGGCGGCCCCTGCCGCGCGGGTGAGCGCGGAGGCCCGCGGGGAGATCCACCTCGACGACGAGGGCGGCCCGCGCGTCGTCGCCGAGGCGAAGACGGAGCCGTTCCTCGTCGTGGGGCAGCGCGTGCCGGCGACCGAGGCGCGCGCGACCTTCGAGCGCGGCGCGCTGCGCGCCGCCGCGACGATCCACGAGCCCGGCGCGCCCATCGAGGCCACCGTCGCCCTCTCCAAGGAAGGGGAGATCCAGTTCGAGGCGCAGAGCGAGATCCCGTCCCTCGGCGCCGTGCAGCACGTCCCGAGCGGCATCCACGGCAGCGCCGCGCTGCACGTCGAGGGCGCGCTCAAGAACGACGAGCTCGACGCCAAGGCGACCGTGCGCGTCGCCGGGCTCCGCGTCGGGTCGGATCTGCGGCTCGGGCGCGGCGAGGTCCGGGCCAAGGCCAGAGGTCCCCTCGACAAGCTCACGGTCGAGGGCACGTTCCGGGGCGCGGATCTCCGCGCGCAGCAGTACGCGTTCAGCAGCGTCGCGGCGAGCGTCGCGGGGCCCGTCACCGCGCCGCGCGTGCGCGCGTCGCTGGCCAGCGCGGAGCGCCGGATCTCGGCCTCGGCCGATCTCGACATCGAGCGGAGCGAGGCGCGGCGGATCCGCGTGGAGGTGGCGCGCGGCGAGGACGAGATGACCGCGCAGGCGGCGCGCGTCGCGTGGGACCGCGGGATCGCCCTCCGCGGGCTCGAGCTGCGCGGCGACGGCGTGGGCGAGCTCGAGGGGAACCTGTCGCTCGTCGGGGACGAGGTCGAGGGCGACCTCCGCGGCACCGCGATCCACCTCGAGCGCATCGCCGAGATCGCCGGGGTGCCGCTCGGGGTCGGGGGCCTCGCCAACATCGACGTGTCGATGCACGGCCGGGGCAAGCGCCGCGCGGGGCACGCGCTCATCGAGCTCGAGGACGGCTCCCTCCCGGGCGTGGCGCCGCGGCTGTCGATGAACATGACCGCGCGCGTCGAGGGCGAGGCGCTGAAGGCCGACGGGCTGGTCCGGCTGATCGCGCCGCCCGAGCCCCCTCAGGCCCGCTCGCGGGAGGCCCTGCGCCAGGGCGCGACGCCGGGCGAGCCGTCGGCCACGGTCGGCGACCTGGCGCGGCGGCCGAGGACGCCGCCGCCCCCGGTGTGCCAGGGCGCGATCGCGCGGGTGCTGATCGACGGGGACGCGAAGGCGCTGCGCGGGCCGCTGCTCTCGGGGCGCACCTGGGAGACGGTCACCGGCTCGGCGCGCATGGACGCCGACGCGTGGCAGCTCGGGTGCCTGGCCCAGGCGTCGCCGGTCCAGCTCGCCCTGAGCGAGCTCGCGGGCCGGCTCACCGCGCGCCTCGCGGTGGCGCGCGAGGCGGGAGAGCGGCTCCCGTCGGTGCGGAGCCTCTTGATCCGCACCGAGGGCCTGCGCGCGGCGGGGCCCATCGACGAGGCGACGGGCGCGCCGGCGTGGGTGTCGAGGAAGCTCGACGCGCGGATCGCCGGCGATCTCGACGCGAAGACGGGCGACGCGCACGTCACGCTGTCGGTGTTCGACCGCCAGCTCGTGGCGGAGCTCTCGGCCGCGGTCGACGCCGATCTCCCGGCGCTCATGGCGGATCCGGCCGCGGCGCTCCCGCGGATGCCGGTCGCGGCGCACCTCAGCGTGCCGCGCCGCCGGCTCAACGATCTCGCCGAGCTGGCCGCCCTCGGGAAGAGGACCCCGGTGCTCTCCGGCTCCGCGGGCCTCGACGTGTACTTCGCGGGGACGATGGCCGATCCCCGGCTCGTGGCCCGCGCGACCGCGACGAACGTGGGCGGCAACGGGGGCCGCTCGCCGCTCGGCAAGCTCCGGCTCGACACGCTGCTCGTCTACGACGGGCGCGACGCCGCGCTCGACGCGTTCGCGTTCCGCGGCTCGCGCACGTACATGACGGCGAAGGCGAAGGTCGGCGCGAACGCCGCCGCCTTCCTGGGCGGCGCGGGGGGCGGTCCGCTCCTCAGCAAGGGCAGCCTCGAGGCGAAGATCGCGGACCTGCCGCTCTCGGAGATCCCCGTCCTCGCCGACATGCAGATCGGCGGTCAGGCGCGCGGCGAGGTCGCCGTGCGGGGCCTGTTCGAGGCCGCCCCCGAGGTCGAGGCGCGCCTCCAGTTCCCGGGTCTCTCGCTCGGCCCCGACGTGCGGTACGAGACCGCCGAGGTGTCGCTCGACATCGCGCCGCCGGGCGGCGCCGGGCGCACCGCGGCGGTGGCGAACGTGCGCCTCGTGGGGCGCGACGGCGGCCGGCTCGAGGCCAAGGCGGAGGCGCCCATGAGGTGGGAGGCGAACGCGATCCCGACGCTCACGGACGACGAGAACGCCAAGGTGTCGCTCGCGGTCGATCGCTTCCGCCTGGCGGCGCTGGAGCCGTTCGTCCAGGGCTCGGTGAACCGGCTCGACGGCACGCTCGACGGCGAGGTGCGGCTCGGGCTCGGCGCGCAGGCGGGCTTCTCCGGCCAGATGCGGCTCACCGACGGCCTGGTTCACGTGGCGACGATCGGCCAGCCGTTCGAGAACGCCTCGTTCCGCGTCACGGCGAGCCCCTCCGGCGAGCTTCGCATCGACGACATCCGCGCCGAGGCCGGCAGCGGCCAGGTCCGCGGCAAGGCGACGCTCCAGATGGAGGGGTTCGCGTTCCGGAGCGCCCGCGCCGAGCTCGAGATCCCGGAGGGCCGGGATCTCCCGATCGCGCTGGAGGGCGTCCCCATGGGCGACGCGCGCGGCCGGGTGGTGCTCGCGGCGGAGAGCCGGGACGAGCAGATCGTCGTCCGCGTCGACGTGCCCACGCTCAACCTGACGCTGCCGCCCACGATCGGGCGGAGCGTGCAGCCGCTCGACGAGAACGAGGACATCGTCACGTCGGCGCCGCTCAGCCGGGAAGAGTACGAAGCGCGGCGGTCGCCGGCCGAGCCGACCGAGGAGGCGAAGAAGCGCGAGGGCGGCACGCCGCTGCTCATGGACGTGCGCCTCGGCAGGATCGGCGTCGAGGGCGACATGGTGCAGGCCTCGCTGTCCGGCGATCCGGAGCACCCGATCCGGATCAAGGTCGCGGGGGAGACCCAGATCGAGGGCAACGTGAAGATCCTCTCGGGCAAGCTCGAGGTGATCGGCAAGGAGTTCGAGATCGAGCCCGGCGTCGTCGCGCTGCAGGGGGATCCCTCGAACCCGTACCTGAACGTGACGGCGTTTCACGACACGCCGGAGGGGACCCGCATCTACATCGACTACGAGGGGAAGCTGAACCCGATCACCGAGGAGAAGGTCACCTTCCGTTCGGAGCCCGCGCGCCCGGAGAACGAGGTGATCGCGGAGCTCCTGCTCGGCAAGCAGTATGCGGAAGGGACGCTGGCGGGCGGCACGTCCACCGAGGAGCCCGGCTCGGGCGGCGGCAGCAACGCGGCCGGCGGGGTCGCGGCCGGCGTGGGCACGGGGCTCGCGTCGGCGCAGATCAACATGATCCTGCGGAGCATCGGCCCGCTCCAGAATTTCGAGACGCAGCTGGACACGACGGACCAGGGCGCGCTGAAGACCACGGTGGGCTATCAGCTCGGGCAGCGGGTGACCGCGAGCGCGAGCTACGAGGCGGGGCCCACGGGGGGGGAGGGGCAGGGGGCCGGCGCCCCGAGCAGCCCCGCCGCCGCGCAAGCCCGCACCGAGGTGAGCCTCGAGTGGCGTTTCCGCCGGGACTGGTCGGTGCGGGCCGGGATGGCGACGGGCGAGAGCCCGGCGACGACGCTCGACCTGCTCTGGAAGCACCGGTACTGAGCGCGATCCGGCGCGAGGCGCGCGCCTCGCGACGGCGGCGCGCCCCGCGCGGGTCGGCTCACCGCTTCACGCAGATGCCGCCGCAGTCCGCGCCGATCGCCGGATCGCAGTCGTCGCCCGGGTCGTCGATGCACACCAGCCCCTCGGGGCACGGGCGCGCCGTGATGCCGCCGCACGCCACCGGCGCGGGCTCGGGCGTCACGCAGATGCCGCCGCAGTCCGCCCCGCCGTGCTCCGGGTCGCAGCCGTCCGACGGGTCGTCGATGCACAGCTGCCCGTCGGGGCAGTCCAGCCCCGCGAAGCCGCCGCACGCCGGCCCGGGCTTCGGCTCCACGCAGATGCCGCCGCAGTCGGCCCCGCCGCGCTCCGGGTCGCAGTCGTCGCTCGGGTCGTCGATGCACACCAGCCCCTCGGGGCACGGTAGGCCCGCGATGCCGCCGCACGCCGGCCCGGGCTTCGGCTCCACGCAGATGCCGCCGCAGTCGGCCCCGCCGTGCTCCGGGTCGCAGTCGTCGCTCGGGTCGTCGATGCACTCGAGCCCGTCGGGGCACGGCAGGCCCGCGAAGCCGCCGCACGCCGGCGACGGCGGCTTCGGCTCGACGCACACGCCGGGGCAGTCCGCCCCGCCGTGCTCCGGGTCGCAGTCGTCGGCCGGGTCGTCGACGCACTCGAGCCCGTCGGGACAGCCCGTCCCGAGGAACCCGCCGCACGCCTGACCGCCGGGCGGGTCCGTCGTTCCTCCGGTGTCGCCGCCGCCCCCCCCTGGGTCGCAGCCCGCGAGCCCGATCACGATCAGCAAGAGCCCTAGTCCTTTGTGGCGCATCAGAACCTCCGCATTGTGCTTGTCCGAAATCCGGCGCGGCCACCAGCGCGGCGGCCGCGCCGCGAGCCTATCGCGCGGGCGCTGCCGACGAGGACGCCCCCGGTGTGATCGTCCGCGCCACCTGCAGCGCTGCTGCGGTCTGCGCCCTCGAGCAGCGCGTCGTTCGAGGGCCGCGTCCCACCATGCGCCCGCCCAGAGGCAGCTTCGGTGCCACTGGAAATCGCTGAATTTCGCGCGGAGCTCTCGACGTCGAGCGCGATCACCGCGATCGGGATGTCTTGCTGTGTGGCAGTTGTGCCAACGGCTTGACGGGAGGATCTCGGGGCCTCGAGGGCGGAGGCCCTTCCCATGGGGGGCGTGGAGGGCGCGCCCGGTCGGCGCGCAGGAGGCGCGCCGACCGGGCGCGGGTCACGAGACGCGGTCGCGGGGCGCGGCCGCTGCCGCGGTCAGAGCGACGCGTCGAGCCGCTCGAGCACCGCCCGGATGACCGGCGTGTAGCCGAAGTCGCCCTGCTGGCTGTCAGGATCGTTCGTCTGCGCCGGGCAGATCGAGCCCGCGATCGCCTGATCCCCGAGGCTCTTGAGCACCCGCAGCTCGCGGATGCCGGGGTAGGCCTTGGCCTTGACCTGCGTCGTCGTCCGCGCGCTGGCCTCCGCCGGGTCGTTCCCCTCCTGCGGCTCGCACAGCGGGTTGTCGTTGGCCTGGCCCACGATTATCTCCCTGCAATCGCAGCTCTGACTGTTCCCGGCGCATTCGCGCTCCTCGACGTCGAAGATGCAAGCGTACTGGAGGTCGCCGGTGCTCCCCACCGGGATCGTGTACTCGCGGCCGTTGATCGCGTTCCACCCCGTGGCGTTCGGCGGGACCATCGCGTCGCCGGTGATCGGGTTCGCGCCCGAGCGCGGCGCCATCGACTCGATCATGAACGGGTCCGCGGGCGGGACGTTGTTCGTCGGGTCGCCGACGACGAGGTCCCAAACGTTGTTGGAGCTGCCGGGCAACGGGACGCCGAGCTCGGCGGCGCTCTTGAGCCCGCCGACCGGATTGCCTTGCTCGTCGAGGCCCGCATCGAGGTCGGGGACGCCGAGGGCGTTCTGGCGCGCGAGGTCCTGCCACGGCACCCCGACGATGCCGGTGAAGATGACGTGCTGCGGCCCGCGGGTCAGGGTGTTGCCGTCGTCGGGGTGGGTGAAGATCGGGTTCGGCACGAGGTCTCCGGCCCGCGTGGCCACGTACGGCGACGAGAGCGCGTTGGTGTACCGCTCGAGCGGGTAGAGGAAGTCGAACCCGAAGCGGCGCTTCTGGTCCCAGCACCGGGAGTTCACCGGGTCCTCGGCCACGGAGAGCCTGGCGGGGAAGCCGTCGGAGCCCGTGCAGGCCGGGTCCACGGGGCAGCCGTCCTGATTCTGGCTGCAGGACCTGCAGCACGCGTGGTTCGGGTCGATGGAGCACTCGCTCCGCGGCCGCCAGAGCCTGAAGCCATTTCTGGTCTCGGCGACGAGGTAGTTCCTGCCTTCGTCCCGGATCGAGCAGTCGTTCTCGTCGGAGAGCATCACGATGAGCAGGAGCGAGTCCGGCCGCAGGAAGTTCCGCCGCTGGGTCAGGAGCGTCTCATCGACCCCCATCGGCGTGGCGACGTCGCCTCGGAGCTCGATCCGCTCGTAGGGCTCGGGATCGGCGAGGAAGCGGTACATGCTCTCCAGCGGCGCCTCGAAGCCGCACCCCGCCTGCCCGACCCCGGCCACGATGGCGCTGAGCTTGCTGTGGAGCGTCGTGACATCGGAGTCCCCTGCCGGATCGTGGGCTCCGGCCGGATCCCACACGAGGAAGCCCTTGTCCTGGTAGGTCGGCAGATCGTTCGTTGAGCTCGACTCGTTGGAGCGCGCGAGGAGGTGGGCCATGTCGACGTTCGAGGGGGACGTCATCGCGGGGCAGGCGCCCGACCCGTGGCCGCCGAGGCTGCTGCTGATGACGCCGATGTGCATGTCGTGCACCGGGTTGCGCACGCGCGCGGTGCCCGCCGGGCACGCCTCGAACCCGGTCGCGGGCTGCTCGGCGTCGCTCACCGGCACGCCGCTCGGGTTCACGCAGATCGGGTTGACGATGTTGGACACGAGGTCGGCGGTCGCCAGGCGCAAGATCTGCTGTTTGTCCGCCATCGATCCGGAGTTGTCGATCACGAAGAGGACGTCGACCTTGTCCGGCGTGAACTCCGGCCAATCCACGTTCACCACCCCCGAGGCGCTGCTGGTGACGACGCTGCTGGAGCTGGTGGCGACGTCGCTCCCGCCGACGCCGCCTCCGCCGCTCCCGCCGACTCCCGAGCTCGACGACGAGCTGGTGTTCGCCCCTCCGAGCGAGATCTCCACTTGACATGCGGCGAGCGACATGGCGCTCACGACGACAAAGGGCGATACGGTCCTCAAAAGCCTCGATGACATGGCTCCTCCATGAGCGGCCCCGAGCGCCGCCGCCGAAAGCCTGCTGTGACAGAGCGTGAAGGGGCGCTCGCCCCGCTCCCCATTTCAAAAAAGCATCTCCCCCTCAACAAACGTCCCACGCCCTCCCCTCCCCCACCCGTACCCAAGACGCCCCCTCCGCAAAAATCGAGCCCCCCGATCCAAGGATTCAAATCGCGCAGACACTAAGCACGCAGCCCCCCGCGCTCTCCATGCCTTTGCGCATTGCTCCCCCCAACGCTCTGCCGCGCATCGCGCCCCCCTCCCCTCCTTCCAACCAGCGCATCCAGAGGGGGGCGATTCCGCACAGGAGACGGGCCCATATCGGCGTTTTCGGCGCGCAGGCGTACTCCTGTACGCCGAGCACCGAAAACGTCGATATGGGCCCGTATCCGAAGCGGAATCGCCCCCCTCTAGTGGGTGAAGGAGTGGAGGCGGGAGACGTGGGGGCTGGAGGGGTAGGCGCGGAGGAACGCCGATGCGCGCTGCGCCGCGGCCGCGCGCTGGCCGCTGTGCCAGAGCGCTTCGATGGTGAGCGCCTCTCGCTCCTGGGCCAGCGCGCCGCCCGGGAAGCGGAGCCGCGCCTGCTCGGCGATGACCAGCGCTCCGGCGGCGTCGCCGCGCCGGAGCGCCGCGCGCGCGTCGGCGAGGAGCGTCAGCTCCTCGCGCAGCCGGCTCTCTCGCGAGGCCGCCGGGCTGGCGGCCCCGTCCGCGAGGGCGGCGCCTGCGGCTTCCGGCGCGGGCGTCGCTTCCGCCTCGGGCGCGGGCGTCCCTTCCGCCTCCGCGGGCGCTGCCTCGGCGACCTCGGCCCCGTCCGCGGGCGGCGCGCTCGCGACGCGCTCCCGCCGCGGTGCGTCCGGCCTCGCGGGAGCCGCGGCCGTGCGGGGCCTGGCCGGCGCGAGCGACCGGTCCGCCACCGGCCGCGCCGCCTCGGCCGGCGCAGGCGCTTCGGCCGGCCGCGCCGCCTCGGCCGGCGCAGGCGCTTCGGCCGGCCGCGCCGCCTCGGCGTACGCCGCCGGCTCTTGCGCCAGCTGCGCCGCCGGGGGCGCGACCTCGACGACCTGAGCCGGCGGCGCCGCGCTCGGCGGGGCCACGACGGCATAGCCGGCGAGGAACAGGCCCCCGCAGGCGGCGCCGAGGAGCATCGACTTCACGATGCCCGCAGCGCCCGCCGCGCCCGCGGCGGCGACCGCTGCCGCCGCGCCGGCGGTGCCGGCAGCGCCGAGGCCGCCCGCAGCGCCCACCGCGCCCGCAGCGCCGACCCCTGCGGCCGACGCCACCTTGCCCGCGGACGCGGCGGCGGCGATCTTGCCCGCGGACGCGGCGGCGACCTTGCCCGCCGACGTGGCGGCGGCGACCTTGCCCGCGCCGCTCGCCGCAGCGCTCGCCGCGCCCCCCGCGTTCGCCGCAGCGCTCGCCGCGCCCCCCGCGTTCGCCGCAGCGCTCGCCGCGCCCCCCGCGTTCGCGGCAGCGCTCGCCGCGCCCCCCGCGTTCGCGGAGAGCGCCCCTCCTCCGGCGCCCTGGATCCCGCCGAGCGAGGCGGCTCCGGCGAGGCCGAGCTGCGCGGCCATCGCGGCCCACACCCGCTCCTGCGCGCCGTCGGGCGGGTCCACGGGCGGAGCTGCACGGAGGAGATCGCGCTCCGTGTCGAGCGCGCTCACCTCGGCATCGAGCCAGCGCACGGGATCGCTCATCGCTCCCCTCCCGCGCGCTTCCAGAGGGAGCGCCGTTCGACCCCCGGCAGGGGGAGGACGATCGAGGAAGGCCCTGGCGGCGCCGGGCCCCGCTCGAGGGCCGGGAGCCCGGCGTCGACGGCCGCCGCCTTCAGCACAGGCTGCGATTTCGTGGGTGTGGCCCCGCCCACGCGGAATTGGTCGCGCGCGTTCAGGCGCACGACCGCGCGGCGGAACGCGTCGCGCGCGAGGCGCAGGCGCGAGTAGACGGTCCCCAGCGGGACGTCGAGCAGCTCGGCGACCTCTTCGCCGCCCATGCCGTCGAGCTCGAAGAGCGTGAACACGGCGCGTTGCTCGAGGGGCAGCTCGTCGAGGATGGCCTCCAGGAGCTCGATCGCCTGGCGCCGCTCGGCCTCGGCGCCCACGTCGGCCCGGTCGTCCGCGCAGTCGAGCAACGGCTCGTCATCGTGAGCGCGCCGCCTCATGTGCGCCAGCTTCCGCCGGTCACGGGCGACGTGGAAGCAAATACTGTAAAGCCAAGTTGTAACTTTTGAGCGGTTCTCGAATTCCGGCAACCGCCGATGGACGACCAGAAAGACGTCCTGAACCGCGTCGGCGGCGTCGCTCTCGGGCACGCCGAGGCGTCGCAGCGAGCGCCAGACGAACCGGAAATGCTGCGCATAGACCTCTCCGAAGGTCATTCTGTCCTGCCGCTCTTCGCCATGCTCACCCCGTCTGTGGAGGGTCTCCTGCCTCGCCATCAGAAAATCGACACGCGGGCGCTCAGGCCGACGAGCAACCCGACCGGCGACGGGTCGAGCGCGGGGTCCTCGGTGACGGCGGCGCCGGCGCGACGCTCGATCGTGACGCGCGCCCGCACGACCGGCGCGAGGAGCGTGGCGCGCGCGGCCCACCCGAGCGCGCGCGTGCCGAAGAGGGGGCCTTCCGCGAGGGCCGAGGCGCCGACGGCGAACCAGGGTGCGGCGGCCTCGCGGTCGGGGTCGAACCCCTTGCCTGCGCCGTGGACGGCGCCGAGCAGCGACACGGCGCAGGCGGAGAGCCGGAAACCGTCGAGCTCGCCGAGGAGCGTCGCGCAGCCGCGCGCGGTCGCGGCGACGAGCCCGACGGAGACGGCGCCCGGGGCGATCTCGATGTCCTGACGCGGCAGCCACACCGCGCCGAGCCCGGCGGACCAGGCGCTGCGCCGCAGGGAGACGTCGGCGACCGCGGCCGGCCGGAACAGATCGAGCATGCCGACGGTCCCCGCGGCGCCGAGCTCCAGCGCGACGTCCCCGCGCGGCGCCTGGGGCGGCGGGCGCGGCGGCGGGACGGCGATGGGGGCTGGCGGGGGGGCGGGCGCGGCCGGGGGCGGGGCGGGAGGAGGCGCCGGCTGGCTGTCGAGCAGGATGGCGACGGTCAGCGCCACCGCCTCGACGAGCTCGTCGCAGGTCGCGCCCGCCTCGGACGAGAGCTGCCGGGCTCGTCCCCCCGCCTGGAGGACGGCGGTGTAGGTGGCATCGGTGCGGAGGAAGTGCACCTCGAACTCGGGCGCAGCGTCGGCGATCGCCGGAACGGCGGCGGCGCCGGCGCTGCTGGGCACTCCGGCGCCCGCGGGGGCGCCGCCGGCGGCTGCCGGCGCGCTGCCCGGGCCTGCCGGCGCGCTGCCCGGGCCTGTCGGCGCGCTGCCCGGGCCTGCCGGCGCGCTGCCCGGGCCCGCCGGCGCGCTGCCCGGACCTGCGGCGGCGTCGTCGACCCCCGCGGGAGCGCCGCCCGAGCCTGCCGGTCCGCCCGCGCTCGCCGGCTCGACCGCGCGCCGGTTCATCACGCGCTCGATCGCGGCGGCGAGCGACGCCGCATCGGGGCAGTCGGCCGCCGAAGGCGCCCGGTGGACGGCGAGCCGAGGGAGCGGCGGGGCGCCCAGGGCGACGCGCGACGAGCCGAGGGAGACGGCGCACAGGGCCAGGACGGCGCACAGCGCACCCCGGCGCGAGGGATGAGGGCAGGTCACGGGGGCTCCCATTACCGCAAGGAACGGCGTAAGCGGAATTAGGACGCGCCGGCCGCGACGGCCTTGGGCCGACGCATCGCGATCTCGAACGGCCACGGCCGCCGATCCGCCCCGGCCAGGCTGGCGTGACGAAGCAGGAATGCAGCGGCGCTCGCGGCGCCGCGCGCGTCCGAGGAGGGCGCCGCCGCTCCCGCGCGCGACGACACGCCGCGCGATCGCGGGGACCGGCGACGCGGGCCGCGAGCACCGCGCGCGCAGGATCGGATAGAGTGGCGCCCCATGAACTCCTACGATCTGGTTACGTGCACGAGCTGCTACGGCGAAGGCGAGATCAACACCGACGCCGGCCCCTTTCTGTGCAAGGACTGTCACGGGAACGGCCGCATCTATCCGACCGGCGAGCAGATCGAGGAGCGCATCCGCGAGATCGAGGTCGACCTGGAGCGCCACCCGCTGGAGGCGCGGCCGGAGACACGGTGGCTCGTGTTCGAGCTGCGGCGCACGCGCAAGCTGCTCTGGCAGATCCGGTCGCTCTGCGAGGAGACGGAGGGCGACGCGGAGAGCGCGATCCTCGTCAAGATCCGCGACCTGGCCGACGCGGTCGTCGCCCCGAGGAGCCCGGCGCTGCCGCGCGAGATGCTCCCCGAGGACGGCTGACGAGAGGTCCCACCGGACGGGCGATCGCTCGCGCGAGGCGCCCTCGCGCTCCTGCTCGATCGCGACGCGCGGTGCCCCGATGCCTGCCCTCTACCCTGCCCTCCTCGGCTCCGCGTGGGCCGCGCTCGCGCCGCCGGTCCGGGCGCTCCACGCGGGCGGCGCGCGCGCCCGCGGCCGCTTCCGCGTGCGCCGCGGCCGCGGGCTCGCGGCGCGCCTGCTCGCCGCCCTGCTGCGCATGCCCGCGGCGGCGGAGGACGTCGTCGTGACGCTCGCGGTCGAGCCCTCGGGCGACGGCGAGCGGTGGATCCGCGCCTTCGGCGGCCGACTGCTCTGCTCGTCGCAGTGGCGCTCGGGGGATCTGCTGGTGGAGGCGCTCGGCCCGATCCAGTGCTGGTTCCGGCTCCGGGCCGAGGGCGGCGCGCTCGTGTTCGAGCAGGCGCGGTCGACCTTCGGGCTCCGCGGCTTCGGGCTGCCGCTGCCCCGCTGGCTCGCCCCGCGGGTCGAGGGGCGGGCCGAGCCCTCGCGCGACGAGGTCCGCGTCGACGTGCGGATCTCCGCGCCGATCGCCGGGCTGCTCGTCGCGTACGAGGGCCGCGTGGCGGGCGAGGAGCGAGGCGCGGCGCCCTCCGCGCGCGCCGTCGCGCCGCCGCCGCCAGAGGGCGCCGCGTGATCACGGCGCTCGTGCTCCTCGCCGTGCAGGGCGCGCTCGGCGCGTTCGACACGCTCTACTACCACGAGTGGCGCGCCCGCCTGCCCGGCGGCGTGCCCGGCACCGCGCCCGAGCTCGTGCTGCACGGCGCCCGCGATCTCGTGTACGCGGTGCTCTTCGCGTCGCTGCCCTTCGTGCGCTGGGAGGGGCTCGCCGCGTGGGCGCTCGCGGCGCTCCTCCTCGCGGAGATCGCGATCACGCTCCGCGACTTCATCGTCGAGGACGAGGTCCGGAGGCCGCTCGGCGGCGTCTACCCGGGCGAGCGGGCGATGCACGCCGTGATGGGCATCGTCTACGGCGCCGCCCTCGCGCACCTGCTCCCCGAGCTCCGGCGCTGGTCGCTCGCGCCCACCGGCTTTTCCCGCTGGGACGCGCCGCTCGCCCTCCGCGTGATCCTGCCGCTCATGGCCGCCGGCGTGCTGCTCTCGGGGCTGCGCGACCTCGGCGCCGTCTACGGGCCTCGCTGGCTCCGCTTCCCCTGGGGGCGCGCGTGATCCGGCGCCCGCGCCGCGCGCCGCCCCGTCAGCCCTTCACCGCGCCCGCCGTGAGCCCCGCGAGGATCCGGCGCTGGAAGACCAGCGTCAGCACGACCAGCGGCACGGTCACGACGATCGACGCCGCCATGGTCTGCCCCCAGGGGATCTCGTAGAGCCCGCTGGTCGTCGTCGAGAACGCCTGGATGGCGTAGGTCACCGTGCGCTTGTCCGGCGTCTGGGTGAACGAGAGCGCGAACAGGAACTCGTTCCAGGCGGCGATGAAGGCGAGGATGCCGGTCGTCGCCATCCCGGGGACCGACAGCGGCAGCATGATCCTGGTGAACACCTGCCACGGCGTCGCGCCGTCGACGTAGGCGGCCTCCTCGATCTCGCGCGGGATCGCCTTCAGGAAGCCGGTGAGCACCCAGACCGTGAAGGGGAGCGTGAAGATGAGGTACGTCAGGACCAGCGCCGGCAGCTGGTTGTAGAGCTTGAAGAAATTGATCATCTCGAACAGGGCGCCGAGGACGGCGATCTGCGGGAAGATGGTCATCGCCAGGACGACGTAGAGCACGGCGCTGCGCCCGCGGAACCGGAACCTCCCGAGCGCGTAGGCGGCCAGCGAGCCGACGGCGAGCGAGAGGGCCGTGACCGAGACGGCGACGATCACGCTGTTCAAGAGCGCCGTCTGGAACTCGCCGTTGTCCAGCACGAGGCGGTAGTTCTCGAGCGTCGGGCGCCCGGGCCAGTAGCGGACCGGGGTCGTGAAGAGCTCGTCGTCGGGCTTGATGGAGGAGACGAACGCCCAGACGAACGGGAAGACGGTGAACACGACGACCGCGGCGACGAGCAGGTAGAACAGCGCCCGCAACACGCGCTGCGCCGGCGAGCGCTGCACCCCCGAGCCCGGCGAAGAACCTGAAGGACCGTTCATCTCACGCCTCCTCGGTGCGGAACACCGCGAGATAGATCAGGATGAACACGGCGATGATCAGGAAGAGGGCGACCGAGATCGCCGAGCCGTAGCCGATGTTCGAGACGCTGACCAGCGTCTGCTGGGCGTACGTCGCCATGGTCTGCATGTCCGGCCGGTTGCCGAACATGACGAAGAAGACGTCGAACACCCGGAGCGCGTCGAGCGTGCGGAAGATGAGCGCGACCAGCATCGAGGGCTTGAGGAGCGGCAGGGTGATCCGGGTGAACTGCTGGAGCGGCGTCGCGCCGTCGACCCGCGCGGCCTCGTAGAGATCGCTCGGGATGAGCTGCAGCCCGGCGAGCAGGAGGAGCGCCATGAACGGCGTCGTCTTCCAGATATCGATGATGGCGACCGCCCAGAAGGACACGTCGGGATCGGCGACGAAGGCGACGTTGCGCGGCAGGACGCCGAGCCGGTTGACGAGGAGATCGTTGAAGACGCCGTAGACGTCGTTGTACATCCACTTCCACATCTGGGCGGAGATGACGGTCGGTATGGCCCAGGGGATGAGCATGGCCGCGCGCACCGCCGAGCGCCCCTTGAACTGGGAGTTGACGAGGAGCGCGACGCCGAGCCCGAGGGCGAGCTCGCTCAGCACGGTGACGACCGTGAAGAAGACCGTGAGCAGGACCGCGTCGTGGAAGTAGCTGTCCTGCACGAGGTCGACGTAGTTCTGCGCCCCGACGAGCGTCGCCGGCTCCCCCGTGCCGAGGCGCGCGTTCGTGAAGCTCAGGTAGAACGTCTGGGCCAGGGGGTAGAGGGCGACGAAGGCGACGACCACGAGCGTCGGCAGCAGGAACAACCAGGCGCGCCGCTGGCGCCGCCTCTCGAACGACGCGCTGTCCGCGCGGGGCGCCGCGCTCGTGGCCTCTCTGTTCTCCGGCGTGCTCATGGGACGATCCGTTCTCGCGAGGTGGTGTGGCCGGGAGATCTCGGGCTCCGTCGCCGCGGCGTGCGGCGTGCGGCGTGCGGCGTGCGGCGTCGAAACCCGGGCGACGCGACGGCGCCGGGTCAGCGGAGCGCGCGCGTGAGGCGCTGCTCCACCTGCCCGAGCACCGCCTTCGGCTCCTTGCCCTGGAGGACCTGGCTCACCCCCTGGAAGAACGCGATCGACGCCTCGTTGTACCGGGCGCCGGTGCTGTTCGAGGGGCGCGGCACGAGCGCGATGTCCTTCGCGTTCGCCAGGAAGGGCAGCGACTTCACCACGTCCGGGTCCTGCTGCACCGACGGGATGGTCGGGATGAACGAGCCCGCGGTCGCGCGGAACTTCTGCGCCTCGGGGCTCGTCATGTAGCGGACGAACTCGATGGCCGCGTCCTTGTTCGGCGAGAACTTCGAGACGGCGAGCTGCCACCCGCCGACCGTGCCCGAGCTCTTCTGGCCGGGCTCGTGCGGCAGCGGGCCCGCCCCGAACTTGCCCTTGATCGGCGACTTGTCGGCGTTGCCGGCCGCGTAGGCATAAGGCCAGTTGCGCATGAAGGCGGCGTGGCCGCCCTGGAACGTGTTGCGGGCGTCCTCCTCCTCGTAGCTCGTCACGCCGGCGGAGGAGATCGAGCCCACCCAGCCCTTGGCCCGCGCGAGCGCCTTCTGGGCGCCCGGGTTGTTCACGGTGATCTTGCCGTCCTCGATGATCGCGCCGCCGCCGTGCGAGGCGATCCACTCCAGCGCGTTGCAGGTCAGCCCCTCGTAGGCCTTGCCCTGCCAGACGAAGCCGAGGAAGTTCGGATTGCTCGCGCGCTCGCCGTCCTGGATCTTCTTCGCCATCTGCTCGAGCTCGTCCCACGTCTCCGGCGGCTTCTTGTAGCCGTATTTCTCCAGCAGATCGGTGCGGTAGTAGAGCAGCCCGAAGTCGGTGAACCACGGCATCGCCACGAGCTTGCCGCCCACCGTGTTGTTCCGCACGATGCTCTCGATGTGCTGCTTGGCGGCCTCGCCGAGCTTCTCGTTCAGGTCGACGAGGTTCTGCGCGAAGGCGCCGGGCCAGATGACGTCGAGCATCATGACGTCGACGTCGCCGGACTGCGCCTGGAAGAGGCGCTGGTAGACAGCGTACGTCTCCGTCGCGTCCTTGGGCCTCGGGATGATGGTCACCTCGATGCCGGTGTCCTGCTGGAACTGCTTGACCATCACCTTGTCGAGCTCGGCGCCCACCCCCAGCGGCTCGCTGTAATATTTGAGCTTGCTTCCGGCGTGCTTCTTCGCCTCGGCGGCGTTCGGCACCGCGGGGGGCTGCGCCTTGATCGCCGTGTCGCCCGGCGCCTCGGCGACCGCGGTCGTGGCGGCCGCGGTCGTGGCGGCGGCGGGAGGGCGGCTCTCGCCGGCAGGCGGGCTCTTGTCGCCGCGACAGGCGCACAGCCCGACGACGAAGAGGAGGAGCGCTGTGGCTCGCCACGCGCGGGGGTCATGTTGCCGAGTGGGGTCCATCGCAGGATCCTTTCTGAGCTCAGTCCTGAAGAATTTCGACATGCCCGGGGCCTCGGAGCTATCGAGACACGCCGCTCCCGAGCGCCGCGAAGGTGAAGCTCGCGGAAGCATCGAACAATTGCGCGCTCCGGGGCAAGGGATCTCATGCGTCGCTCCGCAGGCGCCGAGAGCGAGCGCCCTCGGATCACACAGAGGACGGAGCACCGCTCTCTGTGCTGACGGCGGGTGGCGCGGCCGCGACAAGGCGTTTGGCGAGCGCGACAGTCGGAGAGGAGACGCGGGGCGAGGTGCGCAGGGCTTCGCGCGGCGAGCGCGCATCGTTTGCGCGAAGCGGGACGCGCGTCCGAGAGCGCCATTTCAGCGGCCGAACGCCGCGCCCTCGGGCCCTCGGCGCGGGCTGCTTTGCGCTTGCGGAGCCTTTCCGGAGGCGGTAGAGCCGATGCTGCGCGGCCGGCGCTCGCGATCCGGCATGGAGCCGCGGGCTCTCGGCCTGCCGGTCCCAGGCTGGTCCTGCCGGGCAGGACGAGCCCGAACCGACCTGCGCACCGCTGTGCATGACCCCCCTCACGCTCTCCTCTCCGGCCGACGCCCCCCGCCTCGCGGCACGGCTCGTCGCCCGCACCATCCGGCTCGACGCTGACACGCTCGCGAGGATGCCCGGCGGCATCTCGTCGCTCGCGGGGGACGGCGCGCGCGTCTGGATGCACCCCAGCGCGCAGCTGATCGCCCACGGGGTCGCCGCCCGCCTGGAGCTGCCGCACGGCATCGAGGGCGGCGTCGCGTGGATCCAGGAGGCGCTCTCGTCGATCGCCGCCTCCGACGCCGTGGGCCGCCCGGGGTGCGGCCCGGTGGCGCTCGGCGCCCTGCCGTTCGACCGGACCGAGCCGGCGGCGCTCGTCGTGCCGGCCCAGGTCGTCGGCGTGGCGCCCGACGGGACCGCGTGGGTCACCACCG
Source organism: Sorangium sp. So ce394 (assembly GCF_051474665.1). Lineage (NCBI taxonomy): Bacteria > Pseudomonadati > Myxococcota > Polyangiales > Polyangiaceae > Sorangium > Sorangium sp. So ce394. Next base: position 8,328,040 of record NZ_CP150339.1, read on the forward strand.
TCGGCGAGGGCGCCGCCCCCGCGCCGCACCTGGAGCGGGCCGAGAGCCACCGGCGCTCGCCCGACAGCTTCACCCTCAAATCGGCGCTCCCGCACGAAGAGTGGTGCGGGCGCATCGCGCGCGCGGTGGCCGACATCCAGCACGGGGACCTCTCCAAGGTCGTGGTGGCGCGCGCGGTCGACGTCGAGGCGAACCGGCCCATCGTCGTCGAGGAGGTCCTGCGCCGCCTCACCGCGCTCTACCCCTCGTGCGCGATCTTCCACGTCGACGGCTTCCTCGGCGCGAGCCCGGAGCTCCTGCTCTCGCGGCGCGGCCGCGCCGTCTCCTCGCACCCGCTCGCCGGCACGTACGCCGTCTCGGCCGACGTCGACGCCGATCGCCGGTTCTCCGAGGTCCTCCGGAACTCGGCCAAGGACCAGCGCGAGCACCGCTTCGTGGTGGAGGCCGTCGCCGCGGCGCTCGCCCCGGAGTGCGCGTCGCTCGACGTCCCGAGCGAGCCGTCGATCCTGAGCCTCCGCAACGTGATGCACCTCGGCACCTCGATCCACGGCCACCTCAAGGAGGCGGCGCCGGACGCGCTCACGCTCGCCGCGCGGCTGCACCCGACGCCCGCCGTGTGCGGCACCCCGCGCGCCGCGGCGGAGGCCTGGCTCAGCGCGCACGAGGGCATCCGCCGCGGGCTCTACGCGGGGCTCGTGGGCTGGGTCGACGCCCGCGGCGACGGCGACTGGTTCATCGGCATCCGGAGCGCGACCGTCGACGGCGCGCGCGCCCGCATGGTCGCGGGCGTCGGGGTCGTCGCCGGATCGAGCCCGGAGGCCGAGCTGGTCGAGACGCAGCTCAAGCTCCAGGCCATGCTCGCCGCCATCATCCGCCCGTGACCCCAAGGCCGCCGCCCGGGCGCCTCACCCGCGCCCCGCGCCGCGCCGGCGGGGCCGCGCTTTCGGCCGCCGCGCGGGCCCGGAGGGGAGCTTCGCCGTGAAGACACTCCTCATCGACAACTACGACTCGTACACCCACATCCTCGGGCAGTACCTCTGGGAGGTGAACGGCGAGGAGCCGCTCGTCGTCAGGAACGACAGCCTCTCGCTCGCCGAGATCAGGGACCTGGAGGTGGACGGCATCGTCCTCTCGCCCGGCCCCGGCCGCCCTGAGCGGCGCACCGATTTCGGCGTCTGCATGGACGTGATCGAGGCGCTCGCCGACACGCCGATCCTCGGCGTCTGCCTCGGCCACCAGGGGCTCGCGGCGCGCTTCGGCGGGCGCGTCCAGCACGCGCCGCGGGCGATGCACGGCAAGATCTCGGAGGTCGAGCACGACGGCACCGGGCTGTTTGAGGGCGTGCCCAGCCCGTTCCAGGTGGTGCGCTACCACTCGCTGATCGTCGGCCACGACGCGCTCCCGCCCGAGATCGAGGTGACCGCCCGGACGCGCGGCGACGGGCTCATCATGGCCCTCAAGATCAAGGATCGGCCGCTCTACGGCGTGCAGTTCCACCCCGAGTCGATCGGCACGGAGCACGGCAAGAAGATCCTCGCCAATTTCCGTGACATCGCCATGGAAGAAGCCCGCGGCCGGCGGGCTCCGCGCGCCGGCGCGCGCGCGCCTTCCGCGCTGGGGGGCGCGCAGCCGCGCGGCCGCGTGCGGCACGTCCGGCTCCCCTGGGTCGACCCCGAGCGGGCCTTCGCCGGCCTCTTCGCCGCGGCGCCGTACGCGTTCTGGCTCGACTCGAGCGCGGCGGGCCGCGACGGGCGCTTCTCGTTCATGGGGAGCGCGACCGAGGCCATCGAGAGCCGCGGCGCCGCCGCGACGCGCTGGAGCGCCGGCGGCCCCGGGGGCCTCCTCACCCCGGCCATGTCCGAGGGGAGCCCGTTCGCGGCGCTCCGGCGGGAGCTCGCGTCCGTGTCGCTCGAGCCGAGCGGCCTGCCCTTCCACTTCACCGGCGGCCTCGTGGGCTACCTCGGCTACGAGCTCAAGGAGCACCTCGGCTTCGGCGCGTCCGCCCACCCGCGCCGCGCGCTCCCGGACAGCGCGATGATGATCGCGCGGCGGCTCCTCGCCTTCGACCACGTCGAGCGCGCGGTGTACGCGTGCGCGCTCGTCGCGGACGAGCCGCCGCCGCCCTCGCCGCCCTCGCCGCCCCCGCCGGAAGCATGGCTCGACGAGATCGCGGCGCGCCTCCAGGGCCTCCCGGCCCTCCCGGAGCTCGCCCTCCCGCCCGTGCCGGAGGGCTTCGCCGATCGCGTCGCGCACGCGCCGCGCCTCTCGCGCAGGGAGCACCTCGACGCCGTCGAGGCGATCCTCGGCGAGATCCGGGAAGGCGAGACGTACGAGGTGTGCCTCACGAACGAGTTTCGCGTGCGGACCTCGGTGGACCCGTTCGCCCTCTACCGCGTCTTGCGCCGCACGAACCCCGCGCCGTTCTCGGCCTACCTCCGGCTGCCGGACGGCGCGGTGCTGTCGTCCTCGCCGGAGCGGTTCCTGTCGGTGGACCGGGAGCGGCGCGTGCGCAGCGAGCCGATCAAGGGGACGCGGCCGAAGGGCGCCACCGAGGAGGAGACGCTGGCCCTGCGCCGCGATCTCGCGACCAGCGACAAGGACCGCTCCGAGCTCCTCATGATCATCGACCTGGTCCGCAACGACCTCGGTCGGGTCTGCGCCATGGGCTCGATCGAGGTCGAGGAGCTCCTGCGGATCACGGAGCACGCGACCCTGCTCCAGCTCTCCTCGGTGATCACCGGCGCGCTGCGCGAGGGCCGCTGCGCCCTCGACGCGCTCGAGGCGTGCTTCCCGGGCGGCTCGATCACCGGGGCGCCGAAGCACCGGACGATCGCGATCATCGACGCCCTGGAGCGGCGCGCGCGCGGCGTGTACACGGGCTCGATCGGGTACCTCGCGTACGAGGGCCCGATGGACATGAACATCGCCATCCGCACCCTCGTCGCCGACGGCGAGGGGGTCAGCTTCGGCAGCGGCGGCGCGGTGGTCGCGGAGTCGAGCCCGGAGGCCGAGTACGAGGAGGTCCTCGTCAAGAGCTTCCCTCTGCTCCGCGCCGTCTACCTCGCGGAGCGCGTCGCGGACGCTGGCCGAGCGCCCGGGCCGTGCGCGCGCGCGACGGGCGTGGCGCGCGCGGCGCGCTGATGACGTGCCCGACGAACCCGTGCGCGCGGCGAAGAAGCGGGTGCGGCGCGTATGCCGCGCCGCGTATACTCGCCGCGCAGAAGGAGACGTGGTCGTGAAACGAGAGAGCAACATTACGCGGAGGGGCGTCGCGGTCCGGCGGGAGGTCGAGGACCTCGCCGTCGACGGCGCGATCCAGCCGATCGTCGAGGCGCTCGACAGCCACCTCGGCGTGGTCCTGGCGTCGAGCTACGAGGTTCCGGGCCGGTACACGCGCTGGGACATCGGCTTCGTCGATCCTCCGCTCGTGCTCGTCTCGCGCGGCCGAGACTTCCGGTTCACCGCGCTGAACGAGCGCGGGCGCGTGCTCCTGCCGGCCATCGAGGAGGCCCTCCGGGGCTACGAGCCGATCGAGGCTGTCGAGCGCCGCGCGGACGAGGTGGTCGGCGCGGTCCGGCCGGCGGGCGAGCGGGTGCCGGAGGAGCTGCGGAGCCGGCAGCCGTCCATCTTCTCGGTGCTGCGGCGGATGATCGAGCTCTTCGGGGTCCCGGGCGATCCGCTCTTCGGGCTCTACGGCGCGTTCGCGTACGATCTCGCCTTCCAGTTCGAGCCCATCCGGCTGCGCCTCGAGCGCCCGGCGGACCAGCGGGATCTCGTCCTCTACCTCCCCGACGAGATCGTCGCCGTCGACCACCGCCGCGAGCGGGCGACGCGCACGCGCTACGAGCTCACGTTCGGCGATCGCTCGACCGACGGGCTGCCGCGCGACGGCGCGACGCGGCCCTACGTGGGCGCCCACAGCGCTCCGCCGAACGAGTACGCGCCGGGCGAGTACGCCGCGCTGGTGCGGGTCGCGCGGGAGTCGTTCAAGCGGGGCGATCTCTTCGAGGTGGTCCCGGGCCAGACGTTCTACGAGCCGTGTCCCGTCGCGCCCACCGAGCTGTTCCAGCGCCTGCGCGAGCGCAACCCGGCGCCTTACGGCTTCCTGATGAACCTCGGCGAGGCCGAGTACCTGGTCGGCGCCTCGCCGGAGATGTACGTCCGCGTCGAGGGCAACCGCATCGAGACGTGCCCCATCTCGGGCACCATCCCGCGCGGCAGCGACCCGATCGCCGACGCGGCGCAGATCGCGCGCCTGCTCGCGTCCGCGAAGGACGAGTCGGAGCTCACGATGTGCACGGACGTCGATCGCAACGACAAGTCCCGCATCTGCGTGCCGGGGAGCGTGCGCGTGATCGGCCGCCGGCAGATCGAGATGTACTCGCGGCTGATCCACACGGTCGATCACGTCGAGGGGCGGCTGCGCGACGGGTTCGACGGGCTCGACGCGTTCCTGGCGCACACGTGGGCGGTCACGGTCACGGGGGCGCCGAAGGCCTGGGCCATGCAGTTCATCGAGGATCACGAGCGCTCCCCGCGCGCGTGGTACGGGGCCGCGGTCGGGCTCATCGGCTTCGACGGCGGCATGAACACGGGGCTGACGCTGCGCACGATCCGGATCAAGGACGGCGTGGCGCAGGTCCGGGCGGGCGCGACGCTGCTCTACGACTCGGATCCCGACGAGGAGGAGCGCGAGACCCACGTCAAGGCGTCGGCGCTCATCGACGCGATCCGGAGGCCGCGCGGGGTGCCCACGACCGCGCCGGCGGCGATCAACCCGGTGCCGGGGGGCGGCCTCAAGGTGCTGCTCGTCGATCACCAGGACTCGTTCGTGCACACGCTGGCCAACTACCTCCGGCAGACGGGCGCCGAGGTGGTGACGCTGCGCGCCGGCTTCCCGCACACGGAGCTCGACGCCTACGCGCCCGATCTCGTGGTGCTCTCGCCGGGCCCTGGGACGCCGAGCGATTTCGATCTCTCGGGGACGCTCTCGGCGCTGCTCGAGCGGCGGCTGCCGGTGTTCGGCGTCTGCCTGGGCCTGCAGGGGATGGTCGAGCACTTCGGCGGCAAGCTCGGCGTGCTCGACTACCCGATGCACGGCAAGGCCTCGAAGGTGCGCGTGCTGGGCGGGCGCATCTTCGAGGGGCTGCCGCGCGAGTTCCACGCGGGGCGCTACCATTCGCTCTACGCGCTGCGCGACGCGCTCCCCGCGTCCCTGAAGGTCACGGCGGAGACCGAGGACGGGGTCGTCATGGCGATCGAGCACGCGGAGCTGCCGATGGCCGCGGTGCAGTTCCACCCCGAGTCGATCCTCTCGCAGGACGACGACGTGGGGCTGCGGCTCGTGCGCAACGCGGTGGCCGAGCTGCGCCGCGGTGAAGCGGTGAAGCGGTAAAGCGGCGCCGGGCCGGGCGCCTCGATCGCCCGGCACCGCGAGAGGGAGTGAGCCGCGCGGCGCACCCCCTCTCGCGGGTCGGCTGAACCGATTCAAACCACAAAATGAAAAAGCGCCGCCGGGGCCTCGGGGGGGGAAAGGCCACGCCAGCGACGCTGGGCTGCCTTAGAGCACCGAGCGTGCCATGGCGTGATTCCGTCGTAATCGGGCATTTCGCAGGGTTGTCCGGGGCGGTCGTTTCGCTTCTGCAATTGCAGCGCTGCACGCCTGCAAACACGGGGCGCCGCGAGGACCGCCTTGCGGCGCCGGGGAAAGCTCAGGTCGGCAATCGCTGGTTCCCCTTTCGCTGTACAAAGACACCCTTGCTGTAGGCCATGAAGAACCCGAGCCGCAGGGCGTTGCGCTCCGTGGGGATACCCGGGCTCGCGCTGATGCACGCCAGGCGGCGACCCCGCTCGCGCACCCGCTCGAGGCGGCGGACGATGAGCAGCTGCTGAATGCCGCGCTCGCGGAACCGGGGGAGCACCGAGGCGCCGAAGAGCGCGGCGCCGTCGCCGGCGATCTCCACGCTGCCGCCGCCGGCGGGCTCGCCGTTCACGAGCGCCAGGTACGAGTCGCAGCCGGGCTGCGCGACCACGCGGCGGGTGATCTCGAAGAGCGCCGGCGTGATCGGCTCGTCCTCGGCCCGGAAGCCGCTCGTCGACACCTCGATGAACACGCGGACCTGCGCCTCGTCGCCCGGATCGACGCGCACGATCTCGAGCCCCGCGGGGCCGTCGTGCGGCACCAGCGCGCGGAGATCCTCGTCCGGCGCGATCTCGCGCGCGAGCACGTTCTCGAACTCGCGCAGCACGAACCCGCGCTCGGCGAGGCCGCGCACCAGCGACTCGTGCGCGAAGGGACAGACCTGGATCTGCGGCTCCATGTCCCGCGCCGCGTAGAACGCCACGAGGCGATCGAGGTCCTCGTTGGAGACGGGCCCATCGAGCCCGAGCCCCGCGGCGAAGTTGCCCCAGGAGCCGTCTCCATCGAAGGCCATCCACCCGCCCGCGATGGGCTCGGCGCAGGCGACCACGGAGGAGGTGCCGAGCGCCAGCCGGCGCTCCTCGATCCGCGCGATCTCGACGTACGAAAGCTTCGGCATGGGCGTGTACCTCATCGGAATCGGAATCGGAATCGGAGAAGGAGAAGAGGAGAAGAGAAGAGCTCGCGTGACACGGCGCCCACCATCCTAGTACCTCGCCGCCCGAGTTTCCCCCGGCTCCGGAGCGCGCCGGGCCGCGCGGCGCGGCCTCCCGCGCCGCGCGCTCGGCCGCCGACGGCGCGCCGCCCGGCAGCGGCCGAGCGCGCCGCCGCCCGGCGATCTCCGCTCGCGCCTCCGCGGGCGTTGCGACTATGCTGCGCCGTCATGAGTAGGATCTTCCGTTCACTTCCCCCGGCCGGCACCCACCTCGGCATCGCGTTCTCGGGCGGGCTCGACACGCGGTGCGCGGTGGCGTGGCTCTCGCGCAACGGGCTCAAGGTGCACGCGTACACCGCCGATCTGGCGCAGCCGGACGAGGACTCCCCCGGCGACATCCCGCCGATCGCCCTGCAGCACGGCGCCGTCTCCGCCAAGCTGGTGGACTGTCGCGACGCGCTCGTCCGCGAGGGCATCCTGGCCATCCAGTGCGGCGCCTTCCACCTCTCGACGGGCGGCAAGAAATACTTCAACACCACGCCGCTCGGCCGCGCGGTGACCACGACCGCGATCGTGCGCGCCATGCGCGACGACGACGTCCACGTCTTCGGCGACGGCAGCACGCACAAGGGCAACGACATCCAGCGGTTCTATCGCTACGGCATCTTCGTCGACCCCTCGCTCAAGATCTACAAGCCCTGGCTCGACCCGAAGTTCGTGGGAGAGCTCGGCGGGCGCAAGGAGATGAGCGAGTACCTCGAGCGCCACAGCCTGCCCTACCGCATGGGGACGGAGAAGGCGTACAGCACCGACGCCAACGTGCTCGGCGCGACCCACGAGGCGAAGGATCTCGAGCACCTGAACACCGGGATCAAGATCGTCCAGCCCATCATGGGCGTCGCCTCCTTCCGGCCGGAGGTCGCCATCGAGGCCGAGACGGTCACCCTCGGGTTCGAGCGCGGCGTCCCGACGACGATCAACGGCAAGCGCTACGGCTCGCTGTTCGAGCTGTTCGTCGAGTGCAACCGGATCGGCGGGCGCCACGGGCTCGGCATGAGCGATCAGATCGAGAACCGGGTGATCGACGCGAAGAGCCGCGGCATCTACGAGGCGCCCGGCATGGCCCTGCTCCACGCCGTCTACGAGCGGCTCCTGTCCGCCATCCACAACGAGAACACCCTCGACGTGTACTTCACCCAGGGCCGTCGCCTCGGGCGCCTGCTCTACGAGGGCAAGTGGTACGACCCCGAGGCCATGATGCTGAAGGACGCGCTCTCGCGCTGGATCGCGCCCGGCGTCACCGGCGAGGTGACGCTCGAGCTGCGCCGCGGCGACGACTACAGCATCCTGAACACGCGCGCCGACTACATGGCCTATGCGCCGCACAAGCTCTCGATGGAGAAGGTCGAAGAGGCCTACTTCACCCCGGAGGACCGCATCGGCGCGCTCGAGCTCCAGAACCTGTCGGTGACGGACAACCGTCAGCTCCTGATCCACCTCATCGAGAGCACCCAGGCCCTCGGCCCGGGCGGCGCCCCCGCCATCGGCGAGCTGCTCGGCGGCGACAAGCCGAAAGAGTGATCGGGCGAGGCGGCGCGCCGCCTCTCTCGTCGCCGGGCGCGTGCGTGTTCACCAGCGCGCGCGCCGCCTCTCCACCGGAGCTGCCCGGCTGCTCACCCGTAGCTGCTCACCTGAAGCTGTTCACCTGAAGCTGTTCACCGGAACCGGAACAAGCGTCCGGGCGATCCCCTCCCGTGCCGCGCGGGGTTGCGCTCGGCCCGCACCTGGGTCACCAAGAACGGGCGAACACCGGCCCGCCACGAGCGGTGCCGGCCCAGGGAGGTGGTCATGAAGACGCTCATCATCCAGGCGCTCGCCGCGGGCATCGCGGTCCTCATCGGCGCGAAGCTCATGCCCGGCGTGCGGATTCGCAGGACCCAGACGGCGCTCGTCGTCGCCGCCGTGTTCACGCTGCTGAACCTCCTCCTCGGATGGCTCGTGAAGTTCCTGGTCGCCGTGGCGCTCCTGCCCGCCGCCATCCTCACGCTCGGCCTGGCCTACCTCTTCTTCGGCCTCGTCGTGAACTCCGTGCTGCTCTGGGCGACGGACAAGCTCATCGACGACTTCGAGATCCGGGGCTTCGGCTCGCTCTTCGGCACGGCCGCCCTGGTCTCCTTCGCCGGGTGGCTCCTGCCGCGCATCCTCTGATCGGCCCCGACCTCCCGGCCGACACGGACCGCAAGGACAGCGGGCGGAGCCGCGGCGCCGGTCGGCCGCGGCGCTCCTCGTCGAGGGCCTACCAGCGGTGGTGAACCGCCGCCCGCAGCCGGCGATCGTAGATCGCGCGGATCTTCGCCATCGTCTCCGGCGGCAGGGCCGGCAGGTCCGCCGCGCTCGCGTTCTGGTCGACCTGATCGGGCCGCTTCGCCCCGGGGATCACGCACGTCACCGCGTCCTGCATGAGGATCCAGCGCATCGTCCACGCGGCCATGCTCACGCCGGCGGGCACGAGCGGGCGGAGCTCCTCGACCACCTCGAGGCCGAGGTTGAAGTCGACCCCGGAGAACGTCTCGCCCTTGTCGAACGCGGCGCCCTCGCGGTTGAAGTTGCGGTGATCGTCGGTCGCGAACGTCGTCGCGGCGCTCATCTTGCCGGTGAGCAGCCCCGAGGAGAGCGGCAGCCGCGCGAGGATCCCGACCTGACGGCGCTTCGCCTCGGGGAAGAAGAGATCGGCCGGGCGCTGCCGGAGCACGTTGTAGATGATCTGCACCGACTGGACGCCGGGATACTCGATCGCCTTGAGCGCCTCTTCCACCCGCTCGACGCTGACCCCGTAGAAGCGGACCTTGCCCGCCTTCACCAGCCGATCGAGGGTGTCGAACACCTCGGGCCGATAGTAGACGTCCGTCGGCGGGCAGTGCAGCTGGACGAGGTCGAGCGCGTCCGTCTCGAGGTTCTTCAGGCTGCGCTCGATGAACGCCGTGAGGTTCCCCTCGCTGTAGCTGTCCGCCGTGTGCGGGCTCAGCCGCCGGCCCGCCTTCGTCGCGATGACGATCTCCTCGCGCCGCTCCCGCCGCAGACGCGCGAGCAGCCGCTCGCTCCGGCCGTCGCCGTACACGTCCGCGGTGTCGAAGAAGTTCACGCCGCGATCGGCGGCCCGGTGCAGCGCCGCGAGCGACTCCTTGTCATCGACGTCGCCCCAGGTGCCCCCGATCGCCCAGGCGCCGAAGCTCACCGAGGAGACGCGGAGACCCGTTCTGCCAAGAGGTCGATATTCCATGGCGGCGCATACAACCAGATTTTTCCGCCCCCGGCGAGCGCGCCTTTCCGCCGGCCCGCGCGCGCTCAGGCGGGCTCGACCCCGCGGCGGCGGTGCGCGCGCTTGCTCCGCTCGACGAGCGCGACGAGCTCCTCGCGCGTGACGCCGAGCCGCGCCGCGGTCCGGTGCGCGAGCGACGTCCGGGCGACCCCGTCCACGAACTGGTACGTCGGCCACTGCTGCGCGTCGAGCTCGACCTGCAGGAACACGAGCCGATCGACGGGCCGCTCCCGCTCGAGCCGCGCCGCGAGCTCGAGGAAGTGCGTCGTGATGAAGGCCTGGGGGCGGAGCTCCGCGAGCAGCGAGATCACGAGCTGGAAGATCTCCTCGCCCTCCGACGGGTTCGTGCCGGAGCAGAGCTCGTCGAGCACCACCATGTCGCCGACCTGCATCGCCTCGAAGAGCGACCGGATGCGCAGGAGCTCCATCCCGAGGCGGCCCTCGCTCTGGTCGGCCTGCGCCTGCTCGATCAGCGACACGAAGAGCCCGTGGCACGACGACAGGCGGGCCTCCGCGGCCGGCACGAAGAAGCCCGCCTGCCCGAGCATCTGGGCGAGCGAGAGCGCCTCGAGCAGCCGCGTCTTTCCCCCCGAGTTCGGCCCGGTCACGATGACGGTGGCGTCGTGGCGCTCGGTCGCGATGTCGCACGCGACGATGCTCGCCGAGGTCGCGAGCAGGAGCGGGTTGAAGAGCCCCTTGAGCGCGCGCCCGGGGGCCTCGTCGCGCGCGGCGCCGGGCCAGGCGAGCTCGGGCAGGCAGACGGCGAGCCCGGCCGCGCGGGCGCGCTCGCGCAGCGCGAGGCCGGCGAGGTAGAACTCGAGATCTCCGAGCAGCTGCACGAGCGCGACGAGATCGTCCTCGATGCCCTCGAACACGCCGTTGACGTAGCGGGTGAGCAGCTCTTCGTCGCTGAACCGGTATCCCCGCCACAGCATCACGAGCTTCGTGACCACGCGCCCGATCGGCGACTGGTAGAAGCGGTTCTCGCTGTTCTCGCGGATCGACAGGGCGCGGAGATCGCGGACGTGGCCGTCGGAGCCGACGCGGATCCGGACCTCGAGCGTCGCGAGCTCCTCGTCGTACGCGAGCAGGTCGGCGAGGCGGTGGTACGCCTCGGTCTCGCGCACGGCCGCGCCGAACGCGGGGAGCCGCGCGAGGCCGGAGCGGGCGCCCGCGAACCCGTCGGCGAGCGCGTCGAACGCCTCCTTCGCGGCGACGAGGATGTCCAGCCGGCGGCGGCTGCCCTCCCGGCGGGAGATGGAGATCGTCTCCAGCTGGCCCACCCAGCGGCGCAGCGCCGCGTAGGCGCGCGCGAGATCGCGGCGCAGCGCCTCCGAGCCGCTGAGCTCCCGGAAGATCTCGCGCCGGAGCTCGACCGTGTCGCGGTCGCTCGGCGGCTGGGAGAGGGCGCGGCCGAGCAGCGCCGGGCTCGGGATGCGCGTGCGCCCCTCGGTCGTGAAGTGCAGGCAGCCCACGATGAGCTCCTGGAGGAAGACGTGCTGCGCGAAGCGGGCAGGGTCCCAGGTCGACGCGGGCAGCGACGCCGACTCGACGTGCCGGTCGAGCGCCCCCGCGGGCGCGCCGCCCGCGAAGGCGAACGTCATCGACTCCTTGACGGCCCGCGCGTCGACCCGGAGCGCCGGCCGGTGGCAGAGGAGGTCGGGCGCGGCGCGCTGACCGGGCGAGGCGTCTTGCAGGACGGGTTCCGGCGGCGCCGCGCTCACGATCTCGAGCCTACGATGGGTCGGGCCGGAGCGCTCGTCCGGCGTCCGGCGCCGCCGCTCTGCGGTGGCCAGGGAAGGTCTCGGCATGGCGGTCCCGACACGCGCGCCGCGCGGTTGTTCCCGAGCGGCCGGGATCGACCGCGCTCATGGCACGGCGCCTGCCTGGGTGTGCGGCCGGAGAGGCACCATGAGCTATCGCTGCACGATGAGCAGAATACGCTGGTTCTCCGGCGCAACCGTCCTTGCGATCGCCCTCGTCGGCACCGCGTGCAGGAGCGAGAGCGAGAGAGCGGAGGGAGCGGTCCGCGAGCCGGGGGACCGGGCCACGGGCGACAAGATCGCGCCGCCCGAAGGCCAGAACCAGAAGCCCGGCCAGGAGCCGCGCGGGCAGGCCGAGCGCGTGGGCGACAAGGCCGAGCAGCTCGCCCGGGAGGGCCAGGAGCTCGGCCGGGAAGCGCGCGAGCAGGCCGAGCGCGTGGGCGAGAAGGCCGAGCAGCTGGCCGAGCGAGGGCGTGAGGTGGGCCGCGAGGCGAACGAGCAGATGAACCGGGTCGGCGAGCAGACCGGCGCGCTCAAGGGCGATCGGGGCTCGGGCGCGCGCGAGCAGGCGGCGCCGACGCCGACCCCCAGGGACCAGGGCGCGGCGCAGGGACAGACGCAAGGCCGCGAGGCGCAGGGCCACACGCAAGGCCGCGAGGCGCAGGGGCAGACGCAAGGCCGAGCGGCGCAGGGGCAGGCGCAAGGCCGCGAGGCGCAGGGCCACACGCAAGGCCGCGAGGCGCAGGGACAGACCGGCGGTGCCAGGGACAAGGATCAGGCTGGAGGCGCCGCCGCGAGCACGCGCGATGCGTGGACGCAGGAGGCGAAGGACAACGATTACCAGGTCAGCTTCAACCGCGACGGCTCGGTCGTCGCCACCAAGGAGGCGAAGGGCTCGGGCGAGCGGCTGGCCGACGAGGCGCTCCGCAACGAGGTGGGCGGCAAGCTCGCGGACAGCGACCACGAAACGGTGAAGAAGCTGAGCGTGACGGTGCACAACGGGGTGGTCACGCTGCAAGGCAACGTCGCCAGCGTGAAGGAGGCGACCGAGGCGGTGAAGGAGGCCCTGGAAGCCAAGGGCGTCACCAAGGTGATCTCCCAGATCCGCTACGGATCATCGCCGTGACCTCGCCTCTCCAGCTGCCGTGAGCGCCGGGCACGCCGAGAGGGGAAGAGTTTGAACCACAGAGTCGCAGAGGCACAGAGGAGAGAGAAATTGGCCTTTCTCTCTCCTTCCTCTGTGCCCTCTGTGCCTCGGTGGTTCCCTTTCGCTTCTCTCTTCTCCTTGGCTCGGCGGTGCCCTACCCGCCTTCGCCCCCAGGGGTGCTCTCGGCCGTGGAGCGCCGCCTGGACTCGGCCGTTCAGTTCGTGGGCCGCAGCTTGACGGAGCGCTCGACCGACTCGTCCGGGGTGAGCGTCAGCATGATCGTCTCATCGAAGCTGCCGGACCGGGACACGACCACGACCTGCGTGCCCACGGGCAGCTCGGTCTTGAGCGGCGTCTTGCCGAGCGTCGTCCCCTTCCAGCTCACCGTGGCGTCGGGCGGGTCGCTCGCGATCACCACGCTCACCTTGGGGGCCTCCTGCGGCTTCTTCTCGACGGCCTCCACGGCCTCCGCGCCGCGCGCAGCGGCGGCGGCCACCGGAGGCTCGACCGCGGGCGCGTGCTTGCTCGCGACGAGCAACGCGCCCCCGGCCACCGCGGCCAGCACGGCGAGCCCGGAGGCCCCGAGCAGGTAGCCGCGCCTCGAGGGCGTCGAGGGCACCGACGTGGTCGCGCGCAGGCTGACCGAGTCGCTCACCGGCGTCCTGGGCCGCTCGACGCCCGAGCCCCGCTCGATGCCCGAGCCCCGCTCGATGCCCGAGCCCCGCTCGACGCCCGAGCCCCGCTCGACGCCCGAGTTGCTGGGCTCGCCGACGTAGGGGAGCCTGCTGCCCGAGCGAGAGCTCGTGGGACCCGCCGAGAGGCCGATTCCGCTCAACGTCACCTGGCCCGAGCCCTCGCTCATCATCATCGAGCTCGTCACCCGCTCGATCTGCGCCTTGACCTGCTGGCGGATGCTGGCCCTGCTCTCCGCGAAGATGCCCCGCATGCAGGCGCCGAGGAACTCCCCGCGCACGTCCTCGCCCGACCACTGCAGGTAGCTCTCGAGCACGTCGCACATCTCCTGCGCCGTCGCGAAGCGCTTCGACGGATCGCGCTCCAGGGCCTTCGCGGCGATCTGGTCGAGCGCGATCGGGATCCCCGGCACGACGGTCGAGAGGCGCGGAATCTTCCCCAAGAGGAGCTGATGCATCACGGTGATCTGGTCGCCCTCGAACAGCCGCCGCCCGGCGAGGAGCTCCCAGAACACGACGCCCACCGCGAAGACGTCCGCCCGGCGATCCACCGTCTTGCCCGCCGTGACCTGCTCGGGCGCCATATAGGTGAGCTTGCCCTTGAAGGTCCCGCTCTCCGTGTTGGAGGAGTTGACGGCGGCCTTGGCCACGCCGAAATCGACGAGCTTCACCGCGCCGTCGTACGTGATGAAGATGTTGTGCGGGGAGACGTCGCGATGCACGATCCCGAGCGGCTTGCCATCGAAATCGCAGAGCTCGTGCGCGTAATGAAGGCCGCGCAGCACCTCGGCGACGATCCGGATCCACGTGCCGCGCACCAGCCCGCCGGTGCCGGACGCCCGATCCATGGCCGCCTTCATGACCCGCTTCAGCGGCTGGCCCTCGAGGTACTCCATGATGATGAAGTACCCTTCCTGGTCGCTGCCGACCTCGTAGGTCTGGACGACGTTCGGGTGGTTCATGCGCGCCGAGAGCTTGGCCTCGTCCATGAACATGAGGACCTGACGATCCTCCTCGTCCGCGAAGCTGCGGAGGCGCTTGACGACGACCAGCTTGTTCACGGAGGCCGGACCGTGAGCCATGGCGAGGAAGACGTCCGCCATCCCCCCGCGGCCGAGCTTCGCAATCGGACGATATCGGCCGAGCCCAAGCTGGGTCGGCGTGTCTCTGAGGATCGACGCTCCGTGTTCTCCGATCACACCCACCTCAGTATGCAAAATTCATTAATTGTGCGTCCGAGTCAATACGAAGAGTTTGCGTTGTCGTCATCGGGGCCAACAGGCGCACCAGCGCCCGGTGAAGTGAAAAACCTGGAACCGTGTGGTCGAGAGAGATGCAAAACGACATCCGAACACACGTACTCACGCGCGCGGGCTCACGCGCGCGGGGCCCTCGAGCAGCGCGTGTCGCGTGTCGCGCGCGTCGCGCGTGTCACGCACCTGTGCTGCTCGATGGTCGCGCATTCCGCGCGGCCGCCGCGTTTTCCCCGTTGATCGCTGCTCGTGGGTCGCTTTCGTGCGACCCCTTCGCGCTTCTTTCGACGGACGCTCGCCGGAGGGGAGCCGGTGCAGCCGAGCCGTGATGCGGCTCCCCTGCCGGCGACGGCGCCAGGTGGACCGCACTGCCGACGCGGGGCTCGCCGCAGGCGGTGATTCAAACGTAACAAAGACAACGCCGCGTGCAACGCGCCACGGCGCGTTCGGTCGAAAATTTGACAGCGCTCCTTGCCGAGCGCGACAGCGCGCTGGCCGCGCTGCGGCGCTATCGCCGGGCGGCGACGACGCCGGCGAGCTCGAAGTCGAGCGGGATGCCGTCGGGCTCCCGGTAGGCCTCCAGCCGGGCCGCGAACTCGTCGCAGAGCGGCTGGAGCACCTCCGGAGGGAACTCCCGCAGCGCGGCGTGGGTCACGAACCCGCTCTCCTGCAGCCAGCTCGCCACCTGCGCCCCGGCGCCGAACCACAGCCGGAACCGGTGGGTCCACGCCTCGACGGTGCGGAGCCCGCCGCGCTGGAGCGCCTCGCTGACCTGCCCGGGGCTGTCCGGGACCGGCAGCTCCACCCGTCCCAGGTTGAGCTCGTCGACCATCCGGCAATAGACCGCGTAGGCCTGCGGCGTGCTGCTCGAGAGGTTCGTCAGGACCCCCGCGCGACCGCCGGGCCGGACCATCCGCCCGAGGCACGGCAGCGCCGACCGCCAGTCCAGGTAGGCGAGGCAGAAGCGCAGCGTGACGACATCGAAGCTCGACGCCTCCGCGCGGCGGATGAAGAGCTCGGCCTCGGCGCGCCTCGTCGAGAGCGCGAGCCCAGCGGCCCGGGCGCGGGCCCGGGCGGCCCGGAGCATCTCCTCGGAGCAGTCGACGCCCACGACCTCGCCGGGCGCGACCCGCCGGAGCATCTCCACGGTCTCGATCCCCGTGCCGCACCCGAGGTCGGCGCACCGCGCGCCGGGGACGAGCCCGAGCCCCGCCGTGAGCCGATCCTGAGGCTCCCTCATGTGGCGCCCCCATCGGTCGTCGTACCGCTCCGCGATCCGGTCGTACACGGACCGCACCAGCTGATTCGCGCTGTGCACCCCCGCCGCGCTCCTTCCCTGCTCAGGCGGCCGAGGCGCGCGGGATCCAGAGGATCCGGCGGGATCTGACGGTTCAGACCGGCGCACCCCTCCGCCGGCCCGGAGGCGAAGCGAGAACGGTGCCAGGCCCAGCAGGGCGCCGGGCCGGCGATTTATGTACAGCCGCTCAGCTCAGAGCTTCCAGAGCGCGCAGCCCCAGTGGACGCCGGTCCCGAGCGCGAGCACCATGGCGAGCTGGCCCTTCTTCACCCTGCCGGCGCGCATCTCCTCGTCGATGAGGATGGGCACGGTGGCCCCGCTCGTGTTGCCGAATCGGTCGATGTTGCTCGGGAGCTTCTCGACCGGCACGCCGAGGTCCTTGCGGATGTGCTCGTTGATGCGGCCGTTCGCCTGGTGCGCCAGGAACACGTCGATCTGCTCGAGCGTGACGCCCTGCGAGGCGCAGAGCTCCCGCGCGGTCGCCGGGAGCTTGGTCACCGCGAACTTGAAGAGCTCGCGGCCGTCCATGCGGGGGATGTGGGCGTCGTCCTCGAACGAGCTCTGCTTCCAGTACGGCCGCGAGCGGAAGCCGCCCCCGGGCACGTAGAGGAGCTCGGCGAAGCGCCCGTCAGAACAGATCTTGTTGCCGCGCAGGCCCGCGTCGCGGTCGGTCGCGCGAAGGACGAGCGCGCCCGATCCGTCCCCGAACAGGACCGCGAGGTTCCGGTGGCGGTCGGCGCGCGCCCGCGCCTCCGGCGTGGCGGACCGGCCGTTCTTCGGGTCGAGCGCTCCCCAGTCCTCCCAGGGCATGAAGCCGGCGTGCGCCTCGGCGCCCACGAACAGGATGGTCTTGGCGGCCCCGGTCTGGATGAGCCCATCGATCGTCTGGAGGCCGAACAGCATCGCGGCGCACTGCTGCCGGATATCGAGCGCAGGGACGCCCGGGATGCCCAGCTTCGCGCCGAGCAGCGCCCCGGAGCCGGGAAAGATGTAGTCCGGCGTCATCGTGGCAAAAAGGATGTAATCGATTTCCGACGGTGAAATCCGCGCGGACTCGATAGCGCGCTTCGCCGCCTCGCACGCCAGATCGCTCACGCCGACTCCGTCCGGCGCGTAATGTCGCTGGTGGATGCCGGAGCGCTGGTAAACCCACTCGTCGGAGGTCGTGATCACCCGCGCGAGGTCGTCGTTGGTGACAGGTTCGCCGGGCACGTAGTGCCCGGTCCCGATGATCTCAAATCCCATCTTTGCCACAGAGCTGCCTTACTCGAACCGCACGCCCGCGGCGACCGGGAACCGCACGAGGCCGCGCCCGAAACCGAGCGGCGCGACGCGGCGAGCCGCACGCCCCCGCCGCCGCATTCAGGCCGCCGCCGGAGCGGTGCGCCCAGCTTGACGGCCGCCGGCGCTCCGGATAGCCTGCCGCCTTCCTGGGGGCGCTGGGCCGCCGCCGAGCCGGGCCGGACGGCGGTGGTGGTCAGACGGCGCCGGTCGCCGGCCGCCGGTCACCAGCCGGCGAGCGCCGCGCCTCAACGCCGGCGCGCGGCCCAGCTGCATATCGGGCAGCCGGCCGTGTCGTGGCGCAGCGCCGGGCAGCGCTCGCGGCCGAAGTAGATGAGCTGCAGGTGGAGCTTGTTCCACTGCTCGGGCGGGAACGTGCGCTTCAGGTCGCGCTCCGTCTCGACGACGTTCTTCCCGGACGACAGCCCCCAGCGCGACGCGAGCCGGTGAATGTGGGTGTCGACCGGGAAGGCGGGGTGGCCGAAGGCCTGCGCCATGACCACCGAGGCGGTCTTGTGACCGACCCCCGGCAGGGCCTCCAGGGCCTCGAACGAGGCGGGGACGACGCCGCCGTGCTCGACCGCGAGCCGCTCGCTCAGCGCCTTCAGGTGCCTCGCCTTCGTGGGCGCGAACCCGATCCTCCGGATGAGCTCGGCGATCTCCTCGGTCGGCACGGCCGCCATCTCGGCGGGCGTCCGGGCGCGCGCGAGGAGCGCCGGCATCACCGCGTTGACCATCTTGTCCGTGGTCTGCGCGCTGAGCATCACCGCGACGAGCAGCGAATACGGGCCCTCGTGGATCAGCGGAATGGCCGGCTGCGGGTACAATCGATCGAGGATCTCGGCGATCCTCGCGGCTTTCTCGGCGCGCTTCACGGGCGGTGTCAGGGCAGCTCGTAGAACGAGAGGAGATCGCCGAACTGCTCGTCGGAGAGGACCTCGAGGGAGAAGGGCGGCATCTGCCCGCCGTAGCCGATGAAGCCGCCGTGGCGGACCTTCTCGACGAAGACCAGCCGCCGCTCGCGCTCGGTGTACTCGCCGAGCGGGTGCTCCTCGAGCGTCTGATCGGGCAGCGCCGGCGCCCGCTCGACGAGCCGCCCTTCCCCGGAACGAGCGCGCCCGTGGCACGAGGCGCAGGCGCGATCGTGGATAAGCGCGCCCTTCCCCGGATCGCCGGGCGGCGGCTCCCTCAGCCCGTAGACCGGCGTGAACGGGACGGCCTCGGCCGCGTCGCCGTCGCTGGGCAGCGATTCCAGGTAGGCGTACATGGCCTGGGCAGCGGGGTCGTCCGCGGCCCAGGGCAGGTCCTTGGTCATGAAGTAATAGAGGCAATGGTTGATCGCGCCGAGGAGATCGACCTCCTGACCACCCCAGTAATGCGGGCGATCCACGGCGCCGGCGAGCGGGGCGCCGGGGAGCATGGCGTCCCCCGCCTCCCCGGCGATCGCTTCATGGCACGTCGAGCATGAATAACGATTGAAGCGCGTCTCCGCGATCGAGGGGTCCCGGAAGAGCGCCGCGCCGTGGTCCACGGCCGTCGCGTCGACGATCTTCGTCTCCGGATCGCTCGTGCAGCCAGAGGCGAGCGCCGCGCAGGCGAGCGCGGCGAGGGCGAGGGAGCGCGGCCTCACGGCGCCTCCGCGGCGACGCGCGCGAACGCGTCGGGAAAGAGGCCCACCTCGGCTTCGCTGCGCGTCTCCAGCGTCTCGGGATCGAGCCGGAGCACCTTGCCGGGGGTCTCGGTCTGATCGCCCTCGCAGACGAGGAAGAGCCCGTCTCCCCCGTCGTAATCGACGACGTGCGGCTTCTCGCAGTCCCCGGAGAGATCGCGGTAGGCGACCTCGGCGTTGCCGTTCGCCACATCGATGAGCGCGATCGCGTCGGGCGCCTGGGTCGGCACGTAGAGGCGGCTCCCGTCGGGGGTCCACGCGACGAAGTACGGCGCGCCCTGCAGCGTCAGGATGGACTGGGGCTCCCTGAACGACTCCGACGCGACATCGAAGAAGCGCACATCCCGGCTGCGGGTGTTGCTCACCGCGATGGTCTTCTGATCCGGGGACATGACCGCGGCATACGGGCCGTAGGAGGGGACCCACACGGCCGGGCTCGGCCCCACGGGCACGCGCTTCACCTCGGCGCCGGGGTCGGTCAGGTCGACGACCG
Organism: Sorangium sp. So ce394; assembly: GCF_051474665.1. Lineage (NCBI taxonomy): Bacteria > Pseudomonadati > Myxococcota > Polyangiales > Polyangiaceae > Sorangium > Sorangium sp. So ce394. Next base: position 8,347,529 of record NZ_CP150339.1, read on the forward strand.
CGAGGGCGTCCTCCCCCTCGCAGGCGACGTAGGCGCGGGCGCCGTCCGGGCGCGAGAGGGCGATCCCGTGGGCGGCGATGCAGGTCGGGATGAGCACCGGCTGGGCCGAGCCCGAGCGCGAGATCTCGTCGGGATCGATCACGGCGAGGGACGAGCGCGCCGCCTCGATGTCCTGGGGGTTGTCGATCGCGCGCTTGAGATCGTAATGAGAGGCGACCACGCGGCCGCCATCCTCGGAGATCACGATGTCGCCCGGGTTGGGCTCGATGCGCACCTGCCCGAGGACGCGCATGTCGTCGAGCGCGAGCTTCTGGACATAGCCGGCCATCGCGCTCGATCCGTGGCTCGCGTGGGGGCCGATCGTGCCGGCGAGGACAGGGTACGACAGCGCGACATAGACCGCGTTTCCCGGGGCGTCCACGGCGACATGGTGAGGCCCGTCGACCGTCACCGGATCGCGGCCCACCGGGTAAACGCCGAACCGCTCCCCCGTCGCGAGCGAGATGAGGGAGAGCGTGTCGGAGCGGCTATCGGTCACCACGCCCATGCCCCCCTCCGGAACCGTGATCTTCGGGCGCCGATCCGGATAGGCGTCCCCCTCGTAAGCACCGTAATGGGTCTCGATGATGGGATCGGGCTCGCCGCAGCCCGCCAGCGCCACCGCCGCGAGCACGAAGCCCACAAATCGCGAAAGGACCATGTGATGACCTCGAGAGGAGCGCCCGGCGCCCGGACGCGCCGCATCCTAGCAGCCGCCGGCGCGCTGGCCGCGGCTCCGCCCTACCATGGTTCAGCCCGCCCGTGCGCATCAACGTGACGCCGCGCGGCGCCAGCCGTGTCACGTGGGTTGGTTAACCCGCATTCCGGAAAGTCTATTTTCATTGCCTGATGGCGACCGAAATCACGAGCGCTACCGCTCGAATGAACATTTCTTGATCAGGCGCTGCTGTCTTGTCATGTAAGGAAGCGATGAGCCAGACACGAGCAGGGAGCACGGTAACGGTGGAGCTCGTCCGATCGCTCGGCGCGCGCGCGCGCCGAGGTGGCCCAGCGGCGGTCCTGTCCCTCGCGCTCGTGGCGGCCTGCGCGGCGGAGGAGCCCGTCGCGCCCGCGCCGACGCCGCTGCCGGCGCTCGCCGACGCGCCGCCGCTGACGACCGAGCGCACCCTCGTGCCGCGCGCCGCGGTCGTCGATCCGCCGGACAGGAACCCCGCGGTGCCGGCGGAGATCGAGCAGATGCTCGCGGAGGGCTACGGCGAGCTCGAGATCGGGCCGGGGCTGCCGCTCGCGCCGGCGACGCTCGACGGCGCGCCGCCGCCGCCGCGCGGCCCGCGGCCGAGGCTGCTCACGCGGTTCGTGCACCTCGCCGACACCCAGCTCGCCGACGACGAGTCGCCCGCGCGGCTCGCGATCTTCGACTCGCCCGCGATCGGCTCGGCCTTCCGCCCGCAGGAAGGGCACGAGTGCCGGATCCTGAACGCCGCCGTCCGCACGATCAACGCGTTCCACCGGAGCACGCCGCTCGACTTCGTGCTGCTCGGCGGCGACAACGCCGACAGCGCGCAGACCAACGAGATCGCGTGGTTCACGGCCATCCTCGACGGCGCCGAGCGCGTCGAGTGCGACTCGGGCGACGACGACGATCCCGTCCAGGGGCCGGACAACGATCCCAAGGATCCGTTCGTCGCCGAGGGGCTGCTCGTGCCGTGGCGCTGGGTGACCGGCAACCACGACGTCCTGCACCAGGGGAACTTCCCGGTGGACACCCGCGCCGCGATCGCGACGGGGAACATCGCGGACGGCGGGACGCGCAACTGGGCGCTCCCCGGCGGTCCGGTGGTCACCGGCGAGGTCGTCCCCGATCCGCGGAGGGCGCTCCTGAGCCGCCCCGCGCTGCTCGATCAGCTGGCGGCGGCGGGCGACGGGCACGGGATCGGACCCGACGCGCAGGCGTACGGGAAGGCGTTCTACGAGTTCGACGTGAAGGACACGCCCGTGCGCGTCATCGTGCTCGACACCGCCGCCGAGACCGGCGGCCCGGGCGGCGTGATCCTCCAGGACGACGTCGACCGGTTCATCCGCCCGGCCCTCGACCGCGCGCGGCGCGATCGCAGGTGGGTCGTCCTCGCGTCCCACCACGCGTCGCGCCTGCTCGGGGACGGCTCCTTCGCCGCGACGGGCACCCCCGCCGTGCCCGGCGCGCTCACCGTCGAGGCGTGGCAGTCGCTCGTCGGCGGCTACGACAACGTGCTCCTCCACCTCGCGGGCCACACGCACGTGCACCGGGTGACCCCGGTGACGCCGAGCGGCGGGCACGCCTACTGGGAGCTCGAGACCTCCGCGCTCGCCGACTACCCCCACCAGGTCCGCGTCATCGAGATCTGGGACGAGGACAACGGCGCCGTCGCCATCCGCGGGGTCGCCCTCGACTACGCCGTCGACGGCGATCCGGTCGCCGCCGAGGGGCGCCGCCGCGCCGTCGTCGACGTCACCTCCGGCTTCGGCAGCGACGGCAGCGGCGAGCCCTCGTGGCGCAACGTCGAGCTCTCGATCGCGCGGCCGGACTGACGGCACCGCGCGGGCGGCCTCGGCCGCCGCTCATCCGTCGGCCGCCGCTCATCCGTCGCGGAGCGGCACCGTCTCCCGGAGCTCGATCGTCAGCGGAGGCGCGCCGCCCGTGCGGATGGCGGCGGCCATCGTATGCCGCGCCGAGGGCTGGTAGAGCGCGAACTGCCAGGCCGAGCGATCGTCGCCGAGCCGCGGATCGAACGAGATGCCGATCGACGGCCCGTCGTCGAGGTGGAACGAGAACTGGTCGAGCGGGATCGCGAGCCCCATCCCGCGCGCCTTGATGTACGACTCCTTGAGCGTCCAGTACTCGAAGAAGCGCGCGCGCTGCCTCTCGGGCGGCAGCGCGCGCAGCGCGCGCACCTCGGCGGGCGAGAAGAAGCGGTCGGCGATGTCCACCGCGCTGCTCGAGCGCTCGGTGTCCTCGACGTCGACCCCCACGTCGCGGTCCAGCGCGACCAGGCAGGCGATGAGCCCCCGCGTGTTCGACAGGTTGAACCGCAGCGGCGGCACCCCCGGCGGCCCCGCGATCTGCGGCCGGCCAAATTCGTTCCGGACGAACGTCCACGCCTCGGGCGCGACGTCCACGTACTTCGAGAGGGTCGTGCGCACGAGCGCGCGCGTGAGCAGGTACTCGTGCCGGTTCTCGGCGAACAGGAAGCGCGCCTGCTGCGCCGCCTCGTCCGGCGCCATCAGCCGGTGGTACGCCGCGAGCAGCGCCTGGTCGCGGACCGGCTCGCAGAAGACGTACCAGAGGTGCGCGGCGCCGGGGTCGATCTCGAGCATCTACGTCGTCCCCGGCAGCGGCGCCGCGGCCGCGGGCCCCGGCAGGATCTCCCGAAGGCAGCTGTCGGCGGTGAGGCCGATGGGCCGCTGGCGCGGGTAGCCGAACGAAACCTCCTCGAAACGAACACCATCGATCCAGTCGGTGCGGGGGATGTGGAGGTGGCCTGAGACGACCACCCGCGCGCGGAAGCGCGTGTGCCAGTCGTGCGTGCGCCGCGTCCCGCACCAGATCGAGAAGCGCGGGATGTGCCGCAGGCGCACGAGCTCTTCCCGCAGCGGGAAGTGGTTGATGAGCACCGTGGGGTGCGCCTCGATCGCGGCGAGTCGGGCCTCGGTCTCGGCGAGGCGGGCCCGGCACCACTCAGGCCGGCTCGCGTACGGGGCCGGGTCGAGCAGCTCCTCGTCGCTGCAGAGGACGCCGCTCTCCATCGCCCACGCCACCGCGTCGAGCTCGGCCACGCCGGCCGGCCGGAAGCTGTAGTCGTAGAGCAGGAACATCGGCGCCAGCACGTGGGGCCCGCCCTCACCCTCCCAAAGCACGTACGGGTCCTCGGGCGTAATCACCCCGCGGCTCCGGCATAGCTCGACCAGCCGATCGTAGCGGGCCGGGCCGCGCGGCCCGCCCCGCTCACTCGGCATCGTATAGAGCTCGTGGTTGCCCGGCGCCCACACGAGCTGCTTGAACCGGGGGCCCAGCGTGTCGAGCACGTAGAGCAGGTGCTGCTCCGTCTCCCCGAGGTCGCCGGCGAGGATCAGCCAGTCGTTCGGGCGCGGCGTCACGCGCTCGAGGGCCCAGCGGTTCTCCGCATAGCCGACGTGGAGATCACTGAGTGCGAAGAGCTTCATGCTAATGACACATCGCCGGCGGCCGGGCCAGCAGGCCGGCCATGCCCACCTTCACCACGGGCGGCGACGGGCGTCCACTGCCGCGCGCCCGCGCGCCGCGGCCCATCCGGCCCGGGGAGCGGCCCATCCGGCCCGGGGAGAGGGGGGCCGCTCCCCCCGGGTTTTGCGCCCGGTTCCGGGTGAGCTGGCGCGCCGCATTAACTAGGGCTCCAATCCTTGTGCAACATGTGCTACGCGCGTGTGAAGTCAGCACCATGCCTCTGCCCCAACGACAAGGTCTTTACGATCCGGCTTTCGAACACGACGCATGCGGTCTCGGATTCGTCGCCACGCTCCGCCGTGAAGCGACGCACGAGGTCGTTTGCCAAGCGCTCGAGATCCTCGAAAATCTAACCCATCGCGGCGCCGCGGGCTGCGACCCCTGCACCGGCGACGGCGCGGGCATCCTCCTCCAGATCCCGCACGAGCTGTACGCCGCCTCCCTAGCTTCCCTGGGCATCGCGCTGCCTCCTCCCGGCGACTACGCGGTCGCGACGGCGTTCTTCTCGCAGAGCCCGTCCCGGCGCCGCCAGTGCGAGGCGATCCTCGAGGCGGCGGTCGTGCACCACGGCCAGCGCGTCCTCGGCTGGCGCGACGTCCCCATCGACGACGGGGCGATCGGCCCGGTCGCGCGCGACTCGCGCCCGGCGATCCGCCAGCTGTTCATCGGCAGGGTCGCGCCCCGCCAGTCCTTCGAGCAGGTCCTCTATGCGATCCGCAAGCGCGCCGGCCGCACCGCCCACTCGGACGACTTCTACCTCGCCTCCTGCTCGTCGCGGACGGTCGTCTACAAGGGCCTGATGCTCGCGGAGCAGGTCGCGGCGTTCTACCCCGATCTGTCCGACAAGCGCACCGTGTCGCGGCTCGCGATGGTGCACTCGCGCTTCTCGACGAACACCTTCCCCACGTGGGAGCGCGCGCACCCGTACCGGGTCATCGCGCACAACGGCGAGATCAACACGCTCCGCGGCAACACCGCGTGGATGTCGGCGCGCGAGGCGCTCCTCAAGAGCGATGTGTTCGCGAACGCGATCGAGGACTTCAAGCCGATCATCCGCGCGGGCGGGTCCGACTCGGCCGCGCTCGACAACGTGGTCGACTTCCTGCTCGCGAGCGGCCGGTCGCTGCCGCACGTGATGATGATGCTCGTCCCCGAGGCCTGGGCGCTCGACCCGGACATGTCGGCCGAGAAGAAGGCGTTCTACGAGTACCACGGCTGCCTCATCGAGCCCTGGGACGGCCCCGCGGCGCTGTGCTTCACGGACGGACGGCTGATCGGCGCGACGCTCGACCGCAACGGGCTGCGCCCGGCGAAGTACGTCGTGACGAGCGACGGCCTCGTCGTGCTCGCGAGCGAGTTCGGCGTGCTCGACATCGAGCCGGCGCGCGTGATCCAGAAGGGGCGCCTCCAGCCGGGCAAGATGTTCCTCGTCGACACGAGCGAGGGCCGCGTCGTCAGCGACGACGAGATCAAGCGCCGCGTCGCGACCCAGAAGCCGTACGCGGCGTGGGTCGCCGAGAACAAGATCGACCTGCGCGCCCTCGAGGACGTGCCGAGCCTCTACACCATCCCGCACTCGGATCTCCGGACCCTGCAGCAGGCGTTCGGCTACACCGACGAGGACCTGCGGATGATCCTCGCCTCGATGGCGACCCTCGGCGAGGAGCCGGTGGGCTCGATGGGCATCGACATCCCGCTCGCCGTCCTCTCCGAGAAGCCCCAGCTGCTCTTCCGCTACTTCAAGCAGCTGTTCGCGCAGGTCACGAACCCGCCGGTCGACCCGCTCCGCGAGGAGATCGTGATGTCGCTCGTGAGCTGCGTCGGCGGCGAGGGCAACCTCCTCGAGGAGACGCCCCGCCAGTGTCGGATGCTCGAGCTGCCGCACCCGATCCTCACGCAGGACGACCTCTCGAAGCTGCGCAAGAACGTCTTCCCCGACTTCCGCGCGGCCACGCTGCCCATGTACTTCTCGGTCGACGGCGACCCGGAGGACAACCTGCGCAGCGCGCTCGCGAAGCTCTGCAAGGACGCGAGCCGCGCGATCGCCGACGGCGCGAGCATCCTCATCCTCAGCGACCGCGGCATCGACGAGACGCTCGCCCCCATCCCGAGCCTGCTCGCCGTGGGCGCCGTGCACCACCACCTCATCAACGAGGGGACGCGCACGCGCGCCGGCATCATCGTGGAGACCGGCGAGGCGCGCGAGGTCGGCCACATGGCGCTGCTCATCGGCTACGGCGCCGGCGCGGTGAACCCGTACCTCGCGTTCGAGTCGATCGCGGCGATGTGCCGCGACAAGACCCTCGGCCCCGACCTGTCGCCGTCCGCGGCGAGCTCGCGGTACGTGAAGGGGCTCAAGAAGGGCATCCTGAAGATCATGTCGAAGATGGGGATCAGCGCGCTGTCCAGCTACCAGGGCGCGCAGATCTTCGAGGCGATCGGCATCGACCAGATCGTCATCGACGCGTACTTCACCGGCACGGCGTCGCGCGTCCGCGGCGTCGGGCTGCGCGAGATCGCGGAGGAGGCGCTGGCGCGCCACCAGGCGGCGTACGGCGAGCGGGCGCGCGCGCACCTCGACGTCGGCGGCCACCACCACTTCCGCGTGTTCGGCGAGCGGCACCTCTGGACGCCGCAGTCGATCTCATCGCTCCAGCGGGCGGTCCGCCTCGACGACGCGAAGAGCTACGCCGAGTACGCGGCGATCATCAACGAGCAGCAGGAGCACCCGATGTCGCTCCGCGGGCTGTGGGACCTGAGGCCCGCGGGCCCGCCGGTGCCGATCGAGGAGGTCGAGCCCGCCGCCTCGCTCGTCAAGCGCTTCGCCACGGGCGCCATGTCCTTCGGGAGCATCTCGAAGGAGGCGCACGAGACCCTCGCCGTCGCGATGAACCGCATCGGCGCGCGGTCGAACACCGGCGAGGGCGGCGAGGACCCGGCGCGCTTCCTCCGGCTGGCGAACGGCGACTCGAAGCGGAGCTCGGTGAAGCAGGTCGCGTCGGGGCGGTTCGGCGTCACGGCCGAGTACCTCGTCAACGCCGACGAGCTGCAGATCAAGATGGCGCAGGGGGCCAAGCCCGGCGAGGGCGGCCAGCTCCCGGGCCACAAGGTCGACGCGGTGATCGCGAAGGTGCGCCACTCGACGCCCGGCGTGACGCTGATCTCGCCGCCGCCGCACCACGACATCTACTCGATCGAGGATCTCGCGCAGCTCATCTTCGACCTGAAGAACATCAACTCGAAGGCGCGCATCAGCGTGAAGCTCGTCGCCGAGGCGGGCGTCGGCACCATCGCCGCGGGCGTGGTGAAGGCGCACGCCGACGTGGTGCTGATCAGCGGCGACTCGGGCGGCACCGGCGCCTCCCCGCTCACGTCGATCCACCACGCGGGCGTGCCGTGGGAGCTCGGGCTCGCCGAGGCGCACCAGGTGCTCGTGATGAACGGGCTCCGCGGCCGCGCCATCGTGCAGACCGACGGCAAGCTGATGACCGGCCGGGACGTGGCGTTCGCCGCCTTGCTCGGCGCCGAGGAGTTCGGCTTCTCCACGGCGCCGCTCGTCGCGACGGGCTGCATCATGATGCGCAAGTGCCACCTCAACACCTGCCCGGTGGGCATCGCCACGCAGGACCCGGAGCTCCGGAAGAAGTTCACGGGCGCGCCGGAGCACGTCATCAACTTCTTCTTCTACGTGGCGGAGGAGCTCCGGCAGATCATGGCGAGCCTGGGCTTCCGCACCCTGACCGAGATGGTCGGGCGCTCGGACTGCATCGTGCAGCGGCGCACCGGGCTCCACGCGAAGGCGAGGAAGATCGACTGCTCCGAGGTGCTCTACCGCCCGAAGGAGGCCCTCACGAGCCCGAACCACTGCGTCGAGCCGCAGGACCACAAGCTCGACCGGGTGCTCGACCTCAAGCTCATCGAGCAGGCGCGCGCCGCGATCGACGGCGGGCCGCCCGTCGTCATCGAGACGCGCGTGCGGAACTCGGACCGGACGATCGGCGCCATGCTGAGCGGCGAGATCGCGCGCCGCCACGGCAGCGCCGGGCTGCCCGAGGACAGCATCGTCGTGAAGTGCGCCGGCAGCGCCGGCCAGAGCTTCGGCGCCTTCGCCTCGCAAGGCATGACGCTCGAGCTCGAGGGCGACGCGAACGACTACGTCGGCAAGGGCCTGTCGGGCGGCGTCGTGGCGGTGCGCCCGCCGAGCGTGGCGCCGTTCAAGCCGGACGATCAGGTCATCGTCGGCAACGTCGTGCTCTACGGCGCCACGAGCGGCCGCGCGTTCTTCAACGGCCGCGCGGGCGAGCGCTTCGCGGTCAGGAACAGCGGGGCCACCACCGTCGTCGAGGGCGTGGGCGACCACGGCTGCGAGTACATGACGGGCGGCACCGTGATCATCCTCGGCACGACCGGCCGTAACTTCGGCGCCGGCATGAGCGGCGGGCTCGCCTACGTGTTCGACGAGGACGCGCTCTTCGAGGCGCGCTGCAACAAGGAGATGGTGCAGCTCGAGACGATGACCGCGGCCGACGCCGAGTCGGTGCGGGCGCTGCTCGAGGAGCACGTGCGGCGCACGGGCAGCCGGAAGGCGACCGAGCTGCTCGACTCCTGGCAGGCGGTCCTGCCGAAGTTCGTCAAGGTCGTCCCGAGCGAGTACCGGCGGGCCCTCGAGGCCGCGGCGTCGCCCGCGACGAACGGGGCCGACGCGTCGAGCGGGATCGTGTCCCTCCTTTCACCCTCCACCCCCTACGTTTCCACTGGACGTTACATCCCCGCCAACGCGGGTCCCGCGAGCACGGGAGAGAGGTCGGCCGCCCATGGGTAAGGTACGAGGCTTCCTCGAGATCCAGCGGGTCGACATCAAGAAGCGGCCCGTCTCCGAGCGATTGAACGACTGGCAGGAGTTCGAGCTCCCGATCCCCGACGCCGAGCTGCGCGATCAGGCGGCGCGGTGCATGGACTGCGGCATCCCGTTCTGCCACGACGGGTGTCCGCTCGGGAACCTGATCCCCGACTGGAACGATCACATGTTCCGCGAGCGCCTCCCCGAGGCGATCGCGGCGCTCGACGCGACGAACAATTTCCCCGAGTTCACCGGGCGCGTGTGCCCGGCGCCCTGCGAGGCGGCGTGCGTGCTGAACATCGAGGGCAAGCCGGTCACGATCAAGAACGTCGAGCGCGGCGTCGCCGACCGCGCCTTCGAGCGGGGTCTGGTCGCGCCGGTCATCGCGAAGCAGCGCACGGGCAGGAAGGTCGCGGTGATCGGGTCGGGCCCGGCCGGCCTCGCGGCCGCGCAGCAGCTCGCGCGCAAGGGGCACGACGTGACGGTCTTCGAGCGCGACGATCGCATCGGCGGCCTGCTCCGTTACGGCATCCCCGACTTCAAGATGGAGAAGCACCTCATCGACCGCCGCATGGAGCAGATGCAGGCCGAGGGGGTGACCTTCCGCACGGGCGTCCACTGCGGCGTCGACGTCACCGGCGACGCGCTGCGCGAGCAGTACGACGCCATCGTGCTCTGCGGCGGGGCGCGCCGGCCGCGCGACCTGCCGGTCCCGGGCCGGGAGCTCAAGGGCATCCACTTCGCCATGGATTTCCTGACGCAGCAGAACAAGCGGGTCGCCGGCGACGTGGTCCCCGACAGCGAGGCGATCCTCGCGACGGGCAAGCGCGTGGTCGTCATCGGCGGCGGCGACACCGGCTCGGACTGCCTCGGCACGAGCCACCGCCACCGCGCGGCGCACGTGACGCAGCTCGAGCTCCTCCCCCGCCCGCCCGAGCAGCGCTCGCTCACGAACCCGTGGCCCGCGTGGCCGCTCATCCTCCGCACGTCGTCCTCGCACGAGGAGGGCGGCGAGCGCGACTGGTCGGTGTCGACCACCGGGTTCGCCGGGGACGAGCACGGGAACGTCCGCGCCCTCAAGGCGACGCGGGTGAGCCTGGAAGGCGGGAGGTTCGTGCCCGTCCCCGGGAGCGAGTTCGAGATCCAGTGCGAGCTCGTCCTGCTCGCGATGGGCTTCGTCGGCTCCGAGCGCGAGGGGTTGCTCGAGCAGCTCGGCGTCGCGATGGACCAGCGCGGCAACGTGAAGGCCCCGGGCGGGCGCACGAGCGTGGAGGGCGTCTTCGCCGCCGGCGACATGTCGCGCGGCCAGAGCCTCGTCGTGTGGGCGATCGCGGAGGGGCGCAAGGCCGCCGAGGCGGTCGACGCGTACCTGATGCAGCCGGCGAAGCGCCGGCTGGCGCTCGCGGCGGGCTAGGCTCGTCCGTGCGAGCGCTGGTCTGGGACGGCACGGCGGCGCGCGTCACCGACCGCGCCCCGCCCTCGATCGCGGCCGGCATGGCCGTGGTCGAGGTGCGGTGCGCGGGGATCTGCAACACGGATCTCGAAATTACCAAAGGTTACATGGACTTCCGCGGCACGCTCGGCCACGAGTTCGTCGGGGAGGTCGCGGAGGGGCCCGCCGAATGGCGCGGCCGTCGCGTGGTCGGGGAGATCAACTTCGCGTGCGGCCGCTGCGACGCGTGCGCGCGCGGGCTGGGGCGGCACTGCCCGGCGCGCACGGTGATGGGCATCGCCGGCGCCGACGGCGCGCTGGCGGAGCGCGTCGCGGTGCCGGTGGCGAACCTCCACGCCGTGGACGACCGGGTGGACGACGAGGAGGCGGTGTTCACCGAGCCGCTCGCGGCGGCGTTCGAGATCCTGGAGCAGGTGCGCGTGGCGCCGGGCACCTCGGCGCTCGTGTTCGGCGACGGGAAGCTCGGCCTGCTCATCGCCCAGGTGCTGCACCAGGCCGGCGCCCGCGTCCTCGCGGTCGGCAAGCACGAGGAGAAGCTCGCCCTGCTGCGCGCGCGGGGCATCGCGACCGAGCTCGTGCGCCCGGCCGCGCTGGCCTCCGCCGATGCCGTCGGAGGCGCCGCGCCTCCTCAGGGCGCCTGGGCCGGCGAGCCGGCCGAGCTCGTGGTCGAGGCCACGGGCACCGCCGAGGGGTTCATGAGGGCGGTCCGCGCGACCCGGCCGCGCGGAACGCTCGTGCTGAAGAGCACCGTCGCCGGGCTCTCCAGCGTCCACCTGGCGGAGCTCGTCATCCACGAGATCACCGTGGTCGGCTCGCGCTGCGGGCTGTTCGAGCCCGCGCTGCGCGCCCTGGCGGCCCGGACCGTCGACGTGCGCTCGCTCGTGTCGGCTCGCCTCCCGCTGGAGCGCGCCGAGGAGGCGCTGCGGGCCGCGGCCGCGCCAGGCGCCCTCAAGGTGCTCGTGACCCGCTGAGCTCGGTCCCGAGCCCGACAACACACACATCGCGCAACATTTACACACCTCGTAGGGCCTCCTTCGGTCCACCTCGACCGGGTAGGGCGCCCACCTTCAACCGGTACGACGTCCGCCTGCATCCCCTGCCCGTGAAGCCGCGGTCCGTCCGCCCAGGGGGCGCCCGCGCCGGGGGTGCTCGTCTGCGAGCGCGGGCGACTCGGGATCCGCTCGATCGGCGTCAATGCCTCCAGCGCGGGCCCGACCGCGCCGTGCGCCGCGCGCGTCCAGGCGGGCGCTGCTTCGATTCGACGGCATCCCAACGCCCGAGGTGCGCGGCTGCGGCCGCAGATCGCTGTGCAGCGACGCGCCCCGGCACACCCCAGGATCAGGCTCGGAGATCCTCGATATTTCGAAACGAAATTCTCAGAGCATCCGTAAAGAGGGGATCGCGAACGCGAGCGCGAGCGCCCCTCGCGTGAACGGCGCCAGCTCGGCGCCGTCGGCCGGGCTGCGGATGCTCCCCCGAGCACGACGCGTGAGAAATCCCCCCGGCTGACTGGAATAGATCCTCGTAGGAGTCGCAGGTTGCGGCAGGGATCAGGAGCATCGATGAGCGCCAAGGACAGCCCACACCATCACGACCGCCCGACGGACGATTCGGACGAGGCCCGTCAAGCCAGGGAGAGCTGGGAGCAGCAGCAGCTGCGGGAGCTCGGCCTCGACGGCATCGAGGAGGATGCGTCGGCGTTCTGCCCTCATTGCCGTCGCGAGATGCTGGAGCGCCTCGCGCGCGCCCAGGAGCGCGGCTCCGTGCTGTTCGATATGGTCCGACGTCATGGGCTGAGCCCCCTGCCCCCTCGCGGCGTACGGCCCAGGACCTGGCGCTGCCTCGGCTTCTTCTCGGAGCTCGCGAGCGAGCTCCGGGCCCTCGCGCCGCGCGGCCGCCGCGCGCTGTGGCTCGTCCTCGCAACCCTCGCGATCGGCGCGCTGGCGCTCTGGGCGGCGCTCGCCAGCCTGAGGCGTTGACGCGACGGGCCGCCCGCGTCGCGGGCGTCCCTGGCGAGGCAGCGGTCAGCCGGTCCGGCGGAACAGCCCGGAGATGAACCGCGACGGCGGCGGCACCTGCCGCGGCCGCCACGCCGACGCGGCCACGATCGACACCCCGTTGCGCATGAGCAGGAGCGCCGGCTCGTCCGCCCGCACGTCGAACCCCGTGTTCAGGCGGAGCCCTCCGCGGACCATCGACTCGTGCGGCGAGACGCGCAGCGGCTCGAAGCCGTTCATGCGGAGTCGGCGCTGCCAGGCGCCGCGGCGCTCGTGCCGCTCGACCCGCGCGGCCCCCTCCCCCACCACCACGTTCATCACCTCCTGCCCGAAGAAGACCTGTTCGATCGTCTCGCGCGCGGCGATGTGCGGCGGGAGCAGCGCCTCGAGCGCCTGGAAGACCGCATAATAATGGCCGATCGCCTCGGACAGGCGCGGGAGGAACGGGAGCGCGTTGTGCTCCACGTCCGGCTCGACGAGCGTCAGCACGCGCGGCGACAGCGCGCGGATCCTCGTGAGAATGGTGTCGCGGTTCGCGGTGGCGTGCACCGAGGCGTCGGGTACGTGGTGCAATGCGAACGCCGCATTGACGGCGATGGGCGCCGTCGAGCGGGACGCAATACGGCTCCAGTCGACGCGCTCCACCGAGGACGCGACCCCGTGGAACTCGAAGGGCACCTTCAGCCGCTCCGCCCATCCCCCGATGAACGCGCCCGCCCACCGCAGCCGCTGCTCGGGGTCGGGGCCCCGACAAGGCAGGTCGATGCCGGTCAGCCGGACGTGCGGCGGGCCGCCGGGCCGCGTCGCGAGCCGGTGTAGCAGGAACGGCCACTGCGTACCGCCCCCGACGCCGATGTCGATGACGTGGATCTCCTCCTCGTGCTGGAACGCCTCGACGATCGCCGCGTTCGCGCTGAGGTATCCGAAACGGATGAGCGGCGTCGCGTGCACGAGGAGCTGAAACGCCGCGAGCATGTCCCGCGGCCCAGCGCTGCGCAGGTAGAGGTTGCCGTCGCCGGAGCGATCTCCGTCCAGGCGGGCGAGCAACGCCCGGCCGAACACGCCTGAAATGCGCTCCGAGGCGTCACCGGTATCGGGCTCCGCCCGCAGGATGCCCTCCACGAGGGCCCGCGCGCGCTCGAGGTCCCCTGCGTCGATCGCCTCGCCCGCCGAGAGGAGGCGGCTCAGGAACGGGCGGCGGCGCGAGTGGGTCTGCCGGGTGCCCGAGCTCGGCTGCTGTCCGAGCCCCGGGCCTGAGGCGGCCGAGCTGGTGGGCCCCTCGACGTGCGCTCGTAGGCTGACAGACGCCTCTTCGGCCGATGCGTGTCTACGGATCGCGTTCATGGTGTCCTGGGCTGTTCAACCAGGCAGCCCGCCGTCCTGGCTGGGCTCTCCACGATGGGACGATTTCAAGCGCGAACGCATGACGTCGACTACCTCGCAGGAGCCGGGGGGTTCAATGTTTGCTGATGTCGCTGCGGGAGGGCCCGACGGCGAGCCGGGGACAGGCGCTCGGCAGCCGCGCGCCCGCGGCGACGCCGCGAAGCGCAGCGCCCGCCCATGACGCGACGGGACCTGAGCTCGCACGAGGGCCCGACAGACAACTCTCTGTACATCGATGAAGCCGCTCGTCCGGTCAAGTGCAAGATCATGATTGTGCATCGCGCCCCCTCCCCCGCGCGCCTCGGGACGTCCGAACCCACCTTCCGGCGGCAGACGTAGGCTTTCGTAGGCACCGTACGAGGCGACCGCCGCCGCCCCGCAGGGGGAGTCCCCACCCGCCGCAGGCCGCGAGCGGACCGCGAGCCGCGCAGCGCCGTCGGCGCAGGACGCGCGGCGCGCGCGCCGCGGCGTCGCCGCCGGGCGCGGGCGCAGGGCTCGGCGCACCTCACCGCTGCTCTCTTTAGAGCGCATCGCGCCCTCCGACCTGGCGCGCCGCGCGCGCCGGACTCGTTGACTTGACCGTGGTCGTGACAGCACCTCGCTGGGAGACGGGGCTTACACACTACATTACAACCTGCATAACCAGGTCTGTAAAGTCCCTATACATGGGTCTTCGGTCGATCGAGCCCGCGCTCCGTCGCCGGATGGAGGCAACCCTGCGACGACCGTGCTCGGCGACCGGCCGGGCCTGCTTCCGGTGCAGAGCGGCGCTTCGGCCCGCAATCGCCCTGAAGGCCAGAGCGCTTGGTGGAGGCAATGTATGGAACGACCGCCCTATCGGCCTCAGCCGCCTACGCCCGGAGCGACGCCGGCAGCGACGCGGGAGCGCGGCGGGCAAGCGCTCCCCCGCGATGAAATGCCGCCGTTGACGTACTCCTGTACTTGTGCATACAGCGCCCGGCGAGCGGATCAGTCGTTATCGGACAGCTCGCTCCCCTCGGCGAAGTGGGAGCGATCCACGCCATTCTTCTCGAGCCACCGTCGAATTCGATTCCTGTGCACGCCGAGCCTGTTGGCGGCGCGAGACACATTGCCTCGCTCGAGGCGAAGCGCCTCGGCGATCTCATCTTCGGGCGGCGCCTGGCTCGGGCGCGAGGGGCCCGGCCGGACGTCGCTCCCTGTCTGACGGGCATGCGAATCCGTCGACTCCGGGCCCAGGCCGACGCCCGCGAGCGGATCGAGATCCTTGGCCTCGACCGTGCGCCGCCCCTCGTCGAGCGCGCGCGTCACGGCGCGCCGCGCCTCCCCGACGAACTCGCGCAGGTTCCCTGGCCAGCGGCGCATCGCGCACGCGATGATCATCGAATGGTGAATCGCCGGCGGCGCCTTGCCATAAGCCGCGCCGACCGCCTTCATGCATTGCGTGAGCAGCCAGGGAATCTCCTCGAGGCGCTCCCGCAGCGGCGGGAGCCGGACCTCGGGCCGACCGATGCGGTAGTAGAGATCGTCCCGGAAGCGGCCCTGGGCGACCCGCGCGCGCAGGTCGTGCGTCGCGGCGCAGATGCGGATCTGCACCGGCCGAGGCGCGACCGCGCCGAGCTCGAGCACCTGCCGGGTGTCGATCGTCCGGAGCAGCTTCGCCTGGACCGCCGCGTCGAGCTCGGCGACCTCATCGAGGAAGAGCGTGCCCCCGTGAGCGGCCTGCACGTAGCCCTCGGTGTCGTGCGTCGCGCCGGAGTAGGCGCCGCGCCGGGCGCCGAAGAGGAGCCGCTCGGCCAGGCCCTCCGGGATGGCCGCGCAGTTGACGGCCACGAACGGGCCGCGCGCCTGCGGCCCCGCCTCGTGGTAGGCGCGCGCCGCGAGCTCCTTGCCGGTGCCGCTCTCGCCCGTCACGAGCAGGCTGTCGCCCGCGGCCGCGGCGCGGATGATGGTGTCGTAGACCAGCTGCAGCCTGGGCCCGAGGACGCTCTCCTTCTCGATGCGCACCGCGCCGCGCGCGAAGCTCCGGATGTCCGCGAGCGCGAGGAACACCGACGTCCCCGCGCCGACGACCTGGATCGCGTCCCTCCGCACCTCGCCGCGGATGGGCTCGCCGTTCACCGACGTCCCGTTGGTGCTGCCGAGGTCCTCCACGGTCCACGCGGCCCCGTCGTACGCGATGCGCGCGTGTCGCCGCGACATGAGCGAGTCGTCCACGAGGGGCACGCCGGCCACGCCCCCGCGACCCAGCACCACGGCGCCGCGGTCGAGCGGGATCGGCGCGCATCGCGGCTGATCCCCCGAGAAAATCAGGACGATGCCGGGAACGGGCTCGGCGACCGAGGGCTCAGGCGGGACCGAGACGCGGACGGTGGAGTGGTCCATCAGGATCTATCTTACCTGTTCAAGAACCTGGCCGGCCAGTGGCCGGCCATCCCATCGATCGCCTTCGAGCTAGCTGGGCAGAACTCCTGGGAAATCAACGTCGTCCCGTTCGCCAGGCTCGGCACGAGTTGTGCTTGTCTGGTCGGTATGGTGGCCTCTGCAAGAGCTCGCATCCATCGGGACCGGGGGACCGCCCTCGAGGTGAACATGGGTTCCGGCCGCACCATCGACGAAGCGGGCCGCCGCTCACCCCGGCGTCTGCACACCGCCCGCACCCTGCCGAGCTTCCCGACCCATCCCGGCCTCCACAGCATCAGCGGCCTCCGCGGCGCGCTCGAGTTCCTGGAGTGGCCGGCCTCCGAGTGGACGCTCAAGGACCTCCAGGACTGGTTCGTGGACCACCTCGTGGCCCCGGGCCTGATGAAGCGCCCCCAGATCGTGCGCGAGCCCGGCGCGACGCCCGTCATGCTCGACCCGCGCGCCGACGGCGGCAGCAACCTGGAGGAGCTGATCCACAAGGCCCGCGGGCGCGTCATCACGGCGCTGCGGGGCCTCATCGCGCCCGTCACCGACGATCGGTTCCTGAACGCGGCGATCTACGGGGGCAGGGTCCGCCGGGCCGCGGTGGGCGGCCGTCCCGTCTGGGTCGCCTCGCCGCGCGAGATCGACTTCCTCGGCGACATTGTGCTCAGTTTGCTCGCTGCCGACATCCTGCTCGATCGCGAGTTCTATCGCGCACACCTCTGCATCTGCGAGGTGTGCGGGAGGGTGTCATTCAAGGACAACCCGGACGCGCGAGGCGTATGCAGCGAGCACCGGAGCCATGTGTCCGGGTTCACGCCGCGCGTGCGCTGAGCGCCTGCGGCGGAGCCGCGACGCTGGAGACGATAAAGGCCGGCGGATGAGCCGGCCTTCGTCATTTCTCTCGCCACGGATCCGGTCCGCCCCTCACGCGACGAGGAGCCGACGCGGACGGCGCGGCGTCAGTTCGCGTCGAACGAGACCCAGGCGCCCGTCGCCCAGGTGTCATCCGCCTTGAAGGCGCCGATGTATTTCGCCTCGGCGTCGAAGAAGCCGTCGTCGGGCGGCGTGGCCGCGCCCTCGGCGAGCGTGGCCGCCGGCCGGAAGTCGGGCTTCGCGGCGAAGCAGCCGGCGAGCCCCGGATCCTCGGCGCTGTTGGACGCCTCGCCCTCGAACCACGCGATCTCGTCCGCCCCGTCGTCGTCGTCGTCGTCCAGCTTCGAGTCGGTGGTCTCGTTCGCGTCGGTCTCCTCGTAGGCGATGTTCGCCGCGACGTTGCCGAAGAAGATCGAGCTCGCGAGCTCGACCTCGGTGAGCTCGTCGCGGAGGTCCACCCCCGCCTCGAAGCCGGTCACGATCGTGTTGAAGATATGGGCCTTCGTCGAGCGGCGGAGCAGCATGCCGTACTGCTGCTTGTCGACGTCCTTGTTCTTGCCGCACAGGGTCGCGTTGTAGATCGTCGGCTCGCTGACCGGCGTGCTCGCCGACGCGTCGGCGTCGTTGTCGCCCTCGAAGCCGTTCGTGTCGTCGGCCACCGAGGGGTCCTGCTGGACGGCGATGAACTGGAGCTTGCCGACGTAGCCGAGGTCCCAGTCGATGCCGTCGTCGCCGTTCTGCGCGCAGATGAGGTGCTTCGCGTTGACGGTGCCGCCGAAGAACTCGAAGCAGTCGTCGAGCGTGTGGTGGACCATCACGTGATCGATCGTCGTCTTGGAGCCCACGCCGGCGAGGGTGAGGCCGTTCACCTCGTTGTCCTGAGAGAGCAGGATCCCGCTGAACTCGATGCGCACGTACTCGAGGACGCCGCTGTCGTCCTCCGGCTCGTCGCCGCCGTACTCGGTGCCTTCGCCGGTGATGCCCTCGACCGTGGCCTTGCCGCCCTCGACGTTGATCGGCGCCTCGCCGAGCAGGATGACGCCGCCCCAGTCGCCCGCGGCGCGGTCCCCCTTCTCGCCCTGGCTCGTGAACACGATCGGCTCGTCGGCGGTGCCCTTGGCGTTGATCTTCGCGCCGGGCTTCACGACGAGCGTCGCGAGGCTGACCTTCTCGCCCATGATCGTCGTGCCGGGCTCGATGGTCAGGGTGGCGCCCGGCTCGACGAAGACGATGCCCTTCATCAAGTAGCACTCGTCGGCGGTCCACGTCGCGTCGGCGTCGATCGCCTCGGAGACCTCCACCGGGTCGGAGCAATCGGCGCCGCCGACCTCATCGTCGCCGCCGCGGCCGCCGTCGCCGCCACCGCCGTCGCCGCCGCCGGAGCCGCTCGTGGCCGAGGTGCCGGTCGGGGTCGGGGCCGGGGAGACCGAGTCGTCGTCGCCGCAAGCGGCGAGCGCCGCGACGGAGAGCGCCGAGACGCAAGCCAAGGCAATTCCGAATGCACGCATGTTATTTACCTCCTGGCGAGCCACCATGAATCATGCGCGCGAAATCGCGACGATCGACGCGTGACGATTCAATGGCATACGCTCAATAGGTATACGAGGCGCCCAATGTCACCGTCGTACCGATGCTGTATTGACTGGCGATGTTGTCCTCGTCGCTCTCCCTCCCCTGCGTGATGCGCACCGGAGCGTCGATGAGGTTCTCGCCGGCCAGCTTCAGCTCGACGTGCTCGCCGAGGCGCTGGGCGACGGTCAGATCGAGCTGGTGCCGCGGCTGCTCGTACTCGTCCGGCAGCCTGCTCCCCACCCGCCTTAGCCGGACGCCGAACAGGTTGTAGAGGAGCCGAGCGCTCGTGCCGGTCGACGCTCCGGCGTAGTCGAGCCCCAGGTTCACGACGAAGGGGGATTGCCCCTGGAGAGGGTGCTTCGGGCTGCTCGTGATGGTGATCCCGCCGGCGCTGACCTCGGGATCGATCGTCACCTCCGACGTCACGAAGGTGAGGTTGCCGAGCGCGGTGACCTCCCGCAGGAGCGGGGAGATGAAGCCGAGGCCCTTCCTCAGCTCGAGCTCGACGCCGGCGAGGTAGCCGGCGTCTCCGTTGACGTAGGTGAGCCTGCCCCTGCCGCCGTTCGGGAGGATGACCTCCTCGATCGGCTCCTGGAAGTGCTTGTAAAAGACGCTGACCGCGGCCACCTCTCCGGCCGTCGGGAAGATCTCGAAGCGGAGATCGCCGCTCACGACGCTCGTCCGCCGGAGCTCGGGATTGCCCTGCACCTCCCTGCCGCTATAGCCTTCCTGATACAGCGTCGGGCTGAGCTCGCGGAGCTGGGGCCGCGCCAGCGTCTTGGCCACGCCGAGCCTGACATTCGAGCTCGCGGTCGTCTTGACGATGACGTTGAGGGCTGGCAGGAGATCGACCTTGTCGCTCTCGACGTCGATCTCGGGGTTCGCCGCGGAGTACCGGTCGAACGCCCTCAGCGACAGCGAGGAGGCCTCGACCCGGGCGCCGAGCACCGCGCGGAGCCATCGCGTCAGGGCGGCGTCGGTCATCACGTAACCCGCGTAGAGATCGTCGTTCGCCGTATAGGAGTCGGTCTCGCGCGTGATCTCCTCGAGCTCGAGCACCGAGCCGATGTTCTCGTCCGAGAACAGCTGCCCGGGCCCCTGGCGCAGGAGCGCCGGATCCGCGCCCGGGCGCTGCTTGAACCGGAACCGGCGCGCGTTGAACTCGCGCGCTCGGAAGTTGAGCAGACCGCCCGCCTTCAGCCGGGTCGGGGTGTCGCCGCGGACGAGGGGCTGGGTGTAGGAGAGCTGCCCGCCGTAGCTCACGTCGCTCATGTCGCTGAAGAAGTGCGCGCCGCTCAGCGTGCCCTCGTCCCACGAGAAGGCGCCGCTCGCGTCGTCACGGACGTAGACGGTCTCCCTGGTGTCGGGCTCGTCCGAGGTCGCGAGGGAGAGCGACGCTTTCCAGTCGACGGTCCCGCCGTCGAGCGCCTCGAAGCGGTGCTCGCCCTGGAGCTGGCCCAGGGTGAGCGATCGCGAGATGAACCGCAGCATCGTGTCGCGAATCGCGCTGTCCCCGTTGCTCGGGTCCACGTCGGCCACGCTGACCTGGTCATCCGATGAACGGCTGTGGAGCCCGGTGAGCGTCACCTTGTGGTCCTGATCCGGGTTGTAGGTGACGCTGCCGAAGCTGCCCCAGGACACCTGATCACGGATGTTCCCCGTCGCGATGCCGGCGATGCGCTCGGGCTCGCCGGTTCGAGGGTCGGGATCGAAGATGGCGCCGACCTCGCTCGCGCGCGGAGAGAACTTCCGGCCGTAGCTCAGGGTGGCGATGTAGCCGAGGCGCCGCTCGCCGCCGAGCTTCAGGGTGTCGCCGACGACCACGCTGCCGCTGCCGTTCGGCGGGGTGAACGACCGCGTCGTCGCCATGGACGAGTTGATCGCCCTGCCGTAGGCCGTCATCTCGTCCCTGGAGATGGTGCCGCCGCCCGGCTTGGGGCCGAGGCGCACCACCTTGTAATCGGGGATCTCGTCCGGCAGGGCGCGGGCGCCGCCGTCGATCCCGAGCCAGTCGGTCCCGGATCCGTCGTAGCTCTGGCGATCCCGGAACGTCGCCCGGGAGTTCAGCCCGAGCGACAGCGAGGCCTGGAAGAGGAACTTTGTCGGGAGCTCCCGCGTGTTGATCTGGACCGAGCCGCCCGCGAAATCGCCGGGGATGTCGGGGGTGAACGTCTTGACGACGGTGATGTCGCTGAGGACCAGCGACGGGAAGAGATCCAGCGGGACGGCCTGCCGGTCGGGCTCGGGGCTCGGCAGCGGGGCGCCGTTCAAGAGCGCGTTCGTGTAGCGCTCGCCCAGGCCGCGCACGTACACGTACCTGCCGTCCACCACGGTCGCGCCGACGATGCGCTTCGCGGCCTCGGCGGCGTTGCGATCGGGCGTCTTCGCGATCTCCTTCGCGCCGACGGCGTCGCCCACGTGGGCCGCGTTCTTCCGGAGGAGCAGCTGCGCCGCGACGCTCGCCCGCTCCGGCTCGAACTCGACCTCGACGACGTCCTCGACCTGCTGATCCGGCTCCAGGCCGACGTCGACCTGGCTCACCTGCCCGGCGGCCACGCGGACGTCCTGCACGCGCTGGGGCTTGTACGCCTCGTACCAGACCCGCAGCTGGTAGCTCCCCGGCGGGAGCTCCAGGCGGTAGCGGCCGTCGAGATCCGCGATGACCTTGAGCTTCGTCCCGACGACCGACACCTGGGCGTCGAAGACCGGCTCCTTCGTGGCGGCGTCCGTGACGACGCCCCACACGACGCCCTTCCCTGCCGGCGGCGGGCGCGACGGGCTCGGCTCGTCGAGCCCTGCGGCGTCCTCGGCCGGAGCGGCGCCGGCCGGGGTCCCCGCGCCTGCCGGCGGCGGCGCGGCGTCCGGCGGCGGCGCGGCGGCGCCGGGGTCGCCTTGGGCGAGCGCCGTTGCCCCCCAGCAAAGCGGTGCCACGAGCGCTGCGACTACCCCCGAGATCCTCCTGCGAATCATGCACCTGTCCCTTCGCGCCCCGAGCTCGGGCGCGCCTTCCGATCCGATGTCTGGGCGCACCTGCGCCCGCCGATGAGGACGGCGGAGAGCCAGCTCCCCGCCACCCTCTCCTGTGCACAGCGCCGCGAGCGCGCCGTGGGGCGTCTGCCCCCGCGCGCCCTCTCGGCGCTTCATCCGGGCCGCGCGCCGCGCTGGCTCAGCGCCCGGTCTTCTCTGTCAGGACGGCGATCGTCTTCGCCCCGCCCATGCGCGCGGCGTCCATGGCCTCCACCGCGACCGCGTAGGCGGCCTCGTCCTCTGCGTCGAAGTACAGCACGTCGTCCGAGCGCGCCGCGAAGATGCGGGCGAGCCGCTCCTTCAGCTCGTCGCGCTGCACCTCGGCCTGGTTGATGCGGATGACGCCGCGCTCATCCACCGTGAGCACCACGGGCCTCGTGGCGTCGTCGGGGGGCGGCGAGAGCTTCGCTGTGTCGTCCTTCTTGGGCAGGTTCAGCCAGAGCTGCTTCGCGAGCAGCGGCGTGACGACCATGAAGATGATGAGGAGCACGAGCACCACGTCGACGAGCGGCGTCACGTTCATGCTCGGCGCAACGCCGCCCTTCCTGGCGCCGCCCTGCGGAACGCTCATCCCCACGGCGCTATCCCTCCTCCGGCGCCGGGGAGGCCCCGCCGCCGCGCTGGCTCACCTGCAGCGAGATGCCGGCGAAGCCGACCTCCTGGCACAGCGCGAAGGTCTCCCGCACGCGGCCGTACTTCGCCGAGGAGTCGCCCTTGATGACCACCCGGCGCTCCGGCTCCGCGGCGCGGATGGCCCGCAGCCGCTCGCCGAGCGCAGGCAGATCGGCGACGGCCTCCTTCTCCAGGAACACGGTGCCGGCGCCGGTGATCGTCACGTAGATGGGGTCGAGCTTCGATTTCGACCTCGGATCCGGCTGGAAGACCGCCGGGAGCTCGACCCGCTCGCCGTGCTCCATCTGGGGGGCGATGACCATGAAGATGATGAGGAGCACGAGCACCACGTCGACGAGCGGCGTGACGTTGATCTCCGGCTCAGGCTGCTGCCGACTGGAGCGCTTGCTCTCCGCTTGAACGCCCATGCTCGTTCTCCATCTCGTCGATGAGCTCACCCGCGCTGCGCTCGAGCGCGAGCTCCACCGCGGCGATGCGGGTGGTGAGGTAGTTGAAGCAAAGCACCGCCGGGATGGCGACGCCGAGGCCGAGGGCGGTGACGATGAGCGCCTCGGCGATGCCGGCGCTCACGGCGCCGAGGCCGCCCGAGCCGGTCGACGCGATGGTCTGGAAGGCGGTGATGATGCCGATGACCGTGCCGAGCAGCCCGACGAAGGGGGCCACCGAGCCGACCGTGGCGAGCACCGAGAGGCCGCGGCGCAGATCGGCCGAGATCGCCTCGCGGCGCCGCGACACCTCGCGGCGCGCGAGCTCCACCGGGGGCACGCCGCCCTCCCCGGCGTCGAGGGCGCGCTGGAACCGGCGCACCGCCGCCGCGACGATCCGGGCGAGCGCCGATCGCTCGTACTGGCCGGCGATCTGCACGAGCCGCGCGGTGTCCCACGCCTCCATCACCGGCCGCGCCTCGGTCGCGAAGCGTCGGGTCTCGGACGCCTGACGGGCGAGGGCGATGAGCCGCTCGACCACGACGGCGACGCTCGCCAGCGCCATGAGCACGAGGGCGAACGCGACGAGCTTGCTCAGGAGGCCCATGCTCGCCCAGATGTGCCCGAGATCGAACTGCATCATGACTCTACTCCTTCGTTCCTCTCGCGAGAGGCCGCCTCCGCGGCCGTACGCTGGAAATCACCGCTTCGCCTTGAAGCGGAATGGAATCGTCCTCCAGACGGACACCGGCTTCCCTTCGGAGATCGCCGGCTTGTAGCGACACGTCTTCATCGCCGCGAGGACCGCGTCATTGAAGAGGGGGTGGCCGCGGACGATGGAGACATTCGTGACCTCGCCCGTCTCGGTGACCACGAACCGGACGGCCACGGTCGCCTCCACCCCCGCGCTCAGCGCAGCTTCAGGGGGGACGGGCGGCGGACAGGAGAGCGCGACCGGCGGCGTCGCGTTCTCGGGCAGGTGAATCGGCCCCCTCTGCGGCGGCGGAGGCGGCGGTGGCGGCGGCGGCGGTGGCGGCGCTGCCGTCACGGCGGCCGTCCCCGTGCCACCGGGGACCCCGCCCGGCACGCCGCCCGGCGCGCCGCCCGGCTCTCCGTAGGCGTCTTCGTCGCTCGCCTTGGCCTCGCTCGGGTCGGCCTCGGGCGGCGCCTCCTTCGGCACCGCGGTCGGCGCGACGAGCGCCGGGCGCCGGGGCGCCGCGGGGCGAGGCGCCGGGGCCTCCGCAGCCGGTGGTGGGGGCGCCGGCGCCGGCGCGGGGGGCGGCGCCTCGGGGACCCGGGTGGCGAGCTTGACGTCGACGACCTCCTCCTCGGGCGGAGGAGGTTGAATCGCGCCGCTCAGGCGGGCGGCGAGGAGCGCAATGCCCGCGAAGAGCAGGAGCCCAGCCGCATACCCGATCGCGAGCCGCCTCGCTCGGTCAGGATCGACCTCCCCCGCATTCCACGTCTCCAGGTGCATCGAGGCTCCAGGTGCCAGCTGGCGAAAAAGCCAGAGCTCCACCTGAGCTCAGGCGAGCGCCACCGGCTTCAATAGGTTGGCCCATGCTGTGAACCAACACGCACACGGTACGCAGTTTTCGTTACGCCAGAATGACGTGGTGGCAACGATTGCCGGGAATTTCCCGAGTTGGCGATCAGGCGCTGCGGCTCTCGGGCACGTCGGGCGAGGAAGCGAATCGATAGCCGATGCCGCGGACGGTCTGGATGTAATCGCCGGCGCGGCGCAGCTTGTCGCGCAGCCGCTTGACGTGGGTGTCCACGGTCCTCGTCGTGATGCTCACGTCGATGCCCCAGACGCCGTCGAGGAGCGCGGTGCGCGTCTGCACGCGCTCGCGCGCCTCGTACAGCGCGACGAGGAGCTTGAACTCGAGGAGCGTCAGCTCGACCTCCTCGCGATCGACCCACACGCGATGAGCGCCCTCGTCGATGCGGAGGCAGCCGAACTCGATGCTCCGCTCCCCGTCCCCGGAGGACTTCGCGCGGCGGAGCACGGCTTGCACGCGCAGCACGAGCTCTCGCACGCTGAACGGCTTGACGACGTAATCGACGGCGCCGAGCTCGAAGCCGACGATGCGGTCGACCTCGTCTCCGCGCGCCGAGACGATCATCACGGGGATCCGCTGGGTGGCCTCGCTCTGCTGGAGAGCGCGGCACACCTCGATGCCCGAGAGGTCGGGCAACATGAGATCGAGCAAGACGAGATCGGGCCGCTGGTCCAAGGCCAGCCGGACCCCCTCACCGCCCTGTCCCGCGAGGAGCACCTCATGCCCGGCTTGCCTGAGGTTGTAATCGAGCACCTTCTGGAGCGCCGGCTCGTCCTCGATGACCAAAATACGCGCCATGCTGAAGAGCGCGTGTACCCGAGCGATGTGACGGGCAGATGACCGGATGGCAACAGCGCGGTGCGTCTCTTTCTCCGGAGAGAATGCGCCGCGGTTCGTCGTGAAGGGGCCAGCCGGCCATGCGCCGGGCGCGCGGCGAAAGGTCGCACCGGCGGGGCGAGATGCGCTAGTCTCGCGGGGATGCTGCGGACTTTGCGACTCATCGCTGCCGACGTGCGCAAGAAGGCGACATGGTGCTACGGCAGCGATCCATGGCCGACGATCCTGAAGACGCTGGCGACGGACGGCACGGCGGCGATGGTCCTCTACCGGTTCACGCAGGCCGCGCGGACCCACCGGATGCCCGTGGTCGAGATGCTGCTGAACAAGGCGACCAACCTCGCTGGCGGCTGCGTCATCGGACGCGGCGCGGACTTCGGGCCGGGGTTCGTGCTGATCCACTCGAACGGCGTCGTCATCAACGGCAACGTCCGCGGCGGCTCGAACGTGCTCATCGAGCACCAGGTGACGATCGGCGCCGATCGGCGGCAGACGCCGGTGCTCGGGAGCGATCTCTTCATCGGCGCCGGGGCGAAGATCGTCGGCGGCGTCACGGTGGGCGACGGCGCCCGGATCGGCGCCAACGCCGTGGTCGTGCACGACGTCGCGCCGAACACGACGGTCGTCGGCATCCCCGCGAAGCCCGTGCAGCGGCGCGAGGACCGCGCCGCCCAGGCCGCCTCGCGGCCGAGCGCAGACGAGACCAACGGCTCCCAGAGCTGACCGCAAGCCGGCGATCCAGAGCGGCGGTCCCCCGCACAGGAGACGGGCCCAGATCGGCGTTTTCGGCGCGGAGGCGCACTCCAAAGCCGGGGCTCCCGAGCGGCGGCCACCCGCACAGGAGACGGGCCCAGATCGGCGTTTTCGGCGCGGAGGCGCACTCCAGTGCGCTGAGCACCGAAAACGTCGAGGTGGGCCCGTATCCGAAGCGGGTGGCCGCCGCTCGCCGCTCAGCGGGGGGCGCGGGCTAGGAGCTCTTGCCGGAGCTGCGCGATCTCGTGCCGGAGCGGGCCGATGAAGTCGGCGCTGAGCGTCCGGTTGCGGCCCTCCAGCGCGCGCGCCGTGTGCCACTTGCTGAGCGCGAGCCGCGCGCCGGCGCGGATGAAGCTCCGCCCGGTGGCCCCGCGCCAGCCGAGGGTGCACCGGAGCCGCCCGATCGGCGAGCAGACGAGCTCGAGCTCGTCCTGGGTGAGCATGCCGAGCGCGACCTCGTCGCGCAGATGATCCCGGATCACCCAGCCCTTGCGGATGACGAGCGCCACGATGATCCCGAAGAACGACGCGACGAAGCACAGCCAGAGCAGCAGCCACGGCATGAAGAGATCCCCCATCGCGCGGCCCAGCGCGGTCGGGAGGAAGTTCCACACCGCGTGCAGCGCGACGCCGAGCAGGTAGCCGCCGATCGGGGCCGCGACGCGCACCCAGGTCTTCGACGATTCCCGGGCGAGGCCGAAGCCGATCCCGGTCATCGACGTGAACAGCGGGTGGAGCCAGGGCGTGAACACGCCGCGCAGGACGAAGGTGCCGGCGAGCACGTCGCTGCCCTGCATCGAGGCGCGCGCGTAGTACAGCACGTTCTCCACCGCGGCGAAGCCGAGCGCGCAGAACGTGGCGTAGATGATGCCGTCGACGATGCCGTCGAACTCGCGGCGCAAGAAGTAGAAGAAGCCGAACACGCCGAGCCCCTTGAAGAGCTCCTCCGCGAACGGGGCGCTGACCGACGCGCTAACGAGCTCGCCCATCGGCTCGCCGAAGCTGCTGGAGACGCCGACGTGCACGCCGGTGTTGATCAGGATCGAGAAGCCGGTCGCCGCGAGCGCGCCCCACAGGAACGCCATCAGCAAGCACCACCACGGCTCCGGATCGTACCGATCGATGACCATCGGGACGAAGAGGTAGAGGGCGAGCGGCGGGAACGCGAAGAGCGCGCCGACGACCATGGCGCCGAGCATGCTCCCCCCGGACTCGATCACGCCGAAGAGCGTGAAGATCACGTTGAGGACCGCGCCCGCGACGATGCCGTTGGCCCACAGCCACAGCCCGGCGATGCGCCGCCGCCGGTCCGGGTCGGGCCGTCGCGCCGCCCGCATGACCGCAGGGTAGCCAGCGTGGGGATGCGCGGGCGCAGGCTGCGCGGCGCCGTGCGGCGAGGGAGCGCCGTGCTGCGGGCCAGGGCCGTGCGCGGGCATCGGCGCACGGGCCGGGGGCCAGTAGCCCTGCGACGCCTGACCGTAGCCCTGCGACGCCTGACCGTAGCCCTGCGGCGCCGCCCCGTGCCCCTGCGGCGCCGCCCCGTGCCCCTGCGGCGCCTGACCGTAGCCCTGCGGCGCCTGACCGTAGCCCTGCGGCGCCTGACCGTAGCCCTGCGGCGCCTGTCCGTAACCCTGCGGCGCCTGACCGTAGCCCTGCGGCGCCTGTCCGTAGCCCTGCGGCGCCTGACCGTAGCCCTGCGGCGCCTGTCCGTAGCCCTGCGGCGCCTGCCCATGCCCCTGCGGCCAGTGCGGCGGCTGTCCCGGGGAGTGCGGCCCCGCGCCGTGCGCCGGATACCCCGGGCGAGCCTGCCCGCCGCCGGGCTGGGCGTGCTCGCTCGGGCGCTCCGACGGCCGGGGTTGCTGCGGCAGGCCGCGGAGATCGGGACGGTGTCCGTGGGCGTTGTCCATGGCTCGAGCGCTCTCGCGAAATCCTCGTGACAGCGGGTGACCGCTCAGCCGAGACGGACCCCCACCGCACGCATGGAGCCGCCAGAAGCGGCGACGATCCGCGGCGGGCAACGGCAGTCTCGGAGCTGTCGTTCACACCCGCCGGATCGAAGCATCACACGATATTTCTACCACGCCGGGACGCGCCGGGCATACCTCCCTGCGGCATCCGGCGCGGCGCGCTCGGCGAGGAGCGCGGGCGCCGTGACGCTCCGCTTCCTCGAGCTGTCGGCGGAGGTGACGCGCGGCGGCCGCCGCGCGCCGGGGTGGCGTCAGGGGCGGACGACGCGCGTGCCAGGAGGCGGCGTGAAATTGAACTCGTTCTTGGCGACAGGCTGGTTGACGACCGGCGACGCGAAGTCGAACCGGTTCCGGTTGCCCTGCGCGTCGAGGATCAGCACGCGGCGCACCTGGTTGGTCTGCCCGTCCACGTAGAGGAGCATCTTCTGATAGGCCGGGGTCGCCTCCTTCGGCGTCCCCTCGAGGACATAGCCGCCCTCGAACTTCATCTGCGCCGGGTCGAGCAGGCGGAGCGAGAAATCCTTCGTGAGCTGGCCCTTGCCCATCAGGAACGCGAGCGCCGCCGGGTACTGGGAGCCCTTCACCGGCGTCTCGAACATCTGCTCGTTGTCCTTCTCGTAGACCTTGATCGTCTCGCCGTCGGAGACGACGCGGTTGCCGTTCGGCGCGTCGTAGACCCAGCTCATCTTGCCGGGCTTCTCGAAGATCACCTTGCCGGTGGAGACCTTCTTCACGTCCTGGACCTTGATCGTGTAGGTCTGCGTGAAGCTCGCCTTGAAGGTCTTCGTGGAGTCGTAGAACTGCTGGACGCGCCTGCCGAGCTCTTCGGCGGTGGGGCCCGCGGCCTGGGACTCGCCGGGCGTCGCGAGCACGGCCGTGACAGGCGCCGCCAGCCCGATGAGGCACGCGGCGACCAGGCGGTAAAGTGAGGTTCGCGTCATCCTTCCCGATCTCCTTTGATGTCCAGAGGCGTGTCGCCTCCGCGCTTCGTGAGACAGGGGCACCGGTGTTCACCGCCGGTCCCCCCGGCGACCGCCGCCCTCGCTGAAGCCGGGGCGCGCCGCAACTTTTCACTTTGGACGCGGCGCGGGCGCGTCCGATGCAGGCTCCATAGCACACGGTGTGTGCGCCCGGACCGCCTCGGTCGCGCCTGGCGGGGCCACGTCGCGCCGAGCCGCCGCGCGCGGCCGGGCCGCGCTCAACCGAGGCGCGCCCGCCGCGGCCGGGCCCGGGACGGGGCGGGCGCGCCGGACGCCGCCAGCGCGGCCGCGAAGCCCGCGGCGCTGAGGTGGGTCATCGCGATGGCGAGCGCGTCGGCCGCGTCCGGCCGCGGGGGCGCGGCGAGCCGCAGGACCGCGGTCATCACCTGCGCCACCTGCGCCTTCTCGGCCGCGCCGCGGCCGACGATGGTCCGCTTCACCAGCGCCGGCGGGTACTCCGAGATCGGCACGCCGGCGCGCGCCAGCCGGAGCAGCACGACCCCGCGCGCGTGGCCGAGCTTCGCCGCGCTCTGCGCGTCCTTCGCGAAGAACAGGCTCTCCACCGCCGCCGCGTCGGGCGCGTGCGCGGCGATCACCTTCCCGAGCTCGTCGTCGATCTCCACCAGCCGGCCGGCGAACGTCCCGCTCGTGTCGATGTCGATGACGCCGTGCGCGACGTGCTCGACGCGCGTGCCCTGCCGGACGAGCAGGCCCCAGCCGAGGTGGCGCGACCCGGGATCGATGCCGAGGACCCGCACGGCTCAGCACGCCCCGTGCGACGGCGCCGCGACGTGGGTCGGGAAGCCCGGGGGGCGCTCGGCCCCGCCGTCGCGCTCGCCCCGCTCGGCGGCGGTGAGCGCGCGCCGCGGGAAGATCTTGTGCGGGTTGAGCAGGCCCTTCGGGTCGAACACCGCCTTGATCCTGCGCTCGATGGCGATGAGCTCCGGCGACTGCTCGAGCGCGAGGAACTCGGCCTTCGAGGTCCCGATGCCGTGCTCGCCGCTCAGCGTGCCGCGCATGCCGATCACCGCGCGGAACAGGCGCGACAGCGCCGCCTCGACCTGGGGGACGAGCTCCGGCTCGTTCCAGAGCAGGTTGACGTGGAGGTTGCCGTCGCCGGCGTGGCCGTACGTGAGCATGCGGACGCCGGTCGCCGCCGAGATCTCCGCGACCTCGTCGAGCAGCGCCGGGATCTTGTCGCGCGGGACCACGACGTCCTCCGAGATCTTGTGGCGCGCCATGGCGCGCGTCGTGGGCGAGAGCTGGCGGCGCGCCTCCCAGAGCCGGTCGCGCTGCGCCTTGTCCTGCGCGACGAGCACGTCGAGCGCCCCGGCGTCCATGCAGACCTGCCCCACCCGCTCGGTCTGGACCTCGCAGTCCGCGGGCTCGCCGTCGACCTCGATGATCAGCATCGCGCCCGCGCGCTCGTCGACCCCGACGCCGCGCGCCCGGACCGCGTCGAGCGTCGGGCGGTCGAGCAGCTCGAGGCAGCGCGGCACGACGCCGGCGGCGACGAGGGCGCTCACGGCGCGCCCGCTCGCGCGCACGTCCGGGAACAGGCAGAGCAGGGTCATGACCGACGGGGGCTTCGCGATGAGCCGGAGCGTCGCCTCCGTCGTGATCGCCAGCGTGCCCTCGCTGCCGACGAGCAGCGCCGTGACGTCGTAGCCCGTCACGCCCTTCACCGTGCGCCGGCCGGTGCGGAGGCGCGTGCCGTCGACGAGGATCGCCTCGAGCCCGAGCACGTACTCGCGCGTGACGCCGTACTTGAAGGCGCGCGGGCCGCCGGCGTTCTCGGCGATGTTGCCGCCGAGGGCGCACATCTTGAGCGAGTTCGGATCGGGCGGGTAGAAGAGCCCCTCGGCCTCGACGGCCGCGTGCAGGTCGGCGAGGATGACGCCCGGCTCGACGACCGCGACCTGCTCCTCCCGGCTGATCTCCTTGATGGAGCTCATGCCGATCGTGGCGATGACGATGCCGCCCGCCACGGGGACCGCGCCGCCCGACTTGCCGCTGCCGGCGGCGCGCGGCACGACTGGCACCTCGGCCTCGCTCGCCGCCCGCACCGCCTTCTCGATGTCGGCCGGCGAGGAGGCGAGCACGACCGCGTCCGGGCTCACCGGCGGCTGATCCGACTCGTCCCCCGCGTACGCGGCGCATCCCTCGGCCGACGTGATGACCTTGGAGGGGCCGAGCGCGCGCTCGAGGAGCCGGCGCGCCTTGTCGATGGCCGCCGCCGACGGGCGGGGGAACGTGGGGTGAAGTCGCATCTCGCCTATTTACCGCGGATCGCGCGGCGATGCTGCGGGATCCGCGCGGGCGGGCCCGGGGCTCGGCCGGCCGCGAAAAAGGGGGACAGACGCGCCTCTGCGCAGCGCCGAGCGCGCGCGGGTCAGAGCAGATCGAGGAAGGCGAGCAGCGCCTCGATCGATCCGGCGTCCAGCGCGGCGAGGCCCTCGCCCGCGGGGGCGCCGTCGTGGAAGAAGGCGCCCGGCGCGGCGCCCACCGGCGCGGCGCCGACCGGCGCGTCGGCGCGGCCGCTCCCGTCGTGGAAGCGCGCCCGCTCGAGCACCTGCCGCAGGCTCTTCGCGGAGCCGTTCGTGAAGTACGGCCGCTTCTTGTAGAGCCGCCGCAGCGACGGCACCCGCGCGCCGTCCTCGTGCACGTACGGCACGACGCCGGTCCTCTCGTACCCGGCGCGGCCCCACACGATCGCTCCCTCGGGCGCGAGCACGAGCTCCTCCCAGCGCTCGAACGGCACCGCGGAGCCGGGATCGTCGCTGCGGAGCACGGGCGCGTGGCAGCGCGCGCAGCGGTCCCGGAACACCCGGGCGCCGTTGCGCTCGAGCGGGGTGAAGCTCGAGCGGCCGAGGGCCGCGGGGTTCGCGCGGTGCGAGAACGCCATGAGGAAGCTCATGAGCGCGCGGCGGAGCGCCTCGGGGGGCAACCCGGCGCGCGCCGCGTCGGACAGCCCGAGCTCGGCGAGCCACGGGGCGTCGGCGGCGGAGAGGGAGAACCACGGGTCGTGGCCGCTCAGCGCGCCGGCGACGCGGAACTCGTTGTCCGCCATCGTGGTGAGGTCCGGATCGAGGGCCCGGGAGAAGTGGGGGCGGTTGTTGAACAGGCCGAGCAGCGGCTTGGTCGTGGCGCGCACGTCGCCGCGGCCCGTGTGGTGCGTGCGGCCGTCGACGTAGCCCTCGAAGTGGCACGTCTCGCAGGTGAACCGGCTGAGCGGGCCGTCGGTCCTGTTCCACGGCGCCATCAGCGACGTGAAGAAGAGCGCCTCCCCGAGGCGGAGCTCCTCGGCGCGGGCGTCCGCGCCGCCGTCCTGGACCGGCCGCTTCACGACCGCGGCGCCCTCGCCGCCCGCATCGAGCAGCCACGCGTCGAGCAGGGGGTTCGCGTAGGCGAAGGCGCCGCCGTCGAGCGCGGCCATGGCGGCGACGCCGGGGGCGAGCGGGCGCGTGGAGACCTCCGGCGCGGCCGAGAGGCCGGCGTCCGTGGCGCGGAAGAGGAGCTCGGCCCGGCGGTCGCCGCCGTAGCCGGTCGCGACCACGCGCACGCCGGACGGGAGCGCCGAGAGCGCGATCGCCTTCGGGGTGAGGACGCCGTGCTCCGAGACGTTCACGGCCGAGAGCAGCGCCGCCTCGGGCCGGGCGCCGGTGGCGACGCGGTAGAGGAAGACGAACGAGTCGATGTAGCCGAACGAGCCGCCGGTCCGGTCGAGCGGGCGATCTTCGACCCCGCCCGCGGCGAGCAGGAGCCCGCCTCCGGCGTCGTCCGTCTCGATCGCGTCGAAGCTCCAGATCGGGCCGTCGTGGCGGATGCGCGCCGCGCCGCCCGGGAGCGGGCGGCCGTCCGCGCCGACCGGGAGCACGACGAGCGTGTGGTCGAGGAGGCAGTCGACGATGAGGTGGCGCGCGAGCCGGACGACGCGGAACGGGCCGGCGCCGATCGGCTCGTCCCAGCGCTCGACCTCGAGGCGCCCGTCCGCGCGGACAGGGCCGGGGCGCAGCGTGAGGAGCGCGCCCGCGCGCTCGTCGAGCGCGTAGAGGACCCCCTCGGGGCCGGCGGCGACGTCGCGGACGCCGCGGACGCCCGCGAGCTCGATGCGCCCCGCGGGCTCGAGCGAGGCGCCGCGCACGACGTAGCGGAAGAGCGCGGGCGACGCCTCGCCGCTCGCGAAGACCTCGCCGGAGGGCATGACCGCGACCCCCGTCGGCGAGGCCGGCGCGGGGGCGCGGGAGAGCTCGCGCAGCGACGCGTCGAGCAAGACGAGCGCGTCGCGGCCGCGGAGCGGCGAGAGCAGCGCGGGCGCGCCCGGCGCGGCGGGGCGGCCCAGCGGATCCACGGGGCGGAGCGCGATCGGATCGGGCCCGAGCAGCCGGTCGGAGCTGGGCAGGCGGGAGAAGTCGGTCGCGGCGCGACGGGCCGCCTCGAAGCGCCGCAGCGGCTCGAGCGGATCGGGGCCGCCGCCGGGGGCCGGCGGCGCGGGGCGGCCGTCGCAGGCCGCGACGGCGAGGCCGAGCGAGAGCGCGAGCGCGAGGGGGCGCGCGGCCATGGGTCGGCGCCACGGGGCAGCGGGCCGAGCCCCCGCGCCGATCACCAGCCGCCGGTGCTCGCCGGCTTGGCGCTCTCGACCGGCGCCGCCTTCGCGGGCTCGGCCGGCTTGGGCGCGGGCTTCGCCGCCTCGGTCGTGGTCGCGCCCTTCGGCGGCTCGGGCGTCACCTGCTGGGGCTTGTCCTCGCAGCCGACGAGACACACGGCGCCGAGCGCCACAAGCACGGTCAAGACATTCTTCATGGGGAGCCTCCTGAATGAGCGGCGCAAGCGAAGCACATCCGCTGAGCGCTCGGTAGGGGGCGCTCCGCCGGCAGCGATCGGACGCGGCACGACGGCTGCAACGATGGCGGATTGCCGTGAGGGTGGCGCAGCGGGCGCGCATGGGCGCGCGCGCGGAGGCGGGGACGCGCGCCCGGAGGCGGGCGCGCGCCAGGGGCAGGGCACGACGCGAGGCGCCGGTGATCCGGCGCCCGCGCCGTGCTCGGGCTCGCTCACGTCCCGGGGACGATCTTCACCAGGCTGTTGCGGTTCGCCACGAAGTAGAGCTCGCCGGCGTTGTCCTCGACGATCGCGGTGAGCCCCTCGAAGGTCGGCAGCCCGCCCTGACGCGTGAACGCCGGAGCGTTGGGCGTGTTCGGATCGGGGTTCTTGAGGATCAGCGTGAGGGGCGACGTCTTGTCGCCGCACTGGACGAGCGCGCCCATGCGCCCTCCGGTGTAGTCGCCGAACAGGTATACGCCCTTGAGCTGAGGCACCTCGGCGCCCCGGTACACGAAGCCGCCGATGACCGACTTGTAATCGCGGAACGGCCCCGTCGCGCTCGCCCTCCGGTCCATGTCGACGATGGGCCGCGTGTGCGTCGAGCCCTCGCGCAGGGTGCGCCCGCGGCAGGTATCCTCGTGGTCGCCCTCGAACTTCGCCCAGCCGAAGTTCAGCCCCGACACGCCCGCGGGGACGTAGTCGACCTCCTCGTACGAGTCCTGGCCGACGTCGCCGATGTAGAGGTCGCCCGTCGCGCGATCGAAGCCGAAGCGATACGGATTGCGCAGGCCATAATGCCAGGTCCGCGCGCCGTCGCCCGTGAAGGGATTGCCGGCCGCGGCGTACGGCTCGGGAGCGTTCGGGTCGAGGCGCAGGATCTTGCCGAACGGCGAGCTCGGATCCTGCGGTGCCCCTTGCTTGTCGTTGTTGCAAGACCCGCCTCCGTCGCCCGTGCCGACGTAGAGCATGCCGTCAGGCCCGAACACGACATGGCCGCCGTTGTGGTTCACCTGCGAGCTGTCGAGCCGCAGGATCGTCTTCGTGGGCGTCGGATCGGCCACGTAAGGATCGCTGGCGGAGCGCTTGAACTCGAGCACCGTATCGCGGTTCATGTTCGTGCCCGTGGTCGGCGTCAGCATGATGTAGAATTTGCCGCTCACCTCGTAGTCGGGCGGGAACGCGATGCTGATGAGCCCGCGCTCGTCGTCGAAGGCACCGCTTTGGAGCCGGATCTCGCTGCTCACGTCGAGGAAGACCCCCGGGCGCAGCGCGCCGCCCGAGAACACGCGGATCTGACCGGTCTGCTGCACGAGATACCAGTCGTCCGAGCCCTTCGGCTGCGCGGCATACGTCAGCTTGTCCACGCCGGTGACGACGGGAGCGAGCGCCAGCTTCCCGACATCGGGAGCCGCGCTGGCGTCGCACGCCGTCGGCTCGCCGGCGCCCGACCCGCCCGTTCCCGTGGTGGTGGCCCCGCTCGCCGATGTGCCGCCTCCGGCGCCGCCGGAGCCGCTCGACGTCCCCGTCGCCGTTCCGGCCCCCGTCCCGCTCCCAGCCCCCGTTCCCGTCGTCCCGGTGGAGCCCTGGCTCCCCCCCGGGCCGGAGGTCGCGCCGCTGGAGCCCGTCTCCCCGTCATCGCTGCATGCGCCGGTGCCCAGCGCGAGACACGCGCCGCCACCCAGCGTCAAAGCCATCCACAAAGCCAAGGTCGTACGCTGTTTTTTCATGAGGCGCATTCTACATGAGAGGCGCCGTGGCGCACTCATGATCTACTGCCAGGGCGAAAGAGCGTGGCATGGAGTCCCAGCGGTCATCGCCCGCAGGACCGAGGACCGCCGATAAGCCCGCTCGGCGGTCGCCGCCGGGATGAAGTGAAGGAGCCTCGCTCCGATCGATCGGTATCGAACGGCATGGCGCGGCTCATGAAGTCAATCCGCCGTTCAGGCGGAACGCGCCTGACAGGCCGCGGCGCTCCGCGGCGCGACAGCCATCTCTCCGAGGCAGACATTTGAAGCAGAGCGGTACGCGTGAATCCGTTTTTGGTCGAAACCAGGGCTATATTCCCGCCCACCACCCTTCTGATCACCGCATGCACGGATCCCGCCGGCGAGGGCCGCTGCCCGGGCTCACCGGCCGTCGTGGCCACTACGGCTCTCCGTACGTCGGAGCTCAGCGTGGAGACAGACGATTACGAATCTGCCATCTTTGCTCGTCCCGCGCGCCGCTCAGAACGATCCGGCGATCCACGCGCTGCCCGGGCCCAGGCCGACGCGCGCGCGAAGGGGTGCGCCGCCCGCCCGCCCGCGCCCGCCGCCGGACGCCGTCGCGGCGTCGGGCGCGGAGGGCGCGGTGATCCAGAGGACCGCCCCGCCGGCCGCGATCACCGCCCCCGCGATGAACACCACCGTCCCGATGTTGCCCATCCTGACCGCATCGTCGCGGAGATCGAGCCCCGTCTGGTCGACGCAGCGGCCCTCCTCGTCGCAGTGGCCGCCCTCGATGGACTCGTCAAAGGTCGACTTGGCCACGAAGCCGAGCGCCGTGCCGACGCCGAGCCCGACCACGCCGAGCCCGACCCCCACCATGCCGATCGGCCTGCGGAGGCTCCCGCCCTGCGGCGGAGGCGGCGTGTCCGCCGGCGGACGGGCCGGCGGCGGCGCGACGGTCGCGCCGGGCGCGGCGCTCGAGCGCGCGGCGGGCTCCGGCTCCGGCGCGCGCTCGAGCGCGGGCACGGCGACGCTCACCACGCCCGGCTTGTCGATCACGACCTTCGTCTCCCACGGCGTGTGCCCGGGCGCCGCGGCGGCGACCCGATGCTCGCCAGGGTCGAGCGGCACCGCCGTCCCCCAGAGCGCCCGCCCCACGGCGATGCCGTCCCGCGTGAGCGAGAGCCCGGAGATCGCCGCCTCGTTCGAGACCACGATCTGCAGGCGCGAGAGGCGCGGCTCGAGCGCGGCGGCCCGGCCGCGCGCCACCCGCTCGCGCTCCGTCTGGCCCGCCGACAGCGCGGCGGCCGCGACGTCGCGGAAGCCGATCCACGCCGTCGCGATCCGGCCGATGCGCTCGTAGCAATCGGAGAGGTTGAACAGGGTGCCGATGCCCGGATCGATCTGGTGGCTCTCGGCGAACTTCGGACAGGCCTCGGCGTGCTTGCCCGCCGCCATCAGCGCGCGCCCCTCGTCGAACAGCGCGACCGCGGCGGCGCGCTCCTCCCGGGTGGGCTCCGCGGCGCGCGCGGCCGGCGCGAGCGCCGCGAGCGCAGAGAGCGCCGACAGGAGCGCGAGCGCGCGGAGGCGCGCGCCCCCGGTCCGCAGCGCGCTGGAGGCCGCCGCACGGCAGCCGGCCTCGGGACAGGTGCTCGGGGGACGACGATGGCAGAGCAAGACGGGACCTCTCCTGGGCGCACGCGATGTCATCGCGGATCGGAAAAAAGATCGTCCGGGCGGGACGGCGTCGGCCGAGGCGGCGGCGAAGGCCGCCCGGGCGGCCGCGCCGCCCTCGCCGATGCGCTCGGCTTCGGCGCAGCGGCCGCGCTCGCCGCCGGCCGCGCCGTCCCGATGGCGCTGACGGTCACGGTCGCGCTCGCCCCCGGCTGCAGCGTGGCGCCGCCGTCGGGGAGCTCGGCGAGCCCGCCGGCCACGGGCTCCGTCGCGGGCTCCGCCGTGTCGCGCGGCGACGATGCCTCCGGCGCCGACGAGGCCGTCGGCGCGCCGGGCGCGGCGTCCGGCGCGGGAGCGCGGAGCGCGAACACCCACGCGAGCCCCGCGCCGCCCAGGAGCGCCGCGGCGATGGCCGCCGCGATCCCGAGGGCGCGCGCCCCGGCGCGGCCGCTGCCCGACGAGGCGCGCGTACCGCCCCAGGAGCGATCCGTGGCCGCGCCGTCCGTCAGGAGCGCCGTGGGCGCGCCCCACGCCGAGCCGGCCGGCACGCCCCGGCCGCCGGAGCTGCCGCCGGGCGGCGGCGGCGCGCTGCCGGGCCCGGGCGCCGTGGAGAGCGGGCGCCGCCCGGGCTCGCGGCCCCCCTCGGCGCTCCCCTCCCCGATCGCGTCGAGGCGGACCCGCAGCACGCGCGCGGCGCGCTCGGCGAGGTGCTGCGCGTGGGGCGGCGCGAACGGGGCCAGCTCGGCGGCGAGCTCGGCGATGTTGCCGAACCGATCGGCGGGGTTCCGCTGGAGGCAGCGCTGCGCCGCGCGCTCGAGGCGCTCGGGCACGTCGGCGCGCAGCCCGCGGAGCCGCGGCGGCCCCTCCAGGATGCGGTCGTAGATCTGCATCACGGAGTCGCCCTGGAAGGGGATGGCGCCCGTGAGCAGCTGGTAGAGGATCGCGCCCATCGACCAGACGTCGGCGCGCGCGTCGACGCTCTTCGAGGAGACCATCTGCTCGGGCGCCATGTAGAGCGGCGAGCCCAGCATCGCCGAGCTCTCGGTCATGTCGTGCGCCCTGGGCGCGGCGGGCTCGGAGGCGAGCGCCATCTTGGAGATGCCGAAGTCGATGACCTTGATGAGCGGGCTGCCGTCGGCCCGCTGGCTGAGGAACAGGTTGCCCGGCTTCAGATCCCGATGGATGATGCCGAGCGCGTGCGCCTCCGCGAGCGCCTCGCACGCCTGCAGCAGGTAATCGCACGCGAGCTCGACCGAGAGCGGGCCGCGATCGCGCAGGAGGGCCTTGAGGTCGGTCCCCTCGAGGTACTCCATCACGAGGTAGGGCTCGCCCCGCGCGAGCGTGCCGACGTCGAACACGCGCGTCACGTGCTCGCTCCGGATGCGCGCCGCGGCCTGCCCCTCGCGCAGGAAGCGGGCCACCAGATCGGCGCGCTCGCGGGCCTGGGGCAGCAGGAACTTGATGGCCACCCGCTCGCCGAGCAGGCGATGGCGGGCGGCGACCACCACGCCCATCCCGCCCTCGCCGAGGACGCGCTCGACCTCGTATTTGTCCGCGAGGACGTCCCCCACGTTGACCGGTGCGACCATGCACGCCCTCGCTCTGGATCTCCGCTAGTATCAAAACGACGAGTGCGCGACAACGCGGGCTTTCCCGGAAAGGAAAGCCGCCGCGCCCTCCCCCGCGCGTCCTCACCCCACGCGCGGCTCGTTGCCTCGCCGCGCCGGCAGCGGCGCCGCCGCCGCGCGCGGCGCTCAACCCGAAGCGGCGCGGCCGATATTGGCCGTTCGGGTTCGCCACGCGCGCTCGCTGCCTGTATATGAATGCCGCAATTTCACATGACGAACGAGCCGACCGATCCCTTCGTCCTCGCGCGCGAGCTCCTCGAGCAGCGGCAAACCACCGAACCGACCGACGCGACGGCCATGACGCTGGCCACGGCGGACGCGTCGGGGCGCCCGTCGGCGCGGATGGTGCTGCTGAAGGGCATCGACGATCGCGGGTTCGTGTTCTTCACCAACTACGAGAGCCGCAAGTCGATGGAGATCGCGGCGAACCCGTTCGCCGCGCTGTGCATCCACTGGGCCAAGGCGGCCGAGCAGGTCCGCGTCGAGGGCCGCATCGAGCGGGTCAGCGACGCGGAGTCGGACGCCTACTTCGAGACCCGCCCGCGGGGCAGCCAGATCGGCGCCTGGGCGTCTCGGCAGAGCGCGCTGCTGCCCTCGCGCGAGGCGCTCCTCGAGCGGGTGCGCGAGATCGAGGCCCGCTTCGAGGGAGGGCCCGTGCCCCGGCCGCCGTTCTGGGGCGGCTTCCGCGTGGTGCCGGAGCGGATCGAGTTCTGGCGCGGCCAGGAGAGCCGCCTGCACGACCGCGTGGTCTACCTCCGCGACGGCGACGGCTGGCGCGTCGAGCGCCTCTACCCCTGAGCGCAGCGCGCCGAGCGCCCTGCCCCCCGCCGCGGGATGGCGGCGCTACGTCCCGGCGCCGCGGAGGCGGCTCGCCTTGCGCTCCCGGAGCCGCTCGATGATCGCGACGAGCTTCGGGTCGTCGCGGCGCCGCACGTCGAGCCGCATTCCCTTCAGCGCATTGCACCGGCCGCACGCGAGCGCCAGGTTGTCGAGCGCGTCCGTCCCGCCGTGCGTGCGCGGGACGATGTGCTCGATCGTCGCGCGCTGGATCGGCTCGCCGTCGAGGCCGACGACGACGTGCGACAGGCAATGGATGCACTTGCCCACCCACGCCGGTTGACCGCGGATCTCCGTGCGCTCGAACGTGGCGTCGGTGGCCACGATGTCGAGGATCAACCGTCGCCGCGCGGCCTTCACGGCGCTCGAGCGTAGCCCCTCGGCGCGGGGCCCGCACGCGGTTCGCGCCGGGCCGGCAGGTGGGCTATGGAGCGCCGGAGCCGGCGCGCGCCCGCGGCGACAGGCGGCGCGGCCGCGCGGTCGTAGGGTCGTTGATTGCGCGCTCCGTCACGCCCCGTGACGCGCGCGCGGGAGGAGCCATGAAGTCGAAGACCGAGTATTTCTACTTCGAGACGAAGGCCAAGCGCGAGCTCATCAACGTCACCGACCGCGTCGCGGCCGTCGTCGCCGCGAGCGGCATCCGGGAGGGCATGGTCCTCGTGAGCGCCATGCACATCACCGCCGGCGTGTTCGTGAACGACCACGAGCCGGGCCTCTGGGAGGACATCTGGGCCTGGCTCCAGCAGCTCGCCCCCGACGGGCCCGACTACCACCACCACCGGACCGGCGAGGACAACGGCGACGCCCACCTCAAGTCGATCCTCGTGCACCACCAGGTGATCGTGCCCATCACCGCGGGGAAGCTCGATCTCGGGCCCTGGCAGCAGATCTTCTACGCCGAGTTCGACGGCAAGCGGCGCAAGCGCGTCGTCGTCAAGGCGATGGGCGAGTGACGCGCCCGGCGCTCTAGCCGCCGGCCTGCGCCGCGGGCGCCAGCGCCTCGGGCCGGCCGGCGCAATACGCCCGCGCTCCGCGCTGCATGAGCGAGGCGATGGCGCCGAGCGCGTCCGTCCAGGCCTGCTTGTGCTCGGGGGTCCAATCGTCGGCGGCGACCTCGGCCATCGCGGTGATCAGGGCGTCGGCGACCCAGGGATACATCGCGTCCGTGACGCCGTAGTCGACGTGCTTGGCCCCCATCGCCATGAGCTTCTCCTCGAGCCACGGCGCGTCTTCCAGCCGGTCGATGACCGCGACGAGCGCCTCGGCGAGCATCTTCTCCTGGTGATCCCGGCTGTTGCGGCCGAAGAGCGGCTTCACCTGCGGATATCGCGAGAACAGGATGCCGTAGAAACGGTGAGTGAGGTTGGGCTCCCTCCCGATCACCAGCTCGAAGCTCTCCCGCAGCAGACCCACGTTCAATCCCATGACAAACCTCCGTGCCCGCGCGCCGTGCCCGCGCGCCCATCGCCTTCGCCGTCGAGCTCCCCCGCCGGCGCCCAGGGAATCGCACGGGCTGTGCCAGGCGCGTTTCTCCGGCCGAGCGCGCCGATCCCGCCGGCTCGGCGCGCGCCGCGAGCCGCGGCGGTTTCCTCCAGGAAACCCGGGTCCCCGATCGCGCGCAGCGGCGCCGGCCGCGAGAGGCCCGTCGCCGCTTGCCCCGCCGGTCCCCTCGGTGTTTCCTGCGGTGGTTTCCGGAAGGAAACCGCCGCCGCATCCGTCTCCTCGAGGAACCCGCGTGACGCTGCTCGACGCCGTGCTCAGCCTGTCCGAAGCGCCCGAAAGCGGCGAGGCGCTGCAGCGGATCCTGCGCGCCCTGGCGCAGGTGACGGCGGCCGACGCGCTCTCGGTGCTCGCGGCCGCCGAGGACGGGTCGGTCGGCGTCGCCGCGCAGATCGGGCTGTCGCCGGCCGCCATGGGGCTCAGCTTCCGGCCCGCGGAGCACCCGCGGCTCCGCAGGGCGACGCTCGCGGCCGGGCCGATCCGGTTCCTCGACCCGAGCGAGCCCGACCCCTACAGCGGCTGGCTGCTCGGCAACGCCGGCGAGATCCACCCGATCCACGCCTGCATGGCCGTCCCGCTCCGCGTGCAGGGCCGCCTCGCCGGGCTGCTCACGCTCGACGCCCTCGATCCCCACGGGCTCGGCGATCTGCGCGACGAGGACGCGCGCGTGTTCGCGGCGCTCTGCGCCGGCGCGCTGCGGCTCGACGCCGGCCTCGCGCCGGCCCTCGCCCCCGGGGCGCGCGAGGCGCCCGGCGGCCCGGCGCTGCCCGACCGGTCGGCCGCGATGCAGCGGATCGAGCGCGAGATCGCGATGCTCGCCCCGCTGTCCGTGCCGGTGCTCGTCACGGGCGAGACGGGCGTGGGCAAGGAGCGCGTCGCCCGCGCGCTCCACGAGCGGTCGCCGCGGGCGAGCCGGCCGCTCGTGATCGTCAACTGCGCGGCGATCCCGGCGCAGCTCGTCGAGTCGGAGCTCTTCGGCCACAGGAAGGGCGCGTTCACCGGCGCCACCGCGGCGCGCGCCGGCAGGTTCGAGGCGGCGCGCGGCGGGACGATCTTCCTCGACGAGATCGGCGAGCTCCCGCTCTCGGCCCAGGCGCAGCTCCTGCGCGCGCTGCAGGAGGGGGAGATCCAGCCCGTGGGCGAGGATCGGCCGCGCCGCGTCGAGGCGCGGGTCGTCGCCGCCACGAACCGCGATCTCCGGCGCGAGGTCGCGGAGGGGCGCTTCCGCGCCGACCTGTTCCACCGGCTCTGGGTCTACCCGATCTGCGTGCCGCCCCTGCGCGAGCGGCGCGAGGACATCCCGGCGCTCTGCGAGCGCTTCGCCGCGGAGGTCGCGGCCGAGCTCGGCGCCGAGCGCGTGGACTTCACCGAGTCGGCGCTGCGCGCGCTCGCGCAGGGCGCCTTTCCGGGCAACGTCCGCGAGCTGAAGAACACCGTCGAGCGCGCCGTGCTGCGCCGGACGCTCGCGGAGGGCAAGGGCGCCACAGGCCGGCGGCTCGTGCTGCGGCGCGAGGACGTCGATCCCGCCGAGACGACCGCCTCCGGCGCGCTGGAGCGCTCCGGCGCGCCGCTGGTCGAGGCCGCCGGAGAGCGGCTGCTGCTCGGAGGCGCGCCGGGCGAGGAGCCCGTCGAGGCGCTGGCCGAGACGCTGGAGCGCGCGCGCCGCGAGGCGTTCGCGCGCGCCTTCCGGGCCGCGGGCGGCAACGCGGCGACGGCGGGCCGGCTGCTCGGGCTGAGCCGATCGTTCGCCTACAAGGAGGCGGTGCGCCTCGGGCTCATCCCCGCGCCCGTCCCGCGCAAGCGCTGAAGCGCTCGCGGGGGCAGCGCGCCGCTGGCCCGTTCTCCATCCCGGGCCGCGCGGGCGTCGGGGCGCCGCGACGCGACGCCGACGCCCGGGCGGCGCTCAGCGCCCCTGCTCCGGGGCGCCGATCCCCTCGAGCGGCACCCGCGCAAGCGCGGTGTAGCGCGCGCCCTTCGGGGTCATCTCGCTCTGGTAGACGACGATCTCCTCGACGCGCGTCTCGCCGAAGTCGACGTTGCCGATCGCCTGAGCGCAGGCGTCGAGCGCCGGATCGCCGCGCGGGTCGCGCGAGCGGGCGAGGGTGAGGTGCGGCTCGAACGGCCGATCCTCCGGCACGTAGCCCGTCGAGAGCGAGAGCGTCTGCTCGAGATCGCGGTGGATCGCGGTGAGGGCGCCGACCGCGCCGCCCACCCCGAGCCAGAGCACGCGCGGGCGGCGCCGCGTGCCGAACGCGCCGCCCTTCTCG
The DNA here is from genome assembly GCF_051474665.1 of Sorangium sp. So ce394. Taxonomy (NCBI): domain Bacteria; kingdom Pseudomonadati; phylum Myxococcota; order Polyangiales; family Polyangiaceae; genus Sorangium; species Sorangium sp. So ce394. The sequence goes on from NZ_CP150339.1 coordinate 8,390,895, forward strand.
ATCCGCAGCGTCAGCGGCCTGTGGAAGGCGGCGACGCTCCCGGCCGCCGCGATGACGAGCGGCAGGCGCTCCTCTCCGATCTCGCCCATGAAGGCGAGCGTGATATGCAGCCCGGCAGGCTCCACCCACTTGGCGGACGGAGCCCGGGGCGAGATCTCCCTGAGGAGCTCTCCGACCTTGGCGAGGAGCTCGGCTCCCGGATCAACAGCGACGAAGACGCGCACAGCTCACCTACGCTCGATTACCACCCACAGACTTCACCCTTGTTCTGCTCCTTGAGCCACCTCCGGAGCGGCTCGAAGTACTCGAGCATCGCGCTCGGATCGGCCTCGGTCTCCCCCGTCATCGCCTTCATCGCCTCCTGCCACGGCCGGCTCGCGCCGAGCGACAGCATGGCGCGCAGCTTCTCGCCCGCGGCCGCGCTGCCGTAGATCGAGCACGCGTGGAGCGGCCCCGTGTGCCCGGCCGCCTTGCAGAGCGCGCGGTGGAACTGGAACTGATAGATGTGCGCGAGGAAATACCGCGTGTACGGGACATTCGCCGGGACGTGGAACTTCGCCCCCGGGTCGAAGTCGGCCTCGCTGCGCGGCACGGGCGGCGCGACGCCCTGGTACTTGAGCCGGAGCGCCCACCACGCCTTGTTGTAGTCGGCTGGCTTCGTCTTGCCCGAGAAGACGTCCCACCGCCACTGATCGATGAGCTTGCCGAACGGGAGGAACGCGACCTTGTCGAGCGCCGTCTTCAAGAGGAAGTTGATGAGCCCCTTCTCGTCCTCCGGCACCCTGTCGACGAGCCCCAGCGTCTTCAGATAGGTCGGCGTCACGGAGAGGGCCAGCGTGTCCCCGATCCCCTCGTGGAAGCCGTCGTTGGCGCCCTCCTGGAACAGGATCGGCAGCTTATAGTACTGGCTATAGTAATAGATGTGCCCGAGCTCGTGGTGGATCGTGATGAGATCCTCCTCGTTCGGCCGGATGCACATCTTGATGCGGAGGTCGTTCCTGTAGCCGACGTCCCAGGCGCTCGCGTGGCAGACGACCTCGCGGTCGGTGGGCTTCTTGAAGAGCGACCGCTCCCAGAACGTGGCCGGCAGCGGGTCGAGCCCGAGCGAGGTGAAGAACCGCTCGCCGAGCGCGACCATCTGCTTCTCGTCGAGCTTCTTCGCCTTGATCTTGCGCGTCACGTCGAGCGACGGCTGGCCCTTGTACGGCTCCATGAGGCCGTAGACGTTCGACCACGCCTGGGCCCACATGTTGCCGAGCAGGTGTGCAGGGATCGGGGCCTTGTCGCCGATCCTGTCCTTGCCGTACGTCGCGCGCAGCCGGGCGCGCACGTAGCAGTGCAGCTCGTCGTAGAGCGGCTTCAGCTGGCCCCAGAGCCGCTCGGTGTCGGCCTCGAACGCCTCCGGCGGCATGTCGTAGCCGGCCCGCCAGAGCGCGCCGAGGTCCGCGAAGCCGACCTCCGCGGCCCCCTTGTTGCCGAGGGTGACGAACCGCTCGAACTTCGGCCGGAGCGGCGGCGCGATCGCGTGCCAGCCCGTCCACGCGTCGAGCAGCTCATCCCATTTGCGGCTGGTCTTCATGATCTCGGAGAGATCGTCCAGCGCGAGACATTTCTGCGCCGGCGGAGCCCCCGCCGCCGCAGCGGCGCCGGCCGGGGCAGGCCGCGCCGCCTTGCCCTTCGGGCAGTACTTGCCCTTGCCATAGAGGCTCGTCATCTCGACCGAGAGCGCGGCGAGCTCCGCGCGCTCCGCCGGGTCGCTCGGGGCCGGCAGGGTGGTCGAGATCTTGAGGAGCGTCAGCTGACGGGCGAGATCCGCGGGCAGCGCGAGGCCGTCGAAGCGCCTCGCCGCCTTCATCGTGCGGTTGAGGTACTCCATGCTCGCCTCGTCGGCGGAGGCGGCGAGCGCGTCGGTGTCGTCCGTGAGGAAGGTCTGGTTCACCCACCCCGCGCGCGCGGACTGGAGCCGCAGCCGGCGCAGGTCCCGGTCGACGCCGGCCAGGAAGGCCTGCGCCTCGGCCACGCTGGGCGGCGCCTCCGCCGGGAGGGCGGCCTGGGGCCGGGGGGCCGCGGGCGCCGCCGGGGGCGCGGGCGCCTCCCCGCCGGGGGCCGGCGGCGCGGGCGCCGGCGAGGCGGCGCCGCTGCAGGCCGACCCGAGCCCGAGCGCGACGAGCATCAGGGGGCGCAGGATCGGTGTCCGGGCAAGGGCGTAGCGGACCACGCGCCCTTCATACACGCCGAACCGTGCCGAGGGAACCAGGAGCGACGTGCCATCGTCGCGGCTCGGCCCCGCGGCTCGGCCCCCGCGACCAGGACGAACCGCGCTCGCCGTGACGGCTGCCAAGCGGCCGTGAACTGCCGTTACAATGCGGACCCACCATGAGGAATGCGCTCGCGCCCAGGCCCCCGCTCCCGGCAGTCCTCGGCCTCGCCGCCCCCGCCGCCCCGCCCGCCCGCGGACCCGGCGCGCAACCGAGGGGCGGCGGCCCGGCGCAGCGCCCCGCCGCGCCGATCCGCGACGCGGCGGGGGGCGCGGCGCGCTGCGACCTCCCGGGCCGGTGCGGGCGGGTGCCCCACCGCGCGGCGCAGCTCACGACCGTGTGCGCACCGGGCGGCGGCCATGAGTGAGCTCGAGAATTTCTCGTTCGTCCTGCCCGGCGAGCTCGCCGGCATGGCGTACCCCCACGCGCCGCGGGCGGTCGAGGAGCTCGTGGAGCTCGGCTTCCGCAGCATGGTGTCGCTCTCGCGGCGGGCGCCTTCGCCGCACGCGCTCGGCTCGCTCGTCCACCTGCACTGCCCGCTCGCGGACTTCACGCGCATCCCGAGCGTCGACCTCCTGCGCGCCGTGGCGTTCCTCGAACGGGCGCCGCGGCCCGCCGTCGTGCACGGCGAGGGCGGCATCGGGCGCACCGGCGTGGTGCTCGCCTGCCGCCTCGTGGCGCTGGGCCGGTCGTCGACCGAGGCCATCCACGAGGTGCGGCGCGCGCGGCCCGGCTCGATCGACGACCCCGAGCTCGAGGCGTCCGTCGAGGAGTTCGAGCTCTTCTACCGGAGCGGGCGCGAGCCGTCGACGTCGGCCCCCTTCAACTTCGCGCCCGCGTCGCCGCTCGACCGGGTCGTGCACGGCGCGGAGCGCCCCGGCTTCGGGATGGCGCTCTGGTCGGCCTCCGGGATCCGCTCGTCCGTGGTCGCGCCGCCGGGCGCCGCGCAGCACCCCGATCCGAGCGACGCCCCCGTCGAGGCGTGGCTCGGCTTCATGGCGCGGCAGGGCATGCGCGAGGTGCTCTGCCTGCTCGACGAGGGGGAGCTGGCGCTCCATCGGGTCCCGCTCCTCGGCCGCTACCAGCGCGAGTTCCTCCGGGTGACGCACGTGCCGCTCGAGGGCGGGGCGATCCCCTCGCCCGACGCCCTGGAGCGCGCGCTCGCCGCGCTGCGGCGCGCGGAGGCCGGCGGCGCGCCCATCGTCGTGCACTGCGCGTCCGGCGCGGGCCGCGCGGCCGTCGTGCTGGCGGCGTGGCTGCGCGCCCGGCACGGCCTCGCCCCGGACGCGGCGATCGGGGCGATCCGGGATCACGCGCGGCACTTCGGCGCGCGCCGCGAGCCGCTGAAGGCAGGGCCGGCGGTGCGGGACCTGCTCGCGAGCGTGCCGGCGCGCGGCTGAGCGCGCGGCGGCCGTCAGCGCGCGCCGAGCGTCACCCGCCGGCGGGGAGGCCGGCCTTCCGGTGCCGCTGCTCGCGGTAGAGGCGCTGGACGAAGGCGCCGGCCGGCTCGGCGCGGAGCGCCTCGATGAGCTCGCGGAGGACGGCCGGCAGCCCGGCGAACGGGAAGGGCACCGGGTGGCGCTCGGGCACGATCAGCGGCGCGGCGAGCGCGGCGAACGTGAGATCGGCGGCCGAGAACCGATCGCCGACGAGGAACGGGCGCCCGTCGCGCAGGCGCTCGTTCACCGCGTCGAAGACCGCGCGGAGCTTGCCCCGCGAGCGCTCGGCGCCGGCGGCGTCGATCCGCATCGCGCGCCTCATGACCGCCCGCGCGACCGGGAAGTAGGCGCGGAAGGCGGCGCGCCCGAACCACGAGGGCGGCGCCGCGCCGGCCCCCTCGAGCGCGCGGAACGCCCCGCTCATCACGGAGAACATCGCCTCCTCGTCGGGCAGGGCGTGAAAGTACGCGACGCGGCGCACGGCGGGGCCGAGCTCGCGATCGAAGCGCGCCTCGAGCGCCTCGATGTCGTCGCGGCGCGCGCCGGGCTCGCCGGAGAACAGCGCGTGCTCCGACGGGACGAACGCGTCGGCGTAGCGCAGGATGTCGGTGGAGTCGGAGACCGCGCCCGCCCGCGTGACGAGCACCGGCACGGTGCGGCGCCCGCCGGCGCGCAGCGACGGGAGCGCGTGGGCGAGCGGGAGGTAGGGGTCCTCGCGGTACGGGACGCCGGCGCGGTCGAGCGCCCACCGCGCCTTCTCGCAGTAGTGGCTGAAGGGGATGGTGACGAGGCGGAAGGGCGCGCCGGCGCCGGTGTTCGACATGGGGACCTCCAGGCGCGGGACGACCGGGCGCCGGCCGATCAGCGCCGGATCTCGAAGAGGTGGACGCCGTAGGCGGGGAGCTCGACGCCGAGGCCGCGCGACAGATCGACGAGCTCGTCGCCGTCGCGCGGGTGCTCGTTGCCGGTCATGAGGTCGACCAGCAGGACCTTGCGGCCGGCGACGCCCGCGACGTCGAGCGGGATGCGGCAGCCGCCGCGCGACGGGGCGAAGTTGACCACCGCCACGAGCGGCGCCGCGCTGCGGGGCGCGCCGCAGGCCGGGAGCGGCTCCCACCGGTAGGCGACGAACGCGTCGGCGCCCGGGCCGCGCGGGGTGAGCGTGGCGAAGCTGCCGGTGCGCAGGATGGGGCGGCGCACCGCGCCGAGCAGCCGCTCGTGGAAGGCGAGGCACGCCTGGTCGACCGGCTCCTCGGGGGCGCGGGCGAGGTGCAGCGAGGCGCGCACCGTCCGCCCCTCGAGCTGGCCGTGGTGGATGAACCGCATGCCGGGCACCGTCGCCGCGATGAACTCCGCGGCCCGGCGCCGGTCCGGCGGGAGCACGGCCGCGATGCGCGGCTCGTCGTGGTGCTCGATGAAGCGCACGCTCCGGCGCTGGTAGTCGGACGTGGCCGCGAGGTGGCCGCGGACCGAGGACGCCGAGGCGTGGCTCAGCCGATCGTAAAGGCTCTTGTCGAAGGTGTAGTCGAACCCGAGCATCTGCAGGCGCCACTCGAGGTCCCAGAACGCCTCGCCGATGAAGACGAAGCTCGGGTGGTCGCGGCGCACGGCGTCGATGGCCTCGGCCCAGAACTCGCCCGTGGCCTCGGCCTTTCGCTCCTTGGGCGGCCGCTTGGACCACGTGTGCCGGAAGACGTCGTCGAGCACGAGCATGGCCATGTCGCAGCGGACGCCGTCGCAGCGCGACGCGACGCTGCGGAGCGCCTCGGTGGACGCGGCGCGCGTCGCCGCGAGGCGGTAGTCGAGCTGGGCCGTGTCGGGCCACGGCGGGATGTAGGGGTCGCGCCCGCTGAGCGGGGCGCCGTCGTCGCCGACGATGAAGCACTCGGGCTTCTCCTTCACCCAGTGGTGGTCGCGCGCGACGTGGTTCGGGACGTAGTCGAGGATGAGCCCGATGCCGCGCGCCGCGAGGCGCCGGCGCAGATCCGCGAGCGCGGCGTCGCCGCCGAACGCGGGGTTCACCTCGTACCGCGCGACGGCGAACGGGGAGCCGACCACGTCGGCGTCGGTCCAGTCCGGCAGCACGCGGTCGTACTCGGCGCGCAGGTCGGGGTGCGCGAGCGAGAGGCGCTGGCCCTCCTGGCCGAGCGTCCAGACGCCCATCAGGTACACGTAGTCGACGCCGAGCGCGGCGAGCCGGTCGAGCGCCGCGTCGGGCACGCTGGCGAGCGTCACCCTGGCCTTGGCGGCGCGCGAGAGCTCATGGAGCCAGACGCGCACGAAGATCGCGTACAGCAGAGGGTGCTGGTGGGCAGGGACTAGGGAGCTCATCGATTGGGTTGGGGACGGCGGGCCCGCGAGGGAGTCGCGGGCAGTCGGCGTCGGCGGGCGATTGTCGGCGGGCTCGGGTGGTCCCTGCAAGCGCGATCACGCGAGGCGGGCGCCGCGCCGAGGCTGCGCGCGCCGTCCAGCACAGAGGTCGCGTCGAAGAAGACCCGTCCGCCCTGGCTGCGGGCACGGGCGCGAGCGACCGGCGCACGCGCGCGCGCCACGCGCGCCACGCCTGATTGCGGCGTGCGCCGGCGCGGCGGGCGGCGCTAGCCGCGGCGCGCGCGGCGCGCGCGGTTCCGTCGAGCGACGGCGGCCGCCGCGCCCAGGGCGACGAGCGGCAAGGCGAGGGGCGTCGCGGCCTCCTCGGGGGACAGCCGGCAGCCGCAGCCGCCCTGCTTCGGCTCCACCGGCGGCGGCGCCTCGTCGGGCGGGAGCTCGGCGGCGGAGGGCGCCTCGGCCTCCGTGGGCTCGGACGCGGGCTCGCCCTCGGATCCCTGCGCCTTCTCGGTCTCGCCGCTCTTCTCGGCGTCGGGCTTGTCCGCCGCCTTGTCCTTCTTTTTCTTCTCGCCGGTGAAGACGATCGCGCGGCGATCGATGATCTCGTTCTCGCCCTGCAGGGTGATCTTCTGCTTCTGCCCCATCTGCACGCCGTCGCTCGCGCGCTTGATCACGAGCTCGTACTCGCCGGCCTCGAAGCCGCGATCGCGCCGGAGGACGAAGTCGAACTTGGTGATGGAGAAGACCTTGCCGCTGCCGTCGGAGAAGCCGACGTCCATGCTCTCGTTGATCGACTGCTGGTTCTGGAGCGGGATGCGGTTCAGGATCGGCTTCTCGGGCGACTGGTCGGTGAGCGCGCGCTCGTAGTGCACCGTCGGCGTGAACGAGAACAGCATCGGGATGTGCGAGAGGTGCGGCGTCCCTCCGTAGTTGATCGTCATCTTGAGCTTCCAGCGGCCGTCGTCCTCCTTGGGCGAGCGATCGGCGATGGTGACGGTGCCCGCCGCGTGCGCCGCGGTCGCGGGCAGCCACGCGCCGATCAGGGCGAGCGCGGCGGCGACGACGCGCGCGAGCAGGAGCCGGCGGCCGCCTCCGGCGAGGCGGGACGCCGCTCCGGGGCGCGCGTGGGCAGGGCGAGCGTGAGGACGCTCGGCGCGCTGACGTCGCGCGCCGAGCTGAGACAGGGGACCGGTTCGAGGTCGGGCGGTTCGCATGCGCAGCACGCTACCAGGGATTTCGTGGAGACGAGGCGCGGACGAGGGGGCAGGCGGCGCGGGGCCTCACGGCGGGCGAGGCGCCGCGCCGACGCGCGGCGTCCGAGGGGGCGCGGCGCCCGCCGGGGAGCGCGGGCTCAGTCCGGGAACCAGAGCAGCGCGTCGGAGGTGGGCTTGTAACAGGCCTGGCGGCCCGCCTCCTCGTTGTCGGTGCAGCTCGCGTTCTCGAGGCAGTCGATGATCTCGTAGCGGCCGGAGGCGTTGTAGATCGTGGTGAACATCGCGCGCTGGGCCGCCTCGAGCTTGGTGAACGCGGCCTGGCAGTCGGGGACCGGGATCTTCTCGCACCGGGACATGCGCGCGCAGCGGGCGTCGATGACGGGCTTCGCCGTGGGCTCGTCCGGGTTGATCTTGACGGCGATCTCGTCGTTGCACTCGAGGATGATCTGGCTCCGGTCGGGCGAGCTCTCGGTGGCGGCTTCCATGCGCCGCGAGAAGCAGCTCGTCATGGCGCGGAGATAGGTGGGCGAGGAGGTCGGGTAGGCGGCCTTGCACGCGTTGAGGTGCTCCCAGGACGCGCCGGCGCGCTGGAGCTTGGCGAGCGCGGCGCACCACTCGGCCTGGGCGGCGATGACGCCGTCGCGGTCCGGGAAGTTGGTGGGCCGCTCGGAGCAAGAGGCCAGCTGGCCGAGCATCGACGCAGCCACCGCGATCGGCAGGGCCAAGGATCGAAGGGCGGGCATGGGGCCGACCCTAGCACGTAGGCACGGCGGGGCGCAGTTTCCGGGACGCGCCGGTCGTCAGGGCCGGTTTGACAGGAGCTCGCAGCGGAGCCGCGCGCCCCCGCGGAGCGCCGCGGCCCCGCCGGGGCCGAAGACCGCGCCGAGATCCTGCGCGCCCCGGGCCGCGGCGCGGATCTCGATCGCCTCGACGCACAGCGCGCCGCGGCCGCCGGCGAGCAGCGCGGCCGCGGGGGCGTCCTCGTCGAGGAGCGGCGCGCCGCCCCTCGACGAAAGCCGCAGGGTGACCGGCAGCTCGGCGATGAACCGGTGCGACGGCCGAGCGCCGCCACAGCCGCCGGCGCCGATCTCGGCGAGGGACGCGAGGGACCCGAGCGGCTCGACGGGGCCGACCTCACCCCGGGCGGCGTCGAGCGGCGCGGCGACGACCTCCCCCGAGGCGACGGCGTAGCCGACGAGCGCGAAGCCCGGGGCGTCGAGCCGCCGGCCGAGGGTGAGCCGGGCGCCGGCGACGTCGGGGACGGGCGCGAGCCCGGCGACGGCGAGGGTGGCCTGCCGCGTGGCCAGGACGAGGCTCCGCTTGCCGGCGTCGAAGGCGAGCAGGTCGCCGCCCGGCAGCTCGGCCGCGACGGCGATCGCGCCGGCGTGATCGAACGGCAGCAGCGCGGGCGGCGCGGCGCCCGCGGGCACGCGGAGGGCGCGCCGCCCGTGCGGCTCGTCCGCGTCGAGGAGCAGCAAGAGATCCGCGGGCGCCTTGGCGCCCGGCGCGAGCAGCACGGGGACGGCCTCGCCGGTCGCCATGGCGAGCGAGCGGTCGCGGAGGGAGACGCGGCGGGGCGCGGCCGTGCCCGCGAACGGCGGGAGCACGCTGACCATGAAGACGCCGTCGCGGAGCGCGCCCAGGGGGGAGGACGCGGCGGTCCACAGCGAGACGACCGGGGGCGCGCCGCCGAGGAGCCGGGCCGCCGCGGGGGCGCCCGGCGCTGCGAGCGCGATCCGGCCGGCGCGGCCCGCAGGGGGGCGCGGCGCCGGGAGGGCGGCGGGGGGCGGGGGCGTGGGGGGGTCGTCGTCGAGGCGGCAGGAGACGAGCGGCGGAGGCGCGGTCCGCGGCGCGGGGCTCGCCGCGGGGGCGTAGGGCGGCGGCGCGCCGCGCGGCGGCGGCGGGGGGCCGCCCCAGCCGAGACGGACGAGGCCGTGCTCGCCCATGGCGCAGCCGATCGGCGAGCAGGCGAAGGGGGCGCCCTCGTCGAGCGGAGGCTCGATCTGGCGAGCGGGCGGGCCCTCCACGGGGCGCCACGAGCGGCCGCCGTCGGTCGACTCGAAGTAGGCCGGCGGGTCGTCGCCCGTGGCGGCGAGCGCGAACCGGCCGCCGGCGACGACGTGCGCGACGGCGGCCGGGAGGGGGTAGACGGTGATGCCGCCGCGCGCGTCGATGCGCAGGCCGGCGAGGCGTCCGCCGCGGCGGGTCGAGAGCAGGCGCGCGGCGGGCGCGTCCACGTCCGGCGGCGCCGCGCGGTCCGGCGAGGCGCCGTCGGCCGGCGAGGTGGCGTCGGCCAGGTGGAGCCAGCCGCGCACGGCGCCGTCGTCGTCCTCCCAGAAGTCGGTGTCGACGAGGCGCGGCGAGGCGCGGTCGGCGAGCGCCGGGAAGACGCCGCCGGCGAGCGCCGGGTCGCGCTCGCGCACGCGGATCACGCGGACGCCCTCGGGCGGTCGCGCGCGGTCGCGCGCGACGGGAGGCGCCTCCAGCACGAGCGCGGTCACGGTCCCGCGCTCGCCGGCGATCCAGCGGTAGAGGCGCGCGGCGTCCTCCCCCTCGATCCGGCGCTCGACCCAGCGGCCGCCGCCGGTGCGCACGCAGACGCGCGCGGCGCGGTCCTCGGCGGGCGCGCCGCGCGAGGGGCGCGCCGTCTCGGAGGGCGGCTCGCCCGACAGCGCGGGAGGCCAGGGCGACCGCTCGCCGTCCGGCGAGGCGGCGCCGTCCGGGCTCTCCTGGAAGTCGTGGAGCCCGGGAGGCGCGCTGCCGCACCGGCCGGCGAAGGCGAGGCGGCCGCGATCGTCGCCGAGGAACGCCCCCCGCGAGGTCGCGATCGGATCGGGGTCGCGGCCGCGGGGCGGAAACGTGGCCTCCAGGCGTGGCGCGGACAGCGTCGTCTCGAGCCGGAGCACGTGGGCGGCGTCGTGCGCGCACGCGAGCAGGACGTCCTCGCCCGCCCGGAACGGCTGGCAGCGCGCGTAGCGCGGGTCGAGGCCCTCGATCTCCGCGTCGGCGATGGGCTGGGCCGTCGCCGCGGCGAGCACGGCGAGGCCGCCGTCGCGGGCGACGAGCAGCCTGCCGCCGGGGAGGAGGGCGCCGGCCGCCGCGGCCAGCGCGAGCGCCTCCGGGGCGAGCCCGCGGCTCGAGGACGCGCCGGGCAGCGGGTCCCGCGCCGGCGGGAGGTGGAGCGAGGGGCTCGGGCCGTCGCGCGGCGGCGCGGGCGCGGCGCGAACGAGGCCGTCGGCGGTCACGCGGAGCGCGGGGCTGCCCGAGGGGCCGAGCAGCGCGACCTCCCCGCCGCCCTCCTGGAGGAGCGTCGTGGCGAGCCCGTGGGCCTCGAGCACGTCGACCCAGGTGGCGCCCCCGTCGAGCGTGACCGAGGCGCGGCCGAACAGGTCGAGGCGCGCCGCGCGCCGCGCGTCGACGGCCACCGCGTCGACCACGCCCGCGGCGCCGAAGCGCCGGACGGCGAGCGAGGACGGGTCGACCTCGAGGAGGCCGCGGTCGCTGCGCAGGACGATGGCGTCGAGGTACGGCCGCGCGCCGCCGGGGGCGCCGACGTCGGCGATGGGCGCGAGCGCGCCGAGGAAGTCGCTGGCGCGGTAGACGCGGGCCTCGGACCACAGGACGAACCCGCCCCCGAGGCGCGCCGGGATCGACCGGAACCCGCGGAGCGGCTCGGACGCGGGCGCGGCGGCGAGCACGACGCCGCCGTCGAGGCGCACGCGGATCCCTTCGTGGAGCGCCGGCTGCGGGCCGGGCGTCGGCGCGCCATCGCCGGGCGCGGCGGCGTCGAAGAGGACGCCGACGCCCTCGGTGAGCGCGTAGCGCGCCGGAGAGAGCGGCGGCACGTCCGAGGGCGCGGCGGCCTGGGGTTTGGCGGGCGGCGGAGGGCGCTCGGGGGCGGCGCTGCAGGCAGCGGCGAGGGCGAGCCCGAGGAGGACGCCTGCGCGGGAGGGCATCGCGGCGGCGACGACTGTAAACGATCCGAGCGCGCACCGCAGCGCACTCTCCTGGTCGGACCGCCCGGGCGCCAGCGAACGCCGCCTGGACCGGCGCGAGGCGGCCCGCGCCGCTGCGGCGCGCCCCGACCGAGCGGATCGCGCGGAGGCCGCCTCAGCGCCCCCTCACGACCGCCGTGCACCGCACCGGCTGCCGCACCTCCTGGCCGGGCTGGACGAGCACGAGCGTGCCGCCGCCAGCTTCCCGCGCTGGCTCGCCGCGCCCGCCGAGGCGGGCCGCGGGCGGCGGCCCCGCGAAGCGCGCGACGAGCTTCTTCACGACGCCGGGCGGCTCGTAGAAGCCGAGGTCGGCCTCGTAGCGCTCGTCCCGCACGTTGAGCTCCACGGCGTCGAGGCACGCGCGATCGCGCGACCACCGGATCACCGCGACGCCGGCCGTCCCGGCCTCGGCGATCCCCGGCAGCGCGCCGGGCGCGAGGCCGATCTCCGTGTCGAACGGCAGGACCACGCGCGCGTCCTCGCGGCGCGGGGCGCACGACGGCGCGCTGCCCGCGGCGAGCTCGCCGAGCGGCGCGAGCGCCTCCTCGGGGCCGAGCTCGCCGAGCTCGGGATCGACCGGCGAGAGCACCGCGCCGCCGTCGCCGGCGACCGCCACCACGACCGGCGCGCCGCCGCGCGCGCCCGCGCCGAAGGCGAAGCGCGCCTGCGGCCCCGCCATCGGCGCGGCGCGCTGCACGTAAAGCTCCCGCAGCGCCCCGCCGCCGGACGGCCGCGGGCTCGCCGGCGCGCCGCGCGCCGCCTCCCCGCGCAGGTCGACCGCGCTCACCGCGAGGCCGTCGTACCGGGGGCTCAGGAACACCGCGCGATCGCCGAGATCGACGCCGACCGAGGGCTGGGGGGCGCAGCCGCCGATCGGCCGCGTCACGCGCGCGGCGTCCAGCAGGCCGGCGAGGCACGCCTCCTTCGGGCCGACCGCGACCGGCGCCACGCGGCCGTCGCGATCGATCGCGAGCCCGACCTGCGCCTCGTAGGGCCGGTACGCGAGCCGAGAGAGCTCGGCGCCCGCGACCGGCACGCTCGCGCGGCGGATCTCGGCGCGCAGATCGAGCGGGGCGATCCAGGCGAGCTCCGCGTCGGCGAGGGCCGCCGGCAGCGCGCCGCCGACGGGCGGCAGCGTCAGCACCCCGAGGGTGCCGAGCCGCAGCGGGCTCGCCGTGCGCAGGGGCGGCGCGGCGACCGCGCCGAACCCCTGCGACTCCGGCACGCGCGCGGCCGCGATCGGCCCCGCGAAGCGGCACGCGAGCCGCGCGACGGGCGACGGCGCCGGCGGCCGCAACGGCCCATCGCGCTCGCGCCGCGGGGGCGGCTCGGCCGCGGCCGCGTCGGGCGGCGACGCCGCGCGCGCCCCGCCGCCGCGCGCGGCCGACGCCCACCCGATCCGGAGGAACGGGCCGAGGCGGCACCCCACCGCGGAGCAGCCCGAGAGCCGCGCCGCCGCGCCGCCCGGCGGCGGCGCGACCGGCGTCCACCGCCTCCCCCGATCGATCGTCTCGAAGAGCCTGCCGTCCTCCGTCTCGACGAGCGCGAACGGGCCCGACGGCTCGAGCGAGCGCGCGCGCGCCGGCAGCGGGAGGCGGCGCAGCCGGCCGGCGGCGTCGATCGCGATCGGCGCGAGGCCGACCGCGCCCTGCGCGGGGAGCCAGCCCTCGACGGCGCCGTCCGCGTGCGCGGCGAGCGCGCGCGAGAGCAGCCCGGGCCGCCCTTCGCCGTACGAGGGCAGGTGGAGCGGCGGCTCGCCGCGCGCGAGCCGCACGACGCGCAGCGCGCCGCGCACCTCGACGCGCTCGCGGTCCGGCAGGAACGCGCCGGGGCGCGCGACCAGGGCGACCGCGCCCCCGCCGGCGCGCGGGATCCAGGCGATCACGTCGGTCGCGTCCGCCGGGTCGAGGCGGTGCTCGACCCAGACGCCCGGCCCGCGCCGCACGCAGAGCACCGCGCTCTCGGGCGCCGCGCCGCCGGCGAACGACGCGCGCGCGATCGCGCTCAGATCGAACCGCGGCCTCGGCAGCCCCTCGCACGGCCCGAGGTAACCGAGCGCCTCGCCGTCGACGCCGACGAAGCGGCCGCCCTCCCGCTCCGGCTCGGGCCGGAGCTCGAACGCGCGCTCCAGCCGGAGCGCGCCCGGCCCGCGCGCGTCGCTCGCGAGGTCCACGACGCTCGCGCGATCCGGGCCGGCGCAGACGGCGAGCAGCGCGTCGCTCGCGCGGAACGGCGCGCACGCGCCGCTGCCGGGCGGGAGCGGCGCGACCGACGAGGCGCGGCCGGTCGCGAGGTCGATGCGGCCGGCGGCGCCGTCCGCGGCGATCACGGCGCCGCCGTCGTCGAGCGGCAGGCCCGAGGCGACGGCGTCCGCGAGCTTTTCGAAGGGGGCGCCGGGGAGCCACGCGGCGTAGGAGCCGGCGCCGGCCGGCGGCCGCGCCCGCGGGGCGCGGGGCGCGCCGAGGCGCCCGCCCGCGTCGACGGCGCGCTCGAGGCCGCCGCGGAGCGAGGCGACGATCTCCTCGCCGCGGACCTCGAGCGCGATCGCGCCGCCGACCTCCGCGGTGACGTCGCGGTAGGAGGCGCCCGCGTCCACCGTGAGGAGCGCGCGCCCGAAGACGGTCAGGCCGAGCGCGCGGCGGTCGCTGGCCGCCACGGCCGCGACGAGGGACGGCATGCCGAGCGGCCGCAGCGCGCCGGTCGCGCCCTCGACGGCGAAGCTCCCGGCCGACGTGATCAGGCCGACGCCGTCGAGCCACGGGAACACGCCGGCGACGTTGCCCGGCAAGGTCGCGCGCTTCTGGAGCTCCCCGGCGAAGGTGGTCGCCGTGTAGACGTCGCCGCCGCTCCAGAACACGTAGCGCGGCCCGGCCTGCGCCCAGGCCGGGAACGCCGCGCCGCCGGCGAGCTCCGGGCCGCCGGCGCCGAGCGGCTCGAGCCGCGCGAGGCCGTGCAGCTCGACGCGCAGGCCGCTCACCACGGCCCTCTCGATCTCCTCGCCGTCGACGACCGCGCGCTCGACGAGCCCCTGCGCCGCCTGCGCGACGTACCGGGCAGGGCCGAGCGCCACGACGGCGGGGGCGCGGCGCGGCGGCTCCGGCGCGCCGGGCGGCGCGGGCGCCGGCTCGGCCGCCGCGCAGGCCGCGAGCGCCGGCGCGGCGAGGAGCGAGAGCCGGCCGAGGGCGCGCGGCGTCACTCGTCGCCCGACCTGGCGCCCGCGGCGCACGAGAGCCGCTGCATCGTCGACGCGGTCCGCAGCACCCCTTCGCCCCCCGCCCCGCCCCCCTGCCCCCGCGGCGCCGTCCACCGCGCGATCAGCGCCGCGTCCGCCGCCGCCTCGCCCCGCCGCCTCGAGTCGGCGACCGCGAGGTGCAGCGCCTCCAGGCACACGCGTTCGCGCCCCCAGCGCACCGCCGCGATGCCCTGGTCGCCGAGCGCGATCGCGGGCAGCGCCCGCCGGTCGAGGCGCAGCGCGCGCTCCGGATCGAGCGCCACGAGCGCGCGCCACGCGCCCCGCATGGCGCGGCAGCGCGCGTCGCTCGCGGCGGTCAGCGTCGACCAGGGCGCCAGCGCGACCACCTCGCCCGCCGTCCCGGCCAGGCGATCGAGCGCCGCGGCCCCCGCGGTCTCGGCCGCGGGGCCGTCCAGCACCAGCACGCCGGCCTCCCCGTCGTCGCGCCGGGCGAGCGCCATCGGCCGGCCCCGCAGCTCCTCGCGATCGAGCCCCACGACGCGCGCGGGCTGCCGGGGCTCCGGCCCGTGCTCCTCGAGGGCCGCGCGGCGCCGGTGCTCGCCGAGCACGAGGGCGCGGCCCGGGCCGAGCAGGAGGCCGGGCGCCCGCCCCGCGGACCCGTCCACGGGGCTCCGGCGCGGCTCGAGCGCGGGGAGCGCCCGCGCGCCCTCGGGGCCGAGCAGCAGCTCGCCCGCCTCGGCGACGACGAGCAGCGCGGCCTCGCCGCCCGGCGCGAGCAGCGGCACCGCGGCGGCCCGCTGCGCGCCGCGCCTGCCGCTCGGCGCGAGCTCGGTCGCGTTCAGCCGCAGCGCCTCGCCGCGCAGATCGAACGGCAGGCGAACCACCACGCTGTGCGTCCGGACCGCCGCGGCCCTCGGGCCGCCTCGCCCCGGCGTGGCGCCGCCCTTCCCCGGCGCCGCGCCCTCCGGCGGCGCCTCCTCGGACAGCGGCGGCGGCGCGCCGTCTTCCGGCCGCGCGGCGCGCTCGGGCTCCGGCGCGTCGGCGACGATCTCCAGCGTGTCGCCGTACGGCGTCGCCACGGTCCATCGCTCCGACCCCGCCGCGGGCGCCGCGCCCGGCAGCGGCGCCGGCAGGCCGACCGGCGCGCACGACAGCACCGGCAGCCCCGCCGCCTCCTGCGATCGGCCGCCGCCCGGACACGCCGCCGCGCCCGCCCCGCCCGCCTCCGCTCCCCCGCATCCGGGCCCCGGCGCGGCGGCGACGGCCGGCGACGGCTCGCCCGCGCCCCAGCCGAGCCGCACCACGCCGACCAGCGCGCAGCCGAGCGCGGAGCAGGCGCCCTGGAACGACGACGGCGTCACCGGCGAGCGCCCCGCGGCGCGCCACGTCCGGCCGTGATCGAGCGTCTCGTGGAGCTCCGCGCCGCGCGTGACGAGCACGCCGTGATCGCCGGTCACCACCATCCCCGCCGGCTCCGGCGGCAAGGCGTGCGGCGAGATCGCCCCGTCCGCCGCGATCGTGACGCCGAGGTTCGCCTGCCCCACGGGATCGGGCCACTCGATCGACGACAGCCAGCCGTCGACCCCGCCGTCCTCGCGCGCGCGGAAGCGCCGGTCGACGAGCACCCGCGCCCCGTCGCGCGGGGGCGGCGTCCAGTACCAGCCGGCCGGGCGCGCCCCGAGCTGCACGACCCGCGCGCCCCCCTCGTCGCGCCAGAGCCGCGCGCCGACCGGCGCCGGCAGCGCGCCGCCCTCGCCCTGCAGCAGCGCGACCGCGCTCCCGTCCCGGCGCGGCGCCCAGCCGACCAGCGACTCCGCCTCGCCGAGCTCGATCGCGCGCTCCACCCAGGCGCCCGGGCCGCGCCGCACGCAGATCCGCGGGTGGACCACGACCTCGCCGTAGCGGCGATCGCGCTCCTCGTCGCTCACGAGCCGCGGCGACGCCGCGCAGCCGCCGACGTAGCCGACCGCGCCGCCGTCGTCGGCCACGAAGAACCCCTCGTCGCTGAAGGCGCGCTCGACCAGCGGCGCCTCGCCGCGCTCCGAGCGCAGCACGTAGCTGCCGTGGCCCTCGTAGTCGTCCCACGCGCACAGGAAGAGCAGCCCGTCGTCCGCGCGCATCGGCGCGCAGTCCAGCCCGTCCGGGAGCCAGCCGGCGAGCCGCTCGCGCGTCGCGCCCGTGCGCGCGTCGATCCGCGCGACCCCGCCCTCGAACACCCCGAGCGCGGTCCCGTCGGGCAGGAGCGCGCCGGCCGCGACGGCCGCCTCGAGCGGCGCGAGCGGCGCGCGCTCCTCGAGGGCCAGCGCCTCGCGCTCGGCGGCCCGACCGCCCGCGAAGAGCAGCTGGAACGCGCCGGCCGCCGGCGTCGCGCGGAGATCGCCGTCGGGGCGGCCGAGCGAGCCGTCCGGCAGCACGGCGACGCGCCCGAGCGGCGTGGCGAGCCAGAGCGCGTCCGGCGCGGCGCCGAGGCCGCGCGCGCCGAGCCCGATCCGCCGGCCCGCGTCGATCCACGTCCGACCGCCGTCCGCGGTCGTCGCCGCGCGGCCGAAGACGTCGAGGCGCACCGCGCGCTCCGCGTCGAGCGCGGCGAGATCGTGGATCGCCGGCGCCTCGAGCGCCCGGCCGCGGTCCTCGCCCGGCGGGAGCGCGCGCGGCCCCTGCTCCGTGAAGATCACGACGCCGCCCAGGCCATTCCTGGCGCCCCGCACCGCGCGGGCGCCGCCGCCGAGCGCCACCTCCGCGAGCGGCCCCGTGAAGCCGCGCGACCGGAACGCCCTGCGCCGGGTCCAGTGGAGGAAGCCCCCGCCGAGGTGGGGCGCGATCGCGAGCGACCCGACGACCGGATCGCCGGACGCCCACAGATCGGGCTCCCACGCCGCCGCGACCACGCGCCCGCCCCCGCCGAGCTCGAGCCGGGCGCCCGCCGCGACGACGCGATCCACGACGGCCTCGTCCGGCCCGCCGTGCGTCACGCGGAACACGTCCGCGAGCCCGTGGACGTAGCGGACCCCCGCCGGCGCGGCGCCGGCCGCGACCAAGGCGCCCCACGCGCCCGGCGTGCCCGGCACGCGCGACACACCCGCGTCCGCGGCGCGCCCCCCGCGCGCCGACCGAGCGGCCGCCGCGGCGCCGCGCGCGGGGGCCGGCTCGGGCGCGCGCGCGCAGGCGGCCGCGAGCAGCGCCGTGAGCAGACCGAGCGAGCGCGCCAGCATCGGGGAACGCACGACGGTATCCGCTGTACCGCCCCCGTCCAGAGCCGATTCACCTCCTTCCGCCGACAGCCGCGCTCTCCCCTCGCGCCGCCGTCGTAAGCTGCGCCCCGCCGCGCCCCGCGCTCGCCCCCGAAAGCCCGTGCCCACCCCTCGCCGACCCCGAAGGCCCACCCGCGAAGAGATCCTCGCCGCCGCCGGCAAGACGGTGCCGGACGTCATCGCCCCCGACCTCCGCGTCCTCTTCTGCGGCATCAACCCGGGCCTCTACACGGCCGCCGTCGGGCACAACTTCGCCCGCCCGGGCAACCGGTTCTGGCCGGCGCTGCACGCCGGCGGGTTCACCGATCGCGTGCTCTCGCCGTTCGAGGAGCGCGAGCTCCTGAAGCTCGGTTACGGGATCACCAACGTGGTCGAGCGAGCGACCGCATCGGCCGATGAGCTCTCCGTCGACGAGCTCGCCGCCGGCGGAGAGCGGCTCGCGGCCAAGGTGCGGCGCTACCGCCCGCGCATCCTCGCCGTGCTCGGGATCGGCGCCTACCGGAGCGCCTTCGGCAGGCCCCACGCCGCGCCCGGCCCGCAGCCGGAGACGCTCGACGCGACGAGGATCTGGGTGCTGCCGAACCCGAGCGGGCTCAACGCCAGCTATCAGCCGGACAAGCTCGCAGCGATGTTCCGCGCCTTGCACGACGCGGTCACGTCTGCCCCCGTCCCGCCGTGAGCCGCCGCGCGCGCCGACTCCGTTCTCCCGAAAGGTGGTGCCCCGTCTGCCGCCGTCGCGCGACATCCGTGCTCGGCCGACTCGGCCCCTCGCGCTCAGGCCAGCTCGGCGCTCGCGGGCGACAGGCGGGCTTCCCGCCGGCGCGCGCTCGCCGCCTCGCGCGCATTCGCGCCTACTCGGGCAGCGCGCTCTCCTCTTCCTGAGGCACCTTCGCGCGGGCGCTGCGGGCCTCTTCCCGCAGGGCCGCGAGGCCGGGCGGCCCCTCGGGCGAGCGCGCGCTGCGGTTGCTCACCGCGGCGAGCCAGGCCATCGGCGAGTCGGGCGTCCTCGAGGTGACGAGGAGGACCCCGCGGGTCGCGTAGCGCGAACAGCCGTCCTCGCACACGGGCAGCACGAGGCGGAGCCCGCCGCCGCCGCCCTGGCTCACGAGCGGCGCGACGCGCACCTCCGCCGGCGGCGGCGCGAAGGCGGCCAGCATCGTTCGCTCGAGCAGCGCCACGAACGTCCCTCGAGACGTCGCGGGCGGCTCCGGCGCCGGCATCGCGGCGCGCGCCGACGCGTCGGGCCGGCTCGGCGGGAGCGCGAAGAGCCCCGCCCCATCGGCCGCGTTCGCCGGCGACGGCGCGCTCGCGAGCGCGCCCGCGAGCGCGAAGGCGAACGAAGCCAGCTTGAGTCCGAATCGCATAGGTGCTCCCTCGGCGAGGCATCCAGCAGGCCCCATGCCAGCCGCGCGCGGCCCGCCGCCGCGGCGCGACGCCCCTCGGCGCTGTCCGCTCCGCTCGCCGCGCGTGACGGATCGCCACAGCGTGGTGCAAGTCGTACAAGGTCCAAGGAACAAGGCACGAGGCCCCGAGGCGCCCGGTCCCGTGCAGCGCAGCGCCGCGGCGAGTGAGCGCGCGGCGGTGAACCAACGTTCGACCGTCCGCCGCGGCCGTGCGAGCGCCGCTTTCGCTTGCCAGACGGTCCGCGCGCCGTTAACCGTCATCGTTATGCCCGACCGAAGGCCAGGGCTGAGCCCTTACGAGATGAAGGCCCCACACCAGCCTGGCGCCCCCCTTCCCACGACGCCGTCCGAGCCCGTCGCGAGCATTCTGCTCGTCGACGATCACCGCCCCAACCTCCTCGCCCTCGAGGCCGTGCTCGATCCGCTGCGCCAGCGGCTCGTCACCGCGCAATCCGGCGAGGAGGCGCTCGAGCACCTGAGCCGCGAGGAGTTCGCGCTCATCCTCATGGACGTGAAGATGCGCGGTATCGACGGCTTCGAGACGGCCGCGCGCGTGAGGGGGCTCGATCGCGCGAGGCACACGCCGATTATCTTCATCTCGGGGCTGCCGGAGGACGAGGATCGACTGTATCGCGGCTACCGCGAGGGCGCGGTCGATTATGTCGTCAAGCCGTTCAATCCCGACATCC
The DNA here is from genome assembly GCF_051474665.1 of Sorangium sp. So ce394. Lineage (NCBI taxonomy): Bacteria > Pseudomonadati > Myxococcota > Polyangiales > Polyangiaceae > Sorangium > Sorangium sp. So ce394. Next base: position 8,410,665 of record NZ_CP150339.1, read on the forward strand.
TCCGCGCCAAGGTGGCCGTCTTCGTCGAGCTGCACCGCAGGGCCGAGCAGATCAAGCGGCAGGAGGCGGCGCTCCGCGAGCTCGAGCGCCAGGCGAGCGACGAGGTGTTCCGGCGCATCATGGACACCAGCATGATGGGCCTGCTCTTCAGCGACTACGAAGGGCGCGTGCTCGAGGCGAACGACTGCTTCCTCTCGATGGTCGGCTACACCCGCGAGGACATCAAGGCCGGCTTGCTCACCTGGCAGCAGCTCTCCCCGCCGGAGTACGAGCACGTGCACCACGACGCGGTGAACGAGCTGAGCCTCCGTGGGGCCACGAAGCAGTTCGAGAAGGAGTACATCCGCAAGGACGGCAAGCGCGTGGCGGTCCTCGTCGGCTCCGCCCGCATCGAGACGCAGAAGCGCAACCTCACCTACGTGCTCGACATCAGCGAGCGCAAGCGCGCCGAGGCCAACGTCAGCCTCCTCGCGGGCGCGGGGGAGATCCTCTCGTCCTCGCTCGATTTCCGCGAGACGCTCGGGCAGCTCGCCCGGCTCGTCGTCCCGCTCCTCGCCGACTGGTGCGCGGTGGACATCCAGGCGCAGGACGGGGCCATCCAGCGCGTCGCCGTCCAGCACACCGACCCCGAGAAGGTGACGCTCGTCCGGCAGATCGAGGAGAAGTACCCCGTCGATCCCGCGGCGAGCCGCGGGGTGCCGAGGGTGCTCCGGACCGGCGAGACCGAGTGGTCGTCCGACATCCCGGACTCGCTGCTCGTCGAGAACGCGCGGGACGAGGAGCACCTCCGGATGGCGCGCGAGCTCGGCCTCCGGTCGTACCTGGTCGTGCCGCTCGCGGCGCGCGGGCGCGTCCTCGGCGCGATCACGCTCGCGCACGCGGAGTCGGGCCGGCGGTACACGAAGGCCGACGTGCAGTTCGCCGAGGAGCTCGCCCGGCGCGCCGCCCTCAGCGTCGACAACGCGCTGCTCTTCGAGCGCGAGGTCACGGTGCGCAAGGAGGTCGAGACGCTCGCGGAGGAGCTGAAGCACAGCGAGGCGCAGTTCCGGCTGCTCGCCGAGACGATGCCGCAGCTCGTGTGGACCAACCGCCCGGACGGCCACCACGAGTACTTCAACCAGCGCTGGTACGACTACACCGGGCTGACCGCCGAGGACACGGGGGGCGAGGGCTGGAGCCGGATCATCCACCCCGAGGAGCACGAGCGGGCGATCGAGACGTGGCGGCAGGTGCTGCGCACGGGCGAGCCGTACGAGAGCCAGTGCCGGCTCCGGCGCGCCGACGGGGCCTACCGCTGGTTCATCGGCCGGGCGGTCGCGGCGCGCGACGGGTCGGGCCGCATCGTCCGGTGGTTCGGCACGTACACGGACATCGACGATCAGAAGCGCGCCGAGGAGGAGCGGCAGCGGCTCGTGCAGGCGCTGGAGCGCAGCAACAAGGAGCTCGATCAGTTCGCGTACGTCACGAGCCACGACCTCAAGGCGCCGCTCCGCGGCATCGCCAACCTCTCGCAGTGGATCGAGGAGGACCTGAACGACAAGATGACGGCGGAGAGCCGGAAGCAGCTCGATCTGCTCCGCGGGCGCGTCCACCGGCTCGAGAACCTCATCGACGGCATCCTGAGCTACTCGCGGGCGGGCCGCGTCCGGGAGAAGCCCGAGGCGATCGACGTCGGCAAGCTCCTCCGGGAGATCGTCGAGCTGCTCGCGCCCCCGCCCGAGACGCGGGTGGAGATCGCCCCCGACATGCCCGTCCTGGTCACCGAGCGCGCGCCGCTCCAGCAGACGTTCCTGAACCTCATCAGCAACGCGCTGAAGCACGCGGGGCGCGCCGATCCGGAGGTCCGGATCGGCGCGCGGGACGCCGGCCCGTTCTGGGAGTTCTCGGTCTCGGACAACGGGTCGGGCATCGCGCCCGAGTACCACGACCGGATCTGGGGCATCTTCCAGACGCTGAAGGCGCGCGACAAGGTCGAGGGCACGGGCATCGGCCTGTCGGTCGTGCAGAAGATCGTCCAGAGCAAGGGCGCGCGCGCGTGGGTCGAGTCCGCCGTCGGCGCCGGCGCCACCTTCCGGTTCACCTGGCCGAAGCTCGAGGCCAGGGAGCCCTCCTCGCCCGGCTGATCCGGCCGGGCCCCGCGGCGCGCGCGTGACGCAGCGCCGCGCGCGGCGCTGCGTCACGCGCGCGCCGCGGCTTCCGGCTCGGCACGGAGTTTGAACTACCCACCGCGGTACAACAGGCGGCTCGAGACGATGCGCGCCGGGGACGGCGGGACGAGGAAGGCACCGCTTCTTCTTCGGCGTCGTGTCGGTGTCTCTCGGGCCGCGACCTCGAAAGGAGGGTCCCCATGCCGTCGGTAGTCCATCTGCCCAGGCTCTGCCTGGGCGCGCTTGCGATCTCGCTGCTCTCCGCGTGCGCAGCGGCCCCGCCCGTGGAGCAGGCGCGGGCCGAACCCAGGTTGCCCAACCCGGGCCCCGATGGGGTCTACAAGGTCGAGTGGCCCGATCTCCGGGAGGGCGAAGATCGGTTCATCCGGCTCACCCTCGGCGACGACATCGCCGATGTCTGCCGGCTGCCCAAGACGAACTTCGCCTTCGACTCGTCCGAGCCGCTGCCCCAGGACCACCTGGAGCTCCGCGCGATCGTCGACTGCCTGCTCACCTCCAACCTCAAGGACGTCAGGATAGAGCTCGTCGGCCGGGCCGATCCGCGAGGTACGCAGGCCTACAATCAGGATCTCTCGCTTCGCCGCGCCACGCGGGTGAAGGAGATCCTCGTGAAGGAGGGCATCCCTGCGGACCGCGTCTCGGTGCGCGCGACGGGCGCGTCCGAGGCGGTCGGCAACCAGCCGATGTACTCCTACGGCTACGACCGCCGGGTCGACGTCGTGCTCACCGGCCTCACCCACTCCCCCCGTTGAGCGGGGCTCGCCCGCTGCGGATACGGGCCCATCTCGACGTTTTCGGTGCTCAGCGCACTGGAGTGCGCCTGCGCGCCGAAAACGCCGATCTGGGCCCGTCTCCTGTGCGGGCGCGCCCCGCTCGGCGGGCGTGGAGCAGGGGGCGCTTCTACCTTCCCCATCCTATTTCCCGATAGACCATCTTCCGTTTGCGACGGCGCGGCGGGGTGCCGCGGCGGCGCGGCGGGTGGCGCGCGCGGCCTGGGGGCCCGCCGGTGGCGCGCGGGCAGGGGTGGGCGTGCGCGCGAGGCGCGGCACGACAGATGTGGCATTTCGTCACGGAGGCGTCACGGTGAGGTGGGTGCGGCCGCGGGGACAAGCGGGCCGTACAGCGCGGTCTGCTGGTTGGTCCGGGGCCTGCAATGCATCCCCTCACGAACCGGCGGACGTCATGTCCGTCACAAGGAGACAAGAGCCATGACGAGACTGAATGACGCGGTGGGGACTGCGAAGGGTGTGTACGAGTCGGCGGCCGCCGGGGCGGGCGTCGCGGCGACGACGGCCAAGACGACGGCGTTCGACGTCGCGAAGGCGGTCGCCGGGATCGCCGCGACCATCGGGGCGCTCGGCTTCGACGACGTGCTCGGCTGGGTCGGCCTCGCGCGCAAGCGGAGCCCGCTCACGACGCTCGCGTTCTTCGGCGCCGGCGTCGCGGTGGGCGCGGGCGTGGCCATGCTGCTCTCGCCGACGTCCGGCGAGGCGCTGCGCCGTGACATCCTGAACCGCCTCGACGGCCTGAAGCGCCAGGCGACGCGCGGGGTCGAGCAGGCCGAGCGCACGGTCCACGACAAGGTCGGCGGCGCGGTCGACGCGGTGAAGGGCGCGGTCTCCTCCGAGACCGGGAACTCGCATTACGGCATCGAGGGCGGGCGAGCCCAGGGCGGCGAGAGCGGTCACCACCTGAGCTGAGGCGCCAGCCGTGTGGCTCGAAGCCATCATCACGCGGGAGGATCTCGCCCAGGTCTTGGGCGAGTTCCTCCCTGTGAAAATTCACCTGGACGACGATGACAAGACCGACCGCTGGCTCTACCTCGGCAAGGCGACCGAGATCACCTTGGTCGAGGACATGGGCTTGCGCGTCACCTGTCCCGCGGAGCTGAAGTGGTCCATCGTTGGCGTGAACCCCACCATCAAGCTCGACGAGCTCAGGGTGATGATCACCCCGGAGATCATCGAGAGGAACAAGGGTAACGTCCTCGCGTTCAACGTCGAGCTCGAGGAGGCCGACATCCGCGGCATCCCCTCGATCATCGACCATACCATCATGAGGGCCGTCAACTCAGCGCTTGCGAACAAGAAGCCTGAGTGGAATTTCACGAAGACGCTCACGCACACCGTAGGTCTCCCCTCCAACCTCGAGCCGATCGAGGGGCTGCACATCGGGGTCGCCTGGGGCAAGCGGCGTATCAGTCAGGACGCGCTGGTGCTCGTGGTCTCCTTCAAGCTCAATTTCGTGCGAAACGATTGAGGCTCCGCCTCTCAGGGACAATCCCCGACGCCCCGCCCCCCGTCCCCGGTGGGCGGGGCGTTTTCGTTCGCGTGACTCGGGACGCGGCTAGCTAGCAGCTCAACCCCAGTCCCCTATCCCGATTGACTCCGCGGCTCACCCCCAGGCCCCCGGAGGGGTGATGGTGGGGCGGCCCGGCGCGGGGGATGGGCCGATGTCTGAGCCCTGGATGTTACCTCTCCGGCGCTTGCGCCGGAGGGGTAACATCCAGGGCGAGTTCGGCGGGGCCCCCGCGCCGGGCCGCCCCACCATCACCCCTCCGGGGGCCGTTCAGCCCGGCAAAGCCTCTAACCTACCCCGCCTGCGCCGCCGCCAGCCGGATCCTCCCGAGCCTCCCCCCGCGCCCCCGCGTGAGCGCCCCCGCGATATCCGAGTGCTTCACGAGCCCCAGGTAGCTCTCCCCGTCGAACACCGCGACCACCGGCGTGTTCTTCTCGACCATCTTCCGCCCCACCTCGTCGAGCGACACGTCCGCCGCCACCCGCGGCACGTCGCAGCGCATGATCCACGCGATGAACGCCCCCTCCTCGCCAGCCGCCAGCGCGCGCATCACGTCCGTGCGCGTCACGATCCCGATCACGCGGTCCTCGTACACCACCGGGAAATCGGGCTCATGGCTCGCCAGGATGCGCCGCGCGGCATCGCCCACGAGCTCGCCGGGCCACAGCTGGACCGCCCGACCCTCGAGCCGACGCGCCTCGGACGACGCGACAGGCGCCCTCACCACCTGCGCCGCGCTCCACTCCCGCCGCGCCCCGAGGAACAGCAGCGCCGACAGCAGCGCGATGAAGAGCTGACCGCCGATCAGGGCGATGAAGAACAGCACGGCCGCCATCGCCTGCCCGAGCGTCGCCGCCAGCGACGTCGCGAGCCAGGTGCCGGTGAGCGGCGACAGCGCCTCGCGCAGCACCCGCCCCCCCTCGAGCGGCAGCGCGGGCAACAGGCCGAGCATCGCGATCCCCAGGTTCGCGCTGGCGATCCACACGACCGCCGTCTCGCGCGACGGCGCCTCGACGGCCTGAAGCACCGACGCCCACCGGAGCTCCCCCGCCCCGTGCTGGGCCCCCGCGGCCAGGAAGACGATCACCGCCAGCGCGAAGTTCGCCGCCAGGCCGAGCGCCCCGCTCTGCGCCCACCCCGCGTCCGGCCGCGAGCGCCTCGCGATCGCCCCGATCGGCGAGAGCAGCACCTCGCTCACCCGCAGGCCGAGCTGCCGCGCCACGAGCCCGTGGACGAGCGCCTGCAGCGCCACGCACCCGAGCAACGCCGCCCCCAGCGCGCATCCGAAGAGCGCGCCGCTCCCGCCGTGCCGCGCCCCCCACTGGAGCGCCCCGATCGGGATGAGCAGGCCGAACGCCGCGTGCGCGACAACATCGATTCCGCCAACCCGCGTGATCCTGATGACCCATTTCATGGCGCGTTGCTCCTGGACTCCCGCGCAGGCAGCTGCACAGAGCGGGCGGGGCAGTTACGACCTGCCACGCCCCCATTCCCCCCCAGGGGCGTGGCGAAACCTCGTCGCGCGGTCGACGGCTGACGGGCCAAGTGCCGGATCTTTCTGTTTTCGCTGCAAAGCACATGCCGCTTTCCTGCGCCTGCCGGCGAGCGGAACGATCCCGGGCACAGCGGTTGGGCCCCGGCGCGCGACGGAGCGCGCGGACAGGCGTGGAGGCCTGTTCCGCGCGTCGAAGGTGTCACCGAGTCGACAGGTACGAGGCGGGAAGCGCACGCGACGGTGACGCGCCGGAAGAGCGCGCCGACGTCCATCGCCCCAGCCTGGGCGTCGCGGTGTGGCGTTCCGCTACGTAGCGGGCGCGCACCGTCACGACTTCACATCGGCCACCCCGTCGACCGCTCCAGCCCGCCGCGCCCGACCCGAGGCCGGACCACGCCGCTCGATCGCCTCGACGGCCGGAGCCGCCCGCGAGAAGCGCTCCTGCGGCAGGTACATCCCCTCCTCGAGCTCCTGGACCCACCGGAGCATCTCCTCGCGAACCCAGCACCGCAGATCGAACAGCTGCCCAGAGTCGCGGGCAGAGACGAGAAAACGCACCTCGATCGTGCGCTCTGTCACGTTCGTGACCTGGACGGCCTTTACCCGCTTGTCCCAGAGCTCGCTGTTCGGGAGGATGGACTCGAAGCGCCGCCGCACGGCGTCCACCGGCGTGCGGTAATCCACGTAGATCTCGACGGTGCCCAGCTTCTCCGATCCGTGCTTCGTCCAGTTCTGAAACGACTGGTCGAGGAGCCGCGCGGTGGGGACGATGAGCCGCCGCTCGTCCCAGATCTTCATGACCACGTGGGTCAGCCGGATCTCCTCGATCGTCCCGAACTCACCGTCCACCACGACCTTGTCGCCGAGATCGATCGGCCGGGTGAACAGGATGTGGAGGCCCGACAGGATCGCGCCCACCGGCTTCTGCGCCGCCAGGCCGAGCACGACGCCCGCGATGCCGGCGGAGGCCAGGAGCGACACGCCGACGTTCCTCACCGTCTCGAAATTCAGGAGCACGAGCGCGCCCGCCACGATCACGATGATCACCCGCGCGACCCGCTCGAGCACGCGGGCCTGCGTGCGCAGCCCGCGGGACGACTCGCTCCCCTCCTCGAGGTGCCGCAGGGCGCGCGCGTCCAGCACCTCGGTGAGGATCCCGACGAGGCGCATGAGCAGCCACGCCACGCCGCCGATGAACAGCGCCGAGAGCAGCGATCGCAGATCGGCCACGAGCTCCTGCCCGAGCCGCGTCATCTTCGCGAGGCCGGCCGTCAGGATGATCCCGAGACAAAGCGTCACGGGGCCAATTGCCGCGTCGAGTGTTTTTTCGTCCCATGGCGTCGCCGTCCGCCGCACGACGATCGAGCCGGCGCGCCGGAACAGGCCCACTGCCAGCCGAGCGAGCGCGAAGCCGACCGGAACGCTCGCCGCGACGATCACCCACTGCCATACGCCGTCCGCCGGGAGCCCCAGCCGGGCGCCGAGCGATTCAAAGTTCGAGTTCTGCATGGGTCTGCTCCTTCAACCAGCGCCGCGCGCCGTCAGGCCAGGCCCCCTGGGGCACGGAACACCCGCCGCACCCCGCGGGCGCGGCGGCATCAGGCCGTGACGCAGCGAGGCGCGACGGGCTCATCCATCTTGTGCGCGGCGTCGCACGGCACAGGGCATGCCGCCGAGTCCGCTCCCGCATTTCCCGCGGGATGTCCGGCACGCTCCGCGCGAGCCGCCGAGATCGCGATTGCACGGTGGAGGCAGCGTTGCCACGCTGCGACAAATCGCTACACCGCAGCTCTACGTCGCCCTTCGACGTCCGTTCAAGGGACCCGCGCGCGCTCGGCATGCGGTGTGCAGCTGAACTGGCCAGAGAATCGAGATCGGCTGAAGAATCGCGGCAAAGGACTCGTTTATGTCAGAGCGCAGAAGCCAGGTCGATGATTTCGCGCGGCTCACCGAGGAGACGGAGCGGCTCGCGAGGCACGTCGAGGATCTCCGGCTCCGGATCGCGGCGACGACCGCGAAGCGGCGCGCATCGTCCGGCACGCTCCCTGCGCAGAGCGCTGCCGCCATCGAGGGGCCTCACGGCTCGCCCTCGGAGCGGCCGCCCCACGGCTCGCCCTCGGAGCGGCCGCCCTACGGCTCTCTGTCGGAGCGGGTGTACCGATCGATCTCGGACCGGCCGTACGACGCCGCCGAGCGGGCCCACGACGCTGCCGCGGAGCGGGCCTACGACCTCGCTGCCGAGCGGGCCCACGACACCCCGGAGCGAGCCCACGACGCAACGGAGCGCGCCTATGACGCGACGGAGCGGCCGCACGACGCCGCCACGGAGCGGCCGCACGGCGCCGCCACGGAGCGGCCGCGGCCCCGTCACTCCCCGTTCCCCGAGCGCACGTCGTGCCTCGCGAACGTGTCCCGATGGCTGCCGCCGCTGAGGCCGGCGCGAGAGATCACGGAATCGGGCATCCACGAGCGGGTGGGAGAGGCAGGGCGCTACTGCATCGTCACGCCACGGAAGCAGTCCGGCGGCGCTCTCCTGCCGAGACGCCGGCCCCCCAAGGCCGACGTGGCCTGAGGCAGCCCCTCGACCGACCCCCGCACCCGCGCGCGACCCCCGCGGGCCGTACCAGCCGCGCAACACCCGCAGCCCGCACCAGCCCACAGGGTCCGCGCCGGCGCGCAACAGCCGCGCCCGCGCGCAACAGCCGCGCCCGCGCGCAACGCCCGCGCCGGCGCGAACGCACCTCACCGCCTCGCTCCTCGCCCTGGCCACATCGCCCGCGCCCGACCGCGCGCCCTGCCACGGAATCCCACGAGAAGCGACCCGAGAAGCGCGCGGCCAGCGCGGCGCGATGCTTGCCCGGCTGCGCGCCTGCGTAGTATACGAACCCATGCTCCTGCGCGGTGGGCGCAGACGCGCATGGCCATCGTTCCTCGAAGCCTGAACCCGATGGGACCCGACGGAATCTGCGCGGTCGGGCAGCGACAACCCCGCCCCCGGGCGGCGCGCGGCGTCCGGCGGAAACCCGAGGCGGCCGACGATCCCGCCCCTCGGACGAGAGGGCCAGTCCTCCTCTCGCCCTCTCGCCGCCTCGCGGCGGCGCCCCGGCGCCCGAGCGGCGCGCCGGGGCGCCTGATCCCACCGCTCTCGGCGCCCCGGGTTCCCTCCGCGCCCGGGGCGCGCCCTCGTTTCCCTTCACCGATCGGCCCTGACTGCGATGCAGGGCCAGGAGAACAGCGGCATGGAGCAGCGTAGCGACCTCGACAAGGCCCGCAGAGCGAAGGCTGGCAATGGCAAGAGCAAGAAGGGCGCGTCGGGCGGGGGGTCGCACGGCGCCGCGCGCGCGAGGAAGGCCCCCGCGGCGGAGCCCCCCCGTGCCGCGGCGCCCATCGAGCGCGACGGGCTCGACCGGCGGACGCTGCTGACGTCGCTTCTGAGCCTCAAGAAGGGCGATTTCTCGGTGCGGCTGCCCGTCGACTGGCTGGGGCTCGACGGGAAGATCGCGGACACCTTCAACGAGGTCGTCGAGCTCAACGAGAAGATGGCGAAGGAGCTCTACCGCCTGAGCCGCGTGGTCGGCAAGGAAGGCCAGCTCTCGCAGCGCGCCTTCATCGGCGAGGTGAACGGCGCGTGGGCCGACGAGGTCGCGTGCATCAACGCCCTGATCGGCGATCTCGTCCACCCCACCGCCGAGACGGCGCGCGTCATCGGCGCCGTCGCCAAGGGCGATCTCTCGCAGACGATGGCCCTCGAGGTCGACGGCAGGCCGCTCGACGGCGAGTTCCTCCGGACGGCCAAGACCGTCAACACCATGGTCGAGCAGCTGGGCTCCTTCGCGTCCGAGGTCACGCGCGTCGCCCGCGAGGTCGGCACCGAGGGCAAGCTCGGCGGGCAGGCCGACGTCCGCGGCGTCGCAGGCACCTGGAAGGACCTCACCGACTCCGTCAACTCGATGGCGTCGAACCTCACGGCCCAGGTGCGCAACATCGCGACCGTCACCACCGCCGTCGCCAACGGCGACCTGTCCAAGAAGATCACCGTCGACGTCAAGGGCGAGATCCTCGAGCTCAAGGACACCATCAACACGATGGTCGATCAGCTCCGCTCGTTCGCGTCCGAGGTGACGCGCGTCGCCCGCGAGGTCGGCACCGAGGGAAAGCTCGGCGGCCAGGCCGACGTCCGCGGCGTCGCAGGCACCTGGAAGGACCTCACCGACTCCGTCAACTCGATGGCCGGCAACCTCACCTCACAGGTGCGCAACATCGCCGCCGTCACCACCGCCGTCGCCAACGGCGATCTCTCGAAGAAGATCACCGTCGACGTCAAGGGCGAGATCCTCGAGCTCAAGAACACCATCAACACGATGGTCGATCAGCTCAACTCCTTCGCCTCCGAGGTCACGCGCGTCGCCCGCGAGGTCGGCACCGAGGGCAAGCTCGGCGGCCAGGCCGACGTCCGCGGCGTCGCGGGCACCTGGAAGGACCTCACCGACTCCGTCAACTCGATGGCCGGCAACCTCACCGCCCAGGTGCGCAACATCGCCGCCGTCACCACCGCCGTCGCGAAGGGGGATCTCTCGAAGAAGATCACCGTCGACGTCAAGGGCGAGATCCTCGAGCTCAAGGACACCATCAACACGATGGTCGATCAGCTGAGCTCCCTCGCGGCCGAGGTGACGCGCGTCGCCCGCGAGGTCGGCACCGAGGGCAAGCTCGGCGGCCAGGCCGACGTCCGCGGCGTCGCGGGCACCTGGAAGGACCTCACCGACTCCGTCAACTCGATGGCCGGCAACCTCACCGCCCAGGTGCGCAACATCGCGACCGTCACCACCGCCGTCGCCAACGGCGATCTCTCGAAGAAGATCACGGTCGACGTCAAGGGCGAGATCCTCGAGCTCAAGAACACCATCAACACGATGGTCGATCAGCTCAACTCCTTCGCCTCCGAGGTCACGCGCGTCGCGCGCGAGGTCGGCACCGAGGGCAAGCTCGGCGGCCAGGCCGACGTCCGCGGCGTCGCGGGCACCTGGAAGGACCTCACCGACTCCGTCAACTCGATGGCCGGCAACCTCACCGCCCAGGTGCGCAACATCGCCGCCGTCACCACCGCCGTCGCCACGGGCGATCTCTCGAAGAAGATCACCGTCGACGTCAAGGGCGAGATCCTCGAGCTCAAGAACACCATCAACACGATGGTCGACCAGCTGAGCGCGTTCGCGGCGCAGGTGACGCGCGTGGCGCGCGAGGTCGGCACCGAGGGAAAGCTCGGCGGGCAGGCCGAGGTGACCGGCGTCGCGGGCACCTGGAAGGACCTCACCGACTCCGTCAACTCGATGGCTGGCAACCTCACCGCCCAGGTGCGCAACATCGCCGCCGTCACCACCGCCGTCGCCAACGGCGATCTCTCGAAGAAGATCACGGTCGACGTCCGCGGCGAGATCCTCGAGCTCAAGGACACCATCAACACGATGGTCGATCAGCTCCGCTCGTTCGCGTCCGAGGTGACGCGCGTCGCCCGCGAGGTCGGCACCGAGGGAAAGCTCGGCGGCCAGGCCGACGTCCGCGGCGTCGCGGGCACCTGGAAGGACCTCACCGACTCCGTCAACTCGATGGCCGGCAACCTCACCGCCCAGGTGCGCAACATCGCCGCCGTCACCACCGCCGTCGCCAACGGCGATCTCTCGAAGAAGATCACCGTCGACGTCAAGGGCGAGATCCTCGAGCTCAAGAACACCATCAACACGATGGTCGATCAGCTCAACTCCTTCGCCTCCGAGGTCACGCGCGTCGCCCGCGAGGTCGGCACCGAGGGCAAGCTCGGCGGACAGGCCGACGTCCGCGGCGTCGCGGGCACCTGGAAGGACCTCACCGACAACGTGAACTCGATGGCCGGCAACCTGACGAACCAGGTGCGCGGCATCGCGAAGGTCGTGACGGCGGTCGCCAACGGCGATCTCAAGCGCAAGCTGATCGTCGACGCGAAGGGGGAGATCGCCGCGCTCGCGGACACGATCAACGGCATGATCGAGACGCTCGCGACGTTCGCGGATCAGGTGACCACGGTGGCGCGCGAGGTCGGGGTCGAGGGCAAGCTCGGCGGCCAGGCGAGCGTGCCCGGCGCGGCCGGCACGTGGAAGGACCTCACCGACAACGTGAACCAGCTCGCGGCGAACCTCACGACGCAGGTCCGCGCCATCGCCGAGGTGGCCACCGCCGTCACCAAGGGCGACCTCACCCGGTCGATCAAGGTCGAGGCGCAGGGCGAGGTCGCGGCGCTGAAGGACAACATCAATGAGATGATCCGGAACCTCAAGGACACGACGCTGAAGAACAGCGAGCAGGACTGGCTCAAGACCAACCTCGCCAAGTTCTCGCGCATGCTCCAGGGGCAGAAGGATCTCCTCACCGTCGGCCGCCTCATCCTGTCCGAGCTCGCCCCGGTGGTCACGGCGCAGCAGGGCGTCTTCTACATCATGGACTCCTCCCGGGAGGAGCCCGTCCTCAAGCTGCTCGCGAGCTACGCGTTCAAGGAGCGCAAGCACGTCGACAACCAGTTCAAGCTCGGCGAGGGGCTCGTCGGGCAGTGCGCGCTCGAGAAGGAGAAGATCCTCCTCGTCAACGCGCCGCCCGACTACATCACGATCACGAGCGGCCTCGGCGAGGCGCCCCCGGTCAACATCATCGTGATGCCCGTGATCTTCGAGGGGCAGGTGAAGGCCGTCATCGAGCTCGCGTCGCTCGAGCGCTTCAGCCCGACCCACCAGGCGTTCCTCGATCAGCTCACCGAGTCGATCGGCATCGTGCTCAACACGATCGAGGCGAACATGCGCACCGAGGACCTGCTCAAGCAGTCCCAGTCGCTGGCGCGCGAGCTCCAGAGCCAGCAGGAGGAGCTCCAGGAGACGAACGCGGCGCTCGGCGAGAAGGCGCGCCTCCTGGCCGAGCAGAACGTCGAGGTCGAGCGGAAGAACCACGAGGTCGAGCAGGCCCGCCAGGCCCTCGAAGAGAAGGCGCGGCAGCTCGCCCTCACGTCGAAATACAAGTCGGAGTTCATGGCCAACATGTCCCATGAGCTCAGGACCCCGCTGAACAGCCTGCTCATCCTCTCGGACCAGCTCTCCAGGAACAACGACCAGAACCTCACCCCGCGGCAGGTCGAGTTCGCGAAGACGATCCACGCGTCGGGGACCGATCTCCTCGCGCTCATCAACGACATCCTGGACCTCTCGAAGATCGAGTCCGGCACCGTCGTCGTCGACGTGGGCGAGATCAGCTTCAAGGACCTCTCGGACTACGTACACCGTACGTTCCGGCACGTCGCCGAGTCCAAGAAGCTCGACTTCGAGCTCTCGTTCTCGCCGGCGCTGCCGTCCTCGATGCTCACCGACGCGAAGCGGCTCCAGCAGGTGCTCAAGAACCTGCTCTCGAACGCCTTCAAGTTCACCGAGCGCGGCAAGGTGGTCCTGGAGGTGACAGTGGCCCGCGACGGCTGGAACCGTGAGAACGATGTGCTCAGCCGGGCCGACTCGGTGATCGCCCTCTCCGTCCACGACACGGGCATCGGGATCGCGCCGGACAAACAGCAGATCATCTTCGAGGCGTTCCAGCAGGCCGACGGGAGCACGAGCCGCAAGTACGGGGGCACCGGGCTCGGGCTCGCGATCAGCCGGGAGATCGCGCGGATGCTCGGCGGCGACCTCGCGCTGGTGAGCGCGCCGGGCCGCGGCAGCACGTTCACGCTCTACCTGCCGCGCACCTACCGGCCCGTGCGGGCGGCGCGGCGGCAGCCGACGCACGTCCTCGACACGCCGGCCGCCATCGAGGACACCGTCCACAGCAGCCGGCCGTCGGATCGCATGGCCGCGGGCCCGGACACGCAGGTCATCGACGACAGCGAGAGCGTCCGCCCCGGCGACCGCGCGATCGTGATCGTGGAGAACGACACCGTGTTCGCCCGCTTCCTCGTGGACGTCGCGCGCGAGCACGGTTTCAAGGCGGTCGTCGCCGTCCGCGGCGCGACGGGGCTCTCGCTGGTGCGCGAGCTCAAGCCCGCGGCGATCACGCTGGACATCAACCTGCCCGACATGGACGGCTGGCGCGTGCTCGACTGCCTCAAGCGCGATCTGTCGTCGCGGCACGTCCCGGTCCAGGTGATCACGACGGAGACGGAGGAGGAGCGGAGCCGCGCGCGGCGGCTGGGCGCGGTGGGGCTCCTCAACAAGCCGCTCAGCAGCAGGACGGCGCTCGACGAGGCCTTCGCGCGGCTCGACGGGCTGGTCAGCTCGCCGCGGCGCCGGCTGCTCGTCGTCGAGCCGGACGCGGCGTCGGGCGATCCCGTGGTCGAGCTGCTCCGGGACGAGGGGGTCACGATCGCCAGCGTGGCCACCGGCGAGGCCGCGCTCGCCGCCCTCGAGCGCGAGCCGTACGAGGCGATCGTGCTCGGCCTGCGCCTGCCCGACATGCCCGGCCTCGAGCTCCTCGAGCACCTCGACCGGGCCGGGCGCTTCACCGATCTGGCGGCCATCGTGTACACGCCGGCCGACGTCGCCGGGGACGACGAGGTGCAGCTCGGCCGGCTCGCGCAGCGGCTCCCCGTGAAGCACGTCCAGTCGAGGGAGCGCCTGCTCGACGAGGTCACGCTCGCGCTGCACCGCCGGCTCTCGGATCTGCCGGAGCCGAAGCGGACCGTGATCGAGCAGCTCCACGAGTCGACCGCCGCGCTCTCCGGCAAGTGCGCGCTGATCGTCGACGACGATTTCCGCAACATCTACGCGCTGAAGACCGTCCTCGAGAGCCAGGGGATGACCACGCTCGCCGCCGATACGGGCAAGGCGGCCATCGACCGTCTGGAGAGGACGAGCGGCATCGACGTCGTGCTCATGGACATCATGATGCCGGAGATGGACGGATACGACACGATGCGCGCGATCCGGCAGCGGCCCGCCTTCCAGACGCTCCCGATCATCGCCGTCACGGCCAGGGCGATGAAGGGCGATCGCGAGAAATGCCTCGAGGCCGGCGCGACCGACTACATCTCCAAGCCGGTCGATACGGAGCAGCTGCTCGCGCTGCTCCGCATCTGGCTGCATCGCTGAGCTCGCTCTCCCCCTCGCCGCCGCGCCGCGCGGATGTGCCCGGGCGCACGCGGCGGTTCGTCTTCGCTGCAACGGCGCCTCAGTGTGGCGTCTCTCCGCAAGCTCAGGCGTCTACCGTCCACAGCCGACGGCGCAGGAGAGCGTGCATTTGCGGCATCCTTCGTTGGCACGGCGCCTGCTGTGCGGTGTGGGATTCCAGAATACAGCGAGGGTACGCGTCCGGGCGAGGACGTCCTTCGGGAAAGGAGCTGTCGGTGAGGGCGAAGCTGGTGACCGGTCTTGTGAGGACACGGCTCGACGCCGAGAGAGCCGTTGAGCGCGTCATGAGCTGTGGATACAAGCGTGACGCCATCAGCCTTGTCATGAGCGACGCCGCGCGCGGAGAGCATGTCGAGAGCGGAACCGGCTCGAGGGCGGCGGCGGACGTCGGCGTCGGCGGGGCGGGCTTCGCGGCGTTCGCGACGGCCGGCGCGAGCGTGGCGTTCCCTGGCCTCGAGCTCGCGGTGGCGGGCCCCCTGGAGTCCGCGCTCGCGGGCGCGGGCAGCGCGGCCGGCGGGCTCGTCGGCGCGCTCGCCGGCGCTGGTGTGCCCGAGCACCGCGCGCGGGTGTACGAGAGCGGCTTGCGGCAGGGCGCGGTCCTCGTGGGCGTTCACGCGACCTCGGAGCGAGACGCGGAGATCCTGGCGATGATCCTCGAGGTTTCGGGCGCCGAGAACGTCCGGAGCGAGAGCGCGCAGCGACGTCCTTACGACAGCTTCATCTAGGCAGCGCGCGGGGGTGAGCGCGCTGGCGATGCTGGGGCGCCCGGCGCGTGGCAACTTGCCTCGCTGAGGCGCGCTGCCGCCGACGCGCTCGTCCGGGATTTCAGGCGCTCCCCGAGAGGAGCGCCTGGCACGAGCGATGCTCCAGATTTGGAATCGTGGCGAAGCGTGGCGTCGTGGGCGGCGGATGGCCGGAGCAGGCGGCAGGAGAGCGCATGTCGAGCAACTTGACCCAGGGGTTCGAGCACACCTTAGGGGAGCGCTTCGAGGCTGGCACGGTGGTGGGCGACAAGTACCAGCTCCTCCGCAAGGCGGGAGAGGGGGCGATGGGCTCTGTCTGGGTCGCTGCGAACACGGCGCTCGAGGCCAACGTGGCCATCAAGGTGCTGCGCCCGGAGATGCGCTCTCCCGCGATCGCGGAGCGCCTGCTGCGCGAGGCGCGGGCGGCGGCGAAGCTCAGTCATCCGGGCATCGTGCGCGTCTTCGATCTCGGCAAGACCGCGGGCGGCACGCCGTACATCGTGATGGAGCTCCTGGAGGGCGAGGCCCTCCGGGACATGCTCTGCCGCGAGCAGCGGCTCTTGCCCGAGGCGGCGATCGCGATCTTGCTTCCGGTCGCGAGCGCGATGCACGCCGCCCACGAGCGCGGCGTCGTCCACCGGGATCTCAAGCCGGACAACGTGATGCTGGCGGAGCAGGGCGACGGGAGGATCCAGCCGAAGGTCGTCGATTTCGGGATCGCGAAGGTGACGTGGACCGAACCGCAGTCCGGTTCGACGGGCGCGGCGGTGATCGGGACGCCGCAGTACATGCCGCCCGAGCAGGCGCTCGGGCAGGGCCAGCTCGATCATCGCGCGGACATCTGGGCGTTCTGCACGATGCTGTACGAGTCGATCGCGGGCGAGACGCCCTATGCCGGCGAGCAGGGGTTCGGGACGCTGCGGGCGGTCATCCAGGATCCGGTGCAGTCGCTCGTGGAGCGGTGCGGCACGGATCCGGCGCTGTGGTCGATCATCGAGCGCGGGTTGCGCAAGGACCCGGCGGATCGCTGGGGGAGCATGCGCGAGCTCGGCGTCGCGCTCGCGACGTGGCTCCTCTCGCGGGGCGTCTCGGAGGACGTGTGCGGCGCGTCGCTCCGCGCGCAGTGGCTGGACGAGCGGACGAGCCAGATCCCCGCGCCGTCGCCGCGGCCGATGGTGGTGAGCGCTGCGCCGACGCTGCACTCGCGGCGCTCCGACGACGCGCTGGAGCTGCAGCTCCCCATGGCGTCCGCGCGGCGGGCGCCTGACGAGACGAGCCGCCGCGCCGCGGTGGTGGTGCGGCGCGGGTCGCTGGAGGAGAGCGGCGAGCGGGCGTGGTCCGAGGCGACGGCGATGGTGAATCTGCCGGTGGCGGTGTCCCCGTCTCAGCGCCCCTCGTTGCGGGATCGCTTCCCGTTCCGCCGCGTCGCGGCGGCGGGCTTCGTCCTCATGGCGGGTGCGGCGGCGTGGAGCGTGGCGCCGGTCTCGACGGGCCCAGCGGTCGAGCTGACGCCGACGGCGCCGGCGTCTCTGGCCGCGCCACCGGCGCCGGTCGCAGAGCCGTCGTCGCCGGTGCGCCCTGCGGCCGAGGCGAGCTCCCTGACGGCCAGCATCGCGCGCGGCGTCGTGGCGCCCCCGGCGCCCCCGGCCGAGCCTGTGGCCCCGCGCCCGACGCGGGCGCCGAAGCCGGCTCCCCCTGCGCCTGAGCCCACCGCTGCGGCCGCCAAGTCGCCGGCGCCCACCGCGAGCGCGCCGCTCCCGGATCTACCCTCGTCCGACGCGGGCGTGGAGGCGCCGCAGCTCCTTGCGCAGGCGCCCACGTCCGGCGCGTCGCCGGAGCCCGGGGCCGCTGCCTGCGCGGGTGGGCAGGAAGGCGCGGGGTCGGCTTGCCCGCCGCCGGTGGCCGACGCCTCGGCGCCTGCGGTCGAGGTCCACGAGGATGCGGGGGCGGCCAGTCAGGAGCCCGCTCCTTCCCCGCCAGCGGCCGAGCCGCCCCCGCCGGCTGCCGACGCGGGCGCGGCTGAGGACCCCCCGAGCGCTCCAGCGGCGCCGTAGCGGATCGGCCGCACGGGCCGGCCGGGGGACCGAGATCGAGCCGGGAGCGGTTTTCGCTCGGGTTCGATGCGTGCGTCTTCCGTGCGTCGTTTCTCGTCCCGTCTCTCGTCTTCCGTCTCTCGTCTTCCGTCTCTCGTCCCCGTGCACGTCTGCGTGCGCGTGCGCGTGCGCGCTGACTCCGGGGAATCGCGCACGCGCACGCGCACGAAGGACGAACACGGAAGAGGGAAGACGGGAGACGGGAGACGGGAGACGGGGACGAGAAACGACGCACGGTATCAGTCGCAGCCGAAAACCGCTCTAGATCGGTTTTCGCCCCTCTCTGTACACGCGTTCCAGAGCGGCGGTCACCCGCACAGGAGACGGGTCCAGCTCGGCGTTTTCGGCGCGGAAGCGCACTCCAGTGCGCTGAGCACCGAAAACGTCGAGATGGGCCCGTATCCGAAGCGGGTGACCGCCGCTCTAGACTCCGATAGCCGGCAGGAACCCACCCTCCCGCTCCGGCTCGGGGAGCGCCCCGCGCCCTCTCCCGGACGCGTACCGCGGCTCCAGCAGATCGAGCCCCAGGCTCCACAGCGCGTTTCGCATCCGCGCGAGCGCCCCCAGCTTGGGAAGGTTGTTGAGGCACACCTCCTCGCTCCGATCGACGTCCCGCTCGAACAGGTTCGCCGCGTCCCTCACGAAGCCGGGCTGCTTGACGATGAGGTTCGCCTCGCTCACCCACCGCAGGCTCGTCGGGTTCACGTTGAAGGTCCCCACGGTCGCCCAGTCGTCGTCGATCACCGCGAACTTCGAGTGCAGCATCGACGGCAGGAACTCATAGATCTGAAGCCCGTTCTCCAGCCACCACCTGTACCGCGCGAGGCTCGCGTTGCGGATGGCCGGCAGATCGGAGTTGCGCGGAACGATGATCTTCACGTCGATCCCGCGGCGCGCGGCGTCGATGAGCTCGCGCTCCAGCCCGCGGGGCGGGCAGAAATACGCGTTCTCGATCCACACGCGCCGCCGCGCCGAGCGCACCCGCTCCACGTGGCGCTCGTAGATGATCGCCGGCGGCCTGGGCGCGTCGGTGATGAACTCCACGTCGTCGTAGACGCCGCCGGTCCAGTAGTCGAACGAGCGCCCGTCGGCCTCGTTGGCGAGCATCCAGCGGCACTCGAACGCCCGCGCCATGTCGCCCACGCAGGGCCCCACCACCCGACTACAGACCTCGTGCCAGCCGTCGCCGCCCTGATCGCGCGGCAGCCACTCGTCGGCCCACGCCGCGCCGCCGACGTATCCGGCGCCGTCGATCACCACGATGCGCGAGTGCTCCCGCGGGAACACGACGCCCCGGCGCAGCACCGTGCCGAGCGGCCGGTACGCGCGCGCGCGGATGCCGCGAGCCCGCATGTCCTCGAAGAACTGCGCCGGCGTCGCGTGGCTGCCGAGCGCGTCGTAGAGCAGCCGCACGTCGACGCCGCGCCGCACGGCGGCCGCGAACGCATCGGCGAAGCGATGACCCATCAGATCGTTGCGGTAGATGTACGTCGAGATCCAGATCCGCTCCCGGGCGCGCGCGATGTCGTCGAGGAGCGACTCGAGCACCACCGTCATCCCGGGCAAGAGGCGCGTCGCGTGGAGCGCGCACCCCCTGTCCCGCACCGCGTGGCTGGTCCTGGAGTTCGCCCTGGAGCCTGGAAAGGTCAGCACCGAGCAAGTCATGTCGAGTCCCGGCGCGGGGCGGCTGCAGCTCGATTGCCGCAGTGGCCCGCACGCCCTCACCACAACGCCTCAAGCAGCCCGTGTGCCACCTCGCGAAGTCGCGATCGCGCAGGGATGCCCGCGGAGGAAGAGGCGCGACGTGGCAGCTTGCCACGCAAGGCCACCGCGCCACAGCGCCGCCGGGGCAAGCGGTCTCTCCGGCGCAGACCAGGCCCTCCGGCGCGCGCGGACCGCGGCATCGGATTTGAAGGGCGTCGTGCGCGATGGTCCCGTCCCGTCATGAGATCTCCGCTCGTCGGCCCGGCCAGGCGAACGGGCGCGCGCCCGCGGCGCCGCTCGAGACCGCGTCCGAGCCGCCGCCGGCGCCGGACATGCGGCGCCGGCTCAAGCTCAGCCCGAAGCACGCGCTCGGCGCGCTCGCGCTCGCCTGCGTCGCCGCGAGCGCCCTGTTCATGCACGCCCGCGAGACCGGCGAGGCGACCGCGCCCGGGCTCGCGCTGCGCGTGGCGTACCCCGAGCGGATGCGCTTCCGCGACACGGAGCAGCTCACCTTCGACGTGACGCGCACGGCGGACGCCCCCTGCCGGGCCGCCGCGCTCACGATTGACCAGGCCTACCTGGACAGCTTCGAGGAGCGCCGCGCCACGCCCGAGGAGACCGCCATCGGGCGCTTCGAGCTGGGCGGCCTCGCGCCCGGCGAGCAGCGCCGGATCGTCCTCGATCTCCGGGGCGAGCGCTCCTGGCTCGCCTCGGGCAACGCAACCCTCTCGTGCGATGGGGAGCGCGGCGCCGTGGCGCCGCTCCGCACGTTCATCTTCCCCTGACCGCCATGGAGACCGTCGCCCGCGTCGCCTTCGTCTATGTCTTCCTCGCCGTCGCGTTCCGCGTGCTCGGCAAGCGCGAGCTCAGCTCGCTGTCCCCCTTCGAGCTCGTCACGCTCATGCTGATCCCGGAGATCGTCTCTCAGGCCCTCGTCCGCGAGGCGTCGCTCGCGAACGCGCTCGCGGGCGTGTCCACCCTCCTCGTGCTCGTGTTCCTGACGTCGATCCTGACGCACCTCTCCCCGCGGGCGTCCAAGGTCATCGACGGCACGCCGACGGTCCTGGTCGCGAACGGCCGCATCCTGGAGGACGCGTGCAATCGCCAGCGCATCCAGCCGGAGGAGATCGTGTCCGAGATGCACAAGAGCGGGCTCGCGCACCTCGCGCAGGTGCGCTGGGCCATCCTGGAGGCGGACGGCGATCTCACCATCATCCCGGAGCAGGGCCAGCCCCTGCCCGTCGCGCGGCCGAGGACGCGGGACGTGGACGCCTGAGCGTCCGTCAGGCCGGGCGGGAGGCGAAGCGGCGCGCGCCGCGGCGGGCGATCGCCGCCGCGAGGGCGAGGGCGCCGAGCGTCATGCCCACGAGCGTGCCCTGCCCCCGCGTCCGCGAGGCGCGGTCGCCGTCGACGAGCGGGAGCGCCGCGCCGCAGAGCACCTCGGCGTGGACGCTCAGGCGGGCGCGCATCCAGTTGTCGACCCGCTCCTGCTTCGCCGGGCTCAGGACGAGGTCCGTGTCGAGCGCCGCGCGCGGCAGGTTCGCCTCGAGGCGCGTGAGCCACACGTCCCTCGGGTGCAGGCCGATCATCGCGACCGCGAGGTCGTCGAGCGGCCCGCACGCGAGCTCGCGCGCGTCGATCTGGCCCGCGGCGACCTCGCCGCAGCTCGGGTCGGAGAGCGGGACGCCGGCGGGACACGGGCTCGCCACGGCGCGGCTCTCCGTCGCGATCTCGGCGAAGCGCACGGCGCAGTCGGTGTCCAGGGTCTCGCCGTTCGCGAGCCCCTGCTGGGCGAACGCCGCGGCGATCGTGTCGACCGGGGTGGTCGAGCCGCTCGTCGTGTACTGCACGCCGAACGGCGCCGCGGAGCTCGACACGGGCGAGAACAGCGAGCCCTGCTGCGCGTAGGGCGTGAGGAACGCGCGGCCGCCGTCGTGCGCCGCGAGCGCCTTCTCGCGGAGCTCGCCGTAGTTCGAGTCCTGCGAGGCGAAGTCCCACGCGAGGAGGTCGACGGGGACCGCCGCGGCCGCGAACCCCTCCGGAGCGAGCCGCGCCTCGCTGATGGTGAAGAGGGTGATCGCGACGTTCGCGCCCGTGCCGGCGGCCACCATCCGGAGCGGCAGCGCGGCGTTCGCCCCCGGCATGACGACCCGCACCGGCTTCATCTCCTTCACGTCCTTGCCGGGCTGGAGCTTGAGGGCGATGAAGTCGAATTGCTCCTCGACGTAGGCGTCGATGACCGGCTGCGTCGATTCGTCGACGCCGAAGCCGTTCCTCTCCAGCCACGTGTTCAGCGCGCCGGGCGTGTCGGTCGTGAGCGTCACGGTCTCGTAGGGGCCGACGGTGCCGCGGTGGAGGACGGTGACCTGGTCGTTGCCGAACCCCCCTGCCACGCCGCTCTCCGAGTCGGCCGAGCCCAGCGCGCCGCAGCCGCCCCCGCTCGCGGCGCAAAAGGAGTTCGGCGCCGTGATGCGGACCGACGTGGCCGCGTCGAGCGTCTCGAACCAGGCGTCCGAGCCGACCTCGATCGTCGCGCCGGGCTTCACCGGGAGCACCCAGGCGAACTCGCGCGGATCGCCGGAGTACTGGATCTGATCCCAGAGCACCGACTGGACGGGCGATACCGAGAGGACCATCCGGTGCGCGTTGACGACCGTGGTCTCGGTCGGCGGGGCGAAGCACCCGCCGCAGGCGCGCGCCTCGCGCGGCGAGAGGAGCGTCGCGGAAGGAACGGCGAGCGCGAGGAGCGCGAGCAAGCGAAGTTTCATCGGGTACCTCCATGGGCGCGGGTCCGCGCGGGCGGGCTCCCGGAGCGCGCGGTCGGCGCGCGGCGCACCACCTCCAGGCTACCCAAGCCCGCGCGCGGCAGGCAGCCCGCGCACGATTGGCGCGCGGCCCGTGCGCCGCGCGGCCCCCGCGCCGCGCGTCAGCGCTCGCAGGGAGCCGGACCGCCAGGAAGAAACCTCAATGTTCTTCCCGACTTACAGCCTTCCAGAGCGCTCGCCAGGACGCGCGTGGGCACGGCCCGCCGAGGCCGCCCGTCAGCCCGCGGCCCACCACGCGTCGAGGTCGCGGAGGGCGCGCTCGGCCATCGCCTCGTAGCGGGCGCGCTTGCGCAGCTTGCCGTGCGCGGGATCGAGCGGCGCGATGTGCGCCCAGGTGATGTTCGACGGCTGATACGACGACGGCTGCTTCCGCCCGAGGTGCGTGAGGATGCCGCCGAGCGCCGTCGTGGGCGGCGGCGGCCGGAGCGGCTCGTTCCGCAGCCGCTGCGCGAGGAGGATCGCGCACACGAACCCGGCCGCGGCGCTCTCCACGTAGCCCTCCACGCCCGAGATCTGGCCGGCGAGGTGCACGCCCGGCAGCGCGCGCAGCTCCATCGCCGGGCCGAGGAGCGCCGGCGCGTCCACGAAGGTGTTCCGGTGCACGGAGCCCATGCGGAGGAACTCGGCCTCCTCGAGGCCGGGCACCATCCGGAAAACCCGGAGCTGCTCGGCGTACTTCATGCGCGTCTGGAAGCCGACCAGGTTGTACGCCGTCGCCGCCTCGTCCTCCGGGCGCAGCTGGAGCACCGCGTACGGCCGCCTGCCGGTGCGCGGATCGGTGAGCCCGACCGGCTTCATCGGCCCGAACGCGAGCGTCTGCTCCCCGCGCGCGGCCATCACTTCGCACGGCAGGCACCCCTCGAAGTAGCGCACCTCCTCGAAGTCGCGGGCCTCCACCTTCTCCGACGCGACGAGGGCCCGGACGAACGCCTTGTACTGCGCCTCGTCGAAGGGGCAGTTCACGTACGCCTCGTCGCCGGCCTCGGCGTCGTCGCGGCGCTCGGCCGCGTCCTCCGGCGGCGGCGCCGTCGGCTCGGGCCGCGCGGCGCCCTCCGCCGGCGCGGCGCGCTCGCCCCGGACCGCGCCGCCCTTGCCGTAGCGCGACTGCTTCCACACGCGCGACCAGTCGATCGAGTCGGCGCTGACGATCGGCGCGATCGCGTCGTAGTAGGCGAGGTGCTCGGCGCCCACGGCCGCGGCGAGGCTCGCCGCGAGGGCGTCGGACGTGAGCGGACCGGTCGCGAGGATCACCGGGCGCTCGGCCGGGATCTCCGTCACCTCCCGCCGCTCCACGGCGATGCGAGGATGGGCCTCGATCGCCCGCGTCATCGCCTCGGCGAAGCGCTCGCGATCGACCGCCAGCGCGCCGCCGGCGGGCACCGAGGTCTCGTCGGCGCACCGCAGGGCGAGCGAGCCCACGCGACGGAGCTCTTCCTTGAGCAGCCCGACCGCGTTGCTCAGCGCCGCGCCGCGCAGCGAGTTCGAGCACACGAGCTCGGCCAGCCGATCGCTCGTCTGCGCGGGCGTGCGCTTGTGCGGCTTCATCTCGACGAGGCGCACGCGCAGCCCGCGCTGGGCGAGCTGGTACGCCGCCTCGCAACCGGCCAGGCCGCCTCCGACGACGACGACCTCGTCGCGCGGGCTCTCCGCTCCGTTCATGTGCAGCTCACCAGGGTGGGAGGTCTCGCGGCCTTCTTAGCTCGCCGTGCGCCGCGCGCGCACGGCCCGCGCGGGCTTTTCGGCTTCCCCCTTCGGCGCGCCGGCCCCCTTGGGCGCGGCCTCGGGCCGGTCGGCCGGCGCGGGCTTCGGCGGCTCGGGCCGGTCGGCCGGCGCCGCCGCGGCGCTCGCGACGATCGCCGCGGCGTCGAGGGAGGCGGACCCGTCCGCGGCGCCCTCCTCGCCCTCGCCCTCGACGATCTCCTGCTTGAACCCGCAGTCCTTGGTCGCGCAGACGAGCATCGCCTTCTTGCCGGCGGTGCGGGTGACGAACTTCGCGCCGCACTGCGGGCACGGGACCGGCACCGGCTTCTGCCAGAGCTTGAAGTCGCACTTCTGCTCGGCGTTCCAGTTCGAGCAGCCGTAGAAGGTGCGCCCGCCCTTCTTGCGGGGCCGGATCTCGATGAGATCGCCGCCGCAGTTCGGGCACGCGACGCCGAGCGGCACCGGGCGCGTGTTCTTGCAGGCCGGGTACCCGGTGCACGACAGGAAGTCGCCGAAGCGCCCCGTCTTGATGATCATCGGCTTCCCGCACTTGTCGCACGAGATGTCGGTCTCGCGGACGGCGGCGGTCCCGCGCGCGTCGGACAGGTCGCGGGTGGCCTTGCACTTCGGGTAGCGCTCGCAGCTCAAGAACCAGCCGTTCTTGCCCCACTTCTTGAGCATCATCGACCCACACTCGTCGCAGACGATGTCGGTCTTCTCCGCCTCGGGCTTCCACGGCGCGAGCTTCTTCGACTTGTCGAGCTGCTCCCGGAACTTCTTGTAGAAGCGCTTGAGCAGCTGCTCGCGCTTCAGGTTGCCGGCGCCGACCGCGTCGAGCTCCTCCTCCATCTGCGCGGTGAAGTTCGGATCCATGATGTCGAGGTTCGACCGGACGAGGCCGTCGACCACGAACTTGCCGAGCAGCGTCGGCTGGAACGCGCCGCCCTCGCGCTTCTCCACGTACGCGCGCTGCTGCACCTTGCTGATGATCTCGGCGTACGTCGACGGGCGGCCGATGCCGCGCTTCTCCAGCTCGCGCACCAGCGAGCCCTCGTTGTAGCGGGGCGGCGGCTGCGTGAACTTCTGGTCGGTGACGACGCCCGGCGGCGACACCGCGAGCGCCTCGCCCTCCTTCATGTCGGGCAGGAGCGCCTCCGAGTCCTCCTCGGCCGACGGCCCCGGCGCCGCCCGCTCCGCCTCGCCGGCGCTCGCCTCGGCGGGCGCCGCCGCGCCGCCGCCGCCGTCCGCCGCGGCGCCGGCGCTCTCCTCCTCGCCGGCGAACTCCTGCTGGCCCTCCGTGACCTGCAGCCAGCCGGCGAACTTCAGGATCCGCCCGCTCGCCCGCGCGAGGTAGCTCCGGTGCGCGGGCTCGGCCACGGTCGGCGCGACGTCGATCTCGACCGTCGTGCGGTCGTACACCGCCGGGTTCATCTGCGAGGCGACGAAGCGGTTCCAGATGAGCTTGTACAGCTTGTACTGCTCGTCCTTGAGGTGCTTCTTGATCGAGTCCGGGTGGATCTCGACGCTCGTCGGACGGATCGCCTCGTGCGCGTCCTGCGCGTTCTTCTTCGACTTGAAGACGTTCGGGCGCTCGGGGACGAACTCCTTGCCGTACCGCTTCGCGACCACGCCGCGCACCTCGGCGACCGCGTCGTCGCTCACGCGCGTCGAGTCGGTACGCATGTACGTGATGAGGCCGACCGGGCCGCCGTCGCGCTTGAGGTCGATGCCCTCGTAGAGCGCCTGGGCGATCTGCATCGTCCGCTTGGCGCCGAAGTGCAGGTAGTTCGTCGCGTCCTGCTGGAGCTTCGACGTCGTGTACGGCGCGGGCGGGTTGCGCTTCTGCTCGCGCCGCACGACCTTCGCCACCCGGTAGCGGGCGGTCTCGAGGTCGGCGCGCACCTTCGCGGCGACCTCGCCGTTCGTCACCTCGAGCTTCTTGCCGTCGGCCGAGGCGAGCTTCGCGACGAACGGCGCGCGCTGCGGCGGGCTCGCCGCGGTGAGGCCGACCGCGATGTTCCAGTACTCCTCCGGGACGAACGCCTCGACCTCGCGCTCGCGGTCGACGATGAGCCGCAGCGCGACCGACTGCACCCGCCCGGCCGACAGGCCGAACGCGAGCTTCGACCAGACGAGCGCCGAGACGTCGTAGCCGACGATGCGATCGAGCACGCGCCGCGCCCGCTGGGCGTCGTAGAGGTTCTCGTCGAGCTTGCGGGGGTTGTGGACGCCGTGGTCGACCCCCTTCTTCGTGATCTCGTGGAACTCCACCCGCGCCACCTTGAGCTTCGGGTTCTTGATTTCCTCCGAGATGTGGAACGCGATCGCCTCTCCCTCGCGATCGGGGTCGGTCGCAAGGAGCACCTCGTCCGCCTTCTTCGCGGCGGACTTGAGCTCCTCCAGGACCTTCTCCTTGCCCTCGATGACCTCGTAGGTCTCGGCGAAGTCGTTCTGCACGTCGACGGCGTTCTGCTTCTTGGGCAGATCCTTGACGTGGCCCTTCGAGGCGAACACCTCGTACCCGTTGCCGAGATACTTCTTGATGGTCTTCGCCTTCGCCGGCGACTCCACGATGACGAGCGTCTTGGCCATCACCACCTTCTGAGCAACGCGATCGGGGCTTGTGAGAGGATTGAAGGGCGACCTTCGGTGCGAGGGAGGCCCCCCTCGCGAGGAGGCGGCCACCCGGAACCGCACTGGGCAGGGTGAGCCGGCGCGCCCCTTCAACGAAGAGCCCGCCGAAACAACCCGGCGGGCCCCTCTACTACTACGGCCTGGAGCGTCAACGTCAAGAGTGCCTCCACGGCGCGCCTGGGCGGAAGCCCCGTCCTCTCGCAGACCTCGTCCACGTGCGCCGGGCAGGCGTCCAGGGCGTCGAAAACGGCGCGCTCGACCGCGCTCATCGCCGGGATTTGCGCGGTTTCCTCGGGCGGAGCGCTCGCCGGCGCGGCGACGGCCGGGTCCGGCAGCGGCAGGGTGCCGGGGGCGGGCGGGCTGTTGCGCGGCGACCGCCGCGCCCGCCGGCGGGGCGGCGGCGCCGGCCCCCCGAGGACGTCGATCACGTCGGCCGCGCGCGTCACGGGGCGCGCGCCGGAGACGAGCTCCAGCGCGCAGCCGACGCCGCGCGGGCTCCACGGGGCGTGGGGGACGACGCAGAGGTGGCGCCCGAGGCGGCGAGCCGCGGCGGCGGCGGAGCGGGCGCCGCTCTCGATGCCCGCCTCGACCACGACGGTCGCGAGGGTGAGCGCGGCGAGCACGGCGTTGCGCTGGAGGAACAGCCCCGGCAGCGGCGGCGTGTCGTCGGGGACGCGCGCGAGCAGCGCGCCGCCCGCGGCGAGGATGCGATCGAAGAGCGGCGCGTGCTCCCGCGGGTAGGGGCGCGCGTGGCCGCCGCCGCTGACGACCACGGTCGGCGCGCGCGCCGCGAGCGCGCCCTCGTGCGCGGCCGCGTCGACGCCGCGCGCGCCGCCCGACCAGATCGAGTAGCCCGCCTCGCCGAGCGACGCGGCGAGCGCGCGGGTGAACCGGAGCGCGTCGTCGCTCGCGGCGCGCGTGCCGACGATCGCGATGCCGGGGCGCGACGGGAGCGCGCCGCGCAGGTAGAGCGTCGGCGGCGCGGCCTCGGTCTCGGTCACGAGGGCCCAGAGCGGCGCGGGGTAGGAGGGATCTGCGGGCTGGATCTCGATCGACGCCATACGCGGCGTGTCGACCGGCGCCCGGGCCGAGTTGCGCAAAATGCGGAGCGCGCCCGGCGCGCCCGGGCCGCCGCGGCGCTACCGGGGCGGGGCGCGGAGCGACGCGGCGCCTGGCGGCGCGGCGCTGGAGGACGGCGCGGCGCTGGAGGGCGGCGCGGCGTTCGGCGGCGCGGCGTTCGGCGGCGCGGCGCTGGAGGGCGGCGCGCTCGGCGGCGCGGCGCTCGGCGGCGCCGTGTCGGGCGGGGTCGCGCCGGGCGGCCCGGCGCCGGGGGGAGCGGGCGGGCGCGGGCCGCGGTAGCCCTGCACGAGCACGACGCCCGCGCCGCGCCGCACCTGCGCGTGCAGGCTCCCGGCGAACGGCGCGCCTCCGGGCGAGGTGAAGCACGCGCCCCGGCCGCCGATCACCGCGATCGGCCCGCTGTCCGCGTCCTGTCCGACGATCTCGTGCGACGGCGGCGCGCCCTTCGTGACGAAGAGATCGACCTCGATCACGCCGAGCCCGCCCTGCGCGATGAACACCGCGCACTCCCCCGGCGCCACGCGCACCGGGATCGCGCTGCTCTCCCCCTCCCCGATCGCGAGCGACACGACGTCGCCGAGCGGCGTCATCCCCCTCGCCTCGCCGCGCGCGGTGTTGGCGAGCGCGAGCGCGGTCACGCGCGGCGCCGGCGCGCTCGCCGCGGGCCGCTGCTGCGCCACGCGGCTCAGGAACAGCCGCGCCGCCTCCGGGTCCGGCTCGGGCGCATCGCTCGGCGGCGGCGGGTTCCGCACCTCGCGCGTGGGCGCGGGGGCCGGCGCGGGCGGAGGGCTCGGCTGCAGGACCTCGGCGCGGGGCGCGGAGGCGCCGCCGCAGCCCGACGCGGCGAGCAGCGCGACGAGCGGCGCGGCGGCGAAGCGGCGCGCCGGCCTGAACGGATGCAGTGCGAGGGGAACGAGGGCACGCCGCACGGCGCGGAGCCTATCAGAACCGCCGCGCGACGCTCGGCCCGCGAGCGGCCGGCCGTGAGGCGTGCTACCCCCTCGCCCGATGAAGCCCAGGGACATCGTCGTCGCGACGCACGGCCACTGCTTCGACGGCATGGCGAGCGCGGCGCTGTTCACCCGCTTGATGCAGGCGCTCCGCCCCGGCGAGCCGCTCGCGCTCCGCTACCGCTCCTGCGGGTACGGCCCGGGCATGACGATGATCCCGCCCTCGTGGCTCGACGGCGACGAGAACGCGATCCTCGACTTCCGGTACACGCCGACGAAGAAGCTGACGTGGTACTTCGACCACCACATCACCGGGTTCGGCTCGGACGACGAGCGCGACGCGGCGCTCGCCGGCGCGTCGCGCGGGACGGCCGTGGGCGACGCGCCGCACGTCTTCTACGACGCCGCCTACGGCTCGTGCACGAAGCTCATCGCGGACGTCAGCCGCGATCGCTTCGGCGTCGAGATGTCCGGCGTCGATGAGCTCATCCGCTGGGCCGACCTCATCGACACCGCGCGCTTCCCCTCGGCCGAGGCCGCCGTGAGCCGCGAGGAGCCGATCATGCAGCTCGCGTCGGTCGTCGAGCACCACGGCGACGGGCCCTTCCTCGCCTCCGTCGTGCCCCGGCTCGTCGAGCGGCCCGTGAGCGAGGTGGCGCGCGCGCCCGACATCCAGGAGCTCTGGCGGCCGCTCTCCCTCTCGCGGCAGACCTTCGTCGCGCGCATCGAGCGCGGCGCGCGGAAGCTCGGCCGCGTCGTGCTGGTCGATCTCTCCGACGCGCCGCTCGAGGCGGTCGGCAAGTTCATGACGTACGCGATGTACCCGGACTGCGTGTACTCGGTCACGCTCTCCCGGCACAAGCAGCACTACAAGCTCTCGGTCGGCTACAACCCCTGGTGCGGCGTCGCGCGCGACCGCGACATCGCCCCGATCTGCCGCCGCTACGACGGGGGCGGGCACCCGGCCGTCGGCGCGGCGTCCTTCCCGCTCTCCGCGCTCGAGCGCGCGCGCGAGGCGGCCCGCACCATCGCGGAGGAGCTCAACGAGGAGCCCGCGCGGTGACCTGGGCCGAGCAGCGCTTCCGCCGGAGCGCGCGCGCGGCGGGGCGGGCGGCGCCGCGGGGCGAGGCCGGCGCGCTCGGGCCTTGCGCGCCGCTCCTCTTCGGGCACCGGGGCGTGCGCGGCGAGGGCGCCCCCACCGAGAACACCCTCGCCGCCTTCGAGGCGGCGGCCGCGCAGGGCGCCGACGGGATCGAGCTCGACGTGCGGGTGTGCGGGTCGGGCGAGCTCGTGGCGCTGCACGACCCGGACCTCGAGCGGGTGACGCAGGGCGCGGACCCGCGCGCCGCCGCGGCGCTCCGCTGGGACGAGCTGCGGCAGGTCGACCTCGGCGGCGAGCGGGTGCCGCTCGTCTCCGAGGTGCTCGCGTTCGCGCGCGGGCGGCGGCTCGCGGTCAACATCGAGATGAAGCGGGACGTGCCCGACCGCGCCGCCGTCGTGCTCGCGACCGCGCGCCTCTTGCGCGCCTGGGATCCTCGCCACGCGGTGCTCGTCTCGTCGTTCGATCCGGTCATGCTGGCCTCCTTCGGGGTCATGGCGCCGGCCGTCCCGCGCGCGCTCCTCGTGCACCGGAGCCGCTACCACGACACGGCCGTGCGCCTCGCGCCGGCGCTCGGGGCGCTCGCCGCGCACATCGAGCGGACGATCGCGTCGCCCGAGCGCATCGCGCTGCTGAAGCGGCAGGGGCGCGTGATCAACGTGTGGACCGTGAACGACCCGCGGGAAGCGCGGGACCTCGCCGCGCTCGGCGTCGACGGGCTGATCACCGACGTGCCGCGCCGCATCCGCGAAGCGCTCGCGTGACCGGCGACGCCACCGAGCGTCCGCGACCGGCGCCCTCGGGCGCGGCCGGCCGCGGGCGCGCGGCGCCTCGGGCGATGGCGGCGGCTACCGTCGCTGCCAGGGGTCGACGATCTCGCGCGCGCGGTGCGGCGCCCGGCGCGGCGCCGAGCGCGCCGGCGGGTCCTTCCGCGCCGCGGACGCCGCTGGCGCCGCCGTGCCCGAGGGCGCCGGCGAGGGCGGCGCCGTGTCCACGGCCGGCGCGCTCTCGGGGACGAGCAGGCGATCCGCCACGGGCGTCGACGCGCGGGCGACCTCCACCGGCGGGGCCGTGATCGCCGGCGCGGGCTCGACAAGCGCGGGCTCGACCGGCGTGACCACGGCGCCGGCGCCCTCCTGGCCGACGGGGCGCAGCGCCGTGAGCGCGGCCGTCCCGCTGAGCACGAAGAGCGCGCCGCACGCCAGCAGCCAGCGCCGCGTCGCGCTCGCGCGCGGCCTGCGGGCGTCGCGGACCTCGCCGGCCGCAGCGGCCGTGAGCGTGCCGGGCTGGGACGGATCGGGCAGCGGCGTGAGCGCATCCTCCCGCGGGGCCGCGCCCTGATCCTCGGACCCCTCGGACCACGAGAGCGCGCCGACGTCGCCCGGCCCCGAGAGCTCGGCGGCGCCGGCCGGCGACAGCCCGAGCAGCGTCCCCGTGCGCGACGCGGCGGGCGGGGGCCGCGGCACGGAGGGCGCGGGCAGCGGGATGCCGAGGTCGCCCGCGGCGGCCACGAAGGCGTGCACCATCTCCTGCGCCGACTGGAACCGCTGGGACCTCTCGCGCGAGAGCGCGCGCAGGAAGAACCCATCGAGCTCGGCGGGCAGATCGCTCGCGAGCTGCGTCGCGAGCGGGATCGGCTCCACGAGGATCCGCGACAGGACCGCGCCGAGCACGTCGCCCTCGAACGGGAGCTTGCCCGTGACCGCGCGGAAGAGGATGACCCCGAGCGACCAGAGATCGCTGCGCGCGTCGAGGTCCTTGTCGCCGCGCGCCTGCTCCGGGCTCATGTAGAACGGCGAGCCCAGGAGCTCGCCGGTCTTCGTGGTCTCGCCGCTGAGGAGCTTGCCCGCGAGCTGCTTGGCGATGCCGAAGTCGAGGACCTTGACGATCTCCTCGTCGTCGTCGACGCGCGCGAGGAACAGATTGCCAGGCTTGAGGTCGCGGTGGACGAGCCCGGACTCGTGCGCGCGGCGCAGCGCCTTGCCGGTCTGGACGGCGATGCGCGCCGCGTCCGCGAGGGGGATGCGGCGGACCCGCCGCAGGCGGCGGCTGAGGTCCTCGCCCCGGAGCAGCTCCATGACGAGGTACGGGACGCTCCCCTGGATCCCGTAGTCCTGCACGCTCACCACGTGCGGGCTCTCGAGGTTCGCCGCGGTGCGCGCCTCGCGGTAGAAGCGCGCGCGGAACTCGGGCGAGGCCGCGTGCTCCGGGTCCATGAACTTGATCGCCACCGGCGCGCCCAGCTGGACGTGCCGCGCCGCCCACACGGAGCCCATCCCCCCGCGCGAGAGCGGCTTCTCCAGGCGGTACTTTTCGCCGACGATCGTTCCCGGCTCGACGTCCATCGCCGACTCCTCCCGCCGAGGCGAGGTGAATTGGGCAGATCTAGACGTTCGAGCGAGCGGCGTCCATGCCGTCTGGCGAGCACAGCAGGCCGGCGGCCGGCACCCCCGCGAGGTGCGCAGTTGGTTTGTGGCTCCCTCAGGGACCGCCTGAGCGCGCGGACTCAGTCCTGGCAGTCGACATAACGGCGGACGACGCCGCCGGGGATCGGCTGGGTGAACGCCCCGGAGAGGAGAGGCGGATTCCACTTCGCCTCCTTGTATTGAAAGATGACGTCGTCCTCCGTGTTGGGCACCCGCATGCGGATCGAGCGGGGGACCTCGGCCTCGCAGGCGCCGCCGCTCGGCGGGATCGGATCGTCGATCCCCTCCGGGTCGACGCGCGGCGGCGCGGTGCGGATGACCCCGTGATTGCTGAGCTCGGCGTGATAGAGGTCCATCCCCCGCTGCGCGACCCGGACCTGCCGGACGCGCAAGCGCTGCTGGCTCCACGGCAGGCGCCAGTCGTCCGGGCGCGGCTCGAGGTGGATCTCCTCCACCGCGTCGCGGGTGCTCTGGATCAGCACTCGGTAGAAGCCGTCGCCGTCCCAGGCGATCGAGGCGCCGTGCGGCTCGTGGGCGAGCACGGGCGCCTCGCCGCGGAGGAGCGAGACGAGCGCGTGCCCGGGGATGGGCACCTGGGTGAGCCGCGCCAGGTTGCACGCGCTCGCGGGCCCATGCAAAAGCTGCTTCTCCCCGACATCGAGCATCTGGAACAGGGTGCCATTCGACGTGAGCGTGTAGAGCGTCGCGCCGAAGGGGCTCACCACATCGAAGCGGACCCGATCGGGATTGACCGCCAGGATGTACACGTCACCGCGGATCCTCCCCTGACGCGAGAAGTGGTCGATCTTGGCGGTGCCCTGGACGCCGTTCACGCAGGCATACGTGTCCTTCATCCGGGCGAGCGCCGCGTCGGCGGTCGGGAACCGGGATGGCGGCGGATCCACGGCGGCACAGCCGGTCACGAGCACGGCGAGGGTCGCGGCCCAAGCGATCGCGCGATGGCGCATGGGCGCGGACGCTGACAAGGATCGCGGAGCCCGTCAACCGCGGA
The DNA here is from genome assembly GCF_051474665.1 of Sorangium sp. So ce394. NCBI lineage: Bacteria > Pseudomonadati > Myxococcota > Polyangiales > Polyangiaceae > Sorangium > Sorangium sp. So ce394. Next base: position 8,444,024 of record NZ_CP150339.1, read on the forward strand.
AGCGGCGAGGGAGCGGAAGAGGGGCGCCGCGCGCCCGGCCGGAGCGAGCCCCGGCCGGAGACGCGCGGCCGAGATCAGGACGCCCGGAGCGCCTCGAGCAGATCGACGTCGGGGATCGCGACCGGCAGGCGGGCGCGGAGGACGGCGACGTCGTTGTCCTCGCAGACGCGAGCCACCGCCAGCCCGTCGAAGAGGGAGATGGGCGCGGTCCCCGGGATCGCGGCCTCCTCGCGCGCGCCGGAGAGCATCTGACCGGCGGTCAGGATCCAGCCGGCGGTCGCCGGACCGTAGTGGTGGAGCGAGCCGCGCAGCTCGGTGACCCGCTCGCGGCCGACCTCGCGGCCGTCCCGCCGGATGACCAGCGCCAGCTTGATCTCGTCGCCCGCCGTGCGGAGCGCCCCGGAGAAGTGGCTCTCGCCGCCCGGCGCCCCGGCGCGGCGCACCGCGCGCAGCTGGCCGAGGCCGATGCGCTCGAGGGCGAGGACACAGATCTCGACGAAGGCGTGGCCCGGGAGCTCCGAGAGCTTGCGCGCGAAGGCGCGCCGCGCGGCGTCGCGGTAGCGCTCCACGGCGGCGAGCGCCTCCTGCTCCAGCCGCGCCAGGTCGCCCGGGAGCAGCCAGTCGGTCAGCGCGATCCGGCCGCCGGCGAAGCGGAAGCGGGGCCGCTGCCCCGCGGCGGTGCGGCGCGCGTTGTCGGCGCGCACGGCGGCCGCGACCTGGGACTGCACGAGCTGCACGTCCCCGGCGAGCCGGCCGCGGCGCTGCGCCGTCTCCGCGATCTGCCGGAGCGACACCGCGCCCGCGTTCCGATCGAAGGTCGAGAGGATGCCCGCGACGGCGTCGGCCAGATCGCGGCCGGCCAGGTCGTCGAGCGCGTGCCCCTCACCGCCCGTGAGCTCGATCACCTGCGGGCCGCGGTAGACCGGCTCGGCGCCGAAGCCCTCGGCGCGCTCGGCGCGCTCGACGCGCTCGACGCGGTCGAAGCGCTCAGTCCGGTCGGAGCGCTCGGTCCGGTCGGAGCGCTCGGTCCGGTCGGAGCGCTCGATCCGGTCGGAGCGCGGCGGCTCGCGGCCGTTCTCGCGGCGCGCCTCGAACACCGGCGTCGCGACATAAGAAGGCAGCCCACCGGGGCTCGCGCTGGCCTCCGCGGTCCCGCGGCCGCGCCGGCGGCGGCGGCGGCGGCGGCGGCCCTCGCCCTGCTCGCCCGACGAGCCGGGGGTGGCGCGGTCCTCACCGCCGAGGATCGGCTGATCGTCGTCGTCCTCCTCGTCGAAGAGCTCCGCGGCGCCGGCGACGGCCTCCGCCCGCATCGCCTCGTCCGGGCCCGGCGGCTCGGCGTCCTCGAGCTCGCCGTCCTCCTCGTCGAGGTACGCGCCGGCAGCCCGCGGGGACGAGGGCGCCGGCGGCGGCACGGGCTCGCGCGCTGCCGGGATCTCCACCCCGTTCATCGCGGCGGCGGCGGACGCGGCGACGAGCGCCTCGTCCTCGTCCTCCTCGTCGTCGAGCGCGGGCGCGGCCTGCGCCGCCTCGCCCGCGGCCTCGGTCTCGACGTCGGCCGCCTCGGCCTCCACCTCGGGCTCGGTCGCGAGAGCCCCCGAGTCGCTCTCTTCCACCGCCTCGTCGTCCGCGGCCGTCTCGAACAGGGTGGGCTGCTCCTCGTCCTTGCGCGCCTTGGCCGCCTCGGGCTTCCCGCCGCGCTTCCCCTTCTTCCCGTCGAGCCCGGACTTGATCGTCTTCTCGTCCCACTCGCGCAGCGCGAAGACGCCCGGCTTCACCCGCACCAGGGGGTTGTCCGCCGTGTCCTTCTTCAGCGTCGCCGCCAGGCGGGCGCCCATCGTGACCTCTGGGCTCTTGCCAACGTGGCTAAGGAGGTTCTTCTCGATCGCGATATCGGTGATCTCTTTATAGTGAAGCGGTCTACCGATGAGGCGAAGCACCTCGGCGGCTGCATCCGTGAACGTCATTTTGTTCGCCCTTCGGGGCGCGCCGCCCGGCGGGCGCCCTCGTCGTCCCCATCGCGGCCGCCCCGTCCACAGTGGCTGACGAAGCGCGCGGGATACCCCACCGCAGCCGGGAAACGCACATTCGCTCCCACTCGGCCACGACGCGCGGAACGGCCTGCTCGTAGCATGCTCGAGCACCGCGGTCAACGGGCCGCGCGATCTGGCTCAAGATAAGCCGCTGGACGACCTCTGGGGCTGGAACCAGGGCGCGGCCGGCGCGAAGCCCGCGCCTACCGCGCGAAAGCGGGCGTGCGGCGGGGGCGAGAGCGCGGCCGGCGCGGGGCGCGGGCCGCGCGCGAGCATCGATGTCGCCCGTGAGCGGCTGTCGGCCAGTCCGGAGCACGGGATATGCGAGCGGGAGATGGGCTTAGCGCTCGTCGCGGGGCGCGGCGGCTCCCGCGCGGCCGCGGCGCGAGCTGCGATGATGGAGAACGCGATTGGACGTGGCGCGCCACGCCGGCCAGCGCGAGAGCAGGAGCGCGTCGAGGACGGGAATGAGGCGCGCCGAGAGCGGGAGAGCCCTCCCGGCCAGGGCGCCGCCGCCGCGCCGCGGCGTGGCGCGCCCCGGCGACACCGCGCCGCCGGCGCCACCACGACACCGCGCCGCCGGCGCGGCGCGGCGACAACAGAGCGGCGGCAACATCGCTTTTGCGCTTTGCCATCTGCCGGATAAGGGGGTTACGCTGCGTGGGTGGAGCTTTCGCGGCTTCTCGATGAGCTCACCCTGGCGGCCAACCGGGTCGGCATCGCCGTCCGGATGGAAGCGTTCGATCCGCACCTGTCGGACGCGCGCAATCCGCGGGGCGGGCTCTGCACCGTGCTCGGCCGCCGGGTCATCCTGGTCGACGCCAATGCGTCGCTGCCCGATCGCATCGCCACGGTCGCGGCCGCGCTCGCGCGCGTGGACCTGGAGTCCGTGTTCCTGCCGCCGATCGTGCGCGCGACCATCGGCGCCCACGCCCGCGGCGCGCGGCCGCCGGCGCCCGCGCCCGCGCCCGCGCCCGCGCCGGGCGAGCCCGTGCGCCTGCCGACGCGCCACGGCAAGCGCGGGAAAGCCTCAACGCTGCTCCCGCTCGCCCGCACCAAATGGCGTGACTCCTGATCGCGGCGGCGCCCCCCTCCCCCGGGCGCGCCGCCCTCCCCTCCCCTGGCCGGGGCTCCTCGCGCGCCGCCGCGCGCTACGAGGTGAGCGCCCGCTCGACCTCGACGTACGTCGCGGCGATCGCCGCGTCGAGCTGCGCGACGTCGGTCCCGCCGGCCTGCGCCATGTCGGGGCGCCCGCCGCCGGAGCCGCCCACGATGCGGGCGATCGGCTTGATCAGCTCCCCGGCCTTGAGCCGCTCGGTCGCCGGCTTGGAGACCATCACGGCGAGCTGCGCCTTGTCGCCCACCGCCGCGCCGAGCAGCACCGCCGCGCGATCGCCGAGCTTGTCGCGCAGCTTCTCCGCCAGGTCGCGCAGCGCGCCCGGGTTGGTGCCGTCCGGCACCCGGCGCGCGAGCACCTTGATCCCGCCGATCTCCCGCGCGCCCTCCAGCATCGCGTCGATGCCGCCGCCGCCGCCGCCCTGCGCGGGGCCGGCGCCCTCCAGGATCCGCCGCTCGAGGTCCGCGACCTTCTTCTCGAGCTCCCGCTCGTGCGCCACGATCTTCCCGATCTTCTCGGCCAGATCGCCGCCCTGCGCCTTCGCGACCTGCCGCGCCCGCGCGAGCTCGGCCTCGACGCCCCGGGCGTACGCGAGCGCGTTCAGCCCCGTCGACGCGAGGATCCGGCGCACCCCCGCGGCCACGCCGCCCTCGCTCGTGATCTTGAACAGCCCGATGTCGCCGAGCGCGCGCGCGTGCGTGCCGCCGCAGAGCTCCACCACCTCGGGCGTCATCGTGAGCATCCGCACGGTGTCGCCGTATTTCTCCTCGAAGATCGCCATCGCGCCCCGCCGCCGCGCCTCGTCCATCGGCAGGATCTCGGTCGTCACCTTCGCGTTCGTGAGGACCTTCTCGTTCACGAGGTCCTCGATCCGCGCGATCTCCTCGCGGGTGAGGGGCCGGTTGTGCGTGAAGTCGAAGCGGAGGATGTCCGGGCCGACCCGCGAGCCCTTCTGCTGCGCGTGCTCCCCGAGCACCTTGCGCAGCGCCCAGTGCAGCACGTGCGTGGCCGAGTGGTTGCGGCGCGTCGCCGACCGCGCCGCGTGGTCCACCTCGAGGTGGACGCGCTGGCCCACCGCGATCGCCCCCTCGCGGACCACGCCCTCGTGCACGACGAGCCCCGCGACCGGCTTCTGCGCGTCCTTCACCTCCACGCGCGCCCCGTCCGCCGTCAGCTCGCCGCTGTCGCCGACCTGGCCGCCCGACTCGGCGTAGAACGGCGTCTCGCGGACGACGATCTCGACCGCTTCCCCCGCCTCCGCGCGCTCCACCAGCGTCCGCACCTTGCGCGCCCGGTCGCCCTCGCCCTGCACCTCCACCCGGAGGATCGCGGCGATCTCGCTGTCGCCCTCCTCGCGCTCGTAGCCCGTGAAGACGACCGGCTGCGCGAGCTTCGCGCGCGCCTCGCGGTGCGCGGCGTCCACGGCGGCGTTCGGATCGATCGGGCCGTCCGCCTCGGCGGCGCCGCGGATGACCGCCTCGGCCCCCTGGACGTCGACGTCGAAGTTCGACTCGGCGCAGATGACCTGCGTCAGATCCAGCGGGAATCCGTAGGTGGTGTAGAGATCGGCCGCCGCGGCGGCCGGGAGCGTCCTCTCGCCCGACGAGCGCATCTCGTCGAAGCGCTCGTCCAGGATCTTCATCCCGCGCTTCAGCGTGGAGCGGAAGCGGATCTCCTCGTCCTCGGTGACGCGGGCGATGAGCTCGCGCCGATCGCGCAGCTCCGGGTACGTCTCGCCCATCCGGCGGACCACCTCGAGCGCGACCTCGTGCAAGAACGGCCGATCGATCCCGAGCCGGTGCCCGTGGCGGATCGCGCGGCGCATCACCCGGCGGAGCACGTACTCGCGCCGCTGCCGCTCGGGCATCACGCCCTCGGCGATCAGGAACGCGGTCGTCCGCGCGTGATCGGCGATGACCCGCATCGACACGTCGTCGTCGGCGCTCCCGCCGGTGTACGGCTTGCCGCTGAGCTCCGCGGCCTTGTCGACGAGCCCCCGGAGCAGGTCGGTGTCGTAGTTCGCCGTCACGCCCTGGAGCACGCTCGCGATCCGCTCCAGGCCCATGCCGGTGTCGATGCTCGGCGCCGGCAGCGGCACGAGCGGGCCGTCCTTCTCGGCGCGCTCGTACTGCATGAACACGTTGTTCCAGATCTCGGTCCAGCCCGTGCCGTCGATGCGCGGCTCCTCGCCGAAGCGCGAGACGTCGGGCTCGTTCCCGTGGAAGAAGTGGATCTCCGAGCAGGGGCCGCACGGGCCGACGTCGCCCATCGTCCAGAAGTTGTCGGCGAGGCCCAGCCGCAGGATCCGATCGTCGCCGAAGCCGGTGACCTTGCGCCAGATCGCCGCGGCCTCGTCGTCGGCCGGAAAGCCCCCCTCGCCGTTGTAGATGGTGACCACGAGCCGCGACGGGGGGACGTCGTAAACCTTGGTCAGGAGCTCCCACGCGAAGGCGATCGCGTCTTCCTTGAAGTAGTCCCCAAAGCTGAAGTTGCCGAGCATCTCGAAGAACGTCTGATGGCGCGCGGTCACGCCGACGTTCTCAAGGTCGTTGTGCTTGCCGCTGATCCGGATGCACTTCTGGCTCGAGGCGGCGCGCTGGTAGGGGCGCTTGTCCTTGCCCGTGAAGACGTCCTTGAACGGCACCATACCCGCGTTCACGAACATCAGCGTCGGATCGTTCTGCGGCAGGAGCGGCGCGCTCGGGACGACCTCGTGCCCGCGCTGGGCGAAGAACTCGAGGAACGTGCGTCGGATCAGATCGGAGCTGGCAGGCGTTGCGATGGGCATAGGAGGAGGCGCGGTCTAGCACGACCGGAGAGCGGCATCCGCCCGCTCGAGGGGGCGAGCCCGGCCGCCGCCGCGGCGGCTGGAGGCCCGGGTCGACCCCCGCCGGCGCGGGCGCCGGCCGGTCGAGCGCCGCGGAGCGCTGGTCGAGGACCGCCGCGCGCTGGTCGAGCGCCCGCGGCGCGCCGGGTCAGCGGCCGGCGGGGACGACGCTGCTGCCCGAGGCGGCCTCGAGGGCGAGCGGCGCCCGCTGCAGCGCGCTCTCGATCGCCCCCGCGACGGCGTCGGTCTGCAGCTGGGCGAGCTCCCGCCGGCCGCTGGCGCGCCGCGCCTCGGCGACCGCCTGGGCCGAGCCGGTCATCGAGCCCTTCAGCGTCTGGCTCGGCATCTCGCGGATCACGAACTCGACCTTGGCCGCATACCCGACGCCGTCGGCCCCGTGGCGCTTGCTCAGGTGCGTGACCGAGCCGTCCAGCGTGAACGCCGGCAGCTTGCGGCTCTTGCCCTCCGCCGCCACGTCCGCGCCGTCGGCCACGATCTCGATGTCGGCGAACTGCATCACCCGGTTGCGCGTCTGCTGCTTGAGGAGCGACCCGAGCATCGCGTCCTTCACCCCCGAGCGGTTCTCGAACTTGCCCAGGCTGACCAGGAAGCGCGCCTTCGCGGACAACTTGGAGAGCCGCTCGATGGCCGCCTGGATCGGGCGCTTCTGGCTCGGGGTGGACTCGACGGTGAGCGCCGCCTTGAGCGCCGGGACCGCCGCGGGGTTGCCGAGCGCGCCGAGCGCGGCCGCGGCCGAGGCGCGCACCGCCGGGTGCGGATCCTTGAGCGCCTTCTCGAGGGCGGGCCGCGCGCCCGGGCTCTTCGATCGGCCGAGCGCCAGCGCCGCCGCGACCCTCAGCCGGTAGTCCTTGCCGACGGCGATGTCGCGGAAAGCGGAGGTGTCGGCGTCCTGCGCGCTCGACAGGGACGTCGCGCCGAAGACCATCGAAGTCGCCAAGAACATCGCAATGAAGAGACGACGAACCATCACGTCCCTCCGGAGATCGGCGGCCCTCGCCACCCGCTCTCCTCGGTGAACCACGGAAGTCTCGCGACGCGCCTGGCGTCCAGACGGTCTTATCCTTGGCCAGGACGGTCGCGAGATCAAGGCCCCTTTGGCCCGCGATGGCTCATGCAGGACGCGTGACGAGCCCGGCAGACGTCGTCGTCACACGCCGGAGCGCTCCGGTCTACCGCCCGGAGCGCTTATTTCCAGACACACTGCCACGGTTGAGCCTGGATCGGCTGACCAGCTCAGAAATCGGCTGACCAGCTCAGAAGAGGATACCGAGATACCAGCGCACCGTCTGTGCGGTCTCGAGATCGATCGGCTGGAGGTTCTTCTCCCCCTGGAGCTGGCCGAGCCCACCGAGCGGGAACAGCACGCCGTACTGCACCGCCGTGTAGAAGCCGCCCATCTTGTCGGGATCGTCGTTGAGCGTCCCGTCCTTCGACTGGAAGTACAGCTGCCCGTTCAGCTCGATGCCGAGATCCCTGGCGTTCCCGGGCGCCTGCACGAACTCCGAGGCGCGGCTCCAGATGGCCGCGGCGCCGAGGCCGGCGCGCTGGCCGTTCTTGTCACGAGCGAAGTCCCAGTCCACGCCGGGGCGGAAGTAATAGGCCCCCTGGACCCGAGACAGGATGTTCCTGAACAGGATCTGGTCGACGCGGTAATCCGGGTGGAAACGGAAGGTCGAGTAGGTGCGATCGGTCGAGTTCTGGGGGTCCATGCCCCCCTCGCCGACGGGCTTCAGGGAGGGCACGTCGTCGTCGCCGGTCGCGTAGCCGAAGCCGAAATGGATCCGCAGGCGGCCTTCCATCTCGGTGAGCTCGGCCTGGGTCGCGATCCCGAACTGCCGGACGCCCCAGCCCGTGTCCTTCGGCGAGAGGGCGTTCGCGTAATCGTTCTCGTCCTGCCCGCGCAGGTCGAGGGACCCGTAGATCATCGCCGCCTCGAGCTCGAAGCGGAACTTCTTGTAGAGGAGCTGGAACCACAGGTCGGGGATGACCATCTCCGCACCCCGGTGCACGTACCCGCTCGCGACGTTGTCGATGGTCTGGCCGAGCGAGGCGCCCTTGTCTTCGGCGCCGGAGCTGCCGGTGTTGTCGTTCGCCAGGGTCTGCTTCCGGTAGGCGAAGTAGACGCCGCCGTTCATGACCGCGTTGCCGCGGGCGAGCTCGAGCTTCTGGAGCTCCGGGTTCTTGCGGCGGACGGCGACGAACACGTACTGATCGACGTCATCGGACTGGGCGAGGTCGTAGGGCTGGCCCTCGAGCTCCTGGAGCGAGGCGCTCGTCGCGCCCTCGTTGGCCCAGTCCCACGCGCCGGCGAAGTAGATGTCGTATTTCTTGATCCCCGTGACGAACATCAGCCGATCGACGGTCGACTGGTAGTCGGAGTCGTGCCCATCGCCGCTGTTCGCCACCATGCCGAGGCCCCAGTGGTTCGGCATCCGGCCGAAGCGCAGGAGGCCCACGGGGGTCATGTACTCGCCCCAGATCCGCTTGACGGAGATCGAGTCCCTGGTCGAGTTGATGCCGGCGCTCGGCGCCCACTGGGTGCTGGAGAAGACCCCGAGCGGCGAGTACCCGCCCCGGCGGGCGACCTCGTAGCCGCCGCCGGCCCTCGGCCGGTTCGTGTAGCCCTCCGGCGTCGAGCCGAGCACGACGTTGTCGAGGAGATCGACCTGCGAGAGGATCCGCAGGTTGTCGCTGATGTGCAGCTCGGGGTTGAGCCGGAAGCGCATGTTCGCGCCGGCCTGGGTGTCGCTCTTGCACCAGTGGAACTCGCGCGAGCCGCCGCTCGTGGTCTCGCTCGGGTCGCAGAGGTTGACGAAGTGGCTCGAGTCGTAGGAGTTGTCGGCCGGCTGCGGCCAGAGCGCCGCGTTGCGCTTGTCGACGCGGCCGAGGGCGAAGCTGTTGAAGAGCTCCCACCGGAGCCGGTAGTAGCCGTGGAACTCGAACGTCGGCCGCGCGTGGGACCACCAGTCCTCGGCGTACACCTCGCTGGGGCGGGCGCCGACCTCCCCCTGGGTCGCCTTCCGCTCCGTCCCCTCGGCGGCCGCCGCGGGCCCCTCCGACGCGGCCGGCCTGGCCGGCTGGGGCGCGGCCGGCGCGGCCGCTTCGGCCGGCGGCATGAGCGGCTCGCGCGTCGGCGCCGGGGGCTCGAGCGCCTCCACGTCGCTGCCGCCGACGGGCGCCGCGCCGGGCTGCGCCGGGGTCGCCCCGGGCTGCGCCGCGCCGGGCTGCGCCGGGGTCGCCCCGGGCTGCGCCGCGCCGGGCTGCGCCGCGCCGGGCTGCGCGGGGGCCGCGGTGGCCGCGCCGGGCTGGGCGGGTGCGGCGCCGGGCTGCGGAGCAGGAGCGCCGGGCTGCCCGGCGGGCGGCTGCGCCGCCGGCGGCTGGGCCGGCCGGCGCGCCGGCTGGGCGGACGCGGAGGACGCGCCCAGCACGAGCGCGAGCGCGAGGCCCGACCGGAGGCGACGGCGAGAGGTGCCAGGGCTGCACGACGTTCCCGTAGACCGCGACGAGATGGGCATCTGCTTGGTTTCGTTCGCGCGTTTGGCCCCGCGCGCAGGATGAGGTTGATGTTCCGAGCTCTCGGCGGCCCGGAGGCCGGGCGCCGATGTCTCATGCCCGGCTTGTGTGGTCAAGGCGCCGCTCGGCCCCGACCCCTGGAACCCGCCCCCCGGAACGCCCCCGGGCGCCCCCGAGCCGGCGCCCTGCCGCGCGCGCGCCCGGCGCCGCCCCGCCGCCCCCGACCGCGCGCCCCGACCGCGCCCGTCCCGCCGCCCCCGACCGCGCGCCCCGACCGCGCCCGTCCCGCCGCCCCCGACCGCATGCAGCGGCTTCTTTGAGCCCTCTTGGAATTCTGCGCATGATCCGGGAACATCCACCGCGTTGCGTTGGATGCCGCCGCGCGCGCCGGCTGCCGTACTCGCCTCACCGTCCGCGCGAAGCGCCTCCGTCCCAGCGAACGTCCGTCCTGGAACGGCCGTGCGCTGCCGGAGGCTCACCGACCGGGAAGATGCCTGAAAGGGGATAGATGAGAACGCTGCGAGCGCTGTGTCTGCTGTCGATCGTGGGCGCTGGGGTGGGGCTCGCCTCGGGCGTGGCGCGCGCGCAGGAGGCGGTCCGTGAGGGGGAGTTCTCGGTGCAGCGGTTCGAGCCGGCGCCGGGCTCGAAGAACTACCTGAGCATCGAGGGCGCCCGGATGGAGGCGTCGCTCGGGATCACGGCCGGCCTGATGTTCGACTATGCCCGGGAGCCGTTCGTCCTCGAGAGCTGCGTCTCGACGACCGACTGCTCCTCCCCGGACGCCCGGGACCACCGGGAGCTGCCGGTCATCTCGGACATGCTGACCTGGAACCTGCTGGCCTCGATCACGCCGACGTCGTGGCTCCAGGCCGGCCTGCGCTTCCCGGTCGCGTACGTGAGCGGCCAGGGGGTCGACGCCGCCACCGGCGCGGCGGCCGCGGAGGGGCTGAAGGCGTTCGGCGCGGGCGACCCGACGCTCGAGGCCAAGGTGCGGTTCTTCGGCGGGCCGCGCGATCCGCTGGTGCTCGGCGCCGCCGCCGACGTGAGCTTCCCGCTCGGGCACGCGACGAGCGAGGGGAGCTACCTCGGCAGCTCGTCGCCGGTGACCGCGGGGCTGCGCCTCATCGTGGACGGCAGCGCGGGGCCGCTGTCGTTCGGGCTCAACCTGCGCGGCAAGCTGCTCCCCGAGGCGGCGCGGATCGCCTCGACCGAGGTCGGCCCGGTCGAGTTCCGCTACGGCGGGGCGCTCGGCTACCAGATCACCCCGGCGCTCCGCGTGCTCGCCGAGGGGTACGGCGCGACGCAGTTCAGCGCGCAGGGCGGCACGAACTCGCTCGAGGTCGACGGCGCGCTCCAGATCGCCCCGCGCGACCTCGGCCTCGTGTTCACGGTCGGCGGCGGCGCAGGCGTGGTCGAGGGCATCGGCGTGCCCGTGGCGCGCGGCATCGCGGGGATCCTCTTCGTGCACGAGCCCGGCGACGGGGACGCCGACGGGGTCGGCGACGCGGCGGACCAGTGCCCCGCGCTGCCCGAGGACCGCGACGGGATCGCCGACGAGGACGGCTGCCCCGAGGACGACGGCGACGGGGACGGCATCCCGGACGAGAGCGACCGCTGCCCGGCGAAGGCGGAGGTGATCAACGGGCTCGACGACAAGGACGGCTGCCCCGACGAGGTGGCGGATCGCGACAAGGATCGGGTCCCCGACGCGCAGGACAAGTGCCCGGATCAGGCGGGCCGGGTGCTCCTGCCCGAGCATTACGGCTGCCCCGACAAGGACGAGGACGGCGTGCCCGACCGGATCGACAAGTGCGTCGATGCGCCCGAGGACACCGACGGGTTCGAGGACGAGGACGGCTGCCCCGACCCGGACAACGACCGCGACGGCGTGCCCGACCAGCAGGACGAGTGCATCGACCAGCCCGAGGTGAAGAACGGCTTCAAGGACGAGGACGGCTGCCCCGACGAGCTCCCCGACAGCGACGGGGACGGGATCCCGGACGACAAGGACCGGTGCCCGAAGCAGCCGGAGAACCTGAACGGCGTCGAGGACCTGGACGGCTGCCCGGACCGCGGCGCGAGCCTGGTGCAGGTCGGCGACGAGGACATCAAGATCCTCCAGCGGGTCGAGTTCGCGCTCAACAACGACAAGATCCAGGGCGCGCAGAGCTTCGCGGTGCTCGACGCCGTGGCGTCGGCGCTGAGCATCCACCCGGAAATTTTCAAGGTGGAGGTCGCTGGCCACACGGACGACGCCGGGCCGGCGGACATGAACCGCGCGCTGTCGCAGCGGCGCGCCGAGGCGGTGGTCGCTTACCTCACGAGCAAGGGCGTCGACCGGGCGCGGCTCGTGGCGCGGGGCTACGGCCCGGACAAGCCGATCGACGACAACAAGACCGCCAAGGGCCGCCAGAAGAACCGGCGCGTCGAGTTCGTCATCGTGCACTCGGTGAAGAAGCCGCAGCAGGCGTCCGCGGAGCCGGGGGCGGCGGCGCCGTCGCCGGCGGCGCCGGCAGCGCCGCCCGCCGCGGCGCCGGCAGCGGCGCCCACCGCCGCGCCGGCAGCGCCGCCTCGGGCAGCGCCGCCGGCGGCTCCGCTGCCGCTCGCGCCTCCGCCGCCGAAGCCCTGATCCGCCCTGTCCCGCGGCGGAGGGCCGCGTGGACGGGCGGATCTCGCCGTCCTCTCCTCTGGATCTCTCGGCCGAGCTGAGCGAGGCTCCCGCCCGCAGCATCCCGCTCCGCGGGACGGAGCCATGGAGAAAGCGCTCATGAACCGGACACTCATTGCACTACCCCTCGTGCTGTCGTCGCTGTTCGCCGCGGGCTGCGGCCACTCCGAGCAGGAGTGGAAGGCGCAGCTCGGCAAGTACAACGACCTCCAGAAGCGGAGCCAGAAGAGGGAGGCGGAGCTCGAGAAGGAGCTCGCCGACGCGAAGCAGCGCGTCGAGGAGCTCGAGAAGAAGCTCGCGGACCAGGGCGCCGACATCTCGAAGATGAGCTCGACGCTGGAGGACCGCGAGAAGGCGCTGGCGGAGTACAAGGCGCGCGCGAAGCAGCTGGAGGCGATCCAGGCGCGGTTCGACCTGCTCCGGAAGAAGCTCGAGGAGCTGACCAAGCTCGGCCTGGAGGTGCGGGTCCGCAGGAACCGGATGGTCATCTCGCTGCCCGGGGACGTGCTGTTCGACTCCGGGAAGGACAGCCTGAGCAAGGACGGCCAGGAGATCCTGAAGAAGATCGCGGACGTCATCCGGGGCGACAAGTCGCTTGTCGATCGCGACTACCAGGTCGCGGGGCACACGGACAGCCAGCCGTACAAGAACGGCCCGTTCTTCGACAACTGGGGGCTTTCGCTGATGCGGGCGCGGTCCGTGCTGCTGTTCCTCATCGGCAAGGACGGCCGTCTGCCGACGCGGCACTGGAGCGCGGCCGGGTTCGCGGACACGGACCCCGTGGCGGACAACACCACGCCGGCCGGCAAGCAGAAGAACCGCCGGTGCGACCTGGTGGTGGTGCCGGACGTGGACGAAATGCTCGACCTGACGAAGCTCGCCACGAAGTGAGGGCGAGCGGTGAGCGGGGCTCGCAGGGCGGGCCCCGCGCGCGGCGCGGGGGTGGCGCGGCCGGCAGATTCGCGATTCAGCTCACGTCAGCGTAAAAAGTTGGGCGATTTCGGGGACCTGGCTCCTGGGTCGACCACAACGCGTTCTGGTGCCGGGCGTCCGGGGACGCCGGCGACCACAACGCGTTCTGGTGCCGGGCGTCCGGGGTTGCCGGTGACCACAACGCGTTCTGGTGCCCGGGTGTCCGACGACGCCGGTGACCACAACGCGTTCTGGTGCCCGGGCGTCCGGGGACGCCGGTGACCACAACGCGTTCTGGTGCCCGGGCGTCCGGGGACGCCGGTGACCACAACGCGTTCTGGTGCCCGGGTGTCCGGGGACGCCGGTGACCACTTCCTCAACGAGATCGACGCCCTGCGGGACATCACGCTCCTCTCCGTCCTGCGCCAGCTCCGGAGCGGCTATCCCGGTCGCCCCCACGGCTTTCCGCACCCGCTCGCGCTCGTCGGCCTTCGCGACGTGCGCGACTACAAGGTCGCCTCCGGCGACGGCGACCGACTCGGCACCTCGAGCCCGTTCAACATCAAGGTCGAGTCGCTCACGCTGCGCAACTTCACCCGCGACGAGGTCGCCGCCCTTTACGCCCAGCACACGGCCGAGACAGGCCAGGGCTTCCAGTCGAGCGCCGTGGATCGCGCCTTCGAGCTCACCCAGGGCCAGCCGTGGCTCGTCAACGCGCTCGCCCGCCAGCTCGTCGATGTCCTGGTCAAGGATCGCGCGCAGCCCATCACCGCCGCGGACGTCGATCGCGCCAAGGAGATCCTCATCGAGCGGCAGGACACGCACCTCGACAGCCTGGTCGAGCGGCTGCGCGAGCCGCGGATCCGCGCCGTGATCGAGCCCATGCTCGCCGGCGGCCCCCTCGGCGACGTGCCCGAAGACGACCGGCGATTCGCCGTCGATCTGGGCCTCGTGCGCCGCGCAGCGGAGGGCGGCCTCGTCATCGCCAATCCCATCTACCGCGAGATCATCGTACGCCAGCTCGCGAGCGGCGTGCGCGAGTCGTGATCAGGGCCTGATCTCGGCCATCCAGCAGCGACACCCGCTCGCGCGGCCGATCCTCCTCTGTCCGCTCTGCCAGCTACGGAGCCTGCGGGCAGCAGCCTCGCTCGTCGCAGCCGCACTCCGAGCAGGATCGCGCCGACGTCGTCCCGCAGTGTTCCTTCAAGCGCTCCCTCAACGCCTTGCGGGCGCGGTGCAGCCGCACCATCGCGTTGCCCGGCGTGATACCGAGCTCGGCCGCGACCTCCGTGACCGCGACGCCGTCGACGATGACGCGCTTCAAGATGAGCGCGTACTCGGGCTTCAATCGTTCGGCCTGGACGAGCACGCACCAGCAGTCGATGGCGTCCTCCTCGACGGAGGAAAGCTCGAGCTCATCGACCGGGAGCGCCACGTCGTGCTTCTTGCGCAGCTCGTCGAGGAGGACATTGCGCACGACCCGCCCCACCCACGCCGCGGCTCGTGCCGGGTCGCGCACCTGGTCGCTCCGGACGAGCGCCCGCTCGAGGGCGCGCTGGAGCACCTCCTCGGCATCGACGCCTGCCCTGGCCCTGCGTCGCACGCTCTCCAGCAGCGCGCCGCGCTGAGCGGCCAGGGCTTCGCGCACGGCCTGGGCCGCTCCGGTCAGCTTGTCGGGGTCCATGGACACCTCCGATTCTGTTCCCGGCGGGCTCGTCTCTCAACCCTCCGAGAAAATTTTGCGGCGCAGCGAGACGGGCGAGGAGGGCTTCCGCGAGCCGACTCGGCGTCGGCTCGCAGCATCGGCGTAAGGTTGGAGAGGTCGGCCCGTCGATCCTTGCGAGGTGGAGGCCCGCGATGGAGATGATCAGTCGTCCCTGGTTCGCCCTTGCTCTGTACGGCGTCTACATGGCGCTCGCGTTCGGATGGCGGTCGATTCGGCAGCGCCGCGCGACTGGATCGACGGGGTTCCGCGGCATCTCGGGGCCGCCAGGCTCGCTGCCCTGGCTCGGCGGCGTGCTCTTCGCGGTCGCGATGCTCCTCGGCCTGGCCGCCCCGGTCGCGGAGCTCGCCGGCTGGATCGGGCCGCTCGCCGAGCCTGGCAGCCTCGTCGTCGGGCTCGGGGCCGTCGCGATCCTCGCAGGGATCCTCGGCACGCTGTGGTCCCAGGGGGCGATGGGGGCGTCGTGGCGCATCGGCGTGAGCGAGGCGGAGCGCACGAGCCTCGTGACCCGAGGGCCGTTCGCCGTGGTGCGGAACCCCATCTTCAGCTTCATGATGCTGGCTGCGCTCGGGATGGCGCTCATCCTCCCGAACACCGCTGCGCTCGCCTCGTTCGCGGCGCTGGTCACCGCGATCGAGCTCCAGGTCCGCGTGGTCGAGGAGCCCTACCTGCTCCGCGCCCACGGCGAGGCCTACGCCGCGTACTGCGCGAAGGTGGGGCGCTTTCTGCCGGGCCTCGGCCTCGCCCGCCAATGACAGCGGTTTCGTGACGACAATGCAGGAGCTCGACATCACCTGCACTGGCGAGCTTACGGAGAGGTCGACCCGTGAGCCCTTATGTGCCGCTCAGCCGCCGAGCCACTGCCGCGCGAGCTCGAGCGTGCGGGCGTTGTCCGGAACGTCGCGGAGGAAGCGCTCCCGCCAGGTCGGGTCGCTGAGCTTCTCGGCGCGCGCGAGCAGCGCGTCCCTGGCCGACGCGATGGCGGCGCTCGCCTCGGCGCGCCGGCCGCTCGCGGCGAGCGCCTCGGCATAGGTCAGGCGGACGAGGGACTCGCCCTCTTCGAGGGTGCCGAACTCCGCGAGCAGCGCGCTCGCCTCGGCGGCAGCCCGCATCGCCTCGTCCGTACGCCCGAGCCCAAGGAGCGCGCGCGCCAGCACAGCAGAGGCATGTACTGCGAACGTCGGTGCGCCCGGCGCCAGCGCCACCGCGGCCCGCGCCTCGCGCTCGGCGGCAGTAAAATCGCCGCAGACGAGGGCGATCTTCGCCAGGTAGCAATGGGCGAGCAGCTCGGTGCGTACCACACCGGCTTGCCGGCTCGACGTCGCAGCGGACTCGACGAGCCCCCGCGCCTCCGACAGTTGCTCGCGATACAGCAGTACCTGCGCGAGGTTCGCCTCCGCTCCGAGCTTCACTTCCTGCAGGTGCATCCGGTCAGCCTCTACCAGCGCTGCGCGCAGCATCGACTCCGCCCTCGTGAAATCACCGAGCTCCGCGTAGATGCTGCCGAGTCCGACGCGTGAGCTGCAGGCGTTGCGGCGATCACCGGCCTGCTCGTAGGCACGGCTCGCGGCTTCCATGCCGCCTACGCTGGCGGCGAGATCGCCAGTGCAGATGGCATGGGCAGAGCGCGCCCCGTGAAGGTGCGCGGCCGCCTCGACGTCGAGCGCATCGATATCTGCATAGGCGCGCTCGACGACATCGAGCAGGGCGCGCCCTTCTGCGTAGCGGCCCACCACCGACAGCACCATTGCGCCGTCCGCAAGGCAGATGAGCTTGACGCTCTGTGCGTCGGCCATGGCGATAGTGCCCGCCGCCACGGTCGTCCAGCGCTCGGTTTCGTCGAACCGGCCCAGCTTGTGAGACGCAAAGATCACCTGCGTGATGGCCGAGAACCAAGCGGCCGAGCCGCGCTCGAGCCGCTCGGCCGCTTCGAGGCCCCGCTCCAAGGCATTGGGGACGTCACCGCACCACATATGTGCCTCAGCCTGGGCCCGGCGAAGCCTGCCAGCGAGTTCCGGCGCCGCTCCGCAGCCGATGCCGCGGTCGGCCCGCTCGATCACCGCAGCCAGGTCGCCGCCCCGCAGCGCCTCTTCGGCCGCGCGCAGGTACGCATCCGCCGCCCGCGCCGGCGCCCCGCCGATCTCGAAGTGCTCCGCAAGCGCCATCGCGTCGGCGCCTCCGGCCCGGTCCAGCCAGTCGCCCGCGAGGCCGTGGCCGACGCGGCGGTCGCGCTCGGTAAGCATCTCGTACGCGGCCTCTCGCACCATCGTGTGCCGGAACTCGTACTCCACCTCGCCCGCGATGCGCGCCTCGGGCCGCCGCCGGATGAGCTCCCGGCGGGCGAGCTCGGCGAGCTGCCGCGCCACCGGCACACCACCCACCAGGGCCCGGGCCCCGCCCTCCCAGAACGTCTCGCCGAAGACGCTCGCCGCCCGCAGCACGCGCCGCTCCTCAACGCCCAGCGCCTCCAGCCGCGCCTGCACCAGCGCGAGCGCCGTCTCTGGCATTCCCGCGCTCCGCCCCTCGGCGACGGCGCGGATCTGCTCCTCCAGCACGAACGCGTTGCCTTCGGCGCGCGCGAGGAGCTTGTCGACCTGGCTGGCATCGATGGCGTCGCCGAGCACCTCCCGGACGAGCCGCTCGCTCGCGCGCCGGGGCAGCGGCGCAAGGCGGATCCGGAGCCCGTGACGCTCGCTCCAGAGCGCGGGAAAAAGATCGTCGACCTCCGGACGGGCGAGCGCCAGCACGAAGAACGGCAAGCTCCCGGCGTGCTGGAGCGCGGCGTCGACGAGGGTCACCGTGGGCAGGTCGCCCCAGTGCAGATCCTCCAGCACGAGGATGACCGGCTTCCGCTGGCATTCGGCCCAGACGAAGTCCTCGAACGCCTCGCGGACGCGGTCGCCCATCAGCATCGAGCTCCGGCGCGCTGTGTGCAGCTGCACATCGCCCGCGTCGGGGAACTTCGCCCCTACGAGCTCGCCGAGGAACGCCGCGACGAGCGGGGCCTTGGCCCCGAGCGCGCCGAGCCGCTCCACCCGGGCGAGCACCTTGCGCCGCCGGACCTCCAGCGGCTCGCCGTCGAGGATGCCCATGGCGCGGCGGAGCGCCTGGGCCAGCAGGCCGTACGCGGACCCGGCGGCCATCGGGTCGGCCCTGCCGATCCAGACCTCGGCGGCCTCGCTCTGCTCTTCGAGGCAGCGGAGGAACTCACAGGCGAGGCGCGACTTGCCGAGACCCGGGGCGCCCACGACGACCGCGGCGCTCGCGGAGGGCTCGTCCACGCAATGGCGCCACTCGGCCTCGAGCTGCGCGAGCTCGCGCTCACGCCCGAGGCAGGGCGTCGGCTTGCCGAGGAGCCGCGGGACCGTGTCCGGCTCCTCCTTCGGGCCCCGGAGCCACGCGCCTTCGTCCACGTGCGCCATATCGAAGGACCTGGCGAGCAATCCTGCGGTCGCTCCGTCGAGCCGGATGCCGGACTCCGGCAGTCGAGAGCGCTGCGGAAAGAGCTGCACGACGCGGTCGATCAACGCGCCGACCGGCAGGCGACCGGCGACCTCGGCCATCCCCGTGGCGACGGACACTGGAACGCCCCCGAGCGCTGCGCGCAGGGCGAGCGCGCAGCGGGCCGCGCGCGCGGCGAGATCCGTCGGGGCCTCGGCGCCGGACAGCGCGACGAGCAGCCACTGCGATTGCAGGAGCTCGAGGCGCCCGCCGTGGCGCGCCGCGACCTGGCGCAGCGCCTCGGTGCGAGCGGCGCATTCGGCCTCGGAGAGCGTGGCGTCCACCTCCGCGCTGCCGTCGGCTGCAAGGATGACGCACATGACCCGGCGTTCTGCCGTCGTGATCTCCACGCTCGGCGCGGGCGGCTCCGCGGTATCGCGCGCGCCGGCGGGGGGCCCTGCTTGCGCCAGGGCGGCGAGCTCCTCGGCGACGGCGGCGCCGTCGCGCGGCCGACGTTCCATCGGCTTCGACAGCATCCGGGCCACGAGCCGCTCGAGCGGCTTGGGGACCCCGTCGCGGAGCTCGCCGAGCCGCGGCGGATCTTCCAGGACGACCTTCATGATCAGCGAGAGAGCGTTGTCGCCCACGAAAGGCGGGCGCCCCGCGAGGCACTCGAACAGCATGCAGCCGAGCGCGAACACGTCGGCGCGGGCGTCGATCGTCGGCTCGCCGCGCGCCTGCTCGGGGGCCATGTATCCGGGCGTGCCGAGGATCGCGCCGGGCGCCGTCAAGCTCCGCGCGAGCCGGAGGTCGCGCGCGATGCCGAAGTCGAGCAAGGTGGCGCGCTCGATGGCCCCGCCGACGAGCATCAGGTTGCTCGGCTTCAGGTCGCGGTGGACAACACCGAGCCGGTGGATCGCGCCGAGCGTCGTCGCCACGTGCGCCGCCAGGGTGACGCTCTCGGCGATCGAGAGCGGTCCTCCGGCGAGCCGCTCCTCCAGCGTCACGCCGTCGAGCCACTCCATGGCCAGGTACGGCCGCCCTGCGCCGGTCATCCCGTGCGCCACGTACTGCACGACCCCTGGCAGCCGCAGCGTGACGAGCGCCTCCGCCTCCCGCGAGAGCCGGCCCAGATCGCGTACGCTCGCGCTCTGCAGCACCTTGAGCGCCACCGCCTGCCCGGAAACCCGATCACGCGCGCGGTACACGTCGCCCATGCCACCGGAGCCGGCGAGCCGCTCGATCTCGAAACGATCTTCGACCACGTCCGCAGGGCGCATCGCTGTTCTTATGTACTGCGAGTGAGCCCCCGTGTCTGTGTTCTCCGAGGGACGGCGCCGCGATATTCCGCGCAACCACCCCCGCAACTCAGTGAACACAATATCAGGAATTCGACACCACCAGCGCCCGCGCGTACGCAGGGACCGACCTGCTGGCCGCTACGCGCCGCTCAGCCGCCGAGCCACTGCCGCGCGAGCTCGAGCGTGCGGGCGTTGTCCGGAACGTCGCGGAGGAAGCGCTCCCGCCAGGTCGGGTCGCTGAGCTTCTCGGCGCGCGCGAGCAGCGCGTCCCTGGCCGACGCGATGGCGGCGCTCGCCTCGGCCTGCCGGCCGCTCGCGGCGAGCGCCTCGGCGTACGTCAGGCGGACGAGCGGCTCGCCCTCTTCCAGGGTGCCGAACTCCGAGAGCAGCGCGCTCGCCTCGGCGGCAGCCCGCATCGCCTCGTCCGTACGCCCGAGCCCCAGGAGCGCGCGCGCCAGCACAGCGATGGCCTGCACGCCGAGCGTCGGGGCGCTCTCCAAGAGCGCGATGGCGGAGCGCGCCTCGCGCTCGGCCGCCTCGAGGTCCCCCAGGCCGAGAACGATGTTCGCGAGGTAGCAACGAGCGAAGAGCTCGGTGCGCACCATGCCCGCTCCCTGGCTCGACATGACCGCCGCCTCGGCGAGCGCCCGCCCGTCGGCGAGTCGACCACGGCACGCCAGCACACGGGCGAGATTCGACTCCGCCGAGAGCTTCAGCTCCTGCAGCTGCAGCCGGTCGGACTCCTCCAGTACTTCGCGCAATGTCGATTCAGCCGTTTCGAAGTCGCCGAGCTCTGCATAGACGGATCCGAGGTTTCCGCGTTCACCACAGGCATTGCGCCGATCCCCGGCCATCTCGAACGCGAGTATCGCGGCTCTCATGCGGTCCACGCCGGCGCCCAGATCGCCGGTGCAGATCGCATGGTAGGACCGCGCCAAGTGAAGCCGCGTGGCGACCACCTCGAGGCCTCCTGCCTCGACGCTCGCCAGCGCGCGCTCGACAGCCTCGACCAGCGCACCGCCCGCCGCGTAACGTCCGTTGAGCAGCAGCGCGATCGCACACTCGGCAAGGCAGATGAGCTTCACGGCCGTGTCGTCGCCCCGAGCGGCGGTGTCCGCCGCGATGGCCGTCCAGCGCTCGACCTCATCAGGCCGGCCCAGCTTGGACGAGGCCAGCACGACCTGGGTGATGGCCGAGAACCACGCGGCCGAGCCGCGCTCCACCAGGCCCGCCGCCTCGCTCCCCCGCTCCGCGGCGAGCGCGAGATCGCCTCGCCACACATGGGCCTCCGCCTGGATCTGGCGGAATCTGCCGGCGATCTCCCCGGCCGCGCCGCAGCCGATGCCGCGGTCGACCCGCGCGATCGCCGCGTCGAGATCGCCGCCGCGCAGCGCCTCCTCGGCCGCGCGCAGGTACGCCTCCGCCGCCCGCGCCGGCGCCCCGCCGATCTCGAAGTGCTCGGCCAGCACCATCGCGTCCGCGCCGCCGGCCCGGGCCAGCCAGTCGCCCGCGAGGCCGTGGCCGACGCGGCGGTCGCGCTCCGTGAGCATGCCGTACGCCGCCTCGCGCACCAGCGCGTGCCGGAACTGGTACTCCACCTCGCCCGCGATCCGCGCCTCGGGCCGCCGCACCAGCAGCTCGCGCCGCGAGAGCTCCGCGAGCGGCTGCTCGACCTGCGCCCCGCCCAAAAGCGCCGCCATCGCCCCTTTCCACGACGTCTCGCCGAACACGCTCGCCGCGCGCAGCACCCGCCGCTCCTCGACATCCAGCGCCTCCAGCCGCGCCTGCACCATCGCGAGCACCGTCTCCGGCATGCCCTCGCCACGGCCCTCGGCCACCGCCCGGATCTGCTCCTCCAGCACGAACGCGTTGCCCTCGGCCCGCGCCAGCAGCTCGTCCACCTGCGCCTCGCTCACGCCGTCGCCGAGCACCTCGCGCACGAGCCGCTCGCTCGCGCGACGCGGCAGCGGCGAGAGGCGCAGCTGCAGCCCGATCCGATGCCGCCAGAGCTCGGGGAACAGCTCGTCCACCTCGGGGCGCGCCAGCGCCAGCACCAAGAGCGGCAGGTCCCTCGCGTGCTGCAGCGCCGCGTCGATCAGCCGCACCGTCGGCAGGTCGCCCCAGTGCAGGTCCTCCAGCACCAGCAGCACCGGCTGCCGCTGGCACTCGGCCTTCACGAAATCCTCGAACGCCTCGCGGATGCGGTCGCCCATCAGCACCGGGTTCTGGCGCGCCGCCTGCAGCTGCACGTCCCCCTCGTCGGGGAACGGCGCCCCCACCAGCTCGCCGAGGAACGCCGCGACGCGCAGGCCCCTCGCCCCGAGCGTGTCGAGCTGCCCCACCCGGTCGAGCACCTTGCTCCGCCGCACCTCCAGCGCCTCGCCGTCGAGGATGCCCATGGCGCGGCGGAGCGCCTGGGCGACGAGGCCGAAGGCCGAGCCGGCCGCCATCGGGTCGGCCCTGCCGATCCAAATCGCGGCGCCCTCGCGCTGCTCCTTGAGCGTGCGGAGGAACTCCCAGGCGAGGCGCGACTTGCCGAGGCCAGGCGCGCCCACCACCACCACCGCGTTCGCGGAGGGCTCGTCCACGCAATGGCGCCACTCGGTCGCGAGCTGCGAGAGCTCGCGCTCGCGCCCCACGCAGGGCGTCGGCTTGCCGAGGAGCCGCGGGATGGTGTCCGGCTCCTCCTTCGGGCCGCGAAGCCAGCACCCGCCGGGCCCCCGCACCGTCTCGAAGCGGCTCGCGAGCAGGCTGGCGGTCGCGTCGTCGAGCCGGATCTCTCCGGGCGGAGGGCCATCGCGCCCGGCGATGAGCTGCGCGACCCGATCGATCAGCTCGCCGACCGGCAGCTTGCCCTCGACCTCGGTCAACCCGGTCGCGACGGACATGGGCACGGCGCCGAGCACCTTCCGGAGCGCGAGCGCGCAGTGGACCGCCCGCGCGGCGAGATCCGTGGGCGACTCGGCGCCGGACAGCGCGACGAGCCCCCAGCGCGCTTGCAGCCGATCGAGGCGCCCGCCGTGGCGCGCCGCGATGTCCCGCAGCGCCTCGGCCCGCGCGGCGCCGTCGTCCGAGAGCGTGGCGCCGGCCTCGGCGCCGCCGTCCTCGGCCAGGATGACGCACATCACCTTGCGCTCGGCCGTCGTGATCGCCTCGCCCGGCGCGGCCGGCGCCGCGACCGCGCTCGCCCCGATCGAGAGCCCGTCGCCGGCCACGGCGGCGAGCTCCGCCGCGGCGGCGGCGCCGTCGCGCGGCCGCTCCCCCGCGCTCTTCGCCAGCATCCGCGCCACCAGGCGCTCGAGCGGCTCCGGGATACCGTCGCGGAGCTCCCCGAGCCGCGGCGGCTCTTCCAGGACGACCCGTATCAGGAGCGCGAGCGCGCTGTTGCCGAGGAACGGCGGGCGCCCCGCGAGGCACTGGAACAGCACGCACCCGAGCGCGAACACGTCGGCCCGGGCGTCGACCGGCGCGTCGCCGCGCACCTGCTCGGGCGCCATGTACCCGGGCGTGCCGAGCACGGCCCCGGGCGACGTGAGGATCGGCGCGAGCCGGAGGTGGCGCGCGATGCCGAAGTCGAGCAGCGTGACGCGCTCGACCGCGCCGCCCACGAGCATCAGGTTGCTCGGCTTGAGGTCGCGGTGAACGACGCCGAGCCGGTGGATCGCGCCGAGTGTCGTGGCCACGCGCGCGGCCAGCGCCACGCTCTCGGCGAGCGTGAGCGGCGCCCCGGCGAGCCGCTCCTCCAGGGTCACGCCGTCGAGCCACTCCATGGCCAGGTACGGCTGCCCTGCGCCGGTCACCCCGTGCGCCACGTACTGCACCACGCCCGGCAGCCGCAGCGTCACGAGCGCCTCCGCCTCCCGCGCGAACCGGCGCAGGTCGTTAACGCTCGCGCCCTGCAAGACCTTGAGCGCGACCGCCTGCTCGGACACCCGGTCGCGCGCGCGATAGACGTCCCCCATCCCGCCGGAGGCGGCGAGCTGCTCGATCTCGAAACGATCCTCGATCACATCCGCTGCGCGCATGGCGGTGCCAATGTACTCCGCGCGAGCCTCGGGCCACTGCGCGTAGGTGCGGCCCTGCGCCCGGTTGAACGCCAGCCCGAGCGTGACCGCCTCGCGCTCGGGATTCACGGCCGCCGGATCGGTCCACGCCTCGACGAGCGCCTGCGTGAACCACCCGCCACCGGGCGCACGCAGCCGGCATCGCCGCGCTGGCCACCCGGCGCTGCCGCCCTTAGGCTCACCTCCGCGATGCTCCGCTGGTTCAACACGGCAGGCCCCTGCAACCCGGCCGATCACTACATGCTCCCGGCCGAGGAGCGCTTGCCCGCGGTGCGCGACCTGGTCGATCGCAAGGCCTACTTCGTCCTGCATGCCCCGCGGCAGATCGGCAAGACGACCTCGCTGCGTACGCTCGCCCAGGATCTCACGGCCGAAGGGCGCTACGTGGCCGTCCTCGTCTCGGCGGAGGTCGGCGCCCCCTTCCCTGACGATCCCGGCGCGGCCGAGCTCGCGATGCTCGCGGAATGGCGCGGCACCGCCGGCTCGCAGCTCCCCGCGGATCTGCAGCCGCCACCGTTCCCCGATGCGCCCGCCGGTCAGCGCATCGGGGCCGCCCTGCGCGCCTGGGCTCGGGCCGCGCCGCGCCCGCTCGTCCTCTTCCTCGACGAGGCCGACGCCCTGCGCGACGCGACGCTCGTCTCCCTATTGCGCCAGATCCGCAGCGGCTATCCCGACCGCCCGCGTGACTTCCCGCACGCGCTCGCCCTCGTCGGCCTGCGCGACGTGCGCGACTACAAGGTCGCGTCGGTCGACAGCGGCAGGCTCGGGACGTCGAGCCCCTTCAACATCAAGGTCGAGTCGCTCACGCTGCGCAACTTCACCCGCGACGAGGTCGAAACGCTCTACGCCCAGCACACGGCCGAGACCGGTCAGGCCTTCCGGCCGGACGCCGTGGACCGCGCCTTCGAGGTCACCCAGGGCCAGCCGTGGCTCGCCAACGCGCTCGCCCGCCAGCTCGTCGAGGTCCTCGTCAAGGACCGCGCGCAAGCCATCACGTCTGCGAACGTCGATCGCGCCAAGGAGATCCTCGTCGAGCGGCAGGACACCCACCTCGACAGCCTGGTGAATCGGCTGCGCGAGCCGCGCATCCGCGCGGTGATCGAGCCGATGCTCGCCGGTACAGCGTTGCCCAGCGTGCCCCCCGACGACCTTCGTTTCGCGATCGACCTCGGCCTCGTGCGCATGACCGCGGAGGGCGGCCTCGACGTCGCCAACTCCATCTACCGCGAGATCATCGTCCGCGAGCTCGCGTTCCCGATCCGCGCCTCGCTCCGCCAGATCAAGGCCGCGTGGCTCACGCAGGACGGCCGCCTCGACGACGTGCCTTCCGGCCCCGACGCCGGCCGCGCAGGGCCAGAGGACGCGCGCGGCACGCGCTGAGTTGCACTAAATTACGCGCAGAGGAACGCGCGAGGTGTCCTGATGGGCGCCTGGCATGTCCAGATGGCCGCCCCCCGTGTCCAGATGGCCGCCGGGGATGTCCAGACGGCCGCTCCCGTGTCCAGATAGCCGCCCCCCATGTCCAGATGGCCCGCCCCGCGCGGCGAGCGCCCTCCACGAGGGCCGGGCCACCTCGGACAGGGTCTCTACGCCTCCGAGGCCGCCGCGTCCCCCGCCCCGGCCGCCGCCGCCGCCTCCACCTCGCAGCGCACCACCACGACCTCGCCATCCGCGAGCTCCGGCCGCTCCACGAGCTCGTGCGCGCCCGCGCGCACCGCCGTGAGCACGTCCCCCAGCGCCGGCTTCAGCCGCGCCAGCGTCGCCGCGTTCGCCCCGAGCGCGAGGTCCGAAACGACGCGCCCCACGCTCGCGCCGAGCTCGCTCTTGCGCTTGTTGACCGCCGCCATCGCCGCCGCCGCCAGATCCAGGAGCCCCGGATCCGAAGGCGCCGCGACCGCCGCGAAATCCGCCGCCGACGGCCACTTCGCCCGGTGGATCGAGGCCTCGCCCGTCTCCTCCGCGTACACCCAGCGCCAGACCTCGTCGGTGATGTACGGCAGGACCGGCGCGAACAGCCGCAGCAGCACCGACAGCCCGAGCCGCAGCGCCGCCACCGCCGAGCCGCGCGCCGCCTCCCCGGCGCCGCCCTCGCCGCGCGCCCGCGCCTTCGCGAGCTCCAGGTAGGCGTCGGTGAACCAGCGCCAGAAGAAATCCTCCGTCCGCTCGAGCGCCGCCGCGAACTCGTGCTCGTCGAACGAGCGCGTCGCGTCCTCCACCACCGCCGACAGCTTGTGCAAGAGCGCCCGGTCGAGCTCCTCGGAGACCGGGTGGACCTCCGCCGACTGGCTGAGCACGTACTTGCTCGCATTCCAGATCTTCGTGACGAGCCGCTTGCCGATCTTCAGCACCTTCTCGTCGAACGCCGTGTCCGTGCCGAGCCGCGCGCTCGCCGACCAGTAGCGGACCGCGTCCGAAGAATACGTGTCGAGCAGGTGCATCGGCGTGACGACGTTGCCCTTGCTCTTCGACATCTTCTTGCGATCCGGATCGAGGATCCACCCGGAGATCGCGATGTGGTGCCACGGGACCGACGACTCGTGCAGCATCGCCTTCGCGATCGTGTAGAACGCCCACGTCCTGATGATGTCGTGGGCCTGCGGCCGCAGATCGGCCGGGAAGAGCCGCGCGTGGCGCGCCGGATCGTCCCCCCAGTGAGAGCTGATCTGCGGCGTGAGCGAGCTCGTGAACCACGTGTCGAAGACGTCGGTCTCGGCGGTGAAGCCGCCCGGCTGATCGCGCTGCGACGCCTCGTACCCGGGGGGCACGTCGACCGTCGGGTCGACCGGGAGCGCCTCGCGCGTCGCGAGCAGCGGCCGGCTGTGGTCCGGCTTGCCCTCGGCGTCGAGCGGATACCAGACCGGGAACTGCACGCCGAAATACCGCTGGCGGCTGATGCACCAGTCGCCCTGGAGCCCCTCGGTCCAGTTGCGGAACCGGAGGCGCATGAAATCCGGGTGCCACTTGATCTTCTCGCCGAACTCGAGGAGCTCGGCCTTCTTGTCGGCGAGCCGGACGAACCACTGCCGCGTGGGCACGAACTCGAGCGGCTGGTCGCCCCGCTCGTAGAACTTCACCGCGCGCTCGATCGGCCTCGGCTCGCCCCGCAGCGCCGGCCCCTTGCCAGGCGCCGCCGCGTGCTCGTCGCGGCGGAGCAGCTCGACCACCGCCGCGCGCGCCTGCTTCGCCCCCTTGCCCTGGAGCGGGGCATAGGCGGTGTTGGCCGCGGCAGGGTCGCGGCTCTCCCACGGGCCCTCGCCGAACGTCACCGGCAGGACACGGCCGTTCTTGCCGAGCATCTGCCGGAGAGGGAGCTTCTGCTCCCGCCACCAGATCACGTCGGTCGCGTCGCCGAAGGTACAGACCATCAGGATGCCCGTGCCCTTCTCGCGATCCACGAGCGGGCTCGGGAAGATGGGCACCGGCGCGCGGAAGATCGGGGTGAGCGCCGTCTTGCCGAAGAGGTGCTGATACCGCGGGTCCTCCGGGTGCGCCGTGACGCCGACGCAGGCCGCGAGCAGCTCCGGGCGCGTCGTGGCGATGACGAGCTCCTCGCCCGTCCCCTCCACCGCGAACGCGATGTCGTGGAACGCGCCCGACTGCGGGCGATCCTCGACCTCCGCCTGGGCGACCGCGGTCTGGAAATCGACGTCCCACATCGTCGGCGCGAAGACCGAGTAGAGGTGGCCCTTCTCGTGGAGATCCAGGAACGACAGCTGCGCCGTCCTGCGGCAGTGATCATCGATGGTGGCGTACTCGTGCCGCCAGTCGACCGAGAGGCCCACCCGGCGGAAGAGCGCCTTGAAGACCTGCTCGTCCTCGCGCGTGACCTTGTGGCAGAGCTCGATGAAGTTGGGCCGCGACACGATGCGCGGCGGGTCCTTCTTGATCGTCTCCGGCGCGGCCTGCGGCAAGGTCAGGCCGCGCTCGTACGGCGTGCGCACGTCCGTGCGGACGTGGAAGTAGTTCTGCACGCGCCGCTCGGTGGGCAGGCCGTTGTCGTCCCAGCCCAGCGGGTAGAAGATGTTGAAGCCGCGCATCCGGCGCTGGCGGACGACGACGTCCGTGTGCGTGTAGCTGAAGACGTGGCCGATGTGCAGCGAGCCCGAGGCGGTCGGCGGCGGGGTGTCGACGACGAAGGTCTCCTCGCGGGGGCGCGACGGGTCGTATCGGTACGTCCCGTCGGCCTCCCACACGTCGGCCAGGCGCAGCTCGGCGACGGGCGAGTCGAAGTGCTTCGGGAGCGTCGCGGGATCGATGGAGCGGAACGTCTTCTTGATCGTCACGTGGTCACCTGCAGAACAGACCCCGCAGGAACCGCCCGCGGGGGCGGCATCCTACGTCGTACCCAGGGTGCCGCTCAAGGAGGACGCCGGCGGCGCCGCGGAGATCGCGGAGAGGCTGGCGCCTCGCTCGCGGCGGGGCCGGGGCTCAGTCGTAGCGCTCGACGTGGACGTGCTTGCGGGGGACGCCGAGCTCGCCGCGGGCGAGCTCGCGAACGGACGAGACCATCCGATCGAGGCCGCAGATGAAGACGTGCGGCGCCGGATCGCCGCTCTTCTCCGCGAGCTCCCGGTAGAGCTCGGGCACGTGCGCCTGCACGTAGCCGCGGCGGCCGGCCCAGGACGGGCCGCCGCGCGAGAGCGTGATCTCGTAGCGGATCCGGTCGGATCCGCGCGCGAGCGCCTCGAGCTCGTCGCGGTAGATGACGTCCTCCTCGAAGCGCGCGCCGAAGAGGATCCACAGGTGGGGCGCGGCCAGCCCCGCGCGCAGGGAGGCGAGCAGCATGCTCCGAAGCGGCGTGATGCCGGTGCCGGTCGCGACGAACAAGGAGGGCGCGGAATCCCCGGGATCGCGGGTGAACAGCCCGTGCGGGCCGATGGCGCGGAGCGTGGCGCCGGGCTCGAGCCGGTGCAGGTGCTCCGAGCCCGCCCCGCCCTGCACGAGCGTGACCGCGAGATCGAAGCGCGGCGAGCCGTCGGGGGCGGAGGCGATGGAGTAGGCGCGCTTCACCTCGCCGCCCGGGAGCGGGAGGACGAGGTTGACCCACTGGCCCGCCTCGAACAGAAACGACCTCCCGTCGGCGCGCTCGAACGAGAGCTCGCGCACGAAAGGGCTGAGAGGCCGGGCGGCGACGAGGCGGGCTTCGAACGGTTCGGCGTGGATCATGGTCGGGCCCCGGCGGGGCTCGGCTGCGAGGCCGCGCGGGTGGCGAGGTCTTACCGCAGCCTGCGCCCCGGCCCAATCGCGATCGCCTCCGAAAGGGCGCCGCCGGGGGCACGCAATCGCGGGAATCGCGGGCTTCCGCGCCGCGCCGCCGGAGCGCGGGGCCGGGCCGCCGCCCGGGCCCGCGCTCCGGCGGGGGAGCCGTCGCGGGCTCTACCGCACGCCCATGCGGCGGCGCTGCGGGATGTTCACCGTCGGCCGGGAGCGATCCAGGTTGGGGAGCCCGCGCGGCGGGCGGGGATCCCGGTGCGCGGGCTTCGGCGCGGGGAGCTGCCCGCGCTGCGCAGGCGTCCGGTCGGGCGATTTGGCCGAGCCCGACGCGAGATCGGAGACGGGGAGATGCGCGCGTCGCTGCATAGAATCCTCCATGGAATCGGTCATCAACACATCGGGAAGAGCACCCACGCTGAACGAGACCTTCGAAGAACCGACTCTCATACACCCTCCATTCATCGTACGTCCCCGGACTCATGGCGGATCGATCCCGTGAGGGACGCTGTCTCTCTGGGCCTCTCCCTGCTCGCTCGACCGGCGCTCTCTCGACGCAACTCCGCCGCTCGTCGGCGCGGGACGGTCCGCCTCGCCGCACGCTCCCCGTCGAGACGACTCAGCGTCTCGACGTCAGGAGAGAGGACGATTCGACCCGTCGCGCCACGAACGCTCCGGCTAGGTGCTTCGAGCGCGCGGCCAGCGAGCGAGGGACGATCGCCAGGAGATCACGAATCTCCCGGTCGTCGGCCTCCAGCGCCTCTGGCTCGTCCGCGCGTCGCCCCCGCTCCGTCCCAGCGCGCACACGACGCGAGCTCGCGCGGGGATCCGCGGGTCGCCGTCGTGGCTGCTCATGCGCGACGATACAGGGGGGGGCCGTGCCTACCTGGGCAACAGGCGCTCATCTTCTACCACGGCGAGCACTGCGTGAGTGTTGCCGGGAGTAGGCCCCTGAGGGTCCGCGCGACGGAGCGTGGTGTCAGTGAGAGATGCGCATGGTGGACGCGGGCTACGCGTCGAGAGGGACACTAGCACTCGACCTCGATCTTGCCCAGCACTTTTTGTGGAGGAGGGGTGTCCTCCCGCTCGCTTCACGCTGGCCGCTTGGCCGCTGGCGCGCGGCCGTGCCCCGGGCCGCGCACATCGAACATGGATAATCGCTGAGCTGGAGACACCGGCGCTCGTGAAGGATCGGCACGCCGCTGCGGATCCTGCCCGACCACGCCTGCGCGACCGCCGCGCAGCACGCGCGGTGCCATGCCGTGGCCGGTGGGACGGCGATCGAGGCGGTGTGGGAGCGCTTCGGCGGGTGGTGATCGCGCCCGGCGCTCAGAACGCGACGCGCAGCCCCGCGCTCAGGGGGCCTGCGCCGGGCGACGCGGCCACGGCGCCCGGGCCGACGAGGAGCCGCGCGACGGCGGGCGCGCTCGGCGCGTCGTCTCGCCGCACCCGCCTCTTGCCGAACACGTAGAGCGGCAGGCCGACGGCGATCCCGGCCACGCCGCCGAGCGCGGTGGCGATCGCCACCCTGGACGCCTCGGTGCGCGCGGCGGTGCTGTTGTCGTGGCTCGCGAGGACCAGCGCCGCACCGCTGAGGATGGCGGCGCCGCCCAGGGTCGTGAGGACGAGCCCCGAGATCACCATGACCGGGCTGTTCCACTCCGTCGTCCGCTCCTCGAAGTCGCGGAACGCCGCCCTCGCCGCCGCGAGCTCCAGCTCGATCCGGCGCTGCTCGGCGCGCCGCTCGTCCGCGGAGCCGAGCTCGTGGACGCGGCGGGCCTGGCTCTCCAGCGCCGCGATGCGAGCCTGGTGCGCGGCGGCGGTCGCTTCCCACGTGGCCCCGGGCGGGACCCCCGCCACGGCCGGCGCGACAGGGGGCGCCGGCGCCGGGGTCGAGGCGGGAGGCGGGGGCGGCTCCGCGGCCACCGAAGGCGCGGCCGCCGCGGGCGGCTCCGCGGCCACCGAGGGCGCGGCCGCCGCGGGAGGCGCGGGCGGCTCCGCGACCACGGAAGGCGCGGCCGCCGCGGGAGGCGCGGGCGGCTCCGCGGCCACCGAAGGCGCGGCCGCCGCGGGCGGCTCCGCGGCCACGGAAGGCGCGGCCGCCGCGGCAGCCAGGCCCAGCGCCCACGCGACGACACGACGACGCGCCACGGCCGCGCGCGGGCGCGCGAAGCGGAGGTGGGCCTGCTTCATGCGCGCAGCGTCACCCCTCGCCAGGGCCGGGTCAAGGCGCGGGAGCCCGAGAGCACGAGACCTCCGCTCCGCAGGAAACAGGCGCGCCGGCGGTCCACGCGGCGGCTCGCCGCTCACCCCTCGCGCGGCCGGCCGCGGCGCCGCTTCCCCTCCCCGGCCGGCCGCGCGTCGGCGGCCACGCGGAGCAGCTCCCGGAAGTGCCGCTCCACCGGGCCGAGATCGATGCCGTCCATGAACGACGTGAACGCGAAGTACGGCAGCAGCGTCTGCCAGGCGCGCAGCCAGCCCGGGAGGTAGCGCGGCCGCTCCAGCACGCCGGCGGCGCGCAGCTCCGCCAGCACCGCGATGTCGTCGAGCGCGATCCGGCCGCACACGAGCAGCTCCACCTCGTCGCGCAGCCCGCCGCGAAGGACCGCGGCCAGGAAGGCGTAGACCTCGAGCAGCCCGGCCAGGTAGCAGGCGTCCTTGGTGAACGGCGCGCCGCCCTCGACGAGCCCGCCGCGGCACACGCGCTGGGCGTCGAAGTAGGCGTCGCGGCGCTCGGCCCCGCGCTCGCGCAGGTGGCGGTAGAGATCGAGGAAGCTCGCGCCCTGCTCGGCCATGTCCACGAGCCTCACCCGCTCGGCGAGCCGGGTGAGGCGGCCGATGGAGAGCGAGCGGCTGTAGAGCTCGGCGAAGATGGCGAGCCCCTCCTGCGTGCGCGTGGTGCGGGGGCCGCCCGAGCGCAGGAACGCGCACCGCGGCTGCGCCGCGCCGTTGTGCGCGGTGAGCGCGTGCGTCTCGACCTCGTGGTGCCACAGCCCCTCGGCCTCCCAGGAAGCGAAGGTCGCCTCCGGCCGGATGCGGACCCGGCTCATGCCGGCGACCACCTTGGCCGTGACGCGCGGGTCGAGGGTGACCTCGATGTCGAGCCGCGGCGCCCGGGCGGCCACGCGGGCGGCGAGCATGTCCCGGAGCGCGCCGGCGTCGAGCGGCTCCTCCTCGGGCTCGCTGGCCTCGTCCCAGCCGTGGACGCGCAGGCGCTCGGCGAGGTGCTCGGCGAGATCGATGTTCCTGAGCGGGCCGCCGAAGAACCGCGAGCGCGCGCCGCCGTAGAGCTCCTGCGACCGCGCGGAGAACGCGCGGGTGCCCGCGGCCTCGAGCAGCTCCGCGGCCTGGATCTGCGCGCGGACGTTGTCCCGCAGCCAGTCGAGCGCCGGCGCGTCCCCTTCGATCGACCCGAGGAGCTCGCGCAGCTCGGCGACGCGCCGCGCGAGGCCGTCGCGATCGACGCGGTGCTCGACCTCGGGGAGGCGGTCCTCGCCGGCGGCGAAGAAGCGCTCCTCCACCTCGCGCGGCCAGGCGATGTCGTCGAGCAGCTTGAGGGCCTTGCCCTCCGCCAGGCGGCCGCCGACCCGATCGAGCTGCTCCAGCACGGCGCGGTCGATGCTCATCGAACGCAGGATCGCCGAAGTCGCGAGTCGCGGGAACCGTCATTCCCTCGACGAGGCAGCGATTGCCATCTTCCGTCGCTTTTTGGAGCGCCGTCGTCGCGCTCGTCGGCGGGCTCCGGCGCTCTGGCGCCGTTGCATGCAGCGAGGGTGTTCCGGGGCTGGCTCGGGAGCGTCCTTTGGCCCACACCCGAGACACGAAGGCTCCGCGCCGAGCGCGGTTGGCCGTGGACCCGCCGGAGAGCCGATGGTACGGTCCGGCCGATGTCGGAGAGTGTAGCCCAACTCGAAGAACACCGCGCGGCGCTCACTGGACACTGCTACCGGATGCTGGGTTCGGTGGTCGACGCCGACGACGCCGTCCAGGAGACGATGGTGCGCGCCTGGCGGAGCCTCGATAAGTTCGACGGGCGCTCGTCGCTGCGCACCTGGCTGTACCGCATCGCGACGAACGTCTGCATCGACCTGCGGGCCGACCGCGCGCGCCGGGCGCGCCCCATCGAGGAAGGCCCGGTGGGCACGGTGGACGACGCGCTCGAGACGCGCCCGCGCACCCACTGGCTGGAGCCCGTCCCCGACGCGCACGCCCTGCCGGCGGACATCGACGCCGCGGAGCGGGCGATGCTCCGCCAGAGCATCCGCCTCGCGTTCGTCGCGGCGCTCCAGCACCTGCCGCCGAAGCAGCGCGCCGCGCTGCTGCTCACGGAGGTGCTCGGCTGGTCCGCCGCGGAGGTCGCCGACAGCCTCAACACCTCGGTCGCCGCGATCAACAGCGCGCTCCAGCGCGCGCGGGCGACGCTCGCGAGCCGCGATCTCGGCGACGCGCGCCCCTCGCTGCCGGAGCCGCAGTCCGCGCTGCTCGACCGCTACGTCAACGCCTTCGAGCGGTACGACGTCGACGCGCTCACGGCGCTGCTGCACCAGGACGCGACCCTGTCGATGCCGCCGTTCACCCTGTGGCTCCGCGGCCACGAGTCGATCCGCGCCTGGCTCGTGGGCCCGGGGGCGGGCTGCCGCGGGTCGCGGCTCATCCCGACGGCGGCCAGCGGCTCGCCCGCGTTCGCGCAGTATCGCCCGGCGCCGGAGGGCGGCCACCGGGCCTGGGCGCTCATCGTCCTCGACGTCGCGGGGGACCGCATCGTCAGCATGACGTCCTTCCTCGACACCGAGACGCTCTTCCCGCGGTTCGGCCTGCCGCTCGATCTACCGGCCTAGCCGCGGGCGCCCTGCCGGCCTAGCCGCGGGCGCCCTGCCGGCCTGACCGCGGGCGCCCGGCCGGATCGCCGCGGGCGCCCGGTCAGCGACGGCGCGACGATTTTTTTTCCGAGCGACCGATGATTCCTGACGAGGCCAGGGGTCTACGGGGGTGAATCCAGCACGGAGGCACCCATGACCGCGAGCGTCGCCAGCATCAATCATCGTGACCAGAATCTCGTGACCCGGCCCCAGGCCGAGGCGCCGGCCCCCGCCACGGCGCCCAACGCGGCGCCGTCCAGGCGAGCCGTGTGGGCGGGCCGCGTCCTGAGCGGGCTGGCCACGCTGTTCCTGACGTTCGACGCCGCGGTGAAGGTGCTGAAGCTGTTCCCCGCGGAGGCGTCGACCGCCGAGCTCGGGTTCCCGGCGCACCTCGTCCCCACCCTCGGCTACCTCCAGATCGCCTGCCTCGTGCTCTACCTGATCCCGCGGACCGCGGTGCTCGGGGCGATCCTGTGGACCGGCTACCTGGGCGGCGCGATCGCGATCCACGTGCGGGTCGAGAACCCGCTCTTCAGCCACACCCTCTTCCCCATCTACGTGGCCGCGTTCCTCTGGGCGGGGCTCTGGCTGCGCGACCGCCGCGTGCGCGCGCTGACCGCGAGCCCGTCGTCGCAGGGCCGATGAGCTTCACGTTTCACGACAGTCCATCACGGTAAAGGAGAAGCAGCCATGACCACGAACACCCCCCGCAAGCTCTTCGTCAACCTGTCCGTCCGCGACCTGAAGCGATCGATGGAGTTCTTCAGCAAGCTCGGGTTCGAGTTCAACCCGCAGTTCACGGACGAGAAGGCCGCTTGCATGGTCGTCAGCGAGGAGGCCTATGTCATGCTCCTCGCGGAGTCGTTCTTCAAGACGTTCACGAAGAAGGAGATCTGCAGCACGAGCACGCACACCGAAGGGCTCTTCGCGCTCTCGTGCAGCAGCCGGGCCGAGGTCGACGACATGGTGAAGAAGGCGATCGCGGCGGGCGGGTCGCACGCGCTGGATCCGCAGGATCACGGCTTCATGTACGGCTGGAGCTTCTACGACGTGGATGGCCACCACTGGGAGGTCATGTGGATGGATCCCAAGGCGATCCAGCCGTAGCCGGCGGGGCGCGGGCGCGCCGCCTGGAAGAGCCCCCATGAAAGCGGGGAGGTGGGGAGGTCGTCGTCCGTCCTCCCCGCCTCCCCGCCTCTCGCGATCGAGGACGTCACCGATGATCAAGGTCTACAACTTCGCGCGCGGGGCCCGCGGCCTGCGGGTGATGTGGCAGTGCGAGGAGATGGGTTTGCCCTACGAGGTCGAGATGGTCTCGTATCCGCCGAGCGAGGCCTATCGCGCGCTGCATCCGCTCGCCAACGTGCCGCTCCTCGAGGACGAGGGCGGCGAGGCGATCCACGAGTCCGTCGCGATGATGCTTTACCTGGCGCAGAAATACGGGCCCACGCCGCTCTTGCCCGACAAGGACGATCCGGCGCTCGCGCGCGTGCTGCAGATGACCGTGTTCGGCGAAGCCGCGCTCGGGGCGGGGGTCAACGCCCTGCTGACGGCGCATTTCGGCGCGCCGGAGGCGGACAAGCGCAACTGGTCGGTCGTCACGCACGAGGCGAACGTCGAGCGGGCCCTGCGCTTCACGGCCAGCCTGCTCGGCGACAGGCCGTTCCTCGCCGGGGAGCGCCTCACGCTCGCCGACATCTCGGTGAGCACCGCGATCGGGATCTACCGCGGCGCGCTCGGCAAGGCGCTGCCCGACGAGCTCGCCGCCTACCAGGAGCGGCTGGCCGCCCGGCCGGCGCTCGAGCGCGCGCGCGCGAGGTGCCGCGGCCAGGAGAGCCCGGCGCGCGCCTGAGCGCGACGCAGGCTCGGCGCGCCTGTCCTGGCCTCGACTTGGGCGCTTCTCTCTGCGAGCAGCTCGTCGAGGCGCTCCGCCCCTCCCTTCGTTGGCGCAGGTGCCCTCAGGTGCCGCCATCACCGCCGACGTCAGGCCATCCCAACTCAATTCCGAACAGCCGGAACATTTTTCATGCCGCCGAATTGCGTCACCGCGTGGATCTGCCTGTTCCAAGAACGTCAATGATTTCGTGTCAGTGTAGAACCTGCCCCCTTCGCCCTTGGCTCCTCCGCCAGCGAGCCGCCCGAATTCATGACCGAGCCGGCGTGTTCGAACATGCGACATGACTTGACGGCGGCCTGTGAGCACTGTACACGAAACGGTCAACGTATAGAGCGAACCGAACGTCTCGAGGGGCTCATCATTCACAGGCATTGGGTACCAATCACGGGGACCAAGGGGTGCTGCAGTCCGTGACGCGGCGTTCGAGCTACACACTCGGCACCTGCTCACGCTGGATGGAGCGGGCCACAATCTGACCCGGAGGACGCCGAGACATCGGCCCCGGCGAAGTAGACAAGCACCGAACTCGCCAGCTCGGGACTGCGGCCACCGAAGCAGATCACGAGCATCGTGCCCCGAATCCGCCCTGAGGCTGCCATCCACGCACGCGCGCTCGACCAGGCGCAATGCATGATTTGGGAGTCGAGGCCCATAAAACACGCCACGTCGCGCATCTCGTGACAGCGGAGCCGACGATCACCGCAGAGCCGTCACGGATGTGCCAGCTTTGCACATGAACATCATCGGCGCGCGCACCGCCGCGCGCGCCGATCGGCGTTGAACCACGACAGAGAAAGGACACCTATGCGTATCCGGATGGGGATCCTCATCGCGCTGAGCTGCGCCAGCGCATGCGGGACGGGAAATGAAGGCTCCGTCGAGCCCGGCACGATCGAGGAGGTCGGGGCTGCCGAGCAAGCGGTATGGACTGGGTGGGAGACGATCGGGGGCAGCCCGGTAGGCGGTCCTGCCATCGTGACCTGGGGGACGCAGTCGATGAGCGCCTTCTGGCGTGATGGGAGCAACAATCTCAAGCACAAGTGGTTCCCCTACAACAACACGTGGTCGTGGGAACAGCAGCTCGCCACGGGCGTCGTCGCTTCGGATCCAGCGGCGGCGTCGTGGAGCAGCACGCACATGGCCGTGTTCTGGCGTGGCACGGATGGGCGCTTGCAGCAGATCTCGTGGAACTCGGGGACCTGGTCGTCGCCGTCGACGCACTCGGACCTCATCGCGTCCGCGCCCGCCGCGCTCTCGCGCGGGAACGGTCAGCTGGACGTCTTCTGGCGAGCGAGCGACGGGACGATCCGGCAGAAGTCGTACAGCGGGGGAACGTGGTCCACAGCCCAGAACCTGGGCGGCAGCGCGACCACCGATCCCGCCGCCGTGCACTGGGGACAGGGCCGCATGAGCGTGTTCTGGAGAGGCTCCGACGGCCACGTGAAGCACAAGTGGTATCCTTACAACGGTGGCTGGTCCTGGGAGCAAGACCTCGGCGGCAACATCGCCGCCGGCTCTTCGCCCGGGGCGACTTCGTGGGGTAACGGAGCGATCAGCGTCTTCTGGCGAGGCACCGATGATCACCTGAAGCATCGGTGGTACCCGTACAACAACGACTGGTCTTGGGAGCAGGACCTCGGCGGAAATCTGCAGAGCTCACCCGACGCTACGTCGTGGGGAGACACACGCATCGACGTCGTGGCGACGGTGAATGGTCAAGTCCAGCACAAGATCAACAGCGCCTCCATGTTCGTGCCGCTCGTCGCGCAGACGCAGACCAACTGGTGTTGGGCCGCGAGCGGAGAGATGATCACGACCTACTACGGCAACGCTGTCGCTCAATGCACGATGGCGAACTGGGCGACATCTCGAAACGACTGCTGCAACGCTTCACCACCCGCGGCGTGCAACGTGACGGGGTGGACGCCTTGGGCGACGCTCGGTTACACGACGCAGCAGAAGACGACCCTGACGCTCGCCGACATCCAGGCGGAGGTCGCGGCGAACCGCCCGTGGACGCACACCATCGCCTGGGTCGGAGGTGGCGGGCACATGATGGTGGGCGTCGACACCTTCCGCTTCAACAACGACGATTGGGTCGTCCTGAACAATCCGGGGGGCGGGACCGAAGACGTCGTCACGTACGCGGCCTACACGTCGGTCGCTGGTTCCTACAATGCGTGGACCGATCACTACAACATTCAATGAGGAACAAAACGATGAGAACGTTCTGCCGCATGACTCTGCTCGCGTCGCTGCTCACCGTAACCGCCTCGGCGCAGTCGGCGGACCCATCGACCACCGCCGCCGAGGCCTCGGTCGCCGAAGCTCGCTCCGCGCGGAACGCGCGCATCGCGCGGGCGCTCGGCCTGAGTTCCCCGAACGACCTCGGCTCGATCACGCTCGACGCGCCGCTGCGCGTCTACCACGTAGACCTGACGTCGCTGCAGAGGTATTCCACAGGCGTTGATGCCTCCAGCCTGCTGCGTGACGTGGGGCAGCGCCTGCTCGTCGTCCGCCTAGCCGGTGCGCCGACGTCCACCATTGGAGTGCTCAAGACGAGCGCTGGCTGGAGCACGTTCCGAATGGGAGACCGCGCGCGCGCCGCGGGGATCGACCGGGCAGCGAGCGCCCTCGCCGGGAACGCCAGCGAACGATCGGGCGGCACGTTCTTCGTGCAGGTTCCGGCGCTCGGCGTCGAGTTCTTGGCCAGCGTTCAAGGCGGCGAGCTGAGATTATCTCCGGTGAAGGATGCTCCCGCGTACGGCGTCGCGCTGGGGAGCGTCGGACGCGCTGAAGAGGTCCTTGCCTCGCTCGTCCCCGCGGCGCAGGCGATCTCCTCCTCCTCCCCATAGCAGGTTGCGGCGCAACGAGCGTTCGAGCAGCCCGTCACCGGAAACGGCGTCCTACCGACCCGGGTCCCACCGTGGAGGGCCGTCTCCGCTCCCCAGCGCGCTCGCGGCGCCGGACGAGAACGACCCCGGCCGCCCCTGCGCTCTCGTGCTGCCCGACCGCATCACTCGCCCTTGCTCTCTTTTTCCTTCAGCTCCTCCAGCAGGTCGTCGAGGCGGTCGTAGCTGCCCTCCCAGAAGCGGCGGTAGTTGTCGAGCCAGCCGCTGGCGTCCGCGAGCGGCTTGGCCTCGATCCGGCAAGGCCGCCGCTGCGCGTCGCGGCCGCGCGAGATCAGGCCCGCGCGCTCCAGCACCTTGAGGTGCTTGGAGATCGCGGGCTGGCTCATCGCGAACGGCTTCGCCAGCTCGGTCACCGACGCCTCGCCGGACGCGAGGCGCGCGAGGATCGCTCGCCGTGTCGGATCGGCGAGCGCAGCGAACGTTGCGTCGAGGCGCTCGGACGGGGTCATTACATAACTCCTTGGTATAGAAACCATTTAGTTATACAATGGGGTGTCTGTGGGGTCAAGCCTCCCGGCGACGGCGGCTCGGCCGAGAGGCTCCTGTCGCGTCTCACGTCACGTACGCCGCGCGGCTACGCGCGCGGCGCGGTGAGCACGTCCTGCAGCGTGGCGCCGCCCACGGGCTTGATCAGGTGCAGGTCGAAGCCGGCCCGCCTGGACCTGGCCTGATCGTCGGTCCCACCGTACCCCGAGAGCGCCACCAGGTAGAGCGCTTCGCCGCCCGGCGCGGCCCGCGCCCGCCGGGCGACCTCGTAACCGTCGATGCCGGGCAGGCCGAGGTCCACGAAGGCCACCTCGGGACGGAGCTCCAGCAGCTTCGTCACGCCCTCCAGCCCATCCGCCGCCACCGCCACCTCGTGCCCCAGCGCCTCGATGTACGCCCGCATCACCCGGCGCACGTCCTCCGCGTCCTCCACGACGAGCACCCGGCGCCGGTCGGCCGCCGCCTCCGGCGCCTCGGCGCGCTGCGCCGGAGCCGGCGGCGGCCGGTCGGGCGGCGCTGGCGGCGGCTCGTCGGGCGGCGCGAGCGGCCCGGCGCTCGGCGCAGGCTGCGGCGCCGCGCCCGGGCCGAGCGGCAGGCGCACGGTGAACTCGCTGCCCTGGTCCGGCCCGGCGCTCGCCGCGACCACGCTTCCGCCGTGCAGCTCCAGGAGCCGCCGCACCAGCGTGAGCCCGAGCCCCAGCCCGCCCGTGCGCCGGTCGATGGTCTGGTCGACCTGCGTGAACAGATCGAACACCTTCTCGAGCATCGCCGCCGGGATGCCGCGGCCCGTGTCGCGCACCCGCAGCACCGCGGCCTCGGGCGCGCCGCCCGCCGCCTCGCGCGTGAGGCGCACCGAGATCGCGCCCCCCGGCGGGGTGTACTTCGCGGCGTTGGTCAGGAGGTTCGTCACCACCTGCTCCAGCCGCGTCGCGTCGGCCCGCATGCCGAAGCCCCCGGGCCCCACCGACACCGAGAGCGCATGGCGCCGGGCCTCGAGGGCCGGCCTCGCCGCGGCGGCGGCGTCCTGCACCACGGCCGCGAGATCGACGTCCCCGAGGCGCAGCTCCACCGTGCCCCGCGTGATGCGCGACACGTCGAGCAGATCGTCCACCAGCCGCACCAGGTGGCCCATCTGCCGCCGCGCGATCTCC
This sequence comes from Sorangium sp. So ce394, assembly GCF_051474665.1. Lineage (NCBI taxonomy): Bacteria > Pseudomonadati > Myxococcota > Polyangiales > Polyangiaceae > Sorangium > Sorangium sp. So ce394. Next base: position 8,484,157 of record NZ_CP150339.1, read on the forward strand.
CGGAAGCGCGCCGACGTGGGCCCGTCGCCGTCCACGTCGTCGAGCAGCGTCAGCGACAGGCTGATCGAGGCCATCGGGTTCCGGAGCTCGTGCGCGAGCATCGCGAGGAACTCGTCCTTGCGCTGATCGGCGAGCTTGAGCGCCTCGACGAGCGCCTCCACGCCCCGCCGGGCGCGCACCTGGTCGGTCACGTCGAACGCGAAGACGAAGACGCCCTCGACCGCGCCGTCGCGATCGCGCATCGGCTGGTAGACGAAGTTGAAGAAGACCTCCTCCGTCGTGCCGTCGCCCCGGCGGTCGAGCCGCACCGGGAGCTCCTTGCCGACGATGGGCTCGCCGGTGCGGACCACGGCGTCGAGGAGCTCCCAGATGCCCTGTCCATCGAGCTCGGGCAGGGCGGCCCGGATGGGCTCGCCCACGAGCGCTCGACCGCCGACGAGCCGCTGGTAGAGCGGGTTGACCACCTCGAAGACGTGCTCCGGCCCGCGGAGGATGGCGATGGGCCCCGGGGCCTGCATGAAGAGGTCGTTCAGGTACTGGCGCTGCCCCTCGGCCTCGCGCCGGCGGCGCGCGAGCTCCACGTGGACGCGGACCCGCGCGAGGAGCTCCTTCGCGGAGAACGGCTTCACGAGGAAGTCGTCGGCGCCGGCCTCGAGGCTGTCGACGCGCGCCTCCTCGCCCGCGCGCGCGGAGAGCATCACCACGGCCACGCCGCGGGTGCGCTCGTCGGCGCGCAGCGCCCTGAGCAGGCCGAAGCCGTCGAGCCGCGGCATCATCACGTCGGTGAGCACGAGATCCGGGGGGTGGGCGCGGGCGCGCTCCAGGGCGGTTTGACCGTCGGCCGCGGCCTCCACCGTCCACCCCTCCGCCGCGAGCAGCCGCAGCGCGTACTCGCGCATGTCCGCGTTGTCGTCGGCGACGAGGACGCGCCCCGGCAGCTTCCTACCCGGCCCCTCGCCCTCCGGCCGGGACGCCGGCCCCTGCTCGCCGCGGAGCCACTGCGCGGCCTCGTCGAGGAAGGGCGCGGCGTCCCGCCCCCCCGCGGCCGGCGGCGAGGCCCGAGCGACGCGGTCCTCGGGCAGGTGCGCCTTGCCGAGCGGGATGGACACCGTGAAGCGGCTGCCCTCGCCCAGGCGGCTCTCCACGGCCGCGGCGCCGCCGTGGAGCTTGGCCAGCTCCTGCACCAGGGCGAGGCCGATGCCGCTGCCCTCGTAGCTGCGGCCGCTGGCCCCCTCGACGCGGTGGAACCGCTCGAACACGTGCGGCAGCTCGGCCTCCGGGATGCCGGTGCCGGTGTCCGCGACCGACAGGACGGCCCGCCCGCCCGCCGCCTCCAGCGAGACCCGGACGCCCCCCGCGAAGGTGAACTTGAAGGCGTTCGAGACGAGGTTGAGGACGATCTTCTCCCAGAGCTCCCGGTCGACGTAGGCCGGCTCGGCGAGCGGCGGGCAGTCCACCGTGAGGGAGAGGCCGGCCCGCTCCAGGAGCGAGCGGAACGAGCTCGCCAGGTCCGCGGTGAAGGCGCCGAGCTCGGTCGGCTGGTAGCTCGCCTGGATGCGGCCCGCCTCGATGCGCGAGAAGTCGAGCAGCGTGTTGACGAGCCGGAGGAGCCGGAGGCTGTTGCGGTGGACGATCGCGAGGCGCTCGCGCTGCCGCGGAGGCAAAGGCTGCTCGGCGTCCGAGAGGCCGTCCTCCACGGGCCCGAGGATCAGCGTCAGCGGCGTCCGGAGCTCGTGGCTGACGTTGCTGAAGAACGCCGTCTTCGCGCGGTCGAGCTCGGCGAGCGCCTGCAGCCGGCGCTGCTCCTCCTCGCTGGCCCGGGCGCTCTGGATCGCCGTCGCGCAGTGGCCGGCCACGAGCCGCAGGAAGGCGCGGTAGTCGTCGTCCAGCACGAGCCGGGGGCTGACGCCGGCGACGAGGAACCCGGCCGGCCGCCCGCCGGCGCCGGCGCGGGGGAGCGGCAGCACCACCGCGCGGCGCGCGGCGTCCGGCCACGGCCCGCCCGGGAGGGGGCCGACGCCCGCGGGCAGCTCGGCGAGAGCCACCTCCGCCTCCTCGCGCAGCGCGCGATGCAGCGGCCACACCGCGCCGCCGGCGGCGTCCAGGCTCACCGTCGCCGGCGCGGCGGCGTGGCCCGGGTCGAGCCCGGCGGTCGCCGCGAGCCGGGCCTGCGCGCCGCCCTCGTCGGCGAGGTAGAGCAGCCCGAACGGCAGGTCGCGCCCGGCCTCCGCCACGGTGTCCATCATGACCCGACAGGCGTCCTCGACGTTCTTGGCGTCGGCCACCCTCGCGCCGAGCGCCGCGAGGAGCTTCAGCCGGCGCTGCCCGAGGATGTGCCCGGTGCTCTCGGAGCACGCCACGAAGACGCCCGCGACAGCGCCTCGCTCATCCCGGATCGGGCTGTAGCCGTAGTTGAAATAGCACTCTTCCAGGAAGCCGTTCCGATCGAGGATGAGCAGGCCGTCCCGGAGGTACGTGGCCCCTCCGGCGAAGACCTTCTCGATCATCGGCTCGATGACGTCCCAGATCTCCTTCCAGCACGCGCGCCCCGCCTGGCCCATGGCGGCCGGGTGCTTCTTGGAGCCGAGGATGGGGCGGTAGCCGTCGTTGTAGAACTGGATGAGCTCTCGGCCCCACCAGAGGAACATGGGGTGCTCGGACGAGAGCAGGATGGAGAGCGCGGTGCGCAGCGACTGGGGCCACGCCTCGACGGGGCCGAGCGCCGTCCGCGACCAGTCGATGGAGCGGATCAGCGCCCCCATCTCCCCGCCGCCCGAGAGCGCGGCGCCGGCCGGGTCCAGCCCGTCTCCGGCGCTCGCCGCCTCGACCCGGCTCATGCCGGCCTCCGCTCCCCGCTCCGATCGAGGTGGCTCGCGCGCAGTCCCGTCATGGCGACCGTTCGCTTGTACCACACCCCCCAGGGCCCGGCCTCCGGCGCCGCCGCGTCGCGGGGTTCCCGCGCGCTTTACCTGATGAGTTCGTCAGAGGCTCTGTCCACCGCTCGACACGATCCCTGCATGTCCATCGCCGCCGCGGAGCGGTGATGATGGGCTCGGCGCGTCACGCGGCGGCGTCGAGCAGCCGCGGGTGCAGGCTCACGTGCTCGTAGAGCAGGTCCAGGAAGACGCGGACGTGCGCCGGGACGGCGCGCGCGCTCGGCGTGACGGCGAACAGGCGGAGCGCCGGGCCGGTCCAGCGAGGCAGGACGCGCACGAGGCGCCCGGCGCGGAGATCGGCGTCGACGACGAACGGCGGGAGGAGCGCGATGCCCGCCGCGCCGAGGCAGGCCGAGCGCAGGTGGGCGTCGCTCGTGGTCAAGAGGCGCGGCACGGCGCGGACCCGGACGGCGCGTCCGGCGCGATCGACGAGGCGAAGGGAGAACGCGCTCCGATCCCGGCCGAACGCGCACAGGGCGTGCGACGACAGGCCCTCGGGCGCCCGCGGCGCGCCGCGCGCCTCGAGGTAGGCAGGGGACGCGCACAGGACGGGGCTCGTCTCGCCGAGGCGGCGCGCCCCCTGCGCGGAGCGGTCCCTCGGCGAGAGGACCCGGAGGGCGACGTCGATGCGCTCGCCGACGAGATCGACATAGCGATCGTCGGTGAGGCACTCGACGCGGACATCGGGGTAGGTCGCGAGGAGCCGAGTCACCGCCGGCGCGAGCAGCCGCTCGAGTCACCGCCGGCGCGAGCAGCCGCTCGACGAACGCCTCCGGGACGGAGACGCGCACCGTGCCCTGCGCCCGCGAGGCGCGCGCCGCCATGAGGCGATCGGCCTCCTCCGCCTCGGCGACGATGCGCCGGCAGCGCTCGTGGTACTGCGCGCCAGCGTCGGTCAGCCGGAGCTTGCGCGTGGTGCGCTCGAGCAGGCGAGCGCCGAGGCGCCGCTCCAGCGCGGCGATCGTCCGGCTCATCGTGGACGGCGGGATCCGGAGCCGGCGCGCGGCCGCGGCGAAGCTGCCCTGATCCACGACGTGCGCGAAACAGACCATCTCGTTGAGATCGATCACCGGTCGATTGTACCCCTCGATCGTTCCACCGGCGCACGAGTGAATTGAAGATTCGTGCATGGACGCCACGGCCCGTGGGGGCCACGGTCAGCGCTGGAGGTCACGCATGGACGTCAAAGAACCCCAGCAGATGAACGCGATCTTCGCCGAGGCCTTCAACGCCGGCGATCTCGACCGGATCATGGCGCTCTACGAGCCCGGGGCCGTGCTGGCGCCGGCGCCGGGCCAGCGCGCCGCCGGCGCGCCCGCCATCCGGGAGGCGATCGGCGCCCTCCTCGCGCTGCGAGGCCGCATGGCGTCGAAGAACAACTACTGCATGCAGGCCGGGGACATCGCCCTGCTGCAGGGCGAATGGATCCTGTCGTTCGTCGGCCCCGGCGGAGAGGAGGTCACCGAGACGGCGCGCTCGGCGGAGGTGGTGCGAAGGCAGCCTGACGGGACCTGGCGTTACCTCCTCGATCACCCGGCCGGCGACGACACGCCCCGATAGCAGCGCCGCCCGGCGCCGCGCGCCACGCGCGACGTCCGCCGAGGGCGTCACTCCTTGAAGCTGGCGGAGGAGAGGCCGTGCTTGCGGAGGAGGTCGTAGAAGTCCGTCCGGTTCCTGCCGGAGAGCTTCGCGGCGGCGCTGACGTTGCCATTGGCGCGGCGGAGCACCTCGACCAGGTAGGCGCGCTCGAACGTGTCGCGCGCCTCCTTGAGCGACGGGAGCGCCGAGCCGGGGTCGCCGAAGGCCACCGACAGGATCTCGCCCGCGGCGTCCGAGATGGCCGGGGTCTCGGCGTCCTCGGGCTCCGCGCCGCTCGACCAGCCGTCGAGCTTGCGGGCGGGGGGGACGAGGAGGGTGCTGAGGTCCTGCGGCTGCAGGCGCTCGCCGCGGCAGAGCAGGACGGCGCCTTCCATGACGTTGGCGAGCTCGCGGACGTTGCCGGGCCAGGGGTGCGCGAGGAGCACGCGCAGGGCCTCGGGGGAGAGCTTGGGCTCGGAGAGGCCGTGGCGGGCCGCGGCGCGGGAGAGGAACACCTCGCAGAGCAGGGGGATGTCCTCCACCCGCTCGCGGAGCGGGGGCATGACGATGGGGACGACGTGCAGGCGATAGAAGAGATCCTCGCGGAAGCGGCCGTCGCGGACCTCGGTGAGGAGATCGCGGTTGGTCGCGGCGACGACGCGGACGTCGACCTCCTCCTCGTTGAGCGAGCCGACGCGGGTGATGCGGCGCTCCTGCAACACCCGGAGGAGCTTCACCTGGACCGCGGGAGGGGCGTCGCCGATCTCGTCGAGCAGGAGGGTGCCCCCGTTGGCGGAGGCGAAGAGGCCCTCCTTGTCGCGCGTGGCGCCGGTGAACGCGCCGCGCACGTAGCCGAACAGCTCGCTCTCCAGGAGCTCGGCCGGCAGGGCGCTGCAGTTGACCGCGACGAACGGCTTGCCGCGGCGCTGCGAGAGGGCGTGGAGCGAGCGCGCCGCGAGCTCCTTGCCGGTGCCGGACTCGCCGAGCAGGAGGACGGTGGCGTCGGTGGGGGCGACGCGGGAGATGATCTCGCGGACGGCGGCGATGCGGTCGCTCGTCCCGAGCAGGCGCAGCTCGTCGCTCTGGGCGCCGATGATGCGGCGCAGGCCGGCGACCTCGCGGCGGAGCGAGCTGCTCTCGACCGCGTGCGCGAGCTTCTGGAGCAGATCGAGGTCGTGGAACGGCTTCGTGAGGAAGCCGTACGCGCCGCGCCTCATCGCCTCGACGGCGATCTCGATGGTGCCGTGGGCCGTGAGGATGACCACGGGCACGTCGGGGGAGCGCTTCTGCACCTCGCTGAGCACGTCGAGCCCGTCGCAGTCGTCGAGGCGGAGGTCGACGATCATCGCGTCGACGGGCTCGCGGGAGAGGGCGGCGATGCCCCCGGCGCCGGTCAGCTCCGTGGTGACCCGGTAGCCGTGGTGCTCGAGGCGGAAGGCGAGCAGCTCGCAGAGGTGCGGCTCGTCGTCGACGATGACCACGTGGGGCTTACGGGCAGGGCTCATGGAACCGCGGGGAGGGGGTGTAGCGCAGCGGGGGCTTGCTCGGAAGAGCGCTCGGTCGAGAGCGGCAGCCAGAGGCGGAAGGTGGCCCCCGCGGCGCGGGCGTCCTGGCCCGCGCCGGCGGCGCTCGCGACGTGGTCGTCGAGCTCCAGATCGCCGCCGTGGGCGCGGGCGATCTTGCGGGAGAGGGCCAGGCCGAGGCCGATGCCGACGCGCTTCGGGGAGTTCGCGACCGGCTGCGTCTTGAACTCCTCGAAGAGCGACTGCCGGATCTCCCCGGGGACGCCCGGGCCCTGATCGGTGACGCTGATCATCACCCGGCGGCCGGGCCGGCCGCCCTTCGTGTCCTCGACCAGCTCGCGCCGCACGAGCACCCGCTGGCCGGGCTTGGAGACGGAGGTCGCGTTGCGCACCAGGTTCGCGACGGCGCGCTCGACCAGGGCCACATCCAGGCTGCACGGGGGGACGTCGCCCGGCGTCTCGACCTCGATGGTGACGCCGCGCTCGCGCGCCTCCGCCTCCTCGTCGCGCACGGCGCTGCGGATCAGATCGTCGATGGAGGAGCCGTCCTGGAGGCGGATGGGGGAGCCGGCGCTGAGGCGGGAGAGGTCGAGCAGGGTGGTCACCATGCGGATCTCGCGCTCGCAGGCGACGCGGGCGATGTGGAGGATGCGGGTCTGGCGCTCGCTCAGCGCGCCCCCGCCGACGCCGTCCTCGAGCAGGGAGATGGCCTCGCGGATCTTCGTGAGCGGGGTGCGCAGCTCGTGGGAGACGGAGGCGAGGAAGCCCTGCTTGAGCGTCTCGATCTCGGCGAGGCGCCTGCGCATGGTCTCGATCTCCAGGGCGAGGTCGCGCACCTCGGCGGGGCCGCGCACCTCGGCGGCCGCGTCGAACTGGCCCTTGCCGAGGCGCTGCGCCTGCGTGGCGATGGCCGCGAGCGGCTCGGTGACGGTGCGCGCGATCCGGTGCGCGAGGAGCGCGGCGACGACGCAGGCGGCGATGGAGATGGCGAGGCCGTTCGAGAGCGCCGAGGCGCTGGCGCCGCGGGCGTCCTCCTCCTTGGAGCGGACGCGGTCCTGGAGCTCGCCGATGCGCATGACCCACGCGTCCGTGAGCTGCTCGTCGAGGCGCACGCGCTCGTGCTGGACGTCGGGGTCGGTGAGGTGGCCGCACGTGCCCCCGTCGAGCGCGCCCTGCGCGAGCTGGAGGTGGCCGTCGATCGACGGGAGCATCGGGTCCGACGGGAGCAAGGCGGGGTCGCCGACCTCCGCCTTCAACGCGGCGATCCGCGTGCGGAGGATCGGGGCGACCTCGTCCCACGAAGCGCCGCGCGAGCACGCCTCCTGGCCGCGCCGCATCGCGAGCCCCATCGCCCAGGCGGCGTGGTGGAGCGCCGCCTCGCGCCGGAGCTCCTCGGTCTCGTCGCTCAAGAGGTTCTGCAGCGACGAGGTGATCTGGGCGAGCGACCCGAGGACCACGCCGAGGGCGACCAGCATCACGAGCACCGGAGCGGTGTGAGACAGCACGAGTCGGGTCAAGAGGCGCATGCGAGACCCCGACTATGATCTCGCGCGTCATCGAACGCACGAGCCGCCGACATTCCACACTTTTTCGAGGACACGGGACGTCAGGAGCGCCCCTGTGGGAGACCGCCGACAGCGTCGGCCGGGCCCCTCAAGCGAGTGTCGGCGGATCCAGACGCCGGGCGGCGGCGGCGCGCGGGGACGCGGGATTCCGGCGAGGCGCGGGCCTGGCACATCGCGTGAATTGCGGCGCGCCCCATGACCCCCTCGCCTACTCTGACAACGACGGCCCAACCGAACTTCTGGCGTTCGATGTGGGCAGACACGGTGATCTCCTGGAAGGAGATGGTCGCTCCCAGGAGCCTCGCGGACAACCTGCTGAGCGGGCTGACCGTGGCCTTCGTGGCGCTGCCGCTGAACCTCGCGCTCGCGCTGGCGTGCGGATTACCCGCGAGCGCCGGGCTCATCACGGGCGCGGTGACCGGCGTGATCGCGGCGCTCTTCGGCGGATCACGGCTGCAGGTCACGGGGCCCGAGGTGGCGCTGGTGCCGCTGACCTTCGAGATCTTGCAGCGGCACGGGCCGCACGGGCTGTTATGCGCGACGTTCCTGTGCGGCGTCCTCCAGGTGCTCATGGGGGTCGCGCGGGTGGGGCGGCTCATCCACATGATCCCCGTCTCGGTGATCGGCGGCTTCATGGCCGCGGTCGGTCTCCTGGTCTTCGACTCGCAGCTCCCGCGGCTCCTGGGCCTGCCGGCGGAGATGCGGCTCGTGTCCTCGCTGCCGGGGACGGGCTGGCTCGCGCACATCGATCCGTTCGCCGTCGGCATCGGCGCGCTGGTCGTCGCGGCGACGGTGCTCTTGCCGAGGCTGCACCGGCGGCTCCCTGGCGGGCTCATCGGCCTCGGGGCGGCGGTCCTCGCCGTGAGCGCGATCGGCGCCGGCACGGCGTCGGTGGGGCCCATCTCGGCGTCGTTCCCCGCGCCCTCGCTGCCGGCGTTCGACCGCCTCGAGCTCATCGCGATCTTGCCCGAGGCGATCGCGCTGGCGCTGCTCGCGTCGATCGACTCGCTGCTGTCGGCGGTGGCGATCGACGCGCAGAGCAACGCGAAGCGCCACTCGAGCGAGCAGGAGCTGATGGCGCAGGGGGTGGCCAACATGGTGAGCTCGATGATCGGCGGGATGCCGGTCGCGGGCGCGATCGTGCGGTCGTCGGCGGCGCTCCAGTGCGGGGCGACGACGCGGCTCGCGGCGCTCACGCAGTCGGTGACGCTGCTCGGGCTCCTGTACCTGGCGCGGCCGTTCGTGGAGCGGCTGCCGCTCGCGGGGCTCGCCGGCATCCTGCTCGTGGTCGGCTACCGGCTGATCAACTGGAAGCAGGTGCGGCTCATGTGGCGGGTCTCGCGCTTCGAGGCGTTCGTGTTCGTGGCGACGGCCGCGTCGATCGTCGTGACCGACTTCGTCGGCGGGGTGCTGATGGGCCTCGTGCTGTCGCTCGTGCATTTCGCCCACATGCAGCGGCGGGTGGACGTGTCGCTGGTGACGGCGACCGACGAGCCGGAGGAGATGCCGCGGCTGCTCGAGCTGCCGGCGCGCCGGTCGCTCGGGCCGACGCCGCCCGTCGCGGTGGTGCGGGTGGAGGGGCCGATCTTCTTCGCGTCGCACACGGAGATCCGGTCGCTGGCCGAGGGGGGGCCGCTGCCGCGGCACCTCGTGTTCGATCTCGCCGGGGTGCCGCTCATCGACTGCACGGGCATCGAGGCGTTCCGGGCGTTGCTCGGGAAGCTGCGCGAGCAGGGGACGCGGGCGCTCCTGTCGCGGGCGTCGGATCGGGTGGCGGATCGGCTGCAGGAGGCGGGGCTCCTCCAGGCGTTCATCGGCGGCCGGGTGTTCTCGACCGTGGCCGAGGCGCTGGAGTCGCTGGACGAGCCCGCGGCGAGGGCGAGCGTGTTCGAGGCGCGGAGGCAGCAGCCGCCGTCGCCGCTGCTCCGGCCGGAGGCGCCGGCGGGCGCGTCGTGAGCGCGGGGCGGCGGGGCGCGCGGGCGGCTCGGCGCCGCGCGCCCGGCCTGGACCGGTGGACCGAGCCACGGACGAAGGTCAGAGGCGCTCCGCGCGGCGGAGGCGTCGGAGCAAGGGAGCAGAGCATGTCGACGTGGAGCCCGAGCACGAGGATGGACGCGGGAGCGGAGGGCCGGCCCGGCGCGGGGGGTCTGGTCGCCGGGGCGGCCGCGTTGCCGCCGGCGGGGAGCGGGTCGACGTCGAGCGAGCCGGACGCGGGCGCGGCCCTGGAGGACGGCCGCGAGGGCGGCGAGGAGGTCCAGCCGGGGGCGGCGCGGGCGCTGGCGCAGGCCATGGCGGACGGGTCGCGCGCGCTGGGCGAGTCGATGGTGCTGTGCAGCGTGCTGCTGACGGTGGCGATCGGGTGCCTGGCGTGGTCGGTGCCGAGCCCGGGCGCGAGCGCCGGGCTCGCGATCCTGAGCCTGGTGCTCATCAGCGTGGAGCACACGAACGCCCGGGCGAGGTTCCGGCGGGCGGTGGCGCGGGCCGGCGCGGCGCACGGCCTGACGGCGCCGGAGACGGAGCGCGCGGCCCGAGCGCTCCTCGGGGCGGGGGAGAGCGCGACCGCGGACGAGGAGCGCGACGGGCCCTCCCCGCGCGCATCGCGGTAGGCGGCGGCTTCCTCGACCAGGTGATTGGGCGCCGTCCCGACCTCGGGCCAGCGCGCCCGCGCTCCGGGATGGCGAGCTCCATCCTCCCCTTCTCGCGCTGAAGAAACCCACTCGTTCGAGCCCAATCCACGGGCGCGCCGCGCTCGGCGTTCCGCCTTGTCGCGCCCAATCCACGGGCGCGCCGCGCTCGGCGTTCCTCCGCCTTGACAAGCAGGGAGCGGCGATGTACTTAACCCACAGGTTAATTAACCTTTCGGTTTTATACAGGTGCCGGCCCATCCGCGGAGCACCACGTTCAGGGACGGACATCGCAGGAGGAGAAGAGCCATGGTCGCAACCAGCGCAGCAAACAAGGACAGCTTCCAGGTCACGACGCCATCGGAACAGGAGATCCACATGACACGCCTGTTCAACGCGCCGAGGCACCTCGTGTTCGAGGCGATGACGAGGCCCGAGCACGTGAAGCGGTGGTGGGGCTGCCTGGGCGAGGGCTACGGGGTGTCCGTCTGCGAGATCGACCTTCGTCCGGGCGGCGCGTGGCGCTTCGTGAACCGCCACCCCCACGGCGAGGCCGCCTTCCACGGCGAGTACAAGGAGATCACGCCGCCGAGCCGGCTCGTGTACACCGAGATCTTCGAGATGTACCCGGACACCGTCTCGCTTGTGACATCGGTCCTCACCGACGAGGGCGGCAAGACGCGCGTCACGACCACGACGCGCTATCCATCCAAGGAAGTGCGCGACGCCGTCATCGCGTCCGGCATGGAGCACGGCGCGGCCCTCAGCTACGACCGCCTCGAGGACCTGGTCGCGCAGCTGCAGCAGCGATGAGCCTGCCGGCGGGCCGGCGCGGGCCTCGGCTGGCCCTCGCGGCGGCCCGCGTGGCGCGCAGGGTGGCGGACACCGGGGCGTCGGCGCTATCTTCGGCGAGCCGCTTCGGCGCCGACCCATGCTCGACTTCCTGCCCGCTCCCCCCCACCTGACCGCCGCCCGCGAGCTCTCCGCCGCGTACGGACGCATGGCCGGCCTGTCGAGCTCCGAGGATAGCGGACAGCGCGATGTGTCCGCTATCGAGCTCGGCGAGCGGAGAGACTTCATGCCGCGCTTCGCCGCCCGCAAGTGGTCCAAGCCCGAGCACCTGGAGAGCATGGGGCGGCCCTTCCGGCGTCCTCGGCCCGTCGCGTGCCGGAAGCCCCGGTGCCTGACCGAGGAGCAGCCGGCGACGGCGGCGAGCGCGCGATGAGGATCACGTTCTCGAACCTGGGGACGATCAAGAAGACCGAGCTGGATCTCCGCCCGCTCACCGTCATCATCGGGCCCAACAACTCGAACAAGACGTATGTGGCTTACTCGCTCTACGGGCTCTGGCAGGCTCAGATAGAGACATTTGAAGCTATTAACTTTAGCCAGATCGTACCGTTGAAGAAGTCGGCGGCCGGTCTGTCCTTCAAGGTCGACGCTGGCTTGCTCCAGCAGATGAACGAGCATCTGCAGGCGGTGGCTGCGTCCTTCCGCGATGACCTGAGCGGCTTCTTTCAGGACTCGAGCGGCAAGCTGTTCTCCAGGAGCCGGATCGAGGTCGAGATCACGCAGAGCGAGCTCGATGCCGCCATCGAAAAAGCGATCGCGCTGCATCATCGCGATGGACCTGTGTCGAAGCGTGGAGAGGAGATCCTCATCGGCGCACCGCCCTGGAAGGGACGAAAGGGGAAGTCCGACCACAGCGACGGCGCGGTTCCAACGACATACTTTGCCGCGCTTATCATAGACTACGCAGTAGGGATCCTGTTTCAGCAGCCGCTCCTGCTTCCGGCGGAGCGCAACGCCTTCATCATGACCTACAAGATGCTCGCGAACCGGCGCTACAACGTCCTCCGGGACGCGCAGCGCTCGCTCTTCGGCAAGCGCCGCGTCTCGAAGCGTCAGCTCGACCTGCTGCGCGAGCAGGGGGACATCCGCTACCCGAAGCCCATCGAGGATTTCCTGGAATTCTTGGCGGACATGGAGCTCTCCGAGGGTGAGCGCGGCGACGATGCGGCAGCCAGAGCACCCTTCCGGGCGCTCGCCGCAAACATTGAGGAGAGCATCCAGAACAAGAACAAGACCAGGTTCCGGAGGACGGCGCTCGGAGGGCGAGAGATCCAGATCGACGTGAGGAAGGGCCTCAGCATCGACCTCTACAACGCATCCTCGTCCATCAAGCAGCTCACGCCGCTCCTGCTCTACCTGCGCTACCGGGCCAAGCCGAACGACTTCCTCATCATCGACGAGCCCGAGATGAACCTGCACCCGGAGTCGCAGGCCAAGCTGCTCGAGATCCTCGGCATCCTCGTGAACCTCGGGGTGCACGTGCTGCTCACGACCCACAGCCCGTATTTCATGTCGCACCTGAACAACCTCGCCGCCGGCGACACCTCCAATCCGGAGCTCCTGGAGCGGCAGGCGGCGTCGCTCTACCTGGGCGACCCGCGCGCCTTCGTCCCGATGGACAAGGTGAGCGCCTACGAGATGCGGGACAACGAGCTGCGCTCGCTCAAGGACGAGGACTACGGCATCCGATGGGACACGCTGAGCGACGTCTCCTCGGCGCTCCAGCAGAAGTACTTCGAGATCAGCGAGACGGGGCGCGCCGGCCGTGGCGAGAGGTAAGACGCCCCGCGCGCTCCTCGCTCAGAAGCAGGATAGGCTCGACTGGAAGCGGTTCGGGTTCCTGGAGAACCTGCTCATTTTCTGCGCGAAGGAGCGACGCAGCGTCCCTCCCGAGAGCAGGGTGAAATTCGGCATCAGCTCCAAGATCAAGGACGAAGGCGTATGCGTCCTCTTTGGCATCGATCGCGAGCGCGATCCGCTGATGCGCGGACGCGGCGTCGCGAGGCCGGACTACCTGGTCCTGTACGCCTCACGCGAGCGCTGTCTCGTCACGATCATCGAGATGAAAGGCACGGACCGGCACAAGCTGGAGCACGGAATCGACCAGATCAAGGCGCTCCGCGACCGGCTCCGCGAGGAAATCGAGGCGCATCTCCCTGGCGCATGCAGGGGCATGATCAAGTTCCAGGGGATCCTGCTCACGCCCTTCAACGCGGATATCCCGCGCGCGAAGATCCAGAGGGAGGCGGCCAGCGGATTCACGATCTTGCCGCTTCAGTACGGCCAGAAAGCAGAGCTTTATCGCTATGTGCGCACGGAGCTCCGGTCGACCGACCGCTACGTTCACGAGAAGCTCCCGCGCGATGCCGACGAGCTCAATTTCATCGAGAAGATCCTCGTCCATGCCGCCCTTCCGGAGCGGATCCAGGGCGCGCTTCCGGCAGCGAAGCTCGGGAGCGGCATTGACGTGCACTACGCGCACCCGGACGACGGGCACGACGAGGACCACGCCGCGCTGATCGCCGACCGGACCGGCGCGCTGATCGCGACCCCGGCGCGGTGCGCGGGCTTTCGGAGGAAGATCGAGGACGAGCTGCGCCACCTCGGGCTGCGGTATGCGCGGCTCCAGTTCACCTCCGTCCCCTAGCGCCGACGGCCGCGTCCTCGGCTCGGGCTCACGCGCCCCCGGCGCCCTCCAGCGCCACCACGACGCCGCCGGGCGGCGCCGCGAGCCGAAGCCACGCCTCGCCGCCCACGCACAGCGCGGCGAGCACGCCGTCCGCGCGGCCGCGGAACGCGCCCAGCGAGCGCGCCGGGGCGCCTGCATCGACCGCGAGCACGGCCACCTCGCCCCCGTCGCGCGCCACCACGACGAGCACGCCCGTGCCGGTCGCGCCCAGCCATGCAGGGCGGCCGCCGAGCGCGATCTGCCGGGGGGCGCCGCGCGCCGGCACCTCGTGCAGGAGCCCGCGCGCGACGTCGCAACCCCAGAACGAGCGCAGCCGCAGCGCGGCCGGCAACGCGCCGCCGAACGTCTCGTACGCGTCGCAGGCGTCGTGGCCCGGGTCGAGCGGCAAGAGATCGGCGTCGTCCGGGACGAGGCGGGCGAGCGCGGCATCTCGCGCCGCCACGAAGCGCGGCAGCGCGCGGCGCAGGCGCAGCGCCGGCAGGCCAAAGAGCGGGCGCCGGTCAGGCCGAGCCTCGCCGTCCTCCGTCACGAGCCGGCGCCTGCCGCTCGGCTCGAGCAGGAGCACCCCGCCGGCCCGGATCGCGATGGGCGTGTCCGGCCTGAAGACCGGGCAGATCTCGTGCGCGCGCTGGCCCTTCTGCAGGCGCACGAGCGTCCAGCCCTGGATGGCGAAGACACGCGCGCCATCCGTGCAAAGGCGGCGGTAGGTCGATGACGCTGCGGCGACGAGGGTCGTCCCCGGAGGAGCGATTTCCCCTGCGGCGGCCGAGGCCGCGGGCGCATGGCCGCGCTCGGGCGAGGGCGGCCGCAGGGCCACGCTGCGGCCGGCGAGCCAGGCGCGGAGCGCGGCGGGCGCCTCGACGGGCGCGGGTCGATCCCACGCAAGCTGGATCGACAGGTCGGAGCCCACGCGGACCGTGGCCGACGGCCGCCCATGCCGCTCGAGTTCCAGCGTCAACGGCGCCAGCGCGGGCTCTTCGGACCCCGCGCCCTCGCTGCGCGGGGCCCCCTCCCCTCGCAGGCGAAGCAGCGGGCGGAGGGCCTCGATCCCCGAACGAGGGACGCGAGCGCGACGGCCATCGTCCTGGACGAGCCACGCCGCCGTCGCGCCGTCGAGCGCGCGGTCCACGTCCGCCTGCTGCGGAGGCGGTGAAGGGGCGATGGGCCACACCGGCATGGAGTCAGGGTCATCGCGATGATCCGGGCGCGCGCGACGCCCGCCCGGATTCATCGCCGCGGGTCAGACCTGCTCTTCATCCGACGTCCGGCGAATCCATTCGACGGCGGCGTCGCGCGTCTCGAACACCCCGAAATGCGGGCCGCGGCGCTCTTCGGCCAGCATCTCACCGAAACGGCTGCTGAAGCCCGGCCCCCCCGGCGGACACACCACGGCGAGCCGGACCCAGTAATTCCTTAGCTTCTGCAGGATCTCCCCGGCCTCCCGCGAGCTCAGGTCGAAGAAGGCGGCCGGCAGGTTCGCCGCGTAGAGGAGGGCGCACCGCACGCCGTCCGAGAAACAGGCCTCGAGCAGGCGATTGACGTCGCGGTCGCTCGACAGGAAGGCCTGGTCCGGCGCGCCTTCCACGAACGTCACACCGCCCTCGTTCGACAACGTCAGTTCCATCGCTGCCTCGCATGCGGCCTCGACGCCGCGCGCCCAGCGGCTTCGACGACCGCTGGGCCCGCGCAGGGTAACCCCGGGAGGCGCTCGCTGTACAGACGCCGCGCGCTGGGCCGGAGGACGGGCCGTTCAACGTCGATGCGGCCCAGAGCCCCGCCATGCCGTGGGCGTGGGCCTCGCCGGCGCCGCCGGCCTTCATCGTCGACCCCCACGGGATGACGAGGTCCTTCGCATGTGGCAAAAGACATCGATGCAGCGGGCAAGCCCGCGCTGACACGCGCGGCGTTCCATCCGAAGCCGCGCCCGGGTGATGGGCGTTCGCGTGCCGGAGCGAT
Source organism: Sorangium sp. So ce394 (assembly GCF_051474665.1). NCBI lineage: Bacteria > Pseudomonadati > Myxococcota > Polyangiales > Polyangiaceae > Sorangium > Sorangium sp. So ce394. The sequence continues at coordinate 8,499,880 of NZ_CP150339.1, forward strand.
CGCTCGTGAAGTAGCCTCACCGCCGCGATGCGACCCCTCGACACGCGCACCGACTCCCTGGATGCCCTCGCGCAGCGCGCGCGACGGCGACCCCGACGCCCTCGATCAGCTCGTGCGCGCGCTCCAGGACCCGATGTACCGCCTCGCGCTGCGGTTCCTCGGCCGCCCGGAGCCGGCCCGGGACGCGACGCAGGAGATCCTCCTGCTGATCGCGACGCAGCTGTCGACGTTCCGCGGCGAGAGCTCGGTCGGATCGCCCTCGTGCTCGGAGCCATCTGCGAGCTCGAGGCCGCCGAGGCCTCGTACGTGCTCGGCATCTCCGAGGCCGCGTTCCGCAAGCGCCTCTCGCGCGCGCGGGCGACGCTCGATGCGTTCCTGGCCAGGCACTGCGGCGTGGCGGATCCCGCGAACCCCTGCCGCTGCGCCTACCAGGTCAACCTGAACGTGGCGCGGCGCTGCGTGAATCCGGCGCAGCTCAACTACGCCGTGGCGTCCACAAGGACGAGCCTCGAGGTGCTCCGCGCCGAGGGCGAGATCCGCGAGATGCGGCGCTCGCTGGAGCTGTTCCGTGCGCAGCCGAAGTTTGCACTTACAGAAGATTTCGCAGCGCGCGTGCGCTCGATGATCGCCTCGGCGAGCTCGCTGTCGGACGCGCCGGCGAGCGGTCGATTTTCGGTCACACGCGGGAGCGACGCGGTCCCTAACGGCTCCGAGCGCTCGGTTCGAGCGCCGGAGGACGCATGATCACCCAGAGCGAAAAGAAGCGCGCCCGCGTGAGCGGGCACATGCTCGCGTACGTCGACCGCGGCGCGGGCGAGCTGATGGTGTTTCTTCACGGCAATCCGACCTCGTCGTTCCTGTGGCGCAACATCATCGCGCCGCTCTCGGCGGGCTTCCGCTGCTTCGCGCCCGACCTCATCGGCATGGGCGACTCGGACAAGCTCGTGCCGAGCACCCCCGATTCGTACACGTTCTTCCAGCACCGAGCGCTCCTCGACGGGCTCCTCGACGAGCTCGCGCCAGACCGCCGCGCGATCCTCGTGGTGCACGACTGGGGCTCCGCGCTCGGCTTCGACTGGGCGCGCCGGCACCCCGAGCGCGTGCGCGGCATCGCGTACATGGAGGCGATCGTCGGCGTCATGACGTGGGACGCCTGGCCGCCGATGTCGAGAGCGCTGTTCGAGCGGCTCCGTTCCGCGGAGGGTGACCGCCTGATCCTCGAGGAGAACGCGTTCATCGAGCGGATCCTCCCGTCGGGCGTCCTGCGCGGGCTCACCGAGGCCGAGCTCGACGAGTATCGCCGGCCGTTCAGGACGCCCGGAGAATCGCGCCGTCCAACCCTGTCGTGGCCGCGGCAGCTGCCCATCGAGGGCCACCCCGCGCCGGTCTGCGTCGAGGTACAGAAATACGCCGATTGGCTCGCGACATCGACGATTCCCAAGCTGTTCATCAACGCCGATCCGGGGCGCATCCTGATCGGCGCGCGGCGCGATGCGTGCCGGCGGTGGCCGAACCAGCGCGAGGTCACGGTGCGCGGCGCGCACTACGTCCAGGAGGACTCGCCCGCGGAGATCGCCGAGGCGATCGGCGACTGGGCGAGGACATTGCCACCGTGAGGAGATGGACCGCCAGGATGCCAGGAGAACCGAGAGATGCTCATCCTGGCGTCCTCGGCGCCTCGGCGGTTTTCCTCCGGATCGCCGTGCCAGACGCGGCCGAGCGCCGCCCTTCTGTGGACACCGCTCCTTCAGACCACCACCGTCCCGGCGATCTTCGTGATCGCGAGGACGGCGCGGAGCACCTCGCGCGCGCTCGGGGCGACGTAGCTCACGCGGCGCGCGTCCAGGCGCACGACCCCGGGCACGAGCTCCGCCGCGTCGGCGTACGCGGTCGTGAGCAGCGAGAACGTCACGCCGATCGGCGGCGGGAGCGTGTACGGCCTGACGCGCGCGAGCCCCCGCAGCGCCTCGCTCGCCGCGGCCCGGATGCGCCGGCACGCCTCCTCGGGGTGGATCGACCGAGCGCTGTAGCGGGTGATCGACGACTTCACGGCCACGGTCGTCACCCCCGGGAACCGCTCGCTCGCGTGCGCGGTCACCGCCTCGTCCCCCGTGACGAGCGCCACGGGCACCCCCGCCTCCCCCAGGACGAGCGCGTTGATGGCGGCCTCGTCGACCCACAGCCCGGGATCGTCCGCCGCTCCGCTCGCGGGGTGCAGCCGGATCTCGCCCACCACCGCGCCGTAATAGGTGTGGTCGAGCACGCTCGCGCGCAGCCCCGCGCCCCCGTGATAGCCGACGAAGAACGCGGCGGCCGGCTGCCCCGCGTCCATCCCCTGCACCATCGACAGCGGCTTCAGCGCGCCCGAGATCACCTCGACGCGGGGATCCAGCTCTTCGAAGAGGAGGTTGCGCATGTCCGCGTGGCTGTCGTTGACCACGACCCGCGTGGCCCCCGCCTCGAACGCGCCGAGCGCCGCGGCGTTCGCCTCGCGGCTCATCCACGCGCGGGCCCGCTCGTAGTCGCCGCCGCCCCGGCGCGTCTGGTCGACATGCACCACCCCCGCGCATCCCTCCAGGTCGATCGAGATCAGCACGAACATCCGCGTCCCCTCCTCGCGCCGCCGCGGCGGTCGCGCTGAGGGCCTAGCGCCGCCCGAGCGCATGGGCCACGCCGGGCCCATCGAGAGACCCGCGGCCGCGCTCGACCGCCCCGCGGTAGGCCGAGCGCGACCGGACCTGGCCGCGCAGCGACGTCATCTCCCGCAGAGCGGCGGTGACCTGAAAGGACGGCTCTCCGGGCCCCCCGAGCGGCTCCGCCCGCGGGCGCCTCCTCACCCGGCGCGCCGCACCTCGTCGGAGAACCGCACCGCCTCGCGCAGGACGTGATCGGCGAGCGAGGGATCGATGATGCTCTTGATCTGCCCCGTCTCGATGCCGTGCTCCGCGGCCGTCTTGAAGTCGATGACCTCGTCGGCCATCGTCGCGAGCTGCCCGCTGCCGACGCGGTGCGCGTGCGTCTGGTACAGCTGCTCCGCGCGCGCCTTCGCGTCGGCGACGAGCGCGCGCTCCTGCGGGTCGAGCAGGTGCGCGACGAACTCGAGGTGATCCGCCATGATCGTCGTCCAGAACGCCGCCACCTCGTCGCTCTGGAGCGCGGCGCTGCCTTGCGCGAGCAGAGCGAGCCGGTCGGCGAAGCGCTCGGCCTCGCGCGCGATGTGGTCGAAGAAGAGCGGCCAGACGAGGCTCTTGAGGGTGCCGGCCTCCTGCGCGCGCTGCATACGGCGCTTGTACTCGATGAACTGGAGCACGTCCGCCCGCGTCGAGAGGAGGAGCGAGGAGAGCCCGTCATCGCGATAGCCGCGGTCGCGGGCCGAGAGGAAATGCCCGGCGAAGGTCATCTGGAACTGCCGCGCCTCGCTCCGCGGCCCGCGGAGGCGGTCGCCGGGCATCAGCAGCGCGATGAACATCCCGTGTTCCATCAGCTGGTCCGTCCAGAAGAGGACCTCCGAGACGGCGTGCGCCGCGTAGCCGGCGTTCGCGCCCGGCAGGTAGATCGGCTTCCTCGCGCGATGATCGACGGCGACGCCGGGCGTGAAGGCGGCCCCTTCCGGGAGCGAGATCGGCCCGACCGACTCGCTGTCTGCGCCCTTGCCCGCCCCGAGCGCGAGGCCCGGTGTGGCGAGCAGCGATATGCCGGCGGTGGCCGCAGCCCTGCCCGCGAATTGCCTGCGTCCAAGTTTCCCTTGCAAAGCACGCTTCTCCATCGACGCTCCTCCAGGTTCGATCAGCGGTGAGAATCCGAGCGCGAGGGTGCATGTCCCGCGCCCGGTCCGAGGAGCGGGCCCGGCGAGCGAGGCGCCACGCGCGCGCCTCGCCGGGCGCGTCGACCCGCGGCGACGGGATTCGCCACGCAGAGGCGCCTCACCTCGAGAGGCGCCGCCCGCGACCGCGAGGGGGCGCAGGGCCGCGGAATCCGCCCGCGATGGGAGGCCGGCGGGCGACAACCTGCGAAGCCCGAGCACACACCCCCTCATCCGCCGGGCACCTGCGACGGCCGAGCACACGACACCACCCATCCCGCCGTCCGCGGGAGAGCCCGGACGCGCTTCGAGGACGTACCGTCGCTCGCCCCTCGCCGTCGCACGACGCGGGCGGAGCCGATAACGTCGTCCACGCAAGCGCGAGGGCCGCATCGCGGCCCGGCGAGCGCCGCCGACGAACGCCCACCGCCGGGCGCGAGACCTACACTCACCCACCTTGGACCCTGTGTCGGTCCCAAAATTTCTTCGCTATCGTCGCCCGGGATGTCGAGACCCCGCCTTCGGCTCCGACCTCCCCATGAACGCGCCCCGATCCCCGGGGCGCCCGCGATGAGAAGGAGTCGGCCATGAAATACATCATGATGATGCACACCCCGCACGGCGGTCCCTACCAGGTCGCCAGCTGGCCTCAGAAGGACTTCCAGGCGCACATCGCCTTCATGAAGCGCTTCCACCAGCAGCTCAGCGCGTCGGGGGAGCTCGTGGCGGCCGAGGGCCTGGCGGGGCCCGAGCAGGCCAAGCTCGTGCGCGCCGGCAAGGACGGCAAGCCCATCACCGACGGTGTGTTCCCGGAGACCAAGGAGTTCCTCGCCGGGTACTGGATCGTGGACGTCGACAGCCCCGAGCGCGCCTACGAGCTCGCCGCCCAGGCGTCCGCCGCGCCCGGCCCCGGCGGCGCGCCGCTCAACCTGGCGATCGAGGTGCGAGAGGTGATGAGCGCGCCGCCCCCCCAAGAGCTGCCTTGACCTCACGGCCGCGGGACACCGGGGCCGAGCGCCTGCTGCGCGACCTCGCGCCGCAGGTGCTCGGCGTCGTCCTCCGTCGATTCCGCGACTTCGGCGCCGCCGAGGACGCGGTCCAGGAGGCGCTCGTCGCGGCGGCCACCCAGTGGCCGCGCGACGGCGTGCCCGACGAGCCGCGCGCCTGGCTGATCCAGGTGGCGTCGCGGCGCATCACCGATCACGTCCGCAGCGAGGCCGCCCGCCGGCGCCGCGAGGCGTTCGTGGTCAGCCTCGTGCCGCCGGAGCAGCAGATCGCCCTCGCCGCCGACAGCGACGAGGCGGTGGAGCAGGACGACACGCTCGCCCTGCTCTTCATGTGCTGCCACCCCGCGCTGTCGACGTCCTCCGCGATCGCGCTGACCCTGCGCGCCGTCGGCGGCCTGACGACGGCCGAGATCGCCAGGGCGTTCCTGGTCCCCGAGGCGACCATGGCGCAGCGGATCAGCCGCGCCAAGCAGACCATCAAGGCGTCCGGCGTGCCGTTCCAGATGCCCACGTCGGAGGAGCGCTCGGCGCGGCTCGGCGCCGTGCTGCACGTGCTCTATCTGATCTTCAACGAGGGCTACACGACGAGCTCCGGCCCCGCGCTGCACCGCGACGATCTGTCGAGCGAGGCGATCCGCCTGACGCGCGCCGTGCGCGCGCTCCTGCCGGACGACGGCGAGGTCGCGGGCCTGCTCGCGCTGATGCTCCTGACCGACGCGCGGCGCGCGGCGCGGACCGGGCCCGAGGGCCAGCTGATCCCGCTCGCCGACCAGGATCGGAGCCTGTGGGATCAGGGGGCCATCGCCGAGGGCGTCGCGCTCGTGACCGCGGCGCTGTCCAGGGGCTCGATCGGCGTTTACCAGGTGCAGGCCGCGATCGCGGCGGTGCACGACGAGGCGGCGCGCGCCGAGGACACGGACTGGCCGCAGATCCTGGCGCTGTACGACCTGCTCCTCGGGATGTCCGACAACCCCATGGTGGCGCTCAGCCACGCGATCGCGACGGCCATGGTGCGCGGCCCCGAGGCGGGGCTCGAGCTGCTGAGATCGCTCGACGCCGACCCGCGCCTCCAGGGCCATCACCGCCTCGACGCCGCCCGCGCGCACCTCCTGGAGCGGGCCGGGGATCGCGAGGCCGCGATAGCGCACTACCGGAGGGCGGCCGGCCGCACGACGAACCTCCCCGAGCAGAGCTACCTCCTGTCGCAGGCGGCGCGGCTCTGCGACGCCCGGAAGTAGCGAGTCGCGGGCTCTCCGCGGGGACGATGTTGGTTACGCCGGCGTGAGGGCAAACCCGATGCACGGTGTGCATGAGGCTCATGCCGACTATCCATTGGGACCGCGCCGACCGGGAAACTAGAGTCCGACGCTGACCAGCTCTCGTGTCTTACGAAGCTTGAGCGCATTCGATGTCCTTACATTGCAGCTCGGGAGTTTGCCATGAAGATATTTCGATGGATCGCTTGCACGGGTCTCGTGTTCGCCGGGGCCGGCGTGGCTTGCGGGACGCCGGCCGATGTCGATGACGAGGCCACAGGGGAGATCCGCTCCGAGGTCATCTACGGTGACGACGACCGGGAGGAGCCGTTCACGTACTCGGATCCCGTGTGGGCGCAGCGCGTGCTGGATTTCACCGTGGCCCTGGTCCCCACCTCGGCGGTCGACGACTCGGACCCGAACGACATCCAGATCGCCGGGCCCAACTGGATCGGGCGCGACAACGTGTGCCCCGACGAGCGCTTCGCCACCCAGCCGGCGCTCGCCGACTGCAGCGGCACGCTGATCGACGACGACCTGGTGCTGACGGCCGGGCATTGCATCAACAACTGCAACGACAGCCGCTTCGTCTTCGATTACGCGATCAACCCCTCCACCGGCCAGCTCAACCAGATCACCAGCGACGACCTCTACCGCTGCGTGGACTTCCTCACGTGGTACCGGGACCCGAGCGGAGCGGACTACACGGTCGTGCGCCTGGACCGGCCGGTCGTGGGGCGGCAGCCCGCGGACGTGCGCGCGTCGAGCGCGCCGCTGGACGAGGACACCGACCTCATCGTGCACGGCTTCCCCCGCGGGTTGCCGCTCAAGCTGGCCGACGGCGCCAACATCCGCGATGCGAGCGACCCCGAGTTCTTCGTCGCGAACCTGGACACGTTCGTGGGCAACTCGGGCTCGGGCGTGTTCGACCTCGCCACGCACGAGCTCGTGGGCATCCTGGTGCGCGGCGCGGCGGATTTCGAGCCCGACCCGAACGGCGCCGCCTGCGTGCGCCCGAAGCAGTGCGCGGACGACGGGTGCCGCGGCGAGGACGTGACCTACGCCCACCTCGCGGTCCAGGCCATGTGCGAGATGACGGTGTCCGACGTGTGCTCGTGCGGCGACGGCGCCTGCGGCCCGCTCGAGAGCCCGGCCTCGTGCGCGGCCGATTGCTCCTGCGGCGACGGCGTCTGCAGCACCGGCGAGAGCACCTCGTCCTGCCCGGCGGACTGCCGGCTGGAGGTGCTGTACGACGAGCACACGCCGCAGGCGAACTGGGTGACGCCGGGGATCCAGGTGCGCAACACCGGGGCCGACAGCCTCCTCCTCTGGAACACGACGGTGCGGTATTACTTCACCAAGGAGCCGCCTGGCACGCTCGCGGCCGAGTGCTGGGGCTGCTCGACCACGCCGGCGATGACCTTCCATGAGGTGCCCGGCGGCGGGTGCGCGAACGCGACGCACTATGTCGATGTGGCGATCCCGGAGGTCACGCTGGCGCCCTCGGGCACCACCGAGCAGTTCCGCGTCGCGTTCCACGCGTCCAGCTGGCAGGACTTCAATGAGTCGAACGACTACTCGTACGCCGGAGCCAGCTGGAACTGGGCGCCCAACCCGAAGATCACGATGTATCGGCTCGGCATGAGGGTCTTCGGCGACGAGCCCTGTCCGGGCGTCTTCATCCCGCCTCCGAACTGAGCCGGCGTCGCTGACACCTCTCCGCGTGCCGTTGCCCCCGCCGCCAAGATCAGTAAGTTTGGCTAACTAATCAGCCGATCGGGGAGCCGGGAGCGCTGGCCCCGCGCTCGGGCTCGCAAGCGTCCCGCGGCTCAGAAGCCGTCTTCCACGCGGATCGCGATCTTTCCCACGGTGCGCGCCGACTCGATGGCGCGGTGGGCCTGCGCGAGGTCGCGCACCGGGTAGGTCGCGCTGACGACCGGCCGGACGTGGCCTTGCGCCGCCAGCGCCGCGACCGCGGCCAGCGCGCGGCCCTGCGCGTGCGGGTCGAGCCGCCACATCGAGGCGGCCCCCATCACGTGATAGACGAGCGACGCCGCCTTCAGGAAGAGCCGATCCGCGACCGGCGCCGGCGTCGGCACGATGCTCACCACCGTGCCCATCGGGGCCACCGCGTCGAGCGCCTGATCCAGCGCGCTGCCGCCGGCGTTGTCGAACGCCGCCGCGACGCCCGCCCCGCCGGTCAGATCCCGGCAGGCCTGCCCGACGTCCTGCGTGGCGTGATCGAGCACGACCGCGGCGCCGAGCTCGCGGCACAGCGCCGTCGACGCGGGCCGGCTGGCCGTCGCCACGGCGCGCAGCCCGAGGTGCCGCGCGAGCTGGAGCATCAGGTGCCCCACCCCGCCGGCGCCCGCGGTGATCAGCACCGCGGCGCCGGCCGCGGGCTGCGCGCGGGCGAGGCACTCCCAGGCCGTGACGCCGGCCAGCGACAGGCACGCCGCCTCCTCGTGCGACAGGGCCGGCGGCTTGCGGGCGATGGTGCGGCTGTCGACCACGACCAGCTCGGCGTTCGCGCCCTGCCCGAACAGGCTGGGCGAGCCGAACACCTCGTCGCCGACCGCGAACCCCTCGACGCCGGGGCCGACCGCGTCGACCACGCCGGAGACGTCGTAGCCGAGCACCAGCGGGAGCTGCCGCTCGATGCGGCGCGGCCCGGGCGACGGCGAGCGCGCCCGCACGTCCGCCGGGTTGATCGACGACGCGATCACCCGCACCCGCACCTGGTGCGGCCCCGGCGCCGGGTCGGGCAGCTCCAGCGGCACGAGCTGCGAGGCGTCGCCGTGGCGATGGATTCCGATTGCCTTCATGCGCTTCGCTCCTCACGATCGGCGCCGACGTCCGCGGCGCCGGAGCAAGGTGACCACCGGCGGCCGGCGCGTATTGAACGATGTCGACATCGAGGCTCGCCACCGCCGCCCGCGAACGCCGCGCGTCGCCGCTGCTCGCGCACGCCGCGGCCGGCGCCGGCCAGCCCGGGATCACCGGGCTCGTCGACGTGGCCGGGAGCGTCGCGTCGTGGGGGCCGCCGGCGCCGCGCGCGCTGCCGTCGCTGCACGCGGTCCTGAGCGTCGGCCTGGTCGGCGAGATCCAGAGCGAGCGCGACGACCGGGCGGGCGGCGCGGTCTGGCTGTCCGGGGTCGCGACGCGGCCGTTCGGCTACCGGTTGCCCGCCGAGCTGCACGCCGTGATCGTCCTGCTCGAGCCGTGGGTGCTCCCGGCGTGGTTCGGCCTCGACGCCGGGAGCCTCGTCGACCGCCGCATCGATCTGCGCGACGCCATCGGCGCGGCGCCCGTGGCGGGGCTCCTCTCGGCCGTGCGGCGCGAAGGCACGCCGCACGGCCGCCTGCTCTCGGTGCGGCGCTGGGCGGCCGCGCTGCCGCCGCGCGCGGCGGCGCCGGCCCCCGCGCTGCGCGACGCGCGGCTCGCCGACCGGGACGCGGCTGGCCTCGCCCGCGCGCTCGGCGTCTCGCTGCGCCAGTCGGAGCGGCTGCTGCAGCGCCACCACGGGGTGACGCTGCGCGAGATGAAGGGCATCCGGCGCTTCCAGCACGCGCTGGAGCATTTCGACGAGGGCCTGTCCTGGGCCGCGCTGAGCGCCAACGCCGGGTTCGCCGATCAGAGCCACCTGTGCCGCGCCGTGCGGCGGTACGCCGGCATGACGCCCGCGGCGCTGCAGGGCGCGGCCGGGGCCAGCCTGATCGCGCCGCTGTACCGGCCGCTGATCTGCCGCGACCGGTTCGTCGCCCTCTGACGCCGCGACGAAGGGGCGGCGCACGGCGACGACGGCGGGGCGGCGCACGGCGACGACGGCTCTCTCTGCAAATCTCCTCCGGCGCCAGACGTGTGCGCCGGGGCTGTAGAGATGAAGCGTGCCGACACAAGGACGTGTGCGCCGGAGCTGTAGAGATGAAGCGTGTTAACGCTAAACGGTGCGCCGGAGCTGTAGAGATAAAGCGTGTCGACACCGGACGTAGTCCCGGGAAATGTGCCACTGAATTGAGATTCTTTTTTTCGTGGAGCGAAGCGACTGCCATCGCGAGGGAAACCTGGACGTGACATCATCCCCCGCATGCGAACCATCACGGATAGGCTCACTCGCAGCATAGGAATTCTCATCCTCACAAGCGTGCCGCTCGCAACGTTGAACTGCTCCGACGATGACTCCGGGCCGTCGGGCGACGGCGGGGGCTCCGCGACGAGCACCGGGACCACGAGCGGCCCCGGGAGCACCAGCAGCACGGCCTCGGCGAGCTCCACGACCACGGCGGCGACGACGGGGACCGGCGGCGCGGGCGGCGCTGGCGACGGCGGCGGCGGCGGCGACGCGGGCGGCGCGAACGCAGGCGGCGGCGGCGGCGAGTCCTCCGCCGAATTCAAGCTCACGAGCCCCAATCACGAGGAAGGCGCCGAGTTCGCCGACAAGTACACCTGCGCGGCGGCCGGCTTCAACGGCAGCCTCCTGCCGGAGCTCAACTGGACCGCGGGGCCTCCGGGCACGAAGAGCTACGCCATCACCTTCATCGACGTCACCCTGGCGCATAAGACGCCGCCGAACATGAACGGCTATCACTGGGTCATCTACAACATTCCCGCCAACGTCACCTCGCTGCCCGAGGAGTTCAAGGACGCGGCGTCGATCGGCGCCAAGCAGAACAGCAACTACCTCGGGCCTTGCCCGAATTTCGGCGGCGGGAGCGCCAACACCGACACCTACGAGTTCACCATCTACGCGCTCGGGGAGGAGTCGATAACGATCGCGGGCACGAGCACCGCCGCGGTCAAGGACGCGGAGACCAAGCTCGAGGCGAACAACCTGGCGAAGGCGAAGCTCACCGGCACGTCCAACGCCTCCCCGCCCTGACGAGCGACAGCGGGCCTCGACGCGCGTCGAGGCCCGGATCCTCGGGATCACCGGACCGCTGTTTCGAACTCCTCGAATCGACGGACGGCGGCGCGCTTCCACGGCGCGCCGCCGCGCTCGGCTCGCGGGTCGACGCGCGGGTCAACGCGTCGCGCGCGGCGCCGAGGTGGGCGCCGTGCACGACGCCGTGCCCTGGATCGGCACGATCTGTTGAGCGCAGCGCGCTATCCGCTCTGCATAGAACGACTCTGCCAGCGCGGATCGCGCGACTCGGTGCCGTTCGATTGCCAAGCGCAGCTCAATCCACAGGGAGCTGCTCCGCGACCCAGTCCCTCCAGGCGGCCGGCACGCGCGTGGCCTCGAGGTAGCGGCGGAGCTGCTCGGCGTCGTCGAAAGCCGACATTCCCCACAGGCGGAACGCGTCGACATAGCCCATGTCGTCCTCGAAGGAGTCGGCGAAGTCGGCGAGCGACAGGCCGAGCTGCCAGGGCGCCTCGACGTGCCCGGCGCAGAGCAGCTGGGCGAGCGACAGGAGCCCGCGCTGCGGGTCGATCGCGCCTGCGTCCCCGGTCTCGAGCGCCCGCGCGCACGCCCTCCAGGACGCCGGCACGGCGGGGGGCGCCCATCCGCGGCCTTTCCGGAGCTCGGCGACCTGGCGCGACCAGAACCAGAGCTCGCGGGTGTCGTAGCGGGCCGCCTCCTCGGGGACGGGGTGCCGTTCCCACGGCCAGCGCAGCCCTCGCTGCTGGCCGAGCCAGGTGGTGAAGGCGACGTCGGACGCGATGAGGCCCTGTTCCAGGAGCGCAGAGCGGCGCTCGGCCGCCGCGCTCGGGTCATCTTCGTCGCCGTCGTCTTCGTCGCCGTCGCCTGGCTCCGCGGGGTACAGGACCTCGTGAACGGCGTCTGCCCAGCTGATGGGAGCGGGCGGGTGACGCCGCAGGTAAGCGAGGCGGGTCTCGGGATCCGGGGCGAGCTGCTCGAGGAAGACGCCCCACATCCCCATCCAGTCTTCCCCGGCGCCCATGCGCCAGCCGAGGGTGTGGCGCTCGTAATCGGGGAAGCGCTCCCACGGCGGGGCGAGATCGCCGCGCGCGTCGAGGTGCTCACGGAGGCGGGAGCGACAGCTCTCTTTCCAGCTCATGACGGCAGCATACGCCAGGACGCGCTAGCTCCGCCCGCCCGATGCCCCGGCGCCAGCCGAATCCGCCGCGAGGCGCCGGGCGTTCATGAATTCGCTCGACGCCGCCCTCGATACGCGGCACGTTCACCGACGGTCGTTTGCGTGGCCCATGAGGGTGAGAACCGGCGTGCAACAGGCCGCGGACCGCTCGGGCCTCATCTCCGGTCACGAGCGACGCGACGCCCCCGAGAGCGAAGGAGATCTCATGAAGAGAGCGGCCAATCGTCCTGCAGCAGGCCTCGGACCGAGCTTGCCGGGGGTGGTCTTGCTGAGCGCCCTCCTCGCAGGGTGCGGTGACGGCGAGATGGCGTCCAGCTCCTCGTCCATGTCTTCAGGCACCGGAGGCAGCGGCGGCGGAGCCACGAGCGGCGGAGGCGGTGGTGGAGCGGGAGGCGGCGGCGCGCCGAGCACCAGGGGCTACCCCGATCGCTTCACCGTCGGCGCCCCCGGCGTGGGCCCCTACGCCCAATCCGATCCCGAGCTCCCGGTGCCGCCCGGGTACACGGAGGTGTGGCCCAGCGACGACGAGAGCAAAGAGTGGGATCTGTATGATTGCGACGGCACCGTCAACCTGGACCACATGTATTTCCACGCGTTCATTTACATCGGCACCGGCTGCCACGGCACGGTCAACATCACCAACTCGATCATCGCGCCGCCGCCCGGCTCCACGAACCGCAGCATCCTGGTCAACGCCGACGAGTCCGCGCCGCTCACGCTGAACATCAGCGATACCACCATTCGCCCCGAGCCGGTCGGCCTCGGAGGCACGAACGCCGCCCTCACCGAGCATGCCGTGAACGCCTGCGCGACGTGCACCATCCGCTTGACCCGGGTGGACGTGGCCAATACCGGTGGCATGTGCCTTTGCGGCCAAAACACCATCATCGAGCAGAGCTGGTTGCACGACAACTACATCGCGCACCTGGAGGACCCCTCTTTAGCGCATACGGGCGGCGTCTTCCCGTACGGGGGCAGCGGGCCGCTCGAGATCAGCCACAACCGACTCGAGCCGGGCGTCGACGCCGCGACGGGCAACGAGGTGCCGAACTACTGGCAAGCCATCACCGCCGTGCTCTTCACCCAGAGCGTCGATGGCTCGACGCTGAAGAACTACGATGTCCACGACAACTTCGTCTCGCTCGGCGCCTACGACTTCTACCCCGAGAACGGCGAGGACATGATCCTGCGCAACAACGTCTTCGGCCCGAGCCACTGGGGGTACGCGACGTCGTGCGCGACGTGCACGTACGCTGAGTGGTCCAACAACGTGGTCGGGGACATCGACGGCAACCCCACGAACGAGGTCGTCCCCCAGCCATGAGGCCGCGCCCTCGGCGGCGCCGAGGGGACGCGCGGCGTTCGCGAGGCCGCTGCGGCCACCGCTCCCTCGAGGCTAGCCGCCCGGGCGGCGGAGCGCGTACGCGATGCCGCTCCGCAGCGTCCCCATCGTGACGAGGTCGCCGAGGTCGATGTCCAGCGCGACGAGCGCCTGGGCCACCTCGGCGCGCACCCCGGTGAGCACGACCCGGGTGCCGAGCAGCCGGAGGGCCCCCGCCGCCCTGAGCAACGTGCTCGCGACGCCCGTGTCGACCGCTCGGATCCCCGTGATGTCGATGATCACCACCTCGGCCCGATGCGCCGCCGCGCCCTCGAGCGCCGTCGAGAGCATCTGCTCCGCGCGCTCTGCATCCATCTGGCCGATGAGCGGCATGACCAGGATCCTGTCGGTGATCGGGATGATCGGGCTCGACAGCTCGAGCAGCCTGGCCCTGTGCGCGCGCAGCACCTCGTCCTGGAGCGCGGCCCGCTCGCGCTCGGCCCGCTCGCGCTCCGCGAGCTCGCGCGTGAGCTGCTCGTTGGCCGCGCGGAGCTGCTCGGTCTGGGACGCGACCTCCCGCGCGAGCGACGCGTTCGAGCGCTGGAGCTCCTCGCGCATCGCCTCCACGCGGGCATAGAGCTGCGCGTTCTCGATGGCGCTCGCCGCCTGCGACGAGAGCGCCCGGAGGATCTCCAGCCGCGCCGGCGAGAACGCGTCGCCGAGCGCGCCGTGCTCCAGGTAGAGCACCCCCGTGAGGCGGCCCTGGTGCGCGAGTGGCAGGCAGAGGATCGACCTCGGCCGCCTCGCGGCGATGTGGGGGTCGTCGGCGAAGCGCCGCCCGGCGGCGGCGTACCCCGTGATGACCGGCTCCCGGGTCCGCTGGACGTGGCGCGCGACGCTCATGGCCAGCGCGTCGCCCACGCGCGCCGCCGCGTCGGGGCCGAACGCCCGCTCCTCCGGAGCCACCGCGATCACCGCCTCGACGCGCAGCGCGCCCCCCTGCTGGAGGAGCAGGATCCCGCGCTGCGCGCCGGTGTTCTCGACGAGGATCTCGACGAGCCGCGCGAGCAGCCGGTCGAGGACGATCTCGCCCGAGATGGCCTGGGCCGCGCGGAGGACGGAGAGGGCGTCGAAGCCGAGCCCCCCGGTGCTGCTGGACGAGCTGGAGACGGTGGCCGACGGGACGAAGCGCGCCGCCGGCTCGCCCGACAGGAGGAGGTGCGCGTGGCGCTGCGCGAGCCGCGCCGCCTTGGCCGTCGCGCCCCACTGGAGGTAGCCGTAGTAGGCGTCGGTCATGTAGACGCGCGCGAGCTTCGGCCTGCCTCGCTCGAGCAGGAGCCTCGCGCACAGCTCGCTCGCGAGCGCCGCGTGGTGCGCGAAGCCGTTCTGCCGGGCCGCCTCGATCGCCTCGTCGTAGAGCGGCAGCGCGGCGTCGAGGCCCTCGCCCGACGCGCGCGCCGCCTCGGCGCGGACGAGCGCGTGCTTGTGCTGGAAGTTCTCGGGGCAGCGCTCGGCCCACGCCGCGAGCTTCGCGCGGTGGCGCGCGAGCGCCTCGGCCGGCGCGGCCGCCTCGGGGGGTGCGCCCGCCGCGAGCGTCGCGAGGCACGTGTAGAACGAGAGCTCGGTGAGGAGGTAGAGGTTGTTGCCGCTCGCGCTCCGCGCCTCGGCCTCCGCGGCCATCGCGAGCGCGGCCGCGTGCTCCTCGTGCAAGTACGCGAGCTCGGCCTTGAGCAGGTAATAGGCGCAGGCGATGAACTCGGCGTCCGGCCCCCGGTGCGCCTCGACGAAGGCGGCCTCGTCGAAGCCGTCGCCGTTCAGGCTCAGCGGCCCCTCGGTGCCCCCGGCGAGGCTCGCGGCCGCCTGCTTCACGAGGAGCAGCCCGGCCTCGCAGATGGCGACCTGCGTGCGCCGCGTGAGCTCGACGCCCCTGCCCGCGTCCGCGCGCACCGCCCCGAGCTCGTCGCCCGCGCAGAGCCGGATCGCGACCGCATGGAAGAGCGCGTACGAGAGGTAGAGGAAGTCTCCGGACTCGAGGCCGGCCTGCTGCGCCCGATCGAGGTAGGCGAGCGACGCGCGGACGGGCCGGAAGAAGTGGCTGAAGACGCCGATGAGCTCGTTCAGCTTGCACGCGAGGCCGTCGTTCCTGAAGCGCTCCTGGAGCGCCAGGCCGAGCTCGCTGAACGCGCGGGCCTCGTCATGCCGGTCCAGGACCATCGCCAGCATGAACCCGAAGGAGACGGCGCCGTACGCCGACAGCTCGGTGTGGCCGTGCTTCAGGAACAGGTTGATCTGCGTGACGTTGAGGAACCCGTAGAGGACGGGGCCGATGAGGGGCCCCGGCTGGATCAGGGTCGAGAGGATCTCGCAGGCGGCGCGCGCGTCCGGATCGGTCATCTCCGGCGCGGCGGCCAGGTCGCTGGGGCTGCGGCCGGCCAGGTTCCGGCTCACCTCCTCGAGGCCCGCGGCGAACGCGGCCCCGAGCGCGGCCTCGCCGTTCGGCACGTCGATGCCGAAGAGCGCGAGGGCCTCGACCCCGGCGCTCACGGCGTCCGCGAACCGGCTCGAGGTGAGGTAGAGGACCGCGCGGAGCCTGAGCACGCGCGCCCGCTCGACGCGGGACCCCGCGCGCGGCAGGAGCTCCTCGAACAGGCGCTCCGACGCGCCGTGATCGCCGGCGAGGTACTCGCACTCGGCCCGCTCCAGCCGGAGCGCGAACGCGAGGTCGGGCTGAGCCTCCCAGCCCGCCTCCCCCAGCGCCGCGATCCCGGCGCGCAGGTACGCGGCCGCCGCCTGGTACGCGGTCGCCGCCTTGGCCTTCCGCCCCGCCGTCAGGTTCCAGGCCGCGAGGCGCCGCCGCTCGTGCGGCGCGTCGAGCCGCGCCGCGACGAGGTTCAGGTGGCGCAGGGCGGCGAACAGGTGGTCCTCGTCGACCTCGCGGTCGCCGCTCGCCAGCAAGAGGCGCCCGATCGTGAGGTGCGCCTCCTCCCGGAGATCGCCCTCGATGAGCGCGTACGCGGCCTGGTGGATCCGGTCGTGCAGGAACCGGTACGAGACGTCGAACGACGCCGCGGTGCTGTCGTCGTAGAGGAGGCGGTACTCGGGATCCCGCGGCAGGACGAGCCCCTCGCGCAGCGCTCCCCAGAGATCGCGGCCCGTCTCGACCGGGGACTTCCCGTGCAGCGTCGCGAGCAGCTTCAGCGTGAACTCGTGGCCCACGCAGGCGGCGAGCTTCAGCGCGCGCTGCGTCTCGGGCGCGAGCCGCTCGATCTTGCTCGCCATGAGCGCCACGACGTCGCGCGCGAGGCCGCGCTCCCGGATGCGATCGAGGTCCCAGGAGAAGGCGCCCTCGCGCTCGTCGAAGGCGAGCTCTCCCGCCTCGTGCAGCGCGAGCAGCACCTGGCTCAGGAAGAACGGGTTGCCCCCGGTCCGCTCGAAGACGAGCTCGGCGAGCGGCGCGGCCCGCTCCTCGCCGCAGGCGAGGGTGTCGGCGATGAGCCGGGTGACATCGGAGAGCGGCAGCGGGCCGAGCTCGATCGCGCGCACGGCGCCGCCCGCCTCCCTCAGCGCGTCGAGCGCCGTCGCGAGCGGGTGCGCCGCGTCGACCTCGCCGGCGCGGGTCGCGCCGATGACGAGCAGGTGCCCGCCGTCCCCCTCCGAGGGGCCGCTGGCCGTACCCGCGAGGAGGAGCGGGAGCAGCTTGAGCGAGGCCGGGTCGGCCCACTGCAGGTCGTCGAGGAACAGGCAGAGCGGCCGCTCGGCGGTGAGCGCGTGGAAGAAGCGCTGCACGACGAGCGCGAAGCGGTTCTGCGCCTCGGTCGGGCCGAGCTCCGGGACCGGCGGCTGGGGACCGAGCAGGAGCCCGAGCTCCGGGACGAGGTCGACGAGCACCTGACCGCCCTGGCCGACGGCGCGCAGCAGCGCCGCCCGCTGCCGCGCGAGCGCCTCCGCCGGCTCCGCCAGGATCTGCCGCACGACGTCCTGGAGCACGCGCGCGACGCCGACATACGGCGTGCCGCGCGAGAGCTCCTCGAACTTGCCGGCGGCGAGGAGGAACGAGCGCCGCTCGCCGGTGAGGACCCTGGGCAGCTCGCCCACGAGCGCCGATTTGCCGACGCCGGCGTGCCCCGAGATCAGGACGAGCTCGGCCGCGCCCGCGGCGGCCCGCAGGGCGGCGGACGCGAGCGTCGCGAGCTCCGCGTCGCGGCCATAGAGCTTCTGCGACAGGCGCAGCTCGCCCGACGCGTCCCGCTGGCCGAGCGAGAACGGCGCGACGCGCGCGGTCGACTCGAGCCTCTCGAGGCACGCCGCGAGGTCGTGCTTGAGCCCCTGAGCGCTCTGGTAGCGGTCCTCCGCGGCCTTCGACAGGAGCTTCATCACGATGTCCGAGACCACCTCGGGCACCTCCGGCGCGAGCGCGCGCGGCGGCGGCGGCGTCCTCGCGATGTGGCTGTGCACGAGCTCCAGCGGGTCCGTGACCGGGAAGGGCGGTTTTCCGGTCAGGAGCTCGTAGAGCGTGGCGCCGAGCGAGTACAGGTCTGTCCGGCGGTCGACGACGCGGTTCATCCGCCCGGTCTGCTCCGGCGCCATGTAGAGCAGCGTGCCCTCGAGGGCGTCGGGCGCCTGCGCGCGCTGGATCTCCTGCGACAGGCGCGTGGCGATGCCGAAATCGGCGAGCTTGACCGAGAGCGGCTCCTCCGTCCGAACAAGGATGTTGTGAGGCTTGATGTCCTTGTGGATGACGTTGCGCTGGTGCACCTCGCCGAGCGTGTCCGCGAGCGACACGGCGATCCGGAGGACCGCCTCCAGGCCGAGGCGCTCCCGGGCGATGACCTGGGCCAGCGACCGGCCCCCCGTGTCCTCGAGCACGAGGGCCACGCCGTGGTGGTGCTTCTCGAGCGCGTGGGCCCGCACCACGCCCGGCAGGACGAGCTGCTTCAGGATGGCGAACTCGTGCCTCAGCTTGGCGATCTCCCGCGGCTCCGGGTACTCGCTCCTCAGGACCTTGGCCACGATCGGGACGCCGTCGGCGCTGCGGCGCCCCCTGTACAGGATGGCGGATCTGCCTTCGTGAATCGGCTCATCGAGCGTGTATCGGGAGAGTAGGGCCATTGTCTCTGCGTGAGGAGCTCTGCCGGGGCGGGGGGTGCTCGCGAGGCGCCGCTCGCGTCGGACAAGCTATCTCGTGAGGTGTCGAGCGGAGAGAGAGAGCGCCGAAGGCGCAGGAGATGACGGGACAAGGCACATCGCCTCCGGCGTCCCCCGCGCCTTTCGGTTCACTGTCTCGTCACTTCTATCGCATGCGACGCGCGGGACCAACCGGCGACGAGAAGCGCAGGGCGCGCCGGCCACGTGACGTGAGCCACATACGTATGGCCAAATACCGATTCGATGGCCGACGCGGAAGCGCTGGGATGATGTGCTGTGGTGTGCGGAGCCCTCACCGGTCTCGATGGGCTTCGCGGTGCGCCTACCGGACGCGCACCACCCGCGTACCGCCCGCGAGCAGGTCGTGCTTGCCCTGGCGGAGCGGGCTCGAGCGGATCGTCATACCGATCCACACCCAGGCGGCGAGCGCGAGCAGCGGCCCGACGATCGGGATCGAGCCGACGAGCGTGAACGCCTCGCGGACCAGCGCCTGCTTCAGCGACGGCCGACCGCCGTCCGGGCCGACGACCCGCAGGCCCGACGGACGAGACAGCGGACATGGTGGCCTCCGGAAAAGGGCGGGCGGCAAAGCCGTCCGGATGTAGAGACCCGGCCACCGGGCGAAGCTCATCGGTCCGCGCTAGAAGAAAGAAGAGGCGCAGCCGCCGATGCGGGTCGAGGCCCTCTGCGCCGCGACCGCCGGCGCGGCGCTCCGTTCGATCACGGCGTCAGCCAGTTGCGTGAGACGCACAGCATCGACAGCAGCTTGAGCGTGTCGCCGTAGTAGTCCTCGGTGGGCGCGGCGGAGACGATCTCGTTCCACAGGCTGTCCAGCCACGCTTGACCGCCGGCGTCGGTGGTGGCCGCGACCGCGAACGGGGCCATGAACACCATGTCGTTGTAGGGCTCGATCGCGCGGCCGGCGAGGGTGTATCCGGCGCGGATGTTGCTCGGGTTCCCCCCGGTCTTGCCGCGGATCCAGCGGCTGATCCTGCTGGCCGCGTTGCGTGAGCGCGTGTCGCCGCTGATGGCGGCGTCGATGCCGAGGCGCCACGGCACGCGGGCCGCATTCCAGGAGTAGCTGCCGTCGTGCGGCGCCTCGAGGAAGTTGGCGTCGGCGGGGCGAGGCGTCGTGTGGGTGTTGATGATGAAGTCGGGCAACAGGCCGGTCGAGCTGGCGTACCGGTTCTGCATCGTCTCGATCAGCGTCTGGTGCGCGCTCAGCACCTGCGACCAGTCGGTGCCGGCGCGGCCGATGAAGCTGCGGAAGTGGCCGAGCATCCAGTCGGAGCTGCGCGTGGCATAGTAATACGTCGGATCATCCGGCCACTTGGCCCAGTCGCCGAGGTTGACCAGCCGCGTGGTCGGGTTGACGTTGCTCGCCGCGATCGCGTTCAGCACGCGGGTGGCCTCGGCCGCGTAGTCGATCGCGCCGCTGGAGCCCCATTGCGCGTCCGCGAGCAGCAGCGCGTAGGCGATGTCGAGATCGCCGTCGGTGGCCGAGTCGTGGTCGAGGATGTCGCTGCAGCTGGAGTCCTGCGCCCACGCCATCAGGTCGGGGTTGTTCTGGCTGGGGTGACGGCGGTTGTAGCTGTGCAGGCCGTCGAAGATCGTCCGCGCCTGGGCGTCTTGCCCGGCCATCATCGCGGCAATCAGCATGCCGTATCCCTGGCCCTCGGACACGACGTGAGCGCCGTCGCCCGTGCTGGCCCGGATGCGGTATTCGTCCGGCCGACAACCGGGCTCGACGTAGCGACTCTTCCACTGCCAGTAGAAACTTGATGTTGCGCTGTCGGCAGCGGCCTGGCCGGCCGACACGCGCAACGTCGACGCGTGGTAGGCCTGGTGGTGGCTACCGAACGGGTGGTTCTGGGCGTGCGCGCTGCCGGCGATGCAGAGCAAGCTCAGCGTCAGCCCTTGCAGGGCCCGCTTCGACGCTCCGGTCCGTCGTGACGATGAGACCGTCGAGGGTGACATGAACATGGAAGCAGCCTCCGATCGGAGAAGGGTTGTCCGAAACGACAGCGTGAGCAGCGGCGAACGCGATGGAACGGCCCGCGCAGGGCCATTCCGCTCCGTCAGCCATGCTCCGGGGAGAGCCCAGGAGTCACGCTGCCAGGCTGAATGCCGCCGGAGGCGACCTCCCTTCAGAGAATCTGCCCGGCTCCGGTGTCGCCCGAAGCGCACACCAGCATTCGCTCGACGGGGAGCGACGCTTCCGTGGTGGTGGCCAATCGGAGGGAGGCGGCGCCACCGCAGGAGCTCGCTCGATGGCTAGATTTTTCCGTAGTCACCCGATCACGGGTGACACCAGCCTCGGATGGACGTCGCGGTTCCGTCGCACAGGATCCGGTCCACGAGCGCCGCGTTCGTCCACATCATGCCTGAGAACGAGGGCTCGAACGAAGCTGACCGCCGCCTCGAACGCATCGACGAACCGCGACGCTACCTCCGGCGAGAGATCGAGATAGTAGTCGACCGCCTCCTCGAACTCCTGAAGCGCACGCGGGTGGAGCCGGAACCGCATCACTGCCGGCGCGCATCGATCCGGGCGCGCGCCTCGCGGAGAGCGTCGTCGCCGTCAACGAGCTGTACCGTGCCGTCCTCGACCTCCGCCGCTCGCCTTCGGATCTCGTCGCGCTGCCCTGGCGCGAGCGGCCAGCTCTCCTCGGCGTGGAGGCTCTCCCAGATCCGGTACGCCACGAGCTCACGCAGCGCTGGCGGGAGGGCGAGCGCCAGCTCTGTCAACTTGTCCACTTCGGCGTCCACATCGGCAGGCATGAAATCTCCTTTGCGGAACGCGATCCTACCACGAACCGCGACGTGGGCGCCCCCCGGCCCCCCTCAATCCACGATCGCGAGCGCTTTTCGCGGACACGCCCGCACCGCGCGCTCGATCTTCGGGCGCAGCGCCGGGTCCACCTCGGTCAGGAGGACGTGGAGCCGATCCTCCTCGTCCACGCGGAAGGCCTCCGGCGCGGCCCGCATGCAGGCCTGGTTGGCCTCGCAGAGATCCCGGTCCACGACGATCCGGCTCATCGGGCCACCTCGGACCGCGCCGCGGGCGTCACCGCCACGCGCAGCGACGAGAGCTTGCGGAGGGTCGGATGCCCCGCGTACGTGGGCTCGCCGATGACCCGCATGTCCGCGGTGCGGCGGAGCAACGTCCCGACGGCGATCTCCCCCTCGAGCCGCGCGAGCGACGCGCCCAGGCAGTAGTGCGGCCCGAGGCCGAAGCTCAGGATCTCTTCGTGCTGCCGCCGCGGGTCGTAGCGATCCGCGTCGGGGATGGCGCGGGGATCGCGCAGCGCCGCCGGGAGGATCGCGACGATGACCGACCCCCTGGCCATGGTCACCCCGCCGATCTCGACGTCCTCCGTGCAGTAGCGCACGATCCCTCCCTTGCCGAAATTGTCGAAGCGCAGGAGCTCCTCCATCGCGCTGCGCAGGAGGGCGGGCTCGGCCCGCACCGCGGCCGCGCGCTCGGGCACGCAGAGCAGCGACATGACGCCGAAGCAGATGAAATGCACCGTGGTCTCCGAGCCGGCAGCGATGATGGCGGCGACGAGCCCGAGCATCTCGTCCTCGCTCAGCCGGTCCCCCTCGGCCTCGGCGCGGAGGAGCGTGCTCAGCAGATCGTCGCCCAGGTGGCTGCGGCGCTCGGCGATGAGCTCACGGAGGAGCGCCATGCCCGCGGGCACCGGGGCGACGACCGCCGCGTACGCCTCGGGGGTGAGGCGCGGATCGATGGTCTTGATGAGCGCCTCGCCGAAGTCGCGGAAGGTCTTCTCGTGCGCGCCCGGGATGTCGAGCATCGCGGAGATGACGCGCAGGGGGATGAAGTCGGCGAACTCCGCGACCTCGATCTCGCCCTTGCCCTCGAAGGGCGCGAGCGCCTCGTCGACGATGCGCTGGATCATCGGCCGCAGGCGGTCGCACGCGCGCGGGGTGAAGGCGGGGCTCACGGCCCGGCGGACGCGCGCGTGGTCCTTGGGGGCGAGGCGGAACAGCGACCGCTCGAACGGCCCGCGGATCGCGTCCGGCAGGCCCGCGTCCGGCGCGCGCAGCCCGGCCGCCACGGGGTCGGTCGCGAGGCGCGGATCGCGCAGCACGGCCGCCACGTCGTCGAAGCGGCTGACCACGTAGGACTGCGCGTCCGGCCAGAAATACACCGGCGCGGACTCGCGCAGCGCCGTGTACGCGGGGTAAGGGTTCGCGTCGAACCCCGGCGCGTCCGGCTTGAAGTGGAGCACCGGACATCCCTTGGCGGCTTGATTCGGCGTCATCATCGTCGCTCCTTCGCCTGCAGAGACGGGCGCCCCTCCGGCCTCCGCCGGCGCCCCTCGCACCCAGCGTGACCGGCGAGCGAGCCCGCCATCCCGTCGGCCAGCATACTCAGGAATCGAGCGGGGAACGCAGCTCGAAGCCCCCTGAGCAGCGCTTCGACGCGGCGCGGGACCTGTCCTCCCACAGGAGATTTCTCCATGGGCGGAGCGAGCGGATGGCGCGCTGCCGGGGAAGGGCCGTGCGCCTCGCGGGCGCAGGGCGACCCGCCTCGCCTGGGTGGCGCTCAGCGCTGCGTCACCAGCTCTCCCATTGCTGGTTGCTGCCGCCGTTGCAGGCGTATTGCTTCACGGCCGCGCCGTCCGCGGTCGAGCCGCTGACCACGTCGAGGCACTTGCCGCTGTGCCGCGCGACCATGCGGTAGTAGCCGCCGCCGGCGTCCTGGAACTGGAACTGCTGGTTGCTGCCGCCGTTGCAGGTGTACTGCTTCACGGCCGCGCCGTCGGCGGTCGAGCCGCTGACCACGTCGAGGCACTTGCCGCTGTGCCGCGCGACGACGCGGTAGTAGCCGCCGCCGGCGCTCTGGAGCAGCCACTCCTGGTTGCTCCCGCCGTTGCAGGTCCACTGGTGCACGACCGCCCCGTCGGCGGTCGAGGCGCCGTTCACGTCGAGGCACTTGCCGCTGTGCCGCGCGGCGAACCGGTCGTACGTGGCGCCCGAGCCCTGGACGACCCCGGTGGCGGCGTCGATCGTCACCTGGTCCGAGTAGCTCATGGTCATGCTGGTGTTGCTGGGGAACTGGAGCGGGAGCCAGACGTACTGCGAGTCGTTGACCGGCCCGCCCCACGCACCGGCCCAGCGGTCGCCCATGTACAGGTACGAGGTGGTCGACGAGCCCTGGATCGGCAGCACGAACGCCGTCTGCGAGCCGTAGGCGGTGGCGTCGCCGATGTTCTGAAGCGCGCTCCAGGTGCCGCCGATGCTGGTGGCGGTGGCGTATTTCTGCTGGTTGGGGTCCCAGCCGGTCGCGCCCGAGGTCAGCAGGAAGTACACGCCGTTGCGCTTGAACATGGCCGGCGCCTCGCGCCACGAGCCGGGCCAGAGGATCTGGACGAGGCTGCTCACGTTCAGGTAGTCGGACGTGAGGCGATAGATGTGCAGATCCGCGTTCTCGCGCGCGGCCGAGATCATGTACGCGGTGCCGTCGTCGTCCTTGAACAGCGTGATGTCGCGCGACATGTGCCCGAGCGGGCGGAAGCTGCCGCGGTAGGTGTAGCTGCCGTCCACCGTGCTGGAGGTCGCCACGGCCGCGCGGGCCTCGCCGTAGTCCGTGGCGTTCTCCTTGTGCATCCACATGACATACTGGCCGGTCGAGCTGTTGTAGATCACCTTGGGACGCTCGATGTTGGCCGAGCGCAGCTCGGCGTGCGCGCTCGGCGTGAGCACGTGGTTGCGGAGCTGCCAGCTCTTCAGATCGGTCGAGCGGTAGACGTCGACGTACTTGGTGGCGCGGTTCTCGCCGAACCAGTAGTAGGAGTCGCCGACCTTGATCACGCCGCCGCCGTGCGCGTGGACCACGTTGCCCGAGGTGTCCCGGAGCTGCGTGCCATTGGTGATCGTCTGGGGCGCGGCGTGGGCCGTGCCGGCGAGCCCTGGATGCGCCAGCGCAGCCAGGCCGAGCGCGAGCGCGAAGCGGACCGAGTCGACATAAGTAAGCTTGCTTGACACTGCGAGTCTCCTTCCCTGCTCGTCCTTAAAAAAATGCAGCGCTATTCTGGACAAAGCCGCAGGATCCAGGAAGTCAGATGCGCTCCGAAAGTCAAGCTCATCGTGGCGGCCATTCCACCGAAGGGGCGCGGCGCAGACACGCTGGTTGAAAGATCGCGCCTTGTGCGATCCGCCTTCATGGCAATGCGACGCTGTATCGACAATCCATGGATGAAGAGCGCCTCGGCCCGTCGTGGCGGGTTTTGCGCCGAGGCTGGCGTCGAGGCCGTCGCCCGTTTCGAGATCGACGCGCGCGACCTCGCCGGCGTGGTGCGGCGGGTCGCCTCAACCCGGGTCGGGTCGCCTCAACCTGGGTCGGGTCGCCTCAACCTGGGTCGGTCGCCTCAACCTGGGTCGGGCGCCTCAACCTGGGTCGGGCGCCTCAACCTGGGTCGGGCACCTCCGCCTCCAGCTTGGGCCCCTGACCTGACTCGGCTCGGCCCGCCGCCCGTACCGCAACCTGGGTCGGTCGCCTCAACCTGGTGGTGCCAGATCGTCTGGCGATGCCTCCCGCGTGTGACACATTCGACAGAGGTGACGCAGGACGGCCGCTCGCACGCGCCACGAGGCGCGCACCGAGCGCTCGGCACACCCCTTGCGCTCCGCCATCCGTGACTCTCGCTCGCCGTCGCCTGATTCTCGCCCTGGGGCTGATCGCCGTCCTCTCGTTGGCCGTGTGCGTCGCGTGGACGGCGCGACGCTCGGGTGCTGCCAGCGCCTCCGCCCAACCTCGGTCGACGTCGGCGGCGGGGAGCTCCGGCGCTCCGGCGCCCGTGCCGCCCCCCCTCCGCGCGCACCGGCGCGACCCCAACTCCACGCCGACACCGATCGGGCCAGCCCCCGGCGCTCCTCCCGCCGCGCCGCCCGCGCGGACGGCGCCGGGGCCGGAGCCCCCCATCCCGCCCGGACCCCCGCCTGCCCCCATCGATGAGGGCTCCTCCGAGCGCCCCCTCACGGAAGCCCCCGCCCACGCAAGCGCCGCCCCGCACCGCACGCGCCGGCTGGATCAGTCCGCCTTCCGACGGCGGTTGCAGCCTGGCCTGTGCCCGGACCCGAGCGAGGCCGCCCAGATCCGACAGACGTTGATCGCGCGCTTCCGCAACGAGGACTGGGCCGCCGCCGGCCGGCTCTATGTCGATCCCAGGCTGCCGGAAGGCGCGCATCTCCCTCTCCTGCATCACCTCCAGCAGGCGGAACGCGAGGTGCTAGCGCAGCTGGGCCTCGATCCCGAGCCTCCGGACGTCTTCGCGTACTTCGACAAGGAGCTGCTCGTGGCCGCCGCGTGCACCAACCGCAACGTGGTCGCCTACTACGACGGCGCCCTGCACGTGGTCCTCGATCACGACGACGTGCACGCCAGCGTCGTGCACGAATACACGCACCACGCCCTGATGAGCCAAGGAATCCTGGGGCCGGCCTGGGCGCAAGAAGGCATCGCCATGCTCGTCGCGCGCGAAGCCTGGTGGCTCGATCCGGCCCGCCTCGAACAGATGAGGGATGCCCCCATGCCCCTCGAGGTGATGGAGCAATCGATCCCGTACACGCTCCTCCCGGAGCAAGCGGTCCTGTTCTACGTGCAATCCGCCACCATGGTGTCCTGCCTCGTGCGCGGCACCGAAGCGGGGCTGCGCGGGCTCATGGGGGCCCTGGGCACGCCCGCAGGAGCAGCGCAGGGCGCGGGATCGTACGATCCATCGCAGCTCCTCGACCCCTCCGCATGGCCAGCGTGCGTCGACGGGCTGATGAGGTCAGCGCTCAGCGAGCGTTAGCGCCGCCGTCAGGCGCGCCCGAGCTTCGCTCAGAAGAAGCTGTAGAGCGACAGCTTGAAGCGCTCGTTGGTCGCCGTCACGTCGTCGGCGAAGGTCTGCTCCGAGCGCTGGAACGAGAGGCCCGCGCGGAGCGCCGGCATGATGTCGACGAACAGGTTGCCATCGATGTAGCGAGACTCGCGGAAGGCGGTGCGAAGGTCCCTGTAGCCGTGCTCCGCCGTGATCCGATCCGACCAGCCCTGGGTATAGTTGGCGGAGACGGAGACGCGGCCCGAAGGCGGCAGATAGTACTGGAGACCGACCATCATCCCGCGCCAGCCGATGGTCTTGAGGTTGTTGTTCGCATCGTACACCGCGAGGCCGTTGTCGATGTCCGGCGTGTAGACCGCGCCGTCCGGGAGCGGCGGGCTCGGAACGTTGCTCGCGACGCCCACGATGTCCGCGATGCCCGTGCCGGAGAAGAACGAGCCGGTCAACGTCAGCGCATTGCCCGGATCGTCGAGCGCGCTCGCCGGGATGATCGGGACCATCGCGTCGACCGAGATCGCGTAGCCGTTGGCCGACCTCGAGTAGAGCGGGGCGGCGGTGTGCTCGACCACCTTCAGGTGGCGAAACGTGCCGGAGACGCCGATGGAAAGCGGGTCGATCAACATCCCGCCCGCGCCCAGCGTGTGAATCCCCTTCCAGCCGTTGACGCCGAAGCGCATCCCCGCCTGGATGTCCGGAATCTCGGAGTCGCGCTGCGGCGGTTTGACGGCCGCCGCAGCGAGCTCGAAGTTCAAGGGCTCCGACTTGAAGGTGTGGCCGACGCGCAGCTGCGGCATCCTGCCGAAGACCTGGTTCATCACCGGGAAGAACGACGTGGTGGCCGGGAAGAAGAACGGCTGCCACCCGAACAGGTGATAGGTCTGGCCAATCACCACGTCGACGTAATCCGACTCCACCTTGATGTACGCCTGGCGCAGGCGGAAGGTCCCGCTGCTCACAAGCGCGGCCTCCGAGACGTTGGGCGGCTGGCTGCCGAAGAAGTCGAGCTCCAGGGCGGCGGTGGTCTTGAACCCCTCGTACTCGGGCGCGCTCACCTTGACGCCGAGCCGGGAGTTGCGCGTCGTGAAATGCGTGCGGGCGTGCCTCCCGGCATAGGTGTCCTCGCGCTGGATCACCGTGGCCCCCACCGACTCGCCGAAGCTCTGGGTGGAGTCGTGCATGATGTCGAACTCCGCCATCCCGTAGATCGTGGCCTTCCACTTGGAGGTCACGGGAACGGGCGTCGCGGCGGGCGGCTTGGCCAGGTCCGCGGGGGGAGCCGGCAGCGGGGCCGCGGCCGCAGGCCCGGTGCCCAGCATCGGCGGAGGCGTGGCCGGCGCCTGCGTGCCGGTCGGCAGCTGCGTCATGCCAGCGTCCGGCTGGGGAGCCTGCCCCGCCGCCGGCGCGGCCGCCGCCGGCGCAGCCGCGGCCGCCGGGGCGGGCGCAACCGCGGCGGGCGCCGCGGGCGCAGCCGCCGGAGCAGGCGCAGCCGGAGGAGCAGGCGCAGCCGCCGGAGCAGGCGCAGCCGGACCCCGCGGCGGCGCCGGCGGGGGAGCCTGGCCGTGCGCGGCCCCCGCCACGAAGAGAATCGACGCACCCACTAGGTTCGCAACCTTCGATTGGTTCATGTCCGAAGCCCCTGGTGTTCGATGGCGCCGGGAATCCCCACTGGCGCCGCAAGTGATTGATTTTATTGACATTTTTATTGCACTACACCGGACGGATCACGGCCCGGCGTCGCGTCGATCTCTGCCCGGCAGCGCGGGAGAGCTCGACGCGGCGAACGGCGCTTACGTTTCCTGTGCCCCTTAGGCCTGGCGGGCCGCTTCGCGGAACGCGCGGGCGCGGGCGACGAGCTCCTCGCGCCGCCCCTCGCGCAGGAGCTTGAGATCGACGAGGTTGCTGCCGACGCCGACGGCCACCGCGCCCGCGGCGAGGAACGCGCCCAGGTTCTGCAGCGTCGCGCCGCCGGTGGGCATGAGCGGGATGTGCGGCAGAGGCGCCTTGAGCGACTTCAGATACGAGGCGCCGCCGAGGGCGTCGCAGGGGAACACCTTCACGACGTCCCCGCCCGCACGGTGCGCCGCCACGACCTCGGTCGGCGTGAGCGCGCCGGGCGCGCTCACCACGTTCATCGCGAGGCACGCCTTCACCGTCCCCTCGTCGAGCGCGGGGCTGACGACGAAGCGCGCCCCCGCCTCGACGCACGCCTCGGCGGTGCGGGCGTCGAGCACGGTGCCCGCGCCGACCAGGGCCCGATCGCCGTGGCGCGCCGCGACCTCGCGCACGACCTCGACCGCGCCGGGCACGGTCATCGTGATCTCGAGGACGTCGATCCCCCCCTCGAGGAGGGCGTCGACCGCCTGGAGCGCCTCGTCGGCCGAGCCCGCGCGCACGACGGGCACGACGCGCGTGCGACCGATCCACCCCAACACGTCTTGCTTGTTCATCGATCCACCCGGGCCGTGCCCATCTTCATCGCCTTGAGTACCTCGTCGAGGGTCGCCATCGTGGTGTCGCCGGGCGTCGTCATCGCGAGCGCCCCGTGCGCCGCGCCGCAGTCGACGGCCCACTGCGGCCCCTTGCCGGCGAGGAAGCCGTAGATCAGGCCCGAGGCGAACGAGTCGCCGCCGCCCACGCGGTCGTAGATCTCCAGATCCTTGCGCTCCGGCGCCTGGTAGAGCCGGCCGCCCTGGTAGAGCACCGCGCTCCAGTCGTTGCGCGTCGCCGACGTCGCCACGCGCAGGGTCGTCGCGACCGCCTGGATGTTCGGGAACGCCTCGATGACGCGCCGGATCATCGCCTCGAACGCGCCGACATGGAGGTGCTTGTGCCCCTCGTCGAGGTCCTCGACCTCGAAGCCGAGGGCCGCCGTGAAGTCCTCCTCGTTGCCGAGCATCACGTCGACGTACGGCGCGAGCGCGCGGTTGACCTCCCGCGCGCGGGCCTGGCCGCCGATCGACTTCCAGAGCGAAGGGCGGTAGTTCAGATCGTAGGAGACGACGACCCCGTGCCGCCGGGCCGACTCCATCGCCTCCTTGGCCACGCCCGGCGTGGTCTCGGAGAGCGCGGCGAAGATGCCGCCGGTGTGGAACCACCGCGCGCCCTCCCGGCCGAAGATCGCGTCCCAGTCGATGTCGCCGGCCTTCAGCTGCGACGCGGCGGTGTGGCCGCGGTCCGAGACGCCGACCGCCCCGCGGATGCCGAAGCCCCGCTCGGTGAAGTTCAGGCCGTTGCGCACGGTCCGCCCCACGCCGTCGTGGGGCACCCAGCGCAGGTGCGAGAGGTCCACGCCGCCCTGCAGCATGAGGTCCTCGATGAGCCGCCCGACGGGGTTGTCCGCGAGGGCGGTCACGATCGCCGACCTCAGCCGGAAGCAACGGCGGAGGCCGCGCGCGACGTTGTACTCGCCGCCGCCCTCCCAGGCGTTGAAGCTGCGAGCGGTCGAGATTCGACCGTCGCCGGGATCGAGGCGCAGCATGACCTCGCCGAGGGAGACGAGGTCCCAGCGGCAATCGGCAGGATCGCGGAGCGTGATGGACATGGCTTACCCGTAGGTGGGCTGGCCCCGCGACGGAAGGGCCGAATCGAGGAGGTGGCCCCGAGGGGCCGAGCAGAGGCGACGAGGCGCGCCGAGGGCGGTGATCACGGGCTGCCTCCCGGCGCGCGCGTCGACTGCACCTCGGTGGCGGACGGGCCGATGTAGCCCTTGGCGCTCGCGCCCTTCGACTCGACGACGGGCCTCCCGTCGCGGTCGAGCTTGACGAGCTCGGCCTTGGTCCCCTGGGCCGTCGGCCAGAGGTACCAGCGCGCGTCCATCCAGCCCACGTGCGCCGCGGGGCCCTCGACCGGCGCGCCCGTCGCGCCGAGCTGGCCGGGCCGCGTCGCGCGGTAGTCGTCGACGGAGGCGTACGGAGGACGGTTGAGGGCGAGCTGCAGGCCCGCGATGCTGGCGAGCATCGCCAGGCCGCCGGCGACGATCGCCGCCTGCGGCACGCGCCGCTTGGGCGTGACCGGCTCGACGCGCGGCAAGAGGAGGTGCAGCACGAGCAGCCCGACGAGGTACAGGCTCCCCGCGAGCAGGAACGGCACGGCGTACGAGCCTGTGAGCGTGAGCGACCGGCCCACGAAGATCTGGAAGATCGCCCCGCCGACGACGCCGAAGGCGGTCTTGATGCCGACCACCGTCGCCATCGCCGGGCGAGGCAGGGTGTCCGAGACGAGCGTGTAGAGATTGCTGCTCCAGCCCTGGTGCGCCGCCGCGGCGAGCGAGAGGAGCGCGACCGCGACGTACACCGACGGGATGCCGGCGACGCTCGGGACATCGACGAGCTGCCCGACCGCCATGACCGGCACCGCGGCGAGCGCGCAGGCGAGCATCGCGAGCTTCCGCGCCGCGCCGACCGACCGGCCGCGCGCGATGAGCTTCGAGGAGAGCCAGCCGCCGCCGACCGCGCCGACGTCGGCCACGATGAACACGACCGGGATCGCGTAGGCCATGAACGTCGGCGTCAGCTTGAACTCGCCGACGAGGAACTTCGGCAGCCAGGTGAGATAGAACCACCACGGCGCATCGGTGAAGAACTTCGCCATCGCGACCGCGTAGACGGGCCGCATCCCGAACACCTCGCTGACGCCGAGGGACTCGGTCGACTCCTTCGCGTCGGAGCGGATGTGCGCGAGCTCCTCGGGCGACACCTTCGGGTGCTCCTCCGGCCGCCGGTAGAGGCGCGTCCAGAAGAAGATCCACACGACGCCGATCCCGCCGAGGACGAGGAAGCAAGCGCGCCAGCCGTACGCCTCCGCGATGCGCACCGCGAGGAGCGGGGCGAGGATGGCGCCCACGTTCGAGCCGCAGTTGAACAGGCCGGTCGCGAGCGCCCTCTCCTTCTTGGGGAACCACTCCGCGACGGTGCGGACGGCGGACGGGAAGTTGCCCGCCTCGCCGACCCCGAGCAGGAAGCGGATCGCCGCGAAGCCGCCGAAGCTGCCGACGAAGGCGTGGGCCGCAGAGGCGATGTTCCAGACCAGGAACGTCGCGCTGAGCCCCTTGCCGGTGCCGACGCGGTCGATCCAGCGCCCGACGAACACCATGCCGAAGCCGTACGCGAGCAGGAAGCTCACGTTGATGAGCGCGAGGTCCGTCGGCCCGAGGCGCAGCTCGTTCTCGAAGAACGGGACCAGCAGCGAGAAGAGCTGCCGATCGAGGTAGTTGATCGTCGTCGCGAAGAAGAGGAGCGCGCAGATGGTCCAGCGGGTGCGCGTCATCACGCCGCCGCTCGCCGGGACCACAGGAGAAGCAGCGGTCACTGGTTCACCCCCGAAGCCAAGAAGCCACCGTCGACTGCGATGCTCGTGCCGGTGATGAAGCTCACCGCGTCAGAGCAGAGGAAGAGGGCCGCGCCGATCAGCTCCTGGGTCTCGCCGAAGCGGCCGAGCGGCGTGCGGGCGAGCAGCTCCCGCCCGCGCGGGGTGCCGTCGAGGAGCGCGCGGTTGAGGTCGGTCACGAAGACGCCGGGCACGAGGGCGTTCGTGCGGATACCGTGCTTGGCCCACTCGGCGCCGAGGCTCCGGGTGAGCGCCATCACGGCCGCCTTCGACGCGCCGTAGGCCGCCACCTCGTGGAAGGCGACGAAGCTGGACAGCGAGGCGATGTTGACGATGCGGCCCCGGCCGCTCTCGCGCAGCGGGCCATAGAACGACTGGCAGGCGCGGAGCATGCCTGTGACGTTCGTGTCGAGCAGGCCGTTCCACTCGGCGTCTCCGACCTCGGCCGTGGGCGTGCGGAACGTCCTGCCGGCGCAGTTGACGAGGATGTCGACGCCGCCGAGCGCCTCCACCACGCGGTCGCGCAGGGCGTCGAGGGACGCCCGGTCGCTCACGTCGCACGTCGCCTCGAGCGAGCGGACGCCCCGCTCGCAGATCTCGCCATGAACCGCGCGGGCCCGGTCGGCCCGGGTGCCCGAGGCGACGGTGTGGACCCCCGCCTCGGCGAGGCCGAGGGCGATCGCGCGGCCGATGCCGGAGGTGCCGCCGACCACGACGGCCCTGCGGCCCGCGATGTCGAAGAGCTTGGTCATGCTCCCAGCCATTCCCCGGCGATGCCGCCCAGGAGCGCGCGCGCGTCGCGCTCGATCTGCGCGTCGGTCGGCGGGACGGGCATCGCCCCATAGCGTCGCGAGAGCGCGCTCGCGATCGAGCGCCGCGAGTGGCGCCACTTGTAGATCAGCTGATCCAGGACGCGCGCGTCGGAGTGCTGCGGCACGAAGGTCGGCCCCAGCATCTCCAGGCGCATCGAGGTCGTCTCCTCGATGAGGCTCGGGTTGTTCATGAACCACCAGCACCCGAACGGGAGGACGTTGGCGAACTTGCGCGCCACGACGCAGAGGCTGTGCGTGTTCTCGCGCGAGAGCGTCGTGACGAGGAAGCGGACGTCGGGGTTGTCGCCGGCGAGCCGCTCGAGCGGGGTGAGGTCGACGGTGCTCACGCCGTCGCCGGCCACGCCGAGGCGGGGGTTCACCGCGCGCCGCACGCCGATCATCATCGCGAACGGCAGGCCGTGCGCGCGGCACGCGTCCAGCACGGCCCGGGGCGGGGCCGCGACCTCGTTGACGGAGATCGCGAGGTAGCGCGGCCGCATGCGGGCGATCCAGCGGTCGAGCTCGGCGGCGAGGTCGTTCGCGGAGACGAGGCGGTCGATGCGCAGCGCCGCGTAGAACCGCGGATCGGGCGTGACGCCGGCCTCCCAGATCGCGCGCTCCGCGGGGTCGGTCGGGTCGTTCGTCATCGCGAGCGCGCTCACCCCGGCGAGGCGCAGCACGTCCTCCAGGTGATCCTCGGCCTTGCGGCCGGCGAAGTAGGCGCGCGCGTCGCGCAGGTTCGGCGCGGCGGGGTCGAGCCCGAACGCGTCGAGCACGGTGGCGACCCCCGCGGTCGCCTCGGACAGCGGCGATCGGCGGACGAAGAGCGCCTCCCACACGAGGTCGGCCTGCGCCTTCTTGTCGAGGGCATAGAACGCCTCGGGCGTGACCTTCGGCTCGGCGCGCAGGGTCTCGGCGACGAGGTAGTGGTACGTCAGGAGCTCGTCGACGCCCCAGAGGTTCAACGCCTGGAACTGGGGGGCGAAGAGGTGAGTGTGGAGATCGATGATGGGCGCGGCGTCGACCGCCTTGGCAACGCGCTCGGCGAGGGTCATCTCGGCACCTCGGGGATCCGGTCGTCCTTGGGATCGGCCCAGCGCTCGTTCGGCACGGTCGCGCACCAGGCCGGGCGCAGGGGATCTTTGTCGTAGGGATAGGGGCCCAGGCGGCGGTATTCCTCGGCGTAGCGGGCGACCTTCTCGCGATCGAGGCGGACGCCCAGGCCGGGGCCGTCGGGCACGCGGATACGGCCGTTCTGGTAGGGGAGCGGGCCCCCGCGGATCACGTCGTCTTTGAGGTGGTGGTAGTGCGCGTCGGCGGCGAACGAGAGGTTCGGGATGACGGCGCCGAGGTGCAGCA
Organism: Sorangium sp. So ce394; assembly: GCF_051474665.1. Classification (NCBI taxonomy): domain Bacteria; kingdom Pseudomonadati; phylum Myxococcota; order Polyangiales; family Polyangiaceae; genus Sorangium; species Sorangium sp. So ce394. The sequence goes on from NZ_CP150339.1 coordinate 8,533,816, forward strand.
TCGTCGCGAGCTGCACGCCGAGCTCGCCCGAGGAGTGGACGGCGACGCCGAGGCCGAAGGTCTCGCAGATGCCCGCCGCCTTCACGCACGGTCGGATGCCGCCCCAGAACGTCGTGTCGAGCAGGATGACGTCCACCGCCGTGTCGAGCACGTTCGCGGCGAGCTGCTCGAAGTTCACGACGACGGTGTTCGTCGCGAGCGGCATCCGCACCTTCTGTCGGGTGCGCCGCATCGCGTGCAGGCCGAAGACGGGATCTTCCAGGTAGTCGTTGTTCAGGCCCTCGATCGCCTGACCGAAGCGGATGCCCTGCTCCGTCGACCAGACGGCGTTCGGGTCGAAGCGGACGCGGTCGTCCGGGAAGGCGTCGGCCACGGCGCGGTAGCACTCGAGCTCGTAGTCCGGGTGGAACACGCCGCCCTTGAGCTTGTGCGAGGTGAACCCGTGCTTCTTCTTCAGCGCCCTCGCCTCCTCGACCAGCTGCTTCGGGGTGCGGACCTCGCCAGAGCCGTCCGCGTTCGGGTAGCGGAAGAAGAGGTAGGACGCAAAGGGCACCTCGTCCTGCAGCTTGCCGCCGAGCAGGTCGTAGACCGGCACGCCGTAGGCCTGTCCGAGCAGGTCCAGACAGGCGAACTCCAGCGCGGCGAGGATCTGGGTGCGGTTGTTGTAGAGAGAGGCCGTCGGGTTCGCGATCTTGAACCGCATCTCCTCGAGGCGGGCCGGATCGTGGCCCGCGAGGTACCCCTTCATGGCGCGGAACACGGCCTCGGCCGACTCGCCGCCGCCGCCCATCTCACCGAGGCCGACCAGCCCGTTATCCGCCTCGACCTCGACGAGCGTGCGCACGAAGCGGCCCCAGTGGCAGCCGTTGGCGTGGCGCAGGGGCGCCTCGAGGGGGACGGTGACGGTGGTGGCGCGAATGTCGACGATTCTCATGCAGGACGGGGCTCCCGGGGCCCCAGCGTTCGATGGGTTGGACTAGAAGCTCTCGAGGGTCAGCGACACCTGCATGGCGCACCATCGCCCGATCGGCAGAAGCGCACAGCGACCCGATCGGCAGCGATGACGGCAAAAATTGCAGCGAGCACGTGATTCACGAAGGCGTGCTGCGGGGCGCCGGTGAATTCCCTGACCTCGGAGGTTTGATCACGCTTCTATCCTAAACGTGCGAGCTGCGCTACCTCGCCGACGACGTCACGCGAGGAGACGTCCGGGAGGCGCTCTGCGGCGGTACGAAGAGAAGCCACCAGGACGCCAAGAGAAGAAATTTCTATCTTCTCGACGTCGACTCCACGGCTTCGCGGAGGTGGGGTAGGCCCTCAGCGAGGGTGTTCGTCGCGTGGCTGGTGCGCGAGGCGCGCGATGTCGTCTTCGAGGCTGTTCGTCGTCCTGTACGGCTGCCAGCCGAGCTCGCTTCGCGCCCGCTCGTTCGACATCCGGTGGTCGAGCGCGAGCAGCATGGCGAAGAACGGCCCCCACAGCGCGCCGGCCTGCTCGCGCGTCGCGCTCGCGACAGGCACCTTCAAGGCGCGGCCGACCCACCGCGCCACATCGCCCGTCGCCACGTTCGCCCCGTTCCCGTTGTAGATCCGGCCCGCTGGCGCCTTCTCCAGCGCGAGGACGTAGAGCTCGGCAAGATCGTCGACATGCACGCAGGTGACCTGGTTCTCGCCCGCGCCGATGTGATGGGCGACGCCGTGCTGGCGCGCGGCCGAAACGAGCCTCGACGCGACGCCGTGAGGCGCGTCGCTGTGCGTGAGGATCGACGGGCGGACGACCGCGCTCCGGATCCCCCGCTGCGCCGCGGCCAGGTAGTCGCCCTCGGACTCCCGCCGCAGCGCCCCGGGGTGGCCGGGCTCCGACGGGTGATCCTCCCCCGCGGGCACGGGCCCCGTGTTGCCCACGACGCCGGTGGCGGTCGTCCCGATCAGGGGCTTGCCCGTCCCGGCGAGCGCCTCGATGAAGGCCTGCGCCACGCGCCGCTCCTGCGCCACCGCGGCCCGGAGATCGCCCCCCCGCATCTCGAAGGCGATGTGCACGGCCGCGTCCGCGGAGCGGGCCGCCTCGGCCAGGACCTCCACGTCGTCGAGCGACGCCCGGAGCGGCTCGGCCGGGACCTCCATGTCCCGCAGGCGCCGCGCGCTCGCCTCATCGCGCACCGCCGCGACGATCGCATGCCCCTTCGCATGAAGCCGCCGCGCGACCCGCGATCCGATGTACCCCGTCGCCCCGGTGACCAGGATTCGCATGAACACCTCCCGCTTCCCTCGTAATCTCTCGCCGGCCAGCGCTCAATACCGCTCTCTGTCCAGGCGCCGCACCTGCTCCGCGCCGTAGCGATCGCCGGAGAACGCCGCGAGCGCCGCGAGGTCCCCCCCCTCTCCTCGCGGCTCTCGCCGGTGAGGCGGGGCAGGTGGACGGCCGCACCTCGCGGCGCTCGTCGAGGCCGCCCTCTCCCCGACGACCTTCGACGCGGCGGCGAGCGCGCGCGGCTCGGCCTCTCCGGCGCGAGCGAAGCGTCGCGTGGCACCTCCCCCCCGCGCGCTCGACCCGAGCGCGGGAGCTCCAGCCGTGCGTGCTCCCGCGCGCGCGCCGCGTGAAGCCTTCTCGTAAATATGTAGCGCGGGCCAGAAAGCCGAAGTACGTCCACGCCGTCATGGCGTGCTCCAATACGTCTTTGCCATTCGGCGCATGATCCTGACCGCTTCTGTCCTTGCGGAGCCATCCCCGATGGCTGATAACGAGAGGCTGGCCGGGGGGAGATCGGCTTTTCTCCATGGCGTTCACGCTCCCCTGCATCGACGTCTCGGACTGGACGACCTTCGAGCTCCTCCAGCTCGTCATCGACACCATCCCGGATCCTATCTTCGTCAAGGACCGTCGACACCGCTGGATCGCGTGCAACCCGGGCTTCTGCCGGCTTATCGGGCGGCGCTACGAGGACCTGATCGGCCGGAGCGATCCGGATTACTGGCCGAAGGAGCAGGCCGCGCTCTTCTGGAGCTACGACGATATCGTCTTCAACTCCGGTGAGCCGAGCGAGAACGAGGAGCACGCCACGGGCGGGGACGGGGTGACGCGCACGATCTGGACCCGCAAGTTCCCCATGAAGAACGCGCAGGGCGAGGTGGTCGGCCTCTGCGGGCTCATCACGGACATCACCGATCTGAAGCGGCGGCACATGGAGGCCGAGCGGATGGCGGCGGAGAACCGGGAGCAGCGCGCGATCATCGACGCGCAGGCGGCGCTGCTCGATCGCATGGCGATGCCGGTCATCCAGATCTGGCAGGGGATCCTGCTGATGCCGCTGGTCGGGGAGATCAACGACCGGCGCGCGGCCCAGGCGCTGGAGAGCATGCTCGTCGCCATCGGGCAGCGAGGCGCGGAGTTCGTGATCCTCGACATCACCGGCGTGCCGGTGATCGACACCGCCGTGGCGCGCCACCTGATCCGCGCCGTGCAGGCGGCGGAGCTGCTCGGCTGTCGGAGCGTGATGGTGGGCGTCGGCCCGGACATCGCCAGGACGCTGGTGAGCCTCGACATCGACTTCAGCCGGATCGCCACGCAGGGCACGCTCCAGAGCGGGCTCGCCTTCGCGATGAGCCGCCTCGGCGCGCAGCGCGCGGCGGGCGCGCCCGCCCGCTGACCCTGGACCGGAGCGGGCGCGACCGGCGCGGCGTCAGCTACCGCGCGCGGGCGTCGCTCGCGTGCATGTGGCGGGCCCCCTCCTCCATCGTCACCTCGTCGGCCCTGGCGGTCTCCCAGTGGGTGACGGCATAGTTCGGCTGGACCAGCTCGTTCACGGCGTCCATCGCCGCCAGGTGAGCGGGGCTCATGACGAACTCGTACATCGCCTCGGTCGACGACCAGACGGCCAGCGTGCGCCCGGAGCCGCAGGACGACGACTGCGCCAGCTGGATCGCCACGAGGCCCGGCTGAGACGCGAGCTGCGCCTGGATCGCCCCGAAGTACTGCACGTATTTCTCCATCACCGCGTCTCCCGGCCTCGGCATCCCGTAGGTCGCGCTGACCGTGTACGACGAGCCCTCCGGAGGAGGCTGGAGCTCTCCTGTCGCGGGATCGACGCCAGGCCCGCTCAGCGGGTCGGCCTCCAGATCCGCCTCGATCACGCCGCCCGTGCACCCGGCGGGGAGCGTGTCAGAGGGCGCGTCGGAGGGCGTCGCGCCGGTGTCGGATCCGCACCCCGCGAGGAGCGCCGCGAGGACCGCGGCGGCGAGCGCGCGCGAGGGGCGCTCGAGGGTCTCGTTCAGCATACGTGTCGTCGTGGTCATGGTCAGGGTCCTTTCTGATTCGGGCGCTGCTCGGGGCTCAGTCGGCGCGCGAGACGACCCCGAAGACGAGCTCGGGGAACGTCCGCGCGAGGCGGCTCGAGTGGAAGTTCGTCCTGCGTCCCATGCTCCGCACCTGCACCGGGGTGCCGGGCGGCGGGGCGTCGCCGACCGTGACAGCCCACGTGAGGGCCTCACCGGCGCGCACGGCGAAGTAGGTGTACGAGCCGGCCGGGAGGCGCTCCTCGACGCGGCCGACCAGGAGCGAGCGATCGGCGGCTGACCGGGAGAGCTGGCCGAGCGGGCTCGCGGCCACCGCCGCGAGGGGCCCCGCCGCCGTGGAAGGCCTGTCGTCCAGCGCCCACGCCAGCGCGAGGAAGAGCGCCGCGAAGATCATGAGACCGAGCAGCGGCTTCACGAGCCGGCGAAAGGCGGATCGCGGCGCAGAGCTCCGCGCCAGAGGGGCAGAGGAGACGGGCGTCATCGGTGACTCCTTGTGGGCGCGCCCCGGCGCCCCTCCGCGGGGCCGCCGTTGCGTTGGCCGAACGAACCTCCGTTCCCGGACGCCCGCGGAACGTTCAATCGACGCCGCGATTTCGCTCATGGCGGTCTCCCCAGGCGCCAAGGAGGCGCCGAGGGCGACGACAACGCGACGCGTCAAATTCGACGGCTGGGGCCGAGATCCCCCGGGATGTCCGCCACGATCGCGCAGGATCCAGCGATGACATCAGGGGCCATCCCCGCGGCCGCGGATTTACGACATGTCCAGGCCGGGCGACGGCGCGGGAATGCGCGGTGGTCCCCTCCAGCGCAGCCCGCCGTTCGCACGCGGATTGCAAAGCGCGTCGACGTGCGTCGACGTGCGTCGACGTGCGCCGACGTGCATCGACGCGCGTCGACGTGCGTCGTCGACCCCGGCTGGACAGGGGCCGTGATCGCAGCGAGCGCCCGCCGGGGAGCCGAGCGCCGCGGGAGGGGGAAACCACATGAAGAGCGCGGTGGTGGACGAGGAGCGCGGCGCCGGGCAGGCGCCCGCTCCGGGGGCCGGGATGGCGCGAGCGCTGAACAAGAAGCTGAACCTCGTGCTCGAGGGCGGCGGCGTGAAGGGGATCGCGCTGGTCGGCGCCCTGAAGGCGCTGGAGGCGCGGATCGCGGAGTTCAACCGGGAAAACGCGCGCGGGCTCGCGCTGTCGCTCGACGAGTCCCGGTACGCGGGGACCTCGGCCGGCGCCGTCGTCGCGGCGTTGCTCGCGGCCGGCTACACGCCCGCGGAGCTCGAGACCATCGTCGCCAGCACGGAGTTCTCGCGCTTCGCCGACCACGGCGTGCTCGCCCGGATCCCGGTCGTCGGCAGGCCGCTCAGCGTCGCCCACGGGGTGCTGTGGAAGCTCGGGATGTTCCAGGGAGACTACTTCCTCGATTTTCTGCGATCCAAGCTGCGCGACAAGGGGGTGAGGACGTTCGGCGACCTGCTCGCGGATCACAAGGAGCCCGAGGGGTCGCTCCGGCGGTACAAGCTCTACGTCACGGCGTCGGACATCACGCGCGGGCGCATGCTCTTCCTGCCCTCCGACCTGAACTGGCGGCAATATGGAGTCAGCCCGGACGACATGGATGTGGCGCTCGCCGTGCGCATGAGCATGGGCGTGCCGTTCGTGTTCCGGCCCGTGACGACGACGGGGGAGAACGGGGTCGTCAGCTACCTCGTCGACGGCGGTCTCCTCAGCAATTTCCCCCTGGAGGTCTTCGACCCCAGCATCGCGCGGAGCGAGCCGCTCCCGCTGGATCGGCCCGCGACCGTCGGCATCCGCATCCTTCGCGACCGGTACCACAGCATCCGGTTCCCCGGGAAAGCGCTGCGGGCGATCTACGCGCTCGCCTCCACGGCCGTCGAGGCGCACGATTACCGCGTCTCGCGCAACGCCGTGGACGAGCTCAAGTGGGCGAGGGCCATCGAGGTCAACACCGAGGCGGTCCCGGTCTTCAAGTGGGACATCTCGCAGCTCGAGAAGGAGATCCTCTTCAACGAGGGATACCAGGCGACATATCGAACGGTGACCGCGGAGTACCTCGAGCGGATGCTCGACGTCGACGAGATCCTCCGCGAGACGTACCGCGCGGCCATGGGCGGCGGAGGGCGCGCAGAGCAGCCGGTCGATCTGCTGCAGCACCTCCGGAGGCCCTAGGAGGCGCAGCGGCGCGGCGCGCTGCGGGGCCGGGGCGTGCACGGAGCTCGCGGCCTCGCCGCGGCGGGCGGCCTCGCCCGGGCGCGCGGCCCAACGAGGTAGCCAGCGTCCGCCCCTTCGTTCCCGATCGCGCGCGAAGCGCACGACCGGCGCGAGCGGCTCCGCGAAGCGGCCCGCCCCGGAGCCGGCGCCCGGCCTACGTGAGCACGAAGTTGTTCAGCGCGGCCACGACCACCCCCACGAGGCTCTCCCCCGCGATGAGCCCCGAGGCGACCGGCACCACGTACGCCTCGGCCTTGCCCTTGCGCGCGCCGACGATCGCCGCGATCGCGGCCCCGAGGAACATCGAGAGCGGCTGATAAAAGGGCAAGATGAGCCCGAGCCCGACGCCGGTGGCCGACGGGACGTATCTCCTGTACGCCTTGTGCCTCTCGCCCGAGAGCGCCTTGTCCGCGAGCACGAGGACGATCGCCGCGACGATGCCCCCCGCGATGCACGCCCGCGCCATCGGGTGCAGGTTGCCGACCCCGAGCTTGAAGAGCTGCGCCACCGCCCTCCACTGCTGCGCCGCCGGCGCGGGGAACGGGGCCTCACCGCCGCTCCCGCCCGTGAGCGCCGACGCGTCCGGGACGAGGAGGTGAAACCCCACCACCGTGGCGACGGTCCCGGGGACGATCCCGAGGATCTGCGCGATGAACTGGCGCCTCGGGTCGGCGCCGAGCAGGTAGCCCGACTTGAGATCCGTCATCAGGTCGGCGCTCGCCGCCGCCGCGCCCGACGTGATGCCGGCCGTCATCAGGTTCGCCGTCGCGTTCTGCGGGATGAGCACGCCGTAGACGAGCTGCATGATCTTGCCCATCGCCCCCGTCGGCGTGACGTCGCTCTCGCCGGTCGCCCGGCACGCGACGAGCGACAGCACGAACGTGAGCAGCACCGCGAGCACGCCGAAGTAGGGCGGAATCTCGAAGAAACGCCACGCGATCGCGACCACCCCGGCGCCGGCGAAGAGCCCGCCGCACCAGAACCACGCGCCCGGCACCTCGGTCCGCGCGACCCGCTCGGCGAGGCCCTCCTGCGGCCGCCCGCCCTCGCCGCGCGGAGGCGCGCTCGCCGGCCCCCTGCGCCGCAGGCCCGTGAACGCGCGCGCGATCGTGCGCCACTCCAGCGCCAGCGAGAGCAGGCCGACCGAGACGAGCATCGGCGCGCCCGCCCACAGCCCGATCTCGCGCCAGGCCGCCTGCGGGCGCGTCACGGCCGGGACGGTCGCGCCCGCGGGGTTGGTCCACATCGACTCCATGCCCCAGGGCCCGAGGAACAGCGCGAGGGCGAGCCCGCCCACGATCATCGAGGCCGTGACCCGCAGCCCGACGAGCGCCCCGGCGGCGATGAGCGCAGGCCCGAGGTCGAGCTTGATGTTCCAGTCGGAGAGCGGATACGTCCTGCCGGCGCCCGCGATCCCGGGCAGCCCGTCGAACGCCTTGACGGCGCCGGGCAGGAGCGCGGCGCGCGCGGCCTTCCCCGCGGCGTCGGCGTCGCGGGCCACGTTCAGGCTGGTGAACAGCGGGACGACGCCGCCCGCGAGCGCGGCGAAGAGCAGCCCCTTCGCCTTGCCCGCCGCGGCTTCCCCCTTGCTGTACAGGCTCTGGAGCGTGACGGCCGCGGCCGTGCCCGACGGGAAGCGCAGCCTCTCCTGGTTGATCAGGCTGCGCTTCATCGGGATCGCGAGGACGGCGCCGAGCACGGCGAGGAAGAACGTCCACGCGGCGAGCACCGGCCAGGGCAGGTGCTCGCCCCCCGGGCGCTCGGCCGAGGCCGAGAGCATGAGGAGCGCGGGGATCGCCGAGACCATCGTGCTGCCCGTCGAGAAGCCGGCCGCGGAGGCCGTCGACTGCATGCAGTTGTTCTCGAGGATGGTCATCGGCGTGCGCGCCACGCCGAGCCGCACGAAGGAGCCCCAGATCGCGAACGACAGGAGGCACGCGGTGATCGCGACGCCGATGTGCCAGCCGATCTTGAGCCCGAGGTAGAGGTTCGTGAACGCGAGGACGAAGCCGAGCGCCGCGCCCATGACGATCGCGCGCACGGTGAGCTGCGGCGTCTCGTCGCCGCGGTAGGCGCGCGCGTACCAGGCCCCCTCGTCGAGCTCGCTCACCTCCTCGGGGGACAGGTCGAGCGGCCTGTGGCGCTCCATCTCCTCGGGTGTCGCGGGGGCCTTTTGAAAGAGCGGCATGCGATGTCTCCTCGGGCCGGCGCGGGCCCCGCGAGCGCGCTCGGGTGGGCTCCTGCTGCCCGCCGCGCCGCCCCCTCGACCTGCGATACCCGTTCATGAAGATACCTGAACGCGACGAAGTCACCGGTGCGCGCCGCGCCGGCTCCATGACACGATCGCGCCGCCCCTCCGCCTTGCCAGGCCCTCGGGGGACGGTGCATCCTGCCCACAGATGCTCCCCGGCAGGCTGCTCGACGACCGCTTCGAGCTGGCGGAGGTCGCCGGCTCCGGAGGGATGGGCACGGTCTACCGGGCCCTCGATCGCGCGAGCGGCGAGGTCGTCGCGATCAAGCTGCTGCGCCGGCTCGACGCGCGCGCCGAGGCGCGCTTCCTCCGCGAGGCCGCGGCGCTGTCCCGGCTCTCGCACCCGCACATTGTGCGGTATGTCACGCACGGCGTGGCGCCGACGGGGGAGCCGTACCTCGCGATGGAGTGGCTCTCCGGCGAGAGCCTCGCGGATCGGCTGTCGCGGCAGGAGCTGCGCGTCGACGAGAGCGTCGCCCTCGCCCGGAAGGTGGCGGACGCGCTCGGCGCGGCGCACGCCCGCGGGATCGTGCACCGCGACATCAAGCCGAGCAACCTCTTCCTGGTCGACGGCGCGCTCGATGGGGTCAAGCTGCTCGATTTCGGGATCGCGCTGCTCGCGGACGCCACGTCGCGCCTGACCGGGACGTCGGCGGTGGTGGGCACCCTGGGCTACATGGCCCCGGAGCAGGCGCGCGGCGACCGGGAGGCGCTCGACGGGTGCGCCGACGTCTTCTCGCTCGGCTGCGTGCTGTTCGAGTGCCTCACCGGGCAGCGGGCGTTCCGCGGGCAGCACCTGTCGGTCGTGTGGAAGCTGCTCCTCGAGGACCCGCCGCGGGCGCGGGAGCTGCGGCCCGAGGTGCCCGAGGCCCTCGACGCGCTCGTCGCGCGGATGCTGGGCAAGGATCCGTCGGAGCGACCCGAGGACGGCGCGGCCGTGGTGCGCTGCCTCGACGCGCTCGGCGCCCTGGAGGGGAGCGGCGCCGCCTCGGCCCTGCCCCCGCCCGCGGCGATCTCCATGCGGGAGCGGCGGCTCGCCTCGGTGGTCGCGGTCCGGTCCGCGCAGCCCTCGTTCTCCGCGACGACCGAGTCCCTGGACGCGCACGCGCCGCCGCCGGGCACGCTCGCCGCGGTGCGCCGCGCGGCCATGACGCTCGGCGCTCAGGTGATCGAGCTCGGCGACGGGATCGTGGCGGCCGTCGCGGCGAGCGCGGGCTGCGCGACCGATCAGGCGGCGCTCGCCGCGCGCTGCGCGCTGCAGATCCGCGCGATGCTCCCCGGCGCGGCGGTCGCGCTGGTGACGGCGCGGGGCGAGCCCATGGGGGGGTCGCCGTTCGGCGAGGCGCTGGGTCGGGCGGCCGCGCTGCTGGACGCGGCCGCCGCGCCCGCCCGCGCGGACGGCCGGCGCGAGGGCGTCGTCGTCGACGCGGCGACGCGGGCCCTGCTCGACGCGCGCTTCGAGGTCGTGGCCGAGGGCGGGCTCGCGCGGCTCGAGGCGGAGCGCGAGATCGGCGAGGGTGCGCGCTGGCTCCTCGGCGGGCCGAGCCCCTACGTCGGGCGCGAGCGGGAGCTGCAGCAGCTGCTCGAGCTCGTCGACGACAGCTTCACCGAGCGGCGCTCCGCGGCGGCGCTGGTGACCGCGGGGGCGGGCATGGGGAAATCGCGCCTGCGCCGCGAGGCCGTCGAGGCGCTGCGCCAGCGTCACCCCGGCGTGGCGCTGAGCGTCGCCCGCGGCGACGCCCTCGGCGGGGGCGCCGCGCTCGCGCTGCTCGCCGGCGCGCTGCGGAGCGCGCTCGGGCTCGCCCCCGGCGAGGCGCCGGGCGAGCAGCGGGCCAGGCTCGCGCAGGCGCTCGGGTCGCTGCTCGCGGGCGAGGAGGGGCGACGGGCCGCCGCGTTCCTGGGCGAGCTGCTCGGCCTCGCCCCGCCGGACGAAGCGCCGGCGGCGCTGGAGGACGCGCGGCGCGACCCGGCGCGGATGGCCGAGGAGATCCAGCGCGCGTACGTCGACTACGCGCGGGCGGTGACGGGCGCGCGCCCCATGCTCGTGGTGCTCGAGGATCTCCACGGGGGAGACGCGCCTTCGGTGGGGATCTTCGACCGGGCGCTGCGGGAGCTCGGCGATCGGCCCTACGCGGTGCTCGCCTTCGCCCGGCCCGAGGTCCACGCGCTCTTCCCGCAGCTCTGGGCCGAGCGCGGCCTCTCGGAGCTCCGGCTGCGCGAGCTGCCCGTCCGGGCGGCCGAGCAGCTGGTGCGGAGCGCGCTGGGCGCGTCGCTCGCGCCCGAGGAGGCCGCCGCGCTCGTGCAGCGGGCCGCGGGCAACGCGTTCTGCCTCGAGGAGCTCGTCCGGGCCGCGGCGGAGGGGCGCCGCGCGCCGCCGGAGGCCGCGCTGGGGCTCGTGGAGGCGCGCATCGCCGCGCTCGGGCCCGAGGCGCGGCGGCTCCTGCGGGCGGCGAGCGTCTTCGGGGAGGTCTGCTGGGCCGGGGGCGTGCGCGCGCTGCTCGGCGCGCCGGCGCAGGGGCCGAGCGAGCGCGCGGCGTGGGCCGAGCTGCTCGAGCGCGAGATCCTCGAGCGCCGGCCGGGCTCGCGGCTCCCGGGCGAGGAGGAGCTCGCCTTCCGCAATGCGCTCCTGCGGGAGGCGGCGTACGCGATGCTCACCGATCGCGACCGGGAGCTCGGCCACAAGCTCGCCGGCGCGTGGCTGGTCGAGGCCGGCGAGCAGGATCCGGAGGTCCTCGCCGAGCACCTCGCGCGGAGCCGCGAGACCGGGCCGAGGAGCCCGGATCGGTCGTTGGGGTGGAGCGACGGCCGTGGTAGGGGCGTCGCATGAGCGAAGGGTGGGACTGGGCCGAGCCGATCCGACGGAAGCACTTCGGCGAGCCGCTCGCCGGCCGCTACCCGATCGAGCGGATCGACGGCAGCGAGGCGTACTGGGCGCTGCACGAGGCCGAGATGCGCCGCCATTTCCCGCCCGAGTTCTACTTCAACCTCGCGGCGCTGTCCGGGGAGGAGGGGGAGCGCGCCCGCGCCCGCCTGGCCTCGTCGGAGGGGGGCCGCCGCCTCGCGGACTTCTGGGTGGCGCGCGACGGCGAGCGGGTCGCGGCGATGTTCGCGGGCCACCAGAAGGACGCCGAGACGTACCGCATGTGGCACTCGCTCGTTCACCCCGATTACCGCCGGCGCGGCCTCTATGGGGAGATCGTCCAGCGGATCCTCGCCTACACGCGCGAGCTCGGCTTCGACTACGTGGTCAGCGAGCACGCGCCGAGCAACAACGCGGTGCTCATCGCCAAGCTGAAGGCGGGGTTCCGCATCGTCGCCATGGAGATCGACGCCGCCATCGGCCCCGGGCTGAACCTCAGGTACTTCCACAACGAGGCGCACCTCAGGGCGTACGAGTTCCGCTGCGGCCTGGCCCGGCTCGACGAGCGCCTCGTCGGCGCCGGGTACGGCGCGATGCCGCTCCTCCAGGAGCAGCTCCAGCGCAGGCCGGCCGCCGAGGCGCAAGCCCCCGAGGCGCCCCCGCCGTCCGGCCGGCCGGCGGGGTGACGCGGGGCCGCGCCCCGGGCCGGCGCGAGCGCCGGGCGCGCCGGCCTCCCCCCCCCCGCGCGGGGCGCCCGCCGGCCTGGCAGGGCGGCGCCGCGGCGGCTCACTCGGGCGGCGCGTCGCCCCGGGCGCGGGCGATGGTGTGGATGAGCTCGCGCGCGTCGAACGGCTTGCGCAGGCACGTGTACCCGCCCTGGCTCATGATCGCGCCGACCATCTCCGGGACCGAGTGGCCGGTCATGGCGATCACCGTGACGCGCTTCTTCAGCCCCCGCATCTGCGCGCACGTCGCGACGCCGTCCTGATCGGGCATCACGATATCGAGCACGCAGACGTCGACGCGCCGCTCGAGGACGTGCTGGACCGCGGTCCGCCCGTCGTGGACGGCGTGGGCCGACAGCCCGGCCGCCCGGAGCACCGCGACGATCGAGTCGGCGACCTTCGGGATGTCGTCCACCACGAGGACGGCCGGCGCGTCGACCGCGCGAGCGACGACGCGCGCCAGGTGATCCATCGAGAACGGCTTGTAGATCACGGTGTAGACGCCCTCCGTGATCGCCTCCTCGATGAGCTGCTCGAGCGCGAACGCGGTCATCAGCACGACGGTGAGCTCGGGCTGGATCCGCTTGAGCTCCCGGAACGTCTCGACGCCGTTGAGCCCGGGCATGCGGACGTCGCTGAGGACGAGCGTGAACGCCTGCCGCTCCGCGAGCTCGAGCGCGTGGGCGCCGTCCCTCGCCTCCACCACCTCGTACCCCTCGAGCTCGAGGTTGGCGGCGAGCGTCATGCGCATGCCCTCCTCGTCGTCGACCACGAGCACGCGTTTGACCTGCTGCATGGACCCCTGCATGGCTCGACCCCCCTGTCATGTGCCCTGCGCCCCGGAGGGCGCGGCGGTGGGCTCCGCGGCCGTCGCGGCCTCGCGCGCCGGCACCCGGACGACGAAGGTCGCGCCGCCGCCGGGCTCGCTCTTCGCCTCGAGCGTGCCGCCGTGCCGGCGGGCGATCCCGGCGCTGATCGCCAGGCCGAGGCCGGTCCCCTTCAGCTTGGTGCTGAAGAGCGGCTCGAAGATGTGCGCGAGCGTGTCCGCGGGGATGCCCGTCCCGTTGTCCGCGACCGAGAGCGTCAGCCCGTCGCTCCCCCACGCCGCGGCGACCCGCACGCGCCCCTCGCGCCCGGCCGGGATCGCCTCGGCCGCGTTCTGGATCAGGTTCACGAGCACCTGCCGGAACTGGTCCCGGTCGAGCTCCACCACGGGGAACGCCGCGGGCACGTCGTTCTCGACGCGCACGTGCGGCGGGACCTCCACGACCGAGATGGCGTCGTCGACGAGCGGGCCGAGCGCGCACGCCGAGAGCAGCGGCCGCCGCTCGCGCGCGAAGTCGAGCAGATTGCTGATGATCCGGCCGCACGCCGCGAGCTCCTTGTCGATGATCGAGAGGAACTGCGCGATGCGGGGCTCTCTGCCGAGCTCCGTCGCCGAGAGGCGCTTGCCGAGGTAATGGCTCGCGTTCCGGACGGCGCCGAGCGGGTTCCGGAGGTCGTGCCCGACGCTCGCCGCGAGCTGCCCGACCGCCGCGAGCTTTTCCATGCGCAGCCTGGCCTCCTGGGCGGCCTGGAGGCTCTGCGCCATGTGGTTGAACGCGGCGCTCAGGCGCCCGAACTCGTGCTCATCGAGCTCGGGGAGGCGCAGATCGAGGTCGCCGTGAGCGATCCGCCGGGAGCCTTCGACCAGCGCGCTGAAGCCGCGGTCCATCGCGCGGAGGAGCCTCCCGAGCAGCGCGACGAGGATGACCAGCGCTCCGCCGATCGCCGCCGCCCCGAGCGCCGCCACCCGCGCGCGGAGGCGGTGCTCGTCGGCGAGGACCCTGGCGATGTCCCGCTCCGCGTCGTGGACCGCCGCGTTGATGTGCGGGAGGAACCGCTCCTTGTACTCGTGATCGGAGAGCCGCACGAACATCGCGTGCCGCTCGCCCGCGCTGCCGTCCGCGACGCGGGCGATCCCCGCCGTGCTCGCGACGATGTGCTCGAGGCTCTCTCGCATGAAGCGGATGTGGCCGAGCTCCTCCGTCGATTCCTCGTCGCTCTCCCTGACCTCCTCGTCGGCGATCATCCGCCGCTTGAGCGCCTCGATGGCGCCGAGGTCGCGCGCCGCGTCCTCGGCCGCGTCCGCGAGCTCCGCGGTGACGCCGCCGAGGAGCGCGACCTTCGCCGCCTCGTTCATGTACCGGCTCGCGTCGCTCGCGAGGGTGACGTGCAGCGTCAGATCCTCGTACGACGCCTCGGCCCGCCGCTGGAAGATCAGCATCTCCGCGATGGTGAAGTAGAACGCTCCCCCGGCGACGAGGACCGCTGCCAGCGCGACGCCGAAGATGGAGGCCAGTCTGGCTCGAATGCTCATGGGGAGCGGCTCCTGCTTCCGTGCTCCAGGGGTTCATCGCCGCCGCGGGCGAGCTCGATCTCGGTCGTGACGAGGAGCAGGAGCCCGACGTCGGGCGTCTCCCCGGCGAGCCCGAGCTCGAGCGCGGCGCCGAGCTCCAGGCCGGGCGCCGGGCGCCAGAGCACGCCGGACGCGACGGCGAGCGACGCGGCCTCGTCGAGCTCGGCGGCGAGCTCCACGGTCGGCGCCACGGGGCCGACCGGCAGGACCACGGCCAGCGCGACGCCAGGGCTGAGCTCCGCGGCGCCGCGCCGCGTGGCCGGCAGCCGGACCTCCGCCGAGGCGGAGAGGCCCACGTGGACGCCGGCCATCGCCTTGTCGACGCTCACGAACGGCTCCAGCGCGTAGCCTGGCGGGCCGAGCTCGCGCGCGCCGGCGGGGAGCGCGGCCTCCAGCCCCGCCGACAGCGCGAGCCCGAGCGCCCCGCTGTCGACCAGGTTGACCATCGCCCCCGCCTGGACGGCGCCGAGCCCGGCCGTCGCCCCCCGGTCGTGGCGCACGAGCTCGAGGGGGAGCTCGGCCCCGACCTGGAGGCGATCGGTGATGCCGAGCTCCAGCAGCAGCGGGACGCCGATGCGGACCCGGCGCCCGTCGCGCTCCCACGCCGGCGCGCTCGTGACCTGCAGCTCGAGCGCCTCCTGCGGGAACGGCGTCTCGCCGAGGAACAGCTCCTCGACCGGGGGCTGCGCCGGCTCCCCCGCGGCCTCGGACCGCTCCCGCTCCGGCGGCGCGGCCGCCGTCGACGCGGCCAGGAGCAGGCCCAGCGCGATGCCGGGGCGCGCGCGCCGCGGCGCGATCGCCGCCGCCGGCTTCCGGGCGGCCGGCGGGCGCCTCGCGCGCGCTCGGGGCGGTCGGCCCGCGCTCACGGCGCCGGCTCCGGCCCGGCGCCGCCGGGCTCCGGCGGGGCGGCGAGCGGCAGCTCGATGACCGCCGACGTGCCGCGCGACCGCGGCTCGAGGGCGAGCGTGCCGCCATAGCGCCGGGCGACCCGCCTCGCGATGTTCAGCCCGAGGCCGAAGTGACCCGGCTTCGTCGTGGTGAACGGGCGCAGGCTCGCCTCGCCGTCCATCTCGCCGGTGGAGCCCCCGGCGTCCGTGACCTCGATCAGGTACCGCGCGCCGCTCGCGGCGCCCTGCACCGTGACCACGCCGTCCCCTGGGGTCGACGCCACGGCGTTCTCGATGAGGCACCTCACCGCGACGGCGAGCTCGATCGGGTCCGCCTCGACGTCGCCGTCGTCGGCCGAGAGCTCGATGCGGGCCCCGGAGGCGCCGACGCGCGCGCACGCCGCCGCGCGCCGCACGCAATCGGCCGCGCTCACGCGCGCGCTCCGGCGGGTGAAGACCCGCGCGGCGTCGACCGACTCGTCGAGCCGCGCGCTCGCCGCGATCACCTCTTCGTCGATGATCCCGAAGAACTCCGCGATCCTCGGATCCGCCGAGTAGGCCGCGTCTCCCGCGACCTTGCGTTTGATGTAGAACGACGCATTGCGGACGATGGCGAAGCGGTTGCGCAGGTCGTGGCGCAGCACGGACAGGATCTCGTCCGCGACCGCGGCCTGCTCTGCTGCGCCCAGGGGATCCCAGCTGATCATACGGCTCCTCGTCCTCCGCCCGCGTCGACGCCGCGCGCGGCCTCATCGGCAAGAGCGCCCCGGGACGCCGGTCCTCGCCGGGTCGGCCCTCGTGAGCTCCGGCCCCTGCTGCGGCCCCCGCGCCGTGGACCCGGCCGCCGCGCGCGCGCCGAACCTCGAGGTGGGCGGCGCCGGCGCGGAGTCCGGCGGCGAGCCGGCGTCGGCAGGCTCGCAGGAGACCATCTCGCCCCCGGCGGCCGCCCCCGTCGGGCCCGACGATCCGAGGGAGTCGGCCATCGAGTGGACCGACCGCTTCATCTCGGCGAGGCGCGAGAGCTGCAGCACGATCCCGATGAGGCGGTCAGGGTCGAACGGCTTCAGGATGACATAGTTGTGGCTGCCGCTCATGGAGCGGATGTACTCGTCGGCCCCGGTGACGAGGAGACAGCTCGTGTACACGGACATGCCCGACACCCGCCGGAGCAGCTCGTCTCCCTTCATTCCAGGCATCAAGAAGTCGGAGCAGACGAGGTGGAACCGCCTCGCCTCGAGCAGCTTCAGCGCGTGCTCTGCCGACGAGCAGGTCACGACATCGACGTCCGTCGACAGGACGGCGGCGATGCTGCGAAGCGCCCTCTCCTCGTCGTCGACGACGAGCACTCGATACCTTCGTCGTGAGACGAGATGGACGTCGCTCTCGTCCTCCCCCTGCGAGAGTGTGCGATGAGCTCTTAGAGACATGGGCACAACTACCGTCTCCTCTGGCTATCGCGCGGCGAAGCCTCGTACCGCTGCGTCGCGGGCGTACGAGAGCGCGCTTGGGTGATTTCTGCTGTCCCGTGCGACGCCCCCCCCTTGGCCAGCGTCGGCTCTTCGTAAAGCTACGTGACAATTTCCGCGTCAGTCAACGGCATAATACGGCTGTCTACGGCTCACGGCGGAAGAGTGGATTTCCGTTCGGAGTGCCAGCGACTTGGCCTGTTTCCGTCCGTATACCGCCGTGCGTCGGGAACGAACCGCTGCGCTCGTGACGTCGGTTCATGTCTCTTCACCTCGTCTCCCCTGTCGAGGGGCGGCCGCGGAGCGCCGGAGCTCGCGCGGGCTCGATTCCGACGCTGTTTCAAAAATGCGGCGACGAGGCCCCGGAGCGCGCCTCGGTGGGCAGCTCCGAGAAAAAAAAACGCCCATCGGTGATTGATTGGAAGGCGTCCCGGACACAGGGATGCAGGAGGAAGGCATGCTCATGCACCTGGACTTACGATCTGCCGCTCGTCGGCGGGCGGCCGGCGCGTCGGGGGTCGCGCTGCTCGCCCTGGCCTGTTGCACGGATGCGGAGGGCGCGGCCGGCGACCCCGGCGCAGGGACGGGCGGAGGCCCGCCGCCGGGAGCGAGCAGCGCGAGCGCGGGGGCCGGGAGCACGGCGGCTTCGTCGGGCGCCGGGAGCACGGCGGCTTCGTCGGGCGCTGCTGGCGGCGGCGGCGCGGCGGGCTCGGGCGGCGCGCCCGGAGGCGGCGGCGCCGGGTCAGGCGGGATGGATCCGCCGCCGGACATCACGATCTGGATCGCGGGCGACTCCACGGTCGCCAACGGGCAAACCCCCTGCCCGGCGGGCTGGGGCGGCCAGATCGCGGCGCTCTTCGACGAGCGGGTCACCGTGGTGAACAGCGCGGTCGGCGGCCGCAGCGTGCGCACGTGGCTCTACCACGTGCAGAGCACCATGGATGCCACCGGGGAGTGCGCGCTCGAGCGCGACGCGAGCGGCGAGCCCGTACTTCAGGACAGGTGGGTTCAGATGCTCGACGGCATGAAGGCGGGCGACACCCTGTTCATCCAGTTCGGCATCAACGACGGATCGCGCACGTGCGATCGGCACGTGGGGCTCGACGCCTTCAAGACCAGCTACGGGATGATGGCCCGCGCCGCGCAGGAGCGGGGCGCGCATCCCGTGTTCGTGACGCCCGTGAGCGCGATCGCCTGTAGTGGCAGCACGGCCCGGGGGACGCGCGGGGAGTACGTGACCGCGACCCACGAGGCGGGCGAAGAGCACGGCGTGCCGGTGATCGATCTCCACGAGCGCAGCGTCGCGCTCTACAACGAGCTCGGCTTCTGCCCGGTCCCCGGCGGAGACGTGAGCGCGACGACCGGAGGGCCGGTCGGCGAGTTCTTCTGCGATGATCACACGCACTTCTCGCGCTCCGGCGCGGCGCGGATCGCCCGGGTGGTCGCCGACGCCATCCGCGATCAGGGGCTCGGCCTGGCCGCGTACCTCCGGTGACGCGGCGCCGGCGCGCCGGGGCGCCCCCGCGCCGCGCCGCGCGGGCCGCGCCGCAGCGCGCCCTCAGTAGCCGATGTCCTCGCGGATGGCGATCACCATCTTGCAGTGGTTCACGAGGTCGTCCGTCGTCTCGACCTCGCTCGTGTAATTGAGACCGTACGGCCAGAAATGCTGGTTGTCCGCGTGCACGACGTCGCTCGCGTTCCCCGTGATCGCCCTGAGCTGGCTCGTCGACGCCTCGCCCGTGAAGACGCCGTCCCTCACCATCGCCGCGAACTCGAGGCTGCCGACCCCCAGGGTGTGGGAGATCTCGTGCATGGCCGTGATGTAATTCATGGAGCTGAACGCGCCGAACCGGATGGATCCGTTGACGTTGCCGTCGGCCGTCGCGACCGACGGAACATAGGACACCGACAGGCTCTTCTCGATGCTCGTGTAACAGTTGTAGTGCGACAGCGCTTCATCCATGGCGCTCGTGATCATGGCGTACGCGGACTGCTGCTCTGCGGTCGGCGCGGGGGCCATCGCGAGCGTGTAGGTGATCCCGCCCATCCCCACGCAGCCGGCCCCAGCGCCGCCCTCGCCCCCGCCCGCGCCGCCGGCGCCGGCGCCGCCCGTGCCCGGGCCCGCGCCGCCCTCGGCCGCCCCGCCCTCGCCCGCCCCGCCGCCCCCGTCCGCGCCGGCGCCCGCGCCGCCGTCCCCGCCCGCGCCGCTGCTGGCCGAGGTCTGCCCGACGGACGCCGCCGCGCCGCCGCTCCCGCTGGCGACGGCGCTGCCGCCGGCGGCCCCAGGGCCGTCCCCCGATCCCGAGCACGCGATCGGAAGAGCCGCCGCGAACGCGAGCAAAACGATGTTCGTCGCCAGTTGCCTCAGCATGTCTCGCACTCCTTCAAGGAACCTCGCGCCGTCGCTCACCGGCCGTGGGGCGCTCGCGGCGCACCTCGCGACAGGTCGCCGGCGGAGCCGGCGCCATCGCCCTCTCACCGGCGGCGTCAGAGGTCAATTCGCTGCAGATCGAAGCGATGGAGTCGATAGCTCCAGCAGAACATTCTAGCGACCTCGCACAGCGCCGGACGAGCTCCGCCGCCGCCGGGCGAGCGGCGCTGCGGGCGCGCTCCGGTCCGCCTCTCCGCCTGCCGCCGCTCCGCGATCTCCGCCCCGAGACGCCGGACGGGCGCGGGCGAGATCCAGAGTTTGTTCAACGGGCGCGCCGGAACCGGACGGCCATCGACGGACGTCCAAGGGTCCACACCTTATATGAGCTACCGTGAGCAGCGAGGTCGGCCGTGGGACAGCCGCAACGACGAGGTCGGCGGCCGCCGTGCGCGAGCGCTCCATCGGCCAGGCGGGCCGCTCGGCGCCGCGCTCCGCGCCTCCCGGGGCGCGCCCGCTCGGCCGGTCCCGCGGCGCCGCCCAGCGGAGGGAGCGGCGATGACCCCGACCGCCATCGCCCCGGGCGCCGTGTTCCAGGAGCGCTACGAGATCGTCTCCGCGCTGCGGGAGAGCGGGTTCGCCGACGTCTACAAGGGGCGCCAGCTCGCCACCGGACAGATGGTGGCCATCAAGGTCATGCGGCCGGCCCGGGGCGGCAAGCCCGCCGACGTCGCCCGACGCTGCGCCCGCTTCCACCAGGAGACGCGGTTCTGCGCGCAGCTCCACCACCCCAACATCGTCCGGCTCATCGACGCCGGCCAGACGGACGAGGGCACGCTCTACACCATCTTCGAGTTCGTGCCCGGCAAGAACCTGGCAGAGGTGCTGGCCGAGGAGACCGCCCTCGATCCAACCGAGGCGCGGCACCTGATGCTCCAGGTCCTCGACGCCCTCGGCTGCGCCCACGGGCAGAGCGTCGTCCACCGCGACCTCAAGCCCAGCAACATCATGATCGTCTCCACCGGCGCGCGGCGCAACGCGCTGGTGCTCGACTTCGGCATCGGCGCGCTCATCGCCGGGGCCATGGAGGGCGTCGACGCGAAGCTCACCCCGAGCAACGAGATCCTCTGCACGCCCGCCTACGCGGCGCCGGAGCAGCTCCTCGGACAGCCGGTGAGCGTGCGATCGGACCTGTACGCCTGGGGGCTCGTCTTCCTGGAGTGCCTCACCGGGCGGCCGACGATCACCGGCAGGTCGCTGCAAGAGGTGCTGTTCCGACAGGCCAGCTCCGAGCCGATCCCGATCCCCGCGGCGCTCCTCGGCCACCCGCTCGGCACCCTCCTCCGGCGCGCGACCCTGAAGAACGTGGCCGAGCGCGTCGCCACCGCCTCCGGCCTGCTGCGCGAGCTCGAAGCCTGCGGCGTGGAGGGGCTGAGCCGCGAGGATTTCGTGGCGCGCGCGCGAGGGCTGGCGTCGGCGCCGGAGCCGGACCCCGGCGCGCCGGACGAGGGCCGGTGGGGCTACGGCGCGAGCGCGACGACGCCGCTCGACCGGCCCCCGCGGGAGGGCCGGCCCGAGCCCAGCGACCGCGCGGCGGCCGACACGCTGCCCTCTCCGGCGACGCCCCGGCCGGAGGACACGCCCTCTCCCGCGGACGGGGAGCTCGCCAGCGGCGCCGGGTGCCTCGACGCCGAGCGGCGGCCCCTCACCGTGGTCTGCTGCGCCTTCTCGACCTCGGGCCCGGGCCTGAAGGACACCGACGTCGAGGAGATCGACGATCTGCTCGGCGAGCAACAGGACGTCTGCGACGAGATCGCCCGCCGCCACCGCGGGCGCTTCGCCGGCGCGCTGGGCGATCAGATCCTGCTGCATTTCGGCTATCCGTCGGCGCAGGAGGACGACGCCCGGCGCGCCGCGCGCGCGGCGCTGGAGATCGCGGAGGACGTCCGCGCGCGCAGCGCGCGCCTCGCGGCGGCGCGGGGCATCGCGCTCGAGGTCCGGATCGGGCTGCACACCGGCCTCGTGGTCGCCGGCCAGCCGCAACGCTACACGCAGCACCTCGGGACGACGCCGCGGATCGCGACCCGGCTGAGCGCGCTCGCGGCCCCGGGCACGATCGCGGTGAGCGGCGACGCCTTCAGGCTGCTCCGGAGCCGGTTCACGTTCGAGCCGATCGCGTCGCGCGACCTCTCGGGCGCGGAGCGGCAGAGCGCCATCTACCGCATGGGGCGCGAGATCCCTCGCTCGACGCAGGACCAGGACACCGCGGGCCGCGACACGGAGCCGCTGATCGGCCGGAGCCAGGAGCTCGAGCTCCTGCTCCAGCGCTGGAGCCAGGTCCGGCAGGGCATCGGGCAGAGCATCCTCGTCACCGGCGGGCCCGGGATCGGCAAATCCCGCCTGACGTGGGAGCTCGTGCGGCGGCTCCGCGGCGACAGCCACAGCTGCCTGGAGTGCCGCTGCACCCCCGACCGGCGCAACAGCGCGCTCCACCCCCTCATCGAGCTGCTCGAGCGGCTGATCGACCCCGGCCGGGACGACGCGCCGGGGCGCCGGCTCGCCCGGCTCGAGGCGCTCCTGTCCCGCCGCGGCTTCGATCTGGCGGAGACGGTGCCGCTGTTCGCGGCGCTCCTGTCGATCCCCCTCGACGCGCGCTACGCCGCGCCCCAGGACCCGCCGCCGCGGCAGAAGGAGAGGACGCTCAACGCGCTCGTGTCCATGCTCTTCGACATGGCCGAGGAGCGGCCCGTCCTGTTCATGGTCGAGGACCTGCACTGGGCCGATCCGACGAGCCTGGAGTGGCTCGGCATGCTGATCGTCGATGTGCCCTCGGCGCGGCTCATGATGCTGCTCACCGCGCGGCCGGAGTTCTCGCCGCCCTGGTCGACGTCGGGCATGCTCCAGATCCAGCTCGGCCGCCTGGATCGCGAGCACGTCGAGCACATGGTCGCGCGGCTCGCCGGCGGCCGCTCGCTGCCCGAGCCGCTGCTCGAGCAGGTGGTCGACCGGACCGACGGCGTCCCGCTCTTCGTCGAGGAGCTGACGCGGATGGTGCTCGAGTCCGGGGCCCTCGTCGACGAGGGGGACCACTACACGCTCTCCGAGCCGTTCTCGGAGCTCGCGATCCCCTCGACGCTGCGGGGCCTCTTGATGGCGCGGCTCGACCGGCTCGGCAGGGCGAAGGAGACCGCCCGCATCGCCGCGGTGCTCGGGCGGGAGTTCAGCCTGGAGGTGCTGAGCGCCGTGACCACCCTCGACGGCGAGCTCGTCCAGGAGGATCTCGATCGGCTGATGGCCGCGGACCTCATCCACAGGAAGCGCCGGCTGAACAACCCGACATACATGTTCAAGCACGTGCTCATCCGGGACGCGGCCTACGAGTCGCTCTCGAAGCGGAGCCGGCGGAGGCTGCACGCCTGCGTGGCCCGGGCGATGGAGGAGCGCTTCCCCGAGCTCGTCGCGGCGCGGCCCGATCTGCTCGCGCACCACCACGCCGCCGCCGAGCAGAAGCAGCAGGCGATCGCCTACGCGGAGATCGCGGCGGAGCGCGCGCTGAAGCGGCCGGCGAACGCCGACGACACCGAGGCCATCGGGCACGTGACGCAGGCGCTCGGCTGGCTCTCGGCCATCGCGGACGACCGGGAGCGCGCGCTCGCGGAGCTGCGGCTGAACAGCCTGCTCGTCGTGGCGCTCCTCGACCGCCTCGGGTACATGCCCCGCGAGCTCGAGGCCGCGGTGAAGCGCTGCGAGGAGCTGATCGACGCGTTCGGTGACAGCCCCATGACCGCGCCGACGCTGTGGGCGATGTTCTGGTACCACAACTTCCGGAGCCATCGCAGCGAGGCGCGCGCGCTGACGGAGCGGATCCTCGGGATGGCGACGCGATCGCAGGACACCCGCCAGCGGGCCGCGTCCATGGTGGTGCTGGGGAACTGTCTGTTCTTCGAAGGAAAGCTCGCGGAGGCTCGCCCGCACCTCGCGCGCGGCGTCGAGCTCTACGATCCCGCGGATCGGGAGCACGTCTCCCTGTATGGCTTCGATCCCAAGGCCTGCGGCCAGTACACGCTCGCGCTGCTGCTTTACCTGATGGGCTGCCCGGCGCAGGCGTTCGCGCAAGGGGAGGCCGCGGTGGCGTGGGCGCGCGAGCTCGACCACCCGAACACCCTCGGGATGGCGCTGCTCCACCTGGCAGGCGTCTATCACTACGGCCGCCAGCGGGAGAAGGTCGCCGCGCTGACCGACGCCCTCATGGAGCTGACGACGAGCCATCACCTCTGGTTCAAGGAGCTCTGCTGGGCCCTGCACTCCTGGGCGCAGCGCGACCTCGAGAAGCTGAGGCAGGACGTCGAGGCGATCCGGCACACCGGCCAGACGATGGGATTGCCCTACTGGCTCTCCCTCGTGGCGGAGATCGAGGCCGAGCGCGGGCAGCACGAGGCCGCGGTCGAGCGGCTCGCGGGCTGTTTGCGGCTCGCCGCGGAGCTGGGCGAGGTCTACTACGTCCCGGAGCTTTACCGCCTGAAGGCGCTGTCGCTCCGTGCCCTGGGCGGAGGCGCGGAGCAGGAGAGCGAGCGCTGCTTTCAGCAGTCGATCGCGATCGCGCGCGAGCAGGGCGCGCGGGCGATCGAGCTGCGCTCGACGCTCTCGATCTGCCGTATGCTCGCGCGACAGGACCGGCGCGACGAGGCGCGTGCCCTGCTCCGGGAGAGCAGCGGCTGGCCCGCCGAGTGCGCCGATCTGCCTGAGTTCGCCGAGGCGCGAGCGCTGCACCAGGAGCTCGGCGGTTGAGCTGCCGCGGCCCCCTCTCGAGCGCCCTCGAATCTCGCGCCGGGGGCTCGACGGCGCGAGGCGGCGGCTCCATGAGGCATGGGCGCCAGAAGCGGCGGTAATGGAGATAGCCATGTTTTCCCGTCAACCCTCCAATCACCTGCCTGGGACTTCCGAGACCGAGAGCAAGAGCATCCCCGCGCAACTCGACGGCGGCCCCGTCGAGGCGCGTGCCGGAGACGAGCGAGGCGCGGTGGAGGACGAGCTCCAAGCGCTGGAGTCGGCGTGGCTGCGCGCGGTCGCGCTCAGCTGGGAAGACCCGGCGCAGCTCGCTCGGCTGAAGAGGGATCCGCGGGAGTTCTTGAGGGCCTGTTGCGGCTATGCGCTGCCGCAGGGGATCGAGCTCACCGTCCGAGAGGCGCGGGAGCCTGGCGCGCCGAGCGGCGAGGGGTGGCGCTTTTGCGAGCAGCGCAAGGCCTGGGATCTGTCGACCGGCGTCATCACGCTCCATGTCCCGCCGGCGCCGGAGCAGACCGATCGCCCCGTCGCGCTGGCCGAGCTCGCGAGCGGCGCGCAGCTCTCGGTCGCCATCTGCTGAGTCACTCCTCTAGCCCGTAAAACCGGGCGCCGTTGTCCCAGAGGAGCTTGCGGAGCGCGTCGCCGGGGAGCCTGCCGCGGAGCGCGAGCGCCCGCTCCACCATGCCCGCGTCGTGGTCGATGTGGGGGAAGTCCGTCCCGAAGATCGCGCTGCCCTCCCCGAGCCACGGGATCGCCTGCTCCAGGAGCGGCTCGTCCGGCTCGATCTCGACGACGCACTGGCGTCGGAAATACGCGGACGGCTCGCGGCGGACGTGCGGCGCGACCTCCTCGGCAAGGCCGCGGTACTCGATCTCGTCGAGGCGATGGAGCCAGTAGGGAAGCCACCCGCAGCCAGCCTCGAGGAAGGCCACCCGCAGGCGGGGGTGGCGCTCGAGCACGCCGCCCTCGATCAGCGCGAGCAGCGCCATCATCTGCTCCATCGGGTGCGAGCACGCATGCAGGGCGAAGCGGCTGCGGAAGCGATCGGCGCCGGCCGCCGGAAGGGAGGCGTGCGCGCCCTCGTGGACGGCGACCGCGATGGAGCGCCGCTCGCACTCGGCCCAGAACGCCTCGTAGGCGGGGTCGCCCAGGGTCCGGCCCGCGACGGGGTTCGGCCGTATCACGACGGCGCGGAAGCCGAGCGCCGCCGCCCGCGCGAGCTCGGGCATTAGCTGCGCGGGATCGTGGGGGCTCATCAGCGCGACGCCCCGGAGCCGCTGTGGCTCGTGGTCGCAGAAGCCGCGGAGCCAGGTGTTGTACGCCCTCGCGAAGGCGCTCGCGAGCGCCGGATCGAGCGGGGCCATGCCGAGGAGCATCAGCGCGAGGGTCGGATACAGGAAGGCCACGTCGATGCCCTCGCGGTCCATGTCCTCGATGTGCGCCTGGGGCAGCTCGAGGGGGCCGAGCCGCGCGAGCTGCCCGGCGCGCCGGCGGCTGGCCGAGGCTACCGCGCGCCACGTCCGCGCGCTCGTCCGGTGAAGGAGCGGCCGCCCGTCCATCATCGGCTGCGGAGGGAGCGAGACCAGGCCCTCCGGTCCGGGATACGCCACGCGGTCGGCCAGCGGCTCGCCCTCGCCGACGTACGCGAGGTACGGCGCGTGAGCGCGGAACTCCGGCTCCAGGTGGACCTGCCAGAGATCGAGCGGCTCAATCACGTGGCGATCCGCGTCGAGGATGCGATAGCCGTCGCGCATGGGAGGTCTCCTCGGCCGAGCGCGGCCTGGATGCAGAGGGGCACCGGGCTCAGGCCCCCTTCCCGGTTCGCCCGATCGAGCCCCGCGAGGCGGACCGGCACATCGTGGAGCCGCGCCGGCCCGAAGCGTGGCGCCCGCGGAGCATGAAGCGCGCGCGCCCGCCGATCGGGAACACGGTGTCCTTGTCACCGGCGGGCTCGACCCGCGGGTGGTGCTTGAATTGCAAGATGTGTGGCTGGTGTGGCTGGTGTGGCTGGTGTGGCTGGTGCGACTGATGCGACTCGAGCGACTGGAGCGACATGAACACCCGACCCCGGTGAACCATCTGGTGCGTCGCGGCGCGCGGGAGACGCCCGTGGCGGTGCGCAAATCAGCGTCAGCGAGCGCC
Organism: Sorangium sp. So ce394; assembly: GCF_051474665.1. Taxonomy (NCBI): domain Bacteria; kingdom Pseudomonadati; phylum Myxococcota; order Polyangiales; family Polyangiaceae; genus Sorangium; species Sorangium sp. So ce394. Next base: position 8,560,213 of record NZ_CP150339.1, read on the forward strand.
TGCCCGCGGGGCGGGCGGGCTCCGCCCGGCGCGCGTCGCGCACGCGGGCGGCGCGGCGCCCGGACCCCGGGACGGGACCTTGTGAGAGGGGGGTTAACAGAGTGTCAGTGATTCGCGAGGACAGCGGAATGGAAACGACGCCGCTGTCGAGCAGCTTCATCGATGCGATCCAGCGTGTCAGGCAGGACGACCGGCGCGTGGCCCTGCTCGTGTATCACCGCGACGGCGCCGAGCGCGTCGTGCTGCGGCCGAGCGCGCCGGTCGTCATCGGCCGCGCGCCGCCGTCGCAGGTCCAGATCCGCGACGTCAGCCTCTCGCGCGAGCACGCCCGCTTCACCGTGTCCGGCGACAGCGTCCTCGTCGAGGATCTGCGCTCGACCAACGGCACCTGGCTCGGCGGGGCGCGGGTCGCGCGCGGCGAGGCGAAGCCGGGCGACGAGGTGATCCTCGGCAAGGTGGTCGTCGCCGTCCGCTCGATCACGGCGGCCGAGGGCGAGCTGCCGGGCCTGATGAGCCACGAGCAGCTCCGCGTCGCCCTCGAGGAGGAGGTGAGGCGCGCGCGGTTCTTCGGGCGGAGCTTCGCCATCGTCATGGCCCGGCCCGCGCGCCAGCAGGGCGGTCACGTGAGCCACCTGTTCCCACGCATGCGGGCGCTGCTGCGCCCCGTGGACCGGATCGCCCTGTACAGCTCGGACGTCGTGGCGGCGCTGGTTCCCGAGGCCGGGGCCGACGCGGCGCTCGATCTGGCGCGCGCGCTCGCCGCGTCGGACGCGGACGGGGCGCCGGCCGTGCTCGCGGGTTTCGCGATGTTCCCCGACGCGGGGACCGTGGCGGAGGACCTGCTCTATCGGTGCTGGAACGCGGTGCGCAGCGCGACGGAGGATCAGCCCGTGCGGTCGGCGCCGGGCGGGGCGTGGAAGAGCCACGCGGGCGCCCCGCACGCCGATCTCGTCGTCGTGAGCCCCGCGATGCGGCGCGTCTTCGAGATCGTCACGCGGGTCGCGCGATCGTCGATCCCGGTGCTTTTGCTGGGCGAGACGGGGACGGGAAAGGAGGTCGTGGCGCGCGCGGTCCACGACCGCGGCCCGCGGAGCGGGAAGCCGATGGTGTGCGTCAACTGCGGGGCGATCCCGCAGCAGCTCGTCGAGAGCGCGCTCTTCGGCCACGAGCGCGGCGCGTTCACGGGCGCGTGGCAGCAGCAGCGGGGGGTGTTCGAGGCGGCGGACGGGGGGACGGTCTTCCTCGACGAGATCGGCGAGCTGCCGGCCGCGGCGCAGGCCGCGCTCCTGCGCGTCCTGGAGACCCGGCAGGTGACCCGGGTCGGCTCGAACAAGCCGATCGACGTCGACGCGCGCGTGATCGCGGCGACCCACCGCGACATCGAGGCGATGTGCGCGTCCGGCGCGTTCCGCTGCGATCTCCTGTACCGCCTGAACGCGATGACGGTGACGATCCCCCCGCTCCGGGCGCGACCGGAGGACATCGAGCCGCTCGCGCGCCGCTTCCTCGAGCAGGCGAACCAGGCGAACGGCCGCTCCATTCGCGGCTTCGACGCCGGGTCGCTCGCGCGCCTCCGGGCGTACGCGTGGCCGGGGAACGCGCGGGAGCTGCGGAACGCGATCGAGCGGGCGGTGGTCATCGCCGAGGGCGAGTGGATCGCGGAGGAGGATCTGCCCGAGCGCGCGCGGGCGGCGCCCCCGGCCGCGCCGGCCGTGGACCGCGACCTTCCGTGCGATGACGCCGAGCTCAGCGCCGCGCCGCCGGGCGCCGACTTCCTGAAGGCGCGGCTCCAGCGCTGCGAGGCCGAGCTGATCGTCCAGGCGCTCCGCAAGGCGGGCGGGAACCAGACGGAGGCGGCGCGCGCGCTCGGCATGCCGCTGCGCACGCTCGTCTACAAGCTGAAGGCGCTCGGGATCAAGCGGCTCGGGTACGCGCCGCCCGGCGATCCGTAGCGTGGGCCCTGGGCGGCCTGCCGGTCGGGCCGGCCGCCCAGGGCCTCGTCGCAGCGCGCCCCGCGCGGCGGGCGCTCGCGGATCTCGCGCGCGGCGGTCGGCTGGGTTTCGGGTGGGGCTAGAGGGGGAGGTCGACGACGAACGTCGAGCCGCGGCCCAGGGCGCTCTCCACGCCGATGCGACCGCCGTGGGCGTGCACGATCTCGCGCGCGATGTAGAGCCCGAGCCCGAGACCGCCGAAGTGCTCCACGTCGCCCGCGCGCTCGAAGCACGCGAAGATGCGCTCCTGGTCCTCCTCGGCGATGCCCGTGCCGCGGTCGTGGACGAGGAGCTGCGCTCCGCCGGGAGGGGCCTTGACCTCGATGGAGACCGGCCGGTCTTCGCCGAACGCGATGGCGTTCTTGACCAGGTGGAACACGAGTCGCCCGATCTGCTCGCGGTCCCAGAGGCCGACCACGCCCTCGGGCGCGTCGACCGAGATGGCGGCGGACGGGGCGCGGAGCTCGACCGGGAGCCCGGCGACCACCTCCCGGACGAGCGCCCCGAGATCGACGCTCTGGCGATCGGGCGCGAGCTGGCCCGCTCGGAGCGAGATCGCCTGGAGCATGTCGTCGCAGAGCCGGGCGAGCCGGTTGACCTGGCGGCCGACGACCTCGAGCGAGGCGACCCACGTCGACGCGTCCTCTGCGTGCCGCTCGCTCATGCGCTTCATCCGCTGCACCTGCAGCGCGAGCGAGGTTAGCGGCGTCTTGAGCTCATGCGATGCGAGCTTGAGGAACTCGTCCCGGAGGCAGTCCTCTCCGTCGTGCTCGGAGGCGCGAGCGGGCCGGCGTGCGTCGAGGGTTCCAGTGCGCTGCGGGTTCAGAGCGGACATGGCGAGAGCCCCGTTCGAGGATGGATGGTCGTTCGCGATCGTCTCCTGGACGCCCAAGCATCCTCGATGCCAGGCGCCCACGCCCCGCCGGAGCGTCATTCGCCCGTGATCGGAGCGAGGGCGCCGTCGAGCGCAGGCGATCGCCGCGTCGCGCTCGCGGGTCGTCTGCGCCGCGCTTCTCCAAGGTCTACAGGAACGCGCGCCTCGTGATGCGCCGGCGCTTGCGCGATCGAGCAACGCGTGACGCGCAACCGGCGTGGCGCGCAGCCGGCGTGGCGCTTGGATTTCGGCGCGTCATCCGTCCAGCGGCTTCCATACGTCGTAGTCGAACCGCTCGTAGGGCGGCGTCACCTGCTGCCGCCGCTCGTCGTACCGCTCGAGGCACCAGGCCTGCGCGTCGACGCGCTTGCCCTGGGCCTCGATCCAGCGCGACAGCCCGAGGTAGGTCGCCTCGATGGCCTCCGCGGTCCCCTCGACCCGGGCGACCGCGTAGGTCCGCGCTGGGAGCACCAGCGGCCGCACGCCCTCCGGGAGCGCCCCGCTCGCGCTCACCTCGGCGCACACCCAGTAGGTGTAGACGCCGTCGTGGCTCGCCTTCCGGTGATCGCTCTCCGGGAAGGCCCCGTAAAGCACGCTCCGGTCCACCAGGTGGGGGACGGCGTCGAGGCGGTCGACGAGCTCTAGCCACGCGAGGGGCACCCGGTGGCTGAGCTCACTGCGGCGGCCCACCACCTTGATGCCGGCCAGCCGGAGCTCGCCCCGGGTCACGACGGAGACGTTCATGCGCTCTTCTCCTGGGAGGTCCTGGGAGGTCCTTGGAAGCGACGCTCGAACCCTGCACCTTGAACCAGGTTGAAGCTCAAGGAGAAATCCGCCGCATGCTCACGATTTCCCAGTTCGCGGACCGCTGCGGCCTCTCGCCGAGCGCGCTTCGCTTCTATGAGCGCAAGGGCCTCCTGCTGCCGACCGGCCGGCGCGCGAACGGCTACCGCGCCTATGCGCCCGGGCAGGTCGAGGAGGCCCGCAGCATCAGCAGCCTGCGGGCGGCGGGGATCCCCATCGCGGCGATCCGCGAGTTCCTCCGCCTGAGCGGCCGGGCGCGGGAGGCGATGCTCGCGACGTGGCAGCAGGAGATGACGGCCCGCCTGCTGTCGCTCGAGATCGCGGATCAGTACCTGCGGGGGGTGTCGTCGTCGCAGCTGCCGATGCACCTCGAGCACTGGAAGGAGCGCTCGGTGCTGGTCTGGTACCCGGCGACGGCGCCGGAGGGCCCGCTGGCCTTTCGCGCTGACGTGGCGGCGCGCAAGCGGGAGCTGGCGCGCCGGCGCGTTCCGGTCCTGACCAGCGGGTACGTCCGCACGCTGGACCTGAGGGACGGTGAGCTTCATGGCGAGGTCGGGTTCCGGATCCGACCTGGCCGGCGGCTGCCGCCGGGGGCGCGGCGCCAGGACGTACCGCCGACCGTGTTCGCGACCCTGGAGTGCACCGCGCGCGACGAGAAGGCCGCGCACCGCGTGTTCCGCTTCCTGCACGGGCTCGGCTTCCGGCCCGGGGAGCTCCACCTGGAGCGGTACCTGCCCGGCGCTCCGGACCGTTACCTGCTCATGATGGCCGTCCGGCGCATCCAGCCTTCCGGCTGCGGCGGCGAGCGGCCGCGCTGACCTCACCCCCGGCGGGGCAGAGCGGTCGTCCGTCCGTCGCCGGAAGAGGCGGGGCGACGAGCGCGTGTCGGCCAAGCCGCCGCGGGCGGCGCGTGCGCAGGCGGAGCGTCGCCCGGGTGAGCGGCAGAGGCGCGCCGGAGCGGGCCGGTCGAGGCAGCCGCGAAACGGCGGAGGGGCTTCCGCGTAGCAGCGGATGACCCCGCCTGACGGGGCGCGCAGCGACGCGCGCTCCCAAGGGCTCGGGGCGCGTCGTGCGCTGTCGTCACGACCGAGATGCGCCTCGACGATCGACCCACCGACAAGCCCGCGCCGCTGGGTTCACGGCGCCGTTCCAAGGAGCTTTCTCATGTTTCGCAGCACGATGAACATCACGGCCCTGAGCTTGGGGATCTTCGCCGCGAGCGCGCCCGGCGACGCCATGGCGCACGGCGCCGGCGTCCACCGGCACGGTCAGGTCTTCGTGATGACCAACGCCGGAGATGGCAATGCCGTGGTGGCGTATGACCGGGCCGCGGACGGCTCGCTCGCGTACGCAGGGACGTATGCGACCGGGGGGCTCGGCGCGCCGAGCCGGCCGATCAACCCGCTCGGCTCGCAAGGGTCGCTCGTCCTCAGCGAGGACGGAAAGCTGCTGTTCGCCGTGAACGCGGGGAGCAATGAGGTGTCGATGTTCGGGGTGGGGCCGCACGGCCTGACGCTGCTCGACGTGGTTGACTCGGGCGGCGACTTTCCCGTCAGCGTCGCGTCTCACGGCGGCCTGGTCTATGTCCTCAACGTGGGTGGCGACGGCAACATCGCCGGCTTCGAGGTGGACCCGTGCGGCGAGCTTGTGCCGATGAACGGGTCGGTCCGCGATCTCGGTCTCGGCGGCACGATTCCGCCGTCGCTCGGCGCGACGCCGGGTCAGATCGGGTTCTCTCCCGACGGGGAGGTGCTGGTCGTGGCAGGCAAGGGGGCGAACCAGATCCACGTGTTCCCTGTGAGCGGCCGCGGCTTCCCCAGCGACGCTCCGGTCACGACGATCTCCAGGGGTCTCGTCCCGTTCGATTTCGCCTTCGACCGGCGCGGACACCTCCTCGTGGCGGAGGTCGGCGGCGACGGCGTGCCGGCGACCGGCGACACGAGCGCGGTGTCCTCGTACGGCATCCGTGCGGATGGCAGCCTCGCCGTCATCAGCGACACGGTCGACACCTTCCAACGGGCGACCTGCTGGATCGCCGGCGCGCCTGGGAGCCGGTATGTCTTCACGGCCAACACGGGCAGCGACACGGTCTCCGGGCTTCAGGTCGACGCGCGCGGCGCGCTGACGTTGCTCGACGGCGGCGTGTCGGCGTCGTTCCCCGCAGGCACGGCGCCGATCGACCTCACGATGACGCGCGACGGGCGGTTTCTATATACCCTCAACGCCGGGGCCGGGACGATCGCGGCATTCCAGGTGAGCCGCGACGGTAGCCTGCTCCCGCGAGGCGAGGCAGGTGGGTTGGTGCCTGGTGGCGGCGCGCAGGGCATCGCAGTTCGGTGAGGAGGATGACCAGAATGAACCGACCCAGGTTGGGGATCAATCGACCCAGGTTGGGGGATGAATCGACCCAGGTTGGGGATCAATCGACCTAGGTCCGGCTGACCGGGGCTGGCGGTGCCTACCCACGTTACGGTGGCTTAAGTGGCGGATAGCCTGGCGGCCGCCACCCCCCCGACGCACGTCGATCCCTTGAAATCCGCCACCAGAACCCTGGCACGGCATTTGTTATGTGCGCCGGCCATGAGCCAGCCTCGCGCGATCATCCCCGGCGCCACATACCTGATCACCCGCCGCATCCTGCGCCGGCATCACCTCCTCCGCCCAGACGCAGGCATCACCCAGCTCTTGGTCTACGCCCTCGCCGTCTCGAGCCGCCGCTACGGCATCGAGGTCCACGCATTCTGCGCGATGTCGACGCATCTTCACCTCATCGTAACGGACGTCGACGGCGTTCTGCCGCGCTTCCTACAGTTCTTCCATCGTATCGCGGCGCTCGGGACGAAGGTGCTACGCGCGTGGGAAGGACCGGTGTGGGACCACGAGCCCACGAGCGCGGTACGGCTGCTGACGCGCGCAGCATTGGTAGAGAAGATCGCATACGTCCTCGCAAACCCTGTTGCCGCCGGCCTCGTCCGGCATGCGTATGAATGGCCGGGCGCCAAGGTCGACGTACGCGAGCTCGGCCGCGGCGTCCTGCACGCGATGCGGCCCTCGGTATACCTCGATCCGGAGAACCCACAGTGGCCCGAGGAAGCGACGCTCCCGCTCGCGCTGCCCCCAACCGTAGAGCAGGACAGCGCGGAAGGGTTTCGCCGCGACGTCGCCGCCGAGCTCGAGCGACAGGAAGCGCAGGCACATGCCAAGACGCAGCAGCAGGGACTCCGCTTTCTGGGCGCCGAGCGCGCCAGCAATGTCTCCCCTTACGAGCGGGCCACGAGCACGGAAGCACTCCGCGAGCGCAATCCGACGTTCGCGGTGGGCCGTAATCAGGGTGACGCGTGGAGAATCGCCGGTGACGCCGTACGGACATTTCGCGCATCCTACCGAGCGGCGCTCGAACGCTGGCGTTCCGGTATACGCAGTGTCGTCTTCCCGATAGGAACATGGTGGATGCGCACGTTCCACGGCGCGAGCGTGGCTGCGGACGCTCTCAGCGCGTGACGACGAACCCCAGGGCTTCGACGCTCGCGCCGACCTCTCCGTTCCAGCCCAGCTGTGCATCCAGGCGCAGCTCGCCCGGTGCGAGCGATTCTGCCAATGCCAGCAGGGCGCCGACCTCGACCGCTTCGAGCTCGGCGCCGACGTCGCCCGCGAAGGGCGGGCAGAGCACGCGTCCGGCCGGCGCGAGCGCGAGCGCGGCGCGCAGCGGCTCGCCGAGCGCCGTGCGCAGGTCGGCGAGATCGCTGCCGATGGCGGAGGGCGCGGTGGCGGACGGCCAGAGCCAAACAGCGAGCCCGGGCAGACGGGCGATGCAGGCGGCTGCCGCGCGCTCGGACGGGAGCACGAGGCCGCGGACGTTGACGCTCGAGGCAGCGATCGCGGCGACGACGAGGCCGGGCGGGGCGAGGGTCAGCGCTGCGAGGCGGCCTAGATTGCGGTGCGCCGCGGCCCTATGGGCGGCAACCACGGTGAGGTCATCCGGCCGGTCGTAGACGAGCTCGACTTCGCGCTGCACGGCCACATGCGGCGAGGTCTGCGCCGCCGCGGCGAGCGCCCGCTCACGAATCCCGCCGCACGACACCGGCTCGCCGTTCTCCGGCCGCGGCGCGGCCTCCTCAATCTCCATCCGCTCGCGAAGGAGCAGCGCCACGCGGGACGGCAGCCCCAGCGAGCCGAGCGCCCAGGCGGCGGAGAACCAGTCGACTGTGGTTGCGGGCTGCACCGTGGTTGCGGGCTGCACCGGCGCGACCGGGGTTGTGGACCTCATCGGCGCGAGCGCCTCGGCCGAGGCGCGATCCCACGCGGCGAGCGCCTCCCCGAGCGGATGGCCGAGCTCCCGGAACAGCGCCCCCGCCTCCTCGAGCGCCGCGGCGGCGCCGAGATCGCCAAGGTCTCGCCGCGCGCGCCCCATCGCCCGCGCCGCATAGGCAATCCAGGTCCGCAGCGGCGGCGTGGCGCCCGCCGCGATGTCGCGGGCGGAGGTCGCGAGCGCGAGGGCGTCGTCGGCGCGTCCGAGCTCGAGCGCCAGCTCCGAGAGAAACGTGAGCGCGCGGGCGCGGCCGAACGCATCGCCGAGGCGCGCGCACAGCCACTCTTGCCGCTGGAGCGCCGCGCGGGCGCGCTCGACGGCGCCGAGGCCGAGCGCCGCCGCGCCGAGCTGACCGTAGGCGATAGCCTCGCCCACGGCGTCTCCCCGGCGGCGGTGGAGCTCGGCCGCGTGCTCCAGCAGCGCCTCGGCCGCCCCGTGGGCGCCGAGGGTCACATAAAGCGTCCCCAGCGAGTTCAGGATCTGCGCCCGCTCGTCGAGGAACGGCTCCGATCCGCGCAGCGCAGACAGCAGCGTGCGCTGCGCGGCCGCCGCGTCGCCGGCGATCCGCTCGGCCGTGGCGCGGTAATGGGTGGCCACGACCGCCGCGCGGCGACGGCCGTCGCCTGCGCCCGCGATGGCATCGAGCTCCGCGACGGCGGAGGCGCAAGCCGACCGCGCGTCGCGGCGCAGGCGCGCGAGCACCGCCTCGCACCGGGCGAGGTCCCGGGCCTCGGCCGCCCCTTCCTCGCCGAACGCCGCAGCGGCGCCGTCGAGGAGGCGGACCGCGGCGTCCAGCGCGCCTTCGCGCAGCGCGAGCGCGCCCCGCCCGAAGGCGAGCGCCGCGGCGAGGAGCGGGCCTCTTGGAAGCGGCGGAGCGGCCGGTGCCGCCGCAGGCGCGCCGCCTTCCCCGAGGAGCGCCTCGATGCGGTCGAGCTCGGCGCGGACCTCGGCGCCCGGCGCGCTCCGGAGCAGCCGCGCAAGGGGCGACACGCCGTCGAGCGGGTCAAGCGGGCGCACGGCCATCCTCCGGCGCCTCCGCGGCCGCGCGCCCGGGCGCGTCGCCGCGGCCCGCCGCCGCGGCGCCAGCGCCGACCTCCGTCGCGCCCTCCTCAGCGCTCCTCCCCGCCCCGCTCCCCGACCCGCGCGCGAGCTCGTGCAGCGCCGCCTTCACCGCCTCGATCGAGAGCTCCGGCCGGGCGGCGCGGATCCGCGCGACGTGCGCGGTCACATGGGGCGCCGCGAACGAGGTTCCGGTCCAGCGCCGGTCGCCGCCGCCGGGCGCGGGCGCGAGCACCTCGTCGCCGGGCGCGAGGATCTCGTGGTCGTCCGTGAGCTCGCTCCGGAGCGCCTCTGGGTCCTGGAAGGGCCCTCGACCGACGCCGATCAGCGACTTGAAGCGCCCCGGATAGGTGCGGAACGCCGCCGCGTTCGGGCCGGCGGCCACGAGCACGACCTCTGCCGTGTAGGCCGCGTCGGCGACCTCGTAGAGTTCGATGAGGGACCGGTAGTCGCCGGGGCGGAGCGGCGCGCTCTTCGGGATATCGATGCCGAGGCTCAGGTTGATCACGGAGAAGCGCTCGCGGACGCAGAAGCGCAGCGCCGCGATGAGCCCGTCGCGGGAGCATCGTCCGTCCTCGCCGAGCGCGCGGACGCTCGTGATTTCGGCCCCGGGCGCCATGCGGTGGACGATGCCCGCGCAAGCCGTCCCGTGCCCGCTGACGTCTCCTGGCGCGCACGGCGCGACCTCGTGCGCTGCTCCGCGCCGGCTCAGCGTGACATGGCGCAGCGCCGCCGAGCGCAGCGCAGGGTGCGAGGCGTCGACGCCGGAGTCGACCAGCGCGACGCGTACGCCGGCGCCGCGGCGCGCGGCGTCGCGGAGATCACCGCCCGGCCCCACCGGAGAGGGCCTCGTCACGCCGCGCTCCCCTCCCCCTCGCCGAGCGGCCCCTGTACGCCGCCGCCGCGCGCGTAGGCGTCGATCCGCGCGAGGAGGTCGAGGGCGAGGCGAGCCTCGACCTCGCCGTGCTCGGCGAGCCTTCCCACCACCGCCGCGAGCTCCAGACGGCGGCGGTACTCGGGCGTGAGGCGGAGCGCATGGATGTGCCGCTCCAGGGCGGCGCGGAGCGAGGTCGGCGGTGGGTCCGCTTCTTCCTGAAGCGGCCGACCAGGGCCCGCCGCCCCAACCTGGTTCGGGCTCGCCGCCCCAACCTGGTTCGGGCTTGCCGCCCCAACCTGGTTCGGGCTTGCCGCCCCAACCTGATTCGGGCCCGCCGCCCCAACCTGGTTCGGGCTTGCCGCCCCAACCTGGCATGGCGCGTGCCCGAGCAGGTCTGGCATAGCGCGGGCGAAGAGCTCGAAGACGACCCGTTCGGTGCGGAACGACTCCACGGTGAGCGCGAGGACCTCGGCGAGCCGCTCGGCCATGTCGAGCTCCCGACCTCCGAGGGGCGCGTCGTGCGAGAAGAGCGCCGCGCCGCCCACGATCGCCGCGCCGACGCAAATCGGCACAAATATTGCATAAGACGGCACCCCGCCCAGAATCGGCCGGAACGGCGCAATCATCGCATCGCCGTCGGCCAACGCCACCGCGTGCCCGCCGCCGCCGCCGAGCAGGTACGCGAACGGGGTGCCGCTCGGCGGCAGCTCCGCGCCCGCCGTGCGGTAGCCAGCGGCGTTGGCGACGACGGGCACCGTGAGCCGCCCGAGCGCCTCCATCTCGAGCGCCACGAGCGCCTCCGAGCACGGCATCGCGAGGCAGGCGAAGCGCAGGTGCTCCCCGAGCCCGCGCACGCGCGCCTCGACCGCGCCGAGGAGCGCCGCGGACTCGACGGTCGAGAGCAGGTCGCGCAGGCGCGCGGTGAAGGGGGCGAGCGGCGAGCGCAGCGCGTGCGGATAGGGCGGGAGGGCCCGCGCCGGGGCGGGCGGCGCGCCCGGCGCGGAGCGGTCGACGATCGGCATGGGGCGGCGATGCTACCGCCGGACGGCCGCCGAACGAACCGCAACCACGCAACCGGCAGCGCGCCGCGGGCTGGCCTCCCGTCCTGCGAAGTTCCGGTTGACGTGCCCCGCTCCTCTCCTAGCATGGCGAGGGCATGCGGCGATTCGGCTGCCCGGCGCACCGTCCGACGCGATCGTCCGCGCACGCGGCAGACGGCTCGCGGTCCACGGCCTTGGAGCCCCTCGATCCGGCGTGGGTGCGATGAGCTCGCCCGACCGCGAGCATCGGCGTCGTCTCGCCATCGTCCTCTGGGGTGTCCTCGGCGTCGTCGCCGTCCTGGTCGAGGCCATTTACCGGCTCGGCGCCACGGCGGCTCGCATCCTGACGGCCCACGAGCTCACGACAGGCCAGCTCGTCCTGCTTGCGGCCTGGACGGTCGTGATCGCCTATTTCGAGGGATATCGCGGCTTTCAACAGCGCTTTTCGCCGCGGGTGGTCGCGCGCGCGCTCTACCTCGCAGAGCATCGTCGGCCGCTGCACGTGGTGCTGGCGCCGCTCTACTGCATGGCGCTCTTCCACACGACGCGCCGCCGGCTGATCGCGACGTGGGTGCTCATCGCGGGCATCGTGGCGCTGATCCTGCTTGTCCGGCGGATGTCCCCGCCGTACCGCGCGATCGTCGATGCGGGCGTCGCGTTCGCGCTGGCCTGGGGGACCGCGTCCATCCTCATCTACCTCGCGCGGGGTCTCGCGGGCCGCCCGCCCGACATCTCGGCGGACATGCCCGAGGAGGCGATCCGCGCCGGACGCGATGCGGAGCAGCTCGCCCGCCCGCCCGTGCGCGTGGGCGGCCCCTGCGATCCGTGAGGGCGCACAGGCGAGCGGGCGGCCCCTGCGCGCCGGGAAACCCGGGCAAGCGGCCAATCGGCACGACGATAAGGGCGACAGGCGAGCGACCCAGTGATCCGCGATCGACGCGCCTCACGGTGCGCCCAGAGCTGAACCGCGTTGCGGCCTCACGTGTGGCCTTCTGGTCATCACCACTGGCGTCGCGATCCCCGGCAACAGGCACTTTGTAAAGATTCCTTCGCAGCAGGCCTGTGGCGCGATGCCTCGCGAGGCGCGGCGCGCGGGCGGAGGAGATCGCGCTGCCCACCGCGCCTCGGCGCCTGCGATCGCGCTTGGCCCGGACCGTGCTCCAGCCGGGGAGCGCTCATGGGGAGCGACTCAACCGACGATCGACCGCGCTCCGTGGAGGGGCGCGCACCGGGGCACCGTGCAGGACTCGAGCAGCAGCCAGGAACCGGCGGATAGGAGCGTAGAGATCACCGACGAGCTCATCATGCCAGTCGTCGCGCAGGAGCTCGAGGTGAAGAAGCGTACAGTCGAGTCTGGCCGCGTCCGCATCACGAAGCAGGTTCACGAGCGGGTCGAGGCCGTCGAGGAGCCGCTCGTGAGCGAGCGCGTGGTCGTGGAGCGCGTCGCCATCGATCGGGTGGTGACGGAGCCGCCGGCGACCCGTCAAGAGGGTGACACTCTGATCGTACCGGTCGTCGAGGAGGTGCTCTTCGTCGAGAAGCGCCTGGTGCTGAAGGAGGAGCTCCGCATCACGCGGGTCCGCTCGGTCGAGATGAGCCCGCCGGAGCGCGTCACGCTCCGGCGCGAGGACGTGCGGGTGGAGCGCGTGTCCCCGCGCGATCGCGACGAGAAATAAGGATCGTCGGACGGGCTCCGGCGCCCGGGCGATCGAGTCACGAACCCCACCTTCGCGCGTGGCGCGAGGGGATAACGGTCCACATGGACCACGACATCATGGAGGTCACGTCATGAATCACAGCGAACGTTCCATGTCCCCGTCCCAGCGTTCTCAGCAGCTGAGCAGGTCCCAGCAGACCGCCAAGGCCGCCCCCTCGACGGCGAAGACAGATGAGCTCCGGGCCGACGTGCTGCAGGAGCAGATCGCGGTCCCCGTGATCGAGGAGGAGCTGCAGGTCGGCAAGCGCGACGTGAACCGCGGCGGTGTGCGCGTATCGAGCCGGCTGGTCGAGCAGCCGGTCCAGGAGTCGGTGAGGCTGCGCGAGGAGCACGTCCACGTCGAGCGGCACCCGGTGGATCGGCCGGTTCAGCCGGCGGCGCTCGACACCTTCCAGTCCGGCACCGTGGAGCTCGTCGAGACCGACGAGGAGGCGGTCGTCGCGAAGAAGGCGCGCGTCATCGAGGAGGTCGTCGTCAGCAAGGCGGTGACCCAGAGGACCGAGCAGATCCGGGAGACCTTGCGCCACACGGAGGTCCACGTCGAGCCGGTCAGCGCGGCGGAGCGCAGCAACGGGACGACGGCGTACGAGCGCTACGACACCGACTTCCGGCAACACTACCAGGCGGGCCCTTACTCCAAGCACGGCTATGCCTACGACCAGGTCGCGCCCGCGTATCTGTTCGGCTATCAGCTCGGGACGTCCCAGAACTTCAAGGGACACGACTGGACGACCATCGAGGCGGAGGCGGGCAAGGCCTGGGAGGAGCGCAACCCCGGCACCTGGGAGCACATGAAGTCCGCCGTCCGGCACGCATGGGACAAGGTCACGGGCAAGGCGTAGACCTCTCCTTCACCTCCCGCCCATCGAGCTCGCATCCTGGGATTTCCCGGAGGCGCGTAGCGCGTCGCTCGAGCTCGTCCCTGTGATCCTTCGGGGGAACCGCGGGAGCAGCCGTGGTTCCCGTGCATCGCCTGGATCGTCGTACGACGAGGCATCAGGGACGGTCCACGGTCGATCTCCGATGTATTCCGGAGGGGATCACGCTGGCTCCACGAAGACGGTGGCGATGAGCTCATGGTTGCTGGTCATCTTGTACATGACCCGTTCCACGCGGTACTTCGACTCGCATCCATCTTTCTCGATGAGCAGCAGCTCTCCCTGGCGAGGGATGACCGCTCCGTGGAAGACCTGAAGCAGCTCCCACGACGTGAGGCAGATTCGGTGTCCTGGATGATGAATCATAGACGGGCTCGGAGCGTAGCCTATCCCGAGGCGTTTCGTTCCGACATTGCGCCGCGTCCCGCGATCCGACCCAGGTGACGCCGCTGACCCCGCCCCGACCCAGGGTTGAGTCGCCGGAGCCGAGGCGCGGCCCAGGTGACCCGACCCAGGTCGCACCGGCGACCCGACCCAGGTTGAAATCGTGCTCCCGTCAAGTTGCGCGACCCGACCCCGACCTGCCGCCCCGACCCGGGTTGAGGTCGACCCGACCCAGGTTGAGGTCGCCGACCCGACCCAGGTTGAGGTCGCCGAGCCGACCCAGGTTGAGGTCGCCCCGACCCAGGTTGAGGTCGCCCCGACCCAGGTTGAGGTCGCCCCGACTCAGGTTGAGGTCGCCCCGACCCAGGTTGAGGTCGCCCCGACCCAGGTTGAGGTCGCCCCGACCCAGGTTGAGATCGCCGCACCGCCGCCGCCGGCCCAGGTTGAGGTCGCGCCGCCGGCCCCACCCAGGTTGAGGTCGCCAACGCCGACCCAGGTTGAGGTCGCCCCCATTCCGTTGCCGCTCGCCCGCATTTCCTATATGTAACGCGCGTCACACAGCACAGGGCATCAGGTAGGAGCCTTTCCACCGTCTTGTCACCACGGAAAGAGGCCAACGAATGACCTTCAAGCACCTGGCTTTCACAAGCGCGCTCTCCGCGCTCCGCGGCGCCCTCGCGCTGACCACAATCGCGGCCTGCTCGTCGGACCATGCCCCTCCCGACGCGGCCGAGCCCGCGGCGCCCCTCGCCCCGGCGGCGCTCGACCCGGCCGAGCGCTCGACCGAGCGGGCCGCCGACACCCCCATTTACCTGAACCGCCGCTACTCGCCCGAGGAGCGCGCCGCGGATCTCGTCTCCCGCATGACGCTCGCCGAGAAGGCCAGCCAGATGGTCAGCAGCCAGGCAGCGGCCATCCCGTCGCTCGGCATCCCCGCCTATGGCTGGTGGAACGAGGCCGCGCACGGCGTCGCCCGCGAGCAGGTCAACCACGGCGGCAACCCGCCCAACACCGTCAACACCACGTCCTATCCCGTCGACCTGTCCCTCGGCTCGACCTGGAACCCGGAGCTCATGTACCGCGAGGCGCGCATGATCTCGGACGAGGCGCGCGAGATCTTCCGCGACAACAAGCTCGACCTCAACGTCTACGCCCCCACCATCAACCTGGCGCGGGATCCACGCTGGGGCCGCAACGACGAGGCCTTCAGCGAGGACCCGGTGCTGACCGCCGCCATCGCCGCGCAGTTCGTGAACGGCATGGAGGGCAAAGACCAGCGCGGCCGCCCCCTGCCCGAGGGCCGCGGCTACCTCAAGGTGAACACCACGCTCAAGCATTACGCCGCCAACAACAGCGAGTTCAACCGCCGCAGAGGCAGCTCGGACATGGATGAGCGCACCCTGCGCGAGTACTACACGGCGCAGTTCCGCGACGTCATCCGCGCCGCCGATCCGGCGTCGATCATGAGCGCCTACAACCGCGTCAACGGCGTCCCCGTGGCCGCCAGCATCCAGCTCAAGGAGGTGCTCGCGCGCTCCACGTTCGGCTTCCGGGGCTTCTTCACCTCCGATTGCGACGCCATCCGCGAGATCCAGGCCGGGCACCGCTGGCAGCCGCCCGGCTATCCCCACCCGCTCGACGCCGTCGAGCGCCACGCCTTCGCCGCCGTCGCCGGCGAGGATCTCAACTGCAACTGGGGCTATCACGACCGCTTCAGCTACGCGAACACCCTCCCCGACGCGGTCGCGCGCGCCATCCCCACGCCGACGGGCATCTTCAACGAGAACGACGTCGACCCGCTGGTCACTCGGCTCTTCGCCGCGCGCATGCGCCTCGGCGAGTTCGACGACGACGCCCGCGTCCCCTGGGTCACGCAGGCGCGGGCCCGCGTCGCGCCAGGGACGTGGCTCAACAGCGACGACAACGGCGCGATCACCGAGACGCCCGAGCGGCTCGCCATGGCGCGCGAGGTCGGGGCCGAGGCGATCGTGCTCCTCAAGAACAGCGAGACCCGGCGCAAGGACGGCAGCACTGGCAAGCTCCTGCCGCTCCGCGTCCCGCGCCGCGGCGCGTTCCGCCTCGCCGTGATCGGCACCTACGCGAACCCCGCCGAGGTCTTCCTGGGCGGCTACTCCAGCGACCAGGGCCCCGCGGGCAACGCCAAGACGGTCAACGGCTACAGCGGCATCAAGGCCGCGGTTCAGGCCATCAACCCCGACGCCGCCGTCGACTTCTACCCCGGCGTGACGCCGGAGACCCTCGCCGAGGTGGACGCGGCCTCCGTCGCCGCCGCCGCCGATTACGACGTCGTGGTCGTCTACGTGGGCACCGACGGTCGCCACTCGCGCGAGGACGTGGACCGCACCACCCTCGATCTGCCCGGCGCCCAGGCCGAGCTCATTCGACAGGTGACCGCGCAGAACCCGAGCACCATCGTCTATATGGAGACCGTCGGCCAGATGGACGTCGGCAGCTTCGAGCCCGGCGTGGCGGCGCTGCTCTGGAGCTCCTACAACGGCCAGCGCAAGGGCGAGGCGCTCGCCGACGTCCTGCTCGGCGCCGCTGGCCCGAGCGGCCGCCTGCCCTTCACCTGGACCACGAACCTCTCCGACCTGCCCCCGATCGACGATTACGCCGTTCGACCGACGGCGAGCAGCCTTGGACGAACCTATATGTACTTCCAGGGCCCGGTCACCTATCCGTTCGGTCATGGCCTGAGCTACACCAGCTTCCGCTACACCCGACTGCGCGCGGATCGGCAGCGCGTGGACGCGAATGGCGCGCTGCGGGTGAGCGTGAATGTCAGCAACGCCGGGCGCGTCGCCGGCGCCGAGGTGGTCCAGCTCTACGTGAGCACGCCCGACGCCCCCGCCTCGCTCGAGCGTCCCAGGAAGCGGCTGCGCGCGTTCCAGAAGATCTCGTTGCGCCCCGGGGAGACCCGGCGCGTGAGCTTCGAGCTGCCCGTCGCCGATCTGGCCTTCTTCGACCAGGCGCAGGGTCGCTATACCGTCGACGCGGGCACCTACGCGCTCCAGATCGCGCGCTCCGCCGCGGACGAGGACATCGAGGAGCAGACCTTCGTGACGGTGACCGGCGCGCTCCGCCCGACGGCCGCCGTGGCGACCGCCAAACCACAGATCGTGGGCGATCACGACCTCGGCATCCAGCAGCGGGTCTTCTTCCCCGTCGGCGCGGAGATCGATCCGCAGCTCACCGTCTCGCTGACCGACGAGACGCTCTACGGCTACATCACCAAGGGCGAAAGCCGCCCGCTCCCCGCGGGCATGCGGGTGAGCTTCCGCAGCAACCGCCCCCGCGTGGTCTCCGTCGATCGCCGCGGGACGATCCGCACCGAGGCGCCCGGCGTGGCCACGGTGACCGCGTCCGTGGAGTACCGCGGCGCCACCGCCACGGTCGATTTCGTCATCTACGTGCGATCGACGTGATCGGATCCGGTGCCGCGGAGCTCCCCCGCCGCACCGGCACATCGACAACGAACACATCGGCTCGCGGCGCGGCTCAGAATGACGGCGAGCGAGCTCCGCCAACCCAGGTCACCGCGCGCGAGCGAGCGCCTCGGGCTCGTCGGCGCGCCGCGCTCGTAGCGGAGCGAATTCTGCTCGGGGTGCTCCCGGCCGCCGTCGCTGAATGCACTGAGTTTGACGGGCTCGGCACCGGAGACGCGGAGTCCGAGCTCGTCCTCGAGATCAAATACAGGGACGAAGGGCATATACCGGGACTGGTCAGGCGCAGGTTCCGAAGACGCCTTGCCCGATCCGCCCTTCCTGGAAGAGCGACACCCTATCAGCAACTTTACACGTCGGAAGGGCCGTCTTCGCTCCATCGCCAGCCAGCATGAGCTCATTCAGAGGCCGAGAGAACATACAAATCCAGTAACATCCAAGTTCCCTGCTGCATGCTCGCTCCGCGGAAGGAGCAGGCATGCCGCTGATAGTGTGTGGTTGCCCGCTCCGATGTGGGAGTGGGTCGCACCTGACGGATTAAGCTTACCGGAGTGCGAGAGCGACATGCGATTCAACGACCTGCTACACGTTTCTGCAACCGACCGCCGTAGATCTCGACAGTGCCTGGCCGCGCTCGCGGCGCTGGCCGCGTTGTCGCTGAGCGCGTGCGGCAGCGACGATGGGAACTCGTTGACCGGCGAGCCCGAGGGCGGCGCGGGGGGGCCCGGTGCGACGGTCGGAGCAGGCGGCGCCAGCTCGAGCTCGCACGCGGGCTCGGGCTCGGGCTCGGGCGCGGGCGCGGGCGACCACGCGAGCGTGGGTTCCGGCGGCACGGGCGCAGGCGGCACGGACGACCATCCGTACGACCACTGCAAGAACGGCTACATGCCCGACCCGAGCGACTCGAGCCCCACCATGAAGGACGGGCCCGCGGACTTCTTCCCGCCCGGCAACAACGATCCGGAGATCGTCGACACCACGGTGCAGCCCGAGGTCCTGAAGTGGATGTATGACCACTCCTGGCAGGCGGCCCACGTCGAGTGGCACGCGATCCGCGCCTGTAACCTCCCGGGCGGCGGCGGGTTGAGCAAGGTGAACATCTGCTCGTTCACCAACCTGGTCCCGAAGGATCAGAACTGCCAGACCGCCGGCGACGGCTATCAGTTCCTGGTGTTCCACCGCCACATGATCCAGGCGCTGAAGCAGCTCTGGCCCAACCACAGCGAGCAGTTCGAGGGCTTCTCCAAGTTCCCGACCAAGGCGGAGGACGTGCCGCCCCAGTGGCGCAACCAGTGGAAGGACTGGGATTCGGCCGCCCTCGAGGCCGGGAGGATCGGCGACGAGATCGACAAGCCCGAGAACCTCGCGAGGTTCCCGGACGAAGGCACGCTCGGCTTCTGGCTCCAGTGCAACGTGGGCCAGCGGCTGGCGGGGGCGACCAACATGCCGTGGGTGGGCCTCCACTTCGTGCTGCACGCCAAGTGGGCGCGGCCGGGCAACACGACGCACGGCGTGAACAACACCAACGCCAACATCGACAACTACATGTTCTGGAAGCTCCACGGCTGGATCGACAACGTGTGGGAGAAGTATCGCCGCGCCAAGGGCCTCACGCCGGACGACCGGAAGCTCAAGGATGATCTCGAGGCGCAGTGCCGCGAGATGGACACCGAGATCAAGATCATCCAGCAGAACCTGGATCCCGACGACGTCGTGAATCCCAACGAGCCTTTGCCGGTGGAGTCGGGGTTCTTCCACGAGAAGGTGCGGCCCATCTTCGAGAGCCGGACCAACCTGTGCAGCGGCTGCCATGCCGAGACGGGTCCCAACGCGAAGCTGACGCTCGGCGGCCACATCAGCTCCAAGAAGATCGTCGACGGCCTTGTCAACCAGCCCTCCATCGGCGGCGGCCAATACAGGCTCGTCGTCCCGGGCGATCCCGACCGCAGCTGGCTCTACCTCAAGGCCTCTGGCAAGGCGGAAACCGCGGGCTGCGTGCAGACCGACATGGCACAGTGCATCAGTGGCGTGATGCCGCCCAGCACGACCGGGCCGACCGTCAGCCCGCAGCAGCTCGAGGTCTTGCGGCAATGGATCCTGGACGGCGCCCAGGGCCCGACCTGATCCGGAGCGAAGACGAAAGGGAAACGACGCCGATCGGCGCTGGCGACGCGCGCCGGACGGGCCGCGCGGGGGCGCTCCAGGAACGGAGCGCGCCCCCGCGCCCGCGGCGCGCGCAGGCCGAATCCACGCCGGGCCTCATGGCGCGGCGTCCGGCGAGCGCGTCGGGCTCGCCGCGGACCGCTGCAGCGCCTCGGCCAGGAGCGATCGGTACAGCGGCGAGCTCTCGCGGAGCGACTCGTGCGTGCCCACCGCCGCGACCCTGCCCCCGTCGAGCAGCACGTTGAACGTCGACCGGAGGAGGTGCGGCGCGTGGGTCACCACGATCGCGGTGCGCCCGCCGGCGACCTCGCACGCGGTGCGCAGGAGCGCCTCGGCGGTCGCGCCCGGCAGGCCCGCCTCGGGCTCGTCCAGGACGAAGACGCGCGGATCGCGCAGCAGCACCCGGGCGAGCAGCAGCCGCCGCGCCTCGCCGCCCGACAGGCTCGGCGGTGAGGCGCGCACCTCGGTCGCGAGCCCGCGCGCCGCGGCCGGAGCGGCGCCCGCGGGCCCCGCCGCGCCCGCGGCGGCGGCCGTCGTCGGCGGCGCGCCGGGCGCGACCGGCGGGCCCGCGAGCTCGTCGAGCTCCACCTGGCGGAGCGCCTCCCGCATGCGGTCGTCGGACGGCGGCGGCTCGAGGCCGAGCGCGAGGTTGTCCCGGATGCTCCGCTCGAACAGGCGCGCCGACTGGCCCACCACGCCGAAGAGCCGCGGGAGCTCGCCGGGCGGGATCCGCCGGAGGTCCACGCCGCCCACGGCGATCGCGCCGGACGACGGATCGTCGAGCCGCAGCAAGAGGCGCAGGAGCATCGACTTGCCGCTGCCGGATCGGCCGCAGATGCCGACCACCGCGCCGGCCGGGATCGAGAGCGACA
Organism: Sorangium sp. So ce394; assembly: GCF_051474665.1. Lineage (NCBI taxonomy): Bacteria > Pseudomonadati > Myxococcota > Polyangiales > Polyangiaceae > Sorangium > Sorangium sp. So ce394. Next base: position 8,580,645 of record NZ_CP150339.1, read on the forward strand.
CGTCGTCGAGGACCGGGCGGGTCGCGCCGCTCGGCGTGAACGTGACGCGCTCGAACGCGATCGCCAGCGGGCGCCTCGCCTCGCCGCCGAGAGCGGCCGCGAGGCCGCCGCCCGGCCCCTGGGCCACCGCGGCGAGAGCGGGCCCGGCGGCGGCGGGGCCGCCCTCCGCGGGCGGCGGGTACGCCGGCAGGCGCAGCAGGGCGAGGGTCGCCTGCAGCAGCGGGGCGCGCTCGAGGAAGCCGGCGCGGAGCGCGTCGAGCGCCTCGAGGCGCGCCATCAGGAGCGGCACCACGAGCAGGAGCTCGCCGACCTCGCCCGCGCCGGCGTCCCCGCGGGAGGCGGCGATGGCGGCGACGATGACCAGCGGCGAGAGCGCCGCGAACACCCCCTTGATCTGGCCGGAGACCGCGAGCGCCTGGCCGAAGCGGCGGCGGGCGTCCGCGACCCGGTAGGCCGCCCCGGCGAGCTCGCCCTCGACCTGGGTGCGGGCGCCGAGCAGGCGCAGGTCCTCGGCGCCCGCGAGCGCCTCGCCGAGGGCGCTGAAGACGGCCGTGTCGGCGTGCTGCATCTCCCGCATGGCGCGCGCCACGCGGCCCGAGGCCCGGTCCGCGGCGAGGCGCGAGAGCGCGAAGAGCGCGGCGCCGCCCGCGAGGACGAGCGCCATGCCGCTGGAGACGAGCGACGCGGCGAGCACCGCGAGGGTCGCGAGGGCCTGGGGCAGGCCGGCGACGAAGGCGACGCCGAAGTCGGCGACGAGGCCGGCGTCGCGCGCAATCGCGAGGCGCACGACGTCGGCGCCCCGCGCGGGCGGCGCGGGCCGCGGGCCGGGGGCGGCCGGCGGCCGGGGCGGCACGGGCCGCGGGCCAGGGCCAGGGCCGGCCGGCGGCAGGGGCGCCGCGGGGCCCGCGGGGCCCGCGGCGTGCGCGTCGAGGAGCGCGCGCCCAGCGGCGTCGACGTCCCGGGGCGAGGCGGACAGCGCCGCGCGGAAGAGCGCGACCCGCAGGGCGGCGGTGAGGTCGCCGGCGAGCTCGGAGCTCTTCCGGCCCGACAGCACCGCCGCGGAGGCGGAGGCGAGCGTGGCGCCCAGCGCGGCGAGCACCACGGCCGCCGGCGGCGCGCCGTCGAGCAGGCGGGCGAGCGCGCCGCCGAGGCCGCTCGTGGACGCCGCGCCGCCGGGCGACGCCGCGCGGCCGGCCACGGCGCCGAGGGCCGCGCCGGCCATCGCCGGCAGGAGGCCGGACAGGGCGCCCGAGAGCGAGGAGAGCGCCACGACCAGGGCAAGGCGCGCCCCGGGCGCGCGGCGCAGGGCTCCGGCGAGGGCGCCGCGGCGCTCTGCCGGCTCGTGCGCCTGCGCCCCGGCCTCTTGCGCCTGCGCCCCGGCCTCTTGCGCCTGCGCCCCGGCCGGCCCCTCCGACATGTGCGCCCGGCGCCCCTCGCGCAGCGAGCGAAGACCGATCCGCAGGATCGCGAGGAGCGCGCGCATCGACGTGCGAGGTCACGCTACACCGCCGACGCCGTTGCGCGCGACGCCCATCCGATCGACCCTCTCGGCGTGCGCACCGCGCTCGTGGTCCTGCTCCCGCTGCTCGCGTCCTGCGGCCGCCCCGAGCCCGCGCCGCCGGCGGAGGCCGACGCCGGGGCGCACACCCCCTGGACGCGCAGCGCCGCGGCGTCCCTGAGCGAGCGCGGCGCCCAACCCCGGTCGGGCGGGCCGCCGGCGGCGAGCTCCGCCGAGCCGGGCGCGCTCGAGGAGATCCTCGCCGCCGCGCGGCAGGCCGCGCCCAGGCCGGGCGACGGCGCGAGCCTCGCGAAGATCGGCACGACGACCGGCCTGCCGGCGCCCTCTGCGCCCCCGTCGGCCGCGGAGCCCTCCCCTGCCCCCGCCCCGCGGTCGCGCGTCGAGATCGGCGCGCCCATGGTGCAGGCCGACATGTCGAGCCCTGCGATCGAGAAGGCGGCGCGGGCGCAGCTCTACTGGGATCTCGTGCAGCGCTGTCGCGGCCCGGACGGCAAGATCCTGCCGCCCGACGCCGTCCGGGTGGAGTTCAACGTCGACGCCGAGGGCTACATCGTGGTGCCGACGATCATCGGGAGCGCCTCCGACCCCCGCTACGACGAGGCGGCCACGTGCATGCGTCGGGAGCTGTCCGGCGCCACGTTCCGCGCGCCGGCGGGCGCGCGCGGGCTGCCGACCCGAGTCGACGCGACCGTGCCGTCGGTCGACTGACGCGTCGGCGCCATGCGTGTAGTTCCTATTCAGGGAAACGAAGCGTCTCGACGGCGATGCCGTCCTCCGCTGTCACCATGGTGCCATCGTGGTTCCAGCGGATGCCGCCCTTGCCGGGCGGCCCCAGCTCGTAAATGACGCCCTCGAGCGTGAGCTGGTCCTCGTCCAGGTAGGCGATGCCGATGAGTCGTGTTCGCGGTCACGTGAGCACCCTACGACGCATTACTGGGAACACCAGCATCGGTGGGACAAAGGCCGTGCGTCGTACACGCATCCAGCGATGGATGGTGGCATGCCGCAGCCGTTCGAGAAGGTGGACGCCCGGCTGACGCTCCGTGTCTTGAAGCGGCTCAAGCTGGATCTGCGTGCAGTGCTCGCCGAAGCCGCCTTGGGCTACACCGCCACGGAGATCGCGGTTGGATTCCGCAAGACCCACACACGACGCTGGGACGGATCCACCGCGGCAGAAGGCGGTTTCGCGAAGCGCTCCGCTGCTGGCGCGTGACGAGGTGCCCCGGCGGCGAGAGGCGGGGCCGCGCGGGCTGAGCTCGGTGGAGCGCGGGTCGGGAAGCTCCTCGTGCTTGCCGAGAAGCACGGCTCTACGCCGGCCGAAGGACCCCAAGCTGACCGAGCGAGCAGCGCCCCTTGCCGCCGGTAGCCGCCCGCCCGGGCCGCGGCACAGGACGCTTACGCAGACGTGCTCTCGTCCGTTTGTCTCAGGCTACGCCAGAACCAACCGCGCGCCCTTACGGTCTGCCCGCGCAGTCTGGTACGTTCGCAGCATGCGTCCTGCCCGCCGCCCCCGCTCCGCCGCCGCGATACTCCGCTCCGTCCCCCCAGAAGACCGCCTTATCATGCGCCGGCTGGGCTTCGACCTGAACGACCCGGAGTTCGCCGCCCTGTTCGTCGAGGGAGTACGAGCCGCCGACGACGCGATCGCGGAACAGGAGCGGTGGGAACGAGAGCTAAGTCTACGTTGAGCGCCGCCCGTGCCCGTGCCGTTCTGCCGTCGGGACCTTGATGCTCGGGGCCGTCGAGCCCTGCTGGAGCCACGAGCGCATCGACGGCCGGCTCGGCGCCGGTCTCGGCGCGTGACCAGGTTCGTCACAGCAGACGTCGGCAGCGCCGGAGCGCGTCGCGCATCGGGAGCCGGGTTCGATTCCCGCCGCCTCCACCAAGAAGACACGGAGAAAGCCGTGTCCTCTTGCTTTTGTATGACCTGCGTGTGACCTGAAAATTCCGGCGACGCTGGATTTGGGGCGGGACCGGCGTGAGAGGGACCACAAGGAGCGGGCGCGGCAGGTGACGCCAGGGTACGGGGCTCCACGGCGGGCACCAGGCCGGCGAGGCCGACCCCGGGTCCGAGCCAGCGATCGCCCAGGCCTCGCCGGCGAAGCTGAGCGGACGGGCACGGCAGTAGGGGATGGCGGCGGTGTGGTCCCTGCCCTGTGTTGAGAGTCAAACTGGTTGATGCTCTCTCGCTCGGGCTGGCTGATGGCCATCGCGACGGTGAGCGGGCCTCGGTCACGGGCGTGATGGTCGGCCCATCGCGTCCTGAGCGTGCCGGGGTGCTCGGACGCGTCAAGGGTTCCCTCGCAGGGCTCGGCGGCTGCGCCGCCCTTGACGCGCCCTGCGCGCCCCGGCGGCCGCGTCGCGCGGGCGATGGGCGGACGGAGCCTCCGGCGGGGGCTCCGCGCACCGGATGGGCCGGCGATGACCATCGCGCGCGTGAGCGAGCCATCATCCTGCGTGAGCGAAAAGCGGACCTCACCCATCATCTACCTCGAGCGTCAACAGGGGGTCGCTGGACCGGCAGCAAGGTCAAGAGAGATGCCTCCGGGCGCCTGCGCGAGGTTGTGCGGCTGAAGCCCCAGGTAACTGTACATGGCAAAGGGGTCACGATGAGCGACGAAGCGACGTACGCGTTCGGTGACCCACATGCTGTTTAGGAGCCTCTGCGCTGCGTAGAAATCGGCGCCGGAGGTGTGGATGGACGAGAGCAGACGCATCTGGCGCGACCGGGTGGCGCGCTGGCACAAGAGCGGGCACTACGTCCGCGTGTTCGCGGAGCCGGAGGAAGTCAGAGCCGGCACGCTGTACTCCTGGAGCCACCGGCTGGGCATGAAGCGGAGCGAGCACCGGCGATTTCCTGGATGGCACGACCACGTCGTGATTGTGCGATCATGTCAACCGAACGCTGGGGCGAGTGGGCACTTGCCTTCGCAAAGGCGTTTGGACCCCCCACCCACACATCGTCCTCGATCTCACCATCTCCAAGCAGGCCGGGCCGAAGAAGGCGCTCTGCGACGCGTGGGACGGCTTCGCCGCAGAAGCGCTCTGACTCCCGACGCGGGTGCCGAGCAGCGCCTGCGCGCGCGCCGCGGCGGGGAGATCCCGGCGCGCGCGGCGACCGTGCCCGGGGTCCCTCGGGGCTACGTCGCGTGGGCCGTGCTCGCATTGCGTCCGTCTCGCGGGGCAATGTCACGGTCCAGCGCCTCGATGTCACGATCCAGCGCCTCGATGTCACGGCCCAGCGCCTCGATGTCACGTGACAAGGGCGGGACATCAGATGGCGCCGCGGTCGCATGCCGAGCGATCGCCGCGGGGCTCCGACTGGAGCAATCCTTGCAAAGGTCACGCGCATGACCCAGTACATCTTTCGCTTGGCGACGGCGGACGACATGGCGGAAATCCGCCGCATGCAGGACCAGTTCATCATCGAGGCACACGATCCCATCGGCGTCCTGGAGGGGAGCTACTCGCGGAGCGAGTTCCTGGTGCTCGAGAGGCGGGATGAGCGCGGCTCCCGCTTGATCGGCATGGTGAGCTTGATGCGGGCCTCGGCCGGTCCCTTGGCCCTCGAGCACGTCTTCCCCGACATATGGGAGCGTGTCGATCTGCCGGCTTTGACCGGCCTAGCCGGGATGGGTCGTGACGACCTGATCGAACACGACTGGACGTACGTGGAGCCGGAGCATCGCGGGAAGCGACTGGCCAAGGCGCTCTGGGCAGGGAGCATGCTGGTCGCGCATCAGCGGGGTCATGCAGCCCTCATCGCGATCAGCAATCCGAGCATCATGGCCCTCATGCGCGACGACTTCCGCACGATCGGGCTCGCGGCCGATGTGGCCGGCGTCCACTACGAGCTCGGCATGATGTTCCCCGAAGAGAGCGCTCCTCGCATGGCCGAGATCGCCCGGCAGACCTGCGCGCGTGATCCCGGGATGGTGTGGCGATTGCCGGGCCTCGAGAGCTGATCGCCCTCTCGGGCGGTGGTGGCGCGCATGGCGCTCGCCGGCGTCGCCGCCCCGGAGCGGGCGATGGAGCTCGCGGGCGAGGCGGTGGCGCTCGCGGGGCGCGCCGGGCCCGCGCTGGATCTCGCGGGGCGCGTGCTGCGGTCCGAGCTGAAGCGTGCGAGGTTCGAATCGGCCACGTGCGACGGGGCGACGCCTTTCTGCCGGCGCGACAGGACTGCTCGCCATCGAGCAGATGTGGCGCATCGTCGAGGCGCCGAACACCGCCCCCACCGCGCGCTGCGGCGCCGCCGTGGCGCTCAGGGCGCACCTGGATGAGGCCGGCCATCGTCGCATGCTCTCGGCGGCGAGAGGTGCTGTCGCGCCGGGGGTCCGCGAAACCCTGGAGGCCGCCGCGCGCGCGAGCACGAGCGACGCGGAGCTCGCCGAGGCGCTCGCCAAGGTCGACGACCGCAGCATGACGTCGCTCGCGTAGAGCGCCTCGCGGCAGGCAGGTAGAGCGCCTCGCGGCAGGCAGGATCCAAGAGACCTACGTACACCTACAGCGAAACGGTTCCAAGAGCCGCCAGCCGGGAGCGTGGCGACCGGGCGAGGCCCCGGCCGTGCGCCGCGCGGGGGCGCGAAAAAAGATGTCTTGCTCTGTCGATCCCGCCGGCGGTCGTTCGTCGCCCCAGTGAAGCCAGGGTCGTCAATCCGGTCGATCCACCCCGGGAGCCTGGCTTCGCGAAGGAGACACGACGATGCCATCCATGACTGCGACCGCGAGCGTGGCCCTGCCCGCCCCCACCCGCAAGCGCTGGCGCCCCGCGAACCTCTTCGTGCTTCCTCCCTGGTACTTCGCGTCGATCCCGGCCATGCGCGCTGTCGTGTTCGGGCTCGTCGCGTGGCCCCGCCGCGACCGCCGGGCCGCATAGCGCATGGCGCGGGCAAGCGCCGCAACCGATGCTAATGACCTGCTCGTGCGTGGAGGAGATGCGTGATGATCGGTTTGAAATTGCCCCGTCGGGCGACCCTGAACGCGTTTGTGTTGACCCTCGTCGCCGCCGCCTGCGGCGGCGACGACGACGAGGTGCCCGTCGCGAGCTGGACAGCCGCGTGGGGGACGACGATGCAGGGGCCGGATTCGCCGTTCCCCGACACGACGCCGCGTAGCTTCAGCGACGAGACCTTGCGCCAGCGGCTCGTCGTCACCGCCTCCGGCGATCGGGTCCGGCTGCGGCTCTCGAACCTCTTCGGGACCCAGCCGCTGGAGCTCGCCGAGGTCCGCGTGGCGAAAGAGGCCTCGCCCTTCGTCTCGGCGCCGGGCACCGACCGGCGGGTCCAGTTCGCCGGCCAGCCGAGCGCGTCGATACCGCCGGCCAGCGAGGCGGTGAGCGACGGCGTGGAGCTCGCGGTGAGCACGGGCGACCGTCTCATCGTGAGCATCTACAGCGCGGCGACGTCGGAGCCCGCGACGTGGCACCCGTTCTCCTTCACGACGCACGCGGTCGCCACGGGGAACCAGGCGGCGAGCGAGGCCTTGACGTCACCGGCCAACGTCACGTCCACGTATTGGCTCGCGGGCGTCGACGTCGAGTCCACGGAGCCCCAGAAGGTCGTCGTTGCGTTCGGCGACTCGATCACGGACGGCTCGTCATCGACGATGGACGCCGACAAGCGCTACTCGGATCGGCTCTTCGCGCGGCTCCAGGCGGATCCGGAGACGCGGACGGTCGCGGTCGTCAACCAGGGCCTCGGCGGGAACAGGCTGCTCCGGGACAACATCGGTCCGAGCGCCGTGTCGCGCTTCGAGCGCGACGTGCTGGGGACGCCGGGCGTGACGCACGCCATCGTCTTGATCGGGATCAACGACATCGGCATGCCGGGCTTGTTGGGGGAAGCCGAGAAGGTGACCGCCGCCCAGTTGATCGACGGGCTCCAGTCGCTCGCCGACAAGGCGAGAGCGAGGGGGGTCAAGGCGTTCGTCGGCACGCTCCTGCCGTTCGAGGAAGCGTTCCCACCCTACTATACGCCCGAGGGGGAGGCCGTACGCCAGGAGGTCAACGCGTGGATCCGTGGCAACACCTCCTACGACGGGGTCATCGACTTCGAGGCCGCCGTGCGTGACCCGGAGCAGCCCGCGAAGATCCTCGCCTCGTTCGACAGCGGCGATCACCTGCACCCCAACGACGCCGGCCACGAGGCGATGGCGAACGCCGTGCCCCTCTCGATCTTCAAGTAGCCGGTCTGCCTCAATCCATCCGCGACACGCTGAGCGGCCGCATCAGCGCCCGCTTCTTGTCCTGGTGCTCGTGCATCCGCTTCAGCACGTCGACCACGAACGCCACCGTCGCCACGATGTTCTCGCCCTGATTCAGCATCACGCACTCCGCCCGCGAGCTCATCGCCGCGTCCGTCACCTCCCCGCGCGTCGGCACCCCCGTCTTGTTCAGGCTCTCGAGCACCTGCGTCGCCCAGATCGCCGGGACCAGCGCGGCCTCGCAGAGCCACAAAAGCTCCTCCTGGACCTCCGCCAGCCGCACGAAACCCATCTCGACGGCCATGTCGCCGCGCGCGAGCATCACCCCCACGTGCTCGCTGCGCATCGCCGCGAGCAGCAGCCGCGGGAACTGCCGGAACGCAGGGGTCGTCTCGATCTTCAGCACGATCCCGAGGTGCGCCGCCCCCCGCGCGGCGAGCTCCTCCTGGAGCCGCTCCACATCGGAAGGAGACCTGACGAACGAGAGCCCCACCATGTCGGCGTTGCGCGCGATGAAGTCGAGATCCTCTAGATCCTTCGGCGTGAGCGACGCAATCCCGAGCTCGGTGTCCGGAAAGTTCAGCCCCTTTCCCGGCTTCAGCTTCACCCCACCCTGCCGCGCGAGATCCACCTCCACGAGCGCGGCCCCCTCGGTCACCCGCTCGACCGTGCCGCCCAGCCGCCCGTCGTCGTAAAACACCCGGTGCCCGGGCCGGAGGTCGTCGATGACCTCCGGGATCGTGCAGCTCACGGCGAGCGCCTCCTCGACGTCGGCGTCGCCCGCCGCGGCGCGCGCCCTCTTCGCGTCCTTCACGTCCTTGCACAGCCAGAGCTTCGGCCGCTCGCCCGACTCCGGAAGCGTCACGCGCGCAGACCCCCCGCCGATCTTGCTCACGCGCGGGTTGGGCCCGGAGATGTCGCAGAGCACCTTGCAGGCGATCCCGGTCTCCTGCCCCGCCTTCCGCAACCGCGCGATGAGCTCCGCCCAGCCGTCCGCGTCCCCCTTCGAGCAGTTGATCCGCGCGATGTCCATGCCGCCCTCGAGCAGCCTCTTCAGCTCGCCCTTCCGCGCGTCCTCGTGCAGCGTGACCATCACCCGCGTCTGGCGCCCCTCCCTCCCCTCGCCGAGCAGCGCCCGCGCGTGCTCCTCGAGCAGCGCGGCCCCCGACTCGAACGAGGCAAGGTACTCGCCGGGCGCCCGCGGCTCGGGGCGCCGCGCGAGCGCGTCGAGCGCGCCGAGCACCGCGTCCAGGGACGCCAGCGTGCAGCTCTCGAGCCGGCCCAGGGAGCTCAAGCCCAGCGCGGCGAGCCGCCGCTGGAGGCCGCGGATGTCCTGCTGCCGGACGGCGAGGTAGTGGAGCAGGTTCGTCGCCCCCGCCCGGTGCCGCGGGTGCACCGCCTCGAGCAGCGGCCGGTAGCGCTGCTCGTGCTCGACGGCGCTCGCGCGCAGCGCCTCCACGGCGGCGAGGGCCTGCTCAACTACCTGCGGGTCGGGATAAGCCATGTCGCGATCTCTCGGCTGGAGTGCGCGGATCCTCGCGTCCGCTGCAGCGCGCCGCACCGCGCGGCGCCCCGGCGAGTCCAGCACCGCGCCCCGAGGCAGTCCAGCGCCGCCGCGCCCCGGAGCTCCGGTGAGAAGAGGACGTCACCGCCCCTCCGCGGCGCCGTCACAGAGCCGTCACCCGGCGACAGCGCCGCGGCGGCGGCACACAGCGCCGCGGCGGCGGCACCCCCCGGGCCGCTACGCGGGCGCGCGGTACCGCGCCACGACCACCGTGATGTCGTCGTCGGGGCTCGGACACCAGCCCTCGACCTCCCTCAGGATCCGGTCGCGGATCGCCTCGACGGGCGCGGCCTGGGCGGCCTCGATGGCGGCGCAGAGCCGCTCCACCCCGAACTGCTCGCGGTGCGCGTTGCGGGCCTCCGTCACGCCGTCGCTGTAGAGCACGAGGACGTCCCCGTCCTCCAGGAAGAACTCGGCGTCCCGCGTCGCCGCGTCGATGGCGGGCAGCACCCCGACCCAGACGCCCGAGCTCGGAATGCACACGCACCGCCGCGTCCGCGCCGAACACACGATGATGTCGTCGTGCGCCCCCGCGAACGTCACCCGGCCGCTCCGCTCGTACCGGAGGAGCAAGAGCGTCGCGTGCTCGTCCCGCTTCAGCCGGTCGCGAACGTTCTTGAACACCGCCTTGTTGAGCGCCGCGAGCAGCTCGCTCGGGCTCGCGCCAGGCTCCCGGCTCGTCAGCGCCGAGACCATGCTCTGGATCATCAGCATCACGAGCCCCGCCGCGAGCCCGTGCCCCGCGACGTCGCCGATCCCGAGCCACCCGCCCCCGGGCGTCGGGATGACGTCGTAATAATCGCCCCCCACCTCGGCGGCCGGCGTCATGATCGCGCTGAGCTCCAGCCCCTCGACCTCGAGCCGCTCCGGCACCAGCGTGGTCTGGAGCCGCGCCGCGAGCGCCGTCTCCTGCCGCTCGCTCTCCTGCTCCAGCCGCTCGCGCAGCTCCACCTGGCGGACCATCTCCCGGTGCAGCGACACCGTCTTCACCGCGGAGCCGACCTGGAGCCGCATGGCGTCGTACACCATCTCGTTCACGCCGCTGTTGAGCGCGATGATCCCGAAATAGTCGGCGTCGCCGAAGATGATCGGCATCACGACGGTGCTCCTGCGCTCGCGCGAGCTCAGGAACCCGGGCGGCGCGAGGGCGTGCACCGGGAAGCTCTCCTCGGGCGGCTCCACCTCGCGGCCGTCCTGCATCAGAAAGAGCGTCTTCAGGGTGTCGCGCTGGGCGTCGTCGTAGAGCGAGACGGCGACGCGCGTGAAGAGCAGCCTCGGCATCTCCGAGGCCAGCATCCGCCGGAAGAGGGGGAGGCTCAGGGACGTCGAGAACCACCGCGCGCTCCAGTTCAGGCCGATCGAGGCGACCTCGACGTCGAGGCGATGGCGCCCCTCGGCGCGCACGGACGCGCTCCCGATGAGGATGCGGGCCGCGTGCCAGAGCTGCTCCAGGGTCTCGTTCGCGGCGGCCCCGACCGGGTCCACGGCGGGCCGGCGGAGCCGCGCGCGCAGCAGGCTGATCACGCCCTGGAACAGGTCGAGGAACACCCCCTCGCGCGCCGCCGCGTCGAGGAGCCGCTCCAGCACGTGCAAGAAGCGCCCCTCGGTCCCCTCGAGCTCCTCCTCCAGCGCCGACAGGAGCTCGCCGGACCAGCCGGCGAGCGACGCCGCCGAGACGCCCACGGCGCGCTCCAGCGCGCGCTCCAGCTCGTCGCGGCGGCCGCCGAGCGAACGCGCCCCGAGGCGCGGCGGTGGGTCGGTGAGCGGTCGCATGAAGACGACGGCCTGGTACGAGCAGCCGCACGACTCGCGCCGCGTGAGCTCGATCTCCTGCGTGGCTCGCTCGGGGACGCGCTCGCCGTCGAGCATGCGCAGGACCGTCTCGAGCGCGAGCTCCCCGAGCCGCTTGATCGGCTGGCGCACCGTGGTGAGCGACGGCTTCGCGTACCGCGCCACGCCGACGTCGTCGAAGCCGCACACGAGGACGTCCCGCGGGACGTCGCGGCCCGCCGCCATCAGGACCTCGATCGCGCCGAGGGCCATGTTGTCGTTGGCGGCGACCACCGCGTCGAGCTCGACCCCGCGGGCCAGGATCTCGGCCATCGCGGCCCGGCCGGTCTCGATCGTGAACTCGCCGGTCGCGACGAGGCGCTCGTCGCAGGGCAGCTCGCGCGCGGCGAGCGCCCTCCGGAACGCCTCGCCGCGGAGCCGCGCCTCTCCGTTGCCGTCCGGACCGCCGATGTAGGCGAGGCGCCGGCAGCCGTGGTCGTCGAGCAGGTGGCCGGCCGCCATCTCGATCCCGAGGGCGTTGTCGACGAGGATGCTGGGCACGCCGGGGATCGGGATCCCGATGCTGCACACGGGCAGCGGCGCGTAATAGTCACAGAAGCGCTGCACCCCCTCGACGCCGACGTAATTGCCGAGCGTCGGCGAGGCGATCACGACGCCGTCGACCGCCTCCGGGCCGACGAGGTGGTAGATGGTCCTCTGGGCGACCTCGGAGGGGCTGTGGCCGGTCAGCACCTCGCCGACGGCGATCACGAGATTGACGTCGTGCGCCTCGGCCGCGCGCTCGATCGCGACCCGCATCGCGGACTGGTACTCTCCGCGCAGATAATCCATCACGAGGGCGATCGTCCGGCGCTTCGTCATGTCCTCGGGCCCCCGGCTCAGGCGTCCACGATCGAGACCAGCTCCGGGGACATGCGCTCGATCGCCGCCAGGCACCGCCGCTGCCAGCCGAGCCGCGCGTCGGTGACGAACACCACCTTGCTCTTCGCGCCCTGGCCCGCGAGGCCGCAGATGAAGCTGATGAACGCCTTCAGACAGCTCGAGTTCAGGAAATAAAGGGGCCTCACGTCGAACTCGACGGCCGGGATGGAGAGGCGCACGACCTCCGCCTGGAGGTCCTTGAGGCAGATGCCGAGCGGCGGCGCCGCCGCCATGTCGCCTGTCCCGCTGAGCCTGACGCTGAGGGCGTCGCCCCTCAGGCTCGGCTCGATCCCGAAGCTGTCCGTGACGACAGGCTCAACCCGCAAGCTGCTCATCGACCCTCCATCTCCCGACCGGCGCGCGCGGCGAGCGGCCGCATCGCCGCGCTGGCCATCCGTTCACTCCGAAAGAGCGTGACGCGCGAGAACGGTGAGCGGCCCTGGCTCGGTCCGGAGGCTGACACGGCCCGACCAGCGTACGTGGTTCTCGCAGTGGAGCCAATCCCCATGGGTCCGCCGTGCGATCCTGTGACCAAACCCGCGACCGCGAGCGCCGGGGCTACTGGGGCGCGCGGTACCTCGCCACGACGATGGTGATGTCGTCGTCCGGGCTCGGGCACCAGCCCTCGACCTCGTTCAAGATCCGATCGCGGATGGCCGAGACGGGCGCGGACTGGGCCGACTCGACGGCGGTGCAGAGCCGCTCGAGGCCGAACTGCTCATGGTGGGCGTCGCGCGCCTCCGTCACCCCGTCGCTGTACAGCACGAGGACGTCGCCGTCCTCCAGGAAGAGCTCGTCGTCTCTGGTCAGCGCGTCGATGGCGGGCAGCGCGCCGATCCAGACGCCCGTGCTCTGGATGCACACGCAGCGGCGGGTGCGCGCGCGGCACACGATGATGTCGTCGTGCGCCCCCGCGAACGTCACCCGGCCGCTCCGCTCGTACCGGAGGAGCAAGAGCGTCGCGTGCTCGTCCCGCAGCAGACGGCCGCGGACGTTCTCGTACACCGCGGCGTTGACCGCCGAGATCAGCCGGGCCGGGCTCGCCCCCGGATCCCGGCGCGTCAGGGCCGAGACCATGCTCTGGATCATCAGCATCACGAGCCCCGCCGCGAGCCCGTGCCCAGCGACGTCGCCGATCCCGAGCCACCCGCCCTCGGCGGTCGCGAGCACGTCGTAATAGTCGCCGCCGACGGCGGCCGCCGGCTTCATCACGGCGCAGAGCTCGAGCCCCTCGACCGAGAGCCGATCCGGGACCAGCGTGGTCTGGATCCGCGCCGCGACGACGCTCTCCTGGCGGATCTTCTCCTGCTCCAGCCGCTCGCGCAGCTCCACCTGCCGGATCATCTCCCGGTGCAGCGCCGCGGCCTTGACCGCGGAGCCGATCTGGAGGCGCAGCGCGTCATAGACAAGCTCGTGCGCGCCGCTGTTGAGCACCGCGACGCCGAACTTCTCGAGATCGCCGAAGGCGACCGGGATCGCGATCATGGTGTTGCGCTCTCCCCCGCTCAGGAACCCCTCGGGCGCGAGGAGCCAGGCCGGGAAGCTCGCGGGCGGCGGCTCCACCTCGCGGCCGCCCTCCATGAGGAAGAGCGCCTTCATGGTGGTCTCCTGCGCGTCCGGCGCGCTGTCGTACAGCGACACGGCGACGCGCGAGAACCCGAGGGCGGGCAGCTCCGACGCCATGACGCGCTTCAGGATCGGCAGGCTCAGGCAGGTCGAGAAGCTCCGCGCGCTCCAGCTGAGGTACGTCGACGCGAGCTCCACGTTGAGGCGCCGCTCGCCTTCGACGCGCACCGACGCGCTCCCGATGACGATGCGCGAGGCGTGCCAGAGCCGCTCGAGGGCGTCGTGGAGGGCGCCGCCGTCCTCGGCCGGCCGGAGGAGCCGCTCGCGGAGCACCGCGATCGCGCCCTGGAAGTGATCGAGGATCGCCCCCGCCCGCCCCGCCGCGTCGAGGAGCGCCTCGAGCGCGTACAGGAAGCGGCCCTCCTTCCCCGCGAGCTCGTCCTCCAGCGCCGACAGGAGATCGCCGGGCCAGCCGTCGAGCGAGCCGGTCGGGATCGACACGCTCCGCCGGAGCGCGCGCTCCAGCGACTCCCGCTGTCCGGCGATCAGCGACGCCCCGCCCCGCGTCGAGCTGCCCGGCGGCGGGAGCGAGGCGCTCGCCTGGACGCCGCAGCCGCAGGACTCGCGGCACGTCAGCTCGACCTCCAGGAGCCCCACGTCCTCGACCTCCTCGCCGTCGAGCATGCGCACCAGGCTGTCCACCGCGAGGGCCCCGAGCCGCTTCATGGGCTGGCGGACGGTGGTCAGCGACGGCTTGGAGAAGCGCGCGATGACCGCGTCGTCGAAGCCGGACATGAGGATGTCCTGCGGGACGCGGATCCCGAGCTCCTTGAGCAGCTCCATGGCCCCGAGGGCCATCTTGTCGTTGGCGGCGACCACGGCGTCCGGGTCGCCCCCGCGCGAGAGCAGCTCGCGCATGGCGGTCCTGCCGCTGTCGATCGTGAACGCGCCGAGCGCGAAGAGGCGCTCGTCGAGCGGCGCGCCGCGCGCCGCGAGCGCGCTCCAGTACGCGTCGGCCCGCGCCTTCGCCTCCTCGTTGTTGGCGGGCCCGCCGATGTACGCGACGCGCCGGCGCCCGTGGGCGTCGACCATGTGCGCGACCGCGAGCTCGATCCCGAAGGCGTTGTCGACGATGAGGCTCGGGATGCCCTCTATCGCCATCCCGATGCTGAAGACGGGCAGCGGCGCGTAAGCGCGGCAGAACTCCCGCATCCCCTCGATGCCGATGTGATGGCACAGGGTGGCCGACGCGATGATGATGCCGTCGACCGTCTGCGAGCCGATGAGGTGATAGATGCTGTTCTGGGCCGCGGCCGTCTCCCCGGGCAGCGCGAGCGTCTCGCCGAAGGCGACCAGGAGATCGACATCGTGCGCCTCGGCGGCGCGCTCGACCCCGAAGCGCACCTCGGACTGGTAGTCCCCGCCCACGTAGTCCATCAGGAGGGCGATCGTGCGGCGCTTCTTGCTCATGGCCCGCGGCTCTCGGTCAGGCATCGGCGATGGAGACGAGCTCCGGAGACATGCGCTCGAGCGCCGTCAGGCTCCGCCGCTGCCACCCGAGCCGCGCGTCGGTGAGGAACTCGATCTTGCACCTGAGCCCCTGGCCCGCGACACCGGAGATGAAGCTGATGAGCGCCTTGAGACAGCTCGAGTTCAGGAAATAAAGGGCCCTCACGTCGAACGCGACGGCGCCGACGCGCAGGCGCAGCGCCTCGGCCTGGAGCTCCTTGAGGAAGAAGCCGAGCGGCGCGACCGCCGCCATGTCGCCCGTGCCGGTGAGCTTGACGGTGAGGGTGTCCTCCCTCAGGGCCGGCTCGGCCCCGAAGCTGTCCGTGACGACGGGCTCAACCCTTAAGGCGCTCATCCCCCCTCCACCTCCCGACCGGCGCGTGCGCGATGATCGTCAGCTCGTTGCCCTCGATCTTGTAATCCACGTCGAGCCCGCCCTCGGCGCGCACCCGCGCGAGGCCGAGCCCCGACACCCCTTCTACCATCGCCGTCTCACAGATGAGGTCGTCATAATGCTTCACCGGATCCGTCGCCGTCTTCAGCTCAAACAGCCGCCTCTCCACCTCGCGCAGCCGCTCCGGAGAGGCCTCGTTGCGCGCGCAGATCTTCATGACGCACGAGCTCTCGCTCTCCTCCAGCGCGAGCTCGAGGCTGACCCGCGGGCCGGAGGAGTACTTGATGACGTTCTCCGCGAGCTCGTGCGCGGCCATGTAGAACCGCGAGCTCACGTTCGGGTCGTCGAGCACCATGCTGCAGAAGCTGGACACCAGGCGGAGCACGCTGCCCGCCATGCGCTCGGTCGGATAGAACGTGATGCACAGGAACAGTGACCCGCTGCTGCTCGGTTCGGACACTGGCACGATTGACGCATCCTACGTGGTTCTCGGCCCGAATCCAGTCCCTTCCGCCCTCGCGTGGGGTAGCGCTCATGTAGGAAAGCCGGCGGACTGGAGCGAGAGCGCCCGGGGCGCGCTGTACCTCGCCACGACGACCGTGATGTCGTCATCGGGGCTCGGGCACCAGCCCTCGACCTCCCTCAGGATCCGGTCGCGGATCGCGTCGGACGGGGCGTGCTGGGAAGACTCGATGGTAGAGCACAGCCGCTCGAGGCCGAACTGCTCCCGGTGGCAGTTGCGCGCCTCCGTCACGCCGTCGCTGTACAGCACGAGGATGTCGCCGTCCTCCAGGGAGAACTCGGCGTCTCGCGTCATCGCGTCGATGGCGGGCAGCGCGCCGATCCAGACGCCCGAGCTCTGGATGCACACGCAGCGGCGGGTGCGCGCGCGCCACACGATGATGTCGTCGTGCGCCCCCGCGAACGTCACCCGGCCGCTCCGCTCGTACCTGAGGAGCAAGAGCGTCGCGTGCTCGTCCCGCTTCAGCCGGCTGCGGACGTTCTCGTACACCGCCGCGTTGACCGCGGAGAGGATGTCGCTCGGGCTGGCGTTCGGGTCGGTGCGCGTCAGGGCCGAGATCATGCTCTGGATCATCAGCATCACGAGCCCCGCCGCGAGCCCGTGCCCCGCGACGTCGCCGATCCCGAGCCACCCGCCCTCGGGCGTCGCGATGACATCGTAGTAGTCGCCCCCGACCGTGGCCGCCGGCTTCATGACCGCGGCGAGCTCGAGCCCCTCGACCGCGAGCTGCGCCGGCACCAGCGTGGTCTGGATCCGCGCCGCGACGGCGCTCTCCTGGCGGACCTTCTCCTGCTCCAGCCGCTCGCGCAGCTCCACCTGCCGGACGACCTCCCAGTGCAGCGCCGCGGCCTTGACCGCAGAGCCGATCTGGAGGCGCAGCGCGTCATAGACAAGCTCGTTCGCGCCGCTGTTGAGCACCGCGACGCCGAACTTCTCCGCGTCGCCGAACGCGACCGACAGCGCGATCACGCTCCTTCGCTCCCCGTCCCCCAGAAACCCCTCGGGCGCGAGGCGGCGGGCCGGGAAGCTCGCGGGCGGCGGCTCGACCTCGAGGCCGTCCTTCATCAAGAAGAGCGGCACCATGGTGGCGCGGTGCGGGTCGTCGTAGAGCGACACCGCGACCCGCGAGAACTGCATCCGCGGCAGCTCCGACGCCATCATGCGCCGCAGGACGGGCAGGCTCAGGCAGGTCGAGAAGCTCCGCGAGCTCCAGCTGAGGTAGAGCGACGCGAGCTCCACGCTGAGCCGCTGCTGCCCCTCGGCGCGCACGGACGCGCCCGCGACGAGCACGCGCGCGGCGTGCCAGAGCTGCTCGAGCGTCTCCTCCAGCGCCCCGTCGCGCCGGCCGTCGGGCCGGCGGCCGAGCCGCTCGCGGAGCAGCGTGACGACGCCCTGGAAGTGCTCCAGGTTCGCGCCCTCGCGCCCCGCCGCGTCGAGGATCGCCTCGAGGGCGCGCAGGAACCGGCCCTCCTGGCCGGCGATCTCGTCGTCCAGCGCCGACAGGAGCTCGCCGGCCCAGCCGTGGAGCGAGCCCGCCGGGATCGCGACGCTCTTCTCGAGGGCGCGCGAGAGCGCGTCGCGCTCGCCGGCGGGCGGGGGCGCCGCGCGGGGCCCCCTGCTCAGGGGCGCGCCCGCCGCGTCCACCGGGCCGCCGCAGCCGCAGGACTCGCGCAGCGTGAGCTCGACCGGGAAGAGGTCGCAGTCCGGGACCGGCGCGCCGTCGATCATGCGCATCAGCGTGTCGACGGCGCGCGCCCCGAGCCGCTTGATCGGCTGGCGGATCGTGGACATCGACGGCTTCGTGAAGCGCGCGATGACCGCGTCGTCGAAGCCGCACACGAGGACGTCCTCCGGGACGTCGAGGCCGCGCGCCCGGAGGGCGTCGATCGCGCCGAGGGCCATGGCGTCGTTGGCGGCGATCACGGCGTCGAGCTCCACCCCGCGATCCAGGATCTCGCGCATGGCGGCGCGCCCGGAGTCGATCGTGAACGCGCCGCACGCGAACAGGCGCTCGTCGGCGGGCAGCGATCGGGCGGCGAGCGCCCGCCAGTAGGCGCCGGAGCGCACGTCCGCCTCCTCGTTGCTCGCCGGCCCGGCGATGCACGCGACGCGCCGGAGCCCGTGGCGCTCGACCATGTGGCCGACCGCCATCTCGATCCCGAGGGCGTTGTCGACGACGAGGCTCGGGACGCCGTCGATCGCCACCCCGATGCTGCAGACGGGCAGCGGCGCGTAGGACCGGCAGAACCGCTGCATCCCGTCGACGCCGACGTGATGGCACAGCGTGGTCGAGGCGACGATGACGCCGTCGACCGTCTCCGGGCCGATGAGGTGATAGATGCTGTTCTGGGCCGCGCCGAACGACCCGGGCAGGGCGAGCGTCTCGCCGAAGGCGATCACGAGGTTGACGTCGTGCGCCTCGGCGGCGCGCTCGACCCCGAAGCGCACCTCGGACTGGTACTCGCCTCGTACGTAATCCATCAAGAGGGCGATCGTCCGGCGCTTCTTGCTCATGCCTCTGGCTCTCGGCTCAGGTATCGGCGATGGAGACGAGCTCCGGGGACATGCGCTCGAGCGCCGTCAGGCTCCGCCGCTGCCAACCGAGCTTCGCGTCCGTGAGGAACTGTATCTTGCACTTGAGCCCCTGGCCCGCGAGCCCGCAGATGAAGCTGATGAACGCCTTGAGACAGCTCGAGTTCAGGAAGTAGAGGGCCCGCACGTCGAACTCGACGGCGCTCACGGACAGGCGTATCACCTCCGCCTGGAGGGTCTTGAAATAGGAGCCGAGCGGCGCGGCGGCCGCCATGTCGCCCGTGCCGGTGAGCTTGACGCTGAGGGTGTCCTCCCGCAGGCTCGGCTCGATCCCGAAGCTGTCCGTAACGACCGACTCGACCTTCAAGCTGCTCAATCTGCCCTCCATCTCTCGACCGGCGCGTGCGCGGTGATCGTCAGCTCGTTGCCTTCGATCTTGTAGTCCACGTCGAGCCCGCCCTCGGCGCGCACCCGCGCGAGGCCGAGCCCCGACACCCCCTCGAGCATCGCCGTCTCGCTGATGAGATCGTCATAGTGCTTCACCGGGTCGCTCGCGGTCTTCAGCGCGAAGAGCCGCCTCTCCACCTCGCGCAGCTGCTCCGGAGAGGCCTCGTTTCGCGCGCGGATCTTCAGGATACAAGAGCTCTCGGCCTCCTCCATCACGAGCTCCAGGCTGACCCGGGGGCCGGTCGAATACTTGGTGATATTCTCGGCGAGCTCGTGCGCGGCCATGTAAAACCGCGAGCTCACGTTCGCGTCGTCCAGCACCATGGCGCAGAAACTGGACACCAGACGCAGCACCGCGGTGGCCATCCGCTCGCTCGGGAAGAAGGTGATGCAGAGGAAAAGCGAGGCACCCTGGCTCGGTTCGGACGCGGGCACGATGGGCGCAGCGTACGGCGTCCGCGGACGGGAGCCAATCCCTTCTGCTCCCTCGCGGCCCCGGAGGTGAGCGCGCGCCCTACAAGGTTTTTGCCTTGGCGGATCAAAAGACCGCATCTTCATCCGTGACATCCGTGACATCCGCGCCATCCGTGACATCCGTGACGCGGGTCACGGTCATTCGTGGCGCGCCACGAGCCGCTTGCCCTCGGCCCTGAGGTTCGACACCGCCTCGCCCACGCGCTGGGCCAGCGGCAGGCCCCGGGGCACCACGACGCCGACCGGCCCGCCCACGCGGCCGAACGACCAGGAGAGCGCCGAGCCCTCGGCGTCCCACGCCGCGAGCCGCTCGCGGCCCTCCGACGGCATGGCGCCGACGATCTCGCGCCGCTCCAGGTCGAGCACCGCGATCCGGTCCGCCGACGCGAGCAGCATCGTCCTGCCGTCCGGCGCCACGGAGAGGTCCTCCCACTCCGCCCCGCTCACGCCCTCGAGCACCCGCTCCGCGAGGCCGGCGCGGCGGACCAGGACGACGCCGGTCGCGTCCGCGAACGCCACGTCGCCCGGCAGCGGGCCGTCGGCGATCGCGGTCGCCCGCGGCGTCGCGTACCCGAGCACCCGCACCTCCCCCCGCGCCTCGTCGATGCGCGCCACCGCGCCCGAGCTGAACGCGAGCCACAGCCCCGGGCCCACGTCGCCGCGCGCGGGGCTCGGGCGCGCCTCGTAGACGTAGCCGTCGGTCACCGCGATCGTGCGCGACGACAGGTCGCGGAGCGACGTCGCCACGAGGTTGCCGTCGAGCTCCTGCGTGAACAGCGTCCGGCAGGCGGCGTCGACGCCGAGCACGAGCGCGGGCGCCCTCGGCACCGCCTCGACCGTCGCCCCGGTCGCCGCGTCGAACAGCGTCCACACCCCCTCGTCCTTGCGGTACGCGAGCAGGCGGCCGTCGTCGCAGGCGCGCAGCAGGTGGCCCCGCCGCGCGGCCGTGCGGCGCCGCGACCCCTCGTCGTAGAGGCGCACCTCGCCGCCGATCTGGAAGGCCACCGCGCCCCCGCGCCGCAGCACCGCGGCGGCCGAGGCGCCCGGCTCGCGGCCCTCCGCGCCGCCCGCCGGGCCCTGCCCCTCGAAGCGGAGGAAGCGCTCCGCGGCGGGCGGGCCCGGGCTGAACAGGATGAGGTCGCGCGTGAGCACGCGGCGGTCCGGCAGGCGCCACCCGCCGACGAGCCCGTGCGGGCCGACGTCGCGCTCGGCGATGTCGGCCGCGTCGCCGCGCGCGCGCAGCGGCCGCGGCGCGCGCTGGCCCGGGGGCGCCTCGCACGGCGAGCCCTCGGGCGGCGGATCGCCCGGGGCGCGGCCGCCCTTCCGGAGGTAGTGCCAGACGCTGCCGCCGCTGCCGCAGACGCCCAGATCGAGCCCGCCCGCGTCCCAGCGCGCCGACGCGGGCGCCGGGTCGGTGTCGAGCTCGAGGAGCGGCGCCTCGGGCCGGTCGAAGGCGTAGATCGACGTCCTGCTCTGCTGCACGAGCGCGATCGCGGGGTCGCGCGGGCTGAAGCGCCCGAGCACGGCGGGCGCGCTCAGGGTGATCTCGGCGCCCGCGCCGCCCTCCGGCCCCCAGAGCAGCGCCCGGCGCCCGAGCACCGCCGCCACGCGGGCGCCGTCGGGCGAGACGCCGAGCACGTTGCCGCGGAACGGGTGGCGGTCGACCGCGTCGGCGCCGCCGCCGCGCCGCAGGTCCCAGCGCGCGATCCCGCCGTCGGTCGAGCAGGCGAGGACGGGCGCCGCCTCGGCCGCGTGCACGGCGCTGCTGCACCGCACCGGCGCGGTGGCGGCGAGCGCGACCGTGCCGTCCTCCCGCAGCCGGAAGACGCGGACCTCGCCCGTGACCGAGCGCGTCGCCACCGCCGTGTCGAACGCGAACGGCACGCGCTCGACGTGCGGCGCGTCGTGCGGCCGGAACGCGATCACGCGCGGCGTCTTGGCGCGGTCGACGCTCTCCGGATCGACGTCGAGCGCGACGTCGTCGATGACCTCCGGGTCGGGCGGGCGCAGGTCGGCGACGAGCAGGGCGCCGCCGGGGCCGCCGGCGACGACCCAGCGGTCGTCCCACGGCAGCGCCGGGCCCACCACGCTGTCGACCGTCAGGAAGTGCGCGCGCGGCAGGCCCATGGCCGCGGTCGCGAGGTCGAGCGGCAGCGCCGCGTCGTCCGCGCGCCGGGAGAGCGCCGCGGCGACCCACGCGGCGCGGTGGTACGGGTCCTCGGTGCGGCGCGCCTTGCCGATGAGCTCGGCGAGGTCGGCGCGCTCCTCGGCCGCGCGGCGCGCCGCCTCGGCGCTCGCCTGGCGCGCCGAGGCCCACCGCTCCGCCGCGAACGCCGACGCGGCGGCGAGCCCGAGCGCCGCGGCCGCGCCGAGCTTCTTGGCGCGCTGGCGGCGGGCGCGCCGGAGGCTCTCGCGCACGAGGGCCTGCTCGCGCCGCGGCAGCCGCGAGGCGAGGGCGGCGCCCGCGCTCACCTGGTCGAGCAGGTCGCGCCGCAGCAGGAAATCGGGGTTCTCGCCGGAGCGATCCCACACGTCGGCGGCCTCGCGGAGC
Source organism: Sorangium sp. So ce394 (assembly GCF_051474665.1). Lineage (NCBI taxonomy): Bacteria > Pseudomonadati > Myxococcota > Polyangiales > Polyangiaceae > Sorangium > Sorangium sp. So ce394. The sequence continues at coordinate 8,602,637 of NZ_CP150339.1, forward strand.
CGCTCGAGCAGGATGAGCCGGTCCATGTGCAGCGCGCGGGTGGACGCGAGGTGCGGCCAGCCCGCGACGAGCGCCTCGTGGGCGAGCTCCACCCGGAGGTCGCGGCGGACGAGCAGGCGCGCGCGCTCGAGGGCGCCGAGGACCCGGGCCGTGTCGGCGGGCGGGGCGCCGACGGCCTCCACGAGCTCCGCCTCGACCCAGCGGACGCGCGAGCCGTCGACGGCGCCGAGGCGGAGCAGCGCCTCGTCGGCGATCGCGCGGTCCTCCGGGGTGAGGGCCAGGGCGGCGGCGTCGGCGTGCCGCGCGAGGGCGCCGCGCACGCCGCCGAGGGCCTGCCACGCCTCGCCGGTGAGGGCGCCGCGCTCGTCGCGCGCGGCCGCCCACCAGTCGGCGAGGGCGAGCGCCACGAACGAGAGGGCGGCGCCGCCGCTCCGGAGCTCGCGCCGCACCTCGGCCTCGACCTGGGCGAGGCCGCGCACCTCGGCGCCGGCGAGCCTGGCGGGGCCGGCGACGAGGTCCTTCACGGCGGCGGCGGCGGGCGGCCCCACGTAGCGCAGCGCCGCCCGGAGGCCCTCGCCGGCCGGCGAGGCGAGGAGGGCGGCGGCGCGCTCGTCGGCCTCGTCGAGCACGCCGATGAGCCGGAGCCCGCGCCGCGCCTCGCCGGTCGCGAGCGCGCCCACGAGGGCGGCGAGCCGCCCGTCGCCGAGGTGCGCGATCGGGTCGACGACGAGCGCGACCCCGACGGCGGACGCCATGCAGAACCGGGTGAGCGCGGCGAGGTCGGCGGTCTCGAGCTCGGGCGAGACGGCGGCGAGCGCGCGGGCGAGGGCGCCGTCCGGGTCGCCTTCGGGGCTGACGCGCGCCTCGATCCAGTCGTCCTTGTGGTCGGCGTGGCGGCGGGCGAGGTGGGGCACGAGGCCGGCGGAGGCGAGCGACGACTTGCCGGAGCCGCGGGGCCCCTGGAGGACGAGGCACGGCTCGAACTCGAGCTCGCGCCCGAGGCGCGCGATGTCGTCGTCGCGCCCGAACAGGAGCCCCTCGTCGGTGGCCGAGAGGGGGGCGAGCCCCTTGTACGGCCGGTCCGGGACGCCGTGGGGGCGCTCCCAGACCTCGTCGAGCAGCTGCTTCAGCCGCCCCGGCGCGACGCGCCGGTGCGCGGGGTCCACCGAGAGCAGGCGCCGGAGGAGCGCGAGCAGGCCGCGCGGCAGGCGCGCAGGGTCGGCCGCGAGGTCGCGCATGGCGCCGCGCAGGGTCGCGGCGCGGAGCTCGGTCCACCAGGCGGAGACGCTCGCCGCGTCGGAGCCGTCGGCCGGCTCGTCGGGCACGGCGTGCGGGAGGCGCCCGGTCGTGAGCTGCGCGATGCAGACGGCGAGGGCGTAGGCGTCGGTGGCGGCGGAGGGCTCGGCCATCTCGAGCACCTCGGGGGCCATGAAGCCGGGCGTGCCGATGACGCTGCGCGCGGCGGCGGGGCTGTCCGCGCCGGCGAAGGCGCGGCGGGTGGAGGCGTAGACGTCGCGCTCGGCGAGGAAGGCGGCGGTGCCGAGGTCGCCGCCGCCGGCGCCGTCGCCGGCGCTGCCGCCGTCGGCGCTGCCGGCGGCGCGGCCGCTGCCGCCGCCGACGCTGACGGCCGGGGGCGCGCCGGGCGCGCGCGAGAGGGGGCCGCCGGGCGAGGGGCCCGCGCGCCGCGAGATGCCGAAGTCGAGGACCTTGAGGGCGCCGTCCTGGGTGAGGAACAGGTTGGCGGGCTTGAGGTCGAGGTGGACGACGCCGCGCGCGTGGATGACGTCGAGCGCGCCGGCGACGTCGCGGGCCCAGGCGACGACGCGGCGCCAGGGGATGCGGCGGCGGAAGCGGATGAGGTCGGCGAGGTTCCTGCCCTCGAGGAGCTCCATCGAGACGAACGGGGTCCTCGGGGCGCCGTGGAGGATGCCGGCGGCGTAGATCGTGACGAGCGACGGGTGCCGGAAGGAGGCGAGGAGCTTGGCCTCGTCGGCCCAGTCCGCGGCGTCGGCGAAGTCCGAGACGAGGAGCTTGAGGGCGACCTCGCGGAACGGGGCGCCGTCGGGCAGGAGCTCCTCGGCGCGCCACACGTCGCCGAAGCCGCCGCGGCCGAGCCGGACGCGGAGCCGGTAGCGGCGGTCGAGCACGTCGCCGGGGACGTGCGCGAGCCCGCCCGGGGGCAGCGGCACGACGCCCGGGTCGCGGGAGGAGCTGCCCTCGTCGACGAGCGTGCGGTCCATCGCCGGACGACCGTATCAAAAGCGGCGGGAGAGGTGGACGGTCCCGCGCCCTGCGCCCCGGCGCCCCCGCGGCGGCTCGCCCGGCTGCGCGTGGACATCTCCGGCCCGCCACGCGACACTGTCGCACATGGGCGTGGCGGCACCGCGACGGAAGCTCTCGCCGGAGGAGTACCTCGAGCTCGAGCGCGCATCGGAGGTGAGGCACGAGTACGCCGGCGGCGAGATCTTCGCGATGTCCGGCGGCACCTTCGAGCACAGCGCCGTCGCCGCGAACATCGGCCGGCTGCTCGGCAACGCGCTGGGCGAGGGCGGGTGCATCGCGCTGAATTCCGACATGCGCATCAAGATCCCCTCCGCGGATCGCTACGTCTACCCGGACGGGTCCGTCGTCTGCGGCCGCCCCGAGTTCGAGGACGAGCGGCGCGACACGCTCCTGAATCCGGTCCTCGTGGTCGAGGTGCTCTCCGATTCGAGCGAGGCGTACGACCGCGGCGACAAGTTCGCGCATTACCAGACCGTGGCGTCGATCCGGGAGGTCGTCCTGGCGTCGCAGAAGGCGCCGCGCATCGAGGTCTTCGCGCGCCAGGCCGACGGGAGCTGGGTGCTCCGGGTCTATGGCCCCGGCGATCGCGCTGCGCTCTCGTCGGTGGGGTGCGACATCGGGGTGGACGAGGCGTACCGGGGCGTGTTCGAGGCGGCCGGCGTGGCGCGCTGAGGCCGCCCCGCGCTCGACGGGCCTCGCGAGCGCGCGCTGGTCCCAGCGCGCCTGCGCTGGTGGTAGAACGACCCGGTGACATCGGATCGTTCAGGCCGTCATTCACCGGCCGGGGCGGCGCCCGCGGGCGATCGCCCCGCGGCCGGGGGCCCGCGCTCTCCTGCGGCGCGGGAGCTCGTGGTCTTCGCCGGCGACGCCGTCGTGGTCCACCCGCTGCCGCCGGGCGGCTCGGTCTCGATCGGCCGCTCCTCCGAGAACGGCGTCTGCATCAACCACGCGTCCGTCTCGCGCCGGCACGCCGTCCTGCACCTCGATCCCCCGCTCCGGATCGAGGATCTCGGCGGCACCAACCCGATCTCCGTGCGCGCCGCGCGCGCCGACCAGGCGCGCCTGCCCATCGAGACAGGGAAGACGGAGGACATGCGGCAGGTCTCCGGGCAGACCATCGAGATCGCGCCGGGCGACTGCATCACCCTGGGCTCCGCCCTGATCGTCGTCCGCCTGGCCGAGGCGGCCGTGAGCGCGCCTCCGGCCGGCCCTGGCCGCCCCGCCGCGCCGCCGGACGGCGGCGACCTCGTCCTCCGGGACCCGGCGATGCGCGCGCTCTACGAGCAGGCTTCCCTCGCCGCCCCGGGCCTCATCAGCGTCCTCTTGCTGGGCGAGACCGGCACCGGCAAGGAGGTGCTGGCCCGGGCCATCCACCGCCGCTCTTCGCCTGCCCGCGCGCGGGGGCCCTTCCTCGGGCTCAACTGCGCGGCCCTGTCGGAGACGCTGCTGGAGAGCGAGCTCTTCGGGCACGAGAAGGGCGCCTTCACCGGGGCGCTGCAGGCGAAGCCTGGCCTGTTCGAGGCCGCCGACGGGGGCACGGTGTTCCTCGACGAGGTGGGCGAGCTGCCCAAGGCCACGCAGGTCAAGCTGCTGCGCGTGCTCGAGGAGCGCCAGGTGCTCCGCGTCGGCGGCCGGGCCCCGCGCAGCATCGACGTCCGCTTCCTGTCGGCCACCCACCGCGATCTGGAGACCGAGGTCGCGCGGGGGGCGTTCCGGGAGGACCTGTACTTCCGGCTCAACGGGGTCACGCTCACGATCCCGCCGCTGCGCGAGCGCGCGCTGGACATCGCGCCTCTGGTCCAGCTCTTCGCGATCAAGGCGAGCCGGTCGTTCGAGCGGCCGCGCGTCCCCGCCGTCTCGGCCGAGGCCCTGTCGCTCCTGGAGCGCTATGCATGGCCCGGCAACATCCGGGAGCTGCGCAACGTGATCGAGCGCGCCGTCATGCTCTGCGCCGGCGACACGCTGCTGCCGGAGCACCTGCCGGCCAAGATGAGGAGTGGCGGCGCGCCCCCAACACCCCCCACGCCGGCGCGCGGGGCCTCCGCGCCGTCGAGCGGCCCGCCGGAGCCGGCGGCCCCGCGCGGCGCCGAGGCGAGCGCGCCGCCGCCGCGCCAGGCGGAGCCGAGCGAGAAGCAGCGCATCATCGAGGCGCTGGAGAAGTGCGTTGGGAACCAGACCTACGCCGCGGAGCTGCTCGGCATCTCGCGGCGCACGCTGGTCTCGCGGATCAAGGAATACGGCCTCCCGAGGCCGCGGAAGCCGAGAGAGAAGCCTTAGAGCTCGTCGCGGAAGCCGAGCCCGAACCGGTCGATGCGCCGCTTGATCATCACCCGGGTGATCCCGAGCTGCCGCGCCGCCTCGGACAGGTTGCCGCGCGCCGCCTTGAGCGCCTCCTCGATGAGCTGCCGCTCCGTCACGTCGAGCGCCGCGAACCGCTCGGCGAGGGACGCGCCCTCGCGCGGCGCCGGCGCCGCCCTGGGCCCCTTCCGGAGCCGCGAGCTCAGGTTGTAGAGGTCTACGATCGGGAGCTCGGCGTCGATGGCCGCGCGCTCCATCTCGTTGCGGAGCTCCCGCACGTTGCCGGGCCAGCCGTAGCCCTTCAGGGCCGCGAGGGCGGCCGGCGTGAACTCCAGCTCTCGCTTGCCCATGCTCGACGCCGCCGCCTTGAGCAGCGCCCGCGCCAGGAGCTCGATGTCCTCGCCGCGCTCGCGCAGCGGGGGCACCGAGAGCTCAACCACGTTGAGCCGGTAATAAAGGTCCTCGCGAAACCGCTTGTTCGCGATCTCCTCGGCGAGATCCTTGTGCGTGGCCGACACGACCCGCACGCTGACGTGCACCGCCTTCTCGGCGCCGAGCGGCTGGATCTCCCCCTCCTGGAGCGCGCGGAGGACCTTGGCCTGCGCCGCGAGGTCGAGGTCGCCGATCTCGTCGAGGAACAGCGTCCCGCCGTCGGCCAGCACGAACTTGCCGCGCTTCTTCCCGGCGGCGCCCGTGAACGCGCCCTTCTCGTAGCCGAAGAGCTCGCTCTCGACCATCGACTCCGGGATGGCGGCGCAGTTCAGCGTCACGAACGGGCCCGCCGCGCGCGGGGACACGCTGTGGAGCGTGCGCGCGACGAGCTCCTTCCCGGTCCCGCTCTCGCCCTGGATGAGCACGTTGGCCGAGGACGCGCCGTATTTCTGGATCTGCGCCTTGAGCCGCCGCATCGGCTCGCTCGCGCCGATCAGCTCGGCGGCCGGGCCGCCCGGCCCGAGCGCCTCGGCGAGCGCCTCCATCCGCCGGTAACGCTGCGCGCTCTCGAGCGCCGCCGCCGAGAGGTGCCCGATCGCCGTCAGGAAATCGAGATCCTGCGGCGTGAAGGGCGAAGTCGGCGGCCGCGCGTCGACATAAAGGAAGCCGAGGAGGAGCGAGCCCGCCTGGAGCGGGACCGCCATCGCCGTCAGGATCCCCTCCCGCACGAGGGTCTTCGGGGCGCCGCGATCCCCGCTGTTGTGGGAGATGACGCCCTCGCGCCGGACCGTGACCGCCTCGAGCAGGGTGCGGCTCACGGCGATGTCGTCGGCCCCCGGGCCGCCCCCGCGCGTCCGCGCGAGGCGGCGGAAGCCCCGCGCGCCCGGCTCCGGGAGGCCGACCAGGGCGCGCTCGCAGCCGAGCACGTCGAGGAGGGACTGCAGCGTCCTGCCGAGCAGCTCATCGCGATCCGCGAGGTCGAAGGCGGCGCGGCTCAGCTCGTAGACGAGCTGGAGGCGGCGGCCCGTGTCGTCGCGCACGGGCGCGAAGGCCGCCGTGGCCTGCTGGTGGACGAGCTCCGGCTCCTCGTCGTCGCGGAACGCGAGCAGGATGTTGCCGACCTGGATGCGGTCGCCGGCCTTGAGGGCGTGGGTCGTGATCCTGACGGTGTTGACCAGCGTGCCGTGGGTCGACCCGAGATCCTCGACGAGCCAGCCCTGCTCCGACCGGGTGAACCGGGCGTGGAAGCGCGAGACCTGGTGGTCGTCGAGCACGACGTCGTTCTGCTCGCTCCGGCCGAGGCGCAGGCCGTCCCGCAGCGGGACCGTGTACGACACCTGGCCGGGTTCGCGGACGACGAGGTAGGGCATGGGCGCGGGGTGGGAGCCGCGCCATTGTCGCCCACGATCGCGGAGCGGCGCAACGATAGGCGTCGATGCGCGATCGCGCGCACCATCGGCTGGCAGAGCCGAGGGCCTCCCCGCCGCTCGGCGCCCGCCGCCGGGCGGCCTCGACCACGCGGCGCGGACGCGGAGCGGGGCAGCGCCGAGGAGGCTAGTAGTAACAGCGCCCGGCGTTGCCGGTGCCCACGTTCTCGCAGTAGTAGCAGCCCTGCTGGCCGACATACCACGTGCTCGCATCGCAGATCTTCCTGCACGTACCGTAATAGCAGTCGTACCCGGCCCCGCAGGTCTCCCCGGAGCAGGTCCCGCCCGGAGGGGTCGAGCCCGGGACACCGCAGCTCGGGAAGCTGCCGGCGGTGTACTGGCACGCTTCGCCCTCGGCGCAGCCCGTCTGGGTCAAGAGATCGCAGGTCCCCTCGGGCGCCGGCCCCTCGAAGCCGATGTCGCTGTCCGGGAGGCCGAGGCTCAGGCAGTTGACGCCGAACGTCGTGCTGCTCACGCGGCAGAACCTCACGCAGGAGCCTTGATCCGGGTTCGCCTGATCCACCTTGAGGCACTGGGCGCCCGCGACGCACTGGTCCGAGGTGCACGGAGAGCCCACCGGCAGCGAGCCTGGCGACGCGCAGAACGTGCGGCCGCTCGAGTCGGCGAGGAGGCAGGTCTGCCCCGACGGACAGTAGTTGTAATCATAGGAGGAGACCAGGTTGCACTCCGCCCGATCGTCGTTCGGGGCGACATCGAAGCTGATGCCGACCGAGCCGTCGCCGAGGGTGATGGTGCCCTGCCCCGTCGTGAACGTGAACGAGATGTCGGTCATCGCCGATGCGCTGATCTCGAACGTCTGCGGGTTCGGCGAGAGCAGGGCCGCGGAGGCGGGGGACTCCGTGCCGTCCGGCTCGATCCGCGCGAGCTCCCAGCCGTCGGCCAGGCGGACCGTGTAGGGCCCCTGGAACAGCGTCGCCGTCAGCGTCTCCGCGCCCGGCTCGCTCTCGGAGTCGAGGGTGGCGGCGTGGGCGCCGTTCGTCGAGTGGATGGTGAACACGGCGCCATGGAGGCGGAACTCGCCTCCCGCCGACGTCACGAGCGGCAGGCTGACCATCCCGACCGCCTGCTCGTCGTGCGAGCTCACGGGCGACGCGCATCCGATCGTCGTCATCGCTCCCGCGGAGAAGAGGAGCGCCAATCCGAGAGGAAACCACGTGAACTTCATCTGATCATCCCATCCTTCTGCCTGCTCGGCGCGGGGAGCGCAGCCTGGCGCCGGCGTCGATCGCGCCGAACGAGGTCGCGAGATCCCCGTCGCCGTCAGGGCTGCGTGTGGCGGTCGCTGACTGCGATGGCGCGGAGCGCCGCAGCTGCCGACGCGCTCGAGAGCGTCGCGCATCGGCGTCCGGCCATCCTCGCCCCATCATCGCAACGACCATGCCGGCGCGGACGCGCGGGAGATCCTGCGTCGAACCGCGGGCGCCGCCCGGGGGCGCCGCCGGCGTGCGCCGTGCGCTCGCCGGCCTTCGCCGGAGATCGCGCGCGCCGGAGCCCGCTGCCGCGCCGGGACTGGCGCCGCGCGGGGTGGCGCCCGGCGTGCCGGCCGGTGGATCGAACGATCGATCCGATCGATCGAACGATCACCTCCGCCGGGTCGGGCCTGCAGCGCCGCGGGAGGCGCGCGCGGATACCGGCGTCGGCGACGCGCGCGGGCCTCTCGAGGTGGCATGTCGCGGCGCGCTGGTGCGCGGATTGCTGACGAACTGCGAACGACGAACTGCGAACGGTGACGGCTGAGGCAGACGACGACGGGAATGTCCTGGGTCGAGGAGATGAGCGCGCTGCCTGCCGCTCGTCCGGCCGATGCGACCCGCCCATCGATCCACCTGACGAGCTCTCTGTCATTCGCCGCGCTGGCCTGGAGGTATTCCGATGGCAACTCTGATGCAGGGTCCCATAGCGCTCGCCGCGCTCTCTTTCCCGCTCACGCTGCTCCTCGCGAGCCCGGTCCTCGCGCAGGCGCCCGCGCCTCGGCCGCCGCCGGGCGTCGCGCCGCACGAGGGCCCGCGCTCGCCGTTCGACGCGCCCCCCGTGAAGGAGCCTGCGGACGGCGCCCTGCCGGCGGCGAGGGGGATTCAGATGGCGGTCCGCTCGGGCTACACGATCCCGATGGGCGACGCGACGGGCGCCGGCGCGGACGAGCTCTCGAGCTCGTTCGGAGGGCAGGTGCCCGTCCTGATCGACGTGGGCTTCAAATCCGGCGACAGCTTCTTCTTCGGGATCTATGCGGGCCTGGGGTTCGGCGGGCCGGGCAGCGCGGCGGACGTGCCGTGCAGCTCGAGCGGCCTCTCCTGCGACGCCCAAACCTTCCGGTTCGGACCCGAGGTGCAGGTGCACCTCCATCCGGCAGGCAAGGTCAATCCCTGGCTCGGCTACGGCCTCGGCCTGGAGATCTCGACGGTCTCGATGCGCGGCCCGGCCGGGAACGCGAGCATGTCCTTGATGGGGGTCGAGCTCGGGCACCTCATGGCGGGCGTCGATTTCCGGCTCAGCAGAACGCTCGGCGCCGGGCCGGTGCTCGATCTGTCGCTGGCTCAATACTCGTCGATAACGACGGAGCTGAACGGCGTCGAGGTGCCCGGCGCGAGTGGGCGGATCGCCGAGACAGCGTTTCACGGCTGGCTGAGCCTCGGGGCGCGGCTCGTCCTGTTCCCCTGATCCCCCGATTCCCCTGCGGCGGCGCCAGATGCCCGCCCAGCAGGCGATCTCCCCTTTCCTGCGTCGAGAGGTATGGATATGAAACGGTGCACTCAAGCGCGGCCGGCGGCGCTGGTCGCGATCTGGCTCGGGTTAGCAAGCCGCAGCAGCGCAGCTTCGCGGTCCCCGACGCGTGCAAGGCCGCGGAGCTGTTCCTCGGCTGCGTGGCCGACGGCAAGGTGACCGGCAGCGCGTCGTGGTCGCTCGCCGATGGCCGGTCCGTCACCCTGGCCATCGCCGCCGCGCCGCCGCCGCCGACGATCCGGGTGCGCCTCACCGCACCCACCTCCCCGGTTCAGCCGAGCATCGCGGCCCATCGGGCAACGATGTCTTCAGCGCGTGCGATGGACTTGCGAGCATTAGGGTCGAGGTTCCCCCAGAGCGGGTGAGCAATTAGCTTGCGTGCCTCGTTGAGCTGTTCGAGCCAGTCAACCCGCTGCGCGCGGTTGGATGGGCATACGACACGCTCGAGGGCGCCGAAGGCTGGGATGCTACCCCAGTACTGCTCCACGAGCTTCGCCAGATCTTGCAGGTCCAGGAACTCCTCCTGCTTGCCAAACCCCTGGTCGTACATGCGTCCGTACGTCGCCATCGCGATGTCCCTGGGTACTAGCGACCGGAAGATATCTTTGTCGCCGCGCCGCTCTGCCTCCTCCGCGAGCAGAGTGACAACCATCTTGTAGAGCGTGCGCTCCAGATGGCGGATCCGAACGTAGTCAGCGCTGGCCCGGATCGCATCCAGCCGTACGATGGCTCCGTGCAGCTTTCGGGGAAGCTCACGCTCGATCCGCTCCTTCTCGACGTAGCTGAAGGCGCCGAGATCCTGCGCCTCGATGCATTCCTTCAAGCTCCCCTGTCCGGACACGACGATCGTCGGCACATACTTAAGCACGGCCCCTAACTCGCGCAATAGCCAGAGTCCGCCCCACTCATCCGGTGGCATCTGCAGGTCGATGAGCATCACGTCGGGCGAGAACGTCTCGACGGCAGCAAGCGCGCTTTCACCGTCGCCACAGTATTGAACGGAGCCGACGAGCTCGCTCGCCAGATCCCGGAAAGCATTCACGAAATCAGCCTGATCATCGGCCCATAGCAAGCGGATCCCGGACATCATCACCGGCTGTCCTCCTGTCCTTTCGTGCCGCGGGGCTCACGCAGTCGGCGGGCTCGTTGCGCTGGGCGATGAGCGTGATCGTCACCGCCGTCCCCGAGCTACCTGTCCTGATGTCCATCTTTCCTCCGTGCATCTGCACGATGTGCTGAACGGTGTGCAGACCGAGTCCGGACCCCGTGGCGCGCGCAGACGCGGTCGGACGATTGTCGCGCAGATCCGCGAGCACGTTCTGTGGGATCCCGGGGCCGGTGTCCCGGATCTCGATGACGACTAGACTGGACGCCAGGTCATAGATCCATTCGAAAGCGAGTGAACCTCTCTCGCCCATCGCCTCGGCCGCGTTTTTCGCGACATTGTCGAGAGCCAGTCGGAGCAGATCCGCGTCGGCTTCGATCATGGCCGACGCGGAATCCAGGTCCGTCCTAAGAGCGATGGACGCCGGCAGTCTGACCGCGAGCGCGCTCAGGAAAGTCGTGACCAACCGCTGAACGTCGATGGACTGGAGCTCGGGCTCGCGATAAGGCGAGATACGCAGCATCGCGCTCTTGATGCGGCTGTTCGCCTGGCGCAGCAGTGTCTCGGCCTCACCCAGGTGACGATACCTGCTGTCAGGTTCGGCTCTCGCCAGGCGTTGATGGCGCCGGACGGCTATCACGTCGTTCTTCACGTCGTGGAGCGTCTTTCCGACCGAATGGATCCCGAGCGCCGCAGGCGGGGCTAGGAGCAATGCCGGTCAGTTAAGCTCCATCCCCTTCAGATCGGCCGCTTCCGCGGGTAGTTGCTCATCTTGACCTTCACCGCGCGAGGGTACGTTCGTTCAGCGCGGCGTGGGGGTAGGATGAAGCGCTTCAGATCCCGGCGGAGGTTGTGCAGATGACCGGGGATGGCTCCGGGACGGGAGTCGCTCGACCAGAGCCACTCATCACGGATGAGACGTAGCGCCATGATGAAGCTGATGCGCGTCGGAGGGACGCGCGCCTCGGCAGCCACGCGCTCCATCTCCAGCCTGACGAGATTGTAGGCCAACAGCAGGCCCCAAATCTCCTGACGCACCATCATCGGCGTCTTGCTGCGGATGCTCTCACGTCGATCGAGCATTTCCGTCTTCAGCTCGTCATAGGCGAGTTCCAGCTCCCAGCGCTCGTGGTAGAGCGCCGCCAGTTCCTTCGCCGCGTAGGCCACTGGATCGAGCAACGAGGTCAGCAGCGTCTTGGGCTCATGTCCGGGTCGCCGATAGCGGACGGCGCGCACGTGCCATGTGTTTGGCAGAGATGGGTCCTTGCGGCGGGCCTCGGAGCTGACGGCCATCTCTACCAGCGCATCGTCAGGGCCGTACTGCTTGATCACGCGCCACTTGGTGGTGGAGCGGGCGCGGGTCATCCAATGTCGTTCGCTGCCCGATCTCGTCAGCCCGATGAGAAAGGAGGCACCGAAAAATCCGCGATCCACGATCGTCAGCGAGCGATCGTGGATGTGGTCAACCAAAGGCCGTGCGTACTTCAGTTCATGAGTTGCGTAAGGACCAAAGTTGGCAGCTGCCAGCTCGTGAGAGCTCAGCACCATCAGACACACCAAGCGCACCTGCGGGTAGCCGCTGTCACCGCGTGAGCTCGAAGCGCCGCCAAACTCGGCACGGTTGTCCGGCGTGTCGGCCACGCGCAGCGTCGTGCCATCGATGCCGTATACGGCCAGGCCGCGGTAGCGATTCGCGTCGGCACTCTGGGTCGACCAGGCCAGGGCACTGCGCTCGAACAGCCACTGCATCGGCTCGTCGCCCAGCCGAGCGCGCGCCTGGGGAATGGCGCTGCGGGCGATCGCCCCGTTCGCACCGGGCAGAGCAAGATCCAGCTTGGTGACGACCTCCTCGATCGGCCGATCGCGCATCAGCGCCATGCCCAGCACAAGCCAGATGACCTGCTCGGCAGGCAGGCGTCGACGCCGCAGCGTAGCAGTACCGGTCGCGGCGAGCGCCTGCTCGATCCACTCGGCCGGCAAGTGCTTGCAGATGTTGTTGACGTCAGCCGGGCCGACGTAGTCGGCGGCAGCGAGCAGCGCATCGCGGAAAGCCATACTTAGCTTATTCCGGTGAGCGCACCGCTTTTGCCGCTGCGCCTCTCGCCCGCCCAAGAAGCTCGTCAAGTGCGCGAGATAGCGTCGACCTCGATCGGCTCCTGCTGGCGGTCGGCCGCGGTGCCATGAACACGCTCGTGTCCCCGGATGGGGGTGACGGGAAGCCGCACCGCTCGTCGCGGGCCCACAGCACCCGCAACCTTATGAATTTATGCGGTTTTCCCCTAACTGACCGGCATTGGGGCTAGGAGCTTCGCCAAGAGCTCTGCTGCCCATCGGTCCGCCTCGTCGCCCGTCTCATCCGCCGGCAACACTGCGAGCAGATCGATGAGGAGCTCGTCGTGTGACGTGAGGCGGAGTCTCCCAGCCAGGCCGCACTCCAGGATCGCCTCGACCAGCGGATCTGCGAAGGTATCGTACGCGGCCCCGAGCCTCTGGCCCTGCAATCGCAGGCTGAGGCAATCCGGACCGGGGTCGATGATCAGCCGCTCGATCCGCGCATCAACGCGCATCCCTTCGCGCATGAGCGAGCCCAGCACTTCCAGGACCATGCCCGGATGAGCGACGTATCGTGCGCCTTGAGCGCTCGCGGATAGCACCATCTGGATGGGTGGGGCATCGAGGTGCTCGCGGACACGCTCCACGTTCTTCAATAGATCTTCCACCTTTTCCGGGCCGATCGCGTCACTGCGGATGCGGCCCAGGAGCGTGGTGATCAAGACGAGCTGGCGGAAGTGAATCGAGTCCTCCGGGAGGATGTCTTCTTGTTCAATCGACTTCGTGGACAGGCGAGCCGCGAGGTTATCCGTAAAGGCAGAGGTCGCGTTGACGAGCGAGCTCGCGAATCGAACGGGCAGCGCCGGTACGGCCATCGAGAGCACGCCGGCGTCCGATGGCGCGATCCCGAGCTCAAGGAGGTTGCGATAGCAACACGTGACTGCAGAGGCGGCACGGAACGGCGAGCGCTGAATGCCGTCGAGCCCGAACAACCCCGCCGCAGCGATCCGGTTCCAGACATTGATGCGATCGCGCTCGGTTAGAGCCCGGATGCGCCGCAAGAAGCTCATGAAAAACGGCGCGCTCTGAGGACCCACAGCCGCGGCGCCACCGGGCTTGTGGATCATCCAGAGGCGCTCAACTGCGGCCCCGGCGGCGTTCCCCAGGGCGTCGGCCTTGGTTGAACCCTCGCCGCGTGCGTGGAAGACGGCCCCATCGCAATCCACGCTCACGGTCGCGTGGAAAGCCTGTCGTCCAGTAACACTGGACGTGGTGGTGCGCTCGGCCCAGGGCAGATCAACGGCCTGGCACATCTGCTGAAGCAAGGACGTCGGCGCAAAATCGCGGAGCAGGGATAGCCGTTCGCGCTCGCGGATCGTCACGTGCAGCTTCTGAATGAACTCCGCAAGAGGGTGCGGTGGCTGTTTAAACAGCAAATCGACATCCATGTTCATATCGATGATATAGGCGCCGATCAAGGCTAGCAGCACGGCAGCTGCGACCGTATCGGACTTCCGTTCCTCTGCGTTCTGCGCGCCTCTACCCAAATATAGATGGCCGGGAAGACCTAATGATCGCGAGATCGCCGCGATCCTGTCGGTCGCGCGGATGGCGTGCAGGGCCAGCACAGCCACCTTCGGGTCAAACCCTGGTTCAGTCCATACCTGGTCGGCCAGCCAGCGCCAGGAGAGCCAGTCGATCGCTCGCGCCCCGAGTGACGCCAGTAGGTCATAGTTGTTTACCTCGCCCCCACGGCACTCATTCGTGTAAGAGGGATGGATCAGCGCCATGCTGAGGAGATTGCGATTCGCGATGCTCCGACCGAGCAAGGCCTCGACCCTGTTCAGCGCGGGCTCCTGGTGAGGCGGCACGGTGTGCCTGTCCCAGGGTGGCGGGCCTCTCGTCAGTGCTGTCTCAGGAGCCCTCACCACCTTTCCGAACACCTGCAGCAGCGCCTTCGCCGCTGCCTGTTCGGCGCGCTTGCGGCTGCTGCCGCTCCCGCGGGCAGTTCGACCTCTGACTTGGACCTCGACGACGAACTCGCGGTCATGTTGCGGCCCTCGCTCATCAACCACCGCATAAGCAGGTCGGGTGCTGAACCGTTCCTGCGAGAGCTCCTGGAGCGGCGTCTTGAAGTCGAGCACGTGCTTCTGGGCGCTGCCGTCGCAGGCCTCGAGGAGCACCTTGACCGAGTCCATCCCTCGAAGAATGGAGACGACCCCGATGAGCCGTGCGGCCGCTTCGCGAATGACGCTTTGCGTGGCCGGACTCTCGCCGCGTCCGATACGAAGGACGGTTTCGATGGAGAGTTCCGCGGCGAGCGCATCGAGCAGCGGCTCCGTGTGGATGGTCAACTGCGTCACATGGGCCTGCGCTTTCGCCCGACCCGTTCTAATCGCATCATAGGCGCGCACGGTCTGAAGCGCGCAGCGGCCGCAGTGTGAGAGTAGATCTTGCCGGAGCAGAAAGCGCGGGTCGCGACGCGATTCGTTCAGGTAGGCACGCGTGCATGCGAACAGCGCGCAGGCGACGGGCGGGAGCGCCGGGAGCGCGTAAGCTTCTAGCTTCGCTGCGACATCCTCGAAGGGGCCGAGCCTGGCGGCCACCTGCGCCTCGTGGACCCAGCGAGAACCCTCCAGCGATGGCATACTCGGGGCTACACCTGCGCTCATTCCACCCACACGGCAAGTATAGGCGAACTCAGCCGCTATGAGAAGCCCAACTTTCGAGGCGTCCCTGGTGGGGAATTGTCGGACATCTACTGTCGAAGCAACTCCGGGGTAGCTGCAGCGTCCGTGTCGTTGCTGCTGGGCTCCGGATGACGTGACCGACGGCATGTTGTCTTCGCGCTGATGTTGCACTATTCACAAAGACGATGACGAGCCATCACCGACGGATTCGGACGTACATGGAGCTCGAGACGAAAGCTCTCCTTGTTGCTGCGGAGCGCGCACGTGTGCTTGATCACAGAGGCAATCGAGGGTTCGACGCGGAGCACGCCATCAGGGAGTGGCTGCGGCGCCGCGTCGGGCCGGAGTACACGGTTTCCTCTGGTGAGATCATCGACGCCTTCGACACCGATGCCGATCTGGACAGCCGTCAGCAGGACATCGTCATCCATGCGAACGACCGCCAGGCGAACCGCCTGGTGCTCCCGAGCGGCCTCCGCATCATCCCGATCGAATCAGTGGCGGCCGTGGTCGAGGTGAAGCTGACCCTCAACAGAAGTGCGTTGCTGGACACGGACAGAGTCGCCGGCCAGACCGCCAATCTTCGTCTCTCCGTGGAGTGGGACCCGCTCGTCGCGCCTGGCGCTGCAGGCGGCGTGTCTCCGCACGCTCGCGAGGCCGCCATCTTCAACCGCGAGAAGGCTCCGCACGGCGTGAAGCTGCTCGAGCGCGAGATCCGGACACGAACGACCTTCGCCGTTTTCGGGTTCAACGGCCCGGTCAATATCGAGACGATGGCGGAGTGGATGAGGGACGTCAGCCGCGTGAGCCTGGTCACATGCCTGGACACCGGTTGCATCTATCGCCGGCCTCCAGCAGGAGACGCTCGCGAGTCCTGGGAGAGCTTCTCGACCACGCATACCAGGGAAGAGGCGCTGATGGCCTTTGCTGGATACATCGACGCGGCCATCGACAAACATCGAGCGAATTCGGCTGCGTTTGTCGCGCGTCCCGCCAGATACAATCAGTGCCATGGCGTGTCGTTCTACGACAGCACTGACTACGAGCACCCGGAGTGGTACTGTCCCACTCAAGAGGAGCTCGAGGCGCGAGCCGCCCGCTTTCCGGGGCGAGCCTTCAAGCGATGACGAGAGGTGACACGCTACCGTTCGCTGTTGTAGCCGCCCTCGTGAGGCTCGGCGGCAACGCCGTGCCGGCCGGGGAGCCAGGGGCTCTGAGAAGGGCCCGTGTTGCCATCGCGATGGAAGTATAAATGGCCGCCGCTCGACAGCCGTGGCCAAGGGACGCTTCACGCAGACGAAGGTGATGCTTGCGCTCACTTCGAGTGGTTGGTCATACCACCATTAGGCAATATCTTGTCTCCTGCGCAGCGCAGGTCACGCTGCGCTCGTCTCCCCTGGTCCCCTGGATGGCTCATGGGACGTGGATGTCCAGGGGGAACGCTTAGATCGAGAGGTCGAGGTCTCTCCAGAGGATGGCGGGCGAGTGGCATGGTCCCGGCGGCGAGTCGACGCGAGCGGCGGGCCCGACTACCGGCGCGAGCTGGCTCGCCCTTGCGATGCCACAGGCAATCCGAGCAGCCGACCGATCGCCTCGTGAACGACGCGCGCCGCCACCTCATCCCCGAGGGCGACGGCGCGGCTCAGGGCGCTGGCAAGCTCGACAACCAAGGCGGCGTGGGGCGACGGATCGGCCGAAGCCAGTTCCCGAAGCCTGAGTCGCGTCGGTTGGGTCCGCGCTGGGCCCACGCCTTCCGAGGGGCTGCGATCCGTCGTCACGCCCCCCCGAAATCCCGGCGGATCCCACGGAGCGCGCGGGTACGCCACCGCAAATTCGTCCTTGGACGACTCGGTACCAGCGCAGCGCTGGCGGGTAGGTGGAGACCCGAGCGCCGCACACCTCGCGCCCCCTCCGCCCCTTCCCGCCCCCGAAGCACGATCCCCACCGACTCACGGAGTTTTCGTATAGGCTGTGTCGTTGATCATGGTGCGACACAAGTCGTCCGACATCCCGACCGCGCCCGGCGCCCCACCGGTCCTCGGCGCATCGACGGCCCCCCACGCGCCCCCCACCCCCGGCGCGGCCGCCGTCGCCGCCCTCGTCCCAGGGCACGTCATCGCCGGCCGGTTCGAGCTCCGCGCCCAGCTCGGCGCGGGCGGCATGGGCGCCGTGTGGCGCGCCCTGGACCGCGCGGTGGACGAGGAGGTCGCCGTCAAGGTCCTCCTCGCCGGCGCGTCGTGCGAACCGGTCGTGGTGGAGCGCTTCCGCCGCGAGCTCAAGCTGGCGCGGAAGATCTCCCACCCCAACGTCTGCCGCGTCTTCGACCTGGGCGAGGCCGACGGGCTGCGCTTTTTGACGATGGAGCTCGTCGAGGGCAAGACGCTGCGGGCCGTCCTCCTGGAGCGCGCCCTGGAGCCGAGGCGGGCGCTCTCGCTCCTCCAGCAGGTGGCGAGCGGGCTCGCCGCGGTGCACGACCAGGGGATCATCCACCGCGATCTCAAGCCCGAGAACGTGCTGGTGCGGCGCGACGGGCAGGCGCTCGTCGCGGACTTCGGCCTCGCGCGGGGCGCGCTCGCCCAGGCGTCCACCGACGGCATCGTCGGCACGCTCGCGTACATGTCTCCCGAGCAGCTGCGCGGCGAGCCGCTCGGCCCGGCCAGCGACATCTTCTCGCTCGGCATCCTCGGCTTCGAGCTGCTCGCCGGCCGCTCCCCCTTCGGCAGCGGCGCCCCCGCCACGGTCTTGAGCGCCATCCTGCGCGACGCGCCGCAGCGCCTCGAGGGGCTGGCGCTGCCGGCCAGCGCCGTCCGCGCGCTCGACGCGCTGCTCGCGCGCGCCATGGCCAGGCGCCCCGAAGAGCGCTTCCCGACCGCCGGCAGCTTCGCGGCCGCGCTCGCGGCGGTGATCGCCGATCTGGACGCGGAGCCCCGCCTGGCCACGGTGGGCGAGGCCCTGGACGCGGCGGGCACGACCCTGCCGCTCGGCCGCGAGGCCCCGCTGGCCGGCGCGACGAGCACGACGCTCCCGGGCGATCGGGCGGCGCTGTCGACCACGCTGGACTCCACGACGGTGGGCGTCCGGCCGTCGGTGCCGGCGGCGGACGCGGCTTCCGCGAGCGGCCGCGCGTCGCTCAAGCCCCGCTGGCGGCGGGTCGGCGCGGCCGTCGCGGCGGCGTCGGCGATCGGGCTCGCCGCCTTGGCCTTTCGCGCCGCCGCGGGCGGGCAGGCCGCCTCGCTCCGCGTCGCCCCGCCCGAGGAGCGGGCGCAGGGCGCGCGCTCGGCCCCTGCCGAGGACACCCGCCCCGCCATCGTCGTGATGCCGTTCGACAACCTGACCGACGACCCCTCCTGGGACGGGCTCGGCCAGGGCGCGGCGGAGACGATCCTCGGCGGCCTCCGCACCCTGCCGCAGGTGCGCGCGCTCGACCCGGCCCGGCCCGGCGATCCGGCGGCCGAGGCGCTGCGGCGGGGCGCGGCCTGGGTCGTCACGGGCTCCCTGCAGCGCGTCGGGGCGAGCCTCCGCCTCTCGGCGCAGCTCCGCGCGACCGACGGCCCCGTCGCGGGCGAGCCGATCGAGATCGACGGCGACCCGGGCGACCTGCCGCGGCTGCTCGAGGCCCTGCGCGACCGCGCCAAGGACGAGGTCCGGCTCGTGTGGCGGGACCATCGCCGCCTGGAGCGCGCCGCCCGCGGCACGAGCGACGCCACGGCCCGGGCGAGGCTGCTCCAGTACTACACGCTGATCGGCCCCGCGCCGCGGCCTCATCACCA
Source organism: Sorangium sp. So ce394 (assembly GCF_051474665.1). Classification (NCBI taxonomy): domain Bacteria; kingdom Pseudomonadati; phylum Myxococcota; order Polyangiales; family Polyangiaceae; genus Sorangium; species Sorangium sp. So ce394. The sequence continues at coordinate 8,621,436 of NZ_CP150339.1, forward strand.
CGCCGAGGGCAAGCGCCTGCTCGACGAGGCGCTCTCCGCCGATCCCGGGTACGTGCCGGCGCTCGCGGAGCGGGCCTATCTCCAGTCGTTGCACGCCTACGCCGAGGGCGAGCCTTCGCTGTACGCCTCGGCCCTCGGCGACCTCGATCGCGCCCTCGCGCGCGCGCCCGACGACGCGCAGGCGCTCGTCATGCGCTGCCGCGTCCTCCAGGTGAAGCGCCAGGCCCAGGGCCACGCGACGGACGCCGACAACCAGGCCGCCCTCGACGCCTGCGAGGCCGCGCGCCACGCCGACCCCGGCTCGGCGGACGTGCTCCTCGTGTTCGCGCGCCTCTACGACGAGACGTGCCAGAACGAGCTCATCGACCAGGTCGCCGAGCAGGCGATCGAGCTGGATCGCAGCCTGTCGGGGCGGGTCCTGCGACATCGCATCATGCTCGCCGTGCGCGAGGACCGGTGGGAGGTCGCGGACCGGACGTCGCTCCGCCTCCTCGCCTTCGAGGACGAGCAGCAGACGCTCGGCGCGCGCGGCGTCAGCCGCCGGATGGGCGTCTTGCCGGAGCCGGGGGCCCACCTGCTCCGCGCGGCGGTGCTGCTGCGCCAGGATCGGCTGGACGAGGCGCGGCGGGAGCTCTCGGAGGAGCTCGCCGCCGACGCCGGGGCCAAGGCCGACAGGCCGTTCGAGGCCGCCTCGATCCGGGGGCTCCTGCGCGTCGCGCGGCAGAAGGGGGAGCCGGCGAACGCCCGGCTGGAGGAGCGCCTCGCCGTGCTGGAGCGGCAGTTCCAGGACGGCGCGGCGAAGAACCCGCACGTGGCCACCGCGGTGGCCGGCGCGTACCTGTGGACGGATCCCGACGCCGCCGCCGACTGGCTCGGCCGGGTGGGCGCGCCGAGCTCGTTCGGGGAGGCGTACCACCGCGCGCTCGCCTACCGGATGGCCGGCAAGCACGCCGCGGCGCGCGCGGCGCTGGCGGCGCGCGCGCCGTTCGAGCGGTGGGAGCGAGCCTGCGCGACGTGGCTACAGTCGCGGCTGTCCCCCTGAGCGCGGTGAGACCGGCGCGGGCGCGCCGGTCTCACCGGGCCTCAGATGCGATCGCAGAACGGCGAGCACACCGGCAGCGCCTGCGGCGCGCTCGCGGGCGCCTTCGGGCGCGGGGCGTCCTCCTCGTCGGAGGGCGCCTCCTCGCCCGCGCTCTCCTCGTCGTCCGCGTCATCACAGGCGCCCTCGCCGCGCTCGCTCTCGGCCCGATCGCCGAGCTCACAGGGGCTCTCCTCGCCGGACGCGACGCACGCGGTCGCGGAGAGCATCGAGAGGAGGCCGGCGAGGAAGAGCGAAGACAGACCGAGAGACTTCAGGGCGTGATGAGTCATGATCGCACCTCTCCATCGAGCAGCCGGAGGGCTGCTGTTGCAGGGATTTCCGCGGGCGATCCGCTCGTCGGCCGGACTGCCGATCACGAGATCATGAGTGGCAGTCCGGGCCCACGCTGGCCGGCGGCAATCACCCTTGAGGACGAGCTCCTCGTGAGCGCTTGCCGGAACCCTCGTGAGAGCGGCGTCGACCGTTCGCAGGCGGATATCGCATGTGCCGTACCAGGGGGCCGCCGCGGGCCCTGGGCGCGGCGCGCGGAGGCGCGTGTCACGTGAGAGGCGGCAAAATCATCAGCAAAAACGGGCATTTATCGTCGAGCCATCGCCCGGGGTGAGGCGCGCGCGCCGGCGACTCCCCGGCTGCGGAGAGGCGCTGTCACTCGACCGGTGCGCAAACTGAGCTAGCGATTTGCACAAAGTGAGAAGCAGCGCTGCGCGCGCGGCCGAGAGCGCGCGCCTCGTCAGGGGAGAGCGGGTGGAGTCCCCGTCACCGCGAGTCCGGACTGGGTGTGATCGCCGAGCGAGGAAGGGGGTTGATGGGGCGAGCCGAGCCGCGCGACGCGAGCGAGCTGGTGGTGGTCCCATTTGCCCCGGAGTGATTCACATGAAGGCGGGAAGGCAGGAAGATCATTGATCTTTTCTTCCCGCCTTCATGTTCAAATTCGGCAACCACCAGCGAGCTCGCCGTGCGCGCGCTCATCGGGGGCGATCGGGAGGACGGCGAGCCCGACGGCGCCGGCGCGGGGGGTCGACCCCCTGCGGCGCGGCCCGCGACGTCGCGGGCGCGTGGCTCGCCGCCTCCGGCGGAGCGCCGCGCGCTGCCGGGACGGTGCCCTGCCGGGACGGTGCTCGACCCCCTCCGGTCAACCCGGGGAGCGTCGCCGCGGCCGCCGCTTCCCCTTGGCTTCCGCGAGCTGTGCCCGCAGCGCCGCCACCTCGGCTTCCAGCGTCTTGTTCGCCTCGCGCGCCTGGGCCTCGGCCTCGCGCGCCTGGGCCTCGGCCTCGCGCGCCTGGGCCTCGGCCTCGCGCGCCTGGGCCTCGGCCTCGCGCGTCCTGGCCTCGGCCTCGCGCGCCTGGGCCTCGGCCTCGTCCGGGGTCGGCAGCAGGTCACGGCCCTCCCGGTCGCGCGAGAGCCGGAGCATCGGGCCGATCGACGGGTCCTCCAGCACGGTCCACCAGAGCCCCAGCGCCTCGCACGCGCGGAGATCCGGGTCGTCCGCCGACCGCTCCACGAGGTCGCCATCGAGCGCGTCCCAGATGCGGATCGGCCGCGCCCGGTCGTCTGGATCGAAGCGCACGACCTCGCGGATGCCCGAGGCGCGGTAGCGCGCGAGCTTCTCGTCCCAGTCCGGCTCGCCCTCGTCGGACTCGCTCACGATCTCGACCCCGAGGTCGGGCGCCCCGTGCAGCCACGTCTTCCAGGTGCGGAACGTCCGGTGGGGCACGCCCAGCCGAACGAAGGCGTCGGGGGCGAGCCGCTTCCTCGACGTCGTCGGATCCCAGTAGACGAACTGGTCCGACCCGAGGGTCGCCACCTGCGCGAGCTCGCGCTTGAGGATCAGGTACAGCGCGGTGCGGAGCTCCAGGTGGCGATTCGTCTCGGGCACTTCTTCGGCCTCCGGGAAGACCACCGGCTCGGGCGGGCGGCTGTAGACGTGCGCCCGCGTGCGCTCGCGAGGCGCAGCGGGCGGGCGGACCGTGGGCTCGATGGCTGACATGGCCTTGGCCGAGGATACCACGACGGCCCCGCGCGGCACCCTGCGCGCGCCGCGCGGGGCGAGCATCGGCGTCGGGCCGCATGGCGCCCTCCGCGGCGTCATCGGCCGGAGCGCCTCCAGGTAATGCGGTGAGATCCGGGCACCGGGCGGCCGGGTGCCGAGGAGCGCTGTACCCGCGGCGTCTACCGCTTCCCGTCGGCCTGCGCGGCGGTGCCGTAGACGACGCCGAGCCGCGGCGCGTCGCCGCCCGCCCCGCCGTGGAGCGACATCGAGACGAACCACCCGGCCGGCCAGCTCCACGCCACGCCCCTGCGCGAGAGCGCGCAGAGCACGGCGGCGCACGAACCGAGCATCATCCCTCGTTCCATCGATCCCTCCTCGTGGCCCGCGCGCATCAATCGCACCTGTAATGCGGGGCCGTGCTCGGATCGCCGCAGAGGCTCTGCTTCAAGCTCTCACAGCTCTGGGACTCGATGGAGCTCGACATCATGTCGCAGGCGTCGTCCGTATACGTCTCCTGAAGCGTCTCCGCGCAAGCGTCGATCTCGGCGTCCCCCGAGGGACCTCCCAGACCGCAGCTCTGGGTCCTGCCGACGAACGTCTCGCAGGCGTCGCTGCAGGGGGAGCTGCACCCCGCGCCGAGCGCGAGCGCCGCCGCCAGGGAGATCACGCCGAGAATGCTCTTGACGATCATCGATGATACCCTCGCCTTTCCACGCACACCGCGTTCGGAGCCGACAGCTTCGCCCTCGCGCGAGCACCGGAGGCCCACCACCGTCGGGCCTCGCGCGGCGTTCGTCTCGCGTCGTTCCTCTCGCGTCGGCGAACCGAGCACCGCGCGTGCCAGGAAGGCGGAGTCCCCGCGGCGACGGCGGAGCTCGCGAAAGAGGGGGCTCGCGGCGGGCGGCGCCGAGCGGATGGATCGCATGGATCGATCCGATCGATCGAACGATCCAGTGCGGGAGCCGCGCGGGGTCCACCGCCGGGAACGCGGCCGTGGCGGAGCGCCTGCTCCCTAGAGCGACAAAGGGGTTGAAACCGACCCGAATGCGCGGGGCTCGAGCGCTCCCGGCCGCGATCGACCGCGCCAAAGGCGAGAGCGGCGCGGCGCCCGGAGGCCCCGCGCCGCCCTCTGCCGCGCGTCAGCCGATCACGCGCCGCTCACAGGCTCATGCACAGCGTGAGCTGGGTCGAGCTCCCCATCTGCACGTCGGTGCAGCCGGCGCCCCCCAGCATGGGGCCCGTCGAGAACGGGCCTGGCATGTTGCAAGCATCCCAATCCATGCCCCAGTCCTGGAGCTCGGTCGATTGCTCGCTGTGCGCGATGCAGCAGTTGCCCGACGGCTGGGTCTTGTACGTCTTGCCCGCGAACCGGTTCGCGATGCTGTTCAGCACGCTCTGCGGCGCCAGCGTGTAGCCGGCCTGGCACGCGGCGCCCGAGCCATCCAGGTAATAGCAGCGCCCATCGAACTCGACCTCGGTCGCCGAGTCGCACAGGCCGCTGTCGCAGGGCGCGCACGGGCCGCCGCAGTCGACGCCCGCCTCGCCCTGGTTCTGGATGCCGTCGTCGCACGTGGGGGCGGAGCCGCCCTCGCCCGCGCACACGACCGAGATCGTCTGGCTCGGCGGGAAGCAGGAGTCGCTGTTCACCCCGCCCCAGGCCTCCATGCCGATGCACGGCCGCGCGACGTACGTGCTGCTGCAGCTGCACTCGAAGCCGTCCGCCGTGAGCTCGACCACCCCCCAGGGGCCGCAGTCGGTCCCGACGGTCCAGGTCCGGCCGTCGCACTCGATCGGCCCGGTGGGCGTCCCGTCGTGGAGCGCCTGGCAGAGCGTGTTCGCCGCCGCGCCCGTGCAGGTCACCCCGTCGGGATCCAGGCTGCCGCGGAGCGTGACGGACGAGTACGAGCCCGTGAGCGACGCGCGGAACGCGTCCCAGGCGCCGCACTGCTCGACCGGCGCCTCGCCCTGCGTGAACTGCTGCGAGAACTCGACCGTGGTGCCACCGCAGGGCGCGCACGGGCCGCCGCAGTCGACGCCCGTCTCGCCCTGGTTCTGGAGGCCGTCATCGCACGTGGGGACAGGACCGCCCTCGCCCCCGCAGACGACCGAGATCGTCTGGGTCGGCGCCAAGCAGGTCTCGCCGGCAACGCCGCCCCAGTTCGCATTTTCGATGCAGGGCCGCGCGATGTACCCGTTGCTGCATGTGCACGAGTCGCCGTTCGCGGAGATCTCGACGACGCCGGGCGGGCCGCAGTCCGTGCCGACGACCCAGGTCCGGCCGTCGCAGTCGATCGGGCCGGTCTGCGTCCCGGCGTGGAGCGCCTGGCAGAGCGTGTTCGCCGCCGCGCCCGTGCAGGTCACGCCCTCCGGGTCCTGGCTGCCGCGGATGGTCACGAACGAGTACGCGCCCGTGAGCGACGCGCGGAACGCGTTCCACGCGTCGCACTGCACGAACGACGGCCCGCCGAACTGGAACTCCCCCGAGAACTCGACCGTGGCGCCGCCGCAGGGCGCGCACGGGCCGCCGCAGTCGACGCCCGTCTCGCCCTGGTTCTGGATGCCGTCATCGCACGTGGGCGCGGGGCCGCCCTCGCCCTCGCACACGACCGAGATCGTCTGGCTCGGCGGGAAGCACGAGTCGCTGTTCACCCCACCCCAGTTCTCGTTGCCGATGCACGGCCGCGCGACGTACCTGCTGCCGCAGCTGCACTCCGCGCCGTCCGCGGTGAGCTCGACCACCCCGTCGGGGCCGCAGTTGGTCCCGACCGTCCAGATCCGGCCGCCGCACTCGACCGGTCCGGTGGGCGTCCCGCTGTGGAGCGCCTGGCAGATCGTGTTCGCCGCCGCGCCCGTGCAGGTCACGCCGTCGGGGTCCAGGCTGCCGCGGAGCGTGACGGCCGCGTACGTGCCCGTGAGCGACGCGCGGAACGCGTCCCAGGCGCCGCACTGGTCGGTCGGCGGCTCGCCTTGCCTGAAGTCCTCCGAGAACTCGACCGTGGTGCCGCCGCAGGGCGCGCACGGGCCGCCGCAGTCGACGCCGGTCTCACCCTGGTTCTGGATGCCGTCGCTGCACGTCTCGGAGCCGCCCGGGTAATCGAACTCGAGGGCCAGGCCGTTCGTGAGCGCCGGGCTCTGGCACGAGTACACGAGGCTGCTCGTATCGCCCGAGATCCCGGACGTCGCGCTCGCGCCGTGATCGACGGAGGCGTTGTTGACCGCGGTGTTCGCGTAGCAGAAGCGGATGTCATTCGAGCCCTCGAACAGCACCGCGCGGATGTCCAGCTGGTCGCCGCCCTCGATGTGCGGAGTCTGCCACTGCACGACGAACCGGCGCGACGGGGCCGTGCCCAGCGTCTCGTACCAGACGAAGCCGACCGGCGGGTAGAGGTCGTCCCAGAACGGCGCGATGGTCTGCGGCTCGAGGGTACAGCTGTTGCCGTAAGACGTCGTGCCCGGGAAGCCGAGCTTGCCGTTCGACACGATGCTCACGGTCGACTGCGGGGTCCCGTAGTAATTGAACTCGAAGGGGAGCGGGACGCTGCTGAGGCAGTCGTCCTCGTTGCAGGCGAGGTTTCCGGTGAACGAGATGTCATCGCACGACGGGACCTCCTCGACGCGCGAGCAGCCGACGTATCCGAAGGCATCGGAGCCGAAGACCTGGCAGTCCGTCGAGCCGCAGTCCGAGGCCGAGACGTGGATGGGGAAGGTCAGCGAGGCGCTGCCGCCCAGGGCGTCCGTGGCCCTCACCCGCACGGTGACGTCGCCGGGGCCGTCCGGGGAGAAGGTCGCGGTGTTGCCGTCGCCGGTGATCGAGCCGGCGCCGGCGGCCAGCTCCCACGTGTACGAGACCGCGTCGCCGTCGGGATCCTCCGCGACCGCGGTGATCGTGGCCGTCTCGCACTGGGTGATGAACTTGCTCGGCGCGACGTCGATGTCCTGGAACGCCGGCGGATCGTTCAGCGCGACGACCGGGTCGAGCCCGCCGTTGCTCGCCCCGAGGCACTGGGAGACGAGGAAGAGCTCGGTCGTCGCCTCGGAGATGACGGTCGCGATCCCCTCGGCGGGCCCGCACTCCACCGACGGTCCGGCGTCGCCCATCGGGGTCGCGCAGACGCGGTAATCGCCGGGCGGCACCACGAACAGGCCGTCGGCGCCGGCGTGGGTCCCCGAGCCCGGGGGGAGCGCGCCGCCGGGGAGCGCTTCCTCTTCGAGGGGGCTCGTGGTCTCGGCGATGGCCGAATCGCTGCACGAGCTGCTCGCGCTCACGACCTTGTAGTGGACGGCGGTGACGTCGTGTCGCGCGCCGCCGACGGTGAGCGCCGCCTGGATGGATCCGCTCTCGGCCGATTCTCTCGCTGTGGAACCCCCCTTGTCCGCGTCGCACGCGGAAGCTCCTAATGCCAGCGCAATGACCATCGATCCGCACGCGCCTGCGCGTGCATCAAACCGCTGTGCCATGGCTTCTCCTTGTCCAAGGATGATCGACTTAAGACGAGCGCCGCAGTCCCCCGGGGCTGCGGGCGGCTCGAGGCGGCTTCGTCGTTGCCGGGACGCCCGGCGCAGCTGCAAGCACCGTATGTGCCATGAAACGTTCTGGGAATGTCCGGCCTGGTGCGCGGGTTGGGGGCGGGTTGGGGGAAGAGGGCGCGCGTTCTTGCGTCAGGGTTTTGCCGGATCCCGCAAAACGCTGCGCGGGGGGCGGCGTGGGGGATGGCGCGGCGCTGGGCCGACGCCGGAGTCGATCCATGGGCGGGGTCGTGCGGTGCGCGCGCGCCGCGGGGCGCGGAGGATGACGCTCTCACCGGAATGGCGACGGTTCGCCGGCGCGCCGCGACGCAATGCGGTAGTCGCCGGGGGCGCGCCGCCTCGGGGCGGCGACGGCCCCGTCGGCGTCGGTGGTCGCGGCCCGGATGCCCACGTCGTCGCTGCTGCCGCAGGCTGCGCCCACCGCCCGGTCAAGAGCTCACGAGCGCCTGCCTCCCGGGCGCCCACCGAACTGCATACTCGGGGAGCACGAAGTCGGTCGCCGCGTCCTTCACCAGGCGCTCGAAGAACCCGACCAACCGCGGCCCCGTGAGCACGCCATAGAGGGTGTTGCGGAGCCACAGGCCGGCGCCGGTCCGCGGGGCGAAGAACGAGCCGGCGCGCCGCGCGCCGGCCTGGCATCCCGTCGCGTAGGGGCGGAGCATCGATTCGTAGCGCGCGAAGGCGGCGCCGGGATCGCCGGCGCGGGCGAGCTCGCCCGCGAGGACGTACGCGCCGACGATGGCGAGCGAGGTCCCCTGTCCGCCGAGGGTGCCGCCGTAGGCGGCGTCGCCGAGCAGCGCGACTCGCCCCCTGGAATAGCTCTCCACGTGGACGGTGGCGATGCCGTCGACGTAGAGATCGGGCGCGCGGTCGAGCGCGTCGAGGACGCGAGGCACCACCCAGGACATGCCGGCAAAGGTCTGACGGAGCGACCGCTTCAGCTCGCCGCCGTCGCGGCGCTCGGCGCGCGTCAGCGGCCCACCCGCGTGGATGAGGAGCGCGCGCGCCCCCTCCGGCGATGTCGGAAATACGCCGACCGCGCGCCCGGGGACGCTGAGGATCTGCGCCTCGCGCGCCCCATCGAGGACGTTCGGCAGCGCGAACGTCGCAATCCGATAGCCGTGATGGCGGAGGAAGCGCGACTCGTCGCCGAAGACCAGCGCGCGGACGTTCGAGTGGAGGCCGTCGGCGCCGATCACGAGATCGAACGTCGCCGGCGCGCCCCGCTCGAACTCCACCGCGACCGCGTCGCCGCGCGCCTCGATGCCCGTGATCTGATCCCCGAAGCGGTAGTCGACCGCCTGCCGCGTGCGCTCGTAAAGGATGCGCACGAGATCGCCGCGCAGGATCTCGACGTCGCCCGACGCCATCACCGCCGGCAGGGTCACGCGCGGCCTCGCGGCGGGATCGAGGAGGACGATCGCGCTCGCTCGGGTGCGGTGGGCGTGGATCGGCGCCCAGAGGTCGAGCCGCTCGAGGACGGCGCGGTGGACCGGGCCGCGAAAGTCGACCGCCTGCCCACCTTCACGGAGGGCGGGCGCGCGCTCGACGACGGTGACCGCGAAGCCGAAGCGGTCGAGACAGAGCGCGAGGGCGGGGCCGGCGATCCCTGCGCCGGAGATGAGGACATGGGGTCTGTTCATCGTGGTTCCTCCAGGACGCGTACGCTGTACCAGAATGTCCGTACACTGTGCGCATCGCCCTCGACTCCGCCACCCCCATGTGCGGCTCACGCGTCGATTTGCCGTAAATGTACTAGGTCAGCGCTCGATACGCAGCTCGCTCGCGCGCAGAAGCTCATGCGTCCTCGGTCCATCTGTACTAGGACAGTGGCTCCATGGAACGAACAGGCGCCGAACCTCCGTACCGCCGCATCGCCGCCGAGCTCCGGCGTCGGATCGAATCCGGCGAGCTCCGCCCGGGCGATCGGGTGCCGTCGACCCGCGAGCTCGCGCGGGCGCACCGCGTCGCGACCGCGACCGCGGCCCACGCGCTCAAGGAGCTCGCCGACGCCGGCCTCGTCCGCGGCGTCGCGCGCGTCGGCACCGTCGTCGCGCAGGTCCGCCAGCGGGCCCCGCGCGAGCACGAGCTGACGCGCGCGCGCATCGTCGAGGCCGCGATCGCGATCGCCGACGCCGAGGGGTTCGGCGCGCTGTCGCTCCGCGGGGTCGCGGCGAAGCTCGGCGCGCCGGTGATGTCGCTCTACCGCCACGTCGCCAGCAAGGAGGAGCTCGTCTCGCTCATGACCGACGCCGCGTTCGGCGAGGCGGCGCTGCCGGCGACGGTGCCGCTCGGCTGGCGGGCCCAGCTCGAGGCCTCGGCGCGCGTCCAGTGGGCCGCCTTCCGCCGGCACCCCTGGCTCGCGCGCGTCATCAACATGACCCGGCCCGAGCCGCTCCCGAACGCGATCGCGCACGCGGAGTGGATCCTCCGGGCGCTCGACGGCCACGGCCTCGACGCCGCGGAGCGGATGAAGCTCCACATCATCCTCTACGGTTTTCTCCAGGGGATCGCGACGAACCTGGAGGCCGAGGTCGACGCGACGAGCGCGACGGGGATGACGGACGACGAGTGGATGGCGGGGCGGGTCGCGCAGTTCCATGCCCTCGCGGCGTCGGGGCGCTACCCCGCGTTCGCGCGCGTCCTCGACGCGTTCGCCGGGACCGGGGGCTTCAGCCTGGACTTCGATGAGCTGTTCGCCCTCGGCTTGCGCGCCCTGCTCGACGGGTTCGCCCGCGTGATCGAGCGCGCGCCGAAGGGAGCCCGCGCTCGCTGACGCAGGCGGAGCGCGCCGCCCCCCGTCGCCCCGGGGCCCTCAAGCCCTCACCCGCCCGCCGCGTCCACCATCGCCCGCAGGAGCGGCGGCATCCTCCGCGCGTCGCACGGCGCCTTCACCGCCCTTCCCGCCACTACCGCGCTCATCTGGCACATCCCCTGTCGCGGCAGGTGATCCATCCAGTAGAGGTCGAACCTGTCCTCGTGCAGCACCCGCCGCACCATCGGCTCGAGCGGCAACATCAGCCCTTCCCGGAAGCGCGCCAGATACACCACGTTCGACAGCCGCACCGGCGAGTTCAGCCCGATGCGCCGCCGCGTCCCCGACGCGAACGGCCCGGTGTGATCGATGAACTCCACCGTCTGGAGATCGCCATAGAGATCCGGCTCGGTCTTCTCGACCGTCACCAGGGTCCACGCGCAGAGCGGCCGCTGCGCCCGCAGGAGCGCGCGGGTCATCTGCTCGAAATCGGGCAGATCCGCGGCCGCGCGCGCCTCGGTGTAGTGGCCATGCGCGAACTGGTTGCGCTCGGCCTGCATCAGGTTCGAGAGCGTCTCGAACGTCTGGTTGTGCGACAGCTTGACGTCGAGCACCTCCCTCGCCATCGAGCCGATCGGATCGTCGCGATCCCCGAACGCCCGCGCGGCCGTGCGCGCGAGCTCGCGCCACGCGCCGAGCGCGAGGCCGTCGCGCGTGCGCGTGCGGCCGTAGAAGTCGAGCACCGCGCCCCACCCGGGCGGCGGCCCGCCCGCGCCGCCGCCGCGCCCCGACCCGGGCGGCGCGCTGCCGCCGCTGAAGAAGGCCGACACGAGCACCGTCGCGATGAAGCGCCACGTGCCCTCGAGCACGTCGAACAGCATCTTCACCCGCTCGATCGCGCTCGACGCCCCGATCGCCGCCCGCACCCTCCCCGCGATCGGGTACGGCAGCCCGCCGCTCAGCGCCGAGAGCACCCCGTGCGGATCGCCGCACTCGCGCGCGATCTCCGCCGCCCGCGCGCCCGCGTCGGCGCCGTGCAGGAGCTCCCACGACAGCGTCCGCGCGTGCTCGACCCGGCCGTCCAGGATCGGCGGCCGAGCGTGCCAGTCGCACTGCACCGCGCTCGCCATCGCCGCCGGATCCGCCTTCCGGGGCACGCACGCGGCGACCACGCCGGGCGCGAGCGGCGCGATGAGCGCGCCGGCGCCCGCGTGGCTCGCGACGACCGCCGCGAGCTCCTGCGCGAGCGCGCCGATGACGTGCGGGCCGACGCCGGACAGCGCGCTCTGCTCCTCGATGCCGAACAGGACCGTCGCCCGGCGCCCGCTCCGCGACGCCTCGATCACCTCGACCGGCGCGGCGAACCGCGCGCTCGCCGCGCCGTCGCGGAGCTCCGTCACGGGGGTGGACGCCCCGGGGCCGCTCCGCTCGCGCTCGGCCGCGAGCGAGGCGATGGCGTGGAGGCCGAGCTCGACCTCGCGGCCGGCGACGTCCGCCTCCCCGGCGATCGCGAAGGTGCCGCACGCGAACGGCCCGAGCCCGGAGGCCTCCACGGCCTCCAGCGCGCGCCGGGCCGAGGCCGCCGCCTCCGCGGCGCCGCCCCGCGCGAGCACCACCGCGGTGCCGTCCGCGTCGCCGACCGGCAGGTCCGGCCAGAGCCGGTGCACCGCGACGAGCGCGGCCGCGGCGCGCGGCGGCGCGCCCGCCCCGATCGGCCGGAGCAGGACGAGCGCGCCCTGGCCTTTGCGCGCGAGCAGCGACGCGCACTCCTGCTCCAGGCCGGCGCGCGCGAGCAGGCCCGTCGCCGGATCGACCGCGCCGGCGGGGACCGACAGCGCGGCGTAGCGGCGGTCGAAGAACGTCGCGCGCATGCCGCCGACGCAGACGAAGGTGCCGTGCACGAGCGGCGACTCCTCCCCGCGCGCGAGGTGCCGCGCGCCGACCTGCACGGGCACGCTGCACTCCTCGCGGCGGCGCAGCCACCAGCGCACGCCGTCGTGGCGCAGCGTGGCCGCGAGCCGCGACGCGACGTCGGGGTAGACGAGCTCGTTGCGCTCGTCGCCGACGCGCTCCGCGCGGCCGAGCCGCAGCACGCCGACCGGCTCGAGCCGGAGCTCGTGGAGGTAGCCGTCGCGCCCCTCGATCCGCAGCCGATCCGGCGCGGCCACCTCGCCGCGCCACAGCGAGAACCCGGGCGACTGCGTGAGCCAGAGCGTGGCGCCGCCCGCGGCGACCGAGCGCAGCTCGGCCCCGGGCGCGCCGTCGGGGGCGCTCGCCGCGGGGGGCGAGGCGCTGTCGGCGGGCGGGAGGCTGTCCGCGGGCGGGAGGCTGTCCGCGGGCGGGTTGGTCGCGCCCGCCGGGAGACCCCGGCCGCTGTCTCGTGCGCCCGTCACGCGTGCCTGTCCATGAGGATGCCCAGGGGCCGCGCCGTCCGAGCGCCCGGCGGGCCCTTCGAGCGATTACCGCACCGCGCCACGGCAAATTCAACGCAAATGTGCCGCGGCACATTCCTCGAGTGCCGCCCGCCCCTCCGCCCGCTCGCCCGCATCGTCCGCGGCGGCCGGCTGCCTCGACTGCGATTGACGCGCTGGAGGTGCGTCGACCGCGATTTGCGCCGGCGCTCGCGGCGCGGAGCCTCAATCCCGGTCCGGCGCTCCCAGGGGGAAGAGCGGCCGGAACTGCCGCGCCTCCTCCACCGCGCGGGCGATGGACGGGTGCGCGAGCAACCGCGCGCGGTAGGCGCGCAGCACGGGAAACGCCTCGGAGATCCGGTGCGTCCAGTCCGCGTAGAACAGCGAGGGCGCGGCCGCGCAGTCCGCCATCGTGAAGTCGGCGCCAGCGGCCCAGGTCCTGCCGGCGAGCTGCCCTTCGAGCCAGGCGTAGGCGAGCTCCAGCTTCGTCGCGGCATGGGCCAGCCCTTCCTGGCGCTTCACCGGATCACCCGTCAGCGCGCCGTCGACCGCGCGCTGCATCGGCGTCATGACGTGCAGGTCGAAGAAGCGGTCGAGAAAGCGCACGTCGAGCGCGGCCATCGGGTCCGCGGGCAGCAGGCGCGCTGGCCCGGGATGCGCGAGCTGCAGATACTCGATGATGATGCTGGTCTCGACGACGTTGCGCTCGCCGTCCACAAGCAGCGGGAACTTGCGCAGCGGCCAGCGCTGCAGCCACTCGGCCGCGTGCTGCGGCGTGTCCGGCCCGAGGCAGCGGAACTCGAAGGGTGTGCCGTTCTCGTACAGCGCAATGAGCACCTTCTGCGTGTACGAGGAGAAGGGGTGACCGTACAGCGCGAGCGACATCGTGGGACTCCTGGTTCAGGCCACTTGCAAATTGCAACTGGTCCGCACCCTACGCCTACCGCTTGCGGTTTGCAAGTACTAGTCTCAGGAGCATGGCCGTGCCGCAGACAGGACGATCCGGCTGCCCGATCAACCTGACGCTCGAACAGCTCGGCGACCGCTGGAGCCTGATCGTCATCCGCGACGTCATGTTCGGGAACAGGCGCAGCTACGGCGAGCTGCTCGCGCAGAGCGAGGAAGGCATCGCCTCGAACATCCTCGCGGACCGGCTGAAGCGCCTGACCGCGTCCGGCCTGCTGACGCGACGCTCCGATCCGCAACACCGGCAGAAGGGGATCTACAGCCTCACGGAAGCGGCCATCCAGCTCGTGCCGCTGCTCGCGCACATGGGGGCCTGGGGCCGCCGCCACACGCGCCCGAGCAAGGAGCTGTCCGTGCGCGCGGAGCTGCTGGAAAAGGGCGGCGCGCCGCTCTGGGACGCCTTCATGGACGAGCTGCGCCACCTGCATCTCGGCGCGCCGCGTCCGGCGCGCTCGGTGTTCGGCGAGCTGCAGGCCGCCTACGAGAAGGCGCTGGCGCGCCGCGCCCGCTGAGGGACGTCGAGGGGGGGCCGCCCGCCGGCTGGCAGACCCCGAGCTTCGGCAGGCGCGTCGCCGTGGCCCAGTACAACGCGAAGGTGGTGGTGACGAGCCGCTCTCAGCACTTCCTGTCGGACCGGCAGGTCCCGATGGCGCTGGCCCAGCGGGCGGCGCTCATCCAGGGCCACCGCCTGACGAAGCTCTCGCCGTTCACGAAAGAGCAGATTCACCGCTAGATTGGGATCGCGCACGGGCCAGAAAGCCGTGCTTGAAAGTTCGAGGGTGCTCGGCTCCTGGATTCAGGCCCTGCCTGAGCGCATCGAGTAAACAGGGGAACCTCGGCCACGGAGACACCTGAACCCGTCGAGGTCGCTGGTGGCGCGGTCAGGAGCCAACGCCGCAGGTGTGGGCGGAACGCTGTTGCGTCCGGGCGCCCGCATCCTTTACGCTATCCATGTCTTGATCGGCCAGCTCCACGACGGGAAATACCGGATTATCCGCTTGCTCGGGCAAGGCGGGATGGGCGCGGTCTACGAGGCCGAGCACGCAGAGACCGGTGAGCACGTCGCGCTCAAGTGCATGGATGGATCCCTCCTGGTCCCGGGCAAGAGCAGCGTGGAACGCTTCCACCGCGAGGCGAAAGCCATGGGCGCCATGGACACCGAGCACATAGTCCGGGTGCTCGATTCAGGCACGGATCCGGAGACCAAAGCGCCTTATCTGGTGATGGATCTCCTGGAAGGGGAGGACCTCCAGCAGCTGCTCGATAGGATCGGGTGCCTCGAGCCCGACACCGCCCTCCGTATCGCGGCGCAGGTCTGCCTCGGCCTCCAGAAGGCTCACGAAGCGGGCGTCGTGCACCGGGATATCAAGCCTGCCAACCTCTTCCTCGCCCGGCACCGTGAGGGCGAGATCATCGTCAGGATCCTCGACTTCGGGATCGCCAAGATCAAGCGTGAGCCCCATCAGGTCGGCCCGACCACGGGCCTCACCCGCACCGGAGGGATCCTCGGCTCGCCGCTCTACATGTCGCCCGAGCAGGCCCGGGGGATCAGCGACATCGACTACCGCACGGACATCTGGTCGCTCGGGATGGTGCTCTACCGTGCCCTCGCGGGGAAGCTCCCATACGAGCATATCGGCGGCTTCGGCGACCTGATCATCGCGATCTGCTCGCAGCCGCCGCCCTCGATCCAGGCGCTCGCGCCCTGGGTCCGAACGGAGGCGGCGTCCGTGGTGCACGGCGCGCTCCGGCTCGACACGGGCGAGCGATTCCCCACCGCGGCGGCGATGCTCGACGCACTACGATCGCTGCTGCCCGACGGCTTCGATCTGCGGGACGAGCTCCTGGTCCCCGTCAGCGTGGCGACGCGCGCAGCGGTGACGGCCCCGCTTCCGGCGGTGCGCACCGCGGACGACGCGGACCGGCCGCTCGTGAGCCCCGTCGTGCGCGGGGAGCTCGGCGACGACGACACGACCATCGTCGCGGAGTCTCCCAGCCTCGGCTCCAGCACGACGGTGCACGTCGAGCCCTGGCGCCTGGTCGCGCAACACACGGACTACATCCTGGCGAGCTGGCGCCAGATCTTCTGCGTCATCTGGCGCCAGGAGACGACCGAAGAAGGAGTTCGCCGCTTCTCCGACGCGTGTAAGAAGTTCTCAAAGCAACATCCGCGCGGCATAGGGCTGCTCACCGTCATCGAGCGCGGGGCGTCGTTCCCTCCGGCACGTGTGCGCGAGGCGATTTCGGCGTTCCTCGCGGAGGCGAGCGCGTTCGTCAGATGCTCGGCAGTCGTCGTCGAAGGAGCAGGCTTCCAGGGGGCAGCGATGCGCAGCATCGTAACAGGACTCACCCTCGTAGCCCGCCAGCGATACCCGCACAGGGTGTGCGATCTGAGGAAAGCCGCGCTGATGTTCGCCGAGAGCTTGCCCGCGGCGACGGGCGTCGACGTGAGCGACGACGCTTTCAGAGCGTCGCTCGACAGGCTGCGCGAGACCGTCGGCCGCCGGTGAGCCGTCGATGCTGGAGCCATGTAACGGCGTGCCCCCCCACACGGCTCCGGGCGGTGGGCTCCGCATCGGCCTGCTGGGCCGCGTCGGACGGGCTCCCCGCAGGCCGTGCGCCGGCGGCGGCTCCCTTGATACGGGCAAGGTTCGATACAGCGTCACTTTTCCAGCATGGAGGGGTCAAGCCGCGGTACGAACGCGCTGTCCACCCGGCGCCGCTCGCCCAGCTCGGGCTTGACGCCCCCGAGGCGTTTGCCTCTCCTGCTTCCCGCGCCGGCATCCTGCCCGCCGGGCGCGCCCATGGCGACAGCTCCGACCCAGCGTGTGCAGATCCGGGCCAATGAACCTGCATCCCCCGAAACCCGGGGGCGTTTCCCGCGTTCCACGCGAACCACCAAGAGAGAACCCATGGCAGATCGACAGACACCCCACGGAGTCACCCCGGAGCGCCGCACGACCTCGCGCTCCTCGCTCAAGCTGCCGAGGCCGAAGCTCGGCCGCCCGCCGCGCGCTTCCTTCCTCGCCGCGGTGGTCGCGCTGATCGCCGGCGCATGGAGCCGCCCCGCCCTCGCCGCCGATCCGGCGACCGACGGGCGATGGGTCTCCGCATGGCACGCCAGCGCGACGCCGGGCGGCACCTTCAACTCGCAGGATTGCCCCTCGGACGTCGGCCTCTCCGGCCAGACGGTCCGGAACATCGTCCGCCTGAGCACCGGCGGGAGCTCGGTGCGCGTGCGGATCTCCAACGCCGGCGGCAGCGAGCCGCTCAGGGTGGGCGCGGCGTCGGTCGCCGCCTCCGCGGGCGGCGCTGCCACCGTCGCCGGGTCGTCGAAGCCGCTGCGCTTCGCGGGCCAGGCCTCGATCGTCATCGCCGCCGGCGGCGAGGCGGTGAGCGACCCCGTGGCCATGAACGTGCAGGCCCTCCAGACGCTGGCGGTGAACATCCACCTGCCGGCCAAGACCGGGCCGGCCACGCAACACTACTTCGCGGCGCAGGACAGCTTCCTCGCCGCGGGCAATCAGACGGGCGCCGGCGCCGACAAGCAGTTCACGCGGAAGATCTCGTGCTGGATGTTCCTGTCGGGCGTCGACGTCAAGGCCGCGCCGAACGTCGTCGGCACCCTGATCGCGCTCGGCGACTCGATCACCGACGGATACCTCTCGACCAAGAACACCAACCAGCGCTACCCCGACTTCCTCGCGCAGCGCCTGGCCAGCCGGAAGGGGCAGACCCTCTCCGTGGTCAACGCCGGGATCATCGGGAACGAGCTGCTCACCGTCCGCCCCCAGCTCCAGTTCGGCTACCCCGTCCCGGCCCGCCTCGCGCGCGACGTGCTGACCCAGCCGGGCGCGCGCGCCGTCATCCTGCTGGCGGGCATCAACGACATCGGCGACCGCTCCGCCAAGGCCGCGGATCTGATCCCGGTCTACCAGCAGATCATCCAGGCGGCCCGCGCCGCCGGGCTGAAGATCTACGGCGGCACCCTGGTGCCGTTCGCCGGCTCGACCGGGACCTACAAGGGCGATTATGGAACCGCCAAGGGCGAGCAGGAGCGGCAGAAGCTGAACACCTGGATCCGCACGAGCGGCGCCTTCGACGGCGTGATCGACTTCGACAAGGCGGTGCGCGACCCGGCCGACCCGAGCCGCCTGCTCCCGGCCTACGACGCGGACAAGCTGCACCCGAACGACGCCGGCTACCAGGCGATGGCCAACGCCGTGAACCTGGACGCGATCATCGGCGACGTCGTCAAGGCGACCTCGCCGTAACACCGCGCCGCCCTCCCCCCATCACGACCAGCAACGGCTCCGCCGGTCGCGTCGACCTCGCCCCCCCGCCGCCGTCTTCCGGCGCCTCGCCCTCGGTCGTCGCAAACCCTGCGGCGCGGGCCGTACCTTCACGATCCGCGGCCTCCCTGCGTCGGAACGATGCGACGACGGCACCTGAAGCGAGCGCCCGACGAGCCCCTGGGCGCGCTTCGCCTCAAGCTCTCTTCGCGGCCGTGACCGGATCCACGTACGGCGCGGCGGCGAGCTGCTCCCAGGTGTCGTGGAGCCCGTCGAGGTACACGACCGGGACCCCGGTGAGGTCCGCGCCGTCGAGGCAGTTCAGGTTGACCGAGCAGTACTCTCCGCCGAGCTCCGGCAGGTTTCCGTGCCCGAAGACGCGGACTCCGCAGGTCTTGCAGAACCGGGAGTGACCGGCCTCGGACCGCGAGCAGTCGCCGAGGACCTCCCCGCCGGCGACGAGGCGGAAGGCGCTCGGCTTCATGATGACGCCCCACCACCTCGTCTTCGTGCAGATGGTGCAATTGCACTGCGTCGTCCCGGCGCTCGGGTCGAAGTCGGCCTCGAAGCGAACGGCGCGGCAGGCGCAGCTCCCCCGGTAGGTGCCCATGCCGGGGGTCGTCGTGGTGTGCGCGGAAGCGGCGTTGCTCATGGCGATAGCTCCAGGGGGTTTGGGGGGCGGGACGCCTCCGAGCGCCTCGCCCGCGGGATGAGAGGAAGCTACACTCAATTGCGGACAGATTCGGTCCGCGATGTCGCGCGATGTTGCGCGACGTCGCGCGACGTCGAACGATGAGGTGCGGCGCATGATCCAGACCTCCGCGCGGCTGCTGAAGCTGCTGTCGCTCCTGCAGTCCCGGCGCTTCTGGACGGGCGGGGAGCTCGCCGGCGCGCTCGAGATCACCGAGCGCAGCCTCCGGCGCGACGTGGACCGGCTCCGGAGCCTCGGGTACCCGGTGCACGCGGCCCCGGGCGTCGGCGGCGGATACCAGCTCGGCGCCGGCAAGGAGCTGCCGCCGCTGCCGCTCGAGGACGACGAGGCCGTCGCCGTGGCCGTGGGGCTGCGCGCGGCGGCGACCGGCCCCGCGCGGGGGCTGGAGGAGGCGGCGGTCCGCGCGCTCGCGAAGCTCGAGCAGGTGCTCCCGAAGCGGCTCCGGCGCAAGGTGAGCGCGCTCTCGGCCGTGAGCGTGCGGCTCGGCGACGGCGGGCCCACGTTCGACGCGGACGCGCTCGCCGCGCTCGCGAACGCGTGCCGCGACGCCGAGGTCCTGCGCTTCGACTACACGAGCTACGGCGGCGCGGCGAGCGCGCGCGCCGTCGAGCCCTACCGGCTCGTGCACACGAGCCACCGCTGGTACCTCCTCGCGTACGACCTCGATCGCGCGGAGTGGCGGACGTTCCGCGTCGATCGCATCGAGGGCAGGCCGAGGGCCGGGGGGCGGTTCAAGCCGCGCCCGCTGCCCGCCGAGGACGTGGCCGCCTACGTGTCGCAGTCGGTCTCGGTCGACGCGTACCGCTTCCGCGCGCGCGCGACGGTGCACGCCCCCGCGGACGTGGCCTCGGCGCAGCTCTCCGGCACGGCGTGGCGCGTCGAGCCGCTCGGGCCGGACCGCTGCGTGGTCCACACCGGCGGCGCGACCCTCGACGCGCTCGCGTTCCACTTCGCGTTCCTGGGGTTCGAGTTCGAGGTGCACGAGCCGGAGGAGCTCGTCGACCTCCTCCGCCGCCTCTCCGAGCGCCTCGGCCGGGCCGCGGCGGCGCCGCGCGACCCGGGCGCGCGCTGAGGGAGCGAGGCCCGCTCCACCCGCGCGGCGCGACCCCGCTCAGTCCGAGAGCGCCGCCGCCACCGTCGCGTCGAGCCCGGCCTCCCGGCCCTCGGCGAGGCGCGCGTCGTGGACGGCGGCCCCGAGCGCCGCCCGCGCGGCGTCGGCGCACGCGGCGAGCGCCGGCCGCTCGATGGGCGGCACCGGCGTGCCGATGGCCTCGCGGAGCGCCGCCGCGCCGCCGAGCAGGCGGGCGCCGCGCTCCGGCCTCCCCGCCCGCACCGCCGCGCGCGCGAGCGCCTCCAGGACGCTCGCCGACCGCCAGAGATCGCCGAGCTCCCGGTGCAGCCTGAGGCTCGCCCGCAGCCGCCGCCCCGCGAGGGCGAGATCGCCGCGCTCGATCGCGACGAGGCCCAGGATGTTGCTCGTCCAGGCGATCCCCTCCTTGAACTTCACCGCCCGCGACAGGCCCTCGCTCTCCTCGCAGAGGCGGGACGCCTCGTCGAGATCCCCGCGGTAGAACGCCGCGCAGCCGAGGTAGAGCAGCGCCGTCGCGGTCCCCTCGCGATCGCCCCCGCGCCGCAGCTCGGGCAGCGCCAGGCGGCACGCGCCCTCCGCGCGCGCGGTGTCGCCCGAGAGCCACGCCGCGAACCCCGAGTAGCCGAGCGCGCGCGCCGCCTCGAGCGTGTCGCCGCGGCGCGTGGCCAGCGCGAGGCTCTCGCCGTGCAGGGAGAGCGCGCGCTCGTAGTCGCCCTGCTCGCGGGCGACGCTCCCGAGGATCTGGACCACCGAGGCGAGCCCGCGCTCGTCCCCGAGCTCGCGGTAGAGCGCCGCGCCCCGCTCGAGCAGCGCGCGCGCCTCGCGGTAGTCGCACTGGAGGAGCGCGAGCGTCCCCGCGCCCCGGAGCGCCGAGGCCACGTGCTCGGGCGCGACGCCCGCCGCGCCCGCGAGCGCCCGCGCGAGCCACGCGCGGCCCTCCTGGTAGTGCCCGTGGATGTACCAGAACCGCGAGAGCGCGGCCGCGAGGCGGACCGGCGCGCCCGCGTCGCGCGCGTCGCCCGGCTCGAGCGCGAGCTCCAGGGCGAGGCGGAGGTTGTCATGCTCGAGCTCGAGGGCCGCGAGCCACGCGGCCTGCTCGGGCCCGCGGAGCGCCTCGGCCGCGCGCTCGGCGAGCTCCAGCGAGAGCTCCACGAAGCGCCGGTTGCACGCCGCGGCGGCGCCCTCCTCCGCGAGCCGGTCGAGGCCGTACTCGCGGAGGATCGCGAGCATCTGGAACCGGGGCTCCTCGCCCGCGACCGGGAGCAGGAGGCTCTTGTCGACGAGCGACTCGAGGATCGCGAGCGTGTCGAGCGCCGGGTCGCGGAAGGCGCACATCTGGTCCGCCATGGCCAGCGAGAAGCCGCCTGCGAACACGGCGAGCGTGCGGAAAGCGAGCTGCTCCTCCGGCAAGAGGAGGCCGTAGCTCCAGTCGATGGCGGCGCGCATGGTCTGCTGGCGCTCGGGCAGATCGCGCGCGCCGCCCGTGAGCAGGCGGAACGAGCCCGCGGCGGGCGAGGCGCGGCCGGCCGCGCCGCGGTCGCGGAGGCGCGCGAGCAGCGCCGCGGGGGTGAGGACCTTGAGGCGCGACGCGGCGAGCTCGATCGCGAGCGGCAGGCCGTCGAGGCGCGCGCAGATCTCCACGACGTCGGCGACGTTGTCGGGGCCGAGCTGGAAGCCGGGGTTGATCGCGGAGGCCCGGCGGCAGAACAGGCTCACCGCGGAGCTGGCCAGCGCCGCAGAGGCGGTGATCTCGCGCGGCTCGGGCACCTCCAGCGGCGGTACGACGTAGCGCCGCTCGCCCGAGAGGTTCAGCGCGGCGCGGCTCGTCACGAGGAGCGACAGGCGCGGGCAGCTCGCGGCGAGGTGCGCGACCACCGGCGCCGCGGCGGTCAGGTGCTCGAGGTTGTCGAGCACGAGCAGGTGCCGCCGGTCGCGGAGGAAGTGCGCCACGCGCTCCAGATCCGGCCGCGCGCCGCCCTCGCCGAGGCTGAGCGCCTGCGCGATCGCCGAGGGGACGAGCGCCGGCTCGCGCAGCGACGCGAGGGGGACGAAGCAGACGCCGCCGGAGAACGCGGGGACGAGGTCCTCGGCGACCTGGAGCGCGAGCCGGGTCTTGCCGGTGCCGCCGACGCCGGTGAGGGTGAGCAGGCCGGCCTTCGGCTCGAGCAGGAGCGAGGCGATCTCGGCGCGCTCGCGGGCGCGGCCCACGAACGGCGTGCGCTGGACCGGCAGGTTGTGGCGCGGCCGCTCGGTCGCCGGAGAGCCGCCCAGCGGCGGCGAGGCGCCCAGCGGCGGCGAGGGCAGGCCGGGATCCCGAGGGTTGCAGGCGGCCTCGCGGAGCGTGCCGCCGGCGAGCGGATCCGGGGGCGCCTCGACCGTCCCCGCGAGCTCCATCGTGTCGGTGCGGAGCATGTCCGTGGCCGCGGGGCCTCCCGGCGACCACGGCTCCCCCGCGCCGGGCGGCTCGGTGGGGACGCCGGCCGCCGCGAGCGCGGCGCCCAGGGCGAGGCTCTGCTCGCGGACCGAAGGGAAGCGCGCGGCCGGGTCGCGGTCGCACGACCGCAGGAACCACGCGTCGAACGCGGGCGGGAGCCACCGCCAGCGCGACGACGGCGGGTAGAGCCGCATGACGAGCAGCGCCACCATCAGCTCGGCCATGCTGTTCGCGGTCCAGTAGATGTCGCCGGTCAGGAGGCGCACGGCGATGAGCCCGATCGCCCACACGTCGGCCGCGGGGCCGAGCTGGTCCGAGCGCCCTCGCGCCTGCTCGGGCGCCATGTAGATGGGCGTGCCGATGGCCGTGCCCGTCGCCGTGAGGCCGCCCGACGCGCCGAGCGCGCCGGGGTCGACCTCCTTGACCAGCCCGAGGTCGAGGATCTTCACGCGCTCCCGCCCGTCGTCGCCGATCGCGAGGAAGAGGTTCGCGGGCTTGAGGTCGCGGTGGAAGAGGCCCTGCGCGTGGGCGACCTCGAGGGCGTCGGCGACCTCGCCGAGCCAGCGCTGCACCTCGGCGGGCGAGCGCCTGCCGTGGGTGGTGACGAGGTGCTCGAGGTCGTGGCCCCGGAGCAGCTCCATCACGAGGAAGGGCGCGCCGTCGAGCTCGGGGGCGACGCCGGCGTCGAGCATGCGCACGAACCCGGGCGCGTCGAGGAGCCGCATCGCCCGGATCTCGCGCTGGAAGCGGGAGGCCGCCGCGTCGCCGGCCGACGGCGTCCGGAGCAGGACCTTCACCGCGACCCGGCCGCCTCCGTCGAGGTCATCGGCCATGTAGACCGCGCCCGCGCCGCCCCGGCCGATCTCGCTCAGGAGACGGTAGCGGCCACCGAGGACGGTCAGGCGATCTGGGGAGCGCATGGGGCGGCCGCGGTGGGGACGATTTCGCGAGGGCCGCGGCGCCGGCACTTTACCATACGGCGCCCGCGCGCCGCCGTCGGCCACCTCCCCCGCCGTTCGACGGTGAGGTGTCGGCGGACGCGGCGATCGTGAGCGCGAGGTCGCGCGCTCGAGGGACCTCGAGCTCGGTCGCCCTCCGCTGCGCGAAGCAGGGCCTCTGCGTGAACGCAGGCGCGCCCACGATCGCGGCGAGCGCGCTCGGCCCGCGCGCGTCCGCGCTGCGGAAGGTTCCCGCGCGCCGCGCGGAGCGGGTATGCTCGAGACAGCGCGAGGGGACGGCGCCGAGCCCCCGGGAGCGCCCGCGCCCCATCCAGCGCGGCGCGCACGCCGGGAGCCGGCGCCCCGCGCCCCGGAGCGCCGCCCCCGCCGCTCGCAGGAGAGAGCGCCATGACCAGCACCGTTGACGAGAGCGACGTGTTCCTCATCCCGCTGCCCGGCAAGCGCGTGGCGCGCGTCCCCGTCGCGGTCCTGGAGCGCTACGTCGATGCGGGGACGCGCGTCGCGCACGACCCCACCGAGCCGGAGGACGACGTGACCGCCCACGGGATGTCCGTCGATCCCGCGACGGGCGCGAGCGTCTGGCACACCGAATGGGAGCTCGGCCCCTGCGACTACACGGACGAGAGCGGATTCCCGCAGAGCGCCTACGCCTGGCACCGCCACCCGCTCGGGACCGAGTACACCGAGATCTACCAGAAGTGATCGCCCCCCGACCGGCCGCGCCCCGCTCCTTCCCGCGCGCGCCTCGCTCCTCCCCGCGCCGCGCCCGCCGCCCGCGCCGGCCGCGAGCGCCGCTCCTCGCGGCCGGCGCCTTCGCGCTCGCCCTCTCCGCCGCCTGCATCGAGCGCGGCTACCCGCTCGCCGGGAGCGGGCAGGTCGAGCTCCGCGCCGACGTCGCCGGGCCGCTGTTCGCGGCCGACACGCTCGACGCGGCCGGCCGGCCGGTGCTGCCCCGCCAGAGCCCGTGGCGCACCGAGGTCTCGCTCAAGCTCACCGAGGCCAACGAGCCGGCGTACGGCGCCTACGTCGAGGTCCGCGTGGCCCCGAGCGAGGCGCTCGCGCTGCGCCCGGCGGGCGGCGCCGAGGACGACGGGGCCTCGTGCGGCGTGAAGGACGGCGCGTTCCGCTGCACCGCCGGCACGCAGGGCTACGCCCGCTTCACCGCCGCCTCCGAGGGCGACTGGTCCGGCGAGGCGCGCCTCGTCGTCGCCTGGGCCGACCGCACCGAGGAGCTCCCGATCACGGTGCTCCCCGCAGGCTTGCCCGAGGACGCCACCAACTTCGCGCTCATCGCCGGGGGCCTCGGGGACAGCGACCGGGTGCTCGCGACGTACGTGCCCCTCACGTGCACGATCGGGCCCCTGCCGGACGACCTCGGCGCCACCTGGCGGCCAGGCGCGATCCGGTCGCGCGAGGCGCGCGTCCGCGCGTCGCCCCCCCAGAACGCGCCGGGCGTGGTGGAGCACGCCCCCGTGATCATCGAGTCGCTGCACAGCGAGGCCGCCCTCTCGCTCGACCCCCAGTGCCGCGAGCGGACCACGCGCCTGCGCGTGCTGCTGGGCGCGACCGGGGAGAGCCCGCCGTTCACCCTGTGCTTCAGCGACCTCGGCGGCGAGGTGACGCTCGCCGTGAGCTCCGGGCAGAAGGCGCTCGAGCCGAGCCCCTCCCTCACCGTCGACCCCGAGCCGCGCCTGCTCCGCGTGCGCGCCCTCCGGAGCGCCGTGACCGCGGGGACCCCGGGCGATCTCTTCGAGGTGAGCGCCTACAACGCCGAGCGCGTGCGCATCGCCGTCCCCGTCGACCTCACCGTCGGCGACGACCAGGTGATCGCGCTCGGCGAGGCGTCCGTGACCCTGCGCGGCGAGGACAGCGAGGCGACGATCATCCAGGGCGTCGCCGTGGGGCCGGGGACGACGGCGCTCCGGGTGACGCCCCGCCTGCTCGCGAGCCCGGAGTGCTCGTCCGAGCCGATCACCGTGGTCGCGCCCGAGCCGAAGCCCGAGCCGGGAGACGAGGAGGGCTCGCCGTGAGCGCGCGCAGGCCCGCGATGCTCCTGTCGGCCGTCGCGCTCGCGCTCGCGCTTTCGGCGCCCGCCGCCGCGCCCGCGCAGGACGAGCCCGAGACGGACGCCGGCGAGGCCGACGACGGCGCGCCCGCGGGGGGGCCGGCCTCGGCGCGGAGCGCTGCGCCGCCCATGGCCGTCCCCGCCGACTTCGGCGGCAGCCTCCAGGTGGTCCGCGCCCCGGCGGGCGCGGTCGGCGCCGCGACCTCGTCGGCGGGCGGGCCGGAGATCTTCCCGGACGCGCGCCGCGTCTGGATGACCGTCCGCGACACCGATCCGGTCCCGATCGAGGCCGCGCGCCGCGGCGGCCGCTGGCTGTGCAGCGGCGGCGGCTGCGCGGCGCAGACCGGCGACCCCGGGCAGAGCCCCGTCGGCGACCAGATCCTGCGCTCGATCAAGCTCCAGACCCCGACGCTGCCCCTCCCGCTCACGGTCTGGGGGCGGCTCAGCGAGGACGGCCAGCGCCTGCTCGACTTCGATCCGGTGCTCCTCGGCCGCCGCTCGTACCGGCACGTCTGCGCCTACCGGCCGGTCGCCGAGCCCGCGAGGTCCCCCTCTGGCGCGCCGGCCGCGCCGCCGCCCGAGCGCGTCGACGCGTGCCGCGACGGCCGGCCCGAGCCGCCGCCGGCCGACGCGGGCGAGCTCACGCTGGGCATGCAGTGGCCGAAGCAGTCGGAGATGGCCGACTTCCACTACCTCGCCATCGTCGACAGCTGCGGCAACGCCCGGGTGCAGCCGTTCCAGCGCACGTTCACGGTGCCGGTCCTCGAGGTCGCCTCCGGCGCCTGCGGGCGCCCCGACGGCAAGGTGCTCCGCGTGTTCCCGGGCGGCGGCTGGCTCCGCGTCACCGCCTTCAACCTGCACGCGCCCGCGGCGGGCAACGTGGTCAACGCGACGTACCGGGTCACGATCCCGCCCCTCGAGAACCTCGTCGAGTCGAACCCCGCGCGGCTGCTCTTCCCCGATCCGCTCGCCGACGACCTGAAGGTCGACTGCGGCCCCACGCCGATCGCGCCCCCCCGCGCCGAACCCGGGAGCGCCCCGCCGCCGGGGAGCCCCCGCCCGCCCGGGCCCCGCCCGCCCGCCGCCGCCCCGCCGGCGCCGCAAACGGGCCCGCCGGCGCCGCAAGCCGCGGCGCAGGCCCCCTCCCCGGCGCCGCCGCGCGCCGCCCTGCCGCGGCGGGCGCCCGCCGTGGATCCGTCGCGCCCCGGGCCGCAGCCGCTCGCGCACGGCGCGGTCGTCATCTCGCCGGCGCCGCTCCGGCTGGGCAACTGCCGGATCCGGCTGACCGGCCAGACCAAGCACCGGCTCGTCGCGCCGCTCGCGCTGCACGTCTCGCTGACCCGCACCGACCAGATGCGGGGCGGCGCGCCGATCGAGCTCCTCCAGGACGGCACGTGGATCGTTACGCCGAGCAGCGCGGAGTTCCCGCTCCCGCCGCTCGCCGACGATTTCGACGGGGACGCGCGGCTCCGGCTGACCGTCTACAGCGATCCGCTGAGCCCGCAGGGCAAGGTCGTGCTCCTCTCCGACGCCGGCCGCGTCGCGAGCTCGCTCCGCTCGAACGAGCCCGGCGATCCGGAGCGCGCCCGGCGGCTCGTGGGCTCGGTGGCGATCCACTCGGTCCCGCTGTGCGGCGAGGACAACTTCGAGACGCTCGAGGCGGCGGGGAGCTGCTTCCGCGCCTACCTGACCGTCCCGGCGATGCTCGCGACCCTCCAGGTCACCCGCGCGCCGTGGGTCGAGAAGCCCCTCGTCACGCGGAGCGTGCTCAGCGCGGTCGGCGTGGCGCTCGCGATCGACCGGTACGATCCGGTGGAGCGCCGGGCCTTCCCGGTCGCGGCGCAGGTCGGCGGCTTCGTGCAGACGCTCGGCGAGGGGCGGGTCGGGCTGCTCGGCTACGTGGGCGTCGCGCCGACGGTCCCGATCCTCGGCTCGGGGGGCAACACCACGTCGTTCGGCTTCCTGGCGGGGCTCGGGCTGGAGTACATCACGAACGAGGCCGGGCCCGACGAAGGGCTCAAGCCGGCCGCGTTCCTCTCCGCGGTCGTGCAGGTGGGCCAGGCCGCCCCGCAGGTCTCCACGAGCGGCCGCGCGAGCTTCGGCACGTACGCGGGCGAGTGAGCCGCCGGGGCGCCGCTCACGGATCGGGCATGGAGTCGTCCAGCTCGTCGAGCAGGCGCCGATCGATCGCGGGATCGAGCCGGGCCTCGTCGAGCAGGGCGCGCGCCTCCGGGAAGCGCCTCGCGAGCACGAGCGCCCGGAGCCAGAGCACCTTCCGCTCCACCGCGAAGGCGCTCTGCGGCACCTCGCGCTCGTAGCGCTCGAGCGTCGCGATCGCCCGGTCTGGCTCGCGCCGCCGCACCGCCGCGCTGCACGCCTCGAAGAGGTCGATGTCCCGGCTGCTGCCGGGCACCCCGATCTCGAGCGCCGGCGCTTCGGGCGCGACCGGCGCCGGCGCGCGCTCCTCCCGGTCGGGCGCTCGCCGCTCCGGGGCGCGCCTCGGCGGCGGCGCCACGGGCTCCGAGCCTGGCGGCGAAAGCGCCGAGGGCGGCGCCGGCTCCGGGGGCGGCGGCGCCGGCTCCGCGGGCGGCGGCGGGGCCACGGCGGTGATGATCGCCGGCGCGGCGTGCCTCACCGTCGGCGGTGGCGGCGGGTCCTCGGTCCGGAGCGCCAGCCAGAGCGCCCCCGCGGCCGCGATGGCCGCGATGGGCGCGGCGACCGCGGTCCCCGCGCCCACGGTCGGCACCAGCTGCTGGACGAGGCTCACCACCCCCTTGAGCCAGGCCGCGGCGTCGTTCAGCGCCTTGCCGACGCCGGCGGCGGCCTTCTCGACGTTGCCCTCCTTGAGCGCCCGCGCCGACTCGTGGACGCCGCGGAGGATCGACAGCCGCACGTCGTCGGGCATGCGCGGCGCGAGCCTGGCGGTGGCGAAGAGCGCCGCCAGATCCAGGGGCAGCACGAAGCGCGGGCCCTCTTTCTTCCGATCCTCGCGCCGGCGCTTCGCCACGACGTCGTGGAACATGGCCAGGGCGCGCGCGCGCCACTTGTACGCCGTGGACAGCGGGATGCCGCGCTGCTGCGCGAGATCCGCCATCGGGATGCCGTCGAGGTCGTGCGCGACCAGGATCGAGTGCGCGTCCACGTCGAGGTGGTGCAGGAGCTCGAGCACCATGAGGCGCTCCTGGTCCGAGATCATCAGCTCGTCCGGGGTCTTGGACTGGTCGACGAGGGTCGGGAACTCCTCCTCGGGCACCAGCTCCTCGTAGCGGTGCTGGGCCCGCTCCCGGTAGTGCGCGGCGGTGTGCACCGCGATGCGGTTCAGCCAGCGCTCCGGACGGGAGATCTCGGGCTTGTAGTTGTCGAAGCTCAGGTACGCGGAGAGCAGGACGTCCTGCGCGAGATCTCCGCGGTCGCGCAGAGGAACGCCCAGGCGCGTCAGCCAGCGCCAGATGAGCATGAATGTCTTTTCGCGAAAGAGCAGCTCGAAGGCCCGCTCTTTTTCGGGTGGACCACCTTGGCCCGGGCGGCGAGGTCGCGTCATACACAACAAAAATTCCGGGCGCAGATGAGCGCTTGCCGTGCGCCGCAGCCCGCGAGCGGCGGGCGCACGGGCCTGTCGGCCGCTCCCCGGCGCATGGGGAGCTCAAGACCGCGCGAAATCCTCGCGTCGGCGGCGCGCCGAGGCGCCCGTGGCCCATCCGAATTTTGAATATATTTTTACCGGAGAATTCTCCTGGAGAATTGCACCCTCCTGCCCGATTCGGCGGTCTGAAGGAGGCCTTTGGGACGTGAGCGTCCACCCGCGAGAGCCACCGGATCGCCTTGTGACCGCCGTCCGGAGCGGGGCGCGGCGGACGGCCGCGGCCGCGCGTCCGCTCGCTCGAGCGCGGCACTTCTCACCATGCTCGCGACGGCCTCGCCGCGGCGCGGGGCTGCTCGGCGTGATTACGGGGCGTCTGCGCCGTTCGTGGCGCCGAATGCGCCGCTCTCGTGGCCCCTCGACGCGGCTCGCGGCGTGTCGGACGGGCTGTCGCCTCGCTGTGCGGCGGGAGCGCGGGGGAGCAACATTCCGGGTGCGTGCGCGGGCGACTTGAGGCACGCTGCCGCTGCCACGCGGGTCCAGCGCATGAACCTCTCCGACTTCTCTCTCGCATCCATCGCGGCGACCTCGCGCCGCAACACCATCCGCGACCTCTGGGACAAGCTGCACCTCCTGCCCGGGGGCAAGCGCGTGTTCAGCCGGCTCATCGGCGCGATGGCGCCGTACACCGGGACGATCCGGGCCCACGTCGAGGTCCTCGAGCGCGGCCGCGCCGAGGTGTGGATGCGCGACGTGCCCGGGCTGCGCAACCACCTCCGCTCGGTGCACGCCGTCGCGCTCGTCAACCTCGCCGAGCTCACCGCGAACACGGCGCTGGCCTACGCGCTGCCCGACGACGCCCGGTTCATCGTCGCGGGCCTCTCGATCGAGTACCTGAAGAAAGCGCGCGGCACGATCCGCGCCGTCTGCGAGTGCCCTGTCCCGGACACGAGCGAACGCAGGGAGTACCCGATCCCCGTGAGCCTGCTCGACGCGACGGGGGCCGAGGTCGCCCGCGCCGTCCTCCGCAGCCTCGTGGGCCCGAAGAAGCAGCCCTGAGCCGGAAGCAGCCCTGAGCCGGAAGCAGCCCTGAGCCGGAAGCAGCCCTGAGCCGGAAGCAGCCCTGAGCCGGAAGCAGCCCTGAGCCGGAAGCAGCCCTGAGCCAGCAGAATCCCTGAGCCGGCGGCATCGAAGCGCTCCAGAGCACTCCTGTGCTCCGGAGCAGCCCCGATTCGGGCGCTCGCCTCTGCGCCAGAGCACCCCCGGTGTTCCAAAGCACGCTGGCCTCGAGCCCTCCTGTGCTCCAGATCCCTCCTGCGCGCTGAACCACCCCTGAAGTGCGGGGTTCCACGCACCTCGCCGGAAGACCTCTCACCCCGCACCACATTGGGCCAGATTCCAGACGAGCGTCGGATCGATGCGCTCGACAAGGACCGGTCAGGGTGTTTGGATTCTGCTCATGGAGAACCGCTCAACGATGGTGGCGCTCGCCGCGACAGGGATCTGCGTGATCTTCGCGGCGTGCGGTGGGGCCGATGGCGGCTCGGTCTCCGGCGGCGGGACCGGCGGCGCGTCGACGGGGGCCGGCGCAGGCTCGGGGACGAGCTCGGAGAACGGCTCGGGCGCGAGCTCGTCGACCGGTTACGGCGACGAGCCGGGAGGGATCAACGCCGCGAGCAGCAGCGGCGCGGGCGAGGGCGCCGGCGGCGACGCCTCGTGCGCGGGCGAGACGAGCACCGCGGAGCTCGTGCCGCTCGACCTCTACATCATGCTCGACGCGTCGGGGTCGATGGACGAACAGCTCAGCCGGGGCATCACCAAGTGGGACGCCGTGACCGACGCGCTCGAGGCCTTCTTCACCGACGAGCAGTCGGTGGGGCTCGGCGTCGGGCTCCAGTACTTCCCGCAGCCGGACGACGACGTGCCCCTGAGCTGCACCAGCAACGAGGAGTGCGGCGACAACGGGCCGTGCGCGCTCCGGGTCTGTCACGACTCGTTCTCCACGACGGTCACGGTCTGCGTCACCGACGCGGACTGCGGCGCGGGCGACACGTGCGTGGACCTCGGGGTCTGCTCCCGGAGAAACCGGCTCTGCGCCGACGTGGGCGAGAGCTGTGAGGGCAACGCGGGCACGTGCATGAAGGTGACCCGGAGCAACTGCGCGAACCCGGACTCGTGCGTCGTCGAGGACTACGCGACGCCCGCCGTGCCGATCACGCCGCTCGACGCCGCGTCGGCCGAGGTGCTCATCCGGTCGATCGACCGGAAGACGCCCGACGGGGGCACGCCCACCGCGGGCGCCCTGTCCGGCGCGCTCGCGCAGGCCCGCGCCCACGCCGAGCAGAACCCGACCCACCGGGTCGTCGCCGTGCTCGCCACCGACGGCATGCCCACCGAGTGCAGCCCGAAGGACGCCGACGGCCTCGCGGAGCTCGCGGCCGGCGCGGTGAACGGCTCGCCGAGCATCTCCACCTTCGTGATCGGCGTCTTCGACGGCAACGACGACGGCGCCCAGGCCACGCTGGACCGCATCGCCGTCGGCGGCGGGACCGAGTCGGCCTTCTTCATCGACACGAGCTCGGACGTGACGCAGGCCTTCCTCGACGCGCTCACCGAGATCCGCGGCAAGAGCCTCGCGTGCGAGTACCAGGTCCCGGCGCCGTCCTCCGGGCAGACGCTCGACTACGACACGCTCAACGTCCAGCACACGCCGACGGACGGCGGCGCCGCGACGACCATCTTCTACGTGGCCGACGAGGCGCGCTGCGACGCGGCCGCCGGCGGCTGGTACTACGACGTCGACCCCGCGACCGGCGGCACGCCGACGAAGATCGTGATGTGCCCCGCGACCTGCACCCGGTTCCAGGCGGGCGGGCAGGTCCAGCTCAACGTCGGCTGCAAGACCGAGATCCCGCCGGTCAACTGAGCCCCGTCCTCGCCATGCACGCCCGCGGCACGCGAGCCCACGACGCCCGCCGCGCCCGCGGGCTCCCTGCCCTCGCCGCGCTGGCGCTCGCCGCCGCGGCTACCCGACATCGCGTACGCCGGCCCCGGGCCGCTCGCCGGCGCGTCCGGCGCGGGCGGCTTCCGCCTGGGCGCCGCCAGCGCCGCGACCCAGCGGCGCACCGACTGCGCGGGCGGGCCGGGCGACGACAACCTCTGCGGCCTCGGGCACCCCGAGGGCGGGCCGCTCGTGATCGAGGAGATGGCCGAGCACGCGGCCCTGCTCGCCGCGCGCTTCGGCGACCGGGTGGACGACTGGGGCACGCTGAACGAGCCGTTCAACTACCTGCTCGCCGCCTACGGCGTGGGCGTGTTTCCCCCGGGGAAGGCGGCCCTGCTCGGCGACCTGCTCGGCGAGTTCGTCCCGGTGCTGCGCGACTACCTGCTCGCGCACGCGGCGGCGTACCGGGCGATCGAGGAGGCGGACGCCGTCGACGCGGACCGGGACGGCAGCGCGGCGGACGTCGGGCTGTCGCTCTCGGTCGGCGAGTGGGTCCCGGCGCGGAGCCACCGGGTGAGCGACGACCCCGAGGACGTCGCGGCGCGCGACCGCATGGCCTACGTCTACAACCACCTCGTGGTCGACACCGTCCTGAGCGGGCGGCTGGACGTCGATCTCGACGGCGCGCCCGACGTGGAGCTGCCCGGCCTGCAGGGCGCGCTCGACTGGCTCGGGGTCCAGTACTACTTCCACGCCGGCGTGACGGGCGACGGCGGCCTCGTGCCGGTGCTGAACCTCACGCCGTGCGTGAACGGGCTCGACTTCGGCGCGTGCGTGCCGCCGGTCGACAAGACGTTCTGCGTGCCGGCGATGCGGTACGAGCACCACGCGCCTGGGCTGTACGGCGCGCTCCGGGACCTCGGCGCGCGCTACCCCGGCCTGCCGCTCGTGGTCACCGAGTCGGGGATCGCGACGCGCGTGGGCGAGCGGCGGGCCGAGGTCATGTGCGGGCCCTCGAGCAGATCGAGCGCGCGCGCGGCGAGGGCGTCGACGTGCGGGGCTACTACCACTGGAGCCTCTACGACAACTTCGAGTGGGCCGAGGGGTTCGCGCCGAGGTTCGCGCTCTACACCGTGGATTACGGGTCTCACGAGCGCACGGCGACCGAGGGCGCGGAGGTCCTGGGCGAGATCGCGCGGGGGCGCGCGCTCACGGGGGCGCTGCGGGCGGCGTACGGCGGCGAGGGGGCGATGACGCCGGAGCCGGAGGCGGCAGAGGGGTTCGAGGGGTGCAGCGGGACCTGGTGACGGGTCGGCCAGGGGCGGGGCGTGAGAAGAAATGATGTTTGAAGGGCTTCCCATCCTGTCGGAGTACGTTATTTGCATCAGCACGGTAGCTCAGAAGCGTCCTTGCGGCTCGCTGGCGCTCGTCGTCTACCACCTGCTCGGGGACATGGTGAACGGTGCCGAGCACGCCCTGTGCCACTATTTCCCGCTCACGTTGACCGAGCCGTTCCTTCAGAATTCTAGCCTCGGAAGCCCTTACCAGAAGTGGGCCAGATTCACGAACGAGGACTTCAGCATGCTCGACGCGTGCG
This sequence comes from Sorangium sp. So ce394, assembly GCF_051474665.1. Taxonomy (NCBI): domain Bacteria; kingdom Pseudomonadati; phylum Myxococcota; order Polyangiales; family Polyangiaceae; genus Sorangium; species Sorangium sp. So ce394. Next base: position 8,654,860 of record NZ_CP150339.1, read on the forward strand.
CACGTCGTGTCGTCCTCGCAGGACGGAAAGCCTATGAAGAGGCTGTCGGTCCTCTCGAACCCGATCGGAGCAGGAAGGACGCTTGGCACTGGTTTCACTCGGTATACACGCAATACGCCAGCTGCGTCGTGAGCCGCGAGGAGCCCTCGCTGACGCTCTCGACCGTCAGCCTCATGGGTTGGGTAGAGCCGGGAGCACATAGGTTCATGAACGTCGTCAATCAGCCCGATCCGCCGGCGTCAACGCCGCCGATCGTCGCCCTCACGAGGCGAGACATCTCGGACCGGACCGCGATCGCGGAGCTGCGCGAGGTCGGCCTGGGGAACCTCCGGGAGCTGCGCAGACTGAACCACCAGTTTGCGCTGTGGCTTCGCAGCAACTGCACGATCGAGGAGCTGACCGCTCCCCACAGCGGCACTCTGTCGGACACGCCCCTCGAATGACGGAGATGGCCAGGTACGCCGCCCAACAAGGGCCTGCAGCGTGACGGAGCACGCAGGCTCGCGCCGCTCGCCAGCGCACCTTGGGGCCGAGGCCCAGGGCGCTGGGCGGGCGCGCGAGGAGCGCGACGTTTAGTTAGGCAAACGAAGTGTCTCGACGGCGATCCCGTCCTCCCCCGTGACCATGGCGCCCGACCAATCCCAGCTCGCGCGAAGCGCTGCTCAGGCAGATCCGCTGACGTAATCGGCTGTCCGTCGACCGTCAGGACGCGGATGGTTCGGGCAGACCGAGTACCTCGTGAACGATGCGGGCCGCCACCTCATCCCCGAGCGCGACGGCGCGGGCCAGGGGTGCGTGGCTCGGTTCACCCGTCGCGCACGAACCGACGTGCGGCCACGACGTCATTGTCTCCGCGCGGGCGAGTTGCGTTTCTGCATTGCGAGCATGCCTGTCCAGGCTTATCCTTTCTCCGTTCTTCGACATCTCCAGAGATTCGACGGATTCCACGACGCGATCTTCGTTCAAAACAGACGCGGACGTATCCGCCTCAGTGCCCGAGACGGCTTCGACGGCCAGGTCTGCGATGTAGCGCGACACGACCTCTTCGCTGAACCGTCTGCGGCGATGGGGTCTCGGACCGTGCTGAGCGCACGTCGAGCGCGACGCCGGTAGCGCTCGGCGCGCCGCTGGACGCCGGCGTCCAGGGACGCTCATGAGAGCTCGCTCGTCCGCGTACGTTCGCCCGTGACGTTCAACCTCCTTCGCAAGGAGCCAGAAGATGAATACGAACGGCGCTCTATCCCTGTTGACCTTCGTGGCGGTCGCCCTGACCCACGGGGCGGCGGCAGCTGCGACATTTTACGTCGATGACACCGGCGACGACACCAACAACGGCTTGACCCCGAGGACGGCATGGGCGACGCTCCAAAAGGCGGTCGACACCATCCGCCCTGGCGACACCATCAAGGTATTACCGGGGGTCTACGCGGGGTGTCGTATTCGAAAGTCAGGCGCGCCCGGCCGGCCCAAGACCCTGCGGGCAGAGCCTCCCTGGGGCGCCGTGGTGAACGCTCCCGGGCCGATCAACCGGCACGGCAGCAACATCGAGGTCGAGGACTCCGACGACGTCGTCGTTCATGACTGGGTGATCGACGGCTTCGAGCTCGCGAGCGCCCCCAGATCCGGCGTCGACGTGCGCGTCACGCGCGACATCACGGTCCAGAACTGTCACGTCCACGACAGCGGGAGGACCGGCATCTTCACGGCGTTCAGCGACCACGTGGTCATCCAGCACAACGAGTCCGAGTTCAACGGCGAGCACGGCGTCTATACCAGCAACAGCGGCGACTTCCCCGTGGTCCGCGGCAACCTCCTCCACCACAACCGCTCTGCCGGCGTTCACATGAACGGCGACAGGAACTTCACGCCCGGCGATGGGCTCATCAGCTTCGCCGAGGTCGAGGGCAATATCATCTGGGAGAACGGGCTCGGCGGCGCCTCGGCGATCAACTGCGACGGGGTGAGCGACAGCGTCATCCGGTACAATGTCCTCTACGAGAACCACGCGAGCGGGATATCCCTCTTCGCGATCGACGGCAGCGAAGGCTCCAGCCGCAACAAGGTCTACAACAACACCATCGTGATGGCGGAGGGGAGCCGCTGGGTGGTCAACATCCCCGAATCGCCGGAGGGCATCTCCAACCCGAGGTGCAACACGATCGTGAACAACATCCTCTATACGCCGCGCCTCGACAGGGGGTCGATCCTGATTTATGAGGGCGGCGCGGAGGACCCTTGCTTCCACAGCGATTACAACGTGGTCGTGGATCGCTTCAGCAGGGACAACGGGGAGACGATCATCAACCTCGCGACCTGGCGACGAACGACAGGGCAAGACAGGCACTCGATCCTCGCCCCGCCGTGGGCGCTGTTCGTCGATCCTGCGAACGACGACTATCGCCTGAGAGCCGGCTCGCCGGCGATCGACCATGGGCTCTTCCTCTGGGACGCCCTGCCGGACGCTCTGGAAGGGACCCCTCCGCCCATCGGCGCGACGTACGACATCGGTGCGTACGAGGCCGACACCTCGTCCGAGCACGGTCCACGTTGACGTTGAACGGCGGCGAGCCCCGCGGCCGGCGCCGCCGCCACCGTCTCACGGACCTCCTCCTCTCGATCGGGGGGCAGGGCTCGGCTTACTGATCCTCCGGCGACCGGCGGCGGCGGCTCAGGCGTCGAGCGCCGGCCGCGCGGCCGGGACCGGGGCGCGCGTGCGCAGCCAGAAGTACCCCGCCGACGCGGCGAAGAGCGCCGCGCAGAGGAACGCGGTCGCGTAGCTGAAGCCGAGGAAGAACTCGAGCCACGAGAGCTTCGCCTGGCCAAAGCTCTTGTAGAGCAGCAGCACCACGCTGCCGAGGTAGCCGAACGCGTCGGCCGCGGTGATCAGGAACCCCGCCGTCGCCACCGAGCCCACCGCCGCGATGAGCCGGTCGAAGAGCACGCAGTTGTAGGGGACGTACCCCACGTAGAGCCCGAGCCCGACGCTGATCATCCAGCCCACGGGCCCGATGACGCCCGCCTGGTAGAGCGCCGTGCTCACCCCGGCGAGCAGCGCGCCGCCGAGCATGATGCCGTGCACCGCGAGCAGCGCCTTGCGGTTGCTCCGGATCCCCATCATCACCGCCACCGAGAGGAGCGCGCCCATGGCCACGGGGATCTCGGCCGTCGTCAGGATCGCCGGCTGGTCGGCGAAGCCCAGGGCGTCCCAGATCTCGCGGGCGAAGTTGTCCCGGAAATCGCGGTACGCGGTGAGCACGATGTAGCCGAGGACCAGCGTCGCGAGCCCGCCCGCGTTCGCCAGCACGAACGCCCGCCGCGCGGCGCGATCCATCGGCGCGCGCCGGGTCCGGTGCGCCTCGTCGGTCGCCGTGGGCGGCGGGATCTGCGCGAGCATCCACACCGAGGCGAGCAGCGGCGGGAAGAAGAGCGCGCCCGTCACCGCGGGCATCCAGACCTCCGGCACGCCCCAGCCGAGCGTGAGCTTGCCGACGGTCTTCACGAAGCCGCTGGCGACGATGAAGCTGGCGCACAGGCCGGCGCCGAGCAGGTCGCTCACGAGGCGGCCCTCGAGGAAGCCGAAGACGAGCCCCCAGACCATGCCGAGCGGCAGCCCGTTCAGCACGAGGAAGAGCGCCGCGTACGGGGCGGGGGCGAGCCCGAACAGGACGAGCGCGGCCTCGCTCACGCCGATGCACGCGAGGATCGCGAGGGCGCGCCGCTCGGGCCGCATCTCGGAGACGACCTTGATGCCGAGGAACTTCGAGGCGCAGTACCCGAGCACCTGCGCGATGATGTAGAGGCTCTTCAGATCGAGGTCCGGGAGCAGCGGCAGCGCGACCGCGCCCTTGAAGGTCCCGACCGCGAACGGCTTGCGGAAGGCGTACATGCAGAAGTAGGTCGCGAACGCGGCGAACACGGCGAAGGCCGTGAACACCGGGGCGGGCGCCCGTTCGAGCCATCTCGTCACGCTTCTCTGGGCCGTCATGGGAGCTCCGAGGAAGGCGCGAGGGTAATCGCGGGTGCGCGTCGCGCGCATGAATTTTCGGTGAGGCGCGCGGCCCGTTCCCTCCGGCCCGCGTCCGTGCGAGACATGGATCCTGCGCCGTGACCCGCGGCGCGGCCGGGAGGGCACGCCTTGGGAGATCGATCAGCGCTCGCCGCGAGGGAGATCGTGGACGACGCCGCGGCCGCGGCCCCTCTGCTCGGCCGGGACGAACGGCTGCGCGGCGCGGTCGCCCTGCTCGCGCTGGGCCTCGCCGCCGGGGGCGCGGGCGAGCTCTCGTACGACGGGCTGAAGCAGCGCTTCCGGAGCGCGATGACGCGCGACCCCCTCGACGCGCTGGCGGTGATGCTCGTCGGGTGCTCGACCCTGTTCTACCAGGCCGAGCACGGCGAGAACCCGCGGTGCGCGAGCTTCCTGGACGCGCTCCTGTTCATCTCGACGTGCGTGTCCGGCGGCTACGCCGACCGGCTCGCGCAGACCGCCGCGGGCAAGGCGATCGCCGCCTTCGCGATGACGATGGGCCCCGCGCTCGCGGCCTCCGCGCTCGGCGCGCCGCAGGGCGCGCACGACCAGGGCCGGGCGATCGTCGAGCGGCTCGACGCGATCCTCGAGGCGCTGCGCGCGCCGAGGTGAGCTCGGGCGCCGGCGGGCTCCGGGCGACCGCCGGCGGGCGTCCGGGCGCTCACCCGCCCGGCTTCGTCCCCTCGACCGCGCGGAGGACCATGACCAGGCCCTCCGCGACGTCGCGGCAGAAGTCCGCGTAATCGCGCCGCGCCTCGCCCTGCTCGGGCTCGGTGAGCGCGCCGGCCGAGATCATCGCGGGGCCGCAGCCGTCGATGACGTGGAGCCAGATGTCGAGCGCCGCCCCGAAGCCCGGGTCGCCCCGCCGGGAGCGCTCGTCCTGGTCCGTGACGCGGACGGCCTCGAGCCCGTGCGCCGCGAAGCGCCCGGCGAGGTTGTCGGCGAGCGCGTTGTCCATGCCGAGGCCCGCGCGCCACGCGAGGAACGCCGCGTAGAACCGCCGCATCGACGCAGGGGGCTCGGGATCCCAGCGCAGGCGCTCGTGGCTGTAGTCGAGCACGACGACCAGGCCGCCCGGCTTCGCCGCCCGCACCATGCGCGCGAGCGCCTCGTCGAGGCGAGGCACCCACTGGAGCGCGCGCGCCGCGGTCACCACGTCGAACCGCGCCTCGGCGTCGAACGCGAGCACGTCGCCGCACGCGAAGGACAGGCCGGGCCGGCCGGCGAAGCGCGCCGCCGCCCGCGCGAGGAGGTCCGCGTCCCGGTCCAGGCCGAGGACCTCGCCGCCCGGCTGCACGGCCTCGGCGATGCCCGCGGTGATGGAGCCCGTCCCGCAGCCGACGTCGAGCACCGACTGGCCCGGCCGGAGCAGCTCGGCCAGGCGGCGGTGATCGCCCGCGAGGGTGCGGCGATCGAGGACGTCCTTCGACGATTGATGCTGCTGGCTCATGCGCGCGGCATGGTCGAGTCCGGATGCCTGGATGTCAACGCGCCGGCAACATCGCGCCCGGTCCGGAAGGTCGCGGCGCGCGCCGGGCACGGCAGCCGGGCTCTACCGCAGGAGCGGCTCGGCACGGAATGAGCTTCAGAAGAGGCCGGGCAGCCCGAGCCTTGGCGTCGGGCACCGAGCTCGGCAGCACGTCGACGGCGCGAATCGGCGTCCGGGGCAGCTGCTCGGGGTCGTCGCCCGCGGCTTTCCATGGCCCGATCGACAGAGCCCGCGCCGCTGCGAGAGAGAGCATCCGTGGGCTCCCTAGGCATTCTCGGGAGGGGCCCTAACTCGCGATGTCGCTGTGGCACAACGTCTCGATGGGACGCTTTGCAGCTCCGACGTGAGGCACTTTGCACCTCGGCGCGTGCGCGGCGGGCGTGATCTTCCTGAAAACTTACCGAAACACCGCCCTGCCTGTTCTGGAATACCCCTTGCGATGCGGGGCCGCGCTGGGGCATCGAGGCCTCGGTTCTTCAGGTCACGCGGCAACGGACGGGCGCGCCAGAGCGGGCGGCCCGATCACGGTTGCCCCTCGTGCCCTCGAGCGTCGACTGGACCACGCAAGGGGCGAGGCGGTTTCGCTGCCGTGTCGCTCGTGTCGCAAGAAAGGCGGAGGAGTCATGCCGAATCGTCAGGGATGGATCGACGAGGAACATAACGACGGCCGGGGGCGCGACGAGGAGAGGTTTGGGCGACACCAGGGACAGCGAGGCGATGAGGGATATCGAGGCGAGCGCGGAGCCGCCGGCGATGCTAGCTACGGGCATCGTGGCAATTACGAGCAAGTCGTCCAGCGAGACGATCAGCGCCATGCCCGAGGCGGCCAGGAGGACTTCCGCGGCGGATGGGATCAGCGGGAGTTCGGCGGCCGCGGTCACGAGGGTGAGCGCGGCGAGCGCGGCTTCAGCGGCGAGCGCGGCGAGCGCGGCTGGGAGGGCCGGCAGGATCGCGGCTGGTCCCAGCGCGAAGATTTCGGAGGCCAGCGCCAGGCGTCGGGCGGCTACCGCGATGACTTCCAGCGAGGAGGTCGCGACGATCTTGGCTCCCGGGGTGGCTACGGCGGCGGCCAGGGCGGCTTCGGTGGCGGCCAGGGCGGCTTCGGCGGCGGCCAGGGCGGTTACGGCGGCCAAGGTCACTTCGGCGGCGGCCAGAGCGGCTACGGCGGCCAAGGCGGCTTCGGCGGCGGCCAAGGCGGTTACGGCGGCGGCCAGGGCGGATTCGGCGGCGGCCAGGGCAGCTTCGGTGGCGGCCAGGGCAGCTTCGGTGGCCAGGGTGGACTCGGCGGCCACGGCGGCGGCCAGAGCGGATTCGGCGGCGAGCGCGACCTCGGCGGCCGGGGCGGCTACGGCGGTCAGGGTCACGCCGGCGGTCAGGCCGGATTTGGCGGCGGCCAGGGCGGCTATGGTGGCGGCCAAGGCGGCTACGGCGGCGGCCAGGGCAGCTTTGGCGGTCAAGCCGGATTCGGCGGCGGCCAGGGCGGCTATGGCGGCCAGGGCTACCACGGCGGCGGCCAGGGTGGATTCGGTGGCCAGGGTGGATTTGGTGGCGGCCAGGGCGGCTTCGGTGGTCAGGGAGGCTTCGGCGGCGGCCAGCACGAAGGCTACGGAGCCCGCGGCGGCCTCCGGCAGTGGGCCGACGACGAGCGCGGCTGGAGCGAGCGGCGCGGCTACGAGGGCCAGGAGCCCCGCTACCGCGATCAGGGCCATTCCCCTTACCAGTCCGGCGGGCAGGGCTACCGGTCCGGCGGGCAGGGCTACCAGTCCGGCGGGCAGGGCTACCAGTCCGGCGGGCAGGGCTACCAGTCCGGCGGACAGGGCTCCGGCGGCCGGAGCTTCCTCAGCACCGTGGGCGGAGACGTCGGGGGTTCGCGCGGTCGTCCACCCAAGGGATACAAGCGCTCCGACGAGCGGATCCGGGAGGACATCTGCGACCAGATCTCCGATCACCCGGATCTCGACGCGAGCGACGTCGAGGTGAAGGTGCAGAACGGCGAGGTCGTCCTCACCGGCACCGTCCGCGAGCGCCGCTTCAAGCACCAGCTCGAGACGCTCGCGGAGCGGATCTCGGGCGTGACCGACGTGCGGAACGAGATCCGGCTGTACCGCGAGCAGCAGCAGGGCGAGGCGAAGACCGGCGGGCTGTCGTCGAGCGAGCGCTCCACGGCGGGCGCGACCGGCGCCGCCGCGGGCACGTCCGGCGGCGCGACCTCGATCGGCGCCACCTCGACGTCGGAGACGAAGAACAACGAGTCGCGCCGGAACGCCTCGTAGCTCCGCCCGCCAGGGGTCCGGCCACGGATGGCCGGACTCCTGCGCACCTCAGGTCTCGCGACCGCTTCTAGGGCGAGCGCCGCGCGCGGCGCTCGCGCTCAATCACAGCGCGCAGACAAGCCGCTGGCCGCGCACCGAGGTTGCGCCGTCGTGTTGCTCGATCCAGGCGACGAGCAGCTTGGTGCCGAGCTGCGCGACGGTCGAGCCGAGGATCTGCGCGCTGCTGCCGTCCGGGAGGGAGAAGATATGCTCCTGAGGGAGCAAGGACTCACCCGTCCGCGTGAACCAGCCCAGATTCACGGTCTTTCCAGGGTGCGGCACCAGCGTCACATACACGTTCTCGCCGTCGCTCATGGGCGGGCCCGGGGGGTTGAACTGGCTCACGTTCTGGAGCTCGAAGACGGGGGTAAAGCCGGGCGGGGGGACCTCGACGAGCGACGAGAAGTCTCTCACGACGCCGACCTCCGCCGAGACGGCGAGCCTCGGCGGAGGTACGATGTGCGCGATCAAGAGCGTGACCCCATCGCCCTCGGGCAGCGGGAACGCGCCGAAGAACGACTCCACCTCTTCGGGAGATGGGCTGAACTGGATCCGGTGCGCCACGCCGAGATCGGCGGCGGCGCCGCCCGTCCTGAAGAACGCTTCTCCGGTCGCGCCGTCGTCCAGCAGGAGGAGATGCCGGCCGCTCGTGACCGTGTAAAAGCGCACGTTGAGCGAGGCATCGGTGCGCGGGCCCTGGGCTACCAGGGTCGACGCGGTCGCGGCCGCCCCGCCGACGACGAGCGCTCGCGTCGAGCCGCCCGGCGCCTCGCAGGTCGCGGCGTAAAAGACCTCATCGCCCGCTCGCGCGAACGCCATTGACGCGGCGACGTTGGGGCTCGAGCACTCCGGGGCGAGCGCGGGGAACCGCTGGAACGTCCCCTCCGACGAGACGCCCTCGGTGGTCGTGAGGAAGACGAGCTCACCGATGTCGGACCCCACCCTGCCCAGCAGGGTCAGCTGCCCTCCCGACTCGCGGCCGGTGACGAAGGCCGCTCCGTCGGGGAGGGGGAACTCCGCCTTGGGTCCGGCAGGGTCCCGGAGCTCGCGCACCGTCCCGATCACGAGCCGGCTCGCCGTCTTGTCGATGACGGAGACGAAGGTGCGACCGGGGCCGCTCGCCAGCACGAGCGAGGAGGCGTCGATCTCATGGCCTCCGAGGTCCTCGGACGTGAGGATGTCGAACGGATCGAGGTCCCGCACGCACGTCGCCCCGGCCGGCTTGCAGACGCCGCCCTGACAGACGCCGCCCGGACAGTCGGAAGGCACGCTGCACCGTTCGCCGCCGCTCCCCTCTTGGGCCAGCTCCGCGTCGGTGCGCACGCCCGCGACGAGCTGGCAGCCGGCGACGAGCAGAGCGCCCCCGGCGATGACGAGCTTCCATGGTCGCGTCTCTCGCATCTCAAAAACTACCTTGGAACGACATCCCCGCCGTTCCCACCCCGACCGCGGGCTGAAGGCGCACCTCCAGCGCCGCCTTCGGCGCGGCCTCGCTCGAGGGCGCGGTCAGGAACACGACCAGGCCCGCGATGAGCGCCGCGCCACCCGCCGCGAACGCCACGTTGGAGATGTTGGCGGTCGTGTTGGCGGCCTGATGGAGCCTGATCCCCTCGGCGTCACAACGGGGAGGGTCGTCGTCGGTGCACCCGTGCTGGCTGCGCGCCTCGCCAACTTTCAAGAGCGTATCGACGCCGAACACGGCGCCTACCGCGATCCCGGCCAGGCTCACCCCGCCCAGCACGAGCCCCACGGTCTTCTGCGCGCTCCACGGGCTCGCCGCGGGCGGGGCGCTCGCGGCCGCACGCGGGCGCGAGGGCCGGTCCGGCGCGGGCGCAGTGGCCGCTTGTGGCGCGGGCGCGTCCTCGAGCCGAGGGACGCGCACCGTGCTCAGCGCTGCCTTCGGCGCGATGAGCACCTTCGCGCTCCATGCCTCCTTGCCAGGCGCCGCCGCCTCGATCGTATGCTCGCCCGGATCGACCGGGATCGCCGAGCCGAACAGCGCGGCATCGAGCAGCTTCGTGTTGCGCCGCACCTCGAGCCCCTCGATCCGGGCCTCCGGCGCCACCTCGATGACCAGCCTCGAGAGCTGCGGCTCGAGGAGCCCCGCCCGCCGCGCCGCTTCCTTCGAGCGCCGCGGATCGCCCGCTTTGCGCGCCATCGCCTCGGCGTCGTTGAAGGTCGCCCAGGCGCTCGCGGTCTCGCCATTGAGCTCGTAGCAGTCCGCCAGGGCGAGCAGCGTCCCGGCCATCGGATCCAGCTTCTGGCTGGCGGCGAGCTTCGAGCAGCCGGGGGCATACTTGCCCTGCTTGATGAGCGCGCGCCCCTCGCGGAAGAGCACGTCGGCGGCCGCCCGGTCCTCGGCGGTCGGGTCCGCGAGGGCGCGCGGCGCGAGCGATAACGAGAGGACCAGCGCACTGGCGGCGATGACGCTGCGCTTCACACGCATCGGGCCTGGGCCACGCACCTCCCGGAGGATATCGGCACCCCTCGCCCTTGTCCCGGTGTCAGCGCCGCTCATCGTACGAAATCGTCGGCTCGGGCTTCGGGGTGCGAGGGCCCTCGGCCGGGGGCTTCGCCCGCGGGAGGGGCTTCGTCGCCTTCCGCGTGGCCTTCGCCGTCGCCGTCGCCGTCGCCGAAGGCGAGGTGGGCTCCGCCTGCGCCGTCGCGCTCGCGCCGTGCGAGGCGATCGTGGAGGGGGGAGCCTGAGGCGCATCGGGCGCCGGCGGGGCCGCGTCCGGCGCCCCCAGGGCGGCCGCCGGCGAGCCTGTCGGGGCCGGGGGTGGCGCCCCCTCCTGCCTGCCGCCGACGAGCGCCGCGAGCGCAGCGCCCGCGAAGAGCGCGCCGGCGAAGAGGAGGAGCGCCCGGCGGCGCGGCTTCGCCCCCAGCAGCTCGTGGGACGACGAGGTGCTGCGCGGCGGGGACAGGGTGTGCGCCGTCTCCTCCACGGAATTCAGCGGGAGCGGCGCGGTCTCCTCGACGGCTCCGGCGCTGGCCGGCGGCGGAGACGGTTCGATGGGGCGCGCCCCCGGCTCGTCCTTGGATCCCGACAATGACAGCCGCTGCATGTCGAGCACGCGCGAGACCCGCTCCGGATATCCCCGCGCCCGCGCGGGCGCGTGGGGCGCGAGGGCGCCGGCGAACGCCGCCACGTCGCGCCAGCGCTGCTCGCGATCGTGCGTCAAGCACCGCTGGATCGCGGCGTCGAGCTCCGGGGGCACGTCGCTCCGGCGCTCGCGGAGCGGCGTCGGCCGGGCCGCGAGGATGCGCCCGTAGAACTCCGGCAAGCTGTCCGCGTGAAACGGCGTCTGCCCGGCGATGAGCTCGTACAAGAGGATGCCGAGCGCCCAGAGGTCGCTGCGCGGGTCGACGTCCTTCGACGAGAGCATCTGCTCGGGCGACATGTAATAGGGGGAGCCGAGCGTCTGGTCGTCATCGGTGAGGGCGAGGTCCGCGCCGCTGATCTTCGAGATGCCGAAGTCGAGGACCTTGATGCACGGCGAGCCGCTGACGTCGTGCGTGACGAAGAGGTTCGCCGGCTTCAGGTCGCGGTGCACGATCCCGGCGGCGTGGGCCTCGCCGACGGCCTCGCACGTCTGGAGGACGTACTCCACGGCGTCGTCGAGCGAGAGCGCCCCGCGCTCCCTGAGCAACGCGGCGAGATCCCGCCCTTCGAGGAACTCCATGACGATGTACGGCGCCCCGCCCTCGAGGGTGCCGACGTCGAACACGCGGGCGACGTGCTGGCTGCGCAGCCGCACCGCCGCGCGCGCCTCGCGCAGGAAGCGCGCGCGCGCGCCGGCGTCGACGTCGTGGGCCGAGCGCATGAACTTGACGGCGACGCGCTGGCCGAGCTCGACGTGGACCGCCGCGACGACGACCCCCATGCTCCCCGTGCCGAGCAGACGCTCCACGCGGTACTTGCCCGCCAGGATGTCGCCGGGCTGGACCGGGACGGTGCGCATGGCTCCCCATGTGGTCTCAGCGGCTCCGCGGGGTCAAGCGCCGCTTGATGGCCTCGCGCGCCCGCCGCCGCCCTGAAACTCGCTGGCAACCCCCGCATGCCCGGGGGAGAGGATGCCGCGGGCAGCAGGAGCGTCCCCGATGTGGGACATGGTGTACACAACGATCTCGCTCTCCTCGGCGATGGCCCTCTCCTGGGCGGACCGAGGGGCGCAGCTCTCACAGACGTTCTTCTTGTCGCTTGCGAGCTTGACCGTCTTGAGTAGGCCTGGGTGGCACATGTCGATCAGGCCAGTAGCGGAAGCGCGTGGAGCCGTCGAGCGGGTCGGTGCTCCTTCGGCGCGCACGTTGCCAAACGTACTGAAGTGCGTCGCCGAACGTCACAGGACATGAAGATCATCGACATGCAGAATCCACCTATCCGCTTGCTTAGTTGCGGTGAGCGACAGCGTAAGATCGCTGCGGCCTTCTTCCTTCGTCCACAGCGGCACATCGACGGCCACTGTGTTCGGAGCGTCGACTTGAGGGCACTCATCCACCAAATCCCACGCTCCATCAGGCAGAAGGATCATCGTTCTACCATATTGCTCTATAGCGGTGCGCAGCTCCTCGGCGGACAACCTCCCCGCACGCCCGTCCGCTGCTATTTCAGCGTAACGTCCGGCGCTGAGGTCTGCAATCAGTCGACCGATCTCATTCCTCAATTCGTTATTCATGGCGTTACCGGGTTCCTAGCGGCTACCAGGGATCCTCGTCGGCGTCGTTGGTGTGACGCCAATCGACTGGAAGTAGTCGTCTGCTTGCTCGATGAGTGCGCGCGCGTCGCCCGGGGACTGCCCTGCGCGTCTGAGCGCCTTATATCCGATGCGACGTTCCGCCCCGTAGGTCCCGCCGCCAGGCTGGCGCTGAACCTGTGTCGCAGCGTAATGTGACGTTCCGACGCGTGTAGATGGTCCGGGAAGCTCAACGGCGGGCGCTGCGCTGCGGCTGTATCCAGGCAGTTCTCGGACGGCGGCGTCCTGAATCACGTGATGTGCGTCCTTGACGCCGGCAGCCCTCAAACCTCCATAGGTGCCCACCCTCGCAGTTCCCGCCGCTGCAGACTGCTCTGCTAGCGTCCCCAGCCCTCTTCCCGCGCCGAAGACGGTGGCGGCTGCGAGGAGCACCGTCTTCGTCCCCACCGCGCCCGCTGCCCGGTAGTCGCCTCCATCGATCGCGAGCGCCGTGTCCGCTGCGCCCCGCCCGATGTGGTAGAGCGGGTTCACGGCGTTCAGCGCGCCGAAGAGTCCGCCCTCTTCGTACCCCGCCCACGCCGCGCTGCCGAGCTCGTAGCCGCTGTAGATCCCCAGCGTCAGCGCGTTCAGCGCCAGAGACCGCGCGACCCCCGCCGCCAGCTCGACCGTCCCCGCCGTGGCGCCGAGCAAGCTCTGGCCAACCACGGCGCTGGCGCCCGTGTGCTCCGGCGCCGTGCTCACCGGCTGCGGCACATACCCGGACGCGCTTCCGGTCGCGCTGACGTCGATGGGCGGCATAGCGCCGCCCGTCTCGGCAGCCACGATGTTCATATCGGCGTCGGAGCGCGCCTCGTGCTCCGAAGACGGGACGACGATCAGCTTGAGTCCGATCGGCGGCAGGTCGAGCACTTCCCAGCGGAACTCCGCGCCGGCCGGCGGCGGTGAGCGAGCCCCGGCCTCCGGGAGCGCTTCTTGAAAGCCGCCCGGGTCGACGTACGCGAGGGGATTGTTCAGCACGTAGCTGTACGGATTCCAGCTCTGCCCGAAGGACGGCATCGAAACGATCGGGTCCGTGGTCAAGAACCGCCCGATCTTGGGATCGTAGAGCCTGCCCTTCATGTTCACGAGCCCGAGCTCGTCGTCGCTCTCGTGCCCGGTGAACCCCTGCGTCGTCTCGCTGGAGAACGACGCCGGCGCGCGCTCGCCCCACACGGGGTTCCTGCGCTGGCCGAACGGATCGTAGCTCCGCCGCTCGATCACGTCGCCGTCCTCGTCGGTGAGCGCGTCGACCGAGCCGAGATGATCGACATGCAAGTAACGGGTGCCGCCGTCCGAGCCTCCCCGCGTCACGACCGCCACCACGCGCTCCGGCGAGTGGACGTGGTACCGATGCTCCACGGTGCCCGACGCCCTGTCGGTGACCCGCTCGTACAAATCGCCGAAGTAGAGCGTCTCCTTCTCCGGGGTGGTCTTGCGGATCCGCTGCTGGTCGCCGTCGTAGCCGAACGTGATGGTGCTCGCGCCCTGCGTGATGCGCTCCGGCAGGTCGAACGGCGTATAGTGCACCGTCGTGCCGCCCGGCCGCGCGATCTGATTGCCGACGGCGTCATAGGCGAAGCTGCCGGCGCCGGCGCCGGTGACCGCGTGCGGGTGCAGCGGGTCATCGTACGAGAGCGTTCCAATGTCCGACTTGAAGGTGAGATTGCCGTTCGGGTCGTGGCCGTACCGGAGCGCGCAGGGCGCCGATGCGCTCTCGACGTCGCCGAAGTACGCGCAGGTCAGCCGCTGGAGCGGGTCGTAACCGAAGCGCTCCGTCGTGTTCTCGGGCTGGAGCACATCGGTGCGGCGCGTGAGATTGAGGAGATCGTCATAGCCGTAGTCCAGGTCTTGCACGTTGGCCGCGCCGCTCTGCGTCGCCACGTGCCTGAGGCGCTGCTTGTCGGCGAAGTAGCTCCGCTCCGTGACGACGCCGTTGCCGAACACCTCCTCGCGGAATCGTCCCGCGCCGTCCACGTCCGTCAAGCGCCAATAGGCGGAGCCCGTTCCGCGGTCGCGCACGGCGATCACGTGGCCATGCGCGTCGTGGTCGTGGTCCACGACGAACGGCGCCCCGCCGGCCGGCGCCGGGTACGTGACCGTCTCGACGCGACCGAGCTCGTCGTAGCCCAGCCTGGCCTCCAGGGGAGCGCGTTCGCCGTCGATGCGGAGCGAGATCGTGTCGAGCTGGCCGATGTCGGTGTACCCGTACGTCTTCTCCCCGTCGCGGCTCGCGAGCGCGTGGAGCTTTCCGATCCCGTGCGCCGCGGTGTCCCAGGTCCACGTGGTCGTCAGGCGCTCGGCGCCCTCTCGGTCCACGCGCGCGCGGGGTCGCCCGAGCGCGTCATACGCCCACGTGGTTTCTCGCCCGAGCGCATCGGTCGACGAAACCAGCCCGCCGAAGCCGTCATGGATCGATAACGTCGTGCCCCGATCGGGGTCGTCGAGCTGCCGGACGCGGCCGAACGCGTCGCGCGTCGTGCGCGTCACCGCGCCGCCTGGATCGGTGACCGTATGCAGCATGCCGAACGGGCCGTAACTGTAGCGGGTGATCCCGCCGGCAGCGTCGGTGATCGACGCGGTTCGCCCCAGCGGATCCTGCTCGGCCACCGTCACATGCTCGAGCGGGTCGGTGGCGCGCACGCGCAGGCCATCGTACTCGGTCGTCGTGACCGCATTCCACGGCGTCGTATGCCGCACCTCGCGGCCTACCGCGTCGTACTCGAAGCGATCGTACAGCCTCTCGCGCTCGGGGGTACCTTCGCGGACCGGCACCGAGCGCCGCGCGATGTGCTCGCCCAGCGCGTCGTAGCCAATCTCTTGCAGGATGCGCTTCGCATCGCCCGCCCCCTGCGCCGGCTCCGGCTCGGGCCCGTACCACCACCACCGGATCGGGCGGCCGAGGGCATCGAGCTCGATCGTATCGTCGGCCCCGCCGGTCGTCGTGCGCCGCTGCCTCACCCGCCACGCGTCCTGCGCTGGGCCGCCGTCCTTGGTGCGGGAGAGCGTGACCGTCGTCGTCGTGCCGTCCGGGCGCGCCTCCGCGCCGAGGCGCCCGAATCCGTCGTGGGCCCACGTCGTTACGAGCTGATTCGGATCGACCCGCTCGAGGAGCACGCCGAGCGCGTCGTCGAACTCCACGAGCGTGGTGTGCCCGGCCGTGTTCACGTATTTCTCGGGGAAGATGCCCTCCTCGTCAAAATCCGTGCTGGATGTCCGATGGTGTCCGAAGGCGTCCTCCGCCGTGACGCCGGCGATGTTCCCGAAGTCGTCGCGCGTATAGGCGATCGTCAGCTTCGTGTCCGGCAGACCGTCGTCGCTCTCGGTGGATTCGGTCTCCACCTCGCCGTGGATCGTCGTGGTCCGCGTGACGTTCCGGCACTGCGACATCCCCGCCGCCGCGCTGCACTCCTTCTACGTCTGGAGCTGGCCGAGGACCCAGCGCTCGGTGTCGTTCTTGAACGTCCGCGTGACCTTGAACGTCAGGTCGACGCCGCTCGTCGAGACCTCCTCGGCGCGCACGTTGCCGAACGTGTCGAAGTCCGTCACCGTCGACACCGAGTCGCGCAGCAGCGTGGCGCCGTCGCCGCCGGCCTCGACCTCCCGCACGTACGCCTCGATGGAGGGCGTCGCGCCGCCCGGGGGTGGATAGATCCCTTGCGCTCGTCTCACCCGGCGCTCGGTCGGCAGCGTGAAGTACGTCGCGCCGTCGTTCGTCGGCACGAGCGTCCGCGTCACGTCGAGGAACGAGAGCTCAATCTGCTCCGGCCTGGGCTGACTCGGCAGCCCAGGCGCCCAGCGCCATGTCCGCTGGACGCTGCCCGCGAAGGGAAAGACATGGAGCTCGTCGTCGAAGGTGACGTGATCGTACACATCGAGCGTCGCGGCGCCCGTATCCACGTCGGTGACGAGCCGCCCGCCAAAGCCGAGAAATCCTCGGCCCAGCCGGTGGTAGCGCCCGTCGCGGTAGCTGACCTCGAAGCGCCGCGGTCGGTCCGCCCCGTTGTTGAGGGCGTACGCGCTGACCACCCGCCGAGGCCCGACCACGCAGCGGCGCGGATAGCCGCAGTCGTCCGCCGCGCCGGCACGCGCGACGTACAGCGGGCTCTCCCGCGCCGGATCCTCCGCCCTGTCGCCCGTCGCCACCGGCGCATCGGTCAAATGCCCGTACGAGATGCTCACGTCGGGCACGAAGCCGGGTTCGGTCGGGTCGTGCGCGTTCATCCCGTTGGAGACCGCGACCAGGAGATCCTGATCGGCCGAGAGGTTCTGGAAGACGTTGAAACGGCCGCCGAGCGACAGGATCACGTCCTGCGCGCCGTCCCCGTCGACGTCGCCGATGCGCGGCCCGCGCGGATCGGCGAGGGTGACCGCATCGCCGAGACTGGCCTCGAACGGCAGCCCCGGGTCGACCAGCTTGAAGGGCGGCCCCGCGCGGTCGCCGATCGCCAGCAGCACGGCCCAGGACGGGAGCGCGTCGGAGCCGCCCAGCAGCATGCCTGGTGGAACCGGCATGAGGAGATCCTGCCGCCCGTCGCCGTTGAAGTCGAGCGGCACGGCGAACCGGAAGAACGCGTCCTGATCGGGAAGACCGAACAGATCGCCAAAGCTGAACGCGTCCACGGTCCGGAACGGCGAGGCCACGAAGGTCGGCCCCGTGTTGAAGTAGGTATAGAGCTGGTGGTCGCCCGGGCCGGATTCGACGGCATCGGGCAGGCCGTCTCCGTTCACGTCGAGAAAGACGACGCGGCCCCCGGGCCATACGATGGGGAGCTCGCTGTCGATCACCTCCCAGCGCCCCTCGCCCCGGCGCATGATCGCGTCGTAGCTCGATCCGAGGAGGACCGTCCCGTCACCGAACCGTTGCAGAGAGGGCACGACGAGATCGATCTTGCCATCGGCGTCGATGTCGAGCGTATGGAGCTCCGTATCGCAGGGATAGCCGGTGAGCAGCTCGATCGATTCGCCCGCGGGCTCGAAGCCCGCGGGCGTCGCGCCGCTCGCTGGGCGCCAGAGGTGGACGGCCCACACGGCAGCGAGCGGGAGCGGTGCCTGTCCCTCGCGAGCGTGGTCCTCGCACTGGATCAGATCCGGCACGCCATCGCCGTCCAGATCGGCAAGGTGCATCGACCCCCCGCGGCTGCTCAAGCTGGGCGGCGCGGGCGTGATCCCGAGCGGGAAGGGCCGGCGGATGCCCGTATCATGGAGCGCGAAGGTCCAATCCGGTCGGGACAGGAGCACATGCCACGTGACCTCGGTGCCGTAGACGTCGTGGAGCAGGACGTCCATCCGCCCATCGTCGTCGTAGTCCAGGACCGTCCCGAGCTCGGGCTGAAGAAGGGCCGGATCGGAGGGTCCCACGGGATCGGCGACCGTGGGCCACTCTTCGAGGAAGGCGAGCTCCGCCGGTGCGAGAAAGGACGGCGAGGCGCGCGGCCCGACGTTTCGCGCCACCCGCCACGCGGTGATCGGATTCCTCGGTGTGCTGAGCCCCGCGACCATGTCCGGGACCACGAGGTCGTCGAGCCCGTCGGCGTCGATGTCGAACACCATCGGGCTCGCCCTCTCGGACACCGGCTCGTCGATCTCTGACGCCACCCGCTCGAATCCGGGCCTCGCGTGGCTGTACTGAAAGCGCGTGGGAGGCTTGCAGACCCGGTCGCTCGCGCACTCCTCGACCTGGGTCAGGAGCGTACGGCGCGTCGTCGGGCTGAGCTCATAGCGGAATCCGTAGCTCCGGACCTGCGCGTCGCCAGGACCGAGCATCTGGATTTCTTCGAGGCGAAGCGAGCGCTGGAGCGCCATGCCGCCCGAGTAGCCGGTGCGGATGGCGGCCGGATCCTTGGTCCCATACACGAAGCGCACCGCCCTGGAAGGCTCGAGCGACGGCGCCCCCTCGAAGCTCGTGTAACGGATCTCGTCCACCGCGTACTCGGCGGCATGGCCGTCCTCCGCCTCGGCGAGGCAATACGCGTACGTCATGGCGTTACCGCGGCCGTCGCGGGCCTTGTTCGCGAGCCACGCGCGCGGTACACCGGCGCGCGCGAGCGGCTTGCTGCCCTCGGTGCGCCCGTACTCGACGACGCGGCCGGTCGGCAGGGTTGCCTCGAAGAAGAGCGCCTCGGCGGGCGCGCCGCCTTCCGGACCGTAATGCCCGACCACCTTGACGAAGGTATCCGGGAGCGTCCGGTACTCGATGGTTCCAGGCTCCTCTCCCACGGGGACGAGGCGCTGGCCGTCGAGGCAGAGCGCGTCGTCGCCGTCGTACCGCACGCCGCGGATCTCCCCGTCTTGCGCGAGGCTCTTCGGACATCGCGTGATCGCGGACAGCCCGGCGATCGAGAAGCCGGCGCCGAGCACGCCGTCGCCGCCGTCGCTGCGATAGACGAGCTCGATCGGAGGACCCATGCCCGCGCGCGAGGGCGGGGAGGTCAGCTCCATGGTGTACATGGCCTCCCCGGTGCTCGTGATGGAGAACGCCCCCCGGATGGTGCCGGCGGCGACGGTCTCGACCTCTGGCGCGGGACGGGAGGTCGCTGGGCTGCGTGCGCTCTGGGTCCGGCAGGCGACGACGCCCTGACGCGGATCCATGGGCGGCTCGCCGGAGGTGCACTGGCACCCTGCCTGCGCGAGCACGCAAGCAAGGAACATCAAGAGCGGGATGATCGCCCGGGGCACACATCGCGGAACGAGCGCCATTGCAGTCTCCCTCGCGCCGAGGAGGCCATGGCGCTGCACCGCGAGTCAAGCGCTGCACGCAAACCGGCGTCCTGTCTCCATGCCGGTGTCGAGGCATTTAGCAAGCCCTCACTGCCTGGCCGACGTACATGCAGCGGACGGCAGGGTTGCCGTGCGTCGCGACGCTTGTGGCCGTCCGCAGTGGAGCTGCGGCCCGAGAGGCATCGCCTGCCTCGACGAGGACCCGCTCACGCCCGAGGGCGTAACCATCGAGACCGGACGGCCGGCCAAGGGCGGCACCAGCTGGAACCACGATGGCACCACGACGGTGGGAGAGACCGGCGAGGCCCACAGGATGCTTCGGTTCTCTGAATCGTCGCAATCACCTCCCGGGAGGACGACGGGATGGATCTCCACGAGGGCTACGAGGGAGCTCCGGAATCTGCTTCTACGAGCCAGTCATCCAGGAAGCGGGATGCCCACGCGACCATCGCGGCCGGCGGGTCGCCTTCACCGTCCCACGACGCGACCAGCGTTTCGAGCTCGCGCGCTGCGGCTTCGAGCTCGCGCCTGGAAGAGATGCCGCGGGGAGTAGATGGACCAAGCTGTCGACGAGCGCCTGACCGCCTGCGCAGCTTTGCCGCCCGCCTGCAGCCTCGCCGCCCCTCCTGCGCAGCCTCGCCGCCCCTCCTGCGCAGCCTCGCCGCCCCTCCTGCGCAGCCTCGCCGCCCCTCCTGCGCAGCCTCGCCGCCCCTCCTGCGCGGCCTCGCGCCCTGCCTGCGCAGCCTCGCCGCCCCTCCTGCGCGGCCTCGCGCCCTGCCTGCGCAGCCTCGCCGCCCCTCCTGCGCGGCCTCGCCACCCCTCCTGCGCGGCCTCGCCACCCCTCCTGCGCAGCCTCGCCGCCCCTCCTGCGCAGCCTCGCCGACCTCCTCCGCGCCCCATTCCGCGAACTACACTGCAGTCGCTCGGCTCCTGCGCAGCCCCGCCACCCCTCCTGCGCGCCCCAGTTGTATCCTATGCAGCACTCCCCCCTCCTGCGCATCCCCCCACCAGCTCCGTGGCCCGCTGCTCGCGCGGCGCCGGGCACGCCGCCCAGCCGGCGCCTCGTCCCGAGGGGCGCTGGTCCCGATAAGGAGTCCTATCTCCACCACGGCAACGAAGGCCCCCACCGCCACGCCATCCAGGATCGACAAGGCTTCATAGAAGCGCGGTTCGCGCAGCGCGCAGCGGGCACCCCGCTCGTACGCCAAAGAAGCCGCGTACACGCGCAGCGCCGCCCGCGAGCCGAGCTCCTCCGAGAGGCCGAGTCGCTCTGCGATCGCACCTGCTCTCCCCCGGCAAGCTCGCTCGGCGCGTCATCTGGGCGAGCCGGGTCCAGCTCGCCGCCGAGCGCGAAGCGGCGGATCTCGTCCGCAAGCCGATCGCCCCCGGCTCCGGGCGACTCGCCACGCGCGCCGGTCCGGCCGTGTCAAGCCTTTTCGGTGGCATCCCGGGCGGCCGAATTTGGCCCCATCCCTCCCCTCCCTGTGATCCAATCGAGGCGCCGGTCGCGGGCGCCGCGTCGCGCGTCGTCTCCCCTCCACCTGCGCCTGCGCCCTGCCCGCGTCTTCCTATGGCCGAGGTGCTCGCCGCTTCGCTCGCGTTCCCCGCCGTGATCTTCACGGTCCTGCTCGCGCTCGCGCTCATCTACTGGCTCTTCGTCGTCCTGGGCGCGCTCGACCTCGACCTGCTCGGCGGCGCTCACGGCGACGCGACGCCCGACCTCGGCGGCCTCGAAGGGGCCGCCAAGGGCGCGCTCGAAGGCGCCGCCAAGGGCGCGATCGAGGGCGCCGCCAAGGGCTCGCTCGAAGGCGCCGCCAAGGGCGCGCTCGAAGGCGGCGCCGACGGCGCCGACGCCCCGCACGGCGTCGGCGCGCTGCTCGTCGCCCTGGAGCTCCACCGCGTGCCGGCGACCGTGACGCTCACGCTGATCGCGGCGTTCGGCTGGTTCACGAGCGCCCTGTCGACGATGCTCGCCGCGCCGCTCTGGGCCGGCGCCGGGCTGCCCCGCTGGGCCCTCGGCCTCGCGGCGCTCGCCGGGTCGCTCGTCGTCGCCGTGCTGCTGACCTCGCTCGCGGTGCGGCCGCTCGCGCCGCTCTTCGTGACCCGGCACGCGACGTCGAAGAAGGACCTCGTGGGCCGCGTGTGCGTCGTCTCCACCGGGCGCGTCGACGAGCGCTTCGGCCAGGCCGTGATCGACGAGGGCGGCGCGAGCCACATCCTCGACGTCCGGTGCGACACGCCCGGCGCCCTCCGCCGCGGCGACCGCGCGCTGCTCGTGAGCTGGGACCCACACGGAGAGGTCTTCAGCGTCGAGCCGCTCGACGGCCTGCTGGGCCCACCCCCTCCCCTCGCCGAGCGGCTTGCGTCCCGCGTGGAAGCTCCCCCGGACGGCGCCGAGGACGAGGCCATCCCCGCGGCGCGCGCCAGGGACGAGCACCGGCGCGGCGGCTGAACGCCGCTTTCGCGCTGCTGGTTTCGTGTACGCTCTCCCCCGAGGGGGCATCGTGCGGCCCCCGACCCGGCTCGGAGCGGGCCCGGGCGTCGACCTCGCTGGCGCGAGGATCAGCGCCCTCCCCTCCGCCGAATCGCGAAGGAGATGCGCGTGCCCACTGTGACCGTCCCCCTCATCCTCGTCCTCGTCGGTGTCCTCGCCTTCGTCGCCCTCGGGATGCTGGTCATGTACGCCAAGTTCTACCGCCAGGTGGATCAGGGCAAGGCGCTGATCATCAACACGCGAGGCCAGGACCCCATCGTCACCTTCACCGGGACCCTCGTCCTGCCGATCATCCACCGCGCCGAGTACATGGATATCTCGGTCAAGACGATCGAGATCGACCGGCGCGGCAAGGAGGGGCTCATCTGCAAGGACAACATCCGCGCGGACATCAAGGTCACCTTCTTCGTGCAGGTGAACAAGACGCAGGACGACGTGCGCACCGTCGCGCGGACCATCGGCTGCGTCCGCGCCTCGAACCCGGAGACGCTCGAGCAGCTGTTCGCCGCGAAGTTCTCCGAGGCGCTCAAGACCGTGGGCAAGCGCCTGAACTTCGAGGACCTCTACAAGGAGCGGCAGAAGTTCAAGGACGACATCATCGACGTCATCGGCAAGGATCTGAGCGGGTTCGTGCTCGCGGACGCGGCGATCGACTACCTGGAGCAGACGCCCATCGAGCTGCTCGACAAGGACAACATCATGGATGCCGAGGGCATCCGGAAGATCACCGAGCTCACGGTCGCGCAGAACGTGCTGACGAACGAGCTCCGCCAGAAGGAGCGGATGGAGATCGGCAGCCAGAACCTGAACTCCGACGAGGCGATCTTCCGCTTCGAGCAGCGCCGGGCCGAGGCCGAGGCGAAGAAGGCGAAGGAGATCGCGGTGGCGCAGGCGCGCGAGCAGAACGAGGCCGCCCGCATCACGAGCGACGAGCGCAAGAAGACGGTGCTCCTCCAGGAGAAGAACGACGAGGAGGCGTTCGTCGCCCGCGAGGCGAAGGAGCGCGGCGTCCAGGTCGCCCAGAAGAACAAGGAGCGCGAGGTCGCGGTCGAGACCGAGCGCGTCTCGAAGGCGCGGGAGCTCGAGATCGTGAGCCGCGAGCGCGACGTGTCGCTCCAGAAGATCGCGCGCGAGAAGGAGCTCGAGCTCCAGAAGAAGGACATCGCCGACGTGGTCCGGGCGCGGATCGCGGTCGAGAAGACGGTGGCCGAGGAGGAGGAGCGGATCAAGGACGTGCGCGCCGTGGCCGAGGCGACGCGCCTCAAGGACGTGACGCGCATCAACGCCGAGGCGGAGGCGCAGGAGCAGCTCGTCAAGCAGATCAAGGGGGCCGAGGCGAGCGAGGAGGCGGCGAAGTTCCGGGCGCGCGAGA
This sequence comes from Sorangium sp. So ce394, assembly GCF_051474665.1. Taxonomy (NCBI): domain Bacteria; kingdom Pseudomonadati; phylum Myxococcota; order Polyangiales; family Polyangiaceae; genus Sorangium; species Sorangium sp. So ce394. Next base: position 8,678,001 of record NZ_CP150339.1, read on the forward strand.
AGCTCGTCATCGCGGACGCGGAGCTCGAGGCGAGCGACAAGGCGGCGCGCGCGAAGATCCGCCTGGCCGAGGGCGTGCAGGCCGAGTCGGCGGCCGAGGGGCTGGCGCGCATCCGGGTGAAGGAGGCCGACGCGCAGGCGATCGAGAAGCAGGGGTTCGCCGAGGCGCGCGTGGCGCTCGAGAAGATGAACGCCGCCGCGGTCGGCGAGGAGAAGCAGGGCCTCGCGCGGGTGCTCGTGAAGGAGGCGGAGGCGCAGGCGATCGAGAAGCAGGGTCGGGCCGAGGCGCTCGTCGCGCGGGAGCGGCTGCTCGCCGAGGCCGCGGGCATCGAGCAGAAGGGGCTCGCGGCTGCGAGGACGCGCGAGGCGGAGGCGCTGGCGCTCGAGAAGACGGGCCTGGCGGAGGCGACCGCGATCAAGCAGCGGCTCCTGGCCGAGGCGGCCGGCACGGCGGAGAAGGCCGCGGCCATGAAGGCGCTCGACGGGGTCGGGCGGGAGCACGAGGAGTTCCGCCTGCGGCTCGAGAAGGAGCGGGCGGTGGAGCTCGAGGCGCTGCGCATCCGCGCCGACATCGCGCGGGCGCAGGCGGAGATCCTGCGGGGCGCGTTCGAGCAGGCGAAGATCAACATCGTGGGCGGCGACGGGGCGTTCTTCGATCGGTTCGTCAAGGCGGTCACGCTCGGCCAGTCGGTCGATGGGATGGTCGACCAGAGCGCCACGGTGCGGGCGCTGGTCGGCGACTACCTGAACGGCAACGCGAGCCTCCCCGAGGACCTGAAGCAGCTCGTCGCGCACCCCTCGCCGCTCGCGAGGTCCGCGGACGGGACGCTGTCGGGGATGCTGACGTCGCTCTTGCCGAGCGCGGACGCGGACGGGAAGAAGAAGATCGAGGCGCTCGCCCAGAAGGCGCGGGAGCTGGGGCTCGATCAGCTGGCGCAGCAGCGGACGCCGCGGACCTGAGGGGAGACGAGGCCGACGCGGCGCTCGGCGTCGCGTCGGTCATGTCTCGCGTCCTCCGTCCCCCGTGCCCATTCTCCCGTCTCCCGTCTTCCCTCCCCCGTCTCCCGTCTCCCGTGCTCGTCTCTCGTGCGCGTGCGCGTGACCACGCGGACACGGTCGACAAAGCTTACCCTTCGGCCTGTCCGTACGGTGGCGCGCGTCGCCGTGCCCGCCCGCCCCACTACCGTGGAGGTCTAGCGGCACGATGTAGTGCACGCGCAGCATCGTGGTCGTCACCTCGACCTTCTCTACGAGCAGTTCCACGATCGCTCGGCGATCTTCCCAGGTGCAGCGCTCCAGCCCTCGGCGCAGCCGCTCCTTCAGCTGCCGGAGCTCGTCGACGACCTCTCGCTGCTGCAGCGCACGCCGCTGGTCGTGCTGCCCTTGCGCGAGCCGTGCCTCGCACTGCTGCTTGCTTTCGTCGAGTCGGTCTCGGCGTGCTCGAAGCTCGTCGAGCGTGATCGCTCCGGCTTGGTAAGCGTCCACCAGCCGGCTGATCGCTCCCTCCATGGCTCGCGCTTCGCGCACGAGACGTCGGCGCTCCCGCTCGTACGCCTCCAGCATCGTGTGGGCCTTATCGCGCTGCGCGTCGAGCTGGGCCGCTAGCTGCTCGGGCTCCTGGAGCCAGCGCTCCAGGTCTTGCCAGAGCACTTGCTCGACGTCCTCGGCGCGCAGCGAGGGGCGCGGGCACGGGGCGGCGTCACGCCCGTTGAACCGATCCCGCCCGCCGCAAGTGTAGTACCGGTACTCGCCGCGCCCGCCGGAATCCGTGGCGCGTCCCCACAGCGTTCGGCCACATTCAGTACAGATCAGCAGCCCCCGCAGCAGATAGGGGCGCTTAACCTGCCCCGCCGTACGCTGCCGGTTGTCGCGCAAGCGCTGCTGCACCGTGGCAAACAGCTCCGGGTCGACGAGCGCCGGCACGCTCGCACCGATCCACTGCTCTTCCGGCCGGCGCCGGAAGGACGACTTGCGCCGGCGGCGGTAGTGGCGCCGATCGCGCGGGCGCCGCGGTTCAGCGGCCTCGTACTTCTGGTGATGGGCACAGCCCACGTACACACGGTTGCGCAGCAGCCCCCCGATCGTGCTCGTCTGCCATGGCCGACCCTTGCGGCTCGCGGTCCCTTGCTCCTCGAGCCGCTGCGCAACGTGCCGCAAGGGCAGGCCCTCGTAGCCTACCCACGCGAAAATCTGGCGTACCACCGACGCTTCGCACTCCTCGACCACCACCGTGCCTGGCTGATGCCGAGCTCCCGGCAGGTATCGGTAGCCGTACGGAGGATTGGCCCACCCCGGCGGCGCGCCCGAGCGTGCCCGATGCAGCATGCCACGGCGGGTCCGGTCGAGGATCTTGGCGCGCTCGTACTCGGCGAAGACCCCGCGCATCGACAGCGCCATCCGCTCCTCGTCGGTGCGCGCAGCCCCGCCGTGGATGAAGATGAGCTCAACGCCCTTGCGCGTGAGCTCGTCAAGCACAATTTGCTGATCAACGAAGCGCCGCGCCAACCGATCCGCGTCATACATCACGACGGCGTCGAGCTGCTCCTGCGCTACGGCGTCGCGCAACGCGTCGAGCCCTGGGCGCCGAAGCGTCTCGCCCGACCAGCCATCGTCGAGGTAGCGGTGCTCCGGGTCGATCGTCGCTCCCATCGCCGCAACATGGTGGTCAATGGCCGCGACCTGCGACTCGATCGTGCGCTCTTGCTCCTGCCGGCCTGTCGAGACCCGTGCATACATCCCTATCGTGCTCATGTCCCCCTCCGCTGACGCCCGCCTCGCTGGCGCGACGGAGCAACCGCTCGACCACGAGCGCCATCCGCTCGCCCGCCGCTCGTTGCCCCACGCTCCGGCGCTCGATCTTCCACTCCTTCCCCTGATGTCTTCGCTGTCCCACCCGCAAGCCTGGAGCCCGCGAAGCGCGAGCGACGGCCCAGGAACGGAACGGCGAGCTGCCTCATCCAGTGCAGCCCGAGTTTGTCGACCGTGTCCGCGTGCGCGTGCGCGTGCGCGTGTCCGTGCTCGCTCGTGCACGGACCGGAGCGACCACGGGAACGCGCACGCGCACGCGCACGAAGAGGGATGAGGGATGACGGGAGACGGGGGAGGGAAGACGGGAGACGGGAGCTCCGTGCTCGCGAGAGGCGGAGCTCGCGCTCGTTATTGTCTCTTGGTGAGGTAGATCAGCGCGGCGAGGCACATCTCGTCGAGCGTGCTCTCGCCGAGGCGAACGTCCACCGGGCCAGGCATGTTCTGCTCCTGGAGCGCCTTCACGAGGAACGGATTGCTGTTCGAGTTGTTGTACGTGCACCGCATCGTGAGCAGATCGCCCCCGTGGATGCGCGGGAGCTCCGCGATGGGAGCGTCGTAGTAAAACCCGCGCTGCCACGAGAAGTCCCACCTCGGCGTCTGCACGAGGCACTCCTTCGCAGCGTTGTCGGGATCGCCCCGCGTGTGCTCCAGGGTGACCTTCATGTCCGTGCCCACATAGTGCATGTGCGTTCCGGCGCCGTAGAGGTACATCTCCGTGTCAGACACCGACTCGGGCATCCGGAACTGCATGGTCTCGACGTGATCCTCCGCGCCGGCCGGGATCAAGAACTCGGCGTCATCCCCATCGTTCGGGCCGGGCAGGAGCCCGCCGCCCCCGTCCACCGACGACTCGAAGTTGCCGATCAGCGCGACCCCCATCGAGTACTCCGGCACCCCCTTGGTGAAGCGCATCTGGAGGCGCGTCGTGTCCGGGTCCGCGGTCGTCCCCGCCGGGTGATAATGCACCTGCATCACCAGCCGCGCGCCGGCCGGGAGCTCCGCGCCGATGTTCGGCTCGAACTCCAGCGGGACGCCCCCCGGCGCCCACGCGGCCACGAGCTCGCCCGAGAAGCCGGGGCCGCCGAAGCAGTCGTATCCCCCGTGCTCGTCCGCGAGCTCGTCCGCCGCGCCCTCCCGGTCGAGGAACACGAGCGCGTGGTGCACCACCTTGCTGTTGCCAGGAACGATGTGCACGCCGTTGATGTAACGCGTCTCCGCGAGCCCAGGATCCATCACGAAACACCGGAACTGGTCGGCATCGCCGCTCGCGACGAACGGCTCCTCCGGCGCGACCTCCAGCTCGACACCGCTGAGCCCGCCGGCGCCGGGGACGAACGGCGGCGGCGCGTCGGCAGGATCCCCCTCGGGGCTGCCCGCCGCAGACCACGCCTCGAGGAGGGCGATCTCGGCCTCGCTCAGCCGGAGATCATCCTTCCAGCCGTACGGGGGCTGGCACTCGTCGGTCTCCTCCGCCCCCCACGGCGGCATCGTGCGCTCCCGCGTGGCGTGCGCCATCAGGCCCGCCACCGAGCGCGCCTCCTCGTACGTCGTCAGACCGAACGGGGCGATGTTCCCCGGGGAATGGCAGCTCATGCAGTGCTTCTGCAAGAGCGGCTCGACGTCGCGATGAAATGTTGGCGACGTCCCCGCCGAGCCCGGCGCCTCCTCGCCGGAGCAACCCAGGAGCAGCGCCGGCAGGAACGCCAGCGGCGTGAGCACGAACGACATCGACTTTCGCATGAAACTCCTTCTCGACAGCGTCCGCCGCGCAGACGCGCCGTCGGGGTCGTGATGGCTTCATCGCGCAGCGGCGCGCCGGCTCGACCGGAGCAGCCGACGACAAATCGTAGGGCAGCCTACGATCGGTGCGGCATGTCCGGAGACGGAAAGCGATCACGGGGGCGCAGAATAATTCCCGAGGAGACTGGAGGCCCCGACGAAAACGTGCGCACCGCGGAGATCTGGAAGCAGGGGTCTGTCTGCCGAGGCGCGCGTGGCGCCCGGGACGAGGAACGCCGCCGCCGTCGGCGAGGAGAAGCAGGGCCTCGTGCGGGTGCCCGCGGAGCTGGCCCAGGAGGCGCGGGAGCTCGGTCCTGCCGAGCTCGCCAGGCGAGGCCCGCGCGCCCGAGCGGCGCCGCGAGGGCCTCCCCCCGCATCACGCCTTGATGGCGTCGATCTCCCCCGGATTGCTGATGCCGGGCCCGTCGATGACCTTGCCCGCGCCGTCGGTGGTGAACGACGGAGCGCTGCCGCCGAAGCTAGCCGAGACCGCATCCGACACGCCGAAGCGATCGACCGGTTCCCAGTCGGGCATCCCGGCGCCGAGCGCGTTGATCAACGTCGTGTAGAGCTTGTTCAGCGGGACCGTCCCGCCCGACGAGCCGGTGTTGCCGCTGTTGTCCTCGCCCTCCGCGCCGGTCGCGCAGCTGGCCTCGCTGTTGCCCACCGCGAGGTTCCCGCCGGCGACGTTCACCGACACGCCCTGCTTGAGGTAACCGCCGGCGCTGCCGGCGATCACGATGGGGAGGTTGTTGTTGTTGTGCGCGTTGCCATCGGCGAGCTCCGGCAGCCACATGACCGCGGAGTTGTCGAGCATGGTGCCGTCCCCCTCCGCGATGCTGTCGATGGTCTTCACCAGCTTGGCGTAGCGCCCCGCGTACCAGCGGTCGATCTCGTGGATCTGCTCGATGACGCCGCTCACGCACTGGCCGCCGGTGGCGGCGCTCCCGTTCCGGTGCGAGAGCCCGTGATGATCGTGGGTGTGGGCGATGCCATCCCAATTGAACGTCACGTAGCCCGGCCACTGGAGCACGATGGAGCGGTTGCTGTCGCACATCATCGTGAGGGCGATGAGGCGGATCATCATCTCGCTGCCGAGCGTGTACACCTTCTCGCTGTTGGGGAAGCCGCCGCCGCGGGCGGGGTAGCCCGCCTCGGTGAGCGCGGCGTCCGTGACGCCGAGCGCGACCGCGGCCTCCTCGGTGCAGGCCGAGGGGACGACCTGCTGCTCGGTCTCGCGGAGCAGCGAGAGCCAGTCGTCGACCTTCCTCCGATCGGGGGCGCTCATCTTGCGGGCCTTGAAGGCGCTCAGGTCGGCGCTCACCAGATCGATGATGCTCTCGCCGCGCGCCACGCGATGATCCGCCTCGGTCTCGGCGCCGCTCGCGAAGAGCCCGGTCAGGCTGCTGTACACCGTGCGAGCGTTGGTCACCGGCGCGTACGGCGTCTTCGACGCCGAGTACGACACGATGCCCTTGACGTTCGTGAACGCGTTGCCGACGGAGAGCACGAGCGGGGACTTGTTGGTGCCCTGGTTGAAGCGCTGCGCGATCTCGTGGTCGAGCGAGTGCGACAGCGCCCAGTGCTCCCCGGCGGGATCGAGGGGCGCGCAGGTCAGCTTGCTGCCCATGCCCTGATCGTGGGGATCGAAATGCACCACCCCGTCCACCTTGTTGTTGAAGCCGTTCAGCGGCATCGCGAGCCCGCGCGGGAAGAGCAGCTTCGCCGCGAAGGGGGCGAGCGCTGCGAGGGTCCGAGGCTTCCCGTCCGCCTGCACCGCCTCCAGGGACGCCGCGGTGACGCTCCCGGACCCGCTCTCGATCGTCGGGAACCAGCGGTTCGTCAGGCAACCGTTGTTCGTATAAAAGATCACCAGGCGCCGCGGCGACGGGACCTCCTGCGCTCGCGCGGAGCGGACGAGCGAATTCAAGAAGGGGACCGCGAGCGCTGCGCCACCAATTCCGCGTAGGAATAGCCTTCGGTTCACGGCGCCACCTCCGTCTGCAGGGCACGAACTCGGAACGATTGACTCTGTGTGAGGTCCGCGATCAGGTCGAGGACGGTGTAGCCGCCCTGGGTGAGCTTGGCGCTCAGCTCGTCCACGGTGCAGGAGTCCTCGCTGTTGAGCTCGCGCTCGTAAGCGAACGAGACCCACTTTCTCACGTAGCACTTCTGCGCTTCCGGCGAGCTCGCGATGGCCTCGGAGAGCGCCACCGGGCCGTCGAGCTCCACGACGCTCTGGCCCATGTCGACGCTCACCCGCGTGTCGATGGGCGCGCCCGAGAACGACTCGGTCTGCTGGTAGGCCCCCACGGCGTCGTACGCCTCGAGCGCGAAGCCCGTCGGGTTGATGTACGTGTGGTGGCAGAACTTGCACGCGTCCGGGGCCGTCTGCGCGTCGACGCGAGCGCGGTTGGTCGTGAGGTCTTCGTCCGTGGGCAACGGCGTGCCCTCCACCATCGGCGGCGGCGGCGGGATGTCCGCGCACAGGACCTCCTTCTGCAGGAACGCGCCGCGCAGGATGGGCGACGTCCGGTCGTACCCCGAGTGCGACACCAAAAAGCCGAGGCGCGTGAAGAGGCCCGAGCGCTGCGTCGGGTCGAGATCGACCGGCACGAGCTCCGCGCCGTTGAACTGCGCAGGATCCAGGCCGTAGAGCGGCGCCAGGGAGGCGTTGACGAAGCCCACCGGCGTGGTGACGAGCTCCTGGAACGTCCCGGCCTGGTCGAAGACCACGTGCTCGATGAAGCGATCGGTCTCCTCGGACAAGAGAGGGACCATCGAAGCGTCGAAGTCCGGGAAGGCCGCCGGATCGCGCTGGATGTTCGACCAGCGGGTGCCCGGGCCCATGTGCAGGTAGTGCTCGTGGAAGGCCTTGACCATGCCGCGGCTCTTGGGATCCGCCAGCATTCGCCGCGCCTGCGCGAGGATCTGCTCCGGCGTGAGCAGCGCGTCGGCGTCCGCGGCGGCGAACAGCGCGTCGTCCGGCATGCTCCCCCACAGCAGGTACGAGAGGCGCGACGCCACTTCGTGGCTGTTCAGCGCGAAGTGCTCGCCCTCGGGCGTCTCGTTGATCTCCGCGCGCATCAGGAAGGAGGGGGAGACCAGGAACCCTTCGATGATCAGCTGGGCGCCGTCGTCGAACGAGCCGGTCTCCGTGAGCTCCTGGCGGCGGGCGTAGAGGGCCTGAAAGCGCCCCCGCTCCTCGTCGGTGAGCGGGCGCCGGAAGGCGCGCCGCCCCAGCGCATCGATGAGCCTGTGCGCGCACGCGGTGCCGTCGCCCTCCGGCGTGCAGGGGATGGCCTTGGCGCGCGCGCCGGGGTCCGCCATCACCGCCGCCGCCACCGTCTCTGCCGCGGTTTTGTACCCGTCCCACGCGCGCTGATCGACGCTCCCGACCCCGTCCGGCGCGAGCATCGACGAAGGCTGGCTGTCGATGCCGACCAGATCGCGAATCGTGTTGTCGTACTGCGCCTTGGTCAGGCGCGGCAGCGCCGACGTCCGCGGGACGCCCGGCACGCACACCGTCGGCTCGACGCCGGGGCCGGCGCCCGTCGAACCGCCCCCGCCGGTGCCGGCGGCGGCGCCAGGCCCGCTGCCGGGCCCGGCGCCAGGCCCGCTGCTCTCCTCTTCGTCATCCAGGCCGCCGATGTTCGCGATGCACCCGAGCATCGACGCGCAGCTCGTCGTGAACAGCGCAGGAACGATGAACCGCCTCGCCCACGTGTACATGGCACTCACCTCGTCCGGGGGGCGCTTTCGTCGGCCATCGCCCAGACATAGAATGCCTTGTCATGGGCTGCATGATCACTCCTTTTCTCGCATTTTCGTCATGGCGCAAGTTTGTTTTCTGCGCCGAATACCCCTGGATAAAATGTTGTCACCGGCGGCGCCCGGACGCGCTCGGGTCCAGGGAACCGGCGGCTCGCTCGTGCTGCTGAAACGACCCGAGGAGAACGTCACGACGCGAGCGACCCGTGGAGTCGGGCTCGACGCGCCGCGCGCCTCATCGCTGAAGAGAGGACAGGACCCGGCCACCCCTGGCGTCGTGGACGATCCGGCGCGACCCCGGAGCGCCGGTCGAGCTGGGCAGGCGCCCGCGACGCGCCGTGCGCCCCACGCGCGTCAAACCACGGCCGGCGGCCCGCCGCCCGAGGAACGCGGCGCGTCCAGGCGGCCAGCGAAGTGACGCTGCGCAATGCGGCGAGGTGCGATATTGGCCTCCATCCATCGGGGACGCAGGGAAGGCCAATTTGGCCATCGCGCCAGGTCTCGTTCCGGCGGCCGCGAGATCTGTAGACAGCGTAAGGCCTCTGAGCTCCACTGGGTTTATGGCGCGCGATAGGAATTTTCTGCGTCCGAACCTCGCCACGCTGTTCGTCCGGGTGGCGCCGCTCGTCCCCGTGCTCGCTTTGGTCGCCTCGCTCGCCGCAACCGGCTGCGCGGGGGGCTCGGAGGTCCCGACAGGGCCGGCCGGGACCGGCGGCGCGGGCGGCAGCGGAGGTCTCGGCGGCGCGGGCGGCGGCGGCGGCGACGGCGGCGGCGGCGGCGCTGGCGGCGCCGCGAGCGGGAAGCTCGAGCTCTGCGTCCTCAATGACGGAGGGCCGACCGGCGCGTGCGCGAGCCCCGAGGTCCTCGACTTCGCGTCGGTGTCGGCCGGCCGGCAGCGGACACGCTTGTTCCGCGTCGAGAACCAGACCGGGAAGGACGTCGTCTTCACCGAGGCCGGCATCGCCAGCGCCGACTTCGCCGTCCAGCCGGCGCGCTACGAGCCCGATCCGGCGAGCCCGGGCGCGTGGATCCGCGCCGCCGAGACGCTGCCGGCCGAGAGCGAGCCGGGCGGCGCGCTCTATTTCGAGGTGACGTTCACCTCGAGGGGCGTCGCCGGGCCGCTGCCCGCCGATCGGGTGACCGTGGAGGCCGAGATCGGCAGCGCGCGCGCGCCCGACGTGGTGGTGCCCGTCATCGGGCGGTCGGGCAGCTGTCCGGTGGGGACCGCGGCGTGCGACGACGAGCCGGACAACGGCTGCGAGACCGACCTCCTGACCAGCGCGGCCCACTGCGGCGCGTGCGAGCAGCTGTGCGTCTCCCCGAACGGGACCACCGGCTGCATCGAGGGGGTCTGCACGGTGTCGTCGTGCACCGACCACTTCGCCGACTGCGACGGCAACCCCACGAACGGCTGCGAGACCAACCTGCTGACCGACGTCGGGTCGTGCGGCGCGTGCGGGACGAGCTGCCTCAAGGAGCACACCACGGCGTTCTGCAACGGCGGCAACTGCAACATCATGGGGTGCGCGGAGAACCACGCCGACTGCGATCTCGACGCGCTGACCGGCTGCGAGACCGACCTCCTGACCAGCGCGGCCCACTGCGGCGGCTGCAACGTCGCCTGCGACTTCGCCCACGCGAGCGAGGCGTGCGTGGCCGGCGCCTGCGAGTTCGGGGCGTGCGACGCCGGCTACGCCGACTGCGACGGCGACCTGACGAACGGCTGCGAGGTCAACACCGGCACGAGCCTCGCGAACTGCGGCGCCTGCGGCGTTTCGTGCGGCTACCCGGGCGCGGCCGAGGTCTGCCTCTCGGGCGTCTGCGTGATGGGCGCCTGCGACAGAGGCTTCGCCAACTGTGACAACGACCCGGCGAACGGCTGCGAGGTCAACACCGGCACGAGCCTCGCGAACTGCGGCGGCTGCAACATCGCCTGCTCGCTCCCGCACGCCGCCGAGTCGTGCCTCGCCGGCACCTGCGTGCTCGGCGACTGCGAGGCCGGTTATGCCAACTGCGACGACAACCCGGCGAACGGCTGCGAGGTCGACACGAGCACGAGCACCGCGCACTGCGGCGCCTGCGGCGCGACGTGCAACCTCCCGAACGCCACCGAGTCGTGCGTCGACGGCGGCTGCGTGCTCGGCGCGTGCGCCGCGGGGTACGCCGACTGCGACGGCGACCCGGCGAACGGCTGCGAGGTCAATCTCAACAGCAGCGCCGCGAACTGCGGCGCCTGCGGCGTGGCGTGCGACCTCGCGAACGGCGCGGAGTCGTGCCTCGGCGGGACGTGCGTCCTCGGCGCGTGCGACCCGGGGTTCGCCAACTGCAACGCGAGCGCCCTCGACGGCTGCGAGGTCCACACGGCGAGCGATCTCGCGAACTGCGGCGGCTGCAACATCGCCTGCTCGCTCCCGCACGCCGCCGAGTCGTGCCTCGCCGGCAGCTGCGTGCTCGGCGCCTGCGAGGCCGGCTTCGCCAACTGCGACGGCCAGGCGGCGAACGGCTGCGAGGCCGACACGCGCACGAGCGCCGCGCACTGCGGCGCCTGCGGCGCGGCGTGCGAGCTCGCGAACGCCGCCGAGGCGTGCGTCGCGGGGGCCTGCGGCCTCATCGCCTGCAACGCGGGGTACGCGAGCTGCAACGGCATCGACGCCGACGGGTGCGAGATCAGCACCGCGACGGATCCGGCGAACTGCGGCGCCTGCGGCATGAACTGCGCCGCGGCGATCCCGAACGCGGCGGTCGGGTGCGGCGCGGGGGCGTGCACCTTCGAGGGCTGCCTGCCGGGCTTCTACAACGTCGACGGGTCGCTCGCGAACGGCTGCGAGTACGCGTGCACGTTCCTGAGCGACGTGGACCTGCCGGACGACGCGTTCGTCGACGCGAACTGCGACGGCATCGACGGCGACGCGAGCCAGGCGATCTTCGTCGCCACGGACGGGAGCGACGCCATCACCACCCCGGGCACGATGGCGCAGCCGAAGCTCACGGTCATGGGGGGCATCAACGAGGCGGTGGTGCGGGGGAAGACGCAGGTCTACATCTCGCAGGGGCTCTACAACGGCCGGGTCACCCTCACGAGCGGCGTGTCGCTCTACGGCGGCTACAACCGGGCGCTCGGCTGGGCGCGATCGGCCTCGTCGATCGTCACCGTACGCTCGGGGAGCACGGATGGCGGCTACGCCGCGGCGGTCGAGGGGACGAACATCAACGCGCCCACGACGCTCGATCGGCTGACGATCATGACCTTGGACCTGGGCTTGTCGTCGGCGGGGACCTCGAACTACGCCATGCGGTGCGTCAACTGCACGGCGGTGACGCTGAAGAACAGCAGGCTGGAGGCCGGCAACGGGGCGCCGGGCGCGGCGGGCGGCAGCGGGGCGGCCGGCAACGCGGGCGGCAACGGGTCGACGGGCGGGGCGGGTAGCTGCAACGACGTGGGCACGCGCACCGGCGGCGCGGGGGGGACGTCGACCTGCGGGCGCGCCGGCGGCAACGGGGGCAACGGGGGCCCTGAGGGGGAGCACGCAGGCAGCGGCGGCCAGAACGGCGTGGGCGGGTCGCTCGGCGGGAACGGGGGCGCGCCGGGAAGCGACTCGGCCGGGCAGCCGGGCGCGAACGGTCAGAACGGCGCCAACGGCGGGCCCGGGCTCAACGGCACCGGCGGCAACGGCGGGACGATCACCGGCAACCTCTGGCGGGCGAGGGTGGGCAACACCGGCGGAACGGGTGTGCACGGCAACGGGGCCGGCGGCGGCGGCGGCGGCGGCGGGCAGGGCGGCATCATCGCGAACGACGGCGCCGGCAACGGCGGCGGCGGCGGCGGGGCCGGGGGCTGCGGCGGCCTCGGAGGCGTCGGGGGCAACGGGGGCGGCGGCTCGTTCGGGCTGTTCCTCGTGAACTCGAACGGATTCCAGCTCATCGCCAACCAGATCTCCAGCGGCAACGGCGGCAACGGCGGCGCGGGAGGCGTCGGCGGCGCCGGCGGCAACGGCGGCAACGGCGGCAACGGCGGGACGGTGTGCACCAGCGAGGTCGGCGCCGGCGGCAACGGCGGCCGCGGCGGCAACGGCGGCCAGGGTGGATACGGCGGCGGCGGCGCGGGCGGCGTATCGTACGGTCTTTACCGCGTCGGCAGCAGCTCGGTGACGTTCGGGGGCAACGTCCTCACGGCCGGCTCGGGGGGCGCCGGCGGCACCTCGATGGGGTTCCCGGGCACCGCGGGGCTCTCGGGCAACGTCAACTGAGGAGACCAGCTGAGGAGGCCAAGGCGGCCGCCCTGCCGCCTCTCGTCTTCACCGTCTCCTGCTCTCCGCACGAGCTCCGCGGCGGGTGGTGGCCGGATTTGAACATGAAGGCGGGAAGGCGGGAAGAACAGATCCATGATCTTCCTGCCTTCCCGCCTTCATGTGAATCACTCTGGGGCAACTGGGCCACCACCCCGCGGCGCTCCCGCGGGCCGGACCCGCGCCATCGCCGTCATCGAAGCACAGGACAAGCGAGCGATCAGATGAGATTCTGCACCTTCAGTCATCCGCCGCGCGGGACCATGCGGCCAGGCGTCCTCACCAGCGATGGCGCGATGATCGTCGATCTCGGCGATGCCTTCCCGGAGATGCTGTCGATCATCAAGGGTGGCGAGGAGGCGATGGCGCGGGTACGCGACCTGCATGCCAAGGCCGAGATCCGTGTGCCTCTGTCGGAGGCCGAGCTGCACGCGCCCGTGCCGGTGCCAGAGCAGATCCGCGACAGCATGCTGTTCGAGAAGCATGTTCAGCAGGCGATGGAACAGATCGCCAAGATGCGCCATCCCGTGCTCGGCCCATGGTTGGTCAAGCTGGGCATGGTCAAGGTCGCGCCGGCCTGGTATCGGATGCCGATCTATTACAAATCCAATCGCTTTTCGGTGATCGGTCCGGATGGCGACGTCATCTGGCCGCGCTACAGCCAGGTGATGGATTTCGAGCTGGAGCTCGGCTTCTTCCTCGGCAAGAAGGGCAAGGACATCAAGGCGTCGGAGGCGCGCGACCACATCTTCGGCTTCACCATCTTCAACGATTTCTCCGCTCGCGACGCGCAGAGCATCGAGATGCAGAGCATGCTCGGCCCCTGCAAAGGCAAGGATTTCGACACCGGCAACAGCATGGGGCCATTCCTCGTCACGACGGATGAGATCGGCGATCCGTATCGCTTACGGATGCAGGCGCGGGTGAACGGCGAGACCTGGTGCGACAGCAATTCCAGCACGATCCACCACAAATTCGAGGATCTGCTGGCGCGCGTCTCGGCCGACGAGACCGTCCATCCTGGCGAGTTCTTCGGCTCCGGCACCGTCGGCGACGGCTGCGGCCTGGAGCATGGGCGCTATCTCAAGGATGGCGACGTGGTCGAGCTGGAGGTCGAGAAGATCGGCGTCCTGCGCAACCGCGTGGTGCGGCAGAAATAATCAGCCGGCGAGGAAGGGCTCGAGCAGGCCGAGGATGTCGACCTCGGCCATGAAGATGCCGGCCGCCAGCGGCATGGCGGCAGATTCCTCGGCCGCGGCGCCTTTACCGCGCCGAGGTGATGTCGTGCTGGTCAGCCGGTGTCCGGAGGCGGCACCGTGGCCGCTGGCGGGCGCTCCGATCCACCGACGCCCCCCGATGCGCTCGACCCGCGGTGGTGCTCAATTTGCCCGGAGAGAGTTCACATGAAGGCGGGAAGGCAGGAAGATCATTGACCTTTTCTTCCCGCCTTCCCGCCTTCATGTTCAATTTTGAGCACTGCCCGACCCGCCGGTACAGGAACAGCAGGGACGTATCATAGCCTAGATCGCCGTTGACGCCGCCTTCCGGTCGGAGAAGCATCCGGCATCGGGGGAAGGCATGGCACACGGGCCGAAGGCGAAGTCGCGCGCGCTCCTGCGGTGCGTCTGTGTCTGTGCGCTCGTCCTTCTTCCGGCGCCGGCCAACGCTGTCGAGTTCAGCGGTGGCGTGAGCGTGGGCGGGATCCAGGTCGGGACCAATCCCAAGCTTGCGGTGAGTCCCTTCGCTGGGTTGCTCTGGCGCCAGGAGAGGGATTTTCTGCTCGAGATCCATAACATGTTCAGCGTCCTTCCCGGAGAACGGTTGGGGCTCCACGATCGAACGGCGGTCACCCTTGTGTACGCTTGGGAGGCAGGCAAGGTCAGCCTCGGGCCGTCCTTCTCGATCTACTGGATGCCGGTCTGCGGTGTCGCGCTCTGCAACCGAGTGGTGGGAATTGCTCCGGGCGGCCACGTCCAGGCCGACTGGTATTTCTCCGATCCTTTGGGCGCGTCTGTGAGCGCCAACTTGGACTGGGTCGGCGGGAGCAGCCGTGTTCTTCACGGCAACCTGATGGCGATGGTCACCGCTGGACCCGTTTGGAGATTCGGGGGAGAGTCGAAATGAGCAGAGCTATTACCGTCCTGCTTCTCGGTCTTATCGCTTGCAACTACGACGTGGGCGAGTGCTGGCTCCCCATGGAAGAAACGAGCGGAGTCGGCGCTGGCACCGTCACCCCGACAGGAGCCGGCGGGTTCGGGCATGCGCCGCGAACTCCTCGACTTGCCGATGCTTCCTTCGATTTATGTAGCTCACAAACGGTGACGTGCACGGTCACCTGGAAGGCCGGTTCGGCCACTTGCGGAAGCACGACGAGCTGCACGACGCTATACCAGGGCCAACATGCATCACTGGACGAAGCCGAGGAGCGGTGCGAGAAGGTTTACGGCGTCGGGACCGACTCCGGGGCGCTGTCTTGCAGCTCCTGCGAGTGGGGTACGCGCGCAGCCAACGACTGTTTGGAGCACTGCAAGGACCTCTGCTACCAGATATGGGAGAGATGTCGCCAGGACTGCCCCAAGGGAGACAAAAACTGCTTGTCGGAGTGCACCAACAAACTCGCCGCTTGCAACCGCGAATGCGACAGAAAGTGCAGATGAGCATGATCGAGCTAAGGTACCAATTCAAGGGCGACACACCTAAGGATATCACGGTGCGACTGTTTGATGTCAGACAGGTGCGCGACGCCGACGATCCCGCGCCTTGGGGCATCAACGTAACGATCGCGTGGGGCGCGGAGATCGCGTTCGATCGCCCGCTGGCCGGTGCGGATCCGCTCCACGCTGTGGAGCTGGCTTGTCAGTTTGCATCCAAGTACATCCGCGGCCGAGCGGAAGATGAGGGTGGCACGCTCGAGCCACCGATCTCGCCCTGAAGGCGACCAGCCCCCCCCGAACGCGGCGTTCTTCCAACCCACGCCTCGCCCACGGAGACCTCGCAGGAGCACCCAGGCCATTCGAGACCAGGAGCCTCCGCGCCGCGGCCGTGCTCGACCGCTTGCCGCCGATCTCCGTCGGGTACACTGCCGGCGCCCCCGCGCCTCCACCTCCTTCTTCACGGAAAGCTCGCCCCCATGAAGCACGCCTCCCTCGCGGCGCTCTCGCTTGCCCTCACCGCGTGCGCCGGACCGCTGGCGAAAGGGCCGTCGCCCGACCTCCGCCTGCGGCACGTCGTCCTGTACCAGAACGGCCTCGGCTACTTCGAGCGCACCGGCGTCATGCCGGGCGAGCGGCTCTCGCTCCGGTTCCGGGAACGCGAGGTCGACGACGTGCTGAAGAGCATGGTGGTCGTCGAGCAGGACCTCGGGCCGAACGACACCCCCTCCACCGTGAGCGCGCTCTTGCCGCGCTCCGGGCAGGCGACCGGACCCGAGGATCCCGCCGAGGTCGAGCTCGTCTTCTCGCCGGCCGCGAAGCGGCCCGTGTCGATCGCGTACGCGGTGCCGACCGCCGCCTGGAAGGCGACCTACCGCGTGATCCTGCCGGCCAAGGGGCAGAAGGAGAAGCGGGCGCTCCTCCAGGCCTGGGCGCTCATCAGCAACATCGGCGACGAGGACTGGAGCGAGGTCAACGTGACCCTCGCGACGGGCGCGCCGCTCTCCTACGCCTCGAACCTGCGCACGCCGGCGATGCTCGACAGGCCGGAGCTGAAGGGCGTCTACGACGGCGACGGCGGCGCGCTCGCCCCCGTGCTCGCGGAGAGCTCGCCCGGGCCCGACGCCGACCGCGACGGCGTGTTCGACCACGAGGACGCCTGCCCGCGCGAGCCCGGCTCGGCGAGCCCGCTGCCCGCGCGGCACGGCTGCCCGCTGGCGGTCCGCGCCATCAGCAGCGAGCTCCAGATCCTGAGCCCCGTGCCCTTCGACAAGGGCTCGGACGTCATCCCGCCGCGCGCGAGGCCGCTCATCGAGGAGATCGCGCGCACGATCAAGAGCGTCCCGCACATCCGCGTGTTCGAGGTCGAGGGGCACGCCTCGGCCGACGAGGCCGGCGCGGCGGATCTCGCGGCCCGGCGCGCCGCGGCCGTGCGCGCGGCGCTCCTCCAGCTCGGGGTCACGGCCGAGCTCGTGACGCGCTCGCACGGCGCCGAGATGCCCCTCGCCGCCAACGACACCGAGGAAAACCGGCAGCGCAACCGCCGCGTCTCGCTGCACGCCCGGGACATCAGGCCACAGCCGCAGGACCCCAGCCCGGAGCGCGAGGCGCCGGCCGTCACGCCCGAGGCGATGGCGAAGGTGCCGGAGGGCGCGGCGAGCGTGGACGCCGTGGCCGGGGCCTTCCGGTACGCGATCGCGAACCCGGTGACGCTCCCGAAGAAGTCGTCGGCGCTGATAACGCTCATCAACCGCTCGGTCGCGGGCGAGGACGTCCTCCTGTTCCGCCCCGATCCCGCGGCGCCCGCGAGCGCGACCCACCCCTTCCGCGCAGCGCAGATCGAGAACCGGAGCGCGCTCGGCCTCCAGCCCGGATCCGTGTCGATCTTCTCCGGCGGGACGTTCGTGGGCGAGGGCGTGCTCACGCGCCTTCTGCCCGGGCAGAGCGCGACGATCCCGTACGCCATCGACAGCTCGACCGAGGTGCGCGCGACGAGCATGACCACGGAGGTGCCGGTGCGGGTCGTGTCGCTGTCCCGCGGCGCGCTGCGCGTGGAGGATCGGTACCGGCGCGTGACGGTCTACGAGGTGAGGCCCGGCCGGGACGTGCCGGAGACGTTGCTCATCCGCCACGCGAGGGCGTCCGGGTTCGAGCCGCTGGGCCTCCCGGGGTGCACGGACGCGACGCCGCACGCCTGCCTCGTCGAGAAGAAGCTCGCGCCCGGCGCGCCCCAGAAGGTCGTGGTCGAGGAGACGCGGCTGTCCCAGCGCGAGATCCCGCTCGTCCAGGCCGACAGCGATCGGCTCTCGCTCTACCTGAAGGGATCGAGCCTCCCGGCCGAGCTCCGCGCGCGGCTGGACCGCGCGCTCGCGCTCCGGCGCGCGCTCGACGCGGCGAACGACGAGCTCGACCCCCTGCGGCGGAAGCGCGCCGAGCTGATCGACCGCGCCGCCGAGCTGCGCGAGAGCCTGAGGACCATCGAGCGCACGCCCCAGGCCGGCAAGCTCCGCCAGACCTTGCTCGACCGGCTCGCCGAGGTGGCCCGGCAGTCCGAGGAGATCGGCGCGAAGATCACCCAGCGCGTCGAGGACGCGGCCATGGCGCGCGCCGAGCTCGACGAGACGCTCCGCGATCTGGTCATCGAAGGTCGGTGAGCGCCGGAGGACGATCCCGGCAGACCGAGCGGCCGCAGCCTCTGGGCAGCGACCCCAGTTTCGTATGAATTTTTACAAATTCGCATGCGCAACGACCCTGCATGCGTTGTAAAGCTTACAGATCTGCCGGTAAAATGACCCTGCATGCGTCCCGGCGCTCAGGGATCCACGTGCGGGACGACGCCACGAGCGTCCGGGCACGCGGAGATCCGTATGCGGGACGACCCTGCGTGTGTCCCGACGCTTGAAGCTCCGCATGCTCGTCGAGCCCGATCAGGCCGGGCCCTCGACCCCATGGTGGCGCGAAATCAGCGTCACTGTCCACAGACCGTGATCGACCCAGGCGCCCGCCACGCGCAGGAGGCGGCGGCCGGCCGGGGAGCGGCGGAATCCGAGCTTTTCCACGAGGGCGATGGCGGCCTCGTTCGACGGCTGGATGGAGGCGTCGAGCCGCGCGAGGCCGAGGGCTCGCGCCCGCAGGCAAACGAGGCCCAGCGCCTCCGTCATGTACCCTCTCCGCGCGAAGGCGACGCCCACCTGGAACCCCACGCAGGCGCGCGTGCGGGTCATTTCGGACAGGGTCACGGCGCCGACCAGCGCGCCGTCCTCCCGCCGCACGACAATCCACCCCTCGAAGCTCGGCGACAGGCACCTGGCCCGGTACGCCGTGAGATCGGCCGGAGAACGGACGGACGCGGTCCACGGCGCGTGGAAGGCCTCGCTCTCCCGATTCATCGTGAGAAAGGCCTCCTCGTCGGCAGGCTCGAGGGCGCGGAGGACAACGCGCTCGCCGATCATCGCGCCGAGACCCGCCGCGCGAGGAGGTCCGCGGCGCCGCGCGCCGCCTCGCGAACGAACCCGTCGGGGTGCTCGCGCGCGAGCCTCCGGACGGGCTCGAGCGCCGCCAGCGCGCGCGTGTCGGCCAGCGCATCGACCATCCGCTGGACGGTCCTCGTATCGGTCTCGACGGACAGGCGCTCCACGATCGGCGCGACGGCGATCTCGCCCGCGATCCGCGCGAGAGGCACCGCGACCTCCACGCGCAGCGGGGCGGGCGTCCCGGGGTCGACGAAGAGCGCGAGGAGCCGCTCCGCCGCCTCGCTCGCGCGGAGCAGGCCGAGCCCGGTCGCCGCCGCGCAGCGGACCCCGAGATCGCGGCTCGCGTCCCCGAGCGCGCCGAGGAGCGGAGCGACGGCGGTGCGGCTCCCCGTGCGGCTCAGGGCCTCCGCGGCCGCGGCCGCGGCGAAGGCATCGCCCTCCTCGACGAGCGCGGCGAGCGCGGCGAGCGACCGATCAACGCCCTGCGCGGCGAGCTCGCCGATCGCGAGCACCAGCGCGAGCACGCCGCCGTCGTCGATGCGATCGCGCTCGTTCCAGAGCAGCTCGACTGCGCGCGGGAGAACCCGCGGCCCCGCGCCCGCGATGCGCTCGGCCCTGAGAGAGGGCAGCGGCGCGCCGCCGAGCGGCGCGCCGGGACCCAGGCGGAAGTCACCGCGGGCCCATCGCTCCACGTTGTCGAAGAGGGCCGGAGCGTCGAGGGCCAGGAGCAGCGCCGCGGCCGTGGAGCGCACGGGCCAGCGGACCGACCCGTCATCGGACAGACGCGCGATCTCGGCGCGGCTCGCCGCGGCGCCCTCGAGGAGCCGGGCGCGTGCCGCGCGGTGGTCGTCGCCCCGCGCATCGGAGAGCGCCTCTAGCTGCCGCTGGAGAGCGGCCGAGATCACCATGTGTCCACCACGTCGTGATAATCGGTCCTCTGCCACCACACGTCCTTCGCAGCCACCTGGTGCGGCTGCCGCCGGACCTTCGTCCCGCAGTGCAGCTCTCCTCCGCCGATGTGGTACCAGACCCAGTCGTCCACGAACACCGGAGTGAGCCCGAGGGGGCGGAACCGGACACGGATGTAGGCCTCGAAGATATCGACGGACGTCTGCGTGATCTTGTAAAGCGTCCAGCCCTTCGGCACCGCGTCGAGCCCGTCGGGCAGCGCGTGCCAGCCGACCACGTGGTCGTCTCCCGCGTTCGCGATGGTCTCCACCGATGTGGCGCCGCCCCTGGTGAACGCCTCCCGCACCTCTTGCGCCTCCATGCCGGGCGCCGCCCAGAAGAGCTCCGCGGCGTGATCGCCGAGCTGGGCCGCGTCGACCATCCCCTCCGTGATCCGTTCGAGCCCGACGAGGACCTTCCGCGCCGCCGCGACGGTCAGGCGCGGTCCCCACGGCTTCGGCAGGAGGATGGTAGATCCGAGCGCCACCATGTTCACCATGTCCGGGAACTGGGCTCCCACCTTCGCGTTCGCCGGCGTGAACAGGACGGGAACCGCCAGGATGTCACGGCCGTCGCCGTTCAGCGCGAGCGTCGCGACGAGCCGCTGCCGGATGTGATCGAGCTTCCTCGCCCAGGTGTGCGCCGCGCGGTCGACGGGCCGCTCCGCGTCGTCGTCGACCAGCCTGTACGCCGGCAGAGGAGCGGCGTCCCCGGGCGCCGAGAAGTTGATCGAGCTGTTCTTCGAGCGCAGCCCCCGGACCACGCGGGCGTCCTCCTCCCCGTGTTCTGCGCGCACGCGCTGGAGGACGCGGACCGCGAGGTCCGGTGACGCGAAGAGCACCGCGAAGCCGGCTCCGCCGCAGCTCGTGACGCCGCACGTCCCGTACGCAGGCACGAAGTTCACGATCTCGTCGGTGTGCCCCACGTGCAGCCAGGACGTGTCGATTCGCACCACGGGCTGCACCTGCTGCGATTCGAGGAACCGCCACACCTCCTTGGTCGGGCGACCTGATCCCTGAGGACCTCCATCGCCGAGGAGGATCTTGCCGTAGGGCGCCTCGGGGTGCGCGCATACGTCGGGCCCTGCATCGTCGTCGAGGTGCGCCTGCGTGGCGTTCGGCACCGGCGGAGTCGCCACGAGGTTGCCGCCGCCGTCCATCAATTTGTTGGTCGGGATATCTTTGAAGAGCTCCGCGAAGATCCCTGTCTCACCGTCGGGCAGATAGGACGCCACCACCGCCTCGACCCCCGGGTTCCCGAGGCTGCCGTGCCCTCTCCGCGGGGTCTGCACGACCACGTGGAGCACCTCGTCCGGCGTGACCAGGTGGCCGAGGTGCACCGCATCCTGCGCCCACACGTCTTCGCCTGTCTCGTCCCCCTCGAGGAGGGTCAGAGGGATCTGGACCTGCCGCGCGATGTCGGCGAGCGTACCGACCACATCGAAGTTGCCCGGGCTCGACCCCGTGTCCCTCTTTCGCACCACGAACAGGCGCAGAGGAGCCTGGACCGAGCTCGCGAAGAGGACGGGCGGCAGCGTGAACAGCGCGACGTCCTCCGCGATGGTCTGCTGGTCCGGATCTCTGTTCAAGAGGCGGAGCCATATCTCCCGGCGGGACCGGTAGCGGTAGAGCGTCTGTCGCTGACTTCCCAGGAGCGCCCCGAGGTAGGGTCCCGTCGGCGCCGCGATGGGGCTACGGCGGAGTTCCTCCTTGTGGTATCCCGGCAGCGCCGAGTACGCCACGTTGAACAGGAGCGCCTCGTCCGCGGTGGGGCCGAACGAGAGGTCGTTCGACTGTTCGAAACTGTCCAGGTAATTGACACTGCTGTAATGGTCGTCGATGTCCGACTGTTCCGGCTCGGCGGGTGCGTCTTCGTCCACTGACGTATCGTCGACCGAGGGCTCCTCCTCCACGTCGCCGGAGATCGGCAGCCGGATGAAGCGGGCCGAGTCCGCGATCGTGTGGTCGGCGTGGAGCACGCAGTTGGGGATCGAGCGGATCTCGAGCTCGACCGTACGCGCCGCGGGGGCCGCATCGGGCTGCACGAGCGCGAGCGGCTGGCTCCGGGCGAGCTCACCGTCCTCGCGCGTCTTCATGGTGGGCATGAGCACCACCCCCGGGCGAGCGAGCTTGATCTCCGGGGCGACCGTGGCGCCGCCGCCGCTCGCCGGGGTGACGCGGAACACCGCCGGGCACCGCGCCTCGACGACCGTCACGGGGTTCAACGCCTGCGGCGTTGCGGAGATCGGAAGCGCGGCTTGTTCCTCGTTCATGGCGCGCCCTCAGAAGCCGTATGCTCTCTCCAGCGCTTCGATCGTGGCCTGATCGATCTCGCCGGTAGGCGTCAATTCCTGATCCGTCTGGAACCGGATCAGCGCCGCGCGGAGGTGCTCGTCCATCGCGGATCCCTGCCTCTCCGCGTAGCCGAGCGCGAGGAGCCGGCCGCGGGCGCCAGACAGGCTGTTGACGGGGCCGAGATCGCCCACGGCCAATGTCCAGGACACCGTCTCTGGCAGGCCCCGCAACCGCACCCACACGATGAGCTCGCCCGTGCGGGCGGTGGCCTCGACGAAGTGCCGGAGCGTCCCGTCCGCGCCGGTCACTCCCGCATACTCGCGCTTCCCGATGCGCAGGAGGTACTTGCGCCCCACGAGGACCTTCCCTTCCTGCGTCTTGAGCTGAAAGGCGATCTCCGCCGGAATCCCCTTCCGGCGGAACACGTGCCTCTTGCCGGTCTCGCACGCGATCTCCTTCGGCGAGATGGGCGGCACGGTGACGCGGTCTCCCGGGAACAGCACGTTCGGGTGTTTCCTCGCCGCCTTGAGCTCCCGGTTGGCGGGGTGATTCCAGAGGGTCTGCCAGAAGTGCCCGCTCTCCTCGGCGATGAGCACCGTGGTGTCGCCCGCCCGCACGACGCGATCCCCCGCGCCCACGGGTTTCGCCGCCGGCGCCGCCGCGCGCCCCGGCCCTCCGCTCCCTGCCCGTCCGTGCGCATCTCCGCTCACCGCGCCGTCCCTCCTACGTTGAGCTCGTTCGCCGTCATGCCAACCATACCACCGCCGCCGATGGAGTCGCCGCCCGGCTCCGCGCCGCAGATCGCGCCGGCGCCACCGTCTCGGCCTGCTGCAGCGGCCACGACGACGTCGCCGCCGGTCGAACAGAACGGCAGGTCGCGGCCAAGAAGATCAAGGACGACGTCGATCGTAAGAAGCGTCCGCACCGCGCGGCGAGGTCGAGCGTGCTCGGCAGGAGCGCGGCGCCTGCCCTCCCCGCGCCAGGTGCGGTCCCACACCGGAGCCGCGGGACGCCGCGCGTCGGGCTCCGCCGTCAGCGTCAGGCGCCCGCCGCGCTCGGGAAGCGCCGCGCCGATGGTAGGATGGCGCGCATGCCCCTGCCGCCCCCCGCGCCCGGAGCGCTCACCGCGCTCGCCGCAGCGACCGACGAGCCGCACCCCACGGAAGCAGCGCGCGCGCGCCGGCGCCCCGCGCGCCGCCACGGGTGAAGAGCGCTCCCATGGACCGAGAGTGGCCGCTCGACGCGGAGGACTTCTTCGCCTACTACGCCTTCGCGCCCGCGGCGCTCGCCATCCGCGAGTGCGTGCGGCTGCGCGCCGTGCGCGAGCTCGACCTGCCGGAGCCGCTGCTCGACGTCGGCTGCGGCGACGGCCTGTTCGCCCGCCTCGCCTACCCGCACAAGCAGGCGTGGGGCATCGACATCAACCCGACCGAGGTGCAGCGCGCGCAGCGGACCGCGTCGTACCGGACGCTCATCTGCGGCAACATCGTCAGCGTCCACCTGCCCGAGCGGTTCTTCGGCAGCGCCATCGCCAACTGCAGCCTCGAGCACGTGCCCGATCTCCACGGGGCCCTCGCGAACATCCGGCGCGCGCTCAAGCCCGGCGCGCGGCTCGTGCTCATCGTGCCCACGCCCGACTGGACGTTCCACCTCGCGCTGCCCGAGGCGATGCGCGCCGTGGGCCTGGTCGGCCTCTCGCGGGCGTACGGCGACGCGCTCGACCGGGTCTTTTCGCACGTCCACCTCTACGACGAGGCGGGCTGGCGCGACCACCTCGCGCGGGCGGGCTTCGACCTCACGGAGACGCGCCCCATCGCGGGCAGGCCGACCTCGTGGGCGTTCGACTTCATGCTGTACCCGAGCCTGCTCGGCTATGTGATGCGCAAGCTCACCGGCCGGTGGATCGCGATGCCGGCGCTCCGCCCGCTCACCGCCGACCTGGCGCGCGCCGTGGTCAACGCGGTCGGGCGCCTCGCCCCGGGCGGCGACGCGGCCGCCGAGTACCTGCTCGTGGCGCGGGCGCGGCCCGATGGCTGACCCGGCGGCGCCGCCCGGCGACTACTTCTCGAACCACCGCCGCCGCGAGCGGTTCCCGTGGTCGCTTTACCACGGCGCGCTCACCCGCCCCCTCGCGCGCGCCATCGCCGCCCGCGGCCCGCGGCCGCGCGTGCTCCTCGTCGGCTGCGGCCTCGAGGGCGAGATCCCCGGCGCGCCGCCCGCGACCGAGCTCTACGGCTGCGATCTCGACGCGCGCGCCATCGAGGCGTGCCGGCGCCTCTACCCGGCGCGCGCGGCGCGCTTCGCCGTCTGCCCGGGGCCCTACGCGCTCCCGACGGGCGGCGGCTTCGACGGCCCGTTCGACGTCGTCCTCGCGAAGGAGGTCGTCGAGCACACCCTCGATCCGTCGCGCTGGGCGCGCGGGCTATCGGCGCGCCTCGCGCCGGGCGGCACCCTGCTGCTCACGACCCCGAACTATGGCCGGCTGTCCACGCTGCCGCTCCTCGAGGCCACGGTGCTCGAGTGGATCGCGCGCCGCGACGGCTTCTCGCGCAAGCACATCCACCCGAGCAAGTTCGACGAGCGCCGCCTCGCGGCCCTCGACGTCGGGGAGCAGATGCAGCTGGTGTCGGTGCGGCGGACGCTCACCGGCTGGTCGCTCCTCGGGACCTGGCGGCGCGCCCCGGGTTGACGCCGGCGCCGGCGAGCTCTGTCCATGCTCCTCCTCCTGCTCGCGCTCGGCGTCCTGGTCCTCCGGCTGGCCGAGCTCCGCGCCGACGCAGCCTCGGGATCCGCCGCGCCCGCGCCCGCCGCGCCCGCGCCCGCCGCGCCCGCGCCGCGCCTCGCCTGGCTCGCCGCCGCCGCGGCGGTGGCGGCCGCGCTCCTGCCGGCGCTGCGCGACGCGCGCGCGCTCGCCGGGCCCGGCGCCGCGCTGTGGAAGGACGCGAGCTCGCACCTCGCCATCGCCTACGACATCGCGACGAGCGGCCTGCCGCACGGGTGGATCGACACGAACAACGGCGGCTTCCCGGTCGCGCTGCACTACCCGCCGATCGGCTGGCTGCTCACGGCGGCGCTGATCCGCCTCGGCGTCGCGCCGGTGGTCGCGGCGAAGGGGCTCGGCCTCGCCGCCTTCGTCGGCGCCCCGCTGGTCGCCCTCGCCGCGGCCCGCGCGGTCGGCGCGCGCCCCGCGTCGGCCGCCGCCGGCGCGGTGGCGCTCGCGTGGGTCGCGCCGTACGTGCAGTTCGCCGGCGGGTGGCCGTCGTTCTTCCTCCTCGGGCTGCTCTCGCAGATCCTGGTCATCCCCCTCGTCGTCGCCTGGGCCGCCGCGGTGATCCGCCCCGCCCGCTTCGAGCTCGGGCCGGCGCTCGCCGCGGCCTGCGCGGCGACGCATCCGCAGGTCTTCGCGGTGAGCGCCGCCGTCCTCGCCGCGGCCGCGATCGCCGCGTGGGATCGGCGGCTGTGCGCGCGGGCGCTCCGCTCGCTCGCGGGCGGCGGCCTTGTCGCGGCCGCGCTCTACGGCCCCGGCATCGCGTCGATGGCCGCGCCCTTCGGCTGGCCAGCCGGCCTCGGGTGGCGGCACATCGGCTTCGGGCCCGAGCGCGTGCTGCCGTGGACGCTCGAGGGCGACCTGCTCGACTACGAGCACGCCCCGGTGATCGGCTCGGCGTGGATCGCCGCCTGCCTCCTGCACGCGACGCGCCTCCGCGCCCCGGCGTCGCGGGCCCTCCTCGCGGCGTCGGCGGCCGCGCTGCTCCTCTCGATGAGCGGCGGCTGGATCGCCTCCGCGGGCCCGCTCGGCCGCGCGCTGCTCTCCGTGTTCCAGCCGATGCGCGCCCTCGCCCTCCTGCCGCTCGTCGCGGCCGCGGCCATCGTCGCCGGGCTCGATCTCGCGGCCGCGGCGCTCGCGCGCATCGGCGCCGCGCTCGCCGCGCGCCGCCCACGCCCCGCGCTCGCCGCGCTCCTCCCGCGCCCCGCGTTCGCCGCGCTCCTCCCGGCCGCGCTCGCCGCGCACCTCCCGGCCGCGCTCGCCGCGCTCCCGCCCGCCGCGCTCGCGCTCGTCGCGGCGCTCGAGATCCCCGCCCGCGCGGCCGAGCTCCACGTCCTCGCGGAGAACCAGGCCTCGCTCGTCGCGTCGCGCGGCTGCCGGCCGCACGTCGAGGGCTTCGATCCCGATCTCATCGCCCGCTGGCTCGCCGAGGCGCCCCATGGCCGCGCGAGCTACGGCGCCGAGGACACGCTCGCGGCCTGCTCCAAGGTGCACGCCGCCGATCTCCGCAGCGCGGTCCCGATGGCGTTCTCGACCGGCGCGGGCGCGCACGTCGGCGTCCACATGGCCGCCTTCCTCACGCTGGCGCCCGAGCGCCCCGGGAGCGCCGCGCGCGCGGAGGCGCTCGGCGTCCGCACGCTCATCCACCTGACCTCGCAGCGGCCGGGGCCGCCCGAGGCGTGGGCGCTCGTGGACAGGCGCGGGCAGGTCGAGCTGTCGCGGCGGGTGGGCGGCACGGACTACGTCGGGCTCGGGTGCGTGCGCGAGGTGTGGCGCGGCCGCGAGGCCGATCTGCTCGCGGCGCTCTTCGATCACCTGGCGCAGTCGCGCACCGTGCTCGACGCGCCCGGCGAGTTCGTGGCGCTGGAGGCGGCCCGCGGCCCGCTCGAGCGCCTCACCGCGGCCGACGGCGGCTGCGACGCGTCCCGCGCCCGCGTGCGCGAGGCGCCGCGCGAGCCGGGCGCGTACGAGGCGATCGTCGACGCCGAGGCGCCGGTCGACGTGGTCTTCCGCGCCACGGCGTACGGCGGCTGGCGCGTGCGCGACGGCGGCGCCGAGCTGGTCCCGCGGCGCGTCGCCCCGGGCTTCTTCGCGGTGCGCGTCGGCCCTGGCCGGCACCACCTGGAGGCGGTGGCGGCGCTGCCGCGGCTTTACCTGCCCGCGCTCGCGCTCGCGTGCGCCGCCGCCCTCGCGCTCGGGGCCCCGCGCCTGCGGCGGCCGCTTTCCGCCGCGCCGGCTCCCCTCCCGCCGCGGCGAGGGTGCTAGGATGGCGGCCCGACTCATGACCTCTCGAGCGACGCAGGCATGGCCAGGGCGGAGCTCTCATGAGCCGCGACGACGAACAACTCCGTCTCTGATGACAAGCGAGCCCATCGGACCACGGCGACGCCGTGTCGCAGGTGACGCTGAATGGGCCCAGGAGCGCTCATGAGGAACAGGTCTCGAGCTGCCGGGGACAGCCGCGTTCCCCCCCGCCGTCGTCGCGCGTTCGGCGCCGCGTGGGCGGCGTCGCACGCCCTCTTCGCGATGCAGGTCGCCTGCGGCGCGTCCATGCCGCAGGCCGCCGACACGGTGCTGCGGAACGGCGTCGTGTACACCGTCGACGGCGCGGACTCGGTGCACCAGGCGGTCGCGGTGCGCGACGGCAAGATCGTTTATGTCGGCGCTGACAGCGGCGCGCAGGGTTATGTGGGTCCGCGGACCGAGGTCGTCGATCTGAAGGGCCGCATGCTGATGCCGGGGCTGGTCGACGGCCATCTGCACGTGATGTCCGGCGGGGCGCAGCGCCTGATGTGCAGCCTCGAGTACAAGACGCACACCATCGCGCAGCTCCAGCAGAAGATCCAGGCTTGCCTCGACAGCGAGCCGGCCAAGGGTCCCGACCAGTGGCTCGAGGTGACGAGCTGGGATCGGCAGGGCACGGTCTCGGTGGACGCCGATCCGACGCGGGCCGCGCTCGACGCGCTCAGGACCCAGCGGCCGATCCTCGTGCACTCCACCGATCACCACAGCGCGCTGACCAACTCGCGCGGCATGGCGCTGGCGGGCATCACCGCCAAGACGCCCGATCCGGCCGGCGGCAAGATCGGCCGCGACGCAGGCGGCCAGCCGACGGGCATCTTCGAGGATGCCGGCATCGCGCTCGTATCGGCGGCCATGCCGCCGCCGACGCCGGAGGACGACGTGCGCAGCGCCAAGGCGGCGCTCGACGCGATCCGCCGCCAGGGCGTGACCACCTTCATGGATGCGTGGTCGGACGAGCGCGCGCTGAGGGCGTTCACGGCCGTGCAGCGCGGCGGCGAGCTGACGGCGAGGGCGCTCTTCGCCATCATGCTCGATCCCGACGAGGTGGCGAAGGGTCCGGAAAAGGCGATCGCCGCGGTCAAGGCGCTGGCGTCCTCCTACGATCAACCCGCCGCGGCGCCGGCCCCTTCCGTCGGCGCTCGCCACATCAAGGTCATGCTGGATGGTGTCCTGCAGGCGCCGGCCCAGACCGCGGCGATGCTCGCGCCGTACAACGTCAACGTGGGCACGGACGGCGCGCCGCAATGGGTCCCGGGCAAGCACAGCGGCGACGTGTACTACCCGCCGGACACGCTGAAATCGCTGGTCCTCGCGGCGGTCGAGGCCGGGCTCGATCCCCACGTCCACGCGATCGGCGATCGTGCGGTGCGGCAGACGCTCGACGCTTACGAGGCCGTGCGCGCCCGGCTGCCGGGCAACGACGTTCGCCCGGCGATCGCGCATTGCGAGACGGTCGACCCGGCGGATTTCGGTCGCTTCAAGGCGCTCGGCGTGATCCCGGTGATGTCGTTCCAGTGGGCGCAGGAGGCCCCGTATTCCGTCGATGCGATGAAGCATCAGCTCGGGCCGGAGCGCTATGCCCGCCTGGAGCCCGAGGGCAGCCTGCACAACGCCGGCGCGAGGATCGCTTATGGCAGCGACTGGCCGATCGATCCGTTCGCCGAGTTCCTGGCCCTCAAGATCGGCGTCACCCGCAAGGGGGACCCCACGCATCCGGCCAGCTTTGGTCCGTCCTATGCTGGCCGGCTCAACGACGATCCGCTCCTGCCGCGCAACGTCGCGCTGCGCGCGATCACGATGAACTCGGCCTACCAGCTGCGGCTGGAGAAGGTCGTGGGCTCGATCGAGCCGGGCAAATTCGCCGACATGATCGTGCTGGACCAGAACTTTCTTCAGATCCCCGAGGATGATCTCGGCAAGATTCAGGTGCTCATGACCATGGTCGGGGGGAAGATCGTCTATACCGCCGATGCATGGCGGCCGAAGGGGTAGACGGCCGCGTCGCCCGAGGCCGGAGGATTTCAGCGTGTCGATCAAGGACCACCTCTCCATCTCCTCCGAGGTCAGGAAGGCGCTCTCGACCGGTCGGCCGGTGGTGGCGCTGGAGTCGACCATCATCACCCACGGCATGCCTTATCCGCAGAACCTCGGGATGGCGCAGCGCGTGGAGGCGGTGGTCCGCCGGAGCGGGGCCGTGCCGGCGACGATCGCCATCATGGACGGCAAGCTCCGGGTGGGCGTGAAGGCGAACGATCTCGAGCGGCTGGCCAAGGCGGGCGGCAAGGCGGCCAAGGCCTCGCGGCGCGACGTGGCGGCGCTCCTGGTGTCGGGCGAGGTCGCCGGGACGACGGTGGCCACCACGATGATGGCGGCGGCCTGGGCCGGTATCCGCGTGTTCGCCACCGGCGGCATCGGCGGCGTGCATCGCGGCGCGGAGACGACGTTCGACATCTCCGCCGACCTCGAGGAGCTGAGTCGGACGCAGGTGGCGGTGGTCTGCGCGGGGGCCAAGTCGATCCTCGATATCCCCAAGACGCTGGAGACGCTCGAGACCAAGGGCGTGCCGGTCCTCGGCTACAAGACCGGGGATTTTCCGGCGTTCTGGGCGCGGCAGAGCGGGCAGAAGGTGGACCACAGGATCGAGAGCGCCAAGCAAGCGGCCAGGGTCATCGCGCTGCAGTTCGAGCTTGGCCTGGGCGGCGTCCTGGTGGCCAACCCGATCCCCGAGAGCCACGCCCTGGACGCGCGGGAGATCGAGGCGCGGATCGAGGAGGCGATCCAGGGCGCCGAGGCCGAGGGCGTGAGCCGCAAGGACCTGACGCCGTTCCTCTTGAAGCGCATCGTCGAGCTCACCGGCGGCAAGAGCCTCGTCGCCAACATCGCCCTGGTCGAGAACAACGCGGCGGTGGCGGCGGAGATCGCGGTGGCGTTGAGCAAGCTGAAGGCGAAGACGAAGGCCAAGGCATGAGCGATGCCGGCCGCGTGCTCGTGGTGGGCGACGTGATGACGGACGTCATCGTCCGCCCCGAAGGGCCGCTGGTGCGCGGCTCGGACCGGCGCGCCAAGATCCAGCGCCGGCCGGGAGGCTCGGGGGCCAACCAGGCGGTGTGGCTCGGCGCGATGGGAGCGCGGGTGTCGTTCGTCGCCCGGGTGGGGGCCAGCGACAAGCCGCAGCTCGAAGCCTATTTCAAGGGCTGCCAGGTGGATGCGATCCTGGCGGCCGATCCGCGGGAGCCGTCGGGCGTGCTGGTCGTCCTCGTCGACGCCGACGGGGAGCGGAGCTTCCTCACCGATCGAGGGGCGAACCTCGCGCTCGAGCCTTCGGATATCCCGGTGCGGCTCCTCGACGACACGCGGCTGGTGCTCGTCTCGGGGTATTCGCTCTTCGCCGAGGGGCCTCGGCGGGCGGTGCTGTGGCTCGCCGGAGAGGCGCGGAGCCGCGGCATCCCGATCGCCATCGACGCCGCGTCGGTGGGCTTCCTGCGGGAGGTGGGGGCCGGGGCCTTCCTCGAGTGGACGAGGGGGATGTCGACGCTGCTCGCCAATGCCGACGAGGCGGAGGCGCTCTCGGGCACCGGCGACCTCGCCGCGCAGATGATCGCGCTGGGGGCCTGTTTCGAGCGGGTGATCATCAAGCGCGGGGCGCGGGGCGCGGCGCTGGGCGGACGGCGCGGCGTGCGCCTCGACGCGCCGGCGCCGCTGGTGGAGGTGGTGGACACGACCGGGGCCGGCGACGCGTTCGCGGCCGGGTTCATCGCCGCGGAGCTCGAGGGCGCGGGCGAGGCGGCGTGCCTGCGGCGCGGGGTCGAGGCGGGCTCGACGGCGGTGACGCGGCTGGGCGGACAGCCGGGGTAGCCAGCGTCGTGGGCCGCTGGCCCTCGGCCCCCCTCGCCTGCCCATCGGGCGCCGTCGTGGCGCTTCACGTGGCCGCCGGCTCGTCCGCCCTCCAGCGGCTGTCGTGCTCGCGGTCCGCGCGGGGACTCTGGTAGCCTGCGGCGTCGGTCGGGCGCGGGGTGCGCGGCCTCGCCAAGGACCGCCGGGAGGGAAGACCGTGTTCGTTTCCGTCAAAGGGGCTGAGCTGTTCTACTCGGTGCAGGGCGATGGGCCCGCGTGCCTCGTCCTGTCCAGCATCGGCACGCGGCCCTACGAGCGGCAGATGCCGGCGCAGCTGAGCGACCGCCTCAAGCTCGTCTACGTCGACCTGCGGGGGAGCGGGCGATCGACGGGCGATCCGGCCGACCTCACCTTCGACGCGCTCGCCGAAGATCTGGAGTCCATCCGATCCGCGCTCGGGCTCGAGCGGATCGCGGTCCTGGGCCACTCGATCCTCGGCGCGCTGGCGGTCGAGTATGGCCGGCGTTGCCCCGGGAGCGTCTCGCACGTGATCGCGGTGGGCACGCCGCCCAGCGGCGACATGGCCCTGCTCTCGGCGCGATCTGCGTCGTTCTTCGAGGAGGACGCGTCGGAGGAGCGAAAGAGGATCCTGCGAGACAACCTGTCCAGGCTGCCCAAGGACGCGCCGCCGGGCCACGCCATGCTCGCGCAGACGCCCATGCGCTTCTTCGACCCGCGCATCGACGCCGCCCCGCTGTTCGCGGAGGCGGACGTCAAGCCCCAGTTCTTCGCCCACCTCCTCGGGAGGCTCGCGCCGTCCTGGGACATCCGGGTCGACCCGGGCTCGCTGCGCGTCCCGATATTCCTCGCGCTCGGGCGCTACGACTACGCGATGCCTCACGTCCTCTGGGAGGGCGTCGCGCCGACGCTGCCCACGGTCACGCTGCGCCTCTTCGAGCGCAGCGGGCACCAGCCGTTCTTCGAGGAGCCGGAGCGGTTCACCGCGGCGGTCACCGCCTGGATGGATTCGAAGCGCTGACCTCGGCGGCCCCGCTTACTTGGATTCGACCCGTCCGAGCGGGTTGGCCGCGCCAGTCAGCGCGTTTTGCGCTTCCTGCCAGGCGGGGTCTCCGGGGTAGAGCTCGGCGCGGAGGTAGGCCCAGGTGAGGCGCTGGACGGCAGCCACTCGCTCGGGGTTCTCGTCCGTGGTCTCGGCGACGTCATATCCCGAGACGCCGCCCAGCCCGTGCCCTGCATCGAACAGGATGACCAGGGACTTGGGGCTCGGGGAGAGGAAGTAGGGATCGGCATGCCAGTCGGCGCCTGCGACCGTCAGGTGGGGAGAGGCGTCTTTATCGCCGGCGATCACGAGCGCGGGCGCCGTCATCGTGGAGAAGTCGATGGTCGAGAAGATAGGATACTTCTTGGCCGCGAGCTCGCTGAGGGCGTCGCCGCCTCTGCCGGGCGCGGCGAGCAGCACGCCCGCCTTGATCCGAGGCTCGGCGAGGTTCACTTCCGTCCCGTCGTGGGGATCTTTGAGCCGCGCGCCCAGCAGCAGGCTCGCGGTGTGCCCGCCCATCGAGTGCCCGACGACGGCCACCTTGCTTCGGTCCAGACGCCCGGCGAGGGCAGCGACGGCGCCCTCGATCGCGTCGAGCTGGTCGAGGATGCGCTTCATGTCCTCGGCCCGCGATCGCCAGTACAGCGGCGCCTCGGGGTGATCGGAGCCCCTGAACGGGAGCGTCTTCGAGTCGAGATGGGTCGGCTGGATGACGACGAAGCCGTGTGCCGCGAAGTAGTTGGCGAGCGGGGCGTAGCCGTTCAAGGAGGAGAGGTGGTTGGAGGGGCCGTGGCCGTGCGAGAGCAAGAGGATGGGCAGCTCGCTTCCGGTCACGGGCGCGGAGACGCGCACCTGGAGATCGACGGCGCGGCCGGGGGCCGGCAGCACGACTGGGCTGACCGAGAGGACCGGCGTGGGCGCGCGGGGGACGTCTGCTGTGGGGGTCGGTTTGCTCATGATGTTGATTTCCTTTCGTGGGCTCGGCCCCGTGAAGAGGGCCCTGGCGCCATCGGGACGCCCCGGCCTCACTCCGTACCTTCACCGCCTTCGTACCTCCCGTCGCCGCCCTCCGGTTGGAAGGACCGGACATTTTCGTCGGCCCTCCCGCGCCGGCTTGACCGGCGGCGGTGCGCGCGCGAGACTACGAGGGTGCCGCGCACGATGGACTCTGCAGCCGCGACGTTCTCGCTCTCCCGCTTCGTCGAGGAAGTTCGCGCTGTCGCACCCGTCGCTGGACGCGCGCTTGACGTCGAATGGCTGCCCAACGGAAGAACGACGCTTGTCTTTCGAGTGATCGAGGAGAGCCGGAGAGGGGATGTGGCCGTCGCGGGCCCGCGGACGCGGGCGCTGTTCAAGAACGCGACCGGCGTCGCGCGGGCGGTGATGCTTCAGTTCAAGCCAGGCTGGTCGGGGCCGCTGCTGGGCGTGGCGGCGAACGCGCTGACGGACCGGATCGTCCCGCTGGAAGACATCTGGGGCCGCTCTGGCGGCGACCTCTGCCTCGATCTCCTCGCGGCGCGAAGCGTGCCGGAGGTGCTCGACCGACTCTCCCACGCGATCGCCCTTCGTACCCACGAGACCTTCGAGCCGGCATCGGCACGGCTCGCTCGCCGTGCGGTTCGCCTGCTCGAAGGAGACGAGGTTCGGGTGGAGCGCGTGGCGGAGCGGCTCGGCGTCACGGCCCGGCATCTTCGCCGCGCCTTCACGGAGAGCATCGGTATCGGGCCGAAGGATTTCGCGCGGACCGTTCGCTTGCAGCGCGCCGTGCGGAGGGCGGCGAGCTCGAAGGACTGGGCACGCATCGCCGCGGACGCGGGCTATTATGACCAGGCGCACCTGATCGCCGACTTCCGGGAGCTCGTCGGGCTCACGCCGGGCGCCTTCCTGAAGCGCGCGGGCGGTCGGGGCGGCGAGGCCATGGCCGGGTGCGCCCCCTCGCGCTGACGCCCGGCCACGGAGCGCCCCGGCCCCCCCGCCCGCGCGCTGCTCAGATGCCCGAGGCCGACGCGAGGCAGGCGTCGAGCTCGGGGGTGTCCCGCCAGCCGCACTGGCCGGACGCGTCGCGCTCGCAGACGCCGTGCTCGCCGTAGCACGCGTACTCCTCGCGCCACTCGCACGTCGTGAGCACGTCCTGGTCCGCGCAGACCTGCCCGCTGCAGCCGGTGACCACGCAGCGCGCGGGGCCGCCGCCACGCGCCGCCTCCAGCACGCCCCCGCCGCCGAGGCACGCCGTGAGCTCCGGCGTCTGTCGCCAGCCGCACTGGCCGGACGCGTCGCGCTCGCAGATGCCGTAGTCGCCGTAGCACGCGTATTCCTCGCGCCACTCGCACGTGGTGTACACGACCTGGTCCGCGCAGACCTGCCCGCTACAGCCGGTCGGCCTACAGCGGCCGGGCTTGATCCCCCCGGCCGCCGCGGAGACGAGCTCGGCGGGCGCGCTGTCCACGCCGTCGACCTCGGGGATGGCCTGGCCGCAGCCGTCGTCATTCGCCCCGGCCAGCAGCGGGACGCACAAGAAGAGCACAGAGAAGGCAAACCGATGCCGCGTGGTGAAAGAATTCATAAGACCTCCTTAACAAAACAAAAATAAAGCACGGAGTGCCCGGAACGGGCGAGCTCCTGTCCTTAGATCACACGGCGGCCCAGCGCAACCCGCGGCGTCGATCGCACGATCCAGCGTCCCGGGGTCAGCGGCTGCTCGCGATCCGCGCGGCCTCCTGGACGGCCTAATCGGGTCATGCCGCCGTTGCCATGGCACACATCGCCGTGGGCACACAGCGGCACACTCGCGGTAGAGTCGGCCCGAAAACGCCGTCTTATCATTCGTTCAAGAGTGGCACGCTTGTTGACTGGAGGCGTGTTCGGAGGCGATGATGATTCGACTGGCGACAGCGATCTTGATGGCTCATGTGCTCGTTGGATGCGGCGGCGAAGCCAACGATGGTGGTGAAGCGGCCGCCGGTGGTGATGAAGCGGCCGCCGGCGGTGATGAAGCGGGCGCGGCCGAGTGCGGAGTCCTGCAAGGGCCGCCCAGGGGGGCGTGCAGCGCAGGTGAGGAATGCAGCTTCCACGACGCCGGCTGCGACTACGATAGCTATTGCAAGGACGGCTCGTGGGCCACCGTCCGCACCTGCTCGGCCACGAAGACGTGCCCGCGGGGAGGCTTGACGGCCGGAGGCTCGTGCTCGGACGAGGGCGCCGGGTGCCGCTACGACGAGGGCGGCGCGTGCGTCGGCGATCTGACCTGTACCGGCGGTGTCTGGACCGAATCCGACCCCGGCTGCTGAGGAGATCGCCTCCGCCGTCGGTCGGGTCGGGCTGGCGCGCAGGGGACGCGGCTAGATGCCGCCGCCGTCCTCGAAGACGTCGCTCCGCACCTTGGCCTGGCTGATCTGGCTGTTCGGCGGGACGCTGCGCGTGAGCCACACGTTGCCGCCGATGCTCGAGCCGTGACCGATGGTGATGCGCCCGAGGATCGTCGCACCGGCATAGACGACCACGTTGTCCTCGACGATGGGGTGGCGATCGATGCCCTTGATGGGGTTCCCGCCCCCGTCGAGCGGGAAGCTCTTGGCGCCCAGCGTGACGCCCTGGTAGAGGCGCACGCGATCGCCGATCCGGCACGTCTCCCCGATGACGACGCCCGTCCCGTGATCGATGAAGAAGCTCGCGCCGATGTGGGCGCCGGGGTGGATGTCGATGCCGGTCTCGGCGTGGGCGATCTCGGAGAGGATACGCGGGATGAGCGGTACGCCGAGGGTGTAGAGCAGGTGCGCGATCCGGTGGTGGAAGATCGCCGTGATGCCCGGATAGCAGAACACCGCCTCGTCGATGCTCGTCGCCGCCGGATCCCCCTCGAACGCCGCGCGTACGTCGGTCTCGAGCAGCGCCCGCGCGGCCGGGAGGCCAGCGACGAAGTCGCGCACGATCTCGGCCGCGCGGCCCTCGCGCCGGGCGAGCTCGCGCGCGTCGAGATCCCGAGAGAAGCCGAGGCCCCTCCGGATCTGCTCGTGGAGCGCGAGCAGCGCCGCGTCGAGCGTCCGCCCGACGAAGTAGTCGGTCCCCTCGTCGGTGAGATCCGGAGGCCCGAAGTGCGCCGGGAAGAACGCCGCGCGCAGGTCGCGGGCGATGCCGACCAGCACCTCGCGCGACGGCAGCGCCGGCCGTCGCCCGAGCGGACGGCGCGCGCCGCCGGTGTCCGGGGCGGCCGCGCGCAGCTCCGCGACCACCGAGCCGAGCGCCCAGGAAGCCCCGGCCGGCGCGGGAGAGCCCCGATCGGCCTCGCGATCGGTCGCGCTCACGTCGCGAGCCCCCTCTCGTCGGAGGGCCCGTCGAAGAGCGATGTGCTCAGGTAGCGCTCGCCCGAATCGGGGAGGACGACGACGATCGTCTTGCCCTCGTTCTCCCTGCGCTTCGCGATCCGCGCCGCGACCGCCGCCGCCGCGCCGGACGAGATCCCCGAGAGGATGCCCTCCTCCCGCGTCAGCCGCCGCGCATACGCTGCCGCCTCGTCGTTGGTCACCTGCTCGACCCGATCGACGATCGAGAGATCGAGCACGTCGGGCACGAAGCCCGCGCCGATCCCCTGGATCTTGTGCGGCCCGGGCTTGAGCGGCTGGCCCGCGCGCGTCTGCGTGAGCACCGGGCTGTGCGTGGGCTCGACCGCGACGGAGGTGATCGCCTTGCCCTTCGTGTTCTTGATGTAGCGCGAGACGCCCGTGATCGTGCCGCCGGTCCCGACGCCGGACACGAGGACGTCGATCTTCCCGTCCGTGTCCTCCCAGATCTCGGGGCCCGTCGTGCGCTCGTGGATCGCGGCGTTCGCCGGGTTCTTGAACTGATGCAGGAGCACGTACCGGTCGGGGTTCGACGCGGCGATCTCCTCCGCCCTCGCGACGGCGCCGCTCATCCCCCTCGGCCCTTCGGTGAGCACCAGGTTCGCGCCGTAGGCCGCGAGGAGCTTGCGCCGCTCGATGCTCATCGTCTCGGGCATGGTGAGCGTGAGCCGGTAGCCGCGCGCGGCCGCGACGAAGGCCAGCGCGATCCCCGTGTTGCCGCTCGTCGGCTCGACGATCTCCTTCCCCGGACCGAGGAGCCCGCGCTTCTCGGCGTCCCACACCATCGCCGCGCCGAGGCGACACTTCACCGAATAGGCAGGATTGCGCCCTTCGATCTTGGCGAGCACGAGCGCGCTCGCGCCGTCGAGGACGCGACGGAGGCGCACGAGCGGCGTGCGGCCGATCGACTCTGCGTTGTCTTCGAACCAGCGGCGTGTGACGTTCGACATGGTGCCTCTACGATGCGACGACGTGCGACGGTGCGCCTACACGCGTCCTCGACGGTCGTGAGGACTTCGAGCGGGCAGCGGACGCCGCTCTTGAAACATCAACGGATATGTATCTAACATAACGGACAGCCAGCGCAAGCACTTTCGTTTCGCGCCGCCCGGCTGCCGTGTGCCGCCGCGCCGGGCATGCGACCGGTGCCAACGGCGCTGAGCGACCCGGGACCGGCGGACGGCGTCAGCGACGCTTCACCGCCGAGTCCGCGGTGTTTCGCAGCCGAGTCCGGCGCTCGGTTTCAGCGGTGTTCGCGGCGCGAGTCCGGCGCTCCGCCGCATGGCCCCTCTCCTTCACGTCCAGAGCCAGCGGCACGCGGCGCCGTCGGGCCCTGACATCCGCCAGAGCCGACATCGATTCCGCTTGAGCGGCCGTGTTCCACCATAACGTAGAAGCCTCTAGTTTACAGGAGGAAAGTGGACGCGATAGGGCGTGCCCTGTTGAAGCTGTCAGGGGAAATAGTACATCACGATGGCCCTGACCGAGACGTGCCTCACCCCCCACGCGTCAGAGCGCTAGGAAGAGTTTGTCATGAACGATGGAGCCCACTCGCTGAGCGAGCGCGCCGCGCGCCAGCTAGCGAATACGACAAAGTCCGCGCCGCAGTGGGTTGGAGTCACCCCACGCTGGCTCGTCCAGCTCTTGCCCTGGGTGCCGCTCGAGGCGGGCGTGTTCCGGCTCAACCGGGTCGTCGAGGACGACTTCGCCGTCGAGTGCAGCCCGGACGACGACGCGCAGCGGCCTGTCGCGCGCATCAATTACGACGAGAATCCGCGCGAGTACGTGCTCAACACGGTGAGCACGACGATCCACGTGCACACCCGGATCTCCGACCTGTTCCGCAGCCCCATGGATCAGGTGAAGGAGCAGATCTCGGTCCTCGTCGAGAAGCTCAAGGAGAAGCAGGAGGATGAGCTCATCAACAACGGCAACTACGGCCTGCTCAACAACGTGCACGCCAGCATGCGGGTCAAGCCGCGCGGCGCTGGCCCCACGCCGGACGATCTCGACGAGCTGATCACGCGGGTGTGGAAGGAGCCGGCCTTCTTCCTGGCCCATCCGCGGGCCGTCGCGGCCTTCGGTCGCGAGTGCACGCGGCGCGGGGTTCCGCCGCCCACCGTGACCCTGTTCGGCTCGCCGTTCATCACGTGGCGCGGCATCCCGATCATCCCCACCGACAAGCTGCACCTCGCGGGCAACAAGACCGATATCCTGCTGCTCCGCACTGGCGAGAAGAAGCGCGGCGTCGTGGGCCTGTTCGAGCCGGGGATCCCCGGCGAGGTGAGCCCCAGCTTGTCCGTTCGCTTCATGGGCATCAACCAGGCCGGGGCCGCCGCGTACCTCGCGTCCCTCTATTGCTCGGCAGCCGCGCTTACCGAGGACGCTCTCGGCGTGCTCGAGGGCGTCGAGGTGGACAGCTACTATGACTACAAGTGAGCTCCACAAGGCGGATCTCCAGGGTGCTCTGCCGCAGGCGCCCGGGGCCGTGGGGAGCTCTGGGATCTCGCCCCTTGTCACGCCTCCCTCCAGGCCGGGCGCCGCTCACGCGTCGGCGCCCGACGTCCTGGGCTTCGACGCCGCCGCGATGGCCGCGGTGATCGCGCAGCTCGCGAATGAGGTGCTCGGCGCGCCGATGAGGCAGGGAGGAGCGGCATTGCCGGCGGCGCCGCTTCCCGGCGCGGCGCCGTCGCTATCACCTGCCACTCCTGCGCAGGCGCCGGGATCCGTGCCCCTGCCTGCTGCGGCGCCTTCAATGGCGACCGCGCCGGCGTATCCAGGCTCAGCCCCTGCCTACGCCGGCGGGGTTCCCGCGTATCCAGGCTCAGCCCCTGCCTACGCCGGCGCGGTCCCCGCCCATCACGGCGTGGTCCCCGCCCATCACGGCGCGGCGACGCTTCCGGGCACAGAGATGTACAGGGAGTACATTCGCGTCCCGCTCCTCGGCTCCGAGCCGCTGCGTCGCGGCGCCGTCGAGGAGGTGCTCCGCGTCCCGGTGCTGGGCGATCTCCCGGCGCACGACGCTCGGCCGTACTTCATGCCCAGCGCGCCCGCGCTGGGCGTCGCGTCGCCCGTCGGCGCTCCCCGGATCGAAGCCCACGAGATCCGCGCGGCGGATCCGGCGCTGGCCCGCGGCCTCCGCCCTTCCGCGGGCATCTTCGACGCCCACGCGATCCGCCGCGACTTCCCCATCCTCGAGGAGCGGGTCCACAACCGGCGGCTCGTCTGGCTCGACAACGCGGCGACGACCCAGAAACCCCAGGCCGTCATCGATCGCCTCTCGCACTTCTATCAGCACGAGAACTCCAACATTCACCGCGCGGCGCACGCCCTCGCGGCCCGCTCGACGGACGCCTACGAGGCCGCGCGCGAGACGACGCGCCGCTTCCTCAACGCGCCGTCGACGCGCGACATCGTGTTCGTGCGCGGCACCACGGAGGGGATCAACCTGATCGCCCAGACCTGGGGCAGGCGGCACGTGGGCCCGGGCGACGAGATCGTCATCACCTGGCTCGAGCACCACGCCAACATCGTGCCGTGGCAGCAGCTCTGCGCCGAGAAGGGCGCCCGGCTCCGCGTCGCTCCCGTGGACGACCGGGGGCAGGTGATCCTCGAGGAGTACGAGAAGCTGCTCGGCCCGCGGACGCGCATCGTCTCGCTCACGCAGGTCTCGAACGCGCTCGGCACCATCACGCCCGCCCGCGAGATGGTGGCGATGGCGCACCGCCACGGCGCGCGCGTGCTCGTGGACGGCGCGCAGGCGGTGTCCCACATGCGCGCGGACGTGCAGCTCCTCGACTGCGACTTCTACGTGTTCTCCGGCCACAAGGTGTTCGGCCCGACGGGCATCGGCGTCGTCTACGGCAAGGGCGACGTGCTCGACGCGATGGGGCCCTGGCAGGGCGGCGGCAACATGATCGCGGACGTCACGTTCGAACGGACGGCCTACCAGCCGCCGCCGGCCCGCTTCGAGGCGGGCACCGGCAACATCGCGGACGCGGTCGGCCTCGGCGCAGCGCTCGAGTACGTGACGCGGATCGGGATCGAGAACATCAGCCGCTACGAGCACGAGCTGCTCCACTACGCCACCCACGCCCTCATGACCGTCCCCGGGCTGCGGCTCATCGGCACCGCGCCCGACAAGGCGGGCGTGCTCTCCTTCGTGCTGCAAGGGCAGCGCACCGAGGAGATGGGCGGGGCGCTCGATCGGGAGGGCATCGCGGTGCGCTCGGGCCATCACTGCGCGCAGCCGATCCTTCGTCGGTTCGGCGTCGAGAGCACGGTGCGCGCGTCGCTCGCCCCCTACAACACCTGCGAGGACATCGACGCGCTGGTCGACGCGCTGCATCGAATCCAGACCGGGCGCCCGCGTTGATTTGGCCGTAACGGCCGATGTTGTCCGTTCCGGCGGATGTCGCGGCTCCCGCCGCCCTGCTGCTCCCGCCTGACCCGCGCGCTGCGCCGCGGGAAACAGGCCGGAATCCGGGAACTTACAGGATTTCGCGGCGACGTCGGACCTGTGTCCCCCAGGTTGCCGGCGGGGATCGCGTCCGCTATAGTGGACAAATGATCCAGACGATATCTCCCGTGGAGGCGGACGCTCTCATCAAGAGCGGCGAGGTGGACGTTGTGGATGTGCGCGAGCCGCGCGAGTGGTCGTTCGGGCACGTGCCGAAGGCGCGGCTGGTGCCGCTCGACCAGCTGAGGGCCGATCCGCAGCGTGCGCTGCCGCGCGACCGGGTGGTGTTCGTCTGCGCGAAGGGCGTCCGCAGCCTGACGGCGGCGAAGCTCGCAGAGCGGCTCGGGTTCAGCCAGCTCTACAACCTGGATGGGGGCACGAGCGGCTGGGTGAAGGCCGGGCTTCCGCTCGAACAGAGCTGAGCGCTCGCCCCTTCCCCCCGGTCGGTCGTTCCTGGCCGTCGCTCGCGCGTCGGGCGGCTCGCGAGACCTCCCCCGAACCAGCTACATCCTTGACGGTGTGATCCCCGCCGGCGCGCCGCGCGGCGGCTCACCCGAGCCGCCGCGCGCTCCTCTCGATCACGGTTCGACCCGGGTCATTTGACCTCGGTGCGGCACGTCGCGCTGCAGTCGTCGCCGCTCGCGGTGTTGCCGTCGTCGCACTCCTCGTACGGCTGCTGCCGCACGCCGTCGCCGCAGTGCGGACCGAACACGCAGCCCGGAGCGCACTCGCCGTAGCCGCCGTCGTTCTCCGCGTCGTCGCACTCCTCCTCCGGCATCTGCGTCACGCCGTCGCCGCAGCGCGGGCCGTACACGCAACCCGGCGCGCACTCGCCGTAACCGCCGTCGTTCCTGCCGTCATCACACTGCTCGCCGAGGTCCTGCTGGGGCACCCCGTCGCCGCAGACCGCGCCGATCCGGCAGCCGAGGCACCCCATGCTGCCGTCGTTCACGCCGTCGTCGCACTCCTCGCCCCACTCGTCCTGGGTCACCCCGTCGCCGCACTGCCCCGCGTCGCGGCACTCCGGCGTGCAGCCGCCGTAGCGACCGTCGTTCACGCCGTCGTCGCACGTCTCGTCCGGCATCTGGACCAGCGCGTCGCCGCACCGCGGCCCGACGAGGCAGTCCGTCGTGCAGCCGCCATACCGGCCGTCGTTCACGCCGTCGTCGCACGTCTCGCCGAACTTGCTGTCGATCTCCGCGTC
The DNA here is from genome assembly GCF_051474665.1 of Sorangium sp. So ce394. Taxonomy (NCBI): domain Bacteria; kingdom Pseudomonadati; phylum Myxococcota; order Polyangiales; family Polyangiaceae; genus Sorangium; species Sorangium sp. So ce394. Next base: position 8,719,975 of record NZ_CP150339.1, read on the forward strand.
GCCGCAGCGAGGCGCCGCAACGCACCCCGGCGCGCAGGCGTTCGAGCCATAGCCGCCCAGGTTGGCGCCGTCGTCGCAGATCTCGTACGGCGTCGTCCGGACACCGTCGCCGCAGTAGAGCCCGAGCTCGCACCTCGTGGAGCACTTCCCGTAGCCCGCGCCGTTCTCGCTCCCGTCGTCGCACTCCTCGTCCGGCGTGACGATCCCGTCGCCGCACACCGGCTCGCAGCGGGACGGCGCCGCGTTGAAGCCGCCGAGCGTCAGCTTGTAGCTCGACCCCGTGACGTGGCGCTCCGCCTGGAACACGACGACCTCGTAGACCCCACCCACCGTGAGGCCGAGCTCATCCATGAGCAGCGTCCCGCGGTTGTCCGCCACCCCGGCGATCTCGCCGGTGCCCATCGGGGCGTGGATGCCGCCGAGGTCGATGCGGAGCCGGTTGTTGAGGAACACCCAGACGTCGTCGTCCCCGTAGAAATCGAGCCGCTCCCCGCCGTGGTACTCGAACCAGTAGCGGACCTCGCTCGTGAAGTAGAAGTTGTGGTTGCCGGCATTCGCCCAGTTGTTGAACGGATCGCCCGCCGCGCGGCTCGCCTCGCGCTGCGCCGCCGGCAGCGACGGGTCCTGCCAGCCTCGGTCGTCGAGCGGGAAGAAGACGTGATCCTCGAAGAGGAACACGTCCGACGTCCCGATCCGGTCGAGCGTGAGCCAGTCCACGACCGTCTTCGAGAGGTCCGAGTCGTTGTACCACCGGTTGAAATCCGTGGCGTTCGTGAGGAAGGCGTTCGGCCGCGCCGCCGCGAACTGCGGCTTGTTGTCCGCGCCGAGGAGGTTCTGCACGATGCCCGTCACGACGGCGTTCGGCGGATTCGTGTCGGGCTCGAAGTTCGGCGCGTTCTCCTTGAAGTCGCGGTACACGATCGGCACGCGGAGCTCGTCGCCGAGCGCCACGCCGTTCGTGCAGCTGTACCCCGGCTCGACGGTGCACGTGGACGAGCAGCCGTCCCCGTCCGCCGTGTTGCCGTCGTCGCACGCCTCGCCGCCCAGGCGCAGCCCGTCGCCGCACGCCGAGGTGCAGCCGGTGTCGCCGCAGTCCGGCTCGACCTGGCAGAACGGCGTGCAGCCGTCGCCCATCGTGTTGTTGCCGTCGTCGCACGGCTCGGAGCCCTCGCGCTCCCCGTCGTTGCAGACCGTGTCGCGGCAGATGTAGCCGCCGGGCGCGGGCTCGCACACGACACCGTCCTCCCACTTGCACGCGGCGTTGCACCCGTCGCCGTCGTCCGTGCGGCCGTCGTCGCACTCCTCCCGCCCGACGACCATCCCGTCGCCGCAGACGGCGGTGCAGCGGCGCCCGGCGCGCGCGCAGTCGAACCCGGGCTCGGTCTGGCACGTGGCGGAGCACCCGTCGCCCGAGACCGTGTTGCGATCGTCGCACCCCTCGCCCACGCCGATCTGGCCGTCGCCGCAGACGACCGTGAAGACGCAGTGCACGCCGTCCTCGCACGCCCAGCCGGCCTCGACCTGGCAGCTCGGCGAGCAACCGTCGCCCGGCGCCACGCCGCCGTCGTCGCACTGCTCGCTCGGCCGCAGCAGGCCGTCGCCGCAGCGCTCGACCGGCCTGCACGGCTGCCCCGGCCGGGGGCAGGTGATGTTGCCGGGGTCCTCGAGCGCGCAGACCTCGGAGCACCCGTCCCCGCCCACCGCGTTGCCGTCGTCGCAGGTCTCCCCGCCCGAGACGCGCCCGTCGCCGCACGAGTGGAGCCGGAAGCACGGCTCCCCGGGCCTCGGGCAGATCCAGTCGCCCTGCTCCCGCTGGCAGCGATCGTCACAGCCGTCCCCCGAGGCCGTGTTCCCGTCCTCACAGCTCTCCCCGGGCTCGATCGCGCCGTTGCCGCAGGCGATCGTCGTGTGGCAGGGCTCCCCCGGCGGGCACTCGCAGTACGGCTCCACCTTGCAGGCGCCGGAGCAACAGTCCCCGGGCAGGCTGTTGCCGTCGTCGCACGCCTCGGTGTCCTGGTTGATCTCGCCGTCGCCGCACGCCGCGTCGACCGCGTCGCACTCGGGCGGAGGATCCGGCGACTCGCACGGATCGCCCCCGCTGCCGCCGGTCCCGGAGCCGACGGTGATGAACCCGCCGAACGCCCCGGAGCTGTCGTCGGTCCCGCCGGTGCCCGACGTGCCGCTGCCGCCCGCACCGCCCACGCCGCTGCCCGCGCCGCCGTTGCCGCCGCCGCCGTCGTCCCCGCAGGCGGCGAGCGGACCGGCAAGCAGGACGAGGAGCACGGAAGAAGTAAGTCTCTTTCCCAAGCGCATTGATGCCACCATCCCAACTCGCTGAAGAGCGTCGTGTTGTTCAGCCCGCGCCGCCACAGGCGCGCCCCGGCCTTCGGGTGCGCCGCCGGAGGCGGCGTGGGCGCGCGCCGCACAGCGCTCGCGCGCGTATGCGCGCGTAGGTCGCCCTCGTTACCGGCACATCGCAACGCAACACCCCCCGTGCGGCAAGCGGATTTGACGCCGCAGCGGCTTTGCGACGCGCCGGTCGCCGGGAGGCGATGAAATCCGCGGGCGGCGCGCGGGCCGGCGGGGGGCAGAGCGCGCTTGACATCCCGGCGCGCACCGGCGGTGCGGTGCTCCACAGCGCGCCCGGGCAGGGCGCGCGCCGGGGACGCGACCGCGCCGCCCCGCCCGGGCGCGCGATCGCCATCTCGCCCCCCGGGCGCGGCGAACGGCGGTAACCTGGCCGCTGGCGAGCCGAGGCCCGCGCGGATTCGATGCGGGGGCGGGCCTCGAGCCTGACCACACGGAGCATGCATGGTGTCGACAGGGGCCTTGGACGGCGCGGCCCAGACCGCGGGGGCTCCCCCCCCGCAGGCGGCAGAGTCGCTCGATGGGGGCAATTACGAGGTCATCCGCCGGCGGCTCGTCGAGCGCGCCGAGGAGCTCGGCCGCCGCGCCGAGGCGCTCAACGCGCGGCGAAAACAGGTGTTCGGCGGCGCCGACCTCGCGCTCCTCGAGAACGCGCGCGTCCGGACCGAGAACAACTGCCTGCCGCGCGACATCGTGAGCATCCGGGGCAAGCTGCTCGTCGGCTACCTCGTGTTCATGGGGCTCAAGGAGGTGAACGTCGGCGACGTCTTCAGCCTCCACCGCTTCGCGAAGGACGGCGGCGCCCTCGACCTGACGCACGTGCCGCTCGACGAGGGCGACGCGTTCCTCGGCGACCCCGCCTTCGTCAAGGAGTTCAAGGACCTCCACCGCTACGTCAAGGAGCCGCGGCTGCTCCAGCTCCGGCGCAGCGACACCAGGCTGCTCGCCATCTTCCAGGTCGGCGCGACCGAGCGCGACGCGAAGGTGTTCCGCTGGAGCATCGACGCGACCGGGCGCATCCGCTACCTCGACTCCCGCGGCGACGAGGACAACGTCCGGCCGCGGGCGCACGACTTCGCCTGGACGCAGACCACGCGCGACGACCACGTGCAGGGCAAGCACCCGCACGTCGCCATCCTCGGCGAGATCTTCGTCGAGACCGTCGGCGGCGACCTCACGGTCAAGGTCGAGAACAACACGGCCACGGGGCTCGGCATCTACCGCGAGCCGGTCGACGACGCGGGCCAGGCGCTCGACGACGCCGACATCCAGTACGCGCGGCTCGGGCCGCTCATCCTGCTCAAGATCAAGCCGTTCCGGGAGCCGTCGTACCGCTACCTCGTCTACAACGGCCGCACCCGGAAGGTCGCGCGCATCGACGCGATCGGCCTCGCCTGCCTGAGCCTCCCCGAGGAGCAGGGCATCGTCTTCCCGAACGGCTACTACCTCATCACCGGCGAGACGAAGCGCTTCGAGGGCAGCACCGACAGCCTCGTCTTCGAGCGGGTCATCCGCTCGCCGAACGGGGAGGACGTGCTCTACGTCTTCCACCAGGTCGTGGAGGGGCGCTACGTGCTCTTCCCGTACAACCTGATCCGCAAGGAGATCGCGACCCCGATCCAGTGCCACGGGTACAGCCTCTTCGACGACGGCAAGATGGTGATCTTCCGCGCCGCGAGCGAGGAGCCGACCCGCGTCCACCCGATGCAGATCTGGCAGACGCCGTTCATGACCGCGGAGTTCGCGGCGTCGGCGCCGACCGACGGCTCGTACCTCGCCAAGGTGGGCAACGCCGACCTCGTGCGCGGCATCTCGGACGCGCTCAGCATGCGGCGCGCCGCGCTCGAGGCGTCGCCGACGCGCCAGACATACGAGGACCTCATCCGGACCGCCGAGCGGATGACCGACGCCTTCTACTGGCTCGGCCACGCCGAGGCGGGCGACCTCCTGTCGACCGTGAACGAGCTCCGGGCCGTCTCCGAGAGCATCGTCGACGAGTTCGAGAAGGTCGAGGCCATCAAGGCGCGCGCGGCGAGCGCGCTCGCCGAGACCGAGGCGGCGCAGCGGCAGCTGCTCGGCGGGGTCCGGCCGGAGGACGCGGCGACCGTCGACGCGTTCCTCGCGGCCCTGACCGCGCTGCGGCGGCAGCGGGGGCACCTCATCACGCTCCGCGAGCTCAAGTACATGGACCTCGGCCGCGTCGACGCCCTCGAGGCCGAGATCGTCGGGCGGTCCGACGAGGTGAGCCGCGCGTGCGTGGCGTTCCTCCTCGGCGACCACGCGTTCCGGCCGCTGGCCGACCGGCTCGCGGGCCTCATCGCGAAGATCGAGGCGGTCGCGAAATCGTCCGAGCTCGCGCCGTTCGCCGCGGACCTCGACGCGGTGAGCGAGGGGCTCTCGGTGCTCGCCGACATCGTGGCGGGCCTCAAGGTCGACGACCCCACGGCGCGGACCCGCATCCTGGAGGGGATCAGCGAGGTCTACGCGCAGCTCAACCGCGCGCGCGCCACGCTCGGCGCCCGCGGCAAGGACCTCCGGGGCGCCGAGGGGCGCGCCGAGTTCGGCGCCCAGTTCAAGGTGTTCGGCCAGAGCGTCGCGAGCGCGCTCGCGGTCTGCGACTCGCCCGAGCGCTGCGACGCCGAGCTCTCGAAGCTCCTCGTCCAGCTCGAGGAGCTCGAGGGCAAGTTCGGCGAGTTCGACGAGTTCCTGGGCGAGCTCGCGGCGAAGCGCGAGGAGGTAAACGACGCGGTCGCCGCGCGGCGGCAGGCGCTGCTCGACGAGCGGCAGCGGCGCGTCGCGAACCTCGTCGCCGCGGCGGACCGGATCGTCCAGGGGGTCTCGCGGCGGGCGCGCACGTTCGCGACGGTGGACGATCTCAACACGTACTTCGCGTCCGACGCGATGGTCGCGAAGATCCGCGAGCTCGCGGCGAGCCTGCACGCGCTCGGCGACAGCGTGAAGGGGGACGAGGTCGAGGCGCGGCTCAAGTCGGCGCGGCAGGACGCGCTCCGGGCGCTGCGCGACCGCGAGGACCTGTTCGAGGGCGGCGGCGACGTCATCAAGCTCGGCCGCCACCGCTTCAACGTGAGCACGCAGGCCCTGGAGCTCACGCTGGTCCCGCACGGCGACGGGCTCGCGCTGCACCTCACCGGCACCGATTTCTTCGAGCCGATCGAGGATCCGGCGCTCGAGAGCGCGCGCGACCTCTGGGGCCAGGAGCTCGTGAGCGAGACCGCGGAGGTGTACCGGGGCGAGTTCCTCGCGGGCTCGATGCTCCTCGACGCCGAGGCCGGGCGCGGCGGGCTCTCGATCGAGCGGCTGCGCGAGGCGTCGCTCGGCCCGGGCGGGCTGCTCGCGGCGGTGCGCGCGTACGCGGCCGATCGGCACGACGAGGGCTACGAGCGCGGCGTCCACGACGCGGACGGCGCGCTCATTTTGGAGAAGCTGCTCGCGCTGCGCGCCACGGCGGGGCTGCTCCGCTTCGGCAGCGCGCCGCGGGCCCTCGCCTGCCTCCACTGGGCGGGGCTCGACCCGCGCGCCCGGGATCTCGCGCACCGGCGGGCGCGGAGCCTCGGCCGGCTCGCGGCGCAGCTCGGCGAGGGCGAGGCGCGGGCGGCGCTCGCGGCCGAGCTCGCGGAGGGCGTGGCCGCGACGGCGGCGGCGCACCGGCTCGGCGCGGACGCGAGCGGCGCGGCGGACGTGCGCGTCGCGGCGCGGTACCTCGTGGAGGAGCTCGCCGCGGAGCGCCCGCGGTTCGTGACCAGCGACGCCGCGCTCGCGCTGCGCGACGCGCTGCTCGCGCGCCTCGACCTCGAGGGGAGCCGCGCGGCGTTCGACGACGACCTCCGGCAGCTCGAGAAGCACCCGGCCGAGCGGCTGGAGCTCGCGCTGGCGTGGCTGCGGGGGCTCACGGCGCGGGACGCCGCGTGGGCCGGGATGGGGCACCTCGCGCTCGAGGCGGCGGTCGTGCTGGTGACGGAGCGGCACCTCGAGCGGGAGCCGAGCGGGGCCGTGACCGAGGCGCGCGTGGAGGGGCTGCTCGGCCAGCACCCGCGCGTCAAGGAGCGCGCGCTCGCGCTCCGGCTCGACGAGTTCCTGAGCAGGATCGAGGCTTTCTTGCGCGAGCGGGCGCCGCGCTACCGCGCCTACCGCAAGGTGCGGAGCGAGATCGCGGAGCGGGAGCGAAGGCGGCTGCGCCTCGGGGAGTTCGCGCCGCGGGTGCTCACGTCGTTCGTGCGCAACCGGCTCATCGACGAGGTGTATTTGCCGCTCGTCGGCGCGAACCTGGCGAAGCAGCTCGGGGCCGCGGGCGACGTGAAGCGCACCGACCTCATGGGCATGCTGCTGCTCATCTCGCCGCCGGGCTACGGCAAGACGACGTTGATGGAGTACGTCGCGAGCAAGCTCGGCCTCGTGTTCATGAAGGTGAACGGGCCGTCGCTCGGCCACGAGGTCACGTCGCTCGACCCGGCCGAGGCCCCGAACGCGACCGCGCGGCAGGAGGTCGAGAAGATCAACCTGGCGTTCGAGATGGGCAACAACGTGATGCTCTACCTCGACGACATCCAGCACACGAACGCGGAGCTCTTGCAGAAGTTCATCTCGCTCTGCGACGGGCAGCGCCGGGTCGAGGGCGTGTGGCGGGGCCGGACGAAGACGTACGACCTGCGCGGCAAGAAGTTCTGCGTGGTGATGGCGGGCAACCCGTACACGGAGTCGGGCGCGCGCTTCCAGATCCCCGACATGCTGTCGAACCGGGCCGACACGTACAACCTCGGCGACATCCTCGACGGCAAGGAGGAGCTCTTCGCGCTGAGCTACCTGGAGAACGCGCTCACCTCGAACCCGACGCTCGCGCCGCTCTCGGGGCGGGCGCCGGGGGACACGCACAAGCTCATCCGGATGGCGCGGGGCGAGGCGATCGCCGCGACGGAGCTCGAGCACGCCTACGCCGCGGCGGAGGTCGCGGAGATCGTCGCCGTGCTCGAGCGGCTCTTCCGGGTGCAGCGGGTGCTCCTGTCCGTGAACCTCGAGTACATCCGGAGCGCGTCGCAGGACGACGCCTTCCGGACCGAGCCGCCGTTCAAGCTGCAGGGCAGCTACCGCAACATGAACAAGCTGGCCGAGAAGGTCGTGTCGGCGCACACGCCCGAGGAGATCGAGCGGCTCATCGACGATCACTACGTGAGCGAGTCGCAGACGCTGACGACGGGCGCCGAGCAGAACCTGCTCAAGCTCGGCGAGCTGCGCGGGCGGCTCTCGCCCGAGCGGCAGGCGCGGTGGGACGAGATCAAGAAGGGGTACCAGCGCATCAAGCGCATGGGCGGCAAGGAGGACGACCCCGTCGTGCGCGTGACCGGGACGCTCTCGATGCTCGGCGAGCAGCTGGAGGGCATCCGCGGGGCGATCGGCAAGGCGGCCGCGGCGGCCCAGGCGGGCGACGGGCGGGCGCGGGAGATGAAGCAATGGCTCGCGCCGGAGCTCGAGCGGCTCTCCGGGGCGCTCAAGGGGCTCGCGCAGCCGAAGGTCGAGGTGAAGGTCGAGACCGATCGATCGGTGTCGGAGTTCGTGGGCCACCACCTCTCGCTCGTCGAGCGGCTCGTCGCGCCGCTCGCGAAGGCGACCACGCAGAGCGCGTTCGGCATCCGGGCGATCGAGGCGCAGATCGCGGAGCTCGGCCAGGCGCTCCGGTCGCTCGACGAGAAGGTCCGCGGGGCGGCGCGGCCCGAGGCCCAGCCGACGCCGGGCGAGCTGCCTGGTGAAGCAGACCACGCGCGCGGGCGCGGAGGTGCGTGAGCGGATCACAGCGCCCGAGCTCTGCCGACGCGCGGCCGCGAGCTCCGCGCCAGGCGGGCGGCCGCACGGGGCAGAAGTCTGCAAGAGGAGTAGAGGGGCGTCCCTCGTGCGTGTTATCACCGACCCGCGACGCGTATCGTCAGCGATGGCCTGGACTCGAAGCCCCGCGCTCCGGCGCTGGGCAGGCAGGAGCTTCGGCGCATGAAGATGATGACCCTCGGACCCTTTGATGGGAACGCCTGGCTGCTCGGACGGAAGATCGAGCGAACGGTCGCCGAGTGGAAGGAGCCTGCGCGGCTCGCGATCGTGGCGTTGCCGAGCGGGACGAAGCACGAGGAGTACCTCGCCGCGGTCGAGGACGCGACGGGCGTCCCGGTGATCGGGGCCACCACCGGCGGGGTGTCGTTCACGGAGCGGGGCTTCAGCAGGAGCGGGGTGTCGTGCGCGTTCCTCGGGGGCGCGGGCGTCGAGGTGGCGTGCGCTGCGGCGCGCGAGCTGCGGGCGGATCACGGCAAGAGCGTGCGGGCGGCGCTGAGCGACATGGACGAGGCGGTGTCGAGCAACGGCCCGCGCAGCGGCGCGCCGAGCTCGATCCTGGTGCTGGCGGACGCGTTCGCGTGCGACGGGGACGAGCTGGTGGCCGCGCTGCGGCAGGGTGTGCCGCCGCACATGCGGGTGTTCGGCGGGACGGCGGGCGACGGGTGGACGTTCGAGGGGGCGCGGGTGTTCCTGGGCCGGAAGGCGCTGACGGACGCGGCGGTGCTGGTGCGGCTGACGCACCGGCACCGGGTGAACCTCGACGTGGTGCACGGCTTCCGGGCGGCCGAGGGTGGGCGGGATTTCACGATCACGGACATCGAGCGGAACGTGCTGCGGACGCTGGACGGGCAGCCGGCGGCGCGGGTGTACGAGGAGGAGCTGTCGCGGCTCGGGCTGCGGTCGACGGGCGAGGGGCTGCTCCAGACGATGGCGAAGCACGCGCTCGGGGCGAAGACGCCGTTCGGGGAGGCGCTGAAGATCCGGTCGCCGATCGCGATCCGGGGGGACGGGGCGGTGGTGCTGACCGGGGGGCTCTCGCGGGGGCAGGTGGTGCGGGTGGTGAGCGCGACGGCCGACGCGCTGCTGCAGGCGGCGAAGGGGCTGTCGACGAAGGTGCTCGGGCCGCTGCCGGCGGTGTCGGGGGCGCTGGTGTTCGACTGCGCGTCGCGGTTCCGGCTGCTGGGGGAGCGGTACCGCGACGAGGTGCGGGCGTTCCTGTCGCCGAACGCGGCCCCGCATCCGATGTTCGGGGTGGCGTGCTACGGGCAGATCGCGAAGTTCGGGGGGAGCGTCGAGGGGTTCCACAACACGAGCGCGGTCATGGTGGCGTGGGGGGAGTCGGACCAGGGGACGGGGCCGGTCAGCGGGTGACGGCTTTCCGCGGGGCTCGCGGGGAGCGCGGCCTTGCCGAGCTGCCCGGCCCCCGGAGAGGGAGCTCGCCGCGCGGGGTGGGGGCCCCGCCGAGCTCGCCTGAGACGTAGCTCCGCCGGCTGCGCCGGAGGAGCTACGTCAATGGGGCTCAGACACAGGGCCCGCGCCGCGCCGCGCGGCGGACTCCCTCTCCGGGGGTCTACCGCTCTCCCCTCATGATGAATGAGAGCGGCTCTTCGTGGTCGTGAAGCGCATCGTCGCCGCTCATCGACAGACAGGGCCCATCCGGTGAGCGCAGCTCACCGTGGGCTCGAAGACGAGCGTACACCTGCGGCGTGAGCGGGACTCCAAACGCGCGACGGCGGCCACCGGAGTCCGCGTCTCACACCGTGCGAGCCATTTGCGCGAGCCGTGAAAACTTCGAGCGAAGCTGCGGACAATTCCAATTCATCCAAACACATCTTCGTTTCACAGACGACTCGACGTTTGCTATGATCCGTTCATTGCGGCCGTCGAGCCAGCTTTCTTAGGAAGCTCGCGGCTGCGCCAGGCGCCGAATGCCCGCGCGCGAGGAGCGACACGGGCATTCGGCGCCTGGCGCAGCCGCGCGCTCTTGGCATCACGAACACGGAGGAGGTCTCATGAACGTTGCCCCCTGGCGGAAGCGCTCGTTGCAGCGGCGCTCGCGGTCCCGGAGCGGGAGCGATGAGCGGCGTAGAGCGATGGATGAGCGGCTCGCCGGCTCATCGCGCCCGATGGAGGCAGGCGTCGCCGGCGCTCACCGCCTGACGCGGCTCGCGCTGCTGGCGGGGCTGCTCGGGGCGGTGGGCGCGTGCGTCGCTGGAGAGGCCGGCGACGCCGAGCTGGGCGGCGAATCGCTGATGGCGGCCGAGAGCGGCCTCTCGGCCGAGCTGAGCTACCAGCCGCTCTGGGGGGGCCGCTATTGCGCCGCTGTCAAGGTGTCGAACGGCGGCGCGAGCGCGGCCACGTCCTGGAGCGTCGTCACCGACGTGAAGAACGCGACGGTGACCAGGTCCTGGGGCGCGGTGTTCTCGAGCAGCGGCACGCTGCTGACGGCGACGCCGGCCGCGGGCAACGCGCGCATCGAGCCCGGCGCGTCGGTCACGTTCAACTTCTGCGCGACGGGCACCACGCGTCCGACGATCTCGTCCGTCACCGGAGGCGAGGCATCCGGCACGACCGGCAGCGGCGGCAGCGGTGGCTCCGGTGGCAGCGGCGGCAGCGGCGGCTCCGGCGGCAGCGGCGGCAGCGGTGGCTCCGGCGGCAGCGGTGGCTCCGGCGGCAGCGGTGGCTCCGGCGGCAGCGGTGGCTCCGGCGGCAGCGGTGGCTCCGGCGGCAGCGGTGGCTCCGGCGGCTCCGGCGGCGGCACCGCGCCGAGCGCCCTGCCGGCGGCCCGGGAGGCGTGTCCGACGATCGCCACCGGGACGATGACGTTCCTCGGCCGCGAGGTTCGCGTGTGGGCCGGCGCGAGGTCCGCCACCCCGGCGCCGGTGGTCATCTACTGGCACGCCACGGGCTCCCGCCCGCAAGAGGCGGTGACCGGCCTCGGACAGGCCGCCATCGACGAGATCACGAGCCGCGGAGGCGTCGTGTTCGCGCCCAACGCGTACGATGGCCACGGCGGCGAGGACGGCACGCGGACCACGGGCAACAACGTGTGGTACGTGGGCGACCTCAACACCGCCGACGAGGCGCTCGCGTGCGCCATCCAGCAGCGCAACATCGACACGCGCCGCGTCCACGCGCTCGGCTTCAGCGCCGGCGGCCTGCAGACCGCGTACATGGCCTATGCGCGCTCCAGCTACGTCGCGAGCGTCGTGACGTACTCGGGCGGTACGACGGGCCTCGGCGCGCCGCCCCTCCAGGATCCCAGCAACCCGCCGGCCGTCATGGCGGTCCACGGCGCGCAGGGCTCCGATGTGGTCGTCATCGACTTCGCGCGGGCGAGCGCGGCGTTCGAGAACGACATCAAGGCGAAGGGGGGATTCGCCATCGACTGCGACAGCGGCGGCGGGCACCGCATCCCGTCGGGCATCGCCGCCTCGAGCTGGCAGTTCTTGAAGGACCACCCGTACAAGGTGCGCCCCGAGCCCTACGCGGCGGGCGTCCCGTCGAGCTTCCCGGCCTACTGCAAGATCCCGTGAGCGCCCCGCTCCACGACGGAACGTCCAGTTCGAGCGCACCGTGGGCCGCCATACCGGGCGGCCCCAGCGGTGATTGCGACCGGCCGAGCTCGTCATTGCTTGCCCAGGGCCCTGGCCCTGCGTGGGCCAGCGGCAGCTCTCTGGCCTGCGCACGAGGCGCGCGGTACCCTCGCTGCTGAGGGCGCTGGCACGGCTGGATGACCGACGAACCCAAGGTCAAGGGAGTGGCGTTTCGTTCCGTGTACGTGAGCCTCGGCAAGCTGCGCGGAGAGCCCCTCCAGAAGCTCAGCCTGGACGAGATGAGCGAGCCGCTGCGCGCCGGCATGCGCTACGGCAGCATCGTCTCCACCGGCTGGTACCCGATCGACTGGTACAAAGATCTCTTCCAGGCCATCCGGCGCGCCAGCGGCGAAGGCAAAGACCTCGTCCACCAGATCGGCCGCCAGTGCACCCGCGACGACATGAGCGGCATCTACAGGGTCATCGCTGCCCTCATCTCCCCGTCCACCCTCTTCTCCCTGGGCCAGCGCGTCTTCGCCAACTACTATTCCGTCGGCCGCGTCCAGGTCCTCGAATCCCGCCGCGGCTTCACCCACGCTCGCTGGAGCGGCTGCTACGGATTCGACGAGAACATGTGGACCGAGGTCATCGGCTCCTGCGAGCAGGTCCTCGAGATCGGCGGCGCCAGCCACGTCCGCCAGCGCATCATCGCCGGCGGCGGAGACGACGACGATCATCTCGAGTTGACCGCGCACTGGAGCTGAGGCCCGCGGTGAGCAGCTCGAAGCAAGGGCAAAGGCGGCGCTCAGCGGCGCCGGGGCAGCGCGCGCAGGCAGACCTCGATCCCGGCGCGGAGGTTGCCATGGGTGGTGACGCCGGAGAGGTCGACCTCGAGGCCGCACATCGACTGGGCGACGGCCGGTCCGATGCCGGTGAGGATGCCGCTCGCGCCGAGCAGGCGGATCGCGCGGACGATGCGGACCAGGTGGTCGGCCGTCGCGGCGTCGACGCTCTCGATGCCGGTGACGTCGATGATGGCGAAGCGAGCGCCCGTGCGCACGACCTCGTCGAGGAGCTTGCTGGTGACGTCGGCCGCGCGCGCGTCGTCGAGCGCGCCGATCAGGGGTACGGCGAGCACGCCCTCGGCGACCTGGAGGACGGGCGTGGACAGGGCCCGGATGAGCGCCTGCTGGCGCTGGATGACCGCGAGCTGATCGGCGAAGGCCTGCCTCTGCCGCTCGAGCTCGGCGATGGTGGCGGCCATGTGCTCCTCGTGCTCCCGCTGCGCCGTGATGTCCGTGCCGATGGCGAGGATGTGCGTCGTGCCGTCCTGCTCCACGAGGGGCACCTTGATGATGGACGCCCACCGCACCTGGCCGTTCCGGCGCGTCATGGGTAGAACCCTCGATACCGGCTGCATGCGCGCGAGCACCTCCCGGTCCATCTCGCCGATGGTGGAGAGCTCGGCGTGGGAGGACGGCAGATCGCTCACGGTCTTGCCCACCGCCGCCTCCGGCGTGGTGTCGTAGAGCGCGGCGTAGCTCTTGCTGACGAGCTTCATCTTGCCGTCCCGGTCCTTGACCGTGACGACGATCGGGATCGTGTCGAGCACGAGGCGGATGAACTGCCGCTCGCGCTCGAGGGCGAGCTCTGCTTGCTTGATCTCGGTGGTGTCGATCCGCAGGCCGACGATGCCGCCATCGGCGAGGCGGGTGCTCTTGAGGGTGAGCCAGCGGTCCCCGAACCGCCGCATGTAGACGTCCCCGGAGCGGCGATGGTCCGCGAGGCGACCGGCGACCCACTCCTCTTCGCTGAGGCCGCTGTGGAGGTGAATCCCGTTCCGGCAGCCCTCGCGGACGACGTCTTCGAACGTATTGCCTACCTGAATGGCGGCGGCGCACTCGGGGTAGTGCGATTTGTACGCCGTGTTGAAGAAGCAGAGCCGCTCCTCGGCGTCGTAGATGACCAAGCCCACGTCGAGCGCCTCGACGGCCGCGTGCAGGCGCGCTGCTTGATCGCGCGCCGCCTGCTCGGCCCGGCGTCGCTCGGTCACGTCGCGCAGCGCGAGGAGCACGCCGGCGCACGCGCCCGCGGGGTCGACGAGCGGGCTGAGGCTCCCCTCGGCGAGGACGGCGCGCTCGCTCGCGAGGTGAAGGGTGAAGTCGGGCGGCAGGGCGCGCGGCGCGCGATCGCGGATCACCTGATCGAGCAGCGCGCCGAGGGGCGGCTCGGGGCGCAGGGCCTCATCGACGGGCCCTCCGCGCGCCGTCGCCCCAGGCGTGGAGATGAGGCGCTCGGCGGCGGCGTTCAGCGCCAGGATCCGGCCGGTTTCGTCGAGCAAGAGCAGCGGGTCGACGCTGCAGGTGAAGGCGAGCGAGTAGAGATCGACAGGAGCGTCGCTAGGCATCGGGAGGAGCTAGCGTAGAGCAAGATCTCCTCAGGGTGTCGGCCTCGGTGACCACACGGCACCTCCACAGGCCGCCAAGCTGCCTGCCGAGCTCGGGGTGGGCTCGAGCCCTTGATCGCCGGACCATGGGGCCGCCGACGCCGCGTCACCTGGACCACCACGCGCCGTGGCATACCGGCAGACCAACGTGGCGTTGCCCGCCCATGCACCCACACACGGAGAGATCGAGCGCTGGGTCCCCCACCCTCGACCCCACAGCGGTCGTAGCCGGGGTCGCCGCGCCGTGCAGGCGCCCGCCCCCGTGCGCCCACCGACGACGGCCCGCGCTACTCGCTACTCGAGCAGCGCGAGCGTCCGCGGATCCAGCTCGCCACCGCAGTACTTCGCGAGCGCCGCGAGGAACGTCTCATTGTCGGGAGCCGCGCGCGCGAACAGGGTCATCGACGAGCAGAACTTCATGTCATCGGGGCTGTCGAAGATGTCATAAAGCGAACACCCCTCGATCTGGTTGACGAGGCGAGTGCACTCGATCAATCTCGGGCCGAGCGTCGGGTGCTGTAGATAGGCCTCTGCTTCGGCCTTCGAAGCGATGCCATACCTGTGAGCCATGGCGCTGTGGCCCAGGCCCCGCATCTGCGGGAAAATGAACCACATCCAGTGGCCGGTCTTCTGTCCTCGGCGCAGCTCGGCCAGGACGCGGTCATAGACCGGAGCCTGCGCGTCCACGAATCGTTGCAAATCGTACGGATCCGGCATGGGCGCTCCTCCGCTGCCAGCTTAGCACTTCATCATCGGCGGAGCGATGGAGGCAGCGACGATCGCCCGCGCACGGTCTCGTGCTCACCGGATCCTATTATTGATGAGAGATGAGCCACAGAGGCACAGAGGGCACAGAGGGAAGAGAAGAAAGACAATCAGCTTCTTCTTCTCTCCTCTGTGCCCTCTGTGCCCTCTGTGGTTCAAACTCTTCCCATCGCCGAGCCAGAAACGCGCTCAGGCGATGCGGCACGAGGTCGCGTCAGAAGCCGAGCGAGCGGATCGCCTTGCGGATCGTGTCCGCGCTGGCGCGGACGCCGGCCTCCTCCTCGGGGCTCATCGGGATGGGCAGCTGCGACTCGATGCCGGAGCGGTTCACGACGCAGGGCACGCTCAGGCACACATCGTCGATCCCGCGGTAGCCGCTGAGCAGGCTGCTGACGGGCAGCACGCGGTTCTCGTCGCGGAGCAGGGCTTCCAGGATCTTGGCGGTCGCCAGGCCGATCGCGTAGTTGGTCGCGCCCTTGCCGGAGATGACCTGGGCGGCGGCGTTCTTCACGTTCGAGAAGATCTCCGCGCGGTCGCCCGCGGCGAGCTTGCCGTGGCCGGGCACGGACCACGCGTCGAGCGGGATGTTCGCGACGCTCGCGCTGCTCCACAGGGGCACCTCGCTGTCGCCGTGCTCGCCGGCGATGTACGCGTGGACGTTCTGCACGGCCACGTTCAGCCGCCGGGCGATCAGGAAGCGAAAGCGGCTGCTGTCGAGCACCGTGCCGCTGCCGAGGACGCGGGCGGGCGGCAGGCCGGTCAGCTTGAGCGTGACATAGGTGATCACGTCGACCGGGTTGGTGACGAGCAGGTAGAGCGCGTCGGGCGCGACGGCCTGGAGCCGCGGCAGGAGCTCGCGGCAGATAGCGACGTTCGCGGTGGCGAGGTCCATCCGGCTCTGCCCGGGCTTCTGCTTCGCGCCGGCGGTGATGACGACCACGTGCGCCCCACGGCAGACCTCGACGTCATCGCTGCCCTCGAGCGTCGCCGCCGGGACGAACTGGAGGCCGTGGTTCAGGTCGAGCACCTCGGCGTCGACCTTGGCCCGGTTCACGTCGAACAGGGCGACCTCCTTCGCCACGCCGCGGAGCAGGCACGCGTAAGCGATCGTCGCGCCGACGCTGCCAGCGCCCACGACCGCGACCTTGTTGGGGGAGACGGGCTGGTTGTCAGGCATACCGCTCGGCTACCGCAGCGGCGCGACCGGACCAAGCCAAATCAGGCTCCCGCCTCGGCCTTGCCGCTCGCGGCGGCGGGCGCCGGGGCGGCCGGGACCGCGACGATCGCCGGCAGGACCACCGGAGCTGCGGTCGGATCGACGGCCGCGCGCGGGTCGAGGATGCGCGGATCGACGGCGAGGCCCGGCTGCGCTGCGGCGGGGCTGAGGGCGACGCCTTCGTCGCGGCAGGCGCGGAAGAACGCCCTCATCAGCTCGGACTCCAGGAGATCGTGGCGCTCGAAGTCGGCGATCCAGAACTTGATGACATAGCGCTGGAAGAGGGGAGTGACGGCCGCGAGCCAGAGCCTGGGCGGCGGCTCGCGGAGGATGTCCGGCACCTGCGCATAGGCGCGCTGCGCCGCGCGCTCCACGGCCTCGGGGGCGGCGTCGAGGGCGACGAGCATCTCGATGTTGCGCGCGCACGTCCGGTCCGGCGCGCAGAAGTTCTGCACGCGCGCCTTGGCGATGATCGAGTTCGGCAGGATCACGATGTCTCCGGAGAACGTCCGGAGGCGGGTCGAGCGCCATCCGACGTAGACGACCTGCCCCTCGATCCCGTCGACGAGGATCCAGTCGCCGACGCCGAACGAGCGCTCGGAGTGCAGGGCGAGCCCGGCGAAGAGGTTGCCGAGGGTGTCCTGGAGCGCGAGGCCGAGGACGACCGTGATGACGGTCGAGGTCGCGAGCAGCGGCACGAGGTCGACGCCGGTGACCGCGCCGACGATCGAGAGGCCGGCGACGAGGTAGAGGATCGTGAGCAGGAGGTGCCGTACGAGGGCCGGGAGCTGCACCTTCCGGCGCTCGGCGAGCCAGTAGTCGATGACCATGGTCTCGGCGATCTCGATGGCCAGGTACGACGCGAGCGCGAGCTCCAGGAGGAGCACGCCTTTGTGGAGCGTGGGCAGCTCGGCGCCGCGCAGGGCGATGAACGTGTGCAGCGCGAGCAGCGCGACGAGCAGGCGCGCCGGCAGCCGCATGCGCCGGAGGAGGAGGTCGTCGAGCGACGTCCGGGTCGCGCGGGCGGCGCGCGAGAGCAGGGCGAAGAGCAGGCGGTAGGCGAAGAACCCGAGCGCGAGGACGGCGATGGCCGCGCCGAGCGCGACGGGCAGCGAGGTGGGGTGGCGGAGGAGGTCGGCCCAGAGCGCGGGGAGCCGGTCGAGGTTCACGCGGGGGAGTCTGCCACAGGAGGGCCGCCGCCACGCCGGCGACCGTGGCTAGCCGGCGTGGCCCGCGCGGCTCATCCACGAGATCAGCGCGGCCAGCGCGAGCGCGACGAGGAAAAAGCCATAGGTGGCCGAGTTCGCCCTCTTCGCCCAGCGGAGCGCGTCGGCCGCCGGCACGCGGCGTCCAGCGCTCCGCGCCTCGATCCACACCGAGGCGAAGAAGAAGGGCACACAGAGGAAGGCCCCGGCGGCGAGCACGAGCCAGCCCTCCTCCACGGGGCCCAGCCAGGGAGCAGAGATCGGCAGCATGAGCAGGGTGGCGGCCGTTCCGAGATCAGCGCGAGCCATCGCCAGGATGGACCCTATGCTCATCTCGAGGACCGTCAGGAGAGCCCATGTGATCGGGATCCCCGCGAGCGTGGACCACGCGTTCGCCGCCAGAGAGAGCTTGATCGCCTCTCGCGTCGGCAAGCGCAGGACCCGGCGAGCCACCGCGGCCTCGACGAGCACGACGGGTACGAAGGTTATCCACGAGGCGGGCCACGCGAAGACGAGCATCGGGATGCCGGCGTTCGCGAGGGCGGCCTTCGGCCAGAGCGAGACCGCGACGCCGGACAGGAGCCCGATGGCTACGGCGAGCCGGCCGGTTGCAGCGTGGGCTCTGAGCATGGGGCGCCCGTGGTTCGTCATGCGCAAAGGATCCGCAGGGAGCCGCCGGTCGAGGTTCACGCGGCGGAGTCTGCCATGAGCAGCGGACGGGGAGCTCGTGCTGAGCTCGATACCGTCGCGCCGCTGCAGGCGCGCGCCCCCCGGCCCGGCGGCTCCGCATCGCGCCGTCCCGGGTGCGGCGCCGGCTCGGCGGACGTACACTCTCCCCATGAACGACATTCGCGACATCAGCGATGACGATGCCCGGGTGGCCGAGCTGGTCCGCGGGGCGCGGCGCGTCGCCGTGCTCGGCATCAAGACCGAGGCGCAGGCGGATCAGCCCGCCTTCTACGTCCCGAGCTACCTGCACAGCGCGGGCGTGGAGGTGATCCCGGTCCCCGTCTACTACCCCGACGTGAAGACCATCCTCGGCCAGCAGGTCTACCGCCGCGTGGCGGACGTCCCGGGCCCGATCGACATCGTCGACGTCTTCCGGCGCGGCCAGGACGTCGCCGCGCACCTCGACGACCTCCTCGCCGCCCGGCCGCGCGCCGTCTGGCTGCAGAGCGGCATCCGGAACGACCAGGTGGCCGAGCGCCTCGTCGAGGCCGGGATCCTCGTCGTGCAGGACCGCTGCCTCATGGTCGACCACCGCCGCTTCGCCGGGCGAGGCTGAGGCCGGACGCGAATGCGGCGCTGAGCGCTGGCTCCTACCTCAGGGCGCCAGGACGCCGGCAGCGCGGGCTCACCACCTCGTGCGAGCCGTGTGCCCGCGGTCGGAACGGGCTTTGTCCGATCGACACAACTGCGCTTCCGGCGCCGTCGATGGAATGGTGATGAACCACAGAGAGACACAGAGGAAGAAGAGAGGAGCTGGATCCCGAGCTGATGTGGCTTACCCGTGAGGTGGCACGAGCGCCGGAGATGGCTCTCCGCGGCGCAGCTACAGCGGCCGGTGCTGCGTCCCCTTGCCGTAGGTGATCGACAGGAGGTCCCCCGGCTCGCGGACGAGGATCCGGTGCCACGCGCCTTGCGGGACCTTGCACGCCGCGCCCGCGACCAGGGCGACGACCCGCTCGCCGCCCTGCTCCTCCAGCACGACGTCGCTCGCGCCGGACAGGAGGACCAGGATCTCGTCGCCCGCCGGGTGCATCTCCCACTGCGGCGTGTCCTCGGTCAGCGGATACCGTATCACCAGCCAGCCTCCCTCGTCCGTGATCCGCCGGATGTCCGCGGCCTCCGAGTCGCCGGACATCAGCTCTTGCCAGAACGTCGGCCTCACCTCGATCGGCAGCGCATCGCCCCCGTCCGCGAGGTGCAGGTACGTGCTGCGGAGATCGAACCCGGGCTGTCTCGGATTGGCCATCTTGTCCCTCACGTCGCTCCTGAGCGCCCGCATGCCAGCAGGTGCCCCCTCGGCTGTCAATCCGCTCTCCCCACCCCCTCCCCTCGCTACGGCCCCAGGCCGCGCCCGCCGCCCGGCCCGCGGTAGTGCTCAAATTTGCCCGGAGAGAGTTCACATGAAGGCGGGAAGGCAGGAAGATCATTGATCTTTTCTTCCCGCCTTCCCGCCTTCATGTTCAATTTAGGGCACTGCCCAGCCCGCGACGACGGCGCCCACCGGGCTCTACTGAACAAACGCTCCCACCCAGGCGAGGACGCGCTACACTGCGCGCGCAGCGCCCGCCCCCTCGCCCGGCGCTGACCCGCACCATGCCGCGCCCCGTGAACAACCCTCCGAACCCGTGGTCGTCGACGCAGGTCGAGTACCTCGAAGAGGCGCCCCCGGCGACGCTGCAGGTCTTCGAGGAGCAGGCCCGCTCCATCATCACCGCGAACGACAGCCCCGATCTGCCGTTCCAGTACAGCGTCAACCCGTACCGGGGCTGCATCCACGCCTGCGCCTACTGCTACGCCCGGCCCTCGCACCAGTACCTCGGGTGGGGCGCCGGCACCGACTTCGACCGCAAGATCGTGGTCAAGGCGAACGCGCCCGAGCTGCTCGAGAAGGAGCTCAACAAGCCGGGCTGGCAGGGCGACACGATCGTGTTCTCCGGCAACGTCGATTGCTACCAGCCGCTCGAGGCGAGCTACGAGCTCACCCGCCGCTGCCTCGAGATCTGCCTCGCGTTCCGGAACCCCGTCGGGCTCATCACCAAGGGCGCGCTCGTGCGGCGCGACGCCGCCCTGCTCGGCGAGCTCGCGCGGCGCGCCCGCGCCCGCGTCCACCTCAGCATCCCCTTCGCCGACGACGCCGTGGCCCGCAAGATGGAGCCGTACGCGAGCCGCTCGTCGCTGCGCTTCGAGGCCATGCGCGCCCTCTCGGACGCGGGCGTGCCGACCGGGATCTCCCTGTCGCCCCTGATCCCCGGGCTGAACGACAGCGACGTCCCCGAGCTCCTCGAGCGCGCCCGCGACGCCGGGGCGCAGAGCGCCTTCATGATGCCGCTGCGCCTGCCGCGCGAGGTGCTGCCGGTCTTCGACGAGCGCCTGGAGGAGGCCTTCCCGGACCGCGCCGGCAAGGTGCGCCGCGGCATCCAGGAGATGCGCGGCGGCAAGATGAACGAGGCCGCCTTCGGGGCGCGCTTCCAGGGCGCAGGCGCGCGCTGGGCGGCGATCCAGCGGCTGTTCGAGGTGCACTGCCAGCGCCTCGGGCTGAACGCGGCGCGCGAGCGCGAAGCGGCAGACGAGCGCTCGACCTTCCGGCGGCCGAGCCGGCAGGGGACGCTGTTCGACCTCTGAATGACCCTTGCGACCGGCGCCGGGAATGGGGTACCAGTGAAACCGCAGTGCGTTTTCCGGGGGGGTCGCACCGCGGCGGCCCCGCTCATGCCATGTCCTGTGCTGGCGGTCATGCCGTCCGCCCGCTGACGAGACCTCATGACCTCTCCCGCCCAGGATCGCGCCACAGCCCGCCCGGCCCCCCGCCGCAAGCTGCTCCTCAACCCGCGATTCCAGCTCAAGTACACGGGGCTCCTGGTGTCGGTGGTGCTCGCCGTCATGGCGGCGCTCGGACTCGTCATCTGGCAGACCGCGAGCGTCGCCAACGAGCAGGCGCAGTACGCGGCGTCCCAGGCCGAGCTCGCGCTCAAAGAGGCGGCCAACAGCGCCAAGATCCTGAGGATGAGCACCGCCGCCCTGGGCGGCGACGGCGCCGAGCTCGGCAATACCCTCGACGAGGAGCTCGAGAAGACGAACCGCGAGTACGAGCGCAACCTGGCGGAGGTCGGCAGGCGGCGCTCCGAGGTCGAGGCGCTGCGCCAGCGCCTCCTCAACATCCTCGTCGGCGGGGGCGCGTTCCTCCTCGTCGTCCTCGGGGTGCTCGGGATCTTCATCACCCAGCGCATCGTGGGGCCGGTCCACCAGATGAAGCGCCTGTGCCGCCAGGTCGGCACGACGCGGCTCACCATCGGAGAGGGGCTGCGCAAGGGCGATGAGCTCGGAGACCTCTTCGACACGTTCGTGCAGATGACCTACTCGCTCAAGGCGCTCCAGACAGGGCGGCTCGCGACGCTCGACGCGGCCATCGAGCGGGCCGAGGCCGAGAAGGCGTCGGCCGAGGTGCTCGCGGGGCTGCGCGCGCTCCGGGCGCAGCTCTGCCTCGGGCTCAGCGAGTCCGAGACCGTGCGGCGCCGCGCGCCGAAAGGTGGTGAGTCATGAGGCGAATCGCCGGAGCGGAGGCGACATGAAGCCTCCCGCGTTGGTCCACCAGGCGGCCGGCTTGCTCCGCGCCCGCTTCGACCTGAACGAGTACAACCCGACCCCGATCGTCGACCTCGGCGCGCTCGTGGCGAACGCCGACGGCAACGTGGACGCCGAGGAGATCGACGCGCTCCGGCAGCTGATCGAGCCGATGCTCGGCGCCGAGCTGAACGCGGAGCTCGTCCGCTACCTCATCGAGGCGAGCCTGAAGGTGATCGCGGCGGCGGGCGTCGAGCCGCGGGTGCGGCTGCTCGCGGAGATCCTCATGGACTGCGACGCGGTGGAGGAGGGCGTCATCGTCGCGCTGGCGGTGGCCCACGCGAGCGAGGGGATCTCGGACGCGGAGCGCGCGGTGATCGCGTCGCTCGCCCGCGCGGCGGAGCTGCCGGCGCGCCGGCTGGATCAGCTGAACGAGCAGGTCCGGGCGGCGTTCACGGCCTGAGGGCGGCCCCGCCGCAGGCGGAGCGACGGCGTCGCAGCCTGGGCCCGAGCGCGCCGCAGCCCGGCCGTGGGGGGCTTCGCGGCCTGCGCGCGAGGCGCCTCGCCACCGGCGCGAGCGCCCTTCGTCAGCCCTCTTCCTTGGTCGCGAGCAGCCGCGACAGGCGCGCCCCCTCGATGCGCACGGCGATGACCTTCTCCCGATCGAAGACCACCGCGCCCGGAGCCGCGCCGCGCGGCTTGCGCACGTAGCGGCGCTGGACGTAGCTCACCTCGCAGACCGCCTCGCCGCGCGCGTCGCTGAAGTGCGCCGCCAGGGTCGCGGCGTCCACGAGCACGTCGGCGGGGCAGCTCGCCCCCTTCGGGAGCGGCACGACGACGTGCGAGCCCGCGACGCCCTTCGCGTGGAGCCAGAGGTCGTGCGGCCGCGCATGCTTCGTCGTCAGGGCGTCGTTGTCCTCGGCGCCCCGGCCGACGAGGATCGCCACGCCGGACGCGCTCCGGTAGGCATGGAACGGCCGACGCGGGGCGGTCCGTCCGGCCCGCGGGGCGCGCGCGCCTCCGGCCGCCCCCGGCTCGCCGGCGACGGCGGCGCCCGCCCCGGCGATCTCGGCGCGCGCCACGCCGAGGGAGCGCGCGCGCTGCGCGAGCGGCTCGAGCGCCTCCGGCCGCGCCTCCGCCGCCGCGACGTCGGCCTCGAGGGCGGCGATCGCCTCGAGGGCGCGCTCGGTCTCGGCGAGGCGCGCGCGCATCACCGCCTCGCCGCGCTGGTAGCGCCGCGCCTTGGCGAAGAACGCCTCGGCCTGCGCCTTGGCGGGGCGCGCCGGGTCGAGCGCGACCTCGATCTTGCCGCCCGTCTCCCAGTCGTCGAGGAGCGCCTTCGCGGCCCCGCGCGGCACCCGCGCGCCCTGCGCAAGCAGGAGCTGCCCCGTCTTCTGGAGGCGCGCGACGCTCCCCAGCCGCCCGAGATCGCCGCGCACCGCCTCGGCCCTGCGCTCGAGCGCCGCGCGCCGCGCCTTGACGGCGCGCGCGAGGGCCGCCTTCTCCTGGCCGGCGGCGGCGTCGTCGCTCGCCTCGACCAGCGCCGCGCCGGCGGCCAGCGGATCCTCCGGGTAGGCGATCTCGGCCGGCGGGGCGCTCCCCTGAGGCGGCCAGCGGAGGATCAGGTTGCCGGCGCCGTCGAGCAGCCGCACCTCGCCGCGGCGCCCCGGGGCGAGCTCCAGCCGCGCCGCCGCGGCGGGCGCCGGGCCCAACCCGGGTGCGGGCGACCCCGGGCTCAACCCAGGTGCGGGCGCCGCCAGGCTCAACCCGGGTGCGGGCGACCCCGGGCCCAACCCGGGTGCGGGCGCCGCCAGGCTCAACCCGGGTGCGGGCGCCGCCGCCGCCGCCGCCGACCCCGCCTCACCAGGCAGTTCATCGTCTTGGTCATTTTTCACCGTCGACAGATCGCCGGCGATCACGGCGACGCCGTCCCCCCGCACCTCGATCGCCAGCACGCGGCGGCCGACCAGGTGGGCCCGCATGGCGGCCAGGAGCGGATGCGCCCCGCCGGCGCGGAGCCGCGGCAGCCGCGGCAAGATCCCCACCCCCGCGACGCGCGGCCCGATGCCGGCGCCGAGCACGCGCCGCGCTCCGGCGTACACGGCCAGCGCGACGAGCCCCGTCGCGGGGTTCGCGTGCGCGGCGTCGATCCGCGCCCCCACCCAGCTCGCCATCTCCTCGGCGAGCGCCCCGCCTCGCGCTGCGCTCCGTCGATCCTCCTCCATGGCGAACGCCGCTCGCTCGTGCCTCTCAGCGGAACTGCTCGAAGCTCGGCTCGCAACAGTCGACGGCGAGCGCGCACCCCGAGCCGGCCTGCGTGCAGGTGGCCACCTCCGAGCCGTTGACGAGGCAGGAGCAGGAGATGTCGGAGCGCCCGCTCGGCCTGCACTCGACGGCGAAATCCCAGCCCGGGCACGAGCCCTTGCAGCTGCACGCCCTGTCCCCGCCGCCGAAGCACTCCAGCCCTCCACAGCCGGAGTCGGCGTCGAACGCGCACGTCTCGTACTGAGCCAGCAAAGGCTGGCACCTGGACGGGGTGACGGAGCAATCGAACGCCTCGATCGCGCAATCGAAGAACGGCGCGAGCCGATCGTTGCACGGGGGCGCGGTGGACAGCTGATCGTCACAGACGTCGCCGCAGCTGCCCGGCGCCGCGCCGCACACCGGCAGGAACATCTCGCAGTAAGCGAGACACTTCGACCGCACGTCGCCGCCGCCCCCCCCGGTGGAGGTCACCCCCACGTTGCTCGTCCCGCTCGCGCTGCTGCTGGTCACGCCGGCGCCTCCCGACCCTTCGCCGGGCATCCCGTCGACCACGACGTTGCCACCGCAGGCGCTCCCCCAGGCCAGGATCGCGAGCGCGGCGAACCGCATCCTAAGCAGCGTCATTCCCATGGCGCGAGACTAGCCCGGCGCGGGCGCGGGCGCGAGCGCCGCGCGAGGTCCGGTGAGGCGAGCCGCCGCGCGGCCTCTCGTGCGCCGCGCGCGGCTTTGCGATAGAGAGCCGCCGCGTGCTCCTCGACCTCCTGCTCGCCCCGCTGCTCGCCCAGGCCGACGCGCTGCCCCGGCCCGGGGCTCCGGCGTCCTGCCCGCCCGACATGGTGCTCGTGGAGGGCACGCACCACGAGAACGTGCAGCGGATCTGCACGAGCTACCGCGGCGGCCACTGCTTCAGCTTCTTCCCCGGGCTGTTCGCCGCCGAGCCGCGCTTCACGCCGGTGCGCACGTGCATGGATCGCCACGAGTGGCCGAACCGAGCGGGCGCGCTGCCGGTCGTGATGCTCCGCTTCGTCGAGGCCGAGCGGGAGTGCGCCGCCGCCGGCAAGCGCCTCTGCACCGAGTTCGAGTGGGAGCTCGCGTGCGAGGGGCCGTCGGCGCTCCCCTTCCCTTACGGTTACGCGCAGGACCCGGCCGCCTGCAACGTGAGCAAGCCATACCGGGGCATCAGCGAGCGGCGGCTCGCGTCGGACGACCCGGCGGTGCGGGCCGCCGAGACGCAGCGGCTCTGGCAGGGCGAGCCGTCGGGCTCGTATCCGGCGTGCGTGAGCCCGTACGGCGTCGTCGATCTGGTCGGCAACGTGGAAGAGTGGGTATCGACGTCGCGTCCCGAGTGGCCGCACCGCTCGTCGCTGAAGGGCGGCTACTGGTCCAAGCCGTGGGCGGGGTGCCGCGGGACCAACGACTCGCATGGACCGATGTTCCGGTTTTACGAGATCGGGTTTCGTTGCTGCAAGGATCCGGGGGCGGGGACGTAGCGCCGGGGGCGAAAGGGGTTCCCTTCGCGGGGGGCGAGTGCAAAGCTGCTGGAGGGACACGCCATGGTGCTCGATCGGTTCGAGGTCTGCGTCGATCCCGCGCGCTACGTCCGCTGGCCTGGCGGTGGGGGCTTCCCGCCGGTCGAGCTGCGGATCAACGGGCGCGGGCTCATCGATCGGGTCCGCGAGGTGGAGTTACCCTATGCCGAGCGCGAGCACGACGACCGTGTCGCCGCGGGCGAAACGGCAGAGAAGCCCCTGGAGGTATGACTGGCCGCCGTTCGTGTTCGATCGTGGCCAGTACGAGGCACAGCTCGTCAGGGCCTGAGAGGGCCTCCCAACCCAGGTCGGGCCGCCGCCGACGTTGGGTCCCTCAACCCCGGTCGGGTTCCTCAACCCCGGTCGGGTCCCTCAACCCCGGTCGGGTCGCTCCATCGTCGGTGCTCCGGCGCGGGTCGCTCCGCCATGGCGCCGCCACCCGCCCGATGCGCACGCCAGGCCCCGGAATCCCTTGATTTCGGCCTCTCGAACGCCTGGCACGCGATCTGCCATGGGCGCCACGCCATGGGAGACGCCGACATCACCTTGCGCCACCTCGCCCGAAGGCGCCCCGAGGACCTGGTGCGCGCCCTCGTCCCTGAGAGCCGCCCCATCGAGGTCCTCGGCTGGGTCGACAGCCAGGTCACGAACATCGAGCGCCGCCTCGACAAGGCGCTGCGTCTACGGGTTGGCGGCGAGCCGCGGGTGCTCCACGTCGAGTTCTGCTTCTCGCTCCGCGAAGACGTGCCGGATCGCATCTTCGAATACCTCGGCTTCCTCTTCGCCGCGCTCCGCCTCGAATCCTCTGGCGCGCCGGTGCCGCCCATCGAGAGCGTCGCCGTGGTCCTCTCGGGGCGCAGGCGGCGCTTGCCGAAAGCCGGGAAGCGCCGCATCGCCTGGCCCGGGCGGCCGTTCAGCGGCGCGCGCTTCCGTATCGACGCCGTCTACCAGCGCACAGTCTCCGAGCTGCGAGCGCGCGGCAGCGTGCTCTGGCTGGTATTTGCGCCGCTTGCACGTAATGCGACCGCGGCGGCGCTGCGGGAGGTGGTCGCGGAGATCCACGCGGGGGCGAAGGGCGCGGAGGAGCGGGCTGAGCTGTACACGGCGCTCCTGGTGATGGCGACCATCGATCCCTGGGGGCATAATCTGCTGAAGGAGCTCATCATCATGGTAGAGGACAAGGAAGAGGGGCTGCTCCGGCGCACGCCGATCATCGGCGAGATGATCATCGAGGCCGAGCAACGGGGAGAGCAACGGGGAGAGCAACGAGGAGAGGAGCGCGGGCAGAAGGCGATCGCAGAGCTCCTCGGCCGCCTCTTCGCGCGGCGCATCGGGCGACGTCTGACGGCCGAAGAAGAGCGATCGATCGTCGAGCGCGCTCGCGTGAACGGTCCAGACGAGGTCGAAGCCGCCTTGCTCGAGCTCGAGGGCGAGGCGCTGGTTCGATGGCTCGCGGAGCCGATGCGCAACGCCTGAGCTCCCGGGGCGCCTTCGTGCCCACCGCCGGCGGCGCGATGGCGCGCCCTCCGGTTCGTGGACATGCTGCCGCGATGGAGCCGCCGTCCGATCCCGTGGCCCCGTTTCTCCCCACGGTCGCGCGCGCCCGCACCGAAGGCCTCGCGCTTCCGCCCGGCGCGCCCGCCGAGGAGCGCCGCGTGGCCGCGCTGGTCGTCCTCGCGTCGATCGTGCGTCGCGAGGGCTGGACGGAGGTCGTCGACCTCAGCCCGGCGGCCGCGGCGCAGCTCGAGCCGGGCGACCCGCCCCGTCCGCTGTCCTTCGAGCCGCGCGCCTACCGGCGCCTGGTCGAGGATCTCGGCCTCGCGCCCTGCACCGGGTGCGCCGGCGCCTCGGGGGGCGCGCGCTGCCCCCGCTGCAGCGGCCGGGCCCGGCCGTACGCCTGCTCGTGCCGCGCGGGATACGTCCGCTGCCCGTCCTGCATGGGCGCCGGCCGCGTCCGGCGGGTGCGCATCCGCCATCTGCAGGACCGCCCGCTCGAGATGCGCGAGCTCTACGCGCCGCCCGAGATGACCTTCGTGCCGTCGCTGTTCTCGTTCGAGGGCGCCCTGGAGCGCCGTCTGGGCGCCGACACCCCTCCCGAGCCCCTGCGCTGCCACGACCTCCGCCCCCGCGCGAGGAGCAGCGCTTACCGCGGCGGCAGCGATCGGACGGTCGAGCCGGATTTCCACGGCCACCGCTTCGCCGGCACGATCGAGCGCGCCGTGTCCGGCCTCACCGCGCTCGCCGCCGGGGGCCGCCTCGTGGCCCAGGCGGTGCGCGCTTATGCATGGCCGCTGCTGTGGTTGCGTTATGGTCCGGACGAGCCCGCGCGCGACGTGGTCGTCTATCCCGATCTCACCGGCGCGCTCCGGATCTTCGCCGGCGTCGCGGGCGCGGCGACCGCAAACCACGTGCAGGAGAGGACACGAGGCGCTCGCGTCCCGGGGGTGACGCGATAGCTCGCTCGTGCATCGATCGAGCGCCCCGCCCGCGCCGCGCGGGTGCGCACCTCGGGCGGCGCCCCCGAGACGCTCGCCGACAGCACGTACATCAACGGCCTCGCGCAGGACTGCCGCGCCATCTACTGGACGACATGGCATACCGAGGAATTGCCGGCCTCGGTGTTCAAGCTGGCCAAGTGAACCGCCGGGGGCCGGCGCACCGAGCCGGCCCTCGCGGGGCGCGCGGTCGTCAGCGCGGCGTCTGCTTGCCCGTGGCCTGCGCGAGCTCGGCCCGCAGCGCGTCCAGCTCGGCCTGGAGCTTCCTGTTCGCCTCCCGCGCCTCGGCTTCGGCCTCCCTCGCCTTGGCCGCGGCCTCACGCTCCTTCGCCGCGGCCTCGTCCGGCGTCGGCAGCAGCTCACGGCCCTCCCTGTCGCGCGCCAGCCGGAGCATCGGGCCGACCGACGGGTCCTCCACCACGGTCCACCAGAGGCCCAGCGTCTCGCACGCGCAGAGATCCGGGTCGTCCGGCGACCGCTCCACGAGATCGCCGTCGAGCGCATCCCAGACGCGGATCGGCCGCGCGCCGTCGTCGGGATCGAAGCGCACGACCTCGCGGATGCCCGCGGCGCGGTAGCGCTCGAGCTTCTCCTCCCACGCGGGCTCGCCCTCGTCCGACTCGCTCACGATCTCGACGCCGAGGTCGGGGGCCCCGTGCAGCCACGTCTTCCAGGTGCGAAAGGTCCGATGAGGCGCGCCCAGACGCACGAAGGCGTCGGGGGCGAGGCGCTTCCTCGGCGTCGTCGGATCCCAGTAAACGAACTGGTCGGAGCCGAGCGTCGCTCCGTGCGCGAGCTCGCGCTTGAGGATCAGGTACAGCGCGGTGCGGAGCTCCAGGTGGCGGTTCGTTTCGGGCACCTCTTCGGCCTCCGGGAAGATCACCGGCTCGGGCGGGCGGCGATAGACGTGGGCTCCCAGCCGCCGGTGAGGCGCAGCGGGCGGACGGGCGGTCATCTCGGGCTCGACAGCGGACATGGCCTTTCGCCGAGCGTAGCACGACCGCCGCCGTGCGGCGGCGGTCGCCCCCTCTCCCAGCCCGGCCCAGCCCACCCGCCGCGCCGAAACCAGAGCCGCTTACGTCTCGCGCAGGCGCCTCATTTCGCGCAGTCGCCTGAGCCGCACGCCGAGCAGCGTCGTCCATCGCGCCCGCCGGGACGCTGGGCTCGCCACGGCCGGCGAGGGCGCAGGAGGACCCACGAGGCAGCGAGCAACACCTGGTCAGCGCCGATCGAGCTCAGCTATGTTGGAGACGGATCGCTCGCCGGCCGCGCCGGCATCCCCCCTTCTTGAGCAGAGCAGAGGAATGCATTGACGTCCATGAATCTCGAAAAACCTACCTGTGACGACTCGTTGATGCGGCAGCTCGGGTATTCGGTCTACCAGCTGCCCATCATCAGCGTCGCCGACGAGCTCGGGGTGTTCTCGCTCCTCGAGCAGGAGGCCGCGGGCATCGCGGAGATGGCCGGGAAGCTTCACCTCAGCGTCCGCGCGACCGAGGCCCTCCTGGCCTCCCTGGCAGGCATGGGGCTCCTGGTGCGGTCTCATGGCAAGTTCCATCTCACCGAGACGTCTCGCAACTTCTTGATCCCGACCAAGCCGTTCTACTGGGGCCACTATGTGCGGCTCATCTGCCAGGTTCCCATCACGCACGGCACCTTGCTGGAGACGCTGCGGCGGGACGGGGCCGTCGCGTGGGGCGAGGGCCAGGGCAAGGTCATCTCGGAGGAGTGGGCAGAGGCGGACCTGTCGGACGAGCGGGCATTCGTCTTCACCCAGGCGATGCACAGCCACTCGTTCGCGACCGCGGTCGGGCTCGCGCAGCGGGCCGAGCTCTCGGGCGTGGGGCGCCTCCTCGACGTCGCCGGCGGCTCCGGCTGCTTCAGCATCGCCCTGGCGCAGCAGAACCCCGGGGTGCGTTTCACGGTCGCCGAGCTGCCGCCCGTGTGCAAGGCGACGCGGAGGTACGTCGCGGAGCACGGCCTCGAGCATCGCATCGACGTGCTGGAGCTCGATATGTTCCGCGACGCGTGGCCTTCGGGTCACGACGCGATCTTCTTTGCCAACATCCTCCATGACTGGGACAGCGCGCGCCAGCGGCGCTTGGTCCAGCGCAGCTTCGATGCGTTGCCGCCGGGCGGCCGCGTCCTCATCTACGAGCTCCTGCTCTCGGACGGGCAGGACGGCCCGCTCACGGCGGCGCTGTTCTCCATGAACATGGTGTACATGACCCCCGGCAAGCAGCTCACGGCCGGCGAGCTCGACGAGCTCGTCCGCGGGTGCGGGTTCACCGACGTGTCCGTCATCCCGGTCTACGCGGGATACTCGCTCATCAGCGCCAGAAAGCCGCTCGCTCGGTGACCTCCTCCACCGCGGGCGCCCAGCGCCGCGGCGCCCCGAGCGAGCGGCACGGCCGGCGCACCCGCGCCCTCTTCACGGCGCGCAGCGCGTGATCGTCACCTCGCGCAGGCGCAGCTCCACGAGCGGTTTGTCGTCCTCGTCGGTCTCCACGTGCGTCATCGCGGTGACCACCTCGACCGGCGCGCACTGGCCGAAGATCGTGTAGTCGCCGTCGAGCCAGTCCGTCGCCACCTCCGTGATGTAGAACTGGCTTCCGTTGGTGTCGGCCCCGGCGTTGGCGTAAGCGAGCGTCCCCGCTCGATGCTTCAGCGCGGAGATCTCGTCGTCGAACTCGTACCCTGGCCAGCCCTCGCCGGTGCCGAGCGGGTCGCCGCCTTGCGCCATGAACTCCGGAATCACCCGGTGGAAGGTCAGCCCATCGTAGAACCGCCGCTTCACCCAGCTGCCGGTCGCCGAGTCCCGAAAGGGCCGGCGCCCGCGGGCGAGGCCGACGAAGTTGGCGACCGCGTTCGGGGCCTGCTCCGGGAAGAGCTCGCACGTGATCTCGCCCTTGTCGGTGTCGAGGATCGCGCGCAGCGGCCCAGGCCCCTCCGGGAGCTCGGCGAGCGCCTCGGCCAGGGTGAACACCCCCGCTTCGGGATCGGCCGAGCCGGGGAGCACCTCCTCGGGCGCGTCGACGTCGGGGCCGCACGCGGCGGCTCCACCGCCCCCGGCGCTCGCGCTGCTGGTCGAGGCGCTCGAGCCCGCGTCGTCTCCCCCGTCGCCGGCGCTCGCGCTGCTGGTCGAGGCGCTCGATCCCGCGGCGCCTCCCCCGTCGCCGCCGCCGCCGTCGCCATCGTCACAGCCGGCGGCGAACGGGAAGGCCAGGAGCATCGCGGCACAAAGGACGCTCACATACCCACGAGGAGGAGAAGGGATTCGGATCTGCATCCGATCGACGCTCGCACGAGCCGTGCGAAAAAGCACGCCCGACTCGCCCGGGGATCTCGCGCGCCACGAGGCGACAAAACGCCCCTCGCCGGCGGGCCCGGGGCGCGGAGGCTCCACCGGGCCCGCCCCGTCGTCACTGCGCCACCACGCCGAGCTGCTGAAACAGCGTCAGGTTGTCCTCGATATGCCAGTTGTCCGTGATACGGCCGTCCTGCACGCGCAGGATGTCGGTGGCGATGAAGTCCACGGCCTGCCCTGCGCCCTTCCTGTCGCCGAACGTGCCGGTGAAGTGCCCTCGGAAGCGCAGGTGCGCCACCACATGATCGCTGACGACGATCAGCTGCTCCACCTCGCAGCTCAGGTCCGGCACGGCGGCGCGGAAGCTCTTCGACGCGAACGCCGGGCCCGCCGGGCCCTGCGGGCGCCCCTTGGGCAAGGTGCGGTCCGTGAAGGTCGGCGCGATCGCCGCGTCGAGGTAGCGCTCATCGCCGG
Source organism: Sorangium sp. So ce394 (assembly GCF_051474665.1). Classification (NCBI taxonomy): domain Bacteria; kingdom Pseudomonadati; phylum Myxococcota; order Polyangiales; family Polyangiaceae; genus Sorangium; species Sorangium sp. So ce394. Next base: position 8,751,705 of record NZ_CP150339.1, read on the forward strand.
TGTTCCAGAACGCGTAGAACCGGCGCGCCGCGAGCACCTCCGCGTCGGCCTGCTCCCTCGGCAGGCTCCCGTCGACGACGATCGACCGCGGCGATGGCAGGTCCTCCGCGCCGGCGCCCTGCACGTAGCAGGCGCTCGCGGCGGCGAAGAGCGAGAGGGAGAGGGCGCTGATCAACAGGGTCTTTTTCATGGGACGTGTCTCCTCGGAACAAGCGATCTCGGACAGCCGACCGACAGCGCCGACCGACAGCGCCGACCGACAGCGCCGACCGACAGCGCCGGCCGCGCTGAAGGACGCTGAACGACGCCGCGCCCGGGCACGGCGGGCCCGGCGCGGCGACACGAACCACCTTGATCCTTTCCAGCGCGTAGGAAAATGGCCGCGATCGCCGAAACATCTTTTCGGATTTGTTGAAGATCGCCCCCGGCGCGGCTACCCTGCCCCCGCTTCGCTGCCCGTGACTCGCCGGGGGTGCGCATGGTCGAGCTGGAGGACATGCAGCTGTTCGTGTGCGCCGTCGCGCGGGGCAGCCTCTCGGCGGCGGGGCGCGAGCTCGGGTTCTCGCCGGCGGTGGCCAGCAAGCGCATGGCGCGGCTGGAGGCGGCGCTCGGCGTGCGCCTCCTCCAGCGCAGCTCGCGGCGCCTCACGCTCACCGCCGAGGGCGCGACCTACCACGAGCGCTGCGTCGCCATCCTCGCCGACGTGCGCGAGGCCGAGCTCGCGGTGACCGCAGGCCAGGCCGAGGCGCGCGGCCTCCTGCACGTGTCGGCGCCGGTGGATCTCGGCCGCCAGTGGGTCGGGCCCGCCGCGGCCGACTTCGCGGCGGCGCACCCAGGCCTCCGCGTGCGCGTCAGCCTGTCGGACCGCGTGGTGGACCTGCTCGACGCCGGCGTGGACGTGGCCGTGCGCCTCGGCGCGCTCGGCGACTCGCGCCTCGTCTCGCGCCGGCTGGCCCGGAGCCGCCGCGTGGTCTGCGGCGCGCCGGCCTACCTCGCGCGACGCGGGTGGCCACGCACGCTGGTGGACCTCGACGCCCACGCGTGCATCGTGCTGCAGCGCCCCGGCATGCGCGCGCTCTCGTGGACCTTCCGCACCGGAGAGGGGCTCCACACCGTCCGCCCCGCCGGCCGCCTCGTGGCCGACAGCGGCGATCTGGTGCGCGACTGGGCCGTCGCCGGCCACGGCCTCGCCTTCAAGTCGATCTGGGACGTCGCCGCGGACATCGACGCCGGGCGCCTCGTCCCGCTGCTCACCGACCTGCCCTCGCCGGGCTCCGCCGTGCACGTGCTCTATCCGAGCCGCCGCTTCCAGCCCGCCAGGGCGCGGCTGTTCGTCGACTTCCTGGCGGAGCGCTTCGCCGCCCACGAGGCCGCGGTGCTGGCCGCGGCGACGCCGTGCGCCGCGCCGCCGGCCGCCCCTCGCCGCGCGCGCCCGCGCCCCGCCTGAGGAGCGCCGCCGCGACGGCGGCGAGAGGACACGCGCGCCTCAGGCGCCGCCCTGCCCGCCCGCGCCGAGCGCCGCCAGGAAATGCTCCCGCTCCGCGGCCGTCGGGCGCCGGCCCGAGAGATAGCGCCGCTGGTGCGCGCGGGCCGCGCCGATCGCCGCCTGATTCAGGATCTTGATCGGCACCCTGGGCGCGTACAGGCTCGTCACCTCGAGCAGCGTCGTCGCGCCGGAGCCCGGCGAGAAGCGGTGAATCGCGAGCCCCCGTTTCCACAGCATGTTCTCCTCGATCGTATCGACGCGGATGGCGAACGCCTCCGGCGCGACGCGCTGGGCCGAGTACCGCGACGTCTGCGTGAACGGCCCGATCCCCGGGAGGCTCAGGCTCGTCCGGAGCACGAAGCTCGGCTCGCGGTACGATCCCGACTGCATCGCGCACTCCGTACCAGGGAAGAGCTCCCGCGCCTGGCCGTGCTGATCCCAGAAGACGGCGGCGGCGTCGAACGGGTCGATGTGCCCGAGCTCGATGGTGAACCGGACGCCAGAGAGCCCCTGCGCCTCGTCGCGGACGTCCTCTGCGTGCTCGAGCTCCGTGTCCTCCTGCTGCCACATGATCGTCTCCTCGCCCGACGAAACGAGCCTATGGGAAGCACGGCAGCGCATCAAGGAAGCGGCGGGCCAGCTCACGGACGCGCGACTCCGGCGAAACCCTACGGCGCGTTCAGCGTGCCGGCATGGACCGCGCGCGGGGCGCGTTGCTACCCTCCCGGCACCATGAACCACCGCAATCTCGGACGCACCGGCCTGAAGGTCAGCCCTCTCTGCCTCGGCACGATGAACTTCGGCCCGGAGACCAGCGAGCCCGACAGCTTCGCCATCATGGACCGGGCCCTTCAGCACGGGATCAACTTCTTCGACACGGCCAACGTGTACGGCCGGAAGCGCGGAGAGGGGATCACCGAGCAGATCGTCGGGCGCTGGCTCGCGCAGGGCGGCGGGCGGCGGGACCGCATCGTCCTCGCCACGAAGGTCTACGGCCCCATGGGCGAAGGGCCGAACGACAGGAGGCTCTCGGCCTATCACATCCGCCGCGCCTGCGAGGAGAGCCTGCGCCGCCTGCAGACGGACCATATCGACCTCTACCAGATGCACCACATCGACCGCGAGACGCCCTGGGACGAGATCTGGCAGGCGATGGAGCAGCTCGTCCGCGAGGGCAAGGTCCTCTACGTCGGCAGCAGCAACTTCGCCGGCTGGCACATCGCGCAGGCCAACGGGCTCGCCGCGCAGCGGCACTTCCTCGGCCTCGTCTCGGAGCAATGCGTGTACAACCTGAACGCGCGCACGGTCGAGCTGGAGGTCCTGCCCGCGTGCCGCGCGTTCGGCCTCGGCGTCCTGCCCTGGAGCCCGCTCGCCGGCGGGCTGCTCGGCGGCGCCCTCCAGAAGGCGCGCGAGGGCCGGCGCGCGTCGGCCGACGCGCAGGCGCGCATCGAGAAGAACCGCCCCAAGCTGGAGGCCTACGAGGCGCTCTGCGCGGAGCTCGGCGAGAAGCCCGCCGACGTGGCCCTGGCCTGGCTGCTCAAGAACCCGGTCGTGACCTCGCCCATCATCGGCCCGCGGACCGCCGAGCAGCTCGACGGCAGCCTGCGCGCCCTCGAGCTCCAGCTGTCCCCGGAGCACCTGAAGCGCCTCGACGAGGTGTTCCCCGGCCCCGGCGGCGAGGCGCCCGAGGCCTTCGCCTGGTAGCGCGGCGCCGGGCGGCGCTCGCCGGCGCCGCCCGGCCCACTCGGCTCCACCTCCGCGCCGGCGCCGTGCGCGGGAGTCGCGCCGCGGGCCGGGTCGATTTCGATTCCCTGGCGTCGAGCGGGTGGCCTACGCTCCTGAGCCCGGAGGCGCGTCCAGCGGCGCGCGCGGCAGGGGGTGGACATGGGCCGATCGCGGTATGAGCAAGGGTTGCAGGAGGTCGGCGATGGCTGCTTTGCGTATCTCCAGCCGGCCGGCACCTGGGGGCTCAGCAACGCGGGGCTCGTCACCTCGGACGGCGAGGCGCTGCTCGTCGACACGCTCTTCGACCTGAAGCGCACGCGCGAGATGCTCGACGCCATGCGCGCGGCCACCCCGGCGGCGGCGCGGATCGGTACGGTCGTGAACACCCACGCGAACGGCGACCATTGCTACGGCAACGCGCTCGTCGAGGGCGCGACGATCATCGCCACGCGCGCCAGCGCCGCCGAGATGGATGAGGTCACCGCGCCGATGCTGGCCATGCTGATGCGGCAGGCGCGCAGCGGCGCCGCCGGCGCGCTGGGTGATTACCTCGTCCATTGCTTCGGCGCCTTCGATTTCGACGGGATCGCGCCCACGGCGCCGACCCGGGTCTTCGAGGGGGAGCTGACCGTCGCGGTCGGGGCGAAGGAGGTCCGCCTCCTCGAGGTGGGCCCCTCGCACACGAAGGGCGATCTGCTCGTGCACGTGCCCGCGGACCGCGCGATCTACACGGGAGATATCCTCTTCATCGACGTGACGCCGATCATGTGGGCGGGGCCCGTCGGCAACTGGATCAAGGCGTGCGACACCATCCTCGCGCTGGACGCCGACGTCATCGTGCCGGGGCACGGCCCGATCACGGATCGCGCCGGCGTGCGCGCGGTGCGCGATTACCTCGTGTACATCCGCGACGAGGCGCGGCGCCGCTACGACGCCGGCATGCCGCCGGCCGACGCCGCCCGCGACATCGCGCTCGCCGATTACGCGAGCTGGAGCGACGCGGAGCGCATCGCGGTGAACGTGCATACGCTCTACCGGGAGTTCAGCGGAGGGAAGCTCAATCCGCCAGGCGTGGTCGAGCTCTTCGGGCTCATGGCCGAGCTGGCGCGGAGGGCGCGCTGAGGTCCGCACACCACGACGGGCTCCGCCGATAACACAGGACGCCGGATCCCGCTCATGAGATCCAAGCAAAGATAAGCCAAGCGCACACCAGCCGTCATCCGTGGCAGCAGGCACATCTCGGCGCCTCGGCCGCGCGCGAGAGGGGCACCGCAGCCGCCGTGGACAGAGAGCTTCCCCCGAAAGCGACTCCGGATCAAGCGGCGGCGAGGCGCGCACGGACAGCCAATGTCCTTGCCGTCGCGCCGCCGTGACGCCGCGCGTCGGGCCGCCGATCACCCCTTCAAGCCGGTGCGGGCGACCCCCTCGATCACGTATCGCTGCGCGGCGATGAACACCGCGAGGATCGGGACGCTCGCCACCACCGCGCCCGCCGTGACAAGCGCGTAATCGGTGGTGTGCGCCCCCTGCAGCAGCGCGAGGCCGGGCGACAGCGTGAGCTTCTCGGGGTTGAACAGCACGTAGATCGGCCAGAGGAAATCGTTCCAGTTGCTCAGCAGGCTGAGCACGGCCAGCGTGGCCAGGGCCGGCTTGGACAGCGGCAGCACGATCTTCCAGAAGACCTGGAGCCGGGTGGCGCCGTCGAGCGCCGCCGCCTCCTCGAGCTCCCGCGGGAGGCCGAGGAAGAACTGGCGCAGGAAGAAGACGCCGAACGCCGAGGCGGCCGGCGGCACGACCAGCGCCGTGAGGCTGTCGAGCCAGCCGAGGGCCCGGACGATCAGGTAATTCGCGGGCAAGAACATGATCGGCGGGATGAACAGCGTGGAGAGGACCGCGGCGAGCACGATCCGCTTGCCGCGGAACTCCATGCGCGCGAGCGCGTACGCCGCAGGGGCCGCCGTGGCCAGCACGAGCAGCGCATGCGCGGCGGCGGCGAGGAGGCTGTTCAGGAGCCAGCGGAACACCGGCGCCCCGGCGCTCGAGCCCGCGAGCGCCTCGTAGCTCTCGAGCGTCGCCCGCGCGGGCACGAGCGTGGGCGGCACCGCCGTCGCCTCGGACGGCGATTTGAGCGACGTGAGCGCCATCCAGATCAACGGGGCGAGGTACGCCACGGCGAGCAGGAGCAGCGCCGCATACGACAAGGCCCTCCCGATCTGCCGGCGCCGGACAGGGCAGCCGTCCTCGAGCAGCCGGAGCTTCATTGAGCGTCCTCGTCGCTGCCCCGGCCGAAGAACAGGAGGAACATGACGAGGTTCACGACCGCGAGGAAGAACGCCTGGACGTAGCTCATGGCCGCCGCGGCGCCGAGGCGGAAGCTCCGGAAACCCTCATCGGCGATGTACATGATGGTGGTGCGCGTCTCGCTGCCCGGCCCGCCCCCGGTGACCAGATAGGCCTGTCCGAACATGTTGGCCGACGCGAGGACGGTCATCGTCACGACGAACACGAACACCGGCCTGAGCCCAGGTATCGTGACGTGCCAGAACTGCTGCCATCGGGTCGCGCCGTCGATGCGCGCGGCGTCGTAGAGCTCCCGGTGGATGTTCTGCAGCCCCGCCAGGTAAATCACGGCGTTATAGCCGAGGGTCCACCACACCGTCATCCCGACCAGCGAGACCCACACCCACGGCACCGCCGTGGTCCAGCCGGTGTCCGAAGGCAAACCCACCTTTCCCAGAAGGTGGTTGATCGCGCCGACCTGGGGATCGAGGAGCAGCCGCCAGATCATCGCGACGACCGCCACGCCGAGCACATACGGCGCGAAGAACATGGCCCGGAAGAACGATCGGCCGAGAAAGCGCTGGTTGAGCGCGAGGGCGAGCAGCAGCGGGAGCGTCACCAGGACAGGCACGCTCAGCGCCGTGAACAGCGCGGTCGCCCGCAGCGCGCGCCAGAAATTGCCGCGGGTGGGCGAGCCGGACCGGAACAGATCCGCGTAGTTGTCGAGGCCGACCCACGGCCGCGACGGCAGGAACGGGTCCCAGTCGTGGAGGCTGAGCCACACGCCGAGGGCGATCGGCGTCGCGACGAAGAGGCCGAACAGCGCGAGGTACGGCGCGAGGAACAGGTAGGGCGCCCACCGCCGCGACCGCGCGAGGCCGCGCTTCCGGAGCCGGCCGACGCCGGGGGCGCTCCGCGCGCCGCCGTCCGCCTCGGCCTGGCCGGGCTCCACGAGGGGTACGTCGACCGCCGTCACAGAACCCTCCCGAACTTCTTGAGGTTGCCCGCGAGCAGCGCGTCGGCCTCGCGGGCGGCGCGGCTCAGGGCTTCCCGCGGCGTTGCCCTCAGCAGCACGGCATCGTTGACGGCGAGATCGAGGGTGGACGCGCGCACCGCGTCGGCCCCGGCGATGGCCGGCGGGAAGCGGACCGCCGGGAGCTGCTCGGCGACGATCGCCTGCTCCGTCATCCGCCGGAACGCGGCGCTCTCCCGGGCCTCCCGCCGGGCCGGCACCATGCCGGCCGCGGCCCAGTCGAGGGAGTGCTCGCTCAGCCAGGCGAGGAACACCACCGCCGCCTGCAGGCGGCGATGGCCAGCGCCGGCCCCGGGCTGGCGAGGGAGCACGAGGTGGTGCGCGTTGCCCCAGACCGCCCGCTGCGCGCCGATCACGGGCACCGGGAGCACACCCCAGCGGAGCCCGGGGACCGCCTTGAAGGTGTTGATCATCCAGACGCCGTTCCAGAGGAAGGCGTTCCGGTCGTTCATGAAGGCGATGCTGTCGGCGTCCTGGCCGACGTCGCGCGGGCTGTAGCCGCGCCGGATCAGCTCGACCATGAAGCTCAGCGCCTCGACGCCGGCCTCGGCGTGGAACATCGCCCGGGCCCCGTCCTTCGAGAACAGCTGGCCGCCCGCCTGCCACAGGAGCGACTGGAACATCAGCCCGCCGGTGAACAGGACCGGCGACACCCACGATCCCTGGATCCCTCGCCGCTTGAGGTGCTCGAGCGCGGCCAGGTAATCGCGCCGCGAGCGAGGCAGCGCGGCGTCGTCGAGGCCGGCGCCGGCCAGCACGGCGCGGTTGACGTAGAGGCCGAGCGGGTGGACGTCGAGGGGGACGCCGTAACGGCGGCCCCGGAAGACGCCCGCGCTCCAGAGCGTCTCGGAGAAATCGCCGGCGCCGAGGCCGAGCGCCTCGGTCACCTCGTCGAGCGGAAGGATGGTGCGGTGGACCGCCGCCGTGGCCAGCTGATCGGCGTGCATGACGGCCACGTCGGGGCCATGGCCGCTGTCGACCGCGGCCGGGATCTTCTGATAAAAATCGCCCCACCGGGTCACGCTCATCCGCACCGTGATGTTGGCGTGCTCGCGGTTGAACCGCGCGATGAGCCGCTCCATCGGCGGCCGGTCGCCCCCGGTGAAGCCCGTCCAGAACGCGAGATCGACGGCCGGGCCCGCGTAACCGCGGCTGCCGCCGGCGGCGATGGCGGCCTGGGCGCGCAGGTCGACCGGCTCGCCGCGACAGCCGAGCAGCAAGAGGCCCGCAGTCGCCCCCATGCCGGCGAGGAGCTCGCGGCGGCGCGGCGGCCGACCGGCATCTCCCCGCTCCCTCGGTGCTCGCCCCCTCTGCATCTGCCCTCCGCGCACGATCGCACCGCGGAGGGCTCGCTTTCGGCTTGTTGCCCGCGACCGAGCTGAGCCACGGCTCACCTCCGGTCCCCCGGCTGCAACGGCGATCTACACCGGTGTCATGCACCGTCCAGCAGATTATTCCCGGAGAGCAGCGGCGCTCACGCGTCGATCCCGGATTGCGTGGATCTCCCCTTTTCGATGGGAGATTTCATCCAGGATCATCGCCGATGACATGAATGTTGGCTGACGTCGCGCCGGGGGCGCGGCGGAGCGCGCCCCCGGCCTTCGCGCCGAGCACCACGATGTCGACGATCGACGCCAGGACGCCGTCGTCGACCGGCGCGCGCAGGCGGAAGAGGCGGTTCGTCACGGTGCCGCGGATCATCTCCACCATCAGGTCGAGATCGGTGCCCGGCGGCAGCTCGCCGCGCGCGACGCCGCGCTCGAGCGCGTCCCGCCACGGGGCGAGGCGCTCCTCGCGGAGCGCGCGGACGAGCGCCTCGACCTCCGGCACGTGCATCTCGGCCATGAGCATGCGGGAGATGCCCTGCCCCTCGGGCGTCGACGCGGCGGCGACGACGCGCCGCACGAGCTCGAGCAGGTCGAGCCGCAGCGCGCCGGTGTCCGGCGGCGCCTCGCGGTCGTCGGAGAACGAGCGCAGCGTCGCCTTCACGAGCTCGGCCTTCGTCGGCCAGCGGCGGTAGACCGTTGTCTTGTTCACGCCCGCCCGCGCCGCCACGTCCTCCACCCGCAACGCCGCGTAGCCCGCGCGCGCGATCTCCGCCGCGGCCGCCTGCATCACCGCCCGCACCACGCGCTCGCTGCGGCCCCCGTGCCGCGCGCCGTGCGTGCCGGTCCGGCGGCGCCCCGCCGCGGCACCGGACTCAGCCGGAGAAGGCTCTTTCAGAGGGGACGACGTGACGCTCCGCATCCCGAGGGGGCTCCATTCAACCACGATGGCGCGACCCGTGGAGCATGGCTCTTCGGGGCTATGGCAACAAGTCGTTGTCTTTGTCAGCCCTCGTGGTATCTCTATCGCAACCATAGGTTGCCTTAGCTACGCGGCGCCGGTTGCGCCCGCCGTCGAGGCGACGAGGAGCAGGCGGCGACATGTCCACGACGACGAGCGCTCTCCCTGGAGAGGCGGCGGCTCCCCCCGAGACGGTCTCCGGGGCGGTCAAGACCGGCAAGCCGAGCAAGGCGGTCGGCATCACGGCGGCGGCGATCGCGCTCGTCGTCGCGGCGGGCGCGGGCTGGTACGTCGCGCACCGCGGGCTCGAGACCACGGACGACGCGCAGATCGACGCCGAGGTGGTGTCCGTCCCGGCGCGCGCGTCGGGCGTGGTGGTGAAGGTCCTGTTCGCGGAGAACCAGGCGGTGAAGGCGGGCGACGTGCTCGCCGAGCTCGACGCCGAGCCCGCGCGCGCGCGGCTCGCGCAGGCCGAGGCGAGCCTGTCGGCGGCCAGGGCGAGCGCCGACGCGGCCGACGCCGACGAGCGCATCGCCGAGACCAACGCGCGCAGCAACAAGTCGGTGGCCGAGGCGTCGCTGCACGGCGCGGCCAGCAGCGCGAGCGCGTCGAAGCAGCAGATCGCCGAGGGCGAGGCGCACGTCGCCTCGGCGACGGCGACCCTGGAGCAGGCGACGCTCGAGCGGGACCGCGCGAAGCGGCTCGTGGAGACCGGGGCGCTCGCCCAGGCCCAGTTCGACCAGCTGGAGGCGGCCGTCGACGTCGCCGGCGCGTCGCTGGAGCAGGCGAAGGCGCACCTCGCGGCGCTCAAGGCCACGACCACGCAGGCGTTCAGCCGGGTCGAGGAGGCGAGCGCGAGGGTCCAGCAGGCGAGCAACGTCGACGCCCTCATCGCGCTGGCGCGCGCCCGCGCCCGCGTGGCGCACGCGCAGGTCGAGACCGCCCAGGCCGCGCGGGACCTGGCCGCCCTCGAGCTGTCGTACACGCGCATCGTCGCGCCGCAGGACGGGGTCGTGTCGAAGAAGACCCTCTCCGTCGGGCAGCTGGTCTCCCCCGGTCAGCCCGTGGGGATGCTCGTCCCGGCGCGGCAGGTCTGGGTGACCGGCAACTTCAAGGAGACGCAGCTCGCGCACATGCGCGTCGGGCAGCCCGCGCGCGTGTCCGTCGACGCCTACCCCGGCGTGACCGTGCACGGCGAGGTCGAGAGCTTCTCCGCGGCCACCGGCGCCCGCTTCAGCCTGCTGCCGCCGGACAACGCGACCGGCAACTTCACCAAGGTCGTCCAGCGCGTGCCGGTGCGGATCCGCCTCCACGACGCGCCGTCCGACCTCGCGCTGCGCCCCGGGATGAGCGTCGAGCTGACGGTCGACGCGAGCAAGTAAGCATCGCGCATCTCGCGCGGGAGAGGAGGAACCATGGCAGAGGCGGCAATCGCGGCCGCGCCGGCGCACGCCGTCGCGCCCGTCAACGCGAACCGGTGGCTCGTGGCCGCGGCCGTGGCCCTCGGCGCGCTGCTCGAGATCGTCGACACGAGCATCGTCAACGTGGCGCTCACCGAGATGCAGAGCTCGCTCGGCGCCACGCTCACGCAGGTGAGCTGGGTCGTCTCGAGCTACGCCATCGCGAACGTCATCATCCTGCCGCTCACCGCGTGGCTCGGGCACCGCTTCGGAAAGAAGCGTTACTTTGTCTTCTCGCTCATCGCCTTCACCGCAGCGTCGGTGCTCTGCGGGGTCGCGAACAGCCTGCCGATGCTCATCGTCGCCCGCGTGCTCCAGGGGCTCGGCGGCGGCGGCCTGCTCGCGAAGGCGCAGTCGATCCTGTTCGAGACGTTCCCGAAGGAAGAGCAGGCGATGGCGCAGGGCTTCTTCTCGTCCATCGTCATCGCCGGCCCGACGATCGGGCCGACGCTCGGCGGCTACATCGTCACGAACATCAACTGGCGGTGGATCTTCTTCATCAACGTCCCGCTCGGCATCGCGGCCGTGCTGATGTGCCTCGCCTTCCTGCCGCCGGACGCCGCGGGCGAGCGCGAGCGCGGCGGCGTCGACTGGATCGCGATCGCCCTGCTCGCGGCCGGCGTCGGCTCGCTGCAGACCGCGCTCGAGGAGGGCCACGCCGAGGAATGGTTCGACTCGCCGTTCATCGTCGCGTGCTCCGCGATCGCGGCCGTGAGCCTCGCCCTGTTCGTCCACCGCGAGCTCTCGTCGGAGCGCCCGATCGTGGATCTGCGCGTGCTCCGGCACCGCTCGCTCTGGGCGGGGAGCCTCCTCTCCGCCGTCATCGGCATGGGCCTCTACGGCGCGCTCTTCGCCGTGCCCATCTTCGCCCAGTCGATCCTCGGCTACACGTCGCAGCAGACGGGCATGCTGCTCTTGCCGGGCGCGCTGGCCTCCGCCCTCTCGATGCCGCTCGTCGCGCGGCTCGTGAACCGGTTCGACCCGCGCGCGCTCCTCGTGGCGGGGGGGCTCATCCTGCTCGTCGCGCTCTTCCAGCTCCACCAGCTGACGCCCGTGACGGGCGCCGGCGACCTGTTCTGGCCCCTGATCATCCGGTCGTTCGGCACGACGCTGATGTTCCTGCCGCTCAGCATGGCCACCCTCGGGCCGCTCCCCAAGCGCGACATCGCCGCCGCCACCGGCATCTACAGCCTGACGCGGCAGCTCGGGGGCAGCGTCGGGGTCGCGGTGCTCACCACCGTGCTCGCCGACCGGCAGGCGTTCCACCGCGCGGTCCTGGTGAGCCACATGGGGGCGAGCGACCCGACGACCCTGGAGCGCGTCGCCGCGTACACGTCGGCGTTCGCCGCGAAGGGGTTCGATCTGGCCGACGCGCGCAACAAGGCGCTCCACGTGCTCGACGGAATCGTGAACCTGCAGGCCGCCGTGATGTCGTTCAACGACACGTTCTGGGTGACAGCGGTGCTCGTCATCGCCACGCTCCCGCTCGTGTTCCTGCTCGGGAGGGGCAGGGGCGGCCCCGTGTCCGCGGGGCACTGAGCCGAGCGCGCGGGAAGCTCACCGCCCGTCGCCCGCCGTACCGCGGATTCATCAGGAGGCGCGCCGCGCCCAACCATCAAGCAACGGAGGGAACCATGCGTCACACGTTGAATCTCCTCGCGCCCGAGGTCATCGAGAACCCGCACCCCCGCTACGCCGAGCTGCGCGAGGGGGCGCCCGTCTGCCAGGTCGAGCCGAACGGCTTCTGGGCCGTGAGCCGCTACGACGATGTGGTCTACGTCCTGAAGCACCCCGAGCTCTTCTCGTCCCGCACCTCCGAGGTGAGGCGTAGCCTCCTCGACGAGCGGCTCCTGCGCGAGCCCCTGCTCGTCGGCGATACGAGCCTCCTCAGGAGCGATCCGCCGGATCACACCCAGATGCGCAAGCTCATCAGCGGCGCGTTCACGCCGCGGGCGATCGCGCGGATCGAGGCGCGGGTCCGCGACATCGCGACCGAGCACATCGATCGGATCCTCGCGCAGGACACCTTCGACATGATGGAGGACCTGGCCGTTCCGCTCCCGGTCACGGTCATCGCCGAGATGCTCGGGGTCGACCCGTCGCTCCGCGCCGATTTCAAGCGCTGGTCCGACGACACCATCAACGTGCCCGCGGGCTCCCAGCCGCTCAGCGACGAGGAGGTCGAGCGCATCCTCCGGAGCCGCCGCGAGATGCGCGCCTACTTCCACGAGATGATCGCGGACCGGAAGCGGCGGCCGCGCGAGGACCTCATCAGCGACATCGTCCGGGGCGAGGTGGAGCACGGCGTGCTGACGGAGGACGACGTGCTCGGCATGGTGGTCCTCCTGCTCGTCGCGGGCAACGAGACCACGACCAACCTCATCGGCAACGGCACCCTCACGCTCCTCGAGCACCCGGACGCGCTGCGCCGCCTTCGCGAGGAGCCGGCGCTGATCCCGGGCTTCATCGAGGAGGTCCTCCGCTACGAGGGGCCGGTCCGGCTGCTCACCCGGCGCGCGACGCAGGACGTGACCCTCTCCGGGGTCACGATCCCCGAGGGCGCGACCGTCCTGCCGCTCGTCGCCGCCGCGAACCGGGATCCGGCGCAGTTCCCCGACCCCGACCGGTTCGACATCACCCGGGAGCAGCGCGGCCACGTGGCCTTCGGCTTCGGCATCCATTTCTGCGTCGGCGCGCCGCTCTCCCGCGTCGAGGGCAGGATCGCCTTCGAGGAGATCCTCCGGCGGCTGCCCCCCTTCTCGCGCGAGCCGGGGCCGCCCTCGTGGAACCGATCGTTCGGCCTGCGCGGGCTCCGGCGCTTGCCCCTGCGCTTCGACCGCACCAACACGGAGAAGACATCATGAGTTACGCGTTCAGTCTCATCGGGCCCGAGGTCACGCAGAACCCCTATCCGGTGTACGCCGAGCTCCGCGAGAAGGCGCCGGTGTGTCAGGTCGAGCCGGGGGGCTTCTGGGCGGTGAGCCGCTATGACGATGTGGTCTATGTCATGAAACACCCCGAGCTCTTCTCGTCCGACACCTTCGCGGCGAGGCAGAGCACGCAGGACGAGCGGCTCCAGCGCGAGCCGCTCGTCGTCAGCGACGTGAACATCCTCATGAGCGATCCGCCGGTCCACACCCGGATACGCCAGCTCGTCAGCGGCGCGTTCACGCCGCGGGCGATCGCGCGGCTCGAGCAGCGGGTGCGCGCGATCACGACCGAGTACATCGATCGGATCCTGGCGAAGGACACCTTCGACATGATGGACGATCTGGCCGTACCGCTGCCGGTCACGGTCATCTCCGAGATGCTCGGCGTCGATCCGTCGCTCCGCGCGGACTTCAAGCGCTGGTCGGACGACTCGGTGAGCACCGGGATGGGGCGGCTCCCCGACGAGGAGGTCGAGCGCATCCTCCGGAGCCGCCGCGAGATGCGCGCCTACTTCCATGAGATGATCGCGGAGCGGAAGCGGCAGCCGCGCGAGGACCTGATCAGCGACCTCATCCGCGGCGAGGTGGAGTACGGCCAGCTCTCGCCGGACGACGTGCTCGGCATGGTGGTCCTCCTGCTCGTCGCGGGCAACGAGACCACGACCAACCTCATCGGCAACGGCACGCTGATGCTCCTCGAGCACCCGGACGCGCTGCGCCGCCTCCGCGAGGAGCCGGCGCTGATCCCGGGCTTCATCGAGGAGGTCCTCCGCTACGAGGGGCCGGCGCAGATCCTGATGCGGCGGGCGACCCAGGACGTGACCCTCGCCGGCGTCACCCTCCCGAAGGGCGCGATCGTCATGCCGATCATCGCCTCCGCGAACCGGGATCCGGCGCAGTTCAGCGATCCGGACCGGTTCGACATCACCCGGGAGCAGCGCGGCAACGTGGGCTTCGGCTTCGGCATCCACTTCTGCGTCGGGGCGCCGCTCTCGCGGCTCGAGGGCAAGATCGCGTTCGAGGAGATCTTCCGTCGACTGCCGCCCTTCTCGCGCGATCCTGGGCCCGTCGTGTGGCGCACGATGTTCAGCCTGCGGGGGCTGCAGTGCCTGCCGCTGCGCTTCGACCGGAGCGCCCGGGCCGCGTGAGGCGGCGCCCGCCGCGCAGGGCGCCGGGCGCTCCCGCTCACATCGAGAAGCCGTCGCCCTGCGCCTCCGCAGGGGGCGTCTCGCCCGCGGGGGCCTCGCCCGCGGGGGTCTCCCCCTCCTGGAGCTCCTCGACCGCCTTCGCGTGCTCGGGGACCTCCGGCAGCGCGGAGGGGTCGTATCCGGGCGCGACCCAGAACACCTCGGGCGCAGGCTTGTACTCGCTCGTATAGCTGCGCTCGGAGGCCCGGCCGTCCTTGTAACGGACGGTGACATACGATCTCACGTCGTACCCGCACGAGCCCTTCTGGTGGCGCTTCACCTCGCCCTCGGAGAGCTCGGACTTCACGTAGATGCGGCGGATGAAGTCGTCGGTGTGCTCGGCCGAGATGCGGTGATCGACCTCCGCCACCGGGTCGCCGCCGAGGATCTCGACGCGGAGCACCGTGGGCGTCGGCAGGTAGGCGTGGATCATGATCGGGAACGGGAGCGTGTTCTTGATCTTCAGATCCGACTCCGGGTACGTCACCATGGCGTCGAGCCCCATCGGGATGTAGGCGCTCGGGCGGGAGTGGCTCTGGCGGTCGGGCGTGTCGAGTGCGCCGAAGAGCGACGCGGCGAAGAGCGTGCTGGAGACCTGGCACGTCCCCCCGCCGTAGCCGGGGACGGTCTCGTCGCCGAGGATCTCCGGGGCGATGGTGAACCCGTTCTTGCGGGTCCGCGGGCCGACGTGGGCGTTGAACGAGAAGGTCTCGCCGGGCGCCAGGATGGTGCCGTCGATCTTGGACGCCGCGGTCTTGATGTTGACCGCGCGCCCGGCCTCCTTCCCGTGCCGCTTGAACTTCGTCTCGTACGCCGCGACGACCCGGCTGACGTCGACGCTCACCAGGTCATCGACGGTGATCTTGGGGGCGGTGTACCGGACGGCGAGCTCGATGAGCTCCTCGTCCTCGTGGTCCCCGGCGCGCAGCGCGGCGAGGGAGGCGTCGACGTCGAGCTCCCGGCCGGCCTGCTCCGGGATCTTGCGCCGGTTGGCGAGATCCAGCCGCGCGTCCACCGGGATCCGGAAGACCTGCGGGGCGAGCCGCTCGAGGAAGGCGCGCGCCCTCGCCTCGTCGACCGCCCAGACGAGCGGCACGTCGATCTCGCCGCGCCGCGCCCGCCGCGCCTCCCGGAGCCGCCGCGCCCACGGCCCCTCGTGGCCGACGCGCCGCGCCCCCGCGAGCGTCTCGCCGACGTCGACCTCGACGCCCGCCTCGCCGAGCGTCGCCGTCAGGTCGACGTCGTCGTGCCGGAGCCGGACGAGGCGGCCGCGGAGCGCGTCGCGCCTCGCCTCGAGCCAGGCCTCCGGCGCGGCGCCGTCCGGCACGAAGCGCTCGCCGATCGAGAGGCCGCGGACCACCGGGGACGCCGGCAGCGCGTCGCGCACCGCCAGGGCGGCGCCCACGCCCGCCGAACTGCCGAGCGCCAAGACCAGAGCGAGGGCCCTCGTATCCACGGCAGCTGGCGATGCTACCCGGATCGCGGACGAACTGGAAGAACGCTAGATCACGAGGCGGGCTCAGCCGCCGCCGACGAAGTGCACGATCTCGATCACGTCGCCCTCGGCGAGCTCGGCGGCCGTGTGCTCGGCCCGCGGCACCACCTCGCCGTTGCGCTCCACCGCCACGGGCCCCTCGGTCAGCCCGAGCAGCTCGACGAGCCTCCGCACCGTGACCGCCGACGGCACCTCGCGCGCTTCCCCGTTCACCGTGATGTTCATGGCCTCTTCACCTCGTGCATCGCGCCACCATCGCCCCTCGCCGCGGCGGCCCCCGGCTCGCCGGCCGCGGACGACGCCGCGGCGAGCGCCGCCCGGAAGCGCCGCGCGTTCTCCACATAGCTCGCGGCGCCCAGCCTGCCGAGCTCGGCCTGGTCCGGCCGCACCTCCCCCATCACCTGCGCCGGGTTGCCGCGCACCAGCGACCGCGGCGGGATCACCTTCCCGGGCGGCACCACCGCGCCCGCGGCGATCACCGACCCCTCGCCGACCACCACGTTGTCGAGCAGGATGCTCCCCATCCCGATCAGGCACCCGTCCCCGACGCGGCAGCCATGCAGGATCGCGCCGTGGCCGATGGTCACGTCGGCGCCGACGATCGTCTCCGAGACGCCGCTCGTCAGGTGCAGGCACGCGAGGTCCTGCACGTTGGTCCGCGGGCCGACGCGGATCGCGCCGATGTCCCCGCGCAGCACCGCGCCGAACCACACGCTCGCCTCGTCGCCGAGCTCCACGTCGCCGATCACCGTCGCGTTCGGCGCGAGGAACACGCCGCGCCCGAGCCGCGGCGACGCCCCGCCGAAGTCGAGGACGAGCGCCACGTCAGCCCCCCTCGGCGGCGACCACCGGCAGCGAGCGCCGGGCCGGCCGCGGCTCCGCGGCGCCCCGCTGCCGCGGCCGGGCCGCGGCGCGCGCCGCCTCCGTGAGCTCGGCCTGCAGCGAGTGCTTGTTCGCCCGCGCGATCGAGACCTCGACGACCTCGCCGAGCAGATCGAGCTCCGCCGCGCCCTCGATGTGCGCGATCTCGTGGCGCCCCGTCCGGCCCGACCAGAGCGCGCCGCCCTGGCCGCCGTGACCGCGCTCCTTGTCGCGCCCCTCGACGAGCACCTCCTGCGTGGTCCCCACGAGGCCGGACAGGTGGGCGGCGAGCAGCGCCTCGCTCTCCTCGAACAGACGCGCGAGCCGCTCGCCCTTCACGCCCTCGGGCACGTCGTCCGGCAGCTTCAGCGCGGGCGTGTGCGGGCGGCGCGAGTACTTGAACCCGAACAGCCCCTTGAACCCCACCTCGCGCACGAGCGACAGCGTCGCCGCGAAGTCGTCCTCGGTCTCGCCCGGGAAGCCGACGATGATGTCGGTCGAGAGCGTCAGCCCCGGGACCGCCTCCACGAGCGCGCGCGTCCTCGCGACGTACTCGGCGCGCGTGTAGCGACGGATCATCCGCCGGAGGACCCGGTCGCTGCCCGACTGCACCGGCAGGTGCACGTGGCGCGGCAGCACGGCGAGCTCGGCGTGGGCGAGCAGGAGCGAGGGCGTGAGGTGCCGCGGGTGCGGGCTCGTGTAGCGCAGCCGCGCGAGGCCCGGGATGTCGGCGGCGACGCGCCGGAGCAGCGCCGCGAACTCGCTCTCGTCCGGGTCGTCCGCGCTCGCGCCGGGGGCCCGAGGCAGCGCGCCGAGCGGATCGCGGTAGCTGTTCACGGTCTGGCCGAGGAGGGTGACCTCGCGCGTCCCCGCGGCCACGAGCGCGGCGATCTCGGCGACGATCTCGTCGCTCGGCCGGTAGCGCTCCGGCCCGCGGGTGTGCGGGACGATGCAGAACGAGCACCGCTCGTCGCAGCCCTTCATGATGGTCACGAACGCCGTCGGCGCGGCGCGCGACGCGGGCGGCGGCGACGCCACGAGGAACCGGGGCGCGTCGAGGTCGAACACCGTGCGCGCGACCGGCAGGCCGCCGAGCGCGAGGTCGCCGAGCAGGCCCGGCAGCTCCGGGATGTTGTCGGGCCCGACCACGACGTCGATCGTCCGCAGCTGCTTGAGGAGGCGCTCCCCTTCCTGCTGCGCCACGCACCCCGCGACGACGACCACCCGACCCTCGCCCTCGCGCTTCCAGCGCGCGAGCCGCCCCACCTCGCTCCGCAGCTTCTGCTCGGCCTTCTCGCGCACGCTGCAGGTGTTCAGCACGAGCACGTCGGCCTCGTCCGGACCGCCGGCCTCGGTGTAGCCGGCGCGGCGGAGCACGTCGTGCATCCGCTCGGAGTCGTGCACGTTCATCTGGCAGCCGAACGTCGTGATCGAATACCGGGGCATTGAAGCGATGCACCCTCTAACAGAAGGGGCCCGAGGCCGCCACCTCGCGCGCCCGGCGCCCGCTCCCGCGTGCCCCCGCCTCCCGCGGCGCGGCGCGGCGCGCGCCCTCCCCGCGCGCGACGCGGCCGGGATCCGCGGACGGATGCGGACGGGCGGGACAGATCCAGCGCTGGCCCGAGCCACGCCGGCGCCGCGCGCCGCCAAAAGGACGCAGAGCCGGCCGGGGCATCATGGTAAAAATCGCCCCGGGAGGAGACCCGATGGCGAAACTGGAAAACCTGGTAGAACTGCTCGATCGCTCGCTGAAGCAGCATGGGCCCCAGCCGATCTTCGGCACGAAGACCGAGGGCCGCTGGGACTGGATCACCTATGCGGAGTTCGGGCAGCTCGTCGCCAGGTTTCGCGGCGGCCTGGCGTCGCTCGGCGTCCAGCGGGGCGATCGGGTGGCCCTCATCTCCAACAACCGTGTGGAGTGGGCGGTCTCGGCCTATGCCTGCTTCAGCATGGGCGTCGCGGTCGTGCCGATGTACGAGGCGCAGCTGCCGAGCGAGTGGGCGTTCATCATCAACGACTGCGAGGCCGTCGCCGCGATCGTCGCCACGCCGCAGATCTACGGCAAATGCAAGGATCTCCCCGAGAAGGCGCCCTCGCTGAAGCACGTCGTCTGTCTGTTCGAGCCCGCGGGGCCGGCGGACGGCGTCCCCGGCGCGCGGACCACCTCGTACAAGGAGCTGCTCGCCGCGGGCGAGAAGAGCCCGGCGCCCGCCATCCAGCCGACGTCGAAGGACACCGCGTGCCTCATCTACACCTCGGGCACGACCGGCAATCCCAAGGGGGTGATCCTCTCGCACGGCAACATCGCCTCCAACGTCTGCGCCGTGGTGGATCTCATCCCGTTCGGCAGCGGCGACCGGAGCCTGTCGTTCCTCCCGTGGGCCCACTCGTTCGGCCACACCGGCGAGCTCCACGTGATGATCACGGTCGGCGCGTCGATGGCGCTGAGCGAGTCGGTCGACAAGATCGTCGCGAACCTCGCCGAGGTGCACCCCACCGTGCTGATGAGCGTCCCGCGGATCTTCAACCGCATCTACGAGGGGGTGCAGAAGCAGATGACCGAGAAGCCCGCGGTCATCCAGAGCCTGTTCCGCGCCGGGCTGCGCGCCGCGACGAAGCAGAACAAGGGCGAGCCGCTCCACCTCGTCGAGCGGCTCACCCTCGCCGTGGCGGACCGGGTCATCTTCTCGAAGATCCGCGCCAAGTTCGGCGGCAAGCTGAAGTACGCGATCAGCGGCGGGGCGGCGCTCTCGTACCAGGTGGCCGAGTTCGTCGACGCGCTCGGCATCACCATCTACGAGGGCTACGGCCTCACCGAGACGTCGCCCGTCGCCTCCGTGAACTACCCGGGGGCCCGCCGCCTCGGCAGCGTGGGCAAGGCGATCCCGGGGGTGCGGGTCGTCATCGACAAGTCGGAGACGCACGATCCGAAGCAGGGCGAGATCGTCATTTACGGCCCGAACGTCATGATGGGCTATTACAAGCGCGACGAGGAGAACAAGGCCGTCTTCACCGAGGACGGCGGCTTCCGCACAGGCGATCTGGGCTACCTCGACGACGACGGCTATCTCTACGTCACGGGCCGCATCAAGGAGCAGTACAAGCTGGAGAACGGCAAGTACGTCGCGCCGGCCCCGCTCGAGGAGAAGATCAAGCTGTCTCCGCTGATCAACAGCGCGATGATCTACGGCGACAACCGTCCCTTCAACGTGGCGCTGATCGTGCCCGAGATGGCGGCGCTCGCCGAGTGGGCGCGGGGCCAGGGGCTCACGTTCGAGTCGCCCGACGCGATGCTGAAGCACCCGCGCGTGGTCGCGCACGTCCAGGAGGAGGTCGACCGGTACGCGGCGGATTTCAAGTCCTTCGAGAAGATCAAGAAGATCGCCCTCGCGGCCGAGGACTTCACCGCCGACAACGGGATGCTCACGCCGACCCTGAAGCTGAAGCGGCGCGTGGCGCTCCAGAAGTACGGGCCCGCGCTCGAGGCGCTCTTCGGCGGCGCGTCCAAGGCCGAGCCGCGCGAGGCCGCGCCGGCCGGCTGAGCGGCCGCCGCCCCCGGGCCGGCGCGCCCGCCGCTCCCCGCTGTTCCCCGCCATTCCCGCCGTTTCCCCTCCACGCCCTCTCCCCTCCCGGCGCGCCTTGGCGTAGGCTGACGCGCGCTGGCGCGGGCAGGACGCCGGGTCAACGGACGGGAGCGGCATGACGATGACAGGCACCCAGAGGCGAACGCTGTATCCCGAGATCGAGCCGTACCGCGCCGGCAGGCTCCGCGTCTCCGATCTTCACGAGATCTATTTCGAGGAGTCCGGCAATCCGCGCGGCAAGCCGGTGATCTTCGTGCACGGCGGCCCCGGGGGCGGCACGGAGCCGAAGCAGCGGCGCTTCTTCGACCCGGCCGCCTACCGGATCGTGCTCTTCGACCAGCGGGGCTGCGGCAAGAGCACGCCGTACGCGAGCCTGGAGGAGAACACCACCTGGCACCTCGTCGCGGACATGGAGGCGCTCCGCGAGCACCTCGGGATCGAGCGCTGGCTGGTGTTCGGCGGCTCGTGGGGGAGCACGCTGTCGCTGGCCTACGCCGAGAGGCACCCGGAGCGGGTGACGGAGCTCGTGCTGCGCGGCATCTTCCTCCTGCGGAAGCAGGAGCTCGAGTGGTTCTATCAGCGCGGCGCGAGCGCCATCTTCCCGGACGCGTGGGAGGAGTACCTCGCGTTCATCCCCGAGGCCGAGCGGGGCGATCTGCTCACGGCCTACCACCGGCGGCTCACGAGCCCCGATCCCCAGCTGCGGCAGCAGGCGGCGCGGGCGTGGAGCGTGTGGGAGGGGCGGACGAGCTGCCTGTTCACGAACCAGGAGCTCGTCACGAAGACGTCGGGAGAGGAGTTCGCCCTCGCGTTCGCCCGGATCGAGTGCCACTATTTCATGAACAAGGGGTTCCTCGCGTCGGAGACGCAGCTGCTCGACGACGTGCACCGGATCCGCCATATCCCCACGGTCATCGTGCAAGGCCGCTACGATGTCGTCTGTCCGCCGGAGAGCGCGTGGGCGCTGCACCGCGCGTTCCCGGAGGCCGAGCTGCGCATCGTGGCGGACGCGGGGCACTCGGCGATGGAGCCTGGCATCCTGCACGAGCTCATCGAGGCGACCGACCGGTTCCGCTGACGCGCGGCGGCCGGCCCGCTGCTCGGACGGGCGCTCGGACGGGCGCTCGGACGGGCGCGCGCAGGCGCGCGTGCGGTACGATGGCGGCATGAGCACCGGAGCGCCCTTCCTGCGAGCCGCCTTCGTCCGCGTCCCCGGCCAGCGCGATCGCATCTACGTGCATCGCCGCGACGGCACCGAGACCTCCTGGGTGTTTCCGACCTACGGGGACCACCTGCCCCACGACCTCATCCACCTCGTGGTGGAGTCCGCGTTCGGGCTGCGCCACGGCTTCTGGGGTCGGGTCGACGCGGGCATGGATCCGGCGCGCATCAACGCCGAGGCGAACCGCGCCGGCGGGGCCGACAAGTACCGCGGCTTCGGCGAGGACCGCCGGGAGCTGCTCCTCGCCGAGGCGCTCGCCAACGCCGGCTGGTACGACCCCCTCGTGTCGAACGAGGCGCGGCGCGCCTCCATGCTCGAGGGCGCTGCCGGGGCCGGCATCGCGCCGCCGGTCGCGATCACCGAGGAGCGGGTGGCCTCGACGCACGCCGCGCTCGAGGAGCTCCGCGGCCGGTGGCGCGCGTTCGGCGCGACGCCGAAGGGGACGCTGGAGCTCCGCTTCTTCCCGGACGATCCCGAGCGCGGCTTCGCCGAGCTGCTCGCCGCGCTGCGGTAGGGAATGAAGCCGAGCGCTCGGCGCGCCCCATCGACATCCGGCGTGTCCTGATCCGGTGAAGGGCAAGCGCAACCACCCCACCGCAGCCGCGAATATGTGAGCGCTCACATAAGCGACGTCGCTCCGAATCGGCCGAGGGTGGGGCGAGCTCGTGGCCGGAGCGCGCGCTCGAGTCGCCGCGCGCGAGAGGCGATCCCAGGGCGCCGGCCGCCTGCGGCGTCGAGCGCCGGCCGTCGCTGCGCAGGTCGGCGTCGAGCGCATCGGGCCGGCGATCCGCGCTCGCTCCCTGGTGGCGGGGCGCTCCGGAGGAGCCCGCCAGCGTTGTCCTCCCCACAGGCTCGAGGATCCGGCTCGGGCCGTTCGATTGGGTTTGACACACGAAATGTGATCGTTCACATTTCGAAGGGGAATACTTGTTCTTTGTCCTGGGTGGGTCGCCCTGCGTGCCTTTGCGCGGGCCATCCGCTCATTTGATGGCGCCTCCGTCGAGTCAGCACCAGGGGTGCGGGGCGCCGGCAATTCCGCT
The DNA here is from genome assembly GCF_051474665.1 of Sorangium sp. So ce394. NCBI lineage: Bacteria > Pseudomonadati > Myxococcota > Polyangiales > Polyangiaceae > Sorangium > Sorangium sp. So ce394. The sequence goes on from NZ_CP150339.1 coordinate 8,774,294, forward strand.
CGCGAGAGGATTCAACGTGCGCCTGAACACAACGTGGAACCGAGCAAGAAGCATGACCCTGTCGGGGATGGCGCTGGCCATCGTCGCCGCGATTCCGTCCCTCGCTCGGGCGGACAACCCGATCGTGCAGACCTTCTACACGGCCGACCCCGCTCCCATGGTGCACGAAGGCAGGTTGTACCTCTACACGTCCCACGACGAGGACGTGACGGTGAAGGACTTCTACACCATGAACGACTGGAGGTTGTACTCCACCGTCGACATGGTCAACTGGACGGACCACGGCTCGCCCGCGGGCTACAAGAGCTTCCGCTGGGGGACCGACAATGCGTGGGCGCCGCAGGGGATCGCCAGGAACGGCAAGTACTATCTGTACGTACCGCTGAACAACAACACCGGCGCGAAGATCGGCGTTGGCGTATCGGACAATGTGGCAGGCCCGTTCATGGACCCGCTGGGAAGGGAGCTGGCCGTGGCGCCCGGAGGCGGCAACATCGACCCGACGGTGTTCGTCGACGACGATGGACAGGCCCACATGTACTGGGGGAATGCCAAGCTCCGGCACGTGAAGCTGAACTCGGACATGATCAGCACCTCGGGAAACATCACCGAGGTGCCGTTGAACGGCTTCACCGAGGGTCCGTGGTTCTACAAGCGAGGGTCGCTGTACTACCTCGTCTACGCCGCCATCGCCGGGAGCGAGAAGATCAGCTACGCGACCAGCAACAGTCCGACCGGGCCCTGGAACATCCGCGGCGACATCATGGACGCCGGGCGCACCTTCACCAATCACGCCGGCGTCGTCGACTACAAGGGGCACTCGTACTTTTTCTATCACAACAGCGCATTGCCAGGCGGCAGTAACTACAAGCGCTCGGTCTGCGTGGAGGAGTTCACGTACGGCGCCGACGGCAGCATTCCGAAGATCACGATGTCCACGAGCGGACCGTCCGCCGTCGACACGCTGAATCCGTTCAGTCAGGTCGAGGCCGAGACCATCGCCTTCTCGTCCGGGCTCAAGACCGAGGTGTGCACCGACACCGGCGCCGGCATGAACGTCACGTCCATCAGCAATGGCGACTACATCAAGGTAAAGAACGTCGATTTCCTGGACGGCGTGACCTCTTTCGAGGCTCGGGTATCGTCCTCGGCCGGCAACGCGAAGATCGAGCTCCACCTCGACAGTCAGGACGGCACGCTGCTCGGGACGTGTGACGTCTCGGGCGCGTCGTCCTGGACCACCAAGACCTGCGCGGTCAGCGGGGGCAGCGGGAAACACGATTTGTTCCTGAAGTTCGTCGGCGGCAACGGCGACCTCTTCAAGTTCAACTGGTGGCGGTTTACCGGACCCACCATGCCGGGTGACGGGGGCGACGGCGGCGGCGGAGGCGGCGATGGCGGCAGCGGCGGCGCCGGGGGCGCGATGTCGGGCAGCGGCGGCTCGGCCACCGGAGGCACCGGCGGAGCGACCGGCACCGCTGGCTCGGGCAGCGGCGGCAGCGCCGATCCCTCCGGTGGGCCTGGCAGCGGTGGCAACGACAGCACGCAAGCTGCCAGTGGCTCGGGTGGGAACGACGCGGCCGGCGACGATTCAGGCGGCTCGTGCGCTTGCCGGACGGGCGCGGGCACTCGGAACGGCGGGCTCGCCGCCGCTCTCTCGCTGGTCGCTTCTGCGCTCGTTCTTCGGCGTCGGCGCCGGTAGGCGCTCGCGATCCCGGCGCTGCACGAGATCCTCACCGAACGGCGCAGCTCGAAACCGAGGCCACGGCCCTGACGCTGGGCTATCTCTTCGGGTCGGGCGCGCCGCGGCGAACGTCGGCGGCGCCTCTTTCCTTCGCCGATCGTCGCGCGCGACGACGTTGCGGACGCCGCGTTCCCGTGATGTCTTTTCCCAAGAACCCATGGCCCGGCCCGGACGATGCTAGCCTGGACTGGTGGCGTCACGGCGGCGGCGCACGAACCCGCCAGCCACGGGAAGGCCCACCTCGGCAAGGCCGTGCTGATCACGACGGCCGTGCTCTGGCTGCTCAACTGGGTCAGCACCAGCAGGCTCGACGCCCGGGAGGCGCTGGGGATCGCGGCGTGGGTGTCGGCGGTCCTCGGCGCGCTCACGGCGGTGGCGCATAGGCTCGACACGCAGCGTACGCCGGTCTGGCGGCAGCTGCTGACCCTCGCGCTCACGGCCGGGATCGCCAGCTCGCTGATCCACCTCGCCGCCCTCCTGCTCGTCATGGCGCTGCCCGACGCCTTCGCCGAGGGCCCGCGGCAGACGTTCGGGGCCACCGCCGTCGTCGGCTTCTTCGACGGTGACGCGCTGTTCGGCTTCTGGGCCCTGCTCGTCGAGCTGCCGCGCCGGATCGGCGCCGAGCGAAGGCTGGAGCAGGAGCGACACGCGCTCCGCCAGGAGGCCGAGCTCGCGCGCATCCGCGCCGCGCTCGAGCCGCATTTCGTGCTGAACACCCTCAACACGATCGCAGGCCTCGTGACCGAAGAGCCGCGCGAAGCCCGCGACCTCATCGCGACGCTCGGCGACCTGCTGCGAGACGCCATGCAGGAGCCGCGACGCCACCATCACACGGTGCGCGAGGAGGTGAGCTGGCTCCGGGGCTTCGCTCGGATCCTGGAGTCTCGGCACGTCGGGCGGCTCGCGTTCGAGTGGGCCGTGGACCGGTCGGCGGAGGACTGCGTCCTTCCGGCATTGCTGCTGCAGCCGCTGCTGGAGAACGCGGTTCATCACGGCGCGCTCCGTCGGCCGGGCCGCGGCCGTGTCGCCCTGCGGATCGCCGACGACGCGGACCGCTTGCGCTGCACCGTCGAGGATGACGGGCCCGGCTTCGACCCGGGCTCCGCCCGCCCCGGGGGCCGGGGGCTGAACCTGGTGCGGCGCCGCATGGCCCTCGAATCCGCCCGCGCATCGCTGCGGGTCGACGCGAAGCCAGGCCGGACACGCGTCGAGATCGTGTTGCCAAAGAGGAGCGCATGAAGCCCCTGTCCGCCCTGATCATCGAAGACGAATGGCCGGCGCGCAACTTCCTGGTAGAGCTGCTGCGCGACACGGGAAGCTTCGGGGACATCGCCGCGGTGACGAGCGTCGAGGATGCCCGAGAGGTGCTCGAGCGCCCTGAGCTCGGCATCGAGGTCGCGTTCGTCGACGTCCGCCTCGTCGATCGGCCCGGGGATCGCTCGGGGCTCGACTTCGCCCGGTCGCTCGCCGGCCTGGCGAGCCCCCCGGCGGTGGTGCTCGCCACCGCCTCGGCGCAGTATGCGCTCGACGGGTTCGAGCTGGGCGTCGTCGACTATCTCCTGAAGCCCTTCACGCTCGATCGCATCACGACGTGCGCGGCACGGCTGCTCGAGCGGCGCCGGCCGCCGACCCACGGCGCCGCGCGGCGGCGCCTGGTCGCCCGGAAGAGCAACAGCCTCGTCTTCTTGGACCTCGATGGCATGTTTGCATTTCAGACCGAGGATCGCCTCACCTACGTCCACCACGTCGATGGTGTATTCTCGATGGACCTCTCCCTCAACGCGCTCGGGGCCGCCCTCGGCAGCCGCGTTTTGCGCGTGCACCGCAACTGGCTCATCGCCCCGGCGCACGTGCAGGGGCTGAGCCGGCTCGCGGGAGAGCTGTTCGTCGAGGTCGGCCCCACGCTCCGCGTCCCCGTGTCGCGCGATCGGGCGCGGGAGGTCCGGCAGCAGTTGCTGGAGAACACCGTGGGCATCCGTCAACCAGGCTGAGCTCGTCCTATTGCGCCGAGAGAACGAATTGGGCCAGCTCGCCCCCGAGCTGCTCGATATCGAACGCGTCGGACGCGTTCGTCCCGAGGATCACGCGGGTGTTCGCCTCCGGGCAGTCCGCCGCGTACCCCCCGAAGCCGAAGTCGCTGCCCCCGGCGTAGCCGTAAACCGTCTTGCCCTCGAAGCTCGCGCCCGAGAGGTACAGCGTCCGGTAGGCGTCGAGCGCGGCCGGGTCCAGCACGTCCCCGCCCCAGACGGCGACCAGCCAGCGCTCCAGATCGGAGACCGTCGTGACCAGCCCGCCGTTGCCGACCAGCGACCACGTGTACGGCCACGCGGCCGGGTCGTTGCTCCCGAACGTCGATTCTCCGTACCCGATGGCGGTGTCGACCCGTTCCCACACCGGGTCGCCGAAGAAGCCGCTGTGTTGCATCCCGGCGGGCGTGAGGAGCTCGTCGCGCACGTACTCGGTGAACCCTCGCCCCGAGACGGTCTCGACGATGTCGGCCAGCAACGTGTAGCCCGAATTCGAGTACTCGCTCTCGCTCCCCGGCTCGAACCGCAGCTCCTGCGCGAAGATCCGCTGGCGGGCTTCGAGGCGCGCCATGGGCTCGAAGTCTCCCTCGGTGTCGTGGTACTCGTCGAACCCGGCGCTGTGCTGGACGACTTGCAGGACGGTGATCTCGGCCTTGTCGGCGGGCACGTCGTCGAAGAGGGTAGCGAGCGAGTCCGTCACCCTGAGCTTGCCCTCGCCTTCGAGCTTGAAGATGGCCGCCGCCGTGAGGTCCTTCATGACGGAGCCGAAATCGTACGCGGTGTCGGTGACGTTGGGCACGCCGTCGTCTCGGTCCGCGAGGCCGTAGCCGCGCGCCAGCACCGTGCCCCCGTCCACCGTGACCAGCGCCGCTCCGGAGAACCCGGCCATCGCCGCGGCGTCGAGGCGGCGCTCCAGCTCGCCGCGGAGGTCGTCAGGCGCGTCCGGCGTACCGGAGCTCGATCCGCATGCGGGGTTGAGGACAGCCAGCGCGGTGAGGGCGACGACCCTCGGCAGAGGATCTCGTCGTGTACGGGATGTCATAGGGCAGCCACGTTGCCAGACGAGGTGGCGAGATCGAGCGAAGGATGACCAGGCGGGGGTTTTGCCGGACGAGCGGCGGGTTCTCCGGTACGAGGCGCGGGGCGGTGCCGGCGGAGCGCGCCCTTGCTGGCGCCGCTCACCGCACCTACCCGCGTCGCGGTCGCCGCTGGCGCTCGCGCTCACGTCTTCGCAGCTCCGTCTCCCGATCGCGAGGAGCGACGCCGAGCTCGCGCACCAAGCCAATGAGCGGCTTTAGCAGGAGAGACGGCGCGTCGGGCCGCCACATCGCGATGTTGAGCATCTCCAGACCGAGATCGCTGACCGGCCTCCAGACCGCGGTGCCGACCGCGAGGAAACGAGCCGCGGGCTCCGCGCCGAAGGTCAATCCGAAGCCGCTCGCCACGAGCGTCAACAGGGCTTCTCCGTCGAGGATCTCCGAAGCCACGTTCAGGGTCACGCCGCGCGCGCGGACGGCGGCGATGATGTCGTCGTACAGACGAGGGTTGCTCTTCCGCGGATCCATGAGCACGGGCTCGGTCGCCAGGTCCTTGACGTTGATCGTGGATGCGGTCGCCAGCGGGTGCTGCTTCGGCACGACGATCCCCAGGCGATGCCGGGCGAGCACGACGCTCTCGAGCGAGGAGTCATCAGGGACGTAGTTCCCATAGCCGAGCGAGATCTGCCCCGCGCGCAGGGCGTCCCACTGCTGGGCGCTGCTCATGGGCACGAGCTCCACGTTGACTCGAGGCGCCAGCTCCCGAAACCTCGAGAGGATCGTCGACAGCGGGCCTATATACGCAGAGCCGCTCTCGAACCCGATCGTGACGGTTCCGATCTGGCCTTCGGCCGTCTCCCTCACCTCTTTGGCCGCAGCGTCCACGTCGGAGAGGATCGTCTTCGCTCTGTCCAGGAGCAGCCGCCCGGCGGTCGTGAGCTTCACGCCGCGCCCCGATGGCTCGAAGAGCTCCGCGCCGATCTCCTCTTCGAGCTGCTGCATCTGACGGCTCAACGGCGACTGTGACACGCGCAGCTTCTCTGCCGCGCGCCTGAAGCTCTCCTCCTCGGCGATGGCGATGAAGTAGCGCAGGTGGCGGAGTTCCATCGGCATGCTCCTCGATCCCAAGGGCTGGCCCAGGGCTGGCCGCGGCCCTTGATCGATGCTCCACAGGTCTCAAACCGAGCCCAATATTGTCCTGGACGACTCGGTTGTCAAACGGTACCAACCTCACATGGTCATGGTCGTTCATTCGGAAAGAAAGGGAACGCAGACATGAATTCAATCAGCAACGGCCAGGTCGCAGAGGTCCTCGAGCGTCTTCATCAGGAAGCGGAGGCGGCCGACGCGCCGCTGGCCGCCAGCGCCCAGAGCGAGGCGGCCACCCGAGAAGAGATGATCACCCAGGTCCTCGAGGACGAAGCCAGCGATCTGAAAGGCACGTATCACGGGTTCGCGGAGAATTTCCTCAATGTCTCCCCGGAGTTCGGACGTTTCCTCTACATGTGCGCCCGCGCGTGCAAGGCCAAGCACATCGTGGAGTTCGGCTCCTCGATGGGGGTCTCCACGATCTATCTGGCTGCCGCGCTCCGCGATATGGGCGGCGGCCGCTTGATCGGGACCGACCTCGTGCCCAGCAAGGTCGAGCGGGCGCGGGCGAACGTCGCCGCCGCCGGGCTGTCCGAGTTCGTCGAGCTCCGGGCCGGCGACGCTCGGGAGACCCTCAAGTCTGGCGTCGCCGGCGATGTCGACCTGGTGTTGCTCGACGGCGCCTTCACCCTTTATCTCGACGTCCTCAAGCTGCTCGAGCCGCACCTGAAGCCTGGCGCGATCATCATCGGCGAGAACGCGTTCGAGCAGGCCTCGGGCTATATCGACTACGTGCGCGACCCGCGGAACGGCTATCTCTCCCAGGCGCTCCCGTTCGACGCGGGGCGCGGCAACGAGCTCACGATCAAGACGAGCTGAGCCCCGGGCGCCCTGGTCAACCCGTGCTCGCCCCTCCGGTGCTGGCACCAGACCGAGCAGCCCCGCCGGAGATGGCTGGCGCGCGGAGCTACGGCGGCGGCGAAGCGGACGCCAGGGTGCGGAGCAGGGCGCACGCCCGAGGAAACCAGGCTGAGGCCGCCCGCGCGAAGCCGCCGCGAAGCGGCGGAAGCCCGGCACCTCCCGGCCGGACTTCGGGTGGGCAGAGCTGGTCCGGGCCGCGGCCGGCGCGCAGCGTGAGGCCGAGCACCGCTGTCGCGAAAACCCCAGCCACCCGCCGCGGCCTCGGCTCGTACACCGAAGACCGTATTTCTCACTCAACAACTTCCTGAGCCGCTCTCCCCCTCTCCCGTTCTCCTCGAATTCACGCACGTCAAAGTGGATGAGCCCGCTCGATCCCGCGCCCTCGCGTGCAATCCGGTCGAATCTCGTCGGTTTGGGCTCTCTGGCCGCTTGCGATGGAGGGGGTCGGTCTCTAACGTAACCCAAGGGAAGCGTTGATTCCCTGTGGAGGCTTATGGCAAGCAAGGCAGCACGGAAGACGTGGATCCTGGTCTCCGACGCAAGCCGTGCCCAGCTCTATCGTGAAGAGCCTGCGGGCAAGGGCTTTACCCTGCTGGAGTCCTACAGTCACGACGAGAGCCGGGCGCGCGTGCGGGATCTCATGGCCGACGCTCACGGGCGGAAGCCGAACGGCACCCCAGGCGGGAACGGCAACATCAGCGGCGGCGGGGGCGGCACGTACCTCGGCCGGCCCGGCGCGGCGCCCGACACCGATCCCAAGGAGGTCGAGAAGCAGAAGTTCGCCCAGGAGCTCGCGGAGGTGCTGGAGAAGGGTCTCAACGAGCACGCCTACGACTCGCTGGTGCTCATCGCGCCGCCGCACTTCCTCGGCCTGCTCCGCGGCACGGTGAGCAAGCAGGTCAGCAACCACATCGAGACGAGCGTGGACAAGGACCTGAGCTGGCTGGACGAGCCCCGGCTCACGGAGCGCCTGCGCGAGCTGCGGGCCGTCTAGCGAGGCTCGTCCCCCGGCGGCGCCGCGCGGCCGTCACGGCACGTCAGCGCGGCGCCTTCGGCGCGCTCGTCGTCTGCGCCTTCGGCTCGCCCGCCGCGTCCTCGAACGTGTACGCCACGCCCAGCCCGACCACGTTCGCGCGGACGCTGTACGCGCCGCCGTTGATCATGTTCGGGTTCTCCGGCGGATTGCCCTGCACCGGGCTCATCTGCGGCAGCCGCGCGTCCCTCGGATCGACCCGCACGTCCGCGGCGAACGCGTGCGCGTAGGTCGCGTCGAGGCGCCATCGACCGAGGTGCACCCCCAGGCCGAGCGCCGTCGTCAGCTTCGGCGCGTCGATCGTGAGGACCGACACGTACTCGGGCGGGACCGCGCTCTGCTCGAGGCTCACGCCGGCGCGCAGCGCCCACCGCTGGCCGACGGCCTCGAACGCGTACTCGCCCCCGAGCCTCGCCGAGAACGACGCCTCGAACCGCCGCGGGAGCGTGACCGGAGGCACGCGGAACTCCTCGGGAAAGCCGGCGACGTTCCGGAGCACCACCCCGTCGGGCTCGACCACGACCTCGTCGTGCATGCCCCACCCCTCGACGCCGAGCCCGAGCTCCACGCGCAGGTCCGTAACGGGCCGCGCCTCGACGCCGGCGCGGAGGATCCAGGGCAGATCGAACGAGACGTCGGCGTCCTCGCCCTCCTGGACGGCGCGCTCGAAGACGGGCGCCGCGGGGAGCCGCGCCCGGAACGTGGCGGGCGCGCGCACCCAGGCCGGCAGCTGGAAGGCCAGGCCGATACGCCACGCCGGCGTCGGGATGAAGAGCGCCCCGAGCTGGCCCGTCGGCGCCACGATCGGGGCGACCGTGAGCTCGGACTCGATGTCCCACTCCGGATCCTCGGGCGCGCAGAACATCCGCTCCGGGACGCACCCGGAGACGATCACGCGGCTGTTGAACGTGCCGACCACCGCGCCGATCCCCGCGCCGAGGCGCCACCTGGGCGACGGCGCGTACGCCGCGCCGACCCCGACGAACGCGAGCGCCGAGCCCTCGAGGGTGAGCAGCGCATACCGCTGCGGCGCCGGCGCGCCCTTCACCTGCTCCGGGTAGCTGGAGAGGGCCGCGTACGGCGTCCACACGCCGCCCCAGACGACCCACCGCGGATCGACCCGGAACGACGCGCCGAGCGTGGGGATCGGCAGCACCGGCGCGCTGCCGGTGACGGGCTCCATCGTCTGCACGAAGCTCGCGCCCGTCGGCTCGCCGGTGTTCGGGTCGACCTGCCGCACGATCGCCTGGCGCGTGTGCTCGCTGCGCCACTCGAAGAGCCCGGCGTCGACAAGGATCTGCGTGCCGGCCTCGAAGACGCCCGCGGGGTTGTAGGCGATCGCCCCGAGATCGTCGCCGCCGGCGATGTACGCCCCGCCGCGCGACAGCGGGCGGACGCCGCGATCGGTGAAGTACAGCCCGGCCGCGCCCGCGTCGCCCGGGAGCAGCGCGAGCGCCCCGGCGGCGGACGCCGCGGCGAGCGCGGCGCGGAGCGCGGTGTCGTGCGCGCGGCTCACTCGACGGGCCGCTTCCGGAGGATGGCGTAGATCTGCTCGAGCCCGCGGGTCTCGTCGGTGAGGAAGTCCCGGAGCGAGACAAGGACCTGCCGGTAGTCCGCCGCCGCCAGGGGCTCGCCGCTCGCGGCCTCCACGCGGTGCACGTCCGCGAACGCGTCGACGAACACCTCGAGCGGCGCGCGGCCGTCGTCCTTCATCGGCGTCACGAGCGCGGGGAGGACGTGATCCATCGCGTGGTACCGGTCGTACCGGTCGTCGTTGAGCGCCTTGAGCGCCGCGAGCCCCGCGTCGGCCGCGCCCGGGCCGCCGCGGTCGCCCTCCGGGGTCAGCGCGGTCGACGCGGCCTTCAGGACCGGGATCAGCGTGTCCTCGTCGCCGAGCAGCTGCAGGACGTCGGCCAGCGCCGGGAGCAGCGCGCGGAGCGGGGCGTCGTCGGCGCCGGCGTCGAGCAGGTAGGTGAGGAACCGCTCGAGCTCCCGCCGCGCCGGCTCGTGGGCGCGGATCGCCTCCGACACGTCGACCGCCGCGGCGAACAGCGGGTGGCTCACGAGGTCGCTCACCTTCGCGCCGAGCTCCTCCTTCGCCCAGGCGCACCGCCCGGTCCTCTCGCGATCGGGGCAGCGCGCGTTCAGCTGCTCGCGGAGGACGCGCAGGGCGACGGCGCCCATCCTCGGGAGCGCGCGGTTCTTGAACCGGGTCTCCGGCCCCGACCCCTCGACCGCGAGGAGCGCGTCGACGAGCTCGCTCGTGGCCCGCTCCCACTGGCCCTTCCGCGCCGCGGCGTCGGGCGCGGCGCTCTCCGCGAAGCGCGCGTCGATGCCGTTCAGCGCGTCGGCGAGCAGGGTGAACCCGGTGAGCTGGTCCTGGGTCCGACCGTCGGCCCACGTCGCCCGCTTCTTTCCGTGGCGATCGACCATCCCCACGTTGCCCGCGTAGCGGGCGCTGAAGAAGATCCGCGCGAGCTTCTCGATCGCCTGCGCTTTCGTCCAGGTCTGCCGCGGCTCGGCCTCGGCCCCGGGGCCGCGCTGCACCGTCACCGGGGCCGACCGGTCGGCCAGCGTCCGGGCGAACGCCACCGACGACGCCAGGACGTCCTCGGCCTGGAGCGCGTCGGCCATGAGCGGCTCGTACGTGTTCGCCCCCGCCTCCGAGCAGTACGCCGTGTTGGTCGCCGGCGAGCCGGCCTTGATGCACTCCGGCCCGTGCTCCTTGCCCGGCCAGTGCCGGTACGCCGTGCTGAAGAGATCGATCAAGATCGCCTCCCCGGTGGTGTCCGGGGCGACCTCGGCGAACGCCGCCACGATCGGGCTCAGGTACGCGCCGAGCCCGAGCCGCTCGATGAGGAAGGTCGTCCCCGGGTGGCGGATCCGGATCAGGTTCTCCGGGGAGCTGCACTCGTTCACGCCGAGCTCGTTCTTCGGGCAGTGGATCGTGCCGGCCGGCTCGAGCGTCCCCGAGATGAAATCGTTCGTCGTCTCGTTGGTCAGCTCGCGCAGCGGGTCGAGATCGACGAGGTTCGGGAACTCGTCCGAGTCGGCCCCGAAGTAGATGAGCCGGCTCAGCGCGGCCGGCGTGGGGTGGCTCGTCAAGCCGTCGATGCCGCTGGAGAACTCGAGCACCGAATCCGGGACGAGGGCCGAGAGGACCGAGGGCTTGATCTTGAGCTCCGCCTTCTTGGGATGCCCCTCGGGCAGGAGGGAGTCGAGGTAGAAGGCCGCCAGGTCGTCGATCTGGAACAGCTCGCACGGCGCATCGCACCCGGGGCAGGACACCGAGACGCCGAACACGCTCAGCTCCGTGTCCCGCTTGTTGCACTGCCTCACGCCGGAGGTGTCGTGCATCAGGTGCATCAGCCGCTCCATGGCCGAGCGGTTGTCGCCGATCTTCGGCTTCGTCGGGTCCACCGGCGTCTTCGGATCGGACGTCGACGGCGCCCCGACCGAGAGGTTGATCGCCGGACCGTTCAGGTCCTCCGGGTCGTACGCGTACTGATCGCGGTACCTGAGCATCGCCGCGATCGCGTCGCCCGCGTGCTTCGCCCTGCCGTGCGGGGCGAGGAGCGCGTCGCTCCCGAGCGCCTCGACGAGGCGCGGCACGAGCCCCGGCTGCTCGACGGCCCGGTCGAGCACCGCCGCCACCTCGTCCCAGAGCGGCGCCTCGCCGTCGAGCTGCGCCGCCGGCTCCTTGCCCTCGGCGGCCAGCCGGTCGTGCTCCCGGGCGAGATCGCGGATGCGCAGCGCCGCGCCCATCATGCGGGCGAGCTCCGCCTCGTGGTTCTCGAGCAGATCGATCAGCGTGAGGAGGAGGACGTCCGAGTCCTTGTCGGCGAGCACCTGGCCGACCGCGTGCGCGAGGTCGGCGAGCGGCGAGTCCTCGCCGCGGAAGCGGCGGTACGACAGGCGGCCATCGCGCTCCTCGCACGTCGGGTCCGGCGGCAAGACCGTGTCGGTCCGGAAGTCGTAGCAGGCCTCCTCGCGGTCGCCGAAGAGCACGTACGAGCCGGCGAGGGCGTACATGAGCCCTTCGTGCTCGGTCTTCCACGGCTCGGGGTCGTCCTTGCGCGCGTACCGGGTCCCGTCGACGAGCGGCACGATCGCGCGCAGCGTCGCGCCGAGGAGCGTCCTCGAAGCATCGACGTAGGCGTAGAGCTCCGGCGAGAGGCGCCCGAAGTCGTCCCGCGGCGGCGGGGTGACGCCGGGGATGGCGAACGGCGGGTCGATCGCGAGCGGCTCGCCGCGCTCGTCGACGAACCTGCCGGAGGCGTCGACGTCGGCGAGCCCGTCCCCGTCGGCGTCGGCGAACGGCGCGGGGACCCCGCCGCCCTGCGGGAGGACCCACCCGCGCCGGTCGCGGCGGGCGACGAAGCTCGACGGCGGCGACGCGAACGCGTCGTCCTCGGCGAGCAGCGCCGCCTGCGCGAGCTCCAGGAGCGTGCGCGGGCGGTTCGGCTGGGCGGTGGGCGCGTCGACCGAGAGCGGCGCCCGCTCCTCCGGCGAGAGCGCGGCCAGCTCGCGCTTGCCGGCCGCGAAGAGCGCCTGGAGCGCGGGCGCCCCCGGGCCGCCGGGGCCGATCGCGTCGAGCGCCGCCACGGTCATCGGGCGCAGGCCCGGGTACGCGAGCGCCGCGCGCGCCGCGCCGAGCCCCGCGTCCGCCGAGCGATACCCCGTTCGCCCCCAGATCCCGGAGAGCGCGCAGGCGATCGCGCTCCCCTCCCCCTCCGTTGCTCGCTCGCAGTCGATCGGCGCCCGCTCTCGCCGCGCCTTCTCCTCCCCCTCGACCCGGGCCGCGCTCTCCTCGCTGCCGTGGATGAGCGCGTCGAGGAGCCGCCCCATCCCCTGCGTCGACGCCGGCAGGACCGCCCTGGCCTCCGGGCTCGGATCGAACGGGTTCGCCTCGTAGAGCGGGGCGATCGTCTGCGACAGGCTCAGGAAGGCGTCGCGCAGCCGGATCTTGCCGCCCCCCTCGCCGGCCGCGACGTTGGCGATCTCGACGTCCGGGACCGCGGCGTTGACGGCGCGCACGAGGTCCTTGCGCCACCGGGCCATGGCCTCGATCTTGGCCACGCCGAGCCTGCGCGCCCGCTCCGCCCGCTCGCCGGAGACGGGCGGCAGCAGCGAGACGTCGACCTCGTCCAGGTAAACGCCCGCGTCGTCGTAGTGGCAGACGCGCTGGTACGACGCGCCCGTGTGGTCCTCGTAGAGGCTCGACGCCCCCACGCGGTCGCAGAGCACGCCGAAGACGTCGTCGCCCAGCGTCGCCTTCGGGGGCGCCCTCCGCGCCGTGTCGAGCGGCTCGTGACAGGAGACGGCGACCGCGCCGGACGCGGCGAGCGCAGCCAGCCGAAGCACACCAGCGGCCGAGGAACGCAGCGTACGCGTGCGCATGAGGAAACCTCCCCGAGACGGCGCCAGGGTAGACGATTCCGCCGAAGCCGCGTAGCGCTTCCCGCCCGCGCGGGTGAGGGCGGTGAGGACATAGTGCGCGTTTTCCAGGCTCGCCGTGCGCGATGGGGACGGCGGCGGGGCGGAGGGTGATAGGCTCCGGGGCGATGGCGACCGCCCAACCCACCCCGCTCACCGCTGTCGTTCTCGCTGCCGGACAAGGGACTCGGATGAAGAGCGCCCGACCGAAGGTGCTCCACGAGCTCTGCGGCCGGCCGATGATCCACTACGTCGTCGACGCGGCCCTCGCCGCGGGCGCCTCGGACGTCGTGGTCGTCGTCGGCCACGGCCGCGACGAGGTCTCCGCCTACCTGGACAGGGCGTTCGGCGCCCAGGGAAAGAACGTCCGCACCGCGCTCCAGCCCCAGCAGCGCGGCACCGGCGACGCGGTGCGCTGCGCCATGCCGCACCTCCAGGCGACCGCCGAGGCGGTGCTGATCCTGTGCGGCGACACGCCGCTGCTCGATCCGGAGCAGCTCGCGCAGCTCCGCGGAGCGCTCGACGGCGCGGGCGACGCGCCGATGGCGATGCTCACCGCGCAGGTCGCCGATCCGACGGGCTACGGCCGGATCCTGCGCGACGGCGCGGGGCGCGTGATCGGCATCCGCGAGCACAAGGACGCGAGCCCGGAGGAGCGCGCGATCACCGAGGTCAACCCCGGCGTGTACCTCGCCCGCGGCGCCTTCCTCGAGCGCGCGCTCGCCGGGCTGACGACGGACAACGCGCAGGGCGAGCTCTACCTGACCGACATCGTCGCGCAGGCGGCGAAGGCCGGCGGCGCCGCGGTGGTCGTGGCGCGGGACGCCGGCTCGCTCGTGGGCATCAACGACCGCGCGCAGCTCGCCGCCGCCGAGGAGGTGCTCTACGGCCGCATCGCCGACCGGCTGCGCCGGAGCGGCGTCACGATCCGGACGAGCGCCCGCGTCGACGCCGGCGTGGTCGTCGAGCCGGACGCGGTGATCGAGCACGGGGCGGTGCTGCGGGGCCAGACGCGGATCGGCGCGGGCGCGCGCGTCGACGTGGGCTCGGTGCTCACGGACGTGGTCGTCGAGGCGGGCGCCTCGGTGAAGCCGTACACCGTCGCGTCGCAGTCGTCGATCGGCGCCGGCGCGCAGATCGGGCCGTTCTCGCACCTCCGCCCGGACAGCCAGATCGAGGCCGACGCGCACATCGGCAACTTCGTCGAGACCAAGAAGACGGTGGTCCGCAAGGGCGCGAAGGCGAACCACCTCGCCTACCTCGGCGACGGCGACATCGGCGAGGGCGCGAACGTCGGCGCCGGGACGATCTTCTGCAACTACGACGGCTTCCGGAAGCACCGGACCGAGATCGGCCCCGGCGCGTTCATCGGCAGCGACTCGCAGATCGTCGCGCCGGTGAAGATCGGCGCGGGCGCCTACGTGGCGACGGGCACCACCGTGACCCGCGACGTGCCGGCGGACGCGCTGGCGATCGGCCGGGTGAAGCAGGAGAACAAGGAGGGCTACGCCGGCAAGCTGAAGGCGCGGCTGAAGGACGCGGCGAAGAAGTAGCCGGCGCGGCCTCCGGCCCCGGGCCGACGAGGTCGCACCGCAGCTTGAGAACCGCGGGATATGGCTGAAACCGGCGCGGTCAGCCAGTACACTCGCGCGCCATGCCCGCGGTCGCCCTGCTCCTCTTGCCATTTCTTGGAAGCGTGCTCACCGCGATCCTGCCGACGCGGGCGCGGTCCGAGCTCGCGGCTTGCGCAGGGCTCGTGTCGGCCGGCGCGGCGGCCTGGGTCATCAGCCTGTTCCCGCGGGTGCGTGACGGGGGCGTGATCCGCGAGACGATCTCGTGGGTGCCTTCGCTCGGCCTCGATCTGGTCCTTCGGATCGACGGGTTCGCGTGGATGTTCGCCGTGCTCATCACCGTCATCGGCGCCCTCGTCTGTCTGTACGCGCGCTACTACATGTCCCCCGAGGATCCGGTGGCGCGCCTCTACGCGCTCTTCCTCGCGTTCATGGGCGCGATGCTGGGCGTCGTGGTCTCGGGCAACCTCGTTCAGCTCGTGGTCTTCTGGGAGCTCACGAGCCTCGTTTCGTTCCTGCTCATCGGCTACTGGCATCACCGGGTGGACGCGCAGCGGGGCGCGCGCATGGCGCTCACCGTGACCGGCGCGGGCGGGCTCGCGCTCCTCGGAGGCGTGATCATCCTCGGCCACATCGTCGGCAGCTACGAGCTCGATGTGGCCCTCGCCTCGGGCGACCGCGTGCGGGCACACCCGCTCTACCCAGCCGCGCTCGTCCTCATCTTGCTGGGTGCGCTCACCAAGAGCGCTCAATTCCCGTTTCACTTCTGGCTGCCGCGGGCGATGGCCGCGCCCACGCCGGTGTCCGCCTACCTGCACTCGGCGACCATGGTGAAGGCGGGCGTATTCCTGCTCGCGCGGCTCTGGCCGGTGCTATCGGGGACCGAGCTGTGGTTCTGGATCGTCAGCGGCGCGGGCATGACGACGCTCCTGCTCGGCGCGTACATCGCGATGTTCCAGAACGATCTGAAGCGCGTGCTCGCCTACTCGACCGTCAGCCACCTCGGCCTCATCACGCTCCTCTTCGGGCTCAACAGCTCGCTCGCCGCCGTCGCCGGGGTGTTTCACATCATGAACCACGCGACGTTCAAGGCCTCGCTGTTCATGGCCGCGGGCGTCGTCGACCACGAGACCGGGACGCGCGATATCCGTCGCTTGAACGGCCTGATCCGTTCCATGCCTCGCACCGGCGCGCTGGCGCTCGTGGCGAGCGCCGCGATGGCCGGCGTGCCGCTGCTCAACGGCTTCCTGTCGAAGGAGATGTTCTTCGCCGAGACGATGTTCTTGTCCGCGCACCCCTCGGTGGAGGTGGGGCTCCCGGCGCTGGCGACGATCGCGGCGATCTTCGCGGTCGTGTACTCGCTGCGCTTCGGCTACGACATCTTCTTCGGCCCGCCGTCGACCGATCTCCCTCGGCAGCCGGAGGAAGCCCCGCGGTGGATGCGGACGCCGATCGAGCTCCTGGTGCTCAGCTGCCTCATCGTCGGCGTCGCGCCGACGATCTCCATCGGGCCATCGCTCGCGACGGCGGCCCGCCCCGTCGTCGGTGGGACGCTCCCCGACTACAGCCTCGCCATCTGGCACGGCTTCAACCCGCCTTTCGTCATGAGCCTCATCGCCATCTCGGGCGGCGTCGTCGGGTACCTCTGGCTGCGCAAGCATCAGGAGCAGGGGCGACTCCAGGATACGCCCTTCGTCGGACGGCTCAACGGGAGGCGGCTGTTCGAGAGCGCGCTGTTCGGGCTCACGCGCCTCTCGCGGAGGGCGCTTCGGCTCGTCGGGACTCGACGACTCCAGACGCAGATGTTCGCGATCGTCGCGGTCGCGCTCCTCCTCGCGCTCCTCGCGGCGCACGGCGTCCCGCTCGAGTGGGGCGACCGGGACAGGCTGCCCGCGTCGCCTGCGTTCGTGCTCCTGTGGGTCATCGGGGCGGTCTGCGCGGTCGGCGCTGCCGTGATGGCGAAGTTCCACAGGCTGATCGCGATCACGTTGATGGGCGGCGCGGGCCTCGTCACCTGCCTGACGTTCATGTGGTTCTCGGCGCCCGACCTCGCCCTCACGCAGATCGTCGTGGAGGTCATCACCACCATCCTGTTTCTGCTCGGGCTGCGCTGGCTGCCGATGCGCATCGAAGGGATCTCCCGTCCGGTCACGGCCCGCGACAGGCTGCGGCGCGCGCGCGATCTGCTGCTCGCGATCGGCGCCGGCAGCGGCCTCGCCGCGCTCTCCTATGCCATGCTGACCCGGCCGGCGCCGCACAGCATCTCGCCGTTCTTCCTCAGCCGCGCGCTGCCGGAGGGAGGGGGCGCCAACGTCGTCAACGTCATGCTCGTCGACTTTCGCGCCTTCGACACGCTCGGGGAGATCACGGTGCTCGGCGCGGTCGCGCTCACGGTCTACGCCCTCCTGCGCCGCTTTCGACCGCCCCCGGAGAGCATCGAGCAGCCCGAGCAACAGAGAGCCTTGCCGGCCGACGTCGTCACCGACCTCGTGAAGCCGCGCACGGCCGAGGACGCCGCGCGCGGATACATGATGGTGCCGGCGGTCATCGCACGCCTGCTCCTGCCGGTCTCCGTCCTCGTCGCGGCGCACTTCCTCCTTCGTGGGCACAACGAGCCAGGCGGCGGCTTCGTGGCCGGGCTCGTCATCGCGATCGCGATGCTCATGCAGTACATGGTCTCGGGGGCGCTCTGGCTGGAGGCGCGCGCGCGCCTCCGTCCGGTGCGCTGGATCGCCGTGGGGCTGCTGCTCGGGGCGGCCACGGGCCTCGGCGCGCTCGCCGTCGGCTATCCCTTTCTCACGACGCACACCGCGCATGTCAGGCTGCCGCTGATCGGCGAAGCGCACCTGCCGAGCGCCACCTTCTTCGACCTCGGCGTGTTCGCGGTCGTCGTGGGAGCGACGCTCCTCACCCTCACGGCGCTCGCGCACCAGTCGCTACGCGCGCACCGGCGGCCAGCGCAGAGCCCGGCGTCGTCGACGAGCGAGGGCACGAGCTAGATGGAAGCCCTGCTCGCGCTCGTCATCGGTGTGCTCGGCGGGTCCGGGATCTGGCTCGTGCTGCGCCCGCGGACCTTCCAGGTGATCATGGGGCTCACGCTGCTCTCTTACGCGGTGAACCTCTTCATCTTCAGCATGGGGAGCATCTTCATCGACAAGCCGCCGCTCGCGCGGCCCGGCGTGCCTGCCGATCTTGAGCACTACACGGATCCGATGCCGCAGTCCCTCGTGCTCACGGCCATCGTGATCGGCTTCGCGACCACGGCGCTCTTCCTCGTCGTGCTGCTCGCTTCGCGCGGCTTCAGCGGCACCGATCACGTGGACGGGACGAGGGAGGAGCCATGACCGAGCGCTTCCCGCACATGATCGTCGCGCCCGTCGTGCTGCCGCTGATGACGGCGGCCCTGTTGCTTCTGCTCGGTGCGAAGCGCAAGCGCGCCAAGTCGATCGTCAACATCGGCGCGGCCTTGGCGGGCCTCCTCGTGGCGCTGGAGCTCATGCGCGGCGCCGACGCTGGCGGTTCGTCCGGCGCCGTCGGTGTGTATCTCATGTCGAACTGGGAGGCGCCTTTCGGGATCGTGCTCGTCGCGGACCGGCTCTCTGCGCTCATGCTGGTGCTGGTCGGTGTGGTGAGCCTCTGCGCTGCCCTCTACGCGGAGGCCGCGTGGGGTCGCGCGGGCGCGTACTTCCATGCGCTCTTCCAGATTCAATTGATGGGGCTCAACGGCGCCTTTCTCACGGGAGACCTCTTCAACCTCTTCGTGTTCTTCGAGGTGATGCTCGCGGCATCGTATGGCCTGCACCTCCATGGATCCGGGTGGCCGCGGGTGCGCTCGGGGCTCCACTACATCGCCGTGAACCTGCTCGCGTCGTCGCTCTTCCTCGTCGGCCTCGCGGTGCTCTACGGCGTCATGGGCACGCTCTCCATGGCCGACATCGCCGAGAAGCTCGCGCTCGTCCCGGCGCGCGATCGCGGGCTCTTGCACGCAGGCGCGGCGGTCCTCGCCGTGGCGTTCCTCATCAAGGCGGCGATCTGGCCCCTCAACGCCTGGCTGGTGCCGGCCTACTCGGCCACGAGCGCGCCTGTCGCGGCGCTCTTCGCGCTGATGACGAAGGTGGGCATCTACGCGCTCGTTCGCTTGTGGACGCTGCTCTTCTCCGCGGGCGCTTCAGCGCAGTTCGGGGGGACAGTCCTGCTCTACGCGGGGCTCGCGACCATCGCCTTCGGCGCCATCGGCCTCATGGCCTCCATGTCCCTCGGGCGCATCGCGGGCTTCTCGGTGATCGTGTCGTCGGGCACGCTCCTCGCGTCGCTCGGGACGGGGACGCCCGCGGTGACGTCGGCGGCGCTGTTCTACATGCTGAGCGCCACGTTGGCGGTGAGCGCTCTCTTCCTCCTCGTCGAGCTGGTGGAGCGCATCGGCTCCGATGGACAGCGGCGGGTGCCGGACCTCGACGTGGAGCCGGGCGAGGACACCAACCTCGATGACGAGGAGGCGCCGCTCGTCGCCCGAGCGTTTCCGGTGTCCATCGCGTTGCTCGGCCTGGCGTTCATGGTCTGCGCGCTGCTCGTCGCAGGGCTGCCGCCGCTCTCGGGTTTCGTCGCGAAGGTCTCGTTGCTGACCGCCCTCCTGTCGCCCCGAGGGGGCGGCCACGCGAGCGCCAGCGCCCCCGTCCCGCCCGCCGCGTGGATCCTCTTCGGGCTGCTGCTCCTCTCGGGGCTCGCGGCCACCATCTCCCTCGCGAGGGCGGGCATTCGACACTTCTGGTCGTCGGGCGGGCGGCTCCCGCCCAGCTTGAAGGTCGTCGAGGCTGCCTCCGTCCTCGGCCTCATCCTCTCTTGCATCTTGCTCACGCTGTGCGCTGAGCCGGTCATGCGCACCACGCGCGCGACAGCCGCGGGGCTGCACGCGCCGAAGGCGTACATCGAGGCCGTCTTGTCGATGAGGCCTCGACCGGGCCCGACGCGCTCCGTGATCGAAGAGGAGGGGGCACCGTGACCTTCATCGAGAAGCCCGTGTTCGCGCCGCTCTTGTCCGCCGCCCTCTTCGCGTTGTGGCTGGCGCTCGCGCGCTCGACGAGCGTGGGCCAGGTCGCCCTGGGGCTAGGGCTCGCGCTGGCGGTGCCGCTCCTCACCTCGGCCCTGCGACTGACGAACGTCCGGGCGCGGCGACCGCTGGTCGTCGTGCGCTTCATCCTGAGGGTCGGCTACGACGTCTTGGTTTCGAATTTCGAAGTCGCCCGGGACGTGGTCGCGTGGCGATGGCGGCGACCCCAGTCGAAGTTCGTGATCGTGCCCCTCGATCTGCGTGACCCGGTCGGGCTGGCCGCGTTATCCATGGTGACGACCGTGGTTCCGGGCACCGTGTGGTCGGAGCTCGCGCTCGATCGCAGCGCGCTCTTGCTGCACGTGTGGAATGTCGGTGACGAAGGCGCCTTCGTCGCCCATTTCAAGGCTCGCTACGAGGAGCCTCTCAGGGAGATCTTCGAATGAGCGCACTTCTGTCTGGCGCGATCGCCTTCGCGCTCGGCTGCTACGCCGTCGCGTCGGTCCTCGTGGTCGTCAGGTTGATCCGGGGGCCGCGGGCGCAGGACCGCGTGTTCGCGCTCGACTTGCTCTACTTCCACGCGATGCTGGTCATGCTGGTGCTGGGCATTCGTCACCGGAGCGACACGTACTTCGAAGCCGCGCTGTTGATCGCGCTCTTCAGCTTCGTGAGCTCATCCGCGATGGCGAAGTTCATCCTGCGCGGGGAGGTGATCGAATGAACCAGCTCCCCCTCTGGGTCGAGGCGGCGGTCGCTGCGTTGCTCGTGCTGAGCGGCCTGTTCGTGGTCATCTCCGCGTTCGGGTTCCTGCGCCTGCCAGACTTCTTCCTGCGCATGCATCCCCCTGCGCTCGCGTACACCTTCGGCAGCTGGTGCGTGGCGCTGGCGAGCATCCTCTACTTCTCGATGATCGAGTCCCGGCCCGTGCTGCACCCGTGGCTCATCGTCATCATGCTCTCCATCACGGTCCCTGTGACCACGCTGCTCCTGGCGCGCGTGGCGCTGTTCCGCCGCCGCGCTGCGGGAGCAGCCGACACGCCGCCTCCGCTCACGCTGCGCCGCGACCCCTGAGGGCGGCTCGAGGCTGGAAGGCGGCGGTGCGCAGGCGACGATCGGCAAGGTCCGCGATCGGAGGCGGCGAGGCCTGGCGCTGGCGGGCTACGCGCCCGGCACGCAGGAGCGCTGCCTCGCCGGCGGGGGCTCAGCGCAGGACGCGACGCATCGCTCCCACCCCCGGCTACTCGGCGTCGCCGACCGCGGCGCTCTCGGCGGCCGCGCCGTCGCGCAGCGACGGGATGGCGTGGCCCATCCGGAGGCGCTTCGCCTCGAGGTAGGGCGCAGAGAACGGGTTGGCCGGGACGATGGCCGGGGAGCGCGACGAGATGCGCACGCCGAGGGCGCGGAGCCCCTCCACCTTGTCGGGGTTGTTCGTGAGGAGCCGGATCGACTCGATGCCGAGGTGGTCGATCATCGCGGCCGCGGGCTCGTAGCCGCGGGCGTCGTCGGGCAGCCCGAGGATGCGGTTCGCGTCGACCGTGTCGTGGCCGAACGCCTGCAGCTGGTAGGCGCGGATCTTGTTGGCGAGCCCGATGCCGCGCCCCTCCTGCCGCAGGTAGAGCACGACGCCGAGCCCGCGGCGGCCGATCTCCGCCTGGGCCGTCTCGAGCTGCTCGCGGCAGTCGCACTTCAGCGAGCCGAACACCTCGCTCGTGAGGCACTCGGAGTGCACGCGCAGCGTGACGTCCGACTTGCCGCGCACGTCGCCCATGATCAGCGCGACGTGGTCGGGCGATAGCCCCTGCTCGGGGTTCGTCGCTCCCCCCCAGTGGAACACGAGCATCTGGAAGACACCGTGCTTCGTCGGCACGGGCGCCTGCGCGCGAATATCGAGCTGAGGCCGGATCGCCGTCGTCGGGACGTACATCTCGCTCTCCTGGTGAAGGAGTCCTGGGTCTCGTGTCAAGCAAGGAGCGCCGCGTCGAGTTTGCCCGCTTACCCTGCCGATGTCCGGCCACCCCTGAAGGTGGCGTCCATCAAGTAGCGTAAGCACCGGACAGGGACAAGGTAAGCTCTCCAAGATGTGGCTCCGCGGACATGCCGGGGGCAGCTCCGCGGGCTCAGCGGCGCGCGGGCGCGGCGGTGCGCAGGTGCGGGTGCGGGTGCGGGTGCGGGTGCCGACCTAGCCGACGTCCCGCGCGAGCTGCGCGGCGAAGAGGCGCGCCACCGCCGTGAGGTCGAAGGGCCATGCGTAGCGGAGGGTGACCGATGGGTGCTCGGCGCGGAGCCGCGCGAGGGCCTCGGGGATCTCCACCTCGGCGTGCACGCCGCCCGGGGTCAGCATCGACGGGACCACCTCGACCTCGATCGCGCCCCGCTGGACGGCGGTCGCGACGGCCTCGGCCAGGGTCGGGGCGCAGAACTCGTTGTAGGCGACGAGGAGCTCGGCGCCGCCGAGCATCGGGGCGAGCTCGGCGGCGAGGCGCTCGAGGCCGGCGCGGTAGGGATCGTTCTCCGGCGTGCGCGGCCAGGCGCGGACCTTCGCCTCGAGCTCGCGCTCCTCCGGGCTCGGCGCGCCGCCCGACGCCGCGCGCCGGCCCTCCAGCGCCTTGAGGCGCGTCACGAGCTCGCGCGGGCAATCCGCCGCCGGCGCCCCGTGCCCGACCAGGATGACCACCCTCTTCATTCGATCGCTCCCCTCGAGGCGCGCCGGCGCCCCGCGCTCCTCAGAACCACTCCGGCCGCATCCTCGCGTACGAGTCCTCGCCCGACCGGCAGAGCGCCGCGAGCGCCGGGGCCCGCGGCAGCTCCGTCGAGAACCAGTACTGCGCCGCGCACAGCTTGCCCTCGTAGAAGCCGGCGGGCGACGCGCCCCGGGCCAGCCCCTCGCGGGCCGCCGCGGCCATCGCGAGCCACTGCCACGCGACCACCAGGATCGAGGCGAGCTCGAGGTAGTCCGCGCTGTGCCGCAGCATCCGCTCGACGTCGCCGCGCAACCCCGCCTCGGCGAGGTGCATCGTCAGCTCCCCGAGCAGCGACATCGACGCGCCGAGCCGCTCGCACCACGCGGGCTCGACGCCGGCCCGCCGCGCCCGGCCGATCGTCTGCTCGACCTCGGCGCCGAGCGCCATGAGCGCCGCGCCGCCCCCGGCCACGACCTTGCGGCCGAGGAGATCGAGGCCCTGGATGCCCGTCGTCCCCTCGTGGATCGCGTTGAGCTTCTGGTCCCGGAGCCACGCCTCCGGGAGGTACTCGCTCGAGTAGCCGTAGCCGCCGTGGACCTGGAGCGCGAGGGCGTTCGACTCGAAGCCCTTCTCGGCGGGGAAGGTCTTGGTAATGGGGGTGAGCAGGTCGAGGAGCCGCTGCGCGCGCTCGCGCTCCGCCGGGTCCGCGGCGTGCGCGGCGAGATCGGCGTACCGCGCCGTCGTGGAGACCAGCGCGAGGCTGCCCTCCACGATGGCCTTCTGCCGGAGCAGCATGCGGCGCACGTCGGCGTGCTCGACGATCGGCACCTGCGGCGTCCTCGGATCCTTCGAGCCGAGCGGCCGGCCCTGCGGCCGGGCGAGCGCGTAGCCGAGCGCCTCGTGGTAGGCGGCCGAGGCGGTCGCCGCGGCGTTGACGCCCACCATGATGCGGGCCTCGTTCATCATCTGGAACATGTAGGAGATGCCCTGGTGCGGGTTGCCCACGAGGTAGCCGTGGCAGTCCCCGCGCTCGCCGAAGCTCATCGCGAGGCTCGGGAGCCCGCGCCAGCCGATCTTGTGGATCACGCCGGCGACCTCGACGTCGTTCGGGACGAGCCGCCCGCCCTCGGGCCGCCGCTTGGGCACGGCGAACAGGCTCACCCCCTTGATGCCCGGCGGCGCGCCGTCGATGCGCGCCAGCACGAGGTGGACGATGTTCTCGGCGAGGTCGTGATCGCCGGCCGAGATGAAGATCTTGGATCCGCGGACGAGGTAGTGCCCCGCCTCGGTCCGCTCCGCGCGCGCCTGCACGTCGGCCAGGCTCGAGCCCGCCTGGGGCTCGGTGAGCGCCATGGTCCCGGTCCACTCGCCGGCGTACAGCCGGGTCATGAAGGTGGACTTCAGGGTCTCGTCGCCGAACGTCTGGATCAGGTGCGCCGCCGCGGTCGTCAGCCCGAGGTAGCCGCACGCGCTCAGGTTGGCCGCCATCAGGTACGCGCCGGCGAGCATCGCGACCACGAGCGGCAGCTGCTGGCCCCCGACGTCGGCCGGCCGCGCCGCGGTGAGCACGCCGAGCTCGATCATCGGCCGGAAGACCTGCTTGAGGGCGGGGTGCACCGCGACGGCGCCCCCCTCGAAGCGCGGGGGCGACGCGTCTACCGGCCGGTAGGTCGGAAACAGCACCTCCCGCGCGAACCGGCGACAGCTCTGGAGGTAGAGGTCGAACGTCTCCCGCGTGTGATCGGCGAAATAGGGGAGCTCGCAGAGGCGGGGCGCGTCGAGCACCTCGTAGAGGAGGAACTCGACGTCGCGGTCGTTGAGGAGCGGGTTCTGAGGAGCGGTCATTGTGTCGTTTGCCGGGCTTGGCGCACGCTAGGCGCGCACGCAGCGGGATGTCGAGGGGCTTCTCGCGGCGATAGGGCCGGCGAGCGTGGGCGAACGCGCGCGCGGATCACGACGGCGCGGCGCGCAACGCCGTCGGCATCGCGGCGGCGGGTGTCGTCGGCCGGGGAGGAGCCCGTCGTCATCCCGGGTTGAACCCGTCGTCAGCCGACGTGGCGCTCCTCGTCATCCAAGGTGAAGCACGGTAGCCCGCCGCATCGGGACGGCCTGTCTCTACTTCGGCGGGTCTCGCTGAAATTTGCGCGCCGTCGTTCTGTGTGAGGGCACACACAAGACGCTCCGGGAAGAGCAACCCCCGCCTCTCTCCACTACCAACGTATGCCAGAGACGGGGGCTTGCGGCAAGCCCCGGGTCGTGCCGTACGGTCGCCGGCCGCAAGCCAGAGATGGCATGCACAGGAGGATCGAAATGCACGACGAATCCGGACGCGGTGTCGCCATGACAAAGCACGCGGTTGTGATCGCCGGAGGAGGTCCGACAGGGCTGATGTTGGCGGGCGAGCTGGCGTTGGCGAGGGTCGACGTCGCCATCGTCGAGCGGCGTGAGAGCCAAGACCTCGAGGGCTTGCGCGCAGGCGGGCTGTACATACGCACGATCGAGGTGCTCGATCAGCGAGGAATCGCCGATCGCTTCATTTCGCAAGGGCAGGTGTTTCGGAGCGCGCCCTTCGCGCGGGGCACTCTCGACATCAGCGACATCCCGGCTCGCCACAACTACTATCTCGGGCTCTGGCAGCACCGCACCGAGCGCATCCTGGCCGACTGGGTCTCCGAGCTGGGGGTGCCGATCTATCGCCGAAGTGAGGTCACGGGTTTCGCGCAGGACGACACCGGCGTCGATGTCGAGCTGTCCGACGGCCGATCGTTGCGAGCGAAGTATCTCGTCGGGTGCGACGGCGGTCGCAGCCTGATCCGCAAGAAAGCAGGCATCGACTTCCCAGGGTGGGATCCGTCGACCAGCTACTTGATCGCCGAGGTCGAGATGGCCGAAGAGCCCGAGTGGGGCGTCCGCCGTGGTGAAAAAGGCATCAATGCGATAGGCAAGCTCGAGGACGGCAAGGGCGTGCGCATGGTGTTGAGTGAACCGCCCCTCGCCCAGGGCGACAAGCCGACCCTACGCAATGTCCGCGAGGCGCTCATCGCTGTCTATGGGACGGATTATGGTCTTCGCAGCGCCACCTATATCTCCAGGTTTACCGATATGGCTCGGCAGGCGGCGTCCTACCGAAACAACCGCGTGCTCTTGGCGGGCGACGCGGCGCACGTGCATTCCCCGATGGGCGGGCAGGGGCTCAACATCGGTGTGCAGGACGCGGTGAATCTGGGATGGAAGCTCGCCCAGGTGGTCCACGGGACATCGCCGGAGAGCCTCCTGGACACGTACCATGCCGAGCGGCACCCAGTCGGTGCCCGCGTGCTGCGTAACACCATGGCGCTCACCGCGCTCGATCGCGGCGACGATCGCATCGAGGCCTTGCGCGGGATGATGTCCGAGCTGATGCAGAGGGACGCGCCTCGCCAGCAATACGTCGCGATGATGTCTGGTGTGGACATCAACTACGATCTCGGCGAGGGACACCCGTTGCTCGGGCGTCGCATGCCCGATCTCGACGTGGTCACCACGGACAGCCCGCAGCGCGTGTTCGCCCTGCTGCACGATGCCCGACCGGTGTTCCTAAACCTCGGCGAGCCCGGCGCCTTCGACATCAGGCCGTGGGCGGATCGGGTCCGGCGAGTCGACGCGCGATACGCCGGCGCGTGGGAGCTCCCGGTGCTGGGCGCGGTCGCCGCTCCCACCGCGGTCTTGATTCGCCCTGACGGCTACGTCGCGTGGGTCGGAGAAGGCACGGACCAGGGCCTCGGCGACGCCCTTACCACCTGGTTCGGACCGCCCACGGCGCCGACCGGCAGTTGACATAACGTACATACAATAAAGTACGATCCACCGTTTCGCCGACAAAACCAACAGAGCCAACGAGCTCACTCGGCTGTTCAATATTGCCTACACCACGCTGGCAGAGGCCGCAGACCGTCGCGTCAGCGCGACCGAGCTCAGCGGCGAGGACACTCGAACGACCCGTGCAGGATTGCAGCATGGCTGTTCGATCACCGGGCGCGCGGGGGCTCGCGAAGGGCTCGAGCGATTGTGCTGGCACGGCGCGCGCCCGCCGTTCAGCTCGGAGCGCCTCTCGATCCTGGCCGATGGCCGCGTGGGACACCTCCTCCGCAAGCCGAGGCGCAACGGCGCGACGCATCTGGTGATGACGCCGGTCCACGATTGGCCTACACTCTCTTGCAGACGCATCGTAAACATAGGATACTGGTTCAATGAGCTGGATTTTTCCGTTCGCTACAGCGCGGCTCGTCTGCGCGAACCGCACCGCCATCGATGACCCCGGTCCGAGTCCCGATACCGCGGGGATGCGGCGCATCTGCGCAACGCCGGCGATGGCCCTGCTTGCGCTGCTGGTTACGGTCGCCGGATGCAGCAGCACCGAGACGGGCGGCATGGATGGAACCGGGGGAGCAGCGCCGGGCGATGCCGGTACGCATGACGCCGCGTCGGGCTCGGGTGGCGGCGGTGGCTCGGGCGGCGGCGGTGGCTCGGGTGGCGGCGGTGGCTCGGGCGGCGGCGGTGGCTCGGGTGGCGGCGGTGGTGCCGTCGAGGCAGGCGGCGGCGGCGCCGCTCCAGATCTGGCAAGCTATGCGAGCGGGTTGGACAAGCTGTTTATCGATGCCCAGTGCGACCCGTCGACGCCCTTGCCGCTGGCGTCCATGGCGACGTGCAATCATCCGCCCAACACCCAGCACATCGAGAAGCAGGTGACCTTCGGCGGCGATCCGAACACGACGTACACGGTCAAGCTGCGGGTGCGCGGGATCTGGGAGCCGACGGACATCGAGGGGGGGGAGATGCCCGTGAAGCCGTTCATGATCGGCGGTAGCATTGGCCCCAACGATTCCATCAATTACCAGCAATATTCGATTGAGGTGAGCGAGCCGCGCCAGACGTACTGGCTGAACAATTATCAGTACCGCGCTCACGACATTCACAAGGAGGACTACGAGGCGACGATCCAGGTCAACGGCGGCGCCATGGTCAAGGTGGTGATGAACGACGGCAACGAACGCCAGATCGCCAATTGGACCAAGGATTATTTCGAGGGGCTGCCACCGTACGACACGGCGCCGACCACCGGCCAGATGCTGCACCTGGACGTGCTGTCGGTGAGCAAGTAGAGCGTGTCGGCAAACCTGCTGCGCGCCCCGAATCGTCGCTCGCCCTCCCGCTAGACGCCTCTCCCGGCGGCAACGCTGGTCGAGCCGGCCGAGGGCAACGAGCGCCGCCTGGACCACGGCGAGTCCGTTCGGCCCGTTGCCGTGCGCCACCGCCGAGAGCACGGCGAGCTCCGTCTCCGCCTCCGCATCGGCTGGATCGGTGATCGCTGGGACGACGGCCGGGCCGAGCACCAGCGGCGCTCGAGTTCGGCTGCGAAGGCGCGGGGGTGGAGCTGTACCTGCGGCTGGAGCGTCGCGCGCCTTCGTCAGCTGCAACGATTCGTCAGGCCGAGGCGCACGAGCAGCTAAGCGAGCTCGCGCAAGAACGACAGGACCACCTCTCCCAGGCGCTCGGGTTGTTGAAAGGGAAGGCCGTGGCCGGCGTCCTGTACCTGTTCGACGCGTATGCGTGGGTTGAGGCTCCGCAGCTCCGTCGCCATCTCGAGCGTGACGACGGGGTCGCTGTCGCCGATGACGAGCAGGCTCGGGACGTCAATCGCGCTCACCACGCCGCGAACCTCGGGGTTGGGCGGCGTGAGGACGTCGAACGCGGCCATGCGGGTCTTCAGCCTCGCCTCGGCTTGAAGCTCGATGAGCTCGGGCGAGCGGCGCGGGTTTCGGGCGCGGGCCTGCGCAACGAGGTCAGACCTCTGTAAGCCGAGGGCCTGGCGGTGTTGATCGGCGACGTCGCTGTCGCGCACCTCGCGCTGGCGCTCGGGGCTCAAGAACGTCGGGTCGACCAGGATGAGGCCGCGGATGACCCCCGCCCCTCGACTCGCCACCACCGCGGCGGTCATGCCGCCCATCGAGTGGCCAAGCAGGACCGGACGAGAGAGCCCCAGGCCGCGGATGAGGCCCACGACGTCGCTCGCGTGATCGTCGTACCGGTAGCCGTGGTGCGGCGCGCTCGAACCGCCGTGCCCCCTGGCGTCGGGCATGACGACGTCGAATTCACCCTCGAGCGCCCGCGCCAAGGGCGTCCAGCAGGCGCCGCTCCCCATCAATCCATGCAGCAGAACGACGGGAGGCTTGGCGCCTCCAGTTCGGAGGTAGTGGATGTCGACGCCGTTCGTTTCGCAGACTCCGCTGATCCAGGTCGTCATGAAACTGTCCCCGCCTGCCGCAGCTTCGCAAGCGTGATGAAGTGGTTCAGATCGGTAGTGCTCGAATTTGCCCGGAGAGAGTTCACATGAAGGCGGGAAGGCAGGAAGATCATTGATTTTTTCTTCCCGCCTTCCCGCCTTCATGTTCAATTTTGAGCACTGTCTTCAGGTTTAAGTACGCGGGAATATCGGCATCGATGCGAGCCCTGCTCCCCGGGCAGCGCCGCGCATCCGACGACCGGCCCTAGCCCTCCGGCGCGGCCGGGTGCGCCGGCCCGGCGGGCGCGTGGCGCCCCGCGCGCCGCGCCCGGAGCCGCGCGACGCGGCCCTGCACGTCGTCGGCGAGCACGTAGAACGCCGGCACGACGAGGAGGCTCAGCGCCGTCGAGACGAGGAGCCCGCCGATGACCGCCGCGGCCATCGGGGCCCGGATCTCGGCGCCCGGGCCGAGCGCCAGCGCCGACGGGACCGCGGCCATCAGCGTCGCGATCGACGTCATCAGGATCGGCCGCAGCCGCACCGGGCCGGCGCGGAGCATCGCCGCGCGGGCGTCCATGGCCTCCCCTGCCCCCTCGCCGTGCCCGCGCCGCACCTCGATCGCGTGATCCACGAGGATGATCGAGTTCTTCTTCACGATCCCCATGAGCAGCAGGATGCCGATCATGCTGAAGATGTTGAGCGTGTGCCCCGACAGGAGCAGCGCGAACGCGGCCCCCGCGATCGACAGCGGCAGGATCGTCAGCACCGTGACCGGGTGCAGGAACGAGTTGAACTGGGACGCCAGCACCATGTAGGCGACCAGGATCCCGAGCACGAGCGCGAAGATGAGGCCGCCCATCGACTCGCGGAACGTCACGCTCGCGCCGCCCAGCACCACGCGGTAGCCGGCCGGCAGGTCCCGGCCGAGCTCCTCGACCCGCGCGACCGCCTCGCCTTGCGAGCGCCCGGGCGCGATGTTGCCGAAGATCGAGATGGC
The DNA here is from genome assembly GCF_051474665.1 of Sorangium sp. So ce394. Taxonomy (NCBI): domain Bacteria; kingdom Pseudomonadati; phylum Myxococcota; order Polyangiales; family Polyangiaceae; genus Sorangium; species Sorangium sp. So ce394. The sequence goes on from NZ_CP150339.1 coordinate 8,804,139, forward strand.
GCGCTCGCGGTCGCGCCGCGTGATCGCCTGCAGCGCGGGGAGCTCCTCGTAGCTCACGACCGACGTGAGCGGCACCAGCGCGCCCGACGCGCTCCTCACCTGGATGCGCGCGAGGTCCTCGGGCCGGCTCCGCTGCTCCGCGAGCAGGCGCGCGCGGACGTCGATGCGGCGCCCGTTGTCGTTGTACTTGGCGATGCGCCCGCCGCCGACCAGCGTGTTCAGCGTCGTCGCGATCGACTCGACGCTCACGCCGAGATCCGCGGCGCGCGCCCGGTCGGGCACGATGCGGAGCTCGGGCATGCCGAGCTGGTAGTCGGTGTCGAGGTCGACGACGAGGCCGCTCTGCGCGAGCTCGCTCCGGATCCGCTCGCTGTGCCGCGTGAGCTCGCCCCAGTCCGGGCCGCGGATCGAGAACTCGACCGGGAAGCCGCGCTGCGCCGTGAAGCCCGACTGCGAGAGGTCCTGGACCACGGCGCGCAGGCCGGGGTAGCCGTTCAGCTCCTTGCGGAGCACGCCCTGGAGGTCGGCCTGCGAGAGCGACCGCTCCTCGGGCGGCTTCATCGTGATGAACAGGACGCCCGTGTTCACGGCGCCGCCGCCGAAGCCGCCGACCACGGCGAAGACGCGCGACACCGCCGGGTGCTCGCCCACGAACGTCTCGGCGCGCCGGAAGAGCCGGTCGGTCTCCTCGATGTCCGAGCCGACCGCCGTCTGCAGGCGCACGAGGAGCCGCCCCTGGTCCTGCGACGGGACGAACTCCGTCGGGAGCCGCTGCATCGTGACGATCGCGCCGGCGAAGAGGAGCGCGCCGAGCAGGACGACCGCGACCGGGAACCGCAGCGCCCGGGCGAGCAGCCAGCCGTAGCCCCGGGAGAGCGCCTCGAAGCCGCGGTCGACGAGCTGCCCGAGGCGGCCCCGGCCCTCGCGCGAGACGTCGAGGATCTGCGCGCAGCGGGCGGGCGCGAGGGTGATCGCCTCCAGGTACGAGAGGAGCACGGCGATGCAGAGGGTCACGCCGAACTGGAGGAAGAAGCGGCCGACCACCCCCTCCATGAAGATGATCGGGATGAAGATCGCGACGACCGCCAGCGTCGCGGCGAGCGCCGCGAAGGTGATCTCGGCGGTGCCCTCGCGGGCGGCGCGGACGCGGTCCTTCCCCCCCTCGGCGTGCCGGTGGATGTTCTCGAGCACCATGATCGCGTCGTCGACGACGATGCCGACGGCGAGCGAGAGCCCGAGCAGCGTGAAGGTGTTCAGCGTGAAGCCGAGGAAGTAGATCGCGGCGACCGTGCCGAGCAGCGACATCGGGATCGCCAGGACGACGTTGATCGTGCTGGAGAGCGAGCCGAGGAACATCCAGCAGACGAGGGCCGTGAGCGCGATGGCCATGCCGAGCTCGAGCTCGATCTCGTGGACCGACTCCTCGATGAACTTCGTCGAGTCGAAGTTCACCCCGACCTCCATCCCCTCGGGCAGGGTCTTCTGGACCTCCGCGAGCGCGGCGCGGACGCCCTGCGCGACCTCGACCGCGTTCGAGCCCCGCTGCTTGCGCACGCCGAGGCCCTGCGCCGGCTCGCCGTTCACGCGGGCGAGCCGGCGGACGTCCTCGAAGCCGTCCTCGATGAGCGCGACGTCCTCCAGGTACACCGTGGCGCGCGCCGACGACGGCGGGCCCGCCGGCTGCGCGGCCGCGCCGGGCTGGGCGGCTCCGTTGGGGTCGCCCTCGCGGATGACGATCTTCTTGAAGGTGGCGAGGTCGAGCGCCTCGCCCATCACGCGCACGTTGAGCTCTCGCCCCTGGGTCTCGATGCGGCCGGCGGGGAGCTCGATGTGCTGGCGGCGCAGGGCCTCGGTGACCTCGGCGACGGTGAGCCCCTTGGCGGCGAGGCGGTCTGCGTCGATCCAGATGCGGACGTTGCGCTCGAGGTAGCCGCCGAGGGTCAGCTCGCCGACGCCGGGCACCGTCTGGAGCTTCTCCTTCAGCCGGTAGCGCGCGATGTCGGCGATGATCTGCGGGGAGAACGGGCCGGAGAGCCCGACCCACATGATCGGCTGGTCCTCCGGGTTCGTCTTGGAGACGACGGGCGGGTCGAGGTCGAGCGGCAGCCGCCGCTGGGCCTGGGAGATCTTCGTCTGCACGTCCTGGAGCGCGACGTCGACGTCGCGCGACAGGTCGAGCTCGATGGTCACCGAGGCGCTGCCCTGGCGCGACGTCGACGTGATCGACCGGATCCCCTCGACCTGGACGGCCGCCTCCTCGAGCGGCTCGACCACGTCGTGCTCCATGATCTCGGGGGCGGCGCCCTCCAGGGTGGCGGAGATGGTGATGGTGGGGAAGTCGACGTCGGGGAACTGGCTGATGCCGATGCGCGACACGGCGACGAGGCCGAAGACGATGGTCGCCGCCATCAGCATCCAGGCGAAGACCGGCTTCCTGAGGCACGCTTCGGTGAGGCTCACGGCGCGCTCCGCGTCGAGCTGGCGGGGGAGGTCGCCGGCGGTGAGCCGGCGGGCGCCGGCGGTGAGCCGACGGGCGCCGGCGATGAGCCGGCGGGCAACGTGGGCGAAGGCGCGCCGGCCGATGCCCCTGGCGCAGCGCCGGCGCCGGCGCCCTCCCCGGCGTGGCCCGCGGCCTGGCCGCCGGGCAGGCTGCCGGGTGTCGCGATGCGGACCTGGGATCCGTCGCGCAGCGCCTCGGCGCCGCGCACCACGAGGCGCTCGCCCACGGAGAGCCCCGACTTCACCTCGACGCGCCCGTCCGCCGTGCGCAGCCCCAGCGAGAGCACGCGCTCGCGCGCGGTGGTGCCGTCGACCACGTAGGCGAGGAACCCGCGCTCGCTCGGCCGCACGGCGGTCTGCGGGATCACGGGCGCGTCGCCGCTCGCGCCCACGGGCACGGTCACCTCGGCGAAGGTGCCGGGGCGGAGCAGGTCCTTGCCCTCGCCCTGCACCTCGCCGGTCGCGGCGACCATGCGCGTCGCGGGATCGGCCGCGTCGGCGACGTGCGTGAGCTTCGCGGTGTAGGTCCGCGCGTCGCCCTTCACGGCGAACCGCGCCTCCATGCCGGGGCGGACGCGCGTGGCCTCGGCGGCGGGGATCTGGAAGCGGAGCAGGAGCGGGTCGCGGCGGAGGAGCGTCGCGAGCACCGTGCCGACGGCGACGTGCTGGCCGGTCTGCACGGTGCGCGTCTGGATCTTCCCCGGGATGGGCGCGCGCACGTAGGCGTCGCGCAGGTTGAGGAGCGCCTGGTCGACGGCGATCTTCGCCTCGGCGACCTGCGCGGCGGTCGTCGCCGCCCTGGAGCGCCACGACGCGACCTCTTCCTTGCTGAAGACGCCTTCGGCGCCCTCGGCCTCGCGCCGCTCGAGGCCGGCGGCGGCCTCGGCCTGCGTGGCGGTCATGCGGTCGAGCGTCGCGCGCGCGGCGCGGACGGCGAGGTTGTACCGGGCCGGGTCGATCTCGACGAGCACCTGCCCCGCCTTGACCTCGTCGCCTTCCATGAACCGCACCGCCTCGACGACGCCGGCGACGCGCGCGGTGAGCTGCACCTGCTCGAACGCCTCGACGGTGCCGACGGCGGGCACGGCGTACTCGACGCGCTCCGCCGCGACGGGCGCGACCTCGACCGGGAAGCTCATCGCCTGCTTCCCTGGTTTGCGCCCCTGCTCGGGCGAGGCCTCCTCGCCCTTCTTGCAGGCCGGAGATCCGAGGAGGGCGAGGCCCGCCACGAGGGCGAGCGCGGCGACGCGGAAAGGTTGGAGCGCCATCGAGTTGGAGGAGTAGCGCAACTCGCGGCGGTGTGCGCGTGCTTCGGCGCGGGCGGCGGGCCGCGTCACGAAGGCCGCGGGCGCAGCGCTGCGGGGGTGCGGCGCTGCGGGGTGCGGCGCTTCAGCCGAGGAGAGGGCTCTCTCCCGGCCCCTTCGCCGGCGCGCTCTCGGCCTTCGCCGCGTCGCGGGCGGCCTTGGCGCGGCGCGCGGCGGCGCGACGGCGGCGCTCGTAGCTGCTCGTCACCTCGCGCAGCACCTCTGGATTCCGCTGGAACACCCGCGCTGCGGCCTTCCGCACCAGCGCCATCTTCTCCTGGAGCAACCTGAGCAGCCCGTTGCGGATCCGGGTCGCCTCCTTGACCTCGGAATCGGCCGCCGGCGGCGCGGCCGGCGCGGCGGCGAGCGCGCGCGCGAGCTCCTTCGCCTCGGTGATGAGGGCGACGTCGAAATCCTCGTCCACCTCCGCGAGCCGGTCCTTCAGCGAGCCTGCGAGGCCGGCGTAGTCGCTCAGCGCCTGGTGCAGCGCGCTGGAGCGCTGGCCGATGTCGGCGTGGAACTCCTGGATGGCCGTGAGCTGCGCGTCCGCGGGCTCCTCGACGCCGTCGTCGAGGAGGAACTCGAGGGCGGACTCGATCTCGTCGAGGACGAGGCGCGCGCGCTCGCCGTGGTCGACGACGACGGGGTCGACGAGCAGGAGCAGCTTCGTTTGCGCCTCCTGGACCGCGTGCACCAGAGAGACGATCTCCTCACCGGTGCTCTCGGGCAACCGCGCCTTGACGCGCCTGAGGCCCGGCAGCGTGTCCGTGGGATTCCAGTGCTTGTTGAAGAATCCGGCGACCTGACCTGCCTCCTTGAGGGCGACGTCGTAAGGCACCTTGAGGGGGTTCTCCGTCTGGGCGGCGGCCTTGGCCTGGTCGCGCCAGCGGTCGTAATGAGTGTTGTTCTGCTTCTTGGGCATAAGCATGAGGCTTACGCGGAGGGAGGCGGTCTGGGAAGGTGTCCAAGGGGTCGCGAACGTGCTTTCGAGCCCGCAAGAGCAGTTCAGCGGCGCCGAAACTATTCAGGTCACACGCGCAGACAGACACGGAGACGGCATCGATCTGCCGCTGCGGACCTAGACCCCGCGACGCGGCCGACCGGCCACGCTCCAAACGCCGATTCGATGCCGTGAGGACATAACTACAGCCCCGAGGCTACCTGTTGACGCCGCTCATCTGCTGAGGGAACGGTGCGACCATCCGGGAGGGGGAGAGATGGGATACGGTCTGAGGGCGAAGGCGAGCGCGCTCGTGCTGTGCGGCTTGCTCGAATTGATGCTCGCATCCGCATGTGATTTATCCTACACGTGCGATACAGTGGAGCCGGGAGGCGCGGGGGCTGGATACCCGACAGGATCTCCGTGGGGGCGGGAGATTACCCGAACAACGACGAAGACGAAGAAGACGGAGACGAGGAGATAGGTGCCGCAGAGCTCGCAATGGCGGGCTCATGCACGCCGAGCAAGACATGTACCGACATGTCCGTCGACTGCCAGGACAGGGGCTGGCCTTGCACGCGCATCATCGACGGAGGTAAGACTCTCTGCGCCATCTGCCGGCGCGATTGCCAGCTCAAGAAGAGCTACACATATCGCGAGTGCTACGATTGCGGGTTTGAGTGAGCATGAACAGCCATCCGATGCTTCACGCAGGAACACACATCGTCTTCGACACGCCAACGATGGAACGCTTATCGCAATTTGGCGTCGCCAATTTGGTGCGCGCGTCCGATTGCCTGATCGTTGGACCCAGCCGCCGAGACGCCGCGGAGCATGGCCGGACGCGCAAGGCGTGGTGGAACGTCAGCGAGGATTGGGATAGGCTCTATTCGCCGGATGTCTGTTGGGAACCCCCGATCATCATATGGGTATCTGCGAGCCTTCACGAGCGTGTGAACCTCTGGAGGACCTGTAGCTGGCTGCGCCACCTTGGATTCCCGCACAACGACGTCTTTTTTCTCGACTTTGAGCCAGTCCCACTGTCGAACGCAGCGAGCCGCGAGGTGTTGACGCGTTCGTTTACCTGTTCGGAGTCAGTGTCCGATCATTCAGATGAGGTTCTCCTCGAACGCATCGGCAGCGCGTGCCCCTGGCCACGCGAGCGGCACGATCGTGCCGTTGGCCTCTGGGACAGCTATGTCGACGAGAACCCGTTGCCGCTCGTTGAAAGCTGCATCCATGGGGTTGACGGGTTTCCGGAGCTCGCCTCCTTATGGGCACTTCTCTCTTGCTTCTTTCCAAGGAAGCCCTCGGATGGCTCCCTGCGTCTCAGCCGATTCGACGCGCTAGTTTTTGCCCTCCTCTCGACGGATTGGAAAACCCCGTTGGCCTTGGTCGCCCACGAATCGGAAACGCAAATGAACCTGTGGCATCTCCTTTCCTGTACGGGAGATCTGTTCCTCCCGCGCCGGCTGGAGGACTGGGCAGGGCACGATTCGAGCGCGGCCGTGGAGCGCGCTCCTGGTCCGAAGCCGCCTCGTGCTGGCTACCCGATGCTCTCGGAGGTCTACCGCCTCACCGAACGTGGGATGCAGATCCGAGACAAGGGGCTCGACCAACTCACGGATGCGCCAAGCCTGCCCATGGCCGGAACCGAGGCGTACGCAGCATCATCCCCCTGGGTGCTCCTCGAAGGCGGACGGCTCGCTCGCCCATGAAGGTTACCTGATGTGCTCGGCGGCCATTCCGTGAGACGCGTGATCTCGCACGAGGCCCTCCGCTCCCCGCTTCACCGCCGGCGAGCCCTCATTAACGGCACGGAGGGCAGTCCCCGCCGCAGTCCGCGTCTTCCTCTTCGCCGTTCCGTCGGCCGTCGCTGCACGTGCGCGGCTGGCACTCCCCGGCGAAGCAGATCCCGCTCTCGCAGTTCTCGTTGGCCCGGCACTTGTACCCGTCTGCACACGGGTAGCAATCGAAGCCACAATCCACATCGGTCTCGTTGCCGTTTTGCACGCGATCACGACATCTGTCGACCGAGCACGTGCCGTCCGGCCCGCACACGCCCGTGAGGCAGTCGTACTTGCTCTTGCACGGCTGCGTTATCCTGCACGGATCGCAGTGCCCCCCGCAGTCCATGTACGTCTCCCCGAAATCAGGGTCGAGCATGCCGTTCTTGCACTCGACAGGAATACAGTTCCCGAGGAGCGAGCAGAACAGCTCCGGGTCCTCACAGTCGGCGTCGTACAGACATGTAACCTCCTGTCCGCTGCCATTGCAGAAGCCGGAGCCAGAGGGTGCCGGGGAAGGTTCTACAAACTTGTTGGCGGGACCTGTCGGCTCGCAGACGTCCTCGGTGCACGGGTTGCCGTCGTCCCACACGTCCTCCGGGTCACGCTCGGCGACACGTTGCCCCTCATGGCAGCGCGTGATCTCACAGTCGCCTCGGTACTGGCTCCTCGATGTCTGGAACAGCTCGAGCTCGCAGGTCCCCTCGATGCAGGCGATCTCCCCGCACCTCGGGTCCACGTTATAAGGCAACTCGCAGTCCGCCGTGGTTCTGCACTCCGGCGGCGGCGTGTACGGGGGTGGCGGAGGGTCCGAGCAAGCGAGCCAGGACGACGCGACGATGAGCGCCGCGAGCGCCGCGGCGAGACTTCTCAATAGCTTCATGATCCCTCGTGTCAGGTGTCTGGCCCGTCGATGTACAGCGGGCACGAGACGCAGGGGCCGCCGCAATCGAGGCCGGTCTCGTCGCCGTTCATCACTCCGTCGCTACAGCTCGCCTCGCGGCACAGGCCGTCCGAGCACACGCCGCTCTGGCACGACCCGTGCGAGCTACACCTCTTTCCCGGATCACACGCCGGGCAAGATGGAGCTCCACAATCCACGTCCGTCTCCGATCCGTTGAGCACACCGTCGCCGCAGCGCGCGTGAGCGCACGTCCCGTCGTCCTCGCAGATTTGCTCGACGCAGTCGTCGTCGCTGTCGCACGGCTGCCCGGATGCGCACGGATCGCACGGACCGCCGCAGTCGAGCGCGGTCTCTCCCGAGGACACATCCAGGATGCCGTTCTCGCACCACTCGTGGACGCACCTGCCGGCCCCGGAGCACGCATAGGACGGGTTTCCGCAGTCCTCGTCTCGTAGACAACCGACCCACGTGCCGTCCTTGCAATACCCCGACGTCTCCGGCGATGGGCCGGTCGGCTGAGGCACGTGCGAGCTGGCCCCGTCGATGCAGCGATCGATCGTGCACTCGTTGCCGTCGTCGAAGACGTCGCTCCCCGAATGCTCGACCCGGATCGCCCCGACTTCGTCGCATGTGACCGATTGACAGTCGCCAGGGAGCTGGTATTCGAGTTGCTCACGCAGCGCGAGCCTGCACACGCCGGCGACGCACAGCGCTTGACCGCACCTCGGGTCCACGGGCCCCGGGCAATCCCGAGACGTCTCGCAGGCCGGCGCGATGCATTCGCTGGCGGGGCGGCACGCCCGCTCGCATGGGTCGCCCTCCTCCTCCACGGCCCCAGGTTCGCAACAGCTCTCCTCCTCGGCGATGGCGCACTGGCAGCGCCCGTCGATGCACTCCGTTCCGGTCTTCTCGGGCTGGCATTCCTCCGTCGACTCGCACGAAGGTTCGTGTTCCACATCGACGTAGGCGTCACCGCTGCAGGCCGCCCAGAGGAATCCCGCGAGGAACACCGCGCAGAAGGCGCACAGCCGCCGCTTCCACATGCGCGCGACGATACCAGGCCTGCTCGCCCTCGGGATCACAGAGATCGGTGGCACGCGTCAAATCACACACGCACGACCCATTACGATGGACGTCTCCCAATTCTCCACCAAAGTGAACTGCCACGCATCAACCATGCACCATCGCATTACGACGAGCGCCCCAGAGTTCTCCACCAAAGCGAGCTGTCCCTCGGAGAACTAGAGAAAGGGGCCCCCACCAGGAGCAATCCAGCGCGAGGCCGCGCTCCTACCACCCGAACGAGAGCGCCGCGCCGGGGGCGCCCCCGACGGCCCCCACGCGGACCTTCGCCTCCGGCGCGAGCAGGAACCCCGCGGCCACGGCGCCGCCGGCCGCAAGACCGGCCCCGATGAACGCGCCCACCGACAGCCCCGTGAACGTCCTCGCGCGCCCGTCGGCCTCCGCGTAGGCGTCGCACGCGGGCAGCCCCGGCCGGCAGCGGAACGCCTCCCAGCGCGCCCGGACGAAGGCGGCATCCCGATCGCCGGCCGCATCGTTGGCCTCCGCCACCGAGACGCCCCCGACGACGGCGAGCGCGACCGACGTGGCCGCGAGCCCGCCCACGGTCCACCACCGCAGCGCTGGATCGCGCGCGGCCCGAGGCGGCGCCGCGCCCAGCGCCGCGCCCGGCGGGGCGGCCGCCTTGCTCGTCGATGGAAGCGCAGGCGCCTCCGCGTCCGCGCGCCGGAGCACCAGCCACACGGTCCGCTCGCCGCCCGCGTCGACGGCGGCCGGCACCTCGACCTGCCGCCCGGCGAGCTGAGCGCCCACGCGGTGCTGGCCGGGCGCCACGTACACCGGGTGCGGGAGCGGGGAGACGCCGACCTGCCGCCCGTCCACGAGCACGGCCGCGCCCGGCTCGCTGACGCGCACCTCGATCGCCCCGACGTGCCGCCGCGCCTCCGCGAAGTTCGCCCGCGCCAGCTCGTAGCTCTCCTTGAAGCCCGGCGGCACCCAGATCTTCGGCGCCTCGGGGGTGCCGACCATCTCGAAGTAGATCGCGAGGAACTCCGCCGCCATCTGGAAGTCGCGCAGCCGGAACGACAGCATCCCCACGCGGAACGCGTCGGAGGCGCTCCTCGTGAGCCGCCACAGCGTCAGGTGGATGTCGCGCGCGTCCGCGATGCGCCCTTGATCCACGAGCCGCTTCGCCTCGTCGAGCATCTCCTGCTCCGGTCCGGTCGACGGGCGGCGCCGCGGGAGCGGCTCCGCCGCCGCCGGCGCGGCGCACGAGAGCAGCAGGAGGACCGCGGGGATCGGGCTTCGTGGCGAGCGTCGCATGGTCTTGTCTCCCGGGCACCCTCCGCGCAACCGGCGCCCCGTGCAGTTCGCGAGGTGCTCGCAGGCGCCCTGTCCCTCGACCGGCGTCGGCGACCTGCACGAGAGCCCGAACAACGCGATCTCCCGCCCTCGGCGGCCCCTCTTAGCAGAGATCGCCGCACGATTGCGCTCGAAGCGATCGACAGGCACGCAGGCGCCGCGCGAGCCACGCATTACGTCGAACGCTCTTTGATTCTCTATCTTCGTGCATCGACGCGCAGAAACAGCCTCTGTGTGTCCGGGTGACCGCCTCCCCCTGTCCGGGCGGCGCGCGACCTGTCCGGGTGACCGCCTCCCCCCTGTCCGGGCGCCGCGCGACCTGTCCGGGTGACCGCCTCCCCTGTCCGGGCGCCGCGCGACCTGTCCGGGTGACCGCCTCCCCTGTCCGGGCGCCGCGCGACCTGTCCGGGTGACCGCCTCCCCTGTCCGGGCGCCGCGCGACCTGTCCGGGTGCGGTACCCCTCTTGAGATCTCCGGACCCTGCAAGCGCCGGCACCGGAGGCGAGGCGTGCTCATCCGCGCCGTCGCGCCCTGTCGGACGGGCGTTCTGACGGCCCCCCGCCGCGCCTCCGCGCTCGCCCTCGGCCCGCGCCGCATCTACCATGGGGACATGCGCCCCACGGTCCTCCTCTGGGACATCGACGGCACCCTGCTCTCCACCGGCGGCGCAGGCCGGCGCGCCATGGAGCGCTCGTTCGACCGGTTTGCCGGCCGGCCCGACGCGTGCGAGGCGTTCTCGTTCGCCGGCATGACCGACAGGGCCATCATCCGGGCGGGGCTCGAGGCGCTCGGGCGCGAGGTCACCGAGGGCGCCATCGACGCGCTCCTCGCGATCTACGTCGAGATCCTCGCCGAGGAGATGTCGCTCGCCGGCGAGACCCGGGTCCACCACGGCGTCCTCGACGCGCTCGACGCCGCCGCCCGGCGGGCGCGGTGCGCCGTCGGCCTCGGCACGGGGAACGTCCGCGCGGGGGCGCAGGCGAAGCTCACGCGCGTCGGCATCTACGAGCGGTTCGCGTTCGGCGGCTTCGGCTGCGATCACGAGCTCCGCGACGAGCTCCTGCGCATCGGCGCGGCGCGCGGGGCCGCGCGGCTCGAGGCGCCGCTCGAGGCGTGCCGCGTCGTGGTCATCGGCGACACGCCCAAGGACATCGCGGCGGCCCGGGCGATCGGCGCGGAGTCGATCGCCGTGGCCACCGGCACCTACGCCCTCGCGGAGCTCGAAGCCTGCGCCCCGACCCACAGCTTCCGCGATCTCCGGGAGAGGGGCGTGCTCGAGGCGCTGCTCGGATAGCGCCGCTCCCCCGATCGAAAGATCCGCCGATCCGTCAACAAACGACGCCCTTCAGCGGCGGCGCCGCTCGCGCTACGCATCGAGCAGGGCCAACGAAGCGGAGGAGCGTGGGACCGATGATCGACATGGTTGGAGAGATGACCGACCGGCTGCTGGCCGATGCGGGCCTCGGCGCCGGCATGCGCGTGCTCGACGTGGGCTGCGGCGCCGGGGATGTCTCGTTCCGGATCGCGCAGCTCGTCGGCGGGCAGGGGCAGGTCGTGGGCATCGACCGCGACGCGCGCCCGCTCGCGGCGGCGCGCGACCGGGCGCGCGAGCTCGGGCTGCAGAACGTGACCTTCGCGGAGGGGGACCTCGGCGCGCCCGCGCCCGAGCACGGCCTCTTCGATGCCGTCGTGGGCAGGCGCGTCCTGATGTATCAGCCCGACGCGGCCGCGGCCGTGAAGAGCCTCTCCCGCGCCCTGCGCCCCGGCGGCTTGGTCGTCTTTCAGGAGCACGACGCCACCATGGTGCCTGCGAGCCTGACGCCGCTGCCGCTCCATGAGCGCGCGCATCAATGGATGTGGCGAACGGTGGAGCGCGAGGGCGCCGACATCCACATCGGCTTCCACCTCGCCGCCGTGCTCGAGCAGGCGGGCCTCGACGTCGTGCGCGTGCGCGCGGAGGCGATCGTGCAAACGCCGCGGGCGCACCACCGCACCGCCGCGATCATCCGAGCGATGCTGCCGCGCATCGTGCAGCAGGGCGTCGCCACCGAGGCCGAGATCGACGTCGACACGCTCGAAGAGCGCCTCGCGGACGAGCGGACGAAGGCGAACACCACGTACGTGAGCGACATGGTCTTCGGCGCCTGGGCTCGAAAGCCCGCCTAGCTACGGGCCGTGTTCACGCCACAGCCCGCGGGGCGAGCGGCAGCTCGAGCCGCGGGCCGACGGCCAGGAGGTCGAGCTCGCCCACGGCGCGCAGGGCGGCTTTCACCTGCCGGTCGAGGCAGGAACGAGCGCGAGCGCAGCGATGAACCACGTCCCTTCACCGGTAGGGTTCACGATGGGGCCCCAGAGGTCGATCCTGTCGATCGGGTCGTAGATCGCGCCCGCGACCAGCAGCGCGCCGGACGCGGTGACGGCCAAGCCGGAGATCGAGCCGATCTCATCGCGCAACGTCCGGCTCGAGATCGGGCGTCCATCCCCATCGAGCAACTCGAGGACATCGTCGGAGGTCAGCTGATTGACGGTGGAATAGGCGAGATTACCGGCGTGATCGGCGACCATCGCCTTCACGGTGTTGATCCCGAGCAGCCTCGTCCAGAGCAACTTGCCGTGGGGATCGTATTTGCTCAGCCCGAGCCCGTCCTCAGCGGCCGCCTCCATCTGCGCGACGAAGAGGTTCCCGGCGTCGTCCACGGCCAGCGTGCGCGCATACTGGATGTCGTGGGCGGAGCCAAAGCGCAAGCTCCAGCGGTGTCGCCCCTCGGGATCGTAGCGGACGAGGAACCCGTCGCTGTTGCCCGATCCCACGACCGGGCCACCGCCGAAGTCGAAAGAGCGTGGTAGGCGCCCGCCGGCGATCACGTCGCCGTCGCGGGTGACCGCGATGTCCCTCACGGTCAGCGAGCGATCGTAGGTCTTGCTCCAGACGTGGCGGCCGCGCGGGTCGAGCTTCGCCACGAGCTCGCTGGAGGCATAGTCGATCGGACCGGCCCCGAGATCGACGGGCCCCTCGGTCACGATCAGCACCACGACATCACCCGCACCGCCGACACGCACGCGGGGCACGCTGTACGCACCCGGGATGACCTTGCTCCAGACGTGGTTGCCGGCGCCGTCGAGCTTGGCCAGGAAGGCGCCTGCGGCCAGCGCGCCGCCGCCGAAATCGACACCGCTGTCCGACTTGCCGGCCAGGACGACATGGTCGCCGCCCGCCTCGATCGAGGAGAGCTCTCCTTTGGCGCTGAACTGCTTTGTCCAGAGGTGGTGCCCGCGCGCATCCATCCTGGAGAGCCAGATGTCCGACGCGCCCCGGGCGGTGAACCGCTCGCCGCCGATCACGAGGGAGCCGGCGAACGTGCCGGCCACGAGCACATCGTCCCCGCCGATCGTCGTGATCGCGAGCGTGCCCCCTCCCCTGGAGGACAGGAGCTCGCTCCAGGACAGGGTGGGGACGACGCTGGCGCGCCGTGCCGCCGCCTCGCGGGGAAGAGCGGGGAAGCTCCAGCAGAAAGCCAAGGTCGCGAGAGACAGGAGAGCTAACCTCTTCGGGTTCATCAGGACCTCCGCGCGGGCTCGGGCGTGCTCCGCAGGCGGATCATGCGGCCCCGACGCCGGTCCGGGAGCGGAGCCGACGGGCGCGACCGGCGGGCCACACGAGACGGCGACAGCAGCGCGGGCACAGGCGATCTGGAGAGGCGGTCGATCACCGATTCGGGACAGGACCGAGCTCGAGCGCAGCCAGGAACCCCGTCGGGTCACGGGTAGGGCTCACGATCCTGCCCCAGAGATCGATCGTGCCGCTGAGCCTGCCCGCCACCATCAGCACGCCGGACGCGGTGAAGGCCAGGGCGTGGATCGAGCCGCGGTCATGGTCCAATGTCCGGCTCCAGATCCTCCGACCCTCACCGTCGAGCAGCTCGATGGAATCGTAGTCTCCGCTGGTGATGTTCGTGGTGGCGTAGGCGACGTTGCCGGCGTGATCGGTCGCCATGGCGATCACCGTGTTGGCGCCGAGCGGTTTCCTCCAGAGCAGCTCGCCGCGGGGATCGTACTTGTACAGGCCGAGCGTGGGATTGCTCTCCTCCGCCTGCGCGACGAAGAGGTTCCCGGCGTCGTCCACGGCCAGGTCGCGCGCATCCTGCTTGTCGTCGGGGTCGCCAAAGCGTCGGCTCCAGCGATGGCGTCCATCGGGATCGTAGCGGACGAGGAATGCGTCGCCTCCGCCCGCCTCCTCGATCGGGCCGCCTCCGAAGTCAAAAGCGCCCCGTAGCTTCCCGCCGACGATCACGTCGCCGTCGCGGGTCACGGCGATGTCCAGCACGGTCACCCCACGACCGTACGTCTTGCTCCACACGGAGCGGCCGTGCGCGTCGAGCTTCGTCACGACCTTGCCGGAAGCGGACGCTACCGGGCCGGCCCCCACATCGATCGGGCCATGGGCCGCCAACAGCGCGATGATGTTCCCCTCGCCGTCGACGCGCACGCGGTGCACGTCGTGTGCGCCCGCGATGCCCTTGCTCCAGACGTGGTTACCGGAGCCGTCGAACATGGCGAGGAAGACGCCCGCGGCCAGCGCGCCGCCGCCGACGTCGACGCCGCTGTCCGACGCGCCCGCCAAGGCGAAATGGCGGCCGCCGACCGCCATCGAAGAGAGCCGGCCTCCGGCGCTGAGCTGCTTCGTCCAGAGGTGGTGCCCGCGCGCATCCACCCTGGAGACCCGGAACTCCGACGCGCCCCGAGCGGTGGCCCGAGCGGTGGAATGATGGCCACCGCTCGCGAGGGGGTCGGCGGACGTGCTGGCCACGAGCACATCCTCTCCGCCGATCGCCGCGACGAGCGGGCGGGAGGGTAGGAGCTCGCTCCAGGACAGGGTGGGAACGGCGCTCGCGCGCTCTGCCGCCGTCTCGCGGGGAAGCGCGAGGGAGCTCCAGCAGAGAGCCAAGATCGCGAGAGAAGGGAGAGCCAGCCTCTTCGGGTTCACCAGGACCTCCATGCGGGCTCGGGCGTGTCACGCCGTCCGCCGTCGAGTCCATGCGGCCCGCGGCGCCGAGCGGCGAGCGGCGGGATGGCGACGAGCTCGGCCCGGGGCGGTCCCGGACGGGTCGGTCGAGCTCATGGCGCGCGCCAACCCACGCGCGCCGCTCGCCGCCGCGGCCTCCCGCTCAGCGCGAGCACATCTCGATCAGCATCGTCTCCAGCACGGCCTGCGCCGGGCGGCGGCTGCTCTTCAGCGCCAGGTCGGCCTCGGCGAGCAGGCGCATCCAGCCGCCGAGCGCGCCCTTCGGGAGCTGGCGGATGGTCTGCGCCACGTCGTTCACCTTGTAGGGGGCGACGCCCGCGCGCTGGGCCGCCTCGGCCTGGCTCGCGCCCCCGGCGAGCGCCGACTCGAACTTCACCATCTGGCGCACCGACCACGACACCGCCCCGAGCAGGCGCAGCCCCCCGTCGCGCGGGTCGTACGCGTCCGCCAGCGCCGCGAGCGCGCGATCGAGCCGGCGCCGCCCGAGCGCGTCGATGAGCTCCCAGACCGTGCTCTGCCGAACGCGGATGACCACCTGCGCGATCGCGTCCTCGGTGATGGGCTGCTTCGGCCCGACGTACAGCGAGAGCCGCTCGATCGCGTCCACGACGTAGCCGAGCTCCGGCCCGGCGAGCTCGGCGAGCTGGTCGGCCACGTCGCTCGAGATCGGGTTGCCCTTCTCGCGGGCCATCGACGTGATGAAGCCGGGCAGGGCGCGGCGGTTCAAGGGCTCGCACGAGACGAGGAAGTCGCCCTTCTTCGCCGACGTGACGAGGCGGCGCTGGCCGTGGAGCTTCGCCGCCACGAGCACGAGGACCGCGCTCGGCGACGGCGCCTTGGCGTACTCGGCGAGCGCGTCGAGCGGGCTCGCCTGCTTCGACGCGCTCCGTTTACCTCCCGCACCGCCCGCGCCGCCGCGCTCGTCGTCCCCGTCGTCGCCGTCGGCGTCGTCCTTCTTCTCCCAGCGCTCGACGCCGCGGACGAGCACGAACCGGCGCGGGGCCATCATCGGGAGCATCCGCGCGGCGCCGAGGATCGACTCGACGGGCGCGTCCCCCGCGGTGAACTTGTCCTCGTTGAACCCGGCGATGCCCCCCTTGGCCGCCGCTTCCCGGATCGCGCTCACCACGCGATCGACCAGCCAGCGCTCCTCCCCCATCACGAGGTAGACCGGGCGAAGCGCGCCGCTGGCCGCTTCCTTCAAGGCTTGGTCGGGCGTCACCGCTCCGGCATCGGGCGTTCAGGCGGGTGCGTCAAGGGCGACGCGCGCGGCCCCCTGCCCCGGCGGGCCCGGCCCCGTCACGGCAGCGAGAACGGGACGTCCACGCGCACGCTCGCGCCGGGCGGCTCGACCGCCACCGGCGGGAGCGCGGTGGCCAGGCAGGCCGTCACGTCGGGGCGCGACGCCTCGCGGTCCTCGATGATGCCGCGCGCGATCTGCCGGCCCTGGGCGTCGAACGTCAGGTTGAAGACGTACTTCACCTCGCGCGGCGCCGGCCGCGCCGCGATCGCCGGCTTGTAGCAGCGCTCGACGAGCGCCGGGCGGCGCGCCTCGAGCGCCCGCGCGGCCTGCCTCGCGACCTCCTCGCGCGGCACGGCCGGCGCGCGCTGCGCCGCCGGCGCGCGCTCTCCCGGCGCGCGCTCCGCCGCCCCGGCGGGCGGCGCCGGCTCGCCCCGGTGCGAGGCGTCGCCCGCGGCGGCGCGCGGATCCGGGGCGACGGCGGCCGGGCCGTGGCGCAGGCCGAGGTAGACCGCGGCGGCGATCATGGCGCTGCCGAGGAGGATCGCGGTGGGGGTCGAGAGCTGCCTGCTCATGCCTTGGCGTTGCCACGGAGCCCGGGAGAGCGCCCCGCCCGCGCGCCGCTCCGCGGCCACCGCTGCTTAGCCGGAATGCAGGCCGGCGGCGAGCGCGGCCCGCGCCGCTCCGTTTGACACGCGCGCGCCCGGCCGCTCTGATGCCGCGCCGTGTGGTCCGTCCTGCTCGTATTCGCCGCGACGTACATCCTCATCGCCGCACGGCGCCTGTCGATCTTGCCCATCGGGCGCCCGGCCGGCGCGCTCGCGGGCGCGTGCGCCATGGTCTTCCTGAGCGCCATCGAGCCCGGCGCCGGCCTGACGCCGCACGAGGCGTTCGCGGCGGTCGAGCCGAACACCATCGGCCTGCTGCTCGGCATGATGCTGCTCTCGGCGTCGCTCGACCTGGCGGGGGTGTTCGAGCGCGCCGCCGCGTGGGTCGCGCGGCGAAACCTCTCGCCGGTCCGCCTGCTCTACCTGGTCACGCTGGGCGCCGGGCTCGCCTCCGCGGTGCTGCTGAACGACTCGGTCTGCGTGATGCTGGCGCCGCTCGTCGACCGGACCGCACGGCGCGCGGGGCTCGATCGGGTGCCGTACCTGCTCGCGCTCGCGATGGGCGCCAACGCCGGCAGCGCGCTCACGCTCGCCGGCAACCCGCAGAACATGCTCGTGGGTCACCTGTCCGGCATCTCGTACCGCGCGTACCTGCTGGAGGCCGGCCCCGCCGCGCTGATCGGGCTCGCCGTCACGGCCGTGACGCTGCACCTCCTGCTCCGGCGCCGCATCGCGGTGCAGGCCCCCGCGTCCGCGACGCCCGCCCCCGCGTCCGCGACGCCCGCCCCCGCATCCACGACGCCCGCCCCCGCGCCCGAAGCCGCGGCGCCCGCCCCCACCCCCGCATCCGCGGCGCCCGCGCCGGCGGGGGACGCCCGGCCGAGCGCCCTCGTGCCGCTCGCGTGCATCGCGGTCGTGTCGGTGCTGTTCGTGCTGGGCGCGAACCTGGCGTGGGCGGCGATCGGCGGGGCGACCGCGGCGATCCTCCTGCACCGGCGGGACGCGACCGGCCTGTTCGACCGGGTCTCGTGGACCGTGCTCGTGTTCTTCGGCGCCCTCTTCATCGTCGTGGCGGGCCTCCAGAAGACCGGCATGCCCGAGCAGGCGCTGCGCGCCGCGAGCCCCTACCTCCCCGCGGGGCCGACGATGGGCGTGCTCGGGCTGGGCATCGCGATGCTCGTCGGGTGCCAGATCGTCTCCAACGTCCCCTTCATCCTGCTCGCGGAGTCGTACATCCGCAGCCAGCCCGATCCGCACCTCGCCTGGATCGCGACCGCCGTCGTGTCCACCCTCGCCGGCAACCTCACCCTGCTCGGCTCGGTGGCGAACATCATCGTCGTGGAGACCGTGGGCGCCGAGCGCGAGATCGGCTTTCGCTCCTACGCCAGGGTCGGTGTCCCGGTGACCCTGGCCTCGACCGCCGCGGCGCTCCTCTGGCTCCTCCTCGTGCGCTGAGCCGGACCGCGGTCGTGCCGACGAAGCGCCGTGTCAATCGCAGCCCGCATGCTCCCGCGGCCGCTCGAGGCGATGCCGCACCGCAGCGCGGCCGAGTCGACGCCGCTCGCGCGGCCGGCGCCGCACGTCGAGCCAGGCATGGATCAGCGTGATCCCCACGGCCGCACAGAACACCGGCCCCATGGCGAGCATCACGAGAGGGCGCAGGGCTTGTCGCATCGTTCGTGGTTTCATGTGTCCCAGCGTACGATGCTCAGAGGTCGATCAGTAGCGCATTGCGTTGAAAAACTTCACTTCTACGGTGAGAAGATTCACATTACGACGCAGCAGCACGACAGGGTGACGGAAAAATCTTGTATTGCTGGACCCCAGTCGATACCACCTGCGGCGACCGATCCTGGCCCACTGCGCGCGGCGAGCGGCTCCGCGCGGGAGGGAGGCTCCCGGAGGCGCGCTTGCGCGGCCGATCTCCTTCGCGGCGCCGGGCGATCCGCGGTCACGCATCCCCTGGAGAGGCCTGAATGGTGCACGATCTATCGAAACGAGTAGCCCTGGTCACCGGCGCTTCCCGCGGCCTCGGGGCGGCCATCGCCCGCCGGCTCGCGGCCGCCGGGGCGCGGGTGGCGGTGAACTACTTCGCCGGCCGCGAGGGGGCGGAGCGCGTGGTCGAGGACATCCGCCGGGGCGGCGGCGAGGCCGAGGCGTTCCAGGCCGACGTGCGCGACGAGCGGGAGGTCGCCCGCCTCGTGGACGAGGTGCAGGCGCGCTTCGGCCCGATCGAGGTGCTCGTGCTGAACGCGACGGGCCCGCAGCCGCACGTGACCATCGACGAGCTGACCTGGCAGCACTGCCTCGATCAGCTCGAGTTCTTCGTGAAGAGCCCGGTCCTCCTCGCGCGGGCGGTGGTCCCCGGGATGAAGGAGCGCCGCGCGGGGCGGATCATCCAGATCGGGTCCGAGGTCTTCGAGCAGGGCGTCCCCGCGTTCTCCAACTACGTCTCGGCCAAGGGCGCGCAGCTCGGCCTCACGCGCTCGTGGGCGGTGGAGCTCGGCCCGCACGGGATCACCGTCAACCTGGTGGCGCCCGGGTGGGTCCCGGTCGAGCGCCACCTCAGCGAGGGCGCGAGCCAGGCGGCCATGGAGGGCTACGCGGCCGGCAACCCGCTCCGGCGCCTGGGCACGCCGGACGAGATCGGCGACGCCGTGGTCTTCCTCGCGTCCGACGCCGCCAGGTTCATCACGGGCCAGAAGCTCTCCGTGAACGGCGGCAGGACCCTGGCCTGACCGGCCCGGGCGGCCGGCGGCCGAGGGCCCGGAGCGCCGCCCTCAATGCCGCTTCTTGCGCTCCGCTTCCTCGACGGCCGCGGCGTGGAAGGCGCCCAGGACATCGTCCCAGAAGCCCTCGACATACGCCCGCAGCGCGCTGAGCCCCTCGCGGTCGACCTCGTAGAAGTTGTGGCGACCGCGCTTGTGGCACCGGAGCAGCCCGGCGTCCTCCAGCACGCGGAGGTGCTGCGACACCGCGGGGCGGCTCACGCTCACCGTCTTGGCGATGTCTCCCACGGAGAGCGGCTGTGCGCGCACCCGCTCGAGAATCTGCCGGCGCGTCGGATCTGCGAGTGCCGCCAGCACCGCACCGACCGGATCCATGGATCCAGCATGCGCAGGCGCAGAGGCAGCCGCAAGAACGATCTTCCGCTTGACCGGACCCCTCGAACCGGTAAGTATTGGCTTACGCGATACGGCGCGCGGGGATCGGCCGCGCGCTGGCGCGAGCCGCCGGAGGCGCGGCGAGGGGGCGCTCCATGCCTGCTCGCGCCGCGCGTCTGCGCCCCAGCCTCTCGTCAAAGGAGCCGTCATGTCGCGCATGATCGTCTATGGCACCCCTGGCTCGACCTACACCTGGAGCGCGGAGATCGCGCTGGTCGAGAAGAAGATCCCCTATGAGCTCGTCGAGGTCGCCTTCGGCGCGCACCTATTGCCGCCGCACCGGGAGCGGCATCCGTTCGCGAAGGTGCCCGTGCTCGAGCACGACGGCTTCAGGGTGTACGAGACGCAGGCGATCCTCCGGTATCTCGACCAGGTGGTCCCCTCCCCGCCGCTGCAGCCGAGCGACCCGCGCGACGCGGCGCGGATGAACCAGGCGATCGGCATCGTCGACTGGTATTTCTGGAGGGCCGCGGGCCCCGGCATCGTGGGCCAGCGGCTGTTCGCGGCGGCGCGCGGCCTCGCGCCGGACGAGGCCGTCGTGCAGGCGGCGGTCCCGGCCGTGCGGACGAGCCTCTCCGAGTTCGATCGCTTCCTCGGAGACCGGCAGTTCCTGGCGGGCGACCGGCTGACGCTGGCGGACATCATGGTCCTGCCGATCGTGCGCTATCTCCAGCTGACCCCGGAGGCGTCGCTCTTCGAGCCCCACCCGCGCCTGCGCGCGTGGTGCGAGCGCCTCCGTTCTCGCGAGAGCGTCAAAGAGACCGAGCCGCAGCTCTCGCGGCATCGCTGAGCGAGCTCCGCGCCGCCCGGGCTCATCTCGCGCTCTGCCCGGCGGCGGCCCCCGAGGGAGGCGAGGCCCGCCGGCCGCGCGAAACGTGAGCGGGTCTAAGGGGCCAGGAACACCGTCACGGCGGCCTGCTGCATCTTGCCGGAGGGATCCCTGCACTTGTCGTAAGCGCCGTCGCTGAGCTCGCTGCCGCAGACGTCATCGCACTCCCCGAGCACCTCGATGGGGGAGCAGGCCCGGATGGACGGCCCGCACACCCGCGGGATCTGCGACGCGCCGGGCGCGACGCAGGCGTAGAGCTTCTGGGGGGTCGCGAAGATGTCTCCGAAATAGGCGCCCTCGCGCTTGGTGTATCCCTCGCGCTCCTCCCTCGTGCTGGCGAGCGCCTTGTCCTTCCCCCGGATCGAGATCCGGACGGTCTCGCCGAGGTAGTTGACCCGGGAGATGACGCACGCGGACACCCAGGACTTGCAGCTCTCGCCGCACGCGCCGCCGGGCTTGCCCCACTCGGGCGCGAGGCCCGTCGAGCCCTCGAAGGCGTAGTCGGCGCCCTGGATGTTCAGGCGGATGGCCTGCCCCTTGGGGAGCGCGCAGCCGACGATGGCGGACAGCTGCTGGCGGCCCAGCGGATCCGAGAGCGCCGCCATGACAGACCCGTTGAAGGTCAGACCGTTGAACGTCAGGGCGTTGGAGGTCAGCCCGTTGAACGTCAACCCGTTGTACGTCAGCCCGTTGAACGTCAGGCCATTCCCCATGATCGCGGCCTGCTCGTCCGCATCGACCGGCTCCTCGGCCGTATCCTCCGGGAGGACGGCACAGCCAAGTTGCACGAGAGAAGCCGCGGCGGCGACGACGAGGGCGAGGAGGGGCGACTTTGTCATGGTCTTTAACAATTGCCTCTCCCCGGCGCATGTTCAAATTTTTCTTTCAATAAATAAACGGTGCTGCTGGACGGCGCTGGCTCCGTCGCGCAGGCCGCCAGCGGCGGTGAGCGGCCGAAGTGAGCGGCGCCCGTGGCCGGACGCCGGGCAGCCTCGTCACGCGGCGCGGGTGAGCGGGGTGCAGGCCTCGCCGGCGTGGGCGCCGTGCCCCCATCCCGATCGAGCCGCGCTCGGCGCAGCGCCGCCATGGAGGCGAATCGAGGCGCGCGGGGTCATAGACGACCTTGATGCCACAGGGAGAGCAGGTCCATCGACGTCGCGACGGCGACGTGGATCGCGCAGCCACCCCAGATGGAGTCGCTCTTCAGGCTCACGGTGCCGAGGATGAACCCGGCGAGCACCGAGCCGAGCGCCTCGGGCAACGGCTTGCCGAAATGGATCATCGCATAAGGCACCATCATGGCGAAGATCGAGGAATAGCCGAGCGCGCGGCGGACGCCGTGGATGAAGAAGCCGCGGTAGAAGAACTCGAGCGCGACGAACTGCGCGGCATAAAGGGCCTCCCACGCCCAGAACCACGGCCAGAGGTCCTCGCCGCGCGCGAGCTTGTAATAGGGGTACTTCGCCTGGAACGCGGGCGAGAGCGACGCGACGTAGAGGACCGGCGCCATGACCGCGAAGAAGAAGGCATAGATGGACATGTGCCGCGCCGTCCCGCGGACGCGCAGGCCGAGGGTCCGGATCGGCACGCCCAGCACGAAGCGCGCGACGAGGAGGGTCGGGAGCAGGTAACCGGTGAGGCGGCCGACCGCCCAGACGATCCGCTGGTGAAAGCGGCGGTCCGGGGAGGTGTTCAGCGCGTCGTGGAGCCGCGCCGCGGCGTCATCGAGGCCGACGGCGCGCAGGCCATCCACCATCCAGCGCGTGTCGTTCTCGTTGCCGGCGAACCGGACGAAGATGAGCACGCCGATCACGGTGAGAAACACGCTCACCATGCGGCGGGTGACCTCGCCCGCGGGAGTCTCGGCCCGGTGGAGCGCGGCCTCGGCGTCGAGCCGATCGCGCAGGTCGATGACGTACTCCTGCCAGATCCCGCGGAAAAAACGTCCGATCACGCGCCGTGCCTTATCACCGCGGGCGCCCCCGGCACAATCGAGAAGGCCTGCGCCCGAGCCCGCACGGCGCTCCGGCCGGGCCGCTCTGCTGCCCGTCAGTCGTCCAACGCACGATCGTCGGAGTCGTCATCGTCCGCGTCGCCTCCCGACGGCGCGGCGCCGAGCACGCCGGCGCCGAGCACGCCGGCCGGGCGCACGTCGAGGATGGCCTGCGCCTCGGTCATCATCTCCGCCACGATCTCGGCTGCTGGCTTGACGCTGGCGATGGACAGGACGCTCTCCGAGCCGGCGGGCATATCCATCTCCTCGAGGTCGCCCACCGTGTCCGGCGTGGGCACGAACGCGCTGAATTTCGGCATCTCGTACGGGACGTCCAGGACCCCGGGAAACAGCACGGTGGTGCCGATCGTGGCCGGCGGGGGCGGCGGATCCGGGATCCGCGGCTCTCTCCCGGCCCACTGCCGCACGACGCGGTTCCGCAGGACGCGCTGGCGCTGGCCCGGCCACTCCGGGCCGAAGAAGGTCTGTACCGCCGTGGCCCCGGCGCCCGCCGCGACGAGGCGAGCCTTGTAGTCGGGATGGGCGTAGGCCTCCGTGGAGGCCACCAGCCGCGTGCCGACGACAACGCCGTCGGCGCCGTCCCGCAGCGCCCGCACGACGCCGGCCCCGTCCGCGATCCCGCCCGCCGCGAGGAGCAGCGCCGGCTTCACGTCCCTGCGGATGGCATCGACGAGGGGCTTCGTCTTCACCGTGGCCCGCGCGTGCCCGCCGGCCTGCGACCCCTGCGCGATGATCCCGTCGGCGCCGACCGCGACGGCGTCGCGCGCGGCCGCGACCGAGCCCACCTGGACCCAGACCTTCGCGCCCGCCGCGTGGAGCGCGTCGACCCAGGCGACCTCCGGCGCGTTCCAGTGGAAGACCACGAGCCGCACCGCCTCGGCGACGCAGACATCGATGTGATCCCGCGTGACGAACGCGCCCGCGGGCCCGGTCGCGACGATGAAATCCACGCCGAACACGCCCGCCGTGAGCGCCTTGGTCGCCCGGATCCGCGCCTCGACGACGGAAGGCGGCTCGGTCGCCGACCCCAGCACGCCGATCCCACCCGCGTTCGAGACCGCCGCGACCAGCGGAGGAAGGCTGACGAACGCCATGCCGGCGCTGACGAGCGGAAACGGAACACCGTAATCCACGGTGAGCCGGGTCCGGAGCGAGAGCGCCGGCCCCGCGCGCAATCCGTCCGACAGCGCCTCGACGTCCTCCTCAGGCCCGCGCCCCGCATCGCCCAGCACGCAGCCCGGGCCCAGGGCCAGACCGAGCCCGCTCAGCCCCAGGAGATCCAGAAACGTACGTCGATCGAGCTTGTGCACCGATTCCTCCGTGTCTTTCGTCCTGCGCGTCGCCCACGCCCACCCAGAACCACCTCGGCCGACGGCCGCAGGGCCGCTCAGCGCTCCTCAAAGCAGTTGGCGACGCACCGGACGTTCCGTTTTCGGTATGTGTTTTGCATTCTTACGGGCTCTCGGAGAAAGCCAGCCCATGAAAATCGTTCAGCAGCACATTGTGCGTCATCAGGAGCAGTTCAGCGACCACCCCTTCTTCGCACGCCTCTCGACGGATCCGCCCTTCGAGCGGCTCGCGCCTTTCCCGGTCTGTCTGACGTTCTGGGTGATGACATTTCAGGACATCCTGCGCATCTGCGATGAGCGCGCGACGGATCCGGGGTACAAGCACATGGTGCACCGCCATCGCCTCGAGGACGCGGGGCACGATCGCTGGTTCCTCGGCGATCTGGCGGCGCTCGGCCTCGAGCCCCCCACCGCGGCCGAGCTGTTCGGCGAGCGTCATCGCGCCGCGCGCAACGCGAGCCTGGCGCTGCTCTCGGAGGCGCTCCGCGCGCGCCACGACGCGTGCCGGCTCACCCTGCTCCTGACGCTGGAGTCGGCGGGACACGTCTTCTTCGAGCGCGTCGCGCGCTACCTGGAGCGCATCGGCGAGCGGCGCCGCCTGCGCTACTTCTCCCAGACGCACCTCGACGTGGAGAAGGCCCACGACGTGTTCGAGGAAGACACCGACGCTCGCATCGAGGCCATCGCCCTCGACGAGGAGACGCGGACCGAGGCGCTGCAGCTGATCGACCGGTGCTACCGGGAGCTCACGGGGATGTTCGACGCGATCGAGGCGCAGATCGCGGCCGGCGCGGCGCGCCCCGCGCTCGCCCCGTCGAAGCCTCGGTCGGCGCGAGAGGCGGCGCGAGAGACGGCGCGAGGGGCGGCGCCCCGCGTCGTGAGGACGCCCGTGATGAGGCCGTTCGCGCGGCGCGCTCCCCGGGGCGACGGGGGCAGCCCCGGATGACCGGCGCCGCGCCGTCGCTCGCCGTGAGGTGATGATCGGAGAGAGGCAGGGAGGCGGGAGGTGCCGATGGATGCTCTCCCCGCCTCCCCGCGCGCCCCCCCGGCGGCGTCACTGCGCCGAGGTGGGATTGACGATGATCTCGACGCGCCGGTTGTTGGCGCGGCCCTCGGCGCTCGCGTTGTCCGCCACCGGGCGATCCGGCCCGTGGCCGACGGTCGTGATCTTGTCGGCCGGCAGACCCACGCTGACGAGGTGGGCCTTCACGGAGTCGGCGCGCGCGAGCGAGAGCTTGCGGTTCGCCTGGGCGGAGCCGGTCGAGTCGGTGTGCCCCTCGATCCGCAGCGGCGGCGACCCCTGATCCTTCAGGGTGGTCGCGACCTGGTTGAGCTTCTCCTTGGCGATCGGCAGGAGCTCGGACTTGCCCGAGGCGAAGAGCACCGCGCCGGAGAGCGTGATGACCACGCCGCGCTTCTCCTCCTTCACCGCGGCGATCTCCTTGAGGCTCGCGAGCGCCGCGTTCGCGACGCGCTCGGCCTCCCGCCGCGCCGCCTCGGCCTCCTGCCGGGCCTTCTCGGCCTCGGTCCGCGCGCTCTCGGCCTGGAGCCGCGCGCTCTCGGCCTGCGCGCGCGCCTGGCGCTCGCGCTCGATCTGCTGCTGGCCGCTCTGCAGCGCGTCCTTCGCGGTGGCGAGCTGCTGCTGCGAGAGCTCCTTGAAGTCCTCCTCGGCCGCGGCCTTGTCGCGCTGCGCCTGCTGCAGCGCCGCCGCCGCCTCGGCCTCGCGCGCCTTGCGATCGGCGATGTACGCGAGGTCCCGCGTCTGCTGGGCCTCGGGGTCCTCGTTGAACGCGCCCTCGGCGCGGGAGAGCGCCTGCTTCGCGGTGTCGAGCTGGGCGGGCGCGAGGCTCGCCGCGGAGCCCTGGGCCGCGCGCTTGTAGCTGGTGCGGGCGTCGACGAGCTCCTTCGGCGGCATCGCCGCGCTGCACCCCGTGGCCGCGACGAGCGCGGCGCACAGCGCGAGGGACCAGCCCCGCGACGACACGTTGTTCACGAAAGAAGCCATCTCCTTCACCTCTCGCTTCACTGGACCCCCGCCTCCTGCAGCTTCTCGACCTGCTTCAGCGCCTCCTGCGCCTGGGCCTGCGTGGCGCGCGCCTTGGCGATGGCCAGCGCGAGCTCGGCGTCGGCCTCGGCGCGCTCGAGGAGGCGCAGGGCGGACTCGTTCTCCTCGGCCTCGATCAGCTTCTTGGCCTTCTCGAGCTGCTCGCGGGCGAGCTTCAGGTGGAGGGTGGCCTGGGGATCGGCCTCGGCGCCCACCTCGTCGGCCGCGCGGATGGCGGCCTGAGATTCGGCGAGCTGGTCGTTCGGCGGCGGCAGGGAGCCGCCGCAACCGGCGACGGCGAGGCCGAGCAATGCAGCGAGCGCCGCAACCGGGCTCGCGAGACGGCGTAGGGCTGGCTTGTTGTTCGGGCGTCGGTTCACCCGGCCTTTGTACAACACCTGAGGTCGTCGAGAAATCAGGAAACCCCTGCACTTGCTGGCGATCGTCGCCGCAGGGCGCGAGCGCGATCGATCGCGGCGCGGCGGCGCGCGCCGCCGACGCTCGGCGAAACGCTCGGCGACGCGGCTAGTCGACGCGCATCGAGCTCGCGCGGACGATCCGGATCCGCGCGTCGCGCGCGTCGGGCTGGTTGACCGCGCGCGCGAAATCGGGCGCGGCGGGGGAGGCCACCTCGACGACCGACGCGGTGGAGCCGATCCGGATCGCGCCGATCTGACGGCTCGAGACGCCGCCGCGGCGGCACACGAGGGCGAGCAGGCGCCGGGGATCGGCGCCGTGGCGCTCCCCCCAGTTGACCTGGAAGGGCACGAACGGGAGCCGCGGGGGCTGCTCGCCGTCGCCGCGACGGGGCGCGGGGCGGCCGCGCGGCGGCGCACCGGACCAGGGCGCCTCGGCGGAACGGCCGCGCCCCGGCGCACCGGACCACGGCGCCTCGGCGGAACGGCCGCGCGACGGCGCGCCGGACCACGGCGGCGCCGCGGGGCGGCCGCGCGGCGGGGGCTCGGACCGCGGCGGCGCGACGGGGGTGACCGGCTGCGGAGCGCAGGGGCCGGTGTGCTTCGCCCGCGCGAGCAGGGCCGCGACGAGCTCGGTCGCGTCCATGTCCGCGAGCAGCCGCGCCGCGAGCTGCTGGAGCCGCGCGTCGGGCGCGGGGCAAAACGCCTCACCGGGCTCCCGTGCGCCGGGCGCGGGGACCGGCGCCTCGCCCGCCCCCTCCGCGGCCGCCTCGACGGCCGCGTCGGCCGCGCCGCCGCGGCGCGCGCCGGCGAGCTCGGCCGCGAGCCGCTCGTCGGCGGCGCGCAGCACGTCCTCGGGCGACGGGGCGGGCCGGAACGTGGCCTCGACGCGTGCGCGCCGGAGCAGCCTCAGCGCGTGCTCGCGCGCCGACGGCGTGACGAGCAGCACACTCGTCCCCTTGCGGCCCGCCCGCCCGGTGCGGCCGCTCCGGTGCGTGAAGACCTCGGGGTCGCCCGGGGGGTCGGCGTGGATGACGCGCCCGACCTCGGGCACGTCGATGCCGCGCGCGGCCACGTCGGTCGCGACGAGGGTGGTGACGGCGCCCGAGCGGAACGCGTCGAGCGTGCGCGTGCGCTCGCGCTGCTCGAGGTCGCCGCTCAGGGCCCGCGCGGGCAGGCCGAGCGCGGTGAGCTTGTCGGCGAGCTCGGCGGCGCCCTCGCGCGTGCGCACGAAGACGAGGGTGCGCTCGCCGGGCGCGAGGAGCAGCAGGTTGACGAGCGCGGCGTCGCGCTCCGCCGGCAGCACGAGGTGGGCGACGTGCGCGATGTCGACGTTGGCCGCGCCGGGGCGCGTGCCCTCGACGCTCGCCGGGTCGCGCTGGAAGCGGTCGGCGAGCGCGCGGACCTCGCGCGAGAAGGTGGCCGAGACGAGGTGGGTCCGGCGGTCCTCGGGCATCTTGCCGACGATCGCCTCGAGATCCTCGCGGAAGCCGAGATCGAGCATCTGGTCCGCCTCGTCGAGCACGAGGTCGAGGACGCCGCGCGGATCGAGGGTTCCGCGCTCGAGGTGGTCGAGCAGGCGCCCGGGCGTGCCGGCGATGACGAGCGGGCCGCGGCGCAGCGCGCGCGCCTCGTCGCCGAAGCTGGTGCCGCCGGTGACGCACGCGACGCGCGCGCCGAGGGGCGACAGGAGCCAGCCGAGCTCGCCGGCGATCTGCGCGGCGAGCTCGCGCGTCGGGGCGATGATCACCGCGGCCGGGGCCGCCGCGATCCGGGGAGCGGCGTCGGGCGCGGCCGCGGCGTCGGGCGCGGCCGCGCGCCCGGCGAGGGCGCGCTCGAGGCGGGGGGCGAGCGCGAGGCCGATGGCCACGGTCTTCCCGGAGCCGGTCTGCGACGAGATGCGGAGATCGCGCCCGGCGAGCTCGGGCGCGAGGACGGCGTGTTGAACAGGGGTGAGGGAGGTGAAGCCGCGGCGGGCGAGCGCGCCCGCGAGCGGCGCGGGCAAGGCGTCGTGCAATGAGTCTGGATTCATGAAAGCCGCGCAACCTAGCAGAACCTGGACGGTTGTCGCGGCCAATCGCCCGGCGGGGCGCCGGGGGGCTGCCGGCTCCCCCGCGGGGGGAGCGCGCCGCGCGATCACGGGACCGCGCGGCGCTCCCGCGTCGCTCGCGTCACTGGGCGGTCTTGGCCTTCTCGTCGAGCCAGGCGACCGTCCACGCGAACGGGCTGTTCCAGTTGATGGTGATCTCGTTGACCGACCACGCCCCGATGTCGTCGAGGTAGCACCTCTGCGGGGCGCACTTCGCGCGCTCGGGCGTCTCGTCGAGCGCCGCTTGCGCCACCTCATCCTCCAGCCCGGAGTTCGGCCCGCCGGAGACCGCGCCGGGCGGAGCCGACGGGTACTCGGGGTCGACCTGGGCCGCCCAGAAGCGATGGTGCGGGTTCTCGAGCGGGTTCTCGCCGTAGCCGGAGACATAGGACTTGTCCATCGGGTTGCGCCCGAGGAGGTAGTCCGCGCCCGACGCCACGCCGTCGAAGTACTTCTGCTCGCCGGTGAAGTCGTGGGCCAGGGCCAGGACCAGCATGTTGTTGAGCACGAACGAGTTGGAGCCCCAGGGGTAGCCGCCCGCGCCCACCGTGAAGGGCACCCGGTACCCCTCCGTCGCGACGGCCTCGAGGTACTTGTCGGCGATGGCGATCAGCTGGGTGCGGGCCGCCTCGCGCTCCGCCGCGGCGTGCTGGGCCTCGACCACGGCGAGCGAGATGGCGCCCAGCCCGTCGACCTGGCCCCAGGTCATGGCGCTGAACGTGCCGTCCACGCCGATGAGCTCCTTGCTGTAGTCCGACGCCGCGAGCTCGGCCTTGTACGCGGCGTCGCCCGTGGTGAGGAACAGCTCGGCGGCCGCCCAGTAGAACTCGTCGTCCAGGTTCTCGTCGCCGTAGGCGCCGCCGCCCGCAACCATCCCCTCGTTCGGGAGGGTGACCTTCGGGTTCGCCTTCGCCGCGGTCCACGCCCGCGTCGCGGCCTCGAGGCACTTCGCCGAGAACGTGGCGTCGAGCTCCTTCCAGATGCGCGCGGCCTGGGCCGCGGTCGCGGCCAGGTTGAGCGTCGCCGCCGTGGTGACCGGGCGCAGGAAGCGCGGCTGCGTATCCTCGTGCGGCGCCAGCGGCAGGCCGGTCCACGCGAGGTCGTGGATCTTGTGGTGCACCATGCCCGCGTTGGTCTCGCCCTGGGGCACCTGCATCTTGAGCATGAAATCGATCTCCCACCGGGCCTCGTCGAGGAGGTCGGGGATCTGGTTCCCGTTCTCGGGGATCTTCAGCTTGCCGTCGGCGAAATCCCCCGCCGTGGTCCCGAGCGCGACGAACCGCTCGTACTGGTTCAGCAGCGTCCAGGCGGAGATACCGCCGTTGACCACGTACTTGCCGTGATCGCCGGCGTCGTACCACCCGCCCGTGACGTCGAGCGTGTACGAGCAGCCGATGCCGTCGGCGCAGGGCGCCTCGTCCGGCTTGTGCCCCGCCGGGCGCGCGTGGTCCGGGCCGACGTACTGCTCGAGGATCTCGATGCCGGAGCGGTTGTGGTAGAAGTACGCGAGCGCGTCGTACTTCATCTGGGAATAGATGGTCGGGCTCACGTCGAACGGGTGGCTCGACACCGTCCCGACGCGGAGCTTGTAGCCCTCGCCGACGGTGGTGAAGTCGCTGAAGTCGATGGTGTGCACGTGCTCGCCGGAGGCGGCGTCGTCGCCCACGACGCGGGTCGCCCCGCTGTCGACCACGGTGCCGGCCGCGTCGACGAGCTCCCACGCGTGCGGCTTGTCGGCCGCGGCCACGACCGTCGCGACCTTGGCGGCGGCCGGCAGGTACCCGACCTGATTGACGCGAATCAGCTCCGAGCCGGAAGGCGGCACCGTCTCGACCGGCTCCTCGCCGCCCGCGCCGCCCCCGCCCGAGGCCCCCACGCCGCCGTCGCCGCCCGCGCCGCCCGCGCCGCCCGAGGCCCCCGCGCCGCCCGAGCCGTTGTTCGCGCCGTTCGAGGAGCCGTCGTCGCCGCAGCCAACCGCGGTGAGGCCGCCCACGAGCGCCAGGAGAAGCGACCCTCCCAGGGACAGCCATGAACGCTTCCAACCAGCCGACCTACCAGCACAAAGCATGATGAGCATCTCCGGAAGAAGAAGAAGTTGAGGGCCGCGCAGCAGTGAACGATGCGAACGTCACGTCACGGCGCGGCAGCGACACCATTGATGGATACGGTGTGATTGTCAAGCGCAGATAGGCGCCCCTCGCGCCGTACGATCACCCGACCTCGTTGACTCGAGATCACGCATCGCGGCGTCGCGAACATGCCGCATCCGTGCGTCCGCGATGGATTTTTGCAGGTCCGCGCCCCAGTATAGACCGCGGGAGCGGCGCCCGGCCGCCCGGCTCTACATCAATTTTTCTTCATGTTTCCGATGGCTTGCGGGAGGACGTCGGGGCCCTGAAGACATCCGGCGGCGCAGCGCCGTCAGTAGTGCCAGGGAAAGCGCTTGAAATCCGGACGGCGCTTGTCTAGAAAAGCATCCCGACCCTCCTGCGCCTCCTCCGTGCCGTAGGCGAGCCGCGTCGCCTCGCCGGCGAAGAGCTGCTGTCCGACGAGCCCCTCGTCAGGCAGGTTGAAGCCGTACTTCAGCATCCGCATCGCGGTCGGGCTCTTCGAGTTGATGATCGCCCCCCAGCGGAGCGCCTCCTCCTCGAGCTCGGCGTGGGGCACCACGGCGTTGACCATCCCCATCGCCGCCGCCTGCTCCGCCGTGTAATCGAGCCCCAGAAAGAAGATCTCCCGCGCCTTCTTCTGCCCGACCTGCCGCGCGAGCAGCGCCGAGCCATAACCGCTGTCGAAGCTCGCCACGTCCGGGTCCGTCTGCTTGAACATCGCGTGCTCGCGGCTCGCCAGGGTCATGTCGCAGACGACGTGGAGGCTGTGGCCGCCGCCCGCCGCCCAGCCGGGCACCACGGCGATGACGACCTTCGGCATGAACCGGATGAGCCGCTGCACCTCGAGGATGTGGAGCCGGCCGAGCCGCGCCGGATCGGCCTGCCCCGCGCTCTCGCCCTCGTACTTGTAACCGTCCTTCCCGCGGATGCGCTGATCGCCGCCGGAGCAGAACGCCCAGCCGCCGTCCTTCGGAGAAGGCCCGTTGCCGGTGATCAGCACACAACCCACGTCGGAGGTCGTGCGCGCGTGCTCGAGCGCGGTGTACAGCTCATCGACCGTGCGGGGACGAAAGGCATTGCGCACCTCCGGCCGGTTGAACGCGATACGCACGGTGCCCTGATCGACAGCGCGGTGATAGGTGAGATCCTCGAACGAGAAGCCCTCGACCTCACGCCAGCGCGCCGGGTTGAAAATCGCAGAGACGGTCATGGTCCACTCCTTGTGGCGCGGACCCTACCCGCCTCATCATGGCCTTGCAACCTCGCTCACACTGACAACGGATGCCGGCCAGGGGCGAGCACGCACACCCGGCTCCGGCCGCTCCCCGCGGCCTCCGCGCGACGCGGCGGAGCCCACGAAACACTCTTGACATAAAAGTCGATCTCGTGGACAAGCAAGCTCGAAGCATGGGTGGGCTCGACCTCCCGCCGTGCGGACGCGGGCGCTCGCGCGCTCCGGCCGGACGGCGGCGGCGCTCGCCTGCATCGGGACCGGGGAGTCGAGCGGAGCGGCCGGACGCGACGAGGAGCGCGCCGTGCCCGCGCAGGGGAGGACATCGGCTTGAGCCACGAAAAGTTGTTCGAGGTCGCGTCAGGGCTCCTGGCCACGGCGGACGCACGCGGCCATTTCCACGATCTGAACCCCGCCTGGGAGCGGACCCTCGGCTGGTCGCTCGACGAGCTCAAGGCGAAGCCGTACATCGAGTTCGTCCACCCGGGCGACCGGGAGGCCACGCTCGCGGAGACCAACGCCCTCTTCAACGGTCGCACGACATCGCGGTTCGACAACCGCTATCTGTGCAAGGACGGGTCGTACCGCTGGCTCGGCTGGGCCGCCCGCGTGGACATGGCCGAGCCCGCCGA
Source organism: Sorangium sp. So ce394 (assembly GCF_051474665.1). Classification (NCBI taxonomy): domain Bacteria; kingdom Pseudomonadati; phylum Myxococcota; order Polyangiales; family Polyangiaceae; genus Sorangium; species Sorangium sp. So ce394. The sequence goes on from NZ_CP150339.1 coordinate 8,836,705, forward strand.
GGGGCGCCTCATCTATGCCACGGCGCTCGACGTGACGAGCGACCGGGAGCAGGCGGCTCGGTTCGAGCAGGTTGCGCAGCTCGCAAAGGTGTACGAGCGGCTGTTCCAGGTCTCGGTGGGCCTGCTCGTGACCCTGGACGCCGAGGGGTACTTCCGGCACGCCAACCCGGCCTGGGAGCGCACCCTGGGGTGGACGCCCGAGGACATGACGTCGCGGCCGTTCATCGAGTTCGTCCACCCCGAGGACCGCGAGGCCACGCTCGCCGAGGCCGCCGCCCTCTTCCAGGGCCGCACGACCATCCGGTTCGACAACCGCTACGCGTGCAAGGACGGCTCGTACAAGTGGCTCGCGTGGACCGCGCACCTCGACGCGGCCGAGGAGCCGGCGAACCGCCTCGTCTATGGCACCGCCCACGACGTCACGTCGTACCGGGAGCTGCTCGGCGAGTTCGAGCGGACGCTCGCGCGGCTCCGCGACTCGATGCAGGCGATGTCGACGCCGCTCATCCCGATCACCGATCGCATCGTGGTCATGCCGCTCGTGGGGCAGATGGACACGGAGCGCGTCAGCCAGGTGATGACCGTCGCGCTCGATGGAGTCCAGTCCAGCCAGGCCCAGATGGTCATCCTCGACGTGACGGGGCTCAAGGAGATCGACACGCGGGTCGCCTCCGCCCTCGTCGACACCGCGAGGGCGCTGCAGCTGCTCGGCGCAAGGACCATCCTGACCGGCATCCGGCCGGCGGTGGCGCAGACGCTCGTCGGGCTCGGGCTCGACCTGGCGGGCCTCATCACGAAGAGCACCCTCCAGAGCGCCATCTCGTTCGCGCTGCAGAGCGGGCAGACCCCGGCCCGGGCCCTCTCCCCCTGACCGTCGCGCGCCGGCGCCGCGGCCGCGCCGGCGCCGCGCGCCACGCCACGCCGCGCCGGCGCCGCGCGCCACGCCGGCGCCGCCCCGGTCGTGCTCGGTCGTTGGGCGGGGCGAGGCGGCTGGTGTATAAGGCAGCGTGGCGCGCGCTCGGTCCTCTCAAGAGTCCCCCCAACACCGCACGGTGCTCGGCCAACGTCCGGTCGCAGGCGCCTGCTGCGCGGCCGTCGTGTGGCTGGCCGCCGCGCCGGCCTGCACGACGAAGGTGCGGAGGTTCGGGGAGGACGGCGCCGGAGGGGGCGCGGGCGGCGCCACGGCGAGCGCCGGCGAGGGCGGCTCGACGGCGAGCGGCGGCGGCGCCTCGGCGAGCGGCGGCGGCGCCTCGGCGAGCAGCGGCGGCGGGCCGTGCGAGCCCGGGAGCCAGAACGGCTGTTACAGCGGACGGCCCGACACGATGAACCGCGGCGTCTGCCGCGGCGGCGTGAGGACCTGCGACGAGGACGGGAAGGGATACGGCCCCTGCGCCGGAGAGGTGCTGCCGGCGTCCGAGCGCTGCGACACCGCCGAGGACGAGGACTGCGACGGTGTGATCAACCAGGGGTGCACCTACGCCCGGTGCGCCGATGTTCCCCGCGGCCAACCGAGCGGCGTGGTCCTCCTCGATCTGGACGGGGCCGGCCCAGAGCCGGAGCTCCCCGTCTACTGCGATCTGACGACGGACGGCGGCGGCTGGGCGCTCGTCTACAACAGCGTCGGCTCCGACGCGGGAGCGACGCTCCCTTTCTGGAACATCCCTTACGCCGAGCGGCTCGGGACCCGGGGAGAGCCGGCGATCTCGCAGAACTATTACCGAGGCTCGCTCTACTTCGTCGGTCGAGAGTACCGCGACGAGATCGAGGATATCGAGGGGACCGTCAAGACGGTCATGCGCGCGACCGCCGAAGGCATCGACTCGGCGACCATGAAGCTCCTCCGCCCCGCGCACGTCTCCGGGAACGCCGACATCTACGTCTCGCAGTTCCTCTCCGGGTGGTCGTCCCAGGACCGCGACGTCGACCCCGACCCGGGGAACTGCGCGCTCCAGAACCAGAACGTCACCCAGCACTACGCGCAGTGCTGGGAATACAACCTCGGCGCGGACGGGGACGAGCCGCGGGCCGACGGCGGCTGGGGCCCCCACCTCGGGACCCACCTCGCGGAGCGGCTCGGGCTCGCCAGCGACGACACACGATTTACACGCGTTCGGCGAATCTCTCGCTGGACGCGGTGGTGAGCCGACCTCGGGGCGCACCTCCGCGGATTTGGTGACAATTTCCGGGCGGCTCGAGTATGCTGCCCCGGCCATGCGCTTCTATGCACTGTGTTTGCTCATGCTCTTCGCGGGCCTCTGCCTGGCGAGCTGCTGGAACAGCGGCGCCTGCGTCGAGGGAGAGGCGTGCGAGTGCTTCAACGGCGACGATTGCTACCTCGGCTGCGACGGTGATTTCTGCGACCAGCGCTGCTTCCAGATGGTCCACTGCGGCGCCGTCTGCGAGCACGGGTGCTCGTTCGAGTGCTTCGACGTCAACGACTGCTCGGCCTCGTGCGGCGACGACTGCGATCTCAACTGCCATAACACCGCGTCGTGCGGCGCCATCTGCGACCGCGGCTGCCGGTACGAGTGCCACGACACGAGCCGGTGCGGCGTCAGCGTCGGGTCGAGCAGCGTCGTGACCTGCCGGAACGTGGGGACCTGCGAGATCGAGTGCCGGGGCTCGTGCCATGTGTTCTGCGAGGCCGTGAGCGGCGAGTGCCGCGTCAGCTGCCCCGACGGCGAGGCCGCGGTCAGCTGCCCGGACGGCTCGCGCGCGTGCGGCGGATGCTGAGGAGACGGAGATCCATGCAGAGAGCGATGACATCGCAGCTTCGCGCGCCGCGCCTCCTGGCCGCCGCGCTCTCGTTCGCGGCGCTGACCGTCGGGTGGGCCGAGGTCGGGGAAGCGCAGATGACGATCAAGCGCCCCGGGGATCGCCCGGATTACAAGGTCGAGCTCGAGCCGCACCTGCTCTTCGCGCCGTTCGAGCCGCTGGGCCCGGGCGTCGGGACGGGCGTCGGCGCGGGCTTCCGCGCCACCATCGATATCGTGCCCGACGGCTTCATCAAGCGCATCAACGACTCGGTGGGGCTCGGCTTCGGCATCGACGGCCTCCACTACGCGGGCAACGGGAATTATCGCGGCGACTGCAGGCGCTTCGAGAACGGGCCCGCGGGCACGCGCATCTGCACCGAGGTCGACGCGTACGGGGACGCGTCGAACTACGTGTTCGGCTCGGTCGTGATGCAGTGGAACTTCTGGCTTCACCGGCGGTGGTCGGTCTTCGGCGAGCCGGGGCTGTCGTTCTATCTGGGCGACCTCGGGCGCGACCCGTACCCCGGGGTCTCACCGGTGGTGTTCATCGGAGGGCGCTTTCACTTCACCGAGAACGTGACGCTCACGATGCGCCTCGGGTATCCCGCGTTCTCGCTCGGCGTGTCGTTCCTCCTGTGAGGTGCGTCGCCGGGAGGCGCGCGCGCCCGCGCCCCTCCCGGCGCTGCGCACCTTCCCCGCGGCGCCGGCCGACCTGATATCCTGCGCCGCATGCCGGAGACGCCGCGATCCGAAGAGCCGCTCGGCTCGGCCGAAGAGCCGCTCGGCTCGGCCGAAGAGCCGCTCGGCTCGGCCTACATCGAGGAGCTCGCGGTGCCGAAGGTCGGCGCGCCGGCCGCCGCGCCGCTGGAGGAGCTCTCGAGCTCGGCGCTCGCCGAGGACATCGAGGCGGCGGCCGCCGCCGGCGCCGCGGGCGGCGACGCGCTGGTCGGGAGCCTGATCTCGGGGCGGTACCGCGTCGACGCGCTCATCGGGGAGGGCGGGATGGGCGCCGTCTACCGCGGCGAACAGGTGCACCTGCGCAAGCGGGTCGCCATCAAGGTGCTCAGGCCGCTCGCCCGGCGGATGCCGGAGCTCGTGGCCCGGTTCGAGCGCGAGGCCGTCGCGGGCGCCCACATCCGGCACCCGAACGTGGTCGCGGCCATCGACTTCGGTCAGCTGGACGACGCGTCGTTCTTCCTCGTCCTCGAGTACGTCGAGGGCACGCCGCTCAAGGACGTGATCGCCGAGGGGCGGCTGCCGCCCGCGCGGGCGCTCCGCATCGCGCGCCAGCTCGCGTCGGCGCTCTCGGCGACGCACGAGAAGGGCATCGTCCACCGCGACGTGAAGCCGCTGAACGTCCTGCTCGACGCGCACGATCAGGTCCGGCTCATCGATTTCGGGCTGGCGAAGGTGAATGTCGATCTCCTGTCCAGCCAGAGCCGGAAGACGGCGGGCCCGACCCCGGCCCTCACGAACGCGGGCGAGGTGTTCGGCACGCTCGCGTACCTGGCGCCGGAGGCGCTGCGCGGGATGGATGCGGTGGACGCGCGCGCGGACCTGTATGCGCTCGGGCTCGTGCTCTACGAGATGCTCACCGGACATCACCCCTTCGACACGAAGAACATCGTCGCGCGGCTCAAGCAGCAGGGCGCGGCGGGGCCGCCGGCCCTCCGCCTGCGCGCGCCGGATCTGGTCGTGCCCTACGAGGTCGAGCAGGCCGTGGCGCGGCTCATGGAGCACGACGCGTCGTTCCGCTACCAGACGGCGGCCGATGCGGTCGCGGCGCTCGACGAGGCGCTGGCGGCGATCGCGCGGGCGGCGGTCGGGAGCGGCGCGCAGGGGTCGCACGCCGCGCAGGCGACGCAGGCCGCGCAGGGAGCGCACGCCGCGCAGGGGGCGCACGCCGGGCCGGGAGCGCAACCCGCGCCGCGAGCGCCAGCTGCGCAGGCGGCGCCGGGGGCGCCGGCGACGCAGCCTGCGCAAGGCGCCCCCAAGGCGGCGCCGCCGGCCTGGTCAGGCCCCCGGAAGACCCTGCTCGCCCACGCGCACCGCCGGCCCGCGCCCTCGGCGCGCTGGGTGCCCCTCGCGGTGGCGCTGGCGACCGCGGCGGCGCTCCCGATCGGCGTCGCGCTCTGGCTCGTCCTCCGGCAGCCCAGGCCAGCCGCGGAGCCGCCCGCGGTCGCCGCCGTGGTCACCCCGCCCGCGCCGATAGCGCCGCCGCCGGCAGCGCCGGCGAGCGCGCCGCCCGAGGAGGACGACCGGGGCGCCGCCGGGCTGCGCGCGCAGCTCGGCAAGGCGGTGGCGATCAGGAACTGGGTGCTCGGCGCGCAGTCGATGCTGGCCCTGGCCGAGGCCGACCCGGAGCTCGTCCTGAGCCGGGGCCTGCGCGAAGAGGTCCTCTCCACGGTGGCGGGCATCGCGTTCGAGGAGGACAACCCGGCGGCGGACCAGATCTTCGACCTGCTCACGAACCGGCTCGGCACCGGCGGGCTGGACGTGCTGCTCGACGTCGTGCGCGCCCGGGGGGGCACGAAGGCGGCCCGGCGCGCCAGCGAGATCCTGGCGAGGCCCGAGGTGATGGCGCGCGCGACCCCCGCGCTCCGCGTCACGTTCGCGTTCCGCAAGGCCACGTGCAACGGCAAGCGGGCGCTGTTCGGCCGCGCCGCGGCCGAGGGGGACGAGCGCACGCTCTTCGAGCTCCAGGTGCTGCACGGCGCCCGGTGCAGGCGGAACGACCCGTGCTGCTTCCGCGAGGACAAGGCGATCGCCGACGCCATCCAGCAGCTGAAGGCGCGCCTCGGGACGTGACGAGGTGCGTGGCCGCGCGGGCAGGCAGCGCGCTGCGCCCGCCGGCGCGCGGCGAGCTCCCCTGCCGCCCGCCGGCGCCGGTCAGAGCAGGCCGCAACCTGGGTAGAGCGGGAGGAGATCCGCGTCGCGTAGCTGGGTCCGGATGGTCTCCGCGTAGCTTGGTCCGAGGATGGGCCCGAGGATCGGCCCGAGCAGCGGCCCGAGCAGCGGGAGCGTGTTGCACGTCTTGTTGCCGGCGGTGTCCTCCGTGCAGGCCAGGTTGCAGAGCCCGACGAAGGCGATCCCGCACGTCGGCACATGACCGCAGAGCCTGTCGAGCTCGAGGAGGTTGAGATCGAGCGGGCAGCTCAGCGATATCCTCGAGAGCTCCCCCGTCAGATCGGGATCGATGCAGGCGAACCCGGCAATGGGCCCGGGGAGGAAGGCGTTTCCGAACATCGTGGCGTCCCGCACGAAGAAATCGAGAAAGGGCGCCTCTTCCGGGGAGCACGCGAGGGCCGGATGGCCGCCCCTCAGCAGGATATCCACATGCGCGCCGGAGCCGTTCAGGTGCTGAAAGATGCACGCCGAAACCCAGCGCTGCTCCGAGAGGTTGAGCGCACGACCTGTCCAGGCCGGCGCAAAACCAAAGGAGCCGTAATACGGATCGCCGTTCGGTGCGTGGACGACCTGACCCTCGGACAGCGCGCAACGTATCGTATAGTCGAGCACGCTCCTCCCGCCCTCGGTGCCGAGCAGCGACGTCGCGGCCAGGACGCCGCCGCCGGCGAGCGCAGCGCCGCCGAGCGCACGGAACGCCGCGCGGTTCTCCTGCGCCCAGAAGTGAGCGGGAGCCAGGCCGTTCGCGCCGATGGGCGCCACCGTGCGGCGCCCCAGCGGCGCCTCCGCCGTCTCGGCCGTTTCGACCGGCTCGACATCGGATGGTCCGATGCACCCCGCCGTGAGCACACAGGCGCCAAGGACACCAACTGCGACGAAGCGAATCGAGGACATTCCGCTTTCCTCCTGGGTCATTACAGCGTCAGACATAAGACTACAAGCGCTGTTTTCTTAATCCCACACTGTTTCATTTTCCAGGAAGACGCGCAATACTGAAAACTGGTATACACTGCGTGCACGGATAGCCGTGCTCGCCCAAACGCGGCGCGGGGACATGGCTTGTCGAATCAAGCCGTCAGGGTTGGACGAACGTCCGTTCGCGACGCCTCCTCCAGCCTGCGCTCCAGCTCGTCGAAGCGAGACAGCCACATGGGGCTCGCCGCGCGGAGCGCCCGCGCGCTCGCGAGCGACTCCTCCGCCTCTCCGGTGTGTCCTCGACGAAGCGCCATTCGAGCACGCCAGTAGAAGAGCTGAAGCGTGTTCTCGACGATGGGCTGGTCTCTCGCGAGCGCGATGGCCTCGTCCCACGACAGAGAGGCGGACCCGGCCGGCCGGAGACCGACCTCGGAGAGCACGAGCTCGAGCAAGGCGTAGTCCCGGACGTCGCCCGGCTCGAGGACGCAGGATCGCGCGATCCACAGGGCCAGCTGGCTGGCTTGCTCGTACTCGTCGAGGACGAGGTGAATCTGCGCGAGCAGGATCGCCGTGTGCGGCACGGGGCGCTCCGAGGCCTGCTCTTCCAGCCACCGGGCGCGCCGCGCGAGCGCGAGCGCCTCACGCTGCCTGTCGCTCCAGTGAAGGAGCACGGCGACGTTGTACGAAGCCATCTTCTCGAGCCACGGATTGCCGATCTCGCGCGCGAGATCGACCGCGCGACGGAGGTCGTCGACCGCGCCAGGCAGCGACCACCTCCAGGCCCACAGCGCGATGCGGTTGATGTACGCGGCGCAGAGGTGGAACCGGTCGCCGGCCGCCGTCAGCAGGGCGATGAGATCGCCGAAGGCCCGCTCGGCCTCCTCGCGGCGGCCCGCCGACGCGAGCTGAAACGACAGCATGATGAGGGCGAGGACGCGCGCGTCGTAGTCGCCCGACGCCCCGGCGCGCTCGGCGCAGTCGGTGAGCTCCGCGATCGACGCCTCGAGCTTCCCCCGCCGCCACGAGGTCCGGCCCTCGGCGACCCGGAGGAGCAGCGCGAGCTCCGGCGAGCGCGCCGCGTCGACGAGCGGCCGCGCCTCGTCCACCCGGCGCGCCGACGCCTCGAAGTCGAAGTCCCAGTCGAGCGCGGTCGCGTCCTCGAGCAGCAGGCTCGCCCTCTGGTGGGCGTCGCCGAGCGCCTCGGCCAGCGCGAGCGCCTCGCCGAAATCGCGGCGCGCCTCCTTCAGGCGGCACATGCGGTACCGGCTCCTGCCGCGCCCCGCGAGCGCGCGCACGCGCCGGCGCGCGTCGCCCGGCGCCGCGACCTGGAGCGCGGCGCCGTAGCGCTGGTCCGCCTCGACGACATGGTGCCGCGCCGACGCGAGATCGCCGAGCGCGAGGTAAGCGTCGGCGGCCTCGGCGCACTCGCCGCTCGCGGCCGCGTGGCGCGCGAGCGCGCGGAGCCCGTCGGTCGAGCCGGCCGCCACCTGCGCCCGCCAGTACGCGAGGGCGCTCAGGTGGATCGCGGCGCGGTGCGCCGGGTCGAGCATCTCGTAGACCGCCTCCTGGAAGATCGCGTTCTGGAACGCGTGGCGGTCGTCCGCGCCGCCGCCGACCTCGCTGTCGCGCAGCAGGATCCGCCGCTCGACGAGCGCCGAGAGCCCGAAGCCCGCGTCGACCATCGAGCCGGCGGCGCCCGCGCGCTCCAGGCCGTCCAGCACCGCCTCGAGCTCGGCGCGATCGAACGACATGCCGAGCGCCGAGCAGACCCGGGCGCACGCGGCGAGCTCCGCCGGGAGCTCGTCGAGCTGCCGCGCCGCGAGCCACTGCCACGCCGGCGCGGGCGGCAGCGCCTCGACCTCCGCGGTCGCGAGGTAGAAGCCGCCGCCGGCGCGCCGGCGCACGACCCCGGCGTGCTTGAGGGAGCGGACGATCTGGCGCAGGCAGTCCGGGTTGCCCCCCGCCCAGTCGGCCAGGCGGCGGAGGGTCTCGGCCGGCGGGAACTCGGCGGGCAGGAGCAGCCGCGACGCGAGGTCCATCGCCGCCTCCTCCGCGAGCGGCGCGAGCGTCACGCGGGTGTGGCGCTGGTTGCGCTGGCCCCAGCTGGGGCGGGCGTGCTCGAAGCGCGGGCGCGCGGTCACGACCGCCCAGAGCAGGACGCCCTCGCCGTCGAGCGTGGCGTACTCCAGGGCGTCGAGCAGCACGTCGTCCGCCTGGTCGGCGTCGTCGAGGATGACGGCGAGCGGGCCGCGGCGCGCCCGCTGGCGGAGCGCCTCGGCGAGCGCCAGCATCAGGCCGTGGCGGGCCGCGCCGGACAGCCGTCCGCCCCCCGGATCCGCCCAGCCGAGCGCCGCCGCGACCGCCTCCCACGTCGCGCTGCCGAGCGGCTCGCCGAGCCGCGCCACGCAGAAGCCCCGCGGGTCGTCGGGCGCGTCGTCGGGCGCGTCGAGCGCGACGCGGAGGAGCGCGCGCACCGCCTGCGCGGCGCCGCCGTGGATGGGGTGGAGCGCGCGCACGACCACCACGCGCACGTCCGGGACCGGCACGCCGGCGATGCAGGCGGCCTCGGCCGTGAGGCGCGACTTGCCGAGGCCGGCGTCGCCGATCAGCGTGAACAGGCCGGGGCACGCCCCGTCGAAGGCCTCGGTCGCGCTGCCCGCGAGCGCCGAGAGCACGTCGTCGCGGCCGAGCAGCGGCGGCTCGCCCAGGCTCTCCGGGTCGTCCGGCGGCGTGGGGGCGAGCTCCTCCTCGGGCAGCGCGCGCTGGAACTCCTCGGTCATCGCGAGGCCCCGCCACGGCTCGGGGGGGAGCCACGTCTCGGGGCGCTCGACCGGGGAGCCGTAGGCCGCGTGCATGCCGCCGGGGACCCGGCGCAGGCGCACGCTGGCGAGGTGCAGCGCGACGCGCGCGCCGCCGCGCTCCGCGATCTCGCGCGCCGCGGCGAGGGCGGCGCGGGCCGGGTCGTGGACGTCCCGCGCGGAGAACACGGCGAGGCAGCGCTGCCCCCGCTGCCGCGCGACGAACCCCCGGCGGCTGCCGACCGCCGCGATCACCGGCCCGGCGCCGGCCTCGGCGAGGAGCAGCGCGACCGGCTGGCGCCCCTCGGCGGCGGCCGTGGCGACGCCGTCGCCCGGCCGCGACGACCGCGGCCCGGAGCGCGGCGACGACGGCGGCGGGAGGGTGTCGGCGGCGGGGCGCGCGCGCAGGGCGTGCAGGGTGCGCCGGAGCGCGGCGGCGCTGGCGGGCCGGCGGCTCGGGTCCTTGGCGAGGCAGGCGAGCGTGAGCTCCTCGAGCCCCTCGGGGACGTCCGCGAGGTCGCTCGGGCGCGGCGGGCGCAGCGCCAGGTGGCCGTGCTCGATGGCGTCCTCGTTCCCGACGAACGGCGGGCGCAGGGTGAGCAGCTCGAACAGGACGACGCCGAACGCGTAGATGTCGGCGCGCGCGTCGATCCGCGCGGCGTCGCCCCGGAGCTGCTCCGGGGCCATGTACTCCGGCGTCCCCACGACGTCGCCGGCGCGCGTGGCGCGGACCGACGAGGCCGGCTGGTCGTCGCCCGGGGCGAGCTTCGCGAGGCCGAAATCGAGCAGCACGGCGCGGCCGCTCGCGCGGAGCAGGAAGAGGTTCTCCGGCTTGAGATCGCGGTGGACGACCCCGCGCGCGTGCGCCGCCTCGAGCACCGCGAGGATCGCGTCCGCGCGCCCGGCGGCGCGGTCCGGGTCGAGCGGGGCGCGGAGCGCGGCGAGCTCGTCGGCCAGGGTCCGGCCGAAGAGCCGCTCCATCGCGAGGTAAGGCCGGCCGTCGGCGAGCTCGCCCTGGGCGTACAGCTGCGCGACGTGGGGCACCCCCACGCGCTCGAGGAGCGCGGCCTCGCGCCGGAACCGCTCGCGGACGCTCGCCGCCGCCTGCCGCGCCACCTTGATGGCCGCCGGCGCGCCGTCGTCGTCCCGCTCCGCGGCCCAGACGTCCGAGAAGCCGCCGCGCCCGAGCGGCCCCTGCAGCGAGAAGCCGTCGATCGCGGGCGCCGCGCCTGCCACGACGTCGGGCTCGCCGGGCGGCGGCGTGAAGCCATCCCTGGCGCACGGCGCGCCGTCGGCGAGCCGCCCGTGACATACGGCGCAGCGGTGCATGATCGGCTCGATTTCGGGCAGCCGACGGTCGCGTTGGACACCGGCTTACTCCTACAGTAACGCAGGAAGTCGACGGCTGTCATGTATGAAGACCTCCTCTCGAGACGATGAGCCGTCCCTCGCCGAGCCGGCGGTGGACGCGCCCGTCGCGCCCGCGGCGGGCGCGACGGCGGCCGGCACGGCGCCGACCTGGGACCAGCGCACGCTCGATACGCGCGATCGCGAGGGCGACGGCCCCGGCATCCCGATCGCCGCGGCGCCGCGGGCGGGCGAATACCTCCTCGACGGGGTGATCGCCGAGGGCGGGTTCGGCGTCGTCTACCGCGCGGTGCACGCGACGAGCGGGGCGCCGGCGGCGGTCAAGATCATGCACGCCGAGCTCATCTCGCGCACCGACGTGGTGCTCCGGTTCCAGCGCGAGGTCGACGCGATCGGGCGGATCCGGCACCCGAACGTCGTCGAGATCCTCGACGTCGGGCAGCTCGAGGACGGGCGGCCCTACTACGCGATGGAGCTGCTGCAGGGCAGGAGCCTCGAGCAGCACCTGTTCTCGCGCGGCCGGCTCCCGGCCGACGAGGCGCTCGCGATCCTCGATCCGCTCTGCAGCGCGCTCGCCGCGGTCCACGCGCTCGGGATCATCCACCGGGACGTGAAGCCCTCGAACGTGATCCTGTGCGAGCAGGGCGGCGGGCTCCGGGTGGTGCTGCTCGACTTCGGCATCGCGAAGCTGCTCGGCACGACGGATCTCTCGCTCACGTCGTCGCGGCACGTCGTGGGGACGCCGGCGTTCATGTCGCCCGAGCAGCTCCTGAACCGGCCGGTCGACATGCGGACCGACGTCTACGCGCTCGGCGCGCTGCTCTACACGATGATCGCGGGCGCCATGCCCTTCTCGGCGAGCGCGTACCCGGTGCTGCGCCACCTGCACCTCCACCAGGCGCCGCCCCGCCCGAGCCTGCACGCGCCGGTCGACCCGGCGTTCGACGACATCGTCGTGCGGGCCATGAGCAAGGACCCCGCGGGCCGCCACCCGGACGTCGCCGCGTTCCTGGAGGACGTGCGGGCCGCGACGGCGCGGGTCCTCCGCACCGACGCGAAGGAGGCGGGGCGCGTCCGCCGCCTCGCCATCGGGATGCTCGTCGAGGTCCTCGCCGAGACCCGGGCGCTCGAGGCGCCGACCGACTCCTTCCTGACCGATTTCGAGGCGGTGCTCCCGGAGGCGATGACCGAGCTCGCGACCGCGGGGTTCTCGCCGCTCGCGGTCACGAGCACCAGCGTGCTGCTCTCGGCGGACTGGCCGCGCGACGAGCGCGGCGCCGAGGAGGCGCGCCGCCGCGCGATCGCGGCCGCGCTCGCGCTGTACGAGCGGATCGCCGGGCCGGACCGGCGCGACCTGCGGGTCGGCGTGCGCTTCTGCCTCCACGCCGGCGACGTGGTGGTCACCGAGGACGGCTCGGTGGTGGGCGGGAACGTGCTCGAGCTCTCCTCGTGCCTGCCGGAGACGGCGGCGACGGGCGTCTACGCGTCGCCGGCCATGCTGGACGGCCTCGGCTTCACGTCGCACCGGGCCACGGGGGCCCCGGGCGCCGCGATCCCGATGCGCCGCGTGGCCGCGCGGCCGCCCTCGGACGGCGCCGCGGCGCCCGCGTAGCGGCGGGTCGGCGCGGCGCGCGAGGCGCGGGTGGGATGTGCGCGGGCGGGGGTCAGCGGGCGGGCTTCACGAACTTGAGGGTCATCCGGTCGCTCTCGCCGATGGCGGCGTAGCGCGCGCGGTCCTTGTCGCCGAGGCGGAAGTTCGGCGGCAGCGTCCAGACCCCTTCCGGATAGTCCTTCGTGTCCTTCGGATTGGCGTTCACCTCGGACTTGGTCGCGAGCTTGAAGCCGGCCGACTCGACCTTCTGGATCACCCACGCTTCCGGGAGGTATCCCTGCTTGGCGCTCTCGTCGGGGTTCGCGTCGGGCTTGGCGCGGTGCTGCACGATGCCGAAGACGCCGCCCGGCTTGAGCGCCTTGAACGCCTCGGCGACGTAGGTGTCGAATTTGCCGTTCCGATGCCAGCCGTGCGCCTCGCGGATGGCGAGCACGAGGTCGGCCTTGCCGTCGATTCCGAGCTTCGGGTTGTCGCGGTCGATGACGACGACATCGACCTTGCCGAACAGGTCGGGCGACTTATCGAGCGTGCGCTTCAGCCGCTTGCCATAGAGGGTGTTGCGCGAGTCCGCGGGGCCGTTCGGGTCGAAGGACGTGACGATGAGCTTGCCCTTCTTGGCGAGCACGGGCGCGAGCAGCTCGGTGTACCAGCCCTCCCCTGCCCCGAGCTCGACGACGGTGCTCGTCGGCTTGAGGCCGAAGAACTCCAGGGTCTCGACGGGGTGGCGGGCCGCGTCCCGCTCGGCGTTGCCCGGGACGCGGTGCTTGCTCTTGAGCGCCGCGCGCAGCGCCGCGCCGGCGCTCGGGTGATTGGCCGCGAGGAGCGCCTTCACCTCGGCCTTGAGCGCGTCGTCGAACCGCGCGGCCTCCTGGTCGGCCTTGGCCTCCATGGCCTTCGTGTCCTCGGCGAGCTTGGCCAGCTCCGCCTTCTTCTTCTCCTCTGCCGGATCCACCGGGGGCGGGGCCGCCGCCTCGGGCTGCGCGGCCGGCTCGGCGGCCGGAGCCGGAGCCGGCGGCGGAGCGGTCTCGACGGGCGGCGGGTTGGACGCGCAGGCGGCGAGCGCGCCCGTGAGGACGAACAGCAAGGTCCTTGAAGTGATGTGCATGCACGCCTGCGTAGATCGAAGATACGACGGGCGCAAGCGTGCGGAAAACCACGGGAACCACGGGAACGGCGGCGATGTTCCGCGTTGACCGGGGAGCGGCGCCAGGGTAGCGTACGCGGTCCGGGGGGCAGCTCGCACATTCACGCAGGTGGCCGATGCCGCTCAAGGTCCATAACACGCTCACGAGGAAGAAGGAGCCATTCGTCTCCGCCCAGCCGAAGATCGTGCGCATCTACACATGCGGCCTCACGGTCTACGCGCCGATGCACATCGGTCACGCGCGCACCTACTGCTTCTGGGACGTCTTCCGCCGCTACCTCGAGTACCGCGGCAATCACGTGCTGAGCATCATCAACTACACGGACATCGACGACCGCATCATGCAGCGCGCGAACGAGCGCGAGGGCGCGGTTGACGTCGCCGAGCGGAACATCGCGGCCTTCCGGCGCGACTGCCGCAAGCTCCACATCAAGGACTACGCCGTCTACACGCGCGCCACCGACTTCGTCGACGAGCAGGTCGACATGGTGAAGCGCCTCATCGAGAAGGGCCACGCGTACTCGGTGAACGGCGAGGTCTTCTACGAGGTCGCCACGTGCCCCTCCTATGGTGAGCTCTCGGGGCGCAAGGTCGACGAGCAGGAGGTCGGGGCGAGCGGCCGCGTCGAGGAGGACTTCGCGCGGAAGCGGCACCCGGCGGATTTCAGCCTCTGGAAGCCGACCTCCCCGGACCAGCCGAGCTGGCCGACCGGAGAGGGCGCGTGGCCGACGGGGCGGCCCGGCTGGCACATCGAGTGCTCGGCGATGAGCACGGCGCTGCTGGGCGACCATTTCGACGTCCACGGGGGCGGAATCGACAACATGTTCCCGCACCACGAGAACGAGATCGCGCAGAGCGAGCCGCTCTGCGGGAGGCCGTGGGTGCGCTACTGGCTGCACCCCGAGCACCTCGATCTCAAGGAGGTGAAGATGTCGAAGAGCCTCGGGAACGTCATCTCCGTCGAGGAGCTGCTGTCCCGGCACGGCCACGACGAGGCGCGGTGGTTCTTCGTGACGCACCATTACCGGTGCAAGCTCCCGTTCGGCTGGGATCTGCTCCAGCAGAGCGCCCAGGGCTACGCGCGCATCAAGAAGCTCGCGGCGGTCCTCGCCGAGAAGCTGCGCGGCGCGGGGGAGGAGCCGCTCGCGCCGGGCGCGTATGCGTCGCAGCGGCCCGAGGAGGAGCGGTTCCCGAGGATGCGCCACCAGTACGTCCACGGCCAGTTCAAGGAGCACACCGAGCGGTTCATCGCGCGCTTCGTCGAGGCGATGGACGACGACCTGAACACGCCGAACGCGGTGGCGGCCTTCTTCGATTACGTGAGCGCGCTCTATTCGGCGGGGATCGAGCAGTGCGACGACCGCGCGTCGCTGCTCGCGGTGTACCGGGCGGTGGCGCGCCATCTCTGGGTCTTCGGCGTGGAGATGGCCGAGCCGGCGCTCTATCCGGCGCTCGTGGCCGACTATGCGGTCGCCCCTTCCGAGAGCGCGGCGGGGCGCGGGGGCGACGCCGCCATCGACCGGCTGATCGCGATGCGCCAGGCCGCGCGGAAGGCGAAGGATTTCGCGAAGGCGGACGCCATCCGCAACCTGCTGGCCGAGGCCGGCGTCGTCCTCGAAGACACCCCCACCGGCCCCCGCTGGACCTCGTCCTGAGGAGCCCTCCCGCTTCGGATACGGGCCCATCTCGACGTTTTCGGTGCTCGGCGTACAAGAGTACGCCTCCGCGCCGAAAACGCCGATCTGGGCCCGTCTCCTGTGCGGGAGGGCTCCGCTGACGTGGGTCAGAGATTCGGGGGGAGGGCCGTCTGCTGCGCGAGAGGGCTCCGCTGACGTGTATCAGAGATCAGGGGTGAGGTTGTAGCGGGGGGAGCGGCGGAAACTTGCCGGGATCGACCGGGGCACCGCGGCCGCCAGGAGCGCGGCGCGACGGGCGTTGCTGCGCATAACGACGTCGCGCAGGGCGACGGACGTCAGAGGCGCGGCGTTCGGGACGAAGAGCGACGGGCGCGCGGCTCCAGAGAGGAGCTTTGGCGTAGACGCGGCGCAGCGGCGCACGATGAGGACGCGTCGGAAGCGTGCTTGTGGGGGCTCGAGCCCCCCGCCTGCCATCGTAAAAATGGTGTGCCAGATGTGCCAGTGTCGGCCTCCTGCGACATGGCCAGGCAGGCTGGGGTCGATGCGGCAAGGGGGAAATCGCCGTCCAGCAGCGGGCATATCCATTGCTTGAGAAACAATGGGGCGCTCCGCACCAGCGCCCAAGCCCGAACAGCCCGGTCGGGTCTGAACCAACGCCTGCTCGCGTCACCAGCCGCAGATCGCGCTGCGGCCGGACCACGCTCGTGCAGTCAACTCTTACCCAACGAGAACGTAGATGCGGAACCTCTCCTTCGGCTTCGCCCATCCTCTCGCAACCAAAACCAGCTCGGCTGCGGTCCTCGCCCTGTTCGCCCTGGGCGCCGCCGCATGCGGAAGCTATGGCGTCGATGAAGGCTCGCTCGGCAACGCAGAGCTGGCGCTCGACGAGGCGGAAGGCGCCTCGATCGCCGTCAGCGTCGGCGTCGGGGGCAGCGGCGGCAGCGGCACCGGCGGCAGCGGCACCGGCGGAATCAGCACCGGCATCAGCAGCAGCAGCAGCAGCAGCACCGGCGTCGGCGGGGGCACCGGCGGCGGGCCGGTCGAGCCAACCCCGGTCGGGCCGCCCGCGGTCGCCTTCTGGCAGTTCGACGACTGCAACGGCTCGACGACGGAGCTGCTCGATTCGTCAGGCAACGGCACGACCGCCACCCGCTCGGCCAGCGCCGCCTGCGCTCAGGGCATCAGCGGCCTCGCCATCTCGTTCGACCAGAAAAAAGACACCGTCAGCGCCGACGACAATCCCCTCTTCACCTTCGGAAAGAACCTCGCGGTCGCGGCGTGGGTCAACCCGACCTCGGTGTCCGAGTCGACCCTGCAGACGATCGTGCAAGAGCGAGACAGCGGAGACAGGGGCTTCTCGCTCGGCATCCGCAACGGCGAGGCGCGGTTCGCCGTGACCCTGACCGACGGCCGGACCGTCACCTCCCGCGCTCCCATCGAGGCCAACGTGTGGACGCACGTCGCGGGCATCTACGACGGCAGGTTCGTGCGGCTGTTCCTGAACGGCGAGCAGGTCGGGCAGCTCAGCGCCGCAGGCACGATCCGCGACGTCAACGCGCCCATCCACATCGGCGGCAACGAGCAGAAGCAGCAGCGCTTCACGGGCCTGATCGACGAGGTGTGGCTCTCCGCCAGCCCGACGACCGCGAGCGAGATCGCTCAGCTCTCCTGCCTCAGGCGGCCCGGGACGATCACCGTCACGCCCGCGAGCAGCGGGCCGGTCCCCCCGAACACGCCGGTGGCGTACCAGGTCGCCGTCGCCAACAACGATGTCGGCGCGTGCGCCCCGGGGGACTATGCCCTCCAGATCTTCAACCCGTCGCCGGGCATCAACGTCTCCGGAGATACCACGTTCATCCCCGGCGTCCCGCCAGGGAGCACGGCGACCTTCGCGGTCACCGTGAACGGCACCGAGGACGCGGATCCCGGCGTCCACGAGATCCCCTTCGACGTGCTCAATTTCAGCTCGACCGAGCTCCTCGTCGGCTCAGGCGCCCTCAACTTCGAGCTCGCCGAGCCCACCGGCTGCTTCGTCCGGACGAGCCGCGAGATCTTCGTGAAGCACCTCAGCGTCGTCGAGGATCCCATCCGCACGACCTTCAATGGGCCGCCGGAAGACCCCCGGACCGGCGCGTGGACGTTCGCGCGCCTCATGGAGGACATGGCCCCCACGCCCGCCGAGGCGCCGGCCATGGTCGAGCAAATGCTCAATACCTGGCTGACCGACCAGGTCGTGAACGGCTTCACGGTGCCGGCGCGCCCGGCCATTCAGCAGGTCGTGCTCGACGAGTGGCCGAGGAGCCCCGACGGGTCGCTCGACCTGACGCAGGCGCCGCTCCTGCTGCTCGGCATCGTCAACAGGATCGACGTGCGGAACCTCGCCGAAGGTCACGCCGGCGAGGGGCGCTTCGTGTTCGGCGTCGTGAGCCAGGGCTTCCCGCAGCAGTTCACCATCATCCTGGAGTACAAGCTCCCCGCGTCGACCGAGGCCGACGTGCTCGACTGGGCGAACGACTGGCACGCCCTCGGCAGCCTGCCCTTCCCGTCCGAGGAGTACAACGCCGCCCTCCAGGACATCACCTCCCGGTTCGCGGGCCGGAACGCCGCGCCCGGCAGGCCGAACGGGAGCTCGCTCGGGCAGCTCCGCACGAACGAGATCGCGCTGGCAGGCCCGTGGGAGCTGCGCGAGTTCGTCCTCTCGGCCGACACGGGCTTCTTGCGCCCGGAGACCGTCAAGCTGACGCCGGACATCGGCTTCGACGGCTCGGCCACGCTCGCGGCCTACGTGAACCAGAACGAGGCGGCGATCGTCGCGGAGCAACACACGGTGCCTGACTCGTTCCAGGGGAGCCCGTTCCTCGGCGGCTCGTCGTTCAACAACCTGACGGCGTGGACGGCCCCGGGCATCCTCAACAACGAGGCGCGGCACAAGTTCTCGCTCAACACCTGCAACGGGTGCCACGGGGCCGCGGAGACCGGGACGCCGTTCCTGCACGTGAACCCGAGGTCGCTCGGGGGCGAGGCGACGCTGTCCGGCTTCATGACCGGCATCAACATGCCTGACCCGGTGACCGGCGAGCTGCGCTTCTTGAACGACCTCGGGCGCCGGAACCAGGACCTGAAGGCGCTGGTCTGCGAGCCCGCCCCGATCTTCGCAGGCGCCGCGGGGCGCGGCGGCGCGGCCGGCGCGGCCGCGAGCCGCTCGGCGTTCATCCGCCGCGGCATCGGGCGCGTCCACTGACGCGGCAGCGCGACGGGCGGCGGGCGCGGCCGGCGAGCCGCGCCCGCCGGCCCGTCGCCGCCTCGCCCCCGCGACGGCCCGCGCCCGAGGCGGCGCGCGCCGGACATCCCCGCTCGCGGGGCCGCCGCTTCAGCCGTTCAGGCCAGCGCAGGAGAGCCGCGCTCCGGCCGGGAGCTCCAGCCCGAAGCGGGTCTTCAGGACGTCGAGGAGCTCGTCGTCCCCGAGCTCGAACCACTGGACCTGGCCGCCCCGGAGCACCCCCAGCTGGCGGTTGCGCAGCGTCACGCGCGCCTCCGGCGAGGAGATCGCCGCGAGCACATTGCTCACGAACAGCGAGTCGGGGTGGGTGGACGTGTAATGGTTCGCCACCTCGTAATCGACCGGGAATTGCTCCTCGAGCGTGAACGCATAGAGGTCCTGCCACGGCTCGCGCCCCCTCGACTCGAGCACCCACGCGTCGCCCTCCCGGCGCAGGCCGACCACATCGTGCGCCTGCGCCTGGCTCTCCCCCTCCACGAGCCGGATCGGCTGCGTGAGGCCCGGACCGCCGAAGCCGACGTCCGCGATGAACGGCCCTTCGGGCAGCTCGATCAGGGACAGCATATGAGTCCGCGGGCCGATATCGCTCCGATGGTACCTCACCCGCGCGATGAGCGTCGTGACCTTGAATCCGATCCGGCGCAGCGCCGCGACGAACAGGGTGTTCTGCTCGAAGCAGTAGCCGCCGCGGCGCGCCTTGACGAGCTTTTCCTGCACGCCGGCCAGGTCGATGCGGATCGGCCGGCCGAGGAGGACATCGAGGTTCTCGAAAGGGATGGAGTAGGAGTGCGCGGTGTGCAGCGCATCGAGCACCTCCCGCGTGGCAGCGAGCGCCCCGCGGTAGCCGATGCGGGCGAGATAGGCGTCAAGGTCGAGCGAAGCGGTATCGGGTGCGGGCGGATGCATTGGGCCCACAAGGATACGCGCGTCGCCCCCGGCCGCGCCAGACGGAAGCTCCGCGAAGGCCGCGGGGCCGCCGGAGCGGAGCCGTCGTCGCGCGCGCTCGAGCCCGCATCGCTGCGCCGCGCGCCGCGCGCCTTCGCGGCCCGAGCTGCGGTGGACGCGGTGGACGGCAGACGTCGATACGCCCCCGCGGCTTGACCGCCACTGTGCCGGCCAGCACACTCCCTACAGTGGAGCCGATCTACCGGGCCAGCCCGCGGCGTGCTCGGTCGCCCTCTGCTGTGGAGAGCGCTCGGTGGCGCTCTGCGCGAAGCCGCCCGCCGAGCCGGCCGCTAAGCCGCCCAGCAGCGCGCCGGGGCGCGCGCCGCGCCGAGCGCGGGCGGACTCGACGGCTCGCGCGGCGCAGCCTGGCCGCCGGTTGAGGGCCATGCCCAGGCCCGATCGCTACACGCTAACGGAGGTCCTGCGCGAGGAGACCAGGTATGTCGTCCACCGCGGCGTGCGGAACGAGGACGGCTGTCCGGTATTGCTCAAGATTCCTCGGGCAGAGCGCCTCGATCGCCGGGACGTGGCGCGCCTGCGCCACGAGCTCGAGATCGGGCGGAGGCTCAGCGAAGAGACCGCCATCAGGCCGTGTGAGCTGACGACGTACCGGGACCGGCCGGCGCTCGTCCTGGAGGACTTCCGCGGGCGCTCGCTCGACCGGATGCTGGGCGAGCCCATGGAGCTCGGGCGCTTCTTGACGATCGCCGCCCGAACCTCCGCCGCGCTCGCGGACATCCATGCGAAGGGGGTTGTCCACAAGGACATCAAACCGCAGAACATCCTCCTCGATCCCGAGTCGGGAGAGGTGAAGATTGTGAGCTTCGATCTCGCGTCCTTCCTCCCGGAGGAGGAGGACGATGGGCGGAGCCCGGGCGTCATCGAGGGGACCCTCGGCTACATCTCGCCGGAGCAGGCAGGGCGCCTGGACCGGGCGGTCGATCACCGCGCCGACCTCTACTCGCTCGGCGTCACGCTCTACGAGATGCTCACGGGCGTCCTGCCCTTCTCGGCCGGCGATGCCCTGGAGTGGGTCCACTGCCACGCCGCCGTGCTCCCCCGGCCGCCCTCGGAGCTCGTCCCCGGCATCCCGCGGACCGTGTCCGAGCTCGTCATGAAGCTCCTGGCCAAGGCCGCCGAGGACCGTTACCAGAGCGCGCGCGGCGTCACGCGCGACCTCGAGCGCTGCCTCGAGCGGCTCACGACGGTCGCTCACATCGACCCATTTCCGCTCGGAGAGCACGACTTCTCCGGCCTCTTCCGGATCTCGAAGAAGCTCTATGGCCGCGAGCGCGAGGCCTCCGCCCTCCTCGCCGCCTTCGCGCGCGTCGCCCTGCGCGGCGCGCCCGAGCTCGTCCTGCTCGCCGGCGGCGCCGGGGCCGGCAAGACGTCGCTGGTGCAGGAGCTCCACCGCACGTCGGTCCGCGGGCGCGGCCTCTTCGCGGCGGGCAAATTCGACCAGCGGCACCGGCACCTCCCCTACGCCACGCTCGTCCAGGCGCTCCGCGAGCTCCTGCTCGGCGTCCTCGGCGCGAGCGAGCCCGTCGTCGGCGCGTGGCGGCGGCGGCTCTCCGCGGCGCTCGGCAAGAACGCGCAGCTCGTCATCGACGTCCTCCCCGAGGTGGCGCTCATCCTCGGCGAGCAACCGCCCGCCCCCGAGCTGCCGCTGACCGAGGGGCAGCGCCGGTTCGAGGCGGTGCTCCGGCAGCTCGTCGGCGTCTTCTGCCGCGCGGAGCGCCCTCTCGTCCTCTTCCTCGACGACCTCCAGTGGGCAGACCCGGAGAGCCTCTCGCTCCTAGAGCAGCTCGTCACCCACCCCGAGGCGCGGCACCTGCTCGCCATCGGCGCCTACCGCGACGTCGAGGTGGGGCCGCTCCACCCGCTCGCGCGCATGATCGAGCGCGCGCGGGGCGCCGGCGCGCCGCTCCGCGAGATCGAGATCCCGCCGCTCTCCACCCGGGACGTCCAGCGGCTCGTCGCCGACACGGTCCAGGCGAGCTGCGAGGACAGCGACTCGCTCGCGCGGCTCGTCCACGAGAGGACCGCCGGCAACCCGTTCTTCGCCACGCAGTTCCTGGCCATGCTCCACAAAGAGGGCCTGCTCGAGGCCGATCTGCGCGCCGGCGCCTTCCGGTGGGACATCGGCGCGATCCGCGAGAAGGGCCTCGCCGACAACGTGATCGATCTCATGATCACGAAGATCAAGCGCCTCTCCGAGCCCGCCCAGGAGGCGCTCACGCTCGCCGCCTGCGTGGGGAGCACCGTCGACGCCGGCACCCTCGCCGTCATCCGGGATCGGCCCGCGGGCGCGATTCACGAGGACCACCGGGAGCTCGTGCGCGCGGGGCTGCTCCTCCGGTCCGGCGACACCTACCGCTTCCTCCACGACCGCGTCCAGCAGGCGGCCTATGCGCTCATCCCGGAGGAGGATCGCGCGGCGGCGCACCTCCGCATCGGCCGGCTGCTCTCCGCCCGCGCCGCGGCGGACGCCGCCGACCCGCGCATCTTCGAGATCGCCGACCACCTCAACCTGGGCTCGGCGCTCGTCACGGACCGCCGCGAGAGGGACCGGATCGCCACGCTCAACCTGATGGCGGGCCGGCGGGCCAAGGCCTCTTCCGCCTTCGCGGCGGCGGCCCGCTACCTCGCGGCGGGCATGGCGCTGCTCGCGGACGACGCGTGGGAGGAGGACTACGCGCTCGCGCTCGCGCTCCACGGCGAGGGCGCGCGCTGCGCCTTCCTGAGCGGCGATTTCGCCGCCGCCGAGCGGCTCGTCGGCGCGCTCCTCGGGCGCGCCCGGAGCCGGCTCGATCTCGCGGAGGTCCACCGCATCGAGATCGATCTGCACACGACGCGGGCCGATTTCGAGCGGGCGGCGCGGAGCGCCCTCGCCTGCGCGCGCCGCTTCGGCGTCGACCTCCCGCTCCACCCGGCGCGCGACGCCGTGGAGCGCGCGGCGCGCGAGGTGTGGGGCGAGATCCGCGATCGCCGCGCCGAGGCGCTCGCCCGGCTGCCGCGCATGGCCGATGCGGACACCGCGGCCCTCATGCTCACCCTGTCGACCGCGCTGCCGTCGGCCTACTACACGGATCCGGACCTCTACGGCCTCATCGCGTGCCACATGGTCCGGCTCAGCCTGCGCGCGGGCAACTCGGACGCCTCTCCGCCCGGCTACGTCGCGTTCGGCGGGACGCTCGGCCGCGTCCTCGGGCTCTACCGGGAGAGCTACCGGTTCGGCGAGCTCGCCCGCGCGCTGCTCGACGCCGGCGGTCAGGCCGGGAGCCGGGCGCAGATCCTCCACATGATCAGCACCTTCATCGACCCCTGGATCCGCCCCTTCCGCGACGTGGTCGGCCTCTTCCACGAGGCCTTCGACGAGGCCATCAAGACCGGCGCGCTCATCCACGCCTCGTATTGCTGTCTTCATATCGTGGCGCTGCGCCTCGCGTCGGGCGATCCCCTGGCGGACGTCGCCGCCGAGGCCGAACGGCGCCTGGAGTTCACGCGCCAGGCCCGGTACGACGCCATTCACGACGTCGTGGCCGTCCTGCACCGGTTCGTGCAGCGCCTGCGCGGCCGCGAGCCGGGCCGGGCGGGCGAGGGCGCGGAGCACGAAGGCGCCCGGCCGCGCGAGGCGGTGTCGCCGCTCACGCGCTTCTACGAGCGCCTCTACGCGGCCCAGGCGGCGCTCGTGTTCGGGCGCTACGGCGAGGCCGTCGACGCGGCGGCCGCGGCGGGCGAGCTGCTCGGCATCGTGACCGGCCAGATCCAGGCCGCCGACCACGGGTACATCGCGGCGCTCGCGCTGTCCTGCCATGCCCGCGCGCTGCCCGAGGCCGAGCGGCGCGCGCTCCTCCCCGCCCTGCGCGCGCACGAGGCGGATCTCCGCCGCTGGGCGGACGTCGAGCCCGCGAACCAGGAGGACCGCCTCGCGCTGGTGTCGGCCGAGATCGCGCGCATCGCGGGCGACGAGCTCGCCGCGATGCGCCGCTACGAGCAGGCCATCCGGGCCGCGCGCGCGAACGGCTTCGTCCAGGGCGAGGCGCTCGCCCAGGAGCTCGCCGCCGCGTTCTACCGCGATCGCGGCTTCGACCTGATCGCCGACGCCTACCTCGGCGCGGCCCGCTCGTCGTACGCCCGCTGGGGCGCCGACGCCAAGGTGAAGCAGCTCGACCAGCTCTATCCGCACCTCGCGGCGCGGCCGCTCGCGGCGTCCAGCACGGTCACCATGCCGGCCGAGGAGCTCGATCGGCTGGCCGTCGTGAAGGCGTCGCAGAGCATCTCCGGCGAGATCCTCGTGCCCCGGCTCGAGGAGGCGCTGCTCCGGGTCGTGCTCGCGCACGCGGGCGCGCAGAAGGGCTACCTGCTGGAGGCCGGCCGCGGCGCCGCGTCGATCCGGGCGAGGGCGCGGATCGAGGAGGGCAGGCCGTTCGCGGAGGCGCTCGCGGGCGAGGCGCGCGCGCCGGCGTCCTCCGCCGCGCTGCCGCTGTCGATCGTCGACTACGTCCGCCGGACCGGCGAGCCGGTCGTCCTCGACGACGCGGCGGAGTCGCGGTTCTCGGCGGACGAGTACGTCGCGCAGGCCAGGCCGCGATCGGTCCTGTGCATGCCGATCGCGCGGCGCCCCGGGGCCTCCGCGATCCTCTACCTGGAGAACGCGGCGATGCGCGGCGCGTTCTCCGAGGGCACGCTCGCGGTGCTCGAGCTGCTCTCGGCGCAGGCCGCCATCTCGCTCGAGAACGCGTCGCTCTACGCGGCGCTGAAGAAGAGCGAGGAGCTGCTCCAGGCCATCGTCGACAACTCGCCGGCGATCATCTACGTGAAGGACCTCGAGGGCCGCCTGCTCCTCGTCAACCGGTGCTTCGAGCGGGCGGTCCAGCGGCCGCGGGATCGGATCGTCGGCCGGAAGGATCACGATATCTTCCCGCGGGAGACCGCGGATCGGTTCGCCGCGAACGATCGCCGGGCGATCGAGAGGGAGACGCTGCTCGATCTCGAGGAGGTGTTCCCGCAGGAGGACGGGCCGCACACCTACCTGACCCTCAAGTTCACGCTGCGCGACGCGGCGGGGGCCGCGTATGCGGTCTGCGGCATCTCCACGGACATCACCGAGCGCAAGCGGGCGGCGATGGCCGAGCGCTTCCTGGCGGAGGCGACCCGGCGGCTCGTGGCCGATCTCGGCTACGAGGCGACGCTTCAGGCGATCGCCGAGGTCGCGGTGCCGGAGCTCGCCCAGGGCGCCGCGCTCTACGTGCTCGACGAGGCGGGCGCGCTCGAGCTCTCGGCCGTGGCGGCGGGCTCGCCGGAGAGCGCCGGGCGGCTGCGCGCGCTCGCCTCGCCCGAGGGCGCGCCGTGGGCGCCCCGCCGCGCGCTGGGCGCGGAGCGCGCCGAGCTCGGCCGCGTGGACGATCGCCTGATGCGGCGCTGGGCCGCGGCGGCGGCGCGCCCCGAGGCGCTCTTCGCGCTCGCGCCGGCGGCGTACCTGAACGCGCCGCTGTTGACGCGGGATCGCTGCCTCGGCGTGCTCTCGCTGGTGCGGACGGGGGCGGCGCCGCCCTATGGCCGGGCCGACGCCGAGCTCGTGGAGGAGCTCGCGCGGCGGGCGGCGATCGTGCTCGACAACGCGCGGCTTTACCGCGAGGCGCAGCGGGCGATCCAGCTCCGCGAGGAGTTCCTCTCGGTCGCTTCCCACGAGCTCCGCACGCCGCTCACGCCGCTCAAGCTGAAGCTCGGGCTGCTGCAGAAGAAGCTCGCGACCGAGGCCGCGGAGCCGTCGCTCGAGCGCATGGTCGCGGCGAGCCTGGGGCAGGTCGAGCGGATCGAGGTGCTCCTCGACAGCCTCCTCGACGTCGACCGGGTCGCCCGCCGCGGGCTCGACCTGGAGCTCGCGGAGGTCGACCTCGCCGCGCTGGCGCGCGAGGTCGTGGTCGAGCTCGGCGAGGCGATCTCGCGGGCGGGCTGTCGCGTCGAGCTCGACGCGCGCGGCCCGGTGCTCGGCCGCTTCGACCGGCTCCGCGTCGCGCAGGTCGTGAGGAGCCTGCTCAACAACGCGACCAAGTTCGGCGCCGGCCGCCCCATCGAGGTGACCGTCGAAGCGCGCGGCGACGCGGCGCGCGTGGTCGTGTGCGATCACGGGATCGGCATCGCGCCCGAGGATCTGGAGCGCATCTTCACGCGCTTCGAGCGGGCGGTCTCGTCGAGGTTCTACGGCGGGCTCGGGCTCGGGCTCTACCTCGCGAACGAGATCGTCCGGGCGCACGGGGGCACGATCCAGGTGGCGAGCCAGTGGGGCGAGGGCGCCTGCTTCACCGTGGATCTGCCGCGCCGCCTCGCGTCGTGATCTGCTGGAACAGGGATGTCGGACGAGAGAGGGAGAATTTAACGCAAAGGCGCAAAGAAGAGAGATATATTAATTAATCCTCTTTATTTTTGCGTCTTTGTGCCTTTGCGTTAAATTCTCTCTCTTCTTCATCATCCAATCTTCTACCGCCTTGACAGCTCCCCTCACGCTCCCTGCGCGTCGGGAAAGAGCCGCTGGAAGGTGTCCTTGTCGATCGCCTTCTCGAGCGCCGCCTGGACGGAGATGGTGTCCTTCTTGACGAGCCGCTCCAGCGCCATGTCCATCGTCTGCATGCCGGCGGAGCGGCCGGCCTGCATCAGGTTCGTGATCTGGAACGTCTTGCCCTCGCGGATCATCGCGGACAGCGCGCTGGACCCGACGAGGATCTCGTGCGCGGCGACGCGGCCCGTGCCGTCCTTCGTGCGGAGGAGCTGCTGGGCGATGATCGCGGCGAGGCTCTCGGCCAGCATGCCGCGGACCTGGAGCTGCTCGTCGGCAGGGAACGCGTTGATGATGCGGTCGATCGTCGCGGCGGCGCTGTTCGTGTGGACCGTGCCGAAGACGAGGACGCCGAAGCTCGCGAGCTGCAAGGCGAGCTTCATCGTCTCGTTCGTCCTGAGCTCGCCGATCAAGATCACGTCGGCGTCCTCCCGCCCGGCGCTGCGGATCGCGCTCGCGAAGCTGCCCGCGTCGGGGCCGACCTCGCGGTGCGTGATCTGGGCCTTGATCGGGCTGTGCACGAACTCGACCGGATCCTCGATCGTGAGGACATGGCACGCGCGCGAGCGGTTGATGTGGTCGATCATCGCCGCCAGCGTCGTCGACTTGCCCGAGCCGGTCGGGCCCGTGATCAAGATGAGCCCGCTCGGCCGCTCCGACAGCCGGCGGATGATCTCGGGGCAGCCGAGATCGTCCAGGGAGAGGATCTTGCTCGGGATGGTGCGGAAGACGGCCGCGAGCCCGGTGGTCTTGTAGAAGTAGTTGGCGCGAAACCGGGCCTTGTCCGCGTAGGAATAGGCGAAATCGAGGTCGAGCTCGTCGACGATGCGCCGCCGCTCCTCGGGGGTCGTGATCTCGAAGAGGAGCGCCTCCATCTCGGCCGCGTCGAGGGGCGTGTCGCGCAGCGGGACGAGCTCGCCGCGGGCGCGGACGAGCGGCGGATAGCCGATGCCGAGGTGCAGGTCGCTGCCCTTCCTGATCAGGAGCTCGTCGAAGAGGCGATCGATCCGGGCCACGCTAGCCTCCCTTCTTCCCGAAGAGCGCGCCCGCGCGCTCGAACAGGCCCTTGCCCGCCTCGGGGGCGCCGGGCCGCGACGCCTCGGGCGGCGGGGCGGGCGGCTTCCTGTCCGGCGCGAGCGCGGGCTGCCGCTTGCCGGTGAGGACCGCCTCGAGCTCGTCCGGCGCCTCGGCCACCGTGAGCGCGGCCTCGAGCGTCGTCTTGCCGGCGCGGACGAGCTCGGCCAGCGAGTCGTCGAGGCGGATGATCCCGAGGCCCTTCCCCCGCTGCTGCAGGCTCGGGATCTGGAACGTCTTCGAGTCGCGGATGAGGTTCCACAGCGCGACCGAGCCGGGCAGGACCTCGGCGGCGGCCACCATGCGCTTGCCGTCCGCGCTCGGCAGGAGCCGCTGGCTGACGATGAGCCGGAGGCCGCCCGCGAGGGTGACGCGGACCTGCTGCTGATCGCCGGGCGGGAAGAGGTCGATCAGCCGATCGATGGTCTTCGCCGCGCTCGGGGTGTTCATCGTGCCGAGCACGAGGTGGCCCGTCTCGCTCGCCGCCAGCGCCATGCGCACCGTCGCGGTGTCCCGGAGCTCGCCGACGACGATGACGTCGGGGTCCTCGCGCAGCGAGGCCTTGAGGGCGTTCTCGAACGAGCGGGTGTGGGTGCCGACCTCGCGCTGGCTGATCATCGCCTTGCCGCGCGCGTGGACGAACTCGACCGGATCCTCGACCGTGATGATGTGGTGGCTGGTCTCGCGGTTCAGGATGTCGACGATGGCGGTCAGCGTCGTCGTCTTGCCGTGCCCTGTCGGCCCGGTGATCACGATGAGGCCCTGATGGTGGCGGGTGGCGAGCCCGATCGCGTCGGGCAGGCCGAGCGACGCGAGGGTGGGGATGGTGCGCGCGATCAGGCGGAAGCAGCCCTTGTAGCCCCGGCGGTGGCGCGCGATGTTCACCCGGAAGCGGCCGAGCGCGGCGAGGTCCAGGGCGAAGTCGCAGGAGCCCTCGGCATCGAGGACCGGCGAGAGCCGCGCGGGGACGCGCGGGAGCAGGAGCGACGCGACCGCCGCCGGGTCGAGCGGATCGCCGTGCGGCACGAGCTCGCCCCCGACGCGCAGGAGCGGCGGGCGGCCGGCGACGAGGTGGAGATCGCTCGCGCCCTGATCGCGCGCCATGGCGAGCAGCCCGTCGAGGGCGCCCGCCGGGACGTCGGCGGACGAGGGCCGCGCGCGCGGGCCCGCCGCGGCCGGCCGGGCGCCGGCGCGGGGCTCGGCGGGCGGCGCGGACGCGCGGCCAGCGCGGGGCTCGGCGGGCGCGTCCTCGCCGCGCGGATCGAAGCGCGGCGTCGAGGGGCGGCCGGCGCGGGGCTCGGCGGGCGCGTCCTCGCCGCGCGGATCGAAGCGCGGCGTCGAGGGGCGGCCGGCGCGGGGCTCGGCGGGCGGCGGCGACGCGCCGCGGAGGTCGAACGCGAGCTCGGAGGAGCTCGGGCGCTTCGCGTCCGGGTCGCGCGGCGGCGGGCGCTGCGCCTCCTCGGGCGCGAGGTGCTCCCGCATGGAGAACTGCTGCGAGGGGCGGGCCGGCGGCGCGGCGGCAGCTCCGGGCGCGGCGGCGGCGGCCCCGGGCGCGGCGGACGACGGCTGCATCCGCGTCATGCGGGCGTGCACGAGGTCGCCCTGGCGCGCGGCGACGACCGAGATGGCGCCGATGCCCTCGATGCGGATGTGCCACTGCGACGGCTTCGCGCCGAGCGCCTCGATGTGGCGGCCGCCGCCGAGGGCGCTGAGGAGCATGAGGATGTCCTCGGTGGTGAGGGCGCTGGGATCGACGGCCTGGAAGGCGCCCGAGATCTTGACGCTGGGCATGCGCCCCGTGGCCACGGCGAACTCCGTCACCTCGGGGCGATTCAGTTGCGAGAGCCAGGATCGAAGGGCGTTCATCGTCGTCGCTCGTCTCCGCAAGGCGACTCTATCAACGATGAGGCGCGGCGTTTCAAAATGTCGTGCGGCGACGGCGAGATCCGGAGGGCGGCCTCGCCCGGGCCGCGCGCGGCCTGGCGCGGGCCGCGCTGGCGGCGCGCCGCTCCCCTCCGCCGCGACGGCGCGCGGCGGCTGCAGCGGCGGCCCCTGCGCGGCGCGGCGCAGCGCAGCTCACGCGGGCGGCGTGCTCAGCAGAGGCGATGTCGGGCCTACTGGATCGCGAGCTTGAGCCGCGCGCCCTTCACGAAGTGGCCCGGCGCCTTGCCCTTCTCCGCGGCCGGCGCCTGCTGCTCCGAGTCGATGGTGAGCTGCATGTTGCCGGTGGCCTCGATCTTCTTCATGGTCACCCTGGCGATCTCGACATATTTCGTGGGACTCGCGCCCTTGGGATCCTCGATCCTGCGGAAGAGCACCGCCTTGGTCCCCGCGGCGACCGGCGTGGCGCTGGTGGCGACGAGCGGCCGCAGCGTCGCGACCTTCCCGGCGCGGGAGACCAGCATGCCGTAGACCTCGACGGAGTAGCTGTCCCACTCGCCCGCACCGGGCGTGGCAGCGGGCTCTGCCGCAGGCGCGCTCTCCGCCCCCGGAGCCGCCGCCGGCGCACCCCCGGGCGCGGCCGGCCGCGTCGCCCCCGGGTGCTCCGCCGAGGCCGTGATCGGCGAGGCAGAGAGGAGCGCGACCGCAGCCGCCGCGACGAGGGATCGCGAGTACCTGGAGAGCCCAACACCCAACGTCTTCATGCACTCCGCTCCTTCGCTTCAATGAGACCCCGCGGCCCGCGTCCACCCGGCGAGGCCGCAAACACCCCAGTATCAAAACTTCTCATCCTGCCCGAGACTGACACTCTCCGCAACTCTTTTTCTTCGGCTTCGGCTTCGCGGCGCGGTCGCGGTCGCGGTCGCGGTCGCGGTCATCCCGCATCGCCGCCGCCACCGCATCGCCGGATTCTCCAGATTCCGATCCCGGCGGGGGCTGCTCAGCGAGGCTGACCGGCCCTGGAGGAGCGGCGCGCGCACAAGAGCGCGTCGCGGCTCGCCCGAGCTCACCTGTCACCTGCACCTGCGGCTCGCCCGTCGTTCTGGCTCGCCCGCCGTTCGGCGCTGTCGTTCTGGCTGCCTGGTTACCCGGCTCGACCGCTCGCCTGGGCTCTCCGGCTCGCCTGGCTGGCTCCGCCTACGGGTAGGTCAGCGCGCTTCGCGCGAGGCGCGCTCTCGAAGAGCGAGAGGCCCGCGCGAGCGTCCGGCGTGCTCGGTCCAAGCTCGCCGCATCTCATTCTGACCCGTCCGACGACACCAGCTGCGCACAACACCGCGACCTCTCCCTCGTCAACATCGCCCCGGGACATCCCCGTTGCCTTCCAACATCGCCGACGCGAACATCGATGTCGGAGTAAAAGTCGCGTTTCAATCAAGATATCACGCCTTCGTCAAAGCAGAACAGAAATTTTCGAGAGCAAGCGATTCTGGTGCGCCCTCGTGCGTCCATGTACGCTGTCACGTGGCCGCGTGGTCGCTTGGTCGCGCGGTCACGTGGCCGCGTGGTCACGTGGCCGCGTGGTCGCGTAGGTTCCGCGCGTGCGGCGGTGTACGGCGGACGGCCGCGCGGCTGTAGGATGGCCGCGGAGGAAGAGAGACTATGCCCACCGTCACGGATCACTACGACAAGCTCCTCGCCGAGCACTACTCCAGGATGTTCGGGGACCACGACGCCAAGGTCGCCGAGCAGCGAGCCCTCTTCGAGCGCCTCGGCGTTCACCCCGAGGGCGCTTCGGAGGCCATCGACCTCGGGTGCGGCTCGGGCTTTCAGTCCCTCGCGCTGGCGCAGCTCGGGTTCCGGGTGACGGCGGTGGACACCTCGGACAAGCTCCTCGCCGAGCTCGCCTCGCGCCGCGGGCAGCTCCCCGTCGATGTCGTCCGAGGCGATCTCCTCGACGCGCTGGAGCGCCCGGGCCCCCCCTGCGCGCTCGCCGTGTGCATGGGCGACACCCTCCCTCACCTGGGCAGCAAGGGGGACGTAGAGCGGATGTTCGCCGGCTGCGCGCGGCGCCTCGCGCCCGGCGGCCAGCTCGTGCTCACGTTCCGCGACCTCACCCGAGAGCTGGAGGGCGCCGACCGGTTCATCCCCGTGCACGACTCGGCGGACGTGATCATGACCTGTTTCCTCGAATACGAACCGGAGACCGTCAAGGTGCACGATCTCGTCCACACGCGCGGCCGCGAGGACGGACGGTGGAGGCTGTCAGCGAGCTTTTATCGCAAGCTGCGGCTCTCCCCCGAGTGGGTCTGCGACAGGCTCGAAGCGGCCGGATTCCACGTCCTCCACCGCGAGATCGCGCGCGGCCTCGTCACCCTCGCCGCGCGCTCCGGAGGCGGCGTGGGCCGGGATACGAACACCGGGTCAAAACCCTGCGCAGTAGGTTGATGGCCACGTCGCGGCGGCGCTACCTTGATAGGGGAGGATGAGACCCATGTCCGAGAGAGCACAGCAGACAGGCACGAAGGACGCCGGGCAAGCGGCGGCCGTGAGCCGGCCGTCGCGGGATGAGGTCCAGGACCTGCGGCGCGAGCGGGACGAAGCGCGCCAGCTCCTGAGCACGCTGGTGACGGCGCTCAAGCGCGCGACGTTCCGGCACGGCACGTACATCGACGGGCTCGGCGCCGCGATGGTCGCCGTGGATCGGTGGTCCAAGCCGCAAGGCTGAACACGCCGCCAGCGGCGCGCGTCGCGCCGGGGCGGGCCGGTACGTTACCGACGGGCGCGTCCACGCGGCTCGACGTCCCTGACACCCCCTTCACCCAGCCCCGACGCGGGCGCCTCGACCGAGGCGCCGAGAGGGCGCGACGCCGTTCCACCGCGCACCGCGCACTCGCGTCCTCCAGCGCTGTCGGCTCTCCCCGGGCCGCGCCGACGACACGATCCCTGGATAGCTCGTAATCCACGCGGGTCGACTGCGCCGGCCGGACGCGAGCAATTCTAATTGACGGCGATCTCACAAAGTCACAAAGTCGCTCACCCGGATTGCTACCGGATCCAGGCCAGTCCACGGCGGACGGCCGCGATGCGGCGCAGTGGAGACGCACGGGGCGCGGTCGGCGCGCCGTGCGAGGCGCGCGCCTGCGCGCGTACCGAGGAGAGGACAACCTTGATCAGGAACAGGCTGCTCGAAGCTATCGGCTGGGCCGCGGTGGCGCTCGGCGTCGCGGGCTGTGGAGCCCCGGACGTCGATGCGCCCGAGGAGGAAAGCGATGAAGTTGCAGCATCGGAGCTGAACGATCATCCGACGAGCGGCAGGACCGTATTCGCCGATGTCGTCGCGCTCGATCAGGTCTACGTGTACAACCGGTTCGGGTCGTTCAACCCGGCCGGCATGATGTACGCGCTCAAGCGGGACGTCGTGCCGATCGACGGGCGCAAGCCGCTCGGCCCGGGCAACGCCATGCTGCGGCCGGGCAAGCGCCCAAGGCCGCTCGTGCTGCGCGTGAACGTCGGGGACGCGCTCCGCATCCGGTTCACGAACCTCCTCCGGCCCGCGGACGAACGCCCTGACGACTCGACGGCGACGAGGAGCGCCTCGGTGCACGTCACCGGGCTCGAGATCAGGAACATCGAGGCGCTCGGCGGCAACATCGGCCGGGGGCCCGACTCGCTCGCAGAGCCCGGCGAGACGCGCGTCTACGAGCTCTTCGCCGACAAGGAGGGGACGTTCCTGTTCCACAGCGGCGGCGCTCAGGCCGGCGGCGGCGAGGGGGACGGCGGACAGACGGTGCTGGGGCTGTTCGGCGCGGTCAACGTCGAGCCCGCGGGGGCGGTCGCGTACCGGTCGCAGGTCACCGCCGAGGAGCTCGCCGCCGCCTCGCTGCCCACGCGGAACCCCGACGGGACGCCCAGGATCGACTACGACGCGCTGGACGAGCACGGCGAGCCGATCCTCAGGATGCTCAACGATCGCGACGAGATCGTGCACGGCGATCTCAACGCGATCATCGCCGGCTACGAGGAAAGCCAGCTCGACAGCCCGACCCCCGTGGCCCCTGGGCGGTTCCGCGAGTTCACGGTGCTGTTCCACGACGAGCTCAAGGCCGTCCAGGCGTTCGAGCAGCTCGAGGTCGACGAGACCTTCCACGGCGTGCGCGATGGGTTCGGGGTCAACTACGGCGCCTCCGGGTTCGGCTCCATCCTCCTCGCCAACCGGGCGAGGCTCGGTCCCAGCAAGAAATGCATCGAGTGCGCGTACGAGGAGTTCTTCCTGAGCTCCTGGGCCAACGGCGACCCGGCGATGATCGTCGAGCGGGACAGGCGCGGCAACGCGACGGAGGCGCTGTTCCCCGACGACCCGTCGAACGTCCACCACGCATACCTCGGCGACCCCGTCTGGTTCAGGAACGTGCACGCCGGGCCGAAGGAGACGCACGTCTTCCACCTCCACGCGCACCAATGGCTGAAGACGCCGAACGACGCGAACGGGAACACCCTGGACGCGCAATCCATCGGCCCGGGCGCGGCCTTCACCTACAACGTCGGCAGGGGCGGCAACCGCGTCCTGACGCCGGGAGACGCGATCTTCCACTGCCACCTGTATCCCCACTTCGCGCAGGGCATGTGGGAGCTCTTCCGCAACCACGACGTCTTCGAGGCGGGCACGCGCGATCGCTCCCTGCCCGACGGCGAGATCAAGAAGGGGACGCCCACGCCCGCCCTCGTGCCCGTCCCCGAGATCGCGATGCCGCCCATGCCGACCTACAAGCCCACCGTCGTGGAGCTCCCCGGCGGCGGCAGGGAGGTGCGGCCGCCGATGCCGGGATATCCGTTCTACATCGCTGCCCTGAAAGGCCACAGGGCTCCTCAGCCGCCGCTCGACCTGGTCGTCGACGGCGGGCTCCCGCGCCACGTCGTCACCAGCGTCCCGCCGGGCGGCGCCGAGTTCGGCAGGCGCGGCACGTTCGACGTGGAGATCGAGGAAGCCAACATCAAGCTCCTGCCGAACGAGGGGACACCCTCGGAGCTGGCCGCGCAGGCGTTCCACGCCGGCCGGTTCCCGGGAGCGACGCCCATCACGACGACGGACGGCTTCCCCGCGCAGGCATATCCGGCGTTCACGCCCGAGGGTGAGCCCGCGCTGTTCGCCGTCAACGGCCAGCCGCCTGCCCCCGGCGCGCCGTACGCGAACCCCTGCCCACCAGGGGCGCCGGAGCGCAGGTACCGCAGCGCGTTCGTCCAGCTCGACGGCGTGGTCAACCAGCGCGGCTGGCACGACCCGCAGATGCGCATCCTCGTCCTCGAGGACGACATCGACGCCACCCTGTCGGGCGCGCGGCCGCCGGAGCCGCTGTTCATCCGCGCCAACTCGAACGATTGCGTCGTCTCGGAGGCGACGAACCTGCTCCCCAACGCGCTGGAAGCGGATCCGTTCCAGATCTACACGCCCACCGACACCGTCGGCCAGCACATCCACCTCGTGAAGTTCGACGTCACCGCCTCGGATGGATCGACGAACGGATTCAACTACGAGGATGGGACGTTCGCCCCACAGGAGGTCGTCCAGCTCATCAACGCGGCCAACAACCTCGGCGGCGCCCTGAAGGCGGACGGCACGGTCGAAGAGCGCGGCCGCCGCGTCATGCTGACGGCGCAGCGACACCCGCGCATCCACGACGACCGGAAGGGCCTGCAGACCACGGTGCAGCGCTGGTGGGCCAACCCCGTCCAGAGCCGGCGCGGCGATGACATCACCCTCAACACCTCGTTCTCGCACGACCATTTCAGCCCCTCCTCCCACCAGCAGCACGGCCTCTACATGGGCCTGATCATCGAGCCGAGCGGCTCGGTCTGGCGCGACCCGGTGACCGGGGTCGTGTTCGGCGATCGCCCCGACGGCGGGCCCACGAGCTTCCGCGCCGACATCATCCCGCCGCGCGGCTCCGCGCAGCCGCCCTTCCGCGAGTTCGGCCTCGCCTTCGCCGACTTCGCCCTCCTCTTCGACGAGTGCGGCGAGCCGGTGAACCCGCCGACCACGCAGGAGGCCCCGCTCCCGCTCGCGGTCGAGCACCGCGACGTGCTCGCGCCGGAGGCGATCTCGGCCGCCGATCCGGGCGGTGGGCTCATCAACTATCGCAACGAGCCGATCCCGCTGCGCATCGCCCGGCGCGACTGTAGAACCGGCCGCGTCGAGCAGAAGCCTGGCGAGGAGGGGGAGATGCACAACGTGTTCAGCTCCCGGGTCCACCCCGATCCGTTCACGCCGCTGCTCTCGGCCCACGAGGGCGACAACGTCGTGGTGCGCCTCCTCCAGGGCGCGCAGGAGGAACAGCACGTCTTCTCGATGCACGGGCAGCGGTGGTTCAACGAGATCAACGACCCGGACAGCGGCTACTCGAACGGCCAGCCCATCGGCATCTCCGAGCACTTCGAGTTCGGGCTGACGCCCTCGGCTTCTGCGCGGGGCGATCGCGAGCCCGGCGACTACCTCTACCAGAGCGCGCCCACCGACGACCTCTGGGACGGCATGTGGGGGATCATGAGGGTGCGGCCGCGGACCGACACGGCCTTGCTGCCGCTGCCCGGATCGCGGGACGGCGAGCCCCGCGAGGTGCGCCGCTTCCCGACCTGCCCGGCGGGCGCGCCGGTGACGAAGTATGTCGTCCACGCGATCACCGCGAAGGGCAATCTGCCGGGCGATCGGCTCGTCTACAACAAGGAGTTCGACCTCTACGATCCCGACGCCCTCCTGTTCGTCCGCGCCGAGGATCTGCCTGACCTCCGCGCCGGGCGCCGCGCCCCGGAGCCGCTCGTCCTGCGCGCCGCCGCCGGCGACTGCATCCAGGTCACGCTCGTCAACGACCTGCCCTTCGAGCTGCCCAAGACGCCGCACTGGAACTACAGCCCGCCCATCGTCGACGGGTTCAACACGAACCAGGTCAGGCCGTCCAACCACGTCTCGCTGCACCCGCAGCTCGTCGCCTACGACGTCAGGACCGACGACGGGGCCAACGTCGGGCTCAACGAGGAGCAGACCGTCGCGCCCGGCGAGTCCCGCGAGTACACGTGGTACGCCGGCGAGTTCGCCCAGAAGGACGGCAGGTGGGGCCCCGTCGAGCCGAGGGCCGTCGAGTACGGCGCCATCAACCTGAGGGACATGGCCGACGTCGTGAACCACGGCATGCACGGCGCCGTCGGCGCCCTCATCATCGAGCCCAAGGGCGCCACCTGGCGCGCCGATCAGGGCACGCACGCGCAGGCGGAGGTCACCTTCAAGGATTACTACGGATACACGCGCTCGTTCCGGGAGTTCGTGGTCGTGTATCAGGACGAGGTCGGCCTGCACTCGGGCGACCCGAGGTTCCAGTGCGTCGATCAGGATCTCAACTGCGGCACCGCCATCCGCAACTATGAGGCCGAGGACGACGCGGAGGACACGGGCCACGAGGCCTTCAACTACCGCACCGAGCCGTTCTGGGCGCGGCTCGGGATCGCGCCCGAGCTCGCGAGGGTGCTGCTCAACGAGAAGGACCTGAGCGACATCTTCAGCTCCCGCGTCCACGGCGACCCGGCGACGCCGATCTTCACGGCCGGCGCGACGCAGAAGGTGCGCGTGCGCCTCGTGCAGCCGTCCGGCCACCGGCGCATGCACTCCTTCGGCCTCTGGGGCGCGGCGTGGCCGAACAACCCGTTCGCCGAGGGGGAGCGCTCCCGCCGCATCGGCGAGAACAGGGACGTGCTGAACATCGGCATCGAGAACGCCATCGGCCCGATGACGAACCACAACGTGGTCCCGTTCTCCGCAGCCGGCGGGAGGTTCTTCGTCCCCGGCGACCGGCTCTACCTCGATCAGCCGAGCTTCAAGGTCTCGGACGGCCTCTGGGGCATCTTCCGGGTGACGCGGTAACCGCCTTCGTCACGCCGGCTCCCGCCGCTCGCAGGCCCGCTCGGCGCCGCCATGGCGCCGGCCGGCGAGCGGCGGGGGTGACGTCCTCCACCCCGGCACACGGCCGGCGCATCCGCGGCGCGGGACGAGGGAAGCCCGCGCGGGATCAAGCGAGCTCTCGCCACGACACATGGCTTCGTGCGCGCCGGATCCCCCGTCTCCGCCCGCGATCGACTCGATATCGCTCTGTCCGCAGGAGAGACCAGCCAAAGAGCGCCGCGGAAATCGGTTGACCTCGATAGGCCATACCCACAGATTTGTGAACCAAATCACGCGCCGATGGATCGGCCGATGCTCGGTGGACGGCTGCGCGCCGATCTCCTGTGGACACGTGGGCGTAGCCGCTATCCAGGGCTGGGCGTGCAGGTGTGGCATTCGGAGGAGACGACACCTTGTTCAACAAGAGGCTGATTGGAGCTCTCGCCTGGGCTTCTGTAGCGCTAGCGCTCGCAGGCTGCGCCGGCGAAGACGCTCCGCGGGACGAGGATGGGGACGAGGATCTGTCCGGCAAGTCCGGAGATAACGGCGCGCGGGCGAACACCAGGGTCGTGTTCGCGGACGTCGTCGCGCTCGATCAGGTCTACGTGTACAACCGATTCGGGTCCTTCAACCCGGCCGGCATGATCTACGCGCTCGCGCGGGACGTCGTGCCCATCCGGGAGGACGAGCCGCTCGGCCCGGGCAACGCCATGCTGCGGCCAGGCAAGCGGCCGAGGCCGCTCGTGCTGCGCGTGAACGTCGGCGACACCCTGCAGATCAGGTTCACCAACCTGCTCAGCCCGCCGGACGAGCGCCCGGACGACTCCCCGAAGACACGGAGCGCGGGCATCCACGTCACGGGGCTGCAGATCGAGAACATCGAGTCGCTCGGCGGCAACGTCGGGTTGAGCCCCGACTCCCTCGCCGAGCCCGGCGAGACGCGCCTCTACGAGCTGTTCGCCGACCGGGAGGGGCCGTTCTTCATGCACAGCGCTGGCGCCATGGTCGGCGGCGAAGGGAGCGGCGGGCAGATCGTCCAGGGGCTGTTCGGCTCGGTCAACGTCGAGCCCGCGGGGGCGGTCGCGTACCGGTCGCAGGTCACCGCCGAGGAGCTCGCCGCCGCCTCGCTGCCCACGCCGAACCCCGACGGGACACCCAGGATCGACTACGACGCCCTCGACGCTTTGGGCGAGCCGATCCTCAGGATGATCAACGATCGCGACGAGATCGTGCACGGCGATCTCAACGCGATCATCGCCGGCTACGACGAGAGCCAGCTCGATCCGCCGAACCCGGAGATCCGGGGCCGCTTCCGCGAGTTCACGGCGATGTTCCACGACGAGCTGAAGGTCGTCCAGGCGTTCCGGGAGCTCGAGCAGGACGAGGCCTTTCAAGGCGTGCGCGACGGATTCGGCATCAATTACGGCGCCTCCGGGATGGGCGCCATCCTCCTTGCCAACCGGGCGAGGATCGGCCCGAGCAAGGAATGTATCGAGTGCAAATTCGAGGAGTTCTTCCTGACCTCGTGGCCCAACGGCGACCCGGCGATGAACGTCGAGCGGGACAGGGACGGCGACGCGATCCGGGCGCTGTTCCCCGACGATCCCTCGAACGTCCATCACGCGTACCTCGGCGACCCCGTCTGGATCAGGAACCTCCACGCCGGGCCGAAGGAGACGCACGTCTTCCACCTCCACGCGCACCAGTGGCAGCGGGCGCCGAACAACGACAACGGCACGACCGTGGACGCGCAGAGCATCGGCCCGGGCGCGGCCTTCACCTACAACGTCATCAGAGCGGGCAGCCGTGCCCTGACGCCGGGGGACGCGATCTTCCACTGCCACCTGTATCCCCATTTCGCGCAGGGCATGTGGGAGCTCTTCCGCACCCACGACGTCTTCGAGGCCGGCACGCGCGATCGCTTCCTGCCCGACGGCGAGATCAAGCAGGGGACGCCCACGCCCGCCGTCGTGCCGATCCCGAAGCTCGGGATGCCGCCCATGCCGACCTACGCGCCCACCGCCGTAGCGCTCCCCGACGGCACGATCGCGACGCGGCCGCCCATGCCGGGGTATCCGTTCTACATCGCCGCCGTGGCGGGCCGCAGGCCCTCTCAGCCGCCGCTCGACCTCGACGTCGACGGCGGGCTCCAGCGCCACCTCGTCACCAGCGTGCCGCCGGGCGGCGCGGTGTTCGGCGTGCAAGGCAGGTTCGACGTGGACCTCCTGGCGGCCAACATCAAGCTGCTCCCCCCGGAAGGGACGCCCCCAGAGCTTGCGGCCCGGGCTTTCCACTCCGGCCAGTTCCCGGGCGCGCGACCGCTCGCGACCGGTGGATTCCCCTCGAGCGTCTATCCTGCGTTCACGCCGGAGGGCGCGCTGTCGGAGTTCGCCGTCAACGGCCAGCCGGCGGCCCCGGGCGCGCCGTACACGAACCCGTGCCCCGTGGGGACACCGGAGCGCAGGTACCGCAGCGCGTTCGTCCAGATCGACGGCGTGGTCAACCGGCGCGGCTGGCACGACCCGCAGATGCGCATCCTCGTCCTCGAGGACGACATCGATGCGACCCTGTCGGGCGTCAAGCCTCCGGAGCCGCTGTTCATCCGCGCCAACTCGGGGGAGTGCGTCGTCTCCGAGGCGACCAACCTCATGCCCGAGGCGCTGGAAGAGGACCCGTTCCAGATCTTCACGCCCACCGACATCGTCGGCCAGCACATCCACCTGGTGAAGTTCGACGTCACCTCCTCCGACGGCGCCGCCAACGGCTTCAACTACGAGGACGGGACGTTCTCGTCACAGGAGGTCGTCCAGCGCATCGACGCGGCCAACAACCTCGGCGGCGCTTTTTTGCCGGACGGCACCCTCGAAGAGGGCGGCGTCCGCGTCCCGCTGACCGCGCAGCCGCACCCGCGCATCCACAACGGCATGGTCGGCCTGCAGACCACGGTGCAGCGCTGGTGGGCCGACCAGGTCGTGAACCAGCAGAACGTGGACCGCACCCTGGAGACCGCCTTCTCCCACGACCATTTCGGCCCTTCGTCGCACCAGCACCACGGGCTCTACATGGGCCTGGTCATCGAGCCGAGAGGCTCGGTCTGGCGCGACCCCGAGACCGGGGCCGTCTTCGGCACGCGCACCGACGGCGGGCCCACGAGCTTCCGCGCCGACATCCTCCCTCCGAGCGGCACCGACCACCCGCCGTTCCGCGAGTTCAACCTCGCGATCGCCGACTTCGCCCTCCTCTTCGACGAGTGCGGCAATCCGGTGAACCCGCCGACGGCGCAGGAGGCGCCGCTCCCGCTCGCGGTCGATCACCGCGACGTCTTCGCCCCGGAGGTGATCTCGTCGCGCGACCCCGGCGGCCAGATCATGAACTACCGCAACGAGCCCATCCCGCTCCGCATCGCCGAGCGCGACTGCAGGACAGGACGGGTGAAGCAGAAGCCCGGAGAGGAGGGCGAGATGCACAACGTGTTCAGCTCGCGAGTCCACGGCGATCCCGTCACGCCCCTGCTCCTCGCTCGCGAGGGAGACGCCGTCCGGTTGCGCCTCATCCAGGGCGCGCAGGAGGAGCAGCACGTCTTCTCGGTCCACGGCCAGAAGTGGAACAACTCGGACGAGGATCCGGACAGCGGCTACTCGAACGCTCAGCCCATCGGGCTCTCCGAGCACTTCGATTTCGCGCTCACGCCGGCGGGCGCCGGGCCAAGCGGCGACTACCTCTACCAGGGCGCGCCCACCGACGATCTCTGGGACGGCGTCTGGGGCATCCTCAGGATCATGCCGCCGTGCGATCCGGGCGGCCCGTGCGATCCGGGTGGTCCAGGCGGTCCAGGCGGTCCGGGCGGTCCGGGCGGTCCGGGCCTCTTGCCGCTGCCCCCGCCCCCGGGCGCGCCAGCGCCCACGCAGCGAGGCTTCGAGACCTGCCCGGCGAGCGCGCCCGTCACGAGGTATGTCGTCCACGCGATCACCGCGAAGGGCAACCTGCCGGGTCACCGCCTCATCTACAACGACAAGTTCGAGCTCTTCGATCCCGACGCCATCCTGTTCGTGCGCGCCGAGGATCTGCCCGATCTCCGCGCCGGGCTCCGCGCCCCGGAGCCGCTCATCCTGCGCGCCGCCGCGGGCGACTGCATCCAGGTCACGCTCGTCAACGAGCTGCCCTTCGTGCTGCCCAAGACGCCGCACTTCAACTATAGCCCCCCGATCATCGACGGCTTCAACACCAACCAGGTGCGGCCCTCGAACCACGTCTCGCTCCACCCGCAGCTCGTCACCTACGACGTCAAGACCGACGACGGCGCCAACGTCGGGTTCAACGAGCCGCAGACGATCGCGCCCGGCGAGCTCCGCGAATACACCTGGTATGCCGGCGAGTTCGCCCAGCTGGACGGCATGTCGGGCCCCATCGAGCCGCGCGCCGTCGAGTACGGCGCCATCAACCTGAGGGACATGGCCGACGTCGTGAACCACGGCATGCACGGCGCCATCGGCGCCCTCATCATCGAGCCCGAGGGCGCGGTCTGGCGCAGCGATCCGGGCACCCACGCCCAGGCGGACGTCGTCTTCACCGACGAGCATGGCGCCGCGCGCTCGTTCCGGGAGCTCGTGGCCGTTTACCAGGACGAAGTCGGCATCCACTCGACCCAACAGAGGTTCCAGTGCCTCGATCGGGGGCTCAACTGCGGCACGGCCCTGCGGAACATGGACGGCGAGGACGACGCCGAGGACACCGGCCAAGACGCCTTCAACTACCGCACCGAGCCGCTCTGGGCGCGGATCGGGGTGCCGCCCGAGATCGCGAGCGACGAGCTCAATGATCGGGACCTGCGCGATATCTTCAGCTCCAAGGTCCACGGCGACCCGGCGACGCCGCTCTTCCTGGCCAGAGCCGCCCAGCCGGTGCGGGTGCGCGTCGTGCAGCCGTCCGGCCACCATCGCCAGCACGCCTTCAGCTTCTGGAGCACGTCGTGGCCGCACAACCCCTTTGCCCAGGGAGCGCGCTCCCGCCGCATCGGCGACAACCACGAGGTGCTGAGCATCGCAGTGGAGAACGCAATAGGACCCATGACACACCGCAATATCGTTCCCTTCGCCCCGGCAGGCGGGGATTTCCTCGTCCCCGGCGACCGGATGTACAACGAACAGGCGCTCCCCATGCTCGCGAACGGGCTCTGGGGCCTCTTCCGGGTGCTGCCGTGAGGGCCTCCGTCGCGTCGCGCCGGCTCTCGCTGGCAGCAGGCCTCCTCGGCGCCGCCGCTTCGGTGGCCTGCAGCCGGCGGGAGCCGCCTCCCGCGCCCGCCGCCGCGGCCCCGGCGCCCGCCGAGGCCGCCGTCGGGGGTGAGCCCAGCGCGGCCGTGAGCCGGGTCGAGCGAGATGGGCTCTCGATCGCCTTCGAGCTCCGGCCGATCCCCGGCGCCGGAGGGCGCCTCGAGGCGCGCTCCGACGCGACCGCCGTCTTCACGATCACCGACGCCGCCACGGGCGCGCCCGCGCGCGACCTGTCGCCGCTCGCGTGGATGACGAGGCGCGCGGGGGCGCCGCCCGACGACGCCGGGTGCCAGGAGAAGATCAAGAGCTTCATGGCCGGCCTCATCTCCGTGCGCCCGGACGTCGACATGAACGCTTCCCTCCTGTGGACGCAGAACGACGACAACACGCTGTCGGTGATCAACTCGCAGATCGCGTTCAGCCGGAGCAAGCTGCGCAGCCTCGTCACGCTCGCGGCCCGCTCCACGTCGCTCGCGCTCCACCCGGACGGGAGCCGCCTCTACGTGACGCTCCAGAACGGGCGAGGCCTCGCGGTCGTCGACACGAGGCGGAGCCTGGTGGAGGCCAACGTGCCTGTCGGCGCGGACCCGATGCGCGTCGCGGTGGCCCCGGACGGGCGCACCGTGTGGGTCGGCAACGACGGCGACGGGACGGTCAGCGTCGTCGACGCGCGCGTGGCGGAGGTGCTGAAGACGCTGCACGTCGGCGCCGGGCACCACGAGATCGCCTTCTCGGACGGCGGGCGCACCGCCTGGATCACGAGCCGCGACGCCGGCTCCGTCACCGCCGTGGACACCGGCGCGCTCGAGCCCGTCGCCGAGATCGAGATCGGCGAGGGCGCCGCCGCCGTCGCGGCGAGCGACGCCGCCGGCGCCGTCTACGTCGCGAACGAGCAGCGGGGCGAGATCGCGATCCTCGACGCCGGGCGCCGCGCCCTCTCCAGCCGCGTCGCCGTCAAGCCCGGCGTCAGCGCGGTCCAGTTCGAGCCGAGCGGCCGCTTCGCCTTCGCGCTCAACCCGGCGAAGGGCGAGGTGTCGATCCTCGACGCCTCGAC
This sequence comes from Sorangium sp. So ce394, assembly GCF_051474665.1. NCBI lineage: Bacteria > Pseudomonadati > Myxococcota > Polyangiales > Polyangiaceae > Sorangium > Sorangium sp. So ce394. The sequence continues at coordinate 8,879,829 of NZ_CP150339.1, forward strand.
GGGCGCGCTCGCGCACACGCTCGCCGGGTTCGCGAGCCCCGACGCGATCGCCTTCACGAACGCGTACGCCTACGTGAGGAACCTCGGCGAGAGCCGGGTCTCGCTCATCGAGCTGCCCTCGCTACAGCGGCCCGGCAAGCTGGCGGTCGTCGAGGTCCAGGTCGGCCAGCAGGCGCCCCGCGCGTCGAAGAGCGCGAGGAGCGCCGCGCCGTTCGCCCTCCTGCCGGAGGGCAACGGCGCCGTCATCGCGAGCCCGGCCGACAAGGCGCTCTACTACTACGTCGAAGGCATGATGGCGCCGATGGGCACGCTCTCGAACTACGGCCGAGAGCCCCGGGCGGCGATCATCGAGGATCGCACGCTGAAGGAGGTGCAGCCCGGCGTGTACGCCACGACGGTCCGGCTCGGCGAGGCGGGCGCGTACGACGTCGAGCTCCTGCTCGGCGACCGCCGCGTCGCCGCGTGCCTCGAGGCGACGGTCGCGCCGTCGGGCGTCCCGGTCGAGGACCGCTCGCCCGGGCTCACCGTCGAGCCGCTCTTCGACGGCAGCGTCGAGCTCGAGGTCGCGAAGCCCGTGACGCTGCGCTTCCGCGCGACGCCGAAGGCGCCTGCGCCTCCCCTCGAAGCCAAGGAGATGAAGGTCATGATCTTTCGATTCCCGGTCGGATTCCGCGACGTCGCGCTGCCCCGCGCCGAGCCGGACGGCGCCTTCTCGGTGACGTTCACGCCCCCCGAGCCCGGCCAGTACCGGTTCATGCTCGAGGCCGAGTCGCGCAAAGCTCCGCTCGGCGCGCTGCCGTACGTCGATCTCCACGCCGGCTCGCCCGGCGCCGCGCCGGCGGCGGGAGGCGCGCGATGAGGCGCGCCGCGCCTGTGCTCGCGGCGGCGGTCGCGCTCGCGCTCGCGCCCGCGAGCCCGGCCGCGGAGCCGGCGCCGGAGCGGCCCCGCGCGCGGGCCGCCGCCTCGCCCGCCGGCGACGACGCCGCGGCCGCGGCGTACTTCACCGACACCGAGCTCGTCGATCAGGACGGTCGCGCGCGGCGCTTCTACACCGACCTCCTGCGCGGCCGGAAGGTCCTCATCCACTTCGCCTTCACCTCGTGCAAGGGCGCGTGCCCGACGATGACGGCGAACCTCGCGCGCGTTCAGGCGCTGCTCGGCAAGCGCGTCGGCAAGGAGGTCGCGATCCTCACGATCACGGTCGATCCCGTGAACGACACGCCGAAGGTGCTCAAGCAGTTCGCCGCCAAGTTCAACGCGGGCGACGGCTGGCGCTTCCTGACCGGGACGCCGGAGAACGTGGAGAAGGTCCTCGGGCGCCTCGGCGGGCTCACGAAGAAGCCGGAGGAGCACACCTCGACGCTGCTCATCGGCGACACGACGACCGGCATGTGGGTGAAGACGATCGCCACCGAGCGCCCCGAGACGATCGTGCACCTGGTCGATCACATCAACGACAAGCCGTGAGGTGCACGTGGGCCATCTCGTGACGATGCGGGGGCGCCGCGCGCTCGCCGCCGCGCTCTCGGCGCTCGGCCTCGCCGCCGCGCTGAAGGGCGCCGCGGCCCCCGGCGACGCGCCCGCGCCCGCGCCCGACGGCGCGGCCTCGTGCGCCGCGCTCAGCCCGGCGGCCCTGCGCGGCAGGCGCATCTTCCACCACGGGGCCCTCGCCTCGGGCGAGCCGGTCGAGGGCCGCCTCGGCGCGAGCGGCGCCGCGCTGCAGGGCAAGGCGGCGGCGTGCGCCGGCTGCCACGGCCGGAGCGGCGACGGCACGTCGGAGGGCGGCGTCGCGGCGCCGCCGCTCACCCCCGAGCGGCTCTTCGCCGCCGATCGCGCGGGGGGCCCCTACACCGCGGAGGCGCTCGCGGCCGCCGTCCGCGACGGGAGGACGCCGGCGTCCCGCGAGCTCCACCTCGCCATGCCGCGCTACCGGCTCGACCGCGCGCACATCGACGATCTCGTCGCGTACCTGCGCTGCGTCGGCCGCGACGCCGACCCCGGCGTCTCGCCGGAGGCGCTCCGGCTCGGCGCCGCGCTCCCGCTCACCGGGCGCTTCGCGGCGGCGGGCGCCGCGGCCCGCGACGTGCTCGCCGCGGCGTTCGCGGAGGTGAACGCGCAAGGCGGCGTCTTCCGGCGGCGGCTCGAGCTCGTGGTGGCCGACAGCGGGGACGCCCTCGACGGCGCGGCCGCGACCGCGCGCCTCCTCGACCAGCGGGTCTTCGCGCTGGTCGGCAGCGTGTGGGGCGGCGACGCCGGCGCGATGGCGCGCCTCTCCGCCGACGAGGTGCCGCTCGTGGGCCCGCTCGGGTCCGGGCTCCCGGCCTCGGATCCGGGCGACGGCGTCGTGTTCCACCTCCGGCCCGGCCTCGACACGCTCGCGCGCGTCGCCGTCGCGCACCTCGCCGGCGCCCCTGCGCCCCCCGGCGCCGAGACGCTGCTCGTCGTCCACCCGGCGGACCCCCGCGGCGACGCCTTCCTCCGGGGGGCGCGCGCCGAGGCGCAGGCGCGCGGACTGCCGGCCCCGGCCTCTCTCTCCTTCGAGCCCGGCCGCTTCGACGCCGCCGCCGCGGCGGACGCCGCCGCGCGCCTCCGGCCCCGGGCCATCCTGCTCGCCGGCGAGGGCGACGAGCTCTCGCGGTGGCTCGATGCGGCGCGGCCCTCGTCGGGCCCGTCCCCCGCCCTCTACGCGCCCGCGTCGCTGCTGCCGCGCGATCCCGCGTCGCTCCGGCGCGCCGCCGCCGCGCGGCTCCTGCTCCTCCACCCGGGCCCCCTCGACGACGCCGAGCGGCTCGGCCTGCGCGCGCTCTCCGCGTTCCTGGAGCGCAGCCGCGTCCCGCCGCGGCACACCGCCTTCCAGGCGAGCGCGTACGCCGCCGCCCGCGTCCTCGTCGAGGCGCTCAAGCGCGCCGGCGCCCACGTGACCCGGCCCGCCCTCATCGCGGCGCTCGAGGAGCTCCGGGACTTCGATCCCGGCCCGGGTCCGGCGATCACCTTCGGCAGGAACCGGCGCGTCGGCGCGTACGGGGCGAGCCTCGCCGCCGTCGATCCGGCGTCGCGCGACGTCGCGCCGGTGTCCGCGTGGGTCGAGGTGGTACCCTGACGCCGGCCCCGCCTGTCGGCTAGGCGCCACGGCTGGAACGGAGTAGGTTCCGGGCATGGCCGGATACCGCAGTCGTACATCCACCCAGGGACGCAACATGGCAGGGGCGCGCGCGCTGTGGCGCGCCACCGGCATGAAGGACGCGGACTTCGAGAAGCCGATCATCGCCATTGCCAACAGCTTCACGCAGTTCGTCCCGGGGCACGTCCACCTCCACGACGTGGGGCAGCGGGCGAAGAAGGTCATCGACGCCGCGGGCGGGTGGGGCGTCGAGTTCAACACCATCGCCATCGACGACGGCATCGCGATGGGCCACGCCGGCATGCTGTACTCGCTGCCGAGCCGGGAGCTCATCGCCGACAGCGTCGAGTACATGGTCAACGCGCACTGCGCCGACGCGCTGCTCTGCATCTCGAACTGCGACAAGATCACGCCCGGCATGCTGCTCGCGGCGATGCGGCTCAACGTGCCGACCGTCTTCGTCTCCGGCGGTCCGATGGAGGCGGGCAAGATCGTCGGGACGCACGACCGCGACGGCAAGCCGCTCATCCGCAAGCTCGACCTCATCGATCCGATGATCGCGGCGAGCGACGACAAGGTGTCCGACGCGGATCTCGCCGCGATGGAGCGGTCCGCGTGCCCGACCTGCGGCTCGTGCTCCGGCATGTTCACGGCGAACAGCATGAACTGCCTCAACGAGGCGCTCGGCCTGGCGCTGCCCGGCAACGGCACGCTGCTCGCGACGCACGCGGCGCGCTGGGAGCTCTTCGAGGCGGCCTCGAAGCGCGTCGTCGAGCTCGCGAAGCGCTACTACGTCGACGGGGACGCCTCGGTGCTGCCGCGGAGCATCGCGACGTTCGAGGCCTTCGAGAACGCGATGGCGCTCGACATCGCGATGGGCGGCTCGACGAACACGGTCCTCCACCTCCTGGCGGTGGCCCGCGAGGCGCAGGTGGACTTCAAGATGTCGGACATCGACCGGATGTCGCGCAAGGTGCCGAACATCTGCAAGGTGGCGCCGTCGTCGCACCACCACGTCGAGGACGTGCACCGCGCGGGCGGCGTGCTGACGATCGTCGGGGAGCTCGATCGCGCGGGGCTCATCCACCGGCAGGTGGGCACGGTCCACGCGCCCACGCTCGGCGACGCGATCGACGAGAACGACATCCGCCGCCCCACCGCGACGGCGGCCGCGAAGAAGCGCGCGCTCGCCGCGCCGGGCGGCGTCCCGACCACGGTCGCGTTCTCGCAGGACAAGTACTTCGCCGACACCGACGACGACGCCGAGAAGGGCTGCATCCGCGACGTCGCTCACGCGTACAGCCGCGAGGGCGGCCTCGCCGTGCTCTACGGCAACATCGCGGCGGACGGCTGCATCGTGAAGACCGCGGGCGTCGACCCCGAGATCTGGAAGTTCGAGGGGCCCGCGCGGGTGTTCCAGTCGCAGGAGGCGGCGTGCGACGCGATCTGGAACAACCAGATCCGCTCGGGCGACGTGGTCGTCATCGTCTACGAGGGGCCGAAGGGCGGCCCGGGCATGCAGGAGATGCTCTATCCGACGTCGTTCCTGAAGGGGAAGGGCCTCGGCAAGGCGTGCGCCCTCATCACCGACGGCCGGTTCAGCGGCGGCACGTCGGGCCTGAGCATCGGGCACGTCTCGCCCGAGGCGGCCGAGGGCGGGAACATCGGGCTCATCGAGGAGGGCGACCGCATCCGGATCGACATCCCCGCCCGGACCATCGACGTCCTCGTCAGCGACGCGGAGCTCGAGCGCCGCCGCCGCGCCGCCGAGGCGCGGGGCGCCGATGCGTTCAAGCCGAACCGCGATCGCAAGGTCTCCCCTGCCCTGCGGGCCTATGCGCTCATGGCCACGAGCGCCGCCAATGGCGCTGTCCGCGACGTCGGCCAGATCGAGCCCGGGCGACGCGAAGGCGGCGCCGCGCAGCGCAAGTAGCCAATCCGGAGCCGTCGAGTCGCCGCGCGCCTGACGAGGTCACGGCGCGGGCGGCGCGGCGGCGAGCGCGGCCCCGCCATCACGGCGGCCGCCCCGGCCGACAGAGCACGCCCGGGCTCGCGCTCGCCGGAGGCACGGCCCGCGTCGCCCGGGTCGAGCCTCCCTGCGCTCGACGCGACGCCGTGGCGCACGCCATGGCGTATCATGCCGTACATGAGACAATTGGCGCTCCTCGTGTCCATCTCTCTCGTGTCGGGTTGCAATGCGCGGGTCCGCGATTTCCCCGACGATCGCGGCGACGGGGGCTCCGGCGCCGAGCCTGGAGACGGCGGTCGCGGCGGCAGCGGCGGCAGCGGCGACGGCGCCAGCAGCAGCAGCGGCAGCAGCGGCGGCGCCGGCGGCGGCGACGGGCCGGGGGCCTGCGTCGATCCGGCGGAGGATTGCCCGCCGGCGCAGGGCCCGTGCATCGAAGCGGTGTGCAGCGAGGGCGCGTGCGCGCAGCGGCCGCGGCCGGCGGGGACGCCCTGCGGGCCGGACGGCGGCGCGGAGTGCGATGCCGCCGGGGTCTGCGTGCCGTGCGAGGGCGGCGATGAATGCGGCGAGTGCGGGGACCCGGGTTGCCCGAACGCGTGCGGCGCGCCGGACGTGATGGCCATGCCGCCGAGCTGCGCGAGCGGCGCGCCCGGCGCCGGGGACAGCTGCGGACCTGGCGGCGCGAGCTGCTGCGGCAACAGGTTGGTCCCCTGCGGCACGTACCTGAGGAGCTACGATGGCGCTTCGAGCACGGACGACTCGTTCCCTGCGGCCGTCAGCGATTTCCGGCTGGACAAATTCGAGATCACGGTGGGTCGATTTCGAGCCTTCGTGGAGGCCGGCCGGGGCGTGCAGGCGAACCCGCCCGCGATCGGGGCTGGCCGGAACCCTCACGTCGACGGCAGCGGATGGATCGCGGGGTGGAACCAGCGGCTCGAGCCGAACACCGCGGCGCTGAAATCGTCGCTGCAATGCAATGGTGATCGCCTCTGGACATGGACCGACGCGCCGGGGCCGAACGAGGAGCTCCCGATCAACTGCATCACGTGGTTCGAGGCGTTCGCGTTCTGCGCGTGGGACGGCGGCCGCCTGCCCACCGAGGCGGAGTGGAACTACGCGGCGGCCGGCGGCGACGAGCACCGGCCGTACCCGTGGGGCGCCGCCCTCGACAGCGAGCGCGCCGCCTATGGTTGCACCGGCGATGGGAGCGCCGCGGGAGACTGCGCGCTGAGCGACATCCTGCCGGTGGGGTCGAAGCCGAGCGGAGACGGGCGATGGGGGCACTCGGATCTGGCCGGCAACCTGTGGGAGTGGACGATGGACTGGTGGCGCGACGCGCTCCCCACGCCGTGCATCGACTGCGTGCATCGCGTGGACGGCGAGCGCGACGCGACGCGGGTCACGCGCGGCGGGAGCTACCGCGCGCCGGCGGCGGACCTGCGCGCGGGTAACCGCGACTTCAGCTACCCCTTCGACCGCGTCAACAACATCGGCGCCCGCTGCGCGCGGGACCCGTAGGCCGCGCAGCGCGGCTCGCCCGTCGCGCTCGTCTCGCTCGCGCGCTCGCGCGCTCGCCGGCGCGAGCGCGACGCGCTCACGGGCGGCGGCCCGCGGGCGCGGTGGCTTCCTCGGGCCAGACGTTCTCGGCGACGAGCTCCGAGAGCGGGCGGCGCGCTGCCCAGCCGCACGCCTCGAGCATGGGGCGACCGTAGAACTCCTCCACGTGACCGACGCAGAGGATGGCGAGCGGCCTGCTGCCCGGCGGCATGCCGAGCAGCGCGGCCAGCCGGTCCGGCTCGAAGAGCGACACCCACCCGACGCCGAGCCCCTCCGCGCGCGCGGCGAGCCACAGGTTCTGGATGGCCGCGGCCACCGACGCGACATCCATCTCGGGCATCGTGCGGCGGCCGAACACGTGCGCCTCGCGCCCCGCCATGAGGCCGGCGACGAGCAGCTCGCCGCACTCCAGGACGCCCTCGACCTTGAGGCGCATGAACTCGTCCTCGCGCTCGCCGAGCGCGCGCGCCGTGGCGAGGCGCTCCGCCTCGACGAGCGCGTGGATGCCGCGCCGGAGCGCCGGCGCCGTGATCCGCACGAAGCGCCAGGGCTGCATCATGCCCACGCTCGGCGCCGCGTGCGCGGCCGCGAGCAGCCTGGCGAGCGCGTCGGGGTCCACCGGCCCGGGCAGGAAGTGGCGCATGTCGCGCCGCTCGTGGATGGCGCGGTACACGGCGGCGATCTCCGGATCGTTGAAGCGGTGGCTCGACATGGTCCCTCGCGTCGCGCGCCGAGCCGCAGGACGGCCGCGATCCGGCGCTGCGGATCCGCGACTCCGTAGCACCGCCTGCGCGGCGGCGTCAGCGCGCCCGGGGCGGCCGGCCGATCGGCCTCGCCCGCCGACCGGCCTCGCCCGCCGCTCGGCCTCGATCCACGGGCGCGGCGCGCGGTCTCGACGCACGGGCTCAGCGTGCTAGAGCGCGCGATCGTGGAGTCATCGGCGAAGCAAGCTCCGGGGCTGGACGTCACCGTCGTGGGCGCAGGGGTGATCGGATTGACCACGGCGGTCGTCCTCCAGCGCGACGGCCACCGCGTGCAGGTGATCGCGGCGGAGCGCGGCGAGCACACGACGTCCGCGGTCGCGGCCGCGCTGTGGCACCCGTTCGCGGCGAACCCGCCCGAGCGCGTGAACGCGTGGTCGCGGGCGACGCTCGATGAGCTCACGCGCATCGCCCGGGAGCACCCGGAGGCGGGGGTGGATCTCCTGACCACGCGCGAGGCGTCGGACGACGTGCAGCTGCCCTGGTGGGCCCCGAGCGTCCCGGACCTCGCGATCGAGCCAGGACCGCACCCGCTGGGCGCGCCCCACAGCTTCCGGTTCACGGCGCCGCGCATCGAGCCGTCGCTGCACCTGCCCTGGCTGGAGTCCCAGCTCCACCGCCCGGTGCGCATCGAGCGCGTGCGATCGCTCGCCGAGGTCGAGGGCGACGTGGTCGTGAATTGCACCGGGCTCGGGGCGCGCGCCCTCACCGGCGACGGCGAGCTCCTCGCCCTTTACGGCCAGGTAGCGATCGTGGAGCCGGGCGAGATTCACCTAGATGTCGCATTGGGTGATGAAAGGGACGAATCCGCGCTCGTCTATGTGATCCCGCGGCGTCGCGAGATCGTGATTGGCGGCTGCGTCGTTCCGTCCCCTGACGACCGCTCGCTGACGCCCGACCCCGAGCGTACTGACGCAATGCTCCAGCGGGTGCGGGCGGCCGGCCTTCGGCCAGGCCCCTTGCTCCGCGCGCGCGCCGGCCTGCGCCCGTACCGGAGCGTCGTGCGCCTCGAGCGCGAAGGCCGCGTGATCCACAATTACGGCCATGGTGGCGCGGGGTACACGCTCGCGTGGGGTTGTGCCAGCGAGGTGAGCGCGATGCTGCGGCAGGGCGGCGCTCCGGCGCCCGGCGGCGCCTAGAAGGAACTCGAAGGAGAGAGAAAGAAAAAGCGCGCCCGCACTGTTCCGACGGCGTCGGCGAGCTCAGCGCCTCGCCTCCGGGCTGGCCCCGGACACGCCGTCAAGCCGCGCTCGCGCGGCCGCCGGTCGCCGCAACGACTGCAACAGCCGCGCCCGCTGCGAACGCTGTGAAGGCCGTGAACGCCGTGAAGCCCGTGAAGCCCGTGAAGGCCGAGCAGAAGAGCCTGTCCCTGAAATCCAGCTAACCAGAAGCCCAACGCATCGCTCCGAAAGTCTCGTTGTGCTCTTGTTGCGAGGCTGCTAGATTGGATTCGTGCTCGTCTGCGAGCAACTCTCGCCTTCTCTCGCAGCGGAAACGCCCATGGCGCTCCCCTGTTCATTCGAGAGAGTGGCCGTGGAGGACCTCGCTCTGGAGATCGCCGGCCGCTGACGATCTCGCGGCGCGATCCCTGGAGCGCGGTCTCGGGTGGTCGAACGTTCGCTTGCGCTTGATCCGGCGTCCGTCGTCCGCTGTACCAAAGTGAAGAACCGAAGCTTCCCCCGGGAGTGTTGAACGCCATGAACAACGACGAGAATCGACTCAGTCGTCCATCGGGGCGGCCAGCGGTCTGGAATTTCACGATGAACAACGACGAGCCTCGCTCCAGCCGGCCCTCTGGGCGGCCGTCGGCGCGACCGTCCGGGCGGCCCTCAGGGAGGCCGTCGGGGAGACCGTCCGGGCGGCCGGCGGTCTGGAGCGTGCTCCCGCTGGCGAGCGGCCTGCTGCAGACCCGGCCGATCGAGTGGCCGACGCTGGCGCTCTTCGCGGGGTCGTACGCGCTGTTCGCGGCGTCGGTCTACGCGGGGGTCGCGGGCCTCGTGTCGACGGTGCCGGCGGTGCTCGCGGCGGCGGTCGCGGCGTACGCCGCGTTCACGCCGATGCACGAGGCCGCGCACCGGTCGCTGGCGCGCTCCGCGCTGCTGAACGGCGTGGTCGGACGGCTGTCCGGGCTGCTGCTCATGGCGCCGTTCCCGGCGGTGCGTCACTTCCACCTCGAGCATCACAAGCACACGAACGACGCGGACCGGGATCCCGACCACTGGAGCGGGCGCGGCCCGTGGTACCTGCTCCCGCTGCGCTGGGCGACGCAGGATCTCCACTACTACTACCTGTTTCTGCGCTCGTACCACGCGCAGAAGCGCAGCGAGCGGATCGAGACGATCGCGACGCTCGCGGCGATGTTCGCGATCGTGGCGCTGGCCTTCGGGCTCGGCCACGGCGAGCTCGCGCTGCTCTACTGGATCGTGCCGGCGCGGCTCGCGATCTTCTTCCTCGCGTTCGCCTTCGACTACCTGCCTCACTACCCGCACGAGACCACGGCGGCGCAGAACCGGTATCGCGCGACGCGCGCGATCGACAGCGCGCTGTTCAACGTGCTGCTCTTCGGGCAGACGTATCACCTGATCCACCACCTCTACCCGGCGGTGCCGTTCTTCCGCTATCGGACCGTGTGGAAGTACCAGCGCGAGGAGCTCATGAAGCTCCAGTCGGAGAGCCTCGCCCCGCCGCGCGCGCCCTTGCCGCTGCTCGCGGCAGGCAGCCTCGCCGCGCCGCGCGCGCCCACGATCCACGCCGCCCACCCGGTGCAGGCGGCGGCCGAGCTCGACGCCCTCTGATCCGCGCGGCGCGCGCGCTGAGCCGCTGCCGCGCGCGCCGCTCGTGAGCGCGCCGCGTGTGAGCGCGCCGCGTGTGAGCGCGCCGCCGTCCCGGGCGCCGCATGTGAGCGCGCCGCCGTCCCGCGCGTTGCATGTGAGCGCGTCGCGCGTGAGCGCGACGCCGTCCCGCGCGCACGGGCGCACGTCGCCGCCGGCGGGACGATGCGGCGCGTGCGCTTCGGAGGATCATGCCGCGCGCCAGTGCGGCGGGTACGTCGCGTCGTAGCCGGGCAGCGCCTCGATGCGCGCGCCCCACGCCGCGAGCTTCGGGTAGCGCGCGGCCAGCGGCGCGACGGCGAGATCGAGCGGCGCTGCGGCGGGGCGGGTCGCGGCGCGCACGGCGAGCTGGATCGACGGGTAGACGGTGAGGTCGGCCGCCGAGAGGCGCGGGCCTGCGAGGTAGTCGCGCAGCGCGAGCGACGTCTCGAACCGCGCGAGCTCCTCGTGCAGCGTGGCGACCGCCGCGCGCACGGCCGGCTCCTCGCCGGCGAGCGCGGTCGGATCGCCGGAGAAGACCGCGCGCGCGATCTGGCCGAGCGCCGGGTACAGGTAGTTTTCGTGCTCGGCGAGGACGCGCGCGATCGCGCCCGCCTCCTCGGCCGACTCGCCGAAGAGCGGCGGGGACGGGTGCTTTCTGTCGAGGTAGGCCATGATCGCCAGCGACTCGTGGAGGCAGAACGCCCCGTCGCGGATCGCCGGCACCTTCCCGCGCGGGCTCACCTCCAGGTACGCCGGCGCCGTGTGCTCCTCTCTCGAGAGCTGGAGGAGCTTGGACGTGTAAGGCACCCCCTTCACCGCGAGCAGCAGCAGGACCCGCCAGGCGGGCGGGCTGCCGCTGGCCCAGTACACCTCGAGCGCGCCCGCCTGCGGCGCCGACGCCGCAGCGCTGGCGCCGGGCGCGTCGAGGTAGCTGGTGATCTTCGCGATCTTGCGCTGCTCGTTCAGCTCGAACACATCGACGCCGTCGAGCGTACCGTCCCGGCCATCGGCCGTCCTCGTGCGCAGCGTGAACCGCATGGCGGCCCCGAGGCCGAGGGGAAAGACCTTCCGGTCCAGGAACTCGATCTCGCTGAAGGAGGCGAGCAGCCCCTCGACGTAGCGCCGGACCTCGTCCCGTCCCACGAGGCGCGGGGTGGAAGGGTCGGACACGACCACATCGTCGGACAGCATCGCCAGATACGCATCGACATCGCGGGCGACGAGCGCGTCTTGAGAAGCATGGATGATTTTCACGATCTCGTCCACAGGCACCTCCGCTGAGGGCAAGCGCAGAGCAGACATCACCCATGACCCCGCTGTCAACCGGAGGGAACGCCCTGATACGGAGCCTCGGGGCAAAGACAGCAGGAGCGCCAAGACATCAAGAATACCAAGAGATAGATAGAGCGATACACCTCCTCATCCTCTCCCCGCTCGTCTCTCGTGCACGTCTCTCGTCTCTCGTCTCTCGTCTCTCGTCTCTCGTCTCTCGTCTCTCGTCTCTCGTCTCTCGTGCTCGTCTCTCGTGCTCGTCCTTCGTGCGCGTGCGCGTGCGCGATTTTCCGGCTTTAGCGCGCACGCGCACGCGCACGCGGACACGGTCGACAAACTCGGGCTGCACTGGATGAGGCAGCTCGCCGTTCCGTTCCTGGGCCGTCGCTCGCGCTTCGCGGGCTCCAGGCTTGCGGGTGGGACAGCGAAGACATCAGGGGAAGGAGTGGAAGATCGAGCGCCGGAGCGTGGGGCAACGAGCGGCGGGCGAGCGGATGGCGCTCGTGGTCGAGCGGTTGCTCCGTCGCGCCAGCGAGGCGGGCGTCAGCGGAGGGGGACATGAGCACGATAGGGATGTATGCACGGGTCTCGACAGGCCGGCAGGAGCAAGAGCGCACGATCGAGTCGCAGGTCGCGGCCATTGACCACCATGTTGCGGCGATGGGAGCGACGATCGACCCGGAGCACCGCTACCTCGACGATGGCTGGTCGGGCGAGACGCTTCGGCGCCCAGGGCTCGACGCGTTGCGCGACGCCGTAGCGCAGGAGCAGCTCGACGCCGTCGTGATGTATGACGCGGATCGGTTGGCGCGGCGCTTCGTTGATCAGCAAATTGTGCTTGACGAGCTCACGCGCAAGGGCGTTGAGCTCATCTTCATCCACGGCGGGGCTGCGCGCACCGACGAGGAGCGGATGGCGCTGTCGATGCGCGGGGTCTTCGCCGAGTACGAGCGCGCCAAGATCCTCGACCGGACCCGCCGTGGCATGCTGCATCGGGCACGCTCGGGCGCGCCGCCGGGGTGGGCCAATCCTCCGTACGGCTACCGATACCTGCCGGGAGCTCGGCATCAGCCAGGCACGGTGGTGGTCGAGGAGTGCGAAGCGTCGGTGGTACGCCAGATTTTCGCGTGGGTAGGCTACGAGGGCCTGCCCTTGCGGCACGTTGCGCAGCGGCTCGAGGAGCAAGGGACCGCGAGCCGCAAGGGTCGGCCATGGCAGACGAGCACGATCGGGGGGCTGCTGCGCAACCGTGTGTACGTGGGCTGTGCCCATCACCAGAAGTACGAGGCCGCTGAACCGCGGCGCCCGCGCGATCGGCGCCACTACCGCCGCCGGCGCAAGTCGTCCTTCCGGCGCCGGCCGGAAGAGCAGTGGATCGGTGCGAGCGTGCCGGCGCTCGTCGACCCGGAGCTGTTTGCCACGGTGCAGCAGCGCTTGCGCGACAACCGGCAGCGTACGGCGGGGCAGGTTAAGCGCCCCTATCTGCTGCGGGGGCTGCTGATCTGTACTGAATGTGGCCGAACGCTGTGGGGACGCGCCACGGATTCCGGCGGGCGCGGCGAGTACCGGTACTACACTTGCGGCGGGCGGGATCGGTTCAACGGGCGTGACGCCGCCCCGTGCCCGCGCCCCTCGCTGCGCGCCGAGGACGTCGAGCAAGTGCTCTGGCAAGACCTGGAGCGCTGGCTCCAGGAGCCCGAGCAGCTAGCGGCCCAGCTCGACGCGCAGCGCGATAAGGCCCACACGATGCTGGAGGCGTACGAGCGGGAGCGCCGACGTCTCGTGCGCGAAGCGCGAGCCATGGAGGGAGCGATCAGCCGGCTGGTGGACGCTTACCAAGCCGGAGCGATCACGCTCGACGAGCTTCGAGCACGCCGAGACCGACTCGACGAAAGCAAGCAGCAGTGCGAGGCACGGCTCGCGCAAGGGCAGCACGACCAGCGGCGTGCGCTGCAGCAGCGAGAGGTCGTCGACGAGCTCCGGCAGCTGAAGGAGCGGCTGCGCCGAGGGCTGGAGCGCTGCACCTGGGAAGATCGCCGAGCGATCGTGGAACTGCTCGTAGAGAAGGTCGAGGTGACGACCACGATGCTGCGCGTGCACTACATCGTGCCGCTAGACCTCCACGGTAGTGGGGCGGGCGGGCACGGCGACGCGCGCCACCGTACGGACAGGCCGAAGGGTAAGCTTTGTCGACCGTGTCCGCGTGGTCACGCGCACGAAGAGGGGGACGGAGGACGGGGGACGAGGGACGGGGGGACGGGGGACGGAGGACGGGGGACGGAGGACGGAGGACGGAGGACGGAGGACGGAGGACAGTGTGCCACGGTGCTCCGGTCGAGCTCGGCAGGCCGCAGGGTCGCCTCGTCGAGGGCGCGCCTCCGCCGCGCGGGCAGCTCACGCGGATCACCTCGACCGCGGTCGCGCACGCCGGCGGGCCACGACCCCGCGGCGCTCAGCCGCCGCGCGCAATGAACCTCGCCACCGCGTCCGCGAACTCGGCGGGTCGCCCGACGATCCAGTCGTGGCTCCCCTTCGCGGAGACGACGAGGGTCGAGCCCGGGATCAGGCGCTGGATGGCGAGCGCCGAGCCGAGCGGCACCGTGCGATCGCGCGCGCCCCACGCGAGCAGCGTCCGCACGCGCACGCGCGCGGCGTAGCCGCTCAGGTCCACCGTCGCGGCGATCCGCACGAGGCTCAGCGCGCTCCGCGTGTGGACGAGCAGGTTGTAGAGGAAAGCGGGCGCCGTCCGCACGGAGAAGCGAGGCTCGAGCAGCATGTCGCCCGCGCGCGCGCACACCAGCGAGAGGATCGAGCGCGGCGGGTTGACTCCGACGGAATCGGCGAGCACGAGCCCGGATAACCGCTCGGGGTACAGGGCGCCGGTGACCAGCGCCGCAGCGCCCGAGAGCGAGTGACCGATCAGCGTCACGCGATCGAGCCGCAACGCGCGCAGCGTGTCGTCGACGCAACGCGCGTACCGCTCCAGCGACCACGGCGCGCGCAGCCGCGAGCCGCGGCTCGAGCCCGGCAGCTCCACGACGAACACCCGAGCGCGCCGCGCGATCGCGTCCACCGCCGGCCGGTAGGTCGCGCCGCCGACCAGCATGCTGGGCAGAAGCACCACCGGCGCCCCGGTGCCCGTCTCGGTCACATAAACGACCTCATCGCCGACCCGGATCTCCCTTCCGCGGCTCTCCTCCCGCGCCGCTCGCCTCGCCGCGAAATCCGCGGAGCGGCGCGGGCTCTCCGCTCTTCGATCCGGCCACAGGACAGACACCTCGGCGGCGCCGCGCGAGCGTCCAGCGCAGGGTTCCAACGTTCCATGTCGTCCGGCGCGCTTCCCCATGAGCCGCGAGCCGATGCCGGGCGCGTGCCACGGCGCGCGCGGCGCCGGTGCGAAGTCGCGGCGCGGAGCGCGTGCAGCGCCGGCCGCCGCATGCGAAAACCTGGAAGGTCGTTGAGCCCGTCCCGCGCCGCGCTAAGCTCTTCGAAACAGCAGCAATCTCCAGGCTCACGGGAGCCAGCAGGCGTGTCGGCGCGGGCCGAGGGCCCGCGGCGCCTGCTCGGATAACCAGCTCTTCGGGAATGACAGAGGCGAAATGTTGAGGTTCCGCTCCACGTCCGGAGATCGGAAGACAGCTGAGCTCAGGGTCTCGGTGCTCTCGGTATCCGCTGCGATGTCCGCCCTCTCTCAGGGTGCATGGGGGACGGACGCCCCGCCCGCAGCAGAGGTCCAGTGGGCGTATGCGCTCGTCGCCGCCCTCGGGTACCTGCCGGCCGCGATCGAGATCGCCGCGGCCACGCTGCGGCGGACGGGGATGTCGGCCGAGGCATATCTGCGGAAAAATGCAACACACCTGGATCCAGGAGGGCCTGGGGACGAGATCCTGGGCGTGGTCTTCGGTGACGCGCTGGAGTCGCTCGGCGAGGAGGCGCGCGGCGTGGTGCAAGCGCTCGCCGTGCTCCCCGCGGCGGGGGTCCCGCTGGAGGCGGTCGCGGCGGCGGCGGGGAAGCCCGCGCCCTCGGCCGCTCGGCCGCTTCATCTGCTCGTGCATGGCCGGCTGGCGTCGCTCGATCAGGCCACGCAGACCTACCGGGTGACGCCGCTCGTGCGCGCCGTGGCCCGCAAGGACGTGGCCGGCGACGCGGGGCGCTGGGACGCGCTGCACCGCGGGGCGGCGGACGCGATGCAGGCGCTCCTCTTCTGGACGGCCGCGGTCGAGGGGCGGCCCGAGGCGGCGATGCGCCGGCGCGTCGCCTGCGAGGTGTTCGCGGCCCTCGACATCGCCCCGTTCCGCGACGGCGCGCGCGGCGGAGGCGTGCTGGCGCGGGCGCTCGTCGACGCCTGCACGGTGCTCGATCTCGGGCTCCCGACCGAGGTCCAGCAGCGGCTGCTCGAGGAGGCGGCGCGCCTCGCCGGCGACGCGCTCCCCGAGCTCGGCGCGCGCGCGCTGGCGGCGCTCGAGGGCGCGCGGCGCGCCGAGCTCGCGAGCAAGCGGCGGGGCACCTTCGGGACGCTCCGGGCCACGCCGGCCGCCCGCGAGCGCGGCCGCCCGGGTCACCGCGACGTCCTCCGCAAGGCGGTGCGCGCGAACGCGCAGCGCGCCGCGGCGCGGAGCGCGCCGGTCGAGGACGACGCCCTCCGCGGCGCGAAGGAGCTCCTCGCGCGCGGCGCCCTGCACGTCCGCGAGGGCGCGCTCGAGGCCGCCGCGTCCGACTACGGCGAGGCGCTCGCCGCGTTCGAGGCGGCGCCGGCGGCAGGAGACGGGCGCGGCCAGGCGACGGCGCTCCTGCTCCGCGGCGACCTGCGCCGGCGGCAGGGGGACCTCGCGGCCGCCTCGCGCGACGTGGAGCGGGCGCTCTCGGCGTTCAGGGCGGCGTCCGACCGGACCGGAGAGGCGATGGGGCTGCTCGCCCGCGGCAACCTCCGGCTCGACCAGGACGACGCGCAGGGCGCGGCGAGCGACTACGGCTGCGCGCTCACGCTCCTCAGGGCCTGCCGCGATCGCCCGGGCGAGGCCAACGTGCTGAAGGCGCGCGGCGATCTGTGCTTCCGCGAGGGGGATCTCGCGGGCGCGGCGCGCGACTACGACCGGGCGCTCTACATCCTCGAGGGCGTGGAGGAGCGCGTCCTCAGCCAGCTCCGCTCGCCGCCGAGCGGCGCCGAGGAGCGCCGCGGGGCGAGCGCCCGCGCCCCGCGCGAGATCCTCCCGCAGGCCGAGCTCCTCCGGGCGCTCGGCTGCGAGCAGACCCACGCGCGCACGTGGCAGGCCCGCGGCGACCTCCGGCTGCGGGAGCGCCAGACGGCGCTCGCGGCGCGCGACTACGGCAATGCGATCCTGCTCTACCGGGACAGCGGCGATCGGCGCGGCGAGGCCGCCGCGCTCAAGGCCCGCGGCGACCTGCGCCGCGAGCGGGGCGCGCTCCCGGGCGCGGAGCGCGACTACGAGGATGCGCTCCGGCTCTTCGAGGCGCTCGGGGACGGCGCCGGCCAGGCGGCCGTGCTCAAGGCGCGCGCCGACCTGCGCTGCGAGCGGGGCGACACCGCCGGCGCGGCGCTCGACTACACGAGGGCGCTCGCCCTCTTCGACGCGACGGGCGACCCCGCCGGTCAGACGAGCGTAAAGAGCGTTCTCACGAGCATCTCGCATCGCGAGGACTCGCCTCGCCCGGCCACAGCGGCTGTCCCGCGTTGAGGGCGCGGCGCCGCGCGGGTCGCGCGGGTCGCTGGAGCGACCCGCGCGCCTGGGCCGCGACATCGAGGCACCTTTACGCCGCTCGTTACGCCGCTCGACCCGGGCGAGGTCGGGATTCGCCGCTCACCGATGGATGGCGCGTGACGCCGCGTCACGCGCGCTGGATCGTTCCTGCTTTGTGACTTCGTTGTTCGTCCGTCCTGCGCTAGGGTTCCGCTTGTCCGGATAATTCGCCCCGGCACCGAGGTGGCCCCGTGCGACGACGCCGCTCCTTCGTCGGTATCAGCTTCGCTTTGCTCTCGCTCCTGCCCAGGGCGGCCCTCGCCTCGCCGACGGTGACCGGCTCCACGCCGGAGCTCGGGACGTGGGATGCGCGCCGCGGCGCGCCGCTCCGCGACGACGGGATCGCCCCGGACAGGGCGGCCGGGGACGGCGTCTTCACGGCGGCCGTCTCGTTCGCGGCGCCGGGAGACGTCGAGTACAAGATCTCGCGAAACGGCGTCGATCTGGCGGACGGCGGCGCCGGGGCGGCCAGCGGCGAGAGCCTGCGTTTCACGCTGGCCGGCGGGACACCGCCCTACGATGTCACCTTCTACTACGACAGGCGCGACCTGACCGCACAAGGGTTCTTGCCGGCGACCGAGTCGGCCTCGGACTCGCGCAGCGCCTCGCTCGACGAGGGCGGCGCACCGCAGGTGTGGGTCGCCGTCGGAGACTGGCAGAGCTCCGTGGGCGACACCGACTGGAACCCGTACTCGTCCCTCACGATCGCGCGCGACGACGGCACCCTCGGCGATCGCGTCGCGGGCGATGGGGTCTATACATACCGCTTCGTCGCCCGGACGGCGCTCTCCGGCGCGTCCTTCAAGTTCGCGGCGCAGGGCCCCTGGAGCACGAGGCTCGGGGCGAACGGCTGGAGCTACGCCCCGCGAGACTCCTCGAACGGCGCGTTCAGCGCGGCGGCGGGGCAGGTCGTCACGCTGGAGCTCGACGCGCTCCACGGCCGGATGCGCGCGCAGGCGTCGAGCCCCGCGAAGCTCCTCCTGACGGAGCTCCTCGTCCACCCGACGGCCGCGGAGTTCGTCGAGATCTATAACCCGGGCAGCGCGCCGGTCGATCTGTCGGATTACTACCTCGCGGACTACCGTTTTTATTATCAGCTCGTCACGCCGGACCCGACGCTCCCGAATACGAATGATTTTCTGGTGCGCTTCCCGGATGGCGCCGAGATCGCCCCCGGTGAGGTCCAGACCGTGTCGCTCGGAGGCGCCGAGTGCTACCGCATGGGGTGCAACGAGAGCAGGGCGTTCAACGGCTGGGGCGCGCCCCCCACCTACGAGATCCAGAGCGCCGGCGGCCCGGAGGGCAAGTCGGCCGCCGGGGTGCCCGACATGCGGCTGCCGATCCCTGGATCGGTGGGAGAGACGCGCGGGCTGACGAACGATCATGAGTGCCTGATCCTCTTTTACTGGGACGGCGTGAGCGATCTCGTGAAGGACGTCGATTACGTCTTTTATGGCGTGACGGGGGCGAACACGCCTGTCAACAAGACGGGTGTATCGATCGACGGGCCGGACCCCGGGGCCGCGCCGAGCGCCTACCTGGACGACGCGGCGGACGACGCCGCGCTGCACGCGCCGCTGTCGGCCGCGAACGGGAGCTGCCGGCAGGACTTCACCGAAGGCGCCCAGAGCGCGAGCGGGGGGAACGGGGTGACCGGCGCGATCGAGACCGGCGAGCCGACGTCGTCGACCTGGGCCGCGTGCGCCGTCCCGACGCCCGGCGCCATCGACTTCGACGGCGACGGCGTGCTCGCGGGCGACAACTGCCCCCATGCGGAGAACCCGCGTCAGGAGGATCTCGACGGCGACGGCGCCGGCGACGCCTGCGACCCGGACGACGACGACGACGGCGCGCTGGATGGCTCGGACAACTGCCCCTCCATCGCCAACTCGACCCAGCGCGACACCGACGGCGACGGCGCCGGCGACGCCTGCGACCCGGACGACGACGACGACACGGTCCTCGACGCCGACGACAACTGCCCTCGGACGCACAACGCCGATCAGCGGGACTCGGACGGCAACGGCGTGGGTGACGCGTGCGACGCCGACGACGACGGAGACGGCGTGAACAACGACGCGGACAACTGCCCCAAGGCGGAGAACCCCGGCCAGGAGGACTCGGACGGCGACGGGACCGGCGACGCCTGCGACGAGGATCTCGCCGACTCGGACGGCGACGGCGCGCTCGACGGCATGGACAACTGCCCTGACGTGAAGAACCCGGACCAGGCCGACACCGACGGCGACGGCGTGGGCGACGCGTGCGACAACTGCGAGGCTCGAGAGAACGCCGATCAGGCCGACACCGACGGCGACGGCGCAGGGGACGCGTGCGACGCCGACGACGACAACGACTTCGTGAGGGACGTCCACGACGAGTGCCCGACCGAGCCCGGGCATGCATCGAACCAGGGTTGCCCGGGGGGGGAGGGCGGCGGCGGGGCGGCCTCGGGCGCGGCGAGCTCGTCGAGCGAGGCGTCGTCGTCGTCGTCGTGGGGCAGCAGCGGCGGGCTCGGCGGCGGCGGACCCGGCTGTGACTGCCACGCCGCGGGCGGCGCGCCGTCGGGCGGCCCGCTTTCGCCGTGGCTCGCGCTCCTCGGCGGCATCCTGCGGCTCGCGTGCGGCCGGCGACGCGCGTGAACGCGGCGCTGCGTCAGCCGTCGAGCCACCGCCGCGCGAGCTCGAGCGTGCGGGCGTTGTCCGGGACTCGCTCCACGGCGAGGGCGGGCTCGCCGCGCCATCCATGGGCTCCTAGCTCCCTCGCTGCCGCTCGAGCCGCTCTCTCATCCAGTTGGGGATCCGCTCGGCCGCCTCGATCGCCCGCGCGAGCGCCGCCTTCCCCTCGGCGTGGCGGCCGCGGCGCGAGCGCGCCCGCGCCCGCGCCTCGATCACCTCGATCTGCTCCTGGCCCACGGAGCAGCGGGCCGACCGCCCCTCGAGCTCATCCCATTCCTCGTCGGTGGCGTCGCGCGTCGCCAGGTCGATCATCGACCACAGCACCTCTTCCGCGGGGGCCATCTCCAGGCCCCCGCGCCCCGCGGCGATCGCCTTCGCCTGCTGGGCCCGGATGGTCTCGATGATCTCCCGCGCCTTGTCCTCGTCGCCTCGATAGAGGAGCAGCCTCGCCTGGAGGAGCTGCGCCCAAGGGCGCGCCTCCTCCCCCCGCTGCTGGCGCTCCAGGTGCGCGGCCCGCTCCACGTGCGGCATCGCCATCTCGAGATTGCCCACCATGTACAGGTACTCGCCGAGGTTGAACTCCCCCATGAGCTCCATCGCCCCGAGGCCCAGCTCGCGCGAGAGGGCGAGGAGACGGCACATGTCCAGGATCATGCCCTCGTTGTCGCCGAGGCACGCGCGCAGGAGCGCCCGGTTGTTGATGGCCGGCCCGAGGTGCAGGAGATCGCCGCGCGCCTCGCACATCCGGATCGCCCGATCCAGCGCCGCCCCGGCCTCGTCCAGCTTGCTCAGCCCCTGGTAGATGAAGCCGAGGACGAGCAGCGACACCACCAGCGTCTCGTAGCCCGCGTCGCCAAGCGCCTCCGCCTGCGCCGCCGCGCGCTCGAACTCGCGCGCCGCCTCTTCCTCCCGGCTCTCCCGGTGGAGCGACAGCGCCGCCCCCATCGACAGGCGCGCCGAGAGCGCCGGGGGCAGCTCGCCGCTCGCGAGCGCCTTCGCCTGCTCCACCCGCTCCTTCGATCGCCCGTAGTCGTCCATCCAGTCGAGCGTGATGGCCTCGTCGAGCAAGATCTCGATCTGCTCGATCGCCTCCCCCTCCTCGATCGCCATCGCGCGCGCGCGCGCGAGATCCCCGAGCGCGTCGTGGTAGCGGCCGAGCCGGTAGCGCATCAGCCCCCGGCCCCGGTAGGCCGCCCTCCGCCGCGCGCCGCGATCCGGGGCCGGCTGCGCCAGCGCGCGGCTGTAGTGCAGCTCCGCCTCCATGTAGGCGTGCCGCTCCCGCGCCCGCTCGGCCAGCTCCAGGTAGGCCGCCTCCGCCACCGCCGAGAGCCCCGCCTCGGCCGCGTGGTGGGCGATCTTGAACCGCCGCTGCTCCCGGCTCTCGTGCGCCGCCTCGCGGTGGTGCTCGTACGCGGCGAGGTGGATCCGCCGCCGCTCGCCCTCGGCGACCCCCTGCGCGATCGCCTCCCGCATCAGCGCGTGACGGAACCCGAGCCGGCCCTTCCGATCGGCGACCAGCACGCCCGCCTTGAGCAGCCGCTCGGTCCCGACCCGCGCGTCCAGCGGGAAGGCCGCGCCCTCGCCGCGCCGATCGAGGTGGCTCAAGACGCCCGCGATCTCGTCGGGCGACACCTCGGCGCCGAGCAGCGAGACGAGCCGCGCGTGCGCCCCGAGCGCCGGCCCGAGCGCCTCGATCTCCCCCTGCGCCAGCGGATCGAGGAGCGGCAGCGCCGGCAGACGCTCGAGCTCGTCGGTCGCCAGGTACCACGCGTCGCCCCGCGGGTGCCGGCGCAAGATCCCCTCGCGCTTGAGCCCGTGCACGAGCTCCACGAGGAGCAGCGGCACCCGCTGCGCCCGCTCGATCAGGCGATCGATCGCCGACTCCGGCACGTCCCGCGCGGGCAGGAGCAGGCGCCGGCAGAGCGCCCGCGCGCTGTCGGCATCGAGGGGATCGAGCCGCACGACCTCACGCCGCGCCGCCCGCTCGCCCCAGGAGGGCTGCGCCTCGGCGAAGGCGGGGCGCCCCATCGCGCACACCCACAGCGGCGCGGCCCCGTCCCCGAGCGCCGCGTACTCGAGCGCCGCCAGCGTCGCCTCGTGCGCGAACTGCGCGTCGTCGAGGACGACGACGGCCGGCGCGGCCGCGGCGCACCGGCGCAGGCACTCGCCCGCCGCGCGCACGCACGCCGAGCGCAGCGCGCCGGGCACGGCCTTGAGCGCCTCGACGTCCCGGAAGAACTCGCCGCCCGTCCGCTCGTCCACCCATCCGAGCGCCATCGCCAGCCCCGAGCCGAGCTCCTCGCCGAGCGCGGAGCCGAGCCGCTCCGCGAGCGCCGCGCGGACGCCGCTCTCGGGGGGCGCCTCGGGGATGTCGAGCGCCTCGCGCACGAGCTCCTGGAGCGTCGCGTCCGCGACGCCGCTCGTCGGCTCCCGCCCGCGCAGATCGATCAGCCTGGCCTGGGGCAGGCGCTCCCGGAGCTGCCTGACGAGCTCGACGAAGAGGCGGCTCTTGCCGTAGCCGGGCTCGCCGATCACCGACACGACCGTCGGCTGCCGCAGCCGGAGCGCCTCCTCGGCGCTGTGGACGAGGTGCTCGAGGACCTCGCGGCGGCCGATGAGCGCGCCGGGGCCCGTCGTCTCCCGCGCGTCGTCGCCGGGCCGGGGCTCGCCATCCCCCGCACGATCGTCCTCCGCCGCGGCGAGCGACGCCTCCGGGAGCGCGGCCGCCGCCGCGGGCGTGAGGAACGGCCCCGGCGGCCCGGAGGCGGCCGGCCACCGCTCGGCGCGCGAGAAGAGCGGGCTCAGGAAGCGCCGGGCCCCGCCGGGGCGAGCCTGGACCGACACGGGCGCGAGATCGATGAGCACCCGCTCGCACAGCCCCGCGCGCAGGAGCTCGTCGGCCGCGCGCCTGGCGTGGCGCGCCGGGCTCGCCGCGCCCTCGTGGCCGAAGACCGCCGCGTAGCGAGCGCCGGACGCGTGCGCGAGCTCGCCGCCGAGCGCCCGGACCCTGCGCTGCACGGCCATCCGATCCGCCGCGCCCTCGAAGAACAGGAGCCCCACCGCGCGGCGCTCGGCGCCGGCCACGGAGCGAGGCCCGCCGTGCTCGCTCGCCGTGAGCTCGTCGCCGAGCGCGCGCTCCAGCGCGGCGCGGAGCTCGGTCGCGCTCGCGAACCGCTCGCCCCGCTCCTTGGCCAGGCACCGGTGCACCACCTCCTCGATCGCCCGCGGCACGGCCGCGCGCGCCGACAGGCGCGGCGGCCTGCGGCTCCGGTGATCCTCCAGCACCACCGCGCGCGGCCCCCAGAACGGAGGCCGGCCCGCGAAGAGCTCGTACAGGATGACGCCCATCGCGTAGATGTCGGCGCGCGCGTCGAGATCCGCGCGCCCGGCGGACTGCTCCGGCGCCATGTACTCCGCGGTCCCCAGGGCGAGGTCCTCGTCCTGCGCGCCGTCGCGCCGCCCCACGACGCGGGCGATGCCGAGGTCGATGAGGGTCGCCTTCCCCGAGCGATCGACGAAGATGTTCTCGGGCTTGAGATCGCAGTGCACGTAGCCGCGCGCGTGCACGGCCTCCAGGGCCGCGAGCGTCGCGAGGCCGAGCTGGGCAGCCTCGTCGAGCCGCGGCGCCGGCCGCGCGGCGAGGCGGGCGGCGAGCGTGGGCGCGGCGACGAGATCGAGCACGGCGTACGGGGAGCCGTCGTCCAGCGCGCCGCGCGCGTGCACGGCCGGCACGTGGGGGGGCCCCACGGCGAGGAGCGCCTCGATCTCGCGCCGGAGCCGCGGGGCCGCCCCGCGGCGATCGGCGCGCGCGAGCTTGATCGCCGCCGGCGCCCCGCCGCCCTCGGGCTCGGCCTCGAACACGGTGCCGAAGCCGCCCTGCCCGAGGACCCTGCGCGTCCGGTAGCCCGGGAAGCGCGGCAGCGACACGGGGACGACCTCGGTGATGTCCGACGGGCTCGCCTCATCGCGATGCGGCTGCGGCGGGCACTCGGGGCACGAGCCCGGGTTCCGCCGCCCGCACGACGGGCAGCGCCGATGTTCCGGAGGTGCGCGCTCGGGATCCTGGTTCCGCTGGACCTCGGAGCCCATGCCGCATTTTACGGCGGCAGGAAGGACGTGATCACCACATCCGTGCGCGCCGAGGACGAGATCGCCGGGTTGTCGAGGCATTGGGAGTAGAAGCCGCCGTCGGCGACCACCGCTTCGCACACAGTATCGCACGACCCCGCGAGCGCGATGGGGCCGCACGGCTCCGTGATCGGCGCCCCGGTCCCCGGGTCGGGCTTGATGTGACCTGCCGCACAGTCACGCTTCAGCGCCCGCGCGCGCGCGACGCCTGCCGGCGAGTGGCAGGCACGTAGGTAGGGCGTCGAGGTGAACAGGTTGCCCCAGAACGCGCCCTCCCTGACCGAGTAGGTCGAGCGCTCGTTCCACGACGAGCCCATGGATACTTGGCTCGCGCGCAGGGAGATCATCACCGGGACGCCGTAATAGTTCGTGCGCGCGGCGAGGCACGCGGAGATGTAGCGCTGGTAGAAGGGATCCGTGAGCGGGCCGTACACCCACCAGTCCACGATCCCGAGGTAGCCGCTGTATGTCTCCTGTCGGCTCGTACCGCCGCTGTCGGTCCACGTGAACGAGAACGACTGGTCCGGCCGGAGCGCACAGCTCACGACGTACTGGAGGAGCTGCCTTGACAAGGTGCCCTGAGGTCCTGGATCCTGGATGGCTGCGAGCGCGGCGGCGCTGAGCGCGCTGGGCTTGAGCGCGTTTGCGCCGAGCAGGCTCGGGGTGAGCGCGCCGGAGAGGAGCGCGTTCCGGTTGATGATATTGGACAGGGCGCCGTTCCCAGCCACGACGGCGCCCTCCGCCTCGCCGATCGGCTCTTCGAGCTCTTCGTCGGCTTCGTCGTCGATCTCGGCCCCGATGCAGGCGGTAGTAACCAGAGGTATTGCGAGCAGCGCAACAGTCCGTGTCCAGCAAAGGAACATCTTGTTCCCCCTTTCAGCGACGGGTCCCGGCCGGCGGTTCAGTGTCGAGGTGCGGCCAAGTTTAAGTTACCATTTAGAAACGCTCCTGAGTATACCGGTTCATCAAGATCATCCTCGAAGGGGACAGCGGCGCGCGCGGCGGCCCGTGACGCGCCGCACGGTGGGGCAAGATGACGAAAGAGGACGAGACGAGGCCGTTTTCGGAGGTCGAGCGGGCCAGCGCGCGCGGCGAGCTCCCGGCGGGGACCCTGGCCGGCGAATACATCCTCGAAGGATTCATCGCGCGCGGCGGCTGCGGGGTCGTCTATGCAGCGAGGCACGCCCGTTCAGGGAGGCCCGCCGCGGTCAAGGTGCTGAGCGAGGCGGTAGCTCACTCGCGCCGCGTGGTCGAGAGATTCGCGCGCGAGATCGAGGCTTTACGCCTGATCTCCCACCCCAACATCGTAGAAATTTACGAAGTAGGTGAGCTGAACAACTATCAGCCGTTCTACGTGATGGAGCGCCTGGAGGGGCAGACGCTCGACGCGCTGATCAGGGCCGAGACCCGGCTCGCGCCGCGGGAGGCGCTCGATCTGTTCGAGCCCATCTGCGCGGCGCTCGGGGCCGCGCACGCCGCCGGCATCATTCACCGCGACGTGAAGGCGAGCAACATCTTCATCTGCTCCGGCAAACCACGCACCGTGAAGCTGCTCGACTTCGGCATCGCGAAATTGATGGGGCCCGAGGAGGGCTCGACCTGGCTGACCACCGCCGGAAGAATGCCCGGGACGCCATCGATCATGGCGCCCGAGCAGATCCTGGGCGGCCCCATCGATGCGCGGGTGGATGTTTATGCGCTCGGAGTGCTTCTCCATCGCATGCTGGTCGGAAGATTACCATTCCACACACATGACATGGACGAGATGGTGCGGAAGCACCTCGAGGAGCCGCCGATGCCCCCGAGCTTGCGGGTGCCGCTTCCTCTCGAGCTCGACGCGGTGGTGCTGCGTTGCATGGAGAAGCGGCGGGAGCGGCGGTTCGGCTCGGTCGAGGAGCTGGTGCGGGCGCTCCGGGAGGCGATCGGCGAGCCCGCGTCGGGGACGAGGGGCGGGCCCGATCCGACGCAGCCGGCGGTGGGCGTGTACCTGGAGGTGAGGACGCGCGGCGGCTCCGACGATCTCGACGACGCGCTCGCGGCGGACATCGGGCAGGTGCTCGACATGGCCGAGTCGCAGCTCGAGCGCGCGGGGTTCATCCTGGCCTCGACGACCGGCAACGAGGTGCTCGGCGTGCGCCTCTTGCCCGCCGGGGCGGACGCGGAGCGCGACGAGCGGCGCGCGGCGCTCCGGGTCGCGGCGGCGCTGCACGAGGCGGTGGTCCGCCGCGCGGGGGCGGACGCGCGCGTGCACGTCAACGTGAGCGTCCACGCGGACGACGTGCAGGTGCGCCCGGCGGCGCAGCCCGAGATCCTGGGGGGCGCGCTGATGTGCGCGGGCGAGTGGGCGCCGGCCGGCGAGGAGCCGGGGGTCTTCGCGACGCCGAGCGCGACCGCGGGCCTCCTCGGCGAGGAGCTGCGCCCGATCCGCGGCGCGTGACCCATCGCGAACGCCCGCGCTGCCGGGCGCGTCAGCGGAGCGCGTGGGTGCGGGTCATCCGGTTCGCGAACGTCGACAGCGTATAGGTGCCGATGCCGACGATCACCTCGAGGGCCTGCTCGGCGGTGAAGCCCGCGCCGAGGAAGGCGTCGAGATCGGCGTCCGAGACCTGGCCGCGCTCGCGCAGCGTCGCCTCGGTGAACGCCGCGAGCGCCTGGAGGCGCGCGTCGGGCGCCGGCCTCCGCTCGAACAGCGCCGCGGCGACCTCGGCGGACGCGCCCGCGCGGAGGAGCAGCCCGCGGTGCATCGCGCGGCATAGGTCGCAGCCGTTCTCGCCGGCGACGACCATCACCACGACCTCGCGCTCCACCGGCGAGAGCGTGGCCCCCTCGAAGACCGAGAGGAGCTCGTCGAAGGCGCGCACGAGGAGCGGCGAGGTCGCGAAGCGCGCCGAGGGCAGCGGCAGGAAGCCGAACTTCCGCGAGGTCCGCTCGAGCGCGGCGCGGGCCGCCGCGGGCGCCGTGTCGAGCGTGTGCGCGGGGAAGTGAGGGGAAGCAGCGGCCTGGCCAGGGGGAGCAACGGTCTCGGTCATGCGGGCGTCTCCTGAGTTGGTTGTCAATGCAATCAGTTGGGGATGAAGAGGCCGGCGCGGGGGCTGGGCCGCGCTCAGCCCTCGGGCTCGAGGTTCGCGAGGATGCGCTGGAGCGTGCGCCGGGTCGTGAGGAGATCCTCCTCCGGGATGCCGGCGCGCAGCTCGTCCACGAGGGCCTTCGCCTCGCCCGACAGCGCCTTGCGCAGCGTCCGCCCGCGCGCGGTGAGGTAGACGAGCCGGGCGCGCCGGTCCGTCGGGTCGCGCCTCCGCTCGACCAGCCCGTCGCGCTCCATGAGCGCGAGGATCCGGCTCATCGTGGGCACGTCCCGGAAGGTGCGCTCGGCCAGGTGCGTCTGCGTGACGCCCTCCTGCTCCCACAGGCGGACGAGCACCATCCATTGCTCCGGCGTGATCTCGACGCCGTGCGCGCGGAAGCGCCGGTACATCGCGGCGCGGGAGGCGAGGTACACCCGCGCCATCCAGTAGCCGAGGGCGTTGTCGAGGATGATCCCCCCTTCGGCCGTGAACTGGTCGCGCATGATGGCCGAGCGTAGCGCAGACAAATTAATTGTCAATACAACCAATCGTGCGACGGGCGGCGCGCGGCTCGCTGGCGCGGCCGGTGCGAGCCCGCCTGCGGTCGTGGCGACGCAGGCGGCGAGCAGCGCGGGGGCTCGCCTCGGCGTGGCCGGCGAGGGAGAGGAGCGGCGTCGAGACGATGCTCGACGCTGGCGACGACCGAACCAGGGTCGTTCGCCTCTACGACGACGGGGTGTCGGGGGCGAACGGCCGTCCGACTCGACCCCGGCGCCCGTGCCGAGCTCGGACGCGGCAACCGCTCGATCCGGTCGGCGATCTCGGAGGTCGCGAATCAGCGCCGGCGCGCACGCCGAGGCTGGTGCCGTTGCCTCGCCCATGGTATCGGCCTCTGTTCGGAGCTCGCTCATGACGAGTCTCGCGGCGCTGTGCGGAGGGTCCTAGATGCGAAAGATTCATATTGCTTTGGGTGTGAGCTCAATCTCGGAGTCCATCACGGATTACACGCAGCGCCTGGCGGCCCAGCCGCAGGTGATCGTGCCGGGCCAGTACGCGCTCTGGCGCACCGACGTGGTGAACTTTTCGATTCGCCAGCTCCCCGATGGCGGGGCTCCGGGGTTGCGTCATCTTGGGTGGGAGGACGACGACGCCAGCGCCTTTTCCGAGGCTCGGGATTGCAATGGCATTCTCTGGGAAGAGTTCGGTCCCGAGCACCAGCTGCAAGAGATCCTTGGGCTCTGGCCCGATGCCCAGATCAAGCGCTGACATTGAGGTGGCGATGAATCGCCCGGAAGAAGCTCGACGCCCGGCGTCTGGAAGGCCCCGCAGCGGCAGCTTGCACTTCGGATAGGTCGCCGGCCGCCGTCGAAGCGGCGGCGTCGCGAGGTGCGTGACGCGACGATCCAGTCAGAGCGCTGGGTGGGGCCAAGCACCCGCCATCCCGCGAAAATCGGCTCATGGGAAGAGGACCGCAAGGGCGCAGGGAACGCAAGGGGAAGAGAGGAATATCATCTCTCTTCCCCTTGCGCCCCTTGCGCCCTTGCGGTCCCTCTTCTTACTGCATGCTTGCTGCATGCCGTGCCCTTCCAGCTCGCTCGCCCACGTCCGTCCGCCTCGACCTCCGCGCCCCGCCGTGGGGGCTGCGCCGAGCTCGTGCTCGAGAACTCCCGTCCCGGGCGTCACAACGCGCCGAGCAGGCTCAGGGCTGAAACCACGGCACCGCACCGGACCCCTGGGCCCGGGGAGGCGGAGCCGGCAACGTGCAAATGCAGATCGTGCGGATTCAGATGATGAATGAGCCGATACAGGGCGCAGTCTACGTCGCCATGGGCAGGGTTGCCGGAGCGGCTCTGGCCAAGGTTGCATCCCCCGTCGTGGTCGAGGATGACGAGCTCCTGCTGGGGCCATCGAGGCTCGATCCTGAACGTCATCGCGCTGCGCGCGTCAGATACTTGGGTGGAGAGCCGTCCACCGATCTCAATGAAGAGCTCGCGCGTCCTGATGGGCCGCCGGTCTGCGTGGCGCTTCCGCCGACACCAAGCGGCCTGATGAGCCTCTGTCGAATCTGTGCTTCCGGCGTCGAGCGCGGGCGCGCGCTGTTCATCGTCGATCTCAGCCCGGACGCCGCCGGAGCATCTCCGCAAGGGCCCGGCCCGGGCAGGGCCATATACCTCAATGTCGCGGATGCTCTGCTACGCAAGCCGCCCGTGGTCCAATGGTCGAAGCTCGAGACAGCCCTCGCGGCGACGCTCTGGAAACTGTGATGCCGCCGCTCGCCCGTCGCCTTTTCCAGGTTCTGTGCATCTGGGAGCACGTTCCACCCGCAGCTGGCCAACCTTGGGCGCTATCATGCCGGACTCTTTCCCCGACGGGCAGGCGATGGGCTCTACCTGTCGCGCTTCGACGAGCTCCTCCTGCGACAGCTATCGCAAGAGTGGCTCTCGCCGGTCAAAGTTTTTGCCAACGCGATCAACGCAAAATCCGAGCTCGACGCATGGTTTTCACACACGGGAGATCTGTACGTCTCCGAACGGCTCAATGATTGGTATCGCCATACGCGAGGCCGTATCATCGAACGTCGAGACGCGCATCATCCGAGACCTTCCGAGATGACGAGATGGTGCTTTCGATGGCGTGCGGGGGGCGAGGCGATCCTCGAGGCGCTGCCGAGCCTACAAGCGGCCCCGCCTGTGTCCGTTGGAGGCGCTACCGCGTATGATCCCGACCACCCATGGGTATGCCGACTCGATGCGCGAGGCACGCCTTACCTGAGCCGATTCGACGCCGCATCGTCAGGCGACAGGCTGGAATAGGGCGTGTCCGATAGCGCCCGAGACGAGGGACGCGGCCGCGCCTCTCAGGCGGCGCGCGCGGTCGCCACGAGGCCGCCGGCCGCGACAAGGGCGCAGGCGGCGAGCAGCGCGGGGCTCGCCTCGGCGTGGCCGGCGAGGCAGAGGAGCAGCGTCGAGAGGACGGGCGCGCCGTAGGCCAGCACGCCGAGCTGCGATACGTCGCCGTGCTTCGTCGCGTGATCCCAGGCGAAGAAGGCGACGCCCACGGGGCCGAGCCCGAGCGCGAGCAGGCCGAGCGCCTGGCCGGCCGTGGGCGCGACCGTGCGCTCGAACGCGAGGTGCCCGGCGAGGCCGAGGGCCGCCGTCGCGGCGCAGGGGCCGACGAGGGCGTCGGCGGGAACGTCGGCGAAGCGGCGCTGGAGCACGGAGTACGTCGACCAGAGGAGCGCGCATCCGAGCGCGGCCGCGTAACCGGGCAGGTGCGCGGCGCTCGGGATCACGGCGTCCCCGGCGGCGAGGACCGTCCAGACGCCCGCGAGCCCGAGCAGCGCCCCGGCCACGTGCCGGACGCGCAGGCGGCCGCCGGGGAGCGCCGCCGAGAGCAGGACGATGAGCAGCGGCCACAGGTACGAGATCACGCTGACCTGCACGGGCGGCGCGACGGAGAGCGCGTAGAAATAGAGGGCGTGATAGCCGAACAGGCCGCCCACGCCGACGAGCCACCACCCGAGCGGCTGGCGGAGCGCGCCGAGGCCGGCGCGGCCGCGCCGGGCGAGCCGCGCCGCGCCGAGGAGCGCCGCGATCGCGAAGGTCGACGCGAGCACCTGGAGCGACGGCAGGCCGCGCACCGAGGTCGAGAGCAGCGTGAAGCTGCCCCAGAGGCAGATGGCCGCGACGCCCGCGAGGGTGGCGGCGCGCGGCGAGGGGCGCGCCGCCGATGTCGCCTCAGGCAAGGCGCGGGGGGCCGCCTCCGGCAGCGCGCCGGGTGTCGCATTCGGCAACGCGCGGGAGGCCGCCTCCGGCAGCGCGCCGGGTGTCGCATTCGGCAGCGCGCGGGGGGCCGCCTCCGGCAGCGCGGGAGAGATCGGATCCGACATGGCGCGGAGAATGCCGCGCGGGCCGGCCGCCGTCTTGGCCCAGGCTCCGCGGTCCTGTGCCGGGGCTGCGGCGCGCGCTCGCCCGCACGCGCGCCGCCGGCTACGCGCCCCCGCGCCACGGCTCGGCCGGCCGCCCGGACCGGGCCCCGCGGCGCAGGGCGGCCGGGGTCACGCCGCGGCGGCGCCGCAGGCTGCGCGTCAGGCAGCTCTGATCGGCGTAGCCGCAGCGGAGGGCGATCTCGGCGATCCCGAGATCGGTGCGCGACAAGAGCTCGGTCGCGCGCGCGAGGCGCACGTCCGCGATGCGCGCCTGCACCGTCGTCCCGAGGACGGCGCGGAACAGGTGGTGGAGGTGCCCGGGGCTGAGCTCCGCGCGGGCAGCGATGTCGGCGACGGTGAGCGGCTCGTGCGCGTGCTCCTCGATGAAGCGGAGCGCGCGGCGCAGCTTCTCCGGAGCGCGCGCGGCGCCGCGATCGCCGCGCTCGGCCAGCGTGAGCACGAGCAGCCCCGCCCACTGCCGGCGCAGCGCGACCGAGCCCGCCCCATCGAGCTCGGCCGCCGCGGCGTGGACCAGGAGCGCGGCGGCGGGGTCGAGGGCGACCGGCCCGCCGGCGCTCCGCTCGAACCACGGCGCCGCGCCGAGCGCCTCCGCGGAGGCGGGCGGCACGTCGATGACGAGGAAGCGGTTCCGGTCCGACGCCGCGAAGGCGTGGCGCGCGTCGCACGGGACGAGCACCCCCGAGCGCCCCGCCGCCCGGAGCTCGCGCCCGGCCATCGCGATCGAGAGCGCACCCTCGACCGGCAACACCAGCTGGTGGTGCGCGTGCCGGTGCGCGACCACCTCGGCCGAGTAACGCTGGACGCTGAGCTCGACCTCGCCCATCGCGCACCATGATCTCACGCGCGCCGCCCGCGCGCCATGCGCGGCGCCGACCCGCGGGAGATCGCCGGAGATCGCAGGCAGACGGCGCCGCCGGCCCGCCGGAGCCCCGGAGGAGCAGGGCCCCGCGCGCCCGCGGCGGAGCGCGTTTCGCTGGACGCTCGGCCGCGGTTCGCCAATCTTTGGACGCATGAAGCTCACGGGCATCGCCGCAGAAACCGTGCAGATCGTGAGCCGGGGCGAGTACACCGCGCCTTCGGGCGCGACGGTCCGCGTCCGCGACCGCGTGCTCGCCGCGGTGAAGGGCACCGCGCTTTACCGGCCCGGATCCCTCGACACCTGGGAGCCGAAGGAGCGCCTCGAGCGGCCGGCGAGCATCGAGGTGACGGGCGAGACCACGGGGGCGGCGGGCCGTCGGCTCGCCGAGCAGGAGGGCGAGGCCCGCGTCGCGGCCCTCAACTTCGCCTCCGCCAAGAACCCCGGGGGCGGGTTCCTGCGCGGGGCCAAGGCCCAGGAAGAGGACCTCGCCAGGTGCTCCGCGCTGTACGCGTGCCTGGTCGAGCAGCGCGAGTACTACGACCAGAACCGCGCCTCGGGGAGCCTCCTGTATACCGATCACCTCATCTACTCGCCGGACGTGCCGTTCTTCCGCGACGAGCAGCACAACCTGCTGGAGCGGCCCTTCGCGCTGTCGATCATCACCGCGCCGGCGCCCAACGCCGGCGAGGCGCTCGAGCGCGACGAGGGGGTGGAGCCGGACATCCGCGCGGCCCTGGAGCGCCGCGCGGCCATGGTGCTCGCGGCGGCGGGCGCGCACGAGCACCGGTGCTTGGTCCTCGGCGCCTGGGGGTGCGGCGTCTTCCGCAACGATCCGGGCGAGGTCGCCGACGTCTTCGCCCGGTGCCTCGAGCACCCGCGCTTCCGCGGCGCGTTCTCGCGCGTGGTGTTCGCCGTGTACGACCGGGGCGCCGACCAGCCGAACTACCGGGCCTTCCGGGATCGGTTCGCGGGGGCGTAGGCGCGCGCCGCGCCGTCGCGGGCACGACCGCGCCCGCGCGCACCGCACGCGCCCGCGCGCGGGCCACATCGTGGGAGACATACGCCCGGGCTGCGCCGAGGTCGCTTTTCCGTCTAGCTTCAATGGAAACGTCGAGAGCCATCGAGGACCGAGCTCGCGCGATTGCTGCTTTCGATTGTCGGACCGTGATGGAGGAGCGAAAATCACGGTTCCGCCTTGAAGACGATTGGCAGCATCTTCGCCGTACGCCTCGCGACGGCCGTCTTCTCCCTGTCGCTCCCGCTCCTCGGCGGGTGCGCGAAGACCGCGCCCGCGCCGCGGGCCGCCCGGCCAGCGGCCCCGGCGCCGCTCCTCCAGCGCTTCGCCAGCGAGCCCGCGCCGGCGCCGCGCTTCCTCGATCCGGAGCGCGGGCGGAGGCTCCGCGCGGCCGCGCCCGAGGTGCAGGCGCTGGCGCAGCGCACCGCGGAGCGGGAGCGCCTGCCCGCCCTGGCGCTCGGCGTCGTCATCGACGGCGAGCTCGCGATCCAGAAGGTGGTCGGCGTGCGCGACGTCGCGCGGGGCGGTGCGGTCGACGAGCACACGCGCTTTCGCATCGGCTCGATCACGAAGGCGCTGACCGCCGCTGCGGTCCTGCGGCTCCGCGACGAGGGGCGGCTGTCGATCGACGCCCCGGCGGCCCGCTACCTGCCCGCGCTCGCCGGCGTCGTCTACCCGACGCGCGACTCGCGGCCGATGACGGTGCGCGACCTGCTCACGCACAGCTCCGGCCTGCCCCGGCTCGGCGTGTTCTCCCCCGCGTCGACGGCGCGCGACGTCACCGAGCGCGAGATCCTCGCCACCCTCGACGGCTTCGGGCTCGAGAGCGCGCCGGGCACCGAGACGTCCTACTCGAACCTCGGCTACTCGCTCCTCGGGCTGCTCGTCGGGCGCGCCGCCGGCGTCCCGTACCGGCGTTACATGAACGACGCGCTGCTCGCGCCGCTCGGCATGCGCGACGCCGCGTGGGACGCCGCAGCGGTGCCGCCCGACGCGCTCGCGTCGCCGCACGTGCGCGCGGGCGACGAGGTGACGCCCATCCAGCCGTGGCGGCTCGGGGCCTCCGAGTCGACCGCTGGGCTCTACGCGAGCCTGTCCGACATGGGCCGGTTCATCGGGCTCCAGCTCGCGGCCTGGCCCGCCCGCGACGCGCCCGAGACCGGCCCCCTGCGGCGGAGCACGCTGCGCGAGTCGCACATGATGGCGCGCAACGGCTCGGCGTTCCCGGCGGCCGGCGGCGCCGACGGCCCCGGGCTCGGCTGGCACGTGCGCGAGGACTGCGACCTCGGCCACGTGGTCTTCCACAACGGCCTCATCGACGGCTTCTCCGCCTCGGTGATGATCCTCCCGCAGCGCGGCGTCGGCGTCGTCGCGCTCGCCAACGTGGCCGGCGCCGCGCTCGAGCCGCTGAGCGCGAAGGTGCTCGGCAAGCTCGAGGCGACCGGCGCGATGGTCGCGCGCGTCGTCCCGCCCTCCCCGCCGGTGCGCCGCGCGGCGCAGGCGGTCGCCTCGGTCATCGGCCGCGCGCGGATGGAACCGCTCGATCGCAGGCTCCGGCCCGGCTGGTTCCCCGAGGATCACCTCGCGTCGCTGCGGCAGGAGCTGCGGGACGTCGGCGCGAGGGTGGGCGCGTGCGCGCTCGACGGCTCCGCGATGGTCGAGAGCGCCACGTCGGCGCGCTTCGGCCTGCGCTGCGAGCGCGGAGCGCTCTCGGTGGCCGTGCGCGTGGACACCTCGCCGGACCCGCTGATCACCTCGCTCAGCGTCGAGGAGCAGACGGGGGCGATCGCGTGGGAGGGCCTCCGCGCGCGCGCCCGCCCGGCGCGCTGCCGCTGAGCCCGCCGGCGGCCGGCCATCGCGCCACACCTGTGGCAGAGCGCCCCCACACGGACGCGCGGCAGAGCTCGCGATGACGGCGTGACGGCGACGTCCGGAAGCGACCTGTTTTCCGGGGCTGCCGTGCGGCTGGCTCGCGCCGTGCATTGGGCCGCCACCGCTCACACCAACGGATTTGCCGTTGTTCCGAGACTCCGGGACACCGGAGCTCGCTTCAGCGCTGCCGCGCCCGTCTCGGGCGGCAGCGAGGAGACCGATCACATGCGAACTCTCGTTCACTCTCTTGCGCTCTCGACCGTGCTCGCTCTCGCCGGATTCGGCTGTTCCAGCAACTCGCAGCCTCCGCAGAGCCCTGCTGGCGCCAGCTCCCCGGGCACCACGGAAGGGACTCAGTCGCCCTGGGGCTCGGACGCGAGCGGCGCCGGGACGAACATGGGGACGAGCGGCGCCATGGGCGCTCCGGGGACCGGCAGCAGCACGGGCCAGCCCTCGACGGGCGGCATGGGCTCGGGCACGAGCGACATGGGCGCTGGACAGGGGGCTTCCGGAACGGGGATGGGCACCGGCGCCACCGGCACCGGGACCAGCGGGATGACGGGCACCGGCACCACGGGCGCCACCGGAACGACCGGCACGCCCGGCACGACCGGCACGACCGGCACCACGGGCACCACCGGCACCACGGGCAGCAGCGCGACGGGCACCGGGACGCCGGGCGCGGGCACGGGCGCGGGGGTCCCCGGCGGCTTCCGAGGCGACACGAGCAGCGGCACGCAGTCGCCCACCACGAGCCCGCAGCAGGGGAATCAGCAGAACAAGAAGGGTGGAACGACCGGCACCGGCACCGGCACGCAGAGCCCGGGCACGAGCCCCGGCGCCACGGGCACCACGCCGGGCTCCGGCGGCATGCGCTGATCCGGCGCGGCGGCCGCCGTCCTCGCCCGGCGGCCCGGGCCCGCCCACGAGCGACCCGGCGCCGCGGTCGCCCGCGACGTCGGCGCGCCGGGCGAGACAGGCGCTGAACGAAGGAACCGCCAAGGCGCCACGAGACGCGGAGAATTCGCTCTCTCGGCGTCCTTGGCGCCTTGGCGGTTTGTCTGTCTCTCCCTTTCGTCCGATCACCGCCCCGGCGCGGCGGCG
Source organism: Sorangium sp. So ce394 (assembly GCF_051474665.1). Classification (NCBI taxonomy): domain Bacteria; kingdom Pseudomonadati; phylum Myxococcota; order Polyangiales; family Polyangiaceae; genus Sorangium; species Sorangium sp. So ce394. The sequence goes on from NZ_CP150339.1 coordinate 8,915,748, forward strand.
GCTCACCGCCCCGGCGTGGCGGCGGCGGCCCCGGGGCCGGCGCGCCTCCCGCGCCGGGCTGGCCGGATTCACCCGGTGATCGCGGCGGTTGCAACCACCTCGCGCAACATGGTATTCGGCTCGACCGGTCCCGAGGATCGGCTAGTCTAGTCGCGCCCATCGCTCCGGGCGTCGAACCGTCCCCCTCACCTGCGGAGGTCCGCTTGAAGCACAACGACGTGGTGGTTTTGATCCTCGGCGGAGGCGTCGGAAGCCGCCTCTACCCGCTCACCAAGCTGCGCTCGAAGCCAGCGGTCCCGACCGGCGGCAAGTACCGCCTGGTCGACATCCCGATCAGCAACTGCCTCAACTCGGGCTTCAACCGCATCCACATCCTCACGCAGTACAACTCGGTCTCTCTCCACAACCACATCACGCAGACGTATCGATTCGACGTCTTCTCCGCGGGCGCGGTGCAGATCCTCGCCGCCGAGCAGACGCCGACCCACAGCGACTGGTACCAGGGCACCGCCGACGCGGTCCGCAAGCAGCTGGTCGAGGTCAAGTCGCCGAACCCGCGCGACGTCATGATCCTCTCGGGCGACCACCTCTACCGCATGGACTACGAGCCTTTCCTCGCGCGCCACCGCGAGACCCGGGCCGACGTCACGCTCGCGGTGCGGCCCGTCCCGACCGCCGAGGTGTCGCGCCTCGGCATCGTGGACACCGACGACGACGGGCGGGTGGTCAAGTTCGTCGAGAAGCCGAAGGACATGAAGCTGCTCGACGGCGTGCGGCGGCTCCCCGATCCCAAGAACCCGTGGCTCGCCTCGATGGGCGTCTACATCTTCAGCGCGAAGGCGCTCTACGAGATGCTCGAGCGCGACAACGCCTCCGACTTCGGCCACCACATCCTGCCGCGCGCGCTCGACACCCACCGGATGGTGACCTACACGTTCGACGGGTACTGGGAGGACATCGGCACGATCCGGAGCTATTACGAGGCCAGCCTCGCGCTCACCGACTCCAATCCTCCGTTCTCGTTCTACGATCCTCAGCGGCCGATCTACACCCGCCCGCAGTTCTTCCCTCCGGCCCACGTCAGCGCCGGCTCGGTCCTCGACCAGGTGCTCCTCGCCGAGGGGAGCCGGATCATCGAGTCGAAGATCTCCCGGTCCGTCGTGGGGCAGCTCTCGTCGATCGGGCCCCACGTCACGATGTCGAACACGGTCATGATGGGCGCGGACTACGAGGTCCTGTTCCAGGGCCACTCCGCCGACAGCGCGAGAGGCCTCCCGCCCATCGGCATCGGCCGGGGGTGCAGGATCGACGGCGCGATCATCGACAAGAACGCGCGCATCGGCGAGGGCGTGGTGATCCGCAACATCCCCGATCGCGAGGACGCCGACGCCGAGTACTACGCGGCCCGCGAGGGCGTCGTCGTCGTCCCGAAGAACGCCGTCGTCCCCCCGGGCACGGTCATCTGAGCAGGCCGCCCGCGCGCCGCGCGAGGCCGGCGGCGAGCTCGCCCGCGCAGGTCGGCGCCGCGGCGCCCGGGCGCCCCGGACATGCCGACCCGAGGCCGCCGGGCATGGCGCCCTGCGCCATCGGGGCCGCGCCCGCCGCGCCCGACCACTGGCCCCTCGTCGGACGGGCCCCGGTCTGGTAAAGAACGCCCCTATGCGAATCTGCATCCTCGGCGCTACGGGCCTCGTCGGTCGCGAAACCATCACCCTCATCGCGCGGGCCTGGCCCGGCGCAACGCTCGCCCTGTTCGCGAGCCGGGACCAGGAGCTCACCCTCGACGGCAAGTCGTACGAGGTGCTCGGCGCGTCGCGGCTCGAGGCGCAGGACGCCCCCCGCGGGGACCTCGCGTTCGTCGCCCTGGATGACGAGCACAGCAAGCGGTACGTCCCGCGGCTCCTGGAGCTCGGCTACCGCGTCATCGACAAGAGCAACACGTACCGCACCGACCCGAAGGTGCCGCTCGTCGCCGCCGGGGTGAACTCGAGCATCATCGACGACTCGGTCCGGCTCGTGGCCAATCCGAACTGCACGACCATCCCGCTGACGCTCGCGCTCTCGCCCCTGCGCCGGGAGTTCGGGCTCAGCGCGGTCACGGTGAGCACCTACCAGGCGGTCAGCGGCGCCGGGATCGCCGCCCTCGACACGTTCCTCGCGGACGCGCGCGACGGCTACCAGGCCGCCGACCGGCTGGGCCTCCCGTTCAAGCAATCGGGGTACGCCGGCAACGTCGTCCCGCACAACGGCGGCACCGACGAGAGCGGCTTCTCCTCGGAGGAGCGGAAGCTCATCTTCGAGAGCCGCAAGATCCTGGCGATGCCGGAGCTCGGCGTGTCCGCGCAGTGCTGCCGGGTCGCGGTCGCCGTGGGCCATTACGAGAACGCGTGGGTGACGTTCGAGCGCCCGGTGGACCTCGAGCGCGCGGCGAGCATCCTGAGCGATCCGGCGCAGTCGCCCTACGTGAAGTACCTCCCCGGCGCCGCGGGCGAGGGCCTGAGCGCGCTCCACTGCGTGCAGGACCGCGACCGCGCCCTGGTCGGGCGGATCCGCCCGGACGCCCGGGACCGCGACCGGAAGACCGTGTGCCTCACGGTGGTCGGCGACAACCTCCGGCTCGGCGCGGCCACGAACGCGGTCCGCATCGCGACGCGCTGGTTCAAGAGCGCCGACCAGGACCTCCAGGCCCCCTGACCGGCGCGCCCGGACGGGCGTGAACCGCCGCGACGGCCGCGATGGCGCGGCCTCACCCGGTCTCGCGGGCCGACGGCCCGCCACCCGACACCGCTCCTCACTCCCTGCATTTCTGTCGGCCAAAACCCCCTGGAGGACTCAAGACGATGACGACCGGGCAGCCGCTCATGATCCTCGTCGCCGGGCCCTATCGCTCCGGCACCAACGACGACCCCGCCCTGATCGCCGCCAACGTTCGCGCGATGAACGACATGGCCGTGCGCCTGTTCCGCGCCGGCCACCTCCCCGTCCTGGGCGAGTGGTTCGCGCTGCCGCTCATCGAGCACGCCGGCTCGCGCCAGATCGGCGACGAGATCTTCAACGAGATCTTCCACCCCGTCGCCCGCCGGCTCGTCGCCCGCTGCGACGCGTGCCTGCGGATCGGCGGCCCCTCGAAGGGCGCCGACGAGATGGTCGAGCTGTCCCGATCCATGGGCAAGCAGATCTTCTTCAGCCTCGACGAGGTGCCGAGCTGCGGCTAGCTCCGGCCACCAGAGATCTGGTCGAGCATGAACCGCCCGTTGTAGAGCGTGCCCTCGCCCTGCGCCCAGGCGATGCCCGAAGCATCAGACCTCGTCGCCCTGGCAGTTACCACACGCGGGCGGCGTTGACGATCGGGGCCAGGCAAGCGTCGACCGCGGCGACGATCCCGTCCAGCGTATCCGTCTCTGGTCCGAGGCGCCGGAACAGCCCCAGATCCACCTCCGCCGCGAGATGGTCCTTGGGCCGCGCGAGGATTCGTTCGTAGATCTGCCGCGCGGCGTGGCCCGTGGCCGCGATCGGGAGCACGAGCTTCCGCTGGGCTACCGCCATCTCGAACTCCTGGAGCACCCCCGATGACATGGCGCCATCCTTCAGGCCGCCAATCACGATGACCACGCCCGACTGCGCGATCAGCTCCTCCCGATAACGTCGCCTGAACTCCCCGAGCTCGACGCCGTCCGGGGCCGCCTTCGGCACCGGCCGCAGGAGCAGACGACGGCCCAGCGTGGACATGGGGACGTCGCTCCGGCCCTTGATCTCGTCCAGCATACCCACGATCGCACCGCTCCCGACGCTCCTGCCGAAGCCCGAGACGAGGTTCATGCCGCGGCGAGCGATCACCCTCCCGACGCCGCGGGCCACAGCCTCGATGAAGCCACGCTCCGCCGCGTCGCCGTCGTCCGGATAGGTGCCGGACACGAGCACGTTGCGCTGCGCGGACGCGCGGCCGAGCCGCTCGAGGAGCCTGGTGATGTCGGTGTAGTCGTGGACGACCACCGTGCGGACGCCATACCGCTCGAGATCGGTGGTGAAATGGTCGAAGCGCCTGGCGTCGTAGTCGTCGGCCGGGCGCTTCAGGATGGTGAAATGCTGTCGCTGCACGCTCTCGAACGAGGCGCGCAAGGTGCCCATGAGGTACGCGAGGTTGGGATCCGTGAAGCTCAATCCGAGGAAGAGGAACGTGCGGGTGATCAGGTCGCTCCCCAGGACCTGCAGGAACCCGGGACGATTCATGCGGTAGCGCTCATAATCGTCCGTGGTCAAGACGATCTCGTCCGGCTGCGACGCCGTCCCGTGCATCTTGTAGAGCACCGCGTGGGCCTCCGGGTCGCTCGTCGTGAGGTCGGCGTTGCGCGACTTCACGTCGAGGCGCCTGCCCTGGAGCTCCCATGCGCGCTCGAGCAGATCGTCGTAGTTCGTGGTCCAGACGTGCTCGAGGGGGAGGCGCGCCAGCAGCCGGTGGTTCTCGGTGGGCGTCGCGGGCCGCCGGAACGTGCTGCGCACGAGCTGCGCCAGCCGGCCCCGGTTGTTGGCAAAGCGATTCAAGTAGAACTGCGCGACCGCTGGCAAATCGTGCTCCCGGTCGACATCGAGGCCGAGCTCGCCGGCGAGCCCGCGGAGGAGCTTCCGCCAGTCGGGAAGATCGGCGGCAATGGACAGGCCCGCGCCGATGAAGGCCGCAGCCGTCCCCTGCTCCAGCGCTTCCACGTAGGTCTTGAGGAAATCGGCTTCTGCGCTCATGCCCGTCGACCGCCATCGCAGCACGCTGGGACAGGAGCGGTCAAGCGTCGCCCGTCGGGTTGGACAGGGGGGCGCAGACGTCGCGTGGTCGACAGGCCCGAGACCCATCGTGAAGGGTCCTCTCTGCATCCCGTGGCAATGGGCCCTCATGCGCAATCGCCGCTCGTCGAGGGAGGGATCCTCTCGGGTGGGCTTCTTCCGTGGGCGGCTCGCCGATAGGGGCCCTCACGCCGCGTGCGCGGGGCGGGACTGCGCCCCTCCCCGCGCCGGCGCGGCCGCTTCATGGCGCCACGGCCGGCCAGCCGGCGCCGACGGGCAGCGCCTGCACGTCGGGGAACAGCATGTACACGCGCTTCCCGTCCCTCGTCTGCCCGTGCGGCGGCGACGGCGCGGCCGCGGCGGCGCTCGCCCGCACGGCGCGCCCGAGCGCGGCCGCCCCGTCGAGCGCCTGGCTGAGCGCGGCCAGCGCCTGCGCGAGCTCGGGGAGCGACGCCTCGCCCGACGTGCCCCGCGCGACGAGCGCGTCGAGCTCGCGGCTCCGCACCCCGAAGTCCGACGGCAGCGGGTGCGCGGGGTGCGCCGTGAGCGCGGCGGCGAGGAACTGGCGCTTCGCCACGGCGCCCGCCTCGCCGAAGCCCACGGCGAGCTCGAAGAGCGCCGACGCGACGCCGAAGCCGGGCTCGAGGCCCTCGCGGCCCTGGAGCAGGAAGCCCCCGATCCCCAGGTCGTCGAGGTACTCGAGCCCCGTGTAGCTCGGCATCGCCGAGCGCTCCGTGTCCGGCAGGGGCGGCGCGACGCGCACCTCGCCGCTCTCGAACACGACGACGCGGGCGTACGTGAAGCCGGCGTGCGGCACCGCGAGCCGCACGCGCGCGAGCTGCGCGGCGACCTCGGCCGCCGCGCCGATCTCGAAGCGCGCCCCCGGGAGGTAGCGCGCGATGCCCGCCAGCGTCATGCCCGCCGCGTCGGGCCAGGGGCAGACCGCGACGTGCCGCGGCGCGGCCTCCGCCTCGCCCGGCGCGCACACGCGCTCCAGGCCGAACGAGGTGGGCGCGACGAGCGGCGGCCGCTGGCCCTCCACCCGGCGCAGATCGCCGAACAGCCAGGCGCGGTTCTCGCCGTGGTGCTCGGGCGCGAGCATCCGCGCGCCCACGAGCAGCGCGACCGTGCCCCCCGCGCGGGCGAGCCAGGCCTCCGGCACCGAGAGGTGCTCGTACAGGTGAGCCTCGACGATGAGCTGCCACTCGCGAGGCGGCTCGGGCGGCAGGGTGGCGGCGGTTCGGTACATGGCGGGTGCGGGGCCTCGAAGAGCGGCGTGCTCGGCACCGGATCCACGCGCGAGACGGGCGAGCGCGCGAGACAGCGTATCCAAGCCGGGACGTCCGCGAAACACGGCCGTGCGCCGGCGCGGCCGATCGGCGCGCGATCCGCCAGAGGTATCGTCATTATCCATCTCCGGCGTGCCCGGCGCGCGGGGCAGCGGCGCGCTCGGTCGACGAGCGCGCGCGCTCGCCCACCGCGCGCGGCCGCCCCGCTCACGCGAGCCGCTTCACCCAGGCGAGGGCGAAGTCGCGGAACACGGCCACGTTCCGCGCCACGTGCCGCGCGCTCGGATAGACGAGGTACGCGGTCCCCGCGCGCTGCGACCACTCGGGCAGCACGTGGACGAGGCGCCCGCTCGCCAGGTCGGGCGCGGCGAGGACGCGCGGGAGCGGCCCGATGCCGCCGCCCGCGCGGAGCACCGAGCGGATGAGCTGGAAGTTGTCGGTGGCGATGCGCCCGGTCGACAGCGCGTCGCGCACCGAGCGCGCGTCGCCGACCGGCCACTGGCCGCGCCGGGAGCTCGGGAGGAACACCACCCGCTCGTGATCCACCAGGTCGTCGATCGCGCGCGGCAGGCCGCGGCGCGCGAGGTACGAGGGCGCCGCGAAGAGCTGCACGTCGGAGTCGAACAGCTTGCGCGCGACCAGCGAGGAGTCCGGGAGCTCGCGCGTCGCGCGGATCGCGAGATCGAAGCCCTCGCGGAGCAGGTCGACCTGGCGAGAGGAGAGGTCGACCTCCACGGAGAGCAGCGGATAGCGCGCGCAGAAATCGACGAGCAGGTCGCCCACGAAGGACTCGCCGCCGTCGGGGGGCGCGCTGAGCCGGATCAGCCCCTGCGGCTGGCCCTGGTAGGCGTCGAGCGCCAGCGCCGCGTCGCGGAGGCCGGCGATGTGCGGCGCCACGTCGCCGAAGAAGCGGCGGCCCGCGTCGGTCAGCGCGACCGCGCGCGGCGACCTGTGGAGGAGCCGCACCTTGAGGCCCTCCTCCAGCCGCGTCACCGCGCGGCTCACCGTCGACTTCGGGACCCCGAGCTGCGCGGCGGCGGCCGTGAACGAGCCGAGCTCCGCCACCTTGGCGAACGCGGCGATCTCGTCGAGCTGGGGCGCCCTGTGCGATTGCGCGCGGGCGGCCGCGCGGGGGCTGGACATCGAGGGACCTCACGGGGGTTTCGGCGTCGTCGCTCGCTCGGGCCAGGTTGCGCAGGCGCAACGCTGCGTTGAGCCGTTGCACGATAGCACCGGTCTCGGCGAGCGCTCATAGAAAGGGGGCGGGCGCTCCGAGCGGGAGGGCCCGCCTCACCTCAGCGAGGCTTTGTCATGAACACCGTCAAGCGTTTCGCCCCCTCCGCCGCCCGCATCCTCCTTGGGCTCGTGTTCTTCGTCTTCGGGCTCAACGGCTTCTTGCAGTTCTTGCCGCAGCCCCCGGCGCCGGAGGCCGCCGGCCGCTTCGCGGCCGCGCTGGCCGCGACCGGCTACATGTTCCCGTTGATCAAGGGGACCGAGGTCGTCGCGGGCGCCCTCTTGCTCTCGAACCGTTACGTCCCGCTGGCGCTGGCGCTGCTCGCGCCCATCGTGGTGAACATCGTCGCCTTCCACACCTTCCTGACGCCGCCGAACCCCGTCGCCTGGCTCGTCCTCGCCCTCGAGGTCTACCTCGCCTTCGCGTACCGCGCGGCGTTCCGCCCGATGCTCGCCGCGCGCGTCGACGCCGGCGCCCCGGCGACCGCCGGCGTCGAGCGCGGCAAGCTCCGGCCCGTCGAGAGCGCCGCCTGAGCCGCAGGCCCGCGCGGCGACGTCCGACGCCCGCGCGGCGACGTCCGACGAGGGCGCGGCGACGTCCGACGAGGGCGCGCTACTCGCAGGGCAAGATGCGCAGCACCCGGATCGTGGTGCTCGCGCTGCCGGGCGCCGCGACAGCCACGCTCCCGTCGGGAAAGGCGACGAAATCCTGGTATCGATTGCCGAGCAGGTCGACCTCGATCGGCTCGCCCTCGGCCTCGCCGGTGGCGCGATCGCGCGTCTGCACGTACAGCGTGCGCTCCGGGTCGTTGCGCGCGATGTCGCCGGCGCGCGAGGTGCTCTCCCAGGCCGCGAGCATGCGGGAGGCGCCGTAGGCGGCCAGGTGCGGCGCCCGGTGGTTCAGGCCCGGCTCGCTGGCGATGACGAGGTCCTTGTCCGCGGCGCCGCCCGTGAAGTGGAGCAGCCGCACGTCCGCGAGCCCGTTCGAGCCCGCCGGCTGGCCCGGGCGGATGTTGCTCGCCGTGAGCCAGTAGCCGCCGCCGGACGCCGCGACGAGGTTCCCCAGGTTCGAGTAGGCGAGATCGACCGGATAGATGGTCTTATAATCGGGCGCGAACGCGATGCGGTTGCCGTTGTCGGTCTTGCACACCGTCACGAACTTCCGGGCGCTCTCGTCCCAGAGGATGCGCTCGTAGCCGCTGTGGCTGCAGCCCCAGTCGAAGCCGCCTCTCTGGAGCGCCCCGCGCGCGTCGACCACCTGCATGCGATCGCCCTGATGGATGTTGATGCACCCCCCTTGCGAGACGCTGATCGCGGCGCCGAAATAGCCGGCGTAGCGCGAGCCGTCGAAGGCGATGCGGCCGTGGTGCGCATACCACCAGATCATGTACACGTTCGGGCCGGTGGGGCCGGTCGAGTACGGCGGCAGCGCGGCGCTCGAGCTGGTGAGCTTGGTCGCCCAGGTCTCGCGCGCGCCGTCGAAGCGGACCATGTACATGTCGTGACAGGGGATCGGCGGGGACGGCGGCGTGCCGCACAGGTTCTCCGGCGCGCCGCAGTTCAACGTCCCACCGCCCTCGGCGTCGCGGGTGAGCAGCAGCACGCCGCCCTCGGCGTCGGCGTACAGGTCGGAGAAATCGTTCGCCGGCAAGCCGAACGAGGGGCCCACGGCCTGGTCGTCCGCGTCGAGCTCCACGACGTGGACCCGATCGTCGTCGCTCATCCACGCGAGGCGCGAGCCGCCGGATTCGGACGGTATCGGCGAGATGACGAGCGGCATCAGCGCGGCCTCGTCCTCGTTGTTGATCACGCGGACTCCGACGTCGACCTCGGTGATGCGGATTCGGTCCCGCGTGACGGCGCACGCGCCCGGGCCCGGATCGCCGCCCGCGCCGCCGCCGCTCGCGCTCGACGCTCCACCGCCGCCGCCGCCGCTCGCGCTCGACGCTCCGCCGCCGCCGCCGCTCGCGCTCGACGCTCCGCCGCCGCCGCCGCTCGCGCTCGACGCTCCACCGCCGCTCGCGCTCGACGCTCCCGCCCCACCGCCGCTCGCGCTCGACGCTCCCGCCCCACCGCCGCTCGCGCTCGACGCCCCGGTCCCGCCGCTCGCCGCCGACCCCGACTCTCCCGTGCAGCCCGCGGTCAAGGTGGCGAACATCAGCGACCAGGCGACTCCCACGCATCTCGTCGACATGGCATCAAGCTACTTCTCGGATGCTTTGCGCCGCAAGCATTCCATAGGGAGCATGTCGGCCGATGTGGGCGGGCCCTCCGCTGCGCGCGGCGCATCGCCCTCGGGCCTCCGGGCGCCTGTCCGGAGACGTCGCCGACCTGGATACCGCCGCAACACCTGGGACCAGAACAGGCATCCACGACAGACATCCACGCACACCCCACAGCGAGATTCGTCCGCCACAAAGTGTCGTCGTGGTATCATCCCGGACACAACCACTGCCGGTCACGCCGCGCCGTGGGCCGTCCGTGCTTCGAACGGCGCCAGAACACGTCCACGTCCGTCGAGGGGAGCGATGCTGACGATCTCGGGTTATCAGGCGATCGCCAAGATCTACGAGAGCGAAAACTCGGTCGTTTACCGGGGCCGGCGCGCCGGCGACGGGCGCCCGGTCGCCCTCAAGCTGCTGCGCTCAGACTATCCCAGCCCGACGGAGCTCACGCGCTACAAGCATGAATACGCCGTGCTCCGCAACCTGGAAGCGCCGGGCGTCGTCCGGGCGCTCGACCTCTGCCGGCACGAGAAGGGGCTCCTCCTCGTCCTCGAGGATTTCGGCGGCCACGCGCTGGCGCACCACCTGCAAAGCGGCAGGTTCGACACCGCGGCATTCCTCCTGCTCGCCATCGCGATCACGCGCGCCCTCCGCGATGTCCACGGGAGCAGAATTATACACAAGGATATCAATCCGTCCAATATCGTTTTCAACCGCGAGACCGGAACCGTCAAGATCATCGACTTCGGCATCTCGACGCGGCTCTCGCGGGAAGAGCTGTCGATCAAGAGCCCCGCGGTGATCGAAGGGACGCTCGCCTACATCTCCCCAGAGCAGACCGGTCGCATGAACCGGTCGCTCGACCATCGCACCGATCTCTACGCGCTCGGCGCCACCTTCTACGAGCTCCTCACGGGCGCGCCTCCCTTCGACGCGAAGGACGCCATGGAGCTCGTGCACTGCCACATCGCGCGCGACCCCGCCCCGCCGCGCGCGCGGTGCCCGAGCGTGCCAGAGGCCCTGTCGGACATCGTGATGAAGCTCATGGCGAAGACGGCCGAGGACCGTTACCAGAGCACCGCGGGCCTCCTCCACGACCTGGAAGCGTGCCAGAGCCGCCTCGACGCCGCGGGTGGGATCGCCCCGTTCCCGCTGGGCCGCGCCGACGCCTCCGGCGACCTCCGCATCCCGCAGCAGCTCTACGGGCGCACCAGCGAGGTGAAGGCGCTGCTCGAGGCGTTCGGCCGCGTCGCGCGGGGCGGCACCGAGCTGATGCTCATCGCCGGGTACTCGGGGGTCGGCAAGTCCGCGCTGGCGCACGAGCTGTACAAGCCGATCACCGAGGTGCGCGGGTACTTCGTCGCCGGCAAGTACGACCAGCTCAAGCGGAGCACCCCGTACACCGCGATCACCAGCGCGTTCCGGGACCTCGTGCGGCAGATCGTCGCCGAGCCCGAGGCGCAGTTCGCGGAGTGGCGCTCGAAGATCAAGGCGGCGCTCGGGGGGAACGGGCAGGTCCTCGTCGACGTGATCCCGGAGATCGAGCTCGTCGTGGGCGAGCAGCCGCCCGTCCAGGCGCTCGGGCCCGCCGAGTCCCAGAACCGCTTCGTCCGCGTCCTCCAGAACTTCGTCCGCGTGTTCTGCGACGCCGAGCGCCCGCTCGCCGTCTTCCTCGACGACCTCCAGTGGGCCGACGCGGCGTCGCTCCGGGTCATCGAGCTCCTGTTGACGGACGCCGGGCTGCGCGGCCTGCTCGTGATCGGCGCCTACCGGGACAACGAGGTCGGCGCCGCTCACCCGCTCTCGACCGCGCTCGCGTCCCTGCGGCGCGAAGGGGCGATCGTGAACGAGATCGCCCCGGGGCCGCTCAGCACCGAGATGGTCTGCCGGATGCTCGCGGACGCGCTGCGCGCCGACGCCGCGGCGGTCATGCCGCTCGCCGCGCTGGTCGCCCGGAAGACGGGCGGCAACCCGTTCTTCGTCAACGAGTTCCTCCGCACGCTGCACCAGACCGGGTGCCTGCGGTACGACGCCGGCGGCGCGGCGTGGACGTGGGACGTCGAGCACATCGAGTCGAGGAACATCACCGACAACGTCGTCGAGCTGATGATCGACAAGCTCCGCGGGCTCCCCGCGGACACGCAGCGCGCGCTCATGTCCGCGTCGTGCCTCGGCAACCGCTTCGACCTGGGCAGGCTCGCGGTCATCCTCGAGGCGACGCGCGGCGACGCCCACCAGCGCCTCCTGCCCGCGCTGCACGAGGGCCTCATCGTCCCGCTGTCCCCGATGGAGCCCGCGCTCCCCGACGACCTCGCCGCGCCGCTCGTCTTCCCGGACTACAGGTTCCTCCACGATCGCGTCCAGCAGGCGGCCTACGCCATGGTCGACGAGGGCGAGCGCGGCGGCCTGCACGCCGACATCGGCCGGCTCCTCCTGCGGAGCCTCGGCGGGCGCGCCCCGGAGGAGGAGGTCTTCGACATCGTCCACCACCTGAACCGCGGCGCCGACCGCCTGAGCGACGCCGCCGAGCGCCGCCGCCTCGCGGAGCTGAACCTCCTCGCGGGCCGGCGCGCGCTGCTGTCCGCCGCCTTCGACGCCGCGCGCGGCTACTTCGCCGAGGGCCTCGCGCTGCTGCCCGCGGGCGCCTGGCGGAGCGACCACGCGCTGACGAGCGCGCTCCACGTCGGCGCCGCCGAGGCCGCGTGCATGAACGCCGACTTCGGCGCCATGAAGGAGCTCATCGACGCGGCGCTCAGCGAGATCCACGACGTCATCGACAGGAGCAAGCTCTACGAGCTGCTCATCCTCTATCACCACACCCAGGCCGAGTTCCGGAAGGCCGTGGACACCGCCGTGGAGGCGCTCGCGCAGCTCGGCGAGACGTTCCCCGCGAGCCCCGGCATGCAGGACTTCCTCGACGCCTACACGAAGACGACGAAGCAGGTCGCCGAGCTCGGCTTCGAGCGCCTCGGCCGGCTCCCGCCGATGACGGCGGCCCCGAAGCAGGCGGCGCTCGTGATCCTCCGGCGCGCGATCCACGCGTCGTACTTCGCCGCGCCGGAGATGCTCGGGCTCTTCATCTGCCGCGCGCTCGACCTGACGATGGATCACGGCGAGTCGCCGCTCGCGCCCTATGCGTTCGCGGCGTTCAGCGTCCTCGTCAACGCCGGCGTGGGCGACATCGCGACGGGCTCCCGGTTCGGCGAGCTGGCGCTCGAGGCGCACCGGCGCCGGGACGAGCCGCTCTACAAGGCGAGCGTCTACAACTTCTATTACGGGCTCTCGCGGCACTTCTACCGTCCCGCGCGCGAGAGCCAGGCGCCGCTCATCGAGGGATACCTGAGCTACGCCGAGAACGGCGACGCGGAGAGCGCCGCGTACTGCCTCATCAACGCCTTCGTCTGCGGCGCCGTCTCCGGGCAGAACCTCCTCGAGCTCGAGTCGACGTTCGAGCGGTACATCGAGGAGGTCTTCAAGTTCAAGCAAGAGCAGGTCATCAACCAGCTCAGCGTGTGGCGCCAGGCGATCCGGAACCTCACCGGCAGGTCCGAGCACGCGGCCAAGATCAAGGGGGAGTTCTTCGACGCCGAGCAGGTGCTCCCGGGCCTGTACGCGACGAAGAACTTCAACACCGTCAATTACATCCACACGGCGCAGGCGATGCTCTATTTCGTCTTCGGCGACTACGAGCTCGCGTACAAGCACGCCGCCGAGACCGAGCCGACCCTCGGCGCGAGCACGGGCAAGGTGTTCACGCCGCTGCACAACTTCTATTACTCCCTCGCCATGATCGCGCTCTATCCGGCGGCCTCGCCGGAGGACAAGGAGCGCTACCGCGCCAAGGTGTCGGAGAACCAGGCGAAGCTCAAGGCCCTGTCCGAGACGTGCGTCAGCAACTTCCTGCACAGGGTCCTGCTCGTGGAGGCCGAGCTCGCGCGGATCGACGGCCGCGTGGCCGAGGCGCTCGACCTGTACGACCGCGCCATCGCGTCCGCGTCGGAGCACGATTACGTGAACGAGGCCGCGGTGGCCTGCGAGCTCGCGGGCCGGTTCTGGCTCGCGCAGGGCAAGGAGAAGCTCGCGCGCGTGTACCTCGCGGACGCTTGTTATCACTACAACCTCTGGGGCGCCGTCCGCAAGACGCAGGATCTCCAGGAGCGGTATCCGCAGCTCGCCCCGCGCGAGCCGCTCTCGCAGCGGTCGACGGAGGTCGCGCCCTCGCGGACGTTCGTCACGACGACCTCGCTCGGCGCCTCCCGCCTCGATCTGCGGACGGTGCTGAAGGCCGCGCAGGCGATCTCCGGGGAGATCGTGCTCGACCGGCTCCTCATCAAGCTCATGGCGGTCGCCATGGAGAACGCCGGCGCCCAGCGCGGCTGCCTCGTGCTCCGGGAGAGCGACGGCCTGCGGGTCGAGGCCGAGGTCGACTGGACCGACGGCCGCGAGGACGCGCGCTTCCCGGGGCTGCCCCTCACCCAGGCCGTGTCCGACGATCGCCCGCTCGTCTCGGCCGGGATCGTGCAGTACGTCGCGCGGACCGGCCAGAGCGTCGTCCTCGCCGACGCCTCCGCGGACCGGCAGTTCCAGCGCGACGATTACGTCGCGCAGCGCCGCCCGAGATCGGTGCTCTGCACGCCGATCATCCACCATAACGACCTGTACGGGGCGATCTACCTGGAGAACAATACGGCGACCGGCACGTTCACCCAGGACAGGCTGGAGCTCCTCACGATGCTGTCCTCGCAGATGGCGATATCCATCGAGAACGCGAAGCTCTACACGGGCGTGGAGCAGAAGGTCCGCGAGCGCACGGCGGAGCTCGAGGAGGCCCACGCGACCATCGTCCGGCTGGAGCGGGAGGCGGTCGAGAACCAGATGGCGGGCGGCTTCGCGCACGAGATGCGCAACGCCCTCTCGGGGGCCGCGATGGTGCTCGGGACCGTGACCCAGGGCGGCGAGACGGTGTGCGCGAAGAACGCGGCCCGGCTCGGCGAGCTCTTCGACCTGCTCAAGGACGACATCCCCGACGGGAAGCTCAAATCGGTCATGGCCCGGCTGGGCGACATCGAGGAGGCCGAGGAGACGCTGGACAGCGTGCTCTGCATGGTGGGCGACTGCACGGCGCGCGCGCTGAGCGTCACGAACAGCATCCTGGAGTACTCGAAGCTCGGCGTCGCGCTCGCCGGCAACGAGGTCGTGAGCCTCCGCCGCATCGTCGAGTCGGTCGCGGCGCGGCACCGCGACGAGTTCGCGCGCCAGGGCGTGTCGGTCGAGCTCGAGCTGCGGGGCGGCTCGGCGGTCGTGGGGCACGAGTCGCACTTCGACTCCATCGTGAACAACATCGTCTTGAATGCGCGCGACGCGCTGCTCCTTGTCGACGACGGCCGCGGGCGGCGGGTGCGGATCGAGACGGCCGAGGAGGGGGATTTCCAGGTCCTCACCGTCAGCGACAACGCGGACGGCATCTCCCCCGACAACCTCGCGAAGATCTTTCAGCCGTTCTTCTCGACGAAGCCGACGACCGGCGTGGGCCTGGGGCTCAGCTTCGTCTCTCGCATCGTCGCGATGTATGGCGGGACCATCGACGTCGACAGCGACGCGGGGCGCGGCACGACGTTCGTCGTCCGGCTCCCGCGCGCGGTGCCGCGCGGGCAGCCGCAGCCGGCCAGCGCCGCCGCTGGTCGGATCGAGCTCAACCTCGCCGGGAACTGAAAGGGGGCGCCAAGATGACAACGGCGAAATTCACCAGGCGCTTTCGCGGAGCCTCGGACGTCACGCCGGAGGAGCCGCAGAAGGAGCGGCCGATCGTGGTCGTGATCGACGACGACCCGAGGATGCGGTCCGCGCTCGCGTTCACGCTGCGGCACGACTACGACGTGCGCCTGTACGCGAACGCTCAGGAGGGCATCGCCGGCGTGACGGAGATGACCAGCCTGGTCATCCTGGACATCCGCATGCCGGGGATCGACGGGCTCACCGCCTACCTGAAGATCAAGGCGCTGTACCCGAAGGTGCCCATCATCTTCTACACCGCGTTCCAGGACATCCTCGAGAAGCAAGACCTGCTCTCGACCCACAAGGCGTTCGGCTATTTCGACAAGAACGGCGACGTGTCGGGGCTCAAGGCGGCGGTCGAGAAGGCCGTGCAGCACCACAGCGTGGTCTCCAGCATGGCGAGCGCGCAGAGGCTGGTGCGCGGGATCATGCCCCCGGACGACCACTGACCGGGGCGACGCGTCCCGGCAGGGCTGGGCGATCGACGACGGCGCGGCCGCGTCTGCGGGAGAGGTCGCCGGCGCGATCGGCGGCGAGCCGGCGCGGCGCGCACGATCTCGACGCCGACGAGCGCGCCGCGCCGTGAGGGCGACAGGACCGTCGCGGAGGAGCCGGCGGGTGTGCCATCGCGCGGGTTTCCGGCGGGATCCTCGGGGCGCCGGTGGCACAGTCGCGCAGGTACGAGCGTTGCACTCACGGCTCGGCATGATGGCAATCTACAAAATCATGATTCCCGTTTCTCTCATGGCCCTTCTCTCGGGGTGTGGTGACAGCGACGCGGAGCGCATCGAACAGCAACGTGAGACGTGGAACGACAAGCACGTCGCGAGCTACGTCGTCGAGACGTGCGAGACGGGCTTCTCCGCCGGTTGCCGGCGCGTGGCCGTCGAGGATGGCCAGGTCGTCGCCGCGCGCGAGAAATTCCCCAACGACGACTCGCCTTGGACCGATGTCGACGATCTGACGAGCGTGAACGAGCCCATCGCGTGGATGTTCGATCGTGCCGAGGGCACCCCGGACGACTGCGAGCTCTCGCAGCTCTCGTTCGATCCGCAATTCGGGTTCATCCGTGAATATTACGTGTCCTGCAACGTAGAAGGATCCGGCGAGCGCGTGTCGTGCTTCGCTCCCGACACCGTCGACCTCGCCGCGTGCGAGTAGGCGTCGGTCGCCCTGAGCTCGCCCCGGTATGGCCGCGGCCTCGCGCCGCGGCGTCCGGGTGGGGCTAAGGAAGGGTGTCCACGAGGGCAGCCGAGGACGCCCGGAAGCCGGCCACCCGCGCGTCCACCTCGGCCTGCGACAGGAGGACGTCCTTCGCGAAGTAAACCCAGTCGACGTCCTCGGCGTACGTCCGCGGGCCGGTCTCTCCGGCGGCGAGCTCGTCGAACCACAGGTTGAAGTCGAGGTGCTGGTTCGTCTCGGGGACGTAGCTGGCGTCGTGCGTGCAGAGCAGCGCGCCTTCGATGTAGTAGTGGATGCCGGACTCGTCGATCTGGATGAGGAGCCGCTTCCAGCCCGACTGGTCGCCCGCGACCTGGTTCGACTGCGTATCCTCGAGCGTGGCCGTCTCCCACGAGGTCAACCACAACGTGCTGGTGTTGCCCTGACCCCACCCGCCGTTGGGCATGTACTCGAAATCCTGCTCCGAGTAGTTGGGATCGGTCTCGGGGTCGTTGACCCATGGGCTGATCGTGAAGAACGTCTCGACCAGCTTGTCGGCGAGGTGCCGGGTCCCGGTCAGCGGCGTGTTGCTGAATCTCACCCTGGCGGAGTACGTCCCGAGGCGGAAGCTGTCGTCGTTGGACTGGATCTCCGCGTGCGAGGTGCTCGCGCCGGAGCCGCTCGTGGTCGCCTTGAGCCGCAGCAGCCGGTTCGAGGCGAGATCGGGATCCTCGATGAACGACACGTTGGACGAGAGCCATTGTGCGCCGTCGACCCCGGGGGCGCCGTCGGTCGTCCGTACCCACCACCGGCTCGTGAGGTTGTCGTCGGCGATGCCGGTGTAGCTGAAGTCGTCGAAGAGCTCGGCCGACACCGTGACGCCGCCGCCGCCGCTGCCGCCCTCGCCGCCAGCGCCGCTGCCGCCCTCGCCGCCAGCGCCGCTGCCGCCCTCGCCGCCAGCGCCGCTGCCGCCCTCGCCGCCGCTCCCCCCGAAAGCGCCGCTGCCGCCCTCGCCGCCGCTCCCCCCGAAGGCGCCGCTGCCGCCCTCGTCGCCAGCGCCGCTGCCGCTCGCCCCGCCAGGGGCGGCGGTCTCGCTCGAGCAACCGAGCAGCGCGTGCACCGCAAGGAGCGCCGCCCCCGCGGCGGGGACGAAGCGCGCGCCGCGGGGCGCCCGCTCCTTCGAAGCAGCGACCCTCTGGCCTTCGCGATCCATTTGCATCGAGGCTGTTCCTTTCGTGTCGAGCGTCCCATCGCCGGGACCGAGCGCCGCGCCTCAGCGCTTCCGCAGGTGCTTGCGGAGTGGACCGCGGCGGCCGCCACGAGGAGGATACCCTTCGCCGGTGACGAAGCGCTCGGCCTCGAGCGACGCGCTGGCGCCGAGCGCCATGCCGACCGCTGGTCGAGCCCACGCGGACCGGCGGGCTCTACGGCCGCGCGGGCTCCGCGCGGCGCGGCTTGCGCGTCCGCCGCTGGTTCGCAAGAACATCGGACGATGTCGCGCGCGGCGCTGCTCCCCGCCCGGAAGGGCTCCGGCGATGAAGAGCGGCTCGCGCGGCTCCGCGGCCTCGTGCGGGCGGGCGCCGAGAACCGGCCCGGCGTCTACCAGATGGCCGCCGAGGACGGCACCGTCCTCTACGTCGGCAAATCGAAGCGGGTGCGCACGAGGCTGCTCGGTTATTTTCGCTGCGAGCCCGAGGAGAAGGGCGCGCGCATCCTCCGCGAGACGAGCCACGTCGCGTGGGAGTACTGCCCGAGCGAGTTCGCCGCGCTCCTCGCCGAGCTCCGGCTCATCCGGCGGCTGTGGCCGCGCTTCAACGTGGCCATGAAGCGCGACCTCAAGCGCTACGCCTTCATCAAGGTCACGCGCGGGCCGGCGCCGAAGCTCCACGTCGTGCGCGGCCCGGCGCGCGATCCGGGCGCGCTCTACTACGGGCCGTTCACGGGCGCGGGCCGCGTCCGCGAGGCCGTGCGCGCGCTCTCCAACGCGCTCGGGCTGCGCGACTGCGCCGAGGACGTGCCGGTGCTCTTCAACGACCAGCAGACGCTCTTCTCCCTCGAGCGCCGCACGCCGGGCTGCATCCGCTACGAGATCAAGCGCTGCCTCGGCCCCTGCGTCGCGGGCTGCTCGTCGCGGGAGTACGGCGATCGCGTGGCGCTCGCCCGCGCCTTCCTCGAGGGCCGGAGCGACGGCCCGATCGGCCGCTTCCGCGACGAGATGGAGGCCTGCCGCGAGCGCGCCGAGTTCGAGCGCGCCGCGGCGCTGCGCGACCGGATCCAGCGCCTCACGGCCCTGCGCGGCGAGCTGGGGCGGCTCCGCTTCGCCATCGAGTCGCTCTCGTTCCTCTACACCGTCCCCGGCCACGAGGGCGACGATCGGGTCTACCTCGTCCGGCGCGGCAGCGTGCGCGCCGAGGCCGCGGCGCCGCGCTCGGACGACGACCGCCGCGCGCTCGCGCGGCTCACGGCCGACGTCTACGGCCCCCCGGAGCCCGCCGCCGCGCCGGTGCCGCTCAGCGAGATCGACGAGGTGCTGCTGCTGTCGTCGTGGTTCCAGCGCTACCCGGACGAGCTCGCGCGGACGCAGCCGGTCCCGGGGCTCACGGGGTAGCCTCGGCCGCGCGCCGGCGGTGGTTGCGCGGAGCAACCTTTCGGCGCCGGAGAGGGTTGCGACGCGCAACGATGTGTCCTGAACTGCGCGCTCTTGCGCGTGACCGAGGAGCAGCCCCATGCGAGCGATGCGAGCGAAGGTCTCTAGCGTTCTCCTCGGCGCCCTCCTGGCGTCCGTGGCCGCCGCCTGCACGCGCTCGAGCGAGCCCGCGCCGGGCGCGCCCGCGGCCGAGCCCGCGCCGGGCGCGCCGGCGGCGGTGCCCGCGCCGGGCGCGTCCGCGGCGGTGCAGGTCCGCTCGTTCGGCGCGCTCCGCGCGATCATGCACGAGGGGCAGACGGGGCCCGCCGTGCGCATCGGCGATGTCGTGCCGGGCCCGCACGCGTTCGGCATCGGGGCGCTCAGCGAGCTGCGCGGGGAGGTGACGGTGGTCGACGACGCGATCTGGACGTCGTACGCGCGCGATGACGGGGCGCTCGACGTGCGCGCCACCGGGGCGGAAGAGCAGGCGACGCTCTTCGTGGTGGCGAACGTCGCGCGGTGGCAGGAGGCCACGCTCGACGCCGACGTGCCCGACGGGCAGATCGACGCGCGCGTCGAGGCCCTGCTGCGGGAGCGCGGCCTCGACACGGACGTCGCCGTCCCCGTCCAGGTGCGCGGGGGTCTCCGCGATCTCAGCTGGCATGTCATCGACGGGAGAAAGCTCGCGCCCGGCGGCGGCCACGCCGACCACGTCCGGGCGTCGGTCAGCGGAACGCTTCCCGACGCCGAGGGGACGCTGGTCGGCTTCTTCTCGAAGCGCCACCACGGCGTCTTCACGCACATGGGGTCGAACACGCACTTCCATGTCGTCTTGCCGGAGCGATCGCTGATGGCCCACGTGGACCGCGTGACGCTCGCCCGCGGCGCGCGCGTCCTCCTGCCGGCGCCTTGACGCTCGACCTCCCGCGCCGCTGCCCTGTCTGGCACGGCGGTTGAACCACCTCTCCCCATGAGCGCCAGACACCGCTGCTCGCCGCCTCCCGTCACCCGGGCGCACGTCGCGGCCGACCGCACCTCGCCGCCAGGGCGCGGACGCCTGCTGTCCGGACGAGGCAGTCCGCGCGCCCGTCGCGCCCCGCTCCATGGCTCCTGCAGGGGGCGCCGTGCGCGCCCGTGACCTCGGCGTAGCGCCCGGGATCTTCGACCCGGGCCCGCTGAACGCGATCACCGACGTGCGCGGCGTGCGCGTCGGCCACGCCACCGTCGTCGAAGGCGACGCGATACGCACCGGCGTCACCGCCGTCCTGCCGCACGGGGAGAATCTCTATCTCCATCGCGTCCCCGCGGCGATCCACGTGGGCAACGGGTTCGGCAAGCTCGTCGGCGCGACGCAGGTCCGCGAGCTGGGCGAGCTCGAGACTCCCCTCCTCCTCACGAGCACGCTCTCCGTGTTCCGGGCGGCAGACGCCCTCGTCGAGTGGATGCTGGAGCAGCCGGGCATGGAGGAGGTGCGCTCGCTCAACCCGGTCGTCGGCGAGACCAACGACGGCGTGCTCAACGCGATCCGGCGCCGGCCGATCACCGCCGCGCACGTGCGCGCGGCGCTCGCCTCGGCGCGCGAGGGGCCCGTGCCGGAGGGGTGCGTGGGCGCGGGCACGGGGACGGTCGCGTTCGGATGGAAGGGCGGGATCGGCACCGCCTCGCGGGCGCTGCCGCCGTCGCTCGGCGGCGCGTCCGTCGGCGTGCTCGTCCAGTCGAACTTCGGCGGCGTGCTGCAGGTGATGGGAGCGCCCGTCGGCGAGGAGCTCGGTCAGCACGCCTTCCGCGCGGAGCGCGATCCGGACCCGGGCGGCGGGTCCATCCTCATCGTGGTCGCGACCGACGCGCCGCTGTCGGATCGCAACCTCGGT
Organism: Sorangium sp. So ce394; assembly: GCF_051474665.1. NCBI lineage: Bacteria > Pseudomonadati > Myxococcota > Polyangiales > Polyangiaceae > Sorangium > Sorangium sp. So ce394. The sequence goes on from NZ_CP150339.1 coordinate 8,936,704, forward strand.
CGCCTCGCGGCCCGCGCGCTCTTCGGGCTGGCGCGCACGGGCTCCTCCGCCGCCAGCGGCTCCGGGGACTACGCGGTGGCCTTCTCGACGAGCGCCTCGGTCCGGCGCCCCTCCGGCGCGAGACGGCTCGTGACGACGGAGCTCGCCAACGAGGAGACCTCGGCGCTGTTCCAGGCCGTGATCGAGGCGACCGAAGAGGCCATCTACAACTCGCTCTTCACGGCCGAGACCACCTCGGGAAACGGCCGTACGGTGGAGGCCATTCCGCTGGATCGCGTCCGTGAGGTGCTGTCCAGGTACGGCGTCCCGCGGCGCGACGGCCGCGCTCCGCGGGCCTGATCGGGAGGGCGCCGCAGGCGAGCCGGGCAGTGCTCGAAATTGAACATGAAGGCGGGAAGACGGGAAGAAAAAAAAAAAAAAGAAATCAATCATCTTCCTGCCTTCCCGCCTTCATGTGAACTCTCTCCGGGCAAATTCGAGCAGCACCGCGAGCCGGCTCGGCGCCATTTGTCCGTATGCCTGAGAGATCACATGACCTGGCGCAGGCGGCCCAGATACCACATCTCACGATGGCGAGTGGTCTGAGCCCAACAATGCAGCGGTCGGTCCGAGCGTGGATGTCCGTGGTGCACCTCGCGATGGCGTCCCATGGCGCACGGCGCCGCCGGGCCGATTCCGGCCATGTCCTCGCGATCGCGTTCGGCCACAAGCGGGTCCGCCCCCGCAGTATCGTTACGAACGGGACGGACGTCGGGGGCTGACGGGGGCGCGCAGCAAGCGAGCCGACGCGGCGCCGCACCGCCATTTGTCCGTGGCGAAGCGCTGCACTTTTGGCAACATCAGGCCCCACGTCGGCGCCTCGGGAGCCGCCCGGCTTTCGAAGATCTCCCTATGCCCCAGAGCTCACGCTACCTCGTGCTGGAGGTCCTGCACACCGGGGCAGATACGATCCTCTACCGAGCCAGGCGCGCGGAGGACGGCCGGCCGGTCGTGCTCAAGGTCCTGCGGCGCGACCACGCGAGCCCCCACGCCCTCGGGCGGCTCCACCACGAGCACGAGGTGGCGAGCGGGCTCGCCGCGCCCGTCATCGTCAAGGCGCACGCGATCGAGGCGTTCGGCGACCAGGTGGCGCTGGTCCTGGAGGACTTCGGCGGCCGCTCGCTCGACCTGCTCCAGCGCGGGCCGATGCCGCTCGAGCGCTTCTTCCCCCTCGCCCTGCGCCTCTCCGCCGCGCTCGCCGAGCTGCACCGGCACCACATCGTCCACAGGGACATCAAGCCCCAGAACCTGCTTTACAACCCCGACACCGGGGAGGTGAAGATCACCGATCTCGGGATCGCCTGCACCTCGCCCCGCGGGCCGGAGGACCTCGCCCACGACGCGCTGATCGCGGGGACGCTCGCGTACATGGCGCCGGAGCAGACCGGCCGGATGAACCGCTCCATCGACGAGCGGTCCGACCTCTACTCCCTCGGCGTCACCTTCTACGAGCTGCTGACCGGCGCCCTGCCCTTCCAGGCGAGCGATCCCGTGGAGTGGGTGCATTGCCACATCGCCCTGACGCCGCCCCCGCCGCACGCGCTCGTCCCCTCGATCCCCCCGCAGCTGTCGGCGATCGTGCTCAAGCTCCTGGCCAAGGCCGCGGAGGAGCGTTACCAGAGCGCGCTCGGCCTGCAGCACGACCTCGACCGGTGCTTCGCCGACCTCCGGTCGCGCGGCGCCGTCGAGGCCTTCCCGCTCGGGCAGCGCGACGCCTCGGCTCGGTTCCAGATCCCGGAGCGGCTCTACGGCCGCGAGCGCGAGGTCGAGGCGCTGCTCGCCGTCTTCGAGCGCGTGGTGGCCCACGGCCGGCCGGAGCTCGTGCTCGTGTCGGGGTACTCGGGCGTCGGCAAGTCGTCGCTCGTCGCCGAGCTGCACCGGCCCGTCGTGCGCGAGCGGGGCTTCTTCCTCTCCGGCAAGTTCGAGCAGCTCAAGCGGGACGTCCCGTACCACGCCTTCCTCCAGGCGTTCCGCGGCCTCGTGCAGGAGATCCTGTGCGTGAGCGAGGAGGAGCTCGAGCGCTGGAGGCAGCGCCTGCGGGAGGCGCTCGGCGCGAGCGGCGGGCTGCTCGCCGGCGTGCTCCCCGAGCTCGAGCTGCTCCTCGGCCCGCAGCCGCCCGCGCCGGAGCTCCCCGCGGTCGAGGCCCGGCACCGGGTCCACGCGACGCTCCAGCGCTTCGTCGCGGCGTGCGTCCACGAGGAGCACCCGATGGTGCTCTTCCTCGACGATCTCCAGTGGGCCGACGCCGGGAGCCTCCAGCTGCTCGAGCAGCTCGTCACCTACGCCGAGGCCGAGCACCTCTTGCTGATCGGCGCCTTCCGGGACAGCGAGGTCGGCCCGGCGCACCCGCTCGCGCTCATGGTGGCCGACGCGCGGCGGCGCGGCGCCCTGGTCAGCGACATCGTCCTCGCGCCGCTCTCCGCGTCCGACGTCGGAGCGCTCGTCGCCGGCGCGCTCCACGCCCCGGCCGAGCAGGTCGAGCCGCTCGCCCAGCTCGTCCACGAGAAGACCGGCGGCAACCCCTTCTTCGCGATCCAGTTCCTGATCGAGCTGCACCAGGGGAGGCTCATCGCCTTCGACGCCGAGGCGGGCGCCTTTCGCTGGGACATCGCCGCGATCCGCGACAAGGGCTTCAGCGACAACGTCGTCGATCTGATGGTGGGCAAGCTGAAGCGGCTCTCGGCCCCGGCGCAGGACGCGCTCAAGCTCGCCGCGTGCCTCGGCAGCAGCCTGACGCTCGACACCCTCGCGGTGGTCGCGAAGCGCCCCGCGGCGGAGCTCTCCGAGGCGCTCTCGGAGGCCGCGCGAGAAGGGCTGCTGCTCCGCCGGGACGGCGCGTACCGGTTCGTCCACGACCGGGTGCAGCAGGCCGCCCAGGCGCTCATCCCGGCGGCGCAGCTCGCCGAGGTGCACCTCTGTATCGGCCGGCTGCTGCTGGAGGGGCGGAGCGCGGCGGAGCGCGAGGAGACGCTCTTCGACATCGTGGGCCACCTCAACCGCGGCGCCGCGCTCATCCGCTCTCCGGCAGAGCGGGCCGAGCTCGCCGCGCTGAACCTGCGCGCCGGCAGGAGGGCCGAGGCGGCGGCGGCCCACGAGACCGCCGCGTCCCTCTTCGCCGCGGGCACGGCGCTCCTCCCCGAGGAGCGCTGGGAGACGCATTACGAGCTCGCCTACGACCTCGGCCTGGAGCGCGCGCGCGCCGCGTACGTCACCGGCAGCTTCGACGAGGCCGAGCGGCTGCTCGCAGAGCTCACCGAGCGCGCCAGGAGCAGGGCCGAACGGGCCGCGGTCGTCGAGCTCGCCGTCACGCTGAACGCCACCCGCGGGCGACCCGCGCGCGCCGTGGAGATCGGGCTCTCGTGCCTCCGCGCCTGGGACATCGAGGTGTCGCTCCCCGTCACCGACGCACAGGCCGAAGAGGAGACCGAGGCCGTCTGGCAGCTCCTGGGCGACCGGCGCATCGAGGGCCTGCTCGATCTGCCCTCCATGACACACCCGGAGATCAAGGTCGCGATGGGCGTCCTCCGGGGCGTCATCATCCCTGCCTTCTTCGTCGACCAGAACCTGCACTATCTGCTCGTCGTGCGCATGGTCAAGCTCAGCCTGCGCCACGGCAACGCGGAGACCTCCGCCCAAGCGTATGCCGCCTTCGCGAGGGTGCTCGCCCCGAGGTTCGGGAGATACGAAGAGGCGTATCTGTTCGGCAAGCTCGCCTACGACCTGGCGGACAGGAGCCCCGTCCTCGCCACGAAGGCCTCGGTGTTCACGCTGCTCGCGCAGCAGGTGATCTTCTGGACACGCCACTACCGGGAGACCTTCTCCTATGCCCGACTCGGCTTCAACGCCGCGGTCGAGTGCGGCGACTGGAACAACGCCTGTTACAACTGCATCTGGGCAGCGGCGTTCCCGCTGCTCTGCGGCGAGCCGCTGGAGGACGTCCTCCACCAGACCGAGGACCGGATGGGGTTCGTGCGCAGGGCCGGCTACACGTTCGTTCATGGCGCCCTGCTCGGCGTCCGGTACCTCATCCAGGCGCTGCGCGGGCGGCCGGTCGATTTTCCGATGCTGGACGGGTCCAAGCTCGACCAGGAGGCCTTCGAGGGCTGGCTCCTCTCAGGGGCCGCGGGCAGCGCGCACAGCATGTACTTCAGCCTGAAGGCGCAGGCGCTGTTCGTCCTCGGCGCTCCGGGCGAGGCGCTCGCGGCCTCGTCCCGCCTGGTCGTCGATTACGACTGGAGGAACGACGCGCACGCGCTCGTCGTCGAGAGCTTCTATGTCCACGCGCTCGCGCTCGCCGCGGTCTCGGACGAGGCGTCGCCGCCCGAGGAGCTCCCCCGAGCGCTGCTCGACTGCGAGCGGCAGCTCGGCGAGTGGGCGGAGAGCTGTCCTCCGAACTTCCTCCACAAGCACGCCCTCGTCTGCGCCGAGATCGCCCGGCTCCGCGGGCGGGAGGGGGAGGCCGTCCGGCGCTACGAGCAGGCCATCGCGTCGGCGCGCGAGCACGGCTTCGTCCAGCACGAGGCGATCGCCTGCGAGCTCGCCGCGGGGTTCTACCGCGCGCGCGGCCTGTCCACGCCCGCCGACGCTTACCTGCAAAAGGCCCGCGCCGCCTACTTCCGCTGGGGCGCCCACGCCAAGGTGGAGCAGCTCGACCAGCGCTATCCCTTCCTCGTCGAGCGCAAGCCGATCGCGCCCACGGTCACCTTCGCCGTGCGGGCCGAGCAGTTCGACGTCCTTTCGGTGGTCAAGGCCGCGCAGAGCATCTCCGGCGAGCTCAAGCTCCCGCGCCTGCTCGAGATGCTGCTGCGCATCGTGGTCGAGCACGCGGGCGCCGAGGAGGGCTATGTGCTCCTCGTCCGGGAAGATCGCCTGTCGACCGCGGCGGCGATCGCGGCGTCCGGCGGCGCGGCGCGGCTGCTCGACGCGGGCGAGGCGGAGGCGGCGGCGCTGCCGCGGTCCATCCTCAACTACGTTCGTCGCAGCCATGAGCGCGTGCTCCTCGACGACGCCGCCGCCCGGCACCCGTTCTCGGAGGACGCGTACTTCGCCCGGAAGCAGCCGAGGTCGGTGCTGTGCCTCCCCATCGTGCGGCAGGCCCGCTTGCTCGGCCTGCTGTACCTGGAGAACAAGCTCGTCGCCGGCGCGTTCACCCCAGCGCGGCTCAGCGTGCTCGAGCTGCTCGCCTCGCAGTCGGCCATCTCGCTGGAGAACGCCATGCTCTATTCCCAGGTCGAGCAGGAGAACGCCGAGCGCCGGCGGGCGGAGCAGGCGCTCCAGGCGAACCAGGCCACCCTCCAGGCGATCGTCGACAACTCGGCCGCGGCCATCTACCTGAAGGACCGCGAGGGCCGGTACGTGCTCGTCAACCGTCAGGCGGGCCACCTCGTGCGCCTGCCGCGCCAAGAGGTCCTCGGAAAGACCGACGCCGAGCTCTTTCCTGGGCCGACCGTCGGGGCCCTCCAGGACAACGACCGGCGCGTGCTCGACGCGGGCGAGCCGCTGGAGTGCGAGGAGGAGGTGCTGCTGGCGGACGGACCGCGCACCTTCCTGTCGGTCAAGTTCCCGCTCGGCGAGGGGGTCATGTCGGGCGTGCTGTGCGGCATCTCCACCGACATCACCGAGCGCAAGCGGGCCGAGCGGGCCGAGCGCTTCCTGGCCGAGGCGAGCCGCAGGCTGATGGCCCTCGGCTACAGCGCGACCCTCGAGAGCGTGGCCCAGCTCGCGGTCCCCGAGCTGGCCGACCGGTGCGTCGTCGACATGCGCCTCGATCCCGACGCCCCGGGGCACACGGCCATTGCAGGCGTGCCCGCGGAGCTCGTCGACGCCGTGAGGGACGCGGTGCGGCCCCTGACGACGGCGGCGCCGGCGCCGCCCGAGGTCGGCGACCTCGGCGCCGCGCCGCTCCTCGGGCAGCTCGGCGTTCACGCCTTCATCCGGGTTCCGCTCCTCGCGCGCGACCGCTGCTTCGGGGTCATGCTCCTGCTGCTGATGGGGCCTCAGCGCCGTTACGGCCCAGCCGACCTGTGGCTGGCCGAGGAGCTGGGCGCCCGCGCGGCGCTGGCGCTCGACAACGCCCGTCTGTTCGCCGAGGCCCAGCAGGCGATCGAGCGGCGGGACGAGTTCCTCCTCGTCGCTTCGCACGAGCTCAAGACCCCGCTGACCTCGCTCAAGATGCAGGCGCACCTCATCGAGCGGCTGCTGCGGCGCTACCAGCGCTCCGAGCTCGCCCCCGAGCGCCTCGACGCGGCGCTGCAGGTCTTGAATCGGCAGATCGCGCGGCTCGCGCACCTCGTCAACGAGCTGCTCGACGTGACGCGGCTGAGCGCCGGGCAGCTGACGCTCGCGCGCGCGCCGGTCGATCTGGCGGCCCTGGTGCGCGAGATCGTCGAGCGGATGAGCCAGCAGCTCGCCGACGCCCGCTGCGGCGTCCAGCTCGATCTGGACGAGGCCGTGGTCGGGCGCTGGGATCCGTCGCGCATGGAGCAGGTCCTCATCAACCTCCTGTCGAACGCGATGAAATATGGCGCCGGCGGCCCGATTCACGTCATGGTGCGCGGCCAGGCCGATCGGGCCCTGCTCGTGGTCCGCGATCACGGTATGGGCATCGCGGAGGCGGATCAGGCGAGGATCTTCGAGCGCTTCGAGCGCGCGGTGTCGGTCCGGAACTTCGGCGGCCTCGGCCTCGGGCTCTACATCGTCCGATGGATCGTGACCGCGCATGGCGGCACCATCCGCGTGGAGAGCGAGCCGGGCGCCGGCGCCACGTTCATCGTGGAGCTCCCCTTGAACGCGGCCGAGGCGGAGACCGACACGGACGGCCTGGGCGCCGCGCGCCCGCCGGCGTGATGCGTTCGGCAGAGATCGATCTCGCCGACAGGCCAGCTTCGCGGCCGTCGCGGCGGCGCACGCCCTGAGCTCTCGCCGGCTCTCCGTGGTCGGACGTCTGAGCGCCCGAGTCCGTCGTCTGGCGCTCCGGCGCCGCCGCCGCGCCTCACGCCGGAGGCGCGGAGAGCGCCTCGACCAGCGCGTCGCCGAGGTGAGCGGCGTCGTTCCAGACGACGACGCGATAGCCGCTCTTCGGGTCGTGCTCGATCAGCGAGACGCCCGTGTTCGCCGGCACCTGGAGCGCCTTCAGCCCGCTCCCGTCCATCTGGAGCATCCGCCCGACCGCGGTCTTGATGGCCGCGCCGTGGGAGACCACCCCGACCGCCTCGCCGGCGTGCCGCGCCGCGATCCGGTCGAGCGCGCGCAGCATCCGATCGCCGAGCTCCGCGTATGTCTCGCCGCCCCCGCGCCGGACATCGACGCCGCTCCGCCATGCGGCCCACTCCTCCGGGAAGCGCGCCTGCACCTCGCCGCGGCTGAGCCCCTGCCAGGCGCCGAGGCTCACCTCCCGCAGCGCAGGGTCCGCGGCCGCCCGGAGGCCCAGCGCCGAGGCGAGGCGCGCCGCCGTCTCCTCGGCGCGCTCGAGGTCGGAGCAGTAGACGGCCGCGAGCCGGAGCCGCGCGCCGGCGAACCGCGCCGCGAGCCGCGCGGCCTGCTCGCGCCCCCGCGCGTTGAGCCCGCGCCCCGCCTGTCCCTGGAACACCTGCGCGCGGTTGTCGTCGGTCTCCCCGTGCCGGATGAGCATCAGCTTCGTTGTGGCGTGCACGATGGGCCGCACTGTAGCAGGGCGCGCGACGCTCGGCGGCGCGGCGCGCCGGCGTGCCTTTCTGCCACGCGCAGGCCGGCGCCGAGCCATCGTGCCACATCGCGCGGGTAGCCAGTTTGTAAGAGGTCCTCGCTTACCCGCTGGCCGCCCAACAGGTACGCGGCGTGCTTCGGTCCTCGCCCGAACAAGGTCATCCAGCGAGGGTTCCGGGCGGCGGGCGCTCCCCGACGCACCCGGGGCCTCTCTTGCGGAAAGGGTCGCTCGCATGAAACGGCAATTTGCGCCTTTGCTCATCCTGTTCCTCGTCGCGGCGTGCGGCGAGGAAGGCGGCGTTCAGCCCGCCGACGTCCAGGCCGGCTCCGGAGGGAGCGGCGGCGCGCCATCGGATCAGGGCGCGCAGGCAGGAGGGGGCGGCCAGGGCGCAGGCGGCGGCAGCGGCGGCGAGGGTGGCGGCGGCGAAGGCGGCAGCGACGGCGAAGGCGGCGGCGGCGGCGAGGGCGGCAGCGGCGGCGCTGGGGGGTACAGCCCGGAGAACGACAACACCTTCCGGCCCGAGGAGCGGCCGTTCTCCGACGAGCTGCTCGAAAAGCTCAAGACGAAGCCGGGGTTCACGATCAGCGTGTTCGCGAGAGGGGCCGACAATGCGCGCATGATGGAGCTCGCCCCCGGCGGCGGGGTGTACGTCACGCGGCCGACGACCGGGGACGTGCTGCTCCTGCGCGACACCGACGGCAACGGGGCGGCGGACGAGTCGACGAAGGTGTTCACGGGGGGTCCGGGCTTCGAGACCCTGCACGGCATCGCGCTCGACGCCGAGCGCGACACCATGTACCTGGCGACAGCGACGAGCCTTTACGCCGCCCCCATCGACGGCGACGGCCGCCTCGGCGACGCGTCGACCTTGATCACCGATCTGCCCGACGGCGGCCAGCACGGCAAGCGCACGATGCGCTTCACCCCGGACGGGACATCCCTCCTGTTCTCGGTGGGCAGCAGCTGCAACGCGTGCGCCGAGACGAACCCCGAGCACGCCGCCCTGCTGCTCATCGACCCATCGCTCGGCCCCCAGACGCAGCAGGACCGCACCGTCTTCGCCAAGGGCCTGCGCAACACCATCGGCTTCGACTGGTACCCGGGCACCGACGAGCTCTGGGGCATGGATCACGGCAGCGACCAGCGCGGCAACGTCGTGCCTCCCGAGGAGCTCAACCGGCTCGTCGAGGGCAACAACTACGGCTGGCCTTATGTGTACTCGAGCGGCCCCGGCGAGCGGGGGCTCGATCCGATCATGGACGACCCGCCCGACACGACGAAACAGGAATACGCCGCCGCCACCGAGCCCGCGGTGCTCATCTACGACGCGCACAGCGCGCCCATCGATTTCCGCTTCTACACGGGCGACCAGTTCCCGGCCGAGTACAAGAACGACGCGTTCGTCGCGATGCGCGGCTCGTGGAACCGTTACCCGCCGGTGGGCTACAAGGTGGTGCGCGTCCTCTTCGACGACGCGACCCACACGCCGACGGGCTTCGAGGATTTCATCACCGGATGGCTGATCGAGGACGGCCGCGCGACCTTCGGCCGCCCCGCCGGGCTCCTCCAGATGCCGGACGGGTCTCTCCTCGTGAGCGACGACACGAGCGGCATCATTTACCGCGTCTCGTACACCGGTCAGTGAGGTAGGGCGCCCGAGCAGGGAGCCCGTCGCTCTAGCCCTGGGATGCCCCCTCGAGCGCGAGCTTCGACGTGAAGCGCGCGCTCGGAAACAGCAGGAATGCGAGGACCGGCGAGAGCGCCGCCAGGACGGCCGCCAGGCTGAAGTGCAGCGGATAGCCGAGGCGCCCCGCGGAGAACCCGCTCGCCGCCGAGGCGACCCCGGTGGCGATCACCATCGCGCTCGCCTGGAGGGTGTAATCCGTGGCGGCGCTCTCCCGATCGGTCCAGTCCATCATGCACGTGAAGAGCGCCGCCGTGGCCATCCCGCCGGCGAAGTGCTCGAACGCGCAGAGCGCCGCCAGCAGCGGCACCCCTGCCTCGGCCCGGGCGGCGTACGCGTACCCGAGCACGCTCGCCGCCTGGAGGACGGCGAAGCCGACCAGCGACGAGCGCCGCCCGAGCCGCAGCACCAGCGCCCCGCCGGCCAGCGCGCCGAGCAGCCCCGCGACGAACCCCACCGCCCCAAGGAGCCACCCGATGTCCGCGAGGGAGAGGCCGAGATCGGTGAGGAACGGCCGCAGCATGCCCACCGCGAAGGCGTCGCCGAGCTTGTACACGACGATGAGCGCGAGCACCTGCCGAGCATGAGGGCGCTTCCAGAACGAGGTGGCGATGGCGACGACCGAGGAGGAGCGAGCGCCCTCGCGCCCACTCGCCGCCTCGCGGGCGAGCAGCGTGGGAATGCTCAGCAGGGCAATCGACAGCGCCATGAGCGCGAAGGTGAGCCCCCAGCCCAGCCGGTCGAAGAGGACGAGCAGCGCCCCGCCGCCCACGATCATCCCGGCCCGATACCCGGCCACCTGGATGCCGTTGGCCAGGCCCCGCTCGCCCGGCGCCAGCAGGTCCACCGCCAGGCCGTCCGTGGCGATGTCCTGGGTGGCGGAGAGCAGATTGACGATCAGCACCGCCGCGAGCACCGAGGAGAGCCCCTCCCCCGGGTCCCGCAGCGCGAGCAGCCCGAGCGCCGCGATCGTGAGCCCTTGCAAGGGGAGGATCCACGAGCGGCGGCGCCCGAGCCGGGGGAAGAAGAAGCGATCGACGAGCGGCGCCCAGAGGAACTTGAGCGCCCACGGGAGCGCGAGCAGGGAGGCGAGCCCGATGCCCTCGAGCGAGATCCCCTGCTTGCGCAGGAGGACCGGGAGCGCCTGGGTGAAGAAGCCGAACGGGAGCCCCTGGCACATATACAGCGACGCCAAGAGCCCGAGACGTCGCCAGGACAGGTGGGGAGAGCGCATCAGCGGCTCGCCTTCCTGGCGGCGGAGGAGAGGCCGAGGAGCCCCGACGCCATCGCCCAGGTCGCGCCGGCGGCCGAGCCCGGGGGGATGAGATCGCGCGCCGTGGCCGCGAGCACGAAGTACCCCTGAATGGCGGCCACGATCGCCGCAGCCGCGGCGTCCACGTCGCCCCGCGCGCAGGAGAACACCCGCGCCCGCGCGCCGCGCCGCACGATCGCGGCGAGCTTCTTCACCGCGCCCTCGAGCGCGCCCGCGAACGCCTTCCGGACATCGGCGTCCCGGAGCGCCTCGCCGCTCACCCAGATCCAGCAGGCGAGCGCCCGCGGGTCGGCCCCCTCGCCCACCCGCAGGTGCGCGTCGATGAACGCGCGGAGCTCGGCCTCCGGATCGCCCGCCGCGGCGGCGAGCCGCCGCTCGATCCGACCCTCATGGTCCCGCGCGAGCAGCTCGACGGCGGCGAGCAGGATCTCTCGCTTGCTCTCGAAGTGGTAGTGGACCAGCCCCGGCGCGATGTGGGCCGCCGCGGCGACGGCCCCGATGGACGCCCCCTCGTAGCCGCGCTCCGCCATGACCTCCAGGAGAGCGCGCGCGATCTGGGCTCGACGTTCCGCGGTGTTCGAGGGGCGAGGCATCCTGCCGCTCCTGCGCTCGCTGGCGCCGGTTTATTGGTTGGTCGTACAACCAACTTATGGAGCGGCCTCAGCCGCGCGTCAAGGAGGGGCGCGGGCCGCTCGAGCAGGATCGCGCCGGGCGAGCTGCAGGGGCGGCGGGTAAGCTACGGCGTCTCGCCATCAAGGAGCTCGATCGATGACGTCGCGTCCTCTCTCGCTGATGATCGCAGGGCTGCTCTCCTGCGCCGGCCTCGTGTCCGCGTCCTGCGCGCCGTCGTCGCCCCCCGGCGACGCGGGCGGCCAGGGCGGCGGCGGGGCGGGCGGCGCTGGCGGCGAGGCCGGCGCCGGGGGCCAGGCCGGCGCTGGCGGCGAGGCCGGCGCAGGTGGCGAGGCCGGCGCTGGCGGCGAGGCCGGCGCTGGCGGCGAGGCCGGCGCCGGGGGCCAGGCCGGCGCCGGGGGCCAGGCCGGCGCTGGCGGCGCCGGCGGGAGCGGGCCGGGGGACGGGGAGTCCGAGCTCCTCTCGGGGCGGGACGAGGCCAGCGCGCCTTTCAGGGCGGTGGGCCGGCTGAGCGGCGGGCTCGGCTCCGGGGCCTGCACGGCGTTCCTCGTCGACCCCGCGGGGCGCCCCGACGCGCCGGCCCACGTGCTCACGAACGCTCACTGCACCCACGAGTGGGCCGCGGAGACCGCGGCAAACGCGGTGTTCGTGGACACCGAAGCGACCCCGGAGCTGCGGATGATCTTCAATTACTTCCGCGACACCGAGGGCGCTCAGGTGGAGGTGCCGGCGAAGGTGATCCGCTATGCGACGATGAAGGGCACCGACCTCGCGGTGGTCGAGCTCGACACCACGATCGGCGCCCTCGCGGAGCGCGGCGTCGTCGCGCTCGGGCTCGCGCCCTCGGCGCCGCCGCCGGGGGGGCGCGTGTCGGTGGTGGGCGCGCCGCAGCTCGACGTGGAGTTCCTGCGGCGCGCCCGCTGCAGCGAGGAGGGCACCTTCGATATCGTCGAGTATCGCTGGCACTGGTTCGGCGCGCACCGGAACCGCTGTGCCGACATCGCCAACGGCAGCTCGGGCTCGCCTTTGCTGGACGACGCGCAGCGGGTCTATGCGGTCGTCAACACCACGACCCTGGGGAGCCCGCCCGACGGCGACTGCTTCCTCGGCAGGCCGTGCGAGGTCGGCGCGCCCCCCGGCGTGTCGGTCGAGGGCGCGAGCTACGCCGTCGACGTCACCGGCGTGAGCGCCTGCTTCGGGGACGACGGCCGCTTCGCGCTGGATCGCGAGGGCTGCGCCCTCGACGCCGGCCGGGCGCTCGACGTGCTGACCTACCCCGCTCCCCGCGAGCGGCCGAGCGATCCGGCGACGGGCGCGACGAACACCTGGGAGGTGACGCTGGGCGCGCGGGACGCGCTCGGGTTCTTCCGCTACAAGCTGGGGCGCGCCGGCGAGGTCGACTGCCGCCGGCAAGAGGGCTACTCGGCGCCGATCAAGCTCGATTCCCAGGACCTGTCGGCCATCGCGCTGCCCGAGGCCGAGGGGGTCCACCTGCTCTGCGCGATCGCCGGCCCGACGGCGACGCCCGACGCCGCGTGGCAGCCGCTCTCGTTCCCCACGGTCGTCCTCACCACGATCGACACGACCCCGCCATCGCGCCGGCCCGCGCTCTCGCGCGGGGGCGACGCCGCCGAGGGCATGCGCGTCGAGCCGATCTTCTCCCTGCCGGAGCACGCGGATTTCGAGTACCGCTTCGGCCCCCCGGACACGACCGATTGCGACGATCCGGCGGCCGAGTGGCGCAGGTACCGGCGGATCCCCATCTTCCTCGACCCCCGCGACCTGCCGGCCCGGTTCTGCGTGCGCCCGACGGACTGGGTGGGCAACGTGGGCGAGCCGTTCGATTACCTGCTGCCCGAGTGAGCCGCGTCGCCCGCCCTCAGAGGCCGGACATCCTCGACGTCACGCCGGCCTCGGCAGCACGAACTCTTCCGCCGCGAGCCCCTTGAACACGGTCGGCCCCGTCCGGCGGAACCCCAGCTTCTCCAGCACCCTGACCGACGCGGTGTTCTCGAGCATCGCGTGGGCGACGAGGCTCGGGAGCCCGAGCTCCTCGAACGCATACCGGATGCACGCCGCGCCCGCCTCGGTCGCGTAGCCTTTGCCCCAGTGCTTCCGGAAGAAACGATATCCGAGATCCGCGAGCCCAAGCTCCTCGTGCCACCTCAGCCCGCACCAGCCGAGCTTCTCCCCCGTCTCCCGGTCCGAGGCGACGAACCGGCCCATGCGGAAGGCCTCGAACTGGTACGCGAGCCGCGCGATCACCGCGCGCGCCTCGTCCTCGCTGGCGAACGCAGGGTCGCCCGTGTAGCGGATCACCTCGGGATCGGCGTTCAGCTGCATCATGAACGGGACGTCGGAGGGCCGGTGGGGGCGGAGGCTCAGGCGTTGCGTCGTGAGGACAGCGGGGGTTTCGTCAGGCTCGTTCCTGTCGAGGGCGACCATCCCGCCATCTTACCGGGTCCGCCACGGCGATGCACCGCGGGGTCGGCCAGGCGCAGCATCGCGTCGGCTCCGGCCCGCGCGTGGCACAGCGCGGCCGCGGTCGCGCCTCGAGCCTGCGCGGCCGGCGCGTGGCGCGCCCGACGGCGGCCGCCCTCGTCGGGCTGTGCCGCGGGCGTCCGGTGCGACGACGATGTCAGGCCAGCGAGCGCTCGCCGTCCGCGCGAGCCTGCGAGCCCTCCGCGCTGTCCTCGCCGGCACAGAACTTGTTGAGTGAGGACGCATATGGCCTCTTCGAACCCCATCGACAAAATCCTGCTTCGTGTCCTGTCGCTCTCGCTCGCGCCCCTCGTCGGCGGATGCGGGATCGACACCAGCGTCTTCGAGCCCATCCCTTGCGCGAGCGGGGGGCGCACCCCGTACCTGGCGGGCGCCGAGCCCGGGGCTCCTGCCGATTACGTAGAGCTGAGAGTGATAGCGAGCCCGTCGGGCGCTGCGACGCTGAGCGCGCTCGAGTCGGTGGGCGAGAAGTGCTCCGGGGCGGCGGACAGGCCCGCATGCGAGGAGGAGATCGCGGCGGCCACGTCGACGAAGGGGTTCCGCCTCGGGGACTGCGTGGATTTTTGCCCGGAGCACATCCTGATCGTCAACACGGGCGACGAGGTGACGGTCCTCGATACGCCGGACGCGGTGAGGGCGTGGCTCGGCCCCGTGGACGCGCCCGCGGACGCGGTGCTCGCCGCGTCGCTGACAGGCTACACCGTCCGCTGCAGCAAGCCCGACGAGGGCGGCGTCCGGCCTGACGGCGACGCGTACGAGGTCCTCGCGACGCGGTACACGGCGACCTGCGCTCCGATCGAGCGCACGCTCTATGTGCTCGGGGTCGACGCGGGCGGCGGCGTGCAGGAGCTGGAGACCGAGGTGATCGAGTCCGAGTCCGGCGCCTGCGTCGGCCGGAGGCCGGCGGGGCTGCTGCGGGCCACCGGCCGGGGCGCGACGCCGGTGGGGGCGTATTTCGCGAACGTGGCGCGGCTCGAGGCGGCGAGCGTCTGGGCCTTCGATGTGCTCGGGCGCGAGCTCGCCCACCACGGGGCGCCGCGGCCGCTCGTGGAGCGGGCGCGCGCCGCCGGGCGCGACGAGGTGCGGCACGCGCGCGTGATGCGGCGCCTCTCGGCGCGTTACGGCGGCCGCTGGCAGCCGCCGCGGGTGGAGCCGAGGCCGGTCCGATCGCTGGAGGAGCTCGCGATCGACAACGCGACCGAGGGGTGCGTGCGGGAGACGTACGGGGCGCTGGTCGGCATGTGGCAGGGGCGCTTCGCGCGGGATCCGCTGGTCCGGCGCGTGATGACGCGCGTCGCGCGCGACGAGGCGCGGCACGCGAAGCTCTCGTGGGCGATCGACGTCTGGGCGCGGCCGCGGCTCTCGGCCGCCGAGCTGCGGCGCGTCGACGAGGCGCGGCGCGAGGCGCTTTCGGCGCTCGAGGAGGAGGCGCGGCGCGAGGTGGATCCGGCGCTCGTGGCCCACGCCGGGATGCCGGGCCGGGAGGCGGCGAGGAGGCTCTCGCGGAATTTCGCGGAGGCGATCGCCGCGGGCGCTGCGGGCGTGGGCGCCTAGCGGAGGCTAGCACCGAGCGAATCCGCGGTGCCTCTAGCGTTCGCCAGAGGCATCCGTCGCCAACCTAGAAATCCAGAGAACAAGAGAAGAGGAGCCACAGAGGCACAGAGGGCACAGAGAAGAAGAGGAGAAGGAGCTCTTTCTTTCTCTCTCCTCTGTGCCCTCTGCGCCTCTGTGGTTCATTTTTTCTCTTCGAACACCTGGCCCGCACGCCGAAGATGTATCCAGATAAGATAGACGCCAAGGACGCCTAGAGGGTCGACGTCCTCTCGTCTTGGCGCCCGCGGGTCCAAGCTCCTCTCGTCTGAGCACCGCGACGCGCGGGCCGCTGCTTCTCCAGGCATTCGCCGCGCGCTGGCTTCGTTCTGATTCCGCGACGCGCCCGGGCTCCGCGGGCGCGGCCGCCGCCCAGCGCTCCACGCATACGCGGCCGCGGATCGACAGGAGCCCTGATCGTCAAGCCCTCGGCAGGGGGCTTGGTGAGCCGCCCCCATCAACTTAGGATCGCTCCAGACACAGCGGGTTGGCGACTGGAGCCTTCGAGCGCTGGCGGCACCTGATTGCGCCACGCGTCGTGGCGTGGCCCGCAGGGTGTCGTATCGACGCATCGCCCTGGCTTTTCGTGCCGGCAATTGGTGGGACTTTCATCGAGAGGTCGGGGCAGGGCCAGGGCGGAGATCCGCCCTGGAGTCGCCCTTCGCCCGACTCGCTCGCCTGTGGGCTCCACCTGATCTGAACACGACTATCTGCGGAAATCGAGCGCATCAAAGCTCGAAATCGATAGAAAGGCGGACTCACATGCGAAAGTATCGAGCGAGTGCGGTTTCTGCTGGAATCGTCGCCGGGTTTGCGGGCGTGATGGCCAGCGCAGGCGTGGTCTGGGCCGCCGATTCGGATCAGGGCACGGCTGACGCCCATCTGAGCTACGCGTGCAAGCACCAGCACACTGGACAGCTCCGCAGCGTGGACAGCCCGGACCAGTGCCAGGCCTCGGAGGAGCTGGTGTCCCAGCCCCGCGGGGGTAAAGGCTTCGTGGGTCAGCAGTTCTACAAGGGCGAGCGCGGTCCCCAGGGTCCGCAGGGGCCCAAGGGCGAGCCAGGCCCGCAGGGGCCCATGGGGCTGCAGGGGCCCAAGGGCGAGCGCGGCCCTCAAGGGCCCCAGGGGCCGCAGGGGCCCAAGGGCGAGCGCGGCGAGCCGGGCGCGCCGGGGCAGGCGGGGCTCGTCGGCCCGCAGGGGCTCGTCGGCCCGCAGGGCATCAAGGGCATCGACGGCGTGCGCGGCCCTCAAGGGCCCAAGGGCGAGATGGGTCCTCAGGGCTTCAAGGGCGCTGACGGCGCGCGTGGGCCTCAGGGGCCCATGGGCCCCAAGGGCGAGCGCGGTCCGCAGGGGCCCCAGGGCCCGCAGGGGCCCAAGGGCGAGCGCGGCGAGCCGGGCGCGCCGGGGCAGGCGGGGCTCGTCGGCCCGCAGGGGCTCGTCGGCCCGCAGGGCATCAAGGGCATCGACGGCGCGCGCGGCCCTCAAGGGCCCAAGGGCGAGATGGGTCCTCAGGGCTTCAAGGGCGCCGACGGCGCGCGTGGGCCTCAGGGTCCCCAGGGCCCCAAGGGCGAGATGGGTCCTCAGGGCCCCAAGGGCGAGCGCGGTCCCCAAGGGCCCGCGGGTGCTCCGGGCGCCATCGGTCCCCAGGGCCTCAAGGGCGCCGACGGCGCCAAGGGCCTCCAGGGTGCCCAGGGTCTCAGGGGCGAGATCGGTCCTCAGGGCCTCAAGGGCGCCGACGGCGCGCGCGGTCCTCAGGGTCCCCAGGGCCCCAAGGGCGAAATGGGTCCTCAGGGTCCCCAGGGCCCCAAGGGCGAGATGGGTCCTCAGGGCCCCAAGGGCGAGCGCGGTCCGCAAGGGCTCCAGGGTCCTCAGGGCCCCAAGGGCGAGGTCGGTCCCCAGGGCCCGGCGGGCGCTCCGGGCGCCATCGGTCCCCAGGGCCACAAGGGCGTCGACGGCGCCAAGGGCCTCCAGGGTCCCCAGGGGCTCAGGGGCGAGATCGGTCCCCAGGGCCTCAAGGGCGCCGACGGCGCGCGCGGTCCTCAGGGTCCTCAGGGCCCCAAGGGCGAGATGGGTCTTCAGGGTCCGCAAGGCCCCAAGGGCGAGCGCGGCGAGCGCGGTCCCCAGGGCCCGGCGGGCGCTCCGGGCGCCATCGGTCCCCAGGGCCACAAGGGCGTCGACGGCGCCAAGGGCCTCCAGGGTCCCCAGGGGCTCAGGGGCGAGATCGGTCCCCAGGGCCTCAAGGGCGCCGACGGCGCGCGCGGTCCTCAGGGTCCCCAGGGCCCCAAGGGCGAGGTCGGTCCCCAGGGTCCGCAAGGCCCGAAGGGCGAGCGCGGTCCCCAGGGCCCCGCGGGCGTTCCGGGCGCCATCGGTCCCCAAGGCCACAAGGGCGTCGACGGCGCCAAGGGCCTCCAGGGTCCGCAAGGCACCAAGGGCGAGCGCGGTCCCCAGGGTCCCCAGGGTCCGCAAGGGCCCAAGGGCGAGCGCGGCGAGCGCGGTCCCCAGGGCCCCGCGGGCGTTCCGGGCGCCATCGGTCCCCAGGGCCACAAGGGCGTCGACGGCGCCAAGGGCCTCCAGGGTCCGCAAGGCACCAAGGGCGAGCGCGGTCCCCAGGGTCCCCAGGGTCCGCAAGGGCCCAAGGGCGAGCGCGGCGAGCGCGGTCCCCAGGGCCCCGCGGGCGTTCCGGGCGCCATCGGTCCCCAGGGCCTCAAGGGCGTCGACGGCACCAAGGGCCTCCAGGGTCCGCAAGGCACCAAGGGCGAGCGCGGTCCGCAGGGCCCGCAGGGTCCCCAGGGCCCCAAGGGCGAGCGCGGCGAGCGCGGTCCCCAGGGCCCCGCGGGTCCCGCGGGCACCGTCGGTCCCCAGGGCCTCAAGGGCGCCGACGGCGCCAAGGGCACCCAGGGTCTGCAGGGTCCGCAGGGTCCGAGGGGCGAGCGCGGCCCGCAAGGGCCCATGGGGTCGCCCGGCATCGCCAAGATCCGCGTGGTCTCGGTGACGCGCGAGGCAGGGCCGACGAGCGCGTTCGTCAACGTCAAGGCGCTCTGCAACGCGGGTGAGGTCGTGCTCAGCGGCGGATTCTCGATCTCCGGCGGAGCCCAGGCGACCAGCAGGGTGGTGGAGAACTCGCCGCTCGAAACCGCCGACGAGGGTCGCGCGGGCTGGACCTCGACCGCCGTGTTCGAGGGCGGCTACGGCAAGAAGGGGCAGACGGTGGCGCTGACCACGTTCGCGGTCTGCGCCGAGGTGCCCGAGCGCTGAAGGCGATCGACCGCAGGGCCATGCTCACGGGCTCGTGAGCCCCACCTCTCGACCAGCTGCCCCCTGTCCCCTTCACAACGGCCCTGAGGACAGGGGACAGCTGGCTCACCCCCTCAGCTTGCTCCTCGCGCACCGCACGCACGGCGAGAGGCCGCGCCCCGTCCCGCCGCCCAGCATGGCGGGACCGGCGAGCCCCCACCGTCGCGAGCCCACCGGTCACCGGTCACGAACTCGCAGCCTCTTCCCCCCCGGCGCGGACACCGACGCGCTGCGCCGCGCCACCACGGCGAGGTGCCCCCGCACGCCGCCTAGATCTCCTACAGTGTGGGACAAATCCCGCTATCGACCTACCACGGTCCAGATGCCGGGCCGGACCGTGGCGCAGCTTGCACGCTTTTCGCAAGGAGCCCGGGCGGTGACAACGTGAACACTGGGCTCTTCCTCGGCACCGAAAAAAATGCGCGGCCGCGGCGATTTGTGCCGGAATTCCGGCGCGCCATGGCTGCTGTGCTCGGGGGAGAGGCCGCGGCGCGCGACGCCGCGGTGGTGCCCTTTGTCACAGCTGTCGTCATGTGCCACAGCAGTGCTTTCACGTAGTCAACTCACCGGCTGGTGAAGGCATCCCCTCACTTCAACCCAGAGGTACGAGGCATGCTGAGGAGATTCACAGAGAATCCTCCGAGCCTCACAGACTCTGTGGTAACTTCCCCCAGTGAACGAGGACACGAAGGAGGGGTTTCTCTCAGGTCAGACCACATGCCTCCGACCGCATCCCAGAGGGGAACCATGAGCGTAGATTACCCTATGAAGACGACCCAGCATGCACCGATGACCCGCGCGCGCCACAACCGTCTTGTGATCGCGCACGTGCTGAACTCCTTCCAGGTGGGAGGCGCGGAGCAGGTCGTGGTGGATCTGGCCGGGCTGCAGCGCGAGGCGGGGCATGAGGTGATGGTCGTGGGCATCGAGACGAACCCCGACGGGCCGCGCGCCGCGCAGCTCCGGGAGCGCGGCGTCTCGGTCCACATGCTCCCGAAGCGCCCCGGCTTCGACCTCAAGCTGCCCGGGAAGCTCGCGGCGTTCTTCGCCAAGCACGGTGTCTCCATCGTGCACTCGCACAACCAGCTGCCGCTCATCTACGCGACGGCCGCGGGCCGGCTCCACCGCGTGCCCGTGTGCCACACGCTGCACGGCGCCATGTTCGATCAGGGCCGCCGGGCGTGGCTGCGGCACATGGCGGCCAAGCTCGCCGACGCGCACGTGGCCGTGTCGCAGCCGACGGCCGACTTCATGCTGAAGCACAACGAGGTCCCGAGCTCGAAGCTGCACGTCGTCCTCAACGGCATCGATCTCTCCCGGTTCAGGCCGGACTCCGCGGCCCGGCGCCGCATCCGGACCGAGCTCGGCATCCCCCAGGACGCGTGGGTCGCCGGGGCGGTCGGGCGCCTGTCCCAGGTCAAGAACCACGCCCTCCTGCTCCGCGCGGCCGCGAACGCGGGCGTCCTGTCGGACAACGGGCGCCTGCTCCTCGTCGGGGACGGGCCGGAGGCCGCCTCGCTGCGCGCCCTCGCCGAGGAGCTCGGCATCAGCGACCGCGTCGTGTTCGCCGGCGAGCGGCACGACGTCCCGGAGCTCCTCTCCGCGAGCGACGTCTTCGTCCTCTCGTCGACGTCGGAGGGGCTGCCGCTCTCCATGGTCGAGGCCATGGCCACCGGCCTGCCCGTGGTCTCGACCGCCGTGGGCGGCATCCCTGCCCTGATCACCGACGGCGACACGGGCTTCCTCGTGCCCTCGGACGACGTCGGCGCGCTCGCCGCGAAGCTCGCCGAGCTCAAGGCAGATCCCGCGCGGTCCGCGGCGATGGGCAAGCGGGGGCGGAAGCTCGCGCTGGGGCGCTACTCGGCCGAGCGCATGATGGCGAGCTACATGGATATCTACGAGACGCTCCTGGCCCGGCGGGAGTCGGAGCGCCGCGCCGTGCTGCGGCCGAGCGAGCTGCTCGCCGGCTTGAACGCGTAGCCGCACGCCCCGCGAGAGGCGCGACCCACCCCTGCGCGGGGCGTCGAGGCCGCGCCGAGAGCGACCGAAAAGGCACGGAAGACGCAGAGAGTGGACCCATTCTCTGCGCCCTCCGTGCCTTTTCGGTCAGCGCTCGCGTCAAGGCGCGCGGGGGATCGTCGAGATCGCGCGCGGGACCGTGGCGAGCGACGCCGGCGACGAGATCCCCGACGTCCGGGAGGACCGCGTCTGCGTCTGAGCGCGACCGGACGGCGGCCGCGCCTCCAGCGCGCCGACGTCGCGCACATCCCTCGACGAAGGCGCGAGCGGTGCCCGCGGCGGCGGCGGCGCGACCGTGCTCCGGGGCAGCGGCGCGATCGCGCTCCGCGACGGCGGCGCGATCGTGGCCCGCGACGGCGGCACGATGGTGGCCCGCGACGGCGGCGCGATGGTGGCCCGCGACGGCGGCGCGGCCCCGACCGCAGCCTGCGCCTCGCGCACCGCTGCCAGCATCGACCGCGCGTCCGGCCAGCGGTCCGCCTGCGAGAACTCGAGCGCGCGGTCCACCACCCGCACCACGGCGGGGTGCATCGACGGCTGGATCCGCGCGAGCGACGGGATCGGACACGTCATCCGCAGGAAGAAGAGCTCGTTGACGGTCGGCGCGTCCTGCACGTACCGGTTCGTGAGCAGCGAGAACATCGTCGCCCCGAGCGCCCAGATGTCCGTCCGCGCATCGACGAGATCCCAGCGCGCGCGCGCCTGCTCGGGCGGCATGTACGCCGGCGTCCCCATCGCCCGCAGCCCCGCGAGCGACGTCTGCGACGAGGGGACCCGCAGGCGCGCGATGCCGAAGTCGAGGATCTTCACCCCGTGCTCGTGGGTGAGGAAGATGTTGTCGGGCTTCAGATCCCGGTGAACGACCCCGTTCTCGTGCGCGGCCGCGAGCACCTCGAGGATCTGCTCGCTCAGGGCGAGGACCTCGGCCGGAGGGAGCGGGCCCTTCTGCGCCTTCCAGCGCTGGAGGAGCGTCTCGCCCTCGAGGAGCTCCATCACCAGGAAGGGCGACCCGTCCTCGGTCACGTCGTCCGCGAGCACCGCCGCGACCCCGGGGTGATTCACGGTGTTCACGATGGCCTTCTCGCGGAGGAACCGGGCCCGATCCACCTTGTCCCGCGCCCGCGCGGGGTGCAGCAGCTTGATCGCGACCCGCTGGCCGCTCCGATGCGTCGCGGCATAGACAGCCGCCATCCCCCCGAGGCCGATCAGCGCATCCAGCCGCCACGCGCCGTTGAGCACCGCCCCTACGCGTGCCTGCGCCATCTGGACGTGCGTGACATTCTCGAAGTCCATGGCTGCTTCTCTCTGTGTGCGTGCCCTCGGGCAACCGACGCTTCAACGCTCGCGACGCAAGAACGGCTGTCTTCTTTACGTTCCCGGTGTCATGCACCGGCGCTACGGCGGAATCGGAGCTCCACGATGGCGGGCTAGGGGTGCAACTCGTCGGAACCGCGACCGGTCCGGCCGTCCTGCGTCACCGAACCAGGAGACGCCTGGGGTGGGCGGTGTCCAACAGCACGTCATTTCATGGAAAAGTTCAGCAAGAGCTGCGCCACGGAGACCCGCGTCGAGGACCGCGGCGAACGGGCAGCGCGCATGGGGCGAATCGCCTCCCTGCGGCAAGATGCCACGACCATTGCGCCGCCACGGGTCGCTCGGGTCCTCGTGGGAGCGGGCGTCGACACGGTGTCGACGCCGCCTTCGATGAGCCCGCTGCAATCGTGATCTCCGGGGCGAGCGGCGCTCGGCATCGCAGGGTGTGGGGAGGAGCGCGGCGCGCGTCGTCCGCGGAGGGCCCGCTCGCGCGCGAGGTCAGTGGAGGCCCCTCATCGTCGGGTCGCCCAGCTTGAACGCCGACAGCGCCTGGCGGATGAAGACCGGCACGGAGACGTAGCCCTCGAGCGCGACGCAGGCGCGGTTCGAGGAGCACGTGCAGCGATAGAAATCGCTGAAGTCGTCGTCGTCTGCGTCGGCGTCCTCCTCGCATCCGGGCACGCCGTCCCGCAAGACCTCGCCGTCAGGCGCGATGGCGGCGACCGTCGGATCCCACCGCACGATCGGCTGCCCGCTCTCCGGGCTCAGCTTCACCTTGTGCCAGTCCGCCTTGCCGTCGCCGTCGAGGTCGGGGCCGGGCTCCGTGACATACGCCCTGGCCAGGAGCTCGTTGGCATACTCCAGCACGCGCGCGCCGATGCCCTTCTGCACGACCTTGCCGAAGATGGTCTCGGTCCCGTACGCCTTCGCCACGAACACCTTCCCTGACGGATGGTGGAGCTCGATCCGGTTCGGGAAGCCAGGATCGGTGTCCGCGCCGGTCTCCCAGATGTGCATCATGTCCAGCCATCTCTGCTTCTGGTTCTCGGGCAGGTAGAGGAGCGTCCAGGCGATCAGGAACTTCTGCTGCTCCCAGCCGATCTGGGGGTCGAGGATCGCGACCTTGGCCGGGGCCCGCGGGTTCCACGGCGCGCTGTCGACCGCGCCGTACGCGCTGCAGACGATGCTCCCGGCGCCGGGGAAGCAGCTCTCCGGCCCGGCCTCGCTCCACCACGACGTCCAGCCGAGCGCGCTGGCCGGATACCCGCTCGCGTCCCTCACGGGACGGCCGCGATCGTCGGCCTCGACGCGCACCCCCTTGATGGCGTCGTCGCCCGTGAGGTTGTTGGCCAGCCAGCGGCGGTACCCTTCCGGGAACACGTCGGCGAGCGAGACCGCGCGGTAGCGCGCGTCGAGGAAGTCGTGCCGCGAGTCGCTGACGAAGTTGTCGACCGACTCGGTCATCAGCATCGCCACCCACGCCTTGTCGTAATAAGAGCCGGCGTTCATCGTGTACGACGAGTCGTACTCGCCCTTGTCCTCCGCGAGCGCGTTCTCGAGCGGCTTGCCGCCGAAGGCCACGTCGCCGAAATAGCCCGTGGCGCCGTTCGGGACGACCACCACCGTATCCCCGGGGTCGCCGAAGACGTCGCTCGACGACCGGAGGACGGTATCGCCCTCGGGCAGGAAGTGCTCGCCCGGCTGCGGGCGCGCCATCTGGAGCGCGAAGTGATCGAACGCGATCCCGGCCGCGAGGATGTTCTGCTGGAAGAGGTTGCCCGCGGCGTGCACCCAGAACGTGTCGAAGTCGTAGCCGCGGTCCAGCGCGAACTCGCGGTAGATGTTCGCGACCAGCCCGAGGCCCTTCGCGCCGTCGCGCATCTTGGCGTTGTAGCGGTTCAAGGTCCGCTCCGACGCCGCGCGCACGCTGAAGGCCTGCCGGTCGCGGCGGTAGTTGTCGAAGATGTGATTCACCTCCTGCTGCGTGATGAAGAAGTTGAAGAGCTCATAAGCGTCCGCGCCGCTGTCGTGCCGGTACACGCTCAGGTTGCCGAGATCGGCCCACCGGTCGGTCGCGAAGCCGTAGGGGACGCGGGTGCGCCCCGCGGGGTCCACCGAGGGCCCCTTCACGCCCTTCGGCGTCTCGAGCGCGCGCCACGGCACGTAATCGACCTTCTGCTGCCGGCACCGCGTGTACTTGCCGTCGACCGGCACGATCTGCCCGTCGAGCACGGGGTGCCAGGCGCCGCCCTGCTCCTCGTCCCAGTCCGAGGGCCTGAAGGCGCTCGGATCGACCTCGACGCAGCTGCCCGGCCGGATCAGATCGTATTTGTTCTGCAGGTCGGAGTAGTGGATGTCCTCGTCGTCGTACTCGGGCTGGATGCCGAGGATGCCGCCGAAGTCGTCGATCTTGGCGAGCATGCCCTTGCCGCGCGGGGTGCCCGCCCTGTAGCTCGGGTCGGCGTGCACGGAGACGACGTCGCCGTAGAACATGCGGGCCGCGGCGAAGTCGTAGGCGCCGAGCCCGATGAGGTCCTGCGTGGGCTCGCCGGCGTAATCCATGGTCGACGAGTGCATGAACATCCAGATCAGGTTCTTGTGCTCGTCCTCGGTGACGGGGTCGTAGTAGCGCGGCCCGACGCACGCCTCGCCGTCCTCCGAGAGCGTCTCGCACGGCGTCTTCACGCGCCCGTTGTTCGTGCGCAGCTGCCAGTATTGCGGCCGGTAGCCCCAGGCGTCGGACGAGCTCACGAAGTTGTGGCGCAGGCCGACGGAGTGGCCCATCTCGTGGAGGATCACCGCGTAGTGCGCCCGCTGCGCGAGGTAGCGCCGCATGGCCTCGGCGCGCCGCAGCTTCTGCGCGGCGTCCCCCTCGCCGAAGCGGCCGTGCTTGCTCGCGAATTTCTCCTCCAGGATGTCCGCCAGGTCGGCGGTCGCGAGCGGCGCCGGCGCCTCGTGCATCACGCACGCGCCGCGCTCGGCCAGCGCCAGCTCCTTCAGGTTCCTGAGCTCGCGCTGCACGCTCGGGTTCGCCCCGCGGAGCGGCGAGGCGAAGCGCATCACCTCGTCCGTGAGCGGCAGCGCCTCCACGCCGGTGAGCTGCTGGATCGTCTTCGTCGTGAGCTCCGCCTCGAGCTCGGTGCCCACCGCGGACTTGCGGCGCGCCTCGTACACGGCGCGCATGCTGTCCGGCGCCGTCGCGTCGGCCGCGATGGCGCGCACCTCCTTCGAGAGCCGCCGGAGGTCCTCGCGCAGCGCTGGATCGCGCGCCAGCTGGCCGGAGACCCCGGCGGCGTCCTCCGCGGCAACCCCGGCGGCCCCGGCGACCCGCCGGGCGATCTCCTCCCGCGTGAGCCGCGGCAGCGCGCCGCCCTTCGACGCGCCGTCGCTCGCCTGCGCCCAGTCCCGGACGTAGTCGCCGTCGGTGACCTCCTCGGTCTTCAGCTCTCCCTGGATGTAACGGGCCGCGTCGACGATGCCCTGGCTCCAGATGTCGTTGACGTGCGTCCAGACGTTGATGCTCGACGCGATCTTCTCGCCGGTGAGCGGGTCCTCCGAGTCGCTGTAGATGCCCCAGGCCGAGGGCGATTGCGGCGCCTCGAAGTTGTTGATCTGGTGATAGCGCAGGTCGCCGATCCGCGCGCTCAGCGCCGCCCCGCACGCCTTCATCAGCGCGGGATCGCGCCCCGCCTCCTTCCGGCGCTCGTCGCTGCACATCCTCGCCGTCACCCCCTCCGGCAGCCGGGGGCCGCCGCACGCCTCCGGGTCGGTGGCCTCGACCGGGCTGTGGCAGAGCACGATCATCTCGGGCATCTTGGCGAGCGCGACGACGCCCGGCGCGTAGCCGCGCCGCGCGCCGAGCTCGTCGGCGAGGGCGTCGCACCCCTGCCCCGCGCGCGCCGCGTCGCGCCGGCACGCGTCGACCTCGCGCGCGAGCGCGACGGCGTCGGCGCTGTCGTCGATCTGGCCGTCGTAGACCGGGAACGCCGCGCTGCAGCGCGCCGCGTCGCCCGTCGTCCTGACGCACTCGACGTGCTTGGCGGTGACGACGGCGCTGCGCAGGGCGACGTCCCACTCGTGCGCCGCCGAGGCCGTGGCGTCGAAATAGTCGGGGTTGCTGTTCGACGTCACGTACCAGGCTTGCGGCACGGCCTCTCGACGCTGGTACGGCAGGGTGCATCGCTGCTTGAACGTGTCGCACCGCGAGCCGGGGCCCACCGTCACCCGCGCTCCATCGACGTCCATCGTCGCCCCGGTGACGGCCTCGCACTCGTCCTCGGTCCCGTTGTCGTCGTCGTCGCGGTGCGGGTCCGCGCCCACCGGCGTCGTCTCGGGCGTGAAGCACCGGATCTCGCCGGTCATGCCCTCCGGATCGGCGTAGTAGTGGCTGCGCTCCCAGAGGTTGTACCGGGTGATCATCCGGTGCCATTTGGCGTCGCTCATGCCGTAGTTGCGCGCGTACCCGAAGCGCTCTCGCACGAAGGGGCCGAACGCCTGGAACCGGTATCCGTCCCACTCCGCGGGCTCGTAGTCCCGATCGACGACGCGGCGGAACGACTGCCGCAGCGTGACCTCGACCGGGTTGCACGAGCCGACCGGCGCGGTGCCGCCGGGGAAATCGGCGTCGAGCATGCAGGCCGGGTAGCTGCCGACGCCCCACCCGAGGTGGCTCAGATCGATGAGCTGGGGCATCGCGAAGGCCTTGTTGGTGACGTCGAAATATCCCTCCTCGGGGTCGAAGTGGGGCGCGTCGGGGTGGCTCGGGTCGCTCACGTAATAGGAGAGCGGCTCGTACTGCACGCCGCCGTAGACGCCGATGAGCGACAGCGTGTCGAAGTCGTAGGAGTCGACGTTCAGGTTCTTCGACCAGTCGACGCGCATGTACTCCCGCGCGTACCAGGGGCGGTCGGTCGTGTTTTCGACGACGACGTTGGTCTCCTCCCCCGTCGACCGGTTGTAATCGCGCTGGACGTCGAAATGCGAGAGGATCTTGTACGCGACGGCCACGACGCCGTCGTCCGTGGCGGCGCCGGCGCCCTTGCCGTCGGTGTCGTTCACGCGCTCGTAGGTGAGGCGCCCGATCAGGAGGTCTTCCTGGATGACCCACTTGATGCGCGCGACCTCCGCCTGCGCGTACGAGGACGAGAAGAGCCCGTCCTGCGAGGCGCCGTAGCCCACGTCGACCACCGTGGTGCGCGTCCAGAACTCCGGATCGTCCTCCTTGCTCTGCAGATCGGCGCCCACGAAGAACGATTTCGCCAGCGCGTTCGCCTGCACCTGGCTGAGCGGTCTCCGCTCCTCGGCGCAGCCCGCGATCGAGCCCGCGGCCGCCGCGAGCAGTGCCAGTCTCACGATCCAACTCATCGCAGCGTCCTCCTCTGCAGCTCGGCCCGAGCGCGCCTGCCCCCATGAGAGCCCCGGCGTCCCCACGCGATCTGCGTGACGGCCGCCCCGATTGCGCGATCGGCCTCTCTGCTCCCCCATCGAGTCGCCTCATCGAGTCGCCTCATCGAGTCGCCTCATCGAGTCGCCCCATCGAGTCGCCCCATCGAGTCGCCCCATCGAGTCGCCCCATCGACCCAGTGGCACATCGCGTGCCACACGCCTCCAATCGCCCTTCTTGGCGGCGAATCTCCGGTCGTGCGGTGGTGTCCTGTCGACCTCCGCCGCGACCGTGCGGCGCCGCCAGCGTTAGTGGACTGACGCCTCCGCCCGCCCGCGCGCGAATCCCCGGCTCGCTCGGGCTGCTTCGGGCGGAAACGGCGCTCAGCACACGAATCGATCCTCGAAGCCCGGTCGTTCCGGGCGTTCACGGCAGGCCCCCCGCGAGGGCGCTCGTCGCGCGGCGCGGCGCGGGGGATGGCCTCCCCCGCCCCGCTGCGGTAATGACGACCTCACCCGATCGGGAGGAACGCAGTGCCTGAGGGAGACGTCCTGCTCTCGAACGCCGACGGCGCCATCCGGGCGCTCGGCCCCACCGTGCTCGTCTGCGAGTGCCCGGGCGACGACCTCGACCTCGCCGTGCGCCGAATCGCCGCGTTCGCGCTGACCGCCTCGCTGATCATCGTGGGCATCGTGGCCGCGCGCGCGGCGCCCTTTCCCATCCTCTTCATCGCGGGGACGTGGACCGCGGGCGCTACCGCGGCGCTGCTCGTCGTCCGCCGGCGCCGCCGGCTCCACGGCCTGTTCCTCCTCGACTTCGAGCGGGGCGAGATCGTCCAGGAAGGCCGCGGCTTCCGGCGGACCTTTCCCATCCAGGCGATCGCCCGCGTGTCGACCCCGCCGGCCTCGGACGCCGACGTCGACGAGCCGGGCCTCGCGCCGCGCTGGCTGCTCCTCCACCTGTCGACCGGGGAGCAGCTGCGCCTGGGCAGGGCGCCCGCGTACGCGCTCGGCCCCGCGCTCGCGTTCCTCAAGCGGGCCGGCGTCGACGCGTGAGCGCGCCCGCCGCCGGCCCCGGCCGCGACGTCAGGGCCTGGGCAGGCTGGGGTAAGGCGGGCCGAACTGCCTGACCACGGTCCGCGCGTCCGAGAGGAACGGCGTCTTCATCGTCTCGTCCTGGTAGATCGGCCGGACGACGCAGGTGGGGTTGCTGCATTGCCCCGGATCGGGCTCGGGGAACATGACGTCGGCCACGAGCCAGAACCTGTCGCCCGAGTCCTCCGGGATGAACGCCACGGGCGCCTCGGGATCGTAGAAGCCGGTGGGCCCGAGATCGGCCCCGAGCTCGCCGTTGCAGAAGATCTTGATCCGCGGGTGCACGTCGAACGACGCCGTGCCGCCGAAGTAGTGCACGGCGACCCGCATCCAGCCGTCCTTCGGCGGGAAGTCGACGTTGATGTTCTCCGGCGCGCAGAAGTTCGGGTTGTCAGGGTCGGTGATGCGGTGCAGGCAGGCGATGTTGTCGAGGTCGAGCCGCGGGTTGTGGCACCCCTGGCCGTAGGAGCGCCACGCGTCCCCCACGCCGCGGGGCGCGTAGAAGCACGTGTTGTTGGTCTCCTCCGGATCGAGATACCAGTTCACCGGCTCGGGCGGCGCCGCGTCGTCGCCGAACCAGCGGATGGACGAGCCCTCCACCAGGCCCTCGAGCGTGCAGTTCCCGTAGCCGCACGCGACGCTCGAGCCGCCGATCGTCCAGGGCTGCGTGTTGTTCGGCTTGTGGAGGTAGAGGTCCAGATCGACGCTGTACGGATCGTGCTCCCACTCGAGCTCGACGCGCAGGCCGCGGGCGCCGACGAACAGCGGGTAGGCGCAGGTCGCGGTCTCGCCGCCCGCCGCGCGCTTCGTGTACGTGACCGTGTACTCGCCCGACTGCAGGGGCTTGAAATCGTCCGCCGGGCCCGAGCCGCCGACCGAGGGGCACGGGTCCACGCCCGGCGGGCAGGCCACGGTCCAGACCTCGGAGCCCGGGAGCGCATCCCCGCTGAACGAGCCGGTGCCCCCCTTCAGGTCGACGTTCGCGAACGGGGCCGCCTGGATCGGGTGGCACCCCGTCGCATCCCTCATGTGGCAATCCTCGTCCGCGTGCACCCCGCCGACGCACGGGCCCCACGTGCCCGTCTCGTCGCAGAGCTGGGTGCCGGGGTAGCACCCCGGGCTGTGCCGAAAGGACGGGTCGCCGCGAAAGCAAGAGTGCGCCTGGCCCGCGATGCACGCGCACGTCTCGTCGATCATCCCGTTGCAGTCGTCGTCGAGCCCGTCGTGGTCCACGCCGAGCTCATCCACGCCGCACAGCTCCACGGGACCGCAGGCGCTGCCGCACGGGTTGACCGCCACGTCGGGCGCCTCCTCGGTCGTCCCTCCATCGATGTTGAGCATGCCGCCGAAGCCGTCGGAGCCGCCCGTCTGAGCGCCCGGCTCGCCGGCGGGGCGGCCCGCCCCGCCGGCGCCGCCCGACCCGCCGGCGCTCGCGCTGCCCCCCGGCGTCCCGTCGAAATCGAACCGTATGCCTTCGGCGCTGCAGCCCGCCGCGACGCCGACGCCCGACGCCGCGGCTGCGATGACGACCGGGAACACGGTCAGGACACGATGACGAAACATGAGACCTCCACTCGGGACCTCGACACGCGGCCGCAGGGAGACTGCGGCCGCTCAGCGCCACAGCGAAGAGCACCGTACCTTAGCAAAGCCGAGACGCTGCAGCCCGAGGGCGCGCGCGATTGCGCGCGCAGGGATGGCAGCCCACGATGCCTCGGCCTTCATCGGTGAGAGATAAACACAGCTTGCGGGCTCGACAGGCGACGCGCAGCGCTCCCTAGCACGGCCTCCGTCCGGCGTCGGCGACAACGAACCGACGAGAGCCAGCGAGGAGCGTTTTCCGGAGCCTTCGAGTCAGGCGAATCACTATCAGGCGAACCACTACAGATTCACCGGCCCGGCGAGCGCGGCAGTGCGCCTCGGGGCGCCGGCGTGCGGGCCGCGGGGGGCAGGCTCCGTTCGACGAGCCGCGGTGCCATCCGGTCGACCGGTCGAGCGACCGGTCGAGCTCGCTCGGGGGTGTGCACAGGGCTCCTCGCCCTCCGGGGTCAGGCCGATCGGGCCATCCGTGGGGCGCGCGGCGCGCCCGCCGGTCACGGGAGCGACGGGTAGGCGGGACCGAAGCTCGACTCGACGTACGCCTCGGTGGTGAGGAGCGGCGTCTTCGTGTCCTCATTCCGGTAGATCGGCTGGACGATGCAGTTCGCCTGACCGCACTCGTCGGGCTCGGGGAAGAGCACGTCGGCCACGAGCCAGAACCTGCTGCCCGAGTCGTCGGGCGTGAAGGTGACGGGCCGCTCCGGGCTGAAGAAGCCCGTGGGCCCGAGGTCGGCGCCGAGGGTGCTGTTGCAGAAGATCTTGATCCGCGGGTGGATGTCCTTGGTCACCCGGCCACCGTAGTAATGCACGCCGATCCGCATCCACTGGCCCTTCGGCGGGTAGTCGATGTTGATGTTCTCGGGCGCGCAGAAATCCGGGTCGTCGGGGTCGCTCACCGTGGGATCGCACTCCCGGTTGTCGAGATCGAGCCGCGGGTTGTGGCAGCCGCGCTCGTAGTCGCGCCAATCCTCCCCGACGCCCCGAGGCGCGAAGAAGCACGTGTTGTTGCTCTCCACCGGGTCGAGGTACCAGTTCACCGGATCCGGCGGCGTCGCGGTGTTGCTGAACCAGCGGATCTCCGTGGAGTCCACGAATTGCTCGATGGTGCAGTTGTTCCAGCCGCAGTCCGCGGGCGAGCCCGACGTCGACCAGGGCTGCGTGTTGTTCGGCTTGTGCAGGTGCAGGTCGAGATCGACGTTGCCGAAGTCGTGCTCCCACTGGAGCTCGACGCGCAGGCCGCCCGCGCCGACGAAGAGCGGGTAATGGCAGCTCTGGGTCTCGCCGCTCGCGACGCGCTTCGTGTACGTGACCGTATACTCGCCCGATTGCAGCGGCTTGAAATCGTCCGCCGGGTCCGATCCGCCCACGCCGGGGCACGGGTCGACGCCCTCGGGGCACTCCACCGTCCACACCTCGGAGCCCGCGACCGCATCCGCGCTGAAGATGCCCGTGCCCGGCTTGAGATCGACGTCGGCGAACGGCGGCGCCTGGATCGGGTGGCACGCGATGGCGCTGTTCGAATAGCAGCCCTCGTCGGCGTGCACGCCGCCGACGCACGGGCCCCACGTGCCGGTCTCGTCGCAGAGCTGGGAGCCGGGGTAGCAGCCCTCGGCGTCCCGGAACGACGGATCCCCGCGGAAGCAGGAGTGCGCCTGGCCGGGGACGCAGGGGCACTCCTCGTCGATCTCGCCGTCGCAATCGTCGTCCAGGCCGAGGTTGGCGCCGGCGCACAGCTCCTTGTCGCCGCACGCGCTCCCGCACGGGTTCACCGTCACGTCGGGGGTGTTCTCCTGCCCTCCATCGGTGTTGAGCAGCCCGCCCAGCCCGTCGAGGCCGCCGACCCCGCTGCCCTCTCCCGCCTCGCCGCCAGCGCCGCCCAGGCCGCCCGCCGCCGCCACCCCGGTGTCGCCACCTCCGCTCGGGTTGAACGCGCCGGGCTTGCCCGTCGCGCTGCAGCCAGCCGCGATGCCGGCGCTCGACACCGCAGCGCCCACGAGGATGAGGAGCGAGGACGAGAAACGAAGTCGACCCATGAGACCTCCATTCGAGGGCAATGCGGTGATCAAGCGGATCCACCCCCGCCCGCCACCCCGGCATTCAGAGCTCACGCGAGTGTAGCAAAATCAGCAACCGACAACTGCACTGTAGCGCAGCAGGGAAATGCGGCCCGCGAATGGTGCGCCGCCGCTGATCCAGACGCCGTCGACAGGCTCACATGTCAGGCGAGCTGCGGCGATCGCGAGGCCGCGGGCGCTCGACGAAGGCCGCGGGCGCTCGGCGAAGGCCGCGGGCGCTCGACGAAGGCCGCGGGCGCTCGGCGAAGGCCGCGGGCGCTCCCGCCGTCGACGCGCGGCGTCCTGTCGCGCCGAGGAGCGCCGCGCCGGAACACCGCGTCACGGCAACCCTGGAGAGCGCTGTGGCGTTGCAGTGCCGCTTGCAGGCAGCCAATGCGGGACGGACGCGCCCCGGCCGCCGGAGGACGCTATCCGACGATCGGCAGCTGCCGGCCGCCCTTGGCCCTCGCCGGCTGCGGCGGCTGCGGCCCCTGCTGCGGCTGCGCCGCGGGCGGAGCGGCCGTCTCCTCGATGTGCACGCCGGACCGGAAGCGCTGCTCGCCGCCCGCGATCTTCCGGTGCGCCAGCGTGTGCTGCATGAAATTCAGCGGAAAGAAGCCGGCCAGCTGAATCCAGCTCGACTGTCGCGTCAGGGTAAACCTGCGCCATATCGAGGAAGGCGCGTAGAATTTCGTCCACGCCGACACCCAGCCCTCCCGGAGCCGCTCCCGGGACATCTGCTTGGGCACGAAATACGGTGAGCCGGCGTCGTGGTCGCGGCGCAGCCACCAGCGCTCGTCCGTGAGGCGCCCCTCCGCCTTCAGGCGGCGGTACAGCTGCGTCGCCGGGTACGGGGTGAGGATGGCATACAGCGCCATCGTCAGCTTCATGTCGATGCCGAACTCCACGGTGCGATCGAACACCTCGGGATCGTCCGTGTCGAAACCGAAGACGAAGCTCCCCCAGACCGAGATGCCGTGATCGTGGAGCATCGCCATCGTCTCCTTGTACTGCGAGGGCCGGTTCTGCCGCTTGCCGGTGAACTTGACCGTCTCCTCGTCGATGCTCTCGAAGCCGATGAAGAGCGCCTTGCACCCGCTCTCGGCCATGAGCTTCACGTTCTCGAGGCGCTTGACCGCGGCGAGCGAGCACTGGCCGATCCAGTGCTTCTTCAGCGGCACCATCCGGGTGAACAGCTCCTTCGAGTAGGCCCGGTGGATCATCACGTTGTCGTCCGCAAACATGATGAGCTTGCCGAGCGACCTGAGCTCGCTCAGCACCTCGTCGGTCGGGCGGAACCGCATCGTGGTGCCGTTCGCCGTCGACACGCTGCAGAACTCGCACGGGTAAGGGCAGCCGCGCATCGTCTGCACGACCTGGAACGGGATGTACTTCTTGGAGGTGAACAGATCGCGCCGCGGCGGGGGCCTGCCGGCCAGGTTCGGCAGCTCCGGACGGTAGATCGGTTTGAGCTCACCGCGCTTCGCGTCCGCGAGCAGGACGGGCCACGCGTCCTCCGCCTCGCCGACCACGACGGCGTCCGCGTGCTGCATCGCCTCGTCGGGGCAGGCCGTGGGGTGGATGCCCCCGAGCACCACCTTGACGCCGCGCCTGCGATAAGCGGCGGCGATATCGTAGCTCCGGCGCGCGGTCTTGCTGTCGACGCTGATGCCGACGAGATCGACGTCCTTGACGTCGCGCTGGAGATCGAAGGGCTGCACGACGTCGTCGGTGTAGATGACCTCGTCCTCGGGGGGCGTGAGCGCCGCGAGGGTGCCGAGCCCCACCCGGGGCAGGTACGCGGAATCTTCGCTTGCCGTGGCGATGAGCTCGATCTGCATGGCGGATCGTGCTTATCACGGGGCCGCGCCGGCCCGTACCGCCGAGGCGCGCCGCACGAGGATCTCCGGCCGCGGCTGGCCCGGCGGCGTCGGCACCTCGGGGCTCGCCGGCGGTCCCTTGTCGGGGGCGTGCGGGGCGGGCGGGACCTCGTGCGGCACCTCACGCTCCGGCCGCGGCGGCTCGGGGTGATGCGGCACCTCTCGCCCCGGCTCGGTCGGGGGGAGGATCTCCGGCCCGGGTCTCCCTGGCTCCGCAGGCGGCCCGGGCACCGGCTGGAACGGGACCTCGGGGGTGATCGCGGTCGTCGCGGCCGCACCGCCGGGCCCGCCGGCGCTGCGGATCTCGTCGCGCGTCGTCATCCACGGAGGGTAGGGCCGCGGCGCCCCGCCCGCATCGGGGGCTCCCTGCTTTGCGCTAGGCGCGCCGCCTCGTCCGGCGCAACCTCCCGCGCGCTCCGGACGCGGAGCCGCGCTCCGGACGCGGAGCCCAAGGAGACCCAACTACGCATGAGCCTGCTCTCTCACGCCGCCGTCTTTCTCGGCGCCGCCGTGGTCGCCGTGCCGCTGTTCAAGCGGCTCGGCCTCGGCGCCGTGCTCGGCTACCTCGTCGCAGGCGCGCTCATCGGCCCCTGGGGCCTGCGGATCGTCACCGACGTCGAGAACATCCTCCACTTCTCGGAGCTCGGCGTGGTGCTGCTCCTCTTCCTCATCGGCCTCGAGCTCCAGCCGTCGCGGCTCTGGGTGCTGCGGCGCGCGGTGTTCGGGCTCGGCGGCGCGCAGGTCGCCGTCACGGGCGCGCTCATCGCGCTCATCGGCGTCGCGCTCGGCCACCGCGCCGACACGGCGGCCATCGCCGGCCTCGGGCTCTCGCTCTCGTCCACGGCGTTCGTGCTGCAGATCCTGGCCGAGAAGGGCCAGATGCAGGCGCAGCACGGCCGCTCCGCGTTCGCGATCCTGCTGTTCCAGGACCTCGCCGTCATCCCGCTGCTCGCGCTGCTCCCCCTGCTCGGCCCGGGGGGCGGGTCCCCGGCCGAGGGGAGCGCCCTCGCATCGTCGTTCAAGGCGGTGGCCGTGCTGCTCGCCGTGGTCGCCGGCGGCCGCTACCTCGTGCGCCCCGTCTTCCGGGCGATCGCCGCCGCCCACGCCCACGAGATCTTCACCGCCGCGGCCCTGCTCGTCGTGCTCGGCACGGCGCTCCTCATGGTGCAGGTCGGCCTGTCGATGTCGCTCGGCGCCTTCATGGCGGGCGTGCTGCTCGCCGACTCGGAGTACCGCCACGAGCTCGAGGCCGACATCGAGCCGTTCAAGGGGCTGCTGATGGGGCTGTTCTTCATCGCCGTCGGCATGTCGGCGAACATCGGCCTGCTCATCGAGCGGCCGCTGCTCGTCCTCGGGCTCGTCTTCGGCATGATGGCGCTCAAGGCCGCCGTCCTGTTCGTCCTCGGCAGGGCGAGCGGGCACGCCGTGGGCTCCGCGCGCGACCTCGCGCTCGCGCTCCCGCAGGGGGGCGAGTTCGCCTTCGTCCTCTTCGGGCTGGCCGCGGGGCAGGGCATCATGGACAGGCTCCTCGCCGACCTCCTCGTCGTCGTGGTCACCCTGTCCATGGCGCTCACGCCGCTCGTCATCGCGCTCGGCGACCTGCTCCTCCAGCGATGGCGGCGTGCCGGCCCAGCGCGGGAGTTCGACGCGATCGAGGACGGCGACCCCCAGGTCATCATCGCCGGATACGGCCGCTTCGGCCAGATCGTCTCCCGCGTCCTCCGCACGAGGAAGATCCCCTTCACCGCGCTCGACGCGAGCGCCACGCAGGTCGACTTCGTCCGCAAGTACGGCAACAAGATCTATTACGGCGACGCCTCCCGGCTCGACCTGCTCCGCGCCGCGCGCGCCGACAAGGCGAAGATCTTCGTGCTGGCGATCGACGACGTCGCGTCCTCGGTGAAGACGGCAGAGATCGTGAAGCGGCACTTCCCGGAGCTCAAGATCTACGCGCGCGCCCGCAACCGCCAGCACGCGTACCAGCTCATGGATATCGGGGTGGAGCTGCTCGAGCGGGAGACGTTCCGGTCGTCGCTCGAGGTGGCGGCGCGCGTGCTGGAGGGCCTCGGGATGCGCGCGCCGGACGCCCAGGCGATCGTCGAGCGGTTCAGGGCCCACGACGAACGGGTGCTCCTCCGCGGGCACGCGGTCCACAACGACGAGGCCAAGCTCATCGAGGCCGCGAGGCAGGCCGCGCAGGAGCTGGAGGGGCTGTTCGAGACCGACGAGAGCGCGCCGTCCGGCAGGGACGAAAAAGCCGCTGCCGTGTGACTGCGGTGCACGCAGCAGTCGGCAGGGCCTCCCCGCGGCCTGAGCCTCATGGCCCGCGAACAAGTTCGTCAGTCTAACTAAGTAGGATCCTGCGCCTCGTGCGACGCACGCGGCAGCCGGCAGGGCGGCTCACCCCGAGCGCCGGCCGACCGCGCGCCGCGCCGCGGCGCTCACTCCTGTTCCTGCTTCGCGCCGATGCCGTGGCGGCGAAGGTAAGCCCGCACGTGCGCCCGCTCCATGCCCGCGCGCCGCGCCATCTCGCTGACGTTGCCCTTCGCCTCCTCGGACAGGGCGGCGAAATAGTCGCGCTCGAACCGCGCGAGCACGTCGCGCTTCGCCTCCTGGAACTGGCGGCCCTTCAGCGAGGCGAACGAGCCGTTGAACGCGCCGCCGCCGCCGCCGGCGGCCGGGTGGATCGAGGGCGACGAGTTGCCGTGCACCGGCGTCTCGGTGAGCGCGCCGAGGTGCGCCGCGATGTCGATCTCCTCGCCCTCGCCCGCGAGCGCGAACGCGACGGCGACCGCGTTCCTGAGCTCGCGGACGTTGCCCGGCCAGTCGTGCCGCATCAGCCGCTCGAGCGTGCTGTTCGAGACGCGCTCATAGGCGGTCTCGTCGCCGAGATCCTTCAGCATCCGGCGGACGAGCACCGGGATGTCCTCCACGCGCTGCCGGAGCGCCGGCAGCTCGATCTTGATCTGCGCGACGCGGAAATAGAGGTCGCTCCGGAAGTTGCCGCCGTTGACCGCGCGCACGAGGTCGCGGCGCGTCGCCGCGAGCACCCGCACGTCGACCTCGCGGTAGCTCGACCCGCCGACGCTCTTGATGCGGCGCTCGGCGAGCGCGCGGAGGAGCTTCGGCTGCACCTCGAGCGGCAGCTCGCCGAGCTCGTCGAGGAAGATCGTGCCGCCGTCCGCCTCGATGAACGGCGAGAGGCGCTTGTCGACCGCCCCGGTGAACGCGCCGCGCTCGTGGCCGAAGAGCGTCGCCTCGGCGAGCGTCGGCGGGATCGAGCCGCAGTCGACGACCACGAACGGCTTCTTCGAGCGGGCGCTCGCCTGGTGCAGCGCCTGGGCGACGAGCTCCTTGCCCGTCCCGGTCTCGCCCGTGATGAGCACCGTGAGATCGGTCGGCGCCATCTTGGAGAGGCGCTCGAAGATGGCGCGCATCCCGGGGCTGCTCGCCACGAGCGGGCCGAACTGCGGGATGGCCGACACCGTGATGCGCTCGGGGCGCAGCGGCTCGAACTGGATCTCGGTCTCGCCGAGCCGCAGCTTCGTGCTCGTGAGCAGGTAGATGTCGCCGACCCGCACGCCGCCGACGAACGTCCCGTTCCTGCTGTCGAGGTCGCGCACGCGGACGCCCTGCTCGGTGGCGACGAACTCGGCGTGCACCGCGCTCACCTTGGCGTCGTCGAGGACCAGCTGGCAGGCCGCGTTGCGGCCCACGATGACGGGATCGGTGCCGATCTCCAGCCATCCGCCGCCGCGAGCGGCCGACGACTTCGTCGGGCGGATGCGCCCGCCGCGCACCTCGACCCTGTTCTTCGTGCCTACCGTGGCGTCGAGCAACTCAATGCCTCTCTGTCTTGCGGCGCGAAGGTGGGCCCTCCGGCCGGGGAATCTCTGCGGCCCCCGTCCTGCTCGGCGGCGCAGGCGGCACCGCGCCGGACCTGCTCGGCGGCGGCACCGCGCCAGACCTGCTCGGCGGCGCAGGCGGCACCGCGCCAGACCTGCTCGGCGGCGCAGGCGGCACCGCGCCAGACCTGCTCGGCGGCGCCGGCGGCACCGCGCCGGACCTGCTCGGCGGCGCAGGCGGCACCGCGCCGACCTGCTCGGCGGCGCAGGCGGCACCGCGCCGGACCTGCTCGGCGGCGCCGGCGGCACCGCGCCGGACCTGCTCGGCGGCGCCGGCGGCACCGCGCCGGACCTGCTCGGCGCCGCCGGGGGCACCGCGCCGGATCTGCTCGGCGGCGGCGGGGGCACCGCGCCGGATCTGCTCGGCGGCGGCGGGGGCACCGAGCCCCCGGTCCTGCTCGGCGGCGGCGGCATCGAGCCCCCGGTCCTGCTCGGCGGCGGCGGCATCGAGCCCCCGGTCCTGCTCGGCGGCGGCGGCATCGAGCTCGGGCCGACATCGGCGAAGCCGCCGTTCTCGGTCATCGTCGGGGGGCCGTCGACGACCGTGGGGTTGTCCTCCAGGAACGCCTCGGGCAGCTCCGAGGGGTACCGGCTCCGCTGCGAGCGGCGCACCGCGCGCGTGATGTTCGCGGGCTGGATGGCGCGCCAGCTCGCGAGCGCCTCGGCCGCGGTGCTGAAGCGACCCTCGCGCCGGCGATCGAGCGCCCGCTCGAGGAAGCGCTCGATGCCCACCGGCCACTTCTCGCCGGTCGCCTCGGCGAGCGACGGCGCCGGGCGGTCGAGCTTCATCGCGACGAGCACCGCGGCCGTCGCGCCCTCGAAGGGCAGCCGCCCGGACAGGGCGCGGAAGGCCACCGCGCCGACCGCGTAGATGTCCGCCCGCTCGTCGGCCCGCGCCGCGCCGCGCACCTGCTCCGGCGCCATGTACGCGAACGAGCCCAGCGTCGCGTCGAAGGCGGTGAGCGTCGGCTCCTCCTTCTCGCGCCGGGTGAGCTTGGAGATGCCGAAGTCGAGGATCTTCGCGCGCTCGCGCCGATCGGGCAGGCCGAGGTGCTCGAGGTAGATGTTGCCGGGCTTGAGGTCGCGGTGGATGACGCCGGCGGCGTGCGCCGCCACGAGCCCCTGGAGGACGTCGTCGATGATCGGGCCGACCTCGCTGAAGGGCAGGTACTGCTCGCGCTTCAGCCGGTCCGCGAGCGACTCGCCGTCGAGCTGCTCGAACACGAGCAGGTGCGCGCCGTCCTCGGTCTCGCCGACCTCGAGCAGCTGGCAGACGTACGGGCTCTTGATCGCCGAGGCGATCTTGGCCTCGCGGTCGAAGCGCCGCACGAGGTCGGGCTTCATCGCGGCGCGCGCGAGCAGGACCTTGATGGCGACCTGCTGCATGTCCGATTCCCGTGTCGCCGCCCAGACTTCGCCCATGCCCCCCCGCCCGAGCAAGCGGGTGACTCGGTAGCCAGCAACAACGTCGCCCGGGTGGATCGCCACGTAACCTGGATCGGGACCGTACCACCGCGAACCCGAAACAGGTGAGAAAAAAGCGAGCGTCCAGGTAAACCCCGTGATTCCCGGAGCGAGCGGAACCGATCACGTCAGGCGCGCGAAGCGGCGGCGCGGATCGCGGCGGCGCAGCGGCTCGCGGCGGCGCGGATCGCGGCGGCGCAGCGGCTCGCGGCGGCGCGGATCGCGGCGGCGCAGCGGCTCGCGGCGGCTCGCGGAGCGAAGCGGCAGCGGCGACCGCGCGGCGCGGGTGCCCGCACGCGGCACGGCACGGCACGGCACGGCACGGCGCGGCTGCGCGCGGAGCGAGCACGAAACGGACGAGGCGCCGCGCCGGCGGGCGCGCCCAAGGAAGCCGGCGCCCGGCGCACGTCGGTTCGGAGGACCACGGCCGCGCGGGGCGCGCTCGGCGGGCGCGGCCCGAGCCCGCGCCGCAGCGCGGAATCCCGGGAGAACCCGAGCGGCGGCGGCACTAGCCCGATGCGCCATGATTCTGTAGGCTCGCCGCGCCATGCCGCGCACAGCCGAGGACGTCGAAACCTATCTCCTGCAGCTCGATCGCCGGTTCGAGAACGATGCCGGTACCTACCTCGTCTCGGGGGGCGCAGGCGCGCCGCCGATCGCGATCCGCATCGATCCACCCATCGTGGCGGTGCGCGTCTCGATCGGCCCCGTGCCCGCCGACGACGCCCACCAGACCAAGCTCTTCCGCCGCCTGCTCGAGTACAACGCGACCGACCTGATGCATGCTTCGT
Source organism: Sorangium sp. So ce394 (assembly GCF_051474665.1). Lineage (NCBI taxonomy): Bacteria > Pseudomonadati > Myxococcota > Polyangiales > Polyangiaceae > Sorangium > Sorangium sp. So ce394. Next base: position 8,976,903 of record NZ_CP150339.1, read on the forward strand.
ACGGGATCGAGGCCGGCACCATCGTCCTGTCGGCGGCGCTGGAGCTCGAGAACCTCGACATGAACGAGCTCGAGGCGATCCTGAGCGACATCGATCTCGCGCTCGCCCGCCACGTCCCCGTGCTGCACGATCTCGCGCTGAGCTGACCTGCCGCGCCTTTCGACCCTGCGCTACCCGAGAGTTGGAGCTGATCTATGGGAATTTTCGCGCGCCTTGCGACCCTCATCAAGTCGAACCTGAACGACCTCATCAGCCGCTCGGAGGACCCCGAGAAGATGCTGAACCAGGTCGTCATCGACATGGCAAACCAGCTGATCGAGGCGAAGAAGCAGGTCGCCGTCTCGATCGCCGACGAGAAGCGGCTGGCGAAGCAGGCCGAGCAAGAGGCGGCCAACGCCGCGGAGTGGGAGCGCCGGGCGATGCTCGCCATCAAGGCGGGCGACGACGCGCTGGCCAAGGAGGCGCTGAACCGCAAGAAGGAGCACGACCAGCTCGCCGCGACCTACAAGGACCAGTGGCAGAAGCAGAAGCAGGCGGTCGACCAGCTGAAGACGGCCCTGCGCCTCCTCAACAACAAGATCGAGGAGGCGAAGCGCAAGAAGAACGTGCTCATCGCCCGGAAGAAGCGGGCCGAGGCGCAGAAGGCGATCCAGGAGACCATGAGCGGTCTCAACAACGCCTCCGCCTTCGAGACGTTCGACCGGATGTCGAACAAAATCGACCAGATCGAGGCCGAGGCGGAGGCCGCCGGGGAGATCGCCGAGCAGTACACGGGCGACACGCTGGCGCACCGGTTCGGGCAGCTCGAGGCGACGGCGGGCGCGGACGAGGAGCTGCTCGCGCTCAAGCGGAAGATGGGCGTGCTCCCGCCCGAGCCGCCGCCCGCGGCCACGCCGCCGCAGGTGCGCGTGGCCGGCGCGGGCGGCGCGCCGACCGGCATGCCCCAGGCCGAGCAGGACGAGCTCGCGGCGGCCATCGCGGAGCTCGAGGCCGAAGAACAACGTGAACAAGCCAGGATGAAGCGCTAGAGCACGCCCGCCCATGAGCCAAGCCGCTACGGCGCTCCGCCGTCCCGAATCGAACGCCGCCCCCGCCGCTCCCGTCCCCGTACACGCCGAAGAGGTCGGCGCCTTCCTCGAGCGCGTCGGCGTCAGCTCGTCCGGCGGCCTCTCCGAGGCCGAAGCGCAGAAGCGCCTCGCGGAGCACGGGAAGAACCTCCTGCCCGAGACGAAGAAGAAGAGCGCGCTCGTCCGCATCCTCGAGCAGTTCGCGAACCCGCTCGTCCTCACGCTGCTCGCCGCGGCGACGATCGCCGTGGTCGTCGGCTTCACGGCCGAGAAGCACGAGAGCTTCCTCCACAGGTTCGGCGACGCGATCGCCATCCTGCTCATCGTCATCCTGAACGCGTTCCTCGGCTACTACCAGGAGCGGCGCGCGGAGGCGGCCCTCGAGGCGCTCCAGAAGCTCAGCGCGCCGAACGCGCGCGTGCGCCGCGGCGGCAAGACCGTGGTCATCGCGGCCGAGGACGTCGCGCCCGGCGACATCCTCGAGCTCGAGGCGGGCGACGCGGTCCCGGCCGACGCGCGGCTCGTGCAGACGATCAGCCTCGCGACCGAGGAGGCGGCGCTGACGGGCGAGAGCGCGGCCGCGGTCAAGGACGCCCTCGCCCCGGTCGCGCGCGACGCGCCGCTCGGCGACCGCGTGACGATGATCTTCACCGGCACGAGCGTCGTGCGCGGCAAGGGGCGCGCGGTCGTGACCGCGACCGGCGTGAACACCGAGCTCGGCCGCATCGGCGAGATGATCCGCTCGGTCGGCGAGCAGAAGACGCCCCTCGAGGAGCGCCTCGATCGCTTCGGCGCGATCATCCTGCGGGTGTGCCTGGCGCTCTCCGCGGTGCTGCTCGGCTGGGGGTTCATCCGGGGCGGGCGGCCGTGGCACGAGCTCCTGCTCGAGGGCGTGAGCCTCGCCGTGGCCGCCATCCCCGAGGGGCTGCCCGCGATCACGACGATCACGCTCGCGCTCGGGATGCAGCGCATGGCGAAGCGCGGGGCGATCGTGCGCAAGCTGCCCGCGGTCGAGACGCTCGGCGCCGCGACGATCATCGCGTCGGACAAGACGGGCACGCTCACCCAGAACGAGATGACCGTGCGCAACGTGTACGCGGGCGGCCACCGCTACACCGTGTCCGGCGAGGGGTACAACCCGGTCGGCGCGGTGCGCGACGAGGCCGGCGCGGAGGTCGTCGACCTGTCGGCGCCCCTCAGCTACCTGCTCGCGACCGTCGCGCTCTGCAACAACGCGTCGCTGAACGAGGACCAGGCGACGGGCCGCTGGAACATCGTCGGCGACCCGACCGAGGGGGCGCTGCTCACGCTGGCCGCGAAGGGCGGCCAGTCGCGCGAGTCGGTGGCGCCGTCGCACGCGTTCGTGCACGAGCTGCCCTTCGACAGCGATCGCAAGCGGATGACGGTGATCACGCGGGACGAGCGCGGCCGCGAGATCGCGCACGTGAAGGGGAGCGTCGACGTGCTCCTGCCGCTCTGCGTGAAGTTCGCGGACGACAAGGGGGTGCGGGCGCTGACCGAGGACGACCGGCGCGCGATCACCGCCGAGGCCGATCGCATGAGCGAGGCCGCGCTGCGCGTGCTCGCGATCTGCCGCCGCGTGCGGGTCAGCCACGACGCGGACGACATCGAGCGCGAGCTCACGTTCCTCGGCCTGGTCGGGATGATGGACCCGCCGCGGCAGGGGGTGAAGGAGGCGGTGGCCGAGTGCCGCCGCGCCGGCATCCGCGCCGTCATGATCACGGGCGACCACCGGCTCACCGCGACCGCGATCGCCAAGGAGATCGGGCTCTGGGACGAGGGCGACGAGGCGCTCAGCGGCGCGGAGCTCGCGGCGATGGGCGACGAGGAGCTCGCACGGCGGATCATGCACCTGCGCGTCTTCGCGCGGACGACGGCGGAGCAGAAGCTCCGGCTCGTGCGGGCGTTCAAGGCGCACGGCCACATCGTGGCGATGACCGGCGACGGCGTGAACGACGCGCCCGCGCTCCGCGAGGCGCACATCGGCGTGGCGATGGGGCGCGGCGGCACGGACGTGGCGCGGCAGGCGGCGGACCTCGTGCTCGCGGACGACAACTTCGCGACCATCGTCGAGGCGGTGCGCGAGGGGCGCGCCATCTACCGCAACATCCAGAAGTTCATCTTCTTCCTCCTCTCGTCGAACATGGGCCTGCTCGTGGCCGTGTTCGTGGTCTCGTTCTTCGGCAAGTGGCCTCCGCTGACGCCGCTCATGATCCTCTGGATCAACCTCGTGACGAACGGCCTGCCGGCGCTCGCGCTCGGCATCGATCCGCCGGATCCGCAGCTCATGTCCGAGGCGCCGCGGCCGCGCGACGAGGGCCTGCTCGTCAAGCGCGACTACCTCGGCATCCTCTACGTCGGCGCGTTCATGGGGCTCGCGGCCGTGGCGCTCTACGCCACGTCGGAGCAGACCGAGGAGGCGCTGCTCCGCACGCGCGCCGTCGCCTTCTCGCTGCTCGCGCTGTCGCCGCTCTTCCACGCCTGGAGCTGCCGCAGCCCGGTGATCTCGATCTTCGCGTCGAAGCCGCTCGTCAGCCTCCCGCTCCTCGTGGCGGTGGCGGCCAGCGCGGCGATCCACCTGATCGCGCTGCTCGTGCCCGCGCTGCGCCCGGTCTTCCGCACGTACGCGATGTCGTCGCACGAGTGGATGGTCCTGCTCGTCCTCTCGGCGCTCATCGTGCCGGCCGTCGAGATCGCGAAGCTCGTGTACCGCCGGATCCGGCCGGTCGACGCCGGCCCCGCCCGCCTCCCCGCCTCCGCCGACCCGCGCTGATCCCCTGACATGGGCCGGCGCCGCCGGCCCCTCGCCCGCCGCGGCGAGGTCGCCACCCCGCCGCGCAGCGGTCGCCACCCCGCCGCGCAGCGGTCGCCACCCCGCCGCGCCGAGGTCGCCGCCGGGGCGCTGTTTTCGCGCGACGGCGGAGCGGCCTCGGGCGCCGCGGCGGCCGCGGGCCCCCCGCGCGCTGAGCGATCCGGAAACAAAGTGCTCGTGGTAAGAACAAGCGGGCGCGGAGAGGCGTCCAAACCCGAGCTTATGAGACGTAGAACACCTTCCCTCCGTGCGCCGGGGGCGCCTGCCCTCGGTTCTCGACTCGCCGCGCTCGCGCCGGCCGCGCTGGTCGCCCTGGCAGCCGCGGCGCCCTCCCCCGCCCTCGCCGCCGGCGCGCCGATCGCGGCGCCGCTCGTCGAGTCGAAGTGGCTCAAGCTCGATGGAGTCCCGAAGGAGTGGCCGGTGGCGCTCACCTCCCTCGGCGTCAAGGTGAAGGGCAAGCCGAGCAAGGCCGACCTCGCCGCGCAGGTGGCCATCGCCTACGACGACGCGCGGGTCTACGTGGCGGCCGACGTGACCGATGACGCGCTGCGCGGCGGCGCGGACCACGTGAAGCTCGTCCTCGGCTTCCCGGGCGGGAAGGTCCAGGAGGTCGCGCTCTACCCGGGACAGCCGGGCAAGAGCCGGGGCATCGTGAAGCTGCCGGGCGGCAAGGAGGCGGCGGGGGCGAAGGTGATCGAGGCGCCCCGGGCCGGCGGGTACACGCTCGAGGCGAGCGTCCCCTGGTCGGCGTTCCCCGAGGCGGCGACGACCCGGGTCGGGCTGCGGGCGGGGCTCTTCGTCCACGACGCCGACGGCGCCGGCGGGGTCGACGCGATCGTCGGCAGCGCCGCCTCGGAGGCGTACGCGTCGCTGTCGCCGCTCGCGACCGAGCCCGAGCTCGCGGTCATCGACGGCCTGCTGAGGAGCAAGGGCATCCGCAGCGCCCCGAAGTACGACCTCGTCGCCGACGTCGCCGGCGACGCGATGCGGGAGCGGGTGACCGTGTACGAGCGGTACCTGGTCGTCCTCGGCCCCGGGTTCCGGAAGGGCGCGCAGTACTACTTCGAGGACCTCGGGGTCGACGCCAGCGAGGGGATGGTCCCGTCGCTCACGGCGCGCGACCTGACGGGCGACGGCCAGGCCGAGCTCATCCTGAGGAAGCGCACGGGCACCGGCGCCAAGTACCGCGAGGTGATGCACGTGCTGCAGTTCGGCGCCGGCGACACGCCGAAGCCGATCTTCCAGCACGAGATCGCGATCTCGACGGACAAGGGCTCGGTCGTCAACGACGTCGAGTTCGTGCCCGACGGCGCGAAGATGGCGATCCGCATCGAGCCGGGCAAGGCGACCCGGTACGACGCGAGCAACTACGCGGAGGGGGTGGAGCAGACGTACGACCCGCTGCTCTTGCCGTGGGGATCGATCAAGTCGCAGCTCTACAAGCTGAACGGCGGGGTGTTCACGAAGGCGAGCGAGCAGCGGCAGGCGCCGGCCGCGGCCGCGCGCCCTGCGGCGGCGCGGGCCGAGGAGCCGCGGGTCGCGGCGAAGCCGGCCGGGCTGTCGCCGGCCGAGATGCTCGACAAGGTGTACGCGCTCTACCGGCGCGACCGCGCGGCGTCGTCGAGCAAGCCGCGGTTCGACCTCGGCGCCGACGTGGCCGGGGGTCGCGAGCCCGAGCGGGTGCTCCTGCACGACCGCGACCTCGTGGTGTTCGGCAAGGGCTTCCGGGGCGGCGCGGGGTACGCGTTCATGACGCTGGCGCAGTTCGCCGCGCCGGGCGACATCCGCTCGGTGCGCGCGCTCGATCTCACCGGCGACGGCAAGGCGGAGATCATCGTCCACGGCACCGTCCGCGCGGCGGCGCCCAAGGAGGCGGGCGCCGCGACCGTGGACCGCGACGTGGTGCTCATCTTCCGGCTGGAGGGCGAGGGCATCCAGCGGGTCTTCGCGGCCGAGGTCGGGCGCAGCATCGGCGACAAGAAGATCGTCGGCGAGCTCAAGTTCGTGCGCGCGGACGACAAGGTGGGGATCGAGCTCGCCCCCGGGCGGGCCGTCGAGTGGACGGAGCAGACGTATCCGTTCAACCAGGACAAGGGCCCCGTCGGCGGCTTCGAGCCGCTGCTCCTGCCGTGGGGGGGAGCGCAGCCGGCGCGGTACGTCTGGAATGGGTCGGCCTTCGCCAAGTAGGCGGGCAGAGGGCCTCGCGGGGTCGCATGCCCCCATCGCCTTTCGGGGTGTGCGCGCGCCGCACCGGCTGCGGAGGATAACTGCCGCGGTGGATGCGACGTGCGCATCCGCCTCGGCGGTTCATCTCTCGATCGATCAGCGGGATCGGCGCTCGAGTCGCCGATCGAAGGGGTCGCCTCCGCTCGACGGCTCGCGGGCTTGCCCGCTCACGCGCCCGGAGCCGCGCGCGAGGGCGTACGCGATGCCCGAATCGAGCGTGGACCGCACCAGGATCCCGCCCAGATCCGCCCCGAGCTCCACGAGCGCCCGCGAGATCGCGGGCTGGATCCCCGTCACGAGCACCTGCGCGCCGAGCAGGTTCACCGCCCGCGCCGTCCGCACCAGCGCGCTGGCGACCTGGGTGTCGATGGTCGGCACGCCTGTAACGTCGAGGATCACCATGGAGGCCTGGTGGGCGACGATGCCTTCCAGCAGGGTCTCGAGCACCTGCTGCGCCCGGGGCGCGTCGATGTTGCCGACGAGCGGCATCACCACCACGCCGCGCGCGATCGGCAGCAGCGGCGTGGAGAGGGCGCGCAGCCTGGCCTCCTGCAGGCGGATGATCTCGTCCTGGAGCCGCTGAGCCTCGGCCTCGGCCGCTCGGCTCTCGGTGACCTCCACGGAGATGCCGCACACCGCATACAGCCTCCCTCGTGAATCGAGCAGCGGGAACCTCGTGGTCACGAAGTAATGGGTGCGGCCCTCGAGCAGGAGCTGCTCCTCCATGACGAGCGGCGCCTCCGTCGCGATGACCTGCCGCTCCGACTGCTCGAGGCGCTCGGCGAGCTCCGAGGGCACGACGTCGCGAGCGGCGCGCCCGAGCACCGCCTCGCGGGAGAGGCCCATGAGCCGCTCGAAGTGCCTGTTGACGAGCGCGTAGCGGCCGTCCAGATCCTTGACGTAGACGGCGCTGGGCGCGTGCTCGACGATTGCGGTGACAAATGCCGCGCCGTCCTGGTACGCCTTCTCGGCGCGCATCCTGTCCGTCACGTCGAGGTTGATCCCGATCACGTAGCGCGCGTCGCCCACGTCGGCCCGTGACATCCTGGTCTCGGTCCAGACGGTGCGGTCCTCGGCGCGCTCCAGGCCGGCGTCGGCCGTGTCGTACGGGGTCGGCGCCATGATCACGCATTCGCCGCTCCGGATCACCCGATCGAAATGGGCAGTGTATCCGCCCGCCACGGCCACCGGATCCTCGTACATATTGTGCTTGCCGACCATCGCTTCCTTCGACGGCACGGCCAGCATCTCGCGGTTCCGGCGGTTGATGTCCGCCAGGACGCCGTCGGCGCGGTAGAGAGCCGACGGGACGGGCAGATGCTCGAAGACGCCCTGGTACAGGGCCGCCTGCGCCTCCGCGGCCTGGGCGCGCAGCTCCAGCGCCTTGATCTCACGGCGGAGCCGCTCCAGCTCAGCCTGCATTCCGTCGATATCCACGCGCCCCCCGGGTCATCGTGCCTGCACCGTCAGCTCGCGAATGGCCGTCGCGCTCACGACAATTATATTTGATGATATGCCGGACCCTTACATGGTCTGCCCAGCATTGCCAAGCCCATTCGATCCAGAGCTCGGCTGTCGCGGCTAGTGTGTGGCGGCGCTCACGCCTGCGTGGACCTGTGCTCTGACGCACGCGAGGTAATCCGCGTTCAGCCAATGTGGGCACGGCGAAGCCTCGCCCGCGCCTGGCGGGCGGGGCCCCTCGCCGCCCCGCGCATCACCGACGGTCCGCCTCGCCCGGTTCATCACCTCGATTTGAGGCTCGATCCCGCGCACTCTCCCCGGTTGACCGCCTGGCCGTCGAACGTCGCGTCGATCGTGGCGCTCGGAGATTGTGAGCTCCGGGACGTCGGCTGTGAGCCGGACGTGGTGCTCGAGGGCCGCGCGGCGCTCGTGCTCGTACGAAGGCGAGCTGAACGTCGCGTTCGTCTGGATCGCCGCCCATGCGCCGGCCGACGAGGCGCCTGACCGTTCCACGCCTGAATGCTGGTTCGGCGTCGCCCACCCCGGCGTCGGGAGCGGATTCAAGGACTCCTGGAGCGCGGCTCGGTATGGAGTCTGGTACAAGCTCGATACGTGCTCGGTGCTCCCGGGCAGGTGGGTCGAGGGCGAGTTCTCCGAGTCGTGACGGCGGGCGCGCCCGGCGCCTACCGCTCGGCCGCCATGCGCCGGCGTCGACGGCGCCGCGCCGCCGACGCGGCCGCGAACGCGAGGCCGAGCAGGGCCAGGGCGACGCCGCTCCACGACACGAGCCGCAGGCGCGGGTCGGCGTCGAGCGCGACCGCCTCGTCGGCGCGGCTCTGGACGATGACCACGAGATCGGTGTGGCCGACCGGCGCGATCCCGGCGAGAAAGGCGCCGCCGTACTTCACGGGATCGCGCTCGGCGAGCGGATCGCGAAAGTCGTCCATCGAGGCCACGAGCTCGGGCGGCGGCAGCCGGAGCTGCCCCAGCGCGGGCGCGCCGGTGACCGGCGCCGGCAGGAGCCCGCTCAGCGTCGCGCTGCGGAGCGCGGCGCCCTCGCCGTGCTCGAGGCCGTCGTGGACCAGCACCGTGAACTCATCGCTCGCCGGCGCCGTCCCGCCGCGCTCGCGGTCGCGGCGGGCCGCGAGCGCGGCGAAGCGGCGGCCATCGCTGAGCTGGAGCGCGCCGAGCCGGGAGTCCGTCGCGATCGTGGCGATGAGCACCCCGGCGAACTCACCGGAAGCGCTGCGGATGGGGGACGTGAGGGCGAACTTGTGGTAGTGGTCGGTCTCCGACTGGAAGGCGCGGGAGACGTACGCCACGCCGGGATCCGGCCCCTCGGCGAGGCGCCGGGCGCCCTGGAAGTAGTCGCGGAACTCGTACGTCCCCAGGGGCGCCGACGCCCGCGGCCAGTGCAGGAGCAGCGCGCCGTTCCGGTCGACCACGAACCAGGTGACCAGCGACGGGCCTCCGTGCTGGCCGACGTACGCCTCGCGGAGCGCCTCGAGCGCCGGCAGGTGCGGCCGCTCGACGAGCGCCGCGGCGCGCGGATCGGCGGCGGCGCGGGAGACGAGCACGCCGTAGTGCCACAGCTGCGCGAGCACCGCGCCGGCGACCGCCCGCGCCGCGTACACGTTGCCCTCGAGCACCTCCTGCCGGCGCGCCTCCTCCTGGGCGCGCGCCGTCGCCACCGCGCCCCCGAACGCCAGCGTCGCCGCGAGGATCAGCGCCACCGCGGCCGGGTGCCGGGCGCACCAGCGCAGCGCGCGCTCGCCCCGCCCCGGCGTGCGCGCCGCGACGGGCTCGCCGCGCAGCCAGCGCTCCAGATCCTCGGCGAGCGCCTCGGCCGAGCCGTACCGCCGCTCGGGCTCCTTGCGCAGGCACGTCAGGCAGATGGTCTCGAGGTCGCGCGGCAGGTCGCGCCGAATCGAGCGCGGCGCGGCCGGCTCCTCCTCGATGGTGCGGCGCAACGACTGCATGGGCGTCGGGGCGTCGAACGGTCGTCGCCCGGTGAGCAGCTCGTAGAGGATGACGCCGAGGCTGAAGATGTCGGCCGCCGCCGTGACCCGCTTCGCTTGGCCCCTCGCCTGCTCCGGCGCCATGTAGCCGGGCGTTCCGAGGCGATCGCCCGTCATGGTGCCGCCGTCGTCGCCGAGCAGCTTGGCCACCCCGAAGTCGGCCACGTAGGGCTCCCCTTCCGTGTCGAAGAGGATGTTCGCGGGCTTCAGGTCGCGGTGCAGGATGTGGCGGAGGTGGCCCTCGTGCACGGCGCGGGCGAGCTTCGCGACGAGCCCGGCGGCGCGGCGCGGGTCGCGGTAGTGCTCGAGGCGGGCGGTGAGCGTGCCGCCGGCCATCAGCTTCATCGTGAAATAGGCGCGCCCCTCGTGCTCGCCGACGTCGTAGATCGGCACGACGTTGGGGTGATCCAGCCGGGAGACGAGCGCGATCTCGCGCTGGAACAGCCGCGCCGCGGCGTCGCTCGCGAAGGCGCCGCCCTGAAGCATCTTGAGAGCGACGATGCGGCCATCGGCGAGCACCTGTCGGGCCCGGTAGACGACGCCCATGCCGCCGGCGTCGATGCGGTCGAGGATCTCGTACCCGCCGAGGCGCAACGACGGGAGCGGGCCGTCGTCCTGGCCGGGCGGGGCGGGCTCGGCCAGCGACGCGCCGCGGTCGATCGCGCGGGCGATCAGGCAGGAGGGGCAGAGACCGAGCGGCGCGTCGGGCTCGATGGCCTCCCGGCATGTCGGACAGACGCGGACCGTCAAGGCCTGAGCGGCAGCGGTGTGGGCTCCACGATCCATTACCCGTCCTTCCGGATCCGGCCGTGAAGGTTACCCGTCATTCGATGGGTCACCCCTCAGCGAGAGGAGCAGCGAGCGCAGCTCCTCGTCAACGTCCTCCACGCGCGTGACCGTGCGCGCCACCTCCTCGCGGAGGGTTCGCTGGTAGCGGTCGTACAGGCGGGAGGTCGCGGTCTTCACCGCCTCCACGCTCATGCCGAGCGCCGCCGCGACCTCCTTGTGCGGCCGCTCCTCCTCTGCGCCGGAGAGCCGTCCCTTGAGCGCCTCGAAGAGCCGCGCCTGTCCGGTCTGTGCGTAATGATCTTGCAGCATGGTGAGCGTGCGCTCGATCAGGACCAGGGCGAAGCGCCGCTCGTAGAGCGCCTCCGGCGTGAGCAGGTGGCCCGCCGCGTGCGCGCGCACCGGCTCTGCCTGATAGCGCCGTTCGGCGCGCTCGGCGTCGAAGCCGCGGAGCGCGCCGTCGCCGCCGCGCTTCTGGGCGCGGGCGCGCTCGCGCTCGTTGGCGACGTAGTGCTTGACGCAGGCGATGAGCCACGACCGGAACCGGCCGCGGCCCTGGTCGGCCGTGGCGATATCGTTCCGCTCGAGGAGGCGCGCGAAGAAGCCCTGGGTGAGGTCCTGCGCCTCCTCGGCCGGCGCGCCGCGGCGGCGCACGAAGGCGTAGACGGGGTACCAGTACAGCTCGCAGAGCGTGGCCAGCGCCTGCCGCCCCTCGGGGGTGAGCGGCTCGCCGGCCTTTCCGACCAGACCCCAGGAGGTCTCGGGGAAGCGGCGCGGCGGGTCGGAGGACGGGGGCATGGGAGCACAGAATAACCGTCCTGGTCCGAGCGCGGGAATTTACTTTCACGGCGCGGCTCTCACCGCCCGAGCGCCGGCGAGCGGGTTCGCCCTGGTTCATGAGAGAAGGAACCGCAGAGGCACAGAGGGAAGAGAAGAGGACACTCGGAAAGGAAGAGAGCTCGACTGAGAGAGAGCGGACGTCTCTCTCCTCTGTGCCGTCTGCGCCTCTGTGGTTCAGATTCTTCCCGTCACCGGATCAGAACGAGCTTCGAAGATACGGGATCGACTCGTCCGCTTCTGGAAACAGAAAGAGAGCGTCCGGGCTCATCGTTCGCTGGGCAGGCAGCAGATCGTCTGCGCCCCCTCGCCCTTCAGCTCGCCCACGCCCACGCCGCCCTCCGGGATGCAGCGCCCGGGCTCATTGACGAGCCACGCCGCGCTCAGGCTCCCGAGCGTGGAATCCGGCACAGGGTCGTGGCAGATCCCTGCCTCCGTCATAAGGATGGCGCTGACGAGCGGAGCGCCGCACGCGCGGTCCTGGTACGCGGACACCGTTGCCTCACACCGGCCCTCCTCGACCGCCGTGCAGGTGCACGGCGTGCAGTCGCGCGTGTCGTTCACCTCGGTATAGAACACCCCCAGCTTCTCCGAGTACGTCGGCCAGGGATTCCCCGGCTCCGCAGGCGCCTCGCACGAGACATCTTTCCCGGGCAAGCGGCGGCAGTGCCGCCAGCCCTCGGGCAGGTGGTCCTGCTGCTGGTAGATCATGCACAGCTGGCCAGGCAGCGCGCACAGGTCATGGACCAGCCGGCTTCGGCATGCGACCGCGACCTCGACCGCAGGCGCATCGCGGGGCACCGGCGCCTCCTCGACCACCGGCGCGCACGGCACCTCGCGGGTCGGACCGATCGCGAGCGAGCCGAGCTGATCCGGCCCCACCCAGCCCGGCGACACGCACGCGCCGTCCCAGCCTGCCGGGGGCGCGAACGGCGTCCATGTCTCCTCCGGCCCCTCCCCGCACATGAACTGCGAGCTCGCGCTCACGTCGGACGGCAGCGCGCAGGACGGCGAGGAGCACGCGCACGTGGGGCATTCGTGGCTCTCGCTGGGCAGCGTCCGCCCCCTGAACTTCGCGGGCTCGAAGGCGAGCTGCACCACCTCGCCCGCCGTCCCGGGGATGACCCAGACGAGATCGTCGCAGGACGGCGCCAGCGGCTCGGCCCCCGTCCAGACGAGCTCCGGCGCGGGCATGTCTTCGGGCGCCTCGGGCACGCACCGGCCCCAGCAGTGGCCGTTGCTCGTGCCGTCGTCGTTGACGATCTCGCAGGCGACCTCCTCCGCGCAGCCGTACTCCGCGCCGCCGCCGCACCCGCCCGCCGCCGCCAGGCCGCCCGCGCCGAGGAGCAAGAGCCCCGACAGCAAGCCCTGCACGCCTCTCATGATCCTCCCCTCCTCACAGGTCTCCCTCGCAGCCTACCAGGCGCCGACGACGAGGACGCCCCCGCCCTGCGCGGTCGCGAGCGGCACGGCGCGCACGGCGCTCGTGCCCGGCGCCGGGGCCCACCAGAACGACGAGAGCGCGACCGCGCCGACGACGCCGGCGCCCACGAAGCTCGCCCAGGCCGCGGCCTCGAGCGTGTCGCGCTCGCGGCGCTCGTCGCCCAGCTCCCCGCACGCCGCCCTGTGCTCGTCGTACAGGCACGCCGCCGGCCCGCCCCGCCGCCGGATCGCCTCCTCCAGCACCGCCGCCTCGTCGCCGCGCGCCGACGCCTCGACCATGAGGCCAGCGCCCAGCGCGACCCCGGCCGCCGCCAGCGCGAGCCCGCCGATGCGGAACACCGTGCCCGCCGCCGGCCCGCTCGCCGGTGCGGGCGCAGCAGCGGCAGCGGCCCGCACCGGCGCGACCGGCGCCGCAGCCGGCGGCGGGGGCTTGGGCTGCAGGTGAAGGCCGATCATCGACTCCCGGCCCCGCTGCGCCTCGAACGGATAGACCTCGTCGAGATACCCTTCGAGCCTGCCGCGCGCCTCGTGCCGCCCCGGATCCAGGTAGACGAAGTACGTGGCCTGTCCGCGGCCGATCCGGCGGCCGTCGATGAACACCTCGGCCTCGGGCCGGCTCACCGCGACGGTCGCCGACGAGACCTCGCGCTCCGCCCGCTGTAGGCCCTCGGAGAAGCGCCGCCGCGCCGCCGGCGCGAGCGTCTCCGGATACAGCAGCGACGTCCCCAGGTGCTCCGCCGCGTCCCGGAACCGCCCGAGCGCGAGCTCGGCGAGGCCCAGCTCCCCCGCGAGCTCCGGCCGCGGATCCGCCTGCCACGCCGCGCGATACGCCGCCTCGGCTTCCGCCCACCGCCCGGCGCGCCGCGCCCTCTCGCCCCGCGCGAAGGCCTCTTCCGCGTCGGTGGAGCGCGCCGCGGCCGCTCCGGACGGTTCATCATGGCGCTCTTCGCCGGCGGACACTGCCGCGAAACTCCACACGGCAGATGCGGCAGCCACCGCGAGGAGCAACCTGCCCGTAAAGCCCATTTCCCCGGCACCCTACGTGGCAGGCTCCATGCGGTCAAGCCGCGTTGGCCCGGAGCGAGCGACGAAATGGCCGCAATCGTCAGGCAATTTTGGTGACCTTCCGGAATGCTCCGCCACCTCGTCCACGGCCAGATGCAGTGAGCGCGCGCACGCGAGCACGACGGGCCTGGTTCGGCTCGGTCCGGCATGACGTTTTTCAAATGTCGAACACGCGCGCCACGTAACTGGGTTGGTATGGGGAAACCATCTCGCGAGACCGACGACGCTGCCGAGGGATCACCGCTCACGCTGGAGGTGATCATGGCCGAGCACCAGGAGGCCATTCGCCGCTACGTGGAGCGGCAAGGTTTCCATGGCGCGGATCGGGACGACCTGGTCCAGGAGATCTTCCACGGCGCCGCGCGGTCGCTGTCCCGGTTCGATCCCCGCCTCGGCACCGTGCGCGCGTGGCTCCTGCGGATCGCGTTCAACCTCGTCTCTCACGAGCGCAAGCGCGCCCATCGCCGGCACGAGGCGCTGTGGTCCGAGGAGGCGCTCGACGAGCTCTCCAGCGATGCGCCGGACTCCGAGACACGGCTCATCGAGGCGCAGCGGAGCGAGATCCTCGCGGAGCTGCTCCTCTCGGTCCCTCCGGCGCGCCGCGAAATCCTTGTCGCGCACGATCTGGAGGAGGCGGCGGTCCAGGACATCGCCGAGGAGCGCGCGCTCCCGCGCAGCACCGTGTGGAACCACCTCCGGCTCGCGCGGCTGAGCCTCGGCGCCGCCGCGCAACGCTGGCTGGCGCGGAACCGCGGCCGCGGGGCGCTGCTCGCGCCGCTCGCCGTCGCGTTCGGCCTGGGCGAGGCGCGCGCTGCCTCGGGGCCTCTGTGTCGAGGTCCGCTGCGGCATCGAGATCGGGTGCGGCGGTTGCTCGACCGGGCTCGCCGCGCTCTCCGGCGCGCGCCGTCTCACGGAGAGACCCGCCGAGCGGCGAGGTCGCGGCGCACGTCGCCGGTGGCGCCGGTGGCGACGCTTGCCGTCGGACGATGGGCGGGCCGCGCCGCCGCCGGCGCCGTGGCGGGCGCGCTCGTCCTGCTCGCCCCTACCGGGGGCGGCGAGTTCCCGTTGCCGAACGCCCACGCCGTCGCGCTGCGCTCTCCACGCGCCGCAAGGCCAGCTCCCGCCGGGCCAGCCCAGCACGGCAGCGCCGTCCCGCCGAGCCCGGAGGAGCCCTCGAAGCCGCTGAGCGCCGACGCCGTGACTCGCGCCCTCCAGACCGCGAGCCACCACCGGGCGACCGCGCGGCCTTCGTCCGCGCGTGCTCGGGGCGAGGGCGCCCGATCGACGCCCGAACAGCGGCTGATCCGGCTGGCCATCGCGACGCTCGCCACCGGTCGAACCGTCGATGCGAGGCGCCTGCTCGAGCGGCACCGGCGCGACTTCCCGCGAGGTGCCTACGCAGGCGACCGCGAGGAGCTCCTGCGACGGCTGCGAGCGGACGTCGACGGCAATGGACACGGCCACCGGCCGGTGAGCAGCATTCCGCCCCGATCGCGGTGAGCGGCGCAGCACGGGGCGCGATGGCGCAACAAGGAGGGTGAAAGAGATCAGCAGCGATGGAGAAACGAATGGGCTGCTCGGCTGCAAGGCGCCCGATTCGTGCCATCCCGCCCTGGCGAGCCCACCAGGCATTGCCATATCCGCCCAGGCCCGCCAACATGGGCCCGTTTTGCTCAACCCAAGGAGGCGCCTGTGGCAGACCCCTACATCGATCCTTTCGAGACGAAGATTTACGGCAAGTTCGCGCGCGAGCAGATGGCCGCGGTCCTGATGGGCAAGCTCCCCCCGCTCGACGGCATGGTGGAGTTCGCGATCGGCAAGCAGCTCGTCGCCGATCAGGCGATGTCCGACATCCTCGATCGCCAGCCCAAGCCCGCGCCGGAGCTCGACAGCGGCGCGGTGCTCGACGAGGCGCGGGACGTCGTCGTGCGTTTCGGCTCGTACCTCGACTCGCTCAAAGGGAGGCCGGTCGATCCCAAGGTGTTCTTCCGCGGCGAGATGCCGAGCGTCCTCGCGCGCCGGCGGATCACGAAGCTCACCGCCGCCGTCGGGCACATCGCCGACGAGCTCGAGCGGCAGCGCGAGAAGGTCCGCGGCGCGGACATGTGGCTGGCCGAGCTCCGGGAGGTGCACGAGAGGCTCGGGATCGTGGAGCGGCAGCAGCGCGCCACGCGGGTCGAGCGGGTCGAGCTCGGCCCCGAGGTGTCGACCGCGCGCGACGCCTGGCTGGGCGTCTACAACGCCAACAAGAACCTCGTGCGCGGGCTGCTCGCCCACCTCGGCAAGCCGGAGCTCCTGCCGCTCATCTTCGACGACCTGGCCGAGGTGCACCGCACGAGCGGCGTGAGCGACGCGCTCCCGCCCGGCCAGCCGGCCGCGCCGCCCGGCCAGCCGGCCGCACCGCCTGCCGGGACGGAACCCGCGCCGGACGCGTGAGCCCGCGGCCCGCTGCAAGGCTTGATGCAAGCCTTGCAGCGGGCGACTCGGTCGCCGAGTCGGCCGTTTCAAGGCTTGAGACGGCCGACTCGTCGGGCCAGCGGGGCGGTTCAAGGCTTGAGACGGCCGGCTGAACGGCCAGGGGAGCCGTTTCAAGGCTTGAAATCGCCGGCTGGGCGGCCGAGTCGGGCGTTTCAAGCCTTGAAGCGGGTGACGGCGCGCCGGGGAAGGCGCTCTCAAGGCAATCTAGGTCGCTCCGTCGCGCTTCGGGGAGCGCTGCGTGCCGGTCCGGCCGGTCTCGCCCGTCGACTTCGCGGACGAACCGCGGCGCAAGGGCGCGCGTCAGAGCCCGTTGGGGATCACGGTGAGGGTGCCGGATCCCCGGTTGG
The DNA here is from genome assembly GCF_051474665.1 of Sorangium sp. So ce394. Taxonomy (NCBI): domain Bacteria; kingdom Pseudomonadati; phylum Myxococcota; order Polyangiales; family Polyangiaceae; genus Sorangium; species Sorangium sp. So ce394. The sequence continues at coordinate 8,993,464 of NZ_CP150339.1, forward strand.
TCAGGACGAGATCGTCGTATCCATCGCCGTTCAGGTCCGCGACGGCGATGGCGTTGGGGCCGGGCGACGTGCCGGTCGGGACGACCGGGCCCGAGGTGAAGCCTCCGCCGCCGTTGCCGGTCATCGGGCGGACGCCGCCCGATGAGGTGGTGACCAGGATGTAGGCGTCGAGCTTGCCGTCGCCGTTGAAATCGCTGGCCACGACCCCCAGCGCCGAGTTGGCGATCGCGCTGGCCCCGGTGGAGGACGGAACGCCGCTCGCGAACGTGCCGTCGCCGTTCCCTTTGAAGAAGTAGAGGTACAGGCCGGCCGCGCCGTTCGAGAGGATGTCGAGCTTGCCGTCGCCGTCGGCGTCGCCGAAGGCGATGCCCGCCGTCTGGCCGTTGGCGGAGTTGGTGTAGGCGACCGGCGCGGCGAACGAGCCGTTGCCCTGGTTGATGAGGATCGAGAGACGCGCGGCGCTGGGGCTCGTCACCACGAGATCGGAGAAGCCGTCGCCGTTCAGATCACGGCAGGCGATGCTCGACTGCACGCCCCCGGTGGCCGCGATGGCGATGATCGTGGGCGCGCCGAAGCTGCCCCCGCCGGTGCCCAGGAGCACGCTCACCTGACTCGACGTCACGCTGGTTGTGGCGATGTCGGCCGCCCCGTCATGATTGAAGTCCCCGGCGCAGAGGTGGACGGAGCCCGGGGTGCCGGTGGTGAAGCTCGTCGGCGTGTCGAAGGTTCCGGGCGCGCTCGGGCCCAGGTTGCGGTAGACGCTGATGCTCCCGTTGACGGCGGACAGGTTGGTCTGGCCGTCGACGGTGAGGGCGTCGAGCCACCCGTCGCCGTCCACGTCCACCGCCACGACCGCGTTGCTGGAGAGCGGAGCACCCGTATAATAGAGCTCCGGCGGGAAGGTCGCGTCGCCGTTGCCGCGAAACACGGAGAGCGACCCGGAGGGGGTCATCGACGATCCGGATTCGGCGTTGGCCACCAGGACGTCGAGCGCACCGTCGCCATTCACATCGGCGACCGCCGGAGCCAGCGGGTTGTGGAGCGCGGAGGTGCTGATCGGCGTGTCGGGGACCTGGCCGGAGGGCGGGGTCTGGCAGCCGCCGTTCGAGCAGATTTCACCCGCCGCGCACGCGAGGTTGCAGGCATTGCAGTGGGAGGCGTCGCTCTGGAGGTTCACCTCGCAGCCGTCGGACGTGAGCCCGTTGCAGTCCGCGAGGCTGCCTTCGCACGCCTCGCAGCGGGCCCCCTCGTAGGTGGGTAAGCACGCGCAGGAGTAGCTGTCGATGCCCTCGGTGCAGGTCCCGTCGTTCTGGCACGGGCTTTCGGCGCACTCGTCGATGTCGAGCTCGCAGCTCGCGCCGGTGAAGCCGGGCAAGCATTCGCAGGTGAAGCTGTCGATGCCGTCGGTGCAGGTCCCGCCGTTCTGGCACGGGTTTTCGGCGCACTCGTCGATGTCGGTGCAGGTCACGCCGTCGCCCTCATACCCCGCGTTGCAAGCGCAGGTGAAGGAGCCCGTCGTGTTGGTGCATGTAGCGTTCGCGTCGCAGTTGTCGGTGCCCAGGGCGCACTCGTTCACATCGGTGCATGTGCCGCTCTGGCAGGTGAGGCCGTCGCAGCACGGCACCGTGGGGTCGCACGGCGCGTTCGCGGCCAGACAGCCCTGGCCGCCGCAGGTCGGCTCGCAGCTCGGCTCGTTGCCATCGCCGTCGGCCACGGAGGGGCCGGCGCTGGTGCAGCTCGCGAACAGCAGGATGGAGAACGCGGGGATCGCCAGACAGCTGAAAAGAGAGCTCTTGCGATGGCTCATGGGTTGTCCTCTGTTTTCTTGTTGAAGCGGCCCGGGGGGGTGCCGCGGGATGTTAGCCTGCGCTGGCGGGTCAGAGTCCGTTCGGGATCACGGTGAGGGTGCCGGATCCCCGGTTGGTCAGGACGAGATCGTCGTACCCATCGCCATCCAGATCCGCGGCGGCGATGGCGTTGGGGCCGGGCGAGGCGCCGGTCGGGACGACGGGGCCCGCGGCGAAGCCTCCGCCGCCGTTGCCGGTCATCGGGCGGACGCCGCCCGAGGAGGTGGTGACCAGGATGTAGGCGTCGAGCTTGCCGTCGCCGTTGAAATCGCTGGCCACGACCCCCAGCGCAGAGTTGGCGATCGCGGTGGGCGAAGCGGTGGATGAAACGCCGCTCGCGAACGTGCCGTTGCCGTTCCCTTTGAAGAAGAAGAGGTATCGGCCGGCCGCGCCGTTCGAGAGGATGTCGACCTTGCCGTCGCCGTCGGCGTCGCCGAAGGCGATGCCCGCGGTCTGGCCGCTGGCGGCGTTGGTGTAGGCGACCGGCGCGGCGAACGAGCCGTTGCCCTGGCTGATGAGGATCGACAGGCGCGCGGTGCCGGGGCTCGTCACCACGAGATCGGAGAAGCCGTCGCCGTTCAGATCGCGGCAGGCGATGCTCGACTGCACGCCGCCTGTGCCCGAGATGGAGATGAGCGCTGGCGCGGCGAAGCTGCCCCCGCCGGTGCCCAGGATCACGCTCACCTGACTCAAGGTCACGCTGGTGGTGGCGATGTCGGCCACCCCGTCGTTGTCGAAGTCCCCGGCGCAGAGGTGGACGGAGCCCGGGGTTCCGGTGGTGAAGGTCGTCGACATGCCGAAGGTCCCGGGCGCGCTCGGGCCCTGGTTTCGGTAAACGCTGATGCTCCCGTTGCTGGTGGGCAGGTTGGTCTGGCCATCGACGGTGACGGCATCGAGCCACCCGTCGCCGTCCACGTCCACCGCCACGACCGCGTTGCTGGAGAGCGGGGCGCCCGTATAATAGAGCTCCGGCTGGACGGTCGTGTCGCCATTGCCGTGGAACACGGAGAGCGACCCGGCGGGGCTCTGCGACGATCCGGATTCGGCGTTGGCCACCAGGATGTCGAGCTCGCCATCGCCATTCACATCGGCGACCGCCGGAGCCAGCGGGCTGTGGGTCTCGGGCACGCTGATCGGCGTGCCGGGGACCTGGCCGGGGGGCGCGGCCTGGCAGCCGCCGTTCGAGCAGATTTCACCCGGCGCGCACGCGCTGTTGCAGGCGTTGCAGTGGGAGGCGTCGCTCTGGAGGTTGACCTCGCAGCCGTCGGACGTGAGCCCGTTGCAGTCCGCGAGGCTGCCTTCGCACGCCTCGCAGCGGGTCCCCTCGTAGGTGGGCAAGCACGCGCAGGAGTAGCTGTCGATGCCGTCGGCGCAGGTCCCGTCGTTCTGGCACGGGCTCTCGGCGCACTCGTCGATGTCGGTCTCGCAGTCGGCGCCGGTGAAGCCGGGCGGGCACGCGCAGGTGTAGCCGTTGACGCCGTCGGTGCAGGTCCCGCCGTTCTGGCACGGGTTTTCGGCGCACTCGTCGATATCGGTGCATGTCACGCCGTCGCCCTCGTACCCCGCGTTGCAAGCGCAGGTGAAGGAGGTCGGCGTATCGGTGCAGGTAGCGTTCGCGTCGCAGTCGTCGGTGCCCAGGGCGCACTCGTTGTTCTCGGTGCACGTGCCGTGATGACAGGTGAGGCCGTCGCAGCACGGCACCGTGGCGTTGCAGGGCGCGCCCTCGGGGAGGCAGCCGTCGCCGTGGCAGGTGGGGTCGCCCAGGGCGATGTAGTCGCCGAGATGCAGCAAGTGCGCGGGGAGGCACAACAGGTTGATCTTGAGGATCGTGTAGGGGTACGTCGTGGAGCCGTTCCTGTGGCACATCAGGATCGTGCCGTTGACGTCGAAGTCGTTGCAATGCTCGGGGGTGAGCGCGCCATGGGCCTCGCCCACGGCCTCGTCGTCCTCGCCGTCGGCCGCGGAGGGGTCGGCGCCGGTGCAGCTCGCGACCAGCAGGGTGGAGAAAGCCGGAATCGCCAGATAGCCGAGAAGAGAGCCCTTGCGATAGCGCATCGCTTGTCCTCTGTTTTCTTGAAGCGGGGGGTGCCGCGCGATGCCGGGCCTGCGCTGGCTGAAGAAATGTCAGGTCGTCCACATCTGCCAATTCAAGTTCGAGGCCAGCGCGACGACGTCCTTTGCGGAGGTGATGTGGAGGCAGGCCCCTGCGCGCCGCTCGGCGCGCCGCCGCGCGAGCCGCCGGCTCCCGCGCCGAGCTCGCGCCGAAATCCGGGCACACCGCCTCCTCGGGCCGTTTGCCCAGCACCGCGCACAGCACGGTACCGGGCACGAGCAGCCCCCGGGCCGTCGCGCACCGCTGCTACGGCTGCTGCTGCCTGAACGCCTCAGCTGCGGAGTGCGCGCCTCATCGTGCGGAACGACCGCGCACACTCCGCCGTCGATGGTGGGTTTTCAGCGCACGCAGGGCGCTTCAATCAGGCGAGCCACGTCTCGTCCGGTCGGCGCCGGGTCCGGATTGCTGGCGGCGTCGCTCCAGCGCGCTCACTTCTGGCGCGCGCGGAGCGGAGCGCGGGCGCATCGTGACCCGATCGAGCTCCGCGTAGATGGCTTCGGCGAGGAACAGCAGCTCGACCTTCCACACCCGCGCCAGGATGCTGTCGCTGCCGCCGCTGTCCGCAGGAATGAGCAGCGCCGTCGCTGTCGGGTAGATCGGCCGCCCCATCAGCGTCCACCCCTTCCGGATCGTGGCGACGGCGAAAGGTGGCGTGCCGTGATTCGAGCTCGGATCCGAGCGTCACGCGGGGGAATCGTCTCCGTTCCGGTGCTGCTGGAGGAACGTGAGGAACTGCTCGGCCCGCTCGATGAGATCGTCGTACGTCAGGATGGCCAGGCCGGCGAGGAAGCCGTTCTCGAGGCGCAGGCGCTCGCGCTCGGCGTCGCTCTGATAGCGCCCGATCACGACGAAACCGCGGGGGCGCTGAAGGTGCACGGTGACGCCTCGACGCCCGTCGTACCCGAGCGGCCCGCGGGGCTCCTTCTCCGCCGCATCGTAGTAGGACATGAGCTGGCCTATCGCGCGGGCGCACTCCAGGCTGTGATGCAGCCAGCCGTTGTAGTCCTTGAACACGGGGTCGCTCGGGCGCTTGAGCTCCCAGAGGTCGGGGAAGCCGTCCCAGCGGATCGCGAGGAGATCGATCTCCCCGCCGCGCGTGATCGGGTACGGCGAGCGCACGTCCTTGTATTCAGGCCCGAGGATCGCACCCCAGTGCTGGTGGATGAACTTGCGATAGACGTCCTCGGATTCGTTCCGGTCGACGAGGGCGCGGAACTCGCGGACGGTGCGGCTCATCTTGAAGGCCGGGCTGGCAAGGGCGACGTTCACGGCCTTCGGCAAGGCGTGGCGGAGATCGTCGTCCTTGAAGACGAACGGAGCGCCGTGCGTCCGCCGCATCGCGCGGCGGATGAGCTCGCGCTCGCTGTGGGCAGTAACGATGCACACCGGGCGAAACGGGTCAGCGGCGAGGAGCGCATCGAGCACGCGGAAGCCGTGCTCGACGTCCTCGTCGGGGAGGCCCGGAGCAGAGGGAATCTGCAGGTCGAGCAGGACTACGTCGGGGCCGAAGGTGGCGGCCTTGTGCAGCGCCTCTGCGGCATCGAGGGCGTGCTCGACCGCGAATCCGTTGGGCTGGAGCACGCGAAGGAAATCGCCGGCAGTGACCTTGTTGTCCTCGACGACGAGCACCTTCGGGGCGTTCTTCTCGTTCATGATGCGTCCCTCCACGTGACAAACCGTGCGAAGAAGCAGGTTCCCTCGCGCTCCAGGTCGAGCCCCACCTGGGCGCCGAGCCACGCTGCATAGCGCCGCGCGATGGCGAGCCCCAGCCCCGTACCGAGCGGCTGGTCGCCGCCCTTTTTGGTCGTCACATAAGGCTGGAAGATGCGCTCCCGATCCTCCGCACGGATCCCGGGTCCGTTGTCGACGATGTCGAGGCGGACGGTATCGCCCTCGCGGATCGCGCGAATCGACACGCGTGGTGCGGGGGTGGAAACGACCGCGTGAAACGCGTTCTCCACCAGACAGTGAAGAATCTCGCGCAGCCCCTCGCGGTTGGCCCGCACATGTAGCGAGACGGCGACATTGATCTCGCAGACGACGCCAGGGTGCTTCTGCCGGAGCGGCGCGGCGGCGCCGAACACGAACTCGTGAAGCGCGAGACCCTCTGGGGGGTCATTCGGGACTTGCGCCCATCGCCCGGTCTGCGCGGCGAGCGCCGACTGAAACGCGAGCTCTTCGTCGATGCGGGAGAACTCACGCTCGAACCGGGCCACATCGGCCGCGCCAAGGTTCTCCCGGATGTTACGCATGTACATCAAGATCGCGCCCACGGAGCGCTTGAGCTGATGAGCGAGCGTCAGCTGGAGGCGGCGCTCCACTTCGGCCTCGATCTCGGCACGAACCTCGGCCCCTCGCCCCTCCGCAAACCGCGCCGATGCCTCCGGGGAGAGGATCGACAGGAACAGGAATACATACTCCCTGGGGAACTGGTGACGGCTAAGAGAGCCGAAACGGCCGGCGACAACCTCGCGCGCGACCCTGCGTGCAATGAGGTAGTCGCGGATTAGCCCATTCATCTGTACGCGGCCATCGCTGTCCCTCTTGTGCCACGTGCGGACTTGATCTTGCAGGTCGCCCCAGGTTCGCCGTGATGCGAGCTGGCGCCCGGGTTCAACGGAGATCCACCCGACGGAGAACTGAGTCAGCGCCGCGTCTTCCAGCGGCACGAGCGGCGCCTGGGAAGCCGTCTCGTCCGGAAAGGTGTCGCACAAGATCTTGATGATGTAGTCGTGGACGACGTACGCGATCCACTGCGCAGAGCCGCTCGAAGGGACATCCCGGCACGCGAGCACGGCGTCCAGCATTCGCGGTACGTTTGCAGACGCATCGGTCAGGCTCTTGAACTCCGGCTCATGCTCGCGAGCAGAGAGAAAACGAGCGACCAAAGTTGGCGAAGGTAGTCTATGACCAAACCAGTGCTCAACGTCGCTCGACACCGGCGTACGTATCGTTACACGTTCCCCTACCAGATTCCAGCGGGCTGCATCTCCCTGGCGCTCGAAGTAAATCAACAACGACCGAAACAACAATGTATAGTTAGCATTCTTATCAACAAAAACAGCGAACCCATCGGAATATGCACGGCTTGCGGCTCGCGTCGGCTCATACCTTGCCAGCAGCACCGTATCGTCCGGCTTGTGCAGGAATTGCACGCCGATTTCATAGATGGCCTGCTCCACGACCGTCGACACGTCGACCAAATCGCGCGACTGCAAGACGAGGGGCAACGTCGGACGGCGGCTTGACCACTCTTTGATCCAAGCCACGGCGTCGCGCATGTCACGGTCATCGATGCGCCGCGGCAGATACCTCCCTGGTTCGCCATTCCCCTCATAAGCACGAACGTGCTCGCGCACGCTGTCTGCAATCCCCGATACCTCCAAGACCAGTCTACGGTACGAGAGCACGGCGCAAACGTCGGCCTTCAAGTCGGCTGCGTACCCGGGCGGCAGGCTCCCCTCTATCACGACCCCGAACGCACGCTCGGCCGCCGTAGTTCGACGCTTCGCATCGAGCTCCGCCAGCGCGACGTCAATGCCTTCGGGGCAGCGCGTCCACACGCGGAAGTACGTCCTCGGCCGCACCAGCCCCTGCCGAGGCGTCGCGAACCAATCCACGCTCCCCGGCTCGAGGCCGACCGCCTGCGACACCTCGTAATCCGCCGCCTCGAACAGACGGGCGACCGCGTTCTCTCCCGCCACCGTCGGCGCGTGCTCTTCGTCGCTCATGGGCTGCGCATCCTCCATGGCACGCACGCGCTTGGGCGCGCAACGCCCCCCTGCGTGCCGAGCCCGATCAAGCGAAGCACCGGAGAGCTCGTCGCCCCTCCGCGAGCGCGCCCCCCGCCGCCTCAGATCACTCGGTCCAGAAGCGCCTCCCCCCGCTCGAACCTCCTCAAATTCACCAGGAAATGCTCGACCTGCGCCACCGGCTCCTCGCGCCGCCCGCCAGCGGTGTGCGGGGTGATGAAGCAGCCCGGCGCGCGCCAGAGCGGGTGATCCGGCGGCAGCGGCTCGGGATCCGTCACGTCGAGGTACGCGCCCGCGAGGCGGCGCGCCTCGAGCGCTTCGAGCAGCGCCGCCTGGTCGACCGTGGCCCCCCGGCCGACGTTGAAGAACCACGCGCCCGGCCGCATCCGCGCGAGCAGCGCGGCCGAGACCAGCCGTCGCGTGCCCTCGGCCTCGGGCAGGCTCGAGACCACGTGGTCCGCCCACGCGAAGGCGTCGCCGAGCTCCTCCCGCGCGACGGCGCGGCCAGGCTCGTCGCCGCGGGGACGGGCGCGCAGGACGCGGAGCTCCACCTCGAACGGGGCGAGCAGCGCGGCGAGGCGGCGGCCGATGGCGCCGAAGCCGAGGAGCAGCACCCGCCGGCCCCGGAGCAGCGCGCTCCTCGACCGCACGGCCGCGTCGGGCCAGCCGCGCGGGCCGCGCTGGTTCTCGAGGCACTCGGGCAGCCGCCGCGACGCGGCCAGCATGAAGGCGAGCGCGTGCTCCGCGCACGGGTCGGCGTAGACGCCGCTGCTCGTCGTGAGGACCGCGCCGCGGGCCGCGAGCGCGGCGCGCACCGCCGCCACGTCGTAACGGGCATAGCCGGCGGTGCTGAGGTGCACCCAGCGGAGGCGCGGGGCCGCGCACACGTCCTCCGGGTGCGGCTGGCCGAAGACCACGTCGGCGCCCTGCACCGCCGGATCGCGCCCGACCTCGGCGAGGTTCTCCGCCGATCGCGCGCCGGACAGCACGAGCTCGTGCGGCGCGACGCCCTCGGCGAGCACCCGCGCCGCCTCCTCGGGGAACACCATGGTGCAGGCGATGACCCTCCGATCCATGGCCGCCCCGCTCACCCGTGCACCGCCCGGCCGAACTCGCGCATCCACGCGTCCTCGTCCGCGGTGAGCGGGCCCTTCGCGAGCGCGTCGAGGTTCTCCTCCACCTCGGCGCGGCTCCTCGGGCCGGTCAGCGCGACGTCCACGTGCGGGCTGGAGAGCTGGAATCGATAGCAGTCGCCCGCCGTCATCGCCGGGCCCGACCAGCCGCTCGGCTTCTTCAAGAGGCGCCGCCACGCCGTCGCCGTGTAGGCGAGCACGCTCGGCCGCGCGTCGCGCACGTGCGGGAAGATGTCCCGCTCCGCCCCCGGATGCGCGGCGTTGTAGCGGATCATCAAGAGATCGAGCGGAGAGGACGCCGCCAGGCTGCCTGCCCGCGCGCGATCGTGGATGCTCACCCCGAGCGCGCCCACCTTGCCGCTCTCGCGCAGGTGCACGAGCTCCCGCTCGGTCGCGCCCGTCAACGCGGAGCCGACGCCGAGCCAGCTGAGCAGGTAGACGTCGAGGTGATCGGTCCCGAGCTCGCGCAGGAGCTTCTCGGCCCCGCGGCGCACGCCCCAGCCGAACCAGCCGATCTGCGCATAGCCGACCACCGCCACCTGGTCGCGCCGCCGCTTCAGCGCCTCGCGCAGCGGGTTGCCGAGCCCGCGCGCGCGCATCGTCCAGAGGAAGAGGTTGACGCCGCGATCCATCGCCGCGCGCACGCCGTCCTCGTCGATGCCGTAGTTCGCCGCAAGGCCGAGCCGGAAGAGGCGCTTGCCGCGGAACGCGGTGGGGGCGCGGTGGAGCCAGTCATCCATGCGCCGGCAGCTTACACCACCTCAGTCGATGTCGTCGTACTCCCGGTATCGGAGGCCCGGAATGCGCGGCGTGCGGACGTCGAAGCCAAAGCTGCGATCGACCGCCTCGAAGAGCTCGATCTTGTGCGCGAGCCCCTCGGGCTCCCCGCCGGCAAAGGCGCGGTGCCGCTCGCGCCAGCGGGCCTCGGACCGGACGAGCGGGTAGCCGCGCGTCGCCAGGGCGACGGCGAACGTCCCCGGGGCGAGACACCCCACGTCGGAGCCGTCGCCGCGATAGGCCTCCATCCGCGGCGACTCCACCCATCCGAGCCGATCGCCCTCGCGCGAGGCGCGGATGAGGTGCTCCGTCCGGCCGTCGACCACGACCCCGAACGCGGCCTCCCGCGCGCCGATCGCGATGTCGTGCGCGGGCAGCCCGGCGCGAACGACGAACGCGAGCGCGTCCGACCAGCCGGCGACCCACATGCGCAGGCCGAGATAGAAGCGCACGGCGGGCTGCCACGACCACGGGGTCTTGAGCTGCAGGCCGGGCACGCCGTGGGCCCGCGCGACGCCGTCCGCGCGGCGCAGCAGGGCGCTCGCGACGCCGTGCCCGCGGTGGGCGGGCAGCACGTAGAGGCTCGAGACCTCGAGCAGCGGCTCGCCGCGGGCGCCCGTCGACAGCGCGACGGCCCCGACCCGGCGGCCGCCCCGCGCGAGCCAGTACGGGACCGCGTAGCGCGCGCCCGCGTGCGGCGTGCCGAGCTGCGCGCCGTCGCGCGCCGCCCGCGGCTCCCACACGGCGCGCAGCTCGGCGCCGCGCGCCGCCGGGTCGACGCGCTCGAAGAAGCGGTTCTCGACGAGCGACGCGAGCTCGCAATCCATCCACGCGCGCGTCTCGGCGTCGTCCATGGCGAGCGGCGCGATCGCGCCGCCCGCGACGAGCGCCGCGTGGATCGCGCGCATGCGCCGGTCGACGGCGTCGTCCCCAGGAGCGCCCACCGCGCGACGCTACCACGCCGCGCGGCCCCCCTGAGCGGCGCTCCGAGGCCGACAGCGCGGCACACCGCCGCCGCGGCGGCGCGGCGGCGCGGCGGCGCGGCGTCCGCTACGCGCAGGAATCCCTCGCCGCCGCGCGGCCTGAGCCGCGGCCGACGCCGGCTGGCGCGCCCGGCGCGCCACACATTCGCCGCCCACGACGGCCCCGACCTGTGCGAAACTCCCCGCGACCGATGGGCCAGGACACCTCTCTCCGGTGCGCCGGCTGCGGCTCTCCGCTCCCGGAGAACGCCCGCTTCTGCCCCTCGTGCGGCCACCTCGTCGCCGCCCTCGACCCCGGCTTCGCCGCGACGGCGTTCCCGGCCACGCAGCTCGGCGCCGGAGGGCAGTCGCCGCCGCCCCCCTCGCTGCCGCTGCCGCCGGTGCGCCTCCTGCCCGGGACGGAGATCAGCGTCTACCGCATCGAGGCGACGCTCGGCGAGGGCGGCATGGGCGTCGTCTACCGGGCGCACGACCGGGCGCGCGAGCGCGTCGTGGCGGTCAAATGCCTGCACTCGAACCTCTCCGGCAACCCCGAGATCCGGCGCCGCTTCGCCCGGGAAGCGCGGGTGCTCCGCGCCTGGAACCACGACAACGTCGTCGCCGTCTACGACTTCGTGGAGCGCGAGCACCTGCTCGCGATCGTGATGGAGTATGTCGAGGGGTCGACCCTGGTGCGGCACCTCGAGCGGTGGCGCGGGCGCATCCCCTTCCAGGAGATCCGCGCGCTGTTCGGCGGGGTCCTCGACGCGATGGACGAGGGGCACCGGATGGGCATCATCCACCGCGACCTCAAGCCCGACAACATCCTGGTCACGGCCGGCAAAGACGGCCTGATGCCCAAGATCGTCGACTTCGGCATCGCCAAGATCCTCGAGGGGACGACCTACACGCTGAGCGGCGCGTTCCTCGGGACCTGCTGTTACATGTCGCCCGAGCAGGTGAAGAGCCCCCACGCCGCGGACCCGCGCTCGGACATCTACTCTCTCGGGGTGACGCTCTACAAGCTGTCGACCGGGCAGGTGCCGTTCGACAGCCCCAACCACTTCGCCGTGATGATGGCCCACGTCGCCGATCCGCCGGCGCCCCCGTCGTCGCTGCGGCCCGACATCCCGCCGGCGCTCGACCGGCTCATCCTCGACGCCCTCGCGAAGGATCCGGCCGGGCGGCCGGCGTCGTGCGCGGAGTTCCGGGCGCGGCTCGACGAGGCGCTCTCGGAGTTCGCGCCCGCCACGTCGCGGCCCTCGTCCGACGGGCGCGAGCTCGCGCCGACGGTCCGCGAGAAGACCGGCGAGCAGATGATCCTCGTCCCCGGCGGGCCGTTCCTGAGCGGGCAGCAGCGCAGGAAGGTCCACGTCGACGCGTTCTACATGGATCGCACGCCGGTCACGAACCGGCAGTTCAAGGCGTTCGTCGACGTGACGGGGTATCGCCCCGACGACGCCGACGCGAGCCGGTTCCTCTCCCATTTCCGGCGCGGCGAGATCCCGCCCGGGCTCGAGGAGCACCCCGTGGTGTACGTGTCGTGGGACGACGCGCGTGCCTACGCCAACTGGGCCGGCAAGCGCCTGCCGACCGAGGCGGAGTGGGAGAAGGCCGCGCGCGGCACCGACGGCCGCAAGTACCCCTGGGGGCGCGCCGAGCCGGGGCCTTCGCGCGCGAACTACGACAACCGCGAGGGCGGGACGGTGCCCGTCGGCTCGCTGCCGGCGGGCGCCTCGCCCTACGGCATCCTCGACCTCGCCGGCAACGTGTGGGAGTGGTGCGAGGACTACGACGATGCGCACTTCTACGCGGACGGCCCCTCGCACAACCCGCGCAACACGCGGCCTCCGGACAAGCCGCTGCTCGTGATGCGCGGCGGATCGTGGATGTACGGCGCGCAGTCGCTCCGCACCTGGGCGCGCACGAGCTTCGAGGCGCATTACCGCTTCGCCGGCGGCGGCTTCCGCTGCGTGCGCACGGCCTCGTCGAGCTGACCGGCGGGCGCGGCGCTCACGAGCGCCGGCGCGGCGGGCGCGGCGGCTCACGAGCGCCTGGCCAACCGGCGGCGGCGCGGATAGAACGCCGGGCGCAGATGAAGAACGCGATGGCGAGCGGCGGTGTCCGCGTGCGGCTGACCGGCATCCGGCGCGTCTTCCCGGTGCTCGACGACGCCGGCCGCGCGCTCCGGGGCAGCGGCTCCGGCGTCGTCGCGCTCGACGGCCTCGACCTCGACGTCGCGCCGGGCGCCTTCGTCGCGCTGCTCGGGCCCTCGGGGTGCGGCAAATCCACCTTGCTGCGCCTCGTCGCCGGGCTGGACCGCGCCGACGCCGGCACGGCCGTCGTGGAGGCCGAGGAGGGGCCGGCCGGCGCGGGCGGCGCGCGCGCGCGCGCGCCGATCGCGTACGTGTTTCAGGACGCGCACCTCTTGCCGTGGCGGAGCGTCCTCGAGAACGCCGCCCTGCCGCTCGAGCTCGCCGGCGCGCCGCCCGAGGAGCGCCGCGCCGCCGCCCGGGCCGCGCTGCTCCAGGTCGGCCTCGCCGACGCGGGCGCGCGGTACCCGGCCGAGCTCTCCGGCGGCATGCGCATGCGCGTGTCGCTGGCCCGCGCGATGATCACGCGGCCCCGGCTGCTGCTGCTCGACGAGCCGTTCGCCGCGCTCGACGAGCTCACCCGGAGCCGGCTCGACGACCAGCTCCGCGCCCTGTGGGCCGAGCTCGGCATGACGGTGCTCTTCGTGACCCACTCGATCACCGAGGCCGCTTACCTCGCCGAGCGCGCGGTCGTGCTGTCCCCGCGCCCGGCGCGCATCGTCGCCGACCGCACGCTGGCGCTGCCGGCGGAGCGGACCGCCGCGCTGCGCACCGAGCCGGCGTTCGCGCGCGAGGTGCGCGCGCTGCAGGAGGCGCTCGAGAGCGGCGGGGCGTGAGGGGCGGAGCGGGGGCGAGAGGGCCGTTCTGACGCGCGCAGGTCCACGCCGCCGGCGCCTACAGTGACGCCGAGATGGGCGAGGGATAGCCTCGGGGCCTGGTCCCCATACCTGAAATGGCGTACATTGATGCGCCAACATCGACCATCATAGCGACCCGACTCATGAGCGAGCACTCGAAGATCGAGTGGACGGACGCCACGTGGAACCCCGTTCGCGGCTGCATCAAGGTGAGCCCCGGCTGCAAGCACTGCTATGCCGAGACGTTCGCCGAACGATTCCGCAACGTGCCGGGGCATCCTTACGAGCACGGCTTCGATTTGCGGCTGATCCCAGACAAGCTCGCCGAGCCTCTTCGTTGGTCAGCGCCGAAGAGCGTCTTCGTCAATTCGATGAGCGATCTATTCCAAGATGGAATACCAACCGAATACATCGTCGAAGTCGCTCGCGTGATGCAGCGAGCGCCTTGGCACGTATTTCAAGTGCTGACGAAGCGCTCGGAGAGGCTGCGAGATCTGCTCCTGGGTCCCCTGCGATTCGCCTCCCGGCTACCCCACATATGGTGGGGAGTCAGCGTCGAGGACACGCACTACGGCCTTCCACGCGTCGATCATCTTCGCGCGGCGCCGGGGGCTGTCCGGTTTCTCTCGATCGAGCCCTTGCTCGAGGACATCGGAGAAATTGACCTCTCCGGCATCAACTGGGTCATCGTGGGTGGAGAGAGCGGACCTGGCGCACGACCGCTGCTGAGATCGTGGGTGGAGTCGATCAGGCAACAGTGCGACGAAGCTCGCGTGCCGTTCTTCTTCAAACAATGGGGAGGCGTCCAGAAGAGCAAGAACGGAAGAACGCTCAACGACCGGACGTACGATGCGCTGCCCCCGCGCCAGGTCGCGACGATCCCCGACCGAGCGGCACGTTCGACGCTCATCGGCGACGTGGAGCGCGAAGCAAAGAAATGGTCGAATGCTCCTCTCGTGAAGCTATCTCGTCGCGCATCTCGCGCACCCGATGTCGCTGCGGAGTGACATGACTACCCGTTCACCTTTGAGAGAGCCTTGAATCAGTCATTCTCGTTCTCCTGGATCGATCTCTCGATCTCCTCGGGATGGGCGTCGACATAAGACCAAGCGTTCACCAGATCGGCGGCGCGGAGGGTCGGAAAGTTGTCCAGGATCCGGGCCTCGCTCCAACCGAGGCGGCGGTGTCGCTCGAGCGCCCACACTGGAATACGGGTGCGCACGATGCAGGCGTCTCCACCGCAGACGCCCGGCCCCTCTTCTCGACGCCCGCGAACGCGCGCGTGAGGGCGGGGAACAGCGCGCGTGCGAGCTGCGCCTTCTCGGCGTCGCTGAGCTGCGCGAGCTCATGCTCGATCTCCTCGAGGGTCACCGTTATGCGCGGAGCGTAGGCTCCTCGAGGGTCACCGTTATGCGCGGAGCGTAGGAGGAACCCCTTCGCGAAGGAAGCCTGGCCGCGTCGCTCGCCGCGAAGCCGCGCCTCGCGGCCGTCGGGGCCCGGCCGCGAGCGGCGAGCTCCACCGGCGTCGCCCCGCTCCCCGAGCGACGGTTGCCACCAACGAAATCGCGGCGCCCGACCGGCACGCGCGGCCCGGCAGCACAGTTCCCGGCAGAGCCCGTCCTCTCCCCCCCGCCGCGGCCGCCCCGCACGGGCCGCGCGGTGCGGGACGCCTGGTCCGCGCTAGACTCTCGTCGGTCGACCATGGCCAACGCGATCCGCATTCATACCCAGGTCACCTCGGAGACGCTCCACATCCCGGAGCTCTCGGCCCTCGTGGGCAAGAACGTCGAGGTGATCATCCTCGAGGAGGAGCCGGCCCCGCGCAGGCCCACGCCGCCAGCGCGCAAGCTAGGAGCGCTCCGAGGCCTGTTCGACGTCCCGGAAGACTTTGACGCGCCCTTGCCGGAGGACATGCTGCGCGCCTTCGAGGGAGATGGCGAGCGTTGAAGCTGCTCCTCGACACCCACGTGTGGCTCTGGGCGGTGCTCGCCCCGGAGCGCATCGCGACGACGGCGCGCCAGCCATCGAGGATCCGCACAACACCCTCCTGATCTCCGCAGCCAGCGCCTGGGAGATCTCGGTCAAGCACGCGAGCGGCAAGCTCCCGCTCCCCGAGCAGCCGGAGGTCCTCGTCCCACGGGCGATCGCCGCGCTCGACGCGATCGAGCTCCCCGTAACCGCTCGTCACGCGGTCTCGTCCGCGGCCTTGCCGTACCATCACCGAGACCCGTTCGATCGCCTCCTCGTGGCCCAGGCGCTCTGCGAGGCCGCAGCGCTCGTCACGGTGGACGAGCTGCTCACCCGGTACAGCGCCACGTTGCTGTGGGCCGGGTCGTGATGGAGCAGCACCCCGGTTCCCGGTTGCTGCCCGCGATCGACCCGCCGGGGCTGCGCCCCCGCCGCGCCCGTCCCGCACGGCCCGCACGGCCCCGCGCGGCGCCCTCCCCTGCGCCGCGGACCCCGCCGCGGGCGACGCCCACCGTGGGCGGAGCTCCCACTCGGCGCACGAAGCCGCGCGCGAACGCGCTTCCATGGCGACAGCGCGCCCGTACAATCGCCTCATGCCCACGTGCCCCCGGCGGATAATTCCCCTCGCGCTTCCTTGGCTCCTGTTCGCTGCAGCGGCCTGCAGCAACCCCGAGATCGTGAACAACCCCGGCCAGGGCGGCGGGGGCGACGGCGGCGGCGGCAGCACGAGCGAAGGCACCGGGTTCGTCGGGACCACCACCGGCAGCGGCGGCGCGGGCGGCGTCGAGAGCGGCTGTGAAGGCGTGAGCTGTCGGCCCGATCAGCACTGCGAGGTCGAGGACGGACAAGGCACCTGCGTCAACAACACCTGCGAAGACCTCAGCTGCGACCCGACCGAGCGATGCCAGATGACCCCGGAAGGGGGCGCCACCTGCGTCGATATCGGCTGCGAGAGCGACCTGGAGTGCCCCTTCAACCAGTACTGCAACGGCACGATCTGCGTCGACGACACCTGCACCGCCGGCGAACGGACGTGCGACGGCGAGAGCCTCCTCGTCTGCGTCTCGAACGGCAGCACGACGCGCGAGCTCTTCACGTGCGGCGGAGAGGCCTACTTCGAGAGCACGTGCACCGACAGCGGCGCAGGGAGCGCGAGCTGCCCGTGCGAGGACGACTGGGACTGCCCCACCTTCGCCGCCTGCGAGGTCGGCTCCTGCACCGGCACCGGCGACGCGCCCACGTGCCTCCTCGACCCCGTGCCGTTCGAGCGCGTCCTGCCGCAGATCGAGATCCAGTGGGGAGGGCAGAACCGCGCCAACGCGAACGCGGCCGACAGCCCGTTCCCGACCTCGGCGCAGAACGTCATGACGCCGCTCGTCGCCAACCTCGACGACGACAACGGCGACGGGCTCATCAACGAGCTCGACTTCCCCGAGATCATCTTCACCACGTTCTGCAATTCGGTGTTCCAGAATAGCGGGGTCCTCCGCGCGATCCACGGCGGCGGCCCCAACAAGGGGCGCAACTACTTCGCGGTGCTCGGCGCGCTGGTATGGCACGAGGGCGACCCCATCGACACCCCCTACACCTGCAGCAACGCGACGCTGCTGCCGACCGCCCAGCTCGCCGTCGGCGATCTCGACGCCGACGGCATCCCGGAGATCGTCGCGGTCACCGAGTCGTACGGGCTCCAGATCTTCAGCAACACGGGCGAGACCCGGGTCCTCGCGAACAACCTCTGGGCCGAAGCGGACCTTTACAACGAGCCGGCCCCGGCGATCGCCAACATCGACGGCGCGGGGCTCCCGGAGATCGTGGTCGGCCAGCACGTGTTCACGCTGCGGTACGACTCGACGACCCGCGAGCTCTCGATCCTCGACCGCTTCAGGGGCGACGCTACGCTGATGAAAGGGGTTCAAGGGGACGCGACGAAGCTGACCAACCCCAACCGGCTCGGCCCCATCACGTGCGTCGCGAACCTCAACGACGACCACCGGCTGGAGATCGTCGCGGGCAGCACCGCCTACGCGCTGCCCCGCCCGCCGGACGGCGTGACGAGCAGGGCCGAGTGCGCGCCCCCCTATGCCGACGCCGAGGCGACGGCGTTCTGCAACGGGCAGCTCCTCGTGGTCTGGGATGGGCAGACCGTCAACGGCAGGGGCGACGGCGCTACGCAGATCCCGGACACCCGCCGCGACGGGTTCTGCGCCGTGGCCGACATCCTCGGGGCCGACCAGACCGCCGCCCCCGGACCGAACAACCCGCTCGACCAGAAGCCGGAGGTGATCCTGTTCAACAACGGGTACTTCTTCGTGCTCAACGGGCAGGACGGCACCATCAAGCGCCGGACCGTGATGGGCGAGGGCGCCCAGTTCGACGGCGGGGCGCCGAACGTGGACGACTTCGACGGCGACGGCTTCCCCGAGGTCGGCACGGCGTTCGGCGGGCGCTACGTGATGATCGACCTCCAGGAGCCGACCGCGGAGTGCCCGGCGTGGCCCAACCCGCTCAACGACAACGGCTCGGGCACAGCCAACCCCCCGCGCACCCCGAACGGGAAGGCGTGCACCACCGACGAGGAGTGCAGCGCCACCGGCGCGGCGACCTGCAACACGCAGGCGGGCACCTGCGTCTGCTACCACAACAGCTGGCTGCGCATCATCGAGGACGACTCCAGCCGCTCCACCGGGTCGAGCGTGTTCGACTTCAACGGCGACGGCGCCGCCGAGGTCATCTACAACGACGAGTGCTTTTTCCGCATCTACGACGGCGTGACCGCGAGCGTCCTGTTCAAGGAGCACTCCCCGAGCCGCACCCGGACCGAGTACCCGGTCGTGGCCGACGTCGACAACGACGGCAACGCCGAGATCGTGTTCGCCACCTCGAACGAGTCCGGCACCTGCGACGCGTTCGTCGATTCCAACAACGGCCTCGAGGTCTGGGGCGATCCCAACGACCTCTGGGTCTCGGCCCGCCGCATCTGGAACCAGCACAGCTACCACGTGACGAACGTGCTCGAGAGCGGCGGCATCCCCACGCGGGAGCCCGAGAGCTGGAAGGCGTACAGCGGCCGCGTCTACAACACCTACCGCTCGAACCCGCGGTCGTACGGGATCGCGCCGGACCTGGCGCTCAGCGGGATCCAGATCTCGTCCCCCGACGCGGCCTGCGGCGAGCTCACCGACAACGTCGAGATCACGGTGCGCGTCGACAACCTCGGCGACCTGCGCGTCGGCCCCGGCGTCGTCATCAACTTCTACGGCGAGTGGGACACCCCGGCCGTCGACGAGGCGCTCCTCGACGAGGCCGGCGCGCCGCTGCAGGCGGTCCTCCAGAGCAGCATCGAGCCGCACA
This sequence comes from Sorangium sp. So ce394, assembly GCF_051474665.1. Taxonomy (NCBI): domain Bacteria; kingdom Pseudomonadati; phylum Myxococcota; order Polyangiales; family Polyangiaceae; genus Sorangium; species Sorangium sp. So ce394. Next base: position 9,012,320 of record NZ_CP150339.1, read on the forward strand.
GCTCGCTGCTCCTCACGGTGAGCTACAGCGCCGCGAACAACCCGCAGGGGACGCTGCCCACCCGGCTGCGCGCGGTCGTCGACGAGGGCGCCACCGAGCGCGAGTGCAAAGAGGACAACAACGAGGAGACCGTGGTCGTGGACGAGGGCGGCGCGCTGCCGGACCTCCAGATCGAGATCGGGCGGGTGACCGACGCGAAGTGCGAGCTGCAGCAGGTCGACGTCCCGACGGTCGTCAGGAACGCCGGCTCGGCGCCGGCCAGCGACGTGCGGGTCCGGTACTACGCCGGCGATCCCGGTCAGGGCGGGACGGCGCTCCACGAGGAGGTCGTCCCGGGGCCCATCGCGCCGGGGCAAAGCGTGAACCTCGTCGCCACCATCGACGAGTTCCCGTGGAACCTCTCGATCCTGATCTACGGCGTCGTCGACCCGGACGGCGCGATCGACGAGTGCAACGACGGGAACAACAAGGACGCCGCCTCGGACAAGGTCGTGTGCGAGCGCATCCGTTGACCCGCCAGCGCCCTGCCGCCGGGGCCTCCCGCCTGCGGCAGGGCGCGCGCCGCGCCGCCCCCGCGGCGGCCGGGCGCGCGCCGCGCCCCTGAGGCGCCGCGGCGGCGCACGAACCGCCCGCTCCCCGGGGCGCGGTGCTATGCCTGGGGCCCCCGCCGCGCCGCTCCCGGCCGCGCGCGCGGCGCGGCGCGCCGCTCCTTTCGCCGCGCGCCAGGCGCCGCGCGCCAGGCGCGACGCCGATCGATCGACCCAAGCCCCCAACCGCCATGCTCGGAACGTCCAACCTCGCGAAATCCTTCGGTGATCGGACCCTCTTCGAGGGCGTCTCGCTCAAGCTCAACGCGGGGTCCCGCTACGGCCTCGTGGGCGCCAACGGCTCGGGGAAGACCACCTTCCTCAAGATCGTGGCCGGCGACGAGCCCGCGACCGAGGGGAGCGTCAGCTTCCCGAAGGACGCCCGCGTGGGCGTGCTCCGGCAGGACCGGTTCCTCAGCGACGACCAGATCATCCTGGATCTCGCGATGATGGGCGATCGCGTCGTCTGGGACGCGCTCGTCGAGTCGCGCCGCCTCGCGGAGGAGGGCGGCGACGCCGGCCGGGTCGCCGACCTCGAGGACCGCATCCGCGCCCACGACGGCTACACGCTGGAGGCGCGCGCGAGCGCCGTCCTCGAGGGGCTCGGCATCCCCGTGGAGGCCCACAGGAGGCCGCTCTCGACGCTGTCGGGCGGCTTCAAGCTGCGCGTGCTGCTCGCGCAGGTGCTCCTCGGCGGCTCGGACGTGCTCCTGCTCGACGAGCCCACGAACCACCTCGACATCCTGTCGATCCGGTGGCTCGAGAAGTTCCTCGCCGGCTACAAGGGGTGCGCCGTCGTCATCTCGCACGACCAGCGCTTCCTCGACAACGTCGCGACGCACATCCTCGACGTCGACTACGAGACCATCACGCTCTACACGGGCAACTACGCCGCGTTCGTCGTCGAGAAGCAGGCGATCCGCGAGCGCAAGCAGGCCGAGATCGCTCGCGCGGAGAAGATCATCGCCGACAAGCGCGCGTTCGTGGAGCGGTTCGGCGCCAAGGCGACCAAGGCGCGCCAGGCGCAGAGCCGGCTCAAGCAGATCGAGAAGATCGAGGTCGAGGAGCTCGCCGACACGTCGCGGCGCACGCCGGTGTTCCGGTTCGCGATCCAGAGGCCGAGCGGGCGCGACGTGCTCGAGGCGCGCGGGATCTCGAAGTCGTACGGCGACAAGCAGGTGCTGCGCGACGTGTCGCTGTCGGTGCGGCGGGGCGAGCGGCTCGCGGTGATCGGGCCGAACGGGCTCGGCAAGTCGACGCTGCTCAAGATCCTCGTGGGGCGCCTCGCGGCCGACGCCGGGGGCGCGTCGTGGGGGCACGAGGCGCGCGTCGGGTACTTCGCGCAGGACCACCGCGAGCTGCTCGTCGACGGGTCGATGACGCCCCTCTCCTTCCTGTGGGCGGCGTGCCCCGACGAGTCGCCGAGCTACGTCCGCGGCCAGCTCGGCAAGGCGCTGTTCTCGGGCGACGACGTGGAGAAGAGCGTCGGCTCGCTCTCGGGCGGCGAGGCGGCGCGGCTCATCTTCTGCCGGATCATCGTCGAGCGGCCGAACGTGCTCGTCCTGGACGAGCCGACCAACCACCTCGATCTCGAGGCGATCCAGGGGCTCGTCGAGGGGCTCAAGGCGTTCGAGGGGACGGTGCTCTTCGTGTCGCACGATCGGTTCTTCGTGTCCGAGCTGGCGACGCGCATCCTCGAGGTCACGCCGAACGGGCCGCGCGATTTCCCCGGCACCTACGAGGAGTACCTGGCCGGCTGCGGCGACGATCACCTCGACGCCGACACGGTGGTGCTCAAGGCGAAGCGCGAGCAACAGAGGGCAGGCGCCGCGCCGGAGGCGGGCGGCTCGTGGGAGGAGCAGAAGCGGCGGCGCAACCGGCAGAAGGAGCTGCCCGCGCGGCGCGACAAGGTGCTCGCGGCCATCGAGGCGGCGGAGGCGCGGAAGAAGGCGATCCACGACCTCTATTGCAGCGACGGGTTCTTCGAGCGCACGGGGAAGGCGGAGATCGCGGCGCTCCAGGCCGAGGAAGAGGCGCTCGGGCCGCGCATCGACGCGCTCATGGCCGAATGGGAGCAGCTGGAGCAGGAGATCGCCGAGATGGGGGCCATCCAGTGATGCACCCGGCCCCGGTGGAGGGAGGGCGCGGCGCCGCGCCCTCCCTCCACCGGGGCCTACCGATGTGCGTTTAGCCGCTGGTCGGGCCGCTCGTCACGCGGGGATCTGCGCGACGTCCTCGCGGTCCCAGTGGCGGTGCTGCGCGATGGCGCGGAGGAGCTCGTGGGCGAACGGGGCGAGGCCCGCGGGGTCGCGCAAGGTGACCACGCCCTTGTCGGACAGGAGCGGCGCCCCGGCCTGCACGTCGGCCAGCGCGACGCCCTGGATGTCCGTCGCCACGAGGAGATCGACCGCATCGCCCGTCGCCCCGATCGCCTTGCAATGCTTGAACGCCTCGTTGATGAAATGCACCGCCTCCCCCGAGGCCGCGAGGGCCGCGACGCTGGCGCGCCCGCCGGGGACATAGACCGCATCGAACATGACGGACTTCGCCGTGAGCAGCGACCTGTCCGCCTCCACGGCGCTGCCGTCGTCGCCGACGATCGGACCGAGCCGCGTCGACACGACCTGCGCGTGCGCGCCGGCCGCCTCGAGCGCCGCTTTGACCGCCGCGAGCTCGGCGACAACGAACCCGTCGGCCACGAGCAGGGCGACGAGGCGGCTCTTCACCGTGTCCTTCACCGTGTTCTCCATGCTGAGCGCCGGCGAGGCGTCCACCGAGCGCTTGCCCGCGGCCTTGCCGCCCTTCGAAGGCACGTGGGGCTGGCCCGCGGGCGGGGCGACGCCGATCCCCTCGGCCACCAGCCGGCCCAGATCGGTGTCGACCTCGCCGAGCCGCGCGACCATGCGCTCGCGGATGTCCCGGCTCGCCACGTTGCCGAGCTCGAAGCGCGCCGCGCGGACGAGGTGCTTCTTCTCGGGCACCGAGAGGCTGTTCCAGAAGAGCCTCGCCTGGGTGATGTGATCCTTGAAGCTCTCGCTCCGCACGCGCTGCTTGAGCCCGAGCACCCGCTCGGCGTAGTGCACGAACGCGCCCGTCTCCCACGACGCCGTCATCGGACAGCCGCCGGCGAGCGAGTTCGGGACGTAGTGCGCCCGACCCTGCTTGATCCGCTGCTGCATGAAGCCGTCCCGGTTCTGGTTGTGCACCGGGGCCAGCGGGCGGTTGATGGGGATCTGCGGGAAGTTCGGGCCGCCGAGCCGCAGGAGCTGCGTGTCGAGGTACGAGAAGTTCCGGACGTGGAGCAGAGGATCGTCGGTGAAGTCGATCCCGGGCACGACGTTGGCCGTATGGAACGCGACCTGCTCGGTCTCGGCGAAGAAGTTGTCCGGGTTGCGGTTCAAGGTCAGCTTGCCGATGCGCCGCACCGGCACGAGCTCCTCGGGGACGATCTTCGTCGCGTCGAGCAGATCGAAGTCGAAGGCGAACTCGTCCTCTTCCTCGATGATCTGCACGCCGAGCTCGTACTCGGGGTAATCCCCCCGCTCGATGGCGTCCCAGAGGTCGCGGCGGTGGTAGTCCGGATCCCTGCCGGCGAGCTCCTGCGCCTCGTCCCAGACATGGGCGTGCACGCCGAGGAGCGGCTTCCAGTGGAACTTGACGAAGCGCGATTTGCCCTGCGCGTTGACGAGGCGGAAGGTGTGGACGCCGAAGCCCTCCATCATGCGGAAGCTCCGCGGGATGGCGCGATCCGAGAGCACCCACATGGCCATGTGGGTCGACTCCGGCATGAGCGAGATGAAGTCCCAGAACGTGTCGTGCGCGGACGAGGCCTGCGGGATCTCCCGGTCCGGCTCCGGCTTGATCGCGTGGATCACATCCGGAAACTTGATGCCGTCCTGAATGAAGAAGACCGGGATATTGTTGCCGACGAGGTCGAAGTTCCCCTCCCTGGTATAAAACTTCGTCGCGAAGCCGCGCACGTCGCGGACCGTGTCCGCCGACCCGCGCGAGCCGACCACCGTGGAGAACCGCACGAAGACCGGCGTCCTGACGCTCGGGTCCTGCAGGAACGCCGCCCTCGTGACCTCGGCCATCGAGGCGTAGACCTGGAAGTAGCCGTGCGCCCCGGAGCCGCGCGCGTGCACGACGCGCTCGGGGATGCGCTCGTGATCGAAATGCGTAATCTTCTCGCGTAGATGGAAGTCCTCAAGGAGCGTCGGCCCCCTGGCCCCGGCCCTGAGCGAATCGTCGGTGCTGTCGATCCGGATGCCCTGGTCGGTCGAGAGCACCGTGCCCGTCAGGTCCTCCCGGTGAGGCTCCAGGCTATCGATCTTGCTGTACGCGCTGCTCTCCGGGCCCGCGCCCTTCTCGCCTTGCTCGGCCATGCGTCCTCCCCATCCTTCCCGCCGGCTCCCGCCTGCGCAGGTGGCGATTGGATGCGAGAGCCGGGCGCGCGTCGCACCGGGGGGAGCGCGCCCGGGCCGGCGCGGGGAGCGGCAGAGAGGTGGAGTCGCGGGCGGAAGAGGGGTGACGCCGGCGGAAGCGTCGGTGGGCTCCGCCCCTGCGCGCCAGAGGGGCGGCGATGCTCAGTGGCCGCGGCCCTTGCGGCTCGCCATGTCGATGCCGACGGCGAGGATGAGGATGACGCCCTTGATGATCGGCTGCCAGAAGCTCTCGGTGTTCATCAGGCTCATGCCGTTGTCGAGCGAGGCCATGACCAGCGCGCCGAGCAGCGCGCCCCAGATGGTGCCCTGCCCGCCGAGGAGCGACGTGCCCCCGATGACGGCGGCCGCGATGGCGTCGAGCTCCATCATGCGGCCGGCGTCCGAGGTCGCCGAGCCGACGCGGGCGGTGAGCACGATGCCCGCGATGCCGCACATCACGCCCATCAGCGTGAACACGGCGATGAGGTGACGATCGATGTTGATGCCGGAGTAGAAGGCCGCCTCGCGGTTGCCGCCGATCGCGTAGAGGTGCCGCCCGAACGTGGTGTGCTTCGCCAGCACCGTGAACACGGTCGCGAGCAGGAGGACGAGCAGCACGGGGAACGGGATGCCCTCGTAGGAGTTCATCAGCGCGGTGAACGCGATGGCGAACGCGGCGAGCCCGATCCACGGAAAGCGCGCCGTGCCGGTCGCGCGCGCGGCCTTGTACAGCAGCACGAGGCAGAGGAGGCCCGCGCCCGCCCAGCCGAGCGTGTGCGGCACGTACGCCTGGCCGACGAACAGGTAGGGGCGCGCCGGCGACACCGAGACGCCGCCGGTGGTGCCGAGGATCGAGCCCTGGAAGATGAGCATCCCGCCCAGCGTGACGATGAAGGGGGGAATGCGCAGCCGCGCCACGAGCGTGCCTTGCACGAAGCCGAGCAGCGCCCCGAGGGCGAGCGGCAGGAAGAAGGCGGCCGGCAGGGGCCAGCCGAGGTTCACGTAGATCATCGCCGACGCCGCGCCGAGCAGGCCGGCCATCGCGCCCACCGAGAGATCGATCTGCCCCGCGACGATGACCATCACCATGCCGATGGCCAGGATCGAGGTCACCGACATCTGCCGCGCGAGCAGCGTCAGGTTGCGGGGCGTCACGAACGTCCCGTCGGTGGTGATCGAAAAGGCGATCCAGATCGCGATGAGCGAGCCCACCATCGAGAGGGCACGCCAGGGGATGCGTACGCGAAGCTTCGCCTCGCTCATTCCGTCACCTTCCTCGTTGCTGCAAGCATCACGCGCTCGGCGGTGGCGTCGTTCCGGTCGAGGCAGGCGGTGGCCCTGCCCTGGGAGAGGACCAGCACGCGGTGGCTCATGCCGAGCAGCTCCGGCAGATCGGAGGAGATGAGCACCACGGCGAGGCCGTCCGAAGCGAGCTTGTGGATGAGCTGATAGATCTCGGCCTTCGCCCCGACGTCGATGCCCCGGGTCGGCTCGTCGAGCAGGAGCACGCGCGGCCCCGCCATGAGCCATTTGCCGATCACGATCTTCTGCTGGTTGCCGCCCGAGAGCTGGTTCGCGAGCGCGAGCGGCCCCGGCGCCTTGGTCCGGAGCGCCCTCATCTGCTCGACCGCCGTGGCCTCCCGCGCGGCGTGATCGAGGAAGAGCCCCTTCACGAACCGCCGCAGGGTCGCGAGCGTGATGTTGTCGAGGAGGGTCGACTCGAGCACGAGGCCGTAGCGCTTGCGATCCTCGCTGACGAGCGCGATGCCCGCCTCGATGGCCTCGGCGGGCGACTTGAACGGCGGCGACACGGGCCCCCCGCGGACCGAGATCGTGCCGGTGACGCGGCTCTGGGCCGCGCCGAAGATCGTCGAGACGAGCGCGGTGCGCCCGGCGCCCATGAGGCCGCCGATGCCGAGCACCTCGCCGGCGCGCACCTCGAAGCTCACGTCGCGCAGCACGAACCGCCCGGGGTGCCCCGCGTCCTCGACCGACCAGCGATCGACCGAGAGCGCGACCGGGCCCTCCGGCGGCGGCGGGCAGGGGTAGAGGTTCGTCACCTCGCGCCCGACCATGTACGAGATGACCTTGTCGGGCGTGAGCGCGGCCCGCGGCTGCGTCGTGATCGACTTGCCGTCCCGGAGGACGGTGATGCGGTCGGCGATCTCGAAGACCTCCTCGAGACGGTGGCTGATGTAGATGCAGGAGACGCCGCGGGCGCGCAGGTCGCGGAGCAGGCCGAGCAGCGTCCTCACGCCGGAGTCGGTGAGCGCCGCCGTGGGCTCGTCGAGGACGAGGATCTTCGCGTCCTTGAGCAGCGACTTCGCGATCTCGACCATCTGCTGCTGGCCGATGCCAAGGTCCTTGATCGGGCGCTCGGGGTCGACCTCGAGCCCCACGCGCGCGAGCGCCTGCCGCGCGTCGGCCCGCACCGCGTCCCAGTCGATGAGCCCCCCGCGGACCGGCTCGCGCCCGAGCACCAGGTTCTCGGCCACGGTGAGCTCGGGGACGAGCGCGAGCTCCTGCGCGATGAGCGCGATCCGGTGCTCCTCGGCGCTGCGCATGCCGCTGAACTCGACGACGCGGCCGTTCAAGCGGATCTCTCCGCCGTAGGTGCCGGCCGGATAGTAGCCGCACAGGATCTTGATGAGGGTGCTCTTGCCCGCGCCGTTCTCGCCGCAGAGGGCGTGAATCTCGCCTTCCTCGAGGTCGAACGACACGCCGTCGAGGGCTTTCACGCCGGGGAACTGCTTCGTTATCGATGCGAGCTCGAGGAGGGGCATTGTCCTGGCGCAGGTGCAGAAGCGCGGCCACGTTTGCCCGGGACGCGCCGGCGATGCAAGCACTTATTTTGCCCGCGCGCGCAGGAGCAGCGCGGCCCGGGCGGTCGCTCGGGCGCCCTGGAAGCGCGGAAGGCGCAGACTGAATGAAAGGACCCCGGGCGCGAGGGCGCCCGGGGGAGGCCGGCGCGAGGGCGCTCAGTTATAGAAGGCGAGGTCGTCGATGTAGATGTCGAACGACTCCGCCATGCCGACCTGGAACTGGATCGAGTAGAGCTTGGTCGCGTCGATCTGGGTGGTGCCCGCCGGCGTGCCCCAGCCGCCCTGCTTCAGGTCCGCGAAGGGAATGGTGAACTGCTGCCACTCCTCGGAGATGCCGGCGAGCGACTTTTGCCAGGCGTCGCACTCGTCCGTGCAGACGCCGCCGACTGTATCCGTGCCCGGGTCCGTGATCAGGACGCTCGCGGTCGTGCTGGCGCCCGGGCCGACCTTGGCCCAGAACGTGATTCCGGTGTACGCCGAGGCGTCATAGGGCGTCTTGTCCCCGTCCTCGCTCTTCAGATCGAAGCCGAACCCGATGCCCCAGCCCGTGAAGCCCTCGCCCCACGACCGCGCCGCATACTTGCTCTGCCCGCGCGCCGGATCGAGCGCCGTCATCGTGAAAGGCGTCTCGCCGGTCCCCGACGGATCGGGCGGAGGGTTCTGCGTGGCCCCCTCGGTCTTGTCATTGAAGGTGTACCAGTAACCGAGCCGGCCCCCCGCGGCCTCGATGGCGTTGTCGTCGTCCTCCATGTCATCGATCATCTCGAGGGTCTGAGGACCGCCACCAGCGCCGGTCGTCGCGGAGGTGGTCGAGGCCGCCGTGGTGGTCGAGGAGGTGGAGGGCTCCGTGCTCCCCGTGCTCGTGGTCGACGGGCTCACGCTGCCCGAAGAGGTGGTGGAGCTGGTGCCGCCGCCGCCGGCGCCGCCAGAGCCATCGCCCCCGTCGTCGCCGCACGCCGCGAACGCCGCGACCGCAAGACCACACAACGCCAAGTTCAAGCTACGCAGGAAAATTCGATTCTTCATAGCGTCTCCGTAGTCTACCTTAGGCTAATCAGGACGTACCTTAAGTCCGGACAACATGTGAATAAGCGCCGTCCGGGCGCGCCGAGTATCACCCGGAATTTCAGGCTCCGCAACCTTCTTCTTTCCACGCTGCAATCCATCTTCCTCGCGCACGCCGGGATGGGGCCGCTCGCCCGGAGCTCTTGACTCGGGCCGCTCGCAACGGCGGTGGCGCGTTCGGAGCACCGTTGAGACGTGAGCGGCTGGATCATCGCAAGTGGCCGCCTGCTTGCAACGCGCCTCCGCGGGCTCTCTGGACGAGGCTCGAGGGGGGAAAGATGGCAAAAAAGAAGGCTGTCTTGCGAGCGCGCGCCGCCACGCAGCGGGCGGAACAGAGCGCGCAGCGGGCGGAACAGAGCGCGGGCCGGGAGCCGAGCGCGGGCGAGATCGCGCCGCCGGCAGCGCGGGAAGCGCAGGAGAGGCCCGCGCCCGGAGAGCAGGGGTTCGCCGCAGGGCAGCGCGAGCCGTGCGCGCCGCTGCCGGGGAGGAGCGGAATCGCGAGGCGGCTCTGGAGCCGCGTGGAGACGGCGGCCTACCGCGCCTACGAGCGGATCTCCGGCCTGTCCGAGGATCGGCCGGCCCTCGGGGTCGTGGCGGCGGCGCCGGTGCTGCGGGCGCTCGGGGTCGCCGCGCCGCGGATCGCGAGCAGCGTCACGGTGAGCAGGGCGCGCGCGGCGGTGCTGGGCGCGCTGCGCGACGCGGAGGGCGTGCGGCGGTACCTGCAGCGGATCGCGCGCGTGGAGATGGGCGTGGCCGAGGCGACCTCGACGATCTGGGCGGCCGGCATGGGAGGCCGGGAGCGCGTGAGGACGGGGATCGTGTCGCTCGCCGACGCGCCGGGAGAGCGGGGCACGGAGATCCGGGCGGTCCTGCCCGGCGCGCGGCCGAGGGGGTGGCTCGCGCGGGCGGCCGGCAGGCTGCTCGCGGAGGAGCCGAGGCGGCGTCTGAGGGGCGATCTGCGGCGGCTGAGGCAGTGGATCGAGGTCGGCGAGATCCCGACGACGGTGGGGCAGCCGTCCGGCCGGACGGGCCGTGAAAGGACGTGATCATGCGAGCGATCTGCTGGAACGGGGTGAATGACGTCGCGGTCGCGTCGGTGCCGGAGCCGAGGATCCTGAGCCCGCACGACGCCATCGTCCGCGTCTCGCTGTCGTCGGTCTGCGGCTCGGACCTGCACCTGCTCCACGGGTACGTCCCGACGATGAAGGAGGGCGACATCCTCGGGCACGAGTTCCTCGGCGAGGTCGTGGAGACCGGCGCGGAGGTGAAGCGGGTGCGGCGGGGCGATCGGGTCGTTGTGTCGTCCATCATCGGGTGCGGGCAGTGCGCGTATTGCCAGAGCGAGCTGTGGTCGCTCTGCGAGAACTCGAACCCTCACCACGTGGTGGCGGACAGGATCCTCGGGGACACGACGGCGGCGATCTTCGGCTACTCGCACGCCTTCGGGGGGTTCGCGGGGAGCCACGCCGAGTACGTGCGCGTGCCGTTCGCGGATCACGGCGCGTTCAAGGTGCCCGACGGGGTGCGGGACGAGAGCGCCCTGTTCGCGTCCGACGCGCTCACGACCGGCTACATGGGGGCCGAGCTCTGCGACATCCGGCCGGGCCACGTCGTGGCCGTGTGGGGGTGCGGCGGGGTCGGTCAGATGGCGATCAAGAGCGCGTATCTCCTCGGCGCCGAGCGCGTCATCGCGATCGACCGGGTCCCGGAGCGCCTGGCGATGGCGAAGGCGCACGGGGGCGCCGAGGTGCTGAGCTACGCCGAGGTCGACGTGCAGGAGGCGCTCCGCGAGATGACGGGCGGGCGCGGCCCCGACGCCTGCATCGACGCGGTGGGCATGGAGGCCGACGGCGTGGGCCTGCAGTACGCGTATGACCGGGTGAAGCAGACGTTCCGGCTGCAGAACGACCGCCCGCTCGTGCTGCGCGAGGCGATGCTGGCCTGCCGCAAGGGCGGTACGGTGTCGATCATGGGCGTCTATTCCGGGTTCGCCGACAAGATCCCGCTCGGGGCGCTCATGAACAAGGCCCTGATCGTCAGGACGGGACAGCAGCACGGACAGCGGTACATCCCGAGGATGCTGGATCTCATCCAGCGCGGAGACCTCGATCCGTCGTACCTCGTGACGCACCGGATGTGCCTGGAGGACGGGCCGCGCGGATACCGGCTGTTCGAGGAGCGCGCGGAGGGGTGCATGCGCGCGGTGTTCGCGCCCTGACGCCCGCATGCAGCAAAAAGAGAGACCGCAGGGGCGCAAGAGGCGCGGGGGGACAGAGCTGGAATCATATTCCTCTCTTCCCCCTGCGTGCCTTGCGCCCTTGCGGTCATCTACCCATGAACGGACCTCCGCGGGATTTCGACGCGATCGGCGTTCTAGCGACCCTGTTGTTGCTTCGCCAGATTCGCCTGGATCGCCTGCGCGTGCTCCAGGTGGTGAACCACCTTCTCCCGGATGCTCTGGAGCTCCTGCCTCAGGGCCGGCTCCTTCACCTTCGGGATGAGCTGCTCGTCCAGCATGCGCAGCTGATAGCGGTGCATCATCACCTGGGCGTTCATGAACGCCTGGTCGAATTTCTGGGCCGGCTGCCGGCGGAGGTGGGCCGCGAAGAGCGGCGCGTGCCCGACGAGCATCGCGCTCACCCGCGTCGGCTGCACCTGGATCCTGAGGCGCCGGAGGAGCGCGCTCAGATGACGCTCCGCCTGGGTGTGGGATTCGATCATTTCACAGGCGAAATCCTTGACCTCGCGCGACCGGGCCTGCTTGCGGGCGATCGTCGCCATGGAGATCTCGAGCTGGTTGGCCGCCGAGACGACCCCGGCGATGGCGCCGTCCGACACCTGCATCTGCGCGCGCTTCGGGGTCGCCTGCTGCGGCCGCTGCTGCTGCGGCCGCTGCTGCTGGGAGATCTGCGCGCCTTGCTGCTGAGCGTAACCTCCCCGCCCGGTCGCGTGCGCAGAGCTGCCGACGACGCTCGCGGCGAGCGCGGCGATCACCGCGACCCGATGCCTGAAATGATGGCGCATCATGGTGGATTCCCCTTCCCTGTTTTCCGCGGCGCGCCTCACGGACCGATCCATGGAACACCCGCGGGTCACTACGTCTCCAACATCAAGCAAGCAGCGGACCCGCTCTCGACGGAATCGCCGGGACGGCGCTGCTCACCGCGGCGCGCGAGGGCGCGCAGCGAGGGCAGGCGCCGCGCACCCGGGCTGGCCCTCGGCGCCATGTCTCAGGCCTTCGCGGGAAGCGATGGATAGGCTGCCGTCATCCATCCACGGGACGTCGCCTCCCCGAAAGGCGCCCTCTCCGGCGAGCCCTGGCTCCCGGGGCCGCCGCGCTCCTCCGGGAAATCCGTGGCGCCGGGGGTGAGACGGGGCTTGCGGGGGGCCGGTCCCGGTGGTCAAGTGCGGCGTGGCGCGGAGCGGTCCCGGGCCGCCCCGCGCGCCGGCGACGAGCTCGCCCGGAGGCCTCAGCGCACGCGCACATGCCCGACCGCGGCTTCATCCTCACGCCCACGTACCGGGTCGTCGCCGGATGCCCGGAAATCCATCTGTACGCGGTGATGGAGGACGGCACGCCGGCGCTCGTCATCGAGGACAGGTTCAGGCCGTACTTCTTCGTGCGCGAGCGCGACGCGGACATCGCGCGGCGGCTCGCGGGCAATCGCGTCTCCCCGGAGGCGCTCGAGACGCTCGACGGCGAGCCGGTGCTGCGCGTCGTCGCCGCGCTCCCGCGGGACGTCGCGGCGCTGCGCGACAAGCTCGCCGAGGCCGGCGCCGACGCCCTCGAGGCCGACGTGCGCTTCGCCTACCGCTTCCTCATCGATCGCGGCGTCCGCGGGGCGTTCGCGGTCTCCGGGCCGTTCGAGCTCCGCCCGGGCGTCGGGCGCGTGTACAAGAACCCCGAGCTCTTCCCCGCGACGTTCGTCCCGGCGCTGCGCGTGCTGTCGCTCGACATCGAGACGAGCCTCGACGGCGAGCATCTCTATGCGATCGCCGTCGCCGGCGCGGGCGGCGAGCGCTGCCTGCTGGTCCGGGACGAGCCCGTCCCGTCCGGCCTGCCCGCCTACGTCGAGCGCTTCCCCGACGAGCGGACGCTGCTCGAGCGGTTCCTCGCGCACGTCGCGGACGCGGATCCCGACGTCCTCACCGGCTGGAACATCCCGGATTTCGACCTGCCGGCGCTCCTGCGCTATTGCCGCCGCGCCGGGCTCTCGTGCGCGCTCGGGCGGGGCCCCGAGGAGGTCTCGATCCTGCGCGACCCGGGCTTCTCGCGCGAGGCGCGGGCCGTGCTCCCGGGGCGCGTGGTGCTCGACGGCCTCGCGCTGCTCCGCAGCGCCTTCATGCGCCTCGAGGATTACCGCCTCGAGACCGCCGCGCAGGCGATCCTCGGGCGCGGCAAGCTGTTCGCGTCCGACGACCGGGGCGCGCACATCGAGGCGTCGTACCGCGACGATCCGGCGCTGCTCGCGGCGTACAACCTCGAGGACGCCCGCCTCGTCCGGGACCTCCTGGAGAAGACCGGCCTCATCGAGCTCTCGGTCCGGCGGAGCCTGCTCACGGGCATGCAGCTCGACCGCGTGGGCGCGCAGATTGCCGCGATCGACTCGCTGTACCTGCCCGCGCTCCGCGCCCGCGGCAAGGTCGCGCCGTCGGTGTCGCAGGGGGCGCCGGACGAGGAGGTCGAGATCGCCGGCGGCCTCGTGCTCGAGCCGCTCCCGGGGCTGTACCGCAATATCGTCGTCTACGATTACAAGAGCCTCTATCCGAGCCTCATCCGCACGTTCAACATCGATCCTCTCACGTTCGTGGCGGGGGACGGGGCGCCGCCGGAGGCGCTGATCGTGACGCCGGGCGGCGCGGCGTTCCGGCGCGGGGAGCCGGGCATCCTCCCCGAGCTGGTCGCGCGCCTCTGGGACGAGCGGGCCGAGGCGCGGCGGGCGGGCGACGAGCGCGGCGCCATGGCCATCAAGATCCTCATGAACTCGCTGTTCGGCGTGCTCGGCTCGCCGGCGTCGCGCCTGTTCTCCCCGGCCGTCGCGAACGCGATCACGAGCGCCGGTCAGCACGTCATCCGGCTGACGGCAGAGGCGGTGCGGAGGGCCGGGCACCGGGTCCTCTACGGCGACACCGACTCGCTCTTCGTCGACATCGGCGAGCCGGACGCCGCGCGCGCCGCCGCCCGCGCCGAGGAGCTCCGCGAGGCCGTCTCGGCCTCGGTCGCCGCCGAGATCGCGAGGACCTTCGGGTGCGAGAGCCGGCTGGAGCTCGAGTTCGAGAAGGTCTATGCGCGCTTCCTCCTGCCCGAGCTGCGCGGCGCCGCGCAGGGCAGCAAGAAGCGCTACGCGGGCCTCGTCGCCGGCGAGGGCGGCGGCAAGCTCGAGATCGTCGGGCTCGAGGCGGTCCGGCGCGACGCGAGCGCGGTCGCGCGGCGCTTCCAGCGGGAGCTGCTCGATCTCGTGTTCCACGATCGCCCGGTCGAGGGCTTCGTGCGGACGTTCGTGGCGGAGCTCCGCGCGGGGCGGTTCGACGCGGAGCTCGTCTACAAGAAGGCGCTGCGCAAGCCGCTCGGCGCGTACACGAAGACGACGCCGCCGCACGTGAAGGCGGCGCGCAAGCTCGTCGGGGACGCGGGGCGGATCGTGGCGTACGTGATCACGCGCGCCGGCCCCGAGCCGGTCGGCCAGACGACGGCGCCGCCGGACTACGATCACTACGTGTCGCAGCAGCTCAAGCCGATCGCGGACTCGGTGCTCCGGTGGCTGGGCGGCGCGGACTTCGACGCGATGACCGGCGCGAAGCGGCAGCTGTCGCTGTTCTGAGGCGCGGCGGCGCCCGCGCGGCGCGCCGCGCCGGAAGAGCTCAGCGGCGCGGCCGGCGCTCCGCGCGGCGGGGAGCAGGATTTCGACGCGCGCAGCGTGCCCGAAACCGGGGGCTCGCGTTCCTAACGGCGGTCCTTCAACAAGGGAGTCCCTTCATGAACAGGTTGCCGTTCGTCTCCGCCGTCGCCGCCTCGTCCTTCCTTCTCCTCGCCTGCGACGCGCAGGTCGATCCCGAGTACCGCGGCGAGCCGCTCGCCACGATCCAGGGCGCCATCGTCGACGAGGGCGGCTCGACCGGGGGTCACCTGCGCACGGCCATCCTCAATTACAACTTCCTGGTCGACGACTTCGGGCACATCGACCTCGCACCGGTGGTCGGGAGCTTTCCCGCCGCGTTCAGGATCGATCTGAACGTACCGCCCCCCGCCGAGGCTCTGAACGACTTCACGCTGGGCGGCGCGCGGCCGTCGGAGAGCCGGTTCAGCACCGGGTACATCGCCGTCCTCAAGGAGGGCCTGGACCCGAACGTCGACCCCGCCTCCATTGCCGGCCTCGCCGAGGAGTACATGCTGGTCTATGTCGAGACCGACGTCCAGCCTGGGACCCAGTCGGAGCGGTTCCTGGGCGGCGCGCTCTCGGCCGGATACCACCTGATGAAGTGGGCCCCCATGACCGAGGCCGAGCTGCAGGCCTACGACGCCTGCAAGGCGACGCCAGACCCGAGGAGCTGCGGAGTCGCAGACGGCGGAGACGCAGACGACCGCCTCGTGCCCAACCCGGAGGAGTTCGATTCCGAGGTGACCATCAGGATCGCGCCACCCCGACAGTTCGCCGCCGCGAACCTCTGGTGAGCGCCCAGCGGGTCAGGTCATGTCGCGAATGTGGTTTCGATGGTAGCGTCGGGCCCGGTGCAGGGCGAGCTGGACGTCGAGCGGCTTTACCGGGCCCACGGGCACCACGTGCTCCGCCGGGCCCGCGCGCTGCTCGGCTCGGAGGAGGAGTCGCGCGACGTGCTGCAGGAGGTGTTCCTGTCGCTCGTCCAGTCCCCCGGGCAGTTCGAGCAGCGGAGCTCGCCCGCGACGTGGCTTTACAGCGCCACGACGCACCGCTGCCTCAACCGCATCCGCGACCGCAAGAACCGCGCGCGCCTGCTCGGGTCGGGCATGCCGTCGAGCGACGTCGGCGCCCCGCGCGCGGAGCAGACGGTGCAGGCCGCGCGGCTCCTCGCCGAGCTCCCCGACGAGCTGGCTCAGGCGGCCGTCTACTACTACATCGACGAGAGCACTCATGAGGAGATCGCGACGATCATGGGCTGTTCACGGCGGCACGTGGGCGACCTCCTCGCCCGCGTGAAGCAGTGGGCGGAAGCCCTGGAGAGGAGGCCTGCATGATCCCGTTCGAGAGATCTCGCCCCGAGGGCTGTCCATCGGATCTGCGCTTCGACCGCCTGCTCGCCGGCGAGCTCGCTGCGGCCGAGGAGCAGGCCACCCGCGCGCACCTCGACGGCTGCGGGCGGTGCGCGGGGCGCCTCGCCGAGATCGAGGCGGGGCGCGCCGCGTTCCTCGCCGCTCCTCCCCCGCTGCGCGCCCCTCGGACGCCCGCGGTCCGGCGGCTCCGGCCGAGGGCCCTCGTCCCCGCCGGGCTCCGCGCGCGGGCCCTCGTCCCCGCCGTCACGGCGGCGCTCGGCGCCGCGGCCGTCCTCGCGGTGGCCCTGAACGTCCAGCCGCCCGACGATCCGCGCGGCGACGACCGCGGCGCGCGGCCTCCGCCGGCGGCGCAGGGCGCGCGCATCAAGGGGGGCAGCGGCCGGATCGGGTTCTACGTCGCGCGGGGAGACGCCCTCTCGCGGGGCGGGCCGGGCGAGGTGGTCCACCCGAACGACAGGCTCCAGTTCACCTACTCCACCGTGGACGCCGGCTTCTTCGCCCTGCTCAGCGTCGACGGCGCCCGCAAGGCGAGCGTCTACTTCCCGGCGGGGGACGTCGCGGCGCCCATCGAGCCCGGCGAGCAGGTGCCGCTGCCGAGCAGCGTCGTGCTCGACGAGACGCTCGGCGCGGAGACCGTCTACGGCCTGTTCTGCGAATCCCCCGTCGCCCTCGAGCCCCTCCGCGCCGCGCTCGAGGCCGCGCCCGAGCGCCCTCCCGCGCCCGCGGGCTGCCGCGTCGATCGCGTGTCGCTCGACAAGCGGGCGGCCCGGTGATCCGCGCCCCGGCGCCGAGGCTCGTCGCCTTCGCCCTCGCCTGCGCGGCGCTGCTCGCGGCGCAGGCCGCGCTCGCGCGGGTCGAGCGGTACGCGGTCATCGCCGGCAACAACGCGGGCCTCCGGGGCGAGGTCGAGCTGCGGTATGCCGAGGCCGACGCCCTCAAGATGCACGACGTGCTGGTGGGGCTCGGCGGCTTCTCGCCGGCCAACGTGACGCTCCTGCGCGGCGGCAATGCCGAGGCGATGCGCCGCGCCCTGATCTCCATGAACAGCCGCATCCGCCAGGACATCACCGGCGGGGGCGTCGAGGCGGTGCTGGTCGTCTACTACTCGGGCCACGGCGACGCCCGCGCGCTCCACCTGGGCAACACGCTCATGGATCTCCCGGAGCTGGAGCAGCTCGCGCGCGGCTCCGCGGCGCATTTCCGGCTCGTCATCGTCGACGCCTGCCGCTCCGGCGCCCTCACGCGCGTGAAGGGCGGGACCGCCGCGCCGCCGCTGACGATCAGGACCGACGCGCGCCTCGCGGGCGAGGGGGTCGTGTTCTTGACGGCGAGCTCGGCCAACGAGGACGCGCAGGAGTCCGATGCGCTGGGGGGCTCGTTCTTCACGCACTACCTCGCCTCGGGGCTCCTGGGCGCGGCCGACGACGACGGGAACGGCGTGGTCACGCTCGACGAGGCCTACCGGCACGTCTCCGAGGCCACCATCCGCGCCACGAGCCGGACGCTGGCCGGGACGCAGCACCCGACGTTCCGGTACGAGCTGCGCGGCCAGGGCAAGCTCACCCTCACCGCGCTGCCCGCGAGCGCCGCGCACCGGGGCACCGTCGAGCTGCCCGCGGGCAGGACGTACCTGCTCCTGGAAGGCGGCAGCCACGGCCCGGTCGTCGCCGAGGTCGCGGCGACCGACGTGTCGCGCCGGCTCAGCGTGAAGCCGGGGCGCTACTTCGTGCGGGGGCGCGGCCAGGATCACCTGCTCGAGGGCGAGATCGCGGTGGAGGCGGGCAAGGCGATCCGCGTGGAGGACGCGATGCTCTCCAGGGCGGAGTACGCGCGCCTCGTGCGCAAGGGCCAGGAGGGCGCGGACGCCACGCACGGCGTGCAGGCGGGCTACCGGCTGCGCACCGCGTTCGACGAGGGCGAGTCGCCGTGCCACGGCGTCTTCGCGGGCTACACGCTCGAGCTCCGCCAGCTCAGCGTCATGCCGCGCCTGGGCGCCTGCCGCGGCGGCTTCGAGAACGACGCGCTGCGGGCGAGCCGCGACCAGCTCGACCTCGAGGTCCGGGTCGCCCACGCATGGGACTTTCCCTGGGTGACGCTCGACGTGGGCGTGAGCCTGGGCGCGGGGCTCCTTCGCCAGGAGTTCGAGACGCGGGGCGTGGCCGCGCCGCGGACGAGCCTCGTCGGCTTCCTCGGCAGCGGGCTCGGCCTGACGGTCGACCTGCCGTCGGGGCTCTACCTGCTCGGCCAGGTCGACGCCCAGACCTACTTCTTCCAGCGGGCGAGGCGCGGGTCGGGGGAGAGCGGCCCCGTCAGCGCCGAGTTCGCGGTGCGGCCGCTCGCCGGGCTCGGCAAGCGCTTCTGAGCGCGGCGAGCGCCGCCCGCGCGCCCGGCCTCACTTCGCCGACAGCGCGTCGGCGACCATCGCGCGCGCCTCGTCGAGGATGCGATCGAGGTGCGCCTGGTCCTTGAAGCTCTCCGCGTAGATCTTGTAGACGTCCTCGGTGCCCGAGGGCCGCGCGGCGAACCAGCCGTTCTCGGCGACGACCTTGAGCCCGCCGATCTCGCCGCCGTTGCCCGGCGCGCGCGTGAGCTTCGCCGTGATCGGCTCGCCCGCGAGGCTCTGGGCGCGCACCGCGTCGGGGGAGAGCTTCTTCAGCACGCTCTTCTCGGCGGGCGTCGCCGGCGCGTCGATGCGGGTGTAGAGCGGCGCGCCGAAGCGCTGGGTCAGGTCGCGGTAGTGCTCGGCCGGGTCGCGGCCGGTGCGCGCGAGGATCTCGGCGGCGAGCAGGTCGAGGATGATGCCGTCCTTGTCCGTCGACCACACCTGCCCGTTCCGCCGCAGGAACGAGGCCCCCGCGCTCTCCTCGCCGCCGAAGCCGAGCGAGCCGTCGAGCAGCCCGTCGACGAACCACTTGAAGCCGACCGGCACCTCGCGCAGCGGCCGGCCGAGGTCCTTCGCCACCCGGTCGATCATGCTGCTCGAGACGAGCGTCTTGCCCACGGCCGCGTCGGCCCGCCACGCGGGGCGGTTCTGGTAGAGGTAGGACACCGCCACGGCGAGGTAGTGGTTCGGGTTCATCAGCCCGGCGCTGCGCGTGACGATGCCGTGGCGATCCGAGTCGGCGTCGTTGCCGAACGCGAGATCGTAGTCGTCCTTGAGCGCGATGAGGTTCGCCATCGCGTACGGCGACGAGCAGTCCATGCGGATCTTGCCGTCGTGATCGAGCGGCATGAAGCTGAAGGTGGGGTCGACGGCCTGGTTCACCACGGTGAGGTCCAGCCCGAATTTCTCGGCGATCGGCGCCCAGTACGCGATGTTCGAGCCGCCGAGCGGATCGATGCCGAGGCGCAGCTTCGCGCCGCGCACGGCCTCGAGATCCACGACGTTGCCGAGGTCGGCGACGTAAGAGCCGATGTAGTCGTAGGGGTGCGTCGTCGGCGCGTGCAGCGCGGCCTCGTAGGGCATGCGCTTCACGCCCGCGTTGCCGGCGCGGAGCAGCTCGTTGGCGCGGTCCTCGATCCAGCCGGTGACGGCGGTGTCGGCGGGCCCGCCGTTCGGCGGGTTGTACTTGATGCCGCCGTCGTCCGGCGGGTTGTGCGAGGGCGTGATCACCACGCCGTCCGCGAGCTTCGAGGTGCGCCCGCGGTTCTGGGTGAGGATCGCGTGCGAGATGACCGGCGTCGGCGTGACGCCGTTGCGCTCGGCGATGAGGACGTCGACGCCGTTGGCGGCGAGGACCTCGATGACGGAGCGCTGCGCCGGCTCGGAGAGCGCGTGGGTGTCCATGCCGAGGTAGAGCGAGCCCGTGGTGCCCTGCTTCGCGCGGTAATCGCAGATGGCCTGCGCGACCGCGAGGACGTGCGCCTCGTTGAAGCTGCGCCGCGCGGCCGAGCCGCGGTGGCCGGAGGTGCCGAAGGCGACGCGCTGCTGCGGATCGCTCGGGTCGGGGCGCTCGCTGTAGTACTGCGCGCGCAGCTTGTCCGGATCGATCAGCACATCGGGCGGGGCTTTGCGGCCCGCGAGGGGGTGGAGCGCCATGGGCCTCCGCATAGCCGAGCGCGGGGGACGAGCCAACCCTTCCACGAGGCGCCGGGGGACGCCGCGGGGCGCGCGGGGGCGCGCGGGGGCCCCGACGAAACACCGCGGGGGCGCGCGGGGGCGCCGACGAAACACCGCGGGGGCGCCGACGAGACACCGCAGGGGCGCCGACGGGACGCCGCCGGCGCCGCGGGCGGCCGCGGCTGGATTGCCGCCCGGGCGACGCTCGGCGATGCTCGCGCCGGTGACCGCGCCGCTGCGCCTCTTGCTCCTCCCGGGTCTCGACGGCACCGGCGCGCTCTTCGCGCCGTTCGTCGAGGCGCTGTCCGCCGAGTCCGCCGACATCGCGCCGGAGGTGGTCTCGTACCCCGCGGACCGGGCGCTCGACTACGACGCGCTCGAGGCGCTCGTCGCGGCGCGCCTGCCCGCGGACGGGCCGTACGCGCTGCTCGGCGAGTCGTTCTCGGGGCCGCTCGCGCTCCGGCTGGCCTGCCGGCGCGCCGGCCAGCTCGTCGGCGTGGCGCTCGTCGCCACCTTCGTCACGAACCCGGTGTGGCTCGTCCCGTCGCTCGCGCGGCACCTCGTCGGCCCGTGGCTCTTCCGCCGCCGCGCCCCGGAGCTCGTCGCGCGGCGCTACCTCGTCGGCGCGCGCGCCGAGGCCGCGTGGCTCGAGCGCGTGGCCGCGAACGTGGAGACCGTCGATCCGGCGGTGATGGCGGCGCGCGTGCGCGAGGTGCTCTCGGTGGACGCGCGCGCGCCGCTCCAGCGCTGCGCCGCGCCGCTGCTCTACCTGGGCGCCGCGGGCGACGCGCTGGTGCCGCCGCGCGTGCTGCGCGAGCTCCGCCGGCTGCGGCCCGACCTGGAGTGCGTCACGGTCGACGCCCCGCACCTCGTGCTGCAGCTCGCGCCGGAGGCGTCGGCGCGGGCGATCGCGGGCTTCCTGAGGCGCGCGGCCGCGCAGGCGCGGCCCTAGCCTGGTTGCCTCGGGGCTGCGTCCCGGTCCGCCCCCCGGCGTCCCCCGGCCCTCGGGACGGCCATGTCGGCGACATCGGGCGGCGCCGCGGCCCCGCGTCCCGCCACGTCACGCGCCGATCGCGGATGGCTCGTGGCGAGTGACCCAGACCTTGATGTGCAGCTCCCCGAAGATCAAACAAGGCGCCACGAAGCCTGCCCGGGAAAGGAGCGCGAAGACCTCCTCATCCGAGGCCGGGACCCTCAGCGACGCCATGGCCTTGCGCCGTCGCTCCGCCGCCTCGGGCGGCTGCCCGCCCGCGATGGCCCGCCGGTCCTCGACGGCCATCAGCCGGGGATCGACCCCGGTCCGGCAGCCGATCACGAAGGGCGCCCCCGGCTTCAGCCGCCCGGCGATCTCCCGGAGCAGCTCCAGGCGAGCGTCATCCCCCGGGAGGTGGTGCAGGACGCCGATCATCTGGGCGCCGTCGAACAAGGGCCCGCGCGCGAGATCGCGCAGCTCGCAGGCATGCAGGCTCGTCCGCTCGAGGAGGCCTTCCGCCGCGAGCTTCTCTCTCGCGACGGCGAGCATCTCCGGCGAGGGATCGACGCCCGTGAAACGGACGCCGGCCCCCACGTAGCGCGCGAACGGCTTCACCTCGCTCCCGGTCCCGATGCCGACCATCAGCAGCGACGCGGCCTCGCTGTCCGGGAGCGCTGCGGCCATCACCTCGGCGGCGACCTGCTGCAGGACGCCGTAACCTGGCCAAAAGCGGTTCACTTGGTCGTCGTAGCTCAATGCGCGCTCGCGCCCGAAAGCCGCCGCGTGCTTTCCGTGTTCGTCCGTCCCCATCTCGCCTTCTCCTCGGCTGACGGTCGCTCGGACCGCCCGCAGCGAAGGAGTACCGCTCTTCGCGCGGCACCGGCAGGGCGGGGTTTTCGATCCGATGGTCGGGGCTTTCTGTCGCGGGCCTCGCGGAGGGCGGGGACCCGGCGCCTGTCCAGTCCGGTGGAGCCGCCAGCGGCGGCCTCCGCCGGGAGCTTCGGATCGTGGGACAGGCGCAGCGCTGCGCCTACCGGGCTCACCTGAGCCTGCCATTGCATGTTCACCTGACCTGCCATTGCTACATGGTTCACCTGACCTGCCATTGAACAATCGCCTGACCGCTCCTTGCGTGAGCGTCGCATCCCCCACGCCGCGCGGCGCCGGGTCATTCACGTTGCATTGCAGATTCAACTTGACAATCGCTGCCCATAGTAAAGACCTCTGCCTGCCAGGGCACGACGCAACGGTCGCCCTGCGATCCGCGGTTTCACGTCGGAAGCTCGCTCATCACGTCCGCTGGGCCTTGGAACGGCGGGACTTGGTCAGCGCCGTCCTTCGAAACAAACAGCGAGGTAATCCAATGTCCGCATCTCTCTCACGTCGCTCAACGGTCTTCCTGGCTCAGGTTGGTTTGCTCTCCGCGGCTTCGTGGAGTTTCATCGGATGTGGCTCCGAAGGTCCCATGGACGGTCCGTTCGGAGCGCACGACCCTGGGGCTGCCGAGAGCGAGCCCGTCGCCGAGGGGCGCGCGGGCCTGGACGCCGGCTTCACGTCGCGCGAGATCGTGCGCGGGCTGTCGTTTCCGATGCGGATCGTCTGGGGGCCGGACGGCTATCTGTGGTTGACCGAGCGCGTGGGGAAGCGGGTCGTGCGTGTCAGGCCATCGGACGGCCAGAAGACGACCGCGGTCACCATCAGCGAAGCGTACCAGTCGGGAGGACAGGACGGGGTGCTGGGCCTCGCCCTGCACCCGGATCTGCTCAAGGGCACGGGCAACGACTATGTGTACGTCTCCTACACCTATGACGTCGATCCAGACTCAGCGGTGAGCCGCAGGACGAAGATCCGTCGCTACACATATAACGCCACGACAAAGACCCTGGGGAGCCCCGTCGACATCATCGCGGGCCTTCCCGGGAGCGACGATCACAACTCGGCGCGGCTTCTGTTCGGCCCTGATCAGAAGCTTTATTACACCGTCGGGGACCAGGGGAACAACCAGTTCAACAGGAAGTGCCTCCCGGTCGGCGCGCAGGATCTGCCGACGGCGGCCGAGGTCGCGGCGCAGGACTGGTCGAAATATGCCGGCAAGATCCTCCGCCTCGACCTCGACGGCTCGATCCCGGGCGACAACCCGCAGATCGCCGGCGTCCGCAGCCACGTCTACTCGTACGGCCACCGCAACCCGCAGGGCCTCACGTTCCTCGACGGCAAGCTCTACGCGGCCGAGCATGGGCCCAAGAGCGACGACGAGCTCAACCTCATCCAGCCCGGCAAAAACTACGGGTGGCCACACGTCGCCGGCTACCAGGACAGCCAGGCCTATACGTACGACAACTGGTCCGCGTCGAGCCCGACGCCGTGCTCGTCGCTCGCGTGGAACGACTACACGCCCCCTTCCTCGGTCCCCCGGCAGCAGGAGAGCGCCTGGAGCCACCCCGATTTCACGCCGCCGCTCGCCACCTTCTACACCGTTCCGAACGGCTACAACTTCAAGGATCCGGCGTGCGGAGGCAACGATTACATCTGCTGGCCGACGATCGCGCCCTCCTCGCTCCATACCTATGCCGTTGAGCCCGGCATCCCCGGGTGGGAGGGCTCGCTCCTGATGACCACCCTCAAGAAGGGCGCGGTGTACCGGGTGAAGCCGAGCTCCGCCGGAGACTCCGGCGCGGGCGAGGCGGTCGTCCACTTCCAGACCACCAACCGCTACCGCGATCTCGCGCTGAGCCGGGATGGCCTGACGGTCTACGTGATCACGGACAGCCAGGGGAGCACCAGCGGGCCGACCGGCGGGGCCACGTCCGCGCTGAGCAACCCGGGGGCGATCCTGGAGTTCAAGTACACGGGCACGAACTGAGCCGATGCCGGTGGAGCGGGGCCCGCGCCCCGCCGGCGCAGCTCCGCGACCGCGTGGACGTGCCCCGAGACGAGCGCGCCTCTCCTTTCGCCCCGGCGCCGCCCCCTCCGGCGCCGGCGCGTGGTCTCGGGGCGACCGCCCAGGCGCTGGACCGAGCGGCTGGAGAAGCCCGGCCGGCGAATGTCACGCCGCAATCCTGCGATCCGTGACATGTCACGGCGCAACCCGTGACATGTCACGGTGAAATGGGCCGCATTTCACGGCGAGCGGCTCACCGTCCGGCGCATAGAAAGCGACGGATCGAGCAATCGAGCCATTTTTGCGCTTGGCACGTCGGGTGCTTTATTCCCCGGAGCGAGGCCGAGCAGCAGCGTCGAACTTCCGGAACGCACCTGGTTGCGCCCTTCTGCCGCTGGCAGCGGGGAGAGGACGAACGCCGCTGACTCGAGCTTCGCGCTGCGTGAGGACGCAACGTCTGCTCGCCGCGATCAAGGCGGCAACGATGACACACGCCGCGCCCTCGTGGTGAATCCCAGCGGAGGAGAATGGACATGAAGAACGGTTTGATGGCAAAGGTCGTTCATGTGATCGCAGCGTCGACGGCGATGCTGGCGCTCGGAGGCACGATGAAGAGCGCCGAGGCCGAGGTCGTGCCCATCTGCCTCACCGTCCCGGAGCAAACCCAGATCGCCAGCCTGGTCAATCAGTTCTACCAGGCGTCCACCAACGGTGATATCGACTTCATCGAAGATATCATCTCGGACAGCCCGGGCGCGGTGTTCCTCGGCACGGCGCCCGGCGAGGTCTACGCCGGCCACGACGCCATCGTTCAATGGTGGCAGGACATGTTCCTCTTCCTCGACGGCCTGGGATACCCGAACGACGGCGGGCTCCCGATCGAGGCCACCGGAGGGCTCCTCCAGCTGCAGCAGCAAGGCACCGTCGCCTGGGTGGCGGACGACCCGACGTTCGCTTTCCTGGGCGGCGACGTCCCGACCCGATTGAGCCTTGTCTTCCACAAGCAGGGCGGGCAGTGGAATATCATCCAGGGGCACTGGTCGGTCGGCTTGCCCAACGAGGAGCTCCCCCTGGAGGCGCCGTGATCCTGGAGGGGCGGCTCGCGCGTCGCTGACGTCGCCCGCTGTCCCGCTGGCGAGGCGCGCACTTCGCGCTCGCGCTCAGCGCGCGACACGCTCAGCGCACGTACAAAGCGCGCCCCCACGCATGCGCGTGGGGGCGCCCATCATCGCGACCACCGCCGCGCGTACCGGCGAGGCGCCGCGAGGCCGAGCGCGCCGCCGCTTGCGGCGCGAGGGAGGCGCTAACGGCCCAGCAGGGCGTCCAGCACCCTGTTGTAGGTCTCCTTCTTCTGATACTGATCATTGAAGAGCAGCGACTGCGAGCTCTGCCCGTTGCACAGGGCCCCGCTCCAGCTGTTGAGCCACGACCTGCCGTCGTTGATCCCCCAGAACGTGATCGCGACGCACTTGGGCAGCGAGAAGCAGGCCGCGACGATGTCGTGGTAGTAAGCGAGCTGCTCCTCGGCGGTGACCACGCCGCCGCAACGGTTGATGTCCATCTCGGAGATCAACACCTCCAGGCCCAGATCGGAGAAGCGCTTCAGGTTCGCCGCCACGTCCGCGCCGCCGGCCTCGTTGTTCGGCGGCCCGATGTGCATCTGGAACCCGACGCCGTCGATCGGGACGCCCCGATCGACCATCCCCTTGATCATCTCGTAGACGTAATCGGCCTTATCGTTGAGCGCGTCGATGCTGTAGTCGTTGTAATAGAGCTTGGCTTCCGGGTCCTGCGCCCTCGCCGTCTTGAACGCGAAATCGATGAACTCCGCCCCCATCGCGTTGAAGAACACCGAGGGCCTCATGCGGGGATTGCCGACGCCCGTGTCGCTGTCGGTAATGACCGCCTCGTTGACGACGTCCCAGTGCTTGATCTTGCTCTTGAAGTGCCCCATGACGTTCTCGATGTGCCTGCGGATGGCTTGCTCCACCGCGGTCGAGCCAGACAGGGAGTTCGCCCACCCCGGCAACTGGTTGTGCCACACCAGGGTGTGGCCCTTGACCTTCATTCCATTGCTCGTCGCCCAGTTGACGATGTTGTCCGCGGCACCGTAGTTGAAGCTCCCCGGCTGGGGCTCCAGCGCGTCCCACTTCATCTCGTTCTCTGCCGTCACGTAGTCGTGCTCGGCGGCGGCGACGCGCTTGTAGTTCGCGTCGTTGAGGCCGGAGCCGGAGATGGCCGCGCCGATGAGGATGGGGGGGTTCGCCTTCGAGCCGGCCTCCCTGAGCGAGCTGGCGCTCGCGGCGGGGATCCGGGCGTCAGCGCCGCCGCTGCCGCCCGAGCCGCCGGCGCCACCCATGCCGCCCGAGCCGGCCATGTCGCCGCCGGCGCCGCCGGAGCCGCTCGTCGGGCCGGCGGACGTGGACGTCGTGCCGCCGGGGCCGCTCGTCGTGCCGCCGGTCGTGGCGCTCGTGCCGCCGGAGCCGCTCGTCGTGCTGCCGCCGGGGCCGCTCGTCGGGCCCGCGCCGCCGGCCTCCCCTCCCCCGTCGCCGTCCGAACAGCCGAGAGCACAAAGGAACGCCGAGAGTAGAAGAGTAAGGGGTGCTGACCTCATGCTCGCATCCTCCGAAGGAAAAATCTCGTCCTGGTTCCCGCGAAGCGGCGCCGTGATCATCGCCGGGTCACACCGCGCACGGGCGGCCCCCGATGGGGGTGCCGAAGCGACAGTAGAGCGGACGCTCCCCCCCAAGTCCACAGCCTCAACGATGCAGGCACGAGGGACATCGGACTCAGGAAGAAAATTCCGGGCTCATGCACGGTTCTTCGCGCCGACGGCCGGGCGAGCGCGTCGCGCCTTCTTCTCCGGCGGGACCGCGCGGCGCAGGAAGTCGACGAACGCCCGCAGCGCAGGGGGCGTCTGCCGGCGGCTCGGGTAGTAGAGATAAAAGCCCGGGAACGACGGCGACCAGGGCTCCAGGACGCGCGTCAGCCTCCCGGCCTCGACCAGCGGCCTCGCTTGCTCGTCGAACACGTACGCGATGCCGACGCCGTCCACCGCGGCGCGCAGCGCGAGGTCGACGTCGTTGACGATGAGCGGGCCCTCGACGGCGACCTCCAGGGCCTGCTTCCCCTTCTCGAACTCCCACCGGTACAGGCTGCCGTCGGTCGGCCAGCGCGTGTTGATGCAGCGGTGCCGGTGCAGATCGCGCGGGGTCGCGGGGACGCCGTGGCGCGCCAGGTAGGCCGGCGACGCCACCGCCATCATCGAGAAATCGCCGCTCAGCCTCACGGCCACCATGTCGCGCTCGAGGCGCTCGCCCAGGCGGACCCCGGCGTCGAAGCGGCGCGCGACGATGTCGGCGATCGCGTCCTCGACCACCACGTCGAGCACGATCTCCGGGTGCTCCTCGTGGAACGGGCCGAGCAGCGGGGCGAGGCACCAGACCGCGGCGACCCGCGCCGTGTTGATCCGGAGCACGCCCGACGGCCTGTCCCGGAGCGCCCTTACGTCGGCGACCGCCGCCTCCAGCTCGGTCAGCGCCGGGGAGAGCCGCGAGAGCAGCCGCGCCCCCGCCTCGCTCGGCGCGACGCTCCGCGTGGTGCGGTTCAGGAGGCGCACCCCGAGCCGCTCCTCCAGCCCCCGGATGGTCTGGCTCAGGGCCGACGGCGAGACCCGCAGGTGCGCCGCCGCGCGCGCGAAGCTCCCGTGCTCCACGATGGCCGCGAACGCTGTCAGATCGGCGAACTCTCTCCCGCGCATTATGTACCCCTGGCTAAACAGGCTCCTTCGATCATGTCGGATTCTTCGCGGGGCGCCAGGGCCTTAAGGTCCGGATCCAGGCAGGGCGCCTGACGCGCCCGCCGCACCTGTGGAGCCAACCATGACCAACGCTCTCTCTCTCGACACCTACCGGCTGCTTGGGCGCTCGGGCCTGCGCGTCTCCCCGCTGGCGCTCGGCGCGATGACGTTCGGCGACGACTGGGGGTGGGGCAGCGACCGCGACGAGTCGCGGCGCATCTTCAACGCCTACGTCGATCGCGGCGGGAATTTCATCGACACGGCCAACAAGTACACGAACGGCACGTCCGAACGGCTGGTCGGCGAGTTCGCCGGCGACCGGCGAGAGCGCCTGGTGCTGGCCACCAAGTACACGCTCAGCATGCGGCCGGGAGATCCCAACTCGAGCGGCAATCACCGCAAGAACATGGTGCGCTCGGTCGAGGCGAGCCTGGGGCGGCTCGCGACCGACTACATCGACATCCTGTACCTGCACGCGTGGGACGGGACGACGCCCGTGGACGAGGTCCTGCGCGCGATGGACGATCTCGTCCGGTCGGGGAAGGTGGTCTATGTCGCCATCTCCGACGCGCCGGCCTGGCAGGTCTCCCGCATGCAGGCCATCGCGGATCTGCGCGGGTGGGCGCCGCTCATCGCGCTCCAGATCGAGTACAGCCTGATCCAGCGCACCGTCGAGCGGGAGCTCATCCCGATGGCGCAGGAGATGGGCCTCGGGGTCGTCCCGTGGGCGCCGCTGGGCAGCGGCGTGTTGAGCGGGAAGTACTCGAAGGCCGATCTGCCCGCGGGCGAGGCCAACGCGGATCCGGTCGGCACGCGAAAGAACGTCGCTGTCGCCAACGGCGCGCTGACCGAGCGGGGCCTCGCCATCGCCGAGGTGGTGAAATCGGTCGCGGCCGAGACCGGCAAGACGCCGTCGCAGATCGCGATCGCCTGGACGCTGCTGAATCCGGCGGTGACCGCGCCGATCCTGGGCGCGCGGACCCTGAAGCAGCTCGAGGACAACCTGGGCGCCCTCGACGTGCGGCTGACGGACGACCAGCGCGCCCGGCTCGACCGGGCCAGCGCCGTCGAGCTCGGCTTCCCGCACGACTTCCTGGCGCGGCCGCTGACCCGGAGCGTCGTGTCCGGCGACGTGAAGATCGCCGCGCGGCGCTGACGGGGCGCGCCGCGCCGCGGGCTCAGGCGCCGCGGATCACAGCGGCCGACCCTTCACGACCCCCTCGAGCCAGTCCGCGCACGCGCCGTCCTCGGCGGGCGGCACCACGCCCTTCAGGAGATACCACGCCTCCCGGTGCAGCGCGCGGGCGCCGGGCTCCACGCGCTGGAGCGGGCCGAGCGACTCCACCTCGAGCATGTCCTGGTTCGTGAACGTCTCGAAGTTGACCCCCATGTCCGGGTACGTGGCGCCCTCGACGAACGGGAACCGCTTCAGGAACACGTTCCCGTGGTTCGCGTACGCCGCGTAGCCCTGGCTCACGAGCATCCCCACCTTCTGCGGGCCCTGGCCGGCGACCTGGCGCAGGCGGAGCACGCGCTTGCCCCAGGTCCACCGGGGATCGGTCATGTCGCTATACGGCCACAGCACGAGCGGCCGCGCCGGCAAGACGCGCTCGGGGTGCGGGAAGAACGGCGCCTGCGGGAACAGGCACTCACCGCCGCCCGCCATCACGGTGAGCGCCCAGGGCGTGAACTCGACCGCATAGGCGCCGTGGTTCTCGATCGCGTGATCGAGGACGAACCTGCCCGCCGCGGCGTCCGCCGTGATGCGGATCTCCTTCTGCATCCCGTGCTTGTCCGGAGCGGACCGGAACACGTGCGCGCCGTTCTCCTCCCGGTGCTCGACCGGATCGTTGTCCGGCTGCAGCGTCCGCTGCTCGTCCTCCGGGCCGATCCAGAGCCGGTGGCCGCCGTAGAACCTGTACTGCGTCCCGCCGGTCGCGCCCTGATCCTCGGGGATCTCCGACAGCTCGTTCGGGCCGCCGATGACGCCATAGCGGATGATCCGCGGGCCGATGTCGAGCGTGACGACGACCTCCGTGTCGCCGCAGACGATGCGCGCCGCGCGCTTCCAGCCGCCGTAGGGGATGATCTCCATGATCGCGCTCGTACCGCAGAACGGGAGCGCGGTTCAACCCCGACCGCCGGGCGCGCTCGCGGAGCGGGGCCCGCCGGACGCCGGCGCCGGCCGCGCAGGGCGGCGGGGGCCCTGGGCGGCCTCGCGGCGACGGGCTCTCACGCGCTCACGTCTGGCCGTCGGCGAAGCGCTCCGGAGGGGCGAAGTCGGCCGGACGGCCGCCGAGGCCGACCGCGATGGCGCGCTGCCAGTAGCGGCCGCCGAGGTCGAGCGCGAGGTCCTGCAGCGACGGCAGCGCGTGCGCGCGGCTCGAGGCGGCGGCGACGGCGCGGAGCAGCGGCACGGCGAGGAGCGGGCTCTGCCGAGCGAGGCCGAGCTGCTCGGCGAGCGCCTCCCCGAGCACGGCGCGGGAGACGCCGCAGAAGACGGCCATGACGCGCTCGGCGCGCCGGCGCTCGCCGTCGCTCCGCGCGCTGCGGATGCCGTGGGTGACCAGCGCGTCGACGAGCATGCGCGAGTCGTCGTCCGGCGCGCCCTGCGTGGCGAAGATCATCTCGATCAGGCGCCTCGCCTCGGCGTAGGACCCGGGGATGAGCTCCGGCTCGACGCCGCTGACGTAGGCCGCGTAGCGCCAGAGGTGGACGAGATCCTCCCGCTGGCCGGGCGGGACGTGGTAGCCGAGCTTGTCGAGGCCGTCGAGCACCTCGACCGAGAAGAGCAGCGCCGTCGCGGCCATGTCGTGCTGGTTGATCGGCTCGCCCCAGAGCGAGGCCTGCCACCGGCCGCTCGCGCGGATGAGGCGCCGCACCTGGGCGTGCATGATGCGCACCTTCACGGTGATGGCGAAGCCCTCGCCGTGACGGCGCATGCCGTTCGCCTGGCTGACGGCGTAGACGAAGCGGCTCGTCTCGCCGAGGCGGCGCCCGGCCTGCTCGCGGAGCCTCCCCGAGAAGACGAGCGGCTTGTTCCCGCCGGGCGAGGCGTAGCCGCGGATGAGCGACTGCATCGCGAGCAGGACGGCGCCGAGCACGCCCGTGCGCAGGAACGCGGCCCCGCCGCGGTTCAGGGCGTCCCAGTCCACCCAGACGGGGACGTGATCGACCGCCGCGAAGAGCGCCCGCAGCTCGGCCGGTGCGTCGTTCGCGACGTGGTCGATGCCGCGCGCGAGGGCGGCCTCGAGGAGGCGGAAGCCCTGGCCCGAGGGCATCGACGCGAACGCCTCCACGACGGCGTCGGCCGCGGGATCGACGCGGAGCAGGAAGGGGGCGAGACGATCGAGCTGATCGCCGAAGCGACGGCGGGCGTCCGCGGTTTCGTGGAACCGGGCAGGGATCGTCGCGTTCTTCATGAGGGTGGAGTCGGGTTCCTTGGCACATGGCCGACATCGCGCAACGCGGAGGCCGCCCGCCCGGTGGGCTCGCGTCCCGCGTGCAGGCGCCACCACGCCCGTGGACCAGCCCGACGAGCGCTGCCTTCCGCCCGATGCGCGTCGCGCCGCGCGCTTGCTGCGCGCGCCCCTGGGCCGTCGTCCTCCGCGATCGCGTCGCAGGCTCCATGCGCCCACGCCGACGAGCGCGAGCGCCGCCGGCGCTAGCGGCGCGGCCGCCTCGGCGCTCTCGTCGAGGCGACGCTCAGCACTCGCACTCGTCCTCCCCTTCATAGGACTTGGCGATGAACGTGATGTCGTACGGGTAGGCCGCCTCCGGCGGCCCATAGATGCGCAGGAGCAGATCGTTCGCCGAATCCAGCCCTTCGCCATCGAGCCACACCCGTCCATGCTCGCTCTGTTCAGATCCGATGAGCTCCATCGTGGCCGCGCTGTAGACCTCCACGATCACCGTGTTCTCTGGGCCGGGTGGCGGGGTGTACTGCTCGCACCCCGCGCCGCACAGCTCTGCCCCGGCGGCCAGGACGCGGAGCTTCCAATAGAGCTCTTCGTACCCGAGAGAGGTATCGATCAGGTACCAGTCCTCATCGCCTGAACAGAGGACGAAGCCGACGTGCGAGAACCACGCGTCGGGAGATCCGCTGCCGCCTGCCGTGTAGGCGAGCGGCGCCGCGGAGGCGGCCGCGTCGTTCTCCTCGTGGGCGTCGTCCGCGCAAGCCGGCGTTCCGCCGCCCCCGCTCGCGGAGCCGCCTCCGCCGACCCCGCCAGGACCGCTGCCACCGCCGCCGCCGCTGCTGCCGCCGCCGCCATCACCGACGCCGCTGCTGCCGCCGCCATCACCGACGCCGCTGCCGCTGCCGCTGTCACCGACGCCGCTGCTGCCGCTGCCGGTGGCGTTGGTGCTGCTGCTGCCCCCGGCGCCGGGGCCCACGCCATTGTCCGACCACGGCGAACAAGACGTCGCTCCGAACAACGAGGCGTAGAGCGCCGTGAACCCCATGAATCGAATCGAGCTACGGATGAGCGACATACAAGACCTCCTGAGAACAGATAACAATGCTCCCAAGGGCGAGGCGTCGCCCCCTGAAGCACGCACATCGAGCATTGCATGAACCATGATTAGAAGCGCGATGTCAGATCATATCATTTCTCACGACTCCATTCTTTTCCATGGCGCCAGCGAAGCCGCGGAGTATCCTTGCCGGCGATGGCTCCGCGTCGTTCAATCCGCTCTCCGAAGGCCGCCCACACCGATCGCGGGGCCCGACTCCGCAGCATCTCGCTGGGAGCTGCGCTCGCCGCCGTCCTGGGGTGCCGCTCGTCGCCGCCTCCGCCCCGCCAGGAGGTCATCGACATCCATGTGCACCTGACGCACGCCGACGCGGTGACACCATTGCTCGCCCACATGGCCAAGCACCGCATCGATCGCGCCGTCATCCTCGCGAGCCCGGACCTGACCAGCGGCCGCGGCGGATCCGGGCTCGCCGGCTACCGCACGGGCAACGATATCGTCCTCGACGCCGCGGCGGCTCACCCCGGAAAGCTCATTCCGTTCGTCACCGTGGATCTGGGTCACGGCGATCTCGCGTACCTCGCCGAGCTCCGCCGCCGAGGCGCCTGCGGCGTGAAGCTCTATCAGGGGCACAACCTCTTCCACGAGCGTCCCCTGGACGACCCCTCGCACCAGGCGATGTGGCAGGCGCTGTCCGATCAGGCGCTCCCGATCCTCCTTCACGCCAACACCGTCCGATACCGCGACGAGCTCGAGGCGGTCCTGCGCTCCTTCCCCGACCTGCGGCTGGTGTGCGCACATCTCTGCGGCAGCCGCACCGACCTCGCGCGCGTGGAGTCCCTGATGGAGGCGTTTCCACGCCTCCTCGTCGATACGAGCCATGGCTCCGCCGGCCCGGCGGCGGAGGGGTTCGCGAACCTCGAGCGGGAGCGCGCCCAGCTCCTCAAGCTGTTCTCTCGATGGCCCGAGCGCTTCCTGTTCGGGACCGACCTCGTGACCAGCGGGCTGGACCCGCTGTCCATGGAGCTGTGGGATCTGCAGGTGGAGTCGAACATGGGTCTCTTGAAAGAGGACAATTTCCGTTTCTTTCGTCAAACCGCCGACCAGCCGGCCCGCACCCTCGGCACCTATCAGGGCCTCCACCTGCCCCCCGAGCTCCTCGGCCCCGCCCTCGGACAGAACGCCGCGCGATGGCTCGGCGCCTGCGCGCGGTGAGGGCCACTTTGCCGGCCCCGTCCATGCGGGGCGCGGCTCGCGCGGCCGATGGCTCGGCGCCTGCCCGCGACGAACGTCGACCCTCGGATCACCGCCCGCGACCTCAGGGCCCGAACTTCACGAGGAAGGAGTCCGAGGACGGCTCCGACGGCGCGTTCACGAGCGGCCCCGTGCCAAAGTCGATCGTACCCAGGAACGGCCCGGCGGCGAACACGCTGCCCGTCGCGTCGATGGTCGTGGATTGGCCGTACTGGCGCCCCCTGTCGCCGGTGTGCTTGGCCCAGCGCACCGTGCCCGTCGCGTCGAGCTTCGCGGCGAAGGCATCGCCGTAGGTGCAGTCCATGAGGCCCGTGCCCAGATCGACGTCGCCGTACAGCAGGCCCGTGACGGCGATGTCGCCTCCCACGTTCGCCGCGACGTCCAGCGCCGTCTGGGGCCCGTACTCCCCGAAGCGCTTGGCCCATAGGAGCTCGCCCGCGGGGCCGAATTTGGTCACGAACATGTTGCCGCCCCACGTGACCGAGCCGGGCTCGAGAAAATCGAACCCGCCCGCGCTCACCAGAGCGCCTCCGCCGAAATCCACGCTCCCGAGGAACGTCCCGCCGATCACCACGGCTCCGGAGCCGTCGACCGCGACGCCGTACGCCCTCTGGAGCGCCTCGTCGCCGAACCGCTTGCTCCAGAGGTGCGCTCCGGCGGCGTCGAGCTTCGCCACGAAGACGTCCTCGCGGCCAGCGGAGGTCAGCGGCCCGCCGCCGAGGTCGATCGTCTTCATGTCGCCGTACCCGAAGCTCCCGGCGAGGGCGACGTTTCCCGTCGCATCGAGCGCGACGTCGTGCGTCTCCGTGGCGCCGAGCTGCTTGACCCAGAGGCAATGCCCCGCGGGGTCGAATTTCGCGACGTACGAGTCGTCCACGGCGGCGCTGGTCAGCGAGCGTCCGCAGAGGCTGATCTGGCCCGTGAAGCTCACGGCCACGACCACGTTCCCGGCCGCGTCAACGTCGATGCTGTCCCACAATACATAGGATCCTGCGCCGCTCCGAGCCGACCAGACGTGTTCTCCGTCTGCCGTGAAGACGGCCACGAAGGCGTCGAGCGATCCGCCCACGAGCGGGCCGCCTCCGAGATCGATGCTGGTCTGGCGAGCGCGTCCCGCCAGGGCGATGAGCCCCGCCGGATTGACGGCGACATCCTGCACGTAGCCCGCGTCGAAGAGCCTCTTGTGCCAGATGAGCTGCCCTTCCCCGTCGAATTTCGCGAGGCTGACGTCCGAGCGGCCCTCTGTCGAGAGCGGGCCGTCGCCGAGGTCGACGCCCTCGGCGACCTCGATCGCGAGGATGACGTGGCCCGCCCCGTCCACGGCGATGCGGCCCCCGGAGACGCTGGCCTGGCGCACCGCCGATCCGAAGTGCAGGCTCCAGAGGGAATCGCCGGTGCCCGGCGCGCCGCCGGTGCCCGGCGCGCCGCCGCTGCCGGCGCCGCTGCCGCTGCCGGCGCCGCTGCCGCTGCCGGCGCTGCCGCTGCCGGCTCCGCCTTCTCCCGCGGCATCGCCGCCGGCGTCATCGCCGCGAATGGGATCGAGCGGAATCCTGTCGCATGCCGCCGTAAGCACGCTGAGCGCGATGGTTCCAGGTACGATGAGCTGCTTCAAGGAGCACTCTCCGATCTCGGTTGAGGAAGCGCGTGTCCTGCTCCTAGGAATGGCCGCCTGCCACGCCGGCGGCTCACCGCTCGACGACGACGCCGAGCGAGAACGACGCGAGCGGGCTGAAGGTCGAGGTCACCCGTCCCGCGAACCGGATATCGACAGGGGGAATCGCCGCGCCGCCGAGCGCGCCCGCCGTGAGCACCAGGGAGTCGATGAGCCGGAGGCGCGCCTCGCCTCGCCCGTAGACGAGGGCGGTGATCGCGGACTCGTCGCTGTCGAGGTAGGGCGGCCTCGCCTCGCCCGACGCGCTCACGTGGGCGAGGCCCACGCCAGGGGACAGGACGAGCCCGAAACGGCCCGTCCTCGCGACGGGCGCGAGGACGAGCTCGGCGCCGAGGAGCGTGGCGCGAAAGCGGACCTCGCCTTCCGGCGCGTCGATCGTCGGGCCGACGAGCGGCAGGTCCGCGAGGAGCCCGACGCCGACCCGGGCCGAAGGCCAGATCCGGAGCGAGGCATCGAGCGCCAGCGACACGCCCGGCGTCTGCCACCCCACGGCCACCGCGACGCCCACATCGACGAGCGCGGCCCTCGGCGCCGCGGGCACCGGGAACGCGGGCGCCGGAGGCCCCCACGCGCCGAGCGGCGGGCTCCGCCACGCGTCGCCGGGCCCCACGGCCACGGCCGAAGGCGCGACGGGCGCGGGCGGGAGCGGCGCCGGCGCGACCGCCGCCGGCGTGGCGTCGGTGGGGGCGCCGGCCGGCGACCGCAGCGCCCGCACCAGCTCCGCCGCGCGGAGCACCCGGGTGTCGAGCGGGCCGTCGGGCGCCACGCTCGCGACGAGATCCGCCCGGCCGCCCGACGCCGACCAGATCTCGATCGCCCCCTCGTCCCCCTCGGGCACGACGATGAGCAGCCCGCCGGGCGCGACCGCCACCGGGCTCACCTCGACCTGCACCGGCAAGCCCGCCGCTTCGAGCTCCTGCGAGAGCCGGTGCGCCAGCGCGCCGCGCACACCGGCGACGACGGTGATCGGCGAGCGCTCGTCGGCGAAACACGGCGCCGCGAGCGCCAGGGACGCCAAGAGCGCGACGAGCGCGCCGCCCATCGGGCGCGCCGCGGCGCGCGCTCCGGACAGGCTCCGCCGGCGCCGTCCCGACGCCCGTGACGCGCGCGGGCGCAGCGTCAATCGGCCCCACCGGCGAGCGTCGCCGCGAGCCCGGCGTGGGCGCCGTTCGGGTAGGCCGCGAGGTAGCGCGCGGCGAGCTCGCGGGCGCGCGCGTGGAGCTTCAGGTTCGTCGCGCACTCGATGGAGCGGCCGAGCGCCTCCGGCGCGAGCGCGCCGCGCGGCCTCTCCGCGAGGTACACGGCGAACCAGCGCTCGGCCTCCGCCCAGGCGCCGCGCCCGTCGAACGCCATGCGGCCGAGGTGGTACGCCGCCACGGCGGCGGCGTCGCTCCCGGCGAACCGCGCTCGCGCCGTCTGGTAGAACCGGGCCGCGACGTCCGGCTTGCGCGCGAGCCGCGCCGCGGACCCGAGCTCGACGAGCTCCGCGCCGGCGGCGCGCTCGAGCACCGCGTCGATGCCGAGGAGCTCCACGTCCGCGAGCGCCTCGGCGAGCTTGCCCGCGGCGAGGTGCGCGCGCCAGGCCGCGGCGGGGGCCGCGGCCGAGGGCGCCTCCGCGCGGGCAGGCGGCGCAGGAGGCGCCGCCGGCGCGGGCGCGGCGGCGCTCGCGCTCGGGGGGAGGGCCGGCGGGTCAGCGGGCGGGCTCGCCTCGGGCTCGGGCGCCGGAGGCGGCGCGGCGGCGCGGGGGGCCGCGCACGTCAGCCGGATCGACTCGGGCGCGGCGACGGCGCGCCCCGGCGGCTCGACGCAGGAGCCCAGGACGCGCACGCGCCCGGCGCTCATCGAGACCGCGAGCTCCTCGGCCTCGGTGTCCCACGTGACGTCGAACTCGGTGCCGATCACGTGCACCTCGAACGGCCCTCCCGCCACCACCCACCGGGTGTCGTCGCGATGCACGACGCGCACGTGCAGCGATCCGCGCTCCAGGAGGACCCCGGCGCCGAGCGGGCCGACCTCGGTCACACGGGCGCGCGTCCCCGGCGCGAGGTCCACGCGCGACCCGTCCGAGAAGTCGAGCCCGACGCGCGACGCGTCCGCGGCCACCCACCGGCCCACGACGCCGGGCGATCCGTCGACCCGGTAGGTCAACGGGTCGCGCGGCCGGGACAGCGCGAAGAAGAGGGCGGAAGCGGCGACGCACGCCGCAGCGAGCGCGAAGCCGAGCCGCCGCCGCGGGGAGCGAGCCGCCCCTTCGCGCAGCGAGAGCGCGGCCTCTTTGCGGTAGATCGCCTGGAGCCGATCCGCCGCTCCGGGCCGCGCCAGCCGCTCGAGCGCGGCGTCCTGGTGCGCGGCGACCCGGCGCCCCAGGGCCGCGATGTCCTTGGTCCTCACGTCCATCGGTCGCCCTCCGCGAGCCAGGAGGCAAGCACTTCATCCTTCTTGCAGCGCTCGACGAACGCGGCCTCCGCGCGCTGGAGCCGGCGTTTGACGGTCGCCACCGACACGTTGCAAGCGGCGGCCACGTCGGCGAGCTCCTGGCCCTCGACGATCCGCAGCGTGAAGGCCAGCCGCTCGTCGGGATCGAGCGTCTCCAGGGCTCGATAGAAGGCGCGCACCCCCTGCCGGGCCTCTGGATCGACGCTGGCCGCGATCTCCGGCAGCTCGTCGCTCGCGAAGAACGCGAGCCAGCGGTGCCGCCGCTTCTTGCGGATCGCCTCGCGCGCGACGAAGACGGTGACGCTGGTGATGAACGGCTTCAGCGCCTCGGGCTCGCGCACGTCGTCGATGCGGGAGAACACCCGGGCGAACACGTCCTGCACGAGATCCTCCAGGGTCCGGAGATCGCCCAGGATGCGAAACAGCATCCGCTCGACGAGGCCGGCGTAAGCGTCGAGCAGGCGGCGCTCCGCCGCGGGATTCCGGGCGTGCAGGCCGCGCAGGACCTCGGGCAAGGTGGGCTGCGCGTCGACAGGGGGATCCGGCGAGCGGGGCTTTCGGACGACGCGGAGGTGCGCGGACATCGCGGTAGCCTCTAGATGGCCGGTCCCCGTCGCGACGGCTCAGCGCCGGCGTCGGAGCGCGCTGAGCCTGCTCGGCACGGAGGCCGTGCTCACCGGCATGCGCGCCGAGGTGGCGCAGGCCAGCCCGCGCGCGCCCGCTGGCGAGGCGACCGCGCGCCGACGCTAGGTCCGCGTGCGGGGTGCCGCGCGCTCCCCGTGCGCTGCCAGGGCAGCGCCGCCCGCCCTGCGCTGCGCCAGGCAGAACCTGAGGCCCTCCCGCAGGCTGCGCATCGGGTTCAGCTCGTCGAACGAGACGCCGATCGTCACGAGCGTCTCGGCGACGTGGCCGCCCAGCCCGGTGAGGACGCAGCGAGCGCCGAGGAGCTGCACCGCTTGGGCGAGCTTGACGAGGTGCTGGGCGGTCATCGAGTCGATGACCGTGACGCCGGTGAGGTCGAGGATCACCCACTCGACGTCGCTGTCGTCCGCGACGCGGGCGAGCAGCCGATCGGTCACCTCGACGGCCCGCACCGAGTCGATGAGCCCGACGAGCGGGAGCGTGAGGATGCCATGCCAGATATCGATGATCGGCACCGAGAGCTCCCGGATGGCGTACTCCTGGCGCTGGATGGTCTCCAGCTGGCTCTCGAGCTCGCGCTTGGAGGCAGCGAGCGCGGCGAGCGCCTGCGCGTTCTGCTCCGCGGTCGCGGAGAGCTCGGAGAGAAAGACCCGCAGCGCCTCCTCGACCACCCCGAAGGCATCCTGTTCGACGGCCCCGAGCTGCTTCAGGGCGAGCTCGACCTCTCCCGTCGACGCGAGCGCGACCGCATCGATGACGCGCTGCATCCGGCGCTCCTCGAAAGAGATCATGTTCTCGGATTCTTGCATGGGCTCCTGTGCGCTCGACAAAGGTTGACCGGGGGCCTCGGTGCGATGTCGCTGCGGCGCGGCGCTGGCGTCGCCGGCGGCCTGCGCGCGGACGCGCTCGCAACGACGTCACCGCGCGCTGGACCACACGACCACACCTGTCCAGATATCCTATCTCGCCGCTCGACGTGTGAATCTACCTTCGACCAAGGTCAAACAGATAGCCCATCTTCATCGCGGCTGGAAGGAACCTGCTCGCCCGGCCGGCAGCGTCGAGGCCGCTCGCGCATCCCGGCAGCCCGCGCTCAATCGAGCGAGCGGGCGCAGCGGAACCCGGTCGAGACGTCGCCCGCCTCGCGGTCGAACGCCAGGCGGAAGGTCGACTTCGCCGTGCTCGCCGAGAAATCCCAGGATCCGCCGCGGAGCACGCCCTTGCTGCCGGTCGCCGGCACCTGGGGATCCGTCTGGGCGCCCTTCGCGTAGGCGCCTGGGTCCCAGCCGTCGGCCACCCATTCCCAGACGTTGCCCGCCATGTCGAGCGCGCCCGACGCGCTCGCCCCGGCCGTGGCCGAGCCGACCTCCTGGGTGCCTTTGCCGAGCGCGCCGCAGCCCTGCCCGGCGGGCCGCGACACGACCGCGTGCGCGCACCCCGGCGGATCGTTGCCCCAGGGGTACTCGCGGCCGTCGGCGCCGCGCGCGGCGTATTCCCACTCGGCCTCGGTCGGGAGCCGCTTGCCGACGAAGGCGCAGTACGCGGCCGCCTGCGCCTGATCGACGCAGGAGATCGGGTGCTGCGCCTTCGCGGGATCCGCCGCGGTGCAGAGCGCGCCGCGCTGCTCCACGTCCGCGTCGCTGGCGCGGGGGCCGTGCAGGCCGCTCGGCGTGCACCGGCCCGCGTCGACGCAGCGCTGGTAGGCGGCGACCGTGACCTCGGTGCGATCGAGGTCGAACGCGCGGGTCAGGGTGACCTCGTGGGGCGGCCGCTCGGATTTGCCGCCCTTGGCGCTGCCCATCGTGAACCGGCCCGCGGGCACCCGGACCATGTCCGGCGGGGGCGGCGCCTTGGCCGGCGGCGCGGTCAGGCCGCCGCGCGCGCGCGCCGGCAGCGCGTCGTCGGGGGCGCGGTGCTGGAAGAACGCGACGGCGCCCGCGCCGAGGGCGGCGGCCAGCGCGACCGCCGAGACGACCGCGGGCAGCAGACGGCGCCGCCGCGCGGACGCGGCGGTCGCGGGCGCGGCCGGTGGCGAGCCCGGAGGCAGCGACCCCGGCGGCGGCGCGCTCGCGGTGATGCCGCGCATCGTGGTGAGGGGCGCGGGCGGTGGCGCGGGTCCGGGGGCGAGCGTCGAGGCGAGGGCGGGCGGCGCGCCGGCAAGGCCGCGGGGCGCCTCCGGCGCGGATGCCGCGCCCGCCGGGCCCAGCGCGGCGACGGCCGCGCTCGCGTACGCCGTATCCGCCAGGCCCGGCGCCGTGCCCGCCGCAGGCACGACCGCGCCGACGGACGCGACCGCCCCGGCCATGGCGGCCTCGAGCGCTCCCCAGAGCTCGCCCGCCGTGCGGTAGCGCTCGCGCGGCTCGACCGCGAGCGCGCGGCGCACCACCGCCTCGACGGCCTCGGGCGCGCTCACGCCCGCGCCGCGCAGGCTCGGGCGGAACGCCGGATCGGTCGCGGCGATGTAGAGCTGCGTGACGTCGCTCCCGAGGAGGGCGCGGTCGCCCGACGCCACCTCGATGAGCACCAGGGCGAGCGCGAAGACATCGGTCCACGGCCCGGTCGCGCCGAAGCGCTGGTGGAACTGCTCCGGCGCGCCGTAGTGGACGGTGAAGGCCCGGAGGGCGCCGCCCGTCTCGGCCATCGCCTGCGTCATGCTCGAGAGCTCGCCGAGCACCTTGGCGATGCCGAAGTCGAGGACCTTCAGCGTGCGCCGGCCGCCGATGTCCGTGAGGAACAGGTTCGCGGGCTTGATGTCGCGGTGGGCGACGCCCTGCGCGTGCGCGACCTCGAGCGCGTGCGCCGCGGGCGCGAGCAGGGCGATCGCCTCGGCGAGGGGGCGCGCCGCCCCGCCGCGGGCGCGCCGCGCGGCGATGTCGTGGTCGAGCGCGGCGCCCTCGAGCCACTCGAGCACGAGGTAGGGCGTCCACTCGCCCGACGGCGAGACCGCGGCGCCCGTGTCGAGGGCCTGCACGATGCCGGCGCTCGCGCGGGAGAGGCGGTGGAGGAGCCGGCCCTCGTTGAGGAGCATCCGCTGGAACGCCTCGCGCTCGGCCGGGGCCAGCGATCCGAGCAGCTTCAGGCACTTGACCGCGACCGGCTCGTCGAACCCGAGGTGATGGCCGCGGTAGACGACCCCGAACCCGCCCTCGCCGACCACGGCGTCGAGCCGGTATTTGCCGCCGATCGTCGCGCCCACCCAGCCGAACGGATCCGAAGGTGCCATCTCGCGGCGCGAGTCTACACCGGGCGCTGCGGCCGCGCGGAGATCATGCCGTCATCGCGCGTGAATCGTGGGGTAATCGTGCGGTAATCGCGCGGTGATCGCGCACGGAGGCCTCAGTCGCGCTCATCGCGTTTCGGCGCCCGAGAGGTGCGGACGCTCCGGAGGAGGCATGTGTCCCTCAGCCCCCTTCGCGCGCCCGCGCCTCGAACCCGCCAGAGCTCAGCGCCCGCTCGAAGAACGCGCACAGCTCCTCGTGCCGCGCCCGCGCGTCCGCGCGGCCGATCTCGATGAGCCGCCCCGCGAACTCCCCGTCGAACAGCAGATACGACAGGAAGTCGGCCTCGCGCTGCTCGTCCCCCTCGGCGAGGCGCCGCATCACGCGGCCGAGCACGCTCGTGGTCCGCGCGCGGAACGCCGGCGAGCGCACGAACTCCGCCGCCAGGCTGCCGATGTCCTTGGAGGCGCGGATGAGCAGCGACCGCAGCGGCCGGAGCGTGCGCCCCGGCGGGAGCCCGAGCTGCTCGTTCAGCGCGTCGACGAAGCCCTCCCCGTAGCGGCGCCGCCCCGCCTCCAGGATGCCGTTGATGCTCTCCAGGCGCGCCAGGTCGTTGTCGATCCGGTCGAGCATCAGCGCGTTCAGCGTCTTCCCGAGCAGGAAGAGCGGCCCGGGGAAGCCCGGCGCGTCGCGCTCGGTCGCGGCCGAGGCGGGCTCGATGTACCGCGGATTCACGACGATCACGGCGTCGGCCCCGAGGCGCCGCGCCGGCGAGAGCGGGACGTTCTGGCGCAGCCCGCCGTCGCAGTAGAGCTCGCCGTCGATGCTCACCGGGCGGAACAGGATGGGCAGCGCCGACGAGGCGAGGGCGTGCTCGGCGCGGATCGCGGTGGCGCGCGGGGAGATCGTCGGGTCGTGGCTCCAGGGCGGCAGGCCGGGCTCGCGGCGGTGGACGAAGACGACGGTGCGGCCGCTCTTGACCAGCGTCGTCGACACGGTGACGGCCGACAGCAGCCCTCGCTCGAGGTGGCCGTCGATCCGCTCGAAGGGGACGGCCTCCGCGATCTGCCGCTCGAGGCCCGACGTGTCGAGGAGCGAGGCGTGGCCGCCGCTCGCGGGCGCGCCCGCGGCGCCGCCGCGGAGCAGGTCGTGCCCGACGGCGAGCACGCCGCGCACGTCGAGGCGCACGAGGTCGTCGATGCGCAGGCGCGTCCACACCGCGGCGAGCCGCCGCGCTCGGCTCCGCGCCTCGTCCGCGAACGCGGCGAGCCCGCACACGTTGATGGCGCCGACGGAGGTGCCGCACAGGATGTCGAGCGGCGCCTCGCGGCCGAGGTCGCGCGAGACCTCCTCGAGGATGTGCTGCACGACGCCGACCTCGTAAGCGCCGCGAGCTGCGCCGCCGGCCAGGACGAGCGCGATCTTGGGGGCGCGGCCATACCGGGTCGAAGCGGGCGCGACGTTGGCCATGGTCGCAGAGTACCACGATCGCCCGCGCGACACCGACCCTGAAAAGCGCGCCTCGCGCGGCGCCATGCTACACACCCACGGTCGTGGCCGTGGCCATGGCGCGCACGCGCGCGGACGTGGCCATGGCGCGCACGCGCGCGGACACGGAGGCGCCCGATGACGGCAATCTACCTCGTCCTTGCCTACCTCCTCGGAGCGATCCCGACAGGCTACCTCTTTGCGCGGTTCGTCAAAGGGGTGGAGCTCCGCGCCATGGGCTCGGGGAACATCGGCGCCACGAACGTCCTTCGCGCGTTCGGCTGGAGGCCCGGGCTGGCCGTCCTGGCCGCGGACATGGCGAAGGGCGCGCTCGTCGCCGGTCCCCTCGCGTCATGGCTCTCCGCCGCGCCGGGCGGGTGGGTCGCGGCGGCCGGCGGCCTCGCCGCGGTGCTGGGCCACGACTACACCGTGTTCCTCGGGATGCGGGGCGGCAAGGGCGTCGCGACGTCCTGCGGTGTCCTGCTC
The DNA here is from genome assembly GCF_051474665.1 of Sorangium sp. So ce394. NCBI lineage: Bacteria > Pseudomonadati > Myxococcota > Polyangiales > Polyangiaceae > Sorangium > Sorangium sp. So ce394. Next base: position 9,055,849 of record NZ_CP150339.1, read on the forward strand.
GTGCTGGCGCCGCGGGCCACGCTCGTCACGCTCGCCGTCTTCGCGATCGTCGTGCGGGCGACCCGGATGGTCTCGGCCGGCTCCCTGGCCGGCGCGCTCGCCTTGCCGGCGCTCCTCTGGCTCCTCGGCGAGCGCGGCGCCCCGGTGCTGTGCCTCTCGCTCCTCCTCTGCGCCTTCATCTGGCTGAAGCACATCCCGAACCTGCGGCGGATCCTCGCGGGCACCGAGAGCACCCTCTCCTTCGGGAAGCGGCCCGACGGCGGCGCGAGCGCCGGCGCGCCCCGCGAGGGCGAGCGGCGCTGACGCCGCCGGCCGGCCGCGGCCGCGCGCGTCGCCAGCTCACTTGGTGATCGTCTTCGCGTAGATCACCGCGCCTTGCTTGTCGATGAACTCGAAGCGCAGCACGTTCTCCTCGAACTCCAGGTAAGCGAAGGCCTCGGTCTCGTCGTTATAGAAGAGCTGCCCGGGCTCGTTCGGGGCCGAGGCCAGCCACGGGCGGGTCTTCGAGCCGGCGCCGCTGACGGCGAAATAGGTGTCCGGGCAGAGCTCGTCGCGCCCCTTGTCGATGAGCTCGAGATTGTGGTCGTGGCCGCACATGTACATGTCGGCCCCGCAGTAGATCGCGCGCTGCATGGCGAACATCCCGTCCAGCCCGAGCTGCTGATTGTCGGCGGCGTGAGCGCCCGACGTGTAGCGGGGGTGATGGCCGAAGACGATCTTCCACCGGGCGTCCGAGGCGGCGACCCGCGCGCTCATGTCGACCGCTTGTTCATCGGAGGTGAAGTCGACGGTATCGATCCCGAAGAGATGGACGTGCCCGACGCGGACATCGTAATACGCAGCGGGCATGCGCCATTTGTCGGTCATGCGCGTTCCCGGCCCGTCGCCCAACGGCAGCAGCGAGTAATCGATCTGCGCCTGCCGCACGCCGCTGCTGCTGGGGCCGTGATCGTGGTTGCCGAGGACCGCGTAGAACGGGAGGCCGTTCAGGCCCGGTCGATCGTAGGGCTGCTCGAACTTCGGCCCCCATTGCGCGTCGCCGGTATCGAGCACGCCGTGATCGTAGAAGTTGTCGCCGTTCATCATCACGGCGTGACAGCCCCCCACCGCGAGGCACTTCTCGCTCATCCGATCGGCGACCTGGTTCTGCGCGAGGTTGCCCTCGCCGGTGTCGCCGATCGCGATGATCCTCACGACCCTGGACGGCTCGCCCACGGCGCCGTCGACCTCGGCGCCCCCGTCGACCTGGGAGCCCCCCTCGTCCGTGGCGCCGCTCGGCGCGCCACCGCTGCCCTCGCTGCTCGAGCGGCCGCCCGCTCCCTCCGGCGCGACGCCGACGGGGGGCGTCACGCTGTCCGCGACACCGCAGCCTGCGCCCGAGGCGACGGCCGGCAACGCGCAGAGGGCGAGGACCGCAAAAGACCGGAAAGCGCCGGAGAAACGACAGAAGTGTGCCATCGGCGCGCATTCTAGCCGGCGCCGTTTTCGCTTGACACCTGCAAGACGTCCATCTATCGAAGTTGAACATCACTTTCAATATCAACAACGGAGCCCCCGTGAGCCGAGAGATGCCCCCTGCCCCGAGCCCGTCCCCATGCGCAGCGCTCGCCGCTTTCCCCGGGTCCGACGCGCCCCAGGCGGGGCTCTCGTGAGCGCGCGCACGCCGCTCGCCGTGGATCCCCCGCGCCGGACCGATCCCGCGCGCCTCGCGGAGCCCGCGCGCGACGAGGGGTGGCCGCCGCCGCCGCACGATCCTCGCGAGCGCGAGCTCGCCCTGGTCGTCGCGGGCTGGGAGGTGCGCCTCTTCGTCGGGCGGAAGTTCGAGTACTTCGTCGCGCGCGGCTTCTGGCACCTCCAGCTCTGGCACCCGGAGGCGCGCGTCTCGGTGCTGACGCCCTCGCGGCTCACGCGCGGGCTCTACGAGGCGTACCCGATCGCGAACTGGAAGGCGCAGGCGCCCGACTACGACAAGCTCGTGACGCTCCTCGGCGGCCTGTTCGCGGCGAAGCTCCCGGACAAGGCCGCGGTGCTGCGCCTCGAGCGCGCGCTCGTCGACGAGGTCGTCCGCGGCGGCGGGGTGCCGTCGTGACGCGCCGGCCCCCGGGGGCGCGCGCGCTCGCGCGGCCTCGCGCCCCGCGCCGCGGGGAGGGCGCATGATCTCCGCGGCGGTCTCCAGGCACGCGGTGCTCTCGCTGGTCGGGCGCGCCGAGGCGCGGGTGCGCTTTCCGGACCTCGGCTTCGCCGACCCGTGGGCCGAGGCGATGCTGGCCTCGCTCGACGTGGACCCGGCGGGCTTCGACGCCCGCGCGCTCCGCACCTCGACCGTGCGCACCATGGCCGTCGATCGGCTCGTCCGCGACTACGTCGCGCGGAACCCGCTCGGCCTCGTCATCGCGCTCGACGCCGGGCTCTGCACGCGGTTCTCGCGCGTCGACAACGGGACGCTCCGCTGGGTGGAGCTCGATCCGCCCCACCTCGCCGAGTTCAAGTGCGCGCATCGCCTCGGCCACGCGTCGGACCGCCACGCCGTCGCGCGGTGCTGCTCGATCGCGTGCACGGGCTGGATGGACTGCCTCCGCGGCGCGGGCGACGTGCCGACGCTCCTCATCGCCGAGGGCGCCCTGGTCCGCCAGCCGCCCGAGGTCGTCGACGCCTTCCTCACGCGGGCCTCCGTGCGCCTCGCGCCGGGGACGGAGCTCATCCTCGATCACGAGGCGTCGCCACCGCTCCGGATCCCGCCGCGGTCGTGCGCCTGCTTGGAGCTCCCCTCGCTGGACGGCTCCGTGTCGCGCTATCCGCGGCTGCGCCCGTTCTGCGAGGGCGACGCCTCGACCGCGCTCGGGCGAGCGTTGCGCGACGCGAGCCGGATGCCTCGCCTGTACCAGCACGGAGGCGCGCCGCCCGTCCTCCACCTCCGCTTCGCGTGAGCCCGCCGAGCGCGACGGCGCTGCGCCCGAGCCGCGATGTGCCCGCCGGGGCCTGGATCACGAGCGATCCCGCGGCAGGACGCGCCTCCGGTCAGTACACGCGGAACTGCCCGCTCAGCGTGATCAGCGAGAGCAGGTGGAGCAGCCCCGGGTAGTAGCGCGGCAATCCGGTCGCCGGCTCGGCCGCCCACGCCGCCTCGATGTACTCGGCGCGATCCCTGGTCGTCGCGACGAGGCCGACGACGCCGTTCGTGACGACGAGCGCCGGGTCCCTGGCCTCGACCAGCACGCCGTCGAGCGTGTAGGCCCCGCCGTACCAGTCGATGCCCTGCCTCGAGAAGAACGCCAGCAGCCGGTTGGCCTCCTCCACCTGCCACGGGTCGACCCCGAACCAGATCTGGTCGAGCGCGAGGTTCAGCAGCGTGCGGTAGGACTCCGAATCGAAGTTCGCCGAGCCGGTCACCGGCGTGCCGTCGAAGTGGGCGCGCACCGGGATGAGCCCGGTGATCGGGTGCGCGGTCCGCCTCCAGTGCTCGCGCGCGCTCTCGGCGGCCTCGGACCAGAACGGGTCGCCCGTGGCCTGCGCCCAGAGCTCGTAGTAGGCCGGCATCTCGAGGGAGGGGCGGGTCGTGTCCGCGGCTTCGACGTTCGGGACGTCGAAGACGAGCTTCGTCTCCGGGTCGAAGGTGTTCGTCACGCCGTCATCGACGCCCCCGTTCAGCGTCTCCTTGTGCTGCATCACCTCGAGCAAGGCGATCGCCTCCGCTCCGTAGTCGATGGTCCCGGTGTCGCTCCCCCAGCGACCGTGGGCGAACAGCAGCGCCATCGCGAGCTGCTGGAGACCGAAGGGATCGGAGCAGAACACCGGCTTCTCGCTCCACGGCACGTCGCAGAACGACACGAAATAGCCCTGCTTGGGGCCGGACGTGTGCTCGTGCCATTCCTTGGCGTATCTCCAGAGCCGATCGAACTCGTCCCGCTTGTTGAGCTGGACGGTGATCATCATCCCGAAGCCCATGCCCTCGGTGCGCACCTGCAAGTGCAGGGTGTCAAAGATGTAAGCCCGATCGGCGTCGTAGGCGTCCGGGTAGAAGATGGCTTCGTTGTACCTATCGCCGTAGAAGAGCTGCTGGAAGGTCGCGTTGATCTTCGCCGCGATCTCTTCGTCCGACTTGCCCAGCACGTCGCTGAGCGCGTTGGGGTACTCCTGTGGGCCGGTCAGCGGGCGGAGCTCGTCGCTCCTCATCCGGTCGTGGCCGAGCCAGTCCACCGTGTTCCCGCACGCGGGCAGCGCGCAGAGCGCCAACGAGCCACAGGCAATGCCCGATGCTGCGCGGAACAAGCGGAGGAGGACGGGACAGCGCATGACCCGGAGTTTAATCGTTCACATAGCGTCGTACCCTGGAAGCGAGCACGCTGTTCGGATGTCGTTGTAGAAACGCCTTCGCGCGCTGCGACGCGGCGTCGAGCCGGCCGCTCTTCGCGAGCGCGTCGATCCGAAGGACCTCGGCCTCGAGCCCGAGGCGGCCGCGCGGGTGCTCCTTGGAGTAGGCGTCCAGGAGCGTGAGCGCGCCCTGCGCGTTCCCGCTCGCCAGCGTCGAGCGCGCCGCGTCCAGCGCGCTGAGCTCCGCCTTGAGGGCCGCGCTCGAGGAGGCGGGCTTCGGGTCGACCCTGGAGGCCGCGCCGCCGCTGCTGCCGGCGCGCACCGGGGCGGGGATCTCCTCCGGCTCGGCCTCCGCCGGCGGCGCGGGCGCCGGCGCCGCCACGGGCGCCGGGCGCGCCGCGGCCCGCTCGACCGGACCCGCGAGCGCGCCGCCGAAGCGGTGGACCGCGACGAGCTCCGGCGCCTGATACCCGCGCCAGGCGAGGTAGCCGGCGGGGATGCCGGCCAGCACGCCCACCGTCGAGAGCGCGACGAGGATCTTCGTCCAGCCGAGCTTCACGGCGACCGACGAGGACGCGACGGCCGTCCCCGCCGCGGAGACCGCGGCGGGCGCTGCGACGCTGGCCGAGAGCGCGGCGGCGCCGGCGATCCCCAGCGCGGCCAGCGTCTTCGCGCGCGTCTCCGGTGAAGTCTGGTACGACGCGCCGGCGCTCAGCAGCGCGCGCTCGAGCGGGCTGTCGCTCTCTTCCAGCAGGCGGCGTGGTTCGCTCATCGTCTCACCTCGCTCGTCGAAACGAGCTCGAGCGCTCGGACGCGCTCTCGAAAATCGGCCCTGGCCCTTCGTAGCCGAGAGGCCACGGTACCCTGCGGGATCCCCAGCACGCCGGCGATCTCCACCATGCTCATCTCCTCGAATTCGTACAGCACGAACACGGTCCGCAGGTCCGACTCCATCTCGTCGAGGACCTGGTCTAGCATCTGCCGCGCGTGCTTCTGGCTGGTAAGCTGCTCCGGTGTCGCAGCGTCCACGACCTCCGGCGGCTCGGCCGCCGGGAACTCCCGCCGACGCGCAGCGCTGCGTCGCGCGTGGGCTGCCACATGAAGCGCGGTCTGGAGAAGGAAGCTCTTCTCCGCCCCCGGCCGGACGTCGTCCAGCCGCTGGGCTGCGGCGATGAAGGTGCGCTGCACCGCATCGTCGATCTCGGCGGCCGGGGTCCCCGCGTTGCGGAGCACCCGCCCGATGAAGTCGAGATGGGCGTCCACCATCCGGCGCAGTCGCGCGTCTCGCTGTCTCAAGCTCTCTGCCGAAGGCTTCACGTTCGCCGGCTCCAGGTCAGATAAAGCAGGCGATGTCATGACCTCGACGACCATGTTTCCGCTCAGCGGGAGGCGAGGCCTGAGACCCGTGGACTCGAGTTCCGAAGGAGCGACGTCCGGCAGCAGCGAGCGCGGACCAGGTGCCCCAGCTTGCGAGGGGCAGCCTCCGCGACGCGCTGCTTCCAGATGACGTCCATGTCCCATAATTCCCAGGCTGCATCGAAGTGATCACGGAAGTCCAGCCTCAGAAACTGTGCACGATCCCGACGCCCGCCAGCGGCGAAATCACAGGAGTTTCGCCCACGATTTCCGCCGGCAGGGAAATGGTGAAGCTCCGACGAACGAGCGGCACGCCGGCCCCCACTTCGATCTCGATGGCGGTGCCCCCGCCGAGCGGCACGGCGGCGCGCGCGAGGGCCCCGGCGCTCCACCACGATCGCACGGCGGAGCGCGGGTGCGACACGTCTTCCGCCGTCGCCGTGAACCAGCCGCCGGTGACCACGACACACGGCTCTGCGCTGAGGACATCGGCGATCTGCCAGCGGAGGGGGCAGGCGGTGAGGGCAGCGGCCGCCCAGTGTATCAACGCGTTGTCGGTGCCCTGCAGGATATCGTTTCGGGCGTAGTTCAGCGAGAGCCCGAGCGAAGGGCTCAGCGCGCCGTCCGTGTGCGCGGTCGCGCGGGCGACGAGCGCGCCGCCCAGGCTCGCGTAGGGAGAGACGACCTGCGTCACCAGGAGCTGCGCGCCGACCCCGAACGTGATCGGCGGCCACGGGCGCGGGGCCGCGGGCGGCGGCTGGACCGGCCGCGGCGGGAGCGGCGCAGGCGGCGGGGGCGGCGGCAGGGGCGCGGTCTCCTCGGCCGCCTCGTCGAGCGCCAGCGCCGCGGTGAGCGAGAGCGCCTGGACCACGACCTCGCACGAGGTCGCGTCGACGGTGCGCGTGTCCGTCTCGCCGCGCTCGTGGATCACACGGAGCTCGCCGTGGACCCCGGACCCGCCGCGCGTCAGCCGGACGCGGAGGCCCCAGCCGCCCTCCCCGTCCTCCGCCTTCCGCACGCGATCCGAGCGGGCGTGGATGGCTTCGTAGAGATCGTCGACCGTCGCGCAGTCGGCCGGCGCGTCGAAGTCGACGCGGATGGGGATCGGCGTCGGCGCCGCGGTGGCCGAGGACCAGCCGAGGACGACGAGCTCGATGAACGAGATGCCGTCACCGGAAGCCACGGGCCCGAAGGTGCCACGAACCGCTCACGAACCGCCAGAAGCTCATGCGCTCCTCGCCGGGGTCGTGCAAAAATCCACTCGTCCGCGCGTCGCGCCGCGCGGCGGTGGGGGTGACCGGGCTGGCGCCGTGAGCTACCTCATCGTGCGAGCGTGCGATCACGCGCGCGCTCCCCCGAGTCGCTCGAGCACCTCGCGCAGCGAGCCGAGCTCCGCGTCCGCGCCGGTGAAGTCCGACGCCGCGGTGAGCGGCGACGGGACGACCCAGCACGTCAGGCCCGCCGCCTTGGCCGACCGGAGCCCGCGCTCGGAGTCCTCGATGACGAGCACGTCGCGCGCGGCGAGCCCCAGCCGCTCGCAGGCGACCCGGTACGGCTCGGGATCCGGCTTTGCGCGCGCGTACTGCTCCCGCGTGAGCGCGAACTCGAACCACCGGAGGAGCCCCGTCGCCGCGTGCGCGCGGTGGAACGGCTCGGGCTTGCTGCTCGTGACGATGGCCATGCGAAAGCGCGCGGCGAGCGCGGAGACGACCTCGCGCACCCCCGGCAACAGGGGATCTCCGCGCGCGATGAGCTCGAGGTACCGGCGATCCCGCTCGTCGGCCAGCCGCCGCACCCCCGCCTCGTCGACGCCGCGCGCGCTGCAGAGGTGCCAGGCGCCGCGCGCCTCGACGAGGAACAGCTGACGGTAGTCCTCGGCGGTGAGCTCGACGCCGACCGACGCGATCGTCTCGCGCGTCGCCTGGAAGTAGAGCCCTTCCGTGTCGACGAGGACGCCGTCGTTGTCCCAGAGGATCGCCTTGAACACGCGGGGCGTTCCTAGCGCCGCCCCTCCATGCCGGCAAGAGAGGGCCGCGGAGCGCGCGCGTCACCCCTCGATGAGCTGCCGCTCGGCGAGGGCGCGGCGGCGGGCGAGGGCGAAGGCGGGCAGGATCACGGCGCCCGTGGCGAGGACGATGAGCGGCGGGATGAGGTAGAGAATTCCGCCCGGCAAGAGGCTCGCGAGCGCCGCGTAGCCGAGCGCGCGGACCGCGCCCCGGGGCGCGCCGGCGGCGAGATCGGGCGTCGACGCCGCGTGGATCTCCCGCGCGTGGCGGAACGCGAGGTACGCGACGACGGCGTGCACGTGGCCCACGAGGACCAGGGAGAGGCGCACCCATCCGTCGAAGTCCTCGACCAGCTCGCTCCACGTCGCAAACCAGCCGCCGAGGCAGCAGTAGATCGCGAAGTGCAGCGTGAGCGGCGCGAGCACCACGGCGCCGGCGAGGGGGAGCGCGACGCTGCGGCGCTCCTCGGCGTCGATCATGCCGCGCACGCACGCCTCGGGCGCCGCGGCCTCGAGCCTCGCGCGATCCGCGTGCACGTCGCCGCTCTGCTGGATCTCGCGGGAGAGCGCCCGCCGGAGCCTCCCGTCGGCGAGCTCCCGGCCCACGACGTAGGCGAGCGCGGACGTCGCCCACGCGGCGAGGAGCGTGATCGTGGCGGCGCCGTCGTCGAGGACGCCGAGGAGGGGGGGCGCGCCCGCGGCCATGGCCACCAGGACCGCGCCGCCGAGGGCGACCTGGCCGGCCAGCGACCGGGCGGCGCGGCGGGCGTAGAGGCGACGGAGGTGCTCCGGGATGGCGTCGACCTGATCGCGGTGGCGCGCGAGGAGCGATTCGATATGTAACCGCGCGACGTCCTCATCGTTCCGGTACGTGGCTCTCATGACAGGCTCCCCTCGGGCCCGGTGAACGCCGGCAGACCACGGCGGTTTCCCGGTGCCCTTCGCTCGGGCGGTTCAGCAAGCCCGGTGCCGGTTTGAAAGCCCTGGTTTTTGGCGACTTTCAGGACCGGAGGCCCCGCCGTCGCCCAGCCGGTAGGCGGCCGGTGTCCACGGCGTGGACACCGCCGCCGCGGCGCTTCGTCCGGAGAAAGCAGGCGACCATGCTGAAGGGATCGCCGTATTCCGACCGTCCTGCCTATCCGCGGGCGGCGGAGGCGACGAGGCGGCAAGCCGGCGAGACGACGAGGCGGCGAGACGACGAGGCGGCGAGGCGGCGAGGCGGCGAGACGGCGAGACGTGAACGATCGCGAAGTACAAAGTTCGTGACTCCGCCACCGGAGTTGGTGCTAGCCTCGCTCAAGGTGGACTTTTAACAACGCATCCACCGAGGCGGTGCTCCCATGGGTGACAAATCTCCGAAGGCCAAAGAGCGACAGAAGAAGCAGGACGCGGCGGAGAAGAACCAGAAGAAGGTAGCCGCGACCGCCAAGGCGTCGCCTGCTCCGGCCGCGCCTGCCAAGAAGAGCAAGTAGTCGGGCCGAGAGGCGCCGCGCTCAGCGCCCTTCACGCCCCGTCTCGACAAAGCCCCCACTCAACCAGAGCCCCTCCTTCCTCCCGCGGCCGCGGGTGTTCCGGACGCATAGCGCGCCATCGCGGGCAAGCACCGGCCCTACGATGTCGCTCTCCACCCCATCTCTCCTCGATCGCAGAGGGCCCTCGACGCAGCTCCTCCGCGCGACCAGCCGCCCTGTGCTCTCGGCCTCTCCGCCTTCGCGTCGAGTCGCGTCGAGTCGCTCTCTCCGCTGCGCGCTCGGGCCGTCGCGCCTGGGCCACGCCCGCGCGCCGGCCGGATTTCCTCCGCCGGGCCTCTTCCTGGCGAGGCGACCTCGCGCTATGAGGCTCGAGCCGTGCGACCCACTCTGCTCCAGGCCGTCGCGCCGCCGCTCGCCGCGCTCGTGCTCTTGCTCGCGCTCTGGGAGGTGGTCGCCCGCGCGCTCGGCATCCCCGCCTACCTCCTGCCGCCGCCCTCGGACGTGGCCCGCGCGGGCGCAGCGGACGCCGCCACCCTGCTCGCCGGCGCCGCCACCACCGCGAAGGCCGCGCTCGCCGGCTTCTGCCTCAGCGCCGCGGTCGGCGTGCTCTCCGCCATCGCGCTCGCCTCGTCGCGCGCGCTCGAGAGGGCGCTCTATCCCTATACCGTCTTCCTGCAGACCGTCCCGATCGTCGCCATCGCCCCGCTGCTCGTGCTCTGGTGCGGCCCCGGCCTGCGCGCGGTCGCGGTCTCGGCGTTCATCGTCTCCGTGTTCCCGGTGATCGCGAACACGCTCACCGGCCTGCGCTCCGTCGAGCCCGCGCTGCGCGATCTCTTCCGGCTCTACGGCGCCCGCCGCTTCGCCATGCTCCGCAAGCTCGAGCTCCCCTCGGCGCTGCCCCACATCGTGACCGGGCTCCGGATCGCGGCGGGCCTCGCCGTCATCGGCGCCATCGTCGGGGAGTTCGTCGCCGGCTTCTCGGAGGACGCCGCCGGCCTCGGCATCCTGGTCCTCTCCGCCTACCGCCAGCTGCGCACGGATCTGCTCTTCGCCGCCGTGCTGCTCGCCTCCGCGCTCGGCCTCGCGCTCTTCGGCGCCGTCGACCTCGCCGGCAAGCGGCTCTTGCGGCGCTGGCATCCTTCGGAGATCAATCGCTGATGCACTCCCGTGACAGCCGCCGGCTGGCCCTCCAGCGCCTCGCCTCCCTCGTCGCCGTCCCCCTCTTCGCCCCCGCCTGCTCGCGCTCGTCGTCGCCCGAAGGCGACGGCCGCTCGCCGGCCCCCTCCGCTCAGGGGAGCGCGCCCGCCGCGCCCGCCGCGCCCGCCGCGCCCGCCCAGGGCGCGTCGGCCGCGCCTGCTCAGGCCGCGCCGGCCGCGAAGGTCAAGCTCGCGCTCAACTGGGTCCCGGAGCCCGAGTTCGGCGGCTTCTACGCGGCGCGCGAGTCGGGCGCGTTCGCGAAGGAGGGGCTCGAGGTCGAGATCCTCGGCGGCGGCGCCGGCGTGCCGGTCGTCCAGATGGTGGCCGGCGGGCAGGTGGACTTCGGCCTCTCCGGCGCCGACGAGGTGCTCACCGCCCGCGCACGCGGGGCGGACGTGCTCCCCCTCTTCGCCGTGTTCCAGACCTCGCCGCAGGCCATCATGACCCACGAGAGCCGCGGCGCGAAGGGCATCGCCGACATCCTCTCGTCGGGCGGCACGCTCGCCATCGAGCCGGGGCTGCCTTACGCCGCGTACCTCAAGAAGAAGTACGGCTTCAACAAGGTGAAGGTCGTGCCGTACGACGGCGGCGTCGCCCGCTTCGTCGCCGACAAGGACTTCTCGCAGCAGTGCTTCATCACCGCCGAGCCGATCGCGGCCAAGCGCAAGGGGAGCGATCCCGCCGCGTTCCTCGTCGCCAGCGAGGGGTTCAACCCGTACGTGGTGGTCGTGATCACGCGCGCGGCGCTCTGGAAGGAGAACCCGGAGCGCGTCCGCGCGTTCATCCGCGCCACGCGGGAGGGTTGGCGCAGCTACCTGCACGATCCGACGCGCGCCAACGAGGTCATGGCCAAGCTGAACACGTCGATGGACGCGGAGACCTTCGTCGCCGCCGCGGAGGCGCAGCGGCCGCTCATCGAGACCCCCGAGACCAAGGAGAAGGGCCTCGGCGTGATGACCCGCGAGCGCTGGGAGACGCTCGCGAAGCAGCTCGCCGACCTCGGCGTGCTGGAGAAGGCGCCGCCGATCGACGACCTGCTCGTCGCCGCGCTCTGATCGACGCGGCAGGCGCGCCTCCCGCGCGGCGCGAGGCGAGATCTCGGCGCGCGACTTCGTCTAGAATGCGGCGCGCGCGCGTCGCGCCCCCACGGCGCCGCCGCGCCACAACGCAAGGGAAACACCGCCCTCCATGGCTTCCACGCATCGACCTCGGGCCAGCCGGCTCCCGTTCGCCTCGCTGCCCCTCGCGGCGGCGTACGTGCCCGCCGCTGTCGCCGTCGCCGCCGCCGTCGCCTCCGGCGCGTGCGGCAAGGAGTTCACGGCGCGCCCGCCCGACGCGTCGACGAGCTCGAGCACCGGCGGCGGCAGCGGCGGCAGCGGCGGCAGCGGCGGCGGGTGCCCGGGCGGGGGCGAGGTGTGCGGCGACACGTGCGTCGACACGAGGACGGACGCGGAGCACTGCGGCGCGTGCGATGTCGTGTGCTCGCCCTTCGGCGGCTCGCCGAGCTGCAACGACGGCGTCTGCCAGTCGCCGGCGTGCGAGGAGGACCGCGGCGACTGCGACAAGGACCCCGAGAACGGCTGCGAGGAGGACCTCCTCACGAGCCTCGCGCACTGCGGCAGCTGCGACAAGCCGTGCAGCGGCCAGTGCGTGCGGGGCGCCTGCGTCGTGCCGAAGCACATCTCGGCCGGCACCGATTACACCTGCGCGGCGCTCAGCGACGGCTCGGTCTGGTGCTGGGGCAGGAACACCTGGGGCAACCTCGGGGACGGCACGCAGCAGCAGGATCGGCCGATCCCGAGGCAGGTCGTCGGCCTCGGCGGCGAGGCCGCCACGGTCGCGACGAGCATCTCGTCGGCGCGCTCGCACACCTGCGCGGTGCTGACCGACGGCGCCGTGGCGTGCTGGGGCGCAGGCAACAGCGGGCAGCTCGGCGACGGCGAGGCGATGAACGCCCTCTCCCCCGTGCGCGCGAAGGAGCTCGCGGGCGCGACCCAGGTCGCCGTCGGCGGGAGCCACACCTGCGCGGTCACGACGTCGCACGATCTCTGGTGCTGGGGCGAGGGCAGCTCCGGTCAGCTCGGGTACGGGGACGAGGCCGATCAGTTCGAGCCCACCGTGGTCCTCGACGACGTGGCCTCGGTGAGCGCCGGCCTCTCGCACACCTGCGCGGGCATGATCGAGCGGATGGGCGAGCGTCGGATGAGCTGCTGGGGCCACAACGAGAGCGGTCAGCTCGGCTCCGGCAACTTCCAGCCGTCGAGCGTCCCCGTGACCATCCCCGGCCTCACCAGCGTCGCGATCACGGCCGCGGGCGCCTTGCACACGTGCGCCGCGCCGGCGACCGGCGTGGCCTCCTGCTGGGGCGAGGGCGCGCAGTTCCGCCTCGGGACAGGCACCGTGAACGTCGAGGCGGCGCCGCGCGAGATCCCGGACCTCGCGGGCGTGATCCGCCTCTCGCTCGGCGCGAGGCACTCCGGCGCGGTGCTGGCCGACGGAAGGGCGCTGCTGTGGGGCGACAACACGAAGGGGCAGCTCGGCAACGGGACGCAGGACCCGGCCTTCACCCCGCAGCCGCTCGAGCTGACCGACGTGATCGAGCTGGCCCTCGGGGCGGACCACAGCTGCGCGCTCAGGCGCACGGGCGAGATGCGCTGCTGGGGAGACAACCGGAACGGCGAGCTGGGCGACGGGACCAACGAGCCGCGGCTCGTGCCGACGGTCGTCAAGTGGCCGTCGCGGCCGTAGGGGCGGGCTCCGGACGAATCCGGCGAACGCCATGTCACAACCGGGCCCCCCCTCTCGTCTTGCCGCCGAGCCCCGGGCATCGGGGCGGGAGGCACTCATGGACGAGAGGAAGCAAGGCGGGACGAAGGTCTCCGGCCGCGCCCGGGTCGTGGTGATCGGGGGCGGGTACGCGGGCGTGGCGGCGGCGCTGCGGATCGCCGGCAAGGCGGCGCGCCGCCGCGTGCCGGTCTCGGTCGCGCTGGTGAACCCGTCGCCGCTCTTCGTCGAGCGGATCCGGCTGCACGAGCTCGCCGCCGGCAAGGCGCCGCGCCGGATCGAGCTCGCGCGGCTCCTCGGGGCGCGGGGGATCGAGCTCGTGCTCGGCCGCGCCCGCACGATCGACGCGGCGGCGCGCGCGGTCGAGGTGGAGCTCGGAGGCGGCGGCGACGCCGGGGCGGAGACGCGGCGGCTCGGCTACGACGCGCTCGTGTACGCGCCCGGCAGCGGGGCGGCGCAGGAGATCGTGCCCGGCGGCGGCGAGCACGCGCTCTCCGTGGCGGACGCCGCGAGCGCGCGCGCGCTCCACGAGCGCCTGCGCGCGGCGCCGCCCGGCGGCAGGGTGGTCGTGGTGGGCGGCGGGCTCACGGCGATCGAGACCGCGGCGGAGATCGCCGAGGCGTTCCCCGCGCTCCGCGTCGCGCTCGCGACGCGCGGGCGCGTCGGCGAGGGCCTGTCGGTCGGCGGGCGCGCGTACGTCGGCCGCGCGCTCCGCGAGCTCGGCGTCGCGCTCCGCGAGGGCGTGCGCGCGGTCGCCGTCGACGCGAGCGGCCTCGCCGTCGCCGCGGAGGCGGGCGGCGCCGGCGCGGCCGAGCGCCTGGCCGCCGACATCGTCGTCCTCGCCGCGGGCTTCCGGCCGGCGGCGCTCGCCGAGAGCTCCGGGCTCGCCACCGTGGCCGGCGGGCGGCTCGCCGTCGACCGGTGGCTCCGCGCGCCCGCGCACCCGGAGATCTGGGGCGCGGGCGACGCCGCGGCCGTGCTCGACGGCGACGGCGCGCCGCTGCGCATGGGCTGCGCCACCGCCATGCCGCAGGCGGCGTACGCGGCGGACAGCGTCGTCGCCGCGCTCGCCGGCGACGCGCCGCCGCCGCCGTTCCGCTTCGCGTTCTTCATCCAGTGCATCAGCCTCGGCCGGCGGCGCGGGCTCATCCAGCGGGTCGATCCCCGGGACAGGCCGCTCGATCGGGTGATCACCGGCCGCCTGGGCGCGTGGGTGAAGGAGCTCGTCTGCCGCTCCACGATCGTGGCGATCCGCCTCGAGGGGCTCCGCGCCGGCGGTCACGGCTCGCCCGGTCAGGCGCCGCGGCCGCGGGGCGCGCCGTCGCTCGGCAGCGCCGCGGCCGGCGAGCGGCTCCCGTCCGGTGCCGCCACATGAGCGCCGCCGCGGGCGTGAGCGCCGAGTGCTTCACGGCGCACCGGCGCTCCCTCTTCGGCCTCGCCTACCGGATGCTCGGCAGCGCGGCCGAGGCCGAGGACGTGGTCCAGGAGGCGTACCTGCGCGCGCGGGCCGCCGGGGAGGTGCCCGAGGCGCCGGGGCCGTACCTCGCCACGATCGTGACGCGCCTCTGCCTGGACGTTCTGAAGTCGGCGCGCGCGCGGCGCGAGGCGTATGTCGGGCCGTGGCTGCCCGAGCCCGTGCCGACCGGCGATCTGCTCGACGTCGGCGGGGCCGCGGCGGGCTACCCGGGCGAGGGCGCCGGCGCGGAGAGCCCGGCGGCGCGCATGGATCGGGTCGAGTCGATCTCGATGGCGTTCCTCGTGGTCCTCGAGAGCCTGTCGCCGCTCGAGCGCGCCGCGCTGATCCTGCGCGACGTGTTCGACTGGGAGTTCGACGCCCTCGCCGGGGCGCTCGGCCGCTCGCCTGCGGCGTGCCGGCAGCTCGTGCACCGGGCGCGCGAGCACGTGGCCGCGCGCCAGCCGCGGTTCCGCGCCACGGAGGCGGAGCGGCGGCGCCTGTTCGAGGCGTTCCTCGACGCGGCGGCGCGCGGCGACGCGGGCGCCCTCGCCGCGATGCTCGCCGAGGGCGCGAGCGTGACCCCGGACTCCGGCGGCAAGGCCAGCGCCGCGCGCCGGGTGCTGAGCGGCCGCGATCGCATCACGCGCTACGTCATCGGCCTGTGGCGGAAGGGCGCCGGCGCGATCGTCACCCGCGTCGCGTCGGTCAACGGCGCGCCCGCCCTCCTCGTTTACGAGGGCGCGCGGCTCGCGACCGCCGTCGGCCTCGACGCCTCGCCGGCCGGCATCGACGCGATCTGGCTCATGCGCAATCCCGACAAGCTGGCCCGGCTCGAGGCCGCGCTCCCGCTGCTCCCGTCGCGCGGCCTGCCCGACGCGCGCGCGTGACGCGCGCATGACAGACGCCGGCGCCTCGCGCCGAGCCCGCGCCGACGAAACAGTGCTCGGCGCGGGTTCAATGCCAATCCGACGGCAACTAACGGCAACCAACGGCAATCTAACGGCAATCCAGCGGCATCGGTAACAGGACGACATCCGCCTGTTACACACACGTGTCAGCACGTGGGGACACGTGGTTCAGCGGGGGCGCAAAAAACATGAATGCGGAAGTGCGCAGACGCATTCATAATAAAGACTATAAACTAACCGCGTCGCGCCGCCGGCCTCGCCGAGAGTGCCGAGAGTGCCGAGAGTGCCGAGACTTCAGAGACCAAAGAAAATTATCTCGACAGCCGATTGGCTTATCGGCATATACTCCAGCCATCATGGACGCGTCTTCGTCCTGACGAGGCCGGGCCGATCGCACCTTGGCTTCTCGATCGCGTTCATCAGCGTCTCGTTCGAGCGTTCACTTCGACAACCCCGGTCCGTGAGCCACGGACCCAGGAGGGATCATGTCGCATTGTATGCAGTCAAAACTATCCCGCTCCAGCAAAACGGGGCTTGTTTGCGGCGCGCTGTCGCTCCTCTCCGTCACATCGGCGCTGGTCTCGGATCCGGCCTGGGCGATGGCGGCGTGGCACGGAGAGATCAAGCCGTTCGCGACGTTCCCGACGCCTCCCGGGTTCCCTGAGGGGATCGCGGTCGATGGCAATCGGGTCTTCGTGTCTGGTCCGGCGACGTTCGGCACCGCGGGATCGGGTCCGTCGAAGATCGTCGTTTACGACAGGGACAGCAAGATCCTGAAGAGCACGATCACGGTGGCCGGCGAGGCGCTCGACGCGGAGCATGCGCTCAGCTGCATCGCGGTCGACGGCCCGGGCCGCGTTTACGCGCTCAGCACGCAGCTCGGGCTGCTGCGCTTCAGGAAGACTGGACATCAATATGTCCAGGAGAGCTACGGCGATCCGCTGCCGGATCTCCCGTCGTGCGCGACGGCCTCGCCGGGAGAGGCGTGCTCGCCGGTGCCCTTCGAGACGCCGCCGATCCCGAACGACATCGTCTTCGACGAGGACGGCTACGCCTACGTGACCGACTCGCTCCAGGCGACGATCTTCCGCTACGCGCCCGGGGGCGGTGCGCCGGAGATCTGGTTCCAGAGCGCGGCGCTCGTCGGAGGGGGCCCCCAGCCGTTCGGCGTCAACGGGATCAGGCTCGATCCGCTGCGGGAGCACATCTATTTCGCGGTCACCTTCTCCCTTTCGGATCCGAGCCTCGGGTCCATCTACCGGCTCCCCCTCGTCGACGCGCCCGAGGAGGCCGATCTGGAGCTGGTCCACGACTACGCCGCTGGCGAGGCGCCCGACGGGATCGCGTTCGGCAAGTCGGGGAAGCTCTATGTCACGCTCGCCGCGGCCAACGCGATCTCGGTGCTCGACGAGGACGGGGACGAGGTGTCGCGCATCGAGAGCTCGCCCTGGGACGAGGTGCCGCTCGACGCGCCCGCCAACGTCGCCTTCAACGACCCGGCGAAGACGCTGCTCATCGTGAACCACGCGCTCCTCACCGGGAACCCCGACAACTTCGGGGTGCTGAGGGTCTGGGTCGGCGACAAGGGAGATCCGCTGGAGAAGCCGTGGCTGCCGTGAGGCGAGGCGGGTAGCCCGCGCGCGGGCCGCCCCGCGGAGCGGGGCTCGCCGCGCCTCAGGCGAGCCCGCCGCGACGGCGCACGATCCAGTGCGCGCCGAGGGCCGCGGCCGCCGCGAGCGTCCAGGCCCACGGGGGCAGGAGCGGCGCGACGTGGCGCTCGGCCGCCACCTGCGTCGCGGCCGGCAGCGGCAGCGAGCCGGCGTCCGGCGGGAGCACCGACGCGCCGCCCGTGGCCTTCGCGATCTCCTCCAGGCGGGCGACGTCGGGGCGCGGATCCGCCCACTCGTCGCCGCCGCGCTCGCACGCGAAATCGCGCCGCGTGGTCGCGCCCTTCGCGTCGCCCGCGCCCTCCGCCGGGACGATCTCCACGGTGGCCGCGTAGCCGCCGGGATCGAGGCGGCCGGCCGCGAGCTCGACCGGCTCGCCGCCCTCGCCGATCCGCGCGCTCAGCGTCCGCACGACCGCGCCGCTGCCGAGGCGGGCGATCGTCACCTTGGCCTCGCCCCGCTGCCCGGCGAGCGGGCGCAGGACGAGAGTCGTCTCCTCGCCCGCGAGGCAGCCGCCGCGCGGCTCGATCGCGGCGGGCTCGAAGCGGGGGTCGCGCATGAGCCAGCCGAGCAACGCGTCCCAGAACGCGCCGTGCGCGCGGCCGGCGGAGCTCGAGGCGAACGCGCTGAAGAGCAGGCGGTGGCTGCCGTCGAGCGTCAGCGCGATCGTCCGGCCGCTCTCGTGCTCGCCCAGCGAGAGCACCGGCATCGGCGCGCCCGAGGCCGTCGTGCGGGTCGGGTGGGTCATCAGCACCGTCGCCCCGGGGAGCGGGTCGCCGACCACGTTGGTCCCCGGCATCTCGGGCATCTCGTCGCCGATCAGCGCGAGCAGCGGCGCGAGCACCGGCGCCGCGCGGCCCGCGGCGGTGATGCGCGGCACGAAGGCGCCGAGATCCACGCCGGGCGCGCTGCCGATGTCGAGATCGACCGGCAGCACGCGGGCGAGCCGCGTGCGCGCGTAGTTGCCCGGCACGAAGGCGTTCGGGCCGCCCACCATGATGAGCCCCCCGCCCTTGTCGACGTACTGGGCCAGCGCCGGCAGGTGCTTGGTCAGGCCGTACGGCTTGGCGTCGAAGTCCTGCAGGACGACCGCGTCGAAGCTCGACAGGTGCACGCTGAAGAGCTCGTCCACCGGGAAAGGGATGAGCGCGAGCTCGTCCGAGGACGCGTTCACCTCGTCGCCCGGGGTGCGCAGGATGAAGAACGCCACGACGTCGACCGAGGCGTCGGCCTTGAGCCACATCCGGAGCGCGCGCACGTCGTACGTCGGCCGGCCTGCCACGTGGAGCACCCGGATGCGATCGCGCGCGACGTCGAGCGTGACGTAGCGGACGTCGTTCTCGGGGAGCGCGTCGCCGTCCGGCGCGTCGATCGCGACCTCCAGGATGCGCGTGCCGGCGCGATCGAGCGTCACGCCGAGCTCGACCGTGCCGACGCCCCCCTCGTCGACGTGCGCCGTGCCCGTCGCGAGCGTCGTGGGCGCGCCCTGCTCGCGGAGCTCGCGCGCGACGACGGGGACCGCGTCGCACGCGAGGCCGCCGCTGCAGCCGATGTCGATGCGCAGCGAGAGCGGCTGGTGGGCGACGGCGGCGCCGGAGGTCCGGACCGCGCGCACGCTGGCGTCGCGCGGGGACTCGGTCGCCGCCGCGACCGTGTGCACCGGGACGCCGAGCCCCTCCAGCGCGGCGCGCGTCGCCGCGGCGGTGTCCTCGGGGCCGGGGCGGTCGAGGCGGCCATCCGAGACGACGACGAACGCCGACGGCCGCTCGTCGGCGGCGCGGGCGAGCGCCTCGAGCGCGGCGCTGAGGTCCGAGCGGCGCTGCGGCCGGCCTCGCGCGGGCGGCGCGGCCGGAGCGGCCGGAGCGGCGGGCGCCGCCGCGCCTGCGTCCGCGCGCGGCGCCGGCGCCGGCGCGGGGCCGCCGCCATCGCCGGCCTGCCCGTCGGCCGGCAGCGGCGCCCCCTCGCCGAACAGGTAGCGGGAGAGCCGGACGTCGGCGCGCTTCCCGAGCTCCGCGAGCGCTCGCTCGGCGCTGTCGCGGCGGGTCCCCGCGATGCCGGGCAGGTCCATGGACCGGGAGCCGTCGACCAGCACCACGACCTTCGGGCCGACGAGGCTCCCGCGCGACGTGACCGCGACCGGGCGGAGGATGGCGGCGAGCAGGCAGAGCACGGCGATCGCGCCCGTGAGCGCCGTGGCGAGCGCCGCGCCGCGGAGGCCGCCCGACCCCGCCGCGGTCCGGCCCCGCGCGCGGACGAGCTCGAGCACGAGCAGCCCGAAGCTCAGCGCGGCGACGACGCAGGCGACGGCGACGACCGACGAGGAGAGATCGCCCGAGGGCGCGAGGCTCTGGGTCACGGCCGCTCCGGGAGCGAGGGAGCGAGAGCGGGTGAGGAGGGAGGCCCGCTGGGTGCGCCGGCGGCGTGGGAGCGCGACAGCGCGAGCAGCGAGTCGAGGGCGCGCGACACGGGCGGAGCCTAGTACATCGGGCCGGGGTGTCCCAGCCCGGCGCTCACATCGACGCCGGGCGCCCCAGCGCAGCGCCATCTCTGCGACCTGAGAGGCAACCTGAAACGACCCAAAGCAACCTTGCAACGCCGGAGATGCCCCGCGTAGGCTCGAAGCTGGCCGATGATGCGCGAAGATCTGAGCGAGGCTGGGCGGCTTAGAGAAGAGAACGCAGAGCTCCGCGCGCGCGTCGCGGCGCTGGAGAAGGCGCTGGCAGAGCGATCCGACGGGCGCGCGCCGGACGGAACAGCGCTGGACGGCGCGGCGTCGAACGGCGCGGCGCTGGACGGCGCGGCGTCGAACGGCGCGGCGCTGGACGGCGCGGCGAGCGCGGGCGACGACGCCGCGCTCGACGGCTCGCCCACGGCGGTGCCGGCGGTGATCTACTGGCGCCCGGATGGCACGGTGACGCACTGGAACGATGGCGCCGAGCGCCTCTTCGGGTGGAGCGCGCACGAGGCCCTCGGCCGCAGGCTGGCCGACCTCGTCGCCGCGGATCCCGTGTCCCCCGCCGCGGTGCGGGCGTTCGATTCCCCGCGGGCGGAGAGCCGGTTCGCCGCGGCCTCGAGCGAGGCCAGGACGAGAGAGGGGCACGCGCTCCTCTGCAGGTGGACCTACGCCGTGCTGCGCGACGACCGGGGCGACGCGCGCGAGATCGCCGCGATCGTCGACGACACGGGCGACCAGCGACGGAGGGAGCGGACGGTGCACGGGCGCTACCAGATGCTCCTCCAGCTCGTGGACAACGCGCGCAGCTTCATCTTCGTCAAGGACATCGCGGGACGCTACGTCTTCGCCAACCGCGCCTACGCGCAGGCCCAGCCCGTGGAGAAGCACGTCATCGAGCTCATCGGCAGGCACGACAGGGAGGCGCTGTTCCCCGGTATCGCGGAGGCGCTCGAGGCGAAGGAACGAGAGGTGATGGCCGGCGGGCGGGTCATGCAGTTCGAAGAGGCCCTGCAGACCGTGAACGGTCTGCTCCACTATTTCACGGTCAAATTCCCGCTCCACGACGAGCGCGGCGAGCCGATCGGCCTCGGCGGCATCGTCACCGAGATCACGTCCCTGCGGCGCGCGGAGGCCGACAGGGCCGCGCTGCAGGAGGAGATCATCGCCGCGCAGCAGGCCGCCCTGCGGGAGCTGTCGACGCCGCTCATCCCGCTCGCCGACGGGGTGGTGGCGATGCCGCTGGTCGGGACGATCGACACCGGGCGCGCGGAGCAGATCATGGAGACGTTGCTCTCCGGCATCAGCAGCCAGGGCGCCCACACCGCGATCCTCGACATCACCGGCGTGCGCGCGGTCGACACGCACGTCGCGGACGCGCTGACGCGGACCGCGCGCGCGGCCCAGCTGCTCGGCACCCGCGTGGTGCTCACGGGCGTCCGCCCCGAGGTGGCGCAGACGCTGGTCACCCTCGGCGTGGACCTCTCCGGGATCACCACGCTGAGCACCTTGCAGAGCGGCATCGCGCACGCCATGCGCCACGCCCGGCGGTGACGGCGACCGCCTCGACCGACAGGCCGGTGAGCCGGGCGACGGTGGAGCGGTCGCGCCCGTCAGCCAGCGCGCCGGTCCGCGACGCGGCGGGATCAACCCGACCGGTTGAAAACGAGGAGCCAGGGAGGTCGCGACCAACGCCGGCGCTCGTCCGCGAGGCTCCGGTGAGGTCGTGACCTATCGCGGAGGATAAAATTATACCTGGAAGCAGGTCCCAACCCAAAGAATTGTATTTTATTATACAATTTGAGCGATCGCGACCCCGCCGTGGGCTCCCCTGGAGGCGTCGTGGTCGGTCGGGACCTCGCGGGCGGCATCGGCGCGACGGGGCGCGACGGTCCGAACCTCTCACGGAGTCCGCTCGTGAATCACCCCGACCGCATCGTCCAGGCTCAGCCCTGCTGCGTGAGGTACCGCAGGAGCGCGGCCTCGTCGCTCGTGACCAGCCGCCTGACGCCGTCCTGCCTCGCATAGCGCTGGGCCTGCATCGCGCCGACGACCGTCTGCACGAGCACGCCGATCCTGCGGAAGCCCCGGAACCACCGCGGCCGGAGGCGGGTGATGGCGGCCTCGAACTCGGGATCGTTCCGGCCAGGACCGGCGCGGATGTCGAGGAGGAGGGAGTACCGCGGACGGTCCAGCCCATCCATGTAATCGACGACCGCGCCCATCCTGGTATCGAGCTCCTCGAGCGAGGCGAACGGCTTGCTGCTGCGCACGTTCCAGATGATGCCCAGCTGCGCGTCGACCAGGATCGCGTAGTAGTCGTTCTGCCAGACCAGCTTCGGCGCGGGGACGAGGCGGTCCGACATACCGGCTCAGGGCGCCCCGCGGGGCGCGGCGCGTGGTCGCGTGTCGTCGACGGCGCGGCGGCGCATCAGGAACGGCGCGTGCACCTGGTCGTCCTTGTAGTTCGAGCAGAGCACGTACATCGCGATGTTCACGGCGAGCCGGAACGCGCGCTCGCGCTGCGCCTCGCCCCCGGGCGTGACCTCGACGCTCGGACCGCCGCCGTCCGAGCGCGCCAGCGCGCCGGCGAGGTCGTGGTCGGAGAAGATCACCTGCGGCATGCCGCCGCGCACGATGGCCGAGAGCTTCTGCGGCCCCTCGACGCGGCCGACGGCGCGCGGGAGGAGATAGAAGGAACGGAAGACGACGTTCTCCGTGCCGATCGGGATGGGCGAGCCCTCCGGCAGGACGCGGGCGAGCTCGCGCCGCGCAGCGCGGCCGAACGCGCCGCTCCCCGGGGCGAAATCGTCGACGAAGAGCACGCCGCCGAGCGCGAGGAAGCGCCGCAGGCCGAAGACCTCGCGCTCGGTGAGCGGCGGGATGTCGCCCTCGCCGCCCCAGAGCGCGAACGGCTCGGCCAGGAGCGCCGGGTCGTCCGCGCGGACCGTGGTCGGGTTGCGGCGCGCCGGCGCGCTCGTCCGGCGCTCCAGCTCGAACGACCAGCGCGCCGGCGCCGTGGCGCGGACGCCCTCCCAGCGCGCGTTGCCCGTGAGCAGCGGCCGCGGGTTCCACGCCCCCTCCTCGCCGAAGGCGCGCGCGGGGCGCGGCACCGCCGCGAGGAGCAGCGCCGAGACCAGCACCAGCGCCGCCGCGGCCAGGCGGCGGGGCGGCGCCGCCGCAGCCAGGCGGCGGAGCGGCGCCGCCGCAGCCAGGCGGCGTGCGGAGCCGCCGGCGGCGCCGAGCTGCCGTGTCAATCGAAGTCCTCCACCCGCCATACACCCGCCTCGCGCCGGAGCTTCACCTCGTGCCCACCAGGGATCTGAACCGTCGCGGAGTCGCCCGCAATCCGGACCTCGAGGCCCTCGGGCTGGGCGAGCCCCTCGACCAGCGAGCGGAGGTCGCTCTCGATGGCGCTGCGCGTGGCCGGCGTGAGGACGCGCAGCAGGCCGGCGTAGCTGCGGCGCGCGAGGACGCGCCGCAGCTGCTCGAGCGCCTGCTCGGGCGTGCGGCCGCCCGCGGGCAGCGCGTCGGCGGCCGAGATCCGGAAGGCGCGCTCGCGGTCGTCGAGCTCCAGCGTCGCGATCTCGCCGTCCGGGTAGCGGACCCGGGCGCGGGTCTTGATCACCACCCCGGGCGCCGTGACGCTCCTGGCCTGCTCGGCGAGCTCGGCGCGCGCCTCGGCCACGCGCCGCCGCACCTCCTCGCGCGACATCGCGGTGCGGCTCCGCTCGCTCAGCATGCCGTAGATGGCGTCGGCGTCCCCCCGCGCGGCCGCGTCCGCGTAGGCCCGCACCGCCTCGTTCGGGTCGGGGAGCGAGGGCGACGCGCAGGCGAGGCCGGCGAGCGGCACGACGAGCGCGAGCAGCGTGAGGAGGGCGCGCGGCACGGGGGCGAGCCTAGTACATCGGCGGCGGCGCGTCCCAGCGCCGTGGAGGCGCGCCGGGACGCCCGCCGAGGCGCGCCGCCGCCGCCGTGGGGGCGCGCCGCCATCGCCCGCGGGGCGCGCGGCCATCGCCCGCGGGGCGCGCCGGCGCCGCCGTGGGGGCGCGGCCGTGGTAAGGCGGCTCGGCCCGCGCCTCCTCGACCCGAACGAAGCCAACGCCGCATGACCGATGTTGTTGGAAAGCTCTGGGGGTTCTGTCACACGCTCCGCCACGACGGCATCGACCACGGGGACTACATCGAGCAGATCACGTACCTGCTCTTCCTGAAGATGGCCGCGGAGCGAGGCCTCGATCTCTCGCGCGTCGCGCCGAGGGCGCCCCGCGGCGAGCTCGATCCGGTGGACTGCTCGTGGCCCGCCCTGCGCGCCGCGAGCGGGCAGGCGCTGCTCGACCGCTACGCCGAGGTGCTCCGGTCCCTCGAGCAGGCCCCCGGCGTGCTGGGGGAGATCTACGCGGGCTCGCAGCCGCGCTTCAAGAGCCCCGCGAACCTCGGGCGGCTCGTCGATCTCATCGACGAGATCGAGTGGACCGGCCTCGGCGTGGACATCCAGGCAGCGGCGTACGAGGGCCTGCTGGAGAAGGCCGCCGCCGAGGGCAAGAAGGGCGCCGGGCAGTACTTCACGCCGCGCGTCCTCATCCAGTCGATCGTGCGGTGCATGCGGCCCGATCCGCGGGAACAGCCGGGCTTCGCCCTCTGCGACCCGGCGTGCGGCACCGGGGGGTTCCTCGTCGCCGCCTGGGAGTGGCTCGAGGCCGAGGCGCGAGGGGCGCTCGACCGGGAGACGGCGGACCGGATCAAGTCCACGGCGTTCTTCGGCCACGAGCTCGTCGCGCGCCCCCGCCGCCTCGCCCTCATGAACCTGGTCCTCCACGGGATCGAGCCGAGGATCGCCCTCGGCGACTCGATCGACGCCCCGCCGCCCGCCGAGCGGTTCGACGTGATCCTGACGAACCCGCCCTTCGGCACGAAGGGGGCGCGCCAGACGCCGGGCCGCGAGGACTTCGCGATCGCGACCGCGAACAAGCAGCTCAACTTCATCCAGCACGTGCTGACGATCCTGAAGCCCGGCGGGCGGGCGGCGATGGTCCTGCCCGACAACTGCCTGTTCGCCGACCAGGCAGGCGCCGTGTTCGAGATCCTCGCCGAGGGCTGCGACCTGCACACGGTGCTCCGCCTGCCGCGCGGGACGTTCACGCCGTACAGCCCCGGCGTGAAGGCCAACGTCGTCTTCTTCACGAAGGGCCGCGCGACGGAGAAGGTCTGGATCTACGACGCGCGGACGGGCGTCCCGTCGATCACCAAGAAGGATCGGCCGCTCTCGCCGGCGCATTTCGCCGAGTTCGAGCGGTGCTACGGCGACGACCCCGACGGGCGGGCGGGGCGCCAGGCGGCGAGCTCCCGCGAGGGCCGATTCCGCAGCTTCGAGCTCCGCGAGATCGAGGAGCGCGAGTTCAAGCTCGACGGGTTCAAATGGCTCAGGGAGGAGTCGCCCGACGACGCCGGCGAGCTGCCGGAGCCGGAGGAGCTGGCCACCGACGCGATCCTGGAGCTCGAAGAGGCGGTCGCCGCGCTCGGCCGCGTGCTCGCGCTGCTCGAGGGCGGGGCGAAGGCGGCCGAGGCGTGAGCGGGCGCCTGCGCCTGCCCGAAGCGTGGGCCGAGACGACGCTCGCGTCGATCTGCGCGCACCGGACCGGGAGCTCGAAGCTCATCAAGGGCAAGCTCCACGCCGAGCGGCGGCCCGGGCGCTACCAGGCATTCAGCGCCTCCGGCCCCGACGTGTGGTGCGACCGCTGGGAGCACGAGGGCGAGGCGATCGTCGTCTCCGCCGTGGGGACGCGGTGCGGGAAGGCGTTCAAGGCGCGCGGGCGATGGTCGGCGATCGCGAACACCCACGTGGTCTGGCCGGACGGGCGGGTCATCGATCTCGACTACCTGTTCCTCCACCTCAACGACGAGGGCTTCTGGGTGAAGGGCGGCTCCGCGCAGCCGTTCGTGAAGGTGCGCGAGACCTTCGAGCGCCCCTTCGCGCTGCCTCCCCTCCCCGAGCAGCGCCGCATCGTCGCCAAGGTCGAGGCGCTGCTCGCCGAGGTGGACGCCGCCAAGGCGCGGCTCGCCAGGGCGTCGCTCGTCCTCCGGCGGCTCCGGCAGGCCGTGCTCTCGGCGGCGTGCTCGGGCAGGCTCACCGAGGATCTCCGCGCGCCGCCGCCGTCGCTCGCCGCCGCGCCGCCTCCCGCCGAGCTCGCGGAGCCCCTCGCGCGCGCGTGGCCGCTGGCGGCGAGCGACGGCGGCGGCGCGCGGCCCCCGCCGACGTCGTGGGCCCTCTGCCCGTTCGGCGCCCTGGTGGACAACCACGACGGCAAGCGCGTCCCCCTGAGCTCCACGGTTCGAGAGCGGCGCCGGGGCCCGTACCCCTATTACGGCGCCTCGGGGATCATCGACTCGATCGATGGCTATCGGTTCGACGGAGACTACCTGCTCGTCGCCGAGGACGGCGCGAACCTCCTGTCCAGGAGCACCGCGGTGGCCTTCGCCGCGAGCGGGCGGTTCTGGGTGAACAACCACGCGCACGTCCTCCAGCCGAAGCCCGGCGTGGTCCTCGGGTACCTCGAGCTGCTCCTGAACTCGCTCGATCTCCAGCACCACGTGACCGGCTCCGCGCAGCCGAAGCTCACGCAGGCGGCGCTCAACGCCATCCCCGCCCCGCTCCCCCCGACCGAGGAGCAGGCCGAGATCGTCCGCCGCGCGCGGGCGCTGTTCGCGCTCGCCGGCGCGATCGAGGAGCGCGTGACCGCCGCCGCGGCCCGGGCCGACCGGCTCCCGCAGGCGATCCTCGCCCGGGCGTTCTCGGGCGAGCTCGTCCCCACCGAGGCGGAGCTGGCCCGCGCAGAGGGCCGGGGCTACGAGCCCGCGGACGCGCTCCTGCGCCGCGTCCACGCCGAGCAGGCGGGACCCGGGGCGAGCGGCCGCGGGGGCGGCGGACCGGGGCTGGCCTAGTTCTTGGTCGGCGCGGGCGCGCCGTCCTGGATCCACTGGCGGAGGGTCGCGAGCTCGGCGCTCGTCAGGGTCGGCTTGTTGTCCGCGCTCTGCGGCATCACGCCCGTGTTGCAGCTGGCGGTGGCGCTGGGCCTGCATCCGGCGCTCGCCGCCGTCCCCGCGACCTTGCGGTAGAGCCAGCTCTGCTCCGGATCTCCCGGCACCACGAGCTTGAACTGCCCGCCGCCCCTGGCCGGCTTGTTGACGAGGCCAGCGACGATGTCCGTCGAGCTGATCTCGCCGCCGAGCGACAGACCGGCCTGCGGGCCGGTCGACGGCGCGGCGTGGCAGCCGCTGCACTTGTTGACCATGCTCTCGAAGATCGGACGGACGCTGGTGTGGAACACGCCCGACTCCGTGGGCAGGGGGTCGACCGGGTCCGGGTTCAACTCAGGGTTGATGACCCGAGCGATCGCGTCCATCTCGTAGCACTGGGCCGCGACCGCGTCCTTCAGCTTCTGGTCGTCGGGCGACAGGCCCTTGGCGACGCGGTACTTCTCCCAGACCTTGTCGATCCAGCCGTGCAGCTTCCAGAACATGTAGTTGTCGATGTTCGTGAACTGGTTGCCGAGGCCGTGGTCGGTGTTGTTGCTGCGGACCCATTTGAAATGGAGCTCGCCGTGCAGCCCGCTGGCCGTCACGCTCGCACCCGGGATGGCTTGACCGGTGAAGCACTGGAGCCACATGCCGAACGCGCCTTCGTCCGGGAAGCGGCTCAGGTTCTCCGGCTTGTCGATCTCGTCGGCGATCTTCGCGTTGGCGATCGTCGTGGCGCTCCAGGGCCTGAAGTCCGCCCTCCACTGCTGGGGCAGCTCCTCCGCGCTCGTGGGGAACTTGTCGAAGCCCTCGAACTGCTCCGAGTGGTTCGGCCAGAGCTGCTTCAGCGACTGGATCATGTGCCGATGCATGGCGAGGAACTGGAAGCCGTCGCCCGTGGTCTTGCACTCCTGGTCCGACGGGACCGGGACCGACGAGTTGCAGATATCGACCCTGCTCATCCCGCCGAGCCCGCCGGGACCGCAGCGCCGGATGCTGTGCCACTCGAAGTGGGCGGCCTGCCATTCGTTCTCCTGCATCCAGGCGATCACTTCGGGCTGGACCGTGAGATCGACCTGACCGTTCTTGGCGAACTCCGCCGGGCCGTCCTTGATCGTCGCGTCGCTGGGGTGGGGATCGAAGCCGTCCACGCAATGATCCTTCGGGTGCGTGACGCCGGTCCCGCTGGAGCCGCCGCCGCCGCTGCCGACGGCCGGTCCGGCGGACGAGGAGGTCGTGGTCCCGGAGGAGGAGGAGGAGGAGGACGGGCCGCTGCCGCTGGCGACGGAGGTCGCGCCGCCCGCTCCACCCCCGCCCTCCCCTGCTCCAGCGGCGCCCTCCGCGTCGGGATCTCCGCTGCTGCAGGCTCCCAGCAGAAGGGCCGTGACGCACGAGACGAGACAGAACGTGCGCTGCGAGATCTTGCCGAATGACACGGTGGACAAGCCTGCCTGATCGTTGATTCGCATGGTGCTCCTAGGTACCGCTGGATGCCGGGTGCGTGCTCCCGCGCAGACGCTGGGCGAGACGCCGGATGGGGGGCGTCGGGCAGCGGCTGGTCGCATCGCCTGGCACGAGGCCTCCAAGCAGAAAGGCGAGTAAAAAGATTGTTGAAAAGATCGTCGCCGTCGTTGGATGAGCCGAGGGAAAAGGAAGAGCGAAGCGACTCCGAGGATGTCAAGGGCGAATCGCCACGCTCGCCTCAGGTGACAGAAGGTTCCTTACGCGTTCCGCCTCCCTCTTGGAAAAGTGATGCCGTATCGAGAGCTTACCAATGCATCGAAGATGCGCGTCACGCCCATCAGGAACGGAGCTTTGGTGTCGAGCGCGCGTGGCGAGCTCTGCCTCCCCGGCCGTCTTCAGGTGGAGCCAGCCCCGATGCCGATGATCGGCCCGGGATCCTCTGCGCGACAGGCTCATCCGCGGAGGATTCAAGAACGCTCGCGCTTCAGGGACATCAAACCTGCTTTCCTTAAGCTCTACGCGGGCAGCACACGGCGCCATCGCCGTGGACCACCCCACCCCTGACATTCCCGCGGCTCGGAACTTTGATCACCCGGACTCGCCGATCGTATCAATACCGCGTTCAGCAGAACATTTTCACGAGACGAGATCACGGGCGCGGCGGGCTTGCGCTCCGGAGTGCGTGTTCCACTGTGCCCGATGAAGTTCAGTGGATGCGCTCGCAGACGCGGGCGCCTCGCCCGGGTTCGTCGAGCTCTGCCGTTCGGTCGAGCGACGTCCTCGCCGTCGGGGCTGGTGGAGAGGTGTACCGACGCTCCATCAAGGATGCGTCGACGCATCGACGGGGCCGCCTTCACGCCACAGCCAGCCTGCGGGCGCAGGCGCCTCCCCGCGGATCACCTGCCGCACCGTCAGGACGACCACGCGGCCCGCCTCGCGCTCCTCCGCGAGCCAGCCCACGAGCGCGGAGAGGTCCTCGATGGAGATGCTGTAGTCGTCGCAGGCGTCACAGATATGGTGGAAGGTGAGCTGTATCCATCCGCCATCCTGCTGCCCGCGCCGGACGAGCGCCTGAATCGTTGAGAGGCGGTGAACGAGGTGGAGGGAGCCGGGCGTGCGGGTGGCCATGGGGTCGCGCGGCGGGATGGTCTCCGCGCGTGCGCAGAGGATGCACGGGGGTATGCCGAGCCCGCCCGCCCTCCTGGCGCTGTCGTAACCGCAGGAGCGCACCTGCTCGGCGCTGACGCTGTCGTACTCGCCGCGGGGGTACGCGAAGTCGCTCACGTCGAGGCCGAGCGCGAGGAGCGCGCGGCGATCGTCGCAGACCTGCCGGCGCAGCTCTCCGGCAGGGAGCCCGGGCAGCGGCGCGTGGTCGACGGTGTGGCCGCCGATCTCGTGGCCGTCGGACGCGAGCGCGCGGAGGTCTGCGACCGTCATGTAGCCGGGACGGCCGAGTCGACCGCTGTTCACGAAGAACGTGGCATGCATCCGGTGCTCGGCGAGGATGGAGCGCGCGGAGAGCTGATTCGCCAGCGTATCGTCGAACTCGAGGGACACGACGGCGACGCCCGGGGGACACCCTGCCAGGAGGATCGAGGCGAGGAGGACGGCGGCGAGGCACGCTCCGATGCACAGAAGCACCGCCTGGTCCTGGCGCGTCGCGAGGCGCCGCGCGCCGCCCTTGTTTGTGCGCAGGCTCTCCACAGCAGACACCGCCGTATCATCGGCCGTGCCTGCGCCTCCGGCGTCCTCCCACGGAGATCAGCGCGCCATGCGCCTTCCGGGAACGTCTGGCGCCTCTCCCGAGACCGGGAACGACGAGCACCGACGGATTCGACAGGATCGTGTCAGAGGCCTATCTGCCCACCCTCTGCGCTCCCAGAGCGAGCATCGCGTCCCAGAACATCTTCTCGTACGCCTGAAATAGCCGGGTCGTGCGGCGGATCGCCCGGGGCTCCACGCCGCGGTCGAGCCCGTCCTGCACGATCGCGACCGCGGTGTCCTCGAACGACGGCAGGTTCGCGAACGCGTCCAGGAAGGCCGTGTGCTCCGGGCCGAAGCCGTACCGGTCGCGGAGCGCCTCCCCCATCCTGCCGCAGCTGAACCCCCACGCCGGGAAGTTGATGAGCAGGGCACACGCGATCTCGGCCGCCGAGGCGTTGGCCGCCGCCCAGGCCATCTGGGTGGCGTAGGCGAACCCCTCCGCGGTGACCTCGTACCGATCCAGGTCGCCCCTCGTCATGCCGAGCTTCTCGCCCATGGCGGCGATCGCGGCGGGTGCCGCGAGCTCGCCTTGAAGGACGCCGCTCCAGAAATCGCGAAAGGGCGTGTCCGCGAAGCGCTGGAGCATCATCGCCATCGACCGCATGTCGCTGAGCACCACATGGTGCTGGTGGCCCGGAAACGCCTTCAGCCCGTCGAGCGTGATCTCGCCGCGCGAGAGCGCGCCCGGATAGGGGTGATCCCTCAGCTGATCGTCGATGTTGCGGAGCTCTTCGCGGATGTCCTTCACCAGCGCGGTCGCGGCCTTCATGGATGGCGTCCTCCGTTCCGGCCGCATCCTACCACCGCTCGGCCCCCCGGCGTTCCCGCGGATGTGCGCGCGGAGATCGGGCCATGACGGCGGCAGCGCCGGTCGCGGTCACGCCCCGTCCGGAGCGCGCCCCTTCGCGCAGTAGCGCTCGACCCACTCGGCGATGCGGCGGCTGTAGAACACCCGGTGGCTCGGCTTGCCGCGCTCGGCGAGGTGGTGGTCGCCGCCGGGAAAGCGAATGAGCTCGACGGGCGCCTTGCCCGATCGCACGAGCGCCGCAAAGAGCTCTTCCGACTGGCCGATGGGGCAGCGGTGGTCCTCCTCGCCGCACAGGATCAGGGTGGGCGTCGCGGCCTCTCCGGCCCAGGACACCGGCGAGAGCTCGCGGTAGAGCTCTCGCCGGTCGAACGGCTCGCCGCGCATGTCGTGCGGATCGACGTAGTAGCCGGTGTCGGACGTCCCGTAATGGGACTCGAGGTTCGCCACCGGCGCGCTCGAGACGGCGGCGCGGAAGCGCTTCGTCTTGCCGATCGCCCAGGCCGCCATGAAGCCGCCGTACGACTTGCCGGCGATGGCGACGCGATCGCCGTCGACCGTGCCCTCGGCGACCAGCGCGTCGATCGCGGCGAGGTGCTCCGGCAGGTCGCGCTCGCCCCAGCGCCCCCGCAGGCGATCGGCGAACTCCTTTCCGTACCCGCCCGAGCCGATCGGGTTGAGCGACAGGACGGCCCACCCGCGGGACACGAGGACATACCAGTACGGCCGGTACGTGAAGCCGAACTCGACGTAGGCGTGCGGGCCCCCGTGCACGTGGACGAGCAGCGGCGCTGGCTGCCCATCGCGATCCGGCGGCAACATCAGGAGGCCGGCGTTCTCCATGCCCGACGCGCCGCGGAACTCCCGCAGCGCGACGTCGGGCCAAGCGCGGCCCTCGCCCCAGGCCTCGTTGACGTTCACGAGGAGCCGCGCGTCCGAGCCGTCCCAGCGCGCGCTCCCGAGCAGGCCGCAGAGGCGCATGGTGCTCCACAGGAACGCGAGCCTGCCCGCGCCGGGCGCCGCGCTGATCTGCGTGATCTGCCGGTCGTCCGAGATGGCCTTGCGGAGCGCGCGCTGCTCGACCGAGACGAGCGCCACCTCCGAGGTGCTCTCGGTCGCGAGGACCACGGCGAGCTCGCGCCCGTCCGCGGACCACGCCGGGGGCATCACCTTGCCGAGCGGGAAGCTCGCGACCTCCGTGTCCTCGGAGGTGACCATGCGCGGCTCCGCCTCGCCCCGCGCGCCGACGACCCAGACGTGCTGTCGCGAGCCGCCCTCCTCGCGCGGGCTGTAGAACGCGAGGGCGCCGCCGTCCGGCGACCACGAGGGCATCGCGGCGAGCGGGCAGCCGCGCGTCACCTGCCGGAGCCCTTCGCCCGACGGCGTCATCACCCAGAGGTCGCTCCGGTGGGCGTCACGGGGGCCCGTCCGCGTCCGGCTGAACGCGATGTGGCGCCCGTCGGGCGACCACGCCGGGTCGCTCTCGTTCGCGTCGCCGCGCGTGATCTGCCGCGCCTCGCCCCCCGCGGCGGGGACGACGAAAAGGTGCGTCCGGCGGTCCAGCACGAACCCCTCCCCGTCGCTTTTGTACAGGGCCCTCGTCACCACGCGCGGAGCGCCCGGCGGCGCGCCGGAGGCGACGTTCGCCGAGAAGACCAGGGCCGCGCCGTCGGGCGACCAGGCGGCGAGACCGGCGCCCGACGCGAGGTCGGTCAGCCGCCTCGCCTCGCCGCCGTCGATCCGCATCACGTAGAGCTGCGCCGGGCCGCCGCCGCGATCCGAGAGGAAGGCGATCCGAGACGCGTCGGGCGAGAAGCGCGGGCTCTCGTTCGTGTCCGAGCCGAACGTGATCTGCCGGGGGGCGCCGCCGGCGGCGGGGATCAGCCACAGGTTGGAGACATAGGTGTCCGCCTCGGCGTCGACCTCCTCGAGGACATAGACGATCCACCGGCCGTCGGGCGAGAGGACCACCTCGGAGACGAGCTTGAAGGACAGGAGGTCATCCGGCTCGAAGCGGCGATCGTCGGGCGTTCGCATGGGCAAAACAAGGTGAACCGGGAGGCGGACGTCAAGCCTCCTCGGCGAGGCCATGACCTCGCGAGGCCGCGCGCCGGGCTGCCCCGATGACGCCGCCCGGCGGCGGGTCAGGCGCGCTGGGCGAAGAAGCGGGCGTTGATCTCCCGGTAGTGCTGCCACTCGGCCGGCAGCTCGTCTTCATCGAAGATGGCGTCCACCGGGCACTCGGACTCGCAGGCGCCGCAAGAGATGCACGACTCGGGATCGATGTAGAGCTGGAGGCGCGCGAGGCGCGTCTTCCGCTCTCCTTCGGGGAGCTCCGCGATGCGCGCGATCTCGTCCGCCGGGAGCGGGCCGTGGATGCACTCCACGGGGCAGACGGAGACGCACGCGGTGTCGCAGGTGGCGATGCAGGGCTCGGCGATGACGTAAGCCATGAAGGGGTCCTTTCCGCGGAACGATCGCCCGCGCTCTCCTCACGCCTTTGTGCATGTGCACGGCGCATACCGCGCCCCGAGCGGCCCTTTCCCGGGCTCGCGCCGGCCTTGTGCGGCCCTGGCAACGCCCGTACGGTGCCGCGCAACGCCATTTCGGTGGCGTCGCTCCCCGCCCGATGACCGCCCCCGCCGATCGCGCCCTCCTCCTGCTCGCCGACCTCGGCGAGGCCGCGGCGCGCGCGCACACGGAGGCGACGCTCGTCCCCGCGGTGAGCGCCGTGCTCGCGCGCCACCTCCCGCTCCGGCGGCTCGATCTCCGCCGCGGCGCGGCCGCGCCGGGCGCGCCGGAGATCCGGCGCGGGGCGGGCGGCGAGGCGATCGCCGTCTTCGCGCTCCGCGACGCGGAGGGCGACGTGGGCTGCGCCGCGATGGAGCTCGGCGAGGGCGCGGCGCTCGACCTCTCGCCCGCGCTGCTCGAAGCGCTGGGGCGCCTGCTCGCCGTGGCGCTCCGGCAGGTGCAGGTCCTCGGGCGCGTCGCGGCGATCGCGCGCCGCGCGCAGGGCGAGAAGCGGGCGCTCCAGGAGGAGCTCGACCGCGTCGCGCTGCCCCGGGAGGTGGTCGCGAGGGGCCCGGCGATGCGGGCAATCTTCCTGGAGATGGTGCCGCTCGTCGCGCGGCAGGACACGACCGTGCTGGTGCGCGGCGAGACGGGCACGGGCAAGGAGGTGATCGCGCGCCGCATCCACGCGCTCTCGCGCCGCGCGGAGCGGCCGTTCCTCGCGGTGAACTGCGGCGCGCTGCCCGAGGGGCTGGTCGAGAGCGCGCTCTTCGGCCACGAGCGCGGCGCGTTCACGGGCGCCGCGGCGCGGCACCTCGGGACGTTCGAGCGCGCGAGCGGCGGGACGCTGCTGCTCGACGAGATCGGCGAGCTGCCGCGGGCGGCGCAGGCGAAGCTCCTGCGCGTGCTCCAGGAGGGCGAGATCGAGCGCGTCGGCGGCGAGGGCGCGGTGCGCGTGTCGGTGCGGGTGATCGCCGCGACGCACCGGCCGCTCGAGGCGATGGTGGCGAGCGGGGCGTTCCGCGAGGACCTGTACTATCGGCTGCAGGTGTTCCCGATCGTCGTCCCCCCGCTGCGGGAGCGGCCCGAGGACCTGGAGCCGCTCACGCGGGTCATCGTGGAGAAGGTCGCGGCGAGCTTCGGCCGGCGGCCGCCGCGGGTGAGCGCGGAGGCGATGGCGCGGCTGCGGGCGCACGGCTGGCCGGGCAACGTGCGGGAGCTGGAGAACGTGATCGAGCGGTCGATGGTGATGTCGACCGGGGACGAGCTCGTCCTGTCCGCGCCGCTCGCCGCGGCGCCGCGCGCGGCCGGGCGCGCGATGACGTACCGGGAGGCGGCGCAGCGCTGCATCGAGGACGCGCTGCGGGCGTCGGGCGGGAAGATCTACGGGGAGGACGGGGCGGCCGCGGCGCTCGGGCTGAAGCCGACGACGCTGCAAAGCAAGATGCGGAAGCTCGGGATCCGGCGGGAGGATGGCGGGAACGGCGGGAACGACGGGAAACGATGACTCGAGGCCAGCGCGGCCCGGCATCGGGTGTTCGGCCGCCGTCGACGAGGCCGCGTCAGCGCTCCGCGACGGCGAGCCGCTCGATGGCGCGGACGCCGCGATGCGGGGGCCAGTAGCGCGCGGCCCAGTCCACGGTCGACTCGTCGGAGAGCACGCGGAGACCGACGCGCGCGAGGAGCTCGCGCATCTCCTCGCGGGCGAGCGGCGTGCGGACGGGCTCGCCCAGGGAGCGGAACATGCCCCGGATCACGCGCTCCGCCCAGGCGGGGAGCTCGGCGTCGGGGAGCATCCCGTAGGTGAGCGCGATGCGGCTCCCGGGCGCGGAGAGCGCCGCCGTGAGGCGCAACGTCGCCTCGATCGCCTCGCGCGTCAGGTAGACGGCCACGCCCTCCCAGATCCAGAACGTGGGCTCGGCCGGGCGGAAGCCGGCCGCGAGGAGCGCCTCGTCGAGGCGGTCGCGCTCGAAGTCCACCGGCACGCGCGCGAGGCCGCGTGCCTTGAGCTCCGGCGCGGCGCCCGGCGCGCCCGCGGCGCTGCCGTCCCCGCGCGCGAGCGACGCGAGGCGCTCGACCTTGTCGCGCTGCGTGCTCGGGTGATCGACCTCGAAGACCTGGACGCCCGCGAGCTCGGGCAGGCGCATCGCGCGGCTGTCCAGGCCGGCGCCGAGCACGACGAGCTGGGATGCGCCGCGCGCGACGGCCTCGCGGAGCGCGTCGTCGATCGCGCGGGTGCGGAGCGCGACGTGGTAGCCGACGCCGAACGTGGCGACGCCGATCGCGCGGTGGAGGGCGCGGGCGGCGGCAGGAGAGCCCGCCGCCAGCGGGAGCGCGCGCGCCGGCAGCGCGAGCGGCCACGGGACGAGGCGGGCCGCGAGCGGGTCGGGCGCCACGCGGTAGGGCTCGGGCATCTCGGTGTAGAGCGCCCGCAGGGCAGCGACGAGGGAGGCGGTGAGGCTTGGGCGTTGAGATCGCACGAGGGTGCCGGGGCTCGCGGTCGGCCGCCCGGGATCGTCCGCGGCGGCGCCTCAGCGTACATGCCACGTCGCCGGCGCGCTCGTCTCTCGTCGTTCGGTTCCCGCTTGGTTCCAGGTCGCGGTCGCTGCGGCTCGCACGCCCTGCGTCAGCGCGCTGTCGCTGCGGAGATCCAAGGCGCGGAGAGCCGCGGGCGCGGCGCCACACCGAATGCACCGGTTCTTGCTTGCCACGTGGCCGCGGGCCGGTAGAGCCGCCATGGCGTGTCGAGAAATTAACGGTTGCCCTTCACGTGAGGTGCGGGGCTGCACCCCTTCTTCAGGAGTGTTGAGCATGAGAGCGAGCCTTGCTTGCGGCGCGATGGTCATCTTGCTTGCCCAGGGCATGCTGGGATGCGGGGACGACACGGAGCCCGGTGGAACCGGGTCGTCGAGCTCCTCGACCAGCGGTAGCGGCGGCAGCGGCGGTGGCACCGGCGGCAGCGGCGGCGGTGGCACCGGCGGCAGCGGCGACGGTGGCAATGGCGGGGACGGCGACGGCGGCAATGGCGGCAGCGGCGGAGAAGGCGGCAACGGCGGAGGCGACGCAATCGCCTGGACCCCTTGCCCGCTCTTCACCGACGGCACCGGCGAGGACGCCGAGTGCGCCGAGATCCCCGTCCCGCTCCGCTGGGACCAGCCGGAAGGCGAGACCATCACCTTCTTCGTCAAGCGCAAGCTCGCCGCGACCCAGCCGAGCCGCGGACAGCTCTGGCTCCTGAACGGCGGGCCGGGGTACTCGGGCGCCGATTTCGAGCCGTCCGTGCAGTTCCTCGCCGGCGTCGACCCGACGCTCGACATGTACATGCCGGACCACCGCGGCACCGGCCGCTCGAGCCGCCTCGGCTGCGCGGACGGGGAGACGCCGGAGAGCGAGGCCGGCAGCTATCTCACCGACGCCGAGCTGGCCGCCTGTCTGCCGTCGATCAAGGCCGGTCTGGGCGACGACATCCAGGGCTACACCGTGACGAACGCCGCGCGCGACGTCGGCGAGACCATCGCGCGGACGCGCGCCCCAGGCGGCGACGTCATCGTCTTCGGCGGCTCCTACGGCTCGATCTGGGGTCACCGCTACCTCCAGCTCTATCCCGACCAGCCAACGGCCGTGTCGCTCACCGCGCTGGCCGTCAACTCGCGCCTCTCGGACATCGATGTCTGGCTCAACGACCTCGGCCAGCGGTTCATGGGCCTCTGCGGCGCCGACCCGTCCTGCTCGGAGAAGCTCGGCGCCGACCCGTGGGCGACGATGACGGAGACCCTGGATGCGTTCGAGGAAGGCGCGTGCCCGGAGGTGGCCGCGCTCGGCTATGACCGGCCGGTCTTCCAGGCGCTGTTCGCGCAGTTCCTCTACCAGTGGGCGCCGCGGCCGCTCATCCCGGCGCTGATCTACCGGCTGGACCGGTGCTCTCCTGCCGACGTCGCCGCGTTCACCCACCTCGCGGGGATCGTGCTCGCTCCCCTCCCCGAGCCGCTCTCGCCCTCCCTGCGGTTCTACTCCCCAGTGCTCCGCAACAACATCATGCTGTCGGAGCTCTGGGCCGACCCACCGCCGCCCGCGTCCGAGATGCAGGAGTACCTCGCGGAGGCCAACGTGGCCCTCGGGCTGACGGACGACGCCGCCGCGGTCCACGAGAGCTGGCCGCGGTACACCCCCGACGCCTACGCAGGGCAGTGGGCCACGACGAGCGTGCCCCTGCTGCTCCTCCACGGGGGGCTCGACTTTATCCCGAGCGCGGTGCCGGAAGCCGTCGAGCGCCACTTCACCGGCCCGAACCAGACCTTCGTGATGCTGCCGCGGGCCCCCCACGGGCTCGAGAGCCCGACCAGCGGCGGCACCTCGTGCGACCTGGAGATCCTGCTCCAGTTCATCGCCGATCCCGAGGCGCCCCTCGACACGTCGTGCACCGAGCGGATCCTGCCCCTGGATTTCAGCGTCGATCCGACCCTGAGCGCCACCTACCTCGGCACGGACGACGCATGGGACGGCGAGCCGGGCGCGGAGCGGCGCGCGTCCACCGCGTCGCCCGAGCACGAGCGCGCGATCGCGCGCCTGCGCGAGGCGATCGCGGCTCGGTGACGACGACGGGCTGCATAGAGTTACAACAAGACTAGATCAGGAAGAACGTCTCCCGGGGCGCGGCGAATTCTGCTAGAGCTGTGAGCCGCGTCGAGCGCTGATCGCGCCCCGACGCGAGCGGCGGATTCTTAGGACTTCGGCGAACGTGCCGCGCTGCGGGAGCGCGCTGCTCCGGCGAGCGGGCCTATCACCTTTCGGGCATCGACATGACTTCTTCTTTGCATCGCGACATCGCACGCTTCACTTGGGTTGGCGTCTCCTGTCTTGCCCTGTCCGCCGCGGCGGCGGGGTGCTCGGACGACGGGAACGGCGGCTCGGACGCGGGGGGCGCCGGCGGCTCCGGCGCGGGGACCGGCGGCGCCTCGAGCGTGAGCTCGGGCACGGGCAACCCCATCGCCACCAGCAGCAGCGCCGGCGGCGGCGCCAGCAGCAGCACCACGACCAGCAGCAGCACCACGACCAGCAGCAGCACCACGACCAGCAGCAGCACCGGGACGCCGAGCGCGACGAGCACCACGTCGAGCACCGGCACCGGCACGCCGACCGGCGCGTGCCCGGCGAACGCGACGTTCTGCGCCGACTTCGAGGGCGACGGGCTCCCGGAAGGCGCGACGTACCGCCCGTCGTACCAGGCGGCCGACGCGCTGAAGAACATGGAGATCGAGTCCTCGATCGTCCACGCCGGCGCGCGCTCGCTGCACGTGAAGCCCGGAATGAGCGGCTACGACTGGAGGATGCTCTCCGTCCCGGCGCCCGGCCCGACGTTCTGGGTCCGGCTCTACGTGCGCAGCAGCGTGGATCTCGGCCAGTCCGACCACAACGCCTACTTCCAGGCCATGACCGGCACCGGCGAGCCGAACGAGGGAGACAACGTGGAGGTCGCCGAGCAGTACTGCCAGATCGTCCTGAACATGCGCGACGATGTCGTCCTGCCGACGGGCGGCGACTTCCGGTGCGGGAGCGGCGGCGCGAGCCTGCCCAAGGACCAGTGGCACTGCATGGAGGCCTACTTCGACGGCACCAAGGGCGATGTCCAGATCTACGCCAACGGCACCAAGATCATCGACAAGACCGGCTGGAAGAAGCTCGACTTCAAGACGTTCAGCTTCGGCTACCTCGGCTTCCACGGCCCCGCGCGCTCGATGTGGTACGACGACGTGGCGGTCGCGCCCGAGCGGATCGGCTGCGCCTCCCCCTGACGCGCCCGAGCGCCGGCGCGCACGTGGCGCCGGCGCGATGCTCTCCTGTCGATCCTGGCCTCTCCCTCTCTGGGCAGACGCGGCCGCTCCCCCTCTCAGAACGTCGCTCGTAAACCGATGAAGCCCGGCCCGAGCACCGGTGTCAGCGCCGCGCGCGCGCCCGACGTCGAGCCCTGGGCCGGCATCATCAGCAGGCCGGCGACGCCGACGCCGGCGCCGATCGCGAGGACCGCGAAGCCGGCGTTGGAGACGTTGGCCAGCGTGTTGGCCGCGCCGAGCTCGCCGCGCCGGCTCGGAGGGCAGCGGTCGTTCGGGCACGCCTCGGCGAGCGCCCCGGACCTCGCGAGCGTGAGCGCGCCCGCGACGGCCCCGACGCCCAGCCCGATCGCGCCGACGCCGAACCCCGTGGCGGCCAGCACCATCCCGGCGCTCCCCGCCTGCGGCTCCCGCCCGGACGCCGGCCCGGCCGCGCGCGGCGACGGCGCCCCCGCGGACCCCGGCGCAGCCGGCGGCGCGTCCTCCAGCGCCGGGACGGCGACCACGATCGCGGCGCGCTCGGGCGGCACCTCGACCTCGGTCGACCACGCCCTCTTGCCCGGCGCCGCGGCGGCGACCCGATGCCGGCCCGGATCGACGGGGAACGGCGCGTTCAGGGCGGCGCCGTTCAGCGGCTCGCCGTCGAGGGTGAGGCGCAGGCCCGCGGGCGGCTCGGCCATCCTGACCTCGAGCCGCGCGAGCCGCTCCTCCAGCGCCTCGCGCTGCGCGCGCGCGAAGCCCTCGCGGTCCTTCCGGCCCTCGCGCCGCGCGATCTCCTCGACCGAGCGGAGCTCGGCCCAGGCGGTCGCGAGCTTCCCCACCTTCTCGTGGCACACGGCGAGGTTGAGGAGCGTCCCGGGCTTCGGCTCGAGGCGCTGGCTCTCCTGGAACTTGTCGCAGGCCTCGGGGAACTGTCCTCGCTTGAAGAGCTCGCGCCCCTGTCGAAAGAGCGCCTCGGCCACGGGCTTGACCGCGCGATCGGCGCGCTGCGCGGAGGCCGCGCCCGACAGCGCGACGGCCCCGAGCAGCACGCCGGAGCCGAGGAACGAGAGCCCTCGCTTCATCTTCCCGGCTCACTCACGCTGATCGAGGAGCCTCTCCACGTTGCCCTGGCTCGCCGCCGCGGCGCGCCGCGGCCGCGCCGGCAGCGGCGACAGGCTCACGTCGACGTCGTGATCTCGGTCCGGGCGGAGCTCGATGCTCCTGTCCTTGAAGCCGGGCTTCCTCAGGACCAGCGCGACGGGCTCGCTCCCGCGCGGCAGCGCGACGGGGTCGCGGGCGCTCCCGACCCGCCGCTCGCCGAGCCAGACGTCGGCGTCCGCGGGCCGGGCCGACAGCCGCACGACGACCGTCTCCGCGGGCGCCGCGGGCGCCTCCGCCGGCGCGGCGGGCCGCGGCGCGGGCGTCCCGGCCTCCGCGGGCGCGCCCTCCGGCGCCGGTGCGGCGCTCGACGGCGGCGCGGCCGCCGAGGCGAGCGCCACGGGGCCCGGGCCGTCGAGCGGGGGGAGCCCGGAGGGACGCCCTGCGGTCCACATCCACGTCGCGGCGAGGAGCCCCGCGGCGGTCGCGACCACGAGCTTCCAGCGCCGCGCCGCCCGCGCGGCCGGAGCGCTCGGCGGCGCCTCGACGGCGGCCAGCGCGCGCAGCGACGACCGGCCGCCCGCCTCCGCGCCGCGCGCCGGATCCGCGGCGCCGATGCGCGCCCCGGCCGGGCGGGAGCTCGCGCCTCCAGGGCCGGCCATCCGCCCGGGCGCGCTCTCGGTGACCGCGAGGGTCGAGCCCTCGATCGCGACCGAGGGCTCCGGCGTCCGGCTCCCGTCGGTCGACGGGGGCTCCGTCTCGAAGAAAGCGCCGAGCTCCAGGGTGGCCGTGTCCTCGGTCGCCGCGGGCTCCGCTTCCGGGGTCCACGTCGCGCTCACCGTCCCCATCCCCTCCGCGGCCGAGGGCTCCGCTTCCGGGGTCCACGTCGCGCTCACCGTCCCCACCCCCGCCGCGGTCGAGGGCGCCGCTTCCGGGGTCCACGTCGCGCTCACCGTCCCCACGCCCTCCGCGGTCGAGGGCGCCGCTTCCGGGGTCCACGTCGCGCTCACCGTCCCCACCCCCGCCGCGGTCGAGCTCCCCTCTCCCGGCGCCCACGTCGCGCTCTCCCGCGCGACGTCCTCGGTGGCCGAGCTCCCCGCTCCCGGCGCCCACGTCGCGCTCCGGGGCGCCGAGGCCGGCCCGTCCGGCGCGCTGGCGCGCGTGAGCCCGATCCGCCGCGCGGCGTCCAGCAGCGCGGCGACCGCCTTGCTCGCGGTCTCGGGCCGGTCGCCCGCGCGCTTCTCGAGCATCGCGAGCACCGGCAGATCGAGCTCGCGCGGCAGATCGGGGCACACGCTCGACATCCGCGGCGGAGGATGCAAGACGTGGTTGTACATCACCGCCACGGCGGACCCCCCGGCGAACAGGTACTTTCCCGTCAGCATCTTGTGGATCATCACGCCGAGCGCATAGATGTCTGCGGCCGGCCCGATCCGCTCCCCGCGCGCTTGCTCGGGCGCCATGTACTGCGGCGTGCCCAACACGACCCCGGTGCTCGTCTCCTCCGAGCCGTCGGCGAGCTTCGCGATCCCGAAGTCGAGCAGCTTCGGGAACCAGGTCCCGTCGCGCTCCGCCGCGAGGAAGACGTTGTCCGGCTTGAGATCCCGGTGCGTGATCCCCGCCTCGTGCGCGGCGTCGAGCGCGTCGGCGATGCCCCGCAGGATGGGGACGACCGTCGGGAACGGCAGCCGCCTCCGGCGCCGGCACAGCTCGCCCAGCGTGAGGCCGTCGAGCAGCTCCATGACGAAGAAGTGCCGCTGCTGCTCCGGGAGCACGCCGAAGGAGAAGATATCGATGATGTTGCGCTGGCGGATCCGGTTCACCGCGCGCGCCTCGGCGACGAACCGGGCGACGGCCTGCGGCTGCGCGGCGAACCGCCGGTTCAGGACCTTGATGGCGACCTTCTTGCCGATGAGCGGGTGCTCGCCGGCATAGACCTCTCCAAAGGTGCCCGCGCCGAGCTTCCGCTCGATGCGGTACTCGCCGACCATGGTGTGCGGCGCGAGGAGCGGCTCGGCGGGGAGGCTCAGGCCCGCGGGCAGGAGCGGATTGCCGTCGGCCGAACACGCCTCGACGTCTTCATCGTACACCGCACCGCACTGGGGGCACGTCGCCATACGAAGCCATGCAAGCGAGAGGTCGCGTGGTCCTGGCTGCCCCACGCGGGGCAAGTCGTTGCAAAGCCCTAGAATATCGGGCTCGTGCGGTCTTGGCTACCCCCATCCCGGGCGGCGCCGCGCCCAGGCGTCCCGCGGGTGTCGCGTCGCCGCCGCGCTTTCCCGCGCTTTCCCACGCTTTCCCTCGCTTTCCCTCGCTTTCTCTCGCTTTCCCTCGCTCTCCCGCGCGTTCCCGTCATGCGCGCCGCGCGGCGCGGCGACCGCGCGGATCACTGGCACATCGACATGCACGAGCACGAGCTCCCGCACGTTTGATCGACGATGGTGGTCTCGAGGATGCAAGCAGCGAGGCAAGTGTTCGCCCCACAGTCCAATTTTACGTTGCTCGCGCAACCCGAACGGCTGCACTCGAGGTAACACGGACCGTCATGGCTGCAATGCATGTGCAGGCCTTGACACCCGCCGTCGCCGCAGACGACCTCGCACGGGTACGGTCCTATGCAGACCACGCGGATGTTGTTGCACTGGTCGTTGCACTCGAGCCGCGCCGGGCGCTCCTTGGCGTCGAGCATCCGGTCCCGGACGCACTCGCCTTCGGTGTCGCACCGGGTGATGCACTTGCCGCCTTCGCAGCGCTCGCAGCCGTCGCACGGGGCCGGGTCGGGCGGGCTCGCCCCGCACGCCATGCACGTCGCGCTCATCGTGTCGCAGACCGCGCGTTCGACGCAGCCCTTGAAGATCGAACAGCTCGTGGCGCACGCGGTCCCGCTCGGGTCGCAGTCGTACGACCCGCAGCTGGTCGGCTCGGCGGAGCACGTCCCGTCATCCCTGCAGGTGCCCGGAGGCGTGACGATGCCTTCCTTGCACGTCCCGCCGCACCTCTCGCCCACCGGCCCGCAATCGCCGACGACGCCGCCCGCCGACTCGTCGACGTCCATCGCGTCGATGCCCGAGACGAGCTGGCATCCCGCCGCCGGAAGGCCCACGAGCAGCGCCAGCGCGCCGCGGACAGCGAGCGCCCTCAAGTCAAGGTCGTACATCCTGGCGGAGAGA
This sequence comes from Sorangium sp. So ce394, assembly GCF_051474665.1. NCBI lineage: Bacteria > Pseudomonadati > Myxococcota > Polyangiales > Polyangiaceae > Sorangium > Sorangium sp. So ce394. The sequence continues at coordinate 9,099,096 of NZ_CP150339.1, forward strand.
TCAGCCCAGCGGGGCGCTCCGGACAAGCTCAACCGTCAGCGCCCGAGCGCTCAGGCAGACAAATTCATACAGGGTGGATTTTTCTTTCCTGGCCGCCCTCCGCGGGGCGGCGGGCCCGCTTCGCCGCCGTCCTCCGGGCGCGAACGGCGGCGAACGGAGGCGAACGGGGGGCTGCGTGCGTGGATGCGCTTGCTCCCCCGCGCGGCCGGCTCCATAGCCGACCGGCCGGCGCGCCGGCGCGCCGGCGCGGTGAGCCGGGATGACGACATGCCGGTGATCTCGGCACAAAGGTAGATGCGATGCCGTACTTTGCTTTCCGGAATTTCCCCGACGATACGCCGATCCCCGATGACTGCTATAGCTGCGACGGTTCGCCGGACTGGGCGGCATTGCTGGAGTGGATATGCCCCGACCTCTCGCGCGACGAGGCGGAGCGCCTCGCCGCCGTCGGCGAGGCGAGCGGAGACCGACCGGACATGGCGGGCCTGAAGCGGCTCATCGAGGCGCACGCGAGGCCAGCGCCGCACGGCGCGGAGCGCCCGGACGCAACGACGTGAAGGCGCGGCGGCGCGACGACGTGAACGACGCGAACGACGTGAACGACGCGAACGACAGATGAAGGCAAAGACCCGAGAAGGATGCCGCGGAGCGAACGTGATGACTTGGTGTCATGCGTCTGACGTGCTCGTCTCGGCAGCGAGGCCGCGCCGTTTCCTCCGCGCGGCGCCGGCGGCTCCGGCCCTCGGCGCGCGCGGCGCCCTGGCGGGGCGCCTCGCGCGTCGCTAAGGAAGGGGCGATGGCGACGATCATCGACCCTCGACGTCACACGTGGTGTAGCACCCCGGTGGACGACTTCGGCCTTCTGGTCGATGCCGACGAGTATTACCCCGAGTTCTACCGGGTCGCCGCCAAGGCGCGGCGCTACCTGCTCCTCGCCGGCTGGCAGTTCGACAGCGACGTCGCCCTGCTCCGCGGCGGGCGGGAGGCGGAGGTGTCGAGCCCGATCACGCTGCTCAAGTTCCTGAACCACCTCTGCGAGATCAACCCCGATCTCCAGATCTTCATCCTCGCCTGGGATTTCCACCTCGTGTTCGCGCTCGAGCGCGAGTGGCTGCAGCAGCTCGTCTTCGAGTGGACGAACCACCGGCTGCACTTCCTCTTCGACTCCACCCACGTCGAGCGCGCCTCGCACCACCAGAAGTTCGTGGTGGTGGACGGCGAGCTCTCCTTCCTCGGCGGCCTCGACCTGTGCGACCACCGCTGGGACGACCGCAGCCACGCGAACAAGAACCCGTTCCGCGTCAGCCGCGGGGAGCCGCACAAGCCGTTTCACGACGTGCAGGCCTACCTGCGCGGCCGCGAGGTCGCCCGGGCGCTGACCGAGATCTTCACGGATCGCTGGCGGCGCGCCGGCGGCGTGCCCATCGCGCTGCCGGACCTCGAGGGGGCAGAGCCGACGTTCCCCGACTACCGGCCCGAGGGCGGCATCCCGATCGCGGCGCGGCGCGTGACGCTGAGCCGCACCGATCCGCACGGCGCGCCGACCGGCGCCCCGAACTGCACGGAGATACGCGACCTCTACCTCGACGCCATCGACGCCGCCGAGCGCTTCATCTACATCGAGACGCAGTACTTCAGCTCTCACGTCATCGCCGAGGCGATCGCGCGGCGGATGCGCGCCGAGGGCCGGCCGCTGCTCGACGTGGTGCTCATGTTGAACATGGAGGCCGAGACGATGAAGGAGCAGATCGCCGTCGGCCTCTCGCAGGCCAAGGTGCTCGGCGCGCTGCGCGCGACGGCGGCCGAGACCGGCCACCGCCTCGGCATCTACTACACCCTGCCGGCGTGCGGCGAGGACGAGACGGCCGAGCGCGCCACGTACATCCATTCCAAGCTGATGATCGTCGACGACCGGTTCCTCACGATGGGCTCCGCCAACCTGACGAACCGCAGCCTGTCGATCGACACGGAGATCAACGCCTCGGTCGAGACCGAGGACCCGGGCGACGCGCTGGGCCGCTCGATCCGCAGGGTGCGCGCGTCGCTCATCGGCGAGCACCTGGGCGACACCGAGTTCGACCGGGCGGACGACCTCGTCACGTACCTCGACGGGCTGGCGAGCCCCCCGACCGGGCCGCGCACGCCCGGGAGCTCGTGCCGGCTGAGGCTCCACCCGTCGCCGACGGCGGACGAGCGCGCCCTGCTCGAGCTGATCGACCCGCATCAGCTGCCGTTCGACCCCGCCGCGGCCGAGGACATCGACAAGCGGAACGGCTCGCTGTTCGTGGGCGGGCTCGGCGCGCTCTGGCGCCACCTCTTCAGCATCCGCAGCGACGCGAGCCGCGCCGACGCGAGCCGCAGCGACGCGAGCCTCACCGACGCGAGCCTCACCGACGCCAGCCGCACCGACGCCACGTAGCCGGCAGGCGGCGCTCCGCGCGCACCGACGACCGACGGGCGGGCCGCACGGAAGGCCCGCGCCGCGCGCGCCGTTGCGGGCCGCCGGTGACACATGGTATGCTAGTGCACTGGTAACCTGCAAAAGGTTCCTTCGGGTGTTCTCTTGAATTTGAAGCGTTTCTGAAGCGTTGACGCGACGAGGAGTATGCAAGAGGCAGAGATCAAGATCGGGGGCATTTCGGTCCGCGACCTCGCGGAGCAGTACGGCACGCCGCTCTATGCCTACGATGCCGAGCGCATCCGGGAGAACTTCCGTCGACTCACGCGCGCGCTGCGCAGCTGTTACCCGGAGGTGTCGGTCTTCTACGCCATCAAGGCGTGCAACAACCTGGAGATAGCGAAGCTCCTGGTCGAGCAGGGCTCCGGCGTGGACGCCGCGAGCCCGAACGAGATCCGCCTGGCGCAGGCGCTCGGGCTCTCGGGCGAGCAGATCATCTACACGGGCAACAGCCTCTCGGACGAGGACCTCGCCGCGGGGCTGCGCGCCGGGGTGATCTTCAACGTGGACGACCACGGCATCCTGCGGCGCCTGTTCGCGCTCGGGCGGCCGCGCTGCATGTCCTTCCGGATCAACCCGAGCGGCGAGGACATCGCGACGCCGGATTTGAAGCCGTTCGCGGGGCCGTCGGCGAAGTTCGGGATCCACCCGCGCTACGTGGAGGACGCCTACCGCACGGCGCTGGAGAACGGGGTCGAGCGGCTCGGGGTGCACATGATGCCGCACTCGCAGGCGAACAAGCCGGAGAGCTTCGCGCACGTGACCGCCAAGCTGCTCGACCTGATCGGGCCGGTCGCGCGGAAGCTCGGCTTCGACCTGGCGTTCCTGGACATCGGCGGCGGGCTCGGCATCCCCTACCGGAGGGAGCAGCCGGCGCTCGACGTGGACGCCGTCGCCCGCGAGATCGCCGCGGTGGTGCAGAAGAAGTGCGCCGAGCACGGCATGAAGGCGCCGCGCCTCGTCATGGAGCCGGGGCGCTACTTCGTCGGGGACGCGGGCTACGTGCTCGGGCGGGTGATCTCGATCAAGCAGGGATACAAGACGATCATCGGCACGGATATCTCGATGAACACGATGGCGCGGCCGGTGATGTACGGCGCGTATCACGAGGTGCGGATCAACGGCCGCCGCGGCAAGACGGCCCCGATGGCGATGACGGGGCAGGTCTGCGAGAACACGGACATGTGGATCAGCGAGCGCGAGCTCCCCGCGGACGTGGCCGAGGGGGACGTGGTCGTGTTGATGGATGCGGGCGCGTACGGGCACGTGATGAGCTACGACTACAACGGCCGGCTGCGGCCGGCGGAGGTGCTCGTCGACGGCGGGAAGAGCCGGCTCATCCGGCGGAGGGACACGTTCGAGGACATGGTGTCGCGGATGTGCCTGTCCGACGATATCAAGGAGCGGCTGCGCACGATGGGGGTGGAGCCGGCAGGCGCGGCGGGGCGCGGCTGAGCGGCGGAGCCCGGGAGGCCGCGGCTGCCCGGCCCCCGGAGGGGGCCTACCGTCTTCACGAGAGCGATGGCTGGAGCCTCACGGGAACGGGGCGAGCGGATCCTGGGGGACAGGCGCTCCGAGGCCGGCGGACGGAGGGGGCCAGTCACCGAACTGAGGGCCAGGGGGGCCGCCGCCGGGCGGGGGCCACTCGCCAGGTTGCAGGCCAGGGAGACCGCCGCCGGGCGGGGGCCACTCGCCAGGTTGCAGGCCAGGGAGACCGCCGCCGGGCGGGGGCCACTCGCCAGGCTGCGGGCCAGGGAGACCGCCGCCTATCGCGACGACAGGAGGGGGCACGGGCCCCCACTCCGAGGCCGGCAAACAGATGACGTTGCCGCGACCCGTCAGGATGGCGCCGTAACGGCACCCGTAGGCCCCCGGCGTGGCATCGAACCTGGCTGGCTCCGAGACACAGGCGTTCACCACGGCGACATACGTGGTCCCTGGCGGACAGCCGTGGCAATGCTGAGCGGCCGACGCCTCGCCCACGCTCTCCTCGACGTCCGCCGGCGCCAGGGCGGCAGCGGGGTCCTCCCGCCCCTCCCCCTCGTCCGTCGCCGCCATACAGCCGGCGATCGCCGCCGACAACGAGGCTGCGAGCAGCATGATCTTCTGCGATTCAGCCATGTGGAATCTCCTGATTGAAGGGCGAGACAAGATCGCTCGACCGCCGCGTCGAAAGACGACAGAGTCGCCGCGACACAGCTGACCAGCCCCGACTACGTTGGATGACACAGTCAGCTCGTCAATCGCGGCGGAGCGGTCGAGAGAGGCGGCAAACGACGCATGGATTCGCGCGAATCCTGCGATAACCATCCGCCGGACGGCGCGTCGATCAGCGCATGTGGCGCCCGACGCCGCTCGCGATCTGCCCTGCTTTCTTGTATACTTGGCCTATGCCGTTCACGTTCGTCTGCATCGATCACGTGCAGCTCGCGATGCCGCCCGGACAGGAATCGCGCGCCGTGGCGTTCTACCGGGACGTGCTCGGGATGGAGCACGTCCCCAAGCCCGAGCCCCTCGCGTCGCGCGGCGGCGCCTGGTTCCGCGCAGGCGCCGTGGCGGTCCACCTCGGCGCGGAGCACGACTTCACGCCGGCGCGCAAGGCGCACCCGGGCCTCGTCGTGAAGGGCATCGACGACGTCGCAGCCGCGCTCGAGGCCGCGGGCCACGCCGTGCGCTGGAGCGACGAGCTGCCCGAGGTGCGGCGGTTCCACACGGACGATCCGTTCGGGAACCGCATCGAGATCATCGACGGCGGCTGAGGCGCGCCGCGCAGCCCGAGCTTCACGGCGCGACCGCCCCGGGGACGCGCGCCGCCCGCACCGCCTTCCCGTCGAACGCGGCCGCCAGCGCGTGAATCGGCGCCGCCCCCCGCCGCCCGCAGCTCCGCCGAAGCCAGGCGCCCTGCTCCGCGAGGGCGCGCCTTCAGGCCGCCGACGCCCGCGACCCGGCCTTGCTCGCGTGGCGGTTCGCCGGCCGGGCCAGCCCGAGGTTCTCGCGCAGCGTGCGGCCCTCGTACTCCGTGCGGAACAACCCCCGCCGCCGCAGCTCCGGGATCACCAGATCGACGAAGTCGTCCAGCCCGCCCGGGAGCCACGGCGGCATCACGTTGAACCCGTCGGCGCCGCCCTGCGTGAACCACGCCTCCAGCTGGTCGGCGATCTGCTCCACCGAGCCCACGATCGTCCAGTGCCCGCGCGCGCCAGCCACCCAGAGGTAAAGCTCCCGGATGGTGAAGTTGCGCTTGCGGGCGATGTCGAACATCAGCGCCTGCCGGCTCTTGTTGTTGTTGGTCTCCGGCAGGTCGGGCAGCGGGCCGTCCACCGGATACCCGGACAGATCGATCCCGCCCGACAGCCCCGAGAGCAGCGACAGGCCGACCTCCGGCAAGATGAGGTCCTGCAGCTCCTGGTACTTCGCCCGGGCCTCCGACTCGGTCCGGGCGACCACGGGGAACACCCCCGGCATGATCTTCAGCTGGTCGGGGTGGCGCCCGTACTTGGCCATCCGCCCCTTGACGTCGGCGTAGAACGCCTGCGCGTCCTCCAGCGTCTGCTGCGCGGTGAAGATCACCTCGGCCGTCTCCGCCGCGAGCTCCCTGCCCGCCTCCGAGGATCCCGCCTGCACGATCACCGGGTGCCCCTGGGGCGGGCGCGGGATGTTGAGCGGCCCGCGGACGGAGAAGAACTTCCCCTTGTGATCGAGCGCGTGCAGCTTCTCCGGGTCGTAGTAGACCCCCGACGCCTTGTCGCGGAGGAAGGCGTCGTCTTCCCAGCTGTCCCAGAGGCCGGTGACCACGTCGACGAACTCCCGCGCCCGGACGTACCGCTGCGCGTGGTCGGGGTGGGCGTCGAGCCCGAAGTTCCCGGCCGCCTCGCCCCCGCCGGTGGTGACGACGTTCCACCCGGCCCGCCCCTGGCTGAGGTGGTCCAGCGAGGCGAACTTGCGGGCCAGGAGGTAGGGCTCCTCGTACGTGGTGGACGCCGTGGCGATGAAGCCGATGCGCTCGGTGACCGCCGCGAGCGCCGAGAACAGCGTGACCGGCTCGAAGCTGGCCCCGTAGGCGGTGCGGCCCTGCGCCCCCGGCCGGTTCTGCAGCGCGAGCCCGTCCGCGAGGAACACGGCGTCGAACTTGGCCCGCTCCGCGGTCTGCGTGACGCGCTTGTAATGCGCGAAGTTGATGCCCCCGTCCGCCTGCGCGCCCGGGTGCCGCCAGGCGGCCACGTGGTGCCCTGCGCCGGGCAAGAAGGCGCCCAGACGGATCTTTCGTTGATGGTCGCTCATGGATGTCCTCGCGTCCGCGCGTGGGCGCGCGCGCGGACCGCGGCGCGGCCGCGCCGCAGCCGCGCCGCGCACCGCAAGCGTCGTGCCCGGAGGCGGAGCCACGGGCACACCGGCCGGGAGCAAGGCACTTCCCCTCCCCTGCAACGAAGCTGTGCTGCGAGAGCAGCACTGGACGGCCCACGCTGCGGAACCATTGCTGTCAGGGCAACACCCGGCCGCGGCCAGCCCGCCGCTCGGCGGTCGTCCTCCCGGCGGGGTGCTCGCAGACGCCCCCGCGCGGCCTGTCACGCCGCGGCCACCCCCATCACGGGACCCGATTCGGGTCGGCGGGGTCGCTGCCCGCGTCCCGCTCGTCGCCGTCGCGGAAGCCATCGCCGTCGCGATCGATGCCGATACGCTCGCCCGACCCGGGCGGCACACAGGTATACGTCAGCTCGCCGCCGCGCCCCGTGGGGAGCAGGCGGAGCTCGGCGTCCGATCGCCACGGCTCGCGCACGCGGTCGGGGTCGAACCAACCATTCCCGAGGTACAGAAAGCCCAGCTCGGCGCCGTGCGACCGGCCCTTGACGACGAGATCGCAATCGCCGGCGTCGGCGCGCGCCACGAGCAGATCGATGCGCGGGCCGGCCGCCGCGGCGTTCGACGACATGAGCGTGATCTGCTGGCCCACGATGGGCTTCAGGTTCGACTCCAGCGCCAGCATGTACGCCGCCACCTGGTGCTTCAGGAGGTCCCCCTCGGGGCCGACGGCGAAGCCGCCGGGGTTCTCCGGGGTCTGGACGAAATCGGAGAACGAATTGAAGCGGAAGAGCGTATCGACGGCGCCGTCGTGGAGGAAGCCGAAGCCGCGGACCTGGTCGCCCATGTGCGCGTTCGAGCCGCCGAACGGGAACACGAACGACGCCGCCATGCCGAACATCCCGACCTTCTGGTACTGATTGCGCAGGTGCGGGACCTTGAAGACCTGGGACTCGTTGGCGTTGGCCGAGCCGCCGTCGCTGCCGAAGAAGCCCGGCGCGGGGTCGTCCGGGTTGGCGTCGGGGTCGACGACGTGGCACCCGATGCACGAGGCGCCGAGGATGCTCGAGACGGGCCCCCCGAAGAAGGCGCGCCCCGCGAGCTGATCGGGCGTGAGCGCGTCGTCGAGCGCGCGGATGGGGTTGGGCGGATAGGTGATCTGGAGGATGAAGTCCGTGAAGTCCTCCATGTCCTCTTCCGAGATCGTCTGGTCTCGCCCCAGCAGATCGACGAACGCTCCACGGAATTTCTTGAACGCCGCCCGCTCGTCGAACACCCCGCTGTCCGGCTGGGAGGTGGGCTCATCATGGCCGCCCGTGCGGTCGCCGCGCCAGTGCATCGGCCCGTGGTTCGCCATGCCGCGCAGGCTCTGGGTCGTCATCGGCCCCTTCATCGGATGGAGGCTGGGATCCAGGCCGAAGAGCTCGGTACAGAACGGCCCCGGGTTGTCCAGCACGGAGCCGTCCGGGTTTCCGAGGTCCCACGCGAGGCTGTCGAAGTCGCCGAAGATGTGGCAGCTCGCGCACGACGAGTCGCCGTGGCTCGAGCTCAGCGACGCGTCATAGAGGAAGCGGCGTCCCCGGACGACGCTCGGAGGCTCCGGGTTGTGCATCGGCACGTGCGCGACCTCACGGCGGGTCCGCGTATCGATGACCGAGATCGCGTTGTCGAAGCGCGTGAGCACATAGAGTCGCCGCCTGCCTTCGTCGAGGACGAGGCCGGTCGGGCCGCCTCCAGGGACGCGGATCTGGTTCGCCGCGCTGGGCACGAACGTACCGTCCTCGAGCCTCGCGGTGTCGAAGATGCCGATCTTGTCCGAGCCGAGCGCCGCGACATACAGGGTCGCGCCGTCCCTCGTCACGGCCATCTCCGCCGGCTGCGCCAGGCTCTTCTCGCTCTCTTCGTTCGGTACCGGCGCGCAGCAGCTGCTGTAATCGATGTGCTTGTTGAGGTGCCTCGGGACGACGCCGTCTGGGCCGAGGACGGTGATCCGGCTCTCGTGCAGGTGGCCTCGCACGCTGTGGCCAGCGAAGAGGCCCGGCCCCTCGAAGCGCTGCTCGTTTCGGGCGTCGGTGTTGGACACATAGACCTTCCCGCTCACCGGGTTCACGACCATGTTGAAGAGGACGGTCCCCACCCCCGTGAAGAAGCCGCCTGGCCCGTCCACCTGACGCGGCGGGTTGGCGGTCGCGTCGATGACGAAGACGTCCTTATCGGGCAACGAGAAGCGCACCATGTCGTCCCAGGGGCGACCCAGCTCGTCGACCCAGCGGGCCCCGTCGAACTTGACGATCAGCCCGACCTCGGGCTGCGGAACGCCTTCGAAATTCGTGTTGGGCCAGGGCAATCCGCCCGCGGCCTCCCCGCCGTTCGGCACGAGGCTCTCGTCGATGGAGGTCGTGCGGTTCCCCGAGTGGAAGGCGGCGGCGTAGACCCGGCTGCCGTCCGGCGTCACCGCGAGCGCGCGCGGCGTGTCGCTGAAGAGCGTCACGATGGAGAGCGGCGTGCCGCCGAGCGAGGTCCCGAGCTGTCTGGCGTCGAACACCCACACGTCCGCGCGCCCCACGCCGGGCGTCGTGATCTGCGGATCGAAGGGGATGTTCTGCCCGCGGTGGGCCGTGGTGATGAAGGCCCGCGCGCGCTTCGGTCCGGCAAACACGATGTCGCGCGGCTCGTCACCCACGAGCAGCGTGCGGACGACGCGCGCCCTTTTGGCGTCTCGAACATCGACGACGCTCACGCTGTCGGACAGGTGGTTCACGACCCAGACTTCGTCGTCGCCCCGGGCAGCCACGGCGACAGGCTCGAGGCCCACGGGCACGGACGCCTCGAGCCGCAGACGATCGGCCTGGACGCGGAAGATCTCCAGCCGGTTGTCGGGGGTGTTCGCCGCGAAGAGCAGCTTGCCGTTCGCAGAGAGAGCCAGGGGGCGGACCTGGCCCGATTCGAACGTCGTGAACGAGGTGGCCGCCGCCGCGGGGAGAGGGGCAACCAGGAGCATGGCTGTAACACTGGAGCTCACAGCCAGAAGGAGGCGCAAAGAGCGTGATGGCAGCATTGTCTCAAATTATAGAAATTAAAATATTTTACAACATCGCGCGCCGTGGCCCGGTGGGCTGGCCGGGTCCGAGGAGCATGATGCGATGGAGGTGCCGGCGAACCGCCCCGCTGCTCCGCTGGCCGCCGCGCGGGGGCTACTGCCAGCGGAAGAGCTTGAGGGCGAGCGCGAAGCAGACGACGCCCCAGCCGGCCAGCAGGGCGAGCTCGGGCGCGAGCGCGGCGAGGGGCGCGGCCTCGAGCATCACGCCGCGGAGCGCGTCGTTCAGCGCCGTGAGGGGCAGCGCCTGGATGAACGGCTGCATCGCCGCCGGGAAGCGCTCGGTCGAGAAGAAGACGCCGGAGAAGATCCACATCGGGAACATCGCCAGGTTGGTCAGGCCCGAGACGCCCTCGAGCGTCCGCGGGCGCGCCGCGACGAGCAGGCCGAGCCCGACGAACGACAGCGCGCCGACCACGATGACCAACGCGAGCGCGGCGAGCGAGCCGGCGATCGGCACGCCGAGGGCGAGGACCGCGAACAGGAGCAGGGCGACGACCTCGATCGCCAGGAACACGAGCCGCGCCCCGAGGTGCGCGACCAGGAGCTGCCAGCGCTTCATCGGCGCCGCGACGAACAGCTTGAGGAGCTTGCCGATGCGCTGCTGCACGATCGAGAAGCCGATCGCCCACATCCCGGTCGACATCACGTTCATGCCGAGCAGGCCGGGCACGAGGAAGTCGATGTAGCGCGAGCCCCGCTCGGTCATCTCGAGCGCGGCCGGGCGGAACGCGTCCGCGCGCCCCGCCGCGCGCTGGAGCGCCTCGTCGACCTCGAGCCGGGCGGCGCGGCTCTCCGGCCGCGTCGGATCGAACCAGTACGTGGGCGGGTCGGTGTCCAGCACGACCAGCGCGACCTTGCCGGTCCGGAGCTCCCGCTGCGCCTGCTCCCGCGGGACCACCCGGGGGGCGACCTGCCCCGAGGCCTCCAGCGCGGCGCGCCGCGCCTCGGCCCCGGCGCCCGCCTCGACGCTCACCGGCAGCGGCCCTTCGGCCCGGCCGCCGAACGCGACGGCCAGCGCCGACGAGAGCAGGATCGGGAACACGAGCATCCAGAAGATCGCCTCGGGCTCGCGCAGGAACTCCACCACCCGCGCCCGGATGAGGAGCGCGAGCGGCGAGCCGCGCAGGGAGCGGAGTCCCCTTGCCATCACGCCGCCTCCTCGCTCGCGAGCTTCCGCCCGGCGAGCGCCATGAACACGTCCTCCAGGCTCGCGTGGTGCGTCGCGAGCCGCCTCGGCGCGGCGCCGCGCGCGGCGCAGAGCGCGAGCAGCGGCGGGAGCACGCGCGCCACGTCGCCCACCGTGAGCCGGAGCGCCCCCTGCGCCGAGCGCACGGCCTCCACGCCGGGCAGGCCCCGGAGCTCCTCCTCGTCGAGCGCGCCGTCCACCTCGATCTCCACGACGTGCTCGGCGCCCAGCGAGGCGACGAGCGCCGCCGGCGTGCCGAGCGAGAGCAGCCGCCCGCGGTCGACGATCGCGACCCGATCGCAGAGGCGCGCGGCTTCCTCCATGTAGTGCGTGGTCAGGAGGATCGTGCGGCCGCGCGCCTTCAGGTCCTCGACGATGTCCCAGATCTCACGGCGCGACGCCGGATCGAGGCCGGTGCTCGGCTCGTCGAGGAAGAGCACCTCCGGGTCGCCCGCGAGCGCGCAGGCGAGCGACAGCCGCTGCTTCTGCCCGCCCGACAGCCCGCGGACGAACGCGCCCGCCTTCTCCTGCAAGGACACGCGGCGCAGCGCCTCCTCCGGGTCGAGCCCGCGCGGGTAGAAGCTGCGGAACAGCGCGATCACCTCGCGGACCCGGAGCTTGTCCGGGAAGCGCGTCTCCTGGAGCTGGATGCCGAGGCGCTGGCGCAGCGCGATGCCGTCGCCCGTCCAGCGCTCCCCGAGCACCTCGACGTCGCCGGCGTCGGCCCGGGTCAGCCCCTCGAGGATCTCCACCGTGGTCGTCTTGCCCGCGCCGTTCGGGCCGAGCAGGCCGAAGCACTCGCCGCGCCGCACCTCGAGGTCGAGCCCGTTCACGGCCACGACGTCGCCGTAACGCTTGACCAGACCGCGGCAGACCAGGGCGGGAGGAGCGGACACGGAACGCATGTATCGCGACGAGCGCCGAAAAGGAACCGCCGCGCTGCAATCATACGCAGACGACGCGGACCGCGCGGACCGCGCGGACGGCGCGGACCGCGCGGGCGGCGCGTGCCGGGCGGAGCCGCGCTCCAGATCGCCCGCGGCGCACGGAGCGCGCCCGCACGCGCCCACAGGAGCGCCGGAAAATTCGACAGCCGACGCGACGCATTGCCTCTCCGGAGAATCGAATCTCACCAGAGCCTGCGGCAAGCGCGACGAGCGTGGCCCTGCAAGGAACCATCCGGTCCGAGATCGTGGCTGGCCGGTCTGCAATCTCAGAGCGACGGAGTGGGGGGGCGCGTGGTGAGCGATGAAGAGGGAGTGGTGCCCGTGCACTGCGGCGAGGTCATCGCGGACCGCTACCGGGTCGAGCGGCTGCTCGGGATCGGTGGGATGGGGGCCGTCGTCGCGGCGCGGCACCTGTCGTTGGGCGAGCTCGTGGCCATCAAGTTCATGCGGGCGGAGCACTGCGGGAACGCGGCGCTGCTGAGGCGGTTCCAGCGCGAGGCGCGCGGGATGTTCCGGCTGAAGACCGAGCACGTGCCGCGGGTCTACGACCTGGGCGCGCTCGCGCCGAGGGCGGGGGTCGCGCTGCCGGTGCCGTACATCGTGATGGAGCACCTCTCGGGCAACGATCTCCGCTCGATCGTGGAGCGCCGCGGGCGGCTGCCGGTGGACGAGGCGGCCGAGTACGTCCGTCAGGCCTGCGTCGCGCTCATGGAGGCGCACGCGCTCGGGATGGTGCACCGGGACCTGAAGCCCGCGAACCTGTTCCTGACGTACCGGACCGACGGCACGCCGCTCGTCAAGGTGCTCGACTTCGGGGTCGCGAAGTTCACGTGCGCGAGGCCCGAGGAGGACGGGCTCGAGATGACGACGGCGCGGTCGGTCATGGGCTCGCGCCGTTACATGGCGCCCGAGCAGATGCTCACGCCCAAGGACGTGGACCTGCGCGCCGACCTGTGGGCGCTCGGGGTGGTGCTCTACCAGCTCGTGAGCGGCGCGCTGCCGTTCGGCGCGGAGACGCTGGAGCAGCTCGTGCTCGTCGTGTCGGAGCAGGCGCCCCGGCCGCTGCGGAGCGCGTGCGCCGAGCTGCCCGAGGGGTTCGAGGAGATCGTGATGGGCTGCCTCGAGAAGAACCGGGCCCGCCGTCCAGCCTCGGCCCGCGAGCTCGCCGCCGCGCTCTCGCCGTTCGCGCTGCGCGGGCCGCCCGACGCGACGCTGCCCACGGCGGTCCACCGGAGCCAGCCGACGTACACGTGGCTGGACGAGGGGCCGCCCACGTCCGCCGTCCGGCCGCCCACGACCGCCATCCGGCCGTCGGAGGCGCCGGGATCCGGGGTCCGCCGCCCGAGGCGGGCTTGGCTCGCGGCCGGCGCCTTCTCCGCGAGCGCCGCGCTGGCCGCGACCGTCGCGCCGCCCGGGTGGCCGCGCTCGACGGGGGTCGCGTGGTCCGACGGCGCCAGCGCGCAGCACCTCGCCGGGGTGCCGCAGGGGCTCGCCGGGGTGCCGCAGGGGCTCGCCGCAGGGCCCCTGGGGACCACCGCGGCGGACGGGTCGCTCCTCGCGCCCCGCACCGCCGGCGACGGCGCGCTGCACGGCGGCGACGGCGCGGCGTGCGGCGCGCCCGAGGCCGACGTCGGAGCGATGCTCCCGGACGTGTGCGGCGGGGCCGGCGCCGTCGCGCCGGCGAGAGGCGCGCCGCACGCGCGGGCGGGCGCAGGGAGACCGCCGCGGGCGGCCGCGCGCACGGCGCTCGTGGCCGGGGCGTGGGTGGGCCCGGCGCCGCAGGGGCGGTCCGAGCGACAGGAGCCGCCGGGGGCTTCCGGGGATGCGCCCTCGGCAGGGCGCGATGGGACATCGCGGCGGACTGGGCCGACCGAGGCGCGCTCGCCGGCGGCGAGCGCCGTCGCCGCCGCGGGGGCGGCGGGGACGGCGGCCGCGGAGCAGGCGGCTCCGGTGCCGGCGTCCGGTCCGGGTACCGCGGCCGGCGCGCCGATCCCCGTGGCGGCGCCCGGCCGCGGCGCGGAAGCCCCGCCGTCGGCAGGCACGCAGGACAGCCCCTGGTGATCGCCATGTGCCGAGGAGCTCTCCCGAAGCTCAGCTGCTCGCGTCCGCGCGAGCTCGCCTGTGCCCTCGCGGCGCTGTCGTTGCTCCTCTCGCCGGCGAGCGGCACGGCCGCCGCGCCCGGCATGGGGCACCCCAACCCGGGTCAGCTCAACCTGGGTTCGTCCGGCTCGCACCTCAACCCGGGTCAGCTCAACCCGGGTCAGCTCAACCCGGGTTCGTCCGGCTTGAGCCACCCCAACCCGGGTCAGCTCAACCCGGGTCAGCCCAACCCGGGTTCGTCCGGCTCGGCGCACCTCAACCCGGGTCAGCCCAACCCGGGTCAGCTCGGGGCGCACAAGGAGCAGGTGCTCGCGCTGTATCAGGCAGCGAGGCAGCTGCTCGATGCCGGGCGCGTCGCGGAGGCCTGCGCCGTGCTCGAGCAGGGCAGGACCCTCGATCCGACGGCGATCAACCTCCTCCTGCGGCTCGGCGAGTGCCTCGCCCGCGCGGGCAGGACCGCGGGCGCCTGGAACGTCTTCAGCGAGGCCGCGGCCGTCGCGAGGAGCGCGGGCGACCCCCGCGCCGCGCGCGCGGCCGCGATCGCGGCCGCGCTCGAGCCGCGGCTCTCGCGCATCACCATCGACGTGCCCGCGGACACCGCCGCGCCCGGCCTGGAGATCCGGCGCGACGGCGTGCTGATCCCGCCCGCGCAGTGGGGACGGGCGCTCCCGGTCGATCCGGGAACGCACACGGTCGAGGCGCGCGCGCCCGGCAGGAGGCGCTGGTCCACCGTGCGCGCCGTCCCGCCCGACGGCGCGCGCGAGCTCGTCCACGTGCCCCCCCTGGAGCACGAGCCGCCCCCGCGCGCGCCCTCCGCGGCGCTGCCCGGCCCCGGCGGGCAGGCGCCTCGCCTCCTGGCGAGCGCCGGCCGCAGCGACGGCGACGGCGGCGGGCGCGCGCAGCGGGTGATCGCGCTCGCGAGCGGCGGCGCCGGCCTCGTGGGGCTCGGCCTCGGCGCCGCGTTCGGCCTCGAGGCCATCGCCCGCCGGGACGCCTCGAACCGGGGCCACTGCGACGCGCGGAGCCGCTGCGACGCCGCCGGGGTCGCGCTGCGCGAGGACGCGCAGGCGGCCGGCACCGCCTCGACGATCGCCTTCTCGGCCGGCACCGCCGCGCTGCTCGCGGCCGGCCTGCTCTTCTGGACCGCCCCGCCGAAGGCCGCCGCCCCGTCCGCGCGCCGCGCCGCGGCGGCGGCCACGGCCGGCCCCGGGGCGTTCTCGCTCGTCGTGGGCGGGAGCTACTGACATGCGCGCGCGCGGCTCGATCCCGATCGTCGGACGGCTCTCGCGCGGGGCGCTCGCGGCCCTCCTGGCGCACGGCTGCGCCGGCTGTAACGCGCTGCTCGAGCTCGAGGACGGCATCCTCGTGGAGGAGCGCTGCGAGCCGCTCTCGGCCGTCGCCTGCTACACCGGTCCGCCGGCGACCGAGGGGGTCGGCGCCTGCCGGACCGGCCTCCGGCGGTGCAACGCCGCCGGCGACGGCTACGGCCCCTGCGAGGGCGAGGTGACCCCCGCGCCGGAGCGCTGCGGCAACGCGGCCGACGACGACTGCGACGGCGCGGTCGACGAGGCAGACGGCGGCGCAGGCGGCCCCGCGGCCGGCGGCGTCTGCGCCTGCGCCCCGGGTGCGGTCGAGGCGTGCCCGTACGGCGGCCCGCCGGGGACCCTCGGCGTCGGCGCGTGCAGCGCCGGCCAGCGGACGTGCGGGAGCGACGGCCGGTGGGGCGCGTGCACCGGCGAGATCACGCCGCGCGCCGAGGACT
This sequence comes from Sorangium sp. So ce394, assembly GCF_051474665.1. Classification (NCBI taxonomy): domain Bacteria; kingdom Pseudomonadati; phylum Myxococcota; order Polyangiales; family Polyangiaceae; genus Sorangium; species Sorangium sp. So ce394. The sequence continues at coordinate 9,114,948 of NZ_CP150339.1, forward strand.
GCGCCACCCCGGCCGACGAGGACTGCAGCGGCGGAGGCGACTGCGGCGCGGTGATCCCCGGCGGGGTCCTCGGCGCGCTCCTCGGCGGCTCCGGCCACCAGTGGGCGCGCGCGCTCGCGGCGGGCCGGGACTTCGCGATCCTGGGCGGCGAGTTCGAGGGCTCCCTCGATCTCGGCGCCGGCCCGATGCCGACCGGCGCCGATCGGGACATCTTCGTGGCGCGGATCGAGGCGGACGGCGCGGTCGCGTGGGTGCGGCGGCTCGTCGGCGAGGGGCGAGGCACGCTGCGGGCGCTCGCGGTGGACGCCGAGGGCAATGTCGCGATCGTGGGCGAGCTCGAGGGCATGATGGACGCCGAGCTCACCGCGGACCCGCTGCAAGGGTTCGTGATCAAGCTGGACGCCGACGGCGGGCTGGTGCGCTGGAGCGAGTTGCTCTCGGGCAAGCCGCAGGACGTCGCGATGTCGGCGGCGGGCGACGTCGTGGTCGCGTCGGCGCTCCTCGGGCACGGCGGGAGCGACGTCGAGGTGACCCGGTACAGCCCCGAGGGTGAGCAGCTCTGGGAGCGGGTCTTCGACGGGCCGGGGACGCAGGAGCCGACGGGCGTCGCCGTGGACGCGTACGGGGACGTGCTCCTGACGGGGACCTTCGAGGGCGACCTCCACTTCGGCGAGGGGGCGCCCCACCTCTCGTCCGCGGGGATGAGCGACCTCTTCCTGGCCAAGCTCGACGAGGGCGGCGAGCACGTCGCGTCGCGGTCCTTCGGCGACGGCCGCCGCCAGCGCGGGGGCGACATCGCGATCGGGCCGGGCGGCGAGATCGCGCTGAGCGGGACGTTCGAGGGGCTGCTCAGCCTCGGCGGCGGCAGCGCGCTGTTCTCGGACGGGTTCTCGGCGTTCGTGGTCGAGCTCGGGGCCGCGCGGGAGCACCGCTTCAGCCGGGCCTACGCGGCGGAGCAGCCGCCGCACCTCGCGCTCGAGGCGGACGGCGGGCTCGTCCTCGCCGGCACCGTCGAGGGGCCGACCGATCTCGGTGGCGGGCCGCTCGACGGCGCCGGCCGCGGCGGCGACATCGTCGTGGCGCGGCTCGACGCCGAGGGGCGTCACGTGTGGAGCAAGCGGCTCGGCCCCGGCGCCGGGGAGCGCGGCGGGAGCCGGTCCGCGGCGGGCGTCGCGGCGCTCGTGGACCGCGGCCACGTCCTGCTCGCGGGGACCGTCGAGGGGAGCGTGGACCTCGACGGCGCCGCGGCGCAGGCGCGCGCGGCCGACGTCCTGCTGGTCCGGCTCTCGCGGTAAGGTCCCCGGCGGCTGGCTCGACCGCGCGCCGACAAAAACAGGACAGGCGACCCACGGGTGGTCGCCTGTCCTGCCCGGCCAGCGCCGGTCGCCCCAGGATCTCTGGCGCGCGGCGCTCGCTCAGCGTTCGCGAGATCTCACTCGCTGCAGGAGCTCAGGCACTCGAAATACGGGCTGCAGTCCTCATCCCCCTCGCAGTCCGTGGCGGCGGCCTCGTAGCAGGGAGCGTCCGCCTCGAGCTCGTTCAGACACATCACGCAGTCGGGGTTCGTCACGTCCGTCATGCCACCTTCGTCGGAGCAGGAGTCGGTCGTGGCATCGGTCGTGTCGCACACGTCGGCGCACGGCGAATCCGCCGCACAGCCACACTGAGAGAAGATGTAACCCGTGATGAGCGCGCTCTCGTCCGGGAGCTCCGTATCGCAGCAGGTCTGACAGTCGTCCGCGGCCTCCTCGGCGCACACACCGGCGCCGCCCTCGCCGCCCGTACCGCCTTCACCGCCGGTCCCCGACGTGGTGGTCGTCGTGGTGGTCCCCGCGCCGCCCTCGCCGCCGGTGCCGCCCTCGCCGCCGTCGCCGCTGCCGTCGGTGACCGTACAGGCCGCCATCGCACACACGCTGACCAGGATCGCCGCAAAGTTGAGAGCTTTCATCCCTGAATCCTCCGACAAGAAGAGTTGCGCTGCTCATGGGGAAGGACGCGTCGGGCGACGCCGCCCGGCAGCCCTTCCTGTGCACTTCAGCGCCGCCGTTGGCGCCGGGTTCTGTTCCTACACCAGAAATTTACGCGATGGTATCCGCTGCGTGCTCACACCTGCGCCCTGGGGGCGCCACCTGGCGGCCTTTCGGAGGGCACGCGCCTCCGCGAGACGCGCCCGCCATGGCGTGTGCGCGATCAAACATCAGTGAATTTGTGAAGCAGGAGCAGACCTTACCACGGACGCGATGCGCGGGATCGAGCGCGCTGCGCGGATAACCTGCTCTCCGGGACCGCGGCGAGACGCACCACGAGCGGAGGCGGGCTCAGCGGCTCAGGCGACGACATGAGGCGGTAGAGCTCGCCCGTGCGACATCGCCCTACAGGCGAGCGGACGGGGGAGTCAGCCCTGTTGATGCAAGCGGTGCGGCTTCTGGACGACCGCGCGGCTCAGCCGGGCTGAGCCGCGCGCTCCAGAGCGTCGGCGCGACGCCTCGGCAGCTTGCTTTGCGCTCCGACGAAGCGCTTTGAGCTCCCACGAAGCAGGGAGTTCGCGGGCGCCTCGGGGGCGCGCGGCGCTACGAGCCGCCCGTCGCGCGCCGCATGGCGCAGTCGAGATCGCCCTTGCAGGGATCGCTCGCCGCGCGCGCGCCGCCCTGGCTCGGCGGGGCGGCGCCGCCGCCGGCCGGTCCGCTGCTCTCGGCGCGCCTCGCCGCCGCCTTGCCCGCGCCTCCCGGGGCAGCGGGCCGGGCCTTCGCGCCGCGCGCGGTGCGCTCGTTCGCCTTGTCGCCGCGCTTCGGCGAGGTCGCCGCCTCGCGCTCGGCCTGGGCCTTCGCCTCCACCTTCGGCAGGCGCGAGAGCGCCGCGCTCGCCGCGGAGCGCACCCCGGGCTGCGCGGCCGCGCGCAGCGCCTCGCGCGGGGCGCCGAGCCACACCGCGCTCGCCACGACCGCGGCGCCCGCGAGGCCCATGACCCCATACCGCGCGCCCGCCGCCCGCCGCGCGCGCGGCGGACGCAGATCGACGGGGACCTCGGAGGGCACCGGCGTGAGATCGGGTGGCCTGAACGCCGGCTGCTCCGGCCCGCCGAACGGGAAGAGATCCAGATAGCTGCTGCGCTGCTGATCATCGCCGGCGGCCAGCCCCTGGATATCCACCATCCCGGAGCCCTTTGGCCCCTGATCGCCCCGCGCGCCCGCTGGCTTCGCGGCGGCGGCCTCCACCGCGAGCAGCGCGCTCAAAGAGATCACCACCGAGTTCTCGTCCCGCGGCCCGGCCGCCGCGCCGTCCGGCGCAGCATCGCCGCTCGAGGATCGCTTATCCGCATCACCGGACATGGATTTCGTGCTTCCCATACGCTCCACCCCGCCTGCCCTCCGTGTCGTCCGAGCACAGGGCGCAGACAGCATCCACCAATTTACGTGGACTCCTCCGCTCTTGATACAAGTTTTTCGCTGCACTGGAGAGCGCACCTCCTCGCAACAGCGCCGGAGCGCTCAGCGCTCGTGCGCGCCGAGGACAGAGCGCCCCACACCGGTTCGGCGCCAGCGACACCGGCGCGGCGGGTCGGACGTCGGGCCGGCGCTCCGTCTGCTCGGCCGCGCGGGCGCCTGGCGCGGCTCCGCCTGCGCGCGCCGCCCCGCCGCCCGCGGCGTTCCGCCCGCGCATCGCCGCGGCGCTGTCGAGACTCGCTTTGTGATCGGGGACCCCGATTGACGCTGCGGAAAGCGCACCTCGTCCCCCGGCCGGTCGACATTTCATCTCGACGAAACCTCGAGGAAACATAGCGCTCGGCATAAGACATCTCACCACGACGTCGTGTCGCTGGCCCCTGTCCGAGGGCCGAGCCTCGCTGTGCGGGGCGGTCCTTCGGTGTCCGGCCGGGAGTCTCCAGTTGCCGACTCCCGAGCTTCCCAACGGCTCTTGTGCAGTCGGTTCGCCGCGCCGCGTCGATGCAGGGCATCGAACGCGCACCGGCACCCAAGGAGGATGCGTTGAATATGTTCACGTCTGGGCTAAGCGTCGAGGAGCGGCCGGCGGCGGGCTCCTTTCGGCGGCGGTCGCTCTGCGTCGCGGCGGCGGCCCTCGCCGGCGCGGCCTTGCTCTCCGCCTGCGGCAACGAGGGCAAGGAGGGGCCGGCGCCGGGGGCTTCGCCCGGGGCGGCGCCCGCCTCGGACAGCGCCACCATCAAGGTCGGCGTGCTCCACTCGCTGAGCGGCACCATGTCGATCAGCGAGGTGGCCGTCAAGGACGCGACGATCCTCGCGATCGAGGAGATCAACAAGGCGGGCGGCGTGCTCGGCAAGCAGCTCACGCCGGTGATCGAGGACGGCGCCAGCGACTGGCCCACGTTCAACGAGAAGGCCAGGAAGCTCGTCCAGCAGGACGGCGTCGCGGTCGTGTTCGGCGGCTGGACCAGCGCCAGCCGCAAGGCGATGCTGCCCTCGTTCGAGGAGCTGAACGGCCTGCTCTTCTACCCGGTCCAGTACGAGGGCCTGGAGCAGTCGCCCAACATCTTCTACACCGGCGCCGAGCCGAGCCAGCAGATCGTCCCCGCGGTCGACTACCTGCTCGAGAAGGGCAAGAAGCGCATCTACCTGCTCGGCTCGGACTACGTCTTTCCGCGCACGGCGAACAAGATCATCAAGGCCCAGCTCGCGGCGAAGGGCGGCGAGCTCGCCGGCGAGGAGTACCTGCCGCTCGGCGGGACCGAGGTCAGCACGATCATCAGCAAGATCGGCGCGGCCAAGCCGGACGCGATCTTCAACACGCTGAACGGCGACAGCAACGTGGCGTTCTTCAAGCAGTTCAAGGACGCCGGCTACACCGCCGACAAGGTGCCGGTCCTCTCGGTGAGCGTCGCCGAGGAAGAGGTGCGCGGCATCGGCGCCGACAACATCGCCGGACACCTCGTCTCGTGGAACTACTACCAGACCACGGACACCCCGGAGAACAAGAAGTTCGTCGAGGCGTACAAGGCCAAGTACGGCGCCGCGCGCGTCACGGACGACCCCATCGAGGCGGGCTACTTCGGGGTCTACCTCTGGAAGATGGCCGTCGAGAAGGCGAAGTCGACCGAGGTCGCCAAGGTGAAGGAGGCGGTGAACGCCGGAGGCATCGAGTACGCCGCGCCCGAGGGGCTCGTCCGGCTCGACGGGAAGAACCAGCACACGTGGAAGACGGTGCGCATCGGCAAGGTCCGGCAGGACGGCCTCATCGACGAGGTCTGGAGCACGGGCAAGCCGATCCAGCCGGATCCGTACCTCACCGCATACCCCTGGGCGAAGGAGCTCGCCGCGAAGTAGCGCGGCCGGCCGCGCGGAGCGCACAGGGGGGCTCGCCGTGGTCCCCGCTGTGCCTCTGCGGCTCGAACCTCTCTTGCGCGGCGTCTCGACCGCTTCGGTGCTCTAGCATGAACGAAGTTCTCCTCCACGCCTTCAACGGCCTGAGCCTGGGCTCGATCCTCCTGCTCATCTCGATGGGCCTCGCGTTCTCGTTCGGGCTGATGAACGTGATCAACATGGCCCACGGCGAGTTCATCATGGCGGGGGCCTACACGACGTACGTCGTCGGGCAGCACCTCGCGCCGCTCGTCGGGGGGACGGACGCCGGGCTCTGGTTCCTGCTCGCGCTGCCGGCCTCGTTCCTCGTGGCTGGCGTGCTCGGGCTCGTGCTCGAGCTCTCGATCGTGCGCTTCCTCTACGGCAGGCCGCTCGACACGCTGCTCGCCACGTGGGGGGTCGGCCTCGTGCTGCAGCAGGCCGCGCGCAGCCTGTTCGGCGCGTCCAACGTGCAGGTCTCGAGCCCGTCGTGGCTGAGCGGCGGCGTCGCGCTCTCGGGCGGGGTGCAGCTGCCTTACAAGCGCGTCTTCCTGATCGCCCTCGTGATCGCGTGCATCGCCGCCGTCTACACGTACCTGCACCGCTCCGCGGGCGGCAGGCGCCTCAGGGCGGTGATGCAGAACCGGGAGATGGCCTCGTGCCTCGGCGTCCGCACGCGCCGGGTCGACGCCGCGACGTTCGCGCTCGGCGCGGGGCTCGCCGGGATCGCCGGGTGCGCGCTGACGCAGCTCGGCTCGATCGGCCCGTCGCTCGGGACGAACTACATCGTCGACGCCTTCATGGTGGTCATCCTCGGCGGCCTCGGGCGGCTGCCCGGGACGGCCATCGCGGCGCTGGTCATCGGCGTCGCGAACACGCTGCTCGAGCTGTCGACGACGGCCTCGCTCGGCAAGGCGCTCGTGTTCGCGCTGGTGATCGCCTTCCTGCAGTGGCGGCCGACAGGCCTGCTCGCCCTGCGCACCCGATAGGAGAGGACACGGACATGGCCCCTCGAGACTCCGCCCTTCGCACCTTCCTATGGACCTGGGGAGCGCCCCTCGCCGTGGCGTTGCCGCTCCTCGTCGCGCCGCTCGTGCTCTCCGACTTCCGGCTGAACCTGCTCGGCAAGTTCCTCACGTTCGCCATCGTCGCCCTCGGCCTCGACCTCATCTGGGGCTACGGCGGGATGCTGAGCCTCGGACAGGGGCTCTTCTTCGGCCTGGGCGGCTACGCGATGGCGATGTACCTGAAGCTGGAGACGTCAAGCTCGCGCCTCCCCGACTTCATGAGCTGGAGCGGCCTCGAGGCGCTCCCGCTCTTCTGGGAGCCGTTCCGCTCGCCGGTCGTGGCCCTCTGCGCCGTGGTCCTCGCGCCGATGGCGATCGCGGCCGCGGTGGGCTACCTCGTCTTCCGGAGCCGCGTCCAGGGGGTGTATTTCTCGCTGATCACCCAGGGGCTCACGCTGATCGCGTCGATCCTCTTCGTCGGCCAGCAGGCGATCACGGGCGGCACGAACGGGATCACGAACCTGAAGACGATCTTCGGCTTCGCGCGGGGGGCCGCCTCGACGCAGACGGTGCTCTACTTCGTGACGCTCTTCTGCCTGGGGGCGCTGTATCTCCTGTGCCGGCGGCTCACCCAGTCGCGCTTCGGGCGCCTGCTCGTGGCGACGCGCGACGACGAGAACCGGGTGCGCTTCCTCGGCTACAACCCGGTCACGCTGAAGACGCTGGTGTTCGCGCTGTCGGCGGGCATGGCCGGCATCGCCGGCGCGCTCTTCGTCTGCCAGGTCGGCCTCATCTCGCCGTCCTCGATGGGCGTGATGCCGTCGGTCGAGATGGTGACGTGGGTGGCGGTCGGCGGGCGCGGCACGCTGATCGGCGCGGTGGTCGGGGCGATCCTGGTGAGCCTGGGCAAGAGCGCGCTGAGCGAGTCGTACCCCGAGGTGTGGCAGCTCGGCTTCGGCGCGCTCTTCGCGGCGTCGGTCATGCTGCTCCCGACGGGCATCGCCGGCTTCCTGCGCCGCCACGCGTCGCGGCTCGCGCGCCGCGACGCGGGCGGCGCGCCGGCGGGCACGCGTGAGGCCGCCGTCGACGGGCCGGTGGGCGTCGGCGACGTGGAGGCGCGCTCCGAGGCGCCCGCGACGTCCGGGCGCTGAGGGGAGGAAGCGGACATGAGCGGAGATGAGTGCGAGAGCGAGCAGAGGAGCGATGGGATGAGCCGCGGCAACATCGTCGAGGTCCAGCAGGTGACGGTGAGCTTCGACGGCTTCAAGGTGCTGGACGGGCTCGACTTCTCCATCCAGCGCGGGGAGCTCAGGTTCCTCATCGGGCCGAACGGCGCCGGGAAGACGACGTTGCTCGACATCCTCACCGGGAAGACGAAGCCGTCGAGCGGGCGCGTGGTGTTCCACGGAGGTGGGGAGTCGGGGCGAGAGGCGGTCGAGGCGCACCGGCTCCCGGAGCACGCCCTGGTCCGGCTCGGGATCGGGCGGAAGTTCCAGACGCCGGCGGTGTTCGGCAGCCTCACGGTGCTCGAGAACCTCGAGGCGGCGATGGGCTTCCGGGAGAGCGCGCCGGGGCTCCTCCGCGGGCTGTCCGCGGAGCAGGAGAAGGAGATCGCCGAGGCGCTCGATCGGATCGGGCTCCGGCGGCGCGCCGACGTGCGGGCCGCGGTGCTCGCGCACGGGGAGCGGCAGTGGCTGGAGATCGGCATGCTGCTCGTGCAGCAGCCGAAGCTGCTCCTGCTGGATGAGCCGGTGGCGGGGATGACCCGGCGCGAGCGTGATCGCACCGGGGAGCTCGTCCAGGAGATCGCGAAGGAGCGGTCGGTGCTGGTCGTGGAGCACGACATGGAGTTCGTCCGGCGGTACGCGAGCACGGTGACGGTGCTGCACGCCGGCAGGAGGCTGTGCGAGGGGCCGGTCGAGGAGGTCCAGCGCGACGCGAAGGTGATCGAGGTCTACCTCGGTCGGGCGCACGACGCGGGGGGCGCGCGCGGCGGCGCTCGGGCCGCGGTCGCGGCGGAGGAGCGGTAGAGAGATGCTGGTGGTCGAGGATCTCGCGGTCTATTACGAGGAGAGCTGCATCCTGTCGCAGGTCAGCCTGGATGTCGCGCCCGGCCGGGTCTCGTGCCTCCTGGGGCGCAACGGGGTCGGCAAGACGACGCTGCTCAAGGCGATCATGGGCGTGCTCAAGCCGCGGCGCGGGAAGGTGGCGCTCGACGGGGCGGATCTCACCTCGAGGTCGCCGAGCGACAGGGCGCGCGCGGGGATCGGCTATGTGCCGCAGGGGCGCGGGATTTTCCCGTACCTGACGGTGCGAGAGAACCTGCTCATGGGCTTCGAGGCCAAGAGCGACGCCACGCCGAGCCCGGCGGCGCTCGAAGAGATGATGTCCATGTTCCCCATCCTCAAGAAGTTCCAGGCGCGTGCGGCGGGGACGCTGAGCGGCGGGCAGCAACAGCAGCTCTCGCTCGCGCGCGTGCTGCTGCGGCAGCCGAAGCTCCTCCTCTTGGATGAGCCGACGGAGGGGATCCAGCCGTCGATCATGCAGGAGATCGGGGAGGTGATCAAAGAGCTCGGGAAGAAGGGCGACATGGCGATCCTGCTCGTGGAGCAGTTCTTGGATTTCGCGCTCTCGACGGCGAGCGAGTACTTCATCATGGATAACGGGGGGATCGTGCGGCGGGGGAGCGTGGCGGAGTTCAACGACGAGATCGCGAGGGAGTTTCTGGCGGTGTGAGGGGCGCGCAGGCGCGGTTCGGGACCGCTCCTCGGTCCTGCGGCGCAGCCGCTCGCTGAGCCAGGCGCGGGCGCGCGGCGGTGGACAGCGCCCGCGCGGCGGCTGTAGGAGTAACCATGCTCAGCAGGCGCGCGGGATGGGTATGGGCGGCGCCGGCCGTCCTGGCCAGCGGTTGTACGGCGCTCCTGGGGCTCGACAAGGACTATCACCCGCTCGACGGCGCGGGCGGCGACACCGGCTCGAGCGGCGGCGACGCCGGCTCCGGCGGCGACGGCGCGAGCTCGGGCCGCGGTGGCGCCGGTCATGGCGGCGGCGGTCCCGGAGAGTGCACCCCCGACGACGCGCGGTGCTCGGACAACCTGCTCGCGCGGTGCAACGACGCCGGCCAGTGGGGCGCCCCGGAGCCGTGTCCCGCGGAGGCGCCCGTGTGCCGCGGGACGGCGTGCACGACCCCCCCGAGCTGCGACGGTCTGCCATCGACGTGCGGCCCCGGCGCGACCGAGGGCTGCTGCGCGAGCGCGGTGGTGCCCGGGGGGACCTTCAACCGCGGCAACGATCCCGCATCCCCGGCGACGGTAAGCGACCTCCGGCTCGATCGCTTCGAGGTGACGGTGGGGCGGTTCCGGAGGTTCGTGGCGGCATACCCCGGGAGCCAGCCCGCGGCCGACGCGGGGGCGCACCCGGGCATCCCGGGGAGCGGGTGGAACCCGGCCTGGAACGGCGAGCTGCCCGCGGACGCGGCGGCGCTGCGCGCCTCGGTGATGTGCAATCCGGACAACCCGGACATGCGGACGTGGACGGAGGAGGCAGGCGCCCAGGAGCACCTGCCGATGAACTGCGTGAGCTGGTACGTCGCCTTCGCGTTCTGCGCGTGGGACGGGGGCCGCCTCCCGACCGAGGCCGAATGGAACTACGCTGCGGCCGGAGGGGGCGAGCAGCGGCAGTATCCGTGGTCGAATCCACCGGAGTCGACGACCATCGACGCCAGCTACGCGTCCTACGATTGCAGGGAGAGCGCGGCGCCAGGCTGCACGTTCCAGAGCGACTTCAGCGACATCGTGCCCGTCGGATCCCGCTCGCCGAAGGGCGACGGGCGGTGGACGCAGGCGGATCTCGGCGGGAGCATGCGGGAGTGGACGCTGGATGGATATGGGACCTATCCGGCGGAGTGCGTCGATTGCGCGAACCTGACGGACACCTCGAACCGGGTGGTCCGCGGCGGGAGCAGCTTCGGCGCGCCGAGCTACCTGCTGACGTCCGCGCGGGTCAGCGTCGCGCCGTCGGCCCCGTACTACAGCCTCGGCATGCGGTGCGCGAGGAGGCCGTAGGCGCCGCGCTCAGCCGAAGAAGTCGAACGCCGTCCCGGCTCCCCTCTCGCGCGCGGCGGCGTAGATGACGCGCGCGAGCGCCACGTCCTGGATCGCGAGGCCGGTCGAGTCGAACACCGTGATGGCCGCGTCGCCGCGCCCCACCAGCTTGCCCGCGACCACCTCGCCGAGCGTCCCCTGGATGTGCTCGCGGTGCATGGCGCCCTCGTGCAGCGGCACGTTGACCTCGCCGCTCTCGGTCGCCTGCGCCCAGTCGTCGATGATCACGCGCGCCTCCCGGAGGATCTCCGGATCGAGCTCCTGCTTGCCGGGCGCGTCGGCGCCCATCGCGTTGATGTGCGCCCCCGGGCGGACCCACGCGCGCCGCACGACCGGCGCGCGCGCGGGCGTGGAGGTGCAGAGGATGTCGCAGCCGGAGGCCTCCTCCACCGAGACGGCGCGCCCGCCCGCCTCGGCCGCGAACCGCTCGCTCGCCTCGCGCGACGCGTCGGCGGCGAGCACCTCCAGCCGATCGCCGTAGACGACGCGGTGGGCGTCGAGCAGGAAGCGCGCCTGCACGCCGCAGCCGATGAAGCCGAGCGTCCTCGCGCTCTGCCGCGCGAGGTGCTTCGACGCGATCGCCGCGGCCGCGCCGGTCCGTACCGCCGTGAGACGGGTCGCATCCATCACGGCGAGGGGCACCGCCGTGGCGGGATCGCTGAGGATGTACAGCCCCATGACGGACGGCAGGCCGAAGCGCGCCGGGTTCTTCGGGTGCGAATTGACCCACTTCACCCCGGCCGCCCCTTCGGCGTAGGCCGGCATCGCACGGAGGTCGCCGTCGTGGGCAGGCAGCCCCAGGTACACCTTCGGCGGCATCGCGGCCTCGCCGCGGCCGTACGCCGCGAACGCCGCCTCCACGGCGGCGATCGCCGCGTCCATCGCGAGGAGGGAGACCACATCGGACTGGGAGAGGAGCAATGTTTTCTCGGGCTTCATCCGATGCGACCGTACGCGACGCCGAACGCGAACGCACGCGTTCCCACGTGCGGACCGGTGTGCGCGCATGCTCCGCCCGCCGCCTCGGTGGGCGCTCTTTTCGCGAAAGGGACGGCTGTCCCGCTCGGATCCGGCGGCCGAGAGCGGCAGTCACGGAGCGCCGGCGACATGAACCGGGGGGTTGGCAGGCCACGCCGTTGCGCTGAAGATGGCGTAGCTGCGCCGTGGGGTGGGGTGCACCCCGCGTCTCGATGATCTCTCTTGTGGTGGAGCGGGTGGATGAACGTACGACTCGTTGCAGGTCTCTTTGTGCTCGCGCTCTCGGCGACCGCCGGATGCGGTGATGATGGAGGCGAAGGGGGCAAGGGCGGAGCCGGCGGCGCTGGCGGCGCCGGCGTCACGGGCAGCGGCGCCGGCGCATCGGGCGCGACCAGCACGAGCAGCAGCGGCGGCGCCGAGCCCACCGGCACCGGCGGCGCCGGCGGCGCCGAGCCCACCGGCACCGGCGGCTCGGGCGGCGCCGAGCCTACCGGCACCGGCGGCACCGGCGGCACCGGCGGCACCGGCGGCGCCGAGCCCACCGGCACCGGCGGCGGTGGAGGGACGCCCGTCAACTACGGCGCGGCGTGCACCTACGACGCGGCGTGCGACGGAGAGTACTGCATCAGGGAGATCGACTGGGGCTGGCCGTCCGGTGCCTGTGCGGGCCTCTGCGATCCCATCGTGGGCGCCTGCGACGACGGCGGCGTCTGCGTCGATTTCGGCGATCTGGGCCTGTGCATCCGTCGCTGCACCACGACCGACGAGTGCCGCGACGGCTACACGTGCAGCGACATCGGCGGCGAGATCACGGCGTGCATCCCGGCGTGCACCGAGAACGCGCAGTGCGCGGAGCTCGGCCTGTGCGACAGGTTCGACGGTCTCTGCAAGCTCGGCGAGCTCGATTGCTCCGACGGCGAGGACGACGAGGGCGACGGCCAGGTCGACTGCGCGGACAGCGACTGCGCCGCGACCTGCCGTCCGCTCGTCGACGCCGCCTGCGCGGGCGCTGCGCCGGTGACGACGACGATCGAGGGCGACACGTCGAGCGGCACGCGCGTGCTCCATGGCAGCTGCACCGGCGCCGGGCCGGAGAAGATCCACGTGTTCACGCCGCCCGCCGGCCAGTCGGGCACGCTCCTCGTCGTGCTCCAGTCGGAGAGCAACCACGGCCTCTATACCCGCACGGCATGCGCGGACGCGTCCACCGAGAGCGCGTGCGAGGATGAGCACGCCGCCTCGGGCGCCGAGCCCGACGAGGAGGAGCTCGAGGTCGTCGTGCACAAGGACCAGGCGGTGCCGATCGTCGTCGACGCCCGCACGCCCGCCGACGCGGGGCCATACACGCTGGATCTCGTGTTCTCGCCGGCCACCTGCGGCGATGGGATCGTCAGCAAGCCGGAGGAGTGCGACGACGGCAACACCGTCGCCGGCGACGGCTGCTCCGCCGCGTGCACCGTGGAGATCGACGACGTCTGCGCGGACGCGCCCGTGGCCGTCCTTGGGGGCAACGCGGGCGACACGACGGGCGGCACCGCAGTGTTCGAGGGCACCTGCACCGGCCGTGGTACGCCGGAGAGGCTCCACGCGTTCACGCCGCCGAGCGACGGCACGCTCAGGCTTGTGCTGTCCTCCGAGACCGATCAAGGCTTCTACGTGCGGACGGGCTGCTCGGGCCGCCAGCTCGCGTGCGTCGAGAGCGAGATCAGTGGCAGGGACGAGAGGCGCTCGATCGACGTCGAGGGCGGCGTGCCCCTGATCATCTTCGTCGAGGCGTACCGCCTGACAGACGTGGGGCCCTACTCGCTCCGCCTCTCCTTCACCCCCTCTCCCTGAGCTCTGACGCCGCGCGGCGCGGCGTAGCGCCCGCCGGGCGGGGGATGAGGTACGCTGCGCGCGTGCCTGCCACCCCTCCTTCAGCTCAGCCATGGCGCCGCGCGCGCCTGCTCGCCGCCGCGCTGCTCGCCGTGTGTGCCTGCCAGCCGGCCGCCGCGCCGCCGGCCCACACCTCCCAGGACGCCCCGCTGCACCCCGGCGCCGCGACGCCGTCGTCTCACGCCGCCGCCCCAGCGCCGCGGCCCGCGCCAGCGGCCGCGGGCGACAGCGCCGCGCAGCCCGCGCAGAAGGCCGCGGGCGATCGCGCGCCGGGGGCCGGCGCGGCGCGCGCATCGTCGCTCGACGGCAGGTCCCCCGTGGAGCTCGCGCCGCCGCCGTTCGGCCAGACGCTCGTCCGGCCCGCGCCGGCCGGAAGCTCCGCCGCCCCGCGCCTCGTGAAGATCGCCGAGCAGAAGAACAAGATCACGGACGAGGCGGCGTGGTTCACCGCGAACGGCCTGTCGCTGCCGACGCTGCAGGTGCCGAGCGCGGCCGCGGGCGAGGCGAGCGGCTCCCGTCCCCTCCCCTCCTTCGTCCCCGAGAGCTACCGCGATCAACCGCTCGTCAAGGCGATCGATCATGGCGACCACCTCGCCCTGTTCTACGGCCCGAGCTTCGCCGCGGAGCGCTTCGTCGCGATCCTCGACGCGGCGCACAGGGTCGTCGCCTTCTTCGATTTCGAGAGCTTCCTCGTGCCGCCCGAGATCGCCCCCAACGAGGACGAGTTCGTGCGGGGCCACGTCGGCTGGGCCGTGGTCAAGGACGGCGTGCTCTACGTCTCGTCGGGACACAGGACGTACGCGGCCTCCTCGAAGGGCAAGAACGCTTACCTGTCAGCCATCGATCTCGCCTCCGGGCAGCTCCTCTGGCAGAGCGCGCCGCTCGTCTGCAACGCGGAGAACTTCGTCCTGCGCGGAGATCATCTCCTCTGCGGTTACGGCTTCACGGCCGAGCCAGATTTCCTCTATGTCCTCGAGCGCGCCACCGGCAAGGTGGTCTCGAAGCTCTCGCTGAAGAGCGGGCCTGCGTTCCTCGTCGAGAAGGACCGCAAGCTCTTCGTCCGCACCTACGACACGGATTACGTCTTCGAGATCCGCTGAGCGGCGCTCGGGACGCGGCCGGCGCGCCTGCTGACGGCCGGCCCGATGCGCGGCCCCGCGCGCGCCGAGCTCGCCCTCGCGCCCGCTCCCCTGATGCCGCCCTGCGCCGGGGCGACGCGCCGTGCGCACCTGCTCCCGATCGGCACGGCTGCGGCGCGGCGGGCGAACCATCGAGTCGCTCGGCGTGGCCGAGGCCTGCCGCGGTGGCCAGGCCCCGCCGCCGGGAGCGGTCGAGCTCGCTCGGCTCGTGCTGCCTCGGTTTCCCGGACCGGACAGGCGCGCGGCATTCCGAGGAGATGTGACGGAACGACCCGAGACGCCCCGCGTGTCGCAAACTGCCCCAGAGGAGGACGCTCCGTCGCTCCTCGTCACGCTGCCCGCGCCAGCCTGGAGATCCACGACGGACGCAAGAACCTGCGCCTGTCGCGCAGAGCCTGCGCCGCCCTGACCCGGCCCGGCGCTGCTCGACCGCGGAGCTCGCCGCCCGCGGCTGCCGCACGCAGGAGCGACCATGGCAGCGAACTTGCTACCTGCTCACTTCAAGCACACACGAGGTGTTCATGGTCGCGAAGAACAACCACTCGGAAGCTGCGCCGCAGGCGAAGCAGAAGCATGCCGATGAGCTGCAGCGCGATTTGAACCCGAACCACATGGCCGGGCAGAACATCGGGGGCGGGCCTTCCACCCTGGATCCGAGCGTGAAGCTCGCGTCGGACATCATGGAGCTGACGCGCCAGCTTCAGGACTTCACCTCGGACGAGCTCCGGGAAATCCCGGTCCTGCCCGAGGGGGCCCGGCTGCTGCAGGACGCCGTCTACGTCGACCTGGCAGATCCGGAGCGGCGCGCGTTCCGGGCGACCGCGCCGATGCTCGCGAGGCCGGGACAGTACCTGGTGCCCACGTCAGACACCCCGCACATGTACTGAAATCGGCTGGTACGAATCAGCGATTCACATCGACTGCAGTGACGCGTCCCAGCGACGCAGGATGAAAGGAGCGAGCATGCAAGTGGAGCTCACCTTCCGACACATCGACAAAAGCCCCTCGCTCGAGGAGCTGATCCGGGAGCAAGCGAACAAGATCCAGCGGTTCAACGACCACATCAACAGCTGCGCCGTGGTCGTCGAGCGCGACCACGCGAGCCAGGGCACGGGCGGCGAGTACCGCGTGCGCGTCGATCTCCACGTCGCCGGCAAGCACGAGATCGTGAGCGAGGAGCGGGCCGCCAGGAACCTGCTGCCCACGGCGGTGCGCGACGTCTTCCAGCGCGCCGGCCGCCAGCTGAAGAAGCTCGCGAGCGAGCAGCGGAGCGAGGTGAAGTCCCACCCGGCGCAAGACACGGCAGGCGTCATTACCAAGCTGTTCAACGACTACGGGTTCATCACGACGATCGATGGTCGGGAGATCTATTTTCACGAGCGAAGCATCGTGTCGGCGCCGTTCTCCGAGCTGAAGATCGGCATGGGCGTCGCCTACACGGAAGAGGACGGCGACGAGGGGCCCCAGGCGAGCACGGTGCGGATCGTGGACGCGCGCGGCGGCAACCGCGGTCGCGAGGAGATCCCTACGCTCAGCTAGCCCCGAGCGAAGAGGTCGCGGGGCTCGTGCGCGCGGCGCGCGAGCCCCGCGCTCGCTCGCTCCCCCAGCGAGCGGCTATATCGTCGTACCGCGCGGCAACGGCGGGAGAGGCGCCGGCGGCGTCGGGTCCAGCGGGGGCTCGGCCGGCGGCGTCGCGATCTCCTCCTTCTCTTCCTGTCCAGGGACCGCGTCCCCGTCCCGGGGCGGATCGGGCTGCGGCTGCCCCCTGGGCTGCCGCATGACGCACTCCTCGCGCTGCCGCTCGAGCGCGTCGATCCGCTCGGAGGCCTCGTCGAGCTTGCGCTCGAGCCAGCCCACGCGCGCGGACTCACGCCGCAGCTCCGAGAGCGCCGTCCTGAGATCGTGATCCCTCGAGCGGAGGGCGGCCCTCGCCCGCTCGCGCTCGCTCTCGGCCTGATCGAGCCGCGCCGCCAGGCGCTCGCGGTCGCTCTCGAGGCCGGCGATCTCGCGCTCCAGCGCGCTCTTCGACTGCTCGTAGCGCGCGTCGGCCTCGGCCTTCGCGGCGGCCGCGGCCTGGGCCGCGCGCCTCGCCCGGAGCTCGGCGTTCTCGGCCAGGCGCTTTGCCTCGGTCATCGACTCCTTGGCAGAGTTGGCGCTCCTCGCGTCGTCGCTCGCCTTCATCGCCAGGGCGAGCGCCTCCTCGGTCGCGCGCTGCGCCTCGCTCATCTTCGCGAGCGCCTCCTGCGCCGAGGCGTTCGCGGCCGCCTCGAGGCGGCCGTGCTCGCGCGCGGCGCGCTCGGCGGCCTCCGCCGTCTTGCGCGCTCGCGTCGCGTGCATCCAGAACACGGTGGTCGTCGCGACCATCCCCATCAGGACGACCACGCCGAGGGCGAGCAGCACCCGCGTGAGGCGCTCGCGGCGCGCCTCCGCGGCGGCGGCCGCGTCGAGGAAGCTGCGCTCCAGGCCGGAGAGATCGTCGATGTCCCGGGCCCACGCGGACAGCTCGTGCAGCGCCTTTCCGCGCGGCAAGAGCCCCGGCGCCCTGCCGCCGGCGACCCACCTCGAGAGCGCCTCGTCGAGCTCCTTCTTCGCCCGGCCGAGCCGGTGAAGCGCGCTCGCCACCTCCGCCATGCGCGGCCGCGCCTCGGGATCGAACGCCAGCACCCGGTGGACGAGGGCGACGAGATCGGGCGGCGTGGCGGCGCTCATCGGGGGCGGCCACGCCGCGCTCGCCGCGTCGGGCGTCCGCCCCTCGAGCAGCTCATAGAGGATGACGCCGAGGGAGTAGACATCCGCCTTGACGTCGACGCTCCCGGAGTGGCGCTCCTGCTCTGGCGCCATGTAGCTCCTCGTCCCGAGGCCCCACACGCCCTCTTGCGTGAACGGCATCGTGGGCTGTCCTGCGCCCTCGCTCTGCGGCGCGAGCGCGCCGGGCTCGATCGACGCGCGCGACCCGCGCGCCGACGCGGAGGAGACCGCCTCGGCCGGGACCTCGACCGGCGCGGGGTTGATCGCGGGCCTGCCGATGCTCACGACGGGGAGGCTCCGGAGCGCGTCGTCCTCGTGGGCCTCGCCCTCCGGCGTGGCGCCCGCGCGGCCCAGCGCGCTCTCTGGCGTGGCGCTCGCGCCGCCCAGGGCGCTCGCTGGGCCGGCCGCGGCGCCCACCGTCAGCGCCGGCCGCGTCGAGAGCTCGGTGCGGATCGTGGGCACGGACGCGGGCGCCAGGGAGCCTCTCGCCTCGAGCTCCAGCACCTCGGGGAGACCCCCCCAGAGGACCTTCGCTATACCGAAATCGAGGATCTTGACGCGGCTGCCCCCGGGCGCGAGCTCGTCGTCGACCACCATGATGTTCTCCGGCTTCAGATCGCGGTGGACGACCTTGGACGCGTGGGCCGCGGCCATGGCCGACGCGATCTGGTAGCCGAGCCGCACCACCTGCCGCGGCCGATCCGCGGGCGGCACGGCCTGCACCCAGTCGCGCAGCCCCCGGCCGTCGAGGTACTCCATCACGATGTAGGGCGAGCCGTCCTCGAGCTCGCCGGAGTCGAAGACGCGGACGATTCCCGGGTGGTTGATGATGTTGACGGCGATCGCCTCCTGCCGGAAGCGGGCCACGACGTCCGGCCGTCGGGCATAGTCGCCGAGCAGCACCTTGATCGCCGCCCGCGCCCGCGTCTTCGGGTGCCGCGCCCGGAACACCCGCCCCATCCCGCCGCGGCCGAGCTCGCCCTCGATGAGCCAGCCGCGCAGGACGGCGGGGGACGGCGCGAGCTCGTCCTCGATGCGGTCGGACGTCGGACACGTCACCATGGCCCGACCATCCTGCACCTGCCCGCCCGGCGGCGGAAGCCCCGACGCGCGCCGGCGCGCCCGACGACTCGCCTGTGAGGCGGCGTCATGGTCGCGCCGGCGCGCGGGGCGCGGGTCATCCCGCGCTCGCGCAGTAGCCTGCCCACAGCTCCGGGATACGCCGCTCGCTGAGGCCCAGGACGGGCGCCGGGGGCAGCCACTTCGGCTTCACCGGGGCGCGGAGCAGCTTCATGCCGGCCTGCTCCGGCGTCCGGCCCCGCTTCATCGTGTTGCACGCGTAACACGAGGCCACGATGTTGTCCCAGACGGTCCTGCCGCCCTGCACGCGCGGGATGACGTGATCATAGTTGAGCTCGCGTGCCTCCTTCTTCACGCCGCAGTACTGGCAGCGGAAGCCATCGCGCAGCAGGACGTTGATCCTCGAGAACTTCACGCCGCGCTTCATCCCCAGCGTCGGTCGCTTCAGCCGCACCACCGCGGGCGCCTTGATGGAAAGCGACGGCGACCGGATGACGTCGTCGTACTCCTCGATGACCTCCACCTTGCCCAGGAAGCTCATCGTGACAGCGGTCTGCCACGGGATGACCTTATGGGGCACCATCCATGGCGTCAAAAGCAGCGTCTGCGCGGTCATGGCCCACCTCGTTATCGTCTCTTTCTCTTCATGATGTCGCTCCAGGTCACGTGCGTTCGGTGCCCGGGGAGGGAGTCGAACCCCCAGTAGGCTGGGTCTAAGCCAGCAGCGTTTGCCGTTTCGCCACCCGGGCAGGGTGTCACCGGTGGGACTCGAACCCACATACCCCGAAGGGCGCAGGATCTCAGCCTGCCACGTATGCCGTTCCGTCACGGTGACGTCCGCGCGCCGCGGTCTGGGTGAGAGGATTCGAACCTCCAGCCCCCGGCTCCCCGAGCCGGTGCTCTACCAGGTTGAGCCACACCCAGGGATCCCCGTCGCGCGTCGCGGCGAGGCTTCGCCTCCCGCGGTCTGGGTGGGGGGATTCGAACCCCCAGTCCCCGGCTCCCGAAGCCGGTGCTCTACCAGGTTGAGCCACACCCAGAAATCTGTCGTTGCGCTCAGGGATGGAGCGGTGGAGGAGAATCGAACTCCCGTCGCGAGCTTGGCACGCTCGCACTCTACCTTTGAGCTACCACCGCAGGTTACGACAAAAAAAGGAGGCGGGCCGCCGGGCGCCGCGCGCCCCGCACGAAGTGCGGCACGCCGGCCGGCGGCCCGCCTCGGCGACGAGACGAACGGACGGGCAAGGGACGCCGTGGGGGGCACACGTAACAGGTATGGTAACCCACGAGCTTCGGCCCGTCCGGTGGAGCAACGAGGGGTCGAACCTCGATCCCTGCCGTGCGAGGGCAGTGTTCTCCCGGTTGAACTATCACCCCGGACCAGCGATCACCGCGTCAGATCTTCATCGTCATCTCCTCGTGCATTCGACAGCTATCCGTCGGTTTCTATGGACCAAGCTCGCTCTTTTTGGAGGGAGCCGGACAATGAAGCAATCAAGCCATTTCGCAGGAGCTCCGGAGAGCTCCCGAGGCGCCCCCGAGGAGCATCGAACTCCCCTCACCTGATCGACAATCAGGCTGCTTCACCAGATGCATACGAGGGCAAAGCGGCGCCGCCGGCGGGACTCGAACCCGCGACATCCTAGGTTACGGTAACCGTCCTCCTTCGGCCCGGGTCGGGCAAGCGGGCGGAGAACGGAATAGGTGCTCTACCAGGCTGAGCTACAGCGGCAAGGTCGGGATCCGAGAACCGTCGTCCTTCGGCCCGGGTCGGGCAATGGAGCGAACGACGGAGGGCGGGATCCCGGCGCCCCCGGCGGGACTCGAACCCGCATCGACCGGCTTCGTAGGCCGGCCCCTATCCGATCGGGCTCGGGGGCAGCTCCTGGGAGCGGGACGCTGGAGTCGAACCACGAGAACTGTCCTTCGGCGGCCCGGGCGAGCCCGGGCAAAAGATGAAGAACAGGTGCCATCCATCATGGCGGCGTCCCGCAGGAGGGGCGCCCGCGCGGCGCCCCGGCGTCGGACGGACGGGCCGGCGGAGCCCGTCCGTCACGCTGTCTGTCACGAGACACCCCGGGTGAAATCCGCCATCACCTGGGGGGCCGCCCCGTCGAACCCCACGACATCGAGCATGCCGGGGTCCGTCGGGTCGGCGATCGAAAAGCCGGTCGACGTCAACCCGACGACGATCAGCTTCGCCGGTCGGCCCATCGCCTGCCGGTAGTCCCTGAGCGCCTGAAACGGGTGAACGCCGCCCGCCCAGGTCTCGTTGTCCGTGTAGATGACGAACGAATCGACCTCCACCCGGTTCCGCTTCGCCCAGATCATCGGCAGAGCGCAGTCGGTGCCGCCGAAGGGGAGGCCCTCCACCGCGCGCAGCACGTCGTCGAGCCGCTGCTCCGGCGAGATCGAGAGCGGCAAGAGGCCGGAGACTCCCCCGCCCCACTTGCCGCCGTACCCGCCCGACGCCGCCGAGAAGCCGACCACGCTGTACTCGCGCTCGATCCGCGCCGTCGCCATGGCCATGGCCGCGCTCGCCACGCGCGGCGTCAGGCCGGGGACGCCAGCGATAGAGCCGCTGGTCATGGATCCGGAGATGTCGAGCGCCAGGAGGTGCTTCTTCCTGGTCGGCTCGGCCGACCGGAACGCGAGGTAGAACGCCTCGTTCAGCGCGTCGACGATCTCGCGGACCGGGGTCCACGAGAGCGCGTTTTCGCGCCGGCGAGCGCGCTCGCCGTGGCCCTGCTCATAGATCTTGAGGGCCGAGAGCACGGCGACGGGGTGGACCCGCGCCGCTTTCAGGCGGTCGGCGTCGGTGAGCTGTTGCGCCACCCTGCGGGACGCGTCGCTCATGGGCGCGAGCAGGCCGATCGCGGTCATCTTCCCCAGGTTCCGGATGAGCGCCGTCTGGGGCATGTGCTCGAGCAGCGCCTCCCAGACCGCGGGGTCGTTCTTCCACTCGGTCTGGAGCATCTCGTGCGTGAAGCGATGCTGTCGGATCAGCGCCGTGACCTGCTTCCGGTTCGTCGCCGCGCGGAGCGACTCGAACGCGCGCACCGCGTCCGGCAGCTCCCCGAGGGGCAGCGCCTTGCCGCGCGCCGACTCCTTGCCGAGCGCCTCGATGCCGCCGACGATCCAGCGGTAAAGGGCGTCGTGCTGCGGGGTCGGCGCGACAGGATGCGCGAGCCGCAGGAGATCGCGGTGGCTGAAGCCGTCGCGCTGCTGGTACTTGATCGCCTGATACGCGACCTTCTCGACGGGCTTGCCGTTGTACCACGCAGCGACGGCGGACCGGAGCCCGCGGCCCCACTTGCGGAACCCCTGCACGTCGCGAGCGAAGTGGAAGAGGTCCGTCCCCGTGCGGCACACCTCGGGCAAGGCCGCGAGGGCGGCCTTCCGGGTCTCGAGCTTCGGGTCGGCGGAGGCCATGGCGAGCGCGAAGATCGCAGGCGCGTTCTTCGGCGCTCGCCCCGAGCCGCTGACATCGACGACGCGCCGCACGGCGCGGGGCCCATCCGCGGCGAGGCAGGCCTCGACGGCGCGGGCGTTCTCCACGGTGAGCTTCCGCTCGGTCGCGTAGTAGGTCCCCCCCTCCGCGCCGAGGATCAGCCAGCGGTCGAGCCTCGCCCACTCGTCCAGGGCGAAGGCGAAGCCACCGGCGCTGTTCTGCACCTGATCGGCGCGGGCCTTCCGCCGCTGCGGGGTGACCAGCGCGGCGAAGTGCTTCAGATAATTGGCCATGACACCACCTCCGGCCCGAGAGCCCGGGCAAAAGAGGACGGATAAGCGGCGCGCTCGGAGGATCTACCAAAGATAACCGAGCGCGATCGACCCGTCCTGGGTGGGCGTACGGGGATCGAACCCGTCTCCGCAGGGTCACAACCTGCCCTCTTCACCAGAAGAGCAACACCCACGCAAGCTATCGCCGGGATGGTCGGCCCCGAACCGCGGATCTCCTCACCTCAGTGGAGGCGCATTTCCATCCCGGAGCGCCTGCTCGCGGCAGGCGCCGATGCGCCCCCGGCCGGAGGCGAGCCCGGCCTCGCGTGAGCGAGGCGGGCCCTGCCTCCGAGCGCCGGGGGCGCGGCTCCGGCGGGAGGGATCGAACCTCCAACCCACCGCATAACAAGCGGGCGCTCTACCATTGAGCTACACCGGAACATGGAGGCGCACCGCGCCTCCATCTACATTGCACATCCTGGTTGTCACAGAACGAGCGACCCCTCCACAGAGGGATCCATCAGCGCGCTTCGACGATCTCAGCGCTCTCACGGCGCGCGCGCCGGCATGGAATGCCGAGCGCGCGCCGGGTGGATCCGGGAGGAATCGAACCTCCAGCCGTCCGCTTAAGAAGCGGCTGCTCTATCCAGTTGAGCTACGGGTCCGCGCGGAGGACGCACCTCCGCATCGCCTGCCGCGCCGGCAGGCCGTCATGATCTGAAGAGCTCGAGCCTCTGGGCCGGAAGAGACGGCGACCCATGGCCGCGCGGGCGGTGCCGCGCCCAGAGCCGACGCACACGAATCCCTATCGCGCCCCCGCGAGCGCGCATCATGCCCCCCGAACGTTATTCGTTATCGAATCGAATGCCTCCAGCGCATTCTCTGCCGCGCCTCCTTTCCATGGGCGCAATCCCCCGCCGCAGCGCGCGGCGATCTCGCACGCGCGCTGCAAGCAAGACAATCTCTCTCCTCGACGAGCCTATCGCCCGCGCCCCACAGCAGGCCTGAGGCCCACGAGGCGGCCACGGCCCACGACAGGCCTGCAGCCAACATCGGACCTACAGCTCACGAGCCCCAAAACGCCGAAGGCCGCCTGGGTCTCCCGAGGCGGCCTTCGCGAACGTCGTCGATCGACGCGTGCTTAGCTGCCTCTAGGCGCTATTCTCCGGGTTACCGAGCTTCCGCGACGGGCGGAGGCCGCAGGAGTATCCGGGGCTATGCGCCAAGGGATCGCCACCCAGCAGATGGTCCCATCCCACGATCGCTTCAGGCGTTCCCGCCTTGGGCTGGTTGGCGATGAGCTGCATGTTGTCGCGGCGGCTGAACATAACGAATCCCTGTTCGCCGAATGAGTACTCCCCTTGAAGGGGCTGCGCAACAGAAAAGTTCTTCGAGTCGATTCTTTTTTCTTCGCCTTCGAGACCAGGGCTCGCCGGGCCTCGGCGCCGGTCGCCGCAATCGGGAATTACCGCGAATCTACGGCGATTTGCCCTGGATATGACGAGGGCGGCGGAAGGCAGCTGCGCAGTGCACACCTCGTGCCCTATCGGGCACCGGCCTCGATCCGGAATCGCTCATTGCACCCGGCCCCGGAGACCACCACGTGGCCTCGCCTCGGTGTCGCCTCGCCGGGCACCTCCCGTCGTGGCCGACTCCATCGGCATACAGCAGCTACTGGCGAGGTGCGTGGTCATGGCGCGCAGCCTCCTCGCGTCCGGGTCGGGGACGTCACGGCAGGGCGCCGACGCGCTCCGCGGCCGCCTCGGCGGAGCGCACGGCCGCGTCGATCCCCGAGCCGTGGAACGCCGAGCCGGCGAGGAGCACCCCGCTGCCGGCGAGCGCCCGCTCGGTCTCCCGGACCCGCGCCGCATGCGCGGGCGTGGAGACCGGGAGCGCGCTCGCCCAGCGCGAGACCCAGGCGCGCTCGGCGGGCCCGCGCACGCGCAGCACGCGCGCGAGCGAGGCCTCGGCGCGCGCCGCCCACGCGTCGTCGCCCATCTGCTCGAGGTCCGCCGGCTCGGGGCGGAAGAAGAGGCGCAGCGCGACATGGCCGGCGGGAGCGCGCTCGGCGAACTTGGAGGTCGTGAACGTGCACGCGCGGAAGCCGTCCGCCTGGTGCCCCGCGGCGACCACGAAGCCGGTGCCGTCGAGCGGGTGCTCGATCGCGGCGCGCGGGTAGGCCAGCGAGACGGTCACGCTGGAGAGCGTCTCGGCGTCGCGGAGCGCCCGCGCCGGCTCGCCGAGCAGCGCGGCCGCGCCGGCGGCGTGGGTGGCGATCACCACCGCGTCGGCGTCGACCTCGGCCCCGCCGGCGAGCGCGAGCCGGAAGCCGCCGCCGGCCGCCCGCGCGAGCGAGGCGACGGCGGCGGAGGTGCGCACATCGGCGCGCTCGTCGCTCGCGAGCGCGCGCGCGAGCGTCTCGGTCAGCTGCGCCATCCCGAGGCGGAAGGTGCGGATCCCCTTGCCGAGCTCGTCGCGCGGCACCTGGAAGCCGAGGAACGCCGCCGCCTCGCCGGGCGCGAGCTCCCGCAGCGCGGCGCCGTCGAAGCCGAACGACCTGTGCGTCTCCTGGCCGACGAGATCGCCGGCGATGCCGAGCGCGCCCGCCAGCGCGGGCACGGCCTCGCTCCGCGCGATGAACCCCTCGGCGCCGTGCTCCACCACGAACCCCGCCGTCCGCTCGGTCCAGAGCTGCCCGCCCAGCCGCGGCGCCGCCTCGACGAGCGTCACCCGATCGCCCGCCGCCGCCCGCCTGAACGCGACGATGCACCCGGCCAGACCGCCTCCGACGATGGCGACGCGTCGCATCGACCCCGTATACCACGCGGCGGCGCCCCGAGAGGCGCGCTCGGCCACGGGCCCCCGGGGGTCGACTCGACCGGATCGCGCTCGTCAGGGCCGCGCCACAGGATGTCTTTTCTGCGCGGCGCGCGGCCGGCCTGGCCGAACCCCTCGACGGCCCGTCTTCCTCGGTGCCCGCCGGCGCGTCAGCCGAGCTGCGACAGGAACTTCCGGAGCTGCTGCGCCTCCACCATCGTCATCACCGGGACGAGCCAGGCCTCGAGCGACGTGGTGTCGCGAAACGCCTTTCGGCTCGAGTTGTGCGCGTCGCGGATGAGCCGCTCGACCTGGAGCCCGAGGATCGCGTTCGCCACCGGCAGCAGGTAGGCGGTCCGATGCACCGTGGCGTTCTGCACGCGCATCATCTCCAGGAACTTCTCCGCGCTCTCGGGCGCGAGCACGTCGACCTGGAGCAGCTCGATGCACACCACGGCCCCGTGCCGGTTCTGGGTCACGATGCCCTGGATCCTGGCGATGCACGCGTCGACCTCGCCAGCCGGGAGCGGTGAGGCCAGCCTCACTTCGATGAGACGACCGGCTCTATTGTCAACGGAGTACATGAGCGAAATTAAACCTACCGTAGACGTCCGAGCCAGAGCGCGTCAATCAACGGCGAATCCGTGCGGTACGGCCCCGTACGCGCGCCCACGACAATGACGCTTTGTCGGCGGCCGCCTCGACAGAACAAAACCGCCCGAGACGGTGCTCACGCGCCGGACGAGAAGATCACCTTCCCCGGGCGCGCCTCGTCCTCGGAGGCGGCCTCCCGCTCGGCCTCGAGGGCCTTCGCCTCGGTCTCCAGATCCGGAAAGCGGTACCGGATCCCGTCGCCTGCCTCGAGGTCCACGTCCCCCCCGAGCGCGACCACCTCGCGGGTGATCTCCTCCGAGCGCGGCGCCTCCCCGGCCGCGTCCTGCCAGGCCCGCTGGAGCACCGCCTCCGTGATCGGCTCCCGGGCCTGCCGCGCGCCGATGCGGGTGAGGATGGCCCGCAGCACCGCCCGCCGGGCGTTCCGCCGGGCGAGCCGCCGCCGCTTCAGCGGGCGCAGGAGCGCGCGGCCGAGCGGCAACGCGAAGAGGGCGAGCGAGAAGACGAGCGGCACCACCCCGAGCGCCACCGCCGTCCCCGTGGCGGGCAGCTCCGCCATCGGCACCCCGCGGGCCAGGAGACCGAGGTTGTCCAGCGTGAGGTGCGCCCCGAGGGCGTAGACGCTCATCATCAAATTGAACCCGTTGAGCGCCACGATGAGCGCGTTCACCCCCGGGCCGTTCCCGGTGAGCGGCGGCAGCTCCTCGCGCTTCGCCCAGACCGGCGCCGGCGCCCGCGACGGCGCCTCGGCCGCCGTCCGCCGGATCGCCTCGAACCGGTACACGATCCCCCCCTCCTCCGAGACGTCGACCGTGCCGTCGTAGTCGAGCATCAGCCGCGCCATCATCGGGTCCGCCTCGTCGCGCGACAGCCCGGTCACGCGCATCACGTCGGCGAGCCCGATCCGGCCCCGCTGCGCGCGGATCTCGGCCAGGATGAGCTTCTCGCTCTCCAGCGGATCGCGCGGCGCCGGCGTCGGGCCGAAGAAGAACCGGTTGACCTTCTCGTAGAACGGCGTCTCGTCCCTGGGCTGCCCGAACGCCCCGCGGCGATCGTACGACGAGGACGAGGACCAGGGCGGCTCGGCCGTCCACACGAACGGCGAGAAGGGGTGGAACGTCCAGAAGATCGCGTCGAAGACCATCCGGAAGAGGACGTAGCCCGCGAACGAGCCGGAGAAGCTGCCGTGATCGCGCGAGTCGCTGTTCGACCGGGCCAGCAGCTGGGCGATCAGGATCCCGACGAAGATCACGACGTACGCGATCAGCACGATCGCGATCCACGCGCGCACGACGAAGCGGGCCACGCCGGCGGCGCCGCGGAGGACGAACCCGAGCGCGCGCTCGAGCCGCGTGCGGGTCTCCCACGGCTTGGTGAAGCCGTGCGGGAAACGGAAGAGCAGCTCGCCCTCGGACGTCGCCTTGAGGTGCCCGCGGTACTCGCTGACGAGCAGGTGCAGGCCGCTCTCGGCGTCGCGCAACGGCAAGCCGCTCCGCGCGGAGGCGTCGGCGAGCGTCAGATCGCCGGTGTGCCCGCGCAGGGCGGACTCCAGGATGCCGGCGGCGCGGCGGGCCTCCATCAGCTTTGGAGATTTCAGCGTCAACGGTCGCTCGCCCTCGTTCTGCGCGGCGGCGCAGCCGCCCTCGCTCGCGGCACGGCCGCGCTCGGTGGCACGGCGTCGCCGCGCGCCCTCCCGGAGGCACAGTTTCCCCCGTGCTGACCTACATGGTGACGCACAGGGCTCCGCGCAAACGCCGCGGCGATTTTTTCGGAGGCCGCGGCGCCTCCCGCGGGTCAGCCGCCGGAGGTCGGCGGGTGCGATCTCGGCGTGGCGTCGACCATCCGCACGTCCAGGCCGAGGGCGTCGCGCAGCATCCCCGCCTTCGCGACGACGGTCCACTCCTCGAGCGCCCGGTCCTCCGCGCCCTGCACCTCGAGCACCAACGTGTCCTCCTCGATGCGGCCGCTCACGTCCGCGACCTTCGCCCGGTGCTCGCGATCGAGCGCGTCGGCGATGCGGAGGATCGACGCCATCGCCTTCACCTTGGCGCGCGCGTCGCGCGAGAGCGCGCGGAAGTTGTCGTGGTCCATGCTGGGCGGCGACTTCCTGTGGTAGCGCGCGATGTTCGCGACGATCGCGCGCTCCTCCGGGGTCAGCCCCATGAGGTCGCTATGGGCGATGATGTAATAGCTGTGCTTGTGGTGCCCCTCGTAGCGGACGAAGTCGCCGATGTCGTGGAGCAGGGCCGCCGCGCGCAGGAGGATCCGGTCGCGCTGGCCGAGCCGATGGCGCGGCGCGAGGTCGTCGAAGAGCCGCTCGGCGAGGCGCGCCACGAGCGCGCCGTGCTGCTCGTCGAAGTGGTAGCGGCGGCCGAGCCGGGTGCAGGCGTCGCTGACGGCGGCGGCCTCGCCGCGGAAATCGGGCCCGAGGAAGTGCGCGTGGGCGAGGTCGACGAGCACGCCCTCCTTCAGCCCGACCCCCGGCGCGACGATGAACGGCTGCACGAACGCCTGGGCGACGCGGCCCAGGATCGTCGCGGCGGGGACGATCGTGTCGGCGCGGTCCGGGCGCAGGCCGTAGATCTGCGCGCGCTCCTCGGGCGTCTTCGACACCAGCTCGTCGAGCAGGCGGGACATCGCGGCCACGTCGATCGCCCGCCCCTCCACCGGCGCGCCCGGCAGGGGGCAGAGGTCCGCGAGCGTCTCGATGTTGCCGCCCGTGCCCACGAGCAGATCGACCCCCGAGCCCGAGCCCTCGCCGAGCAGCTCCACGATCTCGCGCGTGGCGTCGACCATGACGCGGTCGACGTACTCCTCGACGAGCCGCCGGTGCCCCGCGTCGACGGGGCGGCGATCCTCGAGGAAGGTCTCGACCATCCGCACCGTCCCCAGGGGGAGCGAGCGCGAGAAGACCGCCCTGCGGCCGCGGAGCAGCGTGAGCTCGGTGGAGCCGCCGCCGATGTCGACGAGGAGCGCGGTCCGGTCGCCGAGCGCGACGCGCTCCAGGACGGCGAGCTGGACCAGGCGCGCCTCCTCGATGCCCTCGATGACCTCGACGTGGACGCCGGCCTCGCGCGCCGCGCGCTCGACGAAGAGGTCGCCGTTCTGGGCCTCGCGCGCGGCGCTCGTCGCCACGGCCCGGTAACGGTCGACCTTGGCCGCATCCATCGCCGTGCGGAAGCGCCGGAGCGCCTCGCAGGCGGCGCCGATCACCCCCGACTCGAGCCGGCCCTTCGTGAACACGTCGTGCCCGAGGCGCACGGAGGCGCGGTCCGCGTGGACGTCGCGGAACGGGTGGAAGCGCGGCGCGTCGTGCGCCCCGGCCGGGCCCCCGGCGAGCGCCGGCTCCCTGCCGCCGCCGAACGCCCCGAGCGCCGGAGGATCGACGTCGACGATGCGGAGGCGGATGGCGTTGGATCCGATGTCGATGGCAGCGAGCCGCGCCATGCCGGGAGAAGTAGCGAAGCTCCGGGCGGTTGGCTACTCTCATGCCCGCTCATGTGGAGGAAGCTTCAACGCGGGTCGGGGGCCCGCCATCTCGGTCCCCTTCAGCATCGGCCTTCAGCGCGCGCGGCCCTGCCCGGCGATGCCCGGGGCGCGCGCCGTCTCCTCGGCGGCGCGCGCGAGGCGGCGCGCGCCGCGCTGGGGATCGCGGCCGCGGCGCTCGCGCTCGCCGGCTGCGGCGGCGGTGAGGCGCGCGCGCCCAACCCGCTGCGCGCCCTCGACGAGCGCCGGGCGATCGAGGTCATCCGCCGCGCGATGGTGCAGGAAGGCGCGAAGCCGGTGCTCGGGCGCGAGGTCGATCTCGTCAGCGGGGGCAAGGTCCGCGTCGACGTCGGCGTGCAGAACCGCTCGTACGGCGTCGTCTACGTGACCGAGGAGGACGCCCAGGCGCTCGGCGCCGCGCTCCCGCCGCCCAACGGCCGGGACGAGAAGCTGCGCATCGTCCGCGGCGGGCCGGACGGGGCCGTCCGCGTCGTGCTCCTCTACCAGCAGAACTACCTCTACGACGACCTCGTCGGCGAGTCGCACGAGCGCACGACGATCACCGCGGAGCGCGAGCTGACGCGCGACGTGCAGGACTTCATCACCTACGCGCGGACGCAGAAGTTCCCGTGAGCGCGGTCGATCAGGGCGAGGGCGCGCGCCGCCCGGCGCGCCGCCGGGGGCAGCGGACGGAGGAGGAGGCGCGCGCGCGCCGCGCGCTCGGCGGCGGGGGGATGCTCCTCGTCGCCGGGCTCGCGCTCGTCGGCGTCGGGCCTTCGGACGCCGGCATGGGGCTCACGCTGATCGCGCTCGTCGTCCTCATCTACGGGATCCACAGCTTCGGCCGCCTGGGGCCGGAGCGGGACGAGCGGGCGCGGCTTCCGTCGCGTTGAGGCTTGCGCAGCGCGGCGCCTTCGAGCAGCATCCGCCGCCATGCATCGCCCTACGCGCCAGCACCAGCACCTCACCCTCAAGGTCACCCAGAAGCAGGAGAGGAGCTCCCAGAGCTCCCGCAAGCCCGGCCGCAAGGCCAAGCGCTGGAACAAGTTCCTCGCGCAGTACGCGCCGCTCGTCGCCGGCGCCGAGACGGCCGCCCCCGCCGAGAGCTGAGCTCCGACCGCGGTCGCGTGCCGACGGCGCCCCGACGCCCGACGCCCACTTTCCATCTTTAATTTAATTTTACAGAACCACCACCTGGCGCGAGCCTCGTCCGCTCCGGGCGACGGCGGTCGCGCCGTCCCCGCGCCCGGCGACGGTCGCGCCGTCCCCACGCCGGGCCACGGCCGCGCCGTCCCCACGCCGGGCCACGGCCGCGCCGAGGCTGCGCGACGCGACGACCGCACCACCCCTGCGCGATGCGGCGGCCGGCCCGCCCTTCCTGTGCTTCCTGCATTTTTCGTGATGGCGTCGCGCAGCTCTTGCCACGCAGCCAAGAGAACACCCCCTCTCCGCGTCTGAACTCGCGATCGCCAGGCGGCCTGTCATCCACTCCGCGCGAGACAGGCGCGCCGGCAGAGCGCGCGCGCCGCGTGCGACGCGCGAAGGGACCACTCCATCTCTCGCGCAAGGAAGGATTCATGGCCGATCGTCCTCCGTCCCGCGCTGCCCGCGCAGCCGCGTTGCTCTGGTGCTCCCTCGTCGTGGGCGGTACATCGCTCATCTCGGGGTGCTTGACCCGACCCATCGCCAAGCAGGATACGCGCACGACGGGCACCGTCGTCGAGCGGCTCCCGCAGCACGTCGACAAGATCGATCTCCTCCTGACCATCGACAACTCGGCGTCGATGAAGGACAAGCAGGAAATCCTCGCGCTGGCCGTGCCGGACCTCGTGAGGCGCCTGGTCAACCCCCAGTGCGTCGATCCGCTGGACCTCACGAGATCCTCGCCGCCGAAGAACGGCGTCTGCGAGAGCGGCATGGAGCGCGAGTTCGAGCCCGTCCTCGACATCCACATCGGGATCATCAGCACGAGCCTCGGCGACCACGGCGCTGCGGCCATGACCCCCGACGGGAAGAGCGCGTGCGCCGGGACGACCGTGCACTTCTCCAACAACGACATGGGGCACCTCATCGCCCGGAGCGAGGGCGACGACGCCCCGCCGACGTATGAAAACAAGGGGTTCCTCGCCTGGGATCCAGAGCAGAGGCTCAACCCTTCCGGCGAGTCGATCCTCGACGACGGCGCGGGGCACGGCCTCGTGCCGACGCTGACGAACATGGTCCGAGGGGTGGGCGACGTCGGGTGCGGCTACGAGTCGCAGCTGGAGAGCTGGTACCGCTTCCTCGTGGACCCAGCGCCCTACGAGACCCTCGAGGTGGTGAACGGCAAGGCGATCCGGACAGGGCTGGACAAGGCGCTCTTGGATCAGCGCAAGGCGTTCCTCCGGCCGGACTCGCTCCTCGCGATCATCATGCTGTCGGATGAGAACGACTGTTCCATCCGGGAGGGCGGGACGGACTTCTGGGTCGCGCGGCCGAGCCCGTTCCGGATGTTCCAGCCGCGCAAGGAGTGCACGGAGAAAGGCCCGGACGATCCGTGCTGCGCGTCGTGCGGAGTGGACACGCCTCGCGGGTGCCCGGTCGATGAGACCTGCAGCGAAGGAGGCAAGGTCAAGGTGCTCGACCTGGAACATGACCCGCCCAACCTGCGCTGTTTCAACCAGAAGGAGCGGTTCGGGATCGACCTGCTCTACCCGATCGACCGCTACACCGATGCGCTCACGAAGACGCAGATCGAGGATCACGACGGCGATATCGTCGACAACCCGCTTTTCTTGGATCTCGACCCGACCGACGAGCTCAGCACGGTGCGATCGCCGGAGCTCGTGTTCTTCGCGGGCCTCGTCGGCGTCCCCTGGCAGGACATCGCGCGCCAGAACGACGCGGGCCAGCCCGACCTCAAGAAGGGCAAGGACAAGGACGGCAACCCCGTCGGCGGCTTCAAGAGCGCCGAGGAGCTGAGCGCCCCGAACGCCGGCTTCCAGAGCACCTGGGACATCATCCTCGGAGATCCCAAGGCGCGCCGCCCCCCCGCGGATCCCCACATGATCGAGTCGCCGAGCCCCCGCGAGGGCGTGAACCCGATCACCGGGACGCCCATCGCCGGCGTGAGCTCGCCGGACGACGCCAACGTCATCAACGGCCATGAGTGGGAGCCCAAGACGACCTTCGGCGACCTCCAGTTCGCCTGCGTGTTTCCGCTGGAGAACCCCGTGATGAACGGAGACTGCGACAAGCGGACCGACAAGACGGACTACAACAGCCCCCTGTGCCAGGACAACCCCGACGGCACCGACAGCAACATCCAGGTGAACGCGAAGGCGTATCCGGGCCTCAGGCAGCTGGAGCTCATCCGGAGCCTCGGGGACCAGGGCATCGTCGGCTCGGTGTGCCCGGCGCAGCTCAAGGACTCGGCCGAGGGCGCGCTCGACTACGGCTATCGGCCGGCGATCGGCGCGATCGTCGATCGCCTGAAGACGAAGCTGGCCGGGCAGTGCCTGCCCCGCGCCCTCCAGCCGAACGACAATGGCCAGGTCAGCTGCCTGGTCCTGGAGGCGCGGACCGTCGCCGACGGGCAGTGCAGCTGCGACGGGCTCGCGGCGCGGCGGAAGGTGCCCACGGAGCACCGCGGGGCGGAGCAGATGGTGCTCGACGATCCGGTCGCGACGGCGAACGGCTGGAACTGCGTCTGCGAGGTCGAGCAGCTCAGCGATCCGGCCGAGCTCAAGGCCTGCCAGGACACGGTGCCGCCGGCGCCCGTGGAGGTCGGCGGCGAGAAGGTGCACGGGTGGTGCTACGTCGACCCGCGGCTCGGCCTGGGCCGAGACGAGGTCGTCGCGAAGTGCCCGTCCACGGAGCGCCGGCAGGTCCGGTTCACCGGCAACGGCGACGCCCAGGACGGCGCCACGCAGTTCGTCATCTGCTCCGGCGACACCGCCAAGCAGTAGCCTATTCTCCCAGCGGCTGCCTCCAGGTGCACGGCGCGGAGCGGCTGCGTCGCCGCCGGCGCGTCGAGATATCCCTCATCCAGCGCGAGCCGGACCACCGTCCTCCCGTCGCGGATCGGCGCGGCCGCCTCCCCGCTCGCCGCGCCCGCGGCGCTACGCCTCGAACCCCCGCGCCGGCAGGTCGGGCGCGCGGCGCAGCCAGCTGTCCTCGGGGTAGCGGCACGCGCCGTCCACCACGTGGAGCGCGTAGGCGTGGCGCGAGCGCTCGGATCGGTTGGCGCCGCTCCAGTGCGGCAAGAGCCCGTGGAGCAGGACCATCGTGCCCTTGGGCGCCTCGATCGGCACGTAGGGAGCGCGCGCGGCGACCGCCGGGAACGGGGTGTCGTCCAGCGCGAGCATCCTCGTTCCGTCGCCGTCGCGCACGAACCGCCTGCGCAACGGGCCCCGGTGACCGCCGGGCAGGGCCCACATGCAGCCGTTGTGCACCGTCGCGTCCTCCAGCGCGAACCAGAGCCCGATCACGCTGAGCGGGTCCGTGTAGAGGAACGTCGCGTCCTGGTGGCACGCCACGTCGCCGCCGATGAACGGGTTCTTGAAGATGTACATCGATTGCAGGAGCAGCGGGCGCGCGAGCGCGAGCTCCGAGACCACCGACGCGAGGGCCGGCGCCCGCGAGAAGGGCGCGAAGACCGGATCGAGATCGTGGAGCGCGTGGCCGATCTTGTTGATCGAGCAGGCCTTCGCCTGCCGCAGCGAGCCGTCGGGCAGGAACGCCTCCTCCTCGAAGAAGAACCGGATCCGGTCGCCGGAGCCGAGGAAATACGCGTCGGTCGAGCGCGCCTGATCCCGGGTCGAGAAGACGGAGATCTCCGCGGGATCGAAGCCCTCGACGAGCTCGACCGCGCGCGCCCTGAGGGCGTCGCACTGCGCCGGGAGCACGAAGCCCTCGACGACCAGGAAGCCGTCGCGGTCGAAGCGGGCGCGCTCGTCGGCGGTGAGCCCGGGAGGCCTGGCGGAGAACATGCCCAGAACCGTACCAGAGCGCCGGCGGGACGCAGGCCGGCGGCCGGACGGCCGGGGTCGCGGGATCGGGCCCGCGCGGAGGCGCCGCGCCCCCGCCGGGCGCGGCGCTGCGGCGCCCTGGCTACGACGCCTTGGCGCCCTGGTACGCGCTCGGGTTCCCCGGCCCCTCGAGGTACTCGTCGTACGTGCCGTTGAAGAGCTGCGGGCCCCGGGACGACAGCTCGAGCACGCGGGTGCCGAGCTTGCCCACGAAGTGCCGGTCGTGGCTCGTCACGATGACCGTCCCCTTGTACTCGATGAGCGCCTGGAGGAGCGCGTCGATGCTCTCGACGTCGAGGTGGTTCGTCGGCTCGTCGAGCACCACGACGTTGTTCTTCACCAGGATGAGCTTCGCGAGGAACAGGCGCGCCGCCTCGCCGCCGGAGAGGTTCTCCGTCTTCTTGAGCCCGGCCTCGCCGCTGAACAGCAGCTTGCCGAGCACCGAGCGGACGTGCTCCTTGGGCGCGCTCGGATCGAACCGGTACAGCCAGTCGTAGGCCGTGAACCCCGGCTCGATCGCCTCGTGGTGGTCCTGCGCGAAGTAACCCACGTTCGTGTCGTGGCCCCACGTGACCTTCCCGGCGTCGGGCGTGAGCTCGCCGACCAGGAGCTTGAGCAGCGTCGACTTGCCGATGCCGCTCGGGCCGATCACGGCGAGCTTGTCGCCCCGGTTCAGGTTGAAATCGAGCTTCTGGATCACGCGCAGGTCGCCGAAGCTCTTGGCGAGGGCCTCGACGCGCAGCACGTCGCGGCCGGACGGCTTCTCGATCTCGAACTTGATGTACGGCCGCACGACGCTCGAGCGGCGCACCTGGATGCCCGCCTCGAGCTTCTCGATCTCCTTCACGCGCGACTGCGCCTGGCTCGACCGGCTCGCGCTCGCGCCGAAGCGGGCCACGAAGTCCTTGAGCTCGGCGATCTTCTTCTTCTTCTGCGCGGCGTCGGCGTCCGACTGGCGCTTGCCCGTCGTCTTCTGCTCGATGAAGTCGTCGTAGTCGCCCGTGTACAGCGTGACCGTCTGGTAGTCGACGTCGGCGACGTGCGTCGCGATCGCGTTCATGAAATGCCGGTCGTGGCTGACGACGAGCAGCGTGCCGCGGAAGGTGTCGGTGAGGTACGCCTCGAGCCAGCGGATCGAGTCGAGATCGAGGTGGTTCGTCGGCTCGTCGAGGAGCAGGACGTCGGCGCCCGCGAAGAGCGTCTGGGCGATGAGGACGCGGAGCTTGTACCCGCCCGCGAGCGTGCTCACCGTGCTCGTGTGCCGCGCGGTCGCGATCCCGAGCCCCTCGAGGATCTCGGCGGCCCGCGCCTCGGCGGTGTAGCCGTCCTCCTCGCCGATCGTGCCCTCGAGCTCGGCCAGCCGCATGCCGACCTCGTCGGTCATCTCGACCTCGTACAGCCGATCGCGCTCTTGCATCGCGTCCCACAGGGCCCGGTTCCCCATCAGGACCGTGTCGATGATGCGGCTGGACTCGTAGGCGAAATGGTCCTGCTTGAGCACGCCGACCCGGAGCTGCTTCGGGATCTCGACGGTGCCCTGATCCGACTCCTCCTCGCCGGAGATGACCTTGAGGAGCGTCGATTTCCCCGCGCCGTTCGCGCCGACGAGCACGTAGCGCTTGCCGGGGTCGAAGCGCATCGACACGTTCTCGAAGAGAATTTTTGGACCGTACCGCTTGGTGAGCTTTTCGAGCGTGATCATCTCAGCGGCGCGGGGGATAGCACGTGGGCGCCGGCGCTTCCGGTGAATTCAGGCGGCGGCGCGCCCGCGCCGGCCGGTCACGCCGAGCGCCGCGCGGCCGAGAGCCGCGCCGGCGGCTCCCCCGCCCCCGGCGGCGCGTGGCCCCGCCGCCTCGCCCGGGGCGGCGCGCCGGCGTCCGCCGTGGTCGCGGCGCCGGGGGTCACCCCCGTCCACCGCTTGAACGCGCGGTGGAAGGCGCTGGGGCTGGAGTAGCCGAGCTCGTGGGACACCGCCTTGAGCTGGGCGCCGCCCAGCGCCTGCCGCGCCCGCGAGAGCCGCAGCTCCTGCAAGAGCTCGCGGTGGCTGACGCCCACGGCGGCCAGCCGCCGCTGCAACGTCCGCGCGCTCATCCCGAAGCTCTCGCCGATGCGCACCAGGCTGGGGTCGCCCGCATCGAGCGCGAGCGCGAGGGCGTGCCGGAACGCCGGCACGAACTCGCGATCGAGCGCGGATGCGGCCCGGAAGTCGAGGTGGACGCGGGAGAGCGCCTCCTCCGCCTGCGCCACGAGGATGCCCCGGAGCGCCGGGTCGCGGCTCGCGACCGGCGCCCGGACGATGTCGCGATCGAAGACGAGCTCGTCGAAGCCGCCGCCGAACTGGACCGGGGCGCCCAGGACCTCCTCGTACGCGCTCGCCGTGGACGAGGGCGCGTGCGCGAAGCGGATGAGGCGCGGCGCGAACGCCGGCCCGAACATCGTCCGGGCGCGCTCGACGATCAGCCCGAGCAGCAGCTCCGCCAGCGAGGGCAGGCCGCCGGGCGCGGCGTGGCGGAACCGGAAGGTGCGCCGATCGACCTCGGTCCAGACGCGCCCGGCGTCCGCGAGCAGCGGGAGGTACCGCGTGAGCTGCTCGAACGCCTCGGCCCCGGTCGTGCTCGTCTGCGCGAGGTAGTCCAGGATGTCCAGGCTGCCCGGCGGGAGCATGCGGGCGGCGCGCAAGCTCAGGAGAGGGTCTCCCGCCCGATCCGTCAGCCCGCTCCAGGCACGGCGGACCAGGGCGATGGGAACCCGGGCGCCCCGCTTCTCCAGAAGATCGCCGGAGACCGCCATCGCGCGCCGCACGTCGTCGACCTCGATCCCGTCCTTTGCTGCGGCCGTCATCAGGACGCGCAGGAACTCTGTGGACGCCGAACCGGACGCCGAACCGGACGCCGAACCTTGGGCTGGCACGATGTCGCATTATGAGAGCGTGTCGCGAAATGTAAATCGGTCGCGGCGTCCGATCGATGACAGCGTGGCTATTCTGCTTGCCCGCGCGAGCCGGGGACAAGCTCACTCGAACCCCTCCGGCCGCAACAGCGATGACCAGCCTCGACCACCTCTCACCCCTTGGCCCATCCATCCTCCCACGCCTCCCCGGCGCGGCGCCTCGCCGCCGCGCGAGCCCGTTCGCGACCGCGGCGCTGGCCGCCGCCGCGCTGCTGGCGTGCGCGTGTGACGCCGCGATCCTGCCGTCGGACAGCGGGCAAGACGCGATGAGCGAGCTCACCCTCGCCGCGCGGAGCGACCTCTCCGCCGAGACGGCGGCGGCGGCCGACCCCGCCGCGTGGGCCCCGCTCGCCGCGCCGGCTGCGTCCGGCGCATCCCCGGTGAGCGGGTTCGCGGATCTGCATTTCCACATGATGTCCGAGGCGGCGTTCGGCGGCGGATGGCTGCACGGCAAGCACGACGGCCCCGGCGCCCTGGACGACTGCGACGGCGGCATGCCCGAGAGCGACCACGCCCGCGTTCGACAGGACCTCAGCGGCCTGCTGGACAGCTGCCCTCAGTCGACGATGCTGGACTTCGCCAGCAACGGCGCGCTGTCGGCGCTGCTCGGCATCGGGGGCGGCGTCGTCGGCTCGGAGGCGATAGGCAAGACCGAGGGGACGCAGGGCGACACCGGGCTGCACCTCCAGCGGAAGCGCTCCTCCGAGGGCTGGCCGCGCTGGGACACCATCGCTCACCAGCAAGGCCACGTGAGCTGGCTGCGCTCAGCCCACGATCGCGGGCTGAGCCTCATCGTCATGTCGGCGGTGAGCTACGACTGGCTGTGCTCGATCCTGCCGGAGCAGAACCGCGAGCGGGCCTGTGACGAGATGGCCGACGTCGACCTCCAGCTGCAGATGACCCACGCGCTGGTCGCGCGGAACGCCGGCTGGATGGAGGTCGCGCTCTCGCCGGCGCACGCCCGGCAGATCATCGGGGCGGGCAAGCTGGCGGTGGTCCTGTCCATCGAGGCCAGCCACCTGTTCGGCCGCGACGTCGACGCGGCGAGGATGCGCGCGCAGCTCGACAAATACCACGCCCTGGGGGTCCGGACGCTCCAGCCGGTGCACCAGGTCGACAATGCCTTCGCCGGGGCGGCGCTGCACAACCCGATCTTCCAGTTCGCGCAGTACACCGAGACTTGCTTCATCGACACCGACTGCGGCGCCACCCTCGCGGGGGTCACCCTGGGCATGGACGTCGACGCGAGCTGCAACAACATGCGCGGGCTCACGCCGCTCGGCGAGCAGCTCGTCGGCGAGATGATGGACCGAGGCATGCTGATCGACGTCGCCCACATGTCCGAGCGAGGCGTCGACCGCGTCTTCGACCTGGCGCGGGCGCGCGACTATTACCCGATGTACATCTCCCACGGTCACTTCCGGGAGATCATGGGCCCCAAGGTGGCCGAGACCGAGAAGTCCACGCCGGCGCGGGTGATCCGGATGCTCCGGCAGACCGGCGGCATCTTCGGCCTGCGCACCGCGCACGACGAGACCAAGCAGTTCACGCGGAGCTCGGTCGAGAACAGCTGCCAGGGGTCGTCGCGCTCCTTCGCCCAGGCCTACGACTACGGGCGGCTCGGCCTCAAGGTGCCGATGGCGTTCGGGGCCGATCTCAACGGCTTCATCCAGCAGACACGGCCGCGCTTCGGCGAGGACGGCGCCTGTTCGGCGGCGTTCCAGGCGGAGGCCGATTGCCAGGCCTGGGAGCAGCGCGAGCAGGGGCCGGGCCCCCTGGGGACGGAGTTCGACGAGAAGGGCCTCGCCCACGAGGGGATGCTGCCCGATCTCGTGGCCGACCTGGAACGCCTCGGCGTCGACACGACGGGCCTGCGTTCCTCGACCGAGTCCTTCCTCCGCATGTGGGAGCGCGCGGCGGGCCCGCGCGCCGGCATGGCCGACCCCGCCACTGACATGGACGAGAGCGGCGTCGCGCCCCTCGCGACGGCCGAGGAGCGCGAGCTCGCCTACCCCACGAAGTGCGGCGCCGCCTATTGCCCTGGCTTCCAGGAGCTCGGGGGCAGCTGCCGGTTCAACGAGGAGTGCGAGAGCGGCCAGTGCACCGCCGTCGCCTGCAACGCGATCCCGGGCCGCTGCGTCTGCAACGACGACGCCGACTGCGACGACAGCGTCGCTTACTGCGCGCTCAAGACGCCGGGGATCGGGGGCGACAACGAGTGCGTGCCGGACAAGGGCGATCACGCGGTCTGCACGCGCGACGGCCAGTGCGCGTCCGGCCGCTGCGGCGGGCTCATCGCCGGCACCGGCTGGTGCTACACGCCCGGGTCGAAGGCCATCGGCCAGGGGTGCCGGGTGAACGAGGAGTGCCCGAGCAACCGCTGCGGCGACCTCACCCAGACCTGCCTCTGCCGGAACGACGCGCACTGCGGCGCGAACCAGTTCTGCGGCTGGGGCACCAACGAGGGCGAGTGCGTGAACAAGCGCGGCCGAGGCGCGGCGTGCACGAAGGACAACCAGTGCCAGTCCGGGAACTGCAGGTTCCTCTTCTGCCGCTGACCCTGGGAGCGCCCCCTTGAGCTCACCGTAGAACAGACGCGGCCCGGCGACCGGACGAGCTGACGTCTCCGGGGCAGAGCCTAGCGCGTGGACCTGGTCGGCACCTTTGCGAACAGCGAGCCGAGGCCCTCGGACATCGTCGGGTGCGCCAGGATGGCGTCTCGCAGCCCTGTGTAGGGCATACCGGCCAACATCGCGGTCTGCACCACGGCGACCACCTCCCCGGCCTCCACGCCGAGCATGGCGAAGCCGAGGATGCGGTCGCTCCGCGCGTCGACGAGGGCCTTCATGAAGCCCTGCGTCTCGCCGGTCGTCGCTGCCCGCAGCACCTCGCTCATCGGCAGCGTGGCGACGCGCGCCTCGACCCCACGGCCCTTTGCCTCGCGCTCGTTCAGGCCGACACGGGCGAGCTGCGGGTCGGTGAACATGCAGAAGGGGATGAGCCTGTCGCGCGTGGTCCGGTGGCCCCCGGCCTGGTTGTCGCGGACGACGTGAAAGTCGTCGATGGCGGCGTGGGTGAACTGGGGACTACCGGCGCACTCGCCCATCGCCCAGACAGAGGGCGCGGTGGTCTCCAGCCTCTCGTTGACCTTGATGTAACCTCGAGCGTCGAGCTCGACTCCGGCGCTCTCGAGGCCAATCCCGGCCGTGTTGGGCGTGCGCCCCGCCGCGACCAGGAGATCGCTGCCTTCGATGGTCTGCTCGCCGCCCGGCGTGCGCGCGCGCAGGCTGACATGGTCGCCGGACCGGCCCTGCACCCGCAGCAGCTGGGCCGACAGCAGCACCTCGATCCCCTCGCCCTCGAAGATCTGGCGGAGCGCCCCGGCGACGTCGGGGTCCTCACGGGGGACGAGCTGCGGCCCGCGGCTGATGATGGTGACGCGGCTCCCGAAGCGACGGTAAGCCTGCGCGAACTCGAGTCCGACGTAGCCCCCGCCGAGCACGATGAGGTGCTCGGGGAGCCTGTCGAGCTCCAGCGCCTCGACGTGCGTGAGCGGTCCCGCGGCCGAGAGGCCAGGGACGTCCGGGATCGTGGCGTGTGTCCCCAGGTCGAGGAACACGCGGTCGCCCCTCAGCACGCGTGTCTCGCCGTCGCACCGCACCTCGAGGGTCTTCGGCGCGACGAACCGCCCCGCGCCGATGATCAGGTCGACGCCGCTCGCGCGGAAGAGCGCCAGATGGCGGGCGATCTGCGCCTCGACCATGGTGCGCTTGCGCTGCCGCACGCGCGCCATGTCGACCGCGAAGGGGCCGGTGATCGTGCCGTACGCGGCCGCGTGGCGGACCAGATCGGCGACCTTGGCGCTCCAGATCTCATTCTTGCTCGGGAGGCAATTGGTGGTGGGGCACGCGCCGCCGATCATGCGGCGCTCCCGCTCCACGACGGCCGTACGGCTCCCCGCCGGGGCCATGTCCCAGGCCACGTGTTTTCCGCCGGCGCCGCTGCCGAGAATGAGGATGTCGAACGGTTCGGGAGACATGAGGCCCTCCTGGCTTTCGCGGCCGTCATTCCGGTGGTCCCGGCGCCTACGATCAGCACGGGGATCGACATGCCCCGTCGTTCGCATCCGCCGTGCCATTCGAAGGTCGCGGCGACTGCTGACCTCGCCTGCTCGGAGCGGAGGATCCGGCTCTGGATGTCGCTGATCGACGACGGGTTGCGCGCAGAGATCGAACCCCTGCTTCCAGCCGCGGCGCCGATCGCGACGACGCCGCTCGAGGACGCCCGACCGCGCCGCGTCGACGGACATCGTGTTCGTTCTGCGCACCGGGATCCTGAAGCGATCGACCGGTCGCGCGCCTGCGTCGACTCCTCCAAGCAGCGTCGTTCGTGATAGGAGGCTCGGGCGAGGCGAGCTCGCGTGAAACCCAGCCGTTTGCTCGACGGCGCCGACCTCTTGTGAGTGATCTCTACGTTGGACCCTCGTCGAACGCGTCGTGTGCTATAGACCCCGCGTTTGTACCTGATTCAGCACAATCGCCGAGGGTATCCCATGAAATTCTCTCCAGAACGCTTCGGGCCTGTGGTATCAGCGTGCGCCGTGGCCGGTCTCCTCGCTCGCGGGGCCGCTGCGCAGTCGGCCCCCTCCGTGGAGACCACGTACGTCGATGCGCCCGCGACCGATCCGGGGCGCGTGGACGGCTGGTCACCGGGGCTGCTCCTCGGCGGCACGTTCAACCTGGCCAACAATCAAAGCGTCGTCGGGCAGTCGGACGGGACAGGCATATCCGCAGGCTTCGTCCTCGAGGGCTCCCTCGACTTCAATCAGGCCGCCCATGAGCTCCGCATGACGCTCGGGGCCGGCGCTGGCGTGACGCGCACGCCGGCCGTGGATGCCTGGGTCAAGACGCGCGACGCGCTCGCCTTCGAGGCGATTTACCTCTACCACGTCGTGCCCTGGTTCGGGCCGTTCGGTCGCTTCGCTCTCGATACGCAGATGTTCCCTGGCAGCGACCCGCGCTCGGCGCCGACGACCTATGCGATCGCGCGCGCGGACGGGACGAGCGAGGCGATCACCGGGACGCGCCTTCACCTGAGCGATCCGTTCCAGCCAGTGACGCTCAAGCAGTCGCTCGGCGTCTTCGTCCAGCCCGTCAATCGGGAGCCCATCCTTGTCGAGGCGCGCGCCGGCGCTGGCGCGCAGGAGGTGATTGCGTCGGGCGTGCTCGCCCTGGGGGACGACGACGGGACGCCCGAGGTCGAGGTGAGCGAGCTCTCGGGCTATAGCCAGCTCGGCGCCGAGGCTGTCATCGAGGCCTCGGGCGCGCTCCGTGACAAGCAGATCACGTACAAGGCGGGCATCGCCGCCCTCTTGCCGATCGTGTACTCGGATCTGGACGCAGGCGATGAGCGCGGCGCGCTGGACCTCATGAACGTCGACATCGTCGGGGGGCTCACCTTCAAGCTCGTGGAGTGGGCGTCTCTCGACTACCAGCTCCATGTCGTGCGCCAGCCGCAGCTCGTCGACGCCTGGCAGGTGCAGAACAACATCCTGCTCACGCTCTCCTATGCCGTGGGCTCGAAGGTGCCAGGGCTGCCGCCCTGCGTGCCCTGCAAGCCGGTGCCAGCCAAGGCGGAGCCCGCGCCGACGCCTGCGCCCTCGCCTGCCCCGGAGCCCGCGCCGACGCCTGCGCCCACGCCGGCCCCCGGGCCTGCGCCTGCGCCCGCACCGG
Source organism: Sorangium sp. So ce394 (assembly GCF_051474665.1). Lineage (NCBI taxonomy): Bacteria > Pseudomonadati > Myxococcota > Polyangiales > Polyangiaceae > Sorangium > Sorangium sp. So ce394. Next base: position 9,157,518 of record NZ_CP150339.1, read on the forward strand.
ACGCGGCGCCTACGCCTGCGCCTGCGCCTGCGCCTGCGCCTGCGCCCGCACCGGACGCGGCGCCTACGCCTGCGCCTGCGCCTGCGCCGATGCAATGATTGATAAGCGCTGGCAGGTAAACACCATCAAGAGTCATCAGGACGAGGGCTCGCGGCGCGTAGCGAGCGGCGCCGCGGCAGCTGCCCGCCGCGCCGCTCAGCGCTCCAGCGCCGCGTGCGGCTCCAGCGCGGGGCGCGGCGTCCACAGCATGACCACGGCGGCGACCACGCAGTAGACAGCCGCGGAGCCGTGGACCATCAGCGCGTAGGGGACGCTGCAACGACCGCTCGTGCTCGTCACCAGGCAGTCGACGAGCGGCATCACGCTGGAGGCGAGGGTGACGACGCCGAGCGCCGTGCGCATCCGCAGCGCGAGCAGACCCACGAACATGAGGCCGATCCCCAGATCGCGGCCCGCCTTGATGTGGAGAAAGACGGCGTCTCCGACGTCGAGGAGCGGGAGGCCGAAGCCCTGAGCCGCCGCCACCGGCTGGGCGAAGCCGTTCACCGCGAGGAACAGCATGAACGCGCCGCCCAGCGCGCCGAGGATGAACGACGGCGAGGTGGGCTTCCAGGACGACGATTGCTCCAAAGGTTCACGCTTCACGATCCGCCTCCTCCGATACGGCATCGCCACCCCTGAGGTGCGCGAGCCGTTCGATGCGAGAGAACTTGGGGATTGCCGCCGCCACGGGCCATCGCTCCGGCTCTCGATGTTTTGTCCGAAGCGCTCACGGCGCGATCGTTCGGGAGAAGGCTGCTACCGTGGCGGTCCATGAACGAGGGCGCGGTGCACGATGTGCTGGGAAGGGTGCTGGAGCTGACGCACCTGCGCGGCCGGGTCTACTGCCACTCGTCGGCGCGGGCGCCGTGGGGGCTCTGCTTCGACGCGTCCGCGGGCGCGGTCTTCCACCTGGTCACGGCCGGCACGTGCTGGCTCTTCCTCGGCGAGCAGCGGGTCGCGCTCGGGCCGGGCGACGTGGTGCTCCTGCCGCGCGGCAGCGCGCACGCGCTCGCCGATCACGCGCGGAGCCGGCGGATACCGCTCGCGGCGTGGCTCGCGGCGCGCGGGACCGTCGACCGTCGCATGCGCCTCGGCGACGGCCAAGGCGTGGAGACGCAGGTGCTCTGCGGCGTCTACGCGTTCGACGTCCCCGGCGCCCGCCACCCGGCGCTGCGCGTGCTGCCCGAGCTGGTCCACATCCCAGCGAAGAAGACGCGCGGAAGGCCCGAGCTCGCCGAGACCATCGCCGGCCTGACGCGCGAGCACGATCGCGTGGATCTCGGCCGATCCCTGGTGGTGTCGCGGCTCCTCGACGTGCTCTTCGTGCAGCTCCTCCGCGCCTGGGTCGACGAGCAGCCCGTCGGCGGCGCCGGCTGGCTGGGCGCGCTGCGCGATTCGCTCGTCGCCGCTGCGCTCTCGCTCCTCCACGAGGACCTCGCCGCGCCCTGGGACGTCGCGACGCTGGCGGCGAGGCTCGGGACCTCGCGGCCCACGCTGGCGCGCCGCTTCGTGGCCGAGGTGGGTCTCTCCCCGCTCGCGTACCTGACCCAGGCACGCATGCACGAGGCCGCGCGGTTGGCGCGCGAGACCGATCGATCGCTCACCGAGATCGCCGAGGCGGTGGGCTACACCTCGGTGTCCGCCTTCAACCGCGCCTTCCACCGCGAGCACGGGATGCCGCCCGGCGCGTTCCGCAAGCACGGCGCCGCGCAGGACCGGCGAGAGGCCGGCGAGGACGCGCCGGCTGCGCCCTCCCTCACCGAGTGAGGGGCGGGAGCACGAGCGCGTCGAGCGCCGCCGACGCATCGACATCGGAGTGCCGGGCAAGCCCCAAGGCAGCTTCGCAGGTCACCGGGTCGTAGCGCTCACCGAAGAACGGCTCTCCGCCTCGGCGCTCGCCCAAAGTGTCGCTTCCTCGGATGTCCCGCAGGCGCGCGCTGTCGCGAAGTGTTCCCGGAGACGATCCGGGTGGATCCCATCAACTACAAGCTCGTTGAACATTTGCACCCCGACCAAGCGCTGCTCGCTCCGGTCGTACGATTCTCAGCGATAAGCGTGATCGAACCGCCCTCCACTGGGAATGAGCGTCTGATGGTGTCGTTCCGGCCAGCCTTCTCCAAACCTCTCCCCCTAAGGGCCCTCCTCCCCTGTCCGTCGCGTGCGGCTCCAGCGATGGCGGCATCACAGTTGATGAGGATGACACCACCAGCACCGGCAGCCCGACCAACGCGTCGCACTGCGCCCTGAAACTTCTCGTTCACGTGCCATCGGCATCGTCACAGCGCAAATTCGCACGCGTGGCAAAACAGCATCACTAACGCGAAAACACATAGACTTATTCACCGTCTGCTATAAGTACGGCGATTGCGTGTCACGCACTACGTGCCGTGCGCCGCGTGTCGCATTCCGCCACTGCACTCGATACATGGAGGCCTTCATGTCTGTCCGTTCTCGTGCCTCGCGCAAATTAACCGCTCTCGCGGTCCCCGTCCTCGCCCTCTTCACCTTCGCTGGCTGCTCTTCAGAAGTAGGATCCGGCGGTACCGGTGAAGATGCTTCGGGCACAGGCGGCGGGACATCGGGCGGGAGCGGGGGAGTCACCACGGGTGGAGGCTCCGCGACCAGCGGCGCTTCCGCGACCAGCGGGGTCGCCGGTACGGGCGGCGGTGCTCCGACGGGTGGATCCGGCACGGGCGGCTCCCCGACTGGCGGGGCTACCGGGACCGGCGGGAACGGCGGCGGCGGCAGCTTCACGTGTACCCTGCCCACTCTGCCTGAACCGAGCGCTCTGACCGAGGTAAACGAGAAGCTCCCGGATCCGTTTACGTTCTTCAACGGAACGAAGGTCACCACCAAGGAACAGTGGGAGTGCCGCCGCAAGGAGATCCTGGCGATGGCGGCCAAGTACCTCTACGGTCCAGTCCCCGGCGAACCGGACGAGGTGACCGGGACCGTCTCCGGAGGTACCGTTTCGATCACCGCCAAGGTAGGCGAAAAGACCGAGAGCTTCTCGGCGAGCATCAGCGGATCCGGCGATGTGATCGCCCTCGAGCTGTCGGGCGGGATCTTCCCGTCAAGCAGAAAAAAGCTGTCGTTCGGCAGCGGCTTCGAAGGCAAGATAAGAAACCTCTTCGGCCTGTCCGAGCTGAACACCAACATCGCCAACGGATGGATGATCGACCGGGTGATGGACGTGCTGGAACAGAACCCGGGCAGCGGACACGATCCCACGAAGGTGATGGTGTCGGGTTGCTCCGGATGTGGAAAGGGCGCTTACCTGGCGGGTGTCTTCAGTCGCGCGCCGGTGGTGGTCATCGTGGAATCGGGCGGCGGTGGCGTGGCCAACCTGCGTCAGGCAGAGTGGTTCAGGCACGGTGAAGGCGGTTCTGTTTGGCAGTGCTCGGATGCCAAACCTCAGAGCATCGACAACCTCGAAGACAGCGGCATCTGCGGCCCCTGGGTGACCAGCGCGGCCCGTTGGCTCCGGAGCGACCCCTCGAAGGTATACAACCTCCCCTTCGATACGCATATGATCCTGGCGACCATCGCTCCGCGGCATCTGGTGCACTTCACGAACGCCAATGGCAGGAACTCATGGTGTCACCTGGGCGGGACCTGCGAAGCGCTCTCCGCGTGGGCGGCAAAACCGGTATGGAAGGCGCTCGGCGTCCCAGAGCGCATGGGCTTCCAGATGTACAGCGCGAACCACTGCGGCGCCTCCGGCTCTCAGACCGCCCTTGCAGGCGAGATGTTCAAGCGAGCGTTCGAAGGCAATACAAGCGCGAACACGGACGTGATGAACATCCTGGACAATGGCGTTCAGCAGCCGGTCAACGAATGGAAAGACATGTGGGTTGACTGGGATATGGAGACAGTGCTGCAGTAGCGATGCCCCCGGGGGGCATGAAGGCCATTCTGGCCTCGCCCCCCATTCGGCGTGATTCCCGGGCGTCGGTCGTTCGCCGTGCAGGCCCCGCTCGCCGACGACGAGCAGACGACCAGGCGCTACGAGATCGCGACGAGGGCGCTGGCGCTGCGCCGCCGACGCGGGCTACCGGGCCAGCCTGCCGGCGGACTCGGCGCGGAGCCTGGCCCTCCAGGGCGGACCGCTCGACCCGGAGGGCCGCCCGCGCGTCCGAGGCGCGGCCCTTCGCCCGCGAGGCCGTCGCGGTGAGCACCCATTGCCGTACGGGCACGTCGGGCGGGACGTGGTCGACGCGCGGCCGAGCCGCACGTCCGCCGGGCGCTGCGGCGGCGTCGTAACCTTGCGTGGCTTTCGCTGTAGACGTTGCGTGGCTCCCGCTGTAGATGTGAGCGCGGGAGGTACCATGTCTCACAGTACGTCACCCCGTTCCTATTTCACCCGGGTCGCGCTCACTGTCGCGTGCGGCCTTGTCGCGCTCTCGCCCGCGACCGCGCTCGCCGGGGTCGACACGTTCCCGGGATGGAACAGCTACACGTTCGAGGGCTCCTCGGCCTCGGGCCCGGTATGGGGCGCGCAAACGGCGCCGATCCTCCACTACCTCACGGTCTGCGCCGGTCCGTACTGCGACTACGGGGACGCCACCGCTATCGGCAACGGGACCGTGATCGGCAATCAGCTCGACCAGATCATGAACGGCGCCGCGGTCCGGGGGGACAACGCCTACCTCGACCCTCAGGGACAGCGGGTTTACCACTCGATGAGCTTCGAGCTCGATACGATGGACTTCTTCTCGAAGAACCCCAAGGCCCACATCGCCGTCTCCCCGCGGGCGTTCCTCCCGTACGCGGTCGGGGGCGCCATGTACCATGGATATCCCGCCTTCACCGTCGCGCCCACGTACAACAATGCCAAGGTGCCCTATGCGATGGGCAGCGGCATCATGCTGGGCAACGTGCCTTGCTTCCACCAGGAGCCGTCCGATGGTCGACCGTTCTACTACGACGGCGGCGCCTTGCAGGACTACCAGGGCGACCTCCCGAACGCCGTGGGGATCGAGCATTTCCTGAGGCCCTGGGCCCCGAGCGCGGTCTCCAACAAGACCTGGTGCCAGAAGAAGACCGGCGTGATGCCCGCTCCGGTGTTCCAGGACCAATCGACCTACCAGGTCAACGTCTCGGTCAAGCGGTCCACCTGCAATGCCCCCCAGACGGGCACCTGCCAGTGGGTCGGCTATTTCATCCAAGAGAAGCAATGCAGCGGCTTCGGATGTACCTGGGTCCCCGTCGCGAGGGGGGGCGGGCCGCGGTATTTCCCGGACACCTCGGGCGCTGGCGCGGGCGGGGCTGTCTTCGGCCCGACGCCCCTCTCCGGATGGAGCGCATTGCAGCCGGGCGATGGCTCGAGCTGGTTCATCGCCTCCATTTTCACGAAGGCATTCACGACCGTGGACGCGAGCTCGCGCTGGAGCTTCAAAGTCAGGAGCCTCTGGACGGACACCGCCGACACGGCCCCCCTCTGGTGGAGCGCGTGCCTCGATACGACCTCGCCCGATCCCTATACCTGCGGCAATCTCTGAGAACAGGCTCCGTTCAGGGCTCCTGCGTCCCGTGTGCGCTTGCCAGGAGCCCCCATGCTCGACGATCGGTTCGACAGGGCCTCGTGGGCGCTCGTCATGAAGGCCGGTCAGGACACGCCCGAAGGCCGCGCGGCCCTCTCCACCCTCTGCAAGGCGTACTGGTTTCCGGTCTACGCGTTACGCATCAACGGCGCGGCCCCCGGGGCATGCTCGACGCGACCACGCGACCAGGTGCGAACGGCGATCACCCACGGTGAGCGCTCCACGGGCGCCCTGGCGGGCTCCGCGGAGAAAGAGCGGCTCCACTAGGTCCGGTCCAACCGGACGTAGGTGTTCATCCAGCGGGCCGCCTCGCGCTGGGCTTCCGGCAGGGGCGGCCCGATCGGCCGGTTGAGGCGCTCGCCTTCCTCCCGCGCGGAGAGCTGGTGGCGCAGGGCCCAGCCCATCGGCTCGAACCAGGCCGGTCCCCCTTCCGGTGCGAAGCGGGGTCGGCTCCCGGCGTCCGCCCCCAGCCCCTGCCAGCGCTGCAGCACGATCGGCAGCAGGGCTGGGTGCAGCAAGTCCGTGAGCCAGGTGCGGATCGCCGGGACGGCGGCCAGGTCGCGGGCCAGCGCCGCGACGAGGTCGGCCTCCAGGTACAGCAGCAGGGCCTCCGTCAGCACCAGGACGCCCTTCGACGCCTTCCCGACGTGGGCCAGCAAGGCCCGGCGCGCGTCGGGCTGGGAGAGATCGACGGGGTGGCGCACGACGTGGCACCTCGGCCGTTCGCTCGCGAGGACCTCCTCCTTGTAGGCGACCAGCCCCGGCAGGTCGGCCTCGATCCAGCGCAGGGCCGCGGGCAGGTCCAGGCGGTAGGGGCGGGTGTCGAGGCCCGCGGCGAGGTTCAGGACCGTGTCGATGCCGCCTTCCGCGAGGCGCTCCAGCAGCAGCCGGTCGAAGGAGACCGTGCGGGTCACCAGCGAGGCCACGGTGGAGCCGCCCATCGTGGCTTCGATGGCAGCGCCGCGCTCGCCGGCCAGGACCCGCGCCAGCGGGTCGCGGAAGAGCGCGTCGGCGCGATCGCCCTCCGTCCCGCGACACCAGGCGGCCCAGCGGGCGGTGTCGGAGACGTCGCGGATCAGGGGCTCTGGCATGTGGATCTTCTCCGTCCCAGGGGACCGGGCTGGCGCCGGCTGCGCCCGGCGTCGCCACAAGGGTGACGTCGGTATTTTGGCTCGCAACGACCTTGAAGTCCACCCGAGGATACGGCGGCAAGCCGCCCAGGAATCCCACCTGGAGCGCAGCCCTCGTGAGCCAGCGTGTATCAGCCACGGTGGCGCGGGCTGCGTCGCGCTCGTGGACGAGCGGCGCGAGGCGGTGATCGCGGGCAGGGGTCTGGAGCTTCGACACGCTCTTCGTCGTGACCTGCTCGGCCACCGTGGTATGGGTCGAGCTCCGCTTGGAGCGCATGACCGTGATGGAGCCGAAGATCGTTCACGTTGGACCCTACCCCCTTCGGCTGCCCGAGCTCTGGTACGAGGAGGGTGACGTCCGCGAGAAGCCCGGCTTCTTTGGGTACAACGCCGTCGCCATCGTGGGGGTGAGCTTCGACTTCTACGTCATCGTCGGGCGGGGGCGGGACGAGGAGGAACGACGGCGGCACGTCGACGGGTTCGTGAAGGGGAAGGCGCCGCTGCGTCACCTCCGCGAGCGCACGAGCTGGCAGGGCATGGCGTTCGAGCAGCATCGATTGGAGGAGTGCACGAAGCTCGCCCCCGGGGCGGTGTACGAGCTGTTCCTCTGCGAGGCCCACGGCGACCTGCTTCTGTTCGGCTTCGGCTTCGTCGCGCCGCTCGAACAGGAGGAGTCCCTGCGGACGCTCTTCACGACGATGGTGAGCGGCGCCATCGTGGAGCGGGGCCATTCGCTCCACGGGGAGGGCGCCGGGAGCGGTGGCGATGGCGGCGCTCCACGCGCCGCCGCAAAGCCCAAGCGAAGCTGGTGGCCCCCGTTTCGGTGGCGGTAGCGGCGGTCATCGGCCACCATACTCACGGATGGGCGAATGATGGCCCCCGCGCGCCAGGGGCCTGCTCGGCCTTGCGGCGACCCGGGCCTGACCCGATCCTCGCGTGATCGACCCCGCGAGCCTTGCCGCCCCCTCTCCCGCCGCGGGCCGTCCCTGCAGCAACGCTGCCCGAGCCGCTCCGGACAACGATGGCAAGCGTTGCCAGGACGGCAAGACTTGCCATGCGCACGCCGGCAAGCATTGCCAGGAGGGCAACTCTCGCCACGCGCGCGCCGGCCGATCCGCGCGTGCGGCCGCGGGGCGACCGCTCGGCGCTGCTGGGTCGGTGCGCCGCGCAGCCCGCCTTTCATCGGAAGACCCTTCGCGCGGAGGGCCGGCACGCCGCTTGCGAAGTCGCTCTTCCTGCCGGGCTCGCCGGCGATGATCGTGAAAGGTAGGGGACAAGCCATGAAGACACTCCACATCATCCTCCGTTGCGCTCCCTTCTTCGGCCTCTTCGCGGTGGCATTGCAGGGTTGTACGAGCGAGTCCTCAGACTCGGTAGAGCCAGAGGAGATCCTCTGTGACAAGCTGGCCGAGTGCGGGCGGCTGAGCGGCGGCGTGACAGCCGAGCAGTGCGCCACCGATACCCGCCGAGCCCACGAGCAGGCCGTCAAGGAGGTGGGCATATGCACGCCGGTCTTCGCGGAGCTCCAGAGCCTCATGGCCTGCGCGGCGCAGCAGGAGGGGTGCGAGATCGACGTCGTTACGGGGGCTGCCGAGCTCCCGGGGGATCATCCGTGCTTCGCGGAGAACGAGAGCTACAAGGAGGCGTTGCAGGCGGTGGAGCAGGGCCACGAGCCCGATGCGGGAGACCTGTGCGCCTTCTATTATACGAGGGCCATCGATATGGTGACGACCCCCGCGACCGGCCAGGCGTGCAAGACGAACGCCGATTGTCCAGACGTCGAGTGCCCGGACCCGGCGCTCGGGAGGGCGGGCTTTTGCCAGAGCGGCAAGTGCAAGACGGCGATCGACATCTGCAGGTGAGCGCGACGGTCGAATCACCGGGGCGGGACGCGCGCGGACGCCGCCGGGGCGGGACGCGCTCCGATGCCGCCGGAGCGGGACGCCCGCCGGCGTGAGGAAGACGCCGGAGACCGTCTACGGGCCCAACTCGGCCACGTGGACCGCGGTCGCCCGGGGGAGTAGTTACGGATCCACCCAAGTCCACACGACCGAGAAGAGGCACACGTAGATCGTCGCCTCGCCCATCATCACCCCATCCATGTCCACATCTGGCACCACCTCGTTCCCGAGCTCCGGCGGGATCGGCTGGTAGCCGGGGTACGTCGCCTCGATCTCTTCTGCGACCACCGCCGGTATCTCGTCGGGCTCGCCCCTGCTGTGGACTCCATAGTAGGGCCCGAGAACGCTCACGTGGAAGCTGAGCGAAGCCCTGCTGCTGAGCGAGGGTACGGGCTCCAAGTCCTTGGGGCGATAGATGCGGGCCGAGTAGGCCGGGTCGATCCCCCCCGTAAACAGGTTGAGCGATTCGTTCTGAAGGCTGTATCGATCCCCCAGTCTGTCGATCATGGCCTCCCACGTTGGGTACTCCGCTCGCCCGCGGTTTGCGGCTTCCACCAGGCGGCGGTGCTCCTCTGTGTCGTCGTAGACGGGCTCGTTGGGGGGCACATAGATGCGCATGATTTTCTGCACGCCCCGCGGATAGAAGCGGTAGACAACATCGAGCAGCTCGGAGCGAGTTATCTTCATGGATTCGTCACCCTGGCACCGAGCCCCGGATACTTGGACTTGAACGCAGCGTCCGCCTGAATAGCAAACCTTTTGCAAAGATCCCCTGCGGGAGTTCGTAGTCCATCACGTTTGCGACCTCCTCCGCGATCTCTTCACTGAGGCTAGTGGAGCGTTCTATAGGTCTTTCAACATAGTCCCGGCGGGTCTGCTAGACCTCGCGGATGCGAAGGCGCCCGCCCCGCGCGATCGATCTGTCCCCGGACGATGCCGTCTACCTTGAGCAGCTCGTCCGTGATGGGCGTACCGAGCAGCGGGTGGCTCGGCGAGCCCGAATACTACTGGCCATGGCGGACCCAGCGACGGTCGTGCAGGATCTGGCAGACCGTCTCGAGGTGGAGCGAACCACGATCTGGCACCTCTGTCGGCGGTACGAGGCGTCGGGGGTGCACGTCGTCCACGACGCTCCCCGGGAGGGCCGGCCGCGGACGTTTCGTCCCCCTGCAGCGCGTTGGCATTGAGAATGCTTGCCTGCTGTGATCCTGCGGGGCTCGGCCTGCACATGACTCACTGGTCGACCCGCACCCTCGCTCAGGTCGCAGCGGAGCGCGGCATCGTGCCGAAGATCTCGCACTCGACCGTCGCGTTGATCCTGCGCGAAGCCGACCTTCAGCCTCACCGGTCGCGGTACTGGAAGACGCCGAACCTCGACGCCGCGTTCATCAAGCGCACCGCCCAGATCCTCTGGTGCTACGAGAACGCCGCGGATCTCGCCAAAAAGCATGAGGTCGTGCTCTGCCTCGACGAGAAGCCGAACATCCAGGTGCTTGAGCGCCGATGTCCGACCTTGCCCATGCGTACAGGCGAAATTGAGCGCCGTGAGTTCGAGTACATCCGGCACGGAACGGTGAACTTCATGGTCGTGCTCGTCGTTCACACGGGCAAGATGCAGGGCTGGTGCCTCGAGAAGAACGACGGCGAGCATCTTCGCGCCGTCCTACCCGAAGTACTTCACGAGCATCGGCACGCACGGCGCGTGCACCTGATCTGGGACGGCGGATCGTCGCACATCGCGTGTGAGACACGGGCATGGCTGCGCCTCCACGCCCCGCGCGTGCGTACGCTCGTCACGCCGCCGCACGCCTCATGGCTCAATCAAGCGGAGCTGTTGCTACGGGGGTTCACCGAGCGCTACCTCAAGCGCGGCGCGTGGAAGAGCCGCCAGCAGCTCATCGAGCACCTCGATGCGAGCTGGCGGGAGTACAATGAACGCTTCGCACATCCGATTACCTGGTCGTGGACGCGGCCGAAGCTGCGCCGATGGGCGGCTCGATATGCTCCGCGACTATGTTGAAAAATTTATAGGACAGTCCACTAGCCGCTGACTGGCGCCGAGCCCTCTCGCGACAGCGACCGCCTGGCCGTCCATGCGCCCGAGCTCGGCCACGTGCACGGCGGCCGTCAGGGAAGGGCTACACCGGATCCACCCAAGTCCAGACGCGCGAGAAGAGGCACACGTAGATCGTCGCCTCGCCCATCAACGCCCAATCCATCTCCACATCCGGCACCACCTCGTTCCCGAGCTCCGGCGGGATCGTCTGGTAGCCGGGGTACGTGGCCTCGATCTCTTCTGCGACCGCCGCCGGTATCTCGTCTGGCTCGCCCCTACTGTGGATTCCATAATAGGGCCCGAGAAGGCTGACGTGGAAGCTGAGCGAAGCCCTGCTGCTGAGCGATGGAGCGGGCTCGAGGTCCCTGGGCCGATAGACGCGGGCCGAGTAGGCCGGGTCAACCCCTCCCGCGAACAGGTTGAGCGACTCGTTTTGCAGTCTGTATCGTTCGTACATGCGGTGGATCATCGCTTCCCACGTTGGGTACTCCGCTCTCCCGCGGTTTGCGGCTTCCACCAGGCGGCGGTGCTCCTCCGTATCCTCGTAGACGGGCTCGTTGGGAGGCACATGGATGCGCTCGAAGTTACGCACGCCGCGCGGGTAGAAGCGGTAAACGACGTCGAGCAGCTCGGAGCGAGTTATTTTCATGGATGCGTCACCGAAGCGCCGAGAAACGGGTACTTGAGCTTGAACGCAGCTTCCACTTCGCTGCGAAACCTGATACAGAAGACCCCCTGCGGGAGGTTGTAGTCCATGCGGTTTGCGACCTCCTCCGTGATCTCTTCACTGAGGTTGGCTGCACGGAGCGGATCGATTTTTCCCATGAACTCAGTCCGCAGCGGCATTTTTATGGTGAGAGCGCACTGCCACTCTTTGGTTCCACCCGGAAATCTGTGCGTGAAATTCAGGTTCGCCTTAGCCTGTTGCCACCCGCCTGCACTCCCCCGGCCGTCATCTTTGACAATCGTGACAAATGGGAAGTCCGACGGATCGAAATTTACGTATACAAAATGGACCATTCCAGGCTTCGGACACTTCGAGCTGCATGCACCGCTACAGCTCAAGAAGGTCGCTCCGTCTCCGGCTATGTCACCGAATCCGGGGCACGGGTCTTGCGGGCTCTCCGGGCTATATGTCGGGGTCTCCGAGCTGTCGCTCGGTCTCTCCTCTTCCTCCTCGAGGTCCGACTCGTTGCACGCGATCTTGCGCCCGTTGCCGTCGTACGGGCCGTCCGGCGGCTCCGCCCCGAAGTCACCGGATCCGGCGGAGGTGTAGATGGGGCGGGGCTCCGAGCCTGGACCTGCACCTACCCCCGAACTTCGTTCCTCGACAGGATAGCAGTCTCCTATCGTCCAGTTGCATGCCGCCAGTGCCCAAACCAAGATGGCCACGAACAACAACAGAAATCTTCTTGCGCTCATTTAGCACTCCATCGAAGCACAGGACCAGCAACAGCGACGACGGACACGTAGCCCGGCAGCACCAGACTGCCTCGACCGACCCAATCCACGTTGACGCTCGCCGACACCCCCAACGGTCCAGCCACGTACGCGTTCGTCTGCGCGTGGCCGCCTACGGCCAAGCCACCGACGACGCCACACAAGGTGATGCCGCAGGCCGGCAAGACGTAGAACGCGACCGATGGCCCCGCGCTGACGTTGCCGTCCTCCCACGCGTACCCGATGTCAACCGAGGTCTGGTTGTAGACCCCGGCCCCGTCCCCCTGGGTCGGGGGTAGGAACGTGCACATATCGTGCACCGTGAACAGGATGTCTCGCTGGATGGACCACGAAATGCCCGCGTGCGGGCCCACCGCGAGGCGCGGAACGGTACCGGCCTGGAACCACCCGAGGCTCACACCGGCGCTCAGCTCGGACGCTTCTACCTGCGTCGGAACAAGCACGAATGCGGCTAGCGCCGCCGACGGGATCCGCCGGGCCAGTGTTTTCACCGTCTCATTGCCCCCCTTCGCAACACCCGGACAACGTAGCGATGCGGCCCATCCTTCTGATGATGGAATTAGACGTCAACCGGAATCTATGGGAGAACGGCAGGATGGCCGTGGGTCGTACCGTCCAGAGCGTGCTGTCCGGCGCAAGGGTTCCCAGCCGGCGCCGGCCGCGACATCGGCGGCGTGCTGGGTACGCACGGCGGTGAGGTGATCGCGGAGCGGTGGACCAGGCGGAGCGGCAGCCGGGCGGCTATCTGTGCAGCCCGCCGGTCCTCCTGACCATCCCCGGCGCCCTCCTGCGCAGCGCCGCCGGCCCTCGTGCGCAGCCCGTCGGCCCTCCTGTACAGGCCCCGGCGCCCTCCTGCGCGGCTCCGTCGACCCTCCTGTGCAGCCCCGCCGGCCTTCTTGCGCGGCCTCGGCATCTTCCTGCGCAGCGCCGTCGGCTCTCCTGCGCAGCCCGTCGGCCCTCCTGTGCAATCCCCGGCGCTCTCCTGCGCGGCCCCGTCGACCCTCCTGTGCAGTCCCGCCCGCCCTCCTGCGCGGCCCCGGCGTCCTCCTGCGCACCCACGTCTGTGTCCTACGCTACATTCGCCCTCGTCCTGCGCGTCCCTCGCGCCCCTCCTGCGCACCCCCATTGGTGTCCTTCGTTACCATCGCCCGGCTCCTGCGCAGCCCCCGGTGGTCTCCTGCGCAGCCCCGGCGTCGTCTCGCGCGCCTTTGTGGTTGCTGCGCACCCCTTTCTCCCTCCTGCGCCCGCGCCCCCTTTGCCAGCTCCGTGTCCGCTGCCCGCGGCGCCAGCCACGCCGTATCCTTCCGATGCCGCGACACGCCCCCTCTCTCGCGACGCGACCGACTCGTGCTCTCCTCTGGCCGATGCGTTGTACGCCGATACCCTCGCCGATCTTCTAGCCCCTCATTCCGAGGGGCGCTGCCCCGACAAGGAGGCGTATTTTTCCCATGGCAAAGGCATCCACCACCACGTCGCCCACGACCGACAAGGCCTCGAAGAAGCCCGCTCCGCGCGAGACACAGCGCGCGCCTCGCTCCTCGACGAGAGCAGCAGCGTACACGCTGAGCGCCGCCCGCGAGGCCGAGCTCCTCCGAGAGGCCGAGTCGCTCGGCGACAACACCGTGGTGTTTCCAGGCAAGCTCGCCCGACGCGTCGTCTGGGCGAGCCGCATCCAGCTCGCCGCCGAGCGCGACGCGGCGGATCTCGTCCGCACCCCCTTCCCCGAGGACGAGCCCCCGCTCACGCGCGAAGAGATCCGCGCGCTGCGCGACAAGATCGAGCTCCTGCGCGCCACGCAATCGCGCTGGCAAGCCGCGCAGCAGCGCCAGGAGCAGGCCGCAGCGACGTTCGCGAAGCCGGCCCCCGAGGCCGCCCTGCACCGGCAAACGCTCCTCCGCTTCTTCGATCTCCGCTTCAAGAAGAGCCCCGAGGGTCAAAAGCGGCTCATGGCGATCCGCGCGGGCAGCGGCGACGCGGACCTGGTCCAGGACGTCTCCGACCTCCTCTTGCTCTGCTCCGAGCACGCGGAGGCCCTCCACAAGGCGCCTCGCGGCGAGGCCGACGCGGAGGCCCGCCTCCGCGAGCTCTCGCCGCTGCTCGCGCGCATGCTCGCCGACAAGACGCTCTCTCCCGAGGCGCAGCGCTCGCGCAAGCTCCGCGACGCCGCCTACACGCTCGTCGTGCACGCCGAGCGGAGGCTGCGCGCCGCCGCGGAGTACTGGTACGCCGGCACCGACAAGATGAAGGATTATGCGCCCTTCCCCGTCTCCCGCGGCGCCGCGTCCACCGGAGATAAAGAGGAAGACGAGGCCTTCGCGGAGGACGGCGCGCCGGAAGGCGACGCGTCGGACGAGGGCGCAGCGGACGGCGGCGCGGCGGAGGGACGCGCAACGGAAGACGTCGAGTCGGGCGAGGGCGAGGACGAGCGGTAATCGCCTCAGGCCGCGGTGAGCGCGCCCAGAGGGGGTGGTCGGCTCGTCCTTGGCTCCCCCGAGCGCCCCCACCCCCCAGGGCCGCCTCGTCAGCGGGGCGCGCCGGCGGGAGGCGCCGGCACCTCCTCGAACACCTCGGCGTCCGGCAACGACAGGACCTCTTTGCCGGCCGCCTCCAGCCCCTCTCTCGGCACATCGCGGAAGCGCGCGCGGAAGGCCGCCGAGGGACGGAGCGTCACGGCCTGCCCGGTCGACCTGCGCCGGTACGTGGTCTCCACGCCGGCCTCGGTCGCCTCGATCAGGCTGAGGTTGAGCTTGCCGAGGCTGGCCCCCGTCGCCGCGGCGGCGCCGTCCGCGATGCAGGAGAACTGCACGTTCCTCGGGCTGTGGTGGATCACCTCGAGGTCGAAGCTCCGCGCCGGCAACCCGAGCTTCGCGAGGGCATGCCGCCCCATGCGGTAGCCGGCGACCGCCCACGGCCCCGCGCCGCCGTGGATCGCGGCGACCGCGCGGAGCTCGTCCTCCGGCGCCCCCGGGGCCGAGCCCGCCGCCGGCCGGTGGCCGTGGTCGTGCTGCGCGGGCAGGTGGCCGCCGTGATGGGCCGCGTGCCCGGGACCGCGATCGCGGTGATGGGCCGCGTGCCCGGGACCGCCCTCAGGGCCGGCAGGCGCCTGCGCATGGACAGCTGGCTCGTGCGCAGTGGCCGTCGGGGAATGGGCGCCCGCGCCGCCGCACCGAATCGAGGAAACGGCGGCGAGGAGGATCAACGCCGCGTGGCTCACCGTCTTGCGCATGCTCGCTCGATCCTCCGGGAAGCAGGCGAAGTGTCCCCGTTCGCGCGCGACGTCAAGGGTGTCGGCCCCCGCGCCGCACGCGCGCCGCTCCCCCGCGCCGCGCGATCCGCCCACTCCCGGCGAGCGCGCGCCTACCCCGGACGGTTTCGCGCCCCGCCGCCCGAGACCGGGGTAACATGCGGCCGTCATGCGTCGCGCGCCCGTCAGCCACCCCTGCCGCTCGAGCCGCGCTGGCCTCGCCGGCGCCGCTGGCCTCGCCGGCTCCGCTGGCCGCGCCGGCTCCGCTGGCCTCGCCGGCTCCGCTGGCCGCGCCGGCTCCGCTGGCCGCGCCGGCTCCGCTGGCCGCGCCGGCGCCGCCGACCTCGCCGGCGGGGCGACGCCCCCCGTGGCCAGGACAAGAGGTGGTCTCCGCCGATGACCCGAGTCGACCCTGAGGGCTTCCGGCCGGAGGCGCTCGTAGGCCAGGTCCTGCGCGGCAAATGGCGCCTGGAGCGCCTCCTCGGCTTCGGCGGCATGGCCATGGTCTACGCCGGCACGCACCGCAACGGGATGCGCGGCGCGGTGAAGATCCTCCGCCGCGAGCTGTCCGAGGACCAGGAAGCGCGCTCGCGCTTCCTGCGCGAGGGCTACGTCGCGAACCGCGTGGACCACCCGGGCATCGTCCGCGTGCTCGACGACGACGTCACCGAGGACGGCTCGGTGTTCCTGGTCATGGAGCTGCTCGAGGGCGAGACCGTCGAGGCCCGCCGCGCCCGCGAGCCGAGCGGCGTGCTCGGCGTGAACGAGGTGCTCGGCATCGCCGACGACCTGCTCGACGTGCTCGCCGTCGCGCACGAGCGCGGGATCGTCCACCGCGACCTCAAGCCCGACAACCTGTTCCTCACGCGCCAGGGGCAGCTCAAGGTGCTCGACTTCGGCATCGCTCGGCTGCGCGAGCTCTCGTCCCCGGCCAACGCGACCACGCGCGCCGGCAGCCTGATGGGGACGCCGCAGTTCATGCCGCCCGAGCAGGCGCGCGGGCAATGGGACAGGGTCGACCCGCGCACCGACCTCTGGGCCGTCGCGAGCACGATGTTCCAGCTCCTCTCGGGGCGGTACGTGCACGAGGCCGAGACGCTCCCGCTGCTCCTGCTCGCGGCCATGACCCAGCCGGCGCCGCCCGTGGGCAGCGTCCTGCCGACCCTCCCCCCGCCGATCGCCGCCGTCATGGACGCGGCCCTCGCGTTCGATCCCGACCGGCGCTGGCCGAACGCCCGCGCGATGCAGCGCGCCCTGCGCCAGGCGCGGGGCGGCGCGGCGCTCGACCCCGCGCCCGGCTCGCACCCGGATCCGTCGCGCATGTCCGCGCACCCGGATCCGGGGCGCGCCTACATGTCCTCGGATCCAGGGCGCCAGGCGGCGCACGCGCGCGCCCCGGGGAGCGGGCCGCGCGGCACGGAGTTCGCCGCGGCGAGCTCGCCCAGCACGGGCAGCGGCGGCGCGGTCAGCGCCGGCTCGGCCGGCGGGGGCGCGGGCACGGTCTCGCCGGTCGTGGAGCGCTCGGCCGGCACGGAGCGCCCGGCGCCGCGCGCGGCGGCCCTGGGCGCGCTCCTGGCCGGCGCCGGCGCGCTGGCCGTGGGCGCCCTGGTCGGGCTCGTGTGGTGGCAGCGCGGGGGCGCCGCGGACGCGGAGCACGCGTCGAACGGCTCCGCGGTGGAAGCAGAGCCGCGCCCCGGGGCGAGCGCCGGGGCGGCGCAGGAGCCGCACGGCGGCGCGGGCGCGCCCGGGGCCGGCCCGGAGCCCGCGGCGTCCGGCGACGCGGTCCCGGCGATCGCGCCGTCCGCGCCCGTGCCCGCGCCGCCGCCGGAGTCGCCGGAGCCCACGCCGCCGGCGTCCGCGCCGAGCGCGTCCGCGACCGGGACGCCGCCCGCGCCCACGCCGGCCGCCGCGCGGCCCGCCGCGGGGAAGGCGCGACCGCCCGCGACCGCGCCGGCGAAGACGCCGCCCGCGCCGGCCCCAGCGCCCACGCCGGCGGAGGACCCGTTCAACCGGAGACGCTGAGGTCGCACGGATGGGTAGATTGAGCTCGCGTAAACGCTCGCGGAAACGATTCCCGGCCGAGGCGCTCGCCCTGGGAGGGGCCGCGCTCCTCGCCTGCCCCGGCGCCTCGGCGCAGGTGCGCGATCCCGCTGCGGCGGAGGCGCTGTTCGACGCCGGCAGGGCCGCGCTCCAGGCGAAGGACTACGACGCGGCGTGCCCGAAGTTCCGGGAGAGCTACGAGCTCGATCCGGCGCCCGGCGCGCTGCTCAACCTCGCCGACTGCGAGGAGAAGCGCGGCAAGATCGCGACCGCCTGGTCGATCTTCCGGCAGCTCGCGCGCGATCTGCCGGCGAACGACGACCGGCGCCCCATCGCGCAGGCGCGCGCCGCGGCGCTCGAGGGCCGCGTGCCGAGGCTCACCATCCGGCTCGCGCCCGGCGCGCCGCCGGAGACGGCCGTGCAGCGCTCGGGGATCCCGGTCGGCGCCGGCTCGCTGGGCGCGCCGCTGCCGGTGGATCCGGGCGAGGTCCAGGTGACGGCGACGGCGCCGGGCCGGAAGCAGAAGACGTTCACGGTGCAGCTCGCCGAGGGCGCGCAGGCCGAGCTGCTCGTGGCGCCGGAGGAGCCCGCGGCCGGCGGCGGGAGCGCCGGGCCCGCGCTCCCGCCGAAGGACGGCCCGCGGGCGGCGGGGAGCTCGATGCAGCGGACGGCCGGCTGGATCAGCGCCGGCGCCGGCGTGGTCGGGCTCGGCGTCGGCGCCGCGTTCGGCCTGCGCGCCCTCGGGAAGAAGGGCGACGCCGAGCCCTATTGCAACGAGGCCAACGTCTGCTCGGAGCGAGGGATCCAGCTGCAGCAGCAGGGCGCGACCGCAGGGACGATCTCGACGGTCGCGTTCCTGGTCGGGGCGGCCGCGCTGGGCGCCGGGGCGGTGCTCATCTTCACGGCGCCGTCGTCGGCGCAGGCGCCGTCGGCCCCGAGGGCGACGGTCGGCGTGGTGCCGGGAGGCGCCGTGGCGACGGTGATCTTCTGACGGCAGCCGCGGCCGGCGGTGCGCTGGTAATCTCTCGATCCCTGGAGCCACGCCCGGCATGCAGCCGGCGGTGGCGAGGGTGATCTTTCGCCGGCCGCCGGAGGCGCCGCGCCACGGGAGACGGAGAGATGACGCGCGATCTCATGAACACTCGACCCATGCTCCGCGCCGCGCTGCTCGCGGCCGCGGCCGGAGCGGGCTGCAACGCGATCATCGGGCTCGAGGTCGGCGAGCTGGATCCGTCGTCCGGCAGCGCGGGCGCGACGTCGGCGGACGCGTCCGCGGTCGGCACGGGCGGCAGCGGCGGCGCCGGCGGGGACGGCGCCGGCGGGGACGGCGCCGGCGGGGACGGCGCCGGCGGGGACGGCGCCGGCGGGGACGGCGCCGGCGGCGCAGGCGGGGAGGCGGCGGAATGCAGCCCGACCCGCGAGGGGGCGGTCCGCGGCGTGTCGGGCGCGTGGGGAGAGCTGTCGGGCCTGTCGGTCGCCGGCGTCGCGGCGCGGGACGGCGCGGTGACGGCGGTCATCCGGGAGGCGCGGGGGCTCGTCAGCACGCCCGGCAAGGTCGGGTTCTCGGTCGCGCGGTGGAGCCCGTCCGGGACCCGCGACACCGCGTACGGGATGAAGACCGGCGAGCTGCTCGGCAACATCTGGCCCGAGCACCTGGCCGTCATGCCGGACGCCGCCTACGTGACCGGCTGGTCGGAGGCGCCGTTCACCTCGCTCACGCCGGACGGCGAGTGCTTGATCGGTGTGCCCGACGAGAACGGGCACAGGCCGAGCTTCCTGGCCGCGCTCGACCCGCTGGGCAAATGCAAGTGGATCTGGAGCGTCGACGCCGAGTTCAACACCTCCCCGCTCGCCCTCGCGGCGACGCCCAAGCGGGTCGTGTTCGCGGTCTCGCTCTCGGGACAGGCGACGGCGAGCTCCCGCGAGTGCGCCCTCGGGGCCGGCGACGAGCGCGGCTCCACGGCGCTCGTGGGGCTCGACCCCGACGGCGCGTGCGTCTGGCATCGCACGTTCGAGACCGCCGCGACCGTGCGCATCGAAGAGCTCGTCGCGGTCCCGGAGACCGGGGAGGTGCTCGTCTTCGGCGAATACGACGCGCCGGACGCGGCGATCAAGATCCAGACGATGGAGCTCCCCCGCACGCCGGATCGCGATCTGTTCGTGGCGCGCGTCCGGATGGAGGACGGCGAGCTGACGGACCTCCTCCCGCTCAGGGCCCCTGGGAGCCAGTCGGCGGCGCGACACGGGGCCGCGCTGCTCCCGGGCGGCGATCTCGTGATCTCCGGAACGTACTCCGGGCCGTCCTTCAAGTTCCAGGATGACTGCCCGCTCCTGCCGGACGCGGGGAGCTCGGAGAACACCTTCGTCGCGCGCGTCTCGAGAGACAGAGTGATCTGGAGCCGTGGATTCGGCGACGCGGTGAAAGATCAGATGGTCGTCCACCTGGAAGCGGACGAGAGCGGCACGATCTACGTGGCGGGGACGCTCGAGGGCGAGATCCCGCTGGAGAGCGGCGAGACGATCGCGGCCGGGACGGAGGAGCTGTCCAGCTATCTGATCGCGCTCAACCCGAGCGGCAACGTCCTCTGGGGCACCGCGATCGCGGGGGAGGGCACCGTGGCTATCTGGTCGGTCGCGCCGGGCGAGAGGCCCGGCGATCCGCTCCACATCGGCGGCGAGCTGACGGACACGTTCCCTCTCATGGACTTCGGCCGTTCCATCCGGGCGCCGGGAGAGGGGTTCATCGTTCGGCTGCAGGGCATGCCGTGACCGCCGCGCTCGGCATCGAGCGCGCGCCAGCAGAACAGCCCACGACATTTCCACACGGCGCCGCTGAGCCTGCCACGGAAGCGGCGCGGCGCGGCGCGTGATCCGGCCGCCGCAGGTTGACGCCGGTGGGAACGGGGGCTTCCATTCGAGGATGCGCTCGCTTCGCCGATGTTTCCGCCTGGCTCTGCCCGCCGCGGCCGCCGCGCTGGGCGCGGTCGCGGGGTGCTACCCCGACGTCACCTTCACCGGGGGCCCCGGCGACGCAGGCGCTGGCGGGGACTACGCGGGCACCACCGCATCGTCCGCGAGCACCGCCGCCTCGTCCGCGGACGTGGCCGGCTCGGGCGGCGGCGCGGCGAGCTCCGGCGCCGGTGGGGACGGCGGCGGCGCGGCGGCCTCCGGTGGAGGCGGAGGCGCGGGCGGCGACGGCGCCGGCGGGGGCGCGGCGACCTCCGGCGCGAGCTCCACCTCGGCCACCTCCGGCGTCGGTGGGGGCGCGGCGACCTCCAGCGCGAGCTCCACCTCGGCCACCTCCGGCTCCGGCGGCGGCACCGTCGACTGCGACGCGGACGACGACGGCTATCGCTCGAAGGCGTGCGAGGGCGGCAACGATTGCAACGACGACAACCCCCTGGTCCACCCCGGCCAGCCCAGCAC
The DNA here is from genome assembly GCF_051474665.1 of Sorangium sp. So ce394. Taxonomy (NCBI): domain Bacteria; kingdom Pseudomonadati; phylum Myxococcota; order Polyangiales; family Polyangiaceae; genus Sorangium; species Sorangium sp. So ce394. The sequence goes on from NZ_CP150339.1 coordinate 9,178,361, forward strand.
GTTCTACGACACGCCGATCAGCCCGGGAGGCGGCTTCGATTACGACTGCAGCGGCGCCGAGGAGAGGGAGTTCCGCGCGGTCAACTGCAGCGGCCTCCTGACGTGCGCGGTGGCATCCAACGTGTTTCTGACGGACATCCCGTGCGGGCAGCGCGGCCCGTTCGGGTCGTGCGGCCTCACGTGCCAGTCCGACATCCTCTTTCCCAATTACGTCAGAGCCTGCCATTGAGCCCGCGATGGGGCGATGGCAGCCTCGAGGATGCCGCCCCGCGGAGAGCCGATCCGATGAAACGCGAACCTCGCACGATCCGATCCGCCGTGTCCTGCGCCGGCCTGTTCGCCGTCGTGGCGGGCGGCTGCAACGCGATCATCGGGCTCGAGGTCGGCGAGCTCGACCGGTCGCAGTCCGGCGCCGGCGCGGCCCCGGGCGCGACCTCCTCCGCGGCCAGCTCGAGCACGGGCGGCTCGGGCACGGGCGGCTCGGGCGAGGGCGGCATGGGCGCGGGCGGCCTGGGCGCGGGCGGCTCCGGAGCGGGCGGCGTGGGCGAGGGCGGCGGGGGCTCGGGCGCGGGAGGAGACGGCGGCGGGGGCAGCGGCGGCGGGGTCCCGATGTGCAGCGAGGCCCCGGGCTCCATCCTCCAGCCGTCGGCCGCGTGGGGCGCGACGCTCGGCTTCGACGTGGGCGACCTCACCGCCTCTGGCAACGCGCTGACGGCCGTCGTCACGGATGTCCTCGAGGATTCGCGCTATCAATTCACCGTCGCGAAGTGGAGCGCCGCCGGGGCGCGCGACGGCCGGTACGGGCTCTCGGTGAATGACATCTGGGGCTTGCACCTGGCCGCCGGCAAAGACTTCACCTATGTCGCCGGCGAGTCCGAGGGGGCCGCCAACCTGCCCACGGGGTCGCTCAGCGCCTGCCGCATCGGCCCCGGCCTGCTCGACACCACCTTCACGACGAGCTTCGTGGCAGCGCTCGGCCCAGAGGGCAAATGCGGGTGGGTGTGGAGCGTCGACGCCGAGCACGGCACCACCGCGCGCGGCCTCGCGGCGACCTCCGAGGCGATCGTCGCCGCCGTCGACGTGACGGACGCCGGCAGGAGCTTCGGGCCGTGCGCGCTCCGGGAGATCCCGCAGGAGTCGGCGCTGCTCGCCGCGCTCCACCCGCAGGACGGCGCGTGCCGGTGGCAGCACCGCCTCGGGCCGCGCGCGGCCGTGACGGTCAAGGCGATCGCCGCCAACTCGAGGTCAGGGTCGAGGTTCGTGACCGTCGTGGGCGACTACGACTCGCTCAGCGGAGAGGTCTCGTTCGGCGGGGAGCTCCCCTTCGCCTCGGAGCGCCGCGATGTCTTCATCGCGCGCTACGTGACCACCGACGGCGCCCTGCAGGACGTGAAGACGCTGAACGTCGAGGGAGATCAGCAGGTGGCGCAGCACGGGGCCGCGCTGCTCCCGGGCGGCGACGTCGTGATCGCCGGGACGTACCGCGGGCGCGTCCGCTTCGAAGAGCGCTGCCCGCCGCTGCCCGACGCGGGGGAGACCGAGAACCTCTTCGTCGCGCGCGTCTCCGACGACGGCGTCGTGTGGAGCCGCGGGTTCGGCGACGCGACGGAGAGCCAGATCGCGGCCGGCGTGGCGGTGGACGAGGCGGGCTCGATCTACGTCACGGGCGAGTTCTCGGGCGCGCTCCCGCTGGGGGGCGCCGGGGCGCTCACCACCTCCCGGAAGCGGGCGGGATTCCTGCTGAGGCTGGACGCCCGAGGCAACCTCGTCTCGGCGGCCCAGCTCGAGGGAGACGGCACCGTCGCCCTGCGCGTCGTCGCCGCGAACGGCGGCTCCGGCGATCCCGTCTACGTCGCGGGCGCCGTGACCGGCACCCTCGAGCTCCCCGGGCTCGACGAGCCGCTCGGCAGCGACAGCGATCCGGAGTCTCACGGGTTCATCGCGAGGCTCTCCGGCATGCGCTGAGCTGCGATCACGCCGAACACAGCAGGAGACGGCGGCGCCGCGCTCGCGCCGCGTACGGCGTGAGCGGCGACGAGGCGTAAGGGGATCCCTGCCGTCGACTTCAAGGGCGGATCTGTTTGTCGCCACGCAACCAGCGTGTTTCCAGGAGACGTCGTTAGCCGCGGAGAAGCGCGGTCCGGGGCCGCGCGCTCTCTGCGGTTCCCGGCTCAGGCACGCTGGGTTTCGAGGGGATCGGCGATGGAGGCTCCGCTCGCCTCCTGTCATGGCGGCCGCGACTGCGCCGTGCAATAGAGGTCGACGCAATGAAGCGCTCTCTCACGAAGCTCCGAGCTGGGCTCGGTGCTGCGCTGTTCGCCTCCGGCGCCAGCGGCTGCAACGCCCTCATCGGCCTCGAGGTCGGCGAGGCCGATCCAGCAGAGATCGATGACGCCGCGTCCTCCTCGTCGGCGGGCGGCTCCTCGGCGGTCGGCGCGGGCGCGGGCGGGAGCGGCGGCGCCGGCAGCGGAGGGGGGGAGCTCGCCTGCAACGGCGCGAGGGAGGGAGCCGTCGCGGCGCCGTCGGGGCTCTGGGGCGACACGATCGGCGTGGACGTGGCGGACATCGCGGCACAGGACGACGCGGTGACGGCGGTCGTCAACGAGGCAGACGCGTTCACCGTGGCGCGGTGGAGCTCCGCCGGGGTGCGCCAGGGCGAGGTGAGCCTGTCGGCGCCCGGCGTCTGGGGCACGCACCTGGCCGTCGGGACGGGCGCCACGTTCGTCGCCGGGGAGTCGACGCAGAGCGTCGACCTCGCCGATGCGCGGTGCCGCGTCGGCCCGCGCGGGGGAGCGGCGGCCGCCCGGTCCAGCTTCGTGGCAGCGCTCGACGCGGCGGGCCGGTGCGCCTGGGCGTGGAGCCTCGACTCCGATGGCGGCACCGCCGCGCGCGGCCTCGCGGCGACGTCGGACGCGGTCGTCTTCGCCGTCGACTCGGTGGACAAGGCCAAGAGCTCCGGCCCGTGCGACCTCAAGCGCACGATCGCCGAGGAGTCCGTGCTGATCGCCGCCTTCGATCCGGCGCGGGGCGCGTGCAAGTGGAGCCGCACCCTCGGGGCACGGTCGGGCGTGACCGTGAGGGCGCTCGTCGCCGGCGCCACGGCCGGGCCGGGGTCGGTGGCGGTCGTGGGCGAGTACGACACGGCGCGCGGCGCCGTCGCGTTCGGCGAGGCGACGCCCCGCGCCCTCGACGGCCGCGGGATCTTCGTGGCGCGCTACGCGTCGAGCGACGGCGCGCCGCAGCGGGTCACGACGCTGCGCCTCGCGGGCGATCAGCGCATCGCGCCGCACGGCGCCGCGCAGCTGCCGGACGGCGACGTGGTGATCGCCGGCAGCTACACCGGCGCGATCGATTTCGAGGACACCTGCCCGGGGATGCCCGAGGCGGGCGGCACGGACAACGTCTTCGTCGCGCGCGTCTCGGAGGGCGGGGTGATGTGGAGCCGCGGGTTCGGCGACGCGGCGGCCATCCAGGCGGCGGCCGCCGTGACGGTCGACGCCGCCGGCGCGATCTACGTCGCGGGGCTGTTCGCCGGCGAGATCGACCTCGGGGACGCCGGGGTGCTCGCGGCCTCGCCGGGGACTCGGGCAGGGTTTCTGATCCAGCTCGACGGCGCGGGCGGCGTGATCTCGGCGTCGACGCTCGACGGGGCCGGCTCCGCCGACGTGCGCGCCGTCGCGGCGGGCGGGGCGCCCGGCGGTCCCCTCTACGTCGGGGGGAACGTGGCCGGGCTCCTCGGCCTCGGGCTCGACGAGCCGCTCGGCAGCCAGGCCGACGCGGAGCCGCGCGGGTTCGTCGCGCGGCTCGCCGGCGCGCGGTGACGGGCGCCGCGCCGTCGCGCCGGGCCCTGGATCTCGCTGCGATGCCGTGATCTCCTTCACGAGCCCGAGCGGCCGCGGTTGCGCCGGCGGCGCGCGCCGTCGCACCCTCGCGCGCCGTGCCCCCCGAGAGCTCGCTCCGCCGGCCTCGCCGCGCCGCGACCGCGGCGCGCTCCTTCGCGGCGCTCGCGTGCGCCGCGCGCTCCTTCGCGGCGCTCGCGTGCGCCGCGCTCTCCTGCGCCGCGCTCGCGTGCGCCCCGGCGCCGGCGGTCGCCCCCTCGCAGGCGCCGGCGCCGCTCCGGAGCCTGCGCATCGCGGACGGCGACCTCGACGGCGAGCCGCGGATCGTGTGCTCGGCCGAGGCGATCCTCGATCTCGACGACGCGCGCTACGCCTTCGAGCACGCCTACGCGGGCCTCGACGGGCGCTCGCCCGCGCCCTCGCCGCTCGCGCTCGCTCGGGCCGCGGCCGCGCTCCGCGGCCGCGCCGCGTGGCGCCCCGGCGAGCTCGCGCGGCTCCTGCGCGACGTGTTCGCGGCGCCGGACGGCCACCTCGCGTTCGGCCACGGCGGCCGCGCGCCGCTCCGGCTCACCGTCGCCCCCGCGCCCGCCGCCCATGCGCCCGCGCCCGCCGCCCCGGCGACGTGCGCCGGCCGCGGCGCCGACGCGCGGACCGAGACCCCGCCGGGGCGGCTCGATGCGCCGCGCCGCCCCGGCCCGCCCGTCGAGCGCACGCGGAGCCGCGACGGCGTCCCGGTGCTCGCCATCCGCACCTTCAGCACCGCCGCCGCCCCGGCGCTCGCGGCGCTCCCCGCGCTCGCCGCCGAGCTGCGGCGAGCGCCCGCCTTCGTCGTGGACCTGCGCGGCAACGCCGGCGGCAACTACCTCTTCGCCGAGCGCTTCGCGCTCGCGCTCACCGACGCGCCGCTCTGCGCGCTCGACGAGCGCGAGGTCCTCTCCGTCGCCGCGGCCGAGGGGCGCGCCAACAGCGCCCGCCGCCGGCTCGCCCGCGGCGACGTCCCGCTCGAGGCGCGGCCGCGCTTCGTCGAGCACCTCGCCGCGCTCGAGCGCCTCGCTGGGGCGCTGCGGGGTCGCGCCGCCGACCGCAGCGGCGCGGCGCCGCGCGTCGACCTCACGACCCGCGGCGCGCTGGTCCGCGGGCGGGCGGCGGGGCCGCTCGGGGGGCGCGCCGTCTTCCTCGTCGACCGCGGCTGCGCGTCGGCGTGCGAGATGCTGCTCGCGCTGGTGCGGCAGATCCCGGGCGTCCTCGTGGTCGGGCAGAACACCCGCGGCGGCATGAGCGTCGGCGAGCTCGCGCTCTTCCGGCTCCCGCGCTCGGGCGTCACGCTCTCGTTCGGCACCCGCGCGTACCGCGACCCGCTCGGCGACTTCGTCGAGCTGCGCGGGTTCGAGCCCGACGTCCGGCTCGACGGCGTCGATCTCGTCGAACGCGCGGCCGCGCTCGCGCTGCGCGGGGCGCCGTCCGGCGCTCCTCGCCGCGGCGCGCGGACATCGTGCGCGCCTCGTTGAGTTCGCGAACGGTCCGCGTATGCTGGCCTCGCTGCACCGAAGCCACCCGCAGTTCCTCGGAGTCGCCGCGAGCGCGACGGGAGCCAGCATGCCGATCGGGCCAACGGAAGGGAGTATCGTGCCGCGTCGCCGCCTCGCTGCGCCCCGCGCCCGCGGCGCGCAGGCCGCCGCGGTGCTCGCCGCGCTGCTCGGGCTCGCCGCGCCCGCGGCCGCGCAGGTGCCTGGCGCGCCGCAGAGGCCCGCGCTCGGCGGCACGACGGCCGCGCCGGGCGCTCCCGCCGCGCCCGCGAGCGCTCCTCCCGCGCCCGCGAGCGCTCCTCCCGCGCCCGCGAGCGCTCCTCCCGCGCCTCCGGACGGCGCGCTGATGCCCGTCCCGCCGGGCTATTACCTGCTGCCGCCGCCGCCGCTCCCGCCGTGGGCAAACCCGCGGACCATCCAGTACGAGGAGGGCGACCCGATCCCGCGCGGCTACGCGCTCAAGACCCGATCGGATCGCGCGCTCGCCGGCGCGGGGCTCCTGACGTTCGGCATCCCGTACGCGCTCTCGGTCACGGTCGCGGGCGTCGCGATCCTCGCGGAGGAGGATTTCGACGAGTTCGGGCCGCTGTTCATCCCGTTCGTCGGCCCGATGATCAGCACGGTGACCATGGACGCCGAGGGCGCGGGCGTCTTCTGGCTCACGGTGGACGCCGTCGCCCAGGTGAGCGGGCTGCTCCTGTATGTCGCCGGCTTGGCGAACGAGGAGGTCTACCTGGAGCGGCAGTTCAAGGTGAGCCCGCGCGATCCCGAGCACGCTGCGTCCCCGTGGCCTGCGATCTCGATCGGCGCGTCGTCCGCGGAGCTCCGATGGCGATTCTGATCCGGCGAGCCTGCGCCAGCGGCTCTCGCCCCGAAGGGAGACGCACGTGAGCGCGATCCGCACTGTCCTCTCGATGGCCGCGCTGCTGAACGCGCTCGCGCTCGCGACCCCGGCCGCAGCGGAGAGCGACGCGCCGTCAGCGCAGGGCGCGCCGCCGCCCGGCTACGCGCCGCCGCCCGGCTACGCGCCGCCGCCCGGCTACGCGCCGCCGCCCGGCTACGCGCCGCCGCCGGGCTACCCGCCGCCCGGCTACCCGCATCCGGCGGACTACGCGTCGTATACGTCGAGCTTCATCCTCGGCATGCCGCGGACGCTGCCCTTCAAGGAAGGCGAGCCCGCGCCGCAGGGCTACCGCCTCGAGACGCAAAAGAGCCGCCGGCTGCTTGTCGCGGGGTCCATCGTCCTCGGCACCGCGTGGGCGCTCGCCGCGCTCACGGCCGGGAGCATCCTCAGCGAGGGAGAGAGCGAGGCCGGCAGCTACGCGCCGCTGTTCGTGCCCGTGGGCGGCCCGTTCATCACGCTCGCCACGGGCGAGGACGTCGACTTCTCCGACGACGGCGGCCGGGTCGCCGGCTCCCTCGTGCTCCTCAACGGTCTCACGCAGGTGACGGGCTTCGCGCTGCTCGTCGCGGGCCTCGCCTCCAACCAGAAGGTCTGGGTGCGCCACGACATCCCGCGCAAGACGTCGCTCCACGCCCCCGAGCTCCTCGTCGGCCCGACCGGCGGGACCCTGCGCGTCCGCTTCTGAGCGGCGCGCGCCGGGAGCCCATCCCGGCTCCCGGCGCCCCCCTGCGCCCTCCGCTCACCGCGCCAGCCGGTACGTCGCGTCGAACGGCGAGCCGCCCTGCGGCAGCTCCCGGACCACGCCGCGCTCCGGGTTCGCCGCGAGGTGGCGCAGGATCCAGAAGACCGTCTCGACGTCGCCGGTGCCCGCCGCGCCCGCGATCTCTTCGAGCTTCAGCGCGCGCCCCGCGCCCGCGGCCAGCGCCGCGAGCACCTTGGCCTGCAGATCCAGCACCTCCTGCGCGGCCTTCTTGCCGGCCTCGACGCCGGGCTGGTGGTACGCGTTGATGCCGACGAGCGACGCGTACAGCCCGACCGCGCGCTCGTAGAGCGCGATCAGCATGCCGACGGCGCGCGCGTCGACCGTCTCGATCGTGATCGTGATCGACTCGCGCCCGCTCTCGCTGAGCGCCTTGCGCGTCCCCTGCAGGAAGCCGGAGAGGTAGTCGCCCGTCGTGACGCCGGGGTCGACCTCGATCGCGCCGCGCGACGGCGCGCGATCGCGCAGCACCTCGATGAACGTGACGAAGAAGTTGTCGAGCCCGTCGCGGAGCTGCTGCACGTACGCGTGCTGATCGGTCGAGCCCTTGTTGCCGTAGACGGCGATCCCCTGGCACACCTCCTTGCCCTGGCGATCGAGCCGCTTGCCGAGCGACTCCATCACGAGCTGCTGGAGATAGCGGGAGAAGAGCTCGAGCCGGTCCTTGTACGGGAGCAGCACCATGTCCTTCCGGCCCACGCCGCCCGTCGCCGAATACCAGGCGAGCGCGAGCAGCGCCGCCGGGTTCCGGAGCGCCTCCTTCGAGCGCGTGACCTCGTCCATCTCGCGCGCCCCCTGAAGCATCTCCAGGATCGACAGCCCCTGCAGCGCCGCCGGCAAGAGGCCGACCGCCGAGAGCTCGCTCGTCCGCCCGCCGACCCAGTCCCACATCGGGAACCGGGCCAGGAAGCCGTGCTTCGTCGCGTACTTGTCGAGCTCGCTCCCCTCCCCCGTCACCGCGACCGCGTGCGCCCCGAGCGACAGGCCGAGCCGCCGGTACGCCGCCTCGAGCTCGAGCATCCCGTTGCGGGTCTCCTTCGTCCCGCCCGATTTCGAGATGATCACCGCGAGCGTCGCGCCGAGGTCGTCCCCGATGGCGTCCAGCGTGCGATCGATCCCGTCCGGATCCGTATTGTCGAAGAAATACGGCTGCATCCGGTCGGCCGGCGTCCCCAGCGCCGACGCGACGAACTGCGGCCCGAGCGCCGAGCCGCCGATCCCGACGACCAGCACCTTGCGGAAGCGGGCCGCCCGCTCCGGCCGCACCCGCGCCGCGTGCACGTCCGCGGCGAAGCTCAGGATCCGCGCGTTCGTCGCCTCGATCGCGGCGCGCAGCGCGGCCTCGGGCGCGAGCTCCGGCGCGCGCAGCCAGTAATGGCCGACCCGGCGGTCCTCGTCGGGGTTGGCGATGCTCCCGCCCTCGAGCGCCGCCATCTCGGCGAGCGCCGCCTGGATGCGCGGATCCATCGTGGCGAAAAAGTCTTTCTCGAAGCGGATCCGGCTCACGTCCAGCCAGAGGCCGAGGCTCCCGTCGTGGAAGAGGTGGTCCCGGAAACGGTCGATGGGGAGGACGGCGGGCGCCGGTCCTCGACCCGGGGTTGCGCGGTCTTGATCCATGGCCCCCCTTCTACCGCTTCTCCCTACCGTTTCTCCAGGCGCTCGGACCCCTTGCCCGGACGATGTTCCGCCCTATGCACCGGAGCCATCGGAAAACGACTCTAGCGTGCCGCCCCGACACGCGTTATTTGCACGCCGAACCACGATGCAGCTTGATTTCGGAATCAATGCAGGGCTCGTCGAGGAGCTCTATGCGCAGTACCTCGAGAACCCGGAGTCGGTAGACCCCGGCTGGCGCTCGTTCTTCGAGGGCAAGAACGGCGGCGCCGCGCCGATCAGGCTGCCCGCTCCGGCCGCGCTGCCGTCCGTCCAGCCGCAGGCGCAGCGGCCCTCGGCGGCGCCGGGGAACGGGCACGGCAAGACGAACGGAGAGGCCGCGAAGACGCTGGAGGCCGCGTTCGCGCAGACGCTGAGCGAGCACCCGACCTCGCTCGAGACGTCGCGCGATCTGAAGGTGCTCGCGGAGGCGGCGCTCAAGGCGCGCGTCTACGCCCTCGTGAACGCCTACCGCGTGCGCGGCCACCTCTTCGCGCACGTCGACCCGCTCGGCCTGCCGCCCGCGACGCCGCCCGAGCTCGACCTCACGAACTTCGGGCTGCGCGTCGAGGACCTCGACCTCGCCTTCCCGACGACCGACCTCGCCGGCGTGCCGCCCGTCCTCACCCTGCGCGAGATCATCCGCCGGCTCGAGGAGACGTACTGCCGCTCGATCGGCGTCGAGTTCACGTTCATCGAGGAGCCCGAGGCGCGCCAGTGGCTCCAGCAGCAGATGGAGTCGACGCGCAACCGCCTGACGCTCGACCGAAACAAGCAGCTGCGGATCCTGACGAAGCTCTCCGACGCCGAGATCTTCGAGCAGTTCATCCACAAGTCCTACGAGGCGGGGACGAAGCGCTTCTCGCTGGAGGGCGCCGAGAGCCTCATCCCGCTGCTCGACCTCATCATCGAGCGCGCCGGGTCGCACGAGGTCGACGAGATCGTGGTCGGCATGGCGCACCGCGGCCGGCTCAACGTCCTCGCGAACATCATGGACAAGAGCCTGCGCGAGATCTTCGCGGCCTTCGAGGACAAGGACGCGGAGCGCCACCTCGGCAGCGGCGACGTCAAGTACCACCTCGGCTACTCGACCGACCGCACGCTCGAGAACGGGCGCAACGTCCACCTCACGCTCACGTTCAACCCGAGCCACCTCGAGTTCGTGAACCCCGTCGTGCAGGGCCGCGTCCGCGCGAAGCAGGACCGGCGGCTCGCCGACGGCGCGGAGGACGCGCGCCGCCGCGTGATGCCGCTGCTCATCCACGGCGACGCGGCGTTCATCGGGCAGGGCGTCGTCGCCGAGACGCTCAACATGATGAACCTGAAGGGCTACACGACCGGCGGCACCGTCCACGTCATCGTGAACAACCAGGTCGGCTTCACGACCGACCCGATGGAGGGCCGCTCGACCCGCTACGCGTCCGACATCACCCGGATGCTCAAGGTCCCGGTGTTCCACGTGAACGGCGAGGACCCGGAGGCGGTCGCCCACGTCGCGCAGCTCGCGATCGACTACCGCTCGCGCTTCGGCTCGGACGTGGTCATCGACATGTACTGCTACCGCAAGTACGGCCACAACGAGGGCGACGAGCCGCGCTACACGCAGCCGCGGATGTACGCCGCGATCGACAAGAAGCCGACCGTGCGGCAGGTCTACGTCCGGCGCCTCATGGAGCTCGGCCAGGTCACCGCGGAGAAGGCCGAGGAGATCGTGCTGCGGCGCCGCGAGGCGCTCGCCGCCGCGCTCGACGAGGTGAAGCAGAAGGGCTTCGCGCCGGTGCTCTACTCGATGGGCGGCGTGTGGACGCACTACCGCGGCGGCGCCGATCACGCGACGCCGGACGTGCCGACGAGCGTGCCGGCCGAGCGGCTCATCGCCCTGTCCGAGAAGCTCCTCGAGCTGCCCGAGGGCTTCAAGGCGCACCCGAAGGTGCTGCCGACGCTCAAGCAGCGGCACGAGAAGCTCGTCGCCGGCGAGCCGTTCGACTGGGGCACGGGCGAGATGCTCGCCTACGCGTCGCTGCTCGCCGAGGGGACGCCGGTGCGGCTCTCCGGGCAGGACGTGCAGCGCGGCACCTTCAGCCACCGGCACGCGGTGCTGCGCGACGTGGAGACGAGCACGCGCTTCGCGCCGCTGTCGAGCGTGGCCAAGGCGCCGGCGCGGTTCGAGGCGTACAACAGCCCGCTCAGCGAGGCGGGCGTGCTCGGCTTCGACTTCGGCTACAGCCTCGACTACCCGGACGGGCTCGTCATCTGGGAGGCGCAGTTCGGCGACTTCCTCAACGGCGCGCAGGTCATCGTCGACCAGTTCATCACGTCGAGCGAGGACAAGTGGCACCGCCTGAGCGGCATCGTGCTCTTCCTGCCGCACGGCTACGAGGGCCAGGGGCCGGAGCACTCGAGCGCGCGCATCGAGCGCTGCCTGCAGAACAGCGCCGAGGACAACATCCAGGTGTGCAACCTGACGACGCCGGCGCAGCTGTTCCACGTGCTGCGGCGGCAGGTGCACCGCCCGTGGCGCAAGCCGCTCATCATCGCCACGCCGAAGAGCTTGCTGCGCGTCCCGGCGACGTCGAAGGGCCCGCACCGGCCCGTGTCGACGATCCAGGACCTCGCCGAGGGCCAGTTCCAGCGCGTGCTGCCCGACACGAGCGGGGTCGATCCGGCCGACGTGAAGCGGATCCTGCTCTGCTCGGGCAAGGTGTACTACGACCTCGCGCTGGCGCGGGAGACGCGCGGGCTCAAGGACGTGGCGATCCTGCGGCTGGAGCAGCTCTTCCCGCTGAACGACGAGATCGTGAACGCGCTCGCGCCCTACAAGGACGGCACGCCGCTCGTGTGGGTGCAGGAGGAGCCGCGCAACTACGGGTCCTGGTACTACGTCCTCGCGGTGCTCCGGAACAAGCTCGGCGACCGGCTGCCGCTCTCGTGCGTGAGCCGCGCGCCGAGCGCGAGCCCGGCGACCGGGTCGCGGGCGAGCCACCTCCTCGAGCAGAAGATGCTGATGGACGAGGCGTTCGTGGGGGGCAGCCGTTGAGCGGAGCCGCGAGCCTGCAGGACCGGTACGCGCCGCAGAGCCGGTGCTTCGGGTGCGGGCCCGCGAACGACAAGGGGCTCCGGCTGAAGAGCCGCGTCGAGGGCGACGCGGTGGTCTGCGACTTCACGCCGGAGCCGCACCACGAGGCGTTCCCCGGGATGGTCAACGGTGGCATCCTCGGGGCGCTGCTCGACTGCCACTCGAACTGGACGGCGGCCCACCACCTCATGCAGGCGCGGGGGGCCGACGCGCCGCCGTGCACGGTGACGGCGGACTTCCACGTGAAGCTGAAGAAGCCGACGCCGCTCGGCCCGGTGCGCCTGCGGGCGCAGGTCGCGGAGGCCGAGGGCGACCGCGTGGTGGTCGAGGCGACCCTGGAGGCGGGGGGCCGGGTCACGGCGACGTGCCGCGGGACGTTCGTGGCCGTCAAGGAAGGGCACCCGGCCTTCCACCGCTGGTAGGCCGGCGGCCTCGCGGCGCCGCGCCGTGAGCGGCCGGCGGCCTCGCGCGCCGCCCCCCGCCCGTCCGCGACCGAGAAGGCGGTGCTCGCCGCCTCCGTGGCACACGCGATGCTCCGCGCCCCCGCGAGCGGCGTCCCCGGGCAGATCGCGCGGCGCGGGCCGCGCAGCGCGGATCGTGGCGCGCGGATCGGCTCCGCCGCCTCGCGGCGCCGCGAACGAGGAGGATCCGCAATGAAGGCAAACACGGGGTTCGCGGTCGCCGCGGCCGCGCTCGTCGCGCTGTGCGCGCGCGTCGCCTCGGCGCAGGACTACGAGGGCGAGGTCCCGCCGAGCTACCTGAGCTCGCCCCTCAGGGCGCCGGGCAACGCGCTCGAGCTCGGGGTCGGCGCCGGGTACACGCAGGGGTTCGGCGACATCGGGAGCGAGCGGCGCATCCGCGACGTGTCGGGCCCCGGCGCCGGCGTCGCCGTGAAGCTCGGCTACCGCGCGACGCCGAAGCTCGGCCTCGGCCTGACGTCGAGCTACGAGCAGTACATGGCCATGGGCCCGGACCGGCGCGACACCGACGTCCGCGGCCTGACCGCGGGCGCCGAGGCGAGGTTCCACCTCGCGCCGTTCCAGCGCATCGACCCGGTGATCGCGCTCGGCAGCGGCTACCGCGCCCTCTGGACGGCGGCGCCCGGCCAGGAGCGCGACACGCTCACCCACGGCGTCGAGCTCGCGCGCCTCACCGCGACGATCGATGTCCGCATGTCGGACAGCGTGGCGCTCGGCCCGTCGATCGGCGGCGGGCTCAACGTCTTCTTCCTGGAGCGCGCCGGCGGCGCGAGCGCCGCGCACGAGGTCCGGGGCAGCCGCGTGAACAGCTTCGTGTTCGCGGGGCTCGAGGGGCGCTTCGACCTCGGCGGCCAGCGCGTGCGGCAGATCGTCGAGATCGCGCGGCGCTGAGCGACCGAGGCGCGGCGCGCTCCGGCAGCGTACGTCCCGAATCCACTCCTCCCTCTGCGACAGGCCATCTCGTGGCCTCGCCGCGCTCTCCATCATCGCTCGACACGTGCTGGACACAACGCTGCTCCCCTTCCAGGAGAGGCTCGGGGCGCGGACATTCGCTCTCCGAGCAGCACGCCTCTGGCGAGGGCGAACACCGATTTCTATGGATCCCCAATAACCGATACCGTAACGTACGAAACATCGAATCGACGAAGGCGGCGCGGACGGGGGACACGACCGCGCAGGGGCTCTTCTAGGCGGACTGGCTTCCTGCCGGCGCGGCGCTCGGGGGCGGCGCGGGGCGCCGCCTCGGCCGCGCGCCTGCGCGAGCGGCGGCCGCGCTTCGTCGGGCGGGGCGCTGCGGGGATCTTGCTTTCAAGGGGGGGACCTCATGACCACCATTCTCCTCGTCGAAGACAACGAGATGAACCGTGACATGTTATCGCGACGCCTGCTCCGCCGTGGATACGCCGTGGTGACCGCCGTGGACGGCGAGTCGGGGGTGGAGCTGGCGCGGGCCGCGCGGCCGCAGCTGATCCTCATGGACGTCGGCCTGCCCAACATCGACGGCCTCGAGGCGACGCGCCGCCTCAAGGGGGACACGCGCACCAGGGACATCCCCATCATCGTCCTCACCGCCCATGCGATGAGCAGCGATCGAGAGCAGGCCATCGAGGCGGGCGGCGACGACTACGACATCAAGCCCGTCGAGATCGAGCGCCTCGACGCCAAGATCCAGACGCTGCTCGCCCGGGAGTCGCCGTGAAGCGCCCGGCCGATCCCCTCGCCGGCCGCGGCGCCGCGAGCGACAGGCCCGGCAGGCAGGAGCTCTGGAGATCGCTCATCGCGCACCTCCGCCACGAGCTCCGCACCTCGCTCACCGCGATCGTCGGCTACGGCGACCACCTCCTCGAGTGCCTGCCGCTCGACGCGCCGACGAGCACCTTCGACGCGCTCAACGGGCTCCGCGGCATCGGGGCCTCCGTGCTCGCCCAGGTGAACGAGCGCATCTCCGAGGAGGCGCTCGGCGGCCGCGACTCGCAGGCGCTGCTCCGCAGCCTGCGCGAGCTCAACGACGCCACCGAGCCGCACACGAGCAAGATCGAGCCGCTCTGCGCCGAGCTGCTCTCGCGGTTCGAGCGCGAGGAGCGGTTCGCGCTGATTCCCATCCTCTGCAGGATCCAGGCGGCGGGGGTGATGCTGCGCAACCTCATCGCGGGCTACTCGCAGAGCGGCCTCCCGAAGGCCCCGTGGCTCGGGCTGCCGCCGGTCCAGGACGAGGCTCCCCTCCTCGCGCCCACCTCCCCGGCCAGGGCGGGGAGCCTCGGCGGGCGCCTGCTCGTCGTCGACGACAACTCCGTGAACCGCGACATGCTGAGCGCGTGCCTCGAGCGGCGGGGGTACGAGGTGGACCAGGCGCCCGGCGGGCGCACGGCGCTGCAGCTCATCCGCGAGAACGACTACGACCTGATCCTGCTCGATCTCGTCATGCCGGACCTGAGCGGCCTCGACGTCCTGGAGAAGCTGCGGGACGAGGGGCGCCTCGGCCTCGCCCCGGTGGTCCTGCTCTCCGCGTCCGACAAGCTCGGCGACGTGGCGCGCGGCATCGAGTGCGGCGCCGAGGACTACGTGACAAAGCCGTTCAACATGGTCCTGCTCCAGGCGCGCATCCGCGCCTGCCTCGAGCTCAAGCGGCTCAGGCAATGCGAGGAGGCCTATGTCACCCTGCTCCGGGAGCACCAGGCGCGCGCCGAGGAGGCGCAGCGCGCACCGGCCGGGCGCGCGCGGGGCGGCGCGGGCGAGCAGGGCGGGGGCTGAGCGAGGGGCCGCGCCGGCCGGGGCGCGCGCGGGGCGCTTCACAGGCGAAGTACCGTGAACACGAGGGCGCCTGTCCGGGGCGTGTGCGGACAGGCGCGGAGCGGCGAGCCATGCAGGTCATCCACACCATCGTCAGGGAGAGGCGCGCGTACAACAGCTGGGTCGCCAACGAGACCATGGAGGACTACTCCCTCCGCTACGCGCCGAGGTCGTTCCGGAAATGGTCCCCGGCGCTCCTCGCCAACACGGCGCTCGGCGGGATCTCGTTCCTCGCGCTCGAGGCCATCGGCGCCTCGCTGATCGTCAGTTACGGCTTCACGAACTCGCTCTGGGCGATCCTCGTCTCCAGCGCCATCATCTTCCTCACGGGACTGCCGATCTCGTACTACTCGGCGACGTACAACCTCGACATGGACCTCCTCACGCGGGGCGCGGGGTTCGGCTACATCGGCTCGACGATCACGTCGGTCATCTACGCGTCGTTCACGTTCATCTTCTTCGCCCTCGAGGCCGCCATCATGGCGCAGGCCCTCGAGCTCTACTTCGGGCTGCCGCTCGTGCCCGGGTACCTCCTGTGCTCGGCGGTGATCATCCCGCTCGTGCTCTTCGGCGTGACCCTGATCAACAAGTTCCAGCTCTGGACCCAGCCGCTGTGGCTCGTGCTCATGGCGCTGCCGTTCGTCTTCGTGCTCCACAAGGACCCGGAGGCGCTGTCCGGCTGGACCAGCTTCGCCGGCAGGTCGGAGGGCGGCGACCGGTTCGACCCGGTCCTCTTCGGCCTCGCGGCCAGCGTGAGCTTCTCCCTCATCGTGCAGATCGGCGAGCAGGTGGATTACCTGCGGTTCATGCCGGACAGGACGCGATCGAACCGCCGCCTCTGGTGGACCGCGCTGATCCTGGCGGGCCCCGGGTGGATCCTGCTCGGCGGCGCCAAGCAGCTGGCCGGCGGCTTCCTGGCGTCGCTCGCGGTGCGGCAGGGCTCGAGCGTGGACGCGGCGCTCCGGCCGGTGGTGATGTACCTCGCCGGCTACGAGCACGTCTTCTCGAACCGCGGCGTCGTCCTCCTCGCGGCGATGGCGTTCGTCGTCGTCTCGCAGCTCAAGATCAACGTGACCAACGCCTACGCCGGGTCGCTCGCGTGGTCCAACTTCTTCTCGCGGCTCACGCACCGCCACCCCGGCCGCGTCGTGTGGCTCGTGTTCAACGTCGCGATCGCGCTCCTCCTCATGATGTTCGGGGTCTTCCAGACCCTCGAGAAGGTGCTCGCGATCTACTCCAGCGTCGCGATCGCGTGGATCGGCGCGATCGTGGCCGACCTCGTCGTCAACAAGCCCCTCGGGCTGAGCCCGCGGTATATCGAGTTCAAGCGGGCGCACCTCTACGACGTGAACCCGGTGGGGGTCGGCGCGATGGGCGCGGGCGCCGCGGCGTCCATCCTCTGCTTCGCCGGGCTGTTCGGCCCCGCCGCCGCGGCGTACTCCTCGTTCATCGCGCTCGGCCTCGCGTTCGCGCTGTCCCCCGCGATCGCCTGGCTCACCCGGGGCAAGTACTACATCGCCCGCGAGAACACCCACTTCCCGAGCGACAAGGCCCCTGGGATCGCGCAGTGCTGCGTCTGCGAGCACGGCTACGAGCCGCAGGACATGGCGTACTGCCCCGTGTACGAGGGGGCGATCTGCTCGCTCTGCTGCACGCTGGACGCGCGCTGCCACGACGTCTGCAAGACGCCCCGGGCCGGGGTGTCCGCGCGCCGGGCGACGGCGCTCCGCGCCTTCGTGGCGGAGCGGCTGTCGGCGCGGCTCTCGTCGAGGCTCCTGCGCTTCGCGCTCGTGTTCGCCGCCATGGCGGGCGTCGTCGGGGCGCTCTTCGGGCTCTTCTACTGGACCGCCGCCCTGACCGCCGAGGCGCGGCCCGAGGTCCTCGCCGCGTTCATCAAGCTCTACGCCGCGGTCGTGGTCCTCATCGGCGTCGGCGCGTGGTGGCTCGTCCTCTCGTGGGAGAGCCGGGAGCTCGTCGAGGAGGAGCTCGATCGGCAGAACGAGCAGCTGCAGCAGGAGATCGCCCTGCACAAGGAGACCGAGCAGGCGCTGTCCCAGGCGATGGAGCGGTCCGAGGTCGTGAACCGGCAGCTCTCGGAGGCCAAGACGCACGCCGAGGCCATGGCGCGGGCGGCCGAGCGCGCGAACCTGGCGAAGAGCCAGTTCGTCGCCAACATGAGCCACGAGCTGCGCACGCCGCTCAACGCGATCCTGGGCTACAGCGAGATGCTCCAGGAGGACGCGCTCGAGATCGGCAACCAGGCGTTCGTGGCGGACCTGAAGAAGATCCACCAGGCCGGCGCCCACCTCCTCGGCCTCATCAACGACGTCCTCGACCTGTCGAAGATCGAGGCGAGCAGGATGGAGCTCCACCCCGAGTCGTTCGACGTCCAGGTGCTGCTCGACGAGGTGACCTCGACGGTGCGCCCGCTGGTCGCGCAGCGCCGGAACACGCTCTCGATCCACCGCCCCGACGGCGCGATCACCCTGCACGCCGACCCGCGTAGGACGCGGCAGATCCTCTACAACCTGCTCAGCAACGCGGCGAAGTTCACCGCCGACGGCGCCGTGCGGGTGCGGGTCTCGGTCGAGCGCGAGGCCGGCCGGCCGGCGCTGCACCTCGAGGTCGAGGACGAGGGCATCGGGATGACGGAGGAGCAGCTGAAGCGGCTGTTCCAGCCGTTCGTCCAGGCCGACGCGTCGACCTCGCGCAGGTACGGCGGCACCGGGCTGGGCCTCATGATCACGAAGCGGCTCGTCGAGCTCATGGGCGGCGCGATCGAGGTGAGGAGCGAGGTCGGCAAGGGCTCCACGTTCCGCGTGCGGCTGCCGCTCGCGGCGCCGCCCGACGACGCCGCGGCGCGGGACGGCGCGGCGGACGGCCACGGTCGCGCGGGCGCCGAGGCGTGGGCGCCGGGCCGCGCGGACGCCCAGCGGCTCGTCCTCGTGGTGGACGACGACGCCACGGTGCGCGACCTGCTCAAGCGGCACATCGAGGCGCTCGGCCACCACGTGGCGCTCGCGCCGGGCGGGCGGGAGGGGCTGCGCCTCGCCGGCACGCTGTTTCCCGACGTGATCACGCTCGATCTCCTGATGCCCGAGATGGACGGTTGGCGGGTGCTCTCGGCGCTCAAGTCGACCCCGGCGCTCGCGTCGATCCCGGTGATCGTCATCTCGATCGTCGAGGAGCGGGGCATCGGCTATTCGCTCGGCGCCGCGGATTACATCACGAAGCCGGTGGAGCGCGAGGCGCTGGAGCGCGCGCTCGCGCGGTGCGCGCTCCGGAGCGGGCGCAGCCCGCGCGTCCTCGTGGTCGAGGACGACGCGCCGAGCCGGGAGGTGCTCGAGGGGATGCTGCGCAGGTCGGGCTGCGACGCGGTGTCGGCGGCGAACGGCCGGCTCGCGCTCGATCTGCTGGCGACCGACGCGGAGGCGCCCGACGCGGCCATCGTCGATCTGATGATGCCCGAGATGGACGGGTTCGAGCTGATCGAGCGGCTGCGCCTCCACGAGCACTGGCGCCGGATGCCGCTCATCGTGCTCACGGCCAAGGAGCTCACGGACGACGATCGCGCGCGGCTCCGGCTAGGCACCGAGCGGGTGTTCCAGAAGGGCGAGCTCGGCCTGCAGGAGCTCCTGGAGGAGGTCCGCGTCTGCGTCGAGGCCGCGGCGCAGGGCAGTGCTCACAATTGAACATGAAGGCGGGAGGGCGGGAAGAAAAGATCAATGATCTTCCTGCCTTCCCGCCTTCATGCGAGCTCTCTCCGGGCAAATTGAGCGCCGCCCGCCGGCGCGCCCCTGGCGTGAGCTCGCCGGCGCGCCCTCTCGGCTCGGGCCGCGCCGATTCCGGTCCCGCGCCGCCCGGCCTCGGCTATCCTCGGCGGCCAGCGCGGCGCCGCCGCCGCGCGCCTCGCCCACGATGCGGTTGTACGTCGCCCTCGCCCACTTCGAAGGCTGTCCCTTCGATTTCCTGAACAGCCCCGCCGCGCTCCGCGGGGCGCTGGAGGCCGCGGTGGCCGCCGGGCCGTTCACCCTGCTCGAGATGGTGGTCGTCCCGTTCTCGCCGCAGGGCATCACCGCGTGCGCGGTCGTCAGCGAGTCGCACGTGGCGCTGCACTCCTGGCCCGAGTCGGGGCGGCTCTTCGTCGACGTCGCCTCGTGCAGCACGCTGGAGAGCGTCCGCCGCGCCGTCGCGGCCATCGGGGGCGCGCTGCCCGCGGGGCGGCTCGCCGTGCTCGACGAGCGGATCGTCGACCCCGGCGGCGCGCGGGCGCCCTGACGCGGCGGCGCGCCCCCTCCCCGGGGGCGCCGCCGCGCCGCTCGGCGGTCCGTGTCAGTGGCTGCCGATGACCCGGCGGAGCGGCTTGTTGAACGCGAACATCGCGGCGCCGGCGCCGACGCCGAGGACGGTGAGGAGCAGGAAGAACATCTCCTTCGGCCAGCGCGTGTAGAAGATGCCGATGTAGCCGCTCAGCGTGTTGCCGAAGAAGCTCGAGACGAACCACATGCCCATCATCATCGACACGATCCGCACCGGCGAGACCTTGGTCACGAGCGACAGGCCGATGGGCGACAGGTAGAGCTCGCCGATCGTGAGGAGCAGCGTGCAGAAGAGCGGCCAGAACAGGCTGCCCTTGCCGTCGCCGACCGCCTGCGCGCCGAGGATCATCACGATGAACGACACCCCGAGGAGGATGCAGCCGATCGCCATCTTCGACACGCTCGTCGGCTCGGTGCCGCGCTTCGCCTGCCAGCGCCAGAAGATGTCGAGGAGCGGGGCGAACAGGATGATGCAGAGCGGGTTCCACGACTGGAACCACGTCGACGGGATCTGGAAGCCGAGGACGACGGGCCAGACGGTCTTCTCGTCGGCCCAGGTCTGCATCGTGTTGCCCTGCTGCTCGTAGACCGCCCAGAAGACGATATTGAGGGCGCAGAGCGCCACGAGCGCGCCGACGCGCTTCCACTCGTCGCTGGAGAGCGGCTGCTTCTCCTCGCCGGTCCCTTCGGCCGCCTTGGTGAGGTTGTCCTTGGCGAGGTACTTCTGCCCCATCAGGTAGACGACGAGCCCAAGGCACATCCCGACGCCCGCGGCGGCGAAGCCGTAATGCCAGCCGTAGACGGCGGCGAGCGTGCCGCACACGAGGTTGCAGATGAAGGCGCCGACGTTGATGCCCATGTAGAAGATGGTGAAGGCGCCGTCGCGGCGCGGATCACCCTTCGGGTACAGGCTGCCGACCTGGGTCGAGATGTTGGGCTTGAACGCGCCGTTGCCGAGGATGAGCAGGAGCAGCGCGAGGAAGAACGAGTCCTCGGAGGCCATGACGAAGTGTCCGATGGCCATCAGGACGCCGCCGATCACCACCGTCTTGCGCTGGCCCCAGACCCGGTCGGCGAGGATGCCGCCGAAGAACGGCGTGAGGTAGACGAGCCCCGTGTACAGCCCGTAGAGCACGGACGCCTGCTCGGCGGGCGCGCTCGGGAGCAGGCCCCGGATGAACTCCCACGCGAACACCGTGGCCGGATCGCCAGGGACGAGCTCGCACGGCGGCGTGTGCTGGCGGCACCCCTGGTACGCCTCCCGCATGGTGACGAACAGGTAGTTCGCCATATACATCTTGAGCAGGCCGCGCATGCCGTAATACGAAAAGCGCTCCCACATCTCCGCGAAGAAGAGGATCACGAGCCCAGGCGGGTGCTTGAAGCGCCTCTCGAAGGCGGTGACGGGGAGGGCGGGCTCGGTTGCTTGCTCGCTCAATGCTGTCTCTCCACGAGCTGGGACCACGCTGCGTGGTCGTCGGGCGATGCAGGGGATGGTGGGGCCTGATGCCCCTCGGCATGCGGATGCTAGACGATCCGCGACGCCCACGTCACGCCCTTGTTGCGCACAGCGTCGACCCGGGTGAACCGGGTATCCACGTGGGCGGCCCCGCGGCGCGGCGGCGCCTCCCCGGCGTTCCAGGCCGTCGGGGCGCGCCGGATGGCCCGCGCCGCCCTGCGCCCGAGCAGCGGCCATGGCGCCGGCGCCGCCCGGCGCGGCGGCGGTCGAAGCGGCTGAGCGGCGCCGGCCGGCGCCGTGGTCAGTCGCGCCGCGAGCGCCGCGCGGCCGCGCGCTCCGCCCTGGCCGCGCGAGGCCGCGCTCGTCGACGACGGGAGATCCGATCGAGCGGTGGAGATCGGCAGTCGAGGCTTCCGGTGAGGCGCCGCCGGTCGCAGGTGACGCGTGATGCGAACTTCAAAGCTCCGCTCCGTCCCGAGAGATAGGACCCGTACGTCGCGCCTCCTCTGGATTCACCTCCTCTGGACTCCTCTCCTCCCTGCCTGCGCCGGACTCGAGCCCTCGCCGCCCGCGGCGTGCGCGCCCGGCGAGGAGCTCTTCCGGGGCCGGTGCGTCCACCCCGCCGCCCGCTACGAGCCTGAAGAGCGCATCGACCGGGACAACGTCGTCGCGTTCGGCGCGCCGCTCACCCGGCTCCGGTTGCCGGAGCCGCCGCGCAGCGGCTTCAGGATCATCGCGCCGCCGCGGACCCTCGCGCCCGGCGAGGAGGCGCTGTTCTGCCTCTCATGGCCCTTCCCTGCCCTCGTGAACGAGACCGTCCACGCGGCGCGCCTCTACACGACGGCCGGGCTGCACCACAGCAACGTCATCGCCAAGCCGGTGAATCCGTCGTACGGGCCGAACCCCTACCCGGACTGCCATCCTGGCGCCGACGACGCCTTTGGCGCGCTGCCGGCGGTCATCCCGGACGTCCTCTTCGCGAGCTCCACCCAGGTCGTCGGCGACGAGACGCTCGTCTTCCCCGAGGGGATGGGCTTCACCCTGGACACGACCCGCGAGATCGCGACGAGCGTCCACCTTCTCAACACGTCGGCCGAGCCCGAGGTCGTCGAGCTCGCCTACGACTTCTTCACCATGCCCATGTCGGAGCGCACGGAAGAGCTCGTGCCGTTCGTCATGAACGTGAACGACTTCCTCGTCCCGCCGCGCGCCACCCGGACCGTGGGCGCCACGTGCTCGACGTTCGGGGGGAACATCGTGTCTCTCATGCCCCACACGCACCGTTACGCCGAGGCCTTCGACGTGGATGTCGTCCGCGAGGGCGGCGGCGAGGCGCGCGTCTACGAGGGCGGGGCGTTCGACCTGGAGGGCGACATCGAGGTGTACCGGCCGGCGATCGCGCTCGAGGAGGGCGACTCGCTCCGGTACGCGTGCAGGTTCCGGAACACGTCGGACCACGATCTCACCTTCGGCTTCGGCGACAACGAGATGTGCACGCTGTTCGGGTACATGTACCCGCCGGAGAAGCAGCTCGCGGCGGTGTCGCTGCGCGACGGAGAGCCGTGCCTCTCGTTCGGCATCGGCGCGCTCCGGTGAGGGGCCGGCGCCGCCCGGCCGCTGCTCCTCGCCGCTGGGGGCGGCTCTCCGCCGGCGCGCGCCTCGGCCCGGTCCGGCGGCGGGATACCGGGCTCCGGTCGCTCGCCATGGAACTCGGTTCGCGGTAGTACATCCGGACCGTGCGCACCTTCAACATCGCCGGCCCCTGCCGCCCGGACCGACACTACATGATCCCCGCGGGGCGACGGTTGCCGGGCTTCGGCGCGCTGGTGGACAAGCAGGCGTACTTCGTCGTCCATGCCCCGCGACAGACGGGCAAGACCACCACGATGAAGGCGCTCGCCCGGCGTCTCACCGAGGAGGGGCGCTATGCGGCGCTGCACTTCTCCTGCGAGACGGCGCGCGCCTTCCCCGAGGACGTCGAGCAGGCGGTGAAGGGGATATGGCTCGCGATCGAGGGCGCCGCTCGCCTTTCGCTCCCGCCGGAGCTCCGGCCGCCGGCGCCGAGCGAGGTGCCCGCGGCCGGCTACCTCCAGACCCAGCTCACGCGCTGGGCGGAGGCGTGTCCCCGACCGCTGGCGCTCGTGTTCGACGAGATCGACGCGCTGACCGGCAGCAGCTTGATCTCCGTCCTGAGCCAGCTCCGCGCCGGCTTCCCGGACCGCCCGGTCGCCTTTCCGTGGTCGCTGGTGCTCTGCGGGGCGCGCGATGTCCGCGACTACAAGGCAGCGAGCGGCGGAGGCCCGGTCCGGATGGGCTCGTCGAGCCCGTTCAACATCAAGGAAGAGTCGCTCCGGCTCGGCGACTTCACGGAGGCGGAGGTCCGCGAGCTGTACGGACAGCACACCGCCGAGACAGGGCAGCCCTTCGCCGAGGAGGCGCTCGCGCAGGCGTTCACGCTCGCGCAGGGACAGCCGTGGCTGACGAACGCACTGGCGCGGGAGGTGGTCGAGAAGATCCAGGTCCCGGGGGACCAGCCCATCACGGCCACGCACATCGAGGCCGCGAAGGAGCGCGTCATCCTGGCGCGGGCCACGCACCTCGACTCGCTGCTCGCGCGCCTCGAGGAGGAGCGCGTGCGCCGCGTCATCGAGCCCGTGCTCGCCGGGGAGCTGACCGGGGGAAAGACGTTCGACGCGGACTTCGAGCACGCCGTCGATCTCGGCCTGGTCGCCCCGGATCTGCCGGTGCGCATCGCCAACCCCATCTACCGCGAGATCATCCTGCGCGTGCTCGCGAGCCCGGCCGAGGCGGCGATCGACGCCGAGCCGCATCGCTACAAGGCGCCGGACGGGCGCCTCGACGTGGACCGGCTGCTCCGCGACTTCGCCGAGTTCTGGCGGCAGCACGGCGAGCTCGTGGTGGAGCGCGTGGATTACCAGGAAGCGGCGCCGCACCTCGTCTTGATGGCATTCCTGCACCGCGTGGTGAACGGGGGCGGCGTCATCGACCGCGAGGTCGGCGTGGGACGCAAGCGGATCGACGTGCTCATCCGGTGGCCCTACGTCGACGCCGCGGGCTTGCGCGCCGAGCAGCGCGTGGCGCTCGAGATCAAGGTGTGGCGCGACCGCGACAAGAAGGGAGATCCGCTGCGGGAGGGGCTCGTCCAGCTCGACGAGTACCTGCGCCGGCTCGGGCTCGACGAGGGGGTGCTGGCGATCTTCGACTGCAGGAGCGCGGCGGGGGCGATCGAGGAACGGACGCGGTTCGAGGAGGCGAAGACGGCGTCCGGGAGGCGGGTGACGGTGCTGCGGGCGTAGCGGCATCCCACGGCTAGCCGCAGCGAAGGCTCGTTCGCCGGGTCCTCGATGGTCGTGTGATGCCGTTCCTCGGCGCGGGTGTTCGTCAACGCCGAAACCCAGGGCGACAGGACATGAGTCTTCAAGCGGGTCCTGAGTTTCAGGTCGGCTAAGTCCGCGGGCCAGCGCGACGGCGGCCGCTGCCTGCGAGCGCTTGGCGCGCGAGATCCAGCGACCCCGGCCCCCCCGTAGCCGAAGCGCCTCGGATAGCTCGTGCATGTCTCGTGCACCGCGGGCAGCCGTCCCGGTCCCCGGACACGCCTCGCCCACCCCTCACGTGCATCGTCTTCCGACACAAATGTGTCATGGATTACTTTTTCTTCACAAAACCATGTACCAAGGTTGCACAATCATGAACAAACGATACACATCGACATGCTCCCCGGGCGGTCCGGTGAGCTAGACCACGTTCACCTTCGCTCGAAGGTCCACGTTCAGGAGATTCACCGTGAAGCGAGAGCTCCTCCGTTCACCGCACGCGATGCTGGTCGCAGCGCTCCTCGTCTCGGCCTTCGGAGGGCTGGGCGCCTGCCAGAACAGCGAAGACGACGACGCCTCGGGGGCTCCAGAGCCCTCCGGGTCGCCCGGGCGTTGCGTCTACACGAGCGCCTTCAGCCAGGCCGAGGAGTGCCGCGAGTACACCGGCCAGGGCTGGACCGCGGAGACCGCCGAGGCCGACTGCAAGGCGCTCCAGGGCTCCACCTTCACCGGCGGCGAGAGCTGCGGCTACCCGGAGACGCTCGGCCGATGCGTGCTCGGCGGCGGGACCGACGACGCGTACGCCATCGTCTTCCCCGGCGGCGACGCGAGCCAGTGCGCCGCCACCCAGCGCGGCTGCGAGATGTTCGGCGGCGGCCAGTTCGAGCCCGACGCCTGCGAGGCCGCGACCGAGAACCCCGGCATCGGCACGGGCGGCGCCGTCTTCCAGTGGCCCGAGCTGGTCTGCGTCGAGCCGGAGGCCGGCGAGCCGGCCGGGCAGAGCGACGGCAAGGTCTGCACGTTCGGCGCGATCTCGGGCTGCACCGAGCCGGGCCGCCGGTTCACCGATTACGCGTCGTGCGAGCCGGTCTTCACGCAGCGCCCGTACTGGCCCGCGCCGCCGTCGGAGTACAAGACCCCGAGCGACGATCCGCGCCTGTCCGACCCGGAATGGCTCGCCGAGCTCGCCTGGGTCACGGAGCAGACCGAGGCGTGCGGGTGCGTGTGCTGTCACTCGGAGAACGTCGCGCCCGCGGGGCCGTCGAACTGGTACATCGAGGCCGGGCCGATCTGGACCGACAGCTTCAATCCGTCGGGCCTCGCGCTGGCCGCCGGCTGGGTCTCCTCGGCGGCGCTCGGCGCCTATCCGCCGGACCAGAACAACGGCTTCTCCCGCGACACCGCCGGACTGCCCACCACCGACCCGGCGCGCATGATCGCGTTCTTCGAGGGCGAGCTCGCGCGCCGCGGGTTCACGAGGGAGGATTTCGCGGACATGACCCCGTTCGGCGGGCCCATCTATGAACAGAGCCTTTACGAGCCGAGCGACTGCGCGGCGGGCGAAGGCGTCGACGCTGCGGGCAAGGTCACCTGGGCCGGCGGCGGCGCCCGCTACGTCTACGTCATGTCGGCGGACGCCGCGAACCCGGGCGCTCCCCCCAACCTCGACCTGCCCGAGGGGACGATCTGGCGGCTCGACGTGCCCTCGAGCGCCGAGCCCATGAAGAGCGGTATCGCCTACGGCGAGGTCCCAGCGAGCACGAAGCAGGGCTATCCCGCCGACGGGACCCCCGAGGAGCTCGTCCCGGGCACGAAATACTATCTGTACGTGCTGGCAGACGTCGGCATCCCGATCACGCGGTGCCTGTTCGAGATCTCGCCCTGAGAGGGAGCGCCGGAGCGCGGCGCCCCTCCCTCTCCGCGCGTCGAGGCCGTTGACGCTTACCCGGCGTCAGCCCGCGGATTCACCGCCGGCGCCGCCGCTCCCCGCAGCGCCACCGCCGGCGCCGCCGCTCCCCGCAGCGCCACCGCCGGCGCCGCCGCTCCCCGCATCTCCACCGCCCTCGCCGAATCCGCCGACGCCTCCACCGCCCTCGCCGAGTCCGCCCTCACCTTTACCGCCCTCGCCTCCACCGCCGACGCCTCCACCGCCCGCGCCGACGCCCCAGCCGCAGTCCTGGGGATAGCCGCAGTAGCCGCCGCAATCGATCTGGGGAGGAATGCAGAGCTGCGGCTGCTCACGGTTCCTCTCCAGGTCCTCCGGCAGGAACTTGAGGTGCTCGGTGATCCAGGCGTCCAGCGCCTCGTAGCGCTCCTCGTCGCCCGGACGGAGCATCCCCTCGTCCGACAGCTGCTCGTAGATGCCCTTCAGCACCGCGTTGGGATCGAGCGCCGCGAAATCCTCGATCACGTCCTCGCACATCGCGATCGTGTCGGCCCAGCAGGCCGTATCGCTCTGGCACCCGCGCGCCAGCGCGTTCCCGCCGGCCAGGGGGACCTGCGGATACCAGCTCTGCCCCAGGCTGATGTCGACCGAGTACGGCAGGTACTGGAACAGGCCATCGGCCCGCTCGACGAGCACGACGTTGTTGCTGTTGTGGATCGCGTCGTCCCCGGTGGCGAGCACCCACGAGAGGCACTGGAACCGGTGGAACGCCGGCCAGTCGATCCAGCCCTCGAGCGCGGCCTTGTAGCCCTCGCCCGGCGGCGTGTCGGCGATCGCCTGCTCGAGCTCCTTCGCGCGGGTGTTGTCGCACGTCTTCAGCTGGCAGTTCGCCGGGTCGTCGAAGATGCTGCCGCCGGGGATCACCACGTCGATCGGCTTCGGGATCCAGCCGCCCCCCGGGATGTTGCCGGCGAAGTCCCCGACGAACTCCCACATGTTGGCGCAGCCGCCGCCGAGCTTGTCCCCGACGCGCTCGCAGAACGCCTTCTTGTAGCGCTCGACCACGATGTAAGGGATCGACACCGCCGGCCCCCAGACGTTGCTCGAGACCCAGGCGTAGTTGGTCAGGGGGGCCGGGTAATCGAGGCGCGCATAGAGCTCGAGCGTGAAGCGCTCGCGGAAGATGGTGCCGACCTGGCCGTTGTTGAAGCGCACGTGCTCGAACCCGCCGAGCCGCTGCTTCTCGACGAACTCGTCCGCGTCGATGTTGAGGTTGGGAATGGTCCGCTTCGTCCAGGGCCGCATCGTCGACTGCCCGGCGATCCCCACCTGGACCTTGCCGTAATCGGCCGTCTTGCCCTCGGCGCCGGCCGTCGTCACCCACAGGTGATCCACGAAGGTCGCGTCTTCCCCGGTCGGTGAGTAGATATCCCCGAACCCCGGCCTCAGGATGGGGCCCGGGCCGCCCTCGAGCCCATCGTTCATGATCTCGAGCTGCTCTTCCGAGACGGCGAGCCAGTAGCGATTGCCGATGGTGCCGAAGACGTCGAGCGCGAGATCGGCCACCTCGGTGTCCGCGACGGGCGCCCCCGGGAACTCCTCTGCGGGCGCGCCGCCGTCGCCGCCGTCGCCGCCGCCGTCGCCGCCGCCGCCGCCGCCGCCGCCGGCCCCGCCCTCCCCGTTCGTGTAATAGTAGTTGTTGATGGTGTCCGGCGGATCGGCGCAGCCCGCGAGGAGGATGGCAGACGGGATGACCGAGAAGGCGAACAGCGAAATCGCTCGAGCGCGGAACGACCGAGACCGAGCCGAAAGAGACGGTAGCTGAGAGGGCATGAGTGCAACCTTTCCGCTACACGCCCACTGCAAAAATCATACCGTCCGTGGCAAATTGTGACAGCGACGGTGGCGATGCTCCGGGGCCATGCCGGCCCCGCAGATCCGGTGAGGTCTTCGAGGAGCTCACCCCGCGCGCCCCGCGTACCGCGCGGCGCGCGGCCTTCGCCCCCTCATGACACGGGGATCAGATCCTGGCACACTCCCCCGGAGTTGCGGCCATCTGTGCCAGCTCGCGATCCGACAGCGCGAGTCCCTCAACGCGCTTCCAGCGCGCGGCCCTCGCGCGGCGCACAGCCCACCTCGTGGCCTGTTCCGAGGACGGCACGTCCCACGACCCGCGAGCCCTCCTGGCCTGATCGAGCGCGCCCGCGCCGCCGCCCCGCCGCTCGAGCGGCGGCTACCGCCGGCCGCGCCTGCGCGCTACGTTCGCCGCCGTGGACGCACATCGACCGTCCGGCACCCGCCGCGCGCTGCTCATCGGCCTCCCCGTCGCCGCGCTCGCCGTGGCGGGCTTCCTCGCGCTCGGCCGCGACGAGCGCCCCGCCCCGAAGGCGCGGCCGTCGAGCGCGGAGCCCAGCGAAGGCGCGAGGCCGCAGCGACGCGACGAGTCATCCGCCGTCCCCCCGGCGCCGCCGCCGGCCGCTGCCCCCGCGAGCGCCGCGGCACGGCAGCCCGACGCAGCGCCGGCGGCGCTGGACGCGGACCCCGAGGCCCGCGTCCTCGAGCGCATGCGCGCCGCGCTGACGAGCGACCCGGAGGAGGTGCTCCGGCTCGACGACGCGGCGTCGCGCGATCTCGGCGACAGCCCGCGCGCCGCCGAGCGCGGCCTGCTCCGCGTGCGGGCGCTCGTGCGCCTCGGCCGGGCCGGCGAGGCCCGCAGCCTCGCGGAAGACCTCATCGAGCGCTCTCCGGACGACCCCTCCGCCAGGAGCGCCGCCGCCTATATGGGGGTTCACCCCCGGCCGCGCGGCCCCTCGCGGTAAGGCGACATACCGCAGCTGCCTCACGGGAGAGGCGATGATCCCGCCTGGGCCGCTGTGACAAGCATCTTGTAGCCATGGCAGAACGTGGCGCGGCGAGTCACTGAACCGATTAAGATTTCGGGCTGGCTCGAACGTGCGTTTCTGGCGATAATCGGCCTCATGCGCAATTGGCTTCTTCTTGTTGGGGTTCTCCAGCTCGCCGCGGCGGGCCTCGGGTGCGGCGACGGGACGGGCGACGGCGGCGAGGGCGGCGCCGGCGGGGAGTCGGCGGACAACGGCCCGACCGGCAGCGGCTCCTGGGGCACCGCCGGGCCCACGGGCACGGGCGGCGGGGGGTCCGCGGGCATGGGCGGCACGGGCGCCGGCGCGCCCACGGGCGGGACCGCGAGCACGGGCACCGGCGAGCCCGTGGGCAGCAGCACCAGCAGCGGCGGAGAGCCCAGCACCTGCACGGCGGCGGACGAATGTCCGTTCGAGGCCGGGGTGGAGATCGCCTGCCGCCTCCGCTTCATGTACGGCGTGAACTACGCGTGGCGCGACTTCGGCGCCGACTTCGGCGGTCAGTCCCGGTGGAGCCAGGCGGGCGTCTCGGGCAAGAAGGGCCAGGTGCTCTCCGACCTCCAGGACATGCGCGCCAACGGCGTCGACGTGGTCCGCTGGTGGATCTACCCCCGCTTCTACGGGGACCAGATCAACTTCGATGGGCAGGGCAACCCGACCGGGCTCGGCGGCACCTCGGCGCAGGACATCCTGGCGGCGCTCGAGCTCGCGGACCAGGCGCAGGTCAACGTGATGTTCACCCTGTTCTCCTTCGACGGCTTCTACAAGACGTCGCACGACCCGCCGAACGGCCTGACGGTCTGGAGCATGGGGCCGATCGTCGCGGAAGCGGGCCGGCGGGCCAAGCTCATCGAGAACGTCGTCCGGCCGATCGCGAAGACGGTCGCGTCGAGCCCGCACCGCGGCCGCATGCTGGCCTGGGACGTCATCAACGAGCCCGAGTGGGCGATGACCGGGCCGAGCCTCTACGGCGGCGACCCGGCGTTCGAGGGGGACTCGAGCAAGTTCGATCTCGTCACGCACCAGCAGATGGAGGCGCTCGCCAAGGAGTCGGCCGCGGTGCTGCGGGAGGAGACCGGCGCGCCCGTGAGCGTCGGCAGCGCCGCGATCAAGTGGGGTCAGGCGTGGACCCGCGCGGACGTCGACTTCTACCAGGTCCACATGTACGGCTGGGTCAACGACTACTTCCCGTACGACAAGCCCCTGTCCGAGTACAACCTCACGGACAAGCCGGTCGTCATGGGCGAGTTCCCCATCAACATGGCCGAGATGGACGTGGGCTACGACAAGTTCGTGGGCGACCTCTTCAACATGGGGTATGCGGGCGCGATGTCCTGGTCGGTCACCGACGCGAACTTCCCCTGGTCGTCCAACAAGACGCGCGTGAAGGCGTTCGCCGATCAGCACCCCTGCGAGACGCGGTACTGAGCGCCGGGCGAGCGCCGCCGTCCGCGGCGAACCTGGTTGTCACGTCGGCGCGGCGAGCTCGTCCTGGACGAGCTCAGCCGCGCTCGCGTGACAGCTTGCCCCAGCGTGTGGCGCGTTGGCGCATCGCCGCGCGCACGGCGCAAGAGCCGCGGCCCGCGATCGGGCCGCCGAGGCCGTCGCGCGGCGCGCTGGCGCTCGTCCGCCGCCTCCTCCGGGCACGTCGGTTGCTGGGCAAGTAGGCCCGCTGCTCACGGAGGTGTTCGCCTGTGTGAGCCACGAGCGTTGTTAACCAGCACCCACCAAGGAGAGCGACATGGCACGAGATCGCTACGACAACCGAGGCTTCCGTGACCAGGGGGCGCGCGACGACTGGCGCCACCGGGAAGAGCAGGGGCGCTTTCCAGGGAGCTACGACCAGCGCGGCTTCCGCGGCCACGAGGAGGAGCGGGACGCGTTCGAACGAGGCTCGTACAGCCGCGGCAACTATGCGAACCAGAGCGGCGGCAGCCGGCAGGGCGAGCTGGGCCAGGCGCCGCAGTACGGCCAGCAGGGGCGCGGCGAAGGCAGGGGCCCGTGGCAGGCGGGCGGCCAGCACGGGCAGGAGTACCGCGGCGGGTACGGCGGATACGGCGGGCGCGGGCAAGAGCAAGGCGGCTTCGGCGGGCGCGGTTACCGGGAGCACGAGGAGAGCCGCGCGTACGGACAGGACAGCCCCTCCTGGGAGCGGAGCGGCGGGCGCGGCGACCACTTCGGCGGTCGGGGCGCGGAGGACGAGCGCAGAGGGTTCGGCTCGGCGCAGCGAGGGCGCGACGAGAACCGCGGCTATTACGGCCGCGACGTGAACCGCGGGACCACCGGACAGGACGAGGGCCAGGGCCGCGGCTCGTACGGGCGCGACGACTACGGTCGCGACGATTACGGGCGCGAGGAGAACCAGCACCGCGGCTACGGGCGCGAGGAGGAGTACGAGCGCCACAGCTACCAGGGCCACAGCCAGGGTCGCGGCCATCAGGGCCGCGACGACTACCAGGGCCGCGGCTACCAGGGCCAGAGTCAGGGCCGCGACGACTACCAGGGCCGCGGCCATCAGGGGCGCGACGATTACCAGGGCCGCGGTTATCAGGGCCGCGGTTATCAGGGTCGCGATGATTACCAGGGCCGCGGTTATCAGGGCCGCGACGACCACCAGGGCCGCGAGAGCTACGGCCGCGGCTACGGGCGACAGGACGAGTACCAGGGCGGCGGCTACGGGCGCGGCGAGGGCCAGCACCGCGGGTATCGAGGCGGCGACGAGCGCCAGAACCCCGGTCATTACGGCTGGGGCGACGAGCGCGGCGGGTTCAGCGGCCAGCGCGGTCGCGACGAGCACCAGCGCGCCGGCGGCCGGGGCTGGGAGGCAGAGCGCGGCGATCGCCGCGACCGCGACGAGGACCGCGGCTACCAGGGCCGCAGCGACGAGCTCGAGGGCCACGGTCGCGGCCAGGAGCGCGGCGGCCAGGGCGACATCTACAACCGCCCGGAGCGCCGGCCCGGGTTCGGCCGCTTCATGGGCGACGAGATCCCGCAGGGGTACTCGACCCGGGTCCACGAGCGCGACGACGTGCGCGCCTCGCAGGGCCGCGATCGCTCCTCCGCCGAGGAGGGCGGTCGCTCCGAGCACCAGAACCAGAACCGGTCCTGGAACTGAGCGCCTCCGCGGCGATCCGTCGCGCTGGACGCGCTCCCCTCCCCGCCCCCCGGCGCGCAAACCACGCAGCGCTCCCGCCCCGCCTCCCCGCCCTCCTGTTCGAGTCCCCTCTTCCGGCGGCAGCGCCGCCCCTGGCTCACCCGACATCGTCGGAGCGCCCGCGCGCCAACCGATCTCCGCCTCTCCACGGCCGCATCGCGGAGTCTGCACCGGTTTTCAGGGACAGATTGGTGTTGTGTGCGCCACGGACCTGCAGCATCCTCCGCCGCCATGAAGACAGCAGCTTATTCAACGTTCCCGAAGCTCGTCTCCGCCGTCTGCATCGCCTGGTCGGCGCTCGCGGGGTGCGGGGACGACGATCCGAACGGGGCGACGGGCAGCGGCGCCGGCTCATCTACCTCGACGACCAGCGCCTCGGGCGCGGGCGGCGACGGCGGCACGGGCGAGGGCGGCGCCGGCGAGGGCGGCGCAGGCGCGACGACGGCGTCGAGCACGAGCGGCACCGGCGGGAGCAACCCCTCCGGAGACACCATCCGCTTCATCGGGCGCTTCGACACCACGAAGCCCGAAGGCCCCCGCTTCTCCTGGGCCGGCAGCGCGATCGCCACGCGGTTCTCGGGGACGTCGATCAGCGTCCGCTTCAACGACGCGTCGACCGCGGCGCAGTCCAACTTCTTCCAGGTGGTGATCGACGGCGAGTCGAAGGGGGTTCTCAAGGTCAACGCCGACGAGGAGCTCTACACGGTCGCCGAAGGGCTGCCCGCAGGCGAGCACGATCTCCTGCTCCACCGCCGGACCGAGCCGCTGGTCGGCGTGACGCAGTTCCTCGAGTTCGTCCCGGAGCAAGGCGGGGAGCTCCTGCCGGTCGCGCCCGCGCCCGAGCGCCGTATCGAGGTGATCGGCGACTCGATCTCCGCCGGTTACGGGATCGACGGAGCGGATGAGACGTGCAAGTTCACGAGCGACACGGAGAACAACTACCTCGCCTACAGCTCCATGATCGGCCGGCTGCTCGAGGCCGACACCACGATCGTCGCCTGGTCCGGCAGGGGCGTGTTCCGCAACTACGACGATGAGGCGCAGCCCACCATGCCGGAGATCTACGGCCGGACGATCGCCGACGAGGCGCAGCCCGCATGGGACTTCTCGTCCTGGGTCCCGCAGGTCGTCGTGATCAACCTCGGCACGAACGACTTCAGCATCAACGTCCCGGGCGACGCCGAGTTCCGTGAGCCGTTCACGAACGCCTATGAGGGCCTCGTCGACACGGTCAGGGAGAACTACCCCGAGGCGTACATCTTCTGCACCATCGGGCCCATGCTCAGCGACTCGTTCCCCGAGGGCGCCGAGGCGCTCAGCAGGGCGCGCGACTACATCGGCCAGGTGGTGGAGGACCGGACCGCCGGCGGCGACGATCGGGTGCGCTTCCTCGAGTTCCCGCCGCACGACAAGGCGACGGACGGGCTCGGCTGCGACTGGCACCCGAGCGCGAAGAAGAACCGGGACATGGCCGAGCAGCTCGCCGACGCGATCAGCGAAGAGCTCGGCTGGTAAAGGTACGGCGCGGGGCGCAACGACATCGCTCCTCCGCTGCGCGCGTCGAGCGCAGCGAGCGCAGCGCGCGCCGCGCCTCGACGCGCGCTGCGCTCGAGAGGCGCCGGCCATGAGATTGGCCTCTTCTCCAGCAGCCCACGCGAGCCGGACACGCCGGCGCAGCGCCGTGCACCGGCGGCGCAGCGCCGGGGCATCGTGTCACCGGCGCCCCTCGTCGGCTGTGGCACGCCGCTACACCCGCCGCACGTTCTCGTTGGCGCCCTCGCCGCGGCGCACGAGCGCCCATCCGATCGGCGCGCCAAACCGCGCTCAGCGCGGAGTTCCAGCCTTGGTACACGCGGTGCATCTCTCGATGTCAGAACACCGGACGGGCGGCGCCGCTGAAAGCGCGTGGGAGCGTGCCGCCGATCGAGGAGATCATCCATCATGCAGACCAAGCAAGACGGCTCCCAGCGGGCCACCAGCAGAAGCCACGGAAAGGATTTCGTGGAGGCAGCGCGCAAGAGCGCGACTCGCACGGACGACCGCGACGCGTTCATCCCCGATCCGGGGGACGGCCCGCCCAGGGTGGTGGACGAGTTCGCCGAGCAGATCGCCGAGCAGTACCTCGCCTCCGCGACGTCGGGCAAGGGCGACATGACCGAGGATTACGAGGACGCGGTGGATCCCGAGGAGATCGGGGGGCCCTTCATCATCACCACGGCCGAGCAGGAGATCGGGTACAGCAGGGATTCGATGAACCCCGACGACGCCGAGGTCGAGCCGTTCCCCCTGGTCAACCGCTCGCCCCTCGGCGGATGATCCGGGCGCGAGCGACGGCTCGCGCCGGGGAGCCCGCGAGGCAGCGCATCGCCCACGCGGCAGGCCGGCCGGCGCCTCGGACGCCGGCTGCCTGGCTGGATCTGCTTGGCATCCGCCCTCCGCGCGCCTACGACGGGCGCCGACGCACCGCTGTACAGAGGAGGATGCGACCATGGCTCAGACCAAGTTCAAGGGAAGCCCCGTCCACACCGCCGGCGAGCTGCCGTCCGTCGGCGCGACCGCACCCGATTTCACGCTCGTGAAGAGCGATCTGTCCGAAGGCAAGCTCTCGTCGTATTCGGGCAAGAAGGTCCTCAACATCTTTCCGAGCGTCGACACCGGCGTCTGCGCGAAGTCCGTTCGGACGTTCCACGAGCGCGCCGCGCAGCTCCCGGGCGTGACGGTGCTCAACATCTCGGCCGATCTGCCGTTCGCGCACGGCCGCTTCTGCGGGGCCGAGGGCATCAAGAACGCGGAGAGCCTCTCGACCTTCCGGGGCGATTTCGGCGACAAGTACGGCGTCAAGCTGGTGGACGGGCCGCTCGCCGGCCTGCTCGCGCGCGCGGTCCTCGTGCTCGACGAGCAGAACAAGGTCGTCCACGCGGAGCTCGTCCCGGAGATCGCGCAGGAGCCCGACTACGACGCGGCCCTCGCCAAGGTGCGGTGAGCCGGAGCGCGGGCGCGCTCGCGCCCGCGCGCCGCGTGAGCTCACGCGCTCGCGCGCCTCGTGAACCGGATGCGCAGCCCCTCCGGCTGCATCGCGAACGCCATCCGCTCCCGCACCGGCGCCGCCGGATCCGCGAGCTCCACCGTGAAGCTCCGGAGCACCATGCCGACCGTCACGGCGCACTCCAGCAGCGCCATCGAGCGGCCCGGGCAGATGCGCGGCCCGCCGCCGAACGCGAGCGCCATCCGCGGCTCGTGCGGCAGCGTCGCGGGCGCGCCCCCGAGCCAGCGCTCGGGGCGAAACGACTCCGGATCGCCGAAATACTCGGGCTTCCGCCCCGCGGCGCGCGTGAGCGCCACGACGCCGACGCCGGCCGGCACCGCCACGTCGCCCACGACGGTGTCGTGGTTCGCCTCCAGGTAGAGCAGCGGCGCCGCGGACCGCAGGCGCAGCGCCTCGTGCGCGACCGCGCCCGTGTACTCCAGGCGCTTGCTCTGCTCGAGCGTCGGGATCAGGGCGCCGCCGACGACGCGATCCGCCTCCTCGCGGGCGCGCGCCTGCACGTCGGGGCGCGAGCCGAGGTAATAGAGGATCCACGCGAGGGTGTTCGCCGTCGTGTCCTCGCCCGCGAGCAGCATCGTGAGGACGTTCGCGTAGACCTCGGCGTCCGAGAGGCGCGCCTTCGGGTCCTCGCCGTCGCGCGCGGCGATCATGAGCTCCAGGAGGGTCCTCGGGCGCGCGGGCCGGTCCGCGCCGCCCTCGATCTCGCGCCGCGCGGCGGTCACGAGATCGAGGATGAACCGCTTCACCGAGGCGATGGCGCGATCGTAGGCGCGGTCGGCGGGGAGGCCCAGGTAGCGCCAGTAGGGCAGCGGCGCGAGCATCCGCCGGTTCAGGCCGAGGAAGACGCGCTGGAGGTGCTCCTGGAGCGCGTCCGGGCCGCGCGCGAGCGTGTCGAGGTCGCGGCCGAACGCCACGGACGAGGTGACGTCGACCGAGTAGCGCATGAGATCGCCGAGCACGTCGCGCGCGGCGCGCTCGTCGGCCGCCTGCGCCCAGAGCGCGCGCAGCCGGCCCGTGATCGCGGAGATGCTCGGGAAGAAGCCCTCGACGTGCCGCGCGTGGAACGTCGGGCTGATGAGCTGCCGCTGCTTCCGCCACGCGTCCCCGTCCGCCGAGAACAGCCCGACCATGTCCGCCTCGCGCGACACGTCCTCGATGGTGCGCATCCGCCGGAACACCGCGGGGCGGCGCTGGAGCACGTCGCGCACGAGCTCGCCGTCCGCCACGACGAGGATCGGCTTGCGGCCCAGCCGGACGGCGAACAGGTCTCCGTGGGCGCGCCACCATCGCTCGAAGTCGAGGTGCCAGCGGTCGGGGTGGAGCGCGAGCAGGTGACCGACCACGGGCAGCCCCCGCGGCCCCGGGAGGTCCGCGAGCGTCCGCTGCGGGCGCGCAGGCGCGGCGTCGCGTCGGATGGAGTCATCCACGGTCAGGGACGTGACCTTCATGGTGTCCTCATACAGAACCAGCGCCGGCGCGTCCCGGCGCAAACACGACAGGGCCTTGATGGGCGATGGGCGACGGGCGATGGGCGCGCGCAGGTCGCGCTCGGGAGCGCGAGGCCGGCGCGCGCTGCGTCGTCGCCCGTCACCGGCGCCGGGGGGTGGGCCGCAGCGTCGGTGGGAGCGCGGATCGCGGCGCCTCTCGATCGGCCGGGCCCGAGCGCGGCGCTGGCGTGGCGGCGCCGGCGCGGGTAGAGACGCGGACATGGCGGAGCCGCTGGAGAGAGAGCTCGCGATGCTGTCCGGCGAGGAGATGGCGGCGGCGCTCGGGCTGGGCAGGGCGCCCGCTTGGGTGCGCCGCGCCGGGCGCGCGGCGTTCGCGGTGCCGTCGTGGCCGCTCGGGCGCGCGCTCGCGCGGTTCGATCGGCGCGTCGGCGAGGCGGGGATCCACGTGGCGGCGCGGGAGGCGCTCTCGGGCTTCGGGGCGCGGTGGACGGCCGACGCGGGGCCGCCGCCGCGCGGGGCGCTGCTCGTCGTATCGAATCACCCCGGCGCCTACGACGCGCTCGCGCTGATGGCGGCGATCGGCCGGGGGGATCTCATGATCGTGGCGGCCGAGCGGCGGTTTTTGCGGGCGCTGCCGCACGTGAGCGAGCGGCTGCTCTTCGTGCCGATCGACGGGGGCGGCGGCGGGCGGGAGCTCGCGGCGCGCACGGCCGGGGTGCGCCGCGCGCTGCGTCACCTGCGCGGCGGCGGGGCGCTGCTGCACTTCCCCGCGGGCCGCATCGAGGCGGATCCGGCGTTCGCGGGCGACGGCGACGCGCTGCTCGGGGCGTGGCATCCGAGCGCCGGGGCGCTGCTGCGCGCGGCGGCGGCGGCGGGGGGGCGCGTCGCGGTGGCGGTCGTCTCGGGGGTGCACTCGCGGCGGGCGAAGCGGCTGGCCGTCACGCGCTGGGCCGAGCGGCGCGGGATCAGCACGCTGGCGCCGCTCCTCCAGGTGGCGCTGCCAGGCTTCGACGACGTCGACGTGCGGGTGCGGCTCGGCGAGGCGCGGGAGGCGGCGGCGGCGGTCGGCGGAGGGGACGATGACGCGGGGCTCACGCGGCGGCTCCAGGAGGAGGCGGCGAGGCTGCTCGCCGGCGGGGCGCGCGGGTCTCCTCGGTGAGGGTGAGGGCGACGAACAGCGCAGGCCCCCGGGGAGCACGGCATTGGCAGGTTCTTTTGCCGTACGCGCCGTTCCTCGCCACGACACCGTTCCATGGGTGAACCAGCGCGTGCAGCGTGGCTGTACGATGGGACGAACAAGACGAGGATCTTGACTTTCGGATCGCGTTTGGATTTCCTAGCCCCCTGAAACCAGAAGCTCTCTAGTGGCGGACGCCACGAGCCTCGCCGACACGCCCTTGAATTCCGAGGCCGCTCGCGAAATCTGCGCGGTGCCCCGGTGATGACGCGCGACACCGTCGCTCGTCCAATGCTACAGCTCGTGCCCCAGTGCTTTCGCCGTGAGCGACGCGGCGGCACGCGGACATTGGCCTCGGAGCTCGTGAGGGCGAGAACGTGACGACGTGTGATGGGCCGTAGAGGTCTCTCTCTGACCACGTCTCTTTGCTCGAAAGGTAGCGGCACGATGTCGATTGGCCAGTTGAAGTCTCGTGGACCGGCGCGGCGCGCAGCGGCGGTGTTGGTTTGCGCGCTCGGGCTCTGGGGCCTCTCCGCCTGCAAAGGCAAGCCCGACAGCGCTCCGGCCGTAGAGGGCTCCGCCAGCGCCGCGGCCGAGCAGGCGCCGAGCGGGCACGGGCCCAAGGTCGTGTCAGGGCCCGGCTATAGCCCCGAGTGCTTCGCGCCGTGGAGCAAGGACACCAAGTATTTGCAGTGGCCGGCGCGAAAGCCGCCGTTCCGCCTCGCGCTCGTCAACGGCTACGTCGGTAACGCCTGGCGCATCCAGATGGTCAAGACGGCCAAAGCCTTCGCCAAGGACCCGGCCATCGCGCCGCTGCTCAAGGAGTTCAAGGTGGTGTCGACCGGCACCGACGTCGCGGCCCAGCTCGGCGCGATCGAGGACTTCATCAACCAGGGCTTCGACGCCGTCGTCACGCTCGCCGTCAGCCCCGACGGCTTCGATCGCGTGATCCGCCTCGCCGACAAGAAGGACGTCATCCTGGTCCCGTTCGACAACGTGCTCGACACGGACAAGGTGATGCAGGTCAACGAGGACCAGCTGGCGATGGGCCGCCAGTGGGGCGAGTTCCTCGACAAGCAGCTCGGTGGGAAGGGCAAGGTGCTCGAGGTCCGCGGCCTGCAGGGCAACTCCGTCGATCGCGACCGCCACGTCGGCTTCCGCCAGGTCATGGAAGCGCCGGGGAAGAGCTACACCATCGTGGAGGTGGTCGGCGGCTGGGACGACGGCAAGGCGCAGAAGGCGGTGGCCGACGCGCTCGCCGTGCACCGCCAGTTCGACGCGCTCTTCGCGCAGGGCGGCTCGACGGGCGCGATCCGCGCGCTGCTCGACGCCGGCCACAAGCCGATCCCGGTCGCCACGGAGGCCGAGAACGGCGCGCGCAAGCTGATCGCGAAGCACCACGAACAGGGCATGAAGGGCCTGTCGCTCGGCCAGTCGCCGGGGCTCGCGGCCATCGCGATGAAGGCGGCGCTCGAGGGCTTGCAAGGCAAGGTGATGCCGCAGATGATCTCCGTGCCGATCCCCGCCGCCGACCACACCACGCTGAAGGACGGCGAGAGCTTCTTCTCCCAGCTCTCCGACAACTTCTTCACGCCCAACGAGTTCCCGCCCTGCGGGGTCAACATCTCGGGCGTGAAGATCATGAACGAGTCCGAATCGGACGTGAAGTAGCGCCCGCGGGCGCCCCAGCATCATGACCGAACCGGTGAGCCCTCCGCTGCTCGAGCTCCGGGCCGTCTCCAAGCGCTACGGCGGGGTGAGCGCCCTGAGCGGCGTCGACTTCGCCTGCGAGGCGGGGAAGGTGCACGCGATCCTCGGCGAGAACGGCGCGGGCAAGAGCACCCTGATCAAGGTCATCGGCGGCGTGGTCAAGCCGAGCGCCGGGGAGCTCTTGCTCCACGGCAGGCCGGTTCGGTTCGACCACCCGCTCGAGGCGAACGCCGCCGGCATCGTCTGCGTCTTTCAGGAGCTGTCCCTGATGCCGACGCTGACCGTGGCCGAGAACATCGGCATCACCATGCCGACGAACCGCCTGGGGCTCTTCGATCGCAAGGCGCAGGTCCGCAGGGCCGAGGAGCTCTTGGCGCGCGTCGGCTGCGAGGGCGTGAACCCGAACGCCTGGGTGAGCGACCTGCCGCTCTCGCGTCGCCAGATGGTCGAGATCGCGAAGGCGCTCGGCAAGGACCCGCGGCTCTTGATCCTGGACGAGGCCACCTCCGCGCTGTCGAGCAGCGACGTCAAGAAGGTCTATGACCTCCTGGCCGAGCTCAAGGCTCAGGGGGTCGGTATGCTCTACATCTCGCACCGCATGCACGAGATCAAGGAGCTCGCCGACGTGATGTCGGTCTTCCGCAACGGCCGGCACATCGAGACGTTCGCCAGGGGCCAGCGCAGCGACGACGGGATCGTGGAGCTCATGATCGGCCGCGACGTGGGTCACGCCTTCCCGCCGAAGCCGGCGGCGCGCAGCTTCCCGACGACGCTGCTCGAGGTGAGCGGCCTGAGCTGGGAGCGGCAGCTCGATGACGTGTCGTTCAAGCTCGGCAAGGGCGAGATCCTCGGCATCGGCGGGCTCGATGGCCAGGGCCAGCGCGAGCTCTTGCTCGGCCTGTTCGGCGTGCTCAAGGACGTGCGCGGCGAGATCAAGATCGACGGCAAGCCGGTCAAGCTGACGAGCCCGCGGAAGGCCAAGGACCGCGCGCACGGCATCGCCCTCGTGCCCGAGGACAGGAAGACCGAGGGCCTGATGCTGCCGATGGCCATCGCCGCGAACATGTCGCTGGCCTCGCTCGACAAGCTCACGCGCGGCGTGGTGCTCGACCGAAGGCGCGAGGCCGCGCGCGTCGACGAGATGGTGCGCCGCATCCAGATCAAGATCGGCTCGCCCGACGACCCGGTGTCGTCGCTGTCCGGGGGCAACCAGCAGAAGGTCGTGCTGGCCAAATGGCTGATGACGGAGCCGCGGCTGCTGATGCTCAACGACCCCACCCGCGGCATCGACGTCGGCACGAAGCAGGAGATCTACCAGCTCCTCCGCGGGCTGGCGGACGCCGGCACATCCATCCTCTTCTACACCACGGACTACGACGAGCTGATCGGCTGCTGTGACCGCGTGCTCGTCCTCTACCAGAACCGCGTGCAGGGCGAGCTCGTGGGGCCCGACATCACCGAAAAGAACATCCTGGATCTGGCCCTCGGTCTGCGCGGCGGGCCTGAGCGCGCGAAGCCCGGAGCCGAGCGCGCGCGAGCAGAGGCACGATGAAGGACTGGAAGCTCCGCCTGCGCCAGAACCAGGGCCTGCTCGTGGCCATCGGTCTGTGCATCTTCTTCTATGGGCGCTACTCGCTGTCCCATCCCAAGGGCTTCAGCGCGTCGCTGGTCGGGCAGAACGCCAACGAGTCGTTCGTGCTGGTGGCGGCGGCCATGGCCCAGACGATCCCCGTGCTGACCGGCGGCCTGGATCTGTCCGTGGGCGCGGTGATCACGCTCGTCAACTGCCTGGCCTCGCACGTCCTCGCCGGCAGCGCGTTCGAGAATTTCCTGGGCATCCTGCTATGCCTGGCCCTCGGCGTCGCGGCGGGCCTGATCAACGGCTGCCTCGTCGTGTACGGCCGCCTGCAACCGATCATCGCCACCCTGGCCTCGGGCACGATCTTCCTCGGCATCGCGCTGTTCCTGCGACCGACGCCCGGCGGCCAGGTCGACGGCGATCTGGCGTTCGCGGCGACCTTCGATCTCAACGAGCTGCTGCAGGCCGCGGGCGCCGCTCCCCTCGACGGCGCGCTGGGCTCGATCGGCAGCATCCCGTCACCCGCGATCTGGATGGCGCTGCTCGCGCTGCTCTGGACCTACTACCGCCGCACCCGCTACGGCCTCGGCGCTTACGCCGTCGGCGCGTCGCAGGAGGCGGCGTACATGTCGGGCGTCCGCATCGAGCGCGTCAAGCTGGCCGCGTACACGCTGTCGGGGTTCTTCGCCAGCGTCGGCGGCCTCTACCTCGCGCTGCAGACGGCGTCGGGCAACGCCGACATCCCACAAGCCGGCTCCTACACGCTGAACTCCATCGCCAGCGTCGTGATCGGGGGCACCTCGTTGTACGGAGGGATGGGCGGCGCCATCGGATCGCTCTTCGGCGCGCTGGTGCTCCGCTCCGTCGCCTTCAACTTCCGCGTCTTCGACGAGGGCTCGGCGCTCGGCTTCCTCGCCAACCCGCTCTACCAGCCGCTGTTCGAGGGCCTCATCCTGCTCGCGGCCGTCTGCCTCGGCGCGCTCTGGGTCTTCCGCCTCAAGAACCGGCTACACATTTTCAGGTGAGCTCCATGCAACAGCTCCCTTTCCTCAAGAGCCGCTTCGGCGAGATCGACAAGCCGACCTGGTACGCGCTGCTGTCGATCGGCGTCATCCTCGTGATCGGCTCGGTCGGCACGCTGATCACCCAGGGCACGCTCAGCTTCCTGAGCCCGCACTACCTCCTGCAACAGCTGCAGATCGCCGCCTTCCTGGGCGTGGCCGCCACGGGCATGATGATCGTCATCCTGCTCGGTCACATCGATCTCTCGCTGCCGTGGGTGCTCACCTCGAGCGCCATGCTGGCCGCGGGGCTCGGCGGCTGGGCCGCGTTGCCCTACGGCCTCGCCATCGGCGCCGCCGCGGGGCTCTTGAACGGGCTCGGCGTCGCCTACCTGCGCGTGCCCTCGATGATCTTCACGCTGGGCACGAACACCGTGCTTCAGGGGCTGATGGTGCTCTACACCGGCGGCTTCGCTCCGCGCAGCGAGGCGCCGGAGTGGATGGAAGTCCTGGCCGTCGGCAAGACGCTCTCGATTCCGAACTCGCTGTTCGTCTGGATCCTGGTCGGCGGCGTCGGCGCCTTCGTGCTGAAGAAGACCGCGCTCGGCCGCTACATCTACGCCGTGGGCAACCAGGAGCAGGCCGTCTATCTCTCGGGCATCAGGACGCACTGGGTGCTGATCGGCGCCTTCGTGATGTGCGGCGTGTGCTCCGCGATCACCGGCATGCTGCTGGCGGGCTTTTCGCACAAGGCCTACCAGGCCATGGGCAACGATTACCTCATGCCGGCCATCGCCGCGGTGGTGATCGGCGGAACCAACATCATGGGCGGACGCGGGACGTACCTCGGCACCGTCCTCGGCACGATCCTGATCGTGCTGCTCCAGAGCATGCTCAGCGTGCTGCAGATGCCCGAGGCCGGCCGCCAGATCATCTACGGCGCCGTGATCATCGCCATGCTGCTGGTCTACGGCCGACAGCATCAGGAGGGGCGATGACCCGCACCGAGCTCAGCCACGAGCGTCGGCAGCGAGGCTCACCGCCCGGCGATGGCGCTCAGGCGAGCATGCCGTCGATCGGCCCGGAGCCCTGACCCTCACCGAAGTTCTCCGTCCACTCGGTCTTGTCCCGGACGGCGGCGGCGATGAGGCCGTTGAAGAGGCGGTTGTTCGTGACGTTGCCGGCGTCGATGTACTGCCCCTGCTTCAGGTAGCCGCCGCCGTTTCCGGCGATGATCGTCGGCACGTTGCGGAAGCTGTGCGACGGGCCGTCGGAGACGTGGTTCGTCCACATGAGGATGGACTTGTCGAACAGGTCGCGCGCCTTGAAGTGGTCGAGGCCGTGGAGCAGCGTCTGCATGCGGACCACGTCGATCTCGGCGTGCGCTTGCTCGGCCGTCGGGTTGTTGCCCGTAGCTGCGTCCGATTGCACCCGGTGGCTGATGTGGTGGAAGGGCCAGCCGAGGCCCGCGTTCGACGGCACCGCATACTTCGTCCCATCCGTGCCGTCGCCGTGCTGCAGCGTCGCCACGCGGTTGAAGTTGCAGGCGAACGCCATCGCCACGAGCTCGAGGTGGAGCTTCGCGACGTCCTCGATCATGCCGTCCATCTTGAACGCGAAACCGCTCTTGAGCGCCTCGAGCTCCGACGTCGCGAGGCCCGCCTGGCTGCAGGCCGTGCCCATCTCGCCCATCGTGACCTCGGTGTCGCGGATGGAGTCGAAATGCTGCTGCAAGCGCTGCTTGTCGGCGGAGCTCAGGGCCGACATGCGCATCAGGCTGTTCAGCTCCTCCTTCACGAAGTCGTTCGCGCTCTTGCGGCTGCGGATGAGCTC
This sequence comes from Sorangium sp. So ce394, assembly GCF_051474665.1. Classification (NCBI taxonomy): domain Bacteria; kingdom Pseudomonadati; phylum Myxococcota; order Polyangiales; family Polyangiaceae; genus Sorangium; species Sorangium sp. So ce394. The sequence goes on from NZ_CP150339.1 coordinate 9,222,213, forward strand.
CTCCGCGAGCTGCGCGCCGTTGCCGCTTCCACCGCCGCTGTCCGCCAGGCCGACGAGCTTGGCGTAGAGCGCGTACGGGTTGTCGTCCGCCGAGCGCACCTGCCCGGCACCACCGGCCTTGAAGGAGATGCGCTCGGCGATGTACCCGTTCCTGCGGTTGCCGGCGTAGAGCGTGAGCGGCTCGGCGCCCCCCTCGTTCACCAGCTCGGCGATGACCACGTCCGCGGACACGCCGGTCGCGGATGCGGTCTTGCCGCCGCCCTGCGCCGGGCGCGCGGTGAGCGCCTGACACAACCCCTGCGCGTGGCCGCAGTTGGTGGGCCCGTTCATGGGGAAGTTGATCCCGCGGATGAACAGCAGGTTCGCGGCGTGAGGCGCGAGCACGTGCGTCGCCTTGTCCGTCATGGCGCCGAGCCCCGCGGTCGTGAGCGGGCCAGTCTGGTCCGGGAAGAACTTTTTACCCACCACGCCGCACGCCGCCACGATGTAGAGGCTGAACACGGGCGCGTTGTCCGCGGCCCAGGCGGAGCGCGACGGCAAGCCCTCCAGGAACGGAAGGGCGATGGCGACGCCGCCGGCGCGCAGGAACGCGCGCCGATTCATCCCGCGCCGGCGCGCCACGTGCGGTTGAGTGAGGTTCGTAACGATCTTGGAGTTCACAGCGGGCCTCCCACGCGAGTCCGGAATGCTTCATCCTTCACGAGCTCGAGCATCATCTCTTTCACCGAGCCGCTGGCGCCGCGGCTCACGTCGGCGAGCGTCTCGACGAGCGGCAAGTCCGCCGGGATGACGTCGCGCTGAAGCGCGAAGCTCGCGAGCTTCTTGGCGTAGCAGAGGTGAGCCTGCTCGCCCGCCGCCATGTGGTGCATCAGCTCGCCGGCGTCCGCGAACGACTTGGCCCCTTCGGTGAAGGAGTAGACGCCGCTGCTGTCGATCGGCAGGCCTCCGTTCTCCTCGTCCCGGTACAGCCCCATGCCGTCGAAGTGCTCGAAGGCGAAGCCGACGGGGTTGATGAGCGCGTTGTGGCACGTGCCGCCGCAGGCGGCCGTGAGCTGCGTGATGCGTTGGCGGTTCGTCTGCCCGGGCTCGAGGGGCGGGACCGGCGGGATGTTGGGGGCAGGCGCGCCGAGCGGCGTGCACAGCACGTCGAGGTTGATGCTCACGCCGCGGTGGATCGAGTCCGACTCGTCGTTCAGGGCGTTGAGCGTCAGGTAAGGGAGCTGCGAGAAGAAGCCGACGCGCTCGGGACCGAGGTCTCGCTCCACGAGCTCTCGGCCGCTCGGTGAAAGGCCGTAGAGCTCCGCCATCCCCGGCCCCACGAAGCCCTTCGTGGACGTGAGGATGTCCTTGACGCCGAGGCCCTCGGTGAAAATCTTCTCGAAGAACAGGTACGCGCTCTCCTCGTACTCCGCGTTCAACGATTCGTTGTAGCTCGGCACGCCGAGCTTGCTGATCGTGGCGTAGCGATCGAAATGGAGCAGCTCGCGATGGAAGTACCGCATGCCCTTGGCCGCGGCGGGCTCCTCCAGCATGGACTCGGCGACCGCGGCGATCGTTTCCGGCGTCGTGAGCGTGGGCGCCTTGTCGAGCAGCGCGTCGTCCGGCGCGGTGTTGCGCAGCCAGAGCGAGAGCTTCGCGGCGATCTCGTAACCGCTGAGCGGCTTGCGATCCTGGCCGAGCTCCGTGCGGTAGAGGAAGTGCGGCGACTGCAGCATCGTCCGAATCACGAGCTGCGCGCCCTTGGCGAACGTGCTCTTCGTGCCGGACATCGCCGCGCCGGCCTCGAAGAGCACCTCGTACTTGGCGACCTCGCCGTCCGTCAGCGGACGGCGGTACGCACGGCGCCCCACGGTCTTGATGAAGCCGGCCGCGTCCGTATCCGGGTACACCTTGGCGAGCGCTGCGTCCGAGGCCGTCACCTCCTCGGCGAGCGCCTCCGCCGCCGCTTGGTAGTCGCTCCACGAGCGCTGGTTCACGCTCAGCAGGAGCTCGTTGTTCGTGAAGTCCGTCGTGCCGGCGACGGGCTTCTCGAACGATTCGGACAGCGAGGAAGGAGCGTCCAGGTTCAGGACCACCTGCACGCTGCTCGCCCACTGCGCGTTCGTGAGGCGCACGAACCGGTGGTACCGCGGCGCACCCGGCATATCGATGCCGCGCGCCTCGCCGCCGGTGGCCGGGCTGCTGCCGTCCGGCCCAGGGCCGATGCTCTCCTCTGGATCCCCCAAGGTGCCCGTGCACCCCGCGAGCAGGAGCGCCGTGACGCAGAGCCCCGCGCCGAGCCCCCGCCCGCGGCGCGGCGAGCCGGTCATCGAAAAAGACGGTGGGGTCATCATTGCCTCCTGACGGACCTCTCGTGGCTAGCAGTTCCCTTCGCATGACCAGCGATGCAACGACCATCGTGCTCGCTGAAGCGGGGCGCATCGTCCCGGTCGATGGCGCGCTCGGAGGAGCTGGCCCTCACGGACGACCGGCATCAGGCCCCAGGCGCGGCTATGGGAGAACAAAATCCAACAAGCCTGGAGACGCCAGCCCCCAGCTGCGGACCTGCCCTCGGTACAGCATCGGTCAGCGATCGCTTCCGCGACGACGGAGCGAACGCTGTTATCGCGGAAGTCGTTCAGTCAACGGAGGCCTCGCTGCGCGCCGCGAGACTGCCCAACCAGGGCCAAGCAAAAGGATACCCTTCGAGCCAAATGTTAACGGTAACATGTGCGATGTCAATTCCAATCGACAGGACCGCGGGCATCCCCGAGTCCGGGACAGACCCAGGCTGGCGGCGCGCCTCCGGTGCGACGCGTCAAGAGAGGCGGACGTGACTCCGCTCACCTGGACACTGTAGTTGAGATTGTACAGCAGCGGCAGTCGAACGCGTGACCGGAAGGGACCGGTCGGCGGGTAAGCCGCGCAATGGGCGTGTACCGCAATCGATGGAGACAACGCGACATCGAGGCAACGAAGCGCACAACGCGACCATTCCCTCGAAACCCGCAGAATTGCCACGATCCGATGAGATTCCCGCTCCAAAGATCCGCGAAGTCGGACGATGAGGTGACACGCAGAACGATTTCCGCGCTCTCAGCCCATCTCATTCCCGCGCACGCACCAAAATTGCCATGTTTGAGCGCGCAACATGGTCGATTTGCCGATTGACTTGTGGATCGGCCACGCATGATCCTCACCAGTGAGGATACCCATGCTCAGGACACTGCTCGCCACCGCATTGTCGCTCGCGCCGCTCGGCTGCGGCAGCGACTTCGAGCCGCCGCTTGTCGCGGGGAGGGCCGTGCTCACCCTCGGCGCGAAGCAGCTCTTCCTCGATACGGGCAACAACGGAGAGACCGCGGTCGCGTTCGACGAGGACAACCAGCGCAGCTGGTACACGGATTGTGGGGTGAAAGGCGATGAGCTCGAGGTGATGATCCTCAACGATCCCATCCGGGAAAAGAAGGGGTTCTGGGGGATCACCCTCCGGGCGTCTCACGCGCTGGACGAGGACGCCTGGAACGTGTCCGCCAACCTCGGCGACGACGTGCTCAGCGGTGTTTGCCAGCTGAACCACAAGACCACACGCGACAAGGACCTTTACGAAGGGGAGCTCTCCGTGGCGGCGTGCATCGTGAAGGACCCGACCCCGGACCCGGACGGCCTGCAAGAGGGCCGCTTCGACGCCTTCGTCCGCGCCAAGAGGTGCGTCCTGCGCGACCCCGGCGGCAGCGGCGGATGACGGCTCAGCGCCCCGGCGCCGCCCGGGCGAGCACCGCGCCGACCGCGGCCGCGGCGCCGTCCCACGTGGGCAGCGCCGGCGCGCGGAGCATCGCCGCGCGGCGCATGCTCGCCCTGAGCGCACCGTCCTCGATGAAGCGGGAGAGCGCCCGCACGAGCCCCTCGCCGTCGTCCCAGAGCAGCGCCTCGGCGCCGTCCTGCACGACCTCGGCGATCGCGCCGGCGCGGGCGGCGAGCACCGGCACGCCCGCGCGGACCGCCTCGGTGAGCACCATGCCGTACCCTTCCAGCCGCGAGGGCAGGACCAGCGCGTCCGTCTCGGCGAGCGCCGCCGCGAGCGCCTCGTCGTCGAGCACGCCGCGCGCCTCGACGCGCGCCCGCAGGTGCGCGGAGCCGTCGATCGCCCGGCGCACGCGCTCGGCATAGGCCGGGTCGCGCGCCGCGTCGCCGACGAGGACGAGCGTGGCGCGCGCGCTCCCGACCCGCTCGAACGCCGCGAGCAGCTCCAGGAGCCCCTTGCGCGGGATGAAGCTCCCCACGAACGTGAGCCGCAGCGGGCCGCCGTCCCGCGCGGCGCGAGGGCGCAAGGGGAGCCGGTCCGCGCCCGGCGGCGCCACGTCCACCCGGCCGACCCCGTGCTCGCGCCGGAGCCGCGCCGCGGTCGTCGCGCTCGTCGCGACGTGCGCGTCGCAGAGCCGGATCACCGCCGCCTCGGCGAGCGCGAGCGCCGCGCGCCGCGGGCCGGGCGGGAGCTCCCACGCGCTGAGGTGGTGCACGAGGAGCACGCGCGCGATTTGCCGCGGCAGCGCCGCGAACGCCGGGCCGAGCTCCGGGAAGCAGAGCTCGTCGCCGACCACGACGGCAGGGTCGAGCCGGGCGAGGCGCCCCGCGAGGGCGAGCCCGGCCAGCGCGCGCGAACGCGGCGCGGGATCGAGCGACACCACCTCGACGACATCGCCCTTCCGCCGCAGCCGCTCGACGACGAGCCGATCGTAGATGTACCCGCCCGTGATCTGCTCGAGGGCGCCGTAGACGATCCAGGCGATGCGCATGCGTCGACCCAGTACCACGGAACCCGGCCCGCCCCGCGCGGGCGGCCAGGCGCCGCGCCCAGGTGTCACGCGTCGGGCGGGGGCCTCCGGCGCGCCCTCCACCCCGACAGCTCCCCCGCCGCGACCAGACCGGCGCCCAGCGCGAAGCACACCAGCGAGGTCGCCAGCGCGGGCAGCGGGATGTCGCGATCGCCGCCGTTGTACGCCTCGACCGTGGACGTGAGGAGCCAGTACTGGAACGCGCAGAGCATCGCCACGGCGAGCAGCCTCGCGCTCATCGCGCCCTTCGCCCCCGGGCGCAGGTCGTGCTTCGGTCCAGGGATCGGCATCGCTCACCTCACGTCGCGCGGCGCCGCGCGAACCCGACCGCGAACACCTTGCCGTCCTCGACCGCCAGCGCGATCCGCCCGAGCGGCCGCAGGTCGCGCGGCGGACCGGACGTGCCCTCGCCGGAGGCCACGTCGAAGCGGCCGTTGTGGCAGTAGCACCGGAGGTGCTCTTCCCCGCCCTCCCGCGCGTACGAGACCGGACATCCGAGGTGGGAGCACTTCTGCTCGAACGCCAGGAGCTCGCCGTTCTCCCGGCGGATCAGCAGCGCCGGCGTCGTCTCGTCCGGGTAGCGAAAGGCCACGGCGCTCCCCGGCGCGAGATCGTCGACCCGCGCGATCTCCATGCGGCCGGGCGGCTCCGCGGGCGGGCGGCGCGAGCGGAGGTACACCACGGCGTTGCCGGTCGCGAGCCCGCCGCTCAGCAGCACGAGGAAGCGGGCGAAATCGCGGCGGGTCACGTGGTCGTCGCCCTCGGACTCGTAGGGGAAGTCCTCTCGCCACTTGGGCAGATCCTCCGCGCCCATCACAGAAACTCCGCCTCCGACCGCGCCTCGTCCGGCGCTCGCCCGTCGCCCGCGCCCGTCGCCAGGGCGGTCGCGAGCGCCGCGGGGCCGCCGCCCTCGTCGAAGGCGGGCAGCTCGACCGCCATCTCGTCCACGTCGTGCGGCACCATCACGTGCACGCGCGTCGCGATCCGCTGCTTGCCGAACCGCCAGCGGTTGATCGGCTTGCTCGCCGGCCGCTGCTGCGCGATCTCCTCGCGCGTCCCGTAGAACAGCGCGCCCGTGGGGCAGACCGTCGCGCACATCGGCTTCTTCCCGGCGCTCGTCCTGTCGAAGCACATGTCGCACTTCTGCATTTGCTGGATCTCCATCTTGATGATCGGGACCCCGAACGGACACGCGAGCTCGCAGTTGCCGCACGAGATGCACCGGGGCTTGAGGCTCGAGTGCACGATCCCGTTCTCGTCGACCTTGATGGCGTCCGCGGGGCAGACCGACGCGCACGTCGGATCGGCGCAATGCATGCAGACCATCGGCGCGGTCTGGAGCGACACGCCCGGCGCCACGAGGTCCACGTGCACCATCGGCAGCCCGCGGTGCGTGTGGCACTCCGAGCACGCCGCGGCGCACGCCTGGCAGCCGATGCACCGCTGAAAATCGATGAAGAAATCCCGCACCACGGCGCTCATGAGGCCTCCAGCTTGAGCTCGGCGAACAGCGACCGCGCCCGAGCGGCTTCGGCGCGCGTGGCGGCGCGCACCCTGCACGCCGCGACCTTGAACTCCGGCATCTTGCTCACGGGATCCAGCGCGCGGACCGTGAGCTGGTTGGCGGCGAGCTCCTCGGGCCAGTGGTACGGCAGGAACACCGTGTCCGGGCGGATCGCCTCGACGATCCGGAGCGGGACCGTGATCCCGCCGCGCCGGGTCTCGACCGTGACCAGCTGCCGGTCGACGAGGCCGAGCCGCGCCGCGAGCGCGGGGTGCATCTCGCAGACCGGCCCGGGGCTCTTCTCGACGAGGAACTTGATCCGCCGCGTCTGCGCCCCGCTGAGGTAATGGAAGACGCTCCGGCCCGAGGTCATGTACAGCGGAAACTCCGCGTCGGGCACCTCCGCGCTCGGGCGATACGGCGTGGGGATCAGCTTGAACTTGCCGTCGGGGTGGTAGCTCCTCCCGTCCTCGAAGAGCCTCGGGGTGCCCGGGTGCCCTTCCGACGGGCAGGGCCAGAACACCCCCATCTCCCGCTCCACGCGCTCGTACGTGATGCCCGCGTAATCGGCGGTCCCTCCCGCGCTCGCGCGGCGCAGCTCGTTGAAGATGTCCTCGCTGCTCGAGAAGCGGAAGCGCTCCTCGCTTCCGAGCCGCCTCGCGAGCTCGAGGAGGATCCACGTGTCCCGCCGCGCGTTGCCGGGGGGATCGACGGCGGCGCGGAGGCGCACCACGCGGGCCTCCGCCGTCGTCGAGGTGCCCTCTTCTTCCTCGTGCAGCGAGCCGGGCAGCACGACGTCGGCGTAGCGGGCCGTCTCGCTCATGAAGAAGTCGATGACGCAGAAGAACTCGAGCTTCTCGAGCGCCTCGCGGGCGAAGCCCGTGTCGGGGTGGCTGACCATGGGGTTGAAGCAGATGTTGAGGAGCCCGCGGATCTCGCCCGCGTGGATCGCCTCGACGATCTCCACGGTCGTCTTGCCCTTGCGCGGCAGCTCGGCGTCGGAGATCCGCCAGACATCGCAGATGTGCCTGCGATGCTCCGGGTTCTCGATGTCGCGGTTGCCGGGGAGCTGATCGCACTTGTGCCCGTGCTCGCGCCCGCCCTGGCCGTTGCCCTGCCCCGTGATGGTCCCGTAGCCGCAGCCCTTGCGGCCGATCCTGCCGGTGGCGAGCACGAGGTTGATCAGGCTGAGGACGTTCTCGACGCCCTTCGTGTGCTGCTCCACGCCGCGCGCGTGCAGCAGGAAGCTCGTCTTCGCCTGCCCCCACGCCGCGGCGACCTCGCGGATGAGCGCCGCCGGGACGCCGCAGATCTCCGCGGCCCACTCGGGCGTGCAGCGCTCCACCGAGGCGCGGAGCTCGGCCCAGCCGGTGCAGCGCTGCTCGACGAACTCCCGGTCGAACCAGCCGTTCGCGACGAGCTCATGGAGCAGCGCCTGGTTGAGCGCGCTGTCGGTCCCCGGGCGGAGCGCGACGTGGTGGTCGGCGGTGCGGGCGATGGGCGTCTCGCGCGGATCGACCACGATGAGCTTCGCGCCCCGGTCGCGCGCCTTCCAGATGTAGTGCGTCAGCGTCGGGAAGCACTCGCTCACGTTGGTGCCCGCGAGCAGCACGACGCCGGCCTCGGGGATGTCTTCCCAGGGGTTCGCGGCGCGGTCGATCCCGAACGCCTTCTTGTTCCCCGCGCCCGCGGAGACCATGCAGAACCGGCCGTTATAGTCGAGGTTGGCGGTGCCGAGCGCGAGGCGCGCGAACTTCCCCACGAGGTAGCTCTTCTCGTTGCTCAGCGAGACCCCGCTCAGCATCGCGAAGGCGTCCTTGCCCCGCTTCGCCTGGATGGCGCGCGCCTTCGACGCCACGAGATCGAGCGCCTCGTCCCAGCCCGCCTTCCTGAACCCGGCCCCATCGCGGATCAGCGGGTCGGTCAGGCGGTCGGGGTGGTGCGTCTGCATGTACCGCTTGACCCCCTTCGGACAGAGCCGCCCCTCGTTGAACGGGAACTCCTCCCACGGCTCGATCCCGATGACCCGGCTGTCCTTGACCTGCAGCTTCACGCCGCACTGCATCCCGCAGAAGCAGCAGTGCGTCTCGACCAGCCTGTCGGGCTCGGGCTTCGGTCCCCACCCGGTCACGGGCGAGTCCGAGACGTGCGGCCCGTACTCGCGGATGTAGTCGGAAATTGGCAATCTCAGGTGAGCCATGTGTCGTCTCCTCCGCTCCGTCGCTCACGAGAAGCGGCCGCCGCGCGCGCGGTGGTGCGCGCGGCCGATGAGCATCCGCCGCCCCCGCGGGGAGAGCTCGCTCCACGCAGGCCCGGCCCCCGCCCGCGCGGCGTAGTCGAACCCCACCTCCGCGAGCACCTCCTTGAGATCGTCGGTCTGGAGCTTGGCCGCGAACGCCTCGCCCGTGACCGGACAGACCGCCTTCTCGCCCCGGTCGCCCGCCTCCTTGTAGAACGTGACGCCCACCGAGGCGGGGCGCTGGAACACGTGAAACAGCTTGCCGAACGGCAGGTAAACGAGCGTCACGATCACCGTCAGCGCGTGGATCTGGGCGAGCGCGCCGTAGAAATACCCGTGCAGCCACTCGTAGCTCACCCAGAGCAAGAGCCCGCTCGCGCTCACGGCGAAGAGCAGGAGGAGCGGCAGGAGGTCGCGCTCGAAGCGCTGGACCGCCACCGCGCCTCCCTCCCGCATGCGGCGGAGCAGGGCGAGCATCACCCCCGGGACGACCATGAACCCGCTGACGACGAGCGCGTGAAAGATCGCCCACCCCACGACGCCGTGGACCGGGATCTCGGACACGCGCGCTCCGAAGAGCACCACGCGATAGACCGCGCCGGCGGCGCCGGACTCGAAGTGGAGCCAGCCGAACACGAGCGGGAACGTCACGGCCGCGGCGAGCGCGCAGCCCCACGCGATGAGCATGTGCGCGATCCACCGGGTCAGGCCGCGACGCAGGATGAAATCCTGCGCGATGATCTTCGACCACAGCGCCTTGACGATGAGCGTCGGGCGGCGGAGGCGCGGCCAGCGGCGCCGCGAGAAGAGCACCTCCACGCCGCGGACCCAGTACTTGCGGGTCGGCGGCTTGCTGAGCCAGACGGAGTACCGGTACACGACCCCGAAGGTCATGAAGAGGCACGCGAAGGTGTAGCCCACGAGCGCGGAGTCGAAGTCGGCGAGGTCGCGGCTGCCGAGGACGATGAGCGCCGCGAGCGCGGCGGCGGCGGCGGTCCCGTTGCGGACCGCGCCCCAGTGCGCGAGCGGGGCGCGCCGCGGCGCGCTCGCGGCGGCGCCGGGGCGCGCGGGCGGCGCGCGGTAGTCGGTGAGCTCCGCGCTCATGGCTGAGCCCCCGTGCCGGCCGCCGCGCCCCGCCCCGGCGGCGCGGAGAGGTGCGCCCGCGCGTCGTCGGGTCCCGGCGCCTGCCGCGGCGCCCAGAGGGGGTAATCGACGCCCGCGAGGCGATTGATGAGGATGGCTTGCGCCGTGAGCAGGGCGACGCCTCCGAGGAGCACCAGGAACATCGGCGGCCGGTCCAGGATGCCCAGCGAGACGATGAGCGTCGTGGCGCCCGCGGGCGGGTGGGGAGCTCGGGCGAGCACCATGAGGCCCGCCGTGAGCCCCAGCGAGAGCGCGGCGGCGAGGGCGCGCGGGAGGGTCACGCTGGCGGCGGTCGCAGGGCCCGCGTGCGTCAGCCCCGTGACGAACAGGCTGAAGTAAGCGGCCGCGATACCGATGCTGTGCCCGATGAGGGTGTTGCGCGGCGCGGCCGAGGCAGCCCGCGGCGTGTAGAAGAAGAGGAAGGCGGTCGGACCGAGCGACGGAAACACGAAGGGCTCCTTCGTCACGGCGGCGAGGGCCGCCATCAGGCCGATGCTCACGAACCCGTTCACGAAGCTGAACACGGCGAGCACCGGCACCTGCGCGTAGCGCTGGAGGAGCCGCGGCAGCCGCAATCGCGAGAAGATCCCGCGCGCGACGTCCGACATCTCGCCGCCGAGCGGGTGGCGCGGCGAGATCGGGCCGTAGCCGCGCCCGGCGCCCCACGCATCTTCCGGCATCCTGGATCGAGTGTCCCTGTCTTCCCTCATGGGCTGGAGACCTCGCATTCGCCGACAGCCGCGTCCAGCGCTACCGGGCAGACGCGACGCAGCGGGCTCGACCGCCTTCGGGTCACGCAGTCACTGATGCAGCACGATTGCAGTAAAATAGGCGCCGTTGCCCGGCCGCCTCGACGTGCATCCATGTGGTCCCGAAGACGGAACAAGCCGTGCGCTGGGTTCCAATGTCGCGGCGATTCAGGAGAGCCCCGAGCGATTCGTGAGAAACCGCGCGTCTCCGGACGCGACGGGCGCCAGCCTGAATGGCACGTCAATGAAGAGATCGTGTCGGAGGAATAAGCACGGCTCGGGATTGTTTCGGGATTGTTTCGATAGCGCGCGCCGACTGCCCTCCTCACGGGCGGCCGCCTCGATACGCGCGCCGAGCGGGCGATCGCCTCGGGATGCGCGCCGAGCGATCTGCGGCTCGGCGCGACAGGGCGACGTCGCTGCGCTGGCGGGCGCTACAGGTCGCGCTCGAAGCCCGCGTACGCGGTCGGCGACTCGCGGACGAGCACCCGCAGCGTCGCGCCCGGGCAAGGCGCCTCGTCCGCGGCGAGCTTCGCGATGTCCTCGGCGAGCAGCCCGGCCACGTGCTCGGCCACGCGCTCGGTCGTGGAGGTGCGCCCGGGGAAGGCCGGGTGCTCGTCGAGGTTCTGGTAGTCGATCGTGTCCAGCGCCCGGCGCAGCGACGCGTGCAGCGCGCCGATGTCCATCACCACGTGGTGCGGACCGAGCGCCTTGGCGCGGATCTCGACCTCGACGGCGTACGTCGCGCCGTGCAACCGGGTCGCCGGGCCGAAGAACGGATCGGAGAAGCTGTGCGCGATCATCACGTGATCGCTGACGCCGAGGAGGAACATGGGAGGCCCCTTCGTTAGGTTGCCCCTCGCGTAGCCGATCGCGATCCGTACTGGAAGACCGTCTGCAGCCTCGCCCCGGGCGCGGCGGCGAGCTCGGCGTAGACCGACGGCGCGGCGTCGAACGGGACGGGCGGGTCGAGCAGCGCGTCGAGCGCGGCGTCCTCCAGCAGGGCGCGCACCAGCGCGAAGCGCCGCGCGTAGTCCCAGCGGGGCGCGCGCTCGGGCGGGATGGTCGAGACCTGGCTCGCGCGCAGGCGCAGCCGGCGGCGGTGGAACTCCGAGCCGAGCGCGACCGGGCTCGTCCGCGCGCCGTAGAACGACGCGACCGTCACCGTCGCCTCGCGCGCCGCGTGCGCGATCGCGCGGTCGAGCTCGCCCGGGTCGCCCGTCGCGGCGATCACGACGTCCGCGTCGCCGCGCGGCCGGTCGTCCTCCGGCCGGATCGCCGCGGCGGCGCCGAGCGCGAGGCCGGCGCGGCGGCGCCGCTCGCTGGGCTCGACCAGGCGGACCTCGGCCCCGGCGCGCCGCGCGAGCGCCACGACGAGCAGCCCGACGACGCCGCCGCCGAGCACCACCACGGCGTCCCCGAGGCCGACCTCCGCGTCCCACACGCACGTGACCGCCGTCTCGAGGTTCGCGGCCAGCACCGCGCGCTCGCCCGGGATCGAGCGGGGCAGCGCGCGCGCCGCGCCCGGCCCGAACAGGTGCATATCGCCGTGCGGCGCGAGCGCGAAGACGCGGTCGCCCGGCCCGAGCGCCGCGCCCTCGCCGCGGGCGACGACCTCGCCCACCCACGCGTAGCCGTAGCGGCGCGGGTAGGTCGGCGCGCCCGGCGCGTCGAGCGACGGATCGAACGGCGTCGGCCCCTCGCCGCGGAAGAGGAGGAGCTCCGTCCCCTGGCTCACGCCCGAGGCGACCGCGCGCGCCACGACCTCGCCGGCCCGCGGCTCGCGCGGCGGGTCGCCGGCGCGCACCTCGACGACGCCGGGGCGGACGAACCAGAGCTCCCTGGCAGGCCCCGCGAGCGGCGCGGGCGCGGAGGCCGCTGGCGGCGCGGAGGTCCCCGGCGGCGCCGGAGGATCAGTCGGGATAGGCAACGTCGCCTCGCAAGAGCAGGTTGCCCCCCAGGAGCTCGACCGCCGGCTCGCGCAGGTCGATCGCCGATGCGAGCGGCGCCTCTCCGAGGGCGCCGACCGCGGGGATCGCCGTGTCGCCGAGCAGGCGCGGCGCGATCTCGACCTCGGCGCGATCGGCGAGCCGCGCGCGAAGGAACGAGGTGAGCACGGCGGCGCCCCCCTCGACGAGCAGCCGCCGCACGCCGCGCGCGTGGAGCTCGGCGAGCGCGTGCGGCAGCGAGACGCGGCCGCGGTCGTCCGCGGGCACGACGATCACCGCTGCGCCGCGCTCCTCGAGGCGCGCGCGCGCGCCGTCCAGCGCGCGGCCCGCCGCGCCGATGACGACCACGCGCCCGCCGGCCGGCTGCGCTCTCGCGGTGCCGGTGCCGTTGGCGGTGGTGGCCGTGGTCGACGCTGTCGACGTGGTCGACGTGGTCGACGCTGTCGACGCTGTCGACGTCCATCGCAAGAGGCGCGCCCCCTCCGGCACGCCGAGGGTGCTCGCCAGCACGACGCGCATCGGCTGCGGGCCCTCGCACGCGCGCACCGTCAGCAGGGGATCGTCGATGACGACGGTGCGGATCCCGACGAGCACCGCGTCGTGATCCGCGCGCGCCCGGTGGGCGTGCTCGATCCCGGCGGGCGTGCTGAGCTCGACGCGCTCGTTGGGGGCGGCGATGCGGCCGTCGAGCGTCTGGGCGAAGTGGAGCGTGACCAGCGGGCGCGGGAGGCTCATGGCGCGCTCGCGGGCGGACACCCGGCGCGGCCGAACGCGCGCGCCGCGCGGGCGTTGGGGGACGACGTCCTCGTCCCGAGCCGGCCATCGAGCCTCCGGACCACGGCGCCACTGTAGAACAGAACCCCTGATCAGGCGAGGAGGCCGCCCGCGGGGCGCGCGGCGCTCGCTCCGATCCAGGAGAGCCGATCGAGGCCCTCGCGGGGCCGCCTTCGCCGTCGCTCGCTTGCCGCGCCGGCCCTGGCGTCCTAAGCGAGCCCCGATGCCCATCGGCTGGCCTGCTCTCTCGGCGCGCTGCGACCGCGCGGGCATCCCGCTGCGCGGCGGCTTCCACCCCTGCGAGGGCGACGGCGTCCCCGCGGCCGGGGATCTCCCCGCCGGGACGCTCGTCCTGCTCGGCAATGCAGGCCCCTCCATGTGGCGCGCGTTCTCGCGCGCCCGCGAGCAAGCGCCCGATCTCGCGCTCGACGACTGGACCTCGACGGTGGTCTCCGCGCTCGCCGCGGAGCTCGGCGCGGCCCCGCTGTTCCCCTTCACCGGCCCTCCGTACTGGCCTTTCCAGCGCTGGGCGCAGCGGGCCGAGCCGGTGTACCCGTCGCCCCTCGGCATCCTCATCCACCCGCGCTTCGGGCTCTGGCACGGGTATCGCGCCGCGCTCGTCTTCGCCGAGCGGCTGTCGCTCCCGCCGCGCGAGGACCTGCCGAGCCCCTGCGCGTCCTGCGCCGACAAGCCGTGTCTGCGCGCCTGCCCCGTCGCCGCCTTCTCGCCCGGCAGCTACGACGCCGCCGCCTGCGTCGGCCACCTCGACGCCCAGCCCGCCGGAGCGTGCATGACCGCAGGGTGCCTGTCGCGGCGCGCGTGCCCGGTCGGGCAGGAGCGCATCTACCCCGACGATCAACGCCGCTTCCACATGCGCGCGTTCCTCCGCGCTGCCCCGCCCGCGGGACGCTAGCGCCCAAACGCTCCCAGACGAGCTTCTCTGACAGGACAGGATCCCAAGCAGGTTATCCTGGGACCGCATCGGGCTCCCGGTGCGCTAGAGATGTCGCCGGGCGCACATGCCGGGCCGCCTCGCCCGCGTCGAGCGAGCTGAGCTCACGCCGACCGCGCCGCGGCAGCCCGTCCGGATCGCCGCCCGCCGGCGGCCAGCGGCGCGCCTCGTCGCCGTCGCGCCGCGCGGCGCACCGAAATCCGCGCGAGGCGCCGAGCACAGCCGTGCTTCGCCACGCTATGCTCGGGCCCTGGAGCGCAACGGCGCTCGCCTCTAGAGAGCGCAGCATGTCCATCGAGCACTTCGACGTCCTGATCGTAGGCGCCGGCCTCTCCGGCATCGGGGCCGGCTACCACCTCCAGACGCGCTGCCCCGGCAAGCGGTACGCGATCCTCGAGGGGCGCAGCGCCATCGGCGGCACCTGGGACCTGTTCCGCTACCCCGGGGTCCGCTCGGACTCCGACATGTTCACGCTCGGCTATTCCTTCCATCCCTGGAAGGAGGCCAAGGCGATCGCGGACGGGCCGTCGATCCGCGAGTACGTGCGAGATACGGCCCGGGAGTTCGGCATCGACCGGCACATCCGGTTCAATCACCGGGTTCGATCCGCGTCGTGGTCATCGGAGCATACGCGCTGGACCGTCGAGGTGGACGTCGGCCCAGGCGAGGAGCGCGCCCGCTACTCCTGCGACTTCCTGTACGTCTGCAGCGGCTACTATCGCTACGAGAGCGGCTATACGCCCAGCTTCCCCGGATCCGACGACTTTCAGGGACGGCTGGTGCACCCTCAACACTGGCCGCAAGATCTCGACTACCGGGGCAAGCGCGTCGTGGTGATCGGCAGCGGCGCCACGGCCGTGACGCTGGTGCCCGCGATGGCCGCCGACGCAGCGCACGTGACGATGCTCCAGCGCTCACCGAGCTACATCGCCTCGTTGCCCGCGGAGGACGCGATCGCGAACGCGATCCGCGAGCACCTGCCGGAGCGGATCGCCCACCGCGTCGCCCGCTGGAAGAACGTCGCGCTCAGCCTGCTCGTCTACCAGGTCTGCCAGCGCGCGCCGCGGCTCGCCAGGCGGATGCTCCGCAGCGGCGTCGCCCGGCATCTGCCGCCCGACTTCGACGTCGATACGCACTTCAACCCTCGCTACGATCCGTGGGATCAGCGCCTCTGCCTCGTGCCCGACGGCGACCTCTTCCGCGCGGTGAAGGAGGGGCGCGCCGCGGTGGTCACCGACCGGATCCGGACCTTCACGAAGAACGGCGTCCTGCTCGAGTCGGGCGAGGAGCTGAAGGCGGACATCATCGTGACCGCGACGGGCCTGGAGCTCCTGTTCTGCGGCGGCATCCGCGTCGACGTCGACGGCGACGTCCTCGAGCCCGGGCGGGCGTTCATCTACAAGGGGTTGATGCTGGGCGGCGTCCCGAACTTCGCGTTCTGCCTCGGCTACACCAACGCCTCCTGGACGCTCCGCGCGGAGCTGGCCTCGATGTACGTCTGTCGGCTGCTAAGCCACATGGATCGCCACGGCTACCGGCAGTGCTTGCCCCGCCCTGACGAGTCGGACCTCGATCCTCGGCCGCTGCTCGGCCTGAGGTCGGGCTACGTGCAGCGCTCGGCGGACCACCTGCCCAAGCAGGGATCGAAGGCGCCGTGGAACTTCCGCCAGAACTACGTCCTCGATCGGCTCGCGATGACGTTCGGCCCGGTGGAGGACGCCGCCATGGTCTTTTCCAGGGAGGGTCGGCCGCCGCGCCGCGATGTCGCGAGCGCGGAGCGCCCTCGGCACGCGGAGGCTTGAGCCGAGGCGCGCGCCGCTCGAGCCTCGCTGGCCCCGCGACGCCCGCTCCCCGGGTCGATCATGACACGATGAGCGTCGATGTCGGCTCCGCTGGCGCGTGCCATCGACGGGCGCGGCGTAGTATCCTGGGACGGAACCAGCGCGTCTGGCGATCGCCGGAGGGGACCATGGGCGACAACGGGAACACGGGGCTCGGCGCCCCCGAGCTCGCGGCAAACGAGGTGTTGAGATCGATCGCGGCGGGCGCGGCGACGCTCGCGGAGGGGGCGCGCGGCGACGGCGTGCGCGCCTTGCAAGAGGCGCTCGGCGCGATCGGCCACCCGATGATGGCCGACGGCTCGTTCGGGCCGAAGACGCGCGACGCCATCGTCGCGCTGCAAGCCGCGGAGGGCCTGCCCCAGACGGGCATCGTCGACGCCGCGACGATCGCCGCCCTCGATCGACGCTTCGCACGTCTCGCACGCCTCGCGCCCCAGCGTGCGCTGGCGCTCGAAGAGGCCATGGCCAAGGCCGCGGGGCTCAGCCCCGATCAGGTGGCGGCGCTCGGCCGCACGTCGCCCGCGGTCCAGGCGTCCGCCGGGCCCTCGCCCCACGATCAGGGCTATTTCACGGATGCGGACAAGCTCCCGCAGGTGGTGCCCGGGGCCGAGCCGGATCCGGACTCGCCGCCGCCCGCCGTGGACTCCGTCGGCGACAGGCCCGCGGCCACCGCCGCCGGCGCGCTCGCCGCCGATCGGGGCGCGCGCCTCGACGAGGTCCGGCGCGCGCTCCGGGGCGACGCGCCCGCGCTCGCCGCGCTCGACAGGCTCCTCGCGGCGGGCCGGCTGCACACGGGGGCGCTCCTGCCGAACCTGGCGACGATGGCGGGCGTCCAGCGCGATCCGAAGCTCGTGCTCGAGGGCGGCATCGATCCGCACCTCGTGCTCGCGCAGGCGATCCGGCACGTGGACAACCCGCTGCGCGTCGAGCAGGGCGCGTGTCACGGCACCTGCGGCGCGGGGACGATGGAGTACGTCCTGCTGCGCGTCGATCCGGCCGAGTTCGTGCGGATCCTCGACGGGATCACGCGGGAGGCGCGCGAGGTGACGCTCCGCTCGGGCCGCGCGCTCAGGATGCCGCGCAGCGCGATCCTGCGCGACGCCTCGGGCCGGGTCGACATCGACCGGCTGTTCCAATCCGCGCTCATGAACCACGCGACCGCGATGAGCTGGATCTTCGATTACGACAACCCCGAGGACAACGACTCGTTCTGGGCCGCCCTGGGGGGCGACTCGCGCGTCCCGCTCGGCAATTTCACGAGCCTGTTCCAGGACCTCATGGGCGGCAGCTACACGAGCGTCTCGTCTCTCCTGCGCAGCGGCGCGTCCGTCGCCGCCGACGTCGCCGCGGCGATGGAGCGCGGCGAGAAGGTGCCCATTCTCCTGAAATGGGACGGCGGCTATCACTGGGTCGTCGCCGAGAAGATCGAGCGCGGGGCCGACGGCGCGCCCGCCTCGGTCATCCTGCGCAACCCCGTGGGGTCGGACAGCTGCCAGGGCCCCCCGCCCCGCGCGCCGGTCCCCGAGCTCGGCGGCCGGTTTCGCATGAAGTACGCCGATCTCGCCGCGCACATCAACGGCGCGACCCTCAGGGGCTGAGCCTCGCCGGGAGGGTAGCCCCGCAGGTCGTGGCGTGAAGGCGGCCGCTTCGACGCAGGGATGAGCGGTTGCTCGGGGCAGCGGGCCGTCATTCGCTGGACTCCGCCGGGCTCGACGCGACGGGCGCCGCTCGAGCGAACGAGGTCAACAACCGGATGACCTCGTCCGCGCGCTCGATCTGCGGAAAGTGCCCCGCCCCGCTCACCGGCTTGAGCACGGAGCCCGGCATGCTCGCGGCGTAACGCCGGCCGTACTCGAGAGCCACGATGCGGTCGCTCTCGCAAACAACCCCGGGGCGTCATCTCATCAGCTCGCGGAGCTGACTTTCCAGACGGATCAAGCTTTCGGCACGCTGTCGACCCGGCTGCTCGAGCGCGGTTTGATCGAGCGACAGGTCGGCCCGGGGCGCGCGATACGTCACCATCTCACCCCGACGGGGGCAGACCTCATGAAGAAAGGAGCTGCCGTGGTCGATCGGGTCCTTCGAGCGTCGTTTGCGTCGCTCACGCCGGCGGACGTGGAGCTCCTCTATCGCCTCGTCGTGCGCGTGCTCGAGTCGCCCCTTGCGCTCGATACGACACCGCCCGAGCAGCACGAAGAGCGTCCGAGCGGTCGCCCGGCGCGACCCGCGCGCAGGTCGCGCCAGCGCCGCAGCGGCTGACGCTCGGCAGCCGGCGCGGCGCCACCTGCGCGAGGCCAGGGACGAGCTCGGCCCGCGTCAGCGAGGGCTGCACTGCACGACGCAGATGGCCGAGGCGCCCTTCGCGCGCGCGCTCGCCTCGCACGAGCGCTTGGCTTGCTGCGACGCCATGAAGCGGTCGTTCCCCATGCCGTTGCCGAAGACCATCTGGTAGTTGCAGGCGCCCGCGAAGCCGCAGACGCGCACGGACGCGCTCGCCGTGCACCACCAGGACGTCCCGCCCGCCGCGCTCCCGCTGTTCGACCCTTCCTTCGCGGCGCCCGCGCTCGGGGCGGCGGGCGTCCGCGCTCCGGCCACCGCGGGCGCCGGCGCGTCGCCCGCCCCGTCGTCGCCCGCGGGCGACGGCACCTCGGGGACGCCGTCGCCGCCGCTTGCCGGGTCAGCGCCCGCCGCCTCGTCGGCCTCCTGGTCGGGGCGCAGCCGGGTGCTCGTCGACGCGGGCGGCACGGGCAGCACGGGCGAGGCGCCGCCCGCGGTCGGCGCGCCGGTGAGCGCGGGCTCGACGACGGCGCTCTCGGGCTCCGCGCTCTCGGGCTCCGCGCTCGCCACCACGTACAGCACGCCGCCGATCACGACGAGGGCGCCGACGCCGAGCGCGAACAACCCGCCAAGGACCGCGAGCACGATCACGATCGGCGATACGCCCGGCTTCGGGCGCTGCGGCGGGGGCGGCGGAGGCGGGTAATAAGGCTGCTGCTGCTGGGGAGGGTAATAAGGCGGCTGCTGGGGACGATATTGAGGATGCCCGGGACCGAACATCCCGCAGTCGTAGCGCAAAGGCGCCCTCCGCGCTGCGTGGGAGATGTGCGCACGCTGTCGGCGCTCGGCCGTCCTCGGCGCGGCCGAGCCCGCCCGCAGGCGCGGGCGCCCGCGCGCGCTCGCGGGGGAGGCGCTCCCCGGGGCGCCCGCGCGCGCTCGCGCGCCGGCTCAGCGGGGGATGAGGTTGCGGCAGCCGCTGCCGCAGTCGTCGCCGTCGCGGTTGTTGCCGTCGTCGCACTCCTCGGGGCCCTGGACGATGCCGTCGCCGCAGTACTCGCCGAGCTGGCAGTCCGGCCCGCACTCGCCGTAGCCGCCGTCGTTCACGCCGTCGTCGCACTGCTCGCCGAGGCCGACGACGCCGTCGCCGCAGATCGGCCTGCACTCGCTGCGCGCCGTCGCGAAGCCCTGCAGCGTGAGCTTGAACGTCGACGCCGCCGTCTGGCGCTCGGCGTGGAACACGGCGATCTGGTAGACGCCGCCGTCCGCGAGGCCGAGGTCGACGTTCTGCGGCCGGATGACGTCGTCCTCGCCCCCGGCGTAGGTCACCTGCCCTGTCCCGTTGGCGCCGATGACGAGGTGCCCGGTGACGGCGCTGTGGATGCCGCCGACGTCGACCGCGAGACGATCGTTGATGAACACCCACACGTCGTCGTCGCCGGTGAAGTCGAGCACGTATTGCTCGCCCGCCGTGTACTGGAACCAGTAGCGAATCTCGCTCGTGAAATGGAAGTTATGGTCCGGGGTGCCTTCCTCTTTCAACCAGCTCCCGTCCCCGTAGCTCGGGAAGATATCGGCGGGGACGCGCTCGGCCGCCGGGGTGAACCGATCTCCGTCGACGGGGAAGAACAGCGGGTTGCCGTCGTACGTGGCGTCCACGTACCTCGCCCAGTAGACGCCGCCGCGCACCTCGCAGCTGTGGAAATCGGGGCCGTGGATGTCGCCGCAGGCCGCCGTGTTCTCGGCCGACGAGGTGCAGCGCTCCCCGTCCACCTCGTTGCCCACGTTGCCGCAATAGTGCGCGCTCTCCGGCGACAGCAGCGTCCACGGCGCGCCGTCCTCGCCCCAGCGGTTCACGAAGCGGCCATCTCCGATGTCCCACAGCGTCAGGGTGGTGACCGTGGTGCTGTTGGTGCCAGGCACGTCGTGGTACCACTGGGCGAAGCTCTGCGCGCTATTCACCTGGCTGTTCGCCGCGGCCACGTACGCCGGCTTCTTCTCCGCGTCGAGCCGGTTCGCGACCATGCCGAAGACCGGCGCGCTCCGGCCTGGACCGTTCGGCTCGAAGTCGGGGTGGGCCGCCCGGAAGTCGCGGAACACCACCGGCACGGCCATGGATCCCGAGGGCTGGGGCACGGCGCACTCATAACCGGTCTCCATCGTGCACGCCGCGGAGCACCCGTCGCCGTCGATGTTGTTGCCGTCGTCGCAGTCCTCCGCGAGCACGAGGCCGTCTCCGCAGCGGGAAACGCAGCTGCCCGCGGCGCAGTCGGGCTCGGCCTGGCACGTCGACGAGCAGCCGTCGAACGGCGTCGTGTTGCCGTCCTCGCAGCTCTCGGCCCCCTCCTGGGCGCCATCGCCGCAGGTCGTCGCCGCGCAGGCGCTCGGGCTGCCGGCGCATTTGTAGCCCACCTCCACCTTGCAGGTCGGCGAGCAGCCGTCGCCCGCAGCCGTATTGGCGTCGTCGCAGAGCTCCGGAAACACCACGGCGCCGTCCCCGCAGCGGGCGATGCGGGTGCAGGCAGCGCCGGCGATCGGGCACGACCAGCCCAGCTCGACCGAGAGGCAATCGCCGGTACAGCCGTCCCCGCTCTGGGAATTGCTGTCGTCGCACGCTTCGTCCGAGGTCAGGACGCCGTCACCGCAACGGAACGTCGCGCCGATGTCGCCGTCGCCGATGTCGCCGTCGCCGATGTCGCCGCCGGCGCCGGGGCCGTCCCCGGGGCCGCCGCCGCCGCCGGGCGCGCCCGTCTTGCCCTCGCCGGCCGCAGAGCAGCTCGCCGCGACGGCGAGGCAGCCCGCGATGAAGATCGTCGAACCAAAGCACGAAGCACGAGGACGCATGACCTGCTCCTTTCGGTCGCCCGCGATCGCTCGAGATGCGCGAAGCGCGCGGCAGTCTTTCACGTGGTTGCCCTGAACTCGAGCCCCTCGTGCGCCGAGCCGCCGCCCGCGCGGAGCGCGCGGTGAAGGCCCTTCTCCGATGCGCGGACAAATACCGACGCAGCGTCGCTTTTCTACAAGGGCGGATTGCGGAGCGCGCTGTCGATCAGGCCCTTTGCCGCTGGACTCCTGCGTGGCGTACCGACGCGGCTGCCTCGAACAGCGCTGCGAGCACCGGAGCGCCCCTGCGCTATGCTCGGCCGGACCGTGCCGCCGCTGAACCATGGCCCCGACCGAGAGCGCGTCCTCGCGCTGCTCAAACGCCACGGGTGGAACGCGACCTCGTTCCAGACCCTGGAGTCCGACTTTCGGTATTGGTTCCATGGCGACGACGCCTGCGTGGCCTATGTCGACACCGGCGGCGCGTGGGTCGCCGCGGGCGCCCCGATCGCGGCGGCCGAGCGGCTGGTCGAGGTCGCGCGGGCGTTCGTGGAGGCAGCCGCGACGGCGGGGCGGCGCGCGTGCCTCTTCGGCGCGGAGGCGCGGTTCTCCGAGCGGGTCCCGTGGAGCGCGATGCTCATCGGGGAGCAGCCGGTGTGGGACCCGGCGCGGTGGGGCGACGTCCTCCGGTCGAGCCGGAGGCTGCGCGAGCAGCTCCGGCGCGCGCGCGCGAAGGGCGTGGTTGCGCGCGCGGTGAGCCCCGGCGAGATCGAGGACGCCGAGAGCCCGCTGCGGCGCGACGTGGAGCGCCTCATGGCGCGCTGGGCCTCCTCGCGGCCGATGGCGCCCATGGGATTCCTCGTGCAGCTGGAGCCGTTCTCGTTCGCCGGCGAGCGGCGCTACGTCGTGGCGGAGGCCGGAGGCGCGGTGGTCGGCTTCCTCGCGGCGGTGCCGGTGTACGCGCGGCGCGGCCTCTTTCTGGAGGACCTGCTGCGCGACCCCTCCGCGCCGAACGGCACCACGGAGCTGCTCGTGGATCACGCGATGCGCACCGCCGCGGCGGAGGAGTGCCTGGTTGTCACGCTCGGCCTCGCGCCGCTCGCCGGGCCTGTGCGGCGCGGGTTGCGCGCGGCGCAGCGGCTCGGGGCTCGTCTCTACGACTTCCAGGGCCTTTACGCGTTCAAGGCGAAGCTGCGGCCCGACAGCTGGGTCCCGATCTACCTGGTGTACCCGCCCGGCGGCCGCGGGCTCGTGGCCATCTATGACGCGCTCGCGGCGTTCGCGCGCGGAGGTCTCTTGCGCTTCGGGCTCGCGACGCTGCTGCGCGGGCCGGCCGTGGTCTTCGAGGTGCTCGGCTGGCTGCTCATCCCGTGGACCGCGCTGCTCGCGCTCGCTCCGGCGGAGCGATGGTTCCCGTCACCCTCCGTGAAATGGGCGTGGGTGGCGTTCGACGTGTGCCTCGCGCCGGCCATGCTGCGGCTGAGCCAGCGGCACGGGCAGACGCTCTCTCTGGTGCTGGCCGGGCTGGTGACCTGCGACGCGGCGCTGACGCTCGTGCAAGCGTTGCTGTTCAACCTGCCGCGGGCGCGGGGGGCGTTCGAGCTCGCGGTCGTGGGTGTGGCGGTCGCGGCGCCGGCGGTCGCGGCGGTGCTGCTGTGGAGCGCGCGGATGCACAGGCCGAAGCATCTCCGCGGCCCGAGGAGAAGAATCGATCTCATGCGTCCGCGTGGGTCGACTTCGATTTCGTGATGGAGTCGGGGCGCGGGGCGTCCAACGCGGCCCGCGGTGGCGGGTCGGCGCGGCTCACCGCTCCTTGATGCGATATCCGGCGCGCGGGAAGTGCAACGCGATCTCCCCCACCTCCGGGTCGTGACGCAGAATCGTGATCTCGGCGGCCGAGCTCCGCACCACGACGCCCCGGCTCTCCTCTGGACCGTGATCGTCGGCCGCGATCGCCACCGAAGCTCCCGGCCGGAGCCCCTCTCCTGCCGCCGTCTCCCCGCCGGCGACGTCGGCCGGCTCGGACGCGCGGGCGATCGCGAGCGCCTCGGCGGCGCTCATCGGCCGCGCGTCGCCCGGCCCGAAGGCCTCGATGCGCGCGAGCCACGCCGCGAGCGCCGGCCGCGCCTCGACGGCGGCGAACAGCCTCGCGCTCTGCTTCATGAACCAGACCGGGTGGAAGCACGCCGCGTCCGCGATCGAGAACGCGTCGCCCAGCAGAAAGGGCCGGTCGCGGAGCTGGCCGTCGAGGCGGTCGAGCGACAGGAGCGCCTGGCTCAGGGCGTGCGGCGCCGCCGCGAAGATCGCCTCCTTGCTGAGCGCCGGTGACATCGCCGCGCGATCCGCCAGGATGCCGGGCGGCAGGGCAGGAAACAGGTCGACGACCACCGGCGGCACGATCTGCGACGTCAGCCGGTGGTCCGCCCAGTCCTCGATCAGCCCGGCGAGCCCGGACTGGCCCGGCGGGAAACAGGCAGGCTCCGGCCTGAGCTGCTCCAGGCGCCGCGCGATGCACGCCGTGTCGCAGTAGACGTCCGCGCCGATCTGCAGGACCGGGATCCGCCGGTAACCCCCGGTGAGCGGCGTCAGCTCCTGCTTCGGCGCCATCATCGGCTGCTCGACCGAGCGCCACGCGATCTTCTTGTACGCCAGGATCCGGCGGATCTTCTCGGCGAAGAGCGAAAGGGGATAGTGATGAAGGATGATCTCGGCCATGAAACACCTCTCTCCCGGGCGACCTCCCGTGATGGCGTTCACCTTAGGGAGCGCGCCGCGCGCCGTTCTTGGAAGATCTTGCGATCACCAGGAGATTGCCGGAGGCCCTCGGCGGCGCGTGTACTAGGCTGTCTCCATGGCCGAAGGGAACCCTGAGGATTTCGCCGCGGCGTTCAACGCCGCGAACATCGACGGCTGGGTCAGCGCCATGGGGCTCCGGCTCGTCCGCGCGACGGGCGACGGGGTCGAGGCCGAGCTCGACATCGGGCCGCAGCACCGGCAGGCCTACGGCATCGTGCACGGCGGCGTCCACGCGGGGATCATCGAGACGCTCGCGTCGGTCGGCGCCGCGCTCCACGCCCTGCCGGAGGGCCGCTCGGTCGTCGGGCTCGAGAACCACACGAGCTTTTTGCGCGCCGTCCGGTCGGGGCGGCTCCGCGCCGACGCGCGGCCGCTCGACCGCGGGCGGCGCACCCAGGTCTGGGAGGGCTCGGTCCACGACGAGCAGGGCCGGCTCTGCGCCACGGGGCGCGTGCGCCTGCTCGTGCTGGAGCCGGACGCGGTGCTCGCCGGGCAGCGCGCCGGCGCGCCCGGCTGACGCCGTATCCTCGACGCCCCTTCGCGAGGTGCCCTCGATGCGCGACGCAGTCGCCCTCCGGACGATCGATCGCATTCCCCGGCTCGGCTGGATCGACGCCCCCTCGCCCGTCGAGGCGCTGCCGCGGCTCGCCGCCGCGCTGGGCCTCGATTACCTCGGCGTCAAGCGCGACGACCTCTGCGAGCCCGTCCACGGCGGGATGAAGATGCGGAAGCTCGACTACGTGCTCGCCGCCCCCCCGCTCTCGACCGCGGCGGCGTGGTCCGCGGCGGGCGGCATCGGCTCGGGCAACCTCGCGGCGCTCGCCGCCGCGGCGGAGCGGCTCGGCCGGCGGGTGCACGCGCACCTGTTCTGGACCGACCTGTCGAGGAGCGTGATCGACAACCTCGCGTTCATCGCCTCGGGGCCGACCTCGATCCGCTTCTATCCCTCGCGCCTCGAGCTCGCGCTCGCGCGGCCATCGCTGTTCCTACCGCTCCGCGCGCGGGACGGCGACGGCGCGGCCGTCGTGCCGCTCGGCGCCACCTCGGCGCTCGGCATGGTGGGCGTCGCGCGCGCCGCGCTCGAGCTCAGCGCGCAGGTGCGCGCGGGCGAGCTCCCCGAGCCCGAGCGCGTCTACGTCCCGCTCGGCTCCGGCGGCACCGCCGCGGGGCTCGCCGTCGGGCTCGCGCTCGGCGGCCTGCGGTCGCGGGTCGTCGCCGTCGCCGTGGTCGAGCGCCTCCTCGCCTCGCGCCTCCGCCTCGGCGCCCTCACGGCCGAGCTCCGCGCCCTGCTCGCGCAGAAGGGCGCCTGGCCCGTGCCCGCCGCGGCGCCGATCGACCTCGTTCACGGCTACCTCGGCCGCGGGTACGGCTCCCCGACGCCCGAATCGCTCGCGGCCTGCGAGGCGCTCGCGGCCGAGGGCATCTCGCTGGAGCCGGTCTACACCGGCAAGGCCATGGCCGCGCTCATGGCCGACGCGCGGCGTCGCCGGCTCGGCCCGGCGCTCTTCTGGCTCACCGCGCGGCGCGAGCCCCTGCCCCGCGCGCCCGGCTTTTGCGACCGCCTCCCGGCCGCGCTGTCGCAGCGGCTCGGCGCCCACTGTGGCGACGGCGCTCGGTGAATGCCCCACAGCTCAGCGCATCTCCGGCGGACCTACCGCTCTGTCGCATCGTCGCAATTTTATGATTCGACCCGCGATGGCGGCGGGATAAGATCGCTTCTCCCTTGCGCCCTCGGCCGGTGTTTGGTTTGGCTGCCCGGGCGCCTCGCGCGCGCAACTCACGCTCAGAACTCACGCTCAGAAGGAGTCTTCGCATGCTTCAGCCGCTGCAATCGAATTGGTGTGCTCCGCTCGCAATGATGCTGGTCCTGGCCGGGGTCGCCTGCGGCGGCAGCGAAGGCGGGTCGAGCGGCTCCGGGAACAGCTCCGGCGCCGGGGCTGGCGCGGGCGCGCCGACGGGCGGCGACGACATCGGCAGCGGCGTGACGGCGGGGCCGGGCGCGGGCTCGGGCGCCGGCAGCGGCAGCGGCAGCGGGTGCGACGCGAACCTCACCGGCATCGTGCGCGACTTCCGCGCCTACGACGGCGGCGAGGGGCACCCCGACTTCGAGACGTTCACGGGCCAGGGCCTGAAGGGCATCGTCGAGCGCGAGCTGGGCCCGGATCAGAAGCCCGTCTATGCGCACCGGGGCGGCACCGAGCACACGACCGGGCCGGCCGAGTTCGATCAGTGGTACCGCGACGTCGACGGCGTGAACATGCCGATCCAGTTCACGATCACGCCCACGGTCGACGGGAACGGCCTTGCCACCTACGACAACCGGGCCTTCTTCCCCATCGACGGGGAGGGCTTCGGGAACGAGCGGAGGGAGCACAACTTCCACTTCACGTTCGAGCTCCACATGAAGTTCGTCTACAGAGGTGGCGAGGAGTTCTCGTTCTCCGGCGACGACGATCTCTGGGTGTTCATCAACAACCGGCTCGCCATCGATCTCGGCGGCCTCCACAGCCCGCAGTCCGACGAGCTCGACCTCGACGCGATGGCGAGCGAGCTCGGGATCACGCCCGGCCAGGAGTATCCGCTCGACTTCTTCCACGCCGAGCGGCACACCAACGAGTCGAACTTCAAGATCCAGTCGACGCTCGCGTTCACCAACTGCGAGCCCATCTTCGTCGACTGAGCGCGTCCGCGGAAGGGTTTGAACCGCGGAGGCACAGAGATCATTCCTCTCCCTCTGTGCTCTCTGTGCCTCTTTGGTTCCTTCTCTCTCTCGTGACGGCGCGGCGGCGCGGGGCTAAAGCCAGAACGACCCGCTCACGAACGTCGAATCCGCGAGCCGGTACGGCACCCCCATGAGCTCCTTCGGCCGCGACCCGGGCGCGAGCTCGCGCGGGAGCTCGTACGTCTGATCCATCAACCGGATCTCGATCGGCCCCGCGTCCTCGACCTCCAGCGACCACTCGATGCCTTCCGGCGGCAACCCCATGTAGGTGAAGCCCCAGCGCTGGTTCCGCCCCGCCCCGCGGGCCGACTCCTCCACGCGCCGCCCGTCCACCACCGCGCGGATCACCGCCGTGGGGGACGCCACCTCGGCGAGCAGCCAGGGGGCTCGCCGGGGCGACGCGACGCGCAGCCGGAGCGACCGCACGCCGCCGCCCGTCGCGTCGCCGAGCACCGTGAGCGAGGGCGGCGGCAGGGCGAGGGCCGGCGCCTCGCTCTGGTGGGCCACGCGCACGTACGGCACCGCGAACGAGGGCGCCTGCGCGCGCCCGGCCGGGAAGTACCCGGCGGTCCACGGGTCGAGGTCCGGGTCGGCCGAGAGCCAGTGGGCCTTCCCGCCGGCGGCGTCGAGCGCGTACGCGAGGCTCGCCGGCCGGGGCTCGGCCTCGGTGAAGCCGAGGGTCGCGCAGGCCGCGGCGAGCGCCGCGAGGCCCGGCAGGGCGAAGGCGAGCGCGAGCCGCCGCGAGGCCCCGCCGCCGAGCAGCTCGGCGTGCGGCAGGAAGAGCCCGAACACGAGCGCGACGGAAAGGGCCGGCGCCGCCGCCATCGGCAGCCCCAGCGCGACGAAGAGCAGGTACGGGCCGGGCACCGCCAGCGCGACCGCCGGCGCCGCGGTCGCGACGAGGAGCGCCGCGTCGCCGAGCGTCGGCGGGGCGTCGCCGCGCCGGATCGTCACGGCCACGACGCCGACCAGCGCGGACGCGAGCGGCCAGGCGAAGTAGAAGCTCGCGCCGGGCATGGAGAGGCTCGCCCCGGCGAGGAGCGAGAGCCACACGAGCAGCGCGCCGAGGGCGAGATCGCAGGCCCCGAGCCGCCGCCGGAAGAGCCGGTAGCCCGCCGCCGAGACCGCGAGCGCGGCGAGGGCGAGCGCGATCCGGAACGCGGGCGCGTTGTACGGCTCGAACGGCATCGCCCGCAGCGCCGGGTGGACGCGCCGGAGGAGCCACCCGAGCCCGCCCACCGCCCCGGCGGCGCCGAGGAGCAGCGCCAGAAAGGCGAGCGAGCCCGCGAAGATGCCGCCGAGCGAAGCGCGCCGCCGGCGCCGCGCGAGCGCCGCGGCGCCCGCGAACAGGCCGAAGACGAGCGCGGCGATCGGGATCGCCCAGCCGATCGGGTGGGAGACGACGTGGGCGCCCCAGGTGTTGAAGTACACCGCGTCCTCGCGGTCGGGGCGCCGCAGGTCGAGCCCACCGAAGCGGCGCGCGAGCGAGAGCGCGTAGTCTCCGGCGTGCTGAACGCTCCGGAGATCGAGGTTGTCCACGGTGTCGGACGGCGTGTGGTAGTGCGCGGCGTCGTCGCTGAAGGCGAAGTTCAGCCCGGGGATGCCGGCCCGCTTGAAGACGCTGAAATCGGTGCTGTGGCCGAGGCGCCGCGCGACCGCGGGGAAGAGCGACGACGCGATCGGCATCGGCGCGGCGCGGGCGAGCTCGCGCACCGGGAACGCGTCCCCGGGCCCGGTCTCGAACATCGCGACCACGCCGCCGGCCCCGCGGGCGTCGAAGTTGAGCGCGAACCCGATCTCGCCGCGCAGCGGGTGCTCGTCCATGAACGCCTTGCCGCCGAGGACGCCCCCCTCCTCCGCGTCCGTGAGCAGGAGCAGCACGTCGTTGCGCAGCGGGGGGCCGCTCTTCAGCGCGCGCAGCGTCTCGAGCAGCGCCGCCACGCCGCTGCCGTCGTCGGCGGCCCCCGGGCTGCCAGGCACCGAGTCGTAGTGCGCGACGAGCGCGACCGCCCGGGTGCTGTCCGCGCCCGGCAGCCGCGCCACGACGTTCTCGACGCGCGCGGCGTCGTACGGCAGGCCCCACTGCCGGCTGAGCACCGAGGTGCGCTGCACCTCCGCCGGCGCGCCGAGCGCCGCGAGCTGCGCGAGCAGGTAGTCGCGCGCCCGCCGGTGCCCCGCCGAGCCCGTGGGGCGCGGCTCCGCGGCGAGCTCGAGGAGGTGCGCCCTGGCCCGCTCGGCCGAGAACACGTCGGGCGGGGCGCTTCGCGGGACGACGCTCGGAGGGCTCAGCTGCGCGATGCGGAGCGCGACCAGCGCGAGGAGCGCGAGGGCCACGACGAGACGGGGCGACCACGCCATGCCGCGGTCGTACCACCGATCCGCCGTGGCGCGGAGCGCGCGGCCGCGCCGCTCCCACGGCGCGACAGGCGCGCCTCGCCGGTCACCGATGGCCTCGATCGTTCCTCGCCTCGGCCTGCCGGAACCGGAAGAAGTCGTCCAGCGTCCGGCCCTCCGCCTCCTCGAAGCGCTCGTCGAGCACCTCGAGGCCGTGCATGCGATCGAGGCGGAAGCTGCGGAACTCGGCGCGCAGCTCGCACCAGGCGGCGAGCGACCAGCAGGTGCCCATGAAGAAGAGCCCCAGCGGGAGCGCCGTCCTCGTCGAGCGGGCGCCGTCTTCGCGCGCGTAGCCGAAGCGGATCTTGCGGCGCTCGCCGACCGCGGCGCGCAGCTCGGCGAGGTGCGCCGTGGCGCCCTCCGGGATGTGGTAGCTCGGCGCGAACAGCGCGCTCGCCGCGACCCGGGGCCGGAGGCGCTCGGGCAGCGCCGCCTCGATCTTCTCGAGGGCGCGCCTCGCGGCGCGCACGAGCGCCGGATCGGACCAGCTCTCCACCATCCGCGCGCCGAGCACGAGCGCCTCGATCTCGTCGTCCTGGAACATGAGCGGCGGCAGATCGAAGCCGCGGGGCAGGGCGTAACCGACGCCGGCCTCGCCCTCGATCGGCACGCCCGACGCGATGAGATCGCGGATGTCGCGGTAGATGGTCCGCTCCGAGACCTCGAGCTCCTCGGAGAGGCGCGCGGCCGTGGTGACGCGGCGGCGGCGCAGCTGCTGGACGATCTGGAACAGTCGGTCGGCTCTCCGCATGATGGCGCGCCCTCTCGCCGGCGCGGCCGCGAGGAGCGTGGGGGGAGCCTAGCCCGGGGCTCCTGACGGCGCGCTGCCATCAGGAGCGTCGATGCGCGCCGGCCCGCCGGCGCCCGGGCTCCGCCTCAGCCGAACGGCGCCGCGGGCCTCGGGCCGCCCTGCGGCCTGCCGCCCCCGGGCCCGTCGATGTCCTCGTCCTCGGGCCGGCGCGACAGGCGCGCGGCCGCGCGCTGGTAGAGCTCCGTGAGCGGCGCGCGGTGCGCGGCGAGGAGGACCGTCGCCCCGGCCAGCCACAGCAGCGCGAGCGGCACGAGCGCCGAGGACGTCGTGTAGACGAGCACGGGGCGGAAGGCGCGATCGCGCGTGACGAGCTCGCGGCTCGCCTGGACCGACCGCTCGTAGTCCGGGAGCGACAGCGCCACCGGCGTCACCCCCTCCAGCACGGCGCCGCCGGGCGCGAGCGCGCCGCCGCCCTTGGACGGCTCCTCGCCCTTGATGGCGCGCGGGGCCGCGGCCGGCGCCATGGCCGATTCGTACGAGTTCCACCGCTCGGACCGGTAGCGCCCCGCCGAGACCGCGAAGAGCCCGACCAGGAGCGCGAGGCCGCCCGCGCCGAGCAGCACCACCATCGCGACCGCGCGGCTCGTGCCCCGGAAGAGCCGCCCCACGAGCCACGCCGCCCCGGCCGTCGCGATCCCGACCAGGATCGCCACGAACGTGGCGGGCGCCACGAACCACAGGCCCGCCATGATCAGCCCGCCCAGCGCGCGCAGCGCGCGCAGGCGCGCGCGGCCCGGCGCCCCGCCGGGGCGGACGGCGATCCACGCCGCCACGAAGCCGATCGCCACGGCGACGGCGTCGCCCGCGTCCGCGAACCACACCGGCCGGTCGCCGCCGAGCAGCGCGAGCGGCACCACGCGCTCGGGCAGCCCGACCGTGAGCGCCACCTCGCTCGCGGTGAGCGAGTAGCGCGGCATCGGCAGCTCCAGGGATCCGCCGAGCGGGCGCACCGCGGCCTGACCCAGCGACTGCACCTGGATCCTGTGGCTCCCCGTCTGCAGGGGCACGAGGACCTCCTCCGCGGCCGCGCCCTGGTGCATGATCCGCTGCGCCTTGCCGTCCGTGGCGAGGAAGATCGGCCGCCCGCCGGGCGCGTAGGGCAGGTAGTCGATCCCGTTGTTCTCGTAGGTCAGCGCGTCGTCGGCCACGAGGTCGCCGCGCTCGGTCAGGATCAGGGTGCGGCGGTGCTCGCGCACCACCGCGGCGAGCACCTCGACGCCCGCGAGCGGCTCGACCGCGACCTCGACGCGCTGCCCGCGCTGGACCAGCAGCAGGCGCGACGTCGCCTGGGTCCGCGGGATCGGCGACTCGGCGGCGTCGACCTGGCGAGCGTCGCCCTTCACGGTGAGCCGGTGCTCCGCGTCCGACTCGAACAGCCACCACTCGTAGGCCGAGCGCGGGTCGGGCGAGAAGACGCCGACCTTCGGGAGCGTGCCCGAGATCGTCACCTCGGCGGTGCGGCCCGAGGTGGGCAGCACGAGCTCCTCGCCCTCGACCCGGAAGCCGCTCGCGCCGGAGACGTCGAGCACCTTCTCCCCGAACGCGAGCGGCAGGCGCACCACGCCGAGATCGGTGCCCGACCGCAGCACGAGCCGGTACTCGAAGCCGATCTCCCGGCCGACGCGCACCGCGCGCGAGAGCTGGAAGACCGTGGGGCCCGCGCTCTGCGCCGCCGCGCCCCCGTCGCGGCTGAAGTGGAGCGTCGCCCCCGAGAGGCCCGAGAGCTGCGCGCCCTCCGCGACCGAGCCGCCGGTGACGTCGGCCTCGAACGTGTTGAGCGGGCCGGCCACGAGCAGCGTGAGATCGCCGTCGAGCGACAGCGTGCCCCGGAGCACGAAGCGGCGCGCGGCGGTCCAGAGGTAGTAATGGTCGTTCTCGAAGCTGATCGGCGCGGCCTCGCGGCGCGACGCGGGCCGTCCGTCGTCGAGGATGGCCTCGATGCGGACGTGCGCCGGCGGCCCGAAGAGCGGCACCGCCACCGGGCCGTCCGCGAGCACGCCGCCCGAGAGCTCGAACTGGAGCGGCCCCTCGCCCACCGCGCCGGTGATGCGCAGCCGGTCGAGCGCGTAACAGCGGCCCTCGCATTGCCCCGGGCCGCGGCGCTGATCGACCCAGCGCGAGAGCATCTCCAGCTGACCTGCCCATGAGTCCGGCGGCGGCGCAGACGCGTGCGCCGGCGTTGCGGCGGCCTTCGCCGCGGGCGCCGCGGGCGCCGCGCCCGCAGCAGGCGCCGCCGTCGGCTCGGCGGGCGCCTGCGCGAGCGAGCGCGGGGGGACGGCGAGCAGCAACAGCACCACGAGGAACCAGAAGAGCCTTGGAGGCGCGGCCTTGTTCCAGCGCGCGAGCGACATAGGGAGACTCCCTTCGTTGACCTGCCGAGCGAACGCGATGGCCGCCGCAGCGTCCTCATCAAACAGCTTAGCGAAAAACGACTGCAACAAAATCGACATGAGGCCTTGACAGTTAACGCGTCGCGTCGCAGTGTCGTTGCGTCGCGTTTGTGCCTCCGACGAGGCCACAGCGTGGATCTGTTGGCTGGCATGGCCGCGAGGCGAGGCCCCTCGTTCCAGTGCACATCGCATCTTGCGCTCTCGCGAGAGCGAGCGATGCGCGAGGACGGTCGGCCTGTGCTCGATGGATCGTTTCCGTACGCCCGCGTCCTTCGCGGGGGGACCAACCGAGGTGGGAGGCAGATCATGAGTGAGACCCAGAGCATCACGGAGCCGAAGGTCGAGAACAGCGTGAACGGGAGCGCCGCGCCCGCGTATCAGGCCGACGCGAACGCCGCGGCGCCGGCGACCAAGGCGCCTTTCATCGAGACGCTGCGCGAGCGGGGCACGTCCTGGGCAGGGGTGGCGATCGGGTATGGGCGGATCGCGCTCGAGCAGGCCGCGCGCGTCCTGGACCGGACGGCGGGGAGGCTCGGCGAGCTTCAAGAGAAGCTCAAGAAGGGTGACGTGCCCGCGGCCGAGGGCGCCCGCTGAACCGCCGCCGAGCCAGCGCGCCGCCGAGGAGCGTTCATCAGGGCGCTTCCGGCGGCGCGGGGACCGGCGCGCCGCCGATGCCGACCGCGACGGCGTAGATCGAGCCGGCCGCGCCCCCGACGTAAAGGGTCCTCGCGTTGAAGCCGGGGCCCGATCCGAACTGCGCATTGGCGACCCCGGTCGGAAAGCTCGCCAGGAGCTCCGGCTCTCCCACGGCCGCCCCGCCCGCGTCGAGCCGCACGCGATAGAGCTCTCTGTCCTTGTTATCGATCGTGTAGAGGTGACCGCACGTGTCGAGGGCGAGCCCGTCGAGCGTGGCCGACGCGATCGTCGTCACGAGCGAGGGCCGCGCGCCGGGGTCGGCGAGGTCGATCCTGCGGATCTCGCCGGCGGCGGCGTTCGTGTAGAACACGGCCCTTCGCGCCGGATCGAAGGCGATTCCGTTCGGCTGGCTCACCTCGGGGGCGCCGCTCGCGATCTCGTCGACCGTGGCGTCCGGGTTGAGGCGGAGCACGCGGCCGGCGGCGGCGTCGGTCGCCCAGACGTTGCCGTCGGCGTCCGGCGCGAGGCCGTTCGGCTCCTGGAGGCCCTTCACGTAATCGATGACGATGCCGGTCGCCGTGATCTGGACGACGTCGCCCATGCCGGGCCGCGCGGCCACGAGGGTCCCGTCGGGCCGGTACCGCAGCCCGAGCACGTTGCCCGGCAGGGACGCGAAGTTCGAGGTATGGCCCGAGGCCTCGTAGCGAACGAGGTTCGGCCCCTGCTTGGCGACGAGGTAGCCCTGGCCATCGAACGCGAAGTCCTCGCTGCCGCTGAACACGTCCGTGACCCGCGTCGGCTCGAACGGCCCCGGCGCGACCGCCGCGCACTCCCCCGTCGGCCCCGCGCCGACGCCCGCGCCCCCATCGCCGGCGCCTTCGCCGCCGCCCCCGCCTTCGCCGCCCCCGCCGCCCCCGCTGCCCGAGCTCGCGCTGCTCGACGTGGTGCCCGCCCCGCTGCCCGAGGTCGCGCTGGTCGCCCCGCCGATGTCGCCGCCGCACGCCGGGGGCGCACCGGAAAGGAGCAGCGCCCATCCGAGCAGCCGGTAACCTCGCTTCATCTACCTCTCCTCCTCGCGCCGCACACTACACGTCGCCTCCCGCATTGCCTACGGTCGACGGCGCTCGCGCCGCGCGGCGCCCGAAGGCAGCCTCCCGATCGCCGCCGGTCGAGGAGGCACCTCCACCCCCGCGCTGCCCCAAAGGAAGACAGAGCGGGGGGCCACCCGCACAGGAGACGGGCCCAGATCGACGTTTTCGGCGCGCAGGCGTACTCACGTACGCCGAGCACCGAAAACGTCGAGGTGGGCCCGTATCCGCAGCGGGTGGCCCCCCGCTCTAGCGGCGGGAAAGGAGGATGACGCCGGCGCCGATGATGGCGGCCGCCGCCCATGTCGCCGCGGAGGCGCGCTCGCCGCCGAGCAGGATGCCGAGCGCGATGGCGACGATCGGGTTCACGTAGGCGTAGCTCGTCGCGATCGCCGGACGCGTGCTCCGGAGCAGGAACGCGTACGCGCTGAGGGCCACGATCGACCCGAACACCGTCAGGTAGCCGAGGGCGAGGAGCGACCGCGCCGACGGCGGCGCCGCGAGGCGCTCGCCCGCGAGCGCGCTGATCCCGAGCATCACCGCGCCGCCCGCCAGCATCTCCGCCGCGACCGCCATCGACCCGGCCGGCAGCGGCAGCGTGCGGCTGTACAGCGAGCCGAGCGCCCACGCCACGGGGGCCAGCACGACGAGCAGCGCCCCGGCGTGCGCGGCGTGGAGGTCGCCGCCGAGGTGGAGCAGCGCCGCGCCCGCGAACCCGACGAGGAGCCCGAGCCACTCGCCCCGGGAGACCGCCGGGGCCCCTGCGGAAGCGCCCTCGCCGCGCCCCGCCCGCATCGTGGTGAACAGCGCCAGCCAGAGCGGCATCGTGGACACCACGACCGCGGCGACGCCGGAGCTCACCCACTGCTGCGAGACGACCACCAGCCCGTTGCCGAACACGAGCAGCAGCACCCCGACCCGCGCCGCCGCGCCCCACTGCCGCAGGGTCGGGCGCGGGACCCCGCGCAGCCGGAGCACGCCGTAGAGCAGCGCGCCCGCCGTCACGAAGCGCACCCCGGCCAGCAGGAACGGCGGCAGCGTCTCCAGCGCGATCGAGACCGCCAGGTACGTCGAGCCCCAGATCAGGTACAGCGCGGCGAGCGAGAGGAGC
This sequence comes from Sorangium sp. So ce394, assembly GCF_051474665.1. Lineage (NCBI taxonomy): Bacteria > Pseudomonadati > Myxococcota > Polyangiales > Polyangiaceae > Sorangium > Sorangium sp. So ce394. The sequence goes on from NZ_CP150339.1 coordinate 9,257,223, forward strand.
ACGAGCCAGCTCCCCCGCGCATCCCCGAGCGCCGCCCGCGCGCGCTCGAGCGCCGCCCGCGCCGTCCGCCTCGCCTCGCCCGCGGCCACCGCGATCTGCGCCGGCTCGAGCGCCTCCACCACGAGGAGCCCACGCCCCTCGCCGCCATAGCTGGCCCCCGCCTCCAGCACCACGTCGTTCGGCTCACCCTCTCGGGTGATCCAGACAGAGCCGGCGGTGCAGCTCAGGAGCAGCGGACAGCCCCGCAGGCGGTGCGTCCACAGCCCCCCCTTCCCAAGCTCGATCCGCGACGACTCTCGGAGGCGCGACCGCGCCTCCGGAACAAGTGAGGTCAATTTCATGCCGCAGAGCTTGGTCTCAAGCGAGCGACCGGCACAGAGGCAGTCCGCCCGGCATTGAGGCCGGTACAGTTCGCTAAACGGACAACTGTACTGGTCCTCACGCCCGCCGGCTGTACCGGTACCGCAGCGCCCGCCCGGTTGTACAATCGTCTCCGTGCAGGCGCAGGCGCCCATCGAAGCCGAGGACGAGGCCCACCTCTACGATCGCGTCGCCGCCCACATCGCCGATCTGATCGCGCGCGGCACGCTGCGGCCCGGCGACCGGATCCCGTCGGTGCGGCGGCTCAGCCGGCAGCAGGGCGTCAGCGTCGCGACCGTGCTCCAGGCGTACCTGCAGCTCGAGAACCGGGGGCTCATCGAGGCGCGCCCGCAGTCGGGGCACTACGTCCGCGCCCGCCGGGTCTCGGCGCTCCCCGAGCCGCGGGCCGCGCGCGCCTGCACCACCGCCACGCGCGTCAGCGTGAAGAGCCTCGTCTCCAAGGTCTACCGGGCCTCCCGGGACCCGCACATCGTCCCGTTCGGCGCGGCGTGCCCGAGCCCCGATCTCCTGCCGACCGACAAGCTGAACCGGATCCTCGGCGCGATCGCGCGGAGCGCGGGCGGCGCCGGCGTCTCGTACGACCCGCCGCCCGGCCTGCCGGCGCTGCGGCGGCAGATCGCCCGGCGCTCGGTCGAGTGGGGCGTCGCGCTCTCGGCCGACGACATCGTGACCACGGTCGGCGCCATGGAGGCGCTCCACCTCTGCCTGCGCGCGGTCGCCCGCCGCGGCGACACGGTCGCGCTCGAGTCGCCGGCGTACTACGGGCTCCTCCAGCTCATCGAGAGCCTCGGCATCAAGGCGCTCGAGGTCCCGTCGCACCCCCGCACGGGCATGGACCTCGACGTCCTCGAGGAGATGCTGGGCCGCCACCGCATCAAGGCGTGCCTCGCGATCCCGAACTTCAACAACCCGCTCGGCAGCGCCATGCCCGACGAGGCGAAGGAGCGGCTCGTCGCGATGCTCGCGCGCCGCGAGGTGCCGCTCATCGAGGACGACATCTACGGCGACCTGCATTTCGGCGACGTGCGCCCCCGCCCGGCCAAGGCGTTCGATCGCAAGGGGCTCGTGATGCTCTGCTCGTCGTTCTCGAAGACGATGGCGCCGGGCTACCGGGTCGGCTGGACGGCCCCCGGCCGCTTCCTCGACGAGGTCGAGCAGCTCAAGTTCGGGCAGAGCGTGGCGTGCGCGACCTTGCCGCAGATGGCGATCGCCGAGTTCCTCGAGATCGGCGGGTACGAGCACCACCTGCGCACCCTCCGGCGCCGGCTCGCCGCCCAGGTCGCGCGCATGAGCGAGGCGATCGCCGAGCATTTCCCCCCCGGCACCCGCGTCTCGCGCCCCGCCGGCGGCTTCGTGCTCTGGGTCGAGCTGCCGCCCGGCGCGAGCGCGCTCGACGTGCACGAGCGCGCGCTCGAGCACGGCATCAGCGTCGCGCCGGGGCCGATCTTCTCGGCCAAGCACCGGTTCTCGAACTACATCCGGGTGAACTGCGGCTACCCGTTCACCGACCTCATCGAGCACGCGGTCCGGACGCTCGGGCGCCTCTGCGCGGAGGCGGCGGCGGGGTGATCCACGGCGGCGCCCGGCGCGCGGGCCCGCTCGCGGCGGCGGCGCGGCGCGGCCGACGGCGCTGACGGGCGCGCTCTGGCTGCCGTACCCGCCCTGAAGTAGAACCTCGTCGCTCGCCACGAGCGCCCCGACGAGCCCACGACCTTGCGTCCCCGACACCCCGCGCCCGTTCCTTCGCCCGCGCCCCCGCTCCGTGGCTCCGAGCCCGCGCGCGCGGCCCGCGCCTCGACCCCCCCGCGCGCGCCCCGCCCCTCGCGCGCCCGTGCGGCCTGGACGCTCGCCGCGCTGCTCTCGGCCTCGCCCGCCTGCCGCGCCGGCGCGGCCGCCTCGCCGGGCGCGCCGGCGCCCGAGACGCTGCGCCCGCTCCCGGACCGCATCGACGGCAGCACCCTGCTCGGCAGGGACGCGCGGCGCGCGGCCGAGGCCGGCGCGGGCCCGCTCCGGGTGATCGGGGCGGACATGGCGTCCGACGGCGATCGGCTCGGCGCCTTCGTCGAGGTGCCCGCCGGCGAGTGCATGCTCGCGATGGCGCGCGTCTCGCCGACGATCGGCGACGTCGACCTGTTCGCCTTCGAGGACGACGGCAGCGCCTTCTCCACGGACGAGGCGGCCGACGCGCGCGCCTCCATCCTCGTCTGCCCCCCGCACCCGCGGCGGCTCTACGTCATGGCGCGCGTCATGTCGGGCGCCGGGGCGGTCAGCGTCGGCGTGCAGGGCGTCCCGGTCCAGGCGGCCGACGCGGTCGCCCGCGCCGTCGGCGCGCGCGGCCGGGCCGGCGACGAGAGCGGGCGGCTCGAGTCGTGGCCCGGCCTCGAGGCGAAGGTCCGCGCGCACCGCGGCGCCATCGGCGCGCGCTGGGAGGACGTGCGGCGCGTCGCGCTGCCCGTCGGCTCGCGGACCGCGAGCCGCATCGGGGCGACCCTCGACGGCGGCCGCTGCGTCGACGTGCTCGTCTCGCCGAGCGACGAGGTCGCCTCGCTCGAGGTCGTCGCGGAGGACGAGACCGGCAGGATCGTCGCGCGCGCCCGCGAGCGGGGCCAGGATCGCGTGCTGCTCCTCTGCGCGACGGTCTCGATCGAGCTCTCGATCGCGGTCCGCTCGCGCGGCACCCAGGGCCTCGTGGCCGTGGTCGTCGGCCGCTCCCAGCCGGGCGCCGAGGCGGAGATCTCCGGGGCCACGCCGATCGAGCGGGTGACCGAGAGCCGCGATCTCGCCGAGGTGCGGGCGGACCACGGCCGCGCGCTCGCCGGCCGGGGCTACGGCGCGCCGCGCGTGTCGACCGGGGCCGCGCGGCTCGGCAGCCGGACGACGCTCCCGATCGAGCTGCCGGCCGGCTGCGCCCGGATCGACGTGCTGGCCGGCAGGCCGCTCGCCGACGTGCTCGCCGAGCTGTGGAGCGACGCGCACGCCCTCCTCGGCCGCGCCCGGGGCGGCGCGCGGGCGACGATCTTCGCCTGTGGGAGCGGCGGCCCCGCCCGGATCGACGTCGAGTCGATGGCGCAGCCTGGCCCGTTCGCCGTCGAGGTCCGCAAGGAGCCCAAGGCCCCGCCGGCGCTCGTCGCGCACCCGCTCGCCGCCGCGAGGCTGCTCGGGCGCATGAGCGCCGCCGGCCTCGCCGACGCCTCGGCGGCCGCCGGGGCGCAGGCGGTGGCGCTCGACGCCTCGCGCCTCAAGATCCTCCCGCTGCAGATCCCGGCGAACACGTGCGCCGAGGTGATCGCGGCGCTCGACGCCGGGGGCGCCGGCGTCGATCTGCGCCTCGTCGACACGTCGACCGGGGAGAGCTCGCTCGCCCGCGCGCGCCACGTCGTGTCCGACAGCCGCTGCGCCGGCGCGTCGCCCGTCCCCGCGTCGATCGAGCTCAGGCTCGCCGACGGCAAGGGGGAGGCGCTCGTGCTGACCCGCACCTCGGCCCGATCGCCGTCGCCCTGACGACGGCGTCGCGGGGCGCCGCTCCCCGGAGGCTTGACAGCGGAGACGTCGGAACCCTCAGATACCTCCGAGAGGCCCTTCGATGTCCTCGGGTCGCTTCGCCATCGCCACGCACGCGCTCGCGTTGCTCGCGCAGACCGAGGAGAGCTGCGCGAGCGACGAGCTCTCCGCGAGCATCAACACGAACCCGGCGTTCCTGCGGCGCATCCTCGCGCGGCTGTCGCAGGCCGGGCTCATCGAGGCGCGGGAAGGCCGCGCCGGCGGCTACCGCCTGGCGCGGCCGGCGAAGAAGATCCGGCTGAGCGAGGTGTACGCCGCCGTGGAGCCGGACGGCGCCATCGCGCCGAGCCCGTGCGAGCCGAACGCGAGGTGCCCGATCGGCGCGGGCATCCAGCGCGCGTTCGACGAGGTCGCCGAGGCGGCCAACGAAGGGCTGCTGCGCGGCCTCGCGCAGAAGACCGTCGCCGACATCGCGCTGCGGGCGCAGCACCTCGGCCGCCCGGCCCCGGCGCCGGTCAAGGCCGGCTGATCGCGCCGGGCCCGGCCCCGCGCGGCGGCCTCCCCTCCCCTGGCGGAAACTGAAACCGTGCCTATAACAGTTGATGCGAGCGTGGCCGTCGAGACCGGGCCGGCGTCGAGCCGGCGATCGCGGCCAGGGGCGCTCGCCTCCGAGTGAGCTGAAAGGACAGCGCCATGGGCAGCAGCAACGTCATCGAAGTCAACGACCTGAATTTCGCTCAAGAGGTCCTGGAGACCGATACACCGGTGCTCGTGGACTTCTCCGCGTCCTGGTGCGGCCCCTGCAAGCGGCTCGCGCCGATCGTCGATGAGATCGCGGCGGAGACGGCGGGTCAGGTGAAGGTGGTCAAGCTCGACATCGACGAGTCCCCCGCGGCCACGAAGCGCTTCGGGATCCGCGGCGTCCCGACCGTGGTCGCCTTCCAGAACGGCGAGGCCCTGGGGCGGCACGTCGGCCTCGCGAACAAGAAGACGCTGCTCGCGCTCGTCGGGCGCTGACGCCCTCCGCTCGCCGAGCGCGCCGCGCCAGCGCGGCACCGCAGATTGACCGCGGATCGCCCGCGTCGTGATGCTCCCCACACACGGCGCGGAGGCCGCCGCGGCGCCGTGCGCGGGCGCCCGACATCGACCTTCATCTCGCGCGAGCTGCGCGCTTTCACCCGATCTGCGCGCGTGGTGCGCGGCGCAGCGCGGCTCGTCCGTTGTCTTCCACGGACGCAGCACCCCGTTGACATCACCACCCGATACGAGATCCTTTCGCCAAGGAAGCTCAGCATTCCGCGGCGGTGCTCGCGGCCGTCCGTCGAGGCCGTCCGGGGGTCGCCACGCGGGGCCCTGCCGGTGTGGGGTGTTGCTGGCACGGCGCGACTGGCCTGGCTTCCCGAAGGCCATGGCTCTGTTCGACGACGACTTCGAGACGCTCGAGCAGCTCCCCGAGATGCGGAAATCTCGCGGCAAGGGCGGGGATTCGCTCGGCCAGACCCCCACGCCGGTGAACCCCGGCCGCGCCCGGGCGGAGCTCGCGGACATCACGAGCGACGGCCCGCGCTACGAGGTGCGCTCGCTGCTCGGCGTCGGCGGGATGGGCGAGGTCCACTTCTGCAGGGACCGCCGCATCGGCCGCGACGTGGCCATGAAGGTCATCCGCGCGGAGCACCAGGGCGACACGACGCTCCGCCACCGGTTCCTGCGCGAGGCCCGGGTGCAAGGCCAGCTCGAGCACCCCTCGATCGTGCCGGTCTACGACCTCGGCGTGGACGCCAAGGGCTCGGCGTACTTCACGATGAAGCGCCTCCGGGGCCTCACGCTGGCGAGGATCCTGAACGAGCTCCGCGAGGGCGACGCGACGGCGCTGCAGAGCTTCTCGCGCCGCAAGCTGCTGACCGCGTTCTCGTCCATCTGCATCGCCGTCGACTTCGCGCACTCGCGCGGCGTGCTCCACCGCGACCTCAAGCCCGCCAACATCATGCTCGGCGACTTCGGCGAGGTGTACCTGCTCGACTGGGGCGTCGCGAAGCTCATCGACACGCCGTACCAGACCATCGACATGGGGGAGGACCCCATGAGCACGCGGACCATCCCGGGCGACGTGCTCGGGACGCTCGGGTACATGTCGCCGGAGCAGGCGCAGGGGTGCGTCGACACGCTCGACGCGCGCAGCGACGTGTACTCGCTCGGGGCCATCCTCTTCGAGCTCCTCACGCTCAAGCCGCTGCACCCGAAGAAGGATCGCAACGAGATGCTCGACTCGCTCCTGCACGGCGCGGACGCGCGGGCGTCGGTGCGCGCGCCCGAGCGGGAGGTGCCGCCGGAGCTCGACGCCATCTGCGTGCGGGCGACCCGGCGCGAGCCGTCCGAGCGCTACCCGACCGCGCGCGCGCTCTACGAGGCGGTCGAGCGCTTCCTCGACGGCGACAAGGACGTGGAGCTCCGCCGCGGCCTGGCGGCGCGGCACGCGGGCCTGGCCGAGGAGAGGGTGGAGAAGGCGCTCGCCGGCGGCAAGGAGGCCGAGAGCGCCCGCAAGACGCTGCTCAGCGAGGTCGGCCAGGCGCTCGCGCTCGATCCGTCGAACGAGCGCGCCCTGGAGACGCTCCGGCGCATCCTGACCGAGCCGCCGCGCGAGATGCCGCAGGAGGTGCTCGCCGAGCTCGACGCGGCCGCGGCGGCGCGGCACCGGCTGCAGCTGCACGCGGGCATCCGCGCCGAGCTGCTCGCGACGGCGATCGCGACGCTCGTGGCCGCGGTGTGGCTGGGCATCCGCGAGTGGCAGGTCTTCGGCTTCATCCTGGGCTTCACGGCCCTGGCGGCGCTGATGAAGTTCATCGCGGCGCGCCTCGTGCACCGCCGGTCCGCGGAGTGGTACGCCTACGCCGGGTTCGTCTTCAACGTGCTCAGCTTCCTGTGCATCGGTCGCGGCTTCGGCCCGCTGCTCTTCATGCCGATGCTCCTCGTGATCTTCACGTACGGCAACTCGTTCACGTACCGGACGGCCTACCGCGTGGCCGTCGTCGTGACCGGCTGCGTCGCGGTGCTGGCCGCCGCGTGGATCGAGTACTCGGGCATCCTGCCGCGCTCGTACGAGTTCACCGACGGCGCGATGGTCATCCTGCCCCAGGCCGTCGAGCACTCGAAGGTCCCGACGATCACGGCGCTGACGCTGACCACCCTGTTCATGCTGGTCGTGCCGGCGTTCATGATGGGCCAGCACCAGCACGCGCTCCGGGACGCGGAGCGGCGCGCGTTCCTGCAGGCGTGGCAGCTCCGCCAGCTCCTGCCGGAGCGGGCCCAGCCGGGCGCCGTGGCCAGCCCCGCATCGGGGCACACCACGCAGCGCCGGAGGCGCCCGCGCGCGGCCGAGTGACCGCCGCGTCAGTCCATGGGCCAGACCGAGAGGACCCAGACCGGGGAGCCGCCGCGCGCGGACACGCGGAGGGCGGCGCTCTCCTCGATGTCGGAGCAGAAGGCCACGCCGGCGCCCTCGCCGCCCTCGCCGGCGTCGTCGCGCGCGGCGCGGTCGCCCACCTCGACGGAGATCCGGAGCGCGCGCATCTCGCCCCGGACCAGCGCCGCCGCCGCGAAGTAGCAGCGGCCCGGCTCGACCTCCACGGGGACGAGCGTGTCGCCCTGCGCGCCGACGGCCTCGGCGATCGCCTGCGCGCGCGGCGCGGGCGCGTGGCGGCGCTTCAGCGCGGCGGCCAGGTTGCCCCGGGCGCGCGCGCCGAAGTACCCCGGCACGTGCGGGGGCATCGGCCACTGCGCGTCGGACAGCACGACCTTGACCGGGCCCGCGGCGCCGAGGAACGGCACCTCGACGACCCCGGGCTCCCCGAGGCAGAAGTCGAGCCGCGCGTCGGGCGCGTCGGAGCGGTCGCGATCGAGCAGCCGCCCCGTGCCCGCCTCGCGCGCCTCGGCGTCCAGATCGGTCGCGCGGCGCACCGTGGCGCTCGGGACCTCGGCCATCAGGTCGAGCCGGTGACAGCCCTCGGGGAGCTTGACCGAGAACTGCCCCGTCCCGACCGTCGAGGCGCGCATGTCGAGCGGCGCGACGCGCGGCGCCCCCTCGGCGCGGGCCCGGCGCGCGGCGCGCGCGACGCGGGCGTCGAGCGGCCCCGGCTCGGCCGGCCGCCCCGGGTCGCCGCGCGGCGCGACGGGCCCTGACACGCGCTCCGGCAGGATCGCCTCGAGCCGCTCCGGCGGCCCGCTCGACGCCGCGACCACGACCTCGAAGGCGCCGCGCGGCGACAGCACCTCGAGCGCCACGCGGCCCAGCGTCTCGCGCGCGTCCCCGCACCGGACGAGCGCCGCGGCCCCGGCGACGCTGTGGATGCGGCGCTCGTCCTCGGGATCCTGGCCGCGCAGCCGGTGCACGAGGCCCTCGAGGGCAGACAGCTCGCCCGAGGACGACTCCGGCTCCAGCGTGAAGTCCACGATGCGCGGCGCGAGGAACGCGACGGTCAGGCACTCCTCCGCCTTCGGTCCGGCCGCGCCGCTCGCGCCGGCCGCGCCGCTCGCGCCGCTCGCGCCGGCCGATCCGGCGACGCCGCTCGCGCCGGCCACGGCGGCCGCGCCGGCCGGCGGCGGATCGATCGCCAGCACCCGGAGGCGGCCGTGCTCGACGAAGATGGAGGGGAGCCGCGCGACGCGCGCGCCCGAGAGCGACCACATCCGCGCGACGCGCGCGGCGTCGTCGCTGAGGTCCGCGCGCGCCGGCGCCCCCACGGTCATGCCGGCGAGCGCGGTCAGCCCCGCGAGGGCCGCGCCGCGCGCGGCGCCGACGGCAGCGCGGCGGCCCCGCTCGACGAGGCCGCGCGCCGCCGCCATCAGGCCGGAACGGCTACGACGACTTGCGCATCGCCTCGATGAGGATGCGCGCGACCTCCGGACGGGAGAACTCCGGCGGCGGCAGCTCGCCGCGCTGGAGCAGCTCGCGCACCTTCGTGCCCGACAGGTTGACCTGCGTCGACGCGTCGCCCGGCGCGGTCTTCGCGGTGGCCATCGCTCCGACCACCGTCGAGTAGAACGCGTTCTCGAAGTTGAGCGTCGTGATGCCGAGCTCTCCGGGGCTGAAGGCATTGAAGATCTCCTGCGCGTCGTAGGTACCGTAGTAGCTTCCGACGCCGGCGTGGTCGCGCCCCACGATGAAGTGCGAGCAGCCGTAGTTCTTGCGCGCGAGCGCGTGGAAGATCGCCTCGCGCGGGCCCGCGTAGCGCATCGCCGCCGGGTAGATCGAGAGCAGCACGCGGTCCTTCACATAGTACTTCGCGATGAGCTCCTCGTAGCAGCGCATCCGCACGTCCGCCGGGATGTCGTCCGACTTCGTCGCGCCGACGAGCGGGTGGATCATCAGCCCGTCGCAGATCTCCAGCGCCGTCTTGGTGATGAACTCGTGCGCCCGGTGGATCGGGTTGCGCGTCTGGAAGCCGACGATGCGGCGCCACCCCTTCTCGGCGAAATACGCCCGCGTCACCGCCGGGCCCCGGTCGTACGCCGGGAACGGCGACTCGACCGGCCGCTCCAGCACGCGGATCTCGCCGCCGACGTACACGGGGCCCGTGCCCATCAGGTAGGCGACGCCCGGGTGCTTCGTCTCGGTCGTCCGGAACACCTCCTGCGCCTCGAGCTCCTTGTTCGGCCGCCACTTGTCGCTCAGCTCGATGACCGCCACGATGCGGCCGTCGCGCGCGCGGAGCGCGGCCTCGGCCCCGACGCGGAGCCCCTCGGCCGCCTGCTCCGAGACGGCGAGCGTGATCGGCATCGACCACGGCAGGCCGTTCTCGAGGCGCATCTCGCGCACCACGCGCAGGTAGTCCTTCGAGTTCATGAAGCCGCGGAGCGGCGAGAAGGCGCCGATCGCGATCATCTCGACGTCGCTCTCGGTCCGCTCGTCGAGCTCGATGACCGGCAGCCCCTTCGCCCGCTCGGCGAGCGACGCCTTCTCCGCGCCCTCGGCCCACCGGTTCACGAGCTCGCCGCCGTGCGGCGCGATGAGCCCGCGGGCGCCGGCCGCCGCCGCCCCCGCGGCGGCAGCGCCGGACACCGCGACCGCGGCGCCGCGGCGCGGGATGTACCCGAGCTCCTCGAGCTTGGCGAGGATCTTGGCGAGGCCCTCCTCCTTGGTCTCCTTGTCGGTGTAGACGACCACCTCGGGGTTCTCGGGCGCCTCGTACGGGTCGTCGATGCCCGTGAAGTTCTTGATCTCGCCCGCGAGCGCCTTCTTGTAGAGCCCCTTCGCGTCGCGCTCCGCCAGCACCGGGATCGGACAGGAGCAGTACACCTCGACGAAGCGCGGGTTCTGCGCCCGCTGCTCGTCGCGGATCGCCTTGTACGGGCTGATGGCGGCCGTCATCGCGCACGCGCCCGACCGGGCGATGAGCTTCGCCACGTATCCGATCCGCCGGATGTTCGTATCGCGGTCCTCCTTCGAGAACCCGAGGCCCTTCGAGAGGTTCGTGCGCACCTCGTCGCCGTCGAGCACCTCGACGTGGACGGAGCGGGCGCGGAGCTCGGCCGAAAGCATCGCCGCGAGCGTGCTCTTGCCGGCGCCGCTCAACCCGGTGAACCAGACAACAAAACCTGACATTTAGGCAACTCCTTCGATGATCAAGTGACAACTGCGGAATCGGCCTCTCTGGGCCTCGGGAGCGGATGCCTGCAAGCGGGTGCGGGCAGCGCGAGGACGGCGGACGCGCCCCGGCGCGATGAGCTCAATCGACGACGGAGAACGTCGACGCGACGAACGCGGCGCCGTCCCAGACGAAGAGGCGGTGCTCGGCGATGCGGGGCTCGCCCCCGTCGCCGGAGCCGCCGCGCACGCTGGTGACGAGGAACGCGAGCGGGAACGCGGGCCCGGGCCCCATCACGATCGCGCCCCCCTCCTCGGCCGGCGGCTCGCCGCCGCTCATCATGGCGGCGTCGGTCGGGCTGAAGTAGGCGCCGGCGTCGAGGTGCGAGTGATAGAGCACCTTCACGGGGCGACCCGCCGCGGCCCCCTTCTCGACGGCGTCGGAGAAGCGCTTGCCGTTGAAGTCGAAGAACGTCCGCGCCGTCCGGAAGTACCGCTCCGGATCGACGGCGTGGAGCTTGTTCGCGATGTTCTCCATCCGGACGTGCTCGTCGCAGAGCAGCGGCTCGCCCGCGGGCCCCTTCAGGTACCCGCAGGCCTCCTCGTCGCGCGCATACCCGGCGAGCGCCTCGGCCTCGACGGCCTTGAGGACGTCCGCCTTGAGAACGACCCCGCCGGCCGTCCACGGGTGAGAAATCACCATACGTAACGCTTCTCCCATTTCATGGGCGCAAAATAGCGGTCGCCCCGGTCCGGGACAATCGCCACCACGCACCCTCCCTGCTGTTCGCGGTGCAGGCGCTTCGCCACCTCGAAGGCCGCGAAGACGGCCGCGCCGCCCGAATGCCCGACGTGCAGCGCCTCCTCGCGCGCGAGGCGATCGGACATGTCCCAGCCCTCCTCCGTCGTGATCCGCATCGTCTCGTGGTACGCGCCCGCGTCGTGGATGGCGGGCACGAGCGAGCTCGGGAGGTGCTTGAGCCCCTCGAGCCCGTGGAGCGCGTCCGCGGGCTCCACCGCGATGCAGCGGATCGGCCGGTGGTGCTCCCGGAGCCTCCGGCTCGTGCCGACGATGGTGCCGCTCGTGCCGACCCCGGCCACGAAGTGCGTGATCCGGTCGCCGACCGCCTCGAGGATCTCCCGCGCGGTGCCGTGGTAGTGGGCGAGCGGGTTGTCCTCGTTCGAGTACTGGTCCGGGTAGAAGTACCTCTCCGGATCCTTCTCGACCAGGGCGCGCACGTGGCGGATCGCGCCGTCGGAGCCCTCCATGGGATCGCTGAAGATGAGCTCCGTGCCGAACGCGCGCGCGATGTCCTTGCGCGCCTTGGACACGTTCGACGGCATGACGAGCGCCACCTTGAAGCCCATCGCCGCGCCGAAGAGCGAGTAGGCGACGCCGGTGTTGCCGCTCGTCGAGTCGATGAGCGTCTTCTGGCTGGTGAGGCGCCCGTCGGCGGCGGCGCGGCTCATCATCCGCAGCGCGGCGCGGTCCTTCACCGAGCCGCCCGGGTTCGTGAACTCGAGCTTGGCGTACACCTCGACCGACGGCGTCTCGCGGCCGATGCGCGACAGGCGCACGAGCGGCGTGTCGCCCACGGCGTCGACGACCGACGCGATCCGGCGGGAGCGGGCGAGGGAGAGCCTCATGACGGCCTGCCCTCCGCCGCGCCGCCCTGCCCCGCCCCGGCGCCCCGGCCGAGCGCGGCCCGCATCTCGGCGAGGGCCGCCCGCGCCCCGGCGAGCACCGCCCGCGCGGCGGGCGACGCGACGAGGTCCGCGGGCGCGAGCGCGTCGACGTCGAGCGCGCCCTCCGCGAGCGCGCCGAAGCCGGCCCCCCGCGCGTAGCGCTCCGCCACCTCGCGCGCGAGCGGCGGCGCGCCATCGCCGCTGCCGCCGAGCACGCGCGCCGTCGCCGCCCCGAGCCTCGCCTGTCCCTCTGGACCGATCTCCGCGAGCAGCACCTGGCGGAGATAGCGCGGGTCGTCCACCTCAGCCCCCGGCGATCGCGGGGACGATCGCGACCTGATCGCCGCCCTTCACGGGCGTCTTCAGCCCGTCGAGGAAGCGGATGTCCTCGTCGCCCACGAAGATGTTCACGAAGCGCCGCACGCCCTTCTCGTCGAGGAGCCGGTCGCGGATGCCCGGGTAGCTCTTCTCAAGGTTCTCGATCAGCTCGCCGACGGTGCCGCCGGCGGCTTTGACCTCGTCCTGCCCGCCGGTGAGGGTGCGAAGGGGGGTCGGGATGCGGACGGTCGCGGTGTCAGCCATGGTCATGCTCTCCAGTGTTGAGGTGGGCCGGGGAGCCGCTTCCGCGGTCCCCTGCAACGAGGGTCGGGGATTCGTTGTCACGGTCCCCTTCTGCAGCACACGAGATCACGTAACGGGACGCGTCGATGGTCGCGATGTCGGCGCGCTCGCCGCACAGGGCGCAGGCGGGGCGGGCGGCGACGGGGACGCTCCGCAAGGTGTCCGACAGGCCGTCGTACGTCGCGATCCGGCCGTAGACCGACGCGTCGCCCGCCAGGATCGCGAGCGCCCGATCCGCCGCGATCGCGCCGGCCACGCCGCACACCGGGCCCGCCACCCCGGCCGTCGCGCAGTCCGGCGCGTTCCCCGTCGGCAGGTCCTCGAACAGGCAGCGGTAACAAGGCCGCCCCTCCGCCGCGACCGCCATCACCGTCGCGCGCCAGCGGATCGCCGCCGCGTGCACCACCGGCGTCCTGGTGAGGCGGCACACGTCGGCGATGAGGAACCGCGACGCGAAGTTGTCGGTCGCGTCGACCACGACCGAGACGCCCGGCATCAGGGCGGCCGCCGCGCTCGGCGTGAAGCGGCCGTACCGCCGATCGACCCGGAGCGTCGGGTGGCGGCGGCGCAGCGCCTCGGCGAAGGCGTCGAGCTTCGGGCGGCCGACGTCGTCGGCGTCGAACAGGATCTGCCGGTGCAGGTTCGTGATCTCGACGTCGTCGTCGTCGGCCACGCGGATCTCCCGCACGCCCCCCGCGGCGAGCGCCAACGCGGCCGGCGCCGCGATGCCCCCCGCCCCGACGAGGAGCACGCACCCGCGGACCGTCGCGCCGCCGCCGCCGCTCATCGGAAGTACTCGTCCAGGCTGAAGTACCGCTCGCCGGTGTCGCACAGGACCGTCACGACGTTGGCGTCGGGGCCGAGCTCGCGCGCGACGTCGAGCGCCACCCGCACCGCGGCGCCGGCGCTGATGCCGACGAGCAGCCCCTCCTGCCTGGCGAGCGCCGCCTTGACCTCGTACGCGGCGCGATCGCTGACCGTGCGCACCTCGTCCACCACGCCCGGATCGTAGTTCGCCGGGACGAACCCCGCCGCGAGCCCCTGGATCTTCGTCGGCCCGCGCTCGCCGCGCGAGATCGTCGCGCACGACTCGGGCTCGACCGCGATGACGCGCGTCGCGGGGCGCAGCCGCTTGAGCACGCGCCCGACGCCGCTCACCGACCCGCCCGTCCCGACGCCCGCCACGAACGCGTCGATCGTCAGCGACTGCCGCGGGCCAGGCCGCCCGGGCGCGTCGAGCCCCGCCATCGCGTGCAGGATCTCCCGCGCGGTCGTCTCCGCGTGGACGCGCGGGTTGTCGGGGTTGTCGAACTGGCCGAGGAGGATCGCGCCCGGGATCTCGGCCGCGAGCTGCTGCGCCTTCTCGATGGCGCCCTCCATCTGCTGCTCGGGCTCGGTCAGCACGACCTCCGCGCCGTAGGCCTCGAGCAGCTGGCGGCGCTCGAGGCTCATGCTCGCCGGCATCGTCAGGATGCACCGGTACCCCTTGGCCGCGCACGCGATCGCGAGCCCGATCCCGGTGTTGCCCGACGTCGGCTCGATGACCACGCCGCCGGCGCCCGGGCCGAGCAGCCCGCGCGCCTCGGCGCCCTCGATCATCGCGAGGCAGATCCGGTCCTTCAGCGAGCCGCCCGGGTTCTGCTGCTCGGCCTTCCCGAAGACGCGCCCCCGGGGCGTCGCCGCGTCGACGCGGCGGATCTCGAAGAGCGGCGTGTCGCCCACGAGGTCGAGCACGCTGTCGACGACGCGCGGGTGCGAGGGCAGCGGGGGCAGCTCGGCCGCCCCCGCGGGTGCGCGGGGGACGCCGGGGGACGGGTCGTCTCGGTCAGGGCTTCTCATGGGAGCTCGGCTCAGATCACGTAGGTCGACCGCTCTGGCCGCCCCTTGCGGCGCACGCCGAGCTCGACCCCGCGCTCACAGACGTCGGCGATCGACACCGCGTCGAAGCAGCGCTCGATCGCGAGCGCCAGATCGTGGAACACGGCCGTGGGCGGGTCGAGCGTCGAGCTCTCCGGGTTGCCCTCGTCGTCCGGCGCGATCACCGCGACCGGCCCCTCCAGGGCGCGGACGACGTCGCCCAGGCTGATCTCGCTCGCGGGCCGCGCCAGGTGGTAGCCCCCGCGCGGCCCCCGCTTCGAGCTGATGAGCCCGGCCTTCTTCAGGTCCTGGAAGATCTGCTCCAGGAACCGCGCCGGGATGACCTCTCGCTCCGAGATCTCGCGGATCTGCGTCGGCCGCCCGTCGTTGTGGAACGCGATATCGAACAATGCGCGCACACCGTAGCGACCCTTGTTCGAGAGCT
This sequence comes from Sorangium sp. So ce394, assembly GCF_051474665.1. NCBI lineage: Bacteria > Pseudomonadati > Myxococcota > Polyangiales > Polyangiaceae > Sorangium > Sorangium sp. So ce394. The sequence goes on from NZ_CP150339.1 coordinate 9,272,294, forward strand.
TCACCGCCAGTCCTATGCATTGGTGCATCGGGGAAGTCAAGAACCGCACAATCAGCGACTTGCGCTTCTTTCCGTGCGACACGGCACCCGAACAGCGCACAGAAACCGGCCGGCGCAGCGAAATTGACAGCCGAGGTTCACCGTTCGCCGCGTCATGGCGAGCAGGCTCTCGGCTTCCTGTTGAACCGGATGGGACGGGTTCAGTAGCTTCGAGAGGTTCGAGGCTGCGAGTCGCCGCGCGTGCCGGAGGGCGCGCGGGCCCCGATCGACGCGTCCGCGTCGCACGGTTCGGGCCGCGGCGCACCAACCCAGGAGTCGGCCGGTGGCTTTCTATCAAGACCCCCCATCACTCGGGAACCAGTACGACGACGACCGCGTGCTGCGGTCCTACCTCGCGCGGGTGCTGCCGCGCGAGGTGGCCGCGTCGATCACGCCCTCGCTGCGGGAGATGGGCGAGCTCGCGGGCGGCCGCCTCTACCGCCTGCAGCACGCCGACCGCGAGAACGAGCCGAAGCTCACGTCGTGGGACGCCTGGGGCAAGCGCGTCGACCGGGTCGAGGTGACGCAGCTCTGGAAGGAGGCGGCGCGCATCGCCTGCGAGCACGGGGTCGTCGCGACGGCGTACGAGCGGGCCCACGGCGCGTTCTCCCGCGTCCACCAGTTCGCGCTCGCGTACCTCTTCGACGCGTCGAGCGACGTCTACACGTGCCCGCTGGCGATGACCGACGGCGCCGCGCGGGCGCTGCTCGCGAGCGACAACCGCGCCCTCATCGACCGCGCGGTGCCCCGCCTCACGAGCCGCGACCCGGCGCGCGCCTGGACGTCGGGGCAGTGGATGACCGAGCGCACCGGCGGCTCGGACGTCGGGCGGAGCGAGACCGTGGCGCGGCCCGGGCCGGACGGGGCGTACCGGCTGTACGGGACGAAGTGGTTCGCCTCGGCGGCCACGTCCGAGATGGCGCTCGCCCTCGCGCGCCCCGAGGGCAACCCGGAGGGCAGCCGCGGGCTCGCGCTGTTCTACGTCGAGCTCGCGGGCGAGGACGGGCGCCGCGAGGGGGTGCTGATCAACCGGCTGAAGGACAAGCTCGGCACCCGCAAGGTCCCCACCGCCGAGATCACCCTCGACGGCGTCCTCGCGACGCCGGTCGCGGGCCTCACCAACGGCGTCCGGGCGATCGCGCCGATGCTGAACGTGACGCGGACCTGGAACGCGATCGCCGCCGTCGCGGGGATGCGCCGGGGGCTCGCGCTGGCGCGCTCCTACGCCCAGCGCCGCGCCCTGTTCGGCGCGACGCTGGCGGAGAAGCCGCTGCACATGGACACGCTCGCCGAGCTCCAGGCCGAGTTCGAGGGCGCCTTCCACCTGACCTTCCGCGCGATCGAGCTGCTCGGGCGCGAGGAGACCGGGTCGCTCACCGAGTCGGAGGCGAAGCTCCTGCGGCTGATGATCCCGATCGCGAAGCTCACGACCGCGAAGCAGGCGGTGTCGGTGCTGAGCGAGGTGCTCGAGGCGTTCGGGGGGGCGGGCTACATCGAGGACACGGGGCTGCCGCGCCTCCTGCGCGACGCGCAGGTCCTGCCGATCTGGGAGGGCACGACGAACGTGCTCGCCCTCGACGCGCTGCGGGTGATCCTGAAGGACGGCTCGCTCGACATCCTCGCGGCCGAGGTGGCGCGCCTCCTCACGGGCGTGGTCGAGCCGAAGCTCGCCGAGGCCGAGACGGCGGCGTCGCGCGCGGTGTCCCACGCCCGCGCGTGGATCAAGGAGATGGCCGCCACCGACCGCCCCGGCCTCGAGGCGGGCGCCCGCCGCGTCGCGATCACCCTCGGCCGGGCGCTCTCGCTCGCGCTGCTCGTGCGGCACGCGGCGTGGGCCATGGACCGCGAGCGAAGCCGGGCCGCGCTCGCCGCCGCCATCCAGTTCGAGCGCAACGGGGTCGACTGCATCCGCGACCACGACCCCGACACCGTCGAGACGCTCGCCGAGACGACGCGGCAGAAGCCCGCCACCTGAACAGACGGCGCCCCACACGGACCTGAACAGCGCCCGCCCACCCCGGGCGCCGTAGGCCGACCGCGGCCGCCGTTCCTCCCCGCCTCGCGAGCCTACGACGATTTTTCCGCCGGTTTCATGCGTTCTGAGTACGCAGAATAAATGTGTATTTTCGGAGTGTTGCGGACGGCGCGACGTCGCCGGAGGCGGACGACTTTTGTCCTACCGGCGCGCAAAGGCACTAGACGGAACTACCTGAACGGGCATACAGTAATCCGTAGCTGCGGCGCTGAACGCGTGCCCGACGGGGGCGGCGTGCGGGCGGTCCTGGCCCTCGGGGCGGGGGCCGCGCGCGCGGCGTCCCCGGTGGGGTGAGATCCGCCTGCGCGCGCCGGCACTGGCGCGCGCGAGGGACTTCGTCCGCCTCACGGACGGATCGGGCTCGCGTAGCCCCGGGCACGCGCGCGGCGCGCGGTGCTGGAGAGCGCACACGACGAGCTGCGAAGAGGCGAGATGAAGACGCAATACACGCTGCTGTCCGGCGAGACGGTCGAGTTCGCGACGCCGGTCGGCGAGCTCGGCACCTTCCTGTGCCGGGTGCTGGCGGCGGCCCGGGATCCCGCGGTGTCCGAGGCCGACCTGACCGATCTCGTCCTCGGTCCGGAGAACCCGCTGCTGGACAAGACCGCCGTCGCGGGGCGGAGCGTGGCGACGGCCGACGTGTACCGCGATCCGGCGTTCCACGTGATGCTCGACTGCCTGGCGCGCAAGCGGCTTCCGCCCGAGTCGGCGGTGGCCACGCCGCGGACGCGCTACACGATGACGGTGCCGGAGGCCGCGCAGCAGCTCGGCATCTCCGAGAGCGCGGTGCGCCAGGCGATCTACGCGGGGCGGCTGCGCGCGAACAAGGAGGGCGGCACCTACTACCTCGATCCGCACTCGGTCGCGAGCTACCGGGTGAGCAAGCGCGGGCCGCGCCGGCAGGACCAGGAGGCGAAGGGGCCGCCCGGCGGCCCGCTCGACGCGCGCATCGGCTCGGGCCCGGACGCGAGCTTCCGGGTGAAGCACAGCCGGGACGACTTCGAGCTGACGGAGAAGCGCGGCCCGGAGTGGACGGGGATGATCCCGAGCGGGTGGCGGCGGATCGCCGTCCTCGGCACGTCGCGGGACCTCTCGCGGTACTGGGAGATCGAGCCGGCCGAGGGCGAGAGCGTGCTGCACTTCGAGGGGTTCTACCTCCGCGGGGGCTTCCGCATCGTCGAGACCGTGAGCAGCACGCAGCGCGCCCTGGCGGCGTTCAAGGGGTTCCAGCCGCGGTGAGCGCGGGCCGCGGGGGCGCGCGGCGCCCGCGCGTCCCTCAGAAGCGGGCCTGGGCGCTGACGCCGCCGCCGACGAAGTCGGGGTTCACGAAGGTGCGCAGGGCGAGCGTGCCCTCGGAGGGGTCGCGCTCCATGAAGGTGCCGTTGTTGTCGCGCACGTACTGGACCCACGCGACCGCGGAGAGGATCCGGCTGATGTCCCACTTGAGGCTGACGCGGGCCTGGAAGATGGGCACGGCGGACCGGTCGTAGGGGAGGATGGACAGGTTGCCCTGCTCGCGCACGACCACGGTGCGCGCGATCGGCGCGCTGTAGAGGTCGAACGACGTCGTCTTGAAGGTGGCGGGGAGCTGGAGGCCCGCGCCGATGCCGGGGGTGAGCCGCGCCGGCGCGATGTAGTAGTCGGCCGACAGGGCGAAGAACAGCTCGTCGTCGGTCGAGGCGCCGCGGGTCTCCGGGATGCTCTGGAACGGGATGAAGCTCGGCTGGTTGCGCAGCACGAACGGCAGATCGCGGTAGATGCCGGTGACGCTCGCGCGCGCGTACCCCGACTTGAGGACCGCCTGGAGGGCGCCGGCGCGGGCCGCCTGGCGGGTGGTCGCGCCCGCGGACTCGAAGTCCTTGAGGTTCTGGTAGAGGTTCGACGCCTCGAGGCTCACGGCCCAGGTGGTCTTGCCCGGCGTGTAGGCCTCGGGCTTGAAGATGACCTGCGGGCGGTCCGGGTCGTTGCGGTAGAGCAGGAAGTCGACCGACTGCGGGATGGGCTCGCCCTTCGTGTGCGCGACGACGCGGGCCGAGGCGCCGTACGTGTAGACCGGCTCGCCCGCGACGTCGGGCCAGTCGAACCTGCCCTGCTGGAAGTAGCCGGCGCCGAGGTCGGCGTGCACGTAGGGGTGGAGATCGACGCCGCCGCCGAGGAGAAAGCCGTAGTTCGTCTGCGCGATGCGGATCTCCTCGACCTCGCTGGTGCCGGGGGTGAGCACCCGCTGGAGCTGCGTGAGGCTCGCGACCTTGAACCCGGCGAAGACGCTGAACCGCTCGGCGTCGAACTGCACCTTCGCGCCGGGCGCGGTGCCGATGATGCGCGGGAAGATCGATTGGTTGATCGACGCGTTCGTGCCGCCCCACGAGATGTCGTAGAGGTAGCCGAGGCGGAACCGGTCGGTGTCGAGGGGCCAGAGCGTGACGCCGAGCCCCGTCTTGCCGTCGGGCTTGCCGTCCGTGTGATAGAAGGCGCGGATGAACGAGCCTGCGTCGTAGAGCGCCTGATTGACGTTGTTGCTGTTCCTGGACAGCGAGGCGAGGTCGATGCGGAGGACGAGCGAAGCCTCGGTGTCCAGCCCCTCGATGAACCCCGGCATCTTCTTGTAGAGCGCGAGGTGCGTCAGGTTCTCGCGCCCGCTGAAGCGGGAGTTGAGGTTGTCGAAGAAGAGCCGGTATTGCTTGCGATCGCCGATGCTCACGTTCGGCGAGATCGGCTGCGCCTGGCCCGTGTCGTGGAGCACGTCGTCGTCGCCGAACGTCCAGGTGAGGCGCGTGTCCATGGCGTCGCCGACCCGGACCGGCGGCTCCTCGGCCGGGATCGTCGCGCGGGGCTCGACCCGCGGCAGCGCGGTCGCGGCCCCGGCCTCGGCCGCCGGCGGCAGGGCGCCGGGGGCCGGGAGGGCGGCGGCGGGCGGCGCCGCGGCGGCGGGCGGCGCCGCGGCGGGCTCCGGGCCCAGCGCGGCGGGGGTCTGGACCGGCGCGGCGGGCCCGGGGGTCGGCGCGGGGGGGATGTCGGCCGGCGGCGCGGGCGCCGCCGCGGGCGCGTCGGGGGTCTGGGCCGGCGCGGCGGGCGCCGGCGGGGCCTGACCGGGGGCCGGCTGGGGCTGGCCCAGCGCCGGCGGGGCGAGGGTGAGCAGCAGGGCCGCGGAAACGGCGGGGGCGAGGAGCGCGCTTCGGTGCATGGCGGGCGGTGGGCTTCCTTGGGGCCTGGGGGATCCGAGGGCGCGGCGCGGCCGCGAGGGGGAGGCGGCGGCTAGTTGGTCTCCGCGTCGTTGTCGTTGAGGCTGCGCAGCCGCACGCAGGCCTCCGTCGAGGGCTTCGCGGCCGGCGCGCAGCCGGGCGCCTCGCAGACGAGATCGTCTGGGCAGCGGGCCTCGATCGTCCAGTTCAGCGAGCCGCCCGAGAAGTTCCGGAGCGTGCCCGTCACGGCCGCGAGCGCGCGGCCCCGGTGGGACGTCGGATCGAAGGCGCTCACCGTGCCCGTCTGGATCTGGATCATGCTCGACCCGTCCGTGACCTTGTAGTTGCCGCGCGCGGAGTAGCTCGTCCACTCGCTGCACTCGGGGTCGCGCGAGCACGCGTTCGCGCAGCTCCCCTCGGTCCGGCTCTCGAAGTCGACCTGGCCGTCGCCGTTGAGGTCGCAGCTCGACTGCTCCGGGGCGAAGACGTTGTTCCGCGCGGGCTTCGGGCCGAAATTCTTGCTGATGTGGACGCCCTCGACGCGCACGAGCCCGCTCTCGAGGCGCTCCATGGCCGAGGGGTCGGCGATCGTCCGCGCGTCGAGGACCGCGGGCTCCGGGACCGGGCACGGCTCCCCCTCGTGGAACGGTGCGATCTCGTAGGAGGGGAACGAGAGCTCGGTGAAGCCGAAGAACTCGTTCACGGTGCCGGCGAGGTACTGGAGCCGATCGCAGACCCGCATGTTGGCGGGGGTGTTGAAGTTGTACGCGAAGAGGTGGTTGTACCCGCCGTCCTGGCCCGTCAGATCGGTGACGTAGAAGCCGTCGCTCGCGACGCGCGTGACGACGACCTCCTGGGGCGGGGCGGTGTTGATCTGGATCCCCTCGAACGCGTAGGGCGTCGCCGAGCCGCCCCCCTGGACGTCGGCGACGCGCGGCAGGGCGTAGGCGACGGGCTTCGACGCGCCGGCGCTGAAGGTGCCGCCCTCCTCGCTGTCGTCGTCGGCGAACGCGCACCCGGGGTCGGCGGGGAAGTCGATCAGCACGTCGCCCGGCGCGTCGTCGTTCTCGCCGTTGGCGCACGCGGGCCGGCCGCCCCGGGGCGCGGGCGCGTAGCCGACGTCCTCGGCCCAGAGCCGGGCGGGCCCGTAGACGGCCGTCACGTGGACCACGCCGGTCGCGACGCCGCCGCGGAGGCGGACGTTGCGGCCGACCGCGAGGTCCGCCTCGTCGGCCGCGACGTCGACCACGGCCCCGGGCTCGACGCTGAGCCGGACCATGCCGTCGAACGGCGCGCGGCGACCGGCGGGGTCGCGCGCCTCGATCCGGAACGACCAGGCGTCCACCGAGTCGCCGCGGTTGGCCGGGAGGGGCGCCTCGGCGGAGGGGGGCGCCTCCCCGTTCACCTCCACGATCTGGACCCAGAAGCTCGAGACGCCCCGCGGCGGGCCGGCGTCGCTGCCGCACCCGGCGAGCGCCGCGGCGAGGAGGGCCGCCTGGAGCCGCGCCCGCGGCGTCACTGGCCCACCATCCGCAGGCGGCCGTCGGAGAAGTTGCCGAGCCGCCGGTCGACGCACGCGAGGTACTTGCACTGCTCGCCGGCGGCGCTGCACGGGGCGAGCGCGCTCTCGCACTGCTGCCGCACCTCCGGGGTCGGCGCCCTGGCGCAGACGTCGCGCTGGTAGGCGGCGACGTCGTCGCGGCAGCGCGCGAGCACGCACGCGCCCTCGGCGCACGGCGCGCCGCCGGTCTTGCACACCGGGCCCTCGACGACCGACTCGGGGCACGCGCAGACGTAGCCCTCGCCCACGCCGGCGCAGTCGGCGTCCCGCTGGCACGACGCGAGCTCGCCGCGGTCGTCCGCGCCGCACGGGCGGCCGGCGCGGATGTAGTCGATGAGCGCGTCGCGCTGCTGCACCTGGGTGTCGAACTGGGTCGTGTTGCGCTGGAGCACGCGGAACCCGCTGCCGCCCTGGGCGAGGTAGTTCGACGTCGCGAGCTCGTAGGTGGCGATCGGGTCGATCGGCTGCCAGCACCGGTTCGCCTCGACGTCGCAGCTGCCGGTGAGGCCGCCCGGGCAGTCGGCGTCGCCGTTCGGGCACGCGATCGGCGGGTCGTGCGCGCCGATGTAGACGTGGGTCGCCACGCCGGGCGCGGCGCCCTCGGAGGCGCGCGCGGCGCAGTCGATGACGACCCGCGCGCCCGCGATCTGCGCCTGCGACACGCACCCGCGGCCGCTCGAGCGGCGCGCCACGAAGTCGAACAGGTCCTGCACCTCGAGGCCGGAGAGCTGCATCTTCGAGATCGAGTTGTCGAAGGGGAAGATGTTGAACATCTGCTCGACCGTCACCGGGCCGGGCACGAGGTCGGCGCGGATGCCCGTCGTGTTGGTGAGGGCGAAGTCGGTCTGGATGCCGAGGCGCAGCCACATCGCCGCGGCGATCAGGTTGCCGAGCGGCGAGTCGCCGCCGCTCGTGGAGACGCGGCGCGAGCCGTCGAGCGCGTAGCCGACCAGGAGATCGAGGTTCGCGAGGGCGTCGAGCCCCTGCGCGTACGGCTCGAGCACCGAGGCGACGATCGGGTCCGCCGGCACGCTCTCGGTCACCGGGAAGAGCTCGTACCGGTTCGAGAGCACCTCGTAGCCGTTCAGCGGGTCGTAGTCGGCGCCGAGCTCCGAGGGATCCTTGGACAGCACGAGGTCGAGGCGGCCGACGAACTTCGCGAACGCGCCGGAGTGCGCGAGGACGACGTCGCGCGGCGTGCAGTAGCGCCGGCGCTTCTCGCCCGCCTCCGGGGAGCGCTCGTCGTTCAGGAGGATGTAGTGGCGCTGCTCCGCCTCGTCGTAGTACCGCGAGCAGTCGCGGACGCGCTTCGGCGGCTGGAGCACGATGTGGTTGTGCCCGCCGAGGACGACGTCGATGCCCGTCGTGGTCTCGATCATCCGCTCGTCGACGTCGAGCCCGAGGTGGGTGACGAAGACGACGACGTCCACGGTGGGGCGGAGCAGATCGACGTAGAACTGCGCGACCTCGGTGGTGTTCAGCGGCGTGACGCCGAGCCGGTTCGGCGCCTCGAAGATCGACGTCAGGCTGGAGAGGTTGCCCATCCCGATGACGCCGACGCGCAGGCCCTCGAGGTCGAAGACCGTGAACGGCTGCAGGATCGCGCCGAGCGGCGAGGCGCCGGGCTGCGCGGGGTCCTCGAGGAGGTAGTTCGCCGCGAGGATGGGGAAGCCCGCGTTCTGCTGGAGCTGCACGCCGAGGTTCAGCGCGCCGCGATCGAACTCGTGGTTGGCGACGATCATCGCGTCGACGCCCATCGCGCCGAGGGTGCGGATCTCCGCCTCGCCCGAGTAGAAGTTGAAGATCGGCGCCCCCTGGAAGCAGTCGCCGCCGTCGAGGTGCAGCACGCGCGACGAGCGCGCGCGCTCGCGGCCGATGATATGGGACATGCGCGCGGCGCCGCCGACGTTGGCGATGGAGGTCGCCTCGCCGAGGCCGAGGCCCGCGTCGACCTGGCCGAGCTGCAGGTTGTACGGGAAGAGCCGCGAGTGGATGTCCGACGTGTGGAGCAGGGTCAGGTGCGCCTGGCCCACGAGCCGCGTGGGCGGCTGCTCCTGCTCGCAGCCCGCCGCGCACAGGCCGAGCGCCGCCGCGCCGACAGCGAGCGCGCGCGTCACGTGCGTCACGCGCGACGCGGCCGGCGCCGCGGGCGAGCGCGCCGCCGCGCCGCGCGCCGGTGAGAGGGGAGCCTCGGGGGGCCGCGTCGTCGCCCCCGGCGCCGCGCCCATGGCTTTACGGGACTTCATGAAGCGGGCTTCACGCTAGGAAGCCCTCCCCGCGAGCTCAAGCGAAAAGGAGGTGAAGACGGCGAGGCCGTCGACCTGCGACGCGGGTCACCGCGCGCCGCGCTCTCCCGAGCGCAGGCCGGTCACCGCGCCTCGCGCTCTCCGGTGAGCAGGTCGTAGAGGCCCGGCGCGAACGCCGCGGCGACGCAGCACTCGACCTCCTCGGCCGTGGCGCAGGCGAGCGCCTCCGCCGCGACCGCCTCGGCCTCGGCGACCGTCACGCGCCGGAGCGTCTCCTTGATCTCCGGGATCGCCGCCGCCTCCATCGAGAAGTCGCGGAGGCCGAGGCCGAGCAGGAGCAGCGCGGCGAGCGGGTCGCTCGCCATGGCGCCGCAGAGCGAGACCGGGCGGCCGTACTCCTGGCCCGCCTGGATCACCTTGGTGATCAGCCGGAGGATCGACGGGTCGAAGGGCGAGGCCAGGTACGCGAGCGAGCGGCTGGTCCGGTCCACCGCGAGCGCGTACTGGATGAGGTCGTTCGTCCCCAGGCTGAGGAACGCGGCCTCGCGCGCGAAATGGTCGACCATGATCGCGGCCGCGGGCACCTCGATCATCACGCCGAGCGGGATCTCGTCGGCGCAGGGCTGGCCGCGGGCGCGCACCTGCTCCTGCGCGCGGCGGAGCATCTCGCGCACCTGCCGGAGCTCGCCGAGGCCGGCGACCATGGGGATCATGATCCGCACGTCGCCGAAGGCGGAGGCGCGCACCATCGCGCGGAGGTGCTCGAGGAAGACGTCGGGGCGCGAGAGCGCGAGCCGGACGGCGCGGAGGCCGAGCATCGGGTTCATCTCCGGCGGCACCTGGAAGGTGGAGACGAACTTGTCGCCGCCGATGTCGAAGGTGCGCAGGGTGACCGGCTTCGGGCGGAGCGCCTCGACGACGGCGCGGAAGATCTCGAACTGCTGGTCCTCCGAGGGCGGGGACGTGCGGTCGATGTAGAGGAACTCGGTCCGGTAGAGGCCGATGCCGTCGGCGCCCTGGTCGCGCGCGAGGATCGCCTCGGCCGGGAGCTCGACGTTGGCCCGGAGCGACACCTTCACCCCGTCCTTCGACTCGGCGGCGCGGTGCCTGGACTCCGAGAGCTCCTTGGCGAGCGCGACGTGGCGCTCGGCGCGGGCGCGCGCCTCCGCGAGCTCGACGGGCCCGGGCCGGACGACGACCGTGCCGCGCAGGCCGTCGATCACGACGACGTCGCCCGTGATCACGCGCTGGAGCACGTCGCTGACGCCGACCACGGCCGGGATCTCCAGCGCGCGGGCCATGATGGAGGTGTGGCTCGTGCGGGTGCCGACCTCGGTGACGAAGCCGACGACCGGCTCGTCGACCATGGCCGCGGTGTCGGCCGGCGAGAGGTCGTGCGCGATGAGGATGGTCGGCCCGGAGAAGCGCGGCAGCGCCGCGCCGAACGTCGCCGGCATGGCGATCGAGTTCTGGAGCTCGATGAGGCTGCGGGTGGAGAGCGGCCCGGTGTCGCGCGAGGACGGCGGCTCCTGGGGCGGGAGGGTAAAGGCGCGCAGCAGGCGCTCGCCGACGAACATGACGTCGTGGCTGCGCTCGCGCAGGTACGGGTCGTCGAGGGCGGCGAAGCGGCCGGCGATCGCCTCGCACGCGGCCGCGACGGCCCACTCGGCGCAGCGCCGCTCCTCGGTGACCTGGCGCCTCACGGCGTCGGCGAGCGCCTCGTCGCCGAGCATCAGGAGGTACGCTTCGAGGATCGACGCCTCGGCGCGGTGGTCGCCGAGGCGCTTCGCCATGTCGCGGAGCTCGTCCTGCGCGCGCTCGACCGCGGTCTCGAAGCGCTCGAGCTCTGCCTTGATCTCGCTGGAGCTGACGCGGCGGCGCGGGTGATCCGTCCTGTGCCCGCCGATCACGACGGCGGCGCCGATGGCGACCCCGGGCGATCCGGAGATGCCCCGCAGCGTCTCGGTCCGGGCACCTGGCGGCATCGAATCGCCGCGGGCGCCGGGCGGCATCGAGTCGCCGCGGGCGCCTGGCGGCATCGAATCGCCGCGGGCGCCGGGCGCCCCCGAGTCGCCGCGGGCGCCGGGCACCCCCGAGTCGCTCCGCGCGCCGGGCGCCGCCGGGTCGCCCCGCGCGCCGGGCGCCATCGCGTCGCCGCGGGCGGCGTCCACCGGGACGGCGTGATCGCCCGGAGCCTCCGCGGAGAGCGCCCCCCGGCCGGGCGTCACTCGTTCTCTCCGAAGCGTGAGGCGATCAGCTCGCCGATGGCGGAGACCGCCTCGGCGGCCTGATCGCCGGTCGCGTGGACCTCGATCTGGGTGCCCATCGAGCCGCAGAGCAGGAGCACGCCCATCACGCTCTTCGCGTTGGCCGACTGCCCGTCCGGCCCGGTCAGCGAGATGTCGCAGTCGTAGCGGCCCGCGAGCTGCACCAGCTTCGTCGCGGCGCGCGCGTGCAGCCCGCGCACATTGATGATGGTGAACCGCCTCGTCACCCCCTCGGTCGTCACCGATCGCCCCCCGTCACGCTCTTGTCCGTCCCCGGGCGCGACTCCGCCGCGGCCGTCCCCGGCTGCAGCCGCCGGAAATCCACGCTGGGCGTCCCCGCCATGCCCTCACCCGCCGCTGAGGGTACTATACTACTGCTCGCCCGGGCGACGTCCCGGTGCACGACCGTGATCGGGAGGCCCGTCTTCCGCCGCAGGCTGTCGCTGAGCACGTTGGTGAGCACGACGGAGCGGTGCCGGCCCCCGGTGCACCCGATGCCGATCGTGAGGTAGCTCTTCCCCTCGTCGGCGTAGCGCGGCATGCAGAACGAGAGCAGCTGCTCGGTCTTGCTGATGAACTCGAGGGCGTCCGCGTTCTTCAGGATGTACTCACGCACCGGCTCGTCGTTGCCCGTCAGCTCGCGCAGGCCGTGGACGAAATACGGGTTGTCGAGGAAGCGGACGTCGAAGAGCAGATCGGCGTCGAGCGGAATGCCGTACTTGTAGCCGAACGAGATGAACCGGGTGGACATCCGGGGCAGATCGACCTTGGCCGGGCGCAGCCGCTCGAGGACGGCGCGGCGCAGGTCGTGCGTCGACAGCCGCGTCGTGTCGAGCTCGATGGTCGCCCTGGCCCGCAGCGACGCGAGCCGCTCGCGCTCGAGGAGCACGCCGTCGAGCATCGCGATGGCGCCGCTGCCGCCGGTCGTCAGCGGGTGCGGCCGCCGCGTCTCGCTGAAGCGCCGGAGCAGCGTCTCGTCCGAGGCGTCGAGGAAGAGGATCACCACGTCGCGGCCGACCCGGATCGAGTCGAGCGCCGCCGTGGCCCCCGCGAGGAACGAGCCGACGCGGACGTCGATGCCGAGCCCGATCCGGTTGATCCCGCCCGCCTCGCACGCCTCGACCGCGGGCCGGACGAGCGAGGTGGGCAGGTTGTCGACGCAGAAGAAGCCGAGATCCTCCAGGGCGTGGAGCGCCGTCGACTTGCCGGCGCCCGACAGGCCCGTGACGACGACGACGCGCGCCGTCGCGCCGTCGGACGGCGGCTGGACGGGCGGCAGCGGGTCGGGCGCGCCGCTCACCCTCGCCTCCTCGGCCGCGGCAGGCTCACGGACGACTCCGTGGCGACGAACCCGGTGCCGGGCCGCTCCGGCGGCCTCCCCCGCTCCACGGGCTGCCGGAAGGCGCTGCTCGGCGGGCTCTGCACCTCCACGCCGTGGCCGGGCCGCGGCGGGCGGGGCGGGCCGTGCGGCGGCGCGCCGCGCGGGGCGCCCTCCTCCGCGAGCCGCACCGGCGGCGGGACCGACGACTCCTCGGCCGAGCGCTCCCGGAGCAGCTCGCCCTCGACGTTGCCGAAGAACTCGCGCGCCGCGTGGAACCCGGCGTTCTTCAGGAGCTCGTTGCGGGCGGCGACCTCGAGGATCGACGCCATGTCGCGGCCGGGGCGCACCGGGATGACGAGCTCCCGGATCTTCACGCCGAGGATGGTGTGGTACCGCTCGTCGAGCCCGAGCCGGTCGTACTCGGTGTCCTTCGACCACTCGACCAGCTTCACCACGACGTCGATCCGCTTGCGCTCGCGGATCGAGGTGACGCCGAAGAGGTCCTTCACGTTGAGGATGCCGAGGCCGCGCACCTCGAGGTGGTACCGGAGGAGCTCGGCCGGCGCGCCGAACACCATGCCGGGCGGGCGGTAGTCGCACTCGACGGCGTCGTCGGCCACGAGCCGGTGGCCGCGCATCACGAGGTCGAGGGCGCACTCGCTCTTGCCGATCGCGCTCGACCCCATGAGCAAGAGGCCCACGCCGAAGACGTCGACGAGCACGCCGTGCAGGCGGATGCGCGGCGCCAGCCGGTCGTCGAGCAGCGCGTGCAGGGCGGTGATCGTGACGCTCGACCGCACCGCCGAGACGAGGAGCGGCGTCCCGCTCTCCTCGGCGCACTGCGCGAGCTCCGGCACGGGGACGAAGCCGACGCCGGAGCCGTTCAAGTCGAACGGCTGGTCGCCCTGCGTGAGGATGACGCAGCACAGGCCGAGCTCGAAGAAGCCGCGCAGCGACAGGAGCCGGTCCTCGCGGGAGAGCTTGTGGAGGAACGAGAGCTCGGTCTGCCCGAGGATCTGCACCCGCGTCGGGACGATGCCGTGGAAGTGGCCGACGAGCGCGAGCCCCGACTTCTGGATGCGGGTGTTCATGATGGGCCGGTCGAGGCCCGCGGCGCCGGCGATCAGCGTGAGCTCGATGCCGAGCCCGTCGTCGCCCATGAGGCTCCGCACCGTGAGGGCGGGGCGCTCGAGCCGCCCCGCGCCGGTCGCGGGGGGCACCCGGCCGCCCCCTTCGCCTTCCTGTGTGCTGCCGCGCGAGCTGCTCATGACACCGACCTCCCTTCCTCGGCGGCGATGAGCTCGAACGCCGCCCGCCCGGTCGAGGCGCCGAGCAGCCGCCTTCTGAACGTCTCGTCCCGCAGGAGGCGGGAGATGCGCGCGAGCGTCTTCAGGTGCTCCCCGGTGGCCCGCTTCGGCCCGATCACGGCCACGAGGATGGACACCGGCGCCCCGTCGATCGCGTCGAAGTCGATCGGCTTCGGGCAGAGCAGGACGGCGCCGATCAGCCGATCGACGCCCTCCATGGCGCCGTGGGGGATGGCCACGCCGCTGCCGACGCCGGTGGACTGCAGGCGCTCGCGCTCGGCGAGCACCCGCTCGATGTCCTCGCTCTTGACCCCCTGCTGTCCTGTCGCGAGCAGGGCGGCGAGCCGGCGGAGCGCGTCCGCCTTGGATCGGACGACCCCCTCCTGCTCGCTGGCGACGGATACCTGGTGCGCGGTCAAGATGTCGCAGACTTGCATGCTGATTTCGGCGCTCGGCGAGGTGAGGGGGCTCTTTTGTGGCGCACGGGGTACGGGCGGCGCGGCGCTCGGCCAGGGCCAGGCGCGCCGACGTGCCATCGTACCCTGGGGACCTCGGGTACGCGACTCAAGGACGCTATCGCGGCCGGCGGCGCTGGAGGGAGCGATCTTCGCGCCGCGGCGCGGGCCGCAGGCGCCTCGGGCGGGTCGCCCGCGTGCGCGCAGCTCCCCGCGGGAGGCCGCCGCCACGACGGCGAGCGTGGAGGCTCACCCGCGGCAGGCGACCGCCGCCGCGGCGGGCGCGCAGCTCCCCGCGGGAGGCCGCCGCCGCGACGGCGAGCGCGGCGGCTCAGGCCTCATTTCGCCGCGCCGCCGCGCCGCCGCGCCGCCGCGCCACCTCATGGCGCGCGCGGCGGCTCGGATCGGGCGCGCTCCGCCGCCCCGGCGGCGGAGCGCGGCGGCTCAGGATCGACCGCGTCCGGCGGCTGCGGCTGCCACCGCTTCCCGCTCCACCTCGGCGGCGTACTCGCCGGCGCTCGTCCCGCCGCGCTTCCGCGCGATCGTGCTCCCCTTTCCATCGCGGATCTGCCGTTCCAGCTTGTCGTGGACCGTGTCGATCGACGCGTACATGTCCTCCCCCCGCTCGGTGGCCTGGAACGCCAGGCTGCCGGAGGAGATGCGGACGTCGGCGACGTGCATCAGGCCCTCGACGGAGAGGGTCACCTGCGCCGTCATCGCCTGCCGAAGAAATTTCTGGAGCTTGGCGACCTTCTCGTGAGCGTATTTTTTGACGGCCTCGGTACCCACCATGTGCCGGAACGTGATCGTGATGTTCATCGGGCCAGCCTTCCTTCCCTGATGCGTAGAGGAAACAATCGACTACGGCGACAGAGCTCCCCTCCATCTCGATAATAACACTGACGTAGAGCTCCGGTCTGCCCTCAACGGCGCAGCTCCTTCGTTTTGTTTGCCTCCCTTTCGGTCTGGCTCCGTGCCGCGTCTTGCCGCCTCTCCCGCGTCTTGCCGCGCTGCGCTGTGTCCGGCGCGGCCTGCATGCGTCCTCTTCAACAAGTCTTGGCGCGCCCCGCTTGTTCCAGGGCTCGGCGCACCGTGTGCGGGGCATGGCCAGAGGCCAGCGCGATCTCGCCGATCGTGGGTGTGCGCCCAAGCTCGGCCGCGAGCCGCCTCGCGCTCGCGAGGACGGCGCGGAGCACCTCGACGTCGCCCGCGTCGAGCGGCTCGGCCACCCGGAGCCCCTCGGACTCGAGCCGGTCGATGATGTGCTCCACCTCCTCGTACGACACCGGCCGGCGGGCGATGACGTCGGCGATGTCGTTGAGGTCCACCCGGCCGGTCGACCGATGGCGAGTAAGGAGCTCCTGGATCATGTCGTCGATGACAGGCCGCACGGAGCTAGGGTGCCACCTTCGCGCAGGCCGCGCACGCGCGCCCCGCCCCCGGCGCATGGCCTTCGGCGCGGGGCCGCCCGGACGTCCCGAGCCCGTCTCCCGCGCAGCCGCTGCGGCCTGGTCGCGCGGGAGCCCTGAACAACCGGCTCGCCGGCGCGCGGGCCGCCTCGTCCCCCCGTCGAGGACGCCGCGCCTGGCGTCCGTCCTCACCTCGTCTCGTCGGCGTCGGCTCATCGGTGTTGGCGTCCGCACCGGCTCAACGACGTTTCCGCGAGGATTCGAGGAGGTATGATAGAACCCGGGCCGTCATCGACTGGATACAACTCAGGAGATCTCTCTATGCGCTGGGCTCCTCCCAAATCGCGATCGCGTTATGCGATCCGCGACCATATCGAGGCGAACCTCGATCCGGTCCAGGATCATCAGGAGATCGCGTTTCTCTCGACCTGCTATGATTTTCCGTGGGACACGCACCGCGCCCTCGAGCTCGCGCTGCTCCGCGTCTTCGGCATCGCGAAGAGCACGCCGCTCCTGGTGCAGACAGGGGAGCTCCTGCAGCGGACCCAGAAGCGCTACGACGACACGGTCCTCATCCTCTCGGAGATGCTGGAGAACGGGTACGACAGCGAGCGCGGCCGGGCGGCGCTGCGGCGCATGAACCAGCAGCACAGGCGCTACACCATCCCGAACGACGAGTACGTGTACACGCTGTCGACGTTCATCTTCGAGCCCATCCGCTGGAACGAGCGCTTCGCCTGGCGTCCGCTGCTCGAGAAAGAGAAGCTCGCGGCATACCACTACTGGAAGCAGGTCGGGGTGCTCATGAACATCCGCGACATCCCGCCGAGCTACGAGGCGTACGAGCGCTTCAACGTCGAGTACGAGGCGGAGCACCTGCGATTCTCGGAAGACAACCGCCGGCTCGCCGTCGCGGCGCGCGACCTCATGCTCGGCTGGATGCTGCCGAAGGCCCTGTGGCCGCTCGGGGCGCAGGTCATCCACGCGATCCTCGACGACCCCCTGCTCGACGCGCTCGGGCTGCCGCGGCCGCCGCCGGCGCTGCGCCGCGTCGCGGAGGCGGCGCTCCGCGCGCGTGGCCCGCTCCTGCGCGCGATGCCGCGCCGGCGCTCGCCGCACCTGCTCACCAAGATGAAGAGCCGCACGTACCCGGACGGCTACCGCATCGAGGACCTCGGCGCGCGCTGACCTCGCCGCGCGCGTCGACCGCGGCGCGCGTCGACCGCCGCGCCGCGCGCCCTCGGGGACACCGCGTGCCCTTCAGGGCAGCTGGCGCCGCAGGAACTTGAGCGCCTCGCGCGCCGCCGGGTTCACCGGCTCGTACACGTCGGGGGATTTCCGGAGCGGCGCGCCGATCGGAGCGCCGGGGCGGGCGCCGAGGATGCGCTCGACGTCCTCCAGGAGCGATTGCATCGAGTCGAAGCGGTTGCCGGGCAGCTTGCGGAGCGCGGTGGCGACCAGCGCCTCGAGGCGCCGGTCGATGCCGGGGCGGATCGCGCTCAGCCGGGGCGCCGGGGCGCAGGCGTGCTGGGCGACGACCACCACGTCGTCCGGCGAGGAGAAGGGCAGCTGGCCGGCGAGCATGCGGAACATCGTGACCCCGAGGGCGTAGACGTCGGTGCGGCCGTCGACCGGATCGGCGAGGGCCTGCTCCGGGGCCATGTAGGGGACGGTGCCGAGCACGAGGCCGGCCGCGGTCACCGGGCCCGATCTCACCTTGGCGAAGCCGAAATCCATCATCTTGAGCACGCGCGGGCCGCTCGAGGAGCGGACGAGGAACATGTTGTCCGGCTTCACGTCGCGGTGGACGATCCCGGCCGCGTGCGCGGCGGCGAGCGCCGACGCCGCCTGACGTATCAGCGGCAGCGCGACGGCCTCGCTCACGGCCACCTCGCGGCGGAGCAGGGCGCCGAGCGACTCGCCGGTGAGGAGCTCGAGCACGATGAACGGAGACCCGTCCTTGCGCTCGCCCGCGTCGAGGACCCGGATGATGTTGGGGTGCCCGAGCTCGGCCGCCACCTCGAGCTCGCGGAGGAACCGCTCGCGCTGGGTCCGGTCCGCGGCGAAGTTGCGGTTCAGGATCTTGACCGCGACCTGCTCCTTCGTGTGGCTGTCCACCGCGAGGTACACGCGCGACATCCCGCCGGCGCCGATGAAGCCCTGGATCACGTACCGATCCTCGAGGACGGCGCCGAACTGCCGCGTCGGCTGCGCGGGCTGCGCGGCCGACAGGGACTGGACCAGGCGCGCGCCGTCGTCAGGGCAGAACGCGTACGAACGGTCGGCGTAGCCGCGGTGGCAGCGCGGGCAGATCATGGGCGCGCGACATGATGGCGGCGCGGGCGGGGATCCTCAAGGGACATGCGCCCCGGCGAGCAATCGTGCGTAAACCAACATGAAACAAAACGGACGCACGCGGAGCGACACGGACCCACGCGGACCAGCGCGGAGCGCATGAAACAATTGAAACATGTGGAGCGTCACGGTGACGGAGGTGACGGCGGTGACGACGATGACGACGGGACGCGCGGCGCGCGCTCCGTCGAGGCCGCGATCTACCGTCCCGGGAGGTAGATCGCGGCGCTGACCTCGACTATGCGTGCAACTTTCCTGGACGACGCGAACCCACCCCGAGCCCGAGAGACAGAGCCCGTGACCTCACAGAAGCATCCTGCGACCCTCATCCCCGGCGATGGTATCGGCCCCGAGATCGTGGAGGCGACGCTGCGCGCCCTCGACGCGCTCGGCGCGCCTTTCGAATGGGAGACGTGCGTGGCCGGCATGGCCGGCGTCAAGGAGTCCGGCGATCCCCTGCCCCGGGCCACGCTCGACAGCATCCACCGCACGCAGCTCGCGCTGAAGGGGCCGCTCGAGACGCCGATCGGCGGCGGATACCGCTCCTCGAACGTGCGCCTGCGGCAGGAGTTCAAGCTCTTCGCGAACGTGCGGCCCGCGCGCACGCTGATCCCGGGCGGCCGTTACGAGAACATCGACATCGTGCTCGTGCGGGAGAACCTCGAGGGCCTCTACGTGGGCTTCGAGCACTACATCCCGATCGGCAGCGACGAGCACGCGGTGGCGATCGGCTCCGGCGTGAACACCCGCGTCGGCTCGCGCCGCATCGCCGAGTTCGCCTACGACTACGCCGAGAAGAACGGCCGCAAGAAGGTCACGATCGTCCACAAGGCCAACATCATGAAGGCGCTCACCGGCATCTTCCTCGAGACGTCGCGCGACGTGAGCAAGGCCTACGAGGGCCGCGTGGCGACCGACGAGCGCATCGTGGACGCGTGCGCGATGCAGCTCGTCCTGAACCCGTGGCAGTTCGACGTCATCGTCACGACGAACCTCTTCGGCGACATCCTCTCGGACGAGATCGCGGGCCTCGTCGGCGGCCTCGGCATGGCGCCCGGGGCCAACATCGGCCAGAACGCCGCCATCTTCGAGGCGGTGCACGGCTCGGCGCCGGACATCGCCGGCAAGGGCGTGGCGAACCCGATCGCGCTCATGCTCGCCGCCGCGATGATGCTCGACCACGTCGGCCGCCGGGATCTCGCCGAGCGCCTGCGCGCCGGGATCGACGGCGCGCTGAACGTCGACGGGGTGCGCACCCGCGATCTCGGCGGCAAGGCGGACACGAAGGCGCTCACCGACGCCATCGTGGCGCGCATCAAGAACGGCTGAGCGGCGCTCGGGACCTCGCGTCGGCAGGCGCGGCGGAGGTCGCCGCCGGCGCGCCGCGGGCGCGGGATCAGCCGCGCTGGGGCGCCTCGGAGAGCGGGAGCGTGAAGTGGAACGACGTGGTCTCGTCCGGCTCGCTCCGCGCCCAGATGCGGCCGCCGTGCGCCTCGATGATGCCCTTGCAGATGTAGAGCCCGAGGCCCGTGCCGGGCAGGTTCCTCCTGGACGGGCCTGACGTGAGCCGCTGGAAGCGCTGGAAGAGCTTCGGCAGCTCGTCCGGGTGGATGCCCGGCCCGCGGTTCTCGATCGCGACCTCCACCTCGGCGTCGCGGCGCGAGAGCGTCACCCGGGTCGGCGCGCTCGGGTCGCCGTACTTGGCGGCGTTGAGGAGGAGGTTTCCGACCACCTGGTCGACGCGGGCCGCGTCCGCGTGGACGAGCGGCACGTCCTCGTCGGCGGCGAGCACGACGGCGCGCTCCGGCCGCTCCATGTGGGCGAGATCGACGGCGGCGCGGAGCTGGGCGCAGAGGTCCATCGGCTGCCGGTCGAGGGAGAAGCGGCGCGCCTCGAGCTTGGAGGCGTCGAGCAGGTCCTCGGCCATCCGCTCGATGCGCTGGACGCTGGCCAGGATCTTCCGGCTCCAGCCCCGGATGTCGGCGGCCTCGGATCGCCGCGACAGCATGCCCGCGCACGCGGTGATCGCGGTGAGCGGCTGCCTGAGGTCGTGCGCCACGATGGAGAGCCACTCCTCGCGGAGCCGCTCGCGCTCGATGAAGTGGGTGACGTCCTCGTAGCTGGCGATGGCGCCGAGGATGGTGCCCTGGTCGTCGCGGACGGGGCCGGCGCTCACCACGACGGGGATGTGGCTCCCGTCGCTCCTCCGGAACCACAGCTCCTCGCAGGTCATTCCCTGGCCGCGCGCGGCGCGGACGAGGGGCATCTCGTGGTGCAGGAGGGGCCGACCGCCGGGCGCGCAGAGGAGCGCGCGCCCGGCGGACCTGGGCGTCGCGAGGGGGTGCGGGCCGTCGCAGAGCTGCTCGCATCGGCGGCTCGCGAGGAGCGAGCGGCCGCCGCGCTCGTCGAAGACGGCGATCGCGACGGGGAAGTCCGCGATGATGCTGCGCAGCCACTGCTGCTCCGCCGCGAGGCGGGCGTTCGCCTCGTGGAGCGCGGCCTGGGCGTCGCGGAGGAGCGCCTCGGCGCGCGGCTCCGCCTCCGCCGCCCCTGCGCTCGCGGCTGCGGCGACGGGCGCGCGGCCGGGCTCTCGCTCGTCGCGCGGCTCGCCCTCGCGCTCGGCGGAGGCGAGCGCGAGGGCGAACAGCGCGACGAGGGCCTGGACGCGCGGGAGGAGCTCCGCCGCGGGCGCGCTGCGGCCGCCGAACGCGCAGGTGAGGACGCCGAGCGGCCGCTCGGCGGCGAGCAGCGGGGCGGCCAGCACCCAGCCGACCTTCAGGCAGGTCTCGATCGCGCGCACGTCGGCGAAGCGCTCGAGGGCGGCGTCGTCCGCCGCCGCGTGCTCGATGCGGCGGCTCTCCGCGGCGCGCAGGGCGAGGGACGGGGTGCTCGTGAGATCGCCGAGCGCCGCGTCGAGCGCGCTCGGCACGCCGGAGGAGGCGAGCAAGCGGATCGCGCGCGCGCCGTGTGTGGGCGCGCGCGCGTCGTGGAGGAGCGAGAGGTCGGCGCCGAGCAGCCGGGCAGCCTGCTCGACGATGGTGTCGTGGATCTGCTGCGGGTCGCGCTTCCCGGAGAGCGCGGCGGACGCCTCGACGATGGCGTCCGCGAGCTGGGCGGCGGCCGCAGCAGGCTCTCCGTAGATGCCCGGGGCCCGGTCATGCGCCGAGATGGTCGTCATGCGTCCCTCCGTCTGTTGCCTAGCACCTGTGGAGGGGGGGGCGGTGCCGCTCGAGCGGATGGCACGTCGAAGCGATGGGGCGGCGCGGGCGATGAGGCCGGCGCGAGCGAACGAGCGGGCGGATGGAGCGGTCGGGCTGCGCGGACGGGCGAGCGGAGGTGTGCGGCGCGCGCCGCCGGCGGCCGGTCAGCGGGAGGGATCGAAGCGGCGTTTTGCCCAGCTCACGAGCGGGCTGTTGTCCCGGGTTCGCGCGGCGCCGGGCGCGCCGCGGCGCTTCCGCCAGTCGCCCTCGCGGACGCGGCGGCACCCTGCGGCCTGTTCCATCGAGAGGAGGTAGGCCTGGGCTTCCCGGCCGTCGGCGAGGCGTACGGCGGCGCGCCGGTGCAGGATCGGGTGGCCCCGGTGCACGTCGAGCGCGGCGAGCGCGGCGGGCGCGATGGCGTAGAGCTCGCCGGTCACGGCGACGAGCCCGCCCTCGACGAGGGCGCCGCTCGTGCCCAGGTCGACGAGCGCGTACTGGGGGGTCGTGGTCGCCGCCCCGAGCGGGCGGGCTGCCGCGAGCCACTCGTGCTGGTCCTCGCCCTTCATGAGGTTGTCGTAGACGAAGAGCGCGATCTCGCTGGTGGTCATCGGGCGTGGTCCTCGCGACGGGCTCGGCGGCCCGGCAGAGACCCTCGCAAAGGGAGGGGGCGGGCGCAAGGTCGGCCGGGAGGATGGCGGCGGCGCGCGGGGGAGCTGCAGCGCCATGGGAACGTTGCACCCGTGTTCCGGGGGAGCTGCGACTCGGGTGTGGCTCTCGGACCAGGGTGGGTGCAGCGATGAGGGGAGATGGATCGGCAGCCCTATCGCTGTCCCGTCTGCGCGTGGGCAGAAGCGCGCCTCGCGTGCGTCGATCTTCGCCACAACCCATCTCGCCCTGGGACACGGTGCCCACGCGATTGTCGCGCGAGACAGCGCGGCGACACCACCGCAGTCGTTCGGTGATATCGTCTCCTGATGGAACGCCCCAGCCGCGTGATCGCGACGCTTCTGCTCCTGCCCCTATGGACCGCGACCGCATGCGAGGCCACGACGGCCGCGATGCCGGGTGCCGCGCAGCAGGACGCAGCGCGCGAGCTTCCGGCGCGCCGTGGAACGTGGGCGTGTGGTTTTCCCGAGGAGGCAGAAAAGAACGCCATCGACGAGGGCACCGCTGTCGTGAGGGTTTACGTCGAGCTCGACGGCTTTCCCCGACAGGCCATGGTCCTGCAGGACTCTGGCCACGGCTTCGGATCGGCCGCAGCCGAGTGCGCAATGACGAAACGTTACGTGCCGATGAAAGACCGGTATGGATCGCCGATCCCTGGCTGGACGCCGCCAATCACCGTCCGCTACGTCAAGAAGCCGCAGCCCTTGACCGCTCGATAATCCATCGCCCGCAGCGTGAGCTGCCGTGGGGCACCACCTCGGCGTGCAAGCCCGCGGTGGAGGGACCGCCGCCGGCGTGCAGCCCACGGTGGGGGGACCGCCGCCGGCGTGCAGCCCGCGGTGGAGGGACCGCCGCCGGCGTGCAGCCCACGGTGGGGGGACCGCCGCCGGCGTGCAGCCCGCGGTGGAGGGACCGCCGCCGGCGTGCAGCCCACGGTGGGGGGACCGCCGCCGGCGTGCAGCCCGCGGTGGGGGGACGCGCCTTGGCCGCCGGCGCGCCCCCCGCGCCGCAGACGTGCTGTGCGCTTGTCGAGACACGGAGACGGCGATACCCCGGCTGGATGACCAAATCCGCATTTCTCGCCCGCCGGCTCACGCCGAGCGGGTGCATCATTGCAGGAACCAAGCTCACCGCTCACCGGGAGGCGTTGAAATCGAAGAAGATCAAGCTATCTGCCAAGGTCGATGCGGCGGCCCAGTCCGTCATCGCGGCGACCGAGGTCATCGCGGCGCTCGGCGGCACCGACGCCTCGATGGTCGCGATCGACCGCGGCGCGGATCGCTGCATCGGCGCGTTCAACGGCCAGCTCGACGCCATCGAGCGCGCGTTCGATCATGACGGCATCCTGCCGCTGACCGAGGACGAGGCGGCGCGCCGCGGCGACGCCCTGCTGGTGCGCTCCGAGGTGCTCTCGGCGGGCATCGATTTCGTCCGGCTCGTCCATTCCCAGCAATGGGTGCGCATGAGCGCGATGATCAAGGCGCTCGAGCGCAAGGACGTGAAGGCGGCGGTGGAGCGACTCGGGCTCTCGGCCGAGGTGGGCCGGCTGCGTCGCTGGACCGAGCTGTACGGTCAGAAGCTCGGCGTCACCCAGGCGAAGAGCGCCGACCCGGCGCTCAAGGCGGTGGAGGCGTGGCACGAGGCGTACGGCACGCTCATGGTCCAGGTCCACGCCGAGTACGACGACGACCGGGACGAGACTCACGCGCTCCTCCGCGACCGGCTGCTCTCGCCGTACGAGGACGCGGCGGAAGAAGCCCGGCGCGCCGAGCAGCGGTCCCGCGCCGCCAGCGCCAGGAAGAAGGCCGAGCCCAACGAGCCCGAGCCGATGTGAGCGCCCTCTCGATCCGCTGACATCCACCGTACTGCGGGTCGTCCTCGCGCGCGTGGCGACACGACCTCGTACGGCAGAAGCTCGGGTCGATGCCGGTCGGCATTGTGGGCCAGGGGACGCTCGGTTTGCCCCGATCCGCGTGTGCTCCGCGATGACCTTGCGGACTCGCGCACGCTCCGCATACAGTCGAGCAACTGGCAATGGCAGATGACGAGCTGGGGGAGACCGGGCGGCTCAGGGCGGAGATCACGGCGCTGCACGCGCGCGTACAGGAGCTGGAGAGGGCGCTCGCGGAGCGTTCGAGCGGCCCTGCGGCCGAGGGAGCAGCGCCGCGCGGCGCGGCGACCGCGGACGCTCACGCCGCGCTCGCCGCGCTCTCGTGGCTGCTCGCGCCGGAGCCAGCGCAGATCCGCTGGCGCCCCGATGGCACGGTGACGCGGTGGAACGATGGCGCCGAGCGCGTCTTCGGCTGGAGCGGGGGCGAGGCCGTCGGTCGCGCGCTCTCCGACCTCGTGGCCGCAGATCCCGTGTCCCCGGACGCGGTGCGCGCGCTCACGCGCGACTGGGCGGAGAACCGGTTCGCCTCGGTCACGAGCGAGGGCAGGACGAAAGGCGGGCAGGCGCGCCTCTGCCGGTGGACCTACGCGGTGCTGCGCGACGACGACGGCGCCGCCCGCGAGATCGCGGCGATCGTGGAGGACGCCGGCGCCGCGCCGTGGAGGGAGCACGCGCTGCTCGGGCGGCTTCAGCTGCTGCTTCAGCTGGTGGACCACTCGCGCGACTCCATCTTCATCAAGGACATCGAGGGGCGATATGTCTTCACCAACCGCGCTCACGCGGAGGTCTATCGGAGGCATGTCGTCGACGTCATCGGCAAGAAGGAACATGATTTGAGCCCCCTGGCCCCCGAGGCCACGGACGAGGTCGTGGCGAGGGAGCGCGACGTGCTTGCCGGGGGGAAGGCGATACAGTGCGAGGAGGTCCTGCTGCTCGGCGACACGAGCATCCATTTCTCCACGGTCAAATTCCCCATCTTCGACGGGCGTGGCGAGCCGATCGGCCTCGGCGGCGTCGTCACCAACACCACGTCGCTGAGGCACGCTGAGGCCGAACGGGCCGCGCTGCAGGAGAAGATCATCGCCGCCCAGCAGGCCGCCCTGCGGGAGCTGTCCACGCCGCTCATCCCGATCGCCGACCGGGTGGTGGCGATGACGCTGGTGGGGACGATCGACACCGCGCGCGCGGCGCAGATCATGGAGACGCTGCTCGCCGGCATCAGCAATCACGGCGCCCACACCGCGATCCTGGACGTCACGGGTGTACGCGCGATCGACACGCACGTCGCGGACGCCTTGACGCGGACCGCGCGCGCAGCCCAGCTGCTCGGCACCCGCGTGGTGCTCACCGGCGTCGGCCCGGACGTGGCGCAGACGCTGGTCACGCTCGGCGTGGACCTGTCCGGCATCACCACGCTCGGCACCTTGCAGAGCGGCATCGCGTACGCCCTCCGCCACACGGCGCGTTCGCGACAAGCAGGTTGACTCCGTCCGAAAGCGCGGAATCCCGGACCACCGCCGATTCGACGGTGTCGGGCTCGGCTCGTCCTGTCGTGCGGTGTCGACGGCGTCGGTGCGAGCCGCCTCGCCCCCGATCGCTCCGCGATCGGATGAACCGCCCCCCTTACACCACCGTAGCGCCGGCGGGAGGGTCAGCGCGGCGGGGGCGGGTGGGCGCGGCGAGCACCGACCGAGGTGCCATAAGGTCCCCGAGGGCTCGGCGCTCCAGGCGCGCCTTGTGTGGCGCGCAACATAACGTCCCAGCTGGCATGGCCCGAAGGGAGACATGCCGGGCGGTGTTCTCAGCGCAAGCTCCCACGCCGCCCGTCTTGGCGGATGGCCGAGCGCCCACCCGCCCCCGCCGCGCTGACCCTCCCGCCGGCGCGGCCCACCCGCGCGGGTGGGTTACCAGGTGACCACGAACTGCAGCGCGTCCGGCCCTCGCACCTCCACGGCGATGGTCGGCTTGGCCCCGTATCCCATGACGAGCGCCTCGAAATTCCCGAGCGGGTATTCCAGCATCCCGCGGAAGCTGCCGATGTCGATCTGCACCTCCGACGGCCCCAGCTGCCGCGCCCTGGCCGACGGCCCCTTCACGAGCGCGCCGAGGCTGCCCGTGTAGCGCATCAGCGCGGCGCCCGGGTCGGTCGCCAGGTGCATCGTGATCCGACCGAGCGCGCTCTCCCGGAACGCCGCGACCTGCTGCCGCGCCAGGCGGCGGTAGGCCTCGCGCGAGCTCCGGTTCGGGTGCGAGAGCCGCGCGGCGGCGTCGTAGACGCGCAGGAAGTCGCGCATCGGATAGTCCGAGAACGGCAGGTAAAGCCCGCCCCGCGGCGGGCTCGACAGCGTCGTCACCACCTGCGCGAACCGTTCCCCGAGCGTCGCCGCCAGCGCGTTGAAGAACATCCCCTTCATCGCGTAGAACTCGGGGACGGCCGCCACCACGGCGTCGATGTCGATGTTGCCGAGGAGCGGATCGGACGGACGCACCTCGAAGGACGCACCGTTCGGCCCCACGAGCGGCCCCTCGGCGGCCGGCGCGCTCGCCGGCATGACGCTTCGAGGCACGGTGCGCATGACACCGCTCCTGGGAATCGGCGTCTCGTTGGCTTGCCGGCGGTGGTCGCTGCGGACCTCTTTCATATGGGAGCTCGCGGCGAAAAAAATCTCAACAGGGCCGCTTGCGGCAACCACCGCAGCGGAGGGAACGCTCCCGACGCTGCAATGGCCATGCCGCTCGATCCAGGAACGAGTCGCCGCACGAACAAGGGGATTCACGGCGGATTTCCCTTGCATGGATGAAACGCCGCTTCAGCGCTGCAACCGGGGCCGATGGCCAGGACGGTACCCACCTCCACGCCCGCGGCGGGCGCGCGTGTGCAGAGACACATCCGCGAGCGTCCTGGCCGAAGGAACGCCGCGTCAAAGGGGCCATCAGCGCACCGGCAGGCCGATCTCGCGGAGCTCCGCCGCGCGCAGCGGGAGCTCCTCGGCCATGAAGAGCTCGTCGCGCTGCGGCGGCTTCGCCCGCTCGACCTGAACGTGATCGCTGCGCAGAATCTGCACCTCGCTGTCCGGCGCTGCGTCATCGGAGCGCGGCTCGCGGGCTGCGATGAGCCGGAGCGGCCTCCCGCGGCGCCTTGCGCAGCCCGGCGAGGCGCGCTGCGCAAGGCGCCGCGTCTCCTGACAGCACGCTGTCAGGAGGGCCGCCGTAGGTTGCCGGAGCGCGTGGGCGGAAGACCCGCGAGGAGGCTCTGATGAAGACAGGATTGGGTGGCGTGATCGTCTATGTGCCCGACGCGGTGGAAGCCGCGGCGTTCTACGAGCGCGCGTTCGGCTTCGAGCGCAAGTTCGTCGCCGACGGCAACGACTACTGCGAGATGCAGGGCGACGTGCCGCTCGGGTTCGTGCGGGAGGAGTTCGTCCAGCAGCACCTGCCCGAGTTCGTGAAGAACCGGCCCGGCGCGCGTCCCGCTGGGTTCGAGATCATCGTGACCAGCAAGGACGTCGACGCGGCGTTCGCGCGCGCGGTCCAGGCCGGCGCCGCGCCCGTCGCGGAGCCCCACGACATGCCCTGGGGCCAGCGCGTCTCCTACGTGCGCGACCTGAACGGCGTGCTCGTGGAGATCTGCTCGCCGTGGTCCGCCCCATGAGATCGACCGCTGCGCCGCGGCGGCGCCGTCGCCGCGACGCAGCGCGCAGTCGGCCGAGGGGGTGCGCCCTGTCACCTGACGGCGATCTCCTGACGGGCACCTGCGGCAAGTCCTTGCCGTCCCTGACCTGGCCTGCTTAACCTCCGCGCGTGAACGCGAACGGCCGGACACGGGTGCACCTGCTCGTGGCAGCAGCGCTCGCCCTGCTTGCGGCCGGCCCCTCGGGGCTCGGCGGCGGGCCCGTCGCCGAGGCGAAGGAGGCCGCGCGGGGCAAGCGCAAGAAGACGACGCAGTACGAGTGCCGCGTGCAGAGCCCGCAGAAGTTCCTGAAGCGGCGCACCTTCGTCCAGAAGGGCATGCTCAACCCGAAGAAGCACGCCAAGGCGGTCCGCTACCTCGCCGAGCATTACGGCCACGTCGAGACCGAGGAGACGCGGCGTTACAACTCCGAGAGCGCCCACTCCCAGGCGAAGACCGTGCAGTTCATGGGTCTGCCGGTCTCCATCCACGAGAAGATCGCGCCCGCGCTCCACTGCGTGGAGAAGCGGATCCGCGCGACGTGCTCCAGCAAGTCCCGCCGCTACACGCCGCGCGCGGTCGGCGGGTTCCGCACGGCGAACAGCTACCGGGGCGCGGAGATCTCGAACCACCTGTTCGGCATCGCCATCGACATCGATCCTGACCGGAACCCGTGCTGCGGCTGCGTCGATCCGTGGCCCACGAGCCCCCTGTGCCAGGAGAAGAAGCGCACCGCCTACGAGCGCACGTCCCTCTCCCGCTGCTGGATCAAGGCGTTCGAGCGCTACGGCTTCGACTGGCTGGGCCACGACGACCTCGAGGACACGATGCATTTCGAGTTCCTCGGGAATCCCGACCGGTTCATCAAGAAATAGCGCCGGCGCTCACGCGCCGCGGCCGCGCCGCGAGAGCCGCCGCGCGCGCCGCTCCGCCGCGGCCTCGGCGAGGCGGCGGTCCTCGTCCGTCTCCAGCCGGAGCGGCGGTACGGCGGTCGGCCGCAGCGACGCGTCGACGGCCACGAACGTCACGAAGGCCGTGACCATGGGCCAGACGTCGCCCGTGGCCGCGTCCTCCCCCTCGACGGACACGAGGATCTCGAGCGACGTGCGGAAGGTCGCGGTCACCCGCGCGGCCAGGCGCACGACCTGACCGACCTTGCTCCCGCGGTCGAACGAGAGGTCGTCGATGCCGGCGGTGATGACGGTGCTGCCGGTGTGCCTCTGCGCGCAGATGGCGGCGCACAGGTCGATCCAGGCGAGCACCTGCCCGCCGAAGATCGTGCCGAGCGCGTTCGCGTGCGTCGGCAGGACGTACTCGGTCATGGTCGTGACCGAATCGGAGGCGCGCTTCTCGTGTTGGGCCTTCACCCGGCAGGTGTATCACCGCGCCGCGGGATCGCTCGAGCTAGCTCGACGTGGACGCCCGCCCCGGGCTCGGGAACGACGGCTCCTCCGCCGTCCCCGCCCGCCCCGGGCTCGGCGAGGACACCGGCTGCTTCGCGAGCCCCGGCGGCCCGGTCGGCAGCGTGGGCTCGTCCTCGAAGCGCATCGACGTGATCTTCAGCCGCCCGAAGATCGCCTCCGCCCGATCGTTCATCGTCACCGCCTCGCGCCGCGCCGCCATGTTCGCCACGAAGCTCCGGTCCGTCGTCAAGAACCGCGCGTAGGCCTGGAACGTGCGCGCGAGCTCCAGCTCGTTCCCCGTCTCCTCGAAGATGCTCACCGACCGCGCGAAATACGCGCGCGCGCTCTTCGTGTTCGCGCTGCCCCAGCCGCCCGCCGCCGTGATCTCGCCGAGCGTCCGGAGCGCGATGCCGAGGTGCACCTTGCTCCGCACCGAGGCGAACAGGTCCACCGCACGGCTGATCGAGTCGCGCGCCTTCTCCAGGTCGCCCCGGAGCATGTACGCCTTCCCGAGCGCGCGCCGCGCCTCCGCCAGGCCGAGCCGGTCGCCCAGCTCGTCGCAGAGCTCCTCGGCCTGCTGCAGCACCCGCACCGCCTCGTCGGGATCGCCGCTCCGGTAGAGCGTCCCCCCGATGTTCGTCAGGATGAGCGCCGTCCGGTTGCGATCGCCGACCTGCCGCGCCACCTCCAGCGCCTCCTCGAAGAGCTTGAGGGCGCGGCGGTGGTCGCGCTGATCCTGGGCGATCATCCCGAGGTTGTTCAGGCTCACCACGACCCCGAGCAGGTCCGAGATCTCGCGCCGTATCGCGAGCGCGCGCTCGAACGTGCTCAGCGCCTGCTTGAACTCCCCCGAGTCCTGCAGGGCGAGCCCGAGGTTGTTCAGCGACAGCGCGATCGAGCGGCGGTCGCCCATCCGCTCGCGGCGGGCGAGCGCGTCGCGCAGCCACTTGAGCGCCTCCTGGTACTCGCCCCGGAGCCAGTGCAGCTTGCCGATGTCGTCGATGGTCGACGCGATCCCCCGCTCGTCCCGCGCGCCCTCGAACAGGCGGAGCGCGGTGGTGAGGTGCTTGCCGGCCTCGTCGAGCGAGCCGCTGTCGCGGTAGAGCCGCCCGATGCGGTTGTGCGCGGCGCCGCCCTTGCGCCGGTTGTCGAGCCGGTAGGCGAGCGTCAGCATCTCGCGGAAGGCGGCGAGCGCGTCGTCGATCCGCCCGGCGAGCTGCAGGACGTCGCCGTAGTCGTGCAGCGCGTCGATGCGCCGCGCGACGTGCGCGTCGCCGAGCAGCGACAGCCCGCGCGCGTAGTACTCCGCGGCCTTCGCGTTCGAGTAGCGCCCGCGCGCCACGTCCCCGGCGTCGAGCAGCGACAGCCCCGCCCGCACCGCGTCGCCGATGCGCTCGCGGTGCGTCGCGAGCTCGGCGAGGAGCTCCTCGCTGGCGCGCACCGCCACCTGCTGCTCCAGCCACTCGGCGATCGCGTGGTGGTACCGCCGCTGGGCCGCGGCGCTCATCCGCTTCTGGAGCGCCTCGCGCTCCTTGTCGTGCACGAACACGTACTCGTCCGAGCCCGCGAAGCTCGACTCGCCCTGCTTGCGCAGGTAGCCGCGGTCGCACAGCGCGCGGAGCGCGGCGTTGATCCGGTCGAGATCCCTGTCGCTCTGCTCCTCGCCCCACAGCTCGGGCGCCTGACAGCCGGCCCGGCCGAGCACGAACAGCGCGCCGCTCCAGAACACCGGGCCGATGGTCGCGGCCTGCTCGAGCAGCTGCCGGCAGTCGTGATCGAGCGCGGCGAGGCGGACGTTCACCGCGTCCTCGACCGTCGCCGGGAGGGCCGCCGTCGACAGCTTCCCGAGGTGCACGCGCCAGCGCGGCCCGCCCGAGTCGGGCGCGAGCTCCTCGATCACGCCCTGGTCGTGGCAGATGCGGACCATCTGCTCGATGAGCGCCGGGTTGCCGTTCGCGAAGGCGCAGGCCGCCTCGACGAGCTCGGGCGGGGCGCCCGGCCGGGCCTGCGACTCCGCCCCCGCGGCGTCGACGACGACGACGTCCTCGCCGCCGCGCGGCGTGCAGGGCGCGAGCAGCGCCCTCGCCAGCTCCGCCGCCTCGGCCTCGCCGAGCGGCGTGAGCTCGACCAGCGCGTGGCGCCGCTCGCCGACCTTGCCCCAGTCGTCCTGCCGGGTGAGCAGCTCCGGGCGGGCCGCGCAGACGATCAGGATCGGGGCCGCGAGGTACTCGACGAGGTAGCGCAGGAGCGCGAGCGAGTCGTCGTGGGCCGCGTGGAGGTCCTCGAAGACGAGGAGCATGGGGCCCTGGGCCGCGTCCGCCTCGAGGAACGCCTTCAGCACGGCGCGGCGGATGAGGTCGCCCTGCGCCGGGTCGTCCTGCACCGCGCGGGTGAGCGGGCTGTCGCCGAACGCGAGCCCGATGAACTGGCCGAGGAAGTAGATGACGTCGCCGACCTTGCGGTCGCCCATCACGTGCGCGACCTGCGCGCGGACCTCGGCGCGGGCCGCGTCCTTGTCCATGGCGTCCGAGAGGCCGAAGCGGGCGCGCAGGAGCCGCGCGAAGATGCCGTACGCGGACGCCACGTCGCCGGCGGCGCCCGCGTAGACGCGCAGCGCGGCGGAGCCCTCGCGCCGCCCCTCGAGGAACTCGCTCACGAGCCGGCTCTTGCCGATGCCCGGCGGGCCGACGAGCGTCACGGTCCGCGTCGAGCGCTCCCGCTCGACCGCGTCGAGGGCGCGGGCCAGCGCCGACAGCTCGGCCTCGCGCCCGACGAGCGGTGCGCGGGCGGGCGTCGCTGCGCCAGTTGCACTGTCCTCTCGGCTCATCTCCATGGCCTCCACGTCCCCGGGTGCCGCAGCGCGGGGCACTCCCCTCGGCTCATCTCCCTGCCTCCGCGTCCTCGGGTGCCACAGCGCGGGACACGATGTCCCGAGCCTATACCAGGTTCGGCTTCGGTGGCGCGTGCGGTAAGCTGCGGGGCGTGGACGACGAGGTCACGGGGACGCCGCCGCGCGCCGGTAGCACGGCGCGCAATGCCGCGGAGATCCGCGGGCGCATCGCCGCCTGCTTCAGCCTGGCCGAGCTGCGCCGCTTGGCAGAAGAGCTCGGCGTGCCGGACATCCCCTGGGACCGGGGGATGCAGGCCGCGGCGCACGAGCTCGTTCGGCGCTTCGAGCAGCGGCGCGAGCTCTGGTCGCTCGTCGAGCAGCTCCGCGCGGTGCGGCCGCTCGTGGAGTGGCCCGACATGCCGACGGTGCCGCCCGCCTCGTCGATCGCACAGGCGCCGGCGCACACCGACATCCCGCGCCCGGCGCCGCTGCCGAACCTCGCGGCGCTGCCGGTCCCCTCGCCTCCCACCGAGGTCGCGACGCTGGCGCCGCCGCCCATCCCGCCGACCACACGGACGCCGACCGTCCCCACGCCGGAGCCCGCCGCGGCGCGGCCGCGCGGCGCCGCCGGGCAGGCGCGCCCGGCCGTCTCGCCGGGCGCCGCCGAGCGCGCGCCGGCCCGGGCCGCGCGCCGCGTCGATCCGCGGCTGCTGCTCGCCGCGCTGGGGCTCGTGGTGGCCAGCCTGGTCGTCGCCTTCCTGATCGGCCGGGCGTCGAGCGCGCCGGACGGCGAGGCGGCGGCCGCGCGCGCCGCGCCAGCGAGCGCCGCGCCCGCGGCGCCGACGGCCGCCCGGCCGGACGGGGTCGCGGCGCGCGCGGCCGCCGCGATCGAGCGCCGGATCGAGAGCGTGGCGCGGGCGTGCGAGATCCCGCCCGGCGCCGCGGACGACGTGATGCGCCGCGCCTTCGAGCGCTGCGGGCCGGCGCCCGCCCACGCGGCGCAACGGACGGCCCCGGCGCAGGGGAGCGACGCGCCGGCGGCGGAGGTCCCGGCCGCCCGGCCGGACGCCCCCGGGGCGGCGCCGCGCGCGGCCGCCGCCGCCAACGCGCCCGCCGGCGGCAACGCCGGGTGCGTGGGGGCGTGCGAGCGGAAGCACCAGGCGTGCAGGGCGACGCAATGCGGCAAGGAGCCCACGCAGGGCAGCCAGTACCAGCGCTACCAGAGTTGCCTGTCGACGTGCCTGGAGCAGGCGTCCCGGTGCCGGCTCGGCTGCCTCTGAGCCGCTGCCGCTGACCCGCTGCGCCGCGCCGGCGCGCAACGCCGGTCCGCGCGGCCGCGGCCGCGCCGGCCCGTGCGGCCGCGGGCCGGGCGTCAGAGCGGCGGGCGGCTGCGGCGCATCACGTTGACCGTGGCGGTCGGCTGGTGCTCGGGGCAGCCGGTCCTGCCGGAGCGGCTCGGATCGAAGTCGATGCGGAGGCAGGTCTTGCAGACGCACAGGTAGGCGTCGTGGAACTCGCGGTAGCTCAGGATATCCGCGGCGAACAGGCTGAGGACGATGTCGCTGAGCAGGTCCTCTTCGCGCGGGCACGGCTCCCAGAGCGCGCCGTCGCCGGCGCGGCGCACGCGGCCGTCGTCGATCGCCGCGGCGAGGAAGCGATCGTCCGCGGCGGGCGGCATGAGGGCGCGGAGCGAGGAGAGCACCCGGAACCGCGCCGCCTCGACGAGCGCCTGGAGCTCGCGCTCGTCCGGGTCCTCCGGGGCGGCCGGGCCGAGCGCCACCTGCATGGAGAAGCCCTCCGTCACATAGGTCGGGCGCCGCATCCGCCCGGGCGCGACGAGGTGCTTCTCGAACCAGCCCGAGAGCGCCGCCGCGCTCCGGGGAGGCTTGTCGACGAACGTGAGCGCCGCGAACAGCGCCCGGCGATCATGCTCCTTCGCGACCAGCGACGGAGCGGATGGAAGCGTGGGAATCGACGTCTGGGAGTCCGCTTGCCGCATGAACACCCCCATCATTTCGCCCCAGTCTGCCCGAGGTCTTCTCTCGCGGTAAAGACGCGCCGGCGTCCCGATTCCAGATTGCGGGACCACCTGCAATGCAATGCGTTAGTCGCACGTCGCTGCGGTGGCGCGCCGGGGGAGGCGGGCTCAGTCCGTGATCTTGAGCGCGCCGCTGTCGTCGAGCGCGCCGCTCGCGTCGGCGCCGTCCGAATCGGCCTCGACGTCCTCCTGGGACGTGGAGGGCCGCAGGAAGGACAGGTCGAGGCCGCCCATGGGCTGCTGCGCCGCCGCGCGCGCGGCGGCGAGGGGGATCGCGTCGGCCTCGCCCGCGCGGGGCGCGGCGCGGCGCTCGGCCTTCGCGGGGCGCGGGTCCTCGCGGCGCGCGTCCTCGCGGCGCGGGTCCTCGCGGCGCGCGCCTTTCGCGGCGTCGCGCCCGCTCGCGCCGGCCTCGCGCGGCCGCTCCGGCGCGGGGGCCGCGGGCGCGGGCTCCGGCGTCCCCGCGCGCGCGGCCCCCGCGCGCGGGGACGCGGGGGTCCGGAGCCCCTTGGCCGCCTTCGCGATGCGCGCGCGCGTGCGGAACGAGGGGGCGTTCTTCGCGAGCTCGATGCAGCTGCCGCGCATGGCGCTCGGGCAGGAGATGCGCACGTGCATGTGGTCGTCGTGCGGCTCGGAGCCCGTCGGCTGCATCATGGCGAGCTGAGCGCGGACGAGCAGCGCGCGGGAGACGCCGATGCGCTTGGCGTGGGCGAGCAGCGCGTGCCGCAGCGGATCGGAGATGAAGATGTGGCTCACGTGGGCGCGGGGATCGGTGAGCAGGTGCTGCACGAGCAGCCAGTTGCGCGGCAGGTCGAAGCGCGCCCCGGGCAGGTTGGTCGAGGCGAGCCGGGCGTTGAAGCGCAGGAAGTAGGGCGCGTGGACCTGCTTGCCGCGGCCGTCGAGCGCGTAGAAGCCGAGGTCGACGTCGCGGCCGCTCTCGTGGGAGTTGTGGCGGTGGACGTCGCCGCCGCGCTGGCGCGACAGGTCGCCGACCTCGAGCACGGCGCCCGGGAAGCGCTTGGCCACGCCGCGCGCCGCGCGCTCGATCATGCCGACGAGCGCCGGCAGCCCCCAGCGCACGTCGGCGTGGGCGTACGCGGGCACGACGCGGATGTCCTTGCGCGAGGTGTCGAGCCGCACGCCGCCCTCGAGGTGCCCCTCGTTCGGGTGGCCGACCGACGCGGCGGGCGGCTTGGGCGCCGGCTTGGTCTTGGCCGGCTCGGACGATCGCGGCCTTGCGTCGCCGGCGCGGGGGCGGTGGCCCTTGCCGACGTCGCTCGCGAGCCGCGCGCGCGGGGCGGGCGCGCGCGCCCGCGTGCCCGCGGCCCCGCGCGCCTTCGAGCCCGCCGGCGCTCCTGCGCCAGAGCGCGCCTTCGAGCGCGCCGGCGCCTCCGCGGCAGAGCGCGCCGGGGCGTCCGGCGCCGCGGCGGCCGCCGGAGCGCCGGGCAAGGAGAGCGCCAGGATCGTGAACAGCACGGAGATCGGTCGAGGCACACCGGTGCGTTACGGGGTTTCGGCGGGCCGGGCCAAGAAGCCGGCGCCGCCCGGCCCCCGTGCCGCGCTGCGGCGTCCCGGCGTCGCGGCGTACCGCGGCCGCAGCGGAGGCTTTTGCCTCGCGGCCAGTTGGGGTACCTCTCGGTCGGCCATGGACAAGGTCTACAAGAGCGCGCTGGACGCCGTGCGGGACATCCCGGGCGGCGCCACGATCCTCTCGGGCGGCTTCGGGCTCTGCGGCATCCCGGAGCACTGCATCGCCGCGCTCCGCGAGCTCGGCACGAAGGACCTCGTGGTCGTGTCCAACAACTGCGGGGTCGACAGCTTCGGCCTCGGGATCCTCCTGCAGAACCGCCAGATCCGGAAGATGATCTCGTCGTACGTCGGCGAGAACAAGGAGTTCGAGCGGCAGTACCTGAGCGGGGAGCTCGAGGTCGAGCTCACGCCGCAGGGCACGCTGGCCGAGCGCATCCGCGCCGGGGGCGCCGGGATCCCCGCGTTCTACACCCCGACCGGGGCGGGCACGGCCATCAGCGAGGGCGGGCTGCCGGTGCTCTACAACCCCGACGGCACGGTGAAGAAGTACTCCGAGAAGAAGGAGATCCGGCAGTTCGACGGCCGCGACTACGTGCTCGAGCCGGCCATCCGCGGCGACTACGCGCTCGTGAAGGCCTGGAAGGGCGATCGGTTCGGCAACCTCGTCTACCGCCACACCGCCATGAACTTCAACCCGATGATGGCGATGGCCGCGAAGGTGACGATCGCCGAGGTCGAGGAGCTCGTCGAGGTCGGCTCGCTCGACCCGGACCACATCCACACGCCCGGGATCTTCGTGCACCGGATCTTCCAGGGCGAGCGCTTCGAGAAGCGGATCGAGCGGCGCACGGTGCGCAAGGCGCCGGCCGCCTAGGCGCGGGGCCGGGACAGGGGACACGATGGGACTCACGCGGGAACAGATCGCGCAGCGCGCCGCGCTGGAGCTCAAGGACGGCTACTACGTCAACCTCGGCATCGGGATGCCGACGCTCGTCGCCAACTACATCCCCGCGGGGATCGAGGTGGTGCTCCAGAGCGAGAACGGGCTGCTCGGCATCGGCCCGTACCCCGCCGAGGGCGCGGAGGACGCGGACCTCATCAACGCCGGCAAGGAGACGGTGACCATGCTCCCCGGCTCGGCGATCTTCTCGAGCGCCGAGTCGTTCGCGCAGATCCGGGGCGGCCACATCGACCTCGCGATCCTCGGGGCCATGGAGGTCTCCGAGAAGGGCGATCTTGCCAACTGGATGATCCCCGGCAAGATGGTGAAGGGGATGGGCGGGGCGATGGATCTCGTGGTGAGCGCGAAGCGCGTCGTCGTGATCATGGATCACGCCGCGAAGAACGGCGCGCCCAAGATCCTGACCGAGTGCGCGCTGCCCCTCACCGGGCGCGGCGTGGTCCACCGGATCATCACCGATCTCGCCGTGCTCGACGTGACGCCCGAGGGGCTCGTGCTGCGCGAGCTCGCGCCCGGCGTGAGCGCCCGAGAGGTGCAGGAGAAGACACAACCAACGCTCCGGGTCCCCTCCGACGTGAAGGAGATGGGGCAGCGGAGCGCCTAGGGGTTCGCCGATGACCTGGCCCGAAAAGACCCTGCCGACGACCGACGCGAGCGAGAAGCGCTCGCTGGGAGCGGGCGTGTTCCGTCGCTGCGACGGCTGCTCGCACACGCACGACGCCTCCGAGCTCGCCCGCACCTTCGAGGTGTGCTCGCAGTGCGGCCACCACCACAAGCTCGACGCCGAGGGGTGGCGTCGGCTCCTGCTCGACGACGGCGAGCTCGCCCAGTGGGACGATCACCTCGTCCCCAACGATCCGCTCGGGTTCAGCGACGGCAAGAGCTACCGCGACCGCGTCGCGGCGCTCCACAAGAAGGGCCGCGCCAAGGAGGCGATCGAGATCGGCCGCGCCCGGCTGAGCGGCCGCGACATCGCGTACGGCGCGTTCGTGTTCGCCTTCATGGGCGGGAGCATGGGCTCGGTCGTCGGCGAGAAGATCACGCGGCTGTTCGAGCGCGCCACGCGCGAGGAGCTCCCGGTGGTGCTCCTCCAGTCGTCGGGCGGCGCGCGGATGCAGGAGGGCATCCTCTCGCTGATGCAGATGGCGAAGAGCGTGGCCGCGCTCGAGCGCTACCGCAAGGCGCGCCTCCCGTTCATCTCGGTGCTGCTCCACCCGACCACGGGCGGCGTCGCGGCGAGCTTCGCCTTCCTCGGCGACGTGAACATCGCCGAGCCGAAGGCGCTCATCGGCTTCGCCGGCCCCCGGGTCATCGAGAACACGATCCGGCAGACCTTGCCCGAGGGCTTCCAGCGGGCCGAGTTCCTGCTCGATCACGGGATGGTCGACGCGATCGTGCCGCGCCCCGAGATGAAGGCGTACCTCGCCACGCTGCTCCAGCACCTCGCGGGCGATCGCCGGGCGCGGCGATGAGCCCGGCGGCGCCGCGGCTCCCGGCGCTGCTCGAGGCGCTGGGGCAGCGGGCGCCGCGGGGCATGGTGCTCGGGCTCGACCGGGTGCGCGAGGCGCTCGCGGCGCTCGGCGATCCGCACGCCGACGTCGCCGCGGTGCACGTCGCCGGCACCAACGGCAAGGGGAGCGTGTGCGCGATGGTCGAGTCGATAGCGCGCGCGGCCGGGCTCCGCACCGGCCTCTACACGTCGCCGCACCTGTCCCGCTTCGCCGAGCGCATCCGCGTCGACGGCGAGCCGATCGACGACGCGGCGCTCGAGCGCGCGCTGTCGGCCGCGCTCGAGCGGGTCCCCGCGCCGCTCACGTTCTTCGAGGCGCTGACGGTGGCCGCGTTCGTGGCGTTCCGCGACGCGGGCGTCGACCTCGCGATCGTCGAGGTCGGCCTCGGCGGCCGGCTCGACGCGACCAACGTGCTCGCGGCGCCGCTCTGCACGGCGATCACGTCGATCGCGTTCGATCACGTGGCCCTGCTCGGCCCGACGCTGGCCGACATCGCCCGGGAGAAGGCGGGCATCCTCAAGCCGGGCGCGCCCGTGGTGCTCGGCCCGCTCGACCCCGAGGCCGACGCCGCGATCGAGGCCGCGGCGCTGGCGATCTCCGCCGGGCCGCGCCTCCGCGTCGCGCGCGCCGAGCGCGGCGGGAGCGCGGGCGAGATCGCGGTGGGGCGCGCGGGCGAGATCGCGGTGGGGCGCGCTGAGCCTTCCGCGCGCGCGACGCGTGTCGTCGGGCCGGGGCGCCCCGCGCTCGAGGTGGAGCTCGGCCTCCGCGGGGCGCACCAGGCGGAGAACGCGGGCGTGGCGTGCGGGATCGCGTGGCAGCTCGCGGGCCGGTGGCCCGAGGTCGAGCGGGCGCTCCCGGCGGGGCTCGCCGCGGCCCGCTGGCCCGGCCGGCTGGAGCGGATCGACGCGGGCGCCGCCCAGGTCCTGCTCGACTGTGCGCACAACCCGCACGGCGCGCGGGCGCTCGCCGCGTGGCTCGACGAGGAAGGCCCGGGCGCGGCGCGCACCGCGCTCGTGTTCGGGGCGATGGCCGACAAGGGGTGGGGCGAAATGCTACAGACGCTCGCCCCGCGCACGCAGCGGCGGCTCTACGCGACGCCGCAGGGCCGCGCGGCCGCGCCGCTCGACGCGCTGCAGGCGATCGCGCCGGGCGAGCCGATCGGCGATCCGCGCGCGGCGGTGGCGCGGGCGATCGAGGTCGCCGGGCCGGGCGGGCTCGTCGTCGTGACGGGCTCGATCTACCTGGTCGGCGAGGTGCGGTCGGCGCTGCTCGGCATCGCGCCGGACCCGGTCGTGGCGCTCTGACGCGGGCGCGCCGCCGCGCGATGTGCAGGCGCGTCGCTGCGCGGCGGCGCGCCGGTCTGGCACGGGCGATGCCGGTCCGGCGGCATGGCGTTCAGAAAGCGGCGTTCTCCGGTGCTCTTCCCAGCGGCGGCCCTCGGGGCGGCCGCGCTCGCGCGGACGGCGTTCCGCGCCCTGCGGCGGCTCGATCTGCGCGGCCGGGTCGTGGTCATCACGGGCGGCTCTCGCGGCCTCGGGCTGCTCCTCGCCGAGGAGTTCGGCCGGCACGGCGCCCGGGTGGCGATCGCCGGCCGCGACCCGGGGGCGCTCGAGCTGGCCGAGCAGCGGCTGCGGGCGCTCGGCGTCGAGGTGCACGCGGTCGCGTGCGACCTCGGCGATCGCGCCGCGGCCGAGGCGTTCATCGACGGCGTGGCGCGCGCGTTCGGCCGGATCGACGTGCTCGTCAACAACGCCGGCGTGATCCAGGTGGCGCCGATGCAGGACCTCCGCGTGGAGGAGCTCGACGAGGCGATGCGCTCGAACTACTGGAGCGCGGTCTACGCGACGCGGCGCGCGCTGCCGCACCTGGAGAAGCAGGGGCGCGCGGCGCGGATCGTGAACGTGACGTCGATCGGCGGGCGCGTCGCGGTGCCGCACCTGCTCGGGTACAACGCGTCGAAGTTCGCGATGATGGGCTTCTCGGAGAGCCTCCAGGCCGAGCTCTCCTACGGCAGCGCGCGAGGCCCGCGGGTCACGACGGTGATCCCCGGGCCGATGCGCACGGGGTCGATCTACAACGCCGAGTTCGGCGGCGACCCGCGGCGCGAGTTCGGCTGGTTCGGCCTGGCCTCGTCGATCCCGCTCGCGACGATCGACGCGCGGCGCGCGGCCCGGCGGGTGGTGGCGGCGGCGCGCGAGGGGCGCGCCGAGGTGAAGCTCGGGCTGTCTTCGCACCTGCTCAGCTGGGCGCACGGCGTCGCGCCGCAGATGACGGTGCGGCTGATGGGCCTGGTCAACGCGCTCCTGCCGGCGCCCCGCGGCGCCGCGGGGACGACGCGGGGGCGGGATCTGCGCGCGCCGGCGCAGGGGTCGGCCCTGCTGCGCCTGAGCAACGAGGCGGCGCGGCGCAACAACGAAGCGCCGCCGGAGGCGGCGAGGTGACGCGGTAGAGCGGAGCGATAGATAGATAGAGCGACGAACACGCGCCGCGGTCGCCGCGCCGGCAGTTGGCCGTAGGCTGTCTTGGCAAAGGTTGCTAAGGGTGGTCTCCTCAGCCCAAACCACGAGAGAGGGACCGTGCCGAAGCACACCAAGAAGGATCATAGGGAGGGCGCTCCGTCGGCGACGGGCGCACCGCAGCAGGCCTCCGCTGGGCGCAAGCTCTTCGGCACCGACGGGGTGCGCGGCGTGGCGAACCAGCCGCCGATGACGCCGGAGATGGCGCTGCGGCTCGGGCGCGCGATCGCCTTCGTCGCGAGCCACGGGAAGTCGCGGCAGGTGCGGGTGGTGATCGGGAAGGACACGCGGCTGTCCGGCTACATGCTGGAGACGGCGATCGCGTCCGGCGTGTGCGCGATGGGCGGCCGCGTGATGCTGAGCGGGCCGATCCCGACGCCGGCGGTCGCGCAGCTCACGCAGAGCATGCGGGCCGACGCCGGGGTGGTGATCAGCGCGAGCCATAACCCGTACCAGGACAACGGCATCAAGATCTTCGGGCCCGACGGCTACAAGCTGCCCGACTCCGCGGAGGAGGAGATCGAGCGGCTCATGGAGAGCCACGAGCTCGACGAGGCCCGGGTGGTGGGCTCGGCGATCGGCAGCGCGGTGAAGCTCGACGACGCGCGGGGGCGGTACGTCGTGTTCTGCAAGAGCACCTTCCCCACGGCGCTGTCGCTCGACGGCGTGAAGATCGTGGTCGACGCGGCGCACGGGGCGGCCTACCGCGTGGCGCCGTCGGTGTTCACCGAGCTCGGCGCGCACGTGACCGCGCTCGGCGTGAAGCCGAACGGGCGCAACATCAACCGCGAGACGGGCGCGCTGCACCCGGAGCACGTGAAGGCCGAGGTGCTCAAGCGGGGCGCGGCGATCGGCATCGCGCTCGACGGCGACGCGGACCGGGTGATCATGGTCGACGAGCGCGGCGAGGTCGTGGACGGCGACGCGATCATGGCGCTCTGCGCGCTCAGGATGCTGCGCACCGGGAAGCTGCCGCGGAACACGATCGTGACGACGGTGATGTCGAACCTCGGCCTCGAGCGCGCGCTCAAGGCGCAGAACGGGCACGTGGTGCGGACGGCGGTCGGGGACCGCTACGTGGTGGAGGCGATGCGGAACGGCGGCTACTCGTTCGGCGGGGAGCAGTCGGGGCACCTCATCTTCCTGGACCACGCGACGACGGGCGACGGGATCGTGGCGGCGCTGCAGGTGCTCGCGATCATGATGGAGGAGGACAAGCCGCTGAGCGAGCTCGCGTCGAAGGCGATGCAGCGGGTGCCTCAGGTGCTGGAGAACGCGACGTTCCCGACGCGGCTGCCGCTCGACAGCATGCAGCGGACGCGGGTCGCGGTGGATCGCATCGAGAAGACGCTCGGGGACAAGGGGCGCATCCTCGTGCGGTGGAGCGGGACGGAGCCGAAGCTGCGCGTCATGGTCGAGGGCGAGGACGCGTCGACCATCGGGGCGTACGCGCTCGAGATCATCGAGGCGGCCAAGCAGGACGTGGCGGGGGCCACGGCGTAGCCAGGGCTGCCCGGCCCCCGGAGAGGCGTCCGCTGGGCCTGCCCGGCCCCCGGAGAGGGTGTCC
Organism: Sorangium sp. So ce394; assembly: GCF_051474665.1. Lineage (NCBI taxonomy): Bacteria > Pseudomonadati > Myxococcota > Polyangiales > Polyangiaceae > Sorangium > Sorangium sp. So ce394. The sequence continues at coordinate 9,314,251 of NZ_CP150339.1, forward strand.
GCTGGGCGGGGTGGGGGCCCCGCCGAACTCGGCGGAGACATGGGCCATCCGGCAAGCCGGATGACCCATGTCTCCGCCTCAAACATCGGCCCATCCCCCACCCCGCCCAGCGGACACCCTCTCCGGGGGCCTACCGTTGTCCGAGGGATGCCCGGCGTTGGCTAGAGCGAAGGCCGCCCGCACAGGAGACGGGCCCAGATCGGCGTTTTCGGCGCGCAAGCGTGCTCCAGCACGCTGAGCACCGAAAACGTCGAGATGGGCCCGTATCCGAAGCCGGCGGCCTTCGCTCTACAGCGCGCGGCGCATGAAGAGGTCCTCCAGCGTCTCGCGGCGCGGCGTCACCTCGACCACCTGCGCGCCCGCGGCGAGCGAGCGCTGGAGCACCTCGCGCACGCGCGCCTCGCCCTCGACGTCGACCACCACGACGTCGCCGCGGCGCGTGGTCGCGAAGCCCAGCGCGCCGAGCTCCTCGAGGAGCGACTCGGGCGCGCCGGCCAGCATGACGTCGGTGCGCAGCACGTCGCCCCGGAGGAGCTGGCGGATCGCGCCGCTCACCACCACCTGGCCCTCGCGCAGGATCGCCACGCGATCGCACATCGCCTCGACGTCGCTCAGGATGTGCGTCGAGAAGAAGATCGTCCGGCCCTGATCGCGCTCCGCGAAGATGAGATCGCGCACCTCCTTGCGGCCCACCGGATCGAGGCCGCTCATGGGCTCGTCCAGGATCAGCATCTCGGGATCGGCGACCAGCGCGGCGGCCAGCCCCGTGCGCTGCAGCATCCCCTTCGACAGCCGGCGCACCTGCCGATCCGCGGCGTACGCGATCTTCACCTGATCGAGCACCTCCATCGTCCGCCGGCGCAGCGAGGCGCCGCGCATCCCGGACAGGCGGCCGCAGAGCTCCACGAACTCGCGCGGGGTGAGGTAGGGGTAGACGTACGGGTTCTCCGGCAAAAAGCCGATCTTCCGGCGCGCCTCGGGCGACGGGACGCGCGCGCCGAACAGGTACGCCTCGCCGCCGGTCGGGGCGATGAGGCCCGTCAGCATCTTGATCGTCGTCGTCTTGCCGGCGCCGTTCGGCCCGAGGAAGCCGAAGATCTCGCCGCGGCGCACGCCGAAGCTCACCCCCTTGACCGCCTCGACCGCACGCCGGCGCAAGAAGCCCACCCGGAACGTCTTCAGCAGGCCGCGGACGTCGATCAGCAGCTCGCCGCCCGGCGCCTCCCCGCCGGAGCGGGACGGCGCGGCGCGCTCGCCGCGCTCCTCGATGATCGCCTCGCCGCCGCTCACGCGCCCTCCTCGCCGTCGGGGCCCTCGCCCGGCGCGCCGTCCCCCGGCCGCGCGCGGCCGCGCGCCGTCGCCGCGCTGTACTCGTGCAGCTTGTACTGGATCTTGCGCGGGCTGATCCCGAGGATCGTCGCCGCCTTCGAGGTCGAGCCCTTGCACGCCTCGAGCGTGCGCAGGATCGCGTAGCGCTCCAGATCGTAGATCGTGCTCCCCGGCACGCGCGGCATCGCGTCGGACGCCTCGGCCGGCTCGGACGACATCTGCGCCGGCAAGTGCCGGGGCTCGATGCGCGCGCCGTCGCAGAGCACCGCCGCCCGCTCGATCGCGTTCTCCAGCTCGCGCACGTTGCCAGGGAACGAGTAGCTCGTCAGCGCCGACAGCGCCTCGTCCGTGAAGCCCTCGATCCGCTTGCCGTTCTCCTGGGCGTAGCGGCCCAGGAAGAACGTCGCGAGCTCGGGGATGTCGCTCCGGCGCTCGCGGAGCGGCGGGATCTCCAGGGTGACGACGTTGAGCCGGTAGTAGAGATCCTCGCGGAACAGCCCCTCGGCGATGCGCTGGCGCAGGTCGCGGTTCGACGCGGCGAGGATCCGCACGTCGACCTTCAGGGTCTCGTTGCCGCCCACCCGCTCGAACGTGCGCTCCTGCAAAAAGCGCAGGAGCTTCACCTGCGTGGCGAGCGGGATCTCGCTCACCTCGTCGAGGAACAGCGTGCCGCCGTTCGCCTGCTCGAAGCGGCCCTCGCGGCGGCCGACGGCGCCGGTGAAGGCGCCGCGCTCGTGGCCGAACAGCTCGCTCTCCAGGAGCGACTCGCTCAACGCGGCGCAGTTCAGCCGGACGAGCGGCGCCTTCGCCCGCGGGCTCGCGCGGTGGATCATCTCGGCGATGAGCTCCTTGCCCGTGCCCGTCTCCCCCACGATCAGCACGCTCGCGCGGCTCGGCGCCACCTGCTCGACCAGCCGGAGGAGCTTCACCATGCTCGGGTGGCTCGCGATCACGTGGCCGAACGCGTTGCGCTCGCGCAGCCGCTCGCGCAGCCGCGAGTTCTCCTGGAGCAGCCGCGCCCGCTCCACCGCGCGCTCGACCACCACCGCGAGCACCGAGAAATCGAGCGGCTTCGTCAGGTAGTTGTACGCGCCCTTCTTCACCGCCTCGACCGCGCTCGAGATGGTGCCGAACGCCGTCATGACGACGAACGTCGCGTCCGGCAGCGCGAGCTGCGCCTTCTCCATCATCCGGATGCCGTCGAGCCCCGGCATCTTCAGGTCGGTCAGGACCACGTCCGGCGCGAACTCCTCGAGCTTGCCCAGCGCCTTGAAGCCGTCGGCCGCGGTCTCGGTGGTGTACCCCTCCTCGCGGAGGATCTCGGAGAGCGCCGCGCGCGCGTTGGCCTCGTCGTCGACGATCAGGATGCGCCCCCGGGATGCCATGTTGATGGCCTTTCCTAGCATGCGCGCCCGCCGGATTGGGCAGCTGCGCGGCCCGGCCGAGCGGCGCCGGGGCAGCGGGGCGCCGCGGCCGAGCACGTTTGCGACCGGGTCGCCGGGCGCCGGAGCGCGCAATCCGGACGAGGCGCGACGAGGCGCGACGGAGGCCCGACGATCCGCGCCTCGCCGCGGTGAGGCCACACTTATCGAGCCCTGCGGCGCGGCTCGTCGGGGATCTGCCATCGACGAAAACCGCTGTTTCGTGGGCCGCCCGGGATGGTACAACGGGCCGCGCGCGAGGTCCCCACCGTCCCGATTGGCGGGCGTTTCCTTGTTCGATCTCGCGGATGAGGCTCGATGCATACGCTTCGGAAGGTGTTCGGCGACAGGCCCCGGCGCGCTGCGCTCACGGCGCTGCCGCTCGTCGGCTCGCTCACGCTCGCGGGCGCTGCCGAGGCGCAGCAGCCGCAGCCGCCCTTCGGACCTCAGCCGCTTCCGGGCCAGCCGGCGCCGCCCAGGCCGTTCGGGCCCGAGCCTCCTCCCGCGCAGCCCGGCCCCTTCGGCCCGCAGCCGGGCTTTCCGGGCGACGCGCCGCCGACCCAGTTCGGCCCCCAGCCGGCGCAGCCGGGCTTCGGCCCGCAGCCGGGCTTCCCGGGCGACGCGCCTCCGACCCAGTTCGGCCCGCAGCCGGGCTTCGGCCCGCAGCCGGGCTTCCCGGGCGACGCGCCGCCGCAGTTCGGGCAGCCGGGGCAGCCGCCGCCGGACGCGAGCTTCTCGTTCGGCGCGCAGGCGTCCGTCGGCGAGCAGGGCGCCCAGGCGAGCGCGACGGCGCCGCGCTCCACCGCGTGGGACGAGGAGGAGCGCGCGCTCTCGCTCACCGCGCAGCCGAACCTGTGGGGCTCGACGGGCCTCCTCAGGACGTCGTACGCGGGCTCGGGCGCGCCGGGCACCTTCCGGGTGTCGTTCCTGCTCGACTGGTTCTCGACGAGCGGCTTCCTCTGCGATCCGGCCGAGTCGACGCTCGCCGGCCACCCGATCACCTGCGGCCCCGACGCGCGGGAGGACTCGGCGAGCCACGTGGGGGCGCTCTTCGCGCTGAACGCGACCCCCCTGCCCTTCCTCGAGGGCTACGCGGCGATCCGCACGTTCGCGAACGCGAACGATCAGGGCCGCCCGCGGCTCTTGCAGGTGCTCGGCGACACGACGTTCGGCGTGAAGGCGTTCACGCCCCCGAAGATCGGCAAGCCGCTCACCTTCGGCGGCGAGGCGCAGCTGCTCCTGCTCAACGGCACGGGCGACGTCGGCCTCGCCGGCGGCGGCACGAGCGCGGTGTTCCGCGGGCTCGCGACGCTCGATCTGCGCAAGCCGCAGGGCAAGGGGTTCCCGCTGCGGGTCAACCTGAACCTCGGCTACAAGCTCGACAACTCCGGCCAGGTCGTGGAGGAGGTCGAGAAGGAGCGGGCCAAGGCGTTCACCGACGGGCGCGATCGGCAGCCGATCTCGCGCATCGAGCGGTTCGGGCTCGGCATCAACCGGGTCGACTTCTTCCAGACCCACCTCGGCGTCGAGGTGCCGCTGCCGAAGGTGCAGCCGTACCTCGAGTACACGCTCGACATCCCGGTGAACCGGCAGGGCTACGAGTGCCACACGAGCCGCGTGTCGCGCGGCGACGTCTGTCTCGGGCTCGACGACTTCGCGTCCCCGGACCCGCAGAGCCAGGGCGGACCGGGCTACGCCGCGGCGCCGTCGCGGCTGTCGCTCGGCGTGCGGGTGACGCCGTTCCAGAAGGCGTTCCGCGGGCTCTCCGGGCACGCGGCGTTCGACCTCGGGCTGTCGGCGACCTCTGTGTTCATCGAGGAGGTCGCGCCGCAGGCGCCGTGGACGCTGTACCTCGGGATCGGCTACGCCTACGACACGAAGCAGAAGGAGCCGCCGCCGGCCCCTGCGCCGCAGATCATCAAGGAGCCGCCGCAGCTCGTGCCCGCGCCGCAGACGTTCGCGCGCGGCTTCGTGCACGAGCAGAACCGGCCCGACGCGGCGGTGGCGGACGCGATCGTGACGATCGAGGGCGTGCCCCAGCCGCCGTACGCGACCGGGCCGGACGGCCGCTTCCTCACGCGGCACCTCGAGCCGGGGACGTACACGTTCAGCGTCCGGGCGAACGGCTACAAGCCGGGCACGTGCCAGGCGACGATCCTCGCCGGCGGCGCGGCGCCTGGGCAGCCGGGGCCGTTCGGCCCGCAGCCGGGGCCCTTCGGTCCGCATCCCGGGCCGTTCGGTCCGCAGCCGGGACAGCCTGGCGCCTTCGGCCCGCAGCCCGGTCAGCCGGGCGCCTTCGGTCCGCAACCCGGGCAGCCCTTCGGTCCGCAGCCGGGGCAGCCCGGCGCCTTCGGTCCGCAGCCCGGTCAGCCGGGCGCCTTCGGCCCGCAGCCGGGCCCGTTCGGCCCGCAGCCGGGGCCGTTCGGCCCGCAGCCCGGGCAGCCCGATCCTTTCGGCCCGCAGCCGGGGTTGCCCGGCGCCGGACCGAGCGGGGCGCCGCCGCAGGGGCCGACGTTCGTGGACGTCGACTGCTCGCTCGAGGCGCTGCCCAAGACGGGCAACGTCGTCGGGACGGTGAAGGACGCGGAGAGCGGGGACGCGGTCGCCGGCGCGACGATCCGGCTGACCGACGCGGCGGGCCGCGAGCAGACGGCGACGAGCGACGCGAGCGGCGCCTTCCGCTTCCCGGATCTGCCGGCCGGCGCGGTGACGCTCAAGGTCGAGGCGCAGGGCTACATGAACCACGTCAACCAGGCCGACGTCCGCACGAGCGAGGACACGCGCGCCGCGCTCACGGTGAACAAGCGGCCGAAGGTCTCGCTCGTGAAGGTGCAGGGCAACGAGATCAAGATCTCGCGGCAGATCCACTTCGAGACCGACTCGGCGAAGATCCTGGGCGACTCGAACGCGCTGATGGAGGAGATCGCGGACGTGCTCCAGCGGAACCCGAACATCCGCAAGGTCGAGATCCAGGGGCACACCGACAACACGGGCGGGCGCGAGCACAACCAGACCCTCAGCGAGGCCCGCGCGAACTCGGTGCGCGCCTGGCTGATGCGGGCCGGCGTGGACGGCTCGCGCCTCATGGCGAAGGGCTACGGGCAGGACCGCCCGGTCGCGCCGAACGTCACGCCCGCGAACAAGGCCAAGAACCGGCGCGTGCAGTTCATCATCGTCGAGAAGTGAGCCGGGCCCGCCGCCGGGCGGATCCGGCGCGCGGCCGCGCCTCGGCGTCGCTTGTCGGCGCCGGGGCGCTGCGATAGGGCACGCGCATGATGAAGCAGGTCGTCGCGGGCGCGCTCGCCGTGATCGCGGGGTGCGCGGCGCCCACGCCGGCGCCGGACGCCCGGCCCGCCGAGAGCGCCCGGCCCTCGTCGCCCGCCGCCGCCCCGACGGCGTCGGCGACGGACGCCGCCGGCGCGCCCGCGTCGTCCGGCGCGGCGCCGGCGCCGCAGCCGGAGGACGCGGGCGCGCCGTCGCCGACGCAGGACGGGGGCGCCAGCGCGGCCGCCGACGCGGCGGCGACGGACGGCGCGCCCCCGCCTGGATCGCCGCCGGCCGGCGCCGATGCGACCGCGATCGCGACGAACAAGATCCTGCCGCCGCTCGAGAGCGAGGAGCTCACGGCGCGGGCGAGGGCGCTGTTCGACGCCATCGTGAAGAACGAGCCGGCGCTGGCCGACCCGTTCTGGTTCCCCAAGGAGCCGTTCATCCCGCTCAAGGACGTGAAGGACCCCGGCAAGTACTGGGACAACCTCCACGCCGCCTACGCGAACGACGTGAAGGCGATGCACCGGAAGCGCAAGAGCTGGGAGGGCGCGCGGTTCGTCGGCTTCGAGGTCGGCTCCAGGCCGAAGTGGGTGCCGCCCGGCGACGAGGTCAACAAGATCGGCTATTACCGCTCGTTCCACGGCAAGCTGAAATACGAGCTCGACGGCAAGCCGGCGAGCCTCGACGTCCACACGATCATCTCGTGGCAGGGCCGCTGGTACATCACGCACCTCGGCGACTTCAAGAAGCGCTAGGCGCCCGCGCGCCGCGGCGGCATCTCTCGCGGAGACGAAGGACCTCAGGGGAGCGCGATGGAACAGGCAGAGCGCGTCGCGGGCGGGCTGAGGGCGCGGTACGACGCGGTCCGGGCGTTCACGGAGTCGCTCTGCGCGCCGCTCTGCGCCGAGGACTACGTCGTCCAGTCGATGCCGGACGCGAGCCCGGTGAAGTGGCACCTCGCGCACACGGCGTGGTTCTTCGAGGCGTTCGTGCTCGGCCAGCGCGCCGGGTACGCGCCCTTTCACCCGCAGTTCGGGTACCTCTTCAACTCGTACTACGTGACCGTGGGCGAGCGGCACAGCCGGCCGCGGCGCGGGGTCCTGTCGCGCCCGACCGTCGAGGAGACCTACCGCTACCGGCGCCACGTGGACGAGCACATGCGCGCGCTGCTCGACGAGATCGCCGCGGGCTTGCACCTCGAGCTCGCCTTCACGATCGACGTGGGGCTGCACCACGAGCAGCAGCACCAGGAGCTCCTCCTGACCGATCTGAAGCACGCGATGGCGCAGAACCCGCTGCGCCCCGCGATCTTCGGCGGCGCGCCGCCGGGGCGGCGCGGCGGCGCGGCCGGGGAGCTCCGCTTCGTCGAGCACGCCGAGGGCGTGCGCTGGATCGGCCACGGCGAGGGCGGGTTCGCGTTCGACAACGAGGCGCCGCGGCACCGCGTGTTCGTCGGCGCGTTCGCGCTCGCGGACCGGCCGGTGACGTGCGGCGAGTACCTCGAGTTCCTGCGAGACGGCGGGTACGCGCGGCCGGAGCTCTGGCTGTCGGGCGGCTGGGACGCGGTCGTGGCGAACCGGTGGGAGGCGCCGCTCTACTGGGAGCAGCGCGACGGAGGGCTCCAGCTGTTCACGCTGCGCGGGCTCCGCGAGCTCGACGCCGACGAGCCCGTCTGCCACGTGAGCCACTACGAGGCCGACGCCTACGCCCGCTGGGCAGGCGCGCGGCTCCCCACCGAGGCCGAGTGGGAGACCGCCGCGCAGGGCGCGCTCGCCGCCGCGGGGGAGGTCGCCGGCGGCGCCGCGCCGGGCGAGGCGGCGCTGGAGGGGAACTTCGCCGAGCGCGGGCGCTATCACCCGGAGCCCGCGGGCGCGCCGCCGCAGCCGGGGGCCCCGCGGCAGCTCTTCGGCGACGTGTGGGAATGGACGTCGAGCGCGTACGCGCCCTACCCCGGGTTCCGCCCGTGGCCGGGGGCGCTCGGCGAGTACAACGGCAAGTTCATGAGCAGCCAGCTCGTGCTCCGCGGCGGCTCGTGCGCGACCCCGGCGACGCACCTCCGCGCGACGTACCGGAACTTCTTCCCGCCGGACGCGCGGTGGCAGATGAGCGGCATCCGGCTGGCCCGCGACCTCTGACCCGGGGCCGCCGCCGGCGGCGCGCGCCCTTGCCGTGGACGCCGCGCCGGCGGCGCGCCCTTCCTGTGGACGCTGCGCCGGCGCGCCGCCATGGTCCCGGCGTGGCGCCGCTCGTCTCCGTCTTGCTCCCGTACCGGCAGGCGGAGGCGACCATCGAGGAGGCGCTGGAGAGCGTGCTCGCCGAGCGCGACGTCGACCTCGAGGTGATCGCCGTGGACGACGGCTCGACCGACGCCGGCCCGGCCACGGTCGCGCGCCTCGCGCGGCGCGACCGCCGCGTGGTCCCGGTCGCGACCGGCGGCGTGGGCATCGCGCGGGCGCTCGCGCGCGCGGCCGAGGCGGCGCGCGGCGAGCTCTTCGCGCGCATGGACGGCGACGACATCTCGGTCGGCGGGCGCCTCGCGCGCCAGGCCGAGGCGCTCCGGCGGGATCCGCGGCTCGCCGTCGTCGGCACCCGCGTGGAGGCGTTCGCGGCCGGGCCGGTCGGCGAGGGCATGCTCCGCTACGTCGACTGGCTGAACTCGATCCTCACCCCCGAGGATCACGCGCGGGAGATGTTCGTGGAGTCCCCGCTGTGCCACCCGTCGGTGATGCTGCGGCGGAGCGCGCTGGAGCAGGTCGGCGGGTTCCGGGAGGCCCCCTGGGCGGAGGACTACGACCTGTGGCTGCGCCTCGACGCCGCCGGCGCGCGGATGGCGAAGCTCCCGGAGCTCGGCCTGCGCTGGCGGCACCGCGAGGGCCGCGCGACGTTCGCGGATCCGCGGTACGCGATCGCGCGGTTCCTCGAAGCCAAGGCGCACTACCTCGCGAGGAAGCTGGGCGCGGCGCGCCCCGTGGCGGTGTGGGGCGCGGGCAAGACGGGCAGGCGGCTGGCGAGGGCGCTCGCCCGGAACGGCGTGAGGCCGGAGCGGTTCGTCGACATCGATCCGCGCAAGATCGGCCGGATCGCGCAGGGGGCGCCGATCGTCGATCCGTCGCGGCTCTCGCGGGGCGCGCAGACCGTCGTCGTCGCCGTGGGGGCGCGGGGGGCGCGCGCGCTCATCCGCGAGCACCTCGCCGCGCGCGGCTTCGTCGAGGGCTCCGACTATGTGTGCGCCTCCTGAGCACACGGCGCGCGCGCGGGGCGCCTCTTTGCAACCGCGTGCTCCGGTGGGAGGATTCGATCCCACAGCGATGCGCGTCCCGGTGCTCACGAGCAAGCTCGACTTTCCCCCGCCCGAGCGCGCGACCCCGGAGGGGATCGTGGCCGTGGGCGGCGAGGCCTCGCCGGAGCGGCTCCTGGCCGGCTACCGCCGGGGCATCTTCCCGTGGCCCCACGAGGGGCTGCCGCTGCTCTGGTTCTCCCCGGATCCGCGCTTCGTCCTGCCGCCGCGCGAGGCGCACGTCCCGCACTCGCTGCGCAAGCGGGTGCGCCGCGGCGGGATCGAGGTGCGGACCGACACGGCGTTCGCGGACGTCATGCGGGCCTGCAGCGCGACGCCGCGGCCAGGGCAGGACGGCACGTGGATCACCGAGGAGCTCATCGGCGGGTACACGGCGCTGCACGCCGCCGGGGTGGCGCACAGCATCGAGGCCTGGTCGAACGGCGCGCTCGTCGGCGGGCTCTACGGCGTGTCGCTGGGGCGGATGTTCTTCGGCGAGTCGATGTTCGCGCGCGCGCCCGACGCCTCGAAGGTCGCGTTCGCGACGCTGCTCGGGAACCTCGTCGCCTGGGACTTCGCGCTGGTGGACTGCCAGGTGTACACCGACCACCTCGATCGCTTCGGCGCCGTCGAGTGGCCGCGGCGCGAGTTCCTCCGCGCGCTGAAGACGGCGCTCGACGCCCCGACGAAGATGGGGCCGTGGCGCTTCGACCTCGAGCCCGCGCAGGCGATCGAGCGGCTCGTCTCGCGGTGATCGCGCCCGAGCCGCGCGCCGCGCCGTCCGAGCCACGCGCCGCGCCGTCCGAGCCGCGCGCCGCGCCGCCGGGCCCCGGCGCTACGAGCGGCCCTCGCCCGCGTCGTCCTTGATCTCCCGGAGCAGCTCCTCGATCCGCCGCTCGGCGTCGGGGCCCTCGTCGTAGAAGAACCGCAGCGTCGGCACCACGCGCAGGCCCATGGTGCGGGCGACGTCCCTGCGCAGCCGGCCGGACGCCGCCTCCAGCCCCTTGAGCAGGGCGCGGCGGGACGCCGCGTCCTCCGCGCCGAACTCGTGGCGCACGTGGACCTTCGCGCTCTGCAGGTCGTCGGTGATCTCCACGCGCGACACGAGCACCCCGGCGATCCGCGGATCGCGCAGCTCCCGGAGCAGGTTGGACAGGTCCTCGCGGAGCCGTTCGGCGACCCGCGTCGCCCGCTTCACCGTGCCGCTCATTCGTCGTCCTCTGCGTCCTCGAACCTGTCCGAGGCCGCTCCCAGATCATCTTCCCCGCGGCCGAGCGCCTGCTCGATGCCGCCCTGCACCCCCGCTCCCCCCTCGCCGAACGGCACGATCTCCGTCGCCCGGTCGGTGAGGACGGCGTGGGGCAGCGACCCGGCCATCGCGGCCACGTCCGCGAGGACCCGGTCGCACATGGCCGCCGAGTTCGAGACGACCGCGACGCCGAGCGTCGCCCGCCGCGGATCGTCGAGCACGCCGACCTCCGCGATCGACACGCGCATCCGGCTCTGCGCCCGCTCCTTCAAGGAGCGCACCACGCTGCGCTTGTCCTTGAGGGAGCGGGCCCCGACGATATCGAGGCGGAGACGGAGGACGCCGACGAACATCTACGGGCTCAGAGCTTCGTCTTGACCTCTTCGATCTCGAAGCTCTCGACGATGTCCTTCTCCTTGATGTCCGAGTAGCCGTCGAGCGAGATACCGCACTCGAACCCCTCGACCACCTCTTTCACGTCGTCCTTGAAGCGGCGCAGCCCCGAGAGGCGCCCCGTCCAGATGACGACGTTGTCCCGGATCAGGCGCGCCTCGCCGGTGCGCTTCACCGAGCCGTTGATCACCATCGAGCCGGCGACCGTGCCCGCCTTCGTGATCTTGAAGACCTGGCGGACCTCGGCGCGGCCGAGGACCTTCTCCACCTTCGTCGCGGGGAGGAGACCCTCCATCGCGCTCCGGATGTCGTCGACGGCGTTGTAGATGATGTTGTAGAGCCGGATCTCGACGCCCTCGTTCTCGGCCAGCGCGCCGGCCTTGCCGGCAGGCCGGACGTTGAAGCCGACGATGACCGCCTTCGACGCGACCGCCAGGTTGACGTCGCCCTCCGTGATGCCGCCGACGGCGCCGTTCACGATGGTGACCTTCACCTTCTCGGTCGAGAGCTTCGCCAGCGCGTGGGTGATCGCCTCGACCGAGCCCTGCACGTCGCCCTTGATGATCAGCTTGAGCTCGAGCTGATCGGCCTCCTGCAGGTTCTTCGTGATCGACTCGAGCGAGACGCGCGAGTCCTGCGGGATCAGCGTCTTCGACGCCTTCTTGCGGCGGGTCTCGGCGATCTCCTCCGCGGTCTTCCCGTCCTTGACGGCGTGGACGGGATCGCCCGCGCTCGGCACCTCGTTGAGGCCGAGGACCTCGACGGGCGTCGCGGGGCCGGCCTCGGCGACGGAGCGCCCGAGCTCGTCGGTCATCGCCCGGACCTTGCCCCACGCGGCGCCGGCCAGGAGGATGTCGCCCGTGCGGAGCGTGCCGTCCTGGACCATGACGCGCGCGACCGGGCCGCGGCCGCGATCGAGCAGCGCCTCGATGACGGTGCCGCTGGCGCGCTTCTTCGGGTTGGCGCGGAGGTCCTGGACCTCGGCGAGGAGCAGGACCGACTCGAGGAGCTGGTCGATGCCCTGCCCCATCTTCGCCGACACGCTGCAGAACATCGTCTCGCCGCCCCACTCCTCGGGCTGCAGCCCGAGCGCCGCGAGGTCGCGCTTGATCTTGTCCGCGTCGGCGCCCGGCTTGTCGATCTTGTTGACCGCGACGATGATCGGCACCTTCGCGGCCTGGGCGTGCGAGATCGCCTCCTTGGTCTGGGGCATGACGCCGTCGTCGGCGGCGACCACCAGGATCACGATGTCGGTCAGCGACGCGCCGCGGGCGCGCATCGCCGTGAACGCCTCGTGGCCCGGCGTGTCGAGGAAGGCGATCGTGCCCCGCTGCGTCTCGACGCGGTAAGCGCCGATGTGCTGGGTGATCCCGCCCGCCTCGCCCTCGGCGACGGTGGCCTTCCGGATCCGGTCGAGCAGCGACGTCTTGCCGTGGTCGACGTGGCCCATGACGGTGACGATGGGCGGACGCATCTCGACGTCCTCGTCGGCGTCGACCCCGGCCTGCATCGCCGCGGTCAGCGTGTCCTGCTCGCTGACGGCCACGTCCTCGACGCTCCAGCCGAACTCGCTCGCGAGGATCTTCGCCGTGTCGGCGTCGAGCGTGCTGTTGATGTTCACGCCCGTCATGCCCATCGACAGGAGCCGCATGAGCACGTCGGTGGCCTTCAGGCTCATCTTCGCGGCGAGCTGCTGGAGGGTGACCTGCTCCTCGATCTTGATGACCTTCTTGTGCGAGGCCATCTCCTGCGTGGAGACCTGGACCGGCTTGCGCGGCAGCGCGCCGCCCCCCGGGCGCTGCCGCCCGAAGGTCCCCGGGCGAGCGTTCCGGCCGCCGGGCATGGACCGGCCGCCCGGACCGAAGCTGGGGCCGCCGGGGCGCGCCTGCTGGGCGTTGGCGCGCGGATCGTAGGTCGTGCGCCGCGCCGGCGGCGTGCCGGTGCGGGCGGCGGGCATCGTGACGCCGGGGCGCCCCTGCCACACCTCGATGCCGGTCTTCGGCGGCGAGGACGGGCGGCGCGGCGCCTGGTTCGCGGGCGCCGCCTCCTCCGGCTTGGCCGCGGTGGCCGCGGGCGCGGACGCCGGCGGCTGCGTCGGCCGCGCGCCGGGGCGGGCCGCGGACTGCGCCGGAGCACCCGGCCGCTGCCCCGCGGGGGGCGGCTGCGTCGGCCGAGAGGCCCCCTGCGCCGGAGCGGGCGCCGGCGCCGAGGGCGCAGCCTGCGGCCGGGCCTGAGCAGGCGCCGCGGCAGGCGCGGGCGTCGCAGCAGCCGCGGGCTTCGCCGGGGCCGGCGCGGGCGCAGCGGCCTGCGCCGGGGCAGGCGCGGCGGGCGCCGCGGGAGCGGCCGCTTGCGCCGGAGCCGGCGCAGGCGCCGCGGGAGCAGCCGCGGCGGGCGCAGGCTCGGGCGCCGCGGTGGGCGCGGGCGTAGCGGCGGCGGGCGCCGCCGCAGCGGCGGACGGCGCCGCAGCGGCGGTGGGCGGAGCAGGCTTCGGCTCGGGCGAGGTCACCTTCGTCTCCTCCGCGGGCGCGGGCGCGGACGCCGCGACAGACGCGGGTGCTGCGGGAGCGGGAGCCGCCGGGGGCGGCAGCGCTTCCGGCGCGGGGGGCGCAGCCGCGACGGGCGGCGCTGCCGGGGCAGGCGCGCTGGGCGCGGGCGCGGGCGCAGGCTCGCGCGGGGTCGCGGCGACCACCGGCTCGGGAGCCGGCGCCGGGGGCGCTGCGACGGGAGCGGCGGGCGGCGGCGGAGCGGGGCGACGGACCGGCGCTTCCTCCTGGGCAGCGCGCTCGGGCGGCGGGGAAGCCGGAGCGGACGCAGCCACAGGCCGAGAGGGCGCCGGCTCCGGAACGGCGCGCACGGGCGCCTCGGCCGGCTCGGGCTCAGCCCCGGGCCGGGCGCGGCGCTTCACGACGGTCGGACGGATCCGCTCCTCCACCACCTCAGGCGACTTCTGTCGCTCGAGGTGCCGCTTAACCCGCTCGACGACGTCGGACTCGACGGCGCTCATGTGGTTGCGCACGTCGCCTATACCCATGGACTGGAAGAGCGCGACCAGCGTCTTCTGGTCCATGTTCAGCTGCTTGGCGACCTCGTAGACCCGGACTTTGCTCATGCACCTCGCTCCACGTTAACCAATCCGCCTCACCCATCCGCGCGGGCGACGATTTGCGGCCACTCTGTCCACCGTCGAGGCGCGTCCGGTAGAACCGGACATCGCCGCCCTGCCCCCGACCGCGCCGCCTTCCCCGGTCCCCGGCGCGGTTGCAAGAAGCCGACCGGACCCACTTTCTGACGCCAACCGCGCCTCGCGGCCAGCAAGCTCGCCCGATGGGCTGCCAGGTTGTCCCCCGCCCCCCTCGGACGCCGGCCGAGCGGAAGGCCTGGGGTGCTCGACGTCCACCCCCGCCCTCCCCCGGCCGCGGCGAGGCGCCGGGCCGGCAGGGCCGGGCGCGGCCTTCTGCGGCTCGGGGCTCCCGCCCTCCTCGGATCGGGCAGCCGCGTTGCGCGAAGCCCGCCCCTTTCGACCGGAGCCGCCGCGCCCGCCCTCCGCGGGGCCCTCGCCCCGCTCGATGCGGGCGCAGGTGTCCACGACGTGCGCCGCGTGCGCGACGGCGGCGGCGATCGAGGGCGAAGAGATCGCCATCACCGCCACGCCGCGCTCGCGCGGGCCGCCCACCAGGGAGCCGAGCACCTGCTTGCTGCCCCATGCGACGGCGCGCCCCTCTGCGATCGCCCGCCGCACCTCCGGCAGATCCGCGCCTGCCGCCGCGTCGCACGCGACCAGCACGAGCGCGGCCTCGCCCCGCTGGCACGACCCCACGACCGCATCGGCGCCGACCGCCACGCCCTGGGAGCGGACGGCCGCGCGGATGAGCCCCTGGAGCCGCCGCTCCGTCGCCTCCCGGATCGCCCGCGCCAGCGAGACGGTCGTGAGCGGCTCCGGCCCGGGGGCGGCCGGCTCGCCGGCGCGCTCGTCACCCGTGCCACCCGTGCCGCCCGGGCCGCCCGGGCCGGCGGTCCCCATGATCGCGTGGACCCGCCCCTTCGCGGCGCGGGCGAGGCCCCGGGCGACCGCGGCCGCCAGGCAGTCCCGCTGCGGATGCACGTGCGCGCCCCGCCCGAACCCGCCGTCGCCCGGATCGACCGCGATCACGCCGCCGGGGCCGAGGATGAGCCGGACGAGCGGACGGGCGCCGCGGGCGTCCTCGACGCCGACGCGCTCCCCACAACCGACGCACGTGCGCATCCGCCCCTTCTCGAAGGGCTCGCGCTCACCCGCGTCGCTCTGTCTGCTCACCGCTGATTCCATCCTTGGCCCTCTGCGCTGCCCCACTCCTTACGCGTGCCTCGCCTCCGCCGCACGGCGGATGTCCGCCCGAGCTGCATCGAGCACCTTCTGCTCGCTCTCGACGAAGTCCCGCGCGCCCTGCTTGATGGCGCGCGCCTTCTTGATGCCGAGGCCCGTGCGGATCGCCAGCCGATCCTCGTCCTCCCGCAGCACGTCCTCCACGCTGCGGTACCCGGCCTCCTCCAGCAGCACCACCGTCCGCTCGCCGACGCCGCGGATGAACATCAGCCGCTCGCGGTCGGTGAGCGGCTCGGTGCGCGAGCTCGCGGAGCGGATGCGCTCCTGCCGCAGCCGCTCCATCGTGGTGTCCGCCTGCGACTTGATGCGCTCGGCGGCCTCGGCGCCGCCGAGGCCCGGGATCGCGGCGAGCTCCTCGACCGACGCCTCGCTCACCTCCTCCAGCGCCCGGAACCCGAGGCGGTACATGGACTTGGCGATCTGCTCGGTCACGCCGTCGATCTGCTGGAGGGCGGAGATCGCCTCCTCCTCCATCTGCTTGAACTTGGTCTCGCTGATGATGTCGAGCTTCCAGTTGGTCAGCTGCGCGGCGAGCCGCACGTTCTGGCCCTTGCGCCCGATCGCGAGCGACAGCTTCTCGTCCGGGACCACGAGCTCCATGCGCCCGTCGGCCTCGTCGACGATCACCTTGTGCACCTCGGCCGGCTGGATCGCGGCGATGACGTAGCGCGCCGGATCCCGGTCGAACGGCACGATGTCGATCTTCTCGCCGCGGAGCTCCTGGACCACGGCCTGCACGCGCGAGCCCTTCATGCCCACGCACGCGCCCACCGGGTCGACGTCGGCGTCGCGGCTCGTCACCGCGATCTTGGAGCGGGCGCCCGGCTCGCGGGCGACCGACACGATCCGCACGATGCCCTCGTAGATCTCGGGGACCTCGGCCTCGAAGAGCTTCTCGACGAGCCGGGGATCGGAGCGGGAGAGGATGACCTGCGGGCCGCGCGCCTCGCGATCGATGTCCTTCACGTACGCGACGATGCGGTCCCCCGGCCGGTACGTCTCGCGCGGCGTCTGCTCGCGGAACGTGAGCACCCCCTCGGTGCGGCCGATGTCGACGATGATGTTGTTGCCCTTCTCGAACCGCCGCACGATGCCGCGGATGAGCTCTCCCTTGCGATCCTTGTACTCGTTGAAGATGAGATCGCGCTCGGCGTCGCGCACGCGCTGGAGCAGGACCTGCTTCGCCGTCTGCGCGGCGATGCGCCCGAAGGTCGTGCGGCCGTGCTTGAGCTTCAGGATGTCGCCGTACTCCTTGTCCTGATCGCGCGCCTTCTCCGCGTCCTCAGGGCGCCAGAAGACCTGGAAGCCGAGCTCCTCGCCCAGGGTCGCGTCCAGCTTGAGCTTGTCCACGTCGTTGATGGAGATCTCGCGCTCCGGCTCCGTCACGGCCTCGACCACGGTCATGTACTGGAAGAGATCGATCTGCCCGGTGTCCTCGTTGAAGCGCGCCTCGAGCTCGCGGGTCGGGCCGAAGACGCTCTGCGCGGCCTTCAAGATCGCGGCCTCGATCGTCTCGACAAGGATCTTCTTGTCGATCCCCTTCTCCTTCGCGACCTGATCGAGGATGCTGCCGAGGCTCGTCTCCGAGGTCGGCATCGCTGCCATCGTTGCCATGACGTCCCTGTCTCCTGATCTTTCTTCTCTCTACTTGCGCTTCTCGGAGCCGCGCTCGCTCCGCCCGGAGGCCGATCCCGGAGCCGCCCCCGTGGACCGCCTGGCCTGCCCCGACTCCTTAGCGGTCTCCTTGCCCTGCCGCTGCCCCTTCTTGGGCTTGGGCTGCGTCGTGAGCTCGAAGACGAGGCGCGCCTCCACGACATCCGAAAACGGCACCTCGATCCGCTTGCCGTCGACCAGGACCGCGACCTGCCCCTCCGGCGCCTGAAGGAGCTCGCCCCGGAGCAGCCGCTGGCCGTCCGGCGCGGGGCGCGACAGCTTCACCTTGGCCGTCTTGCCGACGAAACGGGCGAACTCGGCCGGGGTCCGCAGCCGCCGGTCGAGGCCAGGAGAGCTGACCTCGAGGTTGTAATGGTTGGGTATGAGGTCCTCGACGTCGAGGACCGAGGAGACGTCGCGCGACACGTCCGCGCAGTCCTCCAGCGTGACCCCGCCGCCCGCGTCGGCCGACCCCTCGCGCTCGATCGTGATCCGCAACGTCCAGCCCGCCCGCTCGGTGGTCCACTCCAGGTCGACGAGCGTCACCCCGTGCGAGGCGAGCACCGGCGCGACCGCGTCGCGAACGCGGCCGAGATCGAACGCGGCTCTGGTCGTAGGCTCCATCGGTTGCGGCATGTGAGAGACGTCACCCTCGGCGGATCCGGGACCTTCCGGCGCCATGAGCCCCGAGCGACGGTGCCCGGCGCCCCTGCGCCAAAAAAAAAGAGCCGATTCCCGAACTGGGAATCCGGCTCGCGGATCCGCCTAGTTGTCGGCGGACAACCTAGTCGAATGCGGGCCTTCATGCAAGGGGGGATACGGGCAAACCGCTCCTGCATTCGCCGGGGATCTCCCCGCCGGTTCGTCTCCCCGCGTCGCGCGCCGTCCGTCGCCCGTCGCCCGCCTTCGGGGCCGCGCCGCGTCACCGCCGGGAGGCGGGCCGCCTTACGCCAGATTCGGCAGCGCGACGATATCCACGTGCAGGACCTCCTCGAACGCCGCGATCTCCTTCAGGCAGGCTTCGCTCGGCCGGCCGGTGACCCGCATCTTCGTGCACGTGGCAGTGGCCCCCTCGAAGACCGTATTCGAGATCTCCTCGATGTTGATCCCGTGGCGTTTCATGACGCTGAGCGTGTTCGCGAGCACGCCGACCTTGTCCAGCATCCGGACGACGACCGCGTAGCGCGCGGGCGAGGTCGCGCAGATGTTGACCACGTTGGGCAGGTCCGCCTCCGTCAAGAAGGCGCGGATGATCCGGGCCGTCTCGAGGGCGACCGCGCGCTGGGCCTGCTCGGTCTGCGCGCCGACGTGCGGGGTCCCGTAGACGAGCCCCCGCCCGAGGAGGTGCGACTCGAACGGCGCCGAGCCCTTGTCGGGCTCGCTGGCGAAGACGTCGAGGCCGACCCGCAGCCCCTTGCGCGGGATGAGCTCCTCCAGCGCGGCGTAGTCCAGGACCTCGGGGCGCGCGGCGTTCACGACGATGGCGCCGTCGGGGAGCGCCTCGAGGACGCTCCGGCCGACGATGCCGCGCGTCTGCGGGGTGGCCGTCAGGTGGATCGTGAAGATGTCCGAGCGGGCGGCCAGCTCCTCCAGGGTCCGGGCGTAGCTGACGTCGAGCTTGGCCGCGCGGCCCGGGGTCAGCGAGCGCGACCACGCGTGCGGCTCGAGGCCGAAGGCGCGGGCGCGCAGCAGCACCTCGCGGCCGATCGCGCCGAGCCCCGCGATCCCGATCCGCCGGCCGAACAGGCCGCGGGCCGCCGAGTACTTCGTCTTCTCCCAGCGGCCGGCCCGGAGCTCGGACGTCGCGTCGACCAGGCGGCGATCGAGCGCGAGGATGAACGCCATCGTCAGCTCCGCGACGGCGGTCGCGTTCTTGCCGGGACAGTTCGCCACGTAGATGCCGCGCGCGCTCGCCGCCGCCACGTCGATCGTGCCCACGCCGACCCCGGCCCGCACGATCAGGTTGAGCTGCCGCCCGGCCTCGATCGCCTTCGCCGTGACCTCCGTCGAGCGAACGACCAGAATGCCGACCCCGTCCAGGGCCGCCGGCAGGGTGTCCCGGGTGAGCTCCGGCCGGGACTCGATCTGGATCCCGAGCACCTTGAGCTCTTCCAGAGCCGAGAGGTCCATCTTGTCGGCGACTAGCAGGCGCATGCGGAAGGGAACGGTAACAGAAAAGCTCTCGCTGACGACGTGCGTTCTGGTCGCCGCCTGCGTTGCCGCCTGCGCGAGCGATCATCAGGTTTCTCCCTGGGGCGCCGCGCGCAGGCCGCACCTCGCCGCGTACGTCGCGCCCCCCGACCTCGAGGCCCACCTGCGCGCCATCGACGTGGAGGCCGCCGAGCTCGGGCTGACGCTCGAGGTCGAGCTCCGCGGCGCGCTCCGGCGCCGGGGGGGCGAGGTGGTGCTGCGCGGCTACGGCGGGAACGACGCGATCGGGCGCCGCACCTCGGCGGTCCGCGTGGCGACCCCGCGCGGCGTGGTCATGGCCGCAGGGCCCCTCGACAGCGGGCGCGCGGACCGCAGCCAGGCGACCCAGCTGATACCGTCGCTCCTCCCGGGCTCGGAGCCCGACGCGACCGAGCAGCTCGGGGCGTTCCGCTCCGGGACCGATCTCAACCGCGATGGCGCGCCGGACGTGGTGCTCAGGAACGAGGCGGGCGCGCTGGAGATCTGGGCCGTGCAGCCGTTCGGCGCGGGCAGGTACGCCGTCGAGCTCGCGGCGCCGCCGCGGTTCGCGCTCGACGTCGACCACGATGGCACGCTGGAGCTCGCCGGCCGGATCGCCGTGGCCGAGGGGGATCCCATCGCGCCGGATCTCCTCGACGTCGCGGGCTTCGAGGGCGGTCGCTACACGCATCGCGGCGGCGCGGCGCGGGCGTTCCACGCAGCGCGGGCGGGAGGCTCGGGCGCGGGCGGCCAGGGCAAGCCGAAGGAGCCGGAGAAGGACGACGCCGCGCGGCTCAGGGGCGCGCTCGAGCGGGCCTGGCACGCGCTGCTCGCGGGCAGGCCGGCGGCCGAGGCGCTCGCGGCGCTCGACCGGGAGCCGGTGCCGCCCGCGCTCCGGGAGGCGTTCGCGGCGCACCGCGCGCGGGTGGCGGGCGCGGCGCCGGCGTCCCCGGGGGGCGCGCCGGCGCAGGAGGGGCCGCGCGGCGCGCCTACTCGTCCGCAGGGAGCATCGGAAACGCCTGACCGAAGGTGACGAGGATGTCGCCCGGGAGCGCGTCGGGCTCCCGGTAGCCGCGCGTGAGCGGGAAGCCCCAGTCGGCGCGCATGACGACGCGGTTGAGCTGCGGGAAGAGGGCCCGGAGCCCGAAGCCCGCCGACTGCTTGAGGCGCAGCTCGCCGTAGCCGTCGAACGCGTCGCCGGCGTCGAAGAAGGCGGCGCCCGCGATCTGGCACGACCAGATCTCGACCGGGCGCGTGCGGAGCTCCAGGTTCGCGGAGAGCACGTCCTCGCCGATGAACGCCGCCGTCGGGTACCCGCGGAGGCGCGTGTCGCCGCCGAGCTGCGACCTCCGGTTGAGGTAGTTCCGGTAGCGGTCGAGCAGCCGCACGTCGAACACGAGCCGCCCGAGGCCGAAGCTCGGCGTGTGCACGCGCGCGCGCGCCTCGATCGAGGCGTCGAAGATCTGGGAGCGGTCGAACTCGGTGATCGTCTTGATCACCGCGCGCGCGAGGCCGTCGCCGAGCGCGACGGTGTACGCGGCCGCGGCGGAGACCCCGAGGAAGCTCCGGGTGGAGTTGAGCGCGGTCGTGACCGGGTAGATCAGGATCGAGAGCTCGTGCCCGAGCCGGTAGTCCTCCTGCAGCGCGAGCGTGTTGAAGTCGAGCACGCGCGAGAAGCGGGTCGAGTACGTGGAGTACTTGAACGTGGGCGCGACGCGGGTGTCGCTCACCGGCATCTCGCTCGCCTCGAACTCGGCGATCGCGGCCGGCGCGACGCCCGCGGGCGCGTCGAGGCGGTAGACCCTGCGGCTCGCCTCGATGCCCACCGAGACGTCGTGCTTCACGGTGGAGCCGGCGCCGCCGGGCGCGCCGCGGCCGCCGAAGCTGCGCGTGACGGCGTAGCCGCCCACCAGGATATCGCTGCGGTAGCGGTACGGGATGTCATCGTCGTCCGGCGTGGCCGCCGCGTCGAAGGTGGCGAGCCTCGTCCCGATGAAGCGGCGCGTCACCTCGTCGCGCCAGGAGATCTCGGCGTCCCAGGCCCACTCGGCCTCGGTCGCGTAGAGCGGCTGCCCGTACACGAACGCGCCGCTCGAGCCCTCGAGCGCGCCGGTCTCCCGCGAGACGATCGCGTTGAGCTCGGTCCGCAGCCGCACGTGGCTGCCCCCGATGCGCGGCATCGCGTAGGCGACGCCGAGCGAGAGCGCGCCGGGATCGAGCGTGAGCTGCGCCGCGACGGCGTGGTGGATGCCAAACAGGTTCGTCTCGGCGGGCTGCAGGAAGAGGTACTCGAGCTTCCCCCCGGCGAAGCGGTAGTTCGAGTTGAGGCGCAGGCTCCAGACGTCCTTGGTGGCGACCGCGACCCGCACCCGCCCCGGCGCGCTGCCCCGCACGGCGAAGATGAGGACGAGCGAGACCTGGCTCAGGCCGCGCAGGTTGCGCGCGGACTCGTCGGCGAGCGCCTGCTCGTAGGGGCGCCCGACGGCGAGGAGCACCTCGCGCCGGATGACGTACGGCCGCGAGAGCACGTGGAACCAGTTCAGGAAGGACGGAGCGGGATCGCGGTCCTCGATCACCTCGTACGGGACCACGTCGATCCCCTCGACGATCTTGCCCTCGGGCGTGGGATCGAGCGTCGCGCCGAGACGCGCCAGGGTGCGCTCGATCGTGGCGCGCTCGTAGCTCGAGTAGCCCTCGAGCTGCCGAGGCGCGGCGTCAGCGGCCGACGCGCTCTGCTGCGCGTGCGCCGCGGTCGCGAGGAGCGCGCCGAGGAGCGAGGGCGCGCAGCGCATCAGCACGATCGATGCGCGCCGCACGAGCCGCTCCCCTCAGTAGGACTCGTTGGCAGGGTACGTCGCCATGACGTTGATCTTGTACTTCACGTACTGGTGCGGGATCGTCCCCCAGTCGGGCGTCGGCATCGCGCGCTTCACGCAGCGGAGCAGCTCCTTCGTCTTCGCGCGGTTCACCGTCGTCGACTTGCCCGCGTAGAGGTTCGTGCGCTTGCGGCGGAAGTCCATCTCGAGGACGTAGCTCACCGTGATGCTCGTCTTGCCGGACGGGGCGCACTGCACGTTGTCGCGGATCGCGCGCGCGAGCGCGTCCTCGAAGAAGGTGACGTGGTCGCAGCGCTCGGGCGGCGTGGTGCCCGGGCCGGGGTTCTCGCACTTGATCGTGGTGAACGGCGAGAGCTTGACCCCCTCGTCCACCGCGGCGCCGGCGTCGGCGAGCGCGCCCGCGTCCCAGGCGTAGGCGCCGGCGTCGGCCGTCGCGGCGTCCGCGGACGGGATCGACTCAGGCTTCGGGCGGCGCCAGAGGTAGAGCGGCACCGCGACGACGATGAGCCCCGCGACGAGCGCGATGATGATCTGGAGCCGCACGGGGCGCTCGCCGCCGCCGCGGCCGAGGTAACGGTACGGCGAGGGCTGAGACGGCGGGCTGGACGGAAACGGAGGCCGGCTGTTCATCGGACGCGTTCAGGTTCAATCGATGAGCGTCCGCGCAGGGCGCCCGGGCTCGCCCTTCACCAGCGTCGCGCCGAGCTCGAGCGTCTCGGGGAGCATCCCCTGAACCTGCGCGACCACCTGCTCGACCACGTGGCGCGCCTCGTCGATGCTCGGACCCACGATCGAGACAACGAACTTGAGCGGCCCCGTCCGCCCCGCCACGGCGGGCGTGAGGCTGAGCAGCAGCATCTCGGTCAGATCGATCACCCGCTGCGCCGCCTTCCGGAGGGCGAGCATCTCCAGGATGGTCGGGCGCTCGCTGACCTGGCGGTTCGGCCCGCGCAGCTCGTAGCGCGCGACCTGCATCGGCACCTCGGCCCAGTCGGCGAACAGGCCGTCCTCGTCGATCGCCTTCATCAGGTGCTCGCGCACGAGCAGGCCGGTGAGGCCGTCGCGCTTCGCGAGGTACTGCTTCGCGCGCCGGTGCTGCGGCGAGTCCGGGCCGAACGTCACGAGCTTCATCCGGCACTCGCCGACCTGCACCTCGCCGCCGTGCAGCAGCGAGACCTGCGACTTGCGCTCGTAGTTGAAGTCCGCGTAGGTGCCGTTCGTGCTGCCCTGATCCTCGATGAGCCACGAGCCCGTCTGCCACTTCAAGATCGCGTGCGCCCCCGAGACGGTCGCCTCGGGCACGCACAGGCTCTGATCGCTGCGCCGGCCGAGCGCGAGCTTCGTGTCGTGCAGCGGGAGCAGCGTGCCGACGATCTCCGGCGCGTTCGTCGCGTACGTCACGAGCAGCGACTGCGCGCCCGGCGTGAAGTTCAGCTTCAACGCGCCGCCCGGCGGCGGGCCCGGATCGAGGCGCTCGCGCGGCAGCTGGATCGGGCTCGTCGTGAGCTGCGACGGGTTGAAGAAGCGCATGTGCCGCGCCTGCGGCCGCATCGACGGGTCCTCGTTGAGGCCGCGGAAGATCTGCCGCACCTCGTCGATCGACAGGCCCGCGGGGACGTCGAACATGATCTGCTGCTTCATCGTCTTGAGCCGCGGCTTGTAGCCGGGCTCGGGGACGCGGCAGGTCCACATCTCCCAGAGCGTCAGGGCCATCGCGTACACGTCGTCCTCGGGGCTCGCGCCGCCGTTGCGCAGCCGCTCGGGAGACATGTAGTTCGGCGTGCCGCCGTCGGGCGGCGCGCCGGGGCGGCGCGCCGAGGCGCGCGCGCGCTCCTGCGCGAAGCCGAAGTCGAGGATCACCGCGCGGCCCTCGGAGACCATCACGTTGCCCGGCTTCAGATCGCCGTGCACGAGGCCCTGCGCGTGGATGGCCGCGAGCCCGTTGCACACCTCGCTCGCGATCTTGCGGAACTCGTCGGCCGTGTAGCCGCCCTGGGCCTTGCGCTTGCGGATGTGCGTGTGGAGCGTCTGCCCGGGGATCTGCTCCATCACGAGGATGGGGCCCCACGGGCTCGGCGCGAGGTCGTGCACGCGGCAGACGTTCGGGTGGCCGACCGAGCGCGCGAGGAGCAGCTCCTGGCGGAGCGCCTCGTCGTCGCCCGGCATGCGCGACTCTTCGCGGACCACCTTGAGCGCCACGGTCTGCTGCGTAGAGCGATCGAAGGCTAGGAAGACCTCGCCCATGCCGCCTTTACCGAGGCTCTGACGGATGTCGTAACGATCGTTGATGACCGTTCCGGCAGTGATGGGAGGAGGGGGTGTCTTGGTCACGGCCCGCGGTGGATGAAAGGAGCGCGAACCGGAGCGTGCCCGACACCGGCTGCGGCGCACAGCGTCGTCCATCTGAACGTCGAGCGCAACGGTCGTTCTAGGGAACAGACAGGACGCAGCGCGGCGGCAGCCGCCGGCCCGCTGGTTTGTGCCGAGATCGCCCCTCCGGACGCCCCGGGCGCCGGGATCTCTTGACGATGGCCGCCGATTTGTTTACGCGGCTCGGCCAGCCCGGCGGGACCGCCGCGCGCGCCGGCGCTGGCGCCGCGAGGCGCGCCGGCCCAGCGAGCCGGCGGAGCCGAGATCCGGCGCAGCGCCCCCGCTGGCCCGGAGCCCGGGACGGACGCGATCACCGGACCGCAGCGCCGCGGATCCTCGGAGGACCGATGCGCTGGGACGGCTGGATGGAGCAGAGGAGAGCGCGCCTCGCCGCGGCGGCGCTCTGCGCGGCGGCGGCGGCGTTCACGCAGGGCTGCGGCGACGACGCGGACGGGAGCGCCGGCGCGGCGTCGGGCGGCGGCGCGGACGGCGCCGGGTGCCTGGACGCGCGATCCCACGGCGCGCTCTTCTCGCTGGTCGACCCCGCGTGGTGCGCCGTCGGCGTCTACACGACCGACGAGGAGATCGGCTTCGCCTCGGTGACGTGGGGGCGGCACGGCGGGCCGATGTTCGCGCGGAGCGGCGCCGGCGGCGCGGCGGAGATCGTGCGGCTCACGCCGCCCGAGAGCGCGGACGGGGAGCTCGCCGCGGCGCGGACGACGATCGACGCCGGCGTCCCCGACGGCGCCTTCCTCGGCGCGCAGGCCGTGGACCTGCCCTTCTTCGACTGGACGGCGATCTCGTGGACCAGCGCGTTCCCCGAGACGCTCGGCGAGCTGATCCTGATCGAGGACCGCGCGGTGCGCGCGGTGGCGGAGCGCTACGAGGTGAACGGCTTCTTCGCGGCCGCCGCCGTCGAGGGGCGCCTGCTCTACACCGGGCTGTCGCCGCTCGGCGACGCCGCGGCGGGCGCGAACGGCCTCTATGCGGCCGACCGCTGCGGCGCGGCGGGGCCCGACGCGCGGCTCGTGCCCGAGGGCGACGCGAGCTGCGCGGCGCCCGACGCCGTCGCGGCGTGGGGCGACAGCTCCGGCCCCGTCGCCGCGGACCTGCGCGGCAACGTGGTCGCCGTGCTCCCGTCTGCAGACGGAACGCAAGAGGCGCGCGGCTTCGCGGCCGAGGCGATCGCGCGAGGCGCCGGGCCCACGGAGGGCGACGCCCTCTTCTCGCTGCCGGGCAGCGGCACGGGCCTCGCTGCCCTCGCGCCCGAGCAGGGCGCGCCGGGCCTCGTCGTCTTTCAGCCGAGCGACCCCGCGACCTACGAGGCGCTCGCGCCGGTCGCCGTCGCGACCAGCGACGACGGCGGCCGCATGCGCGCCGAAGGCGCCCCGGCCCCGCTCGTCGAGCTCGCCACGGCGGGCACGCTGCTCTCCCTCTTCACCGACGACGCGAACCGCCTCTGGATCGGCGGCCCCCTGCCGGACGGCAGGTTCCTGTTCGCGGTCGCCGTCCGGCGCTGAGCCGCCCGCCTCGGGCGGCCCCTCCAAGCGCCGCCCACGCGCCGCGCGGCGGCTCACCGGCCGTCCGGACGGCAGCGCACCAATCTCCGCGCATTTCCTGCGCGTATCGTGACACTGCAGATTGACACCTCAGAGTCGCCTCAGTCACACTGCTTTCGAGGCGGCTGCTGTGTGTCCAATCTTCACCTCCTCACGCTGCCCGAGGAGAGGCACGACATGCCCGAGGGCCGACAGCCAGAGGTAACCGGCAGCGCGAGGGGCTCGAGGGCTGCCGCGCCCGATCCGCTGCTAGGGCGTGTCATCAACGGCCGCTTCAAGATCGTCAGCGTCATCGCGCGCGGCGGCATGGGCAAGGTGTACAGGGCCGAGCAGGCGCCGCTCGGCCGCATCTGCGCCCTCAAGGTGCTGAGCCCCAAGTACGAGGGCGATCACGATCCCGAGTTCCACCGGCGCTTCTTCCTCGAGGCGTCGACCGCGGCGAAGCTCTCGCACCCGAACACGGTCACCGTGTTCGACTACGGCCAGAGCGAGGACGATATCTACTACATCGCGATGGAGTACATCGAGGGGAAGACCCTCCACCGCGTGCTCCGCGAGGACGGGCCGTTCCCCGAGGCGCGCGCCGCGCACATCGCCCGCCAGATCTGCCGGTCGCTCCGCGAGGCGCACGGGCTCGGCGTCGTGCACCGCGATCTCAAGCCGGGCAACGTGCTGCTCGTCGACCACGAGGACGAGCACGACCACGTGAAGGTGCTCGATTTCGGGCTGGTCAAGGACACCCAGAGCGGCGAGGACCTGACGCAACAGGGCCTGTTCATGGGCTCGCCCAAGTACATGGCGCCCGAGCAGATCGCCGGCAGCGGGGTGTCCGCGCGCACCGATATCTACGCGCTCGGCGTGATGATGTACGAGATGCTGTCGGGCCAGGTGCCCTTCGACAAGGGCGCGAGCGTCGGGACGCTGATGTCGCACGTCAACGACCCGGTCCCGCTCATGCAGGCGCACAACCCGAGCCTCTCCATCTCTCAGACGATGGAGGGGATCGTCTACCGCTGCCTGGAGAAGGACCCGGAGCAGCGCTTCTCCTCGATGAACGAGCTCCTGGCCGCGCTCAAGTTCGCCGCGGGGGGCATCTCCACGCGGGACACCGGCGAGACCGCGCCCATGCTGCCCGGCGCGGCGAGCCACCGCCCGTCGGCGCCCTCGTACCCGTCGCTCCCGGCGTATCCGCGGCCCCCGTCGTATCCATCGTCGCCGTCGTATCCGCCGACGCCGTCGTACTCGACGACGGGTGACATCCCCGGCCTCTCCACGCCGAACTCGGCGCCTCCCACGAGCTCGCCCGTCACCTTGACCGCCCCCATCGCCACCGACAGCGGGCTGCGGCCGCCGGCGGCGCCCCTCTTCGTCGCCCCGTCGATCACCGATTCGATGGGCACCGACCCGATGGGCGCCGACCCGATGGGCGCCGACCCGGTCGGGGCGCGCCCGGCGCCGCACGCCGACGGGCTCTCGTCGACCCAGCCCGGCGCGAGCCCGGGCAGGCGGCTCGCGCCCTGGGCGATCGGCGCGGCCCTCGCCGCCGTGGTCGGCGTCGCCGCCGTCATGACGCGCTCGCCGGCGCCAGGGACGAGCGCCGCGGCGGGCGAGCAGGGCGCGGGGCGCTCGCCGGCGGCCGCGGCGCCCCCGGCGGCCGAGGCGCCCCCGGCGGCGAGCGCGCCCGCGGCGCGCCCGCTGCAGGTCGAGAGCACGCCGCCCGGGGCGGCGGTCCGGGAAGGCAACAAGGAGCTCTGCGCCGAGACGCCGTGCGAGATCATCTGGCGCGGGACGGCGGCCGCGCTCGCGTCGGAGCACGAGCTCGTGTTCGAGAAGGCGGGCTATCGCCCCGCGATCGTGCGCGTCTCCGGCGCCGAGGAGAGGGTGCGCGCGCGGCTGGACCCGGCCCCGATCGCGGCGCCGGGCGCCCCGAGCAAGCCCAGGGCGAACGTCCAGAAGGCCGATCCGTACAAGAGCAACCCCTACTGACGCGCGCGCACGCGCGCCGGCCGCTCTGGTAGGATCGCCGCGCCTCCGCGGCCAGAGCCGCTTGTCATGACCAGCGCGGCTTCGCGCTCGCGGGAGGGGCGCGCCGGGCGCTCCCCTCGTCGATGAAGTGTTCGGTGTGATGTGGGGAGCCGCGCCGTCCGCGCTCCCGAGCTCTCGCCGGGATCGCCGTCGCGGCCCGGCCTTTGTCGCCGGTGGGTCGCGGTCGCGCCCCCGGCCCCGATGAGGACAGGGCGAACTCATGTCGTCTCCCGATTCCTGCTCGCACGGCCGGAACGGCGCCGCCCCGGCGCCCGCACCGACCCACGACGCCCTCCCGCCGCGCCCCGCGCGGCCGCGCAGCGGCGCGGCGCTCGCGCGGCGGCTCCTCGCCTGCGCCGTCGCCCTCGGCGCGACGACCGCCGCGCGCGGCGCGCTCGCCGACGCCCGCACCGAGGCGCGCCTCCACTTCCGGGCAGGCATGGACCTCATCGCCCAGAAGCAGTTCGACGAGGGCATCCGGCAGCTCCAGAAGGCCAACGAGATCCTCCCCCACCCGAACGTCGTCTTCAACATCGCGCGCGCGCACGCCGAGGCCGGCCACATCGAGCAGGCGATCGCCGCGTACCGCGAGTACCTCGCGAGCGATCCCGCGGACCGGGACCAGGTGACGCGGATCGTCGAGCAGCTGGAGCAGCGCCTCGCCGCGCAGCGCGCCGCGGCGGCCCCGGAGGCGAGGCAGCCGCCCACGCCCGAGCCGCAGGCGCCCGCGCCCGCCCAGCCCGCCCCCGGCGACGCGCCCGCCCAGCCCCCCGCCGGCCAGCCCCCCGCGGGGACCGCGGCGCCGACCGGCGCCGCCGCGGCCCCGGCGCCCGCGCCGGCCTCGAAGGCGGCGCACGTCGACGCCGCGGGGATCGTCGGCGCCGCCCGCACCGAGGACGTCTACCAGGAGACCGTGATCACCGCGTCGCGCGGCGCCCAGAGCCCGCTCGACTCCCCGAACTCGACGACCATCGTCACCCGCCAGGACATCCGGCTCTCCGGCATGACCCGCATCCCGGAGCTGCTCCGGCGCGTCGCCGGCATGGACGTCATGCAGATCACGGGCGGCGACGAGAACGTCTCGATGCGCGGCTTCAACAGCCGCCTCGCGAACAAGCTCCTCGTCCTCGTGAACGGGCGCACGGTCAAGAACGACGTGCTCGGCTCGACCTTCTGGGAGGCGCTCTCGATCGACGTGGATCAGATCGAGCGCATCGAGGTGGTGCGCGGCCCAGGCTCGGCGCTCTACGGCGCCGACGCGTTCGCCGGCATCGTCAACATCATCACGATCGAGCCCGGCGCCGGGAAGAGCGGCTTCCGCGCGGGCTACGGCGACCACCAGCAAGGCTACGGCTCGGTGTGGGCCTCCGCGCGGGAAGGCGACTTCGCGTACCGCCTGTCCGCGGGCTACACGCGCTATCCGCGGTGGACGCGCGAGGTCGCGGGCGACCGCATCGACCTCGAGACGAGCGGCCAGAGCCAGGATCTCGGCGCGGAGAACGTGCGCATCGATCTCCGGGCCTCGCAGCGGCTCGGGCCGCGCCGCGAGCTCGCGGTGGGCGCCGGCTACTCCCGGAGCGAGCTCGACATCTACGGCATCGGCCCGTTCAACGACTACAACCTGGAGGTCGCCAACACCGACGCCTCGGTCGCGTACCGCGGCGAGAACGTCAACGCGCGGACGTACTACTCGTACCTCGACGGCACCTCGCTGCTCAACGCCGCGTACCTCGGGCACACCCTGTACGCGGGGCGGCCGCGCCAGCACATCGTGAACGCCGAGCTCGAGTTCGCGAAGACGCTCCGCGCGCCCGCGGCCGTCGCGCACGACTTCCACATCGGCCTCGGCTACCGGCTCAAGGCGACCGACTGGAGCTACCTCGACGGCGACATGCCGATCGAGCACCACGGCTCCGTGTTCCTCCAGGACTCGATGAAGCTCGGCGAGCGCGTGACGGTGGTCGCCTCCGGCAGGCTCGACTACGTGCCTTACCTGGAGCGGCTCATCCCGTCGCCGCGCGGCTCGGTCATCGTCAAGCCGACCGCCCGCCAGGCGATCCGCCTCTCCGGCTCGACGGCGTTCCGCTCGCCCACGTCGCTCGAGGCCTACGTCGACCTGCCGATCCAGCTCGCGCTGCCCGGCCTCGAGCTCCTCTCGACCACGCGGCCGCCGGTCCGGTCCGACGTCATCATCGACCCCGAGCAGATCATCACCGCCGAGGCGAGCTACCTGAACCAGCAGAGCGATTACTTCGAGTTCGAGGTCACCGCGTACTACAACCGCGTGAGCGATCTCATCGTGCTCGCCGAGCCGCAGCGCATGACGCTCTCGCAGCGCGCCCAGGGGATCGGGGGGCTGAACCCGGAGACGGGGCGCTACACGTCCGGCTTCGGCGGCTTCGAGAACCAGTGCGACGTCTACCACGTGGTCGGCGGCGAGCTCGGCGGCCGCGTCTACCCCGTCGAGGGGCTCGACATCTTCGCCAACTACGCGCTCAACCTGTCGGAGCAGCAGCGCCCCGCCGGGTGCAACGCCCCGGAGGACGAGCGCACCAGCCGGCACAAGGTGAACGCCGGCGTCCAGGTCCGCACCCCGATCGGCGTCGACGGCGAGGTCACGTTCCACTACCAGTCCGCGCAGGCGTGGGCCGAGCAGGTCCCGGCGGGGACGGTCATCGCCACCACCGTCTACCCGCTGCCCGCGTACACGCTGCTCAACGCGCGCCTCGGCTACCGCTTCCTCGACAACCGCGCCGAGATCTCCGCGACCGTCTTCAACGCGCTCGACGGCCTCGGCGAGGCGCCGCTGCAGATGCACCCGTTCGGCAACCGCATCGGCCGGCGCTTCATGGGATTCTTCCGGTACTCGCTCTAGGCACCTCCATGCTCGGATCCAAGCCCCGCACCGGTCTCCTCCTGCTCGGCGCGCTCCTCGCGGCCCTCCCGGGGTGCGAGGACGCGGACGTCTTCATCCCGCTGCCGGACCAGAGCGGCCCCGCCGGGGTGCTCGACGGGACGGTGACCTACTCAGGCCCCCGGCCCTGCACGAAGGACGGCCGCGTCGTCGGCGCCGCGATCGTGCTCGGCTTCGACACGCGCCTGCTGCCGCCGCCGGAGGGGCTCGGCACCTCGGCCGCGAGCCTCGACGTGATCCCCGGCGACGAACTGTTCGGCGGCCTGGGCGCCGCGCTCGATCTCACGAACGACGGCGCGCTCCGCTGCCCCGCGCCGGACGATCCGCCCGTGACCGTGAGCGCCACGTGGCGGCTGTCGCCGCTGCCCGCCGGCACCTACCAGGTCCGCGGCTTCTACGATCACGACGGCGACTTCGATCCGATCTTCAGCATCGCCAACCTGCCGACCCGGGGCGACGTGGCCGGCGGCGCGATCGAGAACGCGGCCGAGGCGCTCGGCGGCGCCGCCCCGCGGTACCGCGAGATCGCGCTCGCCGCCCCGATCCCCGCGACCGGCGCGCGCGTCGGCGGCATCGCGGTCACCCTCGGCCTGCCGCTCCCGCTGGAGCGGCCGATCTTCCACGTCGCCGAGGTGCTCGCGCCGCCCGACGGCGTCGAGGAGGGCCCGGGCGAGGTGGTCATGGCCTCGGACTTCCAGCTGGAGACGTTCAGCGCGGGCAACCCCGCCGGCACCGAGGCGTCGCTCCTGCGCCTGCGGCTCGCCGCGGGCGTGCCCGACGAGGAGATCGCCAGCGCGGCGAAGCCCCCGATCTCGCTGCCGGTGGGCGGCGAGCCCGCGCCGGCCCTCACGTACGCGCGCCAGGACGTGAACGGCGACGGAGCGATCGACGGCGACGATCACGTGCCCGACTCGGCGCTCCTCCCGGCGCTCTTCCCGATCGCGGTGTTCGCGAAGCAGAGCGCCGGCGATCCGCTGGTCAGCCAGGCCGCGCCCGCGGTGCTCCTCCAGGGGCTCACGATCTACGACGACCTGCTGACCACGGCCACGCTCGGCGCGGAGCCGCTCAACGAGCCGCGGGACAGCGCGCTCGTCGGCGTCCGGCCCGCCGCGCTCTGCATGCGCCCGACCGAGCCGGAGCGGGGCGGCGTCCTCGTGGTAAGCCACGCGAAGGACAAGGAAGGCAACGACATCATCGCCGAGCAGGACAGGGTCGAGGAGGCGCTCGCCCGGCAGTTCGGGCGCCCGATCGAGATCGTCTACGGCTGCCTGCCCGAGGGTCGCTACGCGCTCAACCTGATCTACGGCACCGGCCAGGCCTGGACCGTGCCGAACGAGGCCGGCGTGTGCGCGCCGTCGGAGGCCGCGCCGTCCCCCGACGTCTGCGGCGCGCGGCCGCGCCTCGCCTCGCAGGACATGGTGCTCCGCATCGGTCCGCCGGACGACCCGGCGTACTGCGCCGAGCACCCCACCCCCGCGCTCTGCCTGCCCTGAGCGCCTCGCGCCTCCGCGCCCGCCCCGAAAAAAGCGCCGATTTCGTGCGGAGAGCGCCGGTTGCGCCGCGCGCGCCGGTTCCCTCGCGCGCCTTCACCGATGGTAGGGTCCAGGCCCATGCGCTGGTTTCGCTTTCCCTCGCTTGCTTGTCTGGGGGCGCTCGGCGGCGCCGCGGCGGGCGCGCTCGTTCCCTCCGACGCGTCCGGCGGCTGGCCGCCGCCCGCCTCGGCCAGCGCAGCGGACATGGCCGATCCCGAGAACTGGCCGAACGATCCCGAGTACGGCCCCTCGGCCACGCAGAGCGGGCAGTGGACCTTCTACTCCTTCCTCCCGGCCCCGAGCGGGAGCGTGCGCCCCCGCCCGGAGGAGTCCGCCGCCGGCATGGCGATCGATCTCGCCTGGCGCCGCACCCAGGGCGACCCGCGCGTCCGGATCGCCGTCACCGGCTCCGGGATCCTCTGGAACGACGACGATCTCCTCGAGAAGGTGTGGCTCAACCGGGGCGAGCTCGAACCCCACAAGCCGCTGCACGCGGACGGCACGCCGTGCGCGGGCGACGGCGAGCTCGCCGGCTTCGACTGCAACGGCGACGGGGTCCTCTCGGCCTCGGACTACAAGGACACGCCGGGGCTCACGCCAGCGGCGTCGGCGGGGCGGCCGCGGGGCGATCGGAACGGCAACGGCCGGCTCGACGCCGGCGATCTCCTCCTCCACTTCTCGGACGGCGAGGACGACGATGACAACGGCTACGTCGACGACATCGCGGGCTGGGACTTCTTCAAGAACGACAACGATCCGTTCGACGACACCCTGAACGGCCAGGGCACCGAGGGCGCGAAGGTCGCGGCGGCGCAGACGAACAACGGGATGGGCGGCGCGGGCGCCTGCCCGCTGTGCAGGGTCGTCCCGCTGCGCGTCGGCGACAGCCGCGTCGCCGACGCGCAGGACCTCGCGAAGGCGATCCTCTACGCGGCCGACCTCCGGGCCGACGTCGTGCAGTGCCCGGTGACCGCCGTCGACAGCACCGCCTTCCTCCAGGCGGCGCTCGATTACGCCCACGGCGAGGGGACGCTCGTCGTCGCGTCGGTGGGCGACGAGGGCTCGCGCCACCACAGCGCGCCCGCGATGAGCAACCACGCGCTGCCCGTGAGCGCCGTCCGCTACGACGGCCAGAGCGTCCGGACGTCGACCACCTTCCTCGACGCCTCCCCGTGCTCGAGCTTCGGCGGCAACAACCTGCTCGCCGTGTCGAGCGCCGGCTGCGCCAGCGACGCGACCGCCGAGCTCGCCGGCGTCGCGGGCCTCCTGTACTCCGCCGCCCTGGAGCGCGGCGTCGCCCTGTCGCCCGCGGAGGCGCAGGGCCTGCTCATCGTGAGCGCCGACGACATCGACGTGCCCGAGTCGCGCGAGCCCGGGTCGCCGTACCGCGCCTCGCAGCCGGGGTTCGATCAGCGGTTCGGCCACGGCCGCGTCAACGCGAACCGCGCCGTCGAGGCGCTGCGCGACGGGCGCGTGCCGCCCGCGATCGACCTCACGTCGCCGCGCTGGTTCGAGGTCCTCTACAAGGATCAGGTGCAGGTGCCCGTGCCGATCGAGGGCACCATCTCGGCGAAGCGGGCGACGGCGTACGACTACGCGATCGAGTGGGCGCCCGGCGTGCAGCCGCTCGAGTCGGACTTCAGGGTGCTCCAGCGGGAGGTGAACGTCGCGCCGACGGTCGTCATCGGCGCCGGCGGCCCGCTCGCCTCGCTCGACGTGCGCACCATCGACACGTCCCACGCCCGCGACGCCGACAGCCCCCACGGCGAGAACGACCGCGCGATCACGGTGCGCGCCTGGGCGACCGCCCGCTATGGCGGGGCCGCCGGCGACGTGCGCAGCGAGGCGCGGCGCACCTACTACGTCGCCAGCGATCCGACGCTTGTCGACGGCTTTCCGCTGCTCATCGGCGACAGCGGCGAGGGCAGCCCGAAGCTCGCGGATCTCGACGGCGACGGGGGGCGCGAGATCATCTACCCCACGGCCGGCGGCGAGCTGCGCGTGCTGAAGGCGACGCCGAAGGGCCCCAAGCCGCTGCCGGGGTTCCCGTTCCGGACACGCCACGCCGACGGCCTCGATCCCGAGACGCCGGAGGCCTCGCCCGCCTCCTACCGGCGCGCCAACGCGTACGACGAGGTGGCCTGGGACAAGCTCGGCCGCGAGCCGATCCTGGGCGCGCCAGCGATCGCGGATCTCGACGGCGACGGCGCGCAGGAGATCGCGATCTCGACCTGGCCGGGCACGGTGTACGTCATCGGCGCGGACGGCTCGCTCCGCGACGGCTGGCCGGTGCGCCTGCCCGAGATCCCCTCCTGCCCCCTCGATCTCGGGGCGCCGGCGAGCGCGCCGTGCATGTCCGCGGACGCGCGGATCGCGCGGGGGGCGTTCGCCGCGCCGGTCCTCGCCGACCTCGACGGCGACGGCCTGCTCGACGTGATCCAGGCGGCGTTCGACGGCAAAGTCTACGCCTTCGACGCGGACGGCGGCGCGCTGCGCGGCTGGCCGGTGGAGGTGCACTACGAGGGGCCGCTGGCCCAGGAGCCGGCGCGGAGCCGCCTGCTCGCGACGCCGGCCGTCGCCGATTTCAACGGCGACGGGCTCCCGGACCTGCTTGTCGGGTCGAGCGAGCGGCTCGGCGACGACGGCGACGCCGGGGCGGTCTACGTGCTCGACGCGCGCGGCGCGGCCGCGCCCTCCGGGCCGGTGCTCGCGGGCTGGCCGGTCACGATGCCGTCGCTCTCGCTCGCGCCGCTCGTCGCGGAGGGGATCGCGGCCTCGGGCGTCGTCGGCCGGTTCGGCGGCACGCTGGCGGGGGTCGTCCAGGGCAACGGCGCGCCGCCGCTCGTGCTCCCGGCCTCGCCGGGCGCGCAGGACGGGCTCCTGGCGACCCCGGCCGGCGCGCTGCCGCCTGCGCGGGGCGGCTCGCCGGCCGGGCTCGATCCGACGTTCGGCCCGCTCTCGCCCGCCGCGGGCGCCCGGACGATGCTCCCGCTGCTCTCGCATCCGGCGCTGGGCGACGTCGATCAGGACGGCACCCCCGACGTGATCGCCGCCGGCGCCTCGGAGGCGGCCGCGCTGGCGCTCGCGGGCGAGCGCGGCGCGGAGCGGCCCGCTCACCTGCTCGCGGTCTGGAGCGGCCGGTCGGGCGCGATGCTGCCGCGCGCGCCGTTCGTCCTCGAGGATCACACGGTCGGCAGCAGCCAGGCGGTGGTCGATCTGAACGGCGACGGCTACCCCGAGGTGCTGACGGGATCGAGCGGCTATTTCCTGCACGCCTTCGACGGGTGCGGCCGGGAGCCGCGCGGGTTCCCGAAGTTCACCGGCCAGTCGATCGCGACGACGCCGGCGGTGGGCGACCTCGACGGCGACGGGACGCTCGAGGTCGTGGTGGGCACCCGCGACGGCTGGCTCTTCGCGTGGCACACCGAGGCGACGACCGACGCGCTCGTCGCGTGGGAGAGCTTCCACCACGACAACCGGAACACGGGCAACCTCGAGACGCCGCTCGATCAGGGGGGCGGGCGGAGCGCGGCGCGACCGCTCACCGTGGACCTGTGCGAGGGCCCGCAGCAGGCGCAGGTCCTCCTGCGGCTGGGCGGCGGCTGCGCCTGCGCGGCCGCGGGGGATCCGCGGGGCGGGGCCGGCGAGCGCGCGGCGCTCGGGGCGGCGCTGCTCGGGGCGATGGCGCTCTGGGGGCGGCGGCGGAGGGCGTAGGCGGGGCGCGCGGGGCTGTGGCAGCCGGGCGAGCCGTTGCGCGGCGCGCCCGCGTCGCCGTCGCCGCCGGGCAGCCCCTGCCCGCGCCGCTCCCGGCGCTCCTCAATAGGGGCAGGCCAGCACCTCTGGCGCGCTCACGCCCTGCGTGCTCACGCCCGAGATGACGTTATCCTCCGGATGAAAGAGCGCCTGGGCGCCAGCCGGCCCCGACAGCCAGCATTGCTGCTGGATGGATTGTGATTGCCTCCCGCGCGAGGGGTCGCAGCGCCCCACCGTGGCGCCGCGGACCGTGACGTCGCTGGCCTCTATCTTGATGCCGGGATGGGAGCCCGACGTGAGGCGCAGGGCATTGTCGAAGACGAGCAATCGCTTCAGGGTCACGTCTCCCACCCGGACCGCGGTCACGGGCAGCGTCGTTCGCGAGCTCAGGAGCACGCCGTAGAGCCCGTTTCCCCAGGACGCGACGTCCCGGAGCGCCACCCCGGTGCCTGCCTGGACGTGCACGCCGTGGCTCGCGTTGTATGCGGAGACGACCCGCTCGATCAGGATCCCCGTCGGACGGTCCTCCTCGATGGCGCTCGCCAGCATGACGCCGGCGCCGCCGTTGTGATGAAAGTAGCTGTCCTGGACCACGACGTTCGCCGGCACCGCGCTGGGGATCCCGGGCCTAGGGGGAACCTGGGCGGAGATCCACAGGCCATGTCCGCCGCTGCCCGTCGCGGAGCCGTCGACGGGATGGATCAAGCTGTGGTGAACGTTGCAGTTTCGCACGGTCACGTTGGCGGTGATGATCTTGATCGCGCTGGCGCCGATCGGGCCATTGATGTTCTTGATCTCGCAGTTCTCCACGAGGATGGGCGGCGTGTCGTGGTGCCCGGCGATGGAGGACAGGTAGATGCCGCCCTTCGCGGTGCCGTCCACGATCACGTTCCGGATGACGCCCCCGGAGCCCCAGGAGAAGCCGATGCCCTCCAGATTGGACGGCTTGCAGGAAGGGAGCTGGGGCGCGAGGGGCGTGTAGCGCACGATGACGTTCTCCACCTTGCAGTCGGCGCACGTGTTGAGGTGGATGCCGCTGTTGGCCGTCCTGCGTGGCCCATCCGTGAGCGCGATCTGCAGATTGCGGATCCAGAGCCCCCGGACCGCGCTGACGGCGGTCCCGTCCCGCTTGACGACCTCGCTGACCTGGATGGCCCCGGGGTACTGCTCCGGATTGCAGGGGATCGCCACGAGGGTCGCGGTCCCGGGATCGCCCGGGCCGGCGTGGGGAGACAGCTCCGGCCCCTCCAGGGTCAGCGCGTCGTAGTGAGGCCGCAGCGGGCTGCGCAGCACGTATCGCCCCGCGGGGAAGGCCACGATGCGCCTGCGGGCGCGCCGCGACGCCGCGCACTCGATGGCCGTCGCGATGCCCGGGCTGTCGTCGACGTTCGTGCTGTGGTCGACGGACGCGTCGGCGGAGAACGGCCATTCCGCCGGCCTCGCCAGGTAGGGAAGGACGTTGACCACGCCGTCCGGGTCGACGGAGCCCGGCAGGCAGCAGCGCGCCCCCTGGCAAGCATTCAGATCCTCGTGCAGCGTCCTGGTCCCGAGACAAACGCCGCTGGCGGGGCAGAAGGGCCCCGTGCAGACCGGAGACAGCGCGGGGGCATCAGGGCAGGCGACGCCGGTCGTCTCGTCGGCCACGAAGGGCCGCTCGGTGTAGGGCGCATCGAGGTCGCAGAAATCCCGGGACGCAGCGCTCTCCATCGCATCAGGGGGAACCCCCCAGCCAGCCTCGTCGCAGCCGGCGCTGTCCGGGGGCGGGGTGGCTCCGGCTGGAGCGGAGACGAGCGCGAGCAAGACTCCGATCCAGATCTTCACAAACCGCTGGTCCAACGACACACATACCTCCTTCTCGGACGAGGGGGTAATCCGGGACTTTCAGGTGCAAGGAGCGAGCGCTGGCGTCGAGCGGAGCATCGTTGTGCGAAGACGCGGGCCACCCCGGCCGGGGTAGCCGCGGCGCGATCGCACGACCGTTCCGCTCCACGCGTCTGGCATGAGCGATTCTCCTGAGCGGGCGTGCCGCGCGCGGCGCGGCGGGCCGTCCCAGCGAGCGTGGAGAGGGCACGTCGACGACGGGGATGCTGCGAGCCGGGGCGCGCTGGCTCGCTGTCAGCGGGGCGCGGGGCTGTCCGCGACAGTCGCTCTCGAGACCGGTATGCCCGTTGCGGTGAACGCGCCGGAGGCTCCGTCCCTCGGGCCCGCCCCGCGGCCGCGAATGCCACGTGGCTTGTCACGCTCGACGCGTCTGCGCAAGCGCCGCCTCCGAGCGCGTCGCGGCGGCCCGCCGGGGGCGATCGGGGGACGAGCCCACGACGGCCGAGCGGGTTTCGTGAAGGACGGGCGCGCGGCCTGCGACAGGGCGTTGCGCCGCAGGAGCCGCGATCTCCCGCGCGCGCCGGGCTCGCGCTCGAGCCCGACGCTGCACGACGGAGGCGCGATCAGCGCTCGCGCTTGACGCGCATGCCCCCGCCGAAGCTGACCGTCCACACCTCGTCGAGGTCGTGCGGGTTCCAGAACACCCGCACCGGCTGCTGGAACGAGTAACCGTCGTCGCGGAAGAACGTCGGCGCGTCGTCGTTGAGGTTCTCGGTGATCCAGAGCCCGTCCCGCTCGGTCGTCATGTACATGCGGTCCGGGTCGCGCGGGTCGATCGCGCACGACTCGACGCGGACCTTGTCGCTGATGCGCTGCCAGGTCAAACCGCGATCCCTCGTCCGGTACAGCCCGCCGAAGAAGCGGTCGTCGTGGCTGAACACCGTCACGTACCACGTGCTCTCGGTGCGGTCGTTCGGATCGACGACGATGTCTTTCGTCCAGTAGTGCATCTCCGGCGAGGAGCGATCCTCCCACGCCGACGCGCCGGGCGGCAGGAGGAACACGCCCGATCGATCGGTGAACGTCCGGGTGTTGCCGGGCTGATGGCCGGAGTAGGTCGCGACGATGCTCCCGTCCTTCAGCACGTGGACGTTGAACGCGTGCCCCTGCGTCCGCGGCGGGGCGGGGAGCGGCTCGGGCGCCGCGCCGGGCGCGCTCAGATCGAGGCGGACGATGCCGCCCGACACGCTGTTGACCGTGCTCGCATAGAGCAGGTCCGGATCGTTCGGATCGAGCGCCAGCCAGATGACGGGGCGGCCCAGATCGGCGACGGGCGACCACGTGGCGCCCTTGTCCTCGGAGATCATGATTCCCCCTCTGGCCGGGCGGGCCTCCGTACCGTCGATGCGGGCGTCGCGCATCCAGGGGCTCTGGTAGATGTCGTGGACGCTGCCGGTGGCCGCGTAGAGCGCTCCGGTGATCGGGTGCTGGACGGCGTGGTAGGTGGTGTTCAGGGTCAGGCCGTTCGCGCCGTCGCGAGCCCACGACCTGCCGCCATCCTCGCTGTAGGCGCTCCGGATGTCCGTGAGCGAAGCGAAGATGGTGTGTTTGTCGGGGAAGCTCAGCCACCAGCCCGACGTCTGCTCGACGCCGCTCGTGCGGTAGAACCGGGACTTCGGGGTATCCGTGCCCCTCCGGTTCTCGTCCGCCGGGTCCACGTACGCCTGCTGGAAGCTCTTCCCGCCGTCGTCGCTGACGTGGACGAACCCGAGATCGGTGATCGCCACCCGGCGGGAATCCTCGGGCGACACCGAGAGGCCGAGCGCGTACTCGCCGAAGTCCCAGCCCATGTCGCCGCCGAACCCGCTCCAGCCGGTGGCGATGTTGGCGTTGTGATCGCTCCGGAACACGTGCCGCCAGCTGGCCCCGCCGTCGACGGTCTTCAGCACGATGGGCGCGAGCGTCTGGCGGTCGCCGCCGGCGACGTACGCGACGCCGGGGTCGTCCGCGGACGTGGCGACGAACGCGAGCTTGTCGCTCGGTCCGAGCCCGTTCGTCGCGGGGATCCAGCGCTTCTCGCCGAGCTTGAGCCGATAGAGGCCGGCGTAAGCGTCGAGCTCGCCGCCGGTCGTGTTCGCGGTGACGAGGGGGTTGCCGCCGCTGTCGGCGGCGGAGAAGGTGACCGCGAAGAAGCGGGCCCGCCTGCCGTGCCCGACCCCCGCGAACGAGACGATCTTCTCGCCCTGCGGGAGGCCGCCGATCGAGGTGTCGAGCGCGAAGCTCGCGCCGCCGTTGCGCGAGACGAGCAGCCCGTCGCTCGTGCCGGCGTAGATGTCGTCGCCGTCCCAGTGCACGCCGCCGACCCGGAGGCCGCCGGGCCAGTCCGTCGTGTGGACCAGGTGGAAGCTGCTGCCGCCGTCGAGCGAAGCGTAGAGCTGGCGCATGTCCGAGATGAGCAGCCGCTCGGTGTCGCAGGGGTCCGCGAACAGGTAGTGGGCGTCTCCGGGCGTCCCCGGGGTGGTGACGGGCGCCTCCCACGTCGCTCCCCCGTCGGTGCTCTTGGCCAGCGTGGCCGCGTCGAAAATGACGTCCTCGGGGCCTCTGTAGGTCACGGCGTAGAGGACATCCGGGTCGGCGGTGAACCGGAATTGCGAGAGGACGCCGCCCTGGATGTCGCGAAAATCGAGGTTCGTCCACTTCCTGCCGAAATCCCTCGTGCGGTACACGCCCCGCATGTCGCTGGCCATGAAGATCTCGCGGCCGTCGTGGGGGTTGATCGAC
This sequence comes from Sorangium sp. So ce394, assembly GCF_051474665.1. Lineage (NCBI taxonomy): Bacteria > Pseudomonadati > Myxococcota > Polyangiales > Polyangiaceae > Sorangium > Sorangium sp. So ce394. The sequence continues at coordinate 9,354,967 of NZ_CP150339.1, forward strand.
GGTGAAAAGAGGGCTCCTCCGCCGCCCACGCCGCGCGATCGCCACCTGCCGCGCGCGCCGCCGCTCCCGTGCCCGTGGTGGCGGCGCTCCTCCGTCCGATCGGCGCCGAGCGCGGACGACGCGAGGCGGGCGCTCCCCAGGGCCGCCGGCTCGCCGGTCGATACCTCGGCGCAGCCTCCCGCGAGCAGCCCTGCGCCGACGGCCAGCAAGCTCGTCACCCTCCTGATGCACGCGACGGCGCCAACCTCGATGCTCATGCTCTCTCCTTCCGTGCGGACGTCCCGAGATTCACCAGCCCCCGGGACAGGAACCTGGTGCATAGGCTCCTTGCGCTCGCGATGCGACGACGAGCGCAGGACGCAATTCTACGAGCACATCACAGGATCTCGACAGAGGGAATCCATTCGACCGTCGCAATCGTGCGCAGCGGCGCCGGCGACGAATGTGTGCAGCCGTGTTGACGGCACTTCTACACGCTCGCAGCGGCTCTATTCACGTTGACTCGCCCACGCACCGACGGGTCCGTGTGTCAACTCCCGGTTGACACCGTGTACAACACCATTTGACGGTGGCGACTGGATCTTTCGGCGGAGAATGGCGAAAGGCGGACCATGGTGAAACATTACAGCAGAGGCGCGCGTTCAGGTCATCGCGCGGGCTGCGCTCCGTGGCCCGAGTATTGCTGATGCGTGAGGTCCTATGCAACACCGGGTCCTGTTCACGCGCACCATGTCTCTGCGCGCGCTTTCTCTTGCGGCGCTGATGGCCGCCCTTCCCGCCTGCGGTGACGACACGACGGGCTCCAGCTCCGGTGGCTCCTCGTCCAGCGGCTCCAGCGCGTCGGCCGGCGGCTCCAGCGCCTCGACCGGCGGCTCCAGCGCCTCGGCCGGCGGCTCCAGCGCCTCGGCCGGCGGCGCCGGGCCCTCGTCCAGCAGCTCCAGCGCTTCGTCGGGCGGCGAGAGCTCATCCTCCGGCGGTCCAGGCGATCCTGGGACCTCCGCGGACTGCGTCGACCTGGTGACCAACCCGGACATCAACTGGCGCGAGTCGTCCTTGAAGAGCGACCAGAAGATCGTCCAGTGCCTGGCGCAGACCCTGGGGCGGCCGGTGGGGTACGGGGAAAAAGCGCTGGGCGGCTTCGACCCCAATGGCAACAGCCGCCTGACGGTGATCACCACCCGCTCCGATGTCTCGGTGGAGCAGCAGATCTACGACGCCGTCTCCAGCGACGAGCACAACTGGGTGGTGTTCGACAAGGACGATTTCAAGAGCGATCACGACATCGCCATGTACCGCCTGAAATGCGGCGAGCCCGCGGTCCTGGCCAAGCTGGGCGCCACCGAGCGGCAGTGCGTCAATTATCAGGAGTGGTGCAGCGCCAAAGGCGTGCCGGCGGCCGACTGCGAACACCAGTTCTTCAACGTCGCCCTGAACGACGCGAGCCTGCCCATCCGCAACGTGGTGATCGGCTCCAACACCACCATCGATGGTCGCATGAGCCGCGCCGTCTTTCGCTTCAGCGGCTTCGCCATCGGCCGCGACAGCACCGGCACGCCGACCCAGACCGCCGAGAGCGTGATCCTCACCCACCTGAGCTTCAAGGGCGCCGGTCACGTGGAAGACCACGGCCTGGATCCGGACATGATCCGCTCCACCGGCGCGTCCCACGACATCTGGATTCACAAGAGCAGCTTCAGCTTCACCGGGGACTCCGCCTTCGACGTGAAGGTCGGCGCCCACGACATCACCATGTCGTTCAACCGCGTCCTCGACGTGAAGCGGGCCACCCTGCACGGATCCAGCGACGACCACACCATCGACGCTCAGATCACCACCACCATGCATCACAACGCGTTCATCACCAGCGAGCCGTTCTACGACGAAGGCCGCGGCACGGCCCGGAGGGTGCCCTTGTTGCGCCGCGGCTCCTCGCACATGTTCAACAACGTGTTCATGAACTACTACAAGGACTTCGCGAGCGTGCGGGTCGGCGGCACCCTGCTGTTCGAAGACAACGTCTTTCTGGGCGGAACGCCCGTCCAGAGCGAGAAGAGCGATCGGGGCGCCGCCTTCGACGAATGGACGACGAAGCGGCTCTCGAGCAACGTCGTGGACGACGGCAATTTCACCGCCACCGGGTCGTTCGCCTGGTTCTCCGACGACGAGTGCGTCATCGACGCGACCTACGAAGCCGCGGTCTCGGGCGGCGGCGGCGCGGCGCGGGATCTCTCCCAGGATTACTCAGGGGAATCGCGCGCGCTGATCGGCGTGCATAAGCTCCGCGCCGGCCAAGACTTGGTGGATTACGTCAATGCGACCGCGGGCAAAGACGGCGCCGTGCCGTTCAACTCGCCGCTCTCCGAGGGGCGCGACGCCATCCTCGGACTGCCCCACGAAGCCTGCATTCGCTAGCGGCCCGCCGCCTGCGCCCCGTGGTAGCATGCGGCGCGCATGCGTACGTCACGCAGGAGGGCGCGAGCGCTGCTGTTTGCGATCGTGGCGCCGTGCGTTGCGCCCCTCGCTTCGAGCGCCGCGCGCGCCGACGATCGCCCCTTCGCCTTGCGGTGGACGGCCCCCGCCGGCTGCCCCGAGGGCGCGGCGGTCGAGGCCGAGATCACCCGGCTCCTCGGAGACCAGAGCCCCCCTTCGAGCGGCGCGCTGCGGGCGGTGGGCGCGATCGCGCCCGCGGGCAGCGGTTTCGAGCTGCACATCGAGCTCTCTCGCGACGGATGGAGCAGCGCGCGGACCGTGCGCGGCGCGACGTGCCGCGCGCTCGCCGACGCGGGGGCCCTCATCGTGGCGATGGCGATCGATCCGGACGCCGCGGCGCGGTCGGGCACGGCAGCGGCGGACGATCGTTCGATCGCCGGGGCGCGTCCGGCCAATCCCGCCCCGGAGCCCCCGGCCGCCGCCGCTCGCGCCGCCGAGCCCGCGCCGCCGAGGGGCCCGCCCACGGCCCCGCCCAGGTCCGCGCCGCCGACGCGGGCGCGCGCGCGGCCGACGGAGGGCTCGGCCGAGAGAGCCCCCCTGTTTCGCGTCGGGCTCGGCGGCATGAGCGATCTGGGCACGATGCAACGGCTGAGCGGCGCCATCGAGCCCTGGGCGGGCGTCGTCGTCGGCCCCGCGCGGCTCGAGGCCGGGGCCTCGTTCTGGCCCGGCAGAAGGGCGGAGTCCGCGGCCAAGCCCGGCACCGGCGGGACCATCGATCTCGTCGCCGGCTCCCTCACGGCGTGCGCCCTCTTGCCGCCTCTCGAGCGCGCCGTTCGCCCGGATTTCGAGGTCGGCGTGCCCTGCGCCGGCGTCGAGCTCGGGCGCATGCACGCCGAGGGGTACGGCGTGAGCGACCCAGGCGAAGGGAGCGGCGTGTGGGTCGCGTTACGCAGCGGCGCGGCGGCCTCCTGGATCGTGGCGCCGTGGATGCGCTTGAGGCTCCGTCTCGAGGCGGTGGTGCCGCTCGAGCGCCCGCGCTTCGTGCTCGAAGGCGTCGGCGAGGTCCACGAGCCGAGCGTCGCGGCGCGGGCGGCCCTGGGGCTCGAGCTCGCGTTGTGACGGGCGCGGTCGTTTTCTTCACGGAATCGGCGCGCGCTGGCCATGGGCGAGGGTGGCCGCCCGTGCCGTCACCCTGAGCGCCGAGTCTGCCGGAGCGGAGGTTGCGCCCCCGGCAGAAGCGGCAGACTGCGCGGTCGCGCTCGAGTTCGACGCGATCTACGAGCGCTATTTCGATTTCGTCTGGCGCAACGTACGCCGGCTCGGCGTCCCGGACTGCCACGCCGACGACGCGGTGCAGGAGGTGTTCCTCGTCGTCCACCGGAAGCTCCCGGCGTTCGAGCCCCGTTCCACGGTCCGCGCGTGGCTCTCGGGCATCGTCGCGCGCGTCGCGCGGGAGCACCGGAGGGCCTACGTCCGCAAGAGCCCGCTCGCGCGATCGCTGGCCCCGCCGCTCGATCCGGACGAGGTGGAGAGCGGCGCGGCCGGCGGTGACGAAGCGCTGGCGCAGGCGCAGGCGACGCGGCTCTTGCACGCGCTGCTCGAGGGGCTGGACGACCACAAGCGCGCCGTCTTCGTGCTCGCGGAGCTCGAGCAGATGACGGCGCCGGAGATCGCGGAGGCGACCGGGGCCAACCTGAACACCGTTTACGCGCGCCTCCGGGCGGCTCGCAAGGAGTTCGAGCAGGGCGTGGCGCGCCTGCGGGCGCGCGACGGGTGGAGGTCGCGATGAACGCAGGGCCCCGGCGCGCGGCGCGGAGCACGCAGAATGGCAGGGAGGCATGAGTCAGCTCGGGCCCCTGTCGCGATCGATCATCGAGGCCGCCCGCAACGGCGATCGGAGCACGGCGGCGGACCGCGCGCGCGTGCGCGCGAAGCTGCGGAAGAGCCTGGCCGTCGGAGCGGCCGTCACGGCGGGCGGGGCCGCGAAGGCCGGCTTTGCGATGGTCTCGGCCAAGGCGGCGCTGCCGTGGGGGGTCGTGGCGCTGCTCGCGCCCGCGGCCGTCGTGACCGCGCTGCATGCGGCGCAGGGCGAGCCGAAGGCCGTTCCGCGCGCGAGCACGGCCAGCGCGGCGGTCATCGAGAGAGCGCGCGCGGCGGCCGCGGCGCAGCCGGCGGCGAGCGACGACCGCGCGCCGCGCGCGTCGGCGGAGAGCCCGCGCGCGCCGCCCCGGCCGATCGAGCCGACGGAAGGCGAGGAGCTCGACCCGCCCCAGGCGGCGAGGACGCAGCCCACGACGCCCAGGCGGGCGCCTCGGCCCGCCGCTTCCGGCGGACCGGGAGCGCCGCCCGAGGTGCCGGCGGAAGACCCGCTCGTCGCCGAGACGCGGCGGCTGCGCGAGGTCCACGAGGCGCTCCGGCGCGGCGACCCGGCGCGCGCACTCTCGCTGCTCGACGCCGCGGATGCGGGCGGGCAAGAGCTGCGGGAGGAGCGGGCCGCTGCCCGCGTCGTCGCGCTGTGCGATCTCGGCAAGACGGCGGAAGGTCGCGCGGCGATGGTCGAGCTCCTGCGGAAGAGCCCCGGTTCGCCGTACTCGGGCCGCGTGCGCGCTGCGTGCGAAGAGAAATGATTCGAGAGGACGTTTCTCACACGGATTCCTCCGCGCGCGACCATGAGCCGGTGGAGAGGAGCGAACATGAAAATCCAGATGCTCATCGGCGCAGCGGGCCTGACGATCGTGGCGGCGATGTTCTCGTGCACTCCCGAGATCATCGCGATCGGGCAGGACAAGCAGCAGGTCGCGTGCAGCACCGACGCCGAATGCGGCCCAGGGGAGACGTGCGGCGCGGGCGCGTGCCAGGCGAGCTGCGCCGCGGACGCGGACTGCCCTTCGGGGCGCTCCTGCGTGAACGGCGCCTGCGTCGACGGCGCGGCGTCCGGCCAGTGCGCCGTCGACGCGGATTGCCCTGTGGGGTCAACCTGCATGAGCGGCGCCTGCGTCCATGGCTCGGCGTTCTGCGAGTGCACCACGGACGCGGATTGCCCGGGTGACCAGTTCTGCATGAGAGGCGACTCCTGCGGCTTCGGCGCGGGGCTCTGCGCGACCGACGCCGACTGCCCCGTCTATGGCCAGCTCTGCTCCGATGGCGTTTGCGAGGGGCCAGAGCAGGGTCACTGCACGTCGGACGCGGAGTGCGGCGAAGACCACGTGTGCATGGGTGAAGTCTGCAAGTCCACGCTGCCGGCGAAGGGCACGGAGCGCTGCGTGCCTCTGGTCGACCCCGAATGCGTCGCGGACGCCGATTGCCCTGGGGCTCTGCTCTGCGCCAGAAACGGCACCTGCATCGCCGATGGCCCTGCGCCTTGCACGATCGACGCCGACTGCCCCCTCCGGGGTCAGATCTGCACCGGTGACACGTGCGAGGGGCCGTCGGGCCAGCTCTGCGCGTCGGACGCGGATTGCCCCGCGAACCACGTGTGTATCTCTGAGGAGTGCAAGTCCACGTTGTGATACCGCGCCGTGAGCCTCCTCCACCCCGGACGGCATGCCGCGCGCCACCGCGGCGCGGATCGCTCGTGGCGCCCTCCAGGTGATGGCGCGAGCCGCCACCCCTGAAGACTGCAGCCTCTAGCGGGGCGCCTTGAAGCCGGCGCAACGGTGATTTTCGCGACCGAATCGCCCCGATCGGCCGCGCGCGCCGGTGGCATCGAGGTTGCCATTGCTCCGGACAAGCAGGCACGCCTCCCTGGCGCCGCCGGATCCGGCGATGGCCGCGAGGGCTCCCCGTCGACCTGCGGAACACGAACCGAGGGTGAATCCACATGCGAATTTCCGCGAGGGTCTCGAGCGCGTTGACGGCGGCATCGGCGATGATGATGGGCTGCGTGGCGGCGCCCGATCTCGACGAGCAGCTCGTGGGTGAGGTCGCACAGCCCACCATCTGCGGCACCACGACCGATTTCCAGCACGTCGAGCAGTACGACGGCACCCTCGGCGTGACGACGGGGTTCGTCGGAGCGCATGAGTCCCCGGTCGGGCAGATCCAGTGGAAGAGCGATCTCGCGTCCCGCTACGCGAACCCGGGCAACGTGAGCGGCACCCGCACCTGCTCCGGCACGCTGATCGCGCACAACCTCTTCTTGACCGCCGGCCATTGCTTCGATCCCGACGGCAACGGCTGGACCTGGCCCCGGACCGCCTCGAGCACGCCGATCTCGGCGAGCCAGGGGGCCGTCGAGATGCGCGTCAACTTCGATTACCAGGAGGACCCGAGCGGCAACCTCAGGACCGCGGAGTCGTTCGACATCGTGTCCTTGCGCGAGTACCGGCAAGGCGGCCTCGATTACGCCATCGTGCAGCTCGCGCGGAGCGCCGCGGCGAGCTACGGCTTCACGGTGGTCTCGACGACGGACGCCGCCGTCAACGACATGCTCGCCGTCATCGGCCACCCGAGCGGCGAGCCCAAGCAGGTCGACGCGGGCCCCGCCACCAGCTTCAGCGGCGACTATATCCAGTATGGCTCGCTCGACACGCTCGGCGGCAACTCCGGCTCGGGTGTGCTCCACGCCGCGTCCGGCAAGATCGTCGGCGTCCACACGAACGGCGGGTGCACCTCGAGCGGCGGCGCGAACTCCGGCGTCAGGATCACGTCGATCCTCGAGGAGTCCCCGATCCTGCGCGACGTGACGCAGCGGCTCGTCGTGTTCGCCAAGGGCTCGGACAACGCCATCTGGCACAAGTTCTACGACGGCGGCTGGTCCGGCTGGACCTCGCTCGGCGGGAGCCTCACCTCGGCGCCCTCCGCCGCGCTCACGCGGGAGGGCCGGCTGACGGTGTTCGCGAAGGGCGCGGACAACGCCATCTGGCACAAGTATTACGAGGGCGGCTGGTCGGGCTGGACCTCGCTCGGCGGCCCGCTCGCGTCGGCCCCCGCCGCGACCGTGACGCGCGAAGGGCGGCTGACGGTGTTCGCGCGCGGCACCGACAACGCCATCTGGCACAAGTACTATGACGGCGGCTGGTCCAGCTGGATCTCGCTCGGCGGCGCGACGACGCACGATCCGGCGGCGGTCGTCACGGCCGAGGGGCGCCTGGTCGTCTTCGCGAGGAGCTCGAGCGGCGAGCTCGTCCACCGCTACTACGACGGCGGCTGGTCCAGCTGGATCTCGCTCGGCGGCGCCATCGCCTCGGGTCCGTCGGCGGTGGTCACGGCCGAGGGGCGGCTCACGGTGTTCGCGCGCGGCGCCGACAACGCCATCTGGCACAAGTACTACGACGGCGGCTGGTCCGGCTGGATCTCGCTCGGCGGCGCCACGGTGGATCAGCCCGGCTCCGCGGTCACGCCCGAGGGGCGTCTGGTCGTGTTCGCGCGCGGCACCGACAACGCCATCTGGCACAAGTACTACGACGGCGGCTGGTCGAGCTGGATCTCGCTCGGCGGCGCGCTGACCTCGAGCCCGGCCGGGATCTGATGTCCAGCGCCTGGTCAGGGCTCCTCCGCGGCCCGGGATCTGGCGCGCCTCCTGACGGCCAGCTCGTACGCGTCGGCAAGCAATGGCCGCACCGCCTCGAACGTCGCGTCGCTCGGGTTGAGCACGCAGACCCAGGACTGCGGCGCATAGACAGGGTGCGGCATGATCCGGTCGAGGGCCGTGAAGTCATGGCCAGCGTTCGCGAGGCTCTCAGCGCCCGCCTGGCCGGGAGCTGGCGGCGGGGCGCCAAACAACGCACGGTATGTGTCCTTGCCGACCCCGATGTTCAGGCGGAACACGCCCGGGCGATCCAGGTTCGAGGCGCGGTCGAAGTCGCCGTAGTCCTTGGTGACGATGGTCGCAAACGGGAACCTGTGCTTGGGCTCGAGGTTGCGCTCGGGATCGTAGATGAAGAACGTGTCGCCCCACGCGAGCTCGGGGGCGCTGCCGCCGGCCTCCGGGCGCTCGACGTCGACGCCAGCGAACGTGTCGGCGATGTATCGGGCGATGGCAACTTCGTCCATGGGTGCTCCCTCCGGCGTGTCTGGTCCTGATGCCTCGGAGATCCGCCGAGGCCCGACGGCGGCTCGCGCGCTGCGCCTCGACGTCGGTGCCCGGCGCTCCGCGGCACGGCCGGCAGCTTATCCGGGACGACGCGCCCGCGGTAGGGGCCGGCGAGCGACGGAGCTGCCGTGGTGCCATCGCCGCTCGATGAGCTCCCCGTCGCGCCGCGCGGGGCGGCGCGGCCCGCAGCACAGCGGCAATGCGTTGGGCCGTCGTGCGGTGGCGTGGGGCGCGGTCGCCGCCCCATCCGCCATGGCGCCGCCCCCCCCTGAGCTGGCCCTCTCCTCGGGTTTTCCCGTCATTTCGTGCCGGCATGCCGCGTGCTCCTCCGCGCGGCTGCGAAGATCCGGCGGCGGACTGGGGTGCCGGCGCGCACGACGCGCCGATGGCTCGGCTGGTGGCAGGGCCCCTTCCTGCGCACGGGGGTGTTCGTCTCGATCTGCGCGCGACTCATCGGCGCCGACGTCGGGCGCGTGCCGGCTTCGATCGTCGATCGGCTCGAGGGTACGCAGACGCAGCAGGTGAGGACGATGCTCGAGCTGCTGGCGCCGCTCACGACGATCTCGGTGCCCTACGGATCACGTTTCTTGAGGGGGAGCGCCTGAGCCTCGCGCCCCGCAGAGGAGGTGATCTCCGCGGGGATTCCGCGGCAATGTAGGGTCGAACACTCGAGCGACGACGAGACGTCGCTCGTGAAGGAGGCCCTCATGAGCCAAGACCCGCGGGCGGCGGCGCGCCCGCCACGGGCCGGTCCGTGTCCGTCGAGGAGCTGCGCCGTCCCCATGTCCGCGTTGGCGCCGCCGCGAAGGAGGCGCCGATGAGCCACCCGATGAAGCCCGACGACGGGGCACCGGCGCGCGTGCGCTGGGCACGTCTGCGTTTCTCGATCACTCGAGGCTGCCGGCAACCCGAGCCTCATGACCACCGAGCTCAAGGCCACGCTCGCCGATTACGCCGCCGGCAACTACCGTGGAGGAGCCGTCGGCGATCGTCGCTATCCTGCGGCATCTGGGTCTGCCGACGGAGGCTCCTCCGCTCGCGCGGGCGCGGCGGATAGGCATGTTGGGAACGTGGCGTCCGCAGCCCCGTGCCCGCAGATCCCCGCATGCGCCGACGGCGCCGGTCCGACCGGCGACGTGGGCGCATCTTCGCCGTCGCCTGGGGACGGTGGCACCGTGCTCGCTCGTGTCCAGGCGCATCGCCCCGCTGCGCGGGCGCCTGCGGCGGCCCGGACACGAGCTGCGCGCGGTGCCTCACGCGAACCGTGGGCGACGGCGGAGGGGCGCTCCGCTGGGGCTCGAGCTCGGGGCAGGTGGGGCTGACTGGCCGCGAGGGTGGCGTCGAGGCGAGCGAGCCCATGACAGCGAGCCTGCGGAAGGGCTGGCGCCCTCCGTTCGTCGAGGCCAGCGCTGGTTTGCAGGTCCACGCAGCTGCGAAAGGGGGCGCCAGTGCAGAAGTATATCGGTCTGGATGCTCACGCCGCAAGCAGGACGTTTGCGGTGATTGGGGAGAGCGGCAAGCGGCAGGGGTCGCACGTGGTCGAGACGAACGGCCAAGCGCTCGTGGAGCAGCTCAAGACGATCACCGGCAAGAGGCACGTGGTGTTCGAGGAAGGGACGCAAAGCAGGTGGCTCTACGAGATCCTCTCGCCGCACGCGGAGGAGATCGTGGTGGCGATGGTCTCGGAGAGCCGAGGCCAGAAGAGCGACGAGCGCGACGCGTTCCGGCTGGCCGAGCAACTGCGCACGGGAGCGATCAAGACGCGCGTGTTCAAGGAGGTGGGCGAGCACAAGACGCTGGGCGAACTGGGCCGCACCCACGCGATGATCGTGCAGGACGTGATGCGGGTGCAGAACCGGATCAAAGCGTTGCTTCGGTCGCGCGGCGTGGCCGTGGCGGGCAAGAGCGTGTACTCGGAGCAGGGCCGCGGGGAGTTTTTGGAGAAGCTGCCCAACGCGAGCCGTGCGGCGGCGACGATGCTCTACGCGCAGTACGATGCGGTGGAAGCGGTGCGGCGGCGAGCGGAGAAGGGCCTCGTCGCCGAAGCGCACCGACACCCGATGAGCCGGGTGCTCGAGTCGTGCCCTGGGCTGGGGCCGATCCGGGTGGCGCAGATGATGCCCATCGTCGTGTCGCCGGCGCGGTTCCGGACCAAGCGGCAGTTCTGGTCGTATTGCGGCCTCGGGATCGTGATGCGCTCGACGTCGGACTGGATCCAGACCAAAGAAGTCGGCTGGAGGCGGGCCGAGGTACAGAAGACGCGCGGCTTGAACCTGAATCACAACCGCACGCTGAAGAACGTCTTCAAGGGCGCGGCGACGACGGTGATCACGCAGCTGCCGAACGAGCCGTTGCAACAGGACTACCAGCGGCTGATCGATGCGGGCACGAAGCCGAACCTGGCGAAGCTGACGATCGCCCGCAAGATCGCCGCAATCGCTCTTTCGATGTGGAAGAGCAAGGAGAGGCACGACCTGACGAAGCATCGCAAGCAAGGCTAAAGACTCGTCTCACGTGTGGATTTATCAATCCCCAGCAGCGGTGTAATCGCCGGCGCAGCAGCTGGATACGAGCAAGGTTCGAGGTGAGTATCCATGCCTGTCCTGGCCCAGGCGCAGTCGACCTGAGGTCCCTCGGATAGGCTATGCCCCCTCGGAGTACCAAAAGAAGCCATGGTCAGAAGAGGCCCAGATAGAAGGATGGTTCCCGCTCCGTGCGCGAGAACAACAGGGCTTCGATCTCGTCGAGGATGCCAGCGAAAACACCCCAGAAAGGGAGCTACCGTCATCCTCCGTATTGGCCAGCGGTTCCAACGCCAATCGCGGACGCGTGACCGACCGGGAAGCGCTCAGGGCTCGCCGCGCTTGCCAGCTGAACGCGGGCAAGCCCCGTCGTTTAGCGCGGTTTGAACAATCGCGCGGCAGCGGAATAGGTGGACTTCGTAGCGGAATCGGGTCATGTGTGCGTTCACATCGCAGCCGCCGCACAGCAGCGAGTCGTTCGGATTTTTCCGCTCCGGTAGCAGGTTGGCCTGAGGGCCGTCGTCAAGAAAGCGCGCTCGGAGCTCCGAGGTATCCCATGAGGCAACTAGCTCCTTCTGTTCTCATTCTAGTTCTTGCTTGCTCGAGCGAGTCCTCTCCCGGCGACAGCTACAGCCCAGGGGCGAGCGGTTCGAGCTCGGGTGCCGCGGGCTTGGGCGGAACCGATACCAGCTCTGGCGGCGGCGCTGACCCCGCCGGAGCGGGCGGCACGGGCGAGGCCGCTGGCAACAGCTCGGGTGGTACCACTGCGGGGTCCGCAGGCACCGGCACGAGCTCCGGAGGCAGCGACTCGGGCGCGGGCGGTAGCGGCGGCCAGGTCGATCGGCCCGAAGTGGTGCTGGCGGGTGACAATGTGAACGCTAACGGACCGCTCGAGACGACGGTTCAAGACCTCTCGTTCAGCGGCGGTGGCCACATTCTCGTCAGGCCGACGACGCTCACCACCGAGCCCAACAAGAAGCACCCGGTGGCCATTTGGGGTCCGGGCGGAGGTACCCCTCCTCGCGACTACCTACAGCTGCTGACGCGCATGGCCTCGCACGGCTTCGTCCTCGTCGGTATTCGAGAGTCGACGGGCGACGCCGTGCTCATGTCGGCGGCGATCGATTGGCTGGAGGCTCAGGACGCCGATCAGAACAGCCCCATGTACGGCCGCTTGATCCTCGACCGCGTTGGTGTGTTCGGGCACTCGATGGGCGGGCTGTCGTCGGAAGCGGCTGCTCAAACCGATAAGCGCGTCTCCACCGCGTTGCTCGACAACAGCGGCTCCTTCGAGCACAACGCCCTCGTCAATCTCAAGATCCCTGTCGGCATCATCTACGGTGAAACGGGTCAAGAGGCGCCCAACGCCGAGGGTGACTTCAACAACGCCGGCAACAAGGGGCCAGTCTGGCTCGGCAAGATGAAGGGCGGTGGTCACGGCTCGGGGCCTTGGGACGGCGCCGGAGCGAACGTTGCTTGGATGCGTTGGCACCTCGGCGGGGAGAACTCCCGCAAGGACGCGTTCCTCAAAGACGGTGGCGACTACAACAACACGGGCGTGTGGCAGAGTCAGTCCAAGAATTGGGACGAGTGGAAGAACTGGAACGAGTGACAGGCGGTACACCGAGCAGACGTTCGTGCTCGGCAGCATCACGTTTCAGGACGGGCTCGTGACATGAGCCCGGCTGGCTGCGTCTGGCGCGCCCTGTTCTTCGAGGATGTCGCAACCTAGCAGGCGATCGAGCGGCACGTAGGTGTCCGGCTTGCCCGCTTCGCCGGCGACTCGCACGCCGACCGTGCTGGGCATGTAGTGGCCTTGTCGCTCGCGACGCCATAGCTTGCGCGCCGGCTTGTAGCTGGAGCTCACCTCCGCGCGCGCGAGCGCGCCGTTCCAGTAGACTCGCCGCCGCCGCTCCTCTGGAATGACGCTGCGCGGGAACGCGCTCAGCAGGCTCTCGTCGACGTGCGCCGCTTGAAAGCCATGGGCTCGGCGCCGCGGCCTGGCGTGAGATTCCTGGAGCTCGGCGCGATCGTCCACCTTGCTGACATCAGGCTCACGTGCGCTGTCGCGTGGGCCCGGGCGCGTCGCCGCTAACGCGCTATCGATACCGGTTCACAGAGCCTCCCCGTCGACCCTACTCAGGGAAGCGCAGCGTCTCGACAGCGATGCCGTCCTCCCCCGTGATCTCCTCGCCAGACCAATCCCAGCTCGTTCCGCCTGGGCCCGGCAGCCCGATCTCGAAGGTGACCCCCTCCAGCGTGAGCTGGTCCTCGTCGAGGTAGGCGATGGCGATCGAGTCGCCGCCGCGCCCGGGACCGCCGTAGCCGCCGTCGCCTCCGAGGCCGCCGCTGCCACCCTGGCAGGACCACGTGCCGTCCCCGAAGGCGCCTCCTGGTGCGCCACGCCCGCCAGGGCCGCCTTCCTCCGGCTCCCCGCCGTCGCCGCCTTTGCCCCCGTCGCGGGCGGTGATGATGCTATCGCGCACCGTCACCTTCGCGTGGAGCGCCACCATCGCGATGCTCGGCTGCCCGTTCTCGCCGCCTCTCGTGCTCTCGGCGGTGGCGCACGGTAACGGGCCGAACGGGCTCGCCGTGGTCCTGGCGGCGCTCGTTGCCCTTGGCCGGCTCGACCAGGAGCACGCGATGGTCTACTTTCAGCTCATCTGGAACGCGTTGCGTGAGCCGATGCGGCAGGCTCTGGAGGCGTTGGTCATGGAACGGCAGATCGAAGGCGAGGCGACGTTTCCCCCGTTCGTGCAGAAGCTCATCGATCGCGGCAAGCTCGAGGGCATGCGTGAGGGCGAGCTCAAGGGCAAGAGGGATACGCTGTTGCGGCTGCTCGCGCGTGCGGGGATCGTCCTCACCGAGAACGAGAGAGCGCGCGTCCAGGCATGCACGGACATGGCGATCCTCGACCGCTGGCTCGATAACGTCCTCGGGGCGAAGACCGCCGCCGAAGTGCTCTCCTGACGGTTGAGGGATGCGGCCCAACAGGGCGATGAATCAGACGGGCTTCGCCCGCTGAGGTTCGCTAGGGCGTTGGCCGGCCGGCGAGGTACTCCGGTGCACGGTCGGGTTTGATAGCGGAATTCTTCGGTGCTTCGCCTGGCCGTGGAGGCCTGTCTCACCCACGCGCCCTGCCGGCGATCGATCCGCGACGAGATTCGGCAGCACGACGCTCCTCGGTTGCGTTGCAATGGCGGCTGGGACGCGCGGGCGCCTCCCGTCGCCAGGTGAATCCTCTGGAACACCATCAATCATGCTCTCCGCCTCGGGCAGAAGGAACACCCCCTCCCACGTCCGCGGACGACCGCCGGGATCGATCGTCCGAAGACGACCGACCGCCGGGTTCGCTCGCCCCGAGCTCGCCCGTCACCGCCACCCACGCGCCCGCCTGCCGCGACCGCGCCGGCACCGATGCTCCGCGCCTCGCTCCGCCCCGGCGAGGTACGCTGACGGGCGCATGGCGCGCAATGTCCTGCTGCTGGAGCCCATCGCCACGGAGCGCGACTACATGGCCGAGGTGCTGCGGGGCGCCGGCTGGTCCGTCTGCATGCCCCCCGGCGCGCGCCCTGCCCCCGAGGACTGCGCCGCCGCCGACGCCATCGTCGCGGACCTCGACCGCGCCGCCGGCGAGGGCTGGGTCCGCGCGGCCGATCCGACGCCGCCGCCCGCCCGGCTCATCGTCACCTCCCGGTTCCGCGCCTTCCTCGACCAGATCCGCCGGTACGAGCAGGTCGCGGCGGTCGTCCACAAACCGGCCACCGCGGACGCGCTCCTCGAGGCGCTGCTCCCGCCGGCGAGCGACGCCCCCACCCGGTCGCGCGGGGCGCAGACCGCCGCCGCCGATCCGCTCGACGATCCCGCGCGCGACGCCGAGCTCGCGCGGCGCGGCCTGCGCAGCACGACCCCCGACCCCGAGCTCGTCGTCGTCGCCGAGCTCGTCGCGCGCGGCGTGGGCACGCCGGCCAGCGTGGTCACGGTCATCGACTCGTCGAGGCAGATCTTCCTCGGCGCGACCGGCCTCCCCCGCGACCTGACCCTCGCCGGCGGGACGCTGCGCTCGTGGTCGTTCTGCGAGCACGTCGCGCGCGACAACGCGCCGCTCATCGTCGAGGACGCCCGCGAGCACCCCGCGCTCGCCGACAACCCGCTCGTGGCCATGAACATGATCCGCGCGTACGCCGGATTCCCCGTCGTGCTCGAGGGCGTCGGGGCCGTCGGGAGCGTGTGCGCGGTGTCCGGCGAGCCCCGGCAGTTCGACGCGGGGAGCATCGCGACCCTCCAGCTCGCGGCCAGGCTGGTGAGCGAGCAGCTCGCGCGGCGCTCCGGCCTCTCGCCCCAGGTGACCGAGTCGGTCGATCGGGCGACGTCGCTGCCGACGACCGAGAGCACCGCGCCGCCCGAGCCGCTCGCCCGGCGCCACGCCCCCGCGCGGCTCGCCCCCGGCGATCTCGTGGACGACAAGTACTGGATCACCGCGATCCTGGGCGAGGGCGGGCAGTCGCAGGTCTACCTCGCGCGCGACAAGCTCCTCGGCCAGCTCGTCGCGCTCAAGGTGTTGACCGAGCCGGACGACGGCGCGCTGCTCCGCGAGGCCGAGGCGCTCGCGCGGCTCAGGCACCCGAGCATCGTCCAGCTGTACGGCTGGGGGAGGCTCGACGGCGCGCGCATGTACCTCATCCTGGAGTACGTCGAGGGCGAGACGATCCACCGCCACATCGTCGACCGCGCGCCCCAGGGCGGGCTCATGCCCCTCCCCCAGGTCCTCTCCGTCGTCCGCCAGATCGCGGGCGCGCTCGCGAGCATGCACGCCGAGGGGTACGTGCACGCGGACGTGAAGCCGGGGAACATCCTGCTCGACACGCGGATCGAGCGGGCGGTGCTCATCGACTTCGGGCTCGGGCTGCGCCTCGGGCGCGGGCGGCCCCACCTCGTCGGCGGGACGCGCGGCTACGCGGCGCCGGAGCAGCTCATCCCCGAGGCCGCCGACCCGCAGCCGGCGCTCGACACCTACGCCCTCGCGGCGGTCACCTACGCCATGCTGACGGGCAGGGCCCCCTTCGAGGCCGCGAGCGCGGACGGCATCGTCGCCATGCAGCGGCGCGGGGAGCTCACGCCCGCCTCGAGCGCGCGGCCGGGGCTCCCCCCGGGCGTCGACGCCCTCCTCGCGCGGGCGCTCGATCCGGAGCCGTCCCGGCGCCTCGCCTCGCCGGTCGCCTTCGCCGACGCGCTCGCGGCCGCGCTCCTCGCGAGCCCCGGGGAGCGCGCGCCGGCGGAGGTCCCGGCGCCGCACGACGGCGCGCCGCAGAGCCGCGGCCTGGCCTTCCGGCTCTGCAGGGAAGCGGCGGCGCGGCGGCTCGGCGACGGGGTCGAGGCGCGCGCGTGGGGCAGCCTCGATCCGGCGGACCGCGCGGCGATCGCCGCGGCGACCGACGACACGGCGCTCTACCCGGTGGCGCCGCTCGTCGCGTACCTGCGCGCGCTCGGCGGCGAGGTCCCCGGGAGCGTGGAGGCCGTCGGCGGCGCGCTCGCGAGCGCGGCGCTCCCCGAGATGCTGCGCAGGCTCCAGGTCGCGCGCTCCCCGGAGGCGCTGCTGGAGGTGGCAGGGCCGCTGCTCCGGCGGTTCCACGCGTGGGGTCGCGTCCAGTTCGAGCGCACCTCGACCCACAGCGCGAAGGTCGATGTGTGGCTGCCCGAGGGGCTCGCGCCGGTGATGTGCCGCTACGTGAGCGGCTTCCTGCGCGCGCTGCTCGCGACGTCGGGGCGGACCACGCGCCTCCTCGAGCTGCGCTGCGGGGGCGGCAGCGCGGGGGCGTGCGTGCTGCAGGTGGGCTGGAGCTGATCGGCCGACGGCCCGCGCTGCAGCATGCCCGCGCGCCGCGCCGCCCTCGCCGACCGCCGCCCGCGGCGCACTCCCGCCGAGCGACGCCCGTCCCCCCTCGCCGCCGGAACCTCCCCCCGGCGCCGCTGTCTGTCGCTGGCACGACGGACCGCCGGCCGGAGGGGCCGAGCGCGTCGCCCGGAGGGCGCGGATCCGCGCGCCTGCTGCCGGATTTCTGACGACATGAGCGCGCCGCTCCGCGCGGCGCACAGGGGAGATCCATGCCCAGCGCGAACCCATCGGACGCCGCGGGCGGCGCCGCCGCCACCACCCACGCGAACCCCACGGCCGCGGAGCCACCGGACGCGGCGAGCCCCGGCGAGGCCGCGGAGACCGCGGTGCGCTCCGTGGAGATCCTCGTCTCGTGGGGCACGACCGTCCTCTTCGTCCAGCACCTCGCGCCGCCCCGCGCCTTCGACGTCGGCGAGGGGCGCGCCGACGGGCGCCCGTGCGATCTCTTCCTCCCCGGGCGCGTGCTCGGCGCGCGGCGCGCGCCCCTCCTCGACGTCGACCCCGCGGGGCGCGTCCGCTTCGTCCTGCTCGGCGCCGCGACCGGAACGCTCGCCCTGGGCGGCGCGCCCCTGTCCGCCGCCGACGCGCGGGCGCGGCACGCCGGCGCGACCCGGCCGGACCTCGCCGACGTCGAAGGCGCGGTGCTCGTGCCCCTCCCCGCCCACGCCCGCGTGGACGTCGAGATCGCGGGCGTGCGGATCCAGGTCGCCGCCGACGCCGCCGCGGGCGAGCGCGCGCGCCGGTCGCTCGTGAGCTGGAAGAGCCTCGCCCTCCACGCCGCCTCCGCGGCCCTGCACCTCGGCCTGCTCGGCGCGCTGGCGCGGTGGGCTCCGCCCCCTGCCCCCGGAGACCCGTTCCCCGGCATGAGCGCGGACCGGATCGCGCTCGTGCAGCAGTACCTCGCCTCCGCGGACGCGCGCGAGCTGCGCGCCGCAATCGAGCAGGAGGGCGAGCCGAGCGCGGACGCGAAGGAGGGCGGGACGGGGGCGAGGGCGAAGGGCGAGGAGGGATCCATGGGCGGCGCGCCCGCGCGCGCGATGGCGACCGGGAACCGGTGGGGGGTGGCCGGCCCGAGCGACGGCCCAGCGCCGTACGCGACGCCGCGGGAGGCGCTGCGCGACGCCGCCGAGTTCGGGATGATCGGCCTGCTCAACGCCGGGGCCGGCGGCCAGCCGAGCGCGCCGCCGTGGGCGCGGGGCCAGCCCTGGGGCCAGCCCGCCGCGCCCACGGGCGCGGGCGGCGCCGGCCTCCCCCTCCACGGCCTGGGCGACGGTGGCCGCGAAGAGGGAATGGGGCTCGGCGCCATCGGGACGATCGGGCACGGCGCGGGCGCCGGGTCGGGCCAGGGGTTCGGCAGCGGCCACGGGCGCGCCGGCGCCGCGCCGCCGGGCGCGGCCGCGTACGCCCCGGAGGCCGAGGTCCCCCTCGATCCGAACGGCCGCTTCGCCACCACGTACCGGCCCGGGGGCGGCCACCTCGCCGCCTTCGAGGCCGCCCTCGCGCGCGGCGTCGTGCCCGAGGCGGAGCGCGAGCTCGTCAGCGACGTCGGTGCCCGCTACGCCCCGGAGGTCCCGCTCGGCCCCGGCAAGGCGCTCGGCCTGCGCACCGACCTGGAGCGCGCCGCGCTCGGGCCGGGCGGCGGCGCCGTCCACCTGCGCCTCGCGCTCCGCTCCTCCGCCGCGGCCGCGGCGGCGCGGCCGCACCTCTCGGTGCACCTCGTGCTCGACACGAGCGGCTCGATGGCCGGCGCGCCGATCGAGAGCGCCCGCCGCGCGGCGCAGGCGCTCGTCGACCGCCTCGCGCCCACCGACGACTTCTCGCTCACCACCTTCTCGAGCGACGCCGAGGTGCTGATCCAGGACGGCCCGGTCGGCCCGCGCCGCGCGGCGATCCGCGGCCTCATCGAGGGGATCCGCGAGGGCGGCGGCACGAACATCGGCGCGGGGCTCGCGCTGGGCTACGCGCAGGCGAACCGGCCCGACATCCCCGAGGACGCCGTGCGCGTGGTGCTGCTCGTCTCCGACGGCCGCGCGACCAGCGGCCTCACGCACGGCGAGCGGCTCGCGCGGCTCGCCCTCGACGCGTTCCAGCGCGGCGTCCAGACGAGCGCGCTCGGGCTCGGCGACGACTACGACGGCCAGCTCATGAGCGCGATCGCGAGCGACGGGGCCGGCGGCTACTACTACCTGCGGCACCCCGAGCAGATCGCGCCGGCGCTCTCGACCGAGCTCGACAAGCGCCTCGACCCGGTGGCGACCGCGGTCGAGGTGCGCGTGCGCCTGAAGCGCGGCGTCGACCTGCTCCGCGTCTACGGCTCGCGCCGGCTGAACGACGCCGAGGCCTCCCGCGTCCGCGCCCAGGAGATCGCGGCCGACCTCGCCGCCCTGTCGCGGGACCGGATCGCGGTCGACCGGCGCGACGACGCCGAGGGCGGCCTGCGCTTCTTCATGCCGATGTTCGCCCGCGATGACCGCCACGCCCTGCTGCTCAAGCTGAGCGCCGAGCCCGGCACGGGGAAGCGCGCGCTGGCGACCGTCGAGCTCAAGTACAAGGACCGGCTCTCCAGGAAGAACGTGATCGAGGAGATCCCCGTCGAGGTGGGCTATGCGGACAGCGACGCGGCGAGCGCGGCGTCCGTCGACGCCTCGATGACGCGGACTCTTCAGGGCTTCGCCGCGGGCGAGTCGCTGGCCGAGGCCGCCGCCCGCGTCGGGCGAGGCGATCCGAGCGGCGCGGCCGCGCTGCTCGCCGAGCGCGAGGGCATCCTGCGCGAGGCGGCGGCCCGGCTCGACGAGCCGCTGTTTCTGGAGGACGCTGCGCGCCTCGCGCGCCTCCGCGCGCACATGGGCGCAGAGCACGGCCTCGGCGACCCGCTCGTGCTCGCGATGTTGCTGGAGACGGCGGGCCGATCCCACCTGCGCTGAGGCGCGCAATCGCAGCGCGCGCACGGGCGGAGGCGTCGCCCAGGTGGTAGGCTGAGCGCGGCCATGACAGAGAGAGTCTCATCGACCGGTCGCGCTGCGCTGCGAGAGTCGCTGCTCCAGTTCTCCGCCTTCGCCGACGCGCTCGAATCCCGTGCCATGCGCGAGGCCATCGAGGCCTGCATCACCGTCCTGGACGCTCCCGGCCCGCTCGACAAGCGCGCCCTGGCCCCGTGGCTCAAGGTCGTCCACGAGCGTGCAGCCGAGGTCTTTCGGCGGGGCATCCGCGAGACCACGGGGGTGCTGCGCGAGCAGATGAGGCACGGCCTCAAGCAAGCCGAAGAGGACGCGGTCTGGATGCAACAGGCCATCGACGCGCTGAGTCGAGACCACGCCAACTGACATGAGGGGACAGGAGGAGACGACGTCGGTGGTCGCGTGGACCGGGCGTTCGTACAAGGGATCTGGATTCCTCGAACCACGCTGAAAGCGACGCTCCGTGGGACGAGGGTTGTGAGGGTTGCGAATCGTCGAGCACGCCTCGAGGCTGCGCTGATCGGGTGTCGCCGCGGCGTCGCGACACGATCGACGAGCCTGCTTTCTTGAATCGGGTCGAGAGGACATTCTTCACCGGATCTGCCCGCGAAGCGCTGCCGGCCGGACAGGGCCGATCGATCGGGCGCGGCGCGCGATGCGCGATGCCGGCGCGGCGCGGGGCCGGCGTGACCGAGAGCCCGTCAATCACGCCGCCGTGGCACGGGGAGCGCGGTCCGTGCTACGAAGCGAGCCATGATCGCCTCGGCGTTTCCGCTGCTGCTCCTCGGCTTCTCCCTCGGCATCCGCCATGCGACCGACGCGGACCACGTGATCGCGGTGGCGACGATCGTGAGCCGCGTCCGGAGCCTCGGGGTGGCGCTGCTGATCGGCGCGATGTGGGGGCTGGGCCACACCGTCACGCTGATGCTCATCGGCGGCGGCATCCTCCTGTTCGGGCTGGTGGTGCCGCCGCACGTCGGCCTGGCCATGGAGCTCACGGTCGCGCTGATGCTGATCGGCCTCGGCGCGTACCACCTCCTGCGGATCTACCGGGCGGTCCGGCGGGGCGAGCCGCAGGCGCAGGCGGCGGAGCACCACGACGGCCACCGCCACGGCGTCGGCTGGGCGGACCGCGTGTTCGGCGGGTCGCGCCTCTACGTGAGCCTCCGGCCGCTGCTCATCGGCGTGGTGCACGGGGTGGCCGGCTCCGCGGCGGTCGCGCTCCTCGTGCTGACCACGGTGCACGATCCGCGGTGGGGGCTCGGGTACATCGCGCTGTTCGGCGCGGGCACGATCGCCGGGATGATGCTGATCACCGGGATGCTGGCCGTGCCGTTCGCGTACACGAGCGCGCGCTTCGGCGGGATGCACCGCGCGCTCGGCGCGGCCGCGGCCCTGCTCAGCGTGGGCTTCGGCCTGTTCCTCGCCTACGACATCAGCATCGGCTCCGGGCTGTTCACGGCGAACCCGCAGTGGACGCCGGGCTGACGGCGCCCGGCGCCGGGATGGAGACCGTCACAGCCGGCTCACTCGGCAGGGCTACAGCCGCGGACGTCGTTACGCCAGAGTCCAACCGTCCTTGAGGAGCAGACCTCGCCGGCGCCCATGGTCGCAGCGATCGACGCAGACACGCCTGTCAGGCGGTGTTTCCGCATGGAATCCCCTCCTCGAGCCCAGGAGCTACGCCGGACTCTAAACGTGATGAAGAGGCTTGCCAAGCGTGCCACCGGAGCTTGTTTGGCGCCTCCGCCCGAGCGACCATTTGACGCTCGGGGCGGAGCTCACGTGATTTTAACGAGTTGAAGCCGCGAGAAAAATGAACCACAGAGGGCACAGAGGGGAGAGAAATAAAAATTCCTATTTCATCTCTCCCCTCTGTGCCCTCTGTGGTTCAAATCTCTTCATTCTCGGGCGTTCCAAGCCGATCGGCGCTCTAGCGGCTCACGGCCGGCCACGCGCGCTCGGCCTCGCGCGGCGGCGCCGGCGCGAGGTGCGCGTCGATCTGGGTCATGAGCCAGTCCAGGAACTCGTCCTTCAGGATCGTCTGCGCCACGTGCAGGTCGGTCCACACGGGCGCGCGCGCCGCCGCCCGGTCGCTCGTCTGCACCACGACCGGGATCGTGCAGAACCTCGCGTCCTCGCGCATCGCGCGGATGAGCTCCACCCCGTTCATGACGGGCATGTGCACGTCCACGATCGCCAGCGCCACGGGCTCGCGCGAGAGCAGATCGAGCGCGGCGCGCCCGTCCTCGGCCTCGATCACGGTGAAGCGCGGCTCGAGGATCAGCCGGTAGCACGCCCGGATGTCCGCGTCGTCGTCCACGACGAGGAGGGTGACCCCCTCGACGGCGCCGAGCACGCGCTCGACCGCGGCGCGGAGCTCCGCCGCGGTGACGGGCTTCCGCACGTAGCCGGCGACCCCCCGCAGGATCGCCTCCGCCGGCTTGTTCACGACGGAGACGAGCATCACGGGCACCCGCTCGCGCGACTGCACGAGCCGGTTGAAGGCGAAGCCATCCATCTCGGGCATCAAGAAGTCGGCGAGGATGAGGTCCGGCGTCCAGGTGCGGAGGAGCTCCAGCGCCGCGCCGCCGCCGCGCACCGTCCTGACGTCGTAGGCCGCGCCCTCCAGCGCCTCGGCCATCCACGCGAGCGTCCCCGAATCATCGTCGACCAGCAAGAGCTTGGCCATGGCATCACTCCCTTTACGTCTCTCCCTGGGCCCCTCTGCCCCTCGCCTCGCCCGGCGCGCCGACGCGCCGCAGCCGAAGCCAGAACCTCGCCCCTCCTTCCGGCCGCGCCTCGTACCCGATGGCCCCGCCCCACCGCTCCGCCGCGATCCGCGCGCCGTAGAGCCCGAGGCCGCTGCCCGCCTCCGGATCGCGGCCGTGCGCGAACTTCTGGAACAGGTGAGGGGCGATGGCGGGCGAGACGCCCGGCCCCTCGTCCTCGACCGTCACGCGCGCCCATCCGGGCTCGTCGCGCACGAGCACCCGCACCGCCCCGCGCGCGGGCGTGAAGCGGAGCGCGTTCTCGACGAGGTTGGAGACCACGCGCGCAAGCCGGCGCTCCTCGCCGACGACGCGGCACGGCGGTCCCCCGCCGGTCTCCGGAGGCCCCTCCAGGCGAACGCCGCGGCTGCGCGCCATGGGCAGCAGCGCCTCGACGACCTGCGCGACGGCGCCGCGCAGGTCCGCCACCTCGGCGAGATCGCCGCCGGGAGGGCCGAGCGAGGCCCCCTCGGCGGCGAAGATGTCGAGGATCTCCCGGATGAGCTCGCGCTGCCGCAGGGCGGCCTTCAGCGCGACCTCGGCGAGCGCGCCGCACTTCTCCGGGAGCGGCTGTTCTTGCAGCAGCGACAGGGCGCCGAGGAGGCTGTTCAGCGGGCCGGAGAGATCGTGAACGACGCAGTGGACGAGGACGTCCTTCCGCTCGATCTCGCGCGACAGCGCCTCGTGCACGAGGCGCAGCTCCCGCGCCCGCTGGAGGACGCGGCGGCGCTCGTGGAACAGCGCGTCGTTCCGGGTGATCACGAGCAGCCGCGACGGGCCCACGCAGAGCGCCGTGGCCTCGAGGTGCAGCGCCTCGTCGTCCTCGGTCATCTGCGTCCAGCCGTCGGAGTGCACGCTCGGCGCTCCGTCCGCGGACCAGGCCCGCTCCGCCTCGGGGAGGAACACCTCCAGGAACGGCAGCGCGCGGTCGATCCGGAGCGGCGTATCGCGCCACGGCGGCGCGATCCCGAGCCGCAGGAACCAGGGCGGCGGCTCGCCGCGGACGACGAAGGCGCCGTCGCGCACGCGCTCGAGCACGAGCTTGTCCAGCACCGAGAGGATCCGGGTGTCCATGTCCATCAGCCCCGCCACACGGGCGCCTCGCTCGCCAGCATCGCGCACGCGAGCGCGCTGAACGCGCCCTCGACCCCGGCCCCGGTCTTGGCGCTCGTCCTCGTGACCCAGAGGCCCGCCCTCCTCAGCCTGGCCTCGGCGGCCTCGTCGATCTCCCACGCCGCCGTGAGATCGGCCTTGTTCAGGACGGCGACCGACGGGAGCTCCCCGGCGATCGCCCGCGCGGCGGCGTGGAGGCGGAGCCCCGTCTCCACGGTGCGGCGCCGCGTGCCGTCGATGACGAGGAGCAAGCCCGCGGAGCCGCGCACATACGATATCTGGACGTCCTGGAACTCGTCCTCTCCGCTCAGGTCCCAGAGGATGAGATCGAGCTCGCGATCATCGCACCTCACGCGCCGCGTCTCGATCGTCACGCCGATGGTCGTCCGGTAAGCCTCGGAGAAGATGCTGCGCACGAAGCGGGCGACGAGGCTTGTCTTGCCGACCCCCGTGGCGCCCAGCACGCAGACCTTGCGCTTCTCCCCCATGGCTCATTCCTTGATCGATGGGCGCAGGTCCACAAGGAAGATCACGCTGCGCGCGCGCCGCTCGTCCGCGCCGCCGACGACGCACCCGGCACCCGCCGCTCCCCCGGGGCACGGCGCGGGCGCGAGGCCGCCGCGCAGTCCGCCGCCGCTCGCCCGCAGCCGCTCGGCCGGGACGCCGCGCGCGATGAGCTCGGCCGCGACGTGCTCCGCGCGGGCCAGGCTGAGCGCCCGGTTCGACGCCTCCGATCCGACCGGATCCGCGTAGCCGACCACGCGGATCTCGGCGGTCATGCCGGCCTCGCGCGCGAGCGCGATCTCCCGCGCGGCCGCGGCCGCGGCCTCGGCGGCGCGCGCGCGCTGCTCGGCGGCGAGCCGGGCGGCGCCGCGGCGGAAGAGGAGCTCGATCCCCTCGAGCGATCGCGCCGCGGCGCGCGCCCGCTCGATCGCCTCCTGGGCCGTGAGGCGCGCGCCGTCGAACCCCGAGACGCCCGGCAGCACCGCCGCCGTCCAGCGCGCGCGCTCGATCCAGCGCTCGGGCGCGACCCCGCTGGCCACCACGACGCCGCCGCGCAGCGAGAGGGCGACGCCCGGCGGCGGCTCCAGCGCCCGCGCCGCCCGGCGCTCGACGATCTGCGGATCGAGCGAGTAGAACGGCTCGAAGCGCAGCGTCACCGGCGTGCGCGCGGGGCCGGCGCGCTCGATCACCGCCCGCGGGTCCTCGGCGAGCGGATCGCGCAGGCCCGAGAACGCGACCTCGCCCCCGCGCCGCTCCGCCGCGGTCACCATGAGGCCGGGCTCGCGCCGCAGCGCCTCGGCCCATCCGGCGAAGCGGCGCTGGTCCTCCCACGAGGCGCGCGTCCGGACGGCGAGGGCGGTCGCGGCGATCGCGACGAGCACGGCGGCCGCCGCGAGCGCGGGCCTGCTCCCGCGCGGGACCGGCTTGCGCTGCTGGTGGAGGCAGGTCGAGAGCAGCTCGCGGGTGCCGGAGAACGGCGACCGATCGCCGCGGAAACCGGCGAGCTCGTCCCCGTACGTCAGGTGCACGCGCTCGAGCGTCTCGCAGAGGACGGTCCCGTACGCCTGCGGCGCCACGCCGCGCACGATGGCCACGAGGAGGGCCGACGGTCCGTGCTCGACCCACCCGGTGAGATCGCCCACGCAGAAGCGCTGGAGCCGCGCGTCGGTCCGGAACGCGTCGTGGGCGAACGCGTCGATGGCGGTGAGCATCGCGGAGACCTGATCGGGATCCCTGTAGGGGATGTCCTCGGCGCTCACGTGCTCGAGGACGATCCCCGTCCCGCGGTGGACCAGGAAGAGCTGCTCTGTCCGGTAGACCATCGCGCGGAGCAGCACCACCTCCGCGAAGGGGCGCCCGGTGCGCCGCGCCTCCAGGCGCCAGCGCAGGCTCTCCCAGGACAGGCCGAGGGCGAGCGCCTCGTTGAGGCGCTGGATCATCCCCCGGAGGGCGCAGGCCACGGCCTTGCGGATGGCCGGCCCCATGGCGGGGGAGATCGCGTCCGCGAACGACCCCGGATCCCGGCGCACGCGCTCGTGGATCGCGCTGGTGATGAGCGGATCCAGCGCCCACGAGAGCGCCTCGCCCTTCTTGCGGCTCTCGACCACCGCCTCGGGCAGCGCCCCGGCGACCATCTCGGCCATCGACTGGTCGAGCCGCTCCTCGAGCCGCCGGATCCGGCGCTGCTCGGGGCCCACGAGCAGGGGGCGGAGGTCTTCGAGCGTCTTGTTGACCGGCGGGGGCGGCCCGCGACGCGCTCTCGGCTGTCCCATCGTTCGTCTCCGGCCCTCCACGCCCGCGCCGCTCGCCAGAGCGGCGCGGGCGCCTCACGCGGCTTCGTCCGAGCGGGGGGCCGCCTTCTGGTAGCGCTCCGACTCCGCGGGCCCCTCCCGCGCCGGCGCGTCCGGCTGGGCCGCGTCGGCGCCGTCGGTCCACAGGACGGCGAGCTCGCGCTCGACCATCGCGCAGAGCTCGCTCCGCGTGCGCCGCGCCTCGTCGAGGAACGATTTGGACTGGTCGAGCAGCTGTTGCCGGAGCTCCCGCTGCGTGCGCGCCACGAGATCTTCCAGCCGCTGGACCCGCTGCTCGAGCAGCTCGAGCCCCTCCCGCGCGTCGCGCGCCACGCTGCCGAGCGCGCCGGCGCCGGCCGCGCGCTGGGCCTCGAGCGACGCGGCGAGCGCCTCGAGCTCCCTGCGCACGTGCGCCTCCAGCACGTCGAGGCGGCGTCGCGCCTCGAGCCGTAGCTCCTCCGCCTGGGCGGCGACCTGAGCGTCGGTGTGCGCGAGCCGGCGAGCGAGCTCGCGGAGCTGGGCGCCGCACAGGATGTCGCGCACCTGCTCCAGGCTGTTGGCGATCGCGGACTCCGCGTGTCCTGAGCTCGCTTCGTGCTCCGTCCGCCCGCTCATCCTCATGGTCATGATTGAAGATCCCCCCTCTCCGTGCGCGCTGCGCGCGTCCTCTGCCGAGCGCCGAGCGATCTCGTCATGGAGCTCTCGCGCCGCGCGGTCGCGCCCGCGATGTCCCATCGAGCTCGCTCGCCCACGGTGTTTGCTTCGTTTGGACACGAGGCTCCCTCGATCATCACGTCACGCCCCGCGATCCATGGGTCATCGCCCTGGCTCTTGGTAGCCCTCGCGAGGCCGCCGGGGGGCCGCGGCCCGGGCCGAGGAGCCGCTCGGCTGCTCCGGAGCGGCCCGGCGCGCAGCGGATCTCCGAGCCCGGCTAAGATGCCCGCATGCGAACCCCGCGAACCTCCCTGGTGGCCGCGGCCCTGCTCGCGGCCTGCGGCGCGCCGGCCGGCGGCGGCGCTCCCTCCGCGGGCGCCGCGAGCGCCGTCGCCGTCGGCCCGAGCGCGCCGTCCGCCGCCCCGCCGCCGGCCCCGCAGGCCTCCGGCCCCGCTGCCTCGGCCACGGCGGCCACGGCGGCCACGGCCCCCGCCTCCGCTGCCCCGGCGCCCTGCGGCGCGCTCGGCTGCCTCGCCTTCGATGCGCCGGCCCAGGCCTTCGCCCACGTTCTGCAGAGCGGCCCGCGCGTGCTCGCGGTGGGCGAGGCGCACGCCCAGCAAGGCACGGAGGGCGTCCCCTCGGCGACCCGGCGCTTCACCGAGCTCCTTCTGCCGGCGCTCGCCGGCCGCGCCTCGGACCTCATCGTCGAGCTCTGGGCGGTGGATCCGCGCTGCAAGAAAGCACGGGTGGCGCGGGTCGAAGAGGAGCAGAAGGCGGTCACCCAGACGCAGTCGGCGGGCAACCAGGGAGAGTTCCTCGCGCTCGGCAGCGAGGCGAAGCGGCTCGGCATCCGCCCGCACCTGCTCGCGCCCTCCTGCCAGGAGTACGACGCCATCGTGCGCGCGGGGCCGGACGCGGTGACGGCCATGCTGGAGATGATCGCGCGCCTGACCGCCGCCGAGGCGAAGGCGCTGCTCGGCCGCGAGGACGCCGCCGGCAAGATGGTGATCGCCTACGGCGGGGCGCTCCACAACGACGTCGCCCCGCGCCCCGGGCGCGAGCGCTGGAGCTTCGGACCGGAGCTCTCCGCGGCGACCGGCGGGAAGTACGTGGAGCTCGATCTCATCGTGCGCGAGTTCATCAAGGACTCGGAGTCCTGGCGGGCGCTGCCCTGGTATCCCCATTTCGACCGGGAGGCGCACCCGGACGAGACGGTGCTCTTCAACCCCGCGCCGGGCGCGTACGTGCTCATCTTCCCTCGCTCGCCCTGAGCCTCCACGAGCGCTCCCGCGGAGGGCCGCAGCGGCCGTCGCGCCGCGCTGCTGGCGACGCGCGGCGCGCGGCGCGATGCCCTCAGGGCGCGACGGAGAACGTGACCGGCTCGCCCGTGAACGGCCCGCCGCCCTGCACGATGCGGTTGTTCTCGAACACCGCGTTGAGCACGCTGACGGTGATCGGCCCGCCGGCGGCGCGGAGCTTGTCCCACGCCGCCGCGTCCGGCGTGTAGCTCAGCTTCATCGTGAACACCCGGAGCAGCCCCTCGCGCTCTGCGGTCGAGAAGACCAGGAAGTAGGCGCGCCCGTTGATCGGCGTCCCGTGCGCCCGCGCCGCGCGCACCGGCCCGAGGAGCGCGCCGAGCTCCGCCCACGGCGACGCCCCCGCCGCCGGCGCCCCCGCCGCCGGCACGCCTGGCCGAGCGCCCGCGAAGCCGAGCGCCGGCGCGGCCCCCGGGGCCGTCCACCGCGCCGCGCCCGCGACGTGGAAGGTCAGCGCCGGCGCGGCGTCGCCGGAGACCGCCGCGCCGTCCTCGGGCGCGTCGAACACCGTCCCCTGCGACGGCTCGTCCTTCGGGTCGGCCGCGAGCAGCGCGACCAGCGCCTCGTCGGTCGCGCCCCCCTCGAAGATGACGTCGGCCAGCTCCGGCACGGCCGACGTGTCGTCATGGTCGTGGTCGTCGCCGTGACCGCAGGCCCCGACGTACATCGCGGCCGACGCGAGCGCCGCCAGCGCGGGGACGAGGATCGCCCGGTGAAG
Source organism: Sorangium sp. So ce394 (assembly GCF_051474665.1). Classification (NCBI taxonomy): domain Bacteria; kingdom Pseudomonadati; phylum Myxococcota; order Polyangiales; family Polyangiaceae; genus Sorangium; species Sorangium sp. So ce394. The sequence continues at coordinate 9,383,672 of NZ_CP150339.1, forward strand.
GAGGGGTGTCCGGCTCACGGCGCCTCCGCCCACGGATCCGCGTGGCGCGGGTCCGTCAGAAACTCATCGTCCGTCAAGCTCTCCAGGAAGGCAATCACGTCTGCTTTCTCCTCTTCGGTGAGATCGAACCCGGTGATGAGCTCGCTCTTGAACTTGTTCTTGCTCCCCACGCCGGCGTTGGGGCCTTCCTCGATCGTGCGCCCTCCGGCGGCGTAATGGTCGAGCACCTCCTCGAGCGTCTCGATGCTGCCGTCGTGCATGTACGGCGCCGTGAGGGCGATGTTGCGCAGCGTGGGCGCGCGGAACCGGCCCATGTCCACCTCGTTGCCCGAGATCTCGTAGACCCCGGCGTTGCCCTCCGGGTAAGCGCCGCTCCCGCCGATGTTGTAGAGACCCGTGTTGTGGAACATCACCTCCGTGAAGGTGGTCCCGTCGTGCTGCACCGAGTCCGACAGGTTGAAGCCGCCGTGGCAGTGGAAGCACTCGAGCTTCTCGGAGAAGAAGAGATCCATGCCGCGCAGCGCCGCCTCCGACATCCCCGAAGGGTCGCCGTCGTAGCGGTACCGGTCGTAGGGCGAGCGGTACGAGAGCAGCGACCGCTCGAACGCCGCGATCGCCTTCGTGATGGTGTCGAGGCGGATGGGGTCCTCGTCGCCGGGGAAGGCCGCGGGGAAGAGCTCCTGGTACAGCGGCTCGTCCCGGAGCCGCTGGAACAGCTCCTCTTCCATGCCCGCGAGCCCGAGCTCGACCGGCGTCTCGCCGAACATGGGGAGGAGCGCCTGCTCCTCGAGCGAGTCGAGCAGCGGATTTCCCCACGTCAGCGTCGTCAGGTAAGCGACGTTGGCCAGGCTCATCGAGCCGCGCACGTGGAACTGCTCGGTCGAGCCCTTCGCGGTCGCGAGGCCGTCGGTGAACGCGAGCTCCTGGACATGGCACGAGCCGCAGGAGTACGTGCCGTTGCCGGACAGGCGCCTGTCGTAGAACAGCCGCCTGCCGAGCTCGACCTTGGCCGACGACATCGGGTTGTCCTCGGGGACCTTCGGCACCGGGAAGCCCGGCGGCAGCCCCCACGCGAACGCGCCCGCGTCGCCGCCACCGCCGCCCCCGTCGCTTCCCCCGTCGCCCCCGCCCTGGCCGCCGGCGCCCTCCCCCGAAGTCCCGCCAGCGCCCGGCGTGCCCTCGCCGTCGCCGCAGGCACAGGCGAGGGCCGCCAGCGCGGCCAGGACAGAGGAGAGCGCGGCGCGGCGGAGCGCGGTCACCAGTGCGGTCATCGTCATGGCTCCTATTCTATCCTGAAGAACGACTGCTGCTCGGGGCGCGGCGAGCCGTCGGTGACGTCGATGCCGAGGTGGGTGAACAGCGGCGGGCAGTCGGGATCCGTCGCGTCGGACATGCAGCCCGGCGTGCCGCCCGCGTTCGCCGACACGTCGGTGTCCGCGACGAGCGCCCCATAGTCGACGAGCACCTTCGTCGCGAGCGGGTCGATGCCCTCGAAGACGATCTCGGCCACGTTGGGGCGATCGCACGCGGTCACCTCGCCGCCGTCGCCGGCGACGCAGCCGGTGCTCCCGACGTGAATGATGAAGGGGTCCCCGCCCTGCTCCGGGACGCTGTCGATGCGCAGGAACTTGTACCCGTGATTCCAGCTCCAGAACAGCCCGGTCAGGTTGAGCGGCGACGGCGCGACCGAGGCGTCGCCGTGGTTCCGCTCGAACGGGACGCCCAGCTTGAACGACAGCCCGTCGTAGTCCCCGGCCGGAACCGTCCCGAGCACGCGCGCGTTCGTCTCTTGCGTCCCGTTGGCGCAGCTCCCGGACTTGTCCTCGAAATCGAGGAGCACGATGTTCTCGAGCTGCCACTTCCCGTCCTGTTCGAGCGTGAGCGGCACCTTCTCGCCGTCCGCGCGGTGCAGGCGTACATCGTGGATGTACAGGCGGAAGTCGTTGAGCTTCACGTCCGTCGCCGCGGCGCCGACAGCGTACGTGTCGCTGCAGGAGAACACCTCGTCGTTGACGCGGCCCTCGAACGCCAGCTCGACGGCGATCGCCGCGTCGGTGTCCCCGCCCCCGCCGCCTGCCTCGCCGGTCCCCCCTTCGCCGGTCCCTCCCTCGCCGCCGGCCCCGCCGCGCCCACCGTCGCCGGCGCCGCCGTCGCCGCCGACGCCCGTCGAGGTCGATGTGCCATCGACGGGGTTCACCCCACCTTCGCCGCCGCCGCACGCCGTAAGCGAGAGCGCCGCCCCGGCCAGCGGGAACAAGAGCCGTAATGCATGAAGACCGCGTTTCATGAGAGTCCTCCTGAGGAACAACGACGCGCGCAACGATAGGCCGCGTCGTCACCAACCTGAATGCGACATCTTGTCGCGATCGCCGTCGCGATCCGCCGGAGCGCACGAATCGAGCGGGCGTCGAAAAATAACCTCCGAGCGCCCCGACGCGGGGCCCGGCGGCCCGCGATCATGAACGCCGCGGGCGCCCCGCGCCCGTCGCCCGAGCCCGAGCAGGCACGCCGACGCCGTTCCAGACGAGCGAGCGCATCCATTCCGTAGCACGATCTCTCCAAATCGTGCTACGGACGGTCCCGCTGTGACCCTCTCCCTGCGCACGGCGCTCGCGCCGCTTCTTATCACCACGGCCGCCGCGCCGGCGCGCGCCGGCGACGGCGCGGCCCCCCCGCCGCCGCCCGTGGCAGCCGCCGAGGCCTCGCCGGCGGCGGAGACCTCGGCCGCGGCGCCGGACGGCGGCGCTGGCCCGGGCGCGGCCGTCGGCGCCGCGCCGGTCTCGGTCGTGGTGCAGGGCGCGGCGCCGCCGCGCAGCGCCTCGGAGGCGGTGCGGGAGCGGGCCGAGGTGAGGGCGGCGCCCCACCGCACCGCGAGCGACGTGCTGCAGCTCGTGCCGGGCGTGTTCGCCGCCCAGCACGGCGGCGAGGGCAAGGCGCACCAGATCTTCTTCCGCGGCTTCGACGCGGTCCACGGGCAGGACCTCGAGATCTGGGTCGCGGGCGCGCCGGTCAACGAGGTGTCCAACGTCCACGGGCAGGGCTACGCCGATCTCCACTTCGTCATGCCCGAGGTGATCCGCGAGCTCCGCGCGCAACCCGGGTCGTACGACCCGCGCCAGGGCGACTTCGCCGTCGCCGGCAGCGTGCGCCTCGAGCTCGGCTACGACGAGCCGGGGATCACCGCGACCGCGTCCGCCGGCTCGTTCGGCGCCCGCCGGCTCTTCCTCGCCTACCACCCCGAGGGCGCCGACGAGACCACGTTCGCCGCGTTCGAGGCGTACGCGACCGACGGCTTCGGCCCCGCCCGCGCCGCCAGCCGGACCTCGGCCGTCGCGCAGGGCGTCTACGAGCCCGTCGCGGGCGTCCGCGCGCGCGTGATGGCCTCGGCGTTCGCCTCGCGCTTCGCCTCCGCCGGCGTCCTGCGCCTCGACGACCTCGAGGCGGGCAAGGTCGACCGCTTCGCCTCGTACGACCCGGATCAGGGCGGCGACTCGTCGCGCGCGCAGCTCGTCGTGGACCTGCGCGGCGCGGGCGCCGACGCCGCCCGCGGCGAGGGCCTCTCGCTCGCGCCGTTCCTCGTGCTGCGCTCGCTCCGGCTGCGCTCGAACTACACCGGCTACCTCGAGGACCCGACCTCCGGCGACGCCACCCAGCAGCTCAACGAGGCGATCACCGCGGGCGCGACCGCCTCGTACCGGCTCAGGTTCCCGCTGCTCTCGGATCGCGACGCGCTCGAGGCGGGCGTCATCGCGCGCACCGACTGGATCGAGCAGTCGCAGCGGCGCCTCGCCGCGGTCGACGGCCGGCCGACCGCGACGCTCGTCGACGCGAAGGTCCGCGCGACCGACCTCGCCGGCTACCTCGACGTGTCGATCCGGCCCGCGCGGCGGGTCACGGTGCGCGGCGGGGTGCGCGCCGACGGGCTCGCGTACCAGGTCGTCGACCACGCCGGCGAGGGCGCGCAGGCGCGCAGCGCGCAGGGCATCCACGTGGGCGGCAAGGGCACGGTCGACGTGGCGCTGCTCCCCGGGCTGCGCGCCCTCGCCAGCGTGGGCCAGGGGTTCCGCTCGCCCCAGGCGCGCAGCCTCGGCGACGGCGAGCGGACCCCGTTCACGCGCGCGCTCTCGGCCGAGGCCGGGCTCCGCTACGCGGACGAGCTCGTGCGCGCGTCGGTCGCGCTGTTCCACACGCGCCTCACCGACGATCTCGTCTTCGACGAGGCGACCGGCCGCAACGAGCCCGTCCCCGCCACGGCCCGCACCGGGGTGGCCTTCGACGCGGTGGCGCGCCCCGCGCCGTGGCTCGTGTCGAGCGTCGGCATGACGTACACCCGGGCCGCCTTCACCGCTCCCGGCGGGCGCTACGCCGCGGGCGATCTCCTCCCGTTCGTGCCGCAGGTCGTCGCGCGCGCCGATCTCGCCGCGACGCCGCGCCTCGGCGCGCTCTTCGGCCGGCGCCTCGAGGCCCGCGCCGGCGCCGGCGTCACGCTGCTCCACGGCCGCCCCCTGCCGTACGGGGAGCTCGGGCGCGACGCGCTCCTCACCGACGTGACGGCGCACGTCCGCTACCACCGCGTCGAGCTCGGGCTCGACGTCTACAACCTCCTCGACGCGGCCTGGTTCGACGGCGAGTTCGTCTACCCGTCGAGCTTCACCCGGGGCGCGGCGCCCGACCTCTTGCCCGCGCGGCACGTGACCGTCGGCGCCCCCCGCAGCTTCCTCGTCTCGCTGTCCCTTTATCTCGGATGAGGTCCTCGATGAGCTCCACCACAGCACAGAAACCAGCGCCCCGCCGGCGCGCCGCGCTCGCCGCGGCGGGGCTCCTCGCCGCGGCGCTCGCCGCAGGGTGCGGCGCCGGGGGCGACGGCGCGACCGCGGGCAAGCGCCTCACGCTCGCGACCGAGGTCGCCGCCGACGCGGCGTCGGTCGCGCCGTTCACGAACGCGCTCGGCTGGACCGTCACGCTGTCGAAGGCGCACCTGTCGATCGGGCCGCTCTACTACTTCGAGGGCGCTCCGTTCACGGCGCGGCGCGCGGCCCCGGGCCGCGGCGGCGCGCCCTCGCTGCTCGACCGGCTCGCCCGGTGGGCCGTCCCGGAGGCGCACGCCCACCCGGGCCACTACCAGGCCGGCGAGGCGCGGGGCCAGATGGCGCAGCCCACCTCGGTCGACCTGCTGGAGGGGACGACCGCGCTCGCGGACGCGGACGCGGTGAGCGGCGTCGTGCGATCCGCGCGCTTCACGTTCGGCGCGCCGCCCGCGGGCCCCTTCGCCGCGGAGCTCGACGGGCACGTCGTCGCCCTCGAGGGCCGCGCCGAGAAGGGCGACGCCGCCCGCGTGTTCCGCGCGCGCGCCCTGGCCGCCGACGTCGCGAGCGACGTGACCGGCGAGCCGGCGGTCGAGGGGTGCGTCTTCGAGGAGGTCTACCTCGACGGGCCCGGCGTCGTGACGCTCGTGGTCAAGCCGTCGGTCTGGCTCGACCAGGTCGACTTCGAGGCCGTGGCCGAGGGCGAGGACGGCGCGCCGGCCGATCTCGAGCCGGAGAGCCAGGCCCAGCGCGGCTTCGTGCGGGGCCTCAAGAAGGGGACCGCCTACGCGCTCTCGTTCGCGCCCGGCGCGCCGCAGGAACAGAAGGAGGAGGAGCGATGAGGACCACGGGAAGCTTGTGCGCGGCGGCGCTGTCGCTCGCCGCGGCGGCGCTCGCCGGCTGCGGCGACGACGGCGCGTCGGGGACCGGGAGCGTGGCGTTCTCGACGTGGGGCGAGGAGTACATCGAGCAGGAGATCCCGGCCGCCGATCTCGAGGACGGCTGGAGCATCCGGTACGAGAAGTTCCTCTTCGTCCTCCGGAACGTGACCGTCGCCGATCGCGAGGGGAACGTCGGGGCGCGGATGGAGGGCTCGATCCTGTTCGACCACACGAAGCCCGGCGTGAAGCCGGTCGTGACGTTCGAGGGCCTCGAGGCCAGGCCCTGGGAGCGCGTCTCCTACGAGATCGGCCCGGCGGACGCGGACACCGCGCTCGACGGGGCGACGGAGGAGGACAAGGCGCTCATGCTGGCCGCGGGCGCGTCGGTGCACATCGAGGCGACCGCGCGGAAGGGCGACGGCGGCGAGGAGAAGCGCCTCGACTGGACCTTCTCGCTCGCGACGCGCTACGCCGATTGCAAGGGCGACAAGGCCGGCAAGGAGACCGAGGGCGTCCTCGTCACGAACGGCGGCACCGACACCGTCGAGCTCACGATCCACGGCGACCACTTCTTCTACGACGACCTCCAGTCCGCGGCCGCGGCGCGCCGCTTCGCGCCGATCGCCGCCGCGGACGCCGACGCCGACGGCGCCGTCACCCTGGAGGAGCTCGCCGCGGTGCGCCTCGTCGCGATCGAGGAGGGCCCCTACGGGACGGGCAGCGCCGGAGACATCGACGATCTCGGCGCCTTCGTCGCGGCGCTCTCGCGCACGCTCGGGCACTTCCGCGGCGAGGGCGAGTGCGTCTCCGTCGACCCGTGATCGGGCCGCGGGTAGTGGTCAACTTTGCCCAGAGAGAGTCCACACGAAGGCGGGAAGGCGGGAAGATCATTAAGGTTTTCTTCCCGCCTTCCCACCTTCATGTTCCAATTTGACCACTACTCGAGCGCGACCGTCGTCGAGACCTCCTGGAGCTCGTTCCCGTCGAACGCCGGCACCCGCGCGGAGCTGAGGACCATCTGCACGCAGGTCCCGGCCGGGGTCATCGCGACCCGCGGATCGATGCTGATGCGCTGCACGGCGCCCGCGGGGTTGAAGTACACCCGCGCGGTCACCGCCTTCGGCCCCTCCTTGCCCCTGCAGTGGATCGGCGCGGTCGACCCCTTGCGCTGCAGCGCGGCGTGGGCCGCGGCGTGATCGAACGGCCTCGCCGCGGTCGCCGCCGCGGTCGCTGCCGCGGTCGCGCCGCCTTCGCGCGAGGGGCGCGGGACCCTCGGCAGGAGCACCGGCACCGGCCCCTGGCGCGGGCCTGGCGGCGGCTGCTCTGCGTCCGCGCCGTCCGCCGACGCCGGCGGGCGCGCCTCGTCGCCGCGGCCGGCGCTGATCACCGTGGGGCGCGCCGGCTCGGGCAGCCGCTGCGCCACCGGGACCTCGCGCCGCGCGCGGCCCGTGGAGAACGCGAGCGCCGCCGCGGCGCCGCCGAGCAGGCCGAGGGCGAGGAGCAGCATCGGCTTCCACATGGCTGGCCTCGAGGGCGCCGGCGCCGGCGCGCTGCTCGCCAGGGCCGGCGCGCTGGCCGGCGGAAAGGACGCGCCCGGCCGCGGTCGATCCGCGGGCGGGGGGGCGGTCGACGCGCCCCCGCGGCCGCCCGCGCGCGCGTCCGCCGGGCGCTGCGCGTCCGTGGCCATCTCGGTCGGCCCGGTCATCGACAGGGACGAGGCCGTCCCCGCGGGGGTGACCGCCGCGGCGATGCCGGGCGGCGTCACCGAGATCGCGGCGCCGGGGGGGCGGACGCTGCGCGGATCGACGAAGAGCGCCGGCCCGAGCGCGTCGAACGCCTCCTGCGCCGTCTGGAAGCGCTGCGACGGCTCGCGCGCGAGGCAGCGTGCGAACCAGGCGTCGAACGGGTGCACGACGCAGCCGGCGCGCCCCAGCGCCGTCGCGCGCGTCGAGGCCGGGTCGATCGGCTCGAAGAGGATCTCGCGGAGCAGCACGGGCATCGCGGTGCCCATCGGGTCGTTCGCGGCGCGCCAGTACATGCGGCCGGTGAGCGCCGCGAAGGCGATGAGCCCGAGCGCCCACACGTCGGTCGCCGGCGTGATCTGCCCGCGCGCGTCGGTCTGCTCGGGCGCCATCCAGAGGGGCGTGCCGAGCGACGCGGTCGCCATCGTGTTCGCCTCCGCGGCGATCTTCGCGATGCCGAAGTCGAGGACCTTGACCGACCACGGCGCCGTCGCGCTGTTCGACTTCGCGAGGAAGACGTTCTGGGGCTTCATGTCGCGATGGACCACGCCCGCCCGGTGGGCGGCGCCGAGCGCGTGGCAGAGCTGCCGGAAGATCTCGTGCACGTCCTTGGGCGCGAGCAGCCCGCTGCGCTTCATGCGCTGCGCGAGGTCCTCCCCTTCGAGCAGCTCCATCGCCAGCCACGGCACGCCGCTCGCCGCGTCCACGCCGGCGCCGATCACCTGCACGATGTGATCGCTCTCGACCAGCGCGCCCACGCGCGCCTCCTGCTCGAAGCGCTCGCGCAGCCGGGTGTCCGCGCAGAGCTGCGGGTGCATGAGCTTGAGGGCGCGCAGCTTGCCGGTGCTCGCCTGCTCGGCGACGTACACGGCGCCCATGCCCCCGGCGCTGAGAGGCCGAACGATCCGGAACTCCCCGAAGAGCATCCCGACCGCCGGCTGAAGCGGCGCGATCATGGCCCGCGATGCTAGCATGCGGGTGCCTCGGGGGTGTCGCCGCTCACGGGCGCGGCTCCGTGGTGCAGCGCACACGGACGCGCCGTCGGCCGGGCGCGGCGCGCCTCGCCAGAGCGGTCTTCACCCGTCTCTGATACATGGCGTTACAGAGCGGCGGTCACCCGCACAGGAGACGGGTCCAGCTCGGCGTTTTCGGCGCGGAAGCGCACTCCAGTGCGCTGAGCACCGAAAACGTCGAGATGGGCCCGTATCCGAAGCGGGTGACCGCCGCTCTACGGCGGGAGCGACGCGACCAGGCGGTCGAGCCCGATCCGGCCGGCGACGAGCGCGCCCGTCGCCGCGGCGCGGAGCGCGTCGGGCGCCGGCTGGGGGCTGCCGGCGAAGTGGCGCATGCCGAAGCGCAGGAACGACGGCTCGCGGAGGAGGTAGCGCTCGACGCGCTCCCGCGGCGCGCCGTAGAAGGCGCGCATCGCCCGGCGCCGGAACCGGAGGTCCAGGCCGAGCAGCGATCGCTCGACCCGCCGGCCCCAGTCGCCGAACCCGAGGTCGCCGGCCTCGAGCTTCTCGGCGAGGTACGCGCCCGCGAGGGCGCCGTAGGCGATCGCCTGCGCGATGCCCTCGCCCAGCATCGGATCGATGCCCGCGGCCTCGCCGACGAGCAGGGCCGCGGGCCGCGCGATCGCGGCCCTCGGGTCGAGGCCGCGCTCGGCGAAGCGCTTCCGTCGGTAGCGGTCCGGGTCGAGGCCAAGCGCCGCGAGCCGGCTCCGGAGGACGCGCTCGGCGTCGGGGGCGGGGCGCGCCGCGCCGAGGGCGCCCTCGTGCAGCACGTACGCCCCCCGGCAGACGAGCTCGCGCCCGCCCACGATCGTGGGGAAGTCCCACAGATAGCCGGCGAACGAGCGATCCCGCATCTCGAAGTGCAGGAGGTCGCGCGCCCGGTCCCCCGCGACGGGCTCGGTGTCGACCTCGACGGCCTGCGCGCGCAGCCGGCCGAACGGCAGCCCCATCGCGCGGCGGACGACGCTGCCGACGCCGTCCGCGCCGACGACGACGCGGCCGTCGAAGTCCCCGGCCGAGCTCTCGACCCGCGCGCCGCCCGGCCCCAGCGAGGCGGCGGTGACCCGCGCCCCCTCGACGATCCGGACGCCGCGGGCGCGCGCGGCGAGCGCGAGCGCGCGATCGAACTCGACGCGCCGGACGACGCGGCCGATGTTCCCCTCGCGGAGCGCGATCTCGCCCGCCTGGAAGGCCGCGCTGACGCCGTGCACCACGACCGAGGGCACGTCGATCGTCACCCCGATCGCCGCGAGCGCCCTGTCGGCGCGCTGGCCGAGCCCGCCCGCGCAGCACTTGTCCCGCGGGTAGCGCTCCTTTTCGAGCACCACGATCCTGTCGGTGAGGGCCGGGCGATGGTGGGCGAGGAAGAGCGCCGTGCTCAGGCCCGCGGGCCCGCCGCCGACGATCACGACTTCATGCGCCGACATGGGGCGCCGCTCTAGCACGGCGCCTCGCGCCGCGGGCGCGGGATGCTCGGCGGGCGGGGCGCGCGCGGGCAGGCCGCGGGACTGGCGGGCAGGGCGCTCGCGAACAGGCGAGCTCGGCTGGCGGAGGCGCGCGTGCGCGCGGGGGCTCAGCGCCGCTCGTAGGAGGCCACCTGCGTGCGGTACGGGAAGAGGTACGCGCTCTTGCCCGCGAGCTCCGGGTGGCTCCCGGCCAGATCGCGCACCTCGTTCAGGACCGAGTACCGCTCCTTCAGGGGGAGCGCGGCGATGTAGCTGATCGAGGCGACGCGCTCGAGGAGCCCGTCGAGATCGAGCTCCTGCGAGTGGGTGAACTCGTGCTCTCCGATCGGCGCGAAGAGGCGGGTCTCGGAGAACGGCCGGCGCCACGCGCCGATCCGGTGGACCGGGGCATCGCGGCCGTAGCGGTTGAGGATGCGGGAGATGCGAGCGACCCAGTCGACCCGCTCGTCCCGCAGGTTGAAGAGCAGCGAGAGGCGCCCCCGCGGCCGGAGCACCCGGTGGAGCTCGGCGAGCGCGAGGTCGCCGTGGAACCAGTGGAACGACTGCGCGGCGACCGCGGCGTCGACCGACGCCTCGGGCAGGGGGATGGCCTCGGCCACGCCGTCCAGCAGGACGGCGGACGGGACCATCTGGCCCAGCTTGCGGCGCATCCCCTCGACCGGCTCGAGCGCGAGGAGCCGGGCGCCCGTCGGCACGAGCAGGCGCGTGAGCTTGCCGGTCCCCGCGCCGAGATCGAGCACCGTGCTTCCGGCGTCGATGCGCAGCGTGTCGAGCAGGAGCTCGATCGCGCCGCGCGGATAGTCGGGGCGCCCTTTCTCGTAAGCATCCGCTGCAGTCGCGTAGCCCTGTGCAGCGAGGCGATGGAGAGTCATGGCCTGCGTCCGCTCCGCGTGAGGATGAGTTCGACCAGCGCCGGAGGGACCACCCACCCCGACGGCCCTGTCGAGAGGCTACGCAACCGAGCGCTGCGTTGGAAGCGGATTGTCGCGCAAGATGCGCATTGCGTTGCCGCGCAGCAACTTGCCGATGACACGCTCGCTCAACCCAGCTTGGAGCAGAGCATCCGTCAAGAGCGGAAGGTGCGCGGCGTCGCGGAGCTCGCGTGTGGGAACGATGAAGCCGTCCCAATCGGATCCGAGCGCGGGGGTGTCCTCGCCGGCAACATTGATGATGTGCAGGAGGTGCTTGACGACGGGAGCGAGCCCGTTGCCGCCGAGGTAGAGCGGGCAAAAGATGACCCCGGCGCACCCGCCGCGGTCGGCGAGGGCGCGGAGCTGGTCGTCATCGATGTTGCGCCAGTGGTCGAACGCGCCGGCGACGCCGGTGTGGCTGACGATGGGAGGCCGGCGCGCGAGCGCGCACACCTCGAGGAAGCCAGCGCGGTTGATGTGCGCGAGGTCGACGATGACGCCGAGATCCTCGGCGCGGCGCACGACGTCGCGGCCGAAGGGGGTGAGGCCTTCACCGTCCCTGCGACCTCGGCCGTAGGCGGGATAACACACGTCGTTGGCGCTGAAGTGGCAGAGCCCGAGGTAGCGCACGCCGCGCCGCGCGAAGCGCTCGAGCGTGTCGAGCTCGCCCTCGAGCGCGTGCGCGCCCTCGATCCCGAGCAGCGCCGCGACGGCGCCGCGGGCCCTCGCCGCCTCGACGTCCTCGGCGGTGCGCGCCTTGACGAGGCGATCCGGCTGCGCGAGGGCGGCCTGCTCCAGGAGGTCGATCTGCTCGTCGACGACGGCGGCGAGCCCGCGCCGCTGCCCGATGGGCAGCGAGACCAGGCCGAAGAACTGCGCGCCGACGCCGCCCTCGACGAGCCGCGGGACGTCGACGTGCCCGCCCAGGGCCGCGAGCGGCAGCATCGGCTCGTGGCGCTCGTGCAGATCGTAGCCGACCCAGCGCGACCACATGAGGCTGTCGGCGTGGAGGTCGATGGCGGGGAACTGCGCGTGCAGGGCGCGGGCTTCGGGGGTTCCGTGCATGGGGAGAGGTTAGTCGAGGCGGGGCGCTCGGTCGTGCGCGCCGCGCGGCGGCGGCTCAGGAGCTCGACAGCTTGAGGCCGAGGATGGCCACGACGAGCAGCGCGAGGAACCCGAGCCTCGCGAGCGTGGCGGGCTCGCCGAAGAGGACGATGCCCGCGATCGCCGCCCCGAACGCGCCGATGCCGACCCAGACGGCGTAGGCCGTGCCGATGGGCAGGGTGCGCGAGGCGGCCTCGAGGAGGACGAGGCTCGCGACGATCGCGGAGATCGTGAGCACGGTGGGCAGGGGGCGCGTGAAGCCCTGTGTGTACTTGAGTCCGACGGCCCAGCAGACTTCGAGCAGACCTGCCAGGAACAACAACAGCCAGGACATGACGAATCTCCTCGTAATGTGGCTGCGTCGTCTTATCCTGACCGGGTACGGCGCGTCTCGTCCGGGACGCTCCCGTGGGCGCCGGGGGGGAACCTAGCAGGCGCGACGGGCCGTGCAAAGGGGCGCGGCCGACGCGGTGCGGCGCGGCTGTGGCGGCTCGGTGCGCGGGCGGTGAGCGCCGCGGCGCGCGCCGGGGCCGAGCTCGCTAGTCCGCCTCGTCGCCCTGGAACGCCACGCTGGCCTCCGCCGTGCTGATCAGCGCGGCGGCGAGCTCGTTGATGTACTCCTCGATCGCGGTGTATCCGGACGGCATCACCCGGCTGTGATCGTTTGCGTTGGAGGAGCTGAGGCCGTGCGCGCGCTCCCACGCGTCCGCCATCCCGTCGCGGTCGGCGTCGGCGGGCGCCGTCCCTGGGGTGAGCCCTTCCATCAGGTTGTTCACGTAGCGAGCGCCCCACGCGCCGTCGCGGCGCTCGATGTTCCGGAGGACGCCCTTCGTCACGACGTCGTGCGGCAGCGCGCCGGCCTGCGCGAGGACGAGCCGATAGGCGTCCTCCGCGCGGTGCGTCGTCACGGGGATGTAGCCCGGGACGTCGCGCGAGAAGTTGAACTGCGACGAGGCGCGGTACGACTCGGGCTTGTTGAGCCGGCTGAAGCTCGGGTGGAGGTACGGCTTCTGCCAGGGGTTGTCGACCACCCCCGTGAACTTGCCGGGATCGTCGATGAAGTTGTCGGCGAGGAAGTACTTGAGCCCCGCGCCGGCGCTGCCGTCGAAATAGAAGGGGATCAGCTGATCGCTCGGCCCCTTGATGTACGCGTTGCCCACGATGTTGAACTGGCCGCTCGCCCGGTTGTGGTGCACGAACCCGTGTCTGACGTTGTAGGCCACGTTGTTGCGGATATCCGCGGGGCCGTTCGCGACCGCGGGGCACCTCGCCTTGTGATGGGCGAACAGGTTGTGATGCAACGTGATCCGATGGCCGTCAGGGCCGTTGATGAGGCCGTAATTATGCACCCCCTCTGGATGCCCCGTGGTCGCCGACGACTCGATGGTGGACCACTGGACCGTGACGTCGTCTGCCTCATAGAGATCCAGGGTCTCGTCGACGCCCCAGGCGATCGAGACGTGATCGAGGATCAGCTTCGAGTTCAGGGAGAACTGCGCCCCATCGAACTGCTCTCCGGCCGAGCCGTTGTGCACGGGGCGGACTCGCAAGAATCTTACAATGACATTGTTGACCGCGTTGGAGTACCTGGAGAGCAGGCGCCCGCGCACGGTGATGCCCGCGCCCGGCGCGGTCTGGCCGGCGATCGTCACGTCTCCATTCCGGACGACGACATCCCCTTCGATCACGCCGCTCACGTCGAAGACGATGATGCGCGGCCCGCTCGCGTCGAGCGCCGCCTGCAGGCTCCCCGCCCCGCTCGATCGCAGGTTGGTGACCTTGATGACGCGCCCGCCGCGCCCGCCGGTCGCGACGGCGCCAAAGCCCTCTGCGCCGGGGAACGCCGGGAGCGCGCTCGCCGGAGCCGACATCGCGGTGAGCGCAGAGGCCGCTGCGATCGCGCAGCCGAGGCGGCGAAGCCCCTGTGCTCCAATGGAAGAACAAGTAGGAAGATATGTCATGACGTCTCGCTCCCCTTTCGTACGTCTTAACCGCAAGCCGTAGTGTGATGACCCTACAGGACCGACTTCATGAATGGCAATCGACAATTGCCCATCTGTGCGACAGGGCACATGGGAATCGATTTGGCAATTTCGTATCGCCATACGAAGCGAGCTTGGTTATCCTGCACGAGAAGCGCACGAGCGGGCTCATGGAAGACCGGCGCGCTCCCACCCGCGACGACATCGGGCACGCGGGGGCTCGAGCGCCTGAGCGGAGATTGCCAATCTTGTCGACTACGCATCTCTCGCAAAGCACGCTGCGAGACGCGGCAACACACCAGCTCTCAGAGATCGATATGCCGGCGCGGCGCATCAATTCATAGCGGCTCTAAACCAATAAAATTCGAACCACCGAGACGAGACGCCGAGACGAGATATAGAGCGGCTCTCGCCACGTCTCTCGCTCTACGTCTCTCGCTCTACGTCTCTCGCTCTACGTCTCTCGTCCCCGTCTTCCGTCTCCCGTCTTCGCTCTTCCGTGCGCGTGCGCGTGACCACGCGGACACGGTCGACAAAGCTTACCCTTCGGCCTGTCCGTACGGTGGCGCGCGTCGCCGTGCCCGCCCGCCCCACTACCGTGGAGGTCTAGCGGCACGATGTAGTGCACGCGCAGCATCGTGGTCGTCACCTCGACCTTCTCTACGAGCAGTTCCACGATCGCTCGGCGATCTTCCCAGGTGCAGCGCTCCAGCCCTCGGCGCAGCCGCTCCTTCAGCTGCCGGAGCTCGTCGACGACCTCTCGCTGCTGCAGCGCACGCCGCTGGTCGTGCTGCCCTTGCGCGAGCCGTGCCTCGCACTGCTGCTTGCTTTCGTCGAGTCGGTCTCGGCGTGCTCGAAGCTCGTCGAGCGTGATCGCTCCGGCTTGGTAAGCGTCCACCAGCCGGCTGATCGCTCCCTCCATGGCTCGCGCTTCGCGCACGAGACGTCGGCGCTCCCGCTCGTACGCCTCCAGCATCGTGTGGGCCTTATCGCGCTGCGCGTCGAGCTGGGCCGCTAGCTGCTCGGGCTCCTGGAGCCAGCGCTCCAGGTCTTGCCAGAGCACTTGCTCGACGTCCTCGGCGCGCAGCGAGGGGCGCGGGCACGGGGCGGCGTCACGCCCGTTGAACCGATCCCGCCCGCCGCAAGTGTAGTACCGGTACTCGCCGCGCCCGCCGGAATCCGTGGCGCGTCCCCACAGCGTTCGGCCACATTCAGTACAGATCAGCAGCCCCCGCAGCAGATAGGGGCGCTTAACCTGCCCCGCCGTACGCTGCCGGTTGTCGCGCAAGCGCTGCTGCACCGTGGCAAACAGCTCCGGGTCGACGAGCGCCGGCACGCTCGCACCGATCCACTGCTCTTCCGGCCGGCGCCGGAAGGACGACTTGCGCCGGCGGCGGTAGTGGCGCCGATCGCGCGGGCGCCGCGGTTCAGCGGCCTCGTACTTCTGGTGATGGGCACAGCCCACGTACACACGGTTGCGCAGCAGCCCCCCGATCGTGCTCGTCTGCCATGGCCGACCCTTGCGGCTCGCGGTCCCTTGCTCCTCGAGCCGCTGCGCAACGTGCCGCAAGGGCAGGCCCTCGTAGCCTACCCACGCGAAAATCTGGCGTACCACCGACGCTTCGCACTCCTCGACCACCACCGTGCCTGGCTGATGCCGAGCTCCCGGCAGGTATCGGTAGCCGTACGGAGGATTGGCCCACCCCGGCGGCGCGCCCGAGCGTGCCCGATGCAGCATGCCACGGCGGGTCCGGTCGAGGATCTTGGCGCGCTCGTACTCGGCGAAGACCCCGCGCATCGACAGCGCCATCCGCTCCTCGTCGGTGCGCGCAGCCCCGCCGTGGATGAAGATGAGCTCAACGCCCTTGCGCGTGAGCTCGTCAAGCACAATTTGCTGATCAACGAAGCGCCGCGCCAACCGATCCGCGTCATACATCACGACGGCGTCGAGCTGCTCCTGCGCTACGGCGTCGCGCAACGCGTCGAGCCCTGGGCGCCGAAGCGTCTCGCCCGACCAGCCATCGTCGAGGTAGCGGTGCTCCGGGTCGATCGTCGCTCCCATCGCCGCAACATGGTGGTCAATGGCCGCGACCTGCGACTCGATCGTGCGCTCTTGCTCCTGCCGGCCTGTCGAGACCCGTGCATACATCCCTATCGTGCTCATGTCCCCCTCCGCTGACGCCCGCCTCGCTGGCGCGACGGAGCAACCGCTCGACCACGAGCGCCATCCGCTCGCCCGCCGCTCGTTGCCCCACGCTCCGGCGCTCGATCTTCCACTCCTTCCCCTGATGTCTTCGCTGTCCCACCCGCAAGCCTGGAGCCCGCGAAGCGCGAGCGACGGCCCAGGAACGGAACGGCGAGCTGCCTCATCCAGTGCAGCCCGAGTTTGTCGACCGTGTCCGCGTGCGCGTGCGCGTGCGCGCTGATTCCGGGGAATCGCGCACGCGCACGCGCACGAATGACGCGCACGAAGACGGACGACGGGGACGCGAGACGGAGGACGATGTGTCCCGCGCCGCGTCAGCCCGTTCGCCGACCCCGCTTACCGCGCCTGCGCGCCGCGCCCCTCGACCGCCGCGAGGTAATCGAGCACCGACTGCTTCATGCCGACCTCGAGCGCGCGCACCACGAGGTGGTGGCCGATCGACACCTCCTGGATCTGCGGCGCCTCGCTCACGAGCGGCGCGAGGTTCTCCACGGTGAGGTCGTGCCCCGCGTTGATCCCGACCCCGGCCGCCGCGGCGGCCCTCACGGTCGCGACGATCTTGTCGAGCTCCGCGCGGTGATCGCCGCGATCGAACGCCTCCGCGTAAGGCCCGGTGTAAATCTCGATGCGATCGGCCCCCATCTCCGCGACCACCGGCACGACCGCGGGGTCCGCCTCGACGAAGAGGCTCGTCCGGATCCCCTCCTCCTTGAGCCGCTTCACCACCGGCTGCAGGACGAAGCGCCACTTCACGACGTCCCAGCCGCGGTGCGACGTGAGCTCCCCCGGCGTGACCGGGACCAGCGTGCACTGCGTCGGCCTGAGCTCGAGCGTGAGGTCCAGGAACTCCTCGCGGAGATCACCCTCGAAGTTCGTCTCGACGGTGGTGATGTGCCGAGTCACCGCCCGCGCGTCGTCCGGCGTGATGTGCCGCCGATCGGCCCGCGGGTGGATCGTGATGCCGTGCGCCCCGTAGGACACGATCCGCTGCGCGAACGAGAGGACGTTCGGGGCGTCGTGGCCCCGCGAGTTCCGCAGGAGCGCGATCTTGTTCACGTTGACGCTGAGCTTCATGGGGGCATCCTCTCGCGGGCGCGCCGCTCGCGACGCCGCTATACACGATCGACGCTGCGAGGCGAACACGCCGCGAGCCGGCCGTGGAAACGCGCCCGGCCGGCGGGGCGGCGCCGGATCGGGCGCGGCGCCCCGCCCTCGCGCGCCCCGCCGACCCACAGCCCCTAGAGCCGCGGCACGGTCGGCGCCCCCCGCACCTCCACCTCGGCCGGGACGAGCGACACGATGAGGATGCCGATGGCGACGAGCGCGCTGTTCCACACCGTCCACGCCGACAGCGCAGGTATCGACCAGGCGCTGACGAAGAGCCAGATCGCCAGGAGCGCGTTGAGGTAGCGCGCCCGGGGCGCCCAGATCGCGAGCAGGGCGAAGAGCACGCACAGCGCGCCCACCACCCAGGCGTTGGTGAACTGCCCCTGGCTGTGCCGCCAGAGGAACGCCGAGATGAACAACCAGATCCCGAGCGCGACGTTGACGCCGCGCACGGCCGCCGTCCGACGCTGCATGGCTCCCCCTCCTCTCCTGCCGCCGCGCCGGCGCCCTCCGCCGCGCAGCGCTCTCGCTCCCCGCCCGCTCGCGCCATGACGCGCGCGGGCGCCACGCCCCGGAGCGGCCCCGGGAAGGCCGAGTCCGCTCACCCCCCCTTCTGCCGAGCGCCGGCGCGTGCCTGCGCCCGGTCCACACATCAACGAGCTCGCCGAGCTCCGTGCGAATCCGGTGCCACCGCCGCGGGCCGCGCGGCCCCGCGACCGGCGCGGCTCGCCCGGCGGCGCGGCGTCCGCGGCGCCGCGGCGGCCGCTCGCGAAGGCCGCCGCGGCCGCCGTTCGTGAGGGCCAGGAGCCGGCGGTTCGGCTACAAGCCCGGTCGCCATGGACTTCTTCGCGACCGCCGCCAAAGGCACCGAGCCCGCGCTCCGCGACGAGCTCCGCGAGCTCCGATTCCGCGGCGTCCGCGCCGATCGCGGCGGGGTCCACTTCTCCGGCGCGGCGGACGAGGGCTTCCGCGCCTGCATCGAGCTCCGCACCGCCGTGCGCGTGCTCGCGGAGCTCGCGTCCTTCGACGCGCCCAGCGGGGACGCGCTCTACGAAGGCGTCTCCCGCGTCGACTGGGCCCCGTACCTGAGCCCGGTCCACACGCTCGCCGTCCGCGCCTCCTGCCGCTCGAGCGCGCTGACCCACACCCAGTTCATCGCCCAGCGGACCAAGGACGCCATCGTCGACCAGATCCGCCGCCGCGTCGGCGCGCGCCCGTCGGTCGACCTCGACGACCCGGACCTCGCCCTCTTCGTCCACCTCGTCCGCGACCGCGCGACGCTCTACGCGGACCTCGGCGGCGCCGCGCTCCACCGCCGCGGCTACCGCACGCACATCGGCGGGGCGCCGCTCAAGGAGACCCTCGCCGCCGCGCTGCTCCGCCTCTCCGGCTGGGACCGCGCCCGCCCGCTCGTCGACCCGATGTGCGGCGCCGGCACCATCGCCCTCGAGGCGGCGCTCTGGGCGCGGGACATCGCCCCCGGCCTGCGCGCGCAGCGCTTCGGCTTCGAGCGGTGGGCCTGCCACGATCACGCCGCCGCGCAGCGCACGACCGCGCTCCGCGACGCCGCCCGCGCCCGGATCCGGCCCGAGGGCCCGCCGATCCTCGCCGCCGACATCGACCCCAGCGCCGCCGAGATCACCCGCGGCAACGCCCGCATGGCCGGCGTGCAGATCGAGGTGCGCTGCCAGCCCATCGCCGCGGTCGCGCCGACGGCGCCGCCGGGCCACGTGCTGACCAACCCGCCGTACGGCGAGCGCCTCCCGGGCACGCTCGCCCTCTACCGCGACATGGCGGCCGCGCTCTCGCGGCTCGCGGGCCACCGCGTCGCCCTCCTCGCCGGCACCGAGGACATCGAGCGCGCGATGCGCCGCCGGCCGGAGCGGTCGCTCACCGTGTTCAACGGCCCGATCGAGTGCCGGCTGCTCACGTACGACATCCCCTGAAGCGCCGCTCCCGCCGCGCTGCCCCGCGCGGCGCGCGTCCGGGCGAGCGCCTCAGGAGAGCAGGCGCATCAGCAGCGCCATGGCCGCCGCCGTGAGGATCATGCCCGCGACGAAGCCGATGATGAGCCCGCGCTTGCCGGCGAGCCAGCTCGGCTCGCGCGACGGCGCGGGCGGCGCGGCGAAATCCGGCACGGTCGCGCTGCGCTCCAGGGACGCGCGCTCCGCGGCGAGCGTCGAGGCGAGCTCGAACGGCAGCGCCTCCGCCGGGGCCGCCGGCGCGGCGACCCCGGCCGCGGCCGCCCGCACCACGACGCCGGCGCTCCCGGCGCCGGCCGCGCTCGGCGCGGAGGGCGCCGGCGGGATCACCGCCTGCAGCTCGCCAGGCTGGAACGTGGGCAGCTGGCTGTCGGCCGGCGGCGGCGACGAGACCAGCCGGAGCGTGTTGGCGACGCGCTTCGTTCGCCGATCCCACGCCGCCGCGCCCGGATCGAACTGCGGGCTCTGCGGCGTCGGCGGCACCGGCGGCGTCGGCGCGGAGTCGACGCGCACGAGGCCGACCTCGGCCCGCTTCTCCGGCGTGCCCAGCCCGAAGTCCTCGGCCGAACGGAGCGTCGCCTTCACCTCGCGCCCCGGAGGCGTGAGGTCGAGCTCGTCGCCCTCGTCATAGGACGACGCCGCGTGCACGCGGACCTTCGGCGGACCGAGCAGCTCGTCGCGGCGGACCATCGTCAGCGTGCTGTCCTCGCCCGCTTCGTCGGGCGAGCTCGGCGCGGCGAGGCCGTTCCCCGAGAGCAGCGCCTCGCTCTCGCTGTGGGACCAGGACGGGAGCTGCAGCGAGATCTCCGGCACCGACTCCCCGGCCCAGCGCTGCGGCTCGGCGCCGAGCGACGGGTACACCCCCGGCGGATCGAGCGTGGGCGGGAGCTCGAGCGCCGGCGTGTGGAGCCTCGCCGGCGGCGGCGGCCCCGCCTCGGGCCCGGCCGTGCCCGAGACGAGCGTCCTGGCCGACTCGATCGACACCTCCGGCCGCGGCGCCGGGCCGGAGACCGGCGCCGACGTCGAGCTCGGCAGCGACGTGAGCGGCGGGAGCGACGACAGCGGCCCCCGCGGCAGGTCCCGCGAGAACAGCGAGCTCGGCTGGCGGCGCGAGATCGGCCCCAGCCCCACGGCCGTGTCGGGCAGATCGGCGAGCAGGGTGTGCAGCGCGTACCCGAGCTCGCGCGCCGTCTGGTGCCTGTCCGCCGGCTGCTTGGCGAGCGCCTTCACGATCAGGGCCTCGAGCCGGGGGTCGATCCCCGGCGCGGAGCTGCGCGGCGCCGGCACCGGCGCGTGGATGTGGAGCGTCGCCGTGTGGAGCGGCGTCTCCCCCTCGAACGGGAGCCGCCCCGTGACGAGCTGGAACAGCAGCACCCCGCACGTGTACAGATCCGCCCGCTGATCGACCGGCAGCAGCCCGCACTGCTCCGGAGACATGTACGCTGGCGTGCCGACGAACGTGCCCGCGCGCGTCACGACGGAGAGCGGATCGGCCTGGATCTCGGGCTCATCGCCCGACGAGGCGGTGTCGAGGATCTTGGCGATCCCGAAATCCAGCACCTTGACGCGCTCGCCGTGAGGGTGCGTCGGGTCCGGGACCACCATGATGTTCTCGGGCTTGAGGTCGCGGTGCACGACGCCCATCTCGTGGGCGACGGCGAGCGCCTCGCACACCTCCGAGAGGATGCGGACCGCCCTCGCCTGGCCGATGGCGCCGTGGCGCTCGAGGAGGACGTAGAGGTCGTCCCCGGAGAGCAGCTCCATCACGATGTAGCTGAGCGCGCCCTCGACCCCGTACTCGAAGATCTTGACGGAGTTCGGGTGCTTCACCCGCGCCGCCGCCTTCGCCTCGCGCTGGAAGCGCCGGACGAACGCGCGGTCCGCGGTGAACTCCGGGTTCATGATCTTGATCGCCACCCGGCGGGGCTCGGCGTCGCGCTCGGCGACGAAGACGCTGGCCATCCCGCCCTCGCCGAGGAAGCGGGTGATCGTGAACCGCCCGGCCACCTTGCGGCCGAGGAGAGCCTCATGCCTCATGCGCCCGGCACCCGCCCGCGCCCCTCGCGCTCGCTCGTCACCCCCCGGCCGCCGCGCTCGCCCGCTCGCGGGCCGCCGCGCCGCCCGCGCAGCAGCGCACCGCCAACAGGGCTGTCCGCGCGCCTGCGCGACCCGCGCGCTCGATGCGAGGGGGAGTGCACGCGGCGACCATACCAAAGAACGTGTCAGGGGACGACTTGTCGACCCCGGCGGCAGCCCGCCAGCGGACGCAGCCGCCGGCCAGCGCGCGATCGGCCGTCCCGACCACCGTTCCCGACCCGCGCTCCGGAGCGCCGTTCCCGACCACCGTTCCCGACCCGCGCTCGCGGCCACCGTCACCCCGGAGACGGCGCCGGCCCGAGGCCCGACCGGCGGCAGTTAACTCTTTAACGCCACCCCCGGTGCAAATGTGCGACAAGTGCTTAACTTATCGAAAGAGCTCGCCTTCGACCGTTGGCAGCGTTCTTGCCTGGGGGGAAATGCCTCGCGCCGCGCCGGGTGCGTCGCGAAGGGCCGGCTTGTGCATCGATCTCGACAGGCAGCTTCCGGAGGATCGTTGATGAATCGAATTTTTAGGCGCGCGGTGCTCCTCGGCACCGTCGCGCTGACCGTCGTGGGGGCGGGCTGCGCCGAGGAGCGGCAGTCCATCAGAAAGGTCCAGAGCGATGCGCTCGCCAAGTCCTTCTTCGTCGGAGGGAGCTTGGCCGACATCGCCGACGACCCCGAGTTCTACATGCGGGGTACGGTCATCGACGTCGGGTACGGCTCTGCCCAAGACGGGCTCTTCACGTCGACCTACGCTCAGCCCGTCTCCCGCATCAAGTGGGAGGTCACCGAGCATCAGCTCAATGCTCGGCTCGCTTACGAGCGGATCGAGGGCACGGACACCAAGGGCAACGCCTATAACGGGCTCACCAAGAAGACGACGAACGACGGCCAGATCGTCGCGAGCTACGCCATCGAGTCGCACTTCGACATCCGCCGCGACTACAACCCGGCGACGGGCGAGGAGTCGAACGTCATCGTCGAGAACACGACGGACAGGCTCTGGTACGAGCGCGAGTACATGCGCGTGGACTGGTCGCGCAACCTCGCGACCGACGCCTACAACTTCGACACCCTCTCGCAGCTCGGCCTCTACGGAGGCGTCGAGTACGAGCCGCTCGCCTATACCGTCAACGACCCCAACGCCGCCGACGCCCCGAAGTTCGACGCCGCGAACGGCTACTTCGACGTCACGACGAAGGCGTTCGCCACGCCCGCCATGCTCGACCTCTCGAGCCTCGGCTGGGGCATCGACAAGTTCCCGGCCTGCATGCTCCCGGGCGACTTCGCCGGCGGCACCGACCCGTACGGCAACTGCAACCCGATCGAGATCACGATCCGGCAGTCGTTCAAGAAGGTGGTCGACACCGACTACGAGCCGGTCGACTTCGACGGCGTGAGGTTCCAGGCGTTCGGCATCTTCAACTTCGATTACCGCTACGGCTACGAGCGCAACTACGGGATCCTGGACAACCAGTGGCGGCGCTTCGCGGCCCGCTACAACCTCTGGAAGCGCAGCCACTTCTACGCGAACCCGGAGACGATGGAGGGGGCGATCGCCTGCGCGACGCGGGAGACGGCCCTCGTGTCGGGCGACCTGAACGCCGATCCGAACCGCGACGAGGACAACGACGGCACCGCCGACGAGTGCGCCGCGGCCGGCGCGGGCTCGCAGTGCGACGTGTTCAAGCAGAAGTGCACGCTGCCCTACGCGGATCGCGAGGCGGTCGTCATCCCCTGGTACATCGGCGGCGACACGTCGGAGGACCTCTTCGAGGCGACCAACTGGGCCGCCGAGGAGTGGGATCTCGCGATGAAGACCTCGATCCAGACCTCGCGCCTGGTCGAGTGCCGGAAGACCGGCGGCGCCGACTGCGACGCGCGGTTCCCGATGTGGAAGGGCCAGCAGGACGACATCGACGAGGCCGTCGCGATCTCGCGCGACCTCAACGCGTGCCGCCGCGCGGACGGCTGGGACGCGCCGCAGTGCGACCAGGCGGCCTGGGACGCCGTGACGAAGCTCTCGCAGCGGCGCAACAACGACCAGGCGACGCTCGCGATCGGCAACGTCGTGACGCAGCCGTCGGTGATCGTGCTCTGCCACAACCCCGTCATCGCGGGCGATCACCCGGCCTGCGGCGAAGAGGGGCTCTCCCCGCGCCTCGGCGACCTCCGCTACAACAGCGTCCTCATCGTCGACAAGCCGCAGACCCCGGCGCCGTGGGGCATCATGGTCGACGGCGACGACCCGATCACGGGCGAGAAGGTGGCCGCCAGCATCAACATCTGGAGCCACCAGACCGACTTGGCGGCGCAGGGGCTGGTCGACCTCGTCCGCTACATCAACGGCGAGATCTCGACCTCCGAGGTCACCGAGGGCAAGTACATCCGCGACTGGGCGCAGGCGAGCCGCGCCTCGGGCGGCGGGACCGGGCCCACGATGACGAAGGACGAGGTCACCTCGCGGCTCGCGAGCGTCACGAAGCTCGACGCCGAGGCGTACAAGAACCTCGTCGCGCAGGGCATCTCCCCGCAGCTCCGGGCGGTGATCGAGCCGATGAAGGCCAAGGTCGCCGACATCGCGGTGCGGAGCGACGTCCCCTCCCCGCAGCAGGCGGTCGTGAGCGCGCGCATGAAGGCCGCCCGGGGCAGCCTCGCCGAGGCGGAGCTCATGAACCCGGCGATGCTCCAGCGCGCCGGCATCCCCGCCGGCGTGCCGGTCGAGGGGCCGTTCGCCGACGCGGCGTCGCCGTTCGCGATGAACAACCCGCAGGTGCAGTCGCAGCTCCGCCGCATGCACGACAGCGCGCTCGCCGAGCGCGGCGCCTGCATCCTGCACGAGGCGCCCGAGGCCTCGGCGATGACGGGCCTCGCGGAGGCGCTGCGCGAGAAGTTCCCCCCGGGCGACAACGAGACGTCCGCGGAGCGGCGGGGGCGCTACGAGCGGATGTTCAAGTACATCCAGCGCCGCTACCAGTACGCGGTCATCGCGCACGAGATGGGGCACTCCATCGGCCTCCGGCACAACTTCGTGAGCACCTACGCCTCGCTCTTCTTCCGGCCCCAGTACTGGCAGCTCAGGACGAAGAACGGCACGATCGACGACCCGTGCACCGGCGCGCCGGGGGAGAACCCGGAGGAGTGCGTCGGCCCCCGCTACTACGACGCGATCACGGACGAAGAGCAGAAGAACATGATCTGGATGTTCCAGCACTCCACGGTCATGGACTACCCGGGCGACGTCTCGCAGGACCTGGTCGGCCTCGGCGTCTACGACTTCGCCGCCGCGCGCTTCTTCTACGGCGACACGGTGAGCGTCTACGACAACGGCGACCGCAACTACCTGGCCGGCGGCAAGGTCGGCGGCGCGCTGCTCGCCGCGACCGACACCTTCGGCGGGCTCGCCGGCATCAAGTACGGCACGTACGCGAAGGGCAGCGGGAGCGTCTCGGACTTCCACTACTCCCAGCTCCAGAAGCAGTACAACGTCATCCGCGACTGCTACGAGGTGGAGACGAAGGCGCCCGCGAGCTGGAACGAGGCGCTCGACGGCAAGTGGCACCAGGTCATCGACGGCGGCATCGTCACGGTCGGCACCGAGACGAAGCGCTGCCGCCAGCAGCCGGTCGACTACGTGAGCTGGCGGAACCTCCGCAAGCCGGAGGACAAGGAGACCAACCTGATCTCCTTCCGCGGCGGCCCGGCGGTCGACGATCGGGGTCGGGTCCGCGTGCCGTACGCGTTCGCGAGCGACAACTGGGCCGACACCGGCAACGTCTCGGTCTTCCGCCACGACAACGGCGCCGACCCGTACGAGCAGCTGATGTTCCTGATCACCTCCCAGGAGAACAGGCACATCTTCGACAACTTCCGGCGCGGCCGCACGACGTTCAACGTCCGCGCCGCGGCGGACCGGTCCTACAGCCGCTACAACGAGAAGCTCCTCGGCATCGCCGGCGGCATCGGGTTCTTCGGGACGATCTACCAGGATCTCGCGACGAACCAGGGCCTGTCGTTCGACTCGCTGTGGCCGCTCCTCATCGAGGGCAGCCTGGAGGAGAACGTCATCGCCGCGACGGTGGCCTTCGACCACTTCGCCCGGCAGCTGTCCCGCCCGGAGGTGGGGCCGCACTACCTGCGCAACAAGGACGCCTTCGATCCGCAGAACCCGTGGTCCGAGTGGGGCATCCTGCGGTCGAACGACGACAGCGACGATTACGGCGCGGGCGAGGACTTCAGCGGCTTCGGCGGCCAGGCCAACAGCGACGTGCTGGTGCAGATCCCGAACGGATCGACCGGCTACCTGAAGGACATCGGGTTCGGCGGTCACCCGCTCGCGAACAAGAACTCGGAGGTCAACGGCGACTTCGACACCGACTTCACGATCAACGCGGGCAGCTACTACGACAAGATCAACGCGGCGATCCTGCTCTCCGAGTCGGAGGACCGGTTCGTGAGCAGCTCCCGCCGCGACTTCTACGACGCCCGCTTCCGCGCGGTCGGCATGGCCGACGTGCTGCCCGAGGGCTACCGCCGCCTGCTCGCCAACGCCCTCACCGGCGACCGCTCGCTCCTCGCGCCTCGCCTCGAGGCCGACGAGAACGGCATCCCGGTGGTCGACGAGGACAGCAAGGATCCCGACCCGCTGGCGACGCAGTACCCGGCGCGCCCGATGGGCTGGGTCAGCTGGTGGCCGAACGAGGGGCCGAAGGTCTGCTTCCCGAGCGGCGGGAAGAACCTCTGCTCGAACTACATCGGCGGCGACTTCAACCCGGAGAACGTCCCCCGCACCATCGCGGTCGATCCGCAGGTCGGCTGGGAGGTGCAGAAGTTCCTGATCGCCTGGACGCTCGCGTACATCCCCGCGAACGGCAAGACGAACTGGACGGACATGATGCGCATCTACCGGCTCGGCACCGACGCCGAGCCCGGGATCGAGCAGCGCATCGAGTGGCAGGACCCGACGTCCGGGCAGATCTACTACGCCCGCACGTACGGCATGGAATGCCTCTTCGGGACCGGCAAGGACAGGGCGACCTGCAAGGACTCCGGCGGCAAGTGGGTGCAGAAGGGCATCGCGGCGCGCGTGCTCGAATACGCCAACGACCTCACGTCGAAGGGGTACCAGCTCGATCCGTCGTATGAAGTCGCCGTATCCGGGGATCCCGCGTACGCCGCCGAGTACGGCCCGGGCTTCAACAAGTACGGTCGCGCGATGGTCATGCACCACCCGGACGGCGCCGCGATCATCGTCCCGGATCCCGCGGTCAGGGACTTGAACGCGAACAGCGGTCAGCTGGAGGCCGTGAAGCCGTGCGACCAGAACATCAACCCGAACTGCGCGCAGCTCACGATCTACAAGAACCACTACGCGTACGAGCTGAAGAGCTACAAGTCGGTGCCCGACTACATGCTCCAGATGATGGTCCAGCTCGGCGTCGCCGATCCTGATCAGCTGGGCGTGTACCCCGACTGATCCGCTCCTCGCCGCGCCGGGGCCCCGCGCCGGGGCCCCCGCGCTCCCCTCCCCCTCTCTCCCCCCAGCACCAGCGACCCGAGCGCGCGGCCGCTCGGCGATCCCCGCGGGCGCCGTGACCCGCGCGGCCGTCGCCGGCCGTCGCGCCGGGTGAGCCCGCGGTCGCTCGGCCCCGCCCCGTCCGCGGCTTGGAGGTCGCGCCGGCGCCGCGGCGGCATTACGCTCCCCGAGGCGCAGCGCGCGCCACGGCATGGACGCCTCCCCCGCCCTCCCCGCCATCACCCCGGCGCAGCTCTCGGACGCGCGGGCCTTCATGACCTACCTCGTCGAGCACGTGGCCGAGTCCGGCCGCCGCGGCGCGCCCCATTTCGCCGTCGTGACGTCGCTCGCGCCCGACGAGGTCGAGAAGAGCGCGCGCGACCGCTGGAGCAAGGCGCTCGACGAGCCGCTCTGGGGGCGGGCCTGGCTGCTCCGGTCGACCGAGCCGCGGGCGCGCGTCATCGGGCACATCGAGCTGCGCGGCGGCCGCGTCTGGTCCGAGGGCCACCGCGCCGTCGTCGCGATGGGCATCCTCGGCCCCTACACCGGGCAGGGCCACGGCCGGCGCCTGCTCGAGACGGCGATCGCCTGGGCGCGCGACAAGGCGGGCCTCTCGTACCTGGATCTCGGCGTCTTCTCCAACAACGAGCGCGCCATGCGGCTCTACACGCGGATGGGCTTCGTCCCGATCGGCACCCGCCCCGACGCGTTCCGGGTGGGCGACGCCACCCTCGACGACATCCAGATGACGCTCGCGCTCCGCGCCCCCGACGCGCGTCCGGACGCGCGCGCGGCCAGGCCCGCCGGGCGCTGATCCCGGCCGGCGCAAGCCCGACCGGCGCGCCGGCGCCGGCGCGCCGGCCGGGCTATGCCGCCGGGGCGCGCTGGAGGGTACCCACCGCGGCGCAGATGGGTCATGAGGAGACCGCCGCCCGGGCGCCCGTCGGCCGGCCGGGCCACCCCGGCGCGGATCGCCCGCGGTCCTCGCCGCCGTCCATCGCCACCGAAAGCCACCATGCGCCGTTCGCCGCTCCTGCCGATCTTCCTGACCGTCTTCGTCGACGTCCTCGGCCTCACGCTCGTCCTGCCGCTGCTCCCGTTCTACGCCGAGCACTTCGGCGCCAGCGAGCTCGTGGTCGGCGTGCTCGCGGCGAGCTACGCGGTCTGCCAGCTCGTCTCCGGGCCGATCCTCGGGCGGATCTCCGACCGGGTGGGCCGCAAGCCGACGCTGCTCGCGAGCCAGACCGGCACGTTCTTCGGGTTCCTCGTGATCGGCTCGGCGAGCTCGCTGCCGATGCTCTTCGTGGGGCGGATCATCGACGGCCTCACGGCCGGGAACCTGACGATCGCGCAGGCGTACATCAGCGACGTGACCCGGCCGGAGGAGCGCACCAGGGCGTTCGGCCTGATCGGCATCGCCTTCGGCTCGGGGTTCCTTCTCGGCCCGGCCATCACCGGCGAGCTCGCGAGCCGGTTCGGCTACGGCGCCCCGGCCTACGGCGCGGCGGCGCTGTCGCTGACGTCGATCCTCCTGACGGCCACGCTGCTGCCGGCGAAGCCGATCGCGCCGGCGGCCTCGCCCGAGGCGGCCGCGGCCGCGCCCGCCCGCGCGTCGGCGATCGGCCGCGGGGACGCCTTCCGCCGCTTCTTCGACCGGCCGCTCCCGCGCCGCCGGCTGCTCGAGTTCTTCGCCTTCACGCTCTCGTTCTCGACGCTCATCGGCGGCCTCGCGCTGTTCCTCGAGCGGCGCTTCGCGTTCGGCGTCAAGGAGACGGGCTACCTCTACGCGTTCTCCGGCCTCGTCGGCGGGAGCATCCAGGGCGGCGCGATCGGCCGGCTGGCGAAGCGGTTCGGCGAGGAGCGGCTCGCGCTGATCGGCTTCGGCACGATGGTGATCGGCTACGGCCTGCTCGGCGTGGCGTACACGCTGCCCACGCTGCTCGTGCTCGTGGGGATCGGGGCGTTCGGCTCGGCGGTGGTGCGGCCGGCCGTCACCACGCTGCTCACGAAGAGCGTCGGCCGCGACGAGCAGGGCGCGGCGCTCGGCGTGAGCCAGTCGCTGGCGAGCCTCGCGCAGATCGTCGGCCCCATCGGCGCCGGGTGGCTGATCCAGCACCGGGCGCTCTCGGCCTACGGCCTCATGGCGGCGGGCTTCGCCGCCGTCGGCGTCCTCCTCGGCCTGCAGAAGCTCCCCGTCGGCGAGCCGGTCGAGTCCTGAGGGCGCGCGCCTGCGCCCGAGCGAGCCGCCCCGCGCTGCGCGCTCAGGCGCGCGCGCCCTTCACGAAGGGCAGGACGGCCTCGACGAGCGGCGGCGTGGCGTCGTCGAGCTTCCGGGGGTTGTACCAGGCGAACGGCTCGACGAGCCGCGACGGTCGCAGGCCGAGCCCGCCGCGCGAGCACTCGACGAGGAGCGACAGCGCCCCGTGGCGGTCGTGGAGCCAGTCGATCTCCAGGCCCGCCTTGCGGATGCCCCAGGCGAAGCGGACGTAGGACATGGCGCGGTACGGCCTGCGGGCCGCGGCGCGCGCGACGCTCCGGGCGAAGGCGCGGTGCTCGGCGGCGTCGGCCACGGGCCAGAGGCTGTGCGCCGGCGGGTACAGCACGGCGCCGCCCGCGCTGTGCAGCGACAGGGCGCGGTCGATCCGGCGCGAGGACAGCGCGTGCGCGATCGCCTCGACCTCCGGCTCGCTGGCGGGGCGGCTGCCGGGCGAGACGACGAGCCCGATGAGGCGCTGCACGAGGCCGCGCTCGTACCACCCGGCGTCGAAGTTCCGGTTGAGGTCGACCCCCCGGGCGTTGCCGCGCACGTAGCGGTGGCGCCCGGCGCGGAGGTTCATCTCGACGCGCAGGAGCCCGTCGGGGTTCACGATCGGGACGGCGAAGATCGATCGGCCGCCGAGGTCCTCGGTCGCGAGGCGCTCGAGCAGCGCGAGGTTCGCCTCGATGCCGACCCATTCGAGGGGGTGGATCCCGGACAGGATCACCGTGGTCCGCCCGCGCGGCCCGGCGCCCGCGGCGCGGCGCGGATCGAGCGGGCCGACGCCGCGCGGGTCGAGCGGCCCGGCGCGCCCGGCCAGCTCCGCCGCGGCGACGTCGTTCGCCGGCGGCTCGCCCGCGCCCCCCGGCGCGTCGCCGCCGACGTGGGCGCCGCGGGGCGGCGCGCCGTTCGCGAAGCGCCGCCCGCCATGGGAGAGCAGCGCTGGGCGACCTACACCCGGCCGGTCGCCGCCGTCACCGGGCGGGCGGACTGGGCCGATGTGGACGGCGAGCAGCGGCTCGCCGCGGATCGAGCGCCCGATCAGGGAGAGCTGCGCCCCCCGATCGGCGAGCCGCTCGATCGCCTCGAGGAGCTCGCCGTAGCCGCGGTAGGGGCCGAGGCCGCGGCGAGCGAGCTGGCGCGAGAGGGGCGCGCGGCGATGTACAAAGAGGGCCGCCCTCAGGGCGGCCCGGCCTTGCTCTTCCGACGCCGGATCGGACTTCGGCATGCAGGGCTCACCTTTAGCCTAGATGACACGACTATAGAGCACGGGTCGCGCCTTCGCGCGATCCGGAGCAGGCTGAGCCGGGATTACCGTGGCAGCGGGCGCGCGAATGGAATTTGATGTCAACGGGTGGGCGGAAGGACGTATCGAGCTCGCGGCGCCGGGCCAGGGCTGGTCGCTGCTGTCGCCGGAGCCCGAGGCGCGGATCGACGAGCACCGCTGGGCGCACCAGGCGCGCGTCTTCTTCGGCGCGGAGCTGACGCTCGTGCAGAAGAAGGCGTACCCGTCGGGGGCCACGCCGATGGCCGACGCCGTGGAGGTCGACGTCGCGCGGTCCGGCGCCGCGCCGAGCCGGGTGCTCGTGCTGACGGTGCCGCTGGATCGCGCGCCTCTCTTGCGGGCGGCGGCCGCCGCGGGGGTGCGGGCGATCGGCGGGCGCGGGTTCGACGCGCTGCTCGCGCGGGCGCGGCGGGCCTGGCAGGTGCGCGAGCCGCCGGTCGCCGGCGGCGACGCGCGAGCGCCGCTGGTCGTGACGGCGATCCTCGCGGCCGTGCTGCTCGCGCCC
Organism: Sorangium sp. So ce394; assembly: GCF_051474665.1. Lineage (NCBI taxonomy): Bacteria > Pseudomonadati > Myxococcota > Polyangiales > Polyangiaceae > Sorangium > Sorangium sp. So ce394. The sequence continues at coordinate 9,414,515 of NZ_CP150339.1, forward strand.
GTGGTGCCGCCGGGCGAGGAGACGATCTTCGGGGTCAAGGGCGCGCGGGAGCGGCTGCAGCGGCTAGGCTGGTGACGAGGCGGCGCGGGGCGATCGTTCTGTGGAGCGCGCGCCGCCCCGCTGGGGTAAATTTTCCTCGAGGCTGCCCATGGAACTCGCACCCAGGCTCGTCCGCCCGGCGACGCTCGCCGACCTGGAGGCGCTGCCGCCGACGTGGCGGGGCGAGATCCTCGACGACACGCTCTACGCGTTCCCTCGCCCGCGCGCGCCGCACGCGAGCGTCGAGGGGCTGATCACGACCGACCTGACGAACCCGTTCCAGCGGGGACGCGGCGGCCCCGGCGGCTGGTGGATCCTCCCCGAGCCGAGCATCCAGCTGCCCCGCGCGCCGGAGATATCGCCCGACGTCGCGGGCTTCCGCCGCGAGCGCCTCCCGACGCTCCCCGCCAAGGGGCCGATCACCCTCGTGCCGGACTGGGTCTGCGAGATCCTCTCGCCGAGCACGGCGAGCTACGATCAGATCGTCAAGCGCCGCTTCTACATGAAGATCGGCGTCCCGCACATCTGGTACGTCGACCCGCGCGACCGGACGCTGCTCGTCGCCCAGCAGGTCGACGGCAAGTGGATGGAGCTCGGCATCCACGGCGCGGACGAGAGCGTGCGCGCCGCGCCGTTCGACGCGGTCGAGATCGATCTCTCCGCCTGGTGGGAGGGCATCGAGCCGGAGAAGGGCGCGGATCCGTAGCGGCGCCGCTCCCCCCCAGGGCGCGGCCTCGCGCCGCGCCGGGGCCGCGCTGGAGCGCGTCGACGTCACGGCGCGGCGCCGCCCCCTGACGCGGCGCCGCGACGCGCCGCGAGCCCCAGCGCCACGAGCGTCGCGACGTACGGCAGGAGCTGCGCGAGATCGGCCGCGCGCGACGCCCCGCGCGCCGCGGACTGGAGCGCGATCTGAAGGGCCTCCAGCGCGCCGAACAGGAGGCACGCGAGCGCCGCGCGGCCGGCGCGGAGGCCGCTCACGACGACCGCCGCGAGCGCGATGAAGCCGCGGCCGTTCGACATGCCGGAGTCGAAGCGGTGCTGGTCGTAGGCGAGGTGCGCGCCGCCGAGCGCGCAGAGGGCGCCGGACAGCGCGAGCGCGGCGCAGCGGACGCGGGTCACGGGGACGCCCGCGGCGGCGGCGGCGGCCGGGTCCTCGCCGGCGGCGCGCACCCGGAGCCCGAAGCGCGTGCGCGCGAGGAGGAGCGGCGTCGCCGCGATCGCGAGCGCCGCCGCGAGGACGACCGGATCGAGGAGCACGCGCGCGAGCAGCGCCGCGCCGCTCCTCCCGGTCGGGCCCGCGCGGAAGCCCTCGATCGGGGGCGAGCTCGAGGCGCTGTCGTAGAGCCCGCGCAGGAGGAGGCGCGTCCCCGCGTAGGCGAGCAGGTTGAGCGCGATGCCGCTGACGACGGCGTGCACGCGGGCGCGCTCGACGATCAGGGCGTGGCCGAGCGAGAGGGCGGCGCCCGCGGCGATCGCGGCGGCGAGGCCGGCCGCCGCGCTGCCGCTCGCGTGGGCGACCGCCACCGAGGCGAACGCGCCGGCGAGCAGCACCCCCTCGAGGCCGATCTGGACGACGCCCGAGCGCTCGGCCCAGATGCCGCCGAGCGCCGCGCACGCGTACGGCGTGGAGATCCGCAGCGCCTCGGCGAGCAGGACGAGCGCGGGCGAGCTCACGCCGGCGCCCCCTCGGCGCGGCCCGCGCGCTCGCCGCTCCTCCCCGCGGCGGCGACGAGGACGATGGCGAGCGCCTCGAGCACGTCCATCGCCTCCTTCGGCACGCGCGCGTTGATGGCGAGGCCGGCCTGCTCGAGGGTGCCGAACAGCACGGCCGCGAGCACGAGCCCGAGCGGCGTCCCGCGGCCGAGCAGCGCGACCGGGATCCCGGAGAAGCCCGCGCCCGCGCCGAGGCCGAGCTCGTAGTACCCCTTGTACCCGAGCGTGGTCGCGGTCATGGCGGCCCCGGCCACGGCGCCGGAGGCGAGCAGCGCCGCGAGGCGCCGGCGCGGCACGTCGATGCCCTCCGCGCGCGCGGCCTCGGCCGACTGCCCGACGAAGCGCATCTCGCGGCCCGCGCGGGTCCGCGAGAGCGCGCGGTGCGCCGCGAACGCGAGCGCCACGGCGAGGGGGAAGGCGACGCTCGCGGCGCTGCCGCGCAGCGCGGGGACGAGCCGGTCGAGCCGCGGCAGCGTGGCCGCGGGGATGGCGTCGGCGGTGCGCATCGCGGCCCTGCCGAGGACCGACGCGAGCAGCCACGGCGCGAGCGCGTCGGCGACGCGGTTCATCATGATCCCGCTGATGATCTCGTGGGCGCCGAGGCGGGCGCGCAGGAGCGCGGGGACGAGCGCGACGGCGGCGCCCGCGGCCATGGCGCACGCGATCGACGCCGGGACGGCGACGGCCCACGGCGTGCCCGGAGGGAGCCGGGCCGCGACGACGGCGCCCGCGAGGCTCGCCATCGCGAGCTGCCCCTGGGCGCCGATGTTGAAGAGGCCCGCGCGGAGCGCGATGGAAAAGGCGAGCCCGGTGAAGAGGAGCGGCGTCGCCTTGAAGAGCACCTGACCGACCCCGTACGGGGTGCCCCACGTGCCCTCGAAGGCGCGGCGAAGGATCGGCGCGGGCGCCTCGCCGAAGCTGAACGAGATGAGGTTCAGGGCGAGGAGGATGCCGCCGAGCACGAGCGCCGCCGGGAGGGCGGCTCCGCGGAGCTCGCGCAGCCCGCCCCGGAAGCGCGCGGCCGCGCGGGCGGGGCTCACGCCGCCTCCAGGCCGAGCATCGCGCGCCCGATCTCTTCGTCGGAGCACGAGGGCGGGAGCGTCGCGACGATCCTGCCCTTCCGCATCACGAGGAGCCGATGGCAGAGCCGCCGGAGCTCGCCGAGGTCCGCGCTGATCACGAGGACCGCGAGCCCCGCCGCGGCGGCCTCGGCGATGGCCGCGTGGATCACCGCGGCGGCGCCGACGTCGACCCCCCGGGTCGGCTGAGCGAGGACCGCGGCCGCGCGGCGCGGCGCCCGGATCGCCGCGCGCGCGCTCGATCGCGCCGCCGGGGCGACGCGATCGAGCGCGCGCGCGACCACGATCTTCTGCTGGTTGCCGCCGGAGAGCTCGCCCGCGAGGCGCGACGGATCGGGCGGCTCGACGCGGAAGCGGGCGACGCGGCGCGCGACCAGGGCCGCCTCGGCGTCGCGGCCGCGGGCGCCGCGCGGGAGCTCGCCGAGGTCGCCGAGGACGAGGTTGTCGCCGACCGAGGCGCCGAGGAGCACGCCCTCGGCGTGGCGGTCCTCGTGCACCACGCCGAGGCACGCGCGGCGCGCGCGGATGTCCCACGAGGAGAGATCGACGCCGCCGACGGCGACGCGGCCGGCCGCGCGCGGCTCCATCCCGGCGAGGGCGCGCACGAGCTCGCGCTGGCCGTTGCCCTCGACGCCCGCGACGCCGACGATCTCCCCCGCGCGCACCGTGAGGGTCACGCCGTCGAGCAGGCGCCGTCCGCCGGCGCCGGTCACGGTCAGCCCGGCGATCTCGAGCGCCGCCGGCGCGCCCTCGCCGAGCGGCGGCCGATCGACCCGCGGCGGGGGCTCGCCGCCCATGATCGCGCGGGTGAGCTCTCCTTCGGCGCCGCGCTCTCCTGCCTCGGCGGACCGGCCCGCCGCGGGCCGCGACAGCGCGACCTGCCCGCGGCGCATCACGGTGACGTGGTCCGCGAACCGGATCACCTCGTCGAGCCGGTGGGTCACGACCGCGACCGTGCGGCCCTCGCGCGCGAGGCGCCGGAGGGTCGCGTACAGGCCGTCGGCCTCGATCGGGGAGAGCACGGCCGTGGGCTCGTCGAGCAGGATCGCCCGGGCGCCGCGGTAGAGGACCCGCAGGATCTCGAGCTTCTGCCGCTCGCCCACGGTGAGCGCGGAGGTCGCCGCGTCGAGCGGGATCGAGAGCCCGGCCGCCTCCATGAGGGCGCGCGCGCGGGCGCGGGCGGCGGCGAGGTCGAGCCGCCCGCACCCGCGCGTGGGCTCGCAGCCGAGCACGACGTTCTCGAGGGCCAGGAAGCTCCCGACGAGCATGAAGTGCTGGTGGACCATCCCCACGCCGCGGCGGGCGGCCTCGGCCGGCGTCGCCGGCCGGAGCGGGGCGCCGTCGACGCGGACGGCGCCGGCGTCGGGCGCGAGCACGCCGGCCGCGAGCTTGAGGAGCGTGGACTTGCCGGCGCCGTTCTCGCCGACGATGGCGTGGATCGCGCCGGGGTCGAGCCGGAGCGAGGCGCCGCGCACGGCGACGTGCGCGCCGTAACGGAGGATCACGCCGTCGAGCTCGATCACCGCGCCGCCAGGGAGGGGCGGCGCGGCCACACCCGAGGCCGGCGGCTCCGTCACGGCGCGGGGCTCCGGGGCGAGGGCGGCGGGGCGGAGGCGAGGGCGGGGCGAGCTACACGGGGACGCGCGGCCACGCCGGCGATCAAGGGCCCGCGCCGGCGTGGCACCAGTCGCGCCGGCGCTGCTTGGAGGTCCGGATTCGCCCGAAGAGCGGCGCCGGGGACGGCGCGTCGCCCACCGCGAAGGTGCCTGCTCCTCGCGCGCCTGTACTAGCGTGCGCGCCCGTGCGCTCCCGCTTCCCGCTCGTGGCTGCCCTGTTCTTCGTCTCCGGCGCGACCGGCCTCCTCTACGAGGTCGCCTTCTCCAAGCTGCTCGCCTACGTCTTCGGCGCCACCGCCTACGCCGTGAGCACGGTCCTCGCCGCCTTCATGGGCGGCCTGGCCCTCGGCGCGCACCTCGGCGGCCGCCACGCCGCGGCCGCCCGCCGCCCGCTCGTCGTCTACGGCGCCCTCGAGGCGATCGTCGGCGCCATCTGCGCCGTCTCGCCGTTCCTGTTCGAGGCGCTGACCTCGGCCTACGTCGCCGTCGCCCGCGCCGCGCCGGACTCGCTCGCGCTGCTCACCGTGGCGCGCGCCGCGCTGACCGCCCTCGTCGTCGTCGTCCCCACGGTCGCGATGGGCGCCACGCTCCCGGTGCTCTCGCGCATCCTCCGCGCCGGCGCCGCGCCGGACGGCGCGCCCCCGGCCGAGCACGACGCCGCGCGCCGCCTCGCCTCGCTCTACGCCATCAACACGGCCGGCGGCGCGGCCGGCGCGCTCTCCGGCGCCTACGTGGTCCTCCCGCTCCTCGGGATCCGCGGCGCGCTCTGGTCCGCGGCGATCGCCAACCTCATCCTCGGCGCCGTCGCGATCTCCGCCGGGCTCCGCGGCCCCGCGCTCGCCCCGCCCGCCGCCGCCCTCGACGCCCGCTCGTCGTCTACGGCGCCCTCCCCCGAGGCGCCCTCCCCCGAGGCGCGCTCGTCGCGCGCTCCCCTCCCGCCCGCCGGCGGCCGCGCCGAGGCGTCGTTCCTCCTGCCGCTCGCGTTCGCCTCGGGCTTCCTGGTCTTCGCCGCCGAGGTGGTCGAGACGCACCTGCTCGCGCTGCTCATCGGCAACAGCGCCTACGCCTTCGGGCTGATGCTCGCCGTCTTCCTCGTCTGCCTCGCGGTCGGCGCCGCGCGCTCGCCGGCCCTCGCGCGGCGCCACGGCGAGGGCGCGCTCTGGCGCGGGCTCGTCGCCACGGCCCTCTCGCTGGCCGCCACCACCCCGCTCTGGGACCAGCTCCCGCGGCTCTTCGCCTTCGCGGGCAAGCACGTCGACGGCTGGGCCGGCCGCGAGGCGTGCCGCGCGCTCGCCGCGCTCGCGATCCTCGCGCTGCCCACGCTGTGCATGGGCACCACCTTCCCGCTCCTCCTCGCGCGCGCCGCCGCGCACGCCGACGTCGCCGCGCGCGTCGGCAGGCTGACCTCCGCGAACACCCTGGGCACGATCGCCGGCTCCATCATCACCGGCTACCTGATCCTCCCCGCGCTCGGCTCGGAGCGCGCCCTCGCGGCGGCCGCCGCCGCGGCCGCCCTCGCCGCGCTCGCGCCGCGCTGGGACATGGCCCGCCTCACGAGCGGCGCGAACGTCTATTTCGCCATGGGGCCGCGGCCCGAGCGCATCGACTTCGTGCGCGAGGACGTGCACGGCGGCGTCACCACCGTCGCGCGCCGCGCCGGCGTCACGACCATGTACACGAACGGCAAGTTCCAGGGCGATGACGGCCCCGAGATGACGGCGCAGCGGCGGTTCGCGCATTTCCCCTCGCTCTTCGTCCGCCACCCGCGCGCGGCGCTCGTCATCGGCCTCGGCACCGGCACGACGACCGGCACCATCGCGGCCTACCCCTTCGAGCGCATCGACGTCGCCGAGATCTCGCCCGCGATCGTCGAGGCCTCCCGCCGCTTCTTCGCGGGACCGAGCCTCAACGCCCTCGACGACCCCCGCGTCCGGCTCTCGCTCAACGACGGCAGGAACGAGCTGCTCGTCGCCGCCGAGGGCCGCTACGACCTCATCGCGATCGAGCTCACCAGCGTCTGGTTCGCGGGCGCCGCGAGCCTCTACAGCCGCGAGTTCTACGAGCTCGCCAGGTCCCGGCTCGCCGAGGGCGGCGTCCTCCAGCAGTGGGTGCAGCTCCACCACATCCGGCGGCGCGAGCTCGCCGTCGTGATCCGGACCATGCGCAGCGCCTTCCCGCATGTCGCGCTGTTCGTGGGCGGCGCGCAGGGCATCCTGGTCGCGAGCGCCGCGCCGCTCGTCGCCTCGGAGGCGCGCCTCGCGGCGCTCGACGCGCGCCCGGCGCTCCAGGCGACGCTCGCCGGCGCGCGGCTCGCGGACCTCCTCGACGATCTCGTGACGTCCGGCGACGACCTCGACCGCCTCGTCGCCGACGCGGCCGAGGACGGCGGGCCGATCCTGTCCACGGACGACAACCTCTACCTCGAGTACGCCACCCCGAAGGGCAACGTGCTCCCCTACGGCGCGTCGCTGGACGCGGCGCTCGCGCTCCTCTCGCGGTACCGCACGCCGGCGCCCCGCGCGCGCCACCTCGGGCCCTGACGGCGCTCAGGCGCGGCCGTCGGCCCGCCGCGCGCGCCACCTCGGGCCCTCGGGGCGCTCAGCCCCCGCCGGCCGGCGCGCCGCCCTTCGCGGGCGCCTCCTTGGCCGGCGCGCTCGGCTTGAGCGGCTCGCCCTCCGGCCCCGACGCCTCGACCGGCGGCTTGACCGGCACCGGCTTGATCTCGTCGCCGGTCGCCACGAAGGCCTTGCGGGGCGGGGGCGCCTTGGGCTGCGCGGCCTGCTCCGCGCGCAGCTTGCGCTCCTCGAGGCTGAGCACCTCCAGCGCGAGGCCGCCCGCGTACGGGTCCTGCCCCTGGAACGGGCGCCCGTCCACCTCGGCCACGTGGAACTCGACCCGGCGGTTCTCGCTGCGCCCCGCCGCGATCTCGTTCGGCCCGAGCGGGCGCGACTCGCCGAAGCCCACCGCGATCAGCCGGATGTTCTCGACCCCGTGGTCGACCAGCCAGTCGGCGACCGCGAGCGCGCGCTTCGCGCTGAGCTCCTGGTTGTGCTCCTCGCTCGACTGCGCGTCGGTGTGCCCCTCGATCCGGAGCCGCGTCACCTCGGGGTGCTCCTTGAGGAACTGGAGCAGCGTCTCCAGCGTCTTCTCGCTGCCCGGCCGGATGGCCGCCTTGTTCGTCTCGAAGACGATCTTCCCCTGGATGTAGACCTGGCTCTCCCCGCCCTGCTCCGACCAGGCCTTCTCCGGGTACCAGCGCGGGAGCGGGCGCTGCTCGTCGGCGCGCGGCAGGTCCCGCGGCGGCAGCCGGTTGTCTCCGCACCCCTGGCCGGCGTGCGCGGCGGCCGCGAGCGCCGCCGCGACCGCGAACGGCAGGGCGGTGCGGCCTGCCTGCTTCCTCTTCGAGTCCATCTCGCCCTGTAGCGTGTCAGAACCGGCGCTCGAACCGCAAGTAACCTGGCGTCGGCGGCCTCGGGTCGCCCCGCGGGCGCCGGGCGGACCGGCGCCCGAGGCGGCGTGTGGTAAAGGGAGGATCGCCATGTCCGCGCCGTCGCTCACGCCCGAGGGCTCCCTCATCGACACGAAGCTCGCCGGGCTGCGCGCTCGGCTCCGGGAGCTCGGCTCCGTCCTCGTCTGCTACTCCGGCGGGGTCGACAGCGCCTTCGTCCTCGCGGTCGCCCACCAGGAGCTCGGCCCGAAGGCCGTCGGCATGACCGCGGTCTCGCCGAGCCTCGCGCCCGCCGAGAAGGAAGAGGCCGCGGCGATCGCCCGCCTCATCGGCGCCGACCACCGGCTCGTCGAGTCGTCCGAGATCGACGACCCGCGCTACGTGGCGAACAACCCCGACCGCTGCTTCCACTGCAAGAGCGAGCTCTACCGGATCGCCGTGCGCAAGCGCTCCGAGTGGGGGCTCGCGGCGATCCTGAACGGCACCAACACGGACGACCTCGGCGACTACCGCCCCGGGCTGGAGGCGGCGCGCGAGGCCGGCGTGGTGAGCCCGCTCGTCGAGCTCGGCTTCAGCAAGGCCGACGTGCGCGCCGGCGCGGCGCGCGTGGGCCTGCCCATCTGGGACAAGCCGGCCGCCGCCTGCCTCTCCAGCCGCATCCCCTACGGGACCAGCGTCACGCGCGAGCGGCTCGCGCAGATCGGCGGCTTCGAGGCCGCGCTGCGCGGCCTCGGGTTCCGCCAGGTCCGCGTCCGCTACCACGACGACCTCGCGCGCATCGAGCTCGACGCCGGCGAGCTCGCGCGCGCCGCCGAGCCGGCCGTGCGCGCCGAGGTCGTGGCCGCCGGCAAGCGGCACGGCTTCCGGTACGTGACGCTCGATCTCGGCGGGTACCGGACCGGCAGCCACAACGAGGTCCTCGTCGGCCGCGCCCTCAAGATCGTGAGCTGACCGGCGGCCCCCGCCGGAGGATCCTCGCCATGGGACGCTTCGATCACCTCGCGACCCGACCGATCCGCGGCCCGGCCGACATCCTCCGCTGGAAGGTCGTCGACGCCATCGCCGGCAGGAACCGTAAAGATCCCGGGGGGTTCTCGGCGCCCGTGCGGCCCTACGACCGCGCGCTCGTCGCGGCCGCCGCGCCGTCGCTCACCTGGATCGGCCACGCGTCCTTCCTCGTCACGCTGGGCGGCGCGCGGCTGCTCATCGACCCGATCTACCGCGACGGCCCCGGCCCGCTGCGCCGGCTCGCGCCGCCTGGCATCCCGCTCGGCGAGCTGCCGCCCGTCGACGCGGTCCTGATCACCCACAACCACCGCGATCACCTCGACACGTGGACGCTGTCCCGGCTGGGCAGCGCGCCGGTCTACGTCGCGCCCGTCGGCCACGAGGCGGTCCTCCGCGAGGCGGGCGCCGAGCGGATCGTCGAGCTCGAGTGGTGGGGCAGCGCCGTGGTCGGCGGGGTGGAGATCACGCTCGTCCCTGCGCGCCACTGGTCGATGCGCTTCCCCTGGGACCGGAACGACGCGCTCTGGGGCGGGTACCTGATGCGCGCCGCCGAGGGGACGGCGTACCACTCGGGCGACACCGCCTTCTTCGACGGCTTCGCGGAGATCGGCCGGCGCGCCGGCGCGATCGACTGGGCGATGCTCCCGATCGGCGCCTACGACCCGCGTTGGTTCATGGAGCCCCAGCACATGTGCCCGGAGGAGGCGATCGAGGCGAGCGTCCTGCTCGGCGCGCGCCGCCTCGTGGCGATGCACTGGGGCACGTACCGGCTCACGGACGAGCCCCCCGGCGAGCCGCCGGAGCGGACGCGCGCCGGCTGGCAGGCGCGCGGGCTCCCGGAAGACGCGCTCTGGATCCTCGACGTCGGGGAGACGCGGGCGCTCGCCCGCTGAGCGGGCGCGGCGTCGACTGGCGCGCGCCATTCGGGGAGCCATCTGGACACGCACCCCGCCCATCTGGACACGCACCCCGCCCATCTGGACACGCCGCAGCCCACCCGGACACGCCGCTCCCCCGCCTGCGCGCCGTGCGGCGGCGCCGCGCGTCCCGCTCGTCCGCTAGCGCCGCCTCACATCAGCGACGACCGCGCGGCCTTCGCGCGCTCGTCGCGCTCCTTCAGGTGCTCCAGGATGATCACCGCCGTCTCCTCGATGGCGCGCCCGGTGACGTCGACCACCGGCCACTCCGGGTGCGCGGCGAAGAGCCGGTTCGCGTAGTCGAGCTCCTGCCGGACGTGCTCGCGCATCGCGTAGTTGGTCTCGGCCGGCATCCCGAGCTGGCGCAGGCGCGCCTGCCGGATCGCGCAGAGCTGGTCGATCCCGATGGTCAGGCCGACGACCCGGTCCTGGGGGGCGTCCATGAGCTCGGGCGGCGGCGCCACGCCGAGCACGAGGGGCAGGTTCGCGACCTTGAGGCCGCGCTGCGCGAGCAGCGTCGACAGCGGCGTCTTCGACGTGCGGGAGACGCCGACGAGGACGATGTCCGCCCGCTTGAAGTTCCGCGGCTCCTTGCCGTCGTCGCTCTTCACCGCGAACTCCACCGCCTCGATGCGCCGGAAGTACTCCTCGCTCAGCGGCAGCATCGCGCTCGGCAGGTTGATCGGCTCCCGGTCGAGGAAGGTGCCGAGCCGGACGATGAGCGAGCCGATCAGATCGATCGCCTCGATGTTCAGCTGGGCCGTCGAGGCGTGCACGAACTCGCGCAGCTCGGGGCTCACCACCGTGAACACCACGAGCGCGCCCTCCCGGGCCGCGCGCTCGAGCACCGGCCGCGCGACCTCCGGCGTGCGCACCCGGGTGTGGAGGCGGATCTGCACCCCCGCGTCCGGGTACTGGAGCAGCGCGGCGCGCACGGCCTTCTCGGCCGTCTCTCCCGTGGAGTCGCTCAGGACGTCGATGAACTTCGGCTTGTCCATGTCCGATGCCTCCGTCGCCGTGTCGGCGCAGGCGCTCGAGGCAGCGCTCGTGCCCCGGCGTTCAGCGGGACGGAGAGGATCGCCCGCGGGCGCGGGGCGGGTCAACCAAACAGCCCCTTGAGCTTGTCCATGAAGGTGACCTGCTGCGGCTGCACGTTCTCGCCGAGCTCCTTCGCCAGCTGTGAGATGAGCTCCTTCTGCGAGGCGGTGAGCTGCGTCGGCACCTCGACGCTCACCTCAACGAGCTGATCGCCGCGCCCGCCGACGACGCGGCGCGGTATGCCCTTGCCCTTGATGCGGAGCACCGAGCCGGGCTGCGTGCCCGGGGGGATCCGCAGCCGGCCCTTGCCGTCGAGCGTCGGGATCTCCAGCTCGCCGCCGAGGGCCGCGCGCGCGAACGAGATCGGCACGGCGCACACCACGTCGTCGCCGACGCGGCGGAAGAGCTCGTGCGGCGCGACGCGGATGGTGAGCTCGAGGTCGCCCGGCCCGCGATCGGGGCGGACGGCGTTGCCGCCGCGCTCCACGAGCCGGGTCGCGCCGTTCTCCACGCCCGCGGGGATGGTCACCTCGATCGTCTTCTGCTTCGCCGCGAGGCCGGCGCCGCGGCACGTCTTGCACGGGTCGATCACGATCCGCCCCGTGCCGCGGCACTTCCCGCACGGGCGCTCGATCGCGATGGGGAACATCCCCTGCTGCATCCGGACGCGGCCGCGGCCCGCGCACGCGGCGCACCGCTCGGTCGACGAGCCAGGCGCCGAGCCCGAGCCGGCGCAGTCGCCGCACGGCTCGACGCGATCGTACGTGATCTGCTTCGTGCAGCCGAACGCCGCCTCCTCGAAGCTGATGCGCACCTCTTTCTGGAGCGTCCCGCGGTCGCCCACCTTGATGCCGAGGGCGCCGAGCAGGTCGCCGAAGATGGCGTCCAGGTTGAGGTCCTGCATGTCGAAGGGGACGCCCTGGAAGCCCGAGCCGGCGGCGGCGCCGACGGCGGCGGGGCCGAACCGATCGAACGCCGCGCGCTTCTGCGGGTCGCTCAGGATCTGGTAGGCCGCGTTCAGCTCCTTGAAGCGGACGTGCGCGCCCTGGTCCCCCGGGTTCTTGTCGGGATGGTGCTGCGCGGCGAGCCGCCGGAAAGCGCTCTTGATTTCATCCTGCGTCGAGGAACGCTCGACGCCCAATACCTCGTACGGATCCCGCACGAGGTGCGAAATAGCATCGATCGCCCCCCCGGGACAGCGGCTAGCGGCGCGCCTATCCCGCTGGTTTCCGCTCGGGTCCGGCGAGCTCGCGCTTCATCACCTTGCCCGTCGGGTTGCGCGGCAGCGCGTCGACGAAGACGATCTCGCGCGGGACCTTGGGGCCCGCGAGCGCGGCGCGGCAGTGCGCCTTGATGTCGTCCTCGCTCGCGGACGCGCCGGGGCGCAGCGCGACGAACGCGCGCACCCGCTCCCCCCAGGCGCGATCCGGCGCCCCCACCACGGCGGCCTCGGCGACCGCCGGGTGATCGTGGAGCACCGCCTCGACCTCGGCGGGGTACACGTTCTCGCCGCCCGAGATGATGAGGTCCCGCTTGCGGCCTTCGATGTGGTAGCAGCCGCGCGCGTCGCGGCGCGCGAGGTCGCCGACCGAGAAGTAGCCGTCCAGCGTCGCCTCGCGCGTGGCGCCGGGATCTCTGTGGTAGCCGGACACGAGCAGGGGGCTCCTTACGTAGAGCTCGCCCACCTCGCCGTCCCGGCACGGCCTGCCGTCGTCGCCCACGAGCAGGAGCGCGCTGCCGGCGACCGGGCGCCCGATGGTGCCCGGCGACGCGCGCAGATCCTCGGGGCCCGCGATCGTCACGATGCCCGTCTCGGTCGCGCCGTAAAAGTTGAAGAGCTTGTCGCCGAACACCCCCATGACCTCGGCCGCGAGCGCCGGCGGCAGCGGCGCGCCGCCGGTGAAGATCGCGGTGAGCGACGACGTGTCGTGGGCGCGGATGCGCGCCTCGCCGAGCTCGAGCACGCGGTGCAGCATCGTCGGGACGACCGCCGTGGTGGTCACGCGGTAGCGCTGGATCGCCTCGAGGAAGAGCTCCGGATGGAACTCCGGCAAGATCACGATCGTCGCGCCGAGGACGAGCGACAGGTTCACGAAGCCGAACGCCGTGAGGTGGTAGAGCGGGCACACCGCGAGGTGCACGTCGCCCGCGCGCATCGGGGTCGCGCCGATCGCGCCGAGCGCCGACATGACGACCCCGCCGCCGAAGCCGCGCACCGCGCCCTTCGGCTTGCCGGTCGTGCCGGAGGTGTACATGACCACCGCCGCGCGCTCGCTGCGGTCCGGCGCGGCGCCGGGCTCGGCGAGGAGCTCGTCGAAGCGCGAGAAGCCCGGCGCGCCCTCGCCGACCGCGATCATGGCCTCGGGCGGGATCCCCTCGAGCCGCGGCGCGGCCTCGCGGATCACGTCGGCGATGTCGGCGTCGAACACGAGCAGCCGCGCCCCGGAGTGGCCGGCGAGGTACGAGAGCTCGGCCGGGGTCGATCGCCAGGAGGCCGTCACCACGGACGCGCCGACGCGGGCGAGCGCGATCTGGCACATCACGAACTCGGGGCGGTTCTTGAGCGCGAGCAGCACGGTCGCGCCCGGGCCGACGCCGCGCCGGTCGAGCGCGTGGCCGAGCCGCTCGATCGCCTCGTTCAGCGCGAAGAACGAGTAGACCCGATCCTCGGCCGGGGCCGTCGCCTCCCCCTCGGCCGCGCGGCGCCCGAGGCTCCGCGGCCCGAGGCTCCGTGGATCGATCACCGCGATGCGGTGCGGGCTGTTCTCGGCGTAGAACCGGAAGAGGAGCGACGGGTTCGCCTTGCCCTTCGCGAGCTCGCGCGCGAGGACCTTGAGCCCCGACCAACGCAGCGCGGCGAGGAGCCCCGTCTGCGTCACCGCCCGTCCGGCGACGAGCGCCCCGTCCTTGAGCGCGGAGGCCCTGCGCCGCCCGCTCGCGAGCGCCGCCCTGACATGACCGAGTTCCATGGCCGGCGACTTTACTCTGGCCCTCGCGCGGCGTGGTAGGGTGGAGCCGTGACGGAGCCAGACCGCCGCTCAGCCCATCGCGCCGCGATCGAGCTGAGCGTGGAGTACAAGCGACTCAACACGTTCTTCGCCGACTACACGCGCAACATCTCGAAGGGCGGGACCTTCATCCGAACAGAGCGCCCGCTCGCGATCGGCACGGAGTTCGTCTTCGCCCTCTCGATCCGCAACCTGGCCGAGCCGCTCCGCCTCCGCGGCCGGGTGAAGTGGATCGTGATGCCCGCCGAGGCGACGGAGACGGCCCCGGCGGGGATGGGCATCGAGTTCCAGTACGCGAGCGAGGCGGAGCGCGGCGCGACCGACGCGGTGGTCGAGCAGCTGATGATGAGCGAGCTCGGCGAAACGCTCGCCTCCAAGCTGCTCGGCCGCAAGCTCGGCGACGGCGCGCGGTAGCGCTGGAGCGCGCGGTAGCGCTGAAGACAGAGCGGACCGGGGGGTGCGCGCACGCTGTGCCCGTGTACACTGCCTCGCAATGTCGCTGCCGACCCTGCCCCCCCGGCGCCGTCTCGCCCGGGGTCTCGCCGCGCTCGCCCTCGCGCTCTCTCCCCTCGCCTGCGCAGCCTCCGGCACGCCGGGGGCGAAGGGGCCGCCCGGCGCCGAAGGCCGCGCCGCCCCGGTCGAGGTCCGCGACGCCGATTTCTCCGCCAGCCTCTACACGATCGTGCGCGACGGCAAGCAGAGCCCGCAGCGCACGGGCCTGCTCATCGGCGTGGTCCGCCGGCAGCTCGCGCACGCCGCGGCGCGCTTCCACGCCGGGCAGCCGAGCCGGGGCGTCGACAGCGTCCGCGGCGCGCTCTACCTCGTCCGTCCCGGCGAGGGCCACGCCGAGATGATCGACGCCGTGGGCGAGCGCGCCCTCGCCGGCGCGATCGAGCGGCTGAGCCCCCGCGGCGACGAGGGGCGGGTGCGGGCGCTCATGGAGCTCCGCGCCGCCGCGCTGCCGGCCGGCAGCCGGGCCCGCGCCGAGGTCGACGAGCACCTCGCCGCGCTCGACCGCTGGATGAAGGATACGCGCACCGGCGGGCCGCTCGAGCAGCTCGGCATGGAGCAGCGCGCGTCCGTCTCGCGCGCCCTCCTCGACAGCCGCCCCGAGGCGATCCAGCGCGCGGCCGCCGCCACCGCGGCGTGGATCGACCGGGCGATCGAGTTCAACATCGAGTACCGGCAAGGGGGGAAGCGGCCGGAGCGCGAGGAGGCGGTCGAGGCGGCGCGCGCGCTGGAGTCGGGCGGCGCGAGCATGGCCGCGCTGTTCCTGCGCTGGGGGGACGCGCAGGGCGCGCTCGAGCAGATCGACCGCACGAGCGCGCGCCGGGTGATCCCGCCCGGCCTGTACGATCGGCTCAAGGCCGCGGCGTCCGACGGCGACGCGGTCTCGTGGCAGGCGCTCGCGGCCGCCTTCGCCCACCACGACACGCAGGAGCGCGACGCCGAGACCGGGATGCTGCAGGACCTGCTCGACGGGGCGATCTGGGGCACGGCCCTGGAGGCCTACCGGCGCGACCCGCAGAGCTACGACAGCGCCGCGCTGCTCTCCCAGGTGATGATCCGCCTCGGCATGTCGGAGGCGACGCCGCTCCTCCTGGCCGGCGCGCTCGGCGACCGCCCGAGCGCCGGCGCGCTCGGGTCCGCGCTGGGGCTCGTGCTGGGCGCGCTCTCGGAGGAGGCGTCGAACGACGACTTCGAGGCCGCGCGGCGCACCTACAACGCCGCGGGTCCGCTGCTCGTGCTCGCCGACCGGGCGGCGCGCGGCGGCGCCGCGGTGGATCCGTCGGGCGCGCGCGTCCGGTCCCTCATGGCGTCGCTCGAGCTGCGCGCCGGCAACCTCGCCGGCGCGCTGCCGCTGCTCCGCGCGGCGACGGCGGCCGAGCCGACGGTCAACGGGCTCACGCTGCTCGCGATGGCCGAGCGGCAGTCCGGCGAGCTCCAGGCCGCGCTGGAGGACGTGCGGCGAGCGCTGGGCGCGCCGGACGCGCGCACCGCGCCGCTCGAGGTCATCCAGGCGCACCTGCTCGCCTTCGAGCTCCACCGCGAGGCCGGCACGCAGGACCGGGCCAAGGAGTCGCTCGACGCGGCGCTCGCCGCCGCGCTCGACGCCCGGCAGCGCGCGCGGGATCCCGGGGCCAAGGCGCGGACGGAGCGGCTGCTCGGGCGCATCCTCGACGGCTACGGCGACGAGAAGGGCGCGACCCGGGCTTACGAGCGGGCGTTCGCCCTGGTGGCCGCCGAGCCGCCGCAGCTCGGCGCCACGATGCTCGACGCCGTGGGGCGCGCGCTCGTCGAGCGCGATCTCCCCGCCGCGCGGCGGGCGCTGAAGCGCGGCCTCGAGGCGAACCTGGACGAGGAGGATCTCGTCTACGGCGGGCTCTGGGTCCTCCTGCTGGAGCGCTCCCTCGGCGTCGCGACGGACGGCACCGCGGGCCGCGCGCTGGACAGCGCGGTGAACCGCGCGTCCTGGACAGGAAAGCTCGCGGCGTGGGCGAACGGCAAGATCAGCGACGCGGATCTCGGCAAGCTCGCCCAGAACGCGGCGCAGCGCGTGGAGGCGCAATTTTACACGGCCATGGCCAAGAAGGCGGCCGGCGATGCGGGCGCGGACGAGCGGCTCCGGGCGGTGTCGAAGAGCCCTGTCATCGACCTGCTCGAGGTGCACCTCGCGCGCGAGATGCTGGCCCCCGAGCTGCGGCTCGAGCTGCCCCGCAACGCGAGCCTCCCGTAGCGGCCCGGGCTGCGCCGCGGCGCGATCCTTCCTTCAAGGTGGGATGTCGTCCCCGCGCTGGCCAGGCGGCGAGGGGGTCGGATGGCCAGCGCGCGGCGCGCCAAACCGCGTGCGCGGAGAGAAAATGACTTCCACGCGTGCGCGCTCTTGTTCGATCATCGATTGATGCCCGATGACCGGAACGATCCGCTCGAGAAGCTCGCCTCCGCTCACCGGAGCCTGGAAGAGAACCTGAACGACCTCGCGCGCGCCGCGCGGGCGCTCGGCGATCCCCGCGGGCGCGCCGCCGCGCTCGAGGGCCTCTCCAGCGTGGTGGCCTACTTCGAGCGATCGATGAGCCGGCACCACGAGGACGAGGAGCGCTCGCTGTTCCCGCGGCTCGCGGTGCTCGAGGCCATCGCGCCGACGCTCGAGCGCCTCCGGCAGGAGCACAAGGCGCATCAGCGCGCGATCAACGAGCTGCGCGCCGCGATCGAGCGAGACGGCGGCTCCGAGGCGCTGGAGAAGCTCCCCCAGCTCATCGAGGACCTGCGCGCCGCGTACCATCGGCACGTGACCTGCGAGGAGCAGGAGGTGTTTCCGGCCGCTCGCCGGTTCCTGCAGGCGTCGGCCATGCACGGGATCATGAACGAGATGGAGACGCGCCGGGGGCGCGGCGGGCAGGGCAACCCCGCCAAGGGGATCAGCGGGCGCCCCTACCGGCCCGGCGGGATGCGCAGGGGCCCGTGACGGCGCGGCGAGCTCGACGCGCTCGTCCAGCGCGCGCTCGCCCGGCTGAAAGAGCGCCGCGCTAGAACCGCTCTTCGCTCGCGCGCTCCAGCGCCGCGCGCAGGAAGTTCTGTGCCCGCAGCGTGTGCGCCCCGTCGGGGTGCTGGTCCAGGTGGCTGCGGAAGGCGTCCGCCGACTGCACGAACTTCCCCAGCCGGTAGAGCGCGATGCCGCGGGCGAGGTGCCTGGGATACGCCGGATCGAGCGCGGCGAGCTCGTCGATCTTCTTCAGGCGGTAGTGCTCCTCGGCGCGCTGCGCCTCCGCTGCCCGGAGCGCCGCCGCGGGCGAGCGCGGCCCCGGCTCGCCCGCCTGCGGCTCGAGGCGCGCCGCCGTCTCCGCGGCAGGCGCCGCGAGCTCCTGCGCGCTCCTCCCGCTGAGCGGATGCGACAGCAGGAACCTGTACAGCGCGCGCTCCTCGTCGAGCGCCACGCCGAACGGCGCGCGCCGCAGGCCCACGATGGCGTCCCAGCGCTTCTTGAACAGCGCCCCGAGCGCGGCGCCGTCCATGGCGACGCGGCGCGCCTCGCCGCCGTCGCGCGGCCCCGCGCCCCCTGCCGTCAGCCACGCGTTTCGGCGGAGCAGCCCGGGGAAGTCGCCGCCGAGCTCGCGGAGCTCGTCGGACGCCTCGCCGGTCGCCTCGAAGCGGCGCACCTCGCGGACGAACGAGCTCATCTGGTAGGCGCGCAGCCGGAGCACCGCGTCGTCCCCCTGGGCGAGCGCGGGGCCGGCGGCCTCGATCACGCGTTTGCGCGCGGCGAGGAGCTCCGCCTCGGTGTGGTCCGCGTCGGCGTCGACGATCCCGAACGCGCGGATGGCGGAGCCGAGCGCGCGCACCTCGGCGTCGAGCCCGAGCTGCTCGGCCTCGCGGGCGCGGGCGATGTCCGCGTCCCGCACCCGCGCGATCGCGCGCGCGTCGGCGAGCGGCAGCGGCAGCTCGGCGGGCTCGACCGCGCGCGGCACCGCGAGGATCGCCGCGGAGCCCGCGATGAAGACGGCCACGAGCCCCGGCTCCCAGCCTTCGAGGTGCCGCCGTAAGCCGCGGCGCTCCGGCGCGCGCTCCTCGATCGCGCGTGCGGGAAGAAGATGAGGAAGCCCACCGGCCGGGCGGCGCGTCGACGGGGTCGACGGGGCCGAGCGCGGCTCCCGGCGCTTGACAGAGGCGCTCTCGGCTCGCGACATTGATCGTCTCCTCCGCGCCTCAGAATACCCCACGCGGCGACCTCCAGCGCCGCGCACCGAACCAGCGAGGAACGTGCGAGATCACCGCAAGCACCCGCGCAAGCCCATCGAGCTCTCGATCGCGTTCCGGATCGGCGACGGCCCGCGCATCGATGCGATATGCCGCGACATCAGCCTCGGCGGGATGTTCATCGAGACCACCTCGCCGGCTCCCTTCGGGGCGAGCATCGAGGTGCTGCTGTCGCTGGAGGGCCTGAAGCAGGCCGCCGCGATCCCGTCGGTCGTGCGATGGACCACCCCCGAGGGGATGGGGGTGCAGTTCGGGGTGATGGGGGCGCGGGAGACCTACGCGCTCACGCAGCTCCTCGGCTCGCTCTGAGCCTCCGCGCGACGTGCCGCGCGGCGCTCCTCGCCGCGGCCGCGCTCAGTCCTCGATGATGAAGGGGATGGCGAGGTGCATCGGGCCTCCCGCGAAGCGCCCCTGGTAGAGGCCCTGGGCGCAGGCCTGCAGCGCAGGCCGGAGCGGCGGGTCGAAGCGCATGGCGGCGACGCTGCCGTCCGGTCGCACGGAGATGCGCAGCGTCGAGGCGACCGATTTGCGGACCAGGGACGGGCCGCCCGCCGCCTCGCGCGCGAAACAGCTCGACAGCTGCGACTGCACGGAGGCCGGGGTCAGCGCCGGCGGGGGAGGCGTCGCCTGAACGTCGGCGACCGACGCCGGGGCGGCCGGCGCCGGCTCGATCGCCGGCTCGATCGCCGGCGCGGGCGTCGGCTCGGCGACCGTCGAGGGCGGCTCGGCGACCGCCGGGACGGCGGGCGCGGCGGGCGCGGCGGCGGTCTCCTCCGCCTGAGCGACGACCACACGGGCCGCGGCGGCGCCGCTCGGCGGGCGCACGCCGGCGGTCGCGCCGGCGGTGGGCCGGGGCGGCGCGGGTGGACGCGCCGGCTCCGTCGGGGAGGCGGCGGGCGCGCCGTCCTCCAGCGAGGCGCTGCCCTCCGGCGCGGCGTTGCCCTCCGGCGCGGCGTTGCCCTCCGGCGCGGCGTTGCCCTCCGGCGCCGGGCGCTGGAGCAGGCGCGCCTCGCGGCCGCCGTCGAGGGAGAAGGTGCCGCGCGACGGACCGACGAGCAGGTGCGCGGTGGTCGCGCCGCGGTACGCCGCGGGACCGACCGCGACGGTGCCGTGCTCCACGTCGACCTCCACGCGATCCGCGAGGCGGGTCACGGTGAAGAGCGTGCCGTGCACCGCGACGCGGGTGCCGTCCACCTCGACGGCGAACGCCTCGACGAGGCCCTCCTCCGGCGCGCGCGTGACGACGTCGGCCCGCACCGAGCCACGCTCGAGCGCGATCACGTGGCCGACCCCCGCCGCGCCGACGGCGCGCACCACGGCGCGGCTGTTCGGCAGCAGCGTCCAGCGCACCGAGCCGACGTCGGCGAAGGAGATCGCGTGGGCGGCGGTCTCGACGGCGTCGCCGGGCCGGAGGGCGCGGAAATCCAGATCGTCGGCCGCCCCGGCGGCCCTCGGCACGTCCGCGAGATCGCGGGCGCGCGGCGGCGTCGACGTCGCCACGACGGGCGGGGCGGAGCGCCCGGCCGCGAGCACCGCGAACGCGATGGCCGCCGCGGCCGCCGCGAACGCGAGCGCGCGCCCGAGCGGCGAGCGCCGCGGCGGAGCGGCGCGGCGCACCGGAGCGGGCCGCTCGATCCGCGCGAACAGCTCGCGCTCGATCTCGTCCCAGCGGGGCTCCGGAGGCTCCTCGGCGCGGAGCAGCCGCTCCATGTGCTCCCGTGCCCGCTCGTACTGCTTTGCGCCGCTCACATGTCCTCCGCGTCGACAGCCGATCCATCCGCCGCGGGATACCGCACGGCGGCGCCTCCCACAGAAACCCGCGCGCGCGCCGCCTCCGGACCTGCGCCGTCCGCCTTGTCCGCGCCGCCCTCGGCCAGCTCGGCGGCGAGCTGGGCGAGCGCGGGCTCGGCGCGCATCATCGCTTCGATCTCGCGGCGCGCATAGAACAGGCGCGTCCGGACGGTCAGGACCGGCGCGCCGACGATCTCCGCGATCTCGGTCGGCGCGATCCCCTCGAGCTCGTGGAGGACATAGACGACCCGCTTCTTCTCGGGGAGGCGCTCCAGCACCCGACGGAATGCGTCAATCCTGCGGGCGCGGGCGGCGTCTTCGTCCGGGAGCATGCCGCGGTCGACCTCGAGCTCGACGCTGGGCTCGCCCGCGAACACCGGCCGGGAGCGCGCCGCGCGCCGGGCCATCAGCACGGCGTTGACCGTCACCCGGTGGAGCCACGTCGTGAACTTCGACTGCCCCCGGAAGTCCCCCAGGCTCCGGTGCACCTGGATGAACACCTCCTGGATGACGTCCTCCGCGTCGGCGGACGGTCCGAGCATCCGGAAGACGAGCCGCGCGACGTCGCGGCGATAGCGGCGGAAAATCTCGGCAAAGGCCGTGGGATCGCCGCTCTGGAAGCGGCGGATCCACTCGCCCACGTCGTCGGGCTCGGTCACGGGCGGAAGCCTATCCGCCCCTTCGGCGCTCATGGAGCTCGATGGCGAGGCGACCAGCTCCGGACGGCGAGAGAGGTCGTCGCCAGCGGACGTCACGTCGAGCGCTACGCGCGCGCCCTCGGCCGCCCGGGCGGGCAGCTCGTCCGCGCGGCCGGCCGGCGCACCCCAGCCGAGGGGGAACAAGAACGACCGCGAGAGGTGCGCCCATAACGCCCCCGTCTCGACCTCCACGGTATGCACAAAGCCTCTGATGCGCCCGGCAGCCGGATCATTCAGGCCGCTGCGTGGCCTCGCGCGCGCGTGGCGCCGCCCCCGGGCCCGCAGTGACGCCCGGAAGCGCACAAAAGTTGTTCCTCCGGGCACATTGGCGCGACCTTCCAGCGCATGATCATCATCGCCGTGTCGCTGACCGTGGCCCTCGTGGCCGCCGACCTGCTCGAGCTGGGCTCCCGCCGCCGCGATCGCGTGTAGCGACCGGCGTCAGCCCCGGACCGACAAAAAAGTGCCCGGCTTGAGCCCGCTCCGGCCTGGGGCCGACGTGCGCTCAAGCCGGGCGGTGGAAAGAGCCGTAGGGGTCCGGGCCGTCCGGTACGATCAGCCCGCGGCCTCGGCGCCTTCCGCCGCGGCGCCACCCTTCTTCGGCAGGTCGAAGAGCGCCGACAGCTCGACCTTCTCCTGCTTCTTCTGCTCCAGGATGCGGTTGACCGCGCGCAGCAGGCGCGTCTTCGCGGGGCCGCTGATCGGCTTGCCCTGCAACGCGGCGCTCAGCGTGCGGTCGGTCACCGGGCGGCCGCTGCGCGGCTTCTTCGCGCCGGCGGCCTCCTTCTTCTTCGCGGCGTCCTCGCTGCCGCGCGCCAGCCGCTTGGTCAGGCGGATCGCCCGGTCCTCGGGCTGCAGCCGCTCGATCTTGACCGACGCCGCCAGGATGCGGCGGGGGTCGATCTTCTTTTCCTTCAAGAAATCTTCGATCTTGGTGCCCATCGTCGTCACTTGCCCCGAAAGGGCGGCGACCCTATCACGGTCGATGTCGCTGTGCATCTGCGACGTTTACCCTTTGCGTCGCCCTGGGGTAGCTTGTCGCGATGACCCTCCTGGCCGAGCTCGACGAAGCCGCACGCGTCATTCGCCAACGAATTCCGGCGCTTCCGAGCGTCGGTGTGGTGCTGGGCTCAGGGCTCGGGGGCTGGGGCGACGAGCTCTCCGGGCTCGTGAAGGTCCCCTACGCCGAGATCCCCGGCATGCCCCGGCCCGCCGTCGAGGGGCACGCCGGCTTTCTCTGCGCCGGGCGCGTCGGGGACGTGCCGGTCGCCTGCCTGCAGGGCCGCGCGCACCTCTACGAGGGGCACCCGCCGGCGAAGGCCGTGTTCGGCGTGCGCGTGCTCGCGCGGCTCGGCTGCCG
The DNA here is from genome assembly GCF_051474665.1 of Sorangium sp. So ce394. Lineage (NCBI taxonomy): Bacteria > Pseudomonadati > Myxococcota > Polyangiales > Polyangiaceae > Sorangium > Sorangium sp. So ce394. The sequence goes on from NZ_CP150339.1 coordinate 9,436,985, forward strand.
CGCCGTGCTCCTGACGAACGCGGCCGGCGGCATCAACCTCGGCTTCGCCGCCGGCGATCTCATGCTGCTCACCGATCACCTGAACCTGATGGGGACGAACCCGCTCGTCGGGCCGAACGACGACGCGCTCGGCAAGCGCTTCCCCGACATGACCTACGCGCACGATCCCCGGCTGCTCGATCTCGCGCGGGCGGCGGCGAGCGAAGCCGGCGTCCCGCTGCGCGAGGGCGTCTACGCCGGGCTGCTCGGCCCGACGTACGAGACGCCGGCGGAGATCCGGATGCTGCGCACGCTCGGGGCAGACGCGGTCGGGATGAGCACCGTCCCGGAGATCATCGCGCTCCGGCACATGGGCGTGCCGGCCGCGGCCATCTCGTGCATCACGAACCTCGCGGCGGGCCTGACCCAGCGCGAGCTCGATCACAAGGAGGTCGAGGAGACCGCCCGGAGGGCGCGCGCTCGGTTCACGGCGCTGCTCTCGACGTGGGTCCGCCGCGTCGGCGCCGAGGCCGCGGCCGGGAGCGCGGCGTCGTGAGCCGCGCCCCGCAGGACGCCGGCGAGGCGCCCGCCGCGGCCGGGGCGGCGCCGGCGATCGACTGGGACGCGCTCGACCGGGCGGCGCTCGCCGTCCGGGAGCGCGCGCACGCGCCGTACTCGGGCTACTGGGTGGGCGCGGCGATCCTCGTGCGATCCGGCCGCGTGTTCGCCGGCTGCAACGTCGAGAACGCCTCGTACGGGCTCGCCATCTGCGCCGAGCGCTCGGCCATCGTGCAGATGGTCGCGGCCGGCGAGCGCGACCCGATCGCGCTCACCGTCGCCACCAGCGGGGCCGTCCTCGGCAGCCCGTGCGGCATGTGCCGGCAGACCCTCGCCGAGTTCGCCGCCGATCTCCCGATCCGCCTCATCGCCGCCGACGGCGGCGCGCCGCCCCGGCTCACCTCGCTGGCAGCGCTCCTGCCCGAGGCGTTCGGGGCGGCCGCGCTCTCGCGCTGATCGCCCCGCGCGCCGCCCGCGCCAGCGAGCGCCGCCGGCTCACTCGACCGACAGCACCTCGTTCTGCTCGATCTGCGACAGCGCGACGGCGAGCGCCTCCCGCGCGCGCTCCAGCGAGGCGCGGTCCTCGCCCCATTTCGAGCGCGCCTTCTGCAGGCGGGCTCGCTCGACGGCGAGCTGCTCCGCGAGCTGCTCGCCCTGCGTCCTCAGGGTGTCGCGCTCCTCGGTCCGGTGCGAGAGCTGCGCGCCGAGCTCGCTCTCCCGCTGCTCGGCCTCGGCGAGCCGGCCCTGGAGCGCCTCGACGTCCCGCGCCCGCTCGGCGAGCTCGCCCTGCAGGCGGTCGCGCTCCCCGGTGCGGGCGGAGAGCTCGGCCGCGCGCTGCTCCAGCTGCTGCTCGAGATCGTGCGCCCGGGCCTCGAGGTGCGCCACCTGGTTGCGCGCCTGCCCGAGCTCGGTGGAGAGCCCGCGGGCGATCTCGTCCAGCTCGTGCTTCTGCGCCGCCCACGCGGCCTCGCGCTCGGCGATCTCGGCCTGGTGCGCCCCGCGGAGGTCGGTGAGCGCCTGCGCGTGCGCCGCCTCGATCTGCGCCTGCCGCTCGGCGGCGCGCGCCTCGAGGTCGGCCACCCGCGCCGCGTGCGCCTGCTCGGCGGCGCGCACGGCCTCCTCGCGCTCCTCGACCAGCTCGCGCTCTCGCGCCGCGAGCCGCGCCGCGAAGTCCTCTCGCGCCGCCTCGAGCGCCCGCGCGTGCTCGTTCGCCTGCCCCTCGACGGCGGCCGCGTGCTCGGTCCGCAGCGCCTCCAGCGCGGCCGCGTGCTCGCGATCGCGCCGCTCCCTGTCGTCCGCGTGCTCGCCCCGCAGCGTCTCCAGCGCGGTCGCGTGCTCGCCCCGCAGCGTCTCCAGCGCGGCCGCGTGCCCGCCCCGCAGCGCCTCCAGCGCGGCCGCGTGCTCGCCCCGCAGCGCCTCGACGGCGGTCGCGTGCTCGCCCTGCTGCCGCTCGAGCGCGGCGACCTGCTCGGCCCGCGCCCCCTGCAGCGCGGCCGCGTGCTCCGCGCTCATGCGCTCGACGGCGGCGGCGTGCTCGGCGCGCGCCGCGTCCAGCGCGGCGGCGTGCTCGGCGCGCGCCGCGTCCAGCGCCGCCGCGTGCTCCCGGTCGCGCCGCTCGGTCTCGCCCGCGTGCTCGCGCCGGAGCGCCTCGACGGCGGCCTCGTGCTCGCGCTGCGACGTCGCGACCGCCGCGTCGTGCTCCGCCTTCTGCCGGTCCAGCGCCGCCGCGTGCTCCGCCCTCAGGCCATCCGTCGCCGCGGCATGCTCGGCCCTGAGCCGATCGACGACGGCGGCGTGCTCCGCCCTCAGGCCGTCCATGGCAGCGGCGTGCTCCGCCCTCAGGCCGTCCGCCGTCGCCGCGTGCTCGGCCTTCGCCCGCTCGAGCGCCGCCGCGTGCTCGCCGGCCAGCTTGTCGATGGCCGCCGCGTGCTCGCCGGCCAGCCTGTCGGCGGCCGCGCGGTGCTCGGCGGCCTGCTGCTCCACACGGGCGGCGTGCTCGGCGCTCAGCCGCTCGACCTCCGCCCGGTGCGCCGCGGCCGCCTGCTCGAAGCGCTCTCGCTCCGCCTGCGCGCTCTCCTCGATCTCGCGCCGCGCCGACGCCTCGACGGCGGCGATCGCCTGCGCCCTCTCGTCCGACGCGGAGCGCAGCGCCTCCGTGTGCGCGGCCTCCGCGTCCATCAGCGCTTGCCGGGCCGCCGACAGATCCGCGTCGCGGCCGGCGATCTGCGCCTGCAGCTTCTCGGCGCGCGCCCTGAAGTCGTCGGCGCGCTTCGCGGCGAGCTCCTTGTCCGCGCGCAGCGACGCCACCTGCGCGTCGAGGTCCTCGCTCGCGCGCTCGAGCTCCAGGATGCGGTCGACCTGGTCGGCCTTCTCCCGCTCGAGCGACAGCGCCTGATCCCGGAGCTCCAGGAGCTCCTTGTCCTTGCGCGACATCTGGTCGCGGAGCGCGAGGATCTCCTTGTCTTTCTTGTTCAGCGCCTCGCGGAGATCGAGGAACTCGCGGCTCGACACGCCGCCGGGCCTGGAGGGGCTGCCGCCGGTCGCGGCCTTCGCCCTGAGCTCCTCGAGCTCGCGCCGCAGGCGGGCCGCCTCCTGGCTGCCGTCGTTCGCCGAAGAGAGCTCTCCCTCGAGGCGGTGCGACGTGGCGCGCGCAGCGGCCACCTCCTTGGTGAGGCGGACGATCTCGTCCTTGGACCGGTCCAGCTCGGCGCGCAGGCGCTCGATCTCGCCCGCGTCGGCGTCGGATCGCGGCGCCGGCGGCGCAGGGGTCAGCCTGCCGCGCTCGGAGACGGGCGCGCGGTAGGCGCCCCCGCGGTCGGAGACGGGCGCGCGGTAGGCGCCCCCGCGCTCGGAGACAGGCGCGCGGTAGGCGGCCACGGGCGACGAGCTCACCGGCGGCGGCGCCGAGGCCGGCAACGGCGTGCTGGTGGACGTCGGCGTCCGCGTCGACGGCGCGGCCGAGGGCGTCCGCGCAGACGGCGCGACCGAGGGCGTCCGCGTCGACGGCGCGACCGAGGGCGTCCGCGTCGACGGCGCGACCGAGGGCCTGACGTCGGTCCGCTCCTCCTCTTCGTCGCGGATCAACCGGGTAAACGCGCCGCCGATGAACTCCTCGATGTCCTCGTCCGATTTGCCGGAATCCGACCTCACCGCGGGCGCTTGCGGCGGCTTCGTCGGCCCTGGCGCCCGCGCGCGATCCTGCGCGGCGGCGGCGGGCGGCGGCGGCGCGGCGGACGGCGGCCGCGGCGCGACCGACGGCGGCCGCGGCGGGGCCGGCGGCGGCGGCGGCGCGGCGGACGGCGGCCTCGGCGCGGCGGGCGGCGGCGGCGCGACGCTCGCGGGCGTGCCGTTCGAGGACACCGCCGCGGTGATGATCGTGGGATCGCCCGAGTCCTCGTCGATGTCGGCCTCGAGCACCTCGGCCTCGTCGATCATGATCGGATCGGCCTCGGCCTCGTCGCCGTCGAGCGGGACGTAGTTGCGGATGTGCTCGAGGAGCTCGCCGAACGCGATCGGCTTGTGGATGTAGTCCTCCGCGCGCGTCCTGAGCTTGCGGTGCTGCTCGAACGTCTCCTCGCTCGACTCGCTCGACATGATGACGAGCGGGACGTCCTTGAGCTGCACGTCCTTCTTGAGCTTGTTGCAGACCGAGAAGCCGTTCATGCGCGGCAGCTCGATCGACAGGAGGATGAGGTCGGGGCGATCCGCCGCGGCGGCCTGCAGGCCGACGTTGCCGTCGTCGACGACCTGAACGGTGCAGCCAAGGCGGCCGAGTTCCGTGCGGAGCTCCCCGGCGAACGCCGGATCGCTCTCAAATACGAGGACTTTCGTCATGTTCCGGGTGTGCGCGGGTTCGGAGGGGAACCCAAGATATCGGCCCCCTTCGACGAGTGTCAAACACGAGGCTGGTTGCCTCGCTCAGGCCGTCCGGCCGACGACGCGCTGCGCGAAACGCCGGCCGAGGGCGAACCTGGACAGTCCCACCACGGCGCCTGCCGGGCCGACGGCCGACAGCAGCCCACCCGCGCGCCCGCGGGTCAGGTCGCGGCGAAGTGGCCGGTCGGCTCGTCGCCGAAGCACAGGCCCATCTCGCGGGCCGTGACGACCGTGTCCGAGTCGAGCGGCACCGTCTTCGTCTTTCCCGCGACCTCGTCGAGGGGGACCAGCTCGATCCGGTTCGCCCGCAGCGCGACCATCCCGCTCCCGCAGTCCTCGACGAGGCAGCGCGCCGCGGCCGCGCCGAAGCGGAGCGCGAGCAGGCGGTCCGCCGTCGTGGGCCCCCCGCCGCGCTGCAGGTGGCCGAGCACCATCGAGCGCGCCTCCTTGCCCGTCCGGGCGGCGAGCTCCTTGGCGACGCGCTCGGCCACGCCCCCGAGGACAGCGGTGCGACGGAACGCGTCGCCCGCGTCCTTGATGATCAGCTCTCCCCCCTGCGAATGCGCCCCCTCCGCCGCCACCACGATGGAGAAGCGCCGCCCGCGCGACTCCCGGAGGCGGATCTTGTCGGCGATCGGCTCGTACCGGAACGGGATCTCCGGCATCAGGATGACGTCGGCGCCCCCGGCGATCCCGGCGTTGAGCGCGATCCAGCCCGCGTGCCGCCCCATCACCTCCACGACCATGATCCGCTCGTGCGCCTCGGTGGTGGTGTGGAGCCGGTCGAGCGCCTCGGTCGCGATGGACACGGCCGTGTCGAAGCCGAACGTGATGTCCGTGCAGCAGACGTCGTTGTCGATCGTCTTCGGCACGCCGATGACGAGGGGCAGCCCGCGCTGGAGGAGCTCGTGCGCGATCCGCATCGAGCCGTCGCCGCCCACGGCGATGAGCGCGTCGAACCCCAGCGCGCGGAACCGCCGCACGAGGTCCTCGGACCGATCCCGCGGCACGAGCCCGTGCTCGCCCGGCGTCGGGTAGTGGAACGGATCGCCGCGGTTCGCGGTGCCCAGGATGGTGCCCCCGAGGTGCGCGATGCCCCGCACACGCTCGCGATCGAGCCGGATGAGCCCGTCCGGCGAGTCGTCGAGCAACCCGCGGTAGCCCTGCCGTATCCCCCAGACCTCCCAGCCACGCTCGAGCGCGCCGAGCGTGGCCGCGCGGATCACAGCGTTGAGCCCGGGCGCGTCGCCGCCGCCGGTGCTGATAGCGATCTTACGTGCCGCCATGAGGCGGCCAGCATTGCGAGCCATCCTCGGCGACGCAATAGACATCTTCCTCGCCCGAGCCTCGAAAGGCGCGGGGCGCGCGTGACAGCCACGCTTCGCGTCGACGACGAACGACGGCGCGCGGCGCGCTGGAGGAGCGAAAACGCCTCCGCGAAGCGTGGTTCGCACCGGCGCGCGCCGTGTGGTCGGGGCCGCTCTGCGGCGCGCCTCGCGCCGGGAGCGCCGCCGCATGACGGTCGCGAGCGCCGGCGACAGGGTATAGGGGCATGCGCATGCGATCACCCCGGCTGCGCGCCCCCGTATGAACCGCGCCACCCTGATCCGAGGCATCCAGGTCATCGTCACGCTCACGCTCGCGTCGTTCGCGTACGTGCTCTACAGCGAGATCCACGACAAGCAGGCGAGCCTCGCCGCCGGGCTCGCGCACGTGCGGCCGGGCTGGCTGCTCGTCGGCGCCGTGCTGGCCCTGCAAGAGGGCGTGTTCGGCGGCCTCAGGATCTGGGTCCTCGGGCGCGTGCTCTGGCCAGGGCTCCGCGTGCGCACCGCGGTGACCTCGGAGTTCGTGCTGATGTTCTGCGCCGGCGTGACCCCGGGGCAGGCCGGCGCCGCGCCGTCGCAGGCCGCCGTGCTCGTGCACGGGGGCATGCGGCTCGTCGACGTGGCCACGGCGGAGCTGCTCACCGCCTCGTGCACGGTCTCGTTCTTCCTCCTCTCGGCCGTCGCCATCTTCGCGCTGCGGCAGAGCGGGATGCTGGTCTTGCACGGGGGCCCGCAGATCGAGTGGCTGCTCTTCTTCACCATCGCCATGTTCGGCTCGGCGCTCGTCGGGCTGATCTTCGCGGCGGCGTACCCGCCGCTGCTCAAGGCGATCGTCCGCGCGCTGTCGGTGCCGCTCGGGGGGCTCCTGCGCGCCGCGATGCGGGTCGCCCGGCGCGTGCCCCGGCTGCGGGCCCGCGCCGACGCCGCGCTCGCCGCACCCCACGCCACGACCGCGCGCGTCTTGCACGGCGTGGACGAGTTCCACAAGGGCTTCCGCATCTACATGCGCCGCGGGAAGCGCGCCTACGCCGCCGCGCTGCTGCTCACGTTCGGCTTCTTCTGGTCGCGGTTCGCCGTCGCCTACTTCATCCTGCTCGGGCTCGGCATCCCGACGACGCCCTCGACCTTCGTCTCGGTGGGCCCGCCGATCGTCCAGGTCGTCCTGACGCAGACGGTGCTCAACTTCGCGCTCTACATGAGCCCCACGCCCGGCGCGAGCGGCGTCGCCGAGCTCGGCTCGAACGCGCTCATGTCGCCCTGGGTCGAGGGCGCGTTCGTGGTGCCGTACGTCGTCCTGTGGCGGGTGCTCACCCTGTTCCTCTGCATGTTCGTGGGGGGCATCTATGTCTTCCGCTACCTCGGCACCGACGTGCTCGAGGCGCAGGTGGAGCAGACGGAGGCGGAGAAGCGAGCGCTCGAGGCGGCGCGCGCCGCCGGCGGTGCGCCTGCGAGCGCCGCGCCCGCGAGCGCGTCGGAGGAAGGAGAGGCCGCCGGCCGGCGGCGCGGCGCGGGGTGATGCTGGGGGGACCGGCGCGGACCGGCGCGCGCCGCGCCGCGGGATCAGCGCGCGGGGACGGGCACGGCCGCGAACTGGACGACCTTGCCGCGCCGCACCTTGAGGAGCGCCGTCGACCCCTCCTTCGTCTTGCCGATGGCCGCGCGGAGGCCGGCGACGTCCTTGATCGGGGCGCCGTTCACCTCGATGATCACGTCGCCCACCTGGAGCTCCTGCGTGTCGACGCCCTGCGCGAACCCGTCGACCCGGACCCCGCCGCCCGCCACGTCGGAGACGTGGATGCCGAGCTTCTCGGCGCTCTGCTGCCGCTCGGGCCGCGCGCCCTGGATCGGCCGCACGCGGCCCTGCGCGTCGCCCTCCTCGTCCTGGAGCGCGTCCAGCTTGGCCCGGAGCTCCTGCCGCTTCTGGCCGCGCACCACGGTCACCTCGATCTCCGAGCCGGGCGCGTTGCGCGCCACGTTGCGCCGTAGCTCCTCGGCGTGGAGGATCGGGGTGCCGTTCACGTCGACGATCACGTCGCCCGGCTTGATGCCGGCGCGCGCGGCGGCCCCGCCCGGCTCGACCTCGGCGACGAGCGCGCCCTTGGGCGTGTCCAGCTGGAGCGCCGCGGCGAGCTCGCGCGTGACGGGCTGGAACGAAAGGCCGAGCTTGCCGCGCTCGACGAAGCCCTTCTCGCGGAGCTGCGGGAGCACGTCCTTCAGCGCGTCGACCGGGATCGCGAAGCCGATGCCGTTCGCGCCCGCCCGGATCGCCGTGTTGATGCCCACGACCTCGCCCCGCCAGTTGAACAGCGGCCCGCCGCTGTTGCCCGGGTTGATCGAGGCGTCGGTCTGGATGAAGTCGTCGTACGGCCCCGCGCCGATCGCGCGCGCCTTCGCGCTGACGATGCCGAGCGTGACCGTGTGGCCGAGCCCGAAGGGGTTGCCGACCGCGAGCACGTGCTCGCCGACCCGCAGCTGCTCGCTGTCGCCGAGCGGCGCCACGGGCAGGCCGCTCGCGCCCTTCAAGCGGAGGAGCGCCAGATCGAGCTTGGGATCGCGGCCGACGACCTCGGCCTCGAACTCCCGCTCGTCGGCGAGCCGGACGCGCACGCCGGAGGCCTCGTGGATGACGTGCTCGTTCGTCACCACGTAGCCGCTCGGATCGATGATGAAGCCGGTCCCGAGCGCCGTCTGCGGCGGGCGCTGGCCGCCCCGCGGGTTGAGCCGGCCGCCGCCGTGCGGGCCGAAGAAGAAATCGAAGGGGTCGAGCCCCTCGGGACCGCGGGACTCGTGCGTCGTCGTGATGTTGACGACCATCGGCCTGACCCGCTCGGACAGCGCCGCGACGTCGAAGGTGGCCGGCACCGGCGCCGGCGGGAGCGTCACGGTGGAGACGGGCGGCGGCGCCGCGGAGGGCGCGGCGGCTGCGGCCTGGGTGGAAGGGGGCGTGGCGTGAGCCTGCTGGCCGCACCCGCCGAACGCCAGCGCCGCCATCGAGAGCAGCGCCAGGGCCGAGGCGCGAGAGCGATAGGAAACCGCTTGAATCATGGAATCTCCGTCATGCAGTCGAAAGGTCCCGTCCTGCGTTCGGCGAACAGGGGACCGACTGCGTTCATTCCGCCGCACAAATAACCCCACGAGGTCCGCTGACATGGGCGCGCGCCGCGCGCCGGGCCGGGCGGGCGCCGCGCGCCGGGCCGGGCGGGCGCCGCGCGCCGGGCCGCCCGTCCCCGGCGGCACGCCGCGCCGGCGGCGGTGTCCGTCGAGATTTGAGCCGCGGGCTCGATAAGGCTGCTAGGGTGCGCGCTCCTGGAGGCGAGCGAGGGCGATGGGGAGCGACGACGGCCAGCTGCGAGGGCGCAAGATCGGGTTTCTTGGCGGCGGGAACATGGCAGAGGCGCTCATCCGAGGCCTGGTCCAGGGGGGCGCCGTGGGCGCCGAGCAGATCAGGGCGAGCGATCTCAAGAGCGATCGGCTCTCGTTCCTCCACGCGCGGTACGGCATCGAGACCACCGACGACAACGAGGCGCTCTGCCAGTGGGCCGACGTGCTCGTCATCGCCGTCAAGCCGCAGATCGTCGATCGGATCCTCGCGCCCATCTCGTCGGGGCTCGGCCGCGCGGACGTCGTCATCTCGGTGGCGGCCGGCGTGCCGATCGACGCGATCGAGGCGCGCCTGCCGGAGGGCGCGCGCGTCATCCGCAGCATGCCGAACACCGCCGCGATCGCGCTGGCCGGCGCCACGGCGATCGCCGCCGGGAGCCACGCCACGAGCGACGACGTCGAGATCGCGCGGGCCCTGTTCCAGGCGGTCGGCCGCGTGGTCGTGCTCGACGAGTCGCTGCTCGACGCGGTGACCGGCCTGTCGGGCAGCGGCCCCGCGTACGTCATGCTGATGATCGAGGCGCTGGCCGACGGCGGCGTGAAGGTCGGCCTCGGCCGGGACGCGGCGCTGCTGCTCGCGGCGCAGACCGTGTACGGCGCCGCCAAGCTGCAGCTCGAGACCGGCGAGCACCCCGGGCGCCTGAAGGACATGGTGACGAGCCCCGGCGGCACGGCGATCGCGGGGCTCCACACGCTGGAGGCCGGCGGCCTCCGGCGCACCTTGATCGACGCGGTCGAGGCCGCGTCGAACCGCTCGGCCGAGCTGGGTGCGCAGATGGCGCAGAAGCTCCGCCGCACCTGATCGCCCCGCGTCGCGATGCCGCCGTGGCGAGGCCCGCGGCGGCGGCTTGATGACTCGATGGCTCGACGAGCCGATAGCAAATTGCCACAGCTGTCACAGCGGGCCGCGGCAGAGGCCCGCTCCCGCGCTGCCCGGGACGTGGCCGGCGCGCGGCGCGGAGGTATTGGCGTTCGGGCGTCCCTTGACTATGTTCGCCGCGTCGCAGCGGGACAGGCGATCGCCGGCGGCCGGGGGAACCCGGTCGCGGGAGGAAAGTCCGAGCTCCGCAGGGCAGGGTGCCGGGTAACGCCCGGTGAGAGCGATCTCGAGGAAAGTGCCACAGAGAACAGACCGCCGCGCCGCGCGCCTCGCGAGGGCGAGGAGCCTCCTGCCCGGACGGGCTGCGCTCCGAGCCTCCGCCGGCTCGCCGCGCGGCAAGGGTGAAACGGCGGGGTAAGAGCCCACCGCGCCCTTGGCAACAAGGGCGGCACGGCAAACCCCACCTGGAGCAAGGCCGCGTAGGGAGGCGTCCGCGGCGGCGACCGCCGCCACGGCAAGGGCTGCCCGCCCCAGGCCTCCGGGTTGGCTGCTTGAGGCGCGCGGCGACGCGCGTCCTAGAGGAATGATCGCCAGCGCGAGGGGGGCGACCCCCCGCGCAACAGAACTCGGCTTACGTCCCCTGCGACCACGGAGCCCCGCCCCGGCGGGGCTCCGTGCTTTTGTGATCGCCCGCCGCTCACCTGTGGCAAGGCGCTACGCCGCCAGCGGCTGCAGGCGGTCGCGCAGCTTCTTCTTCGCGCGCGCCTCGAGCTGCCGAGCCCGCTCGCGCGACACCCCGAGGCGGCGCCCGATCTCGGCGAGCGACAGCTCCTCCTCCGGGTCGGCCATCATCCGGGTCTCGACGATGTACCGCTCGCGCGGGTCGAGGTTCTCCACGGCCTGCGTCAGCCGCTCGCGGAGCAGCGCCCCCTCCTCGGCGCGGGAGAAGCGCTCCTCTTGGTCCTGGTCGTCCGCCGGCAGGGTGTCGACCAGCGACCGGGCGCCGTCCTCGAAGACCTTCGTGTCGAGCGACACGTCCCGGGCCTCCAGCCGGTGCGCCATCTCCAGCACCTTCTCCGCGGGCGCGCCGAACTTCTCGGCCAGGAGCCGATCGCCCTCCTCCCCCTCGCCCACCAGGCCCGCGATGCGCGCCCGCTCCCGCCGCAGCCGGAAGAACATCTTCGAGCGCAGCGGGCCCGAGCCCACGCCGACCAGGCTCCAGGAGTGGATGACGTGGTTCAGGATGTACGCCCGGATCCAGTAGGCCGCGTAGGTCACGAAGCGATTTCCACGGTCAGGGTCGTACTTGCGGATCGCGTGGACGATCCCGAAGTTCCCCTCGGCGATGAGGTCGGCGAGCGGGATCCCGTACCGCCGGTAGCTGATCGCGATCGAGACAACATGCCTCAGGTTCGCGAGCGCGAGCGCGGCTGCGGCCTGCTCGTCGCCGTGGTCCCTCCACCGTCGAGCGAGCTCGACTTCTTCCTCGCGCGACAGCTCCGGGATCTGCCGAACATGCGTGATGTAGCGCGAAACTGCGCTGGCCTGATCTCGGGACGTTTGCACAGGGTTTCCTTCGAGGTCCGAAGACCCCGGTTCGGTTGTTGAGGCCGGCCGACGCCGGACCTCGGCTCCTGCGGCCGAGGCCGGCCGAAGCCGGACCTCGATCGCGTTGATCGCCCCGCCGGCACTTGCCGCCGAAGCGGTTGGTTCGAGATTCCGAAGAGAGCAGCCCACCCAGGCTGCGATGCAGCTGGCATGCCGCCCCGGGCGGGCAGCTTGTACACCGTGGCTGCGAAGCCATGGCGCACGCGGCTCAGGCTCGCCCGCGCGAGCGCTGAGGCAAAAAGGAGCCGCTAGAGAGCCGGGAAGGTCTCGATGCTCCGGGCGTACGCGCGCACGGCGCCCGTGTGCATCTCACGTCGGCCGCTCCGCCGACGGGCGGAGCGAGCCAGGACGGAAGCGAGGTTCAGGAGGAGGCGCGAGCGCGCGGGGTCCGAGGAACTCGGAGCCGCGGGATCAGACGGAGAACGAGGAGCCGCAACCGCAGGTGCTCTTGACCGACGGGTTGCTGAACTTGAAGCCCGAGCCGTGGAGGCCTTCCACGTAGTCGATCTCGGTCCCGTCGAGGTACTGGAAGCTGAGCGGGTCGATGTAGAGCTTGATTCCGCGGTCCTCGAACTCCTCGTCGAACTCGGTCGGCTTGTCCTCGAAGTACAGGTCATAGGAGAAGCCGGCGCATCCGCCGCCCACGACGCGCAATCGCAGCCCCTGCCCCAGCAGCTCCTCCGCGGTCGCGATCTCCATCACCTTCTCGGCTGCCTTCTGCGTGATCGTGATCATCCTGAATCTCCTCTGCGTGCTTTGTCCGGCGGGGGACGGCATGTCCTGCCCGAGGGGGCGCTCGCCCCGATGGAGGGCGAACCGCGCGTGCGCCCGGCCGGCCGTGCCCTGGGGTGGGGTGCTCAGGGCTAGCCAAAGATACGCACCTCCAGCGATGTCCGCCAGTGCCTCAACCGGAACGGGGTACGCCTTCGACCTGACCGCCCGGTCGTCCAGGTAGCGCCGCCGTTCGCGCAGGGGAACCCGCCCTTTTCCCGGTGAGGCCGCAGCCGGGGGGCCGCAGCTGAGGGCCGCTGTCCTCGCCCGCCACAGGCGAGGCTTGACGCCCGCCCGCCGGTCCGCCACGCTATCATCCGTTCATCCGGATTGAGAGATACGCGTTGCCCGACCTCACGGCCACCACCGAGCTCCTCCGGCTCCTCAGCGACCCGACCCGCGTCCGCCTGCTCGCGCTGCTCGGCCGCGAGGAGCTGAGCGTCGCCGAGATCACCGACGTCACGCAGCTCGCGCAGTCCCGGGTCTCCACGCACCTCGGCAAGCTGCGGGAGGCCGGCCTGGTCAAGGACCGGCGCGACGGGGCGTCGTCCTTCTACGCGATGAGCCACGGCGCCATGCCCGAGGAGGCGCGGCGGGTCTGGGCCCTGCTCGAGGCGACCACGGAAGATCCGCTGATCGAGCAGGATCGCGAGCGCGTCCGCGAGGTCGTGCGGGCGCGCGCCGGAGGGGCGAGCTGGGCCGACTCGGTGGCCGGGCGCATGGAGCGGCACTACTCGCCGGGGCGGACCTGGGAGGCGTCGCTGCGCGGGCTGCTCGGCCTGATGTCCCTCGGCGACGTGCTCGACATCGCCTCCGGCGACGGCGCGCTGGCCGAGCTCGTCGCGCCGCGGTGCCGCACGATGACCTGCCTCGACGCGAGCGAGACCGTGATCGAGGCCGCCCGGCTGCGCCTCGCGCGCCTCGGCAACGTCCGCTTCGCGCGCGGCGACATGCACGAGCTGCCGTTCGAGGAGGCGTCGTTCGATCAGGTGATGCTGATGAACTGCCTGACCTTCGCCCGGTCGCCCGCCCGCGCCATCGCCGAGGCGGCCCGCGTGCTCCGGCCGGGCGGCGCGCTCGCGGGGGTGACGCTGAAGACGCACCGGCACGAGATCGCGGCCGTCACGTACAGCCACGTGCGTTTCGGCTTCGAGCCGCGCGAGCTCCGGGCGATGCTCGAGGCCGCGGGCCTCGCCGTGGACGCCTGCGACGTGACCTCGCGCGAGAAGCGCCCCCCGCACTTCGAGGCGATCTCGGTCCACGCCCGCAAGGAGGGCGCGGCCGAGGCCGCCCCGCCGGCCCGCGAGGGCGAGGACGCAGGACCCCGGGCCGCGGGGCCCTCTCAACAGGACGGCTGCGCCGCGGCCGCCGCACCCACGGTAAAGAAGCCCAGGAGAAGAGCAGAGCCATGAACGGAAGCGAACGCCCCGCGCGCCTCGAAGAGATCCTCGACAGCCGGATCCTGTGCCTCGACGGCGCGATGGGCACGATGATCCAGCGCTACCGCCTGGGCGAGGCCGACTACCGCGGCGAGCGCTTCCGCGACCACGCGATCGACCTCAAGGGCAACAGCGACCTCCTCGTGCTGACGCGGCCGGACGTCATCGCGGAGATCCACGGCGCGTACCTCGACGCCGGCGCCGACATCATCGAGACGAACACCTTCACGGGCACCTCGATCGCCCAGGCGGACTACCGGCTCGAGTCGCTCGCCTACGAGATCAACCTCACCGCGGCCCAGATCGCCCGGAAGGCGGCCGACGCGTGGACGGCGCGCACGCCCGACAAGCCGCGCTTCGTCGCGGGCTCGATGGGGCCGACGCCGAAGACGCTGTCGATCTCGCCGAGCGTGAACGACCCGTCGTTCCGCGCCGTCACCTTCGACGAGCTGCGGCGCGCGTTCGCCGAGCAGGTGCGCGGGCTCGTCGACGGGGGGGCCGACGTGCTGCTCGCGGAGACGTTCCTCGACACGCTGAACATGAAGGCGTGCCTCGTCGCGATGGAGGAGGTCTTCGCCGAGAAGGGGCGGCGCCTGCCGATCATGCTCAGCGTGACGATCACCGACCGGAGCGGCAGGACGCTCGCCGGCCAGACGATCGACGCGTTCTGGACGAGCGTGGAGCACGCGAGGCCGCTCAGCGTCGGCCTCAACTGCGCCCTCGGCGCGAGTGACATGCGGCCCTACCTCGTGGATCTCGCGAAGCTCGCCCGGGCGCGGGTGAGCTGCTACCCGAACGCGGGCCTGCCCAACGCGTTCGGCGAGTACGACGAGCAGCCGGAGACGACGTCGCGGCTGCTCGCGGAGTTCGCGCAGAGCGGGCTCGTGAACATCGTCGGCGGCTGCTGCGGGACGACGCCGGACCACATCCGCGCGATCGTCCGGGCGGTCTCGGAGCGGAGGCCGCGGCCCCTGCCCACGGCGCGCGACGGCTTCGGGCGCTTCAGCGGCCTCGAGACGCTCGTCATCCGGCCCGACACGAACTTCCTGATGATCGGCGAGCGGACCAACGTGACCGGCTCGGCCCGGTTCATGGAGCTCATCAAGAAGGGCGACTTCACGACCGCGCTGGAGGTGGCGCTCGACCAGGTGCGCGGCGGGGCGAACATCCTCGACGTCAACATGGACGAGGGCATGCTCGACTCCGAGCAGGCGATGACGACGTTCCTGAACCTCATCGCCACCGAGCCCGAGATCGCCCGCATCCCGATCATGATCGACAGCTCGAAGTGGTCGGTCATCGAGGCGGGGCTCAAGTGCATCCAGGGCAAGGGGATCGTCAACTCGATCAGCCTCAAGGAGGGGCCGGAGGACTTCCTCAGGAAGGCGCGCACCATCCGCCGCTACGGCGCGGGGGTCGTGGTGATGGCCTTCGACGAGGTCGGCCAGGCCGAGACGGTGGAGCGGAAGGTCGCGATCTGCCAGCGCGCGTACAGGCTGCTCACCGAGGAGGCCGGCTTCGATCCGCAGGACATCATCTTCGACCCGAACATCCTCGCGATCGCGACCGGCATCGAGGAGCACAACGAGTTCGCCAAGAACTTCATCGAGGCGACGCGGATCATCAAGGCGACCTGCCCGGGGGCGCGCATCAGCGGCGGCGTGTCGAACCTGTCGTTCTCGTTCCGCGGGAACAACGTCGTCCGCGAGGCGATGCACTCGGCCTTCCTGTACCACGCCATCCGGGCGGGCATGGACATGGGCATCGTGAACGCGGGGCAGCTCGCGGTCTACGAGGACATCCCGAAGGACCTGCTCGAGCGGGTGGAGGACGTCATCTTCAACCGGCGCCCGGACGCCACCGAGCGGCTCGTCGAGTTCGCCGAGCAGGTGAAGGGCAAGGGGAAGAAGAAGGAGCTCGACCTCGCCTGGCGCGAGGGCCCGGTCGAGGAGCGGCTGTCGCACGCGCTCGTGAAGGGGCTCGTCGACTTCATCGAGGCGGACGTGGAGGAGGCGCGGAAGAAGTACGAGAAGCCCCTCTCCATCATCGAGGGGCCGCTGATGGACGGGATGAAGATCGTCGGCGAGCTGTTCGGCGCCGGGAAGATGTTCCTCCCGCAGGTGGTGAAGAGCGCCCGCGTGATGAAGCGGGCCGTCGGGTACCTCCTGCCGTTCATGGAGGCCGAGAAGGCCGCCGGGGGCGGGACGTCGTCCCAGGGGAAGGTCGTGATGGCGACCGTGAAGGGCGACGTGCACGACATCGGCAAGAACATCGTGGGCGTGGTGCTCGGGTGCAACAACTACGAGGTGGTCGACCTCGGCGTGATGGTGCCCCAGGACAAGATCCTGGAGACGGCGCTGAGCGAGAAGGCCGACATGATCGGGCTGAGCGGGCTGATCACGCCGTCGCTCGACGAGATGGTCAGCGTGGCGCGCGAGATGGAGCGGCGGGGCATCCGGCTGCCGCTGCTCATCGGCGGGGCGACGACGAGCCGGCAGCACACGGCGGTGAAGATCGCGCCGGAGTACGGCGGGACCGTGGTGCACGTGCTCGACGCGTCGCGGGCCGTGGGCGTGGTGTCGAGCCTGCTCGACCAGACGAACCGGCAGACGTTCGACGCGCAGAACCGGCAGGAGCAGGCCAAGCTGCGCGAGCTCTTCGCGAGGAAGCGGGCGAAGCCGCTCGTGACGCTCGCCGCGGCGGACGAGGGGCGGCTCAAGATCGCGTGGCGGCCCGAGGACATCGCGGCGCCGTCGTTCACCGGGCGGCGCGTGGTGGACGACGTCCCGCTCTCCGAGATCGCGCGGTACATCGACTGGACGTTCTTCTTCACGGCGTGGGAGCTCAGGGGCCCGTTCCCGCAGATCCTGGAGCACCCGCAGTACGGCGAGGCGGCGCGCGAGCTGTTCGACCACGCGCAGAAGGTGCTGCAGCGGATCGTCGACGGCAGGTTGATCCAAGCGCGGGGCGTCTACGGGTTCTGGCCGGCGAGCGGCGAGCAGCGGGACATCGTGCTCTACGGCGACGAGGCGCGCTCGCGCGAGCTCGTCCGGTTCAACATGCTCCGGCAGCAGCAGGTGAAGGCCGCGGGCGGCGCCGAGGAGGACGGCGAGAAGGCCGTGGGCGGGGTGAAGCCATACCTGTCGCTCGCCGACTTCGTGGCGCCGAGGGAGAGCGGGCTCGCCGATCACGTCGGCGCGTTCGCGGTGACGGCGGGGCTCGGGCTCGATGAGGTCGTGCGCGCGTACGAGAAGGACAAGGACGACTACAGCGCGATCATCGCGAAGGCGCTCGCGGACCGGCTCGCGGAGGCGTTCGCCGAGCTGCTCCACGAGCGGGCGCGGAAGGACTGGGGGTACGGCGCGGCAGAGGCGCTGAGCAACGAAGAGCTCATCGCCGAGAAATACCGGGGGATCCGGCCGGCGTTCGGGTATCCGGCGTGCCCGGAGCACACCGAGAAGCGCAAGCTGTTCGCGCTGCTCGACGCGCCCTCGGTCGGCATCGAGCTGACCGACACCTGCGCGATGACGCCGGCGGCGAGCGTGAGCGGCATTTACCTGGCGCACCCCGAGGCGCGGTATTTCATGGTGGGGCGCCTCGGCAGGGATCAGGTCGCGGACTACGCGAAGCGCAAGGGGATGACGCTCGAGGAGGCCGAGCGGTGGCTGTCGCCGAACCTGGGGTACGACCCGAAGGCGGCGGACACCGCGTGAGGCTTCTGCGCGAGCTGCCCCGCCTCCTCTGGTCCGAGCCGAGAGCGCCTCATCCACCCGGCGTAGGCAAGGGAGACTGGGCGCTGCTCGGCGTGCTCGTCGCGACTGGGCTGGTCGAGCTGGCCGTGAGGCTGGATGGCTCGTGGACATCCGCCTCTCTCTTGGTCGGCTTCGCCCTCACGCCCACGGTGCTGTGGCGGCGATCGAGGCCGCTGTCGATGGTCGTGATCGCGTTCGGCGCGAGCACGGCCATGGCGTTGACCCGGCTCTCGACCGGCGGCGACCTCCCCAGGCTGCACACGGCGGCCTTCCTGCTCTTGCTCCCCTACTCCCTGCTCCGGTGGGGCGCCGGACGCGACGTCATGATGGGCTCGCCCATCCTCCTGGTCTCGGCGTCGCTGGGCCTCCTCGCGGATCGGGCGAAGACGAGCGACGTCATCGGGGCCTTCGCCGTCCTGCTCTCCGCCATGGCGCTCGGCGCGGCGGTCCGCTATCGGGCGCGCGCGCGCTCGCACGAGCTCGAACAGGTGAAGCTGCGCGAGCGCGCGCAGCTCGCGCGCGACCTCCACGATACGGTCGCCCATCACGTGTCCGCCATCGCCATCCGCGCGCAGGCCGGGCTGGCCACGTCGTCCAGGAACCCCGAGGCCGCGATCGACGCGCTCCGCGTCATCGAGACCGAGGCGTCGCGCACCCTCACCGAGATGCGCGCGATGGTCCGGTTCCTGCGGCGAGACGAGTCCGCCGATCTCGCGCCGAGCCCGCGCATCGCAGACCTCGATCGCCTGGCCCACCGGTCCGCCGAAGGCCCCGAGATCCACGTCGAGCTCTCCGGGGACCTCGACGACCTCTCACCGTCGGTGTCAGCCGCCATCTACCGCCTCGCGCAGGAGTCGATCACCAACGCTCGGCGGCACGCGCGGCACGCGACGCGGATCGACGTCGGCGTCTCCGCAGACCGCGACTCGGTGAGCCTGCGCGTCAGCGACGACGGCGCCCCCGCGAACGCTCGCCAGCCCGCCTCGGTGGGCTACGGGCTCCTCGGCATGATCGAGCGAGCGGAGCTGCTCGGCGGCACGTGCCACGCGGGCCCGCGCCCGGAGCGCGGCTGGACGGTGACCGCCGTGCTGCCTCGAAGGGGACCGGCCCTATGAGCATTCGAGTCATCGTCGCCGACGATCAAGAGATCGTCCGCACCGGGCTCACCATGATCCTCAATGCCCAGCCCGGCATCGAGGTCGTGGGCGCCGCCGCCGACGGCCACCAGGCCGTGCGGCTGGCGCTCGAGCTTCGCCCCGACGTGTGCCTGCTCGACATTCGCATGCCCGGCATCGACGGCATCGAGGCCACGCGACGGCTCGCCGGCCCGGGCGTCGACCGGCCCATCGGGGTCGTCGTGATCACCACCTTCGACCACGACGACTACGTGTATGGCGCCCTCAAGGCCGGCGCCCGCGGCTTCCTGCTGAAGGACGCCGGTCCTGACCTGCTCGCCCAGGCCGTCCGCGCCGCCGCGAGCGGCGACGCCTTGATCGCGCCCAGCATCACCGCGCGGCTCCTCGGCGCGTTCGCCGACGCCCGGCGCCCCCTGCCGCGAGCGCAGCCGAGGGAGGCCCTCACCGACCGGGAAGAGGAGGTCCTCCTCGCCGTGGCCCGCGGGCGAACCAACGCCGAGATCGCCGAAGAGCTCCACATCAGCCTCAGCACCGTCAAGAGCCACATCGCCAGCCTCATGGCCAAGCTCGGCGCGCGCAACCGGGTCGAGATCGCCATCTGGGCCTACGAGACCCATCGCATGCAGAGCTGATCGGCCGAAAGTACGACCTCCCGGTCCGCCTCTCGGCCGGCTGCGATTTGGCCGCTCTGCCGATGTTCGCGGCCGGGGCCGTCGTTACGCTCGAGCGCATGATGGATGAGAGCGCTGCAGCGTCCTATGCTTCACCCTCCCTGTCGCCGCCGAACGGCCGGCGCCTTCAGGACCGGAGACGAGGGCGGTCGAGCACGAGGGCCCCCTCGGCGAAGGGAGCATGGCGCGTCCCCGCGCTGCTGATCGCGCTCAGCGCGGTCCCGGTCGCCGCCGGCGCCGTTCGCCTGATCGGGCTGGCCGGCGGCGCGGAGATCACCCCGGAGAACGCGCGGTTCTTCGCGGATCCCGTGCCCGTGGCGCTGCACATCCTGAGCGTCAGCGTCTGGTGCGTCCTGGGCGCGTTCCAGTTCTCCTCCGGCCTGCGCCGCCGGAGCCCCGGATGGCACCGAGGCGCTGGGCGGGTGCTGGTCCCCGTCGGGCTCATCGCCGCGCTCTCGGGTCTATGGCTGACCTGGGCCTATCCCCCGGTCGATCACGACGGCCCGCTGCTCCATGCCCTCCGGCTGGCGGTGGGCTCGGCGATGGCGCTGTGTATCTGCCTCGGCTTCGCCGCCGTCCGCCGCCGGGACATCGCCGGGCACCGCGCCTGGATGATGCGCGGCTACGCGCTCGCCCTCGGGGCCGGCACGCAGGTGCTGACCCACGTGCCCTGGCTGCTGTTCGGCGGGATCCGCGACGAGATGAGCAGGGCGCTCGCCATGGGGGCCGGCTGGGCGATCAACCTCGCCGTGGCCGAATGGATCCTCCGCAGCGCGGCGGCGCGAGGCGCCGCGGCGGGCGCCGTGATAGACCAGCGCGCATGACCGAGGCCGAATGGTTTGACACGAACCGCCGCGCCTGGAACGCGCGCACCCCCGTGCACCTGGGGTCCAAGTTCTACGATCTGGCCGCCTTCCGGGCCGGCGCGAGCTCCCTCAAGCCGATCGAGATCGAGCAGGTCGGCGACGTCCGGGGAAAGACGCTCCTCCACCTTCAATGCCACTTCGGACAGGACACGCTCTCGTGGGCGCGGCTCGGCGCGCGCGTCACCGGGCTGGACCTCTCCGACGAGGCCATCAAGGCTGCTCGCGCGCTCGCCGCGGAGCTCTCGATCGACGCGCGGTTCGTGGAGGCCAATACCTACGACGCGCCCGCGGCGCTCGG
Organism: Sorangium sp. So ce394; assembly: GCF_051474665.1. Lineage (NCBI taxonomy): Bacteria > Pseudomonadati > Myxococcota > Polyangiales > Polyangiaceae > Sorangium > Sorangium sp. So ce394. The sequence goes on from NZ_CP150339.1 coordinate 9,457,465, forward strand.
CGGCGAGACGTTCGATATCGTCTTCACCTCGTACGGCGTCCTCGGCTGGCTCCCGGACATGACGCGGTGGGCGCGCGCGGCCGCCGCGTGCCTGAAGCCGGGGGGCGTCCTGCACCTCGTCGAGTTCCACCCGCTCGTCTGGACCTTCGACGACGCGTTCGAGCACATCGCCTACGCGTACGACGGGCACGGGGAGCCGATCGTCACGGAGCAGACAGGCACCTACGCCGACCGCGACGCGCGCGTGAAGCTCCGGGAGGTCGGCTTCAACCACGGGATCGGGACGGTGGTGACAGCGCTGCTCGAGGCAGGCCTCACCCTGGAGCGGCTCCGGGAGCTCGACTGGTCGCCCTACGACATCTTCCCGGACATGGAGGAAGGGCCGCCCGGGCAGCTCCGCATGAAGAAGTTCGGGCGCCGCCTGCCGCTCGTCTTCGCGCTCGCGGCGCGGCGGGGGCGCTGAGCGCGGCGACGATGTCGTCCGCGTAGCCGGCAAGCCTCACGCCCGCTCAGGGCGCCGCCGCGCCGCCGGCCGCCTTGGCGTACGAGCTGCCCGCCGGCGCCGTGAGGTGCGGGTTTCGCTCGACCTCCTCCGCGGCCGCCGCGGACCAGCGCGCCATCGCCGGGAGCGACGTGATGGTGCCCGCATAGGCCCGCGCGACCTCGTCGATCTCGACGTCGTACGAGAGCAGGCGCGTCACCACGGGCGCGAACATCGCGTCGGCGATCGAGAAGGCGCCGAACAGGAACGGCCCGCCCTGGCCGAACCGGGAGCGGCAGTCGCGGAAGATCTCGAGGACGCGCGCGATGTCGCGGGCGGCGCCGTCCGAGATCGCGCGCCGCGGGTACCGCCGCGCGACGTCCATCGGCAGCTCCCGGCGCAGGTCGGCGAAGCCGGCGTGCATCTCGCTGCTGACCGCGCGCGCGATCGCGCGGGCATCGCGCCCCTCGGGCCACAGCCGCGCGCCGGGGAACGCCTCGGCCACGTACTCGCAGATGGCGAGCGACTCCCACACGACGAGCTCGCCGTGGCGCAGGGCGGGCACCTTGCGCGTCGGCGAGCGCTGCGCCACCCGATCGACCCAGTCGGGGAGCTCGTACGGAATGACGTGCTCCTCGAACGGGACGCCAGCGTGGGACATGGCGAGCCACGGCCTGAGCGACCAGGACGAGAGGTTCTTGCTGCCGATGTAGAGGTGAAGCTCGGGGGTGCTCATCGTTTCGTCTCCTTGTTTCGTCGGGCCTTGCGGGGCGCGGCGGCGCGGGGGCTCCGGTCGCCGCCCGGGCCGCTCGCGGGCTGCGGAGGGGGAGAGTCGCCGCTGAGGACGGCGCGCTCCTCGGTCAGCATGCGCGCGAGGGCGTCCAGCACCGCGCGGACGCGGGGCGCGTGCTGGAGGTCGCGGTGGACGGTGAGCCAGACGGCGCGGCGGGGCTCGTCCGGCAGGGGGATGCGCGCGAGGTCCGGCTCGTGGTCGCCGATGAAGCACGGCAGGAGCGCGACGCCGAGCCCGGCGCGCGCGGCGCCGAGCATGCACGCCGTGCTGTTGCTCCGGAGGACGCACGGGCCGCCCGCGGCCATGCGCTCGAACCAGACGTGCTCCGGCGGCATCGCGCCGGGCGCCTCGATGCCGATGCGCGCGTGCGCCGGGAGATCGGCCGCGGTGGGCGCGCCGCGGCGCTCGACGTAGGCGCGCGCGCCGTACACCGCCCAGCCGACGACGCCCGCTTTCCGGACCACGAGGCCGCCCTCGGTCGAGCGGAAGAACCGGACCGCGATGTCCGCTTCCCGCCGGGAGAGATCGAGCGCGCGGATCGCGGTCACGAGCTCCACCGAGATCCCCGGGTGCGCCGCGTGGAGCGCGCCGAGCCGGGGCGCGATGAAGCGGCTGCCGAACGCCTCGGCGGCCGTCACCCGCACGGTGCCCGTGAGGCGCTGGTCGCGGCCGAGGCTCCCGCGCTCGATGGCGAGGATCGCCTCCTCGACGCGCGCGACGTCGGGGATCAGGCCGAGGCCGTCGTTCGTGAGCGCGTATCCGGAGGGCGATCGCACGAAGAGCCGCACGCCGAGCGCCTCCTCGAGCGCCTCGACCCGACGGCCCACGGTCGTGTGATCGACGCCGAGCGCGCGGCCGGCGCCGGCGAGGGAGCCCGCCCGGGAGAGGGCGAGGAGATACCGCAGGTCGTCCCAGCTCATCACGATGCGACTCTCCCAGCCACGCTGCGCGCGAGCATGCGCTCGCGGCAGCGTACCGGGGAGACGGCAAATGTGCGCGCCGGCTGTGCAAAAATGCACAAGCCTGCTGCGCGCTGGCGCGCTACCCGCCTCCAGCGCCTCGTCGGCTCTGGGCAGCTCGCCGGGGAGCTGCCGTCGAGCGGCCGAGCTGCATGTCCTCGCCCCCCTGGCGCTCTGCTGCGCGCCCAAGAAAGCTCATCCAGCGGACCTCGCCGGTCCGGAAGGCGGCCTCGCTGCGCCGATCACAGCCCCGTGCGGCTCGGCGCGGGGGCGGGCTGCGGGAGCGGAGCTCCCTTCTTGTACGAGAGGAGGAGCTCCCCGGTGCGGTAGGCGAGATCGCCGCGAGGCGTCTGGGAGACCGACAAGACGAGCTCGATCCGCTCCCCCGACGCCCACGCCCACCGGAGGATGCGCGCAAAGCGACCCGGCTTCGAGCATGCGTCGGGGTCCGAGGCGCAGTCGGGCGCGTAGGCGCCCTCCTCGCTCGCGGGCCGACCGTACTTGCCCACGAGCGCCGCGCGGAGCTCGCGCAGCTCCGCCTGCCACGCAGAAGCGCCGCTGCCGCTCGGCTCCGCCCGCAGCTCGACGCTGCAGAGGCGATCTGCGCAGAAGCCGAGGGCGGCAGTCGCGCGCAGGCCGACGCCTTCCGGAACGCCGCTGCACGTGAAGCGCCCGGGCTCGACGGCGACCCATTGCAGCGAGGCGCGGGCGCACGCCTCGCCGCTCGCGGCGACGTCGGTGTCGAACAGGAAGCCGCCCCCGCCGCGCGGCGGCGCGTGCTGCTGGGTGTCCTTGAACACGAGGCACGTCCCGCGATACCCCTTCAGGGTCCGCACGCTCCCGGGCGCTCTGTAGCCGTGGCCGAGGACGGCGTCGTTCGCGCCGGAGAGCAGCACCCCCTCACAGCCCTGCTGCCCGGCGACGCGGCGGAGCTCGTTCACGAGCGCGTTCGCGCCGGCGCTGCTCAGGGCGCTCTGCTGGACCTCGATCATCCCGACCTCGTGAAAAGGACGTTCGGGCCTGCTGAGGAACACCTCGACATCCTCGGTCGGCCTGGGCTGCATGGCGCGCGGGCTCCCCGCGGTCGGAACGTACGACGAGCGGACGCCTCCGCAGCCCACCGCGAGCCCGAGGCTCAGAGTTGCCATGAAGATCGGCGCGACGCGCGAGAGGCACCTTCGCGCCCAAGTCATTTCAGCTTCCACGGTAATGAGGCGGAGTTGAAGCAGCGATCGCTCGACGCGTCAACCGCGCCCGGGCGTCGGTTTCTTTCTTCGAGAACACACCCCCTCTCCGGCGCGGCGTCTGGAGCGACAGCGAACGTCGCGCTACGGAGCGCCGCTCAGGCGCACAGGACGCGCTCGTCGACCGGGAGCCGCGCGCTGCGCTCGGGGTGCGCGAAGCTGCCAGGCGATCGCAACGCGCCGCAGAGACCAGCGTCGGCCAGCGAGACGAGCGCGCCCGGCGCCGCGGGCAGCGGGCCCTCGCACGGGATGAGGTGCACAAGCGCGTGGACCGTCGGACCGGGCCGGAGGAGGCTCTCGTAGAGCGCGTGGCCGAAGACGAGCGCCGCGGCCTCGCCCCGCTGCACGGCGCCCCGCGCCTCACCGGCGCAGCGCCCGAGATCTGCGGCGTCTTCGAGCAGGGGCGCCCGGCGCGCGTCGTGGAGCAGCAAGAGCCCGCCCTCGTCGAGGAGCGCGAGCCCGTCGAGCTCGCGCGTGCGCGCCGGCGGGAGCGCCTCGGCGGACGGGTCGAGGCGCGCGGCGATCGCCCGGTGCTGGCGCGCGTGGAGCTCCGCCTTCGCGCGCGGGAACGCGGCCCACACGAGCATGTTGAGGAAGTCGTGCCAGTTCCTCGGGCGCGTGGGCACGCAGCCCTCGACGTGGATGCGCGCGTCGTAGAGCGACGAGCGGTCGAGCGGACCGCGCCGGCCGCGGCGCCGCGGCCTCGGCGGCTGCTCCACGAAGCGGACGGGGAAGCCCTCGCCGAGCGCGCGGCCATAGCCCTCGACCGGCGGCCAGTCGACGCACCCCGAGAACGCCTCGGCCCACGGACGGATGGGCCAGTAGAGACGGCTCTTCTCGTAGAAGAGCGGCTCCCAGGGGACGGGGCTGGGCCCCGGTGCGCCGCCCTGATGCGGCGCAGCTCGGCCGTCGGCGCTCACGCAGGGCAGCGTAGGAGCAGGACCGCGAGAGCTCAAGCCGCGACGGAGCGCGCGCGATGAAGCCGCGACGGAGCGCGTGCGCTCGAGCCGCGACGGAGCGCCGCCCCGGCGGGCCGCCCGGCGCCGTGATATCCTGGCGCCCCTGATGACGCCGGACCTCATCGTTCGCGGGTTGCGGGTGGTCACCGGGGGCGCGGTGCGGCCGGCCTCGGTGCACATCCAGGGCGGCACGATCGCCGCCGTCGCCGGGCACGACGAGGTGCCGGAGGGCTGCCCGGTCGTGGACGCGCGAGGCGCGGTGGTGATGCCCGGCCTCGTCGACGCGCACGTGCACATCAACGAGCCCGGACGCACCGAGTGGGAAGGGTTCGAGACGGCGACGCGCGCCGCGGCCGCCGGCGGCGTGACGTCGCTCGTCGATATGCCGCTCAACAGCATCCCGCCGACGACCACGGTCGCGCACCTCGAGGAAAAGGCGCGCGCGGCCGCGGGCCGCTGCCTCGTCGACGTGGGGTTCTGGGGCGGCGCCGTCCCGGGCAACGCGGGAGAGCTGATTCCGCTGCTCGACGCCGGCGCGCTCGGCTTCAAGTGCTTCATGGTCGACTCCGGCGTCGCGGAGTTCGGCCACGTCGCCGAGGCGGATCTGCGGGCGGCGCTCGAGGTGCTCGCGGGCACGGGGGCGCCGCTGCTCGTCCACGCCGAGCTCCCCGGCCCGATCGACGCGGCGCGCGCGGCGATCGCCGGCCTGGATCCGCGGACGTACGCCGCCTACCTGCGCTCGCGGCCGCGCGAGGCGGAGGACGAGGCGATCGCCCTGCTCGCGTCGCTCTGCCAGGCGACCGGCGCGGCGGCGCACGTGGTCCACCTCTCGTCGGCGACGGCGCTCGACATCCTGCGGCGGGCGCGCGACGGCGGCGCCGCGCTGTCCGCGGAGACGACGCCGCATTACCTGCACTTCGCCGCCGAGGAGATCCCGGACGGCGCGACGCCCTTCAAGTGCGCTCCGCCGATCCGGGAGCGGGAGAACCGCGAGGAGCTCTGGGCCGCGCTGCAGGGCGGGCTCATCGATCTCGTGGTCTCCGACCATTCCCCGTGCACGCCCGAGCTCAAGCGGCTCGAGGCCGGCGACTTCGACGCGGCCTGGGGCGGGATCTCGAGCCTGCAGCTCGGGCTGTCGATCGTGTGGACCGACGCCCGGAAGCGGGGCATCCCGCTCGAGCGGCTCGCGGACTGGCTGTGCCGGGGGCCGGCGCGGCTCGCCGGGCTGCGCCAGAAGGGGGAGATCCGGCGCGGGTTCGACGCGGATCTCGTGATCTGGGATCCGGAGGCGAGCTTCCGGGTCGAGCCGCCGCTCATCCAGCACCGGCACAAGGTGACGCCGTACGCGGGGGAGGAGCTCCACGGCGTCGTCCAGGCCACCTACCTCCGCGGCGAGAGGGTGTTCGACCGCGGGAGCTTCTCCGGAGAGGCGAGAGGGCGATGGCTGAAGCGAGAGGGGTGACGGGGCCGGCGTTCGCGGAGGCGCTCGATCTCGCCTCGGAGCGCCTGGGCGGCGCGGTGATCTCGGCGAACGACGAGTTCTTCGCGCCGAAGGAGAACCTGCTCAAGGCGTCGAAGCCGGTGTTCCTCGAGCACGAGTACACCGATCGCGGCAAGTGGATGGATGGCTGGGAGACGCGCCGGCGCCGGACTCCCGGGTTCGACTGGTGCCTCGTCCGGCTGGGGTTGCCCGGGATCATCCGCGGGGTCGTCGTGGACACGGCGTTCTTCCGGGGCAACTACCCCGAGCACTGCTCGATCGAGGCGTGCGCGGCGCGGCCCGACGCGCGGGTGGAGGAGCTGCTCAATCCGCGGACCCACTGGGTCGAGATCCTGCCGCGCTCGCCGCTCGCGGGCGACGCGCAGAACGCGTTCGCGGTGAGCTGCCCTTTCCGGTTCACGCACCTCCGCCTGAACATCTATCCGGACGGCGGGGTGGCGCGCCTCCGCGTGCACGGCGATGCCGTCCCCGACTTTCGCCGGCTCGACCGCGCGGGCGCGGAGCTCGATCTCGCGGCCGCGGAGAACGGCGCCCGCGTGCTCTCGTGCAGCGACATGTTCTTCGGGGTGCGCCACAACCTCATCATGCCCGGCCGGGCGGCGAACATGGGAGAGGGCTGGGAGACGCGCCGCCGGAGGGGGCCCGGGTACGACTGGGCGCTCGTGGCGCTCGCGGCCCAGGGCGAGATCCACCGGATCGAGGTCGACACCAACCATTTCAAGGGCAATTACCCCGACAGCTGCATGATCGAGGGGATCGACGCGGCGGGGCGCCCGCCGGAGGAGCTCGCCGGCGCGAGCGATTTCCGGGAGATCGTGCCGCAGACGAAGCTCCAGGCGCACACGCGGCACCTCTTCGAGGAGGAGCTCCGCGCGGCGGGGCCGTTCACGCACGTGCGGCTGAACATCTATCCTGACGGCGGGGTGAGCCGCCTCCGCATCTTCGGCAAGGCGACCCGGAGCGGGGCGGCGGAGCAGCGGCTCCGCTGGCTCAACGCGCTCACGGACCGCGAGGCGGAGGCGGAGCTCCGCGCGGCGTGCGGGGCGTCCTCGTGGGCGTCGCAGATGGCGGCGGCGCGGCCGTTCCGCGACGAGGAGGCGCTCTGCGCGACGGCGTCGCAGGTGTTCGCGCGGCTCGGCCCGGAGGACTGGCTCGAGGCGTTCCGCGCGCACCCCCGCATCGGAGAGACCAGGCCGCAGGCCGACGCCGCGGAGGCGAGCGCGACGGCGAGGCGGTTCTCGAGCCAGGAGCAGGCGGGGATGAGCGCGGCCGCCGAGGAGACGCGGGAGGCGCTCGCGCGCTACAACCGGGCTTACGACGAGAAGTTCGGGTTCATCTATATCGTCTGCGCGACCGGGAAGAGCGCGGACGAGATGCTGGAGATGCTGCGCGAGCGGATCGAGCACACGCCGGACGAGGAGCTGCACATCGCCGCGGAGGAGCAGCGGAAGATCACGGAGATACGGCTGAAGAAGCTGCTGTGGGGCGCGTAGATCCCCGGGGGGGGCACGGCCGCCGAGGAGGGGGCGCCAGAAGGCTTTTGCGCCAGCACGAGCCCTGTCTGCAAGCCGGTCTATCCGGCTGTCGGGCGTCAGCGCGACAGCTGGCCTCGCAAGGCGCCGTCGGGGAAATCGGCGGTGCGGACGGCGACGTAATACAGCTCCGGCGCGGTGAGCAGCGCGCTCAGGTCGTCGGGGGACGCGCCGACGCAGCCCGTGGAGCTGCCGCCCGTCGGCGGCATCAGCGTGAGGACGACGCGGCCCGCATGGCCGGCAGAGCCCTCGTGGACGCGCGCCGCGATCGCTGGCGCGATGCCGGAGACCGTGAGGTCGAAGCAGACCTCGCCCTGGGCGAGATCGAGCGTGAGCCGGGCCGTGCCGCTCCCCCGCCGATCGCCGCGGCCGGGCGCTCCGTCCTGCCCGGTCAGCGCGGCCGTGAGCGGCCGGATCGGACGCTCAGGCAACGCCGCGCGCGCGAGCGCCGCCGCCAAGAGGACGGCGCCCAGAGCGGACATCGTGAGATGCGGCATGTCTCCCTCCTGCACATCCCAGGGATGCGCCATGCGAGGGCGCAACGAAGAGCAAAGACGACGCCGGCCCGCGCGCGCGTCGCACGACGCACGCCCGGCGGCGCCGCGGCGAGGAGGGCTGCGACGGACATAGCCCCTCCACCGTCGCGCCCGGCGAGCCGAGTCGACGACGAACGCGGACAGGAGCGGCCCAATGCATGGACCCAAGTCGCCGCTTCTGCCGAGATTGAACCCGGATCGACGGAAGCGTAGAGTGTCCGCCACTCATGATCTCGACCCGAAAGCCGTCCCGCGCCGCGACGTCCCGGCGCGGCGAGGGCAAGCCGCCCCGGCAGCGGCTCGACCTCGACGCACGCCGCGCGCAGCTGCTCGCGCTGGGGCTCGAGCTCTTCAGCCAGCGAGCCTACGACGACGTGTCGATCGACGAGGTGGCGCAGGCCGCAGGCATCTCGAAGGGGCTTCTCTACCATTATTTTCCAACCAAGCGCGATTTCTACATTGCCGTCCTGCGTGAAGCGGCGCGCGAGCTCGTCGAGCGGTCGCTGGACGTCGACGACGTGCCGGTGCCGGAGCGGCTGCGCACCGGGCTGGACGCCTATCTGGCCTACGTCGAGCGACAGGGGATCTCGTACGCGGCCGTCTTCCGGGGCGGCATCGGCTCGGACGCCGAGGTGCTGGCGATCATCGAGGAGACCCGCAGCCGGTTCCTCGACAAGCTGCTCGCCGATGCGCCGGTGGCCGAGCGGCCTCCGGCGCTCCGGGTGGCGCTCCGCGGGTGGATCGGGTTCGTGGAGGCGACGAGCCTCGACTGGATCGAGCGGCACGAGCTCGACCGGGCGTCGCTGCGCGACCTGCTCGCCGATCTGCTGCCCGAGGTGGTGCGGCTGGCCATGCTGCACGCGGGCGGACAGGGCGCCGGCGAAGCCGCGGCGGAGGCGCCCGCCTGAGGGCGGCCGGCCCGCCGCGGCCGGGGGTCAGGGTTGACGGCGAGTCCGCGTTCTGCCAGGAGACGGGCGCGCGCGACGCGCGCGGAGAGCACGGCGGAGGCACCCGATGAGCACAGAGAACCCGAAGATCGAAGACGACTGGACCATGCCCAAGCTCATCGCGCTCGCGGCCGCGACGCTCACCGTGGCCTTCACAGTCATCTACCTCATCTCCCCCTGACGGCGCCGCACGGCGCTGGCCAGCGCCGCCTCGCGCAGCGCGGCCAGCGCTACAGCCGCCTCGCGCAGCGGACGCCGAGCGCGTCCGTGAGATCGGCCGGATCCCAGCTCTCCCGCAGGAGCGTGGAGATGTCCTCCGCTGCAGGCTGCCACCAGCTGCCGCCGCGGATCACCCGCGCACCGCCGCCCTCGACCTTCGCGCAATCGCGGCACGGATCGAGGTAGGGCCCGTCGATATCCAGGGTCCACTCCCACAGGTTCCCCGCGAGGTCGGCCTGCCCCCACCGGCCATCGCCCCTCGGTGACTTCGAGCCGACAGCCGCGCTGCCCGTCACGTCGTAGACGGCGTACGTCGCGTTCGGAAACGCGTTGCCCCACGGATACTCCCGCTGCTCGCTCCCGCCGGCCGACGCATAGTTCCACTCCGCCTCCGTCGGGAGCCGCCCGCCATCCCAGGCGCAGAACGCGAACGCGACGAACCAGCTCACGCAGCTGATCGGCTTGGCCTCGTTCTCTCCCGCATCGTCGGTCCACGTGTGCAATCCCGGCTTGCACTTCAACGCCTCCCTCAGCGCGGCCCGACTCGCCGGCAAACGAGCGCCCCACCCGTCGTCCCAGCCGCTCCCCGGGATCGCCGGGTGAGCTCCTTCGCCGCCGTCAGGCCGGCTCTCGGGGTACGCCTCCACGAACCTGCGGAACCGTCCGACCGTGACCTCGTACCGGTCCAGACGAAGATCGCTCACCTCCGCGGGATGGGCCGCGTCGTTGCTCCGGTCGTACCTGCCGCCCGGAACGCGCGGGCTCGCGCAGCAGGGCTGGTTCCGCTCCGGACCGCAGGTCTCGCCCGCTCCGGCCCCGCCGGCCTCGCAGCTCCGCGGCACGACGCACGCGCCCGCGCCGCACCATCCGGCGCAGGCGGCACGCCGCCACTGCCCGTCGCTGTCGCACACCTCCAGGCGATCGCCGGCGCACCGCGCCTCCGCCGGAGAGCACGCCACGGAGCTCCCCCCGCCGCCGGCCTCGCCACCGCCGCCAATCCCGCCGCCGCCGCCCTCGCCGCCGCCGCCGCCGGCCTCGCCGCCGCCGACGCCACCCGCCTCGCCGCCGCCACCCGCCTCGCCGCCGTCACCGCCTCCCCCAACCGCGGATCCACCTGCTGCACCGGAAGCGGCGCCATCGCCTCCCGTGGCGCCCGGCTCGACGAAGCGCCGCACCTCCGGCGTACACCCCGCCCAGAGGGCCGCCGTCGCGACCCAAAGCAAGCCAGCGCCGCGCCGGAGACCCCGTGCTTCACCCGAGCGAGTTCGTAAAGCGCCCACCGTTCCCCCTCCCGCTGGCCCGACGCCAGGCAGCGTCCATCGTATCACGAGCCCCTCCGCCACGCGCCGCGCCAGGCCGTCGCCGCCGCGGCCCCTCGAGCGCGCCGAGGGCGATCCGCGCGCGGATCCAGCGCGCCGCGCTCGAGCGGCCGAGCATCCGTCGCGAGGCACCGGGCGCGCGCTCAGCTGCCGCGGTACGTGGTGTAGCCGTAAGGGCTGAGCAGCAGCGGGACGTGATGGTGCTGCGCCGGGTCCCGGATCTCGAAGAGCACCGAGACCGTGGGGTAGAAGCTCTCGGACCCGAGCGCCGCATAATAGGCCCCGGTGTGGAAGGTGAGCCGGTAGGCGCCCTCGACCGGGCGCTCGCCGGGCGGGAGCAGGCCCCGCTGCCGGCCGTCGTCGTCGGTCGTGCCCCGGCCGACCTCCCGGTAGCCGTCGCCGTCACCGACCTCCAGCACCACCAGCACGCCGCTCGCCGGGCGGCCCCGCGACGTGTCCAGCACGTGCGTCGTGATCGCGCTCATCGATCCTCCTCTCGCTCGGGCTCGGGCCCTCGCGCGCCGCCGTCCGTTCCGAGCCCCCCATATCACGCGCTCCGGCGCGCCACGATGGCAGGGAACGACCGCCCCCTGAGCTCGTCCGGCGTGAGGCCGGTCCGCTCCGCCGCCTCGCCCTCAGTCATCGCGCCCGCGCTGATCGCGCGCAGGAAGAAGCGCAGCAGCCCCTGCCCCGTCGCGGCGTCGTCGAAGACCGTCCCGGCGACGGTCGCCTGGGCGGCCCGCTCGATGAAGCTCCGCAGCCGGGCGGCCGTCGCCTCGACGCCCTCCAGGAAGAACGCGTAGGTGGCCGCGTAGCGCACGGGGAGCTCCGCCGGATGCAGATCCCAGCCCTGGTAGTAGCCGCTCGCGAGCGCGCGACGGACGTGCTCGTACTTCAGCCGCCAGGCGCCGACGACCGCGCGGCGGTTGTCCTCCGCCTGCTGCGGCGAGAGCGGCGCCCCGCCGGGCCGCGCGCGGTGCGGCGCGACGGGCAGGATGTTGCTCGCGCCGTCGGAGAGCCAGACCCCGGAGCCGGCCAGCGCGACCTGCATCACGTGCCGCGCGAAGTCGCACGCGGGGTGGGCGAGGTGCTGGTGGGCGGCCGTGATCTCGCAGCTCGCCGTGTAGTCGTACGCACCGAAGTGCGCCGCGACGCACCGCCCGCGGGCCGCCTCGACCAGCCCGGGCAACGCGATCTCGCCCCGCGGGCCGATGATCGAGGCCGGCGTCTCGACCATCAGCTCGATCCGGATCGAGCCGGCCGGCACCCGCAGCGCGGCCTCGAGCGCGTCGAGGGCGTCCGCCAGCGCGGAGACCTGCTCGGGCGCGGCCACCTTCGGCAAGGTCACCACGAAGCCGGGCGGGAGCGCGCCGCCCGAAGCGGCGACGAGCGAGGAGAGGAAGAGATCGAGCGTCCTCAGGGCCCGCTCGGCGCGCCCGTCGCCGAGCGGCTTGATCCGGATCCCGAGGAACGGCGGCAGGCCGCCCGCGGCCATGCCGAGGACGACCTCGCGGCCGGCGGCGGCGGCGTGCGCGTCCTCCTCGTGCCCGGGGCGCACGCCGTAGCCGTCCTCGAAGTCGATGCGCAGATCTTCCACGGGCTCGCGGCGGAGCTTGTCGAGCACGCGCGCGTGCACCGCGTGCGCGAGCCGCGCCGGGCCGGAGGCGCCCGCCGCCGCGCCGCCGCCGGCCTCGATGGCGGCCGAGAGCGCGAGCGCCCCGGCGCCGTCCCCCGGGAGCCCGTCGGCCCCCGGCAGGCCGATCGCCCGCGCGAAGGCGGCGAAGTCGGGCGCGTGCTCCTCGACGGCGCGGAGCGCCACGGCCCCGAGCTTGCGGGCCGTGTCGGCCTTGAACAGGTGAGCGCCGCCGTAGACGGTATGGACCGGCTGACGCGCGCCGGCGCCATCGAGCCCAGGGTGGTCGCTGCGGAGGCGCGCGAGGGCGCCGCGCAGCGCATCAGGGGAGAGGCTGGTCTGGAGCATGGCGTGCACGCGATAGGTGAGAGGTGGGTCGGGTGACAGGTGAGGCGACAGGTGGGACGCACACGAGAGGCCGCCTGACTCGGCACGTCAAGTCGCGCTCGCGCCCGTCGCGACGAGGCGCCATGCTGCGGCCGCGGCGCCCGAGCGAGCCCGAGGAGCGCTCGGGCGCGCGGCGCGAGGGCGGGCCCGGCGCCGCCGTTGCGCGCGCAGCGCCCGGGGTGTATCCGTCGTTGGAGGGCTTCAATCGATGATGCGACGCAGAGACTTTCTTCGCGCCACCCTGGTAACCGCCGGCGCGGTGGTCGTGCCCACGGCCTGCTCGGAGGACGAGGGGGGGGCCGACGCGTGCGACGCGCACGAGGACGACGCGTACTTTCCCCAGTCGGTGGCCTCCGGAGACCCGAGGCCCGACAGCGTCGTGCTGTGGACCCGGCTCGTCGACAGCCAGCAGACGGCGGATGTCAACCTGGCGCTCGTCATCGCGCTCGACGAGGCGTTCACGCAGCTCGTGGCGCTCACGCCGACGTCCAGCAGCGCGGCCGCCGTGGGATCGACCAGCACGCGGCTCTCGGTGGTCGCCCGGGCGGACTTCGACCACTGCGTCAAGGTCAAGGTGAGCGGCCTGAACCCCGGGACGACCTACTATTACCGCTTCTACTACACGACAGGAAACGGCTGTGTCAGCTCGCGTATCGGGCGGACGCGGACGGCGCCGACGCCCGACGCGGACGTGCCGGTGCGCTTCGCCTTCGTGTCGTGTCAGGACTACGTCGGTCGCTACTTCAACGCCTACGCGGCCCTGGCGAGAGAGCAGGTCGACTTCGTCGTCCACCTCGGGGACTACATCTACGAGACGACCGGCGATCCGAGCATCCAGACCCCTTCGGACGAGCGCAAGGTCACCTTCTCCGACGTGAACGGCGCGATCGCCTTCGAGCCGGCAGAGGGCGCCCCGTACCACGCCGCCCGGTCGCTGAGCAACTACCGGGAGCTCTACAAGACGTACCGGTCCGACCGGGCGCTCCAGCGGGTGCACGAGCTGTTTCCCATGATCGCCATCTGGGGCGATCACGAGTTCTCCAGCGAATGCTACGGCGCGACCGCGACCTATTTCAACGGCCGGCAGCCGGAGACGGACGTGGAGCGGCGCAAGGCGGCAAACCAGGCGTGGTTCGAGTACATGCCTGTCGATTACCCGGCGGGCGACGACTTCACCTACGACAGGACGGCCGACTACCCCCAGGACATCACCATTTACCGGGACTTCACCTTCGGGAAGCACGTCCACCTCGTGATGACGGATCTCCGCACCCACCGCGCGGATCACCTGATCCCGGAGGACGGCTTCCCGGGGAAGGTCATCGCGAGGCTGGGGGAGCTCGGAAGCGAGCCCGAGCACGCGGGCAGCTACATCGACGATATCGATACCTACGACGAAGGCCTGTACGCGACGGCGCTGGAGGAGGCCGCGCCCGTGCTCGGCTTCGATCCGAGCCTCGGGTTCGCGCAGGACGAGCGGCCCCGCACCATCAGCGCCTCGTTCGTCAACGCGGTCGTGGAGAAGCTGAACGAGCAGCGGGGAGAAGAGGAGCCGCTGCCCCTCATCACCGGAGGGAAATACGCGGAATTGGACCACGGGATCGCCTACGTCGATCTCGGGAAGTACGTCGACTTCACGCTCGAGAAGCCCGATTTCTACAGCGCGTTCGGGTCGCGCTACTTCGTGGTCAAGGAGACCTTCGATGCGGCCTCGCGGTTCGTGTACGATCCGTCCACGGGGAGCGACACCATGGTCATGGGGGAGGCGCAGCTGGCCTGGTTCAAGGACACGATCAAGGAGTCCAAGAGCACGTGGAAGGTGTGGGGCAACGAATACTGCCTCTCGCAGCTCGCCATCGATCTCACGCCGTCCTTCGCGGAGGACGACCCGCTCAAGCGGCGCTTCTACCTGAGCTGCGACGGCTGGGACGGCTTCCGCGAGCAGCGGAACGCGCTGCTCAGCGAGATCGCGACGGCCGGCAACGTGGTGGCGATCACGGGCGATCTCGGCGCCTTCCTCGCAGGGACGCCGGCGGTGGACCGCGCCGACGCCGAGCCGGCGAAGATCGTGGAGTTCGTCGGCGCCGCGATCTCGTCGGACACGTACCAGTCGCGGCTGCAGAGGCAGGTGGCCAGCCATCCGCTGCTGAAGCACGCCATGGGCGCGGAGAGCATCGCTGTCGACATCGACAACTACCTCGTCGAAACCGACTCCGACGCCCTCCCGGTCAATCCCTACCTCGCCTTCAGCAACGCCAGCAGCAACGGGTTCTGCATCGCCGAGGCGAACGCCGACGAGTTCGTCGTGAGCATGCACATGCTGCCCGCAGACGCGCTCGCGAAGCCCCTGTACGAGGAGGCCGACGCGGCGACGCTCGACGGCCAGATCACGATCGCGCGGTTCAAGACGACGGGCGGGTCGACGCTGTACAAGGAAGAAGAGGGCACCTGGAAGGAGTGGAGCCCGCCCACGGCGAGCGAAGGCAGCTGACCCGCGGCGTCCCCCCGGTACGCCGGCCGCGGCCCCGCGCGGCCGGCCGCGCCGTCGTGAAGCGAGCCGCGGCCGCGCGGCGCGGCTCAGCGCGCCAGCATCACCACGGTGCCGTCGCGGCACGCGATCGCCATCCGCTCCTCGCCCGCGGGGACGACGGCGACCGGGGCCGCGCAGACGCGCTCGGCGGCGATCGAGACGTTGCCGTCCGCCTCGACCACGCCGGCGCGGCCGCTCGCCCGCACGAAGCCGACGCGGCCCGCGCGGTCGATCACGACCGGCGGGCTCGGCTTCGCGTCCACCGGCCCGAAGAAGCCGGAGAGGCCACCGTCGGCGGGCGGGGCCGCGAGCGCCCGGTCGATGGGGACCCGGAGCGCCTCGTTGCCCGAGGGGTCGACCCCGACGAGCAGGCCGGCGGTCGAGAGGACCACGGCCACGCCGCGGGCGCCGATGGCGGGCGGCCCGTCGAGCGCGCCGAAGGCGCCGCCGACGCGGACGCCGGTGGTCCCGGTCGGCAGATCCAGCGCGACGAGGCGGCGGCCGTCGACGACCGCGAGCAGCGTGCGGGCGTCGGCCAGCGCGGCGCCGCGCCGGGGCAGACCGCCGAGGGCGCCGAGCCGCCTCGGCGCGCTGGGCGGACGCCACGTCAGCACCGCGCCCGACTCGGTGGTGACGAGCGTGCCGTCGGGGCCCGCGAGCAGGGCGCCGGTCGCGCGATCCGGGAGCTCGGCGCGGGCGCGCACGCTGCCGTCCGCGGCGAGCTCGACGAGCGAGCGCCCCGCGGCCGCGACGAGCCCGCCGTCGTCGAGCGCGAGCGGCGTCACGTCGGCGTCGCGCCCGCGGACGCCGAGGGGCACCGCGAAGCACACGCCCCCCGCGGGCGTGAGCCCGACGGCGAGGCCGGACGAGGTGATCAGCGCGATGGTGCCGTCGCTCGTGATCGCGGCGGGCGCGAGCGGCGCGCTGTCGCCGATGCGCACGCGCCAGCGCTCCCGGCCGTCGGCGCCGAGCTTGACGACCTCGGGGACGGTCAGCGTGAGGACGAGATCGCCCGCGGCGTCGGCGAGCGGCGCCGCGTCGATGCCGCCGCGGAGCTGCTTTCGCCACACCTCGCGCGCGGGGAAGGGCAGGCGCGCCGCGGAGCGGCCGGTGCGGCGCGCGTCGAGCCGCTCGCTCGGCGCGAAGCCGCGGGGCGCGCCGACCACGATCGTGTGCGGCCGGCTCGTGTCCACCGCGTCGGCGAAGGCGAACGGCGCCGCCGCGGGGAGCAGGGCCGCGGCCGCGACGAGGCCCACCCTGGCGAGGCGGCGCGGCCGGCGCGGGCGGCGCTCTGTCGGGCGCGCGGCGCTCACCGGGCGCCCTTCACGGTGAACTCGACCCACACCTCGGGGATCTCGGCGCCGCCCGGCGCGAGGAACGGGGGCGCGACGCTGCCGTAGGCGGTGAGGACGTCCCCGCGCTGGGCGGGGTTGTCGGCGCCGTGGACGAGGCGGACCTTGCACGCGTCCGACGAGCGCGCCGCGGCGCCGGCGGCGGTCGCGCCGGCCTTGCAGCCGGACGTCCGCGGCATCGAGAGCAGGATCAGCGTCGAGTATCCCTGCCGGCGCGCCTCGAGCACCTCGCCGGTCAGCGCGATCGGCTTGCCGATGACGTCCTTCCCGCCCGCGGCGAGCTCGACGTAGCCGATGGGGTTGCGGCCGGCGAACTCCTTCGCGGCGGTCTCGAGCCGGTCGACCCGGCGCACCGCGATCTTCGCGATGCGCGGGGCCATGCCCTGCATCTTCGCGCGCACCTCGAACTGGGTCGCGCCCACGGACGAGACGTTCATCACGTGCGCGAAGGTGCCGTCGGGGCGGACCGTGATCGGGTGCGCGCCGGCGAAGAGCTGGGCGCCGCGGGCCGTGCGCCCGGCGAGCACGAAGCTCTCCTTGTCGATGACGACGCTCGGGCCGGGCGCCTCGATGCCGAGCGGGACGATGCCGACCGCGACGCTCACCACGCCCTGCTCGCGCGGGCCATCGGGCGGCGCGACGGTGTACGGCACCTGCCGGCTCAGCGTCTTCGTCTCGTCCGAGAGCCCGGTGACCGCCTCGGTGACGTCGATCGACTCGATGGCCCGGCCGCTCGCGAGCGTGACCTCCTTGCCGTCGAGCGTCACCTGCGTGCCCTTGCTCGCCTCGACCACGACCTGGATCGAGGGGCGCTCCCCCTGCAGGGTGCCGAGGTCGGGGCGGATCCGGTACGCGACGTGGATGGAGACGCCGACCGTCTCATCGCGCCCCCTGCCGGGGCGGTCGATGGCGACCTTCATGTGATTTTCGCCGACGGAGAGCGGGCTCGCGAGCGGGATCTGCGCGACGCGGCCGGCGATGGTCGCGCGGCCCTCGCCGATGGAGACCGCCGTGCCGTCGGGGCAGCTGTCGCACCGGAGCTCGATGACCTCGCGGCCGCCGGCGTCGGCGCGGGGGCGCGCGGTCACCGGGGGCGCGCTCGGCCAGAGCAGCGCGAACAGGACGGCGCCGAGCGCGAGCACGCCGCCCGCGGCCACGACCACGACGGCCCGGCGCGACGAGCGGCCGCGCCGCTGCGGCGGCGCCGGCGCGAGCCGCTGCTTCAGGCGGTGCGGGCGCATGAGCACCGGGTTCCGCAGCTCCGGGGCGCGGAAGCGCACCGGGGCGATGGTGGCGCCGAGCTCGCCGGCCGGCTGGTAGCGCGCCTCGAGGTCGGGATCCGGCCCGGGGTCGGCCGGGGCGCCGGGCGCGAGCGGCGCGATGCCGGGCCGGGCGACGCCGACCAGCGTGCGGGACGCGGCCGGCGGCGGCGCCGGACCGCGCGCCGCGAGGCTCGGGGCGAGGGGCACCGTCTGATCGAGGAGCTGCGCGCCCGGCGGCGGGTAGACCGGCGCGCCCGGGGCCGCGTACGCCGGCGCGCCCGGCGGCGGGTAGACCGGCGCGCCCGGGGCCGCGTACGCCGGCGCGCCCGGCGGCGGGTAGACCGGCGCGCCCGGCGGCGCCGATGCATCGAAGCGCGCTCGCGGCGCGGCTGCCCCCGGCGTCCCCGCGGCGAGCGTGCCCCCGGACAGGCGCGGGTCCGCCTGTCCGGGCGCCGGGCCGAAGGCCGCGGCGGGCATGCCGACGATCGTGCGGGAGGCGGCGCCCGGCCCGCCGGCCACGGGCGGCAGCGCGGCCTTGCCATGGCCCGCGCCGCCCGGATCGGCCGGAGCAGACGGCCCCTGCCGGAGCAGATCGGGGAGCGCGACGCCGACCATGGTGCGGGCCGCGGGCTTCAGATAGCCCGCGGCTCCGCCCGGCAGCGCGAGCGCGGCGCCGCAGTGCGGACACACGTTCGCGCCCTCGGGGATCGGTTTCCCGCAGTGCGGGCAGTGCATGGGCGCCATGGTAGCGAGGAACCGCGGCGCGGTCAGGCTCCGGGCGATCCGGCGCGCGCGCGGCGCCGTCCTCGCGGCAGAAACGACGGCGAATCCACGGGAAGGCGCCCCGCGGCTCAGGCGCCGGCGCGCCGCGCAACAGTTGGCCCGCGGCCGGCAGCTACGCTAACGCGGACGTATGCTCGCGAAGCGCATCATCCCGTGCCTCGACGTCAAGGACGGCCGCGTCGTGAAGGGCGTCCGCTTTGTGGGGCTGCGGGACGCCGGCGATCCCGTCGAGGCCGCCCGTCGTTACGACGCCGAGGGCGCGGACGAGATCACGTTCCTCGACATCACCGCGTCGCACGAGAAGCGCGGCATCATCCTGGACGTCGTGGCGCGCACGGCGGACGTGCTGTTCACCCCGCTGACGGTCGGCGGGGGCGTCAAGTCCGAGCAGGACATCGAGGCGCTCCTCCACGCCGGGGCCGACAAGGTGGCGATCAACACCGCCGCCGTGAACGATCCCGACCTCGTGCGGCGCGCCGCGGATCGGTGGGGCACGCAGGCGATCGTGGTGGCGATCGACGCGCGCCGGATCCCGGATCCCTCGCGCGTGGCCTGGACGGTGGTGACCCACGGCGGCCGGCGCGATACGGGGCGCGACGCGGTCGCGTGGGCCGAGGAGATCGCGCGCGCGGGCGCCGGCGAGCTGCTCGTCACGAGCATGGACCGCGACGGCACGCGGGACGGGTACGACCTCTTGCTGACGGCCGCCATCGCGCGGGCCGTGCCGGTCCCGGTGATCGCCTCGGGCGGCGTGGGGAACCTGGATCACCTGCGCGCCGGGCTCGTGGAGGGCGGCGCCGACGCCGCGCTCGCCGCGTCGATCTTCCACGACGGCGAGTACACGATCGGCGAGGCCAAGGCGTACCTCGAGGCGGCGGGGGTGCCGGTCAGGCCGGCGCGCGCGGGCGGATCGAGCGGCGCGGCGGCGCGGGGGCGCTCGTGAGCGCCTGCGTCACGCTGGAGGAGGTGCTCGCGGCGGCGCACGCGCGGTGCGCCTCGCTGGTGCCGGAGACGTCGGGCTACCTCGCGCTGGCGGTCGGCGACGCGACGTCGCGGCTGCCGCTGCGGCTGGACGATCGCGCGGTGCTGCTCACGACCGAGGGCACGGTCACGGTGCGCTCGCGCGGCGAGCCGGTGGCGCCCGCCGAGGCGGCGCGGCTGCTGCGCGATCTGCTCGCGCGGCTGCTCTCCGCGTCGGCCGGGAGCATGCCGAACCTCGCGGCGACGGCGCGCCCGCGCCCCGCGTTCGAGCAGGACCCGGACGCGGTGGCGCGGGAGCTCGAGGCCGCGCTGATCCCGGTGAACCGCAACGCGGCCCGGCGCGCGCTGGCGCGGCTCGCCCGCGAGACGCTGCGCGCCAAGGAGGCCGGCCGGCTGAGGCGCGCGCGGGCGGAGGTCCAGGAGAGGCCGGCGGCCCAGGGGGCGAGCGACGGGGCGAAGCCGCCGCCCGCGCGACCGGAGCGCGCGCCGCGCGAAGAGGCAGCGGTCGCGGCGCGCGACCACGGCGCTGCGATGCGCGACCCGGCGGGGCCGGCGGCGCCTGCGATCGTCGAGCTCACCCTCAGCCCGGGTCCGGTGGCGCCCGCGGTCGTCGAGCTCACCCTCAGCCCCGGGCTGGTCGCGTGCGAGACCGCGGGGCGTTCGCTTTCCCCCGCGATCACGGGCGAGGTCGCTGGGACCGCCGCCGTCGAGCCGTCACCCGAGCGCGCCGCAGTCGCCGACGAGCATGCCGGGGCGCCCGAGCCTTCCGCCCACGCCGCCGCGCAGACCGACGCGGTCGAGCCTCCCGCACACGCCGCCGCGCAAGCGGAGGCGTTTCCGGAGCCTACGCCGACCGTCGTGCAGGCGGTCGTGGAGGTCGAGGCGGACGGAGCGCCGGCCGAGATCCCGTTGATCCCGGAGCTCATCGAGCCAGTGCGGTCGATCGCGCCCGTGGCGCCGATCGCGTCGAGCTCGCCGATCGCGCCGGCGGTGGAGGCGGATGCGCCTGCCGAGGCGCGCGCCGTCGTCGCCTCCTCGCCGGTCGTCTGCGGCGCCTCGGCGTACGGGGAGGCGCTCACGAGCCCGGAGGGGATCGAGGTGTTCCTCGTCGACGTCTCCCCTGCCCCCGCCGTCGTCGAGTCGCCTCCCCGGGAGCCGACGCCGACCCAGTCCATCCTCGTCGAGTTCTCGCCGGATCCTGCCGGCGTCGTCCCGCTCTCGCAGGAGCCGACGCCCACCGTGGCCACGGCCGTCTGGGCCGAGATGGTGGCGGCCGAGGGCGCCGTGGCGGCCCCTCCGGCGGAGGCGACCGCCGACGTGATCGACGTCCCGCCGGAGGCGGTCGAGACCGCGCGCGCGCCCGCCATTCATTACAAGGTCGAGGAGGCAGCAGCTCTCCAGGTCACGCCGGCGTACGGCGGCTGGCCGCTCGTCCATCGGGAGCACCTCGGCGGCCTGCCCGTGGGTCCTCGAGCGGCGGCCGCGTCGGTCGAAGAGACGCCGGCGGCGCGGCACACGCTGCCTTGGCCGCTTCCGGCGCCGCGCAGCGACGACGCTCTGCCCGCGCCGGCCTCCGCGCCGCTGGCGGCTCCTGCCCTGCCGGCCGAGGCATCGCTCGCGGTGGAGGCCGTGGCCCCGGTGTCGGCGCCCGACGTCGTGCCGCCCGCGGACGCCGCTCCGGCCGACCCGCGCGCGGACGCCGCTCCGGCCGACCCGTGCGCGGACGCCGCTCCGGCCGACCCGCGCGCGGACGCCGCTCCGGCCGACCCGCGCGCGGACGCCGCTCCGGCCGACCCGCGCGCGGACGCCGCTCCCTCCGATCCGCCCGCGGACGCGGCACCGGCGGAGGAGCCGTGCCCGGCGGGCCTCGGCCCCATCGACGCCATCGTGTGGAGCGCCTCGCGGCGGTCCCCGAGCGCGCGCCCCCCGGCGGACGGCGCCGGCGCTGGCGCTTCCCGGGTCGACGAGCTCGTCGCGCGCTTCGCGGCGCAGTCGGAGTACAGCGCGCAGCGCCGCGCCGCGCGCAGCATGAAGGCGCTCGCGGGCCTCGACCTCACCCTCACGCCGCCGCCGGTCGCATCCCTCGCCACGCTCTCGGCGCTCACCCTCCAGGGCGCGCGCCCGCCGCTCTCCGGGGCGAGCCGTCCCGTTCCGTCCGAGCGCGCCGCGCCCGACGCCGAGCCGCTCGCGCTGGACGAGGACAGCAGGCCGCCTTCGCCCGTGGTGACCCCGCGCCGGAGAGGCCTGTCCTTGTGGCTCGCGCTCGTCGCGCTCGCGCTGCTCTTCGCAGGGCTCGCCGGGACGCTGCGGCCGGAGCTCTTCGCCTCGCTGGCCGAGCCGCTCGCGCGCGGCGCGCTCGACGCCGTGCCGCAGGCGGAGGCGAGGACGCCGCCCCCTCACGATTGACGTTGCCCCGGAGGAGCGACGACACTCGTCGCCATGCAAGAGCAGAGCATGGCGATCGTGAAGTCGCTCGTGAGCGTGGCGTGGGCGGACGGCGAGTTCCACGACGCCGAGCGCGAGATGGTGGAGGGGCTGATCGCGGCCTTCGAGGCGAACGAGGATCAGGCCAAGGAGATCCGCGCCTACGCCGCCCAGCGAAGGACCCTGGACGACGTGCCGCTCGGCGAGCTCGGCGGCGAAGACCGCCGCGCGCTGCTCCAGCACGCGGTGCTGCTCACCTTCGTCGACGGCGAGCAGCACGACGCCGAGAAGCAGTACATCGCCGCGCTGTGCAAGAAGCTCGAGATCCCCGGGGCCGAGTCCGAGCAGATCATCCAGGCAGCCGAGGCCCGCGCCCGGCGCCTCCTGACCTTGCTCTGACGTCGCCGGAGCGGCGCCCGCGCGCTGCGGGGCTCGCCGCGACCCGCTAGTTCTGCCCGCCAGGGATCCGGAGAAAGAGAGTTCAACGCAAAGGCGCAAAGACGCAAAGACGCAAAAATGCAAAAAGATTTGTAGTTTTGCGCCTTTGCGCCTTTGCGTTAATTTCTCTTCGCTCGCGCGGCAGATCCCTGGCGGGAGTTCTGCCCCGCGGTATTAGGGCGAGCTCGTTCCGCCGACCCAGACGACGGGCCGGCCGAGCCCGGGCGCGAGCTCTGCGCTCCTCCCGCGCATAGACGCCCCCCGCTCCCCTCGGCAGGAGCTCAGGCGAGGTTGGCGCGCTGCGGCCCGCGGTGGCTACTCCAGGACGGCGGCGTATCGCCCGCTGGGCGTGACGATGACGTGGGCCTGGAGCGGGACGTTCAGCTCATGGGAGAGGTGGCGCAGCTCGTGGGTCATCGCATGGTCCTCTCCGGTCGGCGTCGGATCGTCGCTCGGGTGGTTGTGGGCCAGGACGAAGCTGATGGCTGCCATGTCCAGCGCAGCGCGCAGGATGGTCGCGCGGCCCGCTCCAGCGGTGTGCGCCGTGCAGGGCGACAGCGCCCGCTGCACCGCGACGTGACACGGCTGCTCCTGCCCCTCTGAGGAATCCCCTCAATTTTTCGGGGAATTCACGTGAAGACGGGAAGCAAAATCTCTGGGAATTCTTCTTGCCTTCCCGCCTTCATGTTCAATTTCTCGTAGGAATCGGCCACAAAGTGAGGGGATTTGTCAGCCTGCCCCTGGCTGCGCTCGATGACGGAGCGGTCCTTGCGCGTGATCCTCACGGTCGTCTGCAGCCCATCCGGATCGATCGCCGACTCCGGCCTGTTCCCCGCATACGCATGCGCGTGCAGCGACGCCTGGATGCAACTCGGATCCGGGCTGATGCACCTGCCGCTCTCCGGGTCGTAGTACCGGTAGCGGTTGTCGTAGAGCCCCGTCTCCTCGTCCTCGTACTGCCCCGGGAACCTGAAGCTCGTCGCGCCGCGCGACGCGTCGCTGACCCTGCCCCAGGCGTCCATCTCGATCTCCGCCAGCACCTCCCCCTGTGCCGACGACCTGGCGGAAGTACCGGAGGTGGCCGTGCTCGTCGCGCAGCACGTAGCACCCGTCCTCGCGCGCGATCGAGCGCGCGGGCGACAGCCGGATCGACTGCCCCGGCTCCAGGCTCGGGATCGGCTCGCGCGTCCCGTCGCCGCGCCACAGCGCGAGCCCCCGCCGCCGCTCCTCGATCTCCCACGCCAGCGCGTGCGTCCACCCGAAGCCGAGCCCCACGTCGCGCTCGATCGCCGCCGCCGACGACGAGCACTGCCGCGCGATGACGAGCCGCATCGGCGCGGGCAGCACCAGATCCACCACCGGCACGGTGAACACCCGCCCCGTCGCCACATCGACCGGGTCGCCGGCCGTCGTCTTCCCCGCCGCGGCCGTGCGCGGGGTTCGGGCAGCCGCTGCCCGAGCGACCGCCGTGGGTCATCGCGGTAACGTGCGTGTCTTTCGCTGGCGCGCCGGCCGGCGCTTCGAGGTTGCCAGGAGGCGCTCCTGGATCGCCGCTTGCGTTTCGCGGGGCAGCGTCGCGAGATACTCCTGCGACAGCGCGCGGAGCGTCGTGTCCGGCAGGGCGAGCACCGCCTCCGCCTCGCTCAGCCCCGCGAGGCGCTGCTCGGGCGCGAGCCCCGCGAGGCGCTGCTCGGGCGCATACGACCGCAGCACCTGCTCCGGCTCGTACGACTGCAGCACCTTTTCGGGCGGCAGCCGCGCGACGATGCGTGCCAGCGCCTGCTCGAAGCTCTCGAGGACCCGCTTTTCGTCCTTCATGTGCCGCTTCCTCTGCCCCGGCAGGGGATGCCGGACCTGCTCGACATGCTCCAGCAGTGCCCAGAACACCGCGATCTCCTCGGGGGAGAGCGCCGGGATGCCGCCGGGGTCGGCGACCATCCCAGGCGTCACAGTGTACAGCAGATGCTCGCCCGCGCGAGCGGTCGCCGGGACCGTCTCCACCACCCGCAGCGGGAAGACGCCGAGCCGTCCTTCGTGCGTGCCCGGTCCGGTCGTGGCGAGCGCGCACCCGAGCGATCTCAGCGCCCCGAGGAAGCGCTGGGTCACGCGGGGCGCGACGACGCGCAGCGCCACCGCGGCGGGGTCGTCGATCTCGGCGACGACGAGGTACTGGAGCGCGTAGGCGAGGAGCATGCGGGCGTCATCGCGCTCCAGCTCGTCGGTCGGCCCCTTGAAGTGCACGAGCGTGTGCTCGGCGAGCTCGCCCACCACGCTCGTGAGCAGGCGCGGCGCGGGCGGGGCGCCCCGGCGGCGGCGCCGGAGGATGACGATGTCGACGCGGAGCGGCTCGCGCGCGAGCTGGAACTCCGAGATGCACTGGTACCAGCCCTCGGGCACCACGTGCTCCAGGAGCGCGACGAGCACCGGGTGCCAGGCGGTGTAGACGCGAGCACGCCGCTGTCGCTGCGGGCTCGCCCGTCGCGCGTCGTCGCTGCGCGCTTGCCCCTCGCCATCCGGAGCAGCGCTACCACGGACGCCGCCCGCCGGCGACGTCGTGGCGTGACGCGGTGAACTCGGCGACGTCGTGGGAGCCCCGCGGCGCTCGGCTACTCCAGGACGGCGGAGTATCGCCCGCTGGGCGTGACGATGACGTGGGCCCGGAGCGGGACGTTGAGCTCATGGGAGAGGTCGCGCAGTTGCTGGGTCATGGCTTCGTCCTCCGCGGTCGGCGTCGGATCGCCGCTCGGGTGGTTGTGGGCGAGGACGAAGCTGACGGCTGCCATGTCCAGCGCAGCGCGCAGGATGGTCGCGCGGCCCGCGTAGACGGCGTCGTCGACACCGCGAGCGAGCATGCGCGTCTCGCGCACGCGGCCATGGCTATCGAGCGACGCGATCCAGAGCTCCTCGTGGACGAGGGAAGCGAGCTTCGGGCCGAAGTAACGCGCCACGCGCGCGGCGTCGGTGAGGAGCGCGCCTCGGCGAGCGCGCGCGGCGTGAGCGCGGCGGCCGAGCTCGAAGGCCGCGGCGAGCCGGGTGGCGTCCAGGAGCGCGATCTGGGTTCGCTCGGCGAGCGCCGCGGGAGAGAGACGACCGAGGGACGGGAGGGCGGCCGTGCCGAGGATGCGCGGCCCCACGGCCGGGATGCCGAGCACCATCTCGATCAGGCCGGCCTCGGTCGCGGTCGGGATCTCGGCCGCCGTCGCGGCAGGCGCGTCGACGGGGGCGGTGCTCATCGCGGCCACCTCCGCCGGCGTGTGAGGGCTCGGGCGAAGAGGCGCCGCGCGAGGCGGAGCCGCGTGGCGACGGTCGGCCTCGGGATCGCGAGCGCTTCGGCGATCTCGCGCATCGTGAGGCCCGTGGCGGTGAGCGCCAGGACGTCGCGCAGCTCCGCGCGGAGGTGGTGGAAGGCGCGGAGCAGCCCGCGCGCGACGAGGCGCGGCTCCGGCGAGGGAGCTGCGAGGGCAGAGAGCCGGTCGGGATCGACCGCGGCCACCTCATATCGGCGGTACGCCTTGTCGCGGTAGTGCGAAGCCTGCCGCGAGGCGACCGCCGCCAACCAGGCGCGCAGGGCGTCGCCCGGCGGCTGATCGGGCGACGGCCGGAAGCGGCCGGCGCGCATGCTGCGAAAGGCGCCGAGCACGGTCTCCTGCGTGACGTCGTCGAGGTCCGCGGCGCGAACGCCGCGGGCGCGCAGCGTGCTGCGGATGAGCGGGCGCTGTTCGAGGAGCGCCGCGGCTTCGAGGTAGACGGCGGGGTGAGACGACGCGTGACGGGGCTCGGGCGGGCGACCGAGCCGGCCGCGGGCGGCGGTGCGCCGGCGGCGGCGCGAGGGCGGATCGATCTCTTGGCCCTCTTCGGGGCGCGGACGTACTGTTCTCATGTCGGACCTCGTGGTGCGGGGTTCGGCCACGCTGCCCGGACGGTTGGCGCCGTCGCGGGCAGCACTTGCTTGCAGGGAGCTTACGGTGGCGGAAGGCGACCGGGCAATCGAAATGTGCCCTAGCGGGCACTATTCCACCTCGCACGAGAGCCGACGACTTCCCCATGCATGATCCCCGGCTGCAGGAGGTGCTCAACTTCATCGGGGCCAACGTCCGAAGGATCCGCCTGAAGCGCGGCATGACGCAGCAAGAGCTCGCCGACGCGGCAGCGGTCGGCCTCCGCTACCTCAAGAAGGTCGAGCACGCCCAGACCAACGTCGGGATGGCAGGCCTCGTGAAGCTGGCCGACGCGCTCGGCGTCCGGCCCGGTGTGCTGCTCCGCCCGCGCGAGCTTCCGCCGGTCAAGCGGGGCCGGCCACGCAAGGCACGACCCCGCGAGCCGTGATCCCGAACGTTGGGCAGGCGCTTCGAGGTCGCTGCGGAACGAGGCGGCGCCCACGTCACGTGCGTGACGCGCGGCATCGCCCATGGCACGCCGGCGCCCAGGTCCTAGGCCGCCCGCCTGCTTCGGGACGGCGCTGCCCCGGTGGGCGTGACGATGGCGGGATCGGCGAGGGGGATGCCCGTTGCGAGCGCGCGGCGTGGACGCCGCGGCCGAGCTCGAGTCGTCCGGTGTGGAGCCCGCACGAGCACGCGTTGATCTCCTTGACGAGGCGGCGCAGCCGTCAGGTACGCTACCTTTCACGATGGGTGGGGCCGGGACGACGGGGTGGGGTCGGAGCTCAAGGCGCTCCCCGCTGACGCGGCGGTCAGCGGCCAAGGGGGCTGATGACGCCGAGAGGGCCGCGGTCGATGATGTGTGTTGCCGCCCGAGGTAGATGATGGCCGCGAGCCCCTTCTCGCCCAGGCTGGATGATGGCTCGCCCACGTGCTTGATGGCCATCAACCATCCGGTGTCCGAAGCCCCCGCCGGAGGCTCCGTCCGCCCATCGCCCACGCGACAGCGCTGCCGGGGCGCGGAGGGCGGGTCAAGGGCGGCGTAGCCGCCGAGCCGCGCGAGGGAACCCTTGACGCGCCCGAGCACACCGTCGGCCGGGCGATGGGCCGACCATCGCGGCCATGACCGGAGCCGCTCGCCAAGGCGATGCTCATCAAACAGCCCGAATGGATCGCCATCAACCAGCTCGACCGTCAACACCGCCCAACAAGGCAATGCAGCCGACGGGGCGCCGAGCCTCGCTCCGCTCGGCACGGCGCCCCGCGGCTGATTGCCTGCACGTTGGGCCGACGGACGCTCGTTCCTTCACTTCCGAAGCAGCGCTGGCGAGGCTGAATGGCCCTCGTGCCCGCCGCGTCCGAGAAGGTCGTCGCTGTCGGTCCGTCACGCGAGAGCATCAAGACCCGGCGTCTAAGGCGCGGAGCGACGTTGCGTCAGCCGCGCTTGCATGCTACACGTCCAGCCGGTTTTCAGGCGCAGAGGCGGAGTATGGCAGTGGTCGGCTTCGGAAAGCATGCGGACGTAGATACTCGCCGGTTGCTTATTCAGTACCCCGATTACGTGAGTTGGGCACTGGAGCAAGACCAGCCAAAACCGCAACTCGCAGCTCTGGTCGCGACCCTCCGACGTTACATTGGCATCCTGAACGGGAAGCCGTTCGTCGAACAGTGCACAGGCAAGATCCGAGGAGTCAAGTGTATGCACCCCGTAACCCGCGGGACGGCATACAGCAGTCACAGTGGAATCAATGTTGACCTCGTCTGGTGGTGCGATAACTGCAACCCGTACCAATCGGGCGCGGTAGCGAGCCTGATCGATATTCGAACCTACGAAGACGCGCTCTCGTTCGTTAAGAGGAACGGCGGGCGAAAGCTGGACTTCACGGAGATCATCAAAGACTTGTCGCAAGCCAAGGGGATGCCTAAGCGCGTTACAGCAGCTGCGCTCGAGGCGTTCTTCGGTCCCTAACGACCAATGAGTCGAACGAAGGGCTCAACCCTTCCGTGCTTCCAGCCTCGATCCCGGGCTCGTGTTCCGTATCCAT
This sequence comes from Sorangium sp. So ce394, assembly GCF_051474665.1. NCBI lineage: Bacteria > Pseudomonadati > Myxococcota > Polyangiales > Polyangiaceae > Sorangium > Sorangium sp. So ce394. Next base: position 9,485,668 of record NZ_CP150339.1, read on the forward strand.
GCGTGAACCATGCGGACGATATCCGTGAGACACAGCCACAGGGGAAGCCATGATCGAGGTTCATGAGCGGGTCTATGTAGGAGACATCGGATGCTGCTCCGATGAGGTCGGCGAGCGGTCTTACATCCACGCGTGCAAGTCCCCTTGTCATCAACGCGCCGTTGGTTACACGGGCAATCTTTCAGCCGCACATGCGCACTACATTGTCCTTCGACGCAGTGAGCATCTCTACCTCAATCTGATCGATCCTCCAGTTCCACTTTTCAAGTCAGAGTCATTCCGTGTCTTCCGAAGCTTCGCAGCAGAGCAATGGAATGCCGGGCGTGATCTTGTGATCCACTGTAATCAAGGTGAGTCACGGGCCCCGTCCCTCGCAGTCCTGTTCCTGGCGAAGGATCTCGGCGCGATCCCGAGCGACACGTACGAGGCGGCGAGAGCGACATTTACTGTGCGCTACCCCCGGTACAACCCCGGTCGAGGCATCGTTACGTTTCTGGAGCAAACATGGCACTCTCTCTAATTCGCCCGGTTCCTCCTGCTCCTGCGATCTTTAGCGCATTTCCTCGAACCAGCTGCCCAACAAGGCAATGGATCCGACGGCGCTACGCACCGCGGCTGATGCCCTGGCCGTTCGGCGCCAGAGCGCATAGCCGACGATTGTTGTCGCCCAACACCTGATGCGGTCGGGAACGCCGCGGGGCAAAGCGACGTCGTCGCCGATGTCACCGCGCCACGCCACGAAGTCGCCGGCCGGCGACGGTCGTGGTAGCGCTGCTCCTGATGGCGAAGGGCAACCGCACGGCGACGACGCGCGAGGTTCGATCCTCGCAGCGACAGCGGCGTGTTCGCGTCTACACCGCCTGGCACCCGGTGCTCGTCGCGCTCCTGGAGCACGTGCTCCCCGAGGGCTGGTACCAGTGCATCTCGGAGTTCCAGCTCGCCCGCGAGCCGCTCCGCGTCGACATCGTCATCCTCCGTCGCAGCCGTCGCGGAGCCCCACCCAGGCCGCGCCTGCTCACGAGCGTGGTGGGCGAGCTGGCCGAGCACACGCTCGTGCACTTCAAGGGGCCGACCGACGAGCTCGAGCGCGACGACGCGCGCATGCTCCTCGCGTATGCGCTCCAGTACCTCGTGGTCGCCGAGATCGAAGCTCCCGCCGCGGTCGCCCTTCGCGTGCTCGCGCCCAGCCTCACCCCGCGCTTCACCGAGGCGCTGATGTCGCTCGGCTGCACGCTCACACCGACCGGGCCGGGCACGCACGAGGGGCGGCTCGGTGTCTCCCCGCTGCGGGTGGTGGAGACGGTGCCCGCCAACGCTCGCGAGGGCGAGCATCTGCTGTACACTGTGACCCCTGGGATGGTCGCCGACCCCGGCGGCATCCCGGCGCTCTCCCCGGCGGAGGTCGCGGTGTTCTGGGCGCTCCTGGAGCATGTCGAGCAAGTTCGGCACCCCCTCCCGGGGCAGAGGAAGCGGCACATGAAGGACGAAAAGCGGGTCGTCGAGAGCTTCGAGCAGGCGCTGGCACGCCTCGTTGCGCGGCTGCCGCCCGAGCAGCGCCTCGCGGGGCTCGCCCCCGAGCAGGTGCTGCAGGCGTACGCGCCCGAGCAGCGCCTCGCGGGGCTCGCCCCGGAGCAGGTGCTGCAGGCGTACGCGCCCGAGCAGCGCCTCGCCGGGCTCACCGAGGCGCAGGCGGTGCTCGCGTTGCCGGACGCGATGCTTCGTGCGTTATCGGAGGAGTACCTCGCGACGCTGCCCCGCCAAACGCAAGCGGCGATTCAGAAGCGGCTCGGGGCGGCATCGGGGCGGCAGCCCGCGCGCCGACGAAAGACGCGCAGCCCTTCGAGATGACGACGGGAGAACGCAAGCCGCGGTGGTGGTCGCGTGATTCGTTCTTCCTGACCGGGCGCCGAACAAGCCAATGCGGCTGCCGGTTCGGGCAACCGCGCTTCGCGCGGCAGCCCGCCCCGCAGCAGATTGGCGAGGCGTTGGGCCGCCGGGCGTCATGCTGCACGGGTGGGCCTGCGTGACCGCGGCCTCCCAGGCCCGACGAAGGAGAGCCGTGGACACGTGCGCAGCGGGAGCGCAATCCACCGGTGCCTGCCTCGCTCTCGATCGGGGCCCGCTTCCACGGCCAGGATGCGCGGGGCCTCATGACGACGGCACTCGGTACGACGGCGCTCCGTCCGCCAGGGATCGCGCTCGACTGGGCAGGGGTGGGGTGCCGTCGGGCGCGGCTGCAGCCTCTGCTCCTGCGATCCCTGCGCCACCGTTCGCTCCGAGGCTGCCCTTGACGGAGGCCCCACCTCCGGCGCTGCCTGCGTCCCCAGAGCGGCTGCCGCGACGGGAACGGCGGGAACGGCGCGACATGGTAGACTGGACAGCGGCGGAAGTGGAGGTTGGGCATGATGGACGCCGAGCAAATTTTCCAGGAGATCCGTAGTCTTCCGACCGATGCGCGGCGCACGCTCGTCGAACGCATCATTCGGGAGCTGGGCGGCCCCCGGAGCGAGCCGGCGGGGCAGGCGAACCCACCGGACGATCCGTTCCTAGGACTGCTCGCCGACGAGCCGGAGCTCGCCGACGAGATCCACCAGGTCGCGATCATGTCGCGCCACCAGGGGCGCGAGGCTTTCAATGGCGACGAGAACCATTCTTGATACGGACATCTGGTCCGAGATCCTCAAGGCGAAGGATCCGATCATCGCAGAGAGGGCGCGCAAGTATCACGCAGAGCTAGGACGCTATACGCTCTCAGTGATCACCGTGATGGAGGTAGTTTACGGCTATTCGCGCGTGGGTCGTGACGATCGGATTCAACAATTTTTGTCGCTGCTGGCGCGAGCAGAGGTCTTGTGGCTTGACCCTACGGCAGCCGAGCTCGCGGGCCGGATCCGAGCCGATCTTGAGCGCCTGGGAAGCAAATTGACGATCGAGGATACTCTGATTGCAGCGACGGCGATCCGTCATGGACTTCCTGTCGCAACGGGAAACACGCGCCATTTCGTCAAGATCCAAGATGCGGGGTACCCGCTCATGCTCGAGAACTGGAGAGAGCCTATCTTATGAACCCGCAGGGTACTCAGGACGCCGTGCGGTACGCATACGGCCCAGCAAGCCGCTGCTGTCGGCGGCGCTTCGCGCCGCGGCAGACCGGCATGTCGTTGGGCGGGCAGGCGTGAGCCGAGGCAGTTGAATGACGGAGGGTTACGGCGGGTCCGCAGCGCTAGCGCGCCGCGTTCTCGATCCGGCGTGGCTTCAGACCGGCGCGCCTGTCGGCTCGACCGACGGAGGCTCGGGCGGCGCCGGCTCGTCCGGCGCGGCGGCGGTGCCCCGGCGCTTCGGGCGGAGCCGCCGCAGGGCGTTGCGGAACGAGGCGGCGCTGAAGCGGCGCTTGCCCTCGGGGATGTCCCAGCAGGCGTTGACGCCGGCGGCGCGCGCCTCGTGCCCGAGCAGCGTGGCATAGGTCACGATGGAGTTGCGGAGCACCATCGCCTCCTCGCGGTTCCGCAGGCCGAGGATGCCGAGCAGATCGCGGCCGCTCACCTCGTCGAGCAAGGCGCTGCCTTCGCGCAGGAACTCCTCGGTGAGGCCGACGGGCGACAGGCGGGTCTGGTGCTGCTCGGCGAGCCGGAGCAGCATGGCGAGGTCGCTGGTCTCCTCGGTGAGCGTGCCGCTCGTGTTGACGTCGGCGAACTGGTCGGCGACGTCCGGCTCGAACGCGAACGCCTGGTCGGCGAACGCCTTGAGCCGCGCGCGCCACGGCCGGCTCGCCTTGATCACCTGGTCGACGGGCCGCACCTGGTAGGCGCCGGTACGCTTGCCCTCGCCGAACCAGAGGTTCGCCGTGTCGAGCAGCTGGATGGCGCTGCGGAGCAGCGCGCGGCGCTCGGGGCCGTAGGCCTTGCTGGCGAGCGGCGCCTCGTACTGGACGACGGACAGGTAGAGGTCCCGGAGCTCCGTGAGGGTGGTCGAGATGGGTTGGCTCGGCTCCATGACCTCGCGGACGATGCGGTCCATCTCGGGGCGCGCGGTATCGAGGAGGGTCCGGAACTCCGCGGGGGTGGCGACCGCGCGGGTCTCCTTCAGGACGGCGTGCTGCTCTTGCGACAATTCGATTCCCATGAACCTACCTCCAGTGGGGGTGGCGAGCGGGCAGGCGTAGCACGACGGCAGAGCTCGCAGCGCTCAAGGCGTGCTCCGGCGATCCGGAGAGCACGATTGCGTCTCCGCGGCGCTGCGCCAGCGCGCCCGGGGGGCGCCCCTGCGCACCGGCGCGTGGGCCCAGCGGGCCGGGAGCGGGGCCAGCGCCGCCGAGACGGCCGGGAATCGTGTCAGCAGGTCCGAGGAGCCGTACCAGCAGATTCGAGGAGCCGTACCAGCAGATTCGAGAAGCCGTACCAGCACGTTCGAGAAGCCGTACCAGCAGATTCGAGAAGCCGTACCAGCAGGTTCGAGGAGCCATACCAGCACGTTCGAGGAGCCGTACCAGCAGGTCCGAGGAGCCGTACCAGCACGTTCGAGGAGCCGTACCAGCACGTTCGAGGAGCCGTACCAGCGGATGCTGGCAGGCATCCCGGGGCTGCTGGGGGAGTCGCCGGGAGGTGCTGGCAGGGAGCCGCGACGTGCTGGCAGCCCACCGGCCGATGCTGGGCACGGCGCGGCACGTCGCGGGCGTCACGCGCAGCGGTGCGCACGACGGCGGAGTGGACGCAGGCGTGCGAAGCGGTCAGCGCCGAGGCGCCGTACCGGCCGCCGCTCGTGACACCGAAGCCGCGTGGGGCGGAACCGGATCGCGTCGCCGTGGCGCTCGACGACGGCGCTCTTGAGTTTGTCCGGGCGGGGCGGCGAAGAGTCCCCATCGGGTGCAGCAAGGCGAACAACGCACGATTCCATCCACCACCAAAGACGAGGCCGAGCACGGCCACCGCGATAAGGAGACGAACTACGAGGCCAGCGCTCTTGGGGCGTTCGCTCATGTGTCAATCGCCTAAGGCTTCGGTGCCTGCTTCGGCATCGGAGGGATGCTTTGGAGGCGTTTCCGTGCACGTCCAGCGCGCCCTGCATCTCGGCGTCTCGATGTCGGCCCTCCTCGCAAGGCGACGTGAGCGCCGGCGGGGGGCTGTGCGCGGCGGCGCACGGGTGGGCGCGATCGAGCACCGAACGAGGTGCCATAAGCTCTCAGGGGACTCTACGTCTCAGGCGCGCCTCGTGTGGCGCGCGACGAGGCGTCTCAGAAGGCATGGCCCGAAGTGAGACATGCCGGGTGGTGTTGCATGCGCAAGCTCCCCGGCCCCCGTCTCGGCGGATGGCCGAGCGCCCACCCGCGCGCCGCCGCGCACAGCCCCCCGCCGGCGCGCGGCTCGGCGCACCCGCCCGGGCTTGGTCCCGCCCGGCTCGGATCCCTTCCGCGCGATGTTGCAGCGCCGTCGCGCGCGCGTCGCCCGTTCAGCGCATCCTCCCGCCGCTCGGGCCGCCCCGGAGCGTTCGTCGTCGAGGAGTGCTCATGAATTACGACATCGGCATGATCTGTCAGGCCTGCGGCTGCGTCACCATCTTCCAGGCCGGCACCGACACCCCGCGGCGGTGCGCGCGCTGCGACGACGTGGACATGGACCCTCCGCCCGCGCCGCTGTCGCGCGAGCGGCCGGCGCGAGCTGGCGGGCGCAGCCGCCGGCCCGAGGCCGCGCAGCTCGACTGGATGGAGTGATCAGACCGGCGCGCCGAGCTGCCGGAGGAGCTCTCGCACCACCCCGCGAGCGCAGTGCTCCCGGTAGGCCCGCGTCGAGCGCACGTCGTCGATGGGCGCGATGTCCTGCGCCACCGCGGCGTCGACCTCCGCCGCGGTGAGCTCGCCGAGCGGGCGCGAGAGGCACAGCGCGCGCACGGTCGGCAGGAGCGCCGTCGTGGGCGCGACCGACGCCATCCCCAGCCCGAGCCGCGCGAGCCGCCCGGATCGCACCTCGGCCACCCCCGCGAGCGCGACCTTCGAGATCGCCTGCGCCCGGCGCGCGCCGACCTTCCGCCAGTACCAGGGCGATCCGCGCTCCGGCAGCGCGATCTCCACGGCCACGATCACCTCGTCCGGCGCGCGCGACGTGCGCTTGTAGCCCGTCTGCAGGGCGCTCATCGGGATGCGCCGCTCGCCCCGCACGCTCTGCACCACGACGGTCGCGTCGTAGGCGGCGAGCGCGGCGACGCCGTCGGCCGCCGGCGACGCCGTGGCCAGGTTGCCGCCGAGCGTGCCGCGCGCCTGGATCTGCACCGCGCCCACGTCGCGGCTCATCCGCGCGAGGAGCGGCGCCCGCTCCACGATCGCGTCGCTCCGGCGCATCTCGAGGTAGGTCGTCGCGGCGCCCACCCGGAGCGTGTCGCCGTGCGTGTCGCCGTGCGTGCCGCCGTAGATCGAGATGCCGCGCAGGTCCGAGAGCCGGGACACGTCGACGACGAGCGGCGGCGCCGCCGGGCCGGCGCCCCCCGGGGCCGGCGCGCCGAGCGGCGGCCGGAGCTCCTGCTCGACGACCCAGTCGGTGCCGCCCGCCAGGAGCGCGACCGCCGCGCCGCGCGCGGCCTGCTCCGCCACGAGCTCGCACAGGGCGCCCAGCCCCGAGACGCGCCGCATCTCGAACAGCCCGAGATCCGCGATGCTCACGGCGCCTCCCCTCCCCCGCCGCGGCGGAGCGCCGCCGCGGCGCGGACGCTCTCGACGATCCGCTGGTAGCCGGTGCAGCGGCAGAGGTTGCCGGCGAGCGCCTCGCGCACCTCGAGCTCCGACGGATCCGGGTTCCGCGCGAGCAGCGCCTCGGCGGAGATGAGCATGCCGGGCGTGCAGATCCCGCACTGCGCGCCCCCCTCCTCGATGAAGCAGCGCTGCAGCGGCGACAGGTGCCCGGCGGCCCCGAGGCCCTCGACCGTCGTCACGCGCCGCCCCTCGCACTGCCCGATCGCGACGAGGCACGCGTTCACGGGATCGCCGTCGATCAGCACCGTGCACGCGCCGCACTCGCCCTCCGCGCACCCCTCCTTCGTGCCCGTGAGCCCGAGCGGCCCCCGGAGCGCGTCGAGCAGCCGCGAGAGCGGCGGCAGGTCGACCTCGCGCGGCGAGCCGTTCACGACGAGCGATACCTTCATGCGCGCTCCCCTCCCCCCGCGGCGCCGCGCGCCGCCTCGAACAGGCGCTCCGGCGTGAGCGGCAGCGCCCACGCGGCGATCCCCGTCGCGTGCTCGACCGCCGCGGCGATCGCGGGCGCGCCGCCGTCCATCGGCATCTCGCCGATGCCCTTGGCCCCGCCGCCCGGACCGAACGGGAACGGCGCCTCGACGAGGTCGACGTGGAACGGCGGCGCGTCGAGCGACGTCGGGATGATGTAGTTGGTCATCCGCGGGTTCCTGATCTTGCCGCCCTGCCAGACGATCTCCTCGGAGAGCGCCCAGCCGATCGCCTGGAGGCTGCCGCCCTCGATCTGCCCCTTGCACATCACCGGGTGGATCGCCTTGCCCACGTCGGCGGCCGACCAGAAGTCGACGACCGTCACCTCGAAGGTGTCGAGGTCCACCTCGACCTCGGCCACGTCGCACGCCCAGCCGAAGCACGGGTACGCGTCTCCCTTGTAGGCCTCGTCGTCCCAGCGCACGTAGCCCGGCGGCTCGTACTGCTTCAGCGACGTCACCTGCCCCTCGCGGGCGAGCAGCAGGTCGGCCGCCTCCTCGAAGCTCGGCGCCGCCGCGCCCGCGCGCCCCTCCGCCGCGGCGCGCTGCCGCGCCGCCTCCTGCTCCGCGCGCACGCGGCCCGCGAGCTCGCGCGCCGCCGCCTCGAGGATCGACCCGACCACCATGACGGTGCGCGACGCCACCGTGGGGCCCGAGTCGGGCACCGTCGTCGTGCACGGCACCGCGAACTCGACCCGATCGAGCGGCAGCCCCGCCGCGTCCGCGGCGATCTGCCGGAACACCGTCTCCGTCCCCTGGCCGATGTCCGTCGACGCCGTCCGGATGCGGAGGCGCCCGCCGGGCGCGAGATCCAGCGCGACCTTGCCCTTGTAGTACCGCTCGCCCGACCCGGTGAACCCCGCGCCGTGCATGAACACGGAGAGCCCGACCCCGCGCGCCACGCGCCCGCGCACGACCGGGCCGGACGCGCGCTTCTGCCGGTAGCCGCTCGCCTCGATCGCCTTCGCGATGCACTCCTCGCCCGCCACGCTCGCGTGGAGCACCTGCCCCGTCGCGGTCGAGTCGCCGGGGCGCAGCACGTTCTTCGCCTTCAGTTCGAGCGGATCGCGGCCGAGCTCCCGCGCGACGCGGTCGAGGTGCCGCTCGATCGCCCAGATCGTCTGCGGCGCGCCGAAGCCGCGGAAGGCGCCGTTCGGCGGCGTGTTCGTCGCGACGGCGGTCGCCTCGATCCACACGTCGTCCCAGCGGTACGCGCCCGAGGCGTGGAGGGCGCCGCGCGACAGGACCACCTGCGACAGCGTCGCGTACGCGCCGCCATCCATGAGGATCCGGACCTTCAGCGCGCGGAGCGTGCCGTCCCGATCGCAGCCGCTCGTGATCTCGCACGACGCCGGGTGCCGCTTCGTCGTCGCCTCGATGTCCTCGGTCCGGTCGTAGATCATCCGCACCGGCCGGCCGCTCTTCTTCGCGAGGAGCGCCGCGTGGAGCGCGATGATCGACGGGTACTCCTCCTTGCCCCCGAAGCCGCCCCCGGTCACCGACTGGGTGATGTGGATCCGGTCGGGCGGGAGCCCGAACGCCCTCAGGAACGCCTTGTGCACGTAGAACGGGCACTGGATCGAGCCGGTCGCGTGCGCGCCCGCCTCGTCCCACCAGGCGATGACCCCCTGCGGCTCGATGTAGAGCTGCTCCTGGTGGTGCGAGGCGTACGTGCCGGTGACGACCACCTCGCAGCGCGCGAGCGCCGCGTCGATGGCGGCCTCGCCGCGCTCCCGCTCGGCGTCGGGGCGCCCCTTCGTGATGAGGTACCGCTTGATGACGTTGTCGGCGCCCCAGATGATCTCCTCGCGCTCGAGCGACGCGCGCATGTCGAGCACCGGCGGCAGCGGATCGATGTCGAGCGCGACGGCCTGGACCGCCCGCGCGAGCTTCAGCCGGTCCGCGCAGCCGAGCAGGACGATCGGCTCGTACGCGTGGTTCACCTTCCCCGTCCCGAGGATCGGCTGATCGTCCAGGATCAGCGCGACCACGTTGACCGGGACGTCCTCGGCGAGCACCACCGTGACGTCGCTCCAGTCGAACGCGGGGTCGAACCGTACCCCGCGGAGGATCCCGCGCGGCACCGGGCTCCGCACCGTGCGCCCGAAGATCTCGCCCGGCATCGCCGGGATGTCGTCGACGTAGCGCGACGCCCCCGTGACCTTGGGGGGGCCGTCGGCGCGGGGCACGCTGATCCCCACGGCGCTTGCTGAGGCTGGAGGGCTCGTCGCCATTCTTCTGCTCCTCCTCACCGACGATAGCCCGGTCGCCCGGGCGACGTCGACCCGGCGCCGCGCGCCCCCACGCCCGGCGCGCGACGTCAGCGAACGCCGCCGCGCCGGCTTCCGTCAGGCCAAGAAGCGCGGCGGCCCCCCGAGCACGCGGAGCACGTCGACCGGGACGTTCAGGTCGTGCAGCACCCCCGGATCGTCCACCTCCTCGTCCACGCACCGGTCGCCGAGCGCCCTCAGGTGATCCCGGAGCGGCGGTGGATCCGCCTCGAGGTAGCGATGCAGCGCCTCGGCGCGCAGCACCACCGGGTGGCCGCCGCGGCCGAGGTGCCGCGGCCGCACCGCGAGCGGCGCCGCCGCGGACGGCGCGCCCGCGTCGAGCCGGGCGAGCAGCCGCCCCACCGTCGCGGCGCTCGCGGGGGGCACGTCGACCGGCGTCACGACGACGGCGTCCGCGTCGCCGATGCGCGGCGCGGCGACGGCCAGCGAGCCCGCCGGGCCGAGGTCGTCCGGGGCGGTCCACGAGACAAGGTCGATGCCCGGCCGCACGTGGGCGAGCAGCGCGTGAAAGATGGAGGTGCGCACCACCACGAGCACCCGCGCGCTCTCGGCCGCGAGGCGCGCCTCCGCGTGCGCGATCGCCAGCGGCCGCTCGGCCCCGCCCTTCTCCGCCGCGGGCCAGGCGAGCAGCGCCTTGGGCCCCCCGAGCCGCTTGCCCGCGCCCGCGGCGAGCACGATCGTGATCACGGTCTTCATCGAGCCTGCTCCTCCCCTGCCGGCGCGACCGCGACGGGCGACGCGGACGGCGCGGACGACCACCGCGCGCGCTGCCGCCCGGAGCGCCAGGCGATGAGCTCCGCGGCGAGCGCGACGCTGATCTCGGCCGGCGAGCGCGCCCCGATGTCGAGCCCGACCGGCATCCTGACCCGCGCGACGTCGCGCTCCGCCACCCCCTTCGCCTCGAGCCGCGCGCGCGTGCGCGCCGCCTTCGCCCGGCTCCCGACCCCACCGACGTAGCCGAAGCCGCGCGCGAGCGCCCACGCGATCGCCTCCTGGTCGAGCCCGTGATCGTGCGTCATCACGAGCGCCGCCGCCTCGCCGAGATCCCTCGGCAGGCCCGCCGTCACCTCGGGGTCGTCGTGATCGGCGAGCACGAGCCGCACCTGCTCCGCGAGCGCCGGCATGGGCCCCTGCTGCGCGCCGTCGTGCGGCGGCGGCACGCCGGCGAGCGGCGCGGACGGCAGCACGCGGGCGGGGTCGGCGGCGGCGGCGCGCGCGTCGCAGAGGGTGACCCGGAAGCCCAGCGACGCGAGGAGCGGCGCCGCGAACGCGCCCACGTGCCCGGCGCCGATCACGACGACGTGCACCGCGGGCAGCATCGGCTCGATGAGGACGTCGACCGAGCCGCCGCAGCACATGCCGAGGCTCGGGCCCAGCCGGAAGGTCTCGAGCTTCGGGGTGGTGGCGAGCTCGTCGAGCGCGCGCCCCATGATCCCGAGCGCCGCCCGCTCGACGGCGCCGCCCCCGATCGTGCCGATCGCGGTGAGATCCTCGAACAGGCAGAGCTTCTGCCCCGGCGTCGACGGCGCCGACCCGTGCCGCGCCACCACCGAGGCGAGCACCACCCGCCGCCCCGCCTCGAGCGCGCCGAGCGCTGCGCGCAGCACGTCGTGCGGCAGCGCCGTCCGCGGGATGACCTGGCTCAGATCCGGCATGGTGGAACTCTAGCGACCCGGGGACCGAAAACGAGAGCGCCGAGAGCGCCCGCGCCGAAAGAGCTTGCCGGAACGCCGCGCTTGTCGCGAAAGTCGGGCCCGCGCGGCGAGCGGCGCAGGCGCCCCCCGGATCCCGGCCGGCGACGGACGGCGAGATCCTCAATGAAAACGTGGAGATCCGAGACCCCATGAGCTCCCCCGCCACGCCCGACCCCGACCTCCAGCGCGCCCTGTCGGACCCGGGGTTCACCCCGGGGCGCCGCCACTTCGCCGCCCTGATCGCGCTGCTCGAGGCGGCCGGCGAGCCCGCCGAGCTGGCCGAGCGGGCGCTGCGGCGCGCCGGCGCGGCCGCGCTGCCCGCCGCGCTCGATCGCGCCGCCGCCGCGCCGCCGTCGCTGCGCGCGCCGCTCACCCGGCTCGTCGGCAAGCTGATGGCCGCCGCGCCGCTCGAGCCCGAGATCGCCGGGCGGGCGCGCGACTACCTGGTCGCGCGCCTCCGCGACGACGACCGCCGCACGCGCCGGATGGCCGCGGTGGCGCTCGGCAAGCCGCCCGCGGCGGACGTCGATCGGCCGCTCGTCGAGCAGGCGCTCGCCGAGGCGGCGCGCGGCGAGCGCTCGCCCGACGTCCGCCGCGCGCTGATCGACGCGCTCGGCAAGGTCGGCGGCGGCGCCGCGCTCGACGTGCTGGCCGAGCTCGGCGGCGACGACGACACCGCCGGCGTGCGCGCGCGCGCCGAGCTCCTGGCCAGGAGGACCCTGACGCGCGGCGAGCCGTCGGAGATCGCCGGCGATCGCGCGCCAGAGCGCCCGACGCGCGTGGCGGTGCGCTGCCGGCGCGGGCTCGAGGCGATCCTCGCCGAGGAGCTCGCGGCGCTCGACCGGGATTCTCCGGGCGGGGGGCTCGTCCCCGAGCTCCGGAGCGATCCGTGCGGCGGCACGCGCGTCGAGGTGATGCTGAGCGGCCGCCTCGACACGCTGTTCGGGGCCCGCACGATGCTGTCGTTCGCGCTGCCGCTGCCGCTGCGGAAGCTCGAGCCGGGCGCCGATCTCGCCGCGGCCGTCGCCGAGCGGCTGCTCTCGCGGGAGTCGCGCGAGATCCTGGGCCGCTTCACGAACGGCGCGGTCCGCTACCGCATCGACTGGGCCGGCGGCGGCAAGCGCCGGGCCGCGGTGTTCCGCGCCGCGGCGGCGGTGGAGGCCGAGGCGCCGGAGCTCGTGAACGATCCGACCCAGAGCACGTGGGACGTGGTCGTCTACGAGGGCGCCGGCCGCGCCCGGGTCGAGCTCGCCCCGCGCCTGCCCGACCCGCGGTTCGCGTACCGCCGGGGCGACGTGCCCGCGGCGTCGCACCCGACGATCGCGGCGGCGCTCGCGCGCATCGCGGGGGTGCGCGCCGACGACGTCGTCTGGGATCCGTTCGTCGGCTCGGGCCTGGAGCTCTGCGAGCGCGCCCTGCTCGGGCCGTACCGGCGGATCGTGGGCTCGGATCGCGATCCTCGGGCGCTCGCGGTCGCGCGGGAGAACCTCGACGCCGTGGGCGCGCGCGGCGCGGAGCTCCTCCAGCGCGACGCGCACGGCGCGCCGCCCCCGGGCGACGCCCCCACGCTGATCCTGACGAACCCGCCCCTCGGGCGGCGCGTCGAGCGCACGGGGGATCTCGAGGCCCAGCTCGAGCGCTTCGTCGAGGGCGCCGCGCGCGCGCTCGCGCCCGGCGGGAGGCTGGTGTGGATCTCGCCGTTCCCCGAGCGGACCGAGGCGACCGCGCGCCGCTCAGGCCTCCGGCCCGAGGCGCTGCAGCGCGTGGACATGGGCGGCTTCGACGCGCAAATCCAGAGCTTCCACAAGGCGGCGGCCCGGCCGCAGGCGAGCCGCGGCCGAGGCGACGGCCGGCGCGGGGACCGGCTGGACCTCCCGCGGCCCGGGCGCGCCGGGCGCGGCCCCGAGCAGGCCGAGCTGCGCGGCGAACAGCATCGCCCCCGCCGCCAGGAGCAGCGCCACGATCACCGCGATGATCATCCCGAGCCGCCCCGAGCGGTCGGGCGGCGCGTCGGTGAGCATGGCGTCGTCGAGCTTGCCGAAGGGCGCCGGCGCCGGCGCGGCTGAGCCCTGCTGCGACGGCGCGCCTGAGCCCTGCTGCGCCGGCGCGGCGCTCGGCTGCGCGGGGAAGGCTCTCTGCGGGGCCGGCGACGCTGGCTGCGGCGGGCCCGCCGCACGGGCGGCAGCGGCGCTCGGCTCGCGGAGCCCACCGGCGTCGGCGCTCGCGGGCGCAGGGGCGAGCGGCGACCCCGGCGCGCGATCGAGCGGCGCTCCAGCGGGGCGGCCCTTCGCCGTCGCATCGGCGAGCGCCGCTCCGGGGGGAGCCGCTCCGAGGGGCGCCGCCGCGACCTGGAGCGGCGCGTCGGACGTGCCCTGGGGCGCCTCCCGCGTCCGCGTCGGGACGTCGTCCTCGTCGTCGTCGTCATCGACGACCGTGGGCGCGTCCAGCGTGGGCTCGTCGTGGATGTCGTCGTCGAGATCGCCGAGGAAGGGCATGTCGCCCTCCCGAGGCTGCGGCCTGGCCGGCGCGCCGAGCTCCGCGCCCGGACGCTCGCGCCCGGACAGCGCCGCGCCGGGCACCCCGAGCGCCGACGCCTCGCGAGGGCCTCCGGCCGGCGACCCCGCGCTCGCTCCGGGCCGCCCGACGCCGCCCACGCGGTGCGCGACGGACGCCGTCCCTCCGAGGCGCGGGGGCGTCGCCGCGGCCGGCCCAGCCGCTCCGCGGGCGTCGAGCGACCCCTCCCGCATGAGCGTCACGTGCTCCTCGCCTTCGCCGTCGTCGCCGAACGACTGGGTCAGCGGGACCGCCCCCATGCCCGGCAGCCGCCCCCGCGCGGCCGGCGCGGGGCCCCGCGCTGCGGGAGCGACCGGCGCGGCTGCGGGCGCCCGGGGGACAGGTGCGGCGCCCGGCCTCGGCGCCGGCGCGCCGTGGTACGCCGCGGGCGGCTGCGGGCGCTCGGGCGGGAGGGGCGGCGGCGGCTGCCCAGCCGCCGCTGCCGCCGCGCGCTGCGCGATGATCGCGTCGAGCTGGCTCGAGCTCAGCGGCGCGACGCGCATCAGCGTCCGCACCTCGTCGTCGTCCTCGTCGCTCGTCGAGTCCTCGTCGTCGAGCGGGAGCAGCGTGCGCACCGCGGGGTCGGGGTGCCATTCCTCGAGGGCGCGACGGAAGGCGGCGGCGTTCGTCGTGCGGAGGGAGCGATCGCGCTGGAACGCGTCGTCGAGGACCCGCTGGAGATCGTCGTCGCCGACGTCGAAGACCGCGAGCGGCGCCGGCGAGGAGCTCGCGATCCGCTGCCGCGTCTCGGCGTCGCTCCCGCCGCCGAACGCGCTCGTCCCGGTCAGCACCTCGTAGAGCGTCGCCGCGATCGCCCACACGTCGTCGCCGGGCGAGAGCGTCCCGCCCGCGACGCGCTCGGGCGACTGGTAGGCGATGCGGCTCGGCGTCTGCCGCAGATCGGCCAGGATGGCCTTCGAGGTGCGATCGACCGCGGTCGTGAGCACGCACTCGGGCGAGATAGCGCCGTGCGCGACGCCGAGGGCGTGCAGCGCCTCGATCCTCTTCGCGAGACGGATGGCCCAGCCGACGGCATCGAGCTCGTTCAGCGGGCCATCGCGCAAGATCCGAGTTGCAAGCGTTTCCACTTACGGAGCCAGCGTAGTACCGGTCTGCCGAAGTTTGTACCTGGATCCGCGTGCAGCTCGCCCCCGAACCACCCGGCTCCGGGATGCGCGCCCGGGCGTGCACCGCCCTCCCGGGCGGCGCCCCCGACGGACGGCGCCGGCGCGCGGATCCGCGGCGTCGGGGGCGGCGATCGTCACGACCGCTCGCCCCCGGCCGCGTCGGTCGGGACGATGCGGACGCGGCGCACCCGCCGGCCGGCGACGTCCATGGCCACGAGCGTGTACCCCTCGCACTCGACGCGCTCGCCGGCCTCCGGCGGGTGCTCGAGCCGGCCGAGCATATACCCGCCGACGGTCTCCACGGTCTTCACCTCGGGGAGCAGCACGATATGGGCGTCGCGCTCCAGGTCCGCGAGCAGCACGCGGCCGTCGACGTCGACGATGCCGCCGCCGCGGCGGTGGATGGGCGGCACCTCCTCGTCGTTCTCGTCGCGGATCTCGCCGACGATCTCCTCGATGAGGTCCTCCATCGTGACGAGCCCGATGAACTCGCCCGACGCCGAGGTGATGATCGCCACCGGCACCTGGCGCGCCTGCATCTCGAGGCGGAGGCGCTCGACCGAGGTGTTCTCGCGCGCGAAGATCGGCTTGCGGAGCAGCTCGGCCACGCGCGTCGCGCGGCGGCGGTGGCTCAGGACGTCGAACAGGTCGCGGAGGTGCAGGTAGCCGAGCACGTTCTTGCCCTGCTCGTCGAGCACCGGATACCGGGAGTACCCGGCGTCCGCCACGGTCCGCACCGCCTCCTCGATCGTCATGTTCGCGCGCAGCGTCGCCGCGTCGGTGCGGAGCGACATCACGTGCCTCGCCGTGCGCCGACGCAGGTCGAAGATGCGCACGAGCATGCTGCGCAGCGCCGGGTCGAGCCCCGCGGGGCTCTTGGTCAAGAGCAGCCGGAGCTCCTCCGAGGTGTGCGCGATCTCCTCCTCGCCCGCCGGACGGAGCCCGAACAGCCGGACGAACCCGTTCGCCATCGAGTTGAGCGCCCAGATCACCGGCCACATCAGGACGAAGAAGCCGTGCAGCGGCCGCGCCGCCCAGAGCGTGACCTTCTCCGTCCGCTGGATCGCGAGCGACTTCGGCGCGAGCTCGCCGATCACGGTGTGGAGCGCCGTGATGATGATGAACGAGATGCCCACGGCGATGGCGTGCGCGCCGACACCCGACCACGCGTCGAGCGGCGCGAGCAGCGGCTCGATGAGGTGGGCGATCGCCGGCTCGCCGATCCAGCCGAGCCCGAGGGACGCGAGCGTGATGCCCAGCTGGTTGGCCGAGAGGTACGCGTCGAGCCGCTGCGACATCTGGAGCGCGAGCTGGGCCCGCGCGTCCCCCTCGCGCACGAGCTGCTCCAGCCGCGTCGGTCGCATCTTGACGATGGCGAACTCGGAGGCGACGAAGAACGCGTTGAGGAGCACGAGCAGCGCGGTGCCCAGGAGATAGACGAGCGTCATGCCGGCCTTCGTCCTCCCCCGGGTGCGCCCCTCGCCCCGCGCCTGCTCGGCGGCGAGCCGCGCTCAGATCCTCGCACGGTGGAGGATCTTGCTGCGCAGGTCCGGGTCGTCGTTGCTGAGTCCATCGACGAGAGCATCGGCTGGGGACTGCCCCTTGGCGACGAGCGCGCTGAGCCGTTCGAGGTGGGCGCGCTCGTCCTTGCCGTTCTTGTTCAGGCGCGCGCGACGCTCGAGGCCGCCCGACGCGATCGACAGGAGCCGCTCGGCCATCGCCGCGAGCGGCTTGCCGCGGAATGTAGCGCGGAGCGCGCGCTCGGCGATCATCGGGCGCACGGCCTCGAGCTCGTCGAACCTGAAGCTCTCCGAGAGGGCGTCGGCCTCGTCGAGCGCGCGGGCGTCGTACAGGATCCCGGTCCACAGCGCAGGGAGCGCGCAGACGAGGTTGGCCGGCAGCGAGTCCGCGCCGCGGACCTCGATCGTCCGCTTGAGCCGGACCTCCGGGAACAGCGTGTTGAGGTGCATCTCCCAGTCGGCGCGGGTGGCCCGGTGCCCCTGGAAGCCGTGCTCCAGGAAGTCGCGGAACGTCTGCCCCGTGTTCTCGATCACCTCGCCGTCGCGCTTGATGAGGAACATCGGCGCGTCCACCGCCCACGCGACGTAGTCCGAGAAGCGGCGGCCGCGCTCGAGCACGTTGCGGAGCAGCCCCTGCCGCGCGGGGTCGACGTCGAGCCAGACCTTGGCGCGGTAGCTCCGCCCGCCGAACAGCGCGCCCTCGTAGAACGGGGAGTTCGCGAAGATCGCCGTCACCAGCGGGGAGAGCCGGAGCGACACGCGGAGCGCGCGCATCGCCGACTCCTCGCTGGCGTAGTCGAAGTTCGCCTGCACCGTGGCGGTGCGGCGCATCATGTCGAGGCCGTGCGCGCCGCGCGTCGGCAGGTAGCGCCGCATGATCGCGTAGCGCGCCTTGGGCACCCAGGAGAGCTCGGCCTGCGACGCGAACGGGTGGAACCCGATGCCGAGCCAGGCGAAATTGAGCTCGGCGGAGATGTCGCGCAGCTCCGCGAGGTGCCCGCTCATCTCCAGACAGATCTGGTGGATGCTCTCGAGGGGCGCCCCGGACAGCTCGAGCTGCCCGCCCGGCTCGAGGGTCACCGAGGCGCCGTTCCGGGCGAGCGCGATCAGCGGACCGCCGGGGGTCTCGTGCTCGGGCGTCCAGCCGTGCCGCTCGACGAGCGCCTGGAGCACGGACAGGACGCTCCGCGCGCCCTCGTACGGGATGGCGGCGCCCGTCGTGGCGTCGACCCCGAACTTCTCCGCCTCGGCGCCGATCCGGTGGAGCGACTCGGGCTTCACGGCCTCGTGGAAGGGAAACAGCAGGTCGTCGAACGTCTTCAACGGTTGAGACTTCGACTCACTCGCGTGGCTTGCGTCGGCCATCATCACGTTTCCGGTTGGTTTCGTCCTCGCCTAGAGCGCGCGCCTGAGCAGGGGCGCGCGTTGCGTCGTACGGAGCATCTTCGCGAGCGCGCCGAGGTGCGCCAGCGTCGTCCCCGTCCCTCCCCCCAGCATTCGCGCGCCCGCCTCGATGAGCCGCACCGCGGACGCGGCCCAGACGTCGCAGGCCTCGGCGGGCGCCGGGCGCTCGGCCGCGTCGGCCGTAGCGGGCTCGACGCCGAGCAGCACGCCCACCTGGACCTCGTGGGCGACGCCCTCGAGGCGCCGGAGAATGCTCAGCCCGAGGTCGACCGACGGGACCTCGAAGAGCAGCGCGTCCGCGCCGCTCTCGAGCGCCCCCCGGGCGGCCTCCTCGAACCCCTCTCCGTCGGCGGTGCGCCCGGCCCCGTCGAGCTCCACGAGCGCCCACGTCGCCAGCTGCGTCGTGCTGGCGCTGACCACCGCCGCGCGGCGCGCGAGCCGCGCGACCGCGGGGGAGACGCACGCCGCCTGGACGGGATCGAAGCCGCACGCGACGAGGATCTCGCAGCCGGCGGCCGCCAGCCTGGCCGCATGGACCGCGTAATCTTCCGCAATCCGGTCGGCCATGGGCGCGGCGGCAGTGTGGCCCAGGATACCGGCCACCGCCACGCGACGCGCGGCCGCGCCCGCCGCCTCCGTGGCGAGCTCGACCGCGGTCCCGGTGAGCGCGGCGGCGCGGAACGCCATGCCGATGGGCGCCAGCGCGCGCGTCGTCGTCGCGGACGTGAGGGCCCGGACCACGTCGATCCCCAGCGCGATCTCCTGCTCGTGCAGCTCCGCGATCGTCCGAGGCGACTCGCGGAGCAGCCGGCCGAGGGCGGTGGTGGACGAGACCGAGGCCCCGCGGCCGCGGAGCGAGGCGAGCGGATCTCCGCTGATGATGAGCGGACGACCTACCGGAGGCCGAGAGGTGGAGGCCTCGAGCGCGTTCACGTCCTTCGCTGCTTTCCAGGGCTCCTCTACCACCGGTCTATAAGGGGAAACTAGCCCAAGACAGCCCCTTCGCGTCGCGAAATGGTGCGGACCAGCGGTCTGGGGCACAGCGATTCATGCAGCGGAGTCGGGGACAACCTGACGCTCGCTCGCCGGCGCTGGGCGCGACGCCTGGGCGGATCGCGGGATCGGCGCTCATGCAGGGCTCGGCTGTGCCGCGGGCCGTCATACGGCGGGGAGGCTCCGGCCTCCTACCCCGCGCCCGCGGCGCGCGACGAACTTCCGGTCGAAGAGCCGCACCCGCCGGACGAACAGGTCGAGCAGGAAGACGACCATCGCGGCGTAGATGAACCGTTGCCAGAGCTCCTCGTGGAAGGTCACCTTCTCCCCGGCCGGGTCGAAGATGGCCGCCACGCCGGTCGGATCGACCGCGCCGCCGGTCGACGTCGCGGCCTTCTCGAGGGTCGCGAGCTCGGGCTCGAAGCTCGCGTACTCGCGAGGGTACGGGTTCGAGACGTGGCCGTAGCTGACGGCGAGGGGCCGGAGCGAGCCGTCCTCGGCCTCGCGCAGGTGCTCCGCTCGCAGCAGGAAGGAGCCGTACCGATCCAGCGCGAGCGCCGTCTCGTACCGGCCCGGCGCGGTCTGACGCATGTCGACCACCCGCGTCGCCCCGCCCGGCTCGGGCCCGATGATGCTGAGGCGGGAGGTCAGGTTGTTCTCGAACCGGTCGTCCGCCCCGAACGCGTCCACGGACGCGCGCAGCTCTCCGTCCACGATCTCGGCCTTCATGTCGAGCTCGCGCCGGTGCTTCTGGCGCATGTGCTCGTGGATGAGCTGCCCCCAGAACTTCTCGAAGCCCGGCCACCGGAGCCACTCCACGGCCCAGCGCGCCTTGACGTCGCTCGTCCAGGCCAGCGTCCACCCGAGGCCGACCCGCCAGCGCGCGAGGATCGGCTCCTCGGTGTCGCTCGTGAGCAGCTCCTGGGCGGGCGGCGGCTTCAGCTTGGTCGAGACGTAGCCGTGCAGGTTCGGCGCGGTGCGGACGTCGATGCCGCGGAGGAACGCCGCGTCGCCGACCTGCGTGACCGGGAACCACTCCTCGACGGCGGCCGCGCGCGCCACCATCTCGGTCTCCTTGGTGAAGATCCGCGGCAGGTTGTTCGGGTCCGGGACCGCGTGGAAGCGCCCGCCGCCCACGTCGGCGATCATCTTGAGCAGCTGCTCGTCGAGATCGTTCCCCAGCCCCACCGTGGTCACGGTGATCGACTCGGCGATCATCGCGGACACGAGGTCCCGGATGCCGCCCGTGGACGCCTTGCCGTCGGTGAGGAGGATGACGTGCTTCTTGCGCGCCTGCGTCACGGTCATGTCCTGGTAGGCGGCGTCGAGCGCGGCGAAGATCTCGGTCCCGCCGCCCGGCTGGATGCGCGCGATCTCGCCGGCGATGCGCGAGCGGTTGCGCGCGGGCTGCATCTTCACGTACCGGGTCGGCGCCGAGTCGAACGCGATGACCTCGATCAGGTCGTCCGACGACAGGACCCCCGCGGTCGCCTTCGCCGCGGCCTTGGCCATCTCGAGGGGCAGCCCGGTCATCGACCCCGATCGATCCATGACGAGCGCCATCGCGACGCTCGGCATGTCCTTCTTCCGCTCGTTGTCCATCCGCACCGGCAGGATCCGCTCGATGGTGGTGCGGTACCAGCCGCCGAGGCCGTACCCCGACTCGCCGCCGGCGAAGAGGAACCCCCCGCCGAGATCGCGCACGTAGCTCTCGATGATCTCCTGCCCCTGCAGGCTGAGCGCTTCCTTCGGGGTGTCGGACACGATCAGGAAGTCGTAGCGCTCCATCTCCTTGAGGGAGCCGGGGAAGCCGGCCGGCGGCCTGACGTCGACGTCGAGCTGCTGCGCGGTGAGCGCGCTCGAGAGCGGGCCGGCGTGCTGCGGCGTCCCCTCGATGTAGAGCACCGACGGGCGCCCGGGCACGTCGATGGTGGTCGCGTACCGGTTGTTCTCCTTGAACTTGTCGTCCGCGATCTGATCGAGCTCGAGCGCGTAGGTCACCTGCCCCGCGATGCGCACGACGCTCTTGAACACGACGTCGTTCGGCCCCGCCTTGAGCTCGAGATCCCGGATGCCCTCGAGGCCGTTCAGCGCCTCCCCCTGGAACAGCCGCGCGCGGGCCTTGGTGGCGCGGCTCGCGTAGATGTCGGCGTGGATCTCGAACGTCTCGCCGACCTTGACCCGGTCCGGCATCCTGAGCTCGCGCACCGCGACCTCGGGCGGCGCGGGTCGCCGGTACGGGATGGAGAACAGCCGCACCCCGAAGTCGCGCGCCCGGTTGGCCTCGGCGAGGAGGTCGCCGTCTGTCTGGACGCCGTCCGACATCAGCACGGCGCGCTTCAGGTAGCCGGGCGGGTACAGCCCGTAGGCGAGCTGGAGCGCGGCCTGGAGGTTCGAGCCCGCGCCGAGGTCGCCGCGCTGCCCTTTCTCGTCGAGGTGGCGGCCGATGGCCGGCGCGCGCCGCTCCGCGTCGCCGCCGGCCGCCTCGCCGGCGGCGCGCTCGACGAGCCGCGGCCGCCGCGCGAACGTGATCACCTTGATGACGCCGTCCTCCGGCTTCTCGGCGAACGCCTTGTCGAGCGCCGCGCGCGCGTCGTCGAGCGACTCGTCGGTGACGGACTCCGAGACATCGATGAGGTAGATGGTGGCGACCTTCTCCGTGGTCGCCGTCCTCGCGAGCCGCGACAGCCCGAGCGCGATCAGCGCGACGAAGGCGATCCGCAGCAGCACGGACAGCACGCGCTGCGGCAGAGGAAGATCGGCGAGCGAGCCCGCGAGGACGCCGACGAACCAGGGCGCGAGCAAGAGCGCGCCGAGCATCTTCGGGTTGAGGAGCTCGTACTTCACCCCCTCGCGCACCCACGTGAGCGTCGGATCCGGATGCAGCAGGACGTACTTCCGGTACGCCCAGAACAGGATCCCACCGAGGGCGGCGCAGGTGATGGCCCACGCGACGACGCGGAACTTGCGGCCAGTGAACGCGCTCACACCGTCACCCTCCTGTGGTACGTGAACCACTCGATCGCGGTCACGAGGAGCACCGCCGCGAGCAGGTAGACCCAGAGCTCGCGGCGAACGCCGATCTTGAACTCGCCCACGGCGCCCGCGCCGCGCCCGTCGACCTTGAGCTCGGCGGCGGGGGCGATCGCGCTCTCCTCGGGCGCGGAGAGGTTCGCGGCGAACATGCTCACCTCCTCCGCGCCGGGGGCGCCGACGCGCAGCGTGTAGAAGCCGGCGTGCTGCCCGAGGAACACGGCGCGCCCGTCCTGGATCGGGACCGCCCGCTTCGTCCCGTCGGGCAGCTCCAGGCTGGCCGACTCCGCGGACGAGGACGCCGGGATGTGCCAGACGGCGCCCGTGCGGAACGAGGAGATGTAG
The DNA here is from genome assembly GCF_051474665.1 of Sorangium sp. So ce394. Taxonomy (NCBI): domain Bacteria; kingdom Pseudomonadati; phylum Myxococcota; order Polyangiales; family Polyangiaceae; genus Sorangium; species Sorangium sp. So ce394. The sequence continues at coordinate 9,507,834 of NZ_CP150339.1, forward strand.
CTCGTGTCCTCCTCGACGAAGTTGTTGATCGCGTTGAGCAGGAAGAGCGGCCAGGCGATGCGGAGGGGGAAATCGCTCTCGCGGACGTCGAAGCCGAGCGCGACGAACTTCACGCCGCCGCGCCGCCCCTCGATGAGCAGCGGGCCCCTGTGGCTCCGGCCGACGACCCTGTCCTCCTTGTTGCCCTTCAGCACGTGGGCGCGCGCGATGTTCACGTCGCTGAGCGCCGTGTAGCGCAGGAGCGGGTGCTTCGCGTCGAGCTCGTCGAAGCCCAGGCCGTAGTTCGGATCGTCGTCGAGGATCTCCTTGCTCACCTCGAACGGGAGGTTGGTCCCGGTCGGGTTCAGGTAGAGCAGGCTCCCGCTGCCCGGCGCGACGGTCGGCGCCACGCCGTCGAAGATGGTCACGTCGAACGAGGACGCCGCCGGGTAGCGCTGCGGCTCGACGAACGTCACGTCGAGGTACTCGTCGAGGAGCAGCGCCGCCTCGAGGAACATGTTCCCCGCGGAGACGACCTGGATGCGCGCGCGGCGCCGCTCGGGGAGCAGCGCGTAGGCGCGGTCGTCCGCCGGGAGATCGTCCGAGCCGCCGTCGGCCAGCGCGAGCTTCGCCTCGAGCGTCTTCGACGCGCCGGAGAGGTTCGGGTAGAAGCGGGGCAGCTTCTCCTTGGGCTTGAGCCGGAGGCGCGTCAGGTCCGTGAGCTGGCCGTCGCCGAGCAGCGACAGCTCGAGGTCGAGCGGCTCGTCGCTCGTGTTCGTGACCTCGAGCATCACCTCGTAGCGGCTCTTGTCGAGCGGGTAGCGCCGCACCGAGAACTCGGTGATGGCGGCGTTCCGCGCCCCCTTGCCGACGGGCAGGAACGACAGCTTGACGTCGCCGAGGCGCACCGGCCCGCCGGCGTCGGCCGGCTCGCCCAGCGCGCCGTCGCTCACGACGATGACCTCCGGCGACGGGAGCCCGCTCAGGGTGTCGCCGGCGAAGCGGAGCGCGCGCGCGAAGTCGGCGGTGGCGTCGGTCGGCTTCACCGCCGCGAGGGCGGCCTCCAGGTCGGAGATCTCGCCGGTGAGCGTGGACAGCGGCGTGACGGCCGCGTCCATCTGGGCCAGCAGCATGCGGTCGCTGCCGGACAGGCCGCGGACCATCTTCCTGACCTCTTCCTTCGCGAGCTCGAGGCGCGACGGCGCGACGTCGACGGCCTGCATGCTCGCGCTCGCGTCGATGAGGACGACGATGTTGCGCCCCTCGACGAGGTTCGCTTGCGGGCGGGGATCCCCGAGCGCGAGCAGGAGCAGCGCGAGGAGCGCGAGCTGCAAGAGCAGCGAGAGCAGCCGCTTCAGCTGCGAGAACAGGCTCGTCGCCTCTTTGTCCCGGAGGACGCGCTCCCAGATCTTCGAGAACGGGACCGCGACCGGCCGCCGGCGCAGCTTGAGGATGTAGAAGACGACGACCACCGCCCCGGCGAGGGCGCCTATCTGGAGCAGGGTCGCGAGCGGGACGCCGGTGAAGTGCAGCATCGCTACCGGAGGAAGCCGCCTCTGCGGAACACGCGCAGGATCAGCTCGTCGAAGGGGACGGACACGTCGGCGCGGAAGTAGCTCACCTGCCGCGACGTGCAGAACCGGCGGATCTCGTCGAGGTACTTCTCGTACGCCTCGGCGTAGCGGTCGAGCACCTTCGCGGTCACCGTGACCTCGCGCTCGTCGCCGGTCTCGCAGTCGTAGACGCGCACGTCGCCGCGCAGCGCGGGCCGGGCCTCGCTCGGGTCGACGATGTGGAGCACGAACGGCTCGAACCGGTTGTACCGGAGCACGTTGATGCCGCGCTCGAAGCCCACCGGATCGTAGAGATCGCTGAGGATCACGGCGAGCCCGCGCCGCTTGTGCTGCGCCACGAACGTCTTCATCGCCTCGCCGAGGTCGGTCGCGCCGTCGGCCCGCGCCTGCCCGAGGAAGCGGAAGATCCTGAAGATGCGCGCCTTGCCGCGGGTCGACTGCATGCGCCCGCTGATCTCGTCGGTCGCGGTGACGATCGCGATCCGATCGAGGTTGGCGAGCCCGACGTACGCGAGGGCCGCGCAGAGGCGCTTCGCGTGCCTGAGCTTCGCGCCGTCGCCGAACGCCATCGACGCCGAGGTGTCGAGGATGAAGTAGATCGAGAGGTCTTCCTCCTCCTCGTAGAGCCGGATGAGGAGCCGGTCGAAGCGCTGGTACGCGGCCCAGTCGAGGTACCGGAAGTCGTCGCCCGGGGCGTAGTCGCGGTGGTCGGCGAACTCGACGCCGGAGCCGGTCTTCTTGGTCCGCCGCTCCGCGCGCATCGCGCCCGAGAAGACGCGGCGGCTCACCATCGCGAGGTAGTCGAGCTTGCGCTGGAACTCGTCGTCGAAGAGATCCTCGTCGGAGGCGCCGGCGGAGACCGCGGAGAGCCGCCGCAGCGGCGCGGCGGCCCGCTTGAACGCGTCGAAGAGCCCCATGCTACCTTCGGCGGCGCCTCATTTGCTCTCCGGCAAGCGCTTCAGGATGGCCTGCAGCACCTCGTCGGTCTTCACGCCCTCGGCCTCCCCCTCGAAGTTGAGGAGCACGCGGTGCCGCAGCGCGGGCAGCGCGCACGCGCGCACGTCGTCGACCGACGCCGCGAACCGCCCCTCGAACAGCGCCCTGATCTTCGCGGCGAGCAGGAGCGCCTGCGCCCCTCGCGGCGACGCGCCGAACTTCACGAACCGCTTCACCTCGTCGAGGGTGTCGCCCTCGGTGGGGTGGGTGGCCTGGAGGAGCCGCACCGCGTAGTCCTGCACGTGCTTGGCCACGGGCACCTCGCGGACGAGCCGCTGCATGGCGATGATCCGCGCTTTGTCGAGGACGGGCCGCGCCGCCAGCGCGTCGGTGCCGGTGGTCCGCTCCAGGATCGCGTTCAGCTCGTCGCGGCTCGGGAACGGCACGTGCAGCTTGAAGAAGAACCGATCGAGCTGCGCCTCGGGCAGCGGGTACGTCCCCTCGCTCTCGAGGGGGTTCTGCGTCGCCAGGACGAAGAACGGCTCCTCCAGCGTGTAGCTCTGCCGCGAGACCGTGACCCGGTGCTCCTGCATGGCCTCGAGGAGCGCGCTCTGCGTCTTCGGCGTCGCCCGGTTGATCTCGTCGGCGAGGACGATGTTCGCGAAGATCGGCCCCTTGCGGAACGAGAACGACCGCTGCCCGCCCGCGCTCTCGTCGATGACCGTGGTGCCGATGATGTCGGCGGGCATCATGTCGGGCGTGAACTGGATGCGCGAGAACTGGAGGTCGAGCGCCTCGGCCATGGTGCGGACGAGCATCGTCTTGCCGAGCCCCGGCACGCCCTCGAGCAGCGCGTGCGAGCCCGCGAGCATGCACGTGAGCACGCCGTCGACCACGTCGCGGTTGCCGACGATGACCTTCCCCACCTCCTCGCGCAGCTCTCCGATGCTCGCGCGGAACTCGTCCACCTCGGCCCGCGCTGCTTCCTTCGTCTTCTCGGCCATAGCTTCCTGCTTCGCGCCCGCTGCCGCGGAGCGCCTGTAGAGGCGCGGTCGCGCTCGAGCCGATGGCTCGACTCACTCGCGCGGCCTGATGAGCTGGAAATACCGGTTCACGTAGAACCGGTATCCATCAGGGATCTGATCCTTGTTGATCTGCTGCTCTGCGACCGTGTGGTAGTCCGTGAAGACCTTCTTGTAGCCGGTCCCCTTGAAGCCCCGCTCGGCGGCGCTGAGGATCACCTCGCTGTTCGAGGGCCCCTGCTGGGTGTCGAGCCCCTGCGCCTGGACGTCCTGGGTCCCCATCTTCGGGTCGGTGCGCTTGCCCGCGACCTCGCCGCCGCGGCCGGAGCCGGCGCCGTCGCCTCCGGGCTGGTTGCCGCCGCCCTGGTTGCCCTTGCCGCTCCCCTGCCCCTCTTGCCCCTGCCCCTGTCCGCCGGGCATCAGGATCTTCTTCCCGCCGGGCCCGATCACCAGCTCCTGCCCCTGGCCTTGCCCGCCCTTGCCCTGGCCCTGGCCCTGGCCCTGCTGGCCGTCCTGCCCTTCCTGCTCGCCGTCGCCCTGCCCCTGCTGGCCCTGGCCCTGCTGCTCCTCGCCGCTGCCCTGGTTGCCGCGCGCGCGCTTGCCGAAGCGGAGCATCCTCGCCATCCGCTGCTTGCCCCCCTGCCCTTGCTGGCGCACGAGCTCCCGGAGCTCCTCGAGGCGCTGGCGCAGCTCTTCCTTCTCCTGCTCGGACATCTCCTCCTGCTGCATCCGGTTGATGTCCTCGGCGGCCTGCTCGAGATCGTCCGCGGACATCCCAAGGTCGCGCATCAGATCCTCGGCGGCCTTGGCGAGCTCGCGGTCGAGCCGGTCGAGCTGGCGCCCGGTCCGCTCCTTCTGCTCGGCCTCGCGGTCGAGCCGCTCCAGCTCGCGCTCCTTCTTCTTGAGGAGCCGCTCCTCTTCGGACTTCCGCTGCTCGTTCGCGGAGGCCTTCTGCTTCTGCTTGAGCAGCTGCTCGCGCACCTCGGCCCGCTTCTCGTTGATCGCGGCGAGGGCCTCCTTGCGGCGCGAGGCTGCCTCGGTGAGCGCCTTGCGCAGCCGCTCGATCTCGGCCTTGTCGAGCTTCTGCTTCTTGTCGCGGAGCTTCTCGGCGAGCTGCTTCAGCTCCTTCTTCGCCTGCTCGAGATCCTTCTTCTCGAGGGACTCCCCCACGCCCTTCGCCAGGTCGCTCCTCTTGAGGTCGAGCCCGGTCTCCTTCAGCGCCTCCTCGAGCGCCTTCAGGTCGGCCTCGGCGCCCTTGAGGAGCTCGCGCTCGAGCGCCTCCATGCGGCGGAACGCCTCGGTCCGATCGAGGCGCTTGTTGGCGATGTCCTCGATGAGCTGGTTGAACCGCTCGACCGCGGACTTCATCTCCGGGCTCTGATCCTGCCGGTCGAGCGCCTTGGCCGCGTCCTTGAAGAGCTCGATGTCGTCGGGCGACATCGCGAGCGCGTCGATCGTCTGCGCGACGGGCGCCTGCTTCCGCGGGGTGCGCACCTCGAGCAGCGCCACCGCGAGCACGCCGAGGCCCACCGCGGCCGAGGCCCAGAGCTCGCGCGGGAACGCGAGCGGCGCGGCGCCGGCGGGGCGCAGCCTGGCCGCGTGCTCGCAGGCGTCGTCGATCGCCGCCTCCATCAGGGCGGTCCGCTGCGCCGCGGGCAGCGCGTCGAAGGCGAGGGCGTTGGTCAGCCGGTCGTGGAGGCCGTGGTGCCGGTCGAGGGCGACCGTACCGGCGCGGGGGGGCAGGCGGCGCAGCATCGCCAGCGCGACGGTGGCCAGCACGAGCAGCCCCGCGCCGAGCAGGAGCTGCCGGGCGCGCGGCTCGCTCAGGTGCGCCGGGAGCGCCTTGTGGACGGCGAGCGTCCCGGCTGCGATCGCCAGCGCGAGGGTCAGCGCGGTCGGCAGCGCGCGCAGCGCGCGCCCGACCCGGAGCCGCAGCTCGACCGCGCGCGCGGCGCTGCGGATACGGTCCAGATGCTTCGTGCGAGAGTCGCTCACGGTGCCCAGCGCTCCGGGCGCCCCCCGCGGGGCCCCTCGAAGAGGAAACGTCGCAGCATTGTACCTGCTGATGGGTCGGGCGCCCGAAAGTTCCTGGGAGGCTGCGCGCGACGCGTGAGGGCATGACGCGCGGCGAACCCCGATCATTCCCGCGCGGGCCAGCCTCGGCGCTCAGCGACCGCCGGCATCGATCGCGCTTCCGGGAGCGCGTGAGGGCGCTCCCTCCGGGTTACGACCGGATGGATCCCCGGCGCCGCTGCGCCAGCAGACGAGCACGAGCGCTCGACGGATTCGGTGGAAACGACCTGACCGGGCCCGCGCACGGCGCGGGCGTCCCGGCCAGGTTACCTCGCCGCCTTCTTCTTGGGCGCCGCCTTGCTGGCGGCCGCCTTCTTCGTCGCGGCCGGCTTCTTCGCCGCGGCTTTCTTGGGCGCCGCTTGCTTCGCGGCGGGCTTCTTCGCCGCGGCGGTCTTCTTCGCCGCCGGCTTCGCGGCCGCCTTCTTCGCCGCCGGCTTCGCCGCGGTCTTCTTCGCCGCCGGCTTCTTCGCCGCGGCGGTCTTCTTCGCAGCGGGCTTCTTCGCCGCGGCGGTCTTCTTCGCAGCGGGCTTCGCGGCCGCCTTCTTCGCCGCCGGCTTCGCCGCGGTCTTCTTCGCGGCCGCCCTGCCCGTCGCGGCGCCGTTCGCCGCGGGCCTCTTCGCCCCCGTCGCGCGCTCTCCGGACGGCTGCTCCTCCTCGCGCTCTTCACCCGCTGCGCTCGGCTGGCCCTTGCTGCCGTTCGCGTCGGGCAGCGGCTTCGCGTAGCGCGCGAGCGTCTCGCGCACCCGCGCGTCGAGGTCGGCGAAATCGAACGGCTTGTTCAGCCAGGCGTCGGCGGCGAAGAGCGGCGACGTCATCTCGTTCAGGTTCTCGCCGATCCCGGTGAGCATGATGACGCCGGTGCTCGCGAACGGCCGGCCGTCGGACGTGTCGCTCTTCAGCCGCTTGCAGATCTCCCAGCCGCTCATGCCGGGCATCATCACGTCGAGGATCACGAGGTCCGGCTGGTGCTCGCGCGCGAGCTCCCAGGCGGCATCGCCCTCGGAGGCCTCGATCACGGAGAAGCCAAGGTTCCTCAGGTGGCGCGCAACGAGGCTCAACATCGCCGGTTCGTCTTCGGCCACCAGCACACGGGGCGGCGTCATGCTCGCGGAAGGCATCGTGGATGCGGATGAGAGTACGTGCGCGCGAACCGGTCAAGAGAGAACGAGCCCATGGGGACGCGACGCGCGCTCGGAGCCGCCCTCCCGCGGCGACCCCGAGCGCCGGCGAGACCGAGATCACGCCGCTCGCGCGAGGGCGATCTTTTCCGTCTGTCCCGCCGCGTAGAAGCGCCGCAGCGCGGCGAGCAGCTCGGCGTACCGGCCCCGGCGAGCAAACTCGGCCTCCAGCCGGCCCACGAACCGCGCCGCCAGGTCGTTCGCGATCCGGTAGCGATCCCCGGCCTCGGTGCCCGGCGGATCCATGAAGGTGACGCGCTCGAACAGGTGGGCGCGGATCCGCGCGGCGCGCTCGGGCTCGAAGCGCGCTGGCCCCGGCGGCGCGGCCTCGTGGCGGCGCCGGAGCGGCGGGCCCGGGAGCTCGACCTCCTCGGCCAGGCCGCCGTGGACGAGCAGCACGTACTTGTCCACCTCGGCCTGGAGCTCGAGCTCGAGCTGGGTCGCCGGGAGCTCCCTGCGCGCCCGCTCGGCCACATAGAGGAAGTGGCTCACCCCCTCGACGATCTGGCAGATCTCGTCGAACGTCCCCTCCCGCCCGCGCGAGATCGCGCGGGCGGGCAGGTGCAGCGCCACCTCGATGTCCCCGTCCGCGTGTCGGATCAGCAGCGCCTCGCGCGCGCCGCCGTCCGTCGGCCGGATGAAATCGTCGACGGCGGGGGCGTCGTCGAGCGCGTAGGTGCGCGCGAGGTGCTGCTGGATCCGGGCCGGGAAGGTCGCGCCCCGCATCAGTTGAGCCCGCCCGTGCCCCGGCTCGGCACGAGCCCGCGCGCCCCGAGCTCGTCGGCGAGCCGGCTGGAGCCGGTGCGGACCCAGCGCTCGTACAGCCGGAGCACCGAGCGCTCATCGCGAGCGCCGGACGCGAGCGTGCCGTCGGCCACATCGTTCAAGACGCTCACGAAGCGCTCGAACTTCTCGGCCATCTCCGCGAGGACGTCGGGGCCCTGGCCGCCGCGCGCGTTGAGGCGCAGCATCGCGGCGGCGTGGTGGTAGGCTGTCGACCCGACCCCGACCACGTAGCGTCGATCGATGCCCTTGAGCTCGATGTGGCCGCCGAAGAAGCCGACCACGTAGAGGACGCCGTCGCCGAGGTTGCGCAGCCGCCGGAAGCGCTCGGCGCCGGAGGCCTCCAGGGCGTCGCGCAGGAGAAAGGTCAGGGGCTGGTTGAAGGTGGACTCGGCGTGCTCGTCCGGGTGAGCGAAGGCACAAAGCAGACCGACCAGGTAACTCGACGCCGCCTCGGTCACGGCGACGTTCCGAACTCGGAGCGCCTCGTCCACAACCTCCTGGAAGTAGCGGGTCATGCTCGGGGACACAGAGATCGCTTGGCTCACGGGGGCACCTCACTTGCGCGGGCACCCTGGATACCGACGTAACCCGGGCCACCACGCGCTCAGGTCAACCAGACACGTCCTGTCGGCCTCCCTCGGGCAGGAGACCGTGAGGGCGTCGCGTCACGGTGCAGCCGCATTTCCGCCCTCATACGCTCACTTTAGCCGAGGGACCGCGCCAAGCCCAGCCGCACGCCCCGCACCTTCCCCTGCAATCTCCAGGACTTACAGCCACCCGGGCGCCTGGCTGCCAGCGCGCGAAATGCCGGGCTGACCCGCGCTTGACACCCTGGAGGGGGTGGCTATCTTCGGCGCGCTCGCTAGCACTCCCCCGAGGTGAGTGCTAGCAAAGTGCCCAGACTGCAATCGTATGGGACCTTGCGGCTGCTCAGGCAGGCCGTCTGGGTCCTGCCGTCTCGTGGGACGCGGCCGCTCGTCCCCGGAGGATTCGCAAAGATGAAGATTCGACCGCTCCAGGACCGCGTGATCGTTCAGCGCGTGAAGGAAGAAGAGAAGACCAAGGGGGGTCTCTACATCCCGGACACCGCGAAGGAGAAGCCGATCGAGGGCACGGTCATCGCCGTCGGCAACGGCAAGGTCGGCGAGGACGGTACCGTGCGGAAGCTCGACGTCAAGGAGGGCGATCGCGTCCTCTTCGGCAAGTACTCGGGCACCGAGGTGAAGATCGACGGCGAGGAGCACCTCATCCTCCGCGAGGACGACATCCTCGGCGTGATCGAGAAGTGACGCGGGCGATAGCAGGAACTTAGGAGAGACACCATGGCAGCCAAAGAAATCATCTACAACGAGTCCGCCCGCAGCATGATCCTCGCGGGCGTCAACGCCCTCGCCGACGCGGTCAAGGTCACGCTCGGCCCGAAGGGGCGCAACGTCGTCATCGAGAAGAGCTTCGGCTCGCCGACGGTCACCAAGGACGGCGTGACGGTCGCCAAGGAGATCGAGCTCGAGAACCGCTTCGAGAACATGGGCGCCCAGATGGTCCGCGAGGTCGCCTCGAAGACGAGCGACATCGCCGGCGACGGGACGACCACGGCCACGGTGCTCGCCCAGGCGATCTACCGCGAGGGCTCCAAGCTCGTCGCGGCCGGCCACAACCCGATGGAGATCAAGCGCGGCATCGACAAGGCCGTCGAGGCGATCGTCGGGCACCTCCACAGCTCGGCCAAGCAGACCAAGGACGCGAAGGAGATCGCGCAGGTCGGCACGATCAGCGCGAACGGCGACGAGACGATCGGCAAGCTCCTCGCCGACGCCATGGAGAAGGTCGGCAAGGAGGGCGTGATCACGGTCGAGGAGGCCAAGAGCGCCGACACGACGCTCGACGTGGTCGAGGGCATGCAGTTCGACCGCGGCTACCTCTCGCCGTACTTCGTCACCGACCCCGAGGCGATGAAGGCGAACCTCGAGGACTGCTACATCCTCATCTCGGAGAAGAAGATCTCCAACATGAAGGACCTGCTCCCCGTGCTCGAGGCGATCGCCAAGAGCCAGAAGCAGCTCCTCATCATCGCCGAGGACGTCGAGGGCGAGGCGCTCGCGACCCTCGTCGTGAACAAGCTCCGCGGCACGCTGCACTGCGCGGCCGTGAAGGCGCCTGGCTTCGGCGATCGCCGCAAGGAGATGCTGAAGGACATCGCCGTCCTGACGGACGGCCAGGTGATCGCGGAGGAGCTCGGCCTCAAGCTCGAGAACGTCACGATCAGCGATCTCGGCCGTGCCAAGACGGTCATCATCGACAAGGACAACACCACGATCGTCGGCGGCCAGGGCAAGAAGGACAAGATCAAGGCCCGGCAGCAGGAGATCCGCGCCCAGATCGAGAACACGACGAGCGACTACGACCGCGAAAAGCTCCAGGAGCGGCTCGCGAAGCTCGTGGGCGGCGTCGCGGTGGTCAAGGTCGGCGCTGCGACCGAGACCGAGATGAAGGAGAAGAAGGCCCGCGTCGAGGACGCGCTCCACGCGACCCGCGCGGCCGTCGAGGAGGGCATCGTCCCGGGCGGCGGCGTGGCGCTCATCCGCGCGCAGACCTCGCTCGAGAAGATCCAGGTCAACGACGAGCAGCGGTTCGGCGTGAACATCATCCGCCGCGCCATCGAGGAGCCCCTCCGCCAGATCTCCGCCAACGCCGGCGAGGAGGGCTCGATCGTCGTGCAGAAGGTGCGCGAGGGCAAGGACTCGTTCGGCTACAACGCGGCGTCGGGCGACTACGGCAACCTGCTCGAGATGGGCGTCATCGATCCGGTCAAGGTCGTCCGGTCGGCGCTCCAGAACGCGGCCAGCGTCGCCAGCCTGATGCTCACCACCGAGGCGCTCATCGCCGAGCGGCCGAAGGAGGAGAAGGCGGCGGCCGGCGGCGCCCACGCGGGCCACGGCCACGACTTCTGATCGCGGCGCGGGCAGCTAAGCCCGTCGGGTGAGGGCCGGCTTCCTCCTGGGGAAGTCGGCCCTTCTCCATTTCGACTTCCGGCAGGCCGCGACGCGTGATCTGATCCGCGCAGGTTCGCGATGAGCACCCTGACTACCGAGCGCCTTGAGCTGACCCCGGTCTCGCTGCCCCTGCTCGAGGCGGTCATCCGCGGAGATCGCCTCGAGGCCGAGGCGATCTCCGGCGCGCGCTTCCCCGACGCCTGGCCCGGGCGCGCGCTCGTCGAGCGCGCCTTCAGCTCGCCGCTCGACCGGCTGCGCGACGACCCGGAGGCCTTCCTGTGGGGCACGCGGCTGATGGTGACGCGCGGGCAGGAGGAGCGCGTCGTCGTGGGCAGCGTGGTGCTGAACGGCCGGCCCGACGAGACCGGCACCGTGGAGATCGGCTACGGCGTCGAGGGGAGGTCCCAGGGCCAGGGCTACGCGACCGAGGGGTCGCGCGCCGTCCTGCACTGGACGCTGCAGCAGGCGAGCGTGCGGCGCGTGATCGCCACCACGCCGGCCTGGCACCGCGCGTCGCTCCGGGTGATCGAGAAGCTCGGGATGCGCGCTGCCGGGACGCTCGACCACGCCCTCCTGGGCGAGCTGCTCGTCTTCGAGCGCTCCCGCGAGTAGCGGCCCCTCGCGCGCGGCGGGCCCGCGGAAGCGCGCCTCAGCCCCCGGCGCGGCCGACGCCGCCGCGCGGGTCGCGGCGCCGAGCCCACTCGCACATCGTCATGCCGGCGGCGATCGCCACCGGGTACGAGTGGTTGATCCCGTACATGGGGATCGCGACCACGTCCTCGCACGCGTCGAGCAGCGCCGGCGGCAGCCCGTCGTCCTCGCTGCCGAAGAGGAAGACGAGCCCGCGCGGAAACGGCGCCTCCCAGAGGGTCTGCCGCGCGTGGTCGCGCTCGACGCCGATGAGGGGACGGCCGCGCGCCGCCTCGAGGAAGGTCGCCTCGTCGGGGCACTCGACGATGGTCTCGTACTTCTGCATGCCCATCGAGGCGCGCTCGTAATAGGGCTCGGTCCCGATCAGGAAGATCTCGCGCACCAGGAAGGAGTGCGCGACGCGGATGATGGCGCCGATGTTGAACGGGTTCTTCGCGCGGCAGACGGCGATCGAGAAGTCGTTCCGCAGGGGGGCGAGCTCCTCGCGGATCTCCTGGGTGGTGAGCCCGAACGGCGGGATCTTCACGGCGCGCTGGCTTCCTTACTCGGCGGCAGCGAAGCGGTCGAACAGCGGATAGATGGGGCCCTCGTGGAGCCTGAGCTGCTCGGTGGCGCCCGTCGCGTGCTTGACCAGGAGCACGAGCCCGGCGCGCGGCGCGGCGTCGAACGCGCCCCGGATGGCGGCGACGGACAGCCGTCGCACGGGCCGCCCCGCGATCTCGAGCACCTCGTCGCCCTTGCGGAGCCCGGCGCGCTCGGCGGGCCCGCCCTCGACGGTCCGCGAGATGAACGCGGCGCCCGAGTGCAGCTCGTACCAGAAGCCGAGGCCGAGCTTGGCGTGGGCCGGCTCGAACGCCAGCGTGAGCCAGCCGCCCCCGTCGAGCTCGACCTCGATCTCCCCGGCGGCGCGCTGCGTGTCGGTCGGGCGGCCGATGTCGCGCACCCCGATCGGCTTGTCGACGAGGGCGTCCGACTCCCAGACCTCCACGCGGAGCCGATCCTCGGGCGAGACGTGGAAGTTTCCGCTCGGGCCGTCGGGCCACGTCGGGTCGACGGTGTCCTCCTGCACCTTGGTCCGAAAGATCTCCTCGCCGTTGACCAGGACGCGGGCATACGGGTCGGGGAGGCCTCCCGCCTCGGGATCCCAGGCTCGGCCGTCCCGCGTGCGCTCCGGGATCCTCGCCCGGACGACCCGGAGCCACCGGACGTCCTCAGGCGGGGGCGGGTGCAGCTCCTGCTCTGGCGGGGGCTCGCGGAGCCGGGTCGCGAGCTCCGGATAGAGGAACGAGCAGCCCCCCGCGGCGAGCAGGACGCCCCCTGCGGCGAGCAGCTTGCCCCCCGCGGCGAGCAGCTTGGACAACGCAGGCATGCAGAGCGCGCGAGGCTTTCGGAAGGCCACGATGGCGCCATTTTTGGCCGGAGCCGGCGTCAGCCGCAACTAAACCGTGCTATTTCCGGCACCCATGCAGGACTCGCCCGTGATCGCTACCAGCGACCTCAGCGCGCATGTCGACGGCAAGGTCGTTCTCCGCGGATGGCTCTACAACAAGCGCTCGAGCGGCAAGCTCCACTTCCTCGAGCTGCGCGACGGCTTCGGCACGGTCCAGTGCGTGATGGCCAAGAGCGACGTCGGCGACGAGGTCTTCGCGGCCGCCGACAAGGTCACCCAGGAGAGCGTGATCGAGGTCACCGGCCAGGTGAAGGCGCACCCGAAGCGCGCCGGGGTGTTCGAGGTCGTCGCGTCCGGCTTCCGCCTGCTCGGCCCCACCACGGGCGAGTACCCCATCTCGCCCAAGGAGCACGGGACCGATTTCCTCATGGATCACCGCCACCTCTGGCTGCGCTCGAGGCGGCAGCACGCGATCTTGCGCGTGCGTCACACCATCATCCAGGCCATCCGCGACTTCTTCGACGGGCGGGGGTTCACGCTCGTCGACGCGCCCATCTTCACGCCGAACGCGTGCGAGGGGACGAGCACGCTGTTCCAGACCGACTACCACGGCGACCCGGCGTACCTCACCCAGTCCGGGCAGCTCTACATGGAGGCGGCGGCGGCCGCGTTCGGGAAGGCGTACTGCTTCGGGCCCACGTTCCGCGCGGAGAAGTCGAAGACCCGCCGCCACCTGGCCGAGTTCTGGATGGTCGAGCCCGAGGTCGCGTTCATGGACCTCGAGGGCGACATGGACCTCGCGGAGGACTTCCTCTGCTTCATCGTCGAGCGCGTCCTCGAGCGGCGCCGGCCCGAGCTCGCCGTGCTCGAGCGCGACGTCACGAAGCTGGAGGCCGTCAAGAAGCCGTTCCCGCGCATCCGTTATGACGAGGCCGTCGCCCTCCTGAACGAGGCGCGCGCGGAGAAACGCAAGACGGCTGGAGAGGCTGGAGTTCCCGATTTTCCCTGGGGCGAGGATCTCGGCGGTGAGGACGAGACGATCATCTCCAGCCGGTACGATCGCCCCGTCATGATCCACCGCTATCCGGCCCAGGTGAAAGCCTTCTACATGAAGCGCGATCCGACGGACGACCGGCTCGCGCTCTGCGTCGATGTCCTGGCGCCGGAGGGCTACGGTGAGGTGATCGGGGGCGGGCAGCGTGAGGACGATCTCGCCACACTCGAGCGGGCAATCGAGGCGCACAAGCTGCCCCCCGAGGCGTTCAGCTGGTACCTGGATCTGCGCCGGTATGGCACCTTCCCGCATGCGGGGTTCGGGCTGGGTGTCGAGCGGAGCGTCGCCTGGATCTGCGGTCTGCCCCACGTGCGCGAGACCATCCCGTTCCCGCGGATGCTGAATCGGCTCTCGCCGTAGTGCCGCGCGTCAGAGATCCTGCCGGTTTTCTGGCTGCCGCGCTGTCTCACCTTCACCTCGCGCGCCGCGCGGGGCCGACCTCGCCCCGCCGCGCTCTGCCCCGCAAACGTTGCGCGACCGCCGCTGCGCCGCTGCCCGCTGTGCAGCAACCGCGTGTGCCGGCCGCACGCCGCGAGGCCGGCGAGCTACCGGCGGGGCGGCCGAGCGCTGGAGCGCGCCCCACGGCGCGATGCGCCACGGTGCCGACGCGATGAGCCGACGCGCAGAAGCGGATGAGGCTCGCCGCTGTGCGCGGGGAGGAGGAGCGGGTGGGAGCGCTCCGTGGGACGAGGAGCATGAGTGAGAGGTAACGCGACCAGCGACCGCCGAGACGAGCGGCGGGCAGTGTGGTCAGGCCGTGCCCGCGACGAGCGTCGCCGCTGGGGATCCGTTTTTGCTCCGCTTGCAGGGCGACTCTGTCGTATCAAGAAAGTATAGGGCGCAACGCGCGACCCACGCTCACTCGGCCGACCGACGGAGCCACCCCTGCTTGCAGATGAGGGAGCGCTCTACCGGCGAGCCGGACCCTGCCCCCGCCCCCCGGCCCAACTCGCGAGGACAAAGCTATGGCTCGTCTCGTCGGCTTCATCGGTAACCGTCCGGATCTCGGCGCGCGTGCGATCGAGCTTGAAGACCGTGCCCTCACGGTTCGCCGAAAGGAGGGCGTGATCCCTGGCTGGGGCGTCGGCTTCTACCAGGGAGGAGAGATTCTCCTCAAGCGCCGGCCCATCGACGATCGACCCGAGATCAGCCTGGTCGACATGACCAAGGACGTGCGCGCCGACATCCTCGTGGCGCATGTCCGGGCTGCGACCGTCGGCAGCCTGCGCACCGAGAATACGCACCCGTTCCGCTACCGGCAGTGGCTGTTCGCCCACACGGGCACGGTCGAAGGGTTCGCCCGACTGCGGAGCCAGCTCAGCGACTCGCTGCCGCAGTTCCTCCAGCGCGACGTCCGCGGCGAGACGGACAGCGAGATCCTCTTCCACCTGTTCCTCTCGTTCCTCCACGACAGCGGCCAGCTCGATCGGCCCAACGTGGACGCGGCGAGCGCGCGGGCGGCGCTCCGGTCCTCCATCGCGCTCGTCGATCGGCTCTGCGCAGAGGAAGGAGCGGGGCCGAGCGCGATGAACATCGTGGTCACGAACCCGGAGTACCTGCTCGCGGCCCACGGCGGCACGCCGATGGCGTACCGCATTTACCAGGGCAGCGACGACATGGAGCGGCTCCTGAGCGACGGCGGCCTCGGCCGCATGCGCATGCCCGACTACGCCGCGAGCCGGCTCACGCTCGTCGCGTCGGACTTCGACGACGACCAGTGCCCCGCGGGGTGGACCCACGTCGGCGAGCGTGCGATCGTGACGTTCACGCGCGCCGATGCTCCAGCGATCGAGCCGATCTGAACGCCCCCACGGCCCGCAATGGGCCGCGGCGCACGCAGCGCCGGCCGGCGTCCCCGACACCTCGCGAGCGCCGCCGGCGCTCCCCTCTCTGATCCTCGCGGCGCTCATCGGCTCGTCCCTCCTCGGGTGCGGGCTGGGGGGCCCGGCCTCGTTCCCCGCCGCTTCCGAGCTCCCCGACGATCGTCGCCGTCCGGACGGCGTGGCGATCGATCTGGCGAGCGTCCCGCCGCGACCCGCGAACCAGGCGGACGTGAGGGACAGCGTCGTGACCCTCCGGACGCCGCTCGGCGTCGGCCTGGCGCTGGACGTCGTGGCCGAGCTCTTCAAGCGGATCATCGCCGAGGACAGCGAGGCCCTGGGCGAGCTGCTGACGCGCGACGCCCTCGCGATCCACACCGGCTCCGGCGGATCGGGGCAGCCGCCGAGCGCCGGGCTCTTTTGGGAGCAGCGGTTCCGGCGGCTCGAGTATGGAAAGCTCGCCGGAGAGCCGGTCTACCGCGAATCGGAGCTACAGATCTTCCGGGCGGAGGACGTGCTCGCGACGCCGCAACACCCCGCGATCCAGCCGGAGACGCTCGACGACCAGGACATCGTGATCCGCGTGCCGATCATGACCGCGCGGATCGCGGCGGACCGGCTGCTCGGCGACGAGATCGTGGTGTGGCTGCGGCGAGACGGACCGCGATTCAAGATCTATCGGCTGCTCGAGGACTTCCAGCTACAGTAGGCTTTGCGCTCGTGCCGCATCTCCGACAAGATCAGGGCTCGATGAGCCGCCTCAAGATCGCGTTCGTTGGCTCCGGGGGGGCGGCGCGCGGCCTGGCGCACCTCGGCGTGCTGAAGGCCTGCGAGGAGCTCGGGATCCATCCGGAGATCTACGTCGGCGCGGGGGCCGGCGCGCTCGTCAGCGCGACGTACGGGCAGGACATCCCGCTCGACGTGCTGCTCGACGCGTACCGCCTGCCGTGGAGGCGACGACACCGCGGGCCTCGCCTCCACGTGTCGAGCTTCTTCGGGGCGCCCGCCCTGCGCGATCTGCTCGACCCGGGGTACCTCTGCTCGGGGGTGTTCTCGATCGATCGGCTCGAGCGCTACGTGCGCCGGACGCTGCCGATCAACGACTTCCGGCAGCTGCCGCACGCGGTCTACGTCACCGCGGTCGACGTGGACAGCGCCAAGCGCGTCGTGTTCGGCCCGGGCTACGACGAGGCCACGCCGATCAGCCAGGCGGTGGCCGCGAGCTGCTGCGTGCCCGGCCTGTTCCGGCCCTACCGCATCAACGGCCGCTATCACCTGAGCGGCGAGGTGATCCGGACGCTCTCCGCCGACGTGGCCGTGAACGCCGGCGCCAACATCGTGATCATCTCGAACATCTACCGCCCCGAGGAGCGCGACGAATCGCAGCGCTCGATCGCGAGGAGCGGCGCGCCCGGCGTCGTCCGGCAGTCGCTCAGCATCCTCCTGGCCGAGAAGGAGCGCCGCGGCGTCGAGCTGCTCTCCAAGCTCTACCCGAGCGTCACCTTCCTCGACGTGGCGCCCGCGATCGGCCGTTACAGCTACATGAACCGGTTCGCCGCGAAGCCGCTCGTCTTGCGCGGCTACCGCACGGCGCTCCGCGTGCTCGCCGCCGCGAAGGAGAAGGGCGTCTTCGACGCGCCCTCCTCCAAGAGCGCGCTGAACTAGCGCCGCGCCCTCCCGTCGCAGGGCGGCGCGGCCGGGCGCTACATCCCCGCGACGATGCGGTACTCGTCCTGGTGCTCCACCAGCTCGAGGCGGTTGTCGTCGACCTTGCGGCGCCACTCTTCGCCCTTGCGACCCGGGATGCGGTAGCTGGCGCTGAACGTGTAGTCGACGTAGATGACGTCATCCTCCCGGAGCACGCGCCGGTAGCGGATCTCGTAGCGGATGGCGCGCGCGTCCTGGAATTTGCCGTTCAGGTACTCGCGCAGGCCGGCATAATCGAGGTCGTCCGACGCGTCGATGTTGCCGCCGTCCTCGTAGTACTTGGGCGAGGCGAGCTGGAGCAGCGCGCCGACGTTCTTGCTCTCCACCGCGTTGCGGTACTTCTCGCAGAACGAGATGATCTTGCGGTTGTCGTCGTTGTCCTCGACGTCCGTGTTCGGAATGTAGTGGGTGGCGCAGCCGGCGAGGACGGTCGAAGCCACGACGAGGAACGAAGCGACAGCTTTTGTTTGGCGGCAGAGCATACGCGGGCAGGACAACGCTCAGGGGAAGCAGCTGATTCCAGCCGGGGACCTTGCCAGATCGGGGTGCGGATCGGCAAGCGAAGCGATCAAGACCGCCGCGGGTGACACGGACGGGCGCCCCCGCTAGCCGTGCTCGTCGAGCCAGCGGAGGAGGGCGAGGTGGCCGACGGGGCCGTCGTGGTCGACCGGGAGGTCGAGATCGACCTCGCGCAGGCGCCCGGCGTCGCCAGGATCCGCCTGGAGGAGGAGCGCGACGGCGCCGCAGGCGACCGCGCGGTGCTGCGCGACCGTCAGGCCGAGGAGCTCGCGCGCGACCGGCCCGGCGTCATCGGCCGCGACGACGACCATGCGATCGGCGTCGGAGGACGCGACGAGCTCTGCCGCGGCGCGGAGCGCCTCCAGCGCGCCGCCCAGCCCGGCGCCGACCGCGAAGCTCGGCCCGGTGAGCTGGTACGCGATGGCGCACTCCCCCGCGATCGCGTTCGGCGACGTGGCGGGAAAGAGGCGCGGCTCGACGAAGCGGGCGCCGCGCGCGCGACGGCGGGCGTCGTAGACGTCGTTGGTGTCGATCGTCGCGAGCGCGTGGCCCGCGACGATGCCGGCGCCCCGCAAGGCGCCTTCGCCGACGACGTCGGCGAGGGCCGCCACGGCGGTCAGCCCGAGACGGCAGAGCGCGTCGAGGCGCGCGAGGCGGTCGCGCGGGATGCCCGTGGCCTCGGCGAGGCGCCCGAGATCGAAGCCCGTCACGCGGGCCGCTGCGCGGAGGTGCACCGGGCGAGCGCGCCGCGGCTTCCGCCCGCTCGCGCGGGACGTGAGCAGGAGCGCGGCGTTCGCGCCGCCGAAGGCCGCCGAGAGCTTGAGCGCTGCGTCGAGCGGCCGAGGCTCGGCGCGCTCGAGCAGGAGGGCCGGCGCGTCGGGGTCGAGCTCGCCCTCGGACGCCGCCGGCGGGGCGATGGACGCCGCGAGGGCGGCCGCGGCCGCGAGCGACTCGAGCGCGCCCGCGGCCCCGAGCGTGTGCCCGATCTGGGCCTTGAACGGGTGGACGACGGGCGGAGGGGGCGCGGCGCCCGAGCCCTCCGCGGGGCGAGGCGCGGCGAACAGCGCGGCGATCGCGCGCGACTCCATCGCGTCGTTGTAAGGCGTCGCCGTGGCGTGGGCGCTGACGAGGCCGACGCGCGAGGCAGGCCACCCGGCGTCGGCGAGCGCGGCGGCGCCGGCGCGCATCAGCCCCGAGCCCGTCCGATCCGGGGCGGTGATGTGCACCGCGTCCGTGGAGGCGCCGAAGCCGGCGACCCGGACCATCACGGGGGCGCCGCGGCGGCGATCCTCGCGCACGAGGGCGACGACGGCCGCGCCCTCGCCGAGCGCCATGCCGTCGCGGCCGAGGCGGAACGGGCGCGAGCTCGACGCCGTGGTCGCGCGGAGCGCCTCGAAGCCGGCGGCGACGAAGGTGCTGAGGGCGTCGTAGCCGCCGGCGAGCACGAGGTCGCAGGCGTCGCGATCGAGCCAGCGGAGGCCGAGGCCGATGGCCAGGGTGCTCGCGGCGCACGCCGCGAGCAGGTGCGTGCGCAGCGGGGTCCGCTCCAGCCCAAACGCGGCGAGCGCGTCGTTGAACGGCGCGAAGTAGGTCGCGCCGGAGGCCAGCGCGGCGAGCGAGCCGGCGTCGGCGCCCTCGGCCCGGGCCGCGAAGAACCGCTCCGCGGTGAGCATGCCGCCGCTGGACGTGCCGAGGGCGATGCCGATGCGCTCGCCGCGCCAGCCCGGGCGCACGCGCTCCAGCGCCGCGAGCGTCTGCGAGAGCGCCGCCTTCAGGAGATCCGTGGCGCGATCGGCCCCCGGAGCGACGCCGAGCGCCGCGGGCGCGCGGGCGGCGAAGGGCCGCAGGAGACCGGCGCGCGCGAGCTCTTCGTCGCGCGCGATCGCGACCGGCGCTGGCTCGCCGGCGCCGGGGACGCGGTAGGCGAGAGGGCCGAGGCCGAGCGCAGAGACGGCGCCCGAGGCGATGACGCAGGCGTCGCTCATGAGCCGTCCTCCGGCCCGATCGCGTCGGGATCGACGAAGGCGCGCGGGTCCGGCGCGCGATCCCGCTCCTCGGCCTCGCAGGTCACGGTGACGAGCAGCCCGGTCGAGGCCTGCGCGTAGCGGACATGACCGCAGCCCACGCCCTCGGCGATCACGACCTCCTCGTCGAGCTTTCGCCGGCGCGCGCCCTCCGCCGCCCACGTCGTGCGGCGCGCGCCGATCAGGCCGCGGTCGTCGAGCCGCAGGTCGATCACGGCGTCGCCGTCTCGCAGGACGAACGAGGCCGTGCTCGCGGCGCGCTCGTACCAGAGCAGCGTCCCCGCCGCCGGGTGGAGCATCCACCAGCGCAGGAAATCTACCGGCAGGCCGCGGAGCGACGCTCGCGGCGTCGAGGCGTCGCCGCGCTTCAGCAGATCGAGCGCGGGCACGGCGAAGCGGAAGCGGTCGCCGCGCGCCCACAGATCGAGCGCGGTGGTGCCGCCTGGACCGAGGAGGATCATCCGGAGCGCGCCCTCCGGCGCGACGACCGCGCCGCCCGCCGCGGGCGCGCGCCCGTCGATCGCCGGCGGGGCGATCGCGATCGCCCCGCGCGCCTCGAGCACCTGGCCGGTGCGCGGCTCCCGCAGCGCGAGGCGGACGCGGAGCGTGCGCGGGCCGGCCCCCTCGACCTCGCGGCGGAGCGCTGAGAGGCGCTCCCGCCCCTCGCGCCACGCCGACGGATCGGGCCGCGCGGCGGGCGTGCCCGGCGACGGCCGAGGCAGCATCCGCGCGAACTCGGCGTCGAGCGGGCTGCCGCGCCGCGCGACGTTGGCGGCGCAGGCGGGGGCGCACGCGAGCGAGAGCAGGAGGCACGCGGCGCTCACGAGGCGGCGCTCACGATGGCCGGGCGCAGGCAGCGATGTCGTCACGCGTCGCCGGGAGCGACCAGCAGGATGGCGTATCCGCGGTCGGGTGCGCCGCCCAGGACGAGCACGCTCGCGAGGGCGCCGCTCGCGAGCGCCGCCACCGCCGCGGCGGCGGCGAACCCGCCAGCGCCCTCGTGATCGCCCGCGCGCGGCGCCAGCGTGGAGCACGGCACCTCGGCCCACGGCGAGCCGCGCAGGCAGACGGTGAGGCGCTCCTCGCTCCGCCCGACGAACACGGCGGCGGGCGACGGTGCGCTGGGCTGCGCGCGCTGCGCGACCTCCCCGGGAGCGCGGAGGGGCGCCGGCGCCGGCGCTCCCGCGAGCATCCCCGCGCCGTCGCCGCGCCAGGAGCTCCACCACGCCACCGTCGCCACCGGGCGCGCGCCCCGCTCGCGCACCCGCGCGGCGCTCTCGAAGAGCAGCACGGCGGCGCCCTCGCTGCGCACGCCGCAGCTGACGACCTGCGAGCAGATCGGACCGAGACACCGCTCGATCATGGGGCTCGCCTCCTCGACGCTGCCGGCGGCGAGCGCCTCCCCTTCCCCGGCGGTGATGAGCTCGATGGCCGTGACCATGGCCGACTCCGCGGTCGCGCCGAGGTCGGCCATGGCGAACACCGGCCCGCGGAGGCCCAGGTAGATGGAGGCGTGCCCGACCGGCGACGAGGGGACCAGGTTCGGGAAATCGGCGGGGCTCGCGTACTTCGCCCCCTTGTCGTAGATGCGCCGCATGTAGGCGGTCGAGGCGTCGACGCTGCCGAACGAGGCGCCGACGATGGCGCCGGGCAGGGTGCGGCTCGGCGCGACGTCGGCCGGGTCGCCCGCGCCCGCATCGCCCGGAGCCGCGCCGCCGAGGCCGGCGTCCGAGAGCGCGGTGAGGATCGCGGACGTCGTCAGGCGGCCGGCGCGATCGAGCCGCCTCGCGCGCGCGAGATCGAGGTGCGCGCCCGTGTTGAAGGCGATCGAGCCCTCGGCTGGCGGAGGGCCGGGCTCGAGGTACGCGGCGCCGCCGCGGGTCGCGAGGACGCCGAGCGGGCCGATCGTCGCGGCCGCCGTCACGACCACCGAGCGCCGCACGGGCGCGCCGCCGGCGCCGAGCGGCGGCGGGAACCGATCGGGCTGCGCGAACACGAGCACGCTGTCCGTGCCGCCGAAGCCGAAGGAGTTCGACATCGCCGCCCGGACCGGCGCCTCGCGCGCCTCCTTGAGGTGCAAGAGCTGGCACTCCGGATCGACCTCCTCGAGGCCGCCGGTCGGCGGCATCACGCCGCGCGCGACGGCGAGCGCGGTGATCGCCGCCTCGACCGCGCCCGCAGCGCCGAGGGTGTGCCCGATCTGCCCCTTGGACGACGAGACGGCGATGCGGCTCACCTCGGCGCCGAGGCAGGCGCGCAGGGCGGCGCTCTCCATGACGTCGTTCAGCGGCGTCGCGGTGCCGTGCGCGTTGACGTAGTCGAGATCCGACGGCGTGAGCGCCGCGCACCGGAGCGCGTCGCGCATGACGCGCGCCGCGGTGCGCCCCTCGCGCTCGGGGTTCGTGATGTGATGCGCCTCGGCGCCGGTCGCCCACCCGCGGAGCTCGACGATCGGCTCCGCTCCCCGCGCGCGCGCGGCGTCCTCCGACTCGAGCAGCAGGAACGCCGCAGCCTCGCCCAGGTTCAGCCCGGCGCGCCGCCGATCGAACGGGCGGCACGGATCCGGATCGACGGCCGCGAGGGCGCCGAAGCCGGTGTACGTCAGCCGGCACAGGCCGTCGGCGCCCCCCGCGAGCACGCGGGTGGACAGGCCGGCGCGGAGCCAGGCCGCGCCCAGCAAGAGGGCGTTCGCGCCGCTCGAGCAGGCGCTGCAGACGCTCCTCGCCCGGCGGAACGGGCCGACGGCGGCGCGGACGTGGTCGGCCGTCGACGAGAGCGGGTGCGAGAGCATCCGCTTCAAGGGAGCGATCGCGCTGGGGTCGTGCGAGAGCCAGGCGAGCAGCTCCTCGGTCTCGAACATCCCGGCGGTCGTGCCGCCGACCACCAGATCGACCGGCATCGCCGCGGGGTCGACGCCCGCGTGCGCGAGCGCCTCGCGGGCCGAGAGCACCGCCATCGCGTCGGTCCGGGACCACCCTTCCGCCTCGCCCGGCGGGGCGACGTCCTCCGGGGAGAGGTCGCGGACCTCCGCGGCGATGCGCGCGCGCGTCCCGGGGATCTCGAACAGGGAGAGCGGCGCGAAGGCGCGCTCGCCTGCGATGAGCCGGTCCATCGTCGCCCTCGCCCCGCGCGCCAGGGGCGAGACGACCCCGATGCCCGTCACCCAGATTCGCACGCTCGAACGGCTCTCTGCGGCGCGATCACGCGGCCGCGGTCGACTTGATGATGTGGGCCACGAGCGCGTCCACCGATGCGAAGATCGGCCTCGCCTCGTCTCCCTCCGGGATGCGGACGCCGAAGCGCTCCTCCACGCTCATGGCGAGCTGGAGCGCGTCCAGCGAATCGAGGCCCAGCCCTTCGCCGAACAGCGGCGCGGCGTCGTCGATGTCCGCCGGCGTCTTCCCCTCGAGGTTCAGCTCCTCGACCATGAGTTCTTTTAACTTCTGCCGCACGTCCTGCGCGTTCATGAGCACGTCCCTGCGGGGTAGCACAATTCCGCGCCTTTCTACCAGGGGGCAGCGCTTTTTCTGACGGTTTGGTAAAGAGCGCCCATGGCTCTCGTCGACTACGCCACCTCTGCAGGCGTCGCGCTGCTTACCCTCAATGATCCGCCCGTCAACGGGTACACCCACGAGATGATGAAGGACCTCGACGCGGCCATCCTCGAGGCCCGCTTCGACAACGATGTGCATGTCATCGTCATCACCGGGCACGGCGAAAAGTTCTTCTGCGCCGGAGCGAACATCGACATGCTCCGCGAATCGGATCCGACGTTCAAATACTACTTCTGTCTCCACGCGAACGAGACGCTGAGCCGGCTCGAGCACACGCCAAAGCTCTGCATCGCGGCGCTGAACGGCCACACTGTAGGCGGCGGCCTCGAGATCGCGATGGCCTGTGACCTCCGCATCGCCCGCAAGAACGCCGGCAAGATCGGCCTCCCGGAGGTCGCGCTCGGCGTCCTTCCCGGCACGGGCGGCACCCAGCGTCTCGCCAGGCTCATCGGTAAATCTCGGGCGATCCAGCTGATGTGCGAGGGGCAGACGTTCGATTTCGAGACGGCCCTAGCTGTCGGCCTGGTCAACGACGTCTGGGAGACCGCCTCCCACGACGAGTTCATGGACCGGATCCTCGCGTACGGGCACACGTTCACGCTGCCGGGTCGCGCGGCCTTGGCGGTCGGGCGCATCAAGCGCGCGGTGCAGACAGGCTTCGAGGTGGGGCTCGAACAGGGGCTCGCCCTCGAGCGAGAGCTCCAGGCCGAGCTGTTCGCGTCGGAGGACGCGCGCGAGGGGCTCGCCGCCTACACGGAGAAACGGAAACCGGTGTTCCAGGGCAAGTGAACGCGCGCAGCACGCGCGGCGCTGCACGTAATATTCATTACAATAGACAGCTTCCTTGGGGTGGTCTGACGATTTTCAAATCAGCACGGGCTGCTGCACGTAAGTTCAGGCATGCAACAGCCTCTTGAGCACGTGCCGCTTCTGGAGCGGCCCAGCTTCGAGACCGTGTACACGATTGGCCTGTCGTTTCTCCGGCAAGCGCTCCGATGGCTCGGCGTGGCAGAGCGCGACATCGACGACGTCCTGCAAGACGTCATGATCGCTGCGTACCACGCGCTGGAGAGCTTCGATCCGAGGCGCGGCACAGACGGGGCGCGCGCTGGCCATTGCCCTTCCGGCCGCGAGCCGGGCGCGGGCCGCAGGGCTCCGCAGGCCGCGAGCCCGCTCGGCGAGCCCCTCAGGCGCTGGCTGTTCGGCATCGCCTGGCGGCAGGTCGGCCACTACCGCGGGCGCGCCCATCGCCGCCGAGAGATCGCGGTCGGCGCGGGGGCGAGCTGGCCGTTCGATCTCGCCGACCCGGGCTTGAGCTCGGAACAGCTGCTTGCGCGCGAGCAGAGCGGCCAGCTCGTCGGCCGGCTGCTCGGAGCGATCGACCTCGAACGGCGGGTCGTCCTGATCATGCACGACCTGCTCGAGATGACGAGCGCCGACATCGCGCGCGATCTGGAGGTGAACGAGAACACGGTGCGCAACCGCCTCCGCCTCGCCCGCGAGGACTTCCGCGTGGCGGTGAAGCGCATGAACGCCGAGGACCGGCGCGCGCTGCGCGATCCCTTGAGCCTCCCGGTCGCAGAGCGGTCCCGCGCGGCGGACGAAGAGTCGCTCCTCGACGCGGCCAGGGTCGTCCCCGAGGTGCCGGACGCGATCCGGCGCAGGCTCTGGATCGCGGTGGCGCACGCGACCGCCCACGCGCGCGCGGCCGGCCCGAGCGCGCAGGCCTCCGCGCCGCCGCCCGCGTGAGCGGCGCGCCGCCGCGCGCGGCGCGCCGGGCGGCCGCGATCAGCGCTCCAGCATCCTGCCGTAGTGCTCGGCGAGCGCCGTCCCGCCGAGGCGCGAGAAGAAGGATGAGTAGCAGATCCAGATCGCCAGCCCGCTCATGTCGTCGAACATCGGCGGGAGATACGGGGGCGGGCGGATGATCCCGTCGGTCACGTGCGCGTGGAGGACGGGCACGTCCTCGTGCGCGACCTTCCCCACGAACAGGAAGGGAATGAGCATCGCCCGATCGTGCTGAATGGCGGCGCGCATGAAGGCATAGTTGAGGACGATCCCCTTGCAGTAGCAGGCGTCCTTCGTGAACGGCGCCCCTCCCGCGAGCACGCCGCCGCGAAAGACGCGCCGGGCGTTCTGGAAGCACTCCTCTTCCTCGTACCCTTCGGTGCGGTACCACTCGAACACGTCGAGGAAGGACGCCCCGTCCTCCGCCTTGTCCACCGCGAGGATGCGGTCGTTCAGCTTCTTCGCGCGACGCGGCGTGCTCCTGAAGGTGAGGATCTCGACCAGGACCGCGAGCCCTTCCTGTACCGCCGTGGTGCGCGGAGGCCCCTTCGCCAGCCAGCGCGCCACGGGCTGGGCCTGCCCGTTCAGGCTGGTCGCGACGTGCACCCATCCCTCGTGCGCCTCGAGGATGTCGACGTCGCTCCTGGAGAACATCGCGCCGCTCCGGATCTTCACGTAGTCGCTGCCGGCGGCGGCATCCGCGAGGAGCGAATCGTCCACCTGCACGCGGATCGAGGCGCCGCCGAAGAAGCGGTCGAAGCGGGCGTTCAGCTCGAGCGCCGCCATCTCCGCCGTGATCTCGCGCTGCTGCGACGGGCCGAGCCGCTCGCCGCCGATCGCCGTCAGGAGGTCGTAGAGCACGAACCCCATGTCCCGCACGCTCGTCTTTCCGTCGGGCAGCTTGTCCTTCGGAGAGCCGTAGAGCTCGCGGGACAGGTCGTAGAACGCCTTGGTCCCCCGCCCCATGAGCATGCTCACGACCTTCCTGTACTCGTCCGCGGTCGCGCGGAGGATCTGGCCGAGCCGATCGCGCTTGCCGAGGTCCCGCTCGGCGTCGCGGAGGATCTCCTCGAGCTCGCGCTGCTTCGCCGCCGGATCGAACCCGAGGTCGTCCGCGTAGGTCACCCTGGGCAGCTCGCGCTGCTTCGCGCGGAGAAACTGCTCCTCGACGTCCGCTTCCCACCGGAGCGCCTGGAGGATGCGGATCGGGCGCTGCGCCTCGAGCACGCGCTGGGCGAGGTTCGCGAGGATCTCCTTGTAGGAACGCCACGGCCCGGCGACCGGCGACAGCGGCGCGTGCGGGATCGGTCCGTCGTGCAGGCTCAGCGACTCCAGCGGCGCCGACGGCGCCTCCCCGTTCGACCCGCCGCCCTCATCAGGGGCGCCCTGCCCACCCGGTCCGGGGGCCTCCACGCCGTCCTCCGCCGCGCCGGCGCCGCCGTTGTACGGCTCGTCCGCTGGCTCGCTCACCTTGACCTCGCGCTGCGCCTCCCCGTCCGCCGCGCGCGGCCCCCTCCTCTCCCGGGCCTCAGAGCTCTGCGCCATTGCGATCGATTGCTAACACCTGCTCACCTGTCGGAGCAAACCTCCACGGAGCAGGATCCGCCGCGGTGAGCGCCGGCTCCGCCGGGTCCTTGTCGGCATCGCGGCCTCGGGGTACGAGCCCTGGCCCTATGAGCGATCCCGACCACAGGAACGACGCCGAGACGACCGCCGACGAGGGGTCGAGCTCCCTCTCGGATGCCGCGCTCCTCGAGCGCACAGCGGAAGGCGCCAAGCGGCTCCGCTCGGCGATCGCGGCGGCGGTGGTCGGGCAGGACGACGTTGTCGAGGCCATGCTGATCACGCTCGCCGCGCGCGGGCACGCGCTGCTCGTCGGCGTCCCGGGGCTGGCCAAGACGCTGCTCGTGTCGTCGCTCGCCAAGGCGCTCGACCTCAGCTTCGGGCGCGTCCAGTTCACGCCGGACCTGCTGCCCGCCGACATCACGGGGACCGACGTGCTGCACGAGCAGCACGGCTCCCGGAGCCTGCGCTTCCAGCCCGGGCCCATCTTCCACAACCTCGTCCTCGCGGACGAGGTGAACCGAACGCCGCCGAAGACGCAGGCGGCGCTGCTGGAGGCGATGCAGGAGCGCAAGGTGACCGTCGGGACCACCACGCACGCCCTCCCCGACCCCTTCCAGGTGTTCGCGACGCGAAACCCGATCGAGCAGGAGGGAACATACCCGCTGCCCGAGGCGCAGCTCGACCGCTTCCTGCTCGAGATCCACGTCACCTACCCGAGCGAGGCCGAGGAGCGCGAGGTGGCGCGGAGGACGACGTCGGGGAAGCCGCCCGCGATCGAGGCGGTGCTCAGGGCGGCCGAGGTGCGGGCGATCGGCCGGCTCATCCCGCGGATCCCGGTGACCGACGAGGCCGTGGACCTCGCGGTGCGCCTCGCGAGGGCGACGCGGCCGGGGACCGACCGCGCCGCGCAGGAGGTCCGGGACTACGTGCGCTACGGCGCGGGGCCGCGCGGGAGCCAGGCGCTCGTGATCGCGGCCAAGGCGCGCGCGGCGCTCCGCGGCGAAGCAGCGGCCGACGTGGACGACGTGAGGGCCCTGCTGATCCCGGCGCTGCGGCACCGGATCGTGCTGTCGTACCGCGCCGAAGCGGACGGCGTGCGCGACGTCGACGTGCTGAGCGCCGTGGAGCGGTCGGTGCGCTGAGCGGCGCCGAGGCGCGGGCGGCGCTCAGCGGGAGCGAGGCGCCTGCTGCTGCGCTTCCTTCACCGGGTCGACCGCCTTCATGGCCTTCAGATCCAGCGCGAAGCGCAGCGTACCCGGCCCACGCCCGTCCCAGCTCACGGCGACGACGCCGCTCTTCTTCAGGCCCGTCCAGCCGACGTCGCCGAGCAGCGATGTCACAAGCGCCGACAGCGAGGGCTCGTGCCCCACGAGCGCCAGCGGCTGAGCCCCCTGATACTGCGAGAGCAGGCGGAGTATTTCGGCGGTGTCTCGCGAGGGAGAGAGCTCGGCGATGACGGAGACGTCGTCGGTCAGCTCGGCAGCCTCGGCGATGATCTCCGCGGTCTGCACCGAGCGCACGAGGGGGCTCGTCCAGATCGCCGCAGGGCGTCGGCCCTTCTGCTTCGCGAGCCACTTCGCGACGCGCCGGGTCACCTTGCGACCCTTGCCCGTGAGCCAGCGACCGGCGTCGCCGAGGTCAGGCGCGTCATCCACGGCCTGCCCATGGCGGATGATGAGGATCTCCATGGCGTGACCTTAGCCCGGGCGACCGCCAGCAGGGGAGCGCCGTGCGCGCGGCGCCGGCGAAGGCGCCGGCCCGCGGGCCCTCAGAACTCGCACTGGCTGGTCGCGTCGTTGCAGTGCGAGCCCGGCGCCACGAAGGGACAAATGCTCCCGAAGAAGCTGTTGCAGGGCAAACCGCACGTGTACGCGGTGTGCGTGTAGCAGATCTGCCCCGCGTCGCAATCCGCGTCCGAGGCGCATCGGCAGCTGAAATCGTCGGGGATCCCGTTGCCGTTGTCATCGCGGCCGTCGCAGCACTCCGTCACGTAAAAGTCGCTTGCGCTGCAGTCCTCGTCGGCGCAGTCGAGCGTGCCGTCGCAGTCGTTGTCGATCCCGTCGGTGCACGCGGCGGTCCCGAACTCGGGGCCGGGCGCGGCGCCGCCCGCGCAGCCGCGGCAGGGCCCGAAGGCGCCGCAGTCCGGATCGGCGCAGTCGACGTAGTGGTCGCCGTCGTTGTCGAGATCGTCGTCGCAGATCTCGCTCGGGTTCGGGACGATCTCGACGTTGAGCGCGAAGGGGCCCTCGTTCGCGCCGCCGAAGGGATCGACCGTGAAGCCGTCGAGGAAGACGAAGTACGTGCCCGGGTAGAGGATGCCGAAGTCGAGCCGGGAGGCCCACGACCCGCCGCCGCTGTCGTCATCGCAGCCGATCTCCCGGCCGCTGTTGCAGATGCCGGTGCGGACGTAGAGCGTCGTGTCGAAGCTCGACCCGCGCGTGTCGAGGTGCACGCGCGACGGCGCGGTGAGCACGAAGTAGAAGACCGCCTCGCCGGCGTCGCCGCCGCACGCGCCCCGGGTCTCGCTCACGTGGCCGGTGGTGTCCCCCGTGTAGGTGCCGGTCCCGGGGATGCGCTTCGGCGAGAGGCAGTTCGCCTGCTCGAGCACGCACACCGGGTTGTTCGCGCAGTCCGGATCCTGGCAGTCGATCAGGGCGTCGCGGTCGTCGTCGAGATCGTTGTTGCACTGCTCCGCCGTCGGCGCGCAGCTCGGCGCGAACACGCAGGCGGTGTCGGCGCAGTCGATGTGCTCATCGCAGTCGTTGTCGACGCCGTCGTCGCAGACCTCCGGCACGCAGACCTCGCAGGCCGGCGCGGTGATGCACTGCGGATCCGCGCAGTCGACGCGCCCGTCGCAGTCGTTGTCCTGGCCGTCGTCGCATCGCTCCAGCGAGCCGGGCGGCTGGCACACGCAAGGAAAGCTGCTGCGGCAGTCCGGGTCGGCGCAGTCGACCAGGAGGTCGCAGTCGTCGTCCGTGCGGTTGTCGCAGCGCTCACCGGTCGCGCTGCAGGCGCACCGCGGGTCGGAGCCGCAGTCGCCGTCGTCGCAGTCGAAGGTGCCGTCGCAGTCGTCGTCGACCCCGTTGCCGCACGCCCCGGTCTCCGAGGCGGAGCAGGCGCAGGCGCGGGTCCCCGAGCAGTCCGCGTCGAAGCAGTCGACGAGCGTGTCGCAGTCGTCGTCGACGCCGTTGTCGCAGCGCTCACCGCCGGGGCGCGGGGTGCAGCCGCAGTCCTGTCCTGCGGCGCACGCGGGATCGAAGCAGTCGCTCACGCCGTTGCAGTCGTTGTCCGCCGCGTCCGTGCAGATCTCCGGAGCGCCCGGGAAGACGGACGGGTTGAAGTCGTTGCAGTCGCTCCCGCCGCAGATCGTCGGGCCCACGCCGTCCTCGTCGTCGTCGCGGGGCGCGTGGTCGCAGCGCTCGTCCACGCAGCTGTCGCGGGTGCAGGCGTCGCCGTCGTCGCAGTCCGCGTCGCCGCCGCACGCCGCGAAGCCTCCGAAGCCGCCGCCGTTCGACGACGTCGACGCGCTCGCGCTGGTCGGACCGCCCCCGCCGCCTCCGAGCCCGCCGACGTCGGCCCCCGGGAGCTCGAGGAGGCTCGTCCGGCCGCACGCCCCCGCCATCCCCCCGAGAGCCGCCCACGCCCCGATCGCGAAGAGGAATCGTCGAATCCCAGGGGACCGCCGACGCGCCTCCCCGACCCATGCTGAAGAGCCCGGCTTCATCTCTCACCCTCTCGCACCGGCCGCAGGGTGCCCACGCGTCGCTTCAATGTACACGCCCGAGTTTCCATGAAGGCAAGTTTTGATCCCCTGGTGCCGACCGGCTGCTTGCATGTCCCGTGCGGCCTGCCGCCTCGCCCTCGCGTGGCTGGGCAACGGGAGGCGTCGGGCGGCCGGCGGGTGGGGTGACGCGCCGAATCCGCCGGCTCACGCCGCGGATCAGTTGCGGGTCGACGCGTCCGCGTGTAACGAGGCCCCGTGGGCGCGCAGCTCCAGATCGAGGTCGAGCGGCCGCCTCCTGGCCTGCAGCGCGGCCGTTATCCTGCGCCACAATGGGTCATCCTGGCGGTCGGCGCGACCGTGGTGCTCGGCGCGGTCGTCGTCCTGATCTGGCGGGCGCGGCGTACCCTCCGCTCACGGGAGCGAGGCGGACCTCGCTCGTCGAGGCGTGGGTGACGGGCGCGCGGGGGACCAAGGGAGGCGCCGCTCGGCCGCTTCCTGCGGATGAATGATCGACAGCAGGTGCGATCGCGGGTTGACACCGAGCGGACCGGACCGGTAGGCACCATAGAGGGACGCGCTCCCGGTCGGCTGATGTAGAGTGCCGCCCGAGCGCGCGACGAGCCCGCAACAACCGGGGCCGAGAACGCGGCCCCAGTGAGGCCCTTTGGGTCCTGAAGAACGCCGCGCAACCGCGGCCCGTGGAACCATGGCATCGATCGAACGTGGCGTTGAGCTTGTGCATCGGGTGATCGCGCAACTGAAGAAGCGCCCCTCCAGCCATGCCGCCGTGGGAGCGAGCCAGGCGGCGCTCGATGCGCTCGAGTCGAAGTTGATGGTCGAGCTGCCGCCCACGCTGCGGGCGTTCCTGGAGTTCGATTTCACCCTCGATAGCCTGGGCCCGCGGTTCAAGGGGCGGCATCGCTTCGGCCAGGATCCGTCGGCGCCGCGGCCGAAGCTCACCTCGGTCCGCAAGCTGGCGGAGGCGAAGACCGACCTCGGCTGGACCGAGTCGCGCCTCCGGGGCAAGGTCGTGCGGCTGCCCAACCTCCCCGGTCACCCGTGGAACGCGCTCTACCTCGGCGAGGCCAGGCGGGACGGCGAGCTCGTCATCCTCGGCCTCGACAACGAGGACACCAACGTCCGCGTCTTCCCGCGCTACACGGCGTTCGACCTGTACCTCGTCGAGCAGTGCGGCCTCGCCAGGCTGTCCGAAGCGCAGCGGCTCGAGGACCTCGAGTCGCACGTCGCCCTCAACCCCGAGCTCGGGACCGCCGAAGAGGACGACGAGGGCGATACGGAGTATTGATCGCGCGGCAGCGACGCCGCTCGGCTGGCGCCGCTCGGCCGTGAACGACGCCCGTGACGAACGCGATGGCTGCCGGTGCGGAAGCGCTCCACTTTCGGGTGGACGACGGCGACCCTCACGACCGCCTCGACAAGCTCGTCGTCCACCTGATGGAGCGCGCCGGCCGCGCGACCTCGCGCGCGGCGGTGCAGCGGTGGATCGCCGCCGGTCGGGTCCTCGTCGATGGGGAGCCCGCGCGCGCGTCGGTGGCGGTGCGCTCGGGCGCCCTGGTCGATATCCGGCCGGAGGAGCCGTCGCCGTCCGCAGCGATGGCCGATCCCGGCGTGGCCATCCCGGTGGTGTACGAGGACGAGCACCTGCTCGTGATCGACAAGCCGGCGGGGCTCGTCGTGCATCCGGCGCGCGGGCACGCGTCGGGCACGCTGGTCAACGGGTTGCTCGCCCTGCCCGGGTTCGCCCTGGCGCCGGCCGATCCGCGCGATCCCATGGGCCATGTCCGCCCCGGGATCGTGCACAGGCTCGACCGAGGCACGAGCGGCCTGCTCGTCGTGGCCAAGGACGAGCCCACCCGCGAGGCGCTGAAGGCGCGGTTCGCGAGGCACGAGATCGAGCGCGAGTACGCGGCGATCGTGGCGGGCGAGGCGCGAGACGCCACCTACGACACGCTCCACGGCCGCCACCCGACCGACAGGCTCCGCTTCACGTCGTGGATCCGCAGCGACCCCGGCGCGGGCGGCGCGGCGCCGCGCCGCGCGGTGACCCACGTCCGCGTGCTCGAGCGGCTCGGCGACGCGGCGACGGTCGTGGCCTGCTCGCTCGAGACGGGCCGCACCCATCAGATCCGGGTGCACCTCGCCGAGCGCGGCAGGACGCCCGTCCTCGGCGACCCCCTCTACGGCAAGCCGCCGAAGAAGCCGGCGGTACGGGCGATCGCGGAGGAGCTCGGGCGGCAGGCCCTGCACGCGCGCGTGCTCGGGTTCATCCACCCCGCCACGCAGAGGCCGGTGCGCTGGGAGAGCGCGCTGCCAGCGGACATGCGCAGGGCGCTCGACCAGCTGCGGAGGCTCGCTACCAGATCTTCGATTTGATGTGGCCCTTGGACTTGATCAGGATGTCCACGAGGGCGCGGTCGTAAAAATTCTTCTGGTAGAGATCCGGCGAGACGCGGCTCTTGTAGAGGGCGCGGCCCTCCTCGATCTCCTCGGAGAGGACCGTGAAGAGGTCATCCTGCTGGATGCCCTGCACGATCTTCTCCTCGTTGTAGAGCGAGAGATCGCTTGCGATGGCGCGCGCGAGGCGTCGCGCCGCCTCTTCCGTTTCAATCAAGGGCATCCGTCTCTCCTCCAGGTTCGCCGGCCGGGGGCACGCGCTCCCGAGCCGGCGGGCGCCTAGGATGCAGCAGCCCGGGCGGCGCTGTCAAAGTAGCTCGTCGTTCGACCCGCGCCCGAGCGGCGGCGCGGAGGGCGCGCCGCCCGCGGGGTGCGGCGCGCCGACGCGCGGCTGCTCCGGGCTCTGGCGCGCCGCGGCGAGGGCGGCGAGCCCCGAGAGGAGCGGGAAGGCGACGAGCGCGTAGCGCCCGGCCCCGAAGAACACCGCGTGGGTGGCCGCGGTTGCGGCGAGGACGGCGAGCGCCGAGAGCGCGAGCACCGGCGCCCGGAGCAGCGCGCGACCCTGGAGCAGCGCCAGGCCGAGGAGCGCGAGGTAGCCCACCCATGCGTGGACGTGCAGCGCGGCGACGACCCCCAGCGCGAACAGCGCGAGCCGGGCAGGCACGAGCGCCCGCTGCGCGAGCGAGGGACCGCGAGCGCGGTCGTCGGGGTGAGGGGCGGCGAGCGCGCCGGGCGCCGGCTTGCGCGCTGCCCACATGAGCGCGCAGAGCAGGACGAGGCGCTCGAAGACCGTCTCGACGGCGCCGAGCGCGACCTTGTCGTCCTCGGTGAAGGCCGCCGGGTTCGAGGCGTGCAGGTACCACCCGGCCGCGCCGCAATAGTCGAACGTCGCCGCGAGCTTCCGGGGCACGAGGCCGAGCCATGCGCCCGGGTGCTCCGCGATGTAGCGGCGCGCCTCTCGGCCGAAGCACGCGTCCTTGCCGGCCTCGTCGAAGACCTCACGGCACGCCTCGGGCACCTGGATGGGCGCCCAGGCGCCGGTGGAGGCCGGGTCCGCGCCGATGAGGAGGTTCCAGCCGCCGTTCACGCTGACCAGCGCGCACTGGTTCATCCGCGCGCAGTTGCGCGCGGTCCACGGCGCGCACACGAGGAGCGCCGCGAGGACGGTGACGACGACAGGCGCCGCGCGTCGCGCCGCGCCCGCGGCGAGGGACCCGCGGAGACGGGCGCCGTCGCCGCGCGGAGCGCCGAGGAGGGCGAGGCCGGCGAAGACGGGCGCGAGCAGGAGCGCCTGCGGGCGGACGAGGGTGGCGGCGCCGACGAGCAGCCCGAGGACGGCGAACGGGGCCAGCGCCGGGCGGCGCTCGCGCGCCCGCGCCGACGCCCACGCCGCGCAGGCGACGAGCGAGCCGGTGACGCCCTCGGTCATGACGGCCGGGGTGTACGCGACGAGCCCGGGGTGGAGCGCGACGAGCGCGCCCGAGAGCGCCGGTATGGCGCGCGAGCGCGGCGCGGCGCGGACCGCCAGGCGGTGAACCGCGAGCGCCGCGAGCGCGCCGACGATGGCGTTGAGCAGCATGGCGACCGCAGGGCGCGCGCCGAACACCGCGTACAGCGCGCCGACGGCGCCCGGGTAGCCGACCGGATAGTGCGCGGCGTACGTGACGACGCCGTCGGGCCAGAGCCACGTGTAGCCGAGCCCCGCCGCGATCCGCTCGGCGATGCGGTGGTAGTAGGTGCCGTCGGCGGTGGGCGGGAAGCGCCCGGCCGCCCAGGCGACGATGGCGATCCGCGCGGCGAGGGCGAGGGCGAAGATCGCGCTTCCGTCGCGGCGGCGCGCGGCCATCGCGGCGTCGTCGCTCATGACGAGCGCGCGGGCGACAGCGGGAAGCGCGCGAGCAAGCCGGCGGCGCGCAGCGCCGCGACGACCTCGCACGCCGGCAGGCCGACCACGTTGGAGTACGAGCCCTCGATGCCCGCGACGGCGAACGCGCCGATCCCCTGGATCGCGTAAGCGCCGGCCTTGTCGAGCCCCTCGCCGGTCGCCGCGTACGACGCGACCTCGTCGTCGTCGAGCTTCCGGAAGCGCACCCGCGTCACGACCGTCTCCGCGTGGAGGGCCTCGGCGCGGCCCGGGGCGGCCGCGGGCGCGAGATCTGCCTCGGCGCCGGCGATGGCGAACCGGGTCCAGACCTGGTGCTCGCGGCCCGAGAGGGCGCGGAGCATGGCGCGCGCGTCGCCCTCGTCCCGGGGCTTGCCGAGGATGGAGTCGCCGAGGATCACCGAGGTGTCGGCCACGAGGATCGCGCCGGCCCCGACCGCCTGCTGCAGGCGCCGCGCGGCCGCGAGCTTCGCCAGGGTGACCCGCCCGAGGTAAGCCGCGGCCCCCTCCCCGGGGCGGCCCGCCTCGTCGACCTCGGCCGCCGCCACGCGGAGAGGCAGGCCGAGCGTGGTCAGGATCTCTCGCCGGCGCGGCGAGCCGGAGCCGAGCAGGAGCGGGTGCGCGTCGTCGATCATGGTCGTGCGGGCGCCGGCGGCGCCGGCCCCGGCCGGGCGTGGTCGTAGCACGGCGCGGGACCGACCGCGGAGCGCAGCGCGCCGACGGAGCGTCGGGTGCCCCCAGATCGCGCCGAGACGATTGCTGTTTTGACTCTCACCCCGGCAGTAGTAGAGGGTCGGGCGCGATGCGCGCCAATTGGAGGGTGCCGGCACGATCAAGCCTCCCGCTGCTGGTGGCCTCCGGTTTTTTCATGGCGGCGCTCCTTCCGGAGCCGGCGCGCGCGGATGATTGCGCGCCGGCGCACGGGCTGTCGACCTGCATCGACGCCGACAACCTCTGGCCCCACGCGGGCGGCGGCCCCTTCTTCGCCGTGGGGAGCACGGGGACGGCGCCGAGCGCGAAGGCCTCGTTCGGCCTCGTGGCGAGCTACCTGTCGCGGCCGGCGGGCCTGCGCGTCGCCTCGCCCGACCCCGGCGGGACGGTCGTCCACGTGCTCGACAACATCATCGACGCGACCTTCGTCTGGTCGCTCGGGCTCACCGATCGCCTCGAGGTCACGATCGCCGCGCCCGTCACGCTGTACCAGGACGGCGCGGGCTTCGCCGACGTCCTCGGCACCGACGCGGTGCTGCACCGCAGCGTGATGCGCGACGCGCGCCTCGGCGCGGCGTTCGCGATCGTGCCGCCGCCCCGGAGCGGCCCCCTCGACGGCTTCTCGCTCGCAGCGCGCCTCGAGCTCGGCCTGCCCACCGGCGACAAGGCCGCGTTCGCCAGCGCCGGGACGGTCACGCTCGCGCCGACCGCCGCCGCGGCGTACCAGCTCGGCGACCTCCGCCTCGCGGCCGAGGTCGGGGCCCGGATCCGCGGATCGAGCGCGGTGTACGACGTCGAGATCGGCTCGCAGCTCCTCGGCGCCGTCGGCGCTGCGGTCGACGTGCTCCCGGGCCGCTGGCTCACGGCGTCAGCGGAGGCGTTCGCCCTCTACACGCTCGCCGAGCAGCCCGCCCGCGACGCGGCGCTGGTGCCCGCGGAGTGGATCCTCTCGGCGACGAGCGCTCCGTTCCTCGCCGGCGACGTCTCGCTGTCCGCCGGCGGCGGGAGCGCCATCCCGTTCTCCGCCGAGGGCACGCTCACCGCGCCTCGCTTCCGGTTCAACCTGGGGCTGCGCTATGCGCCGATGGGGCGCGACGCGGACGCCGACGGCGTCCTGGATCGCGACGACGCGTGCCCGGCCGTCGCGGAGGATCGCGACGGCTTCCAGGACGGCGACGGCTGCCCCGATCCCGACAACGACGGCGATCGGATCCCCGACGGCCGCGATCGGTGCCGGGACGAGGCCGAGACGATCGACGGCTTCCAGGACGGCGACGGCTGCCCCGACGCCGACGACGACGGCGACGGCGTCCCGGACGACGCCGACGCCTGCCGCAACGCCGCCGAGGATCGCGACGGCTTCCAGGACAGCGACGGCTGCCCCGATCCCGACAACGACGGCGACGGGATCCCGGACCAGCGCGACACGTGCCCGAACGGCGCGGAGGACGTCGACGGCTTCAGGGACGACGACGGCTGCCCCGATCCCGACAACGACCTCGACCAGGTCCCTGACGCCGTCGACAGGTGCCCGGACGCCCCCGAGGATCGCGACGGCTTCCAGGACGACGACGGCTGCCCCGATCCCGACAACGACGAGGACGGCGTGGCCGACGCGGCCGACGCGTGCCCCGTGACGGCCGAGACGATCGACGGCGCGAACGACGCCGACGGCTGCCCCGAGCCGACGGCCAGGTCGCTGCCGCAGTGGTCCGGCGATCGGGTCCTCCTCGACGGCCTGGCCCGCTTCCCCGCGGGCAGCGCG
The DNA here is from genome assembly GCF_051474665.1 of Sorangium sp. So ce394. Lineage (NCBI taxonomy): Bacteria > Pseudomonadati > Myxococcota > Polyangiales > Polyangiaceae > Sorangium > Sorangium sp. So ce394. The sequence goes on from NZ_CP150339.1 coordinate 9,544,945, forward strand.
CGGGTACCGCCGGCCCTGGCGGCGCAGATCGGCATGATCGCCCAGCTCATGCGCGGGCGCATGCCCCTCGACGTCGTCATCGTGGAGGCCTACCCCGATCGCCAGGGCGACTCGTCCGCGCGCGCGATCGAGCTCGCCGGCGCGCGCGCGAGCGCCGTCAAGGAGCTCCTCGCCAGCGCAGGTATCCCGGCGGACCGGATCACGGCCGCCGCTGGCGACACATCAGCCATGCGCGCGAAAGGCGCGCCCCAGATCGAGGTGACGGCGACCCGCGCTCGGCGCTCGGAAGAAGCCCGCCGTGCTCCGGGCGCAGCCTCCTCGACGACCGGAGAAAAGAAACTGCGATGAATGTCCTCGAGGCACGCCGTGCCCGTCATTTGATCATCCGCCTCGATCGGGGCGAGGAGCTCCCAGCGGCGCTCGTGCGCGCCCTCGACGAGGCCGAGGCGCGCGCCGGCTGGATCGAGGGGATCGGCTCGCTCGAGAAGGCGGAGATCGCGCTGTTCGATCAAGCTTCCCGCGCCTACGCCAAGACGCGCGTCCTCGAGGGGCCGTGCGACGTGGTGGCGCTCTCCGGGAGCGTCGCGCTCCAGCAGGGCGAGACCTCGCTGCGCCTGTCGGCCACGCTCGCCCGCGAGTCTGGCGTCGGTCTCCAGCTCGCCGCCGGCGAGCTCGTCTGGGCTCGGGTTTACGGGCTCGAGCTCCGCGTCACGGCGTTCGACGATCTGCCCCTCGCGCGGACGTTCGACGATCGAACGGGCCTCATGCAGCTCGTGGCCCAGTCGACCGCCATCCCGGCGAGCGAGACGCCCCGGCTGGCGCCTCCGGCGCAGACCGCCGAGCCGGCGCGCGCGGCGCCTCCTGCGCAGGCCGCCGAGCCGCCCCGCGCTGCGGCCCCGCCGCCGGCCGCCGAGCCGCCCCGCGGAGCGCCGCCGGCCCCCGCTCCAGAGCCTGCCCGCCCGGCGGCATCGGTCGCTGAGCCCGTGGCCGTGCCGCTGCCGCAGCGCCCGGTTCGCCCTCGCCAGGAAGAGGAGATCTATCCGGAAGTGGGCGACAGTGTGACCCACTTCCACTTCGGCGAGTGCACCGTGATCAGCTCCGACGGCGAGCGGATCCGCCTCCGCCAGGAGCGCGACGGCCGCGTGCGCGAGGTCTCGCTGACGATGCTCCGCATCGAGCCTCCCACCGTGGATCCGGCGACGAGCCGGAAGCACTTCCGCCTCGCGCGAAAGAACTGAGCGCGCCGCGCGCCACGTCGCGCTACGTCGATCGAGCGGCGGCGGACGGCGCGCCGTCGCTCGGGCGCGTCGTCTCAGAAGACGCGCTGGGCGATGTTGATCGAGTCCCCTGCCTGTAGGGGCACGTCGGGGATCTTGTTGTCGATGATGTCCTCGACCGAGACCGTGGCGAACACGGTCTTGCCCTGGGACTTCCTGCGGATCGTGACCCGGTCCTTGTCCGCGATGCTGTTGAACCCGCCCGCCATCGAGATGGCGCGGAGCAGCGTCATGCCAGGCTGGAGCGGCAGGGAGCCGGGCTTCTGCACCTCGCCGAGCACCTCGACCCGCTTCGAGTTGTACTCCTTGATGCTCACGCTCACGCTGGGGTCGGTGAGGACCTGCCCCTCCATGAGCTTCGCCCGGACGAGCTCTGCCACCTCCTGAGGCTCGAGGCCCGCCACCTTGAGCCGCTTCACGTAGGGGAAGTCGACGGTGCCGTCCGGCGCGACGGTGAACGTCGTGGGCAGCTTGTCTTCCCCGACGACGCGGAGCTCGAACACGTCCCCGACACCGATCGTCGTCGCCTCCACCGGAGGCGGAAGGTTCACCGGCCCGGGCTGGCGCGACGAGCAGGCGGCGATCACCAGCGCGAGGAAGGCGGCTGCCCACCGACCTGAGCGTCGCATCACATGAACCAGCGCACGCCCAGATAGGCTTCGAACTGCTGCCATCCGAGATGGTTCTGGGCGTTGGACTCGTCGAGGATCGTCAGCGCGGTGCTGCTGATGTTGTTGCCATACCGCAGCGTGGTGTTGATCCCCAGAGAGTCCGCGAACCGGTACTCGCCGAACAGAGAGGCATCGATACGGATGTCCGTCCAGGGCTCCTCGGCTGCGACGAGGCGCCCGCTATCCGCCGGGATCCCCGGGAACACGTGGGCGGCCACGCCGCCGTCGAGGATGAGCAGGAACCGTCCGCCGAAGAAGTAGGTCAGCTTGAGGTATCCGCGGTCGCGCTCGAAGTAGCTCGCGAGGAAGCTGTCGTGGAAGTCGCGCGTGAAGCCGGCCGAGAGCGACGAGAGCGCGAGCGTCGCCGCCGCAGGGTCGGTCGACGGATTCGGCGTCAGGAACCACTTCAGCTCGAGCTGGCCGATGACGCTGTCGAAGTCGTTCACGACGTCGCCGTCGTTGGTCGGCGTGTAGAAGCTCGCGCCCCAGCCGGCCATCGCGAGGAGGCCGAACGACGGCGTCACGAGGCCGTTGATCCCGAGCTGCGCGCGCAGCGGGTGAGAGGAGAGCTGGGCGCCCGGATTCGGATAATCGACGAACCCGAGCGACGCGTCGTAGATGAGCGCGGTGCGCGGCAAGAAGCGCCAGCGCCCCCGCGTCCGGATGATGTGCTGCATGTTCGTCAGGCTCTCGTACTCGTCGAGCTCGAAGAACGTGCCCGCGAAGCGGTAGCCAAGGCGCCAATCGAGCAGCCCGCCGCCCGGCGTCCACACGAGCTCTGCTCCCGCGCCCGCGTGGACGCGCCGGAAGCTCTGGTTGGAGATCCCGATGTCCGAGGAAGCGATGGTCCGGCCGAGCGACGCGTCGAGGACCGCGGACCACGGGCGCTGGGGCAGGATCGTCAGGTTGGCGTCGAGCGAGCCGCCGATGTTCCGCTGCTGGCCGAGCCGCTCCTGCCCCCGCTCCGGCCCGGAGACCGGGAAGAAGTCATCGTAGGTCGCGGCGATGCCGGCGCGAAACTCGACGTCCGGCGGCGGCGCGTCGGGCGTCACCTCGTGGCGCTGCTGGCTGAGCGTCGAGAGCGAAAATGAAGGCGTGATCCGGAGCCGCATCGAGCCGACAGGCCCGATGTCGTCGGCGCTGGCCACGTCTTCTTCGTCCCTGCGAAAGAAGTTGGAGTCGTAGCCGAACTCCGCGGCGATCCCCGGGTGCAGCTCGAGATCGCCGGCGCGAATCCCGATGCCCTCGGTGTAGCGACGATCCTTGAGCCAGGGCTGATCCTGCGCAAGGGCCGACGCCGGGGACAGAGTTAGTGTGAATACGGCAGCGACTATGGTGTCACGAGGTTTCATCGCCTATTGGGCAGTGGCAATCCGAGAGAGGCGGTCGCCTACCGAAAACAGCTACTGCACGCAGGCGGCTCGATGATGATCTGGCTGACGGGATACTCGGAAGGATCCTCTTTGGGGAGGTTCTCATCGATATCGACCTTGACGGCGCTCTCGCCGATATAGCCCGCTTCCTGGCCGATGCACTGGTTGGCCTCGGCCGTCAGCTGCTCGGAGCGCTGGCGCAGGACCGTCAGGATCGTGAACTCGTGATTGGAGAGATCGGCGTCTCGCCGATTCACCGCGAGCTCCAGGCCCTGCCGCCGCTCGCGGGCGGAGCGGATGGCGACGTCGATCTGATTCAGCTTGTCGTTCAAGCAGAGCGTCTTCACGACGTCTCGCTGCGAACGGGCCGTCTCGAGCTGGCGGCGCACGGACGTCCGGGCCCCGTCCATCCGAGCGAGGAAGGTCTCGCTCTGCGCGAGCTGCTCGGCCGGCGAGAGCGTCACCTGCCGCGCGAGGCCCGCGGACGCATCCGGCGGAGGCGCCGTCTGCGCCTGCGCAGCAGCGATGCCGTGGCCGATGACGACCGAGATCAGCGCAACTGCTGCGAAGCCGGGGATCTGTTCACGTTTCATCGAAGCCTCCGGAAGTCAGGCCCGCGGAGTATAAGTGCGGGCAGACGTGGTTGTCAAAACGCAATGAACATGCCGAACGGCCAGCAGCTCGCCCTGTCGGGAGGGCCCGTACCAGGTTTCTCCCCATTGGATGCGCGACGGCATCACACCATTCACCTTCACGCGAAGGGAGAGGATTGCGTCTTGTCCACGGCTCTGGGGGGCGTCGGGCCTATTGGCTGACGAAGGTGACAGGAATCACAACCGTCGCGCCGCCGCCCTCGGGCGGCGCGAACTGCGCGCTCTGGACGCGCGCGACCACGCAGGAGACCACGGTCCCGGACAGGCCGGAGCCGCCGGAGGGGGTCGCCGAGAGCACCTCGCCGTTCGGGCCGATCTTCGCGGTGATCCGGACCGACCCCTTCATGCTCGGGTCCTCCTGCAGCCCTTTATTGTAGCAACGGCGGAATCCAGCGGTCATCCCAGCGACGACGGAGGGCGCGTTCGAGACGCTCCCGCCGGCGACCGCGGGGCCGCCCACCTGGGCGTTGCCGACCGGTCCCTTGACCTGCTGCGCCGAACCGGCGGTCGCCGGACCGCTGGTCCCGGTGTTGCCGATGGTCGCAAGGCCGCCGCCGCCGGCGGCGCCAGGTCGCACGGTGCCCCCACCGGCGCCCCCCATGTTCAATCCCGCCACACCCCCCTTGCCGACGCCCGACCCGGAGGCGGCCGCGTTCTCGAGGAGGCCCGTCGGCACATCGCCGGAGCTCAGGACGCTGGCCGTCGCGTTCCCGCTCGAATTGAGCGCGCCCAGCATCTGCATGTCGAGCTGCGCGAGCTCGTTGGTGAGCGCCGAGGCGCGGGCGTCGCTCATCCCGCCGGAGCCCTTCCCCGCGCTTGCGGCCGCGCCCTTGTTCCCGCCGCCGCTCGCGGCCTTGGGCGCCTCGGCGGTGGGCGCCGCCGTCGCGGCCGGCGCCTCGACGTTCTCCTTCGGCTGCTCCACCACCGGCGGCGGGGGCAGCTGCTTGACGGACTCGAGCAGCGCCGCGACGTCGACCTCATCGTCGACGACCGGATCCATCCAGTCGGAGTAGATCGACCCGACGGCGCCGAAATGGAACAGGAACGAGAACGCGGCGATAATCGTGGTCGTCCAGTCGATGTCGTTCGCGATCCCCGACTTCACCGAGACGGGCAGCTGCGGCTTGGGCTGCACCGGCGGCGGCGCGACGAACTGGAACAGGAACGTCGTCTCCCCCACGACGATCTTGCCGCGCGCCTCCTCGCTCAGCTGGACCTGATAGGCCTGGGCATTGCCCACGGCCACGCGCTTGGCAGACGACTTGAGCGCGGAGAGCTCCGAGACGCCGGCCTTGAAGGCGACGCGGCCGGTCATCCCGTCCAGGAAATTGAGGAAGTACTCGCCGCCCACGAGCTCGAACAGCCGAAAGCTCGGCGGGATGCTCTTGCTCGGGATGACGAACATGCTCTTTTCGCTGGGCCCGATGGTGACGTGGGTGCGCTGCTTGATGACGCGCTCCTCGATCACCTTTCCCCCCTGGACCAGGCCGATCCTGAGGACCTTCGGGCCGGTCACCGGTGCGACCGCCCGCATGACCGCGGTCATCTGCCCGGGCTGGCCGGGTCGCGACGGGGTGGGGTGCGGGTGCTGCTGGGTCATTCCAAAGGACTCCGGGAGAGAGGGGACGACGCAGGGGCCGACGCCGGTCGCGCGCGGCGGGCGGAGCCGCGCCCCAGGGCCCGGCGGGCCCCGGGCCTGGATCCGCGGAAGGAGCGCTGCGCAGCGGAGGGCACCACAGCCCGCGAGGGTACACGGACAGCTGGGGGCGGTCCAGGAGAGCGCGCCGCGCTCAGGGGCGCGCGCGGCGCGCTCGTCGCGGCGATGCGCTCGGCGCGCGAGCAGCTCCGGCGGCGCCGTCGAGCGGGCCCAGTGCGACGCCGACGAGCGCGTCGACGGCCTCTCGCGTCCGCGAAGCCGCGGCGCGGCCGGCGCGCCCCGCCGCCGCGGACGCGATCGTGCCGGCGGCGCCCGCGACCAGGACGAGCGCGATGGCCGAGGGCCCTGCCTGCGCGAGGAACGAGAGCGTGGCGAGGAGCAGCGCGGCGAACGCCGAGAGGCGCGCCGCCGCGCGCGGCCACCCCGCGCCCGCGTCGAGCCGCTGCTCGAGGTCGGCGAGGAGGTCGTTCGCCGCCGCGATCTTCGCGCGCGGGTCGGCGGCGGACATGACCTCGAGCGCGAGCCGGCGCTCCCAGCTCTCCGGCGGCGACCGCCTCGCCAGCTCGGAGAGCCGCGCCTCGGCGGGCAGCGCGCGGAGCGAGCGCGCGAGCGCCGTCAGGTCGCTGCCCGTCGCGCGCGCGACCTGCGCCGGGTGCTTCCACGAGATCGCGGCGCAGGCGCCGCTCGCCGCGATCGACAGCGCGATGAAGAGCGCGGCGGACACGCCGCCGCCTACCGCCCGCGGCGCGCGCCCGGAAATCCGGCGAGATCTCCGGTCCGAGGCACTAGAACGGCTCCTTGAAGATCGCCTGCTCGATGCGGTCCAGGAAGGGCTGGCGCAGCTCGGCGAGCGTGAGCTTCGGCTGGATCCGGCTGACGTCGACGGCCGCGATGGGCTTCTGGATGCGGCCGGTGATCGTCACCTCGGCGAGCGTGATGACCCCGCGCTGCTTGCCCTTCTCCTGCGCGCTCGCGCGCTCGCCGTGGCAGAGGATCGCGAGCAGGACCGAACCCAGCGCAAGTGCCTTGTACATGCTCATGGTCTCCCTCACGTGTCGGTCGCGGCGTCGGCGACGCCCCCGTCCGCCTCGGCGGCGGGCGGAGCCGCGGGCTGCGCCGCGGCTGCAGCCGCGTTGAGCTCGCCCTCCTTGAGCTTGGCGCGGTTCAGGAGCTCCTCCGAGTCGTCGCGCTGGCCCTTGTTGCGCAGCTCCTGGAACCGCGTGAGCGATTTGATCGCCTCCGCCACCTGCTGCTTGGGCGTCATGCCGGGGATGCTCGGGGCGAACAGGTACAGCAGGCCGAGGTCGTAGTGGACCTGGGGCAGGTTCGGGTTCCGGGCGAGCACCCAGTCGAACTCGCGCTTCGCGTCGGCGTAGCGCTCGAGCAGGCGGTAGGCGTCCCCGAGGTTCAGGTGCGCGGCCACGTGCTCCGAGTCGAAGCGGACGGCGCCCTCGAGGAGGGGCAGCGCCTCCTGGGCGTTGCCCGCCTCGAGCAGGTAGGTCGCGAGCTGCACCCGCGCCTCGACGAGATCGGGGCGGCGCGTCACCGCCTTGCGGAACTCCTCCAGCGCGGCGGCGCGCTGCCCCTGCTCCCGGTAGATCAGGCCGCGGAGCAGCAGCGCCTCGGCGTTGTCCCTGTCGCGCGGCGGGTTCTCGCTGACCGGCTCGAACCCGTCGAGGATCGCCTGGAGCGCGTACAGCGCGAGATCGAGGCGCCGGTTCCTGTAGTGATCGCGGGCGATGATGACCATCGCCGGCCGGTAGTCCGGGTTGATCTTCAGCGCCTCCTGCGCGAGCCGCTGGGCCGAGCCGGTGTCCTTCTGGAGCGACTTGATCTCCGCGAGCGTCGCCGCGACGGCCGCCGATTTCGGCATCTGGCCGCGCTTCTCGTTGAGGAGCCGCTCCGCCTCGCCGAGCTGGCCCTTCCGGGCGAGGAGCATCGCGTACGCGACGATGGCCGGCTCGTAGTCGGGCACGAGCGTGAACGCCTGGCGGTAGCTCGCGCCGGCGCCCTCGTCGCGGAGCCGCTCCTGCACCACGCCGAGCGAGTAGAAGGCCTGGTGGGCGCGCGGATCGGCCTGCGTCGCCTGCGCGAACTGCGCCTTCGCGCTCGCGAGGTCGCCGTTCGCGAACGCCTGCAGGCCGCCCTGGTAGATGGCCGCCGCGCGGGCGTTCATGGCCGCCGGCGCCCCCGGGGCAGGCTGATCGTACGGCCGCATCGAGCTCGGCGCGTCGTTCATGCCGTACGGCGACTGGACGGGCGGGGCCGCGCCAGCGGGGCCGGTGACGGGGCGGGTGGGCGCCTTGGGCGGCGGCGTCGCCTCCTCGCCGCAGGACGCGAGGGCGAACGGCGACACGACCGCGAGCAGGCTGACGAAGAGGGTGACGGAGAGGCGGCGCTTCATGGCACGACCGGCAGGGGCAAGGGGAGGCCGTCGGGGGCGAGCGGCGGAGTCATGCCGGGCCGCGTCCGGAGGAAGATGCCATCCTTGTACTCGAACGGACGCTTCGTCTCGGGATCGATGACCCCCTGGCTCCACTCGCGGAGCTTGGCGTCGCCGAGGATATCCGTGAAGAACGCGAGCCGCTGGATCGCGTAGTCCACCGCCGGGTTCCGCACCTTCCACGCCTTCGCCCAGACGACGGACTCGACGTAGAACTTGACCATCGCCTTGTCGGCGTCGTTGAGGCTCCGCTCGCGCGCCGCGCGCCACTGCTCGCGCCGGTTCTGCCGGAGCGCGTCGGCCGTCTCCTGGAGATCCTCGCGATCGCTCGTCTCGGCGAGCTTGAGCAGCTTCTCTTCCTTGTCCGTGTAGAGCCGGAGGCCCGGCGGGCGGGCGTTGTACAGGCCCGTGCGGCAGGAGTCGTAGAGCGAGCCCTGCCGCGCGCGCGCGGCGACCGACCACGGCCGCGACTCGTACGCGGTGATGACCTCCTGGAGCTCCTTCCAGTACCGATCGTTGGCCTTGGCGATGTCGGCCTCGAAGGCCCGCTTCACCTGATCGATGACGCCCTCGTAGCGGTGGTGCCCCGTGTCGTAGTCGAACTCGGCCTTGATGCGGTCGTCGATGGCCTTGTAGGCGCACTCGGCCGCCATGTCGGCCTGCACCGACCCGAGGGTCTTCTTGTCGCCGGTCGCCCTGCTCCGGAACGACGTGAACGCCGTCATGGTGTTCTTGCACCACTCCCGCGCCTTCGGATCGCCGGCGGCGCCGCGCATCTTGGACGCGTGGTAGGCCGCCTGGACGACATACCCGCTCGCGGCCGGGTTGTTCTTGTTGGCCGCATAATAAGCCTCCATCGACTGCACGGCCTTGGTGCGCGCGGCGCGGTTCGGGCCCTCGTCGGGCCCCTGCTCGTCCCAGGCCTTCAGATCCGCCGACGCGACGAGGAAGTCGATGTCGGCCTTCTGCTCGGGGGGCGGGTTCAGGCTCATGAAGGTGGCGCGCGAGGCCGCCATCTTGTCGCGCTCGCCGATGTTCGCGTAGAGCAGCACCGAGTTCCGGGCCGCGTCCCGGCGCGCCGCCTGCTCGAACCGCGTGTTGCGAGCGATGGTGTCGTAGGTCTCGGCCGCGCTGCGGTAGTTGAAGAAGAGGACGTACGCGGCGGAGAGCGCGTCGTAGGCCTGCTTCAGGTACTTCACCCGCTCGGCGTAGCGCTTCGGATCGGGGTTCTTCGGCGGGTTCGCCTCCGGATCGCCCTTCTCGAGCTTCGCCAGGTTCTCCTCATTTCCGTACTCCTTGATGAACAGGGAGTACATCGCGATGGCCTGGTCGTAGTCGCCCACCTGCTTGTAGCAGTAAGCGCCGTTCATGGCGGCCTCCGGCGCCTCGTCGCGGGCCGGCGCCTTCTCGAGCGCGACCTTGTAGAGCGCCGCGGCCTCGCGCCAGGCGGCGACGCGCGCCGGGCCGTCCGGCATCTTCTCGGCCTTCTCGAAGGCCCGGGCCGCGTCGAGGTAGTAGCCGCGCGAGATCGTCGGCCGGGCGATGTCGCCCTCCTTCAGCTTCTGCTCCTCGCTGACAGCGCAGCTCCGCGTGAGCGCCGCCTCGGCCAGCTTGCGGCTCTGCTCGACGTTGTTCTCGAGGTTCGACATCGTCGTGAGCCGCTCCCACGCCTTGTAGCCGAACTCCGTCTTGCCGCACTGCGCGTCGTAGATGGGCTCGAGCCGCCGGCGCGCCTCGGCGAACTGGCCGTAGAGGAAGTAGTAGTCCGCCGCCTGGAACGCGTAGAGATCGAGGTTCTTCGGGGCGTCGAGCGCGGGAGGCACGCGCTGGATGTACTCGTCCCGCGCGGTGACGGCCGCCTGGACCTCCGGGGGCAGCGGCTCGGCGACGACGCGCTGCTCGTCGCCCTCGCCGACGATCTTGACCTTCTCCCGCGGCTCGAGCCCCTCGGCGCCGCTCGTCCGCTGGAAGAGCTTGTGCCGATCCATGAGCGCCTGGTGGGCGGTGTCGACCACCATGTACGCCGCGGGCTGCAGGTACTTGTCGTCCTCGTTGGAGTCCCGCACGCCGACCGCAGAGCTCCTCGCCAGCTCGACCTCCTGCCGCGTGGGCGAGCGATCCATGGCCACCGTGATCACGACGACCATGTGGTGCGCGTCGGCCAGCCAGTACCGGCTCTCGTACGCGTCCGGGGCGTTCTCGTCCTGGGCCAGGTAGCCGGCCCACCCCTGCGCGGCGAGGCGATACTCGCCGAGCGCCCGCTCGAAGATCGGGTCGCGCGTCTCCTTCTCGTTGATCGTCAGCGCCTGCTGCACGAGGGCGCTGCCCGCGTTCGTGTGATCGGCGGCGGCCCGGCGGAGCCCGCCGCGCACGAGCCGCTCGGCGGTCTGGATCGCCTCGGGGTCGTCCTTGTTGGCCTCGACCCACGGCGTCATCCCGACGTACTGGGCGAGCTTCGTCCGCGCCTCGAGCGCCTTGGCCGAGTTCATCGCCCGCTCGGCCGTCCCCTCGCGCGACTGCGACGTGAGCGTGTCGTAGATGTCCGCGATCTGGTTCTGGATCACGGGCGCGTCGCGGTGCATCGGCCACTTCTGGAGGATGATCTCGCTCACCTCGACCGTGTTCCGATACTGGTTGAGCTCCTTGAACTCCAGCGCGAGCGCCTTGTAGATCTCGACCGTCCACTTCTGATCCTGCGGGATCAGCTTGGGATCCTGGACGCGCTCGATGGCGATCCGCATCTTCTGCTCGGCCATGCGCGGGTCGGTCTCGACGTCGAGGACGTCGTTCCGCGGGATGTACGGCTCCTCCGGCCCCGGGCCGACGAAGTCGAGGTACGTGAGCGAGCCGGCGATGTAGGTGTACGCCTCCGCCCGGAAATCCGCGCCTGGATCGCCCGTGAGCTTCTCCTGCTCGTCGGTGTAGCGGAGCAGCTCGATGAACTGGCGCACCGAGGTCTCGTAGCGCTGCTGCTTGAAGTACGTCCAGGCGAGCTTGTACATCGCGACGCCGTGGACAGGCGGCTTCTTGTACTTGATCGACTGCCGGTACGCCGACTCCGCCCTGTTGTAGTTGAACGGGCCGCCGGCGCGGTCGATCTCGTTGAAGTGGTAGTCGCCGATCTGCCACCAGACCTCGGCGACGTACCGGGGCTCGGCGCCGAGCGCCGTCTTCTGCGGGATCGGCTGGCAATCGTCGGGGTAGGGATCGAGGTAGGCCGTCTCGTCCTCGACGACGGGGGCCTTGCCCCGCGCGGGCCTGCGGGCGGGCTGGGCCCGGCCGCCCGAGCCGATGGGCGTCGGGTGGCGCGCCTCCCAGCCGGTCCAGTAGTCGGCGTCGTGGTCCTGCGGGAGCTTGCCGACGGTGTCGCGCGTCGGGTCCTTCGGGTCGGTCGCGACGGGGTACGGGTACTTGTTGTGGCAGACGAGCGAGCGCCACACCTGCTGCGCCTCGGGGAAACGGACCGAGTCGTTCAGCGCGTGGCCGAGGTAGTAATAGATCCCGGCGAGCTCGCGGTACTGCGGGAACTCGTGGATGACGCGCTTGTAGAGCGCGATGGCCGGGAGCAGCGCGACGCTGAGATCCTCGCTCGCGTCGGAGTCGGTGCGCGCGCGCTCCTCGTAGAGCGCGGCCAGGCGGAACATCGCGTCGGGCGTGTTCTCGGGGTGAGCGTTCGGGCCGCTGTAGCGCTGGACGAACACCTCGAGCCGGCGGATCGCCTCTTCCCGGGCGTCGCGGAGGCCCTTCCGCTCCGTCTCGATCTCGCGGTCGAGCGACGAGAGGATGCGGCGGCGCCTGTCCTCGTAGTGGTGCTGCACGATGCGGGTGATGGCGCTCCGGTAGTCGCGGGCCGCCTTCTCGTAGGCGGCCGCTTCCTTCTCGAGCGCCGCGAGCGCGGCGAGCTGGGCGGGCGTCGGCGGAGGAGGCGGCGGCGCCTGCTTGCGCCCGACGGACATCGGCGGCGCGAAGGGTTGCACCGGCGGCAAGCCCGGCGGCGCAGGGGCTCCGGTCTGCGGAGCCGGCGCCGCGGCTCCGGTCTGCGGAGCCGGCGCCGCGGCCGCTGTCGGCGCCGGCGCAGGCGCGGCGGAGGTCGCCGGCGCAGGCGCGGGCTGGGAGAGCGCGAGGGGCGCGACCGCCAGCACCAGGGCGAGGCTGGCCACCCCGAGCGCGCCGCGCGGGCGACGGCGCCTCGCCCTCACGACATCGCCGAGCGGGCCGCGCGCACCCGCCGCTCCGAGGATCTGCGCCCCGCTGCGCGACGCGTCAGAGATCTGCGGCGCGCTCGCGCCGCCCTGCTCCTTGCTCACTTCTCATCCTCCGGATCGCCGCTGTCGTCGAGGACCTCGTTGAGCTCCTCCTTGAGGACCCGATCCTCACGGGCGCGCTCGACCTGCAGGCTGCGAACACGCGTCATCTGCTCCTCGCGGACCTCCCACGCTTCCTCGGTGATGCCGACGTCGGCGCGCAGGATGATGTTCTTCAGCCGGTCGCGGACGAGGCCGAAGTTTCGCATCGCGACCTCGCCGACGACGAGCCGCGCCTCCCGGTCGAGCGCGTCGAGCTGCACCGAGTAGTGCACGACGCTCGCCGTCTCCCGGCTGACGATCTGCCGGAGGCCCGAGGACTTCTGCGCGACCTCGCCCTCGATCTCGCGCAGCGCCGCCTCGACCCGCGCGTCCGCCGCGTCGCCGGAGCGGAGCAACGGCGTGATCCGCTGCGCGTACGCCGCGAGATCCGCGCCGCCGGCGCCCGCCGCCGCCAGCTCGACCTCCCGCATCAGCGCGTCGCGGTGCGCCTTGCGCGTCTGCGCGTCCTCGATGAAGCGCTGATCGCCGAAGCCGACCTGCACCCGGCCCGCGCTCACCTGCTTGCGGAGCACGTCCGCCTGCTGGCGGTAGAGCGCGAGGTCGCGCTCGTTCTGCGCGAGCTCGTGCTCGAAGCGGGCGATGCTCGCGGGATCCCGGACGACCCCGGCCTGCGGCCCCTCGTGGAGCAGCCGCCGGAGCCCGTTGATCGTCGCCTGCAGCGTGTCCATCTGCAGCGTCAGCTGCTGGAGGCGCTGCGACTGGGTGTTCCACTGCTTGAGCGCCTGCGCCTCCCGGTCCTGGAAGTCGGCGTCGGTGACGGGCACCCTCGAGAGGCGCTTCTCGAGCGCGCGGCGCCGCGCGCGCGCGCTGCCGATCTCGCCCGAGAGCGGATCGTCCTCCACGTCGTCCATGCCCTGGCCGAGCGCGAGGCGCGCCAGCGCGACCCGGTTGAGCAGCGCGAGCGCCTTCTCCTCGCCGGCCTTGAGCTCCGGGAACGCGCGCACCCGGTTGGGCGAGCTGAGCACGGCGTTCAGCTTCTCGATGAGCTCGTTCGACTGCTTGATCAGCTCGCGGCAGTAGTGGATGTCGTCGATGACCGCGAACGCGGCCGGGCCGTCCTCGGCCTCGCGCGCCCACTGGACCGCGAGCGGCGGGAGCGCGGCGTTCGTGTCGAGCGCCTCGAGCTGCTCCTGGCTCAGCTTGTCGTAGTAGACCGCGGGATCGCTCGTGGACCCGAGGAAGGCGTCCACGCGCGCGCGCATCGGGTCGTAGGTGGCGCGCACCCCCTCGTACACCTTCAGCGCCTTCTCGAACCGGCCGGCGCGCAGCATCAGGTCGCCGCGGAGCAGCGAGCCGTCGGCGATGTTCTGGCTGTCCGGCTCGGCGATGGCGAGGATCTCGAGCGATCGCTGGGCGCGATCCACGTCGCCCAGGCGGACGTACACCCAGGCGAGCTCGTAGAGCATGGTCCCGAACTCGGGCGAGACGCGATCGATGTGGCCGTACGCTTGCACGGCCTGCGCCCACTGGTCGGCCTCGTAGAAGAGCCGCCCGATCGCGAGCCACGCGAGGTCGATGACGCGCCGGTGCTCCGGGGTGTCGGCCGGCAGCTGCGTCACCTTCTGGAACAGGTCGATCGCGGCGACGTAGCGGGTCTTGGGCACCGCCGGGGGCACGTCGCCCTCCTTGAGCGGCTCCGGCGGGGGCGTCGCCTCCTTCACCGCGATCAGGCCGAGCAGGTACCTCGCCTGGTGGAAGTACTCGCTCCGCGGGTCGACCGCGCCGAGCGCCGCCTTCGCGCCGGCGAGGTCCTTCTTCACGTAGAGGCCCTTGCCGCGCGCGTACGAGAGGGCGCTCCCCGCCGCGGAGGACGGGACGTTGTTCATCGAGGCGAAGACGGCGTCGAGGGCGTCGTAGTCCTTGATGCGGAGGCAGATGTCCACGAGCCGGCCGAGCGCCTTCTCCTGATAGGCGGCGAAGCGCGGCTCGGCGCCGCTCGCGACGATCCGCTGGAACACCCGGCGGGCCGAGAGGTACTGCTTCGAGCGGAAGTACGTCTCGCCGAGCAGGTTGAGCGCGTCCGGGAAGGCCGTCGGGTGGTCAGGGTACTTCTCGACCACCTGGTTCAGCACGTTGGCCGCGCGCTCGTAGTCCCTGGACCCCATCAGCAGGACGGCGTCCGCGATGCGCTGCTCCGGGGTGCGCTGCTCGCCGCGGGACTTCTGGATCGCCGCCTGGATGGCGCCCAGCCCGGACGAGACGCTGCTGATCTGCTGCGAGGCGCTCGTGTAGGCGCGCTCGGAGTCCAGGGCCCACGCGTCGGCAGGGGCCGCGGTCGTGGCCGCGCCGAGCAGGAGCAGGCCAAGCAAGGCAGGGGTAACCCGCGATCCGGAGTCCCAGGTCATGGCGACTTGTCCTAACGAGCTCGAACCTATTTGCCACCCGCGGCGGCGGCCGGCTGCCCGGAAGCGTCCGAGAGGCCGCTCACGATCTTCTCGACGAAACGGACCGCCGGGCGCTCTTCGAGCGGGGTCGTGACCCCACCCTTCTCGAACGCGACCGCCTGGAGGTTGATCGTCTTGCCCTCGACCGCCGTGAAGGAATGGCTGGAGCGCACCTCGAAGCGGTAGCCGCGCAGGTACGAGAACACCCCGTAGCCGTTGCCCTGCAGGTTCACGAGCACCTGGAGGGTGTGATCCCCCGGCGGGACCGAGCCGTTGAAGATCGGGATCTCGGTCTGCTCCGCCAGGGCGCCCGACTGATCGGTCTTGTTGTACTGGACGGCGCCATCCAGCACGATCAGCACGCGGGTCACGCGGAACGCGCTCGACAGCTCGTTGTTGAACCGGATCGAGGCGCGCGAGCCGGCGCCGCCGCCGGAGAGGATCGTGTCGCTGAGGAGCGAGAGCCGCGTATGGCTGCGGCGGATCTGCTCCTTGAGCTCGTCGATGCGCTGCTCCAGATCGCGCAGCCGCACCGCGTACGTCGGGCCATCCATCGCCGGGGCGGCGGCGCCCGCGGCCGGCGCGGCCGTCGCGCCGGGCGACGCAGCCGGCGCGGCCGTCGTGCCGGGCGATGCAGCCGCGGCGCCCGTCGCGGGGGCGGCCTGCGCTGCGTTCGCGGCCGGCGCGGCCGTCGTGCCGGGCGATGCAGCCGGCGCGGCCGTCGTGCCGGGCGACGCAGCCGGCGCGGCCGTCGTGCCGGGCGATGCAGCCGCGGCGCCCGTCGCGGGGGCGGCCTGCGCTGCGTTCGCAGGCGCCGAGGCGGCCGGCGCCACCGAGGCGGCAGGAGCAGCGGCCTTGCCCGACGCGCCGCCCGGGCTCTGCGCGAAGGCGGGCACGGCCATCAAGAACGAGGCCCCCACCCCCACAGCCAGCATCCTGATAAGTCGCATCGAAAGGTAACCTCGTGGTTTTACCCTCGTCAGCAGAGGGGGGCGACCTCACGCCCGGTGCCGGGGAGTCTAGTGGCGGCGGGCTTCGGAGCGCAACGACCTGGACAGCTTCCGCTCTACCGGCGCAGCGCCCCGCCGCCGGCGGCGCGACGGCGGCGCGGACCATGCAAAAAAAGTGCAGAAACGTGCAGAGGAAAACGTGCTGCCCCCTTCACCCGGCGCGCGCCCGCGGCGTCCTCGGCCGGTCGACGATGCGCTGCCACGAGGGCGCCACGGGGCCGAGCGCGGGCGCGCCTCCGGACGCCAGCGGCCCTCCCATCGACGCGGGCGAAGGGGGCTCGCTCGCTCGGGGGCGGATCCGCTAAGGTGCGCTTGTGTCAGGGGAAGGAGAGCGCCTCAGATCTTCGAGCCGCGCTGCGCGTCCGATCCGGCGCCGCGGTCGTCGAAACGAACACCCCGCCGCTCGGGCCGCCGAAGGAGCGCCGCAGAGGCTCGGCCGCTCCGGGAGCTAGGATGGTCCCGATTTCTCGAGAGGAGGTCACGGACGAAGCCCTGATGATGCGTTTTCAGGGCGGCGACCGCGCCGCGTTTGCCGGGCTCGTCCGGCGGCACAAGACGCCGATCTACAACTTCATCCTGCGGCAGGTCCGCGGGCCTGCGGTCGCCGAGGATCTGGTGCAGGATGTGTTCGTGAAGATCGTGCAGAGCGCCTCCGACTTCAAGCACGAGGCGAGGTTCACCACGTGGGCCTACGCCATCGCGCGCAACGTCTGCATCGATCACCTGCGCAAGATGTCGCTCCGGCGCCACCCGTCGCTCGACCAGGGCTCCGGCGACGGCGACGGCCCCACGCTCGGCGAGCGGACCGCGGACCCGGCGCCCCAGGCCGCGGTGGATCGCGTCGCGATCGGGGCCGAGATGGGGCAGCTCATCGTCCGCGCCGTGGAGGGCCTCCCGCACGAGCAGCGGGAGGTCTTCCTGCTCCGGGAGATCGGGCGCGTGCCCTTCAAGGACATCGCCCAGATCGTCGGGGTGCCCGAGAACACGGTGAAGAGCCGGATGCGCTACGCCCTCGAGCGGCTCCAGGAGGCGCTCTCGGAGTACGAGGATTACGCGAGGGCGCTGCGCTAGCGCGCCGGAAGAGCTGTCTATGGACTGCGAGAAGTTCGACCAGCACGTGATGGACGCGCTCTACGACGAGCTCGACGAGCTGACGCATGCGGCCATGAAGCGCCACATGGACAGCTGCGCCCGGTGCGCCTCGGCGTTCGCGGGGCTGCGCGCGGCTCGCGACGCCGGTCCGTTGCCGCTCGAGGAGCCGAGCGAGGAGCTCGAGGCGCGGATCCTCGAGGCGGTCGAGGTCGCGCAAAAGAAGACGCCGTTCCGGCGCAAGGCGCTCCGCGCGCTGGCCTGGGCCGGCAGCCACGCGATGCGGCCGCAGCTGGCGATGGCGGCGCTCTTCGTGCTCGTCATCGGCTCGAGCCTGCTGCTGCTGCGGCCGAAGACGGGCGTGGCCCCCGTGCGGGTCACCGAGTGGGGCCAGCCTGCGTCGGATCAGCTCGAGCCGCCCAGCGCCCCGGCGCCGACCCTGGCCGCGCCGGCGGACGAGGGCGACGGCCGGCGCATGGCCGAGGCCAAGGCGAGCGAGCCGCCGAGGCCGACGGCGGAGGCGGCGAAGGAGAAGAGCGCGCGCGGGGCAGCCGCCCCCGAGGACGGCGCGAGGCAGGCGCTGCGTGACGCGCAGACGCTGCAACGGACGTCGGGCTGCGCGGCCGCCGTCGGCAAGCTCGACGAGGTCGGCGCGCAGTACCCGGGCACGCCCGCCGCGCACGCGGCGATGTGGGAGGCCGCGCGGTGTCATCAGGCGGCCGGGGAGACGGGGAAGGCGCGGGAGCTGCTGCTCGCGCTCCGCTCCGCGAAGGGGTACGGCGACCGCGCCGAGCAGATGCTCGCGGGCCTCGAGGCGAACGCCGCGCGCTCGCAGGCGCACAACGCGGCCCCGGTGGCCGCCTCCCCCGCCGCGGCATCGGCGGCGCGCCCCGCCGCGGCGCCGCGGCCGGCCGCGAAGTCCGCGGCGCCGCGCGCAGACGAGCAGGGGCCCGCGCAGGCGGCGCCTCCCGACGCCGTGCCTCCCGACGCCGTGCCTCCCGACGCCGTGATGGGGCGCTGACGGCCGCGGACGCGCGCCGGCGCCTGCGTCAGTTCGATCTCACCGGCGCATCGCGGATGTAGGCGATCGTCCTGATCGTGTCGACGATGCGCTCGCGATCGTCGGGCGTGAGATCGACGAAGCGGATCCCCATGCCCGGGTTCGGGTTGTCGTGGAGGGGGCGCACCTCGTTCACCCACTGCACCGTCCCCTCGAGCACGTACGAGCTCTCGGCCCCCGGGGGCGAGAAGCGGAGCGTGAGGCGCGTGCCGATCGAGAGCGGCTGCGTCGTGCGGACGAAGATGCCCATCTCCGAGATGTTGGTGATGGAGGCGTAGAGGAACGTGTCATCCGTCTCGCAGTCCACGAGCCAGGTGACGTCGAGCCGCTCGGACGAGCGTCGGTTGAGCGAATCCGGGGGGATCTCGCACTCGGCATCCTCGCCGGTGTGGCCAGCGTCCCCGTAGGCGCCGTTCTGCGCGGGGGTGGCCGACAAACCGCCAGGCGTGTCGGGCGGATGGTTGGAGTCACCACGGCCCCCGGTCATGTTTCTGCGACTAGCCGCTTTCCGCACGCGCGTCGAGGGCGCTCGACGACGAGGACCGCGCGTGGGTCGCCGGGCGCACAGGAGCACGCGCGCGCCGCGGCATGCGTCGGGAATCCTACAACGGGCGGCTCACCGCACGCGGATGACGCCGCCTCGGATGCGGTTCTCGTGTTCAGGTCCGCGCGTCACCTCGAAGCGCGCATCCCCGGAAAAGAAGCCGAAGTAGAGCGCGTAGTCGCCCGGGGTGAAGTTGGGCTCGAGCTGGAGCTCGTGGTCGTCGACGATGACGTCGCCCGGTTGCCACAGGCTCATCGGGTAGCGCCCCTCGATCACGGCGTGGTCGCCGTTGTAACGGCGCTGGAACCCATCGATGTGAACGAACATCTTCCAGTTGCCGGCGATCGGCCGGTGCACCCGGAAGAAGGTCCGCAGGTGGTAGATCTTCTGCGGGATCACGCTCGAGGCCTGCTGCCCGTCGTCGTCGGTCAGCTCCCAGCCGAGCACCTCCAGCTGATCGTCGAACATCGCGTCGAGCGGGTTCGCGGGAGCGACGGGCTCGTCGAGCACGACACGGCTGAGCCAGCTCTCGTTCGGACGGCCGCCGAGCTCGTTCGACGCGAGGACGATCTGGCTCGATCGGCCGTCGAGCACGGGCAGGTTGCGCCCGTGGTGCTTGCGGAAGAGGCTGTTCAACCTGGGTAGCTCGTCAGATTTGACGACGAGCCAGCGGCGCGCGCCGGGAGCGGCGGCGCTGTCCGCGGAGCCCTCCGCGGCGGGGGCGGTGAGCCAGGCGAGCGCCTGCGGGGCGTCGTTGAACGACGCGACCTCGCCGCCCTGGTAGTAGGCCGCCGCGCGGCTCCGGACGCCGAGCGTCGCGAGCGGCTCGCCGGGCTTGCGCAGCGACTCGTACGACTCGAAGACCTCCTTCGGCGAGAGCTGGGCCGCGAGCGCGGGGTAGTACCAGAAGCTCAGCGCGAAGCCGGCGACGAGGCCGGCGAGCGGCGTGCCGAGGGCGCGGGGCACGGAGGCGCGCGCGACGACGAAGCGGAACGCGTCGCGCACCGCGATGAGCGCCACGGGCCCGACGGCGAGCAGCAAGGGCAGCGCCCACCACGCGTTCATCCCGTAGGCGGCGAGGTGGTTCGGCATCCGCGCCACGGTCCCCCATCCGATGCGCTTGCCGACGAAGATCATCGCGCCGACGCCGACGAGCGCCGCCTCGAGGACGATCAGCAGGAAGAGCAGGTTGCCGCCCCAGATGCGCGCGAGCTCCTCGGCGCCGGCGCGGACGTCGGCGTCGAGGCGACGCGCCCACGCCTTGAGGCCGCGGTCGATCTCGCGGGGCTGCTCCTCGAACCAGGTGAGCGCCACGAGGCCCGCGAACGCGATCAGGACGAAGCGCATCGCCGAGGCCGCCTCTTCCTCGAAGCTCTTCGGGAACACGGGCTTGTCGACGGAGAAGACGCTGAGGGCCCGGTCCGGCGAGAGGACGAGGTCGCGGTACAGGACGAAGGCGAGCACGGAGCAGCCGACGGCGAGCGCCCGCGAGGAGGGGGCGCCGCGCTCGAGATCGCGGATGGCGAGCGCGGCGATCGCGGCGAGGAGCGCGGGGCCGCTGAACGGGAGCGCCCCGGCGTGCGGCGCGAGCAGCGCGAAGGCGCCGTAGGCGAGCGCCGACGTGACGACGAGGGCGATCCGGACGCCGGCCTCGCGATCGAGGCCCGCCGCGGCGCAGGTCCTCGTCCCGGCTTGCGCCGCGGCCGGCGCGCGGAAGAGCCGGCCGACGGCGAACGGCAGGAAGGCGCTCCACGGAAAGAGGGCGTGCCCGAGCTGGCGCAGCGTGAGATCGAACGTGGACTCGACCGGCGGCTTCTTGAGGAGCGCGACGCCGAGGGCGCGCGGGAGCGGCGCGTCGGCGCTCGAGCTCGCGAGGACGAGGAGGCCCTTCGCCGCCGCGGCGATGCCGAGCAGGAGCGCCGCGCCGCCCACGAGATCGCCGAGCGTGGGCCGCGGGCGCTCGGGCGCGGGCCAGGCGCCGGACGTGCGGAGCACGATCCACGTCAGGCCGGCGCCGAGCGCGGGGACGGCGACCCCGATCAGCAGGCCGCGGCTGAGGTATCCGGCGGCGAGGCCGAGGAGCCCCACCGCGATCCACGCGGCCGGCGCGAGCAGGGCGCCGCGCCGCGCCCCTCGCCCGCCCTCGAGCAGGGCGCCGGTCAGCCCGCAGAACGCCATCGTGAGCGCGGCCATGGTGACGATGTCGCCGAGCATGGTGCGGGCCTGCATCACGTAGAGCGGCATCGTGACGAGGACGGCGACGCCGTACAGGCCGGCCTTGCGGTCGACGAGCCGGGCGAGGAACTCGTAGAGCACGAGCGCGCCGGCGAGCCCCCACAGCGCGAGCGGGAGGCGCCCGGCCCAGTCGTGCAGGCCGAACAGCCGGAAGCCGAGCGCCATCGAGGTGAACCCGAGCTCGCCCATGCCGAGGTCGGTCAGGGTCGGCAGCTGCCCGGCTGGATCGGCGAGATCCACGCCTTCCACGCCGCGCGGGGCGTGGAAGACGTGGAGGGCGATGCGGCGGGCGAGGTCGGCCCGGTCGAGCTCGTAGGGGTCCCAGATCCCGCTCGTGCCGAGGAGGGGCAGCAGCGCGAGGGCCGCGAGCGCGAGGGCCGCGAGCCGCGCGGGGCCGCCGCGCGAGCCGCCGTCCACCGCACCATCGGCCGGCGCGCCGCCGGTCTCGGCCGAGCGGTCCTCGCGCGGCCTCGCCTCGTCGTGGGACGAGGCTCCGGTCGCGGGCGGGTCGGGGGCAGCGGGCGGGGCTCCGCTTCGTGGATCCCCTCGGTGGACGCTCGACATGCGAGGCATCCCCTTACCGCCTTCGCGCGCGCTTGACCACGGATCGTAGGGAAGCGTTTGTAGCCCCCGTGGGCGTCTGCTATCGCGCGCGGCGTGGTGAAAGGCCGTCCCCCGAGCGCGCCCCAGGGCGCGAGAACGCGCCCGCAGGCGCCGAAGCCCTCCCAGGCCGCCGCTGGCCCCCGTCCCGCCAGGAACGGTGGCCGCGCCGGCCGCCCGGGAGCGTCATCCGGCGAGGAATCCCCGACGGGCGACGCGGCGATCCCGCGGGCGCGCCCGTCCCGACGCAAAGACGAGGCGCATCCCGACGACAGATCGCGCGGCGCGAGCAAGCGGGGCGGCGCCGAGCGCGCGGCCAGGCGAGGCGAGGCGGACCGGGGCAGCGCCGAGCGCGCCGCCAAGGCAGGGGATGCGGACCGGGGCGGCGCCGAGCGCGCTGCCAAGGCGGGAGATGCGGAGCGGGGCGCCGGGAAGAACCGCGGCGCCGCGGCGCGCTCCTCCAGCGCAGCCCGCGGCAAGGCGGGGCGCGCGCCTCGCCCGGGGGGCGAAGCGAAGGGGCGACCGCTCCCGGAGCGCGCGGCGGGCGCGCTCGGCGGCGGGCAGCAGCAGCGAAGGAAGCGCGCCGAGCCGAGGCGGGTCGAGGAGGCCGACGCGTCGCTCGATCTGCCGCGGCGATCCGGGCGCGTGGCCCTGGTGGGGCGGCCGAACGTGGGCAAGTCGACGCTGCTCAACGCGGCGCTCGGCCACCCGCTCGCGATCGTCTCGCCGACGCCGCAGACGACGCGCGACGCGATCCTCGGGGTCGTGCACCACGGCCCGGCCGAGATCGCGCTGCTCGACACGCCCGGGCTGCACCGGCCGCGCACCGAGCTCGGGCGCGTGATGAACCAGGCGGCGCGCGAGGCGGCGCGGAGCGCCGACGTCATCGTCTTCGTGACGGAAGCCCCGGATCCCGCGCGCCTCCCGCGGCGCGCGAAGGAAGGCGAGGACGGCCCGCCGTTCGCGCCGCACCCGGGCGACCTCGCGCTGCTCGCGGACCTCGGGAGCGAGGCGCCGGTGGTGTTCGTGCTCAACAAGGTCGACCGGGTGCGGGACAAGGCGCGGCTCTTGCCGCTCCTCGACGCGTTCGGGCAGATCCGTGATTTCGCGGCGATCGTCCCGATCTCGGCGCTGCGCGAGGACGGCGTCCAGCGCGTGCTGGACGAGGTGGCGAAGCTGTGCCCCGAGCGGGCCTGGGGCTTCGCGCCCGATGAGCTCACCGACAGGCCCACGCGCTTCTTCGCCGCCGAGTACGTGCGCGAGCAGATCCTCCGCGCGACGAAGGCCGAGGTGCCGCACGCCAGCGCCGTGCAGATCGAGCGCTACGTCGAGCCGACGGGCGACGGCGCGCTGCACATCGACGCGACGATCCACGTGGAGCGGCCCGGGCAGAAGAAGATCTTGATCGGCGCCGCCGCGGAGCAGCTCAAGCGGATCGGCACGGAGGCCCGGCTCCGGATCGAGGAGCTCGTCGGGCGGCAGGTGAACCTCAAGCTCTGGGTGCGGGTGACGCCGGAGTGGCGCGAGTCGCTCCAGACGCTGGAAGAGCTCGGTTACAACAAGGGAGAGACCTCGTGAGCGCGGCGAAACCAGCTCCTTCCAGGCAGACCAGGCGCGGTCAGGGCGCCGCCGGCGGCGGCCGGGCGACGAAGACGGGCGGTGGCCCCGAGAAGAGGGGCGGCGTCGCTCCCAGGAAGGGCGCTGCCTCCGGCAAGAGCGCGGTCGCTCCCAGAAAGAGCGCGGCCGCCTCGGGCAAGAGCGCGGTCGCTCCCAGAAAGAGCGCGCCCGGCAAGGCCGCTGCCGCGCCCGGCAAGGCCGCTGCCGCGCCCCGCAAGGCCGCCGCGGCGTCCGGCAAGACCGCGGCCGCGCCCGGCAAGGCGGCCGCTGGCGCGAAGAAGGGCAGCGGCTCGGGCGTGAGCAAGGGGCGCGCTGCCTTCGAGCAGAGCGGCCACGATCCGGCGGAGGACAGCGGCGTGCTCGCGGCGGAGCTCGCCGACGAGGCCCTCGAGGCCGCCGCGGCCGACGCGCCTGCCCCGCCGCCCTCGGCCGGGATCGTGGCGCTGGTCGGGCGGCCCAACACCGGCAAGAGCACGCTGTTCAACCGGCTGGTCGGCAAGCGCGTCGCGATCGTGCACGACGAGCCCGGGGTGACCCGCGATCGCCACTACGGCGACGTCACCTCGCGGGGACGGCGCTTCACGCTCGTCGACACGGGCGGGTTCGACCCCGAGAGCGACGACCCCATGCGGCGGGGGATCAAGCGGCAGATCGACCTCGCCATCGCCGAGGCCGACGTGATCGTGTGCGTGCTCGACGCCGTGACGCCGGTCACGCCGTCCGAGCACGCCGAGCTCGGCCTCCTGCGCCGCGCGGGCAAGCCCGTGATCTACGTCGCCAACAAGGCGGACTCGCCCCGCGCCGAGGCCGAGGCGGCGGAGCTGTACCGCCTCGGGATGGATCGGCTCATCCCCATCAGCGCCCTCCACGGCCGCGGCATCTCGGATCTGGAGATGGCCATCGAGGCCGCGCTGCCCAAGGAGCCCGCGGCGCCCGAGGCGTCGGCCGAGGGGGCGCTCCGCATCGCCATCATCGGGCGCCCGAACGCGGGGAAGTCGTCGCTCGTCAACCGCATCGCGGGCGAGGAGCGGATGCTCGTCGACGCGCAGCCGGGCACGACGCGCGATCCGATCGACACCCTGGCCGAGCGCGACGGCAAGCGGTTCTTGCTCATCGACACGGCCGGCATCCGGCGCAAGGCGAAGGTGGCGAAGGAGGACAGCGCCGTCGAGGCGGTCAGCGTGATGCACGCGATCCGCGCGATGGAGCGGGCCGAGGTCGTGCTCCTGCTCTGCGACGCCGCCGAGGGCGTGGCCGAGCAGGACGCGAAGATCCTCGGCCTCGCGGTCGACCGGGGGTGTGGCGTCGTGATCGGCCTGAACAAGATCGATCTCCTCGACCGGAAGGCGCTCGCGAAGGCGGAGCAGGACGCCCGCGACAAGCTGGCGTTCGTGCCGTGGGCGCCGATCGTGCAGGTGAGCGCGCGCAGCGGGCGCGGCGTGGCGAAGCTCCTCGAGACGGTGGGCCAGGTGGCCGACGCCTACCGGAAGCGCGTGCCCACCGGGGAGCTCAACCGCTTCTTCGAGCAGATCCTCCTCACGCACCCGCCGCCCACGCACGGCGGGCGCGCGCCCCGGCTGTTCTTCGTCACGCAGGCCGAGACGTCGCCGCCGCTGTTCGTCGTCGTCGCGAGCGATCCCGAGAAGCTCCACTTCAGCTACCGGCGCTACGTGTCGAACCAGCTCCGGCAAGCGTTCGGCCTCGAGGGCGTGCCGGTCCGGGTGAAGTACAAGGAGCGCCGCCGCCGCAGCTAGCCCGCGCCGCGGGGGCGCGCGCCCACCGCGGCACGCGCGCGCCCACCGCGGGGGGCGCTGCCGCACCGCAGCGTGCGCCGCACCTCGACGGAAGCGGCCGGCTACCCCGCCGCCCCGGGCAGCGGCGCCAGCACGTCGGCGATCCTCGCGAGGCCGGCCACGTCGTAGATGTCGTACGGGAACGCCGGCACGTCGACGCGGACGCTGCCGCCGTTCTGCTCGTCCTCCAGCGCCGCCTCGAGGGCGATCAGGTTCAGGTGATCGAGCTTGCCCATGCGGGTCTCGTCCTCGGCGGCCTGGAGCAGGCGCGCCGCCGCGCCGGGGCCGAGCGCGAGGCCGCTCCCGTCGAGCGCGGCGGCGATCTCGGCGGCGCCGGGGAGGGCGCCGTACACCGGGTGGACGCGGTTCACGACGAACGCGTCGCGCCGCATGTCCTGCTCGCGCAGGCGATCGGCGAAGAACAGCACCTCGCGCACGCAGAGTGGATCGGGCGTCGTGACGAGCACGTAGGCCACGTCGGGGCCGCGCAGCGCCGACGCCACCGCGTCCGCCCGCTGCTTCCAGCCGCCGAAGACCGCGTTCATCTCGCTGATGAACGCCGCGATCTGCTCGAGGAAGCCGCTGCCGGTCAGCTTGCCGATGCCGCGCAGCACCGCCGCGGTCGACCGCGCCAGCAGGTTGAGCGACAGCTTGCCGGAGCTCTGGAACGCCTGCACGAACCAGCGCGTCGCCGCGCTGTCGATGGCGCCGACGAGCCGCTCGGGCGCGTCGAGGAAATCCAGCGCGTTCGCCGTGGGCGGCGTGTCGAGCAGGACGAGGTCGTAGCTCGGGTCGTTCCTCACGGCGTAGAGCTTCTCCATCGCCATGTACTCCTGCGTGCCCGCGAGCGACGTGGAGATGTACTTGTAGAGGACGTTGCCGAGGATCCGGTCGCGCTGCTCGGGCGACGGGGCGAGCGAGGCGACGAGGCCGTCGAACGTCGACTTCGTGTCGAGCATCATCACCGTCATCGAGCCGGGCACGTCGACCCCCGCCCGGGCGAACCGGGCCGGCTCGATCGTCTGCGCCTCGGTCTTCATCTCCTCGAGCCCGAGGCTCTGGGAGAGGCGGCGCGCCGGGTCGATCGTCAGGCACAGCACGCGCTTGCCCCGGCGGGCCGCGGCGAGGCCGAGCGCCGCGGTGGTGGTCGTCTTGCCGACGCCGCCGCAGCCGACGCAGAGGATCACCCTGCGGGAGGCGAGCAGCCGGGCCAGGCCGGCGTCGTCCGCCCGGAGGGGTGCGTGGGCGGCGGGTGGGGTGTTTCGAGGGGGTGCAAGCGGGCCGGGCATGGCGCGCGACCTGAGGTCGCGGCCCCTTGTAGCACGAACCGGGGGCGCGAGCGCTCGTCCGGCTGCGCGGCGAGCGCTCCGGCCGCGGCCGGACGACCGCTCGGCCCGCGGCGGGTGGACGATGCGCTCAGGCTGCGGCGCGGAGGATGCGCAGGCACCCGGCGGCGGCCCGGGCGATGGAGGCGCCGCGCTCCGCCGTGCCGCCGCGGCCGCAGAGCAGCACCTCCCCGCCCGCCACGGCGAGGCTCTGGACCTCGACCTCCGCGGTGAGCGCGGCGATGCGCGAGCCGACCGCGGCGTTCTGCACGGCGTCCGGGTTGGCGAGGAGCGGGGCGTAGGCGGCGAGCTCCTCGCACGCGGGCCACGCGCCCGCCCCGGCGACCAGGCAGCCGCTGTCGTCCACGAGGACCACGACGTCCAGGTTCGCCTCCGAGCGCGTCGTCGAGAGCTGATAGTGCAGCGCGGTGATCGGGTCGTCGCTGCGGCGGCGCCGCCGCTCGGAGGCGGGCGCCGCCTCCCCGGCGGCCGCCGCGCCCTCCTCGGCCGAGAGCGCGCCTCGGCCTTCGGGCCGCTCCGCGCGGCCTCCCTGCTGGTCGCCGCGATGGCCCCCTGCGCCGCCATTCGACCCGGGCTCCGGCACAAGCTGCTGGTTCGATAACGAGAGCGACACGAACACCTCCTCCACGCGAAGGATGGTCGCAGCGCACGGGGGCGGCCAACTTTGCTAAGTTCGACCGCACGATGCGCGGCTTCATCGATCTCCACTGCCACTGGGTCGCCGGCATCGACGACGGCGCCCGCACCGTCGAGGAGAGCTTCGCCCTCCTCACCGCGCTCCGCGGCGCCGGGTTCGACACCGTGGTGGCCACGCCGCACATGCGCCCCGGGATGTTCGACAACACCCGGCAGAGCCTCCGCGCCGCCTACGACGCGACGTGCGCCGCGCTGCGCCGCGCCGACGACGCGCGCGGCCTGCCCGCGCTCGACCTCTCGTCGGAGCACTTCTTCGATGACGTCGTCTTCCAGCGCCTCCTCGACGGCAGCGCCCTCCCCTACCCCGGCGGCCGCGCGGCGCTCGTCGAGTTCCCGACCCGGAGCTTCCCCGTCCGCGTCGCCGAGCGCATCTTCGACCTCAGCCGCCGCAAGCTCCGCCCCGTCATCGCCCACCCGGAGCGCTACGAGCCGGTCTTCGACGACTGCTCCTCGCTGGATCCGCTCCTCGACGCCGGCGCCGTCCTCCTCCTCGACGTCGCGGCCCTCACCGGCAAGTACGGGCGCGCCCCCCGCCGCGCCGCGGAGCAGCTGCTCGAGGAGGGCTACTACTACGCCGCGTGCAGCGACGCCCACGCCCCGAGGGACGTCGCCGACGTCCGCGGCGGCATCGACGCCCTCTTCGCCAGGGTCGGCGAGGAGGAAGCGACCTTCATGCTCATCGACGGCCCGCGCGCGATCCTCGAAGGCACCGTCGACGCCTGACACGCGCGGCCCCGCTCCCTCGGCGGCGCCCGACCTCGCGCCGGCGCTGGCTCATCGCCGGTGCGGCGTGGTCGCCGCGCCCCGGCGGCGCGGGGGCGCGCCGAGGCTGCTCGCGGCGGTGTCCACGCGCGGCCCGGCGGGCGCGGTGAACGAGGCCGGCGGCAGCGGGCTGTCCTTCACCGCCGTGGTCCCGGCGAGCGCGACCCCGAGGACGGCGGCCCCGAACGCCCACGCCGCCTGCGCCCACCGCCGCCAGGCGGGCAGCGGCTCCGCCTCGTCGGCCGCGCCGCCCCCCGGATCGAGCGACTCGAGCGCGGCGCGCAGCTGCTGCGTGCGGAGGTGGGACGCGTTCCCGAGCACCTGCCCGATCCAGCCGGCGACCAGCGCGTCGTTGCCCGGGTGCGCGGCGCCCGGGACCGCCTCCTCGAGCGCGCGCATCAGCTGCGCGGCCGTCGCCGTGCGCGCGGTGGGCGACTTGGCGAGCGCCTCGGAGACGAGGCGATCGAGCGCGGGCGGGATCGGCTCGGGCGGCGGCGCCGCGCTCAGCCGCTCGGCGAACCCGCGGCGGGACGGGACGGCGCGCGACGACAGCGGCGCGGCGGGCCGCTCGCTCGCGATGTGGGTCATCGTGCTCTCGCTGTCGTCGGCCTGGAAGGGGTGCGCGCCCGAGAGGAGCTCGTAGAGCAGCACCCCCACCCCGAAGAGATCGGCCCGCCGGTCGCACGGCTGCCCCCGGATGTGCTCCGGCGCCATGTACGGCGCGCTGCTCCTGAACAGGAGCGCGCCCCCCTCGCCGCCCGCCGCCGCGGCGAAGGCGCGCCCGCCGTCGCCCCGGAGCGAAGGCCGGCGCTCCGACAGCCGCTCCTCCTCGAACTTCGCGATGCCGAAGTCGACGAGGCGGACGAGCCCCTCGGACGTGATGAGGACGTTATCGGGCGAGACGTCGTAGTGAAGGAGCTCCCGGGGGTTGCCGACCTCGTCCCGGAGCTCGTGCGCCGCGTCGAGCGCCGCGCAGATCTGGTACGCCAGCCGGGCCGCGGCGAGCACCGGCGCCGGGCGCCCGCGCGCGGCGCGCAGCACCGCCGAGAGGGGCTCGCCGCTGACCCACTCCATGACATAGAAGAGGGTGCCGCCCTCCTCGCCGAGATCCACGACGGGCACCACGTTCGGGTGCCGGATGCGCGCCGCGAGCGCGGCTTCCTCCAGGAACATCCGCACGGCGTCGGGGTCGGGCGAGAGCTCGGGGTGAAGCACCTTGATGGCAAAGAGCTTCTGAAACCCGTGCTCGCGCCTGAGCCGACCCGCCCAGACCTCCCCCGTCTCGCCTGCGGCCACCCGCAGGACGAACTCGTACCGGCCCAGGGAAAACCCCGGGAAAAAGCGGCCCCCGCCCCCCACGCGGAAGGTGTGGCCCACACATGAAGAGTCCGCCAGGGTTCCCGGTGTGCGACGATCACGATTGTTGCCCGGCTTGTGAGACTCCACAGCAGCCGGGAAACGGCGCTTCCGACCGCGACGTCATCGCCCTGTCCGGAGGCGGTCCGCCCGGGCTCGGTCCTGGCGCGGCGCCCGGCGCGGCGCCCGGCACGGCAACCGCGCGCGCCGCCCGTCCGGCCCGGCCCGGCCGTGCCCTCGCGCGGACGTTTTCAGTCCTATCCGGGGTGCGGGGGTCTTGCTTCCTGAACAACCGGACAGTAAAGCTGCCGGAAACTGTTGCCCCGCACGTCGGGGATCCGGCAGCGTGATCCCCTTCGGACTCCCCTCCCTTCGGCCCCCCGCCCCGAGGTACGCATGAGCGACGAGAAGAACACCAAGCAGAAGTCTGCCGCCCTGGAGCTCGCGATCGCGAGCGTCGAGAAGGAGTACGGCAAAGGGGCGATCATGCGCCTCAAGGACGGGCAGACGCTGCACGACGAGGTCGCGGCCGTGCCGAGCGGCTCGCTCGGCCTGGACATCGCCCTCGGCATCGGCGGCTACCCGCGCGGCCGCATCGTCGAGATCTACGGGCCGGAGTCGAGCGGCAAGACGACCCTCACCCTCCACGCCATCGCGGCCATCCAGCGGGCGGGCGGGACGGCGGCGTTCATCGACGCCGAGCACGCCCTCGACGTGAACTACGCCAAGAAGCTCGGCGTGAAGACCGACGAGCTGCTCATCTCGCAGCCCGACTACGGCGAGCAGGCGCTCGAGATCGCCGACATGCTGGTCCGCTCGAACGCCGTCGACATCATCGTCGTCGACTCCGTCGCCGCGCTCGTCCCGAAGGCGGAGATCGAGGGCGACATGGGCGACAGCCACGTCGGCCTCCAGGCCCGGCTGATGAGCCAGGCGCTCCGCAAGCTGACCGGGACGACCTCCCGCTCGCAGTGCCTGCTGATGTTCATCAACCAGATCCGCATGAAGATCGGCGTCATGTTCGGCAGCCCCGAGACGACGAGCGGCGGCAACGCCCTCAAGTTCTACGCCTCGGTCCGGCTCGACATCCGCCGCATCGGCGCGATCAAGGAGGCGGCCGCGGGCGGCAAGGAGCCGGCGGTCGTCGGCAACCGGACCCGCGTCAAGGTCGTGAAGAACAAGATGGCCCCCCCCTTCCGCGAGGTGGAGTTCGACATCCTCTACGGCCACGGCATCAGCCACAGCGGCGACGTCATCGACCTCGCGACCGAGGCGAGCATCATCGAGAAGAGCGGCTCCTGGTTCTCGTTCCAGGGCGAGCGCATCGGCCAGGGCCGGGAGAACGCCCGCTCCTACCTCGAGCAGCACCCGGCGGTGCTCGAGAAGATCGAGTCGATGGTCCTCGCGAAGCACGGCATCTCCCGCGCCGGCGGGAGCGCCGCGGCGAACGGCGCCGCGGCCGCCGCCCCGAAGGGCGGAGCCGCCGCGGCCGAGCCCCCCGCGCAGGCGAAGGGTCGCGGCGAGGCGGCCCCGTCCGGCCAGGACGCCCGGCGCGCCCCGGGCAAGACGAACTGACGCGGGCCGCCACCGCCATGCACCTCTACGTGATGCGGCACGGCCCGGCGGAGGACCGGTCGGCGAGCGGACGGGACGCGGACCGGAGGCTCACCCCCGAGGGCCGCGACCGTGTCGAGCGGGTCGCGATCGAGCTGCACCGCGTCCGGGGCGGCGCCCCGCTCTCGAGGGTGCTCGCGAGCCCTCTGGCGCGCGCCCGCGAGACCGCCGAGATCGTGGCGCCCCGCTGCGGCGCGCCGGAGGTCGAGATCCGGGACGAGCTCTCGGTCGACGCCGACCTGCCGCTCGCGCTCGTCGCGGCGCTCGCCCGAGGCGGGGCCGACGCGCTCCTGGTCGGGCACCAGCCGAACGTGGAGCACCTCGTCCGGACGCTCGTCGACGCGTCCGGCCGGGGCGCGCCCGGCCTGGTCCTCCGCGCCTTCACCACGGCCCTGATCGTCGCCCTCGAGCCCGACCCGCGCGCGCAGGACCGCTGGCGCGTGGTGCGGATCCTCGACCCGCGCGAGCTCGCCTAGCGAGGACGCGCCGCGCGCGCCGTGTCATCGGGATGGAGCGGGAGCAGACGTACGCGTCCGAGGCGGAAGGCTGCGCGACCCGAGCCGGCTCGACCGGAGCGGCTCGTCGCCGCGCCGTGATGGCCCAGGCAAGTCCATGAATTTGCGGTGGAAATCCAGATCGTGGGCGGGCGGCGGCCAGGGCCCCCGCCGCACCCCCGCAGGCGGGGCCGGCCCCCTGCTTACGTAATTACAAATCCGAATGATTTCGATGATTTCGGCCGCTCGCTTGACAAGGATCCCACCCGAGAATACGCCCAAATAAGGAGGATTGAGATGGCGGGACAGATGGTCTTCCCCTTCGCTCAACCCCCTCCAGGCCGTCTGTCGCGCAGCGGTGGGAAGGGCGCAGCACCCTCTTCCTTGTGGCCGCGCGTCTCGCGGGCCGTCGTCCGGGTGCCCGACCCCCGCCACCACCCGCTCGACATCGCCCTGCCGTCGGGCCAGCCGCAGATCTACGTGCACGAGGGGGCGCGCCAGGCGCTCGTCCGGCGCCTGGAGCTGGCCCAGAAGCGGCCGGTGCTCCTCTCGGTGACCGACAACTACCGGCAGATGATCTCCTCCTCGCTGCGGGAGGGGATCCTGCAGGCGCGCGTCCACCACATGTTCCTGGACGCGCCGGCGGTCGTTCAGGATGCGCTCGTCCGGTACGTGGTGAACCAGGACCGGGCCGCGTCGCTCCTCGTCGGCCAGTACATCGACGAGAACGGCCATCGCATCCGGGCGAGCCGGCCGGTGAGCACGCCGCTCTCGACGCAGGGGCGGACGCACGATCTGCTGACCCTGTTCCAGAAGGTGAACCACACGTACTTCGGCGGCGTGGTCGACGCGCTGATCACCTGGGGCAAGCGGACCAAGGCGCGGAAGCCGCGGCGCACCATCAAGCTCGGGAGCTACTCGGCGGTGGAGCGGCTGATCCGCATCCACCCGGTGCTCGACCGGCCCTGGGTCCCCCGCTACTTCATCTCCTACGTCATCTACCACGAGATGCTCCACCACGTGATGCCCGCGAGCCACGGCAACGGGCGCCGGATGCTCCACCCGCCCCAGTTCCTCGCCCGCGAGCGGCTCTTCCGCGACTACGAGCGCTCCCTCGCGTGGGAGAGGGACCACGTGGGCAGGCTCCTCCGCACCTGACGCGCCGTCTCCGGCGGACCGGCGCGCGCTCCGACGCGACGCGCGACGCGCGACGCGGACGAACCGGCGCCGAGCGACGAACCATTGCGCGGAGTACCGGCTGGCTCTAAACCGGCGGACCCCCGTGCGGGCCGCGCGACCGGCGCGCCGCGGGCGATCCGTAACCTCGAAAGTGTGGAAGGACAGCGTGCAGGAGATTCTCACCCAGGAAGCGAGCCCGAAGCGGGCGATGGAGGCGCTCGAGTGGGCCGTTCAGCGAGCAGAGCGGGCCGAGCCCGCGCAGCCCGAGGCGGCCGCCGAGCCACGCCCCTCGACCCGGGTGATCTCGGGGCGCCCCGCCGACTTCAAGGCGGCGGCGGCGATCTACCTGCCCGACGTCCGCAAGCTGCTCGACCGGATCATGATGAGCGACGACGCCGAGGCCGGGCTCGACGCCCTGCTCGAGTCGGGCGCCCTGGCGGCGATGCTGCCCGAGGTCGAGGCGATGGTGGGGTTCGGCGACGGGGAGTGGCGCCACAAGGACGTCTGGAAGCACACGAAGCAGGTGGTGCGTCAGGCGGTGCCGAGGCTCGAGGTCCGCTGGGCGGCGCTGCTCCATGACATCGGCAAGACGAGGACGCGCACCATCTCGCCGACGGGGGAGGTCCATTTCTTCGGTCACGCCGAGGTCGGCGCGCGCATGTTCGACAAGATCGACCGGCGGCTGCCGCTGTTCTCGAAAGAGGAGGCGCTGAAGGGCAGCATCCGCTTCCTCATCCTGCACCACCTGCGGGCGAGCCAGTACGACCCGTCGTGGACCGACAGCGCGGTGCGGCGCTTCGCGAAGGAGATGGGCGGCTGCCTGAACGACGTGCTCGACCTGTCGCGGGCGGACATCACGACGAAGCGGCCCGAGAAGAAGCGGAAGGGGCTGAAGCAGATCAGCGACCTGGCCGAGCGGGTGCTGCATGTCCAGGCCGAGGACGCGGTGGTCCCGCCGCTGCCGAGCGGCATCGGCGACGCCATCATGAAGGCGTTCGGGCTGCCGCCGTCGCGTCGTGTGGGCGAGGTCAAGCGGGCGCTGGAGCAGGCGGTCGAGGCGGGCGAGGTGCCGTCGCACCAGGAGGCGGACGTGTACATCGCGTTCCTCCGGGAGAACGCGGCGCGCTTCGGGCTCTGAGGGTCGGCGGCGCGCGGGCGGGGTGCCGAGCCTACCGCCAAGGCGCTCACCGAGCGGCGGTCGCCCGCACAGGAGACGGGTCCAGATCGGCGTTTTCGGCGCGGAGGCGCACTCCAGTGCGCTGAGCACCGAAAACGCCGAGATGGGCCCGTATCCGAAGCGGGCGACCGCCGCTCTAGCGCAGTGGGGCTTCGCAGGTGACGCAGCGGGGGGGGACGCCGTCCTTGTGGTAGAGCTCGCCGCAGCGGCCGCAGAGGCGAGCGTCGGCCTCGAAGGCGATGAGCTTGTCCGTGGCCTTGCAGTGAAGGCCGGCCACCTGGGGCGGCTCCAGCGGGCGTACCTCGCCGGCAGCGTCGTCGGGCGCAGGCAGGGCGTCCTCCTTGATGTCGGCGACGCGGCCGGGGATGCGCTTCCTCGCCTCCGAAAGGACGCGGGAAGCCGCTGCGAGATGCGCGCGCAGCGGGATGGCGATCACCGTGCCGCCGCCCTGGACCGTGAGCGCCGACTCCGACAGCAGCAGGCCGGTGACCTCGCTCCAGCCGATGCGCTCGATCTCGCCAGGCCCGTTCTCGAGCGCCACGCCGGCATCGCCGACGCGGACGGGCTTCATCGACCACTGGCCGAACAGGCCCGCCGCGGCGCCGAGGAGGAGCGCACCGACGAGCAGGTACGGAGCAGCAGGGTGCGCGCCCGCCTCCTCGCCCCGGAACCACTGGCCGTAAACGCCCGCGCCGGCAAGGAGCGCCGCGACGGACATGCCGAGCAAGGTGAGGGCTAGCTCGAGCGACGCCTTGGGCTCGAAACGACGCTCGCTCCGCGGATCGGTCCGCTGCCGGAGGAGCACCTCGCCACCCTGCCCCGTGGACCCCGAGCCCTTGCGCTTGCGCTTCACCGGTCTGTCGGCTGCCATCGGCGGCTTCCTATCGGAGGAGACGCCCGGACGCAAAGGGGCTCGGCACACCACCAGCGGTCCGCACGGGCAGCCAGCCTGACCCGAGGCTCGCCCGCGCGGCAGGGACGGAGAGGTATGCTGGGACGACCATGAGATCGATGCCCGACGCGGCGACCTACGTCCTGCCCGCGCTCAGCATCGGGCTCGCCGCGCTCGTGTTCCTGGGACCCGGCGCGCAGCGTATGGCCACCGGCGTGCGGGTGTGGGGCGCCCCCGTCGCCGGGAGCGAGGCGCTCGCGCTCCGCGTCGAAGGGGTGCGCCGGCTCCACGGCGCCGACGATCCGGCGGTGCTGCCGGCGATCGAGGTGAGCGCGACGTCCGGGGGGGCGCCGCTCGCGGGATGGAGCGGCTCGACCGGAAAGGACGGGATCGGCGAGGCGCTGCTGCGCGCAGGCGGCGGACTGAAGGCGCCGGTCGTGGTGCGGATCCGGCGGGGCGGCGACGCGCTCCTGGAGCAGGAGGTGCCGCTCTCGCCCCCGCTCCCCGCGGAGGCGAGCGCGCTGCCCGGCGCGGCGCACGCGAGCGCGCTGCCCGGCGCGGCGCACGGGGAGCTCCGCCTTCGGGTCACGGTCGCGCGCGGCGCCATGGCCGCGCCGTTCCCGGAGCCGGTGCGCGTCGCGGTCGAGACGGAGGACGGAGCGCCCGTGCCAGGGGCGCGCGTGGAGGCGAGCGCCGTCGGGGCGGAGCTCGGGGGGCAGGGCAGCGGGCCGGCGCAGATCACCGCCGACGCGCGGGGCGCCGTGGAGCTCACGATCAGGCCGCTGGCGCACACCGTCGAGCTCACGCTGCGCGCGGCGCGCCCCGGGAGCGCGGCGCCGCCCGGGGCGCGGGGCGCGAGCGGCTCCTGGGAAGGGAGGCTGCCCGTGATCCCAGGCGCGATCTGGCTCGACCCGGCCGGCCTCGCGGGCGAGCGGCCAGAGCTACGGCTCACCTCGCCGGCGCCGAAGCCCTACGCCTACGTCTCGATCGGAGGCGGGCACGGCCGCCTGTTCGGGGCGGTGGTCCCGCTCGCGGCCGATGGCGGAGGCTTCTTCTCGGGGACGCTGGCGCTCCCGGACGGGCAGCCGCCCGGCGCCGTGGGATGGGCGGTCGTCGCGAGCGACCCGTACGAGCAAGGCGCGGGCACGGTCGCCTGGCCGCTCTCGCCCGCCGCGAGCCCGGTCGCGCCGCGGCGCGTGGCGCTGCTCGCGGACGGGGTGCCGGCGGCCGAGGCGCGCGAGCGGGCCCGCGCCTCGCGGGCGCGGCGCGCCGGCCTCGTGGTGCTCGGCGCCGCCGGGGTCGCCGAGATGCTCCTGCTCGCGCTCCGCGCCCGGACCGCGCGGCGGCGCCTCGCGGCGCACCTCGCCGCAGCGTCGGGCGGCGAGGGGGAGGACGGAGCCGACGGGGCGCCGCTGTCCAGGGAAGATCGCGGCCGGCTGCTCGCCACCGTACGGGCGGAGCCGGTCCTGTCGGTGCTCGCGCTCGCCGCGCTCGTGGGGCTCTCCTTCGCGGCGGTCGCAGCGCTCGCCACGTTCCGGTGACCCGGGGCGCGCGCGCGGCGCCGCATGGATTTCATCCGCCGCCGGCCCCGAGCCGCTAGACTGGGCACACGAGACGGGACGGGGCGGGAGGACGACAGACAGGGCATGTCCGAGCAGCAGCGGTACCGGGTCATCAAGCGCCTCGCCTCCGGCGGCATGGCGGAGGTCTTCGTCGCCGAGAGCGCGGGGATCGAGGGGTTCAAGAAGCAGGTCGCGATCAAGCGCGTCTTGCCGCAGCTCAGCAAGAAGGAGCAGTTCATCGCGATGTTCCTCGACGAGGCGCGCCTCTCGGCGCACCTCTCGCACTCGAACGTCGTGTCGGTGTTCGACATCGGCGTCGGCGACGGGACCTACTTCATCGTCATGGAGTACGTCGACGGCGCCGACCTCCGGGCCCTCCTCGAGCACCAGAAGAAGGTGGGCCGGCCGATGAGCGTCGAGGTCGCCGCGTTCATGGCCGCGAAGATGTGCCAGGGCCTCGCCTACGCGCACGACCTCGCGACCGCGGACGGAAAGCCGCTCCAGATCGTGCACCGGGACATCACCCCGGCGAACGTGCTCATCACCCGCTACGGCGAGGTGAAGATCGTGGACTTCGGGCTCGCGAAGGCGTCGAGCCAGCTCGCCGAGAGCGACGCGGGCATCATCAAGGGGAAGTTCGGCTACCTGGCGCCGGAGACGGTGCTCGAGCAGGGCGTCGACCAGCGCGTCGACATCTTCGCGCTCGGGATCATCCTCTGGGAGATGCTCGCCGGGCGCCGGCTCTTCCTCGGCGACTCCGACTACATCACGGTGCGGCTCGTGCGCGACGCGGTGGTCCCCTCGCTCCAGCAGATCAACGGCGAGGTGCCGCGCGAGCTCGAGCAGATCATCCGCCGCGCGCTCGCCCGCGATCCGGCGGCCCGCTACCACACGGCGCGCGAGCTCGGGCGCGACCTCACCCGCTTCCTCTACCGCTTCGGCCGCCCGGTGAGCGAGGACGACGTGGCCGCGCTGGTGGAGCGCGCCAAGGGCGGGCCGGCGCGGGCGGTCGACGGGACGCAGAAGATCGCCGAGCTCATCGACATGATGCTCCTCGAGTTCAAGTCGCTCACGAAGGAGCCGACCTCGAGCGGCAGCGGCCTCAACCTGCTGCCCACCCTGGACGGGTCCACGAGCGTGCTCCACGGGCAGACCCACTCGAGCTCGCACCCCCCGCGCAGCGAGGGGCCGCTCGGCGGGCTCGCCGACGAGCTGGAAGGGCCGGACTCGCTCCACCAGGACGAGTCCTCCTCGTCGGTGGCGGCCTGGTTCCGGGGGCTCATCCCGCGCTGATCCGGCGCGGGCGGCGGGAGGATTGCCCGGGCGGCACCGCTCCACCACATCAGGACCGTCACCGGCCAGGAGGCGCCGACCTCCGGCCCACAGCCAAAGGCAAAGAGAAGATGAGCGTTGAGATTGGAAAGCCGTTCCCGCGCTTCGCCCTGCCGAACCAGGACGGCAAGACCGTGAAGCTCGAGGACTTCGCGGGCAAATGGCTCGTCGTCTATTTCTATCCGAAGGACGACACGCCGGGTTGCACCATCCAGGGCAAGTCGTTCACGGCCTCCAAGGAGGACTTCGACAAGGCCAACGTCGCCGTGGTCGGCGTGAGCGAGGACGACGTCGCGTCGCACAAGAGCTTCTGCGACAAGTTCTCGTTCACCATCGATCTGCTCGCCGACACGAAGCACGAGCTCCTCAAGGCCGCGGGCGTCGGGCAGAGCGAGTGGAAGGGCAACTTCTACTGGGACCGGACGACCTTCGTCGTCGATCCGCAGGGCGTGCTGCGGAAGACGTACCTGAAGGTGAAGCCCGACGGTCACGAGCAGGCGCTCCTCAAGGACATCGCAGAGCTCAAGGCCCAGGGCTGAGCTGGAGAGCGCCCGCGCCGCGGCGCTCGGGCGGACGTCCTGCACAAACCCTGCTCTCGCTGGATTTGCCAGCGTCGCCCCCCTACCCTCTCGCCTTCGTGGCTGCACGCCTTCCCCTCGCGCCAGGTCGAGCCCTATCGTTCACGGCCTTCGCGGCGCTCGCCGCGGCGGCGCTCGCGACCGCCGCCTCCGCAGGCGCCTGCAAGGGCCCGGGGGGCGGCGGGGACGGCGGCTCGGGCATGGGCGGCGCCGACGGCTGCCCGATGGGGCCGCGACAGGCGATGTTCACCATCGCGGTGCGCGCGAGAGGCGCCCCCGTCCCGCCGGACACCGCCGTTCACGTGGCGTGGAGCGCGGCCGAGGAACCGACCTTCGTCCTGAACGACCCGAGCACCTGGAAGACGCTCGACGAGGCCAACGTGGTGTGCGCCGTCGATCGCGCGAAGCCTCCCCCCGATGCGCTGGAGGAGCTCGTCTGCGAGCTGTGGACCGTAGGGGTGACGCGGGTGGAGATCTCGGGGACAGGCTACCAGGAGTTCGCGCAGACGCTCACGCCCGTCATGAGCGACGAATGCGAGGACTTCGTTCCTCAGGAGATCGACATCGAGCTCGTGCCGGTGGTGGACGAGGACAGCGAAGAGTAGCCGGCCGGAGCGCCCCGGTCCTTTCCCCCGCAGGAGCGCCGAGCGAGTTATCCGCCGGCGTCACCACGACACGCCGGCCTGCTTACGCTCGTTCCCCGGCGGGGCTACCCTGCACCATGCCCGCGCCGACCCCGCTCCGCCTCGCCTGGGCGACCGACGTCCACCTCAACTTCCTCTCTCGCGAGGATCTCGCCGGCTTCTGCGCGACCCTCGCCGCCACGGCCTGCGACGCCGTCCTCTTCACCGGCGACATCGCCGAGGCCGCGAGCCTCCGCCCCCTCCTCGAGACCGTCGCCCGGGCCATCGAGCGCCCGCTCTACTTCGTCCTCGGCAACCACGACTTCTACCGCGGGAGCATCGCCGCCGTGCGCGCCGAGGCCGCCGAGCTCTCCGCCACCTCCCCGTGGCTCAAGTGGCTCCCGTCGATCCCACCGCTCGAGCTCGGCCCGGACACCGCCCTCGTCGGCCACGACGGCTGGGCCGACGCCCGCCTCGGCAATTACGAGAGGTCGCCCGTGACGCTCAACGATTACGTGCTCATCAAGGAGCTCGCCTCCCTCGATCGGAATCGCCGGAGAGAAACCCTGCATCGCCTCGGCGACGAGGCCGCGGCGTACCTCCGCCGCGTCCTGCCCGAAGCCCTCGAGCGGTACGGGCGCGTGATCGTGGCCACGCACGTCCCGCCGTTCAAGGAGGCCTGCTGGCATGAAGGTCAGATCTCCAACGACGATTGGCTCCCGCACTTCACCTGCAAGGCCGCTGGCGAGGCGATCCGCGAGGCCGCCGAGCGGCACCCGGAGCGGCGGATCGAGGTGCTCTGCGGCCATACCCACGGCGCCGGCGTGGCGGAGATCCTCCCGAACCTCGTCGTACGCACCGGCGGCGCCGAGTACGGCGAGCCCGCGGTGCAGGGCGTGATCGTGGCCACCTAGGCCGCCATCCAGCCGCGGCGCGCGCCCTGCCGCCCTCGCGGACGTCGCCACGCATACCGTCCGGCCCCGCCGCGACGTATCCTCACACGCCCGCCGCCCCCGCCGACCTCCACGGAACCGGTCATCCATGCCGACGAACGATCCCGACAGCCAGCTCGACTCCCTCCTCCGCGCGCTCGAAGCGAGCCCTGACGCCGCCGGCGTCTTCTATCCCAGGCAGGTGCCGCAGAGCCCGCGGGGCGGCGCGACGGACTACGACATCCCCGTCGGCCCCGGCGTCGCCGTCGGGGCGCGATGGCACCTCGCCGACCCGAAGAACCCGACCGTGCTCGCCTTCCATGGAAACGGCGAGACCGTCCCCGACTACGACGACATCGCCGAGATGTGGCGGGACATCGGGCTCAACCTCTTCATCGTCGATTACCGTGGCTACGGCTGGAGCGGCGGCCGACCGACGCTGCGCTCGCTCCACGACGACCCGGCGAAGGTCGCCGACTTCTTCGAGCGGGAGCTCGCCGAGAAGAGCCGCGCCGCTGGCCTCGACCGGCCGCCCGCGCCGCTGCTCTTCGGGCGCTCGCTCGGCAGCTCGCCCGCGTCGCGCATCGCCAGCGAGCGCGGCCACGCCTACCGCGCGCTGATCCTCGAGAGCGGCTTCAGCGACGTCCGGCACCTCCTCGCCCTCTTCCAGATCGAGCTCGGCGACCTGCGCGACGAGGCGCACCGCCGCTTCTCCAACCCGGAGCTCCTGAAGCGCGTCGAGATCCCCGTCCTCACGCTGCACGGCGCGCACGACAGCCTGCTCCCGCCGTTCCACGCCCGCGAGAACCACGCGGCCGTCCCGCACGAGAAGAAGGAGCTCTGCCTCATCAATGGCGCCGGGCACAACGATATCCTCCTCTTCGCGCCGGCCTATTTCGGCGCGATTCGGGACTTCCTGCAGGAGCACGGAGGCCGGCGCTCATAGAGCGGTTTTCAGCTGGGACTGAGACGCCGTCGTCCGCCACTCGTCTCCGTCTCTCGTCTCCGTCTCCGTCTCCGTCTCTCGTCTCCGTCTCTCGTCTCCGTCTCTCGTCTCCGTCTCTCGTCCCCGTCTCTCGTCCCCGTCTCTCGTCTCCGTCCTTCGTGCGCGTGCGCGTGCGCGTTGACTCCGGGGAATCGCGCACGCGCACGCGCACGAAGGACGAGCACGGAAGACGGAAGACGGAAGACGGAAGA
The DNA here is from genome assembly GCF_051474665.1 of Sorangium sp. So ce394. Lineage (NCBI taxonomy): Bacteria > Pseudomonadati > Myxococcota > Polyangiales > Polyangiaceae > Sorangium > Sorangium sp. So ce394. Next base: position 9,585,458 of record NZ_CP150339.1, read on the forward strand.
CGGAAGACGGAAGACGGAAGACGGAAGACGGAAGACGTCTGCAGGAACCCGAGCGAAAACTGCTCTAGGAGGACACGATTTCGAGCGGCACGATCTCGGCCGTCACCGCGGCGCCCCGCACGATCAGCCGGGCGACCGACAGCGGCAGCTTGAAGCGGCGCGGCCCCGCGCTCCCGGGATTCAGGAAGAGCACGCCGTCCTGCTCCCGGATCCCCGGCCGGTGCGAGTGCCCCGCCACCACCGCCGCATACCCCGCCGCGCCGTCGCCCGGACCGAGCTCCTTGACGTCGTGCAGCACGAGCAGGGTCGCGCCCGAGACCCGCACCGTCGCCCGCTCCGGCAAGCCGTCCGCCCAGCGCCCGCGATCGTTGTTGCCGCGCACCGCCGTCACGGGCGCAATCGCCGCGAGCGCGGCGAGCACCTCGGGGCCGCCGACGTCGCCCGCGTGCACGATCAGCTCCGAGCCCGCGAGCGCGACCAGCGCCTCCGGTCGCACCAGGCCGTGCGTGTCGGAGATGACCCCGATCCGGTGCTCCCGCTGCGCTCGTCGCTTCGTCATGAGGACCCAAGAGGAGACTCCATCCGGCGCGCGTCCCTCACACCTCCATGACGAGGAACGATCGCCCGGTGAGCTTCCTGAGCAGCGGCATGGCCACGTTGTAGACCGGCGTCCCCCGCGGCGTGCGCCCCTCGAGCGCCCCGTGGTGCGCGTGGCCGTGGAACACGACGTCGGCGCCGTACAGATCGATCGGCGCGACCAGCCGGCTCGTCCCAAGGAATGGCCTTATCTCCACGTTCTCGCCGACCGTCGTCTCCGGGATCGGCGTGTAATGCATGATCACGATCCGCTTGTCACTGTCGAGCTGCGACAGCGCCGCCTCGAGCTTCAGCGCCTCGGTCACGGCCTCCTGGACGAAGGCCTTGAGCGGGCCCTCGCCGAACGCCTGCAGCGTCGCGCTCCCGAACCCGCCCATGAACCCCTTCACGCCCGCAACCCCGATGTCGTCGCGCAGGACCAGGTGATCCCCGTCGAGCACCTCGACGCCCGCGTCGCCGAGGAGCCTCGTGACCTCGGCGCCCGAGCCGCGGTCGAGATCGTGGTTGCCGAGCACCGCGGCGCACGGCACCGACAGCCCGGAGAGCGCGTCGGCCAGCACCTTCGCCTCCTCGGGGTGGCCGCGATCGGTGAGATCGCCGCACAGGACGAGCAGCTCGGCCTCCGCGTTCACCGCCCGCACGAGCTCGCGCATCCTGCCGCCGTGCTCCGGCCGGCAATGCAGGTCCGAGGCCGCCGCGACGCGCCGCTTGCCGTGATCCCCGCTGCCCCCGGCGACGGCGCTCATGACCCCGGCTTGCGGAGCCGCGCCGCCTCGACCTCCGCCCCCAGACGATCCGCGCCGCAAGGCGCCCCCTCGCGGACCTGCGCCCCCGCGTTGCCGACGCGCCGCCGCGCCGCCCCGGACCGCCGGCGCTTCCGGCACGGCAACCCCAGCGCCGCCTCGGGCGCGGGGCCGGCGGGCGCAGCCACGAGCCCGAGCTCCTCGTAATCGTGCGCGTACTGCCGCCGGCTGATCAGGTTCCCCCGGCAGACCCGGAGCGGCGCGTCGCCGGCCCGCGACTGCTCCAGCGTGCGCCGGCACAGCTCCGCGACGAGCCACTCGGGCACCCGGCTCCGCGCGCCGGGATAGACGAAGCGGTACAGCGTGACGTGCGCGAACAGGACCTCCCAGTACGGGCCGAACCGGTCGAGGAGCCGCTCCCAGTCCATCTCGTCGCCGCACGCGTAGATGAGGTGGTTCACGTCGGCCCCGTCGTACCGCTCCCGCTCGTCCACGAACGCCTTCGTGAAGATGATCTCCTCGACCGGCGCGATCAGACAGGAGTGCCCCAGGATCGTCGCCGGGCGCGCGTGCTCGAACCAGCCGCCGTCCACCACGGCCAAGCCGTTGCTCGACGAGAAGATGAGATCGATGAAGCGATCGCCGGCATACGCCTTCCCGATCCACCGCGGGTCGAGCAGCGACGTCTCGAAGCCGACCCGCTCGAGCGCCCTGAACGCCGCCGGCACCTCCCGCTCCTCCAGCATCACGTCGAGATCCTTCGTGTCCCGGAAGATGCCGGTGTACGCAAAGAAGGCATACGCCCCCGCCACCATGAAGGGCACGCCGGCGCACAGGAGCGACTCCAGCGCCCTTACCCTCACCTCCAGCTCGCCCGCGCGGGACAGCAGGCCGGCGGCGTCGTCGGCGGCCGGCGGGGCGAGCGCCGCGCGCTCGCCGGCCCGCGTCGCCCGGGCTGAACCCGCGCGCTCCGCGTCGAAGACGGCAGGGGATCCGCTGCGGGCCATCCCGCTCTGCGTAATGAACAGGACGTGCGATGGCGACCCCCCTCCGCCCCCACCCTGCGCTCGCGGGCGACGCATCGACGCGGCAGCGGGAACAGAGGCGGGTTCGTCCTCGCTGACCATTGCAAGAAGAGGCAGGTCTGGCTCAAGCTCGCCTGCCGGGATCGCTCGGCGCGCTCTCGGCTGGCAGGAGACGGGGCGCGGCCCCCCCGGCGCTCGAAGCTCGAAGAGGAGGCACATCCGTGAACACCGCGATCGCGACGATCAATCCAGCGACGGGAGAGACGCTCGAGACCTTCGAGCCCCTCTCGTCGGCGGCGCTGGAGCAGAAGGTGGCGCGCGCGCACGCCACGTTCCGCAGCTTCCGGCAGACCCCGGTCGCCGAGCGCGCCCAGAAGCTCCGCCGGGCGGCCGAGATCCTGGAGGCCGAGAAGGAGCAGCTCGGGCGGCTCATGACGCTCGAGATGGGCAAGACCATCGGCTCCGCCGTCGCGGAGGCCCAGAAGTGCGCGACCGTGTGCCGCTACTACGCCGACAACGCCGAGCGCCTGCTCGCCCCCGAGGAGGTCGCCACCGACGCCGGCAAGAGCTACGTGGCGTTCCACCCGCTCGGCCCGGTGCTCGCCATCATGCCGTGGAACTTCCCGTTCTGGCAGGTCTTCCGGTTCGCGGCGCCGGCGCTCGTCGCCGGCAACGTCGGCCTCCTCAAGCATGCGTCGAACGTCCCCCGCTGCGCGCTCGCCATCGAGGACATCCTCCGCCGGGCCGGCTTCCCGGAGGGCGCCTTCCAGGCGCTGCTCACCGGGACCGACGTGGTGCCGCGCCTGCTCGCCGACCCGCGCGTCGCGGCCGCGACGCTCACCGGCAGCGAGAACGCGGGGCGCAGCGTCGGCGCCCACGCGGGCAAGCACCTCAAGAAGGTGGTGCTGGAGCTCGGCGGCAGCGATCCGTTCATCGTCCTGCCGAGCGCCGACCTCAACGCCGCCGTCGGGACCGCGATCAAGGCGCGCATCATCAACAACGGCCAGTCCTGCATCGCGGCGAAGCGCTTCATCGTGCACGAGTCGGTCGTGCCGGAGTTCGAGCAGCGCTTCGTCGCGGCCATGCGGCGCCTCCGGGTGGGCGATCCGATGGACCCGTCGGTCGACGTCGGGCCGCTCGCCACGGCGCAGATCGCCGCGGAGCTCGAGGAGCAGGTGCGGGCCTCGGTGGCCGCGGGCGCGCTCCTGCTCACCGGCGGCAAGCGGCTGAAGGGGCCAGGCAACTACTTCCCGCCGACCGTGCTCACCGACGTCCGGAGCCCCTCCCCGGCGGCCGACGACGAGCTCTTCGGCCCGGTGGCCGCCGTCTTCCGCGTCGCCGACCTCGACGAGGCCATCCACATGGCGAACTCCACCCGGTTCGGCCTCGGGGCGAGCGCCTGGACCCGCGACCCCCAGGAGCGCGAGCGCCTCATCGACGAGCTCGAGGCCGGCCAGGTGTTCATCAACGGGATGGTCGTGTCCGACCCGCGGCTGCCGTTCGGCGGGGTCAAGATGTCCGGCCACGGCCGCGAGCTCTCGTCGTACGGTCTGCGCGAGTTCGTGAACATCAAGACCGTCTGGATCGCGAAGGACGAACGGCCGAGGGGCCTGCCAGCAACCGAGTAGACCGAGTAGACGGAGTAGATCGTGTCCGACGATCCGGCCGTAACCGCTCTGCTGAGCGAGTATCCTCCCGCAGCGCAGCAGCTGACCTTGCGCGTGCGCAAGCTGCTCCTCCGCATCATCCCCGACGTGCACGAGCACGTCTATCCAGGCTGGCGGATCATCAGCTTCCGCATGGGCGACGCGCACAAGCACCAGATCTGCTGGCTCGCCCCGCAGCGCTTCGGCGTGAACCTCGGCTTCGAGCACGGCGCCGAGCTGCCCGATCCGGGCGGCCTGCTCACCGGCGACGCCAAGCGGGCCAGCAACGTCCATATCCGCTCGGCCAAGGACGTGGACGTCGCCAAGATCGCCGCGCTGGTCGCGGCCGCCGTCGAGCTCCGCCGGGACCGCTGACCGCGCGGGGCCGCGCGGCGCGAGGGCGGCGGGCGCCGCGGCTCAGGAGCGCCGGTAGACCACCCGCCCGCCGGTCTTGCCCAGCGCGTACGAGAACCCGAGCTCCAGCGTGGAGCGGGTGACGATGCCCCCGAGGTCGAGCCCCTGATCCACCATGAGCCGCGCCGCCTCCGGCGCGATCCCGACGAGCACGACCTCGGACCCGAGCATCGCGGCGGCGCGCGCCGCCTGCGCGATGTGGCTCGCCGCGCTCGCGTCGACGACCGCCATGCCGGTCACGTCGATGATCACGGCGCGCGCCTTGTGCTCGGAGATCTCCTGCAGCATCGCCTCGATGAAGCGGCCGGAGCGCTGCGCGTCCAGCGTGCCGACGATCGGCATGACGAGGACGCCGGGCGCGATCGGCACGGCCGGGCTCGACATCGCGGCGATCGTGTCGAGGAGCGCCTCCTGGCGGCGGCTCAGCGACTCGAGCTCCCGCGTCCGCTCCTTGATCCGCGAGAGGAGCCGCGCGTTCTCGAGCACGACCGCCGCCACGGAGGCCACGCGCTCGATCAGCGCCAGGTCGTTCGCCGAGCACGCGTCGGGCCGCGGGCTGCTCAGCATGAGGACCCCGAGGACCGCCTCCCGCGAGAGCAGCGGCACGCCGACCAGCGTGCGCGCGCCGTTCCAGCGTGCCTCGACGACGTCGCTGAAGTGCTGGTACTCGCTCGACGCGGTGTCGATGACGAGCGAGCTGCACGAGCTCATCACCCGGCCCACGAGGGAGTCCTCCACGACCGGCGCGCGCTCGTCGTCGACGAGGCTCTCGCGCTCGGCCATGCCGATCACCAGAAACTCGAGCGGCCGCCCGCGGCCCGACGCGCCCAGCCGGCGGTTCGTGATCCGGCGGGCGGAGCTCATGGCGAGGTGATCCGAGAGCGCCACCGAGAACGGCGTGCGCTCGACCGTCACGACGTCGAGGCCCGTGTCGATGAAGCGCGACGCCGGCAGGGCCTCGAGCGCCGCCTCGACGCCGCGCGTGGCCATGTCGTAGAGCACCTGCACGCCGCGGTACCCCATGTCGTACTCGCGCTGCACGACCGCGGCGTGGATCACGCCGTCCTGGAGCATGGCGACCGTGGGCGTGATGAGGTCGAAGGCGACGAGCTTGAGATCCCCGGACCGGCCGAGCGTCACCGAGGCCGCGCCGAAGCTCGGGCCGTTCTCGCTGCACACCCCGAACGCGCCGGCGATCTCGGGGTCGTCGCGCAGCGCGGAGGTGGCGAGCTCGATCCCGCGCGCGGGGTCGAAGTGGTTCTCGAGGGGCGCGCCGATGCGGATCGCCGAGCCGGCGACGGCCTCGCGGAAGCCCTCGAGGCGCTCGCCCGCGTTGGACACGGCGAAGGAGGCCGCCTGGGTCACGACCAGACCGCCCTGCGGCAGGAGCCGCAGCATCACCTCGCCCGCGAGCCTGCCGGCGACGCGGTTGTCGGTCCCGATGTAGACCGGGGCCGCGCTGCCCTGCACGGTCGGCGAGTCGATCGCGACCACCGCGACGCCCGCGGCGACCGCGCGGCGGATGAGCGGCTCGAGCGCCGCCGGATCGATCGGCGCGACGGCGATGCCCTTCACGCCCCGGCGGAGCCCTTCCTCGAACAGCGCCTCCTGCGACGCGGGGTCGGCGCCCAGCCCGCTCCTGAACCCCACCGCCACCCGCAGATCCCGCCCCGCGGCCAGCGCGCCGTCGCGCACGTTGTTCCAGTACGCCGTCATCGGCCGGCGAGGGGCCTTGTAGAGGCGCAGCGTGCGCCCCGCGTCCGCCGCGGGCTCGCGCCCCGCGTCCTCCAGGATGGCGAGGTCGATCGTGCCCCAGCGCGGGCCCGTCTGCACGCTCCGGATGCCGTCCGCGAGCGTCTCGATGAGCTCCACGAGGTCGACCGACTCGGCGACGGAGCTCAGCACCTCCTCGAGCAGGCGCAGCTCCTGGGCGACCTGCGCCTTCTCCTCGAACAGGCCGCGCCGCTCGAGCGCGGCGCCCGCGCTCTCCGCGACCGACTCCACGAGCGCGCGGTACGGGCCCGAGAGCGGCGCGTGGTCCGGCTGCTCCAGCGCGAGGTAGGCGCCCGGCCCTCCGAACAGGGGCACCGGCACGACCTGCACATACGCGCCCTCGGGCGGCCAGCCGGGCCGCTCCGCGACCTCGGGCAGGTGCGCCCGGTACCACGCGGCCGCGGGGACGAGGCACGGGCCGCGCGCCGCCTCGGGCGCGGCGGCCGGACCGAACGGCGCCGACGCGCTCAGCAGCCCGCCGTCCGACGGCGTGCGCAGCTTGCCCGGCAGGATGCCGTCGAGCCCCACGGTCGCCGTGTACACGAGCCGCCGTCCCGCGCGCACCAGCAGGCCGCCGCGCTGCGCGCCCGGGAGGCTGGCCATGGCGCGCTGCACCAGGTGGTGGAGCGTCGAGAAAACATCGAGTCCGGTGTTCATGCAGATCCGTTCAGCCGGTCACCTGGTCGCTCGCCGCGCGCGACGCGAGGGGCACTGCACTAGCAGGCGCGAGCGGCCTCGTGCTTGTCAAGCGGAGACGATGAGAGCACCGTACCGCACCAGGAGCTCGCCCCCGCATGAAGCTCGCCTCTCTCCGCGGCCCCGGCCGCGACGGCACGCTCATCGTCGTCCGCCGCGACGGCCTCGCCTACGCGCCGGCCGGCGCCGCGTTTCCCACGCTCCAGGCCGCGCTCGACGACTGGGAGCGCGCCGAGCCGGCGCTGCGCCGCATCGCCGACGACATCGAGCGCGGCGGCGCGGCCGTGGCCCCGCTCGCCCTGGAAGAGCTCGCCGCGCCCTTGCCCCGCGCGTACGAGTGGATCGACGGGTCGGCGTACATCCACCACATCGAGCTCGTGCGCAAGGCGCGCGGCGCCGAGCCTCCGGAGACGCTCACGACCGATCCGCTCGTGTACCAGGGCGGCTCCGGCGTGCTCCTCGGGCCGACCGACGACATCGTCCTGCGCGACGAGGCCTGGGGCCTCGATTTCGAGGCCGAGGTCTGCGCCGTCCTCGGCGACACGCCGCAGGGCGCGCGCCGCGACGAGGCCCACCGGCACATCCGCCTGTTCCTCCTGGCCAACGACGTGACGCTGCGCAACCTCGTGCCCGCCGAGCTCGCCAAGGGCTTCGGGTTCTTCTGCTCGAAGCCGGCGACGGCGTTCTCCCCGTTCGCGATCACGCCGGACGAGCTCGGCGACGCGTTTTGCGACGGGCGCGTCCACCTGCGGCTGCGCTCCACGTACAACGGCGCGCTCGTCGGCGACCCCGAGGCCGGCCCGGAGATGCACTTCTCGTTCTTCGACCTCATCGAGCACATCGCCAGGACCCGCAGCTTCACGGCCGGGACCCTGCTCGGCAGCGGCACCGTCTCGAACCGGGATCCGGCGCGCGGCGTGTCGTGCCTTGCGGAGAGGCGCATGCTCGAGATCCTCGCGCACGGGGCGGCGAGGACGCCCTTCATGAAGCCAGGAGACACGATCATGATCGAGATGCTGAATCGCTCGGGAGAGAGCCTGTTCGGGCGCATCGCGCAGCGGGTGGTGGCCGGATGAGCGTCGCGCTCACGGGGCTCACGCTCTACGGCTACTGGCGCAGCTCGTGCAGCTGGCGCGCGCGCATCGCCCTCGCCCACAAGGGCATCGAGCACGCGTACCGGCCGGTGAACCTCGTCCGGGACGGCGGCGAGCAGCTCCGCGACGACTACCGGACCAAGAACCCGATGGCGCAGGTACCGCTGCTCGAGTTCGAGCAGGGCGGCGCCGTCCGGCGCGTGTCGCAGTCGGTGGCGATCATCGAGCTGCTCGAGGAGCTGTTCCCCGCGCCGCCGCTCCTGCCCGCGGATCCGTACCTGCGCGCCAAGGCGCGGCAGCTCGCCGAGATGATCAACTCCGGCACGCAGCCGATGCAGAACACCGCCACCCTGAAGTACGTGCGGGACGAGCTCGGCGGCGACGAGCGGGCGTTCGGGCGCCGCTTCATCGCGTCGGGCCTCGCCGCGTTCCAGGCGGCGGCGGGCGAGCTCTGCGGGCGCTTCTGCGTCGGCGATCAGGTCACCGTGGCGGACGTGTTCCTCGTGCCCCAGCTTTACAATGCGCGACGTTACGACGTCGACCTCGCGCCGCTCTCGACCCTCACGCGGATCGAGGCGGCGTGCATGGCGCTGCCCGCCTTCCAGGCGGCCCACGCCGACCGCCAGGTCGACGCCGTCGCGGGCGCGTAGCTCACCCCCTGCGTTCACCCCTCGCGACGGAGGACCCAGATGGCCAAGGTGGAGTCGATCGGCATCAAGCGGGTGGAGGCCCTGCACTACTACGTGCGCGACCTGGAGCGGAGCCGCAGGTTCTATACGGAGAAGCTCGACTTCCAGGAGACCGCCGCGAGCTCGCCGGAGCTGAACGCGGCGGCGGCGCAGCGGTCGGTCGTCTTCCAGGCCGGCGAGTGCGCCATCGTCTGCTCGCAGCCGATCGGCGAGGGCGGGCGGGCGTGGCGCTATCTGCGCAAGCACCCCGACGGGGTGGGCACGATCGTCTTCGAGGTGGAGGACGTGGACCGCGCCTTCCGGCTGCTCGACGGCCGCGGGGGCACGCCGATCGACGAGATCCACCGGGTGACCGAGGGCGGGGGCACCTTCGCCTCGTTCTCGATCACGACGCCGTTCGGGGACACCACCTTCCGCTTCGTGGAGCGGCACGGCTACCCCGCGCTGTTCCCCGGCTGCGTGGCCCACGGCGCGCCCCAGGGCGGCGAGAACCGCTTCGGGATCGCCCGGTTCGATCACATCACCTCGAACTTCCAGACGATGGCGCCCGCCCTGCTCTGGATGGAGCACGTGCTCGGGCTCGAGCCGTTCTGGCAGATCGCGTTCCACACGAACGACGTCGCGAAGGACGCGGGCCACGGCTCGGGCCTGCGCTCGGCCGTGATGTGGGACCCGGGCTCGGGCGTGAAGTTCGCCAACAACGAGCCCTACCGGCCGCACTTCAAGAGCTCGCAGATCAACGTCTTCAACGAGGAGCACCGCGGCGACGGGGTGCAGCACGTGGCGCTCGCCGTGGACGACATCCTCGCCGCCGTGCGGGCGATGCGCGCGCGCGGCGTGGAGTTCATGCCGACCCCGGCCGCCTACTACGACCTCCTGCCCGAGCGCCTGCAGCGGCTCGGCGTCGGGCAGCTCGACGAGGACGTGGCGGCGCTGCGCGAGCTCGAGGTGCTGGTCGACGGCGACGGCGCGCGGTCGTACCTGCTCCAGATCTTCCTCAAGGAGTCGTCCGGCACGCACCGCGATCCGGACGCCGGGCCGTTCTTCTTCGAGCTCATCCAGCGGAAGGGGGACCGCGGCTTCGGCGCCGGCAACTTCCGGGCGCTGTTCGAGAGCATCGAGCGGCAGCAGAAGGCCGAGGGGCGCGGCTGATGCTCGATCGCGTCGTCGCCGGGAGCGTCCCCCCGAAGCACCACACCGCCCTCCGGAGCGCGGCCGGGGAGCTCCGCTACGAGGAGTGCCTGACGCGGGCGGGCTTCGACGGCCCCTACACGATCGCCTACCACGAGCGCCGGCCGCACGAGCACCGGCTCGCGCGGGCCGAGCACGGCTTCGCGCTGCCGGTCGCCGCGCCGCCGCGCCCGCTCGCGAAGCGGCACTACCGGTCGCAGGACCTGCCGCGGCGGGGCGGGCCCGCGATCGACTGCCGCGTGCCGCTGCTCTTCAACGACGACGTGGTGATCGGGCTCGCCCAGCCGGACGCCGCCGATCCGGTGTACTTCGCGAACGCGGACGCCGACGAGCTGCTCTTCATCGCGCAAGGCGGCGGCGTCCTGCGCACGATGCTCGGCGATCTCCGCTTCGAGCAGGACGACTACGTCGTCGTCCCGAAGGGGCTCTTCCACCGCTTCCTCCCGGACGCCGCCCCCCAGCGCTGGCTCTCGATCCAGGCCGCGGACGTCCACCTCCCGCGGCAGTGGCGCAACGAGGTCGGCCAGCTGCGGATGGACGCGCCGTACTCCCACCGCGATTTCCGGCGGCCCACGTTCGTCGGCCCGCTCGACGAGGGCATCCGCGCGCTCGTCGTGAAGCGCGGCGGCGCGTTCCACGGCTTCGCCTGCGAGCGCTCTCCGCTCGACGTCGTCGGCTGGGACGGGACGGTGTACCCGTTCGCGTTCCCGATCGAGCGCTTCCAGGCGCGCGTCGGGCTCGTCCACCTGCCGCCGGACTGGCACGGCACGTTCGCGGCGCGGGGCGCCCTCGTCTGCAGCTTCGTGCCGCGCCCGGTCGACTTCCACCCGGAGGCGATCCCGTGCCCCTACCCGCACTCGTCCGTCGACTGCGACGAGTTCCTGTTCTACTGCCGCGGCAACTTCACCTCGCGCCGCGGCGTCGGCCCGGGCAGCATCTCGCACCACCCGGCCGGCGTCCCGCACGGGCCGCACCCCGGCGCGTACGAGGCGAGCCTCGGGAGCCGCGCGACGAGCGAGCTCGCGGTCATGCTCGACACGACCCGCCCGCTCGCGGCCACCCCGGCCGCGCTCGAGGTGGAGGACCCGGGCTACCAGGACAGCTTCATCGCAGGCCCGTGAGGGGCCCGGCGCTCAGGGCTTCAGGAAGCAGTTGCTGTTGCAGTCGTTGAAGCGCTGGGCCTCTTCGAAGTCGATCCCGTTCAGCCCATCGCAGGACACGCGGACGATGCACTCGGCGTTGCACGCGACCTCCTCGGGGCACGCCTCGGGGCCGCTCCCGAAGGGGGCCCCCTGCCCGCACCCCATGAGGCGCTCGTTGGCCTGCTCGCAGACGGTGCGGAAGACGAAGACGCCGCACTGGCGGAGGTCCCTCTCCTGGTCGACGCAGCCGTCGTAGGAGAGCACGTCGTCCTTGCACTCGGCCTCCGCGTCGACGCAGGCCAGGTACTCGTCGAGGAAGGCGGGGCAGCTCGCCTCCACCGCGGCCTGCCTCGCGGCGTCCGTCTTGTCGACGCACTCGCGGTACCGCGCCTCGCTGCAGCCGCTGCAGTCGCACATGAGATCGCAGACGCGCTCCTCCTGCGAGGGGCAGCCGGCGGCGAGGAGCGCGCCGCCGGCGGCGGCCAGGGAGAGGAGCGCCTCGAGGAGGCGCGGCGGGCGGGGCATGGCGGCGCGCATGGTGGCTCGCTCCTTTATTTCGGCATCTTGCCGAGCCGCTCGAGGAGGGCGCGCACGAGGAGCGGCCAGGCGACCGTGGCGTCCGCGTACACCTCGGCGAACCGGCCGCCCTCCTGCGGCGCCGTGAACTTCCCCCAGCTCACGCCCTCGGAGTAGGTGCAGCCGGAGAGGCCGCCCCAGTGCACCGGCTCGGGGCAGATGCGGACGCCGTACTGGAACCGCGGGTGATCCACCTCGATGTCGAGGCGATCGCCCACGATGTCGTAGAACGGCGCGACCTGCTGGGCCCAGTTGCGCGGGACGCCGCCGCCGATGGTGAAGATGCCGAGGCGCTTCTTCGTGCGGACCAGGCGGGCGTAGCTCAGGAGATCGAGGAACGGGTTGTACGGCGGCGGCACCGCCTCGCGCCACACGTCGAAGCCCGGCTTGTCGCCGTGCTGCGCCTTCACCTTGCGCAGCATCCACGTCGCCACGTCGAGGCCCATCTCGCTGTCGGTGAAGGCCGGCACGTAGACGGGCACGTTGCGGAGGTACGCGCTCCGGAGCACGCCGGGCGAGTCGCCCATCTCGGCCAGCGCCTTGCCGAGCTGGCGGCAGATGATCTCGCTCGACCAGGGCGACCCGCTGTCCAGCTTGTCGAGCTCCTTCCGGACGAAGACCTCGATGGCGTTGAGGTTCTTCTCCATCTCGAGCGTGTCGTAGACGCGGTTGTACCCCTTCTCGAAGTACGCCTCGTCCGAGATGGCCGGGTTCGCCTTGTAGTGGGTCAGTCCGACCGCCTCGCTCAGCCCGTGCGCCATGAGCGCCCCGGTGCTGATGATGCAGTCGATCATCCCGGCCTCGATCATCCGGACGATGACGACGCCCATCTTGGCCACCGTCATGGCGCCGGAGAAGGTCGCCACGACGAGGCAGTCCTCGTCGCGCACCATCGTCTCGAGCACGTCGCACGCCTCGCCGAGCGCACGGCCGCTGAAGGCGGTCCGGCTCATCGCGCGGAGCAGGTCGTCGAACGACCCGATCTTCAGCGGGTCGAGCGCCTCGAGCGGGACGAGCTTGTCTTCGACTCCATCGCCGAGATGGCGGTGCGAGGAGCGCGGGTGTTTCGAAGAGGACATAGCGCGCGAACATATAGCCGCGCGAGGGGTGGGGCGTCGAGCACGAAGCTCCCCGCGGCAGCGGCGCTTCAGGGCCGGACGGGCAGGGAGCACGCGAGGCGGCGCGCGGTTCCACGTACGGCGCCGCGCGCCGTTCCTCCGAGCCTGCCAGCGCCTTCGCCGATCCCGCGCTCGCCGCCTTCGGCGCGCTGGGCCGCGAGATCGGCGCGCACATACGCGATCTCGCCCGCGCCGGGGCGGGCGCTCGGCGGGGCCTCGGCCCGGCGCTCGGGCTCGATCAGCGCGGCGATCTTCGCCACGCAGGCGTCACGCCCTGACACACGGACGTCATAGACAGCCGTGCTCGCGATCGCGCCGCGGCCGTCGAGGGTCGCGGCGGCGCTCGCGCGGTCCAGCACGAAGCGGTCGCCGCGCGGGCGCGCGGGGCACGCCGGAAGACGGGTGAGCTCGGCGCGGACGTTCGGGGCGATCTCCCAGCCATCGAGCGGCAGGAGCGGCGGGGCCTTCGCCGGCGTGGCGGCCTCCGGAGGTGCGCCCGGCGCGGCCGTCTCCGGAGGCGCTCCACGCGCGCCGCGCTGCGCGGGCGCGCCCGGCGCGGCCTTCTCCGCGGGCGGGATCGGCACCGTGCGGCCGAGGGTCAGGTCGCGGAAGCCGAGCAGCAGCGGCACGCCGGCGGCCGTCGGCTGCCCGAGCGCGCGCGCGCCGCGGCTCGCGAGCGAGGCGATCGGCCGCGGGGCCTCGCCGGATCGCCACGCGATGAGCGACGTGCCGCGGAGCCACGCGATCGGCCCGTCCGGCGCCTCGCCGAAGGTGACCTCCGCCTCGGGCATCAGCTCCTGCGGCGCCTCGACGACCTCGGGGCCGCGGCCGGGCCTCGCCCGGACGAGCAGGTCGCGGCCCGAGGCGCGCACGCCGAAGACGATCCGGTCGCCGGACGCCGCGAACCGCGTCAGGATCGCGTCCCGGCCGACGCCCGCCGGCGCGGGGCCCGTCCACGAGCGAACCCGGGCCCCGAGCTCGGTGGGGTCGAGCCAGCGCAGCGTCCACGAGGCGCGCGGCGCCGCGGCGCCCCGCCCCGGGCCGGCGCGCCCGGCCGCGCCGTCGGGCGCGGTCGCCTCGAGCACGGCCACGGTGGAGAGCGGGCCCCAGCGCCGGTCGCTCACCGACGAGGCGTGCCGCTGCCCCGCGGGCCCGGGCGCCGCGCCGCCCGCGAGCAGCGCGAGCGCCTCCTGCGCGCTGCTCGGCGGCGGCACGCCCGGCGGCGCGGGCGGCGGCCCCGGCTGCGCCGTGCAGGCGAGCGCGCGCTCCGGGAGCGCCGGAGGCGGGCGGGGCGGCAGGAGCGGCGCGGCGTCGAGCGCCGGCCCGGCGGCGGGCGCCCCCGGCGCGGGCAGCGCCGGGCCCCAGCCGACGCGGAGGTAGGCGTCGATCTTGAGGCCGACCTCGTTGACGGCCAGCACCCCGGGCTCCGCGAGCAGGTCGCCGAGCTGGGCGGCGGCCTCCAGGGCGCGGGGCGGGGCCTCGACGGGCGCCCACGAGCGGCCGGCGTCGGTCGACGCGAGCACCTTCCCCTCCCCGACCGCGACGCCGCGGCCGCCGTGGATCAGCGCGTGCGCGGCGCCGGCCAGGCGAGCCCGCGACGCGTCGCCGCCGCGGGGCACGACCGCGGCGGTGAGCTCGCCGGCCTCGTCGGCGACCACGAACGACAGGGCGCCGTCGTGCCCCTCCTCGATCGGGCTGACCACGTGGACGTCGCCGCCCCCGCCGCGCAGCCAGCCGAGCGGGATCAGCGGCTCCTCCCGGCCGCGGGCATCGATCACCGCGACGTGGGCCCCGGCCGCGGCGCCCTCGCGGCCCTGCGCGCCCTCGCGGCCCTGTCCGCCGCGGGGCGCGGGCTCGGCGGCGGGCTCCTCGCGGGGCGCCACGTCGCTGTCCCACAGGCCGCGCACGATCGCGATCCGGCCGTCGGCGAGCGGCCCCGCGCCGCGCCAGTGGATGTCGGTGCCCGGGCGGACCGTGATCCACGCCCCGCTCGGCTGGCGCACGCACGCGCTGCCCTCCTCGTCCGCGTCGCACGGCGCGAGAAGCATGGCGCCCCCGCTCGGCGACACCCGGAGCTCCGCCTCGCCGCTCCGCAGCAGGACCGGGGGCTCGCGGCCGAGGGGGCCGCCGGCGGCCGCGACCTGGAGCACGCCGAACGGATCGTGGCGCCTGTCCGCCCCCTCCTCCCCGAGCGCGCAGGCCACCCACGCCGAGCGCCCCGCGCGGCCGACGCCGCAGGCGCTCAGCCACCCGTCGCCGCGGCCGAAGCTGGCGGTCTCGTGCAGCGCGCCCGAGGCGAGGTCCACGCGGGCGAGGAGGCCGTGGCTCGCCGTGATCGCGGCGCTCCCCCACGCCGCGCCGCTCGCGATCGCGGCCTCGAGCGGGTGGCGCCCGGTCGCGCGGATCCAGCGGAGCAGCGGGGCGTCCGCGCCGGGCTCGGGCGCGTCGCCGGCCGGCGCGAGCCGCGCCTCGGCGACCAGGATCCGCGCCTCGCGCTGCCCGGGCGGCGCCGCGGCGCCCTGCGCGACCGCGAGCAGCGCGTCGCCGCGCAGGCGCAGGCCGGAGAGGTGAAGCAGGGCGGCGGGGTCGGTCCCCTGGCCGTCGCCAGGCGGCGCCGGGCCCACGGGGCGCCACGACGCGCCGCCGTCGGCCGTGACCGCGAGCCCCGCCGCCTCGAAGAGCCCGGCGCCTTGCCGGAGGTCCCGGAACGCGACGGCGCGGAGCGGCAGGGCGGGCAAGCCCGGCAGCGCGCGCGGCTGCCCGGTCTCGATGTCGAGGAAGCTCGGGAGATCCGAGGCCGCGTCCCACACCGCGACGACGGCGGGCCCGCCGCCGATGCGAAGGAGCTCGGTCTCGGACCGGGCGAGGATGGCGGGCGCGCCGAGCGGATCGTCGAACCGGTAGACGCCGTGGACCCCGCGCCCCACGAGCCGCGGGCCGGCGGCGGACGGCACGAGCGCGAGCTCGATCAGGGGCTCCGGGCAGGGGGCGGTCTCCGGCCGCGCTGCGCCGTCGCTCCCGACGAGGACGCGCCGGCCGCCGAGCAGGGCCATGGTGCCGCCCGCGACCCGGGGGCCGACCGTGGTCGCGCCGCTCGCGTCGACCCAGCGGGCGCGCAGGAGCTCCGGCGCCGGCGGCGCGGGGTGCGCCGGCGCGGGCGCGCGGCCCTCCTGCGGCGCGGGTCGGGGCGGCGCGCCCCCGCAGCGGGCGAGCGCGAGCGCCGCGAGGAGCGCGGCCGCGCGCCGCGACCGGCGCGGAGGCGCTGCGAGGCGGGGGGCGCCCGCCGCTCTGGACTGCATCATCGCGGCGGAGCCTACCGTGTTCCGCGGCCGCGGCGACGCCGCGAGCGCCGAAGGAGGCGCCGGACGCGGGGTGTCCGCGGACGCTGCGAGGGCGACCGGGGCTCAGTGGACGGTCGAGGCTGCGTGTTCCGGGGCCGGCTCGCGGTCCAGCGACTCGGCCCTTCGGGCGAGCAGGGCCATGAGCCCCCTGGCCCCGAGCACGGCGTAATCGGACACGCAGTTGTTGAAGATCGCGTGGACCCGCTCCGCCTCCTGGGAGAGCCGCGCGACGGTCTCGGCCCAGGGGTCGAGCTCCGCGGGATCGTAAACGTACCTGAACTTCTCGTTCACGCTCACCGAGGCGCCCCAGGTCTCCTCGCGGCGGCCGTGAAAGCGCACCACGGCGAGGCGCGGATCGGCGACGAGCGGGGTGGGAGGCATGCTGTTCTCCTTGCCCTGCGGCTCGTCGACGATGACGTAGAAGGCCTCGAGATCCCGCAGGAAGTCCACGACGCGCTCGATGCGGTCGGGCTCGCCCCAGGACGCGTGACGGAGCTCGACGGCGAGCGGGATCCCCTCCATGCGGGCGCGGCAGTCCTCGATGACCCTCACGTTGCCGCGCGTCGCCGTGAACCACGGCGGGAACTGGAAGAGCACGTACCCGAGCTTGCGCGCCTGCCGCAGCGGCTCGACGGCTCGCCGGAAGCGGTCCCAGAGCACGTCTCTCGCCTCGGCCGGCAGGTCGCCGGGATAGAGACGGCGCCTGTCGAGGAGCGCCGGCGGCAGGGCGCGCTGGACGTCCGCGGGGAGGCGGGCGGGCTCCACCGGATGCTGGGTGAGCGGCGCGAACGCCTTCATGTTGAACACGAAGTCGGGCGCCGTCCGCTGGATCCACTGCGCCACCGTCGCCGTGGCGGGGAGGGCGTAATAGGTCGAGTTGACCTCGACCACGGGGAACTGGGACGCGTAGAACTTGAGCCGTTGCTCCGGGCTCGACGCGCCCTTCGGGTAGAATCGCTGGCTCTTCAACAGGGTGGGGTCGGTCCAGCCGGCGGTCCCGGCGAGGACGTTGTCCCAGCGGGCGGGCACAGGCGCGCACCCCGCGAGAGCGCTGGCGCGCGCGAGCCGATCCTCGTGCTGGTGCGGAGTCTCCTCTGAGGGCGACCGCGGCGGGTCGCGCAGGGCTGCTTCGTGCATATCGAGGGCAACGTAAGGCCTTTTCGCGGCGACGGAAGCGCTCTCCAGGAGATTCGGCCAGCGGCGCTCATCGTATCTCCTGGAGATCCGCGCTGCCGTCGAGCACGTGTTGCGCAGGTACGCTCACGCCCGCTCGCCGCGTTCGACACATTCCGCTCGACATTGGAATTTTCTCACGCGCTCTGGGGCGCTCCGGGCGTCGCGAGCAGCGGATGTCGATCCGGCGCAGGCGGTCCACCATCACCCCCTCGCCGGGGCCTTCGTCGCTTCTCCTCCGGGCCGCTTGAATCTACGGGATCGCCGAGCTCCGGGAGAGCCCAGATTGTGCATGCGCCGCCCCGCTCCGTGCGCTATACTGAATAACGGCAGGGGCTTGGTGCATTCCTGCGTGACAGAGGTGGTCGATGTACTCAGCGAACCGTCGCAGGAATATCGAGCGGGAGGAGCGCATGCTGCTCCGCGGGAAGCGGGAGCAGGCAGCTGGCAAGCTCCTTCACAGGGTGCCGGATCTGACGAGCTTGAACCTGGAGATCCGCGAGGCCAGGCCCGACGCGGCCAAGAATGACACGCAGTACATCCGCCGCGTCGTCGTCGAGCACGCGGCAGCGCTGTTCGAGATGCCGTGCTCGTACTCTTCCTGCGACAACGGCGGCTACGACGTGACGCAGGAGGTGCTGAGCGCCCTCGCTACGCGCACGGCGCGCTTCGAGGGCGAATGCGTGTGTCGGGGCAGCTGTGGCAACGCGTTCTGCTCCAGGGTCCTCCGGTACGTCGCCACGGCCACGTACCGGTCGAGCCCTCAGGCATAGGGACCGGGGACGGCGGCCCTCGCCTGAGGCCGCCTCGGACGGTGCGAGCGGATCGCGCCTCCCGAGGACGTTTGAGCGAGCTCGACCGGAAGTCGGGCCCCGCGGCAGCGTACCGAACGAGCGAGGCGGTCACCCGCGCAGGAGATGGCGGGCACCTGGGGCCGGCGCCGTGGCGGCGCCCGGATTGCCAGGGCCGCCGCGCGCTCCGGTCGGCGAGCGCCCTTCGGGCGACCTGCAGCCTGCGGGCGGTCGTGGCCGGATTGAGTCCCCTGGAGCGCGCGGCGCCGCTCGGCCCGCGGATCGGGGCGGCATCTGCCCTCCTGGACGGCTCTCCAGGCGGCGATGAGCACGTCCTGGAGCACATCCTCGCGATCCTCGCGGCGACGCCTCGAGCGACGGCCGTGGCCGCGATCAGGCGTCGCTCCGCGACGAGGGCGTCGATGGGGGGCGAGACCGCGGGGCGCAGCGGCCTTGAGAGCACCGGAGCAGGCGGCGCACCGCGCTTGCGACGGCTCACCGGGAGCTCCGGCACGCCGCGCCTCGACCGACCGGCGGCAAGCAGCGGGGTGAGCGCGCGCGATGGAGCGTGGGTGTTCCGGCTGCGCGCCTGAGCGCACCGGTGTTGCCCCTGTCGCCATCTCTCGACACGACCTGAGCTCTGCGCGATGGGGGCTCGTTCGGCGGGCACGGGTGGGATGCGAGCTTGTAACGTCGATCCAAACGCCGATGCCGGCATGACAAGCATGGATGTGGGCACCGACAATCGCCTCTACATCCTCGATATGGTGGCGTCCCCGCTCAAATCCTCGTATCGCGGGACCGCACGACCATGGAGACCTCTCCGCCGCGCGCACCTTCGAATCCGCCCGGCGGTGTGATGGTCAATCTCGTCGGGACCATCTACCGTATCGGCACGGACGGCACCGCGACCGAGACGACGCCCACGCTCGACGACGTCAGGGCGGATGGGATCGACTTCCATGCCCACCCGATCGAGGTCGGCCCTACGGGCGACGTCGATGTCATCAGCACAGAGGCGATCTACCGCGCCGTACCCGGCTGAATCGGGCCCCCCGCGAAGAGCGGGCCCAGGGCGAGGTCACGAGCGGCGCCCCGGCCACGCCGGCCGCCTCGCCAGCGATCGGGCTCGAGAGACGACGGAGCGGGTGAGATGGTCGCGCAGGTCTGAACGCGGGCCGGTCGGAACGCCGATCCGGACCCATCTCCCGGGCGGGTGACCGCCGCTCGCGACGGGCCCATATCCGGAGCGGGTGACCGCCGCTCTACGGCGCCTCGGGCTCGAGATGTCTGCGCCACTCGTCCCGCGCGCTCGCGTACGCGGTCCGGGCGGCGAGCTCGCGCTCCACGCCGGTGATGGCGGGCATCTTGCGGCGCAGCAGCTCGCCCGGGAGGGCGATCTCCACCTGAGTCCGCGCTTCGCGCAGCGTGCCGGGCCATCCGCCCGCGGTGGGGCGGCCTTCGCGATGGAGGTCTTGACGCCACCGCTCGGCCCACGCCTGGCCCACGGCGGTCGCGCTCTGCTCGATGAACTGCTGCCGTTCGGTCGGCCGCGCAGCACTGTCCGGATCGGTCGCCGGCTCGGGCAGGGCGCCCTCGGCGCCCCGGCTGGGCGCGGCGCGTTTCACTCCACGACCGGGGGCTGAGGCCCCGGGACGATCCCCGCGATGTCCGGATCCTCTCCCGGTGCGCCGTTGCTGCCGGGGCCCTTTTCCTTGCGGCGCGCGACGCGGTTCGCGTCTTTCTCGCGCTGCTTCTCTTGCCGTGCGCGTTCCTTTTGCCGCTTCAATGCTCCCTGCTTCTGCATGCGGAACCAGGCCTTTCGGCGCCCTCCGGCGCGTTCTTCAGCGCCCTCGGGCGCGCTCTGAAAGCGCAAGCGCGGCGGAGCATGAGCTCCGCCGCGCCGCGCCGGTGATCAGTACCGGTCCCGACCGCCGCCGCGGCCGCCGCGGCCGCCACCACCGCCGCCGTAGCCGCCACCGCCGCCGCCGTAGCCGCCACCACCACCGCCGCCGTAACCGCCACCACCACCGAAGCCGCCGCCGCCACCGCGCGCCGGGCGCTCCTGCGCCTCGTTGACCTTGAGCGGGCGGCCATCCAGGAGGGCGCCGTTCAGCTGCGAGATCGCGCTGTTCGCGGCCTGGACAGAGCCCATGGTCACGAACGCGAAGCCGCGCGGCTGCCCGGTCTCACGATCGGTCGGCATCGCGATCTCGCGAACCTCGCCGGCCGAGGCAAACGCGGACTCGAGCGTCTCGCGGGTGGTGCTGAACGAAAGATTTCCTACGTAGAGACGATTTCCCATGTCATCCTGCTTTTACGGCTTTCTGATGCGCCATGAGGCGCTCTCGGCCTGCCATCCGACGAAGCCGTAACGGATCGAACGGAGACGTGCCGCGCGGAACTCCCGCGCGGTCACACGGTGCGTCGTCCAGTCGTCCGAGCGAGCTGCAGTCTCCCTCGCGAGAGGGAAGAGGGAAAGCGTCGTGTCGAGGGCCAGGGACGTTCGTGAGAAGAAGCATCCTAGCCCGACGCGACGTCCTTCGCAAGCGGGCCGTTGCGCCTTCCGTCGCTTCCGCCGTTCTTCCGTCGCTTCCGCCGTTCTTCCGTCGCTTCCGTCGCTCTTCCGTCGCGTCCGTCGTCCTTCCGTCGCTCTTCCGTCGCTTCCGTCGTTGAGCCCGTTTCTGCTGTTTTTGACGAGGTCGCGCGTCCAGCCGCTCCGCGCGCCCACAGGAGCGCCGCCGCGCTCGCGGGCGCCGTCGCTCCTCCGACCAACGCGCGCCAGCGCCGTCCGTCCCGACGAGGATCCGACGTCGAAGAAGCGGGCAGGATCGCCTGCGCCTCGGGCAAACTGGCGCGCATGGACATGGCGACTCGCGATGAGGTGTTGGAGCGCTGGCGCGCGCGCGGCTTCCACGGCGGGCTCTGGACCGATCCGCCCGGCCGCGTATGGGAGGACTTCGTTCACGACGACGACGAGCTCTTGATGGTCCTCGAAGGCGAGCTCGAGCTCACGCTCGCGGGCAAGACGCTCGTGCCGCGCATCGGCGAGGAGATCGAGATCCCGGCCGGCGTTGTGCACACCGTCCGCAACCGGGGGGCGACGACGGCCCGCTGGCTGTACGCCTACGGGCGGCTCGGGTGATCGCCGGCGCGGGCGAGGGCGCCCGCCGAGGCCGCGACGTCCCCGCGCGGCGCGGGCTCGGCCGCGGCGCCCGCGTCGACCGGCGCGGTGCGGCTCGCGACCCAGAGCCACAGGACGACGGCGCCGAGCGCGATGCGGTACCAGCCGAACGGCGCGAGGCCGTAGCGCTTGAGGTAGCGCAGGAAGACCGCGATCACGAGCAGGGCGACCGCGAACGAGACGGCGAGGCCGACGGCGAGCGCGGCGGCGCCGCCGGGCGCGTCGAGGAGGGCGCGGCCGTTCTTGGCGAGGTCGAAGACGGTCGCGGCGCCGAGCGTCGGGATGGCGAGGAGGAACGAGAACTCGGCGGCCGCAGCCGTGCTGAGGCCGGAGAGCTGCCCGCCGACGATGGTGGTCATCGAGCGCGACGCGCCAGGCCAGAGCGAGAAGCACTGGGCGACGCCGATCGCGAGCGCGCGCTGCAGCGTCACGTCCTCGACGCGGGGCGCGCCCTGGTCCGGCCTGCGCCGGCGGGCGGACTCGACGCCGATCATCAGGAAGCCGCCGGCGATGAGCGCGACCGCGACGGGGCCGGGGCCGAAGAGGTGCGCCTTGATGGCCTTGTGGAAGAGCAAGCCGACGAGGGCGGCCGGGAAGAAGGCGAACGCGAGGGCGAGCGCGAGGCGGAGGCTGTCCGGATCGCGCCGGAAGATGCCGCGCACGGTGACGGCGAGCCGCTCGCGGAAGTAGACGACGACGGCGAGCACCGCGCCGAGCTGGATCACGATGTCGAGCGTCTTCGCCGCCTCGCTCTCATGGCCGAGCCACGCGCCGAGCAGGATGAGATGACCGGTGGACGAGACGGGGAGGAACTCGGTCAGGCCCTCGAGGACCCCGAGCAGGACGGCATCGAACCAGAACATTGCGCGGAGTCTAGCCGCACGCGGGCCGCGGGTGGTGATCGAGAGAGCGGCTCAGCCCTCCGCCGGCGGCGGGGCGCTCGGCGCGGCCGGCCGCGCGCGGTCCGCGCGGTCCGCTGGAGGCGCGCTCGACCGCGCGGCGCCCGCCGTCATCCCGGGGAGGAGCTCGTCGGCGATGGCCGCGTACAGCTCGAAGAACTGCTCGTCCCGGAACCGCGAGCCGCTGCGGAAGAGACCCCGCTTGAACCGCGACCAGCGGACCTCCTCGCCCGGGCGCGCGGCGCGCAGCTCCCAGCGGTCGTAGTGCCCGATGACGTCGGCGTGGTCGGCGACCACGATCGCCGCGAGCTCCTCCGGCGACCCCGGCTCCACGAGCTGATGGGCGGTGTTGACGACACCATCGTTGCTCGACGGAGAGATCGGCCCAGCGGGGCTGTCCGGGAACTTGATGACGCGGCACGGCCGCTGCGGCCCCCCCTGCGCGTGCAGCCGCAGCTCGTCCTCGAGGCGCCTGATGGCCTCGGCCGCGATCCGGCTCGGCGCGCCGGACGCCGTGTTCGCGGCCCGCTTGTGGAGGTCGACGAAGAAAGGATCGGAGTCGTCGCTCGCGTTCGCCACGGTGACGAAGCTCCGCAGGCGGGCCGGATGCCGCGGCCCGGCGCTCCTGTCCCTCTCCCGCACCTCGGCCATGCTCTCCGGCGTGAGGGCGTCGATGAGCTTCCGGTTGTTGCCCACGTCGAGGAAGAACCCCCACAGCTCCGTGACCGTCGCGAAGGTGAGATCGAACGCCGAGAGCGCCGATTCGACCACCGTCAGGCGAAGCAGGTTGAAGAGCGGCGGAATGGCCGTCACCGACCCCGGCTCGACGCCGGAGCCGACCAGCCGCGCCAGGTCGGAGTGGGCGAGGTACGTCCCCCAGTGCGGCGCGCAGAGGGAGACGACCGACCGGATCCTCGGACGCCACCCGCTCACCGGATCGAGGTCCTCGTCGTCCCAGCGGTCCTTGCCCTGAGGCCGGGCGCTGGTGAGCAGCTGGGCGTGCACGCCGCCGGTGCTGTGGCCGACCAGGTGGAGATTGGCGCTCGGGAACTGCTGGACGACCTTTTTGAGAAAGACGATCAACGAAGCCTGGCACTCGGCGAGGGACGCCGTGGGCCGCGACGTGACAGGGATCACCGGGACGAGGCCGGGGCGGCCGAGCTTCACCTCGAGCGCGCCGCGCAGCGCGCCGCAGACGCGGTCGGCGAAGTAGAAGAAGCCGCCGAAGTGATCGAAGCCGAGGAATCCGGGGACGAGGACCACGACGTCCGTCACCTCGGGAGCCACCTTGGGCTCCTCGTGTCGACCGCCGAGCTGCAAACGAAGCTGTTCCAGCATGAAGAGCACCCCCAGAGCGCCGTCGCGCGCGGCCCGATCGCGGGCCGGCGCGCCATCCTAGCGGATCGGGCGCGCTCTGGTCGAGCCGGTGCGTCGCTCGCAGGGCCGCGGCTCGCCCACAAAATGCGCGCGGGCGAAGGTCCCGCCGGCTCCTACAAGAACCGACCGTCCCCTCGCCCGCCGCGCGGCTCAGCTCGCCGTCCTGCTGCTCGGCGTGTCGTCCCCCTGGGCCCGGGCGAGCACCGACGCCTTCACCCAGGAGCGCACCATCGTGAGGTGCCGCGCCTCGGCGGCGCGCGCCGCCTGGAACTGCGACAGGACCTCATCGCCCATGCCCTGGCACATGTCGATGAGCACGTCCCACGCGTCGTTGTCCGTGAGCTCGGCGATCAACATCGCCTCCAGCGCGTCGGCCAGGTTGGTCCTCGGATCGGTGACGACCTTGATCAGGCCGCACGAGGCGACCCCGTGGACGTCGGCCAGCGGCGTCTCGGCCGTGGGATCGGCGCCCAGCATCCGGATCACGGAGGCGACCAGGAGGAAGTGCTCGGCCTCCTCCCTGTAGATCTGCTCGATCTCCGCGCGCGTCGGCCCGCCCTCGAACGACCCGAGCGCGTCGAATTTCGCGAGCACCCCTTTCCATAGCCGGCTCCCCGCCCGCTCGAAGGCGAGGCGCTCGCCGAGCTTGTCGAGCAGGACGAGCGGCGCCTCGCCCTTCAGCAGCTGGAGGGCCGACTTCACGGCGCCCTTGAGCGTACCGGGAGGAGGCATGGTGCCGACCCGCGCCTCCCGACGCGCGTAGTGGGCGACGACGTTGGCGATGGCCGAATCGTCGCCCACGCTGCTCGGCGGCATGATCCTCGCCCCGACGATGACCTCCTTCGAGTCCATCGGGGACATGTCCATCCCGGTGCGGTTCATCCCCGCGGTCGTCTCGGTCTTCATGCGGACCTCACTTGGTACAGCCTGGCGCCGTTGCCGTTCGCTTCCTTGCCGGGGACCGCCTGCGCGGCGAGCTCCGTCCCGGGGACCCACACGTACCCCGCGGCCACCGCCTCGGACGGCGACCCGTTCATGTTGATCCGCTCGCGGTACGCGAGCGTCTGCGGGGACTCCGGGATCTGCATGGGATCCACGATGTCCTTGCCGACCGCGCGCAGGTGCACCTCGCCCTGGAGGACGCGGCGCACGAACTCGCGGTGGCTCCGGAACTCGATGGGATCGGGCAGCTTGGCCGGCAGGAGCTCCGCCGAGTCCCTGCCCTCGATCCGCTCGAACAGGCGGCGCACGTGGTGCAGCTGCCCGAGCTCGTAGTCGACGAACCGCTCCCAGATGGCCTTGATCCTGGGGTTCGACTCGGACTTCGCACAGCTGTAATAGTTGTAGACCTCGGTCGCCTCGTGCAGGAGCCACTTCTCGAGCCAGCTCTCGTTGGGATCGATGATCGACTCGTACTGCGTGACGTGCTGCTCCTCGATGGAGGCAATCTCCGCGTAGAGCTGCCGGGCCATGGGGTCGGCGAACGTCGGGCCGACGTTCATGTAGTAGTCGTGCGTCTGGTGCTCGGACGCCATGATCGTGAGCGCGTGCAGCTTGGAGAGCGGCGCCGCGGTCCTCCGATCGTAGGGGGCCCGCAGGTCGTCGTCCGGGTGACGGTGCTCGACGCTCGTGGGCCTGCCGGGGCAGATGTCCGTGTAGCACTGCAGGATGTTGTTCGCGTCCTTGCCGTGCACCCGGTCCATCAGCGCCGCGTAGCGGTACAGGTGATCGAAGTCCTCGAGCATCCCGAAGCGATAGACCTGGGCCAGGTACTCGTCGGGCTCGTTCATCGCGACCGACGCGGTGACCTCGATGGCCACCTGCTCGAACCCGATGGTGGTCTCGAGCACCGACAGGTCCCCCGGGAGGAGCCAGTTCACCATCGTCTGCTGGTGATGCTCGACCCGACGGATGCGGGCGAGCTCCTGCTGGAGCGCGCCGTTCATGCGAGCGCAGGCGTGCGAGAAGCGCACGGCCTCCGACTCGATGCCGTTCATCAAGATGATCCGGACGCGGGTGAACGCGTCATCGTTCAGCTTGCTGGACGGGATGCTGACCAGCTCCCGCCAATCGAACTGCTGTTTTTCGAGCGGTGTTCCCGGCTCGTTCAACAAATCAAGTGCCACCTTGACCTCCAGTGCCGGGGCTGTGTGCAAGAGGCGCTCCACGCGGACGCCCGCCCTGTCCACGACAGCCGGGGGCCGCGATGGGGCGGTTGGTCACAGCTGTCGCAAAATCGCCCGCGCGACTTGCCTCCGGCGCTCATGACGCACGCAGGGCTGGTATTGATGAGGTCGAGACCGCCGCGGCGCCGAGCAGGAACGAGGCCGCCCGCGTGACGCGCGGAGACCGCGCGACTGGCAGGCTCAGCCGCGCCCGCCGGGGCGCGCGACTGGCAGGCTCGGCGGGGCCTCCCGGAGCGCGGGACTGGCAGGCTCGGCGGGGCCCCCGGCGCGCGCCAGTGTGAAGATTCGAACATCACGCCCTTGTTCATCATCATTCACCCGTGTGAAGATTCGAACATCGCGCATTGTTAATTATCATGCATCGCGCCCACAGCAGCGATGCTCCGGTTCGTTCACGTCGCACCCTCGACGTCCGGGCTACCTGAAATACACCAATTTACGCAGGTCGAACGGATCTCGAGATCTGCTGTTCGACCCGCCGAGAGGGCGTGTTGCGGTGTTGACTCCGACAAACGTGGTCGTGTAGTTTCCAAGGAAGAGGCCGTCGGCGCGGGGGGCGCCGGGCAGGCGCTCGAACAGACGCAAGCGCGCTCGCGCACCTCCGCGGCAACGCGGCACGGGGCGCGGACCCGCGATCGCCGCAGGAGGCAGCCACCGTGTCATCGACCGTAAGAGCCCATCGCACCTCTTCGCAGGGTCAACACAGAGGCGCCGTCAGCTCATCGTGCCGGCGAAGGTACTGCGTCCTCGTGGTCGAGGATGACGAGCAGATGCTGAGCAGCATCTCAGCGGTCCTCTCCACGGAGGTCGACGTCGTGGAGTGTACGTCGGCGGAGCACGCGCTCGCACTGCTCGAAACGAGGGAGTTTCACCTGGTCTGTTCGGATCTGATCATGCCTGGGATGAGGGGCGACGAGCTCCTCCGGAAGGTCTCGAGCATGCCCGTTTACACGAGCTGTCTCTTGATCACCGGGGCCGAGGAGTACGCGCGCTCGAAGGAGGCGGCGTATCACCACGTCCTGCTCAAGCCGTTCCATCCGGAGCGGCTGGTGGCGATCGTCCTGCAGCTGGCGCGCCTCACCGAGATGAAGCGCTCGGTCCACTCGATGGCGGACTCGCTCACGCCCACGGACCCCGGGGGCGAGCTCGTGTCCTGCGACTGGACCGAGCCTGCAGCCCTGCCGGAGTCGTCGCGGGCGCCGCGATCGGCGAGGTTCGCGGCGTGCGTGCCGTGCGGCCCCGCGCCGCTCGAGCTGCAGGAGCTGCAGCCGGCGAGCTCCGTCGCGCCCTCGCCCCGCGCGCGCAGGCGGCGGGCCCGGTGAGCCTCGGGGCCGCGGCGCGCGCCGCGGCCCGCGAGCGCGCGGGCGGCGCCCCGGCGAGACGGCGGCGGAGCGACGCCGGCGGACGGCGCGCGGCGAGGGCGCCGCTCGGGCCCTTCTCTTCCTACACGCTCGCCATGCGCGCCTGCATCTCCTCGACGGAGACGTCCTCGATGACGGCCGACAGCTTCCACTGGTACCCGAACGGGTCCTCGATCCTGCCCTCGCGCCGACCGTAGAGCTGGTCGTTGATGGGATAGATGATCTTGGCCCCTGCCTTGATGGCGCGCGCGGCGACGGCGTCGGGGTCCTCGACGTTCAGCGTGATGACGATGGGCGAGCCGCCGAGCGCCTTCGGGCCGCGGGCGTTCCACTGGGGGGCTTCATCCGCGAGGGTGAGCACGGAGTCGCCGATGACGAGCTCGGCGCTGACGATGGCGCCGCCCCGCTCCGGGTCGGCGAGGCGCAGCTTCTCGATCGCGCCGAACGCCTTCTTGTAGAACGCGATGGCGTCCGAGGCGCCGGCCACGACGAGGTGCGACACGACGGTGTGGTACGGGGGCGGGGCGATGGGGTGAGGTCGCGTGGTCATGGGCGGAGGATGTCCGCGCGGCCGGACCGGGTATTGTAAAAACGTGCCGGCAGGGGTCAGCCGGCGACGACGGCCGAGCCGCGGGCGATCGCTCAGCCGCCCTGCGGGACGTGGTTCCGCACGCGTCGCCGCGCGACGTACTCGGTCGGGGTGAGGCCCGCGAACGCGCGGAAGTCGTGGATAAAGTGCGCCTGGTCGTAGTAGCCGCACGCGGCGGCGACGCCCGCCCACGAGACGCGCTCGCCGCGCTCGATCGCCGCGATCGCCTGCTGGAAGCGCTGCACGCGGCAGTAGCGCTTGGGGGTGAGGCCGACCTGCTCGGTGAAGGTGCGGATGAAGCGCTTCGGGCTCATCCCGAGCTGCCCGGTCACGTCGGCCACGGTGTACGCGCGCGAGGGGTCAGCGAACGCGGCGAGCGCGAAGTCGACCGCGGGGTCGCGCGCGAGCGGCGCGCGCGGCCGGACGAGCCGCGCGGCGAGCGCGGCCTCGAGCGCGCGGAGCTTCTCGTCGGGGGTCCGCGCCTCGAGGACGCGCTCGCGGACGAGGGCGGCCTCGCGGCCCCAGAGCGCGTCGAGCGAGACGTGGCTGCCGCTGAGCGCCTCGGCGGCCGGGCCGAAGAACGGGAGGGCGCCGCCCGGGGTGAACTCGGCGCCGACGATCGCGCGCTGCTCGGCCGTGTCGATCGCGAAGTGCTCGGCGTGAGCGCCGCAGACGGCGATGCCGGAGAGGCGGTGGCAGCGGGCGACGGCGGCGGCAGGAGCGGCGTCGTACCAGCGCAGCTCGTCCTCGGCGAGGTTGATGAGGAGGCTCATCGCGCCGCTGGGGAGCACGCGCTCGAGCAGGTCGGGGAGCTCGGGGGCGGCGTAGTACCAGAGCTGGCCGACGAAGCGGCCGAGGGGTGGAGGCGGGGCGTACGTGACGAAGCGCATGGGGCGGCCCGTGGGCGACAGCATGCCACGAGCGAGCGGCGAACGGGCGGCGATGACGGCGCTCCAGGCGGATTCCCTCGGAGAGCGCCGCCGGCCGCTGGTTCCACTCGCAGGAATCCGGAGAGAGAGCGCGCAATGAAGGCGCAAAGGCGCAAAAAGAACGAAGTTTAATGTATTTAATTATAAGTCTTTACACTCCCAAGCTCGCCGTTCGTCGTCGCGAGTGTGCCCGAGCGCCTCGGGACCTCGGGTATGCCACTCCTGGATTTCTTTACTGATTTGGTGCGCAAATATATTTGATCATGTTAACCGGTTTAGTAAAACTCTCTTTTCGCAACGACCGCGCGGCGAACCGCGGCCATCCCGACGTCGCCCCCGACGACGCGTCGCGATGGACAGCGCGGGCTTGCGCTTGGCATCAATGTCTTACGCCGCACAAGGAGTTGACATGAACTTGTGGGTAAACCGACCGAAACAGAGACCATGGGCCGGGATCGCGAGCCTATGCGGTGCAATGCTGCTTCCTGGATGTATGGGACAGATTGGTGGCGGGGACGACGTCGGCAGCCAGGAGTCCGAAGTCCCGGCGCTCCCGAACGACGCCTCCGCGATCGCCGACGCCTGCGAGGCGAACAACGGTGTTCTTCACGTGGGCCTGACCAGGCTCCGCCGCCTCACGCGCGACCAGCTGAACAACGCCGTTCGCGATTTGCTCGGCGCCGAGGGGCGCCCCGCCGACGCGCTCGCGCCGGACGAGCGCATGGGGCCGTTCCACAGCAACGCCATCGCTCCGATCACGGAGCTCCTCGTCCTGCAGGCGGCGGAGCTCGCGGCGCGGGTGGCCTCGGAGGCCGAGGAGCGCATGGACCTGATCGCGCCGTGCAGCCTTGCGGACGACGATGGGACCGCGTGCGCGACCGAGCTCGTCGAGCGGCTCGGGCAGCGCGCGTACCGCCGCCCCCTGGAAGCGGATGAGATGCAGGGGCTCGTCGCGCTCTACGAGCGCGGCCGGCGATCGGGCGGGGCGTCGCGCGGCTTTCGCCTCGTGATCGAGGGACTGCTGCAGTCGCCGTCGTTCCTGTACCACGCCGATGTCGGCGGGTCCGGCGTCCCCTCCGCGACCCCCGAGCCGATGGATGGCTACGGCCTCGCCTCGCGGCTCTCGTTCTTCTTGTGGAACTCGATCCCCGACACCGAGCTGGTCGATCTCGCCGAAGACAGCAGCCTGCTCGAGCGCGACGTGCTCGAAAGTCAGGTCGACCGCATGCTGCAGGACCCGAGGGCGGGCGCCACGATCGCGCTGTTCCACGAGCAGTGGCTCGGGCTCTCGGAGCTGCCCAAGGCGCAGAAGGACCAGGAGCTGTTCCCGGCGTATGGCGAGGAGATGGCGAACGCCATGCTGAACGAGAGCGCCCGCTTCACGGATCACGTCGTGCGGCAGGGCGACGGGAGCTCCAGGAGATCGACGCCTGGTACTCGGAGCAGATCGCCTACCTGCTCGGGAGGCTCGACGCCGTGAGCGAGGGCGACGGCACGCTGCTCGACAACACGCTCGTCGTGGTGGGTAGGGAGCTCGGCAGCACGGCGCACCGCATGGAGCGTGTTCCCTTCGTGATGGCGGGGGGCGCGCGCGGGGCCCTGAAGACCGGGCGCTACCTCGATGTCGACGGGCAGGACCACGCCAAGCTCCTGGTCTCGATCGCGCAGCTCATGGGCCTCGAGACGAGCAGCATCGGGAACCGCAAGCCCGATTCCGGCCCGCTCTCCGGCCTCGTGTGATCCGCCGGACCCCGGGGCCCGCCGAGCCCGCCGCTGGCGTGGCCGCTGGCCGGGAGGCCGTCTCTCCAAATGGATGGAAAACTGCCAACTCGTTGGCAAGGCGCCACACGCACCCGCCGGCGGCTGCTACGATGCCGCCGGACCCGGCGACGCGGAGCGGCTGATTGGCCGCGACGCGCGGACGTTCGATCCGTGGCCGGAGCGCCACCCGAAGGTCTTCGCCAAGCTACTCACAACGGGCTGCGACGAGCGCGTGGCCGTCGACAGGCAACACGAGGAACAGAACCATGACCTTCACCCTTCCCGAGCTCCCCTACTCCAGAGACGCGCTGGTTCCCCACATCTCGGCCGAGACGCTCGATTTCCACCACGGCAAGCACCACAACGCGTACGTCACGAAGCTGAACGAGCTCGTGGCGGCGGACGCGGCGCTCGCGGGCAAGAGCCTCGAGGATCTCGTCCGCACGACGTCCGGCGCGGTCTTCAACCAGGCAGCTCAGGTGTGGAACCACACGTTCTACTGGCACAGCATGAAGCCGCAGGGCGGCGGTGAGCCGCCCGCCGCGCTCCGTGCGGCGATCGAGGCGGCGTTCGGGAGCGTGTCGTCGTTCAAGGAGAAGTTCAGCGCCGCGGCCGTCGGTCAGTTCGGCTCGGGCTGGGCTTGGCTGGTGAAGAACAGCTCCGGCAAGCTGGAGATCGTGCAGACGGGCAACGCCGGGAACCCGCTCACGGAGGGCAAGACGCCGCTGCTCACGTGCGACGTGTGGGAGCACGCGTATTACATCGACTACCGCAATGCCCGGCCGAAGTACGTCGAGGCATGGTGGAACCTGGTGAACTGGGACCACGCCGCCTCGAAGCTGTGACCAGCGTCAGCCGATCACGCCGAACAGCTCGCCCTCGAGCGGCCGCGAGCGGAAGCCGTCTGGCCCCTCCGGCAGCTCCCCGGCGACGGTGATGCGGCGCACCACGCGCGGCAGATCGAAGTGGGCGTAGTCGATCGGGCCGGCGTGGGCCGTGGCCTGGTTGTCCCACACGGCGATGGCGTCAGCCGTCCAGTGAAAGCGCACCGTGTACTCGGGCCTCGTCACCTCGTCGGCGAGCAGATCGAGCAACGCCTGGCTCTCGCGCTCTCGCAGGCCCACGATGTGGCTCGTCGTCCCCGGATTGACGAACAGCGATTTACGTCCGGTCCTCGGGTGCACGCGCACGAGCGGATGGAGCGCGGCGAACGGGCCGGCGGCCCTGCGGCCCGGCCTGGGCTCTCCGCTGTCGTAGCTGCTCGTGCGGTGAACGGCCCTGAGCCCGTCGCAGAGCGCCTTGATGGTCGGCGACAGGCCGTCGTAGGCGCACTCGAGGTTGCTCCACAACGTGTCGCCGCCGTACGGCGGGATCCGGACGCCGCGCAGGATGGAATACTTGTTCGGATTGGCGACGAACGTGATGTCGATGTGCCAGCCCTTGTAGTCGCGCGGCGGCTTGGCGGTGGGGATCGACAGGTCCTGCCGGTGGCTCTGACGGTACTCGCCGGCTTCGCGCTCCCAGATCTCCGGGTGCTCGGGGAGCCCCAGCGCGATCGGGTGGGCCGGCGTCAGCGGGCCGAAGGAGCGGCCGAAGGCGAGCAGCTGCTCGTTGCTGAGGTCCTGATCGCGGAAGAAGATCACCTTCCACTGCACAAGCGCTTGCTCGATCGCCTGCGCCGTGGCGGCGTCGAGCGGCTTGCGCAGATCGACGCCGCGGAGCTCCGCCCCGATCACGGGCGTCAGCGGTCGTATCTCCAGCCGCACAGGGCTGGTCTGTCGTTCGATGATGAGGTCGGTCATGGCACTCTCCCGGCAGTCCCGAGCGCGCCCGGACGGCGGCCCGATCGCCGCCACAAGCACGCCCCGTTCCAGCCCCCCTCACCGTAGATTTGCCGCGGCCATCCCGGTACACGCGCGCCGCGGGCCAAGGCCCCGGACCGGCGTCGCGACGGAAGGCGGAGGCTTCGGTCTGCCCGTCTCCCCGGGCAGCTGAGCTGCTGAACCTCTGCTGCTCACGCAGCAACGTCGCACCGCGCGGAACGAGATCGCTCACCTCTGCACCGGCTGGATGGAGAGCGACGTGAAGAGACCATGGCCCCTGGCGCCGATGTGCAGCCGAATGAAGTCCCCCACGGCCTCGAGGAGCCGGGCGCGTTTGAGCTCGCCGCTGTCGATGCCCACAAAGCCCAGCTCATCGACGAGCCCCCGCACGGTGGCCTTTGCCGCCGCGTCGTCCGAGCATAAAAAGACGGAGATGCGCTGCGGGGCGAGCTTGTCGCGCCCGAGCTCGGCGACCACGTGCGGGATCGTCTGGAACGCCGTGACGATCTTCGCCTGCGGCACGTCCGCCGCGAGCCGCTCGGCCAGCGAGACCTCCGGCGTCGGGCGATCGATGCGGGCGTCGAAGTCGCGGTTGTTGCAGTCGATCACGACCTTTCCGGCCAGCGCCTGCGGGGCGCGCAGCAGCGTCGACGGAAAGACCCCGCGCGCCGTGTAGAGGATCACGTCGCCGAACGCGGCCGCGTCGTCGAAGTCACCCGCGCGCGCCCGCTCGTGCTTGGCGGCGACCGCCGCGGCCTTGGCGCGGTCCCTCGAGCCGAAGAGGACGTCGTGCCCGTTGAACGCCCAGAGCAGGCCGAACGTACGTCCCATGTTTCCTGTGCCGATCACGCCGATTTTCACGTCCACTCTCCCTTCGAGCGCTCGATCGCTCCGGACGCTGCCTCTCGCTTTCGCGCGGGGGGCCGGGCCTACATTCTTGGAGGCGGCGCGAGGCGCGACCATGATATCTCGTCCGAGATACGTAGCCGTTCGTCCGGCGCCGCCAACGCGGGCTCGCCTTGCCTGCATCGACCGCGCCGGGAGCCCGCCCGGCTGCCCATGATCCGGGGCTCGGCGGTCCCGCGGCGGCGGCCGAGCACGCATTCACCGACGGCTCTGGAGCGGTCCCTTTCTTGCGAGGGGCCCTCCAGCGCGAACGAAGCAGCGCTCCCGCGCCCCGAAGGAGACGACCATGCCGAGCCATATCGAGATGAGACACCTGCGTCGCTGCGTCGAGCTCGCGGCGCTGGCGCTGGAGACCGGCAACGAACCGTTCGGCTCCGTGCTGGTCGCGGCGGACGGGACGGTCCTCGCCGAGGATCACAACCGCGTGGGCGGCGGCGATCCGACCTGCCATCCGGAGCTCGCCCTGGCGCGCTGGGCGGCCGCGCACCTCGCCCCCGACGAGCGAGCCGCGGCGACGGTCTTCACCTCGACCGAACACTGTCCCATGTGCGCCGCGGCCCATGGCTGGGTCCGGCTCGGCCGCATCGTCTACGCGAGCTCTTCGGCACAGCTGGTCGGCTGGCTCGCCGAGTGGGGCCTTCCGGCTCCTCCGGTGCGAGGCCTGCCGATCCGCGATGTCGTTCCGGGACTGCCCGTGGAAGGTCCCGTCCAGAGCCTCGCGGAGGAGGTTCGTCAGCTGTTCCGGCGCTCCCATTCCGTGCGCTGACGCGCGCGGCCGTACCAGCGGGAGGACGCTTATGGAAGGGTTCTTTGGTTTTTCCAAGCCCCTCTGGCAGATCGCCCTGCGCACGACGCTCGTCTATCTCGCCCTCGTCATCCTGATCCGCGTCATCCCCAAGCGACGCACGGGACATCTCTCGCCGAACGACATGCTCGCCCTCATCCTCATCGGCGGCATGGCCGCCGACGGCATCATGGGCGGCTCGACCTCGCCCGCGGACGTCTTGCTCATGATCGCGCTCATCGTCGCCTGGGGCTACGTGCTCGATATCCTGGAGTTCCGCGTCCCCTTCTTGCGGCGGTACCTGCGCGACGCGCAGACGGTCCTCGTCCGAGACGGCCGCCCGCAGTGGCGGAACATGCGCCGGGAAATGGTCACCGAGGAGGAGCTACAGGCTGCCCTTCGCAGGCAAGGGATCACGGACATCGCCACGGTGCGCTCGGCCTGCCTCGAGGCGGACGGGGAGATCAGCGTGGTCAAGGAGCAGGGTGCGCAAGGTGGCGAGCCGTGAGTCGGCTCATCGACCCATGGCCTCGAAGCGTTCGGTCCGTTGTTTCTAGCCGAGGTCCTTCACACGCCTGAATATAGGCGTCAACTCCCGGTTGACAGTGTAGATCGGAGCAGTTTACGCAGTCCGGAGCGCCATGGGTCTTTCTTATACGGCAGAGGGGTATCACCCGTGGTTCAGAGATTGCATGGCCGGCCTCTGAGGTCCTCATGAATAGGAAGATAATTCTTTTGGGGCTGTTTGGCGGTACGGCGACCAGGCCTGGGACAACATCAGCATCGAGGGCAACTCCAAGAACATCTGGGTCGACCACGCCGAGTTCTGGGACGGGCAAGATGGCAATGCCGACGTCGTCAAGGGGGCCGACAACGTGACGTTCACGTGGAGCATCTTCGGCTACAGCAAGAGAGGGGATCACAACCTGTCGAACCTGATCGCATCCTCGGACAACGAGCCCGTGAGCGAGGGCAAGCTCAACATCACCTTCATGTTCAATTGGTGGACGGGGGTCGCAGAACGCCAACCCCGCTGCCGGTACGGGTGGATCCACGTCGTCAACAACCTCTACACGGAGGATACCTCGGTAGGCCCTTCGAAGCTCGGCGTATCGAACGGCTTCAAGTGCAACGTGTTGACCGAGAACAACCATTTCATCGACCAGAACGAGCCGATTGACTTGGGCAAGCAGAATGGAGACGGCTCCGTGCAAGAGGCGACGGGCAACCTGTTCGAGGGCTGCTCCGGAAATCAGGCGGGCAGCGGCGATGCCTTCGACCCTCCGTACGAATACAAGTCGTTCATGGTGCCGGCCTCCCAAGTGAAGGAGCTGGTGCAAGAGCATGCGGGGGCCACGCTCTCCAGCCCGACGGCTTGCTCGCCGTAGAAGCGGTCTTAACGACCTGCTGCGGGCCTGGTTGACAATGGAGGCCCCGACGGCACGGAGCCGGAGGTTGTGCGCTCCAGCATCGAGCGAGACGCCGGCGAAGATCAGCTTCTTGCGGCCGGTCGCTTCGATGGCCTTGGCAACGCGCGGGTCGTCGTAGGCGTTCACGGTCGAGCGATCGATGATCTCGACGCCAGGCAAGGCCTCGACGAGCTCGGGGGAAGGTCGGCCCCCACATGCTGTCGCGCGCCGTCGTGGTGACGACGATCGGCAGCTTGAGCGACTTGGCGGCCTTCGCCAGGGCGACGACGTTGTGCTCCAACTCGCCGGTCGAGTAGTCGCGGACGCCGGTCATGAGGGCGACTTGGTGGTCGACCAGGATGACGGCGGCGTTGTCCTGGGTGAGCGGTTCGTACTTGCGGCAGGTCATTCGGTCCTCCTGAGTTCGTCTCCGGCTCCGGGCGGGTCCGGAGCTGCGGGGTCACGACCCTTTGCCGTGACGACGCGAGGACTATCCGCTGGACGAACAAACCCAAAGACGCCAAAATTCGAACTCAGCGATTTCCTGGCGCAGCACCCGAAGGTCAACGTCGTCGTACATGCGGTCGACCGCGCCGTCGAAGTTGCCCAGGTATCGAACACCGACATGCTCGATGATGTAACGGCAGAGGACGAGCTCGGTCACCGACGCGGCGGCGTCGAGCTTCGTCTCGGTGAGGTGTGTCACGCTGAAGTACCCACCGCTACGCTTCTGATATTCGATGTTCCTGTTCTGCCAGCCGAGCTTGTCCCCGAACGTCTGGAGCCGGATCGGAGCATTTCGCGGGTTGGGCGCGATGATGAAGCAGAGCTCGTCGTCGCGAAACAAGGCGCCGAGAATCGCGTTGGCGATCCCTTGCGACTGCGCGCACGCGGGATCCGTGATCAAAAGCACGACTCGCTTTGCCATGTCTCCTCCCGAATGTCCCAGGTCCCGTCTCGAGGGGAACTGGAGACCAAACGCTCTTCAAAATCAAACGAGTTGCTCGCCCCCCCACGACCGAGGACCTGGTGGTCGACATCATCAGCGCGGGGAAACTGCCGTGAACGGCGCCGCACACGCGCGCATCCTAGGGTGCATGCGGAAAGATACAGATCGATTGGTTCCCTTCAGCACGGCGGTTGCTTTGCGCGGACGGCGGCGGTGGGCGGCGCTCCTGCTTGGCGTGGTGGGCGGGTGTGTGCCGAACGATGATGGCAACGGGAGCTCCGGCGGCTCCGGCGGGTCGGGCGGCGACACCAGCGTTAGCAGCTCAGGCGATGTAGGGTCGGGCGGCGACGGCGGCTCGGGCGGCGACGGCGGGTCGGGCGGCGACGGCGTCTGCGTCCCCGGAACCGAGGTGCTCTGCTACTCCGGCGACCGCGAGACATTCGGCGTCGGCGCTTGCGATGCCGGCAAGGCGCGGTGCAGGGAGGACGGCAGCGGCTTTGGCCCCTGTGTCGGCGAGGTCCTGCCGGCCGCGGAGACGTGCCTCACGCCGGTCGACGACGACTGCGATGGACAGACGAACGAGGAGGGCGCCGGCTGCGCCTGCGCCCCCGGCGAGGTCGTGCCTTGCTACTCCGGCCCTGCCGGCACCGAGGGCGTCGGCCGATGCGCCGGCGGCACGGCCCGCTGCGATGCGCTGGGTACGGGCTTCGGGCCGTGCGAGGGCGAGGTGCTGCCAAGCCCGGAGACGTGCGCCACGCCGGTGGACGACGACTGCGACGGCCAGACGAACGAGGAGGGCGCCGGCTGCGCCTGCCTCCCCGACGCGGTCGTCCCCTGCTACTCCGGCCCTGCCGGCACCGAGGGCGTCGGCCGCTGCGCCGCCGGCACCGCGCGCTGCCAGCCGGACGGCACGCAGCTCGGCCGCTGCCAGGGCGAGGTGCTGCCCGCGCCGGAGACATGCCTCACCCCGATCGACGACGACTGCGACGGCCAGGTGAACGAGGAGGGCGAGAGCTGCGTCTGCCCGCCCAACCAGCGCGTCCGGTGTTACTCCGGCCCGCCGGGCACCGCGGACGTCGGGGCGTGCACCTCCGGCACGGCGCTCTGCGACGCGCAGGGCACGAGCCTCGGGCCGTGCGAGGGCGAGGCGTTCCCGCAGCCGGAGACGTGCGCCACCCCGGTCGACGACGACTGCGACGGCGAGGTGAACGAGGGCGGTAGCGACTGCGCTCCCTCGATCACCGCGCAATGGGTCAAGCAGTTCTCCGACCTCTCGATCACCGCTGTCGCTGTGGACGCCTTCGACAACACCATCATCGCCGGCTCGTTCACGAGCCCCGTGGACCTCGGCGCCGGCCCCGTCCTGCCCCGGACCGCCGGTCCCGAGGCGTTCGTCGCGAAGTTCGATCCGAGCGGACATGTCCTCTTCGCGAGCACGTTCGAGGGGGAAGACCACGCGGCCCTCGATATCGCGACGGATGCGTCGGGGAACATCGCGCTGCTCGGGACGGCCCTCGTGCTCGTGCATCTCGAGGACCAGGGCGTATCGTTCACCGAGCTCTATCACCGCGTCGTGAAGCTCGATCCATCGGGCGGGCACCTCTGGAACCGCGATTTCGTTGCGTTCGTCGAGATCGAGAACGCGGTGGCGATGAACGACGCAGGGGACGTGTTCGTGGCGGGCGCAACCAAGTCCTCTACCATGGGGTTGACCCATGGCTTCGTCCGCAAGCTCGACGGCGCGACAGGGGCCCTCGCATGGCAGAGGATGCTCGGGGACGACGACGACAGCGAGCGCCCCGACGACCTGGCCACGCGTGAAAACGGCGAGATCGTGACCGTCGGGAGCGTGAACATCCTTCAGATGTTGCCCGACGATATCGTCCACAGGGCCTGCGGGGATCTGATCACGCTGAGCCCCGCCGGCGAGGTGCTCGACCGGACCTGCGTTGGCGCCGAAGCGGAGACCTGGCAGCTCGCCATCGACGCGTCGGGGAACACCGTGCTCGGCAGCGCCGTCCCTCACGGCGCGCGCCGCGTGAGCAAGCTCGACGGCGCAGCGACCTCCCTCTGGAGCCGGGGGATCCCGCAGGTGCAGGAGATGCGGCTGGCCGTCGACGGGGTCGGGACCATCGTCCTCGCGGGCTCGTTCACCGGCACGCTCGGCCTCGGCGGCGACACGCTCACGAGCTCCGGCGGCGAGGACATATACCTGGCCAGGCTGGACCCCGACGGCAACGTCGTCTTCAGCCAGAGCTACGGCGACGCGGGCGACCAGAGGCTGATGCACCTCGCCGCCTCGGCGGGAGGCAGCGCGGTGATCGCCGGCACCTTCGCAGGCACGATCACCCTCGGGGAGAGCACGCTCGCCGCCGCGACAGCGCAGGACACCTTCCTCGCCAAGGTGGGTTTCTGATCCACCCTGAGCTTCGGCCTTCCTCAATAAGGCGGCAGCATCCTCCGGAATCCGTGCCCCAGCGCCAGCGCCAGGAAGATCAGGTTACGCACCGGCAGCGCCGGCCAGAAGAGGCCGAGCGGCCCCTCCCCACCGGAAACGCGCTCCCCCGCCGCGGCGCCCTCGCCGCGGAACGCCCGCGCGAGCCGCGCGCCGAGGCGCCGCATCCACGCGACCGATCGCGGGAAGTCGGCGATCCCGTCGAGCCACGCCCCGGGGATCCCGCGCGCCCCGACCGTCGCGCCCGCGAGGCCACCGACGATCGCGCCCGTGCTGTCGGCGTCGCCGCCGAGCAGGATGACGTCCTCCACCGCGCGCCGGAAATCGCCCGGGTGCGCGAGCCAGCAGAACAGGGCCGCCGGCGCCGTGTCCACGATGAACCCGCTCACGCCCTCCGTGAGCCCGATCGCCCCGGCGAAATCCGCCGCCGACGCGCGCCGGCCGAGCAGCTCCGCCGCGCAGTCGAGCCGGCGGCCGAGCTCCGGATCCGCGGTTCGCTCGCGGAGCATCGGCAAGAGCTCGGCCGGATTCACCTGCTCCGGCGCGCGCACCGCGGCATACGCGGCGGCGAGGGCGATGATCCGCGCGCCCTCCTCGGCCCGCGGATCGGTGTGCGTGAGGCGCGTGGACGCGCGCACCATGGGCTCGATGCGCGAGGGCGTCAGGGCGAGCGTCGCGCCCAGGATCGGCGCGCGCATCGCGGCGCCGTTGCCGGCCGAGAACACGCCGCTCCGCTCCGGAGAGAACCCGATCCAGAGCTTGAGGATCGCCCGCAACGTGGCGTATCCGACGCCCGCCGGCAGGGAGGCGAGCCAGCCGCGGAGCTGCCACCCGAGCGACCGCGCGAACCGCGCCGCGTCCCCCGGCGCGGCCAGCAGGGCCTGCGCCGTCATGCACGCGTGCTCGGCGTCGTCGCTGATCATCCCGCGGCCGAGCACGAAGCGGTGCTCGAGCGGCGCCGCGCCGAAGAGGCGGGCGGCGCGGCGGCGCGACAGGCCCTCACGCGGCAGGCCGAGCGCGTC
The DNA here is from genome assembly GCF_051474665.1 of Sorangium sp. So ce394. Lineage (NCBI taxonomy): Bacteria > Pseudomonadati > Myxococcota > Polyangiales > Polyangiaceae > Sorangium > Sorangium sp. So ce394. The sequence continues at coordinate 9,625,101 of NZ_CP150339.1, forward strand.
GCCGACCGCCGTGCCCAGGAGGACGCCGGCGAGCCGGTCCTCGCGATCGATGGATGTCGTCTCGATGGCCATGCGAGCGCGCCATTCACGCTCCATGCCGGGAGAGAACAGCGGAAATCCGCGCCCCGGAGGCCCCGCGCCCGAGGGGCCAGCCTGCCAGGATGGCAGCGCCTGTCAGCGCACTGGACATCGCGTCGCGCCGCGCTCCGCCCGGCGGTCCTCGGGCGTCGCGGAGCGAGCGCCCCCGACACCGGCGAGGCTGCGCCGTCCGAGCCCCGAGGGAACACGTCACCTCACGGGCTGCACCCGCTGTCGCAATTCTGTAGGAAGTTGGGGGACGGGCCGGCCGCGCGACGCGCGCTCCGGCTCGCGCCGCACACCGGCGCCGCGATGGTGATGGCCTCGTTCATCCCGAGGACGAGCCGCTCCCCGGCGAGCGCGAGGGACCGCACGGGGCTCGGCGTGGGATAGCGCGCGAGCTCGGTCCCGTCGTCCGCCAGCAGCGCGAGCGCCCCGGCGGACGGTGAGACGACGGCCAACCAGGCCACGGTTCCATCGAAGGAGAGGATCCGCGATGCCTGCATCGGGCTCGGTGCCTGCGACAGGTCGACGTGGTTGTGGACGACGATGTCCTCCCCGTCGCGCCGCAGCACGTAGACGTGCTGGCGATTCTCGATGACCAGGGCGCGGTCGCCGGCGAGGGCCACGGCCGTGAGGTCCCCGGTGCCGGACAGCGTACCGGTGGCCACCGGTCCAGCGCCCGTCCAGGAGAACCAGCGCAGCGATATCTCGGCCACCAGGTCCTCGTAGTAGAGCTGACCCAGCAGCACCTCGGCGCGCTCGCCGTCCACAGCGAGGGCCTGGGCCACGCGCGGCGCGCTGGAGACCTGCGGCGTGATGATCTGCTCGGACGCGGGCCCGAGGAGCTCCCCGGCGCAGCGCGCGGGCAGCGCGAAGCGCCGCAGCCGCAAGGCACCCCCGTCGATCGGCGCCGCCTGGAAGAGCTGGCCTGGCGCGGACGCCAGCATCGCAGGACCACCCTCGATCCGCAGCTGGCCAGACGGCGCCAGGAGCCCGCCTTCGCCCGGCCCGAGGCAGCTCAGCACGGCGGTGCCGCCTTCCTGATGCACGTTGGGCTCGCTCGACGGCAGCGTCACCAGATCGAGCGCGCCGGCCTCGGACGGCGCGGGGGCGAGCCGCAGCCGCTGCATGTCCGGCGGAAACACCGTCCCTCCCGCCGTGAGGACGGGCGCCATCGGATCTCCCAGATCCACGCTGTGCACGCCGAAGGGCCCCACCGCCAGGACCGCGCCGTCCTCTCCAGCCCAGATGCGCTCCAGCGAGCCATGGTGGAGCCCCGTCCGGAATCGCATCGCGGCCGAGCCCTCCAGCGCGACGACGCGGCGCCAGGGATGCAAGGCGGCGTGTCGCCCCCGGGCCGCGAGCCGGAGCGGAGAGGGCAGCAGCCCTGCCTCGTCGCTCTCGCGCACGAGGAGGCTGCCCAGCGCGGACGAGACGCCCGCCGGGCTCAGGGCGTGGCGGTCCACGACGTAGGAGCGGGTGGCGCCGTTCACGCGGAACCACTCGACGAGCAGGTCGTCGTCGAGGAGCGCGAACCCCAGGGGGCGGTCCCAGAGATCGGCCCCCTCGTCCGGCGAGAACGATTTCACCGGAGCCGGCTCTTCCGCGCCGTCCAGGTCCGCCACGCGGAACACGTGGATGCTGCCCAGATCCCCGTAGCGGAGCAGCTCTTGCGCGACGAGGTACGTGTCGTTCAGCTGCATGTGGAAGAAGGCCTGGGAGGCGAAGATCGCGGGCCTGAGGGCAGGCCCGGCCGGCGATGACACGTCCACGGGCACGAGGCCGTGCGAGGTCGCGACCCACAGGACGGCTCCGTCCGCGGAGAGGGCGAGCGAGCGGCATGTCCCCGCCAGGAGCTGGAAGGCGTGCGCGGTCTCCTCGACGAGCGCGTCGTCGGCGCCGACGCGCCACGCGCTCACCCACGATCCGGCGCAGGTCCAGAAGCGGTCCCCGCGGCCGGCGCCCCCGACGATGCTGTCGCTGCGGGGGTCCAGCGCGCGCTGGGACAGCGTCGTGATGCGGTCGCCCTCCAGCCCCAGGAGCTCCAGCCGCTGCCGCGTCCCGACGACGACGACACGGTCCGGCCCCAGCGGGACCAACGAGGTGAGGAGCCCGTCCGACCAGTCCCAGCTGCCGAAGTAATGCTCGACGCCGATGTCCAGGGTGCGCTGGCCCAGCCGCTGCAATCCGCCTTCGTCCACCCGGACCAGGGACAGCGACAGGCCGTTCCCACCGAGCCGCTCGCCGAACAGGATCCGGTCGTTCGACAGGAACTCCGCCATGCCCTCCAGCGGAAAGCTGGGGCCTTCGGCCGGCGCCGCGCCGTAGCCCCAACCCGTGCCGTAGATCTCCGCGGGCATCGAGACGGGCACTTCCGTGCACGCGCCGCCCACGCACCGATCGCCGGCCGAGCAGACGTCGCCACGCCCGCAGGGCGTTCCATCCGGGGCCGCCGGGTAGATGCATTGGCCGGACCCATCGAGGCGCTCGGCCGTGCACGGGTCGTCGTCGACGCACGCCCCTGCCCCGCCGCCGCCGCCGCCACCGCCGGCGCCGCCAGCCCCGCCGCCGCCGTCGTTCGCGCCCGCCCCGCCGCCGGAAGCGCGCGGCTCGTCCTCCGGGCGGACATTCGAGGGACATCCTGGCGCCGCCGCGAGGACGACGGCGCTCAGGAGGAGCGCCCGGGCCCACGACCATGCCGGAGTCATCATGTCGCAACTCTCCCTGGAACCGGGGTCCATGACGTTCTCCCGAGCGCGACTCTCAGCGAGATCGTCGCTCGGCCAGCTCCACCCGAGGCGGCGTCGACATTCGCGCCGGCGCGGTGAAGAGCAAACCGCTCTCGAGATGCCGATACGCTCCCGGCACCTCGAGACCGATGGATCCGGGATATGCGATCTCGCCATCGATCTCAAGCGCATGCCGGCGGCATTCACGCACGCCGCGCGCGCGAGCACGAAATCGACCATCCCCTCTGTCCGCCAACCCCGACGCGGCGGAGCGGGGTTGAGCGCCCGCTGGGTGTCGTCACGTAGGCTCGCCCGCCGGCGCAGGCTGGCCGGCCTGGGCGGCGCGGGCTCAGCCCGGCGAGATCGGCAGCCCCTTCGGCGAGCTCGCGGCCGCCTCCGCGCCCCGCGCCTCCGGCGAGCTCGGCCCGTCGAGCAGCGCTCCGACCGCGGCGAGCGCGGCGACGATGGCGGCCGCCCCCGCCCACAGCGGGCCCCGGGCGAGGCCCTGCGCCGCGTACAGGAACGCGATCGCGCCGAGCAGCGCCGCGAGGAACAGCGCCGCCGCCAGCGCGCGCACCAGCGGGGAGCGCTCGACGTCGTGGAGGACGTAGCCCGGATCGGTGCGCAGCGGGCCCTCCTCGGGCGGGGCCGCCGCGGACCGGAAGTCCGGCGGCCGGAGCCAGACGAGCAGCTTGCCGGCGAGGCGCGGCTCCGCCGCCGCCATGCGCGCGAGCTTCCGCCACGGGTCGACGTTCGCGCGCAGCGCGCTGAAGCTCGCGAGCGGCTGGACCACGCCGTACCGCGGCGGCGCCCCCTCCGCGCGGAAGGTGCCGAACAGCCGATCCCACACGATGAGCACGCCGCCGTGGTTCCTGTCGAGATACTCGGGATCGACGCCGTGGTGCACCCGGTGATGAGACGGGGTGTTCAGCACCCACTCCAGCGGACCGAGGCGGCCGACGAGCTGCGTGTGGATCCAGAACTGATAGAGGATGTTCAGCGTATACGTCGTGACGACCATCGCGGGCGGGAAGCCGAGGAAGGCGAGCGGCCAGAAGAACGGCCAGAAGAACGCCCGCTGGACCCAGCTCTGGCGCAGCGCGACCGAGAGGTTGTAGTGCTCGCTCTGGTGGTGGACCGCGTGCGCCGCCCACAGGAAGTTCACGCGGTGGCTCGCGCGGTGCGCCCAGTAATAGCAGAAGTCGACCGCGACGAAGCAGGCCAGCCAGCTCGACGCCGCGCCCGGCGGCAGCCGCACGAGCGCGGCGCGCTCGAAGAGGAAGAGATAGACGAGCACCCCGCCGCTCACGACGGAGACGAGCGCCTGCTGGCCGACCCCGCACGAGAGGTTGGCGAGCGCGTCCGAGAAGCGGTAGTCGCGCCGCCCGCGGCGGCGGCAAAGCCAGAGCTCGACGCCGATGAGCGCGAAAAAAGCCGGCACCGCAAACAGGATCAAGCTCGGAGACATGCCCCCGTCCTCCGCGGAGCCGAGCGCCCAGCGGCTCGGCCACGCTCGGCCATTCTAGCCTGAACACCCCCGCCACGCCCGGTGGCGCACCTCACCGGCCAACCCCGGCCGGCGCGTCCCGGGCGCGTTCTTCCGCGATCTCTCCGGCGCGTTCCTGGCGCCGCGCCCGCCGAGCTCCACCGCTCGTTTCGAGCGCCGCGCCCGCGCCGGTGCGGCGCCGCTCGGCGCGACTTCGCTGTTGACGCTGAACCGATTAAGTGGTCTGCCATGAGCCGCGCCGGTGCGACGACGACACCCTGAGCGGAGATTTGCATCGGCGCGAGACCGGGCAGCTCGCTGTGGCCACGGCAACACGATCGCCACGACGGCGGCGCGCCAGCCCGGCGCGCCGCCGCGCGCGGCCGTGTGCTTGCGGCGGCGGCGCTCAGCCACGCTTGAGGAACGACACTCGAACCAGGTAAGGAACGACCGACGATGAAGAAGACCTTGTTGCTCGCTTTGGGTTTGCTCTCCCTCGCCGCGTGCACGTCCGACACGACCGACCCTGCGGCCTCGGGCACCGGGGGCGCCGGGGGCGGCGGCGGCGACGCGACCGGCGGCGGCGACGGCGGAGGCGGGGGCGGCGGCAGCGACGCCGCCGGGGGCGGCGGCAGCGACGGCGACGGCGGAGGCGGGGGCGGCGGGGACGGAACCGGGGGCGGCGGGGCGCCCGAGTGCGCCGAGCAACCCGAAAAGTGCTACGTCCGCGCGGAAGGTAGTATGCTCACGCTCGACGGGAAACCGTACAAGTACATGGGCACGAACTTCTGGTCGGCTCCCTTCATCCCCCTCGAGCGCCTGCGCACGGAGCTCGACATCCTCGATGCCCACGGCGTTCAGAACCTCCGCATCATGGCGCTCAGCGAGGGCGACATCCCCGAGTCGCAGCAGAACGATCAGCAGTACGGCCCGCAGCGGATCTTCCCCGCGTCGTCGGACGAGCCGTGCGCCGACCCGAAGCTCGAGGAGTTCGCGGACCACCTGGTGACGGTGCTCGACGAGATCCACAGCCGCGGCATGAAGGCGGTCATGACGCTGAACGACTTCTGGCACTGGTCCGGCGGGATGCCCCAGTACATGAAGTGGGCCCACGAGGAGCCGGGCACTTCCTGCGGGGAGGACTTCGGCCCGTACCAGGTCGGCCTGACCCACCCCGAGACGAACGCCCCCCTGCTCGCGGCCGGCTACGACGTGCCGTTCAACGGCTCGATCCGGTTCCGCGAGGGCACCGGCGAGGACTGCCAGGCCGTGGCCATCAACGAGTGGGCGATCCCCCACTCGGGCACGCTCGACCCGAACACGAACCCCTGGCCCGACCAGATGGATCTCTCCAGCCTGTTCTTTTGCAACAAGAAGGCACAGGAGTTCTACTTCAGCCGGGCCAAGGTCGTCATCGAGAAGCTCAAGGACCACCCGGGGATCATGGCGTGGCAGCTCGGGAACGAGCCGCGGTCCTTCAAGGGCTGGGGCGCGGTGTTCAAGCTCTGGGTCGAGCGGAACGCGAAGTTCATCAAGGACATCGACAAGAACCACCTCGTCTCGATCGGCTCGGAGGGCGACCTCTCGTACAACTGGGGCGACTACGCCAACAGCGACTACCGGGATTTCCACGACGTGTCCGGCATCGATTACCTCACCTTCCACGTCTGGCCGGAGAACTGGGAGTGGTACGACCCGTCGCTGCCGGCCGACAGCACCGCCGCCAGGTCGCTCCAGGCGGCCATCACGAAGAGCAACGGGTACATCGATCTGCAGATCGAGCACGCCAAGGCGCTGAACAAGCCGATCGTCGTCGAGGAGTTCGGGCTCGCGCGGGACGACAAGTCCGAGCCCGTCGCGTCGACGGTCGAGAAGCGGAACGAGTACTACTCGACCGTCTTCGACGCCGTCGTCAACAACCCGGAGCTCGCGGGCGTGAACTTCTGGGCGTGGGCCGGCACCGGGAGGCCGTCGGACGACGGCAACGACTACTGGCTCCTCGGGAACGATTACATCGGCGATCCGCCCCACGAGCTCCAGGGGTGGTACTCGGTGTACGACGACGACACGGAAACGCTCAACATCATCATGAGCTACGCGGACAACATCAACACAATCGAGTAGCCATCGGCCCGAGCACGGGCCCTCTATCCCTCATCTGACTCGGAGGTCACCTTGATTCGTCGCTCCACCTTTCTCATGGCCATGATCTCGCTCGCGTTCTCGACCGGCTGCTCGAAGCCGGCCTCCGAGGGCGAGACGAACGCGGGCAAGACCGATGACAAAGCCCCGAAGACCGCGGACGCCAAGGGTGCGGACAAGAAGAAGATCACGATCGGCTTCTCGATGGATACCCTGAAGGAAGAGCGGTGGCAGCGCGACCGCGACCTGTTCAAGGCGAAGGCCGAGCAGCTCGGGGCGCAGGTGCTCGTGCAGTCCGCGAACAGCGACGACGCCCTGCAGAACTCGCAGGCGGAGAACCTGCTCACGCAGGGCGTCGACGTGCTCGTGGTCGTGCCCCACAACGCCAAGACGACCGCCACCATCGTCGAGTCGGCGCACAAGCAGAACGTGCCCGTCATCGCGTACGACCGGCTGATCCTCGACTCCGACGTCGACCTCTACGTGTCCTTCGACAACGTCCGCGTGGGCGAGCTCCAGGCCGAGGCGCTCGTGAAGCAGGCCGCGAAGGGGAACTACCTCCTCATCGGCGGCTCCCCGACCGACAACAACGCGAAGCTCTTCCGCGAAGGGCAGATGAACATCCTGAAGCCGCTCATCGACAAGGGCGACATCAAGGTCGTGGCGGACCAGTGGGCCAAGGACTGGCAGCCGGTCGAGGCGCTCAAGATCACCGAGAACGCCCTCACCAAGAACAACAACAACGTCACGGCCGTCGTGGCCTCGAACGACGGGCTCGCGGGCGCGGCGGTCCAGGCGCTCGGCGAGCAGAAGCTCGCCGGCAAGGTCGTCGTCTCGGGGCAGGACGCCGAGCTCGCCGCCTGCCAGCGGATCGCGGCCGGCACCCAGAGCATGACCGTCTACAAGCCGATCAAGTCCCTCGCCGAGAAGGCCGCCGAGCTCGCCATCAAGATGGCGAAGAAGGAGCAGATCGGCGAGAAGACGCAGACGGTCAACAACGGGAAGAAGGACGTCCCGAGCGTGCTCATCGCCCCGATCGCCGTGGACAAGAGCAACCTCGCGTCCACGGTCATCGCCGACGGGTTCCACAAGGTCGAGGACGTCTACAAGGACCTCCCGAAGGACCAGTGGCCGGCGGGCAAGTAGCCGGCGGACGAAACCCGCTCTGGCGCCGCGAGCGACCTCGCCGACGAGAGGTCGCTCGCGGTTCCGCCGCTTGATGATCGATGACACGCATCATGTCATCGGACCTCCCATGAGCGCCGTGCGCCTCGACCGAGGCGGATTCCAGCTGGACGAACAGCGCTCGATCGCAGCGCATCGATGGTGATTCGGGACCTGCTCGTGAACGCGCAGGAACCCTAAATCCGGAGCTTCCTGGATGGCTCGGATCTGCGCGGCCGTCATGATGGTCGCGCGCTCGCGTCGCCGATTGCGGCGCAAGGAGATCCGATGTCTTCACTGAATCGACGACTGTTCTTGACGTACGGTCTGACCGCGACGGGCGGGCTCCTTATGCTCCGCCGCGAGGGCGTCGCGCTCGCGAGCGTCGGCGAATGCGCCTTCGTCCCGGAGTCGGCACCGACGCTGCGCGGCCGCGATATCCCCAAGTACAGGCTGCCGCTGCTCATTCCGCCCGTCATGCCCGAGGCGCGGGGGCGCATCGGCCACGACGCTCCCATCGATGATTACGAGATCGCCGTCCGGCAGATCAGGCAGCGCGTCTTGCCGCCGGATTTCGACCTCACGACGGTGTGGGCGTACGGCTCCGCCCGGCATCCGGACACGTTCTCGTATCCCGGGTGGACCATCGAGGCCAGGTGGCGGAAGCCGGTGCGCGTGACGTGGATCAACGACCTCACCCACCCGCGGACCGGCCGCTTCCTCCCGCACCTGTTCACCGTCGACCCGACCCTCCACTGGGCCAACCCGCCCGGCGGGGTGGACGGCCGCGACACGGCCCCCAGGTTCAGCGGCCCTTGCCCGCCGGATCCTTACCGGGGCCCGGTGCCCATCGTCACCCACCTCCACGGGGTGACCCCGGTCGAGCAGGAGAGCGACGGCCACCCGGAAGCGTGGTTTCTGCCGAAGGCGGAGAACATCCCGCGCGGCTTCGCGAAGACCGGGACCTTCTACGACATCTTCCGGAGGACATCACGGCTCGGGCGCCTGTGGGAGCGAGGGACGGCCGTCTTCGAGTACTTGAACCGCCAGCGGCCGACGGCGCTCTGGTACCACGATCACACGCTCGGCATCACCCGGCTCAACGTGTACGCCGGGCTCGCCGGCTTCTACCTGATCCGCGGCGGTCCCGACGATCTGCCGAAGGGGGTGCTGCCCGGACCCGCGCCGAGGCCGGGCGACCGTCCGGGCGCCGACGTGTTCGAGATCCCGCTCGTGATCCAGGACCGCTCGTTCAACGCCGACGGCTCGCTCTTCTACCCGAAGAGCCGCGGGCTTCCGCCTGAGCTCGCCGAGGACGTGTACAAACCGAACGGCCCCGTGGCGCCGTACTGGGTTCCCGAGTTCCTCGGGAACGCGATCCTGGTCAACGGCCGGACGTGGCCTTTCCTCGAGGTCGAGCGGCGCCGCTACCGGTTCCGCCTCCTGAACGGCAGCAACACGAGGCTCTTGATCCTGAGGCTGAGCAACGGGCTCCCGTTCTGGGTGATCGGCTCCGACGAAGGCTTCCTCCCCAGGCCCGTGGAGATGAAGGAGCTCGTCATTGGAAATGCCGAGCGCTGGGACGTCATCGTCGATTTCAGCCGCGTCCCGGTCGGCACCGAGATCCTCCTCCTCAACGTCGGACCGGAGGCGCACGGCGGCATGCCGGGCATGTCCGCCGTGGCCGACCCGAACACCACGGGCCAGGTCATGCAGTTCCGGGTGAAGAAGGCGACGAGCAGGGACACGAGCACGCCTCCCGAGAAGCTCGTGCTGCCGGCGTTCCATCCGCTCGGAGACGAGAAGGCGATGCGCCGCGTGTCCATGAACGAGGAGATGCTGGAGGGCGTGGGCCCGATCCGGAACCTCCTCGGCATCGTCGACGCCGCGGGCGGGCCGGTGCCGCTCCACTGGGACGAGCCCATCACGGAGAAGCCCGATGTGGACGACATCGAGCTCTGGGAGCTCCACAACTTCACCGAGGACGACCACCCGATCCACCTCCACAACGCGCGGTTCCAGGTCGTCGACCGCCAGGCGCTCGACCCGTCCGCGGAGCCCACGTCTCCGTTTCCCGGGGAGGAGGGCTTCAAGGACACGGTCGGCGCGCTGGCCGGTCAGATCACGCGCATCAAGGTGAAGTTCGGCAACCCCGGGCTGTTCGTGTGGCATTGCCACATCCTCGAGCACGAGGACCACGAGATGATGCGGCCTCTCCTCATCGAGCGGTGATGACGCGATCGCCCGCGCGGGTGATCCTCGGCCTCGAGGGCCGCTGGATCGCCTGACAGGTCGGGCGCGCCGCGGCGCACGGCGCCCCGACCGAGGCGAACCCGGTCAGGAAAACAGCGCCTGAGCGCCGCACTCTGCGTGCCATTTCAGGACCCGTTCATGTGGGTCCAGCAACCCCAATCCGGTACCTCCTGGGTGCTTGGACCCACATACCCGCCATCCTACTCCTGCGCGCGCACCACCACCGATGGCGGCGCCAGGAGGTCCCATGCCCTCGTTGAAGCGACGATTGCTCTTGAAGTACGGCTTATCCGCGGCCGGCGGTCTCGTGGTGCTCCGGCGCCATGGGCTCGCGCGCGCTGTCCCTCGCCACGCGCCGACGCTCCACGCCGGGGATATCCCCAGATTTACGCAGCCGCTCGCGATCCCGCAGGTCATGCCGCGGTCGGGCAAGCACTTCGGCCCTGGCGCGTTGGTCGACTATTACGAGATCGCGGTCCGGCAGTTCCAGCGGCACATCTTGCCGCCGGAGCTCGGCCTGCCGCCCACGACGGTGTGGGGCTACGGGTCCATCCATCACCCGGAGACGTTCTCGTATCCCGCGTTCACCATCGAGGCCGAGTGGCGGAGGCCGGTGCGCGTGAAGTGGATCAACGATCTCAAAGATCCCCTGACCGGCCGCTTCCTCCCGCACCTGCTCCCCGTCGACCCGACCCTCCACTGGGCGAACCCGCCCGGCGGGCTGAAGGACCGCGACTCGTCCTGCAAGCACACGCGCCACTGCCCCGACGGGCCTTACCGGGGTCCGGTGCCGATCGTGACCCACCTGCACGGGATCGCCCCGGTGGCCCAGGAGTTCGACGGCCACCCGGAGGCCTGGTATCTCCCCGCGGCGTCCGATATTCCCCCGGAATACGCGAGGACCGGCACCTACTTCGATTATTTCAAGAAGAATCCCCAGTCGCTCGCGAGCCTGTGGGAGCCAGGGGCTGCCCTGTACGAATACCCGAACGATCAGCGGGCGGCGACGCTCTGGTATCACGACCACACGCTCGGCATCACCCGCGTCAACGTGTACGCGGGCCCGGCCGGCTTCTACCTGATCCGCGGCGGCCCCGACGACCTGCCGCCGGGCGTGCTGCCAGGCCCCCCGCCGAGGCTGGGCGACTGTCCAGGCACAAGGGTGTACGAGATCCCGCTCGTGATCCAGGATCGCACGTTCAAGGACGACGGCTCGCTCTACTACCCGGAGAGCAACGGGCACGACGCCCCGGCCTTCGGGACGGCTCCCGGGCACGACGAGCCGCCGCCGATCTGGGTGCCGGCCTTCGTGGGCAACGCCATGGTCGTCAACGGCCGGACGTGGCCGTACCTGGAGGTCGAGCAGCGTCGTTACCGCTTCCGCGTCCTGAACGCCTGCAACACGCGGTACGTGGGCCTGCGGCTCAGCGACGGGGCCAAGGTCCACAGGTTCTGGGTGATAGGCACGGACGCGGGAGGCTTCCTCCCCGCTCCGGTCGAGGTCGACACGCTCACGCTCGGTCCGTCCGAGCGCGCGGACCTCATCGTCGATTTCACGAACATCCCTGTCGGCGCGGAGATCCTCCTCCTCAACGTCTCCGAGAGCGGGCCCACGCAGGCTCACCTGGCCCACATGGCAGCGCTCGTGGCAGAAGAGCAACGGGACTACACGACCGAGGTGATGCTGTTCCGGGTGGTGCCGGCGACGAGCGTGGACACGAGCACGCCGCCGGACCAACTCACGCTGCCCTGCTTCACCCCGCACGGACCGGAGCGCCTGACACGCCCCCTGCTCCTGACGGAGAAGACGACCGCGCACGATCGCTCCCTCCTGCTCTTGCAAGGGATCATCGATCTTCAGACCGGGCAGCGGCTGGGCCTCAAATTCCACGACCGCATCACGGAGGACCCGGACCCCGGGGACACGGAGATCTGGGAGCTCCACAATGACACCTACATGCCGCACCCGATCCATGTCCACAACGTGGAGTTCCAGGTCCTCAATCGGGAGGACAAGGACACCGGCGCGATTAGCCCGCCGGAGCCCTGGGAGACGGGCTTCAAGGACACGGTGAACGCGACGGAGAACGCGATCACGCGCATCAAGATGAAGTTCCGCCACGAGGGCGCGTTCATATGGCATTGCCACATCCTCGAGCACGAGGACAACGAGATGATGCGGCCCTACCACGTCGGGCCGATCCCGCTCGACCTCCCGCATTTCGGCCGCCCGCACACCTGATCCGCACCTCCCACGACGCCGCGCACGCCTCGCGCGCGGGCGCACGTCCTGCGAGCGCGGCCGCCCCCCCTCGGCCTGCCGCCACGCGCGCCGCCCCGCCCGGATCGAGGTCGGCATCTCGCAACAACCCGCCCGGCAGCGCGACCAGGCTCATCCGGCACGCGGCCTGCTTTTTGCTCGTTCGGTGGTCCTCGATGGCCACGTCAGCACGTCACCACGCCCACGCGCCCGAGGACACACCATGAGCGCCAAGATGGTATTGCCTGCCGAGCCCGATCCCTCACGCCAGCTCCGCGAGCTCGTCGAGGCGGCCCTGCCGGGTGCCCGCGTCGAGGAGATCACCACCCTGGGACCGGACGGCGGCCCCGGTCACGACCTGACCGAGAAGGCCGCCGGCTACGGCGTCCCCCGCCGGATCACCGTGGTGAGGCGCGATGGCTCGAGGCAGCGGCTGGTGCTGCACACGTCGACCGCGAACGCGTTCGGGCACGACCGGCGGGCGGATCGCGCGGCGGAGATGCTGCTCGCCTTCGACACCTTCGGGTCGATCCCGGCGCACGTCGAGGTCGTGGACGTCGGCTCGCTGACCCGCGACGGGCGCTCCCTGTCCCTGCGCGACGCGGGCGAGTTCTACCTGCTGACCACCTACGCCGAGGGCGACGTCTACGCCGCGGATCTGCGGCGGATCGCGCGGGAGCGCCGCGCGCGCCCGGAGGATCTCGCGCGCTGCGAGGCGCTCGCCAGCTACCTCATCGCGCTCCACGGCGATCAGGGCGCGCAGCCGGGCAGCTACCGCCGCGCGGTGCGCGATCTCGTCGGCCACGGCGAGGGCGTCTTCGGCATCATCGACGGCTATCCGGACGACGCGCCGGGCGCGCCGCCCGCGCGCCTCCAGGCCATCGAGCGGCGCTGCGTCGAGTGGCGATGGAAGCTCCGCGGAGAGGACCACCGGCTCGCGCGCACGCACGGCGATTTCCACCCCTTCAACATCGTGTTCGACGGCGCGTCGCGGCTCACGCTCCTCGACACGAGCCGCGGATCGCAGGGCGATCCCGCGGATGACGTCACCTGCCTCGCCATCAACTACGTGTTCTTCGCGCTGGACGCGCCCGGCGCATGGCAGGGCGGCCTCGGCGCGCTGTGGCGGCGGTTCTGGGAGGTCTACCTCGGCTGGAGCGGCGCCGCGGGCGTGCTCGACGCGGCGGCGCCGTTCCTCGCGTGGCGCGCGCTCGTGCTGGCCAACCCCGGCTGGTACCCCGCGGTCACGCCGCGCGCCAGGGACGCGCTGCTCACCCTCGCGGAGCGCGCCCTCGACGCCCCGCGCTTCGATCCGGCCGACGCCGAGGGGCTGTTCGCGTGAGCGGCGGGGTCGTGTGGATCACGGGGCTCCCCGCGTCGGGCAAGTCCACCCTGGCCGCGCGGGTGCACCGCGCGCTGCTCGGCGAGGGCCGGGCGAGCTGCCTGCTCGACGGCGACGACGTGCGCGACGCGCTCGTCCCGCGGCCCGGCTACACGCCGCGGGAGCGCGACGCCTTCTACGAGACGCTCGCGCGGCTCGCGGCGCTGATCGCGCGGCAGGGGCCGATCGCGGTCGTGGCCGCGACCGCGCACCGCCGCGCCTACCGCGACCGCGCCCGCGCGCTCGCGCCGCGGCTCGTCGAGGTCTACATGGATGTCTCTCCCGAGGTCTGCCGCGAGCGCGATCCGAAGGGGCTCTACCGGGCGGCCGGCGCCGGCGAGATCGGCGCGCTCCCCGGCGTGGGCTCCGCGTACGAGGCGCCGCCCTCGCCGGAGATCGTCGCGCGCGGCGGCGAGGACGCGGCGGCGCTCGAGGCGATCCTGGAGCGCGCGAGATCATGGCCCGCCGCCGCGAACGTGTGCTCATGGTAGGCTCTGGCGCCGTGCCCGCGCGCGAGACGCTCTTCGACGAGATCAAGCGATACGTTCGCTTCGACGAGGAGGACGCTGCCCGGCTGGCCGCGTTTCACGCGCACGCGGCGCCGCACTTCCCCCGCATCGCGGGCGAGTTCTACGACCGCATCCGCGAGCACGAGGGCGCGCACGACGTCTTCACCGGCGAAGATCAGGTGGAGCGGCTCAAGCGATCGCTCGTCCGCTGGATGACGCGGATCTGCACCGGGCCCTACGACGCGGCGTACTTCGACGAGGCCGCGAAGATCGGGCGGATCCACGTCCGGGTCGGGCTGCCGCAGCGGTACATGTTCACGGCGATGACGCTCATCCGGCTCGCGTTCGACGAGATCGCCGAGGGCGCGCCCCTCGCGCAGGCGATCGCGGTCCGATCCGCGGTGAGCAAGGTGCTCGATCTCGAGCTCGCCATCATGCTGGAGACGTACCGGGACGACTTCCTCGCGCGCGCGCAGCGCGCCGAGCGCCTCGACCGCGAGCAGGTCGGCCGCACGCTCGCGCGCACCGAGCATCGGTACAAGAGCGCCGTCGAGCTCGCCCGCGTCCTCGTCGTCGGCCTCGACGCGCAGGCGGTCGTGCGGCTCTTCAACCGCGAGGCCGAGCGGATCACCGGGTTCGCGCGCGAGGACATCCTCGGCATGCCGTTCGTCGAGGCGCTCCTCCCCGAGGAGCTCCGCGCCGATCACGGCGCGCTCGTGAGGGACGTCGCCGCGGGCCGCCGCCCCGGCGCGGATCTGCTGGAGAGCAGCCTGCGCGCGCGCTCCGGCAAGATCCGCGACGTGCGATGGCAGCTCGCGTACGCCCCCTCCTCGGCGGACGACGAGGTGGTGCTGTTCGCCATCGGGCAGGACACGACCGACGAGAAGGCGCTCGCCGCGCGCGTGCGCCAGAGCGAGAAGCTCGCCGCGGTCGGGACGCTCGCGGCCGGCCTCGCGCACGAGATCAGGAACCCGCTCAACGGCGCGCAGCTGCACGTGACCTTCCTCGAGCGGGGGCTCGCGCGCGCCGGCATGAGGGATCCGGACACCGTGGAGGCGATCCAGGTCGTCCGCGACGAGATCCGCCGCCTGTCGGAGCTGGTGAGCGAGTTCCTCGACTTCGCCCGGCCGAAGCCGCTGGTCGTGAAGCCGACGTCCCTCGTCGCGCTCTGCGAGCGGGCGGCGCGCGTCGCCCCCTCTTCGGACGGCGGCGGCGCGCACGCCGAGGTGACGGTCGATCTGCCCTCGACCGACGTCGTGCTCGACCTCGATCCCGCGAAGATCGAGCAGGTCCTCCTGAACCTCCTCCGCAACGCGCTCGAGGCGGTGGGCGCGGCCGGCGGCGGCGCCGTCACCCTCCGCGCGCGCCGGCAGCCGCGCCACGCCGTCGTCGAGGTGGAGGACGACGGCCCCGGGATCGCGACCCCGGGCGCGCCGATCTTCGACCCGTTCTACTCGACGAAGCCGAACGGCACCGGGCTCGGCCTGGCCATCGCCCACCGCATCATCACCGATCACGAGGGGGCCATCGAGTTCCAGAGCCGCCCGGGGAAGACGCTGTTCCGCGTGACGCTGCCGATCCGCCTGTCCGGCTGAGCTCCCCGCCGCGGCGGCGCGCGCGGGCCGCCCCCCGGCGCTGGCACGCAAGTTGGTAGATCGCCCGACGTGGAACCACGCAGCCTCGAACAGCCGCTGATCCTCCTCGTGGACGACGACGTCCGCACCGCGCGCCTGCTCGCGCGCCTGCTCGAAGACGACGGTTTCCGGGTGGAGCTGGCCACCGACGGCGCCCTCGCGCTCGCGCGGCTCGCCCGGACGCCGGCCCCGGACGTCCTGGTGACCGACTTCCGCATGCCCCACGCCGACGGCCTCGCGGTCGCGCGCTTCGCGCGGTCGCTCCGGCCCGATCTCCCGCTCTTCGTGCTCACCGGCTACCCCGAGCTCGTGGCGCGGCTCGGGCGAGGGCTCGAGCCCGAGGCGGTGGTGCACACGAAGCCGCTGGACTACGCCGCCCTGAGCGCCGAGCTCCGCTCCAGCGTGGAGGCGGTGTCCTCTCGCGCCGCCGGCGCGCCGCCGAGCGCCCCTGCGCCGCGCCCCTCCCCCACCCCGGCCTGAGCCCCGGCCCTCGCCGGCGGGCCCCGGCCCGGCGAACGGCTTGCGCCCCCGTGCAACCGCTGCGACCTCCCCGCCGCGCGGCGACCTTCGCCGCGAGGCCTCCCGCCGCCATGAGCACCGCGGATCCGGGCCCGCGGCGCGCCCGCGGGCCAGGGCGCGGGACGCCGGGCGCGGAGCGCCGGGCTCGGCCGCCGTGGCGCGCGTCGTGCAACGGGTCCTGGCATGTGCCTCAGCCGCTTCGAGCATGGCGCCGTGAGCGCCGACCTCACCGAGACCGCACTCGACGTCGCGCGCCGGATGCGCGACTTCCGCGTGGGCTGCGTCGTCGTCACGCAGGGCGCGCGCGCCATTGGCATCCTCACCGATCGCGATCTCGTGATGCGGGTGATGGCCGACGCGCGCGAGCCCGAGAAGACGCTGGTGTCCGAGATCGTCACGTACGACCCCACGACGCTCCAGCAGTCCGACAGCATCGAGACGGCGCTCCGCCTGATGCGCGAGCGCGGCGTCCGGCGGCTGCCGATCGTCCGCCACGACGGCAAGGTGACCGGCATCGTCACGGCCGACGATCTCACCGTGATGCTCGCCGCGGAGCTCTCCGACCTCGGCGCGGGCATCCGCGGCAACGTCGACGCGACCGAGAGCCGCTGACGGCGCCTCGTCGCTTCCGGGAGGCCGCGCTCGGTCGATGACGGCGCGGCCCTCGCGCCGGGCCTCCAGCCGGCGCTCGCCGGCGCGCCGTCGTCGGCGGAGGCGCGCCGTCGTCGGCGGAGGCGCGCCGCGGCAGAAGGAGGATCGCGACGCCCGAGAGGCGCGGTATCCTCTGGCGGCCTTCGGAAGGGACGACATGAACGCTGAGAAGAGACAGGGCGCGAGGGTGCTCGTCGTGGACGACGAGGCGAGCGCGCGCTCGGGGCTGGAGAAGCTCCTGCGACAGGAGGGCTATGCCGTGGACGCGGCGGCCGACGGCGCCGCGGCGCTCGAGGTCGCGGCGGAGCGGCCGCCGGACGTCGTGGTCACCGATCTGAAGATGCCCAGGATGGACGGGGTGACGCTGCTCGGGAAGCTCCGCGAGCAGGATCCGGCGCTGCCGGTGATCGTCGTCACCGCGTTCGGCGACGTGAGCTCCGCGGTGCAGGCGATGCGGGCCGGGGCCGAGGATTACCTGACGAAGCCGGTCGACTTCGACGCGCTCCTCGTCTCCCTCGAGCGCGCCCTCGAGCGGAGCGCGCTCCGGGCCGAGGCGGAGAACCTGCGCCGGCAGCTGCGCGAGCGCGAGGGCGAGGGCGTCGAGGGGCTCATCGGGGCGAGCCCGGCGATGCAGAAGGTCTACCGGATGGCCCGGCAGGTGGCGGGCGCGCGGGCGACGGTGCTCATCACCGGCGAGAGCGGCACCGGCAAGGGGGAGCTCGCGCGCGCCATCCACGCGAAGGGCCCGCGCGCCAGGGCGCCCTTCGTGACGCTGCATTGCGCGGCGCTCGCGGAGTCGCTGCTCGAGAGCGAGCTGTTCGGCCACGAGCGGGGCGCCTTCACCGGCGCCGACAAGCGGCGCATCGGGCGGTTCGAGCAGGCGCACGGCGGGACGCTCTTCCTCGACGAGGTCGGCGAGATCGCGCCCTCGACGCAGGTGAAGCTGCTCCGGGTGCTCCAGGAGAGGATGTTCGAGCGCGTCGGCGGCAACGACACCGTGTCGGTCGACGTGCGCCTCATCGCGGCGACGAACCGCGACCTCGCGGCGGCCGTGCAGGAGGGCCGCTTCCGGGAGGACCTCTACTACCGGCTCAACGTCGTCCACATCGACATGCCCCCGCTGCGCGTCCGCGACACCGACGTGCTGCTCCTCGCGAACCACTTTCTCCGCCGGTTCGCGGCGGAGAACCACCGCAAGATCGAGGGGTTCACCGACGCGGCGCGGGCGAAGCTCGTCGCGCACCGGTGGCCGGGGAACGTGCGCGAGCTCGAGAACGCGATCGAGCGGGCCGTCGTGCTGTGCGACGAGACGCGCATCGACGCGGAGCACCTCCCCATCGACGCGGCGCCGGTCGCCAAGGGCGCCCTGCGCATCCCGGGCGCCACCATGGCGGAGATCGAGCGCTATGCCATCCTGTCGACGCTCGAGGCGACGAACGGCTCGACGACGCGCGCGGCCGAGCTCCTCGACATCAGCATTCGCACCATCCAGTACCGCCTGCACGAATACGGCATGACGGCGAAAGCGAAGAAATCGCAGGCTGCGGAGTAGGCGCGCGCGCCGCGCGGCTCACGAGGCGCGCGGCGGCCGATCGAGGACCGCGCGCGCGGGGCGCCGATCGAGGACCGCGCGCGCGGGGCGCCGATCGAGGACCGCGCGCGCGGCGGCCGATCGAGGACCGCGCGCGGCGCGCGGCCTCCTCGTCAGACCACGTCGTGCATCCAGCCGTACCGGTCCGGGGCGAGGCCGTGCTGGATGTTGAGCAGCGCCTCGCGGAAGCGCGCCGCCACCGGCCCCGTCTCGTTGTTGTGGATGGCGAAGGTCCCCTCGCGGGATTTCACCGCGCCGATCGGCGTGATGACCGCGGCCGTGCCGCACGCGAACGCCTCGGTCATGCGGCCCTCGCGCACCGCCGCGCGCCACTCGTCGAAGGTGACCTTGCGCTCCTCCGCGCCATAGCCGAAATCGCGGGCGAGCTGGATGATGCTGTCGCGGGTGATGCCCGGGAGGAGCGTGCCTGTCAGCTCGGGCGTCACGAGCACGGTGCGGCCGCCCTCCTCGTAGACGAAGAAGATGTTCATTCCCCCCATCTCCTCGACATACCGGCGGTGGACCGCATCGAGCCAGACCACCTGCGCGCAGCCCTCCGCCGCCGCGTTCATCTGCGCGAGCAGGCTCGCGGCGTAGTTGCCGGCGAACTTGGCCGCGCCCGTGCCGCCCGGCGCCGCCCTGACGAAATCCTCCGAGATCCAGACCGTCACCGGCTTCACGCCCTGGGGGAAATACGCGCCCGCGGGGGACGCGATCACCAGGAAATCGTACTCGCGTGACGACCTCACCCCGAGCGCCGCCTCGGTCGCGAACATCAACGGTCGGAGATACAGGCTCTCGCCCACCGCGGCGGGCACCCACGCGCGATCCTGGCGGATCAGCGCGTCGACGGAGCCCACGAACAGCTCGACCGGCATCTCCGGCATCGCCAGCCGCCGGGCAGAGCTGTTGAAGCGCTGCGCGTTCGCCTCCGGCCGGAACGTCTTGATGCGCCCGTCCGGCTGGCGGTACGCCTTGAACCCCTCGAAGATCGCCTGACCGTAGTGCAGCACCATCGCCGCGGGATCCAGCGTGATCGGCGCGTACGGCTTGAGCTGCCCCCGCACCCAGCCGCCCCTGTCCGCCGCGTACGGGATCACGACCATGTGCTCCGTGAACACGCGCCCGAAGCCGGGGTTCTGCATGCGCTGCGCGCGATCCGCGTCGCCGAGAGGGTGCTGCGTGGGGAGAATCTCGAGATCGACCTTCGTGGCGGGCGCGCTATCGGTGCTCATCGTGCTCGACTTCCGCGACGGACGGCGGTCGACCCCGCTCCAGCGGGCGCGGCGCGCGCTCTCGTCGTGCGGCATTTTTCAGAAGAATCCTGGCGGGATGCAAGCACTTTCTCGCCGGAAAGCGGCGCCGGCGCGCGGGGCGTTCGAGGCGGGAAGGCGGAGAGATCGGCAGGAATTTTCTCCCCGTTTTCCACCTTCGCGCCCCTGCGATCGCGCGGCGCCACGGCGCCGCGACCGACCCACGGCGGATCACGCGCGCAGATAAGGGTTTCTGTCGCGTTCCTCGCCGATGGTCGTCGAGGGGCCGTGTCCGGTCACCACGCGGGTCGACGGATCGAGCGTGAGCAGCTTGCCCCGGATGGATCGGAAGATCGCCTCCGAGTCGCCGCCCCACAGGTCGGTCCTGCCGATGCCGCGCCGGAACAGGGTGTCCCCCGTGAACGCCACCGCGCCCGTCGCGGAGAGGGCCAGGAACGACACGCTGCCCGGCGTGTGCCCCGGCGTGTGGAGCACGTGCAGATCGAGCCCGCCGGCCTTCACGACCGCGCCGTCGTCGAGGTCGCCGTCGAGCTCGCAGCGCTCCGGCGCCGCGATGCCGAGGAACGCCGCCTGCACCGGGAGCATGTCGTAGAGGAAGCGGTCCGCCTCGTGGATGCGCGCCGCGGCGCCCGACCAGCGCTGGAGAGGCGCGGTGGCGCCGACGTGATCGATATGGGTGTGCGTGTGCACGATGGCCGCGACCGTCGCCCCGGCCTGCTCGAGGCGCGCGCGGATCTTGTCGAAATCGCCCCCCGGATCGATGACCACCGCGGCCTTGCTGGCCGGGTCGACGACGATCGAGCAGTTGCACCCCAGCGGACCGACGGCAAACGTCTCGAGCAGCACGGGGCGAGCTTGTAGCACGCCGCGCCCCCGCCTCCACGCGCGACGGAGGCCGGGGCGGCGGCGCGTCGACGCCCGGTGGGCCGCGGGGCGCCTCGGGCGCGAGCCGGCGCGGGCGCGGACGCCCCCCGCGCCGCCTGTGGTCGCTATTTCGGAGCGCTCATCAGGGTGCCGCCCGTGCCGAGCCCGTTGGTCCAGTAGACGCGCTCGGCGTCGAGGGCGATGCCGTAGGGCGAAGGCTCCCCGGCGACGAAGGCGCCGATGATGCCGTTCGGCAGCCTCCTCATGATGTTCGGCGACGTCGGGTCGGTCCAGTAGACGCCTGTCGCGTCGGCGGCGATGCCCCTCGGGTTCATCAGCCCGGTGGCGATCGCGGTGGGCCGCCCTCCGGCCTTGGCCACGCGCATGACCGTGCCGGTCCTGCTGGTCGTCCAGTACACGTGCGTCGCGTCGACCGCGATCTCGCGCACCTCGCCCTGATCGGCCGCCAGCTCCTTGGGCGGGGTGTTGCTCGTGGCGTCCTTGGGCGCGGACAGCACGCGGCCGCTGTCGTCGCGGATCGTCCAGTAGACGTGGGTCGCGTCGACCGCGAGCGCGTGGGTCGTCCCCTCGCCCTCCGAGATGACGACGAAGGGCCCATTGCCGTTCGAGTCCTTCCGCGCGCGGACCACGGAGCCGCCGCGCTCGCGGTTCGTCCAGTAGACGAACACGTCGTCGATCGCCACGCCGAAGGGCGCGGCCTGCCCTGCGGCGATGGCGACCGGCTCCTCCTCGCCGCCGATGCGCGTCCGCATCACCTGGCCGTCCTCCTCGCCGCTATTGCCCTGGTTGGCCCAGAAGACGTGGGTGTCGTCGGCCTTGATGTCCGCCGGCTGGATCTGGTTGGTGGCGAGGTTCTTCGCGACTTCGTCGCCGATCACATACTGCCTGACGACGCCCTGCTCGCCGTTGGTCCAGAACATGGTGCGGCGGGAGACCGCGATGTAGAGCGGATCCTGCTGGCCGGAGACGTGGCGGGTCGGCCGGCCGCAGGCGCTGTCCCGGCAGATGCCGTCGCACCTGACGGGGCATGTACCGCAGTGGAGCGCGTCGTTCGTCACGTTGATTTCACAGCTGTTCTGCTCGTCCCCATCGCAGTCGACGTAGACGTCGCCGCACTCCGGCGGCTCGTCGACGATGACGGGCCCCGCGCCCGTGCCCCCGGTGCCTCCGCCCGCGCCCGCCTCGCCACGGCCTCCCTCGCCGCCCTCGCCGCCGGCGCCCCCGTCGCCCGGCGCGCCGCCATCGCCTCCGCCTGCGGAGGTCACGCCCCCCGGCCCGGAGCCGCCGGTAGCGAAGAGGCTCGACGCTTCGGGAGCGGAGCAAGCTGCCACGGCAAGTCCGGAGAAGAGCGCGGGGAGAACGGTGCGACGCATGGTGCTGTGCATGGAAACCTCCACGAATAGAGGCTACACGAGCCCATCGAAAAAACGCATCTGCGAACTTGGCGTGTTGATCACACCGCGTTCGTCCACGCACGACGGGCGCCGATGTGGGCTGCTCGTGGCGCGACCGCCGTGGTCGAGCTCGCGCGCCAGAGCCGGCTCGGCCGTGGCCCTGCCCTCGCGCTCTCCTCCTCTTCATCCTGCCCGCACGCGGGACGCGCGGAACGGAGCCCGGCGGAGTCGCGGGATCTGCCGAGAGGTGGTCGCGCTCCGCCGGCGACGGGCGGCCGCCGCCCCGCGCGGAGCGGGGGGTCTCGCGTCGGCGGGGCGCGGGCGCGACTCCGCATCTCGCGACCAGCGTCTCTCCTCGCGCGCGCCGCCGCGGGCCACAGGCCATGAGGGCTCCTCGCGCGCTGTCCGGCGCTGTCCGGCGCTGTCCGGCCGAAGGCGCGATGAGCCCGCGCCAGGAGCGCAGGAGACGGCGCAGCGGGCGACTCGGCATCACGGAGGAGCGGTCGAATCCCGGGCGAACGGCCGCGAGGGCGCGGAGATCCGCGGAGATGGCCGGAGGGAGATGGACGGGCGGCCCCGCGCCGAGCGCGCTGAGCGCCCCTCGCGCGGCGCGGCTCACCCGCGCTCCGTGAGCTCCAGCCTCCGCGCCGCATGAGCCCGCGCGAGCGCGTGTTCCACCGCCAGGCCGAACCGTGACGATGGCGCCGCGCCCGGAGGGGCGCTACCCTCGGGACGCCCGGTGCGAGCGCCTATGATGTCAGCCAGGGTGGAACCGCTGTTCCGCCGCCAGGCGCCTTGCGGGCGCGCGGCGGCTGCGCGCGCCCTGCGCCGCGGCGCTGCCGGCGCGCGGGGGGCTCGGCCGGGAGGCGCCGCCGCATGAGCGACTCGGTGTACCTCGCGGGCGGTCAGGCGAGCTCGGCGGCGCGCGAGCGGGCGATGACGCTCATCGGGCGCACGCTCCTCCACCGCTACCGCATCGAGGAGCTCGTCGCGATGGGCGGCATCGCCGCCGTCTTCAGGGCCACGAAGCTCGCGACGGGCGAGCACGTGGCCGTCAAGGTGCTCCACCCGGACGCGGAGGAGCTGCCGGAGCTCATCGAACGCTTCGAGCGCGAGGCGATCGCCGGGCGCCACATCTTCCACCCCAACGTCGCGGCGGTCTACGAGATCAACCAGCTCGACGACGGCGCGTGGTTCATGGTGATGGAGTTCATCCGCGGCGTCACGCTGCGCAAGCTCATCGACCAAGGCCCCATCTCCCCGCCGCGCGCGGTGAACATCGCGCGCCAGATCGCGACCGCCCTGAACGCCGCGCACGATTTCGGGATCGTGCACAGGGACGTGAAGCCGCTCAACATCATGGTCCTCGACGGGCCGGAGGAGCGCGTCCAGCTCATCGATTTCGGCCTCGCGAAGGTCCCGATCGAGCAGTTCTCGTTCACGACGGACGACGGCTCGCGCCGCTCGCTCACGAACGCGGGGGTGCTGCTCGGCACGGTGGCGTACATGGCGCCCGAGGCGGCGCTCGGCATGCGCTCGGTCGACCGGCGGGCCGATCTCTACGCGCTCGGCGTCATCCTGTATGAGATGCTCGCGGGCAAGCACCCCTTCACGGCGGTGGAGCCCTCGGCGCTGTTCGCCCAGCACCGGTCGACGCTGCCGCCGCCGATCGCCGAGCGCACCCCCGGCATCGTCGTCCCGCCCGCGCTCGAGGCGGTCGTGATGCGCCTGCTCGCCAAGGATCCGGACCACCGCTTCCCCCACGCGCGCGCGGTGCTCGTGGCGCTCGACGCCGCCATCCAGAGGATGAGCGCGCCGGACACGAGCCTCGCCGTCGGCGCCCCGACCAGCCTCCGGGCCGCGGCGAGCTTCATCGAGCGGCGGACCTCGCGCGCCGTGCTCGCCGGCGCGGGGCTCCTGTTCTTCGCGCTGGGGACCGTGATCGCCTGGATGCTCGCGTCGCGGTGAGCGCGGCGCGGCGGAGGACGCCGCGCGCCGCGCCCGGAGCGGCCTAGTCGCAGACGCCCACGGGGAGTCCCGCGATCGCCGAGCGGTCGACGCACTTCTTGCCGCCCGGGCACGCCCGGGCGCGCGCTCCGCGCGGGTCGCAGAGGTCCTTGCACGTGCTCGACGCCTCGTCGCACTGGCTGCCGGGCGCGCACGCGAAGAGGGCGTCGCACCGCTGCCCGCCCGAGCCCGCGCCCGCGTACCAGCACGAGGTCGCGCCGTTGCCCAGGAACACGCACGCGGCGCCGTTCTCGCAGTCCTGCGCGAAGAGGTCGCAGCCGTCGCCGTCCACGCACGAGCCGCCCGTGGGCGAGCCGCCGTCGAAGATGCACGCGCTCCCCGGCGCGCAGGCCGAGGGGCGATCGCAGATCGCGGCGCAGCGCTGATCCGCGCTGCACGACAGCGCGTCGCCGCACTCCGGCGCGCCGAGGCACGTGTCGCCGCGGCCGGCGCCGGTCCGCGGCTGCCTCGAGAGGCTCGTCCCGCGGGGCAGCGCGAGCGCGTCGCGATCGAGGAGGACGCCCGATTTGTAGACGCGCGAGACCCGCTCGAGCGCGCGGGCGTCGGCGAGCGGATCGCCGTCGACCACGAGCACGTCCGCGAGCGCCCCCTCCTCGATGCGCCCGAGGTCGGGCCGCCCGAGCACGTCCGCGGCCGCGCGCGTCGCGGCGGCGAGCGCGTCGATCGGCGGCATCCCCGCCTCGACGAGGAGCGCGACCTCGCGGCGCAGGGCGAGCCCGTGGAAGACCGCCGGGTTGCCGGCGTCGGAGCCGGCGGCGATGGTGACCCCGGCGCGGTAGCAGGTCATGAGGTTCTCGACCCCGCGCGCGCGCCACGCCGCCACGAGCTCCTTGTAACGGGCTGTCCTGAGCTCCGCGATCAGCGACGGGTCGCGCAGGGCGGCGATCACGTCGGCCGGCACGTCGTCGCCGAGGGCGGGGTCGTCGAGCTCGGTGAGCGCCCCGTGGGCCGCGCGGTAGAGCCCGTCGGTCAACGCGAGCGTCGGGACCACGACGGCCCCCGCGGCGGCCATCCGGCGCGCGAGCTCGGGCGAGATCCGGTCCTGGTCCGGGACGTGCGCGAAGCGCGTCACGCCGGCGTCGAGCGCGACCTCGACGTCGGCGGCCGAGGTCGCGTGCGCGATGACCCGGACGCCCGCGGCCCCGGCGGCCTGCGCGATCGCCGCGACGGAGTCGGGCGAGAGGCGCGGGAGCGGCCGCGCTCCCCCGGACTCGAGGACGATCTTGATGACGTCGGGGGCGGCCGGGAGCAGCGCCTCGAAGGCCCCGGCGACGTCGGCGGGAGAGTCGATGAAGAGGCAGAAGTCGCCGGGCGGGCTGCCGTGAACGCAGGGGTGCCCGCCGGTCGCCGTGAGCAGCGGTCCGGCGGCGAAGAGCTGCGGCGCGAGGACCTCGCCGGCGCGGGCGCGCGCGCGCTGCTCGAAGATGACGTGCTGGAGCGAGCCGAGGTCGAGGTACGAGGTGACGCCCGACCGGAGCATCGCCTTCGTGTGATCCTCGAGGTGGAGGTCGCCGTCGTGGTACGCGTAGGGCCCTGCGGCGCTGAGCGAGTGCACGTGGAGGTCGATCAGCCCGGGGAGCACCGTCTTTCCGGCGACGTCGACGATCTCGCCGCCGACGATCTCGACGTCGCGCTCGTCGAGGACGACCTGCTTCACCCTGTCGCCCTCGATCACCACCGTTGCCCTGGCCGCGCGCGCGCCGTCGAACACCGTACCTCCCTTCAGCACGGTGCACCCCGCGCACCCCGCCTCGGCCAGGCCCTGCGGGGAGGAGCGCTCCGCGGCGCCGCAGCCTGAGAGCCACGTCGCCGCGGCGAGGAACCAGGGAGATAGACCACCTATCGCAAGTCCGAGCGAAGTACGATGCATGACACCCCTTTGCGAACGAGCGCCGAGCGCCCGGGAGGAGGCGGGCCCGGTACCGGACAGGGGGAAGGAAGGCAATTAATGAGACAGCGCCCATGGCGCGATGGATGCGCGCGCGCAGGGCGCCGCGTTATCCAGGGTTCTTCGGCGGGCGCGGGGCGACGCGACGGAGGCGGTTCATCCCCGACGTCCCCGGCGGCTCTCCGGCCCGAGCGGAGGGGCGCCAGAGCACCGAACAGGCTGAAAGTCAGCCAGGTTCAACACGTCACGGCGCCCGCCGGATCCGCCGAGGAGCGAGCTGGAAGAGCACGGCGTGCAGCGAGAGGAGGGACCGCGAGGGCGCAAGAGGCGCAAGGAGACAGAGATGGAATTATAGTCTCCTCTTCCCCTTGCGTCCCTTGCGTCCCTTGCGATCCTCTTCCCATGCGTCGATCTTCGCGGGAGTCCAGCGTGACCGGCGCTCTGGAGGTCACAAGCGATCTTGGCAAACGGGCCTACCAGGGCGACATCCGTCGCCATACAACGAACCATCGGATTGACGAAGAGCCTTTGCCTGTCTCACGTACTCGTGGGAGGCTCTGCGATGAGTGACTCGAACAACGGTAATGGTGCGCCGAAGGATCTGGATGTATCGATAAAGGAGCTCCGCAACGCCATCGACGATCTGTCGAGCAAGCTGGAAGCAATGGAGTTGGCGAATCCGGCCAGCTACAACTGCGGCGGCTTCTGCGGCGGCTACTGCGGCCACAGCTGCGGCGGTTTCTGCGGCGGCTATTGCGGCGGCAGGTGCGGCGGTCGGTGTGGCGGCAGGTGCGGCGGCAGGTGCGGCGGTCGGTGCGGCGGCAGGTGCGGCGGCCGCTGTAGCTAGCCCAGAGGGCCGGCGGGGCCGTTCGACGGCTCTCCGGAGGAAGACGAGGGTCGTGAGGAATCGAGAACGACATCTTCCCGTCTTGCTGGGCTCACCACGTTCGGGCGCGCTGGCGCGCCGGCCGCACGCGAGGCTCGTCTCTCCTTGGCTTGTCGGGAACTCGCTCCTTGAGCGCCAGAACTGAACCTCTTTACCGAAGGCGCGGCGCGGCGGCGCTGCCCTTACCTGGAGATCTCGCGTGGCCATTCAACTGCCCAGCCCATCGACCGCCGCGCCCACGCTCGCGGGGAGCGCCCCGCCCGCGCCGGAGGAGGCGCGCGGGAAGCTCGCGCGATCGCGCGTCCTCGTGGTCGGGCTCGAGCCTTGGGGCGCCGTCGCGGCCGCCGAGCTCGCGTCCGCGGGCGTCGGCGCGCTCCACGTCCTCGACGACAGCGAGGTCGCCGCGGACGATCTCGGCCCGTTCGCCGAGGCCGATCTCGGTAAAGATCGCGCGCGTTCGCTCGCCCTCGCGCTCTCGCGGATCGCGCCAGGCTGCGCGGTCACGCCCGGGGCGCTGATCGCGGCCGCGGATCGCCCGCTCGTCCTCGAGGACGCCGGCTGGGACCTGATCCTCACGTGCGTCTCCGGCGACGATCTCCTCGTTCTTCAGGGCGTCGCCCGCTTCGCTCACGCGACGTCGACCCCCTCGCTCAGCGCGCACCTCGAGGGGCTCGAGGCGGTGATCGGCCCCGCCGTCTTTCCGGGCGAGACGGCGTGCTGGAACTGCTGCCGTCTCCGGAGGCTCGCTACAAGCGATCAGCCCGAGGCGGATCACGCGCTCCAGGCGACGCTCCTCGCCGGGCGCACCGGGCGCCGCGCGCGCACGTACCTCGCGCCCACGCCGGCGCTCCTTGGCCACGCCGTCGCGCTCGCGGCCGTCGATCTGCTCGTGAACCGCGCCGCGTCGCGGCTCGCCGGGCACCTCGTGATCCAGAGCCTGATCGACCTGGAGGCGTCGTTCCACGCCGTCCTGCAGATGCCCTGGTGCCCGATCTGCGGCGGCGCCGCCGGCGCCCTGGGCGCGGGGAGCGCGCGCAGGGGCTCGCGCGCACGCCTGCGCGACGCGCGCGATCCGGCGGAGCTCCGGCGGATGCTCGCCGGCGTCGTCGATCCACGGACCGGCATCGTCCAGCGGCTCGCGCTGGGCGCCATGCACCCGGCGCTCGCCCCCGAGGCGCCGATCATCGCCAGCGCGGTCCTCAGCAATTACACCGACGGCGCGGCGCACGCGCGCTGCTGCGACGAGCCGGAGGTCGGCACCGGAAAGGGCACCACGGCCGTCGAGGCCCTGATCAGGGCGACCGGCGAGGCGGTCGAGCGCTACTCCGCGAGGCTCTTCGACGAGCAGGGGCTGCTCCGCGCCCCGGTCGCCGAGATGCAGGGCGATTTCGTCGCTCCGGAGCAGCTCTGTCTCTACGGCGAGAAGCAGTACGCGAGGCCCGGGTTCCCCTACGCGCGGCTCGACCCGACCACGCCGATCGAATGGGTCCTCGGGCATTGGCTGGACACCCGCGCGCCCGTCCACGTGCCAGCGCTCCCGACCTACTACGGCGATTGCGCAGGGCCCGACGCCTACTTCTGCCAGGTGACGTCGAACGGGCTCGCCGCCGGCCCGACGCTCGAGGCGGCGTCGATGGGGGCCGCGCTCGAGCTCATCGAGCGCGACGCCTTCATGATCTCGTGGCTCGCCCGCAGGCCAGGGCGGCGCATCCTGCCCGACGACTCGGTCGACCCCGAGGTGCACGAGATCGCCCGGCAGCTCGGGGAGCGCGGCGCCCGGATCGAGCTGTATCTCCTCGACGTGGGCATCGCGGTCCCCGTGGTCATGTGCGTGGGGTACGGCGATGGAAAACGCTGGCCCGGCGCGACGGTCTCGCTCGGAGCCCACCTGAGCCCCCTCACCGCGATCAGGAAAGCCGTCCTCGAGCAAGGTCAGATCGTCGGTTACGTCTTCCGCCTGATGGCCGGCGAGGAGCTCGCCATCCCCGAGCGGCCGGAGGACGTGCGCACGCTCGAGGATCACGCGATCTATTACGTCCCCCCGAGCCGCGCCGCGGCCTTCTCCTTCCTCCGCCAGGGGGGCACGGTGACCGCCGCCGCGCTCGAGGAACCCGAGAATGTCACCCTCTCCGAGCTCGCCCGACGCGTCCAGGCCGCGGGCCTGCGGATCGCGATCGTGGACGTGACCTCGCCCGATCTCGCGGCGACCCCCTTCCGCGTCGCCCGGGCCCTCGGGCCCGGTTTCCAGCAGATCCATTTCGGCCACGAGCTCGCGCGGCTCGGCAATCCGCGCCTCCGTTCGATGGCCCCCCACGGGATCAACCCGGACCCTCACCCGATGGCCTGAGCGAGGACACCATGGCAAGGAGCAAAGAGGCGGACGTCGCGCGGCTCTATCACCTCCAGTCCTCCCACGTGAGGGCGCGGCCGGTCGAGCCGCCGTTCCACGGAGATCTCCAGCCGCTCCGCTTCCGCACCTACGCCGGCTCGACGCGCACGCCGCTGCCGGGGCGCGATTTCGCGATCGACGCCCCGCTCGGCGCGGTGCTGGAGCGGCGGCGGTCGGTCCGCGACTTCGCCCTCCGGCCGATGCCCCTTTCGGCGCTCGGGCGGCTCCTTCACGCGAGCTACGGCGTCCGCGGGCTGCGAACGATCGACGGGGACTGGTGCAGCGATCGGCCGACGCCGTCGGCCGGGGGGCGGTATCCGCTCGAGATCTACGTGGCGACGCAGGCCGTGGAGGACCTCCCGGACGGCCTTTATCACTACGACGCGCGCGCGCACGAGCTCGAGCTCCGCCGGGAAGGCCTCGCGCACGCCGCGCTCACGGATCTGACGCTGGATCAGGACATGGTCCGGAGCACCAACGTCGTGGTCATCATCACGGCGGTCCCGTTCCGCACCATGTGGAAGTACGGCCAGCGCGGCTATCGCTTCCTGTGGCTCGACGCGGGGCACCTCGGCCAGAACCTCTACCTCGTCGCGACGGCCATGGGCCTCGGCCCGGTGGCGATCGGCGGCTTCTACGACGACGAGCTCAAGGCCTTCCTCGCGCTCCCGGCCGAAGAGGACGCCATGTACATCGTCTGCGTCGGTCAGCCCGGGCCGGCCGAGGGGCCGAAAGGGGCCCAGCGCGGCTGAACAGGGAGCGTCGGAGAGGACCATGCCCAGAATTCGACTCAGCCGCTCGGCCAGCATCACGCCCACGGACGCGGGGGTCATCCTCCGATCCGATCTCGGCACCTTCCAGCTCACCGGCGCGGACGTGAGCGCGTTCCTCGAGCGGGTGGCGCCGCTGCTCGACGGGTCGCGCGACCGGGAGGCGATCGTCGAGGCGCTCGCCGACTACTCGGGCCACAGCGTGCTCGCGCTCCTCGATCTGCTCGCGGCGCGCGGGCTGATCGAGCCCGCGCCCGAAGCGGCGGAGCCCCCGGATCGCGAGCGCCTCCGCGGGCAGCTCGAGTTCCTCCGCAGGTGGTCCTCGGCCCCGGAGCAGGCGGCGCAGCGGATTGCGGCCGCGCGCGTGCTCGTCGTGGGCCTCGAGCCGTGGGGCGCCGCCGCCGCCCTCGCGCTCGCGGCGGCCGGCATCTCCGCGCTCCGCCTGATCGACGACGGCGATGTCCCGGTCGGCCCGCGCGACGCCGCGGTGGTCCGCGCGCGCGGTCAGGCGGCGCTCGGCGCGTCGCGGCGCGGCGCCCTGGCGGCGCTGGTCCGCGAGCGCGCGCCGCGCTGCCGGGTGGACGAGCGCCCCGCCGCAGCGCTGCGCTCGGACGACCTCCTCGCCCCGGACGACCGCCCCCACCTCCTCGTCGCGGCCGTGCGCGGCGACGACGCGGAGCTCCTGGAGCGCGTGGCGCGGTTCGGCCACCGCGCGCGGATCGTCTCCCTCTTCTCGGACCTCGCGGGGGCGACGGCCGTCCTCGGTCCCGTCGTGTTCCCGGGCGCGACGGCGTGCCGGGTCTGCGCGATGGCCGAGGCGCTGACCCCCCCGCCCGCCGCGGGCCCCCGGGGCGAGCCCGCGCTCCAGGCCGGCGCGATGGCGCAGCTGCTCGGCCAGCTCGTGGCCCTGGAGGCGCTGAAGGTGCTCTCGGGGTACACGCCGTCGAGGCTCGGGGGCCGGCTCCTGATCCAGGACCTCTCGACCTTCGAGACATCGCACCGCACGCTCGTGAGGCTGCCGTGGTGCAGGAGCTGCGGCGAGGCGTGACGCGGGGGCGGAGGTGCTCTAGCCTGCGTCCGTGAAGTCGGCTCGCCCCCAAGCCGCCGCTCCGGGCCTCCCGTCATGATCGGCCGCGTCCTCGACGAGCGCTACGCGATCGTCCGGCTGCTCGGCCAGGGCGGCATGGGCGCCGTCTACGAGGCGCGGCACACCGGCACCGGCCGCCGCGTCGCGGTGAAGGTCATCCTCGGCCAGGCCGCCGACGACGAGCTCCTCCGCCGCTTCCAGCGCGAGGCGCGCGCGGTCGGCGCGGTCGAATCGGAGCACATCGCGCAGGTGTTCGACACCGGGCGCGACCGCGAGACCGGCTCGCCGTACATCGCGATGGAGTTCCTCGACGGCGAGGACGTGCAGGCCCTCATCGAGCGGCTCGGCCCGCTGCCGGTCGATCTCGCGCTCCGCGTCGCCCTTCAGGCTTGCCTCGGGCTCGAGCGCGCGCACGAGGCCGGCATCGTCCACCGCGACATCAAGCCGGCGAACCTGTTCCTCGCGCGCAAGCCGGGCGGCCAGCGCGTCGTCAAGCTCCTCGACTTCGGCGTCGCCAAGGTAACCGATCAGAGCCTCGGCAACGGCGCCATGACGAAGAGCGGCGCGCTCCTCGGCTCGCCCCTCTACATGTCGCCCGAGCAGGCGCGCGGCAGCGGCGCGATCGACGCGCGCTCGGACCTCTGGTCGCTCGGGATCAGCCTGTACCACGCCCTGTCCGGGCACCGCCCCAACGAGCACCTGACCGGCCTCGGCGAGCTCGTCCTGGCCATCTGCACGACCCCCGTGCGCTGGATCCAGGAGGTCGCGCCGTGGGTTCCGCCGGAGGTCGCCCACGTGGTGCACCGGACGCTGGTCATCGATCCGGCCGGCCGCACCGCGAGCGCCGGCGAGCTGGCGGCGGCGTTGCGCGCGTTCCTGCCGCACGGCGAGGCGATCGTCGAGGCGATGCTCGCGCCGCTCGACGCGGCCACGCGCGCGTCGCGGGCGCCGAGCGCGCCGTTCAGGGCCGCCGCGCCGAGCGCGCCGTTCGGGGCCGCCGCGCCGTTCGGCGCCGCCTCCGGCCCGCCGCGCATGCCGAGCGCGCCGTTCGACGCCGCGTCGACCCCGCCACGGCTGTCGGGCGCGCCGTTCGACGCCGCGTCGACCCCGCCACGGCTGTCGGGCGCGCCGTTCGACGCCGCGCCGGGCCAGCCGCGGCCGTCGGGCGCGCCGGCCGGGCCGCACGCGCTTTCGGGCACGGCGCCCGCCACGAGCGTGGGGCTGTCGAACCGCAGCGACCGCCCGGCGTCGCGCGCGCCCGTGGCGCTGCTCGCCGGCGGCGTGCTGGCCGCCGCGATCGCGGGCGGGGCCGGCGTCTACCTCGCGGTGCGCGGCACGGGGTCGCCCCCGGCCGCGCCGTCGGCCGACCCGGAGCCCCCGCGCGCCGAGGCCGAGCCGCCGCCGCCGTCCGCGGGCGCCGAGGCCCAGCCGGCGCCGCGCGCCGAGGCCGAGCCGCCGGGCACCGGCGCGCCGGCCCCCGGGGAGGCGCCGGCCGCGGCCTCCTCGACGGCCGCGGCGCCGCCCCCGCCGACGGCGACAGCGCGCGCCGCCGCGTCGGCGAGCGCCGGCGTCGCCGCGCGCCCGCCCGCGCCGAGGCCGTCCGCCGTGAGGCCGCCGCCGCCCCCCAGGCCCCCGAGGAACGACGATGACGAGACATCGAGGAAATAGGCGCGCCGCGTGGTGTGTCGCCGCGCTCCTGTCGCTCTCCGCGGGCCTGGCCCGCGCGGAGCCGTCGGCGGATCAAGCCGCCGCGGCCGAGGCGCTCTTCCGCGAGGGGCGCGAGCTCGTCGCGCAGGGCAAGCTCGCCGAGGCGTGCCCCAAGTTCGCGGCGAGCCAGCGGCTCGATCCGGGCTACGGCACCCAGTGGAACCTGGCGGACTGCCTCGAGCGGCTCGGCCGGACCGCGAGCGCCTGGGCGGCGTTCCGCGAGGCCGCGGACATGGCGAGCCGGGCCGGCCAGGCCGACCGCGAAGCGAAGGCGACGCGCCGCGCGGCCGATCTGGAGAAGCGGCTGGAGCGGCTCGCCGTCGCGGTGAGCGCGCCGGCCGACGGGCTCGTCGTGCGGCGCAACGGCGCGGTCCTCGACACCGGCGCGTGGGGCGCGCCGCTGCCGGTCGACCCGGGCAAGCACCGCATCGAGGCGACCGCGCCCGGCAAGAAGCCGTTCTCGGTGGAGGCGCAGACCGCCGGCCCCGGCAAGGTCGTCACCGTGGCGATCCCGCCGCTCGAGGACGACGCGGCGGCCGGGGCGTCCGCGGCGGCGCCGCCGCAGCCGGGCGGGCCGCCCGCGTCGGCGCCGGCCGCGCCGCTCCGGCCGGCCGCGGGCGGCGACGACGGCGGCGCGAGCACCCGCCGCACCCTCGCCTTCGTGGCCGGCGGCGTCGGCGTCGCAGGCGTCGTGACCGGCTCGATCTTCGGGCTCATCGCCGGCGCGCGGTGGAACCGGGCCCAGGACGAGCACTGCCGGACCGAGACGCTCTGCGACGATCAGGGCGTTTCGCTGGTCGACGACGCCAAGAGCGCGGCGACGCTGTCCAACGTCGGCTTCGTGGTCGGGGGGCTCGGGCTCGCGGCCGGCGTCGCGCTGTTCGTGACGTCGCTCGGCGACGCGCAGCCCGCGGCCGCGCGGATCGTGGTCACGCCCGCCGTCGGGGCGAACGGCGGCGGGCTCGGGATCCACGGCCGGTTCTGACGAGCGTCGGCGGCGGCCTCCGGCGCGCGGCAGCCGCCCGCGCGAGGCGCGGCCTGCGGCGCCGCGGTGGGCGAGGCGCGCTCCGGAGGAGGAGCGCGCCTCGCTCGTCGATCACTCGTCGATCACGAACTCCACGCGGCGGTTCTTCGCCAGGCTCGCCGGGTCGTCGCCCTCGGCCACCGGCCTGTCCGACCCGAAGCCCTCGGCCGTGAGCCGGCCCGGGCTGACGCCCTTCTGGATCAGGTACTTCCGGACCGTGTCGGCGCGCTGCTGGCTCAGCTCCTGGTTCAGCTCGCGCGTGCCGGTCTCGTCGGTGTGCCCCTCGACCCGCACGTGCTCGATCTCGGGGTTCGCCTTCAGGACGAGCGCCACCTGGTCGAGGGTCCTGTACGACTCCGGCTCGAGCTCGGCCGAACCCGTCCGGAAGCGGATGGTATCCCGCATCACGAACTCGCCCTGCTCGTACGTGACCCGCGGATCGCCCTTGTCCGGGCAGCCGTCGTCGTCCTCGACGCCGTTGATCGTCTCCTTCTCGTCCGGGCACTCGTCGTCCGCGTTCGGCACGCCGTCGTGATCGTCGTCGGCGTCCTCCTCGGGGCAGCCGTCGCTGTCGTAGTCGCCGTCGCGATCCTCGGCCACGTCGGGGCACTGGTCGCGCTCGTCGTCGACCCCGTCGTGGTCGCGGTCGTGCGAGGTCGGCGTGTACTTCACGCCCGCGAACACGCGGAAGAGCGGCACGCCGTAGCCGGCCAGCGCGCCGATGCCCGGGCCCGCGACGATCTCCCACTCCTCGCTCGGGTTGATCTTCACGTAGCCGAGCGCCTCGAGCGGCGTCTCCTCCTCCTTCAGGTCGTCCGCGGTGAAGCCGATGCCGCCGTTGGCCTCCGCGCCGATCTCGACCTTGCCGTCGATGCCGCCGAAGCGGTAGCCGAGCGCCGCCGCGTACGTCAGCTCGCTCCCCGCCTCGACGTTGCGGTACGTCGTCCCCTCGCGGATGGCGACGCCCGCGTTGACGCCGAACCTGAGGCCGGGCGCGAACCGGTGATCGAGGACGATGCGCGGCCAGAACACCACGTTGCGCGCGCCGCCCGCGAAGTCGCCGGTGTGCGTGGGCACGCGCAGCTCGGCCACGAGGCCGAGCCCGATGGAGTCGCGGTCGTCGAGGATGCGCAGCTTCGGCACGAGCCGGATGTCGCCGAGGCCCCCGAACGACGGCGAGCCCTCCCCCGACTGGAAGAGGAAGAACGGGATGTCGAGGCCGAGCGCGAACGGCTCGGCGATGGTGACCGAGGCCATGAGATCGGCGCCCAGCCGGCCGCTCACGATCTGGGTCCGCACGTCCCGGTCGCCGGTCGCGAAGATGAGCGGGTTGTGCGCGTAGTTCAGGAGCAGCCCGAACTCCCAGGGATCCGCGGGCTCACGGACGCCGGAGCCCTCGGTGACGACGAACGCGTCGTGGGTGACGGCGGGCTTGAAGCGCTCGACGTCGATGTTGGTCTCCTGCGCCGACGCGCTCGTCGCGGCGGCGAGGATCGTGACGATGCTGCAGGCGGTGGCGGCGGTGGTCCGTGCGCGCATGGGTCTCCTCTTCATCGGCCAGCCCCCGGTCCGCGGCGGGGGCGTCTGCGCCAGGCGAGCGCGAGCCCGCCGGCGGCGAGCAGCGAGAGGGCGCCGCCGCCGAGGGGCGCGGGCCCCGCCGTGCAGGCGCAGGCGCCGCCCTGGACCCCAGCCGTCCCGCCCTCGACGCAGCGCCCGGTCGGCGCGCAGACCAGGTCCCCGCCGCACGCCGACGAGCCCGGTGAGCACGGGCCGCACTGCCCGCTCACGCACACGAGATCGCCGCACTCGGCGTTCGACGTGCAGGTGCCGCTGGGCGTGGGGACGCACCGGTGATCCGGCGAGCAGTCCTCGTCCGCGTCGCAGTCCGCGTCGTCGACGCACGACACCGGGAGGATGCAGTCGCCGTCCACGCAGACGCCCCGGCCGGCGCAGTCCGCGTCGTCCGTGCAGCCGGAGGGCGGCACGATCACGTCGGGCACGCGGTCGCCGTCCGCATCGCCGGCCATGCACGGGGCGGAGATGCCGACGTCGAGATCGCCCGACCCGAGCCCCGGGGCGTCGTTCACCGACCGGAAGTACAGGTTCGCGTTGCACGTCGCGTCGACGCCCACGATGTCGAGCGCGATCGAGCCCTGCGCGTATCCCCGCGTCTCCTCGCCGAGCAGCAGCGGATCGACGTCGGCCCGTGCCTCGGTGGCCACTTGCATGTCGGTGACCGTGAGGGGCTCGTAGCTCCCCGAGGCCGCGAACGTCCAGACCCCCGCGCGCGTGCCGTCGCCCTTCACGCCGAGCACGACCTCGTAGCCGCCCGGCGAATCGTCCTCCGTGAACCGCGGGTCGATCTCGGGCGCCCGGGCCGTGCCGCCGGTCCCCCGGTTCTTGTCGGCGTCGATGAACACGAAGAGCGTCGCCTGGGCGCCGACCGCGGTCGTCCCTGACACGTAAGCGCGCACCCAGAGCCGCCCCGCGTCGGCGACCGCGTACGCCGCGCGGAAATCGATCGACTGCTCCGGGGCCTCGAACGTCCCCATGCCGTCGCCCGCGACGTCCTCCTCGCCGTACGGCCAGCGCGGCTCCCCCGTCTTGTCGAGCGCGACGATCTCGTCGAGCACCGGCGTCGTCCGCCCGTCGGCCCACGTCTGAGCGGACGAGCTCTTCGGAACGAGCGCGACGGCGAGCGCCGCGCCCACGGCCAGCGGCGCGACAAGCGAGCGCCCCCTCCTGCACCCCTCTCTATGATGTGCCATGGCGGGCAGCATCCTCGCATAGGTCGCTGCAACCCTTGCAAATGAAAGGCGAAATGACCGGTGCGACGCGCCCATAGTGCGCAGGAGTGCGCGCGCCTCGGACAGCGCCTGCGCGCGCGACGCGGCGCTCGCCCGCGCCGACGGCCCGCGCGCCGCGCTCGTGACACGCACGACCGAGCGCCCCGTTTTTTCAGCGCCGAGCGCCCCGCCGCGGCGCTCCGGGGCGTCGCCTTCGCTTGGCCGCGGGCCCTGGTTCTGTAACTGTCCCGCGGTCAGTTATGCGTCGCTGCGCCGACTCGGGCTCGGGGTGCCGGGCTCTGGCGTCGGGCCGGCGAGGGGAAGCTCCTCTTTCGATCGAGGGAGACCGATGCACTGCACTGTCCAGAAACACCGCTCCGGAGCGTTCCGGGTGGCCTGCCTGCTGCTTGGATCGCTCGCCGCGGCGTGCTCGGGGGAAGGCCCGGCGCCGCTCGAGGGGAGCGCGTTCGACGTCGAGCGGTACGATCTCCGGGGCGAGTTCGACTGGGAGCGGGGCCGCCTCGTCGCGACGCTGGGCCTCACGCTGTCGATCACCGGCGACGGCCCGCGGGTCGTCGTGCTCGACAGCGCCGTCGCCGAGGTGAAGGAGGTCCGTCGCAAGGACGGCGGCGCGCTCCCGCACGAGCTCGACCCGGCGCGCGAGGCGCTCGCGGTCGATCTCTCGAGCGTGCCCGAGGCGTCGCGCGGCGAGCCGATCGCGCTCGAGATCGACTACGAGGCGCTCTCCGGCGACGCGCTCCGCGCGGTGCCGGCGCGCAAGGGCGATCCGGTCGCCGTGCGCGCGGTCTACACGATCTCGGAGCCGCTCGGGGCGTCGCGGTGGATGCCGTGCCACAACGCGCCCTCGGATCGGGCGGTGTTCTCGGTCGCCATGCGCGTCGACGGCGGCGAGTCGCTGATCGCGAACGGCGATCTCGTCGCCGACGAGGATCTCGGGGCCTCGGGCCGCCTCGTCCGCTACGAGACCGCCTACCCGCTGCCGCCCTACCTCATGGCGTTCGCGATCGGCGATTTCGAGGTCGAGCGCGGCGCGAGGGGGGACCTCCCCATCGCGGTCTGGCACCGCCGCGGGCTGCCCGGCGATCACGGCAAGATGGTGGACGAGATCGCGCGCGCGATCGGCCGCTTCGAGGAGCTGCTCGTGCCGTACCCGTTCGAGAAGTACGCGCTCGTGCTCCTGCCGGACTTCTCGGTGGGCGGGGTCGAGCACGCGAGCATCAGCTTCCAGCGCGAGGAGCGGAGCACCGAGCCCGCGCTCGCCTCGGATCTCCTGCTCACGACGCACGAGCTCGCGCACCAGTGGTTCGGCGATCTGGTGACGGTGGAGACGTGGGACGACCTCTGGATCAAGGAGGGCATGGCGACGCTGCTCCAGCAGGAGGGCGTCCGCGCCTACACGGACGAGAGCGGCGCGGGCACGCTGAACGGCGACGAGCTCGGCCCCCGCGCGGGCGACGCTGTCCGCGACCCGTCGCTCGCGCCGGACGAGAAGTACACGAGCGGCCCCTACGACCGCGCGGCCTGGCTGCTCACCCAGATCCGCAGCCTCACCGGCGAGGACGCCTTCTGGTCGGCGCTCCGCGGCGTGCTCGCGGAGCGCCGCTTCGGGACGATCGGCACGGACGCGCTCCTCGACGCCTTCGCGCCGGCGCTCGGCCCGGAGGCGCTCGCCCGCGCGCGGCGCGCGGCCTCGGCCAAGGCGCTCCCGAGCCTCGCGGTCGAGCCCGCGCCGTCGGGCGGGGCGTTCGTCACGCTGCGCGACCCGGACGGCGCGCTCGTCGCCCCGCTGGAGCTCGCCTGGGTCTCCGTGGACGGCGCCACCCGCGTGCAGGCGCTCGCGCCCGGCGAGCGCGTCGAGGTCGCGCCCGCGCGTCCCTCCGAGCTCCTCGTCGTCGATCCGCTGGATCGCCACCCCGAGTGGGCCTTCCTCGGCACCGAGCGCGATCTCGAGGCCTACGCCGCGGCGCTCGCCCCGCGCCGCGTGCCGTCGGATCCCGAGGCGGTCTCGCGCTTCCTCGAGGTCGGCGGCGCGCACCAGCTCGCCGCGCTCCAGGGCGGCCTGCCCGCGGGGCTCGCGCCCGAGCAGCTCGAGATCTTCCTGGAGGACCTCGACGGCGAGGCGGCCCGCGCCGTGGCGCTCGCCGCGGCGTGCGACGCCGCGAGCGCGCCGGGCCTCGACGCCAAGGTCCGCGGCGCGTGGTCCAGCGTGCTCGCCGGCCTCTTCGCCGGCGCCCCGCACAGCTACGGGCTCGAC
Source organism: Sorangium sp. So ce394 (assembly GCF_051474665.1). NCBI lineage: Bacteria > Pseudomonadati > Myxococcota > Polyangiales > Polyangiaceae > Sorangium > Sorangium sp. So ce394. The sequence continues at coordinate 9,663,894 of NZ_CP150339.1, forward strand.
TACGTCGACAGCTACGCGGCGTGCAGCGCTGTCGTCTCGCCCGAGGAGCTGTTCGCCGAGGACTGGGCCCTCTTGCGGGCCGGGCTCGCGTACGGCGGCGTCTCCGACGCGCGGCTCCAGTACCTGTCCAAGTTCAGGTTGTCGCCCGACGCGGCGCTCCGCACGTGGGGGCCGGTCGCGCTCGCGTCGAGCTCGGTGCGCGCGCGCGTCCTCGCGCTCCGGCACCTCGCGACGTACCTGGACGGGCTCGACCAGGCCGCCCTCCCCGCGTGGCGCGACTTCTTCGCCGGCGTGCTCGGCGTGACCGACGTCTCCGACGTCCTCGCCGCGGATCTCCGCGCCGTCGTCGCCTCTGCCGCGCCCACCGCGGCTGGCAACGAGGCGGCGCTCGCGGGCCTGACTCGGGTGCTTCGCGCGCCCGCGGCCCGCTCCGTCCATCCCGGCGCCGTCTGCGCGGCGTTCGTGTTGACGGGCGGTGACGAGCCGGCGTTCCGCCGCTTCGCCGCCGCCCTCGACGGCGCGGACTTGACCGATCGCGCCGCCGCCTTGCTGCGTTCTCCCTCCGACTGCCGCTGAGGCTCCGCGCCCGCGGCGCGCCTCGTCCGGCCAGCCTCGCGTCGCGGCGAGGCTGGCCGCCTGCGTCGAAAGCGGACGCTGCTATGCTCCTCTGCCCATGTCGGAGCTCATCCAACTTCTTCGCCAGAACGCCCCGGTCGCTCGCCTCGCGGAGTACCTTGATGGCCTGACGCACGACGAGCGCCTCAGCGCCCTCTCGACCACGACCCGCGCGGATCAGCGGTCGCTCTACGCCGCCGCGAGCCACTCCCCCCCGATCACGCTCGACTTCTTCGTCCCGGACGGCACCTCGCGCCGCGTCGCGGTTCATCACCAGGGCAGGAACAGTCTTCCTCTCCCGTCGCCGTTCCGTTTTTTCGAGAAGCGCTTTGCCCGTCCCGAGGACGGCGGCGCCCGGCTCTTTGGGTACAACGAGGGTCTCACGCGTTCCTGGATCGGTCCTGGCTTCTTCGTCGCGGTCCCGACCGCCGGCAATCTCGCCTGGCAGGAGCGCGGCGCGGTGGTGATCGACTACTTCCAGGTCCCGGACGGCCCCGTGCCCGACGGCTGGCCCCAGGTCGTTCCCAACAGCAAGGGCCTCCAGGCCTTCGTGTACAACGGAACGCGCGACTTCATGCGCAGAGTCTCCAGGGACGTCTCGATCGGCGCCGCCTTCAAGGGAGAGAAGGCGCTCGATCACTACTTCACGCTCTGTCGCGCCCCGTCGGTCTAGATCGGTTTTCAGCTGGGACTGATACGCCGTCGTCCGTCTCTCGTCCCCGTCTCTCGTCCTCGTCTCTCGTCCCCGTCTTCCGTGCGCGTGCGCGTGCGCGATTCCCGGGAGTCAACGCGCACGCGCACGAAGGACGAGCACGAAAGACGGAAGACGGAAGACGGAAGACGGAAGACGGAAGACGGAAGACGGAAGACGGGGACGAGAGACGAAGGACGGAAGACGTCTGCATGAACCCGAGCGAAAACTGCTCTAGGTATCCGAAGCTGTTGACGCCGCTCTAGCACCACTGTGTCGCGACCGGGCGGGATGAGCCGATGCTACCCCCAGGAATCTCCCGGAAGGCTGGAGCCTTTCTGCGGACCGGAGCTTGCCGCGCCGTGGGCGCGACGCAGCCTGCTGTGCCGTGGAGTACACGATGGACGCCGCTGCCCAGCAGCGGCTGGACGCCTACTTCTCGGGCATCGGGGACATCCTTGCCCATCCGCTGCGGCGCGAGTCGTTCGCGATCTATGCGATGGGGCTGCTCGGCGAGGCGGAACGCAAGAGCATCGAGCCGCTCGCTGCGCGAGCCTGCCCCGACCCGGCGCGCGTGCAGGCGGCGCACCAGAGCCTGCAGCATTTCATCTCGAACGCGCACTGGGACGACCACGCCGTGCGCCGGTACGCGGCCCGCTACGCCATCGCGGCGATGGCCGAGCACGCTCCGATCTCGGCGTGGATCATCGACGATACCGGCTTCTTGAAGAAGGGCGAGCACTCGGTGGGGGTTCAACGGCAGTACACCGGCTCCGCCGGCAAGATCACCAACTGCCAGATCGGCATCAGCCTCAGCGTGGCGACGCGCTACCACCACGTGCCCATCGACTTCGAGCTGTACCTGCCTCGGAGCTGGGCCGACGATCCGGCGCGACGGCGCGAAGCCCGCATTCCTGCCTCCGTGCAGTACAAGAGCAGGATCGACTTGGCGCTCGGCATGATCGAGCGCGCCGTGCGCGAGGGGATACCCGGCGACATCGTGCTCGCCGATCCCTTCTACGGCAACGCCCATGACTTCCGGGAGACCGTGCGCCTGCTGGGGCTCGACTACGCCGTCGGGATCGAAGCCCCTACCAAAGTCCTGTTGCTCAGCGGAAGCGACCCCGAGCGGTGCACCCCGGTGAGTGTGGGCGAACTGGGGCGACGCCTCGGCCGCCGCGCCTTTCGGCGGATTGCCTGGCGCGAAGGGACCGGGCGCACGTTGTCGTCGCGCTTCGCGCTGCGGCGCGTGCGCGTTGCGAACCGGGATGGCATTCCGATCGCGCACCACGAGCCGGTCTGGCTCCTGATCGAGTGGCTCGACGGCGAGCGTCAGCCGACGAAGTTCGCCCTCACGACGCTGCCGGCCCGTATGTCCCGGAAGGAGATCGTGCGCATCTACAAGGAGCGCTACCGTACCGAGAAGGTCTACGAGGAGTTGAAGGGCGAGCTCGGCCTGGATCACTTCGAAGGCCGGCGCTTTCCCGGCTGGCACCACCATGTGACCGTCGCCCTCAGCTGCTACGCGTTCGTTGTCGCCGAACGCGCGCGGCATTTTCCCCCCTCGGCCGAACGGACGCGTTTCCCCGAGCCGTTCCCGCTCGCGGCCTGAGCGTCATTTTAGCGACTCCTTCGCCACCTGTCGTCTCGCCATCGCCCGCGTGCTGACCCGCTGGCTGCCCCGGTGCCCCAGCTGCCACCGTCGACACGCCGAGGTCCCCAGGCTCCAGTCCCTCCGGCTGTGACACAGTGGTGCTAGTTCGGTTGCGTCCTCCCCGAGAGCCGCGCGACCAGCCCCTTTCTCAGGAGCCCCACCTTGTTCCGCATCGCGGTCACCTGCTGCCGCATTCCGTCCGCCTGCTCCGCGAGGTCCACGATTCCCGCCGCCGTCGCCGCCTGAGCCAGCTCGCGCGCCTCGTCGGCGAGGCGCCCCATGCGCCCTTCGACCTCGTCCATGGCCGCCACCACCTCCGCGATCTGCTCGGGGCTCGTCGCCTCGCGCTGGCGCGCCGCCGCCTCCTGGACCAGCTGGTTGATGTTCCGCCCCTCCTCGCCGAGCGCCGCGAAGCGCTGGAACAGCTCCCCGAGCTGCTCCGCCCGCCGCTTGATCTCTTCCCCCCGCGCGGCCAGCGCCGTCGCCGTCGCCTCGTGGCGATCGCGCGCCGCGGCGATCGCCGCGATCAGCGACCCGAGCGCCACGCTCACGCGCTGCTGCGCCTCCGCGGCCTCCGTCGTCGACTTCGCCGCGCGCTCGATCCCCTTGCGCGTGTCCAAGGACAGCCGCCGCGCCGACTCCGCGAGCTCCTCGAAGCGGAAGAGCTCGCGCTCGAGCGCGCGCGCCGCCTCGGCGAGCTCGCCCCCGCCCTTGTCGTGCTCGTCCTTCCCGCCGCGGCCGTTCTTCTCGCGCTTGTTCACGTTGTCCACTCTCGACCGCCCCTTGCGTCCGTCCGCGTGAGGCTCGCTGCATCCTGCACGATCCCCGGCCCGCGCGGCACCCCCTGCGCTCGCCCGGCGCGCGATCCTCGCGGAGCGGCGCTGCCGAGCGAGGGGCGTCGGGGGCGCGCGGCCGCGCGCGGCCCGCTGCGCCGGCCCGGGCAGCGTGGTATCGGATGGCTCCCTACGCCCGCATCCGGTACCCTCATGACCCCGCGCCCTCGCGGTCTGTTGTCTCCATGAGAACGAAGAACAGCAGCCGCGCCAGGCGGCCATCCAGCAGGAACAAGAAGCCAGCGACTGCGCAGGTCGCACCCAAGCTGGAGGATCGCACGCCTGGCTTCATCGCCCAGAGCGCCGGGGCCCCGGCCGCCCACGAGCAGCTCGCCGTGGCTGGCCCCACCTACGTCGTCGGGATCGGCTCCTCCGCGGGGGGCCTCGAGGCGCTCCGGATCCTGATTGGCGGCCTGAAGACCGCCGATCGGATGAGCCTGGTCATCGTGCAGCACCTCGCGCCGCAGCATCGGAGTCGGCTCGTCGAGATCATCAGCCACTCCACCACCCTGAGCGTCAAAGAGGTCACCGAGGGCGAGGTCCTCTGCGCGAACACGGTCTACGTGACCCCGCCCAACGCCGACGTGGTGGTCGACGGCGACGTCCTCCTCCTGCGGCAGCCCGAGACCAAGGTCGGCCCGAAGCCCTCGGTCGACCTGTTCTTCAAATCTATCGCCGAGCACTACGGCGAGAACGCCATCGGCGTCGTCCTCTCGGGGACCGGGTCGGACGGCGCGCAGGGCGTCCGCGCCATCAAGGCCGCCGGCGGGGTCACCATCTGCCAAACCCCCGAGTCGGCCAAGTACGACGGCATGCCGCGCGCCGCGAAGCAGACCGGCGCCGTCGACCTCGAGCTCGGCCTGGAGGAGATGGCCAATCAGCTCAGCAAGTTCAACGAGCTCGCCGGCCGCTCCGACCAGCCGGACGCCTCGCTCCGGCAGCTCAGCCTGAGCCAGCAGGACCCGTATCACAGCATCCTCACCTTCCTGGAGAAGGCGAGCCGGGTCAACTTCGCCCAGTACAAGCAGACCACCGTCCGCCGGCGGATCGAGCGGCGCGTCATCGCCACGCGCTGCGAGTCGATCGAGGCCTACGCCGACTACCTCCGCGTGCGCCCCGAGGAGGGCAGGCTCCTCTTCCAGGACATCCTGATCTCGGTGACGTCGTTCTTCCGCGACGAGGCCTCGTTCAAGGCCCTCGCGGCCTCCATCGTCGAGCGGATCGACAAGAAGCGCACCGGCGACAGCTTCCGCGCCTGGGTCGTCGGCTGCGCCACGGGCGAGGAGGCGTACTCGATCGCCATCCTCGTGTTCGAGGCGCTCGAGAAGGCGAACAAGCAGCTCAACGTCCAGATCTTCGCGACGGACATCGACGAGCAGGCGATGTCCGTCGCACGCAAGGGGCTCTATCAGAAGGCCGCGGTCGCCGACATTCCCTCCAAGCTGCGGTCCAGGTACTTCGACGAGCAGGACCAGTGGTTCAGGATCAAGGACTACGTCCGTGACGCCATCGTCTTCGCGCGCCACGACGTCGCCCAGGATCCGCCGTTCCTCAAGCTGGATCTCGTCTCGTGCCGCAACGTCCTCATCTACTTCAACCCCCACCTGCAGGAGCACACGCTCAAGACGTTCCATTTCGCGATGGACGACCAGGGCGTCCTGTTCCTCGGCAAGTCCGAGTCGGCGACGACCGTGGGGGACCTGTTCGAGCTCACGGACAAGAACGCGAAGATCTTCGCCCGGTCCGGCAAGAAGGGCGATCTCCCGCGGTCGTACTCTCGGCAGGAGTTCAACCGCGAGAGCGCGCTCATCACGAAGGATCGCCAGTCCACCACGGCGATGGACCTCTTCACCGCCATGGTGAACGGCTTCGCGCCGGACTCGGTCCTCGTCGACGACGACCACCGGGTGCGGCACGTCTTCGGGAACGCGAACCGGTACCTGAACTTCCCGAAGGGCGAGCCCAGCGTCTCGATCCAGAAGCTGCTCCCGTCCGACGTGGCGATCGAGCTCGCCGCGCTGCTCCACCGGGCCGCGCGGTCGGGCCACGCCGCGAAGGGGGACCACCGGCACACGTTCGTCGTCGACCGAGAGGAGCGGAAGCTCCAGCTCACCGTCGTGCCGCTCCCGTCCGACGGCGGGACCGAGTTCATCGTCTGCTTCAGCCACGCGCACGACCCGCCCCGCCCCGCGAGGGCGCCCGCGAGCGGCTCCCGCCTCGCGCCGGACGAGCAGATCCGGCGGCTCGAGCAGGAGCTCGCGGCGGCGCGGGAGCACCTCCAGACCATCATCGAGGAGCACGACACCGCGAGCGAGGAGCTCCAGGCCCTCAACGAGGAGCTCCAGTCGTCCAACGAGGAGCTCCAGTCCACCAACGAGGAGCTGGAGACCACGAACGAGGAGCTCCAGTCGGCGAACGAGGAGCTGACGACGCTGAACCAGGAGATCAACGTCAAGTCGTCCGAGCTGATGACGCTCAACCAGCGGCTCGTCGCGATCCAGAACGCGATCGCCTATCCCCTCCTCGTCGTCGACAAGAACCTCCGCCTCACCGACTACAACCCCGCGTCTCGCCACCTGTTCCGCATCTCGGAGGTGGACCGCGGCCAGCACGTCCGCGCCGCCCTCGCGCACCTGAACGTCGAGCCCGTCCTCGATCTCGTCATCGAGAGCCTGCGCGAGCGGCGGCCCATGAGGCTCCAGCTCGAGGTCCTCGACCGGCACTTCGAGGCGCGCATCCAGCTCATCCCGGGGTCGAAGGGCGAGGCGGACGGGGCCGTCGTGAGCTTCGTCGACAACACCGAGCTCGTGCACGCGCTCACCCAGAGCAGGGTCAGCAAGGAGCGGCTCTCCGCCATCCTCGACAACACGCCGGCGCTCGTGACCATGAAGGACTCGATCGGCGCCTATGTCTACGTCAACCAGCGCTTCTGCGACGTCCTCGGGCGCTCCGAGAAGGACGTGCTGGGAAGGACGGACGAGGAGCTGTTCGGCCCGAAGGCCGGCAGCGCGCTGCGGGAGCGCGATTTCGAGGTGCTGAAGAGCCGGTCGCCGATGTGGCTGGAGGAGAGCCTGCATGTGGGCGGCAAGCTCCGCTACTGGCTCTCATCGAAGTTCCCCCTGCTCGACGACCGACGCACCGCCCAGTCCGTCTGCACCATCGCGCTCGACATCACGGAGCGGGTGCTCCAGGAGCAGCACCTCAAGGTCTTCAAGAAGGTCGTCTCCGCGTCGAACGCCGGCCTCGCGATCCTCGAGTCGGACCAGGGGCTTTACCGGGTGACCTTCGCCTCGAACGAGTTCGCCGACAAGGTCGGCAAGGGCGAGCCCGAGCTCCACGGCCTCGCGCTCGACGAGCTGCTCGACCTCGTCCTCCGCGGCGCGGAGTCGCCGCGCATCGCCGATGTCTCGGACGCGGCCCGACAGAGGCCGCTCGCGTCGTTCACCATCAACCTGGCGGAGCGGGCGGGCGGCGAGCTCTGGATCGAGCTCAGGACGGCCACGGTCAGCTTCGGCGGCGAGGAGCCGAGCTACCTCATCCTCCTCATCTTCGACGTCACGCAGCGGGTCCAGGCGCAGCGGCTCATCCTCTCCCAGCAGGAGGAGCTCTCGAGGTTCAGCAAGCTCGCGTCGCTCGGCGAGGTCGCGGCCGGGATCTCCCACGAGATCAACACGCCGCTCAACGTGATCACCACGAAGACCGATCTCCTGAAGCGGCTCGCGGAGCGGGGGCAGCTGGAGAAGGAGCGCCTCGCCCGCGTCGCGACCGAGATCGACGGCATGGTCGAGAACATCACCAACGTGATCTCCGGCCTGCGGTCCATCACCCGGATGGAGTCCGAGAAGCTCCGCCCTCACAACGTCCAGGAGCTCATCCGGGAAGCCGTCCGTGTCAGCGGCTTCCGGCTCCAGCAGGCGAGCGTCCAGCTGAGCTTCGATCTGCCGCAGGAGGAGCTCGTCATCGACTGCTACCCCGTCCAGATCATTCAGATCCTCATCAACCTGATCAACAACGCCGTCGAGGCCATCTCGGCGCTCCGGGAGCGATGGATCCGGATCGAGGCGCGCCCGTCGGACGGCAGGGTTTACGTGCGCGTGATCGACAGCGGCAAGGGGATCGATCCCGCGCTCGCGGAGAAGATCATGACCCCGTTCTTCACGACGAAGAAGGAGGAGCACGGCACCGGCCTCGGCCTCAGCCTCTCGCGGAACATCGCGCATCACCACAGAGGCGACCTGCGGCTCGTGACGGAGCACAAGAATACGTGTTTCGAGCTGGAGCTGCCCCAGAGACAGGCTTGAGGCCGCCCCCCGGCCAGACGCGGAACAGACGCTCGCCTGGGGTCGCCGCCGGTCGCCGCGGGTCGTCGGCTGCCGGACGCCGCGCTGGCCTCGTCCCCACGGCCGGCCGGAGCGGCTTGAATCCGCGGCGATCTCGCCTGGACTACGTGCTCTCATGTAAGGCGGCGCCTTACTCTCGGCCTCGCCCGGCGCGCCGAAGCCGCGCCGGAGCCGGCCAGCGCTTCGAGCGGGACAAGGCGTTGGATTTTGGAATCCTCGACGCCTGCCGCACGAGCTGCTAATCCGTCGTGAATGCCCGGCGTGAAGGTCGACACGCAGGTCCGATGGGCGGTGGGAGCATGCTCCTGAACATCATCATCGTCGAGGACAGCGAGGAGCTGTGTGAAGGATGGCAGGACATCCTCACGCTCGACGGCCATCGCGTGCACTGCTTCCTCAACGGCAGGAATGCCCTCGAGAACCGGGCGCTCATCATGCAGGCCGACGTCCTGGTCACGGATTATTACTTGCCTGACATCAATGGATTGACGCTGGTCTCCATGGTGCGGAAGGTCCGCGCGGACCTCCCGATCATCCTGCTCACCGGCACGCGCGACCCGGCCATCCGAGAGAGCCTCAGCCAGGTGGAGAACGCGATGTTCCTGAGCAAGCCGATCAGGATAGAGCAGCTGGAGCGCAGCATCCGCGAGCTCATCGCCGCCTCGTCGAAGGCTCCGGCGGCCGACGCCGACAAGGCCGCCGCGTCGAAGGCCCCGGCCGCCGACGCCGACAAGGTGGACCGGACGTCCTCCTCGCCGTACTGAGCCGCGCGCTCCGATACGGGCGGCCTCGCGCGCGGGCGGCCTCGCGCGCGGGCGGCCTCGCGCGCGGGCGGCCTTGCGCGTGGGCGGCCTTGCGCGTGGGCGGCCTCGCGCGCGGGCGGCCTCGCGCGTGGGCGGCGCTCGCGAGGGTGAGCGCGTGAGGGCCCTCTGCCCCGCCTGTCGCACTTTCCGGAAGGGCGCCGCCGTTTCGCGTGCGGTGGTTGCTCGGACCGGTGTACTGTATCAAAACGGCGGACCGTACGTCGGACGGACCTCGGAGGAACCGATGCGAAGCGCGTTGCTCGTCCTCGTCGGAGTTCATGCCCTGCTGGGCTGCGGGGCGGCGTCGCAGGGAGAGCCAGCAACCGACGCCGATCCCGCGCACCTCCGGAGCGCTGCCCCGATCGCGGTCCCGGAGAGCTCGATCCGAGAGGCGCGCGCCGCCCTGCCCCCGCCCGAGGAGGCCATCCGGCTCTCGCCCGAGAAGACCCCGCGGCCGTCGCCCGCGCAGGCCTTCCTGCCCTCGCCTGAGAAATCCCCGCCGCCGTCGCCCGAGGAGGCCCTCCTGCCGTCGCCCGAGGAGGCCCTCCTGCCGTCGCCCGAGGAGGCCCTCCTGCCGTCGCCCGAGGAAGCCCTCCTGCCGTCGCCCGTGGAGAAGGAGCGCGCTGCGCTGCGCTCGCCCGGGAGTCGGCTCGCCCGCGACGCCGCGCCCGAGGCCGCGAAGGAGCGCGCCGCGGACAAGGCTCGCGCCCCCGCGGCCTCGTCCTCGAAGGGGCGCGTCGCGCGCTCGATCGAGGCCGATTGCAAGGCGCTCGGGCCCGAGGTGCAGAAGGCCTCGCGGATGATCGAGGTGCTCCGGGAGTCCGACCTGAGCACGCCCCCCGAGGTGCTGCTGCGGATCGCGGATCGGCTCGACCTGTGGGCCGACGCGGCCGCCGTCCGCGCCGCCGATCCGGAGCTCGCCCGCGAGGCCAGGAACATCCAGGAGAGCTTCGCCCGGACGAGCACCGCGGTCCGCAAGCTGCGGGCGTCGCTCATCCTCAACGGGCGCAACCCGAAGAAGGCGGGCGCCGCGCGCGCCGGGCTGGAGCGGGAGCTCGACAAGGACGCGAAGGTCGTGCGGAGCATCGCCGGCCGCTGCAAGAGCAACCCCTATGAGCCGATCAAGGGCAAAGCCCACATCCCGCCGCACGTCGTGCGGCGCGTCGTCCAGGAGAACTTCGGCGCCATGCGCGCCTGCTACGAAAAGGGCGTTCGTGCAAATCCCAAGCTCGAAGGGCGGATACCCGTGCACCTCGTCGTCGACGGCCAGGGCAAGGTGACGTACGCGGGCGACGCCGACCACCCGCCCGCCGACGCGCCCCTCCTCATCGCGCTCCCCTCGCCCGGCGCCGCGGCGCCGTCGTCGTCCGCTCCGCCGCTCCGCGACCCCAAGGTCGTCGGCTGCGTGCTCGACGTCTTCCGCGGCCTCCGATTCCCCTCCCCCGCCGATCGCAAGAGCGTCGCGACGGTGGTCTATCCGGTCGTCTTCGGTGTGGACGATAACCCCTCTTCGGCCACGTCCTCCAGGTGACGCAGAGCGCAATCGCGGCGGCGGCGCGCTGGACATCTACCGTCCGAGCGGGGCCGGCGCCAACCACGCTCGCGGCCGGACGTGCAAAGTTATTTCCTTCTCAGGAGCCAGAGGGTAAGAATTTCCCTGATGAAGCTCTCGCTCACCGAGCTCCAGGACATTCGCCGCACGCTCGCGGCCCGAATCGTCTTCGGCCTCTCCACGCCCGGCACCGAGATCGCCGCGCTGCCCGCCTACCTCGCGCCGCCGCCGGAGGGGATGACCGGCCGCGCCGTGGTGGTCGACGCCGGCGGCACGAACCTGCGCGCCGCCATCGTGGAGCTCCAGCCGGGCGGCGTGTCGCGCATCGTGGCCGGGCCCGCGCCGGCGAAGTTCCCGGGCGGGCCCGAGGTCGCGGGCGACGCCTTCTTCGATGTGCAGGCGGAGCTGGTCGAGCGCCTCGGCGCCGTGCAGGGCCTGCCGGTGGGGTACTGCTTCTCGTATCCTTCGGAGACCCTGCCGTCGCTCGACGCGCGGCTGCTCCGCTGGACCAAGGGCGTCCAGATCACGGGGGTCGAGGGCACGAACGTGGGCGAGCGGCTCGGCCGGGCGCTCGCCGCGCGGAGGCTCCGGCCCGGCCCGGTCCGGGTGCTGAACGACACGGTGGCGAGCCTGCTCGGGGGCGCCTTCACGCACGGCGGGGCCTCGCCCGCGGCGTTCATCGGCCTCATCGTGGGGACGGGGACCAACATGGCCACGTTCCTCCCCGCCGGTCGGATCCCGAAGCTCAAGACGGGGCACTTCGTCGCGCCGATGGCGGTCAACCTCGAGAACGGCAACTTCAACCCTCCGCACCTCCAGCCCTTCGACGCGGAGGTCGACGCGAGCTCGGAGAACCCGGGGGCGCAGCGCTTCGAGAAGGCGGTGTCCGGGGCCTACCTGCCGCGGCTCTTCGCGCGGCTGTGCCCGGACCACGCCCCGCTGACCAGCTCGGCGGACCTGGTGCGGCTCCGCGACGAGGGCACGGGGGACGCGCGGCGGGTCGCCGGCGACCTGCTGCAGCGCTCGGCCGACCTCGTGGCGGCGGCGCTGGCGGCGGTCGCCGACGTGCTCGAGAGCCCCCCGGGGGTGGGCATCCTGGCCGAGGGCAGCCTCTTCTGGGGCGATCCGCGCTACGCGCCGCGGGTGCAGGAGACGCTGCGCGGCCTCCTCGGCGCGCGCGTCGAGCCGCGGATCGCCCGGCTCGAGCACGTCAACCTGATCGGGTCGGCCTGCGCCGCGCTGTTCGCCTGATCGGCCGCGCGCGTCGCCCCCGCTCGCCGCGCCGCGGCCGGCGAAGAGCGCGCCGGGGGTGGCCGTGCCGGGGCTGAGCGGGCGTCCGCGAGGGGCCGCCGTTTTCCAGTGTTTCCGGGAAGTTTCCGGAAGGGATCGCGGTGGCGTCCGGCGCCGCAGCGCGACGTTGCCACCGGCGGCCTGAGGCGGCAGAATCGCACATTTCTGGTCGTATTCGCCGTTTGGGACCACCATGGCGCAGCGTTGACCCCGAGGAAGGAGCTCGGCCGGTGATGTGTGGAACAGCAGCATGCTTCGGCGTTGCCGGGCCGGATGGGCGGGCGGAGCGCCTCCGGTCGTCGCGGGCGGGCCCCGGTAGCCGGAATGGCTATTGTCATTAGAGAGATGCTTCCGTCGAACCGCAGACTTGCGTTCCGAAGGCAGCCGCACCTGCTCGACGACAGCGGGAGCGTCGGCGTGTGGATCACGCAGCCGGCGGGCATGGTGGTGCAGCTCCTGCGCGAGACGGCGGCGACGGGCGAGCTGGCGCGGTTCATCTCGGTCGACGCGTACCAGAAGCTCGTGGGCGTGATGCGCCCGGGGGAGCGGGCGTACTTCATCTACGACATGGCGCTCATGGTGCGCTACGAGACCGAGGCGCGCGTGGTCCTGACGCAGTGGGGGCTCAGCGTGCGCGACCGGATCGAGCACATCGTGGTCCGCCCGCCGCCGGAGATGAACAAGCTGGGGCGCATGGGGATCCAGACGATCGCGGCGGCGATGAGCCTGGCGGGGGTGCAGCTCGACATCATGGACGACCTCGAGCCGTTCCTGCGCGAGCGGAACCTGCGGCCGCGGATCAGCCTCACCTGAGGCGAGGCATCACCTGAGGCGAGGCCTCGCCGGGGCGGCGGTCTGGCCGGCCCGGCTCGGGCCCGGGCCGTCAGGAGGGGGTCGCGGGGGCGGTCAGTGGCCGCCGCCGGTCCCCTTGATCTCGAGCTGAGGGCGGGAGGGGTGGGGCCAGTCGAGGTGGAAGAACTTGCCGCGCGGCTGATCCGTGCGCTCGTAGGTGTGGGCGCCGAAGTAGTCGCGCTGCGCCTGCAGGAGGTTCGCGGGCAGATGGGCCGCGCGGTAACCGTCGTAATACGACAGGGCCGACATGAACGCCGGCGCCCAGACGCCGTTCTGCGCGGCGATCGAGACCACCTTGCGCCAGTTGGCCTGACCCTGCTTGATCTGATCGTTGAAGTACGGGTCGAGCAGGAGGTTCGTCAGGCCAGGATTGCGCGTGTACGCCTCCGTGATCTTCTGGAGGAACCGCGCGCGGATGATGCATCCGCCGCGCCAGATGCTCGCGATCGTGCCGAAATCGAGCTTCCACTTGTACTCCGCCTGGGCGGCGGCCATGAGCTGGAACCCCTGAGCGTAGGCGCAGATCTTCGAGCAATACAGGGCGTCGCGGATCGCCGTGATCGTCCCTTGCCGATCCTTGACCGGGGTCGGCGTCGGCCCCGAGAGGTGCTTCGAGGCCTCGACGCGCTCGTCCTTGAGCGCCGAGAGGCAACGGGCAAACACCGCCTCGGCGATGGCGTTCGCGGGGATGCCCATGTCGAGCGCATTGCCGCTCGTCCACTTGCCGGTGCCCTTCTGCCCCGCCGTGTCGAGGACGAAATCGACGAACGGCTTGTCCTGCTGGACAGGGTCCTTCTGCTGGAGGATGTCCGCGGTGATCTGGATGAGGTACGAGTCGAGATCGCCGCTGTTCCACTCGGCGAACACCCGCGACATCTCGTCCTTCGACAGCCCGAGCAGCCCGTCGAGGAGCGTGTACGCCTCGCAGATGAGCTGCATGTCGATGTACTCGATGCCGTTGTGGACCATCTTCACGTAATGGCCCGCGCCGTTCGGCCCGATGTACGCCGTGCAGGGGACGCCGCCCTCCACCGGCTTGCCAGGGGCCGCGCCCTCGATCGGCTTGCCGGTCGCAGGGTCGACCTTGGCGGCGATCGCGCGCCAGATCGGCTCCAGGTGCTTCCAGGACTCGGGATCGCCGCCCGGCATCAGCGAGGGGCCGAAGCGCGCCCCCACCTCGCCGCCCGACACGCCCGAGCCGAAGAACTTGCACTGCTGCGCGTACTCATGCTCCCGACGGATGGTGTCCGTCCAGAGCGAGTTGCCCAGATCGACGACGATATCGTCCGGCTCGACGCCCGCCTCGATGAGCTGCTTGACCACCATGTCCACCGGCGGACCGGCCTTGACCAGGATCACCGCCTTGCGCGGCTTCTTCAGGGCGCGGACGAAGTCCTTCAGCGTCTCGCAGTAGACAAGGCCGCCGGGGGTGCTCGGGTTCCTCGCGACGAAGTCCTTCGCGACCTGCACCGTGCGGTTGTACACGGCCACCTTGAACCCGTGGTCGGCCATGTTGAGCGCGACGTTCTCGCCCATGACGGCCAGCCCGATCATGCCGATGTCGCAGCTGGATGTGGCATCATTCATCCCGGTTCTTCTCCTTCACGCGTTGCTCATGCTCCGTCAGCGACCGCTGTCTTGCGCTGTCTTGCGCGGATGGGACGGCTCAGCAAGGCCTCGGCCCGCGCGCCGTCAATCTCGTTGGGTCGGCTGGCAGCCACGGCCGCGCATTCTGAGCAGGCCGGCGGCGCGGCGTCCAGTGCGCTCGTGAACGGACGCCGCGCCTGCACGCCAGCCACGCCGGCGACGCGCGCGCCTCGCCCCGCGCGCCGCGCGCGTCGCCCCGCGCGCCGCCCCGTGCGTCGACAGCGTGACAGCGTGGAGGCGCGCTCGCGCGCCGTGGTAGGCTCGCGCCGGTGCGACCGGGCCCGGCGCTCGCAGGCCTCTTCCTCGCCGCAGCCGCGGCCTCGGCGTGCGTCCCCGCCACGTACAACGTCCGCGCGGCGCGCGCCTTCGCCAACGAGGACGCCCGCCGCGCGATCGTCGACGACCGCGCGGCCGATCTGGAGCGCGCGGTCTGGCTGGCGGACGAGGTCCTCGCGAACACCCCCTACTCCCCGGGCGACGCGTGGATCGCGGCGCTCCGGCTCGACGACGACGAGGGCGAGCGGCTCCGCGAGCGCTTCGAGGAAGCCGCGCCGTACGACGGGGAGCACGAGGTCCCCCTCGCCAAGCTCTACCGCGTGAAGCTCGACGAGGCGCTCGCCCGCGCGGCGGCGCCTCGGCCAGCGCCGCCCGCGTTCGCGCGGCTGTTCGACGCGCTGGCGGCGCTCGCCGCGCGTGATCCCACGGCGCCCCCGCCCACGGCGCCCTCGCCCCCGCCCGCGCCCGCGGCGCAGCCGCCCGCGGCGCCCCCGCCCGCATCCAGCGCCGCGGGCCGCCTGCCGGCCGCGTGGCAGGCGCTCGCGGAGCACGCGCGGGCGCTCGCCGTCGAGGAGCGGAGCGTCGAGCGGCTCTCGGCCGGAAGGCCGCTCGGCGCGCCCGACACGCCCGAGCTCGCCGCGGCGAAGGGGAAGGTCGCCGCGCGGCGGCGGGCGCTCGCCGGAGCGCAACGGGACATCGCGGGCGCGGCCGCCGAGCTCCGCGCGGCGAGCGCGGGGCAGGAGCCCGCCGCGACCATCGCGCGCGACGCCCTCCGCGTCACGTCGTTCCTCCTGCGGATGCACACGGAGGCGCTCGCCGTGGCGCCGTACGTCGTGAAGCAAGCCCGGCGCGTCGCGCGCGGCGAGCCGGGCTACGGGGCCACGGCGGCGCGCGCGGAGGCGCTCTCCAGGGTCCTCGAGGAGCAGCGCGAGGCGCTCTCCGCCTGCGCCGAGGCGCTCTCCGTGCCGGCGCGGACGCCGCTCGAGGACACGGCGGGCTTCGAGATGCAGGAGAGCCTGCTCGAGCAGGGCCGGGCGATCAGCCTCGACGCCGTCCACCTCCAGCTGAAGAGCGACGTCGAGCTCCTCTTCTTCCACCAGCTCGCGAGCCCGAGCTCCTCGGGCGGCATCAACGATTACCGGGGCAGGACGCGGCGGCTCGCCTACGACGTCGATCCCGTGTTCATGGTCGGCGGCCGCGCGCTGCTCACGTACGACTTCGAGCACGTGCGCAACGCCGCGCGCCTCAACGCCGGGTTCAAGACGGACCGGCTGTTCTCGTCGGGGGGCGACATCGCGTACGACAGCTCGCTCGGGAAGCTGATCGGCCTGAACGGCTTCGCGAGCGACGTCTTCGACATCGGCGCCGACCTCGTCGGCATCAGCACGAGCCTCAAGATCGCGCGGTTCACCTCGGGCAACGTCACCGAGCTCGCCGTCGATGCGGCGACCGGGCGCGACGCCGGCGCCGTGGCGAGCGCGCCGTTCCAGCTCCTGGTCCGCCAGATCGACGTCGGCTTCGACGTGACGAAGCTCTTCCCGGAGGCCGCGGACGATCTCTACCTCGAGGAGCTGCTCGTCGGCTTCCGGTACATGGATTACAAGCTCCCGCGCATCTTCTACACGCTCCGCGAGCGGGAGCCGGGCACCGGCGATGTTTACGTCTTCGAGCGGCAGAGCCCTGCCCAGAG
The DNA here is from genome assembly GCF_051474665.1 of Sorangium sp. So ce394. Lineage (NCBI taxonomy): Bacteria > Pseudomonadati > Myxococcota > Polyangiales > Polyangiaceae > Sorangium > Sorangium sp. So ce394. The sequence goes on from NZ_CP150339.1 coordinate 9,680,137, forward strand.
CGTGACATCGCGCTTCTACCAGGGCGGCTTCAGCCTGCGGATGGGCAACGGCGAGTGGCCGCGGGTCGCGCCGTTCGGCGACCTCGGTCTCTACGGCGGCGCCGGACCGGTGCGCTACGCCTTCTCGGCGGATCCCGCCGTCCCGGGCGGCCCGCGCGAGGTCGACGAGGCGACGATGATCGCGCTCTCCGGCAACCTGTCCGTGGGGCTCCGGCTCCGGCTGACGTCGTACCTCAGCCGGCTCCGCCTGCTGACCGAGCTGTCCTACAACGTCGAGGCGGTCGGCCAGGGCATCGTGTCCAGCATCCACGCGACGAGGCGTGGAGACGAGACGACCTACACGGTCGGCCGCAAGATCGACATCGGCGGCTTCGACCTGTTCCACGGGCCCCGCCTGCTCGCGGTGCTCGTGCTCTGAGGCGGGTCTGCCACCGCCGGAGGCGCTCCCTGCCCGGGCGAGGCGGCGCCGGCGCCCGGCGGGACATCGGCGGCGTGAGCCGCGTCGATTCGATAGCAGGAGACGTCGCTCCAGACTTCGAATTCTTCCACGGCATCGTAACTGAGCTGGTGGGCGTGGAGCTCGGCCATGCCGAGATCGAGCTGGGCAAGCGGCGCAACACGGCGGCAGCACGGCGGCGACACCGCGGCGACATTGCGGCGACATTGCGAAGAGAGCGCACGGAGCGCGCCAGCGCGGCCTACACCGGGCGAGCGCTGTGGGCGGACATGCGACGATCATTCCTGGATGCAGCCGTCCGACCTCATGGTGTAAGCTCGATCGACGCGGTGGACCCATGTCGCTGAACTTCATCGAGGGGAGGCTGTTTGCAGGGAGGTACCGCGTCGTGCGCTGCATCGCGACCGGAGCGATGGGCGCGGTCTACGAGGTCGTGCACATCGAGACGGAGCGCCGTCGAGCGCTCAAGGTGATGCACCCGCACCTCGCCGAGAACCCCGAGTTCCACGCCCGGTTCAAGCTCGAGGCGCGGGTCGCCGCCCGCATCGCCACCGAGCACATCGTCGAGGTGTTCGACGCCGGGATCGACCCGGAGACCGGGATGCCGTTCCTGGTCATGGAGCTGCTCCGCGGCGAGGAGCTCAGCAAGCGCATCCGCCGCCTCGGGCGCCTGTCGCCGGAAGAGGCCGTCGCCTACATGCGCCAGACGGCGATCGCCCTCGACAAGACGCACGCCGCCGGGGTCGTCCACCGCGATCTCAAGCCGGCGAACCTGTTCCTGGCGGCGTTCGGCGACGACGACGAGTTCCGCATCAAGGTGCTCGATTTCGGCATTGCCAAGCTCGTCGCGGAGACCGCGCTCGACTCGGCGACGACCGCGGCCCTCGGGACGCCGCTCTACATGGCGCCTGAGCAGTTCAGCGGCGCGTCCATCTCGAAGGCCGCCGACCTCTTCGCGCTCGGCATGATCGCGTACACGCTCCTCGTCGGCAAGGCCTACTGGCTCAACGACATGCGGGAGTTCAGCAACACGCTCGCGTTCGCGGTGATCGCGATGTACGGCCCGCAGGAGCCCGCGTGCGCGCGCGCGGCGGCCGACGGGGTGGAGCTGCCCCCGGCCTTCGACGCATGGTTCGCGAAGGCTACGGCGCGCGACCCCGAGGCGCGCTTTCCGACCGCATCCGCCGCGATCGAGGCGCTCGCCGAGGTCTTCGACATCGCGCCCGCGCCGGCGAAGTCGTCGCGCCTGTCCGTGGTGGACACGCCGCTCCCGCGTGCACACCAGGGGCCCGCTTCATCGATGCCGGCGCCCGCCCAGTCCTCCAACACGGGCCTGGAGACGAGGGTCGCCGCCACGTCGCCGCGGAGCTGGTCCACGGTCGCGATCGCGGCCGTCGCCCTCATCGGCGGCGGCGCCATCGCCTTCGCCTCGCTGGGCGGGGGCGCGCGCTTTGCTCCGGGGGGCGCCGGCGCGGCCGACGCGCCGGCGGCCCGGGCGGCACCCGCCCCGCCGATCTCCATACCGCCCTTCCCATCCGCCGTGCCGGTGCCCGCTCTCCGCGAAGCCTCCGGGCCGCCCGCAGCGCCAGATCTCGCGGCGCCCGCGACCGCGACGCCCGCGCCGCACGAGGACGGCGACGTGGCGCCCGCCGCCGCGGCAGCGTCCGCGAGCGCGAACGACGCGCTCCCGCCGCCTCGCGCGGCGCCGCACCCTCGCGGCGCCACGCCGTCCAGCGCAGCCACGCCGTCCAGCGCAGCGCCGTCGTCCAGCGCAGCGCCGCCGTCCAGCGCAGCGCCGCTTTCCAGCGCAGCGCCGTCGTCCAGCGCGGGGCGCACGCCGACGCCGCCGACGTCCTCCTCGGCCAAGCCCCGGGAATCGCTCTACTCGGCGGACTGACGCAGCGCCCGCGCTGACGCGGCGACAGCGGAGCGCTGTTTTCTTGCCTGCGGCGATACCAGGAGTGGTATCTCCTGCATCCACCGATGCGCTTCGCCTGGTCTGCGCCTCTAGTGAGCGGATTGCTGAGCATCGCTCTCACCGCTCCGGCGAGCGCGCAACCCGACGCCGTGGCCGTGGCCGAGTCGCTCTTCAACCGCGGTCTCGCGGACATGCTGGCGGGCCGACATTCGAGGGGTTGCCCTGCCCTCGCCGAGAGCTATCGGCTCGATCCACGCGCAGGTCGGCTGTTCACGCTCGCCGAGTGCGAGGCCCAGTGGGGGCGCATCGCCACCGCCGTTGCGCGCTACAACGACTTTCTGGCGCTGTATTCCCGCATGTCGGAGGCCGAGAAGCTCCAGCAGATCGAGCGCTACAAGGTCGCGGTCGAGCAGCGCGACACGCTCGCGCCGCTCGTGCCGCAACTCACGCTGTCGCTGCCGGACGACGCGCCCGCGGGCACGGTCGTGCAGCGCGACGGCGTCACCCTCGAGGGGCCTGCCCTCGGCATCCCGCTCCCCGTCAACCCGGGAGAGCACGTCGTGACGACGAGGGCGCCGGGGGGGCCGCTGCACGAGGTGCGGTTCACGATCGACAAGTCCGACGCGAAGACGATCGCGCTCGAGGTGAAGCTCCCCCGCGAGGCGCCTCCGCCCGACAGGCCGGCGGCTCGGCCGGCCGACCCGCTCGGCGCGCCGCCCGCGAACGGCGCGAAGGGCGCCGCGGGGGCTCCGCAGGGGTCCGGGCCCAGCGGCCAGCGCGTCCTGGCGTACGTGGCGGGCGGGCTCGCCGTGAGCGGGCTGATCGTCGGCTCGGTGACCGGATGGATGGCGCTCAACGAGAGCAGCCGCGCGGACAAGGATTGCAAGGACGTCGGCCCCGGCGTGGCGGAATGCGACACCCCCGTCGCGAAGGCCGCCGGCGACCGCGCGAAGGACCTGGGGACCGTGAGCACGATCGGCTTCAGCGCCGGGGCGGCGCTCGCGGGCGCGGCGGTGCTGCTCTTCCTGACGGAGCCTTCCCCGTCCGGCCCGCAAGCCAGCGCCGCGCCCCGCCCGCAGGCCGGGACGGTCAGCTGGTCGCTGCTCGCCGGGCCGACCGGCGGCGGCGTCGCGGTCCAGAGCCGGTGGTGAGCCGGCGCGCGCCCGCCGCCGCCGGCGCAACCCGCCCGTAACGCAGCTCGCCCGCGGCGCCCATCGCGCTGCGCGCGTCGGCGCGCCACGCCGCCGCGGCGGGCTCACGTCGCCTGGCATCCAGCCTGCACCCAGGTTGCGGCGTCGATGCAGGTGAATCCACGTCGGGATCTCCCCGATTCGTCGGAAACGTGCGCCTCGTCGGTGGACACGATGGACACGATTCGGTGTAGCATCAATAAAAAACTACAGGCCGGCGCGCCCGGGCGGGAAAGGTATGGCGATGAGGAAAGGGCAATTCATGATCACGAAGACCACGATGGCGATGTTCGGGCTCGCGGCCTCCGGGCTGCTCGCGGGCTGCACGGAGACGCTCGACTCGAAGCAGATCCGCACCGGAGGGATCTCCGCGACGATAGAGGCGACCGCCGAGAGCGCGTCGTCGACGAGCGTGAAGGCCACGCTCAAGGCGGGCGGCGACGAGAGCAACACCTACGTCATCCTGAGCGCGGGAGACCGGATCTCCGCGACGGCGGACGGCGAGGAGGTCGAGATGTCCTCCGAGAGCGCCGGAGTCTACGAGGCCCACTTCGACGTCGGGGAGGGAGGCACCGAGCTCACGGTGCGGCTGGACCGCGAGGACGACGACGACGCGCCGAACAACGCCGGGACGCTCCCCGACCCGTTCGACCTCGAGGCGCTGCCCAAGGATCCGGTCCCGCGCGGCGAGGACCTCACGATCACGTGGGCGCCGAGCGGGTCGGGCGACGACATGGTGATCCGCGTGGACGGCAGATGCATCTTCTCCAAGACGTTCGATGTCGGGGGCGACCCGGGGACGTACACCATCGACGCGGGCGAGCTGGAAGCGACGAGCTCGCAGGAGCCCGAGAGCTGCGATGTGGACGTCGTGATCAGCCGCACGCGCAGCGGCACGACGGACAAGACCCTAGACCCGGAGAGCTCGTTCGAGCTGAGCCAGGTCCGGCAAGGCCGCTTCACCTCGGCGCCCTGAGGCGCCCTCCCTGCGCCTACCGGTAGAAGGCGACGTCGTCGATCCAGACATCGAACGCCTGCCCCGGCTCGAAGAAGAAATAGAAGCCCCAGAGCTGGTCCATGGCGGGCGCGTCGAACTGATCACCGAAGCCTGCCTGCTTGAGGCACGCCGCTGGAAGCTTGAAGCGCTTCCAGTCGTCCGCCAGCACGACGTACTGGTGGAAATGGTCGTAGCATCCACCCGCCTCGAGATCGCAGATGCCCCCTGTGTGACGGGTCTGCCGATCGACGAACATCACCTTCATCCTCCCGGCAGAGCTGTCCCCGGCGCGAGCCCAGAAGGTGATGCCACGGAACTCGGAGGCGTCGTAGAAGTCATCGTTGTCCAGAAAGAAGGCGACGCCGGCTCCCCAATCGCGGAAGCCGTCGTTGGCGCTGGTGTGCACGGCCACGAGGCTATCGCCGCGCGGAGGATCAACGGTGCTCATCAGGTCGAGCTCGTTCTCAGGCTCGTGGATCCCCTCCGGTGACAGGTCGTTGTCCTTGAACCAGAGCCCTGCCCGAGGGTTCGCGCCGTCCCCCGTGGGGATCGAGAGGTCTTGATCTTCCATGTCGTCGATCAGCGACAGGTCGAGGATCTCCCCCGGCATCGCCTCGAAGACCTTGCACGGATCCCCGCCGCCTGCGCCCGCTGCGCCGCCGCCCGTGGCCGCGCCCCCCGACCCGCCGCTCGTGGCTGCGCCTCCTGCGCCGCTGCCCGTGACTGCGCCGCCGCCCGCGGCTGCGCTCCCTCCGTCGCCGCCGCCTGCGCCGCCGCCCCCGTAGGCCCCGCCATCGACCTGGTAGTCCTTGTCGAAGCCGAAGATCTGCGCACATCCGAGCCCTAGCATCGCGATGGTACATTCGCCGGTGCACCGAACGAGAGCCCGCAACATCTTCGTTTTCATGGTCGTCCCGAGGTTTTCATAAGCGAATATAGGACGATCTTTTGCCCGAATGAACGGTGAACATGGCCGAGGCACGCGGCTGTCGCCGCTCCGCCTCCTGCCCCCCGCGCCCGCCGGGCGCCGGGCGCCGGCGATTCCGCTGCGCGACGACGCAGATCGAGGGAGCGGCCCCCACATCAGGGGAGCGACGTAGGCAGCCCCCATGCGGCCTCAGCCGAACAGCGCGGCGTAGTCGTCCTCACGAAAGCCCACCAGCACCCGGCTCCCCTTCACCAGCACGGGCCGCTTGACGAGCTTCCCGTCCTCGGTGAGCCACCGCGCGACCTCCGCGTCGCTCGCGGCGTCCACCCGCGCCTTGCCGAGGGCGCGGTAGCTCTGCCCGCTCGTGTTGAGCCACCGGCGCACCGGGAGCCCGCTGGCCGGGATCCACCGGGCGAGCTCCTCGGCTGTCGGCGGCTCGTCGACGATGGGCCGCACGGCGACGTCGACGCCGCGCTCGCCGAGCCACTTCAAGGCCTTCTTGCAGGTGCTGCACCCGGAATACGAGAGGATCTGGACCTTGCTCATGCGGGCCTTTTGCCCTCGCACGCGCCGAGTGGCAAGGCCCGCCGCTCCCTCTCCGCTGCCTCGCGCCCTGCGCCCTGGCGTCGAATCGGATGGAGCCGCCCGGCGGGCCACGCCTTCAGTAGGGATACCCGGGGATGTTCATCGCTATCGAATAGAGCGAGTCGCCCGCCGTGATGTAGAGCGTCTTCCGATCGGCCCCGCCGAACGCGACGTTCGACGCCTCGATCATCCCCTCGATCGTGCCGAGCCTCGCGCCGGACGGCGCGAGGACCTCGACGCCGCCCGTCCACCCGACGTAGAGGTTGCCCGCGCAGTCGACGCCCATGCCGTCGGCCTTCATGAGGCCCGAGGCGAAATCGGCGGAGGGGCCGGGCGCGCCGCCTTCGTCCAGCGGATATCGCCGGATCCGGCCGATGCTGAACTCGGTGGCATAGAGGACGCGCCCGTCGGGCGAGAGCGCGACGCCGTTCGGCTCGTTCATCGTGCCCACGACGCTCACCTCGCCGGACGGCGACACGCGGTACACCGACGTCGGCAGCTCCGGCCAGCCGGTGAGCTGGAACTCCGGATCGCTGAAATAGACGTTGCCGTCGGCCCGCACGGCGACGTCGTTCGGCGAGTTGAACCGCTTGCCCCCGTAGAGCTCGGCCACAGGGCGCCGCGCCTTCGTGCCGAGGTTGAAGGCGGAGATGTCGCGCGTGTCGTGGGTGCACGCGATCAGCTCCCCGTCCGTGGACAGGGCGAGGCCGTTCGTCGAGCTGTTCTCGATGAACACCTCGAACGAGCCCGGAGGCGTGAACCGGTGCAGGGTCGCCGGCGGGCCGTTGAGCGGCGCCTGGTTCCGCTGCGCGCGGTGGATGTCCGAGAAGAACAGCGCGCCGAGCTCGGCAACCCAGACCGGCCCCTCGACGTAGTCGAACCCGCCGCGCACCCGCTCCGCCCTGCGGTTCGCGGGCAGCGGATCGGCCGCATACGGCCCTCCCGGGCAGATCCCCGGGCCGCCGCCGCCGCCACCGCCGCCGCTCCCGCCGCCCCCCGCGCCGAGCCCGCCCTCCCCGGACCCGCCGCCGCCCGCGCCGCCTGACCCGCTCGCCGTCGTAGCGCCGCTCGTCGCGCCGCTCGTAGCGCCGCTCGCGCCCACGCCGCCGCTGCCGCTGCCGCTGCCGCTGCCGCTGCCGCTGCCGCTCGTGGCGATCTGGCCCCCGGTGGAGCCGCCCGGATCGCCGCCCCCTTCCGAGGAAAATCCGGGAGAATCGGCGCCGTCACCACAGCCGCTCGCGGCCGCAGCCAAGATTCCGCATACCAGCAGAGAAAATCGAGCTCTCATAAGCAAAGTTCTCCATCCCAAGGTGCGCACGACGTGGATTTATCACAGGCCAGCCGCCGGTGTGGTCACCACCTTGCGGCGGAAAAATTGCCACGTCGCGCGACGGGCCGTCTGGTATACGTGCGCGGAAAGGAGCCGCCTCCCCGCGGCAGCGCCCCTCGTGATCCGCCTCGATTCCATCAGCAAGCAGCACGGTAAGCAGATCCTCTTCCTCGAGGCCTCCGCGGCGGTGAACCGCGGCGAGAAGGTCGGCCTGGTGGGGCCGAACGGCTCCGGCAAGACGACGATCTTCCGGATGATCACCAAGGAAGAGGCGCCCGACGGCGGCCAGGTCGCGATCGACCGCGGCGTCACCATCGGCTACTTCAGCCAGGATGTCGGCGAGATGAAGGGCAGGAGCGCCGTCGCCGAGACCATGGACGGCGCCGGCCCGGTCTCCGTCGTCGCGGCGGAGCTCCGCGAGCTCGAGGCCGCGCTCGCCGACCCCGAGCGCATGGACGAGATGGAAAGCCTGATCGAGCGCTTCGGCCAGGCGCAGGCCCGCTACGAAGAGCTCGGCGGCTACGCGCTCGACGCCAAGGCGCGCGAGATCCTCGCCGGCCTCGGCTTCAGCCAGGCCATGATGGATGGCGACGTGGGCGCCCTCTCCGGCGGCTGGAAGATGCGCGTCGCGCTCGCGCGCATCCTCCTCATGCGGCCCGACGCGCTCCTGCTCGACGAGCCGACCAACCACCTCGACATCGAGTCGATCATCTGGCTCGAAGGGTACCTGAAGCAGTATCCAGGGGCGCTCGTCATGACCTCGCACGATCGCGAGTTCATGAACCGCATCGTCACCAAGATCATCGAGATCGACGGCGGCGAGCTCACCAGCTACTCGGGCAATTACGAGTTCTACGAGCAGCAGCGCGCCATCAACGAGCAGCAGGCCGAGGCGCAATACGAGCGCCAGCAGGCGATGCTCGCGAAGGAGATGCGCTTCATCGAGCGCTTCAAGGCGCAGGCCGCCAAGGCGGCGCAGGTCCAGTCGCGCGTGAAGAAGCTCGAGAAGATCGACAAGGTCGAGCCGCCGAAGCGCCGGAGGACCATCCGCTTCGAGTTCAAGCCGGCCCCGCGCTCGGGCGACGACGTGGCGCGGCTCGACGGGGTCAAGAAGGCGTTCGGCGGCCGCCCCATCTACGACGGGTTCGACCTCCTGATCCGCCGCCGCGAGCGCTGGTGCGTCATGGGCGTGAACGGCGCCGGCAAGTCCACGCTCCTCAAGCTCATCGCCGGGGCCTCCGCGCCGGATGCCGGCCAGGTGAGCGTCGGCGCGAGCGTCAAGCTGGGGTACTTCGCGCAGCACGCGATGGAGCTCCTCGACCCGACCCGCTCCGTCTGGGAGTCCATCGTCGCCGCCTTCCCCCAGGCCTCCATCGGCTCGCTCCGCACGCTCGCCGGCGCATTCGGCTTCTCCGGCGACGACATCGACAAGCCGTGTCGCGTGCTGTCCGGCGGCGAGAAGGCCCGCCTCGTGCTCGCGATCATGCTCTACGATCCGCCGAATTTCCTGGTGCTCGACGAGCCGACCAACCACCTCGATATGGCGACCAAGGAGATGCTCGTCGAGGCGCTCTCCTCGTTCGAGGGCACCATGCTGTTCGTCTCGCACGATCGCCGCTTCCTCGCCGCGCTGTCGAACCGCGTCCTCGAGCTCCTGCCCGACGGGCCGCGCGTCTACGGCGGCGGATACCTGGAGTACGTCGCCCAGAGCGGACACGAGGCGCCGGGCATCCGGAGCTGAGGGCGCGGCTCTGCGCCGCGGCGCGCTCCGCCCGGGAGCGACTCCCGCCCGCCAGCTCGACTCCACGCGGCGCGGGGCGGGGCGCGAGGTGAACACATGCTCAAGGTTTCGCGCTATCGTAAGGACCTCGATGGAGCAGCTCGGTAGACCGAACCCAAAGCGGCTCTCCGACTTCATCCAGCGCCATCACGACGCGGTCCTGGAGAAGTGGAAGCAGCGGGTCCAATCGCTGAGCCCGGCGCGGCGGCTGTCGGATACGTTGCTGACCGACCATATCCCGAGCGTCCTCGCGTACATCGCCGAGGCCACCGGGAGCGAGGGCGCGGAGGCCGCGGTCGACCGGAGGCTCCGCGGCATGCCCGGGTATCACGCGCTGAACCGGCTGGCCCACGGGTACGACCTCTCCGACGTGGTGATGGAGTACGCGGCGCTCCGCGCCGTGATCCTGGAGCTCTGGGAGCGCGACGGCGGCGGGAACGGCGGGCGCGAGCTCATCCGGCTGAACGCGGCGATCGACGAGGCGATCGCGGGCGCCGTGTCGCATTACCAGGAGGCGCGCGTGCGCCTGCTCCAGGCGCTCGACACCATCTCGGCGGCCGCCCTCGGCAGCAGCGACCTGGACACCTTCCTGAAGGCGCTCATCCGCGCGACGCGGGAGGCGGCGGCCGCGGTGGACGTGGCGATCGTCCTGCTCGGGGACGGCCTCGAGGTGCACGCGACGGCCGGCCTCGACGATGGGCCGCTGCTCGGCCCGCCGCTCGAGGCGACGCGCGAGCTCGCCCGCGCGGTGCTCGCGCTGCGCGGGCCCACCTCGCTCGACGCCGCGCTCCCGGCCCTGCCCGCGACCGCGCGCGAGATCCGGTCGAGGGGGCTGCGCGCCGTCTACGGCGTGCCGCTGCTCCACGAGGGGCACGCCATCGGCGTCGCGATCCTCGGCTCCCGCAACGCCGAGGAGTTCTCCGAGGAGGACATGCTGATGCTCCGCACGATGACCAGCCGGGCGACCGGGATCATCGTGCAGGCGCAGCTCGTCGCGAAGGAGCGCGCGTCGCGGCACCAGGCGGACGACGCCCGCGCGCTGCTCGCGACCGTGATCGAGCAGATGCCGGCGGGGCTCATCATCGGCGAGCGGCAGACGGGGCGCGTCCTGCTCACGAACCGGCAGGCCACGGAGATCTTCCGGCAGTCGTTCGAGGGCATCCAGAGCATCGAGGGCTACACCGGCCGCGGCTTCCACCCGCGGTCGGGCAAGCCGTACGAGACGTGGGAGTGGCCGCTGTCGCGCACCGTCACGACGGGCGAGGTCGTGGACGACGAGGAGATCGACGTTCTCCGCGGCGATGGCACGTGGGGGCGCATCCTCGTGCGCTCGTCGCCGGTGCGGGATCCGGACGGGCGCGTCTCGGCGGGCGTCGTCACCTTCTTCGACATCACCGAGCGCACGCGCGCCGAGCAGGGGCAGCGCTTCCTCGCGGCCGCGAGCGCCGCCCTGAGCGACAGCCTCGATCTCCAGGGCACGCTCGACCGGCTCGGCCGCCTCACGGTGCCCGAGCTCGCGGACTGGTGCGTCATCCAGACGCTCCCGGAGTTCGAGGCGGCGCGGCGGGTCACGCTGACGCACGCGGACCCGGAGACCGTGAAGAGGGCGCGCGCGCTCTTCCGCGAGATGGATCCGCCCCCGGCGCTGGCGGCGCTGATGGAGCAGGTCCTCTGCACCGAGCGCCCGGAGCTCGTCCGGGACCTGTCGCACCCGCTGCTCGCCTCGCTCGGCGAGCACGCCGCCTTCCGCCGGCTCGTCCGCGCGCTCGGGATCACGTCGGCCATGGTGGTGCCGATGGTGGCGCGGGGGCGCACGTTCGGCTGTATCATCCTGGCGACCGCGGAGTCCGGGCGGGTCTACGACGAGGCGGACCTGGCGGTCGCGCACGATCTGGCGCAGCGGGCGGCGCTCGCCGCGGACAACGCGCGGCTCTACGAGGCCGCGCAGCGCGCGATCGAGCTCCGGGACAACGTGCTCGCCACGGTGTCCCACGACCTCCGGAACCCGCTGAGCGCGATCATCACCGCGGCCGCCGTGATGACCAAGCGCGCGGCGGCGCGGGGGGAAAAGGGGGACGCGAAGGCGATCCAGGCGATCCAGCGGTCGGCGCACCGGATGGACCGGCTGCTCCACGACCTGCTCGACTTCGCGAGCCTGCGCGCCGGCCGGCTGGCGCTGCGCCGGCAGCCGCAGGATCCGCGGGAGATCGGCCGGGAGGCGGTCGAGACGTTCGAGTCGCTGGCTCAGGAGAAGGGGATCCACCTGGGCGCCGCGTCGGCCGAGGACGTCCCGCTCGTCGCGTGTGATCGCGATCGCGTGCTCCAGGTGCTCTCGAACCTCCTGAGCAACGCGCTCAAGGTGACCGGCGCCCAGGGGTCGGTCACGGTGCGGTGCGAGCACCGGGAGGAGCACGTCGTCTTCTCGGTGGCGGACACGGGGCCGGGGATCCCGGAGGACGAGCTGCCCTACCTGTTCGAGCGGTTCTGGCGCGGCCAGCGGAACGGCTACAAGGGCACGGGGCTCGGGCTGGCCATCGCCCGGGAGCTCGTGGTCGCGCACGGGGGGACCATCCAGGTGGAGAGCCGCGTGGGCGTGGGGACCACGTTCCGGTTCACGATCCCCGTCGGGGACGCCGAGGGGTAGGCCGGCGGCGAGCGCCGGGGCGGCCGCCCGGGGAGGGAGTGGACGATCGCGCGCGCCGGCCCCAGAGGCCTCCGGAAGGAGGAAACATGGGAGACGAGACAACGCACGACCAGCTGGGCGCCCCGCGGCCCGAGCGCGAGGTGAGCGAGGAGAAGCTGCCCCACCCGCAGGCGGACGTCCCCGGGGTCCGCGGGCCGATCACGTCGTCCGGCGAGCGAGAGGACGCGCCCCCCGGCGAGGTCGAGACCTGGGGCAGCGAGGGCGGCGCCGGGTCGTACGAGGGGGGGCCGGTGATCTCGGACACGAAGCTCCCCGCGGGGAGATCGGGGCGTAAGCCTGCGTAGTTACGGAAGTATTCGTCGATGACACGGCCCGCGGAGCTCCCGGCGGGCCGCCGGGTCACGGCTGCTGCTGCTGCGTCGGCCTGGGCGCGCACCGCTGCATGTAGGCGGGCTCGGGGCAGCCGTCGTGGGTCAGGATCTCGTCCTCCTGGCACTTCACGAGCGCAGCCCGGATGTCGAGGCACTTCCCGGGGCCCGCCTCCACGCACCGGTGCACCGAGGTGGTCCCGTTGGCGCAGCCGTCGAGCTGGCCCTCGGGGCAATCCAGGAGCGGCCCGACCGAGCAGTCGCGCTCCGGGGTCGGGCCGGTCGCCGTCGTCGACGTCCCCTGGGTGGCCTGCTGCCGGGGCGTGCAGGCGGCGCTCCCGGCGAGCGCGAGCCCCGTGAAGAAGAAGAGCAGGCCCCGGCGGGGCGAGCAGCTGCGCGTGTTCATGCCGTCGTTCTCCGTGGGTGAGGCTGGGCCGGGGACCGGAAGGCAGGTCGCCGACCAGCGCGCCCGGCAGACTACTCCACGGAACGAGGTCGTCCGGCGCTTTTGCCTCGGCGGCCAGAGGCCCCCGGCCGGACCGCGCGCCTCAACCTGGGTCGGGCCGCCTCAACCTGGGTCGGGCCGCCTCAACCCGGGTCGGGCTGCCTCAACCTGGGTCGGCCCGCCTCAACCTGGGTCGGCCCGCCTCAACCCGGGTCGGGCTGCCCGCCTCAACCCCGGTCAGAACGCGCCGCCGCCGTGCGCGAGCAGCGCCCAGCTGTCGCCGCCCGTCTGGGTCGCAGCGCCCCGGACGGTCAGGTCGTCGAAGAACGCCGGGCGGAAGTTGAGCCGGGCGCCCACCTTGACGTTGCGCGTGACCAGCCGCTCCACCCCCACGGTGACCGGCACCGTCAGCGCGAACGCATCGCCCCCCTCGCCCGCCCAGCCGGCGTACCCCACCCCCGCGACCACGAACGGCTGCACGATCGCCTCGTCGGCCCGCAACACGTTGTAACGCACCCCCGCGTCGAGCGACGTCAGCACCAGCGACCGGCCCAGCGTCGCGCGCTGGTTCACCGAGCCGATGTAGTTGCCCTCGACGGCCACGCGCGGCGACATGCTCCCGGTCACGCGCACGTTCCAGGTGGGCCCGACCCCCGCCGTCCCTCCCAGGTAGCCCAGCATGCCGAAGCCGCCCTCGACCGCGATCGAGGGCTCGGGGATGCGCCGGATCAGCGGCTGATCCGCCGGAGGGACGTTGCCCGCCGGCCGGTCGCGCTGTTCCTGTCGCGCCGCGCCCTGCGCCTCCGCCGCGCCAGCGAGCGCCATCATGGCGGCGGCAGCCATGGCCGACGCCGCGAATCGTCGCGTGCTCATTGCAGTTCTCCCCCCGGATGGCCCCGGCTCCGCCTCCCCCCGGCTGGACCGGTTCCGCCTCCGACGACCGCCGCGTGCACACCGCAGGCCACGCGCGGCTGTGCAGCCCGGGTCCGACGCCCTCGCCCGCGCCGCACGCCCGCCCGCGCGGACGCCGCCTCACGGCCGCATCCACCGCCGAAACCGCGCCGCCGCTCGCACGTAGACCCGTACGCAGCATCCAGCGAGGCGCGCCGAGCCACCGCTCGCCCGGATCGGGCGCCCCCGCGGCCACGGCATCGCTCGGGTCAACGATGACATCGAGCGAACGGGCGGGCAGACAGGGCAGCTCCGATCGCCCTTCCCGCCCTCCTACCTTCCTGCTCCAGTGGAGAGCGCCACGCGATCACGGCCGCGAGCACCAACCCCATGAGACCCAGGAGACGAGCGTGAAGACGATACGGACTAGGACACTGCTCCTCGTCGTGCTCGCGGCCGCCGCGCCCGGCGCGACCGCCTGCCAGGGAGAGCCGCAGCCCCTCGCGCCCGCCGCGACCGAGCTCAAGGCCCCGGAAGCGAAGGCGCCCGCCGCGGCGGCCTTCGCGATCGACCGGGCGGGCAGCAAGGTCGAGCTCGCGATGGATGCGCCGCGAGAGAAGATCCGCGGGCGGATCGAGGGCGCCGCCGGGGGGACGTTGCAGGTCGATCCCGCCGACATCACGAAGACCACGGGCCTCATCACGGTCGACCTCTCCACGCTCGAGCTCTTCCAGACCGCCGTGGGCGACGACGGCAAGCCCGGCGAGGAGAAGAAGAGCGACGTGCAGAACGAGCACGCGCGCACCTGGCTCGAGATCTCCAAGGACACGCCCGACGACGTCCGCGAGAAGAACGCCAAGGCCCAGTTCGCGATCCGGTCGATCTCGACCTCCGGCGAGAAGGACCTCTCGAAGCTGTCCGGCGCGGAGCGGACGGTGACCGTCACCGCGTCGGGCGACCTCCTGCTGCACCAGCGGCAGACCCCGAAGACCGTGGAGCTCATCGCCACGTTCCGGTACGAGGGCGACAGGCCCGCCGGCGTCACCGTGAAGACCGCGAAGCCGTTCTCGGTCGGGCTGGCCGAGCACGACGTCCGGCCGCGCGAGGCGTTCGGCAAGCTCGCCCAGAAGACGCTCGAGGTGCTGGCGCCCAAGGTCGCCAAGGAGGCGATGGTGTCGCTCGAGCTCACCGCGACCGCCGGCGCCGCGACCCCGGCGCCGGCCGCAGCCGCGGCGCCGGCGGGCAGCGCGGCGCGGTGAGCCGCGCGCGCCGCCTGCCCGGGAGCCATTGCGGCGCCGCGGCGGCTCTGAGATGACACGGCGCTCCGTGCGCCGCCGGGAAACCGGATCACGCCTCGCCCGTAGTGGGCGCAGGCCCGTCACGACGAGAACCAGAGGAGCCACACGATGCTGTCGAAGAAGAGCATTTACGAGAGCCTCGCCGCGCTGAGCGCCGGTGCCCTGCTGATGGGCGGCTGCGGCGGCGCGCAGGCGCCGGTCAACGCGACCGAGGTCCCCGCCGAGCAGGAGGCGACCCCGGCCGCCCCCGCCGCGCCGGCCGAGCCCGCGCCGGCCGAGGCGACCTCCGGCGACGCCGCCGCGGGCGCGAACGTCCCCGCGGCCCCGGCCGCGCCGGATTCCGCCGCCCCGCCGAGCGGCGCGCAGTCCGCCGCGACCTCGCCGCAGGTCGCGCCCACGGCCACCCCGGCGGCCACCGCGCCCACGCCGCCCACGCCGACCGCCGCGCCCAAGCCCGCGGCGAAGAAGGCGGCCGCCAAGAAGCCCGGCCACGCGGGCTGCGGCCAGGGCACCTGCGCCTGATCCCGGTCGGCCCCGCCCGCCCCGCGCCCCCATGACCGAAAGCGCGCTCACCGGCGTCGGCCTCGGGCTCCGATGGGAGTTCCTCGACGAGGTGCTCGCGGCGCTCGAGGCGCAAGCGCCCAACGAGCGCGCGCGCGGCGCGGCGCTGGCCGTCCCCTTCTTCGAGCTCTCCCCCGAGAACTACATGCGCCGCGGCGGCTACTACCCCGCCGCGATCGCGCGCGTCCGGGAGCACCGCGCCATCCTGACGCACGGGCTCACCCTCTCGGTCGGCGGGGTCGATCCGCTCGACGACGGCTACCTGCGCGCGCTGCGGGGGTTCGTCGATCGGCTCGACCCGCCGTTCCACAGCGACCACCTCTGCTTCTCGGGCGTCGACGGCAGGTTCCTGCACGACCTCCTGCCGCTCCCGCTCACCTCCGCGGCCGCCGCCCACGCCGCGGCCCGCATCCGCGAGGCCGCGGACCGGCTCGAGCGCCCGATGGCCATCGAGAACATCACCTACTACCTGGTCCCGGGCCGCGCCTCGCTCGACGAGGCCGACTTCCTCGTCGAGGTGCTCGAGCGCGCCGGCTGCGGGCTCCTGCTCGACGTGAACAACGTCTACGTCAACGCCAGGAACCACGGCTTCGATCCGGTCGCGTACCTGGAGAAAATTCCACCCGCGCGCGTCGTCTCGATGCACGTGGCCGGGCACGAATGGCGCGACGACGCGGGGGTCGTCGTCGACACGCACGGCGCGCCGGTCGTCGCGCCGGTGCTCGACCTGCTCGCCCGCGCGGTCGCGCGGACCGGGCCGGTGCCGGTCGTGCTGGAGCGCGACAACGACGTGCCGCCGCTCGACGCGCTGCTCGCGGAGCTCGCCGAGGTCGAGGCGGCGTACCGGCGCGGGCTCGCCGCGCGGGAGGCGCGGGCGTGAGCGCGGCGCGCGAGGCGACGGACGGGCCGCCGCCGGAGCTCCCGGGCGCGACCGCGGCGCCAGCGGCGACGGACGGGCCGCCGCCGGAGCTCCCGGGCGCGACCGCGGCGCCAGCGGCGATGGACGGGCCGCCGCCGGAGCTCGCGGCGCTGCAGCGGGCGCTCCAGGCGAGCGTGAGCGCGCCGGACGGCGAGGCGATCGCGGCCGACCCGCGCGCGTGGCTCGCCAGCGCCGGGCTCGACGGACCGGACCTCGAGGCGATGGCCGCGCTCCCGCCGAGGCGGCTGCTGCTCTACCGGAGCCTGGTCCGCCGCGGGCTGACCGGCGCGATCCGCGCCGGGATCCCGCGGACCGCGGCGCGGCTCGGCGCCCGGTTCGAGGCGGACGCGGCGCGCTTCCTCGAGGCGGAGCTGCCCCGGTCGCGCTACCTCCGCGACATCGCCTTCGCGTTCGTGGCCTTCGCGGCGCCGCGCTGGGTCGAGGACCCGGAGGTGCCCGCCTACCTCGCGGATCTCGCCCGCCACGAGCTCGCCGCCTTCGCGGCGGCGTGCGCCGAGCCGGACGAGGAAGAGGCCGGCGCGACGGGCGACGCCGGCGCGACGGGCGACCCCGGCGCGACGGGCGACCCGGACGCGCCGCGCGGACCGGATACGCCGGGCGCGCCTGCCCCCGGCGAGGCGCTCTCGCTCGACCGCGGTGTGCGCTTCCAGCGGGCCGCGGCGCTCGCGCGCTACGAGCACGCGGTCCACCGGCTCCAAGGCGCCGAGTCGGCGCGCGACGTGCCGGCCCGCGAGCCCACGCGCCTGCTCGTGTACCGCGACGCCGGGCACGAGGTGCGCTTCCTCGAGCTCACGCCGCTCGCGGCCGAGCTCCTCGACCGCCTCCTCGCGGGCGCCGCGCTCGGCGACGCCGTGGTCCAGGGCTGCGCCGCGCTGGGGCACCCGGTCGACGGCCCGGTGCTGGCGAGCGCCGCGGCCCTCCTGAGCGACCTCGCCGAGCGCGGGGCGCTCCTCGGACCGTCGCGCGCGCCGGCCATCGGCGCGCCGGGCGCCGCGCCGTGCTGATCGCCGGCGCGCAGACGGTGTATGCCGTCAGAGGCGCCATGGACGAGCTCGCCCTGAACGCAGCGATGGACCGGTACGCGTGCGGCGACGCGCGCGCGTTCACCGAGCTGCACCGCGCGCTCTCGGCGCGCCTC
Source organism: Sorangium sp. So ce394 (assembly GCF_051474665.1). Lineage (NCBI taxonomy): Bacteria > Pseudomonadati > Myxococcota > Polyangiales > Polyangiaceae > Sorangium > Sorangium sp. So ce394. The sequence goes on from NZ_CP150339.1 coordinate 9,697,607, forward strand.
CTCGCGTACCTCACCCGGATGTGCGGCTCCGAGACGCTCGCCGGCGACCTGGCGCAGGAGACGTTCCTGCGGATGCACCGCGCCCGATCGACCTTCGCCCGGGGCGGCGCCGTCACGCCGTGGGCGTACGCCATCGCGCGGAACGTGTACGTCGATCACGCGCGCGCCCAGAAGCACCGCAGCACCGAGCGGCTCCCGAGCGATCCGGGCGCGGAGCCGCCGGACGCGCGCGGCGCCGACGCCGAGGCGGTGGCGATCGCCACCGAGACGGCGCGGGCGGTCGAGCGCGCGCTCGCGCGCCTCCCGGCGTCGCAGCGCGAGGCGTTCATCCTGATCCGGTACGAGGGCCTGAGCGTGCAGGACGCCGCGGCGATCCTGGGGACGACCGGGACCGCGGTGAAGCTCCGCGCGTTCCGCGCCTACGAGGCGCTGCGCGCCGCGCTCGAGGAGCTCAAGCGGCAGTCCGACGCGGGACCAGGCGAAGGCAGGGGCGCGGAGAAGGGCGCCAGAGCAAAGGACGACGGGCCCGCGGCCGCGAAACCGGAGCGGAGCGGCCGCCGCGGCAAGGGGCAGCCGGGCGTCCGGGGAGGTGCCGATGGCGAATGAGCGTGACCTGCTGAGCGGGCTCGAGGACATCCCCGATCCCGCGGCCCACCTCGTCGCCCGGCCGCCGCCCGCCCCGGCGGCGGCGCCGGCCGAGCCGTCGCTGACGCGCCCGGCGCGCGAGCGCCGCGTCCTGATCGCGGGCATGGTCGGGCTCGCCTGGATCCTGATCTTCAGCTGGATCGAGGGCTTCCGCGACGACCTCGGGTCTCCCGGGGTCGCCGTCCCGCTCGCCGTCGGGGCGGCGCTCTCCGGCCTCGGCCTGCTGCTCGCGCTGAGGCCGCGCGCCAGGGGCCTGCCGGCCAGCGTGCGGGCGCTCCAGACGCTCGTCGCCGCGGTGCCGGTCGGGTTCCTGGCCGCGGCCGTCGCGACGTCGCGCGTGGCCGATCCGCCGGTGCCGCTGGAGCTGCACCTCAGGTGCATCGCGAGCGCCGTCGGCACCGGGCTCGTGCCGTTCGCGCTGGCGGCGCTCGTGCTGCGCCGCTCGTTCCTCTCGGCCCCGGCGTGGCGCGGCGCCGCGATCGGCGCCCTGTGCGGCCTCGCGGTGGTGGTCGGCCTCGGGACGCACTGCGAGCTCGACGATCTCATCCACGTCGCCCTCGCCCACGGCCTCCCGATCGCGGCCGGCGCGCTCCTCGGCGCCGCCGCCGGGGCGCTGCGCGGGCGGGCCTGACGAGCGCCGTGGCGCTTGCCCCGCGGCGCCGGCCGGGGGTAACGCATGTCCGGTGAACGCGGACCGCTCGAGGCAGCGCCTCCTCTTCTGTCTGGCCGCCGGGCTGTGGCTCGGATGCAGCCGATGCGCCGATGGGGCCGCGAACGGCGGCGCGACGGCGGGGAGCTCCGGAGGCGGCGGCGGCATCAGCCAGGGCGGCGCCACGACGGCGGCCAGCGGTACGGGCGGCAGCGGCACGGGCAGCGTCGGCGCGAGCGTCGGCGCGGGCGGCGGCGGCGCGCCGCCTGCCGTCGCGCCCCTGGTCTATGTCGGGGGGCGCAAGGGCATCTTCGTCTTCCGCCTGGACGAGGCCGACGGCGCGCTCTCGGCCGTGGAGGGCCCGCTCGACGCCGAGATGAACCCGACCTTCCTCGCCGTCGATCCGGCGCGCCGGCGCCTCTTCGCGGTGAACGAGCTCGACGAGGTGGACGGCGAGGCGTCGGGCGCGGTCGCCGCGTTCCGGATCGACGCGGGCGACGGGACGCTCTCGTTCCTCAACCGGGTATCCTCGCAGGGTGAGGGCCCTGCCCACCTCTCCCTCGATCGCGCCGGGCGCTTCGTCCTCGTCGCCAACTACGGCGGGGGCACGGCGGCGGTGCTCCCCGTCGGCGACGACGGCGCGCTCGGGGAAGCGGTCGACCAGATCGCCTTCGACGGGCGCATGCCGAGGTCGCACCACGTCGTGACCGACCCGGACAACCGGTTCGCCTTCGTCACCAACCTCGGCCTCAACTCCATCGCCCAGCTCACGTTCGACGCGGACATGGGCCAGGTGGAGCCCAACGACCCCGCGGCCGTCGCGCTCGCCGCCGGCGCGGGCCCCCGGCACCTCGACTTCCACCCGAACGGCCGGTTCGCCTACGTGATCAACGAGACTGCCGACGCGATCACCACGCTGAGCTACGACCCGTCGCGCGGGGCGCTCTCCGTCGTGGCGACCGTCTCGACGCTGCCGGAGGGTGTGAGCGGCCGGGGCAACACCTGCGCCGAGATCCAGGTCTCCCCGTCGGGGAAGTTCGTGTACGGGTCGAACCGCGGCCACGACAGCATCGCCATCTTCGCGGTCGATCCCGACCAGGGGACGCTGTCGCTGGTCGGCCACGCGCCGACGGAGGGCATGACCCCGCGCCACTTCCAGCTCTCGCCGTCCGGCGCGCTGATGCTCGTCGCGAACCAGGGCTCGGACGACATCGTCGCGTTCCGCGTCGACGAGGCGACGGGCGCCCTCGAGCCGACCGGCCGCGTCACCGCCGTCCCCGAGCCCACCTACGTCGGGATCGTGGCCTCGCCGGGCCAGTGATGGCGCGCCGCGCAGCACGCCTCGCGCTCCTCGCCGCGGCGCTCGTCGCCGCGGCGCGCCCCGCGCGCGCGTCCTCCGGGGAGCAGACGGCGTCGCTGAGCTGGGTCCGGCTCGCGGGCGCCGAGGCGTGCGTCGCGGCGCGCGCGCTCGCGCAGGCGGTGGAGGCGCGCCTCGGGCGCGCGGCGCTCGTCTCGGCGGCCCGGGCCGACCTCACGATCGAGGGGCGCGTCGAGCCGGGCGCCTCCGGCGGGTGGCGCGCGGTGATCGCGGTCGCCGATGCGGACGGCGCGCTGCTCGGGACGCGCGAGATCGCCACGGCGTCGCCCCGCTGCGGGGCGATCGACGACGAGCTCGCGCTGGCCATCGCGCTCATGATCGACCCCAGCGCGGTGCTGTCCCCCGGCGCGCCGCCGGCGCCTCCGCCTCCACCCCCGGCGCCGGCGCCGGCGCCGGCGCCGGCGCCTTCGCAGCCGGAGATCCTCGTGCAGCGCATCCTGATCCCGGTCCCGCCGCCGGCGCCTCCGCCGCCGGCGCCGTGGCGTGTCGAGGTCGGCGCCGGTCCGCTCTTCGGGCTTGGCCTGCTGCCCTCGCCCGGCGCCGCCGCCGCGATCCGCGCGCGCCTCACGCCGCCCCGGTTCTGGTCGTTCGAGGTCGGGGGGGCCGTCTGGTTCCCGAACGAGGCGATCACCGGCGCCTCCTCGACGCGCTTCTCCTGGGGCGAGGGGTTCGTGTCCGCGTGCCCCGTCTCGCTCGGGAGCGCCACGCGGCTCTCCGCGTGCGCCGGCGCCCGCCTCGGCGCGCTCCGCGTCGGCGGCCTCGGGTTCGGCGTCGACCGCGCCGACGAGCGCCTGACCGCGGGCGGCGCGCTCGACGTCCGTCTCACCCGGCGGCTCGTCGGCCCGCTCACCGCGGGCGGCGGCCTCGGGCTGATCGTGCCGCTCGTGCGCGACACCTTCTTCTACGTCGACGCGCAGGGCCGGGATCGCGAGATCTTCCAGATGGCGCCGCTCGCCGGGACGGCGGACGTCCTGCTCGGCGTCGATTTCCCCTGAATCATCCCTGGTTCCCCGCGATTCGCGACCGACATCGATTTTCTCTCATAAGCTCTCGCCCACGCGGCCATGAAGGGCAGGGGGATGACAACGGGCTGCGCGAACAGGCCCGGGGAGACAGGAATGCGACGCCTCGCGAACACATCCATTTCATTGTTCTTTGGGCTGATGATGCTCCAGACCTTCGGCGCCGGCTGCACCGCCTTCGTGGAGGTCGGCGACGACAGCGGTCATGCGGCAGGGCCCGATGATGACGCCGACGGGACCGGCAGCGGCGGCGCCGGCGGTAACTCCAGCACCGGGGGCGGCTCGCCGGTCGGGGGCGGCGGAAACTCCAGCACCGGGGGCGGCTCGCCGGTCGGGGGCGGCGGTAACTCCAGCACCGGGGGCGGCTCGCCGGTCGGGGGCGGCGGTAACTCCGGCACCGGGGGCGGCGCCGAGTCGGCGACGGCGGGCGCGATCGCGCTCCTCGGGAGTCAGCTCCCCGAGCGGCCGGATGATCCCTATAGCAGCTCCGCCACGGGCGGCGGGCCTCCCTACGATCCGAACGATCTCTTCGTCATCCTCGGCGCGCCGGCGCGTTCCTGCGCGGCTCCGAACGCGGCGCTCGAATGCGGCGAATGGCGCGTGAGCTTCCGTATTCCCCCTACGCTGCAGGTGCCCGGCGTCATCGATTTCAGCGATGAGAATTTTCATCTGATATCGCTTTATCATGTAAACGACCCTGACAGGGGCGACGGCGACTGCTCGCGGATCGGCGGCCTCTTCACGTCCGGCACGCTGGAGATCGTGAGCATCGACGCCGCCAACGTCGTGGTCCGGCTGAGCGGCACCGAGACCGACCGTTTCGACGCCAACGGCGAGCACACCGCGGCTCGATGCCCCTGACGTTCCTGGCTCCGTGAAGGAGAAGAATTGAACCACAGAGGCGCAGAGGACACCGAGGAAGAGGGAGAGAGCTTTCATTCCCCTGCCTCTGTGCCCTCTGTGCCTCCGTGGTTCCTCTCTCTGGCTCTTCGGACCTCCTCGACACGGAGCTACGTCGCGGAGAGGCGCTTCTGCATCTCCTCCGGAGAGATCGCCTCGATGCGGCTCGCGAGCCCCCAGCGATGGCCGTGCGGATCGCGGAGCCAGGCCATCCTGTCCCCGAACGGCGTGTCCCGCGGCGGGCGCTCGATGGTCGCGCCCGCCGCGGCGGCCTGCGCGGCGAGCGCGTCGACGTCCTCCACGTAGACGATCACGCTCGCGCTGGTGCCCCCCAGCGTCGCGGGGCTGACGGCGCCGAGATCGGGATACTCGTCCGACAGGTAGAACCGGGCTCGACCGATCGACAGCTCGACGTGGCCGATCCGCCCATCGGGCATCGTGACGCGAAACTCCTCGCGTGCGCCGAGAGCGCGCTTGTAGAAATCGATGGCCTCCGCGGCGCCACGCGCCGTCAGGTAAGGAATGCACGTCTGACCTTCGGGGACGGGGGGGACCTGGCTCTTCGTCATCGTCGCGCTCCTTCGTGCTCGCATCGAGCTGCACCGCTCCCGGGGAACGGCGCATGCCAGCTTCCTAGAGGATCGCGACGAAGACGTATTGGAAGAAATTCACCTGCCCGTCCGGGCGCGGGGATTCCTGCCCCGCTGGACGAGAAAGCCTTGTCGCGGAGACCTTCCGCACCTCGGGCTCGCCTTCTTGCCATGTCCGGGCCGAGCGCTTCGAGCAACTCTCGCTCGTCGATGGCTGTTCCTGCTACGTCACGCGCGCTTCATCGGAGCTCCGTCCGATGGCGAGCATCCCCCCGCACAGGGGATGACCCCCGCCGGCTCTCGAAGGCGAGCCCGGACTATTCAGGGAAGCGAAGCGTCTCCACGGCGGCGCCGTCCTCGCCCGAGAACATGTTGCCTTCCCAGTCCCAGCTGATGCCGCCCTTGCCCGGCGGCCCCAGCAGGAAGGTGACGCCCTCCACCGTGAGCTGGTCCTCGTCGAGGTAGGCGATGCCGATCGAGTCGGCGCCGCGGCCGGGGCCGCCATAGCCCCCGTCGCCCCCGTCGCCCCCGTTGCCCCCCTCACAGCCGTACGTGCCATCGCCCACCGCGCCTCCCGGCGCGCCTCGGCCGGGTCTGCCGCCTCGCTCCGGCCGACCCCCCTCGCCGCCCGGGCCGGCGTCGTTCGTCTCGATCGTGATGTCGCGCACGGCGAGCCGAGCCTGGAGCGCGACGATGCCGATGCTCGGATGGCCGTTGCCGCCCCCTCGTCCCCCTCGGCCGCCGCAGCCGCCAGCCCCGCCCGATCCGCCCCCGGCGCCTCCCCTGGACGCCACGCCGCACACGCTGAGCCCTCCCCTCCGGCCGCCGCCCCCGCCGCCGCCCTGGCCCGGCATGCCCCGGGTGCCGTCGCCGCCTCGGTCGCCCTCCCACCCTGTCTCGGTGATGCGCCCGATGCCTTTGCCCGCCGCACCGGCGGTGCCCGGCGTGCCGTAGCTGCCGAAGTGCGCGTTGTGACATCCCATGCCCGGCGGGTCCCCGGCTCCGCCGCCGCCCGAGTACGCGGGAGCCGACATCGGACGGGGCGCGCCGTCGCCCCCGTCCTCGGCGCCGCTGGGAAGCCCGTCCCCGCCCTTGCCGCTGACGCTCGGGAGCCCGCCGTCGCAAGGGTTCACGATGGCAGGCCCGCCGGCCACGGTCTCCGCCGAGCACGCGTCGCCGCCGTACTTCCCGTGCGCGCCGTCGGGGGCTCGGTTGAGCCCAGGCCACCCCTCTCCGGGTTCGCCCCCGATTCCATAGTAGGAGCGAATCCAGCTCCGGGTGAGCTCCACCGCGGTGTCGGATCGAACCATGATGGCAATCGGGCTTTGCGCGAAGAAATCCACGTCGGCGATCGTCGAGATCCCGTCCGCTGCGCCCGAGTCCCCCGCGCTTGCCGGTTCCACGGTGAGGACGAATTCGTGGCGCCTGCTCACCTCCTCGTGCTGAACGATGGTGCGCACGCCGGCGAGGCGCCCCCAACCGTTGATGCAGTCGTACCCTCCGAGGAGATCCACGCCGGAGGGCAACGTGATGGGACCGAAGAAGCCGTCGTAACATGCGAACACACGGCCTCGCCCGGTGCGCGCGAGCTCGATGCCGCGCTGGAGCGTGCGCAGCGGCTTCTCCCGCGTGCCGGGGTACGCATCGTCGCCGCTGCCGAAGAGGCCAGCCACGAACACGCCGCACCCGTCCTCCAGCACATCGGCGGCGAGACGGTCGAGGCAGAACGACTCCGGCGGCGCCTCATCGTGGCACGAGGCGGCGCCGTCGCACGGCGCTCCGCTGGGGTCGACGGTGTCGGGCGCGGTGCTGCACCCGGCCACGAGGAGCGGGAAGACAAGCAACGGACAGGTCGCTCGGGGCATGTTCATGGTTCTCCCTCGACGGCGCATGGTGCACAGGGGGCCCTTCAACGCGGCGGTCCCGGATCGGGCACATCGAACTGGCGGTAGGGCATGGAATCGCCAGTGCCGCCCTTGCCGCCTGTTTCGCCGGGAGCTGCATTGCCTCCGGGCCCCCCGTCGCCGGCGTGCCCCAGGTGCACCGTGGCCCCCGGTCCGAAGGTCACCGAGGCGCCGGCGGACGCGACGCCGTAAGAGGAACCGCCGAGGCCGCCCCCGGCATCGCCCCCGCGACCGCCGTCGCCTCCCCAGCCACCGGGGCACGCGGGCCACATGTGCCCATTGCCACCATTGACCTTGCCACCGTGGCCGCCTTGCCGACCCACGCCCCCCGCTTGGCCCCTTCCACCAACCCCGCCGTTGCCGCCGTTGCCCGCGGTGACCTCCGTCGCCACGAGCGTCACCGCGCTGCCGTACAGCGCGACGATGGCGACGCTCGTTCCGCCGTAGCCGCCCCCCTTGCCGCCCTTGCCCCCGCAGCCGCCGCTCCCGCCCGAGCCGCCGGCCGCGCCGCCCTGGGGCCTGCCCACATCACACGCGACCATGTTCCCCCGCGCCTTGCTGCCGCCACCGCCGCCCCCCCCTTGGCCGACGCCGCCCCTCTTCCCGTCCTCGCCCCGGACGCCGGTCCAGCCATCGATGCCGAGGTAGCCGGTGCCGGCCGCGCCGGCAGCGCGCTCCCGGTCGAGGCCCTTCATGCCGTCTTCCCCCGGTGAGCACGGCTGGCTGCCCGCACCGCCCCCTGGATGGCCATAGCCGTCCGGATTCTCCGCCGGCTCGGGCTGCCCGACCGCTCCCTCGCGCCCCGAATCAAGCCCTCCGTCGCCCCCGGATCCGCCCACGGACTCGATGCCGTCGTCGCACACGGTCACGACCGGCAGGGCCCCCACGGCGAAGTCCGCCGTGCAGGCGTCCGCGCCGTCGTTCCCCGCCACGCCGTCCTTGGCCCGTTCGCTGGGCGCGTCCTCGCCCGGCTCCCCGTCCTTGCCGTTGCCCGCGACGATCGCGCTCTCCCGCACGATCGCCCTGGCCCCCTGGCTCAAGATCATCGCGATCGACGACTTGCCGTCGCGCGCCGAGGCGTCCGCCGCCACGACGTGCACCCCGAAGATCGTCGACGTCGCGTCCTCGCCCCCGAGGACGCGCACCGGGATCCCCGCGGGCGGAGCGATCGTGGTCGGCTCATCGGGCCCGACGACCGACCACGCGTACGACCAGTCGCCGCCGTCCCCACAGCGACGGGCGCCCCAGAGGTCGACCCCGGAAGGCAGCGAGATCTCCTCCTCGAACGTCTCGCCGCACGCGTACACGCGCCGGGTCGGCGGCTCCCCGTCGCCTCGTCCGTGCGCGGCGAGCCCGATCGCGTGCTTCAGGGTCCTCACCGGCGCGCCCTTCGTGCCAGGGCTCGCGTCGTCGCCCGACGATGCGCTGACGAACACCCCGCACTCGTCCAGCGGCGGCGCGGCGCCGAGCTCTCCGTCGCACGGATCCGGCGGAGGCGGCGGCAACGCCGGCGGGGGTTCGTCGCACGTCTGCTCTTCCCAGCAGTGATTCCCCAGGTACAGGCACCCCGAGACGCCGCTCACGCCCACCAGGCCCAGCACGAGGAGCGCAAGAGAACGCCGGCCCCGAGCCCTACCCGCCAGAGCGACATGACGCACGAAGCCACGGTACGCATGCTGTACGCGCAGCGTCAATCGCCGAGAATCTTCATCAAACGCTCCACAAAACGAGAAAATTCAGGCCGACGCTGGAAGCGTTCGTCGCGTGTGCAGGAGGCAGCCACGATCTCTCCCGAGCCACCGGGACGCCGGTCCGCCTTCCGCCGAGCGCATCCTGGTCCGTCGCGACCCGGCTCGCCCAAATCACGATGTACGGGCTCGCGCTCTACACGCAGCCGACGTCGCCCATGACTACGCCCAGCGGTTCGCCAAGGAGCTGGCCCACCGGAGCGACAATGGCGACGCGTGCCCGTCGCAGGAGGCGGCGCGCTCGGCATCCCGGAGCTCGCCCGCTGCCTGGCACAGCGCGGAGGTTTTCCGCAGCGACGTGCCCCCGATCGAGCCGACGTGCCCCCGGCAGAGGGACGCCGCATGGCCGCGCCGATCGCAGGGTGGCAGCCCGAGGGCGCTGGATGCTGCGGACGCGGCGCTGGCGGCAGCCAAGCAGGCCGAAACCGAGGCACGACAGGCGGCCGCGATGTAGGTCGACGCCGTGTCCCAACCGTTCCAATCGGGTATCATGAGGCGCGAGATGAGTCGTCTTGTTCTCCTTGGTGGGTTCGTCGCAGTCGGTGTGGCCTTCTCTGCCTCTGCCTGCCGCCCAGCGGCGCGACGAGCCCAGCCTGAAGCCGGCGTCGCGCACGCCGCTCCTCGTCCGTCCGCAGCGCCGAGGGAGCAGGTCGGCCTATGTCCACCGATTCAGCGCGCCCGGGTGGCGACGTTCAATGAAGAACAACGCACCCATGACAAGCGCTGGCTCTTGCCCGAGATGGTGGAGAGTCCGCCCAGAGAGCCCGTGCAGGAGGACTCCGAGGTACCGCTGGACGAAGCCAGCGCGCGGGCGCGAGGTGCCACCTCTAGCGACGATCCGGTGTGGATACTGGGCGACGGGGTTCCGCCGTGCCGGATGACGCCGGGGCAGTATCTGCTCCAGCGCGAGAGCTGGGGACCCCAGAATGAGAAGACCTGGAACTCGCTCGCGCCCTACTGCGGGCCGTGAGCCGGTGATCGCCGTGAGAGAAAGAGAAGGAGAAGCGAGCATGCCAGCGCATGGGCCGAAGGCGGGCAAGCCCGCGGCAAAGCAAGGGGACGAGGTCGTCGGCATCGACACGCACGTGGTGATGCTCCCCTCGCCTGGCGGGCCGGTGCCCACGCCGGCGCCGCTGCCTTTCCGCGGGACGTTGAACGGCGATCTGAGCCGCGACGTGCTGATCGAGGGCAAACCGGCCGCTATCCATGGCAGCACCGCGGCGAACGCGCCCGCGCACGTACCTCCCGGGGGCACGTTCCAGCGGCCGCCGTCGAACCAGGCCCGGGTTCAGGCGAGCAGCAAGACGGTGCTCATCAACGACAAGCCCGCCGCGCACCTCGGGGATCCGGCGATGACCTGCAACGACCCGGCCGACGCGCCGAACGGGAGCGTGATCGCCTCCGGCACCGTGCTGGTCGGCGAGTAGAGGCAGGGAGATGGCGGCAGCCACGAAGCCCGCAGCAGGGGCGCAGGGGGCGAGCGAAGGGATCTCGCTGGCGCGGTACGCGGCCGTCAGGGCGGCGGTGGCCGAGGGGTTCCCGCTCGCGGACGTGCTCGCGATCGAGGGGCTTTTGCCGCGTACGTTCGCGCGGGCCGATCTTGCCTGGAAGCAGCGGCTGGCCGCCGAGCCGGAGCTGCTCGCGGCGTACGAGCTGGAGCTGGCACGGGCGGAGGACTGGCTGGATCGACAGGTCGAGCCGCTCGCGAGCGACCCGGCCGCCTGGGCGAGCTTCCTTGCCGCCTTCGGGGCGCACCCGGCCCCGTTCGAGCTGCTGCAGGAGAACGACCTGGGCATGAACGACGTCGCGCGGCTCCGCCGCCTTTGGGCGCGGCGCGCTGCAGAGGACGCGAAGGTCGGCGAGCTGCTCAAGGATCTGCACGCGAAGCCCGGGAAGCTGGGGCCGCTCCGGGCTGGCCCCCGGGTGCTGCGTCCGTCGAGGATGGCCGAGGCGCGGGGAGCGGCGGCCTCGTCCGCGCCTGCCGTGCCGTCCTCCGAGGCGATGGCCGGCCCTGCGGCGCCCCTCATGGCCCCGGCGGCGCTGCACGGCACGGGGCCCCTGCTGGGTGTCCCTCGAGGCGCAGCGGTCCCCTTCGTGCTCGTGCACGCCGAGCTCGCGACCGGAAAGGCCGAGCCGAAGCCTCCTCGCGCTGCGGAGTCGCTCACCGGCACCGCCCCCTTGTCCGACGTTCCGCGAGGGCCGGAGCTGCCGTTCCCGCGATCCGGCGCGGCGAAGGTGGTGAAGCGCCCGCCTCCTGTGATCGCGGAAACCGCGCCGCTCTCGGACATTCCCCGTGGCCCCGCTCTCCCGTTCACGGCCGGAGCCTCGGGGGCTCCCGCGCCGTCCCCACCGACAGCCCGGCCGCAGCAGCCGCGAGCCCCCCGGGAGGTCGCAGAGACGTCACCGGTGCAGGCTCCCCCTCGCGGCCCGGCGATCCCCTTCGCGGCAGCGGATCCCACGAGACCTGGCGGAGCTCTGGCAGCGTCGAAGCCCGCTCCGCCGGCCGCAGCAGAGCTCCACGAGACGTCGCTACACCTCGCGATCCCCCGTGAGCTGCTGACGCAAACCGCGTCCACGCCGGCCACTGGGACCGGAGCTGCCGCAGCATCGCCGCTTTCCAGGCCCTCGAGCACGGCCGGCGACGGAGGTACAGCGCCCCTCCCCGACGCGCTGGACACGATCCTGCCGCTCGCCGCGTATGCCGCGCTCTGCGCGGAGCTGGCCCTGTCGCCCGCCACGGCCGAGGAGATCTTCCGGCGCTACGGCCTGGGTTCTGGCGAGATGCGGTCGGCGGTCGATGCGGCCTGGAAGGAGCGGCTCCGCGGGAACCCGGCGGAGCACTCGAGGTGGCAGGACATCTTCCAGCGCTACTACGCGCACTTCGCCAGGCGAGGCGCGCCCCCGCGGTGAACCGTCACCACGACGCGTCCTGGTCCCCTCGCGACCGCGCTCGCCCACAACCACGACGCGTCCTGGTCCCCTCGCGACCGCGCTCGCCCGCGACCACGACGCGTCCTGGTCTCCCCGCGAGCGCGCTCGCCCGCGACCAGGACGCGACCTGGTCCCCTCGCGACCCGGCTCGCCCGCGACCACAACGCGTCCTGGTCCGTCGCGACCGCGCTCGCCCGCGACCACAACGCGTTCTGGTCCGTCGCGACCGCGCTCGCCCGCGACCACAACGCGTTCTGGTCCGTGGAGATGCATCCTATGAAGAACGCTTGTCTTTTCTCAGAAACGTAAGCCGCTTCACAGCCTCAAGCTCGACTCACGCCGGATCGGCCAGGGCCTCCTCTTCCGCTTCCGGCGGCGCGGCGAGCGCGGAGGGCGCCTCGGTGTCGTCGCCGGCCTCGCTGCTCGATGCAGCGGGCCGCGACTCCCACGCCGCGAGCGGCGCGAGCAGCGCCGCGCTGACCTCCTCGCTGCCGGGCACGTCCGGATCCGCGTGCGCGGCGACCCGGGCCGCGTAGTCGCGGAGGGCGGCGAGCGTCGCCAGGAACGCGGCGCGCACGTCGCCCGTCGGCGCGCTCTCGGGCTTCGGCGCGGTGATGTGCAGGGCCCGGCCGTAGGCCTCGTGCGCCTCCTCCAGGTGAGCGAGGAACGCCTCGCCGCCCAGCTTCTTGAACGTCCTGTCGTGCCGCGCGCTCCGGATCGCGTCGAGGCGAGCCTTCGACTCCTTCCATTCGAGCTTGTACGGGAGCCGGGTGAACGAGAGGCCGTCCGGGTAAAGGAGCTTGAACAGCTCCTTCGCCTCATCCAGGCTCGGGTTCCGCTCCGGCGGGAGCTTGCACCACCCTCCGAGCCAATCGAACGTCCCGCTCCACGCGTTGTCGAGGAGGCGATCGGCCTTCGGCTTGGTCTTCGTCTCCACCGGATCGCCCCCTTGCGGCCGGGTGAGCGCCTCGAGCGTGGCGACGGCGGCGGCGAGGCGGCCCTTGGACCGCCCGAGCGCCTCCGGGAGCTTCTTCGGCCTGAGCTGCTTCTCCCTCGCGTCAGCCACCGTGATGAGCTCCGTGGCGAGCACGACCGACTCGGAAGCATTGAGACGGGGGAGAGCGACGAGATCCTGGGAGGTGAATGAACGAGCCATGGTGAACTCCTTCCCTGAAACGGCGCAATCGATCGCGCCGGGGAGGAGCGCCATGGCAAGAACGAAGCCACGCGCGGCACCTCGGAGACCCGTGCTCTCCACCGCGCCGCGCATGTTTCTGGCCAGGCTCGGCACGCCAGGCCTGGCCGGCCAAGGCAGGCCAGAGGCCGGCCAGGCCGCGTGCACCGGGGCTCATGGCTCGAGCGTGAAAACGCTGCCCTCCGGCGCCCCCTCCCCCTCAGAAGCTCGCGTCGAGCTGGAGCCGAGCGACGTGGCGGCCCTCGGAGGCGTCCTTGCCGAAGATGTAGAAGTAATCGCCCTGGAGCTTCAGCGCATAGCCGTTCAGGTACACATTGAGCCCGCCGCCGACCTGCTTGCCCTGCGCGTCGACGAGATCGACGAGCTTCGGATCGGTGCCGCGCTCCGCGAAGATCTGGTCCCAGCGCGCGGCGACCTCGACGTGGTCGGTCAGCAGGTAGCCCGCCTGGGCGAAGTAGCCGTAACCCGACCGGGTCCACTCCCGCACGACCGCGCCGTCGACCTCGCCCTCGAAGGAGTCCCGCTCGGCGTGGCGCACGACGGCCTCGGCCGCGAGCGAGAAGCCCGCGTATTTGAAGATGAGATCGGCCGCGCCGTGCAGGTAGTCGGCCGCGCCGAGCGAGAGCGTCGTGCCGAAGGTGCTGTGCTGGCGGTTGGTCTGATGGTTGTAAGCGCCCGTGACGCCCACCGCGAGCCGGGGCTTCGCCTCGCGAGAGAGGTCGCCGTCCTGATCGTCGTCGAACGCGCCGAACGGGCGGACGGCGAGCCGCGCCACCGCGAGCGGGCCGTGCTCCTGGGCGCCGAAGCGGTTGCGCCCCTCGCCGCCGCCGAGGAAGAGGTTGTACTGCAGCCTGCCTCCCAGGCCGAAGAGATCGGGCGACGAGAGCATCAAGCCGACGTCGCGATCGAGGTTGAACTCGCGGACGGCGATCGGGCGGTCGGTCTGCTGGATGGAGACCTCGCGCAGGGTCCGCGCCCGGTTGAACGGGGCGAGGAACTGGCCGACACGCACGTTGAGATCGCGGATCCCCGTGTGCTCGACGAAGGCGTCGAAGATGGGAGAGGGGCTGTCCTTCTCGAAGTCGTTGCCGCCGAAGGCGAGCTGCACGTTGTACTTGAGATCGGGCGAGATGAAATGGCCGCTCGTCGTGAGACGCACCGTCCTCACGTTGATCTCGTGCGTGTCGTCCTCCGCGGTGTGCGTGAACGTCTCGCGGACCTGCACGCGGGCCCGGATCGTGGACGAGAAGGTGTCGTCCGCCGTCCTGACGGTGAAGCCCTTTCCAGGAGCGGCCGTGACCTTGACGTCGCCGCCCTTGTCCTTCGCCGGCTTCGGCGCGGTGGCGGCCTCCTTCTCGGCCGCCGCCCGGCGCTCCGCGTCGAGGCGCTCCAGCAGCGCGCGCTGCTGCTGCTCGAGCTCCGCGACCCGGCGACTCAGCGGCTCGACGCCCTCCGCCGCCCCGATCTCCTGCGGCGCCGGGGGCGGCGGCGCGGGCGCCGGGGCCGGCGGGGGCGCCGCGGGCGCCTGCGCAGACGCCTGGAGGGGGAGCGCGGCGGCGAAGAGCGAGAGCGCCGCCGCCGCGCGGACCGTGTGCGACTTCTTTCGATGGATCGATTTCAAGCGTCCTGTCCTCGGATCAGACCCTGTGCTGCGCGCCCGGCGGCCCGAGCCGCCGGCGCGAAGGCGCACCACGCCCTCGCCGACGGCGGCCCCTCGCGCCCCGCGGCCTGCGCTTCGCGCCACACGCGCAGACGCCAGACCGCCGCGCGAGCGCCCAGCTGAGATCAGCCACGCCAGCGGAGAGCCACCGTGCCGACGTCCAATATAACGGACATCGGCATCTGTCAACACATCCTGAATCTTCGACAATAGCGCTCAAAAACCGACGACTGTGCGCCAGGACACGGGAGCGGCAACATCCGTCATACCGGACACCTGGGGCGCCGGGGGCGGCCGGCGGCGCCCGCCGGGGCGCGGCGGCGGAGGGCGGGCGCCGGGGGCGGCGCGGACGCCCGACCGCGCGAAAGAGTTCCAACCTGCCGCCGCCGGGCCACTAAGATGACCCCGACGCACGCACGAGGCGCTCCGATCGGCGCCCCGCCGCGGTGCGCAGGGATCTCATGAGCCAGAACTCGGACCGCCGCGATCCGCTCAACATCGCCGGAAGCCTGATCGCCGACAAGTACAGGGTCGATCACGCCGTCGGCGAGGGCGGCTTCAGCGTCGTCTACAGGGCCGAGCACGTCATCTGGAAGCAGCCCGTCGCCCTCAAGTGCTTCACCCTCCTCGCGGACGCGCCGACCGAGCAGCGCGAGCAGCTGCTCCAGGCGTTCATCCAGGAGGGCAAGCTCATGGCCGAGCTCTCCAGCCGCTCGGCCGCGATCGTCCAGGCGCGCGACATCGGCACCTTCAACGCGCCGGACGGGCAGTGGCTGCCCTACATGGTCCTCGAGTGGCTCGACGGCAAGCCGCTCGACCAGGTCCTCTACGAGGAGACGACCCGGGGCGCGCCGCCGCGCGATCTGCTCGCGACCATCGCGCTGCTCGAGTCGGCGGCGGTCGCGCTCGAGCTCGCGCACTCGCGCGGCATCGCGCACCGCGACATCAAGCCGGCGAACCTGTTCGTCATCGGCCCGCCGCGCGACGCCTCGACCTTCGTGAAGGTGCTCGATTTCGGCATCGCCAAGGTGATGGCCGAGCACGCGGCGGCGGCGACGGCGCTCGCCCACACCGGCAAGGACATCACCGCGTTCACCCCGAGCTACGGCGCCCCCGAGCAGTTCAGCCGGACCCACGGCGCGACCGGGCCCTGGACCGACGTCTTCGCGATGGCGCTCATCATGATCGAGGCGATGCTGGGCGGAGCGCCGGCGCTGCAGGGCGACGACTACCTCCAGCTCGCCGTCGCGAGCCGCGATCCGTCGCGCCGGCCGACCCCGCGCACCCTGGGGCTCACGGTCAGCGACGAGGTCGAGGCGGTCTTCGAGAAGGCGCTCGCCGTCGCGCCGGCGGATCGGTTCCCCACCATGGGCCGCTTCTGGGCGGCGCTGCGCCGGGCCGTCTTCCCGGACGATCCGGCCTGGGCCCTCGCCACGGGCAACGGCCCGCCCGCGCCCACCTCCGGGGCACAGACGGCCCGCGGCTCCGCCCCGCGCATGTCCTCCGCCCCGCGGCTGTCCTATCCGCAGGTCGCGGCGACGCTGGCGGCGCCCGCGACGGCGCCGGGGCCCGCCGCCTCGGCCAAGCCGACGTCGGTCGCCGCCGACACGAGCAGCACGGGCGGCACCGCGAACGACGCGGCGACGCAGCGGTCGGCGGCGGCGCCGAGGTCGAAGGCCGCGCTGGCGCTCGGCGGCGCCGCGCTCGCGCTCGCGGCCGGCGGCGCGCTCGTCTGGGGCCTGCTCCGCTCCGAGCCGCCCGCGCCGGAGGCGCCGCCGGTCGCTCCGGTGGCCACCGCGTCCGCCACGGCGGTCGCGACGGCGAGCGCCGCGACCGCCGCGGCCGCGGTCCCTGCGCGGCGGACCGAGTGCCCCTCCGGCATGGTGCTCGTGCCCGGCGGCAAGTTCTTCATGGGCTCCGACGAGCCGGGCTTCAAGCTGTGGCAGCCGGCGCACAAGGTGACGCTCGACACCTTCTGCATCGACATCCACGAGGTGACCGCGGGCGACTACAAGGCGTGCTCGGACAAGGGCGAGTGCAAGCGACCCCCGACCACGCCCGACTACCCGAAGGCGGACGGGGTGTCCGACGCCGAGCACCAGAAGGCGCTCACGGTCCTCGCCGAGCACTGCACCTTCGGCAAGCCGGGGCTCGAGAAGCACCCGATCAACTGCGTGCCGTGGAGCCTCGCGGACGCATACTGCGAGGTCCACGGCAAGCGCCTGCCGACCGAGGCCGAGTGGGAGTACGCGGCGCGCGGCTCCGACGGGCGCAAGTTCCCCTGGGGCGACGAGCCCGGCGACAAGACCTTCATGAACGCGTGCGGCACCGAGTGCACCGCGTGGGAGAAGGCGCGCGGGCTCACGCCGAGCACGCGCATGTACGACGCCGACGACGGCTTCTACGGCACGGCGCCGGTCGGCTCGTTCCCGAAGGGCAAGACGAGGTTCGGCGCCCACGACGTCGTCGGCAACGTCTGGGAGTGGACCGCGGACTGGTTCGAGACCTACAAGGACGAGGAGCAGGTGAACCCGAAGGGGGCGCCGGCCGGCGATCGCAAGGCGATCCGGGGCGGCGGCTACAACGGCGGCGTCCTGCTCTGGCTGAACCCGGCGTTCCGCTACCACCAGCTCGCGACGGCGAGCGCGCCGGGCATCGGCTTCCGCTGCGTCACGAACCTGTAGCCGTGCCGGTCCCCGCCTCGCAGCTCGCCAACCCCTCGATCGCCGGCCCGCTCGGCACGCTCGCGTTCTCGCAGGTCCGCCCGCTGAGCTCGTCGCTCGCGCTGCGCGCGATCCGCTGGCACCAGAGCCTCGAGCGGCTCGGGGTGGTGCTGCCGTTCGCGATGGTGCACGACGCGGGCCTGCTCTTCTCGACGCCGCGCGAGCAGCTCGAGATCGGCCCGCGCTGCGACGCGAGGGAGCTCGCGGGCCGGCTGCGCGACGCGGAGCGCATCCTGGACGGGTACCGGTCGATGCTCCGGGAGCTCGCCGAGAGCGAGGCCGCGCGCTGCGCGGCGCAGCTCCGGATGAGCGACGATCTGGTCACGGTGGTGCTCTCGCGGCTCTTCGGCGCGGTCGCGGCGCGCACCCACGCGGCGCCGGCCTACCGCGCGATGCTCCCGGCGGACGCGGCGCTGTTCGAGGGGATCGAGCCGCAGCTGCGCGGCCTGTTCCTGTCGGCGCGGCGCGAGTTCGAGCAGCGGGCGCTGGAGGCGCTCGACATGTCGCGGCTGTACGTGCTCACGATGTCGGACGCGCTCGACGTCGAGACGCTGCGCCTGTTCGGCATGCTGGGCTCGGAGGCGTCGGCCGGGGCGCTCGCCCAGGTCGACCTGCTCGCGGCGCTCTCGTCGCCCGAGGCGAACGACATCGTGAACTTCTCGCTGGAGATCCTGCCGAGCGTGCTCGAGACGAAGACGCGGCCGGCGGCGGGCACGTCGGCGGCGCACGGCTACTCGGGGCTCGGCACGCGCGGCTCGATCGACAGCATGGTGCTGACGGAGCTCGCCTGGGACGACGTGGAGCTCGCGCGCCGGATCGCCGACAACGAGGTGCTCTATTTCGCGCGCGAGCAGAGCCGGGACGAGCAGCGGCGCATCCACTACCTCCTCATCGACGCGTCGGCCTCGATGCGCGGCGATCGCCAGACGTTCGCCCGCGGGATGGCGATCGCCACGGGCAAGCGGCTGCTGCTCGAGGGCGAGGACGTGGCGTTCCGCTTCTTCGACGCGCGGCTCTACGAGCTCTACCGCGCGAAGAACGGCCAGCTCCCCACGGCGCACCTGCTGTCGTTCAAGGGGGAGCGCGGCAGGAACCCGGCGCGCGTGTTCGCCGAGCTCGCGACGGACCTCGACCTGACGCGGCACCACGATCCGCGCACGCCGGTGGTGCACCTGTTCACGCACGCGGCGCTCTACATCCCGCGGGAGATGGTGCAGGCGGTGCAGAGCCACGCGCACATCTCGGCGGTGTTCATGCTGCCGTCGGGGGGGCAGCTCGATCTCGACTACCTGGACCTCCTGGACGCGCACTGGGTGGTCGACCACGCGACGGTGGCGAGCGGGGCGGCGAGGGCGAGCGCGGCCAAGGCCATCCTCGTCGAGAAAGACCGGCCCGAGGAGGGAGGTGGCGGTGCACGGCGCCTGGGGGCCCCGCCGAACTCGCACGCGCCCTGAACCTTACCCTGCGGGTAAGGCTCAGGGCGCGTGCTCAAACATCGGCCCATCCCCCAGGCGCCGTGCACCGCCACCTCCCTCCTCGGGCCTACGGGGGTAAAAGGGGGCGGGAGTCGACGATCGGCGGGGGGAGACGCGTGAAGGGGGCGATTTTGCGGGGGTGAGCGCGGCCGAGGGCTCGGGGGGATCGACCGGGCGGTGGGGGCGCGGAGGGACCTTCAGTGGTGCGCGATCAAGCCCAGCATGTCGAACGGGCTCGACTCGTACTCTTCCCGGGTCAGGAAGTTGTCGAGATCGAGCCACGCCACGAGGGGCCGGCATTCACGCACCTTCCATGGCTTCATGAGCGCCGCGATCTCCTCGGGCGTGCGCGGGTAGACCTGGACCCCGGCGAGGGCCGCGGCGCCGTTCAGCTGGTGCGCAGCGGAGGTAGCGCGCGCCTCGATGAAGCTGAGGGCCAGCACGCTGCCAGGGGCGCAAAACGCGTGCACCCTCCGCAGGAGGTCACTCAAGCGCTCATCGTCCATCATGTACGCGATGCCGATGCACCCCACCGCGACGCGGCGCTCCGCGCCGAAGAACTGCGCCGCCGCGGCAAGGAGCGACGACGGCTCTCGAACGTCGGCCTGGACGTAGCGCATGTTCGGCTTGTCGGCGAGGAGCTGCTCGCCGTAGATCACGCTCACGGGATCGATGTCCGAGAACAGGATGCGCGCGTCGGGCAGGTAGTCGTTGAGGTGGCCCTGCGTCGGGAGCCCCGAGGCGAGATCGAGCACGTTCGTGATGCCCGCCTCGGACCATCGCTGTCCCACGAGCTGGATGAACCAGCGGTTGAGCTTCGCCCATTTCGGATAGGTCGGTACGAGGTTCATGATCGCCGCGGCCGCGCGGCGATCGACGTCGTAGTTGTGGTGCCCGCCGAGAACGTAGTCGTAAACCCGGCCGACGTGCGGCTTGGTGATGTCGATCTCCATGGTGCCCTCCTAGCGCGAGCGCGCGGCGCGCCCCTTCAGCCGCCGCGGTACGAACGAGCAGCCGCGCGCTGCGGGAGCGGGCTGCCACACACGTCGAGCCCTTCCCGCCGCAGCGCATGCATGATGCCGCTTTGAAGGTTGGCCAGGACGACGATGCCCGCGAGGGGGATGCCCTGGTCGGTCAGCGCGCGGGCGGCCTCCGGGCGGATGCCGACCAGCACCGGGTGGGTGCCGAGGAGGTCGAGCGCGCGCGCGGTGCGCACGAGCGCGGCGACGGCCTCCGCGTCCATGGACGGCACGCCGGTCACGTCGATGATGGCGGTGCGCGCCTGACGGTCCACGACCTCGCGCAGCAGCGACTCGGTGATCCTGGCCGCCCGCTCGGCGTCGAGCTTGCCGATGAGCGGCAGCACCAGGATGTGGTCGTGGACGGGCATGATCGGCGTCGAGAGCTCGAGGATCACGCGCCGCAGCTCGCGCTCGCGGTTCTGGATGGCGCGCTCGAGCGCGAGCTGCATCTCGTCGCGCTGGACGCCGATCGCGCTGTTCTCGTGCTCCGCCACCGCATCCACGAGCAAGGTCAGGTAGTCGTTCACGCGCGCCACCTGCTCCAGCCCTTCGGGCGCGTTCTCGGGCAGGCGCGCCAGGACCTCGCGCAGGAGAGCGCGGCTCAGCCCGAGGAGGGCGCGCAGCCCGAGCCCCTGCTGCCCGAGCTTGTGCCCGAGCGACAGGACGGGCGCCGCGTCGCCGGTGGCGAGGAAAGAGAACAGCTCGTCCAGGATCTGCTGCGCGACCTGCGACAACCGGAACGGCGGGAGACCGCTGCGGTTGTGCACGGCGTTGTCCTTGAGCGCCTTCGCGGCGCTCTTCGCCAGCACCTGGCGCTCCGGATCGATCCATATCTGCATAGGAGGTCGACTCCCTTGGCCCTGGCCTTCGCCATGCCGTGTCGTAGGGGTGCTCATGGAGTAGGAGGACAAGCCACCTTCGGATCGCGCAAGTCGATCGGCGCGCCAGAGGGGGGTGGAGCTCGGCGCGATGCCAAGATCTGCTTGCCAAGCAGATGGATGTCGTGGCTTCGCAAGGTGCTCCCCCCCGAGATGCGGCCCCAGGCGCGCGCAGTGTCTCTACATTACTGTGTCCTGGCCCCCTGTGGTCCATGACAAACGCGGCCCGCGGCAGCGCAATCGCCGTACCAGGCAGGGCTCACACCTCCGGCTGCGGGGGCGGATCCGACAGGGGTGATGGTCGGCATCTCCTCGTCGTCGAGCCGTCGACGCCCGACCCCTGGACGCGTCGATCACCGTCAGGACGCCGATGTCGTGCGATGACGCACCCGGTACTATGTTGCCGACGTGAAGCGTCCGCGCCGGCCGGATCCGGTGCACCGTCCGGAGCCGACCGTGCGCGTGCTCGAGCGGCTCCGCGCGTAGGTCTTCTCACCCCCGCTGGCCGCCGAGATCGTTTTGCCCGGCAGCCCAAGTCGCTCCCCTCTCTCAGCGCTTCTGGTACGCGATCGCGTCGTCGGCGGCGGCGGTTCGGGTCGAGCGGCCGCCACGGCGAGCACTGGGACGTACGCCGGTTGTAATTTCTACGAAGTTCGCCCGTAATACTCCGGCTCATTGCCGGGCTTCCACTTGATGTTGCACCCGATGCTCGGGCGCTGATCCGAGGGGACGGGCGCCGACGCGAGCACCGCGTCGATGGCGGCGCGGAGGTCGCGGCCGGTCACCGGGACGTCGTTGCCAGGGCGGCTGTCGTCGAGCTGACCGCGGTAGACCAGCCGGCGATCCGGGCCGAAGAGGTAGAAATCCGGCGTGCAGGCCGCCCGATAGGCCTTGGCCACCTGCTGCGCCTCGTCGAGGAGGTACGGGAACGTATAACCGAACTCGCGCGCCTCCCTCGCCATCGCCTCGGCGTTGTCCGCCGGATAGGCGACGATGTCGTTCGGGTTGATGGCCACGATGGCCACGTCCTCGGGGCGATAGTCGCGCCGCAGCCGGGCGAGCTCGTGACGGACGTGCTTGACGAACGGACAATGGTTGCAGATGAACATCACGAGGAGCGCCCGCTCCCTGGTGAAGTCCGACAACGCCACCTGCTTTCCGTTGAAATCCGGCAGCCGGAAGTCGGGCGCCGGAGTGCCGAGCTCAAGCATCGTGGACGGGGTGCGTGCCATGGCAGAAATCTCCTCTCGCTGTGACGGCGCGCACCATACCACGCGGCGAGACGGCCGCGCTCGCCCCGCGCGCACGCACGGCGGCCCGGCGCGCGCCGCCGCCCCGCCCGAGATCGCCGGCCATCGCTCCGCTCGGCCGCGCCGCCATCGCTCCGCTCGCCCGGCCCGCGCCGGCTCCCCCCGCCAGGCCGCGCGACCAGGACCGTCCGGCAGCCGGCGCCCGACAGGCCGAGGCAGGCGCGCCGGCGCCGCGAACCCCCGAACAGCCGAGCACGCCGGACAGGCACGTACAGAGCAACGCCCTCGTCATGCCGCTGACGGACAACGCACGATGGAGAGACGCCGTCATGGCTCATCATGCCACGCGCACTACATTCATCGCATGCGGCTCCAATCGCTGGACATCTTCCGCGGAATGACCATCGTCGCGATGCTCCTGGTCAATTTCCAGGACAGCTTCCCGGCCATCTATCCGCCCCTGGCCCACTCGTATTGGGATGGCTGCACACTCGCAGACACGATATTTCCCTGCTTCCTCTTCATCGTCGGCGTGACCCTGCACATCTCCATGTCCGGGCGCCGCGCGCGCGGCGCGACCGACCGCGAGCTCGCCCTCCAGATCGTCCGGCGCGGCGCGATCTTCATCGCGCTCGGGCTGTTCCTGTCGGCGTTCCCGTTCTTTCCCGAAGAGCGCCTGACGGCGCTGCGCATCCCGGGCGTCCTCCAGCGCATCGGCGCCGCGTACGTGCTCGCGGCGCTCCTCTGCCTCAAGACCACCGCCCGGCAGCAGGCGGGCATCATCGCCGCGGCCCTGATCGGCTACTGGCTCGTCCTCCGGCTCTATCCGCTCGACGATCCGCACGAGACGCTGGCCGCCCGGGTGGACCGGTATTTCCTCGAGGGGCACATCGCGCGCAAAGGCTGGGACGCGATGGGCATCCTCCCCACCCTCCCCGCGGCGATGACGGTGATGCTGGGGAGCCTCGGCGGCCGCTGGCTCACCGCGCCCGTAGGGCTCCAGGCGCGCGTCGCCGGGCTCCTCGCCGCCGGCGCCGCGGGGATCGCGCTGGGCGCCGCCTGGGCGCCGTGGTTCGCGTGGAACCGCAGCCTGTACTCGAGCTCGTTCGCGCTGTTCACCGCCGGCGTGGCCGCGGTCGTCCTCGCCGCCTGCGTGTGGATCGTGGACCTGAAGGGGTGGCGGCGCTGGGGCGCTCCGTTCCTGATCTTCGGCGCGAACCCCATCGCGGCTTACGTGGGCTCGACCATGATGGGACACCTGCTCTATCACGTGAGCAGGACCGGAGACGACGGCGCGAGGACGAGCGCGCTGGAGCTCGTTTACACGCGCCTCTTCGCGTCGTGGCTCTCGCCGCTGAACGCCTCCCTCGCCTTCGCGCTCGCGGCCGTCGCCCTCTGGCTCGTGCTCCTCTACCCCCTCCACCGCCGGGGCATCTTCCTCAAGGTCTGAGGCGCCCCGGCGCCTCAAGGTCTGAGGCGCCCCGGCGCGCCGCGGCGCGATCACCTGGGGAAGTGGCGCTCGATCATCGAGAAGAACGCCGCCTCGCCAGGCTCGCCGCCGATGCTCCAGTACGTCACCCCGCCGAGCCCGCCGCGCCTGGCGGCGGCGACCTTCTCCTCGAGCGACCCGAGGTCCTCGAAGAAGAGGTGCTCTCCGCTCGCGAGGACCTGGTTCGGCGCCCTCCCGGCCGCGAACCGCGCGGCCCCGTCCTCCGGGCACCGGCGCATGTGGTCGGTGCTCGTGTCGTAGCCGTCGCCGCCCGCGAGCTCCAGGCACTTGCCGAGCGGCTCGCACCCCACCACGGCGCCCCCGCCCTCCGGCGCCTCCGGCCCGAGCAGGCCGTAGTTCGGCAGGCCGAGGATGAACTTCTCGCGGCGCGCGCCGCCCTCGAGGCCCCCGATGTACGCG
This sequence comes from Sorangium sp. So ce394, assembly GCF_051474665.1. NCBI lineage: Bacteria > Pseudomonadati > Myxococcota > Polyangiales > Polyangiaceae > Sorangium > Sorangium sp. So ce394. The sequence continues at coordinate 9,721,486 of NZ_CP150339.1, forward strand.
ACCGTCCGCTCCACCCACCCGAGCGGCGCGACCGGGCCCGCGTGGGCGCCGCCGCCAAAGTGGTAGTCGTAGCTCATCACGTGCACGTGATCCGCCGAGGCGCTCAGCGCCTCGTAGTCGAACACGCCCGTCGCGGAGGCGACCGCCGGGACCGCGAGCGAGAGCGTCTTTTCGGCCGCGTGGAGCGCGCGCGAGAGCTCGTCGATGAACGCCGAGAACGAGGCCCGCTCGGCCTCCACGGTCTCGCCCGGCCCGAGCACGGACGCGAGGTGCTCGTAGTCGATGTCGAGCCCGTCGTAGCCGTTCTCCACCGCGAGGGCCACGAGGCCCGCCACGTGCTGCGCCCGGAGCGCGGGCTCGTGGATCATCGCGTGCACCGCGACGACATCCGGCCGGTCGACCGCGGCGACGAGCGGGACGAGCCGCGTCCGCCCGCCGCCGGGCGTCGTGCGGTCGAGGACGCGCGGGTCGTGAAAGCCCGCGAACGGCGCCGACCGGCCGCGCGGGTGGTTCTCGAACGTGGTCGGCGAGGCGACGCGCCACCACTTCGGGTGGACGGCGTCGAACGCCTCGGCGCGGGCCGCGAAGGTGTCGTAGCCGAGCTCCGTCGACGCGGGATCGCCGAGGAACTCGTGCAGCCAGCCACAGAAGCGGTGATCGCCCGGCGCCCCGTCGCGCGGCGCCGCGGCGCCCGGCGCGTCGGGCGACCCCGGCGCTCCCTCGCGCGGCGCCGCGGCGCTCCCGACCTCGACGACGAGCGGCGTGCGCTCCACCCCGCCGCCGCACGAGGCGACGGCAGCGGCGGAGCAGGTGAGCGGCAGGATCCGGAGGAGCAGCTTCATGGCGGCCGCCCCTCTAGCAGCCCGCCGCCAGAGCTACAGCCGGGATCGCGCGGTTCCGCGGGGCGCCTCACGCCGCGCCCGCGATGCGATGTTCTACGGCCCCTCCCTCGCCGCGCCCCTCCGGCCGCCGCCGCCGTGGTGTACTACGCTCGCTCCGCGCATGACCCAAGGCGTCCGCCCCCTGCACGAGCTCCGCGACGAGGCCCGCTCCGCGCTGGCCAGGAGCGATCTCTCCCGCGCGCGCGACGCGCTCTTCAGCGCCCTCCAGCACACCATCGCCCGCGAGGACGACTACGTCGCCATGACGGACGAGCTCCGCGAGGTGCTGGTCCGGCTCGGCGACCCGAGGAGCGCCCTCACCGTCGCCTGGTACGCGGGCGGCGAGCACAGCCAGCGCCCCCTCATCGCCCACGTCCCGCCCATCGACCGCGCGCGCACCGTGCTCGCCTGGGCCGAGCGCGAGCAGGACCCCGAGCGGCAGAGGCGGCTCTACGCCCGCGCCGCCGACGAGTACGAGGCCGCCGGCCTCGTCGCGCAGGCCGCCATCGCCCGCGAGCGCGGCCAGGACTTCGCCCGCGCCCGCGCCCTCTGGTCGCGCCTCGCCCAGCTGCTCTCCTCGTCGGGCAGCGACCTCTACGCCGCCGGCCTCGCCCGCTTCAACCTCGCCCGCACCTCGCTCCGCACGGGCGACGCCACGGCCGCGCGCGAGGCCGTCTTCGCCTCGGTCCACCTGCTCGAGGAGGCCGCCGACCGGTACGAGACCATCGGCCAGCGCGAGCGCGCCTTCGACTGCTACCAGGTCCTCATCGCCGTCGGCCGCGAGAGCCGCGCCTTCGAGCACGTCCTCGAGGGCTACGTGAACGTCATCCGCATCCTGCGCGAGGACCACCTGCGCTACTACGCGCTCCAGTCCTACGAGGAGGCCGTCGCCGCGGCCGAGAAGCAGGGGGAGATCTCCGCCGCCGCCACGCTCGCCCGCGAGATGGCCGCCTACGCGCGCAAAGAGGGGCTCACCGCCGTCGCCAACTTCGCCGTGCTCGCGCAGGCCCGGCTCTGGCAGGAGGTGTCCGCCGTCTCGCAGAAGCGCGCCGCGCCGCCCGAGATCGCCGAGAACGCGCTGCTCGCCGCCGTGATCGCGCTCGGCGAGGCGGGGCAGTACAGCAAGGTGGGCAGCGTCTACCGCGCCCTCACGCAGCTGCCGCTCGAGGAGACCCGGAAGAAGCACTACGCCCGCGCCGGCGGCCGCTACGTGAACGCGCAGGACCTGCCGATCGACGCGTCGCCGCTGCCGGCGCACCTCCGCCACGAGCTCGGCTTCCCCGACGTCTGGCACATCGACCTCGTCGAGTGGGAGCAGGCCGGCAGCGCCAGCCAGGCGTGCGGCGACATCGTCCTCGACCCGGCGCAGTGGTCCGAGGTCACCCGCCGCCGCGCGATGCTCGCCCGCCTGACCGCGCTCGCCGTCGAGGGCGCGACGCCCGAGGCCGCCCCGGCGCAGCGCTCGCCCGCGCAGCAGCTCATCAGCCTCGCCGAGCAGCTCGCGACGGTCGAGCTCTACACGATCCTCTCGCCGCTCGAGCACCTGTTCCGCCGCCCCGAGCCGAAGATCCGGGTGGCCGTGGTCCGCGCGCTCTCCCGCTTCCTCTACAAGCGCACGTTCATCACGCTCCGCGACGCGCTCGTGGACCCCGACCCCACCGTCGTCCACGAGGCCGCCCGCGCGCTCGAAGAGCTCCGCTTCGCCCACGCCTTCGATCCGCTCGCCCGCATCTACCGCGAGTCGCAGGCGCCCGCCGTCCGCGCCAGCGCCGTGCGCGCGATCGCGAAGATCGACACGCTGGAGGCCGGCGAGATGCTCCTCGGCATCCTCCAGCACGAGGGCGCCGAGGAGCGCGCCGCGGCCGTCGAGGCGCTGAAGCGCGCGCGCGGCATGAAGTTCGTGGAGCTCGCCCGCGCCTCGCTCGCCGAGCTGCCCACGTCCGCGCAGGCCGTGGTGCGCGAGATCCTCCAGAGTCGCGGCATCAGCCCATGAGCGTACGAGCGCGCCTGTCCGCCCCCGGCCGCGCCGCCCCGCGCCGGGCGACGCCGGGGTGGTTGCCTGTCCGGACGGCGACAGCTGGCTGCGTCCGCCCCTCACCCCCGCTCACGCGCTGGAAAACCGCCTCCGACGAGCAACCCCGCGATTGTGCGCTGCGGCAAAGGGATTCCCCTAACGACTTTGTGTCTGGCGTCGCGATGGGGGGATGCGCTGCGCCCATGAGTCGGGATACCCTGCACGCGCCAATCCAACTCATCCCGAAAGCTTCTCGGCGCGCGATGTCGTAAGCATGGAAGCGGACGGAGCGCTTGGGGGAGCGCTGGGAAACCGCCGTCCGGGCTCCCGATGGTGCGCTGCTCGACAACGGTCGACTTCTCAGCGCGCCACCGGCGGCTCTTCTTGCGTGGCAGCAGCTGGGCGCCGCGGCGCGGCGCCCAGCTGCCCAGGCAGACCCATCGCCGCCGGGGCGGATGGGCGCCCGCTCCGCCGCGGGCGCTCGTCGCGCGGGCCGCGCGCGGGCCGCTCGCTCAGCGGCTGAAGTCAGCGGCTGAAGATCGACTCGAGCGCGGGCGTCAGCTGGGCGTAGCGGAACTTGTAGCCAAGCTCCTCCGCCCGCCGGGGATAGGCGCGCTGCCCCGTGGTCACTATCTCGGCCGCGTCGCCCATCCCGAGCTTCACCACGGCCTCGGGCACGCGGAGCCACGACGGCCGGCGGAGCACGGCGCCGATCGCCTGCGCGACCTCCTCGCCGGTCGCCGCGTGCGGCGCGGTCACGTTGAGCGGGCCGCGCACCGCGTCGCTGTCGAGGGCGAGCAGGGTCAGCGCCACCACGTCGTCGCGGTGGATCCACGGGATCACCTGCTTGCCGTCGCCGATCGGCCCGCCGAGGAAGAACCGGAAGGGCGCGATCATCTTGTCGAGCGCGCCGCCGCCCTCGCCGATCACCACGCCGATCCGCAGCTGCACCGAGCGGACGCCGTGCTGCTCCTCGATGGCGCGCGCGGCCTCCTCCCAGCGGACCACGACGTCGGCGAGGAAGCCCTGCCCGGGCGGGGCGCCCTCGTCGAGCACCTTCTCGCCCGGCTGCGGGCCGTAGTAGCCGACCGCGGAGGCGCAGACGAACGCGCTCGGCTTGCGCTTGGCCTTGCCGATCGCCTCGCCCATGAGGCGGGTCGTGTCGATGCGGCTGTTCACGATCTCGCGCCGCGCGTCCTCGGACCAGCGCTTGACGATCGACTCGCCCGCCAGGTGGATCACGCCGTCCACCCCGTCGAGCTCCTCGAACCACGGCCCCGCGCTGTAGGGGCTCCACGACACGACGCGCGCCCCGGGCAGCGACGCCTGCGTCCGCCCGACGTCGCGCGTCAGCACCGTCACCCGATCCCCCCGCGCGAGCAGCTCCTTCACGAGACCGCGCCCGATAAACCCGCTGCCGCCGGTGACAAGAACCGTCTTCACGGGATCCTTCTATCACGGCTCGGACGGAGGCGGGGCTCCGCCTTCGGCGCCGCGACGGGGGCGCGCCGGGACGGGCGCCAGCTGTCCAGTCGTGACGCGGACCGCGGGAGACGGTAAGACGCCGGACGTGATGGATGACCTAGAGACCTTCAAGAAGCTTCCTCTCGGCGGCCTGGATCGCCGCTCGTTCGTCGGCGCGCTGGCCGAGCACGGCGCGCGCGTGGCCAGCGAGCAGCTCGCGGCGCACCGCGCCCGCATCAGCCCGGCCGGCACGCAGATCGCCCCGGACACGGCGGTGCTGATCCTGGGCGGCTCGAACGGCATCACCCGGGCGCTCGCGCTGCAGCTGCTCTTCGGGGAGCGGGCCGCCGTGTTCGCGGTGCACTTCGACAGCGAGAAGATGCAGATCGGCCCGCACCACGTGAAGGCGATCACGGACGCGGCGGCGGCCGAGGGGCTCACGGCGCGCTTCTGGAACAACGACGCCACGAGGCCGCAGGTGATCGACGAGGTGGTCGCCGCGCTGAAGGAGCGGTATCGGGCGGTGCACCTCGTGAACGGCATCGCGGCGGGCGCGATGAAGCGGTACGCGGAGCACGGGCCGACGAAGGTGAAGGACCTCGACGTCGCGTTCGACCCGGTGCTCCAGGTGCCGGATTTCTCGCGCCCCGAGAACATCCGCAAGCTCGGGCTCGTCGAGGTGGACGTCGCGAACGACGCGGACATCGAGCGGACGAACAAGTTCATGGGCACGTCGTCGCTCCTGTGGGCCGAGCCGCTCGCCGCGGCGGGGCTGCTCGCGAAGGGCGAGAGCGTGGTGTCGTTCTGCGACTACGACTACCCGAGCGACGATCCGGTCTACGCGATGGGCCCGCTCGCCGGCGCGAAGAAGCTGCAGCGCCAGACGATGGCGGAGATCCAGGGGAAGTTCGGGGTGAAGACGGCGCGCATCTGCTATCCGGCCCTGGCGACGACGGCGCTCGGGGCGATCCCGGGAGGGCTGCTGATGTACGGGCTCAGCACGCAGATCCTGAAGGAGCGCGGGCAGTTCAGGGACGTCATCGACCTGGCGCGTGACACGATGGAGATCTGGCGGCCGAGCTGGGACGGGAGCGATCTGCGGGTGGACGCGGCCTACCAGGCCTGTCTCCCGGAGTTCAACGAGCGCAAGGTGAAGATCGGGCCTAAGGACGTGCCCGGCGCGTTCCGGCTGCTGTTCGAGTAACCTCGAGGGGGCCTCCGCGCGGGGCCTCCGCGCGCCTCGGCGCCGCGGTTTCGCGGGCCGGCCGCGCCGTGCGCGCGGTCTCGCGCACCGGCCGCGCTGCGCGCGCGGCCGGGGGGGAAGGTCGCCCCTACCCTTCGGCCCGCGCGACCTCGGGCTCGAGACGGGCGACCTGGACCTTGTCGGACATCTGGAGGATGCCCAGCCAGGCGAACACGCGGATGACCTGGTAGGCCGGGTCGATCTCGAACCACCGCACCGCGAAGTTCGGGCTCATCGCGTACTTGTGGTGGTTGTTCTGGAAGAGCTCGCCGAGCGTCACCAGGTCGAGGGCCAGCGTGTTGCGGGAGTCGTCGTCGCTGTTGAAGTTGCGGTAGCCGTAGCGGTGGCCGCACCAGTTCACGATCGCCCCGTGCAGCGGGCCCATGGTCCAGTGGAGCGGGAGGAACAGGAACTGCCACCAGTGCGAGGCGAAGGCCGCGTAGAAGACCACGTAGCCCGTGCCCCACGCGAGCCGGCTGATCCACGAGTTGCCGATGCGATCGAGCGTGCGCCACTCGGGGTAGCCGCCGCGGAAGCGCGGCTCCACGTCGGCCGTGCCGTCGTAGATCGCGTCGTAGCGCTTCGCGGTGTCGAGCATCATCGGGACGACGCTCGAGTAGTACCGCGGCGAGTGCGGGTCCTTCGGCGTGTCGCTGTACGCGTGGTGCATGCGGTGCAAGATCGCGTAAACCCACGGAACCAGGTACGAAGAGCCCTGCGTCAGGTACGTCAGGAAGTGAAAGATCCGTTCCCACCGCTTCGACATCGTGAACATCCGATGCGAGGCGTACCGGTGCAGGAAGAAGGTCTGGAAAAAGACCGAGAGCGTAGAGTGGGCGATGAGGACGACCGCGATCTCCATGCTCGGGTCGTAGCCCGGTGGTCCGCGGCACGGGGTCAGCGCACGGTCACGTTTCCATAACGGGGCCGGGATCCCGCGTGTTTTCTCGCGGATCCTTACGTCCCTGGGCTCTCCCGAGTCCGTTCGTGGTATCGGCGGAGCCGTGAAGGCCGTGATCATCGGGGCGGGCCGGGGCAGCCGGCTGCGTCACCTCACCGAAGAGCTGCCGAAGACGCTGGTCCCGATCCTCGGCCGCCCGATGCTCGACGGCATCCTCGACGCGCTCGCGGCGGGCGGCTTCAAGCGGTCGGACGTCGTGTTCGTCTGCGGCTACAAGGCCGAGGTGATCCGGGCTGCCTACCCGGACCTCACGTACGTCGAGAACCGCGACTGGGAGCAGAACAACATCCTGCTCTCGCTGCTCTGCGCGCGCGAGCACCTCGAGGGCGGCTTCGTCTCGACGTACGCGGACATCGTCTACCGGCCCGGGATCGTGGCGGATCTGGTGCGCTCTCCGCACGACATCGCGCTCGCCTGCGACACGGACTGGCGGCGCCGGTATGTGAACCGCTCGCAGCACCCCGAGACCGACGCCGAGAAGCTCCGCGCCGACGGGGACCGCGTCGTGGAGATCTCGCGCCGCATCCCGTCGGAGGCGGCGACGGGCGAGTTCATCGGGGTGATGAAGCTGTCGGCGCGGGGCGCCGCGCGGCTGCTGGCCGCGTTCGACGCCGCGCGCGCCGCGTTCGCGGAGCGGCCGGAGTTCCGCGAGGGCCGCTCGTTCCGGCGCGCCTACCTCATCGATCTGCTCCAGCACATGCTCGAGTCGGGCGCGGCCCTGCACAAGATCGACACGCACGGCGGCTACATGGAGATCGACACGCTGGAAGACGCGTCGCTGGCCGACGCGTGGTGGCGCGGCGGGGCCTGACCCGGCCGGCGAAGCGGGCCGCCCTAGACAGCGTCGGCGAAGTCGGCGCCTTGCGCGAGGAGCCCGGGAAGGCCGCCGGTGTGCAGGAACAGCACCCGCTTGCCCGAGAGCTCGCCCCGCTCGGCCATGTCCCAGAGCCCGGAGAACGCCTTGCCCGTGTACACCGGGTCGAGGATGAGCCCCGACAGCCGCGCCGCCTTCACGATCCGCGCCCGCTGCTCCGGCGTGGACACCCCGTAGGCCGGCCCGCGCGCGGAGTCGTCGATCACGAGGTGGGCGGGCGCGCCGAGGCGCGGCTCGAGCGAGCGCGCGTCGTCCATGATCGCGACCACGACGCGCGCGAACGTCGCCTTGTCCTCGCACACCGCCATCGCGCGCACCTCGCCGGCCACCTCGTAGCGGGCCGCGCCGAGCGCCGAGCCCGCCGCCGTCCCGCCCGAGCCGCACGCGTGCACGACGACGTCGAACGGCTTGCCCCCCGCGAGGCCGAGGTCGAGCTGCTTCCGGATCTCCTCCATCGCGCGCACGTAGCCGAGCGCGCCGAGGCCGTTCGAGCCGCCCTCGGGGATCACGTACGGCCGGCCGCCCGCCGCGCGGATCTCGGCGGCCGCCTCGGCCATGACGGCGTCGCGGCCCCGGTACGCCTCGGGCGAGATCAGCCGGATCTCCGCGCCGGCGAGCCGATCGAGCAGCACGTTGCCCCCGAGCGGCGCCCCGGCCGACGGATCCGCGGTGCGCAGGAACAGCACGGAGCGCAGGCCGAGCGAGGCGCTGAGCAGCGCGGTCGCGCGCGCGTGGTTCGACTGCAGGCCGCCGCAGGTGATCACGCAGTCGGCGCCCTCCTCCCGCGCGGCGGCGAGCAGGTACTCGAGCTTGCGGACCTTGTTGCCGGCCTCCGCGCCGGCGGTCATGTCGTCGCGCTTCACGTAGAGGTCGACGCCGAGCGCCTCGGCCAGCCGCCGCGGGCGCTGGATCGGGGTCGGAAGGTGGCTCAGCGCGAGTCGTTTGCGCATCGTTTCTCTCCCATGTCTCTCCTCCGGAGGGCGAGGCCGCGGCCGGCGCCGTCGCCCGACCTCGACGAGCCGCGCGCCCGCCGCGCCGCACCCGCCACGCAGACGCCCTCTACCACCCTGGGCGGCCCTCGTCTGCCGTGTCGCGCGCGAGCTCGCTCGAGGGCCGGCGAGCCCCGGCCGGATCAGTGGATCACGCCCAGCTTGAGCGTGAGCAGGTACTGATCGGGGAGCTCCGTGCCGGCGGCGTCGTCGAACGCGCCGCCGGGGAAGAGGACGCCGGCCTCGGTGCCGAGCTGGATGGTGACGAGCCTGCCCATCGCGATGCGCGCGTCGACGCCGAGGTCGAGCTCGACGCCGAGATCGCGGCGGCGCTTGTCCCCGCCGTCGTAGTTGGCGAGGACGCCGCCCGCCCGGGGGTTGTGCGGGTCGACGACGTCGGCCGTCGCCTCGGCGATGACCGCGCCCGCCTTGAGGTCGAGCCAGCGCGCCGGCCGCACCACGACCCGCGGGTTCACGTAGGCGGCGCCGAACACGCCGCCCTTGGAGGGCAGCGACCTGATCCCGGGCTCGGGCGACGCGGCGAAGAGCTCCCGCTCGGCGATCGTGGCCGAGCGCGCCGTCTTCCAGGCGAGCACCTGGTCGAAGAGGATGAGCCCGACGTTGTGGCTCGGGTCGAACGTGAACCGCCGCGACACGTCGTCCCTGGGGTCGTCGTCGCCCGACGCGTAGCCGGCCTCGAGCTCGGTGACGACGCGCCCCCACCGATCGGCCGGCCGCAGCCCGCGGCCCGCGACGTGCACCGCGCCGAGCGTGGCCGCGCCGCCGACCGAGCGCACCGCCACGGGCGCGCGCCCCGCCGCCGCGCCCGCGAGCGGCTCGGGCCCGCGCGGGACGAACGACGCCGCGCCCAGGATCACCGCGGCCTCGAGCGCGCCGTAGACGTGGGCGCCGCCCCCTGGCACCGGCGCGTCGAACCTGCCGGCCACGTCGATCACCGCCGCCGCGAGCGCCTCGGTGAACCGGGCCGGGCTCGTGTTCGCGCGGCGCTCGCGGGCCTGCCGCCGCAGGGCGCCGTAGATCCCGACCTCGCCGCGCCGCTCGCGCCAGAGCGCCGACACGACCGCCTGGACCGCGCGATCGCCCTCCCCTTCGTCCTGCCCCTCGACGTCGTTCCCGAGCAGGTCGGCCGCGTTGTCCTCGAACACGAGGTCGGCCGCGACGGTCACGACGAGCGGCCCGGCCCGCCCCATCGGCGTCGCCTCGAGCATGACGCGCTCGACGAGCGAGCCGCGCTCGTAGTCGCCGAAGAAGCTCGCGCGATCGCCGTCGTTGGCGACGAGCCCCATCCCCCAGTGCGCGCCCTGCTGGCCCACCCGGAAGACGCCGACGGACGACGGCACCTCCAGGTAGAGGTAGCGCGGGTGCACGTCGTACCAGGCCAGGGCGGCGCGCGCGTCGCGCACCTGCTCGACGTGCCGCGTGGTGTCGCCGGCGATGAGCCCGCGGACGACGTCGATCTGGGCCACGATCGAGGCCTTGTCCTTGTAGTGGAAGCGCGGCGAGAGGCGCAGCCAGTGAGCGATGTACTGGTTCTGCCCGAGCGTCGTCGCGCCCGGATCCGAGAGGGGCGGCGCCCGGAGCCGGAGGTCGGTCATGGCGCGGTAGCGGAGCTGGTACTCGCCCTGCACCGAGAACGTCGACCGGGTCGGGTCCGGCGGGGGCGGCGGCGAGCGGCCGGTGTCCAGCACGAGCCGCTCCTCGAAGCGGTCGGCGTCTGCCGCGGCCGGCGGGGCTCCCGGCCCCGCGTCCGCGCCCTCGACGGGCTGAGCGGCGCTCGGCGAGGCGAGCGCGACGGCGAGCGCAAGGGGGGCGAGGTGGGCCAGGGCGAAGCGCATCGGAAGCAAGCGGCCGCGCGCCGGCGCAGGCCGGAGCGCGCCGGCAGGATAGGCGGATCGATCCCTGCGGGGCACTGGATTCTTCTTCCGTCGCCGGCGGGGCGACCCGCCGCCGGCGGCAGAGCACGATTCCGCGCTTTCCAGCCGGGTCGCTGCCGGGCCTCGTCCGTCGCTGGCGGGCGGCCGAGCGGCGCCGCGAATCGCGCCGCCAGCGGCTTTTCTCGAGGCATCCGCCGCTCTAGCGTGCGCTCCCGTGACCCTCTCCACGCCGCGCGCCGCCGTCTCTCCTTCTCTGTCTCCGTTGCTCCTGGGCCGCCCTTTCTCGCTGGCGGATCTCGAGGATGTCGCGCGGCGCGGGCGGCCGGTGGCGGTCTGCGCCGAGGCGCGCGAGCGCGCCGCGGCCTCGCGCCGGGCGATCGACGCGATCGCGGCGGCGGGCGACGCCGCGCCTGCGGTGTACGGGATCAACACCGGCTTCGGCGCGCTCGCGGAGACGCGCATCGCCGATCACGACATCCGTGCGCTCCAGCGGAACCTCGTGCGGAGCCACGCCTGCGGGGTCGGGCCGGATCTCGGCGACGCCGAGGTGCGCGCGATGATCCTCCTGCGCGCGCAGGTGATCGCCCTGGGGCACTCGGGGGTGCGCACGGAGGTGCTCGACCTGCTCGCCGCGCTGCTCGAGCGCGGCGTGTGCCCGCGCATCCCGGCGCAGGGCTCGGTCGGCGCGTCGGGCGATCTCGCGCCGCTCGCGCACCTCGCGCTGTCGCTCATCGGCGAGGGGGAGGCGCGGCTCGAAGGGCAGCTCATGCCGAGCGCGGTGGCGCTCGCGAAGGCCGGCCTCGCGCCGATCGAGCTCGCCGCGAAGGAGGGGCTCGCGCTGATCAACGGGACCCAGTACATGGCCGCGCTCGGCGCGCTCGCGCTGCGGGACGCGGCCGCGCTCTGCACGGTCGCGGACATCGCCGGCGCGGTGAGCCTCGAGGCGCTGATGGGCTCGAAGCGCCCGTTCGACGAGCGGCTCATGCGGGTGCGCCCGCACCCGGGCCAGGCCGGCACGGCCGGCAACCTGCGCGCGCTGCTCGGGGGCAGCGAGATCATGCAGAGCCACGCGGACTGCCCGAGGGTGCAGGACGCCTACTCGCTCCGCTGCATGCCGCAGGTGCACGGCGCGACGCGCGACGCGCTCGCCTGGGCCGCCGAGGTGCTGACCCGGGAGGTCAACAGCGTGACGGACAACCCGACGGTGTTCCTCGGCGAAGGAGGCGGAGAAGGGGGCGGAGAGGGGGTCGCCGAGCTGATCTCGGGCGGCAACTTCCACGGGCAGCCGGTGGCGCTGGCCCTGGATCTCGCCGCGGTGGCGGCGGCGGAGCTCGCGAACATCAGCGAGCGGCGGGTCGAGCAGCTGGTCAACCCTGCGCTCTCGACGGGCCTTACGCCGTTCCTGGCGCCGCGGAGCGGGCTGCACTCGGGGTTCATGATCGCCCAGGTGGCGAGCGCGTCGCTGGTCAGCGAGAACAAGGTGCTGTGTCACCCGGCGAGCGTCGACTCGATCCCCTCGAGCGCCGGCCGCGAGGACCACGTGAGCATGGGCAGCATCAGCGCCCGCAAGCTCGCGCAGGTGATCGAGAACGTCCGCAGCTCGCTGGCGATCGAGCTCATCACGGCGGCGCAGGGGGTGGACCAGCGGCGCCCGCTCCGCCCGAGCGCGGGGGTGGCCGCGGCCCACGCCGCCATCCGCCGGGTGGTGCCCGAGCTGGTCGAGGACCGGCCGCTCTACCTGGACATCGCGGCGGCGACCGAGCTCATCCGGAGCGGGGCGCTGATCGCCGCGGTAGAGGAGGCGGTGGGTCCGCTCAACTGATTTTTTCTGTTTTCGAAATTACAACTGAGACGATCCTGTGGAAATCTGATGCGCGTCATCGGAATGCAAATGCTCCATCGAACGGCGAGTTGCTGTACATTGGCGCAGTGCCCATTCCGGTCAGCACCCCGCCGTTTCCATTCGATGCCGTTCGAGATCTGCTCGGCGTGGTGCGGGCGATCTACGCGGCGGCGAAGGACGGGGGGGCGTCGCGGGAGGAGCTCGCGCGGATCGAGCGGGTGGGGCGGGAGCTGAGCCGAGCGCTGGATCTGGCGGGGTCGCCCCAGCAGGGGGTGTCGGGTCATTCGGCGGCGTGGAAGGTGACGGACAAGGCGATGCTCCAGGTGAACGACCTGGTCGATCCGCTCACGCCGGCGGCGCCGCTCCTGCTGGCGGCGCGGAGCCGCGTGACGGGGAGCCGGCTGGCGATGCGGAGCAAGCCTCAGGGGCGGTAGGGGGCGGCGGCGAGGAGCCGGCGGCGGGCGGGGGGCGGGGGTCGGGAGGTCGGGAGGTCGGGAGGTCGGGAGGTGGTTCCGGGCGGATCGGCCCCCGGAGGGGCTGTTCTCCGCGCGGTGTGGGGGCCCCGCCGAACTCGCCTTTGCCTTTGCTCCTCCGGCAAGCCGGAGGAGCAAAGGCAAAGGCTCAAACATCGGCCCATCCCCCACACCGCGCGGAGAACAGCCCCTCCGGGGGCCTACGGTTCGGCCAGGAACGAGGAACGACCAACGCGGAGACGCAACAAGCGAAGGCTCGGCGGGAACGGACAGTCCAGCCGGCACGCTCAGGGGGCGTACTGTGTGGGTAGAATCGTCAGCTGCGACCGAAGAACCTGCGGCTGCGGAACCGCTCGGCATCGCGCCGGATGCCCTGCATCACCACGCGAATGAGCTCGCGGGTGTAAGCACGCCTGTCATGACGCTTGTGCTCGGGCAGCCTGACGCCCAGAGCGTGTGCAAGGCGTTCTACGTTCTCTACCTTCGCCTCACGCAGACAATCGATGTCCAGATCCATGTAGTGGCGCTCCCATTACTCGAGTCCACTTGGTTTGTCGAGCCCTAGAGGAGCGCCAAACGGGGCGCGCGCCGCTTCCCTTCAGACCGTGACAAGCGCCATCAGACCGTGACGGGGGCGCGGCGTCCCCGGCAGGTCGGCGCCACGTGGGACACAGAGCGACCTGATCCCCTTCGAAGCGGGCAAGCAGCTCAGGTCGAGCTGGCGCCGCGGATGGTCGAGCTGGCGCCGCGGATGGTCGAGCTGGCGCCGCGGATGGTCGAGCTGGCGCCGTGGATGGTCGAGCTGGCGCCGCGGATGGTCGAGCTGGCGGCTTCAGCTGGAAGCACCGAGCCCCCCATCACGCCAGCGCGGGCCAGCTCGGCACGTCACCCATGAGGTAGCCCCGGCCGGACTCGAACCGGCACGCCCGCGAGGGGCCGCGGATTTTAAATCCACCGCGTCTGCCATTTCGCCACGGGGCCAAGTTGTTGAATTTGCTGGTTATTATCGCGTCGCCATGCTCCGCGCCACCCCCTTCGCTGGCTATTCCGCTGGCTTTTCCCCCCAGCTGGGGGAGCGCCTCGGCGAGGGAAGCTAGCTCGCCAAGGCCCAGCTCTGCAAACGTCCTGGCCGCCTGGCGGTACCTCTGGCTCACGACGGAGCTCCGGCGCCCGGTCCGGTCGGCAACCCGGGTCTCGCTCCGGCCGTTCGCGAGGGCGACGGTGATGAAGGTGGAGCGCGTGTCGTGCGCGCGCACCTGCTGGCGCTCGTCGGAGTCCTCGAAGAGCTCCGAGCGACCGATGCCAGCGAGCTGAACGTGAGCGCGGAGCCGCTCGGCCGCGTGCTCGACGCTGACGCGCTCGCCGTCCTCGTTGACGAACAGCGGCGCGGAGGGCGTCGGTTGCCGCGAAGCGCGAGCCGGGCGCACAGTGCCTGCGGCACGCCGGGCGACAGCGCCCAGGCGCGCGGGCCGTTGGTCTTGTTGTTCTCGAGGCGCAGCGCGCCGCGCCCGAGGTCGACGTCCCCCATCTGCAGACGACGTCGACCGCCGCGATGACGTCGCGGAGCGCCCCCTCCCCTCGCCCACCGCAGCACGCTCCAGCAGCGCGACGATCGCGTCGCGCGCGACGTTGCGCGAGGCGCGCAGGCGCACGGCCACGTCGACGACGAGCTCCTCGTGCCTCTCGGCTTGCTCCGCGGTCAGCTTGGGATCCAGAGGGAAGCTCTCGCGGTCCTTGTCGCCGACGAGGACGCGGACGTAGAGCCGACCAGCGTCGTTGCGGAAGCGCGATCCCGTGGGCCTGCGGGGCATGGCGACGCTCTTCTAGCGCGATTCGCGGTCGCGCTCACGCACGGGCGGCCCGCCAGCGTAGGGGCCCGGCACGAGGCCGGCCTCACGGAGCACCGCCGCTGCGCCGCCCCCTGCGGAAGACCCGCCGTCCCATCGACGATTCCGCTGTTGCACTCCAAAGACGGGCAGCCGAGGACGTTTCTCGTGCACGGCAGCCGGATATTGACGAGCTGCACCTTAGTATACTTCTCGTTTACGACGTCAGCCGGCAACGCTGGGATGCTCGTAATATGCCCTCCTGACGCCGCGACCGCTCCGCCGCCGCGATCCTCCGCGCCGTCCCGCCGCGCGACCGCGTCGTGATGCTCCGGTTTGGTCTCGACCTCGACGACCCCGCGCACGCGGCGCTCTTCGTCTCGGGTGTCCGCGCCGCGGACGACGTGATTGCGGCGCAGGAGCGCTGGGAGAGGGAGAATGCGCTACGTTGAGGTGGAATCCCGCACGATGAGATCATCGCCAAGGTAAGAGCGCGCCGGCCTCGATGACCTGACCTTCCGCTGCTTGCTCTCAAGGCTCGGCATCGAGCCCTGCTACGATGCCGGCGTGCGCAGATGCAGGACCGCTGAGATCGCCTCTGTCAACATCGCTGCGCTTGCCAGTGCCGCCCGACGCGGCGAGGTCGACACCGATGTCGAGCTCGCCATCGCCGGCACGTGCCTCGTGCTGGCCGGGACGATCACCGTGCAGCTCGAGACGACCCGCGTGGCCTCCGGCGGCCTCCGGCTCTGGGCGCGTTGTCCCGGCTGCTCCGCGCGGGCGGCCGTGCTGTACCTCGCTGCGCCGGGCCTGCGCTGCCGCCGCTGCGCCGGGCTCGTCTATCCTGCGACACGGCAGCGTCCCGAGGAGCGTGTCCTCGAGCAGGCGCTCGCACGGCGGACGAAGGCGCGGGCCGCACTCGGCGCTGGGCCGGACCCGCGGGAGCCGATCCCGCGACGACCGCAGGGCGTGCGCTTCTCGAGCTGGGTGCGTCGCCTCGACGCGCTCCACGAAGCTCAGGCCGCGGTGCAAGCCGCGCTCGCCGCGCTCGTCGGCCGGCTCGGTGCCCGCTCCGGAGCGCTCGCTCAGGACGCCGGCTCCCCTTCCCCGGCGCCGCCGGCGGCGCCCACGCCTGAGACGCCTTCGAGAGAGGGCCGGCGAGCTCGCGGAACCGCACCGTGAGGGACCTCCAGCGCCCTCGAGCGTGGCGGTGCTCCACCTCGGGGCGGCCCCGCGCGGAGCGCCCTGCACCGATAGCTGGGAGACCGGCGCTGTCGTGGCTGGCCCCCGGTCTGCCACGCACGCCCACGCGACGCCGCTGGCAGCGCCAAGCGGACCCGCGCTACCTCGGCGGCAGCCTGCCACGCCTCGCGCCTTCGGAAGAGGCGCTCGCTCGGCCGGCCCGCGGCTGCTGGACCGGCTCAAGGCCGGCAGCCGCCAGCACCGCCGCAACCCCGGTCCGCTCGTCCTCCGCTGGGGCTCGACGCGGTGCCCGGTCACCGCCCAGCGCCTGGAGGTAGGCGACGAACGCCTCGCGCCGGACCAGGCGCAGCTTGCCGAGCTTCGCGACCGGTAGGGGAAAGCCCGGCGCGCGGATCGTGTCGAGGAACACGCGAGCCGGGATCCCGGTGACCGACGCGACGTTCTTCTGCGAGAGCATCTCCGGCTGCGGCGCTGTGATCGTGAGCCCGTCCAGCGGGATTGCGAGCGTCGCGGTGGCCATGGCGGAGGAGCTGACGGCCCTGGGGCTCCGCGATCCGTCGACGGGCGTCTCCAGGGTCGTCCTCTCGATCGCGCGCATGCTGTTGTCAGACTCACGAAGAGCAAGGTGTGACGAGCCACGCGCGAGAGCCACCGATGCCATGCCGTACCTCCATCCGTGTAGGGTTCGTGAACAACCGTGACAGAGGTCGCCCGAGAGCGCCCGAAAAGGTATCTCGGAGACAAAGGTATCTCTGCACGAGATACGTTTGGACGCGGGTCGTTCGTCTTGTTCTTCTCGAGGCGCAGCGCGCCGCGATCCAAGTCGACGTCCTGCACCTGCAGGCGCGCCGCCTCTCTGATGCGGGGGCCGTCGCGGTTCAGGAAGCCCCACAAGACGCGCCAGCACAGCGGGCTCGCGGTGCAGGCCAGCAGGCGCGCGTCCTCGTTGCGGCCGAGCCGCACAATGGCCCTGCCGACGAGTACGGCGCCTGCGGCGTCAGGATCGAGCCCCAAAACACTGAACTCATGCCCAGTCGTCGTTCCTCGCCGACGCCACGACCGACGCTGCGGAACAGATCAGCGAACCCACGCCGTGTACGATGCGGGCGCTTTCAGCGGACATCTCCATGAGCGTCGCGAACGAGTCCCCCTTCGCAGTCCAGCCCGTACCCCTGATCGATCGGGATGGGAACGACGTCCTCGTCGCCATCATCAAGGGCACCTTCATCGTCGACCGGAGCGGCCGACCGACGCTCGCCGACGATCCGGCCCCGGTCCGCATCGCCGACGAGCCCTGGGATCCCGGGAGCCCCCGGAGCAGCCTCCGCTTCCCGTCCGACCTCGGCGTCGCCAAGCTCGGCACGGACGTGGTGGTCACCGGCGACGCGATAGCCCCGGCGAAGGTGCCGGTGCTCGACGTCGTCGTGAAGGTCAGGCGGCGTTTGACGCCGCTGCGCGTCCACGGCCAGCGTGTCTTCTCCCGGGGCGTCTTCGGCGTCAGGATCGGGCCCGCCCAGCCCTTCCTCCGGACGCCTATCGTCTATGAGCGGGCCTACGGCGGCATGTCCGAGGACCTCTCGGTGATCGAGCTACGCAACCCTGCGGGCGTCGGCGTAGCTAAGAGCGCCGCGGAGCTCGTCGACCAGCCGGCCCCGCAGATCGAGCACCCGGACCGGCCCCACGGCTCACCTTCGGATCGCCATCCCCCGATGGGCTTCGGCGCGATCATGACGCACTGGTCCCCGCGCCTCGAATACGCCGGCACCTTCGACGCGCGGTGGAAGGCGACCCGGATGCCGCTCCCGCCCGACGATCAGGACGTCCGCTTCGGCAACGTCGCCCACCCCTCGCTGCAGTTCGAGGAGCACCTCGCGCCCGGCGATCCGGTGGGCGTACACGGCATGTCGCTCGATCCGCTCGTGTTCGCGCTCCCGGCGCTCCCGCTGGCAGCGAGCGCGCGCTACGACACCGGGGAGCGCGTGGTCGCGCGGCCGCCCATCGATACCGTGCTGCTCCAGCCCGAGGCGCGGCGGGTGGAGCTCGTGGCGCGCGCGGTCTTCCCCATCGGCCGGGGCCGTCGGGTGCTGCGCGAGGTGGTGGTGCGCGGCGATGGCTGAGAGGACCGCCGACCCGACGCCGCCCGCAGATCCCGAGATCGCGGGCGTGGCGCTCTCGGCGTACGCGGCGGTCCTTGCGTACGTCGCCGAGGGCGTTCCGCTGGAACAGAGCCTGGATCACGCCGCGATCCCGGTCGCAGCGTGGCCGCAGGTGGAGGCGACGTGGTCCGCGCGGCTCGCCGAGAGCGCGATGGAGGACGGGGCGCTGGTCGAGGCGTGCGACCAGCATCGCCTGGCCGCTCAGGCGCACGTCGACCGCAAGGTGCCGCCGCTCGACACAGAGCTCCGCGCCTGGCTCGATTTCTTCCGCGCCTTCACGGCCGCGGAGGACCCGCTCGGCTTCCTCGAGGCACGCGGCCTCGGCGAGGGCGACGTCTTCCGCCTGCTCGGCTTCTGGCACGAGCGCATCGCGGCCGACGAGGAGGCGCGCAACGAGGCGACCGCGCTCCTCGCCGCTGCGCCCGGTCCGGCGCCCGAGGTCCGGCCGGAGCCGCCGACGCTGAAGGCGCCGACGCGGAGGCCGCGCCGCGCCGCCAAGGGGCAAGCAAAGCAGAGAACGGCGAGCGTCGCGCTGAGCGAGACGCAACCGCTGTCCAACATCGCAGAGCCCATCCTGCCCTTCCTGCAGCCGGTGAGCGCACCGCCGGTGTCGCCACCACCTCCGCCGCGTGCGCCGGTGGTCCGGAAGGGGCTCGACGAGCAGACGGCGCTGGCGTTCCCGGGCCCGATCGCGCCGGCGCTCCCCTTCGCTGGCAGCGCGCCGCGCGAGAGCGAGCGCGGCGCTCCGCCGTCCCAGGATCCGGCCTTACCGCCGGCCGCGGGCGCCGCGCCGGGCCTCGTCGAGCAGGCCACGAGCGACGTCTTCGCGATCGCGAAGCAGACGCTTCCATTCGCCAAGTCCGCGCCCTCGCCCGCCGCGGGCGCCCTGCCGGGCGCGGTCGAGCAGGCCACGAGCGAGGTCTTCGCGATCGCGAAACAGACGCTTCCATTCGCTGAGTCCGCGCCCTCGCCGGCCGCTCCCGGGCCCCGGCTCTCGCTCAAGGACTACGTCACCATGCTCGCGGAGATCGCGGCGAGCCCGGCGGCCGAGCGGGCGACGATCGTGCGGTACGGGCTCACCCCCGAAGGGAAGCGCGACGAGGACTCGGCGTGGATGGCGAGGTTCGCGGCGGACCCGCGGTTGCGGGTGAAGTGGCTGGATGAGCTGCGCGCCGCAGGCGAGCGCATCCGAAGCAAGCAGTGACGAGGAGGAGTCTATCTCGGCATGTTCACGGCAATCGCATCATCCCAGCAGCCCATCGAGCTTCACCGCCTTGAAGGAGCGATCT
Source organism: Sorangium sp. So ce394 (assembly GCF_051474665.1). Lineage (NCBI taxonomy): Bacteria > Pseudomonadati > Myxococcota > Polyangiales > Polyangiaceae > Sorangium > Sorangium sp. So ce394. The sequence continues at coordinate 9,740,597 of NZ_CP150339.1, forward strand.
TCGCGGTCACCGGGCCTCACGTGGCGCGGGCCCACGGCGGGCGGCTCCACGATCCGCGGAGGACCGAGGTCGTGGTGGCGCCGAGCACCGATGGGGTGTCTCCGCCGCCCGTCGTTCCGCAAGAGATCAAGGACATGGCCGGCCGATGGCCTGATCGCGTCTGGGCCCTCGCCACGAACGTGGGATGGCGGGCGCACGCTGCCGCCGGCCCGTCTCCGGCGATGCCGGGGATCATCACGGCGGCATCTCCGCGAAACGCGGTGGTCCGCTGGGACGAGGAGCGCGGGCGATGGGTGGAGCAGCCGGATCTCGCGTGGATCTGCACGTGGGCCGGTGGGGTGCTCGCCATGGGCGTCGACGGCGCCCTCCGGCGGCTCGACGGCTCGGACAGGCCCATCCCTCCCGTCCTCGCCGAGAAGCTCTTGTGGGATGGCTGGAACCCGCCCATGGGGCTCCGCACGACGAGATCCGGCGACGTGATTGTTTGCGTGACACAGTCCACGCGCCTCGAACCTGGGTGGTGGGTGTTCCCGCGAGGTGAGCTCACGCCGGAGAAGCTCGTGTTGCCACCCGGCGTGGATGAGAAGAGCGTCGCAGTGCATACCGGAGGTGGAGGCGACGAGCTCCTCGCGCGGGGCTCGCTGCGATCCGGGGAGCGCTTCATCGCACGTCGCGCCCAGGGCACATGGCAGATGCTGCCGCCCTTCTTGGGGGACTACAGGGTGGACAACCTCCTGGCCACGCCGTCGGGAGGGCTCGTCGTATGCTCTCACGACCGCACGTCGCCGCTCTGCATCTACCGTCTGGGTCGAGGAGGGAACTGGGAGCGTATTCCCATCCCGTTCCACACGGATCCGAGCCAGTTCTCCTCATCTTGTCTGGTGGCCGGCGAGGAAGGCGACCTGTGGCTCACCATGGATTTCGGCGGTCGCTACCGGCATCAGGTCGTCCTTTACCACGCGCGAGCCTAGCACCCCGCCCAGGTTCGTCCCTGGTTCCGCGCTGGAGAAGCCGCGCGACGCAGACCGCCTCGCCGCGAGCCGCCCCGTTGGGCGAGACCTCTCACGCAGTCAGGAGCGGTTGGGGCGCCGCGGAGCTAGCTGCCCGGCGGAGGCGCGGGCGGCACGGGCAGCGTCGTGTACTGGTCGTGCCGGTTGTTGACATGGGGCATGCCGTTATAAAATGAGTTCCACTGTCCGGGGCGCGCCGGGTCGGGGACGGGGTCAGGCTCGCCGGGCCGCGGCACATAGTTCGAGCTGTTGGCCACCCCTTGCTGAGGCGCGATCCGCTCGCCGAGACCCCAGACGATGTCGCTCGGGGCGAGGACCTGACGGTTGGGGTAAGCGGCAGAGACCTGCGCGCCCACGCCGTTCGGCATGCGGCCCGTGTTGCACGAGTTGAGCGTGATCAGCGCCGCGCCGTTGTAGTTTCCGGCAGCGTTGACGATGGCCAGGAGCTGGCCCGGCGTATGGAAGGAGTGGACCCCGTTCGCGTCCGGCACCGCCACGTGATGGGCTGTCCCGTGCACCACGATCGCGTAGTTGTTCGGGTTCGGATTGATGCGGGAAATGCAGTAGGCGACGAACCGGTCTCTCGCCGGGTTGCCGACGATGACGCAGGCGAGGCCCAGCGGGTCAGCGTGCGTGGTCGGGCTGCCATCGAAGGCGAAGAGGTTGCGGCCGCCGAGCAGCTCGAGCGGATCCGGGCTCAGGAAGCGCGCCACCTTGGGATCGAAGTAGCGGTAGCGGACGTAGCAGAGGTCCGTCTCCTCGTCGTGGTACTGGCCGAGCAGCCGGAAGGGCGACGCGACGGGCGCGCCTCCCTCGGGGCGCGCTGCCTGGACGACCCTGCCGAACGCCGCGTGGCACGCGGACCACGCGACCTCCCCCTCGGGGCCGATGAGCTCGGTCGGAGTGCCGAGATGGTCGGTGATCACCGCGTACACCACGCCGCTCTCCTGCTGGAGGAGCGGGCGCATCGTCCCCGGCTCGTGCACGAAGACGCGCAGGCCGCGCTCGGAGTCGAGCTCGGCGGCAAGGCAGATGCCGTCCCACAGGTACTCGACGACGCGGGGCCTCGGCGCCTCCGAGGCGGGCGCGGTCGGCGAGACCGGCGGGACGACCTCCTTCCTGACGCGGCGGCCGAACGGGTCGTAAGCGAACAGCACGCGCGAGCCGTCAGGGCGCCGGACCTCGCGGAGCTGGCCGCGGCAGTCCCAGAGATACTCGGTCTCGCCGTCGGAGCGCGTCTCGCGGGTGCGCCGGTTTGCGTCGTCGTAGGCATACGCGGCCTCCTCGGTGCGGAGCAGGAGCCCGCCAGGCCCCGTCTCCCAGGCCGCGCCCGCCGGCTTCAGCGCGCCCCCGGCGTCGTACTCGAACGACTCGCGCCCCTTCGCCGAGCTCGCGTCGAGCAGCATCCCGTGCGGATCGTAGCGGTAACGCGTGACGCCCCAGCGCATGTCGTTGCGCTCGACGAGCGCGCCTCGCGCGTCGTACAGGTAAAGGCGATCGACGAGCGTGCGCCCGGGGGCGCCGACCCAGTCGCGGGTCGGGCGCGCCATCGGATCGATCTCGCGCCGCGCGTCCACGCCCGCGCCCACGAAGACCTTCCGCAGCAGCGTTCCGGCGAGATCGCGCTGGAGATCCACACGGTAGCCGTCGTGATCGATCGACGTGACGTTGCCCTCCTCGTCGTAGGCGTAGCGGGTCACGTGCCCCGCCGGCAGGTGGCGCGCCGTGCAGCGGTTCTGGGCGTCGTACTCGTAGCGGATCGTCCGGCCGTTCTGCGTCTCGGCGGCCACGCGGCCGAGCGCGTCGTGCTCGATGCGCACGCGGACCACGCCCGCCGGATCGTCGAAGACATACTCGACGGTGCGGTCGTCGGGCGCCTCGACCTTGATCGCGCCGTGCGGCGTCTCCTCGGCCAGGATCCTGCCCATGCCGTCGTAGCGGAGCGCGCGGAAGGTGCCGTCGGGGTTCTCCACGCGCGCGAGGCGGCCGTTCTTGCCGTGCCAGGCCCGCGCGACACGGCCGTCGAAGGCGCGGTATTCGCGGAGCCTGCCGGAGCGGTCATAGCGCAGCTCGAAGGTCTCGCCCTTCGGGTTCTTCACCTGCTGGAGCCGCTCGTTCAGATCGTAGGAGAGCGACCAGATCGAGCCGTCGGGCGAGACCACCTCGACAGGAGAGCTCAGGCCGGCATAACGGAACGTCTCGGTGCGCCCGAGCGCGTCGGTGCGGCGCGTGAGGCGGCCGAGCGCGTCGTACTCGAAGTGGAGCGTGGTCCCGTCGGGCAGGTGGAGCGCGAGCGTCCGGCCGAGGGCGTCGAGCTCCCGGCGCGTCACCCGGCCGAGCGGATCGATGTAAACCACCGGCCGCCCGAGCGCGTCGTGGCGGAAGCGGCGCACCCCGCCGCGGGGCGTGCGCTCCTCCACGACGTTGTGGTGCTCGTCGTAGACGAACCCGCCGCGGAGCCCGTCGGGCCCGTGGACCGCGGCGAGGCGGCCCTGCTCGTCGTACTGCATGGACAGGAGCGCGCCGGACGCGTACTTCACCGAGGCGAGCCGGCCCCGGTGATCGTAGGCGTGCTCGGTCGTCACGCCGCCGATGCGGCGCCGCACCAGGAGGTCGTCCGCGTACTCGAGCTCGACGAGCGGGCCGAGCGGATCGTCGTAGCGCGTGACGTTGCCTCGCGCGTCGCGCGTGAAGGTCAGCGTGTTGCCTGCCGCGTCCCTTGCCTGGAGGAGCAGGCCGTCATCGTCGAACTCGAGATCCTGCGCGCGGAGGCCGTCGGACGAGGCCTCGCGCACCACCGAGCCGTCCGCGAGCCGCCAGGTGAAGACGCGGGGCTCGAGGTTGCCGGTGAGGCGGGTGATCCCCTGCTCGAGATCGTAGGTGAGGTCGCCGGCATGGAGATCGCCGTCGCCCCAGGATCGAACGCAGCGGCCCGTGTCGGGGTCGTAGCGGTAGTGGAACGAGAGGCCGTTCGGGAGCGTCTTCAGGGTGAGGCGGCGCTGCTCGTCGTAGCCGTACGACTCGCTGTGGCCGAGCGGATCGGTCGCCCGCACGAGCTCGCCGCCGTCGCCGTACGCGAACGAGACGGCGTAGACCGGCGCGCCCCCCTCGCCGCCCGGAGGGAAGACCTCGAGGCGCACGATGTGGCCGTCGCCGTCGTGGGTGAGGGCGATCGCGCGGCGCGCGGTGTCGATGATCCGCACGAGCCGCTCCGCCTCGTACTCCAGGGCGACCCTGTGCCCGGATTCATTGGAGATCTCGCGGAGATAGGCGCGTCCTCCGCCGGCGGGCGAGAACGTCCGCGTGAGGCGCGTGTCGAGGGAGAAGACCGTGGCGCCGCCGCGGCCGTCGCGGGTGACCACGAGGCGCTTGCCCCGGTGAAAGGCCGGCTCGCGCGGCTTCGCGTCACGCACGGTGATCGTCGCGCCGTCCGCGTCGCGGAGGCGCAGCACGTCGCCCTCGACGTCGATCCATTGGTGGTACGCGTGCGTCCAGCCGCCGCGCCCGAGCGGCGTGTGCTCGCGGTTGCGCGCGGAGCTGTAGAGGCGCTTCCAGTCGATCGGGATGAGGCCCGGGATCGAGAGGTCCAGGTTCTCGTCGACCACGGCGCCGGACGCGACCGAGATCGGATCGAGCGTCACCATCACGTTCACGGCGCTGCCATCGTACGCGGCGGCCCGGACCATGGCCGCCATCAGGAGCACCCCGCTGACCTGCGAGATGTTGGCCTTGGAGTCGATGACGTTGAGATGCACCTGGTCGCCGGTGCACGCGACGCCGCAGCCGCCGGCCATCACCTTGGTCGACGCGGTGTAGACGTTGCCCACGCCGCCCACGACGTGCGTCACGACGTCGCCGCCGGTCGGCTGGGAAGGGGCGTTGCCCAGCGGCGCGACCCTCATCCAGCTGCCCTTCACGAGCACCGGCGCGCCCGCGACCTGAAGGCGGTCGGCGGTGCCCGTCGCGCTCCGCGAGTACGCCGCGTACAGGTACGGGGCCGGCACCGGACCGGCCGGAGGTGTCGGCGGCGACGTGCTGATGGCCGGCACGGGGCCGGGGCAGAAGTGGTTGCTCTGCGTCGTCGCGATGGCCTTGAGGTTGATCGTCGCCACGGTGTCTCTCTCGTCTCTGGGGTGCGCGCGGCGGTCAGCCCCGGCTCCGCGCGAGGGCAAGGAAGGTCGTGAGGTTCGCCTCCGCCCGCGCATGGGGGCCGCTCACGTCGACGAGCTCGGGCAGGTGGAGGCGGGCGCGCAGCTCGTCGAGGCGCTGCTCCAGGGCGAGGCGCGAGAGCTCGCCCGAGGCGCACTCGTCCGCCACCACCGCGGGCGAGAAGAGGCGGCCCCGCCGGTAGCGCGCCCTCGGGTCGAGGGGCTGCGCCGCGAGCGCCTCCCGCCAGGCACCCGCTTCCGACGCCCGCGCAGCCGGGACGAGCGGGCCGAGGAACGTGCGCAGCGCCTCCGCGGCGTCGTCGGCGAGCTCCCCGTCGAGGTGCCGGATCAGCCAGTCGGAAGACGCGGGGCAGCCGAACCGCCCCACGGCGGAGAGGGACGCGCGTGTGGGCCGGTGGCGGCCTAGCAGGGCCTCGAGGCGCGGCCAGTCGGCGGGGCCGCCGGCGAGCACGAACAGCTCCGCGGCGCGCGGACCGAGGCGCGCGCAAAGGGCGTCGTCGCGGTGGAGATCGGGCTCGCCCCCGATCGCGAGCACGCGCGCAGCCGACCAGGCCACCGCCGGGGCGGCCGCGCGGCAGCGAGCCCAGAGCTGCTCCGTGAAGCGGGCGCGCTGCGCGACGGGCAGGCGCTCGCAGGCCCAGATCGCGGCGCGCACCACCGCGTCGTGGTCGTCGTCGAGCGCGACGCCGAGCGCGGCGCGCGGGATCTCGCCGCGGGAGGAGAGCAGCGTCACGCCGATGGCCCGGGCGATCGGGTGCGCCGACGCGGAGAGCGCGCGCGTGAGGTCCTCGAGGCCGGGGTGCTCCGCGTGCGCGAGGGCCTCGGCGACCGTGATCGCGTGGTCCTCGGCGTCAGGCGGCAGGAGGTGGATGGCGCGGTGGATCGCGGCGAGGGCGTCGTCGCCCGCGAACGCCGCGAGCGCGAGCGCGGCCGCGGACGACCTCCAGGGGTCGTCGATCGAGCGCTCCCAGAAGGCGGCGAGCTCGATGACCGCGCGCGGGCCCGCGGCGACGATCGCGTCGATCTGGCGGAGCAGCCGCGCTTCGGTCGACGGGAGCCACGCGCGCGGGGCCTCGAGGCGATCGCGGGCGAGCGCGGCGGCGAGCTCCCCGCAGTGGGCCACGACGGAGGCGTAGAAGCTGGGCAGCGCGAGCTCGATCACCCGCTCGGGGTCGAGCCGCACCGGCGCCGCGGGGGCGATCTCGCGTGGCAGGGCCGGGAGCAGCGGATCCACGTCGTTCGCCGCCGCCACGGGCGCCCCTGCCTGCGTCCCGGCGACGTCCTCGTCGCGCCGCGCATCGTCGTCCGTCTCCTCCTCGGGCGGCTCCGGCGGCGGGACGAAGGGGTCGCGCTCCACGTACCGCGCGGTCACCTCGACGGCGAGCGGCAGCAGCACGCGAGCTCCGTCCGCGGTCGTGTCTGCTGGCGGAGGAGGCGCGCAGCCGAGCGCGATGCCGCGGGTGCCGTCACGGGAGATGGCCCAGGCCACGAAGCACGAGGCGGCGTCGGGGGGCGCGGCGCCGTGGCGGAAGGACGCGAAGGCATAGGCGACGTTCATCGCGCCCGCCGCCGCGCCGAGCGCGCCGACCTCCGCCTCGAGGCACGGGCCGAAGTAGCTCGAGGCGAGGCGATCCGCCGAGCGCGCCGCGGTCCATTCCCACTCGCGGCAGCGGAGCGCGTCGACGCGGCCCTGCCCGAAGACGGCCTGGATCGGCCTCGATGCGGGCAGGCCCTGAAAGAGCGCGGTCATCGACGCGGCGTCGACGGGCTCGTCGTCCTCGTCGGTCGCGCGCCCGGGCGCGCACCGGCTCGCGACGATCTCGCCGAGGACCGCGAGGCCGAAGCGCGAGGCTTGCTCCGGGGAGGCGAGCAGGACCGCGCCCGCGCCCTCGGAGGGCGGCGGCGGCGCGAGCAGCCAGGGGCTCGGGGGTCGCTCCTGCCGGTCGGCGAGCGCGTCGAGGCCGGCGAAGGAGTCGACACCGACGAGGAGCGCGGCCCCGATCGCGCGGCTTTCGATGAGCTCTGCAATCCGAGCGAGCGCGGCGAAGGCGCCGGCCGCCCCCGTGAAGCGCTGCGCCGAGGGAGCGAGGCCTCGGGCGAGCCCGGCGAGCGCCTCCTCGCGCAGGCCCGGGCGGGGCGCGGGGGTCACGAGGAAGTGAGGGACCGCCGCGGCGGCACCTCTGGGCAGCGCGGCGAGGGCCTCGGCGGCGGCGCTCCGGGCGAGGGCGAGGAGACGGTCCGCGTCGGCGTTCCGGGGCTTCATCCACGGGCAGTAGCGGGCGTCGACCCGGCGGCCGTCGGGGCCGAGGAAGGGCGAGGGCGGGGGCGGCGGTGCCCCGGCGCGCAGAAAGAAGACGTGATCGCGGGCCGAGGCGCCAGCCGGCGAGATCAGGCCAAGGCCGAGGACCGAGAGCGTCATCGGTGCGTGAGCGAGCCCGACTGGCTCGAGCTTCCGGTGATCGTGATGGAGGGGGATTTGATCTTCACGCCGCCCGGTGTGGCCGTGAGCTCGGAGGCGCCGCACCTGAAGGTGATCGGGCTGCCCCCGAGCTGGAGGTTGCCCTGCACCTTGAGGGTGAGCGCGCTCTTTGCGGTGAGCGTATACGTGCCCCCCGAGTTGACGCGAAGCGCGCCCTTCACGTCCGAGCTCATGATCCCGGTGACGTTCCGGCCGATGACGCCCGTGCTGTTGATGTTCAACGAACCGAGCCACTCGCCGAGGCCGCCGCCGACCCGCAGTCCCGCCTTCGCGGCCTTGCTCGTGTGGCTCCCGTTGATGAGGGTCGTCGCCGGGCCGACGGTGACCCACGAGACAGGGCCTGGGGTCATCACCGCGTAGAGCGCGCCGACCGCCTCGGTGTACGAGGAGCTCGCGGCGACGCTGCGGTGGCCGGGGCCGGGGCCTGCGGGGCCGCCCTCGGCGCCGCCAGCGCCCGCGCCGCCGCCGCCGGGCGCCGCCGTGCCCTGATCGGGGCGGCCGTGATCCCAGGGCATCGGCCTCGACGAGCCCTTCACCGCCGCCATGATCGCCTCGCCCCCGGGCAGGAGCGCCATGGCGCTCCCCATCGCGCTGTCCCTGGCCGCGGCGAGCGCGCCATCCGCGCCCTTGGCCTGATATCCCTCGTAGGCGGCGCGGGCGGCGCCGAGCGTGGCCGCCGCGATCTGCCCTGCGACGCCCTTCGTGCCGATCTTCGAGAGCGCGGCGGAAACCGCGAGGTTGGCGGCGCCCCTCACGGGATTGCCGACCTGCTCCGCCAGCATCCCGAGCACCACGTCCGTCTCGCTGCCGACCTGGCTCACGAAATTGCCGCCCGCGCTCTGGTACTGCGCCGCGCCCACCTTGACGCTGCGGGAGCCGTAGCCGCCCATGAAGCCGAGGTGCACCGAGAGCGACTCGTTGCCGCCGACGTCGGCCTTCAGCGTCGCGCCGATCTGGAGGTTCTCGTTCTTGAGCGTCTGCACCGCGTGCTTGCGCGTGACCGACGTGTCCTTGGCGAACGGCGCGTGGACGAGGAGGTGCTCGCGGCCCGCGGCGTCGTCCATCTGGAGGACCGTCCGCGCGCCCGCGCCCGGCGAGCTGTCGGTCGTGATCGAGGTCACCGTCTTGTTCGCGGGCAGGGCGAGCGGCGGCGGCTGCATCTGGTTGTACGAGCGGCCGAGCACGACGGGCCGATCGGGGTTGCCGTCCTCGAACATCACGAAGACCTCCCAGCCCACGCGCGGCACCACCAGCCCTCCTGGGGCCTGCGGCTGAATCACCCGCACCGGGAGGCTGCTCCGATGGTCGGTCTCGCCGTGCAGATCCCAGTGGAAGCGGAGGTGGACGCGACCGAGCGCGTCGGGGTGAATCTCCTGCCCGCGCTCGCCGGTGACCCAGGCCGACTGCACCCCCGGGATACGCGGTCTCGGCGTGATCTTCGGGAGGCGGAACGGCACGCGCCGCGGGATCGCGTCCACGCTGGCCCGGAAGACGCCCTCGGCGGCGTCCCAGCGGAGCTGGACCGCCGTCACGACGTGCTCGCCCGCGATCCGGACGACGCCGTGGCCGTCCGGTGGCTCGATGAGGCGGCAGCCGGCGCCGGGCGAGAGGGCGAGCACGTTCGTGTCGAACGAGACGCGCGCGGCATCGGCGCGCAGCGACTCGAGCCGTATCCGCGCCCGCGCCTCGCCCTCCGCCGGGGAGGTGAAGCCGCCGGGCGCCTCGTACACCTCGACCTCCTGCTCGGCCCCGGTCCCGCCCGAGGCGCTGGCCTCGAGCGATAGCCGCGGCCGGTCGGGGTTGTAGTCGCGGAGGGTGACCTTGCCGACCGCGCGCCGGAGACGCCGCGACGCGTCCACCGCGACCGGCCGCGGATCGTCCAGGGCGCTGCGGGGGACGAGCGGGATGCCGTCCGGGGTCGCGTCCTCGGCCGCGGTGGAGTCGTCCTCGAGGACGAAGATCTCGTCGTTGCCGTCGCCGTTCGGCTCGAAGCGGAAGTAGAGACCGTGCTCTTCGCAAACGCGCCGGATGAAGGCGGCGTCGCTCTCCTGATACTGCACCACGAAGCGAAGCTTGGGGTATGAGGCGTGGAGGTCCTTGCGCACGGTCGTGTAGCCGCCCCCGCGCGCGACCTGCTCGACGATCTCCGGCGCCGTGAGCTCTTGGAAGCTGCGCGCCCTCCGGGTGAGCGCGAGCAGGGCGAAGCGTGACGCGAGCGTCATGCGGTAGGCGCGGCGGTGCTCGTGATCGCTCGCGATCACGACGAAGCGGGTGACGACGCCGACGATCACCCGAGCCCCGGCGGGGGCGTCGAGGACGACCCGGCCCGCCTTGCGGAGCACGGCGCTGGTGGCGACAGGCGCGTCCTTCGGGCCGTGGAGATCGAGCTCCAGGACCGAGGCCTCGCCGAGCCGCTCCACGCCGCCGAGGCGCGCTGGCACGAGGTCGAGAGCGCCCTCGATCGTCAACGCAACGCCGCTCACGGCAGCTCCACCCGCGCCGAGAAGATCCGCACGAGCGCCGCCATGTCGATCACCAGCCGGTCGCCCTCGAGCCGCACCGCACCGCCGGGCTCGATCCGGAAGCTCGACCCGGGCACCTCGAGCTCCAGCGTCTCGCGGGCGCGCAGCCGGACGTGACGCCCCTCGAGCGCGAGCGTGCCGTGCGCGTCCGGCGCCGGAGCCGAGGCGGTCTGCAGCGCGCCCAGGATGGCGACGCTGGCGCCGCCGACACCGGCGGGCGCGTCCGCGAGCACCACGGTGCGGCCCTCGCGCATGCACTCGTCCATGAACGCGGGCGAGACGCCGGGGTCGAGCGCCGCGAGGAGCCGACGGCCGCCGCTCGTGCGCACCTGGTACGCGGGGCGCGGCTCGCCGTCGCCGCGCGCCACGGCCATCTCCACGACGCCAGGGTGGAGCCCGGGGCCGAGGGGCGCTGCCCTGCCCCGGACGGGGCGGGCGGCCGATTGCTGGACCGTGCGCGATCTAGCCATAGTAGTGAATCCCTTCCTCCACGCTCGGCGTGCAGCTCTCATAGTCGCCGGAGACGGTGATCGATGCGGGCGTCATGGTGACCGTCACGCCCTGCGCCTTGATCGTGAGCTTCGCGATCGCCTGGATCGCGACCTCGGAGCCGGTGATGCTGGCCGCGCCCTTCGACGCGTAGGTGGCCTTGCCGAAGCTCTCCATGATGTTGCCCGCCGCCGTGGCGCTGCGCGAGGCGTAGCTCTCGGCGTAGAGCCCTCGCACGGTGAGGCCATAGGAGCCCGTGGCGATGGTCTGCGCGCCCGAGACCTTGATCACGGCCGCGCCGGCGACGCCCACCGACTCCGACAGACCGCCGGTGGTGTTCACCGAGCCGCCGACGAGCAGCGTCGACACGCCGTTGGTGAAGACGCTCTGGTGCTCGATGCCGATCTCCTGCTTCACTCCGCCCACCACCCGGACGAACGTCGGCGTCTTCGTGATGTAGTCGCCGCCCGCGCGGATGACCCGGGCGGCGCCGACGGCGACCGTCTCGGAGGCCGCGTGGAGCCCATAGTTCGAATCGACGGTCACCTTGCGGAGCCCGCCGACCTGGATCGACTGCTCGCCGGCGACCTTCTCGACGACCCGCTCCTTGACGACGACCTTCCGCTCGCCGGCGATCGTGCGCGTGTGGTTCACGGCGATCTCGACGACCTTGTCGTTCTCGATCTGCTCCTTGTAGTCGCCCGAGGCCTGAATCGCGAAGCCCTCCTGCCCGGCGGCGTCGCTGATCCGGAGGCCATTGCCGCTCGAGCCGCCCGGCGTGGTCGCTGTTCCGAAGTGGGTCTCAACCTGCTTCGCGGGCAACGAGGCGGGCGGCGCCTGGACGGCGTTGTACATCCGGCCGAGGATCACCGGGATCTCTCCGCCCTGATCGCCGAACCCGACGAGCTGCTCCCAGCCGACGCGGGGATTGAAGATCGCCCCCGAGAGCTGGGGCTGAGCGACGCGGGCGAACCCGGAGCTCCGGGCGTCGGGGCTGCCGTGGCGGTCCCAGCGGAGCAGGAGCCGGGTGCGGCCGTGCTCGTCGAGGGCGATCTCCTCGCCCGGCGAGCCGGTGACCACCGCTGTGCCGGCGCCGCCGCGGGGGGCGGGCGAGGTGCGCGCCGGCCGGAAGCCGCCGCGCGCGGGGACCGCCCGGAAGCGCGCGCCGTAGAGGAGCTCCGCCGGACCGCCCTGCGCCTTCGCCTCGTGCACGACCGCGAGCACGAGCCAGCGCGCCTCCCCGAGCTCCTCGGGCGCGCTCGTCACCTCGAAGATGCCGCCGGCGCGGAGCTCCGGCTCGGTGGCTTCGCCCTCGAGGACGGTCGCCTCGGCGCTCCGCTCGGCGAGGCGGATCGCGGCGAGCTCGCTACCCGCGTCCGGATCGCGGAAGCCGCCTGGGTACTCGTACCACTCGAGCGCGCCGTCTCCGGAGGCGCCGCTCAGCTCGAGCATGGGCCGCGTGAAATCGTAGTCCTTGAGCGCGGCCTTCTCGACCGTCACCCGCCTCCGGATCCGCGCGGCATGCAGGGCCCGCCCGAGCTCGAAGCCTGCCTCGGCGCGCCACGGAGTCACGACGCCCGTCTCGAGGAAGGTCACGGGCGCGTCGGCGACGTGGAGGAGCGCGGGATCCTCCGCGTCGGGGAACCAGCTCATCCCTTCCTCGGCGAGGAGGCGGGCGCAGAAGGCGAGAGCGCTCTCGAACACCTGGGCGCAGTGGGGTCGCTTCGCCGCCGCGCGACGGGCGCGGAGATCGAGGCGGACGCCATGCTCGCCGAGGACGCGCGCCGCGATCTCGGTGGCGCTCTCGTCCACGAAGACCCGGTAATCGCGTGTGTCGTCGAGCCGTGCCACGGGCGAGGCGAGGGCCACGCGCGCGTGGCCGCCGCGCTCCTCGACGGCCTCGACGGAGAGCTCGAAGCGCCGCACGACGCCGTGGAAGTGCAGCGAGAGGGTCGCGGCGCGGCCGATCAGATCGAGCGACGTGAGCTCGGCGGGCGCGCCGCTGACGAAGGCCGTGCAGCGCGCATGGGCTACCGTCGGGGCGCCCACGCGCTCCTCGATCTCGCACGAATGAACGCGCACCTCGGCGCTGACGTCGGGGATCTCCAGGACAATGTTCCGGTCGCTCAACCGCCCACCTTCCCTCCGCCGGATCTCGTGGTCGTGCCGCCGCTCACCTCGGTCATGCTCCCGCTCGTCGTGAGCTTGCCGCCGCCCAGCTTCAGCGTGCCTGCCTCGATGCTCCCGGTGACGTCGATTGTCACCATGGGCGCGCTGATCGAGACCTTGCCGCCGGCGTGGATCTCCACGGTACCGGCCGTGATCGAGCCGCTCGACGCCTCGACGCCGACGTTGCCCGCGGCCCGCTCGTTGACCGCGCCCACCTTGCTCCGCTTGCCGCCGAGCACCGACTCGGCATACCCGCTGCAGGTGATCGTCCGCGAGCCGCGGCAAACGTACGTGCGCGCCGCCGCCACCGACTCGGTGACGCCGAGGCCGCCCGTGAGCGACGTGGTTCCGAGCACCACGCGGGTGCAGGCGCCGGCCGTGTGGACGTTCGACTGGTTGCAGAGCAGCGTATAGCCGGCGCCGATCACCTCGACACACGCGCTGTCGGCCAGCACGGCGCGGTTGCCGGTGACGTTGATCAGCTCCGCCCCGCCGATGAGCTCCTGGTTCGACCCCTCGACGGAGAGGAGCATCTCCTGCCCCACGTCGACCGTCTGCATCGCCGCGATCCCGGCGAAGTGGCTGCCGAACACCTCGCTCGTGAGCGACAGGCCGACGAAGTGCTCCTCGTCTCCGCCGACCCGGATCGTCTCCGATCCGCCGACCTTGACCGAGAAGTCCCTCGAGGCGTGGACGAAGAACTCCTGTCGTCCTGCGTCGTCGACCATCTTGATCTCCTGGGTCATCCCGCTCTTCGGCGTGGTCCAGGACTGGAACGAGGTCGTCGCCGACGCCGCGGGGAGCGGGTACGGCGCGACGGCGGTCGCGTTGTAGACGCGGCCGAGGACGAACGGCCGATCGGGCGAGCCGTCGAGGTATCCGACCGTGACCTCCCAGCCGACGCGGGGAAGGAACATCGAAGCGCCGACCGGAAGCTGGAGGCAGCGGGTCCAGTGCGAGGAGCGATCGTCCTGGATGCCGGCGCGATCCCAGAGAAAGCGCAGCTTGACCCGGCCGAGATCATCGACATGGATCTCCTCGCCGGGAGGGCCCGTGATCACCGCGCTGTCGAGGTGCTCCACCGCGGGCGCGGGGCGGAGCGCGGGCCGATAGGGCGGGCGAGCGCCGCTGTCCGACGACTTCGTGGGCCTGAGCGTGATACGGTTTCTGTAAGGCACTGCCCGGCCGCCGTCCGGGAGCGGACGGGCGAAGCGATGCGAAACCTCGGTGATGAGCATCCGCTGCTCGAAGAGCTCCGCGCCCGCGATCTCGACGATGCGCCCCGGCTTGAGGCGCGAGCAATCGCTCTCGCCGGTCACGGTGATTCTGTCCCGCTGAAGCTGCTCGAGGCGCCGCTCGGCCCTCGCGGTCGCGGCCTCGAGCGTGGTGACGCCGGCCGGGTACTCGAGCCAGCCGAGCTCCCCCTCGCCGGCATGGCCGTCGACGTACACGCCTGGGTGCCGCACGTCGAAGTCCCGCACGGTGACCCGATCGGTGACGACCCGCTCCTCCCACTCGAGCGAGAAAAGCGCGCGCGAGCCGAGCTCTGTCCCGGTGGGCCCGGCGTAGGGGAGGGTCACGCCGCCCTCGATTCCGTCGTGTGATTCCGTGCCATCGCCGAAGACGATGAGGTGCTCGCCCTCGGGCGTGGTCTCGAACCAGTACGAGATCCCCTCGTCGGCGAGGAGGCGCTCGACGAACGCCCACTCCGCCTCGGCGTACTGGACGCACTGGGCCCGCAGCGGGTAGGCGCTCGCGAGCCGGGGCTCGATGGCTGTCGCGGGGATGCCAGCGCCCGTCAGCACCTCGGTGACGATCTGCTCGGTGGTCTCCTCGACGAAGACGCGGTAGCCGCCGCGCTGGGTGAGTAGCCACGGAGGATCCGAGAGGCGGAGCGCGCAGACGCGGTCCCGGCCGTGGCGAAGATCGAAGCTCGCCTCGATGATGAGCAAGCGGACGAGCCGCGCCGACCCCTCGGCCGGATCGACGATCGCGAGCGTGGCCGGGGCGCGGAGCAACGCGGCGAGATCGACCTCTCCCGGGATGGCGACGACCACTTCCCAGGATGAGAGCGCATCCATCGCCTCCCGCCCGAGGAGCTCCAGGACGACGCAGGCTCCGAGCGGCTCGCAGGCGAGCCGGACGTCGATGTGGTTCATGATGCGAGGCTCCAGCGCGCGCGGGCCGTGTGACGGGTGCGACCGTCGTTTTCCTGGGACTGGCGCGTGTGCGCGGGCATCGTGAAATCCTTCCCGGCCTGCCTGGCCCGGGCGGCCAGTCTACGCGGTAACGCAAACCTGCGCAGCATCTGGAGCTGGGCCCCTCCCCCGCCGCCCGCCAGCCTGCAGGCCGCCGCCGCGCGCCGGCATCCTCCGGCGCGCGGCATCCACACGGGCGCTCGCGGTTGGGGGCGGCGCGACTGCGACGACCCGGAGACCGATCCTTGAGGACGGGCGTCGAGTGGCGGCTGTGGCTCTGCACGGCGGGCGAGAAATCGTCCGCAGAGCTTAAAGGAACACGGGACGGCGCGGAATAGGACCATTGACGAGCCGGCGCATGACGCGCCGGCCCGACGGGAGCCCCCCTCTTTCCTGGAGACCCAACATGAAAAAAGCCATTGTCATTGCCTTTGCCCCGCTGCTCGCGGCGTGTGACGTGGAACCGATGACGAGCGCTGGGCTCGATCTCCGAGATCGCGAGGAGGCAACACCGCAGTCGGCGCCCCTCGTCGAGCCGGTCGTCGCGCGCGCAGCGTTTGCCACGGAGGCCGATCGCGAGCGCTTCGAGGCCGACGTGCTGCCCTCGGCGCGAGCGTTCCTCGCGTACTGGGCGGAGGCAGGGCTGAGCCTGCCGCACGCGCCAGCGCGGCTGTTCATCTCTCCGCCGCCCGGGACGAGCGCGACGGAGGCCCTGCCGCAGCTCTACGGCGAGCGCATCTTCGACGACCTGCGCGCGCTCGAGGCGGAGGTCGCGAGCGCGCCCTCGAACCGGGCAGCGATCGAGCGAATCGACGCGTTCACGTGCGAGCGGCCACCCTTGCATCGCGGCTTCCTCGAAGACGTGGAGAAGCACGCGGACAACCCCGACGTCGGCCCGGCAGACATTGCGCAGGCGCTGCGCCGGAAGCACGAGCAGCTCCTGGGCCCCGATGGGGCCTTCTCGTTTCAAACCGACAACGGCGAGTTCGAGCTGCCGCTGCGCAGGAACTGCTCCTACATCCTGCTCGGACACTCCACGCAGCCCACGCGCGCACACCCTTACCTGGAGAGGGACGTCGTGAATCACGAGCTGGGCCATGCGCTGCACTACGGCCTCTGGCTCGCCTCCGGTCCGCTCGGCGAGCGCCTCAGCACCGCCGCGAATGAGGCCATCGCCGACATCCTCGCGCACGTGTTCGACGGTGATCCCTGCCATGGCAAGGTGCTGGACGAAGGGGGCACGCCCGTCGACTGCCGCCGGAGGATGGACGTCTACGAGCAGTCCGTCTCGGACGCGTTCTGGGGCTTCGGTCGCGCCGATCACGAGACAGGCCAGTCGCTCCGGCAGCTGATCTGGACCTTGCGGGAAGAGGTGCCGGCGGACGCGCTCCGAGCTGCCATCGTCGATGGGATCGCCGCGGTGCAGGTCGCGCTGAACCAGATCGATGCGGAGCCGCTCGCCAACGTTCCGATCTTCGACGACGAGATCCTGGCCACGCGCTATCGCTTCGTGCGCGAGTATGATGCGGCGAGCGCGTTCTTCCACGCGGTGTGCGCGCGCCTCGGCGATGCGCCGCCGGCCTGCGGCGAGCACGCCCAGCGCATCGGCGATCCGCGCCTCGCGATGCGCGAAGCGTGGCTGGCGAACGCGCCGACATCGATCGGTCGCAGCGGCGTCACCCTGGCCGATGGCCGCCGCGTGGCGTTCGAGCTGGAGGGCGCGCTCATCCGGCAGATGACGGTCACGCTGGCGGACGGCGAGCAGCGGAGCTACCCGGGCGATCCCGATTTCGGGTTCCCCGAATCGGAGCGCGAGCCCACGAGCGGTCGCATCACGCTGTGGTTCCCGGAGCCGGGCTCCACGGCGCCCGACGCGAAGGTGGGGTGGACCTCCGACGGGGAGCTGATCGCGCGCTGAAGCACGACGAGGCCGCGCGTGGACGCGTCACGGATCGCTCGCGCAGCGGAAGCGGCGATGGACGAGCAAGCAGCAGAACGCGTCCAAACTCTTTCATGCGATAGCAAATATCGCGTTTCGCTGGATCGAAACCTCTGCGACGACACCCCTCCAGGTGTCCAGGCGAGCGAGCCGAGGACGCCACGGCAAATCGTCTGAAGGCTCGCGCCCCCTGACGGCATCAACGATGTAGTTGCACATGAGAAAAGCATTGCCGTTTACCATGGTTTGAATATTCCATCCGCGGCGCCAATGCTTCCTCTCGCGGCACCAACCATTCGCAATGGATGTATGTCCTATGAACCAAGCGCGCTTGATCACCCTCGCGGCCCTGCTCTTGCCTGGACTCGCGTTGAGCGGGGCATGCTCCAGTGAGCCGCCCAACAACCCGAAGGAATCCATCTTGGATCCCGATGGCGATGAGACGCCCGCCGACCCTGGCGATGAGCCGCACGCCGACCCTGGCGATGAGACGCCCGCCGACCCCGGCGATGAGCCGCACGCCGACACGCCGCCGGGCTCGCAGATGTTCACCTGCGACGCCTCAAAATCGCCCATGTTCAAGAGCCGCGACGTGTTGAACATGCGGATCTCTGCCGATTTTACGAAGCTGAACAGCGCGCCAACAAAAGAGGAATCGGGCTCGCAGGCCGTGATCGAGCTGAGCGACCAGAGCGGCGCTGCGCCGATCACCGCGAACATCATCGCCCGGGGAGTTTCGCGCTTCCATTGCGGCTTTCGCCCGTTCTCGCTCAAATTCGAGGAGAAGCAGAAAGACAACATCTTCGCGCACCTCGGCAAGTCGGTGAAGTTCGTCACGCATTGCGGGGACAGGGAAGGCTTGTCTCCCACGCTCAAGGCGGACTCTCTCGAGACCTACGAACAGCGCCTGCTGATGGAGGACACCGTTTATCAAGTGCTCGATCAGCTTCAGGTGCCCTCGCTCAAGACGCGGCTCGTACGGCTCACCTACCACGACGCGCCGACCGGCAAGGAGGAGACGCACCTCGCGTTCGTGCGCGAGCCCGAGGACGAGATGGCCGAGCGCTGCGGCATGGAGGAATGGGAAGACCTGTCCGGGGTCGACACCTCGCAGTTCGAGGTGGACCAGCATGGTCGAGTGCTGCTGAACCTGCTGAACGATTTCGTGATTCAGTACGACGGGATCGACGGGAAGAACCTGGTCATGATGGCCGACGTCGATCGTAAGGCGATCGTTTATGCTCCCTACGACTTCGACCTGGTCGGCGTGTCCCGGCCAGATTACGTGGCCAACGAGGGGCGCACGCTCGAACAGAACCGAGACGCGTTCGCGGACTGGCTGCGGCGCAACCAGAGCCCCACGTTGTTCGAACAGATCGATAGGATGCTGGCTCGAGCCGACCAGATGCAAGGCGCCGTCGATCAGTCGACCATGAACGAGGAGAACCATGAGGTCTTCTCCCGCTGGCTCTCGCTTTACTTGGGTCTCCTCCGGGATTTTCGCGCGTGCGAGGGGCACACGGACGACCCGTCGCGGCCCCTGTGCCACGTGGAAGACGACCACGGCGATGGCCCCGATTCGGCCAGCGCGGTCGATCCCGGCGAGTGGAGCGCGCGCATCGAGCCGCCCGGCGACGCGGACATGTTCGCCGTCGATCTGCAGGCGAACACGCTTTACTCCCTCGGTGGCCGCCTGCCTCTCGAGCTCTTCGATGCCCAGCAGAACCTCGTGGCATCGGCCTCGGAACGGGCCGTCTCGTTCAAGCCGAGCCAGACGGGCACATACTACCTCCGAGCGTCGCTGGGCGAACAGCTGGTCACGTCGCCGCTGCTCCCGAGACCCGAAGAGCTCGAACGTTACATCTCCCTCTACGCGGACGATCACGGGGCGTCCCTGGAGACGGCGACCACGCTGGAGGCCGGCGAGGCCGGCGAGGGCACGTGGGAGCTGGCCAAGGGAGAAGACGAGGATTGGTTCCTGGTGAGCGCAGGCGCATCGGCCAACGTCCACATCGTGCTGCGGGATACGGACACTGGCCGCGTCGAGGTGATCCGGCGCGATGCGCCGGCCGACGAGCTCCCCCTCGAGGAGTATCTTCTGGAAGGTGACAACGACGTATCGCGGCTCTTCGAGCAACCTGGCGAGTACGTCGTCCGGGTCATCCAGATGATCGGCCTCCGCGCCAATGGTTCCTACACCATGACGCTGCAATAGCCGCGCCGCCCCGCGGCACGCGTCCGGTGCCCCGCATGCTGTCCTGGGGCTCCTCCGCGCTATGCGGGCCAGGTGAACCGGAACGTGGCGCCGTGGCCGGGCGTGGACTCGACCCACACCCGGCCGCCCCGCGTCTCGATGATCTTCTTGACCACCGAGAGGCCGATGCCGGCCCCCTCGACCTTGTCGCGGGCCTCCAGCGTCTGAAAGATGCCCCAGATGCGCTCGTGGTACTCGGGCGCGATGCCAGGGCCGTTGTCGGTGACGAAGAACT
Source organism: Sorangium sp. So ce394 (assembly GCF_051474665.1). Classification (NCBI taxonomy): domain Bacteria; kingdom Pseudomonadati; phylum Myxococcota; order Polyangiales; family Polyangiaceae; genus Sorangium; species Sorangium sp. So ce394. The sequence goes on from NZ_CP150339.1 coordinate 9,760,061, forward strand.
CGAACGCGTCGCCCGCCGGCCGAAAGCCGAGCCGGACGAGGGGATCGGGGCGCGCCAGCGCCGAGAACTTGATGGCGTTGCCGAGCAGGTTCATGAACACCTGCTGGAGCGGCACCCGCTCGGCCATCAGCGTGGGCAGCCCCGGCTGCACCGCGATCTGGACGTGCTCCGGCGGCGCGAGGAGATCCAGCGCTTCCCTGACCATCGTCGCCGTGTCCACCGGCGCGGCCGCGTCGCGCACCCGCCCCGCGCGGGAGTAGGCCAGGATCCCGTCAATCAGCGCCTCCATGCGGTGGACGCGCCCGAGCAGCAGCTTGATGTGCTCCTGCGAGCCGGGCGAGAGGAGCTCGCCCACGTCCTCCTGAAGCCACTGCGCCAGGCTCGCGATGCCGCGGAGCGGCGCCTTCAGGTCGTGCGACGTGACGTACGCGAAGCGGTCGAGCTCGCGGTTCGACTGCTCCAGCGCCTGCGTGAGGCGCGTGAGCTCCACGGCCCGCTGCTCCGCCTGCTGACGCGCGCGCACCATGTCCGTGACCTCGATCGCGTGGGTCATCACGCCGAAGGCGCTGCCGTCCTCCCCGATCAGCGGCTGATAGACGAAGTTGAAGTACGCCTCCTCCGTGCGCCCGAAGCGCTCGACCCGCACGAGCGCCTCGTTGCCGACGTACGGCTCGCGCGTGGCGAGCACCTGGTCGTACAGCGCGGGGAAGCCCTGGTCGACGAGATCCGGGAAGGCCTCCCGCACCGTCCTGCCGAGCAGCGGGCGCTCCCCGGTCACGTGCGCGTAAAGGGGGTTGGCGGCCTCGATGACGTGCGTCGGCCCGCGCGTCACCATGATCGCCGCCGGCGCCTGCAGGAACACGTCGTTCAGCCGGTTGCGCTCGTGCTCGAGCTGCTGCTGGAGCCGGTGCTGCTCGGTGACGTCGCGCGCGGTGAGCACCACGCCGATGTGCCGCCCCTGCTCGCCGTAGACCGGCACCGCGCTGCCCTGCATGCGGCGCGGCGCCGCGCCGGGGCTGCGCACGACCCACGTCTCGTCGATCACCCGCTCGCCCCGCCGCGCCCGCGCCGGGGGGAGCTGCTCGGCCGGGTACGGCGTGCCGTCCAGCCGCTCCAGTGGGAGCCGCTCCTGCTGCTCGGCGAGCGTCGCCCCGGCGCGGAGCTCGGGATACAGGGCGCGCGCCATGTCGTTGAGGAAGTTGACCCGACCCTCGCTGTCGAAGGTCACCACCGCGTCTGCGATCTGCCCCAGCATGGCCGCCCGCTCCGCCGCGAGCTCCTCGACGCGCTTGCGGGCGAGCACCTGCTCCGTGGTCTCCACCGCGTGGGCCATGATGCCGAAGACGCTCCCGCCCGCGTCCTTCAGCGGCTGGTACACGAAGTCGAGGTAGACCTCGTCCAGCACGCCGTCGCCGCGGCGATCGAGCTTCACGAGCGCTTCGTGGGCCACGAACGGCTTGCCGCTGCGCCGCACCGAGTCGACGAGCTCCGGGAACCCTTGGCCGACGACCTCGGGCAGCGCCTCCCGCAGCGGCTTGCCGACCAGGTCGCGCCGGCCCACGAGCTCGAGGTAGCGCGGGTTGGCCACGGTGAACGTGTGCTCCGGCCCCTCGAGCACGGCGATGATCGCCGGGACCTGCATGAACACCTCATAGAGGCGCTCCCGCTCCGCCTTGGCCTCCGCCAGCGCGCGGTCGCGCTCGATCCGCGTCCGCACCTCCTGGGTGACGTCGAAGACCGTCACGAAGACGCCGCCCACCGCGCCCGACTCGTCGCGGACGGGGTTGTAGCAGAGCGTGAGGTAATGCTCCTCGACTCGGCCATGCGGGGCGAGCGGGTACATCGTCTCCTTGAAGGAGATCGTCTCACCCTGGAAGACGCGCGGGTAGATGCCCTCGTTGATGTGCCAGACCTCGGGCCAGCACTCCCGGTTCGCCTGTCCGAGCCCCGCCGGGTGCTTGGCGCCCATGAGCAGCCGGTACGCGTCATTATAGATTTGCACGAGCTCCGGCCCCCAGAGCACGATCATCGGGAAGCTCGAGCTGAGGACGATGCTCACCGCGGTCTTCAGGCTCTGCGGCCAGCGCTCGACAGGGCCGAGCGGCGTCGCGCCCCAGTCCTTCTCCCGGCAAAGCGCGCTCAGCTCGCTCGCGCCGGGGAAGACATCGGCGATGGCGGGGCGGCGGCCTCCGCCGGCGGCGACGGTGCTCTCGGCGGGAGCGAAGTGCGTGCGAGAGGTTGGCTTCATTCCTGGACGTCCGTCCGGCCAGACGAGCAAACGCCTCCGACGGCGTCAAGTCCATCAGACCGCGGGACCCCCGCGCGCGGCGAGCTCATCAGACGTAGCGCTCGACCGCGTCGAGCAGCGCGTCGAGCAGCGCGTCGAGGTCGATGGGCTTCTTCTGTCTCGCAGCTTTACCGGACGCTCGCGCGATGCTTCGGAGTGAGCATCCACGATCGCCAGAACCGCGTGCGCGAATAAGGCTCCTCGCCGTCCATTCAGCTCGTCGCGGAGGGGAGAGCGCGCCGGCGTCGAGGCATCTCGCCCTCCCGTCGCACCGTCGACAGCGACGCCCGGATCACCCGCAGCACGGCGCGCCGACGCTCTTCGCCGGCGCATCGTACTCGTCATGACGACGCCACCAGACGCCCGTCTCGTTGCGCCCCTTGGGAGCGCGGTCGAGCCACTGGTACGCGCCCCACAGCCCGTCCAAGCCGCGCGCATACGTAGAATACGTGTGGTAGACGGCGCCGTCCTCCAGCACGAACGCGCTCATGCCCGGCCGATCGCGGTGGAACGTGGCCGTGTCGGTCCCGCACATGGCCGCGATCTTGGACTCCGCCCCCTCGCCGCCGCCCTCCTGGCCCGGGCGCCACACAAACGCAGTCTCGCGCCGGTAGTTGTAGTCGACACCCCCCTTGCGCTGCTGCTCCTCGGTGAACCAGACATTGAAGTCGGCGTTGAAGTCGCTCGCAGACGACGACGCCCAGGGGAAGGTCCAGCCCATTCGCCGTTTGTACGCCTGCAGCTTCGCGAGCGGCGCCCGCGAGACCGCCCAGAGCATCACGTCGTGGTTGGCCAGGTGAACCGAGAACCCGTTGAACCCGTCCGCGATCATCGAGCAGGAAGGGCAGCCCGCCGCGTAATCGGGTCCAAACATGAAGTGGTAGACGAGGAGCTGCGAGCGCCCTCGGAAGAGGTCCGCCAGCGAGGCCGCCCCCTCGTCCGTCTCGAAGCGGTAGTTTTTTTCGACTCGGACCCATGGCAGCGCCTGGCGTCGCTGCGCCAGCTCGTCGCTGCGCCGCGTCAGCTCCTTCTCCGCCTCCAGCAGCTCGCGCCGCGCCGCCAGCCAGTCTTCGCGTGTCCCGATCATGTGTGCCGTCATCGTCTTCACTCCTTGAATCGGTCGTGAGGTAGTTTAGGATCGGGCGCCGAACGGGCGGGAGTTACAAGTGTGGCGGGATTCGGATGGACTCACTGATCACGGCCGCGGCGCGCGCGCTCGCGGCGGGTGATCCGCTCGGCGCGCTGAGCCGGGTCGCCTTGCGCGACGACGCGCCTGCGCTCGCGCTGCGCGGCATCGCGATGGCGCAGCTCGGCGATTTCGCGCGCGCGAAGTCTCTCCTGCGAAGGGCGGCGCGCGCCTTCGGCGCGAAGGAGGCCGTGGCCCGCGCGCGATGCGCGGTCGCCGAGGCCGAGATCGCGCTCGCGTCGCGCGACCTGGACTGGCCCGCGAAGCTGCTCGACGCGGCGCGGATGACGCTCGAAGCGCACGGCGACCGGGTGAACGCCGCGCATGCGCGGGTCCTCGAGATCCGGCGCCTGCTGCTGATCGGACGGCTCGACGAGGCCGAGGACAGGCTCGCCGAGCTCGACCCGGCGCCCCTGCCGCCCGCGCTCAAGGCCGCCCACGAGCTGGTCGTCGCCGGCATCGCGATGCGGCGCCTCCGGACGAAGCCGGCGCGCGCTGCGCTCGCCCGGGCCGCGCGCGCCGCGCGCCAGGCGGGTGTCCCCGCGCTGACGGCGGAGGTCGAGGGCGCGGCCCTCACCCTGACCACGCCGGCAGCACGCCTGATCGCGCGCGGCGAGGCGCGCCCCCTGCTGCTCGAGGAGGTGGAGGCGCTGCTGGCGTCGGAGGCGCTGGTCGTGGATGCCTGTCGCCACGTCGTGCGCGACGCGCGCACGGCGGTCTCGCTCGCGCGACGCCCGGTCCTGTTCGCGCTCGCGCGCGCGCTGGCGGAGGCATGGCCCGGAGATGTGCCGAGGGACACGCTGGTGGCGACGGCCTTCGAGGCGAAGCGCGCCGACGACTCGCATCGTGCGCGGCTCCGGGTCGAGATCGGGCGGCTCCGCGCGACGCTGCGGGCTCTGGCCAGCGTGAGCGCGACGCGGCGGGGCTTCGCGCTGGCGCCCCGCCTCGCGCGCGAGGTCGTCGTGCTGGCGCGGCCCGTCGAGGAGCAGCACGCGGCGGTGCTCGCCTTCCTCGCCGACGGCGAGTCCTGGTCGAGCTCGGCCCTGGCGCTCGCCCTCGGCGCGAGCCAGCGCACGGTGCAGCGGGCCCTCGACGCCCTCGCGGCGGCGGGCAAGGTACAGTCCTTCGGTCACGGGCGGGCGCGGCGCTGGATGACCCCGCTGGGGCCGGGCTTCACGGCGATCTTGTTGCTCCCCGCCCCGCTGCCGAATGACTGAGCGAGCGCGCCACGCGCCGCCATGTGCGGTGAGCCAGCGCGCTGCGCGGCGCCCGCACGCGACCCTTGCGCGCGCGCGACGTGTGCTGCACGGTCTCTCGCCAGCGGGTCGATGCTGAGCGGCTCGGTCGCTGGCGCGCACGTTGCGCCTCCGCCGAGGCGCCAGCCCGCATCGTTGCTTCGGATCGGAGGTCGACGTGGAGCTCCTCGAGAATTTGCTGTGGCTATGCAAGATCCCCTCGCCGACGGGCGAGGAACGCTTGCTGGCCGACGAGCTGGGTCAACGTCTCGCATCGCTCTCCTTGGCCTCACCGCTGCGCCGTTACGGGAACTCTTTGGTGGCGCCGCTCACGCGCGGGTCGGGAGGCCCCAAGGTCCTCCTCGTCGGGCAGCTCGACGTGGCGAACGCGGGGAATCGCGGGGAGGCGCGGACGGAGAACGGCCGCGTGCTTGGCGCTGGAGCCGCCGAGAAGAGCGGCCTCTGCCTGATGCTCGATCTGGCCGGGCGCAGGCCGCCGGTGCGCGCCGATATCACCCTCGTTTTTCACGCTGGCGGAGGGCGCGGCTTCGACGGGAGCGAGCTCAGGCTGGTGATGGCGAAGGACGCCGAGCTCCGGAGCGCCGACTTCGCCCTGGTGCTCAAGCCGACGGACAACAAGCTTCAGCTCGGCGCGGGAGGCTCCACGCACGCGACGCTGGCGTTCGCGGGCCGCACGGGGCACAGCGGGTTGCCCGGGGCCGGCGTGAACGCGATTCATAAGCTCGCGCGCGTGCTCTCCCGCCTGGCCGCGTTCGAGCCAGTACCCGACGTCGTGGACGGCCTCACGTGGTATGAAATGATGAGCGCCACCTCGGCGCACGGAGGCCGATCCGGCAGCGTCGTGCCGGATCATCTGGAAGTGAATGTGCACCACACGTTCGGTCCGAGCACGGACTCCCACGCCTCGCAAGACCGGCTGATCGCGCTCGTGGACCGAGTAGGGGCCGTCCGGTTCGAGGAGCTCTCCGAGCCGGCGCCGCCGAACCGGAGCCACGCGCTCATCGCCACCCTCGAACAGAGCGGCGTTCAGGGCGTCGAGGCCCGGCAAACGTGGACCGAGGTGGCGAGCTTCGCGGCGCTCCAGATCCCGGCGGCGAATTTCGGACCGGGCATGGAGCGGACGATGCACGCTCAAAACGAGGTGACGGAGCTCTCGGAGCTCGGGCGGGCGCAAACCATCCTCGACCGCTGGTTCGCCAACATGCCGTGACGCGCCGTTGGTGCGAAGTGGAAGAATCGAATGAGCATCGATCTGAATGGGCCGCCCCTCGACCCTTCATCGATGCATTGCCCGCTGGATCGCGCCGCGCCCGGCCGGCGCGGGGCGCTACTTCACGTTCAGCGTGGCGCTGGCCGAGCGACAGACGGGCTCGCAGCCAGGGCCGTTGGGGCGCGACTCGACGTACGATGGGGAGAAGTCTGCCTCGGCGAGGGACGTGCCGTCGCGCGAGATCTCGACGGTGACCTGCCCGGGCGCGGAGCTCATCTGGATCTCGGAGAACCCGTGGGCGCTCGGCGGCAACGCGCAGCCGGACTCGCCGATGAGCAGGCTCGGGCCGCTGCACGTGAGCGCGCGGCCCGCCGCGCAGTCCGGCAGCGGCAGCTTTCCTTCGCAGGTGGTGGTCTCGCCGTCGGCGGTGATCACGAAGCGATACGCACCGGCAGGCCAGGGCGCTTCGGACGCGAGCCGGAGGGTAAAGCCGTTGACGCACCCGATCTGGGTGCAGTCCCGGGCCGGGGGCGGCTCGCCGGCGGCGGAGGGAGAGTCGGGCGACGGGGTCTCTGCTGCACACGCAGCGACGATCCCCAGAACGATCAAGACCAAGGGCGATGCGCAGGCGCTCCTCATCCTCATGTTCCGAGCAACGCGCTCGTCGCCCGGCAGCTTACACCCGGAAGGCGATCGCCAGGAGCCCTTCGCGCGCGGCGGTCGCGCGCGATCGCTTCGACCGGCGGACGGACTAATGGGGCACCTCGGTCGGCGCGCACGTCGAGACGCCCGCGCCGATGACCGCGGTCAGGAGCACGGGCACCGCGAGCTCCGGCGGGGCCTGGGAGTCAGGGTCCAGGCGATAGACCCTGGACGAGAGCGCGTCCTCGTCGTTGGTCACGAAGAACCAGAAGTCGCCCCCCCACGTCGCGAACGCCCAGCTGGAGCCGATGGTCACGCCGGGGAGCGCTCTCTCCGAGAGCGTGGCGCCGGTGAGCTTGTCGAGCTCGCTCACGGACGACACCCCCGCCGGCTGCTTCACGAACCCGAAGAGGCGGCCGTCGCCCGTGCCCGTCAGGTCCGCGTTGGCGCCCGCGCCCTGGCCGAGCGGGCGGACCGCGTACGACCGCCTGTCGAAGACGCCGAGCGTCCGGGCGGGGTTCGCCCCGTCCGTGTCATTGAAGAAGACCGCGTCTCGCACATAAAGGGTCTCCTGGTCGGGGCCGTCGTCGGCGGCGAACGCCATGCCGAAATTGCGGAACGGTGCCCCGTCTTCCACCTTGTAGGGCGTGACTTCGCAGCGACCCGTGGCGATGTCGACCCGGCTGACCGACCCGTTCCAGTCGACGATCCAGGCGACGCCGTTCCGGTCGACGGCCATCGAGAACGGGCCGCCATCGCCGCACCCCAGCCTGCCGATGCGATGGAGCTCCAGGTCGGCGGGATGGAACGAAAAGAGCTCCTGGTAGGGCGAGACGAGATAGATGTGGTGCGTCACATCCGAGCACGGGCCGGCAGAGCTCCCCGGCGGCGGATCCCAGCCGCTCTCGTCGCGAGCGCTCCCGCCTTCGGCGACATGCCCGATCGCGCCGAACGGGCCAGCTCCCCCCGCGCTCCCATCCTCCCCGTGGCTCCCGTCGACGGGGTGGTCCAAGGTGGTGCCTTGCGCGCACGCTGCGAGCGAGACGACGACGGTGCCTACGGAAATCAGAGGCCAGACGATACGCAGCATGGTCGCCCCCCTGGGACAAGGTTCGCGGCTGCGAATGGGTGGCGACGCCGGCAGGGCGCCATTTAGAAAAATGAACCTTCGAAGTCATCCGCTATGGCTGCAATCGCGGAGATCTGTCCACCTCGGCCTGGACGGCGCGCTCAGCGGGCGCGCAAGCTCGCGCCTCCCAGGCAGCCCCGGCGACCGGACCGCCCGGCGGCCCGAAAGCTGACGACGGCGAGGCTCGAGTCGGCTATCTGCGGGGTCGCGAGGGAAGCGGCCGTGGCGCAGAACATCTACGACGATCCCGGGTTCTTCGAGGCCTACAGCCAGCTCCGCCGGTCCGTCGAGGGCCTCGATGGGGCGCCGGAGTGGCCGGCGCTGCGGGCGCTCGTGCCCGACCTGACGGGCCTGCGCGTGGTGGACCTGGGCTCGGGCTATGGCTGGTTCTGCCGGTGGGCGCGGCAGCACGGAGCGGCCCATGTGCTCGGCATGGACGTGTCCGAGCGCATGCTGCAGCGGGCCAGGTCGGCGACCTCGGACGACGCGATCGCCTACGCGCGGATGGACCTGGAGCGGCTGGACCTGCCGGAGGCGGCGTTCGATTTCGCCTACAGCTCGCTCGCCCTGCACTACATCGAGAACCTGGGCGGGCTGCTCGCGGCGGTGCACCGGGCCCTGATGCCAGGAGGGCGCCTGGTCTTCTCGGTCGAGCACCCGATCTACACGGCGCCGAGCCGCCCCGGCTGGCGGGTCGAGGCGGACGGGCGCAGGACGTGGCCGATCGATGGCTACCTCGCGGAAGGCCCGCGCACGACGAGCTGGCTGGCCGAGGGCGTGGTGAAACAGCACCGCACGATCGGCGCCACGCTCAACGCGCTCCTCCGCGCGGGCTTCGCCATCGCGCACGTGGAGGAATGGGGCCCGACGGACGCGCAGATCGCCGCCCGGCCGGAGCTCGCGGAGGAGCGGGAGCGGCCGATGTTCCTGCTGGTGGCCGCACAGCGCTAGCGAGCGCGCCCTCCTCAGCCGTTATCATCCTGCGACGATGACAGCCACCAGCCGGGCCGACGCCGAGCCGGCGAGAGCGGCGGCGACAGGGGCGGCGCCGACAGCCGCAGCCGAGCGCATTCCGGCGCTCGACGTGCTGCGTGGCCTCGCGCTCTACGGAGTGCTCCTCGCCAACGCGGTGCCATGGTTCAGCGGGCGCGCCTTCATGACGCGCGACCAGCTCATCGCGCAGAGGGGCCCGGCCGACGAGGTGTTCCTCGTCCTGCTCAACGTCTTCGTCGACGGAAAGGCGATGACGCTCCTGACCTTCCTGTTCGGCCTCGGATTCGCGCTGCAGCTCCAGCGCGCCGAGGCAGGCGGGCGCAGCGTGCTCCCGACACACTTCCGGAGGCTCGCGGCGCTGGCGTTCATCGGTGTCTGCCATGTGCTGCTGCTCTGGTGGGGGGATATCCTGTGGGGGTACGCGATCGCAGGCGTGGGCCTCGCGCTCTTTCGACGCGTGCGGGGCGCGAAGCTCCTCGCCTGGGCGGTGGCGCTCACGCTCGCGCCGCAGCTCGTCGCATCCATCCCCGCCGCCTCGGCGGTCGTCGCGCACGTCACGCCCGAGCCAGCCGACCTCGCGGCGTTCAGGGCGCAGGTGTTCGCGGCGATCACCGGGCATGACCGCGGCGCGCTCGCCGAGATCCACGTGAAGCAGGCTTACTACCACGTGGGGCGGATCTGGCTGTGGTACTTCGCGTGGGTCCTCGGACGGTACCTCGTCGGCTATTGGGCCGGAACGACGAGGCTGCTCCAGGACGCCGGCGAGCGCCTCCCCTTCTTCCGCAAGCTCCTCGCCTGGGGCCTCGGGCTGGGCCTCGCGGGCTCCTCGCTCATGGCCGGGCGCCGCCTCCTCCAGCGCCACGGCGTCGCCGTCCCGGAGTCCGTCGGGATCGCGCTCGTCATCCCCGCCGAGCTGGGGGCGATGGCGCTCGCGAGCGCGTACGCGGCCGCCGTCGTCCTGCTGATGCAGAAGCCCGCCTGGCGCCGCGCCTTGATGCGCATCGCCCCGGTCGGGCAGATGGCCCTGACGACCTACCTCCTTCAGAGCCTCATCTGCACGTTCCTCTTCTATGGCTGGGGTCTCGGGCTGGCCGGACGGCTCCGCCCGGTCCACATCGCCCCGATCACGGTCGCCGTCTTCGTGCTGGAGGCGCTGCTCGCGCGCGCATGGCTGTCGCGCTTCCGCTTCGGGCCGGCGGAGTGGCTCTGGCGGTCGTTGACGTACGGTCGCCTTCAGCCGCTCCGCATCACCGCCGGTTCGAGGTGAAGGTGGCTCACGCTCGCCGCGTGCGCTCCGCCCGCGTCCATCGGGTCGAAACCCCGGTCCAGCCTGAACGCCCGCCGCGCCGGGTCAGTCCCCCCCGACGCCCACGTCGCGCCAGCGGATCTCCACCCGCTTCGCACCGAGCTGGGTCGCGAGCGCCGTGATCTGCCGCTCGGCCTGCGCCTTCGCGCGCGCCATCACGTTCCCCTCGAGCGCGGCCTTCTCGATCGCCTCGGTCGCCTCCTTGCGCGCCCGCGACTCGAGCTGCTCGTTGCGCCGCGCGAGCAGGCTCGTCTTGCGCGTGTAGACGTACGTCGCATCCTCGTCGAGCCGGGTCGCGAAGACCTCGGGCGCCGGCAGCGTGAGCCGCGCGACCCCGGTCTCCGGATCCATCGCGATGTCGCCCTCGCCGATCCGCGCGAGATCGACGCCGATGGTGACGTGCCCGACCGCGACGAGCAGGAGGGCGTCGGTGGCCTGCACCAGGCCGAACAGGCGGCTCTGCCGGTCGGCCAGATCCACGACCTTCTCGACGTGGACCTCGGTGGTCTCGAGCCGCGACAGGTCGCGGATCGCGACGACGAGCGCGGGCGTCGGCCGCGCGACGAGGGTGCTCTCAGGCGCGGGCGCGCGGAGGCGCGGCGCCACGACGAGCGCGCCGAACCCGACCGACGCGAGCAACGCGACCGCGAGCAGCGCGATCCGCGCGGCGCGGCCGGCCTGCGCGCGGGGGCGCGGCGCGTGCGCTGCGACCGAAGCGTAGGGGTCCTGGAGCGGGCCTTCCATCGGGGGTACCTCGGAGGACCGCAGGCGCGCAGGCGCCCGCGGCAGCTCGGCTGGGCACAGCCTAGAAGAGCCGCGCGTCCTCCGGGAGAGAGTTCTGAGAACAGGAAGGCCGGAAGGCGAGAAGAATCGACCCGGCCCGCTGGCCCGGCGAGGAGCGCGCCCCTCCGGGCAGCCGCGCGCGGCCGGCGTCACGTCACGCGGCCGGCGTCACCTCACGCGGCCGGCGTCGCGCACCGCGGCGCGTCCAGGCGCGGCCGCGCCGCCGAGGACGACAGCGCCTGCTCGAGCATCCCGTCGTCCTCGTCGCCCTCGGCCGCCTGCTCGATGGCGAGCTGCACGTCGCGGTTCGCGCAGCCCTCGGCCGCGATCCGCAGCCGCTCCACCGTCTGGTCGTCGCGCGACGACGACAGCGCGAGCGCCGCGCCGATGCGGAGCTCGGCCGGCGCGTCGCCGTCCTCGAGCACCGCGAACGCCTGCTCCCGCGTGAGCTTCGCCGTGCGGTAATCGGCGCCGGCCTCGCTCACGAGGCGGCGCAGCGCCGCCCGCCAGGCCGGCGCGGTCAGGCCGCGGCGCTCGAGGAGCGCGCCCGCCCGCCCCACCTCGCGCGCGCCGCGCCCGCTCCGCGCGCGCACGAGCGCGAGCAGATGCTCGCGGCGCCGCTCGGCGAGCACCATGCTGAGCCCCGTCTCGCTGGGATCGCGCAGCAGCTGCGGCGGCACGAGGGTCAGCGGCAGCTCCTCGCCCCCCGTGAGCACGAGCTCGACCCCGAGCGCGGTCTCGTCGACCCGCTCGATCGATCCGAACGAGACGAAGCGCTCGCCGGCCTCGTCCCGGAGCGAGAGCCCGTCGCTGCCCGCCACGAGCACGCGGAGCGCCGAGCCCTCCCGGAGCAGCGCCGCGAGCACCCACGCCGCGGCGCCCGTGATGACGCCCAGCGAGAGCGCCAGGTCGAAATCGAGCACCGACCAGCAGATCAGCGACACGAGCGTCGCCACGCCGACGAACAGCCGGCGCCGGAGCGGCCGCGGCGCGTCGTCGTAGAGCCGGGCGCTCCACGTGCCCCGCGCCCGCCCGGCGGCGATCTCGCCGAGCAGCCGCTCCGCGTCGACCGGGTCGTCGACGCGCACGCGGATGACGTCGCCGTCGTCGGTCATCAGGGCGACCTCGCCGCCGGAGCTCGAGAGCCGCGCGCGCGTGAGCGAGAGCAGCGAGAACGACCGGCGCTCGCCGGGGCGCTCGATCCAGAGCGCGTTGCTCACCCGGACGACTGCCGCGCCGGACGAGCCCACCGCCGCGCAGAGCCACGCGATCGGCGTGTACAGGAGGCACGCGAGGCAGAGCAGCGCGAGCAGCGACCCGAGCAGCACGAACGGCATCAGGAGCACCATCGCGAGCCGGCCGGCGATGGGCTCGACGAGCGAGGCCACCGAGAAGACGACCAGCAGCCACGCGAGCGCCGAGGTGAGCAGCCGGCCGACGAAGCGCGCGTCCGCGTAGGGCTGGATGAGCACCCCGCAGCGCTTGAACACGCCGTCGCTGCCAGCGGTTCCTGCCACCCCATCACGGTGAGCGCACCCGGCCTCGAGTTCAAGCGCACAGCGCAATTTCAGCGCAGGAAGAACGCCCGCGCCGCCGCGGCGCGGCCGCCCTCACGCCCTCAGTACGCGTCGGCGGGGGCGCGCGCGTCCGCGGGGAGCGTCAGCGGGAGCATCTCCACGGCCGCGTCCCCGCCGTCCAGCCACTGATACCGCGCCAGGTTCGCGAGGACGCGCCCCACATAGGCGCGCGTCTCGTCATAGGGGATCCGCGCCACCCACACGTCGGTGTCCCGGTCGATCTTCCCCTCGAGCCAGTGCGACACGGCCTTGGGGCCGGCGTTGTACGCCGCGGTCGCGAGCGGCAGGCTCCCGTCGAACGTCCGCAGCAGCTTGCCGATGTAGAAGCCGCCGAGGCGCAGGTTGAGCGGCGCGCTCTTGAGCTGCCCGAGCTCGAACCCGAGCGAGAGCTCGCTCGCGGCCTTCCGCGCGGTCGCCGGCATGAGCTGCATCAGCCCGACCGCGCTCGCGGGGCTCACCACGACGGGATCGAACGCGCTCTCCTGCCGCATGAGCGCGTGGACCAGGCCCTTCGGCAGCCCGTGCTGCGCCTCGAGCGCGCGCACCTCGCCGACGTACGGCTCCGGATAGACGCACTCCCACGTCCAGCGATCGGCCTCCGACGGCGCGCGCTGGAGCGCCGCGGCGGAGACCGCCTGCGTGCCCACCCGGTAACGGCGCTTCGCGGGCGAGAGCATGCCGTACATCCGGCAGAGCGCCTCGCTCTCCTGCCCCTCGTAGGCCGCCGTCACCTCGCGCTCGTTCTCGGCGAGGTAGCTCTCCGCGTCGCCGTCGAGCCCCATCGACGCGAGCAGCGCCGCGGCCGGCGGCAGCTTCACCTCCACCGGCCGCGCGTCCCGGAGCGACGCCGGGACGAGCAGCGGCGGCATGGGCGCGCCCACCGCCGCGAGGCGCGCGCGCGCGAGCAGCGCGCCCCACGAGAGCGGCTGCTCCTTCATCACCTCCGTCCAGAGCCGCACCGCGCCGTCGCGATCGCCGCCGCGCAGCGCCGCGAGCCCCGCGAGCTCGCGCAGCCGCGCCGCGTCGGCCGGGCGCGCGCCGCGCGCGAGCTGCTCCAGCGGCTTGCGCGCGCGGGCCGCGCCGCTCGTCGAGAGCATCGCGAGCGCCCGCTCGTAGAGCGCGTCGTCGCGCCGCTCGCTCCGCGGGTAGGCGTCGATGAACCGGCCGTACTGCGCGACCGCCTCCGCGTAGCGGCCGACCTGCATGAGGAGCCGCGCCGAGAGCAGGCTCGAGAGCTCGCCCCAGCGCGTCCTCCGGAACTTGCGCGCGACCGCGAGGTGCCGCTCGATCGCCTCGGCCTCGCGGTGGAGCCGGGAGAGCGAGCGCGCGGCGAGGTGCAGCTGCTCCGCCTGGCGCGCCGACGGCGAGGCCGCGACCTTGAGGAACGCCTCGGCCGCGCCCGCGTAGTCGCGCGCCTGGTACAGCGCCGTGGCCCTGCGGTGGTGGAGCTCCGACGCCGGCACGCCCGAGAGCTTGTCGAGCTCGGCGATCGCCTCGGCCGCGCTGCCCCCGGCGACCATGGCGTCGACCTTCTGGAGCCGGTCGTCCGGCGAGAGCGGCCCCGGCACCTCGGCGAGGAGCGCCGCGGCCTCGCGCCCGTCGGGCGACGACGGCGCGCTCTTCACGATCCACCGGAGGTCGGCGAGCGCGAGCGCCGCCGCGGCCTTCGCGCCGCCCTTGTCCCCCGATCGCTCGGCCGCGTCGCGCACGCCGAGCTGGACCCGCGCCCGCGCGAGCCGCGCCGCCGCCTCGTCGCGCGACCGCCGCGCGCGCTGCGCCGCGACCACCGCCCGATCGGCGAGCGCGCGGGCCTTCTGGAGATCGCCGCCCTTCATCGAGGCGATCGCCGCGCGCGCGAGGCCGGGCGCGCTGCCCGTGGCCTCGAAGTACGCCGCCGCCGCGAGGAACGGCCCCACCTCGAACGCCGCCTCCGCGCGGTAGCGCGAGACCTCGCGGGCGAGCAGCGGCAGCTCCTGCTCCAGGCCGTGGAGCAGCTCCACGGCCTTGCCGTGATCGCCGAGCTCGAGCGCGACGCGCGCCCGCGCGTACTTCATCGCCGGCAGCGCCCGCTGCTCCATCGGCAGGGCGTCGAGCCGCTCCGCCGCCTCGGCCCAGCGCTCGAGCCGCACGGCCTCGACCCACGCGCCGAGGGGCAGGTGCGGCGCGAGCGGCGCGAGCGGCGGGACGGCGGCGGCGGCAGCGGCCGCCGCGGCGATCGGCGCGTCCAAGGGCGCGGCGCGCGCGGTGCTCTGCGAGGGCGGCGGCCCGGACGCGTGGGGCTCGGCGCACGCGGCGAGCGAGGCGCCGAGGAGGCACGCGGCGGCCAGCGCGCGGCGTGCTCCTCGCGCAGACGGCTTCGGTGGCGACGGAGCCCGTTTCATAGCCGACCCGGCGCGGTGAACGACCCGAACGCAGCGCGCCGTGAGGACCGGGCCCCGCGGGCCGAGGGCCCCCGCGCGCAGGCCGCTCGAACCGCAGCGCTCGCGCTGCCGACCCCTTTAGCTAGCAAGCTTCCGCGCCAGGTCGCAAACAAAGTGTCGGGGCCGACGCGATCCACCGCTTTCCGATCTCGACGTCCTCCTCGAACAGGAAGGCCGCGACCTCGTCGAGCGAGCCGGCGCGGTTCGGCGGCGCACCGAGGCGGAGCGCCGCGGCCTTGCCGAACGCGGCGACCACCGGGTGCGGCGAGCTCGCGAGCCGCAGGAGCTCGGGCACGAGCTCCGTGGCCCCGAGCACGCCCGCGAGGATCGCCGCGAGCGGCCGCGGGTCGGCGGGGCAGTCGTAGCTCCACGACAGCGCCGAGCGCAGCACCGTGACCGTCTCGGGCGCGGCCGCGCGCGCCGCCGCGGTGCGGTAGCCGCCGCCCGGGAGCGCGAGCTGCGCGGCGCCCTGGCTGGTCGCGCAGACGCCGTCCGCGGCCTGCAGCAGCGCCGCGGCGATCGGCTCGGTCACCCCGTCGCCGAGCACCGTCTGCCCCTCGATGTCGCCGGCGACGGGCCGCGCCGCCTCCTGCGCGTAGCCCTCGAGGTTGGCGAGGAGCCGCTCGAGGTCCACCGCGCCCGCGGCGCGGCCGGCGAGCACGTCGCGCGCGGTGTGCACCGTCACGAGGCTCGACACGACGGCCGGGGTCCCGCCGCGCATCGTGTGCGAGACGTCGACGCTCACCCGCTTCACGGCGGGCCACCGCAGCACGCGCGGCTCGGTGTCCGGGTCGACGAGGACGCCCCAGGGCACGACGGCCATCGCCACCTCGCGCGCGCCGCGCTGGGCGCGGAGGCGGTGCTCGGCGCGGGCCAGCGCGAGCACGCCGAGCGCGCTCCCCACCGCCATGAGCCCCAGCGAGAGCGTGTGGCTCCCGGCGCTCCACATCGCCGCGGAGGCCCCCGCGAGCCCCGCGGTCCCCGCCGCGGCGAGCGCGCCGGTCGAGCCGGGCTCCGGGTGGAGCCACACGTAGCGGAAATCCGGCGGAGGCAGCTTGCGCAGCACGATACGACCCCGGACAACGACTCTAGGCCGCCGCGCCACCGCGCGCCACCGGATGCGCGGGCGCCGCCGCGCGCATCCGGCGGCGCGCGCGGGCTTGCTGGAGGAGCGAAGGAATCCACGCGTGGCGCATGCCACGGCGCGTCGAAGGCGCGCGTCGTGCCGATCGCAGCCGTGCGCCGACCTCCGCGCCCCCGCCTCCGCGCGCCGACCTCCGCGCCGCCCGCGCCGCCGTGCGTCCGGCGGACGGCCGGCACCGGCGGCGCAGGTGGGCGCTGCGGCGTTCCGCGCGCGCGGCGCGGTGGTAGCTTCGCGGGCGGTGCTGCTCTCCCGCGTCCGCCTCGCCCACGTCGGTCCGTTCGATGATCTCTCGCTCTCCTTCGAGGACGCCGACGGCGCGCCGCGCCGGCTCGTGGTCCTCTTCGGCGGCGACGGCGTGGGCAAGACCTCGATCCTGTCGGCGATCGCGTCGACGCGGCCCGGGTACGCGGTCGCACAGCTGAAATCGCGCGGCGACGACGGCTCGCCCCCGCTCGTGGTCACCGACTGGATGCTCGGGACCGACGATCCGGCGCGCGCGCACCCGCTGCGCGTCGCGAGCCCGAACGCGCGCCTCGACGAGCCCGAGGACGCGGCGCTCCTGCGGCGGCGGGAGCAGGCGCTCTTCGAGCGGCGCGCGGCCGAGGGGGGCTTCGTCCTCGTGGCGCTCTCGGGCGCGCGCTGGTTCTCCCGCACCGCGATCGTGCTGACGACGCCCGAGCGCAGCATCCTCCGCTACGACGTGCGCGCCGCCGCGAGCTTCGACGACGCGACGCGCACCGACCTCGCCCGCGAGACGAAGCAGGTGCTCTCGTTCGTGCCGGTGGCGGCCGCGATCGCGCGCGACCGCGCGAAGAACAAGCCCGAGGCGCGGCCCGACGCGCGCGCGGACGCGCAGGCAGCGCGGCTCGGCGCGCTCGAGCGCGCGCTCGGGGAGGTGCTCGAGGCGCTGCTCGAGGGCCACGACGCGACGTACGTGGGCGTCGATCCGCTGCGGCTCGAGCCGATCTTCGAGCGCGCGGACGGCCAGCGCGTCGACTTCGACGATCTCGGGCGGAGCGCGCGGCACACCATCGCGTTCGGCGCGCTGGCGCTCCGCGCGCTCGCGTCCGCCCACCCGACCGGCGATCCGCGGCTCGCCGAGGGCGTGGTCCTGATCGACGACATCGAGGCGCAGCAGCCGGCGCACCGGCAGCGCTCGCTCGCCGCCCGCCTGCGGGCGGCGCTCCCCAACGTGCAGTGGATCGTCACGACGTCGTCGCCCGCGTTCGCGCTCGGCTGCGACCTCTCCGACGTGATCGCCCTCCGCCGCGAGCCCTCGTCGGGGCGCGTCGAGCCGCACGAGGGCCCGGACGCCGTGCTGCACTGAGCGGCCGCGGCGCGGCGCGCGGCCCCCGGGCGCGCGCGCCGCGCGTCAGGCGAGCGGCACGGCGAGGAGCACGACCTCCTTGCCGCGCACCTCGATCTTGTAGCGCATCGGCTTGCCGTGCTTCCGCCCGAGCTCCTGCTCGCTCGCCTTGAGGCGGGCGACGAACGCGTCGCGGGTGATGTGATCCACCGGGTCGCCGAGCGACCTCTTCGCCGCGATGTACTCGGCGAAGATGCGCGCGTAGTAGGCGTCCTCCGGCTCCTCGAGCAGCGCCTTGGCGTCGGCCGGGATCTCGCCGGGGGACAGCGCGGCCATCCGCTCGTCGACCTCGAGGGCGTCCCGGAACGACGCCGACGTGGGCGCGCGCGACGGGCGCCCCTCGGCGTCGGTCTCGTCCTCCTGCACGCCGAGCAGCTGGTTCAGGAGCGAGTTCAGCCGGAACACGAGCCCGCCGAGCTCGGCGTGCTCGATCCCGAACCGGAGGTCGGTCCGGCCGTTCATGATCGCGAGCAGGCCGTCCTCGATCTCGGACACCGGCTGCGAGATGTACGCGTCCAGGAAGTAGGCGGCGATCACGACGAGCACGAGCCCGAGCGCGGTGACGCCGAGCAGCGGCCAGACCAGCGAGCTCGCGAGCCCCGGCGTCCGGATCTGCGCGATGCTGAGCAGCACCGCCCGCCGCCCGTCGCCGTAGCCTTCGAGCGCGTGCCCGACGGCGCCGTACTCGCCGGACAGCCCGCCGATGTCGACCGCCCGCCCGGAGCTCAGCGCCTGGAGGGCGCTGTCCTTCGCCGGCGACGCGGTGAGCGCCGCGACCAGCTGCGGGGGGGTGTCGCGCGACTTCGCGACGACGTCGAGCCCGTCGCCCGACTGCATCGCGACCACGAGGAGCCGCCCGCTCGTGCGCTCGCTCGCGTTGGTCAGCCGCTCGTCGTTCAGCGCGGTGCCCACCGCGACGGCGCCGATGATCTGCCCGGCGTCGCTGCGGATCGGCGCGTAGGACGCGAGCAGCTGCTCGTTGCGCGCCCGGCTCACCCACACGTCCGAGCCGGTCACCCCCTGCTCGACGGCGCGCTTCAGCGACGGGTAGACGGCGCCGAGGTTGTCCCCGCGCATGAGCGCGGAGCCGTTCCGTCCGAGCACCACGCCCTTCGTGTCCACCAGGACGACGAGGGAGGGCGGGGTCCTGCCGAGCTCGGGCGAGGCGGCGACCGCCTCCCGGATGGCGTTGGCGGCGCTCGTGGCCGCCTCGGCGCGGGCCGGGGCGGTGCCGGCGTTGAACGGCTCGCGCAGCTTCGGGTCGCTCGCGTGGGAGGCGAGCCACCGCTCCAGCACGAGGCCGTCCACCTGGAGCTGCGCCATGGCGGCCGCGAGCGCGCGCGACGCCTCGCCCGGCCGCCCCATCTCCGCGAGGGAGGCGCGCGTGAGGGCGTACGAGAGCCCTCCGACCATGAGGACAATCACGGCGAAGACTGCGATGATCTTTCCGCGCATCCTGCGTCTCCACTCCTTCTTTCGGGGGCTCAGGGCAAGCTACCATCCGCTGCGGCGCTGCTACAACTCTCCACCCAGCTCATGGTGCACTTGAATCACCCGCACTCCGAAGCCCCGCGCCTCTACGTCGTCGACGACGCGCTGTTCGAGCAACACCGCGCGCGCGGCGCGCACCCCGAGCGCCCGGAGCGGCTCGAGGCCGCCCGCCGCGCCATCGAGCGCTGCGCCGCGGCGGGCCTCTCGATCGAGCGCGTCGCGACGCGCGACGCCACCGAGGACGAGCTCGCCCGGGTCCACGCGCCCCGGTACCTCGAGTCGCTCGGTCGGGTCAGCGGGCACTACGCCGCGCTCGATCCCGACACGTACGTCGTCCCGCGCTCGGTCGACGCGGCGAGGCGGGGCGCCGGCGCCGCGGTGGCGCTCGTCGAGGCGGTGCTCGCCGGCCCCGGTCGGCTCGGCGTCGCGCTGCTGCGCCCGCCCGGCCACCACGCGACGCGCGAGGCGGGCATGGGCTTCTGCCTCCTGAACAACGTCGCCGTGGCGGCGAGGGCCGCGCTGAGCAGCGGGCTGTCGCGGGTGGCGGTGATCGACTTCGACGTGCACCACGGCAACGGCACGCAGGACATCTTCTGGGACGACCCGCGGGTGCTGTTCTGCTCGCTGCACCAGTGGCCGTTCTACCCGGGCACCGGCTCCGCCGAGGAGATCGGCGGCGGCGAGGGCGCCGGCTACACGGTGAACGTGCCGCTGTCCGACGGGGCGACGGACGCGGTCTACGAGGCGGCGTTCGACGAGCTCGTCCTGCCGGTGCTCGACGAGTACGCGCCCGAGCTCATCCTGGTCTCGGCGGGGTTCGACGCGCACGAGCGCGATCCGCTCGCGGCGATGAAGCTGTCGCGCTCGGCCTACGCGGCGATGGGCCGCCGGCTCGCGGCGATGGCGGCCGCGAAGGCGGGGGGGCGGCTCGCCGTCTTCCTGGAGGGCGGCTACGACCTGGCCGCGATCGAGGGCTCGCTCGCCGCGGCGCTGATCGCCGCCTCCGGCCGCGAGGCGGACGAGCCGGTGGGCGCATCCGGGCCGCCGCCCGCGCAGCGCGCGCCGATCTCGACGCGCCACCGCGCGGACCTCGACCGCGCCCGCCGGGTCGCGCTGCGCCGGTGGGCGACGCTCTGAGGGAGGCGGGAGGAGCAGGGAGGGGGGAGCAGCGCGGTGGGGGGAGCAGCGCGGTGGGGGGAGCAGCGCGGTGGGGGGCCAGCGCGGGGAGCAACGCGGGGCCCGGGGGGAGCCGGAAGTAAGCCCGGACCAAAAAGAGCGACGCGCCGTGCGTTTACCCGATTGCACTCTGCGCGGAGCTGAGTATTCTGCCAGGCCTTCGCAGCCCCCGGGCCGCGAAGAACGGTGGGTATAGCTCAGTTGGTAGAGCACTGGATTGTGGCTCCAGTTGTCGCGGGTTCGAATCCCGTTACTCACCCCAGGTAGGACAAGCCCGAGGCCGCCCAGCAAGCGACGGGTGCCCCGGAGGCTGATCGCATCACGACGGATCAGCAGACCGCCGAGGCGGGCCTGCCGGGTTCCTCGCCCGAGCGCCGCGGTACAGGCTGCGGCGCCTCCCGAACGGGCGCGCCGTGCCCTGCGCATCGCAAGAGGCGGCGGCGCCCGGCGAGCGACCGCCTGACGAGCGCGGCGCCTCCAGCGAGGCCCGCGCAGCGGCTCGCCCGGCGACCGGCCGCCCTCCCGACGCGGCATGCCCGCGGGAGCGACGCGCGCGATCTCCGCGCTCTGCCTTCTTCCTTCCACCCGCGAGCCGCAGCCCGCTCTCTCGGCCGTCCCCGCGCGAGCGCGATGCGCGCCCCGGTCCGAGCGCGCGACGCGCTCCACGCCGTCGCCCTCGATGAGCGCGTTCGCGCGTCACCTCAGGAGCGCGCTCGCACGTCGTCTCATGAGCGCGTCGAGCGTCACCTCATGAGCGCGCTCGCACGTCACGTCCTGAGCGCGTCGCGCGGCATCTCACGAGCGCGTCGCGCGGGGCTCCGTACATCGCTCGATTCAATAAGTGCTCTTCGCGAGCCCCGGAGACATCGATTCATGGATATCCATCCATCGCGGTGAGCCTTTATCCCATCTCCCGGAGACAGCAAGTCTCGCCGCTGTAACCGGTTCGCCACAGTGCCCGCATAGGGTCCGCGCCCATGAAAACCACGCTCCCTCGGAGCCGCGCGCTGGCCGCGCGGCTCATCTCCGCCGTCTTCCTCGCGATCGGCGCGCCCGGGCTCGCGGCGTGCGCCGCCACGGCGGACGACGTCGCGGATCCTGCCGAGCTGCCGGCCCCCGGCGCCGTCGATGTCGTCCAGCCGCTCAAGCTGTCCGAGCGCGCCCGCGTGCCCGAGAAGGAGCCGGGGTTCGTCGCCGCGGAGCTCGGGGAGCGCGAGCTCGTCATCACCCACGACGGCAGCCTGCCGCCGTTCGCCGCGGGCGACGTGCTCGGCGGCACGCAGGGAGGCGGCTACCTCGCCCGCGTCGTGCGCGTCCGCGCGCTCGACGCGGCGCGGGTCGCGCTCGAGACGACCCCCGCCGACCTCACGGAGTTCATCACCGAGGGGCACGTCCACGTCCACTACGACGCGCGCGAGTACGCGCAGGCCATCGACGAGCACCTCGCGCGCGCCCGCGAGCTCGGCCTGGAGGGCGACGAGCCGATCGCGAGCCAGGCGGAGGCCCTGAAGATCGCGTCCGGCGCCTCCTTGAAGCTCTTCGAGCTCTCCTCGGCCTCGCTCCCGGCCTCGTGCGGGGTCACCGCGCACGGGACGGCGGCGCTCGACGTCACGGCCGAGCTCTCTCCGGTGCTCGATTTCGAGGTCCACGTCGGCCCGCGCGGCGGGATCAACCCCGTCCCGGAGCTGAAGCAGCTCCGCTTCGTCGCCTCGGGCAGGCTCGACGTGAGCGCCACGCTCCAGGGCTCCGGCACGGTCACGGGGAGCTGCACGGTCGATCTCCTCGAGCTCGCCGGGGGCGTCCCGAGCGTGCCGCTGCCGACGCTGACGTTCTGGGTGGGGCCCGTGCCCATCGTCGTCACGACCAACGTCGTGCCGCGGGCGACGGCCGATGTGGGGCTGTCGTTCACGGCCGCCGAGGTGGCGGCCGAGGCGCAGACGACCGCCGAGATCGAGGCCGGGGTCGACTACAAGAACGGGACGTGGCGCACGATCTGGGATCCCTCGTGCTCGGCCTCGGGGACGGCCTCGATCGGGGCGCCCGGCGCGATCACGGCGTCCGGCAAGGTGAGCGCCGGCGCGGAGCTCCGGTCGCGCCTGTACGGCATCGTCGGTCCGAACGTCGGAGTCCAGGCGTACGCGCGCGTCAGCGCGGAGACCGCGCCGCCCTACTGCTCGTACGACGCGCGGGTCGACGGCGGCGTGCGCGCCTACGCCGAGGCGGAAGCCGGCGTGTCGGTCGGCCCGCTGAACCTGACGTTCAAGCGCCTCGATCTCGTCGATCTCGAGCTCCTGCGCTTCGACGCGCCGCTCGCCTCGGGCAAGCTCCGCGACGCGCCCGAGTGCGACGCGGAGCCGTGATCGCGCCGGCCGTCATCGCGCCGGCCGTCATCGCGCCGGCCTCCCCGCCGGGAGGCCCGGCGCGCCCCGCCCCCCGCGGCGCGCGCGCTCGCCGGGCTCAGGGGTCCGCGCACGCCACGTAATCGCACGACGCCTCGTTCACGCACTCCTCGGTTCGCTCCACGAGGCCTTCTCCCTCGAGGCCGAGGCACGCGGTCTCACAGCTGGTCTTGCTCGGCGGCGGGTCCCCTTGCTCTTCCGCGCAGAGGATGCGGTGCTTGCAGAGCTCACTGCACGCATGCAAGTTGTCCTCGTCCTTGCACCCCGCGGCAAAGAGGCCGAGAGCGGCGATGACGAGGGGAATCGATCGGAGTCCTGCGTTCTTCATGGGCAGCTCATCTCGGTTGTGGGGCACTCCCCGGCGAGCGACCCGCTGCCGGCCGGCAGACCGGGTCAGCGCACGAGAAGGCGAGCGCGCGATCCGGCAGGATCGCGGCGCGTTGCAAACGGCCTGCAGGCCTCACCATGAGGCCACGCCTCGGCGCCCAGCATAGACGAATCCCGGGCGGCCGCCCACGGCGCGGCCGCCCGCGGCGCGCCCCCGCGCGCCGGAGCCACGCCCGCGCCGCGCCGTCTCTTGCGCGCCGCGCGCCGAGCTCGCCGCGCATCGAGCCAGCGCGCCGGCCGAGCGCGCCGCCGCGCTGGCTGGATGCGCAGGGCGTGGTACATTGTGTCATGGGCGCTCCGACGCGCCCTCCACGATCCACGCCGAATGCCCTCCAAGGAACCCGATACCCTGCTCGGGGCCGATCCAGCCCAGCGGCCGGATCGCGAGAAGCCCGAGTCCACGCGGCTTCCTCTCGTGCTCGTGGTCGACGAGGACAGGGGCCTCTGGCAGCCGCTCGGCGCCCTCCTCTCGGAGCGATATCGCCTCGTCGTGTGCGCCTCGGCCCTGGACGGGGTCGCCGCGTTCACCGAGGACACCTGCGCCGTGATCATCGATGTGCGGATGTCGGGGCAGGACGGCTTCTGGGTCTGCGACCAGATCCGCAAGGTGCAGCCCGAAGTGCCCGTGATCTTCTATTCGGCGTATCAGGACGAGCAGGACTCGTTCGAGGTCATCAACGCGCACCGGCCGTTCGCGTCCGTCGACAAGCACGGCGACGCGCAGAGGCTCCTCGACGCCCTCGAGAAGGCGACGCGCATCTTTCAGAGCACGCTCCGCAGCAGGCGGATCATCGAGCGGCTCCAGCGCCGCCGGCAGGAGGCGGTCTGAGCCAGCCAACGAGCGAGGCGCGCCCGCGCGACGACCGGCGAGATCTGTGGCGCACGCTGGTCCAGCTGGTGCTCAGCCTGGCCGCGCTCTTCGGCCTCATCGCGCTGGCGGCGCACCTCGCGCGCGACCAGCTCGACGCGCTCGGCCGCGGGTTCGTGGAGCGCTTCGGCCTCGCCGGGATGTTCGTCGGGACCTACCTCGCCGACGCGTTCTCGTTCCCCATCCCGCCGCAGTTCTACATGCTGACGGCGATCACCTCGGGAGGCTCGCAGGTCGGGCCCATGATCGCGATCTCGGTGGCCTCGCTCCTCGCCGGCTGCACGGGATACCGGCTCGCCGCCCACCTCGCGCGCTTCCGCATCTTCGCGGCGCGCCTCGAGCGGACGCGGCCCAAGATCGATCGGCTGTTCGACCGTTACGGGTACTGGGCCATCGCCATCGGGAGCGTCTCGCCGGTCCCCTTCTCGATGCTCTGCTACCTGTCGGGGCTGTACCGGATCCCGCCGCGCTACTTCTTCACCATGGTGCTGTTCCGGGTGCCTCGCCTCCTCATCTTCTACGCGCTCATCCGGCTGGGATGGAGCCAGTGAAGCCGGAGGCGTGAGCCCCTACCTGGGGCTGTCCGCCTCCTCGGACGGGTTCACCCGGACGCGCTCCAGGATCTGATCGACCATGCCGAGATCGATCCCGGAGCGCTCCACGACGTTCCTGGAGAACAGCCGAGTCGCCTCCTTCGCGAGCTCCTCGTCCGGGAGGAACGGCCGCGCGGGCGACCGCGGCGCCGGCAGGCCGATCTCCTTCTCGAGCTCGGAGATCGCCCGGATCATCTCCTGGTAGCAGGCGGAGGCGATCTGCACGGAGAACGGGAACACCTGGACATTGCCGCGGCCGGCGCGCACGGCGTGCAGCGTCGCGGCGGCCTGCTCGGCGAACTGCCGGCTCCCGAACGCGTTGGCCATCTGCGCGTACATCGCGATGGACTCCTGGTCCGCCGCGAGGTCCTCCTCCCGCGTGCGCGGCGCCCCGGACGCGGGCGCCGACGACCACCGGACGATCATCCGCGCGTAGTCGTCGAGCGCGCGCCGCTGGAGGGCCAGCCGCTCCAGGAGCGCCTCCCGCCGCTGTCGCTGGAGCTCCGCCTTCTCCTCGTGCTCGGCCCGGCGGTCCGCGCTGAGATCTGCCGATCTGCGCGCCACGTAAGCGCCGATAAAGAGGGCGACGCCGTTGCTAACAGCGATGAAGAGCATCTCCAAAATCTTGGGATCCATGCCGTTCTCAAGACTTCTATCACGTTCGCGATGAACGCAGAGATATGCCGCATGACGCGAAGAAAAGTTGGCCACCGCCCTCCCCCCGTGCAGGTGCGTGGCCATCCCACAGGCCGCCGCGCGCGCGGCGGCGGCGACGCCCGCCGGTGAGCTCGCCGCGCGGGCCGCGGCGCGCTCCGTCGCGCGTCGCCGGCGCGGGTCCCACCGCGGCGCGCGTCGGGCGGCACGGCGATGCGCGCGGCCGGCGTGATACGATGTTCGCATGACCGGCTCACTCGACGCAGGCGCGGGCCCGCACCTCGCCGGGCTGGAGGGTCCGCTGCGCGAGGCGCTGGAGAGGAGCCTCGCCGACCGGATCGCTCGCTGCCCCGGGGCGGAGCTCAACCTGGACAACGCGTTCTGGGGCGCCCCCGAGCCCCGCGACCTCGGCGAGGCGCTCACCCGGTTCGGGCCGTCGTGCGTCAACGTGGTGGCGCGCATCTTCGAGCGCATCCGCGATATCGACCCTGCGCTCGGGCTGTGGGCGCAGATCAGGTATCTGCGCAACGTGTGGGTCGGCGGGAGCGCGGGATTCAAAGCGGTCTACGCCGAGCCGGCGGCGATGCGCGAGCGCCTCGACGGCCAGCGCGCCGGGACGGGCGGTCGCCGCATGGCGCGCGACACGATCCTCGGCGGGATCGAGCACCAGCGAGGCCCGCTGCTCGGCGCCCTCGCGGGGAGCATGGGCTCGCTGCTCCGGGGCGGCGAGCCGCTCGACGCGGACAGCTGGCGCGAGGTGCACCGGCCCGATGAGGAGGCGGTGCACATCTGCGTGGGCAAGCGCGATCCGCGCCTGCCGGAGCTCGACGACATCCACCTCGACTGGAGGTCGCCGGTCGTGGGCGTCGACGAGGCGACCGGCCGCTGCCGGTACGGCCTCTTCATCAGCGTGGTCCACTGGGCGCAGGCGCGGTTCGGGCTCGGCAACCCGGTGTTCCCCTTCCAGCGCATCGACGATCGGGTCGCCGCCCTCTCCGGCCGGGGCGACGCGCCGGCGCGCTGGGCCGATTTCGTGGCGCGCTGGCGCGAGGCGCGGTGGGCGCTCGCGGTGCGCGGCAAGGGCGGCGCGGAGGAGGCGCTGCGGTGGCTGCGCGAATGCGACGAGGCGGCCCCGGCGCCGGGAGGGGGCGGCTGAGGGCCCATGCCCTACCCCGCTCCCGACGGCACCGAGCTGGTCGAGCACCTCGGCGCGGGCGCCACCTTCGACGTGGCGCTGGTCCGGCTCGGAGGCCCGCCGCCCGGCCCCACGCTGGTTTGCAAGCGCCTCGCCCCCGGCGCCCTCCACGCGCACGCCGGGCGGGCCGCCATCGTCCGCGAGGCGAAGGCGCTCTCCCTCGCCCGGCACCCTGCCCTGCCCGCGCTCGCGCGCGTCGGCGTCGATCGCCACGGCCCCTTCCTCCTCGAGAGCCGGCGCGAGGGCGCCTCGCTCCGCGACGTGCTCGACGGATGGCGCGGCCGCGGCCGTCCGCCGCCCGCGTCGCTCGTCGCCCACGTCGTCCGGACCGCCATCGAGACCCTCGCCGAGCTCCAGGAGCTCGAGGACGCCGCGGGCCCGATCGGCTTCGTCCACGGCGATCTCGGCCCCGATCACGTGCTGCTCGGTCCGCTCGGCGACGTCGGCCTCGTCGACCTCGGCGCCGCGCGGTTCCGCGGCATGGATCCCGATCTCGAGACCGCCGACCGGGGCACCCTCCCGTTCGTCGCCCCCGAGATCGCCCGCGGCGAATCGCCGCCGACCGCGCGCGGCGACGTCTACGCCATGGCGGCGACCCTCGTCGCCTTCGCCACCGGCGCGCCGCTCACGCGCGCGCGCGAGCAGGCCGCGATGCTGGTCGAGATCGGCGAGTCGGGCCTCCGCCTCGACGCGCTCGCCGCCGCGGGCGCGCTCTCGCCGGGGCAGCGCCGCGCGCTCGCCCGCGCCCTCGACCGCGATCCGGAGCGGCGCGTCGAGAGCGCGCGGGCGCTGCTCGACGCCTTCGACGCGGCCTCTCCGCGCGCCAGCGACGCGGCCTCCCCGCGCGGCTAGCTCAGGCCCAGGAGCGCGGGCGGCGCGCGCGCGCCCGGCCCTCGCGGGCGCCAAAACCGTGGACGCACGCGGCCCGTGGGATAAGTCTCGACCGCATGAAGCCCCACCTAGGTCACGACAGGCTCGCCCTCGACACGCTCGCCATCCACGCCGGCCAGCCGCCGGATCCGACGAGCGGCGCGGTCATGACGCCGATCGTCCTCGCGAGCACCTTCGCCCAGGAGCGGCCGGGCCAGCACAAGGGCTTCGAGTACTCGCGCAGCGGCAACCCCACCCGCAAGGCGCTCGAGGCGTGCCTCGCCGCGATCGAGGGCGGTCGCCACGGCTTCGCCTTCGGCAGCGGCTCCGCGGCCACCGCCACGCTGCTCCACACGCTCCGGCCCGGAGATCACGTGCTCTCGGGCGACGACGTCTACGGCGGCACCTTCCGGCTCTTCGACAAGGTCATGCGACCGATGGGGATCGCCTCGACCTCGGTCGACATGAGCGACCTCGACGTCGTCCGCAAGTCCCTCACCCCGGCCACGCGGATGATCTGGATCGAGACCCCGACGAACCCGATGCTCAAGATCTTCGACATCGCCGGGATCGCGGAGATCGCGCGCGCGCACGGGGCGCTGCTCGTCGTCGACAACACGTTCGCCACGCCGGTGCTCCAGCGGCCGCTCGACCTCGGCGCCCACGTCGTGGCGCACTCGACCACGAAGTACCTGAACGGGCACTCGGACGTCGTCGGCGGCGCGCTCATCACCTCGGAGGACGCGCTCGCCGAGCGGGTCGCGTTCCTGCAAAACGCGATCGGCGCCGTGCCGAGCCCGTTCGATTGCTACCTCGTGCTCCGCGGGATCAAGACGCTCGGCGTACGCGTGCGCCAGCAGTGCGCGTCGGCCGCGCTCATCGCCGGCAGGCTCGCCGAGCACCCCGCCGTTCAGGCCGTGAACTACCCCGGCCTGCCCACGCACGCCGGCCACGCGCTCGCCGCGCGGCAGATGCGCGCGCCCGGCGCGATGATCTCGTTCGTCGTGCGCGGCGGCCTCCCCGTCGCCTCGCGCTTCCTCGAGCGGCTCGCGATCTTCTCCTGCGCCGAGAGCCTCGGCGGCGTCGAGTCGCTCGCCGAGCACCCCGCCATCATGACCCACGCCTCCGTGCCCGCGGCGGCGCGGGAGGCGCTCGGCATCGCCGACGGCCTCCTCCGGCTCTCGGTCGGCCTGGAGGGCGGAGACGACCTCTGGAACGACGTCGCGCAGGCGCTGGAGGACGCGCAGGCGCAGGCGCCCCGCGGGTGATCGCGCGCGCAGGGCGCGGGGGCGCGGCCGCTCGCGCTCGCCGCGCGGTCGCGCGGGGCGCGGCCGCCGTTTGATCGGGGGCCCTCGAATACGATAGAAGCGAGGTGCGGCCTCGGGGCCGCCACCCACCACCGGAGCTTGCCATGAGTCTCGCCCGCCTCGGCTTCGTGCCCGTGCTCGGCCTTCTACCCCTGCTCGGCTTCGGCTGCAGCGACCCGGCGCCGCCCACCCCGCGCGCCGCCTACTCCCTGAACTTCGTCAAACCGGGCGCCAGCTGCAACGTGGGGAACCACCTGGAGGTCCTCGGCGAGGTGAGCGCGGCCCGGCGGCTCCGGATGGTCGCCGACGGCGACGAGGGCGCCACGGTCGACTGCACCGTGACCGGCTCGGGCACCTTCGACGTCTCGGCGACGCTGGAGCTCAAGAACAGCACCGCCGCCACGGAGGTCCGCGTCAAGATCGTGGACATCAGCCCCGCGGCGACCAAGGAGATGCCCGCCAGCGGCAGCGTCAGCTTCTCGTCGGCGAAGACGAGCGGCACGACCTTCAACTCCACCTCCGACGAACCGTGCCAGTTCTGGTTCGACGCGGAGAGCGAGCAGGGGGTCGACGCGGGCAAGATCTGGGTCGTCTTCGACTGCCCGTCCGTGACCGACGGCCAGTACACCTGCGAGATCACGCGGGGCGCCCTCGCCCTCGACAGCTGCGGGAGCTGAGCCGACCGCGGGCGCGGGGGGCTGAGCGCGCGCCCCCCGCGCGGCGGCGCTCCTCGGAGCGCGAGGCCGGGACGCGCGGGCGCATGCCGCGCCCCTTGGCGCGTCAGCTCTTCTCGGAGCGCGAGGCCGACGCCGCCGGGACCGTCGACCGCTCGCCCATGTTGACCTGCTGCGAGTCGGCGGGCGGGCCGATCGTCGCGCTGTTCGGGAGCTCGGCCTCGTCCTGCTCGTCGATGCGGATCACGAGCGCCGTGATGTTGTCCTCGCCGCCGTTCTCGTTGGCCTTGGCGATGAGGCGGCGGCACATCTCCGGCACCTCCTCGGTCGAGCTCACGATCTGGAGGATCTGATCGTCCGAGAGCATCCCGCTCAGGCCGTCCGAGCAGAGCAGGTAGACGTCGCCGGGCTGCGGCTCGTCGCTGATCAGGTCCACCGCGACGCTGTCGTTCATCCCGAGCGCGCGGGTGATGACGTTGCGCGGGAGCTCGGCCCGCTGCTCCTCGGTGAGCTCGGGCATCGCCATGATGTAGTCGTTGAAGAGCGAGTGATCGCGCGTGAGCTGGCTGATCGAGCCCTTGCGGACGCGGTAGGCGCGGCTGTCGCCGACGTGGCCGACGTAGATGCGGTTCTTCTTCTTCGAGAAGAGCGCCCCCACGACCGTCGTGCCCATCCCGGCGCAGTCGCGCGACCGGATGCTGCGCTCGAAGATCTGGCGGTTGGCGACCCGGATGCCCGCCTGGAGCCGGTTCTCCTCCTCCGACAGGCTGGTGTCGAAGTGGAATGGCCAGGTGGCGTCCTCCCGCGACGTGGACCGGAAGAAGTCCGC
The DNA here is from genome assembly GCF_051474665.1 of Sorangium sp. So ce394. Lineage (NCBI taxonomy): Bacteria > Pseudomonadati > Myxococcota > Polyangiales > Polyangiaceae > Sorangium > Sorangium sp. So ce394. The sequence goes on from NZ_CP150339.1 coordinate 9,789,803, forward strand.
GATGGACTCGGTCGCCAGCCTGCTCGCTACGTCCCCCGCGCGGTGGCCCCCCATGCCGTCCGCGACGATGAACAGGTCATACTCCGACAGGACGGCGTAGCTGTCCTCGTTGTGGTCGCGTTGGAGACCAACGTCCGTCATTCCTGAAGCGATCGCTCGCATAACCTCGGGAATCCTTGAGACGGCTCCGGGCCTTTGGCTTCGAGCACCAACCGTTTCATGCTACCGAAAACCTGTCAAGCAGGGCCTCTCGCACCGTAATGGGCGTCTTCAGACGTCCACTCGCCGACCTTCCTGATCCTACCGACTCGGACCGGGGGGACCGCAAGCCTCTTTTTCGTTGAACGCTTCATTGTCGGCCCGGGCGTCGGTCCGGCGCCGGCGCCGGCTCAGCCCCGGGCCCCGCCGGCAGGGCTGCGGGGCACCTCCAGGCAGGGCCGTCCTCGACGAGGCGCGCGCGGCGCCACCGCTCACGCCGGGCGGCGCCACGTGGCCGCGGACCACGCGCCCCCTCGCGCCCCCTCGCCCCGAGGACCCGGGCCCATCGCGCGATGACCAGGGACGCCGCATCGTGCGGCCCGACCTTCGCGCTCGGCCGCCAGCGCCGCGGCGGCCCCGCTCACACGTCCAGGATGTCTTTTTCCTTGGTCGCGATCACCGTGTCGACCTGCCTCGTCCCCTCGGCCACCACGTCCTCGACCTTCTTCTTCGACCGGTCGGCCTCGTCGCCGCTGACCTCGCCGTCCTTCTCGAGGGTGTCGATCATCTCGTTGGCGTCTCGACGATGCTTCCGGATGGCAACTTTACAGTCCTCTCCGTTCTTCTTGGTGAGCTTCACCATCTCGCGGCGCCGCTCCTCGGTCAGCGGCGGGATCGGAAGCCGGATGAGATCCGCGTCCACCTGGGGGTTCAAGCCGAGATCGCTCTCCCGGATCGCCTTCTCGACCGCCTTCACCTGGTTCTTCTCCCAGGGCTTGATCGTGATGAGCCGGGGCTCCGGCACGGACACCGTGGCCATCTGCACGATCGGCGTCGGCACGCCGTAGTAATCGACGCGGATGCCGTCGAGCATGGCCGCGTTGGCGCGCCCGGTGCGCACCTTCGCCAGGTCTCGCCGGAGAGCTTCGATGGCCTTGTCGATCCCTTCGCGCAGCTCCTTGATGATGTCCTCGAGCATGATCCGGCTTCCTCCGTGTGGGGCTCGCCCAGCCCGCCCTCTTCGCGGGCGGGCGCGGAGCTTACCGCGTATTTCTGGGGCGGCGGAGAAATCGATCCGCCCCGGCGCCGCCGGCGTCGCGGCCGGACGAACGCTCGCCTCCGTCGGGGTGTCCTGTGCGGTCCGCGCCGCGGCGCGGACCGCAGGACGCCCCCTCTCGGGACGGCGGACGGCAGGACGCCGCCGGCGGACCGCGGAACGCCGCCGGCGGACCGCGGCAGTCCGCGGCAGTCCGCGCGGCCCCGGGGCTGAGCCCGCGCCGGCGGCCGGGCGGCGCCACCTCCGCTGTCACGGTCGCGCCGAGCTGTAGTAACTCTGGGAGGCAGGGCCACCCGATGCGCGATCTGGACTGGAACAGCTTCGACGTCCTCGTCGTCGACGACGAGCAGGACAACCTCGATGCGTTCCGGTTCGCCTTCAGGAAGTCGTTCAAGCTCCATTACGCGCTGGGCGGCGCCGAGGCCCTCTCGCTCCTCGAGCGGCTCGATCCCGCGGTGATCGTCGCGGACCAGCGGATGCCGGAGATGAGCGGTATCGAGTTCCTCAAGCAGGCGAAGGAGCGGCGGCCGGACGCCGCGGGCGTGCTGCTCACCGCCTACGCGGACATGACCGTGCTCATCGACGCGGTCAACTCGGGGGCGGTCGACCGCTACGTCCAGAAGCCCTGGAACTCGAAGGAGCTCGCCGTCGTCCTCCGGCAGGCGATCGCCGGCGTCGCGACCGTCCGGGAGAACCGGCGGCTGCGGGAGCAGCTCGCCCACTACGCCGGCTACCTCGAGCGCGAGCAGCGCGACCCGATCGATTTCGGGGAGATCGCCGGCGAGAGCGACGCCATGCGCGAGGTCGCCGCCCGGATCGGCGAGGTGGCGAAGGCGGCGACGCACGTGCTGATCGAGGGCGAGGAGGGGGCGGAGAAGGAGGTCGTCGCCCGGGCGATCCACGTGGGCTCCCCGCGCGAGGAGCAGCCGTTCGTCAAGGTGACGTGCGCCGCGTTCCGCGGCGAGGCGCTCGAGCGCGAGCTGTTCGGCTGGCGGCGCGGCGCCTTCGACGGCGCGTTCACCGAGCGGGCCGGGCGGCTCGAGCTCGCCCACCGGGGGACGATCTACCTCGACGAGCCGGCGCCGCTCACGCCCTCGCTCCAGGCGCGGCTGCTCCGCGTGCTCGCCGACGGCGAGGTCGAGCGGCTCGGGTCGACCGAGACCACCCGCGTCGACGTGCGCGTCGTCCTGTCGCTCACGCCCGGCATCGAGGAGGCGTGGGCGCGCGCGGGCGTCTTGCCCGAGCTCGTCTCCCGGCTCTCGGTGTTCCCGCTGCGGCTGCCGCCGCTCCGGGAGCGGCGCGAGGACGTCCGCGCCCTCGCCGAGCACTTCCTGCGCAAGTACGCGCGCCGCAACGCGCGCGCGGCCACGTCGCTCTCGGACGAGGCGATCGCGAAGCTCACGGCCTACGCGTGGCCGGGGAACACGCGCGAGCTGGAGAACGTGGTCGAGCGCGCCGCCATCCTCTCCCGCGGCGACGTGATCCTGCCCGAGCACCTCGCGTTCACCGCGCGCCCCCAGCCGGCCGAGCCGCCCGCCCGGCCGCCGAAGGCCGCGGACCCGGAGGCGGACGCGGCCGGAAAGGCGCTCGCCGCGCCGGCCTCGTCGCGGCCGAAGCTCGACCTGAGCTCGCAGCTCGACGACATCGAGCGGCGGGAGCTCCTCGCCGCCCTCGAGCGCTGCGGCGGGAACAAGGCCGAGGTCGCGCGCCAGTTCGGCATGCAGCGCACGACCCTCTATTACAGGCTGAAGCGGCTCGGCATCGACACGTGACGTCCTCCGGAGGACCGCGCGGATCGCGGCCGGCGGCGCCGGCGCGCGGCGCCCCCTCGCCTGTCGACGCGGGCGGCGACTTGCGGCAGATTGCGGCGGCATGCTGAAGGTCGGTGAGCTCGCGCCGGAGATCGACAAGCTGGCCACGGACGGCCAGCGCTTCGTGCTGTCCCGGCAGGGCGGGCTCTGCACGGTCGTGTTCTTCTTCCCGAAGGCGTTCACCCCCGGATGCACCGTGGAGACCCGGCAGTTCCGCGACAACCACGTCGAGCTCGCGCTCGCCGGGGCGAGCCTCGTCGGCATCAGCACCGATGATCACCGGACCCAGTGCCGGTTCGCCGAGTCGCACAAGGTCCCTTTCCCGATGATCGCCGACGACGACCGCAGCGTGAGCCGCGCCTACGGCGTCCTCTGGCCGCTCATCGGCGTCGCCCGGCGGGTCACCTACGTCATCGCGCCCGACCTGCGCGTCGCGGCGGTCTTCCATCACGAGCTCCAGGCCACGAAGCACCGCGACGACGTGCTCGCGTTCGTCGACGAGCGCTTCCGGGCGACGCGCCCGGGCCACCCTTCCTGACGGCGCGCTCGTCCGCGCGCCGGACGTCCGCCGGAGAGCCGAGTGCCCACCACGCGCCCCACGCCCGAGCCGCCCGCCCCCCGCGACCGAGCCGCCGCGCTCCTCGAAGGAGCGTCGCCGCTGCCCCGCGACTTCTACGCGCGACCCCCGCTCATCGTCGCGCGGGCGTGCATCGGCAAGGTGCTCGTCCACAGGACGCCCGAGGGCGTCGCCGCCGGCCGGATCGTCGAGACCGAGGCCTACCGCGGCCCGCAAGATCTCGCCGCACACAGCGCCGGAGGGCGGCGGACAGTGCGGACGGAGGTCATGTTCGGCCCGGCGGGCTACGCGTACCTGTTCATGCTCTACGGCATGCACTGGGCGTTCAACATCGTCGTGGCCTCGGAGGGGGAGCCGCACGTGGTGCTCGTCCGCGCCATCGAGCCCGTGCTCGGGCTCCCGCTCATGAGCCGCAGGCGGGGCGTCGCGCCCGGGCGGGTCGAGCTGACCAACGGCCCCGGGAAGCTCTGCAAGGCGCTGGGGCTCGATCGCGCCGCCTACGGGATGGATGTCTGCGGCGCCCAGCTCTCGCTGCTCCCCGGCGCGGCTGGGCCCATTGGTAGGTCACCTCGCATCAACGTGGACTACGCAGGTGCGTGGGCCAAGAAACCGTGGCGCTTCTACGAGCGCGGCAATCGCTATGTATCGGTTCCTCCTCGCCATTGAGCGGGCGTGAGGGCGCGAGCCGCTGGAAGCGCTCGCGCCCGGGCCCAGGATCGCGCGACAATGGCCGCATGGGATTCTGGCCTTTCGGGAGCCGCGAGCCTGCCAACGTCGAGAGCGCTTCGCAGGTCGTCACGGCGACCACGCGCCGCGAGACCGTGCGGGGAAAGTTAACGCTCTATTTCAAGGACCCGCAGACGCAGAGCGCCGCGAGCAAGGCCGCGGAGCGGTGCGCGCAGATCGCCGGAGATCTGCTGCGCGAGACCGGCGAGCAGGAGCCGCTCCTCGGCAGGGAGGCCGAGCTCGCCGCGGCGATCGCCGCCCGCGCGCCGCGCGGCGTCCCGGCGCTGCGCGCGATCGAGCTCGCGTCGCTGCACGTCGTGACCGACCGCACCACGCAGTCGCGCCGCAACCGGCTGACCCCGGTGCCGCCGCTCGTCGCGGACCCGCTGCGGAGCGCCGGGACGCGCGCGCCGTCGAGCCGGCCGCCGCCGGGCGGCATGCCCACCAGCGCGCCGCCGCCGCCGAGCAGCCGCAACGTCGGGCAGCTGCCGAGCCCGCCGCCGGCGCTCGGCCACGGCTCGCCGTCGAGCATCCCCCCGTCCAGCGTGCGCTCGCCGCCGAGCTCGGGCGCTTACCGCCTCCGCGGCGCGGGGGCCGGCAACGGGCGCGGGTCGAGCCCGGGGCTCGTCGGCTCGCCCCCCACGGTCATCGCCGCCGCGCTCGCGCCGCTCCTGCGCGACGCGGCGACGCGGCTGCTCCTCGGGTGCCTGCGCGCGCACGACCTGATCATCGTGCGCCGCGTCGCGATCGATCCGGGCGCGGCGGACCAGATGGCGGCGCTCCTGCCGGCCTCGGAGGCGCCGCCGGGCGAGCTCGAGGCGAGCCGGGCCGCCGAGCTCTCCCGGTGGCACGCGGTGCTCGGCTCGCCCGTGATCAGCCAGCTGCGCGCCGAGTCGTGCACGATCAGCGCGCAGAAGGCCCGCATGGCGCTGAGCACCGCGGCGATCCCGCCGGGCCTCGTGGGCGAGCTCGTCGACGCGCTCTGCCGCACCGCCTTCCCGGGCTTCGCGCTGTCGAGCGCCCACATCGATCGCTACGTGGAGCACGATCTGAGCGAGCTGGCGGCCGAGAGCGTGGCGCGCATCCTCCGGCACCCGAACTCGAAGCAGCTGCGGCTCGCGCTCGGCCCGCTCCTCGACGCGGTGCAGGGCGACATGGACGCCATCTCCAGCCTCGCGAAGGCGTCGCTCGGCAGCGCGCCGTGAGGCCGGCGCTCCTCCCCCCGGCGCGCGCGTTCCCCTCGCCGCCAGCTTTCGCTAGTTTCTTCGCGGGCTTTCGCTAAGAACGCCGAGGTGCGACACCATGATCCGTCCGACGCTCCCTCCACCGCCCGGCGGCCGCTCCGCGGCGGCCTCTTGCTGCTCGTCGCGCTGCTCTGCGCGTGCGGGTCGGCCGAGCCAGCGGTCCCGCCGCCCGCGCCGCCCGGGGCCAAGGAGCCCGTCGTGAGCGCGGCCGACGCGCGGCCCGGCGCCGGCGACGCGGCGGCCGGCGCCGAGCAGGCGCTCGCGGCGCTGTCGGCGCGCGTGCTCGAGGAGTACCTGCGCGACGAGCCGGTCCGCGCCACCGAGGCGGGGGACCACCGGTACGACGGCGCGTGGCCCGACATCACCGAGCAGGGCGAGGCCGCGCGCCGGCGCACGATCGAGCGCGCGCTGTCGGAGCTCACCGCGCTGCCGCTCGATCGGCTCGGCCTCCAGAGCCGCGTCGACGCGGCGATGATCGACAACCAGCTGCGCTCCTGGCTGTTCGCGATCGACGAGCTCCGCGAGGCGACGTGGAACCCGATGGTCGCCACCGGCCTCATCGGCGACGGGCTCGACCCGCTGATCACGCGGAGCTTCGCGCCGCTCGAGGAGCGCATGCGCAGCCTGCAGGGCCGCCTCTCGGGCATCCCCGCGCTCGTCCGGAGCGCGCAGCAGCGCCTCGCGGGGGCGCCGCCGCGCATCCACACCGAGACGGCGATCGCGCAGAACCAGGGGCTGATCGCGCTCTGCAAGGCCGAGCTCCCGGCGCTGTTCGCGTCCGTGCCCGCCCAGAAGGCCGAGCTCGAAACGGCGGCGAAGGCCGCGGCGGCGGCGCTCGAGGGCTTCCAGGCGTTCCTCGAGAAGGACCTGCTCCCGCGGAGCAACGGCGACTTCCGGCTGGGCCGCGCGCGCTTCGAGAAGAAGCTCCGCTTCGCGCTGGACGACGCGTCCGTCGACATCGACGGCGTGGTGACGAGCGCCCGCGCGCTGCTCGCGGCGACGCACGACGAGATGCTCGAGACCTCGCGGGAGCTCTGGCCGGAGCTCTTCGGGAAGCAGCCGTTCCCGAGGGTCGAGGCGCAGGACGAGAAGATGACGGCGATCCGGAAGGTCCTCGACGCGATCGCGGCCGATCGCCCCACGAACGCCACCATCGTGAAGGCGTCGGAGCGGCTGCTCGCCGAGGCGACCGACTTCGTCCGCAGGCGCGACCTCGTGCGCGTCCCGGAGGAGCCCTGCCGGGTGATCGAGATGCCGGAGTACCGCCGCGGGGTCGCGATCGCCTACTGCGACGCGTCCGGGCCGCTCGAGGCGAAGCAGGAGACGGTCTTCGCGATCGCGCCGACGCCGAAGGACTGGCCGAAGGCGCGCGTCGACTCGTTCTACCGCGAGTACAACACGAGCATGCTCGCCGACCTCACCATCCACGAGGCGATGCCGGGCCATTTCCTGCAGCTCATGCACAACAACGCGTTCCCCTCGAAGTTCCGCGCGGTCTTCTCGAGCGGCCCGTTCGTCGAGGGGTGGGCGGTCTACACCGAGTGGCTGATGGCCCACCACGGCTTCGGCGGCCCGAAGGTGCGGATGCAGCGCCAGAAGATGGTGCTGCGCATGGCGGCGAACGCCATCATCGACCACGGCGTGCACGCGGGCGCGATGGACGAGAAGGAGGCGATCGCGCTCATGACGCGGGACGCGTTCCAGGAGGAGGGCGAGGCCGTCGGCAAGTGGCGGCGCGCCCGGCTCACGAGCGCGCAGCTCACGACGTACTTCCACGGCTTCACCGAGATGATGCGCCTGCGCGCCGAGCACCAGGGCAAGCCGGGCTTCACCGAGCGCGCCTACCACGACCGGCTGCTCAGCCACGGCTCGCCCTCGGTGCGGCACCTCCGGGCGCTGCTCTCGGACTAACGGCGCCGCGGCGCAGAGCGGCGCGCGCCGCTCTGCGCCAAGGGGTTGATTACACGGGGTTGATCGAGCCGCCGAGCTCGACGAAGCGCGTCTTGGGGAACGCCTTCGCGCAGGCCTCGAGCTGCCAGTCGCCCTTGAAGAGCACGACCGCGTTGCCGTGCACGTCGAGGGCGCCGTAGCCGTAGAGGTTCGACTCGAGCTCGGCGAGGGGCACCGGCTCGCCCTCGACCCAGCGCGCCAGGCTGAACGAGAGCCGCTCGATCCGGGCGTCGACGCCGTACTCGGCCGAGAGCCGGTGCTTCACGACGTCGAACTGGAGCTCGCCCACGACCCCGAGGATCGCCTCGCCCTCGCGCCCCTCCGGCGGCCGGAAGAGCTGTACCGAGCCCTCCTGCGCGAGCTGCTCGAGCCCCTTCTTGAGCTGCTTGCGCTTCATCGGATCGATCATGACGACGCGGGCGAACTGCTCCGGCGGGAACTGCGGCAGCGGGGCGTACTTCACGGGCGAGCCGCTGCAGAGGGAGTCGCCGATGAGGAACAACCCCGGGTCGAAGACGCCGATGATGTCGCCCGCGAAGCCGTCCTCCACGAGCGTGCGCTCCTGGGCCATGAACTGCACCGGGTTGGTGAGCCGGATGTCGCGGTCGAGGCGCACGTGGTGCACCTTCATCCCGCGCTCGTAGCGGCCGGAGCAGACGCGGAGGAACGCGATCCGGTCGCGGTGGGCGCGGTCCATGTTCGCCTGGATCTTGAAGACGAAGGCGGTGAAGCGCTCGTCGTCCGGGGCGATGGGGCCCTTGTCGCTGCCGCGCGGCGCGGGCGGGGGCATGAGCTCGATGAAGGCGTCGAGGAACTGCGGCAGGCCGAAGTTGGTGATGGCGCTGCCGAAGAACATCGGCGTGACCTCGCCGCGGGCGAGCTTGTCGCGGTCGAGGGCGTCGCCGGCGGCGTCGATGAGCTCGATGTCCTCGCGCAGCTGGCGCGCGCCCTCCTCGTCGAGCGCCTCGATGAGCTCGGGCGCGTCGAGCGAGACGACCTCCATCGGGGCGATCTCGGCGCCGTGCGCGACGAGCTCGAAGAGGAACACCTGCTTGCGCTCGCGGTGGTAGACGCCGCGGAATTTGCCGCCGGCCGAGATCGGCCAGGTGACCGGGTAGACGCCGATGCCGAGGACCTCCTCGACCTCGCCGATGAGCTCGAACGGGTCGCGGCCGGGGCGGTCGAGCTTGTTGACGAAGGTGAAGATCGGCATCTGCCGGAGCTTGCAGACGCGGAAGAGCTTCTTCGTCTGCGCCTCGACGCCCTTGGCGCAGTCGAGGATCATGATGGCCGCGTCGGTCGCCATGAGGGCGCGGTAGGTGTCCTCGCTGAAGTCGGCGTGGCCGGGGGTGTCGACAAGGCTGAGGAGGCGGCCCTTGTACGGGAACTGAAGGACGCTGGTCGAGATGGAGATGCCGCGCTCGCGCTCCATCTCCATCCAGTCGCTGACCGCGTGGGCCCGCGCCTTCTTCGCCTTCACGGCGCCGGCGAGCTGGATCGCGCCTCCGTAAAGCAGGAGCTTCTCGGTGAGCGTGGTCTTGCCAGCGTCGGGGTGGGAGATGATCGCGAACGTCTTTCGACGGGCGATCTCGCGGGTGAGCATCGGGTCGGGCACGGCGGCGCGGCAGGATAGGAGCGGCGGGGGCGGCGTCAACCCACGGCGGCTACGGAGCCGGTGCGGGCAGGGGGGCTCGCGAGCGGGCGGGCGGGGGTCCCCCCACGAACTCGGGCCTTTTGGAGGGCTATGGCCGGCTGGACGGAGGAACGCGGTCCGGGAGGTGAGCGCTGCGATGCGGGCCGGCCCTCGGATTCGTGGGGCCCACCCCCGCCCGCCCGCTCGCGAGCCCCCCTGCCCGCACCGGCTCTTCCAAGGGGGGTGGGGTCCTTATTTTTCTTATTTCGAGGCGCGGAGGGAGAGGGTGACGGTGACGCCCACCGGGTCGGCGCTGGGGGTGCCGATGGCGCGGTTCTTGAGGAACTGACGGATGCAGCGCTGTGCATCGGGGGTCACGCCGCGAGCGTCGAGGATCTCCACCCCCTCGGCACGGCCACGCACGCGGACCAGGAACTGGAGCTTGATGGTGCCCGTCGCGCCAGAGAGACCGCCGTTGTCGGCAACACACTTCGCGAGGTCGGAGGAGACCTTCTCGAGACGCTTGGCCACGTTCGGGACGTCGCCGTTCATGAACTCGGGCTCCTTGACCTCCACGAGCGGAGGAGGGGCCGAGACGATAGAGGCGTCGGGGGCGCCGCCGTCGATAGGGCCGCCGTCGGGCGGCGGGGCGCCGGCGTCGTCCGGAGGAGGCTCGGGCTGCGGGGGCGGCGGAAGCCAGCCGGCATCCGCCTCGCCAGGCTCGAGACACCGCACGAAACCATGGTGCGGATCCTCCAGCGCGCCGTGCGGACACCGCGGACCGGCATCCGCCTCAGACGCCGCGGTGACCCACCCCTGCGACGGAGCCTGCGGCGACGCAGGCTGCGCGCCGCCCTCGGTAGCCGCGCCGACACACGCGCCGATGGCGCTGATCGAGAGCGCCACCGAGACCGTCCACTGACCCAAACGCCCACCTGCCGCTCGCCACCGCATCGGCCGCTGTGATACTGCGGAACGGGCGCTTGTACATCGGAAACGGCGCTTTTTTGTCCCCGGATCAGAGGGCGACGTGCGCGAGCGAGCCCGCCGAGGCGTCCCAGAGCGACCGCGCCCGGGAGAGGACCGCCGCGTGCACCTCGGTCCCCTCCGCAGGGCCGGTCACCGAGACCTCACCGCCCGAACCGAGATCCACCCGCTCGACCCCGGCGTCCGGAAACTCGGCGCGCAAATCCTTCGTCATCCGCTCGCCGATGCGATCGAGCAGACGCGCGAGCCGGTCGGGCGTGATGTCCCGGAACGTGAGCACCTGCGGGAGCTTGAGCTCCGAGACGAGGCGCGCACGATCGGACAGGCCCCGCTCGGCGAGCCGCCTCTCCACGAGCGCCGCAAAGACGCTCCCGTAAGCCCGATCGACCTGCTCGCGCCGGAACCGCTCGTCGATCGACGGCCCGAGCCGCGTCTCCAGCTGCACGACGCCGTTCAGCCCGTTGGCGAAGCGCCCCTCGTTCTGCGCGAAGTACTCGCCGCGCGCGCGCAGGTCGGCGGCCAGCGACGAGAAATGATCGCCCATCGTCGAGAGGGCCCGCAGCACGAGATCGGTGAACCGGAGCTCCTCCCGGATCCAGCCGACGTCCGTCACGCGGTCGGCCATGAACGGCCAGACGACCAGGTTGTAGTAGTTGTTGAAATCGAGCAGGTACTTCAGCCGGTAGAGCTCGAAGCTGCCGAACACCGGGTACATGCGCTCATAGAGCCGCAGCGTGCTGTCGTACTTGAACCGGTAGTACGCGTCGTACGCCGCGACCCGCTCCTCGAACCCGGCCCGGTCGCCACCCACGTCGGCGAGGATCATCTGCGTGATGAACTCGTTCGCGGTCGCGATGAAATCAGAGCCGGGGCTGTAGAACGGATCGGTGAACGCGCCCGCCTCGCCGGTGACGGCGTAACGGTCGGTCGAGAAGTACCGGTCCGCGTGGTACGGCAGGTGGGCGTAGGCCTGGAAATCCTCGAGCTCCGCCCCCTCGAGCAGCTCGCGCACGGCGCGGTGCGCGCCGAGGAAGCGCTCGAAGTCCGCGCGCGTGCGCGGCCCCGGCAGCGCGCCGGCCGGCGCGTTCCCCTCGCCGATGCGGTCCTTGTCGAAGACCACGCCCACGCTCATCAGATCGCCGGCGAGCGGGATGAACCAGATCCAGTACCCGTCGTACATGAAGTGGTTCGTCGACAGGTGGCGCGACGTGTACCGCGCGCGCGACCGCCACGCCGCGTCCGTGACCGCGTCGAGCCCCGCGACGCCGCGGTAACGCCCCCACGCGGCCGCGGTGTTGAGCCGCGTCTCCTTGTGCACCTTCACGCCGAGCTTGCGGAGGAGCACGTGCCGCCGGCCCGAGGCGTCGCACACCCAGCGGCAGGCGACCTCGCGCCGCTCGCCGCCCTGCTCGTAGACCACCTTGTGCCGCCCGCCGCCGTCGATCGCGAGGTCGACCACCTTGGCGCCGAGCTCGACCTCCGCGCCCGCAGCGCGGTTCATCGCGACGAGATCGCGCTCCAGCCGCGCGCGCTCGAGCTGGAAGCTCGGGTGGAACGGCATGTGGTCCGAGCCGATCTCGCTCATCCGCGGGAGCGGGAGATCCTTGCCCGGCCCGTCGAAGAAGAAGCGGAGCCCGTTCTTCGGCAGCTGGTGCTGGTAGAGGTACGTGCCGAGGTTCAGCCGGCGAACCATGTAGTTCGCCGCGACCTCCACCGTGCTCTCCCCGACCTTGTAGTCCTCCATCGCGCCCGCGGCCTCGAGCACGAGGACCCCGAGATCCGGCCGCGCGAGGCGGAGCTGCCGCGCGAGGAAGCCGCCGGCGATGCCGCTGCCGATGATGACGATGTCGAAGGTGCGCATGACGCCGGCCCTTATACCCCGCCGCCTGCCGGCGGCGCGGGCTCTCCGAGCAGCTCGGCGCGGAGCGCGCCCGGCATCGCCGCCGCCTCGTCCGGGCGGAGCAGCCCGTCGCCATAGACGATCGACGCCGAGAGGCGCCCGCCGAAGCGGCTGAAGATGACCTGGAAGCCCGGCGGCGTGACCACCGCAGGCAGCGGGTACGCCGAGCGCACCGGCAGCCCCGCGAACCGGTCCACCGTCACGGCGCCAGGGTTCGAGACGATCAGCGAGGCGAGCTCGCCCTCGAACGGCTGGTCGCCGAGCCAGCGGTACACCGGCCCGGGGAGCCAGCGGGCCAGATCGAGCGCGGCGACCATCGCGAGATCGAGCCGGTCGCGCACCATCGCGCGCTGCTGCTCGGCCACGCGGGCCACCGCGCGGGCGTCGTCGTAGAGCTCGTCGCGGCCGAGCGAGAGCAGGACCATCGTGAGGTGGTTGCCGAAGAGCCGCCGCGCGCCCCCCTTGGGATCGAGCGAGAGGGGCAGCGGGACCACGTGGTGCGGCGGGGCGAAGCCGCGGGCCACGAGCGCGCGGTCGGCGAGCCGCGCCGCCGCGATCAGCATCAGGCTCGTCTCGGCGAGCCGCGCGCGCTGCCGCACCCGGAGATCGAAGGCGCGGGTCTCCTCCGCCGACAGCGCGAGCCGCGCGACGCGGGAGGTCGCGGCCCGCACCCCCGGACAGGCGCGCGCGAGCGACAGGATGGGCGCGCGGCCGAGCGCCAGCACGTGGGCCTTGTAGGCGCGCGCCAGGGCGAGCCGCTCGTCGCGGCCCATCGCCGCGAGGAGGCGCTCGGGCGCGTCGTGCCGCTCCTGCCGCAGCGGCGGGTCGTCCGGCGCGTCGCCGCTGCCGGAGCCGAGCCACGCGACGAGCCGGTCCGCGCCCCTGCCGTCCGTCAGCGCGTGGTGGTGGCGGAGCACGACCGTGTCGCCCTCCCCCGCCCCGCGCACGACGTCGAGCGCCCACGGCCGCTCCCCGGAGATCCGCTCTGCGAGCAGCGCCTCGACGCGCGCCGCGCGCTCGCGCTCGCCGGCGACCTCGTGGAGGCGCGGCTCCGGGGCGCGCCGGTGGTGATCGACCACCCAGCGGGGCCGCCCCACCCGCCCGAGCACGCTGTTGTCGAGCCGGAAGCGGAGCTCCGGCAGCGCCCGCGTCGCGCGCTCGAGGCGCGCCGCGAGCCGGCCGAGGTCGAGGCGGCCGTCGAGCTCGAGCACGAACAGACAGTGATTGCCCGCCTGGCCGCGCGCGCGCATGGCGCGATCGTTCATGAGGTGGAAGTGGTCGATCCCCCCGAGCAGAACGGTCGATGTCATGGTCTCCGCAGGGCGCCGCCGGTCGGGCGGAGCCGCGGGCGACCCTAGCAGCCGCGCTGGCCGCACGACAGCGCCGCAGGCACCCCGCCGCCCACGCTCCTGTGCGCTCGCTCGCCCCCGCGCACGCCCGCGCGCAAGAAAACGTAAGTATCCATCGCATGGATGCGTGATTCGCTTATCATTCCGCGGGTGAATCTCTCGGCGATCGACGTCAACCTCGTGATCGCGCTCGACGCCCTGCTCCAGGAGCGCAGCGTGACCCACGCGGCCCGCCGGGTGGGGCTCAGCCAGCCCGCGATGAGCCACGCGCTGACGCGGCTGCGCGAGCTGTTCTCCGACCCGCTGCTCGTCCGGGTCGGGCGGCAGATGGCGCTCACCTCGCGCGCCGAGGCGATGACCCCGCAGGTCGCGGCGATCATGCACGACCTCGCGAGCCTCTTCGGCGGGACGAGGCCGCCCTTCGAGCCGAGGGAGAGCGAGCGCACGTTCCGGATCGCCACGACGGCGTACGTGGAGCTCCTCCTGCTGCCGCAGCTCAACGAGGTGCTCGCGGAGACCGGACCGAAGCTCGCGCTCCACCTGCTCCCCCTCGACGCCCGCGCCGCCGACGCGCTCCGCAACGGCGAGATCGATCTCGCGATCGGCGCCTTCCCGGAGGGCGCGCTCCCGCCCGACGTGCGCCGCGCGGCGCTCTTCGACGATCGCTTCGCCGGGCTCGCGCGCGCGAGCCACCCGAGGGCGCGCGGGCGCGTCGACCTCCAGACCTACGCCGCCCTCGGGCACGCCGTCGTCCCCCGGCAGGGCGCCGACGACGGGGGCGCGGACGACCTCATCGCCGCGCGCGGCGTCGCGCGCCGCGAGGTCATCGCGGTGCCGCACGTGTTCCTCCTGCCGCACGTCGTCACGTCGTCGGACCTCGTGGCCACCGTGGCCACGCGCCTCGGCCGCGCGTTCTCGAGCCTGATGCCGCTCCGCACCTTCGACCTGCCGTTCGAGCTGCCGCCCATCGAGATCGCGATGGCCTGGAACGGCCGGACCGAGGACGATCCCGCGCGGGCGTGGCTGCGCGGCGTCGTGACGGCCGCCGTCCCGCAGATGCGGGAGGCGACCCGGCGGAAGCGCGTCTGAGGGAGGTCCGAGGGGATCGGAGGCAAACGGGGCGCGCGGCGGGCGCGCCCCGGCGCGGCTAGCGGCCGAGCGCCTCGGCGCGGTTCACGATGCGCGGCGTGAGGAAGATGACGAGCTCGCTCCGGGTGTCGCTCGCGCGGCGCCGCTGGAAGAGCAGGCCGAGGACGGGGATGTCCCCGAAGAACGGCACCTGATCGAGGTTCCGGCCGGTGTTGCGGGTGAAGATCCCGCCGATCACCGCCGTGTGCCCGTCCATGATCAGGAGGTCGGTCTCCGCCTCGCGCTTCAGGATGGTGGGGTCGCCGCGGGCCGAGGTCTGGTTGAAGTCGGGCTCGTCGCGGTTGATCTTCACGTGCATCGCGACGCTGCCGTCCGACGTGACGTGCGGCTTGACGAGCAGCTGCAGCTTCGCCTCCTGGAAGGTCGTCTGCACGCCCTGGGCGCTGATCTGCGAGAACGGGATCAGCGTGCCCTGGCTGATCCGCGCCTCCCGGTTGTCGAGCGTGAGGATGCGCGGGCTCGAGATGATCCGCAGCATGCCGCTCGCCTCGGCCGCGGAGAGCCGGACGCCGAGGTTGACGGTGTTGTTGATCGAGCCGAGCGTGAAGCCGAGCGCGCCGCCCTGCCCGGCGCCGACGATGGCCGGCAGGTTCACCGCGAAGTTCGGGTTCGAGACCGAGTTCGAGAACGGCGAGAGGCCGCCGGTCGGGGTGTTCGTGTCGGTCGCGCCGCCGGCGACGCCGATCGCCGAGGGGAACACGAGCCCCGTCGGGTTGCCGGTCGCCGCGCTGAACGTCCCGTCGCCGCCCCACTGGATGCCGATGTCGCGCACGTAGCGGCTCGTCGCCTCCACCACCCGCGCCTCGATCAGCACCTGCGGCGTCTGCGTGTCGAGCGAGCGCACGAGCTCCTCGATCTGGTTCAGGTTGCCCGCGACGTCGCGCGCGATGAGCACGTTGGTCCGCTCGTCGACCGCGAGCGAGCCGCGCGGCGAGAGCATGTCCTTCGCGCGATCCTGGAGGTCCTTCGCCTCCGCGTAGTTGATCGGGATGAGCCGCGTCTCGATCGGCGCGAGCTGGAGCTCGCTCTTGCGCCGCGCGATCGCGAGCTCCCGCTCCTTGTTGAGATCGGCGATCGGCGCGACGCGGATCATGTTGCCCTGCCGGACCACGCCGAGGCCCTTGGCCTGGAGCACCGTCTCGAGCGCCTGGTCCCACGGGACGTTGCGCATCCGGATGGTGACCGTCCCGCTCACGTTGTCGGCGGTCACGATGTTCACCCGCCCCACGTCCGAGATCAGCCGGAGGACGTTGTGGATGTCCGCGTCCTTCAGGTCGAGGTCGATCCGCCGCCCCGTGAACCGCCGCTGCTGCCCCGCGAGCGCGGGCGTGAAGGCGCCGGCCTGGTCGGGCTCGACGAGCGACTCCTGGCTGCTCGCCGCCCCGTCGAACGAGGTCTCGACCTTCGGCGCCGCGTCCCCGAGGAGATCCTCGCGCGCCACCGTGCGGGTCCGCCGCGCCGCGCCCCCGTCGACGCCGATCCCCGAGAGCGTCGAGGGCAGCGCCCCCTTCGCGACGCTGAGCACGAGCGCGTTGCCCTCGCGCGCGAGCGCGCCCGCGGCGCCCTCGGCCTGCTCGACCTCGACGACGACCTTGGAGCCGTCGCTGTTGCGCCGGAACGCCGAGATCGCCCGCACCGGGCCGCCGAAGGCGCCGACGTCGAGCTTGCGCTGGAGGGCGTCGGGGAGCCGCGCGCCGCTGAGCTCGATCACCCGGCGGCCGGCCCTCCCGGTCGACTCGCGGTAGCTCGGGATCGACGAGAGCTCGATGATGACCCGGTCGACCGTCGCCTGGTGCTCGAAGCGCACGTCGGTGATCGTCGCCGGCTCGCGGGCCGGCGCCGCCGCCTCGCGCGAGACCGGGGCCCGCGCCGCCATCGGCGCGGTCGCGTCGGCGGCGGCGAGCTCGATCACGAGCGCGCCCTGCTCGGCGCGGATCCGGTAGGCCGCCGGGCGCCCGAGCTGCACGAGCACCCGCGTCGTGCGCTGCGCCGCCGCGCCGAACCCCTGGGTCATCACCCCCGCCACGATCGCGTTGCCGTCCGTGATCGCGCCGGGCGCGCCGGCCGCCTCGGCGCCCTCGAGGTCGACGAGGATCCGCTTGCCGCCGTCCGCCACGCGCGCCGAGAAGCGCGGCGCGCCGCTGGTCGCGACCACGATCTCGGCCCTGTCCTCCGAGGGCGCCGTGAGCCTGACGTCGCTCACCCGGATCGGGGCGGCGGCGTCCGCGTCTCCCGCAGGAGCGAGGATCAACATCATCCCGAGTGCCGCAGCACGGCGAAGCGCGCCCCGCCTCGGGCGATAGTCTCGATTGCTCTTCATTGCACTCCCGCTTCGCGGTGACGCGAGATCTGCGTCACGCTGCCGGGAGGCTACTTCGGGTGCCCGGATCGGGCCCAATTCGTGGCGGTCAGGGCGAACCGAAGGACGACTCGTCCGCGTCGCCGAGCGGCCTCAGCGCGATCACCCGCGTGGTCGGCGGGATCTCCGGGTGCGACGGGTCCTCGCGGATGAAGACGACGTCCGAGTCGCGGATCCGGTCGACCCGCCAGTTCACGGCCACGTCGACGCCCGTCGGGCCGCCGGCGTGCACGATCTCGGCCTTGCCGACGAAGTCGCCCACCTTCACCACCCACCCGAGCCCCGTCGGATCGGTGAGCAGCGCGCGGGCGGGGGCGCGCGAAACGACGCCGACCAGCTTGAGCTCGTCGAGCGCGAAGCGATCCACGAGCACCTGGCGCTGGATCGTCACCCGCCCCCGGGCCTGCGTGGCGAAGAGCGACTCGAAGCTCCGGAACGGGTCGCGGCTCCGGTCGCTCTCGGAGAAGTCGGCCTCCTGGAACTCCCGGAGCGGCAGCGGCGGCAGCTCGGGCGCGCCGGCGTCCGCGGACGCGGCCGCGGAGCCGGCGGCGCGCGCCGGCGAGGCGCTGGACGCCGGCTTGGCCTTCGGCGCGCTGGGCGCGATGACGTCCGCCTCGTCCTCGCACCCCGCGAGCGAGACGGCCGCGAGGGCGGTCGCCCCGAGCGCGAGCAGCATCATCCGGCCGGCGTTCACCGCACACCTCCGCCGCTCCGCCGCTTCACGCCGCTCGTCGGCGTCTCCCCCGCGCGCACCGCGCGGAACGCGGTCGCGAGGCACTCCACCTGGACCTCCACGTCGGTCCCCACGACCTTCGGCTCCTTGATCTGGACCTCCTCGAGGTTGATGATGCGATCGAGCTGCCCCACGCCGTGGAAGAACTTCGCCACCTGGTGGAACTTCCCCGAGAGCGTCAGCTTCATCGGCACCTTGGAGAAGAACTCCTGCGGGATCTCCTCGGTGGGGCTCCAGGACGTCAGGTTGACGCCGGAGACGGTCGCGACGCCCTGGATCGCGGAGAGGAAGGCCGGCGTCTCGGACTCGTCGGGGAGGATCTTCTTCTGCTCGCGGCTCAGCTGCTCGCGGCGGGTCTTCTCGTCGAGGTCCTTCTGGTAGGCGGCCTTGGACGCCTGCGCCTTCGTGAGCTCCGACTGGAGCGACTGCTGCCGCTGGACGGCGCCCTCGATCTGCGAGTCGACCTCGGCGTAGAAGCCGACGAAGTACAGGATGCCGACGAGCGCCGCGAAGAGCGCGCCGACGCCGACCTTGGCGAGCGGCGGCAGCCGGTCGAGCGCCGAGCCGGCCTGCACGGGCTGGGGCTTCGTGGCCATCAGTACCTCACCTTCAGCTGCAGCGCGAACGAGACGAGCTCGAGCCGCGACGCCTTCTCGTTCTCCTTCTTCCCCGGGAGCAGCTGCACGTCGTAGAAGTACGAGGACAGCTTGAGCCGCTGGGCGAGCTCGTAGACGTCGGTGCCGTCGCGCGCGAGCCCCTCGATGCGCACGGTCCGCTGGGACTCGACGTAGCTCGTGAGCCACAGCCGGCGGCTGTCCCAGGACGGGTTGTAGACGGCGAGCGGGTTCTCCTTGCGGAGCTGCGCGAGCTTGTCCGGGTCGGCGGTCGGCCCCTTGCCGTTCGTGAGCAGCTGCGCGAGCTCGAGCAGCACCGCCGTCGGCCCGCTGCGCGCCGCCTGGAGCTTCGCGATCGCGTCCTCGCGCGCGCGGAGGACCTCGAGCGCCTTCTTGATCTCCTCGTGGTTCGCGACGAGCGTGCGGATCTCCTGGATCTGGCTCTGGAGCACCGTGTTCTTCCGCGTCTGCTCGTCGAGCTCCTCGACCTTCGTCTGGTGGAAGAGGAAGAGGGCGACGATCTCGAGGATCACGACGCCGAGCGTGACGAGCAGCCACCGCTGGCTCGTCTGGGGCGCGGCCCCGCGCGTGCCGCGGCGCTGCGGGAGCAGGTTGACGCGGATCACGAGCGCTTCTCCCGGTCCTTGCGCATCGCGAGCCCGAGCGAGACGCAGAACTGCGCCGCCCGGAGCCGGAGCAGCTCCTGGTTGACTTCCTTCGCTTCCACGGTGATGCGCTCCATCGGCTGGATCAGCTCGACGGCCACCCGGGCGCGCCGCCCGATCGCCGCGGGCAGCGCCGGCAGGTTGGACGAGCCGCCGGTCAGGTAAATGCGGTGCATGTCGCCCTCACCGCTGGTGGCCAGGAAGAAGTCGAGCGAGCGCTGGATCTCCCCGGCGATGGAGTCGCACACCTGCTCGATGGTCTCGATGACCTGGGCGGGCACGCCGCCCGGGCCCGAGGTCACGCTGGCGCACTTGAACTCCTCGGCCTGCTCGAAGCTGATGCCGAGCTTCCGCTGGATCTGCTCGGTGATGTAGTTGCCGCCGTTGCCGATGTCGCGGGTGAACGCGCTCGCGCCGCGCGACACGATGTTGATGGACGCGAGGCTCGCGCCGACGTTGATGATCGCGAACGTCTGGTCCGGCGGGATGCCGCGGTTCACCTCGAACAGGTTCTGGACGGTGAACGCGTCGATATCGACCACCATGGGCTTGAGCTTCGCGTTCCTGGCGATCTGGGTGTAGTCGTTGATCTCGTCGCGCTTGGCCGCGACGAGCAGGAGGTCCATCTGCCCGGCCTCGGGGCGGCGGCGCAGCACCTCGTAGTCGACGTGCACGTCCTTGATGTCGAAGGGGATGTGCTGCTCGGCCTCCCACTGGATCTGCTCGTCGAGCTCCGCGGCGGTCATGAGCGGCACCGTGATCTTGCGGATGATGACCGCCTGGCCGCTGATGCTGAGCGCGATCTCGCGCTGGCGGATCTTGGCCTCGGAGAAGGCGCGGCCGAGCGCCTCGACGATGGCCTGCGCGTTCATGACGTGGCCGTCGACGATGGCCTGCGGCGCGAGCGGCGCGTAACCGAGCCGCACGAGGCCGTAGCCCTTACGGCCCTCCTTGATCTGAGCGATCTTGATCGCGCTCGATCCGATGTCGACCCCGACCAAGTTCTTGCCTTCCGACATCCCGTCCGTCCCGATCCGCGCCCGCCTTGATGAAGAAAGAGAGGGCCGGGCCGCGTTGCCCGGCTCCCGGGCGCCCGATCCTCTCTGATCCCTTGTGGCCGCTTCTGGCGAAGCTTCGCACCACCGCCGATCGCGGGGCAAAAAACCGCTTTACGCTTGCCTCTCGCCCGCCTATCGAAGCCCGATACGCGGCACGGCGCCGCCGGTCGGCCCGGCAGGCGCGCGCCAGCCCAGGGTAGCACTGTCCGGGGCTCGGTCGTCGGGCACGGATGACGTCAGGTCAGAGTCCCCTCATGCATCCGGAGATCTCCCGTTTCTGCGGCACGCTCGGCCTCCGCGCCGGGGCCGCGATGGAGCCCCGCCCGCGGTCCTCGCGGCTGCGCTCCGTGCTCGCCGCCCTCGCGGCGGCCCTTCTCCTGAGCGCCGCGCCCGGCGAGGCGCTCGCCGAGGACGGCCAGCACACCGTCTACGCCGGCCAGACGCTCGGCAAGATCGCGAAGCGGTACCGGATCACGGTCGACGCGCTCCGCGAGGCGAACGGGCTCAAGCCTGGCCAGCGGATCCACCCGGGCCTCGTCCTCGTGATCCCCGAGCGGGGCAAGCCCGGCGCGCGCCCGCCGCGGGGTGCGCCCGGCCGGGCGGCCGCGCTGCGCGACGAGCCGGAGCGGAGCCGCGGCGCGAGCGCGAAGGACCGGGCCGCCGAGGCCCGGGGCAAGGGGCCGGCGAAGCGCGACGCGAAGGCCGACCCCCGGTCGCTGCCGCCGAGCAAGCGCTACGTGCAGCGGCCCAAGCGCCCCGGCTGGGTCCGCCTGGTGCGCGGCGCCGAGCGGCTCGAGCTCCGGCTGCTCACGCCGAAGGGGCGCCTCGTCCCCAAGTCCCTCCCCAAGCTCAGCCGGCTGATGCGCGCGTCCCCCACCGCCTCGATCCCGATCGATCCGCGCCTGGCCACGCTGATCGGTATGGTGAGCGACCACTTCGGCGGCAGGACCATCCGCGTCGTCAGCGGCTATCGGCCCTACTCTCCGACCCAGTACACCCCGCACTCCAACCACAATTTCGGTCGCGCGATCGATTTCATGGTCGAGGGCGTGCCCAACACCGTGGTCCGCGATTTCTGCCGCGGTTTTCGCAACGCGGGTGTGGGATACTACCCCAACTCGACGTTCGTTCACCTGGATGTTCGATCAGATAAGGTCTACTGGGTGGATTACTCAGGTCCTGGAGAGGCGCCGCGCTACGAGGGCGCGAGGGGCGCTGTCGCGGCCGACGAGGCGGCGCGCGATGTCCCCGTCTCGGCCGAAGAAGAGGTGTATGGGTCAGGGGAACCCCGCCCCACCCAGCCGCAAGGGTCGAATACTACAGGGACAAATTCGGACGCGGGGCGCGGCGGCAGCGAACCGCAGAAGGGTGTGGGTGCAGGAGCACCCACCTCGACTCCGGCCGCTTCAGCGGCGGGGAAGTGAACCGTCGAGGCCGCTGGCTACTCTCCACACACTGAACATCCGCACCAGACACAATTGCACGGCTCTACCTTGCACGCTGCGAGAGTTGTGGCACCAATCCACCTCACGTGCAGCAATCGACCCGACTGCAGCGGGAAGAGTTCGCTCCTCCCAGGCCACTCCTTCCGTGTTGTGACGCGGAGGAGTTTGTCCAGCCGGTCATCCTGGGCGAGACCTGCCCGGTCGTCACGTGTGACCGCGCGCTGATCGAAGCGCCAGGCGCGCTCGGGCTCGATACGCACGACGATGCGCCGGACGCCCCCAAGCAGGAGCCCGGCGCGGCGCTGGCGCACGACGCCTGGGAGCCCGCCGAGCTCACGTCGAGCTGCGCGCTCGACGCCTGGGACTCCGCGGAGGCCCCGGCCCCCTGCACGTACGAGGAGGGGTGGCAGGCCGAGGAGCCGGACCCCCACGCGAGCTGTCCGCCGTGCTGTACCGACGCGGCCTGCGCGAGCGGGCCGCAGCGCCGCGAGCCGACGTGCGCGCCGCTCCGCGCGGAGGTGCTGAAGGGGTACTTCCCGCTCGTCCGGAAGCTGGTGCGGCAGGTGTCGCGCCACCTGCCGCCCAACGTGCAGCGCGACGATCTGCTCAGCGCGGGGATGCTCGGGCTCGTCGACTCGCTCCGCAAGAACGGCGGGAGCGACGGCGAGACGTTCGCCGGCTACGCGAAGCTCCGGATCCGCGGGGCGATCGTCGACGAGCTCCGCGCGCAGGACTGGCTCTCGCGGCGGGCGCGCGAGGCGGTCGAGGCCGGGGCCGCCGGCAAGGTCGGCGGCACGACCGTCTTCGTGAGCCTGAGCGAGGTGACCCCCGCGGAGGAGTCGGTGCACATGGCCGGCGGGGACGACCCGATCGAGGCGATCTCGGCGCAGGCGACCCGGCGCGCCCTGTCCTTCGCCATCGCGCAGCTCCCCGAGCGGGAGCGGCGCGTGATCGGCATGTACTACTTCGAGGGGGCGAAGCTGAAGGACATCGGCGCGGAGCTCGGGGTCGGCGAGCCGCGCGTGTCGCAGCTGCACACGCGCGCGCTCGGGATGCTGCGCGGCATGCTGTCCCACGCCTGACCGCGGCCCCGGCCGCGGCGTGACCGCGGCCGCGGCCGCGGCGTGACCGCGGCCCCGCCGGAGCCGCGGCCGCTCAGGGGCGCGCCGGCTCGGTGAGCCGCCGCGCCCGGCCGGGCATCGCGAGGCCGACCGCGAAGAGCGCGGTCTCCTCGTAGGCCGGCTGCAGCGCCGGGTCGCCGGCGGCGCGGTGGACGAAGGCGTTGCGGTGCGCGCCGCGATCGAGCGCGACGACGCGCGCGCAGCCGAGGTCGAGCAGCGCCTCGGTCGTCGCCTCGTCGCTGTCGAACGTCGTCGTGGCCACGAGGAGCGTCCCGTCGTCGAGCGCGCACGCGGCGCTGCGCCGGCGCATCGTGCCGATCTCGCGCGCCTCGGGCCGCAGCCTGCCGTCGTCGGCGGTGAGCGGCAGCTCGGTCGCGTCCGTGCCCGGCCCGATCTCGACGCCGCCGGCCGGGCGGATCTCGACGCGGCCGCCGCGGACCAGCAAGAGGCCCCCCTCGCCCCGGAAGCGGAGCCCGACGGTGCCGCCCACGGCGAGCCCGCGCGGGCCGCGCCGCCGGCCGGTGCCGACGCCGATCGCCGCCATGACGCGCGCCCGCTCGTCGGCCGGGACCTCGGCGTCGAGCTTCGGCGCGGTCCGCGGCGAGATCTCGCGCGAGCCGGCGCGGAGGCGGAAGAGGAACCGATCCGGCGCGAAGGCGTGGAGGCGGACCTGCGCGCCGAGGTGCACGGAGCTCGCCGCGTACACGGCCGGGCTCCACGCCGGCGGCGGCTGCGCGCCGCCGTCCGCGGCCCAGCCGACGCGCTCGCCCGGGAGCGACAGATCGGGCGCCGGCGGACCGTCCGTCGAGCGCGACTCGAAGTAGAGGAACGGGCCCGCGGACGCCGCCGCGACGTGCGCCGGCGGCGCGAGCGACATCTCCGGCGCGAGGCGCTCCGCGACCAGGCCGCCGTCCTCCCGGCGGCTCAGGAAGGCGACCCCGAGCGGATCCGGCGCCCGGCCCAGCGAGACGCCGGCGAGGCACCGGGCGCGCTCGAGCGCCGCCCGCATCGCGGCGGCGTCGGCGGCGCCGCTCCACGCGTGGATCACGAAGCCGCGATCGGTCATGCAGAGCGCCGAGCGCTCGACGACGAGGTCGTCGCCGTCGCCGGGCGAGAGCGCCTCGCCGGCCGGGGCGCGCTCGGCGGGGGGGCCGGCCAGCGCCGGGAGCGCCGGCGCGGGGCTCGCGGGGCTCGCCGCCTCGAAGAGCGACGGCCCCTGCCAGAGCGCCCAGGGGAAGCGCCGGCCGCCGCCGTCGCGGAGATCGCGGGGGCTCGCCGCCGGCGGGCCCTGCCAGAGCGCCCAGGGCACGCGCGCGACGTCGCCGCCGGAGGGCCACGCGCCGAAGTACGGCCGGCCCGAGAGATCGACCCCGATCGTGGCCGCGCCGTCGCGCGGCGGCACGAGCGCGCGCCCGCCGACGACCATGCCGAGCGCCCCGGCGCCCGCGGGAGGCGCGGCCGCGGGGGGCGCGCCCGGGCCGCGCGCGCCGACGCCGAGGCCGATGGCCCCGCGGAGCGTCGCCGCGTCGGGGAGCCGCCCCGTGCCGTGCGGGCCGACGGTCGGCCTCGGCGCCTCGAAGCCGGCCTGCAAGGTGAACTTGACGTGCCGCGTGTCGATCGCGAGCAGGTGGACGCGCACGTGCTCCCGCTGCGGATCGGGGCGGAGGGTGGTCGCGGCGAAGGGGCTCCACGGGCGCTGCGGGTCGCCCTCGGCGCCGGGGAGCACGCGCGGGAGCGAGGGCGAGACGAGCACCCAGCCCCCCTCCCCCGGGAGCGGGGGCTGGATCGCGGGCTCGACCTGGGGCGGAGGCCAGAGCGACGGCCACCCCTCCGGCGCGGGCTCCGGCGCGGCGGCGCCGTGGGTCAGGTACGCGGCGGCCGGCGCGGGGCGGACGCCCGCCGCGGCGCGGCCCGCGGCGAGCGCGAGCCGCTCGACCGCGGCAGCCGCCCCCGGGCCGAGCAGGCGTCCGGCGGACGGCCCGGCGAGCTCCAGGAACGACGGCGCGCGGCGCGGGAGGTGGTGCGCGCGGGCGCCGAACGGATCGCGGCCGCCCGTGTCGACCTCGCCGGTGCCGGCGTTGAGCGCCGCCGGCACCGCCTCCGGCCCGAGGGCCATCACCAGGCCCTCGTCGACGAGGTCGAGCCGCACCGACGCGGGCGGAGTGTCGAAGACGATCTCGGTGCGCGACGCGCCGTCGGCGCTCCCGGTCTCGAGCCAGCCGTCGAGCGCCGCGCGGAGCCGCTCGCCGAGGGGCCGAGGCCCCGGCGCGCCGCCGCCGAGATCGAGCAGCGTGATCCCCTGGACGACGCCGAAGGCGGAGGTGGTCACCGCGACGCGGCGGCCGCGGGCGACCAGGTTGCGGTCGTCGCCGAGGGGCGTGTCGGTCAGGTTGCGGACGCCGCCCAGGCTCACCGGCCGGCCGGAGCGGGTGAGCCGCACGCGCGCGCGGTACAGGTCGGCGGCGCCGCGCCCGTCCGGCGCGCGCTCGGCGCCGCGCTCGTCGGGCGCAGGCCCGGCGCCCGCGGCAGGCCCGGCGCCCGCGGCAGGCCCGGCGCCCGCGGCAGGCCCGGCGCTCGCGGCAGGCCCGGCGCTCGCGGCAGGCCCGGCGCCCGCGGCAGGCCCGGCGCCGCGCTCGTCGGGCGCGGGCTCGCCGTCCGGCGGCCGCGGGACGCCCAGGAACAGCACCCGGCGGCCGAGCAGCGCGTCGGAGAGGAACCCGCCGCGCTCCTCCCAGACGAAATCGTCCGGGCTGACGGCGCCGCCGATCGCGTCGCCGAGCATCCCGGCGATGGCGTCGGCGGTCCGCGCCGGCGGGGGCGGCGTCGAGAGCCGCGCGACGGCCCCGAGCAGGGCGACGCCGAGCGCGACCGGGAGCCGGCCCCGGAGGTGATCGATCCAGGTGGAGAGCGGCCGTTCGGTCATCCCTGCGCGAGCGCGCTCCCTCCTCCAGCAGCGCCGGCCTGGGCCGCCGCGGCGCGCGGGCGGACCCCGAGGAGCTGGCGCGCGCGGTCCGGATCGACCACCTCTCGGCCGACGCTCCGCGCGAAGGCCGCGGCGCGCGCGACGAGCGGCGCGCTCCCCTCCGCCAGCACCCCCTTCTCCAGGTAGATGTTGTCCTCCAGCCCGACCCGCGCGTGCCCGCCGAGCTGCATGGCGAGCTCGGTCATCGGGCGCTGGTGCCGGCCGACGGCGGCGACCCCCCAGCTGGAGCCTCGCGGGATCTGGCCGATCATGAACCGGAGCACGTCCTCGCGCGCCGCGATGCCGCCGGGCACGCCGAGCACGAACTGGAAGTGGAGCGGCTCGGCGAGGAGCCCCTCGGCGAGCAAGCTGAGCGCCTCATGGATATGGCCGACCTCATAGCACTCGAGCTCGGGAATGCTCCCCGCCTCGCGGATCCGGGCCGCCATGTCCCGGATGAGCGGCCGGGCGTTGTCGAAGATCCCGTCGCCGAAGTTGAGCGTGCCGCAGTTCAGGGTGGCCATCTCGGGGCGGCAGAGCAGCGGCTGGGCACGCTCGTCGACGCCCATCCCGACGGCGCCGCCGGTCGACGTCTGGACGATGACGTCGGTCTTCTCCTGGATGGCGGCGATCGCCTCGGCGAAGAGGGCGCGCGACTGGCTCGGCGTCCCGTCCGGGTTCCGGACGTGCAGGTGGACCACCGCGGCGCCCGCGTCCCGGCAGCGCGCCGCCTCGTCGGCGAGCTCGCGCGCCGTGACCGGCAGGTGCGGCGTCTGCGCCCGCGTCGTCTCGGCGCCGACGATCGCCGCGGTCAGGATCAGGGCGCTCTCGGGCGGCGTGACGATGATCCGCGGGGGCGGCGTGATGATCGGCCGCGGCTCCGGGAGCTGCGCGTGGTCCGGGGGCGGCGCCGACAGCGCCGGCAGGACGAGGCGCGGCCGTCGCTGGAGCTCCTTCGGGACGACACAGGTGCCGAGGGCCCGGCAGACGATGACCGGCTCGGCCAGCGCGTCCGCCGCCGAGGGCGCCACCCCGGGTTCGCGGACGCTGGCGACGACCTTGCGCGCCTCGAAGGCCATCGCGCGCGACGTGGCGCCGACCTTCGTGACCACCCCCGTCGCCTCGATGAAGTCGCCTGCTCGGACCGGGGCGAGGAACTCGACCGCCTCGTACGCACGGAACAGCCCCTCGTCGCCGTCCAGACGGATGAGGAGCTCGGTGGCGACGTCGCCGAAGAGCGCGAGAATACGCGCGCCATCGCACAGCTCCCCCGCGTAATGTGCGTCGTGCGCGCCCATCCTGACGCGCAGCGTGACCGTGAGACCAACCCCAGTGCTCATGGGCGTGAAGACTCAACAGTCGACAGTCGTTAGTCAACAAGGGAAACTCCCCCAGCCGATGAACCTCGTAGAAGCCAGAAATCTCCCGCGCCACGTCGGAATCATCATGGATGGCAACGGCCGCTGGGCGGAGCTGCGCGGCGAGCCGCGCGAGGCCGGGCACAAGGCCGGCAGCGCCGCCGTGCGGCGCATCGTGCGCGTCTGCCGGAGGCTCGGCGTCGAGGCGCTGACGCTGTACGCGTTCAGCGAGCAGAACTGGGCGCGGCCCCGGAACGAGGTCGACGCGCTCATGGGCCTCCTGCGCGAGTTCCTGATGAGCGAGCGCTGCGAGATCCTCGAGAACGACATCCGCCTGGTCGCGATCGGCGACATCAGCCGGCTCCCCGAGCCCGTGCGCGACGTGCTCGATCCGCTCCGGAAGGCGTCCGCCACGAACCGGCAGATGACGCTCGCGCTGGCGCTGTCGTACGGGGCGCGCGAGGAGATCGCCGCCGCGGCGCGCGAGCTCGCGATGGAGGCGGTCGCCGGCAGGCTCGATCCGGAGGCGATCGACGGGGCGCTGCTCGCCGCGCGGCTGCCGAGCCTGAGCGTGGGCGAGCCGGACCTCATCATCCGCACCGGCGGCGAGCAGCGGCTCTCCAACTTCCTGCTCTACGGGGCCGCGTACGCCGAGCTGTCGTTCACCGAGCGGCTGTGGCCGGACTTCACCGAGGACGACCTCTTCGACGCGATCGCGGCCTACCAGCAGCGCGTCCGCGCCGCCGGGCCCGCGGACGAGGCCGAGGGCGGCGGCGCGGACGAGGCCGAGGGCGGCGGCGCGGACGCGCCGGCCCGCGCGAGCGGCGCGCTCGGCGCGGGGAGGCCGTGGCGCGCGCGCGAGGTCGCCTCTCACAACGGCTCACGGACGGGGGTCTGACGCTTGGCTGCTTCCAACCTCACGATGCGGGTCCTCACCGCGATCGTGGCCGCTCCGCTCCTCCTCTCGCTGCTCTACCTCGGCCCGAGCTGGGGGTGGGCCGCGCTCGTCGCGGTCGCCTCCACCATCGGCGCGCTCGAGTTCTTCGCGATGACCCACGCGGACGACCGCGCGGCGCGCGTCGCCGGCGTGGCGCTCACCCTCGGCGTGCTCGGCGTGCTCTGGCGCTTCGGCGGCTCGCCGGCCGCGCTGCTCGCGCTGATCTTCCTGCTGCCGTTCGTCGCGATGCTCGTCACGCTGGTGCGCCTCGGCGACATGCGCACCGCGGCGCTGCGCGTGCTGGCGATGACCTTCGGCCCGCTCTACGTGGGCGGCGGGCTCGGCGCGCTGGCGCTGCTCCGGCGCGACGCCGGCGCCGACGGCCCCTCGTTCGTGGTGCTGGCGCTGCTGCTCTCCTGGTTCTCCGACACCGGCGCCTACTTCGCCGGCCGCTTCCTCGGCCGGCGCAAGCTCTACGAGGCGGTGAGCCCGAAGAAGACCGTCGAGGGCGCCCTCGGCGGCCTGCTCTTCGCGGTGCTCGGCGCGCTGCTCGCCCACTTCTGGTTCCTCCGGTCGCTGCCGCTCGTCGACGGGCTCGCGCTCGCGATCGTCGCGGGCGGCCTCGGTCAGGCGGGGGACCTCGGGGAGTCCCTGTTCAAGCGCTCCTTCGGGATCAAGGACTCGGGCGGGATCGTGCCCGGCCACGGCGGCATCCTCGACCGGGTCGACGCCCTGCTCGTCACCGGGACCATCACGTATCTCTACGTCCTCTGGTCGCGATCGTGAGCGGCGTCGCGCCGGCGCAGCGCCCGCGCGGCGCCGCCGCGAGCGCGGCGCCGCGCCGCGTACTGCCGAGCTGACGCAATGCCCCGGCCGTCTGCAACCGCGTGACGCGCCGCATGATTGCGCTCGACACATTGAACTGGGCCGCGCCGCGCACTAGAAAGTTACAGAGCCATGGAAGATCAAGTCAGTACCAAGAACACGACTCCGCCGGTGAGCGGCGCTGCTGCTCCGGGCCATAAGCACAAATACGAGTTCTTCAAAGTCGTCCAGGGTTATCTCGACGAGGCCGCCCGCCTGATCGAGCTGCCGGGGTACATCACCACGATCCTGAGCCAGCCCAAGAACGAGATCATCGTCAATTTCCCCGTACGGATGGATGACGGCAGCATCCGGCTCTTCAAGGGTTACCGGATCCAGCACAACAACCTCCTCGGGCCGTTCAAGGGGGGCATTCGCTACCACGAGACGGTGTCGCTCGACGACCTCAAGGCGCTCGCCGCGATGATGACGTGGAAGTGCGCGCTCATGAACCTGCCGCTCGGCGGCGGCAAGGGGGGCATCAAGTTCAACCCGAACGAGGTGTCGCGCGCCGAGCTCCAGCGCATCACGCGCCGCTTCTTCCATGCGCTCGGCTCGAACATCGGCCCGGAGACGGACATCCCTGCGCCCGACGTCGGCACCGACGCGAAGACCATGGCGTGGGCCATGGACACGTACATGAACACCGTCGGGCAGCTCTTCAAGCAGGCGGTGAAGGGCGTCGTGACCGGCAAGCCGGTGGCGTCGGGCGGCACGTACGGGCGCGAGAAGGCCACCGGACAGGGCGTCGTCCACTGCATCACCGAGTGGGCCGAGGACAACGACGTGAACCTCGGCGGCGCGACGCTGCTCGTGCAGGGGTTCGGCAACGTCGGCTCGAACACGGCCGTGCTCCTGTCGAAGCTCGGCGCCTCGACCGTCGCGGTCGGCGACCACACCGGGTACCTCTACAATCCGGAGGGGTTCAATCCGCACAAGCTCCAAGACTACGTGAAGAAGCACCGCTCGATCGCGGGATACCCGGCGGGCAAGCCGATCAGCCGCGAGGAGTTCTTCCGGCTCAAGGCGGACATCTTCATCCCGGCGGCCCTGGAGAACCAGGTCGGGGTGGAGGAGGCGAGCTGGCTGCAGGTCCGGCTCGTGGCCGAGGGCGCGAACGGGCCGTGCACGCCCGAGGGGGAGAAGGTCCTCTTGGAGCGCGGGATCGACATCCTGCCGGACGTCCTCGCCAACTCGGGCGGCGTCACGGTGAGCTACTACGAGTGGGTGCAGAACAAGCGGTCCGAGACGTGGACGCTCGAGGAGGTCGACGCCCGGCTCGAGAAGGCGATGAAGCGCGCCTACCGCGAGGTGACCGAGATGGCGCGGCAGAAGAAGTGCACGCTGCGCCTCGCCGCCTACGCCGTGGCGCTGCAGCGGCTCGCGGCCGTGTACGGCGAGCGCGAGATCTTCCCGTGAGGCGGGGCGCGGCCCGCGCGGCGCGGGGGCGCCCCCGCGCCGCGCGCGGCTGAGCCACCGGCGGCGCGGGGCGAATCAGAGACCGAGCGTGCGCCGGCCGATATCCATCCTCATCTTCTGCTTGGCGAGGTAGAGCGTCTCCTCGGCCACCGCGTTGGCGCGCGCCGCGTGCTCCCGCAGGATGTCCAGGACCAGATCGTCGCCGCCGGGTCTGTCGTACTCGGCGCGGCGGGCGCGCATCGGGCCGAGGAGCTCGTCGATCGCCGCCGTGATCTCGGCCTTGATGTGGCCGTCCCCGATGTTGTCCCCCCGGCTGTAGCGCTCCTCGAGCGCCTGGACCCGCGCCGGATCCTTGATGAACGCGCGCACATACTGGAACAGGGAGCTCGTGATGTCGCCCGGGTCGGTCATGCTCTGCCGGCCGGTGTAGAGCGCCCCCACCTTCTTCTTGATCTCCTTGGCGCTGTCCGAGAGGAAGATGGCGTTGTTGAGGCTCTTCGACATCTTGTGGACGCCGTCGGTGCCGACCAGCCTGCCGACGCGGCCCACGAGCGGCGCGGGGATCGGGAACAGGCCTCCTGCGGTGACGTGCGCCTCGTCGTCGAGCGCCGGATCGACGTCGCAGTAGACGTGGTTGAAGCGCCGCGCGACCTCGCGGCACATCTCGAGGTGGGCGACCTGATCCTCGCCGACCGGGACGAGCGCGGGGCGGAAAGCGAGGATGTCGGCGCACTGCCCGACCGCGTACAGCGGAAACCCGAAGCTATATTTGTCGCCGAGCCCCTTGGTCTCGATCTCGTGCTTGAGCGTCGGGTTCCGCATCACCCGGTTGAACGGGAGCTGCATCGCGAGGAACCACGTGAGCTCGGCGATCGCGGGGACCTCGCTCTGGAGGACGAGCGTGGAGCGCTCGGGATCGATGCCCGCGGCCAACCAGTCTTTGACGATCTCCAGCATGTCGCGGCGGATGTCGTCCGGCCGGTCCGCGCGCGTCGTGAACGCATGGACGTTGGCGATGAGGAGGTAGCACTCGTAGCTGTCCTGGAGGCGGACGCGGTTCTCGATGGATCCGACCCAGTGGCCGACGTGGAGGCGCCCGGTGGGCGTGTCTCCGGTGAGGATGCGGGGGCGACCGGGCTGGGCGGAAGGGCTGGAGGAGCTCATGGCCAAGATCGCCGCTCTCATAGCACCGCTCGCGCATGGCGTCGCTCGCGGACGCGCGCCCGCGGATCGCCGAGGCATGACCTTGACCGCCGCGGAGGTCGTGACGATCCTGCTCGGCGCTATCCGCCGCCGCTCCGAAGAGGAGGAGCCTTGCTGAGGCAGCTATTGCGCCGTTTCTTGCGCCCGCAGGCGCCCTTGCTCGCGATCGTCGTCGCGCTCCAGCTCGTGGCGACGCTCGCTTCGCTGTACCTGCCGAGCCTGAACGCCGACATCATCGATCACGGCATCGCCGCCGGTGACACGCCGCGGATCCTGGAGCTCGGCGCGATCATGCTCGCGATCACCGGCGTCCAGATCGTGTGCTCGGTCGCCGCGAACTACGCCGGCGCGCGCGCCGCGATGAGCTTCGGCCGCGACCTGCGCGCGGCGGTGTTCCACCGCGTCGGCGAGTTCTCCGCGCGCGAGCTGTCGCGGTTCGGCGCGCCGTCGCTCATCACGCGCACGACCAACGACGTCCAGCAGGTGCAGATGGTGGTGATGATGGGCAGTACGATGCTCGTCCTCTCGCCGATCATGTGCGTCGGCGGCGTCGTGATGGCGCTGCGCGAGGACAGGTCGCTCGCCTGGCTGCTCGCGATCGCGGTGCCGCTCCTGGCGGGCGCCGTCGTCGCGATCATGTCGCGGATGGTGCCGCTGTTCCGGCGGATGCAGCCCCTCATCGACGCGGTGAACCGCGTGCTCCGCGAGCAGATCACCGGCGTGCGCGTGATCCGCGCCTTCGTCCGCGAGCGCGCCGAGGCGGCGCGCTTCGACCGCGCGAACGGCGACCTCACCGAGGCCGCGCTGCACATCGGGCGCCTGCAAGCGATGATGTTCCCGACCGTCATGTTCGCGTTCAACGCCTCGAGCGTCGCCGTCCTGTGGTTCGGCGCGCACCAGATCGCGGACGGCAGGCTCGCGATCGGCTCGATGACGGCCTTCCTCGCCTACCTGACGCAGATCCTCATGGCGGTGATGATGGTGACGTTCATGGCCGTCATGCTGCCGCGCGCGGCCGCGTGCTCGGAGCGCATCCTCGAGGTGCTGGACACCGAGCCGTCCGTGCGCGCCCCCGACCAGCCCGTGACGCTCGTCGAGCCGGCCGGCGTCGTCGAGCTGCGAGACGTCGAGTACCGATATCCGGGCGCCGAGCTGCCCGTCCTGCGCGGCATCTCGTTCGTCGCGCGCCCCGGGCAGGTCACCGCGATCGTCGGCAGCACCGGCTCGGGCAAGACCACGCTGCTCGACCTGATCGCGCGGCTCATCGATCCGACGAGCGGCGAGGTCCGGCTCGACGGCGTCGACGCGCGCATGCTCGCCCTCGAGGCGGTGTGGTCGTGCATCGGGCTCGTGCCGCAGCGACCCTTCCTGTTCTCCGGCACGGTGGCCTCGAACCTGCGCTACGGCGACCCCGCGGCGACCGACGAGCAGCTCTGGGCGGCGCTCGCCGCCGCGCAGGCGCGCGACTTCGTCGAGGCCATGCCGCAAAAGCTCGACACGCCGATCGGGCAGGGCGGCACGAACGTCTCCGGCGGCCAGCGCCAGCGGCTCTCGATCGCCCGCGCCCTGCTGCGCCGGCCGCGCGTGTTCCTGTTCGACGACGCCTTCTCCGCGCTCGACGTCGCGACCGAGGCCCGGCTGCGGGCGGCGCTCGCCGAGCGCACGCGCGCCGCCACGGTGATCGTCGTCGCGCAGCGCGTGTCGAGCATCGTCGACGCGGACCAGATCCTCGTGCTCGACGGCGGCGAGCTCGTCGGCCAGGGCAAGCACGGCGAGCTGCTCGCGTCGTGCCCGACGTACGCGGAGATCGTGGCCTCGCAGCGCGAGGCGGCGGTGGCCGCGTGAGCGCGCGTCGCGCCGGTCCCCCGCCCGCCGCCCCCGGGGGGGCGCGCTCCCCGATGATGCAGCGCGGCCCCTTCGGCATGGGGGCTGCGCCGCCGCAGAAGGCGAAGCGGTTCGCGCCCTCCGCGCGGCGCCTCCTCGGCCGCCTCGCCCCCGAGCGCGCGCGCCTCGCGGTCGTGATCGCGTGCTCGCTGCTCAGCGTGGGCCTCGGCCTGGCCGGACCGAAGCTGCTCGGCCGCGCGACCGACGTCATCTTCTCCGGCGTGATCGGCGCCCGCCTCCCGGCGGCCGCCACGAAGGCCGAGGCCGTCGCGGAGCTCCAGCGCTCCGGCCAGGCGCGGCTCGCCGAGCTCGTGGGCCACATGGACCTCGTCCCCGGCCGCGGCATCCAGCTCCGCGAGCTCGCCGAGCTGCTCCTGCTCGTGATGGCGCTGTACACCGGCGCGTCGCTGTTCGCCTGGCTGCAGGGCTACCTGCTCAACGAGGTCGTGCAGCGCACCGTGCGGCAGCTCCGCACCGACGCGCAGGACAAGCTCGCCCGCTTGCCGCTCGCCTACTTCGACGGCCGCCCGCACGGCGAGCTCCTGAGCCGCGTCACCAACGACATCGACAACATCGCGCAGGGCCTGCAGCAGACGCTGACGCAGATCATGAACGGCGCGCTGACGCTCGCCGGCATCGTCGTCATGCTCGTCGTGATCTCGCCGGCGCTCGCGGTGATCACGCTCTTCACCGTGCCGCTCTCGGTGCTCACGACCGCGGCGGTCGCGAAGCGCGCGCAGGCGAAGTTCGTCGCGCAGTGGGCGCAGGTCGGCGCGCTCAACGGCCAGATCGAGGAGGCGTTCACCGGCCACTCGCTCGTCAACGTGCTCGGGCGGCGCCGCGACGTCGAGGCGCGCTTCCAGTCCACGAATCAAGAGCTGTTCGAGACCAGCTTCCGCGCGCAGTTCATGTCCAGCACCATCATGCCGGCGGTCAATTTCGTCGGGAACCTGACCTACGTCGCCATCGCCGTCGTCGGCGGCCTGCGCGTCGCGTCGGGCGCGATGCTGCTCGGCAGCGTGCAAGCGTTCATCCACTACTCGCGCCAGTTCTCTCAGCAGCTCGGCCAGCTCGCGTCCGTCACGAGCGTCCTCCAATCGGGCGTTGCCTCCGCAGAGCGGGTGTTCGAGCTGCTCGACGAACAGGGCCAGTCGCCCGAGGCCACCCCGCCCGCGGCCCTGCCGAAGGTCACTGGCGAGGTCCGGTTCGAGCACGTCACGTTTCGCTACAAGCCCGACGAGCCCCTGATCGAGGACCTCGATCTCACGATCATGCCAGGCCAGACGGTCGCGATCGTCGGCCCGACCGGCGCCGGCAAGACCACGCTCGTGAACCTCTTGATGCGGTTTTACGAGCTCGACGGCGGCCGGATCCTCATCGACGGTGTCGACATCGCGCGCTTGCCTCGCCACGAGCTGCGCGCGAAGCTCGGTATGGTGCTCCAGGATACATGGCTGTTCTCGGGCACGATCCGCGACAACATCGCGTTCGGCAACGCGGCCGCGACCGAGGCCGACGTCCAGGAGGCGGCGCGCGCGGCGCACGTCGACCGCTTCGTGCGCGCCCTGCCCGCCGGTTACGACACGGTCATCGACGAGGAGTCGGGCAACCTGAGCGCCGGCGAGAAGCAGCTCATCACGATCGCGCGCGCGTTCCTCGCGAACCCGGCGATCCTGATCCTCGACGAGGCGACCTCCTCGGTCGACACCCGGACCGAGGTGCTCGTCCAGCGCGCGATGGCCGCCCTGCGCGCCCAGCGCACGAGCTTCGTCATCGCGCATCGCCTCTCGACGATCCGCGACGCCGACGTGATCCTCGTGATGAACGCAGGCCGCATCGTCGAGCGCGGCACGCACGCGGAGCTCCTCGCCGCAGGCGGCGCCTACCACGCGTTGTACGAGACCCAGCTCACCGGCAACGGCGGAAGCGGCGCGAAGCTCGAGGGCCAGAGCGCCGCTCCATCCGTTTGAACGCCCGCGAATGAAGAGGCCGTTTGAACGCCCGCGAATGAAGAGGTTGGAACCACGGAGGCGCAGAGGGCACAGAGTTATTCTGTCGCCCCTCTGAAACTACCGCCCCGGCGCCGCGCCGCTCGCCGCCGCCCCTGGCGCGCGCGTGATCTCGGCCGCCCGGCCGGCGACCCGCAGCGCCGTGCCCTGGGCGGCGTGCTTGTACTTGACGTAGCCGAGCGCCAGCACCCGCGGCCCGCCCGGATCCTTGACCTGGCTCGTCACGGCGCCGACGGCGGCGCCGTCGGGCAGCGCGATCTCCGCGCCCGCGGGCACGGCGTCCTCCCCCTCGACGGCGAGCTGCACGAGCCGCTTCTTGGCGTGGCCGCGCATCTGGAGCATGAACACCGTCTCCTGCCCCAGGTAGCAGCCCTTGTTGAACGAGACGGCGCGCTCCTCGAGCGACGCCTCCTGCGGGAAGTTCTGGTCGTCGAAGTCGACGCCGAAGCGCGGGACGTTGTTCTCGACCCGGAGCACCTCCCACGCCGCCGCCGTCGTGGGCAGGACGGGGCCGGCCTCGCCCGCGGCGCGCAGCGCCTCGAGCACGGCGCCCTCGGCCTGCCGCGGCGCGACGAACAGCGCGCCCCCGAGGCCGGTCCAGTCGACGATCGCGGCGTCCGCGCCGGCCGCGCGCCCGGCCGCCGCGAGATCGGCGGCCCGCGGGCCGTGGGCGAAGACCCAGGCGTGCTCGCCCGTGGCGTCCGCGAGCTCGGCGTCCTCCATGATCAGGTAGCGATCGAAGCTCTCGCGCAGCGCCTCGATGCGATCCCGGAGCGCGCCGACGTAGATGCGGTCCTCCGCGATCACGATCCACACCTCGGCGAAGATCTTCCCGGTCTTCACCACGTTGAGCCCGTACGCCCCGCCCGCGGGGGGCGCGGCCTTGGCCCCCGCGGGCAGCGGCTTCTGCGGGGCGAGATCGCAGGTGACCAGGCCGTTGAGCCAGGTCTGCCGGTCCGAGCCGGTGACGATCAGCGTCCCGAGCTCGGGCATGGGCTGCACCAGCGCCCCTTCGCGGAGCGCGCGCCGCTGCTCGTCCAGTCCGTGGGCGTCGTTCATCGAGGTCCGATCGTGGAGGCGGGAGGCCGGGCCGTCGAGGGGCGGCCCGACATTTCGGCGGCCGCCCCGCCCCGGCTCAGGGATCGACCTCGGCGACGAGCGCCGGGAACTGGGGCGACGTGTGGACGGAGGGCGGGACGATCGCCGCGTCGACGTGGCCCACGAGGCGGCGGAGCGCGTCGGCGTCGGCCGAGAGCACCTCGGCGACGACGGTGAGCGTCTTCGGGAGCGACGCGACCGACGCGATCACCGCGTCGGCCGAGGCGCCCCGGACCAGGACGGCGCGCGCGCCGACCTTCGCGGCGGCCTCGGCCCCCTCCGGGCTCTCGGCCAGCGCGAGCGGCAGCATGCGCATCGTCCTCGCCCCCTTCGCGAGGCGGTCCCACTCGTCGAGCGGCAGGAGCGCGTCGATGCAGACCCCGTCCGCCCCGTGGTAGCGCGCCGCGAGCGCGCCGTCGCGATCGCTCACCCGGGACAGGCAGAGCGACGGCACGGTCTTCGTCGCGCGCGCGGCCCCCTGCATGGCGGGCCCCGCCTCGGCGAACGCGAGCGCAGAGATGTTGAGCTCATGCAGCCGCGCCGCATCCTCCGCTGGCGACTCCGAGCCGACGAGCCCGACCAGAGCCATGTTCTTTCTACGGGTGGAGAGCACCTGGAGAAGATCGCGTGTGGACGGGACGATCGATCCCGCATCGAAATCCGGCATGGGAGGGCCGGTAGACGAGCCGAACGCGCGGGTCAAGCGAGGGATCGCTCGAGCTCCTCGAGCGCCGGTCGAGAATCCATGGCTGGGACGTCCTGCACGCGCATCCACACGGCGGTCTGATCGCCCTCGTAGCAGACGCTGCCTTCGTGCCGGAACTCGAACGAATAGCGGATCATGTGCCGCTTTTGGCCGAGCCGGGAGCGCGTCGCCACGCACGTCGCCTCGATG
Organism: Sorangium sp. So ce394; assembly: GCF_051474665.1. Classification (NCBI taxonomy): domain Bacteria; kingdom Pseudomonadati; phylum Myxococcota; order Polyangiales; family Polyangiaceae; genus Sorangium; species Sorangium sp. So ce394. The sequence goes on from NZ_CP150339.1 coordinate 9,827,008, forward strand.
GGCGCGCCCGGCTGGACGAGCTTGCGAAAGACCACCCGGTGGATGTTGGTGCCATAACCAATCCAGCCCTCGCGGTGCCGGAGGCCGAGCAGGTGGTAGGCGTGCACGAAGCCGAGCATCCCCGTCGCGTGCACCATGATCGCGCCGGCGACGTGGCGCGGGTGCAGCAGCGGGTGCGCCCGCTGCGCGTCGACGAGCGGCATCGGGCGGTCGGTCGGCATGCGGCAGCGCACCAGGCTCCTCTCGGCGTCCACCTCGAGGAGCTCGTCGAAGAAGAGGACCGACGGGTCGTAGGGCAGGTCCGCGAGGAACTCGGCGTCGAACGGACCAAGCTTCACGGGAAGGGGCGCGCCGCTCGCCGCGCCGGGTGCAGAGGTCGTCATCGGAATGGGCTCTGGGCTCCTGGATCCCCGAGGGCAGCTCCCTAGCAGCGGCCGATCGCGTGGGCAACGGCCGTGACGATCCCGAGAAATCGGGGCGGCTCGCGGGAATGCTCGCGGGAATGGACGAGCGGGTGGTGGCTTTGCAAATCGTTGGACCTCCACGGATTTCGAGGAGCCCTCTCGGAGGTCCGCGGGTAAGGTTCTGTGATGCACACGACAGAACCGCTCGACCGCTTCATGGCGGATGTCCGGTCGGGCCTGAAGGCGTCGCCGAAGCACCTCTCGCCGGAGTATTTTTACGATGCGCTCGGCTCGCACCTCTTCGAGGCGATCTGTCAGCTCCCCTGGTATCCGCTGACGCGCGCGGAGCGGGCGCTGCTCGAGCGGCACGCCGAGGAGATGGTCGCGCCGTTCGGGGCCGGCGCCTCGATCGTCGAGCTCGGCTGCGGCAGCGGGGAGAAGCTCGCCCTGCTGGCGGCGCCGCTCTGCAAGCGGGTGCCTCGCCTCTGCGTGCACCTCGTGGACGTCTCGGAGACGGCGCTCGACCTCTCGCGCCGGACCCTGGGCCGCCTGCCGCGCGTGGAGGCGTCGGTCCACCGGGCGCGGTACGAGGAGGGCCTGGCCCGCGCGGCGGCGCGGCGCGCGGTCGACGCCCGGGGCGACGGGGGCGCGGTGCTCGTGCTGTTCCTCGGCTCGAACATCGGCAACCTGGCCCCGGCGGCCGCGGCGGCGTTCCTCGCGGGGGTGCGCGGCGCGCTCCGCGCCGGGGACGGGCTGCTGCTCGGCGCCGACCTCGTGAAGCCCGCGGCGGACCTGCTGCTCGCGTACGACGATCCGCTCGGCGTCACCGCGGCCTTCAACAAGAACCTGCTCGCGCGCGTCAACCGGGAGCTCGGCGCGACGTTCGACCTCCGCGCGTTCGAGCACCGCGCGGCGTGGAGCGCGGAGGCCTCGCGCGTCGAGATGCACCTCGTCAGCCGCCGGCGGCAGACGATCCGCGTGGGCGCGCTCGACCTCGAGGTCGCCTTCGACGAGGGCGAATCCATCTGGACAGAGAGCTCGTACAAGTACACCCCGGAGGGGGTGGTGCGCATGGGGGAGCGCGCGGGGTTCCGCTGTCATCAGCAGTGGATCGAGCCGGTCGGGCGGTTCTCGACGACGCTCTTCCTCGCCGAGGAGCGCGCGGCGGGCCGCTGAGCCGGCGGGCTCATCGCGCCGCGTCGGGAGACGCCCGTACGCGCGGGCGTCCTCGATTTGACGCATTGCCCGACGTCGCGTAATCCACTCGGCCATGTCAGGCAGTCGTAGTCCTCGCGGGCCTGCGGCGCTCGCGCTCAGCGGGTCGCTCCTGGGGCTGGCGTTCAGCGCCTCGTCGACGTTCGACTACATCCGGCACCTCGACCGGCAGGTCCACGACCTGCACTGCAGCTTCATCCCCGGCCTCGGCGCGCAGGCGGGGGCCGACACGGCGTGCCGCGTGGCGATGTACAGCCCCTACTCCGCGCTGTTCCGCGAGAGCTTCTGGGGCGGTATCCCGATCTCGCTGTTCGCGCTGGGCGCGTTCGCGTTCTTCGCGGCGTTCGCGCTCTACGTGCTGCTCTCGGGCCAGCACGCGCCGCGGCGCGCGGCGCACTTCCTGTTCGTCGCGGGCCTCACGCCGCTCGCGGTGTCGATCCTGATGGCGCTCATCTCGGCGCTGCGCCTCGGGGTGTTCTGCAAGACGTGCGTCGGGATGTACGTCTCGTCGGCGCTGCTCGCGGCCGGCGGCGTGTGGGCGTTCGTCGAGGACCGCAGGGCGGCGCGCGCCGCGGCCTGGTCCAGCGCGACGCCGCGGCCGGCCGGGGCGGCCGGGGTGGGGCCCACGGTGCCGATGGCGCCCCTCGGCGTCGACGCGCCGGCCGGGGCGCCCGCCGGGCCCGCGCCGGCGCGCCGCATGGGCTCGAAGCTGCTCTTGCCGGGGTGGCTCGTCGCGCTCGGCGTGTGCACGGTGACGCCGGCGCTGCTCTACGCGAGCGCGCTGCCGAGCTACGCGAGCTACATGACCGGCTGCGGCAAGCTGGAGAAGCCGACCGAGCCGAACGGCGCGCTGCTCCAGGTGAAGCACCCGGGCGCGGTGCAGCCGGCGACGATCTTCGTCGATCCGCTCTGCCCGACGTGCAAGGCGTTCCACCAGCGGCTCGTGTCCGAGGGGGTGTTCGAGAAGCTCGACGTGACGCTGGTGCTGTTCCCGCTCGACAGCGAGTGCAACTGGATGCTCGACCGGCCGGTGCACCCGGGCGCGTGCCTCCTCTCCAAGGCGATCCTCTGCAGCGATCACCGGGCGATGGATGTGCTCGAGTGGGCCTACGACAACCAGGAGGAGCTCCTGGAGGGGGCGAAGGCGGGGGCCGGCACCGCCAACGTTCAGGCGGCGATCCGGCAGCGCTGGCCGGGGCTCGACGCGTGCATGGACTCGAAGGAGACGTCGCTGCGGCTGAACCGGATGCTCCGGTTCATCGTGGACAACAAGCTTCCCGTGTCGACGCCGCAGATGTTCCTGGGCACGACGCGGCTCTGTGACGAGGACACCGACATCGGGCTGTCGTATGCCATCCGGCAGCTCGCGCCGGCCCTCCGGACGAGGTGAGGTGGTCATGAAGGGCGCAGGGGTCATCGGGATCGTGGCCGGGTGCGCGATGCTCGTCGCGTCGGGCGTGACGGTGCACGGCGAGGTGCAGGCCGCGTCGCAGCGCCTGAAGACGGGGGTGGCCGCGGCGGTGAGGCCGGCGGTGGCCATCGCCAACGACGCCGAGGCGCCGTACTGCACGCCGGCGTTCAAGACGGTGCTGCAGCGGGTGCTCAACGCGTGCGGCCTCGTCGGGGCCGAGGCGCGGCGCGGGTGCCAGCCGGCCGACGTGAAGACGCTCGCGTCGATCAGCGACGACGACTTCAACGCGCTCTTCACGCCGCTGAAGCAGCGCGGCGGGGTCGTGATGTTCGACGACGGGTCGGAGAAGCTCGACGACGGGGCGAAGAAGATGATCGAGGAGATGTGGCTCGATCGGCGCGGGGCGCGCTATTTCTTCATCGTCGCCCGGGCGTCGAAGACGGGGACGCCGGAGTTCAACCGGACGCTCTCGCACAAGCGCGCGAACAGCGTGCTCTTCGACATCTCCGACAAGTTCAAGGAGCAGGACCTGGACAAGAAGGTCGGGATGCTGTGGCTCGGGAACGAGTTCGCCCAGCTCGGCGCGGAATACTGCCAATGGAACGTCTCGCGCAAGGACAAGGCATGTACGGCAGAGGCCATCAACCGGAGCGCGTTCGTCTCCTGGGTGGACTGCCAGCTGTGAGCGCCGCGAGGAGGACCGGGGCGCTCGTGGCCCTCGCCGTGGCCGCGGGGCTCGCGGGCGGGTGCGAGGGGGACAAGGCGGATCTGCCGCCGCCCCCGACGCCGGGCCAGGGGCGGAGCAACGCGGTGACGGCGCCGGGCGGCGCCGCGACGGCGAGCGCGCGGGCGCCCGCGAGCGCGGCGGCGCCGGCGGCGCCGGCCGCGCCGCGGCTCCTGTGCGCGGGGCAGTCGCCGCGGCCGGCGCCCTCGGCGGGGGGGCTCACGGCGGTCGCGGCCCAGGGGGCGGAGGCGCCGCCGGCGAACATCGGGTTCGGCGTCGGCAAGTGGGTGTGGGTGAACTTCTGGGCGGCGTGGTGCAAGCCGTGCCTGGAGGAGATGCCGCGGCTGCTCGGGTGGCAACAGAAGCTGCGGGCGGCCGGCGTGCTCATCGATCTGGCGTTCATCTCGATCGACGACGACGAGCGGCAGCTGTCGCGGTTCCTGGAGGCGCAGCCGGGCAACGGGGTGCGCGCGTCGTACTGGCTGCCGGACGGGCCCCAGCGGGCCGGGTGGATGAAGGCGCTCGGCGTCAAGGAGGCGAACGAGCTGCCGATCCACGCGCTCGCGTCGCCGAGCGGGCAGGTGACGTGCGTGATCCAGGGGGCGGTGGAAGACAGCGATTATCCGACGATCGCGGCGCTGCTCGGGGCGAAGAAGTAGAGGGGGTCGCCGGGACGGTCGGCCCCTGGGTGCTAGCCCCGGGGATCCTCGGCGCGCCGGAGACGATCGAGCTCTGCCCTCGCCTCGGCGAGCTCTTTTTCGAGCAGCGAGACGCGTTCGGCCTCGGCCTGCGCGCGTTCGGCCTCGGCCTGCGCGCGTTCGGCCTCGGCCTGCGCGCGGCGCTCGGCGTCCTCCTTGCTCGCGAGCGCCTCACTCAGTGCAACCCCGAGCCGGGTGATCAGCTCGTCCGCCTCGAGGACCACGTCATTCCCGTGGAGGAAGCGCAAGCGGTCGCCCTCGATCAGCAGGTCGAGACCGAGGACCTCCGAAGAGAATCGGCCCTCCTGCGGCACGATCGGCCGGTAGGCGAGGGGTCGCGCACCGCCCCCCTCGCGCGCGCTGGGCAGCCGGTATCCCTGGAGGATGCGCCGGCGACGATCGAAGTAGAAGTACTCCTCGATGCCCAGGCGGGCATACCGCTCCACGTTGTCGACCTCGTCCTTTTGCCGGCTTCCCGAGACATGCACCTCGATCGCGAGATCGATCCCTCTGCCCTCGGTGGACACAACCCACTTTTCCCGATCGTGCGGCTCGACGTCGCGCACCGCGAGCACATCGGGGGCAAAACAGCGCTCGCCCGGGTAGTACACCGCCAGGTTCGAGGAGACGTAGATCCGGCGCCCGATCCGACGGAAGAAGGCGTCGAGCGTGAAGCGGGCTCCCGCGGAGGCCTTGCTGTGCGCGTCGCCCTCCGGGGGAGCCGCATCGAGCGTGAACTCCGAAGGGAGCATGTCGACCACGCGGGCGCGCTGCTCCGGGCTCATGCGGTCCCACGTTTCCTGCGAGGGCGCGCGCGGGTCCTCGGGATCGATGCGGTAGTCGTCGGGGAGGCGGAGGACCATGATCAGAGCCTACCCCAGAAATAGGACGAGCGCGATGACTCCCCGTCTCATGAGGTGTCGTATTCAGGGAAGCACCTGAGTTACGCCAATGACGTTATCTCGTTTCACAATCGTCCAGCCGCCGGGCGCTCCCCCCGCGTCTGCGCGCGCGCAGCGCCGCCGAGGCGCGCGGGCGCGGTGGCCTCGTGCGCGAGCAGCCACCGCTTCCGCTCCAGGCCGCCCGCGTAGCCGGTGAGGTCGCCGCGGACGCCCACGACGCGGTGGCAGGGGATGATCAGGCAGACCGGGTTCCTGCCGTTCGCCAGGCCCACCGCGCGCGAGGCCGACGGCTGGCCGAGCAGCGCCGCGACCTCGCCGTAAGAGCGCGTCGCGCCGGGAGGGATGCGCTGGACCTCCGCCCAGACGCGGCGCTGAAACGGCGTGCCGCCGGGCTCGACCGGCATGCCCGAGAGCGCGCCGAGGTCGCCGCGCCAGTAGGCCCTCAGCCGGCCGGAGAAGCCGTGGGGATCCGCGGTGCTGCGCAGCGCGACCGCGCCGTAGCGCGCCGCGAGCGAGGCGCGGAGGCGCGGCGCGCGATCCGCGAACTCGAGCGCGTGGACCGCGCCCCCGCCGGCCGCGAGGAGCATGGCCCCGAGCGGCGACTCGACCTCATCCAGCAAGAGATCCATTCGACACCTCCCTCTGCGCGGGCCGCGCTCCCTGCGCGTCCGCCGTCCACAAGAGCATCGCCGCGTAGGCGCGCCACGGCCGCCACGGCTCGGCCATCGCCAGGAGCTCCGCGCCGGAGACGCCGCCGAGCGCGCGGCGCAGGCCGAGATCCGTGGCCGGGAACGCGTCCGGCTCGCGCAGCGCCCGCATCGCGATGTAGTGCGCGGTCCACGCGCCGATGCCCGGCACCGCGCAGAGCGCGCGCACGGTCTCGTCCAGGCCGCGCGAGGCGTCGAGCGCGACCTCGCCGCGGGCCACGCGCGCCGCGAGCCCGGTGATCGTCGCGGCGCGCGCGCGCGGCAGGCCGAGATCCGTCAGATCGGCCGCGGCGAGCGCCTCGGGCGACGGAAAGACGAAGCGGAGCCCCTCGGCGCCCTCGGGCAGGCCGCCGCGCACCGCGAGCGGCTCGCCGTGCCGCTCGACGAGGCGGCCCGCGAGCTGCGTCGCGGCGCGGACGCTCACCTGCTGGCCCAGGATCGCCCGCACCGCGAGCTCGAAGCCGTCCCACGCGCCCGGCACGCGCGCGCCCGGCGTCGCCGCGACCAGCGGGGCGAGCCGCGGGTCGGCCCGGAGGTGCGCGGCGATGGCGTCGGGATCGGCGCCGAGGTCGAACAGCCGCCGCAGGCGCTCCGCGCAGTGGATGAGCCCCTCGGTGCCGGGCAGCCGCAGCCGCGCGAGGAGGTGAGGCTCGCCGGGCGAAGGGCGCACCTCGACGACGCCGTGCCCGCCGGCCACGCGCACCGCGCGGCGGTACGCGCCGGGGTCCGCCGACTCCACGCCGGGGATCGCGCGCGCCCCGAGGAAGCCCGCGAGCGCGCCCCAGTCGAGCGGCGGGCGGAACGGGAGGCGGAGCGCGATGTCCGGCGCGCCGCCCGCCGCTCCCCCGCCCCGCTTCGAGGCGGCGGTCCGCAGCTCGCGCGGCGTGCGCGCGTAGGTGGCGCGGATCGCGTCGTTGAAGCGGCGGACGCTCGAGAACCCCGACGAGAGCGCCACCTCGGTCATCGAGAGCGCGGTCTCGTCGAGGAGCTTCTTCGCGAAGAGCAGGCGCCGCGTCTGCGCCACGGCGAGCGGGGAGGCGCCGACGTGCCGCAGGAAGAGCCGCCGGAGGTGGCGCTCGCCCACGCCGAGCCGCGCCGCGAGCGCCGGGGCGTCCGCGTCGTCCAGCGCGCCCTCCGCGATGAGCCGGAGCGCCCGCGAGACGAGCGCCGACGTGCCCAGCCACGCGGGCGTCCCGGGCGACGCCTCGGGGCGGCAGCGCAGGCACGGGCGGTAGCCGGCCTCCTGCGCGGCCGCCGCCGAGGGGAAGAAGACGCAGCGCTCCCGCTTCGGCGTCCGCGCCGGGCAGATCGGGCGGCAGTAGATGCCCGTCGACAGCACGCCCGTGAAGAAGCGACCGTCGAAGCGACGGTCGCGGGTCTCGAGCGCGCGATAGCAAGCCTCCTCGTCGAGCCGCATGCGGAGCGTCGTAGCGCGGGCGCCGCCGCGCCACTGGCGCTTTTCGGACCTGGAGGGCCGGCGCCCCCCGCGGCGCCCGGTCGCCCCCGGCGCGCCGCGCGGTGGTACGCTCGGCCGCCATGAAGAGCGTGTTCGAGACCCTCGCCGCCATGGGCCACGAGCAGGTGCTGTTCTGCGCGGACGAGGCCGCGGGCTACCGCGCGATCATCGCGATCCACAGCACCGCGCTGGGCCCGGCGCTGGGCGGCACCCGGCTGCTCGCCTACGCGAGCGACGAGGAGGCCCTGGTCGACGCGCTGCGCCTGTCGCGCGGCATGACGACCAAGAATGCCCTCGCCGGGATGGACGTCGGCGGCGGCAAGGCGGTCATCCTCCGCGGCGCGGAGCCGCTCGACCGGGAGCGGCTCTTCCGCGCGCACGGGCGCTTCATCGAGCGCCTCGGCGGCAGGTTCATCACCGGCGAGGACGTGGGCACCACCCCCGCGGACATGGAGCTCATCCGGCGCGAGACGCGCCACGTCAAGGGCCTCGCCGGCGAGGGGGGCGACCCGTCGCCGTGGACCGCGCGCGGCGTGCTCCGCGCGATCCAGGCCGCGGCCCGCCACCGCTGGGGCAGCGACGACCTCGCGGGCCGGACCGTCGCGCTCCAGGGCTGCGGCAGCGTCGGCGGCCGGCTCGCGGCGGAGCTCCACCGGGCCGGCGCGCGGCTCCTCGTCGCGGACGTCGCGCCGGATCGCGCCCGCCACGTCGCCGCCGAGCTCGGGGCCACGGTCGTGCCGCCGGACGCGATCGCCTCGGCCCAGGCCGACATCTTCGCCCCCTGCGCGCTCGGCGGCGTCCTCGACGACCGCGCCGTCCGGGAGCTCAGGGCGGAGATCGTCGCCGGCGCCGCCAACAACCAGCTCCTCGAGCCGCGCCACGGCGAGGCGCTCGCGGCGCGCGGCGTCCTCTACGTGCCCGACGTCGTGGCCAACGCGGGCGGCGTGCTGAGCGGCGGCGCGGATCTCTTCGGCTGGTCCCGCGCCGAGGTCGAGCGGCGCGTCCACGCGATCTACGACACCGTCCTCCGCGTGCTCGAGATGGCGGCGGCCGACGGCGCTCCGCCGGCGCTCGCCGCCGAGCGGCTGGCCGAGCAGCGCCTACGCGAGCGCGCCGCGGCGGGGTGACGCGCGGCGCGCCCGGCGGAGCGCGCCCCGCTCGGCGCCCGGCGGAGCGCGCCGCCCCTCTCAGCGCGCCGGCCCGGGCGCCGGCGCCGCGTCCGCCGCCGGCCCGTTCTTCATCGCCTTCACCGCCTCGACCATCAGCGACAGCGCGAGCCCGATCAGCGCGAGCCCCACGAGGCCGTTCATCGTCGTCGCGTTCAGCGCGAGCCCCTCGTTCTTCACGGCGACGAGCGCGGTCCGCACCTGCAGGACGAGGGCCCACACCGTGATCGCCATGACGAACACCATCGGGATCGCCGTGTACCAGATGCGCCGCTTCTCGCGGTGCAGCCAGACCGTGACCGCGAGGAGCGTCAGCGCCGCGAGCAGCTGGTTGCTCGTGCCGAACAGCGTCCAGAAGTCGAGGTACGCGGGCCGCACGCCGGGCGCGGGCGGGCGCGCGGTCATGATGAACAGCGTCGGCGGCGCCAGCGAGAGCGCGGTCGCCGCCGCGGACAACACCCTCCCCTTCCAGTTGAACAGCTCCTCGAGGATGTAGCGGCTGAGGCGCGTCGAGACGTCCAGCGTGTCGAACACGAAGGTGGAGAACGCCATCGCGCCGAACGTCGCGGCGAAGAGGAAGTGCTCCTTGCCGATGATCACGGTGAGGAACCTGCCGATCCCGTCGCCGTAGATCTTGCCCGGCCCGGGCAGCTTCGTCCCCTGCGCCACGATGACCAGCGTCGCGAGCGCGATCAGCGCGACGAACGCCTCGGCCAGCATCGCGCCGTAGCCCACCGCGTGGGTGTGCGTCTCCTTCGAGATCTGCTTCGACGTCGTCCCCGAGCAGACGAGCCCGTGGAAGCCGGAGCAGGCGCCGCAGGCGATGGTGACGAACAGGAACGGGAAGAGCATGCCGGTCGCGCCGCCGGCGTTCCACGAGGTGAACGCGGGCTGCCGCAGCTCGAACTCCCCCGGGTACCGGAGGTTCCCGAAGAAGATCCCGATCACGCCGACCGCGAGCGCCACGTAGAGGATGAACCCGCCCAGGTAGCCGCGCGGCTGGAGGAGCAGCCAGACGGGCAGGAGCGAGGCCACGAAGCAGTAGACGAGGATGATGAGGCCGAACGCGCGCTGCGGGTTGTCGACCGGCAGCACGAACGCGGTCGAGATCTGCGTGCCGAGCCAGACGACGCCGAGCGTCGCGGGGACGAAGATCAGCGTGGTGAGCCAGAGCGGCGGCTTGAGGTACCGGTCGACGACGCCCATGACGAGGGAGAGGCCGAGGTAGGCGGCGCTCGCCGCCGCGACGGCGCCGCCGGGGTTGAACTGGAACGTGCCGCCCTCGAACTCCTCGGTCTTGCCGACGAAGGTGCTCGCCGTGATGTCGGTGAAGGCGACGATCACGTAGGAGAGCGCGAGCCAGATGAAGATCATCATCGACAGCCAGGCGCGCCGGCCGATGTGCCGCTTCGCGATCTCGGCGACGCTCTCGGCCCCGTGGCGGACGCTCGCGATGAGCGCGGAGAAGTCGTGCACCGCGCCGATGAACACGACGCCGAGCGCGATCCAGAGCACGCACGGGAGCCACCCGAACGCCTGGCCGGCGAGGATCGGGCCGGCGATCGGCCCGGCGGCGGCGATGGCGCTGAAGTGCTGGCCGAAGAGGTAGAACGGCTTCGTGGGCACGTAGTCCTCGCCGTCGTTCACCTTGACCGCGGGCGTCACCGCGGCGTCGTCGAGCGCGTAGTTGCGCGCGACGAGCCTCCCGTAGAAGCGGTAGCCAAGGCACAGCACGACGACGACGGTCAGGGCGAGCAGCGGCAGCACGCGGCGCAGTATAAGGCCATCTGTGCGCGCTTGTGGTCCTGCAAACGACCCGACCGATGGGGGCGCCCCGGCGTGCCGGGCGGGCGGCGCGATCGTCGGCGCGGGCGGCTCGGCGCGGGCGGCTCGGCGCGGGCGGCTCGGCGCGGGCGGCTCAGCCCTTGGCGATCGAGAGGATCAGCTTGCCGGCGCCGTGGCCCGAGTCGAGGCGCCGGTGCGCCTCGGCGACCTGCTCGAGCGGCAGCACCCCGGAGACGACGGGGAACGCGAGCCCCCGCTCGAACAGCGGCGTCATCTCGCGGAGGCGCGCGGCCTCCCGGGTGAGGAAGATGCCATGGAGCGTCTGGTTCTTGATGTAGAGCGGGGAGAGGTCGCCCTGCGGCGCGAGGACGCAGGCGAGCCGGCCGCCCGGGCGCGTCGCGCGCAGGCTCTTCGCGACGAGGTCTCCGCCCACGGTGTCGAAGACCGCGTCGACGCCGGCGCCGCCGGTCTCCTGGAGGGCGACCTCGGCCGGGTCCTCGGACGTGTAGTCGATGGGGCGATCGACGCCGAGCCCGCGCAGGGTCTCCTGGTTCGCCGCGCCCGCGGAGGCGAGCACGCGGGCGCCCGAGGCGCGGGCGAACTGCACGGCGAACGAGCCGACGCCGCCCGCGCCGCCGTGGACGAGCACCGTCTCGCCGGGCTTCACCGCGAGCCGGCGCACGATCGCCTCCCACGCGGTGCCGCCCGCGAGCGGGATGGCGGCCGCCTCGACGTGCGACATGCCGCGCGGCTTTTTGGCGACGATCGACGCGGGCGCCACGTTGTACTCGGCGTAGCTCCCCGACGGGTTGCCGAAGATCTCCGGCGTGTAGAAGACCTCGTCGCCGGGGGCGAAGCCGCCGACGCCGGGGCCGACCGCCTCGACGACCCCGGAGACGTCGTAGCCGAGGACCACCGGCGGCGCGATCTGCGCCCAGCTCCCGGCGGCCCGGATCTTCGCGTCGACCGGGTTCGTGCCCGACGCGACGACGCGCACCAGGACCTCGCCCGGTCCGGGCGAGGGCCGCTCTACCTCACGCAGCTCGAACAGCTCGGGCCCGCCGAAGGCGGGGATGACCATCGCTCGCATCGCATTTTCCTCCCCGGCGCCGCCGCTTTCGCACGACCTGAAGCGCCGGCCGGTCGCCATTCTAGTTCAACCGGCCGGCGGCGATCGAAGCTGGTGGAGGTGAGCGCTGGCTCGGCCACGGCGGATAGCGCACGTGAGCCGCCCTTCAGGGCTCAGGAATCTGCATGAGCCGCGCTGACGCCCCGGGCTGAGCAGGCCCCTGCCCGCTTGTGGCACGTAGCATGGTCCCCTACGCTCTCCGGGTGCACACGATCGAGACCACGAAGAGGCTCATGGCTCGCGCGCGACGCACGCGCGATCGGCTGGAGGCCGTGGGGCGGGCGCCCCATGGCGACCTCGGCTGTGCAGGGGTGCTCCAGGCGGTGACCTTGGCGCGAGGTGCCCTCAACGGACGCATGCGCGGATCCTCGAGATTCATCTCCGGATGGTCGGCGGTGGCGTCGTGAGCTTCGGCGCAATTCTGCTGCTCGCGCTCGGCCTGGCCATGGATGCAACGGCGGTCTCGGCCGCGCGGGGGCTGGCGGTCCCCGTGATTCGCGCCCGGCACGTCGCGCTCGTCGCCGGGTTCTTTGGCGGGTTTCAGGCGCTCATGCCCTTGATCGGGTGGCTCCTCGGCGCGCGTGTCGGGCCTTTGGTGCAGGCGTGGGATCACTGGATCGCCTTCGGGCTCCTCGGGGCCATCGGCGGCAAGATGCTGTGGGAGGCGCGGTCCGGCGCTGACGATGACGACGATGCGCCCAAGGACTTGTTCGCCTTGAAGGTCATGTTCGTGCTCGCCATCGCGACGAGCATCGATGCGCTCGCGATCGGCTTCACGCTTCCGATGTTGAATGCGCCGCTCGCGCTCTCCCTGGTCACCATCGGGATCACGACAGCCGTCCTGAGCGCGATCGGCCTCTTCGCCGGCAGGCGCTTCGGGGCGATGCTCGGCAAGCGGCTCGACGTCGCGGGGGGCGTCGTGCTCATCGGCCTTGGCGTGAAGATCCTGATCGAGCACTTGCAGGTGGCATAGTCGCTGCCCCCCTGGCTTCGTCTTGGCCGGCTTCGCCGCCTCGGAGGGCCGCGCGCGCTCAGGACTGCAGCATCATCGGCGCCCGCACCTTCTCCGCGACCTCCCGGCCGCGGAGGCGCTCGACGAGCGTGAGCGCGAACGCCATCGCGGTGCCCGGCCCCTGGCTGGTCACGAGCTGCCCGTCCTCGACCACCGGGCTCGCGGCGAGCGCGCCGTGCGCCGACACCACGTCGTTCACGGACGGGTGGCACGTCATCGTCCTGCCCTGGAAGAGCCCGTGCGCCGCGAGCGCGATCGGCGCCGCGCAGATCGCCGCGACGGTGCGGCCCGCGTGCGCCTGCGCGTGCAGGCGCTCCCCCACGGCCGGCGAGGAGGCCAGCCGGTCGGCCCCGCCCTTGCCGCCCGGGAGGACCACGACGTCGAAGTCGCCCGACACCGCCGAGAGATCCGCGTCCGGCACGAGGCGCACGCCGCGGCTGCAGCGCACCGGCCCCGGCCCGTCGAGCCCGGCGAGGACGACCTCGACCTCGGCGCGCCGGAGGACATCGACGATGATGGTGGTCTCCATCTCCTCAGCTCCCTCGGCCAGGATCACGAGCGCGCGCGGTGCCTTCATGAAGACCGCCATGGCCCCTCCGGCCGCCGGATGCAAGCAGCACCAACGAACCGGGCCCGGCGCAAACACGCAAACGAGCACGAGCGGGCGCCGACGGGCGCGAGCCGGCGCAAGCGGGCGCAAACCGACGCGAACCGACGCGAACGGGCGCAAAGGGACGTCGACCAGCGCCGACGGACGCGAGCGGGCGCGCGCGGCGCTGAAGCCCCTTTGCCTGCGAGCGGCTCCGCGCTAGGAGCGGGGCATGACGGAGCCCTCCGACGACCCTTTCGGCCTCGCGGGCCAGACCATCGAGGGGAAGTACCGCGTCGCCGCCGTCATCGGCGACGGCGGGTTCGGCGTGGTCTACCGCGGGATCCACGAGGGCTTCGGCGAGCTCATCGCGATCAAGTGCCTGAAGATGCCGACCTCGCTCGACGCCGCCCAGCGCGACGCCCTGCTCGAGACGCTGCGGGGCGAGGGGCGGATCCTGCACCGGCTGTCGCGGGCCACCTCGGGCATCGTGCAGGCGCTCGACGTCGGCGCGTTCACGACCCCGGCCGGCGTGTGGGTGCCCTACCTCGTGCTGGAGTGGCTGGAGGGCCAGACGCTCGGGCAATACCTCCGGGACCGGCGCGACCGGGGCGAGTTCGGCATGTCGATCGCCGAGGCGATCCAGCTGCTCTCGCCGGCCGCGCGCGCGCTCGCGGTCGCGCACGCGCACAAGGTCGCGCACCGGGACGTGAAGCCGGCCAACCTGTTCCTCACGGACGTCGGCGGGGCGCGGACGCTGAAGGTGCTCGACTTCGGCATCGCCAAGGTGCTGGCCGACCACCCCACGTTCACCGAGGCGCTCGCGGCGACCCGGCAGGGGCCGAGCGCGTTCACGCCGCGCTACGGGGCGCCCGAGCAGTTCAACAAGGCCCGCGGCGCGACCGGCCCCTGGACCGACGTGTTCGCGCTCGCGCTCATCTTCGTCGAGCTCGTGAGCGGCAGGCGCGCGCTCGAGGGGGACGACCCGACGCAGCTCTACATCGCCTCGGCCGACCCGGCGGTGCGCCCGACGCTGCGCGCGCGCGGGCTGCCGAGCGCGCCGGAGGCGATCGAGCGCGTGCTCGACAAGGCGCTTTCCATCGAGCCGAAGCACCGCTTCACGAGCGCGGGCGAGTTCTGGGACGCGCTCTCGGCCGCGGCGCTCGGCGAGCGCGCCGGGTCGGGCCCGAGGCTCGACGCCTACGGCGCGGAGCACGCGGGCGGGCTGTCGACCGCGGAGTATGCGGCCGCGCGCGGGCTCGGCGCGTCGGCGGGGCACGCCGGCCTGCCGGTCGAGCCGACGATGCTCGCCGACGCGCGCGCGCCCGCGCCGGCGCGGCCCGCCGTGGTCAAGGTGAGCCACGGCGCGGGCGGGCCGCCGACGGGCGGCGCGGCCGGCTTCACGGGCGGCGCGGCCGGCAGCGGCGGCGTGGGCGGCGCCACGGGCGGCGCGGCAGCGGCCTCCGGCGCGGCCTCCGCCGCCGGCGTGCTGGCGACGGGCGGCTCCCGGACCGCGCAGGTCGACGACTCCATGATCGAGACGGTCGCGCCCGCCGGCTACCCCGGGGCGCGCCCGCCGCCCCCGCCGCCCGGCGCCGCCCCGTACCCGGCCGGCGGCCCGCCGCACGCCGCGCCGCCTGGCGCCGCCCCGCACCCGGCCGGCGGCCCGCCGCACGCCGCGCCGCCTGTCGCCCCGCCGCAGCGCGGCCGCAGCCCCGTGCGCGCGGCGCTCCCCTGGTTCCTCGCGGCGCTCCTGCTCGGCGGCGCCGGCGCGGCGGCGTACTTCCTGACGCAGTCGCCCGCCAGCAAGAAGCCGGCGCAGGCCCCGGCCGCGCGCGCCCCCGCGAAGGCGTCGCCCACCGGGCGCGCCGTGGCGACGGCCCCCGCGGGCGCGGCGACGGCGGTCGCCACCGCCGCGCCGGCGGAGAGCGCCGCGACCGAGGCGTCGGCCGCCGCGCCCGCCGCGCCCGCCGCGCCGCCGGCCGACATGGTCTTCATCGGGCCGCTCACGACCACGATCGGCGCCGCGGGGGAGGCGCGTCAGGTGACGCTCACCCGCGGGTTCTACATCGATCGCAACGAGGTGACCGTCCGCGCCTACCGCGCCTGCATGCAGCAGCGCATGTGCTCCACCGCGGATCACGTCTCGCTGACGCCCGAGCTCCTGCCGGGCGCGCAGGCGCCGGCGGCGTCCGAGGACCAGAAGGAGGCCGAGCTGTGGTCGCGGCGCTGCAACGAGCCGCGCAACGCGACCGGGCACCCGATCAACTGCGTCGACTACTCCCAGGCCGAGAGCTACTGCCGCTTCCGGGGCCGCCGGCTGCCCACGGAGGCGGAGTGGGAGGTCGCGGCGCGCGGCGCGGCGGGGCGGGCCTACGTCTGGGGCGACGACGCGCCGGCGTGCGAGCGCGCCTGCTACGACCGCAACGAGGGCTGCCTCGCGCGCGGCACCGAGGTCGCGACCTGCGCGTCGGGCGCCCACCCGAGCGATCGCACCCCGGAGGGCGTCTACGATCTCGCCGGCAACGTGTCCGAGTGGGTGTCGGACGGCCTCGTCTTTCCGCCGCCCGGCGGCGAGAACCCGCAGGGCGACCCGTCGTTCCCGCTCAAGGTGGTGCGCGGCGGGAGCTTCCTGGACGGCCCGGAGAAGCTCTCCGCGACGTACCGCACGGCCGCGGCGCCGGTGACCGCGCACGCCTGGATCGGCTTCCGCTGCGCGATGGATGCGCCGGCGCCAGACGGCGCGCCGGCGCCGCAAGACGCCCCGGTTCCCGGCGCACCGGCGCCGTGAGCGCCCCCGGTGCCGTGAGCGCACGGGGCGGAAGGGCGCGGGCTACTCGACCCGCCCGCGGGCGCGCTTCACGGCGTTCCTGACCATGTCGCCGTACGGCCCCGCGGGGAGCTCGTGGAGCAATGCCGCCGCGCGCTCGTAGCAGGCGCGCGCCTCGGCCATGTCGCCGAGCACCTCGTGCGAGCGCCCCAGGTTGAGGAGGAGCGACGGATAGAAGCCGCGAACCCGGTCGCCGCCCGCGGCGTCGGCCCGGCGCAAGGCTTCCTGGTTCCACGCGAGCGTTTCCTGCTCGCTCCCCTGGTGGCGGGCGACGTAGTGGGCGGCGATGCACGCCTCGTAATGGTCGGTGCGCGCGGCCCATGCTTGCTCGAACAGGGCCCGGGCGTCCTCGTTCCGTCCCTCGGCTTCGGCCTGCATGCCCTCGGCGCAGAGCCGCACCACGGGGTTGTTCGGGCCGATGCCGTCCATGCTGCGAGTCTCGCGACCCGGTGGAACTACCGCAAGCCAGTCAAGGCCACCGGCGTCACGACCCTGGAGCGCGCTGGAAGGGCGAACGTGGACGATACGTGCGGTTCGGAGGGGGTCCCGACCCCGCGCCGGCGCTGTGCAGCGCGGTCCCGGAGGGGTCTCGACCGCGCACCAGCGCTGTGCATTGCGGTCCGGAGGGGTCCGGACCCCCTTCTGGCACAAAATCCGGCGCTTCCCGGGGGCAAATGGCGCATAACCGCACAATCCAGAGCGTTTTTTGGCACAATCTTGCCTACAATGACGCCCCGCGGAGCGTTCTCGAGGGGTCCGGACCCCGGTGTGTCGCAATGCATTGCGGTTGAGCCAGTGTCGGACCCCCCTGGCTTGGCACAAAACAAGCTCGTCTTGGCACACCTTCCTCGCCTGCGAGGCGGCAACGTGCTGCGAATTGACGCCGCGCGTGGCCGCCGGCGACCCTCGTCCCATGGCGCGCACGGCTCCGGTTCCGAACATCCCCGCCCTCCCTGGCATGAACCCCGGGACATGGATCCTGGGCGGCGGGGGCAACGGAGGAGGCGGCGGGGGGCGCGGAGGCCGCGGCGGCGGGGGCGGCCAAGGAGCCGACGGCAAGGGCGGCGGCCAGGGAGCCCAGGGCGGCGGCAAGAACGCCGGCTCCTGCGGCCCGGGGAGCGGTGGAGGCTGCCCGAACCCGTCCCATGGGCGCGGCGGAGGCACCTCGGCGGGAGATCCGGTCGATCCCGTGACGGGGCGGGTCTACACCGCGAAAGTCGTCGATCTCGCGCTGCCGGGTCCGATTCCGCTGGTCATCGAGCGGAGCTACTCGTCGGAGACGCGTGACGTAGACCTGGGCCTCGGCTTCGGATGGAGTCACTCGCTGGCCTGGCGCATCGAGGAGCGGAGGAGGACGCTGCGGGTGCTGGAGCCGAACGCCGCGCCCACGACGGCGGACGTGCCCGAGCCGGAACACCCCGTCGCGCTGCCCTGCGGCCGGCTGACGCGCCACGCGGCCGGCTACACGCTGGAGGCGGAAGGGCTCTTGTACGTGCTCGGCGAGCGACAGGAGGGATGCTGGCTCTTGTCGCGCATCGTCGATCGGTACGGGAACGAGGTTCGCCTGACGTACGAGGGGACTCGCCTGTCGCAGGTGCTCGACAGCGCAGGGCGCATCGTGCGCGTCCGCCGACACCCGGACGGCAGGATCGCCGCTTTCGAGGTGAAGAACGCGTCGGCGCAGGGGCGATGGACCTCGTTTCGGACGTACCGGTACGGGGAGCGGGGCGATCTCGCGGCCGCGATCGACGCGGCGGGACACGAGCATCGGTACGAGTACGATGAAGAGCACCGGCTGACGAGGCGTCGCGAGCCCGGGGGGCTCGTGGCGCACTTTCGCTACGACGACCGGGGCCGCTGCGTCGAGACGTGGTGCGAGCGTCCGGGCAACGACGCGCTCGATCGCGAGGTGCCTGACACCCTGGACGACGGCGAGACGAAGGCGAAGGGGTTCTGCCACGTCAAGATCGAGGACCGCGGCGTCTTCGTCGAGGTGATCACCTCGCGCTCGCAGCGGCGCGTCGAGGGCAACCGCCTGGACAAGGCAGACAAGGTGATCTGGCACGGAAACGTGCATTCGTACCGGTTCGACGCCGCGGGCAACGTTCTCGAGTACCAGGATGCGCTCGGGCACGCGTGGCGCTGCGAGCGCGATGAGGTCGGGCGGCTATGCGCCGTGGTGGATCCGATGGGCGCGAGGACGGAGTACCTGTACGACCAGCAGAGAGCCATCGCCGAGATACGGGACGCGCTCGGGGGATTCGCGCGTTACGAGCGGAACGCGCAAGGGGATGTCACTGCGGTGTTCGACGAGCTCGGGCCCGTGGTGGCGTTTCGCTATGACGAGCGGGGCTTGCTCGTCGAGGCGGTCCTCCCGAACGGGGGCGTGACCCGGATGGAGTACGACGCGCTCGGCAACCGCGTGGCGGTGATCGAGCCGGACGGGTCGGCGCGGCGGATTCGATACGATTTCCTGGGCCGGGTGACGAGCTTCGTGGACGAGCGGGGGTTCGAGACGGTCTACGTTTACGACGCATGCGACAGGCTCGTGTCCGTGCGGCGTCCGAGCGGAGCGACGGACGGTTACGGGTATGATGCCGATGGCCGCCTGTCGCGGATCGTCGACGCGGACGGGCGTGCGACCACGCTGCGCTGGGGCGGGATCGGTGTCGTGATGGAGGTGGTCCGCCCGGACGGCAGCGCCGTGCGGTACTTCCACGATCGCGAGCAGGATCTCGTTCGGGTGGTGAACGAGGTCGGCGAGGAGCACCGGTATGTGCGCCGGGGCGAGGGGCGCATCGTCGAGGAGCACACGTTCGACGGGCGCCGGATCGCGTACCGGCACGACGGGATGGGCCGGATCGTCGAGATCCGGGACGGCGCAGGGCGCGTCGAGCTGGCGTATGACCCGTGCGGAAGGCTCGTGGAGCGCAGCTTCTCGGATGGGCGGAGGGATGAGATCTCCTACGACCCGCTCGGCCGGATGGAACGCATCACGAGCGGAGACGTCACCTGCGAGTACGCGCGCGACGCGCGCGGGCGGGTGGTGCGCGAGACGGTCACGCGGGGTAGCCAGCGGACGGCGACGGAGACGGCGTACGACGCGCTCGGCAAGGCGGTGCGGACGTCGGGGCCGTTCGGAGCCATGGACATCGTGCGGGACGTGATGGGCCGGCCGGTCGAGGTGTCGTTCGGCGACGCTGGGGCTCTGCGGCTGGGCTACGACCCGGCGGGCAACCTGGTGGAGAGGGCGCTGCCCGCAGGCGGGCGCATCGCCGAGGCGGTGACGCCGGATGGCCTGCCCGCCTGGGTGAAGGTGATGAGCCCCAAGGCGGGGCCGGCCGTGCGGCCAGGCGAGCCCGCGTGGGTGGGGCCGAGGCCGCTCGGGGTGACGTTCGCGCGCGGCTATGGCTGGTCGCCGGCGGGCTTGCTCGGGGCCGTGGGCGACGGCGTGGGGGGGAGCTCGCTGGAGCTCCCCCGCGATGGGAACGGGATGATCCTGGCGCGCCAGCGAGCCGCGGGAGCGCGGCGGGAGGTGCTCGAGGGGTTCCGCCACGGGCCGAGCGGGGAGCTCCACGACAGCGGGGCGCAGCGAAGGTATGGGCCGGGCGGGCGGCTTCTTTCGCGAGGAGAGGTGACGTTCGCGTACGACGACGGCGGGCGCGTGACGAGCAAGACCGCTGGCGACGGGCGCTCGTGGCGCTTCGGCTGGGGCGACGGCGACCTGCTCCAGGCGGTGTGGCTGCCGGACGGTCGGGTGATCCGCTTCGTGTACGACCCGTTCGCGCGGCGGCTCGAGAAGCGCGTGGAGAAGGATCGGGTGGTCGAGAGCATCACGCGGTATGCCTGGAGCGGGGATGCGCCTGGTGCACGAGATCCGAGAGCGCGCGGGGGCGGGCGGCGAGCCGGTCGTGGAAGAGCGGGCCTACGCCGTGCTGCCGGAGGCGCTGCTGCCGCTCGCGGATCGCGTGCGGCGGGGCGAGCACGCCGAGGTCCGGTACTACGTCGAGGCGCCGAACGGGATGCCGGAGGCGCTGTTGACCGGCGACGGAGCGCTCGTCGGCACGGTGGAGGCGTCGCTGTTCGGACGCGTCGAGGGCGAGCAGGCCGAGCTGACGCCGCTCAGGTTCCCGGGGCAGTACGCGGACGAGGAGACGGGGCTCTACTACAACAGGTACCGGTACTACGACCCGGAGACGGGGCAGTACCTGAGCCCGGAGCCGATCCGGCTGGAGGGGAGCCTGCGGGAGTACGTATATGCCGAAGGGAGCCCCACAGACCTCATCGATTTGGATGCCTTGAACCCCGACGCGATCCCCATGCAGGGGACGGTTACCGGGGTCACCAGCGACGGGAAGCAGATCACCGGGATGGGCACTTCCGGCTATGACCCGGATTGGAAGAGCAACCTACACGAAGCCGTAAAAGACGCTCTACCGAAGTCTTCCGCGGTGCCAAAGCAAGGAAAGTTCGACCGGAATCCGGCCCTTTGCGCCGAGCCGAAAGCCATGAGTGACTATTTGAAGCAGTGGGAGCAGGCTACTGGAAAGCGCATCGACACGAAGACCGAAGAGGGGAGGAAGAACCTCCAGCAAGCGCTCAAGGACACAAATAATATAGAGGCAAAGTGGGACGGCGACGGACAGATCAAGCAGGCATGCCCTAACTGTTCACAGACGCTTCCGCGGCTCTGGAAGCTGGCAGGGCTCGACCCCAACGATCCCGAACATGGCCTGACCAAGAAAATGCCGGCCGGGGGCACCTCAGCTGTCTCTCCTCCCGAGTGGGGGAAGCCCTTCAGGGAAGATTACAGAGATCCATCGAAGCATCCAACCGACGCTCTAGGGAAGTGGCACTACCACGAGGGCAGATGGCAAACGCTCTGACGACCCGCTGGTCCGACCGCGCTATCGATGCACTTCGCGCGGCTCCCGTTGTGCCGCGCACGCCGCTGGCGGACCTGTCACCCACGCGTGAGCTCGACGACGAGCTCTACGAGCTGACGGGTTGGCGAGGCATGCCCGTCCTCGATGGCACCACGCTGGGATATCCGGCCACGATCGACGCTCCGACGGACGAGTGCCAGCCCGGCTATTGCCTCTGGGGCAAAGGACAGACAAGGATCCGTTTGAACGAACGATCTGATGGCGCATGGGGGACAGCGGATCTGGGCTCGACGATCTCGTGGCGGGCCTGTGTCGAGCTGCTCGTGCTACGACAGCAGTTTCGCTCATGGATCCCGGAGCTCGTGTGCAAGGACGCGCTCCCGACGCTCCCGAGACGCTGGGGCCGAGATCTCGCGCTGGCGCTCGGCCTTGGCGCAATCGACCCTGTGGACAATGCTTTTTGCAACGACGAGATCCTGTGCTGGGATTCTCATTTTCTCGCGCGATCCGTCGACGGAGCCGCACGGATCCTGGAGCGATGCAACGCGCTGGGCTTCTGCGCGAGCATGCCGGCACCGGATGCGCACCTCCTCTTCGTCAGCGATATGGAGCAACAGTCCATCCAGGGACGATTCGAGCACCCGCATCGCGGCACCGGTGACCACGAGGTGGTCGTCTCGATCGCTGGGCGGGATCTGATCCGGCAGCAGCGAACGTTTCGCGGTCACGTGATGGAGACGGTCGAAGCGACGCCGACACGCCGCGAGCGGATTCGCCGTCATCCACCGGCGCTCGGCAGTGTCCGCCTGCGGGAATACCTCCGTCGCCATGCGATAGCCCTCTCCGCTGCACCGCCTCCCGCGGCGATGGCCGGCGCTCCGGAAGAGCTGCTCCTCCTCGGGCGGACGCTGCTGTTGCGACCTGGCGAGGGCAACATATGGCTGGGGCTCTGGCGCATCGAGGACCTCCCTGATGCTGCGCAGAGAGCAGCGCCGACAGCCGTCGCGGTCGCCCATGGCGCCCCGAAGCTCTCCCGAGGCGAGTGGCCCTTCTACCGGTGGGGAGATCTCGACATGATCTGCATCGGAGGAGGACCGGAGTTCGAGTCGTACCTGTGCGATGCGACCGGAGCGATGTGGTCCTGCGATGCGGCTTACGGGCATTTCGAGTTCGTCGGTGGGGGCGTGGTCTCGTGGCTGGAACGACTCGCGTTCAACGCCGATCTGGACGCGATGGGGCATGCCAGCGCGCTCCTGACGATCCCGCTCAAGGCGTGGGGCGAGCTCGCCGAGCACTTGAACGTGCCCCTCGTCCGCGAGTGCAGCGACGCGCGGTCGAGGTTGTATGTCTCTGCAGCGTACGCCATCTGGGAGTCGAGTCCGACACGCGGCATTCCTGTCGTCGATGTCCGGGCTCGAGGCTCCCGCGAGCTGATCCCCATCGTGACATGGGCACGAGAACGCTGGGGCACGATGAAAGTCGCCGTCTCCGGCGACGACGGGACCACCGAGGAGCTCGCCGACGCGATCGAGGCCGAGGGCATCCGGATCCTCGACGGAGAGACAGGCGGATGGACGACGGCGAGCTTCTGGGATGGTTGAAAACCGTCTCCCCCCTCGCCGCACCTCGCGTCTCCACGCGCTCGCCCGCCAGGCTCCTCGCGCCCTGCGCCGCCTTCGCCGGACCGCCCGCGGCCCCGGCGAGCACCACGATCGCGATCGCCCCGACCACGATGAGCGACAGCGCGAACGGCAGGCTCATGGCCGCCGCGATGTGCCCGACCACCGGCGGACCGCCGAGGAACGCCAGGTAGCCGAAACTCGCGACGGTCGCGATGCGTAACCGTTCACAGACGCTTCCGCGGCTCTGGAAGCTGGCAGGGCTCCACCCTGAGGGATCCCCTCCTTCGCCACAGATCCGGGAATCCATCGCCCGGCGGATGGTTGATGCGGCATGATGCCACCCGTGACCGTTGCCGATGCGCTTTCGACGCAGAAGCCCGACCGAGACAAGCTCGGTCTGGAGCACCCCCGGGAGTTCGTGGACCGCGATTTCAGCGCAGACTTGCACGCATTGCGCGTGCTGTCGCTGGCAAACGGCGTCTCCGGGGTCCTGAACACCGCCGTCCTGTCGAGCCACGCCATCGGGCAGGCCTACGCGAACGTGGCGAAGATCACCGCCAAGAGCGGTGTCAAGCAGATCGACCGCATGTTGGGCAACGACGCCCTGTCGCTCGACATCGTGCTGGCGCGCTGGGTCCGGTTCGTCTGCCGGCCGTGGCGATCACGAACAGCGGGCAGCAGCACCCGGACTACGCGGGCAAGGCGCAGTTCCAGTGCCGATGGAAGTACATGACCGGCGGCTCAGGCAAGGCAGAACCGAGCGCCGCCTGGCCCTCGTCGATCGAGAACAAACTCAAGGAGACCGCCTGGAATAAGATCTTTGTGCACCCTAGCTTCGAAGAGGGGTCCGAGGAGCGGATCGACGCGCTCACGCCCTCGATGTTCCTGGACGGCGCCGCCTCAGCCGGGGGAGATGACGATGCTCAAGCGATTTCGTGACGGCTCGACCCTGATCACGGCAGCCATCTCGGTCCTCCTCGCCGGCTGCGGCGCAGCGAGCGCGCCCTCGAAGAAGGGTGAGGGGCGGCAGCTCGGCGTGCGTACGCCGGCGACGGCGAGCGCCGCGCCGACCGGACCAGACGAGGATCCGGGCGCGGGTCTGTTCTCGTTGCCAAAAGCGGAAGACCCCGCCCCCGCCTTGGGCCGCTGCGAGCGGGGAGACATGGAGTCTTGCCGCGCCGCCGGCTGGCTGTTCCTCCACGGATTCGGTGTGGTAGAGGACGCGGCGCGCGCGGAGGCCCTCTTCAAAAAGGCGTGTCTCGGCAAGGACACGAAGGCGTGCATGGACCTGGCCGTGGAGTACCACCACTGGCATGAATGGCCCAGCAAGCCGAGCGCGGCTGTCGCGGAGGCTAGCCAGCATGAGCTGGTCTGCGCACGCGGTGAGCAGCGAGGTTGTCTGGCGCTCGCCCTGGATGTGCTCCGCCATCCGGACGAGCTGAGCGTCTTTCAGGGCACCGTGGGCAAGACAGCGCTGAAGACCGCCGAGGACGCGTGCGCGGCGTCTAACGTCGAGGCCTGCTTGACGCTGCTCGAGCTCGCCTTGCAGGATGACGTCAAGCCCCGTGCGGAGGTCATGAGCGCGAGGCTCCTCGAGCTGTGCCTTGCGGGCGAGACGCGCGCGTGCGAACCCATCGTCAACCACCACTGGCCGAACAAAACAGCAGAAGAGCAGCGCAGCCTCAGGAAAGAGATCTACCTCAAAGCGTGCGCGTCCTCCCAGGCTGAGTGCCGCGCTGGCCGAGCGGAGGAGTGCTCGTTCGCCGTCGCCTGTGTCGGCCAGTACGGCGACGAGCCACGCGGGCGCGAGGCTACCCGCGCGGAGCTCACTTACCACGCGTGTGTCAGTGGTCGAGACTTCAAGGAGTGCGTTGCCCTCGCATACCTGTTCGAGTCCGCCAAGGGCGCCCCCAGAGACCTCGAAAAGGCGCGCTTCTTCAACCTGGCGGCTTGTCAGCACGGCATCTATGACGGGTGCTCGCGCGTCATCTCCCGCCTCCAGAAGGAGGGCCAAGGACCGGAGATCGACAAGAAGATCTTCGAGCTCGTAAAGATGAGCTGCCGCATGGACAAGCGCGACTCCGGTGGGCTGACGGGCTGCATGGAGCTCGCGGACCTGTACGAGAATGGCCGAGGAACGCAAAAGGACGTCGCGAAGGCCGTGGAGATATGGACGGCGGGGTGTCGGCTCATGGTGGCAGCATGCAACGAGCTCCGTCTCCGGAACAGGCCTGTCCCGCCGGACTCGGCCGACGCAGACGAGCCATGACAAGTAGGCCGGCCGTGGATGGAAAGGGCGAGAGCGTCATGCGACTTGAGCGGTATGCCGAGGTCCTGGCCCATGTGGTCTATTTCCGCGGCGCGGATCTCTACGAGGTGCTCGCGCGCCTCGGCGTCGCGCCGGCGGACTGGGAGCGGGCCGACGCCGAGCACACGGCGGAGCTCGCGCTCTCGGCGAAGCGCAACCAGGGGATCCAGGCGCTCCGCTTCAGCTCGGCCTTCGCGCGGACCCGGCGCAGCCTCGAGGCGAAGCGGCCGTCGCTCGAGTCGCTCGGCCCGCCGCAGCCGCCGGCGACAGGGAACGCCGCACCGGCGCATCTCGCGCCACGGCCAGCGCTGTCCGCGTCGCCTCAAGAGCCGGCGTTCGTCCTGCCGCGCTCGTCGCCGGAGCGCGCCGACGTCTCGCCCTGGGCCGCGCACGCGAGCGCCCGGCCCGAAACCATGCGCGCCGGCATCCCCGAGGGCACGGCGGACATCGCGCAGTTCGTTCCGCGGCCCACGTTGCCCTTCCAGGCCAGCCAGGCGCGGTCAGCAGGGCAGAGCGCGCCGGAGGGGGAGCGGCCCCCGCGGTTCGACCCGCAGACGGGCAGGCCCCTCGATGCCCCCCTGCGGGTCGACGCGCCGAAGACGCCGAGCGGCGAGGAAAGCTGACGCTGATTGCCGTGGTCTCGTGGCTCGATGACGGTCGGCCCGCTGCCAACCTCACCGCCGCTCACGTCTCCACCCCCTCGCCCGCCACGCCCTCCTCGCCCTGCGCCGCCTTCGCCGGCCCCCCCGCGGCCCCGGCGAGCACCACGATGGCGATCGCCCCGACCACGATGAGCGACAGCGCGAGCGGCAGGCTCGTGGCCGCGGCGATGTGGCCGACCACCGGCGGCCCGCCGAGGAACGCCAGGTAGCCGAACGTCGCCACGGCCGCGATCGAGGTGCCCGTCGGGCCGGAGCGCGCGGCCGCGCTGAAGACCGTGGGGATGACGCACGACAGCCCGAGCCCAACGCACGCGAACCCGAACAGGCCGGCGATCGGACGGCCGATCACCAGCGCCGCGGCGAGCCCCACCGTCACGAGGACGGCCCCGCCGCGCACCACCGCGACCGGGCCCAGCCGGCTGCTCACCCCGTCGCCGAGGAAGCGGCCCGCCGCCATCGCTACCGAGAAGGCCGCGAACCCCGTCGCCGCGAAGGCCGCCGTCGTGCCGAGCGTCTCGCGGAGGTACACCGCGCTCCAGTCGGCCATCGCGCCCTCGCCGAACATGCACAGGAACGCGATCGCGCAGAGCGGCCACATCGCGCGGGGCGGCAGCGCGAACGGGTTCCTCGGCGGCTCCGGCGCGGGCACGCCGGGCCGCACCCAGGGCGAGAGCAGCCCGACGAGGAGCAGCGCCGCCACCGCGGCGAGGGAGAGGTGCGCGGCGGGCGCCACCCCGACGTGCGCCAGCGCCCCGCCGGCCGCCGCGCCCGCGAGCCCCCCGGCGCTGTACAGCGCGTGGAACGACGACATGATCGGTCGCCCCCACGCCTCCTCCACCTCGGCGGCGTTGGCGTTCATCGACACGTCCATCACGCCGTTCGACACGCCGAAGAACGTGAGCACGAGGAACAGCTCGACCGGCGTCCGCGCGAGCCCCGGCCCGAACAGGCTGATCGCGAACGCCGCGCCGGCGGACACCGCCACGACCCGGCTCCCCAGGTGCGCGACGAGCCACCCGGCGAGCGGCATCCCCACGAACGCGCCGAGCGCCGGCGCGAGCAGCACGTTGCCGAGCGTCGCCTCGCTCAGCGCGAGCGCGCGCTTGAAATCGGGGATGCGCGTCACCCAGGTGCCCATGCAGAAGCCGTTGGCGAGGAAGATCAGGAGACAGGCGGCGCGCTGCGCCCGGAGCCGCGCGGCGGCGGTCCGCCCCCTCGCCCCCTCGACAACGTCGCGCGCTGCACCCGGGGCGACCCCCGCCTCCTTCGGCCCTCGCGCGAGCTCACCCTCGGTCTTCTGCATCGTCTGGCGCCTCTCGACGCCTACGTACCAGAGAGCGCGCCACCTCGCCGCCGCGCGCGCGCATCGCGCCACCCGCCCGCGATCCTCCCACCACGTGGGACGCGGAGCGCAGCGGGACGTCGCGCTCCGAGAGCGCTCGCCTTCGAAGCGCGATGAGCCACGGCTTTCCATCGCGCGTGCGAGCCCGCGATCGCGCGTGCGAGCCCGCGACAAATCGCCCCATGTGACCAGCTGCACCATCCATCGCCGGCCCCCGGGATCATCGGGCGGACAGGCGGCGGCCGAGCTTGCCCGGAGGCTCGCGACCCCTGCGAGATCGCCCTCGCGGCCTGGACGTTGCAGTGCTCGACATCGGCAGAATCGCCGTGCCTGAGGGCAGCTTCCGGGTCTCACACGCCCCGCAGCTCCCGGGCGGCTCGGGGTGAGCCACGAGCGATCGTCCGCTGGTCGAGGCGCCTCGCCGTGATCCCAGGAGACCCCCGCCAGCTCGCGGCATTCGGCCCCAGGAGCGATCGATGTCACGCACGCATGACCTGCTCATCCTTGTCGCGGCGCTCGCCGCGGGTGTCGCGCAGAGCGGCTGCCTCGCGGAGGCGCTCGAGGGCGAGCCCGCCGAGGCGCAGCCGGGGTCGACGGGAGAGGCGCTCACCTCGATGAACCGCCTCTCGATGAACCGCCTCTCCATGAATCGCCTCTCCATGAACGGCCTGTCCGCGGGCGGGCTGTCGCCGAGCGGCGCGGACCTCTCCTCCACGGAGCTCATCGAGACCCCCGAGGGCCGCGAGCTGCTCACCTACGTGATCCGGTGCGCCCTGCCCGAGGGCGAGAGCCTCAGCGGCGCGCACGGCGGCGTGACCTACACCTTCCCCGGCGGCGTCGGCGTCGCCCCGGACTGGCGCGACGAGCCGCTGGATCCCGCCGGCCAGCGCTGGGTGAGCGCGTGCCTGCTTGCCCACGTCAACGGCTACGGCGTCGAGGTGCCCATCTCGCTGCGCGGCGAGCACGCGGCGCTCGGGACGACCACGACCGAGCGGGCGCAGTTCAACGCGCAGGAGGCGGCGTTCTACGGCAACCTGTTCGGCAGCGGCCCGGATCACGGCATGTACGCGTGCGCGGGCGCCGCCGTGGAGGCGCAGTGCGGCGCGAGCTCGAGCGCCGAGGCGCCCTGGCGGTCCTGCGGCGCGAGCGAGGGCTGCGCGCTCTCCTTCGCCGGCCCCTGCCGCGACCTGGCGCAGCCCGAGCTGCAGACGTGCGAGAACTCCTCGGCGGACTTCGTCGAGGACTGCTACACCGAGGCGAGCGGGCCAGACGGCTGGCCGGGCGGCCTGGTCAAGTACCCCGAGGTCATCACGGTGTACCTCGAGCGGGACGACTTCAACGCGCTCTACCCCGGCTGCGCGCCGCTCCCGTGAGGGACCGCGCGCCTAGCCCGACGCCGCCCCGTCCCGGATCCCGAGCGTCTCCTCGCGCGCCGACAGGCACGCCTCGCTCCCCACGACGAAGGCGCGGCAGTTGTCCGGCCTGATCTCGTAGATCGCGCAGCGCCTGTCCTCGCAGAGGTGCTGGCAGCGGCCGCTCGCGGCGAAGCGCAGCGTGATCTTCCCGTCCCGCGCCCGCCGCACGTAGGCGCGCCCCGTGAGGTCGCCCCGCCCGGCCCCCCGCCACCGCGAGAGGTCCACGTCGTCGAGCACCACGTTCGCGTCGTGGCAGCAGGCGCCGCACGCCAGGCAGTCGAGCGCCACCTCGCGGATCGCCCCGGCGTGCACGCTGTCGCGCTCGCACCAGTCGAGCACCGAGCCCTCGTACTGCCGCTTCACCCGCGCCGTCGCGAGCCCCTGGGCCGGGCCCTCGGCCACGCGCCGGAAGCGCTGCTGCTCGATCGACAGCAGCGACCACAGCCCGAGCTCCGTGAGCTTGCCCTGCGCGTCGACCGAGAGGAGGAGATCGATCCGCTCGTCCGGCAGCACGATGGCCGCGTGCCCGCCGGCCCTCACGTGCGCCGCAGCGCGAGCCAGGAAACGCGGGCGAAACCGCCGCCACACGGGGCGCGACACGACATAGGCCGACATGCGGGAGCATCTTCGCGCCCCCGCCCCGCGCTGCCAAGTCCCGCCCTTGCCGAGGCGGTCGCTCTGCTATGTTCACCGGGTGGGACAGGACGAAAAGGACAAGAAGATCGTCATCGTGAAGACCGGTGAGCCCGTGCCCCCGGTCCTCGAGCGGCGCGGCGAGTTCGCCGTCCTCATCGAGCAGACGATCGGCGCCGCCTGGCGGGGCGGATACGCCGTCTTCGACGCCCGCACGGGCGAGCTCCCCGCGCCCGACGCCCCCGGGATCGCCGCCTTCGTCATCACCGGCTCCTCGGCCAACGTCCCCCACCGCGACCCCTGGATGCTCCGCTGCGAGGCGTGGCTGCGCGACGTCGTCCGCGCCGGCACCCCCACGTTCGGCATCTGCTTCGGCCACCAGATCCTCGCCCAGGCGCTCGGCGGCGAGGTCATCCGCAACCCGCGCGGCCGCGAGATCGGCCGGATCCGCGTCCAGCGCCGCGCCGACGACGTCCTCTTCGACGGCCTCCCGTCGAGCTTCGAGACCCACGCGACCCACGTCGACACGGTCGGCACGCTGCCCGAGGGCGCGCGGAGCCTCGCGTTCACCGAGCTCGACGACCACCAGGTCATCCGCTTCACGAGCACCTGCTACGGCGTGCAGTTCCACCCCGAGATGGATCACGACGTCATCGCCGGCTACATCGCCTTTCGCCGCGAGGTCCTGCAGGCCGAGGGCCTCGACGTCCCGGCGCTCCTCGACCGCATCTCCCCGGACCAGCTCGGCACCCGGACCCTGCACAATTTCATCGCGCACATCGTCATGCCGCGCCTCGGCCGTACGCCGTCCGCTGGACCTGCATAGTCACCGCCCTGACTGACGCGCCGGTCAGTTGCCTCGGGGCCTGGCGCGGCGGGCGCGCGACGCCGGCTGGCCGGGCTCGGCGCGCGGCGCCGGCTGGCCGGGCTCGGCGCGCGACGCCGGCTGGCCGGGCTCGGCGCGCAGCGCCGGCTGGCCGGGCTCGGCGCGCAGCGCCGGCTGGCCGGGCGCCGGGTCCATCCGGAGGTAGCCGCGCCGCAGGAGATCGTAGAGCGCCGTGACGATCCGCTCGCGCGGGCGGGCCTGGTCCTCGAGGGCGTTCTCGAACAGCACCTCCTTCAGCGCGCCGATCGTGAACGTCGCGTAGAGCTCGGTGTCGCCCGGCTCGATGACGCCGAGCCGCTGCCCCTCGGCGAGGCTCTGCTCCAGGAGCAGCTTCACCTCCTGGCGGAAGGCGCGCAGCTCCTTCACGAACGCCGGATCGAGCCCCGCCGCGTGCGACAGGAGGATGCTCGTCAGCGCCGGATCGTCGAGCAAGACCGCCACGATCGCGCGGATGTTGTGCTTGACCTGCGCCTCCACGTCCGCCGACGGATCCACGCGCAGGATGGCGCCGCCGAGGCGCGAGAAGAGCCCGCGAACGAGCTCGCCGAACACCGAGCGCTTGTCGGGGAAGTACAGGTAAAACGTCCCCTTCGCGACCTTCGCGAGCGCGACGATGTCGTCGACCTTCGCCTCGTGATAGCCCTTCTCGGAAAACACGGTGCGCGCCGCCCGGAGGAGGGCTTGGCGGCGCTCGGACTTGTTCATGGGCCGGTCGCTTTACCACCACCGGCCCGTCACCTGGGGCGCGATGTCTCCGCCGCGGCGTCGCCCGGGCGTGCCGCCCGAAGAGCGCCGGAAAGATCGCAGGACGGTGGACGCCACGCGGGCCGACGCGCCGACCGCACGGCGCCGCGGCGCGCCGAGCCCAGCGGCGAAACCGTGCGCCCCGGACGCAGATCCCCGGAAACCGGCGATCGCCGCCGGCCAAGACGCACCGAATCATTTTGATTTTCGGGTCATCCCGTTGTAGCCATCACGACTGACCAGCCAGTCAGTCGGGCGCTGGTGACCGGCGACGGCGGTGGGAGGAGCCCCGATGGGAAGGCAGATCCAGGATCCGGTCGTGGTCGGCATCGACGTCGGCTCGACGACCGTGAAGGCCGTCGTGCTCGATCCGCAGACGCTCGAGATTCTCTGGAGCGACTACCAGCGGCATCAGACGAAGCAGCCGGAGAAGGTGCTGGAGCTCATCGAGGCGATCGAGGCGGCGTTCCCCGCGTCGCCGCGCGAGAGCTGGCGGGTGTTCATGACGGGCTCCGGCGCGGCGCCCCTCTGCGCCGGCCTCGGCGCCAAGTTCGTCCAGGAGGTCAACGCGGTCACGCTCGCGGTCGAGAACCTGCACCCGGACGTGGGCAGCGTCATCGAGCTCGGCGGGCAGGACGCGAAGATCATCATCTTCCAGCGGGACGAGAAGACGGGCGACAAGACCGCCGCGCCGTCGATGAACGACAAGTGCGCATCGGGCACGGGCGCCACCATCGACAAGTGCATGATCAAGGTGGGCCTGCCGTCGAGCGAGGTGGTCCAGATCCACTTCGACGACTCGAAGCTCCACCACGTCGCGGCGAAGTGCGGCGTCTTCGCCGAGACCGACATCGTGAACCTCGTGAAGAGCGGTATCCCCTCGACGGAGATCCTCTGCTCGCTCGCCGACGCGATCGTCCTCCAGAACCTGTCGGTGCTCACGCGCGGCTCGACCTTGAAGCACAAGGTCATCCTGCTCGGCGGCCCCAACACCTACCTCCCCTTCCTCCAGGAGTGCTGGCGCAAGCGGATCCCCGAGACCTGGGACGAGCGCGGCTACGACTGGCCGAAGGACCGGCCGATCGAGGAGACGATCTTCGTCCCGGAGAACTCGCAGTACTACGCGGCGTTCGGCGCCTGCGTGTACGGGCTCAAGGAGGCGCCGGAGGTCGGCCGCTACGCCGGCAAGACGGGGCTCATCGAGTACATGACGAACGGCCGGAAGGCCCGGCTCGGCGAGAGCGCGGGCCCGCCGCTCGTGAAGACGCGCGACGAGGTCGACGAGTTCCGCAAGCTCTACAGCATCCCGAGGTTCACGCCGATGAAGCTCGCGCCCGGCCAGGTCGTGCGCGGGGTCATCGGCCTCGACGGCGGCTCCACCTCGTCGAAGGCGGTGCTCATCGACGAGGACGGGGCCATCGTCTGCAAGGCCTACCAGCTCTCGAAGGGCAACCCGATCCAGGACGCGAAGGAGCTGCTCGCCCAGCTCCGGCAGTACGTGGTCGACCAGGGCGCGCAGCTCGAGGTGCTCGGGTTCGGCGGCACCGGGTACGCGGCCGACGTGCTCCAGGAGTGCATGCGGGCCGACGTCAACATCGTCGAGACCGTCGCCCACATGATGAGCGCGGTGAAGTTCTTCGGCGACGTCGACGTCATCTGCGATATCGGCGGACAGGACATCAAGGTCCTGTTCATGAAGAACGGCGATATCGCGAACTTCCGCCTCTCCAACTCGTGCTCTGCCGGCAACGGCATGCTGCTCCAGGCGATGGCCGACCAGTTCGGCCTGAAGGTGACCGAGTACGCCGACACGGCGTTCGGCGCCGAGCTCGCGCCGAAGTTCAGCTACGGCTGCGCCGTCTTCCTCGACACCGACCGGGTGAACTTCCAGAAGGAGGGCTTCTCGAAGGAGGAGCTGCTCGCCGGCCTCGCGCAGGTGCTGCCGAAGAACGTGTGGCAGTACGTCGTGCAGATCCCGCGGCTCGCGGCGCTCGGCACGCGCTACGTGCTCCAGGGCGGCACGCAGTACAACCTCGCGGCGGTCAAGGCGCAGGTCGACTACATCAAGGAGCGCGTCCCCGGCGCGGAGGTGTTCGTCCACCCGCACACCGGCGAGGCCGGCGCGCTCGGCGCCGCGTTCGAGACGCTCCGGGTCGTGAAGCGCAGGGGCCGCTCGACGTTCATCGGGATCGACGCGGCGATCGCCCTCGAATACACGACGAAGAACGACGAGGAGACGGTCTGCCACTTCTGCCCGAACGAGTGCAAGCGGACGTTCATCGACGCGAAGCGGCCCGACGGGACGACGAGCCGCTACATCTCGGGCTTCTCGTGCGAGAAGGGCACGGTCGAGAGCGAGCAGGCGATGCTCGCGCTCGTCGCCGAGCGGAAGAAGATCGCGAAGCAGTTCCCGAACCTGGTCGACTACGAGTCGAAGCTCGCCTTCCGGCACTTCTACGCCACCGCGCCGCTTCCGGACGACGGCGCGCCGGTGAAGGACGTGGTCGTCAAGAAGGGCTTCCTCGGCATCCGCCGGGTGGAGACGACGCGCCCGTTCCGGCGGAGCGGGCCCGAGGTGCGCGAGCGCCTGCGCCGCGTCCGCATCGGCATCCCGCGCGTCCTCAACATCTACTCGACGGGCCCGTACTACCGAGCCTACTTCGAGGCGCTCGGCGTCCCGAAGCAGAACGTCGTCTTCAGCGACGCCACGAGCGAGGAGATGTGGGTCGAGGGCGGCAAGTACGGCTCCATCGATCCGTGCTTCCCCTCCAAGGTGGCGCAGGCCCACATCCACAACCTCCTCTTCCACCACCACTCGGACGAGAAGAAGCTCAATTACATCTTCTTCCCGATCCTCACCCACGTGCCGAGCTTCGGCGAGGGGGTGATGGACAAGACGAGCTGCCCCATCGTCGCGGGCGTGCCGGACGTCATGAAGGCGGCGTTCACGAAGGAGATCGACTTCTTCAAGACGCGCGGCATCGAGTACCTCGATCCGCCGCTCACGTTCTCCGAGATGACGCTGACGGCGCGGCGGATGTTCGAGACGTGGGGCCCGCGGCTCGGCGTCACCGAGGACGAGAGCGACCACGCGCACCGCGAGGGGATGCGGGCGCTCTCGCAGTTCGAGCGCGACCTCCAGGACAAGGGGCGGGCGATCCTCGAGACGGTCGAGGCCGAGAACCGCGTCGCCATCCTGATGGTCGGGCGGCCGTACCACTCCGATCCGGGCCTGAACCACGGCATCCCGGAGGAGTTCCAGGTGCTCGGCTATCCGATCCTCTCGGTGCGGTCGATCCCGCGCGACATGGAGTACCTCGCGCGGTACTTCAAGGACGAGATCGCGAACGGCCAGCACCCGCTCGACATCAACGACGTCTGGCCCGAGAACTACTCGGCGAACAGCGCGCAGAAGGTGTGGGCGGTCAAGTTCGCCGCCCGCCACCCGAACGTCGTGCTGCTCGACCTCTCGAGCTTCAAGTGCGGCCACGACGCGCCGACCTACGGCATCATCGACAGCATCGTGAGCTCGAGCGCCACCCCGTACGCCGCGCTGCACGACATCGACGCCAACAAGCCGGGCGGCTCGATCAAGATCCGCGTGAAGACGTACGCGCACAGCCTCAAGCTGCACGAGGAGGCGCTCGAGGACGCGGCGAAGAAGAAGGCGGAGCTCGTCCACCGCATCGACGAGAAGCGGCTCGAGCTGCTCGAGCTGAAGCGGGAGCAGCAGGCGGCGCGCAAGATCACCGATCCCGCGCTCGAGCGGGAGATCGCGGCGCTCGCCGAGAAGGTGCGGAGCTACGTCGCGCCGGCGTCTCCGCCCGAGGCGCCGAAGACGGGCCTCGTCCAGCTCAAGAAGAAGCAGTCCGACGGGACCGTCGTCCCCTTGGAAGCCTGAAGACACGGCCAAGGTCGAGGGGGGGACGGCGCGCCCGGCCCCCTTCCAGCATCCGAGCGAAGGGAAGCCACGCCATGGAACAGACGATCACGCAGAAGACGCGCCTTCCTCTGGTCGGCGAGAAGAAATCGATCAAGGCGGACATCGACATCGAGGCGGAGCTCAGGGCGTTCGAGGAGGCCGAGCGGGAGCGGCTCGGCCTGAAGGCCGAGCGTCGGCAGTGGGTCGACAACATGCTCAAGCCGAAGATGACGAAGAAGGAGCGCGACAACGTGACGCTCCTCATCAGCGGCCTCACCGCGGCGCAGGACTTCCTGTGCGAGGGCGCGCTGAAGGGCCTCGGCTACAACGTCCATTATTTCGGGATGAGCGACAACGCCGGCCTCCAGACGGGCAAGGAGTTCGGCAACCGCGGGCAGTGCAACCCGACGTACTTCACGGTCGGCGGCCTGGTGAAGCACCTCATCGACCTGCGCGACAAGCAGGGGATGAAGACCGAGGACATCATCAAGAACTACGTGTTCCTGACCGCGGGCGCCTGCGGGCCGTGTCGGTTCGGCATGTACGTGACCGAGTACCGGAAGGCGCTGCGCGACGCCGGCTTCGACGGCTTCCGGGTGATGCTCTTCCAGCAGACGGGCGGCCTCTCGCAGGCGACGGGCGACGACGTCGGCCTCGAGATGAACCCTGCCTTCTTCATCGCGATCATCAAGGCGATCGTCTGCGGCGACACGCTGAACGCGCTCGGCTACCGCGTCCGGCCTTACGAGGTCGAGCCCGGCGCGACGAACCGCGCGATGGAGAGCGCGAAGCGCATCCTCTACAAGGCGCTTTACGAGCAGACGAACGTCTTCCGCGCGCTCTACGAGGCGCGCAAGGAGTTCGAGGCCGTCCGGGTGGACAAGCTCCGGCCCAAGGCGAAGACGTCGATCATCGGCGAGTTCTGGGCGATGACGACGGAGGGCGACGGCAACTACGCCCTTCAGAAGTTCCTCGAGAGCGAGGGCGGCGAGAACGACATCCAGCTCACGACCGCGTGGCTGCTCTACAACATCTGGGAGTGCGCCCGCGACACCCGCGAGCGGCGCGACCTGCGCGGCGCGGACGAGGGCAACTACGGCCTTGCCGGCCTCGACGAGTTCGGCGTGGCGAAGCGGCTCGCGACGATGCGCCTCGCCGAGTCGGCGCTGCGCGTCGGCTTCCAGGCGTTCGCGCTGCCGCTCGGCCTGTTCGACTACCACCTCCCGGACATGGATCTCGTCGCGGACGTGGCGAAGGACTACTACTCGAACGACCTCCGCGGCGGCGAGGGGCACATGGAGGTCGGCAAGCTCATCGTGAACGCGGTGAAGTCGAAGGCGCACCTCACGGTGAGCGTGAAGCCGTTCGGCTGCATGCCGTCCTCGGGCGTCTCCGACGGCGTGCAGTCGTTGATCACGGCGCGTTACCCCGGGACGATCTTCTGCGCGGTCGAGACGAGCGGCGACGGCGCGACGAACTTCTACTCGCGCATCCAGATGTACATGTTCAAGGCGCGCATCCTGGCCGAGCAGGAGCTCGCCCGCGCCTACGAGGAGGCGGGCGTCACGGAGGCCGAGGTGCGCGCGTTCCTCGAGCGGCACCCGAAGTACGCGAGCCCGCTGCACCACGCGCCGCACCGGGTCGCCGGGTCGGCCGCGAACCTGGTCTACGAGGTGGCGCCGCTCATCAAGCAGTCGGCCGCCGAGCGCGCCGCGGAGAAGGTCCGGGCGGCGGCGGTGGCGGTCCGCGAGGCGGTGAAGGCGGCTCCGGCCAAGGCGGTGGCCGCAAGGGCGTTCCTGACCGACCCGGAGACGCTCTCCCGGGCGCGCGAGGACGTCGCGCTCGTCCGCGACATCATCGCCGGCAAGGCGGCGGAGCGGTTCAGCCCGCTCGTGAAGCGCCTGGCCGGCAAGGCGTACTTCGAGAACAACCCCGAGGTGCGCCACACGACCCACAGCGAGGAAGCCATCGCGGCGGAGTGAGGCGGACGCCGCCGGGCTCGCCCCGGCGGCCCACCGCTCGGATGTGGCTCCCGGACGGCGAGCTGGGCTGAGAGACGCAGAGAGAGAGAGAAGAAAAAACGCAAAGGCGCAAAGGCGCAAAAAAGAGAAGAGTAGAAGGGACTCTTTCTTCTCTCTCTTGCGTCTTTGCGACTTTGCGCTTTTTTCTTTCTTCACATGTTGAGATCAGCCCGCGTCGGGCAGGAACCACCGGAGGGCGTCGCGCGCGATCTCCGTAGGAACCACGTGCGGGCCCTCGAACTCCTCGTAGCGCAGGTCGTACCCGGCGACCTGGATCAGGGGCGCGAGGCGGCGGCTGCAGGGGTCGATCCGCAGCACCTGGTCCTGCGTGCCGTGCGAGATGAAGATGCGCGGCCGGCCGCGCTGCTCGGCGGGGGCCATGAAGCCCGGCGAGAACGCGATCACATGGGTGAACAGGTCGCCGTTGGTCAGCCCGAGCGACAGCGCGTACGACGCGCCGTCCGAGAAGCCGCCGATCGCGATCCGCGCCGGATCGACCGCGGCGCTGCGGAACAGCTGGTCGAGCGCGCCGTCCAGAAAGGCGACGTCGGGCCCGTACGCGTCGTCCGAGATGATGTCCCAGCTCGAATGGCGGGAGTCGGGCGCGAGCAGCAGGAGCCCCGCCGCGTCCGCCAGCTCTCGCAGCAGCGCGATGCCGTGGTGCGCGCTGCCCCCCGCCCCGTGCAGCAGGACCACGAGCGGCGCCGGGCGGTCCGGCCGGTAGCCCGCCGGGACGTAGAACAACCCGTCGCGCCGCGGCGACAGCCCGAGCGGCCTCAGCCCGGTCGAGAGCTCGCCCCCGGGCTTGGCGTTCGGCCGCGCCCGGAGGCGCGAGGGGTCGTTCGTGGTGACGCCGGCGCTCCTTGCCTGCATTGCCTGATCCTCCTCCGGAGGCCTGGACGGGCCCGTGGTCGCCTGACCTCGCCCGCATCCCAGCAGCCCGCCCAGGGCCCCAGCACTCCCCATGCCGAGCAGGCGCCGCCGCGCGAGCTCGCGTCGCGGCCCTGCTGGACCGCGGCCGCCGTCAGCTCGCCGCCTTGTGCTCGTAGTACTCATTGATATGCTGATAGACCTCCTCGGGGAACTCGAGGTCCTTGTAGACATTGCCCTCGTCGGGATCGTCGGCGTTCGGGATGATGGGGAATTCCTGCTGCCGCTGCCACTCCAGGATCCGCTCGCGCCGCGGCGGGCTGTAGCCGCGCCGCTCGACCTGCATCGCGAGCGAGCGGGCCTCCTCGGCGCCGCCCTCCGGGTCGCGGCTGAGCCAGTCGACGAGCTCGTCGCGATCGAGGAAGTGGTTGGCGATCATCGCGAATACCAGGCGACCGTAGCGCCCGATCGACTCGCCGCGCTCGAGCGCGCCGAGCAGGTGAGCCATCATGTGATTCTTGCGCAGGGCCTCGACAGCCATGGATCCTCCTCTGAACATGAGATCACCCGGCCCGATGCATCGGCCGTACCAGAGGCCGCCGACGCGGCCTCTGGGCCAGGCGGGGCGCGGCGACACAGGGCTCGTGGCAAAACGCATCAAGGCGGAGGGCGGCTGTCACAGCGGGCCCAGGCGCGGGCGAGGCGCCGGCCGCGAGGGCGGCGGCGGCGGCGGGCGGCGGCGGGCGGCGGCGGGCGTAGAGGGGCGCGACGGGCGGCCCGGCTGCGGCGTTTCCGCTGCCGGCCGCGGCATTTCCGGCGCGAGGAGCGCGGGCCCACGCGGGTCGCGACGCGGCCGCGAAGTTCTGCTAGACATCGGCCGCCATGACCGAACTGCGCTCGTTGTCCCCCGATGCTCTTGCCTCGCTCACCCGGGAGCTCGAGGCACGTTATGCTGCCTTTGAAGCCCGCGGCCTCAAGCTCGACATGACGCGGGGCAAGCCGTCGTCCGAGCAGCTCGACCTCGCGAACGGCCTGCTCGCCCTGCCCACCGCGAACGACCTCGTCGCCTCGGACGGGTCGGACACGCGCAACTACGGGGGCCTCGACGGCCTCCCCGAGATGAAGGCCATCTTCGCCGAGCTGCTCGAGGTGCCCCCGGCGCAGGTCATCGTCGGCGGCACCAGCAGCCTGACCATGATGCACGACGCGGTGGTCCGCGCGCTCGTCCACGGCGTGCCCGACGGCAACGGCGCCTGGGCGAAGCAGCCCAAGGTCAAGTTCCTCTGCCCGAGCCCCGGCTACGATCGCCACTTCGCGATCTGCGAGCACCACGGCATCGAGATGATCGCGGTCGATCTGAACGACGCCGGCCCGGACATGGATCAGGTCGAGCGGCTGGTCGCCCAGGACGCGGCCATCAAGGGGATGTGGTGCGTCCCCAAGTACAGCAACCCGACCGGCACCACGTACGCGCCCGAGGTCGTCCGCCGGCTCGCCAGCATGAAGGCGGCGGCCCCGGATTTCCGCCTGTTCTGGGACAACGCCTACGCGGTCCACGACCTGTATGCCGAGGGCGATCGGCTCGCGGACATCGTGTCGGCGTGTCAGTCGGCGGGCAACCCGAACCGGCCGATCGTCTTCGCCTCGACGTCGAAGATCTCGTTCGCGGGCAGCGGCGTCGCGGCCATGGCGTCGAGCCCCGCGAACGTGGCGGACGCGAAGAAGCACCTCGGCATCCAGACCATCGGCCCGGACAAGGTGAACCAGCTGCGCCACGTGCGCTTCTTCAAGGATTACAAGGGCTTGCTGGGCCACATGCAGAAGCACGCCGAGCTGCTGCGGCCCAAGTTCGAGGCGGTGACGAGCATCTTCGAGCGCGAGCTCGGGGGCAAGGGCATCGCCAGCTGGACCTCGCCGCGCGGCGGTTACTTCATCAGCCTCGACACCCTCGACGGCTGTGCGAAGGAGGTCGTGCGCCTGGCCGACAAGGCGGGCGTGAAGCTCACCGGCGCCGGGGCGACGTACCCGTACGGCCGCGATCCTCGCGACCGGAACATCCGGATCGCGCCGTCGATGCCGCCGCTCGAGCAGATTCGCGTCGCCATGGATGTCGTCGCGGTGTGTGTCCAGCTCGCGAGCGCGCGCAAGCTCGCGGGCTGAGCGGTCGTCTCCCTCCTCAATCGCCGCTCGCCCGCATTGCGAGCGGCGGACCGCCGTGCAAGGCTCGGCGCTTCCCTCCTGGAGCGCCTCCTCATGCAGCCACTCACCCCCGAAGGTCAGCGGACAGTTTCCGACCTGTCACAGCGCTATTTCGTCAGCACCGACGCGGTGATGACGCTCTTGCAGGCGCTCGTGAACGGCAACGGGACGATGGCGCAGTTCTATCACCCCGAGCTGGGCGGCGGTGGGCAGTGGATGCAGGGCGGCATGACCATGATCGGGGACATGTTCAACAGCGGGCTGAAGGCCAAGGTGGAGGGCCTGTGCGCCGAGCTGTCGAATCTGCTGGCCAGCCAGCCGTTCGCTCCGGCGCCGGCGAGCTATCCGGCGCAGGGCTGGCAGCAGCAGCAGCAAGGTGGCAGCGGAGGCCTGGGGGGCTCGCCGGTCAGCCTGTTCGTGCCGGCGTCCGGGGGCGGCTCTGGGAGCTGGTGGCCCGGGGAGCTCGGTGCGCCGAGCTCCAGCGGGTCGCAGAACAACATCCGTTATGCGGTCTTCCCCGGCGCGCGGCGGCTGGCCGTCGACGTCGACGGGCGCGTCAGCGTCTATGACACGCTGGATCATCAGATCGGCGGTGTGTCGCAGCAGCAGGGGTCGGGGTCGTCGGTCACGTTCTCGAGCCAGTACGGCGTCGTGGGCGTGCAGAGTTTGCCGCTCGTCTCCGGCGACGCGGCCGCGCAGCAGGCGCCGGGGGCCGCGCCTGCGCCTGCGCCTGCGCCGGTGCCGGCGCAGGCCGCCCTGCCCCGCGCTTCCTCGGGTCCGGAGGCGGATATCTTTTCTGCCATCGAGCGGCTCGCGGACCTGCGGCAGAAGGGGATCATCACCGAGCAGGAGTTTGCTGCGAAGAAGGCGGATCTGCTGAGCAGGCTCTGATCGCGAAATCGCGCGGACGCGAGCGTCGGCCGAGTCGACGCGGGTAAAGAGATTTCAACGCAAAGGCGCAAAGGCGCAAAGGCGCAAAGGCGCAAAGGCGCAAGGAGGGAGGAAGATGCCTTCTTCCTCTCTCCTTGCGCCTTTGCGTTTATTCTCTCTTCACATCAAGCCACGATCCCCGTAGCTCGGGAGGACGAGCCCCCTGAAGCCATCACCGCTCAGGGCCCATGGCACACGGCCTCGATGTTGTGTCCATCCGGATCGAGCACGAACGCCCCGTAATACCCCGGGTGGTACTGCGGCCGGAGCCCCGGCGGGCCGTTGTCGGCGCCTCCAGCCGCCAGCGCGGCCTTGTAAAAAGCATCGACATCGGCGCGCGTCTTCGCGACGAAGGCGACATGCATGCGGCCCTGCAGCGCGCCGCCCGTGCCGATCCAGAACTGCGGGTTGCCATCGGCCCCCAGACCGGCGTGCTTATCCGCACCCCCGGTCATCTCGGGCGTGATCTCCATCACGAGCCCGTAACCAAGAGGCGCCAGGGCCGCCAGATAGAAGGCCTTGCTCCGTTCATAGTCCGAAACCGGAAAACCGATGTGGTCGAGCATGCGCGCCATCATCGCCCAGACCAGCGCGCGGCGGCGGACAAAACCTACCTCGCGGGCCGCGCGCCCTCGCGCTCCAGGCCGCGAAGGACCTCCTCGAGCGTTTCCTGGGTGATGAGCCCAACGTGCCGGAACGCCTCCCTCCCCTCGGCGTCGAGGATCACCACGCTCGGCACGTGGTGCAGCCCGGCAAACGGGCCCTCCCCGGCGATCGTCGGGGCGTCCGCGAGCGCCACCGGATACGGGAGCTTGAGCGTGGCGGCAAAGGCCTCGACGAGCGGCCGGTTCTCGCTCGCCTCCAGCACGAGGAGCGCCGCGTTGATGCGCGGCGTGTGATCGCGGAGCAACCCGGCGAGGAACCGCGCCTCCGCCTGCGACGCCACGTCGTAGGTCGCCACGAAGCCGATCACGCTGAACCTGCCCGCGAGCGACGCGGTGGAGAGCTCGCGCCCGTCGAGCGTCTCGTACGAGAAGCTCAGCGCCTGGCCCCGCGCCGGCGCCGCCTCCGCTGCGGCCGCGGGCGCCGCCGCCGCGGGCTCACGGACCGCGTCGCCGCTGCCGGCGCACCCGAGCGCGACGAGCACGAGCGGCAAGACAGCCGGCGCGAGCGACCTCATGGCAGCGGATCCCCCTCCAGGTGCGCGTCGAACAGATCGGCGCAGAGCTGCAGCGACGGCGGCAGCTCGGCGCCCTTGCGCTGCTGCGCG
This sequence comes from Sorangium sp. So ce394, assembly GCF_051474665.1. Taxonomy (NCBI): domain Bacteria; kingdom Pseudomonadati; phylum Myxococcota; order Polyangiales; family Polyangiaceae; genus Sorangium; species Sorangium sp. So ce394. Next base: position 9,868,746 of record NZ_CP150339.1, read on the forward strand.
AGGATCGCGTGGCACAGCTCCTCGATGACCAGCTTGATCGGCGTCGCCTCGAGCTGCGCGCCGTCGAGCACCATGCCAGGGCCGGGCGCCTCCTCCGCGCGCACGATAGGGTCGTGCCGCGCCCAGGCGATGCCGTCCTCCGGGAGATACCGACACCAGAGCACCCGCACGAAGCGCAGGTAGAGCGGCGTCACCAGCGCCACCACGCGATCGCCCCCCGCGGCGATGCCGCGCAGCGCGAAGCCCCCGGCCGGGCGCGGGGCGTGCTCCCCCTCCCCCATCGCGACCTCGATCCGCTCGCGGCGCGCCGCGTCGCTCTCGACCGACAGGAGCGGCGCGTAGATCGCGACCGCGGGGACCTGCAGCTTGGGCGCGTCCTCGGCGAGCACGTCGAGCCACGCCTCGCGCGCCTCGGGGCCGAGCTCGCCGTACACGTGCGCCGCGGCGATGGCGGCCTCGGCGTCGGTCGCGAGGGCGGCCAGCCACTCGCGCCAGGCGGCGAGGATGCGCGGATCGAGCAGCGCGCCCGAGGGGGCGGGCAGGCCCTGCGCCACGCCCTCGTGGACAGCGACGTCCAGCGAGGCATCCTGGACGAGATCGACCGAGCTCGGATCGCGGCGCTCCGTCATGCACCCCTCAGCGTGGCGCGCCGCGGCGCCGCGCCCCGACGTCCCGCTCCAGATCGAGCAGGAGCTCGGCGAACTCGTCGCCCCGGTCGAGCGGCGACGCGAGCGTGAGCTCACCCCCGCGATCCGCGAGCAGGAGCGCGACGCCGTCGCTCGCCTCGACGATGCCCTTCACGAACACGACGTCGGCCGGATGAACGACGACGTCCTGCACCAGCATCCCGGCGCTCGCCTCCGCGATCGAGAGCGGGCCGCGAGCGGGCCCGAGCTGCCCCGCGTCCCCCGCCGAAGGCTGCCCATCGGCCGGAGACGCGGCGGCGATTCGCCTTGAATTGCTGTCGCGCCGGCCCATCGACGGCGGAGCTAAGCACCGCTCGCCGGAGGGATCCAGCGGGCACACCAGGCGGGGATGGCCAGGGCCCTCGCCGCGTCAAGAGGCCGCGGCCGGCCCTCGATCCGCGGCCCCCGAGCCGCTCTCGAGGAGACCGAAGCGCTTCGCGAGATCGTCGGGCCGCTCACCTTCGAAGGCGCGGAGCTCGTGGGCGCGCTCGATCGGCACGACCACGACGCGCCACGGCGTGGCCGCGAGCTCGGTCCCCTCGATGCACCGGGCGACGTGCGCCGCGTTGAGCGCCGCGCCGATCGTCGTCTCGAGCACGCCCTCGTAGAAGGCGGACAGCTCGACCGACCCCGACTCGACCGGCGGCCGGACGAAGCAGGCGACGCGCGGGGGGTTGGCGCAGAAATCCGCGGCGAGCCGGCCCATCCCGAGCTCGGCGAGCGCCTGATCGAGCGCGCCGACCGCGAGCAGCACCGGCGCCTTGTCGAGCGCGGCCGCGCCCGCACGGGCCACCGTGCTCTCCGCGACGCCCGCGATCCTGCGGCCGACGCCCCGGCCGAGCTCCCGCGCGGCGCCCTGTCCGACCCGCGCGAGCAGCGCGGCGACCTGATCCCACGCGAGCGGGAACATGGCGCCGAGCGGGCCGCTCAGCCGGCCGCGGTCGCGCTCGTGGCGGATCGTCGCCGGGCGCTCGTGCTCGTCGCGCTGGACCGGCACGCGGTGCACGGTCATGAACACGCGATCGACCGGCGCGCGCGCGAGCTGGACGAAGACGTCCTGCGCCCCGTGGAGGAAGTGGAAGCGGAACGCGAACCGATCGGTCGCGCCCGGCGGCTGCTGCGCGAGGGCGCGGAAGCGGCCGAGGAACGCCTCGACCCGGGTGCAGGGGGCGATCTCCTGGAAGAAGTTCCTGCCGACGACCCGCGCCGACGGGAGGCGGCTCATGCGCTGCTCGTAGCGGTTGTAGAGGAGCACGACGCCCTCTTCGTCCAGCATGATGAAGCCGTACGGGAGGTCGTCGACCTCCTGCGAGGTCATCTCGGCGAGGCGCTCCACGCTGAGGGGGAGGGCGTCCTGCGGGCTCTCGGGCACCTCGTTCATCGTCGGCATCTGGGTCATCGCTCGGCTCCTTCGAACAAGACGCTCGCCCACCCGACCTGCTCGACCAGGCGCGTGAGCCCGCCGAGGACCTCCCGGATGCGGTGGCGCTGGAAGCGCGACGGGACCTTCTCCGCGGCGGCGTCGAAGAAGGCGACGATCCAGGCGGCGACCGCCTGCGGGATCGCCGAGCGGGCGCGATCGATCTGCGCGACCGAGACGAGCGCGTCGCCGCTGATGGCGAAGGCGTCGAGCGCGCTGTGGTGCTCGCGCGCCGTCGTCCACGAGGACGCGAGCAGCCGCGACGTCATCGGCGGCCCGAGCCAGGCGCGCGCGTAGGCGGTGCAGGCGTTCACGACGGCGGCGGCCAGCGCCACGTCGGCCGCGTCGTCGGCGGGGAACGCCGGCGGGTAGTGGCTCTCGCGCTCGCCGCGGTGCGGCCCGCTCGAGTCGCTCGCGACGACCTCGAAGGTGGCGCCTCGCCACGCGCCGAGCGCGTCGAGCGCGTCGGTCCAGCGCTCCGAGGGCCGCACGCCGTCGGCGCGGGCGTGGATGGGGCGCCCGGCGTCGACCGTCACCTCGGCGCGGAGCGCGCCGGCGCGCACGCGGATGAAGCAGCTCCGGCTGCGCGAGGCGAGCGACGCGAGCAGCCCGTCGAGCCCGACGTCGTCGAGCTCGCCGCGCAGGATGACGCGGCTCCGCTGCCGCTCGGCCTGCGCCGCGAGCCGCTGGACCTGCGCGGCGAGCACCGAGCCCGGGACGTCGTCCGCGAGCACCCCCGCGAGCTCCGCCATCGAGACGATGGTGCGCGAGGAGCTGACGCCGATCACGGGCGGCGGGCCGTCGAGCACCGCGCGGAGCGAGCGGGCCATGTCGATGAGGGCCGCCGGGCTCTGCGCGCAGGCGACGGCCGCGTCGACCCGCAGCGCGTCCGGCGGCGGCCGGTTGGGCGCGACCTCGCACGTGACTACCCGCATGCGGGCCTCGCGAAGCGCAGACGCGACCCGATGGGCGAAGGGCGTTGCCGGCGCCGAGGTGACGACGATGTCGAACATATCGAAGCGGACTCTAGGATCACGAACACCCTTCGTCAAATACTATAAACAAACATTGTATCAAGCCTTCGCTCCGGAAGGACACGAAATTGTCCGTAAAACTCCGTACATTGCCTGGATTTTTAGTGTTATTGCTCACGATAACTGCGACGCATCGACGCGTGAGACAATCTTTGTACAAAGATGATCGCCGGTGCGGTGCGGCAGCGGGGTCGCCGGGCGCGGCGGGCGATGGCCGGGGCCGCGGGGAGGCCGACGCCCCGGCGCGCCGGGGCAGGCGGGCTCTGGAGGGCGGCGGAGCGCGTGGGCGGAGGCGCGGCGCGGGGCGAAAGCGCCTCGAGGGGCGCTACACTCCCGCCGATGTCAGCCTCACGAGACTGCAGCGAGCGAGCGGCGGACCCACGCGAGACGTGCCCGGCGCCGCAGCCGAAGACCGCCGTCGATGATGACGAGCGCGAGCACGACGAGCACGACGAGCACGACAACAAGCTGATCGATCTGCCGCCGCTCGGGCACGACGAGGACGAGGCGGCCGAGGAGACCTTCGAGGAGCTCCTGCAGACGCTCGACGACGCGGATCACGGGCTCGACGACGCGAACGCGAGCGACCTGGAGGTCGGCGTCGAGCTCGCCGTGGACGAGGGCGCGGCCGGGGAGGACGAGCCCGCGGAAGAGGGCATCGACGTGGGGGCGCTCCACGAGGGGATCGACGACGCCGACGCGGGCTCGTGGGTGTCCGACGAGGCCGCCGAGCACGACGACGCCGAGCACGACGACCTCGACGATCACGGCGAGGGGCACGACGACGGCGGCGCGGAAGGGACCGGGGAGGATCCGTCGAACGACGTCGACGAGCGCGAGCTGCCGGCGCTCGACGCGGATCAAGAAGGCACCTACGAGGGCGAGGATCTGCTCGCGGAGCTGCCCGACCTCGCCGACGACCAGGCGCCGGTCTGGGACGCGCAGCCGTGGACGGTGGTCGAGGGCGCCGGGGCGGCGGTCCCGTGCAGCACGCTCGCGGTGGCCGGCGGCTGCGTCGTGGCCGGGGGCGCCGGCGAAGGGCCCGCGCTGGCGAGCGAGCCGGCCGCGCGCGCGGGGGGCCGCTCCCGCCGCGCGGACCGGACGGGCGGCGATCGCGGGACGGTGCTCGTGGTCGACGCGGGAGCGCTGTCGGCGCGCCGCGCGGGCGTCGACACGTCGGCGTCCTCGATCGCGCTGTCGGACAGCGCGCTGCTCATCGCCACGCGCCGCGGCAACCTGCTGCTGAGCGACGACCGGGGGAAGACGGCGAGCGCGCTCGGGGCGTGGGGCTCGGGCGGGGCGCCGGTGACGCTCGCGACGACGCCGGGGCGGCTCTGGGTGCTGGCCGGCAAGACGCTGTGGTCGCCCGCGGCCGGCGCGGTCGCCGTCCCGCCGGAGGCCGGCTCCGCCGTGAGCGCGGGCTCGCCGCGCCGCGACGCCGCGAGCGCGCCGCCGCGGGGCGCGCTGTCGCTGTCGCCGGGGCCCGCGCTGCGGGACGGCGTGCTCCGGATGAGCGCGAGCGAGGGGGTGATCGTGGCGCTCACGAGCGCGGCCGCGGGGCCGCAGCTCGAGCGGCTGCGCGGCGACGACGAGGGCTCGCCGGTCGTGCCGCTGTCCGGGGCGGCGCGGCGCGCGGCGGAGGCCGACGACGGCCGGCTCGCGGCGGCGGCGGGCGGGCGCTCGATCGCGCTGTCCGGCGCGGGGCTCCTGTGCGTGTCGCGCGACGGGGGCGAGACCTTCCGCGTGATCGAGGGGCTCCCCGCGGTGGTGGCGCTGGCGTTCGCGGGCGACCACAAGGCCTCGCCGCTGCTCGCGCTCGTCGCGCGCGAGGGCGAGCGCCGGGCGCAGCTCGTCCATGTGCCGTCGAACGCAGCGCCCACGATGGTCGCCGAGATCGGGGCGACGGGGCCTGGCGGGGGCGAGGAGGAGGCTGCGTCCGTGGGGGCGGCGGCGATCGCGTGGGATCCGTCGCGCGAGGTGGTGTGGGTCGCGTGCTGGGCGGGGCTCGTCGCGCTCACCAGGCAACGGAAGCACTAGCTCGCCGAGATGCCCGGCCCCCGGAGAGGGTGTTGTCGGCGCGGGGCAGGGGGGTGGGGCCCCGCCGAACTCGCCTGAGATGTGCGCCATCCGGCAAGCCGGATGACGCACATCTCAGGCTCAAACATCGGCCCATCCCCACCCCCCTGCCCCGCGCCGACAACACCCTCCCCGGGGGCCTACGGTCGGCGGGGTCGAAGAGCTGGGGGACGTGGCGTGGGGCTCAGGGCTCGACGAACGTCGCGTGGAGCAGGCGCTGCGCGGGGGCGGCGTCGGCGGCGTCGACGAGGGCGCCGAGGCGCAGGGGGGACGCGACCGTGAGGCGGGGGGCGATGCCGGCATGAGCGAGGACCTCGATGAAGCGGGACAGCGGCGACGCCGTCGCGGTGAGGCCGTCGCCGACGACGCTGACAGAGGCCAGGCCCTCGTCGAGCTCGAGCGAAGGCTGCAGCGCGACCAGCTGGCGCTTGGCTCCCTGCCAGTCGGGCACGTTGAGGAGCGGGATCACGAACGCCCCGCCGCCAGGGCCGAAGGAGAGATCGCGGAAGCCCAGCCCGAGCTCGCCGGCCGCGCGGAGGAGCGCGTCGAGCCGGAGACCGCCGGGAGCCCGCGCGAGCACGACATTGCCCTCGGCGACGATCGCGCGCGCCGAGTGCGTCGACGACGTCGAGCCGGGGGCGAACCGGCGCACCACCGTCTCCCGCGCGCCGGGGACGGCGTCGAACGTCGAGCGCGCATAGAGCGCCACGCCGGAGCGCCGCGCCCACTCGACCGCCTGGGCGCAGACGACCTTCGCGCCGCACTCGGCCATCTCCTGGAGGACCGCGCAATCGAGCTCCGGCAGGTGACGCGCGTCCGGGACGACCCGGGGATCGGCCGAGTACACGCCGTCGACGTCGCTGTAGATCTCGCAGCGCTCGGCGCTCAGCGCGGCGGCGAGCGCCACCGCCGTCGTGTCGGAGCCGCCGCGGCCGAGCGTCGTGATCTCGCGGCGGTAGCTCATCCCCTGGTAGCCGGCGACGATCACGATGCGGCCGCGCGCGAGCTCGTCCTCGATCCGGAACGGACGGACCTCGATGATGCGCGCGTCGAAGTGGCGATCGTTCGTGAGGATGCCGGACTGGGAGCCGGTGAACGAGATCGCCTCGAAACCACGGGCCTGGATGGCGATCGACAGGAGCGCCATCGAGACGCGCTCGCCGGTCGAGAGGAGCATGTCGAGCTCGCGCCGGGGAGGATCCGCGGCGGCGCCGCCGCCCGCGCTCGCCGCCTGCCGGGCGAGGGCGAGCAGGCCGTCGGTCGTCTTGCCCATCGCGCTGACCACGACGACGACGTCGTTGCCGGCGCGCTTCGCGGCGACGACGCGGTCGGCGACCTTGCCGATCTTGTCGACGTCGGCGACCGACGACCCGCCGTACTTCTGCACGATGATCGGACGGCCCGGCCTCGCGGGCGAGGCGCCCGGCTCGCGCGGCGAGCCCTCCTGCTGGACGCGGTTCGTCGGCTGCTCGGCCATGCTGCACCTCCAAGCGCTGCGCGCGCTGCGCAGGAGATCCGGCTATCACGGGCCCGGCGATCGGGCCAAGCGCGCGGCGCGCCCGGCGCGCGGCGCGCCGTCGCGATCAGGGGAGCTCGGCGTGCAGCAGCATCTCGTAGAGCTCCGCCTCGGCGGCGCGCCCCTCGGCCCGCGCCCGCGCGGCGAGCCGCGCGAGCACGCCGCGCCGCCGCGGCGCGACCTCCTGGCGGGCGGCCTCATCCCCCTCCTCCAGGCGCGCCGAGAGCAGGGCGAGGAGATCCAGATCGCGGCCGAGCCGCTCCAGCACGTCGGCGAGCGCCATCGCCACCCCGTGGTCGGTGGGATCGGCGCGGAGCCGATCCGCGAGCCGCTCGGCCAGGAGCTCGTCGTCGACGCCGAACGCGCGGGCGAACGGCGCCTGCCCCTCCGCCAGCGTGACGCTGTTCGGGACGGGCGGCATGTCGGGCAGGTCGGTCGACGTGTCGCTGCTGTCGAACGTGGGCATCTCGTCGAGGAGCCCGGGATCGCGCGGCGCGATCGGCGGGGCCGGCGGCGGCGCGATCCGCGGCGCGGGGGCCGGCGCGATCGGCGCGGTCACGGCCGGCGTCCGCGCGATCGCGGCCGGCGCGATGGGCGGCGACGGGACCGGCGGCGGCGCGACCACCACGGGCTCGGGCGGGATCGAGCGCCGGCGAGGCGGCGCGGGGACGTGGACCTCGATCCGCTGCTCGGTGGCGCGGGGCCGAGACGCCGGGCTCGGCCGCGCCCCGCGCGGGGGCGCCACCTGCGGCGCGAGCTCGCCCGAGACGCGGCGGAACGCGGCGGCGATCTCCGGATCGCGCGGGCGCAGGCGCAGCGCGAGGCCGAGGTGGCGCTGCGCGGCGAGGAGATCCCCGCGGGATCGCTCCTCGATCTCGGCGGCCTCGGCGAGCAGGGCCGCGACGGCGGCCGGGCCGCCGACGAGCGGCGAGCCCGCCGCGCGCGCGGAGCCGGGGTCGGCGGCGCGGTCCTGGAGCGCGAGCTCCACCGCGTCGCGCAGCCGCCCGAGCGCGACCGACGCGCCCCCGAGATCGCCGAGCTCGGCGCACCAGCGGCCCTCGAGCAGCCGCGCCTCCAGCGACTCCGGCGCGCCGGGGGGGATCGCCCGCACGCGCGCGACCGCCGCGGGGAGATCGCCGGCGATCTCCGCGAGGCCGCGGCCGAGCTCGAGATCGAGCGCGCCGGCGGTCGCGCCGCTGCGCGCGGCGAGGACGCGCGCGCGGGCGAGGAGGTCGAGCGCGCGCCTCCCCTCCCCCGCCGCCCGCAGCGAGCGCGCGAGGCCCGCGACCACGTCGGGGCTCTCCGGCGCGTAACGGAGCGCCCGCTCGAAGAGCGCCCGCGCGTCGGCCGCGTGGCCCCGCGCGAGGAACGCCTCCGCGGCCCTGCGGGAGGCGGCGTGGCGCGCCTCGGCCCCACGCGCGGCGGCCTCGAGGTGCTCGGCGTCCGCGAGCGCGCCGCGCACGTCGGCGACGTCGAGCCGCGCCTCGAGCCGCGCCCAGCGCAGCGCGTCGAGCCCGGGCGCGCGCGCGACGCCGAGGTTCAGCGCGTCGAGGCGCACGTCGAGGGTGTCCGCGAGCCTCGCCGCGCGCAGCCAGGCGAGCGCGGCGAGCGGGCCGTACGGCTCCGCGTGCGCGGCGCGCGCGAGCGCCGAGAAGGCGCCGTCGCGGTCGCCGACCGCCTCGAGGAGCGCGCCGCCGAGCAGGCCGGCGTCGACGGCGGGCATGGCGTCGACGACGGTCGAGAGCGCCCCCTCGGCGCGCTCGCCGGCCAGGAGGTCGATCCACGCGAGGCGCGCGGAGATCTCCGGGTGCCGCGGGGCGCGCTCCAGCGCGGCGAGGTAGACGCGGCGCGCGTCGTCGAGGCCGCCCGCGAGCGCGAGCTCGTCGGCGGCGCCCGCGAGCTCGGCCGCCTCGAGCGCCCGGAGCGCGCGATCGCCCAGCGCCGGAGGCGCCGCGTCGAGCGCGCCCTCGGCGCGGAAGCGGCCCGCCTCCGCGACGACCGACGCCCACTGCACCCCGGCCACCGCGGGCGCCCTCGCGCCGGCGGCGGGCAGGAGCAGGCGGACGACCCGCTCGATCGCGGCGTCCAGCACGATCGCGCCCTCGACGATGCGGCCGTGCGGGCCCGCCATCATCGAGAGCGCCTGGAGCGCGAGCGCGTGCGGCGGGGCCGCGAGGCCGACGCCGCGGGCGCGCTCCGGCAGGAGCCTGAGCGCGCGCTCGCCGGGCGCGACGGCGACCTCGAACGCGAGCGCCGCCTCGCCGGACCGCAGCGCGACGAGCGCGCCGTCCTCGATGGGCGCGATGATCAGCTGCGGCGCGCCGTCGCCGAGGAAGCCGCGCAGCCGCGGCGCGGCCCAGCCGGCGAGCTCGGTCCCCTGCGCCTCGACGACGAGCCGGGCGAGCTGGCCGCGCCGGTGCCGGAAGCGCGCGACCCCGCCGGAGAGGTCGACGGGAAACCGGATCCCCGCGAGCCGCACGACGAGCTCGGTGACGCGGAGCGGGCCGATCGCGAACGGCTCGCCGAGCTCGATCGCGAGCGCCCCCTTGCTGACCGCGAGCCGGAGGACGGGGCGATCGTCGGGCGGGCGCGGGGCCGCTCCGCCGCCGGGCGCGAGCGCGCGCAGCGACGGCGAGAGGCCCAGCGCGCGCGCCGACCGGCCGCGCCTCTGTCCAGCAGCCATACCCGCCAAGGCTATCAACCCCGCGGCAATTGAGGCGAGTTCACGGCAATCACGCCGGACGAAGGGGAACGCGATGGAGCGAGCGAGGCGCGGCCGGCCGCCCGGGAAGGGGCCGCGAGCGGCCGGAGGCGGCCGGGCCGCGCGGCCGCGCCGGCCGTGTGGGCGCGCCGGTCGCCCGGCCGCGCCGGCCGCCCGGCCGCGCCGGGCGGTCAGCGGGCGCGCGTCAGACGTCGCCCTTGGCGAGCTTGTCCTTCATCTTCTGGACGAGCGCCGGGAACCCGTCCTTCTTGATGATCTTCGTGAACTGCGCCCGGTAGCTCCCCACCAGGCTGACGCCCTCGGTGACGATGTCCCGCACGAGCCAGGTGCCCCCCTTCTCGGAGAGCTTGAAGGCGATCTCGACCGGCTCCTCGCGCGCGTCCTTCTTGGAGATGGCCCTCGTCTTGACCGTCATGACGCCGGCGCTCTCGGTCTCGCTCGTGTACTCGATGTTGAAGTCGAGCGTCTTCTTCAGGTTGCGCTCGTAAGCCTTGCGCACGAGCTGCTTGAGCAGCTCGGTGAACTGCTTCTTCTCGGCGTCGGTCCGGGCGGCCCACTCGCTGCCGAGCGAGCTCTCCGCCAGCGCCGAGTAGTCGAGCATCTCGTCGAAGATCGCGCCGACCTTCTTCTGATTGTCGGCCCCTCCCTTCTTCAGGAGGTCGAACAGGACCGTCTGCTTGGCCTTGACCACGTCCGTCGCCGGCCCGGCGTTCGCGAGGCCCACCTGGCCGAGCGTGAGCGCGAGCAGCGAGAACGTCGCCGCGAAGAGATGGTTCATCCTGCGTGTCACGTATGGTTCTCCTTCTGTACCTGCGAGCTGCGCGCGAGCCTCGGTCGCCTGCGCTGCTCGCCCTCGTTCTAGTCGTTCTACGCACGAGGCAAGCGGCCTGCCACGTCGGACGAGGCCCGCGCCGGCGCGGTCACGTCCGGTCCGTGCTCTCCATGAACACCGCGAAACCACAGGGCAATCCGCCGGCGCTGGGCCGCTGTCCAGGGGCAGACGACGGTCTCCGCGGGCTATTCACGCCCGGCGGCGGGCTCCGCCGCAATCTCCCGCGGAGCGCCCGGGGCACGGCGCGCGGGAGAGCGTGAACGGAGCGCCACGCGCCCGGTGTGACGCGCGGCGAGCGCGGCGGTGGGGGCCCCCGCGTCAGCTTGCCGGGCGGGATCGCGGGGCGAGCTGCGCGCCGGCCGCGGCGTCCGCGCGGCGCTCCAGCTCGCCGGCCGCGACCGGGCCGACCGGGACCCGCACCCGGAACGCGGTGCCCTCGCCCTCGCGGCTGTCGACCTCGATCCCGAAGCCGTGATCGTCGAGGATCCGCTTCACCACCGCCAGGCCGATGCCCATGCCGTGGGTGCGGGTCGTGAAGAACGCGTCGAAGAGGCGATCGCGGGCGCCCGCCGGGATGCCCCGCCCCTGATCGCGGATCTCCAGCAGCCAGGCGCCCGCGTCGCGCCAGAGACGCACGGTCACGACCGCGCCCGCCGAGCTCGCCTGGATCGCGTTCCGCACGAGGTTCCAGACGACCTGGCGCATCTGCGCGGCGTCGGCGGTCACGGGCGCGGACGGCGGCCCCTCGAAGCGGACCTCGACGTCGCCGCCGCGGCCCGAGCGCCCCGCGAGCACGACGACGTCGCGGGCCGTCGCCGACAGGTCCACGGCCTCGAGCGCCGGCACCCGCGGGCGCGACAGATCGAGCATGTCGCCCACGAGGTCGTTCAGGCGCGCCGTCTCGCGCTCGACGATCTCGCAGAGCTTCCGGTCCTCGTCGGACAGCGTCCCGCCCGTGCGCAGGAGCTCGATGGAGCCCGCGATCGAGCCGAGCGGGTTCCGGATCTCGTGGGCCAGCCCCGCGGCGAGGCGGCCCAGCGCCGCGAGCCGCTCGGCCTGCTCCGCCCGCGCCGTCGCCTGCACGAGCCGGCCGCCGGTCGCGCGCAGCCGCTCCGCCAGGTAGCTCGCGAGCAGCGTGACCACCACGATCGCGAGCAGGTTGACGAACATGGGGTACCGGAGCTCGTCCCACTGCGTCACGTACGCGCCGGAGGGCTGGTCGGGCGGCACGCCGAGCAGGTGCAGCCCGAGCGCGGCGCACAGGAGCAGGTACGCCGCCGCCCCGGACGCGGCGGCGACGATCGCGCCGGGGACGCCGAGGAGGATCGCCCCCGTCAGGCAGGTGAGGCCGTAGAGCGACGTGGCGCCGCTCGTGGCCCCGCCGGTGATGTACACGAGCGCGGTCCAGGTGATCTGGTCGGTGACGAGCTGCGCCCGGGCGATCCCGCGGAGGGCGCGCTGCATGCGCAGGAACACCGCGTAGATGCCGGAGACGCCGTACGCCGCGGCGACCGTCACGAGCGCGACGATGCTGGAGAAGCCCCCGGGGGTGAAGCCGCGGAGGTACACCGCCGCGGTCACGACGAGGAAGACCGTGAGCACGGCGAGGCGCAGCGCGATGAGCCAGGTGAGCCGGCTCGCGAGCGGCGCCTCGGCGCCGCCGGGAGCGCCGGGCGGGAGCGGCGACGCGACCCGCGCCGGCGCCGGCCCGGCCCCGACCTCGTCCGGCCGCGCCACGGCCTCGCCGCCGGGGTCCGCCGGGGAGGCCGCGGGCGACATCACTCCGCCTTGATCTTGCCGGCGAGATCGAAGATCGGCAGGTACATCGAGATGAGCACGACGCCGACCATGCTGCCGACGACGACCATGAGGAGCGGCTCGAGCAGCGACGTCAGCGCGGAGACGGCGACGTCGACCTCCTCCTCGTAGAAGTCGGCGATCTTGTTCAGCATCGTGTCGAGCGCGCCGGTCTGCTCGCCGACGGCGACCATCTGCACGACCATGCCGGGGAAGACCTGCATCTCGCCGAGCGGCTCGGCCATGTTCTTCCCCTCGGAGATCTTCTGGCGCGAGTACATGAGGCCCTCCTCGACGACGACGTTGCCCGCCGTCTTCGCGACGATGTCGAGCGCGTCGAGGATGGGCACGCCGGAGCCGAGGAGCGTGCCGAGCGTGCGCGAGAACCGCGCCACGGCGATCTTCTGCATGACGGGGCCGAGGATCGGGAGCCGGAGCACGAGGCGGTGCACCATCCGCTTGCCGGACGGCGAGCGGTAGAAGTAGGTCCCGCCGACGATCGCGGCGACGGTCAGCACGGCGATGAGCGGCAGGTAGGTGACGAACGCCTTCGAGGTCGCGATGACGATCTTCGTGAGCTGCGGGAGCGCGTCCTTCGCCCCGAACTCCGCGAACATCGTCTCGAAGGACGGGATGACGAACGACATCAGCACGACCATGACGACGATCATGATCACGATGACGGCGATCGGGTACGCGAGCGCGCCGCGCACCTGGCGCGCGAGCTTCACGCGCTTCTCGATGTAGATCGCGAGCCGGTTCAGGATGCTGTCGAGGATGCCGCCCACCTCGCCGGCCTGGACGAGGTTGACGAACAGGTCGTCGAAGATCTTCGGGTGGCGCCGGAGCGCGTCGCTGAACGTGGCGCCCTGCTCGACCGTGTTCTTGATGTCGCGCAGCGCCGCCTGGAAGATCTTGTTCGGCTCCTGGTTCGAGAGGATCTCGAGGCACTGGACCAGCGGGAGGCCCGCGTCGATCATCGTCGCGAACTGGCGGATGAACTTGACGAGGTCCTTGGCCTCGACGCCCGAGCCGAAGCTCAGGCTGATGTTGAGCGCGGCGCCCTTCTTCTTGACGCGGGTCGGGCTCAGCTGCTGAGCGCGGAGGCGGTTCTGCACCGCCGCCTCGTTCTCGGCCTCCATCGTGCCCTTCCGGATCTCTCCGGTGCGGCCGCGCGCCTCCCAAACGAACTCCGCCATAGTGCTTCCGGTCTTCTCCCTGGGTCCACGGCGGGCCGAGCCGACGCGCCGGGGCGGCCCCGCCTCCGGGGAACGCCAGGATAAAGTTCGGCGAGGCCGGGGGTCAAAGACGGTGGGGCTTTCTCTGATCCAGGGGGCGCGGGGGTGGTGCGACGTGGGACGCGGGGCGCGGGACGGAGACGGGGATGCGGATGCGGATGCGGAGGGAGCGCGATCCCGAGACGCACGCGCCGGCGGGGGTCTCCGCGCGGCGGGGGCGGGTGGGCGCTCGGCCATCCGCCAAGACGGGGGCGTGGGCGCTTGCGCTGAGAACACCGCCCGGCATGTCTCACTTCGGGCCATGCCCCCTGGGACGTTTCGTCGCGCGCCACACAAGGCGCGCCTGAGACGCAGAGCCCCCTGAAACCTTATGGCACCTCGTTCGGTGCTCGCCGCGCCCACCCGCCCCCGCCGCGCGGAGACCCCCGCCGGCGCTCACCGCAAGGCCGGAAGACGGCGGCTTCGATGAGCCACGAGGCGCCGGGCACTGGCATGGACCGTCACAGCTCGCCCCCGGACACGAACATGTGTCATCCGGACGCGAAAGAGCGCCATCTGGATAGGGAGGTGTGTCATCTGGACAGGGAGGTGTGTCATCTGGACAGGGAGGTGTGTCATCTGGACAGGGAGGTGTGTCATCTGGACAGGGAGGTGTGTCATCTGGACAGGGAGGTGTGTCATCTGGACATGCTGCGGGTCGAACCGGACGACACAGCCCTCGGGGCTATGGCCGTGCGGCGGCTCCCGTGGTCGAGGCGACGGAGCATCGGGTCCGGATGCGCACGACCGCCCCGCGGCCGAGGACGGGGGCACCTCAGCCGCATTCCACGAGCGGCACGAGACGCTCCTGCGCGCGATGCGCCGGCGGACGCGGGCCGGCCCGCCGGCGGCCGCGCTCACCGGCTTCGCGCAGCGAGCTGCCTACCCGCGACCGCGCTCCGCCACGTAGCGGACCGCGCCGTGCACCTCGCGGAGGAGCGCGCCCTGCCGGCGCTCGACCCGCATGAGCTCCTGGTGGCCCTCCCACGCGCCGACCGGCGCGACCAGGACGCCGCCGTCGGCCAGCCGCTCCTCGAGCGCGGCCGGCGGCTCGATCAGCGCGTAGGTCACCGCGACCTTCCAGGGGCGCTCCGACGGCGTCGCCCGCCCGGACGCGAGCACGCGCTCGGCGAGCGAACGCCCGTCGCCGCACAGCAGCGCGACGCTCGCGCCCTCGTCGGACGGGCCGGCGCCGCTGCTCGCGAGCACCGCGTCGTCGCCATGGCGATCCGGCCGCGCGCCGAGGAGCCGCGCCGCGCGCGCGTGCAGCGCAGGATCGATCTCGATCGAGGCGACGTGCCCGGCCGGGCCGACGATGCGCCGCGCGAGCGCCGCCCCGTAGCCCGTGCCGGTGCCCAGCTCGAGCACGCGATCGCCCGGCGCGAGGCCGAGCAGGCTGAACGTGAGCAGGTACGCGTGCGGCGCGCTCACCGTCGCGTGCCCGGCCCGGTCGAGCGGCAGCGGCGTGTCGTCCGCGGAAGCCGCGAGATCCTCCGGGAGGACGAAGCGCTCGCGCGGCACGAGCAGGATCGCGTCGAGGTAGTGCGCGGGGAACTCGAAGCGGCGCGCGAGCTCGGCCACGAGCGGCGCACGCGCGACGCGCCCAGCCTGGGCGAGCTCGACGTCGAACGCGATCGCGGCGTCGAGCTGCTCGGGGACCGGCGCCCAGCGATCGGGCCGGCGATCGTCGTACCTCGCCGCGAGCGCGGCGAGCGACGCAACGGCGGCGCGTGATTCGGTGCTCGAGGGAGAGTTCACCGCGAGATCCTGAAGCAGGACCGGCCGCGCCGCTCGATCTTTCGAGGAACGTTCCGCGTTTCCCCGAGCCCGGTCCAGCCCGCCTCCAGAGCGCGTTTGACAGGGGCGCACGCCCCTCCTCATCCTCGGCCATGGCCCTCGTCGACCTCACGCCGATCGCCGCGCTCGCGGTCGAAGAACACCGCGCCGCGCCCTGCGCCTGCGTCGCCGCCGCCGTGCGCACACGGGACAACGTCCGGTACGGATCGGGCGCGGCCGGACGGCTGTGGTTCGAGGACAGCCCGCCGGCGGGCGCGGGCGGCGCGCCGCCCGCGGCGACGATGGACGCGATCTTCGATCTCGCGTCGGTGACGAAGCCGTTCACCGCGCTGGCGTTCGCCCGGCTCGTTCGCGCCGGCAAGGCGAGGTACGACGAGCCGCTCGGAGAGGTGCTGCCCGAGCTCGCCGGCACGCGATCGGCGCGCGTGCCGCTCGAGCTCCTCGCCGCGCACCGCGCCGGGCTCGAGGCGCACCGCACGCTCCACCCGCCGGACGACGGCGCGCCGATCGATCCCCTCGAGGCGCTGCGCGCCTGCGCGGACGGGCGCCGCGAAGGGTGCGCGGGCGATCCGCCCGAGGGCGGGTTCCCGCCGGTGTACAGCGACCTCGGGTACCTGCTCCTCGGCGCCGCGGTCGCGCGGCGCGGCGAGGCCGAGCTCGACGAGGTCGTCGCGCGCGAGGTGACCGGACCCCTCGGGCTCGCGGTCGCGCCGGCCCGCGCGCTGCGGCGCCGCGCTCCGCGGTTCGACGAGCGCGTCGCGCCCACCGAGGACGTGCCGTTCCGCGGGGGCGTGATCCGCGGCGCGGTGCACGACGACAACGCCTGGACGATCGCGCAGGGCGGGATGGCCGGGCACGCGGGCCTCTTCGGCGACGCGATGTCCGTGGCGCGGCTCGGGGTGGCGCTGCTCGAGGCGCTCGCGGGCGAGCGGCCGGAGTGGCTCTCGCGCGACGAGGTGCGGCGGCTGATCGAGCCGCGGCCAGGCGGGTCGCTGCGCGCCGGGTTCGACGGCAAGAGCGGCGAGAGGCCGAGCGCAGGCGCCCGCTTCGGCCCGCGGACCTTCGGCCACCTCGGCTTCACCGGGACGAGCCTCTGGATCGACCCGGATGCCGAGCTCGTCGGCGTGCTGCTCACGAACCGCGTCCACCCGACGCGCGCCTCCGACGCGATCCGCCGCGCGCGACCCGCGGTCTACGACGCGATCGCGGGGGCCATGGCGGCCGCGCGATGACGCGACGAGGGCATGGCGCGCCGCATCGAGCCCGCGTGTTCGCGGGCTGACGCCGAGCGATGCTAGGCTGCCGCGGTGTCACACGGCGCCGCCCCGGAACAGCAGGGCCCGTCCCCCGGGTTGCTTCGCTCGCCCACCGAGCCCGCGCGCGCGCCCGGCGAGCTGCGCCCCGGCGCGATCCAGCGGGAGCCCGACGGCGCCACGCCGAGGCCGCCCGACGGCGCGGCCACCGCGTCGACGCCACCCGACGGCGCGGCCACCACGTCGATGCCGCCCGACGGCGCAACGACGTCGATGCCGCCCGACGGCGCAACGACGTCGATGCCGCCCGACGGCGCGACGACGTCGATGCCGCCCGACGGCGCAACCACCGCATCGAGGCCGTCCGACGGCGCGGCCACCACGCCGAGGCCGCCCGATGCTGCCGGCGCCGCACCCGCGGCCCTCGAGCCGGCGCGGCGCCCCGCGGCGGCGCCCCGCTCGTTCCGGCAGAACGCCGCGCAGAGCGGCCGCTTCGTCCGCGCCTACCTGACGACGTTCACCGTCATCGCGAGCTACCTCTGGTTCTTCTTCCTGCGCCGCCTCTTCGGCGACGCGTGGGCGCAGGGCCGCGTGGACGAGGTCCACGCGAGGAACGCCCGCCGCATCGAGCGCACGATCGTCGAGCTCCAGGGCCTCTTCATCAAGGTCGGCCAGATGCTCAGCATCATGGCGAACTTCCTCCCCGCGACGCTGCGCGCGGGGCTCGAGGGGCTCCAGGACCAGGTGCCGCCGCGCCCCTACGAGGAGATCGAGGCGCGCATCGCCGAGGAGCTCGGGCGCCCCATCGACAAGGTCTTCGCCCGCTTCCACCGCGAGCCGCTCGCGAGCGCGTCGCTCGGCCAGGTCCACGAGGCGTGGCTCATGGACGGCACCCGCGTCGCCGTGAAGGTCCAGCACCGCGACATCGACGAGATCGTCCGCCTCGACCTGCTCACCATCCGCCGCATCATGGCGATCGTCGCGAAGTTCGTCCCCGTGCAGGGGCTCGACGCCTACTACCACCAGATCCGCTCGATGATCCTGGAGGAGCTCGACTTCGTGCGCGAGGCCAGGAACATCGTGCGCATCGCCGACAACTTCGCGAAGCAGCCGCAGGTCCGGTTCCCCCGGCCCATCGAGCCCTACTGCACGCGGCGCGTGATGACGACGACGTTCGTCGAGGGGATCAAGGTCGGCGACGTCGCGGCCCTCGAGGCGCACGGCGTCGACCGCAAGGCGCTCGCCCGGCACATCGTGCAGGTCTTCTGCCAGCAGATCTTCATCGACGGCATCTACCACGCGGATCCGCACCCGGGGAACATGCTGGTCGGGCCGAGCGGGGAGCTCATCCTGCTCGACTTCGGCGCGGTCGCCGAGCTCTCCCAGGAGATGCGCGAGGGCATCCCCGAGTTCCTCGAGGCCGTGATCCGCCGCGACACCGAGGGGATCATCAAGGCGCTGCGCAAGATGCGCTTCTTCTCGCGCCGCGACACCGTCGACGTCAGCGAGAAGGTCGTCGAGTTCTTCCACCAGCGCTTCCAGGACGAGGTGAAGCTCGAGTCCTTCAACCTGAAGGACATCAAGCTCGACCCGCAGAAGGGCATCGAGAGCCTCATCGACCTCAGGCGCATGAACATCGGCCTGAAGGAGCTCTCCGGCGCGTTCCACGTGCCGCGCGACTTCGTGCTGCTCGAGCGCACCCTGCTCCTGCTCACCGGCGTCTGCACGCAGCTCGATCCGGACCTCAACCCCATGGATGTCGTGCGCCCGTACCTGCAGGACTTCGTCCTCGGCAGCCGCGACTGGGCGCAGATCGCCCTCGAGGCGGCGAAGGACATGGGGATCAAGGCGCTGACGATCCCGGACGACCTGCGTAAGTACCTCACGCGCGCCAACCGCGGCGAGGCCGAGGTGAAGATCCGCGGCCTCGCCCAGGCCGCGGCGCTCGTCTACACGGGGGTGCGCCAGCTCATCTACGCGGCGCTCGCGATCGCCGCGGGCTTCGCGGGGCTGCAGCTCTACCTCGCTGGCCACGCGGCGCTCGCGCGCTATTGCCTCTACGGCGCCGCGGCGGCCGGCGCGCTGCTCGCGGGGAGCATCCTGTTCACGAACCGAGGTTGACGACACGCTATGAGCTCGATCGATCTGTCGCAGTACGAGGCCGAGATCGCGGCCGCCGAGGCCGAGATCACGCGGATCAGGGAGGCGAACGCGGAGCTCGCCGAGGCGTACCGCGGCGACCCGGGGGAGGACGCGCGCGAGATCCTCCGCCGCGGCGCCGCGTCGCTCGCCGCCGCGCGCGACCGCCTCGAGGCGGCGCGCGTCGCGCTGACGCTCGCGCGCACGACCGGCTCGCCGCACGGGCTGCTCGCGCGCGAGGGGGTCGTCACGGGCTCGGTGGCCGTCGCCATCCCCGCCGGCTCGTCGAGCGGCGAGCGGTCCCGGCTCATCGACGCGGCGCTGTCGGCCGAGCTCACGAGCGCGGCGCGCCAGCTCGGGGTCGTGCTCGCCGCCCCGGCGGCGCGCTACACGCGGGAGCGGCCCGGGCGCGACGCGGAGGGGCGCACCCTCCTCGACGTCGCCGGGCACGTCGAGGGCGACGTGCTGATGCCCGCCGTCTCCCGCGGCGCCAAGAGCGCGCGCAGGGGCTGAGCGGCGACCTGAGCGCCGATCCGAGCGCCGATCGCGCGCGGTACGCGGCGCTCAGGCCCTGAACGCGGCGACGACCGCCGCGGCACGCTCCTCGACGCGCGCGCGGAGCGGGGCGAAGCGCGCGGAGGGCCGCGCGCGATCGAGCACCGCGCAGCGCTGCATCCAGAGGGCGTCGAAGAGCCCCGCCTCCACCGCGCTCGCGAGCGTGCGGAAGAACGCGTCGTCCTCGCCGAGGAAGGCGAGGATCTCCGCCTCCATCTGGAGGAAGAGCGGGCGCAGGCGGCTGCCCGGCTCCGAGCCGTCCGACTTCGCCCGCAAGAACGCCCGCTGCTCGTCCGAGAGCCGCGACGTCGCGAGCACGTCGCGGTAGATGCGGGCGTACTGGACCGGGACGTTCTCCGCCGACAGCGGCAAGAGGTCGTCGATGGGGTACGGGGCGCCGCGCCACAGCCCGAACCGGGCGCGCATGATCGCCTTGTGGAAGCGGCTCGACGGGTCCTCCGCGGGCGTGTCGAGCAGCACGCCGGCCCCCGCCCAGTCGCCGACCAGCGCCCGGCCGCGCGCGAGCTCCCAGCGCGGGAACAGCTCGCCCGGGTCCAGCGACAGCGCGGTGTCGAGCCGGAAGACCGCCTCGTCGACGAGCCCCGCCTCGAGGAGGATGCGGCCGAGCAGCTCGTGCGCCTTGGCCAGGCTCGGCGCGCGCTGCAGCGCCTTGCGCAGCGCCGGCACGGCGCCGATGGGGTCGGACGCGCTGAAGCGGACCGTCGCGAGCGCCACCCACGGCTCGCCGAGCGAGGGGGCGAGCGCGATCGACCGCTCGGCCGCCTGCTGCGCCTTCGCGAGCTGCGCCCTGCCGTCGCCCTGCGCGGCCATCAGCCGCGCCGAGGCGATGGCGTAGCCGGAGAGGATGCTCGGGTCGTTCGGAGAGAAGGACAGCGCCTCCTCGAAGAGCGACACGGCCGGCGCGGCGTCGCCGTACCAGAGGTGCCGCAGCTGGTGGCGGGCGCGCAGGTACAGGTCGATCGCGCGCGGGTCGCTCGGCGCCTCGCGCTCGCGGCTGGCGGCGTCGACGGTGAGCGCCCCGGCGATGGCGCTCGCCGCGTCGTCGCTCACCGCGAGCAGCGCCTCGGGCGAGCTGTCGAACCGCTTCGCCCAGAGCTGGAACCCGTCCTCGACGCTGATGACGCGCGCGGTCACGCGCACGCCCGCCGGCGGCAGGCGCGAGCCCGGCCGCGAGTACGGCGCCGACGGCTGCGAGCGCGGCGCGTCGTGCCCGTAGCCGCCGCCGGTGCGGCGGAGCGACCCCTCGACCACGACCTGCACGCCGAGCTCGCGGCCGATGTCCCGCGGGTCGCGGCCGTCGAGCCGCACCCGGGACACCGCGGCGCGCGGCCGCACCTTGAGGCCGGCCGTCATCGAGAGGGTGTCGGTGAGATCCTCGGTGAAGCCGTCGGCGAGGTACTCGTCGTCCGGGGCGCCGACGTTGCGGAACGGGAGCACGGCGACGGTCTTCAGCCCCGGCGAGGACGCGGACGAGGGCGGCGACGTGGGCGCCGGCGTGGGCACGGGCGCCGACAGCGTCGGCGACATGAGCCGCGGCTGCGGCGCGGTGACCGCCTCGACCGACGCGGCGACGCGGGTCGGGTTCTGCTCGATCGGCTGCGGCGCGGTCGGCGCGGCCGTGGCCGCGGACGCGGCGATCACCGAGGCGAGCGACTGCGCCGGCTGCGGGGCGATCGACACCCGCGAGCGCGCGAGCAGGAGCGCGCGGTGGGCCTCGGCCGCGCTCGCGTAGCGATCCTCGCGGCGCATCGCCATGCACCGCAGGACGACGTCCGCGACGGCGAGGGGCACGTCCGGACGGACCGAGCGCGGATCCGGCGGCGGGGACCTGAGCCGGGCCATCGCGGCCGCGATCGCGCCGGCGCCCGGCCACGCGCGCCGGTGGGTCAGGCACTCGAAGAGGATCATGCCCAGCGCGTAGATGTCGGTGCGCGCGTCGATGTCGGGCTCGCCGGTCAGCTGCTCCGGCGACATGTACGCGGGGGAGCCGAGCACGAAGCCGGACGACTCGCCGGCGCTCGGCCCGGACGAGGTGCGGGCGATGCCGAAGTCGGTGATGACGACCCGCCCGCCCCTGTCGAGGAGCACGTTCTCGGGCTTGAGGTCGCGGTGCACGATGCCGGCCGCGTGCGCGGCGCCGAGCCCGTCGCACAGGGCGCAGCCGATGCCGATGACCTGCTGCGCCGGCATCGGGCCCGTCCGCGCGAGCACGCTGTGCAGCGACTCGCCGTCGACGCACTCCATCGTGAGGAACTTCTCGCCCTCGTGGTCGCCGAAGTCGAACGTCCGCGCGACGTTCCGGTGCGTCACGCGGCGCGCGAGCTTCACCTCCTGCCGGAAGCGCTCGAGCATCCCGGCCGAGTCGGCGAGATCGCGCCGCAGCATCTTGAGGGCGACCACCTCGTCGAGCTCGAGGTCGCGGACGCGATAGACGCTGCCCATGCCGCCGGTGCCGAGCAGGCCGAGGATCTCGTAGCGCCCGGCGATGCGCTGGGGCGCGGCGACGAAGCCGGACCCCTGGCCCTGCTCGCTGCGCGGCTCGGTGCGGGGCGTCGGCTCGGAGGCCGTAAGTCGCCTGTCGCTCACGCGCTCAGTCTACCCACGCCGAAGGGTAGAAGTCAGCGCGAGCGAGCCGCTGGACAGAAAACATGAAATACGCCGCGCCGGCTCACCTCGACACACCTTCTTCCCGCTTCCGCTCCCGCCGTGGGTCCGTTATATGTACGTGCCCCGCGGGTAGACGAATGCAGCATCGCACCAAGCATGAGCCGTCGTCCGCGCTGCTGGAGGTCAGCCTCGATCCGGGCGAGGCGCTGCTCGCGGAGGCGGGCGCGATGGTCGCGCGCTCGCCGAGCCTGCGCACGGTCGTCCGGCTCAACGCCGGCCGCGGCGCCGGGCTCTTCGGGCGGCTCAAGGCGCTAGTCGTCGCGCTGCTCCGGAAGCTCGCGGGCGGCGAGACGTTCTTCGTGAACCACATCGAGGCGCCGGAGGGCGGGTGGGTGTGGCTCGCCCCGCCGCTCAGCGGCCGCGTCAAGCACGTCCCCCTCCGCGGGGAGACGATGCTCTTCAGCGCCGGCGCCTACCTCGCGAGCGCGGGCGACATCGACGTGAAGGTGCGCTGGGGTGGGCTGCGCGCCGTCCTCGCGCGCGAGGGCGTCTTCTTCATCGAGGCCTCCGGCGTCGGCGCTCTCTGGATCACGAGCTACGGCGCGATCGAGGAGCTCCCCTGCGACGGGTCGCTCATCGTGGACAGCGGGCACCTCGTCGGGTTCGACGCGTCGCTCGCGCTCAAGATCAGGAGCCCTGGCGGGGGGCTCATGGGCCTCATGGTCTCCGGCGAAGGCGTGGTGTGCGAGTTCACCGGCCGCGGCCGCGTGCTGATCCAGTCGCGCAGCGCCGGCGCGCTCGTGGGGTGGCTCGCGCCGCTGCTGCCGCCCTGAGGGGCGACGGAGACGTCCGATGCAGGTGAATCTCCTCTACCGTCCCTCCCAGGCCCTCGCGCAGTGCTGGCTCGCGCCGGGCGAGCACGTGATCGCCGAGAGCGGCGCGCTCGTGGGCATGTCGACCAACGTGCGGGTGGAGACGCAGTCGGGCGGCATCATGTCGGGCCTGAAGCGGATGCTGGCCGGAGAGTCGTTCTACCGGAACTCGTTCATCGCGGAGGGCGGCCACGCAGAGGTGCTGTTCGCGACGCCGCTGTCCGGGGACATGGCGGTGCTCGAGGTGGGCGACAGGCAATGGTGCGTCCAGAGCAGCGCCTATGTCGCGTCCAGCCCGGAGGTCGACGTGAAGACGCGCTCGGGCGGCCTGCGCGGCTTCTTCTCGGGAGCGGGGCTCTTCGCCCTCGAGACGGCCGGGCAAGGTCAGATGATCATCGGCGCCTTCGGCGCGCTCGAGGAGCTCCCGGTGAGAGGCCACGTCGTCATCGACACGGGCCACCTCGCAGCGTGGGAGTCGACGCTCTCGTGCCGGATCGGCAAGAACACGTCGACGTGGCTCGGCACGTGGCTCTCGGGCGAGGGGCTCGTCTGCCACGTCGAGGGCAGCGGCAGCCTGTGGGTCCAGTCGCGCAACGCCGGCCGGTACGGCGCGGCGATCGGCGCGCGGCTCGCCCCGCGGCAACCCTAGAGACCGAGGGGAATGCGTGCGCGACGAGATCCGAGACAACCCCGAGTTCGGCGTGCTCCACGTGACCTTCGAGCACGCCGGCGAGCAGATCATCGCCGAGAGCGGCGCGATGGTCGCGCGCGACGCGGCCATCGACATGAAGACGAGCCTGCAAGGCGGGCTCGCCAGCGCGCTCAAGCGCAGGCTGACGGCCGGAGAGAGCCTCTTCCAGAACACGTTCACGGCGACCGCGCCCATGCAGTCCATGCGGCTCGCGCCGGCGCCCGAGGGGTCGATCGAGCGCATCATCCTGCGCTCGGGGATGGAGGTCTTCCTCCAGTCGGGCGCCTATCTCGCCTCCACGCCCGGCATCACGCTCGACACGAAGTGGCAGGGGGCCAAGGGCTTCTTCGCCGGCGGCCTGTCGCTCCTGCGGGCCTACGGCGAGGGGCTGATCTGGTTCTCGAGCTACGGCGGTATCCACGCGATCGACGTCGGCCGCGAGCACCAGGGATATATCTGCGACAACACACACCTGCTCGCGTTCACCGAGGGCCTGCGGTATCAGGTGCGCAAGCTGGCCGGCCTGAAGGGCCTGTTCCTGTCCGGCGAGGGGCTCGTCTGCGAGCTCCAGGGCCACGGGCGGCTCTGGCTGCAGACCCGGAACCCGGGGGCGCTGTCGGCGTTCCTCCACCCGTTTCGGCCCGTGGGAGGCGGCCATTAGCCCGCTGCGCGCCGCGCCGAGCGCGGACCCGGGGCGGAACGCCGCGCGGCCGCGACGTTCCGCCGCGGCTGTGCGCGGGCGCGGCGACGCCGCTTGCGGGCGCGGCGACGCCGCTTGCGGGCGCGGCGACACCACGTGCGGGCGCGGCGACGCCGCTTGCGGGCGCGGCGACACCGCGTCCAGCCGGCGGCGCGCGGCGCACGGCGGCTCTCGGCGCCTGCGAGCGCGCCCTCGCCCGCGCGCCCGCCTGCTGGCCCGCCGGGTTCTTGCCCGGCGCCGTCGGCCGCTGGCCGCCGGAGGCCGGCGAAACGCCGCGGTCCCGGCCGCTCGCCATCGGCCGACGCGCCGTCATTGCCTTCCCGGAGGCGGACTCGCTAAAGTAGTCCGGCCTCGAAGAGGAGGCTCGCACGGCGAGCGGCGGATGCCACCGATCCACAGCGGCTCGCGGGGCGAGCCTGGCGTCGCCTGAATGCCCCGAACCCGCTATGTGGAAGCTGACGATCGAGGATGACGAGGGGAAACAGACGGGGCTCCCCCTCGCCCATGAGGAGTATGCGCTCGGGCGCGGAGAGTCGAACTCGATCCGGCTGACCGACCGCAACGTCTCGCGGCGCCACGCGACGCTGGTCAAGAACGGCCAGGGCTGGATCATCCGCGATCTCGAGAGCTACAACGGCACGTTCGTCAACGGCGGCCGCGTCACCGGCGAGCAGCACCTGCGCCACGGCGACCTCGTGCAGCTCGGCGACTACCGCATCGAGATCGTCGATGAGGCGCTCTCGTCCGCGGTGACGAGCCCGACGCCGCCGCCCGGCAGCCGCAGCACCGCGCACCTGCCGCTCCACACCCGCCCGAACCGGCTCGTCATGGTCGTCGGCCCGACGCCCGGCGCGGAGTTCCCGCTCGACGGGGAGCGCTTCACCATCGGGCGCTCCGAGGACGCGACGATCTCGATCAACCACAGCTCCGTGAGCCGCCTGCACGCGGAGCTCATCAGCCTCGGCAACGGCCGCTACGAGGTCGTCGACAAGCAGAGCGCCAACGGCGTGCGCATCAACGGCGTCGAGCTGAAGCGCGGGCTGCTCGAGGCGGGCGACGCGCTCGAGCTCGGCGACGTGCGGCTCCGCTTCGTCGCCGCGGGCAAGATCTTTCGCGCCGGACCGGACGGCGGCGCCGCCTCGGCGGGCGTGTACGGGAGCGTGGCGCCCGCGGTGCAGTCGTCCCGCTCGCTCGGCGGGGCGAGCAAGGCGGTGGGGATCCTCCTCGCGGTGGCGGTGATCCTCGCCATCGCCGTGGTCGCGGTCACCCGCGCGCGCTCGCAGGGGCCGGCGGCGCCCGAGCCGGACGCGCGGCCCGCGACGCCGGAGGTCGGGGGGAACGACGCGCAGATCCTCGACGCGGCGCACGAGCACCTCCGCGCGGGGAACATCGACGCCGCGCACCGGAAGCTGCAGGAGATCGCCGAGACGGCGCCGGCCCGGGAGACGCAGCGCTTCCGGGAGATCGAGGAGCGCTGGGCGGAGGGGATGTTCCAGCAGGTCGAGCGGGCCGCGACGAAGAGCGAGAAGCTCTCGCTGCTCAACGAGATCGCGAAGACCCCGGGCGTCCCGACGGCGCTCCGCGAGCGGGTGGCCGAGATGCGGCGGCAGGTCGACCCCGAGGCGCCGCCCGAGCCGGAGCCCGCGCCGCAGGGCGCGCCGCAGATGTCCTGGTCCCCGCAGCAGCACGCGCACACGCCCGCGCCAGCGCCGCCGGCCTCCTCGGCGCCCAGCGCCGCGGGCACCGGGGCCCCGCAGGCGAGCGCTCCGCTCGACTCGAGCTCGTACCCGGCGCAGCGCAAGGCGCTCGAGCCGAAGGTCTGGGGCGGGCGCGCGTCGGCCAGCGAGATCAAGCTGCTGCGCGCGATCTGCATCCACCAGGGCGACATGAGCTGCCGCGACAGGGCGACCGCGGCGCTGGACAAGCTGGAGAAGCGCAACGCTCCTCCGGACGCCGGCCTCTGAGCGTGGACGCCGTCGCAGAGCGCCCCCCTCCTCTCCCGTCCGCGCATCGATGACCTCCACGAGCAGCACCAGCGCCCACGAGCCGGCCGTCCACGGGCCTTCCGATCGCGAGCCGGCCGACCACGGCGCTCCCCCGCCCGGCGGCGCGCCGCCCGCGGGAGGCGCGCCGGCGGGCTCGCCGCCGCGGAACGGGCTCGTCTCGCCGGCGGCCGGCGCGCTGGCCACGCTCGCGCTGCTCGTGCTCTTGCCCTACGCGCACCCGCGCCTCTCGCGGCTGCGGCTGCTCACGCCGCTGCCCGAGGGCGAGGGGCTCGTCGTGGTCCCGGCGCCGGCGCCCGTCGCGTCGGTCGGGGAGACGACGCTCGCCACGGAGACCACCGAGCAGGCCGAGCTGCGCCAGCCCGAGGAGGTCGCGCTGCCGCCCGCGGCCGCCGAGCTCGTGCCGGCCGCGGTCGCCTCCGAGGGGAAGCCGCCGCGCCCGATCGAGGACCCGAGCGGCAAGGCGATGACGCCGTTCTTCCGCGCGCTCGCCGCGGTGGAGCGCAAGGCGCCGGGGTCGATCGCGCGCGTCACCTACTTCGGCGACTCCATCGTGGCGAGCGACTTCGTGACCGCGACGCTGCGGCGCAAGCTGCAGAAGCGGTTCGGCGACGCGGGCCACGGGTTCATGCTGATGGCCAACGCGTGGCCTGGATATTTCCACAACGACGTGGTGCGCTCCGCCGGCCCGGGCTGGCAGGTGAGCCGCGTCGTCGGCCCGTTCGCCAAGGACGGGCTGTACGGGCTCGGGGGCGTGTCGTTCCGCTCGCAGGGCGCGGGGGTGTTCTCGCGCTTCGCGACCGCGGAGACCGGGAGCTACGGGCGCGCGGTGTCGCGGTTCGCCGTCGATTACCTGAAGCACCCCGAGGGCGGGCGGATGGAGATCAAGATCGACGGCGAGAGCCGCGAGACGATCGACACGCGGGCCGACGCGGTCAGCTCGGCGATCGCGACCTACGAGGTGCCCGACGGGCCGCACGCGCTCGAGGTGTGGGCGCGCGGGCCGGGGGTGCGCGCGTTCGGGGTCTGGATGGAGCGGGACACGCCGGGGGTGGTGCTCGACGCGATCGGCATCCAGGGCTGCCGCATCCGCTTCCTCGACAAGAGCGACGACGCCCACTTCGCCGAGCAGCTGCGCGCGCGGAACCCGTCGTTGACGGTGTTCCAGTACGGCATGAACGAGAGCGAGGACGGCGAGCTGTTCCCGCTCGATCAGGTCGAGTCGACGATGAAGGCGGTGCTCGATCAGGTGAAAGCGGCGCTGCCCGAGTCGTCGTGCTTGCTCGTCGGCCCGATGGATCGCGCCGACAAGAAGGGCGAGGTCTACCGGAGCCGGCCGGTGATCCCGAAGCTCGCGGCGATCCAGCGCCGGGTGGCCGGGCAGGTCGGGTGCGGCTACTTCGACACGTTCGGCGCGATGGGCGGCTCCGGCTCGATGGGGGTGTGGGTCCAGCGGGGGCTCGGCGGCGCCGATCTCGCGCACCCGTCGGGCGCGGGGGCCGAGGTGATCGGCCGCTGGGTGTACCTGGCCCTGATGGAGGCCTACGAGGCCTGGAAGGCGGAGGCGGCGGCGGGCCGGCCCTGAGGCTACGCGGCCTTCAGGTCCTCGGCGTCCTGCTCGTCCGCGGCGCGCCGCTTGTGCTCCCGGGCGATGCCGACCACGACGCCGAGCCACGCGAGGGCGAGCGCGATGTTGACCATGGCGAAGTGCCGGACGGAGAGCGCGAGCACCTGGCCGACGATCACCCCGACGGCGGCGAGCACGTCGCCCGCGCGGACGACGAAGGTGTCGATGGCGGCCTTGGCGCTGTACTTCGCGTCGCGGCCGACCGGCAGGAAGAGCGCCTGCCGCGCCGTGTTCTGGACCGAGTAGTCGGTGCTGTTCTCGGCGATCTTCGCGACGCGCACGACGGCGAGCGCCGGCAGGACCGCGAGGGACGCATTGCCGAGGAGGGCGATGGTCGGGAGGATGAACAGGGCGAACCGCACGCCGAAGTACTTGAAGATGCGGGAGACCAGGAAGAGCTGCAGGACGACGCCGAGGGTGTTCACCCAGTAGAAGAAATCGCCCTTGAAGGTGCCGATGATCGCGCCGAGCGCCGCCTTTTTCCCCTTCTCGGTGCGCGGGTGGACGAGCCCCTTCTCGGCGCCCTCGACGACCTTGCCGCCGGCCTCGACGTCGAACGCGGCGCCCTTGACCGCGGCGATCTTCCCCTCGAGCAGGCGCGACGCCTCCGGATCGACGAGGTAGACCGGGGCGCCCGCGGCGAGCGGCGCGCCCGGGTCCGCGCCCTCGGCGGCGGCCGGCGCCTTCTCGCCCGCGGCGGCCGGCGCCTCCTCGCCGGCGGCGGCCGGCGCCTTCTCTCCGGCGGCGGCCGGCGCGCTCTCCTGGCCGAGCGCGCTCGTGGCGGACTCGATCAGGGTGCGATCGAGGATGTACTCGCCGGTCGAGTTCACCCAGTTGAGGACGAGCGTCAGGGCGGCGATGAGGAGGAGATAGCGGTCGCCGGCGATGATCTTGAAGCCGCCGGCCGCGCCGCCGGGCGGCGCGTCGGCCTTCTTCGGCCCGCCGCCCGGGCCCGCGAGGTCGTCGCGGTGGACGAGGTAGGTGAGCCACAGGCAGGCGAGCAGCACGCCCGCCGCGACGAGCATCATGTTGTAGGGGCCGATTGGCACGTAGACGCGCTTCGCGATCTGCGCGCCGAACATGGCGCCGAGCGAGCTCCCGATACCGACGATCGCGAAGAGCCGCTTGCCCTGCTCGGGGGTGTAGACGTCGTTGGCGAACGACCAGAACTGCGCGATCACCGTGAGGTTGAAGCAGCCCACCCACAGGTAAAACGGCACCCCGAGGGGGACGCCGAGGCGCGCGAGGAAGAAGAAGATGACGAGGTTCCCGGCGAAGAAGAGCGTCAGCGCGGTGGTGAGCTGCATGCGCCCGAAGCGCCGGGCCATGGCGCCGTAGGCGCGGACCACGCCGACGAGGAGCAGCGCCTGGCCCGCCGCCGCGTAAGCCTTCACCTCGGGGCCGTCGAGGTCGAGCTTCTGCCCGCCGATCTCGAGCCCGCCGCCCGCGAGGATGAGCGGCTCGCGGACTACCTTGAGGAGATAGTAGCCCGTGAGCAGGAGGAAGACGTTCAGCGTCAGGACGAGGACGCTGAAGACCTCGCGCGGCTTCACCTCGGCGAAGATCGACAGGAGCCGGTGAAGGACCCCTCGGGCCGGTGTCTCGTTCTCGCCAGTGCTCGCCACGCGCCGCTCCATCCCGGGACAACCGCCGTTCAGGCGGCACCGGAACAGGACCGATGCCCGAGCGCGGGAGGCTATCCAGCCTGGTCCCGGCCGGCAACCTCCGTCGCGGCGTCGCGTGTGTGAAGCGCCGTACAGGGCGTTGGACAGAGGGCGCGCCGCGCGGACAAACGTCCCGCCGGTCGGGAACTCCGCTAGGCTCCCGCGCGGCGACGTGCGAGAGACGAGGCGGATTGGGACCTGACGAGAAGGGATGGACGCGCGCGATCGGCACGGGCTTTCGGCGGCGCACGGCCGCGCTCGCGAGCTGCGCGGTGCTGTCGCTGTGCGCCGAGGCGCAGGCCGCGCCGCAGGCGGGGGCCGCTGAGCCGCGGCCGGGGGCGGCCGCGCAGCAGCAGACGGGGGGCGCGACTGGGGCGGCCGCGCCGCAGACTGGGGCGGCCGCGCCGCAGGCGGGAGCCGCAGCGCCCGCGGCCGCGGCGCCACCTCCGGCCCCGGGATCTCCGCCAGCGCCCCGCGCGGCGGCCGCGCCGGCGCGGCCTCCCGTCGCGGCGCCGCAGGCGCCCAGCGCGAGGCGCCCCCTGCCCGACTACGATGGTCGCCCGGACGAGGGGGCGAGCGCCGGCGACGCGCTCCTCTGGGTGCCGCGCGTCCTGTTCTTCCCCGCCTACCTCGCCAGCGAGTACCTGGTCCGGCGGCCGCTCGGCTACCTCACGGTCGCGGCGGAGAAGGGCGAGTGGATCGAGGAGCTCAAGGACATCTTCACCTTCGGGCCCAACGACACGATTGGCATCGTCCCGACGGCGCTCTTCGACTTCGGCTTTCGCGAGAGCGTCGGCGTCTACTTCTTCTACGACGACCTGTTCTTCCCGGGCAACGAGCTCCGCGTGCACGCGGCGACGGGCGGCGTCGACTGGCTGCGGCTCACGATCGCCGACCGCATCCCGCTCGACGGGCGCGCGTACCTGAAGCTCCGCGGCGAGGCGGACACCCGGCCTGATCGGCTGTTCGCGGGGATCGGCCCGAGGTCCCTGGGGCGCGACTGGGCCCGCTACGCCGCCCACAGCATCCAGGGGAGCGCGACGGTCCACGTCGATTTCGACGCGTTCAGCTTCGTCGAGGCGTACACCGGCGCGAAGACCGTCGATTTCGACGACATCTGCTGCGAGCCGACGGTCGGCTGGCGGGTCGCGAACGGCCGTTATCCGCTGCCGCCCGCGTTCGACACGGGGTACACGGCCTACCGCATCGGGGCCCGGGCCGCCCTCGACTCGCGGCGGCCGCGCCCCGAGCGGGGCCACGGCGTCCGGCTGGAGCTCTCCGGCGAGCACGCCGCCGACCTGGAGCGGCCGCTGCAGAGCCGGTGGATCCGCTACGGCGGCTCGCTGGGCGGGTTCGTCGATCTCACCGGGCACGACCGCATCGTGAGCCTGGTCCTCTCGGCGGCCTTCGCCGACCCGCTCGGCCCCGACGAGGTCCCCTTCACCGAGCTCACCGAGCTCGGCGGCGGCGCGCCGATGCACGGGTTCCGCGAAGGGCGCCTCCGCGGGCGGAGCGCCGCCGCGGCGACGCTGGAGTACCGATACCCGATCTGGGCGTTCCTCGACGGCACGGTGCAGGTGGCCGCGGGCAACGTGTTCAGCGAGCACCTCCGCGACTTCGAGCTCGACCTGCTGCGCATGTCGTTCGTGCTCGGCCTGCGCACGAGCAGCTCGCGCGACCACTCCTTCGACTTCCTGATCGGCTCGGCGACCGAGACCTTCGAGCAGGGGGCCGGCCTGCAGGATCTGCGATTGATGGTCGGCGCCAGCAGCGGATTCTGACCGAGCGGCGGGGCTGAGAGGGTCAGTCGGGCGCGGATGGATCGTCGGGGCGCTCGATGCCGACGAGCTTGTAGCCGCGGCGCGGGCCGAGGTCGTAGAGGTGGACGCGCAGCGGGCCGGGCGCCTGGCCGTTGAGGATGTCGACGATCGCGTAGCGCGAGGGCGCGTCGTCGGGCGCGCCGCCCTGATCGGCGATGTGCGGGAGCGACAGGCACACGCGGCCGTCCGGCGAGGGGCGCACGACCGGCCGCGCGCGCAGGGCGAGCGCCTCGCCGGCGTACATCGCGGCGTCGTAGCGGAGATCTTGCGCGCGCGCGACGCCGGTGCGCCGCGCCAGGTCGACGCCGCACAGCTCCGCCGGCGAGGCCACGGCGACGTCGGCGATCGGCGACAGGCGCGTGAGGTACCGCGCCATGATCGCCTGCTTTCGCTGGAGGAGCTTGTCGATCAGCCACGCGGTGTGCCGCGGGGCGGTGAAATCGCCGGCCCGCACCGCGGCCTCGACGAGCTCCGGCGTGAAGCGGGCGAGCGTGCGCGCGGCCCAGGCGCCGTCGAGCTCGGTCATGCGGCCGAAGGCCGGGTTGGGGTAGCCGCCCCGCCAGCGCTCCGGGCGGAAGTCGCGGGCGTTGAAGAAGCCGAAGATGTCGCCCTGGGGGTCGCGGGTGGCCCGGTCCCACGGCCGCTCGGGGATGCCGAGCGTGACGAAGTCGAGGAGCACGTACTCGGCGTCGAAGTAGTAGGCGTGGCCGAGGCGCTTCGAGATGCCCTCCCAGTCCCACTCGCTGCCGAAGCAGTCGCCGAGATCGATGTAGTAGTGCCGCACGTGGCCGGGCGATGCGTCCTTGTCGTCCTCGTCCTCGGAGAGCCAGACATCCATCGAGTTCTGCTCGCGCGAGTCGAAGTGGTTGAGCCACGCCGCGAGCAGGCGCCCGCCGCGCAGGTCGCGCCGGTCCTCGTGCGGGATGACGTCGTTCGGGTCGTCCTCCCGGGTCCCCTCGTACTTGAACGGCCCGAGGGCGCGGCCCGGCAGCCAGCGCGAGGCGACCATGCGGACCCGGTCCCCCCGCTTCGCGGCCTTGGCGAGCACGCCGTCGAGCGCCGCCTGATCGAACGGCCTCGAGGTGCCGCTGTTGTCGGTCACGGTGAGCCCGGGCGAGAGCTTCAGGACCGAAGGCTTCAGGTAGACCACCGAGTCGCACGGCGCCCAGTAGCCGGCCGCGTGGTAGAGGCGCGCCGCGATCGCGGTGGCGCCGGTCGCCCGCTCGGGCTGCTCCGCGGGATCGGCCTTGAGCATGAACTTGCCGACCCCCTCGACCTTGATCCGGAAGCCGGGGTTCGCGCCGTTCGGCTTGCCCATGTCGATGACCCAGGACCCGTCCGGCGCCTCGGGGTCGAGCGTCTTGTCGCCGCAGGGCCCGCTCACGAGCTCCTCGACGGAGAGCGGCCGCTTCCCGATCCGGTTCGTGAACCAGCTCGAGTCCGGCACCTCGTCGACGCTGTTGACGTTGACCGCCTCCCCGCCCGGATCCACGGCGAGGAACCGCGTCACCGGCCGGAAGACGAGGTTGTCGGCGGCGTCCCACGCGAACGACGACTCGTACGGCTCCGGCGTGCAGAGGCGGTGCCGCGGGTCGTCCTTGGGCGCCTCGGGATCGGGCCGGCAGGGCAGCGAGACGGGGTTCAGATCGGCGTCGCGCCAGACCGGATCGCGCAGGGGGAACCGGCGCACGTCGCTGCTGCAGGCCGCGCTGAGCAGGGCGAGCAGCGGGAGCGACGAGGTGAGCAGCGCCTTGAGCATCGGCCGGGCATGGTACTGGACCGGGCGCCGCTCGGGGCGGTTTTCGACGGCGGTCAGAGGCCTTCTTGCCGGAGCCGCTCGATCACGGCGCGGTAGAAGTCGATATAGAGCCAGGTGTTCCCCTCGCCCGGGCTCTGCCCGAAGAGCTGGCCGATCTCGTCGAAATGGTCGGCGGGGAGACAGCCCCAGAAGTTGCCCCAGCGCGCGTCCCGCGCGCGCACCAGGCCGTCGTTCGGGATCGACTCCCCGAAGCCGCCGTCGAGGATGGTCTCTGTCAGCGAGAGCAGCGGGTGCACCGGATCGAGGCCGTCGTCGAACTGCGCGACGAAGGGCGCCGGGGCGAGCGCCGTGCAGTCGCGGCCGCCGAGCGCGCGGTCGGTCCTGCCGCCGAAGGAGGCGTAGAACACCCCGGGAGAGTCGGTGTACCTCGCGTTGAACTCCTCGATGCCTGGCGTCGAGAACTGCTCGAGCGACGCGAACACGCTCGTCTCCTCGCCGATCTGGTCGTAGAGCGGCGCCCCGATCGCGTTGAGCAGGTCGTCGAGCACGTCCTGCAGGCGCTCGTGGGCGACGAGCTGGAGCGCGATGTCGGCGATCTTCGACCCGAGGTGCGGCGTGGCGACGGTCACGACGGAGGCGACGAGATCGGGCCGATCGTGCGCGACCACGCGGGCGTCGAGGCCGCCTTGCGAGTGGGCGATGATATTCACCTTCTCGTGGCCCGTCTCGGCGAGGATCTGCTCGATCCGCGCGATCAGCTGGGCGCCGCGGTATTCGGAGCTGTTGAACGGATCGACGGAGGGCGTGAACACCGCTTCGTTGCCCTCGGCGAGGGTCTGCTTGACGTTGTAGAAGTAGCTGACGTATCCGGCGCCCGCGAAGTCCTCGAATCCGAAGAAGCCGTGGGCGAGCACGATGGGATACGGCGGCCCGAGCTTCGCGGACGACGGCCAGCCGCCCCCGGTCCCGCCCGAGCCGTCCGCGGCGCTCTCCCACCCGCCCGAGGCGGAGCCGCCGCCTGCCCCCGTGATCACCTCGCCGGTGTCCCACGGCTCGAGCTGCTCCTCGGCCGCGCCGCAGCCGGCGAGGAGCGCCCAGGAGGCGAGTATCGCACACCCCCCGAGACCAGCGGACACCCGTCGTCCCCACGAACGAGCGTCTGTGTGAGACTTCCACTTACGCGAACCGCCAACACGCGATGACGATGATGCGGACGAAGAAAGATCCAGCATGACCACCTCCTGCCGGAACCGGCTCAGACTCTGCTGATGGGCAGCTGATGTCAAGCGCTGTCGGAAAACTGAACCATCACGGCCGTCGCGAGGAACCGTCGAGACGGGTGGCGCATTGCGTTGTGAACGGTGGGGTGGATCTCCTGCGTTGCGCCACGATGTTTCGCGGTCGTGCTGGCGCATTGCGTCGTGGGTTGTTGTCGTTTTTCCATGCGGAGGGGCGTGCCGGCTCCGGTAGGTTCGTGGGCCATGCGATCTGTCCAGAGCTCTTTTGTGCTTGTTCTGATCGGTTCCCTTGTCGCTTGTGGCGGCGCGGCGCCTCCTCCGTCGGCGCCGGAGCCTGCGGAGGCCGAGGCGGCGGCGCCGTCGGCCGCGGCGAGCGGCGAGGCGGCGGAGGACGGGGACGGGAAGAAGGAGGAGGACGCGGCGGCGGATGCGTCAAGGCAGATCCCGACGACGTGCGAGCAGAAGGGCGATGTGTGTGTGCCGCCGGCGGCGTTCGTGAAGCGGCTCTGCAGCGGGTTCTATCCGGACGTGGCGCTCAGCCTGTTCGCCAAGGGGTCGCCGTTCACGCGCGGGTACCTCACGCGCGACACCGAGGCATGGAACGCGTCCGGCGGGTCGTCCTCGAACGACAAGCTGCTGTTCGATGAGGAGGTGCTGATCCTCTATCACCGGGCGCCGGACACCGGGGGCATGGTCGTGAGCGGCGCCGGGGGCGGCTACGACGTGCTGCGCTGGGACGGGACGTGCGCGTCGCTGATGACGGAGGAGGTCCGGCAGCACGTGCCGCCGAAGCCGAAGTTCGCGCCGATCCCGTGGAAGAGCCTGGATGAGAAGACGCGCGAGGCGTTCCAGGCCGACGAGAAGGTGGGCAAGATCGTCGCCGAGCGGCGGAAGGAGTGCAAGGGCGCGACGATGGGGGCGGTCAGCGCGAAGTGCGAGAAGGTCGACAAGCAGATGGGCGCAGCGCTGATCGAGTACGTGCGCGGCGGGGGGGCGCTGCCGGCGCCGGGGGCGCTGAAGTGAGGGGGTGAGCGGGGGGGGGCCGGGGGGCCCGGGGGGTTGAGGCCGGGTGAGCGGGCCGGGGGGAGAGGCGGTGCGGATGAGCCGGGGGTGAGCGCAGGACCGCAGCCGGCAGGTGGACGGGAGCGCCGCCGGCGGCAGGGCCGACGGGGGGCGGCTACTCCGGCTTGTCCTTGGGCGCCACGAAGTCGGGCGGCGGCTGCGCGGCCTCGTTCCCGCCGCTGAAGAAGTACTTGTCGAGCTCGGTCATCCAGATCCGCTGGCCGGCCTCGGAGATCAGATCGAGGCGGTACTCGTTGATCAGCATCTTCGAGTGCTCCAGCCACATCCGCCACGCCTCCTTCGAGACGCTGTCGTAAATCCGCTTGCCCACCTCGCCCTTGAGCGGCGGCTTCTCCAGCCCCTCAGCCTCGCGGCCGAGCTTCACGCACTGGACCATCCTCGTCATAAGCTGCCCGTCTCCTTTTCCTTTTCGCGGGCTTCTTAGCCGAGCCACGGGGAGCCGTCGAGAGCGGCTGGCGAGCGGGCGGAGGCGACGGGAGGCGGGCGGCGGGGGCGGAGGGAGGCGGTGGGGGTGGCGCGCGCGGGGAAAGCGGCGCGAGCGGGGGAAGCGGCGCGAGGGGGCGGCAGCGGCGCGAGGGGGCGGCAGCGGGGAGCGGCAGCGGGGAGCGGCGCAAGCGGGGGAAGCGGCGCTCGCGCCCGGGGGCAGGCGCGAGCGCGAGCAGGTGCAAGCGCGGGAGCGGGCGCGGCAGGGCGCAGCGGAGCGGACGCAGGGGGAGCGCGGCGGAGCCGCGGAAGCGGACGGCTGCGTGAGGGACGGCGCCGAGGGGCAGGCCGAAGAGAGAATGCCCGGAAGAGGCGGACCGACCCGGGCAACCCAAGACGAGACCGCGGACCGACGGCCGCCGCACGGCGCGCTCAGCGGCAGAGCGATCTGACGCGAAGGGGTTGACGGCAGCGCAGTTTCTAGCAATGTTTGGTCCGTCTGAACGAACCACGAGGGGGCGATCGGCTTCGACGTGGGGACTGAAGGTCTGTCTGCGTGCTGGCGGCTCCTGCTCCGCCTATCAAGCGGGACGTTACAAGTGCGAACGACAACGCATACGCTGTTGCGGCCTAATAACCGCTAAGCCATCCGAGGAGAAGGTCGTCCTAGTACTCTAAGGGTGTCAACCACAGGGCTGGGTCGCGTGAGGGTGCCCTCGATAACGCGGCCGAGATTCAGTGAGGGATAGGTCGTAGCCGAATCTACGAACGCCGTCGCCGGCGCATGGCGACTACGCACGTGAACGAAGGTAGACTGGATGCCTTGCGGACCCGGGTTCGATTCCCGGCGCCTCCACCAAGAAGACACGGCGAGAGCCGTGTCTTCTTTCTTTTGTGTGACCTGCGTGTGACCTGACAAATTTCGGCGACGCTGGATTTGGGGCGGGACCGGCGTAGGCGGGACCACCGGGAGCGGGCGCAGAGGGTGACGCCAGGGTACGGGGCTCCACGGAACTCCACGGCGGGCACCAGGTCGGCGGGACCGACCCCGGGTCCGAGTCTGCGACGCCGCACTCCCGCCAGAGAGACCGGGCGAGCGGGCGGGGGAACAATGAGACCTGCCTGGCG
The DNA here is from genome assembly GCF_051474665.1 of Sorangium sp. So ce394. Taxonomy (NCBI): domain Bacteria; kingdom Pseudomonadati; phylum Myxococcota; order Polyangiales; family Polyangiaceae; genus Sorangium; species Sorangium sp. So ce394. The sequence goes on from NZ_CP150339.1 coordinate 9,905,486, forward strand.
GGCCCAGTCGCTCGAGATGCGACAAACCCGCCAGGCAGGCGCAATTCACGTTACCGCACGGCGGTGCTCGTTGGCGGAGCCTGTCCGTTGCTGCACTGGATGACGAACGCCCAGTGCCCGACCGTCATCAGCAGGGTCAGGGCGCCAGCCAGCAGATGACGGTTGCCGCTCCGCGCGGGGGTCGCTACGGTGACCCGCGAGGATCGGTGCTTCCGCATCGGTTTTCCTGCGCGCCCTGCCCCCTTGCCGGCCAAAGCACCGGGGGTCTTGGGCGCGTTCCTTTTCGTGGGCCGCTTTCGATAAAATCCAGCAACCATGTAATTCTCCTTACTTGTAGCGCGTCCCCCGAGTTCGTCCCTGATCCCTCACAGAGGGGCTGGAGAGTATGGATCCATCCCAGGGTTCCACTGGAACGCGGCCTGCGAGCGGCGAACCAGGGACCAACTCGGGGGACGTCGTACGACTTCGTTACTCCCCCAAACCCTCGAGTCCGTCAACACCCATTTCGCCCCCTGCGGCGAGAAATGTGGCTCCTTGGGGGGGCGGCCGGTGCACACGAAGCGCAGACGCGTTATCGGCTTTATAGCTGCTACGGATGCTTCTCCGCTCAATGAGTTCCATGAGCTTCCAAGGACACGGCGAGCATGTCATCGGCGACGCTTCTCCGCTCAATGAGTTCCATGAGCTTCCAAGGACACGGCGAGCATGTCATCGGCGACGCTTCTCCGCTCAATGAGTTCCATGAGCTTCCAAGGACACGGCGAGCATGTCATCGGCGACGCTTCTCCGCTCAATGAGTTCCATGAGCTTCCAAGGACACGGCGAGCATGTCATCGGCGATGCTCATCCGGGAGCCACACGATCCTGCCATCGCCGCGACGCTCATCCGCGAGCCACACGATCCTGCCATCGCCGCGACGCTCATCCGCGAGCCACACGATCCTGCCATCGCCGCGACGCTCATCCGCGCACCGTTGCGGCTTGCTGTGGATCGGTCGACCCCCGGGCGGGCCACCTCACCCACCAGCTAGCTCTCCTCTATATAAGGAGAGCCTCCCAGCGCTCCCGGGACTGGACCAATCAGAGCCAGTTCCGAGGGGGGGAGCGGCGAGCCCCCAGGCCGTGAGGCCGCGGTCGCGCTGGAGCTCACATGCCCGCGGCAGGCTTATCTGCGGCAGGCAGTTCCTCGCGGGCTCACGTACAGTCACAACGGAAATCCGAAGGAGCGGCTCGCCGGGAGCACGGCGGCCGGGCGCCCCCCTGCCGGGGGCAGAGGCTCGGATCGCCGCGCAGGGGGATGGCCTCGCAGAGACGGAGCTCCACGGCGAGCACCAGGCCGGCGGTGCAGATCCCGGGTCCGTGCTGGCGCAGCCCAGAACCGACGAACTAACGGACGATGCCATGCGGGGATGTAGGCGGCGGGAGCGCTCTGCCTTGCCGGCCGGGCGCTGCACCTTGGTCGTGACCCCCGCCGAGCGCATGCCCCGTCTTGACACGGGATGGCATCTCCGCTGGCCTGCCAGAGGGTGGCGGCCATGCGGGTAGCTGGAGCGACAGCGAGGTCCAGAGAGATACCTCCGCGTGCCCGCGCGAGGCGGCGGAGAACTCACAGCGCTCTCGAACGCGAGTCAGACCAGTGATGAGAGAGCGCACAAGCAGCAGGAGGCATTGAAATCGTGGTTGCAGACGCGTTCAGCGATAGTTGGTATCAGGAGTGGCGTTGCGACACTGCAGAAGATTTTCTGGCGCACCTCTCCCCACTTCATCGCGTTTGGGGCAGCCCCAACCCAAGACAACAACGTGATCCACGTCAGTGGCTTTTCCGCGGCCAAAGCAATGCAGACTGGGGATTAGTACCTTCGATCTTGCGGCCTGGCGCCGTCCCACAGGTTCATGACGCAGCGAACGCAACCGCTCGAAGGCGCTTCGAGCTCAACTCATTGCGCCGGTTTCTTCGCATGGCGGACGAGCAAGGTCTGCCGTGGCCCGAAGACAATCAACGAGTTCGCGACGTGGAGGCGCTCTATGCGCTGGACGGATATGAAGAGATCTCTACACACAGCTGGCGATTCGATGATCCATGGCCACCACTCGAGCTATTATCTCATTTTGCCTTAGCGCAGCACTACGGCATCCCAACACAGCTGCTCGACTGGTCGCGACGGCCGTTAGTTGCAGCATACTTCGCCGCCATCGAGGCCGCAAAAAATCCCGGCAGGTTTGCGCAGCTAGCGGTATTTGGCATCGCCGAACCAGCTATCATTCAGTTCTGTACTCGAACATGGGGACCGGAGCACCCGCAGGGTTTGGTGGTCACTGCGCCATATGCAACGAACCCTAACCTTCGTGCTCAATACGGAGCGTTCACCGTGGTCCGGGTCCGTGGCGAGGAAGCACCGCCAACGATCGACCAGGTTCTGTTTCAAGCATATGACGCGGAGCGAAGATCGGGAGGGGCCGCCCCGATGTTCTTCTATTATCCATTTATGCAGAAGATCGTACTTCCAACGAAAGAGGCACCTCGTCTTCTCCGCTTGTTGGCCTATCATCGGATCCATGCGGCGTCCTTGTTTCCTGGCTACGCCGGAGTTGCTCAAGCCATCACAGAATCGCAGTTATGGGATCAACCGCCTGGCGATTACCCCTTCGTCCTCTCCTGAGCATTCGGCAATTAGTCAGATAGGCAATAGCCCCCGAGATAGCAGCTGTAGAGCGTCAGTAAAAATGACCCCCGCGCGACAGTAAAACTGACCCCCCCTCCCTCGCGCCAGAGCGGAGGAAACGGTATGGAAATCAGGGACTTGGACGTGGCACCTCTCGGTTCGGAGGTGCAAGAGATGATCGAGCCGGACGTCATCCGGCAAATTCGCGAGCTTACGGCCCGAGGGTGGGGGTCCAAACGGATCGCCGCGGAGCTCGGCGTGGCTCGCAACACGGTCCGCCGTTATTTGCGCGGTGGAGCCGCCGCCGAGGTGCAGGTGCGCCCTCGTGGTCGCTGCTTGGACGAGGATGGCCGCGCTGAGGCCAAGCAGCTCTTCACCGGCTTGGCGGAGGGCAACGCCGTGGTCGTCGCAGGCGAGCTTGTCAGCCGTGGCATCACGGTGAGCCCGAGGACCGTGCAGCGCGTGGTAGCCGATCTTCGCCGCGGGCAGAGGGCTGCCGATGTGGCCAGCGTGCGGTTCGAGACCGACCCTGGCTATCAGATGCAGATCGACTTCGGTCAGAAGCAGGTCCGCATCGCCGGCACGTTGGTCCGGGTGCACCTGCTGGTCGCCGTATTGAGTCACTCACGGAGGCTCTTCGTCAAGGCTTTTCTGAGCGAGCGACAGGACGATTGGCGCGAAGGCATCGCAGAAGCCTTCCGCCACTTCGGCGGCGTGCCTCGCACCGTGCTCGGGGACAATGCGCGCTCGCTGGTGCTCGGCCGCGAGCGCGAGACAGGCACCGTGACGTTCCACCCGGCTTACCTCGCCTTCTGCCGCGACTGGGACGTCACCCCGCGCGCCTGCGGGCCCTACAGGGCGCGCACCAAGGGCAAGACCGAGTCAGGCGTCAAGTACGTCAAGCGCAACGGGCTGGCGGGGCGCGAGTTCGACTCCTTCGCCGCGCTCGAAGCCCACCTGGTCCGGTGGATGGCCGAGGCCGACCAGCGCATCCACGGCACGACCCACGAGGCGCCGCTTGTGCGCTTCGAGCGCGATGAGCGACACGCCCTCCGGCCGTTGCCGTCACGGCCGCTGCCGGTGCGAGAGCAGCGGCTTCGCCGACGCGTGGCCAACGACGCCCTCGTCGACGTTGACACGGTCCGCTACAGCGTCCCGCACCAGCTTGTGCGCGACACCGTGGAGGTCGTCGTCGGCGAGCGCGAGGTCCGCCTCTACCGAGGAACGGAGCTGGTGGCGCGGCATGACCGCTCGTTCGAGCCCCATGCTCGCGTCATCGACCCCAGCCACTTCGACGGGTTGTGGCGCCGGCCCGCCGCGCCGACGCCGCCAGAGGCGCCCCTGAGCGCCCTAGAGGCCATGGGCCGAAGTCTGTCGGACTACGCAGCCGTCATCGAGGGGGTGGCCTCGTGAGCCGCGAGCTGGTGCATGCACGTGTTGTCGAGAGCCTGAGCCGGCTCAGGTTGCGCTCCATCGCCGAGCGGCTCGACGCCCTGCTGTCCGAGGCGGCCAGGACCGAGCCGACCTACCTTGATTTCTTGGACAAGATGCTCTGCGAGGAGATCGGGTCCAAGCAGCGCAAGCGGGTGGCGATGGGGATCCAGATCGCGCACTTTCCCGCGATCAAGACCCTTGAGGACTTCGACTTCAAGTTCCAGCCCTCGATCGACCAGAAGCTCGTCCGCGAGCTCGCCACCGGGCGCTTCATCGCCGAGGCCGAGAACGTGCTGGTGTTCGGCCCTCCCGGGGTGGGCAAGACTCATCTGGCCATCGCGCTGGGGCGGGCCGCCGTCGAGGCGGGGCACTCGGTGCTCTTCACGAGCGCGACCGCGCTCCTGGCGACGCTCTCGAAGGCCGAAACCGAGGGGCAGCTCGCGGAGAAGCTCCTCTTCTACACGAAGCCGAAGCTTCTGGTGGTCGATGAGCTGGGTTACCTGCCCTTCGAGAGGCAGAGCGCCCATCTCTTCTTCCAGCTGGTTGCAAGGAGGTACGAGAAGAGCAGCACCTTGATCACGACAAACCAGGCGGTGACGCAGTGGGGCACGGTCTTCGGGGACGACGTCCTCGCTGCCGCCATCCTCGATCGCCTGCTCCACCACAGCCACACCCTGATGATCTCGGGAGACAGCTACAGGCTGAAGCAGAAAAAGAAGGCGGGGCTGCTCGGCGGGAACGCCGCGTCGGCCAGGTGACACAGGGGGCGCAGGGAGGGGTCAGTTTTACTGTCGTAAGGGGGTCAAAAGTTACTGTCGCTTGACAAGCACCACCGCAGCTACGACGCCCAGCACTGCCCCGCGCATGGCGCCGCAGCCTACGCAGCGACGCTCGGGCGTCAACGCCAGGAGGAGGCGGCATCGTGCCCAAGCTGAGCTTCCGCGAGACGCTCCGCCGGTACGTGCCCCCGTGGCTCTCCGACCGGCCCGGCAGGACCGTCGGGTTCCGGTACTTGTACGCGGTGGCCTCGGTTCTCGACGCGGGCGCCGAGGTGCTCGTGCAGGGGCTCCAGGCCCGGATGCCCGGCCTCGGGACCCCGACCGCGCTGCCGTACATCGGGCGCGATCGGCGGATCGTCCGCGGCCCCGCGGAGAGCGACGCCGCCTACGGCGCGCGCCTCATCCGGTGGCTCGACTACTGGCGCGCGGCCGGGAACGCATACGTGCTCGCGCTCGCCCTGCAAGGCTTCCTGTATCCGGAGCATCCCAGGATCCGAATCGTGGCCCGCTCGGGCGTCTGGTACACGCTCGAGCCCTCCGGCGAGCTGCTCTGGCATCGAGCAGAGCCGAGCAACTGGGACTGGGACTCGCTCTCCCATCCGGAGCGCGCGGGCAACTGGTCCGAGTTCTGGGTCATCGTCTATCCGCCGCACTACGCGCCCGACGGCGACTGGGGCGACGACACCTCGATGTGGGGTCCAGGCGACGCGTTCGGCGTGCGGACCCCGACCAGCAACATCGCGGCGATTAAGGCGATCGTCCAGCAGTGGAAGGGCGCGCACACAAAGTGCGTGATGCTCATTCTGGCTTACGACCCGTCGAGCTTCGATCCGTCTGCCCCGCCCAGTGCTCCAGGGATGCCCGATGGGCGATGGGGTCACTGGTCCAAGGACGACGACACCGGAAAACGTGTGAAGGCGCGGCGCGACGACGCCCGCTACGTGGAGGTCTGAACATGGCCGAATACAGCGGACAAGATCGGTTCCCCGGGTCGTTCGAGACCCTGAACGACGGCACCGTGCGCGACGCCGCAAGCGTCAACGTCGGGCTCGAGGCGCTCGCCGATCGCACGACCTTCTTGTTCAACCGGCGGGTCGAGGCGGTGCACCTCGCCTCCTGGGGGAGCGAGGAGGTCAGCGTCGGCCTGCCCCCGACGACGACGTACGCCGACTGGCTCGACGCCGGCTCCCGCGTCTTCCGCGTCGACGTGCCCAACGTGGAGCCGCTCGACGTCCTGCTCCTGGACTGCTCCTTCACGCTCGAGTTCCTGGCCAGCGGCACCAACGACCAGGCGCGCGTCCGCCTCGTCGCCGCGGCGCCGAACGGGTCGACGGTGGTCCCCACGGGCGCGCACGTCGCGTCCGAGCTGCGGAACTCGCGGGCCCCGGTGGCGATCTCCGGGTTCCTCGTCGCGGCCCAGGTCGGCACCTACCGGGTCAAGCTCCAGGGCAAGACCCGGAACGGCGACCCCGGGCAGCTCGGCATCTACGACGCCTTCGTCCTTCGCGTCCTGCACCTGAAGAGGTAACCATGTCGAGGGTCCTGAACTGGATCGACACGCTGTTCTTCGGCGTCCGCCGCATCTTCGCCGCGGGCGTCGAGCTGCCGGAGCGCCCCGCGCTCAACTTCGTGGGGGCGGTGGTCACCGACAACCCGGCCGAGAATCGGACCGACGTCTTCATCCCGGGGACGTGGCTCATCAGCCCCGTCGTGACGACCTCCTACACGGCCCGGCCGTGGGAGTTTGTGCGGGTCAACGCGCACGACCCGGTGACGATCCGCCTTCCGCCGGGCGCGAGCAGCGCCGGCACAGAAGTCGTCATTAGGGAGATCGCGGGCGAGGAGGAGGCGATCGAGATCCTCACGAGCACGGGCCAGCAGATCGCACGGAACGGGTACCCCAACGGGACGATCCGGCTGCTCTGCGACGGCGCGACGTGGCTCGTGCTCTGACGGGCGGAGCAGCCAGGGACCAGGACGAGGAGGCGCCCGAGCCTGACGGCTAGGAGCAATTGTGGCCTCTGATGGTCCCACAACCGTTATGGCTGCGGAGTCTGGGTCGGTGATGCTAGCACCACTGTGTCACAGCCGGAGGGACTGGAGCCTGGGGACCTCGGCGTGTCGACGGTGGCAGCTGGGGCACCGGGGCAGCCAGCGGGTCAGCACGCGGGCGATGGCGAGACGACAGGTGGCGAAGGAGTCGCTAAAATGACGCTCAGGCCGCGAGCGGGAACGGCTCGGGGAAACGCGTCCGTTCGGCCGAGGGGGGAAAATGCCGCGCGCGTTCGGCGACAACGAACGCGTAGCAGCTGAGGGCGACGGTCACATGGTGGTGCCAGCCGGGAAAGCGCCGGCCTTCGAAGTGATCCAGGCCGAGCTCGCCCTTCAATTCCTCGTAGACCTTCTCGGTACGGTAGCGCTCCTTGTAGATGCGCACGATCTCCTTCCGGGACATACGGGCCGGCAGCGTCGTGAGGGCGAACTTCGTCGGCTGACGCTCGCCGTCGAGCCACTCGATCAGGAGCCAGACCGGCTCGTGGTGCGCGATCGGAATGCCATCCCGGTTCGCAACGCGCACGCGCCGCAGCGCGAAGCGCGACGACAACGTGCGCCCGGTCCCTTCGCGCCAGGCAATCCGCCGAAAGGCGCGGCGGCCGAGGCGTCGCCCCAGTTCGCCCACACTCACCGGGGTGCACCGCTCGGGGTCGCTTCCGCTGAGCAACAGGACTTTGGTAGGGGCTTCGATCCCGACGGCGTAGTCGAGCCCCAGCAGGCGCACGGTCTCCCGGAAGTCATGGGCGTTGCCGTAGAAGGGATCGGCGAGCACGATGTCGCCGGGTATCCCCTCGCGCACGGCGCGCTCGATCATGCCGAGCGCCAAGTCGATCCTGCTCTTGTACTGCACGGAGGCAGGAATGCGGGCTTCGCGCCGTCGCGCCGGATCGTCGGCCCAGCTCCGAGGCAGGTACAGCTCGAAGTCGATGGGCACGTGGTGGTAGCGCGTCGCCACGCTGAGGCTGATGCCGATCTGGCAGTTGGTGATCTTGCCGGCGGAGCCGGTGTACTGCCGTTGAACCCCCACCGAGTGCTCGCCCTTCTTCAAGAAGCCGGTATCGTCGATGATCCACGCCGAGATCGGAGCGTGCTCGGCCATCGCCGCGATGGCGTAGCGGGCCGCGTACCGGCGCACGGCGTGGTCGTCCCAGTGCGCGTTCGAGATGAAATGCTGCAGGCTCTGGTGCGCCGCCTGCACGCGCGTCGGGTCGGGGCAGGCTCGCGCAGCGAGCGGCTCGATGCTCTTGCGTTCCGCCTCGCCGAGCAGCCCCATCGCATAGATCGCGAACGACTCGCGCCGCAGCGGATGGGCAAGGATGTCCCCGATGCCCGAGAAGTAGGCGTCCAGCCGCTGCTGGGCAGCGGCGTCCATCGTGTACTCCACGGCACAGCAGGCTGCGTCGCGCCCACGGCGCGGCAAGCTCCGGTCCGCAGAAAGGCTCCAGCCTTCCGGGAGATTCCTGGGGGTAGCATCGGCTCATCCCGCCCGGTCGCGACACAGTGGTGCTAGAACCGAGCACCCGCTGCTCTCCGACAGGCCAGAGTGACCGGTGGAGCACGCCGTCGCGGGCGGCGTCACACCAGCGTACCCCATCAGCGCGCCCTTCGGGAGCGGTCGCTCCAGAAACTCATCCAGCTTCTGCCAATGCCTTCTTACCTGGCGACGGATCCCACTGTCGTTCATAGAACGCGCAGAACGATACGCATACGAAACGAAGTTTTTGCTACCGAGATGCGTATAGCGCTCGTACAACACGCCCCGAAACACCTTCTTATTGGATGCATGCCGGGCCGCGGAGAGACGAGACCGCCACACGCGCCTTCTCATCTTGCGATAGAACCGAGAAATGGAACTCGGCCTAATTCGCACATGCTCCCCATCAAAAGAGAACCCGAGATACTGCATTGGATAGAGAGAACCACGCTTCGGGTGCAGCGCAACGAGGCGCGACGACACCGAGAATACAACATCTTCACTCTTGTCTTCATTCAGTTTCAGCCTATGCGCATCCAGCAGATCCCTAAGCTTGCGCTCAACCAAAGTCTTATGACATGGAGGGCACACAATCAGAATATCGTCGCAGTAGCGCCGATAGAATCCACCGGCAGCCGACACAACCTTGTGAAGCTCATCATCCAGCTCCAGCAGATAGATGTTCGACAGAAGTGCGCTGATCGGGGATCCCTGCGGAATGCCGAATTTTTCCCTGTTGACGATGATACCTCTCGCCTCGCCTGCCCGTGTCGAGCCACCTTGACGCACAATCGCACGGAACTGCTCAGGCGAACAGATCCGCCGACTCCGCCGCCTCCCACTTCTTGGGACGTTGAAGTAGGAATGTACCCAGTTGCGATCGACCTTCGCGTACGTGGTCAAAGACCTGTACACGGCATAGTGATCGTCTGGGAGCTTAGGCTCGCCAAGAACCGTGCACCACCGTCGCTTCAGCAAGCCATGGTCGATGGTATCGAAATAACTCTTCAGATCCCTACATAGCGCAACACATGCGCCCGTCTGGCGAATGCGCTCGAACGCCTCCTTGGCGAACTCGATGTTCGACTTACCAGTGGCGCGGTATGCGAGCACAACGTCGCGGAGCCCCCTGCGCGTTAGCTCTCGTTCATAGCTTTCGCTGAGAAGCACGGCGTAATACGCATATACATGCGAATCCACGTGAGATGCATACGCCACTGGTCGCCGCTTCGGGGCCTTCTTTTGTCGGGTCTCCCAGTCAAACCTTTGTTCGACGCGTTCATACGCGACGAATGGCCAAAAGGAATGTCTTGCTACTCGTGCGGGATCCGTAACGAGAGCGGTCGCTTTTGCTTCACTGATAGGCTGGTCAAAGTGCGGATACCCACGAACTTTATACCAACCCATGACTTCTCCTTTGACACAGCCCAAGGCGGGACTGGCGGCATCCACACGCAGAGCCTTGGGCCAAGCACAGCTCAACCTCGCGGCCAAGCTGCTAATGCGTTTCGCTTTCGCTAGCGCATCCGCCGGTACACTGTGGTTATATTACCACAGGAGTCCTCGTGAACATCAACCTGAACCTGACCATCATCCTGGCCGCGGTGTTTGACATCCCCGAATACGTCCGACCTCCCGGCCAACTTCACCGAGAGCGCGACAGAAGATATTCATCGGCGAGATGGCGGCAAGGGGCCATCCAGGCAGAAAGTTCCGGGGGGCACGACACAACTGTCAGGGAGGCACCAACCAGCCTGGACCTCCAGGAGCACCTTCGGCCTGATATTTGCATACAACCGTTCGAAGAATCACAGCGCTCTGGTACCGGCCAAGGCGAGGAACCACAGGCGTCGTTGATCACCTCGAGACTGTGCGCCGGCCGCGGCGAGGCCCAGCGTAGATTTATGTAGGTGCACACCACCGGAGCCGCGCCAGCGACGGCCAAGGGCGCATCCTCGACCACACCTCGTCCCCCGCGTGTCCGCACCGTCTTCCACGACCTGCCCTTCGGGCTCTCGTTCCAGCTCTGGCTCGTCGACGACGAGCTCTGCGGCGCGCTGTGGCTCTTCTGCGACCGCTACCTCTGCGAGACCTGCGTGGGCGAGGCGTAGGTCGGACGAGCTCCCGCGCGTCGCTGACGACGGCCGACCGGCGGATCCAGAGGTCCAGCTCGGCGTGATCAGTGCTCGCGAGGACGCGGTACCGCGCTGCCGCGGGCTGCGGAGACCTGAACCGGGGCGAGTGGAGCGGGATCCTACCCCTCCGCCTCACCATCCATGGCCGGCGCTGCCTGCTGGGCAGGAGCGGGCGGCGTGCTCGCCTCCAGCAGGAGTCCCCATTCTGGGAACACGGTTTCTCCGTGCTCGGGCAACGTCAGCCGCCCCCTCATGGTGTACCATTCGACATACTTGGAGAGCGCGAAGATGCCGAGAATGACCGCCCCTAGCCCATCGCTTCCCCACACTGGCGGCAGTTCCCACGGTTTCTCTGGATCCAAGATGTCGATCTGGACCTCCCAGCCGTCATCCGGCCGCCGTTGAGGTCGGCCGACGCGAAGAGAAATTTCGCGCTCTTGCTCCGCTCCGGCTGGCCGAAAGACAACTTTCCGTTCGCCGATGATGTCCATGCTGGCATGATAGCACCCGATCTTACCCCAGCCCGTCAACCGGGTCGTCAGGGACAACGTGCGTGGCATGCAGCATTTCCAGCAGCTTTCGCGAGATGGCAGCGAATCTTCCACTTCACTGGAACTTGCGAGCAAAACCTGTCGATAACCCCATAATAGGCCATACAGGCGTCCTCGCATCTGCCGCGCGGAGCCGCATCCGGTGTGACATCCGTCGCCTGTGGCATGGCCAAGAACTCGGGGCTTTCCGACTCGTCCAAGTCCTGCTGGCTGTCCCGCACACCGCCGGCCATGGCCGTGATCCAGGCCTCGGTGTCGTCGTCCGTCTCCCACGTCGCTCCCGGGCTCAGGGCGCACGAGGCAGCACCGAGCGCACACGAGAGGGAGAGCAACATTACTGAGGCGAGATGATGTGTTCGCATGTGCGCCGCCCAAGCGAGCCGCGAGCCACCACGGAACGATCACCGAGGGAACGACCTCGGCGCGGTCGTGCCCCATCCGCCTGCTGCGTACGTCCACAGCGGATCGATCAGCGGCTCCGGCCCTGGTTGCCGGCAGCCCTCAGGATTCGCCACGCCGTGTGACCTCCGTGTGCCCCGACTCCAGGGCACGGGGCTCCACGAGAGGGATCGGGAGGGTACGAGAGGAATCGAGCCCTCGATGGCCTCTGACACCGCTCCAACGCGTCCGACGCGGCGTCTGCCGTATCTCCCGCGCATCCGCCCCGCAGGTTCAGCTCCGGGTTCGATTCCCGGCGCCTCCACCAAAAAGACACGGCGAGAGCCGTGTCTTTTTTCTTTTTTGTGACCTGCGTGTGACCTGACAAATCTTGGCGCTGCTGGATTTCAGGTGGGCCGGCGTGAGCAGGACCACCGGAAGCGGACGCGGCGGGTGACGCCAGGATACGGGGCTCCACGAGGCTCCACGGCGGGCGCCAGGCCGGTGGGGCGGATCCCGGGTCCGTGCTGGCGCATCCTGGAGCCGGACGAGTGGGCGGAAGCGACTACACGAGGATGCAGGCGGCGGGGGATCCCTGCCCTGCCGACCGGGCCTACCCCAGGCGGCGGCCCCCTGCCGGACGGGCTCCTCTTGACACGGGACGGTATCTCCGCTGGCCTCTCAGAGGGTGGCGGCTATGGGGGGGTAGCTGGAGCGCTGCTCGCAGAGGCCGACGTAGGTTAACAAAGCGGCGGAGCCCGCCGTGTTGAGCGATGCGCCGTGCGCCTGCCTTACGGGCCTCGGCGAGCTTCAAAGTGCTTACGCGTGGCGAGCTCACCGCGTCTCTCTGATGGGGACCAGACTGTCAGCACGACATTGGTAGGCGTACAAGCTGTAAAACTAGCAAACATCGGAGGACTTAATGTGGTGTCGCCAACCCATTGGTAAACGGTTCCTGTTTGCTGGTCTATCACAGAATCACTACGACAATCGACAACCGTAGCATCACCAGGGGAAAGCGTCGTGGCGCAATTCCATGGGCTTAGGCTGAGAGTGCAACCAGTTGAGTTAGTTACAGGAATACTATTAAAACTAACCGGCATGCTCGATACCCTCCTTTACCTAACTTCGCAGAAGAAAATGTCTTAGACAGGGCGCACTTAACGGCTACCAGCGGTTTGTACCCCGGCGGCCGATGCTCGTCCAGTCCGTCGAAGGGCAGCACAACTTCCGTTCCGCCGGAACTGCTACACTCAGCCGCCCCGACAGTGCTGCATCGGGGTGCGGCCTCGGTCTTCGACGCGGGTCGACGGTAAGCGCCCGACCAACGCCATCGTGACCGTCCGCGCGGCGCCAGTTACCCGTTCCCATCGCGACGAAGGAGGAAGCGATGGCAACGAGGGCGGAGTGGGCCGAGCGGGTGGAGCGATGGGAGCGCAGCGGGCTGAGTGCCGAGAAGTTCGCGCGGCGCGAAGGGTACAAGCCGAAGCAGCTGTACTGGTGGCGTTGGAAGCTGCGGGCTGACAGGCCCTCGCAGCTCTCGCCCCCGTCGTCGACGGAGCAGCCGCGCTTCCTGCCGGTGCACGTGGTGGCCGACGTCTCGCCGGTTATGACGGAGCCGATCGAGATCGCGCTTCCCAACGTTACCGTCCAACGTCACGCAACCAGCGCCCTCGGCCAGTCGACACCTCGGGCACGATCGACCCCGACGTGCTCGACGCCATCGCTGAAGCTGTTCTCGTCCCTCAAACAGGGCCGGACAACATTGGCGACCTTATGTCGAACGCTGAGCTGCGGTATATCCAACGCTACCATCGATAGCGATTTATCTGCCGCTACTCGTACGTTTCCGTCGGAAGCTGGACCGAAGGTTCCAGATCTCGAATGGCGCTCACAATCTCGAATGCTCTTATGCCCGCGTGAAACGGCAATCCAGCCCTTCTTGTTTCCTCCGAGAGTTCTTGCGTCACGATCCCAACAACATGACCATTAGCACCAACCACGGGACCACCGCTGTTGCCTGGCCGCGCAATCGCAGAGTAAAAAAAAAAAAAAAAAAAGACTCATCTCCATGAAGAGTCGTGATCTGCGGATTGGTAACCTCGCCCCTTTGCATCACCAACGCAGGCTCTCGTGACAGAGGAATTCGTGGATACCCCAGCGTGTAAACAGTTTCAGCAACCACGGGATCACGAAAGGCAACCCCCTCCCAGGAGCAACAGATCACTATCAACATCGACAAGGTTCTTGCTCCGCTCCGGCTGGCCAAAAGACAACTTTCCGTTCGCCGATGATGTCCATGCTGGCACAATAGCACCCGATCTTACCCCAGCTCGTCAACCGGGTCGTCAGGGACAACGTGCGTGGCATGCAGCATTTTCAGAAGCTTTGGCGAGATGACAGCGAATCTTCCACTTCACTTCAACTTGCGAGCAGAACCTGTTGATAACCCCATAATAGGCCATACAGGCGTCCTCGCATCTGCCGCGCGGAGCCGAATGCGGTGTGACATCCGTCGCCTGTTGCATGGCCAAGAACTCGGGGCTTTCCGACTTGTCCAAGTCCTGCTGGCTATCCCGCGCACCACCGGCCGTGGCCGTGATCCAGGCCTCGATGTCGTCGTCCGCCTCCCATGTCGCTCCCGGGCTCAGGGCGCACGAGGCAGCACCGAGCGCAGACGAGACGGAGAGCAACATTACTGAGGCGAGATGATGTGTTTGCATGTGCGCCGCCCTGTTGACGCTCAGGCTGGCTGATGGCTCGTCGAACAGGCCCCTTGATGGCCATCGCGGGCTTGCTCAGCGAGCCATCAGCCAGCCTGAGCGTCAACACCCCCCAACAGCAAGACAGCCCAGGGCGCGACGCCTGGCCGGGGATCTGCTCGATCGCACGATCGTGGTAGCGCCGGCGCCCGACGGGCTCATCCCGCGCGGGCTGTCGACGCCCGACCTGTTCGCCCACGTGCTCGAGGGCAAGTTCGCCGACAAGCTGCCCGTCAACCGCCAGGAAGCCATCAGCGCGCGCGAAGGCGTACCCATCACACGCGGCACGAGACGGTGGCAGGCCGCCGGCAGGCAGAGCTGCGGCGTCGTTCAGGAGCCCGTCGTGACGAGGAGCTCCCTGGCGTCGCTGACGACGGCCGCCCGGCGCAGCCAGCGATCCAGCTCCGCCACGTCGGTGCTCACGAGGACGCGCTCCCGCACATCGGCGGGGACCTCCAGCCCGCGGGCCTCGAGCACTACGAGCACGGCCTGCGCCTTGGTCTTCAGGGTGCCCTCGCGCATCCCTTCCACCCGGCCCTCCTGCCGACCCTTCGCTACATAGCTGCGCGCGAACTCGCTCTGGAACTCATAGCCGCTCTTCATCATCGCCTCCAACGTCCGCCTCGCCGCTTCGTTGAGCGAGATAGCACCAGGTCCCCGTACAAGGCGCGGCGCTCCTCATCGAGCCCGGCCGCCGCCGCCAGGAACGCCATGCCGATCGCCTATCCAGCCTCCTCCTGCCCGTGCGCCATCGCCGAGAGCACGACCACCTCGGGCGCCGCCTTTGCCTGCTCAGCGTCCGTGACGACCGGGACGCCCTCGGGGCCGAGGACCAGCGAGGTCAGGATCCAGCCGGGGTGGCCCGTGTCGATCGGCTGCGAACACCACCGGGCCATCTTTGAGTCGATCGTCACGGCCAGCAGCCGGGTCGGGCAGCGGTGCCGGGCCCTCGTCTGGGTGACGTAGACCGGCCAGACATACGGCTTGTCCGGGTCCACGCCGAGCTGGACCTCGACGACGATCGCCATCGCGGGCAGCATCCCGGATCCGTCACGTCGTGTGACCTGCGTGTGCCCCGAGTCCAGGGGGAGCTCCGCGGTGGGCACCAGGCCGGCGGGGCGGATCCCAGGTGCGAGTCTGCGCGCTGGACCGCGCTGGCGAGGCCAAGCGAGCGTCCATCGCGGCATGGCCACCGCGGCTCGGCTGAGAGGCGGTGGTCTGGCTCTGTTCGCCCGCGCAGCGCCACCGGGTTATGGATCCTGCATGCCGCACGTGATCCGCCTCCATGCTGACCCGCGCCGCGTCCGAGTCGAGATCCCCTCCCTCGGGATCTCCCTGGAGGAGGAGGCCACTGTCGCTGTCATGTACCGCCGACCGAGTCGCGGTTCCCCGCCCAGCTGCGTGCTCGCGGTGGGCCGGAACGCGCTCCAGATGCAGGAGAGCGTCCGCATCATGGATGGCTCCCCGGCGACCACGGAAGAGGACCGGCTGGCGAGGGTCGTGCCCCTGGAGCAGGCGACATGGTGGAACAACGGCAGGCTCCTGGAGCGCGACGCCCGCTTCGACCCGGCGCATATCGGGGAGATCCTCGTCGTCCGCCCGTTCGCCCGGGAGACCTTCTCCGCGCCGCTGTGCGATGCGATCCTTCGATACATGCATTTCTCGGCGACGTGCCAAGCGGGAGGAGCCCTCCGGCGGTGGTACTTCCGCAGGCTGCTCTGGTGGGCTCCTCGGGTCGAGCTCTCGCTGGAGCCATTGCCCGATGATGATGCCTCGTACGACGCGCTGGTGCGCCAGCTCAGGTCGTCCTTTGGCGCGTCGGCCACGCTCGGTGGGGCTCCCCTGCGAGTGCGTCGCCCGCGGGGTCTCGCCGATCTCCGGAGCCGCCATCTCGGGCAGCTCGCGGCGATCCTCGCGGCCGGCGCGGCGCCCATCGCGCTGCACCCCAGGTTCTGGCTCACCGACGCGCGCGTGACGGTGTTGGGAGCGATGCTCGTCTTCTGCCTGGTGTGCTGGTACAGGAGATTCCGGTACGACTGAGCGAGGATCTCGTGTCCAGCAGGCGCGAAGTCCAGAGCCAAACCGTCGATGCGGCTACCCGCCTCCTGCTGCTCGATAAATTGTGCGAGGCGCCCGTCAGTTCTTCACGAACCCGTTGAACAGCCCGATGCACATCTCGTCGAGCGAGCTCTCGCCGAGGACGATATCCCTCGGCGCCGTGAGGTTCTCCTCCTTGAGCGCTTTCCGCACGAACGGGTTGTCCATCGTGTTGTCGTAGAGGCAACGCAAGCTCATGACATCGCCGGTCTTCAGGACGGGGAGCTCCTCGATCGGCGCGTCGATCGTGTACGTCTGCTGCCAGTTGAAGTCCCACTTCGGCGTCTGGACCACGCACTCCTCGGCCGGATCGGCGCCCTGCGGGCTCGGGCGCTCGACGTCGACCTTCATGTCGGTCCCGACATAGTGCATGTGGGTCATCGCGCTGTAGAGCCGGATGCCATCCACCAGCGACTCCCCCATGAACGTCTCGGGGAGCGTCATCTTCATGACCTCGGTGTGCTCCTTGGCCCCCGCAGGGACGAAGAACTCGACCCCTTCCCTGTCGTTGGGCCCCGGCTGGAGACCGTCGCCGTTCGGGAATTGCGAGGGGAAGTTGCCGAACGCCACGAAGACGACCCGGTACTCCGGCGTCTCCGGGAGGAACCGCAGCTGGATCTTCGTCGCGTCAGGCTCGGCGGTCGCGCCCGCCGGGTGGTAATGGACCTGCATCACCAGCCTCGAGCCCGCGCGGACGAGGAAGCCGGCGTTGGACGGGAACTCGGTCGGCCGCCCGCCAGGCACCCACACGCCGAGGACCTGGGTGTCCTGGACACCGGCGCTGCCAAAACACTCGTAGCCGCCGTCGGCGTCGGCCATGGCGTCGCTCTCCGCGTGCGGGTCGGTGAAGACGACCACGTGGTGGACCACCTTCGAGTTCCCCGGGATCACGTTCATGCCGTTCACGAACGTGTCCTCCGTGAGCTTCGGATCCATCACGAAGCAGCGGAACTGGTCCTCGTCGCCGCCCGTCACGTACGGCTTCAAAGGCTCGATGGTCGCGCTGACACCCTCGAGTCCATGGATCCCCGACGCGTCGATCGCCGGGGGCGCGTCCGCGGGGTCGCCCTCGGGGGCGCCGGCGTCATGCCAGGCCTCGAGCGTCGCGAGCTCCGCGTCGGTGAGCCTGCTGTCGTCCTTCCAGCCGAACCGCGGCGTGCACTCGTCCGTCTCGATCGCGCCCCAGGGCGGCATCGTCCGGTCCTGCGTCACCGCCACGATCCGGCTCGAGACCTGCTTCGCGTCCGCGTACTCGGTCAGGCTGAAGGGCGCAATCTCGCCGGGCGAGTGGCAGCCCTGGCAGCGCTTCTGCAGGATGGGCGCCACGTCCTTGTGGAACGTCGGCCCCGCCGTGGGGCCCTCGACCAGAGGATTCGTGCCCTCAGGCTCGCTGCTGCAGCCCAGGATCGGGACGAGCGAGGCGAGAACGATACTCCAAGGCCTGTTGAACATGGTCATTGTCTCCTCTTCTTCCACGCGTGATGAAGACGCGAAGGAATGCTGCTTGCCTGGACGCCTCTCGCCCCTGCCGCTCCACGAGCGCCTCTCCGCGGCCAGGGGCCCGCAGCGCGGCACAACACCGCTGCCAGCGCGCGCCGCCTCCTGCTCAGCAGAGGAGCGGCCCATCCCGTCGCGACGCGCGGGCGGCCTACCGGCTTGCCGAGGCGCCGGTCAGAAAGAGCGCAGCGGTCCGCTGGAGCGCCGTGCTGAGCGGCAACGCCGGCTCGGCGAGCCACGCGATCGTCGTCGTGAACAGCTGACCGAGCAGGATGCTGCAGAGCCACTCCATCGGGAGCGCGCGGCCGAGCTCGCCACGATCGGCCGCCAGGCGGAACCGCTCCGTGAGCAGGCGCCCGACCGGGCTCATCTCGGCGGGGGGCGTTCGCACCATGCCCCTGCGGATCATCGCCGCGGCGAGATCCGGGACGAGCGAGCTGTCGCGCTCCCACTCCAGGCTGAAGGCGGCGCACAGCGTGTCCAGCAACACACGCAACGGCGCGTCCTCGGGGAGCGCCGAGAGCGCGGCGACGACGCGCTGATCGAGCTCCCGATGATGCTGGAAGAGCACGTCGTCCTTGGTCGGGAAATGAAAGTAAAACGAACCGTGGCTGACGCCCGCCGACCGGGCGATGTCCTCGATGCGCGCGGTCGCGAAGCCGTCGCGCCGGAAGACGGCCATGGCCGCCTCGTAGATGCGCTGCCGGGTGTCCTCGCGCTGGCGATCCCGAACCGTGGAGCCAGCCTTCACCGGACGAGGAGTCATGAACCGATGCCGCCTTCGCGGGAGATCTATCGGAGAACCCGACTCCGCTCCAGCGCAGATCGTCCGTTCCCAGCAGATCGATCTGCATATTGACATTCGTCATTGACGTTTGTCAATGACCGAGCGCGGGGCGGGCGTCAACAAGGAAGGTCTTGGTCCAGCCGTCCGGTCGTGCCCGAGGCACGCCTGCGGTCGAGGCAGGGGGGCTGGCCGCCTCGGCTTCCGAGGTGGCAGGATCGATGTTGATGGTTCATCGCGTACGACCTGCTGCCGTCGGACTGCCCACCATGGCCTCCGTGAGCACCACCGATCTCCTCGCGCGCTTCGACGCCCAGATGCGCCGGGATCTCCCGCCGCCCAGCCCGGCATGGCGCGTCGAGCGCGACGGCCGCGTGGTGAGGTGGGTGTCGCCTCCGGAGCTGCCATGGGGCTGCGGCGTGCCATGGAGCGACCTGGACGAGGACACGGCGGACGGCGCCATCGCCGAGCAGGTGTCGTATTTCGCCGGGCTGGCGCGCCGCTTCGAGTGGAAGACCTTCGGCCACGACCGGCCCGCGGATCTCGAAGCGCGGCTGCGCGCCGCCGGGCTCGAGGCGGGGGACGAAGAGGCGCTGCTCATCGGGGACGTCGACGAGGTCGCCGGGGCGACCGCCGGCGCGACGCCGCCCCCGGGGATCACCGTGCGCTGTCTCGACGACGGCGAGCCGCTCGACGGGATCGCCGCGCTGCAAGCCGCCGTCTGGGGCGGGGACTGGGGCTGGCTCGTCGCCGAGCTGGGGGAGGAGCGACAAGCCGATCCAGGGGCGATATCCATCCACGTCGCCGAGGCAGAGGGTCGGATCGTCTGCGCCGCCTGGGCGCGCTTCCATCGAGGCACCGAGTTCGCAAGCCTGTGGGGCGGCAGCACGCTGCAGGCGTGGCGCGGGCGCGGGATCTATCGCAGCCTCGTCGCGCGGCGCGCCGCGCAGGCCCGAGAGCGCGGGCTGCGCTACCTGCAAGTCGACGCCTCGCCGGACAGCCGTCCGATCCTGGAACGGATGGGGTTGCGCGCCGTCTCCACCACCAGGCCCTTCGTGTGGAGCCCGCCGTCTCCCTGAGCCCCCGCGCCTGACACCGCCGCTCGCACGGCTGGCTCTCCGCGATCCGAGGGATGAGCGTCGGCGCCGACGCGGCGCTGGCTGCCGCCGCTTCACGCCGCGCTCGCCGCGGCGCCCCGCCCGGACGCGGGGTGGCCGCTTCGACCAACTCCATGGCCGGCGCGACCAAGCCGATCCGCGGCGGCACGCCTACATCCTTCGACGCGTCCACCACGGAGCGCGGCGACGCGCTTCATCACGAGGCTTGGAGGTTGTTCATGATCCATCGAATGCGAATCTCGCACAACCCGACGAACCGCCGGATCGCCGTGGCCATCGCCGCGGCCATCGCCGCCGCGGGGTGCTGCGCGAACCCGAACGACGACAGCCACCAGGAAAGCGGCGGCACGCCGGCCAGCGCGGGCTCGGGCGGCAGCGGAGGCTCGGAGGGCACCGGCGCCTCGGGCGGCAGCGGAGGCTCGGGAGGCGACGGCGGCGCCGGCGGCAGCCTCGCCCCGACGCACGCGGGCATCATCTCCATCCAGGATGTCTCCATCCTCAGCGCCCCGCAGGCCGGTCACGGCCTCACCGTGCAGATCTTGTTCACCGCAGCAAACGCCCCAAGCTACGAGGAAATGCCCGGTCAGCTCACCGGGTGCAAGGCATGGATGTACGACGTGCAGGACGACCCGCCGCCGCCGCTCACCGATCAGGGCGCCGTCACGATCTCCGGGCTTGCGGGCGGCGCACTCCATTGCCGCTTCCAGGGCAATGGCTACGTCTGCCCGGCGCACAGCGGAACGGGCGAGGCGAGCGTGACCCCCGGGACGACGGGCACCGCGGCCTACGTGCTCCGCGGCGCGGCGCTCTCCGCGGACGACGTGGGCCGCTACCTGCGCGTGAACGGCGCAGCGACGGCCGCAAACAACGGGGCGTTCCCCATCGTGGCCGTCGAGTCGAGCGAGACCGCGATCGTGGCCAATCCGCGTGCAGCCGAGGAAGCGTTCGTGGCCGACCATGTCGTGCTCGCCGGCGCAGGGCCCGTCCCGAACAACCCGATCGATCCCATCGCGAGCGGCGATGAGGTCGTCGTGGGGATCGAGCCCGGCGGCGCGATGGCCTTCGAGCTCGCCGATCTGGGGCCCATCGCGGCAGGGGGCGAGTTCCAGCTCGACGGCGCGTCGCAATCCACCCTCGGCGCGGTGCCGCTCGACGGCGCGCCGATGACCCTGGGCTGCGCCGGGGAGGGCGGGAGCTGCGGGGCCGCGCAAGGCACGCTCGTGCGCATCACCAGCACCGACGGCGACGTCGAGGGAGCCTCGCCGTTCGCGATGCCGCCGCCCAGAGGCAAGCAGGTGGAGATCCAGTGCGTCACCCTGGGAGGCGACGGATCCATCACGGTACCCGCCGGAGCGATGAAGCTGCTCCAGGAGGCGCACCAGGCGTCCTCCATCACGCGCATCCGGACCGCGTTCATGCGCGAGGGCGTGGCGAGCGCCACGAACCCCGAGCCGCAGCCCCGGAACACCGTCCACGTCCTGGCCGGGCACGGGATCCTCGGCTTCACGAGCCCCTGAGCCCGCAGGAAAAGCGCGCTCCCCTGACCCGTGCGCCATGCCTGACGCGCCCACGATGGCTCTCGTCGCGCGGATCGCCGCCCGCGAGGAGCTCCGGTCGCTGGCATGCAGCATGCTGGCGCGGAGCGCATGGTACGACCCCAACCGACCGTCGTGGCGCGGGTGGTCCAGCGTATCGTCGACCACGCGCTGCGGGACGGCGTCCGGCTCGACGCCATGCGCCGCGCGGCGCGCCTGCCGCCGTCGCTCGCCGAGGACCCCGCACGACGCATCGAGCTCGACGGCGTCATCGACCTGTGGACCTACCTGGGTCGGACGCTCGACGATCCTTCCTTGCCCATCCGGGTAGCGCAGGCGGCCGCCATCGAGGACCTGCACGTGCTCGGCTTCGCGATGATGACCGCGCCGTCGGTGCGCGACGCGGTCGACACCGTCGCTCGCTACGGCCCGCTGCTCACCGACTCGGGCCGCTGGGAGGTGACCGAGACCGCGAGGCGCGTCCACGTCCGGTGGTACCGCGCGCGGCCTCTCACCCTGGGACACCGCCTCTCCAACGAGACGGCCGTCGCCCAGGGCCTCGGTTGCCTGCGGCGGATCGCCGGCGCGGATCTGACGCCCGTCGAGGTGACCTTCCGGCATGCCGCGCCGCCTCGCCGGGCCGGACACGGCGCGTTCTTCGACTGCCCCGTGACCTTCGACGCCCCCCACGACGGGCTCTCCTTCCGCCGCGAGCTCCTCGACGCGGTGCCGCCATCGGCCAACCGGACGCTCTGGGAGTACCTGTGCAGGTCCGCGGAGGCGCTCTCGCGGGAGCTCGCCCCGCGATCGCGCGAGGACGCCGTCCGACACGCGATCGTCCGCGCGCTGTCGAGCGCCGACGGCGGCGTCCCGTCGCTCCCGCGCGTGGCCCGCGCCCTCGGCACGACGGAGCGGACCTTGCGCAGGCACCTGGACGCCGAGGGGACCAGCTTCCGGCGCCTCGTCGACGACGTGCGCCGCGAGCGCGCCGGCAGCCTGCTCCGCAGGGAGACGATCAGCGTGACCGAGATCGCGCTAGAGCTCGGCTTCGCGGACACGACCGCGTTCAGCCACGCTTGCCAGCGATGGTTCGGTCGCGCGCCGCGCGAGCTGCGGGGGAGCCTCCGCGCCGCGTCCGGCCCCGCGACGCCCTGACCGCTGCCCCCGGGGTCACGCGTGCTGATGCGCGCTCGCCGGCTCGCCCAGGACGGCCTGGCAGTGCGCCCAGGCGCCGTCGCTGAGCAGCGGCCGCGTGCGGGTGAACAGCTCGAGCAGGTCGGCGCCGTACCTGGCGCGAAACGAGGGATTGTGGCTGGCGATGTCGACCTCGTTGGCGGCGGTGATCTCCATGAGATTGCGGAGCCGCTCCTCGCTCGGCGTCTTGATCTCGTTCGTGAAGCGATCGCGCCACTGGTCGGACGGCTCCATGAGCCGAGGATAGGTGTACTCGCGATCGCACGCGCCATAGAAGTAGACGAGCTCCTCCGCGTACGCGCCGATCATCGCGGCCACGCGCGGGCGCTCGGTGAGCGAGAGCATCGTGTAGTAAGGATCGGGCGAGCCGTCCGGCGCGAAGAGCGCATGAAGGATCCCCGCCTCGCGGACCTCGTCGCTCGCCCCCCATTTCCGCAGCATCGTCTCGACCCGGAGGAGGTGCGCCAGCAGCGTGCCCCCCGGATGCTTGACGTTTCCTGCCCCGAGGGACACCAGCAGTTCGACGCACTGTTCCATGATGTTGTTCCTCCTAGAAATTCGATGCTTCTCGACGATGGGATCCGGCCGGTCACCACGCGACGGGCAGCCGGTACAGTCCAAAGGTGCGGCGGTCGTACTTGAACGGCAGCTCCTCGACGCCGCCGACGACGCGGAGCGCCGGCAGCCGCTCGAACAACGTGCGGTAGCCGATCTCGAGCTCCGCGCGCGCCAGGTTCTGCCCGAGGCAGCGGTGAATGCCGTAACCGAACGCGAGGTGGTGGCGCGCGCCGCGATGGATGTCGAGCGCGTCGGGATCCGCGAACGCCCGCTCGTCGCGGTTGGCCGACGCGCCGAGCACGAAGAGCCCCTCGCCGGCGCGCACGCGCTGGCCGCCGATCTCGATGTCCTCGAGCGCGACCCGATCGAACGCTACCCAGTCGACGATGGAATGGTACCGCAAGAGCTCTTCGACGGCGTCGGGCCACAGCTCGGGCCGGGCGCGCAGCTCGGCGAGGAGCCCGGGGTTCTGCAGGAGCGTGAACACCCCGAGCGAGAGCATGTTCGCGGTGGTCTCATGCCCGGCCACGAGCAGGAGGAACACCATGCCGACCAGCGCGTCGTGCGACAGCTCGCCGGCCGCGCGCCGCTCCAGGGCCAGGCGGCCGATCAGGTCGTCGCCCGGGCTGGACTCGGCCGCCGTCACCAGCCCATCGAGGTAGTCCCAGAGCTCCTTGCGCGCACAGGTAGCCTCCTCCGTGCTGAAGAAACCGGCGATCATCCGGGTCGTGCGCGACTGGAAGTACGCGCGATCCTCATAAGGCACGCCGAGCAGCTGGCAGATGACCAGGGTCGCGACCGGGAAGGAGAACGACTCCACGAGATCCGCCTCGCGGCCCTTCGACATGTCGTCGATCCGCTCGTTCACCACCCGCTCGATGAACGAGCCCAGCTCGCGGATGCGCCGCGCGCTGAACTCGCCCGCGAGCATCCGCCGATAGACGTCGTGCTCCGGCGGATCCATGTCGATGAACTGGCCCGCCTGCTCCTGCGGCGTGCCCACCATCGCCGCGAACGGGTGCCCCGGCCGCGTCGGATCGGTGCTGATGCGGCGATCGGTGAGCACGCGCTGCGCCTCCGCGTGCCGCGTCACGAGCCAGATCGGCGGACCGTCGCGGAACGACACGCGCACGAGCGGCGCCTGCCGGCGCATGGACTCGTATTCTGGCGGCGGCGCGTACGGGCAGCGCCGCGGCATGGGGAAAGCCGGGAGGTTCTCGTCGTGGACATCGACCATGGCGTGGCTCCGTGGAGAGTTCGATCGAGCGCGCATCAGGCGGGCTCCATGCCCGCGTCGGGCAGGTCGCGCATGCGGACCAGCGGGGACAAGAGCAGCGGCAGGAGCGAGAGCAGCAGGCCGGCGATGCCCATCCACAGCGCCGCGCGGACGCCGTACCGCTCGCCGAGCGCGCCGCCGAGGAGCGAGCCGAGAGGCATGGTGCCCCAGACCAGAAAACGCATGGTCGCGTTCATCCGGCCGAGCAGGCGCTCCGGCGTGATCGCCTGGCGAAAGCTGATCTGCGAGACGTTGTAGACGACGATGCCAATCGCCTCCACGAACGTGCCGGCCACGAAGAAGGCGAGCCTCATCCCAGGTTGCGTGAACGGGACGAGCAGCACGAACGGCTGAAACAGGAGCGGGCCGAGCCAGATGATCCGCGCCGAGCCGATGCGCCGGGTCATCGGCCCGACCACGGCCCCGCCGACGAGCCCGCCGACCGCGCCCGCGGCGAGGAGCGTCCCGTAGACCTCGGGCGAGAGCCCGAGCTCCCGGAGCAGGAACAACGCCTGCACCGCCAGCGCGGCCGAGAAGGCCAGGTTGGCGAGCGCGGAGCGCAGCGCGATCATGCGCAGGATCGGGTGGCCGATCACGAAGCGCACGCCCTCGCGGATCTCACCCAGCAGGCCGCGGGGGCGGTCGCGCGGCGGCGCCGGCTCGGCGGCGTCGATGCGGCCGAGCAGCAGCGCCGAGCACACGAAGCTCACCGCGTCGGCGACGATCGCGACGGGCGCCGAGAGCAGGTTGACCAGCCAGCCTCCGACGCTCGGCCCCGCGACCTGGGCGCCGGAATTGACGATCTCCAGCTTGCCATTGCCGTCCACGAGCCGATCCCGGTCGACCAGCGTGGGGACGTAGCTCTGGTAGGCCACATCGAAGAACACCCGGGCGACGCTCACCCCGAGCGCCACGACGTAGAGCTGCAGCAAGCTGAGCTTGCCGAGCCACCAGGCGACAGGGATCGAGCCGAGCAGCGCGGCGCGGATCAGATCGGTGCGAATCAGGATCGAGCGCCGGCGCATCCGGTCCACCCACACCCCCGCCGGCAACCCGATCAGCGCGAAGGCCGAGGTCTGGGCGGCGAACAGGAGGCCGACCTGGAAGGGCCCGGCGTCGAGCGCCAGGATCGCCACGAGCGGCAGCGCGACCAGCGTGATCTGCGTGCCTACCTGGCTGATCGTATCGGCGCCGAAGAGCAGCATGAAGTTCCGGTGGCGGAACAGGCTCGGCCCCGCCGGCGCCCCGGCCCGCGTCACGACGGCCCGCGTCACGACGGCCCGCGTCACGACGGCCTCACGCGCTCCGCGGGCAGCTCGAGCGCCCGGGTCTGGTCCCCCACGCGCGAGCGCAGCGTCACGGTCGGCGCGCGGCGCGCGTCCACGGTGATCTGCACGGTCCGCTCCATCGTCCAGCCGGCGAAGCGGAACTCGCCGCCTCCGACGTGCACGAGCGAGAACGCAGGCTCGCCGTCGAGCAGCAGCACGAGCCGATCGCCGCGGACGTCGATCGTGGCCCGCCGCGCGCGCGGCGCCGTGAGGAAGGCGCCGTCCGGCTCCTCGAACGACGGGAACGAGCTGGGCATCTGGAAGCTGCACCGGCACGCGTCGCGCTCGGCGGGAGAGAGCGGCACGACGGGCGCCGCGAAGAGCGTGTTCGCCAGAGCGGCGGAGGTCTGGAACGCCGGGGGGAAGAGCGCCAAGAGCTCGCGCGTGGGCTGGCAGTCGATCACGAGGTGAATCCGCGTCACCGGGTCGCTGTTGCGCACCACGTGCGGACGGGTGAAATCGGCGTACCAGAGCTCACCCGGCGGCCAGCGGTGGGTCTCCTCCTGGATGGTGAGGATCGCGCCGGGCGTCGTGACGATCGGGACGTGCAGCCGGACGATTCCCCACGGCAGGCTGTGCTTCGTGTCGTTGTGCACCGGGCTCGCCGCGCCCGGGCCCAGCGACTGCAGCCGCACGCAGCGCAGCGGCGCCGGAATGCTGGCCAAGAGCTCGGCCAGGTAGGGCGCCTCGCGCAGCCATCGCGTGTCGGCGAACTCCTCCAGCGAGGGGCCGCCTGGATCCGTCCGATCGGGGTCGCCCCCGATGCTGCGCAGCGGCAGCTTGCGCCAGTCGACGTCGGCGCCGCGGCTGACCCCTTCTCCG
This sequence comes from Sorangium sp. So ce394, assembly GCF_051474665.1. NCBI lineage: Bacteria > Pseudomonadati > Myxococcota > Polyangiales > Polyangiaceae > Sorangium > Sorangium sp. So ce394. Next base: position 9,931,926 of record NZ_CP150339.1, read on the forward strand.
GTGAGGATGGTCGGCTTGGACCACTCCTTCGCGCGCAGCGCGCTCACGTCGGCGAGCATCCGCTCGACGTCGAAGCCGAGGGAGAGGCGCGCGGTCGCGGGCAGCACGGCCAGGATGGGCGAGAGCGGCCAGGGATCGAGCTCGCTCGGGCGCTCGTCGTGCGCCGGCGTGGTCATGGGTGCGGCGGTCGTGATCATGAGGCCTGCAAGGTGAGGGGTAGACGATCGGGATATCGAACCGTGGCGCGGCGCTGCCGGTGCACGGGACCCGCGAGGCGCAGCGGCGCGGGCAGCTGGAGCATGCTGCCGAGCAGCGCCTGCAGGACGATCCGCGCCAGCTGGGTCCCGGTACATGCGTGGGGTCCCCGGCCGAAGGCCAGGTGTCGATTCGGCCGGCGATCCAGCACGAGGTCGTCGGGCGCGGCGAACTGCTCGGGATCGCGGTTGGCCGCGCCGAACAGGAGGAGCACGACCTGGCCACGCTCGATCCGGGTCTCGTCGATCGTGGTCGCCTCCAAGCAGATGCGGCTCGTGCCCTGGATGGGCCCGTCATAGCGCATGAGCTCGTCGACGCCGGTCTCGAGCAGGCGGAGGTCGCGCAGGCGCTCGAGCGCGTCGGGGTGCCGGAACATGGCCAGCACCATGTTGGCGGCCGCCGACACGGTGGTGCTGAAGCCGGCGAGGAACATCACCCGCACCGTGCTCCACACCGCGGCCTCCGGGACACCGGCGCTGTGCCGCTCGTCCAGGACCTGCGCGAGCAATCCGGGCCTGAGCCCGCCGCCGGCCCACGATCTCATGAGATCGTTCATCTGCCCCCGGGCCGCCACCGCCGGCCCGATCGCCTCGGGGACGAGCGCGGCGTCCATGGCGCGCTCGACCGCGTCGGACAGCGCCACGATCGACGCGATCGCGGGCGGCTCGATGCCGAGCAGCCGGGACATCGCGGAGAGCGCGAGCGGGCGCGCGACATCCGCGGTGAAGTCGAACGAGGGCGCGTCGGCGAGGCGCGCGAACGCCGCGGCCGCCTCCTCGGCGACGAGCTCGCCGAGCCCGGACATCGCCTGATCGCGCAGCGCGCCGGCAAACAGGTCGCGGACCGGCGTGTGCTCGGGAGGATCGAGCCCCTGCAAGCTGGGGTGCTCCGCGCCGGGAGGCGCCACCTGACCGGCGCGTCGCGCGTCGCTGGCGAACCTGGCCGGATCGCGCAGCACGGCGATACAGTCCTTGTAACGAGTCAGGACCCAGGAGTCGAGCCGCTCGTGCCACAGCACCGGGCACGACGAGCGCAGGCGCGCGTAGATCGGGTATGGGTCTGCGACGGCTTCGGGAGACAGCGGATCATAGTCGCTCGGGCTGCGGGGCATCGGATCCTCTCGCGTCTTTCGCTCTCATGAAAAGCAAGAGGGGCCAGGCCGCTTCTCGGCCTGGCCCCCTCGCCGTGCGGGTCACCAGCAGTACTTCACGGGAGCCTCCTTTTGGAGAGATGTTGTAGCCGCGAACTCGACCGAAGGTATGCGACGACATGACAGCCGTCAAGACAGCCTCATGTCGATTTGCTGCCATCGCAATGTACCGGTAAGCGAGCGCGAGCAGCGGAATCAGCCTATGACAACGTCGCCATGGACACACAGAATCCAGCTATTTTCACCGCCATGCACACCTAGTTAATTTAGGTTATGCACTGTTAAGTTGTGTTACACGTATGTCCGAGCCGTAAGATTCCTCAGCTCAGCGGAGGCTCGATTCACCGTGTAGGGCTCCGGCGACGATCATCATCAATCGTCACGAACACAGGTCTCACATGTAGCTCTGGAGCGGCGTTCGGACGAGAGGGCATGAGCCGCCAAGACGCCGAGAGCGCCAACTGAGAAGACGCTCGGACGAGAAGAGGAGGAATCACCGAGACGTCAACGAGAGAAGATGCGCCAAGACGATGAGCAGAGGTCGTGGCGATCGAAGACCACGATCGGGTGGAGGTCGCCGTCGCCCGCGCGCGCCACCGTCCCGACGGTGGTCTGCGCCTCGTGCGTCTCGTCAGAGATCGCCTCGATGCGCCGGAGCATCTCCGGCAGGAGCGGCAGCGGCACCGCGACGTCGTCGACGAGCACCGTGCCGAGCCGCTCGAGCGCCGTGAGCGGGAGGCGGCGCGCCGTGAGCAGCGACCGCGGGACCGCGGAACGCGAGGCGCTGCCCCCGCGCGCCGCGCCTCACGGGCAGGGGGCTCCCCGGGGGCGCGGGGCGGCCGGGCGAGCTCGTGCCGTCCGACACGCACGATCGCTCCAGGAGCACGCACTTCAGCGCTTGACTACGGCGGCGCCGGTTGATACTCCTCCGCCGCCTCGACGGAGACAGCCCTCCGGCGGTGGCTCGGCGCAGCTCGGGATCTTCTCCGAGCGGCCCCGATGAGGGTGCTCTCCAGCTCCCTCCGTTTCTGTGCCCGACGTTTGCGGGAGTAACTCAGTGGTAGAGTGCAACCTTGCCAAGGTTGACGTCGCGGGTTCAAATCCCGTCTCCCGCTCCACGATCTCGACGTCCTAGACGCTGCGGCGCCAAGCAGGCGCCGCGCAGCGCACCGTTGTAGCGCGTCACTCCGCCCCGGCGCCCAGCGCGAGGAGGGCGAAGCTCGCGAGCCAGTGCTCGCCCATGTAATCGCCGGCCACGTGCGGCAGGCTGGCGTCGAGGTGCCGCTCGGCCGCGTCGAGCGCGCGGGCGCGGACCGGATCCCCTTCGGGCAGGGCCGCGGCGAGCGAGCGCCAGCAGAAGGCGCGGCTCAGGTTCAGCCCGTCGAGGTGGGCGATCTTGCCGTCGCTGCGGTCGCTGACCGTCGCCGGCGCGAACAGGGTCGCGGGCTCGCCCTCCGCCGCGCGCGGCAGGAACCGCGCGAACCAGCCGCGGAACTCCGGTCCGGGCAGGACCCGGCGCATGCACTCGGCCTCGATGAGGGCGGGCGAGAGGAAATCGTCCTGCGAGGGCTCCCACGCCTGGCAGTCCGCGTCGCGGCCGTACCACGCCCGCGCGGACCCGGCGCAGCGCCCCGCGAGCCGCTCATCGCCCTTCACGGCGGCGTACTCCAGCGCGAGCGCGAGGGCGAAGGCGCTGTTCGTGTGCGCGCCGGCGCGGACCGGGTACGTGGCCCGGGGCAGGTACTCGAGGAGCCGCTCGGCGAACGCGTCGCCGAGCGGGGCCAGCGCGGCCGACCACCGGCGGCCCTCGTCGGTGCCGTAGCGCGCGAGCTCGGCGGCGAGCAGGAGCAGCCACGCCCACCCGTACGGCCGCTCGAAGCCGCGGCTCTCCGGCCGCCGGAGATAGTCGAGCTCGGCGGCGACCTTGTCGGCCGTGAGCTGCGCCTCCAGGAGCGCGCGGATCGCCGCCGCGCCGGGCGCGCCGGGGAAGAGGCGGTACACCCGCGCGAGGAGCCAGTGGCCGTGCACGCACGAGTGCCAGTCGAAGCTGCCGTAGAAGATGGGGTGCAGATCGCGCGGGCCCTTCACGTCCTCGGGGCCGGACATGACGTGATCGAGCTTGTTCGGATACTCCCGCGTCACGTGCCCGAGCGCGATGGCGGCGAGACGCGAGGCGATGTCCGGTGTGAGCACGTGTGCCATGGATGGAACCTCAGCGCCGGAAGGCGAGCAGGTACATGAGGAGCGTGTTCCCGACCAAGAGGAGCAGCGCGGTGGGGAGCTGGGCCTTGATCACGCCGTCGCGGTCGGGCAGCTCGAGCAGGGCCGCGGGCACGATGTTGAAGTTGGCGGCCATCGGGGTCATCAGCGTGCCGCAGAAGCCGGACAGCATGCCGATGGCGCTCATCACCGCCGGGTCGCCGCCGAGCCGGCGCACGATCAGGGGCAATCCCACGGCCGCGGTCATGACCGGAAAGGCCGCGAACGCGTTCCCCATGATCACCGTGAACACCGCCATGCCCACGGTATAGGCCGCCACCGCGGCGAGGCGGCCGCCGAGCGGGAGCGCGCTCCCGGCCAGCCCCCCGACCACGTCGCCGACGCCCGCGGCCGCGAACACGACCCCGAGCGCGGCCAGCATCTGGGGCAAGATCGCCGCCCAGCCCACGGTGTCGAGGAGGCGCCGGCCCTCCTGCAGCGGGGCGAGCAGCGGCGGGCGCAGCCACGCCACCGAGACCGCGAGCGCCAGCACCACGCCGAGCGCCAGCGAGATCAGCGTGGCCTGGCCAGCGTGGAGCAAGGGAGATCCGTGGATCTCGACCCGCCGGAGGACGAGCGCGCCCAGGAGGGCGGTCGCCGGGATGATCAGCGCCGGGACGAAGAGGCGATCCCCGCGCCGCTCGGCGCTCGCGCGCCGCTCCGCGGGCGTCGTCGTGGCGGGGCGGCCCTGGCCCAGGCCCCCGACGCCGGCCAGGAGGACGAGCGCGATCGCGAGGACGCCGTTCGCGAGATCCCCGAGGCGCGCGCCGAAGAGGAAGCTCGCCGCGAGGAGGCCCCAGAAGAGGGCGTTCTTCCAGCGCTTCGGGTTCTCGCGGTCGACCGCGCTCAGGGCGGACGCCGCCGCGAAGAACAGGCCCGCCGCGACGTAGCCGACGTCGAGGGTGATCACTCGCGCGCCTCCCCGCCGTCCGTGCGGGCGAGCTCGCGCCGGAGCCGCCGGTCGAGCAGGAGGAGCCGCGTCCCGTGGACCAGGAGCGCCAGGATCGCCGTGGGGATGGCCCAGACCGACAGCTGGAGCGGCTCGACGAGGATCCCGTTCTGCTCGAGGAACCCCTTGATGAGCAGGATCGACGCGATGGCGAGGAAGATGTCCTCCCCGAAGAACAGCGCCACGTTGTCGGCCGCCGCCGCCGCGGCGCGGATCCGGAAGCGCGCCGCGTCCGGCAGCGGCCCGTGCCGGTTCTCGGCGGCGGCCTCGGCCATGGGCGCGATCAGCGGCCGGACCATCTGCGCGTGGCCGCCCAGCGAGGTCAGGCCGAGGGCCGCGCTGAGCTGCCGTATCATGAAATACGCGAGCAGGAGGCGGCCGGTCGTGACGGTCTTCACCCGCGAGACCAGCGCGCGCGCCCGCTCCTGGAGCCCGGAGCGCTCCAGGAGGCCGATGACCGGCAAGACCAGCCAGACGAGGCTGACATAGCGGTTGTCGTTGAAGGCCTTGCCCAGGGCGGAGATCCCCTGGACGAGGCTCATCCCGGCCGAGAGGCTGGTCACGACGGCGGCCGCGGCGACGACCAGCAGCGGATGGATCCGGACGACAAAGCCGACGACCACGACCGCGACCCCGAGGAGCGTGAGCATGCTTCTTCCCCCGTGTTCGCGGGCAACGTCGCACGCGGGCGGCGGCATCGTCCATGGGCGCGCGCAGCGCGGCGCGCCCGGCCGCTCGTCCTTGACGTCGGCCGGCGCTTCGGATTGCCTGCCGCGAGGCGGCGGCTTCAGGGATTGCTGACGACGTCGCGAGGGACCGGACCCGCAGACTGCACGCGCAACGGAGGATCGACGGAGTGGACCACCCGGCAAGCGAAGAGCTCGTCATCTCGTCGGACAAATCGCGCCTCGATCGCGCGCTGATCCACGCCGTCCTCGCCTCCGCGTACTGGAGCAAGGGCATCCCCAGGGAGGTGGTCGAGAGGGCGATCGAGGGCTCGCTCTGCTTCGGCGCTTACAAGGGCGGCGCGCAGATCGGCTTCGCCCGGGTGATCACCGATCACGCGACGTTCGCGTACCTGGCCGACGTGTTCATCGTCGAGGCGGAGCAGCGAAAGGGGTACGGCAAGGCGCTGATGGCCCACGTCAGCGAGGCCCTGGGCCAGCTCCGGCTGCGGCGGACGCTGCTCGCCACCGCGGATGCGCACGGGCTCTACCGGCAGTTCGGCTTCGCGCCGCTCGAGAAGCCGGACAGGTTCATGGAGATCAACATCCCGGACATCTATCAGCAGGGCAAGACGGGGACGCCGTAGCCGCGGCGCGCTGCGCTGCCGCGGGATAGGGCCGCTTCAGGAGAAGGGCTCCGCCGCGGCCGCCCCCGTCACAGCCCCAGGCGCCGCAGCGGGAGCTCCCGCGCGCGCGTCTTCGTCAAGGCGAACACCGCGTTCGCGATCGCGGGCGCCACCGGCGGCACCCCGGGCTCACCGACGCCGCCGGGCGGCGCGTCGCTCCTCACGATCTCCACGTGGATGCGCTTCGGCACCTCCGTGCTCCGCACCACCGGGTAGTCGCGGAAGTTCGTCTGCTCGACCGCCCCGCCCTTCACCGTGATGGCGCCGTGGAGCGCGATGCTCATCCCGAAGACGACCGCGCCCTCCATCTGCGAGCGCACGCGATCCAGGTTGACGACCGTGCCGGGGTCGGCGACGAGCCACACCTCGTCGACCTGCACCTTGCCGAGCGCGTCCTTCGACACCGCGGCGACCACCGCCACGTAGGTGAGGAAGCTCCGGTGCGCGGCGAGGCCCACCGCGCGGCCCGCCTTGCGAGCGGCGGCCCACCCCGAGATCTCCGTCACGCGCTCGATGACGTGCCGCAGCCGGCCCACGTCGACCGGGTGCTGCTCGATCGGCGCCCCGTAGTTCGGGACCTTCTGCACCCCCAGCTCGGCCGGCGACGCCTGCCGGGCCGGGCCGAGCACCTCGAGCAGCACGTCGCGCGGATCGGCCTGCCGCGCGTGGGCGATCTCGTCGATGAAGCTCTGCACCGCGAAGGCGTGGAAGATGTTGCAGACCGACCGGAGCCACCCGATCCGGACGTGCGCCGGCGCGTCGCACGCCTCGGCGCGGACGTTCGGAGACGCGAGCGCGAGGTCGAGCACGCCGAGGCCGAGCTCGTTCTCGCTCGGGGTCTTCACCTTCCCGTCGAAGGTCGACGGGATCGGCGGAAACGCCGTCCGGTGCAGCCAGGCGCTCACCTTGCCGTCCGCGTCGAGCCCCGCCTTGAGGTACTGCGCGCTCACGCTGTGGAAATACCCGCTCTGCACGTCGTCCTCGCGGGTCCACTGCACCCGCACCGGCGCGCCCATGGCGCGCGCGAGCAGCGCCGCCTCGGCGCAGTAGTCCGGCTTCGACTTCCGGCCGAAGCCGCCGCCGAGGAACGTCACGTGCACCGCGACCTTGTCCTCGCCGACGCCGAGCGCCCGCGCCACCTCGGTCCGCGCCGCCTGCGGGTTCTGCGTCGGCGCCCACACCTCGCAGCCGTTCGCGTCGACCCGCGCCACCGCCGACGGCGGCTCCATGGCCGCGTGCGCCAGGTGCGGCACGTAGTACTCGGCCTCGATCGTGCGCGCCGCCTTCGCGAACGCCCCGTCCACGTCGCCGACCTTGCGCACCACCTTGCCCGGCGCCCGCACCGCGGCCGAGAGCGCCTGGCGATAGCTCCCCGAATCGTACGCCGCGTTCGCGCCGTGATCCCACTCGATTTGCAGCGCCGCGCGGCCGCGCATCGCGGCCCACGTCGTGTCCGCCACGACCGCGACCCCGCCGAGCGGCTGGAACCCGACCGCGCCGCCCGTCGGACCCGGCAGCTCCACGAGCTTCTTCACGCCCGGGACCGCCAGCGCCCGCGCCCCGTCGTACCGCGCCACCTTGCCCCCCACGACCGGCGGGCGCGCGATGACCGCGGTGAGCATGCCCGGCAGGCGTACGTCTGCGCCGAACTGCGCGGCGCCCGTCACGATGGCCGGCGCGTCGAGCAGCGGGAGCGGGCCGCCGACGCGCTTCAGCTCGGCGACGGGGCGGAGCGCGACGGTCTTCGCGTCGGGCACCGGGAGCTTCGCCGCGTCGGCCACGAGCTCGCGGAAGTCGAGAGAGCGCTTCGACTTCGCGTGGTGGACGGCGTGCTGCTCGGCCACGCACTCGGCGGCAGGCACGCGCCACTTCTTCGCCGCGGCCGCGACCAGCATGGCGCGCGCCGTCGCGCCCACGCGCCGCATCGGCTCGTAGCCGTTGCGCACGCTGCGCGAGCCGTCGGTGTTCTGATCGCCGTAGGCCTTGTCGCCGTCGCCCTGCACGATCTTCACCCGCGCCATGTCGGCGCCGAGCTCGTCGGCGACGAGGACCGGCAGCGAGCTGCGGATCCCCTGCCCCATCTCCGACCGGTGGCAGACGATCGAGACCGTGCCGTCGGTCCCGATGTGGAGGAACACCCCGGTGCGGAGCCCCGGCTCTTGCGGCAGCGTGGAAGACGGCGGCGCGGCCTCGGCGTCGCCCTCGGCGAGCCCGAGCGCGAGCCCGCCCATCGCGAGCCCGAGCCCCGCGAGGAAGGAGCGGCGGAGGAGGACGACGCGTTGCTGTTCCATCTTCACTCCGTGGGCAGGCCGGCGGCCTTGCGGACCGCGGCGCGGATGCGCGTGTACGTACCGCACCGGCAGATGTTGCCGGCGAGCGACTTGTCGATGTCCTCGTTCGAGGGGCGCGGGTTCTTCCGCAAGAGCGCGGCCGCGCTCATGATCTGCCCCGCCTGGCAGAAGCCGCACTGCGGGACGCCGAGCTCCACCCACGCGCGCTGCAGCGGGTGATCGCCGGCCGGGCTGAGCCCCTCGATGGTCGTCACCGAGCCGCCGGCGGCGCGCTTCACCGGCGTCACGCATGCGCGCACGGTCTCGCCGTCGATGTGCACCACGCACGCCCCGCAGAGCGCCTGGCCGCAGCCGTACTTGGTCCCCGTGAGGCCGAGCACGTCGCGCAGCACCCAGAGCAGCGGCATCTCCGGATCCACGTCGAGCTTCTGCTCGGCGCCGTTCACCTTCAGGATGATCATGGTCGGGACTCCTCGGGCGGGCACGCGGCGCCCGCCTTCACCCACGCATCGATGAGCGCGCCGAAGGCCGCCTGCGAGCCGGGCGCCTTCGTGCGGCCGTGCCCGGGCGCCCACCCCCACGCGACGAGCTCGTCGTGCGCGGCGTGCTCGGCGATCTGCGCGAGCGTCTTCTTGCCGTTGCGCGCCGGATCCTTGATCTGGGCGCAGATCGCCGCGGGCGAGCGGCCGAGCCAGGCCATCTCGGCCGGCGCGAGGTGCCAGCCCGGCGCCCCGGGCACGCGGGCGAAATCGAGGTTCTGCACCTGGTGGCACGACGTGCACTCCAGCGCCGCGAGCCCGCGATCCGCCGGGCCGCGCTCGACGGGCGGGCTGTGGCGCTCGCCGGCGTCGCCCTGGCGCGGGACCCCGTCGTGCGGGTGGCAGTTCACGCAGCGCGGATGGAGCAGCACCTTGCTCGCCTCGAGAAACAGCGAGGCCGCGCGCGCGTCGTCGTCCCGGATCGACGCGAACGCCTCCGGGCTGCGGAGCTCGCCCGGGGGCACGGGCGGGAGTTGGACCGGCTTGGGCGCCTCCGCGGGAGGGGCATCGCACGCCGCGGCGAGGAGGCCGACGCCCGCCAGGAAGCAGAGGAAGAGAGGCTGCATCGCTGCGCGTAGACTGCTTGCTTCGTCCGCGCGACACAAGCCCTGATCGACGGCCGCGCTCGCGAGATCGCGCAGGCTCTGCCGGCCGTCGCTCGCCCGCTCGATCGGCGCCGCGCGAGCGCGGTTGTCGCGACACTCCCCGGCTCCGGGGTGCGCGCCCCGGAGCGGCCTCGTGTCGGCAACGGCACAGATACGTTGCTCGTCATCATCCATCCGGCAACGCCGAGCTCGAACATGCGCCCGATCGCGTCGCTCTCGACATCACACCTCGGGCGACCCCGCCCGCGCGGCGCGCCGACGACCTGCGCCGGCCGCGACGGCGCGCGGTCGCCCGGAGCGCACGGCGGGCGACATCGCGAGTCCAGGCGGCGTGACGGGCCGATCGGCGCGGCGGCTCCCGGCGATGTGGCGCTGCCCGCAAGGCGCGATGCGCGCGGCCGTAGTGACGTGGAGCGCCGCGAGGCGCGCCCACTTCGGTAACCTGGCCTGTAGCGAACTGTCACGAGGGCTCTGTGCGGCGCGGCCTCGCGCCACGATGCGCCACGCCGACTCCAGCCCATGTCCTTGTAACCGTTCAATCGAGACGCTGGCTCGCCGCATGCAAGCCCCCTCCGGCATGAGCAAGACGGTAGGAATGGGTGAGGCCACACAGCCGTCGCCGTGCCTGATCGCCCCAGCTGAGGCAAGGTGCCACACCTCGCCGTCGAGCTCGGACCGCGCGCCTCTGCCGGGGATGCAGGTGGGCGCGCAGCTGCGGCTCCTCCGCGCGCTCGGCCAGGGCGGGATGGGGAGCGTCTGGCTCGCCGAGCACGTGGGGCTCAAGACGCAGGTCGCCGTCAAATTCCTCCGCGACATCTACGCCGATCACCCGCTCGCCGTCACCCGGCTCCGGCGCGAGGCGGAGGCCGCCGCCCGGATCCAGAGCCCGCACGTGGTGCGGGTGTTCGACCTGGGGTTCACCGATCAGGGAGTCCCCTACATCGTCATGGAGCACCTCGAAGGCGAGACGCTCCACGACCTCGTCGAGCGCCGCGGGCGGCTCTCGCTCGACGAGACGGCGACGATCCTGCGCCAGACGTGCGCCGCGCTGGCCAAGGCGCACGAGGCCGGCATCGTCCACCGCGACGTCAAGCCCGAGAACATCTTCCTCGTGGCGGGCGAGAGCGAGCCGTTCGTGAAGGTGCTCGACTTCGGCATCGCCAAGAACACCGCCGAGGAGGCCGAGCGGCTCACGGTCACGGGCGCCATCATGGGGACGCCGCACTTCATGTCGCCGGAGCAGATGGCGGGCGGCGCCAAGGTCGGGCCGCACAGCGACCTCTGGGCGCTCGGCGTCGTGGCCTACTTCTGCCTGACCGGACAGACCCCGTTCGGCGGGGCCACCATCGCCGCGGTGGCGGTCGCGATCGACCGCGGGCCGCCCCCGCCGCCGTCCCGCCTCGTCCCGGGCCTGCCGCCCGCGATCGACGCCTGGGTCCTCTCGCTGCTCGAGCCGGACCCGGCGCGCCGCGTCCAGAGCGCCCGCGCCGTCCTCGAGGCGCTGGACGCCGCCGTCGCCGCCCCGCGCGACGCGCGGCCCGCCCCGACCGAGATCATGCCCCCGCGCGACTCGCTCGCCTCGGGCGAAGGCTTCTCGTCCCTCGTGACCACGCTGATGCCGTTCGGCACGCTCGGCGCCACCTCGCCGCGGCAGCGGTCGCGGGCGCGCACCTGGGCCGTGGCGGCGGCCGCCGTGATGGGGGTGAGCACCCTGGCGTGGGCCGGCGTCACCCGGACGGCACCTGCGTCGGCGGCGCACCTCGCGTCGCTCACGATGCTTGGCGCCGGGACTTCGGCGCACGCCGCCCCCGCCGCCGAGCCCGCGGCCCAGTGCGCGACGAGCGCGCCGCAGCCCGAGGCCCCGGCCAGCGCGCCGCGCCCCGCGGCGAGCGCGCCGCAGCCCGACGTCCAGCCGGCGGCCGAGGCCCCGGCCGCGGCGCCGGCCGCGCGCAAGGCGCCGGTCGCCGCGCAGGCGCGCGCGGCGTCCGGCGAGCCGCCGGCCAAGAAGGTCGCGACGCGAAGCCGCGCGCGGCGCGATCTCGGGTTCTGACGGGGAAATCCATGCACTCCCGGCCCACGACCCTGATGATGATCGCCGGCCTGCTGATCGCGGCCTCCCCCGCGCTCGCCGGCGAGGGCGCGGGCGCCGCCGGCGGCGAGGCCGGCGACAAGGCGCGGACCGAGGCCCGGGAGCTCGTGTACACGGGCGACGAGCTCTTCGCCCAGAAGCGCTACGCGGAGGCGCTCCGCGCCTACCAGCGCGCCGAGCGCCTGGTCTGCGTGCCCACGACCTCCATCGAGGTCGCGAAGACGCTCACCGCCATCGGGCGGCTCAGCGAGGCGCGCGAGCTCGCGTCGACGATCGCCTCGTCGCGCGCGACCCCCGGAGAGCCCTGGCCGTTCACGCAGGCGCGGCGCCGCGCCGACGCCCTGCGCAGCGAGCTCGATCAGCGCATCCCCCGGCTGAAGGTGAGGCTCGCGCCGAGCCCGGCCGGCGCCAGGCTCAAGGTCGACGGGCAAGAGGTGAAGGTCTCCGCGGAGGGGTCGCCGATCGACCCGGGCAACCACTGGGTCGAGGTCGAGGCCGACGGCTACGTCGGCGCCCGGCTGCGGGTCTACGTCCCGGAGCGGGAGGTCACGACGCTGGACGTCGCCCTCGCCCCGGAGACTCCCTCGGGCAAGGCCTCGGCGTGGGCCATCGGCGGGTTCATCGCCTCGGGCGCCGGGCTCGCGGTGGGGCTCGGCGCGGGCGCGGCTTACCTGGGCGCGCGCAGCGACCTCGAGGACGCGTGCCGGCAGGGCACCGCGCGCTGCTCCGACGGCGCGCGAGGCAGCGCCAACACGCTGGGCTGGGTCTCGAACGTGGGGTTCGGCCTCGCCATCGCCGGCGCTGCCGTCGGGGGCGTCGCCCTCGGGCTGGAGAGCGCGCGAGAGCCGGCCTCGAACGTCACCTGGGCGGTCGGCCCGGGCTACATCGGCGTGCGGGGGACGTTGTGAAGGCGCGCTCCGCGGTCGCCTGCGCGCTCGCCGCGTGGCTCGCCGGCTGCCAGGTCATCGCCCCGCTGCCCGGCGAAGGCGGCGAGGGCGGCACCCTCGCGACCGACGGCGGCAGCGTGGAGACCGACGCCGGCGACGCCGGCGAGGCGAGCCAGGACAGCGGGCCCCCGCCGGTGGCCACGCCGCCGCCGCCGCCCTCGCCGCCGCCCCCGCAGCAGCAGATCGGCCCCTGCGAGATCGCCGAATGCTCGACGCACTGCGTCAATTCGATGGATCGGTGCGAGCTCTCGCCGCAGTATCCGTCGGTCGAGGCGTGCTGCACCGTGTGCGAGGCGATGCCGTCGCCCGCGGGCTATGCCGCGTGCCGGGCGGTGGAGACGGGCGATCCCGCCGGCTGCACGGACGCCGGGCCGCTCGGCCCGAACGGCGCCGACGGGTGCGTCGGGCGGTGCGAGACGCTCTGCACGCTCTACGCGGCCCTCTGCCCGCTGCGGGTGCCGGATCTCGAGAGCTGCACGGTCATGTGCTCGCTCTGGCCGGCGCCGGACGCGTTCAACGCGTGCAGCCGGCTGCGCGCCGAGGGCACGCTCGAGTGCCGCATGCAGCTGATCTTCGCCGCGCTGGACGAGGACCTGGACGAGAAGAAGCGCGACGAGCTGTGCCGCGACATCATCCAAGGCCGCTGCCGCGAGCCGAAGTGCGAGGACGGCGGCGACGACGACGATTGACCGGGCGCGCGCGCGCCGGCGGAGGGGTGGCGCGCCGTCGGAGCCGCGCGCTCCCGACGGCGGCGCCGCGCCGGGCTCCGCGAGCGCACGGCTTCGACGGCGCGCCGCGGCGGGAGGTGCTACCCCCTCGCGCACCGTGAGCTCCCGCGTTCCGCACGAATCCTCCCCTGCGCCGGCCGCCCCCGGCGGCCAGACGTCACCGCCGCCCGCGTCCGCGAGCCCGGTCCGCTTTCCCGAGGAGCTGCCCATCTCGGCGCGGGTGCTCGACATCGCCCGGGCCATCGAGGGGCACCCGGTGGTGATCGTCGCGGGCGAGACCGGCTCGGGCAAGACCACGCAGCTCCCCAAGATCTGCCTGGCCATGGGCCGCGGGCTCCACGCGCGGATCGGCGTGACGCAGCCGCGCCGCATCGCCGCCACCAGCGTCGCCGCCCGCGTCGCCAAGGAGCTCGGCGTCGAGCTGGGCAAGGAGGTCGGCTACAAGATCCGCTTCTCGGACAGGACGAGCCCGGCGACGTACGTCAAGTACATGACCGACGGCATCGTCCTCGCCGAGATCCAGGGCGATCCGCGGCTCTCGGACTACGACACGCTCATCATCGACGAGGCCCACGAGCGCAGCCTCAACATCGATTTCTTGCTCGGGTACCTCAAACGCCTCTTGCCGAGGCGGCCGGATCTCCGCGTCATCATCAGCTCCGCCACGCTCGAGACCGGCCGGTTCGCGGCCTTTTTCGACGGCGCGCCCGTCATCGAGGTCTCCGGCCGCACGTATCCCGTGGAGGTCATCCACCGTCCCCCCGAGAGCGGCGAGCCGGAGATCGCCGACGCGGTCGCGAGCACGGTCGAGGAGATCACCGAGATCGACCCGCGCGGGGATATCCTCGTCTTCCTCCCCGGCGAGCGGGAGATCCATGACACGATGGCCGAGCTAGAGCGCCACGGCCTGCCGCACACGACGCTCTTGCCGCTCTACGGGCGGCTCCCGCAGGGCGACCAGCAGCGCGTGTTCCAGTCGATCCCGGGGCGGCGGATCGTGCTCGCGACCAACGTGGCGGAGACGTCGCTCACCATTCCAGGCATCGTGTATGTGGTCGACGCGGGGCTCGCCCGGGTCAACCGATATAGCCCCCGCACCGGCGTCACCCAGCTCCAGATCGAGCCCATCTCGCGCGCGAGCGCCGATCAGCGCAAGGGGCGCGCGGGCCGCGTGCAGAGCGGCGTCTGCTTCCGGCTCTACGCCGAGCAGGATTATCAGGCGAGGCCTGCGTACACCGATCCGGAGATCCTGCGCGTCGGCCTCTCGGGCGTGATCCTGCAGATGAAGGCGCTCGGGCTCGGGGCCATCGAGGATTTCCCGTTCCTCGACCCGCCGTCGAAGCGCGCCGTGGACGAGGGCTATCGGGTCCTCGAGGAGATCGGCGCGCTCGACGAGTCGGGCGCGCTCACGGACATCGGCCGGAAGCTCGCGCGGCTGCCGCTCGATCCGCGGCTCGGCCGGATGGTCCTGGGCGGCGAGCGCGAGGGGGCGCTCGCCGAGGTGCTGATCATCGCCGCCGCGCTCGGGGTGCAGGATCCGCGGGAGCGGCCGCTCTCCGCGCAGAAGCAGGCCGACGACGCGCACCGGAAGTTCAAGGACGAGACGTCGGACTTCGTGGGGCTGCTGAAGCTGTGGACCTTCTACCAGGACGCGCAGGGCCGGCTGACGCAGAACCAGCTCCGGAAGGCGTGCCGCGATCATTTCGTGTCGTACCTCCGCATGCGCGAGTGGGCCGACGTGCACCGGCAGCTCAGCCGCATCACGAAGGAGATGGGCTTCTCGCCGAACGGCGCGCCCGCGAAGGGCGACGCCATCCACCGCGCGCTCCTGCCCGGCCTGCTCAGCCGAATCGGCATGTGGAACCAGGAGAACAGGGTATATCTCGGCGCAAGGCAGACGCGCTTTCAGCTCCACCCGTCCTCGGGCCTCGCGAAGAAGCCGCCCGCGTGGATCATGGCCGCCGAGCTGGTCGAGACATCGCAGCTCTTCGCCCGGATGGCGGCGGCCCTCGATCCCGCGTGGATCGAGGCCGCGGCCGGGCCGCTCTGCAAGCGCAGCTACGGCGATCCTCACTGGGCCGCGAAGCCGGCGGCGGTGATGGCCAAGGAGCAGGTGACGCTCTACGGGCTGCCGATCGCGCGGGACCGCAGGGTCGATTACGGGACGATCGATCCGAAGGCCGCGCGCCCGATCTTCCTCCTCCACGCGCTGGTCCGGCAGGAATACACGACGCGCGGGGCGTTCATGGAGGCGAACCGCCGGCTGTTCGAGGAGGTGAGCCGGCTGCGCGACAAGGCGCGGAGGAGCGAGATGCTGGCGGACGAGCACGCGCTCGAGCTCTTCTTCGACCGCCGCGTGCCGGAGGGGGTGTACAGCGGCAAGACGTTCGAGGCGTGGCGGAAGGAGGCCGAGGAGAAGGACCCGCGGGTGCTTCACCTGTCGCTCGCCGACGTCCTGCTCGACGAGGCCGCGGAGCTCACGCCCGAGCGCTTCCCCGACGCGCTCGACCTCTACGGCGCGACCGTGCCGCTCTCGTACCGCTTCGATCCTGGCGAGGACGACGACGGCATCTCGCTGTCGCTGCCGCTTGTGCTCCTGCCGCAGGCCGATCCGGACGAGCTCGAGTGGATGATCCCCGGGTGGCACGCCGAGAAGATCGCCCTGCTGCTCGAGACGCTGCCGAAGTCGCTCCGCAAGGCGCTGGTCCCGCTCCGGGAGGTCGCCCGGGAGATCGCGGCGGATCTCCGGCCGTTCCAGGGCCCGATGCGGCCGGCGCTCGCGGCCGCCGTCGAGGACCGCACCGGCGAGCGCGTGCCGGCGGACGCGTTCCGGCCCGACGATCTCCCGCCGTACCTGCGCTTCTATTTCCGCGTGGTCGGCGAGGACGGCCGGGTGATCGGGGAGGGGCGCGACCTGCGGGAGCTCAAGGAGCGGCTGTCCGGCCGGGCGCGCGAGGCCTGGGCGAAGGTCGGCAAGGCGGGTCTGGAGCGGGACGGGCTGACGTCGTTCGGGGTCGACGCGCTGCCCGAGCGCGTGCAGGTCGACGCCGGGGGGCAGAAGGTGTTCGGCTATCCGGCGCTGATCGACAACGAGACGTCGGTCTCGGTGCGCGTGCTCGCGTCGAGGGCGGCGGCCGCCGAGGCGACGCGCGCCGGGCTGCGGCGGCTCGTGCTGCTGCAGATGGGGGGCAAGATGAGCCAGCTCGAGCAGCCGCTGCGCAGCGCCGTGGCCGTGAGCGGGCTCGGCGCCAAGGTGGCCCCGGGCGAGCCGGGCCTGGCCCGGCAGATCGCGCTGCGCGCGCTCGACGAGGCGTTCCAGCTCGGCGATCCCGCGGCGTTCCCGAGGACGCGGGCCGCGTTCCAGGCGCGCCTGGACGAGGGCCGGCGGTCGCTGCAAGGCGTGCTGGGGAGGCTCTCGGGGATGGCGCGCGAGATCGGGGTCGAGCTCGATCGCGTGCAGTCGATGCTCCGATCGATGGCGGGGAAGCCGGGCTCGCCGCGGCAGGCGCTCGACGACGTGCGCACGCAGGTCGATTTCCTGCTGCCGGTCGGGCTGTTCGCGCGCGCCCCGCTCGACCGGCTCGCGCACCTGCCGCGCTACCTGCGCGCCGTCCAGATCCGGCTCGAGCGGCTGCCGAACGGGCCGCAGAAGGATCAGGCCAAGGCCGCGCAGGTGCTGCCGTTCTGGCAGGATTACCTCAAGCATCAGCAGGCGCTCCTCAACAAGGGGGTTCCCGCGGAAGAGCTGGAGTCGTTCCGCTGGCTGATCGAGGAGCTGCGGGTGTCGCTGTTCGCGCCCGAGCTGAAGGCGGCTGTCCCGGTGTCGACGCAGCGGCTGTCGGAGCAGTGGAAGCGGCTGCTGGGGTAGCCGGGGGCGTGGCTGCGAATCGAAGCATTACGTCGAAGCGTCCCCAATTGCCACTGATCCAGTGTTTTTGGGGATCCCCTGCAAGCTCCCCTCCGCGTGATCTGTTTTTGGTATGTAGCTGCTGGTGAACATCACGCCGTCGCGAGCGCTCGTTCGATCGCTGCTCTCCCTGGCGCTGGTCCTCGTGCCTTTGGCCGCTGGCGCGGACGCCCCCCCGAGCGGCCCCAAGGCTCGACTCCAGCGCTCGGCCGACCGGGCCGTGGCGGAGGGTCAGCTCGCGGAGGCGCGGGACCTGTGGTTGCAGCTGTGGCAACTCGAACCGTCGGAGAAGGCGGCGTGCAACGTCGGGCAGCTCTCGTTCCGGATCGGGGACATGCCCAGAGCGGCCGAGTTTCTCACGGCGTGTCTGGAGAGGACGCCGGCGCCGGCGGACGCCGGCGCGCGTGAGCGGCACCAGAGCCGAGCGCTGGATCTCGCGCGGGCGAAGCAGGCGGTCGGCGCGTTGACCTTCGCCGTGCCCCGGGGCGCGGAGCTGTCGGTCGACGGCCGGCCCGTTGGGCGGGCGCCGCTCGGGCGCGCGGTGTTCGTCGCGCCCGGCGCGCACCGCGTCCGGGCGGCGCTCGGCGAGGCGGCGACGGAGACCACCGTGGAGGTGCGCGCGGGGGACGCGCGCCAGGTCGTCCTGGATCCCGC
This sequence comes from Sorangium sp. So ce394, assembly GCF_051474665.1. NCBI lineage: Bacteria > Pseudomonadati > Myxococcota > Polyangiales > Polyangiaceae > Sorangium > Sorangium sp. So ce394. The sequence goes on from NZ_CP150339.1 coordinate 9,949,650, forward strand.
CGCGCCGACGGACACCGGAGCGGCAGCGGCGCGCCCGCCGGCGCGGGTCGAGCCGGGCGCGGCGGCGCCGCGTCCACCGGCGCCGCGCGCGCCGGCGCGGGCCGAGCCGGGCGCGGGGCCCGCGCCGGGGCTCGTCCTGCTGGGCACCGTCGCGTCCGCCGGGTGCGTCACGCTCGGCGCGGTGCTGCTCGCGCGGTCGGGCGAGCACGAGCGCAGGTTCGACGACCTGCTCGAGCGCAACCACGGAGGCTACCGGATCGCCGGCCTGGAGCTCCAGCGCGCGCAGCGCGCCTACAGCGCGATGGAGCTCGCCGAGGAGCGCGCCGCGGTCGCGCTGACGGCCGGCGCGCTCCTGGCCACGGCGACGCTGATCTACGCCTTTTACCCCAGGAGCACCCCGAGGAGCCGCGGCCCGAGGTTGACCGCGGTGGGGACGCGGCTCCACCTGGAGGCGGCGTGGTAGATGGGTCTGGGCTGGGATACCGGATCGTCGAGCGGCTGGAGAGCCTCGGCCGTGTGGACGTCTATGCCGCCGTCGATCGCGACGGCCGGGACGCGCTGCTCTACCTGAGCGAGGCGGTGCCCGGCGGGTTCCGCGACGGTCTCGAGCGGCTGCGCGCCGTGAGCCGGCGCATCGAGGAGGTCCCGCTGGTGCTCGACGGCGGCCTCGGGGGCTCGTTCTGCTGGGCGGCGACGGAGCGGTGCGACGGCCGGTCGCTGCGCGCCCTCCTCGAGGAGCGCCCCGGGAGCATCACGCCGCCGTGGGCGCTCTCGCAGGTCGCCGAGGTCGCCGAGGTCCTGAAGATCGCGCACGCCGCGGGGATCTTCCATGGGGATCTCCGCCCGGAGCGCGTGATCCTGCTCGACGACGGCTCCTTCAAGCTCACCGGCCTGGGTCTCGCGCAGCTCTTCGGTCTGAGCGCGGCGGACGCGGCGACGGCGCCGGCGTACCGGGCGCCCGAGCAGCTCGCGGAGCCCGCGGTCCTGGACGAGCGGACCGACGTCCACGCGCTGGGCCTCGTGCTCTACGAGCTGATCGGGCTGCGCCGGCCGTTCGCGGAGCGAGCGCCGGAGGAGCTCGTCCGCTGCATCCTGAACACCACGCCGCTGCCGCTCGAGACCTTCGTCCCCTTGCCGCCGCTGGTCGCGGGCGTCGTGAGGCGCGCGACCGAGAGGCCCGCGGAGGCCCGGTACCGCGACATGGCGGAGCTCATCGCGGCGCTGCACGGCGCGCTCGAGGGCTGGTGTCGCTGGCAGGGCGAGGTCGACCAGGGGGGCGGCCTCGGGGTGCGCCGCGCGTCGATGGCGTCGCGCGGCGGGGGATCGCAGCGTCCGGCGTCGCTGTCCGAGGGGTTGGCGCGGAGCCCGGGCGCGGCAGGCCCGAGGCCTGGGGGCGCGACGCCGCAGGACCGGCGGCACGAGCCGGCGATCGAGGAGGTGACGGAGCGGCCGCGCGACGTTTCCTCCTCGATCTCCACGGGGTCTGCGCCCGGCGCGCAGGCGAACAGGCCACCTTCGCCTCCCGGGAGGCGCACTCGGATTGCGCTCACGGTGGGAGCAGGCGGCCTGGTCCTCGCGGCCGCTGCGGCAGCGCTCCTCGGACGGCTCCATCTCGGCTCGCCGTCTGCGGCGCGCCCGCCGGCCGTCGCGCGGCTCCCGCGCGTCCTCGTGCTGGCTGCGCGCGCCGCGCCGGCTCCCGGGGAGCTGGACGCTGTCCCGAGGAAACGTCCCCTCCGCCCGAGGCCCGCGCTCGGGGCGAGCCCGGAGCCCACGGCCCCCGCGACCGCGGCGGCGCCGATGCCTGCTCCGCCGGAGCCGAAGGAGCCGGTGCCGCCGTGCAACGCGGACTGGTACGAGTGCGGGGCAAGCTGGCCCGACGCGCATTCCAGCACGTTCCGTTGACGCCCTCGACATTTCCAGCCTTTAGCAGGGCTTTCTGTCGATTTCTTACGCGCTTCTGCGACTCCGGTGCTGTATAGGAGGAGCCGTGTAGAGGGCAGTCCGCGACCCTCGCCGGTCTCTGTGCCGGCGAGCGATGGGTTGCGCCCGGAGGCTCTGTTCGCATGAATACGCTATTTCGCCGCGTGGTGCTCGCCGCGCCGGTGCTCGCTGGCGCCGCGTGGTTCGTGGGCTCTTGTGCCGGGGATTCTCCTTCTCTGGGGGGCTACTGCGAGGACGACGCCGACTGTCATACAGAGTACCAGGACATCCCCGGAGCAACGTGCGTCGGCGATCGTTGCCAGTGCGTCGATCAGGACAAGCATATCTGTTGCACTCCCAGCGAGGCGGCGGATCCGGATTGCCCTCTGTCGTGCAGGCCGTGCGCGGAGTGCGCTCCGGGAACGGAGGCATGCGAGCCTGATGGCGGCGTCGACGCTGGCTGCAAGAGCGACGCGGAGTGCCCTGGACCGCCGAGCCGCGCGTGCGGGGCCGGGCGGTGCGTCGAGGGCGCGTGCACCGTGGAGATCCGCCCCGGACCGGTCGCCTCGCAGCGAAAGGGAGATTGCCGGCGGGTGGAGTGCACGGTCACGGGCGAGCTCATCGAGCTCGAGGACCCGTCCGACGTCTACGACGACGGCGAGCAGTGTACGTATGATAGCTGCGGCGAGGGCGGGCCGGTCAACAAGCCCCTGACCGAAGGCGCTGAGTGTCCGGACGAGGAACAGAGGATGTGTCATGTGGGCACGTGCGTGGCTTGCTACAGCGGCGACGTGACCATGAACGACTGCCCCAACAACCTGGCGTGCGACGGCGTGCTATGCGTGCCCTCCCATTGCATGAACAACGTTGTCGATGTCGCGCTCGGGGAGACCGCGAGGGACTGCGGCGGTCCGTGCCGCCCCTGCGCTGCCGGTGAAGCCTGCGGGAACAGCGCAGATTGCGAGAGCAAGGTGTGCGACGGAGGTCGCTGCGCTGCGCCGACGTGCGAGGACGGCGCGCAGAACGGGGATGAGACGGGGGTCGACTGCGGGGTGTTCCCCTGCCAGCCCTGCGCGGCGGGTCAAGGCTGCAGGACGGGCGCGAGCTGCGAGAGCGGCGTCTGCTGGGCGGGTGAGTGCCAGGAGCCCTCATGCGCCGACGGGGTGATGAACGCCGGCGAGACCGGCGTGGACTGCGGCGGCAGCTGCGCGCCCTGCGGGTGAGCCGCCGATCTCGCCGCGCCCATCCACGGCGCCACCATCAGGGGCTGAGCCTCGCGGGGAGGGGCGACTCAAAGGAGGGAGGACACATTTCCCGGGTCAGTGATGAAATCAACCAGCGCCCGCACCCGAGCGGGAACATGGGCTCTCGAAGGCATCACCAGATAGAGCGGCAGCGCAGGGACTCGATGGATGGAGGACAGCCTCGCCAGGGCGCCGGATTTCACCTCCTCGGCGCACAGGCTCTCCGGCAGCAGGGCGATCCCGCGCCCTTGCAGCGCAAGGGTCTTTGCAAGCTCGAAATTGCGCGTGGAGAGCGGGGCCGGCTGCAGGCTTGAACGAGCGCGCCTCCGCAGGCGCTGCGCAGGGTCGTAGATCGCATGCTCGTGCAGGTGGACGAGCGTCTTCCCGACGCGCCGCGTCTTGATGTACTCGGGGCTGGCATGAAAGGCTAGTCCGCCCTCGCCGAGCTTGCGCGCCACGACGCCCAGGGTGCCGGGGGAGCCGCCACGCAGGGCGAGGTCGATGTTGTGGGCCACCAGGTTCAAGAGCTCGTCGCTGACCACGGTCTCAACTCGGATCCCGGGATGCCGCTCGATGAACGCGCCGAGCAAACGTGCCAATGCCGGCTTGGGCATGTCGAGCGGCACCGTGAGCCGTATCGTGCCGGCGAGCTCGTTCGACCGCGTGAGCTGGCTCTCGGCTTTCGTGAGCACGTCGATGGCTGCTTCGCACTGCTCCATGTAGGAGCGGCCCTCGTCCGTCAGCGTGACGCGGCGGGTGGTTCGATGTAGCAGGCGGACGTTCAAGCGTGCTTCCAGGGCGCGCACCCGCGCGCTCACCGTGGATCGCGGCAAAGATAGGTGCTGGCTTGCCGCGGCGAAGCTGCCCGATCGCGCGACCTCGATGAACGCCTGGATCTGCGGGAGGCTGATCATTGAACAAGTTTTTTAGTCAGTCTCGGCGAGATTGTCCATCTCGTCTGCCCCCGCTGAAGGCGCTACGCTTTGCCCGTCATCACCACGGAGCAGGCGAATGGCTTCTACTCGGCGCAATTTTCTCTGGGCTCTTTCGCTGCTGACGCTGCAAGGCTGCGCGCCGCCGCCTGACCGCACCTCCGCGGCCCGGTCGAGCGAACCTGGGCAAGAGCCCGTGCTCCACGTCACGTGGGTCGGGGGGCCGACGATGGCGATCTCGTTCGGCGATCTGACCATCCTGACGGATCCGGTGCTGGGAGAGAGCTTCTCGATGGGCGACCCCAACGAGCCCGTGGACTACCGGAAGGTCGTGCAGCACCATCGGTCGACGCCGTTCAGCGGCATCGACCCCAAGGAAGCGGACCTCGTTCTGCTCAGCCATGCCCATGAAGACCATTTCGATCAGCAGGCGTGGGCTGATCTTGATCGTTCGCTGCCTATCCTGCTGCCGATGGCCGACGTGAGGACGGTGACCGCCAAAGGGTTCAGGCGCGTGGAGGGTATGCAGTGGGGAGACACGCGGAGGCTGGCTGCTGGCGCAGGGCGCACAGCGATCATCACCGCCATGCCCGCGCACCACTCGAGCGAGCCGAAGATTGCCGAGGCTCTCGGCAAGGGAAACGGATACTGGGTCGAGCTGACCGAAGGCAGCTGGCGGCGAGCGATCTACTGGACGGGCGATTCGATGCCGACCGAGGAGGTGATCGCTGCAGCCCGGTCGCGGGGTAGACCGGATCTGCTGGTACCCCATGTCGGTGGGGTGGGCGCGACCGGGCCTTTCGGGCTGATCAGCATGCGGGCGCCGGACGTGGTCGCGCTCGCCCGGGCCGTTCAGCCGCGACACGTGCTGCCCATTCACCATTCGACCTACGAGTTCTACCGCGAGCCGATCAGCGAGCTTGCCGTGCGCAGCGAAGGCGAGGCGTACCGGCTCGATTTGATCGCCGCCGGGTCGACGGTCGTGTACCGGTAGGCGGCCTCCGGAAGCGGGCGGGCCCAGGCCGCCTCTGCATCGCGCCCGCGATCGAGGTACCGGCGCCCCCGGTCAGCACCGGCGCCCCCGGGGCGCGCACGGCGAAGAAAACGCCGCGGGCGCGCTTGACAGGGCGGGCCCCGTGGATATTACCATTGGTAACTTACCAACGGTAAGTTGTTCACGCCCGGTGGATCGGGCGGAGAGGAGCTCGTCCATCATGACGAACATGGCGAAGGGCACGAGGGAATCCGTTCTCATCGTCGGAGGGTCCGGCGTCGTCGGCTCTCGGACCGCGAGGACGCTGCGCGCGCTGTACCCCGACCTGCCGATCGCGATCGGCGGGAGAGATCTCGCGAAGGCCGCGGCGGTCGCGGAGCAGGTCGGCCGCGCGCGCCCCGTCCGCGTGGACCTCGAGAGGCCCGATCTCGGGCAGCCGGCGGGCGAGGCGTACGGCGCGGTGCTCATGTTCGTGAAGGACGAACGGATGAACGCGCTCCGCTTCGCGCAGGAGAACGGCGCGGCCTACGTCGACATCTCGACGGTGGCGTTCGAGATCGCGCCCGAGGTCGCGCTCCACGCGCAGCGCCCGAGGAGCGCGCCCGTCCTGCTCGCGAGCCACTGGCTCGCCGGCTCGGCCACGTTGCCGACCCTCCATTTCGCGAAGGGCTACGCGCGCGTCGAGAGCGTCGCGATCGGCGTGGTCCTCGACGAGCAGGACGTGGGCGGCCCCGCCGCGTACGCCGACTTCGAGCGCCAGACCAGGGCCGGGATGAACGGGCTCCTCCTGAAGGACGGCCGGTGGATCTGGGTGGCTGGAGAGGAGGGCTCACGGTCGTTCGTGACCGTCGACGGCACCGAGGTGAAGGGCCAGATCTACCCGGTGCTCGATCCCATGAGCATCGCCGCGGCGACTGACGCGCGCTCGATCCGGTTCGATCTCGTGCTCGGGGAGACGGCCAGCCGCCGGCGAGGCGAGCCGTTCTCGACCGAAATCGTGATCGAGCTCGAGGGGGTGAAGAAGGACGGCGCGCGAGGGCGCTCGCGTCACGAGCTCGTGCACCCGGAGGGCCAGGCGCCGATGACCGCCGTCGGCGTCGCCGTGGCCGTGGAGCGGCTGCTCGGCCTCGCCGGCGGCGAGCGCGTGGCCCCAGGCCTCTACCATCCGAACGCGCTGATCGACCCCGAGCACATGCTCGACCGCCTCGCCGCGTTCGGCACGCGAATCCGCAGCGCGTGACCCGGCGCGCCCGCCGGTAGCACTTCGCCGGAGCCCTCCGGGGCGCTTCGGCACGCAACCACTGCGCGCGGGCGATCTCGGCTGCCGCGAGATCGGATACCCACGGGGCTTTTCAGGCAGTTTCAACCCGTTTGTCGCTCTAGCTCACCCCGCGAGCGTCGCAGCCAACGCCTGCTTCGCCGAGAGCAGCGCCTCGACGAAGGCCTCCCGCTCCTCGGGCAGCGGCGCGGCGATCCGCGCCCACGCCTCCTTGCGGTGGCTCGCCTTGACGAAGCGGAACGCCGCCGCGGGGCGGCTGCACGCCGTGGCGAGCCAGCGGCGCGCGTCCTCGAGCGGCTCCTTGGAGAGCGCGTCGCCGACGCCCATCTCGAACACCTCCGCAGGAGAGTGGCTGTCCGCCCCGAAGACGAGCCTCCGAAACGCGCGGGTGGGACAGGCGGCGCGCACGATCTCGAAGGCGACGCGCGGAAACGGGATCCCCACGACGAGCTCGGGGAGCCCGAACTTTGAATCGCCGTCGCCGAGCGCGATGTAGTCGGCGCACATCGCGAGCACGGCGCCGCCCGCGAGCGCGTGGCCGTGCACGGCGGCGGCGAACGGCTTCGGGAAGCGGAACGCGGCGCCGAAGGCGGCGTCGAAATCGTCGAGGAAGCCCGCGAGCCGCTCTCGATCGAGCGACGCGACCTCGCGCAGGTCGAGCCCCGCGGACAGGCACTTGCCGGCGCCGCGGACGAGGACCCCGCGCACGGCGTCGTCCTCCGCGAGCCGCCGGAAGACATCGGCCATCTCGCGGAGCACCGCCTGGCTCATCGCGTTGACCTTGGGTCGATTCAACACGACCTCGGCGATACCGCCGCTCTCGAGCACCTCGATGAATTGCATGGGGAGAGCATCGCGCACCGCCGATCACCGCGCAAGACCGCGCGTCCGGCGGCGATCCGACGGCCTCATCGACCCCGGTTACCCCGGCCACCCCCGGCCGCGCTCAGCGCGGTATCGCCCCCGCCTGCCTACCGCGCCCGGACGAGCGGCGTGTCCACGAGGTGCTCGGACAGGAACCACACCTGCATCTCGTTGACGCGGACAATCTGGCTCACGAGCAGGTCGTTCGTCCCGTCGTCGCCGCCCTGCGCTGCCTTGCCCGCCGCCTCGCGCGCCTCGATCAAGATCTGCTCGTGCGCCTCGAGCAGCCGCGAGATCTGCACCGGCACCTCCTCGCGCCCCCGCGGCGGCCGCTCGATCTTCGACATCTCCGCCACGTCGTGCGCCATCGCGATGGCGATGCCCCCGAGCGTCTGCACCCGCTCGGCCAGGTCGTCGACGAGCTTGGCCTGCTCCTCGTAGTGCTTGTCGAGCAGGAGGTGCAGCGAATAGAAGGTCGCCCCGGATACCTGCCAGTGGTGCTTCTTGTACATGTCGCGCAGCACCATCGTGTCGCTCAGGATCTGGTTGAGCGCCTTGACGCTCGCCGCGCGCACGTCGTCGCCGAGCCCGAGCGGATAGCGCGCCAGCGCCCCGTACGGCTGAATCTCCTCCGCGCGCTGGCGCAGGATGGGTTGCGCCTCGGGCCCCGGCCTGCCGTCCCCGGTCGTCTGCTCACGCAACTGAGTCATGGTCGCCATGATCGCTCCTCTCGCCCACCCCGCCTTCTTCGCGTTCGAGGCGCCGCATGGCAACCCCTCCACCCGCGCCGCGAGGCCGCCTGTGCGCGCCTGCCGCGCTCACCCCGCCTGCCGCGCTCACCCCGCCTGCCGCGCTCACCCGCCTGTCGCGCTCACCCCACCTGCCCCGCGGCTCCCCCGCCCTGCCCTCTGTTTCGATGAGATTTCCAGCGCGCGCCCCGCACACGCGCGCTCGTCCGCCCCGGCCGGCTCTCCCCCCCCGGAGACGTACGCCGGACCGGACGCGAGGCCGCGCGATGCGGAATGAGCACTGGACGCAGAGCTTGACTCGCTGGCAGTCTGCCCGCCGGTGAGCACCCTCCCGGGGCGCTCGGTGAGCGATGCAGGCAGGAGACATCATCGACGGCCGCTTCTGCATCGAGCACCTGGCGGCCTCCGGCGGCATGGGCGCCGTCTACCGCGCCCGCGATCGAGAGACCGGCGAGGCCGTCGCGATCAAGCTCCTGACCACCGAGGGCAGCCAGCACCTCGGCCGCTTCGCGCGCGAGGCGCAGGCGCTCGCGGCGGCCCGCGTGCCCGGCGTCGTGCGCTACGTCGCGCACGGCGCCACCGCGTGGGGACAGCCGTACCTCGCCATGGAGTGGCTCGACGGCGAGACGCTCTCCGACCGCCTCACGCGCCAGGGCCTCACCCTCGAAGAGACCCTGGAGCTCGGCCTGCGCGTCGCGACGACCCTCGGCGAGATCCACAGGCTCGGCCTCGTCCACCGCGACCTGAAGCCGAGCAACCTGCTGCTCCAGGGCGGCTCGCTCGACCGCGTGAGCCTCATCGACTTCGGCCTCGCGCGCGCCGCCACCGACGAGCCGCTCACGGCCGCCGGCCTCGTCCTCGGCACGCCCGGGTACATGGCCCCCGAGCAGGCCCGCGGCGAGCTCAGCGCCGACGCCCGCGTCGACGTGTTCGCCCTCGGGTGCATCCTCTACCGCTGCCTCACCGGCCGCGCCGCCTTCCAGGGGAACGCCGGCCTCGCCGTGCTGATGAAGGTCCTCCTCGAGGACCCGCCCCGCGTGCGCGAGCTCCGGCCCGGCACCCCCGCCGCGCTCGACGACCTCGTCGGCCGCATGCTCGCGAAATCGCCACACGATCGTCCGGCCGACGGCGACGCCGTCGCGGCCGAGCTCGCCAGGATCGACGCGCCCGAGGGCGGCCTCGGCGGGCCGCGCTCGTTCCCGCCGCGGGCCGTCGAGCTCACGACCGGCGAGCGGCGCGTGATGTGCCTCGTCGTCACCCGCGAGCACCCCGCCGAGGGCGACGGCGCCGAGGAGCCGCGCCGCGCACAGCTCTGGCAGCTGCACGACGTGGCCGAGCAGTACCGCGGCGAGCTCGAGCTCGTCGAGGGCCGCTCGCCGCTCATCGTGCTGTCGGGCGCGGGCACGCCGACCGACCTCGCGGCGCGCGCCGCCCGCTGCGCCCTCGCGCTGAAGGAGCTGCTCGGCGGCGCGCCCGTCGCGCTCGCCACCGGCCGCGCGGAGCTCTCCGCGCGCGTGCCCGTCGGCGAGCTCATCGACCGCGCCTTCCAGATGCTCGCGGCCGACGACGGCCGCTTCCCCCTCGCGGGCGTCCGCATCGACGAGGTGACCGCGGCCCTCATCGGCGCCCGCTTCGACGTCACCGAGGACGCCGCCGGCCGCGTCCTCCACGGCGCGCGCGACGAGCGCACCGCGCAGCTGCTCGGCAGGCCGACCACGTACGTCGGCCGCGAGCGCGAGCTCGCGATGCTCCTCGCGGAGGTCGATCGCTGCATCGACGAGGGCGCCGCCGGCGCCGTGCTCGTGACCGCCGAGGCGGGCATGGGCAAGTCGCGCCTGCGCCAGGAGCTCATCCGCAAGCTCCGCGAGCGCGGCGACCGCATCGAGGTCTGGATCGGCCAGGGCGACCCCATGGGCGCGGGCTCCGCCTTCGGCCTGCTCGCGAGCGCCCTCCGCCACGCCCTCGGCATCGCCGACGGCGAGCCGCTCGAGGCGCGGCAGCGCAAGGTCCGGGGCCGCGTCGAGCAGCACGGCCTCGACGCCGCCCGCGTCGCGCCGTTCCTCGGCGAGCTCGTCGGCGCGCCGTTCCCCGACGAGCACGACGTGCAGCTCAGGCTCGCGCGGCGCGACGCCGTGCTGATGGGCGACCAGCTCCGCCTCGCCTGGGAGGCGTTCCTCGGGGCGGCGTGCCGCGCGGGGCCGGTGCTCCTCGTGCTCGAGGACCTGCAGTGGGGCGATCTCCCCACCGTCACGATGGTGGAAGAGGCGCTGCGGACGCTCAAGGACGCGCCGCTGCTCGTGCTGGCGCTCGGGCGGCCCGACGTGCGCCGGCTCTTCCCGGGGCTCTGGGAGGGCCGGCTCGCGCACGAGCTGCACCTCTTGCCGCTCCCGCGCCGGGCGAGCGAGCGGCTCGTGCGCGAGGCGCTCGGCGCGCACGCGCGGCACGACCTCGTGGCGCGCCTCGTCGAGCGCGCGGACGGCAACGCGTTCTTCCTCGAGGAGCAGATCCGCGCCGTCGCGGAGGGCAAGAGCGAGGGCCAGCCGGAGACGGTGGTGGCCATGGTGCAGGCGCGGCTGGAGACGCTCGACGCCGAGGCGCGGCGGCTGCTCAGGGCGGCGAGCATCTTCGGCGAGACGTTCCGGGCGAGCGCGGTCGCCGCGCTGCTCGGGAGCGTCGACATCGCGCCGCTCCTCTCGGAGCTCCTGCGGCGCGAGGTGATCGTCCGGCGGGGCGAGGGGCGGCAGCGCGACGACGCGGAGTACTGCTTCCGCCACGCGCTCGTGCGCGAGGCCGCCTACGGCATGCTGACCGCGCGCGACCTCCGCATCGGCCACGCGCTCGCCGGCGGCTTCCTCGAGGCGGCCGGCGAGGGCGATCCGCGCGTCCTCGCCGAGCACTTCGAGCGCGGCGAGGAGCCCGAGAAGGCCGCCGAGTGGTACCTGCGCGCGGCCGACAAGGCGCTGCGGGGCAACGACCTCGCCGCGGCGATCGCGTGCGCCGAGCGCGGCATCGCCTGCGGGCCGGGGGCGGCCGCGGTGGGCGCGCTCCGCCTCGTCGAGGCCGAGGCGCTGCTCTGGCGCGGGGAGCCCGCCCTCGCCGAGCAGCGCGGGGTCGAGGCGACGCAGCACCTCGCGCCCGGCTCCGTGGCCTGGTTCTCGGCGTTCACGCAGCTCGCCGGCGCGGGGCACAAGCAGGGCCAGTACGAGCGCGTCGAGCGCTGGATGATGGTCGTCCTCGGCGCCGAGCCCCTCGAGGGCGCGCGCGTCGCGAAGAACGCCTGCCTGCTCGAGGGGGCGATCGTGCTCCTACTCGGCGGCCGCTACGCGTGCGTCGACGCGCTGATCGACGCGGTCGAGCAGGCGACGGAGGACGCGTCGGCCGCGGATCTGCTGATCGAGGCGAAGCTCCTCTACCTGCACGGGCTGCTCCGGCAGCACAACGGCGATCCGAGCGCCTGCATCGCGAGCATGGGCGCGGCGCTCGCCGCCTTCGAGGACATCGGCGATCGCCGCGAGGCGTGCCGGGCGCGGCTCAACATGGGCCTCTGCTACGTGCAGTTCGGGTACTTCGAGGCGGCGGCGGAGGTCCTCCGCGCCGGGCTGGCGGAGGCGGAGCGGATGGCGCTCGACGATCGGGTGCCGAACGCGCTGCAGAACCTCGGCCTCGCGCTGGCCCACTCGGGCCAGGTCGACGCCGCCAAGGCGGCCCTGCGGAGCTCGATCGAGGCGCTGGAGCGCCGCGGCGACCGGCGCCGGGAGTGCGAGAGCCGGCTCCAGCTCGCGCGCGTGCTGCTCCTCGCGGGCGAGCCCGCGCTCGCGGAGGTGGAGTCGCGGGCGGCCGAGGCGCTCGCGCGGGACGTGCCCGAGCGGCTCCCCGCGGCGATCGCGACGCGCGCGCGCGCCCTGCTCGAGCTCGGGCGCGCCGGGGAGGCGCTCGCGGCCACGACCGAGGCGCTGTCGCTGCTCGAGTCGGACCGCCGCGAGGAGGAGGGTTTCCTGGTGCGCCTGGTCCACGCCGAGGCGCTCTCGGCGACGGGCCAGGCGGCCGAGGCCAAGGGCGCGATCGCGCTGGCCCGCAACGGGCTGCTCGTGCGGGCCGGGAGGATCGGCGATCCGGTCTGGCGCGAGCGCTTCCTGAGCGACGTGCCCGATCACGCGCGGATCCTCGCGCTCGCGCGCGAATGGTTGGACGAGGTCGCTCGCTGAGGCGCCGGCGGCCGCGGAGCGCCTGCGGCCTCGTGGAGAACGGCCTGCACGGCGCACGGAGAAGCACGTATCCGGCGGTGGATTCGGCCCGCCGGCCGGTGTTTTGTCGCGCTGGACAGACGATATCGCAAGTAAGCTGAGCGTCTTCCTCTGACCTCGTGATTGCATGCAGGGAGGCAGCTCCATGATCCGGTCATCTGTCGTTCTGATTCCTCTCGCGGCCCTCGCCGTGGCCGTCTCGTGCAGCAGCAGCAGCGGTGAGGGCCGGCCTCCGACCCAAGGAAACCTCCCGACGGGCAGCGTCACGACCGGCACCGGCGGGCAGGGCAGCGGCACCGGCGGAGACGGCGGCGGCGCCGGCGGACAGGGCGGCGGCACCGGCGGACAGGGCGGCGGCACCGGCGGACAGGGCGCGGGCGGCGCTGAGCCCTCGCCGGGCTGTACCAACGGCGTGAAGGACGGCGACGAGACCGGCATCGACTGCGGCGGCGAGGGCTGCGATCCTTGCCCCGCGGGCCAGGCGTGCGCTGCGCCGACGGATTGCATCTCACGGCGTTGCGAGGAGAGCGCGGGCAGCGGCGGGCCCACGTGCGCGGAGGCGCGGTGCGACAACGGCGTGAAGGACGGCGACGAGACCAGCATCGACTGCGGCGGCGGCGCGGCGCCGCGCGACGGCAACCCGGCGTGCCCTCCCTGCGCGGACCTCCTGGACTGCGTGACGGGCTCGGATTGCGAGTCGCTGAGCTGCGTTGGCGGCAAGTGCCTGGCGGCGAGCTGCAGCGACAGGGTGAAGAACGGCGATGAGACCGCCGTCGATTGCGGCGGGCGCTGCGCCGGCTGCGCGCCCGGCGAGGCATGCAGCCTGTCGACGGACTGCCGCGAGCGCGTCTGCGCCAATCAGATCTGCCAGATGGAGAGCTGCAGCGACGGGGTGAAGAACGGCAAGGAGACCGACGTCGACTGCGGCGGGGTGGTGTGCCGCACCAAGTGCCCTGCGGGGCAGCAGTGCACGCGCCGCGAAGACTGCGCGACGGACGTCTGCAACACCACGGCCCATCTCTGCGCCTGCCCCGACGGGATGTTGATCGCGCCCGTGGCGGGCGGAGGGAGCTACTGCATCGATCAGTACGAGGTGATCAAGAAGGAGTACAACGCCTTCCTGGGGGCGAGCCCGACGCTCGCCGGCCTGCCGGCCGAGTGCTCCGGGAACATCTATCAGCCCTCGGACGGGTGGCCCTACAGCGAGGAGAGAGCGCCCGTCAACTACATCGACTGGTGCGACGCTTACGCGTACTGCATGTGGCGGGGCAAGCACCTCTGCGGCAAGATCGGCGGTGGAGCGAGCTCGCCCGCCGATCTCGCGAACGCCTCGCAAAACGAGTGGTACAACGCGTGCTCTGGCCAGGGGGTGAACGAATATCCCTACGGCCACGCGTATGCGGCGAGGTGCAAGGTCAACGCGCCGACCGGCGAGTTCGCCCTGAAGTCCGTGGGTCCCCCCCCGATTCCGCCGGTGACGATGTGCGAGGGCAGCGTGACGGACCTCTATCACATGAGCGGCAACGTGGCCGAGTGGGAGAACTCCTGCGACACGGAGGGCAACTGCCTCATCCGCGGCGGCTCGAGGGCGTCCGTGCCGGACGCGGACGATGTCGCGAAGGGCTCGCTCAAGGCGGCCAGGTGCGATGCGAGCTTGTCCGCGCCCCGGCGCGACGACACGAACCCGGACATCGGCTTCCGCTGCTGTCTCTGAGGGGTCGAGCCTGACGGCGCGCAGGGCAGCGCGCCCGGCCCGGCGGCGGCGCTGGCGAGCGCCGCCGCCGGTCGCGCGAGCTCAATCCGCCGCTTCGGGATCGCAGCCGTAGAGGACGTCGATCGCCGCCCCGGCGTCGGCCTGGACCGCCTGGCACGCGTCGGGGCAGAGCTTGATCATGTCGTCCTCGATGAAGAACGAGCCCGCGGCGCACGCCGCCGCGTTCGGAACCTGGCCGAACGACTGCGGATCGCCCCCGTCGCCCGGGGTGTACTGGACGACCACGGTCGAGAGGTCGATGACCTCTCCCGGCGGCGAGTCCGGCACGGCGAACTCGCATTCGACCACCGCGCCGGTGATGACGCCCTCCGCGATCGCCTGGAACACCACGTCATAGGAGCTCGTCTGGCAGAGCGGGAACCTGAGGCCGCCGGTCCTCTTGCTGAGCGTCTGGTAGCCCGTGCCCGGCGCCACGGCGGTGCCGCACGTCTCCTCGACCACGTCGCCGTCGGGCCCGTAAGCGTCCGTGGCGGGCGTGTTCTCGCGGAGCCCGACGATGCTGTGGAAGACGTAGTTCGGCGCGGTGACGTCGCCGAAGACCACCGGATCCAGGCCGAACAAGAGCCCCTCGAAGTCGTCGGCGACATCTTCCAGCTCCTGCCGCGTGTCGTCGATATAGATGTTGCGCGGGAGGTGCGTCGACTGGCAGCCCACGTGATCGTCGGTGATCACCGTGATCACCTTGAGCGAGTCCGGGCGCACCCACTCGGACCAGCCGGACGGCGCGACGCCGTGCTGATCGGGCAGGCCGCCGTTGTAGCTGCCGAGCAGGACGCAGAGCGCGTCGTTGCTCCTGATCTCGTGGCTGTAATGGTAGAAGACGGGCGGGTTGTTCCCGGGCGCCTCCGGCACCGGGTCGCAGCTCGCCGCGCTGAGCGGGGCGCCGACGCAGATCGAGTCGTCGACGTTCGCGGCGCCGTGCGCGGAGATCATGATGACGCGGTAGTCGATGCCGCTCGCGCCGATGATCGCGGCGAAGCTCTCGTTGATGTTGTTCTGTACGCTGATGATCTCGTTCGCCATGCTGGGCGAGTTGTCGATGACGAACACGATATCGACCGGCCGCTTCGTGAGGGTGGCCTCGGCGACCGTGGCGACACACGCCGTGTCCGGCGTGACCGGCGGCGCGCCTCCCGTGTTGTGGCCGGAGCCCGCGCCGATCTGGTCGTCGCCGCCGTCGCCGCCGGCAGCGGTGCCCCCGTCGCCCCCGGCGCCGCCCGCGCCGCCGCCTCCGCCGACGTTCGCCCCAGCCGTCTCGCCTGCCTCGCCCTCCGCTCCGGAGCTGCAGGAGCACCCCGCGGCGCCGGTGATCATCAGAACACCCAACCCAAGAAGCGGAACCAACATGGTAGACCGGGAGAGCTTCACATGAACCTCGACCGCTAAGGCGCAAGAACGCGCCATATCAGATTGCACAACTGCAACGAGATGTGGTGGTGAATTTGACCTGAACGCGATTTTTTCTCGCTGGCTGCTCGCTCGCTGGGTCGTGTGAGGGTCGTTGTGCGCAATGCGCGGCGCGCCGCGCGCTCTTCCAGACCCGATGAGCCGCGGTCCGGCTCGAGGCTCCGCTTCATGCGCGTTGGCGCAAAGCACGCACGTCTGGGCGCGCGCGCGCACATCGGTCCACGGACCGCAGCGAGCCACATCGGCCCACGAACGGCAGCGAGCCACATCGGTCCACGGACCGCAGCGAGCCATATGGGCCCACGGACCGCAGCAAGCGAGGTGCGCGCGGCGAGGGCGCGGTGCCGCGCCGCCGGGTCGCGGCGCCCTCCGCGGCACCCCGGGGCGCCATAACGCGTCGCGCCATAACCTGCGCCGCTCCTCGGAGCTTCCGCGCGGGCTCGATGGTCTCTGCACAATGCGCCCCTAGGATGCAGGTATGAGCCTACGTCATGACTTTCCTCCCATCGGCATCGATGCGATCGCCCTCGCCGTCCCTCGCCGCTACGTCGAGCTCAGCGAGCTCGCCGAGGCCCGGGGCGTCGCGCCGTCCAAGTACCTGACCGGCCTGGGCACCCGCCGGATGGCGATCGCGGCGCCGGATGAGGATCCGATCACCCTCGGGGCCAACGCGGCCCGCCGCCTGTTCCAGCGCTCGGGCGCGAGCCCCGCGGACATCGGGCTCTGCGTCGTGGGCACCGAGACCGCCGTGGACCACTCGAAGCCGGCGGCCTCCTTCCTCCACGGCCTGCTCGGGCTGCCCAGCGCGTGCCGGGTCTTCGAGGCCAAGCACGCCTGCTTCGGCGGCACCGCCGGCCTGCTCAACGCGGTGGACTGGATCGCGTCCGGCTCGGCCCGCGGCCGCGCCGCCCTCGTCGTCTGCTCGGACGTGGCGCGCTACGCGCTCGGCTCGGCGGGCGAGCCGACCCAGGGCGCCGGCGCCGTGGCGCTGCTCGTGCGCGAGCGCCCGCGCCTCGTCGAGATCGAGGTCGGCAAGACCGGCACCTACGCGCGCGACGTCTACGACTTCTGGCGGCCGCTCCACCACAAGGAGGCGCTCGTCGACGGCCACTTCTCGGTGCAGTGCTACCTCGACGCCCTCGCCGGGGCGTACGCCGAGTGGCGCCGCGTCGCCGGCGACGGCGAGCCGCTCGCGCGCACCTGCTATCACGTCCCCTACGGCAAGATGGCCCGCAAGGCCCACCGCCACCGGCGGACGATGGACGGCCTGACCGAGCAGGCCGCCGACGAGAGCTTCGCCGCCGAGGTGGAGCCGTCGCTCGATCTGCCGGCGCGCATCGGCAACATCTACACGGGCTCGCTGTATCTCGCGCTCGCGTCCCTGCTCAACGCGGAGGCCCGCGCCCTGGAGGGGCGGCGCATCGGGCTGTTCAGCTACGGGTCGGGCTGCTGCGCCGAGTTCTTCGCGGGCAGGGTCCGGCCGGAGGCCGCCGCGCTCGTGGCCGACCTCGCGATCGACGCCCCGCTCGACGGGTGCCGCCACGCCTCGGTCGCCGAGTACGAGGCGCTGCGCCGGAGCGACGAGGCCGCCGACCGGCGGCCGGCGCCGGAGGACGCGGAGCGCGGGGGCGCGAGCCTCGACCGCCGGGTCGTGTACCTGGGGCTCGATTCGAGCGAGCGGCGCGTCTACGCGAACGAGTGAGCGCCGGACCCGCGGGCGCCGGACGCCGCCCGGCGCGCTGGGGCCGGGCGCCGCCCGGCGCGCTGGGGCCGGGCGGGGGCGGCTCAGCCGGCCGGCAGCTCCGACGCCTTCACGGTGAAGAGCTCCGCCCCGCCGGCCGCCGCGACGACGACCCGCAGCGTGCCGGAGGGGACCGCCCTCTTCATGTCCGCGGCGACCGCCTGCGTGACGGGCGAGAGCGGGGCGATGATCTCGGCCAGCGCCGAGCGCGACATCACGCCGGCCAGGACCGGCGCGCGCACGCCGGAGGCCAGGGCCGAGCGGAGCGTGCGCTCGGGCTCCAGATCCGGGTCGCGCTCCTGCAGGCCGATGGCGATGAGATAGCCTGTCGGCTCTCGCAAGGAGAGGAGATAGCCCGAGAGCGACGCCACGGCGCTGCGGCGCGGGGGCATGCTCCGCAGCAGGCGCCCGAGCTCCGGGCGGTGCTCGTCGAGCAGCTCGGCGCGCTCGTCGTGATCAGAAGACATGCGCCACCTGCCCTTTCTTCTCGAGGGCGATCGTGGGGAGATCGCGATTCAACCGGATTTCCGTCGCTGCGAGTTTCATGACCATGTGCCTCCAGCGAGGGCTCGTGCCCTCTCTGTTGTTTGTTCCGGTCACCCGGCCGCGCGTGTCACGGAATCGGCCGCGGCGCCGGCGCGAGGCGCCGCCCCGCAGCGAGGCGCCCGTCCGCGGCCCCGCCGGCGGCCGGCCCACGGGGCCATGGCCGGCCCACGGGGCCATGGCCGGCCAATGGCCAGGAGCGAGCGGCGAAGGCGCCGTCGGCTCGGCCCGGATCGACCGAGCGCGCGAGCCATCGGCGGCGCCGCGCGCGTCCACCGCCGGGGGCGCGGTCCTTGCGAGCGTGCGCCGCGGCTCGCTGCCCTGCCGCGCGGAGCGCTCCGGCGCCCGGTGCGCGCGCGCGAGGGAGCGCCAGCCAGATGGGGAGATCCAGCTTATGGGAACTCGAATGGGGCGGGTGGGACGGGTGATGGCTGCAGCCGCCATGGTGGGGGGCTGCGCCTCCACCGAGGCGCCGCAAGGCCCTTCATCGTCCGTCGACGGCGCGGCGGCGGCGCCCGCGGCGCCCGGCGCGGCGGCGCCCGCGGCGCTCGACGCGGCGGCGCGCGCGCGCCTGCGGGCGGCGTACATCGCTGCCGTGCAGTCGAGCGCGCCCGAGAGCTACAGGGTCGTCGAGGCGCCCTCGGCGGGGAAGGCGCCCGGGCTGCGCGCGCCGAACCCGGCGCACCGGCTCACCGCCGACTTCAGCGCGTCGGGCGTGCGGATCGCGCCCCAGGAGGGCGAGGGGCGGTGGAGCTTCTCGATGGCCCCGGCGCGGTACGGGTGCGCGGGCGATCTGCGCGCGGTGGCGAGCGCCGCGCCGCGCGCCGCGGACAACCGCGTGGAGCTCCGCCGGCAGGGCGCGTCGCCGGGCGAGGAGCTCGTGGAGTGGTACGTGAACGGGCCGCTCGGGCTGGAGCAGGGCTTCACCGTGCCCGCGGCGCCGCCCTGCCGCGCGCAGGGCGATCGGGACCTCGTGATCGAGCTCGCCCTCGGCGGCGACCTCCGCGCGGCGCCGCTCGGCGGCGGCGAGGGGGTCGCGCTGCGCGACGCCTCGGGCGCGGTGGCGCTCCGGTACACGGATCTCCACGCCACCGACGCCGCGGGGCGGACGCTGCCCGCGTGGATGGAGCTCGGCGCCGGCGAGCGCGCGCTGTCGCTGCGCGTCGACACCGCCGGGGCCGCGTACCCGATCACGGTCGATCCCCTCGCCGCCTCGCAGCGGACGGCGCTCATCGCGGTCGACGGCGGGAGCCAGGTCCACCTCGGCGGCGAGGCGATCGCCATGTCCGGCGACACCGCGGTCGTCGGGGCGCCCGGGAGCGCGTACGTGTTCGTGAAGAGCGGCGGCGGCGCCTGGGCGCAGCAGGCCAAGCTCGTCCCGAGCGACGGGGGCGCCGGCGGCTCGTTCGGGCGCTCCGTCGCGGTCTCGGCGGACACGATCGTGGTCGGCGCGCCGTGGGGCACCGGGGGCGCCGGCGCCGCCTACGTCTTCGTGCGGAGCGGCGGCGCGTGGTCCGAGCAGGCCAAGCTCGTCGCGAGCGGCGGGGCGGCGAACCCCATCGGCGAGGCCGTCGCGGTCGACGGCGACCGGGCCGCGCTCTCGGCCGAGAGCTCGGTCTACGTGTTCGCGCGGAGCGGCGGCGCCTGGAGCGAGGAGATCGAGCTCGCCCCCCCGGCCGGCGAGAACTCCTGGGAGACGCCGCCCGTCGCGATCGAGGGCGGCACGGTGGTCGTGGGCTCGCCGGGGAACGCGTGGTGGCTGGAGCACGACGGCGTGGGCGCCGCGTTCGTGTTCGACGCGAGCGACTGGAGCGCCCCGCACAAGCTCGCGGCGGACCCGCCGGAGGCTCTGTACGACCGCTTCGGCAGCTCGGTCGCGATCTCGGGCGCGCGCATCGTCGTGGGCGCGCCGGGCGTCCTCAGCCCGCCGATGCCCTGGTACCAGCTCGGGCGGGGCCTGGCCTACGTGTTCGACCGCGCGGGGAGCGGCTGGCGCCGGGATTCCCGGCTGATCGCGACCGACGGCAGGACCGGCGACGGCCTGGGCGAGGCGGTGGCGATCTCCGGCGACATGGCGGTGGCGGGGGCGCTCCTGGCCGACCGCCTCGACCAGCCGGACGCGGGGGCCGCGTACGTGTTCTCGCCGGCGGCCGGCGAGTGGATCGAGATCGAGCGGGCCAAGCTCGCCGGCACCGGACCGACCGGCGGCGGCTTCGGCAAGGCCGTCGCCGTGTCGGGGAGCTCGGTCCTGGTGGGCTCCCCCGCGGTTGCGATCGAGGTCGCGCAGGACGGCGACGGGGACGGGGTGGTCGACGCGCAGGACAACTGCCCTGCCGCCGCGAACCCGTCGCAGGTGGACGGCGACGCCGACGGCCTCGGCGACGCGTGCGACCCGCGGTGCGTGACGATCCGCCGCGGCCTCGGCGGCGCGGTGGCCGACGCGACGATCTGGCAGGTGTCGCCCGGCTGGAACGACGGCGCGAGCACCACGATTACGACGGGCACCGGCACGGGCGGCGTCCGGCGGAGCCTGCTCCGGTTCGACCTCGCCGGCGTCCCCGCGAGCGCGGAGATCGCCTCGGCGACGCTGTCGCTCTACCAGACCTACAAGATCGAGAGCAGCGCCGTGCGCGTCCACCGGGCCACCGCGCCCTGGTCGGAGTCGACCGTCACGTGGGGCAGCTTCGGCGGCGGCGGCCACTTCGATCCGGCGGTCGAGGCCTCCTTCGTCACCGGCGGGCCCGGCGGCACCACCGGCTTCCGCAACGTCGACGTGACCGCGCTCGCGCAGGCCTGGGTGAGCGGCGCGCAGGGCAACCACGGCGTGCTGCTCGAGGAGGACGCGGTCACCCGGAGCACCCTGCGGAGCAGCGAGAGCGCGAGCGCCGCGGAGCGGCCGGCGCTCACGGTCTGCTACCACGACACGTGCGAGGACGGGATCCGCAACGGCGCCGAGTCCGGCATCGACTGCGGGGGCCCGAGCTGCGCGCCGTGCGCCCCCGGCGCCGTCCTCTGGAGCAGGCTCTTCGTCAACGGCTGGAACGAGGGGATGCGGGCGTACACCGTCACGGTCGGCGGCGGGGACAGCGTGATCTTCGGCGGCTACGGCTACGGCCCCGTCGATTTCGCCGGGCAGGGCGAGCCGACGTCGTTCGAGCTGTTCAACACGAGCTTCCTCGTGAAGCTCGACGCCGCGGGGGGCTACGTGTGGGACCGGCGCCCGGCCGGCGACAACATCTTCCTGAGCGTCGCCGAGTCGGGCTCCGGCCAGGTGCTCGCAGTCTCGAACTTCGGGCTGCGGCGGTTCAGCGCGTCGGGCGACCTCCTCGCGCAGATCGACGACCTCGACCAGATCGAGGTCGCCCGGGCCGGCTCGGGCGCCGCGCTCGCGGCCGTCATCTGGGACACGGTGGATCTCGGCGCTGGCACCCTCGGCGGCGGGCCGGGCAGCGAGCTGTTGATCGCGCGGCTCGACGCGGCGGGCGCGCCGATCTGGGCCAAGACCTTCCCGACGAACGCTTACGAGAGCGGCCCCAGGAGCGTCGCCGTCGACGGCGCCGGCAACGTCGTCGTCCTCGGCAAGTACTTCGGCGTCGTCGACCTCGGCGGCGGGCCGCTCACGAGCTCGCCGGTGGACGACGGCATGTACCTGGCGAAGTTCGACGCGGCCGGCAATCACGTATGGAGCCAGATCGTCTCGGGCACGGCGCAGGCGGGCGACGTCGCCGTGGCCCCCTCCGGCGACGTGGTCGTCGCCTTCCGCGGCGCCGTGACGCGGTTCACCGCCTCGGGCGCGCCGCTGTGGAGCATCGACACGACCGGCTTCGGCTCCGGAAACGACATCTACAGCGACAGCGCCGTCGCCGTCGACGCCGCCGGCAACGCGGTCATCACCCCGAACGGCACGATCGTGAAGCTCTCGCCGTCGGGCGACGTGCTGTGGTCGGCCGATCCGCTCGGCGCCGCGAGCTACGGCGGGATCGTCGATGTGGCCGTGGACGGCGCCGGCAACGTGATCGGCGCGGGCTCGTACGACAACGGGAGCGCGTACATCGTGAAGCTCGCCCCCTGACCCGCGCTCGGCCGGCCACCCGCCCGCCTCAGCGCGCCGGCGACGCCCCGCGCGCCGCGGCGGGCTCCGCGCGGCCGGCCAGCGAGAACAGCAGGTAGAGCCCTCCCGAGACGAAGAACCCCACGAACCACGCATACGTGTAGATCGAGCGCATCACCTCCGGGACGGCGTCCTTCATCGACGGGATCGCCTCGGCGAGGAAGCCCGGCAGGTTGATGAGCACGCCGATCGCGAGGGCGGCCATCGCCCGCCAGTTCACCCCGCCCTGGTACTCGTAGGCCCCGCCGCGCCGGTACAGGTCGCCCACCTCGAGCTGCGTCCGCCGGAGGAGGAAGTAATCGGCGATCATGATCCCGCCGATCGGCCCGAGGAGCGCCGAGTAGCCGACGAGCCACGTGAAGATGTACCCCTGCGACGACTCGATGAGCTTCCACGGCAGGATCACCGCGCCGAGGACGGCGGTGATCACGCCGCCCGCCCGCGCGGAGATGCGGTGGGGCGCGAGGTTGGAGAAGTCGTTGGCCGGCGAGACGACGTTGGCGGCGAGGTTCGTCGACAGCGTGGCGACCGACAGGCCCACCATCGCGAGGACCATGATGAACGCCCCGCCGATCCGGGCGAGCAGCTTCACCGGGTCCCAGATGAGCTCCCCGAAGATCACCGGCGTCGCCGAGGTGACCGCGACCCCGATGAACGAGAACAGCACCATGGTCGCCGGCAGCCCGAGCGCCTGGCCGATCGCCTGATCGCGCTGGCTGCGCGCGTACCGCGTGAAATCCGGGATGTTCAGCGAGAGCGTGGCCCAGAACCCGACCATCGCGGTGAGGCCGGGCGCGAACACGCTGAGGAGCTGCCCCTCGGGGATCTTCGACGGCTGCGACAGCATCGGGCCGAACCCGCCCGCGCGGACGTACGCCCAGCCGAGCATCACGAGGCCCATCACGATGAGGAACGGCGCCGCCCACGTCTCGAGGAACTTGATCGACTCCGTCCCCTTCAGGATGAAATAGAGGTTGATCACCCAGAAGACGGCGAACCCGAGGAGCTCGCCGGGGTGGATGCCGATCGCCCCCTTGAACGCCGCCGAGGTCAGCGGCGCCTCCGCCGAGGGCAGGAGCGCGACGAGGAGCTGCCAGAGCGCCTGCCCGCCGAGCCACGTCTGGATGCCGAACCACCCGCAGGCGACCAGCGCGCGCAGCACCGCCGGCACGTTCGCGCCCGTCACGCCGAACGACGCGCGGGCGAACACCGGAAACGGGATGCCGTACCGGGTGCCCGCGTGGGCGTTCAGGATCATCGGCAGGAGCACGATGACGTTGCCGAGCGCCACGCACGCGAGCGCCTGCTGCCAGCTCATCCCCTGATCGATGAGCCCGGAGGCCATCGTGTACGTCGGGATGCAGACGGCCATCCCGATCCACAGCGCCGCGAAATGCCCGAGCTTCCAGGTGCGCGCCGCCTCCGGCGTGGGCGCGAGATCTTCGTTCGTCAGCGACATCGAGGCTCCTCCCAGCGAGCTCCGCCGGCGCATGCGCGTTCGCGATCGTCGCGGGCTCCGGGCCGGCGGGTCGGGAGCCCGGGATCAGGAGCTCCGCGCGCGGGCGGTCGCTTCCAGCCCGCCAGGCACGAAGTCCGTCCCCTTCTGGACACGGTCGTTCCACGTCTCAGGCGGCCTGCCTGAAGGCACCTCCCTCATCGTGATGCACCCCGACACCGGGCACACCAGCGCGCACAGGTTGCAGCCGATGCACTCCTCCTCGTCCACGAACGGGACGCGCGACGGCGCGGCGGCGCCGCTCGGATCCGCCGTCACCGGGCGATCCGGGATGACCTTCGGGATGTGGGTGTGGCCCGCCGCGCGCGCCTCCGCCTCGGTCCTGCCCGGCAGGTGGATGCACTGGTGCGCCCCGTCCATGCAGGCGACGTAACAGAGCTGGCAGCCGATGCACTTCTCGGCGCTGATCTCCGCGACGACCCGGTACGAGAGATCCAGCTCGCCCCACTCCTGCACCTGCGGGACCGCCCTGCCCCGGAGCTCGCTCACCGAGCGCATCCCGTGCTCGTCGAGCCAGTCGCTGAGCCCCTCGATCATCTCCTCGACGATGCGGTAGCCGTAGTGCATCACCGCGGTGCACACCTGCACGCTCGTCGCGCCGAGCGCGATGAACTCCGCGGCGTCGCGGGCGCTCGAGATGCCGCCGATGCCCGAGATGGGCAGCCGGCCGATCTGGGGGTGGCGCGCGAGCTGGCTCAGGAGGTGGAGCGCGATCGGCTTGACCGCCGGCCCGCAGTAGCCGCCGTTCGTCGACGCGCCGCCGACCCGCGGCAGCGGGACCATCCGCTCCAGATCGACGCCCATCAGCGACTTGATCGTGTTGATCAGCGAGATCCCGTGCGCCCCGGACCGGAGCACCGCCTCGCCCGGCTCGAGGATGTCGCCGACGTTGGGCGTGAGCTTCACGATGACCGGCGTCGTCGCGAACTCGACGGCCCACCGCGCGATCTCCTGGAGGACCGCCGGCTCGTTGCCGACGGCCGAGCCCATGCCGCGCTCGCACATCCCGTGCGGGCAGCCGAAGTTGAGCTCGAGCCCGTCGGCGCCCGTGTCCTCGGCCTTGCGGATGATCTCGCGCCACTCGTCCTTCGTCTCGACCATCAGCGAGGCGATGAGCGCGTGGCCCGGGTAGCGCCGCTTGACCTCGCGCATCTCCCTGAGGTTCACGTCGAGCGGGCGGTCGGTGATGAGCTCGACGTTGTTGAGCCCCATGAGCCGCATCGTGCCGTAATCGATGCCTCCAAAGCGGCTCGACACGTTGACGATCGGGTTTCCGAGCGTTTTCCAGACGGCGCCGCCCCAGCCGGCGTCGAAGGCGCGCCGGACCTGATCGCCGGTGTTCGTCGGCGGCGCCGAGGCGAGCCAGAACGGGTTCGGGCTCTTGATCCCGGCGAAGTCGATAGAGAGGTCGGCCATCGCTCAGCTCCCTTGCGGTGCGGGCCCGGGCGCCGCGCCGCCCGCCCGCGTCATCATCGCTTCGTGCATCGCGCGCGCGGCGATCTTTGCCTCGGCGACCGCGTTGACGACCTCCTTGCCGCCGTTCACGCAGTCGCCGCCGCTGTAGACCTTCGGGTTGCCCGTGCGGTGCGTCGCCGGGTCGACCACCACGCGCCCCCGCGCGTCGAGCGAGACGCCCTCGAACGCGAGCGCCACCCGCGTCGCCCGGCTCTGCCCGATCGCGACGGCGACGAGGTCGGCCGGCACGAGCTCCTCCGCGACCGGCGTGGCGCCCTGCGCCTCCCGCCGCGCGTCCGCGGGCGCGACCCGCAGCGCGACGACCCGCCCGCCCTCGCGCACCACCTCGACCGGCACCCGGTTCTCGACGAGCCGCGCCCCGGCGACCCGCGCGCCCTCGAGCTCGTGCGCGTAGCCAGACATCTCGGCCTCGGAGCGGCGGTACACGATCGCCACGTCGACCCCGAGCAGCGCGAGCTCGTGCGCGACGTCGAGCGCCGTGTTGCCGCCGCCGACGACGGCCGCGCGCCGCACGCCCGCGAGATCGAGGCGCGGATCGGCCTTGAGCCGCTCGATGAACGCGGTCGCGCCCACCACGCCCTCGCCGTCCTCCCCGGGGATGCCGAGGCGCGCGTCGGCGCCGAGGCCGAGCCCCAGGAAGACCGCGTCGTAGCCCGCGATCAGGTCGCCTGTCGACACCTCGCCCGGCGCGGCCGCCCGCTCGACGACCGACACGCCCGTGCGGAGCTCGACGTCCCCGAGCGACAGCACCCACTCGAGCTCGCGGAGCGCCTCGTCCCCCTTCATCTTGTAGGGCGCGATCCCGAGCGTGTTCAGGCCGCCGGGGATCGACCTCTGCTCGAAGATCACGGCGCGGTGCCCCTCGAGGGCGAGGTAGCCGGCCGCGGCGATCGACGCGGGCCCCGCGCCCACGAGCGCGACGCGCTTGCCCGTGGGCGGCTTCGCCCGGAAGAGCCGCGGATCGCGCGCGAGCGCCGACTCGACCGCGTAGCGCTGGAGTCGGCCGATCGCGATCGGCTCGCGCCCCCACGCGTTGTAGACGCAGTCGCCCGCGCAGAGGACCTCGACCGGGCACGCCTGCCCGCACGACTGGCCGAGCAGGTTGGCCGTGAGGATGGTGCGGGCGGCGCCCTTCACCTGGCCCGTCGCGATCTTCCGGATGAAGCTCGGGATGTCGATGGAGGTCGGGCACGCCCTTACGCAGGGCGCGTCGACGCAGTAAAGACACCGGTTCGCCTCGGCGATCGCCTCGGCCTCGGTGTAGCGCGGGCTCTTGTCCTCGAATCGCTCTTCGATCCGGCCGGACGGGAGGGGTGAGAGGCGGCTTGGGTCTTGGCTCATGCTCGTGCTCGCGCGCTGCGGCGGCCTCGGCTCACGCGGCCCGCGAGCCCTGGGTCGGGCCGAGCCGCCGCGGCAGGTAGCGCCCGGCGCCGCGCTCCACGTCGAGCTTGCCGTCCGCGTACTGAACCCTGCCGTTCACGATGACATGCGTCGGCCTCCCCTTCACCTCGAACCCCTCGAAGATGCTCCGGTCGCACCGGTGGTGGTGCGTCTTCGCGGAGATCGTGCTCGTCCCCTTCGGGTCGAAGACCACGAGATCCGCGTCGCCGCCGGGCACGATCGAGCCCTTGCGCGGGTACAGCCCGAAGATCTTGGCCGGCTGCGTGGAGACGAGATCGACGAAGCGGTGGACGTCGATCCGCCCCTCGAGCACCCCGTAGGTCCAGAGGAGCGCGAGCCGGTTCTCGATGCCGGCGGCGCCGTTCGGGATCTTCGAGAAATCGTCCTTGCCCATGTCCTTCTGGCCGACCTGGTTGAAGGGGCAGTGGTCGGTCGCCACCGTCTGGATGAGCCCCGTCGAGAGCGCGGCCCACAGCGCGTCCTGGTGCCCCTTCGGCCGGATCGGCGGGCTCATCACGTACGCCGCGCCCTCGAAGTTCGGCTTGTCGTAGACCGAGTCGTCGAGCAGGAGGTACTGGGGGCACGTCTCGGCCATGACCACCTGGCCCCGGCTCCGCGCCTCGGCGACCGCGGCGAGCGCCTCCTTGCAGGTGAGGTGGACGATGTAGATCGGCTCGCCGATCACCCGGGCGAGCATGATCGCGCGCCCCGTCGCCTCCCCCTCGATCGGCGCGGGGCGGCTCTCCGCGTGGTGCCGCGGGTGGGTCTTGCCCTCCCTGAGCAGCCGCTTCTGGAGCGCGACCACCGCGTCGCCGTGCTCGGCGTGGACGGTGACGAGCGCGCCGAGGCCCTTGGCCGCCTCCATCACCTGGATGAGCTCCGGATCGTCGACGCCGATGGCCCCGCGGTAGGCCATGAAGGTCTTGAACGACGGGATGCCGTGCTCGCGCGTGCAGACGGCCATCTCCTTGAGCGTCTCGTCGCCGAACCAGGTGACGGCCATGTGAAAGGCGTAATCGGCCACCGCCTTCTTCGCCTTCTCGTGCCACATCGCGAGCCCGTCGAGCAGCGATTGCCCGCGGCTCGGGATCACGAAATCGATGATCGACGTCGTGCCCCCGGCCACGCCCGCCGCGGTGCCGGTCTCGAAGTCGTCCGAGCTCTCCGTCCCCATGAACGGCAGCTCCATGTGCACGTGGGCGTCGACCCCGCCCGGGAAGACGAGCTGCCCCGAGGCGTCGATCACCGTGTCTCCCGCGCGCTCCTTCGCGAGCCCCGCGCCGACGGCGGCGATCTTCCCGTCCTCGCAGTAGACGTCGCCGACGAACCGGTCGCTCGCTGTGATGATCTCGCCGTTCTTGATCAGGATGCCCATGTTGCTTCTCCGCGGGTGCGCGCCGGGCGGCGGGTCCCCTCCGGGGGGCGGCGCCGCCGTGGCGAGGGAAACGCCGGGGGAGCGTGCCGTCCGCGACCAGCGCCCCGGCGCTGCTTCTGGCTTCGCGGTGGACGTCGCATGGCCGGGCTAGCGATCTCCGTCGCCTCGCCGCGGCCGGTGGCCCTCAAGGCAGCTGCTTCGTGAGCTCACCGTAGCTCTCGGGCCGGCGATCGCGGTAGAACTGCCATGTCCTCCGGACCTCCTCGATCATGTCGAGGTTCATCTCGGCGACCACGAGCTCGTCCTGGTCCTCGCTCCCGGTCGCGAGGAAGGCGCCCCTCGGGTCGCAGAAGTAGCTCGTGCCGTAGAACTTGCCGATGTTCCACGGCGCCTCGGTGCCGACGCGGTTCGAGGCGGCGATGAAGTAGCCGTTGGCCACCGCGTGCGCGGGCTGCTCGAGCTTCCAGAGGTACTGGGAGAGCCCGGCGACCGTCGCCGACGGGTTCCACACGATCTCGGCGCCGTTGAGGCCGAGCAGCCGCGCCCCCTCCGGGAAGTGGCGATCGTAGCAGATGTACACGCCGATCCGCGCATACCGCGTCTGGAACGTCGGGTAGCCGAGGTTTCCCGGCTTGAAGAAGAACTTCTCCCAGAACCCGTTCGTGTGCGGGATATGGGTCTTCCGGTACTTGCCGAGGTACGTCCCGTCGGCGTCGACCACGGCCGCGGTGTTGTAGTAGACGCCCGCCATCTCCCGCTCGTAGATGGGGATGATCATCACCATCTTGTACTTCTTGGCGTAGGCGGTGAGCCGCTCGACCGTCGGGCCCGGGACGGGCTCGGCCACGTCGCACCATTTCGCGTCCTGAGAGGGGCAGAAATAAGGCGTGTTGAAGACCTCCTGCAAACAGAGGATCTGCACCCCCTTCTTCCCCGCCTCGTCGATGAACGGGAGGTGCTTCTCGAACATCGCGTCCCGGATCGAGAGCACCGAGGCGCCCTCGTCCAGGGCCGGGGTCGAGCACTGGATCAGCCCGCCAAGTACGTTTCGTGCCATCAGAACCACCTCGTGATGACGACCTTGCGCTCCGTGTAGAAGTCGATGGCGGTCGGGCCGTGCGCCTTCAGGTCGCCGAAGAAGCTGCCCTTCTGGCCGCCGAAGGGGAAGAAGGCCATCGGCGCCGCGACGCCGATGTTCACGCCGACCATCCCGGCCGTGACGCGGTGCTGGAACTCGCGCGCGGCGCCGCCGCTCGACGTGAAGATCGACGCCGCATTGCCGTACTCGCTCCGGTTCGCGATCGCGATCGCCTCGTCGAGGTCGCGCGCGCGCATCAGGCAGGCGACCGGGCCGAAGATCTCCTCGGTCGCGATCACCATCCCCGGCTTCACGTCGTCGAAGACCGTGGGACCGACCCAGTTGCCGTTCGGATACCCCTCGACCCTGGCGTCCCGGCCGTCCACGAGGAGCGTCGCCCCCTCCGACACGCCCTTGTCGATGTACGAGATCACCCGGTCGCGGTGCGCCGCCGAGATCACCGGGCCCATGGTCACGCCCTGCTTCGACCCGTCGCCCAGCACGATCCCCTTCGCGTGGCGGACGAGCCCCTCGCGCACGGCGTCGACCGCGTCGCCGACGCACACGACCACGCTGCCGGCCAGGCAGCGCTGGCCCGAGCAGCCGTAGATCGACTCGGCCACGTTGCCGATCGTCTTCGACCGTTCGGCGTCCGGCATCACCACGAGGAAGTTCTTCGCCCCGCCGAGCGCCTGGACCCGCTTGCCCGCCTCCGCCGCGCTCCTGTACACGTGGCGCGCGACCGACGACGAGCCGACGAACGACACGCCCGCGATGTCCTTGTGCGCGCAGAGGGCGTTCACGACGTCGCGGCCGCCGTGGACCAGGTTCACGACCCCGGGCGGCAGCCCGGCCTCCTGGATCAGCTCGAAGATGCGCTGCTGCGAGAGCGGGACCTGCTCCGAGGGCTTCAGGACGAAGGTGTTCCCCGTGGCGATCGCGTAGGGCAGAAACCAGAGCGGGACCATCGGAGGGAAGTTGAACGGCGTGATCGCCGCGAACACGCCGAGCGGCTGGCGGACCGTGTGGCAGTCGATCCCGGACGCCACGTCCCCGAGGCCCTGCCCCATCATCAGCGACGGGATGCCGGCCGCGTGCTCGACGTTCTCGATGCCGCGGCCGAAATCGTTCCTGGCCTCGGCCAGCGTCTTGCCGTGCTCGGAGGTGCAGATCGCCGCGATCTCGTCGCGGTGGGCGTCGAAGACCTCGCGCAGCTTGAAGAGGTAGCGCGCCCGCTGCACCGGCGGCGTCGCGCTCCAGCCGGGGAACGCCGCCTGCGCCGCCTTCACCGCCGCGTCGACGTCCGCCGCGGTCCCGAGCGGGACCTTTGCAAGAGATTCCCCGGTGGCCGGGTTCTTCACCTCGAGGTGCGTCGTCCCCGAAGAGCGAGACCAGGCGCCGCCGACGAAGTTTTCCAGCACGCGCATCGCGAAACACCTTTCCCCCGGCGAGGTGGTCACATTGACATCCGCAGCAGGCCGGGCGCCGGCCCTGTCCGCTGGACAATACAACCCACCGATCGAGCGCTACATGTGGTGGGGGTCCTCCGTCAAGCCTCGCTGCGACGCCGCATGCGCCGGAGCCGCTGTGAGAAAGACCGTCCACGCACATTCCGTAGTATAGACCACAGCGTGGCTGACAGGCCCCGGTGCAACTGCCCAGCAGCACGTCATGAAATCCTTTGGAAACAACTCGGGTACGCCCTGGTCATGCCGCGTCACGCCGCGCGATCGCGCGCGGTCGCCCCGCTCGGGCGGCGTCATCGACGCGCGTTCGAGGCCGAGCCGGCCCGACGCCGCGGGCGCGGCGCGCGGCCCGGCCCCGCGCGCCGCATGGCGCCACCACCGCGTCGAAAGTCGCCGCCGAACGTTGCTGCGTCGATCGAACCGTCCTAGGTGCAACGCCATGGATCTCGCGACCCCTTGCCCCATCGCCGGCCGCGCGGCGGCCCCAGCGGACGCCGCCGCGATCTGGCGGCTCGGCGACGCGACGACGTAAGCTCTGCGAGCGCTCGGTGAGACGATGACCCTACCCACCATGCTGTTCGACACGACGGAGCACGTGCTCATCGCCGTCCACGGCAGGGAACCGCCGAGCGACGAGGACTGGGAGCTCTACATGCAGACGGTGCTGGCGCTCCCGCCCACCTGCTCCAAAACGCTGGTGGTGACCGCCGGAGGCGGCCCCAACGCGAAGCAGCGCGCGTCGGTCAACGATTTCGTAAGCAACCACACACTCACTGTGGCGATCTGCACCGATGCGCTGCTGGTCCGGCAGATCACGATAGCGCTCAGCTGGTTCAACCCGCGGGTGAGGTCGTTCCGGGGCAACGACATCGCGGGCGCCCTGCGCTACCTCGAGGTCAGCGGGCCCGAGGCCGCCACGGTGCACCACAAGGTCGCCAGGATGCGGCTCGAGATCGAGGGCCGGGCGCCCCGCACGCCGCGCTGATCGGGGGGCCACCGCGGGCGGCGCCGGCCGGCGGGCGCCGCGACGCGCCCGGAGAGACCTGGTACCACGGTGGCCATGACCCGCTGGCAAGCGCTCCTCTCCTCCCCTCAGCGACGAGACGCAGAATCGACCGAGTGGCGGCCGCGCCTCTTCCGGCCGGCGCGCGAGGCGGACGCCGAGGCGCTCGGGCGCCTGCTGCGCGACGACGCGCGCGTCCGCGTCTTCGACGCGATCGACCGGCAGCTCGCGGATCTGGTCAAGACGCGCCACCCGAGCCGCACCCTCGATGCGCGCGAGATCGCGCGGCTCGTCGAGGAGCACCTCGGCGGCGCCCCGCGGGAGGCGTACGGCGTCTGGGTCCACTACCCGTGGTCGCACCGCCTCGTGCACCTGCTCGATGAGGCCGAGTTCGTCGAGCTCCGGACCAACCGCAACAAGTACAAGATCAGCGCCGAAGAGCAGGAGACGCTCGCGCGCCGGCGGATCGGCGTCGTCGGGCTCTCCGTCGGCCAGTCCGTGGCGCTCACCATCGCGCTCGAGCGGAGCGCCGGCGAGCTGCGCATCGCCGACTTCGACCACCTCGAGCTCTCGAACATGAACCGGATCCGGACCGGCGTGCACAACCTCGACGTGCCCAAGGCGGTCGCCACCGCGCGCGACATCGCCGAGCTCGACCCGTTCTTCAAAGTAACGTGCTTTTCCGAAGGGGTCACTCCGGACAACATGGATCGCTTCCTGCTCGGGCTCGGAGGGGACGAGGGCGAGGGCGAGGGCGAGGGCGAGGGCAAGCTCGATATCGTCGTGGAGGAGTGCGACAGCCTCGATATCAAGCTGGAGATCCGCTACCGGGCGCGCGCCCACCGCATACCGGTCGTGATGGACACGAGCGACCGGGGGCTCATCGACGTCGAGCGCTTCGACCTGGAGCCGGACCGGCCGATCCTCCACGGGCTCGTCGGCGACCTCAGGCCCGAGCGCATCCGCGGCCTGTCGACCGAGGACAAGGTGCCATATGTGATGCAGATCATCGGGCAGGACACGCTCTCCGCGCGGTTCGGCGCCACGCTCATCGAGGTGCAGCAGACGGTGAGCACGTGGCCGCAGCTCGGCTCGGCGGTCGTCCACGGCGGGGCCGCGGCCGCGGACACGGCGCGCCGGATCGCCCTGGGGGAGCCGGTGCGGTCGGGCCGGTACTTCGTCGACCTGGAGCAGCTCATCGGCGGCCCCGAGGGCGACCCGGCCGCGCCGCCCGCGCCCGCGCCGCCCGCGCCCGCGCCGCCCGCGCCGCGCGGCCCGGCGCAGGGCCCCGCGGCGCTCGCCCCCGCGGCGCTCGCGCTCCCGCGCGGCGGGGAGGCCGGCGCCGTCGCGCTCGATCCCGAGCGGCTCCGGCGGCTCGTCGGGGCCGGGATCGCGGCGCCCTCGGGCGGCAACTGCCAGCCCTGGCTCTGGGTCTACGAGGCGCGCCGCCTCGGGCTGTTCCACGACCGGGCGCGCTCCGAGTCGCTCGCCGATTTCCAGGGGGCGGGCGGCGTGGTCGCGCTCGGCGCGGCCGCCGAGAACGTCGTCCTCGCCGCCCACCGCGAGGGGCTCTCGGTGCGCCTCTCGCCCTTCCCGCTGGGCGGCGAGGACCTCGCCGCGACGTTCGACTTCTTCGACGCGCCGGTGAGCGCGCGCGGAGGACCACGCGATGGATCCCCTCGCGGACGCCATCGGCCTCCGGCACACGAACCGGCGCCCCGGCGCGCGGGCGGCGCTCGCGGACGAGCACCGGGCCGCCCTCGCCGCGGCGGTCCGGTCCGTCCCGGGGGCGGACCTCCAGCTGCTCGAGTCGCCGGCGGCGCTCGACGAGATCGCCGCGCTGATCGGCGCGGGCGATCGCGTCCGGCTGCTCGCGCGGGGCACGCACGCCGACCTGATGAAGGAGATCCGCTGGACCGAGGCGGAGGCGGCGGCGCGCCGGGACGGCATCTTCGTCGGCTCGTTCGAGCTCTCGCCGGCCGATCTCGCGGGGTTCACGATGTGCCGGGACTTCCGCAAGATGGAGCTCGTGCGGCGCTGGGGCGGCGGCCGGGCGCTGGAGAAGACGGCGCGCAAGGCGATCGCCGGCGCGATGGCCGTCGCGCTGATCACGATGCCGCGCGCCGGGCTCGCGGACTACTTCCAGGGCGGCCGGGCCGTCGAGCGGGCGTGGCTCACCGCCGCGCAGCGGGGGATCGCCGTCTACCCGATGGCGACGCTGCCGTACCTGTTCGCGCGCCTGATCCGCGGCGGCGGCGAGGGGCTGGATCCGGAGACCGCGGCGGTCGCGCGGGAGCTCCGGGAGCGGTACGTCCGGCTGTTCGACGTCACCGACGCGACGGCGGAGGTCCTGCTGTTCCGCCTCTCGCTCGCGGGCCCGCCGTCGGCGCGCGCGCTCCGCCGCCCCCTCGAGGACGTGCTCGTCGTGCGCTGACCCGGGCCGCTCCGGCGGCCGCCCGCCTCACGGCGCGGCGCGGTCGCCGAGGAGCCAGGCGCGCGCGGCGCCCTCGTCCTTGAAGACCCGCACGAGGTCCGCGGTGCCCGCCTCCCGGGCGATGCGGGCCGCCTGCAGCGCGGCGAGGTCGCTCTGGACGAGCTCGGCGGTCCGGATCACCCCCAGCGCGGCCGACGTCGCGCCGATGTCGCGGAGGAGCTCGGTCGCCTCCTCGGAGGCGATGGAGAACCCCCGGAAGTCCACGAGGACGCGGATCCTCCGGCCGCAGAGCGAGCCGAGCGCCCTCCTGTACTCGGCGGCGTACGCGTGCGCCTCCTCCGCGCGCACGACGCCTTGCAACGTGACCTCGATGAGGGCGTTGATCCTGTCGATCTTGATACGGTACATGCCGCCTCGTGGGGGAGCTAAGACCGTAGCGCGCTGTCGCGGCGGAGCCAGCTCGCCAGCGCAACGCGCGCCTCGCGCTCGCGCCTGGCCCTGAGCCCTGAGCCCTGAGTCTTGCGCGGCTAGCGCTGCACCTGCTTTGGCTCGGTGAGCTGGTAGACATGCTCGGCGAACGCCGGGACGAGCTCCCGGGCGACGATCCACAGCCGCCCTTCGCCGAGGTCGTTCAGGCCGGCGGGCCCGTCGTAGCTGAGCCTGCCGCGCTCGCCGAAGTAGATGAACGACGGCCGATCGTGGCTCCGGAACCAGCCGCACGCGGCGTCGATCAGCGGGGCGAAGGCGGCGTCGCCGCCGGGGCGCATGGGGACGAGGCGGACCGAGTCGAGCAGCCGGAAGAGGTTCGTGCCGAGCTCGCCGAGCTCAAGGACGGCGGCCGCCGCGGCCTCGC
This sequence comes from Sorangium sp. So ce394, assembly GCF_051474665.1. Taxonomy (NCBI): domain Bacteria; kingdom Pseudomonadati; phylum Myxococcota; order Polyangiales; family Polyangiaceae; genus Sorangium; species Sorangium sp. So ce394. Next base: position 9,984,054 of record NZ_CP150339.1, read on the forward strand.
CGCGCTCGCGCGCGATGAAGATCGCGCGCTCCCGCTCGAGGCCGGCGCTGCGCCAGCGCTCGACGCAGGGGCCCATCGCGAGCCTGCCCGGCACGAGGTCGAGCGCCTCCGCGTACGGGCGCGGCGACGTCGCGCACAGCTGGCCGAGCAGCGCCGCCTGCTCCGACGGGGTCGCCTCGCCGATCTCGACGCCACCCGCCCCGGAGGGCCCTCGGGGCAGCGCCGGGACGTCGACGCCCATCAGGCGGAAAGGCAGCGAGAGCGCGAGCCCCGTCGCCTCGTGCCTGCGGGCGAAATCGAAGAACGACCGCTCGTTCCACGAGACGCGCGCCTCGGCGTAGACGATGACCCACCGGCACTCCGGGTCGGCCAGCGCGTACTCGCAGCAGCGCGTGAAGATGTCGCGGAGCACCTGGCGGGAGCTCAGGTTGGAGGCGCTCTTGGGCCGCTTCGCGAGCTGATGAAACATCCACGTGCCGTGGTAAGGCTTCATCACCGAGAAATTGCCCTCGATGCCGTGCTCGGAGAGGCAGGTGACGTTGTGCAGGAGGTGCGGCACCGCCGCGGCCCGCTGCGCCATCCTCATGAAGCTCGGCCGCATGGCCTCGAAGTTCTCCGGCCGCCGCCCGGAGAGGTTGAAGTAGCCCGAAGAGGCGAAGAGGTCCCAGAACTCCGCCTGCCAGGCCGTCCCCCCGTAGGTGGTCGCGTGCAGGATGCGCGACACGAGCCGCAGCCAGCGCCGCTCGTCCTCGCGCTTCGCGGCGACGACGCGCACGTTGCAGAGCTGCCCGGCGCCGCCCTCGGCCGCGGACACCGACCGCACCTCGCCCTTCAGGTGGATCACCCCGTCGTCGCCGTCCGGGAGCTCCAGCGCGAGCTTGAGCCTGGGATCGAGCGGCGGCTGGCCCTCGCGGACCGCGAGCCGCAGGCTCGAGAACGACACGTCGACCACCTCGGCCACGACCGGCGGCAGGTGGAGCCACTCCGGGTGCAGGAAGCGCGCGGTGAGCTCGACCTCGACGCCCCGCTCGTGGAGGCTCTGCCGCAGGCGCTCCACGCGCGCCGGCAGCGCGGACACGATCTCGCCGGGGCGCACCTGCTCCGCCCGGATGTTGAACCGGAAGACGGAGCTGTGCCCGGCGATCTCGACCGGGGAGGCCTCGCTCCAGCCCTCGATGCCGAACCAGCGGACCGTCCCGACCCCCACCTCGCTGAGCATCACGCACAGGGACGGCGCGCTCTCGGCGGCGCGGCGGACGATGCCCTTCTTGCGCAGGAGGACGCCCAGGATGTCGCGCACCCGCCGCGGGTCGTCGATCACCTCGCGCACCTGCCCGGCCTCCGCGGCCGAGGACCGGAAGAGGCTCGAGGCCGCGGCCTTCGCCGCCCCGGCGTCGACGAGGGCGCGCAGCGCCTCGCGGATCTGGCCGGTCGCGCGCGCGGAGACCTCCTGGAACGAGAGCCCGATGAGCGGGCCCCGGAGGCCCATCGACTGCAGCACCAGGAGGGCGGGGATCGGGCCGATCTCGTCGCCGCGGAACGACAGGCGCACGAAGACCACGCTGCCGAAGGGGAACGACGTCTGATAATCGGGCTCGATCCAGGCGCCCATCGCGCCGAGCAGGACGACCGGGTAGCTCGGCTCGAGCCCCTCGATGCGCAGCCAGACCTCGTCGCCGTCCAGCCAGCACGCCTCCGGCGCCTCGACCGGCGGATCGCCCTGCAAGCGCGCTCGCCCGAGCGACAACCCGTCAGCGCCGCCGCGGGCAGCCCAGCCCCCCTCCTGCCCGAATCCGATCTTCGGAACCAGCGTCACGAGGTCTTCCCCCCCTCCATGAGACTACCTGTTGCAGGTGGAGAACAGACGACCACGCCGCTTCGCCGGTGTGGCGAAAAGACACAGCGCCCCGCGGCGAGCTCGCCAACACCCCTCAGGAGCTCGCCTGGAAGCCAGGAAGGAGGCAGATCCACTTGATCGTACTTCCATATCATCTGTACCGGATCGCAACATCCTGCGTCAAGCGCCGGGCTTTTCAACGCCACGCCACGCCACGCCGCGCCACGCCACGCCGCGCGCGCGAGCGGCCACACCGACGCTGGCGGCGGCCCCGCGCCCTGGACGCGAGCGCAAGATCGCCCTGGAATTGGCCGGGGAGCGGGCCATCGAGGGACGACGTCGCGGGCGTTCGCGGCGCGTCATGCTACAAAGGGCCACCCCGATGCCCGACATGAGCGCCTTTCTGCACGCCGACGGCTGGATCACGCTCGCGACGCTCAGCGCGCTGGAAATCGTTCTTGGAATCGACAACATCGTCTTCCTTTCCATCATGACGGCGAAGCTGCCGCCCGAGCGGCAGCCGCTCGCGCGCCGCATCGGCCTCTTGCTCGCCCTCGGGATGCGGCTGCTCCTCCTGCTCGCGATCTCATGGGTCATGGGGCTCAAGGCGACCCTGTTCACCCTGTTCGGACACGGCTTCAGCGGTCGTGACCTGATCCTGCTCGGCGGCGGCGTGTTCCTGATCGGCAAGGCGACCCACGAGATGTTCGACAAGCTCGAGGTCGAAGATCACAAGGACGCGCCGTCGAAGGGCGGGGCGTCGTTCCCCTCCGTCATCGCGCAGATCGTGCTGCTCGACATCGTCTTTTCGCTCGACTCGGTCATCACCGCCGTCGGCATGGCGCAGCACATCTCGATCATGATGGTGGCCATGTTCATCGCGGTGGGCGTGATGCTCGTCTTCGCCGGCAAGATCGGCGCGTTCATCCACCGCCACCCGAGCATGAAGATCCTCGCGCTGAGCTTCCTGCTCCTCATCGGCGTCGTGCTGGTGGCCGACGGCATGGGTCAGCACATCAGCAAGGGCTACATCTACTTCGCCATGGCGTTCTCGCTCGGCGTCGAGCTCATCAACATGCGCCTCCGGCTGCGCCAGAAGCCCGTCCAGCTGCGCACGCGGATGGGGAGCTCCTCGGACCTCTTGCAGGCGCCCGGGCAGGCTCCTCCGGGTGGCTGAGGCCGCGCGGGGTCGCCCGCGGCGCGCCGGCGCGAGGGCGGAGATCGGGGTCGCCGGAGCGAGCTCCGGGAGAGCCTGTAAACAATTCGCACAGATGCGGTGTCCGAGGGTAGACGGCGAGAGCGGCCGGTCCCAGAAGTGACACCGGAGTTCTCCACCGAGGTGAGCGTGAGCGACGAGCAGGGAGACGCAGGACGGGGAAGGCGGCGCGTCGTCGTCGTCGACGACGACGACGCGATCGTCGAGACGCTGGAAGAGGTGCTGCTGGCGGAGGGCTATGACGTCGAGGGGTACACCGATCCCCTGGAGGCGCTGGAGCGGCTGCGCTCCCAGGCCCTGCCGGACGTCATCATCCTCGACTGCGTGATGCCGTTTCTGGACGGGCCGCGCCTCCTGGAGACGCTCGTGGCCGAGGGGAGAGCGGCGCCGGTCGTGCTCGTGACCGCGCTCAGCGATCCCGGCTTCTGCATCGACCCGGACCACCCGGACGCGACGAGGATCATCAACAAGCCGTTCGACCTGGAGCAGCTGCTCGAGACGCTCGACGACCTCTCGAGCGCGCCCCCGGTGAGCGGGCCCGGGTCGCGGCGGCGCCCGCGGGCCTCGTCGACGCAGCAGACGTAGCGGCGCGGCGGCGTCCGGCGAGGCGCGCGGCGCGCGGCGCCGGCGCGCCTCGGCAGGCGGGGATCAGGGCCGGGGGAGCGCCGCGGCGAGGCCGTGGACGACCTCGGCGCCGACGGGGACGGTGAGGCTCGCCCCCTGGAAGTCGCCGCCGATCGGCTCGTAGGAGCCGCCGAGGCACTGGGCGAGGAAGGTCTCCGCGATCGCGTTGAACGACATGGAGTTCTCCGGGCGGGCGAAGCCGTGGCCCTCGTCGGGATACAGCACGTAGGTCACCGGGATCCCCTTGCTCGTCATCGCCTTGACGATCTGATCGCTCTCGGCCTGCTTCACGCGCGGGTCGTTGGCGCCCTGGCCGATGAGGAGCGGCCGCTTGATCTGGTCGGCGCGGTAGAGCGGCGAGCGCAGGCGCAGGAGCTCGCGGCCCGCCTCGGTGCGGGGGTCGCCGACCCGCTTGGCGAAGAGCTCGAGCATCGGCGCCCAGTAGGGCGGGATCGACTCGAGCAGGGTCACGAGGTTCGACGGGCCGACGATGTCGACGCCGCAGGCGAAGGTCTCGGGCGTGAAGGTGAGGCCGACGAGCGTCGCGTAGCCGCCGTAGCTGCCGCCCATGATCGCCACGCGCTCCTTGTCGGCGATGCCCTGCGCGACCGACCAGGCCACCGCGTCGAGCAGGTCGTCGTGCATCTTGCCCGCCCACTCGAGGTCGCCCGCGTTGACGAACCTCTTGCCGAAGCCCGTCGAGCCGCGGAAGTTGGGGCTCAGCACGGCGTAGCCGCGGTTCGCGAGCCACTGGTGCATCGGGTCGAGGCGGAAGGAGCTGCGCGCCCAGGGGCCGCCGTGGACGAGGAGCACCGTCGAGAGCGGCTTGTCCGGCTTGCCGTCCCCGTCGGGGTCGGCGGCGCGCGGCAGCGACAGGTAGCTCACGAGCTCGAGGCCGTCGCGCGCCTTGATGACGACGGGCCGCATCTTCACGAGCGGCTGCGACTCGAGCGCCGTCCGGTTCGTGAAGAGGAACGTCGCCTTCTTCGAGGGGCGATCGTAGAGGTAGTACCGGACCGGGCCGTCGGAGACGGTGTAACCGACGGTCCACCGCTTGTCGTCGAGCGAGCGGCTCAGCACCTCGAGGTCGCCGTCGGCGACCGCGCGGAGGGCGTCGAGGTCCGGCTGGAGGCTCTTGTCGACCACGTGCCAGCGCTTGCGCTCGTGCTCGGAGGCGGCCGCCTGCACCTTGCCGGTCGCCGGGTGGACGATCACCCCGCTGACATCGGCCTTCGGGTCCTCGGCGACCACCGCGGGCTTCGCGGTCCTCGGGTCGAGGGTGACGAGCGCGGCGGTGTCGCGGCCGCGGCTGTCCCGGAAATAGAGCGTCTTACCGGTCGCGTCGAAGCCGATCGGCCCGCTGGTCGCGGCGTCCTCGTGCCCGAACGCGACGAAGGGCTTCGGCTCCTTGCCGGTGATGTCGAGGAGCTCCTGGCCTCCGTCGGTCGTCATCCGCACCGCGAGCCGCGCCTTGAAGTCGTCGTCGGCGACGAACCCCGCGAACCCGTCGTTCTGCCGCACGAGCTTGCGTTCGCCGGTGCGGACGGAGACGCGGTAGAGGTCGTGGTGCTTCTTGTCCCGATCGTTCATGCCGATCAGGATCTCGTCCGGGATCTTCTTGCTCACCCCCTCGAACGTCGCGGAGATGCCCTCGAACGGCGTGAGGTCCTTGATCTGCCCGGTCTTGAGCTCGACGGCGTAGACATGCCAGTTCTCGTCGCCGCCCTTGTCCTGGCGGTAGAGGACGTAATCGCTCGCGTACGGGAACAGGAACGTGCGAACGCCGCGGGTCTTTTCCTTCGTGACCGGCTTGGCCGCCGATGGATCCGAGGCGGGGCCGATCCACAGGTTGAGCACGCCCTCCGAGGGGGCGAGGAACCCGAGCCGCTGGCCATCCGGGCTGATCTGGGGAGACGCGCGATCGGGGTTGCCGAAGAGGACGCGCCGCGGGAGGAGCGTCGCGTCGGCGCGCGGCGCGGCCTTCGCCGGCGCGGCGGGCGCCGCGGCGGCCGGGGCTGCCGGGGCCGGCGCGGCGGCCTGCTGGGGCGGCGCGGGCGCCGGCGCGGGAGCGCCGCCGCAGGCGAGCGGCGCGAGGAGGGGCAGCAGGAACAGCGATCGGAGCTTCTGGGGCAGGTCCATGGATTCACCCGAGGCGCGGAGTCCTCGGCGGCATTCCGCATGCGCCGCGCCCGCGCCCCGAGGGTCATACCGAGATCGCCGAGGCAGGTCTACGGCCCGCCGCGCGGGCCGCGCGCCTCATGGCGATGCCCGATCGCCCGGCCCGCGGGGCGCGCCGGGCGGCTCGCTGCGGCGCCGTCGTGGTGGACGCGTCAGGCGGCTTGCTGCGGCGTCGAGGTGGTGGGCGCGCCGCGCGCGTCGAGCGCGAGCTTGCAGGACAGCCACCCGCGCACGAGCTCGAGGTGGCGCGCCTCGTGCTGCTCGGCCACGCGGAACTCGGCGACCATATCGTCCTGGCCGTACGCGGTCGCCAGATCGATGAGCATCCGCCAGCTGTCGTTGTCCGTGAGCTCGGCGACGAGCAGCGCCTGCAGGCTCTGCCCGAAGTTGATCCTCGGCTCGACGGCGACCGCGAGCACGCCGGCCGACGCCAGGCCGATCATGTCGGCGCTGGGCGTCATCGCGGTCGGATCGGCCCCGAGCCGCTCGATCGCGCGCTTCAGCAGCGCGAAGTGCCGGAGCTCGTCGTCGCGGATCGCCTCGAGGTCCGCGCGCGTCGGCCCTCCCTCGAAGCCCCCCTCGGCGTCGTGCTTGGCGATCAGCGCCTCGTAGAGGCGCGTGCCCGAGCGCTCGAACTGGAGGCGCTCGCCGAGCTTGTCGATGAGGAGCGCCGGCGGCCTGCCCTGGATGAGCTCCCCGGCCGCCTTGACCATGCCCTTGAGGCTCACCGGCGGCGGCACGCTCCCGACCGTGCCCGACTCCCGCGCGTACTCGCTCCTGACCGCCGCGGCGTCGGCCTCGCTCCCGGAGGAGCTCGGCGGGATCGCCTGCGCGAACTCGATGAGCTCCTTGCTGTCGATGGGCGAGGTCGCGATGCCCGTGGTGTTGGTCCCGATCGTGATCTGCTTCATGGCGTCGCCTCCTTTTGTCCGTCGATCTTCTCGGCGCGCCGCGAGAGCTCGGTGCCGGGCGTGAACCGGTAGCCCGCGGCCACGATCTCGGAGGGCGAGCCGGCGGAGTTCATCTGCTGCCGATAAGCGAGCGTCGCGGCGCTCTCCGGGATGACGGTCGGGTCGACGATCTGCTCGCCGACGGCGCGGAGGTGCACCTCCCGGGAGAGCACGTCGCGCACGAACTGGCGGTGGCTCTTGTGGGAGACCGGGTCCGGCAGCGAGGCGGGCAGGATCTCGGCCGCGTCGCGCCCCTCGAGCCGGTTGAAATGGTCGATGGCCACGTGGAGCTGCCCGAGCTCGTAATCGAGGAACCGCTCCCAGATCCGCTTGACGTGGGCGTTCTGCTCTTGCTGGAGGCAGCTCCAGTAGTTGTAGACCTCGTTGGCCTCGTGCAGGATCCACTTCTCGAGCCAGGTCTCCTCGGGGTTGATCATCGCCTCGTACTGGGTGACGTGCTGCTCCTCGATCGAGGCGATCTCGGCGTAGAGCAGCCGGGCCACCGGGTCGGCGAAGAACGGCCCGACGTTGACGTAGTAGTTGTGCGTCTGCTGCTCGGCGGCCATGATCGTGAGCGCGTTGAGCTTCGTGATCGGGCTCGCGGTCTCGCGGTCGTACGGCGCGCGCACGTCGTCCTCGGGGGCGCGGTGCTCCACCGCGGTGGGGCGACCCACGGTCACGTCGGTGTACGATTGCAGGAGGTTGTTCGCGTCCTTGCCTTCCAGGCGATCGAGGAGCGCCGAGTAGCGGTAGAGGTGGTCGTAGTCCTCGAGCATGCCGAAGCGGTAGACCTGCGCGAGGTACGGGTCGGGCTCCGACAGCGCGGCGTGCGCGGTGATCTCGATGGCGACCTGCTCGTATCCGATGGTGGTCTCGAGCGGCGACTGGTCCGGCGGGTTGAGCCAGTTCACCAGCGTGACCTGGTGGTGGTCGACGCGCCGCACCTGTGCGAGCACGCGGCGGAGATCCCGGTTCATGCGCGCGAAGCTGTGCAGGAACCGCACGCTCTCGAGCTCGATGCCGTTCATCAGGATGACGCGGACCCGGGTGAACGCGTCGTCGTCGAGCTTGCTGTACGGGACCTGGACGAGATCGCGCCAGTTGAACGACTGGCGGTCGAGCGGTATCCCCCGCTCTTTCAGGATATCAAGAGCCATGTTGCCCCTCCTCGCGCGTCGCGCTCGTGCGCCGATGAGCGACGGCTGCGGCGGTACCTGAGGCCGCCCTCACCGCGGCGCAAGTAAGGGCGGATCCCGAGGGGCCGGGCCGCTCCGGGCGATCCTGCCCGGCGGATCTGCGCGCCCCTGCCGCGCCGTGCTAGGAGCTCTCGTGATCTCGAGCAGCGTCCCCGATCTCCGGCTCCGCACCCGCAACGCGATGCCCGTCCGCGAGGACGGCGATTACGTGCTTTACTGGATGATCGCGAGTCGCCGGACCCGGTACAATTTCGGTCTGGAGCGCGCGGTCGCCTGGTCGCTCGCGCTCGATCGGCCGCTCGTGGTGCTGGAGGCGCTCCGGTGCGGCTACCGCTGGGCGAGCGACAGGCACCATCGCTTCGTGATCGACGGCATGGCCGACAACGCGCGCCGCCTCGCGGCGGCGGGCGTCCTCGCGCACCCGTACGTCGAGCCCGCCGCGGGGGCCGGCAAGGGCCTGCTCGGCGCGCTCGCGGCGCGGGCGTGCGTGGTCGTGACGGACGACTACCCGTGCTTCTTCCTCCCCCGGATGGTCGCCTCGGCCGCGCGGCAGGTGCCCGTCCGCCTGGAGCAGGTGGACTCGAACGGACTCCTGCCGATCCGCGCGGCCGATCGGGTGTTCACGACCGCGCGCTCGTTCCGCATCTTCTGGCAGCGGGTCATCGGCGAGCACCTCGGCGCGCAGCCGGCGGTCGATCCGCTGAAGAAGGCGAGGCTCCGGCCGGCGGCGCCGCTCCCCCGCGCGATCGCGCGGCGGTGGCCGGCGGCCTCTCCGGCGCTGCTCGAGGGCGACCCTGCCGCGCTCGCCGCGCTCCCCATCGATCACACCGTCGCGCCGGTCTCGCGCCGGGGCGGCCCGGAGGCGGCCGGCGAGGAGCTCGCGCGCTTCGTCGCCGAGCGGCTCCCGCGCTACCTGGACGGGCGCGATCACCCCGACGCCGGCGCGGCGAGCGGCCTGTCGCCGTACCTGCACTTCGGCCACCTCGCGGCGCACGAGGCCTTCGCCGCCGTCGCCCGGCGCGAGCGCTTCCGCGCCGAGCGGCTCGGCCGCCCCGAAGGCGGCGTCGTCAGGCCGAGCGGCAGCCGCGAGGGGTTCTGGGGGATGAGCGCCTCGGCCGAGGCGTTCCTCGAGCAGCTCGTCACGTGGCGGGAGCTCGGGTTCAACGCCTTCGCGCTCGGGGCGAGCGAGGGAGACGGGCCGCGCCTCTCGTGGAAGCGCGATCCGACCGATTACGAGTCTCTCCCGGACTGGGCGCTCGCGACGCTGGCAAAGCACGAGCGCGACCGGCGCCCCCGCCTCTACCCGCTCGAGGCGCTCGCCGCCGGGGCGACCTACGATCGCATCTGGAACGCCTCGCAGGTCGAGCTCCTCCGCGAGGGCCGAATCCACAATTACCTGCGCATGCTCTGGGGCAAGAAGATCCTGGAGTGGTCGCGGACGCCGCGCGAGGCGCTCGAGGTGATGATCGAGCTCAACGACCGGTATGCGCTCGACGGCCGCGACCCGAACTCCACGTCGGGCATCTTCTGGGTGCTCGGCCGCTACGATCGGGCCTGGGGGCCGGAGCGGGAGATCTTCGGCACGATCCGTTACATGTCGTCCGAGAGCGCCGCCCGGAAGCTGCACCTCAAGGAGTACCTGGCGCGCTATGCGCGGTAGCGCGCGCGGCCACGCCGTCGCGGGCGGCCGGCGGCTCGTCTCCTGGGGCGCCTCCGGGCGCTGGGCGCCGCCGGGGGCGCGGGCGGAGGGCCGGGCGAGGCGGCGCGGCGTCCCGCGGGCGCGGGTCGCGGCGCGCTCGGGAGCGGCGCGCGCGGGAGCGGCCGCGCTGGACGCCGGCGGCGGGGGCGCGGGCGGGGGTGCACGCGGGGTTCGACGCGGCCGCCGAGGTGAGCTATCGAGCGGGCGTGGAACTCCTCCGTGAATTTTTCAGCAGGCTGAGGGAGCTCGAGTCGCTCCTCGAGTGGGGCGGCTACCCCGTCCTGATGATCATCATCTTTGCCGAGACGGGGCTGCTCATCGGGTTCTTCCTTCCGGGGGACTCGCTGCTCGTCACGGCCGGGGTGCTCGTCAATGCGGGGCTCATCAACCCATTCAATCTGACGAACTTCCAGAACCTGCTCCTGATGAACGTCACGCTGATGACGATGGCGATCGTCGGCGACGCGGTGGGCTTCTCGATCGGGCGGCGCGCCGGGCCGAAGATCTTCACGCGCGAGCAATCGCTCCTGTTCCGCAAAGATCACCTGATCGCGACGCAGAAGTTCTACGAGAAGCACGGCGGCAAGACGATCATCCTCGCGCGCTTCATGCCGTTCGCCCGGACGTTCGCCCCGGTGGTGGCGGGCGTGGGGCAGATGGCGTACCGGCGCTTCGCGATGTTCAATGTGGTGGGCGGCGTGCTCTGGGTCTTCTCGATGACCTTCCTCGGGTACTTCCTGGGCAAGGTCTTCGACGCGAAGCAGATCGAGCGGGTCGTCTATCTGATCATCTTCGTCTCGGTGGCGCCCGTCATCTTCGGGGCCATCAAGCACCGGCTCCAGCAGAAGAAGGCCGCCGAGCGGCTCGGGGCCGAGCCGTAGCCTGCGCCATCCTGCGCGCTCGGCCGGCGACGCCGCCGCTCGTGCTCCGAAGGCCGCCCGCCTCTTGTACTCTGCGCCACCGCGCGGCTACGCTCTCCACCCACCATGCCGCAGCAGCCCGCCGTCCCCTCCGGCGTCCCCGTGCCCGGCGACGTCCTCGCGGGCAAGTACCGCATCGAGCGCGTCCTCGGCGCGGGCGGCATGGGCGTGGTCCTCGCGGCGTGGCACCTCGTCCTGGAGCGCCGCGTCGCGGTCAAGTTCCTCCTCCCCGAGGCCGCGGCGCTCCCCGACGCCGGCGCCCGCTTCCTCCGCGAGGCCCGCGCCGCCGCTGCCCTCGACGGACAGCATATCGCGCGCGTCCTCGACGTGGGCACGCTCGACACGGGCGCGGCCTACATGGTGCTGGAGTACCTGACCGGCGACGATCTCGGCCACGTGCTCCAGACCCGCGGCCCCCTCCCGCTCGCCGACGCGGCCGACTACCTCCTTCAGGCCTGCGAGGCCATCGCCGAGGCCCACGCGCGCGGCATCATCCACCGCGACCTCAAGCCGAAGAACCTCTTCCTCACCCGCCGCCCCGACGGGACTCCCCTCCTCAAGGTCCTCGACTTCGGTCTATCGAAGTTCATCGCCACCGGCGATTCCGTCAAGGAGGCGAGCCTGACCGCGACCGGCCTCATCATGGGCTCCATCCATTACATGTCGCCCGAGCAGATCCGCAGCCTGAAGTTCGCGGATGTGCGCACGGACATCTGGGCCCTCGGCGTGATCCTGTATCGCATGCTCACGGGGCGGCACCCGTTCGAGGGCGACAGCGTCACCGCGGTCACGGCGGCCATCATGATGGACACGCCCGCCTCCGTCACGGCGCTGCGGCCGGACGTGCCCCCGGCCGTCGCGGCGCTCGTGAGCCGGTGCCTCGTGAAGGACCCGAACGCCCGCGTCCAGAGCGTGACCGAGATCGCCCGCGTGCTCGCGCCTTTCGGGACGCACCGCGCGAGGCTCGCGTTCGAGAGCATCGACCGGCTCCTGCCGGAGCCCGCGCCCCGCGCCGACTCCTCGCCGGCCGTGGCCGCGCCCACCGTGGCGGCCGGCGCGTTCACCGCGTCGTCGCCCTCGTGGGTCGGAGCGCCCGAGCACGCGACGACGGCCCCCATGCCGGCGCCTCCGCCGGGCACGCCGTCGTCGCCCGGCAGCGAGGCGGCGGAGACGGCGCACGCGACGCTGCCCCACGCCTCCTGGGGCAACACCACGCGGACGCGCACGCCGCGGAGCCGCGTGGCGCTGCTCGCCGGCGCCGCCGGCGCGTGCCTGCTGGCCGGGTTCGTCCTCGCGTGGCGGCTGACGGCCAACGGGCCGGTGGGCGACGGCGCGCCCGTGACCTCGATCGCATCGCCTGAGCCTCCTCCGGCGTCCCTCGTCGCCGCCGGCGCGGCGACGGCCGCGCCCGGCGCGCCCACCGTGGCGACGGCCGCGCCCTCCGCGGAGCCCACGGAGACCGCGGCCCCTGGGCAAGCGGTCAGCTCGGATCGCCCCGAGAGCGCCTCTGCCGGCCCCACGGCGAGGCCAGCGGCGTCTCCGACAGCGCCCGCCCCCAAGCCGAGCGCGAGCGCCGGGACCGCATCGCCACGTAAGCCAACACCGCGCCCGACGGCCGCCCCGCCGAAGAAGCCCGTGGATCCAGGAACGCTATGGAACTGACGAAGCAAGCAAGGGCTCGCGCGGCGGCGCGTGGCCTCCTGTCGTTCGCCCTCGTCTGCGCGATGAGCCGGGCGGCAGCCGCGCAGCCCACGAGCTCCAGAGCGGCCGACGCGCAGGCGCTCTTCGAGCAGGGCCGCGCGGCCCTGGAGGCGCGCGACTGCGTCCGTGCGATTCCGCTCTTCCGCAAGAGCCAGGAGCTGTATCCGGCTCGCGGCACCCTGTTCAACCTCGCGCAGTGCGAGGCCGAGCTCGGGCGGTTCGTCAGCGCAACGCAGCACTACAAGGAGCTCCTCACGCAGCTGACGCCCGGCGACCCCCGCCTCCCGATCACCCAGCAGCGCATCGCGGAGCTCGAGCCGCGCCTGCCCAAGCTGGTCGTGCAGGTCGCGGACGGCGCGCCGGCGCCCTCGGAGGTGGTCCTCGACCGGGCCGCGATGCCGCAGGCCAGCCTCGGCAGCGAGCTCCCGGTCGATCCCGGCGACCACGTGATCGTCGCGAGGTGGGCGGACGGCCGGCAGGCCGAGGCGCGCGTGTCGGTCGCGGAGGGCGCGCGCAAGGACGTGCGCCTCGAGCCGCCGCCGGTCGCCGCCGCGCCGCCGCCCCCGCTCCCCGTGTCCACCGCGCCGCAGGCCCCCTCGCCTCCCCCGGACGCCCCGCCGCCCCCCGCCTCCAGCGCGCGGCGGACGCTCGCGTTCGTGGTCGGCGGCGTCGGCGTCGCGGCCCTGGGCGGCAGCCTCATCACGGGCGGGCTCGCGATCGGCGCGAAGGGGGATCTCGAGAAGGAGTGCCCGGATCCTTCGCGGTGCAGCGACGAGGGCATGTCGCTGAGCTCCCGGGGCCAGACGCTCACCACCACGAGCACCGTGCTCGGCGCCATCGGCCTCGCCGGGCTCGGCGCCGGCCTGGTGCTCTTCTTGACGACGCCGGAGCAGGGCACCTCGGTCGCCCTCACGCCCGCGATCTTGCCGGGCGGCGGCGGCGCGCTGCTGCACAGCCGCTTCTAGCGAAACCCGGCAGCGCCGGCCACGGCACCCCGGAGAGAGGGCCGCTGGAGGCGGCGCTCGAGATCCCGGTCGGGAGCCGGCCGCCGGAGCGCGAAAAATTCAATAGGTTCGCCGACTTATCATCATCCGCAAAAAAGATCGCCCCGCGTGTCGATCTTGCCCCTTCCGGTTCGTCGCGTCGGTAGAGCCAGGGACGCACCCCTGCCGGAGCCCGGAAGCCCGGCTCCCCACGGAAGCAAGGAGAACGACCATGCGATTCATGATCCTGATCAAGGCCACCAAGGACAGCGAAGCGGGCGTCATGCCGAGCGAGCAGCTCCTCACCGAGATGGGGAAGTTCAACGAGGAGCTGGTGAAGGCTGGCGTGATGGTCGCGGGCGACGGGCTCCACCCGAGCGCGAAGGGCGCGCGCGTCAGGTTCTCCGGCGACAAGCGGACCGTGATCGACGGGCCCTTCGCCGAGACCAAGGAGCTGATCGCGGGCTTCTGGATCTGGGAGGTGAAGTCGAAGGAAGAAGCCATCGAGTGGGTGAAGCGCTGCCCCAACCCCATGTACGAGGACTCCGAGATCGAGATCCGCCAGGTGTTCACGGCGGACGACTTCGGCCCCGCGCTCACGCCCGAGCTCCGGGAGCAGGAGGATCGCCTGCGGGCGCAGGTCGAGGCGAAGAAGTAGCCACGGCGCGCCCGGGGGGATCGCGGCGGCCGAGGGGGCTTGCGCCGGCGGAGGAAGCTGCTCTGATCGGTCGCCGTGACGGCTCCCGACGCGCATCGCGCGATCCACGCGGTCTTCCGGATCGAGTCGGCCAGGCTCATCGCCGGCCTCACGCGGATGGTGCGCGACGTCGGCCTCGCCGAGGAGCTCGCGCAGGACGCGCTCGTCGCCGCGCTCGAGCGGTGGCCGGAGTCGGGCGTCCCGGACAACCCGGGCGCGTGGCTCATGGCCACCGCGAAGCGCCGCGCGATCGACGAGCTCCGCCGGAGCAAGCTGCTCGAGAGGAAGCACGAGGAGCTCGGCCACGAGATCGAGGCCCAGCGCGCGATGGCCGCGCCCGATCCGGACGCCGCGCTCGACGACGACGTGGGCGACGACCTCCTGCGCCTCGTGTTCACCGCCTGCCACCCGGTCCTCTCCACCGAGGCGCAGGTGGCGCTCACGCTCCGCCTGCTCGGAGGCCTGACGACCGAGGAGATCGCGCGCGCGTTCCTGGTCCCGGAGCCGACCGTCGCCCAGCGCATCGTCCGGGCCAAGCGGACCCTCGCCGAGGCGCGCGTCCCCTTCGAGGTCCCCCGCGGGGCCGAGCTCGCGCCCCGGCTGTCCTCGGTGCTCCAGGTCGTCTACCTCATCTTCAACGAGGGCTACGCGGCGACCGCCGGCGACGACTGGATGCGCCCTGCCCTCTGCGAGGACGCGCTCCGCCTCGGCCGCATCCTGGCCGAGCTCGTCCCGAAGGAGCCGGAGGTCCACGGCCTGGCCGCGCTCATGGAGATCCAGGCGTCGCGCGCGAGGGCGCGGGTCGGCCCGTCGGGCGAGCCCATCCTGCTCCTGGATCAGAACCGCGCCCTCTGGGATCACCTCCTGATCCGCCGCGGCCTCGCCGCGCTGGAGCGCGCCGAGCAGCTCGGCGGCGCGCGGGGGCCCTACGCGCTCCAGGCCGCGATCGCCGCCTGCCACGCGCGGGCGCGCGCCGCGGCCGAGACCGACTGGGCGCGCATCGCGGCGCTCTACGCGGCGCTCGCCCAGGTCACGCCGTCGCCCGTGGTCGAGCTCAACCGCGCCGTCGCGCTCTCGATGGCGTTCGGCCCGGCCGCGGGCCTCGCCGTGGTCGACGCGCTGACCTCGGAGCGCGCCCTCGAGAGCTACCACCTCCTGCCGAGCGTGCGCGGCGACCTCCTCGCGAAGCTCGGCCGCCTCGACGAGGCGCGCGTCGAGTTCGAGCGCGCCGCGTCGCTCACGCGCAACGCGCGCGAGCGCGAGCTGCTCCTCGGGCGCGCCGCCGCGTGCGCGCCCGGCTCGGCGCCGCCGCCGGCCCCCTCGGGCCGGTGACGGCCGCCGGCGTCACCCGCGCTCCACCGCCGCCGCGAACGCTGCGCCGCTCGCCGCCGTCGCCGCGCTCGTCAGCCAGCGCCCGAGCGCCGCCGGGTCCTCGCACGCGAGCACCCGGGCCTGCACCGCCTCGGGCACCGCGATCCCCCGCGCGGAGAGCACCGCGAGGATCGCGCGCGCGTGGGTGCGCGCCCGCACCCACTCGTCCGTGAACCGCGACGCTTCGCGCTCCTCGAACAGCGCCGCGACCGGCACGGCGCCGAGGCCGTGCTTGTCCAGCTCCGGCAGGAGCGGCACCTCGGCGCCCGGCCGGTAGGTGATCGACGCCGTCCCCGGCCGCACGACCTCGAGCTCCCGCCGCTCCGCGTGCGCGATCCAGACCCAGGGCCACTCGTGCTCCAGGTACAGCTTCACCTTCTCCTCGAGGTAGCGCTTCGACTGGGTGCCCCGGATCTCCACGGCCAGCACCGGCGTGCCGCGGTAGGCGTCGTTCCGCGGCGACGAGAGGTCGCCCACGAGCACCACGTCCGGCGCCCGGAGCGAGGGCCCCGCCGGGTCGCTGAGGTCGCAGTACACGTCGGTCATCACCGTGAACCCCTCGCGCGCGTGCGTGCGGAAGAGGGCAGCGAGGAGGGCCATCACGATGCCGTGGATATCCTTGCTGCCCATCTGCTCGATCAGCTCCCCGCGGTGCAGCTCCCACGGGCTGCCGTCGTAACAGTCGTCGGGCGTACCCAGCCGGCGGCCGGTCGGCCCGAAGTCCCGCAGCTCGATCGGCCCCGTGTTCCGGGGCGGACGGGTCGGGATGCCGTTCCAACGTGCGGTCATGCCCGCAAGCATAGCACGCCAGTCCCCTGGCCCGCGGGGGGCCGCGCCGGCCCGGGCCAGGCCGCCCGACCGCCCCGCGGGCCGCCTGGCCCTCGGGGCGCCTCAGGCCGAGAGCTTCTGATCGGCGACGTCGAGCGCCGCGTCGAGCGCCGCGATCCCCTCCTCGATCTCCGCCTCGCTGATGATGAGCGGCGGCGCCACGAGCAGGTGGCTCACCCACCCCATGAGCGACACCCCGCGCTTCGCCGCCTCGGCGACCACCGCGTCGACCACCAGGGGCCGCCGAGCCGCCTTGTCCTGCGGCACGTTGAACGGCTCCTTCGTCGCGCGGTCCTTCACGAGCTCCACCGCCCAGAACAGGCCGATCCCGCGCACATCGCCGATCGAGGGGTGCTTCTCCTTGAGGGCGCGGAGCTTCTCGCCCACGATCTCTCCCATCTTCGTCGCGCGGTTCAGGAGGTCGAGCCGCCGATACTCGTCGATCGCGGCGACCACCGGGGCCAGCGTGAGGGGGTGGGCCTCGTAGGTGTGGCCGTGGGCGAACATGTTGTCATCGAAGTAGTCCGCGATCGCGCGCGAGGTCGCCACCACCCCGAGCGGCGCGGCCGCGTTCGTCACGCCCTTCGCGGTCGTCAGGATGTCCGGCACCACCCCCCAGTGATCGACCGCAAACCACTTTCCGGTCCTTCCCCACCCGCTCATCACCTCGTCCGCGATGAGGAGCACGCCCCGCTTTCGCGCGACCTCGGCGATCCGCGGCAGGTACTCGGCCGGCGGGATGAGGACGCCGTTCGTGCCCACGATCGGCTCGACCAGCACCGCCGCCACGTTCTCCTCGTGGTCGATCATGTAAGCCAGGTAGTCGGCGCACGCGACGCCGCACTCGGGATAGCTCCGGCCGAGCGGGCAGCGATAGCAGTTCACCTCCGGGCCGAACACAACGCCCGGGATCTTGCCGGCCGGCTCGATGAACCAGCGGCGAAAGTCGCCGGTCGCCGCGACCGAGCCCGCCGTCGAGCCGTGGTACGACGTATAGCGCGCGATGATCTTGTGCTTGCCCGTGTAGAGCCGCGCCATCTTGATCGCCGCCTCGTTCGCCTCGGTGCCCGACGTCGCGAAGAAGAACTTGTCGAGCCCCTTCGGCATCACCTCCAGGAGCTTCTGCGCCGCCCGGACCCGCACCTCGCACGTGTGCGCCGGGCTGATGTAGGCGAGCTGCCGCGCCTGCGCGCAAATCGCCTCGATCACGGCCTCGTTCTGGTGTCCGAGGTTCGAGCAGATGAGCTGCGAGGACAGGTCCAGATAGCGCTTGCCGGACGCATCCCAGAACGCGCAGCCCTCCGCGCGGGTGACGTGGATCGGCTTCCAGCCGCGCTGAGCGCGCCAGGTGCCGTACGTGTGCTTCGTGGTCAGCTCAACGATGTCATCGCTCATGGTAGCCTTCGCGGTTCGAGGAGGTGCCCAGCGTAGTGGGTGATCCCACCCCCCCGCACGCGAATTTCCCGGCGCCGCTCGCCCGGCTCCCACGCGCCTCGCCCCGAGATTCCGCGCGGCGCCTCGCCGCCTCTGCCGCGATGTCCGGACAGCACGAGAGCGCTCGCGGCGCCGCGACATCGCATAACGAGGACGTCCGTGATCCGTCCTTGTCGCCTCGCCTGCACGTCGGCTGTCCTCTCCATCGCGGACAGCGATCGCCTCGACGCGGCCTCAGCCGGCGGCCCCGCCCTCGGCGCGCGCCACGTCCCGCAGGCGCGCGACGCGGTACTCCAGCCGGGAGATGACCTCCTCCTTCGTCGCGCCCTCGCCCACATCCATCAGCACCTTCTGGCACATCGCGCACATCTGCAGGAGGTGGGAGCGGAGCTCCTCGGGGGTGCACGCCCCCTTCCTGAGCTCGTCGAGCCGCCGCGCGAGGCCCTCCTTCTCGCGGCCCGCCTCCGATGGATCGCCGGCCGCCGCCGGATCGTTCCAGCGCGCCGCGCTGGCCTCGCACAGGAAACACGCACCTTCGATGGGTTTCTGCAGCATGGCTCTCCTCGTACAGTAGGTGTGTAAGGACAATCTGGAGCCGCTCGCCCGGATCACAAGCCGGCCCTGCATCTCCGGGCCTGGATCCCTCGCCGATAGCGGGCGAGCGCGGCGTGGCGACGGGCCGATCCACCGCCGGCTCAGGTCGAAGCGAGCTGATCGTCTCCGCGCGGGTCGGGGGCTGCTCGAAGGACGTGGGCGCGAAGAGCGCCGCCCGCTCGCGGATTCGCACGAACGGACTCGAGGGCGCGTGCGAGCTTCATTTCTCTCTCCTCCTTATCGAGGGCACAGGCGTGTCGTCGATCTCGAGATTGCCGATCATGTCGGCGAGGACACGCCTCGTCGTCTCCAGCTCCGCGGCCGGGATGCCCCGCGTCGCGCGGCGCTCCACCTCGACCACCACGTCCTGGGCCCAGTCGTACTCCGCGCTCTGACGTGTGCAGCGCACGCGGAACGCGCGCGCGTCGCTCTCGTCGGGGGTCCGCTCGACGAGCCCCTTCCTTTCGAGGCGGCCGACGAGGGCCGAGAGCGACGCGGCCGTGATCTGCAGCCGCTCGGCGAGCTCGCGCTGGGTGAGCCCCACGCGCTCTCCGAGCAACGCGCCGATCAGGCGGAACTCCGCGAGCGTGACCCCCCGCGCGGCGAGGCGCTCCTGGATCAGCTGCAAGGCGGTGCGATCCACGCGAGCGATCCGCGCGAGCAGCAGCGTGGTGAAGACGGTCAGCGTGTCGGTCACCCCCAATAGTTAGTAAGGCTAACTAACATCGTCAAGCGGGTTCGCACGGCCGGCGAGACCCCTCGCCGGCCGGAGTGCGCGGCGAGGGGGGCCCCGCTCAGGAGAAGCCCATAGGGCACCGCGCTGCGGGCCCCGACGCGACGCCCTGAAGGGCCGGATCCGCCTGGCTGCCCTCCGCCGCCGCGCCGCCGTCCTCCGTCCTGGGCCTCTCCCGCTCGCCCTCCAGGATCATCGCCATGCCCCCGCTCGGCCCCATGGTGAGCCCGCGGCGCACGTGCTGGATGGGCGCCTGACTCTCGAGCCGGAGCCGGTATCTCCCGAGGATCGTGCCGAGGACGACCTTCATCTCGTACATCGCGAACGCCGCACCCAGGCACCGGCGCGCGCCGCCGCCGAAGGCGATGAACTCGAACGGAGAGAACTTCCGATCGAGGAAGCGGGAGGGGCGAAACCGCTCGGGCGACGGGTAGAGATCCTCGCGGCCGTGCAGGAGCAGCGGTGAGGCGGCGACGGACTCGCCGGCCGGGATGGTGTAGCGCCCGAGCTGGAAAGGCCTCTTCGCGACGCGGCCGACGTCGACCACCGGCGGGTGGATGCGCAGCGCCTCGAGACACACCGCCTCCAGGTACGGCAGCGACGCGAGCGCGTCCGGCGCGGGCGACGGGCCGAGCGCGTCGATCTCGGCGCGGAGGCGCGCGAGCACGGCGGGCTCGCGGTGCAGCCAGTACATCGCCCACCCGAGCGACATGGCCGTCGTCTCGTGGCCCGCGAACAAGAGCGCGCGGAGCTGATCCGCGATCTCGGCGTCGCTCATGCCCCCGCCGTCGTCGTGCCGGGCGCTCATCATCAGGCCCAGGATGTCCGGCGAGGCGTCCTCCGCCGCGCGCCTCCGCTGGACCTCCTCGACCAGCAGCGCGTCGAGCGCCCTGGCCGCGCGCCGGTTGCGCGCATAAGGGCCGAAGCCGCCGAACTCACGCCGGAGCGCGGGGAGGACGAAGAAGCTCGGGCTCAGCGAGTCGATGAGCGCGAGCACGGCCAGGCGGGTCCGCCCGACGCGCTCCTCGCCCTTCACGCCGAAGACCACGCGGACGATCACGTCGAGCGCGATCGCCTGGGTCGCCGCGAGCATCGAGAACGAGCGCCCCGGGCGCCACCGCGACGCCTCGCCCAGGCTGATGTCCGCGATCGCTTCGCCATAACCGCGCATCGCGCCGGCGCCGAACGGCGGCCCGAGCAGCTTCCGATCGCGCCGGTGCCGGGCGCCCGTCGTCACGACCACCGAGCTCGTCCCGAAGACCGGCTCGGCCAGCGCGGCGGCCCAGACCCCGAACGTGTCGGGGTCGGCCGTGTAGATCGCGCGGATCGCCTCCGGATCGCCCGTGATGGTCAGCATCCCGTTCGGAGATTTCACGCGGAACGTCGGGCCGTGCTCGGCGGCGTAGCGCTTGAAGACGGGCTCGGAGGAGATGAATCCAGAGCGGATGTAGTCCACGAGGCTGAACGACTTCGGGCCGGGCGGCAGAGATCCCATGTTGCTCCGTGGGTGAGGTGAGGGTCGTCGTGCGGATCCCCGGGCCGGGAGAGCAGGGCTCCGGGGATCCGTACGACACGCGCGCCGGCGCCTGGTTCCGGGAGATCGCCGGCGCGCGCTCAGGCCTGCGGCTCACACCGCCGCACGACCTCGACGACAGCCTCGTCGAGCGGGAGCTCGCGCTGCTGTCCGCCCTCGCGCTCCCGGAGCGCCACGGAGCGGCGCTCGGCCTCGCGCTTGCCCACCACCGCGACCAGGGGGATCGAGGCGGCGTGCGCGAGGGCGATCTTCCGCGACAGCGTATCGTCGCCCGCGTCGAGGATCGCGCGCACCCCCTTTTGCCGGAGGCGCTCGAGAACCTCGTCGGCATAGGCGCGCTGCGCGTCTGTCACCGGCACCACGACGACCTGCTCGGGAGATAGCCAGAGCGGCAGCGCGCCCCGGTAATGTTCGAGCAGGATGCCGAGGAAGCGCTCCACGCTGCCGAACAGCGCGCGGTGGAGGATCGCTGGTCGCCGTCGCGCGCCCGAGGCGTCGACATAGGTGATGTCGAAGCGCTCCGGCAGCACGAGATCGAGCTGGATCGTCCCGCATTGCCAGCTCCGCCCGAGCCGGTCGCGCAGCACGAACTCGAGCTTGGGCCCGTAGAAGGCCCCCTCCCCGGGCTGGAGGCGGTACTGGAGCCCCGCGCTCCGCGCCGCGGCGGAGAGCGCCGCCTCCGCCCGGTCCCACACGGCGTCGCTCCCGTAGCGCTCGGCGGGGCGCGTCGAGAAGCCGACCGCCATGTCGTGGAAGCCGAAGCCGGCATAGAAGTCGCGCAGCGCGCTCGCGAAACGCACGACCTCGGCCTCGACCTGCTCCTCGACACAGAAGATGTGGCCGTCGTCCTGCGTGAACTGCCGCAGCCGGAACAGGCCGTGCAGCGTGCCGCTCGGCTCGTCCCTATGCACCATGCCGAGCTCGCCGATCCGGAGCGGCAGATCCCGGTACGACGGCGCCATGCGCGCCACGATCTGCATGTGACCCGGGCAGTTCACGGGCTTGATCGCGGCGGCGTGATCCTCCTCGGACAGCCGAAACATGTTCGAGGAGAAGTTGTCCCAGTGGCCGCTCGCCTTCCAGATCGCCTGCCGCAGGATCAGCGGCGTGCGGACCTCTCGATAGCTGTCGCGCATCATCTGGCGCCGGACCGCCTCCTCGAGGAGGCGATAGAGCGTGAAGCCGCGCGCGTGCCAGAACACCATGCCAGGCGCCTCCTCCTGGAGGTGGAACAGATCGAGGCGCTGGCCCAGATAACGATGATCGTCTTCGTCGAGCATGTCAGTCTCCGTCGGCGGTGGCCGGGCCAGACGGAGCGCTGAAAAGCGACGTGCCCCGTCCGGAGTCCGGCGGGGCTTGGTGTCTCGTGGTTCGTCAGCTCATCGCATGCACACGAGAACCATCCCGCCGGTGCGGGTAGTGGTCGTCGTGGTCGCGGTGAGGCGGGAGCTCACGAGGGGAGTTTTATCGCGGTGACCTGGGCTCGTCAAGCGGGACGTCCGTGCGCGTTTCGTGCTCCGGGCGCGTCCCGCGCGACCTCGGGGCTGGCCGGCCGGCCGGCGAGGGCGCGGGAGAGGAGCACCGCCCCGGTGAAGAGGTAACCCGAGCAGGACCGGAAGACGTCGTAAGAGCGGCCGATGAACGGAACGTTCCGCAGGATGTCCGCGACGCGCCAGATCTCCTCGTGACGCGTGATCCTGAAGCTCTCGCCTCCATCGATCAGGTCGAACTCGTACGTCAGGATCACCCGCATCGGGTACGCGCAGCGCGGGAACAGCCTCAGGTAGAGGGTGCCGTCGACGACGGCGCGGCCCGCGTCGCGCGGCGCGCAGAGCCGGACGCTCACTTGCGAGACGTCGAGGTCGAAGCGGGGACCGCCGCGCGCTCCGGAGAGGTCGACCTGGTACGTCTCGACGCCGCGCACGCGCCGCCACGGACCGACGAACTCGATGCCAGGGGCGAGGTAGGGATAAACCTCCTTCTCCAGCGTCGCGCCCGGAACGCTCGTGTCGTACATGAGGAGCGAAAGGCGCCTGAAGCGGTCCTCGAGGTCGTCGAGCCCGAGGCGCGGCATCGAGGGCATCGTGAACGGGAGGCAGTTCACCTTTGTCGCCATGTCGTGACTCTCCATCTCGGTGCGTTCCCCGCCCGGTGTGAAGGGACGGCGCGGACGGGGAAGATGAAGGCCGAGACGCAATGGACGGGCCGAGGCGGAGCGCGCTCCGGCGCGTGCGCGGCGGCGCGTCGCCCCGCCCGGCGCGCCGCGTGTGGTCCGCCGCGCACGGCGCTCGAAAGGCCCAGATCTCCGCGCGGCAGCAGGGCGAGAATCGGCGCGCTCGCCGCCGATTGGCCTGGTCGCGGGGGCGTCCGCCGCTATCTTCCCGCGCCGTTCGGCTCGCGAGGGGCGCGGCGCTTCGCGCCCTCTGCAGCCGGTGAGTCACGAGGAGAGGGAGTGTCACGGGTGCTGGAGAGCGCAGCGAGGGCCGCCGGGAGGTTCACGGAGCCGCGCAGGGCGGCGGCGCGGCGGCTCGCCGCCCTCGCGGCCGTCGCCCTCGCCTCGGCGGGGTGCATCGCGCGGGGGGCGCCGGCGCGCGCCGGCCATGGAGACGCGGGCGCGGCGGCGCCGGCGCGCGCCGGCCATGGAGACGCGGGCGCGGCGGCGGAGCGGCTCTTCCGTGAGGCGGAGTCGCTGGCGAGCCGCCGCCGCGCGATCGGCGTGCAGCTCTTCGTGCTCGACGAGGCCGCGGAGGCCGGCGCCGCGGGCGAGCGCGCCGAGGCCCGGCGGGCGGCGCTCGAGGCGGAGGCCGCGCGGGCGCTCTCGAGGACCGTCGCGGCCTACGCCGCGCTCGTCGACGCGCCGGCGCTGCGCGCGGCGGAGCAGCGGCCCTCGGCGCTCCTCAAGCTCGCGCAGGCGCTCCAGGACAGCGGGGACCTGCGCGGCGCCGAGGCGCGGCTGCGCCAGCTCGCCGGCGAGCACCCGGCGTCGCGCGAGGCGCCCGAGGCCCACCTCGCGCTGGCCAACCTCGCGTTCGCGGCGGGGCGCCTCGACGAGGCCGTGAGCGCCTGCGACGCCGCCCTCCGCGGCGCCGCGGGCGCGGCGCTGCGAAAGCGCGCGCTCTACGTGAAGTCGTGGAGCCTGCGGGGGCTCGGCCGCGGGGGCGCCGTCGAGGAGGCGATGGAGGCGCTGCGCGCCATCGTGCAGCTCGGCCCCGCGCGCGCGGGCTCGCCGGAGGCGACGATCGACGAGGCCGCGGAGCGCGAGCTCGTCGAGCTCTACGCGGCGCACGGCGATCCCGCCCGCGCCCGCGCGTTCTTCGCGGGCGCGGGCGAGCGCGCGGGCCCGCGCCTGCTCGGCGAGGTGGAGGCCCGCGCCGCGCGGCGGCCGCGCCCCGAGGCGCTCGATCGGCCGACGCTGTGAGCGGCCGCGGGGAGGGTCACCCTTCGCCCGCGTCGACGCGGAACCGCGGCGCCTCGATGCGCTCCCCGCGGCACGCCGGGCAGCGGCTCGGCTTCGCCAGCGAGCGCCGCTCGTCGAACGCGTAGCCGCACCGCAGGCAGCGCGCCGGCGCGATCGAGAGCCGCTCGCCGCGGGCGCGCAGCGAGCGCGCGAGGTGCTCGAGGTGCGGCGTCACGTCGCGCTCGCGCAGCCCGACGCGCGCGGAGAGCTCCCACGCGGTCGCGGCGCCCCTGCGCAGCTCCTCCAAGAGCGTCTGCCGCACCGTCTCCGACCGGGGCGCTGGGCTCGGCGGTGGCTTCGACTTGCTCATACAATTCCAGATCGTGACACCGCGGCTGCGCCGGTCCACCGCCGGCGCTGTGCCCCGCGCGCGGCGAGCGGTCCTCTGCTGGGCGCCGGGCGCCGGGCGCCGGGCCCGCGCCGCGCGTCGGCGCGGCGCGGCCGGGACAGACGGGCTCCGTCTCGCGACGGCAGCGGCGCAGCGCGGCGCGACAGAGCCCGCGCCGCCATTGCGCGGAACACTCCTCGCACGGAGAATGCCGCTCCGGAGAACCGCAGCGCATGATCCCGTGCCCGTCCGAAGACGCCCTGGCCGCCTGGCTCGAGGGCCGCCTCCCGCACGAGGCCACGGCGACCCTGCGCGCGCACGTCGACGGCTGCGCCGACTGCCGCGCCGCGATCTCGGCGCGCCCGAGCGAGAGCGACGTGGGCGCGCCGCTCCTGCTCCCCTCGACGGAGCACCGCGCCGGCGAGGCCGAGCCGCCGCCGTCGTCCTCGGAGCCGTGGGCGCCGCCCTCGACCTTCGACGATTACCGCGTGGTCAGGCCGCTCGGCCGCGGGGGCATGGGGCAGGTGTACCTCGCCCACGACGAGGTCCTCGACCGGCCCGTCGCGCTCAAGTTCGTCGCCGCGGACAACCCCGATCCGAGGACCATCGAGCGGCTGCGCGTCGAGGCCCGCGCGATCGCGCGCCTCCAGCACCCCAACGTCGTCGCCGTCTTCCGGATCGGCGAGGTGCGCGGGCGGCCCTACATCGCCTACGAGTTCGTCGAGGGCGAGCCGCTCGAGCTGCTCCCGAAGCCGGTCCCGTGGCAGGCCGCGCTGCGCATCGCGCTCGGCCTCGCGCGCGGGCTCGCCGCGGCGCACCGGCGGGGCGTCCTGCACCGCGACATCAAGCCGGCGAACGTGATGCTCGACGCGAGCGGCGAGGTGAAGCTGCTCGATTTCGGGCTCGCCAAGCTCGTCGACCGGACCGCCGCCCGCGACGCGGGGCGGCGCGTCTCGTCGAGGCCCCCCGGCGCGCCCGCGCGCCGGCCGCTCTCGGACGTGTCGGCGTTGACGACCGCGATCCTCACGGAGCCCGACGCGCCCCCCGCGCTCGAGGCCGCCGGCCTGACCCACGGCGGCACGATGATGGGTACGCCGCTCTACCTCGCGCCGGAGCTCTGGGCCGGGACCGCCGGCACGCTCCAGTCCGACGTCTACGCGCTCGGGCTGGTCCTCTACGAGCTGTGCGTGGGCCGGCTGCCCCACGCCGGGCTCGACCTGCACGCCATCGCCAGCTGGGTGACGGCGCGCGCGCTCCCGCCGCTCCGCTCGCTCTGCCCCGACGTCCCGGAGATGCTCGCGGAGGTCATCGACCGCTGCGTCCTGCGCGATCCCGGGGCGCGCTTCGCGTCGGCCGAGGAGGTGCAGGCCGCGCTCGAGGAGACCGAGGCGCTCTGCCGCGCGTTCCAGATCGTGCGCTCCGGGCCCGCGTCCGCGGGGTCGCCGGAGACGGACGCGGACGTCGTGGGCGCCTCCTTCGCGCGCCTCGCGCCGCGCGCCGAGGAGCTCGTCTCGCGCTTCTACGAGCGGCTCTTCCACCGGGAGCCGGCGCTCCGGGCGCTGTTCCCGCCGGACATGCGCGAGCAGCGGCTCAAGCTCGCCGCGGCGCTGCAGCTCGTGATCGACAACCTGCGCGCGCCGGACAAGCTGATCGAGATGCTCGAGGCGCTCGGGCGCCGCCACGCCGCCTACGCGACGCTGCCCGAGCACTTCGACGCCGTGGGCCGGGCGCTGCTCGAGGCGCTCGAGGCGCTGGAAGGCGACGCGTGGACGCCCGCCACCGCGCGGGCGTGGGCGGGCGCGTACGCGCAGGTCGCCGAGGCGATGCGGCGCGGGCTCGAGGCCGCGCGGGGGACGGCGGTCTCCTCCGCGCGGGCGCCGGCGCCGCTGCTCGCGGCGGAGACCCGGTTCGCCACGAGCGCGGACGCGAGCCTGGCCTACAGGGCCGCGGGCGACGGGCCGCTCGATCTGGTGCTCGTCCAGGGGTGGGTGACGCACGTCGAGGCCGCGTGGGAGGACGCGCTCATGTCCCGGTTCTTCGCCGAGCTCGGCGCGGGGTCGCGGCTCATCGTGCTCGATCAGCGCGGCACCGGCATGAGCGAGCGCGAGGGCGCCGGCGCGCCCGCCGAGCAGCAGGCCGAGGATCTGCTCGCCGTCCTGGACGCGGCCGGCGTGGAGCGGGCGGCGCTCCTCGGCGTGGGGGGCGGCTTCGCGCCGTGCGCGCTGCTCGCGGCGGCGCACCCGGCGCGGGCGCGCGCGCTGATCGCGCTCGGCAGCGCGGCGCAGATGGCGGCCTGGCCCGGGTGCCTCTTCGGCCTCGCCGGCGAGGACGCCGAGGAGGCCGAGCGCGCGCTGCGGAGCGCCTGGGGCGAGCCGCTCTTCCTCGATCGCCTCGCCCCCTCGGCCGCCGAGGACGCCGCATTCCGGCGCTCCTGGGCCGCGT
The DNA here is from genome assembly GCF_051474665.1 of Sorangium sp. So ce394. Taxonomy (NCBI): domain Bacteria; kingdom Pseudomonadati; phylum Myxococcota; order Polyangiales; family Polyangiaceae; genus Sorangium; species Sorangium sp. So ce394. Next base: position 10,010,776 of record NZ_CP150339.1, read on the forward strand.
ACCTGCGCCACGGCGCGAGCCCGAGCGGGGCGGCGCGCATGCTCCGGGCGCACGCGGCGGCCGACATCCGGTCGGCGCTGGGCCAGGTGAGCGTCCCGTCGCTGGTGCTGCACCGCGCCGGCGATCGGGCCGTCCCCGCGGCGGCCGGGCGCGATCTGGCCGGCCGCATCCGCGGCGCGCGCTACGTCGAGCTGCCGGGCGACGATCACCTGCCCTTCGTCGGCGCGTCGCGGCCGCTGCTCGCCGAGCTGCGGGCCTTCCTCGACGCAGAGGCCGCCGGGGGGAGCACCGTCGCGAGCTTCGTGCCGCCCGCGGCGCTCGGCACCTCCGGCGCCGCTTCCGGCGATTGACGCGTGACGCGCTGCCCCGAGCACGTCGCGAGTCGATGAACGTCCGTCGGCGCCGCGACGGCGCCTGCCCGGCCCGCGCTGCGGAGCGCGTGTGGGGAATATGCCGCTCGCGCGAAGCGCCGTCGGACCGGCGCTCGCCCCTCGGGCGCTCGAATGCGCTCGTTCATGGGTATTCGCGCGCATTCGAGCGCCGCGCAGGAGCGCTCGAATTCAGCGATCAGCGCCGCTCTCTCCGGTTTTGCCCGATACGACTTGAGAGATCTCCTTATCTATCTATCTTGTTGTGCAAAGACGGTATCCGCCTTGCCGCTGCATGATTCGACCGCTAACTTGAATTGATGGATATGTGGACACGCGCGCTCACCTGTGGCTGCGCCTTGATCGGAGCGCTCGCGAGCGCTTGCTCCGGGACGGAGCAGGGCGCTCCTGCCGCAGCGTCGAGCGCGACGGAAGCGGGCGGCGAAGGCGGCGCGGGCGGCGCAGGGGACGCGGGCGAGGGCGGCGCCGGGAGCGCGGGAGAAGGCGGCTCAGGGAGCGCGGGCGACGGCGCGGGCGGCGCTGCCGGGGGCGCGGGCGGCGCCGGCGGGGAGGCGGGCGGCGGCGGCTGTCCTCCTGGCGAGGAGGGCTGTCCGTGCGGGTCTCTCGGCGAGTGCGGCGGCGAGCTCCGCTGCGTGGACGGCGTGTGTATCTCGGGCTGCGGCTGCACCGACGGATACGCCATCGTCGACGGCGAGTGCGTCTGGCAGGGAGGCCCGCAGGATCCCTCGTTCCAGAGCGCGGACACCTGGAGCGCAACGGGCGCCGCGCTCGTCCGCCCCGAGGCCGAGGGCAACGGCAACCCGGGGGCCGGGGTCATCGGCAGGGGCGCGGTGTGCCAGATGGCGGGCTTCTCTCAGCAGCTCACGATGCCGGACCTCGCGTGCGCCGAGCCGCTGCTCCTCACGTTCGCCGCGCACGTCGCCTGCGACGCAGGCATGGACTGCATCGGTCCCCCGGGCGTCGGGGTCCGCATCAACGGCGGATTCACGAACCTCGATCTCATGCCCTCTTCGTCCTTCGCCCCGCAGCGCGTCTGCCTGGGAGAGCGCGCCTATGGCGGGCAGATCGAGCTGCTCCTCGGGCCCTCCCGGAGATCCCCCCAGTGCGACGAGGAGGCCGGACAGGGCTACATCCTGGCCTTCGATGACGTCGCGATTCGACCGGATGAAATGAGCGACTGTCCCCTGCCGGGCCAGGTGCTGAACGGCGACTTCGAGGCAGGCGACGCGGGCTGGACGGCGAAGCCGGAGAACGGCGTCTCCGAGGTCGCGAGCGGCCTCGGCCAGGGCGGCGGCAAGGGCGGGCGCATCGGCACCACGCACTTCTGCCAGTATCCCTCGCTCGAGGGCACGGTGTCGGCCCCGTTGCCCTCCCCCGCGCTGCCGAACCCGGCGCTCCGCATCTGGAGCCAGGGCAGCCCGGGCGCGGTCGTCAACGTCACGCTGAGCACGCACCAGCTGACGGCGCTGACGGGCACGGGCGAGGCGCAGGTCTCGCACGTCTGCTTGCCCCGGTGGGCGCTCGGCATGGCGCACAGGCTCGCCTTCGCCTACCGGAACCGGAGCAGCCAGCCGTGCACGGACGAGAACCCACGCGACTTCGCGGTGGATGATCTCGCCTTCGTCTCCGACGATCGGTGCCCCGGGGACGCGCCGCTGTTCGACCCCGGCTTCGAGAACGCCGGCGCCGGCGCGAGCCTCTCGCCGGCGTGGGTCCTGAACGCGGACGATCCGTCGCGCGGCAGCGCCAGGCTCGCCGTCGACGCCGCCGCCGCGCACTCCGGCGAGGTCTCTCTCTCGCTGTCCGTGAAGAAGCCGTGCCGGGAGCCGTCGGCCTCCACCGTGTTCACGGTGCCCGAGCCCGACGGGACGGCCGGCCCGGCGCTGAAGTTCTGGTACCGCACGAGCGACCTCCGCGCGGCGACCGCCTCCTCGACCCCGGGCGCCGCCCTCCCCGCCAGCGAGCGCTGGAAGCAGCGGACGATCTGCCTGGATCCGCGCACGGCCGGCAGGCCCCAGCACCTCTCCTTCAAGCTGGGCGCCAGCGGCGTCTGCAACGAGCCGCTCGGCCAGGAGACGCTGCACGTCGACGACGTCGAGGCGACGACCGACCCCTCCTGCCCGGCCGCGCCGCCCCCCTGAGCTCCCGGCCCCCGACGCGGTCGTTGCGCCGTCGTTGCGCCGTGCCGCGCGCCGCTCGGCTCAGCCGCGCTTGCGCCCCACCAGGATGACGATCGGATACGCGAAGCACACCTCGTCCCCCCGGAGCGCCGCGCCGACGCCGAGCGCGTCGACGCCGACGTCGGCGCGGTAGAGGGCCCGGAGCCGGTCCGCCCCGCCGGGCTCCGGGAAGGAGGCCCGGAGCGCGGCCTCGAGCTCCACCTCGAGCCTGTACCGCGCGGTCGTCTCGATCTCGAGCCCCGCCGCGTCGAACAGGGCGCCGAGCTCGCGCTCGGTGTGCGCGCGCGCGTGCGACGGATCGCGGATCTTCTCGGCGGCGTCGTACGCGTCCCGCTTGTCCTCGGCGGGCGCCACGTCGATCACGGCGACCCGCCCGTTCCGCTGGCACACGCGGGCCATCTCGCGCAGCGTCACGAGCGGATCCAGCAGGTGGTGGAAGCTGTAGCGGGTCGTGACGAGGCGAAAGCTCTCGTCCGGATAGGGCAGCCGGCTCGCGTCGCCGAGCTCCCAGGTGACGTTGGAGAGCCCGAGGCTCGCCTGTCGCTTCCGCGCCTCGTCCAGCATCGCCGGGACGATGTCGAGCCCCCGCACGCTCGCCACGCGCGGCGCGAGCGCGCAGGCGACGATGCCCGGCCCGCAGGCGACGTCGAGGGCCGCGTCGCCCGGCGCCGGCGCGAGCGCGTCGAGCAGCAGCGCCATGGCGGATTCGGCGGAGTGGGCCGGGACCTCGGCGAACGGCCTGGCCTGCCTTGTGAACTGTTCCTGGATCAGCGCATCATGCGTCGTGGGATCGGCTTGGCTCATGGGGCTCGAAGGTGGACCACCTCGGTCTTTACGGCTGCCGGCGACAGGACAAAGATCGTCGCCGAGAGGCCACGCCGTGCAAGCCCGCGTCATGACCCCCACGGAGACCGCCGAGCACCTCGCCAGGCTCGGGCTCGACAAGGTCCCCGCGCGCGCGTTCTCCTACGAGGACGAGCTGCCGGGCGTCGCCTACGCCTGGCACACGCACGCGCGGCACCAGCTGCTCTGTCCCCTGGCCGGCACGGCGCGCCTCGACGTCGAGGACGCGTCCTTCCTGCTCCCCCCGCAGCGCGCCGCGCTCATCCCCGCGGGCGAGCCGCACGCGACCACCCGTCGCGACGCGTCGATCGTCTCGATCTATTTCGAGCCCGCGGCGTTCCCCTCCCCCCTCGCGGCCGTGAGGGTCTTCGAGGTGACCGCGCTCCTGCGCGAGATGGTGATCTACGCGCGCCGCTGGCCGGTCGCGCGGCGCCCCGACGACGCCGCGGCCGACACCTTCTTCGCGGCGATGGCGGATCTCATCGCGCCGCTCCTCGATCGCGGCGCCACGTACCGGCTGCCCCGCGGCAGGACGCCGCCGGTGCAGCGGGCGATCGCGTGCGCGCTCAGCGACGTCGCGAGCGCGGATCTCGCGCGGGCCGCCGCCTTCGCCGGGGCGACCGAGCGCACGCTGCGGCGGCGGTTCCGCGAGGAGACCGGCGTCACGTGGCGCGCCTTCGTCACGCGCGCGCGCGTGCTCCGGGCGCTCGACCTGCTCTCCGGCCCGAGCGCCAGCGTCACGCAGGTCGCGGTCGACGTCGGCTTCCAGAGCCTCGGCGCGTTCGCCGCCGCGTTCCGCGCCGTGACCGGCCAGACGCCGAGCGAGTTTCGCAGGACCGCGCCGCCCTGGCCGGGCGGCGATGGCCACAGCAGCTGGCCCGAGCCGACCTGACGGCGCAGGCGAAGCGCCCGACGAGCGTGGATCCGACCGCGGCCGCGCGCGCCGCACCCGCGGCGCGCGCCGCACCCGCAGCGCGCGCCGCGCGAGCCCGCGCTACTGCGTGATCGCCTTGAGGTCGAGCATCTCCTCGACGCTCGGCACCACGATGAGGTCGCAGCGGCGGTTCTTCTGCCGCCCCTCGTCCGTGTCGTTCGTCGCGACCGGGTCGGTGTCCGCGAAGCCCGCGGCGCTCCACTTCGCGACCGGGAGCGCGCCCCCGCCGCCCTTCATGTCGGCCGGGCTGACCAGGTACAGCAGCACCTCGCGCGCGCGCATCAGCGACAGGCCCCAGTTGTCGCGGAACTGACCGCCCGCGAGCGGCTTGTTGTCGGTGTGACCGGCGACCTGGTAGTAGCGGTTGAGCAGCGACGGGTCGTTCCGGACGACCGTGGCCACCTTGAGGAGGATCTCCTTGCCCTCCTTCTTCAGCGTCTCGCGCCCGGAGTCGAAGAGGACGTCCCCCGGCAGCGAGATGACCATCCGGTTGTTCCGGATGTTCACCGCGAGCCCGAGCTTCGTGAGCTCGTCCAGCTTCTTCCGGAGCGTCTCGAAGCGCGCCTTGATCTGCTCCAGCTGGCGGGCGCGGGCCTTGAACTCGGCGAGCGCCTTCTCGCGCTCCTCGAGCGTCGAGCTCAGCTGCGACACCTGCGTGCTCGTCGCCTGGAGGTTCTCGTTCAGCTTGCTGATGTCGACGCCGGCCGCCTCGAGCTGCCTCGTCAGCTCCGCGACCTTCGCCTGCTCCACCTCGAGCGCCTTCTGCGTCTCGGCGAGGCGTTGCTCCGTGCTCTGCTGCTGGCTCTGGAGGCGGCTGTACTTGTCGAGCTGGGCCTTCCACTCCTCCTCGGAGTAACCGCACCCCAGCGAGAACGACGCGATCACGGCAGGCAGGAAGGCCGCGAAAGCAAGGCTGCGACCTTTCAAGACACGAGGGTGCATGAGCACGCTCCTTCACTCTAGTTGGTGAACATCGGCGGGGGCGGATGGCCCGGCCCGCGCCCGGTTCCAGGTGACAGCGGCCCGTCAGGCCGTGCGGGGGCGTACCCTAGCGAGGTCGGCCGCGGTTGTAAAAGGCGCATCGCACCACCTCCCCCGGTCGCCCGCGCGCCGGCAGGCGAGCGCGCGGCGCGCGCTCGGGCTCGCTTGCCCATTGTTCCCGCCAGCACACCTGCTAATGGGACGGACCATGCCCTATCGCATCACGTTGATCCCCGGCGACGGCATCGGCCCGGAGGTCGTGAAGGCGACTCAGGACGTGATCTCCGCCGCCGGCGTCGCCGTCGACTGGGAGATCCACCACGCGGGCATCGAGGTGGCGAAGCTGACGGGCTCGCCGCTCCCCCTCCCCGTCATCGACGCCGTGCGGAAGAACCGGATCGCCCTCAAGGGCCCGGTGACCACGCCCATCGGCGGCGGGTTCCGGTCGGTCAACGTGACGCTCCGGCAGACGCTCGACCTCTACGCGAACGTGCGGCCGATCCGCAGCCTGCCGGGCGTCGAGCCGCGGTTCGACGTCGACATGGTCATCGTGCGCGAGAACACCGAGGGGCTCTACGCCGGGCTCGAGCTCATGATCCTGCCCGGCGTGGCCCAGAGCATCAAGCTCACGACCGAGCGCAGCTCGACGCGCATCGCCGAGTTCGCGTTCCGGTACGCGAAGCGGCACGGCCGGAGCAAGGTGACCATCGTCCACAAGGCCAACATCATGAAGCTCTCCGACGGCCTGGCGCTCGACTGCGCGCGGCGCGTCGCCGTCGGTCACCCCGAGGTCCAGCTCGGCGAGATGATCGTGGACGCGGCGGCCATGACGATGGTCCGCGAGCCGAACAAGCTCGGTGTGCTCGTGACGGAGAACCTGTACGGCGACATCCTCTCGGATCTCGGCGCCGGCCTGGTCGGCGGCCTCGGGATCGTGCCCGGCGCGAACATCGGCGACGAGGCCGCGGTCTTCGAGGCGGTGCACGGGTCGGCGCCGGACATCGCGGGCAAGGGCTACGCGAACCCGACGGCGCTCGTGCAGAGCGCCGTGATGATGCTGCGGCACCTCGGCGAGCACGAGGCGGCCGACCGGATCGAGCGGGCGCTCACGGCGGTCTACCGGGCCGGCCAGGTGCGCACCCGCGACCTCGGCGGCACCGCGAGCACCGACGACTTCACCCGCGCGCTCTGCGCGGAGATCGAAAAGCCTCGCGCCGAGGCGTAGCGGCGGGCATCCTGATCCCGCGGACGTGGGATCTGCCTGGACGTGGCTGCTCGAGCGGTGCGCCGAGACCGTCGGCGTGACGGACGGGGCCGCCGGCTCGGCGGGCGACGCCGCGCGGCGCCGGCGTCGGCTGACGCTCGCCCTCCTGCTGTCGCTCCTCGTCGGGGCGAGCTGCCTCCTCGGCGAGCGCTGGGGCGCGAAGGGCCTGCTCCCCGCGGTCGCGCTCTTCCTGCTGGCGGTGCAGGCCACGCGCGCCGTCCTCGCCGCGCGCGCGTCGGTGTGGCGCGCCGCCGCCCTCGAGCTCGACGACCCCGCGCAGCGGCCGAGCGAGCGCGCGGATCCGTGGTTCTCGCCGCCGACGGCGCGGGTCCTCTGCGCGCTGGCCTCGGTGATCGACGCCGCGCGCCGCGAGCGCTACGCGATCGCGCTGGAGCGGCTCCCGTACGTCGATCGGGCCGCGCTCCGGCCCGACGAGGTGCGGCTGCTCGACGCGGCGCGGGCGCTGCTCTCCCTCGGCCTCGGCGATCCGGCGCGCGCGGCGCAGCAGGCGATCGTCGCGCTGCCCACCGGGATCGACGCGATCGACGCGCGGCTCGGGCGCGTGGTGCTCGCCGACGCGTGGAAGAGCCCCGCGCGGCTCGAGGCGATCGAGCGCGCGTGGCGGAGGGAGCTCCAGAGCGGCGTGACGTCCGAGGCGCTGGAGCGCCTGCTGTCCCTGTCGCGGCTGCGCTTCGCGCCGCGGGCGCTCGAGGCGCTCAAGCCCGCCGAGGCGCGCGAGCTGTCGGCCGAGGCCTGGTCGATCGGCGAGGAGGAGCTCGCCGCGGCGCTCGAGGCCCGCGCGCGGGGCGGCGTCTACCGCTGAGCCTCGCGCTCGGGGCGGCGGCTCGCGCTCGGGGCGGCGTCTACCGCTGAGCCTCGCGCTCGGGGCGGCGGCTCGCGCTCGGGGCGGCGTCTACCGCTGAGCCTCGGGCTCAGGGCGGCGGCTCGGGCTCAGGGCGGCGGCTCGCGCTCAGGGCAGCGGCTCGCGCGGCACGGCGGGCGCGGTCTCGCTCACGAGGCGGAGGCCGCCGAGGGAGATCTCGACCACCGCGGCGAGCCGCTCGCCGACGAGCCGCTCGGCGGAGGGCCCCGCGGCGCGCGTCTCGGCGACGAAGGCGAAGCAGCGCCGGCCGGAGCCGCCGAAGGCGACCGCGAAGCCGTCGATCGGCGCGCCGGGCGGGGCGTCGGCGACGCCGATCGCCACGACGGTGTCGAAGCCCTCGGGCACGTCGATCCGGCGCTCCACGGCGGTGAGGCTCTGGTCGGGGCGCGGCAGGTCGCGCCAGAGCCGCGCGCGCGCCTCGCACGCGGCGCGGCTCGCGCGGCCGTCCTCGCGCCAGGTGCGGACGAGCAGCGACGTCGACGACGCGGCGTGGGTCGCGACGAGCCAGGGGCCTTCGCCGTCCTCGACGCGGAAGCCGCGCGCGTCGGGCAAGGGGAGCAGGAGATCGAAGCGCTCCGAGCGGTACTCGCCGAGCTCGCCGTCGCCGAGCGTGGACGGGGGCGGGGGCGGCGCGGGCCTCGGCGGCGGCGCGGGCGGCGCGGCCGGGGCCGGCGCGCACGCGGGCAGCAGGGCGAGCAGCGCCGCGGCCGGCAGCAGGGCGAGCAGCGCCGCCCGCGCGACCGGCAGCAGGCCGCCGCGCGTGGCGCGCGCGTCCGGCCGCCGCGCGTGCCCCGGCGTCTCGGCAGGCTCCGCGCGCGCCTCCGGCCTCATCGCGCGAGCAGCACGAGCACGGCGCCGGCGCCGCCCTCGGCGTCCGGGGCCGTGGAGAACGCGGCGACGTGGCGGGCGACGCGGCCGTTGCTGAGCCAGGCGGCGATCTCGCCGCGGAGCACGGCGTGGCCGCCGGGCGAGTGGTTGCCCTTGCCGTGGACGATGGCGACGACGCGATCGCCGTCGCGCTGGCGCTTGCAGACGAAGGCCTCGACGGCCTCGCGGGCCGCCTCGAGCCTCAGGCCGTGCAGGTCGAGGGTGCCGTCGACGGCGTAGCGGGCGCGCCGGAGCCGCCGGAGCTCGCGCGGATCGACGTCGAGGCGCCTGCCCTCGATGCGCGCGCTGTCGTCCGTGGTCTCGAACTTGATGCCCTCGATGACGAGCGAGCGCATGCGCGAGCGCGCTTCCTCGTCCGGATCGGACGCGATCGTCGGCAGCGCGGCGCGCTCGACGCGGCTCGCGGTGACCGGGATCCGGTTCACGCGGTCCTCGAGCACGCGGACGCCTGCCATGTAGATCGCGAACGTCTCGGGGTCGACGGGCCGCGGCGCCGGCTCGACGCCTGCCTGCGCCGCCGCGCCGGCGGACGCCTTCGCCCTGGCCTTCGCCTCGGGCTCCGCCTTCGCCCTGGCCTTCGCGTCGGGCGCCGCGGCGGCCTTGGCCTTCGCGTCGGGCGTCGCGGCGGCCTTGGCCTTCGCGTCGGGCGTCGCGGCCGGCTTGGGCTTCGGCTTCGTCAGCTGCCGGAGCGTGGAGAACGGCTGGTAAAACGCCTCATTCGCCTTGTGTGCCGCCGCCTTCGCGGCCCGCCCCGGGCTGGCCGTCGCTCTCGGGTCTCTCTCGCGCTTCGCGCCCTTCGCCATCCCCCAGAACATCGCGCGCGAGACCGCGGAGCGCAAACCGAACGGACTCGATGCCGGCGAGCTGCCCGTCCTCGAAGTGCCAGTCGGGGTCGTCGAGGCCGGGGAAGTCGTGCGGGTTGCGGATGTCCTCGGCCGTGAGCGTGGGGATGAGGCGCCGCGCGAGCTCGACGACCTTGGCCCGCTGCGCCTCCTCCATGGCCGCGAGCAGCGCGAAGATGCGATGGAAGAGCTCGGCGGGCGGGAGGGGGGCGTGCCGGGCGCCGGGCTCGGCTGCATCGGGGGAGGGCATCGGGCGCAGGATACTTCATCGGACCGGCGCCGCCGCTCGGCCCGCTCACGGCGCGCCGCCGCTCGGACCGCTCGCGGCGCGCCGCCGCTCGGCCCGCTCGCGGCGCGCCGCCGCTCTCCTGCGGGGCGGGCGGGCGATGCTGGGGAGATGCGCCGTCAGCGGCGTCAGCGATGGTCCTGGAGGCTCACGGCGGGCATGGGGCAGCCCTCTGCCGGCGTCGCCTCGGATCGCCCGCGGTCACGGAGCCGCCCGTCGTAGGGATCGAACGGCCGGAAGGGCCGGAAGGGCCTGTGCGGCATGAAGTGCCCATACGGCCGGAAGGGCCTGTACGGCTCGAAGGGCCTGTACGGCTCGAAGGGCCTGTACGGCTCGAAGGGCCTGTACGGCCGCAAGAGCCCATAGGGCCGGAGGTCCCCGCGATAGGGGCTATCGTCCGGGGGGATCCGGGCGTCGGCGAGCGTCGGGCTCGCCGTCTCCTCCACGATCACGAGCTCCTGGACGGGTACCGTGTCCTCCGCTGCCGCGAGCTGCGCGGCGCCGAGCGCGATCCCGGACAGCGCCAGCGCACCGAGCGCTTTCACCAGCTTCATCGCCGACTCCTTTCACGATCCGAGCGGCTTGCCGGGTGTCGTCCCATGCAGGCTGCGTCCACGGCGATGCAAGCTCGAGGCCCGTTCGCGACGGATCGCCGGGTGTCACGCGGCGAGGCGTGGATTCCCGAGAGCCTCGGGTTTGCGGCTGCGCGCCCATCCAGCGGGGCGTCTCGTGTGCAAAGCGTGGACAGCGGACAGCGCCCGACGCTGGCGCGGGCGCTGTCCGTACCGGAATCGGGGCGTGGCTCAGGGGGCCGACAGGTCATCGACGATCGCGGTGCGAGGAAGAGCACGGCTCATCGTGCCGATCTCCCTATCTCCCCCCGAGAGCTCCACGGCTGTGCTCCGCCGCGCTGATCCCGAGAGGCGCTCAGGGCAGCACCGCACAGGGGGCGCCGCGGATCCAGGGGCGAGCATCACGCCAACCTGTCGCATCTTCCCGACGTCGGCGGGTATTCCTCCGCGCCCGCCGATCTGGCGAGGCACGAGCAAGCAGCAAGCGTTTCAGAAATCAACAGCGATTGCGCGCATCGACGCATGTAGCACGGAATTGGCGCATGCGGCTCGGCGCCAGCGGGCCCAGAGGCCACGATTCGACAGTGTGATCGAGGGTTTGACCTGACGGCGCAAGAGGCTTGCCCGGCGTCGACGGCGGCTATGCACAGGATCGCATCCCACATTATCTGACCAAATTCACCTCATTCCTCCATTGGACTGCATCGAAGGAGCGACTCACACGTTGATCATCGAGCCGTCTCGAACAGGAGGAGGGGGAGATGCCTGCCACGATGGTCACCGGGAAGTCGCTCCGTCGATTTGCTGCGCAGTCGAGCAAGATCGCGGGAGCGGGAGATCGAGCGATGAGCAGCGATGGGCATAAGGACGCTCCCTACGCGAATACCTTGCTTTCCTCCGCGTCGCCGACGAGCGCCACGCTGCCTCAGGGGGAGACGTTCGAAGCCGGCTGCGCGGCCGCGGGCGCTCGCGAGCGGAAGGGCCGCGCGGCGACCGCGGTGGTCGCCCCGCCGCCCTCGCTGCGGTTGCAGACCAAGCCGCCGCCTTCGGCCGGCACCCGCATCGGCCATTACGAGCTCCTGCGCGAGCTCGGCCAGGGTGGGATGGGCGTGGTGTTCCTCGCGCGCGACACGCGGCTCGCGCGCCTGGTCGCGATCAAGCTGCTCACCCGGCTCAGCAGCCTCGGGGTGCAGCGCTTCTTGGTCGAGGCGCAGGCCACCGCGCGCTGCAAGCACGAGCATATCGTGACGATCTACGAGGTGAACGAGCACGACGGATATCCGTACATGGTGCTCGAGTACATCGAGGGCCAGAGCCTCCGCGGCTGGATGGAGCAGCGCAGGCCCGCGGGCGCCGGCGAGGAGGCGTCGACGGCGCCGCTGCCGCCCGGCCTCGCGGTCGACATGATGGTCCCCGTCGTGCGCGCCCTCGCGAGCGCGCACGCGTCCGGCATCGTCCATCGCGACCTCAAGCCCGAGAACATCATGCTGGACGCGTCGGGCGCGATCAAAGTGGTCGATTTCGGCATCGCCAGGCTGCGCGACGACGAGGCGAGCCTCGCGGCCGAGGGCTCGTTCGCCGGAGACGCGCGCCTCACCCCCGACGGAGGGATGATCGGCACGCTGCCGTACATGTCCCCCGAGCAATGGAGAGGCGTCGAGATCGACCCGTCCAGCGATATCTGGGCGGTGGGCATCATGCTGCACGAGCTCGTGCTCGGCGCGCACCCGCTCGCGCCGTACGACAGGATGGTCCTCCTCCGCGTGCCGGCCCTCGACGAGCCGATGCCCGAGGTCGGCGCGCGCCACCCGGAGCTCGGCGCGCTCGGCGCGATCATCGATCGCTGCCTGCGCAAGCGCAAAGCCGAGCGGTACGCCTCCGCCGAGGAGCTCCTGGCCGAGCTCTTGCCCCTCCTGCCCGGGCGCGGGGAGATCCACCTCGGCGCCGACGAGAGCCCGTTCGCCGGCCTCTCGTCCTTCCAGGAGGCCGACGCCGACCGCTTCTTCGGCCGCGCGCAGGACCTCGCCGGCGTCGTCGCGCGCCTCCGCAACCAGCCGCTGCTCGCGATCGCGGGCGCGTCGGGCGTGGGGAAGTCGTCGCTCGTGCGGGCCGGGGTGATCCCGGCGCTCAAGCGCTCCGGCGAGGGTTGGGAGGCGCTCGTCGTGCGGCCCGGGCGCGAGCCGACGGCGGCGCTCGCGGAGCTCTTCACGAGCCCGGCCGTAACCCTGAGCGCCGAGCTGCAGGCGCTCGTCCCGGAGGGCGGCGCCGAGGCGCGCGCGGCGCTGGCCCCGCGGCTGCGCGCCGAGCCGGGCCTGCTCGGCGCGGCGCTGCGCGGGTGGGCGGCCCGCGCGCAGAAGCGCCTCGTGGTGTTCGTCGATCAGTTCGAGGAGCTGTTCACGCTCGGCGCCCCGGCCGACGAGCGCGCGGCGTTCCTCGCGTGCCTGGAGGGTATCGCCGACGACGCCTCGTCGCCGCTGCGGGTCGTCCTGTCGGTGCGATCGGACTTCATCGAGCGGCTGGCCGGGCACGAGCGCTTCATGGCGGCGATGCTCCGCGGCCTCGTGTTCCTCCGGCCGATGGGGCGCGAGGGGCTGCGCGAGGCGCTGGTGAGGCCGATCGAGGCGGCGCGGCACGAGATCGAGGACCCGGCGATGGTCGAGGGCATCCTCGACGCGCTGGAGGCGACGCACGGCGCGCTGCCGCTGCTCCAGTTCACGGCGGCCAGGCTGTGGGAGATGCGCGATCGCAAGCGCCGGCTGCTCACGCGGGCGAGCTACGAGGCGCTCGGCGGCGTGGCCGGCGCGCTGGCCAGCCACGCCGACACGCTCCTGGCCGGGATGAGCGGGCGCCAGGCGAAGCTGGCGCGGGCGGTCCTGGAGCGCCTGGTGACGCCGGAGCGGACGTGCGCCGTGGCCAGCCTGGGCGAGCTCTGCGAGCTGCCCGGGGATCCGGTCGCCATCGAGCGGGTGGTCGGCCTGCTCGCCGACGGGCGGCTCCTGGCGATCGAGCGGGGGAGCGATCGCGCGGGCGGCACGGTGGAGATCGTGCACGAGTCGCTGATCGAGCGCTGGCCGACGCTCAAGCGCTGGCTCGACGAGAGCGAGGAGGACGCGGTGTTCCTGGACCGGCTGCGCGCGGCGGCGAGGCTGTGGGATTCGAGCCATCGCGCCGCGGACATGCTCTGGCGCGGCAAGGTGGCCGAGGAGGCGCGCGGCTTTCGCAGGCGCTACCGGCGGGAGATGCCGGAGCGGGAGCGGCTCTTCCTGGAGGAGGTGCTCCGGCTGGCCGACCACAAGCAGCGCCGGCGGCGCCGGCTCGTCACCGGGGTCATCGCGGCGCTGTTGCTGCTGATGGTCTCGGGGACGGGGTTCGTGAAGGCGACTCACCAGAACTGGCTGATCATGGGTCAGAACGAGGACATGTGGCGGGCGGTCGCGAGCGCGGCGGAGGCGAGGAGCGCGGCGGACAAGGCGCGGCGGGAGAGCGAGGCGCAGCTCATGCTGGCCGAGCAGATGCTCCGCGACGCGGTGGAAGACCGCGAGCGTGCCGAGGCCGAGGCCGAGCGCGCCCGCCTCGCGGCGATCGAGGCGCGGAAGGCCGAGGTCAAGGCGAGGAAGGTGGTGGAGGAGGCGGCGCAGAGGAGGCGCATGCGGAGCGGACCCTATGAGATAGCGACAGAGCGGTAGACAGCGCTCGATCGATGTGGAGGTCCCCAGTGGGATGCGCTGGAGAGCGAACACGATTCGTATGTCGGCTCGACGCCTCGCGACCTTTCCCAGGGGGGCCAAACCAGGCTCCGTACGTGCCTGACCCGGATCAACTCCTCACCGAAGACGAAGAGGATCTGCTCGACTGGGCGACTGTGGCCGGACTCTACGCCGTCGACGACATCCGCATCCTCGCCGCCGCGATCGAACGCGGCGACGCCGATCTCCAGGTGGATCCGTCAGCGTGGGAGAAGACCCTCACCGCCGCCGAGAGGTGATGCTGGAGCGCATCCGCGGTCGCCTGCACGGGCCAACCTCGGACGCGGGGTCTCGCGCACGGAAAGCGCGGTCCCGAGCGCGCCGAGGGGGGTCTCGAGGTCTGACGAGGGGGGTCTCGAGAACGGAAAGCGGGGTCTCGAGGTCCGCCGAGGGGGGGTCTCGAGAACGAAATCCTGGCTCTCGAGAACGAGATCCTGGGTCTCGAGAACCGCGCGCGGGGTCTGGAGATGTGCCCCGACCGCGCCGCGCGACCTCGAGACCTCCGATCCCGTGGACCGGAGCCAGGTTTCTGCAGCCGCGACCCGAAATCTCGCTCCAGCGACCCGAGATCTCGCTCCGAAGAGCGCCAATCCCGTTCCGCCGCCCTGAAAGCTCGATCTCTCGACCTCGGGAGCGGTCCTCACCGCCGCCTGGGCGGCCCGGCCGACCGCTTTACGGGCGCCGCGGTCAGCGCGGGAACGAGCTCGCGACGGCGAGCGCCCGCAGCAAGGTGACCACCGCGATCACGTGGCTGATCCGGCCGTCCTGCATCGCCGCCGTCACCTCGTCGGCGCTCATCACGACCGGCTCGGTGCTCTCGTGCTCGTCGCCCTCGGGCTCGCCGACCCGGCGCGCGCCGCGCGCCAGGTAGAGAGAGCAGCGATTCGCCTGGAGCGCCGGATTCGGGTGCACCCACCCGAGCGACTCGATCGACGCCGCGGCATATCCTGTCTCTTCGAGCAGCTCGCGCAGCGCCGCGGCGGCCGGCTCCTCCCCGGGATCGACGATGCCGCCCGCCGTCTCGATGGTCACCGCGTCGACCCCGTACCGGAACTGCCGCACCAGGACGAACTCCCCTGCATCGGTGACTGCGGCCACCGAGATCCAGTCGGCGAGCTCGATCGTGAAGACAGGATAAGGCGCGCCTTCGGCCACGACCTCATGACGATGTACCGCCAGCGGACCGAACGTACCGGCGACCGCCGAGGCGTGCCGGCGAGGGATGGTGATGCCCATCGCGCCTCCCTACTACAGCGCGCCGTCCGCCGCCCTCTCCGGCGCGCCGCCGGCTGACTTCTCCGGAACAGCGCGCGCCGTCTTCTCCGGCGCGGCGCTCGTCGACTTTTCCGCCGCCTTCTCCGATCCAGCGCCCGCCGCCTTCTCCGATCCAGCAGCGCCCGCCGCCTTCTCCGATCCAGCAGCGCCCGCCGCCTTCTCCGGTCCAGCAGCGCCCGCCGCCTTCTCCGGCCCCGCGCCCGCTGCCTTCTCCGACACCGCGCCCGCCGCCTTCTCCGCCGCTCCCCCCGCCTTCTCCAGCACCGCGCTCGCCACCGCCGCCGGCGCCGCGCTCGCCGCCTTCTCCGCCACCGGCGCCGGCTTCTCGCGGCGCTCCCGCCGGAGCACCTCCTCAGCGTCGTCGCTGGACACCGCCTCCGTCGCCGACCGCGCCTCGTCCTGCGGCGGCGGCCACGCGGCGACGTAGCGCGGCACCTCGCCGGGCCCGGACGCGTCGATCCAGGACACGGTCCCCGTCCCCGGCGCGCGCACGTCGACGTGCACGAACGAGCTGTTCGGGTAATACCCGCAGCCCGTGTCCGCGAGCGCGCGGCACGCCGCCGCGAGCTCGTCGTTGCGCACCCCCGCGATGCGCAGATCGAGCGCCCGCCCCGTCTGGTGCAGGCTGCCCTGGCTCTGCGGCCGGTACCCGCTCACGAGCGACACGAGCCGGCCCGGATACCGCCGCGCGAGCGCGTCGATGCGCGTCAGCAGCCCGGGATCGAGCAGCCGCACGCCAGGCGCGACCTCCGCGGCCTGCACCGCGCTCGCCCGGCTCGCCTTGCCGGAAGCGGCTCCCCGCTTGTCGCCCGCCGGCCGCCGCTTGCTGCCCGCCGCTTCCGCCTTCGGCGCAGCCGCGCGCTCGCCGTCCAGGATGGGCCGCGGCGTGCCCCACGGGCGCGCGAGCAAGGAGAGGGCGCGCCGCGCCTCCTCGCGCGGCTTGCCCTTGCAGTCGACGAGCTCGAGGCGCTCCGGCTCGATCCCGCTCCGATCCATCGAGAGCACCGGCCCATGGCACGGCTTCGGAGCCGCCTCCCTGTCGAGCCCCTTCTTCGCCCCGCGCCGCTTGCTCTCGACCGTCCGCGCCGCCCGCCGCTTCTCCTTCTTCTTCCCCCCGGCCACCTTGGCCGCGCCCCCCTGCTTCGCGCCCGCGCCCTCGGCCGCCTGCGACGCCTGCGCGCGGCCGCGAGCCTTCCGACCGCTGGCGCCGCTCGCCGCCTCGTCGCCGGTCGCGCCGATCGCCGCGGACGCCGTCTTCCCGCGGCCACGGCGCGCCTTCTCCCGCGCCTCCGTCCGCTGCCCGCGCTCCGCGCCCGGCGGAGACGCGGAAGAGCCCGACGCACGATCGCCACGATCCCCGCGACGGTCCCGCTTGCCAGCCTTCTCGTCGGCCTTCGCAGCAGCGTGCGCCCTGGGCAGCACCTCCCCGCGCGCAGGCCCCGCCAGGAGGGCCGGCACCGCCATGCTCACCAGCGCCGCCAGCACGGCAGCGCGAGCACGAAGGGAGCGCGGTCGCGGCTCCGCGCTGCGCACAGCCCCCCCTGCGTCCCGCGGCGCCGCGCCTGCACTGCTCACGGATCGAAGGCTGATCATGGAAAGCTCCAGTCGGGTCGGGTGCGAGTGGCATCCACCACGGATCGGATCTCCCGGACACGGCGTCCCCGCCCGTCCGCAGGATGTGGGATTGGAAAGGCCGTCGGCGGTCCGCTTCTTGAATCGACCTGGAACGAGGTCATCCGCGTCGAAACTGCGTCTCCGAGACGCCCCTCGTGGAAGCTCGGAAGCTTGGAAGGAGGCTCGGAAGCTCGAGGAGCTCGGAAGCTCGGAACCTCCGAAGACCGGAGACCGAGCGCTCTGAGGACACGAATGTCATGAAGTGCGGAGGGCAGCCCAATTTTCTGCGGCGCTGACCAAAGGCTGTGGTAGGAACCAGCTGCCTCGCGACTGCGGTCGGGTCGTGAGCGCGGTTCCGGGGTGCATGGGGGCACAGCCCCTCACCACGCGGTACCGCGGCCGGGTATCGCCCGGCGCGCTACGCACTGCGGCGGGACCCTGCCTTCACGATCGGCGCGACCAGCGCGATCAGCCCGGAGGCAGGCATCGCGCCCCAGGTGCAACATCGTCCGGGCCATCGCGGATCGCGGGGGAAGCGCCCGGCCAACCACGCACCAGCCTCATTCACCACACCATCGATGCAAGCGGGGCGCCACACGCGGGATGCGGAAGCCGAACCCGGTGGCGCGTCCATGATCGCTCCGAGGTCAGCAGGGGCACGACATGCGGCGAATTCGTAGAGACGCAACCAAGGTCTGGCACAATCCCGAGCTCCACACCGCCTATGGCCGTGGCCAGCCCAACAGCGCGGGGCTGCCGCGCCCAACACAGACCGGCGAGGACCGGCGGGCGGCGAAGCAACACCGCGCCGCGCTCGAGGCGCTCTTCTCACCGCGCAAGGAGCCGGAGGCCGACGACGGCAAGGGCGGGCGCGCCAAGTCGGGGCGCGACGCCGCCTCCAAGGCGCCGGGGCGCATCGTCCTCGCGCCGCCTCCGCAGAGCGACCCGAAGGCCGTCGAGCGCCAGCGGCTCCTGTCGAAGCTGCTCTGCGCGTCGGGCCGGCCCAACATCTCCAAGGCCGCGAACGAGTTCCTCCGCGCCGGCCACACCTTCCCCGCAGAGCAGGACGTGTACCTCCAGCTGCTCGAGCACAGCGACGAGCAGCGCATCCAGGAGGCGATCGACGAGCTCTCGGGCATCCTCGTCGCCGAGCTGCCGAAGCGCCGCGCCGTGCTCGAGTCGCGGCTCCGGCGCATCGAGGAGTTCGCGGAAGAGCCCGCGACGCGCGAGGCCGCCGAGCGCCTGCGCCGCCAGGTGAGCGGCAGGCCCGAGGCCCCGGGCGCCCCCTCGGCCGAGCCGGGCTCCCACGCGCGGCCGTCGAGCCGCGAGGCCGCCCTGCCCCACGCGGCGGCGGACGGCGCCGCCCAGCGCGGCGACGGCGGCATCTCCGAAGCGAGCGTCGAGGCGGAATGACGCGCGCGGAATTCGAGGCCGAGCTCCGCAAGCTGATCCAGGCGTTCGAGACGGGCACGGGCAACGAGCGGTGCGTCGCGTGCGTCGCTTGCGAGCGCTGCGTCGACTGCACGTTCTGCCGCAACTCGAAGGCGCTCCAGCGGTGCCACTACTGCGTCGACTCGCAGCGCTGCTCGGACAGCACGCACTGCCGCGGCTGCCGCGATCTCATCGCGTGCAGCCACTGCGTCGCGTCCGAGCGGTGCACGCAGTCGTCGTACCTCGTGAAATCGGTCGACTGCACCGGCTGCACCTACTGCTTCGGCTGCGTGGGCCTCGTGCGCAAGGACTTCCACATCCTGAACCAGCCGTACGATCGCAGCTCCTACTTCAAGCTCACGGCGAAGCTGATGCGCGAGCTCGGGCTGAGCACGGGCAGCGGGGCCGAGCCCGCCCCGGCGCCCGCGGCGCGCGCCGCGCAGCGCTAGCGATGCGGGCGGTCGTGCAGCGCGCGCTCGCCGCGCGGGTCGAGGTCGACGGCCAGGTGGTCGGCGCGATCGAGCGCGGCCTCGTGGCCTTCGTCGGCGCCGCGAAGGACGACGACGAGGCCGACGCCGACCACGTGGCGAACAAGGTCGCGGGGCTCCGGGTGTTCAGCGACGAGGCCGGCAAGATGTCGCGCGCGCTCGCGGACGCGCGCGGCGGCGTGCTCGCGATCAGCCAGTTCACGCTCTTCGGCGACGTCCGGCGCGGCCTCAGGCCGAGCTTCGACGGCGCCATGGAGCCCGCGCGCGCCGAGGCGCTGTACGAGCGCTTCGTCGCCGCCCTGCGGGCGCGCGGCCTCGAGGTGGCCACGGGCCGCTTCCGCGCCGACATGCGCGTGTTCGTCGAGAACGACGGGCCGGTCACCATCCTCATCGATTCGAAGCGGACGTTCTGACGCCGTCCGCCGCTCCCGAGCGGCCGACGCCCCTTCCCTCCCGGCGTCGCGCGGGCTACGTGGGGCGTCATGCGGATCAGCATCGTGGGCGCGGGGGCGCTCGGGCGGGTCTACGGCGTGCGCCTCGCGGCCCAGGGGGACGACGTCACGTTCGTGGTCCGGCCCGAGCGCGCCGCAGACGCGCGGCCGTTCGTCATCGAGCAGGTGAACAGCGCCGATCGCCGCGACACGCTCGAGCGCCCGCGGCTCGCGGCCGACATCCCGGCCGACGCGGAGGTCGTGATCGTCACGGTGCGCTTCGATCAGCTCGCCCCCGGCGGCGCGGCGCCGCGCCCCGCGGAGGGCAGGACGGTCGCGGACCTCCTGCTCCGCGGACCTTCGGTCCCCGTCGTCGTGCTCACGCCGCTCCTGCCGCCGCAGCGCGCGAGCCTCGAGGAGGCCGCCCGGCGCCGCATCACCCCCGCGATGCCGAGCATCTCGGGCTACCTCGATGAGCGCGACGTCGTCCGCTACTGGATCGTCGGGTTCGCGTCGACGCTCATCGACGACGAGGGAGGCGCCCCCGCGGAGCGGCCGCTGCTCGAGGAGCTCGCGCGCCGCCTCACGAGCGCGGATCTCCCGGCGCGGCTCGATCCGGACGTGGGCGCGCAGAACGCCGCCACCACGACCGCGTTCTTCCCGCTGATCGCCGCCATCGACGCGGGCGGCGGCACGAGCGCCCTCCTCGAGAACGAGGGCGTGCTCGGCACCGCGCTCCAGGCCACGCGGGAGTGCATGGCGCTCGCGGACCGCGTCGGCACGGTCGCCCCCTGGACGAAGCTGCTGACCAGGGCCATCGGACCGTTCACGCTGAAACCCGGCGTCGCGCTCGCGCGCCTCGTGGCCCCCGAGGCGCTGCGGTTCCTCGACGCCCACTTCGGCCCGAAGCTCCACGCGCAGCACCTCGCGATGGGCGCCGCCGTGCTCGCGATGGGGCGCGAGCACGGCGTGAGCCTGCCGGCGCTCGAGCGGCTGATGACCCTGATCGAGGGCCGCACCGGCGCGCGCTGATCCGCGCAAGGAGACGTCGGCGAACGTCGGCGAACGTCGGCGAACGTCAGCGCGCCGACGCGAGCTGCGCCGCGAGCGCGATCGCCTCGCGCATCCCGCGCGGGTCGGCCTTGCCCGTGCCCGCGAGATCGTACGCGGTCCCGTGGTCGACGCTCGTGCGCACGATCGGCAGGCCGAGCGTGACGTTCACCGCCTCGCCGAAGCCGAGGAGCTTGCTCGGGATCGTCGCCTGGTCGTGGTACATCGCGACGACCCCGTCGAGCGCGCCCCGCGCCGCCAGCCGGAACGCCGTCTCCGCGCCGACGGGCCCGCTCAGCTCCGCCGCCGAGCCCGAGCGCGCGAGCCGCCGCGCCGCGAGGCGGATGCCCGGCGCGATGCGCAGCTGCTCCTCGTCGCCGAGGAGCCCGCCCTCGCCGGCGTGCGGGTTCAGCGCGGCGACGGCCACGCGCGGCTTCTCGCGGCCGAGATCGGCGAGCAGCCGCGCGAGCCACACCGAGGCGCGCGCCACCTCGCGCGGGCTCACCGCCTCGGGCACGTCGCGCAGCGGCACGTGGGTCGTCACGAGGGCGGTCACGAGCTTGCCCGAGGCGAAGGCCATCGTGACCTCGCGCGCGCGGAGCCGCCGGCCGAGGTGCTCGGTGTGCCCGAGGAAGTCCGCGGACCCCGGCGCGCCGCTCGTCGCGATCGCGTGCTTCGATGCGGGCCCCGTGACGAGCGCCGCCGCGACGCCGTCGCGGACCAGGTCGGTCGCCTCGTCGATCCAGGCGAGCTGCGCCGCGCCGTCCTCGGCCTCGGGCCGACCGAAGGCGCTCGGCCGCGAGAGCCGCGCGCTGCCCGCCCAGATCCCGATCGCGCCCGGCGCGAGCCGCTCGATCGCGGCGCGCCCATCGACCACGACCAGCCGGCGGGCCGCGACCCGGACGAGCCGCGCCGCCCGCCGCAGGACCGCCTCGTCGCCGACGAGCACGCAGCGCACGCCCTCGACGGACGCCGCGCCGGCCACGGACACCTCGGGGCCGACGCCGCTGGGGCAGCCGACGCTGATCGCGACGATCGGCGCCGCGGCGCTGCGCGAGGGGCCGCCGCGCCCCGCGCCGCCGCGCCCCGCGCCGCCGCGCCCCTTGGCGGCGGTCGTCCGGACAGCACCGCGGCGACCAGGCGACGTCGTCATCGCGTGATGCGCCGGTCGCGGCCGGGCGTGGCGGCGTCGTGCGCCGACGACGCCGACCGGCGCTCTGCGCGCGCGGCCTCCTCGTCGTCCTCGTCCTCGTCCTCGCCGTCCTCGCCGTCGTCGCCCTCGGCGTCCTCGTCCTCGTCCTCGTCCTCGTCGCGCGGCTCCCCGCGCTCCTCGCCGTGAGCCTCCGCACCGGCGGCGCCGCGCGGCGCCGTGCGGGCCGCGTCGCCGCCCTCGGGCCCCCCGGAGCCGGGCAGCGGCGACTCGAGCCGGTAGCCGGCCCCGCGCAGCGTGACCAGCGGCAGCGCCGCGCCGAGCTTCGCCCGGAGGCGCCTCACGTGGATGTCGACGGTCCGCGCGCCGCCCTCGTACTGGCTGCCCCAGACGCGCCGGAGCAGCTCTGTCCGCGACACAACCTTCCCGCGGCGTTCGCACACGTACGAGAGCAGCGCGAACTCCTTCGCGGTGAGCGGCACGTGCATGCCGCCGACCGACACGTCGTGGGCCGCGCGGTCGATGACGATCGCGCCCACCTTCACCCGCTCCTCGGTCGCGAACTCGCTGCGGCGCCACTCGACGAGGCGCACGCGCGCGTAGAGCTCGGCCGGCACGTACGGCACGAGCAGGAAGTCGTCGAAGCCGCTGGACGGCTCGATCCGCGCGATCTGCGCGACGCTCACCGCGACGAGCGCGCCGACCTCCTCGAGGCGGGGCTCGCGGCGCAGCGCGCGCAGCGCCGCCGCCGCCAGGTCCGGCCGATCGAGCGCCTCGACGACGATCGCCCGCGCCTTGCTCTCGTCGTCGTGGAAGAGCCGCGGTGGATCATCCCAGAGATCCAGGGTTCGAACGTCAGCGCCCAGCGAGCGCAAGACCGATGCAGCGCCCTCCTCCCGCTCCAGGTCAGGTCCGTGTCCGACGATGGCTATGAACGAACGACGCGCCATGTCCGCCCCGTATACGGGTGTCACGGCGGGCCGGCAAGACGCACCGCGCTAAACCCACCCATGCTGCTGCGGCGCTTACATTCCCCCGGGGCTCCAGCCTAGAAAATCAGCCGATCCGCGTCCCGCCGACCGTGATGCGATCGATCTTGATTGTGGGGCAGCCAACACCCACCGGAACGCTCTGTCCGTCCTTGCCGCACGTCCAGATGCCGTCGGAGGTGGCGACGTCGTGGCCGAGCATGGTGACGCGCCGGAGCACCTCGGGGCCGTTGCCGATGAGGTTCACGCCCTTCAGCGGCGCGGTCAGCTTTCCGTCCTCGATCAGGTAGCTCTCGGTGAGCGAGAAGACGAAGTCGCCGTTCGAGATGTCGACCTGGCCGCCGCCGAACTTCTTCGCGAAGACGCCCCGCTTCACGGACTTCACGATCTCCTCGGGATCGTGCGGGCCGGCGAGCAGGATGGTGTTCGTCATCCGGGGCATGGGCGCGGAGGCGAAGCTCTCGCGCCGCCCGTTGCCGGTCGGCGTGAGCCCGTAGTGCCGGGCCGAGAGCCGGTCGTGCATGTACCCGACGAGCTTGCCGTTCTCGATGAGCGTGCTGCGCTCGGGCTCGTTGCCCTCGTCGTCGACGTTGATCGTGCCGCGCGACTGGAGGAGGGTCGCGTCGTCGACCACCGTGCAGAGCGGGCTCGCGACGTCGCTGCCGACCCGCCCCGCGTAGTTGCTGGTCCCCTTGCGGTTGAAGTCCGCCTCGAGCCCGTGCCCGACGGCCTCGTGGAGCAGGATGCCGCTGTCGCCCGGGGCGAGCACGACGTTCATCTCGCCGGCGGGCGCCTCGCGCGCGTCGAGCATCGCGACCGCCTGCCGCGCCGCCTCCTTGGCGTGCCACTCCGGCGACCTGTCCTCGAAGTAGGCCGTCGTCATGCGCCCGCCGCCGCCGCTCGAGCCTTCCTGGCGCTTGCCGTCGCGCTCGGCGATCGCCCGCACGCCGAAGCGGATGAGCGGCTGGACGTCGTGCGCCATCCGCCCGTCGCTCGTGGCCACGAGCACCTCGCGCACCTCCTCGACGAAGCTGGCCTCCGCCTTGATGATGCTGGGGTCGTAGGCGAGCGCCGCGGCGCTCGCGCGCTCGAGCAGGGCGCGCTTCGCGAGCCCGGGGGCGTCGAGCGAGATGCTGGGCAGCTCGTAGCGGCTCGGCAGCTCGCGCCGCCGGAGCTCGATCTTCTCCGTCCCGCCGGAGCCGGTCGCGATCTGCGCCGCCGTCTCGGCCGCGCGCCGCATCGCGTCCCACGTGAGGTCCTCGGTGTAGGCGTACCCGGTCGCGTCGCCCCGCTGGACGCGGACGCCGACCCCCATCGACACCCCGCGCGACGCCGCCTTGAGGATGCCCTCGTCGAAGGTGAACCCGCCCCCCGCCCGGTACTCGAAGAAGAGGTCGGCGTAGTCGCCCCCCTTCGACAAGGCGACCGACAGGAGCCGCTCGCAAAGCGCGGCGTCGACGGCATTTTCCTCTCCAGGAGCGAACGGGGCGCGGTAGGCCTGGCTGCGCGACATGGTGCCCAACTCTAGGTCCATTCGCCGGGGCGGTCGAGACGCGGCAGCGCTCCGGGCGCCCTGCCTGGCCGCAGGCTGGCCGCAGGGCTGCGGAGATGTATGCAGAAATGTGCAAGAAGGCCGCTCGACTGCTATGGTTTGAGCCGTCCTCGCGTCGACGGCGGCGTTTGCCGCCTTCTCCGCGATCTTCGCGAATCCCCGGCCGCTCGGCGCGCTCCTACGACGTCACGATGTAGGGCGCGCTCGTCGACACGCCTCGACCGGACCGCCCAGCGTCCGACCGGGGCGGGGGCTCGCGGCCACCGCGTCAGGCGGTCGCCGCATCCCCGCGCGGGGATGCCCCCGCGTGGGCTTGCCCGCGCGGGTTCGCCCCCCGCGGGTTTGTGAAGAGCGCACGCTGCAAACAAGCACCTTGGCGGTAGCTTCGGAACTTCCGAAGCCGCGCGCTTGTACGTGGTAGCGGGATTGGCTAGGTGTTTTTAGAAGGCGAAGCGAGGGCTCCCGGCGGGGCGCCCGAGCGCCGCCTCGCTGTCCTCAGTAGGAGATTCCCATCGCCGTGGCGGTCGATCGCGACAAGGTACTCCAGACCGCGCAGAAGCTTGTCGAGCGGAAGCGCTACGACAAGGCCATCGTCGAGTACCAGAAGCTGGTCGCGGAGGATCCGAAGGACGTCCGGACGCTGCTCAAGATCGGCGACCTCTACCTGAAGACGGAGGAGTACGTCGAGGCGATCACCACCTACGAGCGCGTCGGCCAGTTCTACTCGCTCCAGGGCTTCGCGCTCAAGGCGATCGCCGTTTACAAGCAGATCCGCGAGATCATCCACAAGCACGTCCCGCAGTACGAGGACCGCTTCGGCCACATCGTCCCGCGCCTCGCCGAGATCTACACGCAGCTCGGGCTCACGAGCGACGCGCTCGCCGCCTACGACGAGGTCGCGACGCGCCTCCTGCGCGCTGGGCGCGACCGCGACGCGATCGACATCTTCAAGCGGGTCGTCGACCTCGACCCGAACAACCCGCTCGCCTACCTCCGGCTCGCCGAGGCGCTCATCCGCGTCCGCGACTACGACGGCGCGATCCAGCGCTTCGGGACGGCGGCCGAGCTCCTGCTCAAGCTCGGCCGGCGCGACGACGCGCTGAAGGTGGTCGAGCGCCTGCTGCAGCACCGCCCGGACGCCCGCTTCGCCCGCATGGCCGCCGAGATCTACCTCGATCGCGGCGACCCGAGCGACGGGATGTCGGCCCTCACCAAGCTGCAGATCGCGTTCAAGGAGAACCCGCGGGACCTGGAGACGCTGGCGCTCCTCGCCCGGGCCTTCGACCTGCTCGGGCAGCCGGCCAAGGCGATCGAGGTGCAGAAGGAGTCGGCGCGCATCGCCAAGGAGGCGGGGCGGGCCGACCAGTTCGCCGCCCTCGTCGCCGCCCTGGTCGCGCGCGCCCCGAACGACGAGGGCGTGCGCCAGCTGGCGGCCCAGCTCGTGCCCTCGTCGCGGGGCACGCGCGCGTCGATCGACGTCGAGCTCGACGAGGACGACGAGGACGAGGCCGAGGAGCTCGAGGTCGAGGACGTCGAGCCCTCGTCCGCGGCGCCGATCCCGCTGCGCGCGGCGCAGCCGTCGACGGCCCCGGTCACGAGCCCGCGGCAGCTCGTCGCGCACGCCGAGAGCCTCCGGCGCGAGCGCCAGTACGACAAGGCGGTCGCCCTCCTGAAGGGCGGCGTCGCCCGGCTGCCGGCCGCGCGCGAGCTGCGCGAGAAGCTCTGCGACATCCTCATCGAGGCGGGCGACCAGGACGGCGCCATCGAGCAGATGCTCGCGTTCGCGCAGCAGCTGTCCGGCGAGGGCGCCGTCGACGACGCCGCGCGGCTCCTCGACGAGGTGCTGCTCCTCGAGCCCGGCCACGTCCAGGCGACCGAGATGCTCAACCTCCTCGGCTACGCGGTGCCGCAGGAGGACGAGCTCTCCGACGAGGAGCACACCGGGCCGGAGGTCTCGCCGACGGCCAACGACGCGTACGCGTCCGAGGTGCCGAGCCAGGACCTCTACGATCCCGACGCGCCGCTGCCCGCGTACACCCTCGACGAGGACGGCGTCGTCGAGGCGCTCCCCAGGCGGCCCGAGCTCGTCACGCACCTCGACGATCCGTTCGCGAACGAGCCGCCGCTGCCGAGCTTCCCGATCGACGACGTCGAGGAGGTCGAGGACGTCGAGCCGCTCGAGGAGCTGGAGGACATCGACGACGAGGAGGAGACGGCGTCGGTCCACCCGAGCCGGTCGCCCGCGCACCCGCTGGCCGTCGCCGCGTCGCAGGCGCCGCCGGCGCCCTCCTCGATGCCGCCGCCCCCCGTGCTCGCCGCGCCGCCGGCCCTGTACAGCCCGGCGCCGCCCCGGCCGGCGTCGGTCCGGCCGGCGTCGGGGCGCTCCGTGCCGCCGGGGTCCGGGCGGCGCGCCGACGCGCTCGACGAGGACGCGCTCGAGGAGGTCGAGTTCTTCGCGCAGCACGGGATGTTCGAGGAGGCGCGCAACATCCTCGAGGAGCAGCTCGCGCGGCTGCCGAACCACCCGCTCTTGATGGAGCGGCTGCGCGAGGTCACCGAGCTCGCGTCGGAGACGCGCGGGGAGCGCGCGGCGACCGACAACGAGAGCGGCACGCGGGCGGTCCCGCGCGGCAGCGAGCGGCCGGACGAGGACCGGGCGTTCGACATCGCCGAGTCGCTCAAGATGATCGACGAGCTCGAGGTCGCGCCGGGCTCGGTGACGGGCGTCCAGGACGATCCGCGGCAGATCAGCGTCGAGAGCGTCTTCGAGCAGTTCAAGGCCGGCGTCGCGGCGCAGATCTCCGAGGGCGACGCGTCGACGCACTACGATCTCGGGGTCGCGTACAAGGAGATGGGCCTCTACGCGGACGCCATCGCCGAGTTCGAGCTCGCCGCCCGCGACCCCGGGCGGGAGTGCGTCTGCCAGTCGATGATCGGCGTCACCTACCTCCAGATGGGCAACATCGAGGCGGGCATCGACGCGCTCATCCGGGGGCTGCACGCCTCGCACAAGACGGTGGAGCAGGAGCTCGCGCTGACGTACGAGATCGCGGACGCCTACGAGATGCGCGGCGTCCCCGAGCAGGCGCTCTACTACTTCCAGCGCGTCGCCCGGATGAGCCCGAGCTACAGCGATCCGCGCGGCAGCGTCGCGGAGCGGCTGCGCCGCATCGACGTCCCGAAGCCGGCCGCGCGCGCGGTCGGCGCCGAGATGATCGCGGACGAGTTCGACGCCGCCTTCGACGACCTCCTCCCGAGCGGCAAGCTGCCCTGAGCGCGGCCGGCGGCCGCGCTCGAGGCGCGCGGGGCCCGGCGCGCCCACGGAACGCCAGAAATTGGGCCCTGGCCGGCGCCCTCATGTACCGGAGGTGCATGAACCGACCGCTGCTCTTCGCCGCCCTCACCTCGCTCCTGGCCGCCGGCTGCGGCGCCGGGATCGGAACGAACGCTCGAGCGGACCGCCCGCAGGACGCCGCCGCCAAGGCAGCGGACCAGGTAGAGCGCGCGGCCCCGGAGCGCGCGAAGGGCGAGGCCGACGCGAGCGCGCCGGCCGCGGAGGAGGCGCCGCCCGCGCGCGCGCCCGGCGATTACGTGGCCTACCGGTTCTCGGGCAGCTTCAGGAAGACGCCGCTGCTGCTCACGCAGCGGGTGGTCGCGCGCGAGGGGGACGTCCTCGTGGTCGACGTGACCCTCGAGGACGGCAAGGAGACCGAGGCGCTGCGCGTCCGGATGAGCGACGCGCCGAGCCGGCGCGGCGAGATCCTCGGCGCGGCGTGGATCGACGGCGGCGCCGAGCGGCCCGCGACCCTCGCGGCGTACGACGCGATGATGGCCAAGACCGCGCTCGCCGCCGACGAGAACGAGGAGGTGCTCGGCACCGAGGCGGTGAACGTCGAGGTCGGCGGCGGCGCCATCGCGTGCCAGAAGACCAGCTTCCGCGTGCGCATCGGCAGGACGAAGGCGACGATGCGCACGTTCCAGAGCGACGACTTCGCCTGGGGCGACGTGGGCGGCGAGATCACCGCCGAGGACGGGCGCGTGCTCTACCGCGCCGAGCTGGTCGACCGGGGCCACGCGGACGCGCGGCCGAGCGCGCCCGCGGCGACCGCCGGCGCGGAGCCCGGCCTGGCGCCGCGGCCGGCGACGGTGGCGCGGTCCGAGGACGACGGCGAGGGCGACGACTACGAGGATTGAGCCGGCGGGGGCACGTCGCCCTGGCTCTCCTTGCGGGCGAGGACCTCGCCCGAGCGCACGGCCGCCGCGCGGACCAGGTGGCCCATCTTCGGGTGCTCGGGCTCGACGTCGGGCTCGATCCCCTCGGCGCGCAGCGCCTCCGTGCAGACCGGCCCGATCGACGCCACCATGCCCCGCGCGAGCCCGGCGCGCAGCCGGTCGACGAGCCCCTCCTCGGCCGCCACGAGGAGCGCGTGCTCGACCTGCGCGCGGCTCGTGAAGAGCGTGATCGCCGCGCCGCCGTCGGCCAGGAGGCGGAGCGCCTGCCGGAGCGCCGAGGTGTCCTCCGGGAGCGCCCAGCGGTACACCGGCACCGGGGTGACGCGGGCGCCGGCCGCCTCGAGCCCGGCGTAGAGCTCGTGGCTCGGCGCGCCGTGCTCCTGCACGGCGATGCGCTTGCCGCTCAGGTCGCCGAGCCCGCGGACGACCTCGATGATCTCTCGCCAGGTGTTCGGCTCCGGGACGGTGACGAAGCGGGTCACGCCGAGCTCGCGCAGCGCCGCGGCCGGCTTGGGGCCGCGCACGACGAGCTGCACCGACGAGAGCGCCGCGGCCATGAGGGATACGCCCTGGGCGCCTGCGTCGGCGTCGGGCGCGCCGTCGCCGCCGTGGCCCGGATCGAGCGCGGGCGCCGCCTCGGCCACGAGCGCGCGGGTCCCGACGCCGGTCATCAGGATCACGAGGTCGAGCTCGGCGCCCGCGAGGCGCCGCGCGAAGTCGAGCGCGCGCTCGTTCCGCTCGATGGGCACCTCGCGGAGCGTCGGCGCCGTGACGGGTACACCGCCGTACCGCTGGATCAACGAGGCCATCTCGGCGGCGCGGCGGCTCTCGAAGGTGATGACGCGGCGCCCAGCGAAGTCAGGCGACGCGGAACGGGAGGGACGGTCGTTCGGGGGGTGCGTGGGCGTGCTCACCCGCGCAGCATAGCCCGGGTCCAGCGCAGGCGGGTTTCGGGCGGTTGACCAGTTTGCTAAGCTCCCTCCTGTGAGCCATCCGATGAGCAACGAGGCTGGCGGGGTCCAGGGGAGCGGGCTCTCGCGTGCGACTTCGGAGAACGACGTCGGCCCCGATCCCGTCATTGGCGCGGGCATCGCGCTGCTCGGCATCTTTCTGATGGGGGTGGGCGGCGCGCAGGGCGCGCACTACCTCTTCAACTTCGGCACGCTCGTGGCGGTGCTCGGGGCCGTCCTGTTCGTCCTCTTCGTGACGCTGACGGCGCTGAAGCAGCGCCGCGCGAGCCGCGCGTCGAGCCCCGACGCGGGCGCCGAGCAGCGAGACGCGCGCGACTGACCGCGCAGCCAGCCGGCGCGGCCGATCACGCCGGGGCGCCGCTGCTCAGGCGGGCGGCGCGGCTGATCACGCCGGGGCGCCGCCGCCAGGCTCGCCGCGATCGTCCGGCGGGGCCGGGGAGCCGGCCTGACCGCCGGCCTGCACGGAGAGGTCCGGCTCGATGTCGGCGAGCGAGACGCCGAGCTCCTCGGCGATGCTCTCGATCTCGGCCCGCTCGGCCGGCGTGGGCGCGCCGTCCGCCGCCGCGAGCCGGATCAGGAGGCGCACGACCTCCACCCGCTCGCTCGCGTTGCAGAGCGCCTTGAGCTCGCGGTAGCAGCGGTCGACCTCGCCCTCCTGGAGCGCGGGCAGCTTGCCCTGGAGGGCGTTGAACACCGCGTCGACCCCGCTCGGCGCGAGGCCGTCGACGTGCGTGAGCAGCTCGCGGAGCAGCTCGTCTTCCTTGTCGGAGAACCGGCCGTCGACGCAGGCGACCTTGCCGAGCAGGACGATGACGGTCGCGATGTAGCGGAGGACCACCGCCTCGTCGTCCGGGAGCGCCGTACGGAGCTCCTTCAGGAGGGCGTCGAGGTTCGGGAACGAGCCCCCCTGCTTCAGGCCCAGCCAGGCGAGGAGTCCCACGGGATGAGGCTACCAGATCCTCGCCGGGCAGGGCAGCCCGGCGGCGCACCGCCCTCGACGACCGTCATCCATGCCAGCCGCCTTAGTCCTCGCCCCCGCGGTCCGCAATCCAGTCGTCCACCGGGTTGTCGGACTTCGGGGTCTTCAAGATCGACCCGTCGGGCCCGTCCTTGCGCACCACGAGCGTGCGCCGCGTGGTGGTGTCGGGCGTCTCGCGCGCGACCACGGTGATGACGTTCACCCCCGGCCGGAGCGGCGCCTCGAACGAGAAGTCGGCCTTCTTCGGGTCCGCGCCGTCGCGGTTCGACTTGTAGTAGAGCTTCCGCGACCCGACGAAGATGAAGGTGTCCAGGAGCCGCTCGCTGTCCGCGGCCGTTCCCGTGATCTTCACGGTGTCGGCGGTCGTCGCCAGCGCCGCGGCGGCGATGTCGAGCGTCGGCGGCGCGTGCGAGTAGACGTCCTCGAACGCGACCGCCGCGGCCGCCGGCCCGCCGCCCGGGCCCACCTCCCGCGACGCGACGAACGCGAAGCGGCCCGCGCCGAGATCGACCTTGAGGAACCCGCCGGGCGCCTCGCCGAGCACCTTGACCACGGCGCCCGAAGGGAGCCGACCGAAGCCGCGCGCGCTCGCCTCGGGCGACGGGAGCAGCGTCGCCCCCTGCGCGCCGGCCTTCACGGTGGAGCCGCCGCCCGTGAGCTGCACGCGCGGCGAGATCGGGATCTTCACCTTCTCGCTGGCGAACTCGCGGAGATCGCGATCGCCCACCGAGAGCGAGAGGGTCGCCTCGGGCTCGGACAGCTGCGGCTCGACGTCGAAGCTGAAGACCACCTTGCGCACGTCGCCCGGCTTGATGTTCGAGACGTCGAAGCGCCCCGCGTGCAGCAGGAGCCCGTCGCCGGAGAGGTTCGCGATGTTCGCCTGCGTCTCGTACGACGGCCCCTTGCCGACGTTCTTGACGGTCAGGTACATGCTGACCCGCTCGCCCTTCTGGATGAGCCCGTCGCCGTTGCCCTCGCGGTCGTCGACGATCTGGTAGGCGTACTGGAAGAGCGGCCGGTCGAGCGCGCGCACCGTGGGCCGGATCTCGACGGCGGGCGGCTCCGGCGCGCCGGCGACCTCGAACTTCACCTTGAGCCCGTCGCTCCGCGAGAGGGCGTCCATCGGGATCTTGCAGACGCGCTTCTCGTTCGCCTTCCGCGGCCTCGTCGAGCCGACCTTCCGCCCCTCGACCTCGCACCAGCCGAGCGGCGCCTTCGCCGTCTTCGTCTGACCGGGGCCGATCTTGCCGAAGATGAGCTCCTTGCTGTCGAAGTACAGGTTGTCGCTCTCCGTCGTCCCGCGGAGGCGGTAGACCGGCTGCTTGCCGTTGTTCTTGACCGTGACCTTGAGCTCCATCGGCTGGCCGGCGACCACCTCGGCGTTCGGGCGATCGGTCTCGACCTTCACGTCGAGCTCGGACTTGGCCGCCGCCGTCGCGGCCGCCGTCGTCGCGGCCTCGGGCGCGTCGGACCAATCGACGCCGAGCTTCGCCAGCTCGGCCGCGACCTTGCCGAGCTCCTCCTTGCCGACCTGCTCGATGTAGTCGTGCACGGCCCGGAGCTGCTGGATCCTCGGGGTGCTCGGCGGCATCCGCGTCGCGAGCTCGCGCGCGAAGCGGATGGGGAAGTCGAGGGCGAAGTCCTCGTCGATGTCGCCCCCGCGATCGCGCATCGCCTCGCGATCGGCGCTCGTGAGCTGGTAGCGGACGACCTCGGACGGCTTGCCCGCCGCCGCCGCCCGCGCGTTCGAGAGGTGCGCCGAGAGGTCGCGCTCCCGGATCCCGTCCTTCTGCACGGTGAGATCCATCTCGAGCTCGTCGACCGTCATCGGATCGAGCTCGATGTCCGGCGTGACCCCGACGCCCTGGATCGAGATGTCGCCCGGCGTCAGGTACTGCGCGATCGTCAGCTTGAGGGCCGCCTTCTCCGCCGTGACGTCGGGGAAGACGAGCTGCACGCTGCCCTTGCCGAACGTCTGCGAGCCCACGATGACGGCGCGATCGTTGTTCTTCAGCGCGCCCGCCACGATCTCGCTCGCGCTCGCGCTGTTGCCGCTCACGAGCACCACGATCGGGTACGGCGGCTCGGTGCCGGGGCCCTTGGCGCGCTTCTCCTCGCGCCCCTCGGAGGCGCCGACCGTCGAGACGATGACCCCGTCGGCGAGGAACTTGTCGGCGATGCGCGCGGCCTGATCGAGCAGGCCGCCCGGGTTGCCGCGCAGGTCGAGCACGAGCCCCTTCAGGTGGCCCTTGGCGCGCAGCCCGTCGAGCGCCGCGTCGAGCTCCGCGGTCGACGTCGCCTGGAACGTCTTGAGCCGGACGTAGGCGATGCCGCCGTCGAGCGCGCGCGACTCGACGGACCGGACCTTGATCACCTCGCGGGTCAGCTCGAAGGCCTTCGGGCCCTGCCAGCCGCCCTCGCCGTCGCGGGTCACCCACACGGTGACCGCGGTGCCGGGATCGCCGCGGAGCCGCCGCACGGCGTCGTCGAGCGGCATGTTGAGCGTCGACTCGTTGTTGATCTTCACGATCCGATCGAGCCGCTTGAGCCCCGCCCGGCCCGCGGGCGTGTCGGGCATCGGGTTCAGGACGGTGAGCATCTGGTCGCGGATCGAGATCACGACGCCGAGCCCGCCGAACGCGCCCGACGTGGAGAGGTTCATCTCCTTGTACGCCTCGGGGCTCAGGAACGACGAGTGAGGGTCGAGCGTGTGCAGCATGCCGTTGCACGCGGCGTACTCGACGTCGCGCAGATCGACCTCCGTGCCGCGGAGGTTCTTCTGCAGGAAGGCGAAGACCTCGCGGAGGCGCGCGGAGACGTCCCAGGGGCCCTGGATGTTGTCGATCCGGAACTTCTTCTCGCTGGTCTCGACGCGGACGGTGACCTCGTTGGGGTCCTCGTTGAGGACGATCACCTGCGCGACGTCGCGCTGCACGGCGTTCAGCGCCGAGAGCAGCATCTCCTTCGGCTTGACGCGATCCGGCTCGACGTACTTGTCCCGGATCAT
Organism: Sorangium sp. So ce394; assembly: GCF_051474665.1. NCBI lineage: Bacteria > Pseudomonadati > Myxococcota > Polyangiales > Polyangiaceae > Sorangium > Sorangium sp. So ce394. The sequence goes on from NZ_CP150339.1 coordinate 10,043,754, forward strand.
CTTGAGCGTCTCGTTCACGGCCTCGAGGCGGGTGAGGTCGTACGGCGCCTTGGCCACCTGACCGGTGACCGCGAGCGCCGGCTCGAACCCACGCCAGAGCCCCCCGGGGCCGAACTGAAGAACGAAGTACGCTGCCAGCGGGAACGCGGCGGAGACAACGAGCGCCTTGACGATGCGCTCCAGGAGTCGATGGGGCATACGGCGATCGAGTATAGACGCGCGCCGGCGAGCGTCGACCGACGTCGAGCCGCCCCGCCCTCGAGCGCCGCGATCCGGCGCGGGCGCTACACGGGCTTGTGGGTGTCCTCTTCCTTCACGTCGGGCTTCGCGGGGAGCTGCTTGGCAGCTTCGTCCTCCTCGTCGTCGCGGATGCCCTTCTTGAAGTTCCGGATGCCCTCGCCGATCCCCTTGCCGATGTCAGCGATCCTCCCCGCGCCGAAGAGGAGCAAGGCGAGCCCGATGAGAAGGGCGATTTCCAGCGGTCCGATGCGGCCCATAGCGATCTTCCCTCGAAGGCAGCCGCGCGCGCGGCGACAGGTGGCGGGCCACCGCCCGACACCGGTGGAGCCATACCACCCATCCTCCGCACGGGCAATGCAGCGGTTCGGTGCCTCGAAACCCGTGCTAGGCTCGCTCAACCGGCTTCGCTGGCGGAGACAGGACGCGCGCGCACTCGCTCCGCCAGCGGTTCACAAATCGAGAACGGCGCGACGGCTCAGCCAGGGCCGCCGGCCAGCCGGACGGACCGGACGCGAGCGCGACGCGCGGCCGGCGGCGGTCCAGCGCGGGAGCCCTCGCGGGCCCCGCGACCATCGAGACGGGGAAAACACGATGCCGATCAACCGCATGAATCGAAAGGCAGCGCAGTATCTGGCAGGAGCGTCGGTGGCGGCGGCGGTGCTCGCCGGCGCTCCCGAGCGCGCGAGCGCCCAGCAGACGAGCGACCAGGTGAGCGTCGACGGCAAGGGGATCGTCGGCGGCGCGCTGCTCGGCGGCGAGGTCGTGATGCTGACCATGGGGGCCGTCGGGGTCGAGCGCGCCTGGCCGTACCTCGTCTTCGGCGGGCTCGGCGCGGTGGGGGGCGGCGTCGCCGGCTACTTCATCGAGGCCTCGGAGCCGCCCGCGGAGGTGCCGCTCTACATGCTCGCCGGCGGCATGGCGCTCGTCATCCCGACCCTCGTCGTCACGCTCAACGCCACCGCGTACAAGCCCCCGGCGAGCGACCAGAGCGAGCCGATCCGCAACGAGCCGGCCGCCGAGCCTCCCCAGCCGGGCGTCAACGTCCAGATCACGTCGGACGCGGCGCCGCTCCTCCGGGGCACCCGCTGGGAAGAGCCCCGGCTCGGCCTCGTCGACGTCACGCCGCGCCGGGTCGCGCTCGGCATGCCGGCGCTCTCGCTCAGGCCGCTGTACTCGCAGGACGAGATGTTCAGGTTCGGCGTGGCGCAGGGGCACGAGCTCCGCGTTCCCGTCCTCCGGGCGTCCTTCTGACCGGGGCAGCGCCGGGCCGGACGGCGATCCTTCCGACCGGGGCAGCGCCGGGCCGGACGGCGCGCCGGGCCGTCCGCCCCCCTGCCCGGCGCGCCGGTCTCTGTACCCAACGCGACGCTCGGCGTTAGGCTCTCGCCGTGGCCGATCTCCACGATCCCCCGCTCCCCTGGTCCACGCGGCTCTGGTTCGCCTTCGCATGCTTCTTCCGCGTGCTGTTCGATCCGCAGTTCGCCGCGCGGGCCTGGCAGGCGCGCGAGGCGGCCGCCCTGCCGCCGGCGGAGCGGGCCGAGCCGCGCCAGCTCGAGCGAGCCGAGCCACACCAAATCGAGCGAGCTCGAGCCGCCGGAGCGCCGCCCGCCGCCGAAGCCGCGGAGAGGGCGCCGGCGGCGGCCGCGCCTGCGCCCGCGGCCGCGCCCGGCGTGAGCTCGGCGCTCCAGCTGCTCTCGCTGCTGCAGCGCGAAGGGCGGCTTGTCGACTTCCTCGAGCAGGACATCGCCTCCTTCGGCGACGCGGACGTCGGCGTGGCGGCGAGGATGGTCCATGAGGGCTGCCGCAAGGCGCTGCGCAGCCACGCGAAGCTCGCGCCCGTGCGGCGCGAGGAGGAGGGGGCGAAGGTGACGCTGGAGGCCGGCTACAACCCGTCCGAGGTCAAGCTCATCGGCAACGTGTCCGGGAGCGCGCCGTACCGAGGGGTGCTGCGCCACCGGGGCTGGCGCGCCGACGAGCTCTCGCTGCCGACGCCGATCGCCGGCCACGACGCCAGCGTCATCGCCCCCGCGGAGGTCGAGCTGTGAGCGCGCGTTACATCATCGGCATCGATCTCGGCACCACCCACTGCGCGCTCGCCTACGCGCGCCTCCCCGAGGACGGCGCCGACCCGCGGCTCGCGCCGTCGCCCGAGGTGCTGGCCGTGCCGCAGCTCGTGGCGCAGGGCACGCTCGAGGCGCGGCCGCTCCTGCCCTCCTTCATGTACATCCCCCACGAGAGCGAGGGCGTCCAGGCGCTGCCGTGGGACGCCGAGCGGCGCTTCGCGGTCGGCGAGCACGCCCGCGCCCGCGGGGCCGACGCGCCGGCGCGCCTCATCTCCAGCGCGAAGAGCTGGCTGTGCCACCCGGGCATCGACCGGCGCGGGCCGACGCTGCCGGTCGGCGCGCCCGAGGACATCGAGAAGATCTCGCCGGTCGAGGCGTCGTGGCGGTACCTCGAGCACCTCACCGAGGCGTGGGACCACCTGTTCGCGAAGGACGACCCCGAGCTCGCCCTGGCGAAGCAGGAGATCGTGATCACCGTGCCCGCGTCGTTCGACGCCGCCGCGCGCGACCTCACCGTCGAGGCGGCGAGCGCCGCGGGGTTCGAGGACCTCACGCTGCTCGAGGAGCCGCAGGCGGCCGTGTACGCCTGGATCGACGCGGCCGGCGAGGCGTGGCGCAAGCACCTCCAGCCGGGCGACGTGCTGCTCGTGGTCGACGTCGGCGGCGGCACCACCGACTTCTCCGCGATCGCCGCGGTCCCGCGCGACGGCTCGCTCGAGCTCGTCCGCGTGGCGGTCGGCGACCACATCCTGCTCGGCGGCGACAACATGGACCTCGCGCTCGCGCACGTCGTGAAGGCCAAGCTGGCGGCCGAGGGCAAGGAGCTCGACCGCTGGCAGATGACGTCGCTCACCCACGCGGCGCGCGTCGCCAAGGAGCGGCTGCTCGGCGATCCGTCGATGACCGAGGCGCCGATCGTGATCGCCGGCCGCGGCTCAAAGCTGCTCGGGGCGTCGATCCGGACGGCGCTCACGCGCGACGAGATCACGCGGACGCTCGTGGACGGGTTCTTCCCGGAGGTCCCGTCCTCCGCCCGCCCGGCGACGCGCGCGCGCGCCGGCCTGACGCAGCTCGGCCTGCCGTACGCGCAGGACCCGGCGATCACCCGCCACCTCGCCGCGTTCCTGGGGCGGCAGGCCGGCGCGACGGCGAAGCTCGAGGGCTTCGTCCCGAGGGGCGCGGAGGCCGCCGAGGCCGGCCGCGCGCCGCTGCTCCTGCACCCGACGGCGGTGCTGTTCAACGGGGGCGTCATGAAGAGCGCGGCCCTGCGCGAGCGGCTGCTCGCGACGCTCGGCGCCTGGCTCGAGGAGGACGGCGCGCCCCGGCCGCGGGTGCTCCCGATCGACGACCTGGATCTCGCGGTCGCGCGCGGCGCCGCCGCCTACGGGCTCGCGCGGCGCGGCCGGGGGCTCAGGATCCGCGGCGGCACGGCGCGGGCCTACTACGTGGGCATCGAGGGGGCCGTGCCCGCGGTGCCCGGCCTGGAGCCGCCGATCACGGCGCTCTGCCTGGCGCCGTTCGGCATGGAGGAGGGCACCGAGGCGACGCTGCCGCCGCAGGAGTTCGGCGTGGTGGTCGGCGAGCCGGTGCGCTTCCGCTTCTTCAGCTCGTCGGTGCGCCGCGACGACCAGGCGGGGACCGAGCTCGAGGACTGGAAGCCCGGCGAGCTCGAGGAGCTCTCGCCGATCGAGGTCACCCTGCCCGCCGAGGGCCGCCGCGAGGGCGACATGGTGCCGGTGCAGCTGCGCGCCTCGGTCACCGAGGTGGGGACGCTGCTCCTCGAGGCGATCCCGCGCGAGGCGCAGAAGCCGAACGAGCGCTGGCGGATCGAGCTGTCGGTGCGCGCCGAGGCGTGACGGCCGGCGCGGAGCCGATCCGGGGGTCGGACCGGCTCCGCGGGCCTCAGGGCGCGGGGGTCACTCGCCCTCGTCGGCGGCGCACGCGTCGCCCTCGGCCTTGCAAGCGCCCCCGTCGGTGAGGGCGGCCGCGACGCCGCAGGCCGTGCACTCGTCGCTCGGCTCGTCGGCGGTGCCGGCACAGCTGTCGAAGCAGGGATCCCCCTCGGCCGCGCCGCACTCCGTACAGATGCACGTCGTGACGGCCTCGTACTCGTCCACCGAGGACTCGCACAGATCTGCCGGGTCCTCATTGCCGAGCAGCGGCGCCGAGCAGGTCACGCACTCCGTGCCGGCTCCGCCCTCGTTGCTGCCGCCCTCGTTGCTGCCGCCCTCGTTGCTGCCGCCCTCGTTGCTGCCGCCCTCGCCGCCCGCGCCGCCCGTGCCGGTCGTGCCGGACGTGGCGCTCGTGCTGCTCGCGGTGGTCCCGCCGCCGCCTTCGGAGTCGTCCCCGCACCCCGCGGAGAAGGCGGCCGCGCCAAGGATGAGAGCCATCGAGCCAACGCTGATAAGTTTGATATTACGCATGATGTCCTCCAGCGCGCTTGAATGAGCGCCAGTCGTCAAGAGTCGCTTCGTCAGCCGGTCCCAACGGGACCCGCCGGTCGCGGCCTATCCCGCGCGCCAGCGGTGGCACACTACTCCACCCTGGCTGTGACGCTCAACTATCTCGAAACGGCTCACCGAATCGACTTCCCGCGCTTCGGCCGATCCAGTGCGACCCAAACACCAAGGCATGAGCCTCTCGGACGAGCCCGGCGGCGCCTGCACGGCTCAGGATTCGCCTGACGCCGGCGCCGCGCCATCGCACCACCGAAGTCGTCATCCTGTGGAGAGCGCCCATTGCCGCGACCATGGCGCCTGCGCTCACGTGCGCTGCGCACCTGCAAAGGGTTCGGGGCGCCGCGCCGAATCCAGCAAGTCGCGAGTTAGGAGCCTCCCTGTGCTCCACGAAACGCGGCGCGCCGGAGCCCGGACAGGCAGCGCGAATGCGCCGGCGGCGCCCGCGGCGTCGCGGCGACTCGATGCATCGAGCGAATCTGGAGATGGAGGCGGACGTCGACGGGAGCGCGCCTTCGAGTTGAAGGTGGAAGTTGGAAAACGCTCGTGATCGCGGCCCTGCGGGCCGGAGATGCTATGATGAGAGGTGCGAGGCGCGCAATCGCGCACGATCGCGGCATCCGGCCTCGCCCGCGGGCGCGCGCGCTGGGCGAGCGCGACACGGCTCCACGCGCGTCGCGGGGCTCCGGCGATTCGCGTGGCCCGTCGCGATCGGGGGACACGGGGGAGGGCACGATGAGCTTTCGGTTGCGCGTGTGTCTGTTGGCGGCGCTCGCGGGCCTGTGCGCCTGCGCGAGCGCGCCCGTGCAGTGGCCCTCGCCGGAAGGGCCGCCGAAGCTCCCGCCCGCGCGGGAGCTCAACCCCCCCGCGCGGCCGGACGCCGCGCATTCCGTCGCGATCGTCGGGGCCACGCTCGTGGACGGCCGCGGGGGGCCGCCCGTGCGGGACGCCGTCGTCGTGGTCCGCGGCGACCGCGTCGTGGCCGCGGGCGCGCGCGCCGCCACGGACGTCCCGGCCGGCGCGGAGCTCGTCCGCGGCGCGGGGCTCTGGGTCCTGCCTGGCCTCATCGACGCGCATTTCCACCTCGGCGGCGACGACGGGCTGCCCGGCCTCGTCCTCCGGCGCGGCGTCACCTCGCTGCGCGAGCCGGGGAACTGGATCGAGGCGTACGACGCCGCGCGCCGGCTCGGCCCGGTGCCGCGGCTCTTCTTGACCGGTCCGATGCTCGACGCGCCGGCCCCTGCCTACCCAGAGAGCGCGATGCTGGTGCGCGACGCGGCGGAGGCGCGCTGGGCGGTCGAGCAGCTGGTCGAGCGCGGGGCGTCGGGGATCAAGGTCTATTTCCGGCTGCCGCTCGGGCTCGTCGAGGCCGTCGCGCAGACCGCGCACGCCCGCGGCGTGGTCGCCGTCGGCCACCTGGAGACGGTGGACGCGGCGGCGGCGGCCCGGGCGGGGCTGGACGGCATCGAGCACATCACCTCGCTGGGGACGGCGCTCGTGCCGCCGCGCGAGGCGGAGCGTTACCGGCAGTCGGTGATCGCCGAGAACGAGGCGCGCTTTCCTGGCCGTTACGAGATCTTCCGCGGCATCTCGCTCGGAGCGCCCCGGACCGCCCAGCTGCTGCGGCTGCTCGCGGCGCGCGGCACCTTCGTCACCCCCACGCTCGCCATCTTCGAGCGCCGCGCTGGCGGCCAGGGGGTGACCGAGGTCGAGGTGCGCGGCTTCGAGACCATGATGAAGCTCACCGCCGCCGCCCGCCGCGCCGGCGTGCGGGTGGTCGTCGGCTCTCACGGCGCGGTGCCGGGCGCCGCGCGCGGGTGGGCGTATCAGCGCGAGATGGAGCTGCTCGTCGAGAGCGGCCTATCGCCGATGGAGGTCCTCGTCGCCGCCACGCTGGAGAACGCCAGGTATCTCCGCATCGACGATCGGCTCGGCAGCGTCGAGCCGGGCAAGCTCGCCGACCTCGTCCTGCTCGAGGGCGACCCGCTCGCCGACATCCGCGCGATGCGCCGCGTGAATCGGGTCATGTTGAACGGGAGGTGGGTCGCTTCACCGCAGGGCGATCACCCCCTACCTCCCAAAGCTCGTCTCTGGTTGTCCGCCCACGGTAGGCCCCCGGGGAGGTCGGCAAGACCTCCCCGGAAACCAGGGGCGAGCGTCAGCCCATCTCGACTTCGACGCGCACCGTCGCGCCGGCCTGGGCCAGCGGGATGACGTTGCCCGAGACCGTCTTGCCGTCGACGGTCAGCTTCTTCACGCCCTTGCACACCCCCGAGTTCTTGACGCTGATCTCGTAGGTGGCGCCGCGGAAGCGGCGGGAGATGGAGAAGCTCTTCCAGGACTTGGGCACGCACGGATCCAGCTTCAGCCCGTCGTACTGGGGCTGCACGCCGAGGATCCCCTGGCTGACGGACACGAAGGTCCACGCCGCGGTGCCGGTGAGCCAGGCGTTCTTCGCTTCGCCGAAGACCGGAGCGTCCTTGCCCGCGATCATCTGCGCGTAGACGTAGGGCTCGGCCCGGTAGGTCTCGATCTGGCTCTCCTTGGCCGAAGGACAGATGGAGAGATAGTACTCCAACGCGCGCTCCCCCTCGCCGAGCAGACACCAGCCCAGGTGGATCCAGGTGTTGTTGTGGCAGAAGATGCCGGCGTTCTCCTTCACGCCCGGCGGGTACGAGGTGACCTCCCCGAGCTCGAGGTGGTAGGTCGAGTACGCGGGCTGCTGCAGCACGATGCCGTTCTTCGTGTAGAGGTGCTTGTGCACGCTCTCCATCGCCTGCCTGGCGCGGCCGTTCTCCGCGCCGGCGCCGCCGAGCACGCACCAGCCCTGGCTCTCGATGAAGATCTTGCCCTCCTCGTTCTCCTTGCTCCCGACCGGCCGGCTCTCGGCGTCGTAGGCGCGGCGGTACCACTCGCCGTCCCAGGCCTCCTTCTCGACCACGGCCAGCATCTCCGCGTAGTGCCCGCGCATCCGCTCCGCGTCGGACTTCTGGCCCATCCAGTCGTACAGGGCGGCCATCTCGCGGCTGGCGTAGAGGAAGAGGCCGGCGATCATCACCGACTCGGCCTTCGAGTCCTTCACGTCGCCCGCGGTCTGGAAGCTCTCGTTGGGCTCGGTGCTGAAGCAGTTCAGGTTGAGGCAGTCGTTCCAGTCCGCGTGGCCGATCAGCGGCAGGCCGTGCGGGCCGCGCTTCTTCATCGTGTACGCGATGGACGTCTCCAGGTGGTGCAGGAGGTCCTCCTTGGAGCCCTGCTTGTCGGCGTAGCCCACCGCCGCCTTGAGGATGCCCTTGTCGCCGGTCTCCTTGATGTACGCGCACGTGGAGAGGATGAGCCACAGGTGATCGTCGTAGAAGTCGCCGCCGATGTCGGCGTTCCCCTTCTTCGTCAGCGGCTGGTACTGGTGGTAGCAGGTGCCGTCGCTCAGCTGCGTGGCGGCGATGTCGAGGATGCGCTGGCGGGCGCGCTCGGGGACGAGGTGCACGAAGCCGAGGAGATCCTGGTTCGAGTCGCGGAAGCCCATGCCGCGGCCGATGCCGGTCTCGTACATGCTGGCTGACCGCGAGAGGTTGAAGGTCGCCATGCACTGGTACTGATTCCAGGTGTTGAGCATGCGCCGCGCGTGCTCGTCCGGGCAGTCGGCCTGGAAGTTCGCGAGCAGCCCCGCCCAGTCCTCCTTCAGCTGAGCGAACGCCCCGTCCACGACGCCGGGCGCCGAGTACTTGGCCAGGATCTCCTTGCCCTTCTGCTTGTTCAGGACGAAGGGCGCCTTGAACTTGGGCAGATCCCCCTGGTCCACGTACGAGAGCACGAAGCTCAGGGTCTCGCTCGCGCCGGGGGCGAGCGAGAGGCTCACCTGGTGGCTGCCGATCGGGTTCCAGCCGAACGCCTTCGAGTTCGTGGCCTTGCCCCGGAGCGGGACCTGGGCCTCGTGCAGGCCGTGGTGGACGCTGCCGCAGAAGGCGTCGCGGCTCGTGTCGAACCCGTCGATGGCCCGCGTGCAGGCGAAGAGCGTGTAATGGGAGCGGCGCTCGCGGTACTCGGTCTTGTGGTAAATGGCGCTCCCGTCGATCTCCACCTCGCCGATCGAGTAGGTGCGCTGGTAGTTCGTCATGTCGTTGAGCGCCTCGAAGAAGCAGAACTCCTGGAAGGAGAAGAGCTGGATGTCCTTCTTCGAGCCGCTCTTGTTCGTGACCCGGGTGCGCCAGATCTCGACGTTCTCGCCGGGGACGATGAAGTAGAGGACCTCCACCTCGACGCCGTTCTTCTCGCCCGTGATCTTCGTGTATCCCAGGCCGTGGCGGCACTCGTAGCGATCGAGGGCCGTCTTGAGCGGCTTCCACATGGGGTTCCACACCACCCCGCCGTCGTTGACGTAGAGGTAGCGCCCGCCGATATCCATGGGTACGTTGTTGTAACGATACCGGGTGAGCCGGCGCAGCTTGGCGTCCTTCCAGAACGTGTAGCCGCCCGCGGTGTTGGTGCAGAGGCCGAACATCTCGTCCGAACCCAGGTAGTTGAGCCAGGGCAGCGGCGTGTCGGGCCGGGTGATGACGTACTCGCGGCTCTCGTCGTCGAAGTGGCCGTACTGATTGCTCATGGACGCGCGGTCTCCGTGGATTCGGTGGAGTCGAAAGCTGGGTCGAAAGCGGAGGGCTTCTTCCCCATCAGCGACAGAAAAAAACCCGGCGGCAGAGCTGCCCCCGGGTTGGTTAAGCCGATGATTGTTGGGCTTGGGGCCTCCGAGCAAGCTCAGAGGGCCGCCACTCTAGACCCCAGCGGCTCCGGTTGTCAACGGGGCCTGCGGGCGCGTCCGGGGGCGGTTTTCCGGCAGGAACGCGGCGCTCCGGCGCGCTCCAGCGCACCGCTCGTGTGCGGCAGACAACCGCAGATTACAGCGTGAAGAGATTTTTACATAGCGCTTCTCGACGACGATCGGTAGGCGGGCGCCGGGCGCCTGCTGGCCCGGACAATCAGTCGTCGTCCGACCGGGCCTCGTCGGGGAGCACCAGCCTGCCGATGGCCACCTGGCGCACCGCCGCCGGATAGTAGGCCGTGACGGCGGCCGTGCTCCACGTGTGCCCGACGACGGCAGCGGTGGAGTTGGTGTAGAGGCGCATCACGCCGTAGCCCGCGCCGGAAGCCCAGCGGCCGCCCGAGGAGTACCTGGAGTCGGACGAGCCGTGTTGGAAGTTCGTCGAGTCGACCACGCTCACCTCGTACTGGAACGTGCCCGCGACGAGGGGGCTCGCCGGGAGCCTCACCCTCGGCGCCCAGCGGAGGATCGCGACGTGCCCCGTCGCCGACTCGCCCTCTGGATAACGGATGGCCATGACGTCGCCGGCGCGGGCGTCCCGGAGGTCGCGGATCCTCTCGAACCCGTTCTCGTCCACGATGGCGTCGTAATAGGCGGCCGCGCTCGGGCTCCGGCTGCCCAGCCAGTCGTCGAACGACGACTCGGTCCAGCCGTAGCTCCGCTTGAGCAGCTGCGTCAGGAAGGTGGCGCACTGGGTGCGGTTCGCGTAGCGCCGCGCGCCGGCGACGCCTGCCCAGGATATGAAGCTAGGAGTCGAGTTGTACTCGTTGTTCTCAGGATCGATGTTGTCGACGAGGCGCTCCGCCCAGTCGAGGTGCTCGACGCGGTGCGCAGCCGCAGCGCGCGGCGAGATCCACGCGAGACACGAGAGAACGAGACAAGCGATCCCTACAGGACGACGACGAACGCTCGCCATGACCCACCATGCAATGCAATGAGTTGTTCGGACCGGCGCGTCGCACTCAGCGCGCGTATTCCCGTGATGTATTAACCATCATCGCGATACATCGTTCAATATAAATTTGCAGCACAAGCTATTTTGGGAGTCGCTTGTCCCACAGGCGCACAGAGAGACAGGCGCCCTCGCGCGCCATGCGCCGTGCGCCTCACGAGGCGACGACGCGACAGGACATCGCATCGCACCGCGGCCGACGGGCCGACGGGCCGAGGCGACCGACGCGACCGCGGCAACCCACATGGCCGGCGCGGCCCGCGCGGCCCGCGCGGCGAGCGTGGCAAACGTGGCGAGCCTCGCAATCCCGGCGCAAGGCGGCGGAAAGCAGTCGATTTCGAGGGGGGATCCGGGTTAACCTGGCCTGTTGTCGAGACGCACGGCGGGCTCGACCTGCAGGCACGATCGACGGTGTGGACCGGAGGTCACTTCGTCTTGATACGGAACTCCACGCGCCGGTTCATGGCGCGGCAGCCCTCGTCGTTCGTGAAGCAGACCGGCGCGGCGGCGCCGTACCCCGGCGCCGTCATCGGCGTCGCGACGCCGCGCTGGACCAGGTAGCGGACCACGGCGTTCGCGCGGCGCTCGGACAGCTTGATGTTGTGCTCCACCGACCCCTGGTTGTCCGTATGCCCCTCGACCGTCAGCGCGGTGATCTCCGGGTGCGTCCTCAGGATGTTCGCCACCGCGTCGAGGACCGAGAACGACTCGGGCCGGATCTCGTCCTTGTCGAGGTCGTAGAAGATGGGCCGGGCGATCTTGATGCGATCCCCCTCGATGACCGCCTCGGCAGGCGCCGCCGGCTGGACGGGCGCCGGCGGGGGCGGCGGTGGAGGCGGCGTCGCGCTCGCCGCCAGCGACATCTCGGCGTTCGCCGACCCGCACCCCGCCGCAAGGACGCCCATGACCACCAGCCAGATCGCTCGGTTCGCTCGCATTTCGCGCCTCTAGCACGGGGCATCGCCCGGAAGAAGCGCCGGCGACGGCCGGAACGAGCGCCGGCGCCGCCCGAGAGACGCGCCGGCGCCGCCCGCCGGCGGGGCGGCCCGGCCGCGGGCGCGCGCCCGCGGGGACGCGCGCCGGACCTGCGGAAGGCGCGGCGGCGATCCAGTATCGTTGCTGCGCGCACGCATGTCCGCCCCCGCGAAGACCCCGAGCCTGATCGTCGGAATCGACCTCGGCACCACCCACACCGTCGTGGCCTGGGCCGAGCGCGACGCCGCGCCCGGCGCGATCCGCGTCTTCCCCATCCCGCAGCTGGTGACCGCCACCGAGGTCGAGGCGCGCCCGCTGCTGCCCTCCCTGCTCTACGCGCCCCTCCCCGGCGAGGCGCCGGCCGACCCGTTCGGCGACGCGCCCTTCGCCATCGGCGAGCACGCCCGCCGGCGCGGCGGCGAGGTTCCCGGCCGGCTCATCGCCTCGGCGAAGAGCTGGCTCTGCCACCCCGCCATCGACCGGACGGCGCCCGTCCTGCCATGGGGCGCGGCCGAGGACGCGACCTCCCTGCCGCGCGCCTCGCCGCTCGACGCGAGCGCCCGCATCCTCGCCCACGTGCGCCGCACCTGGGACGACGCCTTCCCGGATCGCCCGCTCGCGGCGCAGGAGGTCGTGCTCACGGTGCCGGCCTCGTTCGATCAGGTCGCGCGCGAGCTCACCGTCGAGGCGGCCCGCCGCGCCGGCCTCTCGGCGCGGCTGCTCGAGGAGCCGCAGGCCGCGTTCTACGACTTCATGCGGCTCGCCGGCGCGGAGGGCCTCGACGCGCTGCTCGCCCGCTCGGGCGGCGACGCGACGGTCCTCGTCTGCGACGTCGGCGGCGGCACCACCGATCTGTCGCTCATCCGGGTCGCCCGGGGCGCCGGCGCCGCGGAGGGCCGCCCGGTCGAGGTCTCGCGCGTCGCCGTCGGCCATCACCTCCTGCTCGGCGGCGACAACATGGACCTCGCGCTCGCCCACCTCTGCGAGCCGCGCCTCGTCGGCGGCACGGGCGAGAAGCTCGACCCGGCGCGGTTCGGGCAGCTCGTGCTCGCCTGCCGCGCCGCCAAGGAGCGCCTGCTCGGCGGCGACGCGTCGTCCGGCGGCGCTCCGGCCGGCGGCGGCGCCGCGTCTGGCGGCAACGCTCCGGCCGGCGGTGGCGCCTCGTCCGGCGGCGCCGCGCCCGCCCCGCCGGACGAGGCGCCGGTCACCGTGCTCTCGCACGGCGCGCGGCTCGTGGGCGGGGCGCTGACGACGCGCCTCCGCCGCGAGGAGGTCGAGGCGATCGTGCTCGACGGCTTCTTCCCGGAGGCGCCGCGCGACGCCCGGCCGCAGCGCGGCCGGAGCGGGCTCGTCGCGTTCGGCCTGCCGTACGAGCGCGACGTGGCGATCACCCGGCACGTCGCCTGGTTCTTCGCGCGCCACGCCCCCGAGGCGCGAGGGCCGACCGCGCTGCTCCTGAACGGCGGCGTCTTCCGCGCGCGCCGCGTCGCGGAGCGCCTCGCGCAGGTCATCGAGCGGTGGGGGGGGCCGTCGGGGGGGCTGCGGCTCGACGTGCTCCCGCACGCCGATCCCGACCTCGCGGTGGCGCGGGGCGCGGTCGCGTACGGCCTCGCGCTCGCCGGCCGCGGCGTGCGCATCGAGGGCGGCGCGGCGCGCGGCTACTACGTCGGCCTGGAGCCGCCCGCCGGCGGGGGGCCGCGGCCCGCGGTGTGCGTGGTGCCGCGCGGCGCGAAGGAGGGCAGCGTGCACGCGGCGGCCGGGCGGACGTTCGCGCTCGTCGTGGGTCGCCCGGTCCGGTTCGACCTGTTCGCGTCGGACGACGCGCGCGCCGATCGCGCCGGCGACCTCGTCCCGCTCGAGGACGACCGGTTCGAGGCCCTCCCGCCGGTCGCCGTGGCGTTCGACGCCGGGGACGCCGCGCGCGCCGCGGCCGGCAAGCAGGCGGAGGTGCGCGTCCAGATCGAGGGGGAGCTCACCGCGATCGGCACCCTGGACCTCGCCTGCGTCGAGGTTGGGGTCCCGGCGCCGCGCCGCTTCCGGCTGGCGTTCCAGCTGCGCGAGGACGGCCGCGGCGCGCGCGCCGCCGCCGGCGAGGGGGGCGCCGGCCCGCCGGAGGGGGCGCAGGGCGGGCTGCCGGAGCGGGCGCAGGCGAGGCCTCCCGCCGGGGCGGCGCAGGGCGGGAGGCGCCTCGACGAGGCGCGGGAGGCGATCGAGCGGGTGTTCGGCAAGGGGCGGCCCGACGTCGCGCCGCGGGAGGTGAAGAACCTCGTCCGCGAGCTCGAGCGCGTGCTCGGGGAGCGCGCCACCTGGACGACGGAGACGGCGCGGGCGCTGTTCGACACGCTCGCCCCGAGCGCGCGCTCGCGGCGGCGCTCGGCCGATCACGAGCGCCTGTTCTGGTCGCTCGCCGGCTACTGCCTGCGCCCCGGCTTCGGCGACGCGGGCGATCCGGCGCGCGTCGCCGCGGTCGCGCCGCTCTTCGCCGAGCGGCTCGCGTTCCCGCAGGAGGCGCGCTCGTGGCAGCAGTTCTGGATCGCGTGGCGCCGCATCGCTGGCGGCCTCGACGAGCCGCTGCAGGTCGCGATCCGGGATCTCGCGGATCCGTTCCTGGCGCCGGCCGAGCAGCGGCTGAAGAAGCCGAAGGGGGTGAAGCCGGAGGCGCTCGACGATCTGCTCGAGCTCTGCGCGTCGCTCGAGCGCGTGCCGGCCGGGCGGCGGAGCGAGCTCGGCGCGTGGATCCTGGAGCGCACCTGGACCGACCGCGACGCGCGGCTCTGGGCGGCGATCGGCCGCATCGGGGCGCGCGTGCCGGCCTACGCGAGCGTGCACCACGTGGTGTCGCCGGCGGCGGCCGAGCGGTGGCTCGATCACCTGCTGCGCGAGAAGTGGCAGGAGCTGCCGTCGGCCGCGCCGGCCGCGGTGCAGCTCGCGCGCCGGACCGGCGACCGGGCGCGCGACGTCTCGGACCGGATCCGCGGCGAGGTGGAGCGGCGGCTCGTGAAGGTGGGCGCGCCCGAGGCGTGGGTGAGGGCCGTGCGCGAGGTGGTGGCCGTCGAGGAGGCCGAGCGCGCGGCGTTCTTCGGAGAGGGGCTGCCGGTGGGGCTGCGGCTCGTGGGGGAGTAGGATTTTCCCCGGAACATCGCCGTCGCGCGGCGGGCTGGCGCGATATCGTAATGTCGATCTCGCTCAACCGAAGGCGGGTAAACGGCGCGAAGGTGTTCCGCAGGAGCTCGTTGACATGACTCGTCAGCTTGCTGAGAGATGACATCACTCGTCAGCTTGCCGGAATAGAGGACGTCCCCGGCGCGCTGCCGCACGAGGGCTGGGTGACCTCAGTTCCAGAAGGTGCAACGCGTCACCGCTGTTCCGGATGCGACGCCCGCCGACCGGCGTTCAGTCGCCGGTCGCCGCCTCGACGCACGCCTCGAGCTCCGGCGTCGCTCGCCAGCCGCACTCGCCCGACGCGCCCCGCTCGCATACGCCGTGCTTGTCGTAACACGCGTACTCCTCGAGCCACTGGCAGTCCGTGGCCACGTCCTCGCTCGCGCAGATCTGACCGCTGCAGCCGGTCACCACGCACGGGGCAGCCTCGCCGCCCCCGAGGCACGCCTCGAGCTCCGGCGTCGGTCGCCAGCCGCACTCGCCCGACGCGCCCCGCTCGCACACGCCGTGCTCCGCGTAACACGCGTACTCCTCGCGCCACTCGCACGTGGTGACCACCTCGTCGTCAGCGTCGGCGCAGACCTGCCCGCTGCAGCCGGTCACCACGCACGGCGCGGGCTCGCCGCCCCCGAGGCACGCCTCGAGCTCCGGCGTCTCGCGCCAGCCGCACTCGCCCGACGCGCCCCGCTCGCACACGCCGTGCTCCTGGTAACACGCGTACTCCTCGCGCCACTCACAGGTGGTGGCCAGATCGTTATCGGCCTCGACGCAGAGCTGCCCGCTGCAGCCGCCCACCACGCACGGGGCAGGCTCGCCGCCCCCGAGGCACGCCTCGAGCTCCGGCGTCTCGCGCCAGCCGCACTCGCCCGACGCGCCCCGCTCGCACACGCCGAACTTGTCGAAACACGCGTACTCCTCGCGCCACTCGCACGTGGTGACCACCTCGTCACCTGCATCGGCGCAGATCTGCCCGCTGCAGCCGGTCGGCCTGCAGTCCCCAGGCTCGCCGCCCGCAGACCCGCCGTCCCCAGGTCCGCCGTCGCCCGGGCCCTGACAGCCCTTGCCCTTGGCGCCGGTGAGCAGGGGAACGAAGAGCAGGAGCATTCCAACCACGAGCCGATGACGCTTGCTGAACAGATCCATCGTTAAGCCTCCTATCAAGGGTTCGACCGTGCCACCCGGCAGCCGCAGGCGCCAGGGTTCGCCGGCCGCTTCACGGGCCCGCGCCGGCGTGTCCCCGAAGCGTGGACGCGCCCTCCCGCCGTGACGAGCCGCTTTCTCGCTTTCTGCTTTCTGCGTCTGCAAGCGGCGAGCCGCCCTCCAGGCCACGAGCGCTCCGCCGGGAGGAGGCGCTCCGGCTGCGACGAGGCGCACGATGCGCGCGCGGGCGCCTGCCGCGGCCGCCGCGGGGCTGCACACTCTGGCACAGACCGGCCGCACCCCGTCGAAAGCCGAGCATTTCTGCGGCCTCCTGCCTGGCCTGCCGCTTGCTTATGCGCCGGCACGGGACGCGGACAGCGCAGCACACGCCGGCGCAGCCATGACGCCCTGTGTCTTCGTGAACGAGGTGAACTATGACCTTCCTGTCTAGAACTTACGCCGGCTGGCTCGTCGTCGCGGCGACAGCGGCATCGGCCGGACTCGCCGGCTGCGTGGTGGTGGGAGGCTCGACGGGGAATCAACCCGATGACGACGCTCCGACCGACTTCATCTCTGGCAATCCGAACGGGAACAACGGCCGAGGGGAGGACGACGGCGGCAGCGTCAGCGCCGGAAGCACCGGCGCCGGCGACGGCGCCGGGGCGCCGGACGAGGGAGCGGGCGACGACGACCCGGAGCGCGCTATCACCGAGGCCGACATCATCCAGGTCAAGGACGGCAAGCTCTACGCGCTCTCGCAGTACGCGGGGCTCAGCGTCATCGACATCTCGCGGCGCGACCGGCTGAAGCTCCTCGGGCGCTACCAGGCGAGCGGGATGCCCTTCGAGATGTACCTGCGCGACGGCATCGTTTACGCGATGTTCTCGTCGTGGACGCAGTACCTCTACGACGAGGACACCGGCGAGTACACCTACTCGGAGTCGAGCCGCATCGAGGCGCTCGACGTCTCCGACCCGGCGGACATCCGCCTGATCGGCTCGTTCAACCTGCCGGGCACCATCTCCGACTCGCGCATCGTCGGCGACGTGCTCTATGCCGTCACCCTGGAGAACAACTATTGCTGGGGGTGCGGAAGCTCGCCGAACACCACCGTCACCTCCCTGGCCGTCGGCGACCCCGAGGCGATCCGGGTGGTCGACAAAATGAGCTTCAGCGACAACGACCCCTACGGCTACGGGTGGCGCCGCAGCGTGACCGTCACCCAGGACCGCATGTATGTCTCCGGGATCGAGTGGGACGGCACCGACGAGGGGCACTCCACCATCCAGGTCATCGACATCTCCGACCCGAGCGGCGACCTCGTGGAAGGCACGACCGTCGAGGCCACCGGCCAGATCCAGAGCCGCTGGCAGATGGACGAGCACGAGGGCGTCCTCCGCGTCGTCAGCCAGCCCGGCCTCTGGTGGAACAACGCGGCGCAGCCCGGCGTCCAGACCTTCGCCGTCGCGTCCTCGCAGGAGCTCACCCCCCTCGGCTACACCGAGCTCCGCCTCCCCAAGCCCGAGTCGCTGCGCTCCGTCCGCTTCGACGGCGACCGCGCCTACGCCATCACGGCGGAGCAGACCGACCCGCTGTTCACCATCGATCTCAGCGACCCGGAGCACCCCGCCCAGCTCGGCGAGCTCGAGATGCCCGGCTGGGTCTACCACATGGAGCCGCGCGGCGACCGCGTGCTCGCCCTCGGGTTCGACAACGCCTCCACCGAGGGCTCGCTCCACGTCTCGCTCTTCGACGTCTCGGACCTCACGGCCCCCACGATGCTGGAGCGCGTCCACTTCGGCGGCTCGTGGGGGAGCTTCGCCGAGGACCAGGACCGGATCCACAAGGCCTTCACCATCCTGGACGACCTCGGCACGATCCTCGTGCCCTACAGCGGCTGGGAGCAGCGCGGCGACATCGGCTGCGGCACGTACAAGAGCGGCGTCCAGCTCATCGACTTCACGGCCGACACGCTGACGAAGCGCGGCTCGGCCCCCGCGCGCGGCCAGGCGCGGCGCGCCTTCGTCCACGACGAGCGGCTCTTCGCCGTCTCCGATCAGGAGGTCGGGACGTTCAACATCGACGACCGCGACGCCCCGGTCGAGGTCGCCGACCTCACCCTCACGACCGTCGTCAGCAACGCGGTCGTCACCGGCGATCTCGTGGTCCGCATGAGCGCGGACTGGTGGACCAGCAGCCCGCAGCTCGAGATCGCGCCGGCCGCGGATCCGGGCCGCACCGAGCCGATCGGGAAGCTCGACCTCACGGCGCTGGCCACCGACGCGGAGGGGAGCTGCTACGGATACGGCATCGCCGACGCGCGCCTCTTCGCGCACGGGCAACACGCCTACCTGCTCTGGCCCTCGCACACGGGCGAGGAGCCCAAGGCGCACGTCGCCGTCATCGATCTCAGGGACCCCGAATCGCCCCGGATCGCGAGCCAGCGCGAGCTGCCGTTCAGCGGCGTCGCGCTCTACGGCTACGGGTACTCCTACGGCGCCGTCGTCCCGACGGGCGACACGGTGGTGCAGGCAGGGAGCACCCTCGTGCTCCGCAACACCAACGACCGGTACTACTACTACGGCGACTACGACGGCGGCGACGTCAGCGTCGGCGGCGGCGAGCAGCCGGCGTCTGCCGAGCCGTCGCTCGAGGTCATCGACCTCTCCGATCCGTCGAACCCGGCGCACCGCTCGGTGGCGCTGCCCTCCGGCGTTGGGTACACGGGCCTTCAGCTCGACGGCACCACCGTGCTGACCTCGCACTGGGTGCCGCTGCCCGAGGACGCCTCCAAGGCGCGCTTCTACCTCGACCGCATCGACGTGTCCGACCCGTCCTCGCCGGTCGTGCGGGCGCCGGTCAACGTGCCCGGGTCGCTGCTCGCCTTCGACGGCGCGCTCGGCCGCGCGCTCACGGTCGATTACGAGCCGTTCGAGCTCCAGGTGCCGAGCCCCGAGGCCTGCTACAGGGCGTTCGCGCAGAACGTCGACTTCAAGCCGACCGACCCGCACGAGTGGTCGGGCGCCGGCATCTGCAAAGGGATGAGCCGCACGATCAAGCTCCTCGACGTCGGCAGCGAGACCGCGCGCCTCCGCGACGAGCACCCGATCGACGGCGACGCCGGCATCTGGCAGGTGTCCGTGGGCGACGACCGCGTGTTCATGTTCACCTACCTGAACTACGTGGTGGAGAACGGCGAGGTGCCGTACGGGATGCTCGTGGCCAGCGGGCTCGAGGAAGGCCGCATCGATCTCGTGAGGAAGCCGTTCGCGGAGCTGGCCCACAGCTCGCCGCTCTTCGCCGACGGGACGCGCCTCCTCGTCTCCAGCCACAGCCCGCCCTCGCTCGCCGTCATCGACGCCTCCGACCTCGACGCGCTGACCTACGAGACCAAGGGCGAGCTCTCCTCGTACATCTACCGGGTGACGGTCGACGGCGACCGCGCCCTCTGCTCGCTCGGGCACAACGGGCTCGAGGTCGTCGACCTCGGCGACTGACCCGCGCGCCGCGCCTTCGCTGCCGCCGCCCCGCGCGGGCGGCGCGGCGAAGGCACAGGCCGCCTCCGCACGCTCCCCCGCCCTCCCCTCCCCCGTAGATCCGCCCGAACCTCACATTCCCCCACGCACGCGGCGCTCGAGCTCAACAGGAGCCCGCAGGATCACCGCCGACCCGGCGAGCGGGCGGCGGCGCGCTCCGCGGCGAGGGGCGCGACGCGCGCGGGTGAGGGCCGCGCGGCCGGCTCCGTCCGCCGCGGACGCTTGGCGCCGGGGCCCGGCTGCGGCACACAGGTGTCATGGGCAGAGCCGAGCTCGGGCAGCTGATCGATCGCGAAGGGCTCGACGCCTCGGACGGCGCGCGGGGCCGCCTCGCGATCGCCGTCCCGGCGGCGTGGGCGCGCGACCGCGCGGACATCGAGATCATCGTGCCCGCCCGCGTCACCTGCGCCCGCTGCGACGGCGGCGGCTGCGACAGCTGCGCCCGGAGCGGCGCCCACCGCGCCCCGGCCGAGGCCGCCGCGAGGACGCTGCGGCTCCGGCTCCCGCCCGATCTCACCGCCGGCGCGACGCTCCGCCTGGTGCGCCCCTTCGGCGAGCACGCCCCGCTCGACCAGCTCCTCGTCGAGCTCCGCGAGGGCAGCGCGGCGTCGCCCGGCGTGCTGCGCGTCGGGCCGCCCCCGTCGGACGCGCTCGCGCGCGCCGCGGCGCCGGACGGCGGCGGCCTGCGCGCGCTCGGCGCGCAGCTCGGCACGCCGGCCGTCCTCGCGGCCCTCGCCGCGATCGCGGCGGTCGTGGGGCTCCTGCTCGGCCGCTGATCGCGGGCCGGCGCCTCGTCCGCCGGGCGCGGCCGCGCCGCGGAGCGCGCGCCGCTGCCCGCAGCAGACGCGGGCGACGCCGCCGGCAGGGCCTCGCTGCCGTGCAGGGCCCATGCTAGCGAGAGGCCCGCGGACGCGCGCGGGGATCGAAAGCGCCGCCACGGCCGCGCACGGAGAGCAAGCACATGAGCCTCAATGAGCCCCTGCGGGCCAGGATCGCCACCATCATCCGCGAGAACGACGTCGTCCTGTTCATGAAGGGGACGCGGACCATGCCTCAGTGCGGCTTCTCCGCCCAGGTGGTGAGCATCCTCGACGAGCACCTGCCCACGTACCAGACGGTGGACGTCCTCTCGGACCCCGCGCTGCGCGACGGCATCAAGGAGTTCTCAAGCTGGCCCACGATCCCGCAGCTCTACATCCGCGGCGAGTTCATCGGCGGCTGCGACATCGTGAAGGAGCTGCACGCGACCGGGGAGCTCGTGAAGGCGCTCGGGCTCGCGCAGGGCGCGCCGCAGGCGCCGCCCGCCATCCGCGTGACCCAGGCGGCGGTCGCCGCGTTCGCGGCCGCGCGGGAGTCCGACGCCGACTTCGTTCACATCGAGATCGACCCCTCGTTCAACTACGGCCTTTACTTCGGCCCGCGGCAGGCGGGCGACGTCGAGGTCGAGGCCGGCGGGGTGGTGTTCCTGCTCGACCGCGCGAGCGCGCGGCGCGCCGAGGGGCTGTCGATCGACTTCGTCGAGGGCCCCTCCGGCGGCGGCTTCAAGCTGGAGAGCCCGAACGATCCGCCGAAGGTCAAGCAGCTCTCGCCCGCCGCGCTCAAGGCGATGCTCGACGGCGGCGAGGCGCTCGAGCTCTTCGACGTCCGCACCGATCAGGAGCGCACGATCGCGAAGATCGAGGGCGCGCGCCGCCTCGACCAGGAAGGGCAGCAGCGCCTGGAGACGCTCGCCAAGGACGCGCGGATCGTCTTCCACTGCCACCACGGCGGGCGCAGCCAGGCGGCCGCCGAGCACTACCTCGCGAAGGGCTTCAGGAACGTCTACAACCTCCAGGGCGGCATCGACGCCTGGTCGCGCGAGATCGACCCGTCGGTGCCGCGGTACTGACCGCCCCACCCGCGACGCGCTCGCGGCGAGGTCCGGACAGGCATCCACCAAAGCTGAATTTTTCCACTCGCGCTGCGCGCTGATCCTCGGGTCCTTCAGGGCCGCCCTTGGATCAGGTATGCGTACTGTGTGGGAGCGGACGATCAGTCCACGATCAGGGCGTCGGACGCGCAGGCGGCGTCCGCGGCGTCGGCGACGCCGGGCCTCGTGGTCATCTTCACCCGCGGGCAGCCTGCGTGCGCGCCGATCCCGCTCGGGGACGGCGCGGTCGTGCTCGGTCGTGCGCCGGCGGGCGACACGGGCGTCGTCGACGACGATCAGGTGTCGCGCCGGCACGCCCGCGTCGCGCTCTCGGGCCAGGGCCTGCAGATCACCGATCTCGGCAGCAGGAACGGCACCTTCGTCGACGGCAAGCAGGTCGAGGATCGGGTCTTCCCGTCGCTCCCGCGGCTGATCCGGATCGGGGGCACGCTGCTGCGCTTCGCCGCGGACGTCGCGCCGTTCCAGCGGGGCGGCGTCCTGGAGCACGAGGACGGGGTGATCGGCCCCACGCTGAGGCAAGCCCGCGAGCTGATCGCCCGCGCGGGGGCGCGCGGCGAGACGCTGCTGCTCACCGGGCCGAGCGGCTCGGGCAAGGAGCTCGCGGCGCGCGCCTTCCACGCGGCGACGGGGCGCGGCGGCCCCTTCGTCGCCGTGAACTGCGCCGCGATCCCCGAGGGCCTCGCGGAGCGGCTGCTCTTCGGGACGCGGCGCGGGGCGTACTCGGACGCGACCGCCGACGCGGAGGGCTACGTCCAGGCCGCGCACGGCGGCACGCTGTTCCTCGACGAGATCGCGGAGCTCGACGCGTCGGTCCAACCCAAGCTGCTCCGCGTCCTCGAGACGCGCGAGGTGACCGCGCTCGGCGACACGCGCCCGCGCAAGGTGGAGTTCCGGCTCTGCGCGGCCACCCTGAGGGATCTCCAGGCCGAGGTCGCGGCGCGCCGCTTCCGGGAGGACCTCTATTACCGGATCGGCCGGCCCGAGGTGCGGGTCCCGGCGCTGACCGAGCGGATCGAGGAGCTGCCCTGGCTGATCGCGGCGGAGCTCCGGCGCGGCGGCGCGCGGCTCGCGCCGAGCCTCGGGCTCGTGGAGTCGTGCGCGCTGCGCGCGTGGCCGGGCAACGTGCGGGAGCTGCTGCGCGAGGTGCGGCAGGCGGGCCTCGCGGCGCACGCCGCCGGGCGCGCCGTGGTGGAGGCGTCGGACCTCGCGCCCTCCGCGGGCCTCGACATCACGGAGGTCGCGAGGCGCACGCCGCCGGCGGCGGAGCTGCAGCGGATCGCCATCGAGGTGGCGCTGCGGCGCGAGCAGGGGAACGTCACGCGCGCGGCCCGCTCGCTCGGGATGCACCGGAACCAGCTGCGCCGCTGGCTCGCCCGCCACGGGGTCGACGCGGCGGCGTTCGCCGGCGCGGGCAAGGACGACGGCGCTGCTGCTAAGGAGTCGACATGAGCTCGGACACCACGGTTCGCACCACGGATCTCTGCGACGACCACCCGGACGCCGTCGCCGTCGCCGATCCGATCTTCCGGGATTACGGCGGAGCTCGCCTGTTCCACGGGCCCATCGTCACGGTGAAGGTCCACGAGGACAACGTGCTCGTCCGCAAGGCGCTCGAAGAGCCGGGCCAGGGGCGGGTGCTGGTCGTGGACGGCGGCGGCTCGCTCCGCTGCGCGCTCCTCGGGGACAACCTCGCCGCGATCGCCCACCAGAACGGCTGGGCCGGGCTGGTCGTGTACGGCTGCGTCCGCGACGCGGAGGCGCTCGGCCGCATCCCGATCGGCGTGAAGGCCCTCGCGACGCACCCGCGGAAGAGCAACAAGAAGGGCGCGGGGGACCGCGACGTCCCCGTGACGTTCGCCGGGATCACCTATGTTCCCGGCGGATTCGTTTATGCCGACCACGACGGGATCGTCTTCGCCCTCAAGGCGCTCGTCTGAGGAGCTCGCTCGCGCGTTCGCGCATCGGCGAGGCAAAAACGCACGTCGCCGCGCAATTTCGCCACATACGAGGAGGGGGGCGCGCGGCGGTTGCTCGCGGGATGGATGGGCTCGGCTCCGGTCTGGACGCGCGGGTGTCGTGCGCCGCGTCGAAGCGCGCTGCCTGGCGCGGCCGATGCATTGACGCGGAAGCTGCCAACACCTCGTAGATACGGGAGGACAAGAATGAGCAACATCACGTCCGAGCTGAAGAGCGATCTCACCAAGAGCCTGGAGTCGCTCCAGACCCTGCGCGACGAGATCCGGGTCAGGCTGCACCTCGCCGGCATGGAGGCGAAGGACGCCTGGGGCAAGCTGGAGCCGACGCTCCTCGACGCGGAGAAGCTGGCCGAGGACGTCTCGGAGACCTCGCGGAACGCGCTGCGCGACATCCTGGAGAAGGTGAAGGAGTTCCGCTCGTCGTTGCCGTCGTGATCGCGGCGCCTTCGGGATGATGTGACGAGAGCGCCCCTCGGGGGCGCGGCAGGCGGCGCCCACCAGGAGCTCGGCAAGAGCCTGGTGGGCGCGTCTGCTTTGTCCGCCCGCGCGCTGCCCGAGCGCCGGCCCCGCGGCTCACCCGCGCAGCGCGGCCGCCGCGACGCGCGCGACGTTGCCCCACCGGGGGTCGGCTGCGCAGGCCGCGAGCCGCTCGCCCACGACGTGGGAGCGGCGGTGATCGCAGGAGCTGGGCGGCCGCGCGAAGGTCGTGAGCGGCGCGCGCAGGAGGGTCTTCTCGACCTGGGCGAGCATCGCGGTGTTGTGCACGAAGCCGAGCCCGCTCTGGATGTCGGCGAGCGTGGCGCTCGGGTGGCCGCCCCAGGGCGGGACGACCAGCGCGTGCGCGGCGGCGGGCGCCTGGTTCACCGCGATCACGCCGTACCGGAGCTCGAGCAGGGCGCGGTCGAGCGCGGCGCCGACGGCGGGGTCCTCCTCGCTGATCGGGTGCGCGACGATCGCCGCGCCCAGGGTGCCCTGGAGCCGGTCGTTGCAGAAGGGGACCGCCGCCTCCAAAAACTCCACCGGATCGCTCGAGCCGACCTCGACGATGGAGAGGACGCCGGAGAGCGGCTCGATCGAGAAGAGCGGCTCGGCGGGATCCGACGCGGAGAGCCCGGCGATCAGCGTCCACGGGGGCGCGCCCGGCCCGGGCTCGCCGATGCGCACGACCCCGGCCGGGAGCGGCGCGTCGGCGGAGCCCTCGAGGCGCTCGCGCTCGAGCGGCGGGCGCCCGGCCGTGAGCGCGGCGTGCCGCGCCTCGGCCTCCGGATGGACGGCGCGCCGCGGGGGCACGGCGGCGAGCGCGCGGTGGAGCATCCGGAAGAGCAGCGGCCGCTGCACGAAGCCCCTGGGCAGCACGAGGACGTGCGCCGCGGGGTCGCCGAGCGAGGCGCCGCTCACGACGCGGCTCGCGAGGAGCCTCACCTGGCACCAGAGCTCGTCCCTGCCGTAGAGCCACGGCATCACGAGGACGGGGCGGACGCCGCCGAGCACGGAGGTGATGGGCTTGTGGAGCAGCCGCTCCCCCGACGCCCGCCGGCCCGCCTGCTGCGGGCCCGGCGGGCCCCAGACGAGCGCGTCGTGCGCCGCCGCCGCGCCGGTGACGTGGACCTCCGCGACGGCGGGGTGCGCCGCGAGGTAGGCGGCCGCGTCGGCGCCGCCGTGCACGAAGCGGAGGAGCCCGCGCGAGACGAGCGGCGCGAGGGCGCGCTCGAGCAGCGCGCCGAGGGGCCCGCTCTCGGGGCTCGCGGCGAGCGCGACGACGCGCCCGTCGACGAAGAGCTTGTGGAGCGCGTCGCGGAGGGGGACGCTCGCGGCGCCGCCCGCGCCGAGCACCAGCGCGACGCCGCCCTCGGGGTCGCGCTGCCGGTAGAAGGGCGCCTGCGCTTCCAGGACGCCGGCGCGCGTCGCGCCGGGCTGCATCAGGGCGCGCGCGCGGAGGGGCCCGTGGAGGGCGGCGTCCTTCAGGCCCGCGGGGAACACGTCCACCTCGACGCGGCCGTCCGGCCGGGCGCGCACCGCCCCGCGGCGGAGCCGCGGGCGCCCGCGCGCGGCGATGTCCTCGAGCGCCTCGGCGAGGAGGCGCACCTGCGCGAGCGTCGCGCACGGCCCCGCGAGCCACGCCTCGCCGGCCGCGGCCGAGCCGGGGTCGAGCCCCGCGGCGGCGCACGACGCCTCGACCTGCGGGCGCGCGGCGGCGAGCAGGCCCGGGAGCAGCGCGCGGAGCAGCGAGGCCTTCTCGCGGGGCGGCATGCGCGCGAAGCCGAGGGCCGCGTCGCCCAGCTCGGACAGCGCGCGATCGAGCTCTGCCGGGGGTGTCTCAGCGCCGCGCGCCGCGCCCGGATCGGCCGCCGGCGCGGCCGCGGGTCCGCCGGAGAGGAGGCTTCCGGGCGCGGGGGCGGGGGCGGTGACGAGATCGGGGACCGGCGGCATCGGGACGGAGACTACAGGCAGGCGATCGCGCGCGCGAGCGCAGCGACGGTTCGCGGCGCGCGTGTAGCCGGCCTGCTCGGGATTCGGTAGAGTCCAGCGCCATGGATTGCGCTTTCACCACGGGTCGGGGCCCGGCGCGCGCGCCCTCCTCCGCGAGGGCTCCCCGCTCGGCCGCCTGCGGCGTCCTGCTCGGCCTCGGCGCGCTCCTCCTCGCCCCCGCGGCGGCAGCGCAAGAGCCCGCTCCGCCGCTCCCGCCGGGCCAGGGACAGCCGGGCGGGGCTGCCCAGCCGCAGGCCGGGTATCCTCAGCAGCAAGGCTATCCCCAGCAGCAGGGTTATCCTCAGCAACAAGGGTATCCGCAGCAGGGTTATCCTCAGCAGGGATACCCGCAGCAGGGATACCCGCAGCAGCAAGGCTACCCCCAGCAGGGATACCCGCAGCAGCAAGGCTATCCCCAGCAGGGATACCCGCAGCAGCAAGGCTATCCCCAGCAAGGGTATCCCCAGCAGGGATACCCGCAGCAGCAAGGCTACCCCCAGCAACAAGGTTATCCTCAGCAAGGCTATCCCCAGCAGGGCTATCCTCAGCAGCCGCCCGGCTACGGTCAGGGGTACGCCTTGCCGGCCGGACCGCCGCCGCCCCCGATGCCGCCCGAGGCGACCTGCTGCCGCTGGTCGGTCCGCTACAACGCCCTGGACCTCCTGTTCGGGCGGATGACCTTCGAGGGCGAGGTCGCCATCCTCGGGCCGCTCACCGTCGGCCTCGCGCCGTCCTGGATCTGGGGCTCGCTCGACGACGCGACGCTGGACACGACCGGGTTCGCGCTCGGGGCCGACATCGGCGTCTACGTGGAGGGCAAGCCGCTGAAGGGGTTCTGGGTGAAAGGGCGCCTCGGCTACGAGTCGTTCGAGGCGGTCTACACCCCTTCTCCCAAGGTGACCCCCGGCAAGCGCGACGTGAGCAGCGCCATCCTCGGCCTCAGCATCGGGAGCACGAACATCTTCGGCCGCGACGGCGGGTTCGCCATGTCGGGGGGGTTCGGGCTCGGCGTCGCGCTCGCCCCTCCGGCGACGGTCGCCGCAGGCGCCGCGGGCAACTACCAGTACGTCTTCTACGAGAAGACGGGGAAGATCAAGCTCCTCGGCTCGCTCTCGCTCGGCGTCGCGTTCTGATCGCGCCCGCTGCCCGCTGCGGATGGCCGGCCCCGCAGGGCGGCGCCGCCCCGCCGCGGCGGGAGGCGGCGCCCGCAGGCGGGCGGGCGCCGCCCCCAGAACTTGGCCCCGCGCGCGGCGCCGTGGGACGTCTGCACCATGCCCTCTCGCATCGCCCGCCGCCCCGGGCCGGCGCTGCTGCTGCCGCTCCTCGCCGCGCTCGTGTCGATCGCGTTCGCGCTCCCGGCGCGGGCGTGGGTCGAGGTGCACGTCGCCGGAGACGACGTGCGGCTCGCGATCGACCGGGCCGGCGCCGCCACGGTCGAGCACAAGGTCACCTTGAAGATCTCGGGCGGGCCGCTCCGCGCGCTCGACATCCAGGGCGTCGACCCGGACGCCGAGCTCGATCCGGGCAGCTACGCCGCGCCCCTCAAGGCCGCGGAGGCGGGCTCCCTCGCGTCCGCGACGCCGGTCGCGCTCGAGCTCCTGCCGCCCGACCTCCGCCCGCGCGAGGACGGCTCGCGCCGCCCGGCGGCGCTGCGGGCCCGCTTCGACGGCAGGGGCCTGAGCCGCGGGGTGTTCGTGCTCTTCTTCCGCTACCGCACGGACCTCATGAAGCGGGGGCTCATCCGGCTGGACGGCCCGAGCGCCCGCATCGCGTGGACCGGGCCCCTCTGGGACGACGGCTACGACTCGGCGCGGCTCACCGTCGCGATCCCGGCCGCGCCCGACGAGCCGCGCGTCGACGAGGCGCCCGCCGATGCGGCGGGCGAGCCCTCGGCCGACGGCGCGCTCGCGGCGCCGTCGACGCTCTCCACGCTCCGCCGCTCGGTCGACAAGGACGAGCTCGAGCTGCTCCGCCCGTACACCCCGAAGGCCGAGCCGATCCGGTGGGCGATCCGCGCCGACGCGCGCGCCTTCCAGCCCGAGCCCACCGCGGCGCGGCCCGGCGCCGACGCCCTCGGGCGGCTCTCGGACGCCGCGGCCTCGAGCCCCGACCGGAGCCGCACCCTCTACCTCGCCGCCGGCGCGGCCCTCTTCGCGCTCTACAGCGCCCTCGTCGCGCTCAAGGCGCGCGAGCACGAGCGCCTCGCGCGCGCCGCGGGCGCCCTGCCGCGGCCCCTCGTCCCGATCCCGCTCGCGCCGCGGGCCGCCCTCGCCGGGCTCGCGCTCGTCGCGGGCGTCGCCCTGGAGCTCCTGCTCCGCGACGGCACGGCCGGCGCCGCGCTCGTGGCCGCGGCGACCGCGCTCGCCGCGCACCGCACCCCTCGCCCGGAGCGCGCCGCCGCGGCCCTGCGGCGTCCCGGCAAGTGGCTCCCGGTCGCGGAGTCCGAGGCGTTTCGCGAGCCGCCGCGGGTGCGCGGCGTCTACCTCGACGTCTCGACGCGCGCCGGCAAGGCGCTGCTCGCCGCGCTGCTCGCCGCGCTCGGCGCGGGGGTCTACGCGGCGGCCGGCGCCTCGCCGTACCACGCCCACCTGCTCGCGCTCGACGCGACGGCGCTGCTCGCGATCTTCTGCACCGGCCGGCTCGCCGAGCTCCCCGCCGACCCGGCGGCGCGGCCGGTCGCGTTCCTGCGCGACGTCGCCCGGCGCGTGCGGCGGTCGCACAAGGCGCCCCGCCCGGCGGCCAAGGCGCCCGCGACCACGGCGGCCAAGGGGTCCGCGCGCGCCTCGGCCAAGGCGGCCGGCGCGGCGGCCATGGCGTCGGAGCTCCGCGTGGTCGGCCGCCTCCGCATCCCGGACGGCAGCCCCGACGCCGACGAGCTGCGGCTCGGCCTCTCGCCGCGCGCTGCGCTCCCCGGCTTCGTGGCGATCGAGGTCGGCGTCGTCTACGCGCCCGGCGCCGGCGGCTCGATCGGGCTGCCCGAGGTCCTGCTGCGCGTCGCCCCGGGCTCGCCGTGCGAGCACGCCGTCGAGCGGCTCGCGAAGAGCGGCCGGTCCTCGCGGGGTCGGCGCCCCGGCGAGCGCGTGCTCGCGTTCACGCCGCGGCTGCCGACCGCGCGGATGACCGCGGCCATCGCCGCCGCGCTCGTCCGCGCCGTCTCCGCCCCGCCCGCGGGCGCCGCGGCGACCAAGCCGCAGGGCGCCGGCGCGCCCCGCGCCCCGCGCCCCGGCAACCGCAAGGCGGCCATCGCCGCCGCGTAGCGCACCTCCGGCTACCGAGCTCCCGCTCACCCGCACAGCGGCGTGGCGGCGCCGGGTCGCGGCGCCCTCCGCGCGCGAGCGCCGCCGGAGCGGCTCCGCCGCGAAGCCTCGAATCCATCGCGACTGCCACTCTCTCGCGGGCCCGCCACCGGGTGGTGGCCGGATTTGAACATGAAGGCGGGAAGATCATTGATCTTTTCTTCCCGCCTTCCCGCCTCCATGTGAATCACTCCGGGGCAAATTGGGCCACCACCGGCCCCCGCGGCGCCGCGCGGTACGGCGATCGCAAAGATCGCAAACGGTGCGTCCATGTGCGACGCCGTCGCGCACCACCGCAGCACGCCATGCCTCCACGGGCCCGCACACGAAAGAGACGACAGCGACGTTACCTGGTGAGACAGCGTCTCCAGCGCAGACGCCGGCCAGCGAAGAAAACACGGCCGCGCTCGACGAGCGTATGGCCATGGGCGACGAGATCATGATAGGTTCGTGCTGACCGCCTTTGTCGTACGCATCGACACTGGCACGGATCGAATCATGCATGGGTCGGCGCTCTCGCTGTCTCCGCGGCGAAGGCCGAGCGGCCAGTCGACGCTCGCGACCCTTTGAAGCCGGGAGAGAAACGCTGGTGTCCGGTTCCACGGCATTTTTGCACGTGGATGACCGGTCCGGCGGAGCTCTGCTCTGGCGTCGTCGTCCTCTTTTGATGTCGGCTGTCCTCGAACAGGACCGCGCAGACCGGGAGCGATCATGGCAAGAAGGCGCGTCATCCCCACATTCACTCTCCCATCGCTGTCCGCGTGCGCCGCGCTCTGCGCCTCGCTGCCCGCGGGCGAGGCGGCGGCGGCGTACCGCTTCGACGCGACCGAGGCGGCGTTCGACGCGGTCTACGCGGCGGCGCCCATCGACGTCACCGGCGTCGTCGTCGATGAGGCCGGGTCGCCGATCGCGGGGGCCGAGGTGACGGCCATCGGCTGGGGGAGCGGCGCGGTCAACGACGGCGAGCTCGCCTTCACCGACGCGGCGGGCGCGTTCACGCTGGCGGCGCTCGCGCGGCGCTCGGTGCTGCTGCGCATCGAGGTGGACGGGTACACCACCGAGATCGTCCCCGCCGACCTGCACCGGCCGCTCGCCGCGACCTCCGCCGGGGTCGGCCGCGTCGTGCTGACCGAGCAGCGCGCCGGCCGCGCGCGGATCCTCGTGGGAGGCGACACGATGTTCGGGCGGCGCTTCATCGACAGCGACGCGAACGGGGTCGAGGGGGAGGCCGGCGACCTGATCCGCCCGGACACCCGGGAGGCGGACGCGCTCGCCGTCCTCTCCTTCCTGCGCGACGTCCTCTCGTCGGCCGACTACACGCAGGTGAACCTGGAGTCCCCCGTCACGACCAACCCGGCGACGCCCCACCCGTACAAGTCGTTCACGTTCTTCTCCTACCCCGAGACGGCCCGAGCGCTCGCGCTCTCCGGCGTGGACGCCGTGAGCCTCGGCAACAACCACATGTTCGATTACATGGAGGGGGGCGTCGCCGACACGCTCATCCACGTGCCGAACGCCGGCCTCGACTGGTTCGGCGCCGGACCGGACAAGACGACGGCGAAGGGCACCGTGCTCTACCGGACCATCCGCGGCGTCGACGTGGCCTTCCAGGGGTTCAACCAGCTCGTCAACGACGGGTCGACGGACGCGGCGTACACGCTCACCGCCTCCGACGGGCCCCCGCCCAAGGCCGGCGCCCTCGAGCTCAGCCTCGCGGAGATCAGCGACTTCATGGAGGAGGACGCGGTCGGGCGCTTCGGCATCCCGGTGGTGCACGGGGGCATCGAGTACAGCGATTACCCGTCGTCCGGCATGCGGCGGCGGTTCGTCCAGCTCGTCCAGAAGGGCGCCGGCATGGTCGTGGCGCACCACCCGCACACGATCCACGGCGTCGGGCTGTACGACGCCGGCGCCGGGCCCCGCTTCGTCTTCATGTCGCTCGGCAACATGGTCTTCGATCAGGACGTCTTCGAGACGTACCAGTCGTACCTCGCCGCGATCGACATCGACGAGGACTCGAGCGGCAACCGCGCGGTGCACCGCGTCCAGCTCATCCCGTTCCAGAACGAGGACTACGTCCCGAAGCTCGTGGGCGGCGCGTGGCTCGGCCGGGCGATCCGCCACATCGGCCACCTCTCCACGACGCTGCCGGCGGCGCCGTCGTCCGGCGAGGCGGCGGACGGCCTGACCGGCGCGGTCGTGTTCGCGAGCGGCCCGCGGGCCGCCGCGGTGAGCGATCCGTCGCAGTACACGACGAGCGAGCGCGCCGAGACGCGGAGCGTGCCGCTCAAGAGCCGCGCCACGGGGCCCATCGAGCACCTGCGGTCGGACGAAGCGGAGTCGCTCGCCGGCCTCCGGACGACCGCCGCCGCGAGCTGCGATTACGGCCGGGAGATCATGCTCTACGGCGACTTCGAGGACGGCGACGTCGACGATACCTCCCACGAAGGCTCGATGTGGTCGATGAGCGAATTCCGCTACATCCAGAACAGCGTCGTCCACGGCGGGACCGGCGCGATGGTGTTCCTGCGCAAGTCGAGCAGCACCACCGAGGTCTCGACGTACATGAACAACCGCGTCAAGTTCGACCCCGGCCGCAAGCTGACCTTGACCGGGTTCCTGAAAGGCGACAACGCGGGGCAGGTGCGCGTTCAGGTCTACTGGTACACGAGCGGCGGGGCGAGCGTGTCGAACAGCGTCGTGCTCACGCGCGCGGCCGGCACCTACGACTGGCAGCGGTTCACGGTCGATCTCACCCCGCCGTCGAACGCGGGCTCCGTGCGGTTCTATTTCCGGGCGGGGGCGCCGGCGAGCGGCGAGGCCGCGGCGTTCCTCGACGACGTGTCGCTCATCGAGTGGGAGGGCACGGTCGCCGACGCGTCGCTCGGGTTCGCGCTCCCCACGCCGAACAACTGGGGCTTCGCGCGCTGCACCGCCGTGGATCCGGCGCTCACGAGCCTCGGCGTGACGATGACGCACCGGTCGTACGCGCTGGCCCCGGCGGCGCCCTGAGGCCGCCGCGGCGCCCTGAGACCGCCGCGGCCGCGCCGGAGCTCGGGACGGCGCTCGGCCCAGGCAGGCGCGCGGGGGTCACCTCGACTTCCGTGCTCTGCTTGGATAGCATGAGCGCGCGGCGCTGCGCCGTGGACTCGACACCTGCCCTGCGCTCGCGCGCCACGGACTCGCCCTCATGAAGCCATCGCGGAAATCATCGGTCCTCGCGCCTGTGCTGGCCCTCGCCGCGGCGCTGGCCGGCTGCGGCTCGGACCCGGAGGGCCCAGAGCTCGTGTGGCCGATCGGGGGGACGGACGAGCTCCAGCCGATGTCGTCGAGCTTCGGGCCCCGCCTCCAGACCTCGCGCGACGGCGTCTACGACTTTCACCGAGGCATCGATATCCCCACCCCCATGGGCACCCCGGTGTACGCGGTCGCCGACGGAAAGGTGACGCGCGCGGGCCGCTACGACGATTTCGAGGACGTCGTCGTCCAGATCGAGCACTGCGACGCGCCGGGCGCGTGCTTCTACAGCACCTACATCCACCTGACCATGCCGCTCATCGAGGTCGGCGATCAGGTCGGGCGCGGAGAGCACATCGGCTACACCGGACTCGCCGCCAGCAGCCTGTTCCCCCACCTGCACTTCGAGATCCGCGACGGAGGGACCGAGAAGGTGTACTGCGTGCACCCGCTCCGCTTCCTCCCGACGCCGGCCGGCCTGCCGCCGGCGCTCGCCGTGCGCCGCACCGACGAGGACTCCACCGAGAGCGTCACGGCCGAGGTCGAGGTCACCCTGCCCGGCATCGCGCCAGGCCTCATCGAGGTCGCCGCCGCGACGGAGCGCCGCTCGACCGGAGAGGTCATCGAGGAGCGGGTGTTCGACTACGACGAGTGGAATCGTCAGTACACGGCGGAGGGAGACGCCGCGGTCATCGACGAGCAGAGCCTCGGGGGCATCCGGATCGAGCCGGCGAAGTACAACGCGCAGTCCTCGGCGTACGTCATCGCGTTCCGCTTCAGCAACCTCGACGGGACGGTGTCGGCGGACGATCTCCGGATCACGGCGCGGGCGCGCGACGTGAACGGCCACGTCGTCGAGGCGAGCGCGCCCTGAGCCGGCGCGGCGGCCGGCTCAGCCCTCGCCGACCAGCGCCGCCATGTCCGCGGGCAGCGGCGACGTCACCACGAACGCGGGCACCGCGTCGCTGCCGCCCCACCCGATGTAGTGCGCGTGCAGCGCGTGGCGGCTCAGCCCCTCCACCGCGGGCCCGCCGTAGAGCGCGTCGCCGGCCAGGGGGTGCCCCACCGACGCGAAGTGCGCCCGGATCTGGTGCCGCAGCGCCCGCGGGGCGCGCGCCTCGACGAGCTCCCAGAGCCCCACCTGCCGCACGCGCTTGTACATCGTCGCCGCCGGCCGCGGCGCGTAGCGCGCCACGTCGCGCGGGTGGATGCACGGGTAGACCCGCTTCTTGTCCTTCGGGTGCGGCGCGAGCGGCACCTCGATCGAGCCCATCTCCGGGAGATCGCCGATCTGGCAGATCAGCAGGTAGCGCTTGTCGAGCCGCCCCTCCTTCAGCCCGGCGACGAGCGCCGAGAACGCCGCGGGCGTGCGCGCCGCGAGCACGAGGCCGCTCGTGTCCGTGTCCAGCCGGTGGCACAGCCCAGGCTCCCGCGGGGAGAAGCCGATCGTCGCCATCTCCGGGTACCGCGCCACGAGGGCGTTCGCGAGCGTCCCGCGCTCGCCGGGATCGAGCGGCGCCGTCGGCACCCCGGCGGGCTTGTTCACCACCACGAGGTCGTCGCGCTCGAGCACCACGTCGAGCGGCGCGCCAGGATCCGGCGTCGCCGCCCCGGAGGCCTCGGTCGGCTCGACGTCGACCTCCAGCACCTCGCCCGCCGCCGCCACGTCGCCCTTCGACGCGCGCCGGCCGGCGCCGCTCTTCCCGACGCCGAGCACGCGCACGCGCCCCTCGGAGAACAACCGCTTCGCGCCCGCCCGTCCCAGCCCGGGCAACAGCTGCACGAGCAGCTTGTCGAGGCGCGTCCCTGCATCCAGCTCGGTGATCGTGATCTTCATAGCTCCTACGGAATCGCCCCCTGCCACCCGAGGCCGAGCGCGGGCGCTCGCCGGCTCCCGACCACGCTCTCTCCTATCACTCCCAGCATGGGCAGGCCGAACCGGTTCCACGAGGGGCCCGCGCTGCGGGCGCCCGCCGCGGCCGGGCGCGTCACGCACCACGCGACGCCCGCCCCCAGCAGGAACCCGCCGGCGGTGGCGCCGACCCACGCCCGCTGCTGCGCCTCGGTCGGGGCCTCGAAGACGAGCGGGCTGGCGAGCGCGGCGGCGCCCAGGCCGCCGAGGAGCGCGCCCACGTCGACCGTCAGGACCTCCGACGCCGTGACGTCGAGCTGCGTCGCCGCCGCGGCCGCCGCGAGCCAGCCGAGCGCCGCGCCGTAGCCCATCCCCGCGATCGGCGTGCGCTGGACGTCGCCCCGCGCCGCCCACTCGACGAGCCCGCCCAGCATGAGCCCGAGCCCGCCGCCCGACTGCGCGAGCAGCGCGCCGCCGTCGGACATGCGGCCCAGCGAGAGCCCCATCGCGGCGAGCGTGATCCCGGCGGTCCCCCCGATGAGCCCGGCGGCCCAGCGCTCCTCGCTCGGATCCTCGGCGTGCTCGGCGAAGCGGCCCTGGTAGATGAGGTGGCCCGCGATCGTCGGCCACCAGGTGCCGGAGCCGAGGTACCACGCGTCGGCCACGCCGACGTCCCACTCCTCGGCGATGATGATCGCCCCGCCGAGGCCGATGCCGGCCCCGACCGCGAGCAGCGGGTAGAGCAGGCGCGGGTCGTCCGAGCCGCTCGATCGCTGGATCGAGAAGCCGACGAGGCCTCCGTAGAGGGTCGCGTTGGCGGCGAGCGTCGCCTTCCCCAGGCTGCGCGCCGGCGTGGCGAGGCGCCCGCGGCACGGCTCGGCGCACGGCGCGTCCTCTCCCGGCGGGGGCGACGCCGCGGCGGGGGCGCCGTCGAGCTCGGCCAGGAGATCGCGGAGCATCACCGCGGCGCGCACCGCGACGTCGTCGCGCGCGACGCGCTCCACGCGCACCCGCAGCGATCGCGCGCCGCCGGACGCGAGCGCCAGCCGGAGCTCCACCTCGTCGCCGCGCAGGTCGAGGCTCGGCGCGATGAAGAGCCGGTCGCTCGAGCGCGCGCGCTCCAGGAGCTCGGCCTCGTCGAGCGGCGATCGCGAGGCGGGGCGGCCTTCGAGATCGACCGAGAGGCCGAGGTCCTGCGCCGTGTCCGAGAGGAGCCCGTCGAGCGCGCCGGCGAGCGGCGCGGCGCGCTCGACGGCGTCGGGCGCGAGCGCCGTCGGGAGCACCACGGCGGCCCGCGCGGGCCGCGCGGGCGGCCCGGACCCCACGCCCTGCGCGGCCGGCGCGGCCCCCGCGCGCTGCGCGGCCGGCGCGACGTCCCCTGCGCGCGAGGGCGGCGCCGCGGGCGCAGGCTCGGCGGACGCCGGCAGCGCCGCGGTGAACGCCGCCGCGAGCGCCAGCGCGCTCGCCAGGCCGCGGAGGTGCCGGGGGTCGATCATGGCGTCGATGCTTCGGCCCCGGCGGCGCGCGCCGCGGTGCCAACGCCGCTCGGGGCGTCGATCAGAACATGAACGTGCCGCTCGCGAAGAGGTCGAACGTGTTGCTGTCGTTG
Source organism: Sorangium sp. So ce394 (assembly GCF_051474665.1). Taxonomy (NCBI): domain Bacteria; kingdom Pseudomonadati; phylum Myxococcota; order Polyangiales; family Polyangiaceae; genus Sorangium; species Sorangium sp. So ce394. Next base: position 10,079,463 of record NZ_CP150339.1, read on the forward strand.
ACGTAGAAGCGGCGGCCGACCGCGTTGATGGTCGGGCGGTAGTTGGGGTTCGGGCTGCCCGTGACGGTGAAGGTCCCGTCGTTGTTCTGGCGGCGGCAGGGCCCGGCCGCGCCGATGCTGTCCTTGTACTGCGAGTTGCACGGCTGGTCGCCGCCGATGCCGTGCCCCTGATCGTGGCGGAAGCCCGCGCCGAGCTGGAACTTCACGAGCTCGGCCGCCCTCCACGTCACGCTCGCCGAGGCGCGGTACGAGCCGTACGGCTGGACGTCGCTGAGCCCCGTGAAGTACGTCCGCTGCGAGCCCTGATCGATGACCGACGGCGCGCACGCGCGCGGGTCGCCGCCCCGGCAGGCGGCCACGCTGTACGCGTCGTTCTCGCGGAACGCCGCCCACTGCGGCTGCCGCAGCGTGGGCGCGTCGCTCGAGCCGAGCGCGTCGAACAGCTCCGAGTAGTCGCGCCCCTCGGAGTGGTACTCGCCCGTGAAGCGCAGGTCGAACGTGAGCCCGGTGAACTTCTCGCGGTTCTCCCAGGGGATGATCATCACGCCGAGCATCACGTTGCCGACGAGCGGCGGGTGGTTCACGAGCGACGTCTGCAGGTCGGTGAGGCCGTAGTCGCTCGACTCCTGCTGGAACTCGAACAGCGCCTTGAACCCGCCGTACGGCTCGACGTACTTGATCCGCTTCGACAGGTACGTGTGCACCTCGAGGCCGATCGTGCCGCGCGAGATGCCGGGCTCGCGCTGGGCGGTCCGACTCCCCTCGAAGCCGCCGTCGGCGTTGCCGTTCCGGTTGATGTCCGTCGGATCGGCGCACTTGACCTGGCCGCCCTTCGGCGACTCGGTGCAGGCGTGCATCGCCTCGCTCACCGGGAAGCGCCCCTCGACGCCGAACAGCCAGGTCGGCTTCGTCCGATCGCGCGCCTGGTTCATGATGTTCACGTCGAGGCCGACGGCGAGGTACTCGATGCCGCTCCGGTTCGGCGACCTGAAGGGCAGCGAGAACAGCTGCTCGCCGGGAGCCCCCGCGAGCACGACGCTCTGGTGGCCTTCGCTGCCCTCGAGCCCCGTGAGCTCGCGCGAGTGGTTCAGGATGAGCGGCATCCGGACGTAGAGCGCCAGGTCGCGGTAGAGGCCGACGTCGAGGCGCATGTTGAACTTCGAGGTCGCCTCGCTGTAGCTCGCGACGTTGAGCAGGTTCGACGTGTAGCCGCCCGTCGACAGGCCCGGCGCGGCGATGTACGTCTCGCGGCGGATCTTCGCGCTCTTCGACGCGTGCTCGAAGCCGAAGCTGAAGTTCAGATCGAAGGTGTCGCCCTCGTCGAACGCGTCGACGACGCTCGTGAGCTCGCCGGTCTCCATCATGAGCCGCGGCTCGGTGGCGCTCCGCGGCTCGTCCGCGGCCGCGGGGGACGCCGCGAGGACCGCCGCCGCAGCGACGGCGAGCGACGCGAACGCCGAGCCCCCAGCCATGCCGATGGCGACGCGAGCGAGATGGCCTTCGCAGTACCTTCTGCCGTGCATGCTCATGGTTATCCGTCGGACGGACGCTACCGGCCGGGGTAGGAGGGTGTCAATCTGCGAATCGCTCGCCCGGCATGCGCGGCGCCGCCGCGCCCCGCCGGTCGCAACGATCGGCGCCGCCGCGGGCCGATCGCCGGCGGCCGCGGGCCGATCGCCGGCGGCCGCGGGCCGCTCGCCGGCAGCCGCGGGCCGCTCGCCGGCAGCCGCGGGCCGCTCGCCGGCAGCCGCGGCGAGCGCGCTCCGTCCGGCGTGTCGGGCCGCGGCCGGCCGCGGGGCGCGGATCACCGGGCGGGCGAGCGCTCCTCGGCGGCGAACGGGCTCTTGCCCTCCTCGCTGTCGGGGAAGATCTCGCTCGTGATGTCCTCCGCGGCGAGCTCCTCGCGGGCGGTGGTCAGGTCGCGCGACGTCTGGTCGAGCCGGTCGGCGAGCACGCCGAGGAACTGCCAGAGCAGCTTGACCGCGAGCTCGTGCTCCTTGCGGAGGATCTCGAAGAAGTCGGCGCGCCGGACGGCGATGAGCTCGCTCTGCTCGACGGCCGAGACGGTGGCCGAGCGCGGCGCGCTGCGGATGAGCGCCATCTCGCCGAAGTGCTCGCCCGGGCCGACCTCGCTCAGCACGGCGTCGCCGCGGACGATCCGGACGAGGCCCGAGAGCACGATGAACAGCTCGTCGCCGCGATCGCCCTCGCGGACCACGACCTGGCCGGGCTCGAACGAGAGCACCTCGGCGACCTGCATGACCCGGAGCATCTCGCGCTCGTGGAGGCGCGCGAAGAGGGGCATCTTCGCGAGCACGTCGCGCTTCAGCGCGAGCAGGCGCGCGCGGACGCTGTCGCGGTGATCGCCCGCGCCGAGCCGCACGAGGACGGCGGTGATGTTGTCCTTGCCGCCCTTCCTGTTCGCGAGATCGATGAGGCCGTTCGCGGCGACCTCGCCGTTCTCCTCCTCGAAGAACGGCTCGAGCTCGGCGGTGTGCGCGATGTACCCGTGGAGCCCGTCGGACGCGAGGAGGAACTGATCGCCCGGGAGCACCTCGATCGTGAGCGTGTCGACCTCGACGCGCTCGTACACGCCGACGGCGCGCGTGATCGCGTTCTTCTGCGCGACCTTCTCGATCTGATCGCGCGTGAGCTTCCCGCGCTTGATGAGCTCGTTGTAGACGGTGTGGTCCTCCGTGACCTGCTGGATGCGGCCCTCGCGGAGGAGGTAGATGCGGCTGTCGCCGACGTGGGCGATGTAGCCGTGCGAGCCGGCGATGAGGAGCGCGGAGAGCGTCGTGCCCATGCCGCGCTTCGTCGCGTCGGCCTTCGCCTCCTCGTGGATCCGCGCGCACGCGCGCTGGACGGCGTGCTCGAGCAGGCTGAGGACCTCCTTCATCGCGGCGCGCCGCACGTTGCTGCGCGCCTGGTTCTCGATGAGGTCCCGCTCCTTCTTGAGCTCCTCGTGGATGATGCGGACGGCGAGCGCGCTCGCGACCTCGCCCGCGGCGTGTCCGCCCATTCCGTCGGCAACCACAAAGAGCGCGAGCTTCTTGTCGACGAGGTAGTTGTCCTCGTTGTGGTCCCGCATGCGGCCGACGTCGGTGGCCGCATAAAACCTGATGTTTTCGGACAGGCCCATCGGTTCGGGCAGGCTACCCGAGGGCGCGGGAGGAAATCACTAGCGATTGCGCCCGCCGCGAACGGGACGACCGCCTCCCGTAGATCTCGCGCTCGCCGCGCCGGGCCTCGCGCTCGCCGCGCCCGGGGCGTGCGTGCGCCGTCGGGAGGCGCTCGGGGGGCGGGTGGGGAATCGACCGCGTGGCCGCAGCTGCGAGCGGCGGTACATTCGGAACGCGTAGAATGGGAGGTTCGATGCGGCTCGTCCTCTTCGATAACACGGACGTCGGGTGGGGCCGCGCGCGGCGGGCGAGCGGCGCGCCCCGCCGGCGCGACGGCGCGGAGCACGCGGGCGGCGCGGCCGCCGAGGCCACGGCGCACGCGCGCGGCGCCGTCGCCGAGCCCGCGGACCTCGCGGTCCTGGGCGAGGCGGTGGGCGCGACGATCGGGCTCTCGCCGATCTGGCGCGCCGGGGCGCTCCTCCACCGCATGCGGGGCGCGGCCGACGCGTGGCTCGCCGCGTCGAGCTGGGCCGAGGCGCTCGGGTGGGCGGCGCGGACGGCGCGCGAGCGCGGCCGGAAGATCGCGTCGCTGCAGGCCTGGGGCCACGGCGGCTGGGGGTACATGCGCCTCGGGGCGAGCCGGCTCGACGAGGCCGCGCTCCGGCCGGGCTCGCCGCTCGACGCGGCGCTCGACGCCCTGCGGGCCGAGCTCGCGGGGCCCGACGCCGTCGTGTGGCTCCGCTGCTGCAGCGCGTTCGGCCACACCGGCCAGGCGTTCGCGCGGGCGCTCGCGGACCGGCTCGGCTGCCGGGTCGCGGGGCACACGTACATCATCGCGTTCTATCAGAGCGGGACGCACTCCCTGCGCCCGGGCGAGGCGCCGTCGTGGGATCCGCGCGAGGGCGTGCGCTTCTCCGGCGGGGAGCCGGCGGGCGCCCTGTGGTCGTCGCGCGCGTCCCCGAACACCGTCTCGTGCCTGACGGCCGATCTCCCGCCGGGGTATTGACGCCCGCGCGCCCGCCGTGCGGGGTGGGCCGCTCCCGCGGCGCCGCGCGCCCCGGCGGCGCTCGACCCGCTTCGTCGCGCCGGCGTACGCTGCCGCCATGACGCCGCCCGACGCGCAGCGCGCCCGCGCGCTCGATCTGCTGAGCCGAGGAGACATGGCCGGCGGCATCGCCGGGCTCGAGGGGTACCTCGCGGGCGCGCCGGACGACGCGGGGGCGTGGCTCGCGCTCGGGGCGGCGTACTCGGCGGAGGGCCGCTGGTCGGACGCGGCGCCGGCGCTCGCGGCGGCGGTGGAGCGCGGCGGTGGCGACGCCGAGGCGCGCCTCGCCTACGCCCGCGCGCTGGTCCGCCTCGGCCGGCTCGACGACGCGGCCGCCGAGCTCCGGCGGGGCGCCGCGCTCGAGCCGACCGACCCTCGGGTGCTGCGCGAGCTCGGGATCGTGCTCTACGACGAGCGCCTCTACGACGAGGCGGCGCGCTGGCTCGCGCGGGCGTGCGAGGCGGCGCCGGACGACGGGCGGGCGGCCTTCGCGCTCGGGCTCGCGCACGAGGCGCGGCGGGACATCGCGCCGGCGATCGCGGCGTACCGAGAGGCGGTGCGGCGCGCGCCCGCGTTCGCCGACGCGCGGCTCACGCTCGCCGACGCGCTCGCGTCGATCGGGGAGCACGAGCAGGCGCTCGGCGAGCTCGAGGCGCTGCTCGCGCGCGAGCCGGGCCACGCGCGGGCGGCGAGCAACCGCGAGGTGCTGAGGCGCGCGCTCGCCGAGATGCGCGCGCGCCGGCTGCTCGGCAAGACGGAGCGTGAGCTCGCGCGGTCGGCGCTCGTCGTCGAGGCGCAGCTCCGGCGCCGCGAGACGCTGGCGCCGCCCGTCCCGGTGGAGGGCGGCGGGGCGCGGCGGATCGTCCGCTACACGGCGCCGCTCCTCGAGCTCCACGTGACGCTCGACGCGGGCGGGGGCGCGATCGAGGCGCTGCACCTCGCGCTGACCGATCCGGATCGCGCCGCGCGCGCCGAGGACGACGTCTTCGAGGTCACCGTGATCGGCGAGGACGGCCGGCAGGCGCCGGTGAGCTACGCGACGGGCGCGTCGCTGACGTTCTTGCGCGAGGCGCTCGGCTGCCCGATGACGCAGGCGAGCGCGCTCTACGCGTCGCTGCTCAAGGGGAGCCCGTCGATCGACTGGGGCGGCGCGACGTTGCGGTTCGCGAGCGTCCCGGGCACCGCGGGGAGGCCCGGCGGGGAGCGGCACGGCATCCTCGTCAGCCGGCGCGGCTAGCGGTGCCCGCCGGCGAGCCGCTATCGAGGATCTCAGGCGACGCGGCGCTAGGCTCGCCGATCTCGACCTTCAGTCACATTCGTACTTCCACATGCAGAAGCCCTGTTCGTCCACGAGGCCGGGCCCGTGGTGCAGGTGCCAGCACTCCATACCGTTCGGGCACGCGGTGTTCTCGTCGCAGGGCAACGAGCAGACCGAGTTGCACACGGGCGTGGCGGTCCCGCTCTGCGGCTGCGGGCAGTCCGCCGCCGTCTCGCACTCGTACATGCAGACCGCCGCCACGTCGCACCACATCGATCCATCTTCTTGTCTCTCGGCCACGTACGCCACCGAGCACACGCGTCCTTCGCCGCCCGGTCCGGGATCCGGACAGACGAGGGGGAGGGCGAAGGAGCTCTCGTCCTCGGGGGAAACGACGCAGGCAGCCCACGGCCCCTCGGTAGCCCCCGCGACGGACGTCGCCAGGTGAACTTCCACGATCGGATCGACGTGGTTGTCGAAGCACGCCGCCGGCGCGCACGCGAAGGCCATCGACAAGGCAAGAGCCCAGAGCTTCGTCACCGTGATTTTCATGCAGCCCTCCACGCCCGACGCCCGAGCGCCCGGCGTCTAGACGTCCTGCACTGAAGTCACGGCAGCTGCCCTTTGCGGCTCACGGCAGCGCGACCTCCACCCCGAGCGATGCGCCCAGGAACGGGCGACCCCACGTGTCGGCCGCGCGGCCAGCAGCGTCGATCACGATGCGCGGCGTTGCGATCCCGGCAAGGAAATGCTCGCTGATGCGCAGGTACGGAAACGGCGCGAACGAGAGCCCCACGCGCAGGTACGGCGCGAGCGCATACGCGTCGTCCGACGCGCCGACGTACTCGGGCGAGCGGCCTTCGCCCTCGACATGCAGCCAGGCGGCGGCGAGCCCCGCGCCGACCGAGGGCAGCCACGCGGCGTCGCTGGGGCCGAGCGGGACGCGCACCCCCAGGGCGGCGAGCGCCACCCGCACGTGCCGCGTGCCCTCTTTGCCCTCTCGGCTCACGCTGGCGAGCGGGATCTGGACGAAGGCGGAGAGCCCCAGTCGGGACCCGATCATCGCGTACCCCGACACGTCCACCATCGGGGAGGCGGGCACGCCGCCTGCGCTCCACAGCAGGGCGGGCGCCGCTCCGACGCCGAACGTCGCCGGCGCGCTCCGGGTCGCGCCTGGCCTCGGCGGCGGAGCAGGCGGCGCGCGGGAGGCGCCGTCGGCGCGCGGGCGCGCGGCGGCGACGGGCGCCGGCTTGGCCGGCGGCGGTCGCTGCGCGTCGACGTCGGTCCTGGTCTTCGGATCGGCGTCGACCTCGCGCCGCGACGGCTGGGGCGAACGCACCTCCAGGAGGCTCGCGCGCAGGAGCTCCACCGCGCGGATCGCGACCGTGGGCGGATCGTCGTCCATCACGGCGCTCTGGACCGACTCGCCCGTCGCACCACGGTCGATCGAGACATCGACGCCGCCCGGCACCTCCCTCACCCGGATCACCGCCGCCGCGCCGTCCTCTCGCGCGCTCGCCTCGACGGGCCCGCGCGAGGGCGGATCCGCGTCGCCCCGCACGACCACGACCGTGAACCCGAGCGTGGCGAGCTCGGCATAGACGCGGGCCATGATGGGATCCGTTCGGCGATCGGCGATCAGGACGACCTTCGGGCGTGGCGGCTCCAGCGGCGCCGCGCGCGCCTCGGATGCGGCGAGGAGGCAGAGCCCGATCGTCCACGCTCCGCCGCGCGCCGCGCGAGCCGTCCTTCGAGATCGCACTCACTCCTCCTCGAGGAGGCTCTTCGCGTGAGCTGCATGGGGCCCCGCCGGATAGCGCTCCAGGTAGCGGCGCGCGGCCTCCCGGGCCCCGCTGGCCGAGCCCATCCGCGCCCGGCATTCGATGATCCTCCCGAGCGCTTCCTGCGCAAAGGATCCGCCCGGCTGTTCTCCGAGGTACACGCCGAACCAGCGCTCGGCCTCGGCGTAGGATCGCCGCTGGTCGAACGCCATCCGGCCGAGGTGGAAGGCGGCCTTCGCCGCCTCGCCCGTCCCCGCGAACCGGCTCCGCGCCGCGGTGAGCGCCGCCGCCGCGCGCTCCGGCTTCCCCGAGAAGCGCGCGGCGTCGGCGAGCATCAGCAGATCCGCCGCGCTCGCGCGGGCGACGAGCCGGTCGAAGCCCTCGGCCTCGGCCGCCGTCATCGCCTCGTCGTACTTGTTGGCGTCGACGAGGTCGCGCCAGCTCGGCCGGCGCGCGGGCGCTTCCGCGGTCCTGGCGACCGTGTCGCCGATCGCCGCCGGGGCCGGCCCGGAGGCCGCCGGAGCGACGGGCGCGGCCGGAGCGACGGGCGCGGACGACGGTGGAGGCGGGCCCTCGGCGCGCGGTTCTCGGCGCGTGAGCTCGAAGCGCTGCTCCTTGCAGAAGACCTCGAGCGTCTCTCCCGCCGCGACGGCGCGCCGCCCCCCCACGAGCGGCCCCGACACGGCGACCGATCCTTCCCGCAGCACCAGCTTGAGCTCCTCGTCCACCGGGGACCAGCTCAGCTCGAAGCGCGTGCCGGTCACCAGCACGTCGAACGGGCCGACGTTGAAGTTCCAGGTGCTCGTCCCGGTGTGGGTCACCGCCGCCGTGAGCCGGCCGGCTTCCAGCAGCACCCGCGCCCCGCGGGCGTCGGCGGCCACCACGCGCGCCCGCGCGTCCGCGTCCAGCGCGAGCGACGTGCCGTCCGAGAAGCGGATCGGCAGCGGAGCATCCGCCGCGGCGGCGATCCACGTCCCGACCTGCCCTTCTGCAGACCCGACCGCGAACGAGAGCGACCTCGACGAGGGGAGCAGGACGAGGAGCAGGACCGCAGAGGCCGCTGCAAGCGCGACGAAGGCCGCGGGCGCGATCCACCGAGGGCGCGACGGTCCGAGGCGGGCAACCCCGGGATGGGCGGCTCCGCCGGCCGCGCTCTCCAGGAATCGCTCGCGCGCGCGCTCGAGATCGAGATCCTGCGCCGCGAGCTCCGCATCCTGGACGCGGCCGAGCTCACGCAGACGATCGAGCGAGGGGCGATCGCCCTTGACGAGCCTCATTTCAGCCACTCCTCGAGCGCGGGTTGATCCCGCGCCGCCTCGAGGAAGTTGGCCTCCGCGCGGGCCAGCCTCCGCTTGATGGTCGCGAGCGAGACGCCGCACGCGTCGGCGACCTCCTGGAGCTCCATGCCGTCGATGCGCCGCAACGCGAACGCGATGCGCTCGTCGGCCGGGAGCCGGTCCAGCGCTCGATAGGTCGCGCGCAGCGCCTCGTGCGCGTCGCCTTCGTGCGGGCGCGCCACGAGGGGTGGGAGCTCGTCGGGGGCGAAGAAGAGGAGCCATTTCCGGCGCGCGCGCCGCTGGATGCAGGTCCGCGCCGTGAACACCGCGACCGACGTCATCCACGCCTTCAGCGCGGCCGGATCGCGCAGGGCGTCGAGGGAGGACAGCGCGCGGACGAAGGCGTCGTGGTGAGCGTCGGACAGGTCGTGGCCGCTGCCGAGGAGCCGGCCGAGGACGCGGAGCACGTGCCCGGAGAAGCGCTCGTGAAAGGCGGAGAGGGCGGCGGGATGCCTCGCGCGGAGCCCCTCCACGAGCGCCTCGTCGCTCGCATAGGCGACCACGCCGAGCCTTCGAGGGGGGGCGAGAGCTCGGGCGCGCATCACCATGTTCGTAGGGTTCCGCTGGACATGACCGAACGCCGAGCGCCGCCTCGTGAGCCGACCGGCCCCCTGGAGTCACGGCAGGGTCGCGAAACGGCTCACCGCCGTCGACGCGCGGCGCTAGCGCTGGCCGTGGCCCGCGCGGCGGGGACCAGCGCCGGCCGCTCCTGCCGGCGCGGGGCGCGCGCCGGCTCCGCCCTCCGCCGGCGCGGGGCGCGCGCCGGCTCCGCCCTCCGCCGGCGCGTCGCCGGGCTTGATCATCCCGAGATCGTGCAGCGACGAGTAGTGGCCGTCCGGCGCGAGGATGACGTGGTCGACGAGGGGCACCCCGATCACCTCGCCGGCCGCCGCGACCGCGTCGGTCATGGCCACGTCCTCGGGGGACGGCGCGGAGTCGCCGCTCGGGTGGTTGTGCACGAGCACGAGCGCCGAGGCCGCGTCCGAGAGCGCGGCGCGCAGGATGTCCTTCGCCGTGACCGAGCACCCGTGGAGCCCGCCCTGCGCGACCCGGCGCGCTCCCCGCATCCCGTTGCGGCCGTCGAGCGAGATCACCCACATCTGCTCGTGATCGAGCGGGCCGAGCTGCGCCGCGCACCACGCCGCGATCGAGGCCGACGTGCGCACCGGCGGCCGCGGGCGCACCGCGCGCTCGAACGCGCGCCGCCCGAGCTCGAGCGACGCGGCGATGCGGAGCGCCTTCGCGAGGCCGAGGCCTGGGTGCTCGGCGAGCGCGTGCGGGCCGAGCCGCGAGAGCCCCTCCAGCCCGGAGAAGCGCGAGAGGAGCGCGGCGGAGACGATCGTGACGGGCGTGCCGACCAGCCCGGTGCCGAGCACGATGGCGAGCAGGTCGGCGTCGCCGAGCGACCAGATCCCCTCCTCGAGCGCGCGCTCGCGCGGGCCGATGAAGGCGGCGAGCGCCGCGGGATCGTCGGTGTACGAATCGTGGACGGGCAGGTGATCGGGCAGCAGCGCGGCGCGCTTCCAGGAGCTCATGCGCCGGCCACAAGCACGCGGCGGGCCCGGCGGCCGGCGCGCGGCGCCGCGGCGATCGGCGCGCCTCCGGGGCGGCGGAGCGGCGGCGGAGGGTGGCGGCCGCCAGGCAGGTGCGCGTCTGGCCAGTCCCGATGCGCGTCAGGACATCAGGCCGAGCGCGAAGAGAGCGTCGGACCAGAGGGGCCAGAGTGTGCGGTACGGGTGGGTCGCCAGCACCACGCCGCCGCCCGGGAGGCGGCGCACGTGGAACGGGGCGTGGTCGACGAGGAAGTAGACATGCTCGCCCGTCAGTTCCACCCAGGTGAGGGGCCCGCCGCCGCGGGTGAACTGCTCGCCGCGCGCCCTGGCCTGCACCGTCAGGTTGTGGATCTCCTCGGCGCGCGGCGCCGCGGCGCGCCACGCCTCGTCGGGCACATCGGCGGCGGCCACGAGCGCCTCGAGCAGCGCGGAGCCCGGCATGGCCAGCGCCTTGAGGACGGTCTCGCGGGAGAGCGGGATCGAGCGCCCGCTCTTGTCCGTCGGAACCACGCGCGCCCCGGCCGGCGCGGCGTCGACACGCGCGTGCAGCGCCTCCAGCGACATGCCCGCGATCAGCGAGACCTTTTCCTTGTCGTGGAGGCTGACCCACGACAGGGCCAGATCGCGCGCGATGTCGCCGGCGTCCGCGTGGTACGTCGCGCACATCGAGACCGGCGCGAGCCAGGTCCACGCGCTCGTGCAGCCGCCGGTCGAGACGCGCCTGCTCGCGTCGGGCGCGCAGAGGCGGAGCAGCAGGTCCTCGAGGTCGTCCAGAACGATGTGCCACGTGAGCTCGGCTTCCGCCTCGACGGAGCGCGGTCCGCTGCCCAGGGCGAGGTACAAATCCAGCGGGAGAATGTCCGCCGCGCTGGCAGGGACCAGGTGGATGGGGCCCATCGGCTTGAGACGTTCGCTCTTGCCGGTGAAGCAGCGATAGTGGCCATAGAATGAGCGCCGGTCGTCGAGCTCCATGGCGAAGTAGGTTTCGGCATCGGTGCGTCCGAAGTGGGCGCGGATCATCGCGACCGCCTCGTCCACGGAGTTCACGGTGCGATCCACGTCGGAGCCCATCGTCACGCTGATATACATCCCTGGGATGACGAGCGCCGGCAGCGCCCCCGCGAACGCGTCGACCCGCGCTGCCTCGTCGCACCAGGCGAAGAAGTACGGCCCTGGTTTCATCCTTGGTTCACCCTCATGAGGTTGCTGGGTCAGGGCATCAGGCCGAGCGAGAAGAGCGCGTCGACCCAGAGCGGCCAGAGCGAGCGGAACGGGTGGGTCGCCAGGATCACGCCGCCGCCCGCGAGGCGGCGCACGTGAAAAGGCGCGTGCTTTCGGAGGAAGCGGACGTGGGCGCGCGTGTCCGTGTGCACCGCCCACGTGGGCGGGCCTTCGCCGGTCTCCGCGATCTGGCTCGTCAGCGCCAGGATCTCTCGCGCGCGCGGCTCTGCGGCGCGCCACGCCTCGTCGGGCGCCGCCACGGCCTCGAGCGCCTCCAGCAGGGCGGAGGGCGGCGTCGCCAGCGCCTTGAGGACGGTCTCGCGGGAGAGCGCGTGCGCGCGGTCGCTTCCGCCCTTGAGCGGGACGCGCGCCCCGGCCGGCGCGGCTTCCACCCGCGCGCGGAGCGCTTCCAGCGACAGGCCCGCGTTGCGCGATACCATCTCCTTGTCGTGGCGCTGTAGCCACGAGAGGGCGAGATCGCGCGCGATCTCCCGCGCGTCCGCGTTGTACGTCGCGCACATGCGGACGGGCGCGATCCAGTCTCCCCCGTTCGTACACGCGCCGGTGCGGACGCGACCGCTCGCGTCCGGCGCGCAGAGGCGGAGCAGGAGGTCCTCGAGGTCGTCCCGGAGCAGGAGCCACGCGACCGCGGCCTCGGCCTCGATCGAGCGCGGGCCCCTGCCCCAGGCGAGCTCGAGGTAGGAGTAGAGGAAGCCTTCCTGGTCGCACGTGGTCATGTGGATGGGGCCAGCCGAAATGTCGCGGCCGGCCTCTTCCGTGTAACAGTCCCAGCTGCAACCGAAGAGACGTTTGGAGCCGGTCAGCATGACGTCGACGCCTGCTCCAGCGGAAGGACCTTCGGCGAACTGGGTGCGGATCATCGCGACCGCCTCGTCCATGGAGGTCGTGTAGAATAGGCCATCGTCTGTCAGCATGCTGATACGAGTCCCTGGATGCATGAGCGCCGGCAGCGCCGCCAGGCACGCGTCGAGCGTCTCTGCCGCGTCACACCAGGCGAAGAACGACGGTCCTGATTCGCTCATAGCTGGGTCACCTTGATGGGGTGATTGAATCCTTTCAGGGTCACCCTCTTGCGAGTCGTCGTGTTGAAGAGGTACCCGTCCTTGACACTGTACGTTTTTTCCGGCTTGAACTTCGCACCGCGCGTCATGATGAGCTCGACCTGCTCGACATCCCCCGCGACCCCCTTCTTCCGTAGCCCCTCCATCCCGTTCGACAACTGCTTGAACACATCGTCTAGCTCAACCGGGTTGCCCCCTTTCACTTCGCTCACGATCAGCTTCTGCCCGCGGGACACCGTCACGAAATCAGGAGCCTTCCCGCCAGACATGCCGGGGAGCGACTCGTCTGGAAGGTCGAGCATCTTGCGCACGCCACCGTCGCCGACGCCGAGGAGCGCCCGCCCTTCGCGGGTCATGTGGCTGATCGCCGTCTTCTCGAAGGTGTTGAACCCGGCTGCCGTGACGTGCCCTTTCAACGTCTTGTACCCGCGGAGCCTCCATACCTCGAACCCCTTGACAACGACCTTATCGACCCCCGCGATCTCCCCAGCGATCCGGATCCCACGCGGCGGTAGCGCGCCGGCGGCCGCAACGCCGCGCCAGACATCCCCAATCGCCCCGAGCCCGAAGCCCAGCCCCGAGAAGATCCGCTCCTCATCGCTCAACTCTCGCCCGGCCGGCAGGCACCACTCCTTGCCCGTCACCGCCTCGCACAGGTCGAGCGCCGGCCCGACCACCGGCACGAACCCCACCCCGATGCGCGTCGTCGCGTGCACCAGCGTCTGCATCACCTCCGCGTAAGCCTCGGCGCCTTCCCCGACCGTCGACATCGCCCCCGCGAACGCGCTGATCGTCTGGTAGAGCTGCGTCTGCTCCAGGTCGAGCCCGTCCCCCGTCCACTGGTTCAGGCTGTCCTTCATCTGGTCCGCCAGCGCATCGAACCGCGGCTTCAGCACCGTGTCCACCTTCGCCCGCAGGTCCGCCGGCACCGGCGAGTCCACGAACCAGTCCGACGCATCCATGAACCGCCGCACGTACGCCGTGATCCGGTTCTGCGCCTTCAGGAACGCGTTCGTCTCCGCCAGCGACACCCCCATCCGATCGCGCAGCGCGATCTCCAGCGCCGCGCTGTTCTCTCGCCACGCCCGCACGTTCGCCACGAAGTCCGCCCGCGCGACCACGACCCCGCCGCTCACGTCGGCCTCCAGCGCCGCGATCACCGCGTCCGCGTATGCCGCGTACGGGTCCCTCCCCTCCTCGAACGCCCCGTCCACCTCCGCGATGTCCGGCACCTCCACCCACGGCACCTCGCTCGCCCCGAGCGCGTACGCCCACGGGTCGTCCGGGTCCCACCCCTCGGCGCGCGCGTCCTGCGTCGCGAGGTCCGCCACCTCATCGGCCTGCGTGCCGAACTCGTCGAGCAGCCGCGCCAGCTCGCTCTCCAGGTCGCTGACGCTCTTCTTCAGGTCGTCGACGAGCTGCTCCATCGCCGCCCGCGTCTCCGCGTCGACCACGTCCCTGTACCGGTCGAGGATCGCGTCGAGGTCGGTCCGCGAGATCTCGGCCAGCGGCCGGCTCACCAGGTCGTGCAACTCCGTGTCGAGTTGCCGCAGGAGGTCCATCCGCGCCCGGAGGTCCGCGACCCTCGCGGCGTTGCGGAGGAGCTCGGTCATCAGCCGGGCGATCCTGACCTCCAGCTCCGCGATGTCGCGCGCCAGCACCGGGTTGATCTCCGAAAGGCTCAGTTCGACCTCGGTGCTGCCCTCGAACCCAGTCCCATCGCGGCGGACGTTGAAGAGCGGCTTGTTCAGCCCGAGCGGCTCCGAGACGAGGTGCACCACCTCGCGCGCGTGGGTACACCAGTCGTTGCCGTTGACGGTGTGGACCCCGAAGTGGAACTCGTTTCTGCCCGTGCGCAGCAGCACCGAGTCGAACTCCGCCTCGAGCGTATTGCTCCGCGAGCCGTCGGCTTCGATCTGCAGCGCGCCCGGGACCCCGTAGGTGGGCAGCGGCGTCTGGTTCACCTCGAAGATGGCATCGCCCTCGGTCTCGAGCTCGGTAGAACCGCACGAATGGGCATCACCGTAGCTCCTCCAGAGCACGGTATACGGCGTGCGGGTGCGCGCCCACGCCGGCGCCGGCGCCAGCACCGAAAGCGCCGTCATCAGCGCGATGAGCTTCTGGAACACCGCGGCGCAGAAGCCGCGCCGCGCGACGTCCTTCGTGCCTCTCATGTCCCCTCCGCGCCGCGCACGGCGGCGTCATACGCGATCGCCGCGCCCTTCACGTCGCCCGCGTCGAGCCTCGCCTGCACCGCGTCGAGCGCCGCCGCGGCCATCCCCTTCTCCCGCAGCGCCGCCAACCCCGCAGCGATCTTCCGCGGCAGGCCCGTCCTGAGCTCCGCCTCCGCGGCGTCGAACCGCCCGCGGAGCACCGCGCACCCTGCCTCGCGCCACGACGACCCCGCCGCCTCGCAGAGCGGCCGCATCTGCACCAGCGCCACGAGCACCCCGCACCGCTCGGCCAAGAGCGGCAACCCGAGCTTCTCGCTCACCGGCGGCGCCGCCGACAGCGCTACGACCCGCGCGCGCGCTCCTTCGCTGAACCCCTCCGACGCCCTCTCTATCCGCGACCGCGCGATCGCCTCGCGCGCCCCTTCGTCCCCCTCCAGCACACGGAGCGCCTGCCGGCGCAGCGCGATGCCGCCGAGCAGCGTCGTCGCCGTCGCGTCGCTCCGGGCCACCCGCCGCTGCGCGTAGCCCAGCATCGCGCTCAGCGAGCGCAGCGCCCCCGAGGTCATGTCCGGCACGACCGCCCCGTGCGTCGCGAGCACCTCCTCGTGCGGCGCGATCGCCACGTCGAACGAGACCGCGAGCGCCTGGAGCTCCGCCGCCAGCGTCATGATCTCCGCGGCGAGCTCGTTCGGCGCCCGGCTCGCCTCGCGCGCCGCCGCGAGCACCGCCTGCTCCGCGCCGTCGAGGCCATCGATGTCCGACCGCGACGCCTGATTCGACAGCGCCGCGTACGTCGCCGTCTCCGCCGCCTCGGTCGCGCGGTACGCGGCGAACCGCGCCGCGACGCCCGCGTACCTGGATTGCAGCGGCGCGGCGTCGCTCCGGGCCTGGTCGAAGATCGCCTGCACGACCGCCATCGCCTGCTTGTCGGCCGCGAGCGCGGCCACGAGCGGCTCCTCCTCGGCGCTCGCCTTGTCGGTCATGGCCTGCCGGAAGCTGTCGGCCACGCGGACCGGCTCCTCCTCCAAGATCGCCTCCTGGCGCTGCCTGGACTTCAAGAGCAGCCCGAGGAGCCTGCCGTGCAGGGTCGCCCGGAGCGACTCGGCGTTCTTCTCCTCGTCGCGCACGTAGGCCACAGCCCGATCGATGTTGTCGAACCAGGCCCGGAGCGCCGCCGCGTCCACGGCGAGCTCGTCGGACATCGCGCCGCTCGGCCCGAACGCCCACATCTGGATCGGCAGCTCGCCGTCCGCCTCGGCCTCGCTCCACGCGCTGCCCGGGCCCTCGCTCGCGTCCACGCAGTGCTCGACGACGCTGGTGTTCGATTGCGCGCAGAAGCGGCCGGGCGCGTGCTCCTCGCGCTCCCACAAGCACCCGGCCCCCACAGCGCCAAGCGCCAGGGCGGCGACAGCCACAGCGAGAATCGTCCTCCGCCGTCTTGGTTTGAATCGCTCCCTCAACTTCATTGCCTCCACCCCGCGATTTTTCTCACCTGCGCACGCTCGCCTGCCCGTTCTCCAGGCGCAAGCGTCCTCACAAAAGCGGTAGGACATTGCTCGCCCGAGGAGCGTGTCCCCGATCTCCCTTCCTCCGCCCTCGGCATATCGGCCGTGGCCGTGTGCCTCGGCCGCACAGCAGGTCCTCACCGCGGTTTACAGCGCGCGGCGCAGTCAGCCGGAAGAGCTCGTGACGTCCCGCACGCGAAATCGATGCGCCTCGCGCCGATGGCGTCCCCCACACGCGCTGGTTGTCGAATCAACGGTAGAAACCCACGTATGCTGCGCAGGTATTCGTTCACTCCAGGTGGCCACGCGGCTCCACGGGAACATGGGTAATGGATGCGAGCTGGCCGCCGCCGGGCAGTGGTCAACTTTGCCCAGAGAGAGTCCACATGAAGGCGGGAAGGCGGGAAGATTATTGATCTTTTCTTCCCGCCTCCCCGCCTTCATGTTCAAATTTGACCACTACCCGCCGGCGATGGTCCGCCCCTGAAGTCGCCGGCGAGGGGCGTGACAAGAACAAAGGAACAGGGCCCAGGTTGCGGCCTGAGCCCTCCATCGACGCTCGGGCCCGATCAGGGCGCTTTTTGCTCAGACCGGCGCGTCGTCGCCTTCGAGCGGATCCTCGTCCGGCGGCGCGCCGCCGGCGCTGCCGCTTCCAGCGCTGCCGCTGCCAGCCGCGCCGCCGCCTCCGCCGGGCGTCTCGGTCGCCTTCTTCCTGGTGCTCCGGCTGAAGAGCCGCCGCGTCGCGATGGGCACGAGCCGCGGGATGGTCGGATCCTGCTCGTTGGCGCGCTCGAACACCCGCACGATCTGCTCGAGCAGGATCAGGTTGATGCCGTCGGCCCGGTCGAGATCGCCGCTCGTGACCTTCTGGCCCGCGGGGCGCGCGGCCGCGGTCTTCGCCGCCTGGATCAGCTCCTTCGCGGTCTCTTCGAGGCGCTCGACGTAGTCCTGGTCGAGCCGCATCAGCTTGGCGCGCACGGCGAGGGGGCCCTTCTTCTGCGCGAGGTAGCGCTTGCCGAGCGCGGCGAGCTGCGTGAGCCCGCGTGCGAGCGCGCCCGGATCTTCCGCGGTGCCGACCCCCTGCGCGAGCTCTTCGCGCGCCTCCTTGCCCGAGCCGGCGACGCCGCGGAGGACCTCGTAGGCCTGGTCGCGCAGGAGGAGCGCGCGCGAGAGCCGCTCGCGCAGCGCCGCGTCCGTCGTGGCGCGCGCCGCGTCCTTCTTCTGCCCGGCGCTCTCGTGCGCCTCGAGCAGCCGCTCCAGCGCGAGCGCCTGGTCGACCGCGAGCGCGAGCAGCTCCGGCGAGAAGCCGCGCAGCTTCTCCCGCTTCTCCTTCGACGCGCCCGACCAGCACGCGTGCGCCGTCGCGTAGAGGCGGCGCAGATCGGTCAAGACGCGCGACGAGGCGATCTGCCGCCCTCGCTCGACGAGCTGGGATTCTGTCGTGCCGTCGAGCAACGCCTCGATGATGCCGGGCTCCGGCTTGCCGAGGCGCTCGGCAAGGGATTCGAGCGTGGGATCGTTGTCATCGGTCTCTTCGGGAGGAGAGATAGGTTTGGCCATCTGCGCAGGCTAAGGAGGTGCGGAGCGACACGTCGAGGGCGTGGCAAGTTTTGGCCATGGCGCCGGCGAGCGTGCCCGTGGATGGCGACAGCGCGACGCGCGAGCGCGCGGCGCGGAACCGTCGGCATCGCGGCGGCGGGCGTCGTCATTCCGGGAGGCGGTCATCGTCATCCGAGGTGGACGTCGTCGTCATCCGCCCGCGAGCCATCTGCATCCGACCCGGAGCCATCGGCATCGGGGCTGGGGCCCGCCGGCATGCGGCAGGAGCCCATCGGCATCCGGCCGGAGCCCATCGGCATCGGGCGGCGAGCCATCGTCATCCGGCCCGGAGACGTCGTCATCGGGGCGAGTACCCGCCGTCATCCGACGGGGGGTTCATCGTCATCCGAGGTGGAACCCGTCGTCATCCGGCGGAGACCCGTCGGCATCCGCTCGCCGGAGAGGCGCGGCTACCGCTCCCGCCCGTCGGCTGCCGCGCCCCGAAGGAGCCCGACGGCGCGGCGCCGGCCGGGCTCACCGGGAGATGCGAGGGCGACGCGCGTCACTCGACGCGGACGATCGTCTCCGCGGGCAGGCTCTCGGCGAAGGCGTCGCGCGCCGCGCGCACCTTCGCCTCGACGAGGCCGTCGAACGTGAGCTTCGTGCGGTACTCGACGCCGGACCACCGGGGGTAGGAGCCGATGTCGACGTCGCGGTGCGCCTCGACCACGCGGTCGAGCATCGGCTTGAGCTGCCCCTCGTCGAGCGTCGTGAACACCGCGAGCGAGACGAACGGCGTGCCGCCCGAGAGCTCGGCCTGGATGAGCGCCTGCTTGGCCCGGAAGATCTGCGGCACGCCGGGCAGCATCCACACGTTGCGCATCACCACGGCCGGCCACGCGGCGCTGCCGCCGGTCACGAGCCGCGCGCCCTCCGGGATGCGCGCCATCAGCAGGTGCCCCTCGGTGAGCCGGTCGCCGTAGTACTCGCGCAGCATGCTCTCCATGTCGGGCGCGCTGACCACCGGCACGCCGAAGGCGCGCGCGACGCCCGCGATCGTCAGATCGTCGTGCGTCGGGCCCACACCGCCGCTCGTGAAGAGCCAGTCGTGCGACGCCGAGAGCGCCCGCACCTCGGCGGCGATCACCTCGAGGTCGTCGAGCACCATCACCGCGCGCTCCAGCTTGACGCCGAGCGCCCGCAGGGTGCCGGCGAGCACGAACAGGTTCTCGTCAGCGATCTTCCCGCTGAGCAGCTCGTTGCCGATGATCAGCGCCGCGGCCGTCCTCATCTCACCCTTGCTCCGCTCAGCCCTCGAACTCGCGCGTCACCGGGCGCCCGTCGGCGTCCATCCCGAGCAGCTCCTCGACGCGCTTCTCCGCGCGGTCGAGCCGCTCCTGCGCCGACCGCGACAGCCGGATGCCCTCCTCGAAGAGCGACAGCGCGCGCTCGAGCGGCAGATCGCCGCCCTCGAGCTCCGCCACGATCTTCGCGAGGCGGCGCGTCGACTCCTCGAACGACATCGCGCCCGCGGCCTTGTCGCCGCTCGCGGGAGCGCGGTCGCCCTCGGCCAGAGACGCCGCGGCGCGGGGCTCCGCGCGCGATCCCACGCCGGAGTCCACGCCGGGTCCCTCGCCCGGCCCCTCGCCCGTGCGGCTCTCGTCCGTCGCGTTGCTCATCGTCGTCATGAGCCAGCGTCCCCCGGGGGTGCGGCCGGCGCAAGCAGGACGGAGCTCACCCCGGGCGGCACCGCCGGCACGAGGAGCACGCCGTCGGGATCGGCCACGACCGGGACCGCGAGCCCATCCGGGCGGACGAGCCGCGCCGGACGCGACGACGCGCCCGCGGCCGCGCCCTGGTCGTTCGGGACGATCGCGATCCACACCACCCCCGTGGCCAGCGCGGCGCGCGGCGGATCGAGCGCCGGCGCGCCGGCGCGCGGGAGGTCGGAGAGCGCGGCCCGCGCGAGCGCGCGCACCCCCTCGTCGGGATCGAGATCCCGCGCCGCGAGCAGGACGCGCCGGCGCTGCACCTCGGTGCGCCGAGACAGCCCGCGGACGATCGCGCGGCGTACCGCGGGGTCGTCCTCGAAGCGGTAGGCGCGCGCGAGGAGCGACACGCTGTCGGGCAACGGGTCGCTCCCGAGGCCGAGCGCGACGTGCGCGCGCACGACCGGATCGCTCCCCTCGAGCAGCCGCTTGAGCCTGCCGCGGACCACCTCGTCGTCGCGGGCCGCGAGCGCGCGCGCCGCGAGCGGCGACAGCGGGCCGCCCGCCTCCGCGAGCGCGGCGAGCCGCGAGGTCGCGACCGCGCCGCCCCGAGGCTCCGCGAGCAGCGCGACGCCGGCGGAGATCGCCGCCGCGTCGGGCGCGGCGTCGTCGCCGCCGGGCGCGGCGCCGCCGCCGGGCGCGGCGAGCTCCGCGAACAGCGGCGCCAGCGCGGCGAGGGCGCGCTCGCCCCGCGCGAGCGCGCCGCGCGCCGCCGCGTGGACCGCCGCGCGATCGCACGAGGCCGGAGCGCACCCGCCGACGACCTCGAGCGGGTCGCGGAGGCCGAGCGCCACGGCCCCGAACACCCCGACGGCGCGATCGCTCGACCCCTTCGGCGCCGCGAGCGCGGCGAGGAGCCGCCCCTCGAGCGACCCGGGCGCGTCGCGCAGCGCGAGCCCGCGCACCACGCCCGCGCGCAGGCCGAGCCTGCGGAGCTCCGCGTCCTTCGCGGCGCGCGGCCCGTCGACGAGCTCCGCGACGGCGGCCCGCGCCTCGGCCCCGGGCATCGTCGCGAGCGCGAACGCCGCGGCCGTCGCGAGCTCGGGGCGCTCGAGCGTCAGCCGGCGCAGCTGCCGCGCCGCCTCCGCGCCGCCCGCGCGGCCGATCGCCGCGACGGCGCGCGGCCGCGCGTCCTCCGGGAGCAGCGGGAGAGCGCGCGCGAGCGCCGGCACGAGCCGCTCCGCCGGCGCGAGCTCGGCCAGCCTGAGCCCCTCGAGCCGGCCCAGCTCGGACCCGAGCAGCGAGGCCACCGCGTCCGGCGCCTCCGGCGCGCCGAGGTGGACGAGGATCTCGACGGTCGCCTCGAAGAGCCCCGGCTCCGGCTTGCTCAGCCACGCGCGCGCCTTGGCCAGCGCCGCCTCGTCGCCGAGCCGCGCGAGGGCGCGCGCCGCGGCCACCTGCGCCGCCCGGTCGCCGCCCTCAAGCATCGGCCGCAGCGCCGCGATCGCCCGGAGATCGCCGAGCTCGCCGAGGAAGCTCACGAGCGCGGGCTCGAGCCGCTTGCGGCTCCCGAGCAGGAGCTGGAGCGACTCGGGCGGGTACGCCTCGATGGCGAGCGCGGCGGCCTCCCCCGCGGCCCCGCCCTGCACGATCGCGTTCACGAGCGCGCCGAGCGCGCGCCGCTCGCCGGTGCGCGCGAGCGCGAGGGCGGCGGTGCCGCGCAGCACCTCGCCGAGCGGGGAGGCGGCGCCGCGCGCGGGGCCGCCGCCCTCCGAGAGCTCGCGCGAGAGGAGCTGGCGCACGGCGTCGCGCTGCGCGTGCGGGGCGAGCGCCCGCACCGCCGCGAGGCGCGCCCTGGGATCCCGCGCCGCCGGGCCCCCCTGATCGACCGCGGCGAGCAGCGCGGTCACCGCCTCCTCGGTGCCGATCGCGCCGAGCCGCTCGATGCCGCGCAGCCGCGCCTCCGGGTCGCTCGACGCGAGCAGCCGCTCGGCGACGGGCACGCCGAGGCTGCCGCGCAGCGGCGCCGCGCCGGCCTCGGCCTCCGCCCTGCCGCTGTCCTCCGCGGGCCGGGGCGCCCGCGCGACCGGCTGCGCCACGGCCGCGCCCGCCACGGCCGCGCCCGCGAGCGCCGCGGCGAGGCCCAGGGCGCGGTGGGTTCCAGGGAGGAATCGCATACGCGCCCCGTACTATCCCGCGATCGACGGCCCGCTGTCACTCCCCGGGCTGAGCCGCGGAGGGCGCGCCAACGCGGCGTGACGAGCCTGGAATTTGATGGAAGCACGCGCTAGGTCGACCTACGGTGCGGCCGCGAAATGCGCCTGTGAGCGAGGTGACGCTTGATCGACCTGGTACGGACACTGGAAAAGGCCATCACGGTATCGGCCAACAAGGCGTGGCCACTCTTGCAGCATCTGAGCCGGCTCGGCGGCGAGCCCAAGCCGTTCCACCCGAAGTGGAGCGACAAGCCGATCCCGCGGGGCGGCGAGCGCTCGAAGCCCCCGCTCGGCTGGCCTCGCGAGACGGACAGCCTGTGCCCGCGCTGCGTCAAGGAGGCGCGCGCTGAGATCCTGAGTGGCAGGGCGGACTGGACCAAGCTCATCCATGACAAGCCCGGGGAGATCCGCGCCCGCATCGTCGCGCGCGACGGCCGCGTCGTCATGGAGAAGACGTGCCCGAAGCACGGCTCCTTCTCGGACACGATCTCGATCGACCCGGAGTTCCTCGCCCGGATCGAGCGCCTGTTCGGCGGCCGCGACGTCGAGATGACGCCGGACAGGATCCACAACCACGGCTCGAGCACCATCCGGTACGGCCGCGGCTCGGTGCTCACGGTCGATCTGACGAACCGCTGCAACATGATGTGCGACCCGTGCTTCATGGATGCCAATCAGGTCGGCTACGTGCACGAGCTCTCGTGGGAGGAGATCACGCGCATCCTGGACGACGCGGCGGAGGTGCGCCCGCGCCGCCAGATGTCGATCCAGTTCTCCGGCGGCGAGCCGACGCTGAGCCCGCATTTCCTCGACGCGATCCGGTACGCGCGCCAGAAGGGGTACTTCGCGGTGCAGTGCGCGACGAACGGGCTCCGCTTCGCGGAGGAGCCGGGCTTCGCCAGGAAGGCCAAGGAGGCGGGCCTCCGGATGGCGTACCTGCAGTTCGACGGGGTGACGAACGCCGCGAACGGCCACCGGAAGATCGCGAACCTCTATGACGTGAAGCTGCGCGCGATCGAGGAGCTCTCGGCCGCCGGGATCGACGTCATCCTGGTCGTGACGATCGTCAACGGCGTGAACAACGACCAGGTGGGCCCGATCATCGACTTCGCGGTCCAGAACGCCGACAAGATCACGGTCGTCAGCTTCCAGCCGGTCAGCTTCACCGGCCGCGACGAGGACATCTCCGACGAGCTGCGCGAGAAGCAGCGCTACACGCTGAGCCACCTCGCGCACGACGTCGCCCGGCAGACCGGCGTGACCGACCCGCTCCGCGACTGGTTCCCCCTGTCGGCGCTCAGCCCCTTCGGCAACGTGACCGATCTGCTCGACGGCCCCGACAAGGACTGGGGCCAGCTCAACTGCGGGTGCCACCCGAACTGCGGGATCGGGACCGCGCTGTTCGTCCACAAGAAGACGAAGCAGGTCGTCCCGCTGCTCGATTTCATCGACGTCGAGGGGCTGCTCGCCGACCTGCGCGCGATCTTCGACGCCGGGCGCGGCCGCGCGCTCACGAAGGCGCAGGTCGTCGCCGCGCTCTTGCGCCGCTACCGGCCCGAGAAGGCGCCGCCGAACTTCCACCTCGCGACCCTGGTGAAGCAGTTCATGAGCCAGACGGGCGCCGCGCACGCCGGCGAGGGCGACGCCCGCGACTACGAGTGGCGGATCCTGTTCGTGGCGGGCATGTGGTTCCAGGACCTGTTCAACTACGATTTCCGCCGCACCGAGATGTGCATCATTCCGTACGGAACGCAGCTCGGCGAGATCAGCTTCTGCGCGTACAACACCGGCGCCGGGTGGCGGAACATCCTCGAGAAGATGAAGGCCAATGCCACGGTAGCCGAATGGTACAAGAAGCACGGCCGGCACCCCGTGTACGCAAAGAATAAGGATCTCCCTCTACCGACCTACGAGAATCCCCTAACGATCATCGAGCACGATCTCGCATTGCGCGAGCGCGAGCAGGGCGGCCCGCGCGCGCGACCGGCGGCCAGGCGGCTGCCGATCGTGAGCTGATCGCGCGGCCTCCTCCGCGCCCGCGCGCGAGCCTGCCACGCGCCCACGCGCGCATGCGCCATCGCCGCCGATCGCCGACCGAAGGATCACGTGAGCCTAGGCTGTCGGCGATCGGTCGTAGCGCGCCTCACATCGGGAGGAAATCGGGTTTTCGTCGTGGCCGTGTGCGTGCGCGCGCGCGCACGCGCAGGCACACTCACGTGGAGATGCGGCGCATGACTCGTGGAGAACGCACCACGCATGGTGTAGCCTGGTCGTGTGACCTTGCACGCTGGCCGCTATGAGAGCTTGCGCGCCATTGCGTCGGGCGGCATGGCCACCGTGTACCTCGGGCGGGCGATCGGCGCCGGCGGGTTCGAGCGCCTCGTCGCCCTGAAGATGATGCACCCGCACATCGCGGCGGAGCCCGAGTTCGTCGCGATGTTCCTCGACGAGGCGCGCCTCGCGGCGCGGGTCCGCCACCCCAACGTCGTCGCCACGTTCGATCTCGTCGAGGACCCGCTGTTCCTCGTCATGGAGTACATCGAGGGCCCGTCGCTGCACCTCTTGCTCCGCACGTGCGCGCGGGCGAAGCGGCGGGTCCCCATCGGGATCGTGCTCCGCATCTTCCTCGACGTGCTCGCGGGCCTGCACGCGGCGCACGAGCTCACCGGCTCCGAGGGCGAGCCGCTCAACCTCGTGCACCGCGACGTCTCGCCGCAGAACGTGATCGTCGGCATCGACGGCGTCTCGCGCATCACCGACTTCGGCGTGGCGCGCGCCGAGACGCGGCTCATGTCGACGCAGGGGAACGCGCTCAAGGGCAAGCTCTCGTACATGGCGCCCGAGCAGATCCAGGCCGAGCAGGTCGACCGCCGCAGCGACGTGTACTCGGCCGGCGTGGTGCTCTGGGAGATGCTCACGGAGGAGCGCCTGTTCAAGGCCGACAACGACGGCGCGCTGATCGCGCAGATCTTGAAGGGCCCGCCCGCTGGTCCGCGCGCGGTGGTGCCGTCGGTCCCCGCCGCGCTCGACACGATCTGCATGCGCGCGCTGCGCGCCGACCCGGACGACCGGTTCCCGACCGCGGCGGCGTTCGCCGAGACGCTGGAAGAGGCGGCCGCGCAGACGCCGGGCCTCGCCGTGTCGTCGCCCCGGGCGGTGGAGGCGCTCATCAAGGAGGTCGGCCTGCGCGACCTCACCGCGCCCATCAGCGTGCGGAGCGGCCCCGCGTCGGGCCCGAGGTCCGGGCCGCTGTCGGGGCGCTCGCCGCTCAGCCAGCGCTCCCCTCGGAGCGAGCCCTTGCCCCTGAGCCAGCGCTCTCCGCGGAGCGAGCCGCTCAGCCAGCGCTCTCCCCTGGGCGAGCCGCTCAGCCAGCGCGCTCCCCTGGGCGAGCCGCTGAGCCAGCGCTCTCCCATGAGCGACCGCTCTCCGCTCGGCCTGCAGATCCTCGGGCCGGCGCCGGACCTCTCGGGCGCCGAGGGCAGCGCGCCGGGGCTCGGCGCCGTCGTCTCGGAGCCCGTGTTCCGCCGGCAGCACCTCGTGCGCCGCAGCGTGATCGCCAGCGTCTGCGCGGTCGCGCTCGCGGCCGGCGTGGGCGCCTTCTTCGCCTTTGGCGCGCGCGAGCCCGCCGCTCGAGAAGCGGCGGAGAGCGCCCCGGTCCTCCCGAGCTCGCCGCACCTGCCCGCGACCGTGGCCGACGGCGCGACGGTCCACGCCGCCGCGCCGGGGCAGCCCGCCGGGGCCGTCGAGGCTCTCGCCCCCGGCGGCGCCGGCCAGGTCCCCGCCCCCGGCCGAGCCGCGCACAGCCCTTCCCCCGTCGGTTCCGCCCATGCCCCCGCTCCCGGCCGCGCCGTCCAGGGCTCCGCGCTGGGCAGATCCGCGCATGGCCCTGCTCCCACCGCCAACCGCGCGACGAACGCCGTCCCGCGGCCGGCGCCCAGAGCGACCCCGCCCGTGGCCGTCAAGCCCAGGACGGGTCGGCCGGACACGCGCACAGCGGGCGGATCCACCGCCTCGACGGCGAAGCCTGCCCCCCGCTCGCCGGCCGTCCGCACCGCGGCGCCGAAGGCGACGGAGCCGAAGCGGAGCGCTCCGCGGGCGACCTCCCGGACCCCCTTCAAACCCTCGGGGCTGTGACACGCCCATGAGCGGGCGGTGACGCGCCGATCAGCGGGGCGGTGACGCGCCCGCCAGCGGGGCGGTGATGCGTCAAGCAGCGAGGTGATCACGCGCCGGCCAGCGAGGTGATCACGCGCCGGCCAGCGAGGTGATCACGCGCCGGCCAGCGACGAGGTAACGCGCGATGTCACGAGGCGTCGCGAGACGCCATCGGCGCACCTGCGTCCCCGGACGTCAACGCTGGACAGACGCGGCGCGCTGCGCCTGCCTGCCGGCGCAGCGATCCTCACGCGCGCGGCCCGCCCGGCGATGATCCTTTTTGCCGACCCGTCCAACACTCCGGCCATGGAGGCCCGTCCAATGCTCCGGCGGCCGCCATCGCCCTCCGCCTCGCGCAGGCCGCGCGAGCCGAGGTCGCGCCGTCAGCCATGGAACGCGTCGCTGTCGCACCTACATCGCCGCGAAAACCAGCAGAACGTCAGTCGCCGTCTCACGAGCGCGACATAGGAGGTAGGCTATTCTTGTCGTGGGGCGGTATGTGCTCGCCCAAGTGAAAGACGCGCCGCGCGTCAGACGTTACCCCGGGGGAACCAGCTCATGCGCTCGCTTTTCGAGCAGGTGGTCGAGTGCTGCGGCCTCGCGCCCGCGTTCGCCAGGAAGATCATCCAGGAGGCCTGCGAGCGGAGCGGCGTGTCGCCGCCCGACGCGATGACGCCTGCCGATCTCATCCGGTCCCTCCCCCAGATCCGCCAGGCCCTCGGCGTCTTCCTCGACCCCTCGGAGGTCGCGCTGAAGACGGCCGCGATGCGCGCCCTCGTCAAGGGCTCCTGGCCGTCGATGCCCGCGGTCGTCCCCCCCGCCCAGAACCAGGACGGCCGGACACCTCAGGACGAGCCGAAGTCCAAATCGAGCTCGTAGAGCTCGTAGTGCGACCGCTTCATTCCGAGCGCGACATAGGTCGACTGCGCACGCGCGTTCGCGGTCTCCACGTAGAGGCGGATGCCGCATACGTCCCCCGCGTCCGCCGCCATCTCGTGGACTCGCCGGTACAGCGCCCGGAAGACCCCGCTGCGCCGCGCCGCGGGCGACACGTAGACGGACTGGATCCACCAGAAAGTGCCGTTTCTCCAGTCACTCCATTCGTAGGTCACCATCAGCTGCCCAGCCACCTCGGCGGCGCGCTCGGCGACCAGATAGAACCCTTTGGTCTCATCCGCGATCAGCGCGGCGGCGCCGCGGAGGGTGGTGGCGGTGTCCAGCACCTTGCCCTCCGTCTCGAGCGCCATGGCCCGGTTGTTCGCCGCGATGATCTCCACGTCGGCGGGCGCCGCCCGGCGGATCACGAGCGCTGTCACAGGGCGACCCCCCGGCGGGGTTGGCGGCGGCGCCCTCCCGGCGCGGGGGCGGAGGGCGGCCTGCCCGGGAGCTCGGGTGCGCGGCGTCGGCTCGACATGGCCGACCCCATACCGCGGACCGCGCGGCTGCTCAACCGCCTCGCCCCGATCCCGCGGCGAGCGCTCAGAAACACCGCGGCCACGGCGCCGCCGCGGCGCGTTATGTTTCGACATGGGATCCTCCACGTGAACGGCGAGCGCTCGGGCGCACAGCGCGTGATCCATGGGCGCCTCGCGCCGGCGCGGCGCAGCCCGGCCGCCTCCTGCGCCGGCCGGCGGAGGTTGTGCTTCCCGCCCGATCGCGCGTACCCTCCGGGCGCCGCAGCCTCCGGAGGGTGCCCCTTGACACTGCTCGTCAGCGACTCGATTGCCCAGCGCGTCCAGCGGCTGGAGATCCCTTTCAACAGCTTCGGGGTCGATCCTTACGGCATCTCCCGGAAGCACCTGGGCCTCTTCTTCTCTCTCCTCGACTTCTTCTATCATCATTATTTCTCGGTGGGCGTGACAGGCATCGAGAACGTCCCCGCGCGCGGGCGCGCGATGCTCGTCGGCAACCACTCGGGCGGCGTCGCCATCGACGGGGCGATGGTGGTCGCGTCGATGTTCTTCGCGATGGATCCGCCGCGGCTGGCCGAGGGGATGGCGGAGAAATTCATCAATCGCCTCCCGTTCACCTCGCTCTGGTCGAGCCGCACAGGGCACTTCACCGGCCTCCCCGAGCACGCGAGCCGCCTGCTCGAGGACGAGCGGCTGCTCATGGTGTTCCCCGAGGGGGCGCGCGGCACCGCCAAGCTCTACAGCGAGCGCAACTCGCTCGTGCACTTCGGGTCGGGCTTCGTCCGGCTCGCGATGAAGACGGGCACGCCCATCATCCCGTTCGGCTTCGTCGGCGGCGGCGAGGCGGTGCCCACCGTCGCCAACTCGTACACGATCGGCCGGCTGTTCGGGGTGCCGTATATCCCGATCACGCCGTACCTCGTGCCGGCCCCGCTGCCGGTCCAGCTGGAGATCACCTATGGCGAGCCGATGACGTTCGCCGGCACCGGCGCGGAGGAAGACGAGGTGATCGCCGGCCACGTGGAGCAGGTGAAGGCGCGGATCGCCGAGCTCATCGAGGCGGGTCGGCGGCGCCGCCGCAGCAAGCTCGCGCTGGATCAGCGCGGCGCCGCGCTGCCCGCGTCGTCGAAGGAGGGCGCATGAGGGTCCTCATCCCTGGAATCACCGGCCAGCTCGGCCGCATGGTCGCGGCGCGCCTCCTCGAGGAGGGGCACGAGGTGATCGGCATCGACCGCCGGCCCTGGCTGGACGCCCCGGCCGGCGTCGAGATGCACAACGTGGATCTGCAGAAGCGCGCCGCCGAGGACGTGTTCCGCAAGACCCGGCCCCAGGCCGTGATCCACATGGCGACCGTGACGCACCTCGTGGAGCAGACCGAGGAGCGGTATCGGATCAACCTCGGCGGCACGCGCGTCGTCTTCGACAACAGCCGCGCCTGCGGCGTCGAGCACGTGATCTTCGTCGGACGACACACGTATTACGGCGCTGGCCCCGAGTCGCCGCTCTACCACAAGGAAGAGGATCCGCCGATGGCGGTGTCCACCTTTCCCGAGCTCGCCGACCTCGTGGCCGCCGATCTGTACGCCTGCACGGCGCTCTGGCGCGCCCCCGAGCTCTGCACGACCGTGCTCCGCATGTGCTACACGCTCGGCCCGACCGGCCACGGCACGCTGGCGAGCTTCCTCCGCGGGCCCCACGTCCCGTACGTCCTCGGGTTCGACCCGCTGTTCCAGTTCATGCACGAGCAGGACGTCGTGACCGCCATCTGCCTGTCCCTCGAGAAGCGCATCCGCGGCGTCTACAACGTCTCGGGTCCGCAGCCCGTGCCCCTGTCGCTCATCATCCGGGCGGCGGGACGGGTGGCGGTCCCCCTCCCCGAGTTCGTGCTGCGCAACGCGCTCGGCCGCTTCGGCCTGCCGAAGCTCCCGCGCGCGGCGCTGACCCACATCAAGTACCCCGTCGTCGTGGACAGCGCCGCCTTCCGCGCCGCCACCGGGTTCAAGCACGCCGTCGACGAGGCCCAGGCCGTCCGCGAGTACCGCGACGCGCACCCGGTCCCGGCGGGCTGACCCTGAACCGTCCGGAGATCGCCGGAGTTCGCCCCTAGGAGGTCCCGATGTTGTCCGACAAGGTCAAGCAGTTCGCGCCGGCCACGCTCACCGCGGACGTCCGCGCGCTCCCCGAGCCCGAGCGGAGGGCGCTCGACAAGCTCATCGAGGCCTCGCGGCGGCTCGATCCCGTGTTCGATCGCCAGGCCTACGCCGGGAACCCCGAGCTCCGCGAGCGGCTCGTCGCGGACGCCACCCCGGAAGGCCGGGACCGGCTCGCCTATTTCGACATCATGCGGGGCCCGTGGGACAGGCAGGATCACCACCGCCCCTTCGCCATCGACAGGCCTCGTCCGCCCGGCGCCGGCTTTTACCCGGAAGATCTCTCGGCCGACGAGCTCCGCGCGTGGATCGACCGGCACCCGGGCGACAAGGAGGCCTTCGAGGGCCTGTTCACGCTCATCCGCCGCGACCAGGGCGGGCTCGTCGCGGTGCCGTACAGCCAGGCCTACGCGGCGTGGCTCGGCCCCGCCGGCGCGCTCCTCGAGGAGGCCGCGGCGCTCACGGCGAACGAGAGCCTGCGCAGGTTCCTGAGGTCCCGGGCCGCGGCGTTCCGGTCGGACGACTACTACGCCTCCGACAAGGACTGGATGGACCTCGACAGCCCGGTCGAGGTGACCATCGGCCCCTACGAGACCTACGAGGACGAGCTCCTCGGCCTCAAGGCCTCGTTCGAGGCGTTCGTCACGGTGAGCGACCCGGAGGCCTCCCGGAGGCTCTCCAAGTACAAGGAGCTCCTCCCGGAGATGGAGCGCAACCTGCCCATCCCCGACGAGGTGAAGACCCAGCGCGGCGGAGAGAGCCCCATCCAGGTGGTGGACCTGGTCTTCAGCGCCGGCGACGCCCGCAAATCGGTCCAGACGATCGCGTTCAACCTGCCGAACGACGAGCGCGTCCGCGCCGAGAAGGGCGCCAAGAAGGTCCTGCTCCGCAACGTCATCGAGACGAAGTTCGAGCTGATCATGCGGCCCATCGCCGAGCGCATCCTCGACCCGGCGCAGCTCGCGCACCTGTCCGCCGACGCGTTCTTCAACGAGACGCTCTTCCATGAGCTCTCGCACAGCCTGGGCCCGGCGTTCACGCGGGCCTCCGGAGAGCGGGTCGAGGTGCGGCTCGCGCTCGGCGCGGCCTACTCGGCCATCGAGGAGGCCAAGGCCGACGTGATGGGCGCCTACAACGTCCTCTTCATGATCCAGCGGGGCCACTTCGCCGGAGACTTCCGGGAGAAGCTCCTCGTCTCCTACTTCGCGGGGCTCTTCCGGAGCACCCGCTTCGGCGTGGCCGAGGCGCACGGCAAGGGCGCCGCGCTCCAGATCAACCGCTTCCTCGAGGAGGGCGCCGCCCGCTTCGACCCGGCGACCCGGCGCTTCACGGTCGACGCCGCGGAGCTCGAGGCCGCCATCGCCCGCCTCGTCCGCGATCTCTGCCTCGTGCAGCACCGCGGCGACAAGCAGGCCGCCGGCGAGCTCCTCGCGCGGTACGGCGAGGTCTCGGAGCCCATGCGGCAGGCGCTCGGCGGCCTCGAGGGGATCCCGATCGACATCCGGCCGATCTACCCGCTCGCCGGCGAGTGAGCCGCCGGCGCGCGGCGCTCACGGCCCGAGCTGGACGAGGAACGCGTCGGCGGCGCCGCCGCTCGCGATCGCGCCGATCCCGAGATCGAGGACGCCGTCGAAGCGCCCGGTCACCCAGCTGTGGCCGAGGCGATCGACGGCGACGGAGGCGCCCTGCTGCTCGCTCGAGTCGCCGAACGAGCGCAGCCACATCGGGTCGCTGGCCGGGGCGAGCTTCATCACGAACGCGTCGGAGGCGCCCGTGGCCGAGCGCACCCTGTCGCCGAGCTCGATGGTCCCCCTGAACCAGCCGGTCACGACGATGTTGCCGGCCAGATCGGTCGCGACCGAGGCGCCCTCCTGGTCGGCGTCGTCGCCGAAGTCCTCGCACCACTGGAGGACGCCGTTCTCGTCGAGACGGATGACGAGGATGTCCTTGTCGCCCGCGCTCGTGCGCACCGACTCGCCGACGGTGACCGACGAGCGGAACGAGCCGGTCACGACGACGTTGCCCGCGCCGTCGATCGCGACGCCGAGCGCCTCGGCGGCGTTGGTCGCGTTGGCCGACTTGCTCCAGACGTGGTCGCCCGACGGGTCGAGCTTCGCGATGAACAGGTCGTTCTTGGCGTCGGTGGAGAGCCCGTTCCCGTAGCCCCCGAAGTCGACGCTCCCGGCGAAGCGGCCGACGAGGACGATGTCGCCATGGCCGTCGACGGCGACGCCGGTGCCGGCCTGCTCCGCGGCGTCGCCGAACTGCCTGGCCCAGCAGACGTTGCCGGCGGCGTCGAGCTTGGCGAGGAACACGTCGCTCTTGCCCTGGCTCTTCAGGAGAAAGCGCTCGCCGTGGCTGTTCTCGCCGAAGTCGAGCGTGCTCCGGAACTCGCCGGTGACGTACGCGTTCCCCGCCTCGTCCACGGCGACGGCCGTCGCGCGCTGGGTGTCGTTGTCGCCGAAGCGCCGGCTGAACTGGTGCGCCCCGGAGGCGTCGAACCGCGCCACGACGACGTCGGGGCGGCGGCCGTGGCCCTCGCGCAGGCCGCCGCCGAAATTGACGTCGCCCGACGCGCTGCCCGCGAGCACCACGTCGCCGCCCGGCGCGAGCGCGACCCCTTGCGCGACGGTGTCCGCGAAGCGGCGGCCGAACCGGAAGCGCCCTTCGCGCGTGGAGACGTCGCGGGAGAACGTGACGAGGAAGGCGTCCGGCTCGGCGAGCGAGCCGAGCTCGTCCGACGGGCCCGCGCCGAGATCGGTGCCGCCGGAGGCCGACCCGACCACCACGACGGCGTCCTCGCCGACGGCGACGCCGAGGCCTTGCTGCGCGCCGGTGCCGCCCAGCGCGACGCTCTGCACGGGATCGCCGGTGCACGCCCGCCCGTCGCAGTTCTCGTCCGCGCCCGTGCAGCTCTCGAACGCGGGCAGCACCTGGCCGACGCAGGCGCCGACGTCCGTCCCGTCGTCGTTGCACGTGGCGACGCCGGCCGCGCAGGGGCCGACGCCCTCGGTGCCCCGCGGCCCCGCGTAGCAGGCCGTCGCGACGCCGGGGGTGCAGACCTCCGCGCTCGAGCCGCCCCCGCCGGCCCCGCCGGGGCCGGACCCGCCGACGCCGAACCCGCCGGCGCCGCCTCCCCCCTCGCCGACCGGGTCCACCGCGACTTCGGGGAACGGCGCGATGAAGGCGCACGCGCCCACCCCGGTGCAGGCCAGGGCGAGCGCCGCGACGGCGCCCCTTCCGAGGCGGCGCGCGCGGCTCACAGCGCTCCCTGCACG
Source organism: Sorangium sp. So ce394 (assembly GCF_051474665.1). NCBI lineage: Bacteria > Pseudomonadati > Myxococcota > Polyangiales > Polyangiaceae > Sorangium > Sorangium sp. So ce394. Next base: position 10,112,000 of record NZ_CP150339.1, read on the forward strand.
GCGACGCCGGCGCCGTCCGCGGAGGCCCACGGCGAGAGGGCCGTCAGGCCGGGGGCGCGCGGCGCGGGCGAAGGCCGCGGACCTGCGGCGTGCTCGGGCGCCGCGCGCGGCGACGGGGAGGGCCAGAAGAGGTACGCGGCGAAGCCGCCCGCGACGAGGGCCGCCCCGGTGAGCGCCGTGCTCGTGACGGCGAGCGCCTGCCCGCGGTCGCGGAGCGCCTGCCGCTCGGCCATCGAGCCCGGGGCGGGGTTCGCGTTCTTCTTCAGGAAGGTGTGCCGCACGTCGTAGGCCATCACGCCCGTGACCACGGCGGCGGCGCCGAGCGCGGCCGCCGCCCCCAGGACGGCCACCGGCGGGACGCTCGCGTCCGGCGCGGGCGCGCGGGGCGGCGCAGGGCGAGCCGGCGCGATCGGCCGCAAGGCCGCGAGCGCTCGCTTGCGGCCGAGCTCGGCCTGCAGCTCGACGACGGCGCCCGTCTCGGCCTGCACCGTGGCCTCGAAGCGCGCTGCGTAATTTTCGGCGCTCACCGCGATCCGCCGCGCCCCGGGGCTCACGAGGATGGCCGCGCCGACGAGCGCCGGATGGATCGGCTCGCCGTCGATCTCGACGCGCACGCCGGTCGCGTCCTCGGGCAGCCGGAGGACGATCTGCGACGTCTTCGCGCGGAGCTTCTCGATGCGTGACCGCGACTCCCTGGCGAGCGCGAGCTCCTTCCGCGCGGTCGCGCCGGACGTGGCGAGCTCAAACGCGTTGAGCGCCTCGACGACGTGGCCGAGGGCCTCGTGACAGACGCCGAGGTGGTACCAGAGCGGCGGCGACACGACGATCTTGCTGATGCGCTCGTAGATCTCGAGCGCTTCCGCCCATCGTCCCTGGTCCTCCGCGGCGAGGCCGAGCGAGAAGAGGTGCCGCGCGGACGCGAGCTCCGCGGCGCTCGGCTGCCGCGGCGCGGCGGAAACCGAGGTGTCGCCCGCGACCGCGCCCGGCTGCCGCGGCGCGGCGGAAGCCGCCGTGTCGCCCGCGACCGCGCCCGGCTGCCGCGGCGCGGCGGAAGCCGCCGTGTCGCCCGCGACCGCGCCGGGCGCAGCGCGCTCGGCCCCCTCGGGGGAAGGATCGGCGAACGCAGCCGGACCGACGCCGACCACGGCGAAGAATACCACTCCGCCGATGGTGATCCGATGCTCCACCCACGCCTCCTTCCTCAACGAAGCGATAGAGGCAATCTAACCGTACTCATGCTGGCCGATTCTCGACAACTGGAAAATTGTTTGAGATTGGTTCCCGATCCTGGAACGCTCTTGCATCGCCGGAGGCATCGCCCGGAGGCATCGCCCGAGGCATCGCCCGTGAGAGCTTCAGCGTGGTCGGATTCACGACGACACAGGAGTCGCAGGTACGAGCTGTGATAGCGCCCGTCGATCTTGTGCCAGGCCAACTCCTCGGCCGCTATGAGCTGCTGATCGCCATCGCGCAGGGCGGAATGGGCACGGTGTGGGCGGCCCGGGAGCGCGACGGGGCGGCCGGCGACAAGATCGTGGCAGTCAAGACGATGCTGCCGGCGCTCTCCAGCGATCCGCGCTGCAAGCGCATGTTCCTCACGGAATCGCGCATCGCGGCCCGGATCAAGCACCCGAATGTGTGCGCGATCCTGGATCAAGGTGAGCAGAGCGGGGTGCTCTACTTCGTGATGGAGTGGATCGACGGCGACGCCCTCGTGGCGCTGCAGGGCGGCAGCACCCGCAAGCAGGGCCGGCCGCTCCCCCTGCCCGTCGCGGTGCGGATCGCGATCGAGGCGGCGCGCGGGCTGCACGCGGCCCACGAGCTCCGGGACGAGGACGGCGCGCTGGTCGGGCTCGTGCACCGGGACGTCTCTCCGCACAACATCCTGATCACGCGGGACGGCACGGTCAAAATCGCCGATTTCGGCGTGGCCAAGGCCGTGGCGCAGGCGGACAACCCGACGACCAACACCGGGCACATGAAGGGCAAGATCCTCTTCATGGCCCCCGAGCAGGTCTACAGCGAGCAGCTGGACCGGCGGTCCGACATCTTCGCGCTCGGGATCGTGCTCTATCAGCTGACGACGGGCACGCACCCCTTCGCCGCGAGCCACGACCTCGCGACGATGGCGCGCATCGCGCGGCCCGAGCCGGTCGATCCGCCGAGCTCGCTCGACCCCGGCTACCCGCCCGCGCTCGAGGCCGCGGTGATGCGCGCGCTCGCCAAGGATCCCGCCGAGCGGTTCGCCACGATGGCGGAGCTCGCGGACGCGCTGGAGGCGGTGAACGCGACGCTCGGCGGCCGCCCCGAGGAGGTCACGGGGTACATCCGCGACGCGCTCGCCGCGCGCACGTCCCGGCGCGCGGCGGTGATCAAGGACGCGCTGCGCGCCGCGGACGGCAGGTCGCGGGGGCGGCCGTCCTCCCGGCTCGATCCGCGCCGCCGCGCCCGCACGATCGCCACCGCGGCGGCGCTCGTCGCCTCGGGCGCGCTGCTCGGGGCGGCGACGCTCCTGTGGATCGGCCTCGGGGAGGGCCCCGCCGCGCAGCAGATCGTGGAGGCGCCCGCGGCGCCGCCCCTCGCGGAGGAGCCGGGCCCGCGGGCCGCGACCGCCGAGCCGCGCGCGCCGGAGCCGCCGCCCGCGCCCTCGACCGCGCCCGCGACGCCGCCGTCCTCCGCCCCCGCGGCGACCGCGAGCCCGGGCCCTCCGCGCCTGCCGCGCGCGCCCGCCGAGACCGGGCGCGCCAGGTTCCGCGAGCCCGGCTTCTAGCGCCGCGCGCCGCGCGCCGCGCGCCGCGCCGCGCTGCCCGGCGCCCGCCGAGGAATATTCGGGCGGCGCCGGTTGTCCTCGGGCGGCCGGGCTTGCTATGAGCTCCCACCCGTTATGCACGACGTACGCGCCCTGAACGAGCTGGTCGCCAAAGAGAGCGCCTTCATCGACACCCTGCTGAGCGAGGTTGGCAAGGTCATCGTCGGCCAGACGTACATGATCGAGCGCATCCTCATCGGGCTGCTCACCGGAGGGCACGTGCTCCTCGAGGGCGTCCCGGGCCTCGCCAAGACGCTCACCGTGCGGACGCTCTGCGACGCGATCGACGCGAAGTTCTCCCGGATCCAGTTCACGCCGGATCTCCTGCCCGCCGACCTCATCGGCACCGTCATCTACAACCACCAGAAGGGCGACTTCACCTCGAAGCTCGGCCCGATCTTCGCGAACCTCGTGCTCGCCGACGAGATCAACCGCGCCCCGGCCAAGGTGCAGAGCGCGCTGCTCGAGGCGATGCAGGAGCGGCAGGTCACCATCGGGGACACGACCTACCCGCTGCCGAGCCCGTTCGTGGTCATGGCGACGCAGAACCCGATCGAGCAGGAGGGGACCTACCGGCTCCCGGAGGCGCAGGTCGACCGGTTCATGCTCATGGTCAAGGTCGGGTACCCCGCGCGCGCCGAGGAGCGGCAGATCATCGACCGCACGACCGCGGTGATCGAGGGCAAGGCCGCGAAGGTGACGACGCCCGACGAGCTGGTCTCCGCGCGCAAGGTCGTGCGCGACGTGTACATGGACGATCGCGTGAAGGACTACATCGTCGACGTGGTCTTCGCGACCCGCGAGCCCGGGCAGAAGGGGATGCGGGAGCTGAGCAGCCTCATCGAGTACGGGGCGAGCCCGCGCGCCTCCATCGCGCTGGCGCTCGCGGCGCGCGCGCACGCGTTCCTGCGCCACCGCGGCTACGTGACGCCGGAGGACGTGAAGGCGATCGGCCCGGACGTGCTCCGGCACCGGGTCGTCCTGACCTACGAGGCGGAGGCCGAGGAGGTGACGTCCGAGCAGATCGTCCGGCGCGTGTTCGAGGTGGTCGAGGTGCCGTGATCAAGGCCTCCGGCTCGAAGAACCCGCTGCCGCCGGAGCTCCTCAAGCAGCTCCGGCGCATCGAGATCCGGACGCAACGGCTCGCCAACGAGCAGCTCTCCGGCACGTACTCGTCCGTCTTCAAGGGGCAGGGCCTCTCGTTCCGCGAGGTCCGCGCCTACATGCCCGGCGACGACGTGCGCTGGATCGACTGGAACGTCTCGGCCCGCATGAGCGAGCCGTTCGTGAAGGTGTTCGTCGAGGAGCGCGAGATGACCGTCATGCTGGTCGTCGACGCCTCGCAGAGCGAGCAGTTCGGCACGCGGCGCGCGTCGAAGGCGCGCGTCGCCGCCGAGATCGCGGCGCTCTGCTCGTTCAGCGCCATCAAGAACAACGATCGCGTGGGCCTCGTGCTCGCGACCGAGGCCGTCGAGAAGCTCGTGCCGCCCAAGAAGGGGGACAAGCACGTGATGCGCGTCATCCGGGAGATCCTCGGGCACGAGCCGAAGTACACGGGGACGAACCTGAAGCTCGCGCTCGAGACGCTGGTGAAGGTGGCGAAGCGGCGGAGCGTCGCCTTCGTGATCAGCGATTTCTTCGCCACCGGCTTCGAGCGCTCGCTCTCGCTCGCGAGCGCGAAGCACGACGTGATCCCGGTGATGCTGGTCGATCCGCGCGACGAGGAGCTGCCCGACGTGGGGCTGGCGACGTTCGAGGACCTGGAGACCGGCGAGGAGGTCGTGGTGGACACCGGCGACCGGGCGGTGCGCGACCACTACCGCACCGCCATGCGCAAGCTCCGGAGCGACCGGGACAAGCTCTTCAAGAAGCTCGCGCTCGACGCCGTGATCGTGAAGACGGGGGAGAGCTTCGTGACGCCGCTGCGCGACCTGTTCGCCAAGCGGGCGCGGAGGCTCAGGCGATGAGGCCGCGGCCCCCCTCGGCCCTCGGCGCGGGCGCCGCCCGCCTGCCCGCGTGGTCCGCGCTGGCGGCGGCGCTCGCGTGCGCGGCGCCGGCGCTCGCGCAGCCGGACGCGGGCGCCGCCGGCGGGCCCGCCGCGCGGGACGACGACGCGCCGCCCGCGCCGCCGCCGCTGCCCGCGCCCGCGGCGACGGAGCGCGGCGGGAGCGTGTGGGCCTCGTGCGCGGAGCACGTGCCGCCCGGCGCGACGCGGCCGACGCTCCAGGAGACGTTCCCCAGGAACGGGTTCAGCGGGTACGCGGCGCACCTCGAGATCACGATCGCGCACGGCAAGGGCGAGACGGTGCTGCCGGAGGGCTTCAAGGTCCAGGGCGACAGCGACGCCGCGCGCGCGCTGGAGAAGGCGGGGTTCATCCTGCCCGAGGCCGACGCGGGCGCGGGGCCGACCAGCGAGACCACGGCGACCGAGGCCGGCGCGACGACCAGGCTGGTCATCCCGTTCGTCCCGCTGCCCAAGGAGCCCGGGAGGAGCGCGCTGCAGCTGCCGCCGGTGCCGATCGCCGTGTCCCGCGCGAGCGGGGAGCTCGTCACCGTCTGCACCCGGCCGCACGAGATCGTGGTCGAGGACCCGATCGCCAACGAGCGGGATCCCAAGGTCAAGCCGAACCCGCCGCCGCGGCCGCAGCGGGAGGAGTGGGTGCTCGCGAAGCAGCTCGCGGCGGGCATCCTCATCGGCGCGGCGCTCGGGCTCATCGTGGCCTGGCTGGTCCGGCGCTGGATGCGCCGGCCCCGCGTGGTGGCCGCCCCGCCGCCCAAGCTGCCGTGGGTCGCCGCGCTCGAGGAGCTCGAGGCGCTCCGGCGCTCGAGCCTGCTCAGCGAGGGCCGGACCGACGAGTACTTCGACCGCGTCAGCGACTGCGTGCGCAAGTACCTCGGCGCGCGCTACGGCTTCGACGGCCTCGAGACGACCAGCGACGAGATGCGCGCGCTGCTCGCGCGGGTGCGCCCGCCCGTGCCGGTGCTGCCGCAGATCACGCGCTTCCTCGCCGACTGCGACCTCGTGAAGTTCGCGCGCCTCCAGCCGAGCGAGGCCGACTGCCTCGAGGCGATCGAGCGCGGCGAGGTCATCGTGCACCGCACGACCCCGCCGGCGGTGCGGCCCGAAGGGGGCGCCGGGGCCGCCGGGGCCGGAGGATCGCCCGCCGGCAAGCAGCCGCCGCCCGCCCGCTCGTCCGGGGCTGAAGGGGAGGCGCCGTGAGCCGCGCGAAGCGCGCCGCGCTCGCGATCGGGGCGACGCTGGTCGTCGCCGCGCTCGCCTGCGTCTATCCCTACCTCGCCCGTCGCGACGCGTGGGTGGGCGCGAGCTGGCAGGCGCCGTGGTTCTTGCTCGCGCTCCTCGCGGTGCCGGTCGTCTGGTACTGGGGCATCTTCGCGGAGGACGCGCGCAGGCCCCGGCTCCGGCTCGGCACGGTCGCGCCGCTCGCGCGCGGGCCGCGCGGCCTGCGCAGCCACCTGCGCGACCTGCCGGGCGTGCTCCGCGCCGTGGCGCTCGCGCTGCTCGTCCTGTCGATGGGTCGGCCGGTCAGCGTGCTCCGCGAGCAGCGCACGGACGACAAGGGCATCGACATCGTCGTCGCGCTCGACCTGTCGGGCTCGATGCGCGCGATCCTCGACGCGCGGGCGAGCGATCTGCCCGGCCAGCCGAGGCTGCCGCGCGGCAAGCGGCTGACCCGGCTCGACACGGCCAAGCTCGTCCTCCAGGACTTCATCGGCCGCAGGAAGACCGATCGCCTCGGCGTCGTCGTCTTCGGCAAGGCCGCGTACGTGCTGTCGCCGCCGACGCTCGACTACCACCTGCTGACGCAGATGGTGTCGCAGATGACGCTCAACGTGATCGACGGCAGCGCGACGGCGATCGGCGACGCGCTGGGCACCGCGGTCGCCCGCCTGCGCCGGAGCGACGCGCAGTCGAAGGTCGTCATCCTCCTGACCGACGGCGACTCGAACGCCGGGGCGATCGCGCCCGAGTACGCGACCCACCTCGCGACGTCGCTCGGCGTGAAGGTCTACACGATCCAGATCGGCACCGACGACGAGGTCGAGGTCGAGGACGGCGTCGATCTCTTCGGGCAGCCGCGCTACGTGCGCCACCGCTTCCCGGTGAACCCCGCGCTGCTCCAGGAGATCGCGCAGAAGACCGGCGGCGAGTCGTACGTGGCGACCGACGCGAAGGCGCTGGCGGACAGCATGCACGACGTGCTCGACCGGCTGGAGAAGACCCGCTTCGAGGCGTCGAGCGCCGCGTACGAGGATCTCTTCCCGTTCCTGCTCCTGCCCGGCGTGTTCCTGATCGGGCTCGACGCGCTCCTGCGCGCCTGGCTGCTCCGGAGGTTCCCGTGAACTTTGCGGCCCCGTGGTTCCTGCTCGGGACGGCGTTCGCCGCGCTGATCGGCCTCCTGCTCATCCTCGGCGGCTTCGGCGTGGCGCGCGCGATCAAGCGCTTCGGCGACGAGGATCGCGTGAAGGCGCTCACCACCGCCGACCCGTCGAAGCGCCGCGCGTGGAAGGGCGTCCTCCTCGTGCTCGCAACGGCGCTCGCGTTCGTGGCCGCGGCGCGGCCTCAGTACGGCAAGGGCACGCGGCTCGTGCCGGCGACGAACGTCGACGTGGTGGTCGTGCTCGACTACTCGAAGAGCATGTACGCGCGCGACGTCGAGCCCTCGCGCATCTTCCGGGCGAAGGTCGAGGTCGCCCGCCTCATCAAGGATCTCGAGGGCGCGCGCTTCGGCGCGGTGGCGTTCGCCGGCGAGCCGATGGGCTTCCCGCTCACCGCCGACGGCGCCGCGATCGCTCAGTTTTTCCGCCAGCTCGACCCGAACGACATGCCGATCGGCGGCACCGCGATCGCGCGCGCGCTCGACCAGGCGAACGACCTCCTGAAGCGGGATCCGAAATCCGCCGAGCACAAGCGGATCATCCTGCTCGTCACCGACGGCGAGGACCTCGAGGGCTACCCGCTGAGCGTCGCCCAGGCGATCGGCGCCCAGGGCACGACGATCCACGTCGTGCAGATCGGCGGGCGCACGCCGGAGCCGATCCCGGAGATCGGCCCGGACGGCCGCATCGTCGGGTGGCGGACCGATCGCCAGGGCAAGCCGCTCACGACCGAGCTGTCGCTGTCGGGCGAGCAGCAGCTCGCGTCGATCGCGCAGGCGACGCCGGGCGGGCAGATCATCCGCGCGGAGAAGGGGACCACGGGCATCGAGACGATCGCCGCGGAGCTCAGGCGGCAGATGAAGAGCGAGTTCTCGGAGCGGGTCGAGACGGTCTATGCGGACGTCTACTTCTACCCCCTCGGCCTCGCGATCTTGCTCCTCATCGCCGAGGTGTTCCTCAAGGACGCTCCGCGCCGGCGCTTCGTCGCGACGCGGCCCGAGGTCGCGCCGAAGCGCGCCGCGCTGCTGAAGGCGCGCCCGGGCGGCGCGGACGTCGCGGCGGGGGCGGCGGCGGAGGGCAGCGCGGGAGGGCAGCATGCCGCGTCGTGATCGCAAGCGGGCCGATGCGCCGCGCCGGGATCGCCGGCGGGCGGAGCTCTCCGGGTTCTTCGCGCGCCACGGGCGCGCCATCGCGATCGGGCTCGCCGCCGCGTGCGTCACCGGCGCCGCGTTCTCGGCGGCGACGGGCTGCAGCGGGTGGGATCCGACGTCCCCGTTCGAGCGGAACGCGCCCGCGGTCGATCAGGCGATCCGCGATCTCGACGCGGGCAACTTCGAGTCCGCCGAGCAGGCGCTCGCGAGCTACCTGGGGACGGGCCCGTGCACCGACGCCGGCATCGGGCTGCCCGACGCCGTCCGCCAGAAGCCGAACGGCTCGTTCGATCTCGGGCTGACGCTGTTCCACCTGGCCGAGCGCTTCGGCCACCGGTTCGGCGACGAGGAGCTCGCGGACGGCGGGCCGGAGCAGGAGCAGAACGACGCGCTGCGCGGGATCGAGATCGACTGCGCGCTGATCCTGGTGAAGGCGATCGGCGCCGACCCGAGCGTGCCGGCCGACCTGCGGGCGCGCGCCCGCTACCTCGCGGGCAACCTCGAGTTCTTGCGGCGCAAGTACGAGGACGCCGTGACGTATTACGACCAGGCGCTGGCCATCATCCCCGGCATCTTCGAGGAGGCGGGGGGCGACGGCATCGGCCGGGACGCGGCCTGGAACCGGGCCATCGCCCTGCGGCGGATCCAGGAGCAGCAGGACGCCGCGCCGCCGGACGCCGAGCCCGACGCGCCGCCGGACGCCGAGCCCGACGCGGGCGACGACGGCGGCGACCAGGACGCGGGCGACGACGGCGGCGACCAGGACGCGGGCGACGACGGCGGCGACCAGGACGCGGGCGACGACGGCGGCGGCGAGGACGCGGGCGACGACGGCGGCGACCAGGACCAGAGCCCGGACGCCGGCCCGCAGGATCAGCCGCCCGACGCGGGCCCGCAGGATCAGCCCGAGCCGCCGCGCGAGCAGCCCCAGGAGCAGCCGCCCACCGGGCGGCAGGACGATCGCATCCTCGACCAGCTCGAGGAGGCGCCGACGTACCAGGAGCAGGAAGCGAAGAGCAAGGCCGGGATGCGGCGCGGCCGCGCGATGGAGGACAAGTGACGCGCCCGCCGCGCTCCCCTGCCCCGCTCGCGCTCGCCGCGCGCTTCCCCGCCCCGCTCGCGCTCGCCGCCCCGCGCCTCGCGCCGCTCGCGGCGGCGCTGCTCTTCGCGCTGCTCGCGCTGCTCGCCCCGCTGCGCGCGCGCGCCCAGCAGCCCGAGCTCTCGTCGCGCGCGAGCTCCACCGAGGTCGAGGTCGGCGAGCCGTTCACGGTCGAGGTGAAGGCCCTCGTGGAGCGCGGCGGCGGCATGCCGTCCGATCCGGAGCTGCGCGTCCCGCCCGACCTCTCCATCGTCTCCGGCCCGAGCATCGGGACGCAGATGAAGACGCAGCTCAGCGGCGGCGTCATGACCACGCAGCTCGGGATCAGCGCGACGTGGCAGATCGTCGCGGACAAGCCCGGCCGCTACACGATCCCGGGGCCGACGATCGGCTGGAACGGCAAGCGGCTGACGGCGGCGCCGATCTTGATCAAGGTCGTGCCCGCGAGCGGGCGGCCGCGCCGTCCGAACAACCCGTTCCTGTTGCCCGGCGGCCCGATGCAGGGCTTTCCCTGGCCGTTCGGCGGTCCGGGGAGCCTCCTGGACGACGACGAGGTCGAGGACGAGCCCGAGGACCAGGCGCCGGAGCTCGCGATGCCGAGCGAGCCCGACCCGATCGTGTTCCTCCGCGCCATCCCCGACAAGACGACCGCCGTGGTCGGCGAGCAGGTCACCGTCTCGTTCTACCTCTACTTCCGCGAGAACGCGGAGATGAGCGAGCCCCGCGCCGCGCCCGCCGCGGACTTCCTCCGCCACCCGCTCCTCGAGGACCCGCGCCACGAGCGGCCCGTGTACACGCGGGTCGGCGGGCACCGCTACGCGGCCCGCCTCATCGACAAGCTCGCGCTGTTCCCGCTGAAGGCGGGCGAGCTGCACACCGGCAGCATGCAGGCGCGCATCACGGGGCGGCGGATCGGCGCGCGCGTGCTGCGCGAGTCGAACGACGTGGTCGTCCGCGTCACCGAGCCGCCGCTCGCCGGCCGCCCGTCCGGCTACGTCCTCGGCGACGTCGGCCAGTTCACGCTCAAGGCGACGGTGCAGCCGCGCCAGATCGAGCAGGGCGGCTCGGTGGCCGTCACCGTGCAGGTCGCGGGCACCGGCAACTTCCCGCAGTCGCTCCGGGTGCCGGAGCGGACCGGCCTCGAGTGGCTCGATCCGGAGAAGCGCGAGTCGCTCGAGCCGCGCGGCGGCGCGATCGGCGGCTCCCGGACGTTCGGCTACGTCGTCCGCATCCAGGAGAGCGGCGCGGTGGATCTCGGGAAGATCGAGCTCCCCTACTGGGATCCGGCGCAGAAGCGCTACGTGGTCGAGGGCGCCGAGCTCGGCGTCGTCCAGGTGACCCCGGTCGCGCCGCCGGCGGCGTCCGCGCCGTCGTCCGGGGCGCCCGGCGCCGCGGACGGCGCCGCAGGCCGCGCCGAGCCGTTCGCCGGGATGCCCGGGCTCCGCACGTCGCTCGGCCCGTACGCCCCGCCCGCGACGCTGCCCCTCGACGGGGCGCCGTTCTGGCTGCTCCTCGCCGCGCCGCCGCTCGCCGTCACGCTGTTCGGCGCGGGATCTCGCCTCGCGCGCCGGGCGCGCGAGCGCCGCGCGGCCGGCGCCACCTCGCCCGCCCGGCTCGCGGCGGTCGCGCTGGGCGAGGCGGAGGAGGCCGCCGCGCAGGGCGACCTCGGGGCGACGGCCGCGGCGATCGAGCGCGCCGTGCACCGCGCGATCGAGTCCGCGACGGGCCTCCGCTCCCGCGGCGTCCTGCTGGCCGCGCTGCCGGACGAGCTCGGCCAGCGCGGCGTCCCCGACGCGCTCTCGGGGCGCGCCTGCGAGACGCTGGCCGCGTGCGAGGCGATCCGGTTCGAGCCGGCCGCGCGCGGCGGCAGCGCCGGCGCGGCGGCCGCCGCGGCGCTCGTCGAGCAGGGCCGCGCCGTCCTCACCGAGCTCGCCCGATGGAAGCCGACGTGAGCCTCCGGAAGAGGCGCCCCCTCGCGGCCGCGCTCGTCCTCGCCGCGTGCCTCGCGCCGGCGCTGCCGCTGCGCGCGGCGCGCGCGCAGCCGGCGGAGCCGCCCGAGGCGCTGTTCCAGCAGGGCACGGCGGCGCTCGGCCGCGGGGAGTACGGCGCGGCGATCGACACGTTCGAGCTGCTCGCCGACCGCGGCTTCGTGCACCCGGACGCGAGCTACAACCGCGGCCTCGCGTACGTCACCCGCGTGCGCGAGGGCGCCGACCGCCCCGGCGATCTGGGCCGGGCGGCGGCCGCCTTCGAGGAGGCGCTGCGGCTCCGCCCGGGCGACGCGGACGCGGATCGCGCGCTCGACCTCGTGCGCGCCGAGATCACGCGCCGGCGCTCGCGCCGCGCCGCGGACGCGGTCGACGCGCGCCCCACCCTCGACCGGGTCGTCGTCGGCCTCGCCTCGGAGCGCACCTGGGCGGCGGCGGCGCTCCTCGCGTCGCTCTTGCTGTCGCTGGGCGTGGTCCTGCGGCGCCGCCCGGCCGGCCCCGCGCACGTCGCGGGCAGCGTCCTCGCGCCGACCGCGCTCGTCGCGCTGCTCGCGCTGGTGCCGCTCACCTATGCGGCGCGGCACCTCCGCCTCACGACCCGGGCGGGCGTCGTGGTCGCGCCCGAGGTGCGGCTCCTCGACGAGGGCGGGCGCGCGCTGGCCGCTGCGGCGCAGAGCCCGATCCCGGAGGGCGCGTCGGTCGAGGTCGGCAGGAGATCGGGCGGGCTGGCGGAGGTCCGCTGGGGCGCGGCGGAGGGGTGGGTTCCTGCGTCGAGCATCCGGCTCCTCGCTCCATGAGCCGCGCCATCGTGTGCTAGGTTGTCCGCGTGTGGGTACGCCGCGCAGCCATTCGCCCCGTCCCCTCGTACGCTCAGGTGCCTGCGCGCGTCCTGTCCGAGATCGAGGATCAGCTCGCCGAGGATGACGACGACTCGCGCAAGCAGCTCGACGACGCGTTCACGCGCTTCGAGCAGACGCAGCCCGCGCTGGCCGACCGGATCTCCTCGGTGCTCTCCGGCCCGCTCGACGAGACGGCGCTCGCCCTCGGCTACTTCCTGACGCTGGCGATCTGGCTCGCCTTCGACGAGCTGTTCGGGCAGGACCTCGAGGAGGTCACCGAGACGGCGCTCACCGGCGTCGAGGAGTCGCTCAACCTGGACGAGCAGATCCGCCTCCACGACCCCGCGGAGGCGGTCGACTCGGACGACGTGATCGCGATGGAGCAGCCGGACGTCCTCGCGTTCGTGCAGGAGCACCTCGACGCGGCCCTCGAGGCGAACGCGCACGAGGTCGACGTCGACGACGTCCACGCGATCTACCGGGTGGTGCTGATCGAGGTGCTGGCGCTGAGCTACGCGGTGCGGCCGCCCTCGAACTGGGTGGCGCTCACGACGGAGTTCACGGCGTAACATCCCAGGGGCCCGGCCCCCGGCGAGGGTGTCCTCGGCGCGGCGCGGGGTGGGGGCCTCGCCGAACTCGATGGCCCGGCCCCCGGCGAGGGTGTCCTCGGCGCGGCGCGGGGTGGGGGCCTCGCCGAACTCGATGGCCCGGCCCCCGGCGAGGGTGTCCTCGGCGCGGCGCGGGGTGGGGGCCCCGCCGAACTCGCCTGAGAGTTGAGCCATCCGGCAAGCCGGATGGCTCAACTCTCAGGCTCAAACATCGGCCCATCCCCCACCCCGCGCCGCGCCGAGGACACCCTCGCCGGGGGCCTACGGTGGGGGTTAGCGCGCGGAGAAGGTGGCGAGGAACGCGGGCATCTCGATGCTGCGGCCATCGTCGAGGAGGACCGTGCGGCGCGGGGCGTTGATGGCGTCGAGCACGGCGACGAGCTCGCGGAACGGCGTCTTGTCATCGCTGTGGAGCACGGCCTGATCGGCGCGGCGGTCGCTCGGGGCGCGGTGCTCGCCGCTCCGCTCCCACTCGCGCTGGATGGCGTCGCTGAGCTCTCGATAACGGATCGCGCTGGCCCCCGCCGCGCCGATCTCGACAGCGTGCTTGGGGACGCTCACCTCGCTCAGGACGGTCGCGCCCTGCTTCCACACGAGGTTGAACCTGTCCTCGCCGACGTGGACGTGCATCGTCTTGAGAGGCTCCTTCTGACACTCCTCACCGCACCCTGCGGCGGCCGGGGCCTCTGCGCTGGTCTTGAGGCGCGAGCTCGAGACCCACACCGCGGTGATCAGGAGAAAGGCGATGGTCACCATCAGGAGATCGATGAACGGAATCATGTTGATATCGCTGTTCCGCGCCCGCCTCTCGCCACCGCCCACGTCGACGCCCGCCATGGCTGCCTCCTTGTGTGTTCGTGCTGTCGCGATGTGCGCTCGTGAGCCGCGAAGCGCCCCGGCTCCGCAACCGCGCCGCGACGTGGTGAACAGAGGACGGCGCGCCCCGAATGTTCCTGGAACGCACCGGGCCGAGCGGCGCACCCGCGCGGGGACGGCAACGGACAAACGCGGAGAGGCACAGACACGCCAGGCCACCCCGCATCGTCCGCGACAGGTGTCCGTGGAGGGACGGACGACTCCGGGCGCGCGCGCCCGGCGCCGTCCACTATTTCGGAGGCGCATCATTTTGATGTCGCTGCAAGAACAGCGCGACGCGTCAAACGTGGACAGTCGAGCGAGGTGGCGCCTCAGAAGATTTTACAGCGACAACGCAATCAAATGCTGAATCCGAGGCATTTTCGCCGAAACGACCGGCTACGGATGAGATTGCCCGATGGCGTCATCGCGATGACGCACCGTGCCGTCGTCGATGCGTCATGACCGAGCTGTCCCTTGACAGACAATCCGTTATAACGGATGATAGGTCTACGGGTTGGAGGTAAGTCGGATGCGCCCCCAGAGTGCTCAAGTGATCGACTTGGAAGAGTACCGGCAGCAGCGGCGGGTCGCTCGGAGCGAACGCGCGCTCGAGAACGACACGATGGCGTCGGGTAGCTCGTTGACCATGCCGGTCGCCCTCTGGTGGTTCCCCGTGTGGACGTGGATGCCGGTCTGGCAGCTGCGATGAAATCGGTCCGCCAGAACACGCCGCGCGCCCCCCTCGGGCTGATCGCCGGCGAGCGGTTCGAAGCCTCGTCGTCCGGGGCGGGCTTCAAGAACGGGGTGGGAGCGCCCGCCGAGCTCGCGGAGAGCTCCTCACCGCTCGCCGGGGCGCGCTCGCATCGCGGGCCGGAAGGCGCCGCCGACCTCGCGAGCCGCGCGAGGGGGAACGGGACGCACAAGGAGCCGCCGCAGCGGGACGTGGACGAGACGCCCGACGAGGCGTGGGGCTACGAGATGGCCCCGCAGGACACGTCCTCGGCGCTCACCGGCATCGTCGGCGCCAACCTGCGCCGCCTCCGGACCAAGCGCGGGCTCTCCCTCGAGCGGCTGGCGAAGGCGTCGAGCGTGAGCCGGGCGATGCTCAGCCAGATCGAGCTCGGCCAGAGCACGCCGACGATCAACGTGCTCTGGAAGATCGCCCGGGCGCTGGGCGTGCCGTTCTCGGCGCTGATCAGCGACCAGTCGATCGGCGGCACGGCGCTCATCCCGGCCGCGCGCGCCAAGGTGCTCACGTCGCACGACGGCTCGTTCACCTCGCGCGCGCTGTTCCCGTTCGACGTGCCGAGGACCGTCGAGTTCTACGAGCTCAAGCTCGCTCCCCTCGCCACCGAGCAGGCGGATCCACACCCGCCGGGCACGCTCGAGAACCTCGTGGTGACGACGGGAACGCTGGAGATGATCGTCGGCGCCGAGCGCCACCTGCTCGCGACGGGCGACGCGATCCTGTTCGAGGCCGACGTGCCCCACCAGTACAGGAACCCCACCAAGCAGGAAGTCATCATGTACCTGGTGATGACGTACGTCGAAAAGACCGGCTGACCAGAGCGAGCCGCCAGGGTGCCTGGAGCGCCGGGAGAAGAAGGCTCTCCTGGCGCTCCAGGCGCCCTGTCCATCGGCTCGTGCTTTCCCGGCGCCGGCGAGCCGTCAGGCGCTGCGCCAGGGGCGCGCGATCATCGGTTCATGCTGGCGACGTTCGAGCCGCCCATGTTGGTCGTGCCGCTCGCGCCAGAGCCCATGCCCATGCCGGTGCCCATGCACATCATCATCGGCATGCTGCCGCACATCAGCATCATCGGCATGCCCATGCCCATCATCTTCATCATGGCATCACAGCGCTGGCGCAGCATGTCCATGTTCATGCCCTCCATGGGCATCATCTTGCAGACCATCCCCTCCTTATCCATCTCACAGGTCATCCGCGCCATCATCGGCATCTGACCCATCATCTGGGGCATCTGACCCATCATCTGGGGCATCATCATCTGGGGCATCATCATCTGGGGCATCATCATCTGGGGCATCATCATCTGAGGCATCATCCCCATCATCTGAGGCATCATCCCCATCATCTGAGGCATCATCCCCATCATCTGAGGCATCATCCCCATCATCTGAGGCATCATCATCTGAGGCATCATCCCCATCATCTGAGGCATCATCCCCATCGAGCCCGTCATCGGCATGCTCATCATCGGCATCATGGCGTTTCCTCCGCAATTTCGTGGTTACGTCTGCGTTCTAGGCTAAGCGCCCGCGAAGGTGGGAGCAAGCAACGCCACCGGGCCGCTCCACTTTTCCTCCGGTGGAGCAGACGTGTCGACGCCCTCGACAGACGCCGCGCCAATGAAGCAGAGAGTCGTCTGTCATCACGAGACGCCCGGCACACGAGCGCCACCGAGAGCTGAAGGCGATCGTGGCGGCAGAGCAAGCTCATCCGTAACGCCGCGCACCGATCGATGGCTGTCGAGCGCTGGACACGCGCTCACCGCGCGGGAGGACGCGGAAAGCCCATTACCGGCTTCTCACGATCCGACCCAGGGTGGTCGTGGACACGATTCCGAATTCTCCCGACGACCAACGGCGCCTGTCACCGACCGCGGGATCCCGATCTTTCGTCCCGGCTCAAGCGGCCTGGCGGCCGAGCTGGGCTTCGGCCACGGTCGACAGGTATCGCGCGAGCGCGTCGTCGAGCGCAGGGAGCAGGAGCCCCCGCTGGCTGCCCAGGGCGCTGTACCGCGGGCGCGGCGCGACGAAGCCGAGCGCGCTGCCCGGGCAGCGGACGAGGAGCGCCGCGGTGAGGCGCGCCAGCGCGGCGCTCCGAGCGGCGAGCTCAGCCCAGGTCACCGCGTCGCGGTTCGCCAGATGCCAGAGGCCGCCCTCGCCGTCGATCAGGAGATCCAGGGTCGCGTCGACGAGGTCGGGTGTGTAGGTCGGCGTCACGATCAGGTCCTCGGCCGCGCTGAACGGGCGGCCGTCGCGGAACGCGCGCAGGGCGGCGGCGACGAAATGAGCCTCGTCCCACGGGTCGATGAAGGCCGCCGTGCGCACCACCAGCGCCGTCGGAAGGATAGAGAGCACCTGTCGCTCGGCAGCGGCCTTGCTCCGCCCGTACGCGCTCAGCGGCCGCGCCGGGTCGGTCTCCACATAGGGTGTCGTGCCCGTGCCGTCGAAGACCTGATCGGAGGAGAACGTGACGAGCCGGACGCCGCGCTCGCGGCACACCGCCGCGAGCACCGCGGGCCCGGAGGCGTTCTCGCGCGCGCAGCGGTGAGGCTCGAGCTCGGCGTCGTCCACGCGCGCATAGCCCGCGGTGTTGACGACCGCCCACGGCGCGTGGCGCTCGAGGGCGCGCTCGACCGAGGCGGGATCGGCGATGTCCATCTCGGCGCGGCTCAGCATGCGGTGCGGCAGCCCGCGGCGGGCGCACAGGCGCGCAAACGCCCTGCCGAGCATGCCCGCGGCGCCGGCGATCACGATCGGCGGCCCCTCGGGCTGCGCCGCGGGGCCGCCGGTCGGCTCGACGCGCCCCGCGACGTCGCGCCCCTCCACGCCGACCGCCGGATAGAGCAGCCGCTCCGGGCGGCGCCACCACCCGGGCGTCGAGAGCACCGGGTGGAAGAAGGGCTCCCCGCGCGCGAGCGCCCGGACGAGCCCGGCGAGCGCGGTCGGACGCGGCGCCTCGCCGCGGACGTCGAAGACGCCCGGCTCGTAGCGCCCACGCGCGCTCACCACGAGGCTGTCCCAGTCGAACGAGCCGAGCAGCGCCCACGCGGTCACCGCCCGCACGTCCGCGCCCGCCCCGCGCGCGGCCACAGCCGCGCGGTACGCCTCGGCCAGCCAGCGGAGCTGCTCCTCGCGCGAGCCGCCCAGGTGCGCCTCCGTGATCGCGACGGGCCGGCGGTAACGCTCCCAGACCTCCAGGAGGCGCGGGAGATGCCCGCCCATGCCTCCGGCGAGCACGCGGATGGCCTCGACGTCGGCGTAGGCGTGCCGGCCGTTGCCGCCATGCGCCCACGGCGGATAGCGGTCGAGGCGCTCGTCGATGAACCGCTCGCTCGTGATGTAGTAATTGACGCCGAGGATGTCCGGCGGACACGGCGACGCGACGAGCGCCTCGAGCTCGCCTTCGGACACGCCCCACTCGAGGAGCTGGGGATAAAACGGGTGATCCCGGTCCACCCGCCCCATGAGCAAATCGAAGCTCAACCACCTGCGGTGATTCTCGTGCTGCGCCTGGTACGCGAGCAGCGGCGTGCTGAACGTCCGCCCGAGATCCTCGGTCTGCACGAGGCGCGCGCGCGGGTTGACCTCGCGGACGGCGCGCATGGCCGCGGCGACCGCGCGGCACTGCGTGAGGAGCGCGCGGATGAAGGCGCGGCCGTCCTGCCCGTGCGGGTACCAGTGGCCATAGAGGCCGGAGAAGCGCGCCGTGGTGAGCGGCTCGTTCACCGGCGTGTAGTCCTCGACCCACGGGTAGCGCTCGGCCACCGCGCGCGCGAAGCGCGCGAGCCCCTCGACGAAGCTCGGGTCGAGGAGGCTCGTCCGGGGAGGCCCGCTGCCATGGTGGACGAGCCCCACGATCGGACGCACGCCGAGGTCGCGCAGCCTCCCGAGGCGCGCGTCGGCCCACGCGAAGCGCGCGAGGCCGTCCGGCGCCGTGCGCTCCCACAGCACGGGATACCGCAGCGCCCGGATCCCGAGCTCGGCGAAGCGGTCGAGGTCGTCGAGCCGGTGCGCGTGGCCGTTCCGATCGAGCTGATCGTGGTACGCGTCGCGGACACGGTTCACCGTGCACTCGACGCCGCCCCAGATCTCGATCGCCGGCTCGCCGCAATCGTCAGCGCCCGACCCGATCACGCCGCCTCCGCGAGGGGCCGAGTGCCAGGCGCGCCCGTCAGCTTCGCGTAGAGGGTGAGGGCCTGGGCGACGACCTGATCCATGTTGTAGTAGCGGTACGTGCCGAGCCGGCCGGCGAAGTGGACGCCGCACGTCGACCGGGCGAGCTCCTCGTACTTCCGGTAGAGCGCCGCGTTCTCCGGCCGCGGCACGGGGTAGTACGGGTCGCCGTCGCCCTTCGGGAACTCGTAGACGATCGTGGTCCTCGGGTGCGCCTGGCCGGTGAGGTACTTGAACTCGGTGACCCGGGTGTAGCTGTACTCGTTCGGGTAGTTGATGACCGGCGCCGCCTGGTACACCTCCTGGTCCTTGGTCTCGAACTTGAATTCGAGCGAGCGGTAGGGCAGCTTCCCGAAGCGGTAGTCGAAATAGGCGTCGACCGGGCCTGTATAGATGACCTCGCGGTGCGGGACGACAGCGCAGATCTCGCGGTAATCCGTGTTGAGCAGGATCTTGATGCCCGGGTGGTCGACCATCCGCTCGAACATCCGCGTGAACCCGTGGAGCGGCATCGCCTGGTAGGTGTCGGCGAAGTAGCGGTCGTCCCGGTTCGTTCGCACGGGGACGCGCGCCGTCACCGAGGCGTCGAGCTCCGACGGGTCGAGCCCCCATTGCTTGCGCGTGTAGCTGCGGAAGAATTTCTCGTAGAGCTCGCGCCCCACCTTGCTGACGATCACGTCCTCCGAGGTGCGGATGCGCTCGCGCCGCTCGGCCCTCGAGGCGAGGAAGCCCTCGACCTCCAGCGCGTTGAGGCTCAGGCCGTAGAGGCCGTTGATCGTGTCGAGGTTGATCGGGATGGGCAGGAGCTGCCCGTCGACCCAGGCGCGCACGCGGTGCTGGTAAGGGCGCCACTCGGTGAACCGCGACAGGTAATCGAAGACCTCCCGCGAGTTCGTGTGGAAGATGTGCGGTCCGTACCTGTGCACGAGGACGCCGGCGGCGTCGTAATGGTCGTACGCATTCCCGCCGATATGCATGCGCACGTCGCAGAGCAGCACCTTCTTGCCCGCGCCGCGGGCGAGCCGCTCGGCGAGGACGCACCCGGCGAAGCCTGCGCCGACGATGAGGTAATCGAACATGGCTCACCTCGCCGCCGCGGCGAGGCCGCGGCGCTCCAGGGCGCCCTCGAGGAGCCGCTCCATCCTGGCCCAGGTGGCGTCCCACGAGCGCTGCCCGAGGACGTCGTCCACGCGCGCGAGCATCGCGCCGCGCTCCTCGGCGAGGGCCGCCTCCACGGCGGCGACGAAGTCGCGGGGCGCGTCCGCGATGCGCACCAGCCCGAGCTCGCCGTAGGGCTGCACCACGTCGCGGATCGACGTCGAGACGACGGGCCTGCCGCCGGCCAGGTACTCCGGCGTCTTCGTGGGGCTGATGAACCGCGTGGCCTCGTTCCGGGCGAAGGGCAGGAGCGCCACGTCCCAGCCCCCGAGATACGCGGGCAGGTCTTCATACCGCTTCTGCCCGAGGACATGGATGTTCGGCGCGCGGGGCAGCGTCGCCGGGTCGATCTTGACCACGGGCCCCACAAGCACGATCTGCCAGGCCGGCCGCAGCGCGGCCACGGCGGCGAGGAGCTCGAGGTCCATGCGCTCGTCGAGGACGCCGAAGAAGCCCAGGCGCGGCCTCGGGATCGCGGCCTGGTCCTCGGGATCGGCGCGGGAAGCGGCCCGCGCGCGGGCGAAGTGCGCGACGTCGACGCTGCTCGGGAACGCGTGCACGCGCGGGTGCAGCGCGCGCTTCGCCTCGTAGAGGCTCGCGCCGCCGGCGAAGACCAGATCGGCGCGGCGCAGGAGCTCGGCCTCGCGCTCCTTGAGCGCCGGGGGCGCCCCGGCGAACGCCGAGAGCTCGTCCATGCAATCGTAGACGGTCGCCGCGGGCGCGAGGTGCCGAGAGAAAGACAGCGCCACCGGCGTGTAATACCAGAGCACGCAGTCGCTGATCGCGTGGCGCCTCATCATGCCGTCGAGGAGCTCGCGTTGCATGGCAGAGGCCCGGGAGGGCTCGGCGCCGGAGGGCAGGTGCGGAGTCGCGACGCAGAGGCCCTGGTGCTGGGTCGCCGTCTCCTCGAGGCGCGGGGGCCCGCCGTCGAACAACGGCTCTTCGAAGAAGAAGACCCTGCGCCGCCGCGCGCAGCGCGTGAGCAGGTGCTGCGGCCTCTGAAACACGAAGCTGAAGCGCAGGTGCGAAAAGCAGATCACGTCCGGCTGCGGTCTCGCGCTCATCGATCCCTCCCGCTCGATCTCGCTGTGCACCTGGGTCGCATCCCGGGCTTCGGACAAGCGCTATTCAAGGAGCATGCCCGGAATCGCGCCGCGGCGCGGCGTCAGCGCTCCTCGCGCGGAGCCGCCGCGCGAGGGCGTGTCCATGTCGAGGAACAGGCTCGGAAACCCAATGAATCTGGACGAGACCGGAGTCGGCTGACGCGCGGCAGCGCTCCAGGCCGGCCGGCGCCCCGGCGCGGCTAACCGCCGTCCTCGACCAGGGGATCGACCACGCCCTCTTGCCGAGGTCCCTCGCGTCCTCGGAGCTCCAGGCAATCGGGCTGCAGGTGCCCGGCGACGCGGCCGCGCGTCGCGGCGGCGATCTCGTGGAGCGGGAACTTCGGGGTTCGATCCGCGTAGAGAAGCCCGTTCGCCTCCTGGTACGTGTCGGCGAACTGTGTGTAACAGAAGCCGCTGAGCAGCTCGACCGAGCGCACGGCCGCGAGCAAGCTCTCGTAGGCTCGGGCGAACGACCTCGGCTCGTTGTAGAGCGAATAGCCCCAGATACCCGAGGTGCCCTGCCGGAGCGCGATCCCGCCGAACTCCGACAGGACGATCGGGAGGTCGCTCGCCCCGCGGTGGCCGTCGAGCACGAGGAGGCGCCCGCCGGGGCGCTCGCGCTGGAACAGCCGGGGCCGGACCTCCTCGGCGTGGTAGCGCCGCGCGATCCGCTCCGCGTCGGCGTCGTAGTCGTGGATCCCGATGATGTCGGTCGCGACGCTCTCCCAGCCGTCGTTGCCGACCACGGGGCGGGTCGAGTCGAGCGTCTTGGTGAGGTGGTAGAGCGCCTCGACCCAGTGGCGCTCCCGGGCGTTGTCCGGCAGGTTCGGCACGCCCCAGGACTCGTTGAACGGCACCCACGCCATGACGCAGGGGTGGCTGTAATCGCGCTCGATCACGTCGGCCCACTCCCGCGTGAGGCGCTCGACCGACTGCGAGGTGAAGCGGTAGGCGCTCGGCATCTCCTCCCAGACCAGGAGGCCGAGCGTATCCGCCCAGTAGAGGTAGCGCGGGTCCTCGATCTTCTGGTGCTTGCGCACGCCGTTGAAGCCCATGGCGCGCGCGAGCTCCACGTCGCGCCGGAGCGCGTGGTCGTCCGGCGGCGTCATCCCGGTCCCGGGCCAGTAGCCCTGATCCAGCACCATCCGGAGCGGGAGCGGCCTCCCGTTGAGCACGACGCGATCGCCCTGGATCGCGATCGAGCGCAGCGCCGTGTAGCTCCGGACGCGGTCGAGCACCTCTCCGTCGTGGCCGAGGAGCTCGATCTCGGCCTGGATCAGGATGGGGCACTCGGGGCTCCACAGGAGGTGGTTCCGGAAGTCGTCGATCCCCGGATCGGAGAGCGCGATGCGCCGGTGCGCCTCGCCGGCGACGACGGCGTAGGTGTCGTCGGCGAGCAGCGCGTCGTCGCTGTGGAGCCGAACCCTGAGGCGCAGGTCGTCGCGCCGCTCGCCAGCGATCCTCACGTAGCAGTCGATCTCCCATCGGGTGAGGCTCGACGCCCAGCGCACCGCCCCGATCGACGTCCTCGGCACGCGCTCCATCCAGACGGTCTGCCAGATGCCGGTCGTGCGCGGATACCAGATCGAGTGCGGCTCGCGCTGCCAGTCCTGCTTGCCGCGCGGCTTCGCCAGGTCGGCGGGGTCGTCCTCGGCGCGGACGACGATCTCCTTTGCCCCTGGCCCGCCGAGGACGTCGGTGATGTCGACGCTGAACGGCGTGTAACCGCCGACGTGGCGCGCGACCACGCACCCTTCTACCCAGACGGTGGCCTCGTAGTCGACGGCGCCGAAGTGCAGGACCAGCCGCTCGCCGTCGCGGAGCTCGGGCGCCTCGAACGTCCGCCGGTAGAAGCAGGCGCAATAGAACCCCGTCTCCCCGACCCCGCTCTGCTCCGTCTCCGGCGAGAACGGGACGTCGATGACGCGATCCCAGACGACCTCGGCGGGCCTCCTCCACCTCGCCTGCGGATCGAGCGCGAACGCCCATGTCCCGTTCAGGGAGGTCCACCCGGCGCGCCGGAGCTGCGGCCTCGGATATCCGTGCTCGCGGCCGCCCGCGCTCGACAGCTCGTCCTCCGCGGCGTGTCGCCCCTTCGCTCGCCTCGGTGTCATCGCGTGACGTCCCCTCCCAGCGCGCGAGCCGCCGGACCGAACCGCGGAGTCTCAGCGCTCCTCGCCAGGCGCTGGATGATGCCCGTGCGCCCGGCGCAAGTCCAACCGCTCCTCTCAAATAGGCCCGTTGCACCGCCCGGCCTGTCCCCCCGTCGACTTTCCTGTTCACGCCAACCTCCCTTCTCTCAACACGCTCACTCGGCCCGCTCGTCACCACGGTAGGCCCGAGGAGGGGGCGTGCGTCGCGCGGTGTTGAGGATGGGCCGATGTCTGAGCCTGGCCATCGCTCCTCCGGCTCTGCCGGAGGAGCGATGGCCAGGCGAGTTCGGCGGGGCCCCAACACCGCGCGACGCACGCCCCCTCCTCGGGCCGGGCCGCCCGGATCGACGATCGGGCCGATGCCGCCCCCTCACCCGCGCTACCATCCCGCCGCCTCACCCCGAGCAGCCCGGCCCCTCGCTGCATGTCCTCACCCCCTCCCGCGTCCACCGCGCCCGCCTTCGCCGAGATGACCGTCGGCGCCCACCGGCTCGCGCTCCTCAAGGACGGCGCCCAGACCTACCCGGCCATGCTCGAGGCCATCGCCCGAGCCCAGCGCACGATCTGCCTCGAGACGTACATCCTGCGGGACGATCGCACCGGCCGGCGCTTCGCCGAGGCGCTCATGGCGCGGGCGGCGGCGGGCGTCGAGGTGAGCGTGCTCTTCGATGCCTGGGGCTCGTCCGTCTCGTCGTCGTTCCTCGACGGGCTCCGCCGCGCCGGCGTCCGTCCCCTCGCCTTCCGCCCCCTCGAGCTCTCGGCCCCCTTCGGGAAGGTGGCCCGCCGCGACCACCGCAAGGCGCTCATCGTCGACGGCACCGTCGCCTTCACCGGCGGCCTCAACATCTCCGACGACTACGCCGCCCCGGAGGACGGCGGCGCCGGCTGGCGCGACACCCACCTCCGCATCGAGGGCCCCGCCGCGGCCGAGCTCCAGTACTTCTTCCTGCGCACCTGGCAGCGCGCCGGCGGCGGCCCCATCGACGATCAGCGCTACGGCTACGCCGAGCGCAGGCCCGACCCCGCCGTCCAGATCATCAGCAACGACCTCCCCCGCCGCAGGCACCGCCACGGCATCCGCGAGGCCTACCGGCACGCCATCGAGCGCGCCCGACGCCGGATCTTCATCACCAACGCCTACTTCCTGCCGCCGCTCCGGGTCATCCACGCGCTCTCCGCCGCCGCGCGCCGCGGGGTCGACGTCAGGATCATGGTCGCCGGCACCACCGACGTGCCCGCGGTCCTGCTCGCGTCGCGCACCATCTACGGCCACCTCCTCGACGCCGGCGCCCGCATGCTCGAGTGGCGCGGCCGCGTCCTGCACGCCAAGACCGCGGTCATCGACGGCGTCTGGTCCACCGTCGGCTCCACCAACCTCGACAGCCAGTCGCTCCGCATGAACCTCGAGGCGAACGCCGTCATCTCGCACCGCGGGTTCGCCGGCGCCCTGGAGCGGATGTTCGCCGACGACGTCGCCCACTGCCGCGAGATCACCGTCGCGCACTGGGCCCGGCGCCCGCTCTGGGAGCGGGCGGCCTCGTGGACAGCCTACCTCGCGCGCGACTGGCTCTGACCCCGGCGCGCTCGAACGACGTCGCTCGACGTTTCGCCCGAGCCCGCGCGCACCGCCGCGCTCGCCGTCGGGTGCTACCGTTCGGTATGTCCGACTTCCGCCGCTTCCGCGGCACCGAACGCTACCTCACCAACGAAGCGCTCGAGGCCGCCGTCAACTGCGCGCTGGTCCTGGAGCGGCCGCTCCTCGTCAAGGGAGAGCCCGGCACCGGCAAGACGCTGCTCGCCGAGGCCATCGCGCAGAGCCTGTCCGCCGAGCTCATCCCCTGGCACGTCAAGAGCACCACGCGGGCGCAGGACGGGCTCTACGTCTACGACACCGTGCAGCGGCTCTACGACGCGCGCTTCGGCGACGGCGACGTGCGCGACATCCGCCGCTACATCAAGCTCGGCCCCCTCGGGAGGGCGTTCAGCGCCGACAGGCGCGTCGTGCTCCTCATCGACGAGGTCGACAAGGCCGATCTCGAGTTCCCGAACGACCTCCTCCACGAGCTCGATCGGATGCGCTTCCGCGTCGCCGAGACCGGGGACGAGATCGTCGCCCGCGAGCGGCCCGTCGTGATCATCACCAGCAACAACGAGAAGGAGCTGCCGGACGCCTTCCTGCGCCGCTGCGTCTTCCACTTCATCGATTTCCCGGAGCCGGAGCTCATGCGGGACATCGTCCGCGTCCACCACCCCGAGCTCGATCGGACGCTGGCCGATCAGGCGATGCAGGTCTTCTACGAGATCCGGAAGAACACCCGGATCCGGAAGCGACCCTCGACGAGCGAGCTCATCGACTGGATCGCCGTGCTGCGCAAGGCGGGCGTGGGCGAGGTGAAGCTCGACAAAACGCTGCCGTTCCTCGGCGCGCTGCTCAAGAAGGAGCAGGACCTCGCGGCCATGGCCGATCAGCTGGCCGGCGGCAGGCGGTACCGGTCGTAGCGATGTTCGTCGAGTTCCTCTACGAGCTCCGGGCCCGCAAGGTCCCGGTCGGCGCCCAGGAGGCGATCGGCCTCGCGCGCGCGCTCGCCGCGGGCCTCCACGAGAGCTCGCTCGACGGCTTCTACCACGTCGCGCGGGCGCTCCTCGTCCACTCCGAGGCGCACCTCGACGACTTCGACCTCGCGTTCGCCCAGCACTTCCGCGGCGTGCACGTCGAGGCCAAGGCGATCGCGGAGGAGCTCCTCTCGTGGCTCCGGGATCCGGTGAAGATGCGCGCCCTCTCCGAGGAGGAGAAGGCGACGATCGAGGAGCTCGACCTCGAGGAGGTGCTCCGGCGCTTCGAGGAGCGCCTCCGCGAGCAGCGGGAGCGCCACGACGGGGGGAACCGGTGGATCGGGACCGGCGGCACGTCGCCGTTCGGCCGCGGCGGGTTCAACCCGAGCGGCATCCAGGTCGGCGGCTCCGCGGGCGGGCGGAGCGGCGCGATGCAGAACGCCGACGCGCGCCGCTACCGGCCTTACCGCAGCGACGTCACGCTCGACGTGCGCCAGATCGAGGTGGCGCTGCGCAAGCTGCGCGCCTTCGCGCGCGAGGGCGGCGAGCGCGAGCTCGACGTCGAGGCGACGATCGACGCGACGGCCAGGAACGCGGGCGAGATCGAGATCGTCACGCGGCCCCCGCGCCGGCCGAACACGCGCGTGATCCTGATGATGGACGTGGGCGGCTCGATGGATCCCAACGCCGCGCTCGTGTCGCAGCTGTTCAGCGCGGCGAAGCGCGCGACGCACTGGAAGGAGCTGCGGAGCTACTACTTCCACAACTGCGTCTACGAGAAGGTCTACAAGACCGAGGGGCTGCAGGAGCCCGTGCCGGTGCGCGAGCTCCTCCGCGAGTGCGGCAAGCAGCACAAGCTCGTGATGGTCGGGGACGCGTCGATGGCGCCGTACGAGCTGCTCGGCTCGTCGGGCTACGGCGGCACATCGCCCGACGCCGACGCGCGGCTGCCCGGCGTCGCCTGGCTGATGATGCTCCGCGAGCATTTCGACCGCGCCGTGTGGCTGAACCCCGACGGGATCGGCCCGTACCCCCACCCGACCGTCGACGCGATCAAGGGCATCTTCCCGATGTTCGCGCTCACGCTCGAGGGCCTGGGAGAGGCCGTCTCCGAGCTCGTCCGCGGCCGCGGCCGCGGTTGAGCCGGCGCGGCGCGCGGTCGACGGGGCGCGTCAGCGGGGCGCGCGCCTGAACACCTCCGCCGTGGTCGACGCGACGAGGGCGCGGTCGAGCCAGCCATCGAGCTCGCGCTCGCTCCTGCACGACGCGATCTTCGCCGCCGCCGACTTCGTGAGCCGCAGCCCTCGCCGATCGAGGACGCGCCGCAGCGCATCGCGCTTGCCCTCGAGGATCCCTTCCTCGCGCCCCTCCTCGCGCCCCTCCTCGCGCCCCTCTTCGCGCCCCTCCTCGCGCCCCTCTTCGCGCCCCGCTTCGCGCCCCTCTTCGCGCCCTGCAGCGAGCACGGCGTCGAGGTCCTCGTAGCCGCGCCGCTGGAGCAGGTTGGTCAGCGTGGCCTTCTCCGCCTCGCTGCGATCGTAGAGCGCCTCGACCGGGAACGAGTTCTTCAGGATGCCCGGCGCGCTCAGCGTCTGCCCGGGGAGCACGACCCGCACCTTCCGTCGGGGCTCATGCACCTCGACCCGCCGTGGGCCGTTGAGGCGCACCACCCACACGAGCTTCGTGCCGGCCGCGAGCAGGTCGTCGATCTTCTCCGTGAGCTCCGCCTCGTCCTGCCCCACGTCGGCGTACTCGATGGCGAGCTCCGGCACTCCCTTCACCCAGCCGGGCCGGTCGGGCACGTTCCCCACCGCCACGTCCGGCGCCCGGAGGGTGCCCGGCCCCAGGGCATAACCCGTGTCCACGCCAGCCTCCTTGACCGCCGGGTCCCACCCGACGACCGAGCTGCCCAGGTGGTTCGGCCCGGAGCCTCGCCCGCCCGTGGGGGCGCAGTACACAGGGTGGCCATTCGACAGCTCGTACGGTGCGCCCGAGCGGAGGTGCTCCGGCCGAAACGGGCCGCGTTCCGCCGGACGGCGCTTGGCCTGCATGGACATGAGAGGACGATAGCATGCGGGCGGCGCGACCCGGCGGGCGGCGCGACCCGGTGGGCGGCGCGACCCGGCGGCGGCGCTCCCGGCCATGGGTCCAGCGACGGGCCCGGCCGGCGCGCCCGGCTACTGGCTCGGCAGCCACATGCGGAACGCCGTGCCCGTGCACCGGCCCGTCGTCGCCGTGATCTCGCCGCCGTGCGCCTCGATGATGACCCGGCTCAGCGCGAGCCCGAGGCCGGTCCCCTTCACCTTGGCGGTCACGAGCGGCTCGAACAGGTGGTCGACCACGCAGGGGTGGACGCCAGGGCCGTTGTCCTCGACCTCGAGGTACGTGCGCTCGTCGCCTCGCCACGCGCGCGTGACGATCGAGCCGCCAGGGGCGTTGTCGAGCGCCTCGATGGCGTTGAGGTAGAGGTTCGAGAAGACGCGCTCGAGCAGGATGGGGTCGCACTGGAGCGTGAGGTCGGCCGGCGCGACGGCGACCTCGAAGCGGACCGCCGTGGGCAGCACCAGCGCGTGCCGGGCGCTCTCGATGAGCTTGCCGACGTGCGCCGGCTCGCGCCGCAGCGGCTCGCCGCGCGCCAGCCCGAGGACGCTGCCGATGACCTCGTGCGCCTTGCGGATCTCGCACGTCACCCGGTCGAGGTGGCGCAGCAGGCGGGGCCGATCGTCGAGGTCGCGCTGCGCCAGGTAGAGCGACGACTCCGCGACCGCGAGGGCGTTGCGCAGCTCATGGGCGACGCTCGCACCAACCGCTCCCGCCGCGGCGAGGCGCGCGGCGCAGCATTCGGTCTCGTGACCCTCTTTTGCCATAAAGCGGACCGCAGCGTAGCCGATCCGCGGGCGATCGCCCGCGCGCTCCGCGGGCGACGCGATGACGTCACCCGGAGGATCTTTGCGGTGCGACCGTCCCGGGCTGGCTCACTCGGCGTCCGCGGCGAGCGCGATGGACGGCGCCGGCTCCGGGGCCGACTTGACGCGGCGCGCCCGCTCGAGGTCGAAGAGCGAGAAGCGCTCGCCCGCGGCGGAGCCCGACGGCGCGGCGCGGCCGAACAGCTGAAGCCGCACGGCGCGGTGCGGCGGCGGCGCGATCGCGCCCGGCGCCCCCCCGGGCTCGCCCGCGATCACCGCCGCGACCTCGGAGGATTTCACCGCGCCCGAGCCGCGGATGTCGACCTCGACCTCCAGGGCGACGAGATCGCCGACGAGCCCCGCGCGCGCGAGCGCCGAGAGCACGTCGGGCCCGCCCACCTCGGCCCGCACGAGGTACTGGCGCACGTCGACCATCTTCGCGATCCGCTCGATCTCCCGGCGGATCGGGAGCGACGCGGCCGAGAGGGCGGCGCTGCAGCGGGCCGCGAGGACCGCCTCGGCGTCGGCGCCGATCGCCGAGCGCGCGAACGCGAGCGCGTAGCGCGCGCCGGCGATCAGCTTGCTCAGGGCGGGGTCTTCCGGGCCGAGCTTCACGGCGCCGCGGAACGCGAGCCCGCGGGGGCTCGCGGCCGACATCGAGGCGACGAGCGCCTCGAGCGCGGCCGGGTCGAGGTCGCGCTCGAGGCGGAGGTCGACGTACTCGTCGAGGCTGATGACGCCGAGCGAGAGCGCCGGCGAGAACGTCATGTCGGGCTTCGGGTGGAAGCCCGCGGTGTAGGTCATCGGCGCGCCGACGCGCCTGAGCACGCGCGGCAGCTCGCGCACGACGTCCAGGTGGCCGAGCAGCGCCATCGGGCCGGTCTTCTCGAAGCGGAAGCGGTAACGGAAGCCGCCGCGCCCCTTCGGCGCGGGCGCGCGCGGGGGCGCCGCGGCCTCGGCGCGCGGGGGCGCCGCGGCCTCGGCGCGCGGGGGCGCCGCGACCTCGGCGCGGGCCGGATCCTCGGGCGACGGCGCGGCGTCTGCCGGCAGCGAGGCGGCCGCGCCGGTGAGCACCGGCAGCGAGCGCTTGTGGGCGCCGAGCCGGTCGAGGAAGGTCAGCCGCTCCTCGCGCATCTGCGTCATGTCGCAGGCGACGCCGCAGTCGTAGCAGACGAGCCGCCGCGTATCGGCCCTGGCGTCCTCGAGGTTCGTGTGGTGCACGAACGTGCCGGCGACCTTGCCGCACGGCGGGCTGAGGCGGCTCTGGAGCGCCTTCCTGTACTCCTTCGCGAGGAAGCCCTCCTCGAGGCCGACGTCGATGTGATCCCAGGGCAGCCGCGCCGTCACCGGGAGGGTGCCGAGGTACCTCGCCCGGTCGACGCCGAAGTGCGCGAACGCCTCCTCCCACACGGACAGCTTGAGCTGATCGTCCCACGAGTCGAAGCGGGCGCCGCTCCGCCACGCCCGCTCGAGGACGTCGGCGAGGGGGCGGTCGCCGCGGGCGAAGATCCCCTCGAGGACGCTGGCGTGGGCCTCGTGCGTCTTCAGCGTGACGGCGCGGTAGGGCCGCACCGTGTCCTTGAGCAGCTGCTGCTTGCGCCCGACCTCGGCGAGCGTGTCCATCGCCGCCCACTGGAACGGGGTGTGCGGCTTCGGCACGTGGGTCGAGACGCTGACGGTCACGTCGACCGGCTTGCCCTTGCCGGCCGCTTTCCGCCCGGCGCCGGCCGCGCGGGCGCCCGTCTCGACGATGCCGCGCACGTCCTCGTCGGTCTCGGTCGGGAGGCCGATCATGAAGTAGAGCTTCATCTTGCCCCAGCCGCGGCTGAACACGCGCTCGGCCGTCTCGAGGAGCTGCTCCTCCGTGACGTTCTTGTTCACGACGTCGCGCATCCTCTGGGTCCCCGCCTCGGGCGCGAAGGTGAGGCCCGTGGCGCGCACGCGCTTGAGCTCGTCGAGGAGGTCGGGCTCGAGCCCGTAGGCGCGCAGCGACGAGACGCCGAGCGAGATGCGCTCCTTCGTGAGGCGATCGGTGACCTTCTTGACGAGCGGCGAGATGCACGAGACGTCGGCCGTCGACAGCGCCGTGAGCGAGACCTCGTCCTGGCCGGACTTCTGCACCGCGCGCATCACGGTGTCGACGATCTGCTCGGGATCGCGCTCGCGGACCGGGCGGTAGATCATGCCGGCCTGGCAGAAGCGGCACCCCTCGGTGCAGCCGCGCGCGATCTCGATCGACATGCGGTCGAAGATGGCCTCGGGGCCGCCGGTGGGGCTCTCGTCGGGGAACGGGTACTGGTTCAGGTCGACGAGGGCGCGCTCGACGGGGAACGGGATGCCGTCGACGAGCGGGCGGTCGACGACGACGAGGCCGGTGTCGGGGTCGAGCCGGGTCGCGTAGAGCGAGGGCACGTACACCGCGCCGAGGCGCGCGATCGCGATGAGCCGCTCGCGCCGCGGCACGCCCTCTCGCTTGAGCCGGGTCCACGTGAGGGCCACCTCGGTCGCCTTCTCCTCGCCGTCGCCGATGACGAGGGCGTCGAGGAAGGGGGCGATCGGCTCCGGGTGGGTCGCCGTCGGGCCGCCCGCGATGACGATCGGGTCGTCCTCGCCGCGGTCCTCCGCGCGCAGGGGGACGCCGCCGAGGTGCAGCATCGTGAGGATGTTGGAGTAGGTGAGCTCGAACTGCAGGGAGAAACCCACGACGTCGAAGTCCCGGAGCGGCCGCGCGGACTCGAGCGAGACGAGCGGCAGCCCGCGCTTCACGAGCTGCGCCTCCATGTCGACCCACGGCGCATAGCAGCGCTCGGCGAGCGTGCGCGGGTCGTCGTTCAGGAGCTTGTAGAGGATCTTGAAGCCGAGGTGGCTCATCCCGATGTCGTAGACGTCGGGGAAGGCGAGGCAGACGCGCGCCTCGACCGACGCCCAGTCCTTCACGACCGAGCCGACCTCGCCGCCCGCGTAGCGCGCGGGCTTCTCGACCTGATCGAGGAAGGAGGCGTACGGGTGGTCGGCGAGCAGGGGGAGGCTGTCCATGGCGCCCCGGCGCGTAGCATGGCCGGCGCGTGGCGGCACCCGCGGGCCCCGGGCTCCGGGCGCCCGCCCGCTGTCGCGGCCGGCGGCGGCGCCGGGTCGCCGCGGGCCCGGAGCGGCGCGGCGGCCCGCTTGGGCTATGCTCACCCCGTGCGCGAGCGGGATGCCCACCACGTGGAGATCGATCGGCAGCGGCACGTCGAGTACCGCGATCCCAGCGAGTTCGACCGGATCGCCTTCGCGATGCGCGCGCTGGACCGCCTCCGGCCGAAGCGGATGACCGTCGCCGTCTACCCGGCCATCGCCGCGCTCCGCGTCGAGCGCGGGAGCAACCTGCAGCGCGGCGAGGGGGGCTCGTGGGCGATCGTCGGCATCCCGCCGCACGCGAGCCGCGAGCACATCGCCTACGCCCTCGCCGAGCTCGCCGGCGTCGAGTCGGTGCCCTATGCGGTGCAGAGCCTCCTCGCGGCCGACAGGAACGCCGACGCCTAGGCGCGCCGACACGATCGCCGAGGCCTGAGCGCGGCCCGCGTCTGCGCTCGCGCCGCGCGATCGTGACGCGCCCGTCACGCGATCCAGCGTGTGGGACTGCCCCGCACGGACACCGCCGCCCTGCGTCCTCGACGCGCGCCTTCGGCTGCGCCGCCGGAAGTTGCCGCTGTCCCGAGATCGCCGCGCCCCTCCCGCGCGGCGGATGGTATTGCGCCCCGCACCCGGGAGAGCGACGCTGCGCCCGTGCCATCAGCGATCCGGCGACACATCGAGCGCCACCGCGCCGCGAAGGCGGTGTGGAGCGTCATCGTCAGCCTGGACCGCCACAACGGGCCGCGGGCCGCGAGCGCGATGGCCTTCGACGCGTTCCTCAGCCTGATCCCCCTCGCCGCCTTCGCCGGCTACGTGCTCAGCCGGACCAAGGAGTGGTCGGACCTCGTGGCGCAGCCGCTCCTCAAGGCCGCGCCCCCGGAGGTCGCGAACCTCGTCTCCGAGGAGCTCTTCCGGCTCTCGCAGTCGTCGGCGGTCGCCCCCATCAGCATCACCGGCTTCCTCTGGATCACGTCCTCCGGGCTCTCGACCGCCATGGGCGTGTTCGACACCATCTACAACACGCGCGAGCGCCCCTGGTACGTCCGCAGGGCGATCGCGGCGGCGTGCGTCATGGCCAGCCTGGCCGTGGTGCCCGTGGTCGCCGGCGTCGGCGTGCTGATCGGCTCGCTCTCCGGCTCGATCGGCGCCCGCATCGTCGCCTTCGCCCTCCCGGCCGGGCTCGTCACCTGCATGGTGGCCGCGTTCTTCAGGCTCTCGATCCAGCGCCCGAACATCGAGCGGCGCCGGGTCTTCCCGGGCGCGGTGCTCACCGTGGTGCTCTGGTCGGTCGTCTCGACCCTGTTCTCGCTCTACGTCGCCACGCTCGGCCGCTACGCCACGTTCTACGGGAGCCTCGCGACCGTCGCGATCTTCCTGTTCTGGCTGTGGCTCCTGGCCCTGGCGCTGCTCATCGGCGGCGAGCTGAACGCGCGCCTGGAGCGCGAGCGCGCCGGGGTGCAGTCGATCCCGCCGCCCGGCAAGTGGAGCGCGCTGCAGCTCTCCGAGCTGGCCCAGCTCTCCGACCCTGCCCTGAGCCCCACCCCGCTGCCCCAGAGCGCCACGCCGCTGCCCCAGAGCGCGACGCTGCCCCAGGGCGCGGCGCTCCCCCGCGGCGCCGCGGCGCAGCGCCGCGACGCCCAGGGCGAGGCGGACGAAGGCGAAGAGCGCGGCGCCCCGAGCTCGCCGCCCGCGCGGCGGGCCGCGGGGTAGCGGGCCCGCCGCCCCCGGCGGCCGCGCGCTGAAGGACGGACGGCCGCCGCCCGACGGCTCGGCTCGGCACGGGCGGTGAAAGCTCCGCCGATCGTTCGCCGCTCGGCGCTCACTCGGCGCGCATTCGCCCGGTGGGTGCGCGCACTTCGCGCAGGGGGATGTCGAGGGCGGGCGTGAGGGGGAGCAGTCGAGCGTGCACGCGCACTACGGAGCGGGGGGTGACGGGGGCGGCAGCCGGCGCCCCGCGCCTCCCAAAGGGGACGCCGGGCTGTACTTTCTGGGAGCGCTGCACGAGCTCGTCGCCATCGGCCTGCACCGCCCGGCCCTCGACGCGCTCTGCGCAGGGCAGCGCGACATCGCCGATCCCCCCATCGACCGCGCCTACCTGATCAAGATCCTCGACGAGGAGATCTCCCGCCAGTTCGGGCACCCGCTCCGGCCGCTCATCGAGCTCGTGCTCAACGCCGCCGACGCGGCCCGCGCGCCGCAGCCGCTCGTCGACGTCGCCGTCATCGACGGGCGCGTCGACGTCAGCGACACCGGCGCCGGCATGGGGCTCCGGGCAATCCTCTCACGGCTGCTCATCCCGTTCGCGACAGACAAGCGGCCCGGCATCGATCTGGGCCGGTTCGGGGTCGGGTTCTTCTCGGTGCTCGGCCTGGGGCTGTCGGACCCGGAGGGCTTCAGCCTGCACCTCACCACCGGCGACGGCATCGAGGGGTGGGCGATCCGCGTCGTGGCCTGGCCCAGCCTGGGCGACGCGGGGGTCGCGCCCGAGCTCGCCCCCGACGAGCCCGAGCGCGCCCGCGGCCGCGCTTCGCCCGAGCTCACCGCCGCGCTGATGTGCTCGGTGCGCCGGATCGCGCCGCTGCTCGGCACGCGCGTGCGCGTCACGTCGTCGCTGCTCGAGGCGTGCGCGGTCCGCGCTTACCTGCGCGACGCGCTCCACTTCTTCCCCGCGAGCCGCGCCCTCGTGCTGCTCGACGGCGCGGCCGTGAACGACGGCCGGCTGATCTCGGGCGGGCGGCTCGTCGAGGAGCGCATCGCGGCCGCGCCGGCCGACGGCGCGGACGACCCCCCCGCGGCGAGCGGCCCGCGCCCCGCCGCGGCGAGCGGCCCGCGCCCCGCCGCGGCGAGCGGCCCGCGCCCCACCGCGGCGAGCGGCCCGCCCGCAGAGGAGGCGCGCGCCCGCCTCGCGGAGGGGCGCGACGGCGCGCTCGTCGCGCGCTTCCACGTCGGCGGGCGGGCGCTGCTCCCGAGCATCTCGGCGGCCACCTTCCACGCCGGGGTCAAGGTCGAGGCGTGCCTGGCCCTGGCCGAGCTCGCGCTCATCGACTTTCCGGCCGCCGTGGAGCTGACCGAGGGGCGCGACGCGCTCAAGGTCGGGCCGGCGTTCACCGCGGCCGCGACGGCGTTCTACCGGCGGCTCATCCAGATCGCCGCGGAGGGCGGCGAGGGCCGGCGCGCGCGCGACCGGCTCGCCGAGATGGCCGCGCAGATCAGCGCGCTCATGCTGCAGTCCGCGGGCTGGGACGAGGTGGCCCTCGAGCTCGCGCGCGCCCTGCTCGGCCCGGGGCGCTGCATGGTGAACCCCGAGCGGCGCGAGGCGCTGCTCGGGTTCCTCGGGCCGAGCGTGGCCGATCGGCTCTTCGTGCCCGAGAGCTTCTGGGCCGAGCGCGAGTGGCAGCCCCACCTGCCCGGCGAGCGCGAGCTCCTCGAGGACGAGCTCGAGTTCGACCCGCCGGAGACGCTCGCGGCCCTGGCGCGGCGCCGCGGCGATCTCGCCGGGCTGCCGCTGCTCGTCGCGCGCGCGGTGAGCCCGCACACGACCATGGTCGCCCTCTGCCGGGGCCGGCTCCAGGCGAGCGGCGGCGGGGGCGCCGCGGCGCGCCGGGCGCCGGGCGCGCTCCCGTCCCCGGGCGCGCTCCCGTCCCCGGACGCGCCGTCGCGGCGCCCGGCGGGCCCGCTGCCGTGCCTCGGCACGCGCCGGCTCCTGCTCATCCGCGACGACAGCGCGGCGGTGCGGCGGCCCGCGGGCTGGTGCGACCGCTACGCGCTGCGGGCCGCCTTCGACCGGGCCTCCGGGGTGCGCGAGGCCGATCTCGAGCGCGATCTCATCGTCGGCGAACCCGTGGACGGGGCGGCCTGCGCCGCGCTCCGGCCCGGCGAAAGGACGTCCGGAGGCGATCCATGACCCAGATCTCGTACGGGCTTTTCTCGGAGCTGCTCCTCGTGCGGATCCACGGGCGCGCGGAGGCGTACCTCCAGGCGAGCAGCGCGGAGCGCCTCGCGCTCGTCGCCGCCTGCCGCGGCGAGGCCACGGTGCCCGACCTCGCGCAGCGCATCCTCTCGCGCACCATCTACGCGCAGGCGTCGTCGCGGATCGGCCCGCTCCGCGAGCTGCTCCAGAACGCGCTCGACGCCTCGCCGCCCGGCGCCCGCATCGACGTCCGCTCGACCGAGGACGGGCGCGAGATCTCGGTCGCCGACCAGGGCCGCGGCATGAGCCGGACCGAGCTCCTCGCCGACCTGCTCGTCCCCTTCCGGAGCGGCAAGGCGGGCGAGCCCGACGCGATCGGCGAGCACGGGATCGGCTTCTTCTCGGCGCTGGAGATCGCGCCCTGGATCGAGGTGGTCACGGCGACGCCCTCGGGCGGGCACCGGCTGCTCGTGGCGCCGCTCGGCGCGGGGCCGCCCTACGACGACTTCTCGTGGACGCTCCTGTCCTTGCCCCGCTCCTCGGCCGCGCCGCCGCCCGGCCTCGCGGGCGCCGCCGCGCCGCCGCGCCGGTCGACGACGGGCACCTCGGTGCGGCTCTCGCTCGCGCAGCCGATCTCGCGGCCGGCGCTCGCCGCCGAGGTGGCCTCGGCGGTGGGGCTCGTCGACCCGGCCGTCGCGCGGATCTACGTCGACGGCACGCTCGTCAACACGGCGCGGGCGCGCCTCCGCCGCGCCGCCGAGGTGCCGCTCCGGCTCCCGCCGTCGGGCGAGCTCTGCGGCGCGCTCGAGCTCCTCGTGGGCCGGGGCGAGGGCGTCGAGCCGCAGCTCACGATCACTCAGAAGGGGCTCACGGTGGCGGCGCGGATCGACCCCTTCCCCGGCCCCGAGCTCGGGCTGCACCGGGAGCTCGCGCGCGCGATCACGGCGGCCGGCTTCGGCCTCGTCGCGGAGCTGCCGCTCGCGGTGCCGCTCAACAAGGGCCGCTCGGCGGTCGCGGCGAGCGCGTCCACGGCCGTCGAGGCGGCGCTCGTCGCCGCGTTCGAGCGCTTCATCCTGCGCGACGCCCTGTACGACCGCGAGCTGCTGCGCGCGGTGGATCACCGGCTCTCGTCGGTGCTCGACCGGCTCGTGCAGGCGGCGCTGCTCGGCGAGAGCGTCACGATCGCCTCCGCCCAGGCGGTGGACGAGCTCGATCCGGGCGCGCGCACCCCCACGGTGGCGGCCCCCGAGCAGGTCATCCGGTTCGCGAGCGGGCTGCTCGACGCGCCGCTCTTCCGGTCGATCGTGGTCGACGCCGGCCCGCGGCCCCCGGGGGCGGCGCTGTCCCCGCTGCTCGGCCAGCTCCACGCCCGGAGCGCGCCGCTCACGCTGCGCGAGCTGCTCAAGGCGCACCGGGACGGCGTGCTCCGCCCGCTCGAGGCCTCCCCGCCGGGGCCCGGGCGGAGCGCCGCCCGCGCGCCGCTCGGCGGCGCCGCGGCGCCCGAGGCTGCCGGGCGGGAGGCGCCCGGGGCGCGGCCGGGCGAGCTCGTGTACCTCGCGATCGACGAGCCGCTCGCGCAGGCGTTCTGGCGGCGGCTCGCGACCGAGGGCGCGGCCTCGCCGCCGCTCGCCGAGGCCGCCGCGGCGGCGCCGCAGCGGGCGGCGAGCGCGGCGCCGTGCCCGATGCCCCGCACCTCGCGCGACGCGCTCCTCTCGATCGCGGCCGAGGTGCCCGGCGTCCGCGCCGTGGCCGCGGCCATGACGGTCATCGAGCGGCTCGAGGCGGCGATCTCGGAGGCGGCGGACCTGCCGACGTCGCCGATCTGGGTGCACCAGGATCTCTACGGCCCCGACGAGATGGCGCACACCGACGGGAGCGGGATCAGCGTGAACCTCGCCTCGTCGCGGGTGCGGACGCTGCTCACGGCGGTGCTCCTGCGGGACGACGCGGTCGCGTTCACGGCGCTCACCGATCTGCTGCTCCACGAGAAGACGCACGTCTCGCTGGCGAGCTACGTCCCGCGCCCGACGGCCGAGCACGGCACGAGCTTCTACCGCCGCAAGGACTGGATGCGCCGCCGCCTGCTCGCCGCGATCGCGAGCGGCGCGGTCGCCGACCCGATGCGCTGGCTCGCGGTGGCGCGGCGCGGCCTCGCGAGCGCGGCGCTCCCGGCGCCGGCGGAGCTGTCGCGCGCGTTCCAGTCGGCCGCGGCGGCGGCGTGAGGGGCGGGCGGGGCGGCGCGTGCGCGGGAGAGGCGTTCAGCGCGAGCCGAGGGGTGTCCGGCGGCGCCGGGGTGAATTGAAATTCAAACAGGAGGCTGTCCGGAGCCTCGGGGGTGAATTGAAATTCAAACAGGAGGCTGTCCGGAGCCTCGGGGGTGAATTGAAATTCAAACAGGAGGCTGTCCGGAGCCTCGCGGTGAATTGAAATTCAAACCGGCGCCTGTCCGGAGCCTCGCGGTACGTCAAAATTCAAACCGGCGCCTACCCAGCGCCTCAGGGGTGAATTGAATTTCAAACCGGCGCCTGCGACAGGCGGCCGGAGCGCGGAGCGGGTCGGAACGTCGCATCGCTCTCAGCCTCGATGCCCACCCTGACCCTGATGGTTCCCGTCATCATGGGCGTCCGGAGCCTCTGCGCTCGCCCCCGGCGCTGGCGCTCCCCGGGGCGGTCGCTATAGACAGCGCATGAGCGACCACGACCCCGCGCCGGCGCCGCTCGGCGGGGCCGAGAAGCCCGGCGCCGCGCCCGCCGGCGACCGCGAGGCCTTCGAGCGCCTGGCCGCCGAGCTCGGCCCGCAGCTGCGCCTGCATTGCTATCGCATCCTGGGCTCGCTGCACGACGCCGAAGACGCGCTGCAAGAGGGGTTCGTGCGGGCGTGGCGGGCGTTCGACGGCTTCGAGGGGCGCGGCACGCGCAAGGCGTGGCTCTACAAGATCGTGACCAACGTCTGCCTCGACCTGGCCTCCCGGCGCAAGCCGCGGGCGCTCTTGCCCGAGGCGAGCGGGCCTTCCGACCCGACGGCGCCGCCTTTGCCGCCCTCGCCCGAGCCCTGGTGGCTCGAGCCCTGCCCTGAAGCCTGGTCGGTCGAAGAGGCGGTCGGGCCCGAGGCCCGCTTGAGCCGGCGCGAGGGCGTGGCGCTCGCGTTTCTCGCGGCCATTCAGCTCTTGCCGCCGCGGCAGCGCGCGGTGCTGCTCCTGCGCGACGTGCTCGGCTGGTCGGCCGAGGAGACCGCGTCGCTGCTCGACGTGACGACCTCGGCGGCCAATAGCCTGCTTTCGCGCGCCCGGGCGACGCTCGAGGCCGAGGCCCCGCTCGCGCGCGAGGCGCCCTGGCAGCCGCCCGAGGGCGAGGCGGCCGAGCTGCTCGCGCGCTACGTGCGAGCCTGGGAGGCCAACGATCTGACGCTGCTCGCGGCCGTGTTGCGCGAGGACGCCTTCTTGACCATGCCGCCCACGCCGACCTGGTACGCGGGGCGCGACGCCATCGTGAGCTTCGCCGCGCACAAGTCTTGCGGCGCGGCGGGCCGGCTGCGCCTTCTGCCCGTGCGCGCCAACGGGGCGCCGGCCTTCGTGGCCTACCGGCGCGAAGACGACGGCGCCTTCCGCCCGTTGCTGCTCCAGGTGCCGTCGCTCTCGCGCGGGGCGGTGGCGGCCATCTACACCTTCTTGTTGCCGGCGGGCGCCTTCGAGCGCTACGGCGCGCCGGCGCGGCTACCCGGCTGAGGGGCGGGCACCTCGAACACCCCCGCCTCGCCGGGGTCCTCGGCACAGGCCCTGGGGCGCGCGGAGGGCTCGAAAAAAAAGTCTCGGGCGACCGAGCAGTTTTCGCCGCCGGCCCGGTCTCAAGGGGGAGCGTGCCTCGAAGGATGGGGCACCGACCTCGACAGGAGCGCCGACGATGAAATTTTACGAATTTGCGCCGACCCGATCGATCCGTGTCCGCTGGACGCTGCAGGAGCTTGGGGTCGACTTCGAAGCGATCAGCGTCGACCTCAGGGGGGGCGAGCACAACCGGCCCGAATTTCGCAAGATCAACCCCGCCGGCAAGGTGCCTGTGCTCGTCGACGGAGACCTCGTGGTCACCGAGTCGGTGGCGATCGTGCTTTATCTCGCAGAGAAGTACCCACAAAAGCACCTTTTGCCGACCGATCTACGGCAGCGGACCGAGCTCAACCGCTGGCTCTTGTTCACCGTGACCGAGCTCGAGCAGCCGCTCTGGCGCATCGCCCGGCACCGCTCGCTCTACCCCGAGGCGCTGCGCCTACCCGCCGACATCGACCTCGCCAGCCGCGAGTTCAAAGCGATGGCCACGGTGCTCGAGGAGCACATGCGGGGCCGCCAGTTCGTCGTGGGCGACGGCGTCACCGTCGCCGACTTCGTGCTCGCCTACACGCTCGACTGGGGCAACGAGGCCAAGCTGCTGGGCGATTGTCCCGGACTTCTCTCTTATATGGAGCGAATGTACGCCCGCCCCAACGCGCCGCCGCGCATCGCACAGGCCCTGACGAGCATCGCGGCCAAGTAGCCGTTAGGCCGTAACCGCCCACCCCTCGCCATGGTCGTGGCCATTCGCTGGCGAGCACGCCCCAGGCCAGCGAGTCGTCTGCCGCCACCTTGGTCGCGGACCAGTAGATGCTGTTCTCCCGGATCGTGAGGATGTCCGGAAACGCCGTGCTGTGACCTAGATCTAGGATGGAGACGAGCTCGCGCAGCGTCGGCAAGCGCCACTCGTCAGATGAATTGAAGTTCAAACCCAAGCCTGTCGCGAGCAGGCTCTGATGTAAAATTTCACTCCAGCCCCAGGTTCAAGCGCGGACCCCAGGCAGCACGCCGGGAGAGGCACGCCCTCGACGCGCGGCGCCTCGACGAGGACATCCACGGCAGGCCGTGATCCCACTGTCGCACCGGCGCCTCGGCCGGCACACCGCGGCACACATTCCACGAAGGCCAGCTCGCGCCCGCGTGGCCCCGGGCCGCGCGATCAGCGGGCGACGATGTCCTTCATCCAGGCGACATCGTCGGGGGTCGCCCCCACGATCTCGCCGGCCCACTGCTGGTCGGTCATGCGCTCGAAATTCCCGGTGATCTTCTCGAAGTACGACGACACGAGCCCCACGTACGCGCGCGGCGTGCCGCACGGGTCGGCGGTGACGACCATGAGCCGCGGCAGGCCGGTGCCCACGTGCAGCACGCGGCCGACCATCGCCCCGACCTCGTCGGTCGGCTGGGTGTGCACGTCGGCGATCGTCGGGTCCTGCTTCGCGCCGAGGATGGGCTGGTAGAAGAGATCGGCATACCAGCCCTCGACGCCCTCGGGCGAGCCGCAGCCGTACTGGATCCGGACGGCCTGGTTGATGAAAGCGAGGTGCTCCTCGGTGAGGGGCAGCCCGGCGCGCTGGTTCTCCGCCATCTCGCCGAGCGTCGTCGCGACGCCCTGCAGCCGCGCGAAGTACGCCGACAGCGCCGTCTCGATCGCGGGAAAGGCCGATAGATCGAGCGATTCGACGACCCTGCCGCCGTGCTCGGCCAGCTCGGCGATGCGCGCGTAGAACGCCGGGTACGGGTCGACGTAGGCGTCCGGGAACTCGCACGTGGTGCCGCCCGTGTACGACTGCTTGGCGTAGAGGATCGTGTCGTGCCGGAGCTCGGCCCAGGAGGCGAGCTGCGTGTTGAGCAGGCGCCGGCCCCACGCCTCGGTCTTCGCCACCCCGGGCAGCCCCTCGGCCTCGGCGAGCGCCCGCGACGGCGACAGCTCGCGCAGCGCGCCGAGCCAGCGGTTGTAGAGGTTCTTGCCCCAGAAATCGGCCGGGTGCGCGTCGACGAGCACCCGCATCATGTGCAGGTCGGGCGCGTAGGAGAACTGCCCGAGCTCGGGCGCGAGCAGGAGGCCCGCGTGGTCGTTGCCGAGCGCGGCGAAGCCCACGTCGAGCGGGCTCGGCATCATGCGCTTGACGGCGCCGCCCTGCACCCGGTCGTAGACCACGTTCGAGAAGACGTGCGAGTCGACGACATACCGCTGGCCGAGCAGCGCGAAGCTCGCCGACAGGGGCAGCGTGCCCTTGTCGAGGCCGTTGATCATGATGTGGCTCGAGATCCGCTGCGTCCCGTAGCCCTTCTTCCCGACGACCGCGACGATCGTATCGTCCGCGACGTCGGCGAGGCCGGCGGCGTCGTCGAGGCCGAGGTCCGCGAGCAAGGCGTCGAGCTCGGGGAGCGTCATGGTGTCGCTCTCGCCGACGAACGCCTGAATCGCGTCGTCGATGCGCGTGTAACGGGCGAGGGTCTTCCCCTCGGCGAGGGCGCGCAGCGCGTACGCGCCCTCGAGCTGCCGCCGGTGGAAGACCTGCTCGCCGTTCTCCTGGGTCTCGAGGAAGCGGAAATCCACGCGACCGAGCCACATCATGCTGCGGAAGTAACGCCCGAGCTCGGGCGTGTCGGCGTAGTGGCCGCGCGGCTCGAACTGGGAGAAGTCCATGAGCCGGTCGACGCCGAAGAGGCGCACCTCGCCCGCGCCCTGGTGGGCCTTGGCGCCCGCCACGAGCTCGTCGATCTTCGCCGCGTCGGCGCCCGCGACGGGCGCGACGGGCTCGTCGTTCAGGAGCGCGAGCGCCACGGCCGTGAAGAGGTCGGCGTCGGCGCGCGCCTCGGCGCCGAGCTCGCCGCCCGCGCCCGCGGCGAGCCGCGCGCGCATCTCCTCGAGCATCGTCCCGAGCTCGGAGGACAGCGAGGCGACCTCCAGGAGCTTCAGGATCGCGTCGTAGGAGCGGTGGACCGCGTACAGGATGGAGTCGGCCGACACGTAGAGCGGCAGGTCGAGCGCGTAGATGCTCTCGTAGCCGTACACGAAGGTCGGGAAGGTCCTCTTCTCGGAGATGACGAAGCCGTTCGCGGACAGCTTCGCGAGCTCGTCGTCGTCGAGCCGGAACGTGGAGCCCTGGATCAGCGACAGGTTGTCGGCGTCCGCAGGCGCGTACGAGAGGCCCGACGCGAAGTCGACGCGGTACTTCGAGGCGAAGTCCGCGGCGGTCATGCGCGCCGAGGACTCCCGCTCCGCGAGCAGCGCGCCGAGCTCCGCCTGCTGCTCGGGCCCGAGCGGCGCTGACGGCGATGTCGGCGACGGCAATGGCGGCTGCTCCGACGGCGCACCGCCGGCGTCGGACGGCGGCAGGCCATCGCTGGCGCAGCCGCCCGCAAAGGCCAGGAGGAGCGGGAGGATGGAAACGTGAAGGGACGTCCTGGGCATCGTGTTCCCCTTTCGGAGCGCGCCTCCCCGGAGGCGCGGCGAGCCCGACGCGGGCAAGGACGATGCCGGGCTCGCCAGCGCGGCATCGTGGCCTGTCAGGTCACGCCGGCTTCGGCTTCTGGAGCTGCTTCATGGCGTATCCGATGCCGGTCTGCAGCGAGCCAAACGTGTAAATGCCGCCGAGATTGAACTCGAGCTCCATGAGCGCCACCGCGACCTCCGGCCGGATGCCGGTCAGCACCACCTGGGCG
Organism: Sorangium sp. So ce394; assembly: GCF_051474665.1. NCBI lineage: Bacteria > Pseudomonadati > Myxococcota > Polyangiales > Polyangiaceae > Sorangium > Sorangium sp. So ce394. The sequence goes on from NZ_CP150339.1 coordinate 10,155,062, forward strand.
CCGAGGAGCTTCACCGCCTTCACCGCGTTGACGATGCCCTGCACCGCCCGCGCGTCGATCTTCCGCACGCCGGTGATGTCGATGATGACGATCCGCGCCTCGCGCGCCACGACGCCGTTGAGCAGCGTCTCCATGATCTGGGTCGAGCGGCGATCGTCCACGGAGCCGATCACCGGCATGGCCAGGATCTGATCCGCGATCGGCATGAGCGGCGTCGAGAGCTCCTCGAGCAGGAGCGCCTGGGTCTGCACCACCTGCTCGAGGCGCTGGCGCTCCTCCTCCTCGAGGCGCTTGCGCTCGGTGAGATCGCGCGCGACGCAGACGAGCCCCTGGCTCTCCCCGAGGCCGCCGGTGATCACGGACGTCGAGAGGGAGACAGGGGCGACCTCCCCCGTCTTCTTCTGGAACGCCGTCTCCTCCAGGAGGACGCTGCTCTCGTCGTCGCCCATGACGCAGGGGAACGCGCCCGGAAAGATGGTGCTGGCGGGCGCGCCGACGAGCTCCTCGGCGGTGTAGCCCGACAGGCGGCACGCCGCGGCGTTCACGCTGGTGATGGAGCCCGCCTTGTCCACGACGACGAGCAGATCGCTCATCGATTGGAGGATGTTGTCGACGTACTCCTTGGACACCACCCTGGAGGCGAGCTCCTCGGCCACCATGTTCAGGCCGAGCGCGAGCGCGTCCCAGGCGTCGCCTTGATCGCTGACCTCCGCCCGCTTCGTGAAGTCGAACGACACGATGGAGTTGAGCATCACCATGATGTCGTTGAGCCGGCGCTCCAGCCGCTCCTCCCTCGCCCGCCGCTCGATCACCTCCTGCACCAGCGCCTCGGCGGCGCGCTTCGCCTGGTCGAAGCTGGCCTCGCCCGGGGCCTCGCCCAGCGCCGGATTCGCCCCGAGGAGGATCGAGCAAAGCTCGGCAACGCGAGAGTCGGTCGACGGCTCTCCTTCGCTCACGAGCGGAACCCCTTCAGCCACTCGAGCGCGGCCGCCTCGTCGGAGAAGATCTTGGACGGGTTGGCGCGCTTGCCGTGAATCGTGCTGAAGACTGCCATCCAGATGTTCGCGATGGTCGTGCTCAAGGGCGAGTCGACCAGCAGCGCCGCAGCAGACCAGCTCGCCGTCGCCTCGGGGCTTCCGTAGTAGGACCGGGCGTCGCGATCGGCCGCCTTCACGCGGGTGAGATCGACGAGCGCCGGCCGGCGCGCGCCGCTGGTGATCGAGTTGATGCCGGCGATGACCTCCCGGGCGATCTGGAGCGTTTGATGCGTCCCGGGCGCGAACTCGACCCGCACAATCCCGTTCGCGTCGTCAAGCCAGATTCTGCCCGACGAGAAGGTTACCGCCGTGCTGTTCTCCATCCCTGTCCTCCTCACGCCGGCTGGCCGCTCGAACGAGAGCACCCAGCCATGGCCCACCAGAGCGGCGGCTCCGCCCAGGTTGCCCCCTTGATCTCCTATCGTAATTCGATCGGGGCGTGTAGCGTTTCATTGCAGACACATCAGGAACGCCGGCGCAGCTGCACACCCGAGCAGACGCCGGGCGAAGGCTCACAGCGGCGTCCAATGTGCTCCGGTCTGCCCTCGGCAGACCCGACTGCCTCGCTCGCCTCAGCGGGGGCGGACGTCCGCGGCGAGCAAGCGCTCCCTGAGCCGCTCTGCCAGGACCCTGACGTGAGGCTCCCGGAGCATCGTGTGGTGAGATCCCGGGACTTCATGGATCTCGATCGGTTGTGACGAGATCCCGGCCATCGGCTGATAGAGAGTCCCGTAGGGCTCCGTCACCGGACCGAAGGGGCCGGGCGGCGGCTGCTCCGCCGCGCGGAAGTAGACGACGCGACCCCCGTAACAGGGCATGACGTACGAGCGTGCGGCCCGCCCGTGCGCCGCCCCGAGCCGCTGGACCGCCTCGGCGAAGCCCGGCGCCACGCCGCGCGCCGCGCCGAGGACGAGCGCCGTCAGCGCGCCCTCGTCGAGCCGGCGGAGCTCGTCGTACCCCATCTCGGGGCGGGCCATCCTCGCGGACTCGACGAGCTGCCACAGCCGGCGCTCGGGGGAGCTCGGGCTCGAGATGTAGCCGTCGATCATGGCCAGGAGCGCGACGCGCTCGCCGGACCTCGCGAGCTCGTGCGCCATCGCGAACGCGACGAGCCCGCCGAGCGACCAGCCGCCGAGCAGGTAGGGGCCCGCCGGCCTCACGGTCCGGATGGCCTCGAGGTAGCGCGCGGCCATGTCCTCGATCCGGTCGTCGGGCGCGGCGCCGTCGTCCAGCCCGACCGCCTGGAGGCCGTAGAAGGACCGCTCCGTCCCGAGGTGGCGCGCGAGCTCCGTGTAGCAGAGCACCGGCCCGCCGAACGGGTGGACACAGAAGAACGGCGATCCCTCGCCGCCGGGCTGGATCGCGACGAGCGGCGACCTCCGCGGGGCCCCTCCGCCCGCGGGCGCGCGCTCGGCGCGCTCGGCGCGCTCGGCGCGCTCGCCGTCGGGGCGCGCGGGCAAGCGCAGCGCGTCCAGCGCGCGCTCGGCGAGCGCCGCGACCGTCGGATGCTCGAGCAGCAGGTTGATCGGCAGCTTGACCTCGAGGCCCAGCTCCAGCCGATCGCGGAGCTCCAGGCTCATCAGCGAGTCGAGCCCGAGATCGAGCAGGCTCACGCCCGGCGCGATCGGCTCGGGCCCGTCCAGCCCCAGCGTCTGCGCCACGGCGGTCTGCAGCCACGCCTCCAGCAGCCGCCGGCGCTCGTCGGCCGCGGCCGCCCGGAGCCGCTCGATCAGCGCGTCCGGCGCCGACCCGCCCGCCGGCTCGGGCTCGGGCGCGGGCGCATCGCCAGACGGACGCGGCGCTGCCGGGGCGGCCGGCGCCTCCGGCCGCTCGCGCGCGATCCAGTGCCGCGTCCGCTGCCAGGCGTACGTCGGCAGCGGGACGCAGCGCCCTCCCGCCGGATAGAGGCGGTGCCACGCGACGGCGTGGCCGTGCGCGTGGAGCGCCCCGAGCGACACCAGCAGGCACCGCCGCGCCGGGAGCCCTCGCCGGAGCGAGGAGGCCGCGCGCGCCTCCGCGCCCCGCGCGGAGAAGCACCGCTGGAGGTGACCGGCGAGGACGGGGTGCGGGCCGACCTCGAGGAAGATCCGGTACCCCGCGGCCAGCGCCGCGTCGACGGCGCCCGCGAACCGCACCGGCTCCCTCATGTTCCTCGCCCAGTACGCCGGATCGAGCTCGCCCCCGGCGGCGGGCGCGCCGGTCACCGTGCTGAACAGGGGCAGAGCCGCCCTCCGCGGCGCGAGCCCGGAGAGCGCGAGCTCGAGCTCGCGATCCAGCGGCGCCATCTGCGCGCTGTGGAACGCGTGGCTCACCGGGAGCAGGCGGCAGTCCACCCCCTCCCCGCGCAGGCGGCGCAGCACGTCCGAGAGCGCCTCCTCGTCGCCGGCCAGCACGGCCGAGCGCGGATCGTTGACGGCCGCGATGGCGAGGCGATCGCCCGCGCCCTCGAGGAGGCGCGCCGCCTCGTCGGCGGGCACGCCGACGAGGGCCATCTTCCCGAGCCCCTTCGTCCGCTGCATCAGGCGCCCGCGCAGCACCACCAGCCGGACGGCTTCCTCCAGGCTCAGGACGCCCGCGGCGTGCGCGGCCGCGATCTCGCCGACGCTGTGCCCGATGACCGCGCCGGGCCGGACGTCGAGCGATCGCCAGAGCTCGGCCATCGCCACCTGGACGGCGAAAAGCGCCGGCTGCGCCACCTCGGTCTCCTGGAGGCGCGAGGTCGCCTCGGGCGCGTCGAGCTCGTCGAGGAGCGACCAGCCGGCGTGGCGCCGCACGAGCGCGTCGCAGGCCTCGAGCGCGGCGCGGTAGCTCGGCTCCTCGGCGAACAGCTCGCGGTGCATGCCGGCCCACTGCGACCCCTGCCCCGGGAACACGAAGACCACGCTGGCCCGCGCGCCCGGCTCCGCGACGCCCCGGGTCGCCCCCGGGGGCGCCTGCCCCTCGGCGCAGGCGTCGAGCGACGCCGCGAGCTCCTCCCGGGAGCTCCCGACCACGGAGAGGCGATGGCTGTGGTGGCTCCGCCGGACGCTCGCGGTGTAGGCGATGTCCGCGAGGCGCGGGGACGCGTCGGTGACGGGCTCGCGCAGGAGATCGCGCATCGCCCGCGCCGCCGCGACGAGCGCCTCCGGGGACCTCGCCGAGAGGGGCAGGAGCACGACCTTCGCCTCGCCCGCGGAGGCGACGGCGCTCGGCGGCGCCTCCTCCAGGATCACGTGCGCGTTGGTGCCGCTCAGGCCGAACGCGCTCACGCCGGCGAGGCGGGCGGCGCCGCCCGCCTTCCACGCGAGCTTGCGCGTGGGGATGGAGAGCGACGTGCCCTCCAGCCGGATGCGCGGGTTGAGCGCCCGGAAGTGGAGGTTCGCCGGGATGGCGCCGTGCTGGAGGGCGAGCACGGCCTTGATCAGCCCCGCCACGCCTGCGGCCGCCTCGAGGTGGCCGATGTTCGTCTTCACCGCCCCGAGGACGCACCCGGCCTCGCCCGCGCGCGGCCTGCCGACGACCTGCGCGAGCGCCTCGATCTCGATCGGATCGCCGAGCGACGTGCCGGTGCCGTGCGTCTCCACGTAGCCGATCTCCGAGGGCTGCACGCCGGCGCTCTCCAGGGCCTTCTTCAGCATCGATTGCTGGGAGAGGACGTTCGGGGCCGTCATCCCCGTGGATCGGCCGTCCTGGTTGACCGCCGATCCGCGGATGACGGCGCAGATGGGGTCGCCGTCGGCCTGCGCGTCGGAGAGCCGCTTCAGGAGCACGAGCCCGCACCCCTCGCCGCGGACGAAGCCGCTCGCCTCCGCGTCGAAGACCTTGCACCGGCCGTCCGGCGAGAGCGCCCCGGTCGTCGCGATGAGCCGCATCATCGCCGGCGACAGGAGGAGGTTGACGCCGCCCGCGAGGGCGAGCGAGCACTCGCCGCTCCGCAGGCTCTGGCACGCGAGGTGGACCGCCACGAGCGACGACGAGCACGCGGTGTCGACGGTCAGGCTCGGCCCCTGGAGGCCGAGCGTGTACGAGAGCCTGCCCGCGGGGAACGAGAAGAAGTTGCCCGTCATGGCGTGGATGTCCTGCGCGCCGGGCTCGAACGCGCCGCACAGGTGGGCGTAGTCGTTGGTGCTCATGCCCAGGAACACGCCCGCGCTCGTCCCGGCGAGCCGCTCCGGGGCCTGCCCGCCGCGCTCCAGGGCCTCCCAGGCCACCTCGAGCAGCAGGCGCTGCTGCGGATCCATGGCCGCCGCCTCCCGGGGCGAGATGCCGAAGAAGCGCGCGTCGAACTTGTCGACGTCCCGGAGGAAGGCGCCCCAGCGGGTCGCGCGCGCCCGCGGATCCGGGGCCTCGTCGGCGGCGGGCTCGAGGCGCCACCGCTCGGCGGGGATCTCGGTGACCGCGTCCACGCCGTCCTCGAGCAGCCGCCAGTAGGCCTCCGGCGTCGACGCGCCGCCCGGGAACCGGCACGCCATGCCGATGACGGCGATCGGCTCGGACCTGGCGCGCGCGAGGGCGTCCCGCTCGGCCCGGAGCTCCCGGATGGTGGCGATCGCTTGCCGCAAACGAGCCTCGTAATCCGTCACCGGCGCGCTCATAGCGATTTCCTCCCGCTGGCCAGCGTGAGCTCCTCGTCGAGGAGGCTCAGCAACGCACTTCCGTCGAGATCGCCGAGCGAGTCGGCGAAGGTCCGCTGGGTCACCTCCTCGGCCGGGGCGTCGGCCGCCTCGATCTCGGCGAGCAGGTGGTCGGCGAGCGACGCGATGTTCGGGTACGTGAACAGCAGCGTCGCCGAGAGGCTGAGGCCGAGGCTGGACTCGAGGCGGTTGCGGAACTCGAGGCTCGTCAGCGAGTCCATGCCGAGGCTGGCGAACACCTCGAGCGGGCCGATCGCGGCCGGCTCGACGCGGAGCACGCGGCCGAGCTGCTCCCGGAGGTGCCCTTGCAGGCGGAACCGGCGCTCCTCGGGCAGCTCCCGCTCCAGCGCCTCGCGGACCCGGACGATGTCCGACGACCTCGGCGCGGCGCGGGGGCGCTCGCGCGTGAGCCGGTCCCAGTAGCGCCACCGCGCGACGCTCGGGTAGGACTCGAGCCACCGGTGCGCGTTGAACCGGACGACCCCGATCTGGGGCACGTCCGCCGCGAACAGGCGCTCGAGCATCCGCAGCCCGTCCGCCTCGGTGAGGGTGTCCATGCCGCGGTCGCCGACGCGGCCCATGATGTCGGCCTGCCGGACCGCGATGCCCACGTCGGAGAAGAGCCCCCAGTCGATGCTCAGCGCGGGCAGCCCGAGCGCGCGCCGGTGGTGCGCGAGGGCGTCGAGGAACACGCTCGCCGCGGTGTAGTTCCCGTTGCCCGGCGCGCCGAGGAGCGAGGCCACCGACGAGTACATCACGAAGAAGTCGAGCGGCGTGCCCGCGGTCAGCTCGTGGAGGTTCCACGCGCCGTGCATCTTCGGGGCCATGGTCTTCCAGAAGCGCTCGGCGCTCTGCTCCATCACGGTGCTGTCGGCGATGACCATGGCCGCGTGCACGACCCCGCGGAGCGGCGGCCCGCCGCGGTCGATCGCCGCGAGGAGCTCGGCGACCTGCTCGCGGCGCGACGCGTCCGCCTGGGCCGCGGTCACGCGCGCGCCCCGCGCCTCGAGCGCGTCGATCGCGCGCCGCGCCTCGTCGGACGCGCCGCTGCGGCCCGCGAGCACGAGGTGGCGAGCGCCCCGGTCCACCATCCAGCGCGCGAGCGAGAGCCCGAGCCCCCCGAGCCCGCCGACGATGAGGTAGGTGCCGTCCGGCCGCAGCGCGACGCCGCCGGCGCGCCGCTCCCGCAGCGCGGCGCGCGCCAGCCGCGCGACGTAGCGCTCGCCCGCCCGGAGCGCGATGTGATCCTCGTCGTCCGTGGCGTCGAGCTCCCGGGCGAGCGAGGCGGCGTCCTCCGGCGCGCGCGCCGGGGGGAGATCCACGCGCGTGCACCGGAGCTCCGGGTGCTCGGAGGCGAGCACTCGGCCGAAGCCGAGGAGCGGCGCCTGCGACACCGACACCGGCGCGGCCTCCGCCACGGCCTGCGCGCCGCGGGTCACGAGCCACAGCCGCGGCGCGTCGCGCCACGCCCTGCGCACGAGCGCCTGCGCGAGGAACGTCGCGCTCAGCGCCCCGAGGCGCTGGTCCCGCTCCAGCGTCTCCAGCGTGACGCCGTCCGGGCCCTGCGCGCCCAGGCTCCACAGGTGCACGACGCCCCGGCACGCCGGGCCGCCGCCGAACGCGTCCTCGAGCAGGAACCGGAACGCCATCGGGTCTCGCGGGTCGAGCTCGTAGAGCCCGGCCCCGTGGCGCGCCGTGACCTCGCCGGCCACGGCGACGACGCAGGCGTCGCCCCGCGTTCGCAGGAGCTCCGCGAGCTCGGCGCCGGTCCCGGTCCGGTCCGCGAGCACGAGCCAGGCGCCACGGCGGGAGCGGCGGCCGTCGCCGTGCGCGGGCTCCGGCGCGCGGCGCTCCCACGCGACGGCGTAGAGCAGCTCGTCGTCGTCGTCCGGCGCCGCGGGGCGCCCCTCGGGCAACGGCGCCCGCGGGGCCTCGTCGATCCAGTAGCGCTCCCGCTGGAAGGGGTACGCCGGCAAGGAGACGCAGCGGCCCCCCGACGGGTGCTGGCGCGCCCAGTCCACCGGGTAGCCGCGCGCGTAGAGCGCCCCGAGCGCCTCGAGCAGGCATCGCTTCTCGTCCCGCTCCCGCCGCATCGACGGGAGCGCCGCGCCCCCGGGCGCCTTCGCGCGCAGCCCTTCCTCGATGGCGGGCGCGAGGATCGGGTGCGGGCTCATCTCGAGGAAGAGCGCGGGCCCCTCGTCCGCGAGCCGCTGCACGGCGCCCGAGAACAGCACCGGATCCCGCAGGTTCCGCGCCCAGTACGCCGGCCCGAGCTCCTCGCCGCGGCAAATCTCGCCGCTCACGGTCGAGCGCATGGGCACCCGCGCCGCCCCCGGCGCGAGCCCCTCGAGCGCCGCCCGCAGCTCGTCGAGGAGCGGATCCACCTGCGGGCTGTGCGACGCGACGTCCACCTTGACGCGGCGGCAGAACACGCCGCGCTGCGCGAGATCTGCCAGGATCTCGTCGAGCGCGAGGGGCTCGCCGGACAGCACCGTCGACCGCTCGCTGTTGCTCACCGCCACGGACACGCGGCCCGCGTACCCGGACGCCAGCTGCCGCGCCTGCTCCATCGGCAGCTCCACGAGGGCCATCGCCCCCGCGCCGCTGATGCGCCGCAGGAGCTTGCTCCGGCGGCAGACGACGCGCGCGGCGTCGTCCAGCGTCAGCGCGCCCGCGACGTGCGCCGCCGCCACCTCGCCCATGCTGTGCCCCACCACGGCGTCGGGCTCCACGCCCCACGCGCGGAAGAGCGCGGACAGGGCGACGCCGATCGCGAAGAGCGCCGGCTGCACGACGTCGATCTCCGCGAGGCGCGAGCGCTCCTCGCCGGCGTGGAGCTCCTCGAGCAGCGACCACCCCGCCTCGCGCGCGATCGCCGCGTCGCACGCGGTGAGGGCCTCGCGGAAGACCGGCTCCTCGGCGAGGAGCTGCCGCCCCATCCCCGGCCACTGCGAGCCCTGGCCCGGGAACACGAACACGACCCGGGGCCGCGCCCCCGCGCGCGCGTCGCCGCGGGCGACGCCGGCGGCCTCCTCGCCTCGCCCGCAGGCCGCGAGCAGCGCGGCGAGCTCCTGCCGCGAGCCGCCGGCGACGGCCAGCCGGTGCTCGTGGTGGACGCGCCGCACGCTCGCGGTGTACGCGACGTCGGCGAGATCCGCGGGAGCTCCGGAGGGGTCCTCCAGGAAGCGCCGGTACGCCTCGGCCAGGGCCGAGAGCGCGGCCGGGCTCCGCGCGGAGAGGGGGAGCAGCACGACGGACGCGCGGCCTTCCGGCGCGGGCGCGGCGGGCGGCGGCTCTTGCAGCACGACGTGCGCGTTGGTGCCGCTGATGCCGAAGGAGCTCACCCCCGCGATCCGCGGCGCGCCGCCGGACGGCCACGGCAGCGGCGCCGCCGGGACGGCGAACGGCGTGCCCTCGAGCGAGATCCGCGGGTTCAGCGTCTGGAAGTGGAGGTGCCTCGGGATCAGCTCGTGGCGCAGCGAGAGCACGACCTTGATGAACCCCGCCACCCCCGCCGCCGCCTCCAGGTGGCCGATGTTCGTCTTCACCGAGCCGATCCAGCAGGGCAGCCCGTCGGGCCGCGGCCCGCCCAGCACCTCTTTCAGGGCCGTGAGCTCGATCGGATCGCCGAGCGAGGTGCCGGTGCCGTGCGCCTCGACGTAGCCCACCTGCGACGGCGAGACGCGGGCGCTCTCCAGCGCCCGCCGCAGCAGCGCCTGCTGCGAGAGCACGTTCGGCGCCGTCATCCCCGACGAGCGCCCGTCCTGGTTGACGGCCGAGCCCCGGACCAGCGCCCAGATCCGGTCGCCGTCCCGCTGCGCGTCCGAGAGCCGCTTGAGCACGACCATGCCGCAGCCCTCGGACCGCACGTACCCGTTCGCGGCGGCGTCGAACGTCTTGCACCGGCCGTCGGGCGAGAGCGCGTTGGTCTGGCCCATCAGGCTCATCGTCAGCGGGGAGAGGATGAGGCTGACGCCCCCCGCGAGCGCCATGTCGCTCTCGCCGCTCCGGAGGCTCTGGCAGGCGAGGTGGATCGCGACCAGCGAGGAGGAGCACGCCGTGTCCACGGTCATGCTCGGCCCCTCGAGCCCGAACACGTAGGACAGGCGCCCCGCGGCGGTGCTCGCCAAGGTTCCGGTCGCGCAGTAGGCGTCGAGCTGCCGCGGATCGAGCGAGGCGACGCGGTGCTGGTAGTCCTGGGCCGCCATGCCGACGAACACGCCGGTCCGGCTGCGGAGGAGCCGATCGGCCGGCTGCCCCGCGTCCTCGAACGCCTCCCAGGCCACCTCGAGGAGGAGGCGCTGCTGCGGATCCAGGCTCATGGCCTCGCGCGGCGAGATCCCGAAGAAGCGCGCGTCGAACCCGTCGACGCTGTCCAGCAGCCCGGCCCAGCGCGTCCCCGGCGGCCCGTCGGGGATCGCGTCGTCGGGCCACCGGGCCGCGGGGATCCGCTGGATGGCGTCGACGCCGTCCTCCAGCGCGCGCCAGAACGCCTCGGGATCGTCGCCGCCGCCGGGCAGCCGGCACGCGAGGCCGACGACGGCGATCGGCTCGACGTCCGGCGCCGCCGCGGGCTGCGCCGGCGCGGGCTGCGCCGGCGCAGGCGCGGGCTGGGCGCCGGCGCCGAGCTGCTCGACGAGGTACGCCGAGAGCCCGGCGACGTGGGGGTAGGTCCAGAGCAAGGTCGACGGCAGCGAGAGCCCCAGGCCGGCCTCCAGGCCGTTGCGCAGCTCCAGGCTCATCAGCGAGTTGATGCCGAGATCGTTGAGCGGGACGTGCCGGTCGATCGAGCCCGGATCGAGCCGCAGGACGCGGGCCGCGACCTCCCGGACGAAGCCCTCGACCAGCGCGGGCCGCTCCTCCGGCGCCGCGCCGTCGAGCGCCGCCCGCAGGCGCGAGACCTCGGGGGCGCGCGGCTTCGCGCGATCGCCCTCCCGGCGCAGCTGCTCCCAGAACGGCGACGCGGCGGCGGTCGGGTAGAACTCGAGCCACCGGCGCAGGTCGAACCGCAGCACGCCGGCCTGGGCCGCGCCTGCGCCGAGCAGGCGCTCCAGCGCGGCCAGCGCGTCCGCCTCGGTGAGGAGCCCCGCGCCCCCGCGCGAGAGGCGCGCCGCGGCGCCGTGGCGCCCCTCCTCGGCGAAGAGGCCCCAGTCGACGGTCAGCGCGGGCAGCCCCAGGGAGCGCCGGTGGTGCGCGAGCGCGCCGACGAACGCGTCGGCCGCCGCGGCGGAAGCGTCGCCGGGTGCGCCGAGGAGCGGCATCGCCGAGGCGTGCAGGAGGAAGAGGTCGAGCGGCCTGCCCGCGGTCGCCTCGTGCAGGCTCCACGCCCCGCGCGCCCGCGAGGCGGCCGCCGTGAAGGCGCCGCGCGCGTCGCGCTCCGGCGCGGCGCCGCCCGCGACCTCCGGCGCGGCGCCGCCCGCGGCCGGCGCCGCGTGGACGACCCCCCGGAGCGCGCCGAACCGCTGCTCGATCTCTGCCACGACCTCGGCCGCGCGCGTCGGCTCGACCACGTCGACCTCGGCCGCGATCACCTGAGCGCCCGCCGCTTCCATCGCGGCGATCGCGCCCCGCGCCGCCTCCGCGGCGCCGCCCGCGCCGGTGAGCAGGAGGTGGCGGGCGCCCTTGTCCACCATCCACCGCGCGAGCGAGAGGCCGAACCCCTCGAGGCCTCCGGCGATGAGGTAACCGCCGTCGGCGCGGAAGCTCTCGCCCGCGCCGGCGCGGGCCCCGGGGACGCCGCGCGCGAGGCGCGCCACGTACCGCGCCTCGCCGCGGAGCGCGATCCGGTCCTCGCGATCGGCGGCGTCGAGCTCCCGGAGCAGCGCGGCGGCGTCGCCGGCCGCGGGGGTCGGGCTCAGGTCGACGCGCTTGCACCGGAGCGCCGCGTGCTCGGCCGAGAGCACGCCGCCCACGCCCCAGAGTGGCGCCTGGGCCACGGACACCGGCGCCGGCTCGGCCACGGCCTGCGCCCCGCGGGTGACGAGGCAGAGCTGCGGCGCGTCGCGCCACCCCCTGCGCGAGAGCGCCTGCGCCAGGGACAGCGCGCTCAGGCCCGCGAGGCGCACGTCGCCCTCGATCGTCTCCGGCGTCGTCGCCTCGGCCGCCGCGGCGTCCAGGGCGAGCAGGTGCACGACGCCTCGGCACGCCGCGTCGCCCGGGAACGCGTCGTCGAGGAGCGCCGACAGCGCGGCGCCGTCCGAGGGGTCCACCTCGTAGCGCCCGTCGCCCAGCCGCGCGTAGCGCCCGTCCCCGACGCGCGCGACGCGCACGCACGCGTCGCCGCGCTGGTCGAGGAGCGCGGCCAGCGCCTCGCCCACACCGGCCCGATCCAGGAGCAGGAGCCACGCGCCGCGCGGCGGGCGCGAGGCCGCGGGCGGGCGCGCGGGCTCGCCGCGGCGCCAGGCGACGGCGTAGAGCAGCTCCTCCGCGACCCCGGTCGCCTCGGCGGCCGCCGAGCGCCAGGGCGCGGCGCCCTCGATCCAGTACCGCTCCCGCTGCCAGGGATACGCCGGCAGCGGCACGCAGCGCCCGCCCGACGGATACTGCAGCTTCCAGCGCACCGGATGGCCGTGGGCGTAGAGGGCCCCGAGCGCCCAGAGCACGCTCCGCCGCTCTCCCTGGTCGCGCCGCATCGTGGGGAGCGCCTTCCCCCCCGTGCCCCGCTCCGACAGGAGCTGCTGGAGGTTGGCCAGGAGCACCGGGTGCGGGCCGACCTCCAGGAAGATCTCGTGGCCGTCCGCCCACGCCGCGGAGACGGCCCGGGCGAGCTGCACGGGCTCGCGGATGTTCCGGGCCCAGTACCCCGCGTCGAGCGGCTCGCGATCGAGGCGCTCGCCCGTCACCGTGCTGTACATCGCGATCGACGGCCGGCCCGCCGCGACGTCGCCCAGCGCGCCCCGGAAATCCCGCTGGAGCGGCTCCATCTGCGGGCTGTGGAAGGCGTAGTTGACCCGCAGCATCCGGCAGGGCACCTGCCTCGCGCGCAGGCCCGAGAGGACCTCCTCGAGCGCGGCCGCGTCGCCGGAGAGCACCACGGAGCGCGCGTCGTTGATCGCCGCGATGGAGATCCGGTCCGCGCGCCCCTCCAGGGCGGCCGCCGCCTCGTCCTCGGACAGCGCGACGGAGGCCATCTTCCCGAGGCCCGTGGCGCGCTGCATGATCCGCCCGCGGATCGTCACGAGCCGGATCGCCTCGTCCAGGCCGAGGACGCCGGCGACGTGCGCGGCCGCGACCTCGCCCACGCTGTGGCCGATCACCGCGTCGGGCGCGACGCCGAGCGATCGCCACAGCGCGGCCAGGGCCACCTGCACGGCGAAGATCGCCGGCTGGGCGACCTCGGTCTGATCCAGCCGCGAGGTCGCCTCGGGGGCGGCGAGCTCGGCGAGCAGCGAGAAGCCCGCGTGCCGCTGCACGAGCGGCTCGCACGCCTCGAGCGCCGCGCGGAAGGCGGGCTCCTCGGCGAGGAGCTCTTGCCCCATCCCCAGCCACTGCGAGCCCTGCCCGGAGAACACGAACACCACCTGGGGCTGCCGCCCGAGCACCGTCTGGCCGCTCGCCGCGGCGGGGTGCGCTTCGCCCCGCGCGTGCGCGCCGAGCGCCTCGGCGAGCTCCTCGCGGGACCGGCCCACCACCGCGAGCCGGAACTCGTGGTGGCGGCGCCGCACGCTCGCCGTGTACGCGATGTCCGCGAGCCGCGCGTCGGGCGGCGCGCCGCCGAGGAAGCGCTCGTAGGCCTCGGCCAGGGCGGCGAGCGCCCGGGGGGACCTCGCCGACAGGGGCAGCAGCGTGAGCGGGGCGTCCGGGAGCGCGGGCGGCTCGGGGACCTCCGGCGCCTCCTCCAGCACGAGGTGGGCGTTGGTCCCGCTCATCCCGAACGAGCTCACGCCCGCGCGGCGGGGGCGCTCCCCGCGGCGCCACGGCTCGGCCGCCGTGGTCACCTCGATCGGGAGCTCGGCCCACGGGATGCGCGGGTTGAGCGCGCGCGCGTGCAGCTGCGCCGGCAGCGCGCCGTGCCCCAGCGACAGCACCACCTTCATCACGCCGGCCACGCCCGCCGCCGACTCGAGGTGGCCGAGGTTCGTCTTCACCGACCCGATCTTGAGCGGCCGGCCGCCGGGCCTCCCCTCGCCGTAGACCGCCGCGAGCGCCTCGACCTCGATGGGATCGCCGAGCGCCGTCCCGGTGCCGTGCGCCTCGACGTAATCGATGTCGCCGGGCGAGAGCCCCGCGATCGAGAGCGCCGCGCGCACGACCGCCTCCTGCGCCTTGCCGTTCGGCACGGTGATGCCGGCGCTGCGGCCGTCGCTGTTCACGGCCGAGCCGCGGATCACCGCCAGGATGCGGTCGCCGTCGCGCGCCGCGTCCGACAGGCGCTTCAGCACGACCATGCCGCAGCCCTCGCCGCGGCCGTACCCGTCCGCGTCCGCGGAGAACGTCTTGCACCGCCCGTCCGGCGCCAGCGCGTGGAGGCGCGACAGGTACACGCTGAGGTGCGGGGCCAGCATCAGCTGGACCCCGCCCGCGACCGCCACCCGGCACTCGCCCGCCCACAGGCTCCGGCACGCGAGGTGGATCGCCGTCAGCGACGACGAGCACGCCGTGTCGACGGCCATGCTCGGCCCCTCGAGCCCGAGCGCGTGCGAGAGCCGGCCCGCGGAGAAGCTCGTGAGCGTCCCCGAGAGCGTGTAGGCGTCCAGCGCCTCGAGATCCGCGTGCGTCCGCTGCAGGATGCCGTAGTCGCTCGGCCCGATCCCGACGAAGACGCCCGTCAGCGGCTGCTCGCCGGGCACCACGCCCGCGTCCTCCATGGCCTCCCAGATGACCTCGAGCAGCAGCCGGTGCTGCGGATCGAGGTGGACCGCCTCCCGCGGCGCGATCCCGAAGAAGCGCGCGTCGAACCGATCCGGCGCCGCGGCCAGGAAGCCGCCCTCCCGGACGTACATCTTGCCGGCCGCGTCCGGATCGGGGTCGTAGTACGCCGCGGCGTCCCAGCGGTCCGCCGGGATCGGCCCCACGGCGTCGACCCGCTGCTCGAGCAGCCGCCAGAACTCCTCCGGGGTCTCCACGCCGCCCGGCAAGCGGCACCCCATCCCCACGATCGCGATCGGCTCGTCGCCGGCCACGGCGCGCCCTCCGACGTCGCTCGACGCCGCGCCGCCCGCGCCGTCCGCGCCGTCCGCGCCCGCGCGCTCCTCGGCCTCCGGAGGCGCGGCGTCGCCCGGCAGGCTCGGCGACAGCTCCTCGAGCAGGAAGTCGGTCATCGCGACGACGTTCGGGTGGTTGAACGTCACGCTCGACGACAGCGTCCGGCCGAGCGCGCGGCCCAGGCGCTGGCACAGCTTCACGGCCATCAGCGAATCCATGCCGAGGTCGAAGAAGCCCCGGGTCGGGCTCACCTCGTCGGCCTCGGCGAACCCCAGCGTCTCGGCGACCGAGGCCTGGATCCATCGCTGGAGCGTCCGGCGCCGCTCCCGCGGCGGCGCCGCCGCGAGCTCGTCGAGGAGGGCGGGCGCGGCGGCGCCCGGGGCGGGCCCTTCGGCGCGCGGCACCTCCGAGAGCAGCGGGCGGGGGCCGCTGCTCTCGATCACCGAGCAGAACCTCGCCCAGTCGACGTCGGCCACGACCACCTGCGCCGCCCCGGCGGTCAGACAGAAGGACAGCGCCGCCAGGGCCTGCTCCGGGCCGAAGGCCCGCACCCCGCGCTCCCCGAACAAGGCGATCACGCCGGTCGCCATGCCGCCGCCGCGCCACGGCCCGAAGCTCACGGCGACCGCGGGCGCCCCCGCGGCGCGGCGCTCCCGGACGAGCGCGTCCTGGAACGCGTTCGCCGCCGCGTAGCTGGCGTGCCGCACCGCTCCCCACACCGAGGCGATCGACGTGAAGCAGACGAACGCGTCGAGGGGCCGGTCGCGCGTCAGCGCGTCGAGCACCGAGGTCCCGTGGACCTTCGGCGAGAGCACCCGGCGGAGCCCCGCGCTGTCCAGGGCCGAGAGCGGCGTCTCATCGGCGACACCCGCCAGATGAAACACCGCGGAGAGCGGCGGCAGGCGGGCGTCGATGTCCGCGAGCACGGCGGCCATCGCCCCCGCGTCGGCGACGTCGGCCTGCGCGACGGTCACGCCCGCCCCGAGCGCCTCGAGCGACGCGAGGAAGTCGCGGTCGTCGGCCGACGCGCCCCTGCGGCTCGTGAGCACGAGGTGCCGCGCGCCCCGCTGCGCCGCCCACCGCGCGACATGCCTGCCCAGCGCGCCGAGCCCCCCGGTGATGAGCGCCGTGCCCGACGTGGACCAGGCCGGCGCACCGGCCGGCGCTCCGTCCGGCGTTCCCGCGCAGCGCACGAGCCGCTCCACGAACCGCCCCGACGGCCTGAGCGCGACGTGGTCCTCGCCGTCGGGGGTCAGCACCTGGGCCAGGAGCGCGGGGACATCGTGCTCCCCTGGAGAAGACGCCAAGTCGACGAGCCCTCCCCAGACCTCCGGATGCTCGAGCGCCAGGGTCCGGCCAAACCCCCAGAGCGCCGCCTGCGCGGGCGCCGTGACCGGGTCGCCCGCGCCCACGGACACCGCCCCGCGGGTCACGAACCAGAGCCGCGGCCGCTCGCCTCGCTGTGCCTGCAGGACAGCGCGCAGCAAGGCCGGCGCGCTCTCGACGCCTCGCGCGAGCGCGGCGCCCAGCGCGTCCTCGCCCTGCGGTGCGGCGCCGAGGCTCCACAGGTGGACCACGCCGCGCACCGGCCCGCGCTCGGCCGCGCGCTCCGACCACCACGACCCGAGGCTCTCCGGCGTCGGATCGCTGGCCCACACATGCTCTGCCAGGCGCCGCACGGCGGTCCCCAGGCGGAGCCGGGAGCACGTCGCGCCCGACGCCTCGAGCGCGTCCGCCAGCCTGTCCCCGATGCCCCCGTCGTCGACGAGCACGACCCAGTGCCCGGGCGTGGACGGGCGCGGGCGCGGCGGCAGGGGCCGCGGCTTCCACGCAAGCTCATGGAGCCACGGCTGGATCTCCGCCTCCGCGCGCTCCTGGTCCACCTTGGCCCGCAGCGCGTCGAGCACCCGGCCGACGACGCCGAGCTCCTCGGCCGACAGCGTCGCCGAGAGCCCGAGCTGCGCCGCGAAGGCCGCCGCGTCCGCCGACCGCAGGAGCGACGGGAGCGCCGGAGGGGGCGCGCCCGGCGCCGCGCGCCGCCGCGCGTCCCCCGGCGCCTCCAGCCAGTATCGCTTGCGCTGCCACGGATAGCCCGGCAAGGACACGCAGCGCCCGCCCGTCGGATACATCCGGGCCCATTCGACCGGGCACCCGCGCGTATAGAGGGCGCCCAGCGACTCGAGCAGGCAGCGCCGCCCGTCGCGACCCCGGCGCAAGGTCGGGGCGACCAGCCCGTCGACGCCTCGCGCCGAGAGGCACCGCTGCACGCTGGCCGAGAGCACGGGGTGCGGCCCCACCTCCAGGAAGAGCTGGTGTCCGGCGGTCATCGCGCTGTCGAGCGCACGCGCGAGCAGCACCGGCTCCCGGAGGTTCCTCGCCCAGTAGGACGCGTCGAGCGCCTCGCCGCCGATGCCCTCGCCCGTCACGGTGCTCACCATGAGCCTGTCCGTGCGGCGCAGCGCGATGTCCCCGAGCGCGCTCGCGAGCTCCCCACGGAACGGCTCCATCTGGGGGCTGTGGAACGCGTAGTTCACCGGCAGCTCGCGGCACTCCACCCGGGCGCGCCGGAGCTCCGCCACCACCTCGCCGAGCGCCGCCGCGTCCCCGGACAGCACGACCGAGCCGGGATCGTTGACGGCGGCGATCGAGAGCCGCCCCTCGTATCCTTCGAGCGCGCGCGCCGCCTGCTCCGGGGACGCCTGGACGGAGACCATCTTCCCCAGGCCCGCCGCCCGCTGCATGAGCCGCCCCCGGTGGTGGACGATGCGCACCGCCTCTTCCAGCCCGAGCGCCCCGGCGACGTGCGCCGCCGCGAGCTCCCCGACGCTGTGCCCGATCACGGCGTCGGCGGTGATCCCCCAGGAGCCGAGGAGCGCCGCGAGCGCGACCTGCACCGCGAAGAGCGCGGCCTGGGCCACCTGCGTCTCCTGGAGGCGGGAGGTGGCCTCGGGCGCGCTCAGCGCCTCCAGCAGCGACCAGCCCGCGTGCGCCTTCAGCAGCGCGTCGCACGCCTCCACCACGCCCCGGAAGACCGGCTCCTCCTGGAGCAGCGTCCACCCCATCCCCGGCCACTGCGATCCCTGGCCCGAGAACACGAACACCACCCTGGGATGCGGCCCCGGCGCCACCTCGCCACGCGCGACGCTGGCGTGCGTCGCCCCGCGCAGGGAGGCTTCGAGGGCGCCGGCCATCTCGTCCCGCGAGGCGCCCACGACCGCCAGCCGGTGCTCGTGATGGCTGCGCCGGACGCTCGCCGTGTAGCAGACGTCGCGCAGCAGGGCTCCGCCCTGCGCCCGCAGCCGGGGCGCCATCGACGCCGCAAGCTCCCGGAGCGCCTGCGGGGAGCGCGCCGACAGCACGAGCAGCTCGGCGGAGGTGGCCTCGCGCGCCGGCGCCCTCTGCGGCTGAGAGGCCGCCTGCGGCTCGGGTCCGTTCAGCCACGGCAACGACGCCACGAGCGCGTCCGGCGCGCCGGCGCCGGACGGAGCCAGCCTTGGCCATGCGACGGGCGCGCCGGCCGTGTACAGGGCGCCGAGCGAGCCGAGCAGGGTCGCCCGCGCCGGCTTCTCGCGCCGCAGCGACGGCACCACGAGGCCGCTTCGCCCGAGGTGAGCGAGGCTCGCCGTGACGGCGTGCGCGAGCACGGGGTGGGGGTTCACGTCGACGAAGGCGCCGTGGCCGTCCTCGACGAGCCGCTCGACGGCGGCGGAGAAGAGCACCGGCTCCCGCAGGTTGCGCGCCCAGTACGCGGGGCCGAGCGCGTCGCCCTCACAGCGAGCCCCCGTCACGGTGGAGTAGAACGGGATCGCGCCGCGCCGCGGGGAGATCTCCTGCACCGCCCGCGCGAGCTCCGGACAGAGCGCGTCCATGTGCGGGCAGTGAGAGGCGCAGTTCACGCGGATGCGCCTGCACGCCACCTGCCGGCCGGCGAGCTCGTCGAGGAGCTCCGTGAGCGCCCCGGCGTCGCCCGAGACCAGGGTGGCGCTCGGGCTGCTGCTGCCGGCGATCCAGAGGCGGCGCTCGTGTGGCTCGTGGCGATCGAGCGCCCGCTCCGTCTCGGCGACGGAGAGCTCCACGAGGGCCATCCCGCCGGCGCCGCTCGCCTGCTCTAGCAGACGACCTTGAACGCAGATGATCCGCGCCGCGTCCTCGAGGCTCAGCGCGCCGGCCACGTGCGCCGCGGCGACCTCGCCGAGACTCTGTCCGGCGACGGCGTCCGGCTCGATGCCCCAGGATCGCCACAGCGCCGCGAGCGCGACCTGGATCGCGAAGATGGCCGGCTGGACGACATCGGTTGCGTCGAGCAGGCGCGGGCTCCCCGCCGTCAGCGCGGTCAGGAGCGAAAAGGGCGCGTGCGGCCGCATCGCCTCGTCGCACCGCAGGAGCGCCGCGCGAAACACCGGCTCTTCGCGCAGGAGGTCGCGCCCCATGCGGAGCCACTGCGACCCCTGGCCGCCGAACAGGAAGGCGACCTTCGGCCGCTGCGCGCCCGCCACGCCGATCGAGGCGCCGGGCCGGTCGGGCGCGCCCGCGTCGCCGAGGGCGCGCAGGCGCGCGTCCAGCTCGTCATAAGAAGAGACGGTCAGCGCGAGCCGGTGGTCGTCCTGGCTGAGCCGCGCCGCGGCCGCGGCGCACAGCGCGGGGAGCGGCGGCCGCTCGCCGGGCGAGGCGGCAAGCGCATGGACCTGCGCGACCAGCGCCGAGAGCGCCCCGGCGCTCGGCGCCGAGAGCGGCAAGAGGAGCGTCCGGTCGCGGCGCATGCCCTCGAGCACGACGTGGCAGTTGGTCCCGCCGAAGCCGAAGGAGCTGACCCCGGCGAGGGCCTCCCCGTGGGCCCTCTCCGGCCAGGGCTCCGCCGCGCGCTGCACCGCGAGCCGCAGCTCGTCGAGCGGGATGTGCGGGTTGGGCCGCTCGAAATGGAGGATCGGCTGGAGCTCCCGGTGCTGCATCGAGAGCGCGACGCGGATGAGCCCGGCGATCCCCGCGGCGGCCTCGAGGTGGCCGATGTTGGTCTTCACCGATCCGATCCGGAGCGGCCGCTCCGGCGGGCGGTCCGCGCACAGGACGGCGCTCAGCGCCCTCGCCTCGATCGGATCCCCGAGGATCGTGCCGGTGCCGTGGGCCTCGACGTAATCGACCTCCTCCGGCTTCACCCCCGCGCGCGCGTACGCCTCGCGGAGGACCGCCTCCTGCGCCTTCGGGTTCGGCGCGGCCAGCCCGTTGCTGAACCCGTCGTTGTTGACGGCGCTCCCGCGGATCACGCAGTAGATGACGTCGCCGTCCGCGAGCGCGCGGGAGAGCGGCTTGAGCACGACCACCCCGCCGCCCTCGCCGCGGGCGTAGCCGTTCGCGCGCGCGTCGAACGCCTTGGAGCGGCCGTCGGGCGAGAGCGCCCCGAACTTGGACATCGCCACCGTGCTCTCGGGGGCGAGGATCAGGTTCACGCCGCCGGCGAGCGCGAGATCGCACTCGCCGAGTCGCAGGCTCTGGCACGCGAGGTGAACCGCCACGAGGGACGAGGAGCAGGCGGTGTTCACATGAAGGCTGGGCCCCTGCAGGCCCAGCGCGTAGGACACCCTCGCAGGGATGATGCTCAGGTCCTGTCCCGTGGCGGTGTGCTGGGCGATCGCCTCGATATCGCCGCGAGGCCCCCTCGCGTAATCGCTCCACGTCGCGCCGAAGAACACGCCGGTCTGGCTTCCCTTGAGCCCCCGGGGCGCCACGCCGGCGTCTTCCAGCGACTCCCACGAGAGCTCGAGCATCAGCCGCTGCTGAGGGTCCATCTGCACGGCCTCGCGCGGGGAGATATCGAAGAACTGCGGGTCGAACTGGTCGACCTGCTCCAGGAACCCGCAGCAGCGCGTGCTCATCTTCCCGGGGGCGCCCGGATCCGCGCTGTAATACGCGTCGACGCTCCACCGCTCCCGGGGGACCTCCCCGATGGCGTCCACCCCGCCCCGCAGCAGCCGCAAGAAGGCGTCCCGGTCCGGCGCTCGCGGGAACCGGCAGGCGACACCGACGATGGCAATCGGCTCGGCGCCCCGCGTCCCGTGGGCCTCGTCGCCCGGGCGCGCGCCGCGAGGAGCGGGCGACCGCTCCGGCTCCCCGACCACGTGGCGCGCCAGCGACTCGATCGTGGGGCACTCCCATATCAGCGTCGGGTGGAGCCGGCGCCCGATGGCGCTCCCCAGCTCGGCGAGCAAGCCCGTGGCAGCCATGGAGTCGAGCCCGCAATCGCTGAACCGCGCGCCGGGGTCGATCGACCTTGGCGACGCGCCCGAGCGCTCCGCGATCCTCTCCGTGAGCCATTCCTGCACCTCAGCAAGGGTGCAGAGCTGCTTCCGTGATTCGCGCGACATAGCCGTCTCCTTCAGGCAGGGCGTAAAAACATCGCCTCCGCGGAACCCCCCAGTACCGGCCGGATCTCAGGGCTCAGACACCGAATGCACAGCGCCTCGCCATAACGAACATTACAGGAAATAAGTCGCTTACGCAAGGTTAGTAAAATGTGTTGCCCGGCAGTAATCAAACGAACGTCCGTGAATACGCGGGCAGAAATTGACGAGGATCGGCGCAGGATCCGTGGATCAAATCGAGTCCATCTCTCTGGGCGTCGCTCCGCGTCGCGACGACGTCGGAGGTGCTCACGGGCTTGCCGGAGAGGGCGCGCTGCGCCGCGCTCCCGGCGGGAGGCGAGGCAGTCGCGCGCTTCGGGGCGCTCCGGGCGCCCTGGCTCTTAGCGCGAGTTACCGTCGAACAGTGACGTACAGATTACAAGCTACTGGAACAGCACAAGCGCGCCATTGTCAATCATCTCCGCACCTTGCAGCGAAAGGCGTGAGGCTCCGACAAGCGCAGCCGATGTGCGCGCCATCCCCTCACCGAGGCTCGCTGCGCGGGAGCCAGATGCCGAATGGGATGGTTCGAGTGCGGCCCCTTCGACGCCCGGGCCGCCGGAGCGGCGCCCCCACGGGTACGCGGCCGCTGTCGTCGGGCTCAGCGGTCCTCCCGCCGGAGGCCAGGACCCGCGGAGGATCGCCCACCTCGGGGGCCCCAAACCGCCGTCGAATTCTTGCTCCCCATGGCAAATGCCGCGCATCTGCCTCAGCAGCGGGCTCGGAGCCAGCCTGGCGTTCCGCCGCACGCCGCGCGTGACTCTGGCGACTCGGATCCACTACAAGGGGCGCCGGAGGCCAACACCATGTCCATCACGTTCTACTACTCCCCGCAGTCCAGCGCGGGTCGCGTCCTCGTATCGCTCGCCGAGCTCGGCGTCCCCTACGAGGGCGTCCGGCTCGACCTGCGCGCCGGCGACCAGAGGAAGCCGGAGTTTCTCGCCATCAACCCGAATGGCAAGGTGCCGACCATCGTGATCGACGGCACCCCGGTGTTCGAGTCGGTGGCGATCCAGATCGCCCTCGGCGAGCGCTACGGCGTGCAGAAGGGCCTGTGGCCGGCGCCCGGCTCGCCCGAGCAGCTCACGGCGCTGAGCTGGCTCGTGTGGGGCCAGGTCAGCCTCACCGGCGCGCTGTTCCGCTACATGGCGAACACGAGCGACTACTTCCCCAAGGAGATGCACCACGAGAAGCAAGCCGAGCACGCCTTGACCGAGCTGCGCGGCCTGCTCCGCATCCTCGACGAGCGCCTCGCCGGCCGCCCCTACCTCCTCGGCGAGCGCTGTACCCTGGTGGATCTCGACCTCGCGGCCATGCTCGGCTGGGGCCTGATGGCGGCCAAGATCGACTACGCCGAGCAGAAGAACCTGCAGGGCTGGCTCGGCCGCATCATGGAGCGCCCGGCCATCAAGGCGGCGATGGCCCAGACCTGAGCCCCGGGCGCCTCGCTCGCCCGGGCGGGCGAGGCGCCCCCTCCCCGACGCCCGCGCGGCTTCGACGCCTGCGCGCGGCCGGGGACGGGGCGGTCTTCTACGTCGTCCGGCACGTCGTGCGGCGCGGCGTCGGGCCAGGCGCCCCGCGCGCCTTGCGCGCGCCCGACGCATGCTAGAACTCGGCCGCAATGACGGTCCTCCAGGTCGCCGACCTCAGCTTCGGTTACGGCGCCGACAAGCTCTTCCAGGGCATCACCTTTTCCCTGGAGCAAGGCCAGCGCGCCGCGCTCGTCGCCCCGAACGGCGCCGGCAAATCGACGCTGCTCCGCCTCGTCGCCCGCGAGCTCACCCCCGACACGGGCTCGGTCGTGATCCGCAAGGGGATCCGGGTCGCTTACTTCCGGCAGTCGCACGAGCTCCACGCCGAGGGCACGGTGCTCGACGCCTTCCTCTCCGGGTTCTCCGAGGTCCTCGAGCTGCGCCACGCCCTCACCGCGGCGCAGCACGCCGCGGCCAGCGGCAGCGAGGCCGACCTCGCCCGGCTCAGCGACCTCACCGATCGCTACCACATCGCCGGCGGCGACGACCTCGAGCGCCGCGTCGAGATCATCGCGGCCCACCTCGGCTTCACGCCGGCCGACATGGAACGCCCCGTCGCGAGCCTGTCCGGCGGCGAGCGCGGGCGCCTGCAGCTCGGCGTCGTGCTCGCCATCGAGCCCGACCTGCTCCTGCTCGACGAGCCCACGAACCACCTCGACATCGAGACGATCACCTGGCTCGAGAAGCACCTCGCGGGCCTCGCCGGCGCGCTGCTCTGCGTCTCGCACGACCGCGCCTTCCTCGACGCCGTCTGCCCGAACACCATGGAGCTCGGCCACCGCAGCTTCCGGACCTACCCGCTCAAGTACAGCGACTACGCGGTCGCGCGCGAGGAAGACCTCGCCCGGGAGCGCGAGCTCGCCGAGCGGCAGGAGGCGTTCGTCGCCAAGACCGAGGACTTCATCCGGCGCAACATCGCCGGCCAGAAGACGAAGCAGGCGCAGAGCCGGCGCAAGATGCTGGAGAAGCTCGAGACCATCGATCGGCCGGAGGACGTCTGGGCGGTCGCCGAGAAGGTCCGGTTCCGGTTCGCGCCCGCCCCGCGCAGCGGGGACATCGTGCTCGACGCGCGCGGGCTCGGCGCGAGCCGCGGCGGGCGCACGCTCTTCTCCGGCGTGGACCTCCTCCTCCGCCGCGGCGACCGCGTCGGCGTCGTCGGCCCGAACGGGACCGGCAAGTCGACGCTGCTGAAGCTGCTCGCCGGCGCGGGCGCGCCCGAGGACGCGGGCGAGGTGCGGCGCGGGACGAACCTCTGCCAGGGCTACTTCGACCAGCACCTCGGCTCGCTCGACCCGTCGAAGGCCGCGGTGGAGGAGATCCGCAGCGTCCGCGCCGACATGAACGTCGACGCGACCCGCCAGTACCTCTCGCGCTTCCGCTTCTACGGCGACGACGCGCTCCGGAAGGTCCAGGGCTTCTCGGGCGGCGAGCGGAGCCGGCTCGCGCTCGCGAAGCTCTTGCTCGAGCCGCGCAACCTGCTCTTCCTCGACGAGCCGACGAACCACCTCGACATCCCCGCCGCCGAGATCCTCGAGGAGGCGCTGACCGGCTTCGAGGGCACGGTGGTGCTCGTGTCGCACGACCGGCGGTTCCTGGAGCAGGTGACGACGCGCATCGTCGCGGTGCGCGAGGGGAGCGTGGACATCTATCCCGGCGGCTTCCGCGACTACCGCGACAACCTCGAGAAGCTCGCAGCCGAGGCGGCGGCGCGCGAAGCGGACGAGCGCGACGCCGGGCGCGGGCCGGCCGGGGGCGGCCGTGGGGCGCAGAGGGCCGCGGGCGCGCCGGCGCCGCAGAGGGCCGCGGGCGCGCCGGCGCCGCGCGAGGAGGCGGCGCGGGGCGCCGCGGCCGACAGGGGCGCGAAGCCCGGCCGCGCGGTGCGGCGGAGCGGCGCCACGATGCCGCCTCCGGACGAGGCGGGCGCGGGGGACGCGGCGGCGCGCAAGCGGGCGTTCGAGAGCGACAAGGCGGCGGCGCGGGCCGCGGAGCGCAAGCGCAAGCGGGTGAAGGAGCTCGAGGCGGAGATCGCGGCCGGCGAGGCGAAGCTCGCCGAGATGCGCGAGGAGCTGAAGAGGGACCCCGGCGGCGACTGGGCGAAGCTGGCCGAGAAGGCGCGCGAGGAGCAGGCGCTCGCGAAGCGCGTCGACGCGGCGATGACCGAGTGGATGGCGCTCAGCGAGGAGCTGGGGGCGTCGGCGACCGCGGGGGGCGGGGCGTGACGGGCGGGGGGCGGGGGGCGCGCGGCGCGGGAGGCGTGGGCGGCGATGGCGGCGGGGGCAGCGCGCGGGGCGTGGGCGGCGCGTCGGCGGCAGGCGCCCGGCGCGCGGCGGTCCTGCTCGCGCTCGCCGCGGCGGTGCTCGCGCCGGCGTGCAAGGAGCAGCGCGACGACGGCACCGCCCCGGCGCAGGCCCCCGCCGAGCTGCCGCCGCTCGAGCTGCGCGACGACACGGCGAACCTGATGCTCACGTGGATCGACGAGAAGGGCGACACGCACGTCGAGCTCCGCCCGGCCGACGTGCCGGCCGAGGGCCGCGCGATGGTGCGCGCCATGCTCTCGGACCGGACCGAGGGCACGCGCGACGTGTTCTACGTCGCGGATCTGACGCAGAAGCGCCCGGACGGCACGTACGCGGTCCGGACGATGCCGCGGCGAGAGTGGGAGTCGCTGCTGGAGAAGCGGCGCGCCGAGCACGTCGCGAAGACGGCGCCCCCGCCCGCGGCGGCCCCTGGGCCCGGCGGCTCCGCGGGCGCAGGGGCGCCGGCCGCGCCGGGCCAGCTCGCCGGCGTGACGGTGATCATCTACGGCGCCTCGTGGTGCAAGCCGTGCCACCAGGCCGCGGACTACCTGCGCGCGAAGGGCGTGGCCGCCATCGTGAAGGACATCGAGGAAGACCCGGCCGCGGCCGCCGAGATGCAGGACAAGCTCGCGAAGAGCCACCAGCGCGGGGGCAGCATCCCGATCATCGACGTGCGGGGGCAGATCCTCGTGGGGTACAGCCCGCACGCGCTCGACCAGGCGCTCGCCCGGGCGGCGCGGGGAACGACGCTCTGAGGCGGCGGGGAGCGGGGCGGCCGGAGATCCGGGCTGCGGGGACCGCCGGCCCGGGGCGCTGCCTGCGCAGGCCACGAGCGCCGCGCGCCCGGAGGTGACGTCCTCCGGGCGCGGGTGAGGTACCGAACGCCGGGCGACGCCTCGATCAGACGCCTGACGCAGCAGAGAGAGCCGCAAGGGGTCGCGCCCATGGCGATGACTGGCGCCTACCTACGAATCTTGATGATAGCACCAGGGTTCGCCCCGAGTCGCTTGAGCCGCCCCCGCTCCCCCGTCGGGGCCGGGGCCTCCGGCTCCTCCTCCGGGCTGGGCATCGCCGTTTCGGCAGGCTGCTCTTGCTCTGGGGAGTCACTCTTCTTCGAGGGCTTCTCGCGGGAGTCTTGTGCGTTCATACGGCCACTCCTGGCTAGGTACCTGTGTCGACTGGGCGTTTCGCTGGCGGCATCTGGACAGCTGCGAGCATAGCGCGTATGCCCACACGTGTCTCCGGGGAGGAGGGTGTGGCTCTGATCCTGCACAGCTGAGCCTGGACCGTCGAGATCTGGAGTTTCCAGACGTTCTTGGCCCGTGGAGCGCTTCAATGCTGGCCATGGCCCCGCCTGGGAATAGCGCCTCCCAGGATACCCGAACAGGTTTGTCCCCTGACAACGGAGTCATCACCGGCCGAGATGTGCCCATGTATTGGGCGAGGGCGTTGAGCAAGCGCTTTTTGCCCGCAGCGGGAGAACCGCACATGATCATCCGCTGTTCACTCTTCTGTGCGATCACGACGTACCAGCGGGTGGTTCGCGTTCGGCCGGGCTTCGACCCCGCCACGCTCGAGCGCGTGCTCGCGCTGGCGGCCGAGGAGACGCCGTGCTGACGCTCCCGCCGTCGGTGCGCGTCTACGCCGCGGCAGAGCCGGCACACCGGCGCCACCGCCGGCGGCCCACCGCCCTCTGGTGCCTCGGGCGTTCGAGGACTCGACGACAATCTGAGCTTGTTTCAGCTCTTATCAGAACAAGCGCCCTTCAGGCGCGCCCTCATGAACGCCTTTCGAATCTTGGGATCGAAGCGACCGCCCACGAGCACGCCGGCGTCGAGCATCCGCCGGACAACCTCTGCCTTGATCGCCCTGCTCTCAATGATGACCATGCAGTTGCCCCTGAGATCCACGACGATGTACCTGTCGGCAAAATCGGGCGCGCTCGCATCGATTTCCTCCAGTGTATAGCAATGCTTCTCGGTGCCCCAGAACGACTCAAACCCCTTCAGCGCGGCCTCGTTCATGACACTTCCTCGCTTTGTTGCCACAGTCACCGCGGTCACTTTTTCTTCCGGCGATCTCCAAATCGAATCACATTATTGTCGTACTCGTTCACGCGAGATATGTTCTGCGGAGACCCTTTATCCTTATTATCCTTCAGCCACTGTTTGTCGTCAGTGCTCGGGCCGTAGTCCTTCGGGTCACCCTTGGAGTGAGTGTGGGAGATCAGCCGGATGTTCGATCCCATGGGCACCTTCACGAAGTCGCGTGTCCCGTAGTAGAGGTAATATCGCCCACCTCCACCTTTTTTGTCGCCACCGATACGATAGACGAGCGCGAACTCGACGCTGAAGACTCTCTGGAGTGTCAACATCTCTGTGGAGGTGAGTCGGCGAGATATCTCGACGCCTCCCTCTCCTGGCGCCTTGTAGACGGCGACCTCGCCCTTGCCGTGGTTCAGCACGACCAAGTCCGCCCCCGTCGTGCTACGCGAGAGGCGAAGCTTTCCCTCCCGGTCCACCTCCGCATACCACGCTGTCGACTCGGGCGAGGTCGATCCTCCCTTGCCTCCGGAGCTCAGTCGCCCGCTGCTCGACTTCGACTCCGCCGCGCGCCGGGCACTCGAGCGCGCAGCATGGATGAGCTGTCCGGTAGCCAGCGCCGTGGCACCAAAACTTCCGGCGCCCTTGATCTTCTCCGGATCCTGCTGTCCCATGGCGACCGCAGCGGCAGCGCCAGCCCCAGAGCCGGGGACCTGCCGCCCGTTCTCCACGATCTCATTGAAGTCTTCCAGGGTAAGGCGGCGAGCGGGCGGATCGGTGCTGCCCGGCTGTGCGGTCGGCCCCGAACCGGTGGTCTCTTGCCCCATCCCGAACGCCCTCTCCATTCGACGCGTATGCGCGAAGTGCTCCGGGAGCTTGGCGCAACTTGGCGTGTCAATGTGAGGATACTTCTTCAAAAAAAAAAAAAAAATCAGGATACGAAAGCGTATGGTAATCGGCCTCGAGCTGATGTTCTTGGTCCAGCATCGTCGGTCTGGACTCATGGCCGGATGGGTCGTCGCGAACGCTCGGAGACGAGCGAGCATATTGATAGAGATTGGTGCCATCCACCATTCCCGCTGGATCCGCGCTCGTCCATCGGCCCAGCCACGGCGCGTAG
This sequence comes from Sorangium sp. So ce394, assembly GCF_051474665.1. Lineage (NCBI taxonomy): Bacteria > Pseudomonadati > Myxococcota > Polyangiales > Polyangiaceae > Sorangium > Sorangium sp. So ce394. The sequence continues at coordinate 10,183,242 of NZ_CP150339.1, forward strand.
TACCTCGCCCCGTGATAGTAGAGCCCCGTCTCCTCGTCCTTCTCCTTCCCCGTGTACCTGTACCTCTTCCGTGATACCTCGATCCCCGACGCCGCCGACCAGTACGACGTCGTCCCATAGGGGTGATACTCCTCGTACCCGATGACCAGCCCCGCCCCGTCGACCTCCAGCGACGCCGACCCGAGGTGGTTGCCGAGCTGGTAGCGCGCCCGCGGCGTCACCGTGAACGGCCCCGACGTGTCCACCGTCTTCGTCTCCACCATCGCCACCCGCCGCGCGCCGTCCATCACGTGCAGCGTCTGCCGCTCCAGCGAAAGCCCCGAGCTGTTGCGCCTCCGGTACACCTCGTAGCCGCCGAGGTAGATGCGCTCCTCCACGAGCCCGCTGTGCTCCCACACCTTGCGCACGCGCTGCCCCGCAGCATCGTAGTCGTAGTAGACGATCCCGCCGCCGTCGAACTCCGTGCTCCGCAGCTGGTCGCTCTCGTCCCAGGTCAGCTCCTCGATGTGCGGCATCGAGGTCATGTTGCCGTGCGCGTCATGCGCATAGGTGCTGAACGGCCCATGCTCCGGGTCCCCGGTCGTGCTCGTCAGCCGGTTGGTCGCCGTCTCGTACGCGTACCACCGCGTCCAGCTCCCCGTCCCCGCCTGGTGCACCATCCTCAGCAGGTTGCCCACCGCGTCGTAGACGTACTGCTCCGTATAGTTCCTAAGCGCCTGCGTGTTGTTCGGGTGCGGCAGCGACTGGATCGGCAGGTCGTTCTGGTCGCGCGGCGCGTCCGACAGCCCGCCCGCGTGCTCCCGCCCCGTCGCCTCGATCAGCCGGTAGACCGCGTCGTACTCGTACTGCGCGCTCGGCGACACCACATCGTTGTTGAAGAACACCGTCTGCTGCGCGCTGTCCCCGATCTCCACGATGTTCCCGACCGGGTCGTATACGTACCTCAGGTTCTGAAGCACCGTGCTGTCCGAGCTGCGCGTCGTCTTCAGGCGCGTGAGCCGATACGTCAGCGGGTCATACGTATACTCCGTGAAGGTGCCGTTGCCGTACTCGATCCGCTCGCGCTGCCCCTTCGCGTCGTAGTCGATGTCGTCCACGAACGTCGTCCACGCCACCGCGCCGCGAATCCGCGCCTCCACCCGCTCCAGCAGCCCCGCTTCGTTGTACGTCGGCTTCACCTCGCTCGCGTCCGGCACCGTCACGCTCGTCGGCCGGTTCAGCGCGTCGTACGCCGTCTGCGTCCCGAAGCTCTCCGTCTCCAGCAGCGGCTCCGCCGCCGTCGCGATGGCGGACACATCCGTCAGCCCCGCCAGCACCGACCAGTCGGCGTCCGCGTGCACGTCGCTGCGCAGCCGGCGCGACGCCTGCAGCGCGTTGCCCTTGAAGTCGTACGCCTGGCTCGTCACCACACCCGCGCCATCATACACCTGGTACGTCCGACCGCGCAGGTTCAGCGACGTCGCCTGCGGATGCGCTTCCCCATTGACGTAACGGCGCGCCACCCGCTCGCTGCCCGAGCCCAGCTGCACGTGCTCGTGCGTCGGCCGGCGCAGGACATCGTACGACGAGCGGTAGACGAACCCTCGCCGTTCCACGCCCGCAGCCGCTGTGCGGTCGCGCCCACCAGCATCCGCCGCTCGCCACCGTCGTTGCTGTTCTGATACAGCAGCTGCCCGCCCAGCCCGAACCGGTGCTGCATCGCCTGGTTGCCGCGCGCATCGGTCATCGCGAGCGGCTGCCCCTCGATCTCGAGTGTCGTCTGGGTGACGTACTGCCCCTCGGCCCCGTTGTCCGCCACGGCGCGGAGCAGCTATACTCGACGCGAACCAACGATGCGCAGCCTTAAGCTGCGCAACCGCTGGCGTGGGTTCCCGCACTTTCTGGCGTCTTGGGCTGAGCGACCAGCGAGGTAGTCACTTACGTTCAGCCACTGTAACGCTTGCCTGCCACGTCGCAGGGTCATGGGGCCACCCCTTTGCAGGGTCATGGGGCCAGGGGGAGACGACGTGATCGGTCACGACCATGCCCGAGACCGCGAAGCGTGTCGAGGTCCCCGGAGCCGGGCGCGAAGCGACCGGCGACGTCCCTCTTTTTTGCAGGGTCATGGGCCCACCGGGGCCCTCTGGCAGGTCCGGCGCAGGGGCCGCGACGCTCAGGAGCAGGAACGTCCACCCCGCCCCCGGCGCTCCTCGCGGCCACGTTGACGAGGGTGGGCGAGGCGCGCCGAGTGGAACGAGGGGGTCAGCGGCGCGGCCCCGGGATCGACGTCCTCGCCGGGGCCACAGCGGTCATCGCCGCTTGTTGCGTGGGTGGGTGGGCGGCTTGCTGCGCGCGGGCACTGGCGCGGCTGTGTTGCTCTCGTCGAGCTTCGGCTTGAGCCGTGGCCTGTACGACTCGCCCTCGACGATGAAGTCGAACGCCGCGTTCTTGAACCGATCGACGGCGCTCTGCGCGAGCAGCACGTCGTCGAACATCGCGAGCCACTCGGCCGTGTCGCGGTTGCTCGTGACGATCATCGACGCGTGGCCCGTGCGCTCGAGGAAGAGCTGGTAGACGTCGCGGCTCTCTTCCTTGCTCATCGCCTCGAGCGCGAAGTCGTCGAGGATGAGCAGGTCGACCGTCGTGAGCGCGATCATCAGCCGCTCACGCAACGTCGCTGCGATGCGGCCGACGCGCAGTCGCTTGAGCGCTGTGACGAGCGCAGGGTCGACTTCGCTCGAGCTCATCACGCCTCCTCCTTCGTCGCAGCAGCCGCCAGCGTGCGCGTGGCGAAGTGCTCGGTGCTGCGCGCGAACCGCGGCGCGGGGAGCGCAACGACCTTGCGCTCATCCGTGGGCGGTAACGCGGGCGTCTTCGCCGTCTCGAGCATGCGCGCCACGCACTGCACGTCGACGACATCGAACGCGAGCGCACTCTGGCAGATCGCCTCGACGCGCCCGTTGCCGAACTTGTTGCACAGCCGCAGCAGCGCATAGACGAGCCGCATGCGTGTCCACGGCAGCGGAACATCGAGCAGCCGCTCGGCGTAGATACCGACGTGCACGCCGCACTTCTTCGCGCTCGCGATGAGTGGAGCCACATCGCGCTCGGCCGCGATGTCCTTGCCCACCGGGTAGTTGCTCGGGTCGGTGGAACGCTTGCCCGGCGCAACGCGCGCGTGCACCTTCACGAGCTGCGTGCCGGCGTAGATCCTCACGCACACGCTGTCGGCGCGAACGCGCACCGTGCTGCCGACGTAGCGCGTCGGCACGCTGTAGCGCGACCGGAGGACCTGCACGTGATGGTCGGGGTGCACCTTCGCGTCAGTCCAGTGCGGCACGTCGAACGGCGCTGTCGGCGCCGGCTTCATGGCGTTCCTCTCGCGCGCCTCGAACACCTCGCGCGGCACTTCGCGGTCGTGCCGTGGACGCGCGCACCGGCGGCGTCGCGACACCACCGCTCAGCGGACGCGCGCGCCTCATCGAGGCTGGTGAACGACTCGCCGTCGAACCAGCTCTCGCGCACGTACGCGACCTGATTCTCGACGCGCGCTTTGTCTTTTGGCGACCTGACACGCGCGGCATCCACCAGCAGCCCGCGCGTCTGCGCGTAGTCGAGGAACGCCGGCACGAGCACGGGGGCGAGCTCGTCGGCGCGCAGCACGATGGCCTTCATATTGTCCGGGAGGATCACGCGCGCCATCGCGCCGAAGATCCTCCACGCCGCATCCAGGCCCGCGCACACCGCCGCGGTGGTCTGCTCGAACGACGGCCACACGAACTGGTAGCGGCTGTACGCGAGCGTCACCACGAGCACCCACAGATTTCGAACCCGTTGCGTCGCGGGGTCGAACAGCTTACCCATCAGGCCGAAGTCGATCTGCGCGACCTCGCTGGGCTCGGTGTCCGCGACGCGGACCGTCGGCGTCTTCTTGCGCCACGCGAGCTCCTCCATGGCGAAGCGCCGGAGCGTGTCGCAGCTCGCGCTGACGCCATGGTCGCGCTTGAGCAGCGTGTGGATCTTCGTCAGCTTCAGCGGCCGAGCCCGGGCGAGCCAGGCCTCGATGCGTGCGCGATGCGCGCCGATCTCTTTCCACTCCTCGCTCGCGTCGGGCACCGGGCGCGCCTGCACGCGCTGGGCGATCGCGTGGATCTCCTCGTCCGTCGGCTCGCGATCGGGCGGCAGTGGCAACGTCGCAGCGGCCTCGAAGTACCTGCCGACCGTCTTGCGATCGAACCCCGTCTCGCGCGCCACGTGACGCGCGCTCTGCCCCGCCGCACGACGGCAGAGCATTTCCTTGATGTCAACCATGATCAGCTCTCGGTAGGGAATCGGCCTCCTTCCGACTGCGACCCGCGCCGTCATCGGAAGGAGCCCGTCTCAGATCCCGACCGCGACGTCCCGAGCCGGCCCCATGACCCTGCAAAAAACCTCGGAAGCTGGCCCCATGACCCTGCAAAAAACTGGGTCACGCCCCGCGGGTGGCCCCATCCTCCTGCGTTTGGGGTGGCCCCATGACCCCGAAAAAAAAAACGCCGTCAGGTGGCCCCATGAAACTGCAAACCGGCAGTCCACGGGAGCGACGGATGCCCTATCGAACCACAGCCTGAAATTGCAGGCGAACGCGAATCCGGAGAACCCTGCGCCACGCAGCAGGGACCGTAGCGCCTCTTGCGCCTCGGCAATATTACGTTGATTAGTCATTGCGCCCATTCAACCATATCCACGATGCTATTTAACTATGAAACACGAATGCGCTCAATCGAATCTCTCTCGGACTTCCATGCCGCCCCGCAGTCCTTTTACCGTTGGGCTGTGCATACTCCCTGGTCCCAGGATGCCGCCGGGCCATGAATCACAACAGGCCAGGGAGCACGAAGCTGCGCCGTATTGCCACCTGCACTTCCGCCTCATCGAGGACGCCGAAGCGCTCGACGCCGACGGCGCACGCCCCAGGCGCCGTCGGTGCGCGAGACGAGCCGCGGTAGGGTTCGCTCCGGCAGGGCTCGCCCTGGCATGAATCGCTCAATATTCCTCATATCCGAGAATGGTCTCAGATCGAGGATCGATGCGAAGAGTCAAGCTCTTGGGCTTGCGATGAAACATCACCGTGAGCACTCGCTGCCCCTCGAACGGCTCCAGGGCCTTCAGCCGTCGTTGCAGAACAGCGGTCCACTCCTCTCCCCTGGCGTTCAATTCAATCTGTTCGCGCAGAAACTCCAAGTAATCAGACGACACACTTCGCAGCTCGACACCTGGCCTGGCCAGCTCTCCCTCCTCGGCATCATCCACGACTGGCAATGAACCGATTGCGTCATACCTAATCTTTGCACACTCCCGTACCCAATCAGGGAGCACGGGCGTCCTCGATACGATCATCTGCACCAGCGCCCACTCGATCTTCCTGTCGCTCATGGCTTGGTTGGCCTTCCTTGTATCCGCCCTTTGAGGAGGATTTCCTTCTCGTGCGCGTGTTTCCCGCCAACGTTCGGTCGCGGGACGATTCTGTCCTGCACCTGTGCCCGCTCTATCTCGACGATCGTCCCTGACTCTCCGGAAAACTGCCTCGCGACGGTCCTATCCGGAGTCCATGAAGTTACGCCCGCATCAACATCCTCGTTGAGGACGTGCTTCCTCAGTGACTCCGCGTCGAGCGCGGTACCTCTTGGCTTGACGATCCCTTGCCTGGCCAGTTGAGCCTTCGGGCCCGTTTGCCCCGGGACCCCTCGGTAGAGTTTTGATCCGCTCGTCGCGGTCTTCGGCGCGGGCGGCGTCTTCACGGGAGCGTCGTCCGGCGCCGGCACGGTCGGGCGCGAAACTACGACCGGAGGGCTAACGCGGGCGGGCTTAGAAACATCAGGATTCGTGGTAGGCAGAGGGAATTTGGGAGGCGGCGCTGGCGTGTCCGGAGGAGGAAAGTAGGGCGCCGACGGCGCGGGAGGCGGCTTGGCAGCCGAAGGCGCTGGAGCCGGCGGTCTGGCCGGCTCCGGCGCCTTCGGTTCGGCCTGGGGAGCGTCGGCGCGGCGCTGATACATCGCTAAAGCGGTGGACAGCACTACAGACGACACTCCCACGAGCGTCGACATATCCCTGTAGTGCTGGGGATCGATCTTCGCATCCGCCTCTGCGAGAGTGCGAGAGTCCTTCGTGAGGTGGCACCACGCGCAGCCGCCGCTCTCGGCGACCTCTGCCAGCCCAGGCATGCCCATGGCGCGCAAACTCTCGGCTGTCCTCTGCTCACCCCCAGGGCCAAACCGCACCCCGGAGTCATGAGTCAAGACTTCCCATGGATCATCGAGCCTTGGACGAAGATGAACGGGCGGCGGAGCGTGAGCCTTGTTTGGCTCTTCGCCGGTGTCGTCGGAGTACACGCAAGGGCTATTTCGGCAGTAACGATAAAGATTGGGCCCGTCCACCATCCCCGCCGGATCGGCCGCCGTCCACCTCCCGAGCCACGGCGCGTAGTACCTCGCCCCGTGATAGTAGAGCCCCGTCTCCTCGTCCTTCTCTTTGCCCGTGTACCGGTACCGCTTCCGGCTCACCTCCACCCCGCTGCTGGTCGACCAGTACGACGTCGTCCCATACGGGTGATACTCCTCGTACCCGATCACGAGCCCCGCCCCGTCGACCTCTAGCGACGCCGACCCGAGGTGGTTGTCGAGCTGGCAGCGCACCCGCGGCGTCACCGTGAACGGCCCCGACGTGTCCACCGTCTTCGTCTCCACCATCGCCACCCGCCGCGCGCCATCCATCACGTGCAGCGTCTGCCGCTCCAGCGAAAGCCCCGTCCCGTTGCGACGTCGGTACACCTCGTAGCCGCCGAGATAGATGCGCTCCTCCACGAGCCCGCTGTGCTCCCACACCTTGCGCACGCGCTGGCCCGCAGCATCGTAGTCGTAGTAGACCACCCCGCCGCCGCCGAGATCCGTGCTCCGCAACTGGTCGTCCTCGTCCCAGGTCAGCTCCTTGATGTGCGGCATGGCCGTCATGTTGCCGTGCGCGTCGTGCGCATAGGTGCTGAATGGCCCGTTCTCCGGGTCCCCGGTCGTGCTCGTCAGCCGGTTGTTCGCCGTCTCGTACGCATACCACCGCGTCCAGCTCCCCGTCCCCGCCTGGTGCACCATCCTCAGCAGGTTGCCCACCGCGTCGTAGACGTACTGCTCCGTATAGTTTCTCAGCGCCTGCGCGTTGTTCGGGTGCGGCAGCGACATGATCGGCAGGTCGTTCTGGTCGCGCGGCGCGTCCGACAGCCCGCCCGCGTGCTCCCGGCCCGTCGCCTCGATCAGCCGATAGACCGCGTCGTACACGTACTGCGCGCTCGGCGACACCACATCGTCGTTGAAGAACACCGTCTGCTGCGCGCTGTCCCCGATCTCCACGATGTTCCCGACCGGGTCGTACACGTACCTCAGGTTCTGCAGCACCGTGCTGTCCGAGCTCCGCGTCGTCTTCAGACGCGCGAGCCGGAACGTCAGCGGGTCGTACGTATAATCCGTGAAGGTGCCGTTGCCGTACTCGATCCGCTCGCGCTGCCCCTTCGCGTCGTAGTCGATGTCGTCCACGAACGTCGTCCACGCCACCGCGCCTCGGATCCGCGCCTCCACCCGCTCCAGCAGCCCCGCTTCGTTGTACGTCGGCTTCACCTCGCTCGCGTCCGGCGCCGTCACGCTCGTCGGCCGGTTCAGCGCGTCGTACGCCGTCTGCGTCCCGAAGCTCTCCGTCTCCAGCAGCGGCTCGGCCGCCGTCGCGATGGCGGACACATCCGTCAGCCCCGCCAGCACCGACCAGTCGGCGTCCGCGTGCACGTCGCTGCGCAGCCGGCGCGACGCCTGCAGCGCGTTGCCCTTGAAGTCGTACGCCTGGCTCGTCACCACACCCGCGCCATCATACACCTGGTACGTCCGACCGCGCAGGTTCAGCGACGTCGCCTGCGGATGCGCTTCCCCATAGACGTAACGGCGCGCCACCCGCTCGCTGCCCGACCCCAGCTGCACGTGCTCGTGCGTCGGCCGGCGCAGGACATCGTACGACGAGCGGTAGACGAACCCTCGCCCGTTCCACGCCCGCAGCCGCTGTCCGGTCGCGCCCGCCAGCATCCGCCGCTCGCCGCCGTCGTTGCTGTTCTGATACAGCAGCTGCCCGCCCAGCCCGAACCGATGCTGCATCGCCACATTGCCGCGCGCGTCCGTGATCGCGAGCGGCTGACCCTCGATATCGAGCGTCGTCTGGGTGACGTACTGCCCTTCAACCCCGTTGTCCGCCACGGCGCGGAACACCCGCCCGAGCGCGTCCAGGTGGCTCACCGCCGGCGTCCCGGCGTGCGCCGCCGCGAGCTCCGCCGCCCGCCGCTCCGGGTCGCCCGCGGGCAGGGACTGGCGCGCCGCGTACCACGCGCTCTCCAGCACCGTGTCGTTCGGATCGTGCGACGTCTGCTTCCACGCATCGAACTCCACCCGCGAGAACGTCCCGTTCGGCAGGTCGGTCCGGATGAGCCGGCCGAGCGGATCGTACCGCAGGATCGGCGTGACCCCCCACTCCACGAGCTCCGCTTCGTCCTCGTACTCGTACGTCGCGCTGAAGAACGGCTCGTACTGCTTGACCGGATTGCCCTTGTTGTCCAGCACCGTGCGCCCGGTGCCGACCCAGCGCGGCGTCGCGTGCGAGAAGACCAGGTCGCCCTGCGCGTCGTGCACCAGCGCGCCGGTCCCGTCGCGCTCGGGCGCCAGCCCCGGCTCCGCATTCACCTTGCGCAGCACCTCGTTGCCCGAACCGTCGGAGTACGTGTACGTGTCCAGCCAGCGCGTGTTGCCCGCGCCGTGCTGCTCGCGGGCGCGGGCGTGCACCACGTTCGGCTTGCCGGTGCTCTGGAATCGCTCCAGATCGTAGGTGAACGTGGCCGTCGGATCCTCGGGCGTGTCGCCCTCGCCGCCGCCCGGCTTGCCCATCACCGCCAAGAGCGTGACCCTGCCCAGCGCGTCGAAGCGCACCTCGCTCACATTGCCGTTGGCATCGGTGAGCTGCCGCGGGGTGAGGACGCGGTAGTCGGGCACGGCAATCACGGCGTTGCTCAGCGGATCCGTCACCTGGGTCACGAGCAGGCGATACGCGTCATAGACCACCTGCGACGTGTTGCCGAACGGATCGACGAACGCCGTCGGCTGGTAGAAGTGGGCCGCCGAGGGCACCGCCCGCCCCGAGGACACCCAGGTGTCCGGATCGCCCGAGAGCTGCAGATAGCCGCCCTCCGCGAGCACGCCGCTCGTGACGCTGGCTCCGAACACCGATGCGATCAGCGAGGGGGTGAGGATCTTGGCGTAGCTCTCATACGGCAACGCCCTGGTGCCGACCTCGCCGAACGGCAGCGGCCCCGCGAGATCGTCGCTCCAGTACCTCGTGCGCGTGTGCTGCAACAGGCGCTTCTCGAACGATCCGCTCGGCGTCCCGTCGTAAGCGAGGTCCGTCGCCTCGTCCGCCGCGTCGAAGACCGTCTGGAACGCGAGCACGCCTTCCTCGTCGAGCGGCAGGCCGTGCAGCTCGTAGGTCCTGCTCCCGGTCGGGACCCCGATCCGGTAAGCACCCTCCTCATCGGGGACCAGGTGCACCACGTCGTGCTCCGTCAGCGTCGCCTTCCCCTGCTCCTGCTCGGGGAACTCCGCCCACGCCGCCCGCCGCCGGTACCCGATCTGTGCCGTCCGCACGACCGCGCCGTAGTCGTCCACCTCCAGCGTGAGCGCATGCGTCAGGCGCGGATCGCTCTCGTTGCGCTCGTAATGGTACTCCAGCGCCTCGCGCGGATGGGCGAAGAACACGGCGTGCGCGTCGCCCACCGCGGGCTGGAGCTGCCGAATTCCGTAGCTGCTCTCCGTGACGACGTACGGACGCGGCTCCTCCGCCGAGCCGTCGAGCGCATAGACCTCCTGGCGGAGGGGCCGCCCCTTGAGCGCCCGGCACGCCTCGCGCATCTCCACGGCGCTGAGCCCCTCGGGAAGCACCGTATCCTCCAGGCGAACCGCCCCTGCGTCGCCCGCGTAATACTCGCTCTCGTACCGCGCCGAGATCTTCGCCCCCTCGATCCAGGCGCCCGTGTGGAACCACGTCTTCGTCAGCACCGGCGGCAGGTGCAGCTCGGGATCGGCGTTCGCCGCGGGCGGCGCGAAGCCCGTCCCGCTGAACGCCGAGAACGACTCCGTGTCCCGCTGCTCCACCATGCCGAAGCCGCGCATCTCCCGCTCCACCCCGTCGTAGTCGCCGTGGTGGTAAGCATACGTCGTCACGAAGCGATGCCGCGAGACCGCGTCGAACACCTCCACGCGCTCGATGACGTGCACCACGAACGGCAGCCGCGTCACCCACGGCCGGCCCGCCGCCCGGTCGGCGAGGTAGAACTTCGTCGACGGGGCATACGTCACCGTCGTCGTCTTGCCGAGGTTGTTGGCGACCGACGTCAACAGATGCGGCTTCTTGCTCCCGAGCAGATCGATGTAGCGCACCGCCGGGCGCGCCCCGGGCAGCGACGAGGCCCACACCAGGCACCCGGTCCCGGAGCCGAGCAGGTCGATCACGTCGACCGCCGCCAGCTCGCTCACGTCCGGCAGCCGCGGCAGGATCACCGGCGCGGCCAGCGTGTTGCCGGCGTTGTTCGCATAGAAACGCACGCCGTCCGGGTGCAGGTAAACGACGTCGGTCGTCCCCGAGCCGTCCACGTCCGCGAGGCGGATGCGCTTCGGGTCGAAGCGGCCCTCGTGGTCGAACCGCATGCTGCCGCCCATCTGCACCTTGGCGCCGAAGCGGCAATGGCCGAGGTTGGGCCAGTAACACACGTTGCCGTTCCGGATCCGCACCAGGTCGACAAGCCCGTCGCCGCTCATGTCGGCCAGGAAGATGCTCTGCGCCGCGTCGGCGAAGACGAGCGATGGCCCGCGCTCCTCGTCGCTCGGCCGCGCGATCGTGATCGGCCGGTCGAAGCCGCCCTTGGCGAGCGACGGATACCATGTGAACGTGTCAGGCCCCGTGATCAAGATGTCCTCGTGCCCGTCGCCGTTCAGATCGATGAGACGGACGTTCGGATCGCTCCAGTCGACGTTCGGCTGCGACGCGAACGGGCGGAACGGCGCCCAACCAGCGTCCGTGCGGTCGAAGTAGCCCGCCACCGGCCACTCGAACACCACCATCTCCTTGCGCCCGTCAGCGTCGATGTCGAGCAGCTGCCCGCCGTTCAGGACCGCCGGCCGCGACGGCAGCGGCCGCGCCGGGGACAGGACGCCCCCGCCGAGGTTCTGCTTGTAATACAGCGCTTCGCCCTCCTCGATCAGCACGCCGGGAAGCGCCTCTCCGTCGAGATCCACCCACCTCCGCCCGGATCCCATCGTTCCGCCGGGCAGGTCGCGAAGGCTCTCGGGGTCGAGCGACTTCACCTCGCGATAAATCACCGGCTCGCTGTACGTCAGCGCGATCGGCGGGAGCGCCTCGCGGCTGTACGCCTGGGTTTGCAGATCGCGGACGTAGCCGGCCTGCGTCGCGGTGGCGAGCCGCGTCAGGGTAGCGTTCTCCACATACGTGAGGTCGAGCGACCGCACGAGGCACGGCGCCTCGCCGAGCTCCGACATCCGGTGAAACATCAGCACGCGACGGCAGAGCCGGTACGTGCGGATCTCGAAGCCGGCGCGGTACACCGAGAACGGGTCCTGGCGGACCGGCCACGAAGCGCTCTCCTCGGGCGTGGGCGCCTCGGCGTCGTGCTCGCCATAATCGAAGACGACCTCGAACAGGCTGCTCTCCGCGTCGCCCGGCACGGTGTTCCCGTAGCGGACGCGCTTGAGATAGCGGTTCGCGACCGCCGCGCGGCCCGCGTGGCGGTGGCCCTCCGCCGCCTCATCGCGCGCCACGCCGGTCAGGTCCTCCGCCTTGTACGCGTAGGCCACGACATTGCCCTTGTCGTCCCGGGTCTCCTCCAGCAGCCACGAGAAGATGCGCTCCGGCCTGGCCGGGTCGGCGATCCGCGCCTCCGGGCTCCGCCCGTAGACGCTCGTCATGTTGTCCGGCGTCGTCGCCGTCCAGTACACGTTCCCGCTCGCCTTGACCTCGCGGCGCTCGATCCGCGCGAATGCGCCCTCCACGCGGGGACGGTAGCGGATCACCCGCTCGTCCTCCGTCTCGTACCGGTCGAGCTCCGCGCCGTCGAGCGACCGCGCGGGCACGAGATCCTCCGCGCCGGACAGGACGAACACGTCGCTCTCGTGCGCGTCGTCGTAACGCGGAAGGCCCTTGTCGGTCTTTCGCGCGATGCGCGGGATCGACAGCTGCCAACCGGCGCCGAACGGGCCGTTGCCAGCCCCGGAGTCGTACGTCACCGCCATCGCTGGCCCGAACCCGGCGCGGCCGGGGCTCAGCGGCAGCGGGATCGAGAACGACCCCGTGCCCGTCACCGGGTTCGCGGAGAATTTCTCATCCACCCCGCGGATCGCGCCACCGCCCTTCGGCAGCGCGGGCGCGGGCAGCTCCGGCGCCTTGGGCGCGCCGGGGAGGCCCTTCGGAGCCTCGGTGTCCTTACCGGACCCCGTCCGGGCGGCGGACGCGGGATCTCGGCTCTTGCCGCGCGCTCCGGCGTCCGGCGCGGCCGGTGATGCCGCCTGCGCAGCGGTGGTTTCCTTCTTGGGCTCACGACCGTTCATGCGTCTCCCTCTTTCCATGGCAATGGGCGACCCACGCGCCTGGAGCGCCTCGCTCCGGCACCACGGCGTCGGCCGCCGAATCCGTGAGCGGCGCCGGGCCAGCGCCGCTCACGGACGGTTCGAGCTCTCCACGGCCCTGTCCTCGTCGCCCGGTCCCCCCCCGGACAAGGGCTCGTCCCCTCGGCGGGCAGCGCTACTTGTAGAACACGTTCACGATCATCGTGTTCACCCCGGGCGCGGAGGTGTTGTTGTCGGACGCGGCGGCGGTCGCGCCGATCCCGATGCCGTTCGTGAACGCGATGCCGTTCGTGTGCTCGGCCGAGATCACCTGCCCGGCCGGCACCATGAGCGTCAAGGCAGGCTCGGTCGTGCCGACGGTCGGGGTCCCCGCCGTGTTGTAGAGCTTCACGAACGCGACGCTAGAGCCCCAGTTGGCCAGGTGCCAGCCGAACACCTGCCCGGGGGAGCTCTTCACGCTCTGCCCCGTGTCGCTCAGGCTGACGTTGCGGTAGACCGAGAGCCCACCTGCGGTGTCCGGCTTTACATGGACCGCGCCGACCGTGTTGGCGCCGGCCGGGAGCGACCCGACCAGGCCCACCGGCAGCGGATTGTTCTGCGAGACGTCGACGGCGGTGCCGTCCACGCCCGTCTGCACCTTGGCGCGCAGGACGTGGACGCCGAGGATCTCATCGGTGGCGAGGAGCGTGCCCGCGCCCTGAGGAAGCGTGATGTTGTCCGACATGGTCGTTGACTCCTTGGTGTTCGATCGCGGGGTCCGTCCTCTACGATTGCGACGTTTGCGGCCGCTGCTCGGTGCGGTAGTCGCAGAGCAGATAGATGTCCTGCAGCGTGTGGTTGAGCCGGTTGTCCGTCCTGAGCTTGTCCGCTATCGCGCTGACCTCGGCGCTGGTCACGCGGAGCGTCCAGGTACCGAGATCCCACGAGCCGCCGGGCGCGGTCGGGCTCAAGGTGACGCTCTTGCCCATATTGCACTCGCCCTCTCCCAGGTAGTTCGGGAGCGAGAGCGCAGTCACCGCGGCCCCCGGCGGCGTCACGTGGCCGCTGAGCGTACCTCCACTCGAGTAGAACTTCTCGCCGCTCCACCGCGCATAGAAGGTGACGCTCGTCAGCACGGTCTTCTGCGTCGCCGGCGCATAAGGGAACATCTCCGGCGTGAGCGGGATCGAGAGCTCCTGGGGCGCGCTCGAGCTCGCCGGCGCCATGAACCTGGCCCACTCGGCCGGCAGCTCGGAACGCAGGCTGAGAAGCCGATACCGCCTCGGCGGGTGTCCATCGTAGTAATTGTTCGCCGCTCCCGCGAGGGTGCCGCTCGGGCGCGCCGTGTACCGGATGTGGAGGATCACGTCGCTCACCGCCGCGATGTCGAAGCGGTTGTTCGCCGCAGGGAGCTCGATCGTGTAGGTGCCGAGCACGCCCGCGCCCTCGAAGGGGAGATACCGCTCGTCGCGCAGGTTCGTCTCGAACAGGCCCGCGTCGTTCACCCCGTTGCTGGTCGTGATCACGTTGGTGACCGGCACGAGATCCGTTCGGAAGTTCGTCGGATGCGCATAGGAGTCGCTCACCTGCGCCATGCTGCGCACGCTCGTGTTGCTCAGCGTGAGCGTGCAGCTGACGCCCGCGTACGGGCCGGTCACGGTCGGGATCGTGACGGCGACCGACTTGATGCGCCGGAAATAGTGGCCCGGGTAGTCGAGATCGAACAGCTCCTCCTTCAACTCCACGTCGCAGGTGCCGGTCTCGCGCAGCCGCAAGAGCTGCTCGGGCGCGACCTCGGCGAGCGAGACGTGCTTCACGAGCTCCGCCTCGCGCGGCGTCTGCTCCAGGAACGCGACCTCCAGGCGGCGGAGGTCGTGCTGGAGCCGCTCGCCGGCGAGCAGGCCCTGCTTCAGGCTGTCCCAGGCGCCGAAGCGCACCATCGCGGGCGTGCCGTCGGACGTGCCGAGCTCGAACCGGAGCGCCCGCTCCGCCCGCTTCGCCATGTCGTAGGCCAGCGTGTACGTCTGGTAGTGGACGGTCGACAGCTCCGCCACCATCCAGTCGTACAGCTCCTCGGTCGTGCGCTTCCTGTCCTGGAGGAACTCGAGCACCTCGTGCGCCTGCTCGGTCTGTCGATCGTGATTCTTGAGCTCCACCTCGGCCACCGCGGCGCGGATCTTCGCGGCGACGATCTGCTTCTCGAGCCCCTGCATCTCCTTCGCCGCGAGCCGCTCCTGCAGCGCCCATTCCTCGGCGCGCCGCTCGTATCCGGCCAGCGTGGAGGCGATCGACGCACCCTCGCGCAGCGCTCCGGCGACCATGGAGAGCACGTTCGACGCCGCCTCGATCGGAGCGCCCGAGGCCTGCCCCCCGATCGTGGTGAGGGCGACCGGGCTCCCGAACGCGCCGGCGCCGCCGAACGTCACCGGAGGGATCGCCTCGACGCCGGGCGCAACGGCGGCGACCGCCTGCGCCACGAGCCCGAGCTCCATGCCAAAGACGCTCATGGCCAACGCCGCCTGCTCCGCCGCGCTGATCCGCGGCAGGTTCGCGTAGTGGTCGCGGCGGAGCTGCGCCGTCTCGAGCGACCGCTCCAGCGAGGCGACGGTCGCCTGGGCCTCCTTGACCTGCTGCGCCTTGACCTCGCGCACCGCCGCGAGCAGCTCGACCTCGTGGCCCGAGCGCAGCCGCGCGATCGCCTCGCCGTCCTTCTTCTCCATGGCGGCGAGCAGCGCGGCGCCGAGCCCCGCGACCGCGCCGCAGAGCTCCATCGCCTTCGCGTGCAGCAGCTGGAAACGGTAGGGGAGCCGCGGGGAGCTCGCCTCGCTCAGCACCGTCGTGAGGTCCACGCCGAGCGCCCTCGCCTGCACGAGCAGCATCGGATCGATCGGCGGCTCGAACAGGGGCAGCGTCCGGACCACGCCCGCGATGCTCATCGAATGTCGGATCTTGAAGAGCCGATCGGCGACCATGTCCCACATGCCCGAGAGCCCCTCGTCGCGGGGCAGGCAGAAGTAGAGCTCTCCGAGGTCAATCGCCCGCTCGGAGAACGTGCGGCGCAGCAGATCCATCAGCGAGCTGGCCACGAGGCTCTCCGCCTCGACGCGGGACCGCGACGCGATCACCGGGTCGGAGAGGTCGCCGAGCCCGAGCGCCTCGAGCTGCCAGTAGTTCCGCGGCGTCACCGCGTCCTTCCGCTCGATGCGCACCGGGCGCCGGCCGAGGAGGTTGCCGGCCAGGATGTACAGCTGCGTCGCCTCGTTGAGCGACTCGATGGTCTCGCGCCGGAAGAGCTGATCGCCCCAGGCGATCAGGTTCTCGACGTACTTCATCACCACCGCCTTCTGGTAGGCGATCGGCCGCATCCGCGCGACGATGTGCGGATTGAACGGGTCCTTCCGCCACGCCTCGATCTGCGCGACGAGATCGACCTTCTCCGGCTCGTCGTCCTGGGTCGTCAGGAGCGAGCTCAGCAGCCTGGCCATCGTGCCCTGCTGCGAGGGCGACAGATCCCGGATCTCCTCCTCGATCGAGGCGAGATCCCTGTTCTCGCGGAACGGCCGCACGTTCCAGAAGCGCTCGGGCGACGGGGCCGGATCGCCCGTGGTCGGGTCGAAGATGAAGTGGAACCAGCGCTGTGCCTCGGCGTGCCGGCCGCTCTGCATCAGCCGCAGGGCGATGAGCAACGGCGCGTGGAAGAACAGCTCCCAGTTGTAGAGCGAGTACGCGCCCTGGAACGAGAAGTCGACCTCCTCCTTCGGATACGGCGTGAGCACATTGGCGGGCTCCGGGGCGTAGCGCTCCTCGAAGAACTCGCGGGAGCTGAGCTGGAGCGGCTTGGGCCGGTGGACCGACCACTTGAGCAGCCCGTCCACCCCGGCGCGCTGCAGCTCCTTGCGGAACAGGCAGACGTAGGGGTGATAGAAGGACGTGAACCGGTATCGCTTCGCGTCTTCGTGGACGTGCGCGAGGCGAATCAAGATGGGCGCCTCCCTCGCCCAGCCGGCCGCCGCCGGCCCCGCGCGCATGGCGAGCACGGCATCGTTCTTGGCGACGTCGCCGTACGCCGTGATCCCGGGCTGGACGTTCACGGTATACCATTCGGTGTGCGCGGTCAGGACGAGCTCGGCGAGGAACGTCGAGCTCGCGTCCTTGTAGAAGAAGAACGGCGCGCCGTCCCAAGCGCTGTCGTCCCTGGACCCACTGCCGATCTCGCGGGGAATGAGCGCGCGGTACGGGATGCTGTAGCCGAACAGCCTGATCCAATTTTGGAGGCCATTGAGCCTGATCGGAACGAACAGCTCGGTCGGACCAGCGAGGACCACGTGCTGCCCCCGAAAGACGGTGTCCCCGGGGAACGCCGGATAGAAGTCCTTGGACTCTACATAAAGCCTGCTGAAATCAGTGCCCTCCAGCGACCCGCAGGCGTTGTGCGCGAAGTACCCGAGGCGAGTGCCGACGCGGGCCGGGATGTGTATCGCCGCGATGCGGGGCGGCTCCTGCGCGTCGCCGCGCTCCACGAACAGCGAGATGAAGTCGGGGTCCCCAGGCGACTGCAGCGTCACCTCCGAGCCGCCGCTCATGCGGCGCGCGCCCCACGCGCCGTTGCGGCGCTCGCTCCATGCGAGGCGGACGTAATTGCTCGTCTCCGCCTTCTCACCCGCGCCGTCGGGCATCTGCTGGGGCGGCACGGCGCGCTCCTCGATGATCGCCCAGAACAGGTGCGGACGACGATCCACCACGTTGAGCAGGACCCTGTCCCCCTCGATGTCGAGCTCGATGGGCTCCCAGGGGGTCCAGGACAGCCCGTCCACCCGCGTGCGGTAGAAGTACTTGTACGGCTGGGCCGCGGTGCGGCCGACGACGTGGAGCACGTCGATGGGGAGGTGCGTCGTGTCGCCATCTTCCTGCTGGTGGAACGCGGACACGATCTCGAGGTTCGCGACCTCGTCGAGCTTGTCGAGGTACCGCTCGAACGCGCGCTCCGCGGCGTCGTCGGTGATGTCGTTCTGCCGGAGCTCGTTCTCGAGAGCCTTGAAGAACGGCGACTTGTCGTCGCGCAGCGACGGGTCGAGGTACATCTCCGGCTGGAGCAGGACCTTGCGGCTCGCCTCCCAGACGCGGTAGCTCTTGCGCCACGCCCACTCGCGCGCCGCCTCCTCCGGGAGCGCCAGCTCTGCCTCCAGGTTCAAGAACGCGCGCTGCACGAACGTCTGCACCGAGCCGATGGCCTGCTTCAGGCGCGAGGTGATCACCGCGGGGCTCGTCTCGACGTCCACGAGCAGGTTGGCGAACAGGTCGTCGCTGTCCTCGTATCCTCGCTTCGCCACGAGGTACGCCACCAGCGACGACCTGAGCCGCTCGCGCAGCACGTCGCGCAGCGGCGGCGCCACCCTGGCCCAGTCGGCGTCGGAGTACTTCGCCTTCGCGGCCCGGACGACGCTCTCGACGGGCACGGGGCCGTCCGCCACGATCGCGCTCTCCCACGCGAACGCCTGGGCGGCCGATACGCCGAGCCGCTTCAGCATCACCATCACGCGACGCACGAGCCCGACGGCATAGACCTGCTGCGAGGAGGCATCCGGGTTGAGCAGGATGTTGCGGACGCTGAGCACCTCCGCCACGTCGACCGCGGGCCAGCCCATGGCGGCGGCCACGTCCGCGGGCTCCTCCTCGAACAGGCTCACCAGCGACGGGTTCGGCCCGACGAGCTGGGAGCGGAGCGCGACGAAATCCACGAGCTGCTCCCAGCGCTCGAACCACGTCGAGCCGGTGTCGTTGAGCTCGGCGCGCGGCAGCTGGTCGAGGTTGATCACCGGCCAGTCGTGGGCGAACAGCACGTCGATCTCGTCGGCGCTCAGCCCGAGCTGCTGCACGAGGGCTGCGGCCCTGGCCAGGTGCCGGTAGGCGGCGAGCTGCGCGGCGCGCAGGCCGAGGTCCTCGAGCGACGGCGGCGGCGAGGCGGGCAGCTCGTCGGGCAGCGAGAACGCGCTGCCGAGCGGCGAGCTGCCGTTCTCGTCCGTCTGGGTCAGGATGTCCGTGAGCAGCAGGTGCATCGACCGCGCGTCCAGCTTCAGCGCCGCGGCGAGCGTGTCCTCGACGAGGGCCGCCTCGGCCTCGCTGTCCAGGCCGCCGTTCTTGCCGCGCAGCGCCAGCAGCGCGCCGAACATCTGCTCGAGCACGGGGGTCGCGGCCTCGTCCGTGACGGCGATCCGCGCGCGCGGGGACGACCGCATCCGGAAGATGACCTCGAGGTCGGCGGGCGACAGCCCCGAGCGCCGGACGCGCTCGACCGTGTCCAGGAAGCGCAGCGTGCGCTCGGGGTCGTCGGCCTCGAACGGCTTGTAGGCGCTCAAATTGTAGATGACGAGGAAATCGGACAGCGACAGCCGCGCCGCCCGCGCAAAGGTCACGATGCGGTGGAGCTTCGCGAGCGCCTCCAGCGCGGGGACCGCCTCGGTCATGGGGACGAGGACGGGGAGACCGAGCCCCGAGTTCTCGGTGAGCAGCGCCAGCTCCTCCCGGCTGATGCGCAGGCCGGCGAGGATCGCTGGCGTGTGGCCGGTGAGCAGGTCGGCGGCCGAGAGGCCGGCGACGCTCGGCAGCGCGAGCGCGGCGTCGACCGGGTTGGTCACGGTCCTGTTCTGGAAGAGCTGCTCGTAGAACGAGGGCGTCTCGCCGGCATCGCGGCGCTGGGTGTCGAGCGGCCCGAACCAGCTCGCGAGCACCGCGATCGGCAGCGAGATGCCCCGGTCGGCGCGCAGCGCCTGGATCACCGCGATCACGCGGAGCGCGCGGTTGTTCACGAGGTCGGTGCCGCTGGGCGCGCACGCGGCCAGCACCTGATCGAGCTCGCGGATCGACCAGCCGAGGCGCAGCCGGAGCCGCAGAAAGCGGTGCAGAAAGTCCAGGTCGGTCAGATCGCCGCTCAGGCCGCCGATGGTCTGCTCCTCGATCTTGCAGCTCCCCGCGGGCGCGATCGTCGGCGACCCGAAGCGATGGAGCACGGAGGTCTCGAGGAGATCGCGCAGCTCGTCGTAGGACAGCCCCGAGCGCTTGAGGAACACCGGCACGTTGAGCAGCCCGCCGGGGACCACGCTGACGCCCCAGGCGCTCGCCAGGGTCACGCCCGAGATCGGCTCACCGCGGATCAGCCGGAGCTCGCGCCATGAAAGCCCGAGCCGGAAGGCGGCCATGTTCTCGGGCTCCAAGCTCTCCGGGCTGTGCCAGCTCGACCTCAGCTCGGACATGAACGCGTGCAGGGGCACGCCGAGGTGCTCGAGATAGACGCGCGCCTCGTGGAGCCGGTGGTGATACGGCAAGCTGAGGGGGAAGTCGCTCCTCGAGAGGCGCTCGTAAGCGTCCTCGTGCCATTCCTCCTCGCCGCTGGGCGGGTTCGGCATGGCCGCGAGCTCCTCGGCGGTGCCGACGGTCGCGATGTGCTCCGGGAAGGCGGGCGGGGCCTCGTTCTGCTCCGGGGTCTCGCCCACGAAGGCGTGGACGAGGATCTCGTTCACCAGGTCGACGTACGGCAGCGGCGTGTCGGCGTTCTCGCAGGTGAGGTCGATCCGGCCGATGTCCGGGCGCCGCCCGGGGAGCGACGGCGTCGCGCCCGGCGCGCTGCCGAGGAGCAGCTCCTTCGCGGTCCACTTGGTGCTGCCGCTCTTCGTGACCTCGGAGTAGTAACGATCGAGGAAGTGGAGGAGGTCGACGAGGTACGCCGCCGGGCCGTAGACCGAGGCGCAGTGCGCGCACGCGCACGCGTCGGTCGAGCCGAAGAGCTCCTCGTAGGTCGCGAAGTCTGGCGCCGCCTGGCTCGCGCGGCCCGCGGGGTCGGGCAGGACGTGGGCCGAGCTCTGGTTGAAGGGCGTGCCGAACTTGAGCGCCAGCGCGAGCGCAACATCGGAGACGGCGGTCGCCTTGTCGTAGATGTCGTCCGCGATCTCGGAACCTCCGAGGGCAGCGCCGAACTCGGCGCCGAACCGGAGCCGGCCGCGGCGGGCGATCTCCCGCGCCGACTTGAGCCCGCCGTCGAGCAGCACCTTCGCCTCCTCGTACTTGGGTGTCAGCTTGTACAGCCGCTCGACCGCCTTGAGCTCGCGCTTCGCGGCGGCGGGGTTGGAGAGCCCCGTGAACGCCCCCGGGTTCGACGCGATGAAGTGGCCGGCGCGCGTCTTGCCGAGCTGGAACGAAGGATTGTTGTTGAAGAACGTCGGCAGCTCGCTCCCGCCGACCCCAGCGATCGCGGACGCGACCGCCTTCGACGGGAACGCCACCTCCAGGGCGCGCCGGATGACCTTGGCGTAGGTCGCGCGCCGCTCGGCCACCGTCGCGCCGGGCGTGTCGTCCGGGGTGTTGATGGGCGAACCGTTGCGCTGGAGGGCGAAGATCGCGATCCAGTCGGCCTCGCTGTAGGCCGCGAGGTCCTTGAGGTCATTGAACTGGTTATCGTGCCAGCGATCCCACAGCTCCGAGATGAGCGGGAAGTGATAGCGCGTGAGCGCGCCCAGCTGCAGCAGGAGCTTGAGCCGCGGGATGAGGAGCGCGCCCTCGCCCTGGTACGCGGGCAGGGACGCGAGGTGGGTCCAGAAGGCCTCGGGCGTGCCATCGAACGCCATGTACTCGGCGATGAAGTCCTGCGTGTAGGCCCCGCCCAGCTCGAGATCGAGGAGCTGACCGAGATTGCAGGTCATCCCCGCGGGCGGCGCCTCCGTGGCGAGGTCGACGGCGGCCTGGGTGAGGAGATCGACGATGCTATCGCTGACCTCGCGGCCGACGATGTTCGCCGCCTTCGCCTCGTCGAGCACGCGGCTCAGCGTGGCTTTCGGGTACGAAAGGAGCCCGCGCTTGGTGGTCGGCAAGCCCATGCGGACGAAGGGGTAATAAGGCTCGGCCGACTCGTTGACGCCGACGGACGTCATGAGGGACTCGGCCCCGACGAGCGCCTCGACCTGCCCGCGCTCCACCTCGGTCGCCTTCGCGATGAAATCGACCTGCTCGCCCTGGAGGTCTCCGAGGAACACCCCCTGCGTATGGGCCGCGGTGCGGGACTTGACCTGCAGCAGCTCCGAGGGGCCGCGGGCTTCCTGGTCCTGGCTGGTGACCAGGTCGACGATCGCGGTCGACGGGGCGCGGACGATCAGCGCGGAGCGGCCCAGCTCCTGGTTCGACCCGTTGTAGACGATCACCCGGAGATCCGGCCGTTGCTTGCCGGACGGCAGGATGGTCGAATAGGAGATCTTGTAATGACCCGACGCGTCGGTCGCCGACGAGCCGATCTCGCTTTGTGACGTCAGCTTCACGTCGTAGGCGCGCACCATCAAGTTCGCGACGGCCGCGCCTTGCTCGTTCCGCACATTGCCGCGCACGGTCGCGGTGGCCGGAGCGCGCTTGGTCGAGGTCAACGCGAGGTCCACCTCGATCCGGAGGGTGACCGGTGTCGGCGACAACTTCCATTGCGTGTAGCGCGTGACGTACTCCTCGTTCCCGAGCGCGAACGCGCGGAGCGCGGCCACCGGCTCCCGCCCCTGGAAATGACGATCCACGTCGTCCTGATCGAGCGATATCTCGAAATCGCCGTTCTGGTTGGTCACGGCGACGGCGACGAGATCCGTGTTGACCTCCGCGCTGTCCCACGCCTCGACACGCACACTACCGACGCCCCGTTCGCTCTTGGCTCGGACGACCCGACCGGAGAGTTTGTACTTTCTCATGCGAGCTCCCTTCGATTCCATGGTCAAGAACCACCCAAGTGGCGCAAGTTTCAGCCGCCGCGGTCGATGCGCCTTGTCGCCGACCGGGAGCAGCGGAGGAGACGACGGCGAGAGCCGCCCCTGGAGCGAGCGGCGGGCGGATCGCCGCGCCGCTCGCTCCGCGCGCCCCCCCTCTCGCCCATCCGCGAGGAATCAGCTGTTTCCTATCGATCCCCTGTTTCAATCCTCGCGAGCGCCAGCGAGCCGCCGCCGACGCGCCTGCAGGACGTGATTTGAACTACCACGGAGCGTCTCGTTGAAAAGCTCGAAACACGTTCCCGACATACGGTGATCCCGGGGTAGCTCCACGCCTCGCGCGCGACCGACGAATGCCTGTTTTTTGCTGTCGCCGGACGAGCGCGGCCGCATGGCTGCGGCCATGAGCTCACGCACGCATGGAAGGCGCGGTGTCGTCTGACGCACACGCACCCATGACGCGCCCTCACCGGCGCCTCGCGCACGGCGTCACGTCGCCCCGGTCACACCCCGGCGACATCTCGCGCGCGCCACGTCATCTCCTGGCCATGGCCGCAGCTCTTCGACTACACTCGTGGGTCCCCTTCCGCGAGGCTCCATGCGCGGCGTTCCCACCGCTTTCGTTGTGCTCCTCTCTCTCTCTGTTGCGTTCGCCGCGTGCGACCAGGCCGCTCCTCCCACCGAGGCCCCGCGCGATCCGGCCGCCGCCCAGCCGCTCGTCGCCACGGCGGCCCCGGTGATCGCCGCCGTCACCTGGCCGCCGGCCGCCTCGGTCGACCGCGGCGCGCTCGCGGCGCTGCCCGAGGCGGCGGCCCACGCCGCCAGGATCTCGCAGGTCCCGGTGCTCGTGCCGCCCCGGCCCGAGCTCCTCGCGGCGCCGGTCCTCGTGGCCAAGGAGCACTGGACGTCGTTCTGGGCAAAGACGGAGTCGATCACCGTCTCGCTCACCATGACCCGCCTTGAGCGCAAGTATCCAGGTATTCCACCTTTCCAACCAGCCCACGCCGTGCGCGGGGCGCCCGCGCTCATCACGGCGAACGAGGGCATCTGGACCGCGTCGTGGATCGAGAACGGCGTCACCTACGCCCTCGACGTCGAGTGCGCGTCGCCGGAGGCCCCGCCCTGCGCCTCGGATGCGCTCCTCCGCGAGCTCGCCGCGGAGCTCGTCTACGTGGGCGGCGTCGGCGCGAAGACGGCGGGAGACAGGCCATGAGCGCGCCGCTCCACCCTCCCCGCCTCCGTCGCCGCCGCCCCGCCGCGCCGGCCCCGCTCGTCGCCGCGGCGGCGCTCGCGCTCGCGCTCTTGCCGACCGCGGCCGCGGCCGATCCGTTCTCCTATCATCCGGCCGGCGAGCTCGTCCCCGGCTCGGGCGAGGGGCGCGCCGATGGCGTCGTGTACGCGCCCGCCATGCGCTTTCCCCTCGAGGAGGGCCCGGCGTTCGCCAACTCCCAGGTGTACAGCAAAGGGGGGAGCGCCGGCCCGCGCGGGGGGCAGTGCGACGCGGACAACTACGCCTATCCGTGGCGCGACAACTTCTGCGAGTCGCGGTCGTGGGCGATGCCGCTCTGCCCCTCCGGGGCGGGACACCAGGGGCAGGACGTCCGGCCGCCCACGTGCGAGGCGGGCAAATACTGGGTGGTCGCGGTGGCGGACGGCATCATCACGAGCATCGGCGGCTACTCCGTGTACCTGACCGGCGAGGACGGGACTCGCTACGACTACCTGCACATGTCCGATGTCCAGGTCTCGGTGGGACAGGGCGTGTCGCGCGGCGAGCGCATCGGGAAGGTCTCCAACGTGTTTGGCGGCACGCCGACGACGATTCACCTGCACTTCAACGTGCGGCAGTCGTTGAGCGGCGTCGGGCTGGTGTATGTGCCGCCCTACAGCTCGCTCGTGGCCTCGTACCAGGCGCTCCTCAACGAGCCCCCCGAGGGCGCCCTCGAGACCGCGGGCTGCGACGGGATCCGCGGCTGGACCCACGACCCGGACGCCGCCGAGGGCGCGCCGGGCAGCGCGCGGCTCTATTTCGACGCCGCGGCGACGGACGCGGGCGCCGAGGGCCGCCCCCTCGCCGCGGACCGGCCCCGGGACGACCTCTGCGCGCCGCTCGGCTCCTGCGCGCACGGCTTCGAGGCGCCGATGCCGCTCAGCCTGCTCGGGGGCGAGCACGCGGTCCACGCCTACGGCGTCGACGCGCTGAGCGGCGAGGAGGTCGAGCTCGAGGGCAGCCCGAGGGCGCTCGCGTGCCCGCTCGAGCTGCCGGACGGCGTGCGGCGGCCGCTCGACGGCGCCGGGGCGCTGGACGCCTGGCGGTTCTCGCGGTTCTGGGACGTCGCCAGCGCGCCGGACGCGGCGCTCGAGGCGCTCCCCGAGGGCGACGCGTTCCCGCCGTCGCCGCTGCTCGTGCGCGGCGACGACGGCGGGGCGTCCGTGTGGCTGGTCGACGGCGCCGCGCGCCGGGCCGTGCCGGACGCGGCGGCCGCCGCCGCGTGGCGGCTCGATCCGGACGAGGCCGTCGTGTGGCCGGCGGCGCGGCTCGCCGCCCTGCCGCTCGGCCCGGCGCTGCCGCCGCGCCCCTTCCTGGCGCAGGGCTCCGGGCCGGCGCTCTACGTCATCGACGCGCTCGTCGAGGCGCCGCCGCCGGGCGAGGGCGCCGGCGGGGCGACCGGCGGCTCCGGCGGCTCCGGCGGCGCGGCGGGCGGCGCAGGGGGCGCCGCGGACGACGGGCCCCTCATGAACGGCGGCGTCCACGGCGAGCTCGGCTGCGCGTGCGCCGCGGCCGGCGCGGGCGGCGCGGGCGGCGCGGCGGCGCGCTGGCCGCTCGGGCTCTTCGCCGCGGCGGCGGCGCTCGGCGCGGCGCGGCGGCGCGCGGCCGGGCGCGTCAGCCCTCGTGGATCTTGATCCCGGGGATGCTCCGGAGCGGGCTCGCGTCGTCGACCCGCGAGCCCTCGAGGTACACGTTCTTGAGGCTCTTGAGCTCCCGGAGCGGCGACACGTCGCTCACGCGCGTCCGCTTCATCTGGAGCATCTCGAGCTTCTTCAGGCCGGCGAGCGGGCGCAGGTCCGTCACCTCGGTCTCGTCGATCTGGAGCTCGGTCAGGTTGGTGAGGCCGGCGAGCGGGGTGAGGTCCTCCACGGGCGTGCGGCCGATGTCGAGCCGGTCGAGCTTGACGAGCCCGGCCAGCGGGGAGAGGTCCTTGACCAGCGTCGCCGAGACGCGCAGCGACTCCAGCCGGAGCAGGCCCTTGATCGGGCGGAGATCGTCGATCTTGCCCGGCGGCAGGTAAAGCCCTTTGACGCCCGTGAGCTCGGGGAAGAGGCAGGGATCGAGCTCGTCGAGCCCCTGCGCGTCGGACAGGTTCATGGTCTTGATGTTCTTGAGCTCGGCGCGCTTGATCGGCCCCTCGGGCTTCTGGAGCTGCTGCCGCACCCTGGCCTCGAGCGCCGGATGCGAGAAGGTCACCGGGTCGCTCTTGGTGCACACGACCTCCTTCTTCGGCGGCGCCGGCGCGCTGGCCGCGGGGCTCGCGGCGGGCGTCGCGGCGGCGGGCGCCTGCGCGGCGGGGGCGGCGGAGGCCGCAGGGGCGGCGGGCTTCTTGGGCTCGTCGCAGCCCAGGAGGGAGATGGCGAGGCCAAGGGAGGCAAGGACCAGGGGGCGAATCATCGCGGCGATGATACACGAGACGGCGAAAGAAAACCGCCGCCCGCAAAGCGCCCTCACGGCGCCAATCGCCGAGCTCCGACAGGGCCTCCGCGCCCGCAGCGGAGATCGCGTGGACGCGAATCGACTCCGAGCGTCAATCTTCGATCAGGACGGAGTCATCGTCGACACCGTCGTTGGTTGCGCATGGGTTGCGCACCGGCGCGCTCGCTACAGCGGCAGGAGCAGGAGCCCTTGCCGGGCGTCGAGCTGCTCCGCGAACCACTCCCGGTGACGCCGCTCCACCGCGAGCGACTGCCGGAGGAGGTCCCGCGCGCGGTCCGAGAGGCCTTCGCGCGACGATATCATCCTCTCGTAGGCGGCGCAGCTGTCTTCCTCGTAATGCCTCATCGCCTCCAGGATGGCGCGTTCTCCGGCCATCCCGTTCGTCAGCGCTTTGCTCTTCAGCTTGGGCCGGACGGCGCTCTCGACGGGCGGATCGCCGAGCTCGTGGGCCAGGGCGGCGAGCTCCTCGAGGTGGCGCTCGTGATCGCTCAAGAAGATCGCCAGCCGGCTCTTGTCGCCTGGGCGGCTCATCCGCGAGAGGGCCGCTCGGAGCGCGTCCACCGCGGACCAATTGAGCTCGATCAGTTCAGTCAAGGACCCGATGAACGCGGCCTCGCCGCCGATCACGGACGCCATGGAATATCGCTCCTCTCGACCCGGAAGCTGCGCCGCCCGGGAAGAGGGACGTGGGCGGGTGCTTCTCCAGGTCTTCGATGCTCGCAAGCCCGGTGCCGGAGCCCGCCTGTGCAGCGGCTATCCATCGCGCGGCGCGCGCCGTCCAGGAACAGCGCGCCTTCCACGCTCGTCGACGGGCGGCCGTGCCCGCGACGGCCTCTCCGGGCCCCGCGCGCACGGCGGATGCGAAGACGCAGCCCAGATCGAGGCCGCGCGGCGCGCGCCGGGCCAGGACGGAGCCGTGGAACGCCGAGGGCGCAGGCAGCGTGATCGCGCCGGCCGGAGCGGCGCGGCCTGAGCGCGTCCTGGACGTGAGCGCGCCTCGGCCTGGAGGAGCGCGGAGGCCGCGCCGTCGAGGTCGGGAGAGGGGGAGGTGCTCGGTGGAAGGGAGAGGGCGGGCAGCCCCAGCGAAGGGGGCGAGGCTACTTCTTGCCGAAGAGGCCGCCGAGGGAGCTCGCGAGGCCGCCCACGTCCAGGTTGGCGATGGCGGGGGCGGCGGCGCCGAGCGCGGTGTCGACGTGGGCGGCGAGCGGAGCGGGGAGCTTCGCTTTGAGGAAATTGACCACCGTCTCCACGGCCACGCGCGCCTTGTCTTCCGAGATGCCCACCTTCTCTGCGACCTGTCGTACGAGCTCGTCCATGGCCTCGACGCTCATCCTTTCTGCGCGCCACCCGCGCATCCGGGGAGAGCATCCACGCGCCGATCGGCGCCGGCAAGAGAATTCCGCGCCCGGCGGCGCGGGCTCAGGGCTGGAGCGGCGGCGCGAGACAATCAATCACGTCCCATCCCCCCTGAATCGGCGTCACGCAGCGCGGATATCGCTCTGGAACGGGGAGAGGTTCTCCGGGAACAGGAGCCACGCGAAGAGGCAGCGCACCTCGAAGGTCTCGTCGGCCGCGATGGCCGCGAGCGTGGGGTCGAGCTCGTCGATCGCGTGCCCTTCCCAGACGAAGCCCGGCACGCCGCGCGCCCGGCTCACGAGCCCGCCGGTCTGCCGCTGGTCGCGCGCGCGGAAGCAGCGGGAGAGCGCCATGTTGACCGCCGCCGTGAAGTCGGGCCGGTGCGCGATGCGCTCCGGCAGCGCGACGCGGTCGAGGCCGGCGGACCAGCAAAGCCAGCAGAGGGCGGCCCACTCGGCGCGGACCCTTCGCATCAGGAGGGAGACCGGCAGGGCTCCCGGGTCGAGCGTCTCGTCCACGGTGAGCTCGACGGTCTCCACGCCATTCTCCGTCTCCTCGGTCAACGTCGCCTCGGTCCGCGCGAGCTCCACCGGCCCCTCCGGCAGGAGGTGCGACAGGTCCGGCGGGAGCCACGGACACGGCTCCGCGCCCGACAGGCCGCGCTGCACGGCCTCGCGCAGGCGCATCAAGCGGGTGGCGTAGACCTGGATCTTCTGCCGGACCTGCTCGATCGGCTGGCCGACCTCGACCTCGACCGACGCGTCGCCCGGCACCGGATCGATGGCCTGGCGCGCCGGCCAGAAATCGAGCGCCGCGAACAGCACCCGCACCACCGTCCTGAGGTGCTCGGCCACGGCGGGCGCCTCGGGCTCGATGCGATCGGCGTCCTCGAGCACGCCGCGCGTGTCGCCGAGATCGAGACGCAGGAGCGCGCGCGTGATGCAGGTCGAGCGGCGCTCGGGCTCGAGCAGCAGCGCCGCCTCGACGAGCGAGAGCGCGACGCGGCGCGAGCCCGGAAAGGCGGCGGCGAGCTTGCGGTAGGCTGCGCTCGGCGCGGCGCCGAGCAAGAGCGCGTCCAGGGCGGCGAGCGCGGTCGTGTCGGTCGCCTCGAGCAGCGCTCGCCCGCGTCGCTCCGCGATCTCGGGCCTTGGCTGCAGCGTCGCGGCGCGCAGGAGCTCGGCGAGCCGCTCGCGCTCGCCGCCGCGCGCCGCCGCGCGGGCCGCGGCGCAGCAGGCCTCGCGCGCGCGGCCTCCCTGCAAGAGCTCGCGCGCGAGGGCCCAGACGCGCTCGGCGTCCCACGCCGCGAGGTCCTCGGCGAGCGCGGGCGACGCGACGAGGCTGGCCTCGTCGAGGGCCGCGCCGAGCTCGCGCCGAACGACCGGCGCCCCGTCCGCGTCGAGCATCGTGAACGCTCCGACGGGGTGCCCGTGCGCGTACTGACCGCGCTCCTCGCGCACGCGCGGATCGGGGTACGGGCTCGCGTCCGGATCGGGGAACCAGCGGGTGGACGGGCCGTGCAAGCGCCCCTCGGGATCGAGGTGCCGCTCCTCGGAGGGGCGGCCCAGGGCGTCGTACTGGAGCTCGCGATAACGCGCTCCAGCGCGAACTTCGATCTCCTGAGCGGGCTTTCCCGCGGTCGTGAAGTAACGGTGGAGGGTCGCGGCCGAGGCTTCGTCCTCCTCGACGAGGATCCAGCGTTGCGAGCCCTGGTCGTAGTCCGCCGCTTCGGCGACGCCGGCGGGTCGCTCGGGCCAGCGGGAGCCGTCCGCGGAGATCGGGTGCCCCGCGCGGTCGTGAAAGACTTCGCGCAGGATCTGCCCCTGCCGAACCTGCGTTCGCAGCTCCCAGGCGCCGGGCGGCACACAGCACCGTCGCAGCCTGAGCTCGGTCGGGGCGTCGCTGCCGTACGCCACCACCTCGCCATCGAGCTGGCCGCCCCGGTAGCGCCCGCGCTGCGCGGGTTGACCGTTCGGGTGGAACACGGTGAACGGCCCGTCCTTCACCCCGTCCGCGTAGCAGCAGCGCGAGAGCAACGAGCCGTCGCTCGCGC
The DNA here is from genome assembly GCF_051474665.1 of Sorangium sp. So ce394. Classification (NCBI taxonomy): domain Bacteria; kingdom Pseudomonadati; phylum Myxococcota; order Polyangiales; family Polyangiaceae; genus Sorangium; species Sorangium sp. So ce394. Next base: position 10,212,732 of record NZ_CP150339.1, read on the forward strand.
GGTAGACCAGGTGCTCGCCGGAAGGGCGGCCGTCGGCGTCCGTCTCCCCGAGCTCGAACGTCCCTTGCGAGGGGTTGTACCTGGCTGCCGGCGGAATCGACGGAGGCCGCTCCGCTTCGTGGTGAGTCGTGGCGTCCACGCAGCGCAGTCTATCGGGTTTTGCGCCGAGCATGCGTCGGTTCATGCCCGGTGCAAAGATCCACGAAGCGCGGGTTCGGGCGAGCCTCCTCGCCGCGTGAGGATTTCCCCTCGGGCGCTGGATCCCACGGCGGGTGCCGGCGCGGCGCGCCGCGCGACGATCGGCGGAACGTCCTGGATCAGTTGATGAGGATACAGCCGATGTTCCTCGCCACCTCGTGGCACGAGGGCGTGGTTATCAGGCCGGGGATGCCCGTGCGATCCCGGCGACACGTCCCGTTCGGGAGCACGGTCAAGATCGCGTCGGCCCTGTACCCCGGAGGTCCCGACATCGTGCAGGAGTAGGAGAGGGCCGAAGCTGCCTCGCCGACCGACTCGTCATCGGAGGGGGTGTCCGCGAACACGGGGCCCGCCACGAAGCCGAGCGCCGTCACGAAGGCGAGACCGAGACCCAGGTGGACCTTGCGAAGAGTGCTCATGATGGTACCTCCCCTTTCGACCGAGGCGCAGCGCGCGCGATGCAGCGATGACGTCCTCGTCCCGTCGCGGGTGCAAACGAGATGCCTCGGACAGCGCTCCAGCGCTGCACAACCCGGCATCCTGCCCCGCCCGACACGCCCCCTCTGCCAGGAACCTCGGAATCAGCCGGTTGGCCTGATCATCCGGCGGTAGGCTCTCCATGGGGTTGCCGTCCTGCGTTCCCCGTCCTGCGTGTCCCGTCCCCCGTCTCCCGTCTTCGTGCGCGTCCCTCGTGCGCGTGCGCGTGCGCGATTCCCCGTAATCGGCGCGCACGCGCACGGAAGAGCGAAGACGAAAGACGAAAGACGAAAGACGAAAGACGAAAGACGGGATACGGGAGACGAAAGACGGGGACGGGCACGAGAGACGGAGGACGATGTGTCAGTCCCAGCGAAAAGCCGCTCTAGTAGGCGGCCCGCGTCGGTCTCCGGCGAGCTCCGGCTCGCAGACCCACGGGCACATCCATCATGATCCATGATGAGCCACGATGCGCCAGCCCGAGAGATCAGGACGCGCGTTGACGTGGTCGTGCGCTGTGTCCCGGCGCTGAATGCAGCGCCGGAAAGGGCTCGAGCCAGTGAGCACGACCCGATCGGGGCGGTCGGGTCACAACCCGGGTCGCCCGACCAGGGTTGGGCGTGCGCTCAGGCGCGGATTACAGAGATGAGCACAGTCCCTCGCCGTGCTTCGCGCAGTAGCTGAGCATGCATGCCGTGTGACGAATCCCCTCCGAGACGCATGTGCCGGTCTCGCAAACGCTGCGCTGGTCGTCGAGGCAGCCGATGTAGTCATCGAGCTCGCTCGTACAGTCGGTCACCTCGCTCTTTCTCTCCATGTCCGCGCACAGGCTGGCGCAATCCCAGGCTGGCCTCGGGGGCTGACTGGGGTCGAGCTCCTCTCGTCTCGTCCACATGTATCCGCAGCCTGCGTCATGCGCTTTCTCGCAGGTGCTCTCGCAGTCAGCCCCGCAGCCCATGATGAAGGCGCTCATCAGCGTCACGACGGACGCCACGAGCGCCGCGAGATCTGGCTTCATCATGAGAATATCGCACCATGGCGCGCGTCGGTGCGGCCAGCGCAGCATTCCGACGGGCACGCTGGCGTCATCGTGTGCGGCGATTCCAACGCTCGCCGCTGGTCGCCGGGCTTCCTCGATCGATCGCGCCGCGTTGCATGCCGCGACCGACGTCAGCTTCGCTCCGGAGAGCCTGGCGTCGGGAAGCTTCGCACCGGCGCGGTCGGCGCGGTCGGCGCGGTCGGCGCGGTCGGCGCGGGAGCGCCGGGTAGCATAAAACATCGCCCTGTCAACCACGGGCACGCCCCGCAGTTGGGGCTTGACGTTCCGAGACGTTTGGATTTCCTTCTCCCTCCGACGTGGCGACGATGGCGGAGACCTACCAGCGCCGGGCGCCGCCGCGACGCGCGCCGAGCCATGCTGGCCATGCTGCCACGCTGGTGGACGACTGGCCCGACCGGCCCGGGCGGGAGCCGTCGAGAACTCCATGAACGCCATTCATCTGTACAACGTCGCGCACTGGTGCCACGCCAAGCAAATCCCCGTGGTCCCCAAGCTGCTCTACTGGACGACCTTCCTCGTGTACAATAGCTCGATCCCGCCCAGCGCCGAGATCGGCGCCGGCACCCGGTTCGGGTACGGCGGGATGGGGGTGGTGATCCACGCGCAGGCGCGGATCGGCAGGAACGTGGTCATCGCCCAGCAGGTGACGATCGGCGGGCGCCAGGGCCAAACCGGGGTGCCGGTGATCGAGGACGACGTCTACCTGGGCGCCGGCGCGAAGATCCTCGGCCCGATCCGCATCGGGCGCGGCGCGGTGGTGGGGGCGAACGCGGTGGTGGTCAAGGACGTCCCGGCGGGCGCGACAGTGGGCGGCGTCCCCGCCCGGATCCTGAAGCAAGCGAGCGAGGGCGCCGATGGCTGAGCGCGCGGGCGTGCTGGTGATCGGCCCGCGAGCCCCGGCGGTGGGGGGGATCGCGACCTACGTCGAGACCATGCTGGAGCGGATCCCCACGCGCCATTGCGACACCGCCCCCGAGCCCGGGCTGCGGGGCAAGCTGGCGCGCTTCGCCCGCGGGTGCGCGGCGATCGTCGCCAACAGCCCCGGGTGCCGCGTCCTGCACATCCACTCGTCGTACGGGTGGTCCTTCTACGAGAAGGCGGTCTTCTCGCAGCTCGGCCAGTGGCTCGGCTACCGGACGATCCTGCACATCCACGGCAGCAAGTTCGAGGACTTCGTCGCAGAGAGCCGGCTCAAGGGGTGGATCGCCCGGAGCCTGCGCGACGCGGACGCGGTGATCGCGCTGAGCGCGTACTGGGCCGATTACCTCGGCCGCATCGCGCCCGGCTCCCGCATCGTCACCCTGGAGAACGCGGTCGCCGTGCCGGCCGCGCCGCTCCCGCTTCCCGCCGCCCCGAGCGTGCTGCTCCTCGGCTCCATCGACGACCGCAAGGGCGTCCCGGAGGCGATCCGGGCGTTCGCGCAGGTGGTGCGGCAGCACCCCGCCGCGGTGCTCAACCTCGCCGGGCCGGCGGAGCCCGGCGCCCTCGCCCGCTACGAGCGCCTTGTCGCGGAGCTCGGCCTGGGCGACAGCGTGCGGTTCCTGGGCAGCGTGCGCGGCGAGGCGAAGTCCCGGGCGATCGAGGGGAGCAGCGTGTTCATCCTCCCGTCCCACGCCGAGGGGCTGCCGATCGCGCTCCTGGAGGCGATGGCGGCGGCCCGGCCGGTGGTGGCGACCCGGGTCGGCGCGGTCCCCGAGGTGATCGCCGACGGCGAGAGCGGCTTCCTGATCGCGGCGGGCGACGTGGACGCGCTCGCTGAGCGGATCAACCGGCTGCTCGGCTCGGTCGAGCTCCGCGAGCGGATGGGTCGCGGCGCCTGGGAGCGGGCGCGGTCGCGGTACGACATCGCGGCCGTCGTCGAGCGGCTCACCGGCCTCTACGGGGAGCTGGGCGGCCGGCCCGCGCCGGCGTCGGGCCGCGGGTGAGGGCGCGCTCCGCGCGGCGGGGCGGGCACGAGGCGGCCCCTCCACGTCCACTGCTGCCGTTTGGTCGATGCCGTCGAGGCCCGTGGCGGCATGGCCGCCGCGGCGACGGAGCCGGCCTGCTTGGCTCCTCCGTGGTCCCCCGCGTCGGTGTACGCCGCGGAGTCGGCGGAGCTGCGGAGGCCGACGTCGCGCAGGCGCGCGCAGCGGCTCTGTTGAGCGCGCCGCGACGGCGCTGAAGCACCGCTCGAGCATATCGCCGTTCGCTGCGCTCGCCGGCTGCGCCGCACTTGACCCGTACTCCGCCCCGCAGGGCACCTTCCAGGCGGGCGACGGGCACACGGAGCCTCCGGAGGATCAGGACTCGGATGTCCTCGGCATCAGATCACCGGATCGCGGAGGCCCGCTTTTCACCAGATAGCGTGCTCGGCAACAGGTGCCCCTCTGCTCACTCAGAGCGCGATCGACAGATTCAAACGCCATGACCGGTCGTTCGAGCCCACTGCCTGGGCACATCACCCCGGCGATGGGTGGACCGATGAGGTTGTCAACCGGCAGACCCAAACGGCGTCAGCACCGGAACCTCAGCATCATCATGACCTGGCGCGTCCTACTGGGATAGAAAGACCAGAGGACCGGCATTGTCGAGCAACAGCGAACGCGGATGCGAGATGGCTAGAATATAGACCTGTACCGAATGAAACGAGCCCAGCTCCGGCGCACCACCGTTCGCCCTGCACGGACCGTACGTTATGCCCTCCGTCGCGCTGGATTTTCATTTTGACACTCATACACGCCGAAGCCATCCTATCGCTCGCGCGGAAGCACCTCTATCGTCCTCCCCGGCCTCTCCGCTGCGTTCCTCGCGGGATGGATGCGAGCGTATTTCAAAGGGCTTCTAAATGACACCTCTGCCGGGCACCGAAGGCAATGTCCCAGAGACCGTTATGCAGCTCGCCTGGAAGCTGCTCTGGACCAAGGGGACTCCGTTCTATCTGCCGACGATCATCCTGAACGGCCTCGAGGACGGCCGCGCCTCGCTGCCGCCGCTCGCGCCGCGACCTGTGAAGGACCTCGGGCCGATCGCGCTGTTCAACAAGGATCCCTGGGGCACCGTGTCGATCTCGCTCTCGGAAGCCACGGTCGCGGGTCTCGATACGATTCACGACCAGGGCTTCGAGTTCGACTCGAAGACAGGCGCGTTCAACGCGAAGATCGGCTTCGACAGTCTCGTCTTGGCCGGCAAGTACAGCGTCGACGGCTCGGGCCTTGCGGGCTGCGCGGTCGCCGCCGCGACCGTTCTGCTCGGCCTGCTTCCCCCGCGGTCGAGCGCGGCGGCGGCGGACGGCTCGGAGCTCGACGACGAGCACATCGCCCTCGCCCGCAACTACCAGGCGCAGCTCGCGCAGTCGCCTACAGGTCAGCAGCTCGTCGGCGCCTATTACGACAACAACGACGCGATGAACGAGATCGTGCGCGGGGACACGTTCTTCCGCCATGCATTCCCGACCGTGGTGACCGACGGCAAAACCTCGCGCGACTTCGCCGACCAGACCACCGTTGCAGCGAAGAGCCCGAACGACCCCGCGCGCTCGGTCGGCGATCCGACGTATCGCCTTCACGCCTTCAAGATGCAGCTCGCGTTCGCGCGCTCGGCGGCCAAGCTCTGGGAGAACACCGGAGATTCGAAATATCTCGAGGTCGGCAAGGCCAAGGACGAGTTCTACCATCAGGCGACGCATGGGCCCGCGCAGGGCACGACGACGGTCGGCAACGTCATGGAAGCCATCCGCAACGCCGATCCGGGTGCGGCGCGTGCGCTCGCCACGCAGTCGCACCTCGCGCTGGACCCGATATACGAGGCGGCGGAGCGCGAGATCGACGAGGCGCACGCGCGCTGGACGGCGGCCAACGTCACGCGACCGTACAGCGAGCTCGCGCGCGCGGTGGCGAGCGATCTGGGCCAAGGCACGTTCTCCGACGCCTTCGGCGTGCCGTCGCTGTCGCTCAGCGGCACCATCGAAATCGGCGGCTCGGGCCCGAACGTCACGCTGACGCTGACCAGGCTCACCACGGACATTCCCGAGATCGACATCGCTCTCAGCACGTCGCTGCCGGACACGCTGTACGACCAGGTCGTCCAGAGCCTCGCGGACGCACAATTCATCAAGGACCTCCTGCGCCGAAGCGTCGAGAACGCGCTCGGCACGAAGTCGACGCTCGATTACCTCTCGACGGCGGTCAATGCCGCGATTGCAAAGGTCCTTGCGCCGTAGAGACGCCTCGGCGCCGAAGGAGGACGGAGATGACGTTCGACGTCGCGCTCAGCCTGTCGGAGGACGAGCTCAACCGTGGCAGCGCCGCGGTCTGGAATAAGCTGCACCCGCTCGGCAAGGTGTTCCGTGGCAGCGGAAACTTATCGCTCGGCGGCATCGCGATCGACGTCACCTACGACGCGACGCAGCCGCCAATCTTCGATCTCGCACCGCCGCCAGAGATCGTGTCGCTCATCGCGAGCACATTGCCGCAGGAAAACGACACCGATACACGGGAGCTGATCGCCTACGCGGCCTCGATCGCGCCAGCATTCTCGTTGACGTTCCCGTCGCTCGCGTTCACGTTCGGCGATCGCAAGAGCCCGCCGACGCCGCTCGTGACCGACATCCGCGTGACCTGCGCGGTCGCCGCCGTCAACGGCACCATCAGCTTCCAGGCGCTCGCTGCGACCGCGCCGACGCAGCCGACCGTCGGGGCGCAGTTCATCGTGGATAATTTCATCCTGCCGGCCGTGCTGAGCGCCGCAAACGCGCTGTTCAAGGGGTTGACGATTCCGCCGCTGTCGGTGCCGCGAGTCGCGCTGACGGCGCCCGTCATCACGATCGCGCGGCAGCGCCTCTACGTCGCAGCCGCGCTCGCCGGGGCTGGTGTGCCGTCGATTCCGGCCGAGGGCATCGACGGCCCGACCGCGCCGTTCGTCATGTTACTGACGCAGCGGGCGATGCAGGCCGCCGCGAGCCACGCGATCGGCGAGAGCGGCGCGCTCAACCGCTCCGACAGCAAAGGCGACAGCGCGTTCAACGCACACTACCACTTCTCCTTCCGTCTCGCCGCTCCGCGCGTGACGCTGCGCGGCACCGAGCTCGACATCGCGTTCTCGCTGACCGGCTCGATCAACGCGGGCGTGACGGTGTTTTTTGTCGACATCGGCCTCGGCTACGACGCCGTTGCCGTGCCGAACCCCACCGCGACGTGCAGCATCGTACCGGGGAGCGGCGGGCTGCGCATCGTCGAGTCGTCGATCAGACCCTTCACGCTGCTCGTGCGGCCGAGCGGCCCGATCCCGAGCAAGGTGATGAGCTGGATGACCGAGTTCATCGTCCAGGGCATCGTCGGCTCGCTGACGCCGCTGATCACGCTCTTCCTCAAAGGGATCGACTTCACGACCTTGCAAGTGCCCTCTTTCACCGAATCGATCGACGGCGTCGCGATCACGATGACGCCGATCAATCTGCAAGTGACCGGCGTGCCCGGCGCGATTGCGCTTGCTGGCTCGCTCCGCTTCTCCTGAGCACCGTCATGGCGAACCTCCGCGTGCTGTCATGGAACATTCAAGTTTACGGCCCGACCAAGTACGCGCTGACGCCGAATAAGGTCGCGGTCGCGAAGTTCGTGTCGCACACGATTCAGGAGTCGAACGCGAACATCGTCGTGCTCATGGAGCTCAGCTACAGCGTCGCCCCGCAGATCGCGGAGGCTATCGAGCTCGACATCGAGGCGGCGACCGGCCAGGCCTGGGACACCTACGTGACGCCAGCGCGCCCGGCCAGCGACACTGAGAGCTACGCGATCCTCTGGCGCACCGATGCCTCCGTGAACTTTCAGGCGATCGCGGGCGCCGCAGGCCTGTCGACGCTCGACTTCCCGAACAACTTCTCGGCGATCAACGGGAGGCGCGCGGCCCACAACGTGTTCCGCACCACCGACACGGCATCGAACTTCGCCGTCAGCGTGTACCACGCGCCGCCGAACAACCAGGCCGTGCTCGGCGTCCAGCAGCTCGCGGCCACCCCTGCCCTCTACGCGGTGACGCGCCACGGAGCGCCCGAGGACGTCGATCGCCGCGCGCTGTGCGGCGACTACAACATGGACGCCCAGGTCGACGCGCTCTACTTCCAGCCGCTCACGAATCCCTTGCCCGCCGCGCCGCCGCCGAACGTCGGCGCGGGCGAGGGGTCGGGCTGCGCGGCCGCGCTCCCCGGCGGTGCGCTGAACCAGAGCACGCTTCTAGGCACGTTCGAAGATGCGGTGGCGGCGTGGGGGCGGTACATCCTGAGCTGGGCGCATACGTCGGTCAATTATCGGCGGCCGAACGCGACGATTGACAATGTGTACTACCGCGCAGCCGGCTTCAACGACGCGCACCCGATCGACTGCATCGACGCGATCCGCAATCCGGCGCGCGGCTCGCAGCTGCGCACGATCGCGAACGAATTCGTGTTGGCGTACCCCAGCGGCGCGAAGGCGTTCACGAAGGCGTGCGAATTCACGCCCGTCATGAGCACGGCGCTGAATACGATGGGCTACGCGTTCCTGCTCTACCGTTACGCCATCAGCGACCACCTGCCCGTGATCGCGGACATCACGATCTAGCCCGCGCGCGCCGAAGGATGAGATGACGCTGGAACAGATCCTCACCGCCCTGCAGCGCGCCGCGCCCGGCGACGCGCTCGATCTGGCCGCCGACGCGTTCGGCGCCGGCGCGCTCGAACGCCTGCTGTCGACCTACTTCGTCGACGGGCGCATGCGCGCGACGCTCACCGAGCTCGCGATCGACGCCGCGAGAGGCCACGTCGTCGCCGCAGGCATCGGCACGGCCGCGCCGCTCGACAAGACCAAGTTCACCGCGTATTTCCGCGACGACGGCACCGGCGTCCAGATGACGCTCGCCGCGACTCCTGCTGCCGGCTGGACGTTCTCGTCGTCGTTCCCACCGTTCGCGCAGTCGTTCGCCGATGCGCTCGCGTGGTCCTCGTTCGCCCTCGCCCTCGACTCGCGCGCGCACATCGAGGAAGGGCTCACCGTCGAGGCCGTGCTCGACATGGCCGGCCCGCATGCGTGGCTGTTCGGCAGCATCGCGACGGTGCCGCTAGCGGGCGCGGTCGCGATCGAGCACGGCGTACCGACCTTCGCGTTCGTCCACGCGATCGAGCAGCCGTTCTCCGTCGGCACGCTGCGCGACGTCGCGCTGACATTCGCGTTCCGCGCGGTCGCGGTCTCGGCGCAGGTGTACCCGCCCGGCGGCGGCACGCCGAAGACGGAATGGGGCTCGCAGGCGACGCTCGGCTGCTACGGCACCGTTCCGCTCGGGCGCGTGACGGCGACGCTGTCGATCGGTCTTTCGATCGCCAGCGCGGCTCTCGTCGCGCAGCTGCAGGTGCAGGGTGAGGTCGGCCTCGGCGATCTCGCCGCGCTCGTTCACGATGCGCCGCTCGAGTCGAATCTGCCTTCGGAGTCGCTCTACAATCCGGGCAGCACGTTCGCCGCCGCGGCGATCACAGCGATGATCGATTCGCGCCGGCGCGCGATCTCCGCGATCGTGCTGGCGCTCGACGCGGCGCCGCGCTGGCCTTTGTACAAAGGTACGGAGCTGCGCGATATTCGATTCGAGCTTCAGGTAACCGATCCGCTGACGACGCGCCGCGTCACCGCCGCGCTGACCGCGACGATCGCCTGGCCTGGCGGCGTGCTGCGTGTCGGCGGCACGGCGCCGCAGGTCATGCTGTTTGCCGTACTCGAGGACGGCTCGGCGATTCCGCTCGGACAGGTGCTCGACCGGCTGCTGCCGACCGCCGTGCCTGAACATCTCGTCGTCGACGAGCTCGCGTTCCAGATCGTGCCGGCGCAGGGTGCATTCGACCTCACGACTGGCATCTCCGGCGGCTGGTCGATCCCGCTCGGGCCCGTCGACGCGAGCCTTGAGCGCGCATGGATGTCGCTGTCGCGCCGTGACGGTCAGACGAGCGGCAGCATCGCCGCGACGGCCACGATCGGCGCGTTCACGATCGATGGGCGCTGGTCGATTCCGGGCGCGTTCGCGCTGACCGGCAGGCTCAATCGCGTGCAGTCGCTCGACACGCTCATCCGCACGCTGACGACACTGCCGCCCCCCGAGGGCGTGCCGGATATCCTCATTACGGCGGCGACGGCCGGCATCGTCATCGCGCCGGACTCGCTGCCGCTCGCGAGCTCGACCTATACCTTTTACGCCACCGCAAGCGCGACGACCGCGAGCATCGACCTCGGCACGGTCTGGTTCGCTGTCCGCCGCGAGGGCCGGCACACTGGCTTCCTCGCCGGCTTCGTCGTGCCCGCGACGTGGTCGCCCGGAGATCTCCTGCCCGCGTTGAAGCCGCTGTTCGACAGCCTGAGCTTCACCGACACGGGACTGCTCGTTTCGAGCGTCGCGACCGATTTTATCGATATCCCGATCCTCAAGCAGCGGAGCCTGCCGACGTCTGTCAAGCCCGGGATCGTCGCGTTCGCAGGCCTTCGCCTGAAGGGCGGCGGGCTCGACCTGCTAGGGAAGCTCTTCAGCGGCGACGTCGTGCTCAATCTGTTGGCGCAGCTCGATATGCGCACGCCGGCCAACTCGACGGTCGAGGCGCGTCTTCGCGCGATCGAAGCGCACGGGGCGCTCCGCTTCATCGACTTTCGCATCGCGTTCGCGCCGGCCGCGACGACGTTCACGGTCAGCGCGAGCGCGCGGCTCGAGATCGGTGCTGGGCAGGTTACCGTGACTGGTGCGGGCTCGGTCACGATGACGCCGCCGGCGGCGACCTTGAGCCTGCTCGTGCAGCAGTGGCGCGAGCCGTTCGGCATCGAAGGCCTCACGATCGAGTCCTTCGGTATCGGCTTCACGTTCTCGGGGAGCGTCGCGATCAATTTCCTCGGCCATTTCCTCATCGGCACGAAGCCGCGGCAGTTCCGCTTCACGATCGGCGGCGGTATGCTCGACTTCGAGGTGCCGAGCGCGCTGCTGTTCGGCCTCGACGCGACCGACCAGACGCTCATGCTCGCCGATCTCGTCGAGGCGTTCACGCATCTCGATCTCGCCAGCGTGCCGGTGCTGCGCGACATTGGCTTCCGGCGGCTCGATTTTGCGATCGTCGACGATCCGGCCGGCTTCACGATCGGCAGCGAGCACTTCCCACCGGGCATCCGCATCACCGCGGACCTCACGCTGTACGAGTGGAACGTCCACCTCGATCTCGCGGTCAACACGGGCCGCGGCATCTACGCGAAAGGCGGGATTGACGAGCCGATCGTCGTCGGCAGCGACGTCCTCGTCATCGCCGACGAGGACGGCGGGCGCGGGCCGAGCTTGCTCATCGACACCGCGGCGTTCGCGACCGGTGCCGCGCTCGTCGACCGCACGCGCGGACGCCTGTCGGCGCTGCCCTTCGAGCCGCCGCTCGTCCTCGCGGCGTCGGCGACTGGGCTCGCGCCGATGCGCGCCGAGACGCTCTCGGCGACCTACCTCCAGATGGACGCCTCCGTGTCGCTGCTCGGCGTCTTGCGCCAGGCGGTCAAGATCAGCGTCAGCCGGGACACGTTCGACTTCTCGTACAGGTTCGCCTTCTTCGGCATCGAGGAGACCCTGAGCTGTTTCCTCTCGGCCGGCCAGAAGAGGCTCGCCGCGTCCGCGGAGTTCGAGTTCGCTCTGGACGTCGACCTGCCCGCGGTCACGGTCGAGGGCGTCTCCGTGTTTCCTGCGGTCTCGTTGCACGCGCCGCGGGCCGGCCTCGCGCTCGGGCTGTCGCTGGCCTGGTCGAGCGGCGTGAGCGGCGACTTTCGCCTCGCGGTCGGCTTCGACTGGCACGGTCTCCACCTCGATTTCACGGCGGAGATCACGCTCGCGGACATCGGCAACGCGCTCGAGAGGCTCGGCGACGCGCTGCTCGAGTGGATGCGCAAGAACGCGCGAAAGGTCTGGGAGAAGATCATCGGCAACGTTGATGCGTACCTGGAGGCGATCCGTGATGAGCTCATCGCGTTCGCCGACGGCGCTTACGGCGTCGCGAAGGCGATGATCGCGCTGTTCGAGAGCTCGGTCGAGGAGGTCGCGCGGGCGCTGAGGTCGCTCGGCTATGCGTTCGTCGAAGCAGCCGAAGCCCTCGCGAACGCGTTCGGCATCTCCTTCGACGCCGCGGCCGCGGTGTTCGCGAAGACCTTCGAGATGTGCAGTCTGAGCGCCGCGTCCGCGCTCCTGTACAGCCCGCACACGCTCGACGCCGATCCGCGCTTCGTGCTGCCTGCGCGCGTGCTTGTCGACCTCGCGCAGCGGCCGTCGGCACGCGACGTGCTCATCGCCTACTACGCACACGCGGAGGACTGGCAGGCTGTTGCGGCGACGCCGCACGGACGCCGCTCGCTCGCCTCGCTCGCGGCGGCGACGCAAGACGGCAGCGCCGCGTTCGGCGAGGCGCTGCTCGCGATGCTCGACGGCGTCGCCGCGCGCGATAGCGAACGCCATGCCGCGCTGGCGCGCTGGCGCGCTGACCACGACGTGCTCGCCGGGCTCACCTACCGGCAGACGCTGGCGCTGCTCCATGCGCGCGAGGCGCCGCATGCGTGAGACGCGAGACCCAATCGCCGACGGCTGGGCGCTCGTCGCGACCGACCGCTGGCGCTTCGAGGCCGCGCTGGCGAGCGCGCTCGAACCGCAATCGCGCTACCTCACCGAAGTCGAGCGCCAGCTTTACGCGGGTGGCAAGCGGCTGCGCCCGCTCCTGCTCCTGCTTGCCACGCGCGCCGTGAGGCCGACCGAGGCGGAAGGCGAGGTATCGCTGAAGGCTGTTCAGGCGGCCGTCTCGCTCGAGATGCTTCATGTCGCGACGCTGATCCACGACGACATCGTCGACTCTGCCGAGCTCCGCCGCAACGGCCGTGCCGTGCACGCCGCGCGCGGAGTGCAGACGGCTGTGCTCGTCGGCGATCTCCAGTTCATCCAGGCCATCCGCATCTTCGCCGGCAGCGTCGATACGGCGACCGACATGGGCATCGTGCGGCTCGTTCTCGACGTCGGCTTCCGGATCTGCTGCGGCGAGCTCGATGAGCTCCGCGGCATTGACACGAGTGAGCCCGAGGCGCTGCGCCGCCATTACCGCGCGACCATCGAGCGCAAGACGGCGATCCTGTTCGGGCTCGCCTGCGAGGTCGGCGCGTCGCTCGGCGGCGCGGGCACGCGCGCGACGTTGTGCTTGGGCCAGTATGGCCGCAGCCTCGGCCGCGCGTTCCAGATCATGGATGATCTCCTCGACCTCGCCGCCGCGCCTGCGGCGAGCGGCAAGGACGCGTACACCGATCTCGCGCAGCGCTGCTGGACGCTGCCGCTCATCAATGCCGTCGAGGAGCTCGGCCCTGGGCACGCGCTCTCGATCCACATGCGCGGCGACGAGACGGGCGAGGACCTCGCCACGCTCGCCGCCGCGGCCGTCGGCACGCGAGGCTTCGAGCGCGCCTACGACGACGCGCGGCGCGAGGCGCTCGAAGCCTGTCAATGCCTCGCCGATCTGCCCGCCTCGACCGTCGCCGCGCTCCTCGGTCGGCTCGCGATGTACGTTGTCGATCGCGGCTTTGGCGCCCCGCTGCCAATCCCGGCTCCGGCCTGAGGAGACCGCCATGGACCACAACGACCCGCCCGATCTCTACCTGCAACTCCTGCTCAACGTCCTCTACAAGTACATGACGAACCCGGCGACGGACTTCTATCTGCCAAAGCTGGTCGCCGGCCAGACCAACCCGACCTACGAGCCCTACGTTATCGACGGCGAGTGGTCGCTCGCGGGCGCGGAGGAGCTGCGCACCGGCGGCAGCATGATCTGTTTCTCGACGCTTCCCGAGAGCATGAGTGGCGAGTACAACCAGGGGATCGCCTCGGTCGCGCCACACCTGAGTTTCGCGGGCCCGAGCCGGATCCGGTTCGACGGCGCGATTCCGTTCCAGGTACGCGGCCTCTCGAACGTTCAGATCGGTCAGCCGCGCGTCACCTCGGGCGAGACCGCGACCGCGACGGCGACGTTCTCGGGCGACACGAGCTGGCCGCACGCCGACGGCATCACGGTCCAGGGCAACTACCACATCCACCAGCCGTGCTGTCCCTCCAACGATGGCGTCACCTGTGCACCCGGCGGGCCGCCGTGGACCGAGGACGGCTTCGGGACGTTCTCTATCACGTTCAAGAGCTCGTCGGCGACGGTCACGGGCACGGCGCACACCCAAGACCGCTATCTGCTCCTCGACGTCAATGCGATCGAGTTCACGGCGTCTACCGACGAGCACAACACAGCCGTCGCGGTCACGATCAACACGATCACCGATCCGAAGCTCCGCGACTACTGGGATAGCTACGCGAACGAGGCGATCCGCCAGCCCGACACGATGAAGGCGATACTCGATCACCTGCGCGACGTGCTGAACAGGGAGAGCACGCGCCGCGACATCGCGAAGGTCATGAATGACACCCTCAAGAAGATCGTCGAACAGCACGCGGCCGCGATCGAGACCGAGCGCGTCGCATGGCGCGCGCGCTCGGGCGCGGTGGGGAGGAGGAAAGGCAAGCCGATTGGCGGAGGTCAAGGGTGAGCCATGACGCTCGTCTCGGGCGAGCATTCGGGGCTCCGCGTCGCCTTCCCTCCGCCCCAAACCCCCGAGGCAACAGAAGATGCCTTGCGATCCGCTCCCTCCTGGAAGAGCAACGCCGTATCAACGAGGTATCCACGCAGGGAGGCGGGGCCGCCTTTACGCCACAGCCAGCCCGCGGTAGCTCGTCCACTGCGGCCCAGCTTCGCCCCTCGGCAGGCCGATGCAGAGCCTACCGCCGCACGGCGTGCGGGCGCACGTCGTCGTCGCAGCGCAGCCTGACCTTCCGGCGCCGCCTCGCGGCTCAGGCCGGCGCGTCACTCCGCGTGCGCGGGCTCGTCGGACCAGGCCGCCCCTTCCACGGGACCGGGCGCTCGGCTCTCCGGAGCTTCCAGCGGAAGCCAGGAACGCAGGGTCGACCGCAATCGATGCCCGCGCTTGAGCACGTGCGCGAAGCGCTTGCGGCCCAGGCGGAGCCGCGCGAACGCGATTTCGACGGGCAACTTCAGGGCCGACGATGCGGTACTGGAATCGCCCCTCGCCTGAGATGCCCTATATCTCCCGCTCGAGCGCGCGCACGACGAGCGGCGCCACCGAATGCAGGGCGCCGGGCGTGTCGGCGAGCTGCTGGCTGCCAGGGTGCGAGTCGGTGCCGAGCAGCGTCGTGAACACGCCCGTCTTCCTGATCTTCTCGAGCGAGTCGCCCGGCAGGACCAGGTGGCTCGCGACGGCGTGGACCTTCGAGGCCCCGGCGGCGAGGTAGGCGCGCCCCGCCTGGACGAGCGACGATCCGGTGCGGACCATGTCGTCGTAGATGACGACCTCGCGGCCCGAGACGTCGGCGTTGACGCCGGTCACGCCGACCCCGTCGCCCCGCCGCTCCTTGTAGACGAACGCCGGCTCGACGCCGAGGCCGCGGGCGAGGCTCTGCACCCACTTGGCCCGACCGGCGTCCGTCGCCGCGAGCACGTACGGGCGATCGCCCATCAGCTCGCGGACCGCCTGCGTGATCAGCGGGGCGCCGTAGAGGTGGCGCGTCACGTGCGAGTCGCTGAAGTAGAACTCGATGCCGTCGGTGTGCAGATCGAAGAGGAAGATGCGCGTGCCCGCGTCGCACGTCGGGATCGCCGAGATGAGCCGCGCCCGCGTCTTCGCGGTCACCACCTCGCCCGGCTTCACGGCCCGCTCCATGGTCGCGTAGCCGAAATACGGCATCACGATGGAGAGCGACCGGGCCCCGGCGCGCGAGATGGCGCAGCCGAGGTCGTAGATCTCGAGCCAGTCGAGGTCCTGCGGCGCGCCGCCGAGCAGGACCACGTCGCGCCCCCAGCAGTCGACCGCGACCCGCAGGTAGCGCTCGCCGTCCGGGAAGCTCTTGCGCTCGACAAGGCCGCGCTCGAAGTCGCCCGCGGCGAGGAAGGCGGGCTCCAGGTAAGCGTACGAGCGGATCGTGATGAGGAGACGGCGCTGGCTCATCGCGCCCCCCGGCGAGGCGCCCGGGCCGGCGCGGCGGCCCCTCGGCGAGCGCCGCGGGCCGGCGCGCCCTTCGCGGCCGGCGCGCCCTTCGCGGCCGGCGCGCCCTTCGCGGCCGGCGCGCCCTTCGCGGCCGGCGCGCCCTTCGCGGATGCGCCGGCCCTGGCCGCCGGCGCGCCGACGGTGGCGAGCACGCTCTTCAGGTGGGGCTCCAGGCCCGGCTCGCTCGGAAAGTCGACGGGATCGGGGAGGTCTTTCATCTGCACGACGTCGCATCCTGCTTCACGCGCGGCCTCGTGCAAATGGCGCCGGAACTTGGCGCGCGCGATGCCGCGGTGGTTGGTGCAGGCGAGGAGCCGGCCGCCCGGGGCGAGCAGTCGGAAGGCGAGCGCGGCGAGCGCCCCGAAATCGCTCGCCGCGCTGAAGCGGCTCTTCTTCGTCGTCGCGAAGCTCGGCGGATCGAGCACGATGAGGTCGAAGCGCTGGCCGGCCTGAGCGGCGGCCTTCAGCCACGGGAACACGTCGGCCTCGACCACGACGTGCGCCGCCGCGTCCGCGCCGATCGCGTCGAGGTTCTCGCGCGCCCAGGCGATCGCGCCCCGGGACACGTCGATGGTGACGCTCTCGCGCGCGCCGCCCGCCACGGCCGCGACGGTGAACGCGCCCGTGTAGGCGAACAGGTTCAGCACCCGGGCGCCCCGGGCGAGCTCGCGCACGCGCCGCCGGTTCTCGCGCTGGTCGAGGAAGATGCCGGTCGAGAGCCCGTCGCCGAGCCGCACCTTGTACGGCAGGCCGTGCTCGAAGATCGTGAGCTCCTCGGGGGCGCTCTCCCCCCGGACGGCGTGCCGCGGCGCGAACTCCTCGCGCCGCGCGTCGACGATCACGCTCGCGTGCTTCGGGCGCACCTTGAGGTAGACGCCCCTCGCCCCGAGCCGGTGGGCCGCGTCGAGCACGACGTCGCGCGGCGGCGCGCCCGGCTCGCCCTCGCCCGCGCCGAACAGCGCCACGACGAGGTGCTCGCCGTAGAGGTCGACCGAGAGGGAGGGGAGCCCGTCGCCCGCGCCGTGGACGAGCCGGAACGCCGTGGTGTCGCCGGCGCGCGCGACGGCGTAGCGCCGCTCGGCGGCCTCGCGCATGGCGCGCTCGACGGCCGCGACGCCCCCCGCGTAGGGGTCCGCCGGCGCGTCCGCGAGCCACGCCTCGAACGCCGCCGGCAGCTGCGATCGGAAGGTCGCGGCCGCGCCGGTGGCCGGGTGATCGAGGCGGAGCTCGGCGGCGTGCAGGAGCAGGCGCGGGGCCTCGGCGCCGCCGTAGAGCGGATCGCCGGCGATGGGCAGGCCGATCGCGGCGAGCTGCACCCGGAGCTGGTGGGTGCGGCCGGTCTCGGGCCGGAGCTCGAGCAGGGCGCGGTCGCCGCGGCGCTCGAGGAGCCGGTAGCGGGTGATCGCCAGCGCGCCGCCGGCGGCTCGCTCCTGGCCGCCCGCGCCCCGGTCTTCCCGCCCGGCGCCCCGATCCTCTCGCCTCGCGCCCCGATCCTCTCGCCTCGCGCTCCGATCCTCTCGCCTCGCGCCCCGATCCTCTCGCCTCGCGCCCCGATCCTCTCGCCCCGCGCCCCGATCCTCTCGCCCCGCGCCGGCCTCGGCGATCGCGCGCATCGCGCCGCCCGGCGCCGGGACGAGGCGGTGCCGCAGCGTGCCGCGCGGCGCGCGATCGCCGAAGCCGGACACGGCGGCGACGTACGTCTTTTGCACGGCGCGCCCCTCGAACTGCCGCGCGACGGCGGCGTTCGCCTCGCGCCGCCGCGTGAACAGCAGGACCCCCGACGTGTCGCGATCGAGCCGCTGGTGGATCCCGAGGTACGCCTCCGCGTCGCCCCGGCCGCGGAGGAAGGCGCGGAGGCGCGTCACCACGTCGTCGATCCGGTCCGCCTCCGGCGCGTGCGTCGACAGGCCAGCCGGCTTGTCGACGACGATGAGATCCGCGTCCTCGGCGAGGATCCACTCCGGATGGAAGTCGGGAAACAGCTCCGGCAGCGAGGGGCGCGGAATCATCAATTCTGCTTGACGTCGGTGCCGGGCGGCGGGGTGAACTGGAACTCCGCGGGATCGATCGACGCGGGCTGCGACGCGTTCTCGAAGTCGAACCGGTTCCGGTTGCCCTGCGCGTCGAGGATGAGGACGCGGCGCACGACGCCCGGGTCCTTCTTCGCGAGGAGCGCCTTGTCGATATAGAACATCACGAGCTCGTAGTGGGGAGTCGGCGCCCGCGGCTTGCCGATGAGCACGGGGCCGCCCTCGAAGCTCGCCTTCTCGTTGAAGGTGAACGTGAACGACGGGCGGAGCCCGTGGCCCATCAGGAACGAGAGCGCGCCCGGATACTCCGAGTTCTTCACCGGCGTGACGAACATCTGCCGGTCCTCGGCGACGTAGACCTTCAGCGACACGCCGTCGGAGACGATGCGGTTCCGGCTCGGCGGATCGTAGCGAAACGAGATCCTGTCCGGCTTCTGGACCGACAGCGCGCCGCTCTGCTTCTTGACGGCGCCGGAGATCTTCTGGGTGTGCTCCTGCTTGAAGCGGGCGACATAGGTCTTCTTGCCCACGAAGATCGCGTCGACCTCCGCCGCCACGGCGTCCGCGGACCCGGGCTCGGGCGGCGGGACGAACGGCGCCTCCGCGACCGGCGGGGACGCGCCGGTCGCCGCCGGCGCCTCGGCGCGCCCGCCGCCCGCGTCGCGCGCCGCCGCCGCGCCGCCCGCGTCGCGCGCCACCGCCGCGCCGCCCGCGTCGCCAGACGGCTTGCGGCCCGCGTCTTCCGCCGTCGCGCCCGCGTCGGCCGGCGCCGCCGCGTCGGCCGCGACCGCGCTCGCGTCGGCGGGCGCCGCGGGGGCGCTCGCCGGCGGCGCGGCGGCGGAGGGCGGCGGGTCCGGCAGCGCGGCGGCGGAGGGCGCGGCGTCGGGCGCCGCGCCGACCGGAGCGGACGGCGCGTCGCAGGCCGCCGCGGCCAGGGCGGCGGGCAGGGCGAGGGCGGCGAGGCGGAGGCGGATCATCGAAGAGCTCGCTTTCAGGGGCGTGTGCGTCGCGTGTTCTAGGACAGGTAGGGCCGAGGTGGTAGCGCCGATGACGCGGGGGCCCGCGGGCCGCCGCGCTGCATCGACGATCTCGCGTCGTCGCCGCGGCGCGCGGGGCCGCCGCCGGGCGAAAAAAAGCAGCGCCCCGGGCGAAGCGCGGCGGCCCGACGACGGAACCGCCAGGGAAATCACGATGAAAGCGACGGCGGAAGCGACACGCGCTGGTCGATGGGCTCGCCGCGAGCATCCCGGGCGAGACCATGTCTTGACCCCTATTTCCACGTAGCCCAAACTCTCGGGCCGCATGCGCGTGGGCACTCCCTCCCTGATCGATGCGTCGTCGCTCATCCTGATCCTGGACGTCTCGCGCAAGCTCGCGGCGCCGTGCGATCTCACCGAGCTGCTCGAGCTCATCATCAAGACGGGGAGGGAGGTGATAGGCGCCGACCGCGGGAGCGTCTTCCTCTACGACGCCGAGGCCAAAGAGCTTTACTCGCGTGTCGCCACGGGCGAGACGCAAATCCGCGTCAGCATCGACAAGGGCATCGCCGGCGAGTGCGCGCGCAAGCGCCAGACCATCGTCGTCGACGATTGTTATACCGACCCGCGGTTCAATCCGGAGATCGACCGCCGGACGGGATATCACACGAAATCCCTGATCACGGTGCCGCTCATCGGGCTCGACGACAAGCTCGTCGGCGTGCTGCAGATGCTGAATTCGGCGGTGGGCCACTTCGGCCCGGACGAGCGCGACGTCGCGGAGCTGCTCGCGGCGCAGGCGGCCGTCGCCGTGCAGCGCACGCTCCTGCTCGAGGAGCGGATGATCAAGATCAAGCTCGAGCACGACCTCACCATCGCGCGCGACATCCAGCAGAACATCCTCCTGCGCCGGCTCCCGCGCTGCCCTGGATACTCGCTGTCGGCGTTCAGCAAGCCGGCGGACGACACCGGCGGCGACATCTACGACGTCATCCGGCTCGACGAGCGCGCGGACATGTCGCCGCTCCTCCTGCTGCTCGCGGACGCGGCCGGCCACGGCATCGGCCCCGCGCTCAGCGTGACGCAGTTCCGCGCGATGCTCCGCATCGGCCTGCGCCTCTCGGCCGACATGGACGCGCTGATGCACCACATCAACCAGCAGCTCATCGAGGATCTGCCGAACGACCGCTTCATCACCGCCTTCCTCGGGATCCTCGACCCGGTCACGCACCAGCTCCGCTACCACGCGGCCGGGCAGGGCCCGCTCCTGCATTACCGGGCGGCCGAGGGCCAGGTCGTCTGGCGCGATCCCACGACGGTCCCCCTCGGCATGTTCAAGGATCTCGACCTCCCCCCGCCGCCCCCCCTGGTGATGGCGCCGGGCGATCTCCTGGTCCTGCTCACCGACGGCTTTTACGAGTACCAGGACGCCGCCGGCCAGGTGTTCGGCAAGGAGCGCGTCGGCGATCTCATCCACCGCCTGAACGCGCGCCCCACCTCGGACATCCTCGGCGCCCTCCTCGCCGAGGTGCGCCGCTTCGCCGGCTCCGCGAAGCAGATCGACGACCTGACCGCCCTCGTCGTCAAGCGAGACGCTTAGAGCGGGGCTCACCCGCTGCGGATCCGGGCCCATCTCGACGTTTTCGGTGCTCGGCGTGCTGGAGCACGCCTGCGCGCCGAAAACGCCGATCTGGACCCGGCTCCTGTGCGGGTGAGCCCCGCTCTGCGCGACGAGGGCCGCTCCCCTGCTTCCCCTCCCCGCGTCCTTGCGCTAGCTAGGCCCGCGATGAGCGCCGTCGTTGCCGCCCCTCCGCCCGCCGCCCCCACCCCCTTCCCCGGCGACCCGCCGGTCGACCTCACCCTCGCGCAGGCGCACAAGCTCTCGGCCAGCGAGTGGGAGCGCGCCCGCGAGCGCCTCGGGCGGCAGCCGACGTTCACCGAGCTCGGCGTCCTCAGCGTCATGTGGAGCGAGCACTGCTCGTACAAGAGCTCGCGCGTGCACCTCTCGCGCCTCCCCACCGCCGGCCCCCGCGTCATCCAGGGCCCCGGCGAGAACGCCGGCGTCGTCGACATCGGCGACGGCTTCGCGGCCGTCTTCAAGATGGAGTCGCACAACCACCCGTCGTACATCGAGCCCTACCAGGGCGCCGCCACCGGCGTCGGCGGGATCCTCCGCGACGTCTTCACGATGGGCGCGCGCCCCATCGCCAACCTCGACTCGCTCCGCTTCGGCCGGCCCGACCACCCGCGCACCCCGCAGCTGCTCCGCGGCGTCGTCGCGGGCGTCGGCGGCTACGGCAACTGCATCGGCGTCCCCACCGTCGGCGGCGAGCTCTTCTTCGACCGCGCCTACGACGGCAACATCCTCGTCAACGCCTTCACCTGCGGCGTCGTCCGCACCGACCGCATCTTCTACGGCCGCGCGAGCGGCATCGGCAACAACGTGCTCTACGTCGGCGCCAAGACCGGGCGCGACGGCATCCACGGCGCCACCATGGCCTCGGACGAGTTCTCCGAGGGCGGCCCGAGCCAGCGGCCCACGGTCCAGGTCGGCGACCCCTTCATGGAGAAGCTCCTGCTCGAGGCGTGCCTCGAGATCTTCGCCGAGGACCTGCTCGTCGGCGTCCAGGACATGGGCGCCGCGGGGCTCACCTCGTCGTCGGTCGAGATGGCGGGCCGGAGCGGCAGCGGCCTCGATCTCGACCTCGACCTGGTCCCGCGGCGCGCCGCCCGGCTCACCCCGTACGAGATGCTCCTCAGCGAGTCGCAGGAGCGCATGCTCCTCGTCGCGAAGCCCGGGTGCGAGGCGCGCGTCATCGAGATCTGCACGAAATGGGAGCTCGACGCGGCGATCATCGGCAAGGTCACCGACACGGGCCGCTGGGTCGTGCGCGCCACGCCCGGCTACGACCCGCTCGGCGCCGCGGCCGCGAGCACCCCGCGCAATCCGGTCGTCGTCTGCGACCTCCCGGTCGATTTCCTGACCGACGCGGCGCCGAAGTACGACCGCCCCCAGCGCGACGACGCCACGCTGCCGGCGCGCCGGGCCTTCGACCCGCGCACCCTCCCGGCGCCGGCCTCGTGGTCCGAGCTCTTCCTCGCGATGGCGGGCTCGCCGAACCTCGGCTCCCGCGCGTGGGTGTGGCGGCAGTACGACCAGATCGTGCGGGGCGGCACCGAGGTCCGGGCCGGCAGCGACGCCGCGGTGGTGCGCGTCCCCTGCGAGAAGGACGGAGAGCGGTTCGAGAAGCTCCTCGCGTTCTCGAGCGACTGCAACGGGCGGCTCTGCGAGCTCGACCCGTTCCAGGGCGCGGCGATGGCCGTGGCCGAGGCGTGCCGCAACGTGGTGTGCGCGGGCGCGGAGCCGATCGGCCTGACCGACTGCCTCAACTTCGGCAACCCGGAGCGGCCGGAGATCATGCGGCAGTTCGCGCTCGCGATCGACGGCATGGCGGCGGCGTGCCGCGCGCTCTCGGTGCCGGTCGTGAGCGGCAACGTGTCGCTCTACAACGAGACCGACGGCCGCGCGATCCTGCCCACCCCGACGGTCGCGGTGGTGGGGCTCGTCGCGGACGCGGGCGACGTGCTGCGGACGTCGTTCCCGGCCGCCGGCCTCACGGTGCTCCTGCTCGGCGACCCGCGCGGCGGCCCGCTCGGCGGCTCCGAGTACGTCGCGCGCCACACCGGCGAGGTGAAGGGGCCGAGCCCCGCCATCGATCTCGATCGCGAGGCGCGGCTCCAGGGGCTCTGCCTCGCCCTGGCGCGCTCGCGGCCGCGGCTCCTCCAGAGCGCGCACGACGTCTCCGACGGCGGGCTCGCGATCGCGCTCGGCGAGTGCTGCGCCGCGGCCGACGACCCGGCGGCCCTGGTGGGCGCCCGCGTGCGGCTGCCGGAGGGGCCGAACGATGGAGCGCGCGAGGAGCTCGCCGAGGCGCTGTTCGGCGAGGCGCCGAGCCGCGTCGTCGTCAGCGTCCGGCCCGAGGACGCCCCCGAGGTCGCCCGGAAGGCCAGGGAGGCCGGCGTGCCCTGCACCGAGCTCGGCACCACCGGCGGGGCTCGGCTCACGATCGCGGCGGGCGGCGGCGCGGTGATCGACGTCGAGCTCAGCGCGCTGCGCGACGCGCGCGACCGGTGCCTCGAGCCGATCGTCGGGCGCTAGCGACGGGACCTATCGTATCGGGGGATGCCCCCGCGGTATTCGGGGTGGTTCCCCACGCGCTGCGTGCAACGTCCAACTTGCGTCCAACGGTTGGACAAAGGACAGTGGTGCCCATGGCGCTCCGGAAGGCCGTGATTCTCCTCGTCGAGGACAGCGAGATCGATCGCACGATCTACGGGCGCTACCTGCGGGACTGGGCGGACATCGACGTCACGCTGATCGAGGCGCCGACGGCGAAGGCCGCCCTCGAGGTGTGCCGGACGAGCCCGCCCGATTGCATCATCCTCGATTACCGCCTCCCCGACATGGACGGCCTGGAGCTGCTCGAGAAGCTCAAGCACATCACCGAGGCCCCGGTGATCTTCATCACGGGCCAGCCGGCGCCGATGATGCTGACGCGGGCCCAGTCGCTCGGCATCGCGGGGTATCTCTGGAAAGAGGTGCTCGGCTCTGCGCGGCTCCGCGAGGCCGTCCAGACGGCCCTCCGGGTGGGCGTCCTCGCCGTGTTCGCCGCGACCGCCTGAGCGGGCGCGCTCGCCGCGATCGCGCGGATCCCCGCGGCGCCGGCGACGGCGCGCGCTGCCGCGCTCCATCCGGGGTCGGGTGGGCTCGCGCGGCGCCCGTCGCCTATACTTCCCGCATGAAACGCTGGCTCCCGCTCGGGCTCATCGCCCTCGGCGCCGTCCTCGCCGCGGTGGCGCTGCTGCTCTCTCCCTCCGACGAGGACCGGATCCGCGACCGGCTCGCCCAGCTCGCGGACGCGGTGCGCATCGACGACGGCGAGCGCAACCCGCTGGTGCGCCACGGCCGCGTCCGCAAGGAGTTCGCCGAGATCTTCACGAAGGAGGCGAGCGCCCGCGTCGTCGAGATCAGCGACCGGCTCAGCGGCCGCGACGAGCTCGCCGCGGCCGCGACCCAGGCCGCGGTCGTCTACCAGACCGCGGACGTGAGCTTCGGCGACACGGAGATCCAGGTCGATCCGGCCGGCATGACCGCCGAGGTGACCGCCACGGCGACCGTCACGGGCGCCCGGCACGGCCACCCGGCCCGACGCGACGAGCTGCCCGTCGCGCTCCGGCTGGAGAAGGTCGACGGCGACTGGAAGATCGTCTCTGCCACCGTCCACCCCCGGCGCGCGCCCGACGACGACGGCCTCTGATCGCGGCGCTCCGGCCCTGGCCGGGCGACGGCCGCGCCCGGGATCACCGGCTGGCGGGGGGCGGCGCCTCGGCGAGCGTGAAGTAGAACGTCGTGCCCCCGGTCGGGGGCGAATCCGCCCAGATCTTCCCCTTGTGCCGCTCGACGATGCGCTGGGTGATGGCGAGCCCCGAGCCGGTCCCCTCGCCGTACTGCGCCGCGGTCGAGAGCCGCTCGAACATCGTGAACAGCCGGTGCCGCTCATCCGCGGGGATGCCCACGCCGTTGTCCCTGACGTAGAAGACGGTGGGCTCCGAGCGCTCGTCGAAGCCCACCTCCACCCAGGGGTTCGGGCTCGCGTTGTACTTGAGGCCGTTCGAGATGAGGTTGGCCAGCACCTCGCCGATCCGGATCCGGTCGCAGAACACCCGGGGGAGCCGGCGCGGCGCGCGGATCTCGGCGCCGCGCTGCAGGAGCGAGCCGGACAGCCGCCGCTCGACGTCGGCCAGCACCTCGCTCAGGTCGACCTCCCCGAAGGAGAAATCCACGTTGCCGACGCGGGAGTACTCGTAAAGCGAGTTGATGAGCTCCATCGTGCTCCCGGCCAGGTCGCCGATGCG
Source organism: Sorangium sp. So ce394 (assembly GCF_051474665.1). Classification (NCBI taxonomy): domain Bacteria; kingdom Pseudomonadati; phylum Myxococcota; order Polyangiales; family Polyangiaceae; genus Sorangium; species Sorangium sp. So ce394. Next base: position 10,237,468 of record NZ_CP150339.1, read on the forward strand.
CCGCAGGTAGCCCTGCGACTCGGCCGAGAGGGCCGCCCCGTCGTCCTCCATCACGAAGGTCGAGAACGATTTGATCCCGCGGATCGGCTCCTTGAGATCGTGCGCCACGATGTACCCGAACTGCTCGAGCTCGGCGTTGCTCCGCTCGGCCGCGGCGCGCGCGGCCCTCTCCCGCCCGACCTGCCGCGTGAGGTCGAGCTCGATGAGCGCGCGCCGGAGCAGCTCGGCCGCCTCGATCTCGGCGGGCTTCCAGGCGACGGCGGTCTGCTCGACGACCTGCTTCCACAGCGCGAAGGAGCGCCGGGGGCCGAGCACCGCGCCCTCGGCCGTGCTCTCCACCGGCTTCTCGGGGTTGCCGCCCCAGCTCACCGTCTGGATCACCTCGGGCCGGAGCCAGACGACATACCAGGGCTCCGGCTCGGGGACGGAGATGCAGAGGACGCCGCTCGCCACGTCCTTGATGCGGGCAAAATCGGGGTCGACCCGCGACAGCGACTCGGCGTGGAACACCGGCCGATCGGCGACCGTGCGCCGGAGCCACGCGTACAGGCGCCGGAGCTCGTCCGGCGCGGGCGCGGCGCCGAGCGCGGTCGCCTCCTCGCCGTGGAGCAGGGCGAGGCCCGGCGCGTCCGCGAGCCTCATGAGCGCTCCGGCGCTCTCCGCGAGCCCGACCATGAGATCTTCCCGCTGCGAGACCGCCGCGACGATCTCGGCCGACAGGGCCTTGAGCGCCTGCTTGTGCCCCCTGTCCTCGAGCTTCTCCTTGGCCGCGAGCTGGATCGACAGGAACCTCCCGCAGAGCTCGCAGCCCTGCCGGATCTCGAACGACAGCGGCCTCGCCGTGCGGTGGTGACAGGCGATGAGCCCCCAGAGGACCCCCTCGCGGATGAGCGAGACGCTCATCGAGGCGCCGACCCCCATGTTCTTGAGGTACTGGATGTGCATCGGCGAGACGCTCCTCAGCTGGGAGAAGCTGAGATCGATGGGCGCCTCCGGCGAAGGCACGATGTCCGAAGGCCGGTAGTCGACGTCCGGGATGATGCGGAGCCAGTTGCGGAGGTAGAGCTCCCGCGCCTGCGGCGGGATGTCGGAGGCCGGATAGCGCAGCCCGAGGTAAGGCTCGATGTCCGCCGCCCTGGCCTCGGCGATGACCTCGCCGTTCCAGTCGCGATCGAACCTGTAGATCATCACCCGGTCGTAGCCGGTCAGCCGCTTGATCTCCTCGGCCGTCGCCTCGCACGCGTCGAAGAGCCCCTCGGCCGACTGGATCCGCTCGATCGCCGCGTGGATCGCGCGGTACACGCTCGAGAACGACACGTCGCCCGGAAGCTCGCGCGGATCGAGCGGCTCGAGCTCCACGATCAGCCGCTCGCCCGCCCGGTGCGCGATGGCGTCGAGCCACGCCGCCGCGCCCTCGCCCCTGGCGGTCACCTTCAGCGGGTTCAGCGCGCCGGGATCCGGAGACCGGAGGATGGACTCGAGATCTCCGCCCGCCAGGGGCGCGATGAAGTCGAGGAGCGGGCGCCCGAGGACGCCCTCGGGCCCGCTCCCGAGCACGGCGACGACATTGAGGCTCACGTGGCGGACGACGAGATCGCCGGGCGAGAGGGCGAGCAGCGCTCCGTGCGGCTGAATCCGCCCGGGGATGTGGATGGGCTCCACCGCGCAATTCGTGAGATCGACGCCCTGCCCCCGCCCACCGTGCCCCTGCATCATGTCCCGCCCTCCACTTCGGCACTTCCCCACGCCCCCTCGACGGGACCCCGCGAGGGCGAGGAGGGCACGCGGATCGTTCGGAGGGCTCGTCGTTAGTGGATTTCCGCGGCCGGGTCGAGCGGTTCGGCCACCGTACGGGCGCCCCCGTAAGGCCGTGCCTGGCGCGCGTACGGCGGCGCCCGTGTGCACAAAAAAAGAAAGGCCGGTCGGGAGAGCCCGCCGGCCTGAGGTCCGCAGCCGCGGACCTACCGGAGCCGCTCAGGATCGCCGATGGAGGGGGGATCCACCGGAGGGACCTGAAAGACCCGCGGTCACGAGAGAGAAGTCAGGAAAGCCAGGAAAGCGATGCGAAGCGCATCCAAGCAAGAAAGCACGAGCAAAGGGGAAGCAAAGTCGAAGCGAGACGTTAAGACAATCAAAGAAGCGAGTCAAAGCGAAAGAAGAAGGAGAAGCAAAGGATCAAGCGCAGACCAGAGACCGTAGGTGCAAGCTCAAGCGAAGCAGAGGGCAAGGGCAAGGGGAGGCGAAGCGATGAAGCGGAGTCGAAGTCGAGAGCTGCAAGAGATAAGAGAAGCTCGAACCAAGATCGACAAGCTGATCACGTTAAGCCATCTCACCTGGCGACGCGCGTCGCGCGCGCCTCGTTCATCCCTCCTTAATCGCCCCGCAAGGCGGCTATCATCACGCGAACCGAAGCTCTCCGCCGGCGTCCGGCGACAAGTCAATCAACAAGGAGCCGACAGCAGGTCCATGGCATCCGGGTGGCGGCGGGGTCACGATCGCTCGGCAGAGATGCCGCCGATCACCTCGCTCGGCGCCCCCCAACGACTGGGGCTTGCACTGCGAACGATGTGCCAGGGGCGCCGCCCCCGCCGAGGCCCCATGAAACCGAGCAGCGAACGGGAGCGACATCTGGCCGATACATTCAGCAACCGTCGGGCCAACCTCGATCCCCCCGCACGACCGGGCCCCCACGGCCAAAAAAACCGCAGAAGCCCGTCGCCAGCCGCGGGGCGCACCGCCCGAAGGTGCGATGCCCGTCATACATTTCCGCAGGGACTGGTCCGATCCACGGATGGGTTCAGATCCAGAACGGAATTCTTACCTGGACAACGAATTGTCCACCCGCCTGGGGCAAACCGCATTGCATTGCGCCATGAGAGCGCACGATTGCAAGGACGCCGGACGCTCCGCGCGACGCGCCGCAGCGGATTTTGACGCCACACGTTGTCCTCGGCGCGCAGCACGGTACGCGGCGCGCAGCACCGCACGCGCGCGCAGCGCACCGCGGCACGCGGCGCGCAGGTCGGCACGCGCGCAATGCCGCACACGGCCCTACGCGCGCACGGCGCCTACCTGCACCCGGCCCGGATCAGCGGCTCGATCACCTGGCCGACGTTCTCCTGGGGCGCGGAGAACCTGTGGCGCTCGAGCTTCCGCAGCGCGCCCAGGAACCTCGGCCAGCTGCCGCCGCAGGTCGCGAGCAGGGCCCGGAGCTCCTCGTCCCCCGAGTTGTAGACGCGGAACTGGACGAGCGACGCGTTGTTGAGCGAGCGGCGCGCCCCGATCTCCGCCTTGAGCCGGGCGAGCACCGCCGCCTTCTCGGCCCGCTTCTCGGCGTCGGAGGCCGAGGACGCGTACAGCCGGTCGAGCTGGACGTAGGCGTCGTGCAGCGCGTTCGCCCGCGCCTCGCTCCGCTCCTGCTCCCGCATGTAGGCCGTCTTCTCCGCGGAGAAGGGGCCCACCCGCTCATCCAGGTAGCGCTTGGCGAGCTCGTCCCCGACGAAGCTCGCGAGGCTCTCGTTCAGCCTCGTCTGGCCCCTCACGTAGAGCGTCGCGTGCAGCGACTCGTGCAGCACCACGTTGGCGAGCTCGCCGAGCGCCTCGTCCCCGCTGGAGATCATCGTGGACAGGACCGGATCCTCCAGCCAGCCGAGCGTCGAGTACGCGCCCGCCGGGCGCACGTCGACGTCCCAGCCGGCCGCCTTGAGCGGCGCCGCGAACTCCTTGGCGGCCTTCAGGTCGAACCACCCCACGTACGGAACGGTGCCGACGATGGGGAAGCTCCACGTCTTGGAGCGAAACCGGAGCGGCTCGCACGCGCTGACCACCCAGACCGCGGCCGGACGATCGAGCTCGACATACGTGCGGTAATTGTCGGTCGCGGTGAGCCCGTGGCGCTCCCCGAAGCGCTTGATGTGCGGGACTTCGCGCAAGAGCGCGCGCGTCCGCCACGGCCTGCGGGCGTCGCCGACGGCGTCCTCGAGCGACTCGGCGCTCCACGCCATCGAGAGCTGACCGAGGCCCGCCTGCGCGATGTAGCGCATCTGGGTACACGAGGAGAGCAGGACGCAGAGGGCGGCCGCGAGGAGCGCGCTTCCGGCCTTGCCCGCGCGCGCCGGGCGGCGAGGGCGCGACGCAGACCACGAGGGCGCGGCGCCGCGATGGGCGCTGGCCGGCAGCCGTTCGCTCATGCTCTAGCTGATAGCTGGCCGCGCGGGGTTCACAAGCTCTTCCGCGCGGGGGGCGCGCGTGCCGACGGGACGGCGCGCCTCCGGGATCAGGACGGCGCGGCGGCGCCCCAGGCGCTGAACTGCACGGCCGGGACGATCGGCGCGCGGTCCCGCAGCGACGGCTCCTCCGCGGCGTACAGGGGCTCGCGCACGAGCGGGTAGTCGCGCGGCGCCCCGTTCGACAGCACCATCTGCACGGCGCCGAGGTGCCCGCTGCGGAACGCGGCGGCGGCGCAGGCCAGGTAGAACTCCCACGTCCTCAGGAACGCGCCGTCGAAGCCGGTGATCCGCTCGATCTTCTCCCGGTTGTCCAGGAAGTTGCGGCGCCAGCAGCGCGCCGTGAGCGCGGAGTGGCGGCGCAGGTTCTCCGCGTCGAGCACGTCGAGGCCGCGCGCGGCGGCGCGCGCCGCCATCCCCTGGACCGATGGAGGCCAGTACCCCGGGAAGATGTGCTTTTGCACGAACGGGTCAGTCCGCGGCGACTCCTGCTCGCGGGTGACGCTCTCGAGCAGGCAGACGCCGCCCTCGGCGAGCAGCGCCTTCACCCTGTCGTAGAACACCTCGATCCGGCGCGCGCCGGCGTGGCACATCGAGCCCAGGGAGACGAGCCGATCCCACCGCGGATCGCCCTCGAGGTCCTCGCAGCCCATCACGCGGACCTCGACCGGGAGCCGCCGCGCCGCGGCCTGCTCGCGGATGTACCTCGCCTGGTTCTCGCAGAGCGTGATCCCGAGGCACTGCACGCCGTAGGTCTCCGCCGCGTGGAACATGAGGTGGCCCCACCCGCAGCCGAGATCGAGGAGCCGCTGCCCGCGCCGGAGCGCGAGCTTCCGCGCGACGACGGAGATCTTGTGCGCCTGCGCGTCGTCGAGCGCCTCGCCCGGAGACCGGAAGTAGCCGCACGAGGTCTGGAGGCGCCTGTCGAGGTAAAGAGGGTAGAAGTCGTTGCCGAGCCCGTAGTGGCGCTCGACGGCGAGCCGCTCGCGCTTCGCCGCGCCGGAGAGCAGCCCGAGCCGGAGCGCGTCGAGCACGCCGGAGAGGCCGCGCTCGAACGACGGCAGCGCGGGCGCGAGGTGCGGCAAGCGCGCGTCCAGGGACCGCACGGACCGCACCGAGCGCGCGAGCTGGAACAGGCCGGCGAGCGAGTCCTCGAGATCGCCGTCGAACGTGACCTCGCGCCGGACATACGCCTCGCCGAGCCCCAGCGTGCCCCGGAGCGCCGCCTCGCAGAGCGCCCGGCGCGTCCGGAACGTCACGGCGAACGCCGGCGCGCCCGCGCCCAGGCGCAGCCGCTCGCCGCCCCACAAGCGCAGCTCGAACGGGGTCCCGTCATAGCGCTCCAGCAGGCGCGAGGTCGCCTCCTTCACCCAACGGGACAACAGCGGAACTTCGCCCTTCCTGACGATGAACATCGGACCCCCTCCGCGACCCCCCGGCCGCCCGACGAGCTGAACCGAGCTGCGCTTTCCCGTCAAGCGACATGTCATTTCATCGACACCATGGCAGCGAGTCCCGTAACGCCCACAACGGTCGGGGGACGACGCGGACATGCGCTGTCGTCGGGGACAGGAGGAACGTGGTCGACAGGGCGCCAGGAGCTTCGGAGAGGTGTTCGGGGAGGCCCTGACAACAGAACTGTGTCTGGGAGGTTTCATGTTCCAGACGAAGGGAGGACATCGAGAAGATGATTCGAGTTTCTCCCCACCTTCTTCCGGCCTTCCGGTCGCGAGCGGCCGCCGCCGGTCCGTTCCCCCTCTCCGATCGTCCGCCGTGCGGGCGCGCGGGACGGCCGGGGACGGCAGGAGGGCGGGAGATCGACGTCGCGCTCGCCCGGGGGAGCGTCGATCGTCCAGGTCGGCGCGGTGTGCTCGGATCGGAGCGCGCGACGGGAACGCGGAGCGCGCGACGGGAACGCGGAGCGCGCGACGGGAACGCGCCGCGCCCGTGGGCCGCGGCCGCGCTGCTCGAGGCGACGCTGCGCGATGCGCGCGCGGCGCCACCGCGGAGATCCACGATGCGAGGTCGACGCGCCACGCGCACGGAGGCGAAGGCGACGCGACCGCGCGAGGACGAGGACGGAGGACGGGGACGAGAACGCGCACGAGGACGAGGACGGAGGACGAGCACGCGGACGAGCACGCGGACGAGCACGAGGACGAGCACGCGGACGGAGGACGAGCACGCGCGCGCGCACCAGTACGGAGCACGAGCACGCGCGCAACGACGACGCCGCGCACGCGCGCGACGACGACGCGCACGCGCGCCGACGCTCGGGATCGCGCCCGCCGCGCCGACGTCACGGCCCGCTGGAGCGCCTCCTCGTGGAGCGCGCCGCCAGCGGACCCGCTGCCCAGCGCGGCGCGACCGCGCCGCCATCGGCGCGACGGACGTCGCCCGCGGCGGCGAGCAGCGCGCCGACCACATCCTCTCCGCCGTGCGGCGCGCGACCACCGCCGCTCCTCGCGAAACAGGCCCGAAGACGCGCGCGGCCCGCGCGCTCTCTCCCTGCGACGCGCGCTCACACGGCCCACAGGAATCGGCATACCGGAGCACATCAGCGCCGGGCGCGCGGCGCCTCGCCCTGTTCAAGGAGGACCGCGTCAACGCCGCTTCGGCTTCCGTTTCGCTGGAAACCCGGTTCTATTGGACTGTAGGCGAACTTTGGACAGCTGGTAGAGACCGGAGGGGGCTCCGCCGGGTGGGGCGACATCGGCCACGACCGGCGTGGTCATCGCGCGATCACGACGGCGCCGGACGGCAGGCGGCGCGGCACCCCTTGTAACCAGAGGAGGAGGCATCAGTGAGCCAGGCCCGACCCCATGTGCTGGTGGTAGACGCCGAGAAGAGGGTCCTCGACAGGCTTGCGGTCGAGCTCAGCGACGGCGGCTTCGACGTCACCTGCGCCGAGAGCGGCCTCGCCGCGATCGAGCTCGTCAAGGCGCGCCGGTTCGACCTCGCGATCGCCGACGTGAGGGCGCCCGGCATGGAAGGCGCCGGGACCATCGCCGCGCTCAAGGCGATCAGCCCGGACCTCGAGATCATCGTCGGCGCACCGTGCTCGAGCGCGCAGGCCGCCGTGGAGTGCATGCAGAGCGGCGCGTACGACATCCTCGAGAAGCCGTACGACATCGAGGACATGAAGCGGCTGCTCGAGGCGGCCATGCTGCGCACCCACCTCGACGCGGTGGCGGCCGTCCACCAGGCGAGCGCCGCCCTGGTCGCGTCCCTCGCGCGGGACGACTTCCCCGAACGCGCCGTGGATCTCGCGGCCAAGGTGGTCTATACAACGAGCGCCGCGCTCTCCCTGGCGCTCGACCACGGGGCCGCGCTCTACCAGGCGGCCTCCGGCGCCGAGGTGTCTGCCGCGTTCATCGCGCGGCTCGCCGGCCAGGTCGAGGGCGCGCTCGCCCCCGTCCGCCTGTCGGCGGACGACGCGCCCGACCTGCTCTGTACCGCGGAGGGCGAGCGCTTCGGCGCCGCCATCGTGGCGCCGCTCCGCCTGGGCGAGCGCTCGATCGGCGGCCTCGTCGTCCTCCGCGACGAGCGCCTGCCGGCGTTCACCAGCCAGGAAGAGCAGGCCGTCGGCATCTTCGCGATCGAGCTCGCGCTGGCGTTTTACGGTCGCAAGGTAAGACGCGCGCACGACCCGCGCGCCGCCTGACGCCCATCGTCCGCGCCCCGCCCGCCCCGCCGCGAACGCCGCGGGCAGCGCGCCTCCCTCGGGCCGAGATCTGCGGCCGACGCCCGCAAAATCTTCCGCGATCGAGCGCGAGATTCCCTCTGGCGAACGCGTTCGCACGCCACTAAAGGAGGGGAGCGATGAGCCCCACTGCTGCCCCATCGACTCTCCCCACCAGGGCCCAGCGCATCGCGCTCTTCTACCGGGATCTCGTCGGCAAGAAGTTCGCGATGGCGCTGAGCGGCGTCGTCTTCTTCGGCTTCGTGATCGGCCACATGGCCGGCAACCTGCAGGTCTTCCTCGGCCGGCAGAAGTTCAACGACTACGCCGCCTTCCTCCACGGGACGCCCTCCCTGCTCTGGGGGACGCGGCTGCTCCTCCTCGCCTCCCTCATCGTCCACGTCTACACGGGCGTATCGCTCGCGCTGCACAGCCGCGCTGCCCGGCCGGTCCGCTACCAGGTGAAGGGGCAGAGGCACCCGAACCTCGCCGCCCGCACGATGCTGCTGAGCGGCGGCGTCCTCGCCGCGTTCATCCTCTATCACCTGCTGCACCTGACGACGGGCACCGTGCACCCCGACTTCGTGCCGCTCGACGCCTACGACAACGTCGTGAAGGGCTTCAGCTCGGCGCCCGTGGCCATTGCCTACATGGTGGCGATGGGCCTGCTCGCGCTGCACCTCTACCACGGCGCGTGGAGCATGTTCCAGTCGATGGGCCTCAGCCACCCGCGCTACACGCCGGCGCTCAGGAAGTTCGCCGCCGCCGCGTCGATCCTGCTCGCCGTCGGCTTCTCCTCCATCCCGCTGGCCGTCCTGTTCGGCATCGTCCGCTGAGCCCGGAGCCCCCGTCATCATGCAGCTCAATGCGAAGATCCCCGAAGGTCCCATCGAAAAGAAGTGGGACCAGCACCGCTTCAACCTGAAGCTCGTCAACCCGGCGAACAAGCGGAAGTACACGATCCTCGTCGTCGGCACCGGCCTCGCCGGCGGCGCGGCGAGCGCGACGCTGGCCGAGCTCGGCTACAACGTGAAGAGCTTCTGCTTCCAGGACTCTCCGCGCCGCGCCCACAGCATCGCCGCGCAGGGCGGCATCAACGCCGCGAAGAACTACCAGAACGACGGCGACAGCATCTACCGCCTCTTCTACGACACCGTGAAGGGCGGCGACTACCGCGCGCGCGAGGCCAACGTGTACCGGCTCGCGCAGATCAGCGTGAACATCATCGACCAGTGCGCCGCGCAGGGCGTGCCGTTCGCGCGCGAGTACGGCGGCGTGCTCGCGAACCGCTCCTTCGGCGGCGCGCAGGTGTCGCGCACGTTCTACGCGCGCGGGCAGACGGGTCAGCAGCTCCTCCTCGGCGCCTACCAGGCGCTCGAGCGGCAGATCGGCCTCGGCAAGGTCAAGATGTACCCGCGCACCGAGATGCTCGACCTCATCGTGGTCGACGGCAAGGCGCGCGGCCTCGTCACGCGCAACCTGATCACGGGCGCGCTCGAGACGCACCTCGGCGACGCGGTCGTCCTCGCCTCCGGCGGCTACGGCAACGTCTTCTTCCTCTCGACGAACGCGAAGGGGTCGAACGCCACCGCCATCTGGCGGGCGCACAAGCGCGGCGCCCTCTTCGGCAACCCCTGCTTCACCCAGATCCACCCGACGTGCATCCCGGTCTCGGGCGACTACCAGTCGAAGCTCACGCTCATGAGCGAGTCGCTCCGGAACGACGGCCGCATCTGGGTGCCGACGAACGCGGGCGACACCCGCCCGCCGGAGCTCATCCCGGAGGGCGAGCGCGACTACTACCTCGAGCGCCGCTACCCGAGCTTCGGCAACCTCGTGCCGCGCGACGTCGCGTCGCGCGCGGCCAAGGCGGTGTGCGACGAGGGCCGCGGCGTGGGGCCGACCCGGCTCGGCGTGTACCTCGACTTCTCGGACGCCATCCGGCGCCTCGGCAAGCCCGCCATCGCCGAGCGCTACGGCAACCTCTTCGACATGTACGAGCGCATCACCGGCGACGACCCGTACGCGGTCCCGATGCGCATCTACCCGGCCATCCACTACACGATGGGCGGGCTCTGGGTCGACTACAACCTGATGAGCACGATCCCCGGCATGTTCGTGCTCGGCGAGGCGAACTTCTCCGACCACGGCGCGAACCGCCTCGGGGCGAGCGCGCTGATGCAGGGCCTCGCCGACGGCTACTTCATCATCCCCTACACCATCGGCGATTACCTCGCGTCGACGAAGCTCGAGCGGGTCGACGACCTCCACCCCGCCGTGCGGGACGCCGAGCGCGACGCGGGCGAGCGGCTGAACAGGCTGCTCGCCGCGAACGGCTCGCGCACGGCCGACTCGTTCCACCGCGAGCTCGGCAAGATCATGTGGGAGCAGTGCGGGATGGCGCGCAACGCGGCCGGGCTCAAGGGCGCGCTCGCTCGGATCCCGGAGCTCCGGGAGCAGTTCCACCGCGACGTCCGCGTCTCGGGCACGGGCACCGGCCTGAACCAGGAGCTCGAGAAGGCGGCGCGCGTCGCCGACTTCTTCGAGCTGGCGGAGCTCATGTGCCGCGACGCCCTCTACCGGGAAGAGTCGTGCGGCGGGCACTTCCGCGAGGAGCACCAGACCCCCGAGGGCGAGGCGAAGCGCGACGACGAGAACTTCACCTATGTCGCCGCCTGGGGCTGGCGAGGCGAAGGTCAGGCCCAGGAGCTCTACAAGGAGCCGCTCCAGTTCAACGAGGTTCACCCAACGCAGCGGAGTTACAAATAATGCGCCTCACCCTCCATGTCTGGCGTCAGAAGGGCAAGTACGAAGCGGGCCGGTTCGTCACGTACGAGGTGCCCGACGTCAGCGAGCACATGTCCTTCCTCGAGATGCTCGATGTGCTCAATCAGCGGCTCATCCTCAAGGGTGAGGAGCCGATCGCCTTCGATCACGACTGTCGCGAGGGCATCTGCGGCATGTGCGGCTTCATGATCAACGGCCAGGCGCACGGCCCCCTCCGTGGGACGACCGTGTGTCAGCTGCACATGCGTCACTACAAGGACGGCGATGTGCTGTGGCTCGAGCCGTGGCGGGCTCAGGCGTTCCCGGTCGTGAGCGACCTCGCGGTGGACCGCAGCGCGTTCGACCGCATCATCGCGGCGGGCGGCTACGTCTCGGTGCCGACCGGCAGCGCGCCGGACGCGAACGCCGTCCCCGTGCCGAAGCCGGTCGCCGAGCGCTCCATGGACGCGGCCGCGTGCATCGGCTGCGGCGCCTGCGTCGCGTCGTGCCCGAACGCGTCGGCCTCGCTCTTCACCGCGGCGAAGCTCACGCACCTCAACATCCTGCCGCAGGGCCAGCCGGAGCGCGATCAGCGGAGCCTCAACATGGTGGGCCAGATGCGCGCCGAGAGCTTCGGCCACTGCACGAACGTCGGCGAGTGCGAGGCGGTCTGCCCGAAGGAGATCCCCCTCGACGTGATCGCGCAGATGAACCGCGATTACCTGCGCGCGACGCTGCGCTACCGCGACGTGCAGGCCAAGGGCGGCACCGGCTGAGCGCCGCGCCGGCTCGCCGGCCTCGCCCGGCGGCGCCGTCGCCCCTCCCCCTCCCTGGCCAGCGAAGCCCCTCCTCATTTACTCCTCGCTCCTCGACAGCAAAGCCCCGCCGCCGCGCATGCCGTGGACGCCAGCGCTCCGTCACGGCCGTCCCGCGCGCGCCGGGGCCGCGCCGTCGGCGCCGCGGCCGCTCGCGATGCCCGGCCGTCCAGCGCCGGGGCGCGCCCTGCGCCCGGCGGTCACGGCGCGCCCTCCGGGCGATCGCCGCCGTACGGCCGGCCCCCGCGCCCTGCAGGCGCAGGCTGCAGGACCTCGGCGCGAGGACCACGCGGCAGGGCCCAGCCGCGATGACAGGCGAGCCCTGCCGCTGGCGCGGCCGCGCTGTGACGGCGGCCGTCGCGACGCGAGCGTCCTCATCCGCCACATTCGCGACATTTTCAACATCGACGCAAAAAACCGACCTCCCTTGTGGAAAACGTACCAGGAGTTTCCTGAGCGCCGGCTCAGGGGCTTCCTAAACGCTCTTCACATTCCCGGCGCCGACCGTACAGCCGACATGGGATAAGCACTCGGCATGTTTCGAGAACATCTCGTCGCGACTTGCAGCTACGCGAGACGATGACTTTCCGAATTCGACAAACCTTCGCTCCAGTAGCAGCGCAACCCGGAAGATGCCGTGGCGATCTCCCGCGCGAGAAAGAAACGTGTCAGGGTCAACTGCCGCTTGTTCGAGGTCGCTAGTTAGCATAACCTCAAAACTGTCCCGAACGGGATCAGCGGTCATAAGACAATTGTGGTCACCCCACACCATGTCGTAGACTAGGTTCAACTTAGAGCGCCGCAGCGAGGGGGGGCATCCCGCGGCGAGCGCGTCTGGATCGCATCGAGTCATCGCTCTTCTGCGGGGGGCCGGTTCTGGGGAGGGCCGGCAGTAGGAGAAGCAAGGGCAACATCCGCGGCGACCTTTCTCCCGGCGGGTCTCCAGATCCGCTTTCGACATGGGAACGACGCGCACCGGGACGCAGACCAGAAAGGCCGGGTCCGGGCGGAGCGACGGCCGGCGCCGCCGCTTCACCGTTCATGCTGCGCTCAGGCGATGCGGCCGGCGCCAGCGAGGCGGTCGGACGCGGAAGTTCGAACATCGGATCAGGTCTCTTTGACGAGCGAAGAAGTAGGAGGGGACTTCATGAGCAGCTGCATCGACGGCCTTAATCTGCACCCGAAGAGCGTCCACGATGCTGCCGTTGTTCTCGACACCGTGACGGATCGCCTGATCGCCGCGGGCGATCGGCGGGCGGCGTTCACCGACGTCTACGGTATCGTCACGCGCGCGGTCGCGGCGCAGGTGGAGCGGCCCGACGGCATGTTCCTCGAGCCCGCGTGGATCTCGCGCCTCGCCGGGCGGTTCTGCGAGCGGTACCTCGAGACGTTCCGGTGGTGCGAGCGGGGCGCGGCGCAGGACTGCGGCGCCTGGCACATCGCGTACGCGAGCACCTCGTCCCGGTTCGCGCCCCCCGTGCAGAACGCCCTGCTCGGGTTCAGCGCGCACATCAACTACGACCTGGTCTTCGGGATCCACGCGACGATCGTCGAGTTCGGGCACGGCCGCGACCCGCGGATGCTCGCGCGGCTCAAGCACGATCACGATGAGGTCAATACCCTGCTCCGCCGCTCGGTCGTCGAGGCGCTCGAGCGCCTCGCGGTCCGGCATGGCTGCCCCCTGAGCGCGATCTTCCGCGACACCGCCCCCGATCTCGCGGTCTGGGTGTCGATGGAGATGCTCTCGCGGTGGCGCGAGCGCGTCTGGACCGACGTGCTGGCCCTGCTCAAGGCGCGCACCGCGAGCGAGCGGGCGGCGGTCGCCCGCGGGGTGGAGCAGCGCTCCGCGCGCATCGGGCAGATGCTCGCGCTGCCCTCGCTCCACCACGCGCCCCACGCCGCGCTCCGCCTCATGTCAAGGGCCGCGTGAGCGCGTCCGGCCCGTAACCGGAGCCCGGGCCGATCGTAGAATGGGGCATGAGCAAGCTGCCCAAGGAGCCGCCCGCCAGCGAGATCACCCCTCCAGCGCTCTACCTGAGGCGGCGCGAGCTCCTGAAGAACGCCGCGCTCTTCGCGGGGACGGCGTCGGCCATCGGCGGCGGCCTCGTCTGGCTGACCGGCGGCGAGGCCGGCGTGGCGGACGCCGGCGCCCCCGGCGGCGAGGCCGCGCCGCTCGCCAGCGCGCCGCCGCTGGACGGCGCCGCGCCGCGCCGCGAGGCGGGCGCGACGGGCGAGGCGGGCGAGGCGAGCGCGAAGAACGCGTTCGTCACCGACGAAGCGCGGACCGACTACGAGGCCATCGTCACCTACAACAACTTCTACGAGCTCGGCCTGAGCAAGTCGGAGCCGTCCAAGAACGCCGGCCGGCTCCGCCTACGCCCCTGGGCCGTCGCGTGCGAGGGGGAGATCAAGAAGCCCGCGGTCATCGACCTCGACACCCTGCTCGCGTGGTTTCCCCTGGAGGAGCGCGTCTATCGCATGCGGTGCGTCGAGGCGTGGTCGATGGTGATCCCCTGGCTCGGGTTCCCCTTGGCCGCGCTGCTCCGGCGCCTCGAGCCGACCTCCCGCGCCCGGTACGTCCAGTTCACCACGCTGCTCGATCCGGAGCGGCTGCCCGGCCAGCGGAGCGACGTCCTCGACTGGCCTTACGTCGAGGGGCTCCGGCTCGACGAGGCGATGCACCCGCTCACGATGCTGGCCGTGGGCCTCTACGGCAAATCGCTGCTCGGCCAGAACGGAGCGCCGATTCGCCTGGTGGTCCCGTGGAAATACGGGTTCAAGGGGTGCAAATCGATCGTCAGCATCAAGCTCACGGAGCGACAGCCGAAGACGACGTGGAGCCAGGCCGCGCCGGACGAGTACGGCTTCTACGCCAACGTGAACCCCGCGGTGGATCACCCGCGCTGGAGCCAGGCGACCGAGCGGAGGATCGGTGAGCTGCGCCGCCGTCCCACGCTGCCGTTCAACGGCTACGCGGAGGAGGTGGCCAGCCTCTACAGCGGCATGGACCTGCGGGAGAGCTTCTGACCATGGGCGCGCCCGCGAGGACGATGTCGCGGCCGGGCGCCCAGGCGCGCGCCGGCCGGAAGCTGCCCTGGCTCGTGCCGGCGGTCGTCACCGGCGGGCTGATCCCGCTGGCCGTGCTCGGCCTGCGCGCCCGCGCCGGCGCGCTCGGCGCGAACGCCGTCGCCGAGGCGCTGAACCAGCTCGGGCTCCTCGCGCTCGTGCTGCTCGTCGCGTCCCTTGCGGCGACGCCGCTCAAGATCGTCTCGGGCTGGACGTTTCCCCTGCGCATCCGCAAGGCGCTCGGGCTGCTCGCCTTCTTCTACGCGTGCGCGCACTTCCTGACGTATGCGCTCGTCGATCAGGGGCTCGACGTCCGCGCGATCGTCGAGGACATCACCGAGCGCCCGTTCATCCTCGCCGGCTTCGTCGCGCTCCTCCTGCTCGTCCCGCTCGCGGCGACGTCGACCGCGCGCATGCTGAAGCGCCTCGGCGCCGCGCGCTGGAAGCGGCTGCACCGCCTCGCGTACGTCGCCGCCGTCCTCGGGGTCGCGCACTTCTTCCTCCGCGTGAAGAAGGACGCGACCGAGCCGATGATCTACGCCGCGCTGCTCGCCCTGCTCTTCGCGGCGCGCATCGTCAGCGCCGTCCTGCAGAGGCGCGCGGCGTCGCGCTGAGCCCTGCGCCGCGCCGCCGCCGAGGGCCTCCGAGGCCGGGCGCGCGCGGCGGCGCGCTCACGGCACCGCCGGCGGGCTGCCGCGCAGCATGAAATAGATGAGCACGCCCGTCACCGACACGTACAGCCAGAGGGGCAGCGTCACCCGCGCGACCCGGGCGTGCTTCGCGAAGTTCGCCTTGTAGGCGAAGTAGAACGACGTCAGCGCGAGCGGCACGATGCCCGCCGACAGCACGATGTGCGAGATGAGCACGGCGAAGTAGACGGCGCGGAGCGGGCCGGTGCCCTGGTACTTCGTGTCCCCGTGGACGAAGTGGTAGGCGAGGTAGCCGACGAGGAACAGCGACGAGGCGACGAACGCCGAGACCATCAGGTACTTGTGCGCGACGATCGCGCGGCGCTTGATCGCGATCCAGCCCGCGACGAGCAGCGTGGCGGCCGTCGCGTTGAGCGCGGCGTTCAGCGGCGGCATGAAGCGGAGGTCCGCGCCGCCCGCGCCGCGCCGGATGATGAGGATGTACGCGAGGAACGCCAGCGCGGCCGCGGAGAGCACGGCGTTGAAGACGTAGAACGAGCGGTCGTTGGTGCGGGCGAGCAGGCCGACCGGCTTCAAGGGGGTCGAGGCGGGTGTCGACATCGCGCGGTCCATACCAGAGGAGCGCGCAGAGCGCGAACGCGAGCGGGCGAGCCGGAGCGGCCGGACGCCGGCGATCGAAGGCCGGCGAAGGCGGACGGACGTGGCCGGCAACCGACGGCAGCCGTCGCCAGCGCACGGGCGGGCGCGCGCGCCGGCGTGGGCGGCGCACGCGCGCCCGCGGGCTACGCCGAGCTCGGCGCGATCCCCATCGGGGGGCTGCGATCCATGTTCCGCAGCGGCTCGCGCATGGTCACGAACTCCTCGGCCGCGGTCGGGTGGATGCCGACCGTCGCGTCGAACTGCGCCTTTGTCGCGCCGCACTTCAGCGCGACCGCGAACCCCTGGATGATCTCGCCGGCGTCGGGCCCGACCATGTGGACGCCGAGCACCCGGTCGGTCGCGCGGTCGACGACCAGCTTCATCATCGTCTTCTCCTCGCGCCCGGAGAGGGTGTGCTTGAGCGCGCGGAAGGTCGAGAGGTACACGGCGACGTCGTGGTGCTCTCGCGCCTGCGACTCCGACAGGCCGACGGTGCCGACGTTCGGCTGGCTGAACACGGCGGTCGGGATGCCGGTGTAGTCCACGCGACCGTCCTCGCCGCGGAAGAGCCGCTTCGCCAGCGCCATCGCCTCGGCGATGGCGACGGGCGTGAGCTGCACGCGCGCGATCACGTCGCCGATCGCGTAGATGGACGGGACCGACGACTGGAACGCGTCGTCCACCACGACCGCGCCGTCCTCGTCGAGCGCCACCCCGACCTCCTCGAGGCCGAGCCCCTTGGTCTTCGGCAGGCGCCCCGTCGCGTACAGCACGCAGTCGGCCGCGAGCTCGGTGCCGTCGGCGAGCGCCGCGCACAGCCCGTCGCCGCGCCGCTCGATGTTCTCGACGCTCGCGCCGAGGCGGAGGTCGAGGCCCTTCTTCTGGATCTCGGCGGCGAGGAACGCCCGGATGTCGTCGTCGAAGCCGCGCAGGAGGTGCATGCCGCGGTGGACCAGCGACACCTTGGCCCCGAGCCCGTGGAAGATCCCGGCGAGCTCGACCGCGATGTAGCCGCCGCCGACGATGACCGCGCGCCGCGGCATGCTCTTGAAGTGGAACGCGTCGTCCGAGGTGACCGCGAGCTCGCGCCCGGGCAGGTCCGGGACCCACGGGTAGCTGCCGGTCGCGACGAGGATCCGCTCGGCGGTGATCCTGGCGCCGTCGATCTCGACGGCGTGCGGGTCCACGACCTTGGCCTGGCCCCAGCGGATGTCGGCGCCCGAGTTCTTCAGCAGCCGCTCGTAGACGCCGTTCAGGCGCTCGATCTCCTTGTTCTTGTTCCGGAGGAACGTCGCCCAGTCGAACGACGGGCCGGCCTGCCCGTCGCCGCCGTGGCCGGGCACCGACCAGCCGTAGCCGGCGGCGTCCTCGAAGTCCTCGGTGTAGTGCGAGGCGTAGACGAGGAGCTTCTTCGGGATGCATCCCAGGTTGACGCACGTTCCGCCGAGGTGGCGCGACTCGGCGATGGCGACCCTGGCGCCGTAGGAAGCGGACATGCGGGCGGCGCGCACGCCGCCGGAGCCGGCGCCGATGACGAACAGATCGTAATCGTACTTGGACATGGTGGACGACTATGCCCCATGCGGGGCGCGGTCGCCGCGCAGCGTGCGCTCACCGGAGGCGGGGCCGGCGCGCGTCCGCTGAGGCCGGGAGGCGGCGCGGTCGCGGGCGCCGCTCCTCTCGGCCCCTCGGCGGGGATTCTGCTAGGGTCCCGCCGTTGCGCTCCCCGACCCACACCGGACCCTTCGCCGACGCCGCGCCCCCGCCCACGCGGCGCGCGGCGCGCCTCTGGGCTCGCGCGCGGCGCGCCCTGCCCTTCGCGCTGGCGATCGCGCTCGTCGCGTTCGTCCTCGGCCGCCTCGACCTCGACGCCTTCCGCGCCGCCCTCTCGCGCGTCGACGCCCCGCTCTTCGGCGCGTTCGCCGCCCTCTTCATCCTCGCGCTCCTCGCCGCCGACACGTTCGCGACCGTCCTCGTCTACCGCCGGCTGATCGCCCCCGTCGCCTTCCGCGACTTCTTCGTGCTCCGCGGCGCCTCCTACCTCCCCTCGCTGCTCAACCACCACGTGGGCCAGGCGTTCATCACGGTCTTCCTCGCGCGCGCGCACGGCGCGCCGCTCGCGCGCGTCGCCGGCGCGACGCTCGTCGTCTACGCGTCGTGGCTCGGCTGCTTGCTCCTCCTCGGCGCGGTCGCCGTGCCCGCGAACGGCGGGCCGCTCGCCGGGTCCGCCCTGCTCCTCGCCGCGGGCGTGCTCTACCTCGCCGTCCTCGCGCTGCGCCCCGCCCGGCTCGCTCGCACCAAGCTCCTCGCCCCCCTCTTCGAGGCCGGCGTGCGCGGCCACCTCGTCGCCCTCGCCGCGCGCGTGCCGCACCTCCTCGTCCTGTTCGCCGGCACCTGGCTCCCCTTCTGGTTCTTCGGCGTGCATATCCCCCTCGGGGCTGCCTTGACGTACATCCCCATCCTGATGGTGGCGGTGACGCTCCCGCTCACCCCGCAGGGCTTCGGCACGCGCGACGTGCTCGCCGCCGCGCTCCTCGAGGGGTTCGCGGCCGGGGTCACGCGCGAGGAGCGCCTCGCCGCCATCGCCGCCACCACGACCACCTGGGCGGTGGCGCTCACCCTCGTCGAGGCCGCGCTCGGCCTGGCCCTGCTCCGTGGCGTTTTGCCCCATATGGAGGCGAAGGACCCCACCGCCGCTCCCCCCGCGGGCGCCGCCCCCACGGGCGCGCAACGAGAGCCGGCCTGAACCGGCGTCGCGCGGCCCGCGCCGCGGTGTTGTCACGAGATTTGCTTATGCTCGTGGGTGATGCGCTGCCTGTAATTGGTTTGTAATAGGGTCCGGAACCGCGCCGGGACCACGCGATACAGCGATTAGAGAGCGATCGACGCGGCAGGCTCCGGGGTATACTCTCAGGCTCCCTGACGTTCCTTCCGTCCTTCTTGCCGGGCGCCCCGCTGAACATCGCTGCTCCGGCCAGGCTGCGCAGAGCGACCCTCCATGAAGAACCTGGTTCGTTTCCTCGCCACCTCCGATCACAGCGTCGCCCGCGCCGTGCGCCAGGTGCGCCGGCAGGTCAAGAGCTTCACGCTGCCCGCGCCGCGGCCGATCGTGGTCCCGATGCGCGTGGCGTTCGAAGCGGCGCGCGAGGCGTATTGGTTCGGCGCTCGCGTGCTCGTGTGCGAGCCGCACCTCAAGTCGCACTGCTCCCGGTACGGCAAGGGTGTCCGGACGGGGAACTTCATTCACTACATCCAGGGCCGGGGCGAGATGATCCTCGGCGACAATGTGGTGCTCGACGGCAAGGTCAACATCGTCTTCGCCGCGCGGTTCTCCGACCGGCCCACCTTGCGGATCGGCGATAACACCGGGATCGGGCACGACTGCCGGATCATCGTCGGCAAGTCGGTGACCATCGGCAAGCATTGCCGGATCGCGGGGAGCGTCTACATCCTCGACTCGAGCGGCCACCCGAGCGACCCGGAGGACCGCAAGCGCGGCTTGCCCCCCGCGGACAGCGAGGTGCGGCCCGTGGTCATCGAGGACAACGTCTGGCTCGGCGCCCGGTCGATGATCTTCCCGGGGGTCACGGTCGGCGAGGGCAGCGTCGTGGCGGCGGGCTCCATCGTGATGGCCGATGTCCCGCCGTACACGGTCGTCGCTGGCAATCCGGCGCGGCGGGTGGCATCCCTCCGGACCGAGCCGCCGCCGGCCGCCGAGGCGGACCGCGCCGGCGCGAGGAGCAACGGCGCGGACGACGTGAGGAGGCGCTCGCTCGAAGGCAGCGCATCTTGAACCCTGGAGCTTGCTCATGGCGATTGAGGTCGAGAAGGTGATCGAGGTCATCGTCACGGTCGGCAGCCTGCCGGCCGCGATACAGCCCGACGACGACATCTACGATGCGGGGTTCTCCTCGATTCGCGCGCTCCAGCTGCTCACCGAGCTGGAGGACAAGTTCAACGTGACGCTCCCCGACGACAAGTTCAGCCTCGCGCGCACGCCGCGGGCGCTGAGCGCCCTCATCCAGGAGCGTGCCTCGTGAGGAAAACGGTCACCGTCGAGCTCGCGACGCCCGCGACCGAGATGGCGCAGGAGGAGATCCCGAAGCAGATCGCGTTCCTCTCGAAGGAGATCTCGGACATCCGCTTCGTCCGCGAGGGCGCGGCGCTGGAGTTCGAGGCCCCCGAGGAGCGCGCGGCCGATCTCGCGCGCGCGGCCGAGGCGCTCGCGCGCACCATGCAGCGCAGCCTGCGCTCGCTCACGCGGAAGCTCGTGTACCGCAGCCCGGCGTGCGACCGGGTCGAGTTCCGCGGGGGCGCGCTCCCCGCCGGGATCACGCAGATGGGCCAGGGCCAGGTCGCCCTGGAGGGGATCCCGCTGCGGCTCTACCGCTATTTCGATCGCTCGCTGGAGGCGCTCGGCGCGCCGTTCTCGCCGAGCCCGATCCTGGTACCGACGTTGATCCCGGCCGCGACGCTGTCGAAGTGCGATTATTTTCGCTCGTTCCCTCACATCGTCACGTTCGCGTGCCACCTGCCGGAGGACATGCCGCGCATCGAGGATTTCCGGGCGCGGCACCAGGACCGGGAGACGCTCGACGACCGGGCGCTCGGCGACATGGCGCACCCGGAGGTCTGCCTCTCGCCGGCGGTCTGTTATCACGTCTACGCGGCGAACCGGGACCGCGTGCTGCCGGCGGGCGGCGCGCGTTACGCCCTCGCGGGCCGCTGCTTCCGCTACGAGTCGAGCAAGATGGTCGATCTCCGGCGGCTCTGGGAGTTCACGATGCGGGAGATCGTCTTCCTCGGGACGCGGGAGAATGTCCTTGGGCTGCGGGAGCAGGGGAACGAGCTCGTGGCGCGCTACCTCGACGAGCACCGGCTCGCGGGCGAGATCCGGACGGCGAGCGATCCGTTCTTCATCGCGCCGGACGCGGCGGCCAAGACGTACTTCCAGATCAGCAGCGAGACGAAGTACGAGATCTCGCTGATGCTCCCGGAGGGCGAGCGGGTGGCGGCCGGGTCGCTGAACTACCACACCGACTTCTTCGGCCGCGCGTTCAGCTGCAATGTCGAGGGCGCGGGCCCGATGCACAGCGTGTGCATCGCGTTCGGGCTCGAGCGCTGGGTGTACGCGTTCCTCGCCCAGCACGGCAACGACCCTTCGGGGTGGCCCGATATCGTGCGCCGTTCTCCCGAGATGGCGGGTCTGTAGAGCGGTTTTTCGCTGGGACTGACAACTCGTCCTCCGTCTCTCGTCCCCGTCTTCGTCTTCCGTCTCCCGTCTTTCGTCTTCGCTCTTCCGTGCGCGTGCGCGTGCGCGATTTCCGGGAGTCAGCGTGCGCGGGCGCGATTCCCCGGAGTCAGCGCGCACGCGCACGCGCACGCGGACACGGTCGACAAACTCGGGCTGCACTGGATGAGGCAGCTCGCCGTTCCGTTCCTGGGCCGTCGCTCGCGCTTCGCGGGCTCCAGGCTTGCGGGTGGGACAGCGAAGACATCAGGGGAAGGAGTGGAAGATCGAGCGCCGGAGCGTGGGGCAACGAGCGGCGGGCGAGCGGATGGCGCTCGTGGTCGAGCGGTTGCTCCGTCGCGCCAGCGAGGCGGGCGTCAGCGGAGGGGGACATGAGCACGATAGGGATGTATGCACGGGTCTCGACAGGCCGGCAGGAGCAAGAGCGCACGATCGAGTCGCAGGTCGCGGCCATTGACCACCATGTTGCGGCGATGGGAGCGACGATCGACCCGGAGCACCGCTACCTCGACGATGGCTGGTCGGGCGAGACGCTTCGGCGCCCAGGGCTCGACGCGTTGCGCGACGCCGTAGCGCAGGAGCAGCTCGACGCCGTCGTGATGTATGACGCGGATCGGTTGGCGCGGCGCTTCGTTGATCAGCAAATTGTGCTTGACGAGCTCACGCGCAAGGGCGTTGAGCTCATCTTCATCCACGGCGGGGCTGCGCGCACCGACGAGGAGCGGATGGCGCTGTCGATGCGCGGGGTCTTCGCCGAGTACGAGCGCGCCAAGATCCTCGACCGGACCCGCCGTGGCATGCTGCATCGGGCACGCTCGGGCGCGCCGCCGGGGTGGGCCAATCCTCCGTACGGCTACCGATACCTGCCGGGAGCTCGGCATCAGCCAGGCACGGTGGTGGTCGAGGAGTGCGAAGCGTCGGTGGTACGCCAGATTTTCGCGTGGGTAGGCTACGAGGGCCTGCCCTTGCGGCACGTTGCGCAGCGGCTCGAGGAGCAAGGGACCGCGAGCCGCAAGGGTCGGCCATGGCAGACGAGCACGATCGGGGGGCTGCTGCGCAACCGTGTGTACGTGGGCTGTGCCCATCACCAGAAGTACGAGGCCGCTGAACCGCGGCGCCCGCGCGATCGGCGCCACTACCGCCGCCGGCGCAAGTCGTCCTTCCGGCGCCGGCCGGAAGAGCAGTGGATCGGTGCGAGCGTGCCGGCGCTCGTCGACCCGGAGCTGTTTGCCACGGTGCAGCAGCGCTTGCGCGACAACCGGCAGCGTACGGCGGGGCAGGTTAAGCGCCCCTATCTGCTGCGGGGGCTGCTGATCTGTACTGAATGTGGCCGAACGCTGTGGGGACGCGCCACGGATTCCGGCGGGCGCGGCGAGTACCGGTACTACACTTGCGGCGGGCGGGATCGGTTCAACGGGCGTGACGCCGCCCCGTGCCCGCGCCCCTCGCTGCGCGCCGAGGACGTCGAGCAAGTGCTCTGGCAAGACCTGGAGCGCTGGCTCCAGGAGCCCGAGCAGCTAGCGGCCCAGCTCGACGCGCAGCGCGATAAGGCCCACACGATGCTGGAGGCGTACGAGCGGGAGCGCCGACGTCTCGTGCGCGAAGCGCGAGCCATGGAGGGAGCGATCAGCCGGCTGGTGGACGCTTACCAAGCCGGAGCGATCACGCTCGACGAGCTTCGAGCACGCCGAGACCGACTCGACGAAAGCAAGCAGCAGTGCGAGGCACGGCTCGCGCAAGGGCAGCACGACCAGCGGCGTGCGCTGCAGCAGCGAGAGGTCGTCGACGAGCTCCGGCAGCTGAAGGAGCGGCTGCGCCGAGGGCTGGAGCGCTGCACCTGGGAAGATCGCCGAGCGATCGTGGAACTGCTCGTAGAGAAGGTCGAGGTGACGACCACGATGCTGCGCGTGCACTACATCGTGCCGCTAGACCTCCACGGTAGTGGGGCGGGCGGGCACGGCGACGCGCGCCACCGTACGGACAGGCCGAAGGGTAAGCTTTGTCGACCGTGTCCGCGTGGTCACGCGCACGCGCACGAAGGACGAGCACGGAAGACGGAAGACGAGAGACGAGGGACCGAAGACGGACTAGCGCGGCGCTCGGTTCCGTTGGTTCCGTTTTCCGAGGGATTCTGCGAGGCTCTCGGCCATGCAGCTCGAGCACGTCGACCCGATCGCCGCGGCGGAGGAGGCCAGCCTTATCCTACGCGAGGCGTGGCCGCCGCCGGCACTCCACTACACGGCCGACTACCTGAAGTGGCAGCTCGGCTTCCCCGGCCCGGCGCCACGCGCCGTGCTCGCGCGCGAGGGCGGCGAGCCGGCCGGCTTCATCGGCGTCGCGCCGCGCCGCTTCCGCTTCCGCGGCGCCGCGTCCCCGGGCTACGTCCTCTCGTTCGTGAGCGTGCGCCCCAAGTTCCAGGGACAGGGGCTCGCGAGCCGGCTGTACGGCGAGCTCCTGGCCAGCCTCCGCGCGTCCGGCCTGCCGATCGTGGTGTTCGTGGAGGCGCGCTCAGGGCCCGCGCAGCGCGTGCTCTACAAGGCGGTCAAAGCGGCCGGCCTCAGGCGCAAGCAGCTGGCCACGTGCCGGAACCACGGCTTCGTCCCCCGGGCGAGCGCCGCGCCGACGCAGGCCGTGGCCAGGCCGACCGAGGCCGCGGCCGATGTGCTCGCGGCGATCGCGGCGTGCGGCGACGACCGCGTGCTGTGGTCGGCGCCCGACGCGGCGCAGCTCGAGCACAGCCTGCGCGATCCGCGGCCGCGCCGGCTGCTGCTCGTCGAAGAGGCGGGCCGGCCGGTCGGCGCCGCCGCGGTGTTCCTGTCCGAGATCGCGACCGCCCGGGGGATCGACCGGGTGGCGACGGTCGACACGCTCTTCCTGCCCGAGCCGACCGCCGACCGGCTCGCGGCCGTGCTGCGCGCCGCCTCCGAGGCCTTCGCCGGGCAGGCCACCGCGCCCGTGGTGAGCGCGCCCAACCTGGCGCTCGTCCCCCAGGCCCAGCTCAGGACGGCCGGCGCCCGCCCGACCGACGCGTCCTTCGACGCCTTCGTGCTCCTCCCGGGCGACGGGCCGTGGCTGGACGCCGAGGCGACCAACCTCGAGGTCGTCTGACAGCGGCCCCCCGGCGGGGGAGGATCCATCTACGATCCAGATGGAAGCCATGAGGTGAATGCCGATTCACAAGATGGATCGGCCGACGCATCATGAAGCGCATGGCAAACACCACTTCTTCGATGCAGCTCCGCCGCTCCAGCGAGCGCGGCTATGCCGACCACGGATGGCTGAAGTCGTTCCACACGTTCTCGTTCGCCGACTACCAGGACCCGGCGCACATGGGCTTCCGGGCGCTCCGCGTGATCAACGACGATCGCGTCGCGCCGGCGCGGGGGTTCGGGTCGCACCCGCACCAGAACATGGAGATCATCACCTATGTCCTCGAGGGGGAGGTCGCGCACCGGGACAGCATGGGGAACGGCTCGACCATCCGCCCAGGCGAGGTCCAGCGCATGTCGGCGGGCACGGGCGTGTTCCACAGCGAGATGAACCCGTCGAAGACGGGCGAGACCCACCTGCTGCAGATCTGGATCCTGCCGGACCGGCGCGGCTATCCGCCGAGCTACGAGCAGAAGGCGTTCTCGAAGGAGGAGCGCCAGGGCAAGCTGCGGCTGGTCGCCTCGCAGGACGGGCGCGACGGCTCCGTGACGGTCCACCAGGACGTGAGCCTGTTCGCGGGCCTGTTCGGGCAGGGAGAAGAGGCGCGGTACGAGCTCGCGGCCGGGCGGAGCGCGTGGGTCCACGTGGCGCGCGGGAGCGTCGCGCTGAACGGGACGGTGCTCGAGGCCGGCGACGCGGCGGCGATCAGCGCGGGAGGCGCGCTCCACCTGGTCGGGAAGGACGCGGGCGAGGTGCTGCTGTTCGATCTCGCGTGAAGGGGCTCGCGTGAACGGGCTCGCGTGAACGGGCTCGCGTGAACGGGCTCGCGTGAAGGGCAGATCGGCAATCTGCGTCAGGAGCTCCCTGGTTGAGACATCGGCGTTGCCGTGGGGCGGTCCGGCCCGCCCCGCGGCTCACCGCGGCTCGCCCCGCGCCTTCATCAGGCGCGCCATGTCGAGATCATCCGGGCTCCCGCGCTCGGCGAGCGCGCGGGCGACGCGCGCCTGGTCGGCGGGCGAGCGGTTCTGGCTCAGCTTGAACTTGCCCTCGAGGCGGTCGATCTCGATGGTGATCCCCACGATCCCGCGGAGGAGGTTCTCGTGGAGCTCGCGGTCGAGCGCGCTCGAGCTCCAGGGCTCGGCCGCGCCGCGCTCGTGGATGCCGGCGAGGTCGTCGAGCAGCCGAATCAGCTCATCCTGGCTCATCGGCGAAGCGGCGCGCCCGTGGGCGTGCACCACGGCGTAATTCCACGTCGGCACCTGCCTGGTCGGCTGCTCGTACCAGCGGGGCGAGACATACCCGTGCGGCCCGGAGAACACCGCGACGACCGGCCTGCCGCCCGTGGCCAGCCGCCAGATGGGGTTCGCCCGCGCGACGTGCGCGCGGAGCCGCCCGGAGGGCCCGGCGTCGCGATCGAGCACGAACGGCAGGTGCGCGATCTCGATGCCGCCCTGATCATCCGCCGCCATGAGGCAGCCGAAGCTGTGTCGCTCGACGAGATCGAGCAGCCGATCGCGATCCGTCTCGGCGAATGCCGCAGGCGAGTACATGCCGAGAGCTTACACCCGCTCCGCCGCGCGCGGCGCCGGGATGAGCGCCGCCCGGCGCGGCGCACGGGCGTCTGCCCGGCTTGCTCGCGGGGCGGCGCCCGCTACATAGAGGTCTCTATGGACGCCATCGATCTTCTCGAGCGCCATCACCGCGAGCTCGAGCAGCAGTTCTCCGGCCTGAAAAAGGCCTCTTCCGTCGCCCCTGAGCAGTTTTTCACGGCCGCCGACCTCCTCGCCACGCACATCACGCTCGAGGAGCAGCACTTTTACCCCGCCGTTCGGGCCCGCCGCACCGAGGATATCCTCCTCGAGTCGCTGGAGGAGCACCTGTCGCTCAAGCGCGTGCTGGCCGATCTCCTGGCGCTCGACACCAAGGACGAGAAGTTCGGGCCCAAGCTGCACGTGCTCGCCGAGCAGCTCGAGCACCACCACAAGGAGGAGGAAGAGCACCTGTTTCCCAAGGTGAAGAAGCTCCTCGACGACGGCGCGCGCGAGGAGCTCGGGCAGGCGATGCAGGCGCGGATGAGCGAGCTCCGGCAGGGCGAGCCCCGCAAGCTCGTCCTCGGCCAGACCGACGCCGCCGCGCCCCTCCCCTGAGCCGCGCGCTGCCCCGCCGCGACGCTCGGTGGGCGCCGCGGCGCGGGCGCGCGGCGGGGCAGCGCGCTCATGTGAGCCCCCCCGCCGCGCGGCGCGCTTCGCGGCTTCTCGGCGATGTCTCGACGCGACACCCCCGCGCAACGCGCGCGTGCCGCCGCCCGCGGTAAGCCGCCCGCGGTAAAAAGATGAGCCGCCGCGCGCGCAGGAGCCCACCAACAGCATACGTGAGTGAGAAAATTCATCGGAACGAACACGATTTTTCTAGAAGGAATTCCCCTACAGTCGCTATCGTACACTGTTGCGCGTCTTGCGGCAGGGGCTCGAGATGCCACCGGATACGATGGATGATGCTGCGAAGAAGCCGCTGGGCGGGCCTGATGCCCGGCGGCAGCCGGCCGGCGCGGCGGGCGCGAGCGGCGGCGCTCGCCGGTGCGGGCGAGCGCTGGGCAGCGCACACGGGGAATCTTCGACGGAGGTAGGATGACGGCTCGACCTGTACTCTCGATTGACACATCCTTCGACCCGGATAGCGCGTGGTTCGCGACGGGGCGCACGCAGCTCTATGGGCGTATGGGAGAGCAGTTCTCCATCGTACCGTTCGGGCGCGCGAGCGCGGAGCGGCGGAGGATCATCCGCCAGATCGCGCGGGCCGAGAGCGGGGGCAACCCGTTCCGCGGGATCGTCGTGTCGTCCCACGGCAGGACGAGCTGCGTCGTGGACGACGAGTCGCCGGACGGAATCCTGCTATCGCACGAGAGCCCCGCGCAGGAGATCGAGCTCTGGGCGCGCGGCCGCGTGCTGTATTTCTGCTGCGGCGAGACGGCGAGCGGCCCGCTGTTCGACAAGCTCCTCGAGGCGGGCGCGCGGACGGTGGTCGGCTTCACCGGCCGGCTCTGCGCCACGACCGTCGACAGCAAGTTCTTCTGGCGGCAGCTCGATCAGGAGCTGGTGACGTGCGCGCTGCACGACCAGCTGGCGCCGGGCTTCGAGCGGGCGCGGCAGCAGTTCCTGGAGCGCGTCGCGACGCGGCTCGTGGCGCTCCCCGACGGAGCGGCGCGGGAGGACCTGTCGAGGATGATGGACCTGCTCGCGTCGATGGTGATCCGAGGCGCCGAGAAGGGATAGCGCCGGGGCCGCGCGACGAGCACCGGCGCCGCGGGCCTCCCCCTCAGGGGAAGCTCAGGATCTCGACCCAGAGGGGGTTCCGGCCCACCGGAAACGACGTCGAGGCGGTGAGCCGGCCGCTCGCGGGGTCGATGGCGTGCACGCGCACGGCGTGCGAGAGCTGCCCGGCGGCGACGAGCCAGCGGCCGCTGGGGTCGACCTGGAAGGCGCGCGGCTGCCGTTCCGTGGGCGCGTGCGAGACCAGGGTCAGGCGGCCGGTCTGCGCATCGACGCTGAAGCCGGCCAGCGTGCTCGACGTGCGCTCCGAGGTGTAGAGGAAGCGGCCGTCGGGCGTGAGGTGCAGGTCGGCCGCCCAGGGCTTGCCCGAGAAGCCCTCGGGCAGCGTGGAGAGGCGCTGGACCGCCGACAGCGTGCCGCGCTCGGCGTCGAAGGCCAGGAGCTCGACGGTCGCGTCCAGCTCGTTGAGCAGGTAGACGAAGCGCCCGTCGGGAGAGAACACCAGGTGGCGCGGGCCGGCCTGCGGATGCACCGGCAGCGCCTCCGGATCATTGGGCGTGAGCTGGCCGGTGGCCGCGTCGAAGCGCCACTGCAGCACCGCATCCGAGCCGAGGGCGCTGACGAAGACATAGCGGTTCGACGGATCCACCAGGGTGGCATGCGCGTGGCGGCCGGCGG
Organism: Sorangium sp. So ce394; assembly: GCF_051474665.1. NCBI lineage: Bacteria > Pseudomonadati > Myxococcota > Polyangiales > Polyangiaceae > Sorangium > Sorangium sp. So ce394. Next base: position 10,265,660 of record NZ_CP150339.1, read on the forward strand.
GCAACACCGCAGCAGGCGCGCGGACCGAGCCGTCGCCGCCGAGCGGGCTGACGGTGATCTTGTGGCCGTGGTAGGAGGCGCCGAAGAGGGTTCTACCGCTGCGATCGGTGACGATGTGCGCCATGCTGTCCGGCAGCGGCGCCGCCGACAGCGGCCTCAAATGCCCGCTCGCGGCGTCGAGCGCGAAGCTCTGCACGGCATAGGGCTCCGAGCGCAACGCGACGTAGAGGAAGCGCCGATCCGGCGAGATCGCCAGCGGCCCGGCCTGGCCGTCGACGCCGACGGTCTGCACGGGTGCCAGCGATCCGTCGGCGGTGTCGAGGCGCAGCACCGAGATCTCGCGGCTCTCGGCGTTGGAGACGTAAACGTAGGTGGCGGCCTGGGTCATCGCGGTGAAGGGGCTTTCGGCCAGCGCCAGCTGGCAGGGTGGAGAGGAACGCCTTCTATCCGATCCGACGCCCCCTGGAAAGGCGACGCCGAGGGCGCGTCGCCTTGCCTCGAGCATTCGCAAATCTGCTGCTCGGGCATATCGACACTCCGGCGGTCTGAATCGTTGCGGAGCGCTCACCGGGAATATCCATGCTCCTTGGCGTCCTTGGCGTCCTCGGCGCCTCGGCGGCCTCTCTCCTCCTCTCGCTCCGCGGAGCGCCGGATCGCGGTCTGGTTCTTTCTCGTCCGAGCGCCGCTCCAGGGCGGCCCTGGTCGGGTGCCGCGCGGTCCGGTAGATCCAGGAGAGCGATGAGACGCAAGCCCTCGATCCTGCTTTCCTCGGCGGCGCTCCTCCTGGCCGCCGGCGCCGGCGACGCCCTCGCCAGCGGCGCGCGCCCGGCCGCGAGCGCGCCGTCGTTCCTGGACGGCGGGCGCCGCGTCGCCGTCGAGCGGCTCGGGCCGGCCGCGCGGGGCGCGTCCGGCGGCGCGCTCTCGCCGCTGCGGCTCCGCTACCCCGACGGCCGGACGATCCACGCGAGCGTGGGCGCGACCGCGATCGTGAAGGTCGAGCCGGGCGCCGAGGGCGAGCTCGCCGGCGCGGGCCTCGATGTGGTGAGGCCGCTGATGCCCTCCATCGGGCTATGGCTCGTCAGGGACACGGGCGACGGCGACGGCCTCGACGTCGCCGAGCGGCTGCAGGGCGCGGCGCGGCCGGCCTTCCTGCGCGAGGCGATCCCGGACCTCCACGTGCGCCTCCAGGCGCGCGGCGCGCCGTTCACGCCGGACGACCCGCGCCTGCCCGGACAGTGGTACTTCGACGACCTCAGGATGGAAGAGGCGTGGGGGCGCACGCGGGGCGACGCGGCCACGTCCATCGTCGTCGTCGACACCGGCTGCGATCTCGATCACCCCGACCTCGCCGCGAAGATGGATCCGGGCCTGGACGTCATCGACGGCGACGACGACCCCACCTACCTGCCCGGCGCAGAGGGCGTGAACCACGGGACCGCCTGCGCGGGCCTCATCGCCGCCGACACCGACAACGGCGTGGGCATCGCGGGCGGCTGCCCCGAGTGCAGGCTGCGGTGCGTGCGGCTGCTCGACGAGGAGCCGCAGCCGCTCTCCGCCTCCGTCGACGCCTTCGAGTTCGCCCTGGAGGTGAACGCCGCCGTCGTGTCCAACAGCTGGGGATACGCCGAGCCGATGCCCGTCCCCAGGGTGGTCGAGGACGCGATCAACCGCCTGTTCGACGCCGGGCGCGACGGGAAGGGGGCGCTCGTCCTCTTCGCCGCCGGCAACGACAACCGGGAGATCCGCGACGACGAGATCCAGGCCGCGCGCGGCGTCCTCAACGTGGGCGCGGTCAACCACCTGGAAGAGGAGACGTCGTTCACGAACCGCGGGAGCTCCCTCGATCTCGTCGCGCCCACGGGGACGCTGAGCACCGATATCGCCGGGCGCGAGGGCGACAGCCCGGACGACTACACGTCGCTGTTCGGCGGGACCTCCTCGGCGTGCCCGGTCGCCGCCGGCGTCGCCGCGCTGCTCGTGAGCGCCGCGCCCGAGCGGACCGCGGGCGAGCTCTACGACATCCTGATCCGCACCGCGCGGCCGGCGCCGTTCGCCCTCCCCGACGAGCGCGGGCACGACCCCATCTTCGGGTACGGGATCATCGACCCGGTCGCGGCGCTCCGGGAGGTGCTCGGGGACGAGCCGCCGCCGCCGGAGCCGCAGCCGCCGGAAGAAGGGGGCGAGGACGAGCAGGCGGGCTGCGCGTGCGCGGCGGCCGGCGCTCCCTCGGGCGAGCGGCGCGGCCTCGCGGTCGCGGCGCTCCTCGGCCTGGCCGCGGCGGCGCGCCGGCGCGTGATGTCGCGCGCGGCCGGCGCGTGACGTCGCGCGCGGCCGGCGCGTGACGTCACGCGCGCGGCCGGCTCCCGCGGAGCGCGTCCCGCTGCGCGAGGAGCCACGCGCGCGCCTCGGCTTCCGTCTCGAAGAACTGCACGGGATAGGACTGCTGCGTGAGGAGCTGCACGCTCTTCGCCGCGAGCGTGCAGACGACGCGCACGGCGAAGCTCGCCCCGAAGAGCGCGATGGCGTCGAAGCGCACGGCGCGCATCTCGCTCGCCATCACCTTGCGCGCCGACGGCAAGATGGTGCCGATGCGACGCGTATCCGAGAGCACGAGGACCTCGCGGCCGCTGTCCGACAGGCCCTTGCAGGCGGCGGCGATCTCGCGCGCCATGTCGTCCGACAGGTCGCCCGCGACGACGGTGCACAGCAAGCCGTCCGGATCCTCGCGAAGGGTGAGGCGCGCAGCCTCGGGACCGGGGTCGCTCATACAGAGCATCGTAGCGTCTCGCGTCGAGCGCGGGACCGCATTCCGGCGCAGCGGGCGCGCCGCAGCGGGTGAGCGATCGGCCGAGATCAGCGGTGGATGCGCGTGAACCTGCGCCGGCGCAGGGCGAGCGCGAGCAGCGACGCGCCGAGCGCGAAGCTCCCGGCCGCGGCGGAGCTCCCGGCCGCGGCGGGCGCCACGACGCGGCAGCCGCACCCGCCGTCGTCGCCGCCCTCCTCGCCCTCCGGCGGCGCCTCTCCTCCGCCGCCCGCGCCGCCCGCACCACCGCCGCCGCCCGCGCCGCCGCCGCCGCCCGCGCCGCCGCCGCCCTCCGCTTCGGCCCGGCACGCCGCGACCTCGTCGGCCGTGCCGATGCACAGCGTCGGCTTGCGCGAGTCGCCGTCCTGGAGGCCGTTCACCACGATCACGGCGAGGCCGTCGGCGCCGGCCGTGTCGACGAGCTCCGCGCCGGCGGCGACGTCGTCGGCGCGCGCGATCTCGCCGTACGCGCGGCCGCGCCGCGCCGCGAACAGCAGGGCGAGGCCCTCGAGCTGCGCGGGGTCGCCCGCGAGCGCGGCGGTCATGGCCGCGCGCCCGTCGGGCGGGGCGCTGAAGTACTGCGCCGACGCGTGGAAGACGCGGAGCCGGCCGGCGTGCGGCGCCGCGACGGAGCGCGGGACGAGGCCCCGGTAGCCGGCCCCGGCGGCGTAGGAGCGCTCGGGATCGGCGTGGAGGCCGGTGAGCAGGTTCCAGGCGGCGAACTCCACGAACCCGTCGGCGAACGTCGCCTGCGCCCGCGACGCGAGCAAGGGGTCGAGCTGCTCGAACCACCCGGGATCGGCCTCGCCGAACGCGCCGTCCTCGACGCGCTCCCAGAGCTCGCGGACCGTGCCGTCGCCGTAGCGCTCCTCGAGGAACTGGAAGAAGAGCGCGCTCCCGTAGCTGAAGGGGTCGACCGGGCCGATCATGGGCACGTCGAGCGATCGATCCGTGTTCGAGAGGTAGCCGCCGACGAAGCCCTCGAAGTCCTGGAGCGAGGGGTCGAACGACTCGGTCGCCCAGACCGCGCTGCCCTCCAGCATCGGCGTGTCCTGGCCGTGATCGTAGGCCGCCTGCACGGCGTGGAAGAGCTCGTGGCTGCCGAGGATCCGGTTCGCGATCCGCGTCGACGGGTAGTCGTAGCCGCTGAAGTCGTTCTCCTGGGTCATGAAGCCGGCGCAGCGGCCCTCGTCGTCCGGCGCGCAGGCGTCGACGCGGAACACGCCGTCGCCGACGCCGGCGAAGTCGACGAGGTAGACGTCGAAGCGGCCGTCGCCGCCGTTGTCGGGGAGGTCCTCGTCGCTCCTCGGCGGCCGGAAGCCGAGGACGTCGCGGTAGTGGACGATCACCTCGTCGTAGATGGCGGCGACCTCCTCGACGAAGTCGGGGACGCCCGTCGCGTCGGCGTCCTCGGCGGGCACCGCGCTGCGCCCCTCGCGCGCGAAGTGGACAAGGAAGCTCCCGGAGGCCGACGCGAAGGTCTCGACCGCGTCGTCCGGATCGAACCGGAACTGGAGATCGGTGCCGCGCGTGTCCGGCCGATCGAGCGGCGCCGCGGCGGGCCCGTCGAGCGGGGGCGCGTCGCCGGCGCCGCAGGCCGCGAGCGCCGGGGCGAGCGAGGCGGCGAGCGCCGGGGCGAGCGAGGTTGCGGCGCAGGCGGCGCGGCGGCGCCACGAGGCCGCGGCGCAGGCGGCGCGGCGGCGCCGCGCGGGGGCGGGGCGCCCGGCGCCGGAGGGCCGGCTCACGGGAGGAAGGCCCACCGGATCTGGAGGTTGGCCGCGCCGGTGTCGCCCATCGGGACCTCGCCGGTCTCCTGGCACGTCGCCTGGTTCTCCTCGTCGTAGAAGTGCGTGACGGTCAGCTTGAGCCTCCGGCCGTCCGCGAGCTGGAGGACGTAGACGGCGCCGCTCATCTGCACGCAGCCGGGGTACTTCCAGTAGCCGGAGAGCGCGGTCGCCGGCGACTCCAGCCCGGAGCCGTCCGGGATGAGAGCGCAGCTGTCGCTCGTGTCGCTCATGTCGCTCATGTCGCTCGTGAAGTACTCGTCGCTGCGGAGCCTCAGCTCGCCGGGCGCCTCGGCGAGCGCGTCGTAGTCGGGCGTCCCCGGCAGCCGCGCCGCCGTCACGCAGGACGGCCCGGAGTGGCCGCTGTTGATGCGCACGACGTAGCGCCGGAAGGCGATGTCCCAGTCCATCGATCCGAGCGACGCCTCGTCGGAGATCTCGACCTTCTCGAGGCCGCCGTCGGTGAACCGGGCATAGACGTAGGCGTGGGGCTCGGAGGCGAAGGCGCCGCCCGCGGTGGCGTCGATGAGGGAGCGGAACCCGCCGCCGTCCTGCTCGTTGCTGAGCTCCCCGGGCGCCACCTCGGACTGGAGGTTCATCTGCTGGAAGACCTCGTCCTCGCAGGGCACCGGGGTCGGCTCGAGGCACGCGGGCTGCGGCTCCGCGGCGGAGCCGCCGCCCCCGTCGCTCGCGCCGCCGCCTGCTCCGGCGCCGCCCGCGCCGGGACTGGCCGGTTCGTCGGAGCCGCAGGCGCAGAGGGCGAGCAGGGCGAACCCCGCTGCGAGGAGAGCGGAGGCCGGGGAGGAGCGCATGTGCGGCATGGTAACAGAAGCCCTGGCCGGAGCGCTGGCTACGGCGCGCCGGCGCGCCGGTAGAGCCACCAGTCGCCGACGTGATCGACGGGGACGATGCTCGGGTCCTTCGCGAAGAGGTGATCGGCCCCCGCCCGCCGGCGGACGAGGAACCAGTCGAAGAAGGCGCCGTGGCGGCGCACGTCGAATTTCTCCGGCGTCCACTCCCACCGGAGCGGCGTCGGCGGCGGGACGACGGCGCCCGGCTCGGCGCGAGGCCGGTAGGCGATCGGCGACGCGTCCCAGACGGCGAAATGGAAGCTGAGCCAGCCGCCCCGCGTGGCCTGGACCCAGGCGGGGAGGTGGATGAACGGGGTCGTCGCCCGGGTCGAGCCGCCGTGATCGAAGACGAGGTAGAGCAGCCTGGGCGCGGGCGGGATGCGGGCGATGATGGCGTCGAAGTCGCGCGTGCTGTGGTCGAAGCGGCGGTAGTTGTCGCGCGCGACGTCGCCGAGGGAGAGCGCCGCGGCCGCGATCGCGAGCACGGCCGGCGCCTTGAGCCAGGGCGATCGCGGCAGGTCCGGGAACGCGCCGAGGGCGAGGAACAGGGCGGCGACGATCTCGCGCGGGTAGACGTACCACCAGAGGCCGATCTGGAGCGGCAGGCTCAGGAACAGGCCCAGGAACACGGCCGCGCAGGCGATCGGGACGAGGGCGGCGAGGCGCGCGAAGGCGCGCTGCCGCGCGTCCGTGGCGGGAGGGGGCGCCGCGTCCGGGACGGCGGGCGCGGGCATGGGGGTGGCGGGCGCGGGCGCCGGCGCGGACGTGGAGGCGGCGGGCGCCGCGTCGGGGGTGGCGAGAGCGGGCGCCGGCGAGGACATGGAAGCGGCGAGCTGCACGGCCGCGCCCCCGAGGCACACGAGCAGCGCGGCGAGCACGAGGCGCGCCGCCCGGCGGGCCGCCGCCGCCTCGGCGGGATCGGTGAAGCTCGTGAACAGGAGCGACGGGGCCTCGCCGAGCCGCTCCCAGTGGAGCGCGGGGGTGAAGGGCGCGGCGTGGAGGGTGTCGGTCCGGACCGCGAGCCACGCCGCGAAGAGGACCAGCGCGGGCGCGAGCGGCAGCGCGATGGGGCGGAGCCGCCGCGTCGCCGGGAACACCACGATCGCCGCGCCGACCACGGCGGCGATCGCGAACGGGAAGCGGAAGACGTGGGTGAAGAACAGCGCGACGAGCGCGAGCGCGAGCGCGGCCTGTCGGCCGCGCGAGGGGCGATCGACGAGCAGGAGCGTCAGGCCGACGACCATCGCGAAGAGGCCGAGCGCGCCCATGTGGTTGAGGAAGCCCCAGTGCGTGAGGTTGCACCAGACGAGGACGAGGCCGAGGACGCCGAGCAGGGGGCTCCGCTTCAGGCCGTGGAAGAGGACGGCGAGGCCCGCGGGCAGGAGCGCGAGCATCGCCGCCGCCGCGACCTTCACCGCGGCCACGGGCGGGAGGACGAGCATGAGCAGGGCGCCGAGCGCGTACATGGACATGTACGGGACCGCGAGCGGCTGGAGCGTGAACTGCTCGCGGAAGTGCCACGCCGGATCGAGGTAGTGCCGGAGCGCCGCGGTCTGGGCCGCGTGGAACGGGAGATCGGTCATCGGCGGATAGCGGACGACAGCGAGCGGGAGGGCGATCACGTAGACGGACGCGGCGACGACGACGAGCGCGAGCGCCGCGCCGAGGGGCGCGCGGACCGCGGCGCCCGCGGCGCGACGGAGCGGGCCGGACAGCGCGCGGACCGCGGCGCTCACGGCGCGGCGGAGCGGGCCGGACGGGGCGCGGCGCGCGGGGGCGGGGGCCGCCGGAGGCTCCGCCGGGGGGGACGGGGTACCCAAAGTGGCGGGAAGCTACCATCTCGGAACCGACCGAAGGGCCTCGGAGGCCGCGCGCAGAGGTCGCGACGTGCCGGCGACCCCTCGCGAAGGGCGCTCGGTCGATCCGGAACCGACCGAAGGGCCTCGGAGGCCGCGCGCAGAGGTCGCGATGTGCCGGCGACCCCTCGCGAGGGGCGCTCGGTCGATCCGGAACCGACCGGGGGGCCTCGGAGGGCCGCACAGGGAGGTCGCGATGTGCCGGCGACCCCTCGCGAGGGGCGCTCGGTCGATCCAGACCCGACGCGAGGGCCTCGAAAGCTCGCACCGAGAGGTCGCGATGTGCCGGTGACCCCTCGCGAGGGGGGGTACGTCGATCCGAAACCGAAGGAGAGGCCCTCGAAGGCCGGAGGGGTCGATCCGGAACCGGCGCGGTCAGCGTCGCGGCCGGCGACGTCGAGGCGCGCACGCGGATCGACGAGGCCCGGACGCCCGCGGGCCGGCGGGTCACGCTGCTCCGGGCCTGAACGGCCGCGCGCCGGCGAGGCTCAGGGCGCCCCAGGCCCCTTGTCCTTCGCGCTCGCGACGCTCGCGAGCTGCGCCTCGAGCGCCGCGACCCGCTCCAGCGCCGCCTCCTTCGCGGCCCGCTCCGCCTCCTTCGCGGCCCGCTCCGCCTCCGCGGCGGTCGGGAAGAGCGCTTCGCCCTCGGATCCCGTGGCCAGCCGGACGCGCGCCGCGTCGCCCGCGCCGATCACCCGCAGCCAGCAGCCGAGCACGCGCGCGTAGATCCGATCGACGTTCGTCGTCTCCACCCGGACGAACCCCCGCGTCTTCAGCCGCCGGTAGCGCTGCCAGCGCACCCGATCCCGGCTCCTCTCCCAGTCGGGATCGAAGATCACGAGCTCCCTCACCCCGAGCTCCCGGTAGCGCTCGGGCGCGTCCACGTAGTCCTTGTACGGCTCGTCGGAGGAGACGACCTCGAGCGCGAAGCTCGGGGCGATCCCGGTCTCCCACACCTTCCAGCTGCGCACGCGCCGGCCTGGCGGCACGCCGGGGAGCACGTACACGTCCGGCGCCACGACCTTGGAAGGATCGAACTGCTGATAATAGATGAACTGGTCCGCCCCCACGAACCGCGGCCGGCCGAGCTCCTGGTACCAGCGCTCGATCAGCGGGCGGAGGAGCTCCACGATCCATGTCTGAAGGGAGTCCTCCCCCATCTTCTTCTCCACGGGATAGAACGTCGGATCGCGCCCCCTGCCGTCGCGGTGCGCCCGCCCGTGAACCTGCCTGTGCGCCTCGGTCGACATGCCCTACCTTACCCGAGCCGCGCGCGCGCATCGACCCGCGCCGCCGCCGCGGGCGGCGGGCGCGTCTCTCCTCTCCGGAAGCGCCTCATCGACGCTAGGCTGCGCGCACGTTGCTCTTCCCGCGCCCCGCCCCCCGCCCGACCGATCTGCGCGGCCTCCCCGCCGCCTCCCGCCTCGAGACCCGCGCGGCGCTCGCCGTCACCGCCGTCGCCACCGCGTGGTTCGCGCTCGCCGCCGCGTGGGAGATGTTCGGGCCCATCCTCGCCGGCCATTACGCGTCGTCCGCCGGCGTCGGGATCATCGCGGAGAACATGCTCCGCTGGAAGATCCTCGGGCCCGTGTGGGAGTACACCGCGAGCCGGCCGGCGCCGGAGATGTACTACTGCCACCACCCCTGGGGGATCTTCTGGACGACCGCCGCGTTCATGGAGGTCCTCGGGCGGTACGACGTCGTCTGCCGCCTGCCCGCCGTCCTGCTGAGCGCCGCGACGCCGCCCCTGCTCTACGCCATCGGCCGGAGCGTCTACCGCCCCGCCGCAGGGGCGGCCGCGGCGGCGGCGTTCGTCGTCCTGCCGATCACGCTCGCGTTCGCGAGCCTCAACGCGCTCGAGGTCCCGGTCATGGCCTGGACGCTGCTCGGGCTCTTCGGGTACGTCCGGCTCACGCAGACGGCCCGGCGCCGCTACCTCGCGGTGAGCGCGCTCGGGCTCACGCTCGGCATGCACGCCGACTGGCCCGCGTTCGTGCTCACGGGGGGGCTGCTCGCGTTCGGCGCGCTCCGCGCCTACCTGCTCCCGAAGCGCGTCTTCGGGCCGATCCACGAGCGGCGCTACGCGCAGTGGTGGGTGCTCACCGCCTTCCTCGCGGCGCTGACCGCCGCGCTCTACCTCGCCCTCTTCCACCAGGCCGGCAAGCTCGGCGATCTCCTGGCGAGCTACGGGTTCCGCTCGTCGGGCAACGCCGAGCCGCTCGCCAAGGTGCTCGCGGGCCGGCGGTACTGGATCGAGCTCTCGTTCACGCCGATCGCCATCGCCGCGGGGAAGCTCGCCGCGCTCGTCTGCGCCGCGCGGCTCGTCCTGCTCCGGCGCGAGCACGACGCGCTGCCGCTGCTCTACCTCGCGACGGCGACGGTGCAGTACGTCGTCTTCCGCCAGGGCGCCGACATCCACATCTTCTGGCCGCACTACTTCGGGGCCTACTTCGCCCTCGCCGCCGCCGCCCTCGTCGCGACCTTCGCGGCGCTGCTCGAGCGCGCCGCCGCCGCGGCCGCGCGACGCGCGCCCGGCGCCGCGCGCGATCCCGCCGGGCCGGCGCCCGCGTGGCCCGCGCTCGCGGCGCTCGCGCTGTGGCTCGCGCCGCTCGCCGCCGTGCTGCGCGACGGGCTCCCCGCGCTGCGCTACGCGCGCGAGACGGGCGGGCGCTTCAACGAGCGGGGGCACCTCATCGACTCCGACGGGGAGAAGACGGCGTTCCTGCGCTGGCTCGCGCCGAGGTTGCCGCGGACGCCGACCGACGCGGTCGTCGAGATGCACGAGGGCATGAAGGCCACCTGGGCCCAGGTCTGGGCGCTCGGCGGGCGCGTCGTCAAGCCGACCCGGCCCGCGCCGAGGGAGGCGCCGCCCCGCGGCGCCTACCTCGCGGACACCCGGTTCATGCTCGACCGGGACCAGGCGAGCCTCGCGCAGCGCTTCGACATCACGGCGGTGGGCCCGTTCTGGGCGCTCGGCGCGGGCGTCGGGGCGGAGGCGCGGGCGCAGGGCGCGCGCGGCATCGAGGCGTTCTCGTTCCGCGAGCGCGAGCCGGGGCTCCTCGCCTGGTACTTCGTCTCGGGCACCGAGCCCGAGCGCGAGATCGTGCCGGATCCGTTCCTCACGTGGGAGCTCCGCGCGCACTTCGGACAGCCGGCCGAGCCGCCGGCCGGCCCGCCGGAGACGCTGGAGCAGAAGCGGATCGCCCACAACGCCGCGCTGGCCGCGGGCGACGCCGCGCGCGCGGCGGCGCTCTTCTCGGAGATCGCCGCCGCGCTCGCGCCGCTCGGCGCGCGGTTCGACGACGGCACCGAGCTGCTCGGGACCACGTTCCACGAGGGCGCGCGCTCGCTCCTCACGATCTTCGTGCGCGCGGGCGGGCCCGCGGCGAGCGACGTGGCGCTCTCGGTGCGGTCGCGGGTGGTCGAGCGCGCCCCGCTGTCCACGACGATGGCGGACCCGGTCTACCGCGAGGTCGGCCTCCCGACGGCGATCTCGCCGCAGCGCTGGAGGGCGGGCTTCGTCTACGCCGATCCGGTGCCGATCCGGAAGCGGCCGGGGACGGAGGTGTTCTGGGCGTCGCTGAAGGCCCGCGATCGGGGCCGAGCGCCGAGGCTCCTGGACGGCGGCGGCGCGTCCGAGGTCGAGGTGCTGCGGCTGCGCTGAGCGGCGGCGCCTCCATCCTCGTGGACACGGCCCCGCATCCGGGTTTTACCTTCGGGCATGAGCTCTCGCCGAACAGGTCTGGTTCTGGTCCTCGCGCTCGCGTCGGCCTGCGCGCCGCCGCCCGCCCAGGCGCCGGCGCAGCCCGCGCCGCCGGAGCCGGCGGGCGCGACCTCCACGGCGCCGGCGGGCGCGACGCCGGCCGAGCCGACGGGAACGACGGCCCCGGCGCCGGCGGGCACGACGCCCGCCGCCGGCGAGGCGCCCCCGGCGACCTCGCAGGTGCCTGGGGCGGCCGCGCCGGTCGAGGCCGCGCCGAAGCCGGCCGCGCCGAGGGGCGACGGGAACGTGAAGCCGGGCGCGGCCGTCGCGACGGGGACGCTCGGGGGCAGCCTCTCGGAGGTGCAGATCCGCGACGTCGTGGAGAAGCACGCGGAGCTCTTCGACGAGTGCTACAAGGTCGGCGTCAAGAGCTCGCCGAAGTTCGTCGGGAAGGTGACCGTCAAGGCGACCATCGGCCCGAGCGGCAAGGTCAACAAGGCAGACGTCGTGAGGTCGACCGCGAAGAACCCGCAGGTCGACCGCTGCGTGGCCGATGCGTTCGAGAAGATGCAGTTCCCCCCGCCGCAAGGCGGGGTGACGACCGTCATCACCTTTCCCATCGAGTTCAGCGGCATGGAGCTGGTGCCCTGAGAGGCCCTGCCCGGGAGCGCGGCCGGCCTGGACGCGGCCGGGCAGTGCTCAAAATGGAACATGAAGGCGGGAAGGCGGGAAGAAAAGATCAATGATCTTCCTGCCTTCCCGCCTTCATGGGAACTCTCTCAGGGCAAATGTGAGCGCTACCCGCGGCCGGCCCCGGCGAACGACCGATCCGCCAGAGGCGCGCGACCGCGTGGCGATCTGCGACACGTGAGGCGGATCGTCCGCGTGGGCCGCGCCGGGCGCGGGCTCGGGAGACGCGCGTGCCCGGGCTCGGCCGAGCAGGGCGAGAGGGCCGGCGAGGGCACGGAAGCTGCTTTGCGCTGGAACGCTGAAGCGCTGAAACGTTGAAGGCGACACGCCGTCCGCCCGATCCGCCCCGCAAGCGCGATCGGCAGACGGCCAGGCAGACCACGCCCATGGATGGGTGTACCGGCCGCCAGGCGGTGCGACGCCCCGCGGCCGGTCGCGTTCGAGATCCACTATCGCCGGCGACGGCACGGGTGAGGAAGCATGGAGCGGATGGAAGTGCAGCGGGATGTCCGGAGCGCGATCGCGATAGCGTATGAGCTCTCGCGCCACGAGCACGTGCAGAACCGGGAGCACGTGTCGCAGGCGCTCGGCGAGCTCAAGGACGAGCTCGCGCGCATCGAGGCGAAGCTCGGGGGCGAGCGCATCCACGAGGTGACCGCGGACGGGCTGCCGCCCGTGCTCGAGCAGATCGAGGGGCTCGTCGAGGACGCGGGGCCGGTCGTCGGCGATCAGATCAAGGCGCTGCTCCAGAGCGTGCAGCGCATCGCCGGGGAGCTCGCCCCGGGCCGCTCGTAGGCGAGCGTCAGGCCGCCGGCCGCCGCGCCGCCAGGGTGAAGCCGAGCGTCTCGGTGGGATCGGGCAGCGCGCGGTCGAGCACGCGCGCGCCCGCGGCCACCGCGATCATGGCCGGCGCGACCAGCGGCAGCGTCCACACGCGCGCGCCGCGGCCTTCGCAGGCCTCGTGGCCGAGCTTGCCCATCGCCTGCGCGACGCCGCCGATCTGCGCCACCTGGAGCGCCAGGTAGCTGTTCACCTTGTGGCCGAGCAGGCTCCAGAGGCCGCCGTGCGGGCAGATCTCCTCCACGGCCAGGCCGGCGCGGCCGCACAGCGCGCGGAGGCCGTGGGGGGTGAAACGGAAGTAATCGTGCGGCTCCTCGTGCAGGCGGAACGAGAACGGCGCGCTCAGGAGGAGCAGGCCGCCCGGGCGGAGCACGCGCGCCATCTCGGCGACGAGCGCCTCCGGGCGGGGGGTGTGCTCGAGGACCTGCACGCTCAGCACGGTGTCGAAGCTCGCGTCCGGGAAGGGCAGCCGCTCGCCGTCGTAGAGCATGTCGGCCTTGCCCCGCGCGCGCGCGGCCGTGGCGCCGAAGGTCGCCTCGTGCTCCACGCCGAGGTACTCGAGGACGTGGGGGAGGAAGAGGTGCTCATAGGGCTTGTCGCCGCAGCCCACGTCGAGCAGCCGCCCGCGCGCCCGCGGGGCGAGGCGCGCGAGCGAGGTCACGACGTGGGTGAGCTGGAGATCGACCCAGTCCGACGCGGCCCGCGCCGCGCGCCCGAGCGGCGGGCGCCGGAGCAGGGCGTGCAAGAGCTCGTTCATGGCCGCCTCTTATCACCGCCGCGCCTCGCGAAAGAGGCCCGCGCGACGGCCGCGGCGCGACGCGCCTCGATCCGGCGCCGCCCCGCGGCGGCGGACGATCGCTCGAGCCGCGCCTCCGCGCGCCTCCTGGCCTCTCCCGGAGCGTTCACCTACCCTGCCCCGAGCTCATGGATCTGGAGACGATCTTCTCGATCTGCAACGCGGCGGTCCTCCCCGGCTGGCTGCTGCTCGCCTTCGCGCCTCGATGGAGATGGACCCAGCGCGTCGCCGCGGGCACGGCGGCGGCGCTCGCGCTCGTGTACCTGATCCTGATCGTGCCGACGTTCGGCAAGGGCGAGGGCAGCTTCGGCAGCCTGCACGGGGTCGGGCAGCTCTTCGCGCGCCGAGAGGTGCTGCTGGTCGGGTGGATCCACTATCTCGTGTTCGACCTGTTCACGGGCTCCTGGGAGGTGCGCGACGCGGCGCGGCTCGGCATACCGCACTGGACGGTCGTGCCCTGCCTGGCGCTGACGCTGCTCTTCGGCCCGGTCGGGTTCCTCGGTTACCTGGCGCTCCGCGCGGCGCTGCGGCGCCGGCTGGACATCGACGACGCTGCCCCGGCAGGGATGCCCGCGTCCCCCCGCGGCGCGCCGTCGCCGCCGCCCTCGTGAGGTCCGGCCCGGGGCGCGGACCGCGCGCTCGGGCGCGCGAGCGGGGCAGCCCCGCAGCGCTCAGGCTGCGCGGGAGCCCTGGGCGCGCCGCGGGCCGCTCACGGCGCGGTAGAGCGCCTCGTACTTCCCCACCATCACGGCGCTGCTGAAGCGCTCGCGCGCGCGGCGCGCGCAGGCGGCGCGGTCGAAGCGCGCGAGCCCCGCCGCGATCGCGGCGAGGCGCGCGCCGTCGCCCGGCGCGGCCAGGAAGCCCGTGATCCCCTCGTCGACGATCTCGGTGAAGGAGCCGCGGCGAAAGCCGAGCACCGGGGTGCCGCAGAGCATGGCCTCGACGGCGATCAGCCCGAACGGCTCCTCCCACTGGAGCGGGCAGAGGAGGGCGCGCGCCCCGCGCAGGAGCGCGACCTTGCGATCGAGATCCATCTCTCCGAGGTCCGACGCGCCGCTCTCCCGGAGGCGCGGGGCGACCTCGCGAAGATAGTAGAGTCGATCCTTGGAGTGCGCGCGGCCGGCGAGCCTGAGCTGCATGCCCGCGGCCCTCGCGATGTCGAGGGCGAGGTGGGTCCCCTTCTCCTCGGCGTAACGGCCGAGGTGCGCGAGGTAGCCCTCGTCGGAGAGGCTCGTCGGGTAGCGCGCCGGCGTGACGCCGTGATGGATCACGCACGAGCGCGGGAGCGCGATCTCGAGGGAGCGCTGCCGCTCGCTGATGGCCACGTACGCGACCTCCGGGTGCTGGGCGTAGATGCGCGAGCTCTCGTCGCACGACGCGTGGTGCAGGGTGTGCACGGCCGGGACACGGAGGAAGCGGGTGAACGGGACGGCGATGGGGCTGTTCAGGTGCACCAGGTCGAACCTGTCCTCCCGCGCGATCTCCGACGCGGCCCACGCGACGTGGTTGACCTCGTCCTCCGGCGCAGGGGGCCAGCGAGGGCTCGCGTAGAGCGACCGGCGGCGGCAGGCGACCGACGAATCGCCCGTCGCGAAGAGCGTCACCTCGTGTCCGCGCGCCGACAGCCCCTCGGCGAGCTCGTAACAGAACAGCTCGGTCCCTCCGTATCCGGAGGGCGGCACCCGGATGAACGGGGTGGAGATGATCGCGATTCGCATGCTCGTTGCTCCTCGATCGCCGCGTCCCTGCGTCGCCGCGCCGCAACCGGGGCGTCATGCTCGACCCCCGCCCGAGGCGGAGCGCATGCCGGCGGTTCGATGCATCAACGAGCATGCCAGCAGGCGGATCCCGCCACCCCGGCGAGGGAGCGCGCGGGAGCAGGCGCTGCCGCGAGCCGGCGGGGCCGCCGCCGGCCAGCGCGGGTTCGGCCCTGCGCCGTGCGGCGCGGCGCGCTTTCAACAGGCGTCCCATGCGTCTAGGATGCCCGCCCGCTCGTCCTTGCCGCGGGGCAGCGCAGACGGCGTCGACGGCCTGCGCGCCCCGCCCAACCTGCAACCAGGTGTGTCCATGACTTCGAGATCGAATCGATACGGATCCGCGCTCGCGCTGAGCATTTCGCTGCTGGCCACCTCGGGCTGCGAGCTGGCCACGATGCCCGACCGCAGCCAGATCGGCGACGGTGGGAGCGGCGGGCAAGGGGGCGCAGGAGGGCTGGGGGGAGCCGGCGGCTCTGGCGGCAATGACGGCGGCGGGGGCGGCATCGGCGGCTCCGGCGGCAATGACGGCGGCGGGGGCGGCATCGGCGGCTCCGGCGGCAATGACGGCGGCGGGGGCGGCATCGGCGGCTCCGGCGGTGGCGACGGTGGCTCCGGCGGTGGCGACGGTGGCTCCGGCGGTGGCGACGGTGGCTCCGGCGGTGGCGACGGCGGCTCCGGCGGTGGCGACGGCGGCTCCGGGAATGGCAACGGTGGATCCGGCGGAGTCGGTGGCATCGGAGGTGACGGCGGCGAAGGTGGAGTCGGCGGCGGAGACGGCGGGTCCGGCGGCAGCGGCGGCGGCGGCACCTGCACCGGCGACGCGGACTGCGCCGAGCCCGCGAGCGAGTGCGCCATCGCGAGGTGCGTCGACGGCGGGTGCGTCACCGAGCCCGTCGCCGCGGGGACGCCGGCGGAGATGCAGATGGCCGGCGACTGCAGCGAGCGCGTCTGTGACGAAGGCGGCGCGGTCGTGGAGATCGACGACGACGACGACGTGCCCAACGACCGCAGCGAGTGCACGATCGACGCCTGCCGCGACGGCTCCCCGGTCAACGAGCCGAAGGAGGTCGGCACCGAGTGCGCCCTGCGCGACGGCGGGAAGTGCAACGCCGCCGGGGCCTGCGTGGAGTGCCTGGTCCACACGGACTGCCCGTCCCAGGTCTGCCTCGATTTCGTGTGCCAGGTGGCCTCGTGCGAGGACGGCCGCCTCAACGGCGACGAGGGCGGCATCGACTGCGGCGGCTCCTCGTGCCCGCCGTGCGGCGCGCCGGCCCAGGTGACCTCGGTCGATTACCCGATCATCGCCGTCGGGGGCGCGCTCGTGCTCACCGGCACGGGGTTCACCGGTGCGACGGAGGTGACCGTGAGCTACGTGCCGCAACCGTTCACGGTCGACTCCGACACGCGGATCACCATCCCCGCGCTCTCGGACGCGACGCCGATCGGCCCGGGGGAAATCGTGGTGAGCCGCCCGGGCGCGCGGCAGACCACGTTCCGGGTGACGGTGCTCCGGCTCCAGATCAACGAGCTCGACGCCGACACGCCGGACGTCGACGCGCTCGAGTTCGTCGAGATCAGCACGGGCTGGCGGCTCACGAGCCTCGCCGGCTACACGCTCGTGTTCTTCAACGGGTCCGACGACGACACCTCCTACCGGGCGATCGAGCTCAACGCCACGACCGACCGGTTGGGGCTCCTGCTCGTCGGCAACGGCGGCGTCATGCCGGCGCCCGCCCTCGTCTTCCCGAACGACACCCTGCAGAACGGCGCGGACGCGGTCGCCTTGTACCAGGGGCTGCCCGCGGACTTCCCCTCGGGCTCGCCGGCCACCAGCGCGCGCCTGCTCGACGCCGTGGTCTACGACACGAACGATGCCGACGACAAGGGGCTCCTGGACGCGCTGATCTCCAGCGATCCGGAGGCCCCGGAGCGCGTTCAGGTCAACGAAGGTGCGACGGCCGCGCCGGCGACGCAGTCGATCCAGCGCTGCGCCGACGGCCCCCGCGACGGCAGCCGCTTCGTGACGGCCGCGCCCACCCCGGGCCGTGATAACGCCTGCCCCTGATCCCGGCGCGCGCGCGGCCCTCCGGGCCGCGCCGCCGCCCCCGCGCCGACCCGCCCCTCAGCGCTCCAGGTAGATCTCGAAATCCTCGATGAGCACGGCGAGCTCGTAGCGATCGTCGATGAGCACCGCGAGCGCCGGGAACCCGTCCAGCGTGTCGCGCGAGTCGAGCGCGTCGCCGGTCACCGACGGGAAGACGTCGTGGCGCTCGACCACGATCGCCGCCGGCGGGCTCGCGGCGAGGTCGCGCATGAGCGCGTCGCGCGCCTCCTGCCGGGCCCACGCCGCGCGCTGCGGGACGTTGTAGAGGTAACGCGTCGCCGGCGGGCGATCGGCGAGGTCGTAGATCACCGGCTCGAAGCCCCACACGAGCACCGGCCGCCCCGGCGCGACGCGCTCGCGCAGCCACGCGGCGACCGCGCGGTTCGCCGCGGCGTTCACGTCGGCCACCGAGGCGAGGCGGTCGAGGCGGCCCTGGTCCCGCGCGCCCGCGGCGAGCAGCGCGAGCCGCTCGGCGCAGCGATCGAGGTACGCGTCGGCCACGTCCTTGGTCGCGGAGCGGGCGAAAGCGGCCGCGACGAGCGCCGCGA
This sequence comes from Sorangium sp. So ce394, assembly GCF_051474665.1. Taxonomy (NCBI): domain Bacteria; kingdom Pseudomonadati; phylum Myxococcota; order Polyangiales; family Polyangiaceae; genus Sorangium; species Sorangium sp. So ce394. The sequence goes on from NZ_CP150339.1 coordinate 10,283,392, forward strand.
CGAGCACGGCGGCCGCCCGCGCGCCGCGCCGGACGCAGCGCTGCCACGCCTTCCAGAGGCCGAGCGCGGCGAGCATCGCGGTGAGCGGCCAGGTCGCGCCGTAATGGTACGGGAAGAACTTCGCCTGCATCACCACGCCGGCGAGGTGCATGGCGATCACGCCCGCGAACAGCGCCACGCCCGCGCGCTCGTGGCGCTCGGGGTGCAGCGCGAGCAAGCAGACCAGGCCGAGCGCGATCGGGCCGGAGTACCGGACGAGCCACTCGCTGACGCCGTGCCACGCCATCTCGAGCACGCCCACGCCGCGCCACCCGAGCGCGGTGTAATGCGGCGTGAAGACGAAGAGGACCTCCCACAGATCGCCGAGCGCCCCCTTCGCGGCGAACCACGCGACGCAGGCGAGCACGGGGAGCACGCCGCCCAGCGCGATGAGCAGGGCGGGCCGGAGCGCGGCCCACACGAGCGCGGGCGCGGAAGAGCGCGCGGGCGCGCCTGGAAGAGAGCCTGCGGGCGCGTCCGGCGGCGCGCCCGGAAGAGAGCGCGCCGGCTCGCCCTCGATCGCGGACCGGACGGCCGCGGCGCTCGCGGCGCTCGCGGCGCCGCGCCGCGCGAGCTCGGCGAGGGCGGGCGCGGCCAGCGCGACGGCGAGCACGACGCCGCCGCCGGCGAGGGGCGGCTTGAGGAGGCCGGCGGCGCCGAAGAGCGCGCCCGAAGCGACCAGCGCGGCCGCGCGCGGGGCGGGGCGCGGCGCGCCGGCGGCGCGGCCCTGCCCCACGCCGCGCGCGGCCACGAGCAGGGCGGCGACGGTGAGCATGCCGCCGAACGACTCGGGCTGCGCCGTGTGCCAGAAATCGAGCTGGGCGTGCACGAGCACGGCGAGCGCGGCGGCGACGATCCCGATCCGGCGATCGCCGAAGGCGCGGCCGGCGAGCGAAGTCATCGCGAGGCACATGCCGGCGAGGCCGGCGACCTCGAGGGCGCGGATGCCCCACTGCGCCGGGCCGAAGAGCGCGCGCGCGAGCGCGTAGATCAAGAAGATGCCGGGCGGCTTGAAATCGAACGCGTCGCGGTACGGCATGCCGCCGTCGAGCACCGCCCGCGCGACCATGGCGTAGATGCCCTGATCGCGGCCGTAGCCGTAGGTCAGGATCTGCAGCAGCAGGAACGCGATCGCGCCGAGCGAGACCGCGCAGATCGCCCGCGCCCCCGCGACGCGCGCCGGCCCGGCGTCGGGGCGCTCGCGCGCGATCTCGGTCGAGGCGGCCCGTGGACGAGGGACCGCGGTCACATCCGGCGCGGCGTCACGCACCGGGCCCTTTTACCGGCTCGGGCGCGCCAGCGTCTACGTGCGTCGACGTGCGATTCCACGTACGATTCCAGCCCTCCTGCGCCGGGCGTGTCGGCGGGGGCGGCTCGCCAGGCACCGGCAGGGTGAAGCAGGGTGAAGCAGGGTGAATCAAGATACGCAGCGGACGAACACTGTGTCGTTGCTCTCGAAGGGCGGGCGGCGTATACGACCGTGCCGCCTTGCCCAGAGAAACGGGCGCTCACGGCGGCGCGCGTTGGAGGAGCGAGAAGCGATGGTCGATGTTCGCATGCCACAGCTCGGCGAGAGCGTGCTCGAGGGGACCGTCTCGAGGTGGCTCGTGCGCGAGGGCGATTTCGTCAAGCGCGAGCAGCCGCTGCTCGAGGTTGCGACCGACAAGGCAGACACGGAGATCCCGGCGCCGACCGCCGGTCGCGTCACGCGGATCGCGGCGGCCGAGGGATCCGTCGTCGCCAAGGAGGGTCTGCTCTGCCAGATCGACGAGGCGGCGGAGGCGCAGGGCGCAGCGGAGCAGCGCCCGCAGGCCGCGGCCGCGGCCAGCTCCCCGGCGCCCGCGCCCGCGCCGGCGCCCGCGCCCGCGCCGGGCAGCAACGGGCATGACGAGAGCGCCCGCCCGCTGTCGAGCCCGTCGACGAAGAAGCTGGCGCTCGAGGCGGGCGTCGATCTGCGCGGCGTGCAGGGGACCGGCGAGCACGGTCGGATCACCCGCGACGACGTGATGCGCGCGGCGCACGGCGCGGCGGCCGAGCCGGCGCCGGCGCCGCAGGCGAGCGCGGCGCCCTCGCCGGGGATCGCCGCGAGCCAGGCGGCCGAGCTGTCGCAGCTCATCCAGTCGAGCGGCGGGTTCGTGCCGCCGGTGCCCGGCGTCGGGTACGGCGCGTACAAGGTGCCGCCCTACACGCCCAAGCCGGGCGACAAGGTGGTGCCCTTCAGCCGCCGCCGCCGCATCACGGCCGACCACATGGTCTATTCCAAGGTGACCTCGCCGCACGTGGTGACGGTCGCCGAGGTCGACCTGCACGAGACGTCGAAGCTGCGCGACGCGCACAAGGACGAGTTCAAGAAGGCGGGTGTGTCGCTGACGTTCCTGTCCTTCATCTGCGCCGCGGCCGTCCGCGCGCTGCGCGAGCACCCGGAGTTCAACGCGCGCGTGCTCGAGAACTCGTACGTGGTGCTGCGCGACGTCAACCTCGGCGTGGCGGTGGACACGCCCGGCGGCCTCATCGTCCCGAGCATCAAGCACGCGGACGAGCTGTCGCTGCGCGGCATCGCGCGGAGCATCGACGAGCTGGCCGGGCGGGCGAAGTCGGGCAAGATCACCGCCGACGACCTGGCGAACACGACCTTCACGGTCTCCAACCCCGGCCTCAAGGGCAACCTGTTCGGCGGCGCGATCATCTCACAGCCGAACGTCGGCATCCTGAGGATGGGGGAGATCAAGAAGCGCGTCGTGGTGGTCACGAAGGACAAGGAGGACTCGATCGCGATCCATCCGGTCATGTTCCTCGCGCTGTCGTACGACCACCGCATCATCGACGGGGTGCTGGCGAACTCGTTCCTCTGGCGGGTCACCGACATCCTTTCACGCGGGGAGTTCGAGGTATGAGCGTGAAGAACGACGTGCAGGGCCTGCGGCCGCTGAGCGAGGTCGATCCGGAGATCGCCGAGCTGATCCGCCTGGAGGAGCGCCGCGAGGCGGACACGCTCCGGCTGATCGCCAGCGAGAACTACGTGTCTCGGGCGGTGCTCGAGGCGACCGGCTCGGTGCTGACGAACAAGTACTCCGAGGGCTACCCGCACAAGCGGTATTACGAGGGCCAGCAGCAGATCGACGTGGTCGAGGAGCTCGCGCGCACGCGGGTGGCCAAGCTGTTCGGGGCCGACCACGTGAACGTGCAGCCCTACTCCGGGAGCCCGGCCAACCTCGCCGTCTACCTCGCGTTCGCGCAGGCGAACGACACGATCATGGGCCTCGGCCTGCCCGCGGGCGGGCACCTGACCCACGGCTGGTCGGTGAGCATCACGGGGAAGTACTTCAAGAGCGTCCCGTACGGGGTGCGCGAGAGCGATCACCGCATCGACCTGGACCAGGTGCGCGATCTGGCGCGCGCCCACCGGCCGAAGCTCATCTGGTGCGGGACGACGGCGTACCCGCGCACGATCGACTTCGCCGCGTTCCGGTCGATCGCCGACGAGGTCGGGGCGATCCTGGCGGCGGACATCGCGCACATCGCGGGGCTCGTGGCCGGCGGGGCGCACCCGTCGCCGGTGGGCATCGCCGACGTGGTGACGTCGACGACGCACAAGACGTTCCGGGGCCCGCGCGGCGCGATGATCCTCTGCAAGAAGGAGCACGCGAGCGCGATCGACAAGGCGGTGTTCCCGGGCCTCCAGGGCGGGCCGCACAACCACACGACCGCGGCCATCGCGGTCGCGGCGAAGGAGGCCTCGGAGGACGGGTTCCGGGCCTACGCGAAGCAGATCGTGCAGAACGCGCAGGCGCTCGGGCGCGCGCTGGAGTCGCGCGGCTTCCGGCTCATCACCGGCGGGACCGACAACCACCTCCTGCTCATCGACATGACCCCGAAGGGGATCGGCGGGAAGCCCTACGCGCAGGCGCTCGATCGCGCGGGCATCGTGGCCAACTACAACTCGATCCCGTTCGACCCGCGCAAGCCGTTCGATCCGTCGGGGCTCCGCATCGGCACGCCGGCGGTGACGTCGCGCGGCATGGGCGTCGCCGAGATGGAGCGCCTGGCGGCGTGGATGGATGACGTGGCGCAGAACGTCAACGACGAGGCGCGCATCGCGCGCATCGCCGCCGAGGTCGCGGAGCTCTGCCGCGGCTTCCCGGCGCCCGGGATCCGCGTCTAACACCCAGCGCCGACCGACGGAGCGAGCCCCCGAGGACGCCCGGAGAGAGATCTCCCGGCGTCCTCGGCGCTTTCGCGCGTCGCTTCACGGCGAGCTCCCGAGGACGCCCGAGAGAGATCTCCCGGCGTCCTCGGCGCTTTCGCGCGTCACTTCACGTAGAGCTGCGCGGCGGCCACGCCCGAGCCGGCGGTGGCCTTGACGATGTACTTGGCGTTGATGCCCACGGGCAGCGACCAGCGGTAGCAATTGCCCCGGCCGCCGAGCGCGGCGTTGGCGCCGGTCAGGTTGTCCTGCGCCAGCACCGACGAGCCCATCGGGATGGGGGTCAGCGCGACGAGGCTGATGTCGAGCTCGGTGATCCCTGCGCCGACGCCGAGGATCGTGTAGCACTTGCCGGGCATCAGCTGGATCTGCTGCTCAAGGGTCTGCCCGGCGCTGAACTGGCCCGCGATCGGCCCGCCCTCCTTCGTCATGCCCGGCGCCTCGGTGGCCGCGAGGTTGTTCAGCGGGATGGTCGCGGCAGAGGCGAAGTTCGGGTCGACCGGCGACGCGCTGCCGGAGCTGCTCCCGCTGCCGCTCGGCGCGGGCTGCTGGCCGCCGGTCTGCTGGCCGCCGGTCTGGCCAGGGAACGGGAACGGCCACGGGAAGCCGCCGGGCTGCGTCGAGGCCGTCGGGGCGGGCTGCGTCGGCGCCGGCTGCGTGGGGGCGGGCTGCGTCGGCGCCGGCTGCTGGTACCCGGGCGGCGGCTGCTGGTAGCCGGGCTGCTGATACCCGGGTTGCTGATACCCCGGCTGCTGATAGCCGGGCTGCTGGTACCCAGGCTGCTGGTAGCCGGGCTGCTGGTAGTAGCCGGGCGGGGGCTGGTTCGCGTAGCTCGGCGGTGGGGAGGCCTCTCGCTGTTGACAACCAGCAGCGAGGGCGGCGGTGAGGACCATGGCTGGCAGGACGCCCAACGTACGGAGCAAAAGAACCTCCTCGAATTCCGGCAGAACGCCGCGTTCAATCTCACTGACGGGCTCGCGACGCAACCGATCGCTCGCGGGAGCGCCGCGGAGCGGGCCCCGAGGCCCGATCCACCGGGCTTCAGGGCCGTTCGCCGGATGTGGCTTTGGACGGGTCACGCCCCGGCTTTCATCGCGCCCGTCCGGCGGATTCATGCTGTTTCTGCCATGATTTCCAGCGTCACCGCCGCCGGGCTCGGCTGGCCGAGGAGCAAAAAGTGAGGTAGCCTACGTCATGACCGACCAAGGCTCCCGCGCGAAGCTCGATCGTCCCGGAGAGTTTTCGCGGTGGTTCCTGGAACGAGAGATGCTGGCGAGCGCCGGCATGGGGATCGCGGCCGACAGGGCGCGGCTGCACCTCGGGCGCGCGGTTACCTTCCTGGAGCAGGGGATGCTGCGCGAGTCGCTGGTGGAGGCGAACTCGGCCGCGTACCTCGACCACGCGATCCGGCCCGAGGCGCTCCTCGTCGCGCGCATGTGCATCCTGCGCGAGCTCGTGGGCGGGTCCGGCTGAGCGGCGCGCGAGCGGGGCCGCCGCCGCGGGCGCGCCTGCGCTGGCCCGCCCGGGCGAAGGCGCCTCGCTCGTAGCCCCCGGCCTCCTTCGGGTGTATGAGCGCCCGCGAGCGCAGCTGTCCGAACGAGGAGCCGCGGCGTGCGGCAGGGCGTGCGCGAGGAGGCCGCAGATGACGGTGACGGGTAGGTCGTTGGGTTCAGCAGTGCTCTTGGCTCTCGCGGCGGCAGCGCTGGGCTGCGGCGGCGGCAGCAAGGAGTCGGAGTTCGCGGACGAGCCCCCGGACGCGGGGGCGCTGCCGCCCCCGCAGCCGACGGTGTCCGCCCCGCCCCCGGACGCCGGCCTGCCCCCGGTCGCGGTGCCCACGGCGGCGCCCTGCGATGGAGTCCAGTCGCTGGCGATGACCACCATGTTCCAGGGCCGCGCCTCCGGCGAGGCGCCGAAGATGCAGCCGGAGGGGGCGCCGGTGTGCAACGTGGTCCCCGAGGGGCAGACGGCCTCGGGGCAGACCTTCATGCTCCAACCGGGCTATTGCTACACGTTCCTGGCGCAGGCGCTCCCCACCGTCACCGAGGTCGATCTCCAGCTGGAGCTCGACCTCAACGCCGGAGGCCAGCCGGGGCTCGCCGCGCTCAACCTGAAACCGGTGCTCGCGGTCGACTCGGACACCGGCCCGACTGCCGCCATCGGCGCCAAGCAGAGCTGCTACCAATGGCCGTTCCCCCTGCCGGCGACGGTGAAGCTGGTCGTCAAAGCGCGCACCGGCTCGGGTCCGGTGGCGGCGCAGGCCTACAGCCGCAAGAAATGACGCACGCCGCGGCGTGACGGCGCGGGCGGCGCTGGCCGCCTCGCGCCCCCGGCCCGGGAGCCGGCGTCCGGCCGGCGCGCGGCCGACGGCGCGCGGGAGGCCTCGCCTCACGCCACGGGCCCGAAAGGGCCGGCGCGGGGCCATGGAGCAAGAACGGCCACGTCGCCGTGGCCGCCCTGCGCTCCGCTGGGAGATCCTGTTGCCTAGAGGAGCGCGTCCTTGATGGCCTTGATCGGCCGAGCGCGGACCGACTTGCTCGCCGGCTTCGCGGCGAAGGTCATCGGCTGCTTGGTAAACGGGTTGATCCCCTGGCGCGCCTTCGTCGCAGGGCGCTTGACCACCCGGAACTTCGCAAAGCCGGGGAGCGTGAACACGCCCGACTTCTTCAGCTCGCGATGACCGATCGTGATGAGGGACTCGAGAACGTTCTTCACCTGCTTGCGGCTCAGCTCATCACCGGCAGCTTCGGTGATGGCCTGGATCAGGCCGCTCTTGCTCAACGTCTTCTTCGCGCCGCCCCCGGCCGTCTTCTTAGTTGCCATGGCACTCTCCTCGGACATGAGCTCGCGCGCGACACCTCGCCGCGCACAGCCTTAGTGAACCTTACACACGACTCAGGACAAAAAAAGACAAAAATGCGGGGAGAAATCGCGATTTCTGAGAGCGGGCATCGCGCGGACCCCTGAAAGGCCGCGCCGGAGCGGCGCGCCAGCGGGGGAACGCGCCGCCGGGAGGGCCCGCGGCGCGGCGCCGCCGCGGGCCGGAGAGGCACCCCAAAGCCGCAAAATACCGCTGGAATCGGGCGCGCCGGCGCCCCCGGCGCGCCGCCTCGGGCGGCCGCGAGGGCGGCCGCCGCGACCGGGGCATACCTGACGAGACGCGCGGGAGGGGGGTTTAGCCGGCGCGCAGCTCGTCGAGGAGCGCCCGGGCCGCCTCGAGCGACCCGTCCTCGGAGACGGACTTGTCGAGCATCAGGCGCGCTTTGCGGCGATCGCCGGCGGCGAGCGCCATCGCGCCGAGGTGGTAATAGGCGAGCGCGCGCGCGGCGAGCGTGGTGCCGCCCTCGCCGGGCTCGGGGGCAATCTTCATCAGGGTGACCGCGCGGTAAGCGCGCGCGGCGATGTCCTGCTCCCCCAGCCCGAGCGCGCTCTCGCCGAGCGCCATGGCGAGCTCGCCGTTCTGAGGGTCGTTCTCGAGCGCCCTCGAGAGCGCCGTGAGCGATTCGCGCGGATTCCCCTCGGCGTCCTCGATCCGCGCGAGGCGGTGGTAGACGGCGCCGAGGAGCCGCGAGCGGCGCCCCTTGCTGGCGACGATGAGCTCCGAGGTGACCGCGCGCGCCTCCTTGGGGCTGCCCGCGGCCGTCAGCGCGTCCACGAGCAGGAGGGCGACCTCCTGATCCTCCGGGCGGAGGGAGCGCGCCTCCCGGAGCACCGGGGCCGCCTGCGCCGCGTCGCCGACCTCGAGGAGCAGGCGGCCGGCCTTGACGAGGAGCGCGAAGCGGCCAGCCACGTCGGAGGCGGCCGCGGCCTCCTCCAGCGTGATGGCGGCGAGCTCGCGGCTCGCGCCGATCTCGGCGTAGAGCGCGCGTAGGCGCTCGCGGATCTCGGCGTTGCCGGGCGCGGCGCGGCGCGCGCGCTCGAGCCCGCCGCGGGCGTCGCTCAGGTGGCCGGCGCGCGCGCAGGCGCCGGCCAGGCGGAGCGCGGTGGCGACGAGGGCGTCGCCCTCCTCGAGCGCGATGAGCCTCCGGTAGACGGCGCTCGCGGCGTCCCACCGCTCGGCCGATTCTTCGAGGCCGGCGAGCGCCTTGAGCGCCGCGCGATCCTTGGAGTCGGCGTGGAGCAGGTCGCCGAGGTGGGCGCGCGCGCGCTCGAGATCGCCCGAGCGCGCGAGGATCTCGGCGAGGCGCAGCCGGAGCGCGCGGGGCGAGGCGGCCCCCGCCGCGTCGGGCGCGGGCTCGGACGGCGCGGGCTCGGCCTCGGCGGGCCGCGCCGCCGCGCGCGCGAGCGCCCGCTCGAGTTCGGCGACGAGCTCGCGCGCGTACTCGGCGCCGCCGAGCGCGTAGGCGCGCTCGAGATCGGCGAGCGCGCGGTCGCCCTGCCCGAGCGCCCCGTGGACCTCGGCCCGCGCGCGGTAGAGCCACGGGTCGTCCGGGCTCGCCTCGAGCGTCGCCGTGAGCGCGCGGGCCGCGCGGGCGTGGTCGGAGGACGCGCCGCACGCGTCGATGAGCGCGAGCAGGACGTCGCGGTCGCCGGGGGCGACGCCGAGGGCGCGCTCGAGGAGCTCGGCCGCGGCCGCGGCGTCGCCCGCGCGGTCGCGGAGGATCTCGGCGGCGCGGCAGAGCGACGCGACGCGCGCCTCGTCGGCGCCGGCGACGCGCGCCGTGAGGACGTGCAGCTCGGCGAGCGCGTGCCAGGCCTCGCGGGCCGCGTAGCGCGACGCGAGCTCCTCGCGGAGCCGATCGCTCGCGGGGCAGACCGCGTAGCCGGCCTTGAGGGCGGCCTCGGCGACGGCGTCGTCGCCGCGCGCGCCGTGCAGCTCCGAGAGCTCGAGCGCGATCTGCGCCGCCTCGTCGCCCTGCTCGATGCGCAGGAGCTTCTCGAGCGCGTCGACGAGATCGTCCGCGCTGTCGCGCTTGCGGCTGAGGCGCACGAGGGCGCGCAGGACGTCGCGGTTCGTGGCGTCCCAGTCGACGGCCCCGAGGTAGACGTCGCGCGCGCCGCGATCGTCGCCGCGCTGCTCGAGGAGGGCGCCGAGGCGCATCGAGATCGACGCGATCGAGGCCACGTCCGCGCGGTCCTTCGCGGCGTCGAGCTGCAGCGCGAAGAGCTCGCCGAGCTCCTCGGTGCGGCCGGCCTCCTCGAGCATGGTGGCGAGGAGGATGGCGGCCTCCACCTGGGTCGGGTCCTCGTCGAGGATGTCGCGGAGCAGGAGCGCCGCCTGCGCCGGCGACTCCCGCGCGAGGAGGCGCGCGCGCTCCAGGCGCAGCGCGCAGCGCTCGGAGAGGTCGTCGACGAGGGGGACGGTCTCCTCGAGCAGCGTCGAGAGGCGCGCGGCGTCGCCGCTCCGGCGGTACACGCCGGCGAGGGGCATCCAGATCTCGCGCTCGGCGGGCTCGCGGGCGCGGAGCTCCTCGTAGAGGCGCGCGGCGCGGGCGAGGTCGTCGAGCGGGCCCGCGGCGAGCTCCGCGGCGTGCAGGAGCAGCGCGCGCTCGTCCTCGGGCGCCGAGGCGCGCGCGGCGCGCTCGCAGAGCCACGCGGCGGCCGCGAGATCGCCGGCCTCCTCGCGCAGCTCGGCCAGGGCGACGAGCGCCCAGGCGGCGCCGGGCGGGTCGGACGAGGGCGCCGCGCCGGCGCCGACGATGCGCAGCAGGATCGACTCGGCCAGCTCGCGGTCGCCGAGCGCGCGGGCGGTGCGGACCGCCTCTTCGAGGACGCCCGGGCCCTCGATCTCGGCGAGCAAGAGCAGCGCGTCCACGAGGGCGCGCGGGCGCCCGCTCTGCCGGGCGAGGCGCTCGAAGAGGCGGATCGCGCGCGGGTTCCTCGGATCCGCGCGGAGCGCGTCGCGCAGGATCGCCTCGGCGCGGTCCGGATCGGCGGAGAGCTCGAGCGCCTCCTCGAGGAGGGAGATCGCCGGATCGACCTCGGCCGGGTCCGAGGCGAGCAGCGCGGCCAGGCGGTACCGCGGCTCGGCGCGATCCGGGCGGCCCGCGGGGGCCGCGTGCGCGCCCTCGGCGCGCGCGTCGTCGGGGCGCGCGTCGTCGGCGCGCGCGATGCGCTTGCGGAGGACGTCGGCCTGCGCCAGGCGGTCGCCGAGGCGGTCGTAGATCGCCTCCAGGGAGCGCCACAGCTGATCGAGGTCAGCGCCCGCCTCGCGCCCGGTCGACGGCGCGCCGGCCGCGATCTTCGCCTCGGCGCGGCGGTAGACGGCCGCGGCGCGCTCGAGGCCGTCGGGCGCGAGCTCGAGGGCGCGGGCGAAGCGGAGCAGGAGCGCGACCTCGTACGGCTCGGAGGCCGCCCGCGCGCAGAGCCGCTCGACGAGCTCGAGGTACCGGTGCGTCTGGCCGAGCCGGCGCGCGAGCTCGAGGGCGGCGTCGTGGGCGGGGCCGGCGCCCGGCGCGAGATCCAGGGCGCGCAGGCGGGCCGCGAGCGCTGGCTCCGGGCGATCGAGCGGGCCCTCGTAGAGCGACGCGAGCTCGCCGAGCGCGGCGGCGGCGTCCTCGGCGGGCTCGAGGGCGGGGCCGGCGAGCCGCGCCTCGAGCGCGCGGGCGAGCAGGTCGTGGCGCCCGCGGGCGCGCAGCGCGGCGAGGAGCTTCTCGTGCTCGGCGTCGCTCTCGCGCGCCGCCTCGAAGGCGGACTCGACGTACTCGACCTCGCGATCGGGCGCGCCCTGCCGCCGCGCGATCTCGCCGAGCGCGAGGAGGACCTCGGCCCGGCTGAACGAGGTCGACGTCGGCAGGGCCACGCTGGAGCGCGTCGGCGGCATCGTGCTGCGCCGCGCGCCGGCGAACCCCTCGCCGCCCTCGTCGCGGGGCCGGCGCGCGACGAGCAGCAGCGCGCGGTAGGCGCGGTGCGCGCGCTCGAGCTGGCCGTCCTCGAGGGCGAGGCCGGCGAGGCCGTGGAGCGCGTCGGGGTGCGCGGGATCGACGCGCAGCGCGAGGTCGAACTCGGCCATCGCGCGGGCGCGGTCGCCCGCGGCGAGCGCGACGCGGGCGAGCTCGTAGTGGACGAACGCGCGCTCCTTCGGGCGGCGGCTGCCGAAGTCGGCGACGATCGCGCGCAGGGCCGCGGTCGCGTCGTCGGTCCTGCCCGCGGCGGAGAGGGCGCGGCTCCGCGCGAGGCGCAGCGAGAGGTCGTCGGGGACGAGGACGATGGCCTCGTCGAACAGCGGGATCGCGGCGGCGGGCGCGCTCGCGCGCGCGAGGTAGAGATCCGCGGCCTCGCGGAGGAGCGAGAGCCGGGCCTGCGCCTCGTCGGCGCGCGCGGCGTCGCCGGCGATGAGCTCGGCCAGCGCGCCCCACGCGCCCGACGCGCGGTAGAGGTACGCGAGCCGCTCGCGGAGCGGCGCGGGCTGGGCGGCGCGGGGCACCGCGCGCTCGAGGGAGGCGCGGGCGCGGTCGGGCTCGCCGGCGGCGAGGTACGCGTCCGCGAGGCGCAGCGCGGCCTGGTGCAGCTCCTCGGGCGGCGCGCCCGCGCAGAGCCGCTCGAGCGCCTCGGCGGCCGCCACGTGCTCGCCGCGGCGCGCGAGCAGCCGGGCGAGGGCGTCGAGCGCCTCGACCGAGCCGATCTCCGCGGCGCGGCCGTAGCTCGCGATCGCGCGCTCGGGCTCGTTGAGCTCGTGCTCGGCGAGGGACGCCGCCTGGAGCCAGAGCTCGGCCGCCGCCGGCCCGACGCCCTCCGCCTCGCGCGCGGACGCCTGCTCCTCGCGGAGCAGCATGAGCTCGCGGTGCAGCCCGCCCGCCTCGAGCAGCGCGGCGAGCTTGTCGATCGACGGGGCGTGCTCCGGGCGCTCGGCGAGGTTCTTGCGGAGCAGCGCGATCGCGTCGGCGGCGCGCGGGGTCTCCGCGAGCAGCTCCGCGGCGTCGTACCGGAGCGCGACGCGGCGCTCGGCGTCGCCCGAGACCTCGATCTGCCGCTCGCGCAGGCGCACGAGCTCCTCGTGCCGGGAGGCCCTCCGGAGGAGCGCCGCGAGGCTCTCGCCGACCGGCTCGTCCGCCGGATCGTCGCCGAAGAGCCCGCTGTAGAGGGCGATCGCCTCCTCGGGCTCCGCCGCCTCGGCCGCGATCCGCAGGAGCCGGCGCTGCTCGCTCGACGCGAGCGGGAGCGCGGCGCCGCGCCGGCAGAGCGCGACGATCTGCGGCCTTTCGCCGGCGTCCGCGAGCATGGCGACGAGCGCGTCGATCGCCCAGAGCGCGGCGCGCGACGGGGGCCACGCGCCGGGGACCGGCGGCTGCCCCTCCTCGTCGCCGAGGCGCCGCACGGCGATCTCGAGGAGCTCCGCGGCGATGTCGCGGGCCCGGACGGCGTCGCCCGCGCCGCGCGCGGTCTCGACGGCCTCGCGGTAGAGGGCGAGGTCGTGCCCGGTCGCCGCCGCGAGCCGGAGCAGGGTCGGGACGAGCGAGGGGCCGCGCCGGTGCCGCAGGAGCTCCGCGAGATCGAGCAGGATGGCGCTGTTCGTGGGGTCGTGGAGGAGCGCCCGCTCGAACGCGCGCTCGGCCGCGTCGGCGTCGGCGCGCGCGTCGCGGTGCCAGCGGCCGACGCGGAAGGTGAGGTCGCGGAGCGTGGCAGGCGGCACGTCGCCGCGGCGCTCGAGCTCGGGGAGCGCGTCGGCGATCGTGTGCCAGCGGCCCGCGAGATCGGCGAGCCGCAGGAGGCCCTCGGGCTGCCCTTCGCCGGGGGACAGGAGGAACGCGCGGAAGGCGATCTCGAAGGCGCCCTCCCGGTCGCCCCCGCGCTCCTCGAGCAGCGCCGCGGAGGCCTTCAGGATGGCGACCCGCTCGGCGTCCGTCTCGGCCGCGGCGAGCCGCGGCTCGAGCAGCGCGACCTCGGCGCGCCAGTCGTCCGCGGCGGCGCAGATCTCGAGCAGCGCGCCCACCGCCGCGACCAGCGCGCCGCGGTGCTCGGCCGACGCCGGATCGATGCGGCGGAGCAGCTCTTCGAGCCCCGCGCGCGCCGTGGCCGACCCGCGCGCGGCCCCCTCGCCACCCTCGCCGCCCTCGCCGCCCGCGGCCCGCTCGGCCTCGTGCGCGCGGCGGTAGCCCTCGACGGCGCGCTCCCACGCGAGCGTGCGATCGCGGTGCGCGTCGCCGAGGCGCCGGAAGAGCTCCGCGCTGCGCGCCGCGCCGGCCCCGCCGGGGAGCGCGCGGGCCGCGGACGCCTCGACCTCGAGCAGCGCGACGAGGTCGGCCCAGCGCTCGGCGCGCGTGTAGAGCGCGGCGAGCGCGTCCCCGCTCTCGGGATCGGGCGCGAGCTCCTCGCGGATGCGGCGCCAGGTGGCGATCGCCTGCTCGGCGTCGCCGAGCTCGCGCTCGAAGAGCCGCGCGACCCGCCCGAGATCGCGCCGGCCGCCCGCGCCGCCGCGCACGGCCGCGCGGCGCTCCAGCACGGCCGTGAGCTCCCGGTAGCGCCCGCCCTCCTCGAGGATGGCGGCGAGCCCGTCGAGCGCCTCGAGGTCCTGCCGGTCGTCGGTGAGGCGCGCCGAGTACGCGGCGATCGCCCGCGCCTCGTCGCGGAGCCGCGACGCGGCGAGCCGCGCGAGCTCGCCGAGGGCCTCGCGCCGCGCCGCCGGGTCGGCCTCGAGCGCGGCGAGCGTGTCGAGCACGTCGCACCGCTCGGCGACGTGGTCGCCCTCGGCGAAGAGCCGGTCGAGCGCGCGCGCGGCGTCGCGCGCCGCCGCGGCGTCGCCGTGGCGCTCGGCCAGCGAGAAGAGCCGGCGGAAGAGCGCGATCGCGCCGTCCGCGTCGCCGAGCCGGTCGCGGCGGAGTAGCGCGGCGTCGCGGACGAGCGCGAGCGCCTGCTGCGGGCCTTCGGCGCGCGGCTCGGCCGCGGCGAGGACCTCGGCGAGCCGGTCGTGCCGGCCGAGCCGCTCGGCGAGCTCCGCGAGCTCGGCGCGATCGCCGGGGTCCGACGGCCTGAGCTCGATGAGCTCGGCGAGCCGCGCGAACGCGCCCGGCTCGTCGCCGAGGGCGTCGCGGCGGAGCCGCACGATCTCGCGCAGGAGCGCCGGGCGGTCGTCCACGTCGGCGCCCTCGAGCTGGACCTCCAGCACGCGCACGAGGTCCTCCGGCCGCCCCTCCTCGCGGTAATGCCGCGCGAGCAGGACCGCCGACCGCTGCCGCGCCGCGCGCGCGGCGAGCGCGCCCGCATCGCCGGCGGGCGCCTGCTCGGGCGGGATCGCCGCGAGGATGCGCTCGAGCAGCGCGAAGGCGGCGCGGGGCGCGCCGGGCGCGCGGGACGAGAGCCACGCGTCGAGGAGCTGCTCGATCGCGGGGAGCGCCGACGCGGCGTCGCCGACCCCCTCGATCCAGAGGAGCGCGATGCGCTCGCGGAGCCGCTCCGCGGCCTCGCCGGAGAGCCTCGGCAGCTCGGCCGTCAGGAGATCGATGAGCGGCCGGTGCCTGCCGTGCCGCTCGTAGAGCCGCTCGAGCGCGGCGCGGGTGCGCGCGTCGTCCTGGAGCGGCAGGAGCTGCTCGAGGTAGCGCATCGTGCGCTCGCCGTCGCCCGCGAGGTCGCGCGCCACGGCCGCGGCGTCCTCCAGGAGGAAGATGCGCTCGTCGGGCGCCGAGGTGCGCTCGAGCATCGCGTCGTAGAGCGCGAAGAGGTCCTCCCAGCGCTCGGCCGCGTTGTAGGCGAGCTTCAGCCGCTCGAAGCCCCACAGCGAGCCCGGCACGAGCTCCACGAGCCGGCGGAGCAGCGCGAGGGCCGCCTCCGGCGCGTCGAACCACTCCTCGTGGTGCTCGACGGCCCGCCGGCCGATCTCCTCGACGACGTCGGGCGGGAGCGCCGCGCCCGCCTCGCCGAGCGCCGCGGCGTGCGCGGCCGCGACGCGCTCGGGCTGCTTCGCCCGGCGGCCGAGCTCCTCGAGCCGATCCCAGAGGTCGAGCTCGCCGGGCAGCTCGGAGACCGCGCGCAGGGCGACCTCGAGGCCCCGCGCCGCGTCTCCCTCGTGGAGATCCAGCAGGCGCTCGAACCAGCCGCGGCGGACGGCGGCGCGCTGCGCGGACGCGAGGCTGCCCCCGTCGAGCGCGCCGCGCGGCGCGCCCGGCGCGGCGCTCGCCTCGGACGGCGGGCGAGGCGCGGGCGCGCTCGCGAGCAGCGCCTCGAGCAGCGCGACGCGCGCCTCGAGGTCGTCGAGCGCGTCGCACGCCCGCTCGAGCAAGAGCGCGGCGCGCGCCTGCGTCTCGGGCCGCCCCAGCGCGCGCTCCGCGATCTCGAGCACCGCGGGCTCGATGGTCCCGGCCTCGATCGCGGGCGCGACCGCGTCGAGCGCCTCCGCTGGCCGATCCAGCCGATCGAGCAGGAGCGTCGCGAGCTCGACGTCGAGCGCCACGCGCGCGCTGCCCTCGCTGCGATCGCGGCGCATCGCGAGCACCTCCGCCGCGCCCTCGTCGTCGCCGAGCTCGGCGAGGAGGCGCCCCCGCGCCGCGAGAGCGTCGTCGTTCTCGGGATCCGCCTCGAGCAGCCGGGCGTAGAGCGCCGCGGCCGCCGCGCGCTCGCCGATCTCCTCCTCCCACGCGGCCCACGCGGCGAGCGCCCTCCGGCGCTCGTCCTCGCGCGCGCGCTCCACGAGGAGCGTGAAGAGCCAGCGCCGGTCCACGCGGCGCGCGAGCGTGTCCGGGCTCTGCGCGAGGAAGGCGCGGAACGCCTCCAGCGCGGCGGGGTCGAGCGCGCCCTGCGCGGCGTCGCCGCCCTCGGGCGGCGAGAGCAGCCGCCGGTAGACGGACGCGGCCTCGTCCTGCCGGTCGGGATCGGCGGCGAGCACCCGCGCGAGCGCGGCGTCGATCGCGCGGCGCCGCGCCGCGGCCGGCTTGCCGGCGGGCGCGCTCCGCTCCCCTTCGGTCCCCTCCCCCTCGCCGCCGATGCGATCGCGGAGCTCGAGCGCGGCGTCGACGAAGCGCGCCGTCGCGCGCGCCCGGATCGCCGCGTCCTCGAGGGCCGCGAGCGCGGCGAGCGCCTCGTCGTCGCCCTCCGCGGTGTCGAGCAGGACCTCGCAGACGGCCGCGAGCCGATCCCAGGCCCCCTGCCCGCGGTAGAGCGCGGCGAGGCGGCCGGCGGCGTCGCGGTGCTTCGGCGCGACGGAGAGCACGCGCTCGTAGAGCTTCTGCGCCCGCTCCGGATCCGCGAGCGGCCCCTCGGCGAGCGCGGCGGCGCGCAGCCAGGCCGCCACCGCGGCGTCGAGATCGCCCGGGGCGGCGTCCGCGCCGGACGCGCCGCCGATCCCGAACGCCGCGAGCTCGCCGAGCCGCTCCAGCCAGAGCGCCTCGTCCTGCGGATCGCCCGAGGCGGCGACCCGCCGCTCGAGGACCTCGCGGAGCAGCGCCGCGTCGCCGGCGGACAGCGCGAGCGCCTCCATCGCGGAGAGCGCCGCGTCGGAGAGCGCCGCGCCGCCCGACAGGATCGCGCGGTAGTGCGCGACCGCGCTCGGCACCTTCCCGCCCTTCGCCGCCGCCTCGGCCATGCGCAGCTCGCGCCCGACGCGCTCGTCGGGCGGGGCGCTCGGGAGCCGCTCGGCCAGCGCGTCGTAGAGCGCGTCCCACGCGCCGCCCGCCGCGTACGTCTCCAGGAGCGCCTCGTACGCCGCGTCGTCGCCCGGGTCGTCCTCGATCGCCGCGCGGTACGTCTCGGCCGCCCCGGCGAGGTCGCCGACGTCGCGGCGCTGGATCGTGCCGATCGCGTGCAGGAGCTCGCGCCGCCGCGCGGGCGTGCACGGCTGCGCGAGCGCCTCGCGGTAGAGGGCGAGCCGCTCCTCGGGGCTGCCCTGCTCGCGCAGGAGCGCGTCCACGCGGGCGATGAGCTCGCGCGACGACGGCTCGAAGGCGAGCGCCCGCCGGTAGAGCGCGAGCGCCTGCGTCACGTCGCCGCTCGCGAGCAGCGCCTCGCCCGCCCGCCGCGCGAGGTGCGACAGCGGCGCGCTGTCGACCGCGCGATCCCCGAGCGCGCCGGCGAGCGTCGGCGCGCGCCGCGCGGACTCGCTGCCGTGCTCGGTCAGCCGCTCGACCTCGGCGACCCACCGGGCGACGCGCTCGGGCGCGGACGCGGTCGCGATCGAGAGCCCGCGCGCCAAAAGGTCGAGCGCCTTCTTCGGATCCCGGAGCTCGCGCTCCGCGACCGCGGCCGCCTCCTCGAGCGCCGCGAGCCGGCCCGACACGTCGGCCGGCGCCGGCGCGGCCGCGCCCGGGGCCCACGCGACGGGCGCGATCTCCGCCCGGGTCTCGAGCACGCGCACGAGGAGCTGCGCCGCGCCCTCCCCGCGCGCGATCGGCTCCAGCACCGCGCACGCCGCGAGCCGCTGATCGTCGGTCAGGACGAGGTGGGCGCTCTGCCGCGACGGGGTGGGCTCCGCGCCGCCGGCGCCGCTCGCCGGGGGCGGGCCGAGCATCTTCTCGACCGCGATCCGGCTCGGCCGATCCGTCGGATCGAGCGCGAGCGCCTCGCGGTAGGCAGCGATCGCGCCGGCCGGATCGTCGAGCCGGGCCATGCGGATCGCGCCGATGCGAGCGAGGACCGAGGCGCGCTCCTGCCCGGCCGCGAGCTCGGCCTCGGCCTCGAGGAGCGCCTCGAGCTCGGCCCAGCGCCGCTCCTGCTCGAGGAGCGGGATGAGCCGCGCGTGCGCCTCGCGCGACGGCCCGAACGCCGCGAGGTAGCGGCGCCAGGCGGCGATGGCGGCCGGCAGGTCGGCGAGCCGGGTGCGCAGCTCGGCCGCCCGGAAGGCGAGGTCCCGCGCCGCGCGGCGGTTCGGCTCGGCCTCGGCGCGCCGCTCGAGGACCCACGCGAGCCCCTCGTGCGCGGCCGTGGCCTCGTACAGCCGCTCGAGCGCGGCGAGGGCGCGCGCCTCGCGCGAGGAGCCCGGCTCCGCGAGCCTGCGGTAGGCCGCGATCGCGCCCGCCGGGTCGTTGAGCTCCTCCTCGTAGAGGCGCGCGAGCCGCTCCGCCGCGGCCTCGCGCGCCTCGGCCTCGGTCTCGGCCTCGGCGAGCCGCTCGAGCGCGCCGGCGAGCCCGCGCGGGTCGCGCTCGCGCTCGCAGAGCTTCGCGAGCCCGCGGGCCGCGCGCCGCACGGCCGCGGCGTCGGGCTCGCCGTCGAGCGCCTGCTGGAACGCCGCGCGCGCCTTCCGGCCGTCCCCGAGGCCCTCGTACAGCTCGCCGAGCTCGGCGGCGATGTGCGCCCGGAGCGGCTTGTCCTTGGCGGCGGACGCCGCGCGCACGAGCACGCGCGCCGCGTCGGCCCGGCGGTCGAGCACCGACGCGAGCTGGAGGAAGCGGTCGCGCACGGCCTCGTCCGAGGGGTCGACCGCGAGGATCTGCTCCGACAGCGAGAACGCCGCCGCGAGGTCGCCGAGCCGCTGGAACTGCAGCTCGACGAGCCGCTTCTGCACCTCGACGCGGCGCGGCCCGCGGAGGTTCTCGATCTGGAGGGCCATCATCCGCGCCGCTTCCTGCGGCCTCCCGCGGCGCGCGTGGGCGGCCTCGAGCGCCGCGGCGGCGCGCACGACGGCGGTCTTGCGCCCGAGCAGGGCCTCCGCGGCGCGGTAGGCGGCCTCGTGGCTCGGGTTCAGCGCGAGCACCTCCTCGACGTGCGGCAGGGCCCGCTCGATCTCCTTGAGCGGGCCGCTGTAGAGGTCGATGAGCCGCGCGCGGATCGCAAGCGCATCGGCGGGGGGCGGCTCCGTGGTGAGCGCCGGCTCGAGCATCCTCGCGATCTCCTGGAGCCGCCCGGCGCGCGCGTAGCGCTCCTCGAGCGCCCAGCGCGCCGAGGCGTCGCCGGGGTCGATCCGGAGGATCTGCTGGAGCAGCTTGACCGCGCGCTCCTCCTCTTTCCCGCTGACCTCGACGAGCGCGAAGGCGCGGCGGAGCAGCGCGAGCTGCTCCGCGCGCTCCGGGCGGTAGCCCGCGGCGAGGGCGTAGAGGTCCGCGAGCTTCGGCGGCTCGTTCGCCTCGACGAGGATGCGCTCGAGGCGCAGGAAGGCCTCCTGATGCGAGGGCAGGACGGAGAGCGCGCGCTCGAGGTAGGGGCGAGCGCCGCCGGGGTCGCCGAAGAAATCGGCGAGGAACTCGGCGGCGTGGACGAGGACCTCGGCCTGGGCGGCCTGCGGGAGCATCCCGAAGCGCCGCTCGCTGGCGAAGCGCTCGTACGCGAACGCGAGCTCGGAGAACCGGTCGTGGCGCGCAGCGGACTCGTGGAGCTTCGCCCACAGCTCGGGGTGCGGGCTCCCCTTCGCCGCGGCGGCCACGAGCACGTCGAGCGCGGCCGCTTCGTTGTCGATCCCCTGCTCGAGCGCGGCTTCGAGGTTGTCGATGCGGAGAGAGACGCGCGCGCCCTTCGTGTCCTGCTGCATGTTGGATCCGGACCTCGGCTGGCGATGGGGCAGCAGGCCGGCGTGCCGGCTGCCCTCGAACCTGCGCCCGCAGTGCGCTGCGGAGCGTCGCCCAAGGTAACAGGAGCGTTTCCCAAATGGGCTCAGCGATCGGGGGCCCGGCGCGGCCGGGGCGGGCTCGGCCGCCGGGGCGGCGCTGCGCGGCGCGCGGCGACGGCGGAGGAGAATGGCCCGGGCAGAGGCGCTGAGATGCGGTGAGGCGGGTGGCGTCGCCCGCGCCCGACGCCGTCGGGCGCCGCGGGCCAGGCGCCTGCGCGCCAGCCCCTCGTCGGCGCGGCCTGAAGCGCTCCGCCAGCGGGCGCGCTCGGGGTGGTGCGCTGTCCGCTCATCGGCGCTCGGGTAGGCGCATCGCCTCCGTCTTGCCACGTCGGGCGCCGGCGCGGCCCGGGCGAACGGCGCTCGCCCGTCGCCCAGCGTTGCTGGTTGCGTCGGTGTCGCCCGCCCGACTCCCTCCTTCGACAGCCTCTCACCCTCGTGGCCGGGCAATCGCTGTCTGCGATCCCGGACAGCCGCCGATCGCCGGGCGGCGAGTTGTGATAGTGCTCGTCCTTCCCGGGGGGGAGAAAGACAGCGCCATGTCGGAGTCGAAGCTCGCCGCGCCGCAGATGGTCATCGATAGCCGGATGCTCTACTCGAGCTGGATACCCGCCGATCCGGACGCCGCGGCGGCGCTCTTGCCGAGCGGCCTCACGCCGGCCGAGAACAGGGCCATCTACATGAATCAGTACGTGGTCGACAAGCCGGAGCAGACGTCCGGCTTCGGAGCGTATTCGCTCACCTACCTCGGGCTCGACCTCGCGGGTCACACCACGCCGGACGGCGCGAGCCCGGCCCGCTTCTTCACGCATTACTTCAACTCGTCCGACGCGGTGCGCCGGTATGTGAGCGAGCGCGGCGTGCCGGCGTCGCCCGGGTCGACCACGCTGGAGCTGCACGGCAAGGAGCTCGTGGCGACGACCTCGGTGGACGGCGTGCCGATCATCCGGACGCGGGCGCACGTCGGCAACAAGATCGGCGTGGTCGCGCGCGGCCACCTCACCTACGTGACGAAGATCGGAGATCGCCTCTTCGCCGGCAACTACCCCTACATCGCGGACATGGCCGACCCGTACGAGCTCCTGTCGGTCGAGTTCCTCGCGAAGGATCACCCGGTGTATGCGCTCCGGCCCGGGAGCCCGATCCAGGTGGTGAAGAGCGCCTCGTGGTACTCGCCCCGCGACTCGTTCGTGTATCCGGGCGGCGAGCGCGAGCTCGTCTGACGGCCGGCGCCCCGGGCCTCTCCCGGGCCCGGAGCGCGCCCCCCGGCGTCTCCCTCTCCCTGTCCACGGGAGGTCTCCACGGGCCTGCCGTCTCCGTGGAACCAGGGACGAACTCGGGCGACGCGCCGCTCGGCCGCGTCCGGTACAGCGATCCAGAAGAAGAGCGCCAAGGACGCCAGGAGAGCCCAGAAGTTCTCTTCTTGGCGTCCTTGGCGCCTCGGCGGTTCATCTTCTTCTCCTCCGGGTCCCAGGGCGCCGTCCGCGGTGATCGGAGGCTCTCCAGCGGGCGAGGAGCCCTGTGCCCATCCTGCCCGCCCGGCCAGCGCGGCGCGGAGGACAGCGCTGGAGGGTGGAGCTCATGGGATATCGTCAGAGCGACCGAGCAGGAAGTCGGGAAGCTCGGAAGACGAATGAATCCCTTGGCCGCCCCGCCCCGCCCCGCCGGGCGCGCGCGGTCCCATCGTGCACAACGAGGCCGCCGGTACGTGGGTTGCTCCCGAGCCCCACCGCGGCCGAGGCGGCCGCTCGTACAAGGGAGAGAACGAATGAACCGACTGATTCGATTCGGAGCACTCTCGGCCTTCCTGTCGCTCGTCCTCTGGGGCGGCAAGGACGTGGTGGCCGCTCCGATACCCGCCGATGTGAGCAGCAAGCACCTCAAGGACCTCACGACCGCCGACGTCGAGTCCACGTGCCAGTCGCTCGCGCCGAGCCTCGAGCTCTCCAAGCAGGATACCTGCGAGTTCGTCGGCATGCTGTGGTCCACGGTCGGGCAGGCGTGCGAGGCGGTGATGCAGAAATGCATGTCCGAGACCCAGCAGCCGCGGGCGGACGAGGCCGCGGCCCCCCCGGCGCCCCCGGCGAGCTGCCTGCCGCCGGCCGACGCCCGCGCGGGCTGCACCGCGACCGTGGCCGAGTACCAGGCGTGTCTGCTCGCGCACGTCGCGAAGGTCCGGGCGCTCACGTGCGCTTCCCCGGTGAGCGCACTGGAGACGACCATCCCGGAGTGCGATCTCATCGTGCAGAAGTGCCCGGATATCGACGGCTCCGACGAGGGAGACGGCCAGGGCGCCGCTCAGCCCTGACGCCATCGCGCGGAACGCCTCGCGGGCCGCCGCGCGGCCCCTGATGTGCCGACGGACCAGACGCCGCAGACCCTGAAATCCGGCGGCGTCGACGCCGTCGTCGCCTGGCAGCCCAACAGCGGACAGGCGCTGCGCGAGCTGCCGGGCTCGACCGCGATCTTCACCAGCGCGGACGTGCTGGGCATCATCTACGACGTCCTCGCCGTGAGCCCGAAGAGCCTCGCCGAGCGCCGCGCCGACTGGGGCGGGGTCGTGCGGGTATGGGACCGCATCGCCCGGTTCATCAAGGACGAAAGGAACCTCGATCGGGCTCGGGGACGCGCCGAAGATCGTGGCCCGACCCAGGTTCGACGCGCACGCGGCTTCGGCGCGCCCACCAATCCAGGGTGGCCTTCAGCCGTCGAGGTGGACCGGCCCGGGCAGGGCGCGGTACCTCGGTCGAGTATACTGTCATGATGCGCTCTCCTGATCTCGAGCGCTGGGAGGCTCTCATGGAGATGAAAGGCAAGGTCGCCCTCGTCACAGGCGCGAACGGGTTCGTTGGACACTACGTCGTGAAGCGCCTGCTCGAGGAGGGCCTGCGGGTCCGCGCCCTGGTGCGGCGGCCCGACGCGCGCGCGGAGCTCGAGAGCATGGGCGCCGAGACGGTGCTCGGCGAGATGACGGAGCAGCGCGCCCGGGAGGAGGCGGTGCGCGGTGCGCAGGTCGTGGTGCATTGCGCCGCGTCGCTCTCGTCGGATCTGCACGAGGCCCGGCGGGTGAACGTGGAGGCCACCGCGGCGCTCGCCGAGGCCGCGCGGGTCGCCGGCTGCGAGCGCTTCGTGCACATCTCCACGATCGCCGCGTATCAGCTCAGGAACCGGGGGGGCGTGCTCGACGAGGCCGCGCCGCTGAACGCCGAGGGCGACGCCTAT
Source organism: Sorangium sp. So ce394 (assembly GCF_051474665.1). NCBI lineage: Bacteria > Pseudomonadati > Myxococcota > Polyangiales > Polyangiaceae > Sorangium > Sorangium sp. So ce394. Next base: position 10,306,257 of record NZ_CP150339.1, read on the forward strand.
GGGGCGAGCAAGGCCGAAGGGGAGCGAGCGCTGTCCGAGGTGGCGGCCCGCGGCCTCCCGACGGTCGTCTTCCGCCCCGCGGTCATCTTCGGCGTACATCCCACGTCATTCTGGGGCAGCCGCCTCCCCAAGGTCGTCGCGGCCGGCCAGTTCCCGCTGGTGGACGGCGGCGAGACCACGATGGGCTATCTCCATATCAGCAGCCTGGTCGAGGCCGTGGTCCGCTCCCTGCGCATCGATGAGGCGGTCGGGCAGGCGTTCAACATCGTCGACGGCCACTTTCGCTTGCGCGACTACACAAGCTTCTTCAGCGCCGACCCGCCGCCCGCTGCCCTGGCGGAGCAGGTGCCTGCGTTCATGAGCTTCCGGGGGAGCTTCTCGACCGAGAAGGCCCAGCGCGTGCTGGGCCTCGTCCCGCGAGATAGCTTTGCGTCGAGCATGGCAGAGATCACCGGAGCGCTTTCGCAGCGATAGGCGCGAGCCCCGGCCTCCACGCGCCGGGCGTGCGCGCGCTCCTCGGCGCGGCGGCGAGCCCGTGAGGGGGCCGCGCGCGGACGTGCCGCCGGCGCGCTCACGCGCCGGCGCAAACGAGCCAGGCTTCTCTCGGGAGGATCCGTCCTGTCGCTGGACGGGCGCGCTGATGCCCGAGCTCATCTTCTGGTACGCTCCGGGCACGCTCGTCATGACCCAGCACGTCGGTATCGTCGGCTGCTCCTCCGAGGGCGCGGCGCTCTGCTATCGGACCCTCTGCGCGGAAGGCGCAGCGCTCCTCGGCCCGCACGCCCACCCCGAGGTCTCGATGCACACGCCCTCGCTCGCCGAGTACATGAAGCACATCGACCGCGGCGACTGGGAGGGCGTGGGGGAGCTGATGCTCGCCTCGGCGAACAAGCTCGCGAGCATCGGCGCCGACTTCCTGATCTGCCCGGACAACACCATCCACCAGGCGCTGCGTTACGTCGAGCCGCGGTCGCCGCTGCCCTGGCTGCACATCGCCGAGGTCGTCGCGGAACAGGCCGCCCTGCGCGGGCTCCGGCGCGTCGGTTTGACCGGGACGCGCTGGCTCGTCGAGAGCGAGATCTATCCGGAGAAGCTCGCGGCGCTCGGACTCGAGTGGGTGCGCCCGAGCGCCGCCGAGCGCGAGGAGATGAGCCGCATCATCATGGAGGAGCTGGTGTACGGCGTCTTCAGGCCCGAGGCGATCGCTTGCTTTCAGCGGATCATCGGGCGGATGAGCGCGGAGGGCTGCGACGCCGTCGTGCTCGGCTGCACCGAGATCCCGCTCATCATGAGCGACGCGAACTCTCCGCTGCCGACGCTCGACTCCACACGACTGCTCGCGCGGGCAGCGCTGCGCCGGGCGGCGGACGGCGCGGCCGCGCCGGCGTGAGTCGGCTCCCTCGGTCGCGAGCAGCGGCGCGTCAGCCCGACAGGTCGAGCTCGAAGAGCGGGAGCAGCCGGCCAGGGATGCTGGCCGAGCGCCGCTCGCCCACGCGCCGCGCGCCGCAGGCCTCGTAGAACCGCGCCGCATTCGGGTCGCTCTGGATCACGAGGACGCGATACCCGCGCCGCCGCGCTTCCTCACGCGCGTGCGACAGGAGCGCGCGACCGAGGCTGCGTCCGATCTCCGCCGGCTCGACGAAGAGGTGGCCCAGCTCCACCGCGGTGGAGCTCAGGGCCTCGAGCGTGTAGAACCCGAGCGGCTCGTCTCCGCGCGCGAGGACGAAGGTCGGATGCTGCGCGACGTACGCCGGCGAGATCGAGAGCTCCGCGCGGCACGCCTCGAGGAACTCGGGCGAGTAGCCCCAGTGCGCCTTGGAGCGGAGGGCGAGCGCGCCGAGGAGCTCGGCGTCCTCGGGGCGAGCGGCTCGGATGATGGGGCTGTCATGGTCGTCCATGCACGGCAAGATGGCAGAATCTAACGCAAAGGCGGGTGCGCCGGCGGGACGACGAGAGCTTCCTCCTCGGCGGCTCTTCCTGCGCGCCGCCCAGCAGGCGAACCGTGGAGGAGACAGCGATGCGACGCTGGTGCACGTGAGGCGAGGCCTCCGGGGCGACGTCTCGGAGGACGTGCGGCTCCAGCTTTACGCGATCCATGACGAAAGCCGTACATGGCGCGGCGACTTCCGCACCGGCAGCACTTCGAAACCGAGGCTCGCGCCGGGTGCGCGCTCCTGACGATGGTGCCGCTGTACCTGTGGCCAGGGCTCGTCGTCGTCGCGGCCGCCCAGCGCGCGCAGGGACGCGCCGGCGACGCGCTCGCTACCGCCAGGCACGTCATCGATCACGGTACGGCCGCCGCCGCCTTCGCCTCGAAGGCGGCGCTCGCCCGGCTCATTCACGCCGAGTGCCTCCACGCCCTCGGCGAGCACGCCGCTGCCGCCGCCGCCCTCGACGAGGCCCACCGCCGCCTGCTCGCGCAGGCCGCGCTCATCGACGATCCCGAGCTGCGGCGGAGCTTCCTGGAGGGCGTGCCCGAGCACGCGCGGACCCTCGCCCTCGCCCGCGACGGCCTGGGGTCAGGCCGTTAGAGCGCCTTTTCGCGGGCGACCGAGCACGCGAAGCAGACCCGCCCAGCGACACGACCCCGCCCTCGAAGCGGATCGGCGCGGCGACCTGCCACGCGCGGCGCGGGGCCCCCCCGGCGAGCGCCGGGGTTCCAGGAAGCTCGCCCGCCGTCCCCGCCGGCGCCGTGGCATCCGTTATATTTTCCGCTTTCGCCTTGGCATCCGTTATAGTAGACATCGCACATGGCAACGGGACGCTTGGAGTGGCCGCGCTCGCGGCGTGGAGGCCGAAGATGGCCGCACGCACGCTGAAGCTCGGCGCGTTCATGCGCCCTGTCAGCATTCATACGGGTGCCTGGCGCTATCCGGGGGCCTACCCGGACGCGAACTTCAATTTTTCTCACCTCAAGCGCTTCGCGCAGCGCCTGGAGCAGGCTCGTTTCGACGCGTTCTTCATGGCCGACCACCTGGCCGTGCTGAACATGCCGCTCAACGCGCTGATGCGCAGTCACACGGTCACGTCCTTCGAGCCGTTCACGCTGCTCTCTGCGCTCGCCGGCGCCACCGAGCGCATCGGCCTGGTGGCGACCGCGTCGACCACGTTCGATCAGCCGTTTCACGTCGCCCGGCGCTTCGCGTCCCTCGATCACCTCAGCGGCGGGCGCGCCGGCTGGAACATCGTCACCACCGCGAACCCGGACGCAGCGCTGAATTTCGGCCTCACCGAGCACGTGGAGCACGACGAGCGCTACCGGCGCGCGCGCGAGTTCTATGACGTGGTCACGGGGCTCTGGGACAGCTTCGCCGACGACGCGTTCGTGCGCGACGTCGAGGCCGGGATCTACTTCGACCCGGAGCGCCTCCACGTCCTGAACCACAAAGGCAAGTATTACTCCGCGCGCGGGCCGCTGAACATCGCGCGTCCGGTCCAGGGATGGCCGGTGATCGTGCAGGCGGGCGCCTCGGAAGCAGGCCGGCAGCTCGCGGCGGAGACCGCGGAGGTCGTGTTCGCGGCGCAATCCACGCTGGAGAGCGCGCGGCGCTTCTACGCCGACGTCAAGGGCAGGCGGGAGCGCCTGGGGCGGGATCCCGACACGCTCAAGATCTTGCCCGGCGCGCTGGTCGTCGTGGGAGAGACCGTGCAGGAAGCGCAGGAGAAGCGCGCGCGGCTCGATGGCCTCGTGCACTTCGACAGCAGCATCGCGTCGCTCTCGGTCATGCTCGGCTGCGACGCCTCGCGCTTCGATCCGGACGCGCCGCTCCCGGAGATCCCCCCCACGAACGCCGGGCAGTCCGGGCGCGAGCGCGTCATCGAGCTCGCGCAGCGGGAAGGGCTCACGGTACGCCAGCTCGCGCAGCGCCTCGGCGGCTTCGGGGGGCTCGCGTTCGTCGGCACGCCCAGGACCATCGCGGACCAGATGGAAGAGTGGCTGGTCCAGAACGGCTGCGACGGCTTCAACATCATGTTCCCTTACTTGCCGGGCGGGCTCGACGACTTCGTCGATCGCGTCGTCCCCGAGCTCCAGCGACGGGGCTTGTTCCGGCGCGAGTACGAAGGGAGCACGCTGCGCGAGAACCTGGGGCTCGCGCGGCCCGCGAATCGTTTCTTTCCAGAGCGCGCCGCGCCGCGCTGAGCGCGATCGGCGCGCCCGTTCGCGTCTACGACCACCCGCCCGGACGCCGGGCACGAGGAACAGATGTCACGAACCACGGTCACGTTGAAGACTCGGGACGGGCAAACCGAAGCCTCCATCTTCCGGCCCGACGCCGGCGAAGGCCCCTGGCCCGCGGTGCTCGTGTACCAGGACGGCCGCGGCATACGCCCCGCGCTCTTCGAGCTGGGGGAGCGCATCGCGCAGGGCGGTTATCTCGTCCTGCTGCCCGATCTGTTCTATCGCGGCGGCCCTTACCAGGCGCCGGACGCCGAGACCTTCAGCCGAGATCCCGAGTTCCGGAAGCACTGGCAGCAGAAATACATGGCCACGGCCACCAAGGCGAACGTGCGCTCGGACACCGAGGCGTTCCTCGCCTTCCTGGCCGACCGACCCGACGTCAGCTCGCTGTCGATCGGCACCACGGGCTATTGCATGGGAGGCGGGCTGTCGCTGTCGGCCGCCGGCCATTTCCCTGACCGCGTGATCGCGGCGGCGTCGTACCACGGCGGCAACCTGGCGACCGACGATCCGGACAGCCCGCACCTCCTGGCGCCGCGCATCCGAGCGCGCGTCTACGTCGCGGGCGCCGTCGAGGACGCCTCGTTCCCGGACCAGCAAAAGCGGCGCCTGATCGACGCCTTCCAGCAGGCGGGCGTGCGGCACACGGTCGAGACGTACGAAGGCGCGAAGCACGGCTGGGTCCCCTCCGATTCGGCGGTGTACAACCAGGCCGCGTCCGAGCGCCACTACCAGACGTTGCTGGCGCTGTTCGACGCGACGCTCAAGTCGGCGCCTCCGAAGAGCTGAGCCGGACGGCGCCAGCGCTCATCTCCACGCCACAAGGTGGGCGGGCTCGCGGAGCTCGCCCCGCTCTCACGGCTTGCAAGCTGCGGCGCGCGCGCGCCCGCGGAGGAAGACAATGACCGATTTGCCCACTCGTCTGCTCGGACGCACCGGCGTCCGCGTCACCACGCTCGGCTTCGGCGCCATGGAGCTGCGGGGCGCCCCGCGCGGCCCGGAGCTCTCGGATCAGGAGGCCGAGCGTATCCTGAACGACGTGCTCGACGCCGGGATCAACTTCATCGACACGTCCATCGATTACGGTCGCAGCGAGGAGCGCATCGGGCGCTTCATCTCGCATCGCCGGGGCGAGTACTTCCTCGCCTCGAAGTGCGGCTGCGTCGTCGGCGGCGCCCAGGGCGAGCACGTGCACACGGCGCAGAACATCCGGCACGGCGTGGAGAACAGCCTGCGCCTGCTGAAGACGGACCACCTCGACCTTGTGCAGTTCCACCGGAGCCTCACCCGGCGAGAGTTCGAGCAGGACGGCGCGCTCGAGGAGGCGCTGAAGCTCAAGGCCGAGGGCAAGGTCCGCTTCCTCGGCGTCTCGGGCACGCTGCCCAACCTGGTGGAGCAGATCGAGATGGGCGCCTTCGACGCCTTCCAGATCCCGTACTCCGCGCTGCAGCGCGAGCACGAGGAGGTGATCGGCAAGGCGGCCCAGGCCGGCGCCGGCACCATCATCCGCGGCGGCGTGGCGCGCGGCGCGCCGACCGACTGGCAGCGCACGAACTACATGCTGCCCGGCACGACCATGCAGGACCGCTGGGAGCGGGCCAGGCTCGACGAGCTGCTCGACGGCCTGAGCCGGATCGAGTTCACCCTGCGCTTCACGCTCTCGCATCCGGGGCTGAGCACCACGATCGTCGGGACCCGGGATCCGAAGCACCTGCGCGACAACCTGCAGTTCGCGAGGAAGGGTCCCTTGCCGGCGGACGTGCTCGCCGAGGCGAAGCGGCGCCTGAGCGAGGCGGGCTCGGTGCCCGAGCCGGTGCCCGCGGCGGACGCGCGCTCGCGCGGCGCGGCGCAGGCGTCCGCGGGAGGCGCGCTCTGAGGAGCCGCGCTGGGCGGCGGCCGGCTCGAGGCAGCGGTTGCCGCCTGGCGAGCGGGGCTCGCCGAGGGCGCGGCGGCGCGGGCTAAATCGCGCCGGAGGTCCCGCCGTCCACGTTGATGCTGGTGCCGGTCACGTAGCTTGCGGCCTTGGAGGCGAGGAAGGCGATCACGTTGGCCACCTCCTCGGCCTCGCCGACGCGCCCGAGCGGCACGTTCTTCCCGAGCGCCGCGTAGTGCTCCTCGGGGCTGAGCCCGCGGCGCTCGGCGTTCCTCTGCTGCTGGCCGCTCTTGATGACGCCGACGCACACGGTGTTCACCAGGATGCCCTGCTCGGCCAGGTCCTTGGACAGGGCTTTGGTGAGCGCGATCCCCGCCGCGCGGCTGACCGAGGTCGGCAGCGACCTCGCCCCCGGCTGCTTGCCGGCGGGCGTCGTCACGTTGATGATGCGCCCGCCGCGCTGCTTCTTGAGGTGGGGAATGGCGGCGCGCGACGTGCGGATCGCCGCGTGAAGTTTGAGGTCGAGATCGGCCTGCCAGGTCTCGTCGTCGACCTCCTCGAAGTGGTGTGCCCGCCCGGTGCCCGCGTTGTTGACCAGGATATCCAGCCGTCCGAATCGGGCGACCGTCTCCGCCACGAGGCGCTCCACGTCGGCGGGGCTCGTGACGTCTGCCGCGATCGCCAGCACGTCTCCGCCCCGATCCCGGATCTCCCGCTCCGCGCGCGCGAGGACGTCTGGCCGCCGCGCCGCGATCGCCACCCGCGCCCCTTCTTCCGCGAGCCGAAGCGCGGTGGCTCTCCCGATGCCTTCGCTCCCCCCGGTGACGATGGCCACCTGTCCCTTCAAGCCGAGATCCATGGCGCTATGAAGAAACAACTTCCATGCCGCCGCGTCGCTCGCCGGATGCCGCTGGCGCTCGCGTCGGGCACCCCCTCCGGTGCCGTGCAGGCGCGGCTGTTCGGCCCGTGTTGCTCCCATGCCAACAGCCGGTGGTGATCCGCTGCTCCGGCGCGGTCACTCGCGCGCCCATCGACCGGAGCGCGAGAAGGCAACAGTCGGCTCGGGGACTAGTCGCTGGAGTTGTCGCGCGCGTTCATCAGCGTGAGGTTGCGGAACGTGCTGTTGACCGCGCAGGGGCTCTCGTTGACGGCGGTGTTCGAGATCGTGAGGTTCTGGATCGTGATGTCGGAGGAGTTCGCGAACTGGGTGCGCGCCGCGAGGCGGACGTCGCCGCCGCCCGTGACCTTCCCGGATTCGGCGGCGATATTCACGTTGTGGCAGTTCTCGAGCAGGATGGAGTTGCTGCCGGTGCCGGAGATGTCGATGCGGTCGATCGAGGCGCCCCCGCTCTCGGATACGCAGAAGATCCCGCGCCCGCCGCCGCGGGCGACGACCTCGCCGACGTGGGTGTTGGTGGGGTAGCCGTCGCCGACGGCCTCGGCTCCACGCCCGGGGTGATCCCGACCTGGGTGGGGCCGCCTTCACCCGAGAGCCAGGCGCCTCTGTCCGGGGAGTTCCCCGTGCCGCGGTGTTGTCCAGGGGGCCTCGCCCTGGCATGCTGAGCGTGGTTGTGGGGTTGGCGCTCCGGGAAGTTGGCTGCGCTGGCCGCCGGGCGGCCAATCACCCCATCAGGATGGACCCATGCCGAGCAAACCGAGCAAACCGAAGGAACAACCAGGATCCTCGCTCCCGAAGGGCATCGGGAAGCCGGCGACGCGCGCGCTCGCTCTCATGGGCGTCTCTCGCCTGGACGAGGTCACTCGATTCTCGGAGGCCCAGCTCCGTTCGCTTCATGGCGTGGGGCCGAAGGCCATCGGAGTGCTCAAAGCCGCCCTGGAGGCCCAGGGAAAGTCTCTCGCCAAGGGCGAATAGCCCCCGTCGTCCAGGCGCGGCATGACGCGGGGGCCCTGCTCCGGGGAGGCGGGCGACCTCGACCTGGGTCGGGTCGCCGGGAGCAGCTCAGTCGTCGCCGCGGACGCGGTGAAGCACGTACATCCCCGTCAGCTTTCCGAGCTCCTTCGCCGCTTGCCGCGCGCGCCCTCCGCTCGATGGATTGAACAAGCTCGCGGGCGCCGCAGTCTCGAGCAGGACCTCGTCGAGCACCGTCCCGGCCGGATCGGTGAGCTGCACCGTCGCCTTGATGACGGTGGGCCTGTTGAAGACGCCCGTGAAGATGCCGGGCTCATAGGATGTGACGTTCGCGCGGATGAAGAACGGCGCATCGCCGGCGCTCACCGCCCTGACGACGACGGCGTCCTCCGACGCGGTCTCCGCCATGAGGGCTTCGGTGAACTGCTCGTTGATCGCCGATTTGTCCTCCTGCCAGCTCTGCCGTTGCTCGGCGTCCTTGTCGGCCATCCAGTCGGCTTCGGAGATGTCGCCGACCGTGGTGCCGAGGAACGCCATCGGGACGACCGCGAAGCGCCCCTTGCCGTAGAACGGGTTCGGCACGGCTTGACGGGTGGTCTTCCAGGGGTGCCCGCAAGCGACGAGCAGGGGGGCGAGGCAGAGCATCAGGATCAAGAGCGCATGTCGACGGTGCACGGAGCGGTCTCCTTCTCGGGCGGTGGCGGCGCGCGGGCGCACTCGGGCGGTGGCGGCGCGTGGGCGCACGATGCCGCGATCCTAGCGGCAGGCGCCGCGGGCGGAGCAAGAAAGCGAGGGGGGTCGGCGACCGTGGGCGCGGGCGCCGGCCCGGGTCGGGGCGCGGGGGTCGGGGCGCGGGGCGGGAACGCGGGCCCGGGGACGGCTCACGCCTGGACGCAGACGCCGCTGGAGCAGACGCAGCACTCTCCGCATCCGCCGCTGTTCACGCAGTCGACGCAGCGGCCGGCGCCGTCGCACTGATCCTGCTGCGCGTTGCACAGGGTGCCTGCCGGCGCGGGTCCCTCTGCGCAGAGGCCGTTATCACAGGTGTATCGGTAGCATTCCGTCGAGGCGCCGCACTCGGCGTCCTGCGCGCACTGGAGCGGCACGCACTGGCCAGCGTCGTCGCATCGTCCGCCTGGGCATGGTCCGGGCAGGGGCAAGTGCACAGGTGTCGTCCCGTCGCAGGAATCCGACGTGCACGAGTTGCCGTCGTCCGCGGGCTCGTCGGCGGCGACGACGACCTGGGCGCCGCGACCGTTGCAGACGGTGCGCTGGCAGTCGCCCGTCGTCGGCGCGATCTCGGTGCCTTCCGGCAGCGGCGCCGTGCCGCACCTGCCGCTGACGCACGCTGGGATCTGGCATGGTTCGGCGGGGGCAGGGCAATCCGATGGCTCCGCGCAGCTGCCGCCGCTGGCCCCGGTGGTCGAGGCGGCGTCGCTGCTCGCGCCGCCTCCGCCTGCGGCGCCGGTCCCGCCTGAGGAGCCGGTCCCGCCGGCGCCGCCCTGGCCCCTGTCGACGAAGGTGCGTTGCTCGACGGCGCATCCTGCGAGCGCGACGACCAGGAGGAGCCGCAGGAGAGCCGGCGGCACGGCGCCGGCGCGGTGAGACGGACCCGATGCACGGGCAGGAGACGACGCCATGGGCCGCATCATAAAAGCAGAGCCGCCCGACGGCGACGGGCGACCCGACCCGGGTTCGGTGGCGGCCTGGGCCACCCGCCGGGGCCGTGCTTGCCCCAAACCCGGGTCGGCGTGCCCCCCAACCCGGGTCGCCGGCGGGGCGGCACCTCAACCTGGGTCGGGTCCGTGCCACCCCAACCCGGGTCGCCGACGGGGCGGCACCTCAACCCGGGTCGGACGGAAGCCTTGACAACAAAATTTGTCAAACTACCATGGGGCACGTGCTGGACGTTGAGGTCATCGAAGACCCTGCCGCGGCGGTCGTCGCGCTCGACCCGGTCCGGAGCCGATTGCTCTCGGAGCTCGCGCAGCCGGCCTCCGCCGCGAGCCTCGCGGAGCGGGTGGGCCTGGCGCGTCAGAAGGTCAACTACCACCTGCGCGCGCTCGAAGCGCACCAGCTGGTGCGGGCGGCCGGCGAGCGGAAATGGGGCGGGCTGACGGAGCGCCTGTTCGTGGCGACCGCGAGCGCCTATGTCGTATCTCCGAGCGCGCTCGGCCCCGCCGCCGCCGATCCACAGCGGACGATGGATCGCCTGTCCGCGAGCTACCTCATCGCGCTCGCGGCGCGCGTCGTCCGCGAGGTCGGCAGGCTGTGGCGCCTCGCGTTCAACGCCCAGAAGCGGCTGGCGACGCTCTCGATCGACACGGAGATCCGGTTCGCGTCGGCCGCAGAGCGCGCCGCCTTCACCGCCGATCTCAGCAAGGCCGTCACGGACCTCGTGGCGCGATATCACGACGCGGCCGCCCCCGGCGGGCGGGAGCACCGGTTGCTCGTGATGGCTTATCCAAAGCCGAGCGATGACCCCTAGAAAGGAGCCTTCATGCCGATAAAGAGCGACGCAGAACGACGCTGGGTCGAGCTCGAGCTCATCGTGCCCGGAACGCCGGAGCAGGTGTGGCGCGCCATCGCGACCGGCCCCGGCATCAGCGCCTGGTTCGCGCCCACCACCGCCGACGAGCGCGTCGGCGGCAAGATCGAGTTCACCTTCGGCGAAGGCGCCGCCTCGTCGGGAACGATCACGGCGTGGGAGCCCCCGTCGCGCCTCGAGTACGAGGAGCACGGCTGGAGCGAGGGCGCCCCGCCCCTCGCGACGGAGTTCGTCGTCTCCGGCCGCTCGGGCGGCGAGTGCCTCGTGCGGCTCGTGCACAGCCTGTTCACGTCCAAGGACGCCTGGGACGACGAGATCGAGGGGTTCGAGAGCGGCTGGCCCGGCTTCTTCCGGGTCCTCCGCCTGTACTTGCGTCACTTTGCCGACCAGCGCGCCGCCGCCGCGCGCGCGATGAGCGCCTACCCTGGCGCGCACGCCGAGGCCTGGAAGCAGCTCGCGACCGCGCTCGGCGTCTCCGGCCCCAACCTGGGCGAGCGACGGTCAGCGCCGGCAGGGGCCCCGCCGCTCGTCGGCACCGTCGAGCACGTCGAGCAGAGCGATCAGACCTGCGAGGTCCTGCTGCGCCTCGAGCAGCCGGCGCAGGGCGTCGCGCTGCTCGGGAGCTACCCCTGGGAAGACAAGGCGCGCATCGCTGTCAGCCTGTTCTTCTACGGCGATCGAGCGGCCGAGACCGCCGCCGAGCTCGAGCCGCGATGGCGCGCCTGGCTGGAGGCCCGCTTCCCGGCCAACGCCGCGCAGAAGGCGAACGCATAAGCCGCCCTCCGAGAGCCGCGGCTGCCCGACCCAGGTTGCGGCTACCCGACCTAGGTTGCGGCTACCCGACCTAGGTTGCGGCTGCCCGGCGTCTACCCGACCCAGGTCGGGGCGGCGCTCCGGGGCCTTCACCGCTCCGGACCGCCTCGCGCTTCGTCGGCCCCCTCCCCCATCGCCGCCCCGCGGATCCTGAAGTGGCCGAGCACGGTCCACGCGTCGAGGTGGTCGTCCTCGCTCGGCGTCGGCCCGAGGTTGTGGAGGACGAGCGGGATGCCGCGCGGGCCCTTGCGATCGCTGACGACACCGACGTGATCCGGCGTGCACGAAGGGCACGGCTTGAAGGCCCAGACGACGACATCTCCAGGCTGCCATGTGCTCACCGCGGCCGCGTCGAAGGTCCTCGGGAGCGACATGGCATGGGCCCGCAGGTAGGTGAGCATCGGCCCGACGCGGCGGTGATCGATGTTGCGATCGGGACGCTCGATCGTCCTGTAGACGGACGGGCGCGCCAGGATGTCCTCGTGAATCACCTTCTGGAGATCGATGCCCGCCGCGCGGACAGCGCGGATGACGACATCGGTGCAGACGCCGCGCTCAGGGGCCGGATCTCCGTTCGGGTAGTCGATGGCGACCCAGGCGGGGTCGTACGTGACGGCACGGGCGACCTCGAGGCGAGCGCGGGCGACGATCGGGCTCGAGGTCGCGGGGACGAGGGTGGATCCGGCGAGAGGTGCTGGCGCAGCATCGGGCGCGTGGGTCGGCGCTGGCGAGGGGGTCGTCGCCAGCGCAGGCGCAGAGGCCGGGGTGTGGAGCGCCTCGCGCGGAGCGAGCTCCCGCGAGCGACACGCCAGGAGGGGGACCACCGCGAGGACAGCCCAGGTTCGTGAGCTCATGACGCATCCTCGTCCGGAGAGGGCGATCTGTGACAGGGCAGGCCGACCCGCCCCAGGTGCAGGTGGATGGGTACCCGTCCCAGGTTGAGGCGCCCCAGGTTGAGGTTCCCCGAGGTGGCCCAGGTTGAGGTCGCCCCGGCTGGGCCAAGGCGACCCAGGTTGGCCCAACCTCGGGCGCTGGGGAAGTTGGGGAACCCGACCCACGTTGGGGTGGTCGCCATCCCCGCGGCGCGAGGTCGCGCTGGCCCATAATGTTAACGCTAACAACAACATAGACCTCGCTGCCCGAGCGGCGGCCGGGACCGCAGTGCTCTTGCGCAGGACCAGCGCGATCTCGACCACGACGCGCGACGAAGAGCGCTGGTCCCTCTCTCGATCCACCCCCAGCCGGAGATGGAGGCCGCGGAGCTCGATCTCGCGGCCATCATGCCGGACGGTAGTGAGGGAGGCGTGGATGACGCCGCCTCCGGGATGTCGTTGAGCTCGACGATGCAGATGTCCCGCGTCGCCTCGCGCCCGCTCATCGGGACGCCGCGCTCCGGAAGAGCCCCGCCAACCTTGTCCCCTCTCTCGGGCTGGCCAGTACCCGCCGACTCGTCGATTTGAATTGACGCCGCTAATGTTAACGCTAACATTCGACCCAACGATATCCTTTTTGTTTCGCCAAACAGGTTGCGTCACCCGCCGGAGCCGCCGAGGAATTCCAACGTGTTCAGCGTTCTAGAGCGGTTTTCGCCCGTCTCTGGCACATGCGTTACAGAGCGGCGTTCACCCGCACAGGAGACGGGTCCAGCTCGGCGTTTTCGGCGCGGAAGCGCACTCCGGTGCGCTGAGCACCGAAAACGTCGAGATGGGCCCGTCTCCGAAGCGGGTGAACGTCGCTCTAGCTGCTCAGCGCACGAGGCGCTGAGGCTCGTGCACCGAGCACGACGCCGGCATGCATCCGACACTCAGGAGAGCTCATGAGACGACCTCGCACCTCCTTTCTTCTGGTTGGAGCCACGCTCGCGGCGACCCTGGTCCTGAGCGGGGCCGCACACGCGCAGTCGACCATCGACATCTCGATGGCGGAGGCGCCCGCGGCGCCGCGGCTGCAGGGCCCATTCGTGTACGGCGCCGCGCCCTCGTCGCCGTTCTTGTTCGCCATCCCCGCCACCGGCCAGGCGCCGCTCGAGTTCTCTGCCTCGGGGTTGCCCGCCGGGCTCACGCTCGCGCCGTCCACGGGGATTATCTCGGGGACGACGCCGGCCGCCGGTTCCTACCCGGTCACGGTCACCGTCACGAGCTCCGCCGGCACCGCGAGCGCTACGTACACGCTGCAGTCCGGCGGCACGCTCGCCCTCACGCCTCCGATGGGCTGGAACAGCTATGACTCGTTCGGGGCGAGCGTCACCGAGCAGGACATGATCGACCAGGCCCAGGCGGTGAGGACGCATCTCCAGCCGTACGGCTGGAACACCGTGGTCATCGACTATCGCTGGTACGAGCCCGGACAGCCGATCGACGCGAACGGCCGCTATCTGCCGGCCGCGAGCAAATATCCATCGGCGACGGGCAGCAACGGCTTCAAGAGCCTCGCGGACCGCATCCACGCGATGGGCTTGAGCTTCGGCATCCACATCATGCGCGGCGTGCCGCGCAAATCGTACGACGCGAATCTCCCCATCGCGGGGTCGAGCTTCTCCACGCGCGACGCGGGCAACCCGAACGATCCCTGCCCCTGGGATGATCACATGTGGGGCGTGCGCGGCGACACGCCGGCGGGGCAGGCCTGGTACGACGCGCTCTTCCAGCAGTACGCGTCCTGGGGCGTCGATTTCGTGAAGATCGACGACATGCTCAACAACACGACGCGCAGGTATCACCAGGCCGAGGCCGACGCGATCCACAGGGCCGTGGAAAAGACGGGACGCTCGATCGTGCTGAGCTTCTCGCCGGGTCCCAACGATCCCTCGTGGCTGATCACCTCGTCCGGCCACCTGAACAGCAACGCCAACATGTGGCGCGTCGTGAACGATTTCTGGGATTTCAACGCGCTCACCGATCTTCCCGGCGTGCTCCGCGCAGCGAGCACCTGGCAGGGCGTCGGCGATCTCACCCCGGGCCACTGGCCCGACCTCGACATGCTGCCGCTCGGCTACCTCGGCCCACGCAACGAATGGCACGCGTCCGGTCAGACGACGTTCACCAAGAACGAGCAGGTCACGATCATGTCGCTGTGGACCATGCTGCCGTCGCCGCTCATGTTCGGCGGCAACCCCGCGCGGCTCGGCTCGGACGCGTGGACGCTCGCGCTGCTCACCAACGAGGAGGTGCTCGCCGTGAACCAGGACGCGCTCGGCGCGCGCGGCCACCGCACGGCGGTGAACGGCGGCGAGATCTGGGTCCGTGACCTGAGCGGCGACCGCAAGGCCGTGGCGTTCTTCAATCACGGCGACCAGGACATGACGATGTCGGTGCAGCTCTCGGAGCTTGGCGTCACGGGGACGCCGGTGATCCGCGATCTGTGGCGCCGCGCCGACGTGAGCGGCGTGAGCGACGCGCTGTCCGCCAGCGTCCCCGCCGGCGCGGCGCTCATGTACACGCTGTCGCCGCCGGGCGGGATGGGCGAGGCCTCGAGCGCGGCCTCCACGAGCAGCTCGAGCGGAGGCGGGAGCACGAGCGAAGGTGGAGGCGGCCTTGGAGGAGGTGGAGGCGCGGGAACGGCGGGCGGGGGCGCCGGCGGAAAGGGCGGCGGGGGAGAGGCCGGCGCGGCGAGCGACACCGGCGGCGAGCCGAGCGGCTGCGGCTGCGCGGTGCCCGGCCCCCCTCGCACGCCCGCGGCGCTCCTCCTGCTCCTCGCAACGACGGCGCTAGGCGCGTCTCGTCGAAGAGCAGCCAGACGCAGCGACGCGAACGCCGCCCGCCGCTGACGTGGCGTCCCGCGAGGGCCTCCACGGGGTGTTCGAGGAGACGGCGCGCGAGAAGATCCTCGAGCAGTTGCGCGTCAGTCGCCCGGAGGGCGTGGGCGCCCGCCTCGCCCGTGCTGTACAACCAAGGCTCCCCTTGCCGAGGAGCTGCCGCATGACGAATCGCCTTCAGGAGCGCCTGCTCGCGATCATGGACCGCAAGAACCACTGGGCCTGGGCGCACCTCACCGGCCCTGGCCTCACGCGCGACCAGCTCGTCGTCCACTTCCGGCACGAGTACCGGGTCTACGTGCGCGACTTCCCGGTGCTGCTCGCGCGCGTGCTCGGCCAGTCGCCGCCGGCCGCGGTGCGCAGCGCGCTGGCGGAGAACCTCTTCGAGGAGCAGACCGGCAAGCTCTCCCTGGGCGCGCCGCACCCGGAGCTCTTCCTGGAGATGATCGACGGCCTGGGCATCCCGCGCGCGGCCATCGAGGACGAGTCCATCCCGCTCGAGCCCGAGGCACGCGCCTACCGGGCGCTGCTCGACCGCGTGAGCGCGGCGCCGCCGTGGGTCGTGGGCGCGGCGGTGCTCACGATCTTCGTGGAGGGCAGCGTGCACGAGCGCGCCGAGCTCCTCGGCCAGCGCGAGGCGCCGCCGATCGACGAGGCGCTGCGCGCGCACCCGATGGTGCGTCACTACGGGTGTCCGCCCGAGCGCATGCGCCTCGTGCGGGCGCACCGGGCGGTCGAGGGCGGGCACCGGCGGGACGCGTGGGAGATGGTGCTGGGGCACGTGCCGGACGAGGGCCCGGCGGCGGACGCAGTCGCGTCGGCGGTGGCCGCCGCGCACGCGGCGTGGCTCTCGTACCGGGACGGCGTCGCGCGCGCGATGGGGCTCCGGCAGGCGTGAGCGGGCCTCTCGCGCGCGCCTTCCGGCGGGGCCGCGCGCGGCGGTAACATCGGCGTCGATGCTCGGCTTTCTCAGGAAGCGCCGGCGCGCCGCCGTCCGCCGCGCGCCCTTCCCGCCCGCGTGGCGCGCGATCCTCGACCGGAACGTGCCCAGCTTCGGCCGCCTTGCGGCCGAGGACCAAGAGGAGCTCCTCGGCCACATCCAGGTCTTCCTCGACGAGAAGCCGTTCGAGGGGTGCGGCGGCCTGGAGATCACCGACGAGATCCGGGTCACGGTGGCGGCGCAAGCGTGCCTGCTCCTCCTGCACCGCGAGACCGACTACTACCCCGAGCTCGAGGTCATCCTCGTCTACCCGAGCGCCTACGTGGCCCCCGGCCGGGAGGTGCGCGACGGGGGCGTCGTCGTCGAGAGCGACCGGGCGCGGCTCGGGGAGTCGTGGTCGCGCGGCGCGGTCGTGCTCGCGTGGGACGGCGTCCTCGCGGGCGCGGCGGACGTGAGCGACGGCCACAACCTCGTGCTCCACGAGTTCGCGCACCAGCTCGACCAGGAGGAAGGCCCCGCCGACGGCGCGCCCGAGCTGCCCGAGCGCTCGATGTACGCCGCGTGGGCGCGCATCCTCGGCCGCGAGTACGAGCGCCTCGTCCGCGACGAGGCGAGCCTCAAGCGCACGGTCATCGATCCTTACGGCGCCACGAATCCGGCCGAGTTCTTCGCCGTCGTCACCGAGGCCTTCTTCGAGAAGCCGCGGCAGCTCAGGGCGAAGCACCCGGAGCTCTACGATCAGCTGAAGGCGTTCTATCGCCAGGACCCGGCCGGCCGGTAGCGGCGCCGCGGGCCGCCGTCCTCGCCGCCATCGCCGCCCCGCGCGCGCCGATCGCCCGTGCGCGGCCGGTCATGGTATCTCCTGCTCCCTCGATGGCCCGAAAGCGCAAAGCCAGGTCCCGCAAGGGCAGCGCGTCCTCCGCGCCCCGCCCGGCGTCCTCCGCGTCGCCTGCCCCCGCGGCGCCGCCCGCGCGGCGCGTGCGCTCCTTCCGCCTCCGCCTCGACATCACCGCCCTCGAGCTCGCCTCCGGCCACGACGGCCTCCTCCGCGGCGCGCCCGAGCCCGTCCTCCTCGTCGCCGCCTACCTGCTCGTCCCCCCCGACCCGGGCGCCCCGCCGCCCGCGCCGGGCGCGCCGGCCGGCCTCACGCCCCCTCGCCCCCTCGGCCGCACCCTCGTGCGTTTCAGCGCGCCCCAGGGCCGCTTCCCCGCGGTGCTCACCCTCCGCGGTCCCCTCTCGTTCAAGGCCCGCGCTCGCGCCCGCGACGACGACCGCATCCTCCTCCTCGTCCTCGCCGTCGAGGAGGACACCGGCAAGGAGGTCGAGCGGCTCTATGCCCACCTCGCGGACGCGAAGCACCTCCGCCTCTGGGACCTCGACGCGCCCGTCCCCTCGCCGTCGACCCTGGCCGAGCTCATCGCCGCCCCGTACCTGCAAGGGCACGCGGCGCCCGCGCGCGTCGGCGTGCTCGACGACGGCGGCGATCTCCGCGACACCTGCCGCGGCGACGACTTCGTCGGCGCCAGCGCGGCCCTCGTCTCGACCGCGCGCCACGAGGACGCGCTCCGCTTCCACGTCGTCTCCGCGGACGGCCGCAACGACTGGACCGCCGTGACCAGCGTCAGCGTCGACTGAGGCCCTGGGCGCCGGGCGCGCGTCGAGGTCACGCCGCGCGGCCCGCGGCGCCGGGGAGCTCCGCCCCCCGCGGCTTCATCAGGCGCGTCATGATCTTCACGACGAGCTCGCGGCTGAAGAAGCGGATGAGAAACACGCTCAGGCTGTTCGCGGCGCCGTGGACGACCGAGGCGCGACCGGCCACGAAGGCCGAGAGGCCGAGGCGCACCACGTCCTCGGGCCGCGCCCGCTTCTCGGCCCCCGGGATGTCGCCCGAGCGCTGGAAGAACGGCGTGTCCGTCGCGCCGGGGCACAGGGCGAGGACGCGCACGCCGCGCGGGCGGTACTCGGCCCAGAGCGCCTCGCTGAAGGAGAGGACGAACGCCTTCGTCGCCGCGTAGATCGCGAAGTACGGGGAAGGCACGAAGGCCCCCGTCGACGCCACCTGGATCACGCCCCCCTGGCGCCGCTCGATCATGGGCATGAACAGGTGCGTGAGCTCGACGAGCGCGCCGACGTTGAGATCGATCTGCTCGCGGTGCGTCGCCAGGGGCAGGCCGCCGAAGGCGCCGAAGACGCCGAAGGCCGCGTTGTTGACGAGGACATCGACGTCGAGCCCCTTCTCCGCGACGGCATCGAAGACGCGCCGCGCGGCCCCCGGGGCGGCGAGATCCACGGCGACGACATGCGCTCTGCCGAGCTCGGAGGCCAGCGCGGCGAGCTTTGCTTCGCTGCGAGCGACGAGGACCAGGGTCGCCCCGCGCCGCGACAGCTCGCGGGCGAACGCCTCGCCGATGCCCATCGAGGCGCCCGTGACGAGCACCGTCTTTCCCCTGAAATCGAATGCATTCATGCCGGGAAGATGGCCTCCGCCGCGCTTGTCGACAATGGGCATCGGTGGTAATCCGATTTCCACGGATGCAAAACGCAGGTGCACCGCTCTGGGACGATCTCCGCGTGCTCCTCGCGCTGCACCGCCACCGCAGCTTCCTCGCCGCGGGCCGGGCGCTCGGGGTCTCGACCTCCACCGCGGCGCGGCGCATCGACGCGCTCGAAGCGGCGCTCGGGCGGCCGCTGGTGCACCGGAGCAACGGGGGGACGTCGGTCGAGCCGGACGCGCTCGATCTCGTGGCGCTCGCCGAGCGGATCGAGAGCGGGCTCCACGCGATCCGGCGCGACGAGGGGGACGAGGCGTTCTCCGGGACGGTGCGCCTGTCGCTGGCCGACGAGGTCGTGCGGCCCGTCACGCAGCGCCTCTGCGAGCTCCGGCGGCTGTATCCGGCGCTGGAGCTCGAGATCCTCTCGGAGACGCGGCTCGTCGACCTCGCGCGGCGCGAGGCGGACGTCGCGATTCGCGGGAACAAGTCGTCGTCGCCCGCGGTCGTCCATCGCCTGGCCGGGCGGGCCTCGTTCGGGCTCTACGCCGCGCCGAGCTACGTCGAGCGGCGGCTGCGGGGCGCGCGGCTGCGGACGGCGGAGCTCGCGCGCCACGATTTCGTCGGCTACGAGGGGACGCTGGCGCAGACCGCGAAGAGCTCGTGGCTCATGGCCCACGGCGCGAAGCGCTTCGTCGTGAGGTCGAACTCGCACCACGCGCTCCTCGAAGCGGCGCTCCAGGGCCAGGGGATCGCGCTCATGTCCGACCCCTCGGTCCGCTCGATCGCGGGGCTCGTGCGGCTCGAGGTCGACGCGGAGCTGCCGTCGTCGTCCATTTTCCTCGCGTACCATCGAGAGCTCCGGAAGGTGCCGCGCGTGCGCCTCGTGGTCGACACGCTTGACGCCGCGGTGCGCGAGGCGCTTCGCTAGCGCGCCGCGGACCGAGGAGGCGAAAGGAGGCCCGCAATGTCGAGCAACGATGAGAAGTCCGATCCTCAGGTCATCCGCAAGCCGATCGCCGCCGAGAGCGTCCCCTGGCACGTCTGGTCGAAGGGCTCGCGCTTCGGCAGCCGCTATCGCCATCTGACGAAGGCGGTCATGGGCGACGCCTACCACGTCGGCGTGGCGATCGAGGAGCTCGCGCCGGGACAGCAGTCCTCGCCCGCGCACTACCACCTGCTCGAGGAAGAGCACATCCTCATCCTGGAGGGGCGCGCCACGCTGAGGCTCGGCGAGGAGACGCTCGAGATGTCGGCCGGCGATTACGTCTGCTTCCCCGCGCGCCAGAAGGCCGGCCACTGCCTCATCAACACGAGCGACGCGCCGTGCCGCTTCGTCGTCATCGGCGAGCAGAAGCCGGATGAGGTCTGCGTCTACACCGACTCGAACAAGATCCTCGTGCGCTCGGTCGACGAGGTGTACGACAAATCGCAGGTCAGAGACTACTGGGACGGCGAGGCGACGGGCGAGTAGCGCGTTGAAGGGCCGACAGGATCCATCGAGGCCGCTTCAGCGCCGTCGGAACCCTGGAGCGATGGTGTCGGTCATGCGCTCCGGTCGCCGAACCGTCCGCCGGCCCATGGAGGCGTCGGCTGCGGCCACCACGGCGCGCCCCTCGTCACCCGAGAGCAGCTCTCCGAGCCGCCGCCGCGCTGCGGCGGCGTGGAGCTCCATCTCGCGCGCATCGAAGCCGGCGATCGCTGCCTCGAGCTCGACGCGGGCCGCGCGGTCGTCGCCGCGCATCGACGCGACGCCGGCGCGCAACAGACGCGCGTACGCGCGCGACCACGGCATCTCTTCTGCGGCGAGCGCCGCGGCGGCACGACAGGCGGCGCGCAGGAGCGGCGCCGGATGCGCGGCCGCTTCGGCCGCGGCGAGCGCCGCGCGCCCGCGAAGATCCAGCGCCTGGATGCGCATGATCTGCACGCGCATCAACCCGGAGCTCTCGATCGCTCGCCAGGTGGCGCTCACCCGTGACCACGCGTCAGCGCCCCGGCCAGCGTACATGTCGAGGAGAGCCTGCGCGTTTACCGTGCTGAGATGCTGGATGTGAAACCCTTTTCGGAACATCCGCTCCATGGCGTCGTCCAGCTCCGGTCGCATCCGGTCCGGCTCGTCCGACGCCACCGAGATCAAGGCGTCGCCTCCCACGAAGGTGCCCAGCGACGTCGTGGCATATCGGTCGCCGTGCTCCGCCGCTTCTCTGATCCACGTGGGCAGGAGCTGCGCCAGCTGCTCCAGATCGCCAAGCATGGTGAGGCTCACGAGACAGATGACCTGTGATGAATTGATCTCCCACGCCACACCCGTGCAATGCTCACGAAATAGCTTTTCAGCCTTCGCTGCGCGCTCGCACGACTCTCTCCAGGAGAACCGAAAAGAGTCGACCGCCTGCGCGAGCTGCAGCACGCCTTCGGCGCGCGTGTAATGCAGCCGCCCCAGGATCGCGTTCGCCGCCCTGGTCGCGCGCTCCAGCTGACGTCTGTGGGATGCGCCGAAGTTTGCCGCGAACAGGGCTTCGAAGGCGACGCTGAGCGCGATCCGCCGAGGCTCGCCCGCGTCGAGCGCGAGGAGGAGATGCCGCGCGTGAAAGGCCGCCGCGCGCGCCGGCTCTGCAGTGAAGAGCCCCATGAACGCCGAGTAGCACACGTCGAGCCGTCGCAGCTCCCCAGCGTCCACCTCCTCCGGACGGCGCTCCTCGAAGTGGAAGCCCCGGAGGGCGAGCCTCGCTCGACTGAAGAGCAGCGACGCGAGCGTGCGTCGCATCGTCGCAGGGTAGCTCAGGCCGACGGAGGAGAGGACCTCCCGGAGCAGTCTTATCCCTTCCTGAGTTCTCCCGCTGACCAGGAGCTGCTCGGCGGCGAGCCGCTGGCACTGGAGGACCGAGCCCGGCGATGGGGCCATCGAAGCGCTCTCCGCTGCGCTCAGGTAGGCCTCGGCAGCCTCGGCGCCGCGGCCCGCGTTCACGAGCGCGCTCCCTAGCATCATCTGGAGCTCGCGCCGGCGCCTGCTGTCGCCTGGCTTGCACTCGAGCGCGAGCCGGTACAGCCGCGCCGCCTTGTCGAACGCGAGGGAGGCGGCGGCCTGGGCCGCGGCCTCGGCCGCGTACTCACCGGCCTTGTCCGGGTCGCCGCCCTCCTTGAAATGATGTGCGAGCCGCTCGGGGGCGGCGCGCCTCGTCTCCTCGAGCGCCTCGGCAACGGCGCGGTGGTGCGCGGCGAGCCGGACCGGCGCGACCTGCGCGGCCACCGTCTCCCGCACGCGATCGTGGTAGGTCTCCACCGCGTCCGTCGGCTCGAGCCCGCCCGTCCGCACCAGGTGCCCTGAGCGCAGCGCGGCCAGCGCCGTCTGGGCGCCGCCCGTGAGCTCGGCGGCGCGAAGCGCAGCGCCCTGCTCGATCGGTTGTCCAGCGATGGCTATCACCTCCAGCAGCCGCTGGGCATCCACCGGGAGCCCCGCGAAGCGGGCGAGGAGCAAGGCCTCCAGCGAGGCGCGCTGGCGCGCACCGTCGATCCCCGACGCGGTCGGCTGGCCGGCGCTCTGGCGCCGCGCCTGTAGGACCAGCTCTCCGACGATGAACGGGCTGCCGACCGACTCACGGGCAATCTCTGCCGCGTCCTCGGCGCGGCCGTTGCCCAGCAACGAGAGCGCGAGCGTCCGCGTGTCCTCGTCCGAGAGCGGACCGACGAAGATCCTGCGGATCTCGGCGGCGCCGGGCCACTTCACCTTCGTCGAGGCAAAGAGCTCGCGCAGGAAGGGGCTCGACGCCTCGTCCTCGTCCCGGTACGTCCCGACGACGAGCATCGCCGGAGGATCAGGAGGAGCCAGCAAGTCCGCGAGCAGGAGGGCGCTGTCACGCCCCCCCCACTGGAGATCGTCGATGTAGAGGACGAGCGGCGCCTTGTCCGACAGGGCGGAGAAGAGCTCCTTCAAAGCGCGGAACGCGCGGGTCCGGAGCTCCTGGGGGCTCGGGATCTCGTGCTCACGCCGCGGCACGTCCGCGATGGCTTCGACCATGCGCAGGCCCGGAAACACGCGCGCCAGGTCGTGAATGCCGCGCGGCAGCACGCCGGCGGCCTCCGATCGCGGGAGGCGCTTGAGATGGCGGCTCAGCGCGTCGATTACGCTGTCGAACGCCTTGAAGGGGACGGATTCGCGCTCATAGCAGCGCCCTGCGAGGAGCATGACGCCCCCGCGACCGCTCAGCCGGCTCAGGAACTGCTGCACCAACGCCGACTTGCCGATCCCCGAGCGCCCGCGGATAAACACGGACACCGCTCGGCCTCGCCGCGTGTCATCGAATGCCTGCTCGAGCGCCCAGAGCTGCGCTTCGCGCCCTAGGAACGGCGCGTTCGACACCGGCGCTTCGAGGTGATAGGGGCGGTCGGGCTTCGGCGCGCGGTCCTCGATCGCCGGCGGCTCGCCGACGACGCGCAGCACGTCCGCTCCGGTCGCACGGTCACGCGGATCGCGCCGCAGCAGCGCCATACAGAGCGCGCTCAGATCTTCCGGAATGCCTGCCGCCGGCTCGATGGGCGGCGGCTCCACGCAGCTCTTGTTGTGGATCACCGCATAGGGATGCCCCTCGAACGGCAGGCGGCCGGTGAGCGCTTCATAGAGGATGACTCCGACGGCATACCAGTCCGACGCAGCGGAGACGTCCCCGCGAAACTGCTCTGGTGCCATGTAGAGCGGCGTCCCGAGGATCAGCTGCTCCCCCGTGGTCGCCGCGCTCGTCACCTCGTCGAGGCCCAGGCTTCGCGCGATGCCGAAGTCGAGGACCACCACTCGCCCATTCCGGTCGACGAGCACGTTGGAGGGCTTCAGATCCAGATGCAGGATGCTCGCGTCGTGCAGGGCCATCACCGCGTCCACGAGCTGCTTGAGCGCGGCCCGCAGGCGCGCGACGTTCAGCTGAGGCGCTCGGGCGTCGGCCCCTCCCGCTGCAGCGAACGGCGCCGCGCTCCCAGATCCGGGAGAATCGATCCTGGATTTCGCCCCCGTCTGGACGACGGTCGTCACGAGCTCGCGCGACGCGCCCCTCCCCGAGACGCTGACCGCCGAGAGCGGCTCGGCCCTCCCGCGCACGTGCTCGGAGAGGGGCAAGCCGACGATCAGCTCCATGGTGAAGAACCAGCGTTCATCGGCGGAGATCAGCTCGTACAGCGTCACGAGGTTGGGGTGGGAGACGTCCGCGATCGTGCGAAACTCCCTCTTGAGTCGATAGATGCCCGCCGCGTCCATTCGGAGGAGCGTCTTCAAGGCGACCTCGGCGCGGCGCAAGCCATCGTAAGCGCGATAAACGACGCCCATACCGCCCTCTCCCAGGCGACCCAGGATCTCGAAGCGTTCGGTGCTCTGAAGCTCCTTGGAGCGGTCACCGTCGGAGGCGCTCTTCACACGACTGACTCCTTAATATATGGTCAGGCTCCTTCAGACATCGGCGGCTCGCTGGCCAGCGAAGCGGGTCAGCGCTGGGCGCGGCTCACCTCCTCCGCGCCGGCGCCCACGGCGAGGGGCGCCGCGGTGTTCGCGCCGGCCGAGGTGCCCGCGACGGTGGTCACGCCGGCCAGCGCGTCTCTTCTATCGAGCTCGGCGATGGCCCCGACGTACGCCACCCCCTTCACGCCGCCGCCCTGGAACACGAGGTCCTCGATCGTCAAGACGCCACCTCCCCTCAGGCCATCGTAATCCGAACGAGGCTCGCTCGTGCAGGGCTGATGGGCCACGACGCGGGAGAGCACGGGGCAGCGGAGGTGGGCTGAAGGAGGGGCGGGTAGGACGTCGAGGTCCCGCTCCTCATCCCGCCCGTGCTCGGGCCTGCCGCGGGCGCCGATCGGAGCAAGAACAGGGCCGCCTGGGCGCGGCGCTCGGCCTCGAGGGCTACACCACGCTGCTCGGCCGGTACCAGTCGAAGTTGTTGTGGAACGGAAAGCTGTTGATCCCGAGGCTGATGCTGACGTCCAGCGCGCGGACGTGGTGCCACCAGCCGACGGGGATGAAGAGCGCCTCGCCCGGCTCGAGCACGACGTCCTTCACGAGCGCCGGGCTCATCGCGTCCTGCTCCGGATCCCGGTCGGCGTACATCGCGCGCGCCCCCTCGAACAGCGACGTCTCGAACGGCGCGATCATGCGGTATCGCTTCCTGCCGTACACCTGCCCGAAGAGGATGTTGGACGTGTCGTAATGCAGCGGCGTGACGGTCCCTGCAGGGCCGAGCCACAGCGCCGAGCTGCCGAGGAGCCGATTCGCGGCGCAGTACCCGTCCGGGAGGACCACGTCGCCCAGCAGCGAGCCGAGCCTCGTCCGCTCGAGGACGCGGTTGTTGGCGACCATGTAGAAGTCGTTCGTCTCCGTGCGGGCGGCCTCGATGCGCGCGACGAAGTCGCGCAGCGGCGTGCTCTGCGTGTGCTTCGCCGCGTGCATGTCGTAATCGGGATCGCTCAGGCGTCCCGTCGTGACGTCGACCACGACGTCGCCGAAGGCCTCGGCCAGATACGCCGGCGTCCACCGGCCGAAAGCGGGCCAGCGGGTCACCACGTCGGTCAGGATGACCGGGATGTTCCCGGCGACGTAGACGTCGCGAAACTCCGCGGCAGACACGCCGGAGCGCCGCGGAATCCCCGTCGGATCGAGGGCGTTCGACGCCATCCTCTGCTTGAGCCGGACCAGCATCTCCTGCTGCCGCGCCGCCCGGGCGAACGGCCGGGCAGCGAGGAAGATGGGCGAACGGACGATCGCCGAGAGCAGCTCGCCGGCCTGCGCGGCGCTCACGCCCGCCGCCTGGAGCTGCTCCGACACCGCGCCTTCCGACACGCCGCGGAGCAGGTTCTCCGTGGCCCAGCGCCACCACTCCGGCGCAACTTCCAGCTCGCGATCACGTTCGCCCATCGTCGACCTCATCAGGTGAAGGGATGCACCGGCACGACCCTCGAGCGGCTCACTCGCACGGCTGGGGCGGCGGCATCGGCGGGATGATCTCGCCCTCCTCGCCGTCCGGCGGCGGCGGCGGCATCGGCGGGATGATCTCGCCATCCTCCTCGATGGGGGGATGCATCGGCGGGATGATCTCTCCCCCGTCGCCGCACGGCGGCGGCATCGGCGGCGGCATCGGCGGGATGATCCCGCCCTCCTCGCCGTCCGGCGGCGGCGGCATCGGCGGGATGATCTCGCCCTCGTCGCCGCACGGCGGAGGCATCGGCGGCGGCATCGGCGGGATGGCCTCGCCGTCCGGCGGCGGAGGCGGCATCGGTGGGATGATCTCGCCCTCGTCGTCCCGAGGAGGAGGCATCGGCGGGATCGCCGCCCCAGCGCCACACTCCTCCTCCGGCTGAGGCCCGGTGGTGGCCTGGTCCTCCTGACTCCCCTCCTCGACGACCGGCGCACCACAGGCCACCACGAAGACGGCCGCCGCCGCGGCGGCAGCGCGGGATACCCCACGAACCAGGGCCGCCGTTCGGGGCGGGGGCGTGGGCCGCGGCGTCAACAAGGATGCATCGTCCACAAGAAAGAACCGTGACATGAACACCTCCACGCCTGCGTCGTGCACGGCATGTGCCATTCCGTACAGCGTCCGATCTCCCTGAAGTTCGCGCTGTCGATGGCCCTGGCCCGGAGCCTCCGTCGCGCCTGGCTCAGAGTGGCTCAAGGCCCTGGCCCAGCGCTCCGCGGCGCGAGCTGGGCGCGGCGCGCGCGGTCAAGCTCGGCGCAGCGCTCGCGCGAGCGCGGCGTCGTCGACCTCCTCCTCGGCGGCGTGCTCCAGCGCCGCGCGGAGCGCGTCGTCGGCCGTGGCCTCGGCGGCAACGCGGATGCGGTCCCGCGCCTCGGGGTAGCCGGCGATGCGCAGGAGCAGGGCCGCGCCGAGCCGGCGATCCGGCGGAGAGTCGGCGTCGTCGAGGGTGTGGAGCACGTCCTCGGGGCTCAGCGCCGTGGCCCTGTAGTCGCCGGCGGAGACGAGCTTGCGGAGGTCGTCGAGCCACGCCGCGAGGTCGCGGCCGCGCCGCTCCAGCGCCTCCGCGCCGCGCGGCGCCGCGCTGCCGACCGCGGACGCGTGCGCCTCGCGGATGCGCTGCGCGAGCGCCTCGGTCAGGTCTTCCCCGGCCTCGAGCTCGACCGCGGGCTCGCCGCGCCGGCGCGCGAGCACGAGCCGATCGCCGCGCGCCTGCACCGCGGTGAGCTCGGTATAGGGGAGCCAGACGCTCGAGAACGGCCGCTCGACGCGCACGCCGTCGCTGCCCACCACGACCTCGGTGCGGCGAACGGCGCGGCGGAAGAGCCAGGTGGACCCCAGGCTGAGGGCCAGCCACGCCACCGCCAGCGCGGCGCTGCCGAAGATCGGCCTGGAGATCGCGCCGAGCGCGCCGCCCCAGAGCACCATGAAGCCCGGCAGGCCGACGCAGCCGGCCACGAGCTCGCGGTTGACGCCGCCCAGCGAGACCGCGACGCGCCGCTCCGCCGGGCCGATCCGGAGCGCCGCGAGCAGGCGCTCGCCGTCGCGCTCCCGCGCGACCTGCACCTCGAGCACCCGGCCGCCGCGCAGGTGGAGCT
Source organism: Sorangium sp. So ce394 (assembly GCF_051474665.1). Taxonomy (NCBI): domain Bacteria; kingdom Pseudomonadati; phylum Myxococcota; order Polyangiales; family Polyangiaceae; genus Sorangium; species Sorangium sp. So ce394. Next base: position 10,333,272 of record NZ_CP150339.1, read on the forward strand.
CGACCCGGACGCGCGGCTCGGTCAAGAGCAGGCCCGACACGATCGTGGCGCGCGGGATCGAGCGCTCCGTCGCGCCGCGGGCGAGGCGCAGCCCGGCCGCCCCGGCGGACACGCGCACGGGGCGCCTCGGGCCGAAGGCGGTGGTGCTGAGCAAGGCGCTCGCCAGGGCGAGGACGAAGGCGAGGAGCACGCCGAGCAGGACCAGGGCCAGCGTGCCGAACGCGGTCCGCTTGAGGCTCCCGTCGTCCAGCACCTCGGCGAAGACGACGGCCATCGTGCTGCCGACGAGGGGCACCACGATCGGGAGCAGCGCGACGCCCCCGAGGACGCGGCCCACGGCCTCGTAACGCCACGCGACGCGCGGGCTCGTGAGCTCGAAGGGGGGCCGGGAAGCAGACGGCATGTCGCGACCGCCGGCTCAGCTCGACCGGGGAGGATCGCCGCCGCGCGGCGCGCGCGAGACCGCATGCGCCGGCCGGCCGTGCCCGGCGAAGGCCGCTTGTGCGCGCGCGGTCGCGCGCATCGCCGCCTCGCCTGCACGCCCGCAACCGCGCAGGCGCGGCCCACTCCTCCGGTTGTGCCTGACACGCGCGGGGTTCACTGGTAGAGTCGCAAGCATCGCTTGGGCCATTCTGCGCCCTTTGTTGAGGAGATCTCCAGTATGTCCTTCTCGGCTCGTTCCTTTGCCTTCTTTGCTGCGCTTGCGCTTGCGTCCGCGGCGGCCGCCTGCGGCGGTACCTCGAGCTCCGGAAACGACGGTGGCGGGGGCGCCGGCGGCGCCGGTGGCGGCCCCGCGGGCCCGGGGAGCACCTCCTCCGGCGTCACCAGCGGCGGCGTCACCAGCAGCGGCGTCACCAGCAGCGGCGTCACCACCGGAAGCACCACCACCGGGAGCGTCACCAGCACCAGCGGCGCCACGACGGGGACCGGGGGCAGCGACGTCACGAGCAGCACGTCGACCGGCAGCACGGGTTCCGGTGGGTGCAGCATTTTCTGCTCCGACTTCGAGGGGGGCTCGCTGCCTTCCGAGCTCCAGTTCTTCCCCGAATACCAGCGCAGCAATATGGGCAACTACGTCAAGCTGGACAGCACGGGTCACAGCGGGACGGGCTCGGTGAAGGTGTCGGGCACAGACTTTAGCCAGATGCTCGGCGTCGCCGTCCCGAGCAAGTTCTGGGGCAGGGTCTACCTCAAGAGCGATACCGACATCCAGATGGGCCACAACACCTATGTCGCGGCGGTGTCCGGCACCGGCGATCCCAACGACGGCGAGGCTATCCGCATCGGCGAGCACCAGTGCCAGCTCGAGCTGAACCGCAAGAGCGACGACGCCGAGAAGCTCTCGAACGGCGGGATGTACACGTGCTCCGGCGGCGTGAAGCTCGTCGCGAACACCTGGTACTGCCTCGAGTTCTATTACGACGGCCCGGGCAGGGAGGTGCGCGTGTTCGTGGACAGCAAGGAGGTGGACGCGATGCACGTCACGGACTGGGGTCCGTACGATTACAAGCTCTTCAAGTTCGGGTTCGAGAAGTACCACGGCGGCGCCAAGACGATGTGGTACGACGATCTCGCGCTCGGGGCGGAGCGCGCCGGCTGCGGCACGTGATGCGGTAGCGCCGCGCGGATGACGCCGCGCGGGGCGGCGCTCGTCTCGCTCACGGACGACGAGATCGACAACGGAAGGTCACCCTGTCGATCTCCAGAATTTGACAAAATCGACCCTTAGTGTCAATTCTGTCGAGTGCGGCAGTCCCATTCACCGGCCGATCGCGCGCTCGAGCCAGGCGGCGCCAGCGCCGCGGGCCTTGCCTCGACCTCGCCTGTCCCGCCCGACGTCGCCGGCGCCCGCGCCCTCCGCGGGGTGAGGCTCGGCGCCGTGGCGGCGGTGGCCGCTCTCCTCGTCGTCGCGCAGCGCGCGGGCGTGTTCGAGACCTTCGGCGAGCCCGCGCGGGTCAAGCAGGCGCTCGTGGAGCTCGGGCCGTGGGGGTACGTCGCGTTCGTGGCGGCGTACGCCGCGCTTCAGCCGTTCGGCGTGCCGGGTACGGTGTTCATCGTGGCGGCGCCGCTCATCTGGCCATGGCCGACGGCGTTCGCGCTCTCCATGGCAGGGACCATGGCGGCGAGCGTCGTTGGCTTCTCGTTCGCGCGCTTCGTCGCGCGCGACTGGGTAGCGAGGCGGGTGCCGGCGCGCTTCCGCGCCTATGGCGAGGCGCTGGAGAAGCGGGCCTGGCTCACGGTGTTCGTGCTCCGCCTCGTCTTCTGGATGCCGCCCATGCTCCACGTGTTCTTCGGCGTCTCCAGGGTTCCGTTCTGGACCCATTTCTGGGGCTCGCTGGCCGGGTACGTCCTGCCCCTCCTGGCGACCGCCTATTTCGGTCCGAAGGTCTTCGACTTCCTGCGCGGCGCGCCCCCCGCGGTGTGGGTCGGCATGGGCGCGATGACGGTCGCCATCGCGCTCGTGCTCTTCCTGGCGCAGCGTTCGAAGCGGGGAGCGGGGCGGAGCGCGATGTAAGCCAGAGATCGACCAGCGCCACGCGCGCGCGGCTCGTTTCGAGGCCGTCGACAGGACCGATACGCTATCGAAATGGCGTCGCTCTTCTCCGTGCTGCTCGGTCGCTTGACGGCCCTGAGGGCCACACGCGCGGCGCTCTCGACGCCGACGCGCAGCAGAAGCGCCCATCCAGATCATGGTATGGATGCACGAGGCAGCGCAGCCGCAGGGCGGTGAGCAGGGAGAGCGGGGCGATGGTTCAAGCTAGCCGGAGCAGTGACGTCGAGTCGCCGGAGCCGCCGGGCAGCCAACCCGGCGGCTCGGACCAGGGAGACGGCGCGGCCGGACGACAGGCCACGGGAGAAGAGGCCGGCCGCTCGACGCGCGATGCGGGCCGCCCCGCAGCGCCACCCCTCCGCGGAGCGGGTGTCCGTGGAACGGGCCGTGCATATACCATCGGCGTTATCACCCCCTATCTCGACGGCTCGTTCTGGAACCCTGTCCTGAAGGGCATCCACGAGGCAGCGCAGCAGCGCGGTTGTCGGACGCTTGTGTTGCGCGGCACGCCCGCCACGCTCCAGGCCCCCTCGCTCGCCAGAGAGCAGGTGGATGGGTGGATCGTCGTCATCGGGGTGAGCGGCATCGAGCAGCTCGCCGCTGAGCGGGTCCCGCTCGTGGTGGTCGGCACCCATGTCCACCAGGGCAACTGCCCGTCCGTGATCCCGGACAACCGCAGCGGGATCCGGAGCGCGGTGCGCCATCTGATCGAGCACGGGCACCGGCGCATCGCGTTCGTTGGCTGCTTCCATGAATCCGATGTGGTCGTTCGCTTCGAAGGCTACAGAGAGACGCTCGCGGAGGCGGGGATACCGTTCGATCCCGAGCTGGTCATCCGGAGCGACGACAACTGGTATACCGGCGGCGAGAACGCCGCTCCGCAGCTCCTCGCCAAGCGGCATGCGTGCACGGCGGCGGTCTTCGGGACGGACAAGAACGCGCTCGGGATGATGCCGTTGTTGAAGGCGGCGGGCCTCCGTATCCCCGAGGACATGGCGATCGTCGGCTTCGACGACGTGCCGGACGCGCAAGCGATGGACCCGCCGCTGACCACGGTGCGCCAGCGGTTCGAGATGATGGGGAGCGCCGCGTGCAATCTCGTCGTGTCGATGCTCGCCGGCCAGACCGCCCCGCCCGATCTCGTGCTCACGCCGACCACCTTGATCCAGCGGCTCTCGTGCGGATGCAACGTGATCCAGAGCCTCCTCGACGAGGACGCGTCGTCCGGGGAGGACGAGGGCGGCGACCTGGACCGGCGGATGGTCGAGCTGCTCCTCGCGCCCCAGCGCCTCGCGCCCGATACGTCGCCCGCCGCCGTATGGCCAGGGGTCGCCCTGGTGCTCGCGGGGTATTCCGCGGCGATCGAGGGCACCGCGCCCCCCCCGGCGAAGGAGCTGGAGCGCGCTTACCAGCAGGCGATCGGCATCACCCCGGATATCGGCACCTTGATGGCGATCGTCCGCCTGCTCCGCCTGTCCTACGAGCGGCGCCGCGAGCGGCTGGGTGGAGACGCGGGGTCCGCGCAGCGGGTCGCGGCGTTCCTGGACAGCGTGCACCTCTCGATCGCCCGGGCTCGGCTCACGGTGGAGACGGACGCCGTCGCGCAGCTCGGGATGCTCGTGAGGTCCAACTATGAGGTGGGCCTGTCGCTGCTCAGCGGCTCCCAGCAGGAATCCCTCTCGCTCTCCTGGCTCGCGAAGACGCCCGCGATCTGGGGCTGCCTTGCGCTCCGGGAGGACGCGACGACGCTCGTCGTCGCCGGCGCCTACAGCCGCGACGGCAGCGCGACGCCCCCGATCGGCAGCCGCTATCGGCTGGAGGCGTTTCCGCCGGCGGAGCTGCTGCCCCCCTCGGCCGCGAGCGGCGCGCTCATGATGCTCCTCCTGCCGATCCGCACCGTCCAGCACGACTGGGGGATCCTGGCGCTCATGGGGCCGACCCTCCGCGAGCTGACCGGCGACGAGGGCACGGTCGGGATCTGGGCGTCGCAGCTCGCCGCGGCCCTCGAGCGCAACGAGCTCGTCCAGTCGCTCTCGGCGAAGAACGACGAGCTGCAGACCGCCTACGCGACCGAGCGCACGCTCTCGGACGCGGTCCGCGAGCTCGGCTGCCCGCTGATCCCGCTCCTGCCCGGCGTGCTGCTCGTGCCGCTGGTCGGCGCGATCGACCGGGACCGCGCCCTGCAGGTGCTCACGGCCGTGACCGAGGGCGTGGGCCGGCATGAGGCGCGGTTCGTGCTGCTCGACATCACCGGCGTGCCGGCCGTGGACGCGCAGGTCGCCCACGCGCTCGGCCAGACGAGCCGCGCGGTCGCCCTGCTCGGCGCGCGCGTCATCCTGGTCGGCATGCGACCCGAGATCGCCAGGAGCCTCGTGGACGTGGAGCTCGGCGATCTATCGACGTACTCGTCCTTGGCGGGCGTCCTGCACGAGCTGACGACAGGCGGCCTCCGCCCGGCCCGCGCGCGGCGCGGCGCGGCGCGCACCGCATGATCGCCGGGGCCGGGCGCGGCGAGGGCCCTCGGGCCGGCCTCGGGATCAGGCGATGATCTTGCGGAGGAGCTCCACGTCGTAGAACTCCCGCGCCCGGCGGAGCTTTCGCTGCTCGCTGAACACGAAGTCGCCGCCCCCTCGATGCCGACGTGATCGCCCTTCCTGGTCCGCAGATCCGGCGACCTGCACATCCCCAGGATCCCGGGCTCCGCGTCGCAGATGCGCTGCCCCCCGAGCCGCAGGTCGCGGTGCTCGACATCGAGAACGGCAGCCGGGGGCCCTCAGCGACGATCTTGCCCGCGCGTCGGGCAGCATCTTGCCGATGCCTACCGCGTGGCCAGCCCGCCCACCGAAGGGGCTTCATCAACTTCATCGTCTGCGAGGGTGCGCCTGCCGCGCGGCGGCTCCGGCTGCGGCGAAGCCGCCACGCTGGCCTCGCGGTCATTGCCCTCGTGAGAGGATCACACTTACTCTCGCTGGGAAGAGGGGCACGGCAGACGGCGGTCATTTCGACGCGTCTGCCACAGAGCGCGAGGTAACAGATGTGGAAAAGGCATATTGTCACGATTCCATCATGTGCCGCCATAGGTCTTACGACCGTGACGCTCGGCTTCGTGACGGGCTGCAGCGGGAAGGAACGTTCCACGACCGAGGATACCGCCGATCTACCCGGATGGGCGACTCCCGCTCCAATTCAGAACTTCATCGGGGGCAAGTCACTCAGGTTTCGCCACCCTGAAGGATGGCACGTGGCACACGAGGACGGCGTCGTCACGGCGGCGCCCTTTCCGCCTCCTCACGCAGGTATGGCGGAGGCGCTTCCCGAAGCATTGGTAGTCACCGTCCTCCCTCACAGAACCTCACTATACGAAACAAGCAGCGCGACCAGCGTCTCGCTGAGCAATGGAACATGGACAGTGAGCAACAAACGAGCCTTTCCAAACGAAGTAATATTCTACATAAGCAAAGAGCTTCCAATATCCATCGTTGGCTCATACACGAACCTGGCAGAGCTCAGCTCCGCGGACCGCAAGACCATCGAACAATTCTGCACATCGATCGCAGCAGACGGCGGAGAGACACCATGACGCGACACATGCTATGGACGCTCCTCATCAGCCTGACACATGCGTCGACAGCCTTCGCTTCGCCGAAGGTGCTCAAGCTACCGTTTCAGGACGATGTGCGCATCGTGCAAGGCTGGCACTACAACTTCGATCCCAAGAAGAGCCATCAGGGGATAGACTTCAAGAAAGGCCGGGCCAATGAATGGCTGGCGTTCACGATCACGGCGGCCTACGAGGGGCAGATAACCTGTCACCCCAATGGAACCTACGCAGGATACGGGAACGTGTGCGTGATAAGGCATTCATTCCAACAGCAGACATTTTACACACTTTACGCGCACCTGGAGTCCTACGCGAAGAACAGCGGATATGTGAACACAGGCGACTCGATCGGGCAAGCGGGGAAGACCGGCGCCGCCAATGGACTCGTCCACTTACATTTCGAAGTCATGAACGAGAGCCCGTGCATGAAGTCGTGGTGTAGAGAGGATCCATATGATATATACGACACCGTCGACCAGTACCCTAACATCTCCAGCAACCCTGGAACCATGGGTGCCGAGCGCTGGTGGGCCGACGACCCGCCGCTCCCGCCTGGTGCGCCACCTGCACCATGCGGACCTAACATTCTATGGCAGGTCGCAGGCAGAATGCCCGAACCTGAAGATGTGATGGTATCCGCTGCCCTGGGCGACAAGATTCACATATTTGGAGGCTCGCGATACCTCAATCACAGGCTGTACGATCCAGCAGACGGCTCTCTTCATGACCTAAGCTTGCTCCCACACTCCATTAGCAACGGCGCCGCCATCTCCGTGACAGGCACATTGTACGCATTCGGCGACGGGATGATATTTGACAGGAGCGCCTACGCCATGACATGGACCGAGGCCACGGACTCCTGGGTCTCTCACACGCTGAACCCACACCCTCGTCGTTTCCCAGCGACATCCGCCGCAAACGGCAAGATTTATCTCATGGGGGGCTTCAATTACGAGGTGGAAAAGGCGACGGCTTTCGATATCGAGACGCTCACGTGGTCCGTCTTGACACCGATCCCTCCTCCGGAGCTCGATCTACCGACCTCTGTCGCCTACGAGGGTAAGATATACGTATTTTCCACAGCGACAGGCGAAGACTTAGGGTCTACATCGGCGTTGATGTACGACCCCAACACCGACGACTGGACGACGAGCCTGCCGCCGCTCCCATATTACCGCTACGGTTCACGCGCGGTTGTGCACGGCTCCAGCGTTCTCCTGCTAGGCGGACGAGAGAACGCGGAGACGCCCACCAGCTCGATCAATGTCTTCGATATCAAATCGGGACAGTGGTGCACGAGCCCAGGCGCCTTGCCGGAGCCCATGCTTTTGTTCGCCGTCGAGAAGCTCGGAAACAGCATCTATATTTTCGGCGGCGCTCGAGCAAACAGAGACAGCGTGGACATATGGAAAGGCGTGATTCAATGATATGCCGTCGAGCTCGTCAAGGAGGTGATGACTGCCTCAGGATCTCTCCCTGCTCGGGCTCCGCCGCGAGCCTGCGACCCGCGCGCGAGCGCCTGGGGCTCTCGTAGGCCAGGGAGCCCACGATATCCGCAGGACGGAACCATGGCCGTCGACGTCCCAGACTGTAGCGCGCTGAGCGCGGCGAGCAGAGCCGGCCTGGCGCGGGGCGCGACGACCACGTTCGTCGGCCTGCGTCAATCCACCCAAGGGCTTGCTGTTGAGATGGCGCTGACCATAGCGCCGGACGGGTCACCGCGAGGGCCCCGGCGAGGGCTCGGGATCAGGCGGTGATCTTGCGGAGGAGCTCCACGTCGTAGAACTCCCGGACGAGGCGGAGCTGGCGCTGCTCGCCGAACGCGAAGTTGCCGATCCCCTCGATGGCGACGTGATCACCCTTCCTGGTCCGCAGGTCCAGCGACCAGCGCACCGCGCTCTCGTCCCCGCAGGCCATGATCTCGCGGACTTGCACGCTCGCGCGCTCGATCTTCGGCTTGGCCGCGCGGAGAAAGCCGATGATGGCCTTCCGCCCGCGGAGCGGCGGGGTGCCCACGGGATCCTCGAGGACCCCTTCGGGCGTGAAGAGGGCCGCGAAGGCCTCCTCGGTGTCGTTGAAGGCGGTGTGGAAATAACGCTCCACGAACTGACGAACCTCGGCCTCTGTCATCGGGTCAGGGTACCGAGCCGCGGCGCGCGCGCATAGGACCGCGGGGCGCGAGGATGACGATGGCGCGCCTGTGTTTATCTGCCCGAGGGCTTGCGGAAGCGGGGAGCGCCATCCATGAGCTTGCGCTGCGGGTCACCGTGCCCACAGCGTTCCCGTCGCCAGGGCGCGCGGGGTGAGGAACGATCCCGTGTGCAGAGAATTTTCTTTTGGGGAGGCACAGCGCATGAACCAGCAAGCTCGATACGCATTCTCGGCATGGCTCGCGGCAGCCTCGGTGGGCCTGGCGGGGGCGGCCCATGCAGACGTGACGGTCTCGGGGGATGTGATGCCTGCCGCTCCGAGCGACCCCTGGGACCTCGGGTCGAATGCGCTCGTGATCGGCGGCGCGAGCACCACCGCGGAGCCGACCTCCGGCGACGTGATCGTCAGCCGCCGGGGGACGTTGATCAGCGCCGGCGCCGCCGTGGCGGCGGGCGTCGGCTCGGGGGGAACGGTCCAGGTCGTCGGATACGGATCGCGATGGATCAACAACGGTCAACTCGCGCTCTCGCTCCGCACCGAGTCGCGCGGATCGCTCCTCGTGCAGCGAGGCGCGCAGGTGACCACGTACGATTTCACGGTCGGCGGGGGCGGCTACCTGGCCGAAGGGTACGTGCTCGTCGAGGGATACGACGCCTCCCTGACGTGCACGAGCGCGAACATCGGTCACGCGGAGGGGATCAGCCGCGTCGAGATCAAGCAGGGAGGGAGCTTCTTCTCGAACAACGCCTACATCGCGACGTGCCCGGTCTGCGAGGGCCAGGTGACCGTCACGGGCTCCGCGACGCGGTGGGTCAACACCGGGGTGTTCAACCTGGGCGCGAACGGCCACGGGACGCTGCTCGTCGAGCAGGGAGCCCAGGTCTTCACCGCGGGCGCGCGGATCGAGACCTACGCCTCCTCGCCGCTCTACGCGTCGAGCTCGGCGATCGTGAGGGGCTGGGGCGCCACCTGGACCAACGAGGGGCTCCTGCGCGTCGGGCGCGTGGGCTACGGCGAGCTCACGGTCGGCGCTTATGGGAGCCTCGTGACGGAAGACACGGAGATCCGCTCCGAGTTCGGCGGAGGGTTCGTCCGGGTGAACGAGCCCTACGCGTCCTGGCGCAACAGCGGCGACGTGACGGTCTTCGCGTCGTGGGCGACGTCCCCGTCGCTCCTCATCGAGCGGCGGGGCCAGGTCAGCATCGGCGGCCTCCTCCGGACTGCGCCGCTCCGCGAGGGCGCCGAGCCCGGCCCGGGCCCCGTGGTGCGCCTCGTGCGCGGGGAGCTCGACGCGGGCGCCATCGAGGTCGAGGAGGGCGACTTCGACTTCGCCGGCGGCCGCCTGAGCACCGGCAGCTTCGTGGGCGATCTCGTCAACGCGCAAGCCGGCGAGCTCTCCGTGGGAGAGGCGTACCCGTCGACGGGCGTGGCCGGCGATTACCGCCAGGGCCCGAGCGCCGCGCTGCGCATCGCCGTCGCGGGCCCGGGCGCCGCGCCGCTCCTGGAGGTGGACGGGGACGTGAGCCTCGGCGGTGTCCTGGAGGTGGTCCCGGCCGACGACGCCGCGTCGTTCCAGGCCGGCGACACGATCGCCCTGCTCGGCTGGAGCGGCGAGCTCACAGGCACCTTCGCGGAGGTGAGCATCGCCCTGCCGCTCGCGCCCGGGCTCGCGTGGGACACCTCCGCGCTGTACACGACCGGGGAGATCACCGCCGTGGCCGCGCCCTGAGCCGGCGGCGCAGCCCGCGCCGCCCCACCGGCGACAGCGGCCCAAGCCGGGCGCAATCGCGAGCAGCGCAGCGCCGCGCCTGGACCGCCGCCCCGCCGTCCCCGTTCACGCCCTCACCGGGAGAGCCCGCGCCCCTTATTCGTCGACGACCGCCTGGATGATGCCGTCGAAGAACTCCCCGGTCCCGACCGCGTCGAGCATCCGGCTCCACCCGATCTCGTCGAACGGGTTCGGCAAGCCGTGGTTGGTGAGCAGGATCCCGAACAGCTCGCGGCTGCGGTCGATCCACATGAAGGTCCCCGCGCCGCCCGCCTTTCCGTAAGAGCCCCTCGAGAGGCGCATCCCACCGCTGGAGAAGCGGCGCGTCGCGAGCTCCCAGCCATAGCCCTTGGGCGTCGACAGCAGGTTGGACAGCGGGGACACATCGGTCTCCGCCGCCGAGACCTCGGGCGTCTGGTTGCTCACCATCGCCGCGGCGGCGTTGCGGCTCAAGACGCGGACGCCGCCGTACCTGCCGCCGTTCAGGATCATCTGGCAGAAGACCGCCATGTCGATCGCCGTCGAGAAGGCGCCGTCGCAGCCGACGATGCCGCCGAGCGCATAATCCTGCTCGTCCTGCACCTCGCCGCGGACCACCCGGCCCCGGATCTCGGAGTAGCCCGTGGCCGCGGTCCGCGGGATCAGCGCCGCCGACGGGTTGAACGTCGTGTCGCGCATGCCGAGCGGGCCCCAGATGCGCTCCTTCGCGAAGGTGTCGAGATCCACGCCCGCGGCGACCTCGATCACCCGCCCGAGGAGCCGGTAGGTGAGATCGCTGTAGAGCACCTGCGTGCCGGGCAGGTACTCGAGCGGCGACTCGGCCATCCGCCGCCAGACGCGCTCGTCGTCCGGATCCTCCAGGAACGGGGCGTCCATCGGCAGGCCGGCCGCGTACCGGAGCATGTCCCGCACGGTGATGCGGCGCTTGCCGTTGGCCGCGAACTCCGGCACGAAGTCGGCGACGCGATCGTGCAGCCGCAGGACGCCGTCCTGCACGAGGATCAGCGCCGACGTGGCCGTCGCCAGGACCTTGGTGATCGAGAGCAGGTCGAACAGCGTGTCGAGCGTGACCGGCTCGTGCGCGCCGCGAACCCGGGTCCCGAACGCCCGGTGCCCCACGATCCTCCCCTGCCGCGCGATCAGGGCGACCGCGCCCGGGAAGAGGCCGTCGTTCACGCGGCGCTGGATTCTCGCGAAGACGTCCTCGATGCGCTCCGAGCTCAGGCCCACGCTCTCGGGCCGCCCGGGGACGAGCCTGTCGTAGACCGGCGCATGCATCGGCGCGTGCGCCTCGGCCACCCGGGCCGACAGGACCGATGGCGCGAACGCAGCCACCGCCGCCGTGCGGCCCAGCCCCTGGAGAAGACGCCTGCGATTCAAAGATCCATGCTCAGTGCACATGATCGCTCCTGATCCGTGGGGTGGCGAACCGCGATCCGTGGGGGCCAAGCCGCGCCGTTGCAGAGGCCGCTCGGAGGCGCTCCGCGCGCTGTGGGATCGAGGTCGTCATCGCCGCTCTCAGCGGTCGTGGAGCGTGGAGCAGGACGCGTGCCGGGCGGCGAACCCAGCAATTTGCGGCGGTGCCGTCCGTTCGCTCCGGCGACCGGCGCGCGGGTCGTGCATCCGCCTGCACGATCCGAACGACCTGCACGGGTTTGCATCATTCGTGCAGATCTTCGTGCGGATCGATGCGCGGCCCCGCGTAGGATGTGCTCGTGGACGAAGGCTTTCCCGGCGGCGATGCGCGGGGCTCCTGCACGACCCTCCGGCTCGCGATCGTGGCGGGCAGCACGATCGCCTTCGCCCCCCTGCCGCCCCGCGGCTGCGTCGTCCTCGGCCGCGACGAGGGGTGCGACGTGCGCATCGAGGACCGCTCGGTCTCGCGCCGGCACGCCGTCCTCCACGTCGGCCCCCCGCTCCGGATCGAGGATCTCGGGAGCGCCAACGGCACCTTCGTCGGCGAGCAGCAGCTCCCGGGGGTGACGGCGCGGACCCACCGGCTGCGGCGCCTGTCGCGGGACAGCGCCGAGATCGGCATCGGCGAGCGCTTCAACCTCGGCGCGACGACCATCGTCGTCGGCCGCGCGCCCGCGGAGGCCGCCGCGGCGCCCGACTGCTGCGCGCCCGCGGACGTCGTGGTGCGGGCCCCGGCCATGCTGGCGCTCTACGAGCAGGCCGCCCGCGCCGCGCGGAGCCTCATCAGCGTGCTCATCCTCGGCGAGACCGGGGTGGGCAAGGAGGTGCTCGCCCGGACCCTCCACGCGCGGTCACCGCGGGCCAGCGGCCCCTACGTCGAGCTGAACTGCGCCGCGCTGCCGCCGTCGCTCCTCGAGGGCGAGCTCTTCGGCCACGAGAAGAGCGCCTTCACGGGCGCGAGCCAGGCGCGCCCGGGCCTCCTGGAGTCGGCCCACGGCGGGACGCTCTTCCTGGACGAGATCGGCGAGCTGCCGCTCGCCTTCCAGGCGAAGCTGCTCCGCGTCCTCGAGGACCGGAAGGTGCTCCGCATCGGCGGCCGCACGCCCCGGCGGATCGATCTGCGCTTCGTGGCGGCGACCAACCGCGATCTGGAGGCGGAGGTCGCGCGCGGCACCTTCCGGCAGGACCTCTACTTCCGGCTGAACGGCATCTCGCTGATCGTCCCGCCGCTGCGCGAGCGGGTCGCCGAGATCGGCCCGCTCGCCGACAGGTTCCTCGAGGAGGCGTGCCGGCAGCTGGAGCAGCGCAACGCGCCCCGCCTCTCGCCGGAGGCGCTCGCCGTCCTCGAGGCGTACGCCTGGCCGGGGAACGTGCGCGAGCTGCGCAACGTGATCGAGCGCGCGGCGGTCCTGTGCGCGGGGGATTCGGTCCAGCCCGCCGATCTGCCGCCGCACCTGACGAGCGGGGGCGCGGGCCCGCTCAGCGGCTCCGCGCCGCCGCTGAGCGGGCCGGCACCCCTGAGCAACGCCGCGCCGCCGTCGAGGGGCTCCACGCCGCCGCCGGCTCCCCCGGCGCCGCCGGCCGGCCCCGCGCCGCCGTCGAGGGGCTCCACGCCGCCGCCGAGGGGCTCCACGCCGCCGCCGGCTCCCCCGGCGCCGCCGGCCGGGGAGGCCGCCCGGGCGCGCGGGGGGCCGCCGGGCGAGGGCGCCGAGGGCGCCGGGCCTCCCGCGGAGCCGCCCACGCCGACGCCGCACTCCGAGGAGATGGAGCGGCTGCGGCTCGAGATGAGGGCCGTCGATCGCCAGCGCGTCCTGGAGGCGCTCGAGCAGTCCGCCGGCAACCAGACGCGCGCCGCGAAGCTCCTCGGCATCTCGCTGCGCACGCTGATCAACCGCATCGACGCGTACGGCATCCCGCGGCCGCGCAAGCGGTCGCCCTGAGCGCTCACGAGCTGGACGAGAGGGCGGCGCCGCCCTTGCGGAGCGTGCTGGTCGCCCCCTCGCGGATCCCGCGGAGCGCCGCCTCGACGTCCCGCTCCGCGCCCAGGGCGAGCCCCCGCTCCGCAAGCGCGCTCGCCGCGGCCGAGTCGCTCCCGGCGAGCGCCTGCTCGGCGGCGTGCAGGTAGAACTCCACGGCCAGCCGCGGCTCGCCCCCCCGCTCGAAGTGCTCGGCGAGCACCTTGGCGTCGTGCTCCCCTGCCTGGAGGAGCCACTCGGCCGCGAGCCTGTGGCCGAGCGCGCGATCGTGGTCCGGGAGCATCGCGTAGCAGCCGTCGCGGATGAGCGCGTGCCGGAACGCGTACTCCTCCTGGTCCGAGAAGCGGCTCTGCTCGCGCCGCTCGAGGAGCTCGCGCTGGAGCATCCAGGGGAGCCAGTCCACCGCGAGGGTCGAGCCGCCGGCGTCGCCCAGGAGGGCGAGCGCCCCCTGCTTCCAGAACGTCTCGCCGAAGACGCTCGCCGCCCGGAGCAGCCGCCTCGCCTCCGGGGGGATCGCCTCGAGCCGCGCCTCCACCATGCCCAGGATCGTCTCCGGCAGCCGGTCCGCGCGCCCCTCCGCGACCGCCCGGATGAGCTCCTCGAGGTAGAAGGCGTTGCCGCTCGCGCGCTCGACGAGGCGCGCGACCTCCGCGGGCGGGAGGCCGTCGCCGAGCATCTGCCGCACGAGCTCCTCGGCGGCGCGGCGCGGGAGCGCGCCGAGCGTCATCTCGTGGACCTCGCTGCCCTCCCAGAGGATGGGGAAGACCTTGCGCACCTCGACGCGCGCCAGGTAGAGCACCGCGAACGGCCGGTCGCGGAGCTCCCGGAGCACCCGCGCGATGAGCTTGAGCGACGCCGCGTCGCCCCACTGGATGTCCTCGAGCACGAGCAGGTACGGCCCCGCCGCGCACGCCGCCTCCATGAAGTCGAGGTAGGCGAGCGGGATCTGGTCGGCCAAGAGGGCCGGGCTCTGCCGCGCCTCCTGGAACCGCGGGTCGGCCTCGCTCGGGAACGGCGTGCCCACGATCTCGCCGAGGAAGGCGGCGATCCGCGTCCTGTCGCCCGGGCCGAGCGCCGGGGCGCGCGCGACCAGCGAGAGGAGCCGCTCGCGCTGCGCCGGCGCGGGCTCGCCCCCGGTGATCCCGGCCGCGCCCCGGAGCGCGGAGCCGAGCAGCGAGAACGGCGACCCGGCGCTCAGCGAGTCGCCGCGGCCGACCGCGACGGTGATCTCGGGGTGCCGCTCCCGCAGGACCTCGATGAGCTCGTAGCGCAGGCGGGACTTGCCGATCCCCGGCGGCCCGGTGATCAGGATGGCGCGGGGCTCGGGCCCGCTGAAGCTGTCCTCCAGGAGCTCGCGCAGGTTCCGGAGCTCCCGGTCGCGGCCGACGTAGGGGCTCGGCTTGCCGAGGAGCGTCCGCGCCGACCGGCCGACCTCCCGCTCCTGCAGCAGGAAGAACGTGCCGGACCGCGCCGCCTCGATCTCGAAGCGCGCGTCGAGCAGCGACCGGGTGACGTCGTCGATCCGCACCGGATCGGGCTTCCGTTCCGGACGCGCCCGGGCCTCGAGCTCGGCGAGGGCGAGGAGCGCGGCCGCGCGGTCCATGACGGGCCCGACCGGGAGGCTGCCGGTGTGCTCGGCGCGGCCGGTCGCGAGCACGACCGAGGCGTCGGGCAAGATCTGTCCGAGCTTCATGGCGCACCGCGCCGCGCGCGCGGCCTGCTCGACCGCGTCGCCCACGCCGGCGATCGAGAGCACGATCGTCCCGTCGGCGAGCGCGTCCACGCGCGCGCCGAACGGCTGCGCGCTCGTGTGGAGCTTGCGCGTGAGGTCTCCCGGCATGGCGGCGACGAGGGTGTTGGCCGAGCCGTCGCACGAGGCCGGGTGCAGCTCCTTCGCGGCCACCATCGAGAGCAGCCGGAGCTCGCCCGTGGTGATCGCCTCGTACAGCACGGGCGGCGCGGCCAGGCCGCTGCTCGGATCGCGCTCGAGGGCGTCGAGCGCCTCGAGCACGGCCGAGCCGTCGCGCGGCCGCTGCTCGGGGTCCTTGGCGAGCATGCGGGCGACGAAGTCGTCGAGCTCCTGCGGCAGCTCGGGGCGGAGGTGCCGTACGCGCGGCGGGTCTTCCATGAGGAGCTTGGCGAGCAGGGCCATCACGTGCTGGCCCTGGAACGCCGGCCTGCCCGTGAGGCACTCGAAGACCACGGCGCCGAGCGAGAAGATGTCGGCCCGCGCGTCGAGGCGGTCGCGGTCGCCGGTGGCCTGCTCGGGGGCCATGTAGCCCGGCGTTCCCATCACCGAGCCGGTGCGCGTCAGCGCGCCGAGGGTGCGCTTCGTCCTGGCGATGCCGAAGTCGAGCACCTTGAGGCCGGCGACCTCGCCGCCGACGAGCAGGAGGTTGCCCGGCTTGATGTCGCGGTGGACGATGCCCCGCGCGTGCGCCGCCCCGAGCGCCTCGGCGGTCGCGCGGAGCACCGCGAGGCTCTCCTCGAGGTCGAGCTTCTGCCGGGCGAGGCGCTGCGCGAGGCTCTCGCCGTCGAGCCACTCCATGGCGAGGTACGGCACCTCGTCGGGGGTGACGCCGTGGGCCACGTGGCGGACGATCCTCGGGTGATCGAGCTCGGCGAGGATCCGGGCCTCGTGCTCGAAGCGGTGGGCGGCGCTCCGGTCGGGCTGGCCGAGGAGCTTCAGCGCGACCGGCGCCCCGGTGGTTCGATCGACGGCGCGGTAGATCGTCCCCATCCCGCCGGAGGCCGCGACGCGCTCGATCTCGAAGCGGCTGTCGATGACCTCTCCCGGGCGCATGAGGCGGAGGATGCACCGGGGTCGAGCCGCCATCAACGGTCCGGCGCCGGGGGCGCCTGGTGTGCGCCTCGCCCCCACGCCGCGGCGTCGCGAGGGGAGACTGCCCCTCTGGACGCTTGGTGGAGCCATCGCGGCCGGCCGCGCCTCAGCTCTTCGGAATACGCCACGTCGCGCCGGCGCGGAAGAAGAGCACGTTCGGGATGCTCTGCCCTTCGCCGGGGATGCCGTCGTCGTCGGCGTTCATCGGCTCGAAGCGACGGAACAGGCTGTGGCCCGCCTGAGCGGTCAGCCACACCGTCCCGAAGGCGCGCACGCCGAGCGTCACGCCCGCGGTCGCGACCGAATAGGCGATGTGATCGACGCACCGCTCGGGCCGCGCCACCCGCTCGTCGGGCTCGGTCGCCGGGTCGTCGGCCGGCTGGGCGGCGCAGGGCCACGCGCCCGCGACGCGCGCGTCGCGCACCGCGTAGGCGTTCCCCGCCAGGTCCGCGCGCAGGCCGAGCTCGACGCGATCCGAGAACAGGAGCTTCGCCGTCGCGAAGCCAGGGAGGAAGGCCTCGAGGCGGAGGTACGGCGTCGGCGTCCAGTCGACGTAGGCGGCCGGCAGCGGGAGGAACGTGCCAAAGCTGAACGACGCGAGCGCGCCGCCCCCGAGCACGAGCTGCTCCGAGATCGTGTTGGTCACGAGCCCGAGCGCGCTGATGCGGGCGAGCCCGCCGTCGAAGCCCTCGAAGTCGCCCGCGAGCCCGGGCGCGACGCGCAGCGAGAGCGACCAGTCGCGGGGGAGGAGCTGGACGAACAGCACGGAGACATCGACGGAGTGAAAGGCCCGGAGCTGGTCGAAGCCGGGCAAGGCGTCGGCGTAGGAGACCGCTTCGACGTGGTACATCGCCCCCGGGATCAGGAACGTCTTCTGCCCGAGGGGGAGGGGCACGTTGACGCTCGCCTCGTACGACGTGACCTGCGCCCGCGTCGGGCGTGGGTCCTCGAGCGCGGCGCCCGGCATGTACTGCGCGCTCAGGTCCGCGAGGTCGGGGAGCTGGGCCCACGCGGCGCCCGGCGCGAGGACCCACAGGAGCGCCGCGAGGGCGAGGAGCCGCGCGGTCCGCGCGATCCGGCGGGGGGCGCCTCCTCGAAGCTGCGCCGCGGAGCGCGCGGCGGCGCGATCGGCGGGCCTCATCGCGTCACCCGCTCGTCGAGCCAGTCGAAGAGCCGCGCCTGGGCCAGGAAATACCAGCGGGCCGCGTCCATCACCGGCTGGCCGATGAGCTCGCAGCGGTGCCAGACGCCCGCCGCCTGGCCCTTCGCGAGCGCGTCGTCGCCGTGGAACCAGGCGAACGCGACCTGCTGGTCGAGCCCACGATGGCCCGGCGCGCAGCCGAGCGCGGCCGAGCTGCCCGCGACCGCCGTATGGGTGAGGGACCTCCGTCGATCGATCATCGATGCATCTCCGGCGCCTTACAAAACAAACGATTCAAACGAAAGTTTAAATCATTGACATCTGTACGGCGCGTTGTCAAGGTTTGTTTCAAACAAGCGTATGAACGACCGAGACCCCCCTGCCCACGCGGACGATCCACGCCAGCGGCTCGTGGCCGCCGCGATCGATCAGATCGAGAAGCACGGCGTCGGGCAGGCGACGGTGCGGAGGATCGCGGCGGCGGCGGAGGTGAACATCGCCGCGGTGAACTACTACTTCCGGTCGAAGGAGGCGCTGCTCGCGACGGCGCTCGAGGTGTCGATTCGCAACATGCTCGAGCACACCGAGGAGTTCCTCGCCCGGATGCCCGACGATCCGATGGAGGCGCTCAGCGGGCTGCTCGGCTACCTCCTCGAGGGCTGCCTGCGCTTCCCGAACCTGAGCCGGGCCCACCTGCACGACGCGTTTCACGCCGACGACTACAGCGGTCCTTTCCCGACGCTCTTCGCGCCGGTGGTCGTGCGCCTGCGCGATGTCGTCCGGGCGGCGGTGCCTGGGCTGGAGGAGCGGGCGGCGGCGCGCCGCGTGGTGGCCGCGCTCTCGGCGGTCCTGTTCCCGGGGTTCTTCGCGGGGCTCTACGAGGGGCTGAGCGCGCTCGGCTCGCCGGCCGACCGCGTCACCTACGCGCGCGAGCTGGCGCGGCAGACCCTGGCGCCCGCGGAGACCGAGGCGCCCGCGGCCCGCGGCAAGCGGCCGAAGCGCGGGTGATCGGCGAGGGTCACCCGAGGGGGCGGGCCCCGGCGACGAGGGAGGGTGTCCCGGCGGCGCGCGAGCGCGCGGCGGGTCAGCACGCGAAGTAGCGACGGAGCCCGGGGCGGATGACCTCCTCGATGGTCTCGTCGAGCAGCACGCGCGCTTTCAGGCCGCTGCACAGCCCGAGCTGCTCGCCTCGCGGCGGAGCGTCGTGGGGCGGCAAGTGCGCGTGCTCGTGCTGCACGAGGTGCCGGAACGCGACGGGGAAGTAGCGCTCGACCGCGGTCCGCTCCGCCGCGGAGAGCTCCGGCGCGACCTGCTCGAGCAGGCGCCAGCCGAAGCGGGCGTGCCCGACCTCGTCGGCATAGATGCGCGTCAGCAGCTCGAGCAGCGGCCCGGGCGGCATCTCCAGCCGCTCGGCGCCGATCAGGGCCACGGCCACGGTCTCGCTCATGCAGCAGACGTGGATCACGTTGCGGAGCACGGCGGCGCGGGGGGGCGCGTCGCGGTGCAGGGGGAACTCCGGGCGCTCCGGGACGCTCGCGGTGGCGGTCCCGCCGAGGGCCTCCACGACGGCGCCGCAGAGGATCCCGTGCCGGCGCTCCTCGGCGGCGAAGCCCCGGCACGCGTCGGCGAGCTCTTTCGGGAAGCCCGCCTCGGCGAGCTGGCGCGCGAGCGCCTCGAACACCGCCGAGGACGCGTGCTCGTTCACCATCCGCCCGTGCCAGGTGCGGATCGCCGAGGGGAACAGCGCCGCCGGATACCCGCTCACGTCCAAGGCGCGGGCGCGCGCCTCGTCGCGGAGATCGAGCTGCGAGGCGTTCATGCGACCTCCGGCGCGGCGTCGGCGTCGAGCGCGGGCGGGACCGGGGGGCCCCACGGCGTGCAGAACGTCTGGAAATAGAGCTCCTGCTCGGGCGCGACCACGTCGCCGAAACAGCAGACGCCGCGGACCGGCTCGGCCTCCGGGTACGAGATGGCGCCGGCGCCCACGCCGACGATCAACGCCGTGCAGCAGTTCACGAAGGAGGCGTCCTCCGCGAGGGCGGCCACCTCCTGCTCGGAGAGGCCTGCCCCGCGCTCGGGCGCGCGCTCTGCCGTGTAGCCGAGGCAGCAATCGAGCTCCGCGCGAGGGCGGGCCTCCGCGTCGTCGAGGCTCGCCGGCTCGGCGCACGCGAGCTCGGGCGGCTCCGGTTGGGCGGCCTCGGAGCAGTCCGGATCGCCTTCCGCGGGCGTGCAGCCGGGCGCGGGCTCCTCCGCCGTCGGCGCTGCACCGCCGTCGCCTCCGGCCGGAGCCGCGTCGTCGGGCGCGTCCGGCGATCCCGGCGCGTCCGGTGATTCCGGCGCTTCCGTCGCGAGGTGCTCGTCGGGATCCAGATCCGATGACGGCCCGCCGGTGGTGATATGCCCGCCGCAGCCGACCGAGGCGCCATAGGCCAGCGCCCCCAGCGCGACCCGCGCCGCCGCACGCAATGCTGCCCGTCTCGTCTCCTCACGCATACAGTTCGCCTCCACGAAAGGTGGTACGCGCTGCGGAGTGCCTCCGCCGCAGTACGAGCCGCTCGCGCGGCCCGCGTGAATCAGCGTATGCGCGCAGGAAAGCGAAGGGAATCTGCATTTTCTACACAGCATTGAATCGGAAAGCCGAACAATGGCGCCGCGGTCCCTGCCGTCGCGGCGCTCACGAGGGCGCGGGCATCGCCGCGCGGCTGCCGGCGTGATTGCGACGGCCGCTGATGCTCGGAGGGGTGTTCTCGCGCGCTTCGAGCCTTATCGCGGCGCCGGGACGGCGGCGTGGAGCTCCTCCGGGGGCGCCGTCGAGGACGGACACGTTGCCGTCGTCCGGCCGGTGAGCGCCTTTGGCGCGAGCAGGCGGCGCTGGCCTGCTCTGCGGTGCTCCGCGAGGCGCACGATACGCGTGCATCGACCCCTCGGATTCCTGGTCTGTCGTGCCAGCGCCGTGGATCAGGTCGTGGGGGTGAACGGGGCCCGCCACAGCCCGACGAGGGCGTCCACCAGCCCGACCGCGGCGGCCTCCCACGTTGCTCGCGTCGTGGCGGTGCCCGCTTGCAGCGCCCGCTCACGCTCGGCGCACATGTGCACGATGAGCTGCCGGCTCATGTCGCCGCGCTCGGCGCGCACCTCCTCCGGGAGGACCGGCATGAGCCGGATCAGCCCTTCGATGGTCTCCTGCATCGACGTCGAGGCGACGGTCTCGTCGATCACGATGCGGCGGAAGGCAGGGTCGGTCGTCGCCTGGGCGATGAAGCGCGCGTACCAGCTCGGGCTGCCCAGCGAGGCGAGGTGCTCGGTGAGCGGCCGCACCAGGCACCCGATCCAGTCGCGCAGGTCGGACGAGCCCTTGATCGAGGCCAGCATCTCCGCGCGCCGTCGCTCGATGGCCGGGGCATGGCGGCGGACGATGGCGAGCACGAGGTCGGCCTTGGTGCCGAAGTGATAGCCGACGGCAAAGTTGTTCGCCTGCCCCGCGGCCTCGCTCACCTGACGGTTCGAGACCGCCGCTACCCCCTGCTCGGCGAAGAGCCGCTCCGCGGTGGCGACGATGAGCTCGCGGGTCTCGTTCCCGTGCGCTTGCCTGACCCTCGAGCTGGACATGATCGCCAGCATACCAGAGGCGTCGACCCGACCCGGGTTGACCCGCGAGGCGCAGGCGTCGCGACCCGACCCGGGTTGACCCGCGAGGCGCCGTCCGTCGCGCGCGACCCGACCCGGGTTGACCCGCGACCCCGGCGACCCGACCCGGGTTGACCCGCGACCCGACCCGGGTTGACCAGACCGGGATCGACCCGACCCGGGTTGGCTACCGAATCGACCCAGGTCGGCAATCATGTGACCCCGACGCGACTCCACCCGCGACGCGACCCGACCCGGGTTGAGACGTGCACGACCCCGGTTGAGACGTGCAACGTGCCCCGACCCGGGTCGACCCGCGAGCCTCGACCCGGGTTGACGGTCACGGAGGTGGTCTAACGCAGGTTGCGGCGACCTGTGGCCGATCGCCCGAACCGGGTTGGCAGTCGCGCCGCGACACGGAGACGACTCGCGTCGCCCGCCACACGACCATGCTGGGCGGCCACAATCCAGGTTGTGGCCGCTCCCTGCGCGCCCAATTGCGCCGCGTCTATGCCGAGAGCACGAGGTCCTGCACCATGACGCCGTGAAACACGCGCATCCACCACGTCCCCGCCGGGAATACGACGCTGCGCACCCCGGCGCGCCAGCGTTCGAGCGCCGCGCGGTACGAAGCGCGAAACGCCCGCACAGCAGCACCAGCGATGCGCCAAGCATCCCCCTGCTCGCTGCCGACCGCGAACGTAGGATTGCATTCGCGCAGCGCCTCAAAGCTCGTAGCACGCGCGTAGGGGGAGACCTCACGTACTCGCTCGGCGCCCAGGAAGCGACGCCCCTGCCGCAGCAGCTCCGCATGGGCCTGCGCTTCCTGGCGCTCGAGCTCGGCGGCGACCTCTTGACGGAAGGCCTCCGCGCCATCCTGTTCAATGACCGGCGGCAGCGAGAGCGAGAGCGTAATTTCCTCAGGCCACTGAGGGTTTTCCGGGTCAAGATACGCAGAGGGGCGCGCGGCGCGCAGCACGCCGTGACCGAGCGCGTCCATATCCACCTTGGCGCCCGGCCACTCACGCGCATGTCGGACGAGGCCTGCAGCCACGGGATTTGCGAGTATATACGCGATCTTCTCCACTACGGCCGCGCGCGTCAGCAGCCGTACCACGCTCGGGGCCTCATGGTCCCACACCGGTCCTTCCCATGTGCGGAGCACCTTCGTGCCGAGCGCGACGATGCGATGGAAGAACTGCAGGAAGCGCGGCAAAACGCCCGCTACGTCGGTCACGATCAAGTGCAGATGCGTTGACATCGCGCAGAGCGCGTGGACCCGGAGGCCATAGCGCCGCGCGGAGACCGCCAGGGCGTAAATCAGGAGCTGAGTGATCGCGGCGTCGGGGCGGAAGAGCAGATGTCGACGCAGGACGCGACGGGTGATCATGTACGTGGCGCCGGGAGTGATCTCGCGGGGCTGGCTCATGGCTGAGCGTGCACCAGCAAACACCATACCAGCAGTTCCCACTGGTGATTTCAAGGAGTTACATCAGCTCCGTGGGTGGCGGCGCCATGGCGCCCTCCGTGTCCGCCATCCTGATTGATCCTGGCTGCAGCTATCTCTGCCGCTGTTATCTTGCTTTGCTTTGTTGCTACCTCGACCTTGACCTTGTTGCTACCTCTGTTGCTGTTGCTACCTCAACCTGGGTCGTGCTGCCCTCTGCTCCGTTGCTCTGTCTGGCTACCTCAACCCGGGACGGGTCCAATCTGGGTCAAGTCGTCTTCAACCCGGCCGGGTCCAACCTGGGTCGGGTCGTCTCGGGCCGGGTCCAACCCGGGTCGGGTTGTTGTTGCGGATCCGATTGCCCGATAGGCTCCCGGGGAAATCCCGACCTCTCGACGGAATGCGACGCTGAAGGCGGCCTGGTCCCGGTAGCCCACCGACGACGCCACCTCGGCGAGGGCAAGCTCGGGATGCTCCCGCAGCTTCTCCTTCGCCAGCTCCATACGCCAGCGCATCAGGTGCCGGAGCGGGCTCTCCCCCACCTGCTCGCGAAATGCATGAGCGAAACCCGAGCGGCTCATGCCCGCCTGCCGCGCGAGCGACGCCACGGTCCACGTGCGCTCCGGCGCCAGGTAGAGCGCGTCTAGAGCGCGGGCGACGCGCTCGTCCGCGAGCGCGGCTCGAAAGGAGCCAGCAGGCGCGGGGCGCTCGAGCTCCGCGCGAATCGCCTGCAGCAGGAGCAGCTCCGCGAAGCGCGCGGCCATCACCGGTGCGCCAGGTCGCCGGACGTGCACCTCGTCGCGGATGCCGTCCAGGAGCCGGCCGAGACCGGGCACGGGCTCTCCGGAGCCGCCGTGAAGGAGCACCACCGAGGGCAGCGCGCGCAGCAGCAGCGACCTCCCGGCGCCGACGAGGCTCATGGCGGCGCAGAGCACCACCGTCCTCGCGCCGTCGCCGCCAAGCCGGCGCCGCACCGGCTGCGCACCCGGCGCAGGAGGCGCGAGCCAGCGCCCCTCGTCGTCGACCGGTGCCCCGGGTCGGTGCCGGAGGCAGTGGGGAACGCCGTGCGGCAAGAGCAGCAGGTCGCCCCGACCCACGTGAATCTCTCGGCCATCCAGCTCCAGCCACATCTCGCCTTCGAGCAGGTGGTGGAGCAAGACGAGCTCTCGCCGGCCGACGCGGGCCCCCCAGGGGGCTCCGAGCTCGACACGGCCGAAGTGGCTGGCCTCGATGCGCACGTGGCGGAGCAGCGCGGTGAGGACATCCGGCATTGGACGATCGCAAAAGGGACGTGGACTCTACCACATGGATGACCCGCGGGGCGTCCGCCAGGCTTCGACCACCAACCCACAAGGAGCCAGACATGGACATCTTCATCACGGGCGCGAGCGGATTCATCGGTTCGGCGGTCGCCCGCGCCCTGGTCACGCGCGGACATCGCGTTCGCGGGCTCGCGCGCAGCGACGCGTCGGAGGCGACGGTTCGGGCCTGCGGAGCGGATCCGGTGCGGGGCGATCTCGACCAGCTGGACGTGCTCGCGCGCGAGGCGGCGGCCGGCGACGGCGTGGTGCACACCGCGGCCACGGCGGGGGAGGATCGCGCCGCCACGGACGCGGCGGCGGTCACCGCGATGCTCGCGGCCATGAACGGCGGCGCCTTCGTCACGACCACCGGGGCGCCGATGGCACGATCCTCGCGGGTGCCCGTGTCGGAGGACGATACGGTCAACCCCGGTGGGCCGCTCGAGTGGCTGGTGGCGGCCGAGTCGCGCGTGCTCGGCGCGGCGAGGCTCCGCGGTCTGGTCGTGCGACCTCCGATGGTCTACGGCGATGGCGCGGGCCCAGTGGCGGGCCTGGTGAGCGCCGCGCGCGCAGCGGGGGTGGCGCGCTATATCGATGACGGCACGAACCGCTGGTCCACCGTTCATGTGCGGGATCTGGCGGTGGCCTACGCCATGCTGCTGGAGTCGGACGCGGCGGGCGTGTTCCACGCCGCCGACGCGTCGCCCGAGCCGATGGCGACCCTCTTCTCGGCGATCGGCGATGTCGCCAGGGTGCCCGTGCGCTCGTGGAGCCTCGCCGAGGCCCGGGCCGCGCACGGGCTCATGGCAGGCTTCCTGGCCATGGACGCCGCCCTCGATGCGGCCAAGCTGCGCCGCCTCGGCTGGACGCCGCGCGTGGGAGAGGCGCTCGGAGGGATCTGTGGCGCGCTGCGCAACCCCGCGCAGGGGTACGGAGCCTCGTGAACCGCGCTCCAGGGCAGCGGCGGCGGCCCCCGAGCTCTGCTGCTGGAGCGCCCGCAGAGCGGCGCTCGCTGGCTAGAGCGGCTGATAGAGCTGGATCAGGTTCCCGCAAGTGTCCGAGAACACCGCGATCATGACTGGGCCCATCGGGGTGGGCTCCTGCGTGAACGCGACCTGGCGCTCCTTGAGGCGCGCGAATTCGGCTCGCAGGTCGGTCACCTCGAACGCGGTGAGCGGGATGCCCTGCGCGAACATCGCCTGCTGGAACGTCTTCGCCGCCGGGTTGGCGTTCGGCTCCAGCACGAGCTCGACGTCGTCGGGGCCCTCCGGCGAGACCACGGTGATCCATCGATACTCCCCGACGGGGAGGTCGTTCTTCTTCTTGAACCCGAGCACCTCGGTGTAGAACTTCAGCGCTCGGTCCTGGTCCTCGACCATGATGCTGTTGAGCTTGATCTTCATCGTTTGCCTCGCTGAGCTGGCGGTTCTGGGCCGACTTTGCCAGGGTCGCCCGGCTCAGGCTTCTCGAAAACTGCGAAACGCCTCCGGCGGCAGGCGGCCCATCAGGCTGAGGCACCCCGGGACGAGCTCCCACGGGAGCTTCCCCGGCACCTGGACCATCGCGCGCAGCCGCCGCTGGTACGCCGAAGGCGGCATGCCGATGCGCTGCGCGAACAGAGCGCTGAAGCTGCCGAGGCTGGAGAATCCTACCTCCATGCATACGTCGGTCACGGAGTGCCGCCCGGCGGCCAGGAGCTGCTTGGCCAGGTCGAGGCGCTGCCGGATGCGATACTGGTGCGGGGTCACGCCGAACACGGCCTCGAACTGCCGAATGAAGTGATAAGGAGAGATCGCCACCTCGCGGGCCACCTCCTCGATCGACAGCTTCGCGTCGTGCACCTCGGAAAGCAGGTCGCGTGCCCGACAGAGATTCCTCAGTGCGTCCTGTCCCAGCAGCATCGCCAGCGTCCACGATAGGCTGCGGCGGCAACGGGCACAAGCGGCGCAACCCGACCCGCGGGCTGGCGCAGCGTGACCTGCCCTGCGGGTCGCTGCCTCCGGGTCGCTGCCTCAACCCGGGTCGGGTGGGGCCAGGTGGGGCCAGCTCAACCCGGCCGCCTCAACCCAAGTCCGGACACCTCAACCCGGGCACCTCAACCCGGGTCGCGGTCGCCTGCCTCAACCCGGGTTGCGCGGGTCGGACACCTCAACCCAGGTCGGACACCTCCGGACACCTCAACCCGGGTCGGGTCGCTCGACGCCTCAACCCGGGTCGGGTCGCTGACGCCTACCCAGGTCCGGGCACCTCAACCCGGGTCGCGGTCGCGTGCCTCAACCCGGGTTGCGCGGGTCCGCGGGTCGGACGCCTCAACCCGGGTCGGACACCTCAACCCGGGTCGGGTCGCTCGACGCCTCACTCAACCCGGGTCGGGTCGCATGACGCCTCAACCCGGGTCGGGTCGCGGCACCCGCTTGAGGGGGCGGACGTCGATTTCGCCGCGGACGGAGGTGCGCGTGTCGCGGCTGCTGCGCGAGATCAACTGCGGCGCCGGTGGCGCCCTGGCGGCGGTCGGCGCGCGTGGCTGCGGACGGTGCTACGTCGCCGGAATCATTCGAAGGTATGCCGAGATACATGACGATTCGCGCCGTCGGCGCTTCGGTCGCCGGTCGCGCGCTCTCCTCAGCGCGCGGCGAGGGCCTGGTCGATCGCACCGCGGAGGACCTCCGCGGGCTGCGCGCCGATGATGCGGCGCCCGTTCACGAAGATCGTCGGTGTGCCCCGGAGACCGAGCCGGGTCGCCTCCTCGTCGTCGGCCGCGACGGCGGCGTCGAGCGCGCTGGAGCGCACATCGCGCTTGAAGCGGGCGAGGTCGAGGCCGAGACTGGACGCGGCGCGCTCCAGCGAGGCGTCGTCGAGCGCGCCGGGTGACGCGAAGAGCGCGTCGTGGAACTCCCAGAACCTGCCTTGCTCGTGCGCGGCGAGCGATGCCCTCGCTGCCGCGCGCGCCCGCGCGTGAATCGGCAGCGGACGGTGCTTGTAGGCGACACGGAGCTTGCCCTGGTACTCGGCCTCGAGCTCTCTGAGGGTCCGCGACGCCTTTGCGCAGAAGAGACATTCGAAGTCCGAGAAGATCACGACCGT
Organism: Sorangium sp. So ce394; assembly: GCF_051474665.1. Lineage (NCBI taxonomy): Bacteria > Pseudomonadati > Myxococcota > Polyangiales > Polyangiaceae > Sorangium > Sorangium sp. So ce394. Next base: position 10,360,177 of record NZ_CP150339.1, read on the forward strand.
CACCGGGGCGTCCTCCGGGCCGCGCGCGGGCGCGGCGCCGATTGCCACCGCCTCGACCGGCAGCTGCTCCGGGGGCTCCGCGCCGGCGCTGTGCGCGTCGCAGTCGCAGGACCGGCCCGGGTCGTCGCAGCCCGCGGCCGCGGGGGCGCGCTCCTCCGCAGCGGGCGCGGGGGCGCGCGCCGCCGGGGCACGCTCGCCTCGAGGGAGCGGTTGGTTCTCGGTGTCCCCGCGCGCCTCGGTGCACGCAGTCGCGGAGACGACTGCGGCAAGGAGCGCGAGCACAGCGACACGGGACATCTGGATGGACAGGCATCGAATCGAGCGGCTCATCGTGGTTCCTCCTCGGCCGCGCGGCATGGCGCTGCCGGCGCCGCGGCGCGGCGCCCGCTCCCCCGCGGGCCTCACCAGCGCTGTGGCCCGCCGACGTCGCGAGTTACGCGCTACGGCGCGCTGCCCGCCTCCCCGCCCGGAGCCGCGTGACCAGGGGCGACGCGCTCGGCCGCGGCCTCCTCCATCGACGATACGGCGGGCACACACCCGTCGCAGACGCTCTCGTCGCAGAGGGGCGCGTTTGCGATCACATCGTCCTCGAGCGGCTCCGCGGCGCGCGCTTCAGACGCGCGCGCGGCCTCGTCGGTCCGCGCCGGCGGGGGATCAGCCACCGCCTCGACGGGCGGCGGCTCGGCAGGGCGCGGCTGCGCCGCGACGGCGGCGAGCGCCAGCGCGACGGCCGCGGCCATCGCACGCATCCCCCACGGGGCCGATGCCCGCGCCGCCCGACGCCCGCCGGGGCCGCGACGGGCCGGCGCGCCGGCATCCGCGTTCGCCCACGGCGCCGCGTCCTCGACCGCGCGCGCGGGCGTGCCCTCGGCGGCGCGCGCGAGCACCGCTTCGAGCAAGGGCGGCCCGGGGAGCGCCGCCGCGCGCGCTGTGAACAGCCGTTGCTCGGCGCGGAGGCAGCGGAGCTCGGCCGCGCAGCGGCGGCACGCTTCGATGTGCGCGGCGACGCGCTGCGCCTCGGCCGGGTCGAGCGTGCCGTCGGCGTACGCCTCCACCGCCTCGATCGGGCATGCGTTCATCGCTGGCCTCCTTCGTAACGTGCCAGCACCGCGCGCAACACCTGCCGGGCGCGGTGGATCTCGACCTTGGTCTTGGGCACGCTCCACTCCATCAGGCGCGCGATGTCCTCGTAGCAGAGGCCGTGGTCGAGCCGGAGCAGCAGCGCCGCGCGGCGGTCCTCGGTGAGCTGCGCGAGCGCGCCTTGCACGACGCCGATGGCTTCCCGGCCGAGCAGCTCGTCCTCCGGCGACGGCAGGGCGCTGCCGCCCTCGCCGCGCACTTCCCACGGCTCGAGCGGCGCGTCGTCCACGACCCGCCGCCGGCGCACGCGCGCCCTGCGGAACTCCAGGGACACGTGCCGGGCGATGCCGAAGAGCCACGGCGCTGGGCGTTCGACGGCCTGCAGCGTGTGCAGACGCCGGTAGGCGCGGACGAAGGTCTCCTGCGTCGCGTCCGCCGCGGCGGCGCTGTCCCCGAGGAGGTCGCAGAGGAACCGGTGCACGCCCCGAGCGTGCGCGGCGTAGAGCTCCGCGAGCGTGCGCCGGGTCGCGGCGCAGGCGCGCAGCTCCGTGAGCTGGTCGGCCGGAGCGCTGCGCTCGTCGAGCGCAAGCGCCCTCGCGGCGGGCCACACGTCAGGCATGGATGCCACGCAGCCACTGTGGCCGGCTCTGGCCGGAGGTTACAGGCCCTCGACGAAGACGGAGCGCGGGAGCGCGGGGCACCGCGGGGGCGCGGGGGCGCGGGGGCGGTCTGCTGACCTGCTGACCCGACCCGGGTTGACCCCGCGGTCTGACCCGACCCGGGTTGACCCCGCGGTCTGACCCGACCCGGGTTGACCCCGCGGTCCGCCCCGACCCGGGTTGACCCCGCGCGCGCCACTCCGCGCGCCACTCAACCTGGGTCGGTTGCCCAGGTCGGTTGCCCACGCGGGTTAACCCGCGACCCGCGGTTGACCCCGCGAACCGCGCCGCCGCTCAAACTGAGCCAAGTCGCTGGCTCAACCTGGGTCGGATCACTCCGGGCCGGGTTGCCGTTCACCGCAACCCGGGTCCGGCTCCCGCGGCTGCCGCTGCCCCGGTCAGGTTGCCGCCTCGGCTCAACCCGGGCCGGGTCGTCCCCGCTCAACCTGGGTCGGGTCGCGGCAGCGCAACCCGGGTCGGGTCGATTCGATTCGACCCGGGGCGGCTCGCTCCTCGGGTCGGCGATCCTCGCAATCCGCAACCCGCCTCCTGGTCGGTCGCACCTCAACCCGGATCGGGTCGGTCAACCCGGGTCGGTCCGGTCCGGGTCGGTCGCCTACCCTTGTTCATCTCAACCCGGGTCGGGTCGCTGGTCGGCTCAACCCGGGTCGGGCTGCCGCTGGTCGGGTCGAATCGACCCGGGGCGGATCGCTCCTCGGGTCGGCGATCCTCGCAATCCGCAACCCGGGTCGGGTTGCGCGGGTCGATGTTGAAAGACTTATAGAACGCTCCACTAGTTCAGCTCAACCCGGGTCGGGCTGCCGCTGGTCGGCTCAACCCGGGTCAGGCTGCCGCTCAACCCGGTCGGGCTACCCCCCTGGCAAGAACGCGCTCTCCTCGTACGCGCTGCGGGCATTCCACGCCGCGTAGCCGGCGCAGCCGGCGTCCTCGATCGCCCGGATCTGCTCCCGAACATGCCACGGCGTATATTTGTACCGCCGCATCGGGCGCGAGCTGTCCAGGTCGAACGCCTGCACCCAGCTGCGCAGCAGCGCGATCCGCCCCGGCAGATCGGCCACCCTCTGCCAGCCGGCCGACAGCGACGCGTGGACGGTCTCGTACGGGTGATGGGCAGGGTTCGCGAGCCCGAAGCTGCCGGGCCCCCAGTGCGACGGGTACGGCATCGGCATCACGTAATCGAAGAGCTCCACCGCATCCTCCAGCCGCTGGCCCACGCCGTCCTGCGGCCCGAGGAGCGTGATCCCGAACAGATCCGCCGAAATCGGCCGCGACGCCGCGTCGCCGACCTCCGCGCGAAGGAACTCGAAGAAAGCGCGGATCGTCGGCGCCCTCTCCTCGACCGGCGTCCGCGACCGCGGCTCGCGCGCCGCGCCATAGCGCACGTAATCGTAATTCACCTCGTCGAAACCGACCTCGAACGCACGGAGCGAGATCTCCGCGATCTCTCGCCATCGCTCCTCCGAGCCTGGATCGTACCAGCCCCGCGGACCTCCCTTGAACGCGACCAGCCGGGCGATGAGGTAGATCCCGGCGTCGCGAAGGGCTCCCAGCCTGACCCTGGTGGCCTCGTCGCGATCCAGGAGGAGCGCTCCTCCATCCGACCGGACGTCGATGACCAGGGAGTTCAGCTCCGTCCGCTGAACCAGGGAGGAGAGCCGATTCATCCGGTCCGCGCTCCTCCCTGCCGCGAAGTTCACGTAAATCGCCTTGGTGACCGTGGGCATGCCGTTCCCCCCGGCCAACGTAGAGCACGCCGCCGGCCACCCGCGCACGAGCCCCCTCGGCCAAGGCACCGTCCCCGGCCGACACACATCGCCCTCGCCGCCCCTTCGGCCCTCTCCCGCTCTCCCCCTCCCCGCCTCGCAACGCGGCCGCGCGCCCCTCGCTCAGATCGCCAGGAAAGGGTGCTCCTGCATGTACGCCAGGCTCGTCTCGCGGCCTGGAATCCCGGCCACCCCCGAACCCTCCCGCCGCCCGCGTCGCGCCCGAGCTACCCCCGCATCGCCTGGATCGGGCTGACCCGCGCCGCGCGCAGCGCCGGGAAGAAGCCGCCGAGCACGCCCATGATCACGGCGAGCAGCACCGACGCGATCAGGATCCCCGGCGTCGGCTCGAACGTGAACACGATCTCCGAGAAGCTCGCGAAATTGATCGTCGAGAACCGCACGAACCTCATCCCGAGCGCGGCGAGCACGCCGAGCGCCCCGCCGACCAGCGCGAGGAGGACCGACTCGATCAGGAACGACGTGAGGATGCTCAGCCGGGAGAAGCCGAGCGCCCGCAGCGTGCCTATCTCGCGCTGCCGGTTGGCGATCGACGCGTGCATCGTGATCATCGCGCCGATCATCGCGCCGATCGAGAAGAACACCGCGATGAGCACGCCCATCCCCTTGATGAACATGCTCGTCCCCTCGGACTGCTTCTCGTAATACTCGCTCTCGCGCATCACCTCGAGCCCGAGGTTCCGGTTCTGCTCGATCGACGCCTCGAACGCGTCGAACTTGCTCTCCGAGGCGAGCCGCGCGCGCACCGACGACACGCTCCCCTCCCGGCCGAACGCCGCGCGCGCCGTGTGCAGATCGGCCCAGACCTCGGACTCCGACGAGGAGCCGCCGTCCGAGAACACCCCGACCACCTTCACCGGCCGGTTCTTGCGGAGATCGAACGACTCGCCGATCGACAGGCCCTTGAAGCGGCGGTAGATCGCCTGCCCCACGATCACCTCGTCCGTGCCCGGCTGCGCCGGCCGGCCCTCGATGATCTTCACCTGCGAGCGAAACGCGAGCACGTCGTCCGGCACGCCGCGCACCTGGACGTTCGAGACGCCGTCCGTGCCGAGCTTGTCGAGGAGGATCACCGCCACGACCTCCGCCGCGCCGTCCGGCTTGCCGTCCTGCCGCTTCGCCACCTCGGCGCTCGCCAGGATCAAGCCGATCTGCTGCTCCTCGACGCTGCTCGCCATCTCGACGTCCGATCCCTTCCGGATCACGATCGCGACGTCGCTCCGCGCCGTGCGCCCGAGCGTGCGCTCCACGCTGTTCGCGAGCATGAGCACCGAGGCGAACACGAACACCACGAGGCCGAGCCCCGCCGCCGTCGCGACGGTCGTCGTCTTGCGCACCACCAGATTCCGAACGTTGTAAGCGACGGGGATCATCAGCGCTCTCTCCCGCTTTCAGGTGTCCTGGACAGGCTCCGACGTCGCTCGCTCACGCCACGCGCCGGAGCGCGTCGGTGACCGAGAGCTTCGAGGCTTGGTGCGCCGGCAGGAGCGACGCGACCAGCGACAGCCCCATCGAGAGCAGCACCGCCATCACCATCGTCAAAGGATCGATCCGGAAATAAGGGAACATGCCGCCCATGTTCTCCTCCAGCCACCGCCCCATCCCGAGCTCGATGATCGGATAGGCGATCGCGAGCCCCACGAGCCCCGCCAGCAGCCCGGTGGTCGCCGCCTCCCCGATGATGAAGATCCGCACGTGCTTGGGCTCGAACCCGAGCGCGCGCAGCACGCCGTACTCCCGCGACCGCTCCCGGACGCCCATCGCGATCGTGTTGCCGAGGATCATCATCATGATGAGGAGGATGATGACGGACACCACGTTCAGCGCCGTCAGCACGGCCGACATCATCGCCATGAACGACAGGTTCATCGCCCGCTCGCTCATCGTCGCCGTCTGGACGTCCTTCTCATCGAAGATCTTGTCGATCGCCGCGCTGATCTCCGCGCTCCGCGACGGATCGTCGATCCGCGCGGCCATCCAGCCGATCTGGTCGCGATCCCGCTCGGGGATCGACTCGTTCAGGTAATCGTAATGGAAGATGAACTGCGAGCGGTCGATCGACTTGCGCGTCGCCGTGTAGATCCCCGAGACGTTGAACTGCCACGGCCCAGGGTAGATCGACCCCTCCAGCGTCACCGTGTCGCCCACCTTCACGCCGAGCCGCGTCGCGAGGACGTCGCCCACGATGGCGCCCTTGCGATCGGCCTGCCACCGCTCCATGTCCGCGGGCGAGACCACCATCTCGTCGTAGACCTTGAAGAACGTCGCCGACTCGACCGCCATCGAGCCGAAGAAATTTGTCGCGTCGCGCGGATCCTTGCCGCCGAACCAGTTCATGAACGTCCCCTCCGTCACGCCGGGGACCTCGCGGAGCGTGGTCATGTAACGCTTCGGCAACGGGAGGATGAACGAGATCTTGTGCCGCGTCGCGATCCGGTCCTTCGCGGCGTAGTCGGCGGCGACGTTCCACGCCGTCAGCACCGTCCGGAGGAGCACGAACGCGAGCACCGCCACCGCCGCGCCGATCACGGTCAGCAGCGTCCTGAACTTGTTCCGGAGGACGTTCCTGGCGGCGACGGAGACGAGGTTCATGACAGGTTCCCCTTGTCGAGCCGGCGCGTCACCGTGGCGCGCTCGGCCGCTTGCGGATCGTGCGTGACCATCAGGATGGTCTTCTTGAACTCCTTGTTGAGCTTCTCCAGGAGCGTCAGGATCTCGTCGGCGCTCTTCCGATCGAGATCGCCGGTCGGCTCGTCCGCCACGATGATCGTCGGGTCGTTCACGATCGCCCGCGCGATCGCCACCCGCTGCTCCTGGCCGCCGGAGAGCTGCCGCGGATAATGGCCCATCCGCTCCTCCAGCCCGACCACGCGCAGCGCCGTCTGCGCGCGCTTCCGCCGCTCGGACGCCGACAGGCCCGTGAGCAGGAGCGGCAGCTCGACGTTCTCGGCCGCGGTGAGGACCGGCATCAGGTTGTAGGCCTGGAAGATGAACCCCATCGTCCTCGACCGGAAGCGCGCCAGCTCGCCGTCGCTCATCCGCGTGAGCTCCTGCCCCGCCACGCGCGCCGTGCCGCGCGTCGGGCGATCGAGCCCGGCGATGAGGTTCAGGAGCGTCGACTTGCCCGAGCCCGAGGGGCCCATCAGCGCCTCGTACGACCCCTCCGGGATATCGAGCGTGATGTCGTCGAGCACCACGATCGGCTCCTTGTCGCGGAAATAGGTCTTGCCGACCCCTTGCAGCTCGACAATGGGCTTCGGCTTCCCGTCGCGATACCCCTCGGTCATTCGCTCCCCTTTCCCTTCTCCTTGATCTTCTGGCCGTCCGCGAGGTCGGCGGGCGGCTTGACCACGAGGCGCGCCCCCGGGGCCGGGCCGTCGAGCAGCTCCAGCCCCCCCGGCGCCGGCCCTCCCACCCGGATCGGCACCATCTTCGTCTGGCCCTGGTCGACCACGAACACCACCTTGGCGCCGGCCCGCTCGACCACCGCGGCCTCCGGGACGACCCGCTTCGGCGGCTCCTTCATCGCCTCCTCGGACAGCGCCTCCGCGAGGAAGCTCACCCGCGCGCTCATCTCCGGCAGCGCCTCCTTCGCCTCCCCGACGAACTTCACCTTGACCGGGATGGTCGCCTTGGCGCGGTTCACCCGCTTGCCGATCTCCAGCGTCGTGCACCGGTGGCGCTTCGACGGATACGCGTCGAGGACGACCTCGCACGGCTTGCCGGGCTCGATGAGGTAAAGGCGCGTCTCCGGGACGTCGGTCTCGACGACGAGCGACGTGAAGTCGGCGATCTCGACGAGGCGCGGCAGCTCGAGGCCGACGACCTCCCCGACCTCCGGCGGCTTCGTCATGATCGTGCCGCTGATCGGCGCGACGATCTTCCGCTCGGCCAGCGTGACCCGGAGGCTCTCGACGTCGGCCGCCGCGGCCTTGACCTCGGCGTCGGCCGCCGCGGCCGACTGCGCGAGGGCGTTCATGCGCGCGGTCAGGTCCTCCATCGAGGCGCGGCCGGTCACCTGGCGCTCGACCAGCGCCCGCTCCCGAGCGACCTGCTGCTCCACCTCGGCGATGCTCGCCCGGGAGGCGGCGGCGCGCGCCCGCGCCGCGGCGACCTTGGCCTGGGCCGCGGCGACGAGGCTCTTCTGGTCGGCGTCCTCGAGCTCCACGAGCGGATCGCCCGCCTTCACCACGTCGCCTTCCTTCACGAACACCCGGGCGATGCGGCCCGGGATCCGGACCCCGACCCGGGAGACGACCTGCGGGACCACATACCCGGTCGACGTCACCGAGATCGAGGCCTGCGCGGGCGAGACCAGCGCGACCTCGGTGGTGGCGACCTCGGTCTTGAAGATCGCGCTCTGCGCCCTCGGCGCGACGAACACGGCGGCGCCGGCGACCGCCGCGAGCGCGAGCACGGCGACGAGCGCGGTGCGGAGCGGACTCCGCCGATCGGGATCGACGTCCCGCCGGATCCGGAGCGATGCGAGATCCGAGCTGAGCTGGTCGGACACGGCGCCTCCTTATCACGCTTCGGGCGTGGCGTTTATATTCTAACGTTAATTCCTGATGCGCGGCGCCGGCCGCGCCCGACAGGCGCCCGCGGCGGCGCGCCGCGACCGGCTCGCCGCTCTCCTCGCGGACCGGCGCCCTGTGCCGTGGCAATCTGCACGTCCCGACTACAATGCGGCGTCGAGGAGCGGCGCCGCCGCGGCCGTCCGGAGCGGCGCCGGATGCCTCCGGCGCCGTCGAGACGCCGCCGGACGCCGCGCGCGCCGGTGCACCGCTGCGCTGGTTAGTATGGCTACCTAACTATCGACCGTGGTACCCTGAAGGGCTCATGTCGAGGGAAAAGCACGGCTGTTGCCTCTGCGAGGGCGCTCACCGCCGGGCGGGCAAGCGCGTCGCCGCGTACGGCGCCCCGGCCAAGGGCAATACGCTCCTCAACCACCTCGGCATCGGCCCGGAGACGCTCGAGTCCGTCGTCGACGGGGGCAAGTTCATCGTCCCGGTTCCAACTCCGACCGTCATCGGGTAAGGGAGCGAGCGACATGGATCGGCTCATCGAGGACGAGCTGCGGAGCCTCTCGGGCATGCTCGGCGACATCGCGCTCCGGTTCGAGGGGAAGACGGTGCTCATCACCGGCGCGGCCGGGTTCATCGGGGGCTACATCGTCGGCGTCCTCCAGGAGCTCAACCGCAGCCGGTTCCGCCGGCCCGCGCAGATCGTCGCGCTCGACAACCTCATCACCGGGACGAAGGAGAGCGGCTTCTTCGACCTCGACGACCCGAACCTCGTCTTCGAGACGCACGACGTGACGAAGCCGTACCTGCGCGACATCAGGCCCGACTTCATCCTTCACGGCGCCGGCATCGCGTCTCCGGTGTACTACGCCCGGTACCCGCTCGAGACCATCACCGTGGCGGTCGACGGCATCCGCAACGTCCTCGATCTCGCGCGCCGCGCGCGCCCCGAGGCGGTGCTGTATTTCAGCTCGAGCGAGATCTACGGCGATCCGGATCCCGCGTTCATCCCCACGCCGGAGGACTACCCCGGGCGCGTCTCGCCCACGGGGCTCCGCGCCTGCTACGACGAGTCGAAGCGCCTCGGCGAGACCCTCGCGATGGTCTATCACCGCCAGTTCGGCGTCCCCGTCACGGTCGTTCGCCCCTTCAACGTCTACGGCCCGGGGATGCGGCGCGACGACTCCCGCGTGCTGCCGAGCTTCCTGAACGCCGCGCTCGACCGGCGGCCCATCGAGATCCACCGCGGCGGGGCGCAGACACGCACGTTCTGCTACGCGACCGACGCGGTGAACGGCTTCCTGCGGGTGCTGCTGCTCGGCCGCCCCGGCGAGGTCTACAACATCGGCTCCGACGCCGAGGAGATCACCATGCGCGATCTGGCGAAGCGGGTCGAGCAGGCCGCCGGCGAGCCGCTCGACATCGCGCTCGCGGGCTATCCGGAGGGGTATCCGGTGGGCGACCCGAACCGCCGCTGCCCGGACATCACCAAGGCGTCGAGGGAGCTCGGGTACGCGCCGACGATCTCGCTCGAGCAGGGCCTCCCCCGGATGCTCGCCTGGTACCGGCTCCTCCGGAGCGTCGACCGGCCGAGCGGCTGAGGTCACCGCGCCACGTCGACGGACTCGACGGACGCCGTGAGCTCGTTGTCCGCCGCGGAGCGCCCGCCGACGACGATCACCTCGCCGTCGCCCGGGCAGATCAGGGGGCTGAAGTAGCGGGTGAACGCGAGCTCTCCCGCGGGCTCCCAGCCGTCGCCGGCGTCGTTGAGCCGGAAGAGGCCGTCGGCGTAGTTGACGTAGAGGTCGTCTTCATCGTTGCACGCGGTCGCGCCGAATCCCTTGATCGGGATCTCCGAGGGGAGCTCGGGGCCTTCCGCCCACGTCTCGGTCTTCGTGTCGAACGAATAGACCGCGCCCGAGAACGACTGGTCCTCGCCGACGCCGCCCATGGCGTAGATCACGTCGCCGCGCCTCGCGACGCCCAGCGAGCGGAGCTTGAACGGCGGCTCCGGCATGGGGACCCACGTTGCGCCCGGCGTGGCCAGGTCGAGCATGAACCCTCCGGTCAGGAACTCTCCCGGCCCCTTGAGCTCCCAACCCGCCACGACATAGAGGCGATCGCCCACGACGACGGCCCCGTGCCCCGAGCGCCCCTCGGGCATGTCCGGCAGCGCCTCCCACGCCCCGGCCTCCGGATCGTAGCGCTCCACGGTCGCCACCGAGGTGAGCGCTTCCGGCTCGCCGGCGGCGTTGTCGGCGCGGAGCCCGCCGACCCGGATCACGCGGCCGTCGACCACCGCGAGCGCCGTGCTCTCCAGGTGCTCGACGGTCCCGAGGTCTTCCCACGCGCCGCCGGGCAAGAGCGAGAGGCGCCGGAACGCGCTCGACTGGTTCTCGGCCGCGAAGTCGCCGTCGCCGAGCTTTCCCCCGTAGGTATACAGCGTCTTGTCCACGAGGACGGCGCCGAACGAGCTGACCGCCTCGACGAGATCGGGGTAGTTGCGCGCCGTCTTCACCTCCGGCGCCTCGGGCTCCCCCTTCACATCGACCGGCTGCACCCCCTCGTCGCCGCAGCCGAGGGCCATCAGCGCGCTCGCCGCGGCGAGCGCCAGGTACGTGAAACGGTGCGATCGATTCCGGTGCGACATCGTGACGGATCTCCTTGGGTCGAGAACGATTCGATGAATGACGGCATCCCCTCACTCGATCGCGGCTCCGTGCGCGATCCAGCGGCGGATGATGTCTCTCTCGCCGGCGGAGAGCGGCTTGAGCGTCGGCGGCATGGCGAGGCCGCAGGTCTCGCGGCACGTGAGGATCTCGCACGCTAGCGTGCCGTCGATCTTGTGCATGAGGAAGCTGTGCTCCGGGTCTCCGGGCGCCACGCGCTTCATCCCGACCGCGCCGCCGGCGTCGGCGTTCACGTTCTGTTCCCGGAGGGCGGCGAGCTCCGCGTCGCCGACCTGGTCGGGCGGCGTGTCCGCGGTCGGACCCAGGTAGGGCTGCAGGGACGAGCCGTTCTTGCTCGCGTGGCACGCGGCCCCGGTCGCGCACGAGCGCTGCAGCAGCGGCAGCACCTCCGCCCTGAAGTCCACGGGCGCCCCCGGCTCGAACGCCGCGTAGTCGTAGCAGGACCCGCCGCCCTGCCCTCCTCCCCCCGCGCTCCCGCCGTGCCCTCCTCCCCCCGCGCTCCCGCCTTGTCCTCCGTCACCGCCGCCCGGGGCGCCGGGAGCGCCGCGCTCGCCGCAGGCGCAGGCGAGCGCGACCGCGAGCGCGAGCGCGAGGAGACGGCCGAGCCGGGCGCCCCGCGATGGATGGCCGGCCGCGGCGCGCGGAGCGTGCTTGAGGGCGTGCGAGCTGGCGAGCTGCATACGGAGGGTCGCCGGGGGTGAAGCCGGCGATCGCTGCATACCAGAGCTCGAGGTGGACCGCGTCACCGCCGTCGAGACGGGAAACGGCTCTCCCACGAACGTTGCGTCCCAGCGCGCGGCCAGCGGATCCTCCGGGCGCCAGCGGGATCCTGGGCTTCCGTCATGCCAAGCTCCTCCTGCGCTGGCGAGATCGCGCGAACGAGGCGCGCTCTCGCGGCGCCGGGGAGCCCCGGCCCGCGGGCGTCCATGGACGCTTATGCCGCGCGGGTCCGGAGGCCTATACTCGGCCGCCGGCCGGCCCGCCCTCGCGGCGCGCCGACCCCTCACCGGACTCGAGCCCGCATGCCGCCCTCCCCTGCATCGACCCCGCCTCCGGGGAGCCCCCACCTCCCCGGCGCTCCGGCGCGCTCGCGGCGCTCCTGGCTGGGGTGGGCCGGCTTCTCCTGCGTGCTCCTCCTGGCCATCCTCGTGCCCTTCTTCCTCTTCGCGGACCGCATCGAGGCGGCGGCGCGAGCGCTCCTCGCGTCGCCGCCCTCGGGCGTCGCAGCGGGGCTGGTGCTCGGGGGGCTCTTGGCGAGCGACGTGGTCTTGCCGGTGCCGTCCAGCTTCGTGAGCACGGCCGCGGGCGGCCTGCTCGGGTTCTGGCGCGGAACGGCCGTGTCGTGGGCGGGCATGATGGCGGGCGCGGGGCTCGGTTACCTGCTCGGCGCGCGGGCGGGGGCGCCGGCCTTGCAGCGGATGGTGGGGGCGTCGGAGCTCGCGCGGCTCACGCGCGCCGCCGAGCGGCACGGCCCCTGGTTCCTGCTCCTGTTCCGCGGCGTGCCGGTGCTCTCGGAGGCGTCGGTCGTCTTCGCGGGCGCGGGCCGCATGCCGCTCCGCGCGTTCTTCACGGTGACGGCCCTGGCCAACCTGGGCATCTCGGCCACCTACGCGGCCGTGGGGGCGTCCGCCGCGCGGCTCACGTCGGTGCTGCTGCTCTTCGCGGGGATCGTGCTGCTCCCGGGGATCGCGCTCTTGGTCGTCCGCGTGCCGGAGTGGCGGCGGAGGGCGGCGCAGAGGCGCGGCGCGTCCGGGTAGCGCGAGGCACGGCTTCGGCCGCTCGCGGTGCACCCCGGCCGACCCGAACCCGATCCACGTGGCCCACGTGGCCAAGATCGCGCAGCCGCGCGAGAATTTGGCGAAACCGACCCGGACGCAACGCGTAGCACCATCGAACGACGCGCCACGGACCATCGCAGGCCGAGGCGGACGCCATGCGGCCGCCCACGGTCGCTCCGGTCTCCGTGGCGCGTTGGAGGACCGATCGCTGCCACGCGGCTTGCCCCGCGGCTCAGCGAGGGGCTGTCCGGCTCGCCGTCTCCAGAGACGGCGGAGGCGAGCGGCGGTCCGTCAATCCCACGAAGGAGATCATTTCATGCGACGTGTGAGCTTCATGATAACGACCTCTTGCGCCCTCGTGCTCGGCGCCTGCGCGCAGGCGCCCGACGCGGACGAGCAGCTTATCGATCAGGTGGGGCAGGCCCTCACGACCCCGGCGTCGGTGCTCGGGTTCGAGAGCCCCGCCGACTGGACGGTGACCGGCGCCACGAAGAGCGCGAGCGCCGACAGCTCGCAGGGCGCCTCCGCGCTCGCGCTGCGGAGCTTCAACTTCGCGGAGCTCCGGTCCGCGCCGCTCTCGACCGTGTCGGGCGTGACATCGACCCTCGCCTTCGACCTGAAGCCGCCGGTCTCGCCCGCCTTCGGCACCGCGCAGCTCTATGTCGATATCCCGTCCCGCGGCGTCCACAGCGTCTACCTGGGCCAGGTGAGCCTCGCCGGGCTCGCCGCGGGCACGTACGCGCCGCTCTCGTTCAGCGTACCGGCGAGCGTCGTCACCGCCCTGCAACAGACCTACAGCGATCTGACGTTCAAGATCGCCTTGAACGTCCCGCACACGACCGTCGACTACCTGATCGACAACCTGCGCTTCGTGGGCGGCACGTCTGGCGTTCCCTCGAAGGTGGAGCTGCGCCTCTCGGACGCCGACGATCGGATCGCCGTCTCGGTCGGCGGCATCCAGCGGAGGATGTTCCACTTCGGCGAGTCGGACCTTGGCCAGCGCATCGACGTGAGCGACTGGTTCGGGAGCGGCGCCAACGATCTCCGCGTTCAGCTGCTCAACACCGGAGGCCCGGCGAGCGCCGGCGTCGAGCTCTGGGTGGACGACGCGCTCGTCGTGAGCGAGTCGTGCCCGGCGACGCTGTGCAACGGCTCGGACGTGTGGCAGGGCATCGTGTGGGATCGGACGTTCTCCGTGAGCACCCCGAACCGGCCCGCGCTCCAGCCCGTCACCGTGACGGCTCAAGGCGCGACGCCCGGCGAGGTGTACGTGAACGACGTCTTCACCGGTCGGACCACGCCCACCACCCTCTCGCTCCCGCCGGGCGATTACACGATCGGCGTCGGGATTGGCAGCGAGCTGCCGCCGGCCGACTACACCGGCTCGTTCTACGAGCAGGACGTGACCGTCGGCTCCGCGCCCGTGAACATCGACGCCACGGCGAGCGCGCCGCTCGGGATCCAGGAGGTGACGCGCATCGCGATCCTGCCCATCCGGAACAGCATCAACTACGTGTCCTCGCTGGGCAGGGCGGACGCGTCGAACACGGGCGTGCTCTTCGAGGAGGACGTCGATGACCTCGTGGCGCAGGCCGAGGCGACCAACGAGCAATGGTTCCGGCCGCTGTCCTACGGGCTCGCGACCTGGGAGTTCGAGGTCCTGCCCACCATCGAGGACGTGCCGATCTACGAGCAGACCCACGACGGGTGGGACGCCACGCGCTTTCTGGCGGAGGCGGGGACCGCGCACCTGGCCAGCCAGTACGACATGATCGTGTATTTCTTCTCGCAGCACCGGGCCGACGGCTCCTCGGTCGATGACGTGTGCAACATCGTGTGGGCGTTCGACGGCACGAACGTCGGGTTCTCGACCAGCTACACCTCAGGGAAGCCGGACCTCCTGAACGCCGAGTTCCTCCACGAGGTGATGCACAACTACGAGGATTACAACGAAAACGCGCTACGCCTCTACAACGGCATCGACGGCCTGCACGGCGGCCATCAGCACGGCTACTACGACAACTCCAACGGCGAGGTGAATTTCGTGCACTTCTATCGCCACCTCCTGCGCGGTCAGGTCGCCGAGCTCGGCGGCATGCGGACCGACCTCCAGTGGCCGGCCATCGGGGCGGTATCGCCGAGCTCGGACCTCTACCTCGGCTTCTTCCCCGTCCTGCGCCACGGCTACCGCGTGCCGTGACGCTGGCGGCGGCTCCGCGCCCCGACGCGGCGCGGAGCCGCCGGATGCGATCCCCTTCTGCGGCCGCAGCCGGCTCCGTCCTAGGCGACGTCGGGCCGTGTCATCAGCGGCGAGCGCAGGTGCAGCTCCAGGTCGGAGGTGGTCAGGGGCAGCGTGACCCAGGTGGCCGTCGCGGTCCCCGCGTCGGCGTCGACCATCACCCGGACCCGGTGCGGGCTGGTGATGACGTGGAGCTCGGCGACGAACGTCGTGCCCTGCCAGGCGCCAGACGCGACGACGGGCCGGCCGAGCGGCGAGCTCTCCCGCCAGGCACCGTGGCCCACCTCGAGCTCGAGGAGCGCCCCGAGTCGCAGGAGCCACCCGGCGTCGGCCGGCTCGACGACCACCGTGGCTCCGTCGGGCAGGGCCGAGCCCCCGGCGGAGGCGTCGAGCCTCGCCGTGACGGAACGCTGCGGGCCGGCCGAACCCCGTACCTGCGCGAGGGACAGCCCTGCCAGCCGGTCGGCGAGGAGCTCGTCGTCGCGCGAGCCGTCCGGATGGCCGACGCCGGGGAGCAGGCACTCCCATACGGCGTCGAGCACGTCCTGCGCATGCTGGACGGCCTGTTGGGCGCCGGTCACGGCGACCACGAGGTCGTGCGACGGGACGACCACGCAGTGCTGGCCGAAGGCGCCCTTACCGTGATAGCCGTGGCGCGACATCCAGAACTGGTAGCCGTAGCCGCAAAGGAAGTCGGGGCCGTCGTCTCCCTCCGCCTGGTGCCGGCCGTCGATGTGCCGGCTGGTCGCGAGCTCCACCCACGCGCGCGGGACGAGCTGCTGCCCGTTCCACAGGCCGCCGCGCAGCAGCAGCTCGCCGAAGGCGGCGACCGCTTCGGTCCGCAGGTGCAGACCGTGGAACCCGAAGGCGGCGCCGCTCGCGACGCGGTCCCACTCGGCGTCCTCCATTCCCATCGGCTCGAAGAGGCGCTCGTCGAGCAGCTCCGGGAGCCCGACGCCGGTGACCCGCTCCACCATCCGGGCCAGGATGAAGGTGGTGGCGTTGTCGTAGGTGTGCCGCGTTCCCTCGGGCGCGTCGAACGGCACGCGCAAGAAGCCCTTCACGAGGTCGTGGGGTTCCAGCCCCCAGGCCTCGGCGAGGCTGTCCGTGTCGTGCCCGGCCGTCATGGACAGCAGGTGGTGAACGGTGATGCGGCGCCCCTGCTCGGAGACATCGGAGGGGACGTGGTCGGGCAGGACGTCCACCACCCGGTCGCCCAGGGCGAGCAGCCCGTCGGCGATCGCGAGCCCCACGGCGATCGACGTGAACGACTTGGTCAGCGAGTAGAGAAGGTGCGGGCGCTCGGCCGAGTACGGCGCCCACCACCCTTCGGCGACGACGTGCCCGCGGCGCACGACCATGATGGAGTGGCACTCGACGGAACGGTCCTCGAGGCGGTCCAGCATCGCGGCGATCGAACGGGACGACACGCTCGAGGCGGCCGGGGCCGAGCGCGGCAGCAGCGTACGCTGTGACGACATCCCGACACCCTAGCCGCAGGTGGGCGCCATGATGGAGCGCATTTGTGGGTTGCGGCGCCCGCTCCCTACGGAAACCTACGCGATCTCTGCGGATCCCTAACCTCGGCACCGACAGCTTCATCCTCATCGAAAAACTACCTTCCGGATCGATCGTTCCGACCCTCCACAAAAAAAACTCGATCGATGCGTGATTGATCCGGGGCGCTCCAGTCCACAGGAGGAAAAGGAGGCGCGCTCGGTGGTCGTCTCGTAACCCTTGCAGGAGCTCCCCTCGCCTGCCCCAGTCGCGACGTCTCCAAGGATGACATGCCGCGTTGTCCTCGAGGCGAATGCCGTTCGCGCGTTCCTAAAGAGCTTCGGCTTGCTTTCAATCTTCGGTCACCCCTCACCTCTTCACGACGCGTGCGGGTGAACGCGACGGGTGACCTTCTGGCTGACACGGGACCGACATGAACATGGATCTACCGATGACGAACCGACTCCGATCGATATTACTTCAGTCCCTGCCGGCGCTGCTGCTCATCGGGTGCAGCGACGCCGCGGTTACTGAAGGCGAGGAGAGCGGGCAAAGCGGGTCAGGAGTCGTGGTCGACACGGCCCCTACTTACACGATACGCGGAGTCGGCAGCGGCAGGTGTCTTCAAGCGGTCGGCGGTAGTACGGCCAACGCTGCAGCCATTGAAATTCGCGCTTGTGACGGCTCGCGCGCACAGCAATTCCGGCTCGAGCGGGTCACCGGCGAGCGCTACGCGATCCGCAACGTACAGAGCGATCGGTGCTTGGACGTCCTGGATTACTCTACAGCCGACGCTGCGGCAGTCATCCAGTACGACTGCGTGAAAGACGTCAATCAGCAATGGACGTTCGGCAGCACCAGCGGTGCGTACAACGTCACGGCCTACCACAGCGGGAAGGTCCTGGACGTCAGCGGAGCGTCCAGCTCCGACGGCGCTCG
Source organism: Sorangium sp. So ce394 (assembly GCF_051474665.1). Lineage (NCBI taxonomy): Bacteria > Pseudomonadati > Myxococcota > Polyangiales > Polyangiaceae > Sorangium > Sorangium sp. So ce394. Next base: position 10,377,387 of record NZ_CP150339.1, read on the forward strand.
CGTCGTCCAGTACCGTTGGCGCAGCAGGGACAACCAGCGTTTCAACTTGGTGATCGTAAACGGCACCGGCGGCACGGGCGGTAGCGGCGGCAGCGGCGGCAGCGGCGGCAGCGGCGGCAGCGGCGGAACCGGCGGTGGCGCCGGTAGCACCGATTGCCAAGGAGGTGACTACTACGTCGCCACCGACGGCAACGACTCCAATCCCGGGACGATCGATAGGCCCTTCGCGACCCTTCAGAAGGCGATCGACGCGGCCGGCCCTGGCGATCTAGTCTACGTTCGCGGTGGGACCTACAGGATTCGTAGGGGTGCGACGGCGTATGCCGGCGTGCACTTTCACAAGAGCGGGACATCGGACACGAACCGCATCCGGTATTTCGCGTGCCCGGGCGAAGTACCGGCCTTCGACTTCGCGGACCTCGAGATCCGACCTGATCCGAACTACACGACAGGATTCGTGGTCAACGGCGCTTGGCTGCACCTGAAGGGGTTCGAGGTGCGCAACATGCCGATGAACACCCGATCCAACACCGCCGTCGGCGTGAGCGGCGGCGCCCACGACGACATTCTCGAGCAGATGAACATCCACCACAACAACGGATCGGGGATGTTCATCGACACCACCACAGGCGGCCACCAAGTTATCAACTGTGACTCGCACGACAACTACGATCCACGCTCGCACCAGGGCGACGGTCAGAACGCCGACGGCTTCGGTGTGCACTACCAGAAAACCGGCAAACCCACGGTCTTTCGCGGATGCCGCGCGTGGTGGAACTCCGACGACGGGTGGGACTTCATCTCGCAGGAGGTCCCCGTCATCGTCGAGAACAGCTGGGCTTACGGCAACGGCTACACGAACTCCGGGCGCTCGCGTCCCCCCAGCGGAAACGGAAACGGCTTCAAGATTGGCAGCAGCAAGACCGGCGTTCGCCACGTCGTCAGGAGCTCGCTCGCCTGGGGGAACCGAGCCAGCGGCTTCTACGCCAACCACTCTGCCGGCGGCAACGACTGGTTCAACAACACGTCATACAACAACGGTACCCAGTTCAACATGCTGGCTAGCCGCTGGGACTCGGACGGCAATCGAACGGACGGCGTCGTCTTGACAGGCGACAAGGTCCACCGAATGCGCAACAACATCAGCTTCCCCTTGGACAACACCAACATGCAAGGGGTCGACGAGCGGTTCAACGCCTGGAACCTCGGCGTGACGCCGTCGAACAGTGACTTCGTGAGCGTCGACGACACGGGCACCCTCGGACCACGCCAGCCCGACGGGAGCCTCCCCGACCTCGACTTCCTGAAGCTGCGAGACGGCAGCCGGATGATGGACAAGGGGACGGACGTCGGTCTCCCCTACTCGGGAAGCGCGCCGGACCTCGGTGCTTACGAACGTTGAGTGGGCCGCGCGGAGGCGCGGATGGCGCCGGCGCCCGGTGCCTTCGATCGACCTTCGCATCGCGTTTGGATGTCCTAGCCACACGCCATGAACAAGGACCGCGTTCATGGACCTCGCCAGCGGATGAATCGATGAAGAACCCTCGAATCATTGCCTCTATGTCGGCGTGGCGTCGCCGTATCACCTCTGGGAGTGGTGGCGCGCTCACGCTCGCGCTCGTGCTCTGCACCACCTCCAAGGCCTTCGCCTACCGCTGTCCTCAAGACCCTCCACCGGCCCGAACCGAGACGTACCAAGGTTTTCTGGGCCGCGTGCACGAGCTGAACGGTGAACAGCTGCCGTATCGGCTGTTCGTGCCGAAGGACTACGATCCGAAGAGAGCCTACCCCTTGGTGCTCTACCTGCATCACGCCGGGCTCGCGGGCACGGATCGGAACAACGAGAGCGGGTGGGACAACTGCGTTCAGCTCACCTCCGAGATCGGATCCGGGGACGATTACGGTGGCGTGTTCACGCATCGCGCCGTAGACGAGGACGGCGACCGCTTCGACACGCAGGAGCGCTACCCGCACTTCGTGCTGGCTCCGCACGCCAACAGCCCGGCGTACGGCTTCGGAGGTGGCGTGGCTGGCTCGGCGACCGCGGCCGAGCACCCGACGAGGCCTCTGTTGTGGGGCATCCTCGAGCAGGTCCAGGCCGAGTTCAACATCGATCCCGGCCGCCTCTACGTGACCGGGATCTCGATGGGCTGCTACGGCACCTGGGATATCGTCATGCGAACACCGGGGGTCTTTGCAGCCGCGGCTCCGCAGTCCTGCCAGGGAGATCCGAACAAGACGCTGCTGGCCGCGCTCAAGGACATGCCGATCTGGTCGATGTGCGGCACCAGAGACAGCTACTTCGCAGGCGCACAGGCCATGGCGGACGCCATGGAGGACGTGGGGGCGACGGCGTTCACGTTCACCGCCATGCAGGGGGTCGGTCACTCCATCAACGACCGCGGTTACGACTACCCCGGCTTCATCGATTGGATGTTCGCGCAGCGCCTGCCCGGCGTGGAGCCCCCCGGCGAGGGCGGCGCCGGCAGCACGAGCGGCGAGGGCGGCGCCGGCGGCACGAGCGGCGAGGGCGGCGCCGGCGGCACGAGCGGCGAGGGCGGCGCCGGCGGCAGCGCCATGAGCGGGAGCGCCAGCAGCGGTAGCGCGAGCGGTCAGGGCGGCGCTGCGACCGCAGCGGGATCGACAGCGAGCGGCGGCGACACCGCTCCCACGTCTGAATCGAGCTGTTCGGTCGTGCGCTCGCCCGGGGCAGGCGCACCGCTCGCGCTGCTGCTGGCGCTGAGTCTCGGCGCCGCTGGCTGGCGGCGCTCGGACCGGTCCGACCGGCGCCGTACCAAGAGGTAATGGTCTCTACGTAAACGAGCCACGTGCGGATGAAGAGGTTCGCCAACCCCCGGGAGAAACAAAGATGCAAACCTTCGAGACTCCAGCGTCCCCGCCGCGCGAGCGGTCCGACGTGCGCCGGTCCCTGTGCCGCCTGCTCGGGAGCATGGCGCTCCTGGCGCTCCCGATGGCCTGCATCGGCGACATCGGCGCAGGCTCACCGGACGGCGCGCCCCCGGGCGTCGGCACGACCGGCGCCGGCGCCGGCGACCCCGGCAGCGGCGCTCCCGACGTGGCGCCGGACAAGGCCAATACCGTGCTCCGGCGCCTGAACCGGGCAGAGTACAACAACACGGTGCGGGACCTGCTCGGCACGTCGCGGCGCCCGGCCGACAAACTGCCCAGCGACGAGACGGTCGAGGGCTTCGACACGGTGGGCGAAGGTCTCAGCCTCTCGCTGCAGCACATCGAGTCGCTCGAACAGGCTGCGACCGAGCTGATCGACGAGCTGTTCGGGCTGCCGGCAGGCGATGCTCGCCGCCGCGACGTTCTGTCCTGTCAGCTCCAGGCGGGCTCCGAAGAGACATGTGTGCGGCAGATCGTGTCCGCGTTCGCGCGGCGCGCTTTCCGCAGACCGGTGAGCGAAGCCGAGACCTCCGGACTGCTGCAGCTCGCCCGCAAGGTGAGCGACGCCGGCAACGGCTACGACGAAGGGCTCAAGGCAGCCCTGCGAGCGATCCTGCTCTCTCCTCACTTCCTGTACATGGTGGAGAAGGCGCCGGCCGTGCCTCCGGGCGAGCTGGCTCATCTCAGCGACCATGAGCTCGCGACGCGGCTCTCGTACTTCCTGTGGTCGAGCATGCCCGACCCCGCGCTGTTCGCAGCCGCGGAGGCGGGCGGGCTGGCCAAGGACGCCGCCAAGCTCGCCGCTGAGGTCGAGCGCATGCTGGCGGACGACAAGGCGGCGGAGCTCATCGAGAACTTCGTCGGCCAGTGGCTGACCTTGCGCCGGCTGGCGCTGGTCGAGCCGGACCCCACGACCTTCCCCGACTATGACGTGGAGCTGCGCGACGCGGCCGTGCGCGAGACGGAGCTGTTCTTCAGCGCGCTCCTGAACGACAACGCCGCCATCGAGACGCTGCTCACCGCGGACTTCACGTTCGTGAACGAGCGCCTCGCTCAGCACTACGGCATGCAGGTTTCTGGATCCGAATTCCAGCGCGTTGGTCTGGTCGGGACCCAGCGCGTGGGGCTGCTGAGCCACGCCAGCTTCTTGATGGCAAACTCCCATCCGGGCTTCACGTCACCCACCAAACGTGGCGCTTGGGTGCTCGAACAGCTGTTGTGCTCACCGCCGCCTCCAGTGCCGCCGGACCTGATGATCGATCCGTTGGCCGCGCCGGCCGCCGGTGAAACGGTGCGGGAGAAGCTCGAGGCACATCGCGCGGAGCCGAGCTGCCAGGGTTGCCACTCCTTGATGGATCCGATCGGGCTCGGGCTGGAGCGCTTCGACGCCATTGGAGGCTATCGCGACTCGGAGGACGCCAGCGGCGAGCTGCGGGGAATCAGCTTTTCCGGGGTGAGAGAGCTCGCGGCGCTGCTCAGCCAGGACGCCAGGTTGCAGAGCTGCTTCGCCCAGCAGCTGCTCACGTACGGGGTGGGCCGACCCTTCCACGGGAAAGGTGGTCGCGACTACGCCGAAGGCGTCGTTCGAGGCGCGCGCGCGGCGGGGCAGCAAGGTGTCCTCGATCTGCTCAAGGCGGTGGTACAGAGCGATGCATTCCGGACCCGTCGTGGAGAGTGAGGGAGACGATGAACAACTGGCGAATTTCTCGACGCAGGTTCTTGGGTAGCGCGGCTGCCGTGATCGGACTCCCGTACTTGGCGTCGGTCGTCGAGCGCCACGCCGAGGCGTCCGAGGACTGCGCCGCGCCGCAGCGCTTCATCGCGTTTTTCGTGCCGAACGGCATTCACATGCCGGACTTCACGCCGTCTGCGAAAGGCAAGGACTGGGCCATGCCCTACATCCTGGCGCCGCTCGAGCCGATCCGGAACAAGATCGCCGTCGTCACCGGCATCGATTACCAGCGCACCGCGGAGCCTGCCGAGCCGCCGGGCGGTCACGGCTCCGGGACCGGGTCGTTTCTCACGATGATGCCCGTGAACAAGAACGACAAGAACCCGGCGCGCATCAGCCTCGATCAGAAGATCGCCAAGACCACGGCCGCCTGTGCGCGGCCCCTGCCGTCGCTGCAGCTGGGGCTCAAGGTGCGCGGTGACGGCAGCGATCGGGTCCCTAACATCGCCTTCATCGAGACCATTTCCTGGGACGCCAACAAGCCTCTGCCGTTCCTGGACGATCCGCAGCAGAACTTCGATCGCATCTTCGCCGGCGCGGATCCCGACGCCAGCGCGGCCGACGCCGCTCGGCGGCAGGCGGTCCGCACCAGCGTGCTGGATCACGTGCTCGGAGAAGCCGAAACGTTGAAGACCGAGCTGTCGCCGACGGATCGCGTGAAGCTGGATCAGTACATGACCTCGGTGCGAGAGCTCGAGACCCGCATCCAGAACCTCGGAAACGGCGCGACCTGCGCCAAGCCGGACAGGCCGACGGCCACCTCGACCGCGCCCTATCAGGATCGCGTCGCGATCACGCTGGACCTGGCGGCCTTGGCCTTCGAGTGTGACGTCACGCGCGTCATCACGTTCATGTTCGGCCGCGGCAACAGCATGCAGGACTTCTCGTTCTTGTTCAACGGCGAGTCCACGCCGCACCACCACACGTCGCACCACGCCGGTGACGCCAAGCTACAAGCCAAGCTGAAGGAGATCGGCCGCTGGGAGATCAACCACGTCGCGAAGTTCCTGAAGCGGCTGGATCAGACCGTAGAGGTTGGCGGACGCACCCTGCTCGACAACACGCTCGCGTACTTCAACAGCGAGATCTCCGACGGCAACGTTCACCGCAAGTACGACATGCCGGTGTTGCTCGCCGGCAGCGCGGGCGGGAAGCTCAAGGTCGACGGCAGCCACTACATGTTCACGCAGATGACGTTTCCGCGACCGCTCCTGGGGCCGAGCGGAGGGCCGCACGGCATCCGATTGTTCGTCTCGATCTTGAATGCCTTCGGCATTCCCGATCAGACATTCGGCGATGAAAGCGCCAAGGGACCGCTCACGGAGCTGCTGGTCTGAACGCCGCACGCGCTGGTTGATATAGAGAACGTTACGCGATCCGCATCCCTCCTGGAAGAGTGACGCTGTCGACGCAACGAGTGACTCGTGACGGGGTTCTCACGTTGAGCCCAATCGGAGACTCACCGAGATGCTGGAATATTCTGGTTTCAATCAAGCCCTGCGAAGGAAGCTCTCTGGATTGCGGCCGCCCGCGGCCGCGCTCGCGCTCCTTGCTCTAGCCTGTGGCTCCACGCTGGCCTGTGGCTCCGACGGACCGGAGAGCATGGGCTCGCCCGCCGGTGGCACGGGCGCGACCGCCGGTGGCACGGGCGCGACCGCCGGTGACACGGGCGCGACCGCTGGTGGCACGGGCGCGACCGCCGGTGGCACGGGCGCGACCGGAAGCGGCGGGACGAACACCGGCGGGAATTCGGGCTCCGGAGGAGGCGGCACGGTAGGAGCCGGCGGTACCTCGGCGAGCGGAGGCGCTCCCGGATCGGGAGGCGGCTCCGGCGGTCTCGGCGGCGCGACCATCTTCAACGATACCTTTTGGAAAGACACGTCCGGCACTCCCATCTACTCGCAGGGTGGAGGCGTGCTTCAGGTCGGCGACACGTATTACTGGTACGGGGTGCAGTACCGTGGTGCGCGTTCGTACGTCGATAATCCGGTCAAGAACGGCGACACGACATTCGAGGGGATCACCACCTACTCCTCGAAGGACCTCGTGAACTGGAAGCACGAAGCTACGGATAAACCCGCCGGCGTGGGGGGTTGGTTCGGGCGGCTGGGCGTCGCGTACAACGAGAACACGCGCAAGTACGTCTTGGTCGCCCAGGCATGGGTCGGTGGTGACGCTAGCTCGGTGTATTTCGCGACCAGCGACTCCCCGGCGGGCGGCTTCGTCTACGAGCACGTCCAGGCGAACCCGCCCGGGATCGCCAACGGTGGGACCGGCGACCAAACCATCTTTCAGGATGACGACGGCCAGGCTTATATGATCAGCTCGAGCCAAAAAGGCCGATCGAATCGCTACGTCTCGCCGCTGCGAGCGTCCGACTTCCTGCAAGTGGAGCAAGCCATTCCTGTCTATAGGGGCGGCGGCCGCGAAGGGAATTGCATGTTCAAGCACGAGGGGACTTACTACTTCTGCTCCTCGGATTTGCACGGCTGGAACACGTCGGCGACGTACTGCGTCTCTGCCACGAACATTCGCGGACCATGGAGCGAAGAGTTCGTCATGAAGAACACCGAGCTGGACTACAGCCATGTGACGCAAACCGGCTTCTTCATCCACGTCTACGGCACGGAGCAGACCACGATCATCTACGCGGGAGACCGCTGGGCGGATTTTGCTGGCAATGGGATTGGCTTCAACCAGTGGGTGCCGCTCAGCTTCCGGGGAGGAGAGCCGTACTTTCACTCGCTCAGCGCGTGGACGCTGAATGCGACGACGGGGCGCTGGGCCGTCGCGCCCGAAAACAACTGGGTTCTCAATCCAACGTTCGAGGCGGATCGGATCACGGTCTCGACGCCCGTCGGCTGGTCCGCCAGCAACGGCTCGAACTCCCAGGACGGACGCACGGGCAGATGGTCCTGGCAGCTGAACGGTACGGCGAGCCTGAGCCAGAGCGTCGCGGACCTGCCGAACGGCACCTATACGCTCGAGGTTTGGGCCAAGAGCAATGGTGCGGGAGCGGAGCTCTACGTCCAGAACTACGGCGGCGCCCGCAAGGTCGCGCCGATTCCCGAGAGCACGAGCTGGAGCCGAGTGACGATCGGCGACATCGCCGTCAGCGACGGCCGCGCCGAGCTCGGCGTGACGAGCAGCGGACAGATCGTGAAGGTGGACGACTTCACCTTGATCGCGGCCAGCGACGGATGAGCTTCTTTCCACGGGTCGACACCAAGCCGTGTGGCCGCCAAGGCACCGCTGCGTTGGTGTCGCACCGCGGACGCGGGAGGCGCACCGCGAACGCTGGGCTCAGGCGTGGACCATCAGGGTGGACGGATCCCAGAGCTTCGCCGTCCGTGGCGAGGCATCGAGGCCACTCCGCACCGCAGCGAGGTCCCGGCGGGGAATCGCGCTCCGCCGGGGCACATCGGTCCTTCGATCCGATGCGCTCCCTCGCCACCGCAGCACCGGCCCCGGCCTCTGGCGGGCCGACGGCGCCGCTCAGGTGCCAGCGATCCGCACTCCCGGCCGGCGGAGCTCGCTCCGGCGAGCAGCTTACCTCGGCAATCCGGCCCGGCACACTTGCCCGACGCAGCGAACAGCCCACCTCGACGCCCTCGGGCCGCGCGTTTACTCTCACGCAATGGGGTTCGTCGCCAGCCTTCTCATCGTCTACGGCGTCGCCGGGGTGGCGCTGGGCGCCGCGGTCGCGATCGCGATCGCGCGCTGCCTGCACCACCAGCGCCGCTCGCAGGTCGCCGCGTACGCGCGGAGCCCTTCGGCCCCGCCCGAGGCGATGCGCGAGGGCTTCGCCCTGCTCCGCGGCGAGGTCGCCGCCGAGGACGCCGCGCCGGACGACGCGGTGATCGCGGTCGAGATCGCGCCGGGCGCGTGGCACACCCGGGCGCGCGCGTTCTCGCTCCGGCTCCCCTCGGGCGCCGCGCTGCGCGTCGAGCCGGTGCGCGGCCGGCTGAACCTCGACACGACCTTCGTCCCCGCGAGCCGCGACGGCGTGCCCGTCTACGTGTCCGAGGTCCGCCCGGGCGACACCATCTACATCGCCGGCTCGGTGCGCCGCGAGATCGACCCGAGCGCCGCCGGCAAGGGGTACCGCGACGCCGCGAAGGCCTGGGTGCTCCGGGCGCCCACGTACGGCAATCTCTCCGTCTCCTCGGAGACGGTCATCGCCCACCACGCGCGGCGCGCGCGCTTCCACCGCGCCTGGGCGCTCGCGCTCGGCGCGGCGCTCGCGGCGCTGCACGTCGGCCTCTTCCGGGCGTTCCACGCGAGCGTCCTCCGCGACCTCGGCCTCGCCGGCGGCATCGGCGTCGACCCCGCCGGCGGCATCGGCGTCGGCCCGGCGGCGCTCGCGCTGTTCTTCGTCGGCGCCGCCGCGCTCGCCTACCGCACCCTGGCCGAGCTGACCTCTCCCTGGACCGAGCTCCGCGTGGAGCGCCCCAGGGCAGCGTAGAGCAATGGAGACGACCATGATCACGGAGGGGGGCGACGAGGAGACGAGGGCCGAGAACGCGCGCCTGCGCGCCCGCATCGAGGAGCTGGAGCGCCGGCTCGGCGCCGCGGCGCCGTCGCCCGACGCGCAGCCCTCCGCGAGCGGGCCCCGCGTGCCGTTCGAGGCGCTCTTCGATCTGCTGCCGATGCCGATCTTCGTCTACCGCGCCGACGGGCTGCTGGCCGCGGTCAACCAGGCCAGCTGTACGTGGTTCAAGGTCCCGCGGGAGCACGTGGTCGACAAGTTCAACATCCTGCAGGACCCCGAGTCCGTGACGCAGGGGTTCACCGGTCCATTCCTGCGCGCGGTCGCCGGCGAGGTGTCCACGCTCCCGGCCACCCCGTACGAGATCCCCGAGGACGGCGCGGCGGGGAAGAGCCGCCGCTGCTGGCTCGAGGTGACGTACCTGCCGCTCCGGGACGAGGCCGGGGCCAGGTACGTCGTCTCGCTGACCCGCGACGTCACCGCGCACAAGGAGGCCGAGGCGCAGCAGCGCCGCAGCGACGCGCTGCTGGAGGCCATCATCGACAACGCCCCCCTGCTCATCTACGCGCGCGACACCGAGGGCCGCTACACCGTCGCGAACCGCCAGCTCGAGGCGGCGCTCGGCAGGCCCCGGGGCGGCGTCCTGGGGCTCCGCAACCACGATCTCGTGCCCAGGGAGACCGCGGATCGGTTCGACGCGCAGGACCGCGAGGCGCTCGTCGCCAGCGCGCCGATGACCCTCGAGGACCAGATGGAGCGGCCCGACGGCATGCGCGTGTACCTCACCACGAAGTTCGCGCTCCGCGACGAGGACGGCAAGGCCACCGGCGTCTGCGGCATCTCGGCCGACATCACCGAGCGGGTGCGGGCCGAGCAGCAGAGCCTGATGCTCCAGGAGCAGATGTTCCGCGTCCGCGAGGAGACGCTCCAGTCCATCGCCACGCCGCTCCTGCCGATCGCCGCCGGCGTGCTCGTCATGCCGCTCGTCGGCACGATGACCCGCGAGCGCGCCGATCGGGTGATCGAGGTGCTCCTCCACGGGATCTCGGCCCAGCAGGCCAGGATCGCGCTCCTCGACGTCACCGGCATGCCCGAGGCGGGGGCGGAGGTGATCGACGCGCTGGTCCGCGCCGCCCGGAGCGTGCGGCTCCTGGGCGCCGAGATCGTGATCACCGGGATCCGGCCGAGCGTGGCCCAGGCGCTCGTCGGCGCCGCGACGGATCTCGGGGGCATCGTCACGAAGGGGACGCTGGAGCGGGGCGTCGCCTACGCGCTCTCCCGCCGCAGCGCCGGCGGCGCGTCGGGCTAGCGCCGCGCGCCCGTGCGCCCGTGCGCCCGTGCGCCCGTGCGCCCGTGCGCCCGTGCGCCCGTCAGCCGACGGCCGGCGCGCCGCGCTCGCCGGCGGCGGGGCGCCCCCGCCGGGGCCGCTCGCGCCGGCCGCGCGCGCCGGCGCGGAGCCAGGCGGCGGCGCCGAGCGCGGCGGCGGCGAGCGGGACGCTCCACCCCGAGCCGCCGGCGCCGGGCGGCGCCACGCCGCAGGCGACCAGCTGGTCGTCCGCGCACTCCGACGAGAACCCGTGAGGTGGGATGGGGTTGCACTCCTCCGTGGAGAGATCCCGAGGGGGGTAGATCTGGCAGATGCCCGCGATGTCGTCCGCGTGCAGCGTCCGGAAGTTCATCGGATCCGACCTGTCGTACCGGTCGTGCATGGTCGCCTCCGGGCCCGCCAGGGTGTGATCGAGGCCCAGGAAATGGCCGGCCTCGTGCGTGACGACGGCGAGGAGATCCTCCCTCGGCGCCGCGGAGTCGTCCCCGACGGTGAAGTCGTAGAGATTGGTGTTGATCTCCATGTCGGCGCCCCAGAGATCACCGGTGTTCTTGTCGAACTGCACCGTCGTGAGCGCGAGCATCTCGGACCTGTGCCCGGCGGTCGCGAGCCAGTCCATATCGCGGAAGACGACCACGTTGGCGTTGCCCGGCACGAGCCCGTCGACGATCCTCGTCTTGCCGTCGCGCGCGTTCAGCTCCACCGCGCCGCAGCTCACGGGGCCGAGGTTCTGCACGCGGATGCCGGGGGGCCTTCCCCCGTCGCAGGGCGCTTCCTGCCATGTCCTGAACGCGGCATCGAGCACGTCGGAGATCTCCTGGTAGGAGATCTCGCCCGACGCGTCCTCCTGGACGTTGAATCCGATGCAGTTGCTCGTCCAGCGGAGCGGCCTGCAATAGCCGACCGGCATGTCGTCCTGCAGGCAGAGCTCCGAGACCTTGCAGGTGTTCGAGCGGCAGTAGGCCGAGGCCTGCTGCGCGGTCGCCAGCGCGGCGAGCGCGGCAGCCGCGCCGAGGCACCTCGCACTCTTCGTCGACATCGACTCCTCCACGATCGCTTGACCGTACCGCGACGGTACCAGCGCGCGAGGGGAGCGTGGGGATTTCGCGGCCGGCGCCCTTGCCGGCCGCGGGCCCGGCGCCATCCTGAGCACATGGGGCGTGCTCGTGGGTGAGGCGGGCGGCGGGGCGGACGCGGCCCCGGAGGGCGCGGAGCCGGCGCCGGGCGAGGCGCATGCGGCCCCGGGCGGGGCGGCGGCGCCGCGCTTCCTGTGCGACGCGATGCTCGGCGGCCTGTCGCGCTGGCTGCGCGGCGCGGGGTACGACGCGACGTTCGAGCACGGAATCGACGACGGCGATCTCGTGCGGCTCGCGCAGCAGACCGGCCGGGTGCTGCTGAGCTCCGACGCGGGGGTGTTCGAGCGGCGCCCGCTGCGCACCGCGGCCGTGCGCGGGCTCTACGTGCCCCGCGGGCTGCGGCCGATGGAACAGGCGGGGTTCGTGCTGCGCGAGCTCGGGCTGCCCGTGCGGGATCCGCGGTGCATGGCGTGCGGCGGCGCGCTCGCGGCCGCGCCGAAGGATACGGTGCGCGGCGCGGTGCCCGGGGTGGTGGCGGATCGCTACGACGAGTTCTGGCGCTGCGAGCGCTGCGGCAAGGTCCTGTGGAAGGGCAGCCACTGGGAGGGCATCGCGGCCGGCGTCGCGAGGGCCGCAGCCGGCGCGGGCGCCGACGCAGGCGCGGGCGCGGGCGCCGACGCAGGCGCGGGCGCGGGCGCCGACGCAGGCGCGGGCGCCGAGGCCCCTGCGGCGCCGCCGGAAGGCCGCAAGCCCATGCCGTGACCGGAGCCTGCCGGCTGCGGCAGCGTCGACGTCCCGAGCACCGCGATCAGCCCTCGCTGGCGGGTCTCTGCGCCGTCCGCGCGGGTATTGGCAAGCGCTGCTCCTGTGCTGTAATTTTGAAACGCGGGCGGGGATGGGTGAGTGCGCGCCCGCGAGGTGCCGTGGTTCGGATCACAGGCAGCAAGGAGAAGTTCGCATGAGAGAGGTTCGCTCGATACGGTTCGTGCTGGCCGCTGCGCTGCTCGCGAGCGCCGCGCTCGCGGGCTGCGGCGGCTCGCTGCGCTATGTGTCCCCGGGGACGTCGATGGCTCCGGACGCGAACGCGCTCATCGTGGCCGACGTCGATCGCGGCACGTCGACGACGCAGCTCAACCTGAAGGTCGAGCGCCTCCCACCGCCCGATCGGTTCGGGGGCACGTCGTTCGTGGCCTGGGCGAGGCCGGAGGGCGACGACTGGCGCCGCGTCGGCGAGCTGAGCTACGACGCCGTGATGCAGCGGGGCGAGCTCTTCGGCGCGAGCATCTCCAGGACGAGCTTCGATCTGGTCATCAGCGCCGAGGGGGACGAGTACACGATGGCGCCCTCGCCGGTCGTCGTCATCAGCCAGGACATCTCGGATTAGCGACGCCTGCGCCGGTTCCGGCGGCGGCGGCCTCGCTCCCCGCCAGCGGCCCGGCGGCCCGACCGGCGCACGCTACAGGCACGTGTTGTCGACGAGCACGCCGGTCGCCTGGAAGCGCTCCGTCGCGGGCTCGCCGTCGAGCGTGACCGTGATGTCCATGTCGACGACGCACGGGATGCCGGTGTTCGGCTCGGGCTCCCACGACAGGGTGCCAGCGGCGCCGGTCACGGGATAACGCCCCTCCTCGCCCGGCGTGCGCGGCTCCGTGCAATCGCGCAGTTCGCCGGTGAGCGCCACGTCCAGCAAGGCCCAGAGCTCCGGGAGCTCGACCCCGGAAGCGCGCTGAGCCAAGGAGCGCGCGGTTCACAGGCAGGCGAGCCCGGACTTCGCAGAGGCGTTGCGGCGCCGCCGGCGGACCGCGCCGGCCAACGCCAGCGCTGCGGCCGCGAGCGGCGCCCCGCGCGAGCCCTGCGCGCCGGCCACGAGGCAGCCGCAGCCGCGGTCCGCGCCGGCGCCATCCGCGCCGGCCCCGCCAGCGCCCCCGGCGCCGCCAGCGCCGCCGCTGCCGCCCGTACCGCCGCTGCCGGCCGGATCCGTGACCCCGCCGCCCGCGCCGGAGTCCAGGCTCGCGCCCGTCGAGCCGGTGGGCCCGCTGGTCGCGGTCGCGCTCGCGGCGTCCACGCAGGCGCCGCCGGCGCAGGTCTGCCCGCTCGGGCACACCGCTCCGGCGCACGCGTCCACGCACGCCCCGGCGTCGCAGCGCTGGCCGGGCGGACACGCGACGCCGACGCAGGCCGACTCCCTGCAAAGCCCGCTCTCCTCCTCGCACGCGCGCCCGCTCGGGCACGGCGTGCACGGACAGCTCGGCTTGCACACGCCGCCGTCGCAGACCGTGCCTTCCTCGCAGGTCACGTTGCTGCACGGGTCGACACAGACGCCGACCCGGCACACCGTCGGGAAGGGGCACTGCACTCCATCGCACGCCGCGCGGCACTGCCCGCCGGCGCACACCTGCCCCGCGTCGCAGACGACGTCGACGCAGGCCGGATCGACACAGAACCCCGCGGCGTTGCACTCCTTCTCCGGCGGGCACACGAACTCGCCCCTGCCGCACGCCTGCACGCACACGCCCCGGTCGCAGACGTGATCCGCGGGGCAGAGATCGCCCTCGTCGGCGGTGCCGTTGCAGTCGTTGTCGAGCCCGTCGCAGGTCTCCTGCGACGCGGGCACGAGCCCCTGGCAGGTGAGCCCGTCCGCCGAGCACTGGGTCACCCCCGGCGCGCACACGCCGGGCAGCCCGGTGTCGCACGGCTCGCCGCCGCCGGTGCAGGTGAGTCCGCTGAAGAAGTAGACGTAGTCGTTGTAGTCGCCGTCGTTGTTGAAGTCGTCGGGGTCTGGGCCGACGCTGCCGTCCTCGAAGGCGACGTAGAACGCGTTGGGCGTGACCACCGAGGTGTAGATGACGGCCGTGACCCAGGGGCCGGGCGGGGTGCAGCCCGTGCACACCTGATTCCACTGCTGCTCGGAGTAGTGCGTCTGCGCGCCGATGAGCGCAAAGCCGATCTGGCCGCCCGCATAGTCGGGATCGCTCCGGATGTCCGCGGCGGTGACGATGGTGCCGACAGGGGCGCCGACGGGGACGATCGGGTGGATGTCGTCGAGCGCCGGCGGCGCCGTGGCGGCGGGGTCGACGTTGTACCAGCCGACGCCGAGGCGCGCCCCGGTCTGGGTGAGCACGAGCTCCGCCGTGAAGCCGCAGAGCGGCGAGAAGGTGGACGGCGCGGTGTTCCCATCAGCCTGGTAGTCGATCGCCTCGCCCCGACGTTCGAACAGCGTATAGAGCTGGACCTCGCCGTTCCTCGAGTCGAGCGGCATGATGGTGCCGTTCGGCTGCGTGATCAGCGCGCTGGCGGAGAGCGGCGAGAGGCCGATAGAGAGAGTCGCCAAGAGAATCGAAGCGGACCTCATGGTGCGGTGATACAGAGACGCGCGCCTCAGCGTCAACGGAAACATTCCACGACAACGGACAACGACGTGTCGGGGGGCCGCGCACAACGCCGGTCCGTCGGCGCTCACCGCGTGGGGCGCGATTCGACCCAGGTTGGGGTACCCGCGCGCCGACCCGGGTTGCGGTCCCGCGGCCCGACCCGGGTTGCGGTCCCCGCGCGCCGACCCAGGTTGCGGTCCCGCGGCCCGACCCAGGTTGCGGTCCCGCGGCCCCGACCCAGGTTGCGGTCCCGCGCGCCTCCCGACGGCACCGCCTGCGCCGGGGCACGACGCCTGCGCGCGCTCGGAACGGCCCCCGGCGCCGACGCGATGCGCGGTTGCGCTCGGGCTTGCCGCTCCGGCGCGCGTGAGGCAAGGAGCACCTGCGGGGTGGGGTCGCAGCGCACGCGGCGCCTCGGCTCCGCGCCCAATCACGCTGACCGCGAGCCTATGACAACCCCCCGAATCACGATCGCCGGCTTCGACATCGAATGGAACCTGAAAGACGGCATCAACTTGTGGGCTGGAATGCCCACCCTGAGCATGTGGATCCCGAGCTCGGTGGCCGGCCTGATGTCGGGCATGGTGGCGATGGTGGGGGTCGAGCGCTTCAATCTGTGTCTCCAGCTCGGGGGACGGCAGAGCGTCGATGGCGACTGGGCCATCATCAACACGCAACCGACGTTCGAGGAGGGCTTCGGTCGGCTCAGCGAGATCTGCAGCCCGGCCGGCTGGGGGCGATGGGAGCTCGTCGCGGTCGACCGCGAGCGCCGTGAGGCCCGGTATCGCACCTTCAACAACTGGGAGTCCATCTACCAGCGCGCGCTCGGGGTCGTCTGGGGGAGCTCGATGACGGCCGGCAAGCTGGCCGGCATCACCGAGCGCCTGTTCGGGGTCCCTTGCTGGGCCGAGCAGACCGCGTTCGTGACGCAGGGCGCGGAGTACGACGAGTTCGTCGTCCGTCCGACCGACGAGACCGTCGAGGCCCGCCTGGCCGCGCTCCTCGAGACCGATCGGGCCACGAGCTCGGACCTCGCGGTCGCGCTCGCCACGCTCAAGAAGGAGGTCGCCGAGCGGGAGCGGACCGAGCTCGCGCTGCGCGAGAAGCTGCAGCTCATCGATCAGCAGGAGACGGCGCTCTGCACCATGGTCGCGCCGATCATCCAGGTGTGGGACGGCGTGCTCACCGTGCCCGTCATGGGGGGTCTCGACAGCCAGCGCGCGTCCGCGCTGATGGAGCGGCTGCTCGGCGCGATCGTCGACAGCCAGACACGCCACGTCATCCTGGACCTGACCGCGGTCGACGCCGTGGACACGGGCACCGCCGATCACCTGATCCGCATCGTGCGCGCGGTGGAGCTCCTCGGCGCCCGCGTGGTGGTGACCGGCATCCGCCCCGCGGTGGCGCAGACCGTCGTCTCGCTCGGCCTGGACCTCGAACGGATCGTCACGCTGCGCAACCTGCAGGAGGGCCTCAAGACGTGCATGGCCGCAGGAAATGGCGCCGCGCCCGGCCCGAGCGCCCCGTGAACCGCCGCTCGTCCCGGGGGACGGGCGCTCCCTTGCGCGACCCGTCCGTCTCCTGAACGAGCCACTTCGACCGCCTCCACGCCGCAGCCTGCTGGAGCGCTCCGCGCGCCTTCTTTCCAGGTGAACGCTCCCTCCCCGGGTGCTTCACTGGACGGCATGTCGATCATCCAGCGTGGCTTCGATCGGTCGGTCG
Organism: Sorangium sp. So ce394; assembly: GCF_051474665.1. NCBI lineage: Bacteria > Pseudomonadati > Myxococcota > Polyangiales > Polyangiaceae > Sorangium > Sorangium sp. So ce394. Next base: position 10,394,014 of record NZ_CP150339.1, read on the forward strand.
TCGTCCGGGGCGCCGACGCCGAGGTCGTCGGCGCCCCCACCGCGCGGGTCCAGCTCCTCGCGGACAGCAGCGCGACGGGCGGAGCCCTCTCCACCGTGCGTGTGACGCTCGCGAAGGACGCCGACGGCGCGCGGCCGCACCGCCACGACGGCTCGGCCGAGATGTTCTACGTGCTCGACGGCGCCGTGCAGGTCCTCTCGGGGAGCGACATCGTGACGGCCGACAAGGGCGACCTCCTCGTGGTCCCGCCCCGCGTCGCCCACGCGTTCGCCGCCGCCCGCGGCAAGAGCGCCGAGCTCTTGATCGTCATCACCCCAGGCGTCGAGCGCTTCGAGTACTTCCGCAAGCTCACGCGCATCGCCCGCGGCGACGAGCCGCCCGAGACCTTGCGCGACGTGCAGGAGCTCTACGATACCTATTTCCTGAGCAGCCCCGAATGGGACACGGCGCGCCGATGACCGGGCCGCCCGTTCAATCGATATGTCCCTGGGCGACTCGGGCCTCTGGCCATCGGCGAGCTCGGCGGCGACGGCGGCCAGCCGGCCGCGGCGCATTGACCGGCGTGGGAGGAGCTGGTAGCCCCCTTGGCAGGGCCGCGCGCCCGCGCCGCGCGCCGCCGCGGCGCCGACGCGCCCTCGGAGGTCCACGCATGTTCCGCAAGACGCTCGCCGCTGCTCTCCCGCTCGCGCTCGCGCTCTCCGCCGTCCCCCGCGACGGCGCCGCCTCCAACTACCCGCCGAGCTACGATTATTGCGGGCCCACCGCGACGGTGCACACCGGCCCCTTCGAGCTCATCCAGGATCCGGTGCGGACCGACGCCGCCAGGCTGACGGTGGCCTACCGCGGCTACCTGCGCGCCTATTATCCCGATCACGAGATCAACCTCTATGTCCGGCTGAACGGCAGCGACGCCTTCCTCCCGGCGAGCGCGGGCGCGCACGGCGACGCCTACGTCCTCGTCAGCAACGCGCCCCGCGACTGCGCGTGGTGCTCGCCGCCGCCCGACGACGCGGGCCAGCGCCTCTGCGGCGGCGCGCCGCTCCCGACCGCGTCGAGCGGCACCTGGGTCTGCAACGAGCCGACCGCCGTCGAGGAGGACCTCTTCTTCTGGGCCTATGATACATACGGCCGCATGAACGCCTGGGACATCGAGGTGGCCGCCGAGTCCCACGGCCTCTGGGACAGCAACCTCGGAGCGAACTACGCCGCGCGCTTCGAGGCCCGATCGAGCTGCTTCTGAGCGCCGCGCGGCGAGGCGAGTCCAATCGAGGCACGAACATGGCAGGATCGTTGAACAAGGAGAAGGCGCGGCGCGCGGCCTCGCACCCGGACCGGCCGGGCGAGCAATGCCGGGCCGAGCCCGGCGCCTTCCGGCCCGTGGTGAACCGGAACCGGTGCGAGGCGAAGGGCGATTGCGTCGAGGTGTGCCCCTACCAGGTCTTCGAGATCGCGCGCATCGAGCGCGCCGATTTCGAGGCGCTCTCGCCCCTCGGCAAGCTCAAGTCGCTCGTCCACGGCCGGAAGACCGCGCTCACGCCGAACGCGGCGCAATGCCAGGCGTGCGGCCTTTGCGTCGTCGCCTGCCCGGAGAAGGCGATCCAGCTCGTCCCGGCGGCCGGGGCGGGGTGAGCGCGCCGCGCCCTGGCCGGCGTCAGGCGACGCTGCGCGCGGGCCCGGACGCGGGCGCGGCGCCGTACCCGTAGGCGGCGCGGTAGCGCTCGTACCGGTCGAGGAGCTCGCTCGTGGTCTTGGGCATCGGCACGCGGGCGCGCGTGATGTACGAGATCACGTTCTTGCCGCGGACGATCAGCTCGGCGCCGCGGGCCGCTTGCTCTCGCTCGGCGGGCGAGGCGTCCGCGCCGAGCGCCGGCTGGAAGGCGGCGAGCCTCTCCGCCGACACGACGAACGACGTCCAGACCTCGAAGATCTCGGCGTCGGTGCGCAGCGTCTCGCACTTGACCTTGGCCGCGTGCGCGAGCTCGCGGGCCAGGCGGTCGAGCCCGGCGAACATCGGCAGCGGCCCGAAGGTGTCGATCATCGCGTCGCGGATGCCGTCGATGGCCTTCATGCTCTGCGCGATCTTCACGTACCGGCTGTTGTAGAACGCCTCGACCGGGAAGGAGAACGCCTTGAACGGCTCGCCCCACAGCTCGTCGAGCCCCTCCTCCCCGCTGCGGTGGAGCACCATCTTTCCGAGCGTCAGCGCCTCGAGGAGGTGCTCTCCGCACTCGCGCATGAGGGCGTTGTCGGGCTCGATGGTGACGCCGAGCTCCTGGATCTCGACCAGCTTGGTGAAGATGTCCGCCGCGCGGTTGAAGATCGCGCCGGCGAGCATGGCGCCTTTGACGCGCTTGCGCTGCGGATCGGCCTCGGACTCGAAGGCGCGCCGCGCCTCGTCCAGCCGCTTTCCCGGCACGTTGATGCCGTGCTCGACATGGTTGAACAGCCGCCGCGTCAGCGCCTCGATGAGGCGCTTCTTCGCGAGCAGCGTATCGGCCGGCGCCTCGTACGCCTTGATCCAGTAGCCGTAATAGTAGACCCGCAGCTGGCCGTCGATGATCTGCTTCTTCCCGAGCGGTATCGCGCTGTCCATGGCCCGCCTCCGATCGGCTGCCAGGCGTCGCCCCTGCGCCGGAGGCGCGGGGATGCGTGCCCGTGCGAGATGCGCGTAGCATGGGCGCGAGGCCGCCCGCAAGGCGCGAGCGACGCGATCCAGCAGAGTCGTCCGACGGAAACCGGGAGTTCACCGACAGGAAAGACAGAGGCTCGCGAGGTGATCGCCGCCGCCGAGCGCCGCCCTCTCGGCGGCGCGGCGGCCCGGCGCGACGGCCCGGCGCGCGGGGCGCACGACAGCGCGGCTCACCGGGGCCGGCCGGCGGCGCGCGCCCGCGCGCGAGGCCCGGGCGTCACTGCGCGCACCCCTCGAGCTCGGCCATCATGCGCCAGAACGCCATGGCCTTGATCTCGCAGCTGTCCTGCGTCGTGTGGGTGTGCTCGTACTCCGCGTTGCCGGACGCCTCCACGTCGAAACGCGGGTGCTGCATCGGGATCTCGACGCCGTCCACCATCGCGGTGTGCCGCTCGCCGCCGAAGTGGACGTCGAGGTCCTCGAAGTCATAAAGGATCTTCCCGCGCTCCCGGCAGAAGTCGCGGATCTGCTGGTTGCGCTCCGCGCGGTTCACGCCGTTGTACTCCGCGTCGCCGGGCCCGGTCATGTAAACGAAGGTCACCTCCGGGAACTCCTGCCCGAGCGCGTCGAGCACGTCGAGGTAGCGCTGCACGTCCTGCTCGGTCTGCTCGGCGATCTCCGAGGACCAAGCCCACATCGAATACCGGATCTCCGGGTGATCGCCCAGGATGGCGCGCACCTCGTCGACGCCCGCCTCGCTCGCCCAGTACTGCTCGCCCACGACGAGGTTGTTGTCGATCATCCCGTCCCACATCCGGAAGACGCCGGTCTCCGCCGGGACGCCGCAATACTCCGCCTCGAAGCCGTGGACGGGAGAGCCCGCCTCGATGCTCTCGGCGCCCACGATGATCTGCGAGCCGTGCGAGCGATGGGCGTAATGGAAGACGAAGTCGCCGGACTTGAGCGCGTCGATACAGCTCGCCGGGATGCCGTCCAGCGCCGCGTGCCGGTGGTCGAAGGTCCGCGCGTCCGCGGGGTCAGGATCGGGATCGCCGCCCGACGCCGTGCTCGCCCCGCCGCCGCCCGTACCGCTGTCGCCCGCGGCGCGATCGCCCGCGCCGTCGCCGCCCCCGCAAGCCGCGATGCCAAGTGCGAGGGTGAGCCCAACGACGATCGGATTTGAGTGATACAATAATTTTAACATGGCATTGTGAATTCTAGACGTCGTCGAGGGGAGCGCAACAGCCATCGAAGGCGTTCTCGTGCTGTCGCGCCGGGCTCGGGCGCCGCGATCTCCACCGCTGCGATGGCGCACCGGCGAGCGCCCGCCGTGATGCGCTGCGCCAGCGCGGCCTCTGCGCGACAGCCGCCTGGGCCCGCGCGGCCGCTTCGGGGCGGCGGGCCCGCGCAGGGATCGCGATAAGGCGCACGTCCGCGCAGGAAGCGGGCGGCCGTCGAGGCGCGGCCTCCGCCGCGCGGCGTGCCGCCGTGAGGGAGGTTCAGGGACGGGAGATGCGGAGGACGAAGCCGCTCGTGCTCGGCGACTCGACGGTCCCCGATCCGACGTCGATGTAACCGTAGAAGAGGCCCGCGACCCAGAGCGTGCCGTCGGGGGTGAGCGCCATGCCCTCGACGGAGCCGGCGCTCGACGCGTAGCGCTGGAGCGCCGTGACCTCGGAGGACGCGTGTGCGTGCAGCGCGAACGGCGTATAGTTGAAGCTGACGAGACCGTCGTAACGACCCGCCGCGTAGACGCCGCCCGCCCTGTCGGGCGCGAGGCCATACATCGTGCCGCTCGGCTCCGGCGTGATCACCCACTCGGCGGTCCCGCTCTCGGTGAGCTTCGCGACGAACGGCGTCCCCTCGATGTCCGCGTCCACCGTCGTCCCGAGCACATCGCTCTCGCCGCTCACCGTGCCAGCGAGGAACGTGCCCTGGCCGACGGCGATCTCGTTGCCCATGTCGAACTCCGGCCCGCCGAAGCGCCGCGCGAAGCGGGCCTCCCCCGCGCTCGAGAAGCGGGCGATGAAGCCCATCATCGTCGACCCGTCGGGCAAGGTAAGCGCCGTGCCGCCGATGGTCAGCGGCCCGTCGGCGTAGCCCGTGATCGACACGTCGCCGTCCTCGTGGACGGCGATGCCGGCCACGGCGCTGTCGGTGCCGCCGGGGTTGCTGAACACCTTGGCCCAGGCGACGTCGCCGCTCGGCGCGAGCTTCAAGAGGAAGGGGGACTCGCCATCCGCCTCCAGGAGGCCGTCGCCGAAATCGATATCGTCGTCGACATAGCCGCCCACGTAGACATGGCCCGTCGCGTCGGTCGCGATGGCGAGGCAGCGATCCGTGGCCGCCGACGCGAAGCGCCTCGCCCAGAGCACGTCGCCCGCGGGGCCGAGCTTGGCCACCATCGCGTCCGAATCGGCCGTCGGGGCGGACAGCGTCTCGCTCCCGATCGTGACGTCGCCATTGAGCTCGCCCGCGAAGACCGCGTTGCCCTCTCGGTCGACGGTGACGGCGGTCACCGCGGATTGCCGCGCCGTTACGATGGGCGCCGACCAGAGGAGATCGCCCTCGCGATCGAGGCGGACGAGAAACGCGCCCAGATCGGTGATCGTCTGATCGCCCAGCCTGATCTCGCCAAAGGATGCGCCGCTCACGTAGGCGCCCCCGTCGGCCGCCCCGGCGACGGCGATGTTCCGCACCATGTTGCCTTGCGCTTCCGTCGGATGGAGGAAGATCGCGTCCGGAGCGGCGAGACCGACGCTCGCCGCTCCGCCGGCCGCGTCGCCCCCGGTCCCGGCGCCGCCGGTACCGCCGCCGGTGTCGCCACCGCCGCCGGCATCGCCGCTGCCGGTGCTGCCGCCGCCCCCCGTGCCGCCGCCGCTGCCCGCGGTCGCCGCGGTGGCTCCGCCTCCTCCCGGGCCGGGCGGATCGCCGCCGCCACCGCACGCGGCGCACAGGAAGCCCAGAGTGAGCCAGACGATGATTTTCATCCGCACAGCGTAGGCGACCGACCCCCGCGCTCGCGGGACAATCGCGCTCCGGCGCTCGACAGAGCACGTTTGCTGCGCCAGATATTGCTGAATTTCAACAGCAAGGATGGACCGTTAGGGACTGACGCGCGCCTGATCTCGATCCAGGCCTGTCGCGGGGGTGCGAGCCGGCGAGACGGCCGCCTCGGGCGGCCCGGGCGGGAGCTCGGGCGATCGCCAGCCGCCCACGGCGATGGGAAGCGCGGAGTCGCCCGGAACGTGGCGCGCGCAAGCACGATCGTTCCGCCATCTCCCGGCCCATCGTGGCCGGCACCTTTCCTATCCTGTAGGCTCATCTCACCTCCCTCGGCAGCCAGGAGGACGCCATCGCCATGCATTACGCCCCAGATTCCGTCGTAGGTGGGAAGTACCGTCTTGAGCGACCGCTCTCGGCCGGCGGTATGGGCTCTGTGTGGGCGGCGCGTCACATCAACTTGGGATCTCCCGTCGCGGTCAAGTTCATGGCGCCGACGTTTGCGACGTCGCCCACGTTCCTGGCCCGCTTCGAGCGCGAGGCCAGGATCGCCGCGAGCCTGAAGAGCCCACACGTGGTCTATGTCCAGGACTACGGCGTCGACGACGACACTCCGTACCTCGTGATGGAGCTGCTCCAGGGCGAGGACCTGGGCACGCGGCTCGAGCGCGTCGGCCGGCTCTCCCTCGCGGACGCCACGCTCATCCTCATGCAGGCCGGCAAGGCGATCCGCCGCGCGCACGAGGCCGGCCTCGTCCACCGCGATCTCAAGCCGGCCAACCTGTTCCTCGCGCGCGCGGAGGAGGAGCAGGAAGAGATCGTGAAGGTCCTCGACTTCGGCATCGTCAAGGAGACCGGCGTTCATCTCACGGAGGAGGTGACGCGCACCGGCGAGCTGCTCGGCTCCCCTCACTACATGAGCCCGGAGCAAGTCCGGGGCGAAAAGGACGTGGACCAGCGCAGCGATCTCTGGTCGCTCGGGGTCATCCTCTTCTGCGCCGTCACGGGCGAGCTGCCGTTCCAAGGGGATCAGCTCGGCGCCGTGATCGCCAACATCCTTGTCGCGCCCGTGCCGAGCGCCTCCACGCTCGCGCCCGACCTGCCGCCGGCGATGGATGCCTTCTTCGCGCGGGCGCTGGCCCGCGAGCGGGCGCAGCGCTTCCAGTCGATCGGAGAGATGATCGGCGAGCTCCGCCGGCTCGCGGGCATGGCGTCGCCGTCGATCCCGGATCTGCAACCGCCATGCTCCGGCATGCCGACCTCGTCCCAGCCGAGGAGGAGCGGGACGATACCGCTGCGGCCGGTGGAGCTCCGCGTCCCGCCGTCCGCGCCCCGGGCGGCGACGCCAGGGACCCTGACCGGCGCGGGGGCGACGGCGCAAGAGGCAAGGCCGCAGACGCCCACGCGCGCGATGCTGGCGCTCGGCGTCGCGACGACGCTCCTCGGCGTCGGCATCACGGTCGCCCTGAGGGAGGGCAGCACGCGCGGCAGGGGCGAGGCGGGCGTGGAGGCCGCCTCGGCGGCCGCGCCGGCGCCGGAGCGGAGCGCCGCCTGGATGCCGGCGAGACCGCCGAGCCCGCCCGAGCCGCCGCCGAGCGTGTTCCCCGGCGCGCCGTCCTCGCGCGACGCGCCGACGCCCCCTGTCGAGCCCCCCTCCGCCCCGACGACGTCGGGTGCGGGCGCTCCCGGAGGCACGACGGCGCGGACAGCGACGCCGCCGTCGACCGCGGGAGCACGGCGGCCGTCATCGACGGCCAGGCCCAAAGCACCGCCCGCGGCTGTCCCCAACCCCGCGCCGAAGCCTCCCGTGCCACCGCCGACAGCACCGGAGCCCGATCGCGCCACGACAGCCACGGAGCCGGATCGCGCCCCCATGCCGCTACCGCCCTTTTGACGGGGTGCTCTTCCGCGCGCCGCTCCAGCCTACGAGCCGGTGGACTGATACCGCCGCTCGCCGAAGCGCCAGATGCGCAGCGACACGAGCAGGAACACCACGCCGACGAGCGGCGACGCCCAGCGCGCGGCCTCGGGCAGCGCCGGGACCGTGGGGCGCTCGAGCAGCGCGCCCGCGGGGATGTAGCTCACGAAGGCCAGCGGCACGACGAACGTGAAGAAGCGCCGGAACCAGTCGCGGTACAGGGTCAATGGGTACTGCGCCGCCTCCGTGCCGCCGTAGGTCAACGTGTTCATGATCTCGAGCGACTCGACCGTCCAGAAGCACAGCGTCGCCTGGAGCACGAGGAGCCCGTAAAACACGCAGGCGCCGCCGGCGATCGCGCCGGCGAGCAGCCCGACCTTGGCCGCCGTCCACCCGACGTCGAGCGCGGCGCCGGCCCACAGGAGCATCACGAGGCCGACGGCGAGCCGACCGGCGCGCAGGAACTGGAACTCGCTCGTCGCGACCTGGAACGCCGTGGAGCGCGGGCGCAGGAGCATCCGGTCGAAATCGCCGGACCGCACCACCGTCGAGAAGGCGTCGAACCCCCGGCCGAACGTCTCGGCGAGCGCGAAGGAGACGTTGACCAGCCCGAATAGGAGCGCCACGTCCGCGAAGCGCCAGCCCCGGACCGCCCCGAACCGGTCGAACAGCGCCCACACGCCGAGCAGCTCGATGCCCACCATGATGAACTGGCCTATCGACCACATCGCGAACGAGGCGCGATACTGCATCTGCGCCCGCAGCGACGCGGCGGCGAGCCGGAGGTAAAGCGTCGTCGCGTCCCGCCACATCTCGCCTGCTCCTCGCCCCCTCAGCCGCCCTGCACCACGAGCCGCCGCAGGCCGCGCGCCACCATCGCGCGGCCGAGCGCCACGAACGCCGCGGTCCACAGCGCCTGGTGCAGCAGGACGCCCGGGAGCGCCCCGGCCGGCAGGTGGCCGAGGTAGAGCCGGAACGGGGCGTCGACCATGCCGCGGAACGGCAGCGCGTCGAGCCAGGGCTGCATCCACGACGGGAACAGCGGCAGCGGCACGACCATGCCCGAGGCGATGAGGACGAGCGAGGGCACGATCCGCGCGATGCCGTCGCCGGACGTGGTCCACAGCATCGTCGACGTCACCGCCGTCGCGAACGCGGCGACGAGCGCCGCCGCGAAGACCATGGCCGCCGCCCACGCGCCCGCGGCCGCGAGCGACGGCGGCAGCGACATGCCGAGCAGCGGCACCGCGACCGCGAACATCGGGACCGCGCGCAAGACCGTCGGCGCGACGCGCGCGGCGAGCGCGCGGGCGAGCCAGAGGGTGTGGAGGTCGAGCGGGCGCGAGAGCTCGTAGCCCACCGCGCCGGTGCGGATCAGCTCGCGCACCTCGGGGTCGGGGTTCGTCGAGAACGGCATCAGCTGGAAGAACGCCTGCCCGAGCCAGGTGTACGTGATGGCCTGCCCGAGGGCCATCGGCGGACGCGCGCCGGGCGCGTTCGCGTAGAACGCCTCGAGCACCATCACCTTGATGAGCCCCCAGAACAGCTGCGTGGCGAACCCGGCCGCGGCCGCGGCGCGGTACTGCAAGAGCGCGCGGAAGCGCGCGCGAAAGACGGCCCAGTAGGCGAGGAGCGCGCTCACGGCCGGCCGCCTGCCTCGCCGTAGAGCCGCGCCACGATCTCGTCGATGGGCGGGTTCTGCACCAGGAGATCGCGCACGGGGTAGCGGGCCGTGACGCGCCCGACGAGCTCCGCGGTCGAGATCGCCGCGGGATCGAAGCGCAGCGTCACGCGGTCGCCCTCGCGGCGGATCACCTCGGCGTGCGGCTCGGCGATCTCGGCGGCGGGGTCGGTCAGGTCGACGATGAGCCAGCGCTCGGCGGTGACCTGCGCGCGGAGCGCCTCGAGCGAGCCGTCCGAGAGCACCCGGCCGCCGGCGATGAGGACGACGCGCGAGCACAGGGCCTCGATGTCGTCCATGTCGTGCGTCGTCAGGATCACGGTGACGCCGCGCTCGCGGTTCAGCCGCTGGACGAAGCGCCGCACCGCGAGCTTCGAGACGGCGTCGAGGCCGATCGTGGGCTCGTCGAGGAAGAGCAGCTCGGGCGCGTGGAGCAGGGCGGCCGCGAGATCGCAGCGCATGCGCTGGCCGAGGCTGAGCTGCCGCACCGGCGTGTCGAGCAGCGGCGCGAGATCGAGCATCGCGACGAGCTCGTCGCGCGCGCGGGCGTGGTCGGCCGCGCCGACGCGGTAGATGTCCCGGAGGAGCTCGAACGAGTCGATCACCGGCAGATCCCAGAGGAGCTGGGTGCGCTGGCCGAACACGACGCCGAGCCGCCGCACGTGCGCGACGCGCTCGCGCCACGGGACGCGGCCCTCCACCTCGCATCGCCCCGAGTCCGGCACGAGGATGCCGGCGAGGATCTTCACCGTGGTGGATTTGCCGGCGCCGTTCGGCCCGATGTACCCGACGAGCTCGCCCCGCTCGATCGCGAACGAGACGCCCGCGAGCGCGTCGACGGCGCGGTAGCGCGGGCGCACGAGCCCGGCGAGCGCGCCCCACGCGCCGGGGCGGCGCTCGGCCACCCGGTAGGCCTTGCGCAGGTCCTCGACGACGATCAGCGGCATGGCGGCGGCGAGGCTCCCACGGGCGGCGCGGGAGCATACAGGACGTCGCTCGGATGGCCAGCGCTGCGGCGTCGTCAGGTCTGCCTTCCTCTCCCCCGCAGGCCCCGCGCGGGTTACCCTGGCCGCCGCTCTTCCTATGACCGCCGATCCGATCGACCAGGCCCTGTTCCCGCCGTTCGACGACGCCGCCGGCTTCGACCGGATCCGCGCCGATCTCGGCGCCTTTCTCCCGGCGATCCGCGCGGTGTGCGAGCGCCACGGCCTCGCGGCGAGCGGCCTCGCCGCGTTCGAGCGCGGGACCAACGTCGTTGTTTCGAACGACGCGGGCCAGATCATCAAGCTGTTCCCGCCGTTCCTGAGGCACCAGTTCGAGGCCGAGCGCCTCGCGCTCGGGCGGGTCCACGGGAACGTCCCTGTGGCCACGCCGGAGATCCTCCGGGAAGGGGAGCTCGACGGGTGGCCGTATCTCGTGATGTCGCGCCTCCCGGGGCGCACCCTGGAAGAGGTCTGGCCCGCGCTCGGCGGGGCGGAGCGCGCCGAGGCGCTCGCCCGCATCGGCGAGATCATGACGGCCGCCCACGCGCTGCCCACCGGCGGGCTGGAGAGCCTCGATCTCGGCTGGGACGCGTTCGTGGAGCGCCAGATCGCCGGCTGCGAGGGGCGCCACCGGCGAATGCGCTTGCCCGAGCGCCTTATCGCTCAGATCCCGGCGTACCTGGCCTCGGCCCGCCCTCTCCTGCCGACGTCCGTGATTCCCGTCCTCCTGACGGGAGAATACACGCCCGAGAACCTCCTCGTGACCCAGACGGGCGGGGCGTGGCGCGTCACCGGCATGATCGACTTCGCGGACGCGTGCCTCGGGCCGGCCGAATACGACCTCCTGGGCCCGTGCCTCTTCCTCGCCGCCGGCAGCGCGGAGCTCCAGCGCGCCTTTCTGGTCGCCTGCGGAACCGGGATCGCCGACGCCGACCTGACCCCGGCGCTGAGCCGCAAGCTGATGGCGCTCGCGCTCCTGCACCGGTACAGCAACCTCGGCTACCAGGTCAGGATCGAAGGCTGGGAGTCCCAGGCCTCCTCGCTCTCCGCGCTGGAACAGCTGATCTGGCCGTTCCCGGTCCGCTGATCTCGGCGCGAGGATCGGTCGCGGGCGGCTCGAGCAAGGAGCACCCGCGCCGGCGAAGCGCCGAAAAGGTGCTATCGGTGTGTCCGTCGGACGGGCGCGCGGCGCGATGGCAATCCTTGCCATGCGCGTGTCTTTCATGAACGGCAATCTTTGCCATGACGGCAAGGCTTGCCACGCGCAGGCTGGACCCGCGGGCGAGCTCGATGAGGCGGCAGCCGCTCCTGCGCCGGCGCTCGGCGCGTCGCGCCGCCCGATCTCGTCGGAGGGGCCCTCGCGCCGCGGGGCGGCATACCGGTTGCGATAGCGCGCTCCCAGCCGGGCCGTCGCGGCCGGGGCATTCCCCGGCGAGGCACGCCGAGCAGGTACAGCGCGAGGCGGAGCAGGCGCAGGAGCGCGAGCCGCTTCGGAGCGACCCGGGTCCGCCTTACTCCACAGGAGCGATCATGCATCTTCGTTATGTCTCCAAGTTCCCCCTCATCGCAGCGATCATGGGCGCCGCGGCGTCGGTCTCCCTGGGCGCCTGCGGCGGCGCCGATCCGGTGGACGATGACGTCGTCGCCGCCGGCGAGGCCCAGGAGCTCACGGCGGAGGGCGCGGAGGCGCTGACGTGCCCCGCGTCCGTGCCGGTCATCGACCTGCGGAAGTCCCTCATCGTCACGAAGGAGACGCACCCGGACCTCTTTACCGAGTTCTCGCTCAGCTTCGTCCTCAATCGGCTCCTTGCGAGCGTCGGCTCCAGCCAGGATCCCGAGGAGGTCTACAAGCGCTGGTGGGACACGCAGAACGATGCCGCCAACGCCGTCTTCACGGACGCCGAAGCCATCCACTGCGACGACGAGACCGACAGCAACGGCAATCCAACGCTCAACGGGTACCCGTACACGTGCCCCAGGAACGAGGGCGTGCTCGCCCAGACCAACCCGTCCGATCCCGGCCTGAGCAGCCCGTTCAATCCCGCCGGGAACCACTTCATGGAGCCGGTCGCGCTCGTGAACCGGTTCGACCTCGCGGCGAAGGACGGCTCGCATTGCGGCGAGTACCGGATCATCTACGCCAAGAAGTCGGCCGGCGCCACCGACCGCAACTTCATCATCTTCGAGGCCCAGCTCCCGAACCCGCACCCCGAGTGCGGCATCGCGGCCTGTCTCCCGGTCGCCGAGTTCTGGGCGAACCTCTCGGACCCGAACATGACCGCGACCCAGCGCCAGGCCGCGCTCGAGGGGTTCTATTTCTACGGCCGGCCCGAGCTGCCCGACTTCGAGCCGGTCATCCAGGCGTCCCATTTCATGGCCGGCACCGGCCAGATCCGCACGAACCAGTTCATGGCGTCGAGCCGAGGATTCCAGCCCTGGGTGCTCCGCGAGTTCAAGCTCGAGCTGGACAACGGCAGCTCGCCCAGGCTCTTCTTCAAGCCGGTCACGGTGAAGGAGAACCCGTTCCCCGGCCTGTTCAACGCCAGCTTCGCCAGCGACCCCCGCGGGGCCGCGTTCCAGAGCAGCTTCCCCGACGCCCTCGACGAGCTCGTGCCGTCCGGCGACGACGAGAACAAAATCTCGCTCCGCACGCTGCCCAACCAGGAGCTCTTCAACTCGGGCGAGAGCATCATGGACCCCGGTGATTTCGACCCCAACAACAACAACTATCGGGCGCGCATGCAGGGGAACACCGCGTTTGCCGCCGACATCACCACGGCGCTCGGGCCGATCCTCGTGAGCCGCGGCCTCCCGCCTGGCATGGTCACGGCGGACAACGCCGCCGATCGCGCCACCACCCAGTCGTGCGCCGGGTGCCACGAGCTGAGCAGCCGCGACGACGAGAACGTCGGCGGCGTGCACGTGTGGCCGGCGCATTTCCCGACCACCGCGCCGGGCACGTTCGTGCACGTCAACGAGGCGGGCGAGATCTCGGCGCCGCTCCAGTGGACGTTCCTCCCCCACCGCGCGCAGGTCCTCAAGTCCTTCATCGAGGACAAAGCGTGCACGGCGGCCTGCTCCTCGGAGGCGGCCAGCGCCGCTTCGATCGCGGCCAGCGCCGATGAGCTCCTCCTGGACGGCGCGGAGCAGGTCCCCACGCTCGGCGGCTCGACGACCCACTGAGGGCGCGGCGGGGGAGGTTGATTCCCCCAGCCGGACGTCTGGCCACGCACCGCCAGACGTCCGGCCGCGACCGCTCTCACGCGCCTCCCACCCCGCTCCCCTCGCCTCCCCGCCCCTCCCGCCCGCCCAGGCACGCGCGCGCGTAGTCGGCGACCATCCGCTCCAGCGAGAACCGCTCCCGCGCGCGCTCCCACCCCGCCGCCCCCATGCGCGCTCGCCGCGCCGGATCCTCGGCCAGCTCCACGAGCGCCCCCGCGAGCGCCTCGGCGTCGCCCGGCGGCACCAGCCGGCCCGTCACCCCGTCGACGACCTGCTCGGCCATGCCGCCGACCGCCGTGGCCACCACCGGCAGCCCCTCGGCCATCGCCTCCAGCGACGCGTTCGGGCACCCCGCGGGCTCGGCGATCAGCGCGAACATGTCGAGATCGCTCAGGAAAGCGCGCGTGTCAGCGAGCTCGCCGACCCACTCGACCGACAGCCCCTCCGCCATCCGCCGCAGCGCCTCGGCGTGCGCCTCGGCGCCGCGCTCGACGCCGCCCGCGATGCGCAGCACGTGCGGCGGCAGCCGCGGCGCCGCGAGCCGCAGCGCGGCGAGGAGCTCGTCGAGCCTCTTGTGCGGGTGCACGCGCGCCGCCGTCCCGATCGCGAGCCGCGCGCGCCCGTCGCGCGCCGCGCGCTCGCCGCCGCCCGGCGCGCGCCGCGGCGGCGCAGGCGGGCGCGGGCCGAGCGCGACGCCGTTCGGCACCACGTGCGCCGGCGCCCCGAGCACCTCGGCGGCCAGCGCCGCCTCGGCCCCGTACTTGACGATCACCCCGGCGAGGCGGGCGCCGTAGTCGCGCGGCGCGCGGTACGGCAGCCCGCGGCGCGGCGACGCGAAATAGCGGCGCAGCGAGGCGAAGTACATCTCGCCCGGGCTCACGTCGAAGAGCGGCACGTCGAGCAGCCCGTCGGCGAGCAGCACCTTGTGCTCCGCGATCACGTTCCACATCACGACGGCCTCGGGCGGGTCCTCCTCGATCGCGCGGAGCAGGCGCTCCACCGCCTCGGCCGGCTCGATGTCGGCCGGCGGCGGCACCGCCATCACCGGGATGCCCGCGGCGGCGAGCGCCCGCCGGCCCGGCGTCGGGTACTCCGGCTGCTCCTCGATCACGGCCGCCCGGCCGCGCACGCCCGCCGCGGCGAGGCCGAGCAAGAGCCGCCGCGCGCTCGACTGGGCGCCGCCGGTCGAGAAGTTGTTCGTCACGAGCAGCAGCCCGTCCCCCCGGCGCGGGCCGCGGTTCCGGGCGATCGCCCGCGGGTAGAGCCGCGCGTACCCCTCGGCCATGCGCGCGACGCTGAAGTGCCGCGCCACGACCTCCCGGCCGCCCGCCGCCGCGCCGCGCGCCGCCGCTGCGCCGCGCGCCGCCGCCGCGATCGCCTCGGCGAGCCGCTCCGGCGCGGCGTCGAGCGGCAGGTGGACAAGCGCCGGCGTCTCGGCCGCGATCTCCGCCGTGCCGCCGGCGCCGGTCGCGACGACCGGGAGGCCCGCGGCGAGCGCCTCGAGGTGTGCGAGGCTCAGCCCTTCGTGGGCGCTCGGCGACACGAGCACGTCCGCCGCCGCGAGCAGGCCGGCCACGTCGGCGACCGCGCCGGCGAAGCGCACCTCGGCGCGCAGGCCGAGCCGGTCGACCTCGCGCCGGATCTCCGCCTCCGCCGCGAGCGCCGGCGCGCTGCCGGGCGAGGCGCTCCCGGCGATCACGAGCCGCGCCGGCCGCGGATCGCCGGCCGCGGCGAGCGCGGACCGCGTGGCCGCCAGGATCGCGGGCAAGAGGTGCAGCCGCTTCTGCGGCCGCGGGTTGGCAACGGCGAGCAGGACGAGATCGCCCGGCGCGATCTCGAGGCGCCGCCGCCACGCCGCGGCCGCCGCCGATCGGGCGCCGCCGGGCTCCGCCGGCCCCACGTCGATCCCGTTCCACACCGTGCGCCGCGGGACCGGCAGCCCGCGCGCGGCGAGCTCCGCCTCGACCGCGCGCGCGCACGCCACGAGCAGCGCCGCGCCGTCCGGGCCGAGGCGCTCGAGCCCCGCCGGCCAGCCCGCGGCCACGTTGTGCACCGTCACGAGCGGCCGGTACCCGCGCGCGGAGAGCCGGCCGAGGTCCTCGGCGTCGAGCAGGTGCGCGTGCGCGAGATCCGCGCCCCACGCGGCGAGCCCGCGGGCGAGCGCGTCGAAGCGCGCCTCGCGGTCGCCGGGCGCCCCGGACAGGTCGAGCGTCCCCGGCAGCACGCCGAACGTGGGGCGGGTCGGCCGGTACACCGCGCAGACGCGCGAGCGCACGCCGCGGCGCGGCAGCGCGGTCGCGAGGTCGATCGCGATCCGCTCGGCGCCGCCCTGCTGCAGGCTGGTCACGACCTGCGCGACCCGCAGCGCCGCGTCGTCGCACACGTCGAGCGGCGCGTGCCGCACCACGCGCGCCCGCCGCGCCCCGAGCTCGCCCTGGAGCGCGGCGTCGAGCGGATCGCCCGCGCGGAGGCGCGCCGCGACGCCCGCGGCGAGCGGCGCGTCGAGGTACACGCTCGCGGCGCGGGGCAACCCCGGCGCGCGGCGCCGCGGCGCGCGGCGCGCGGCCCGGCTCAGCTCGCCGCCCGTCGCCCGCAGCAGCTCGGCCCACGCCGCGGCGTCGGACGCCGGCGACGCGGCCGCGGAGGGCGCCGCGCGGGAGGGCGCCGAGCGCGCGGGCGGCGCCGAGGCCGCAGCCGGCGCCGCGGCGAGGTCGAGCGGCGCGAGCACGGCGCCGAGCGCGCAGACCGGCAGCCCGGTGTCGCTCGGCGGCGGGAACGGGTCCGGATCGAGCGCCGCGGACGGCGCGGGCCAGGCGCCCCCGCGCACGAGCCACACCGGCCCCGCCGCGATCGCGTCCGCCGCGGCCGCGAGCGGCGCGGGCGTGAGGTCGAGCGGCGCGAGCCCGGCGAGCCGGAGCGCGCGCAGCGTGCGGCCGGCGCGGGCGCGGTGCTCGGGCGCTTCGGCGAAGACGGCGCAGATCGGCGGGCGCATGCGGGCGCGAGCGGCGCGGCTCAGTAGGCCGAGGGGTAGCCGCGGAAGGGCGCGACGACGGCGACGTCCGGCGCGCTGGAGATGCGCTCCCGCGAGCGATGGCCGCCCCAGGCGGCGCGCGGCGCGGCCGCCGGCGGCGCGGCGGAGGGCGCCGCGGCCCACGCGGCCGCGCCGAGCTGCTCCGCCTCCACCGCCGACGGGACGCCGCCCGTGTAGACGAACTGCCCGCGCGGGCTCGCCTCGATGGGGACCGACGTGCGCCGCATCGCGCCCTTCACGAGGCAGCGGTAGTGGAGCACCGACCCGTGCAGGTGCGGGGGCGCGTGCAGCCAGAAGCCGTCGCCCTGCGGCCGGAACGTCACGCCGGGCGGCGCCCCGGGCATGGGCTTGCGGCGGGTCGCGCGGTGCACGAGCACGCCGACGAGGCCGATGACGGCGCTCGCCAGGACGAGGCCGCCGCCGACGAACGCCACCGTCGCCGCGGTCGACCCCGCGCTCGAGCGCGGCGCGCGCGCCGACCCCGCCGGCGCGGCCGGCGAAGGCGCGGCGGCCGCGGGGGCGCTCGCCTCCAGCGCGGCGACCACGCGGAAGCCGTTGTCCGCGTTGCGGCTGCCGGGGTCGTTGCGGTACCGCGCCGCGGCGCGCAGGTGCTTCGCGTCCTTGAGCCACGAGCCGCCGCGCAGCACGCGCCGGGGCTTGTCGCCGCCCGGCGCCGAGGTCTGCTCGGGGTCGACCGCGGGGCCGGGCGCGTAGGGACCGTACAAGTCGCGACACCACTCGTAGACATTGCCGCTCATGTCGTGCAGGCCAAAGGCGTTCGGCTGCTTCTGCCCGACGGGCCGGGTGCCGCTCCCGGCGTTGCCCTTGAACCACCCGATGGCGGCGGCGGCCGCGTCGTCGTTCCCCGCGTAGAACCGCGTCTGGGTCCCCGCGCGGTGGGCGTACTCCCACTGCGCCTCGGTCGGCAGATCGAAGGCGCGGCCGGTCCTCTGCGTGAGCCACCGGGCGAACTCGCCCGCGTCCTTGAACGTCACCAGCGTCACCGGGTGCTGGTCGGTCTGCGGGAAGCCGGGAGCCCTCCAGGTGAACTCCTTGCGCTGCGACAGGCCCTTGCCGTCGAAGCCGAACCCGCCGGAGGCGCCGACCTCGGCCTCGGTGCGGTAGCCGGTCTGCTCGACGAAGCGCTTGAACTGCCCGACCGTGACCGGGAATTTGCCCAGGTAGAAGCCGCGGCTCAGGGTCACCTCCCGGGGCGCCTCGTCGTCGCCGCGGCCCGCCTCCGCCGGCGGCGAGCCCTGGCGGAAGCGGCCCTCCTTCACCAGCACGAGGTCGAGCTGCGCCCCCCCGAGGTCGATCGCGAGGGCGGGCGCCGGGTCCGCCGCCTGCGCCGCGGCCGGGGCGAGGAGCGCGACTTCGGTCGCGAGGGCGAGGGCGAGAGAGATGCGGTGCCGGTCACGGCGGGGTCTCACCAGCCCAGGCTAGCAGAGCAGACCGACGCGCCGCGCGGTGTTCGACGAGCGCTCGGCCGAACACGCGCGCCGGCGCCGCGCGAGCTCGGCCCCCGCGCAGGCGGCTCGTCCTCACCGCGGCCCACCTCCGCAACGAGGCGTCATCGCGACCGTCGCGCTGGCAGGCGGAGCACCCGAGTCGCCGCCCCCGCAGAGAGAGACGACTCGTGCCATGTTAAGAATGATAAAGCGAACCCGTTAAGAACTGTCAAGATCGATACAGAATCAGTTGCACCGCAGCTGACAACGTGGTTAACGACACGGACGGAGGGCGACGTTTATCTCATACGCGCGGCGCCATCTTCGCGCCTCGACAGGTCCGACGGCGCGCGGCGCCGGCTCGGCCGCGTCATCTCCTGTTCACGCGGCCCCTGAGCTCTTGAGGCTCGTCGCGCCCGATGCGCGCCGGCGTACCACCTGCATCTCGGCCAGCCAGCGACGCAGGTCGCCGCGATCGACGGAGGAGATCCCCCGGTACGGCATCCGTGTTCGCGAAGCCTCATGAGACGAGCGCACGAGCGCTCCTCCGTGCATCCGCAGCCTTCGAGCGTACCTCGCGCCGTGGTCAGCGGCCGACGAGACAAGGATCAGAAATGCCCAGCAACACCGCTTCATCCACGTTCTCACGCGGCTCCGACGGCATTGACGCTCGCATGGAGCCGATCGCGATCGTCGGCATCGGTTGCCGATTCCCCGGCGGGGCGCACGACGCCGACAGCTTCTGGAAACTGCTGAGCGACGGCGTGGATGCCATCGGCGAAGTGCCGCCCGATCGATGGAGCATCGAGCGCTTCTACGACCAGAGCCCAGGTAAGCCCGGCAAGACGGTGTCTCGCTGGGGCGGGTTCGTACAGCAGCGCATCGAGCTCTTCGACGCCCTCTTCTTCGGGATGTCTCCGCGCGAAGCCGCGTCGCTCGACCCGATGCAGCGCTGGCTCATGGAGGTCAGCTGGGAAGCGCTCGAGGACGCAGGGATCGTCCCCGAGCAGCTGGCCGGGAGCGATACGGCCGTGTTCATCGGCGGCTTCACGGAAGATATCAAGATCTTCCAGCTGGACGCGAACAATCGCGATCTCATCGGCCCGCACGCCGCGACCGGCAGCGCGATGACGATGCTGGCGAATCGCATCTCCTACATGTACGATCTCCGCGGGCCGAGCGTGGCGCTGGACACCGCCTGCTCCTCGTCCCTGGTCGCGGTGCACCTGGCGTGCCGGAGCATCTGGAACGACGAGAGCGCTTTGGCGCTCGCCGGCGGCGTCAACGCGATGTTCCGGCCGGAATACACGATCGCCGAGTCGAAGGCGGGGATGCTCTCGCCCGACGGGCGCAGCAAGGCGTTCGACGCGCGCGCGAACGGCTATGTGCGCGGCGAGGGCGCCGGGATCGTGGTGCTCAAGCCGCTGCGCCGGGCGCTCGCCGACGGAGATCCGGTCTACGCCGTCATTCGCGGCAGCGGCGTCAACCAGGATGGCCGCACGAACGGCATCACGGTGCCCAGCGGCCACGCTCAGCAGGCGCTGATCCGGGAGGTGTGTGAACGGGCGCGCGTATCGCCGGCTCAGATCCAGTACGTGGAGGCGCACGGCACGGGCACGCCGGTGGGCGACCCGATCGAGGCGAATGCGCTCGGCGCCGTGCTGGGGAGCGGCCGGGCGCCGGACGACCCGTGCTGGATCGGCTCGGTCAAGACGAACATCGGTCACCTCGAGGCCGCCGCGGGCGTCGCGGGGCTCATCAAGGCAGCGCTGGCGCTGAAGCACGGCGCCATTCCGCCGCACCTCCACCTCCAGCAGCCCAACCCCGGGATCGACTTCGACGCGCTTGGCCTGAAGGTCGCTCGCGCGCTCGAGCCCTGGCCCCGCACGGCTGGCCCGCGGCTGGCCAGCGTCAACTCCTTCGGCTTCGGCGGGACCAACGCCCACGTGGTGCTCGAGGAGGCGCCGGCCGAGCTGGCCACGCCGCTCCCGGCGGAGGAGGCCCGGAGCGAGCTCCTCCCCCTGTCCGCGCGGAGCGAGCAGGCGCTCCTGGACACCGCGCGCGCGTACCGCGCGCTGATCGCCCGGGACGAGGACGAGCCCGGTTTCTTGCGCGATCTCTGCCGCTCCGCCGGCGCGCGCCGCACCCACCACGAGCACCGGCTGGCGCTGCGGGCCGAGTCCTGCGAGGCGCTTGCCGAGCAGCTGACCGCGATCGTGGCAGGCGAGGCGGCGCCCGGCGCGGCCATCGGGCGTCGGCCGCACACCCCGGCGCGCCTCGTGTTCGTGTTCGGGGGCATGGGGCCTCAGTGGTGGGCCATGGGCCGCGAGCTCCTGGCCCGAGAGCCCGTGTTCTACGAGACCGTCAAGGAATGCGACGCGCTCCTGCGCCGGCACGCCGGATGGTCGCTGCTCGAGCAGATGCTGGCGGACGAGGGGCGCTCGCGCATGTCCGAGACCCAGATCGCCCAGCCGGCGAGCTTCGCCCTCCAGGCCGGCCTGGCCGCGCTGTGGCGGTCCTGGGGCATCGCGCCGGACGCCATCGTTGGGCACAGCGCCGGCGAGGTGGCGGCGGCCTACTGCGCCGGCGTGTTCGACCTCGAGGAGGCGATCCAGATCATCTATCATCGCAGCCGCCTCCAGCACCGGACCACCGGACAGGGCAAGCTGGTCGCGGTGGGGATCCCGCTGGCCGAGGCCCGGGCCGCCCTGGCCGGCCGCGAAGCGCGCATCTCCATCGCCGCCGTGAACGGCCCCAGCGCGGTGACCCTCGTCGGCGACCACGACGCGCTCTCGGAGCTCGTCCGTCCGTTCGAGGAGCGGAAGGTGTTCGTCCGCTTCTTGCAGGTGGATGTGCCGTACCACAGCCACTACATGGATCCTCTGCGCGATGAGGTGATCGAGGCGCTACGGCACATCCGACCGCGGCAGGCAGCGCTGTCGCTCTTCTCGACGGTGACCGGCGCCCGGTCGCAAGGGAGCGAGTGGGACGCCGAGTACTGGTGGCGCAACGTGCGCGATACCGTGCTGTTCGCGCCCGCCGCCGAGGCGCTCCTCCAGGAGGGCTACGACACGTTCCTGGAGCTCGGCGCGCACCCGGTGCTGGGCTCCTCGATCCAGGAGTGCGCCGCGCTGCACGGTCGCAAGGCCAGCGTGCTGACCTCGTTGCGCCGCAAGGCGGGCGAGCGCGCTACCCTGCTCGAGGCGCTGGGCGCGCTCTACGTCGCGGGGTTCCCCGTCGACTGGCGCGGCGTGCACCCGGGCGATCCGCGCGGCGCGCGCGTCGTGCGGCTGCCGCGCTACCCGTGGCAGCACGAGCCGCACTGGGTCGAGTCGGACGCCTCGCGGCGCGACCGGCTGGGGGCGCCGGGCCACCCGTTGCTCGGCGATCGGCTGCCCAGCTTCCAGCCGACCTGGGAGAGCGTCGTCGACGTCGATCGCCTGCCCTACCTCAAGGACCACGTGGTGCAAGGCGCCGTGGTGTACCCGGGCGCTGGGTACATCGAGATGATGCTGGTCGCGGCCAGATCGCTGTTCGGAGCGGAGGACCGCGGGATCGAGCTCACAGGCATCGAGTTTCACAAAGCGCTGTTCGTGCACCCGGACACCCAGCCGCGCCTCCAGGTGGTCTGCGACGGCGCGCAGGGGACGGCGAGCGTCGGGAGCCGCGCCAGCGCCGACCCGCAGCAGTGGGCGCGGCACGCGAGCGCGACCTTCCGCCTCCTGCCAGAGGACCGCCGCGCACGGAGGCTCCCGCTGGCCGAGTGGCGCGCCGAGCACCCGCGCGAGACGTCGACGCAGGACTGCTATCGCTACCTGAGGAGCCTCGGGCTCCACTACGGCCCCGAGTTCCGCGGGATCGCTCAGCTCTGGCGCGGCGCGGCCTCGGCCGTGGCGCGCGTCGCCCTTGGCGGGGAGGCGCGCGCCGCGCAGGGCGGGTATGCGCTGCACCCGGCGCTGCTGGACGCCTGCTTCCAGGTGCTGCTGGCGACGACCATGCCGGCGGACGACGCCGGCGATCGCAGCCGAGGGGTCTACCTGCCCACCCACATCGCGTCGCTGCAGCTCCGCGGCCGGGTGCCCGAGCAGCTCTGGGTGCGCTCCCAGGTCGTGGAGTTCGACGAGCGCGTCCTGCGCGGCGACCTGATCGCCTGCGACGACGCCGGCAACGTGGTGCTGGAGCTGCGGGGCGCCGTCGCCCGCTCGCTGGAGCACGCGCGGTCCGACGATGCCGTCGACACGAGCAGCCTGTTCTACAAGATAGAATGGCAGCCTCAGCCCGACGCGGCCCCGGAGGCGCCGCGCGGGCGTGGCAGCTGGCTTTTGCTGGCCGATCGGCAAGGGTTCGGGCAGGCGCTCGCGGCGCAGCTGGAAGCCCGGGGCGATCGGTGCGTCCTGGTGTTCGCCGGAGCGCGCTACGAGGCGGACGAGGCGCAGCGCCGCTTCGCGGTGAACCCGGCGTCCCTCGACGACATGCAGGAGCTGGTCGCCGCGGTGTTCGCGCGCGCGCGGCAGCCGTGGCGCGGCATCCTCCACCTCTTCAGCCTGGACACGGTCCCCGCCGAGGGCCTCACGCTCGGGGATCTCGACCGCGCGCAGGCGCTCGGCCCGATCGCCTTGTTGCACCTCGTCCAGGCCCTCGACCGCAGCGGCCACAGCGAGCTGCCGCGCATCTGGGCGGCGACGCGCGGCGCCCAGCCGGTCACGCCCGACCTCCCCCCGACCGCGGTCGCCGAGTCCGCGCTCTGGGGCATGATGCGGATGGTCGGCTATCAAGAGCACGCCGATCGCTACGGCGGCCTGATCGACCTCGACCCGAGCAGCCCGCTCGACGAGGTCGCGCTGCTCGCCGACGACCTGATCGCGGGCAGGGTGACGGACCAGGTGGCTTACCGGCGCGGGCGGCGTCATGTGCCTCGGCTCGTCGCGCGCCCCGACCTCGCGCAGGCCGCGCCGGCGCTCTCGTTCCGGGCCGACGCCAGCTACCTCATCACGGGCGGGCTCGGCGGGCTGGGGCTCCTTGTCGCGCGCTGGATGGTGCAGCACGGCGCGCGCCGGCTGGTCCTGCTCGGTCGCAGCGCGCTCCCGCCGCGCGCGGCGTGGCTCGAGGCCGCCGCCGATACGCCGCTCGGGCAGCGCGTCGCTGCCGTCCGCGAGCTCGAGGCGCTCGGCGCGAGCGTGCACGTGGCCGCCCTCGACATCGCCGATGAGGCGCAGCTCACGGCGTTCCTCGGTCGGCACCGGGACGAGGGGTACCCCCCGATCCGAGGCGTGATCCACGCCGCCGGCGTGAGCAGACCGCACCTGATGGCCGCGATGACCATGGAGGAGTACCTCGAGACCGCGCGACCGAAGGTGCAGGGCGCCTGGCTGCTGCACCGGCATCTCGAGCGGGAGCCGCTGGATTTCTTCGTGCTCTTCTCGTCGATCGCCGCGCTCGCCTTCACCGCGGGGCAGGCGGACTACGGCGCTGCCAACGCCTTCCTCGACGGCCTCGCGCAGTACCGGCGCGGCCGCGGCCTCCCGGCCAGCAGCATCAACTGGGGAGCGTGGGCCGAAGCTGGCATGGCCACGACGCTCGGAGACTACTTCAACAACCGCGGCATGCCCCCCTTCTCGCCGCGCCGCGGCCTGGAGGCGCTCGGGCACGTCCTGCAGCAGGACATCGACCAGGCGACGGTCCTGTGGGTCTCCGATCCCCAGACGTTCGCGCGGAACAACTTCTCTTCCGGCAGCGCCGTGCCGTTCATCGCGCGCCTGCTCGACGGCGCCGCGACCGGCGGCGAGGCCGCGCGCGCCGCCAGCGCGCCGCCGAAGCACCCGCTCCAGGCCATCCTCGAGCCCGCGGAGCCCGCCGAGCAGGAAGAGCGCCTCGTCGACTACCTCCAGGGCCTCGTCGCGCGCGTGCTGCGGCTCTCGGCCTCACGGATCGACCGGCGCTCGCTGCTCAACGACCTCGGGCTCGACTCCCTGCTCGCGCTCGAGCTGAAGAACCGGATCGGGACCGACCTCCGGGCCACCGTCCCCGTCGTCGATCTGTTGAAGGGCGTGACCGTCGGAGAGCTCGCCCGCCAGATCCGCGCGATGATCGCCGACGGCGCGGCCGCCGGCGGCGCCGCGCCGGTCGACGCCGCGCGCGCGCTCGTCACCGGCGAGGTCCCGCTGGGGCCGAACCAGCACTGGCTCCTGTCGCGCGAGCTCCCGAACCCTCATCACTGGAACCTCGCGACGCTCTGGGAGCTGATCCGGCCGCTCGAGCCAGAGCGCCTCTCGCAGGCGCTCCGGGCCGTGCTCCTGCACCACGACGCGCTCCGTACGCGGTTCGCGCGCGACGAGCGCGGGTGGCGGCAGCGGATCGCGCCTCCGGAGGACACGGTGCCGCTCACCCACGTCGACCTCTCGGCGCTGCCCCCCGCGGAGCAGGCCAGCGCGATGGACGCGTCGGTGGTCGAGTTCCAGACGAAGCTCGACCTCTTCGCCGGGCCGCTCGTGCAGGTCGTTTACTTCGGCCTGGGCGGCGATCAGCGCGACAGGCTGCTCATCATCCTTCATCACCTGGTGAGCGACGTCGTGTCTCTCCAGATCGTGCTCGCCGATATCGAGATGGCGTACCACCAGCTGAAGCAGGGTCAGCCCGTGCTCTTGCCCCCCAAGACCACGTCGTACAAGCAATGGGCAGAGCGGCTCGTCGACCACGCTCGATCGCCGGAGAGAAAGCGCGACCTGGAGTACTGGCGCTCCCTCCCCTGGGGCGCGGCGACGCCTCTCCCGATCGATCACCCGAGCGGGAGAGAGGCCAACACGATCGCGTCCACGCGGATTTTGTCGTCGTCGCTCTCCGCCGAAGAGACCAGCGCGCTGCTGCAGGACCTCCCGAGGACCCACCGCGCCCAGATCATGGTCGCGCTGCTCTCGGCGCTCGGGCAGGCGTTCGCGCGCTCGGCCGGCCTCGACGCCCTGCTGCTCGACGTGATCGTGCACGGCCGGGAGGCCCCGTCCGACGACATGGACCTGGCCCGCACGGTGGGCCTCTTCGCGCACGGCATCCCCCTCCTGCTCCAGCTGCGGGGCCCGCGGACCCCGCTCGAGGCGCTCCAGAGCGTCAAGGGTCAGTTCGATCGGCTCCTCCGCCACGGGAGCACCTACGCAGCCCTGCGCTGGCTCAGCCAGGATGAGGAGATCGTGGCAGCGCTCAAGTCCTTGCCGAGGCGCGAGATGATCTTCAACTACGTGGGACAGTTCGAGCTGCCCGTATCGGATACGGCGCTTGTCAAGGCGGTGCCTCAGATACCTCCGGCCATGGAGGATCCGGAGAACATGCGAGACTTCCTCCTGCAATGTCAGGTGGGGATCTTCAGCGGCCGCCTGACCGCGCTCTGGAACTACAGCGAGAACGTGCACCTCCGCGGGACGATCGAGCGGCTCAACGGCGCCTTCCTGGAGGCGCTGCGCTCGCTGATCCGAGGCGAGGCTGCCCCCGAGGTCCTCGCCGCGCCGGGCAAGAGGGCGCCCGTCTGGGCCTCGGACAGCATGATCGCGCAGGGCGGCGGCGAGTGAGCGGGCGGCCTGCCGAGCGCAGGCCGCCGCGGACGTGGAGCGGAGCTACCTGAACCGGGGCGTGGACGCCATGTACGATTACGATAGAGAGTTCTACGACATCATGAACAGAGAGGCGATGCGCTCCGCCGAGCCTATCCTTCGCCTCCTCCTGACGTGGTTCAACGTGACCAGCGTCGTGGATTTCGGGTGCGGCCACGGCGCGTGGTTGAAGGTCTGGAAGCAGCTCGGCGTCCCCGAGGTGCTCGGCCTCGACGGAGCGCACGTGGAGAGCGGCGCGTTGCTCGTCGATCCCTCCGAGTTCCGCGCCGCGGATCTGACCCAGCCCGTGCAGCTCGGGCGGCGGTTCGATCTCGTCCAGAGCCTGGAGGTCGGCGAGCATCTGCCGCGAGAGGCCGCCAGGGACTTCGTGGGCTCGCTGACGCGCCACGGGAGCGTCGTCCTGTTCTCCGCCGCGCCGCCGGGGCAGGGCGGAGAATTCCACATCAACGAGCGCCCGTACGGGTACTGGCGCGAGCTCTTCGACGAGCGCGGGTACCTGCTCCTCGACGCGATCCGCCCGTCGGTGCAGGGCGACCCGGAGGTGTCGTATTGGTACCGGTTCAACACGTTCATCTACGTCGGCCGAGACGCGCTGTCCGCGGTGCCCGGCGCGCTCCTGGACCTCGCGCTCCCCGTGGGCAAGCCGATCCCGGACGTCGCGCCGCTCTCGATGAAGCTGTGGCGCCTGATGCTCAGGCCCATGCCGCCGCCGTGGATCACCTATGTCGCCAGGAACATCATCAAGCCTCGCGTGGTCCAGCAGCACCGACGCGAGGCGGCCGCGAGGGCGGCCGAGAGAGGAGAGCAAGCGCATGGATAGCGTCGATCGTGGAGAGCTCCAGGGCTCTGTCGAGACTTCCGTATTCGACCGTGGCGCCATGGATCTGTACGTCGGGATTTTGCAGGACGTGGCGGACGGCAAGGACGTCACCGCGGCCGTCGAGCGCCTCGCGGCGACGCTCGAAGCCAGGCTCGACGGCCTCGCGCGCCGCGCCGAGCGGGACGGCGCCGCCGCGCTCCCGGCGCTCTCGCTCGCGAAGCGCGTCGTGTTCGAGGTCGTCCACCACCTCGCCAAGGGGAGCGACCTGGGCGGCCGGGCGCGCGACGCCGTCGGCGGCCTGCTCGGCCGCTCGAGCCTGTTCGACCTGCTCCCCCATGCCCGCTACCGGATCACACAGGACTGGTTCACTCACAACGTCACGTCCTGGGAGCCCGTGCTCGCTCCGCTGCGCGGCAAGCCCGACGTGCGATGCCTGGAGATCGGCTCCTTCGAGGGGCTGAGCGCCTGCTGGTTGCTCGAGAACGTCCTCACGCACGAGACCAGCCGGCTCGTCTGCGTCGATCCCTTCGACGGACCGGGCCAGCTGCAGGCAGAGCGGCACTTCGATCACAACATGCGGCAGACCGGCGCCGGCCACAAGGTGACGAAGCTGAAAGGGTACTCGCGGCAGGCGCTCCCCTTGCTCTCGGGCTCGACGTTCGATATCGCCTACGTCGACGGCTCGCATCACCCGGTGGACGCCCTCCAGGACGCGCTCTCGGTCTGGCCGCTCCTCCGGCGCGGCGGCCTCGCGATCTTCGACGATTACGCCATCGGCGGCTCCTACCCGAAGGAGATCGCGGCCGCCGTCGACCCGAAGCCGGGCATCGACGCCTTCCTCGGGTTCGTCAAGGGAGGGCACGAGATCGTCCTGCAGGGCTACCAGCTGATCGTCCGCAAGACGTGACGCTCGCGCCTCGCTCGATCGCCTCATCGTCAGCGGCCGCCTCGCAATCGGGATCAACCCACAGCAGGACCACCCTATGCGCACAACCATCAAGCTCGTCGCTCTCCTCGGCACGTGCACGCTCGTCGGCTGCACGTCCTCGCCCCCCTCCTCGGACGTGCCCGAGGACGATCTGCTGGCGCCTCCGCCCGCCGGCGCTGGCGTGCAATTTCGAATGGTCGCCATGCTCGACCCTGGGGTCGAGATCCAGCGCTGCAAGCTCTTCGTCGTGCCTCCGGAGGGGCTCAACATCCAGCGGGACGAGGTGCGGTTCTCGAGCGGGAGCCACCATGTCCTGCTCTACGAGACCCCCTACGCCGAGCTCCCGACCAAGACGCGCCACGGCGTGCCCATCGACGCGACCCAGGTCCACGACTGCAAGGACGGACCTCAGGGCGAGTGGGAGATCAACGGCGTGTTCGCCGGCTCCCAGTCCCGCGACGGCGTCTCCTTCCTGGGCGAGCTCCCGCCCGGCGTCGCGGTCAAGGTCCCGCCGGGCAAGGTGCTCCTCATGAACACCCACTACATCAACGCCTCGGCCGAGCCCATCGAGACGGACGCGCGCATCAACATCTACACGATCCCGGATGACGCGGTGGAGATCGAGGCGGGCATGCTCTTCCACTACAACCCCTTCATCGACGTGCCGGCGCGCGGGGAGTCCTCCGCGCGGATGCGGTGCACCGCCGATCAGGATATCTCGGTGGTGAGGATCCAGTCGCACACGCACAGCCGCGGCGTCGGCTACGTCGCCCACAAGGTCGATCTCGACGGCAAGATGACGGAGCTCTACGCCCACGACCAGTGGGAGAACGTGCCGACCCGGGAGTTCTCCCCCTTCCTCGAGGTCAAGAAGGGAGAGGCCCTCGACTACCGCTGCGACTTCGCGAACGCCGAGGAGCGCGAGATCGCCCAGGGCCTGACCACGAAGGACGAGATGTGCATGCTCATCGGACCGTACTTCCCGCGCTCCCCCATGTACGAGAACTGCCACACCAAGGAGGGATTGCTCGCCGCGACCTGGTTCGGCTCCGGGGCAACGGCGTGCGCGGAGACGCTCTCGTGCCTCGACGAGGCGAAGGCCGTTGACGGAGGCAACGGGCCCAGGTCCTACGGTTGCATCGTGAACAGCTGCGAGGCCGTCGGGCCCGCGATCTCGAACGTCATTCGCTGCCAGTGGAGCGCGGGGTACGGCGCCTGCGCCGAGGCGTGCAGCCAGCCCGGCGAAGCGTGCGAGTCGTGCATGGCCTCGGCGTGCAAAGCGGACCTCGACGCCTGCCAGATCGCGACGTGCGGCTGACCCCGGCGCGCCACGTCACGATGCAACAAACATTCCGCCGCTGCCGACTGCCTCGATGTTCAAGATCCCAGAATGACACGGTGCGTTAGTCCTCCGCTTCACGGACGCGATTCATCGCCTGTCCATGGCGGGGCAGCTCTCGCCGGACGAAAGAGGGGAAGCTCGAGGCGGCGCTCGACGTAGGGATCGAGGTGGTGAGCGAGACCGTCGAGGAGCGCCGGAGGAGGCCCCTGGACAACGACATTCTGACACTGCCGATCCAGGCCGAGGAGCAGGGTGAGGCGGCTTATCCCCCCACCTCGTCGCTCGATCTGCGGCGAAGCGCCGACGCGGGAGTTGCCTTCGGGGGCGGCGCCCACTATTGCATCGGGGCGACGCTGGCTCGCCTCGAGGGGCGGATCGCCATCGAGGCGCTCGTCAGCCGCTTTCCCGAGATGGAGCTCGCGGGGCCGGCGGTGTTCGCTCCGCGCCCCTCGATCCGGAAGATGACCTCGTTACCCGTCCGCCTCCGCCCCGCCCGTGCATGAGGGCGGACGCGGACACTCCGGCGCCGGCCAGCCGGCGTCGACAGATTTTCCTGGGGCGAGCGCGACGCGGCCGCGCGACCCCGGGAACGATGCGCGCGCTCGATCACCTGCGCGCGCAAGATGTGAGACCACCACACAGCAGGTATCGATTCATGCGCACAACCACCTCGCTCATCGCTCTCCTCGGCGCCGTCGCGCTCTTCGGCTGTTCGTCCTCGGAACCCGGCCCCGGGCCGGGGGCCCCGGAGGACCAGGGGCTGGAGCCGCCGGCCGAAGGCGCCGGCGTGCAGTATCGAATGGTCTCCACGATCGAGCCGGGCCAGGAGGTCGAGCGCTGCCAGCTCTTCGTCGCGCCGCCGGAGGGGCTCAACGTCAACCGGGAGGTGGTGCGGTTCTCGAGCGGGAGCCACCACGTCCTCCTCTACGCAACGCCGTACACCGAGATCCCGACCGAGACGCAGCGCGGCGTCACCCTCGATGCGACCCAGGTCCACGACTGCAGCGACGGCCCCCAGGCCGACTGGGAGGTCACCGGCGTGGTCGCGGGCTCCCAGTCCCCCGACGGCAACTCCTTCCTCGGCGACCTCCCGGAGGGCGTGGCGCTCAAGGTCGCTCCGGGCACGGTGCTCCTGATGAACACCCACTACCTGAACGCCTCGGGCGCGCCCCTCGAGACCGACGCGCGCATCAACCTCCATACGATCCCGGACGAGGAGGTGAAGGTCGAGGCGGGCATGCTCTTCCACTACAACCCGTTCATCAGCGTGCCGCCGCACGGGGAGTCCTCGGCGCGGATGCGCTGCACCACCGATGAGGACATCTCGGTCGTGAGGATCCAGTCGCACATGCACCGCCGCGGCGTCGGCTACGTCGCCAACAAGGTCGACCTCGACGGCACGATGACGGAGCTGTACGCCCACGACAAATGGGAGGGGGTCCCGTCGCAGGAGTTCTCGCCGTTCCTCGAGGTCAAGGCGGGAGAGGCCCTGGACTACCGCTGCGATTTCAAGAACACCGAGGATCGCGACATCGCGCAGGGCCTGACCACGAAGGACGAGATGTGCATGCTGATCGGGCCGTACTTCCCCCGGTCCAGGGCCTACGAGAACTGCCGGAGCAAGGAGGGCTTCGACGCCTCGACGTGGTTCGGCTCCGGGAAGACCACGTGCGCCGAGGCGTTCTCGTGCATCAACAGCGTCACCCCCGGCGACGATGCCGCGTTCTATGGCTGCATTGTGAACACCTGCGAGAAGGTCGGGCCTCAGCTCTCGGAGACGCTCAATTGCCAGACCAGCGGGGCCTTCGGCGCGTGCGACGAGGATTGCCGCGGCGGGGACAGGGAGGTGTGCAACACGTGCATCCTCGCGGCGTGCACCCCCGAGATGGATGCCTGCGAGGCCGCCACGTGCGACTGACCTGAACCGAAGCGGCGCCGCGGGGCGGCTCTCGGCCGCCGCGCGGCGCTGCCCTGCGGCGCGGCGCCGCCCTGCGCGGCGGCGCTGCCCATCAGAACGTTCCCTGGATCTCGACCCGCCCGAGGCCCACCCCGGCGCGCCAGACCACGCCGCGCTTCGCTTGCGGCGCCGCTCCCGCGGCTTCGGGCGCCGCGTCGCCGCCGGGCCGGACCACGAGCAGCACGACCCCGGTCGCGGCCGCGGCGGCGCCCACGATGAAGCTCACGGTGGACACATGGCCCAGCGTGGTCGCGGCGTCGGCGTCGCCCTTCAGCTCGGGCGGGCAGCGCTTGCCGTCGCAGCGCGACTCGATGTCGGACACCTTCGAGAGCGACACGAGGCCGGTCGCGGCGCCGACGCCGATGCCCACCGCCCCGAGCCCGAACGCGAGCCCGGCGGGCAGCAGCGAGCCGCGTTCCCCCTCCGCACCCCCCGGGGCGGGCGCGCGCGGCGCCGGCGCCGGAGCCGCGGGCGCCTCCAGCGCCGCGCGCACGGCCGCGAGCTCGGTCTCCGCGTCCCTCCGCGCGTCGAGGAACGCCGCCGGCGGGTCCTCCGGGAGCGGCTCGGCGAGGACCCGCTCGTACAGGCCGCGCGCATCCTCCAGCCGGCCGAGCTTGCGCTGGCACCGCGCCATGTAGAGCACGAGCGTCGGCGCGTGATAGAGCCCGTCCGCCTCCTTGAAGACCTCGAACGCCTCCTGCCAGCGGTCCGCGCCGTAGAGCTTGAGCCCCTCGTGCGCCTTGGTCCGGGCGAGCTGCTGCGCCTCGGCCGAGGCGCCCTCCGGCGGCTTCGCCGCGAGCGCCGGCGACGCGGCCAGCAACGTCACCGCGAACGCGCACCGGCGAAGACAGGTCGAGAGCATCGTCGTTCGTTTCATCGGAATTCGTCGGAAGCAGAAGCGAACGCCCCGAAGGTCGCCCGCGGCACGGCCCTGCGCCCGCACGGAAACCTCGCGGGGGCGGCGGACACAGTAAGGGGAACCGCGCGCCATCGTCCAGGGATGACATCGACGGCCGGGCCGCGATCCCCTCGGATCCCCGGCGCGCCGGTGGACCGGCCCGGCGAGGTCACCGCGGCGTCGCGGCGCCGTGACGCCGCGGCGACGCCGGCGCTCCGACCGCGCGGCGGCTCGGCGCATCGCCGCCGAGATCGCCTCGCCGCGGAAACCGGTTGGATACATTCGGCGTGTTACCCCTTCAATCATGACCGGTCTCATCAAACGGTCGGAGGAGACCTCGACGAGAGCGCG
The DNA here is from genome assembly GCF_051474665.1 of Sorangium sp. So ce394. Taxonomy (NCBI): domain Bacteria; kingdom Pseudomonadati; phylum Myxococcota; order Polyangiales; family Polyangiaceae; genus Sorangium; species Sorangium sp. So ce394. Next base: position 10,425,823 of record NZ_CP150339.1, read on the forward strand.
ATGGAGGCTCGACAGCGTGTTGACCGATGAGCGCTCGCTCGTGGAGCTGCTCCGGGTGGTCACCGTCGACGTGCACGAGGCGGCGAGCGTCGAGGAGGCGCTGCATCGCACGATCGCGCACATCTGCGATCACCTGAGCTGGCCGGTCGGGCACGCGTACGTGCCGGCGGCGGACGATCCCTCGCTGCTCCTGCCGACGGCGCTCTGGTACCTCAACGACGAGGTGAAGTTCGCGACCTTCAAGGCGGTGACGGAGGCGACGCAGTTCACCCCGGGGGTCGGGCTGCCCGGGCGGGTGCTCGCCAGCAAGCAGCCGGTCTGGGTGCGCAACGTGACGGAGGACGCCAACTTCCCGCGCGCCCGGCTCGCGAAGAACCTCGGCGTCAAGGCGGGGTTCGCGTTCCCCGTGGTGGTCGGGGCCGAGGTGGTGGCCGTGCTCGAGTTCTTCTCCGACGCCGAGTACGCGGACGACGGGAAGTTCACCGCGACCATCGGCCGGATCGCGCGGCAGCTCGGCCGCCTGTTCGAGCGCAAGCACGCGCAGGAGATGCTGAGCCGGGAGCGGGACTTCATGGCCGGCGTCATGGATCTCGTCGACGGCCTCATCGTGGCGCTCGACGCGCGCGGGCGCATCGTGCGCATGAACAGCGCCGCCGAGCGGGCGCTGGGCAGCGGGCGCGGGCACCTGGAGCCGAGCTATCTCTGGGAGCTCACGCCCGATCCGGGGGCGTCGGCGCAGCTCAAGGCGCTCTTCGAGGAGCTCGGCGCCGGCGCGCCGCGGAAGCAGGTGGAGGTCCCGTGGACGGCGAGGGACGGCGCCCGCCGGGTGACGGCCTGGTCGGGCGCGGTCCTGCGCGGCAAGGACGAGGGGTTCCGGTTCGTCATCATGACCGGCATCGACCTGACGGAGCGCAAGCGCGCCGAGCAGGAGCGCGCGCGGCTGCAGGAAGAGGTGATTCAGGCCCAGGAGGCGGCGCTGGCGAAGCTCTCCATGCCGCTCATCCCCATCGGCGACGACGTGGTGGTCTTGCCGCTCATCGGCCCGCTCGAGGCCGGGCGCGTGCGTCGCGTGGCCGAGGCGCTGTCGCGCGGCATCGCGGAGCGCCGCACGCGCACCGCGATCCTCGATCTGACCGGCGTGGACGCGCTCGATCCGGCGGCGATCGAGGCGCTGCTCGAGGTGGTGCAGGTCGTGGGCCTGCTCGGCGCCCGGGCGGTGCTCACCGGGATCCGCCCCGAGGTCGCCCACCGCCTCGCGGAGAGCGGCGTGGACCTCGGCCGGCTCGCCGTGAAGAGCTCCCTGCAGAGCGGGATCGCGTTCGCCATGAGGGGCCGCTGAGCCCCGGGGTCGGGCGCGGCGGATCGCTGGATCGAGCGTAGACGAGTGGAAACGAGCGTGGCCGTCCCGAACGACCCGTCGGCCTCCGGGGGGCGCGGCCCGAGCCCGATGTCGCTCGTTCTCAACCGGAACCGCATCATCTCAGCATCGGACCGGGCGAGCATGACGCCCGCATTGCCGCTGTTTCGTGCTGTAATGCGATGATCCCGAGAAAGGTCCGGTGCGACGATATGCGATCGACGTCTTCCATGCTGGCGCGGTTCGTAGGGGTTCGGGTGCCATTGCTCGTGTGGGCGCTGGCCGCGGCCGCGTGCGCGGCCGAGCCGCCGCTCGACGTGGAGCTAGGCCCGGAGGCGGCCTTCCTGGGCGAGCACGGCGACGCGCTCTCGACGCGCGTCCGGCTCATGGCCGCGAACCTCACGAGCGGCACGAACCAGAGCTACGATCCGGGGCACGGCCAGCGCATCATGCAGGGCGTCGAGCCCGATATCGTCCTGCTGCAAGAATTCAACTACGGCAACAACTCCACGTCCGCCATTCGCGGCTTCGTGGACGCCACGTTCGGCACCGGGTTCAGTTATTACCGCGAGAGCGGGGCGCAGATCCCGAACGGGATCGTGAGCCGGTGGCCGATCATCGCGTCTGGCGAGTGGGACGACGCGTCGGTCGGCAACCGGGATTTCGCCTGGGCGCAGATCGACATCCCCGGCCCCGCCGACCTCTGGGCGGTCAGCGTCCATCTCCTGACGTCGGGCTCGGGGGTGCGCAACACGGAGGCGCAGCAGCTCGTCTCGTTCATCCAGGCGCACGTCGACCCTGACGATTACCTGGTGATCGGCGGCGACTTCAACACCGGGGGCCGGGACGAGGCGTGCGTCACGACCCTCTCGAGCGTCGTCGTCAAGCCCGGGAGCTATCCCGCCGACAAGAACGGGAACGACAAGACAAACGCCAGCCGGTCCAAGCCCTACGACTGGGTGCTCGTCGACAGCGATCTGGAGCCGTTCGAGACGGCGGTCGTCCTCGGCGGGAGCAGCTTCGCGAACGGCCTCGTGGTGGACACGCGCGTCTATTCTCCGCTCTCGGAGATCAGCCCCGCGGGCTCGTCGGACAGCGGCGCCCCGAACATGCAGCACATGGGGGTCGTGCGCGATTTCATGATCCCCGACGGCAGCGGCGGCAGCGTCAGCAGCGCCAGCTCCAGCGGCAGCGGCGGCGCCGGCGGCAGCGGCGGCGCCGGCGGCAGCGGCGGCGCCGGCGGCAGCGGCGGCGCCGGCGGCGGCACGGCCAACGTGATCATCAATGAGGTCCTCGCGAACGAGCCGGGCAGCGATCCTGACGGCGAGTTCGTCGAGATCATCAATGTCGGCACGGCGACCGCCTCGATCGGCGGGTGGAAGCTCGCCGACAGCACGGGGACGCGGCACACCTTCCCCGCCGGAGCCTCGCTCGCGCCCTTCACCGCCGTCGTGGTGTACGGCCACGTCTCGGCGGTGCCCGCCGGCGTGATGGGAGCCGTCGGCGCCTCCACGGGAGCCCTGGGCCTCAACAACAGCAGCGATACGGTCACGCTGCGAAACGCCGCGGGCGCGGCCGTGAGCAGCGTCTCGTACACGTCCGCGCTCTCGGATCAGGACGGTGTCTCGATGAACCGCGGCATCGATCTCAACGGGAGCACATCGTTCGTGCTCCACAGCATCCTCGGCGAGAGGAGCTCTTCGCCGGGCACGCGCGCGGACGGCACGTCGTTCTAGCCCAGGACACGGAGCGGGTTGAAACGTCGACGCGCTCGCCGCCGGCGGCCCCCGGGCTCCGCGCGAATGACGCCCGCGGAAACCGCGGCGCTGCGCGGATCACCGCGGGGCCTCTCGGGCATATAGTCTGACGACGATCGGCCGTGTGCTTCGGGCACCGCCGCGGGTTTGCACCCAGGAGCGAGGATTCTAGTGATGAACAGGGCACGAGGTTCGACCACCGCCGTTTTGCTCGCGTTTTTCTTCATGGCTTGCGGTCCTTCGACCAGCGCGACGGAGCCCGAGGGCCCGGGCGGCTCGGGATCGGGGGCGGGCGGCCCGGGGTCGGTGGCGAGCAGCTCGACGAGCGCAGGCGGCTCGACGGGTTCGGGCGGAACTGACGCGAGCGGCTCGACCGGGTCGGGCGGTGCCGGCGGCGAGCCGACCGGAGACGGCGGCGCTGGCGGCTCGTCCACCGGCGGCGGGCCCCCCATCGTCGAACCCACGTTGATCACGTCCGGTCCTGACGAGTACTGGAAGACAGGAACGCCGACGGAGGTGACGAGCGGCAACGCCGACGTGACCGTCGACGACGCGACGACGCACCAGCGATGGGACGGGTTCGGCGGCACCTTCAACGAGGCGGGCTGGAACGTGCTCTCGATGCTCGGCGAGGCGGAGAGGGCGCGGGCCATCGAGCTCCTCTTCGACAAGCACGAGGGCGCGGCGTTCGTCTACGGGCGCATCCCCATCGGGGCCAGCGACTACGCGATGGACCGCTACACCCTGGCCGAGACGCCGAACGACACCGCGATGGCGAGCTTCTCCATCGACCGGGACAAGGAGCGGCTGATTCCGTACATCAAGGCGGCGCTCGCCGTGAGCCCCGGCCTCCACCTCTGGGCCAGCCCCTGGACGCCCCCCACGTGGATGAAGAGCAACGGCGCCTTCGACGGCGGCCGCATGAAGGACGACGCGAGCACCTTGCAGGCGTATGCCCTGTACCTCGCGAAGTTCGTGGAGGCGTACGCCGGAGAGGGCATCACCATCGAGGCGGTTCACCCCCAGAACGAGCCGAACTACGAGACGAGGTACCCGAGCTGCCTCTGGACGGGGCCGCTCATGGCCAAGTTCATCGGCACGTATCTGGGGCCCACGTTCGCCGACCGGGGGCTGACGGCGCAGATCTACCTCGGCACGATGTCCAACAACGAAAGCGGGAAAGACGGGGCGATCATCAGCGCCGTGACCGGCGACGCCACCGCGATGGGATACGTCAAGGGCTTCGGGCTGCAGTGGAACATGATGAGCAGCGCATCCGGCTTGAGATCGCGCAATCTGCCGATCGTGCAGACGGAGCACAAGTGCGGCAACTACCCCTGGAACCCCGCGGGCTCGCCGCCGTTCGACGCGCAGAAGGCGCCGAACGATCACGCCTACGCGGAGGAGAGCTGGGGGCTCATCCGCGACTGGATCAAGGCAGGGGTGACCTCGTACAGCGCCTGGAACATGGTGCTGGACACGGCGGGGAAGAACCTGGACTCGGAGCGGCCGTGGCCCCAGAACGCGCTGCTCACCGTGGACACGGCGGCGAAGACGCTGAACGTGACCCCCGTCTACCACGTCTTTCGCCACGTCTCCGAGTACGTCGATCCCGGGGCGATGCGCGTCGCCACGACCGGCGGCGATGCGCTGGCGTTCAAGAACCCCGACGGGAGCATCGTGACGATCCTGTACAACTCCGGCAATGCGGCGAAGATGACCGTCCTCGATGTGGCCGGGAAGAAGCTCCAGTTCAGCATCCCTGCCCACGGGTGGGCCACCGTCAACTGGACGTGAGGCCGGCGCGGGGGTCGAGGCGAGGCTGGGCGTGGTGTCACCGCGCCGGCTCGTCGAGCAGCGCGCGAACGCGCTCCTCGACGGTCGCGAACTCGGGGGTACCGGGCGCGAGCTGGCCCCCGAGGTGCACGTGCCGCACCAGCCCGGCGCGATCGAGGAGGAAGCTGACGCTCGTGTACTGGCGCTTCGGGTGGCCATCGATCCACCAGCGCTTGAGCGTGCGCCAGTCCGGGTCGATCGCGACCGGGAAGCTGTACCCGAAGTGCGACAGATAGCCTTTGACGGCCGCCGGATCGAGCGGCTCGTCGTCCTTGTGGTGATACATCCCGACGACGACCAGCCCTCGTGACCGATAGCGCTCGTCCAGCGCCTTGAGCGCCGGGGCGGTGGCGCTGCACAACGGGCAGTTCGGCGACATGAACCAGCGGACGAGCACGACCTTGCCGCGCAGGTCCGCCGGCGTGAGCGGTGGTGAGTTGTACCAGGGCCCGACGTCCCAGGCCGGCGGAGGCGCCCCGACGACGCCCGACACATCGTGGTCGAAGCCCGGGTCGCCGCCCGACGTGGGCGGGGCGCTCTCCGGAGACGGCGCAGGCGCGGCGGGCTCCGTGGGCGCGGGCCCCATGGGCGCGGACGCGGGCACGGGCTCCGGGGAGGCGCACGCGAGGGCGAGCGCGGCGAGCGGCAGCGAAAGCAAGCGAGCGAGCATGGCGATACCCCCGCGCGCGACGGTGGCAGGCCGGCGCGGGCGCGTCAATCCGGGCCGGACGGCGCCCCGCCGCCTTCTCCCACCGTGAAGTGCGCTGCGAACGCCGCTGCCGGAGCCGGGTCCTCCCCGTTTCAGGTGATGGCGCTCCTGGCCAAGCTCCTCCTGGAAGAGCCGCCGCGGCTCATCGAGGGAGCGAACGGAGGGAAATGCGTTCTTCATCGAGGAGCTGATCCGGGCGGCGGTGGACGGACGCAGCGATATGCTGCCGCAGACGGTGCTGGGGATGGTGGAGGCAAGGCTGTCGGCGCTCCCGCTGGAAGCCCAGCGCCTCCTGCGCGCGGCGAGCGTCTTCGGGGATCGCTTCTGCAAGAGGGAAACAAATTCTACACGCAAAAACAATATTGAGCAGTTCCGAGCAGTTAGCGGCTACGCCCGGCACGGACGGCGGTCAGCGGGCGGAGACGGGGGACGCTGTGCGCGGGCCATCGGGGGCGCCCGTGCGGTTCTGGCGGTCGCGGATCATCGGGGGCGCGGTTTCGGAACGCGCTGCGCCTGGGGCAGGAGCTACGGCGGCGCCGAGCCCGACGTCGGGAGCTTCCACCGCGCACCGCTGCGTCTCCAGAAGGCAGGGCCACCGAGTCAAGTGCGGCGGACCCGGCCGCCGCTTGTTGCGAGCGCAGGCGTGCAAGCCGCGCGTGGACGCGGAACGGCAGGATTGTGAGCCGCGCCGCGCGGCCCGCCCTTGCCGCGCTGGCCCCGTCGATCGAACACGCGCGGGTGGTCAGCGACGCGATCGAGCTCTTGATCCCTGTGCTCTTCCGCTCCGCTCGCCGGAGTACCGCGCACGGTGATCGAGGTGGCGGCGCTCCTGCGCGATCTGCATCGCCTGCGCGAGGCGATCGGATTAGACGCGGCTCAGCAGCTCGACGGCCCCGAGACGCCCGCCGGGGCAACCGCGGCCACGCCCGCGAGCAGCGGCGGGGGCTGCGGGCTCATCCGGGCTGCGGGGGCCTGCGGAACCCCACCGGGGCCGTCCGTTGCCGGTCTCGTAGCTGCCCGCCGATGGCGCCGCCACGTGCGGTGCTCGCGGGCGGCACGGACGCGCGAGCGACGTCGTGCGGCTCCAGCCGCGTGAGCGCTAGCGCGTCGTCGTCGCTGATCGCGCAGGCCACCGCCAGGCGCCGCGCTCGCGGGCGCGTGGCCGCGCGAGCGACGGCGTGCAGCTTGGCTGGCGCACGCTCTGGACGGTACGATCCCAGCCCAGCGTGGTGTTCTCGTCTAGATTCCGTTTGACGTCGATCCTGTGATCGGAAGAATGGCTCGTGTGTCCCTGGGAGCAAGAGGCCATGATGGCAATACGTCTTCGTTCGAAGATAGTCCGCCCCTGTCTCGTTCATATCCTTTCCGCTACGGCAATATCTCAAACTGGTTGCACCATCCTAGATGAAAAGCAAACGCCGACATGCATAGACCCATCTCCTCAGTGTCAAGCGTTGTGTGGGCAAGAAGACGTGTTCCCTCAGACAGTTCGCTGCGAGAGGACAATGCCGCTTCAAAACCAATTCGTGAAAGCATTAACCACAAAGACCTGCAATCAATGGCGCGAAGCACTACCCACCGATGGCAGCAGTTACCTGGTCATTACTCCTCAAATGATCGGGATAACACCCGTCGCAAAGAATCCGTGCCTGTACTAACCCACGTCTCTCCTGGAGACACTCCTGGATAGTCGCTTCTTTTCATGGCAAAAGATCAGCGGGGCAAGCTGCGTTCACCATCATCCCATTCAATCACCATGGAACTCTTATCGAAGCCGACGAAGCGAATTGGATTCGGACTCATCGCCGTTGCCGCATTGGTGGGAGCATATACCTTGGGGCGAACTTCGGTAGAGGTTCCTGAAAAATCCCAAACTTGCCAGGCCACGGCCAGCACAAGTGGCCCCGATCTCCAATCAATCATAAATGCAACTCAGGAAAGGCTAACTAGCTGCGAAAATGCTCTCTATCGCCACGAACAACCACTTCAGAAAAAGGAAGAGCAACCTCGCACCAACGAAGACGAGCCTACCGCGTCATCCCACCCAGAGGGCTCGACAGAGTGTAGCACCATATCGCAAAAGAAAGAACTGCAAATGATGGCCAAAGGCTGTAGAGAATTCAGGAAATCGTTCGATGCGTACAAGGCAATACTGGAGAACGATAAGATCAACTGCGAGACGATCTTAGCAATTCGAGATTTGGCCCAAAGCCAGCACTCGATTTGCGTCGCGATCATAACAGCCAACGAAGACACCTCCTATCAAAACCTAATGAGAGACCCCAGCATCAGCGAGTTGGTAGAAGACGCGTACACTTTCAGAGATGATGAATATAGCGGACTTAGCATCGATGGCCTAGTAAAGAACAAGAGGTGTCTAGTTGAACAGTAATGAGATCACGCATCATTCGGGGAGAACTTGGTGCGTTGCCGGCGATCATGTTAGATCAACCAGCTTTGTGCATTCTGTTAGGGCTTGGGGTCATTACTGTTAGTGATCTGGCATCGGCGCAAGAGAAAGAGTCTCAAGGATCATTCTATTGGGACGGGTTCCATCTTAATGGAATCTTCCAAGCAAAGCTCCCTCTTCTCTTGAGGTTAGGAGTTTCATACAGCGGAGGAACAGCTCCGGGGGCTGTCCACGTAGCCATGCTGAACTTTGGTCAGACATTGAGTTTGACGAAGGAACTCAACGTTGGCTACCTTCTGGGTGTGGGATTGAGCAAGGAAAGGGTGTCGACCGTAGAAGAGAAGGTATTGGGCATACATGCCACGTTCGAAACCGGGCCATTCCGGGCAAGTGCGGCCACCAACCTTCAATTCTATGCATTGGGCGAGGCGATTATTCCGATGTTAACTACGGCTTTGAGAGGACAAGGAGCCATTTTTCGGACCACGCATGTCGACGCTTTTGTTGGCGGAGATCTTTTTCTTCGCAATCTGAACGTCCAGTTCGGCGCCACAGCCGGATTTCGATTCAGGGACGTCGTACTCTTTGACCGAAACATAAGCGGACTCTTGTCGGCGACGGCGATGAATACGTGGGTTAGTGTCCCCACACATGGATTAAGTTGGGCGGCCTACGTGGAGCCCCGTCTTGGGGTTGTTGTCGATCTGGAGACCAAGGAAGAAGAAAAGCGTGATCAGATTTATGAGTATGGGCAATACTGATCTTGAGCGTTCACGGAGCAGGGCGCGATGTCAATATCGATGACCGATGCAGCGGACAGCGGAGCAACAACAAGAGCGCGGCCTTTGCTGTCTCCTCAAGCCGTGCGGTCGCTTCGATCGGCTCCTGTGCCGATTCGATTTGTACACGTGACGTCGTCCCACACTGGGACGGAGGCCTCTCGACCCAGCGAGCGTGCCGGGGCGCGCCGGGCTGGGCAAGGGTGCGCTCGCTGCGCGAATCACGCCTGCGCGGCCGCCCTTGCTCCGCCCGGCGCGCCCCGGCGGCTTATTACCGCCCGGTCTCGTTGCTGCTCACGCCCCTCGCATCGAGCAGGCTGCGTGATGGTGAGGAGCTCTACGCAGCGAAGATGGCCATCATGGATGGCGCTCGCTTCTGCGCGGCACGGGCTCGCGATGGAGCCGGAGGGGGAGCTCTCGCCGGAGCTGTGGGTGCCCCCGATCGTCGCCCGAGCTCAGCGCGGCGCTTGCTTCGTGGCCTCCCACCGCTCCAGCGTGACGACGAGTCGAGCCGCCCCGAGGATGCCGGCCGGGAGCACGATGAGCAGCGAGCAAGGAAGGAACGAGAGCAGCGCGAGACCAAAGCCGAAGCCCATCACCGCGGCGAGGTTCCGGCGCACGAACTCGATCCGCGCCGCTACGGGCACGCCGCGGATCGACAGCGGGCAGTCGCAGAGGTCCCAGGCCCCGGCGAGCGCCGCCACCGCGAGCTGAAGCGGGACGACGACGACGGTCGCCGGCGCGAAGAGGAAACCCACGACGCCGAGGACGATGAGGATCGGGAGCGTGAAGGCGAGCGCCACGAGCGACGACTGCAGCGCGCGCCACATGTCCGCAAAGAAGCCGACCTCCGGCCACGCGGGCGCCCCGAGATCGGCCTCTGCCCTGCGCACCATCCGCTCCAGCGCGGGCCCCGAGAGCGGCTTCGCGAGCCCGAACGAGATGGCGACGGCGGCCACGAGCACCACCGCGACCGAGAGGATCCGCAGCACGGCCATGAGCACGGTCCAGAGCCCTCCCGTCCCCGGCTCCTTCACGATCAGCTCGACGAGCGAAGGCGCGAGCTTCACGCCGACGATGGCGAGCACGACCGTGAGCACGAGCGCGATGCCCGTGGGGACGAGCGCGAGCGGCCAGAGGTCCGGCGTGCGAAAGAGGTACCCGTAGCCGCCCAGCATGGCCTTGAGGCCCGCGCCGAAGCCGGGGCGTTCGAGCGGTACGCGCCCCGCGGGCGGGCTCTGCGCGGGCGCGGTGGGAGAGTTGAGGGGAGCATCCGGGGTGATCATTCGGTTACGAACGGTCCCAGCCGTCGTGCATGCGGTCAACGCCTTCCGCGCGCTGGCCTCGACATGGACACTTCTTGTGCCTCGCGCCCGCCCTTGTTTTCGTGCATCCGCAGGGTTTCGGGGGTCCGCGGCGCCTCCGGCGACCCGTATGAAGCGCGCGCGGAGCCTTCAGAACCAGGCCGCTCCGCGCCGCCCGGCGACCCTCAGTGCCCGCGTCGAGACGAAAGCCGCTCCTCCCCGCCTCGGGGACACGCCCCCAGCGCGGCGGCGGGCTCGCCCGGCGCGCCCCCGCGGCGCGCCGGAGGGCGCCAGAGCGACTCGACCACCCCGAGCAGGACGTAGGCGCCGATCAGCCAGACAAGGACGTACCCCGGCGCCCATCGGACGGAGATGAGCGCGCTCGATCCGATGACGAGCGCGATCGACAGCGCGGTGCGGGCGTCGAGGCGGACGTCCTTGAACGAGCGGAACCGCAGGGTCGACACCATCAGGAGCGAGAGGAGCAGCGTCGTCGCGAGGACCGCCGGCGCGGCGCCGGCCCCGGCGAGCTGCCCGTCCGCGGCGCCGTGGGTCATGACGATCGCGACAAGGATCCCGGCCGCTCCGGTGACGGGGAGGCCGACGACGTACCGCGGCGGCGCCGACGAACAGGCCGCCTCGGCGAGGGAGAGGACGTTGAAGCGAGCGAGCCGGATCGCGCCGCACGCCGCGAACACGAACCCGCCGAGCACGCCGGCGAGGCCGAGGCGGTGCAGGGCCCACTGGTGCACGAGCACGGCCGGGGCCACGCCGAACGAGACGAGATCGGCCAGCGCGTCGAGCTCCCGCCCGAACGCGCTGTCGGTCCTGGTCGCCCGCGCGACGCGGCCGTCGAGCGCGTCGAGGAGCATCGCGAGGAGGATGAGGCTCGCGGCGCGCCGGAAATCATCGTCCGACCGCGCGGCGGCCGAGCGCCGTACCGCGTCGAGGCCGCAGAAGATGGATGACAGCGTGATCAGGTTGGGGAGGAGAAACAGCGCCTTCCCCGGGGCCCGCGGCGGCCGCCTCCGCGCCGCCTCGACGCGCGGCCGCTCGGGCCCCGCGCCCCGGCCTGGCCGGGGGCGCCAACGCGCGACGCCGGCGTCCCGTCTTCCTGGAGTGAGTGCTGACATGATGGGCGAGGTCTTCCAGGCGCCGCTTGGCCGCGCGGCCCCTGGCCCGCGGCCCGACGGGCCCGCTCGCCCGGCCTCGTAGTACACGAGGCCACGCGCCTTCAAGCCGGGAGCGTGGCGCCTTGCGCGCACGGCGCCCGCGCGCACGGCGCCCGCGCGCGCACGGCGCCCCCGGCCCGCGGCGAGGATCGCTAGCCCTGCAGATCGGTGCTGAGGAACACCTCGTGGATATCGAGCTTGCTCGGGCCCGCGAACATCTCCTTCGGCGCGCGGTTCCGGTGCGCCTCCGCGAAGGCGGGGCTCCTCGTCCAGGCGATGAAGTCGTCCATCGACCGCCACCAGGTCTTGACCTCGTAGAACCCCTGCGCGTCCGGATCCGGGCTCCACGCGCCGGTCGCGTGGTCCAGCTTCATCGGCTTCGGACGGTGCACCTCGTTCCGGATGAAGCCGGGCGCGCGGTCGACCAGGTGTACCCGGTTCTTGAAGCGGTCCTCGAACTCGGCCTCATGGCCCTCGGCGACGGGAATGCGGTTGGTGACGACGATCATGGCTCCTCCTTGCTGGTGCCCCGGGACCCGCCCCGGCGCGGGCGACGGCGAGCTTAGCAGCGCGCCTGCCCGGCCGGGACCACGCCGCGCACGTTGCCCCCGCTCGCTGCAGATAATCGTGGAATTTCTAAGAGCTCATCGTAATGCGGTCCATGACACGCAACCGGTCACGTCCGGTGCGGCAGCTCCGACGAAAACGGATTGACAAGTCCGCCCTTCGGAGCCCTCATCCCAGGAGGTCCGTTCATGAACGACTCCGAGACGGCTCGCGGCGCCCCATCAGCAGCGGGGCTCGATCGCTCCGAGATGGAGGGCGTGGTGCGCCGGAACATCCAGGCGCTCCTGCAGGTCCGGAAGGAGAGCGAGCGCAACAAGGGTTTCCAGGAGACCCTCGCCGACGCCATCACCAAGTTCACGGGGAGCATGACGTTCGTCTTCCTCCACGCCACCGTCTTCGGGGGCTGGATCGTGGTGAACACGGGCGTCATCCCCGGCCTCAAGCCGTTCGACCCGTTCCCGTTCGTGATGCTCGCGATGATCGCGTCGGTCGAGGCGATCTTCCTCTCGACCTTCGTGCTCATCAGCCAGAACCGCATGCAGGCGCTCGCCGACAAACGCGCCGATCTCGATCTTCAGATCAACCTCCTGGCAGAGCACGAGGTCACCCGGCTCATCGAGCTCGTCGACGGCATCTCCAGGCACCTCAAGGTGCCCCGGACCAGCGACCCGCACCTCGAGGAGCTCAAGAAAGATGTCCACCCCGAGGTGGTGCTGGAGGAGATCGAGCGCGAGCAGCGGGATATGACGAAGTAGTCAATACGGACTCTCCCTAGAAGAGCACCGGGTTCGCCTGATACCATGGTGAGATGGAGTATCGGACGTTCCGTCGCCCGCAGAGCGCGCGCCCACGCGCACCGGAGCGCTGCGGACCGAGCCGGAGGATTGTCCGTGAAATCACGGAGGGTTTTGGCGGGATTCGAGTACTCGCCAGCACGACTCGAAGATCGTACTGCGGGTGATATTGTCAAATCTCTCACGAACCGCTCTTGCAGGGTCGTGAGTTACATGTTACTCGGATGGCGTCCCGGGCGTCGATTGTACGATGTCCGCGCTGAACAGAACCGGACACGGGTGGCGCAGTGAGCCGTCCCGAGCGCGGCGCCGTCGCGACGGCGCCCTCTTCTATAGCCTAGCCTCATCCGCGCAGGCTCGTGGCGTTTTGCCACGCATTGACCATCGACCCAGAGGAATATGGCCAGTCACGTCCTCATCACTGGTGGAGCGGGCTTCATCGGCTCGCACGTCGCCGACGAGCTCCTGCGCCAAGGGCATCGCGTCCGGGCGCTCGACAGCCTCATCCCACAGGTGCACGGGCCCGAGCGCCGGCGCCCGGCGTACCTCAACCCGGAAGTCGAGCTCATCGTGGGTGACGTCCGGGACCGGGACGCGGTGAAGTCGGCATTACGCGGAGTGGACGTCGTTTACCACTTCGCGGCCATGGTCGGGGTCGGACAGAGCATGTACAAGATCGAGGAGTACACCTCGGTCAACAACCTCGGCACCGCCGTGCTCCTGGAAGAGCTCGCCGAGAGGCCGGTCTCGAGGCTGATCGTCGCCTCCAGCATGAGCGTGTACGGCGAGGGGCTCTACCGGACCGCCTCGGGCGCCGTGGTCCCCGGCGCGAGCCGCCCGCTCGATCAGCTGAAGCGCGGCGACTGGGAGGTCCGGAGCGAGGCGGGCGAGGCGCTCGCGCCGATCCCGACCCCCGAGTCCAAGACGCCGGCGCTCGAGTCGGTCTACGCGCTCTCCAAGTACGACCAGGAGCGGCTCTGCCTGACGATCGGGCGCGCGTACAACATCCCCACTGTCGCCCTCCGCTTCTTCAACGTGTACGGCCGCCGCCAGGCCCTCTCCAACCCGTACACCGGCGTCCTCGCCATCTTCGCCTCCCGGCTCCTCAACGATCGTCCGCCCCTCATCTTCGAGGACGGCCTGCAGCGGCGCGACTTCGTGAGCGTCGCCGACATCTCCCGCGCCTGCGTCCGGGTCCTCAGCGCCGACGCCGCGGTGGGCCAGGTGCTCAACATCGGCAGCGGGCGGTCGTACACCGTGCGCGAGGTCGCCGATCACGTCCGCAAGGTGATGGGGAAAGACCGGATCGAGCCCGAGATCACCGGGAAGTCGCGGCTGGGCGACATCCGGCACTGCTTCGCGGACATCGGCGCGGCGCAGCGCAAGATCGGGTATGAGCCCCAGGTCACCCTCGAAGAGGGGCTCCGCGATCTCGCCGGCTGGCTCGAGGGCCAGGTGGCCAAGGACGCTGTCGCCCAGGCCCGCGCCGAGCTGGAGTCCCGGGGGCTGACGGTATGAGCGCCGCGGATCTCGATTCCCGCGGCGCGGCCGGGGAGCCGGGGCGACCGGCGCTGATCACCGGCGGCGCCGGCTTCATCGGGTCCAACGTGGCCCACCGCCTGCTCCAGGCGGGAGAGTCGGTGATCCTCTTCGACAACCTCTCGCGGCCCTCCGTGGCGCGCAACGTGGACTGGCTGAAGCGCGTCCACGGCGACCGCGTCACGCTGGTCACCGGCGACGTGCGGGACGCCGGCGCGGTCGCCGAGGTGGTCCGGCGCGCCTCCAGCGTCTTTCATTTCGCCGCCCAGGTCGCGGTGACCACCAGCCTGGTCCGGCCGGAGGAAGACTTCGAGATCAACGCCCGGGGGACGCTCAACGTCCTCGAGGCGATCCGCGCCCAGAGCGCCCCGCCGCCGCTCCTCTTCACGTCCACCAACAAGGTGTACGGCGGCCTCCCCGACGTCCCGCTCCAGTGCAGGGATCGGCAGTACGCGCCCGAGGATCCGAAGCTCCGCGCCGCCGGCATCTCGGAGGCCCGGCCGCTCGACTTCCACAGCCCCTACGGGTGCTCGAAGGGCGCGGCGGATCAGTACGTGATCGATTATGCCCGCACCTTCGGGCTCCCCGCGGCGGTGTTCCGGATGAGCTGTATCTACGGGCCTCGCCAGTTCGGGACCGAGGACCAGGGGTGGGTGGCTCATTTCCTCCTCCAGGCGCTCCGGCGCGAGCCGATCACCCTCTACGGCGACGGGATGCAGGTCCGGGACGTCCTGTTCATCGACGATCTCGTCGACGCCTTCCTCCTCGCCCGCGAGAACATCCGGCAGATCTCCGCGACGGCGTTCAACATCGGCGGCGGCCCGGAGAACACCCTCAGCCTGCTCGAGCTGCTCGACCTCATCGAGGAGCTCGACGGCAAGCGCCCCGCGACCGGCGTCGAGGCGTGGCGCCCCGGCGATCAGCGCTACTACGTCTCCGATTGCCGCCGGTTCAACGCGGCGACGGGGTGGTGGCCGCGCGTCCGGTTCCGCGACGGCGTGCGCAAGCTGCACGGCTGGCTGCGCGAGATGACCGGCGCCGGCAAGGCCGCCGGGCAGGCGGCCGAGGAGCTCTGCATGGAGGGCGCCGAGTGAGGTTCGCGCTCGTCAACCCGCCCTGGAGCTTCGAGGGGAGCATCTATTTCGGCTGCCGCGAGCCCCACCTGCCGCTCGAGTACGGCTACGCCAGGGCGCTGCTCGAGGCCGCGGGGCACGAGACGGCGATCGTCGACGCGCAGGCCCGGGACCTCTCCCTGGAGGCCCTCCGCGACGAGGTGGCCGCGCTCCGCCCCGACGCCGTCGTGGTGACCACCGCGCCGAGCTACCTCTTCTGGCGCTGCGCCCCGCCCGAGCTCCGGGTCCCGCAGCAGACGCTCCACGCCCTGCGCGACCTGCCGGGCCTAAGGTTCGCGGTCGGCCCCCACGCCTCCACCACCCCCCGCGCCACCCTGCGCAAGCTCGGGGTCGACGCGGTGGTGATGGGCGAGTGCGAGGAAGTCCTGGTCCAGCTCGCGGATCTGCCGCGCGCGCGCTGGGGCGAGATCGCCTCGATCGCCTATTTGGAAGGCGAGGAGGCGCGCGTCCAGGGCGGGCCGCACGCGTCCGACATGGCCCGGCTCCCGGCCCTCCGCTGGGACGAGGCGACGGTCGCGCGCCACGCCCACCACCACCACCGCTTCGACGCCGCGCCGGTCGGGCCGGGCGCCGAGCTCGAGGCGTCCCGCGGGTGCCCGTACCACTGCACCTTCTGCGCGAAGGACAACTTCCGCGATCGCTACCGCAAGCGGCCGCTCGACGTGCTCCTCGACGAGCTCGACGGGCTCGTCGCGCAGGGCGTCCGCTACGTCTACTTCATCGACGAGATCTTCCTCCCGGACCGCCCGCTGCTCGAGGCGCTCGTGGATCGGCCGGTGTCGTTCGGCATCCAGATGCGCATCGACAACTGGAACCGCGAGATGCTCGACCTGCTCGGGAAGGCGGGGTGCGTCTCGATCGAGGCCGGGGTGGAGAGCATCACGAAGGAGGGCAGGAGCCTCCTGGCCAAGCATTGCAAGCTCTCGACCGAGCAGCTCAGCGACCTCCTCATCCACGCCAAGAAGAGCGTCCCCTTCGTCCAGGCGAACCTGATCCAGTCGCAGACCGACGCTCCCGCGGACGTCGCCGCCTTCCGGGAGCGGCTCCGGCAGCACGGCGTGTGGGCGAACGAGCCGGTGCCGATGTTCCCCTACCCCGGCTCGCCCGATTACACGATGCGCTGGGGCCTGCCGGACGATCAGGCGTGGGAGCGCTCGGTCGCGCACTACCTCGGCCAGTTCGATCACTTCAGCGACATCCAGGAGAGCCGCCCGCTCCCGCTCTCCGAGCTCGAGGTCGCGGCGCCCGGCCATGGTTGACGCCCTGCAGACCCCCGGCTCCGTCCTGATGACCGCCGACACGGTGGGCGGCGTCTTCTCCTACGCGATCGAGCTCGCGCGCGCGCTCGCGGCGCGCGGGGTCCGGACGTCGCTCGCCACCATGGGCGGGCCGCTCTCGGCGCCCCAGCGCGAGGCCGCGGGCCGCGTGCCCGGGCTCGCCGTCTTCGAGAGCTCCTTCCGGCTCGAGTGGATGGACGACCCCTGGGACGACGTCGCGCGCGCCGGGGACTGGCTCCTCGAGCTCGAGGAGCGCGTCCGCCCGGACGTGGTCCACCTGAACGGCTACGCGCACGGCGCCCTCGACTTCCGCGCCCCGAAGCTCGTGGTGGCCCACTCGTGCGTGCTCTCCTGGTGGACCGCCGTCCTCGGCGGGGAGGCGCCGCCGCAGTACGATCGCTACCGGCGCGAGGTGGCCCGCGGGCTCGCCGCCGCGGCCGCGGTGGTGGCGCCGACCCAGGCGATGCTCGACGCCCTCGTGCGCCACCACGGCGCGCGCGCGCCCTTCCGGGGCGCCCGGGCGGCGGTGATCCCCAACGCGGCCGACCCGGACCGGTTCGCCCCGGGCCCGAAGGACGAGGTCATCGTCGCGGTCGGGCGGCTCTGGGACCAGGCCAAGAACATCGCGGCCCTCGGCGAGGTGGCCCCTCGCCTGCCCTGGCCGATCCAGGTGGCCGGGAGCGACGTCCACCCCGGCGGGGGCAGCCGGCCCCTCCCGTCGCTCGAGCACCTCGGCGTGCTCTCGCCGACCGGCGTCGCCGCCGCGCTCGCCCGCGCCTCGATCTGCGCGCACCCCGCCCGCTACGAGCCGTTCGGCCTGTCGGTCCTGGAGGCCGCGCTCTCCGGCTGCGCCCTCGTCCTCGGCGACATTCCCAGCCTGCGCGAGGTCTGGCGGGACGCGGCCCTCTACGTCGATCCCGGCGACACCGAGGCGCTCCGGCGCGCGCTCCAGGCGCTCGTCGACGATCCCGTAAGGCGGCAGGAGATGGCGTCGCGCGCCCGCGCCCGCGCCGCCGCGTTCTCGCCGCGGCGGATGGCCCGGGGCTACCTGCGCCTCTACGGCGAGCTCCTCGGGGGCAGCTCGCGAGCGAGGCGCTCGCCGGCGCGCGAGGCGCCGCGCGCCGCCGCCGTGGGAGGCGAGTGAGCCATGCGCATCGTCCTGTTCTGTCACTCGCTCCTGTCCGACTGGAACCACGGCAACGCGCACTTCCTCCGGGGCGTGGTCACCGAGCTCGCCGAGCGCGGGCACGAGGTCCGCGTCTTCGAGCCGCGCGACGCGTGGAGCCTCCAGAACCTCGTCGCCGACCACGGCGAGGCCCCGCTGCGCGAGGTGCGCGAGGTCTACCCGCACGTCGACCCGATCCGCTACGACCTCGCCTCGCTCGACCTGGACGAGGCGCTCGAGGGCGCCGCGCTGGTCATCGTCCACGAGTGGAGCGAGCCGGAGCTGGTCGCCCGCGTCGGCGCCCACCGGGTCGGCGCGTCGTACCGGCTGCTCTTCCACGACACGCACCACCGGTCGGTCACCGATCCCGGGGCCATGGCCCGCTACGACCTCACCCACTACGACGGCGTCCTCGCCTTCGGCCGGGTGATCCGCGACCTCTACCTCGAGCGCCGCTGGGCCCGCCGGGCGTTCGTCTGGCACGAGGCCGCCGACGCGCGGGTCTTCCGCCCGCGCCGCGAGCTCCAGCCCGAGCGCGATCTCGTGTGGGTCGGCAACTGGGGCGACGAGGAGCGCACCCGCGAGCTCGACGAGTTCCTCATCGGCCCGGCGCGCGATCTCGGCCTCTCCGCCCGCGTGCACGGGGTGCGCTACCCCGAGCACGCGCGCGCCGCGCTCGAGGCGGCCGGGCTCGAGTACCGCGGCTGGCTCCCCAACCACCGCGCGCCCGACGCGTTCGCGCGGGCGCGGGTGACCGTCCACGTGCCGAGGCGGCCCTACGTCGCGTCGCTCCCGGGCATCCCGACCATCCGGCCGTTCGAGGCCATGGCCTGCGCCATCCCGCTCGTCTGCTCGCCGTGGAGCGACACGGAGGAGCTGTTCTCGCCCGGGCTCGACTACCTCGTCGCCCGGAATGGCGAGGAGATGAAGAAGCACCTGCGCGCGCTCCTCGCCGAGCCTGCCATGGCCGCCGAGCTGGCGGAGCGGGGGCGCAAGACGGTCCTCGCCCGCCACACCTGCGCCCACCGCGTCAACGAGCTCCTCTGCATCTCGGCCGACCTCGGCATCGAGGTCGACCGCCCGGCGCCCGCCGCCACCACCCAGCGAGCCACCGCATGAACCGACGCCCGACCTCGAGCCGACCGCTCACCATCGCCTTCTTCGGATCGAGCCTCGTCTCCGCCTACTGGAACGGAGCGGCCACCTACTACCGCGGCATCATCCGCGCCCTCGCCGCGCGGGGGCACCGCGTCACCTTCTACGAGCCGGACGCGTACGACCGGCAGAAGCACCGCGACATCGACGATCCGCTGTGGGCCCGCGTGGTCGTCTACTCCGGCACCGACGCCGACGAGCCGAGGCGCCTCGTCCAGCAGGCGCGGAGCGCCGACGTCGTCGTCAAGGCGAGCGGCGTCGGCGTCTTCGACGAGCTCCTCGAGGCCGAGGTCGCCGCGCTCGATCGGCCGGGGCTCACCACCATCTTCTGGGACGTCGACGCCCCGGCCACGCTGGAGCGCGTCCGCGCCGACCCGTCGGACCCGTTCCGCGCGCAGATCCCGCGCTACGGCCTGGTCTTCACGTACGGCGGCGGCGACCCCGTGGTGCGCGGCTACGAGGCGCTCGGCGCCCGGCGCTGCGTGCCGATCTACAACGCGCTCGACCCCGAGACCCACTTCGAGGTCGCGCCAGATCCGCGGTTCGACTGCGATTTTGCGCTCCTCGCCAACCGCCTCCCGGACCGGGAGCGGCGCGTGGAGGAGTTCTTCCTGCGGCCCGCGGCCGCGCTCCCCGAGCTCCGGTTCCTGCTCGGCGGCAATGGCTGGCAGGACAAGGCGATGCCGTCGAACGTCCGGTACGTCGGGCACGTCTACACCGCGGATCACAACGCCTTCAACGCGAGCGCCCGCGCGGTGCTGAACGTGGCCCGCGACAGCATGGCGTCGGTCGGCTTCTCCCCGGCGACCCGGGTGTTCGAGGCCGCGGGCGCGGCCGCGTGCCTCATCACCGACGCGTGGGAGGGGATCGAGCTCTTCCTCGAGCCCGAGCGCGAGGTGCTCGTCGCGAGCAGCGGCGACGAGGTCGCGGCGATCCTCCGGGCGCTCACGCCCGAGCGGGCCCGCGCTATCGGCGAGGCGGCGAAGCAGCGCGTGCTCGCCGAGCACACCTACGCGGAGCGGGCGAAGCAGGTCGAAGCGCTGCTCGGCCGCGCCGCCGACGCCGCCGACGCCGCCGACGCAACCCTCACCGCGATCGCGCCGTGAAGACCCTCTCCTTCGTTTTCCTGGGCCTGTCGATCACCTCGTCGTGGGGCAACGGCCACGCGACCACGTACCGCGGGCTCCTCAAGCGGCTCGCCCAGCGCGGGCACCGCGTGCTGTTCCTCGAGCGGGATCTCTGGTTCTACGCGGAGAACCGCGATCTGCCGGCCCCTCCGTACGGCCGGACCGAGCTCTACCAGGGGCTCGACGACCTCCGCGCGCGCTTCGGGGACGCGGTGCGCAACGCGGACATGGTGGTCGTCGGGTCCTACGTGCCCGACGGGGTCGAGGTCGGCGCCTGGGTGACGGAGACGGCGCGCGGGAAGACCGCATTTTACGACATCGACACGCCGGTCACGCTCAAGAAGCTCGAGCGGGGCGACACCGAGTACCTGTCGGCGGCGCTGATCCCGCGCTACGACCTCTACCTCTCGTTCACCGGCGGCCCCACGCTCGACCTGCTCGAGCGCCGCTACGGGGCGAAGCGGGCGCGCCCGCTCTACTGCTCGGTGGATCCGGACGCGTATTTCCCGGAGCGCCTCTCGCCCCGGTGGGATCTCGGCTACCTCGGCACCTACAGCCCCGATCGCCAGTCCACCCTGGATCGCCTCCTCGTCGAGCCGGCGCGCCGCTGGGCGCAGGGGCGCTTCGCGGTCGCGGGGCCGCAGTACCCGTCGGACATCGACTGGCCGTCGAACGTCGACCGGACGGATCACATCCCGCCGGGCGAGCACCGCGCCTTTTACGGCGCGCAGCGCTTCACGCTCAACGTCACCCGGCGGGACATGATCGAGGCGGGGTACTCGCCGAGCGTGCGCCTGTTCGAGGCGGCGGCCTGCGGCGTGCCGGTGATCAGCGACGACTGGCCCGGGCTCGACGAGGTCTTCGAGCCGGGCAAGGAGATCCTCGTGGCCTGCTCCTCGGAGGAGGCACTCCGCCTGCTCCGCGAGTTCCCCGAGCGGGAGCGGGTCGCGATCGGGCAGCGGGCGCGCGAGCGCGTGCTCGCCCGGCACACCGCGGCGCACCGCGCCGAGGCGCTGGAGAGATACGCCCGGGAGCTGCTCCACGAGCGGGACGAGCGGGAGCTCCCAGGGGACCGGGGGTCGTGAACGTGTGGTGTCGGCTCGAAACAGCGTGCTGCAAATGAAGGATGACGAAGCGACCGTGGCGGGGAGGAACCCCATCGCGCCCACCCGTGCCGGGGCGGTCGTCCGGTCGTCGTCGCCTGGAGAGGAGGTCAGAGAGACATGAGCGCTGCGCTGCGCATCCTGGTGACCGGAGGCGCCGGCTTCGTCGGCTCCCACCTGTGTGATCGGCTGATCCGCGACGGCCACGAGGTCATCGCGCTCGACGATTTCTCGACCGGCGCCCGGGGCAACGTCGCCCACCTCCTCCACCATCGCCGCTTCCGGCTGGTGGAGCACGACGTCACCCAGCCGTTCGATCTCCAGGTCGACCGCATCTACAACCTGGCCTCGCCGGCGAGCCCGCCGCATTACCAGCGCGATCCGGTGCGGACCACGCTGATCAACGTGGTCGGCGCGTTCCACGCGCTGAAGCTCGCCGAGGGCTGCGGGGCGCGGGTGTTCCAGGCGTCGACGAGCGAGGTCTACGGCGATCCCGAGGTCCACCCGCAGCCGGAGAGCTACCGGGGCTCGGTGAACCCGATCGGGATCCGCTCCTGTTACGACGAGGGGAAGCGCTGCGCCGAGTCGCTGGTGATGGATTTCCACCGTCGGCGCGGCGTCGAGGTCCGGATGGCGCGGATCTTCAACACCTACGGTCCGCGGATGGCGCTCGACGACGGGCGCGTCGTGTCGAACTTCATCGTCCAGGCGCTCCAGGGCGAGGATCTGACGGTCTACGGCGCCGGCTCGCAGACGCGGAGCTTCTGCTACGTGGACGATCTCGTCGAGGGGATCGTGCGGCTGATGGAGCACCCCACCGAGACGGGCCCGGTGAACCTGGGCAATCCGGAGGAGTTCACGGTGCTGGAGCTCGCCGAGGAGGTGATTCGCCTGACCGGGAGCCGGAGCCGCATCGCGTTCCGCCCGCTGCCGCAGGACGATCCGCGGCAGCGGCAGCCGGTCATCGATCACGCGAAGCGGGTGCTCGGGTTCGAGCCGAAGGTGCCGCTGCGGGCGGGGCTGCGCCGGACGATCGAGGGTTTCCGGAGCGTGCTCGGGCTGGGCCGGCACGCGCCTGCGCTGGCGGCGTCGGAGACCGACGCGGCGCTGCCTCAGGCCGCCAACGGCTGAGCGGCGCCGCGCGCGCCGGGCGTTCGTCGAGACAAGCCGTGAGCGGCCGAGCTGGTCGCGTGAGGAGAGATCTGATGAAGCAGCCGCAGAAGCTGGCGAAGCCCGAGGGGAAGCTGGCCGTGCTCCTCCCGGGGCTCGGGGCGGTGTCGACGACGACGATCGCGGGCGTGATGCTCGCGCGGCGGGGCGTCGCCGCGCCGGTGGGGGCCTTGACGCAGCTCGGGACGATCCGGCTGGGGAAGCGGACGGACAACCGCTCTCCGAGGATCAAGGACTTCGTCCCGCTGGCGTCGCTCGATGATCTCGAGTTCGGCGGCTGGGACATCTTCCCCGACAACGCGCACGAGGCGGCGGTGGAGGCGAAGGTGCTCGAGGCGGCGCACCTCGATGCCGTCCGCGAGGAGCTCGCGGCCGTCACGCCGATGAAGGCGGTGTTCTACCCGGACTACGTGCGCCGGCTGCACGGCCCGCACGTGAAGGCCGGCCGCAGCAAGGCCGACATGGTGGAGCAGGTGCGGGACGACATCCGCGGCTTCGTGCGCTCGCGCGGGGCGAGCCGCGCGGTGGCGGTGTGGTGCGGCTCGACGGAGATCTTCATCGCGCCGTCGGAGGTGCACCGGTCGGCGGCCGCGTTCGAGGCGGGGCTCCTCTCGAACCACCCGGCCATCTCGAACTCGCAGATCTACGCCTGGGCGTGCATCAAGGAGGGTGTCCCGTTCGCCAACGGGGCGCCGAACCTGACCGTGGATTTCCCCGCCGCGTGGGAGCTCGCGCGCAGCCACGGCGTGCCGATCGCGGGCAAGGACTTCAAGACGGGGCAGACCCTGATGAAGACCGTGATCGCGCCGGCGCTCAAGGCGCGGATGCTCGGCGTCTCGGGGTGGTTCTCGACGAACATCCTCGGCAACCGCGACGGCGTGGTGCTGGACGATCCGGACTCGTTCAAGACGAAGGAGGCCTCGAAGCTGAGCGTGCTCGAGCAGATCCTCCAGCCGGAGCTCTACAGGGAGCTGTATTCGAAGCTCTACCACAAGGTGCGGATCGAGCATTATCCGCCGCGCGGGGACGCGAAGGAGGGGTGGGACAACATCGACCTGTTCGGGTGGCTCGGCTACCCGATGCAGATGAAGGTGAACTTCCTCTGCCGGGACTCCATCCTGGCGGCGCCGATCGTGCTCGACCTGGCGCTGCTCCTGGACCTCGCGGCGAGGGCGGGGTTCAGCGGGACGCAGGAGTGGCTGAGCTTCTACTTCAAGAGCCCGATGACGGCGCCGGAGCTCTACCCGGAGCACGACCTGTTCATCCAGTCGATGAAGCTCAAGAACACGCTGCGCTGGATGATGGGGGAAGAGCTCATCACCCACCTCGGGAACGAGTATTACGACTGAGGCAGACCGCATCCGTTCGCCAACTACTTGACTCAGTCAAGTAGTTCTGGGATGCTCCCTCCACGACGACGAAGGAGGGTGGCATGGGCGAGCTGCGTCCCGTGGACGAGCGCATCGACGCGATGCGAGAGTTCAACCGCTTCTACACGCAGAAGATCGGCGTGCTGGGCGGAGGTCTGCTCGACAGCGAGTACACGCTCACCGAGGTGCGCGTCCTGTACGAGATCGCGCACCGCGAGGGCCCGCTCGCCAGCGATCTGGTGCGCGACCTCGGGCTCGACGCCGGCTACCTCAGCCGCATCCTCGCGGCTTTCCAGCGGCGCGGCTGGATCGAGCGCGAGCGCTCGGAGGCGGACGCGCGCAAATCGCACCTGCGGCTCACGGCCAAGGGCGCCAAGGTGTTCGGCTCGCTCGATGGTCGGGCGCGCGATCAGATCCGCGAGCTGCTCGGGCCCCTGTCGTCCGAGCAGCAGCGAGCGCTCCAGGAGCACCTGCAGCGCGTGCAGGCGTTGCTCGGCCACGCCCGGCCCACGGCCGAGGTCACGCTTCGCGAGCACGGCCCGGGCGACATGGGCTGGATCATCCAGCGGCACGGCGCGCTGTACGCGCGCGGGCACGGGTGGAATCAGGATTTCGAGGCGCTCGTCGCGGAGATCTGCGCGGGCTTCCTCCGCAACTTCGATCCGAGCGGCGAGCGCTGCTGGATCGCCGAGCGCAACGGCGTTCCGGTCGGGTGCGTCATGCTGGTGCGCCACTCGCGCGCGGTCGCGAAGCTGCGCCTGCTGCTCGTCGAGCCGAGCGAGCGGGGGTCGGGGATCGGGCGGAAGCTCGTGGCCGAATGCGTCGAGTTCGCGCGTCGCGCGGGCTATCGCGCGGTGACCCTGTGGACGCAGAGCATCCTCACCGCCGCGCGCCGCATGTACGAGAGCGCCGGTTTCCGCCTGGTCAAGTCCGAGCCGCACACGAGCTTCGGGGCCGAGCTCGTCGGCGAGACGTGGGAGCTGTCGCTGCGAGAGGCGGAGAGCGGGCGCTAGCCGCTGGCGCGAGCAGCTGGCCGGAGCCGCTCACGGCTCGAGCGGCCCGGGCTCTACGATGCCGAGGTCTCAGCGCGCGGGCGCCGCCTCGCGAGGCTTCGAGAGCTGATGAGTGAGGTGGCTGCGCACCGTGGGCCACTCCGGAGCGATGATGCTGTATACGCACGTGTCGCGCAGCGTGCCGTCGGACGCGCGACGATGGTTGCGCAAGACGCCGTCGAGCTTCGCGCCCAGGCGCTCGATGGCGCGCCGGCTCTGGTGGTTGAAGAAATGGGTTCGGAACTCCACCGCGATGCACTCCAGCGTCTCGAACGCGTGTTGCAACAGCAGCAGCTTGCATTCGGTGTTGAGCGGGGTGCGCTGCACGCTCTTGCGGTACCACGTCGAGCCGATCTCCACGCGCCGATTGGCCGCGTCGATGTCCATGTACGTGGTCATGCCCACCGCGCGTCCGCTGCGCGCGTCGATCACGACGAAGGGCAGCATCGAACCCGAGCGCTGGAGGGACAACCGACGCTCGATCTCGTCGCGCATGCCTTCGGGGCGCGGGATGTAGGTGTACCAGAGATCCCACAGCTCACCGTCGCGCACCGCGTCGGCGAGATCGTCATGGTAAGCGTGGGTCAGCGGCTCGAGCGCGGCATGGCGCCCGCGCAAGGTGACGGGTTCCGGCCAGGGCATGCAAATTCCTTATTGGTGGGGAAACTACATTTCACGCAATGGGGTTGCTTGTCAATCGGTTCCGGCTGAGGCTCGGCCGCGCGCGCTTGCGGCGCGGTCCAACGCGGGCCCGACCGGCCGCCTTCGGCAGCTTCGAGGTCCGCCTCAACGGGGCTTCTTGGGGGGCCGGGCCGCCTTCGGCTCTTTGCGCCGTTCCGGCACGATGGTCTCCCCGCGCGCCAGCATCGCCACCAGATCGGCGATCTTCTTTGCGCGGCCGGCGGGCGTCTTCATGTTGCTCATGCGGAACGCCAGCGCGAACAGGTTCTGACGCCCCAGCCCCTGGAGCGCCTCGCGCGCCCGCGGGTTCGCCTCGATCGCGGCGCGAAGGTCGTCCGGCAGGGTGGCCGCGGTCGCGCTGCGCATCGGCGCGTACGCCGCATCCCAGCGGCCGTCGGCCTTGGCCGCGTCCACCTGCCGCTGCCCGTGGGGCGTCATGCGCCCCGCGGCGGTCAAGCGGGCGATGTGGTCGCGGTTGATCTGACTCCAGACGCTCCTCGACTTGCGCGGCGTGTACCGCTGCAAGAACGAGCTCTCATCCAGGGCTTTCCGGATGCCGTCGATCCATCCCCAGCAGAGCGCCACGTCGAGCGCTTGCGCCTGGGTCACCGTCGGCACGCCGGAGCCCTTCTTGTAGATCCTCAGCCACAGCTCCGTCTCCTGCGCGTGGTTCGCGGCCATCCACGCCTCGAGCTCGGCTTCGGTGGGGAAGCTCTTGATCTTCTTCTTATCGGGAGTGATCGATGCCATGCAGTCTGCCTCGCAGCGTGTCCATCTTACGGCGAACTTGCGGAGGCCGATAGCGCCGCGCAGCGGCCGCGACGACGGCGGCGAGGATGACGCTCCCGGCGCTCGTGGCGAGCCCTGCTCCCAGGGCGCCGATGGCGCTGCAGCCCACCTTTAACCTCCGGGCCGCGCTGCGTCAACGCAGCCCGGTGGCGAGCTCCGCGGGTCATCCGGCGGGCGACCCCAGCGCCGCGCATCCGCTGCGCGTCGTCGGTGAACGGAACGAGCCCGAACCGTCGTTCGTTGCGGTCGTGGGCGATCCCGCCGAGGAGCACGCTGACCGTCCGATCGTCCTGTTGATTCCTCACTCTCGCCTCGGTAACACACGAGGAGCATGAGAGAACGATTTGCGCGATGGCTGTGGGCGGCGTTATGCCTGCCGGGCGTCGGCTGCACGACGGTCGTCGGGCTGGACAAGCCCTATCATCCGATAGAGGACCAGGGTGGCGGCGGTGGCGGCGGTGGCGGCGGTGGCGGCGGTGGCGTGGAAACTGGCAGCCGCTGCGCCGGGCTGCCTGCGACGTGCGGGCCCAAGGAAGACGAGAGCTGCTGCGCGAGCGAGCTGGTCGTGGGGGGTACGTTCAACCGGAGCAACGACCCGGCCTTCCCGGCCACGGTGAGCGACTTCCAGCTGGACCGGTTCGAGGTCACGCTGGGGCGGTTCCGGGCGTTCGTGGACGCGTATCCCGGGAGCCGGCCGGCGCCGGGCGCCGGAGAGCACCCGCTCGTCGCGGGGAGCGGGTGGGATGCGGAGTGGGAAGATCGGCTGCCGCCGGACCGCGCGGAGCTCCTGAAAGGGCTGTTCTGCGATTCGGAGGAGACGGCGTGGGCGTGGACGGATGAGCCCGGCGCAAACGAGCGCCTGCCGATGAACTGCGTGAGCTGGTACATGGCGTTTGCGTTCTGCGCGTGGGACGGCGGACGACTGCCGACCGAGGCGGAGCTGGGGTACGCGGCGGCCGGCGGCGCCGAGCAGCGTCCGTATCCGTGGTCCACCTCGCCGGACGATGAAACGCTCGATCGGGACCACGCGGTGTATGCATGCATTGGCAGCGACGTGGCGGGGTGCGTGATCGAGGACCTCCCGCCGGTCGGGTCGAAGTCACCGCAGGGAGACGGGCTGTTCAAGCAAGCGGATCTGGCGGGGGGCATGTGGGAGTGGACGCTGGATTATCACGGGGATTACCCGCCCGAGTGCGTGGACTGCGCCGTCACGACGGGCGGCACGGAGCGGGTGATGCGCGGCGGCGGCTGGCGCAGCGCCGCGGAGGCGCTGCACCTCTCCACCCGCGACCAGCGCGTCCCGACGACCCGCACGGTCGGCATCGGGGTCCGGTGCGCGCGGGAGCCGTGAGCGACGCCCGCCTCGCCTCGGCCGTGGTGGAGCCTACGTGGCGCGGTGAACGGGGTTGCGGCGGGCCGCATCCAGGCGGCAAGCGTTCGAGCGTCGGCCCGAAGGAGGCCGCCGCCTCAGGGAGGTAAACGGATGCTCACGGTTCGTCGAATGGGCTGGATCGCGCTGCTCTGGCTGATGAGCTCTGCCTGTGACAACGGCGAGGGCGGCGGCGGCCGCGGCGCCGCAGGCGGTGCCGCCAGCGGGAGCGGGGGATCCGCCGGCGCCGAGAGCGGAGCCGGCGAGGGCGGTGCCACAACGGGATCCGGCGGAGGTCTCGGCGCGGGCGGAGACGGCGGAAGCGCGGGCGCGGGCGACGGCGGAAGCGCGGGCGACGGCGGAAGCGCGGGCGACGGCGGAAGCGCGGGCGCCGGGGGCGGAGGAGGTGATGGCGGGGGAGGCGCAGTGTGCGAGCCTGGGGCTCAAGTGCCGTGTTACACGGCGGCGTCGAGCACCGCCGATGTCGGGGCTTGCCGGCGGGGCGTCGCGACCTGCAGCGACGACGGCTCGGAGCTCGGCGCCTGCATCGGTGAGGTCACTCCAGCGCCTGAGACCTGCATCGATCCGGCGGACGAAGACTGCGATGGTCAGGCCAACGAGGAGGGCCCCGGCTGCATCTGTGTCCCCGGCGCGGCTGCGTCGTGCTACACGGGCGTCCCCGGAACCGCGGGCGTCGGGATCTGCAAGGGAGGCACGGCGATCTGCAACGGCCAGGGAACCGGCTACGGGCCCTGCGTCGGTGAAGTGCGCCCGACCGCGGATGACTGCCACACGGAGGCGGATGAGAACTGCGATGGCGTGAACGCCTCCTGCGGCGGCGGGGAGCACCGCCGGAGCAAGGGCGTCGGCACCGATCTCCCTCAGCGCGCGACCGGCATCGCCATCGACGCCGATCTCGGCGGCGGTGCCCTCTCGCCCGCGGGCGCGGAGGACGCCTTTCTGGCGAAGTCGTCGCCTTGATCCCAGGCCTCCGACGGAGGCGGCGCGGCGCGCCCTGACGCGACGCGCGCGCCCCGTCGGCGGCTCTACCGCTTCGCGAAGCGGAAGCGGGCCCGCACCGTGGCGGTCACCTCGATCTCTCCGGGCTCGATCGGGAACGTGGTCGAACGCGGGCCGATGAAACCGGCCTCCATCTTCCAGGCGCGCCCGCCGTCCTCCTCGCCCGCGCTCGACACGGATCGCCACCCGACGAGCTTGATCTTGGCCGCCGCGGCGATCGCGCCGGCGTTGCGCTCGGCGTCCTCGATCGAGGCCTTGAGCGCCGCTCGGTAGGCCTCCTGCGGCGCGCTCAGGAAAAAGCGGATCCCGCTGGTCTGGTTGGCGCCCGCGGACAGCGCCGCTTCGAGGATCCTCGAGCTCTCGACGCGGAGCACGTCGAGCGGCGCCCGCTCGAGGATCACCGACACCGTGCTCGTCGCTTCGTACCCGATGATCCGCGGAGGAGCGACGCGCTCCCGCTCCGTTTCGCCCTCCGGGATCGGGCTCAGCGAGACACCCACGTTCCTGACCTGGAGCGACGGAATCTGGAGCCCCTCCAGCGCGCTCACGATCGACCGTGTCCTGGCCGCGGCCTCCTCGCGCGCGGCCTCCAGGCTCTCGCCGCGGACCTCAACGGACACGTTGGTGCGCAGCGAGTCGGGCGGAAGCGACACGGTGCCGGACCCCTCGACCTCCACGACCTGCAGATCCGTAGACTTTACCATGCTGTTCATCCCGCCCCCTCCGTGAGGAGAACCTAAGGCCGGGAGGCGCGCTCAGGGAGGCTCGACGCGTCGCCGTGGCACCATGGCAGGCGGGACAAAGGGAGACGCGTGGAATCCGGGACGAGGGAGCGGCGCGCGGGTGCGCGCTCTCCGGCGTCGGCCGACGACGTCACATCCACATCCGCGCGACGACGCCGTAGGTGCCAGGCCCCGGGGACATGCCCACGTCGCCGCCGCCGAGGAGGACCTGGTCGTCGGCGACGACCTCCACGGTGTGCAGCTGCCCGAACTCGCCGAGATCGACCGGGAGCACGCCGCCCTCGCCGAACGCCGGGTCGAGCGCGCCGTCGCACGTGTACCGCGCGAGCAGCGGCGTTGTCGTGCCGCCCTCGCCGCGCTCGCCGCCGTTGCCCGCGACGAGGACGGCGCCGCCCGGGAGCAGGGCCATGTCCTCGGCCACGTCGTCGCCGCCGGTCGTCGGCCACGCGGCCACGCCCCTGTCGCCGAACGCGAGGTCGGGCGCGCCGTTCGGGTGGAAGCGGCGGACCTGGAAGTCGCGCGCCCCCTCGGCCCCCGCGTCGCCGGCCACCACGATGCCGCCGCCCGGCGACAGCGCGAGCGCGACCGCGCGCTCGTCGACCCCGGGATCGCCGGCGACGATCGCGCCCCCGCGGCCGAAGGAGCGATCGAGCGCGCCGTCTCCGCGCAGGCGGATCACGATCATGTCGCGCTGGCCGCCCCGCTCGACCGAGCCGGCCACGACGATGCGGCCGCGGTCATCGAGCGCGACCGCCTCGGCCACCGACGCGGCGCCCAGCGAGACGGTCCTGTAGCCGCGCGGGCTCGCGAACGAGGTGTCGAGGGCGCCGTCCGCGGTGGCGCGCACGATCAGCAGGCGCCCGTCGCGCTGGCCCACGGCCACGATGCCGTCGTCCGGAGCGACGAGGCCGCCCCGGATCTCCTCGTCCCCGCCGAGGTCGAGCAGGCTCTTGCCGCCGTCGCCGAAGCCGGGGTCGAGCGAGCCGTCCTCCGCGTAGCGCGCCAACGCCACGTCCGCCGAGGCGTCCCGGAACCGGTCGCGCCAGCCGATGGCGACGACCTCGCCGCCCTGCTGGTGGCCGGTGGCGGCCAGATAGGCCAGGTCGCCGGTCGAGTTGGCCCAGCCCGTGGTCACCATGCCGTCGCCGAAGGTGGAGTCCGGCGCGCCGGCGCCGGTCAGCCGGACGACGCGGAACCTGATCCCGCCGAGCCCGCCCTGGCCCCAGCCGGCCGCGGTGATCCGATCTCCGGCGACGTCGACATCGAAGAAGCCGCCGTCGTCGTCGGCGCCGAAGCGCACCCGCGCGATCCCGGTCCCCGCCTCCCCGAACGACGGATCGAGCTGCCCTGCGAGCGGGCCAGGCTCGTCGCCCGCGCAGCCGCAGCGTTCGCCGCCGCGCGCGGGCGCCGCCGTGTCGGGCGGGGCGCTCCCGGCGGGCTCCTCGGCGAGGAGGTAACTCGGGACGAGCAACGTGAGCAGTGCATAGAGCGTCTTCATGATGAGGAACTGTTGGGCGCGCGAAGGGGGGTGTCAAAGGGGCAGTCATGCCGACGTCGCGGCGTCGTCGTGGGCGCCGGAGATCTCAACGCCTCGGACACATCCCGCGCGGTCCGCCGCGCCCGCCTCCTCCAGCGCGGCGGGCCGAGGCGCGCCCAGGGAGGCGGCCCTGCGGCGGGGGTGAGATCCACGCCCTGGGATCACTCGGCCGACAGCTTGGCTCGTGCGACCCTCTGCACGTACGGGTCCACGTCCTCGCTGGCGTCGCGCCAGTGGCGCGAGGCGCTCCCCGGGTCGAGCGTGGCCAGCGCCGTGAACGCCTCCGCGCGGATCCTGGCGTCGGAGTGCCCTTGCGCCAATTTCTCCAGGACGTTGATCGTCGACCCGTCGCCCACCATGGAGGCGAGCCTGCACAGGAAGACGAAAGGGCTGTAGTCGAGCCGCTCGACCGACGAGGAGATCACCCCTCGCTCCACGTCGAACCAGTACTGCTTGGTCGATTGCACGGCCTCCGGATCGGCGGCGAGCAGGTTGAGCGATATCGAAAAATCGTCCGGCGGCAGCTGCGTGTGGATATCGCGGTTCGCCCGGTAGAACATCACCTTGCCGTTCGTCAGCCGCGTCCTCTCCAGGAACCGGATCTCCACCTGCTCACCCTCGTACCCGACGGTCCTCTCCGGATCGTACTCGTAGATGTCTGTCTCGTACCCAGGGCCCCAGTAACCAACGGTGAGAAAATCGGCGTTGTGGTCGTGCGGCATCAGGTACGCGAAGAGGCTCTTCTCCCAGTCGGCGGGCGCGTCGGCGCCGCAGCGCGGCCACATGTTGGCCCGGAGCCGGAACCCGGGGCCGCCGCCCAGATCGACGATCTGCTGCGAGAAATTGCTCGACATCTGATAGGCGTCGAGCGGCTGCGCCTCGCAGATCTGGCGGTTCACGTGCTCGACGAGGAAAGATTTGTTGTTCGACAACATCCTGAGGTAGCGGGCTGCGTCGTCCATGCGCTCCCGGCGCGAGATGCCCTTGATCCCGCTCAGGAGGCGGACGCACTCGGGCAGGTCGATCACATCATTCGTATTCGCGTCGATGGTCAAGGTCATGGCGTGCTCCAGATGTCATCCAAGGCGAGCGAGGGCCTTCTTCGCTGCCTCTCGAATGCGCGGGTGCGGGTCGTCGACGGCTCCGGCCAGGCGCGCTCGACCGGCCTCGGCGTCGACGGCGAAGAGGGCCTGCAGCGCGGACCAGCGAACGAAGTGGCTCTTGTACTCGGAGATCCGAAGGAGGCTCTCGATGTTCCCCCGCCCCGCGATCTCCCCGAGGAGCTTGGTGGTATAAAAGAGCCTGTAGGCCGAGCTGTTCGGGCAGATCGCCTGCATGGGCATGAGGGTGCCCGGGTCGTACTGCCACGCGAAATCGAGGAACGGCTTGGACTGGAGCAGGACCAGCGGGATCGGCCTGTTGACGGACCGCAGCCGGAAGAGCTCCCACCCGGCCGAGACCTCCGAGACGTCCATCGATCGAAGCACCTGGTCCGGCTGCCTCTCGAGCATCGCCTGACCATCGAAGACGTCGTTCCGATAGGGCTCGGCGTGCTTGTATCGCTCCAGCACCAAGCGGCTGTCGTCGAGCGCAGACGCGAAGCCCATCAGCACGTGAGATGGATAGCTGAGCAGCTTGTCGTCGTCGACGGTGGGATCGAGCAGCAGGATGTCGATCTGCACCCCGCTCGGCAGCATGATGCGGGCGGAGGAGCCCGTCGCGGCCTGGATCATCTCCCCCTGCCCTGAGAGGCAGTATCCAAGCTGAATGCTCAGCAGGTCCGAGAGGAACCCCGAGCCGAGGAGCCGCTCGAAATGAGGTCGGCACGTCCAGAAGGTCGACGGTTCCTCGATGTCGTACGTCTCTGAGATCGCAGCAGAGAAGCTGCTCAACTGGGCCGGGATCATGGTGCTCCTGCTTACTCTTGGTCGAAGGGCGCGCCGCTGCCCACGTCGTGGTCGCCGTGAGCAACGGCGCGGCGGGTTCAGGATCCTCCGATCACTGCGGATCCGGGGACTTGCGGTAGCTGGTGTCGACGGCGCCGGGGACCATGGCCAGCACGATCACCACGAGCAGGACGCCGCCTGCGACGCTGGTGACGGGGGTGGCCGGGGCGATGGGCTCACCGAGGTCCTCCAAGACGAACTGCTGGGCACGGGCGGGGGACGAGGACACGGCTTCGCTGATGTGCATGATGTAGGCTCCTTGTATCAAACGAGAAATCGTCAATGATTCGCAACCGCTCGCAGATCACCCCTGCCGTTCAGGGGAGCACTTCTATCGATGCGAGCCCGTGCTTGCGCGCGTCGAGGAGCAACTCCTCATCGGTCATCTGGACGCCGTGAAAATCGTGATACTCCTTGGCCAGCTTGATGAACGCGTGATTCGCCGACGGGGACGCGCCTGCCGCGGCCCCCGCGGCGTTCTTCGCCCCGCTGGGGGCGTGGCGGACGTTCGGGCTCAACGTCGGATCGGCGCTCGCGAGCTCGACCAGCCGCCGGTTCAGGTTGTTCATGGCCTCGATGTAGGCAGCGGCGAGCTTGAGGACCTCGGCGTCCTTCACGGCACGCTCGGACACGAATTTGTACCACTCTCGCGAACGCTGAAGAGGGTGAACGATGGTCATGTACATGG
This sequence comes from Sorangium sp. So ce394, assembly GCF_051474665.1. Taxonomy (NCBI): domain Bacteria; kingdom Pseudomonadati; phylum Myxococcota; order Polyangiales; family Polyangiaceae; genus Sorangium; species Sorangium sp. So ce394. The sequence continues at coordinate 10,459,372 of NZ_CP150339.1, forward strand.
CTCCTTTGGTGGTTCAGTTGGCGCAAATGGCCCTTTTACGTCACGAGCGCGCCAACGGCGATGTCGGCAAGCCGGCCAACAAGCATTGTAAAATTCAAATTGATCTCGCTTGCGACACCGCCGTTCGCTGCCGCTCCATGGCGGGCAGCACGCGCACGCAAGCGCCGGGCCAGCTCGACCGGGTGGAGCACGTCGGGGTCGGGGGAGCCGACCGTGGCGGGGTCTCTTCGCCGACGGGCAGCGGGGAACAGCGAAGCGATGATGAAACGCGATGATGGAACTCGATCCGGCGCTCCCAGCGCGGCGACCCGGACCCGCTGAGCCGGCAACAACTTGCCGGCAAGATGCTGCCCGTGCGGGCGGCAACGGCTTGCCGGCAAGGCGGCGCCCTCACGGAGGCGGACGCTGGAGGGCCGGGAGGTGCGCCCCGCTGGAGGCTTCCGCCGAGCGAGCTGTGGTCAGGCGCCGTGGCCTCGAGCGCGGCGCCATCCTCCGCGACGTGAGCCGTCGCCTCGTCAAGGACAAGCGGCGAGCGCGGCTATCTACGGCTCACCGGGCGAAGCGGCGGATCGCGTGCCGGATCTGCTCGGCGGTCATCGGATCCGTGGACAGCGCGCTGTGCAGCACCAGGCCTTCGATCAGCGCGTCGAGCTCCCGCGCGGTCACCGGGTCGAAGTGGAGCTCCAGCGCGCGTCGGCTCCGCAGCATCCAGGCCTGGGTGACGGCGCGCAGCGCGGGCCGCCGGGCGGCGGCGACGTAGAGCTCGACGCTGAGCACGAGGTCGCGCGGCGAGCCGAGCAGGTCCGCCGTGAGGTGCTCGAGCAGGAGCTCGACCGCGGCCTCGCGGCCGCAGGCGGCGCGCATCCGCGCCTCGAAGCGCGACGCCGCGGCCTCCGCGTGCCGGGTGAACGCCGCGGCGAGGAGCTCGTCGATCGACGCGAAATGGTACGTGGTCGAGCCGAGCGGCACGTCGGCGGCCCGCGCGATGGAGCGATGCGAGGCGCCTGCGACCCCGTGCTCGGCGATGACGTCGAGCGCCGTCGCCACCAGCCGGTCCCTGCGCCCCGGGTCGTGGCGGCGCGCCCTCCGCGTCGGCGCCGCGCGCCTCGCGCTGGCTCTGCCCATCGCGCCCCCGTCACCCTCGCGCGTCGCCCGGCGCGGGCCCGGCCGCGGCGCCGGCGACGACCCTCTCGCCGCGTTGCTGCATGGCGACGCCATGGCGGAACTGCGGACGCCACGGGGAGCGGTGGGAAAACGAGTGGCGAAGCGGCTCCTGCATGCTGGCGCGGAGGCGGCACGCGCACCATGCGCCTCGGCGCCAGAGCGCAGATTCAAGCACGAGCCTGACACGGCTCATCCATGGTCCCGATGAGAGGCATGACCATCACCTGCTTGGTGATCGGGATCATCGGCGTAGACAGCTCCGCTAGCCGGCTCTGCTGCACCCGGATGATCTCCTCCTGCAACGCTGCGCTCTCGCGCTCTCGCGCTCTCGCGCGCCGACATATCGAGCGCGAGGCGGGTGCTCGGCGAGCGCCTCCGCCGCCGCGGCAGCGAGCGTCGCGGCCCGCCGCCCCCCGGCCCGCCGCTCCGCCATGGCGCCGCCATGGGCGATAGCCCGGCGGGTTGTCGAGATTCGCGGCGAAAACGCGCCCTCACCGCGTGGCGTGCGGCGTGCGGTGTCGGCGCCGTGTGGCCAGCGCGGCTCGCACCACGGGCGTCGTCTACGAGCGCCGTCGCCCCGAGAAGACGACGCTCTACGAGATCGTGCGCGACAACGTGGAGACGCTGTACGGGGCCATCGACGACGGCGCCATCGCGGTCCGGATACCCAAGCACGCGAAGAAGGAGATCGAAGCCTACCTCGACTGCGGGCTGCTCTGCCGCGGGTTCGCGCGGCTCCGGTGCGAGCGCTGCGAAGAGAGTCGGCTGGTGGCCTTCAGCTGTAAAGGACGCGGTTTCTGCCCGTCGTGTCTGGGCCGACGCATGTGTTCCACGGCGGCGAACCTGATCGAGGACATCCTGCCCGAGGTGGCGCACCGTCCGTGGGTGTTGACGTTTCCGTTTCCGTGGCGGCGCAGGCTCGCCCAGGACGGGGCGTTGTTCGGCGTGCTGACCCGCCTCTTCGTCGAGAGCGTGGCGCGGTTCTACGAAAAACGCGCCGCGCGCCGAGGCGCGTGCGGCGCGGTCAAGAGCGGCGCGGTGATCGCCGTGCAACGCACGTCCGGCGACATGCGGCTCAACCCGCATCTGCACGTGGTCTTCTTCGACGGGGCTTATCACGAAGACGGCACCGAGCTCGTGTGGAACGAACTCGGTCATCTTCCGACTCGCGCGGTCGGTCAGGTCATAGAGCACGCCGTCGGGCGGATGCTCCGTTACCTTCGGCGGCACAGCATCTCGAAATCGAGCACGACGTCGAGGAGGACGGCGAGCCCGAGGCAGCGCTCTGTGCCTCCGCCGTCTCGGGACGAGAGTCGCGCCACAGGATGCGACTCATGGCCGCGATCACGGACAAGGCGACGGCGAGGAAGATCTTGAGCCACCTCGGTCTGTTCGCCGAGCCGCTGGAGTGCCGCGCGCGGTACCCGGCGGACCCCGCGTGACGAAACTGAAAGGGGAGGGACGCTGCTCGACGACGTGGCCGGGGGGAGGTCTGCCCTGAGGTGCGTGCGCCGGCCATCACGACGCGCCGCGAACCGCGACGGCGGCCGTTTGGACGAGCTCAGCAGTGTACAGATATACGGTAGGATTCCTTCCGCTTGGCGCCAGTAGTGTACAGTTATACGGTAGGATTCCTTCCGCTTGGTGCCAGTAGTGTACAGCTATACGGTAGGATGCCTTCCGCTTGGTGCGACGTCGCGGTAATCGCAGGCGTTTCACGAGTGGAAGGCCTGTCTGATCGCATAAGGCCCGTTCTGTCGATAAGCTTGTACAGTCGGACTGCACGAGCCAGGAACGGCTCCGAGAATCTTGCCTTTGCGGAACGCGTTTGCTTGTCCTATCCGCCAAAGCGCTTGACGACGCTGAGCGGCTGGGCGAGGACAGAGTCACCATGAGGCGTTGGCTACTGGCTTTGGGCGTGTGCGTTTCCACCGCGGCGTGTGGTAACGGATCGAATGGGGACGCTGCCGCGAGCGGGGGCGCGGTTGGCACGGGCAGCGGGGGCGCGGCCTCCGGTGGTGCGACGGGCTCTGGGGGAACGGCCGAAAGCGGCGGCGCATCCAGCGGCGGCGCATCCAGTGGTGGGGCTGGCGGCTCGGCGTCGGGCGGCTCGAGTGAGGCCACGGGTGGCGCGGCTTCGGGCGGGCAATCGGGCAGCGGCGGCCAAGGAAATGCCGGAAGCGGCGGCACGACCGGTAGCGGCGGCTCGGTCAGTGGCTGCGTCGGCGACCCGTTCCCCACGGCCGATCCTACCAAGACGGGCCCCTTCTCGGTCACCGCAGACAAGAACGTCGGCCCCCTCGCCGGCGTCGTTCCCGATCCGATCTATGGGGACGAGCAACAGCGCTTCAACGTGTACCGCCCGAGCAATATCGCAACCAGCGGCCACTGCCATCCGATCCTGATCTGGGCCAATGGCTACCGGGACAATCCGGAGCAGAAACCGCCGAAATGCGTCGTCAACTCCGGCAGCAATCAGTGGTGCGGACAATACGGACCGATCGTCAACCATCTCGCGTCCCACGGTTTCGTCGTGGTGGCTTCTCTCAGCACCGCGACCGCCGAAGGCGATCCTCTTCCCACGACCGCGGGCCTCGATTGGATCTTGGAACAAGCCGAGGATGCGAGCAGCCCGTACTATCACGCCCTCGACACCACGAAGATCGGCCAGCTTGGCCATTCCTATGGGGGCATGTCGACTTGCATGACGGCCTCCGATCCCCGTTTCTCGGCCCTCGGGACGATTTGCGGCACCAGGGCCCTCGAGGGAGTGCACACCCCCATGTTGTTCTTCTGCGGGGGGAAAGACTCCACGGTGAAATGCAGCGGGGTCCACGATGTCTTCAAGACGGTCACCGATCAGCCCGCGTTTTTCCTCAACGAGCTCAACGCGGATCACGGTAGCTGGGTCTATCAGGGCGCAAATGGCGTGTCCCTGTCGTCGGCCGCGGCCTGGTTCCGCGTTCATCTGATGGATGACACAGCGAACAGGAACTTCTTCTACGGCGACAACTGCAAGTTCTGCACCGATGGCCGCGTGCAAGCAGAGCAGAACGCCCTGATGAAGGTCCCCTGATCGACGGGGCCGATCTGGCTAGGCTTCACTGACTCACGAACGTCGTCACGCTCATGGCTTCGAGGGCCATCGGGAGCGTGGCGTCCGTTACGGTGACGGGAGTTCCTTCGGCCCAGTTCTTCGAAGCGGCGGTCACGAAGGGGACCATCGCGCTTGGCGCGGTGCCGCCTGCGAAGGCGAGGGGAACGGTCTGGGCGGAGGTTGTCTCGTTGATGGCGACGACGACGACTTTGCCGCTGTCGTTTGTGTAGGCGCTGACGAGGACCTTTTCCGGGAAGACGCCGGTGACGGCGACGCGGTGGTAGCCGGGGCGAATGTAGCGGGTGAAGTTTCCGAACGTGTAGTAGCGCTTGGTGGTGACGCTGCCTGACTGCTGAATCAAGCCTTCGTTCGTGGTGTTGCCCGAGTACCACCACCAGAGCCAGGCGTTGGCTTCGCCGATCACGAGCGCGCTGTGCACCCAACGGGCGATGGCCACGCGCGTGGCGGCTATCGGGCGATCGACAAACCGCGCCGAGCTCTTGCGCCGCACATTTGCGATCGACGTCCTCGAGTGCCCAGCTTGCAAGGGGCGGATGAAGCTCGTCGCCATGGTGACCGAGCCAGGGAACATCGCCCGCTTCCTCTCCGCGCTCGGCGAGCCGACCGATGTTCCAGCACGCTCTCCCAACGCCCACGTTGCACCCGCCGTACTGGAAGAGCACCATTCTGCACCGCAAGGCGCCCGGCGACGCCGCATAGCGTCTCGCGACGCGCCTCCCGGACCAGACCAACGCCCGGACGGACACGTGTGCCCACGGCACGCCGATGCGCCCCTTAGCGCGCTCGGCGCCGCCCGGACCACGCTCTTTCGACCCAGGACCGAGCCATCACGACGCTCGCGGTCCCACCCTCTCGGTTTGCTGCGCTACACTTCTTCGCGCTGCGATCCGGCTTCTTTTACCTACGCGCCATGGTCGGCATGGCAGGGTCGCCAAACCCCGGCGGGTTGAGGCTCGACTGCGGGATGTTCGTCGAGCGAGCCGTGTACGCCGGCTCGGACTCGTAAATTCTCCTGCTGAACTCGGCCTCGAAGTAGAACTGCGTGGTGATCAGCCGGGTCGTGGAGCCGTTGAGGCGCGCGACGAGGTGAACGTGGACGGGGCGCCCCGCGCGCCGCGAAGTCTGAGCCGTGCGCGGGGCACGCGCCTCTGCCGGCCGCGCCCGCCGCGCCCGCGTCGCCGTGCGCTCCGCCGGCGCTCTCAGCGAGGTCGCTCGCGCATGCCGAGCCCACGGTGCGAGTTGAGCCGACCCTGATCTCGGTCTTGCACTGGGGGCGGCTGCTCGAAGGGGAGTTGTTCGCAACGTCGCGCTACGTCGAGTGGGCCGTGCTCATGAAGCGTTCGTTCGGCTTCGATGCGCTCCGCTGCCCGAGATGCGAACGGAGGATGCGCGTGCTTTCCACGAACACCGACTCAGCGGTGGTGCGCCACATCCTCGACCATCTGAGCTTGCCCTCGCAGCCCCGAACGGCAGCACCCGCGCGCGATCCAACCTTACATGGAGCGAATGTACGCTCGCCCCAACGCGCCGCCGCGCATCGCCCAGGCCCTGGCGAGCATCGCGGCCAAGTAGGTCGCCCTCATCGCCCAGGGTCAATCCACGTAGACGCCGTCGCATAGCGCACATCGACGGCCGAGAGCGTCGCCCGCGCGGTCTCGTTCAGCGCGCCGTCGGGCTGCCTCCGGGTCGCGAGGAGCTGCCAGAGGCTAGCTGTGCTAGCCTGACGGCGATGGCCGACGTCAAGGACAAGTTGCTCGCCGTAGCGTACCGGGTACTCGAGAGCGAAGGCCCAGCGGCGCTCACGACGCGGCGGGTGTGCGAGGAGGCCGGCGTGACGATGCCGACCCTCTACCACCACTTCGGCAACCGGGACGGGCTCGTGGCTGCGGTCCACGCCGTCGCGCTCGAGAAGTTCATGGCGAAGAAACGGGCGCTCACGCCGACAGACGACCCCGTCGCGGATCTCCGCACGGGCTGCGAGCACGTGCTCGAATTCGTGCAGGCCCACCCCTCCGTCACGGTCGCGTTGATGGCGCGCGGCATCGAGCAGCCGTCGATATTCGAGCCGAGCTACGCCCTGATGCGGCACCGCCTCGAGCGTTGCGCCAGGGCGGGCGCCCTGCGCGTGCCGATCGAGCGCGCTGCCGAGCACGTCTGGGCCGTCGTCCAGGGCCTCGCGCTCAGCATCGTCGCGAGCCCTTCCGGCGCACCACCGAGCCGCGCCACCTTGGCGGGGGCGCTCGACGCGGTGTTCCAAGCGATCGCCGACAAATTGTAGCGGCGCTATAGACAAGCCGTGTAGCGATGCTATAGATGATCCTGGAGGGCGCGCCGGAGCGGGCCCGAACAGGAGAGATTCGTCATGGCAGAGACCGTGTTCGTCACCGGAGGCAGCGGCTTCGTGGGCCGCGCCATCGTCCGTGCGCTCATCGCGCGTGAGTACCGCGTCCGTGCCCTCGCGCGAAGCGCCGCCAGCGCTGCCAAGCTCGCCGCTCTCGGCGCCGAGCCCGTCCGCGGCGACCTCCACGACGCCGCCGCGCTCACCGAGGGCTGCACGGGCGCCGCGGTCGTAGTGCACGCGGCCGCGTCCCTCACCTCGGCCCTGCGCTGGGGCGAGCACGCCCGCACCAACGTCGAGGGCACCGGCGGCTTGCTCGCAGCGGCGCGCGCGGCCGGCGTCCGCCGCTTCATCTACCTCGGGGCTGCGTCGGTTGTCATCGAGGGCTCTCGGCCGAGCGAAGGGGACGAGGACGCTCTGCCGCCCAGGGTCGACCGCTCCTTGCCGTACAGCGCGACGAAAGCGCTCGCCGAGGCGATGGTGCTCGAGGCAGACAGCCCCGCGATGCGCACCGTGAGCCTCCGCCCACCGATGATCTGGGGCCCGGACGCGCAGACCCTCGACATCATCGCGGAGGCCTTCCGCGCCGGGCGCTTCGCCTACGTCGGCGGGGGCAAACACCTCTACAGCGTCGCCCACGTCGACAATGTCGCCGAAGCGGTGAGCTGCGCAGTGCGCAGTGACGTCGGCGGGCGCGCGTATTTCGTGACCGACGACGAGGTCACTCCGATGCGCACCTTCTTGACGGAGCTCATGGCGACGCGCGGCGTGGACGCGAAGGCCTGGTCCGTACCCCTCCCCCTGGCGGTGCTGTTCGGGTGGCTCCTCACCAACCTGTTCGGGTGGTTCGCGCCGCGACGGCGCCCACCGCTCACCCTCGAGGACGTGCGGCTCCTCGGGCAAACGCTTCACCTCTCGTCTGCTCGGGCGAAGAAGGAGATTGGCTACCGCGCCGTGCGGAGCCGCGCGGAAGGCCTCGCCGCGCTCCGGGCCCATGGCAGCGCCGTTCGGCGGAGCGGCGAGAGCCCCGCGCTCGCGCATTGAGGCGCGGTCGGTGCCTGTACTGGTTCTCCGTGAGGGTGACAGCGGCTGGCAGAGAAGAAGAGAGAAGATGGAGAAGGCAAGAGGGCGCACGACGGCGAGAGCGAGCTGCCATCGCGCCGCTCTCGCCGACGCAGGCCGCTGCAGCGATCTCCGCTCGGCTGCGCTTGCACTCGAACTTGAGCCTCAAAATCTCTAGAACCTTCCGCATCGATAGCCGCTCCGACATCGCGCCCATGTACGCGATGAGGCTGCGACCGCGAGCGCCGCCTGTGGGCCGTCACCCCCGTCGGAACGGTCCGTCACGTCCCTCGGAACGGCCCGTCACGTGCGTCGGAACGAGCCGTCAGGTGTGTCGGAACATCCCGTCGGGTGGCCCGGAACGCCCGGTCACGTCCCGTCGGAACGAGCCGTCACGTGCGCTCGGAATCGGCCGTCGCGTCGGCCCGGAATACGCACCTTGAACGCTCCACCCTCGAGGCGCTCTCCGCTGGGCGTCTTCGACACGATGTTAGCCAGTTTCCCTTCTGGCGCAGACAGCGCAAATCGCTCCGTCCACCGTTGCGGCGGAAGGCTCGCGAGTGCTTCCGGCGGAAACATCGCCCTCACGAGGATGATCCCCGCGCTCTTGCCGTTCCCGCCCTCGCCAAATAGAATCGAGCAGTGCTGACATCTGACGGCGTCGCCAGCGTAATGTAGATAATATTACATATCCAAGTGAACTCGTTGGATCTGTTGGTATTTATGCGCGGATCAGTGGATCGTATTTCTTGTACGTTATGCCAACTGCCGGTCGTTGGCGGAAAAATTCCTGACAGGACGGAATGGTTTCGCGCGGGCTATCCTCGGTGGCACGCCAGCGCGAACGCTTGGACGGCCTCGGCCTCGTCAAGGCGAGCCCGCGGCGCCGCGAACGTCGCGACGAGCACCGGCGGTCCCTCGGGCCGCTCCTTTTCGCCGTCGTCCCGTCAGCTGGAGACAGCGAGTCTTTCGATCCATTCCAATACTTATTACACGGAGTTGATATTGCCATGCTCAGCAATAAAGTCGTTTTGATCACCGGGGCCACATCGGGAATCGGGGCCGCGACAGCGATCGCGGCGGCGCGGGCCGGCGCCAAGGTGGTGCTGGCCGGGCGACGCCAGGAGATGGGCGACGCGCTCGTGGCCCGCATCAAGGTGGAGGGTGGAAACGCGCTGTTCGTCCGCACCGACGTCACCGTCGAGGCGGACATCCAGGCTCTGATCGAGCGCACCGTGGAGGCCCATGGGCGGCTGGACAGCGTCTTCAACAACGCCGGTATCGCCACCGCGCTCGGGCCGCTCGCGGACGTGCCGGTCGCCGATTACCTCGCTCTCATGCAGGTCAACCTGCACAGCATCTATCTGTGCATGAGGTATCAAGTGCCTGTCATGAAGAAGGGCGGCGGCGGCTCGATCGTCAACTGCGGATCGATCGCCTCCACGGTCTCTGCGCCCGGGTTCGGCGTCTATGCCGCGACCAAGCACGCGATCCTCGGCCTCACCAAGTCTGCGGCCATCGACTACGCGGCGGACAAGATTCGCGTCAACGCCATCCTGCCCGGCCCGGTGGAGACCGAGATCTGGGATCATATGCAAAGCGGCGAGCAGGTGCTCGACGCCTTCGGCGCGGCCACGCTGATGAAGCGGTTCGCGCACGCAGACGAGATCGCTCGGCCGGCGGTCTTCCTGCTGTCCGACTGGTCGTCGTACATGACCGGCACGCAGCTGACCGTGGACGGCGGCTACACCGCTGTGTGACCCGGGGCAGCGCGCCTCGGAAGATCCAGGCGCGCTGCCGGCACCTCGCCGCGACGTCGTTCCCGAGGAGCGCATGCTCGCGCAGATCGTGAGCTGGCCCCTGAGACGGTTCGTTCGATGCTGCCGAACATCAGCCGGTAGAAGCGCTCGTTGGCGGCGCGCCCGGAGACCCAGGTTGGCGCCGGCGGCATGGTGGTGCGCATGTCTTCGTGGAACAACGCGACCAGGGCATCCAGGTTCGCCTCCTCGAAGACGCGCACGTACTGTTCGAGCAGACGCGGATCCACTTGCGTGGTCCTCGCGATGTCGACCGGCTCCGCCCCGCCGATCTTGCTGCCGGTCGCGGAGCGGGCGCGGAACAACGCGCTGTTCGCGGCCTCCACGCTCGTAGCGAGCGCTTGCGCCGCGGACTCACCCCTCTGGTGCGACCGGCAGCCCGAGCAGCCGACCGAGCGCCTCGTGAACGACCCGGGCCGCCACGTCCCACGTCGTCCCCGAGGGCGACGGCGCGGCTCAGGATGCAGGTTTGGCTCGCCCCGCCCCGCGGGGTCGCCGTGCCAAGGCCGAAGAGGGCGGCGCCCGTAGAGGTCGGCGCGGCGCGCTACTCGAGCGTATGGGCGATCCAGACCACCGCGGCGCCGTAGACCCGTGTGTCTAGCCATGTACTGATGATGACATCGAAGCTTTTGCTGGTGACGTTCTCCGTTCTCACTTCGAGGCGGGGGGCTGAATCGTGCCCGATGTCGATATGGCCGATGGCGGCCTGCGCCGCGACGCCGCCGCTCTGCGGCAGGCTAAACTCGATCGTCCTCCTGTAGACGCGGAGACCACTCCCAGACCCGAATTGGGCGAACTCCGGATCGTTGGTGTTGATGTAAAACCTTCCAGTCCTGATGGCCATGACGCCCCCCCTTTCACCCCAGCTCAACGACATGGGCTGCGCCTGATCGCCGTCCCGCCGAGAGCATTCTCGTCGAGGGAGAACATGGCTCCGGCTGCCGGCCCCGCAAGGCGGCAACGGGAAGCGCCGGCTGCCCGAACGCGCCTGAGCCGCGTGGTGGTCAGAGCGAGCCATGCCTCCACGTGCACCTACAGACAATGTGATTCACGTCACGCCGCGTCAAACGAGCAGGGCCTGCCGCGGCCTTGCCTCGCGACCGGTCCCACCATCGTCCACCTTGCCAGAGATCCCCTCGGAATTCGCACAGGTCGAGAGCGTGCCTGGCGCATCCAGGCAATCTTGCCCCAACTCCACGACTGCGCGAAATGACCCGAGTTGACAGAACGTTCCTGTTATGCGATGAGAGAAGCGAATTGAACGGTTCGGGAACGTCAACTACCAGCCGCGCGACGCCCCCGGGTTGACAGAAGAAACTGGCGCACAGGAAGCGCGTTCAGGCGGGCAAATCCGGACAAGAACAACGACGCGATGCGGATCAGCTTCCGACAAACTCCGCCATTAAGACGTGACGGGAGAGCGCAGGCGTGTCTACTGGAGCCTGTGAAGCAGCTCCGTGTCCTGGTCGCCCAGCAGGTAGGTGGCGATGAAGGTCGCGGGGGCCGAGCTGGAGTCGTTGTCGAAGCGCTCGATGGGCGTGCTCGCGGGCTCGAAGATCGTCTGCCCTGCCGTGTAGTACCTGGCCGGTTGGCCTTTCACCTGAAACAGAATACGCCCTTCGGTCACATAGCAGACGACCGGACCGGGGTGCGTGTGCGGCCCGGCCTTGAACCCAGGGGGCAACGTCAGCCGCTGCACCTCGACGCGGGTCACGGCCTTCCCGCCCGCGACCGCGTGAGTCCCGAGCGAGGCTCGCTCCAGGACCGAGTCCCGCGCGCATCCCGCGCCGGCACAGAGCAAGGCTGTCGCCATCGCGAGCGCAGCCCGGGAGAGGCGGCGCCCGCTCCCAGGGAGCGCTCTCCCCGGACGCCGCGTGCGACGATGGCTGTCGGCGAGATCGCGAGGGAGGTCCCCTTCGCGCAGCGGCGGTTCGACATTCCGCGGTGAGACGTGAGCGAAACGCATGGAATGTGGGTCCCTGTGCTCCGTCAGGCGGCTCCGGCTCGCCTTGACGCCACCAGCATGACGGAGCACCATCGTGCTGAAAATCAGGAACTTTGGTACGGATAGTTCATAAAAACGGGACGATTAGCATGCAACGCGTCACCTTCGATCTCGACGTGCTGCGCAGCTTCGTCGCGGGGGTGGAGCTGGGCAGCTTCGCCAGGGCGGCGAGCCGGGTGGGCCGGTCGACCTCGGCGGTGAGCGCTCAGCTCAAGAAGCTGGAGGAGCAGGCGGGCACGCCGCTCTTTCGCAAGGCCGGGCGCGGTCTCGCGCTGACGGAGGCGGGCGAGACGATGCTGGCGTACGCCCGCCGCCTGCTCGAGCTGAACGACGAGGCGGCGGTCGCGGTCCGCGGCGTCGATCTCGAGGGCTGGGTGCGGCTCGGCCTGCAACAGGACTTCGGTGACGTGCTGCTCTCCGGGGTGCTGGGGCGGTTTTCGCGCGCCCACCCGAGGGTGCGGATCGAGGTGCGGGTCGCGCGCAATGCGGAGCTGCTCGAGCGGGTCACGTCGGGCCGGCTCGATCTCGCGCTCGTGTGGGGCGACGGGATGGGGGCGCCGCATGGCGAGCGCCTGGCCGAGCTGCCGATGCGCTGGATCGGGTCGGCCGCGGGGGGCCCTGCGCGGACCGGGGCGGAGGGCGAGTCGCTGCCGCTCCTGGCCATCGAGGCGCCGTGCCGGTTCCGGGATGCCGCCGCGGCGGCGCTCGATCGCGCTGGCATCCCGTGGCGGCTCGCCTTCACCAGCCCGGACCTGGGCGGGCTCTGGGCCGCGGCGGCGGCAGGGCTTGGGTTCACGGTGCGCACGCCGATCGGCCTGCCCGCCGGCGTGCGCGCGCTCGGCCCCGGGGAGGCCGGGCTGCCGGCGCTGCCCGCGCTCCCCCTGGCTCTGCACCAGGCAACGGCGGAACCGGAGCTCCCGGCCGCCCGCCTCGCGGCCCTCGTGGTGCACGCGCTGCAACGTCCCGTCGAGATCGCTCGTGGAGCCCAGCCGATCGCCTCGTGAACGACCCGGGCCGCCACCTCATCCCCGAGGGCGCCGGGCGCCTTATTTCCTGCGCGCCGCCGACCCTGCACGCTCATGCGGAGCAATCCCGCCAACACCCAGGGCGCTGCTTTCTGGAGAGTGTTCGAGCAGAGGGGGGACATGCGGTCGCCCACGCGGCGCCTTACCGTAACGCAGAAAAAGCAAAAGATGCGGTCTCGAGGATGGCCTGCCTGGGACCGCGCCGCCGCCGCGTGGCACGGTCGACAAGGACAATCAACGACAAGGATGGAAGCATGCGCAATCCAGGCGATGTGATCGGCACCTACGGCAAGAGCCGTTCGCTTCTTTTTACCGGATGGTTTCTGGCAGCGCTGTTCGCCGGCGCGGGCGCCCTGGTGCTGTCCCTGGTACCAGGGCCGGGCAGCACGGTGCGGTTCGATGGGGATGTGTCGGTGCTGTATCGCGCTGGGTACGGGGCGATCGCTCTGGGCGTCGTGATCGCGCTGGGCACGTGGTGGGTCGTGGCCTCGCAGCCCGTGTTCGTGCTGCACCAGAACGCGATCCAGGCTCGGGAGCGCAAAGGCACCCGGACCGACTTCTACGCCGACATCGAGGATCTCTACACGTTCTACTTCGGCGGTATCGGCTACCGGGCGACACCACAGGCGCCGTGGGTCTTCATTGGAGCGCGCACCTCGCGCTACGCCGAGCTGAGCCGGACATTGCGGATGCGCCATGTAGAGCAGCGCGGGGAGCGGCTCTACCACGAGCTTCAGGCCGGTGGATCGGTCCGCTTCCGGGCTCTGCCCGACAGCGTGGCGTTGTCCAAAACCCTGTTCGCCTCCCGCAACATGGACCACCCGATGAAGATGATCGAGCTCACGCGCGGCCACCTCACGATCGAGGGGAAGACCATCGCGATCGAACGCATCGCCGACGTCGCATCGAACCTCTGGGTAGAGCGGTCGCAGATCCTGGATGTGGATGGCGGGGTGTTCCACACCATGCACTCGAACGCCGTGATGTCGTTCGATGTGCTGGTGACGCTGATCGCCCGCTTGCAGCAGGACGCCGCCTCTGCAGCCCGCGTCTGAGAGCGCGTATGGGCGACGCACGCGCCGGAGGGGCCGGCGCGTGCGCGGTCGCTCGAGGGAGGACGCGCTGGGCCCGGTCACTCCTTGAACGGCGCCGCCAGGATGACGTCGTAGAAATTGGGGGCATGGAAGCCCGGGATCAGGCGCTCGGCGATGTCGGCCGTGAAGTTGTAGAAGGCGGTCTCGGGCTTGCTGGCGAGCATGTCGGCGATCGCCTGCGGAAACGCGCGCTTGAAATCGAGACGCGGGTACGCCCGGAGCACCGCGTCCACCTCGTCCGCAGAGAGCTCCTTCACGTCCTTGCCAGTGATATCCATGACAGTTCCGACGTGGAGCAGCGCCACCTCGGGCCGCTTGTAGGACGGGACGCCCCTCACGGTGTGCAGCGCAATCGCGTCCCACACGACGCCGATCGCCTCCTCGGGCACGCCGCGCTGCTTCAGGAACTCGCTCGCCGCGTTCGCGCCTTCGACCTCGTACCGCTCCGGGCCCCGGAATTTCTCGGCCAGGCCGAGGTCATGGAGCGCCGCCCCGAGGTAGAACAGCTCGAGATCGAGCTGGAGCCCGCGCCGCTTCGCGAGCAGCGCGCCGAAGATGTACGTGCGCATGACGTGGTTGAAGAGGAAGGGCGCCGACATCTCCCGCGCGAGCTCGGTCGCTTCCGCGGCCAGGTGGCTGTCAGGGATGCGGATGCCAGCGATCTCGTTCTTCACGGTCCTCCCTCCTTCGTGCGGCGCCGAGCCCGGTCTCGCCGAACAACCTGCGGGCGACCAGGCGTGACCACCATCGGAAGGAGCCGCCAGCTTCGGTCAACGACACACCCGATGTGCTGTTCACCAGGTCCGCCCGTGTCTTGCCGGGAAGAACGGAAATATAGAGTTGAGGAAACCCAGGGCGCCTCCCCGGCGTCTCCCGCTCACCCCTCGCGCAGGATCCGGCGGTACGTCTCCAGATACGCCGCCGCCGTCCTCGCCGCCGAGAAGCGCTCCTCGGCCGCGCGGCGGCACTCCGCCGGGTCGAGCCGGTCCGCCATCGCGATCGCCTCGGCCATCTCCGCGGCGTCGTCCACCAGGTACCCCGTCCGGCCGTGCTCCACGATCTCCGGCAGCGCGCCGGCGCCGCGGAGCGCGATCACCGGCGTGCCCGAGGCGAGCGCCTCCATGGCGACGAGCGAGCTGGTCTCCTGGACCAGGCTGGGCACCAAGAGACACCGGGCCGCCGCGAGCAGCCGGCGCTTCCGGACCAGGCCGACCGGGCCCAGGAAGCGCCGCGCCGGCCCGGCGCCGCCCAGCATCGGCACAAGGACCTCCCGCAGATACCGCGTGTGCTCCTCGTAGCCGAACGCCCGTCCGGCGATGAGCAGCGGCGACCCGGCCCGGACCGCGGCCTCGACGGCGACGTGGTACCCCTTCTCCGGGCAGATCCGGCCCAGCGCGAGCGCGAAGCCGCGCCGGTACCGCCGCGGCCGGTAATGCTCCAGCCGGACGCCGTTCGGGACCTCGGGAAAGAGTCGCGCCCCCGGCGGGCAGGCGCGCCGCTGCGTCGCGGAGACGCAATGGAGGAACGTCCTCGGGCGCTCGAGCCGGAACACCGCCGGCGAATAGAAGCTCGGCGGGAGGTGGAGCGTCGCCAGCGCGGGCACGCCGGGCTCGGGCAGGTAGCGATCGAAATCGACGCCGTGCAGGTGGACGAGATCGACTGGATACCGCTCCAGCGCCCGCGCGATGGCGCTCCGGTGGTGGCGCCACGCCCGCTCCTTGGCGGCCTCGTCGAGGACCGCGCCCGGCGGCGGCGCCGGCGTGGCGACCAGCGTCCCCGCGCACGCGGAGCCCTCCGGCGCGACGACGATCGACCGGTGGCCGCCGCGCGAGAGCGCCTCGTCGAGCATCGAGAGCACCTGCTCGGCCCCGCCCACGGCGTCCGGACCCACGGGCGCGAGCGGATAGCCGACGTGCAGGACCGTCAGAGGCATCGCTCTCGATCGAGGCCGAGCAGCGTCAGCGTCTTGATGGCGAGCTTCCGCCAGCGCGCGCCGTCGATGGGGAAGCCGAGGCGCTCGTAGTGGAGCGCCCCCTCGTGCGGGGGCATCCGGAAGTCGTAGGCCGGCGCGGGCCGGAAGCGCTCGACCTCGGCGCCGAACGGGGCGAGCGTCTCTTTCTGGCTGGAGAAGCAGGCCAGCATGGTGCGCTTCTTCGACGCCTCCTCGCCCGAGAGCCGGAGGGCGATCTCGGGGACGCTCGGCTGCGCGATGAACTCGCCGGTGACGAGGTGACCCCGCGCGGCGTGGTACGAGGCCGCCTCGAAGATCAGCGGCGAGGTGACGCCGTTCCAGAGGGCGAGCACCGCGGCCGAATGGACGGCGAGCGCCGCCGCGTCGTGATCGGGGTGGCCGCCCTCGTAGGGGTGGGTGATCACCACCTCGGGCCGCGTCCGGGCGAACAGCTCGAGGAGCTTCCGGGCGAGGCTCGGGGCCTCCTCGATGGCCTCCTGGTCCACCGCGCCGAGGCACCTGAGCCTCGACGCCGGCACGTTGCCCAGGGCGAGCGCGCGGGTCACCTCGCCGCGCCGGAGGGCGATGTAGCGCTCGCGCCCGATGTCGGCGAGCTCCGCCGGCATGAACCGGCTGTCGCGGGGCGCCCCGTCGGTCACGTGCACCACCTCGATCGGCTGGAGCCGGCCGATGCGCGCGCCGAGCCCGAGGGTCTCGTCGTCCGGATGGGCGACCACGACGAGGCAGCGCGGCGGCCGGCCCGACGAGAGCCACGAGAACGGCGGCCACGCGAGGTCCGGCGGGGTGCGGCCCTGGCGGCGGAGCGAGGCGAGGTTCACGGCAGCGCCTCCCGCCGTTCCGCGCGCCCGCCTGAGGCCCTTGGGGCGCCGCCGCGCGCCTCGGGTCTCTCTCGCTTCGCGCTGCTCGTGACGTGCGACATGAGCCACCTGCCGTGCGCGACGTCCGGTCGTCCCGGCGCCGGAGGCGCGCGCGATCTCCACCCTATCAAACGGCTACGCGGCGCGCCAGAGGGCGCGTCATTCACGGACAGCTGAACAGGCGCGCCTCGACGGCACGTTCAGGACACGCCGTATCCGCGCAAAAAGACGTCGTTCCGACAGCCGAGCAGCCGCCGCCTACCCCACATAACGCCGCGTCATGCGGGCGCAGAACTCCGCGAACTCCTCGAGCCGCTGCGGGGGGCTCGTGTGGTGCGGCCGGACCCCGGCGTGCTCCGGGGTGAAGCAGTAGGTCAGCGTCACATCGAACGCCTCGATCGCCCGCATCTGCCGGTCGAACCAGGCCTCCGCGCCAGGGCGGAAGCTGTCGGCCCAGCTCAGGCCGGTGCGGAGATGGCGCACCCCGAGCTTCTTCAACCACGCCACCGCGTCGTCCAGCCGGTGGTCCTCGAAGTGGAACCACTGGCACACGCCGAAATCGGGCGTGCACTCCGGGAAGAGCCGCAGCGCGCGCTTGGGCGTCCCGTCCTCGCGGAGCAGGCCCATGTAGAAATGGCGGTAGTACGACGAGCCCTCGGCCTCGCGGTGCCGCGTCGTCGCCGGCCACGCGCGCGGCAGATCGTAGAGGCTGTACCAGTGGACCCGATCGACCTTGCCGCGGAGCAGCTCGGCGCTCCGCTTCAGGCCGAACTCCTGCACCTCCTCGGCGCCGAACGTGGAGACGCCGATCTCGGTGATCCAGAGCGGCTTGTCGGTCACCGCGCGGATCTCGTCGAGCTTGCTCGGCCACTCGTGGATCTGCCAGTGGTTCCAGTCGAGCGGGAAGCCGTGCACCGCGACGACATCGACGTGATCGAGCACGCCCTGCCGGCCCATGTTGGCGATGAACGCAGGATCGATCGGCGAGATGCCGCCCAGCACGCGCGGCAGCTCGGGGCGCTCGCTCCTGATCGCGTCCGCGGCGAGCTTCACCAGCGCGCCGTACGTCGTCCACTCGGGATCGATCTCGAAATCCCAGTGCGACTTGTTGTTGGGCTCGTTCCAGAGCATCACCGCTTCGATCATGCCTGCTCTCCATTCACGCCGGCTCGCCTGGCCGGGTAGACCGCGCCGGGCACGCCGTCCGCCCGCTCGCGGCGGCGGCAGATGTAGACCTCGGGCTCGGGGTGGTTCACGATCTCGAAGCCGGCGCTCCGCAGCATCGCCTCCGCGCACGCCCGGTTGGGCACCCACCAGTTGGTCGGGTCCTGCGAATAGCTGTGCTCCACGAAGTGGAGCCGAGGATAGCCCGCCTCGTCGAAGATCCGCTTCTCCGAGAACGGATAGTCCCCCTCCAGCGGCGTCACCTCGGCGCTCCCGCGCTGCATGCTCTGGAAGACCAGCGTGTGCCCGACCACGTGCTCGTGCAGCAGATCCAGCGCGAGCAGCGGGTGGCGGAGGTGGTACAGGACGCCCATGAAGAGCACGAGATCGAAGCGCTCTCCGAGGCTCCCGACGTCGTACACGGAGAGGTTCCGGAACTCGATGTCCGCGCCGGAGACCTCCGCGGCGAAGCGCGCCTGCGCCAGGTAATCGTCGTCGCTGTCGATCCCGAGCACCCGCGCCGCCCCGCGCCGCTTCATCTCGAGCGCGTAGAAGCCCGCGTTGCAGCCGATGTCGAGGACCGTCTTGCCCGTGAGATCCTCCGGGATCGCGTGGGCGAAGCCCTTCCACTTGAACGCGGGGTAATCGCCGAGGAAATGTTCCGGCGCCGTCTTCACCCCGCCGAGATCGATGTTGTGGAACCACTGCCCGAGCCCGCGCACGCGCTCCTGGATCTGCTCCCGGGTCAGCTTCCTCGCGTCATCCACGTTCTGTACATTCGGCACGCTCCTCGCGCTCTCCACGCTCCGATCCATGGCTCCTCCGTTCACACGGCCGCGCCGCTGAGGAGCTGGATGGCCTCGCGGTAGCCATGCAGCGTCCCCACGTCGACGTACGCCTCGCCAGCCCGCACCGCCCGCGCGCTGCCGCCGCGCGCGAGGTACTCGTTCACCAGCGTCCCGATGTACGGGTCCGTCTGCCCGCGCTCGCACCAGAGATCGTGGAGCTCGCGCATCACCGCCCCCGTGAGCTTGAAGGCGCCCCAGACCCACTGAGAGCGCGCGTCCCGCTGCTTGACCTGGATCTCGAGCACCCTGCCCTTCTCGTCGGTGACGACCGCGTCGAAGAGCTCCGGGTGATCGACCGGAAAGAGCAGGAACGAGAGGCCCCCGTCGTCGAGCGCGCGGAGCCCGTGCTCCGGGAACCACACCGTGTCGGGCAGCCCCACGAGGACCTCCTCCTCCGGCTGGATCCACGGGAGCGCCCGGAAGATGGCGTCGCAGAGCCCCGCGGCGACCGGCTGCACCACATAACAGATGTGCGCCGGGCCGACGCTCGCGCCGTAATACTCGACGATATCCGACTTGCCAGGCGAGATCACCATGCAGATCCGGGTCGCGCCGGCCAGGATCATCCGGTCGATGAGGTACTCGCTGACCGCGCGCGGCCGCTCCACGTCGCCGTCCCGGCGCGTCCCCACCGGGAGCAGCTCCTTCGAGAACGCGAGCGGCTGGATCCTGCTCCCCAGGCCCGCCGCCGGAATCACTCCCCACATCGCCCTTTGCCTCCTTTCATCGCGCCGAGACCGACTCGAGGATCGCCACGAGCTCCGCCGCGCGCCGCGCCGCGGTGTGCTCCGCGAGCACCCGCTCGCGCGCCGCGCGGGCGACGGCCGCGACCTCGGCCGCCGACAGCGAGAGCGCCGCGACGGCCTCGTCCGCGGTCCTCGCGACGAGGATCTCCTCCCCCGGCGCGAAGAACCGGTCGAGCCCCTCCCAGCTGTCGCTCAGGATCGGCGTCCCGCACGCGGCCGCCTCGAAGAGCCGCCCGGATGGACAGTACCCCATCGCCGCCATCGCCCCGCGGGTGATGTTGAGCGTCATCGGCGAGGAGCAGTAGAACGCCGGGTGATCCGGCGGCGCCACGTGGCGCATGTAATAGAGGTTCTCCGCCCACGGGAAATCCTCGGGATAGAGCGAGCCGCCGATGACGAACCGCCTGTGCGGCAGCCGCTTCGCCGGCTCGAGGAACAGGGCGGACAGCGCCTCCTGCCGGTCGGCGGCGTACGTGCCGAGGTACGAGAGGTCCCCGCGGAACTCCTCCCGCGGCGCGACCGGGCGGTGCACCTCGGGGTCGGCGCTGCCGTAGAGCGGGAACACCCGCCGGGCGCCGAGCTTCGCCTGGAGCGCGTCGAGCGCCGCGCCGCCCGTGTAGCTGAGCACGCAATCGAAATCGACGAGGCCCCGCGGGCCGATGTAGCCGACCGGCTGGCCGGCGTTCAGCCGATCCAGCGTCACCGGCGTGTCGAGGTCGTAGAAGACCTTGAGGCCGCGCGACTCGAGGACCACCTCGGTCGCGGGGCCGGCGTCGGGGCAATACGAGGTCACCATCGCCGCGTCGGCCTCCCGGACGGCGCGCCGGGCCTCGGGGAGGAGGTCGTCGAACGAGCTGTAGAGCCGGAGCTCGTTGCCGTGCGCCAGCGAGTTCAGATCCCGGTGCGAGGCGTAATACGGCACGTCGCGCTCGAAGAAGGTGACGCGGTGCCCGGCCCGCCCGAGGGCGTTGATCACGCCGCGCCACAGCGTGGCGTGGCCGTTGCCCCAGGACGAGCTGATCGTCAGACCGAAGATGACGAGCCTCATCGCGAACCGGACCTCCCCTCTAGGCCTGCGTCTCCGCCGGGGCCGGCGCCGATGTGCGCCTCGGCTCGCCGAGGATCATTGCCTCCACCTCGGGGCGGCAGCGGACGCGCGGCACGAGCGCCCTCGCCTCCGGGCGGAGGCGGCGGAGCGTGTACGCCACCTTGGCGCGGGTGTGCTCGGGCCCGTAGTAATCGAGGAACCCGGCGCTGTTCAGCGAGAAGAACGAGAGCGCGTCGGCGTCGTTGAGCAGCGCGAGCTCGGCGTCGTCCCCCGGCCGCTCGTGCGACGCCACCAGCGCGCCGACCCGATCGAGGACCTCGGGCGGGAGCCCGACCCCGGCGAGCGCGGCGCCCGCGAGGGCCGCCCCGCGCCGCGCGTGCTCGTCCTTGAAGGCCTGGTAGTCCGCGGCGCGGTGCTCGATCCGGACGTTCGCCTCGGAGACGAGCCGCTCCACGTCGTGGAACAGCGCCGCCGCCTGCGCGGCGACGGACGCGCGCGGGTCGAGCCGGAGCATCCATTGCCAGACGTCGATCGCATGATCGTAGTCGGCCCTGACAAGCGGCCTGTCGAGATCGTAAAGCTCCCGGTGGCGACCGAGGACCCGGGCGAAGACCGCGGTCGCGGAGGCGACATTCCTCCTCCGGAGGAAGCGCTGGCAGCGGGTGAGCACCTCGTAGGCGGTGCGCGCCGCGCCCTCGCGCTCGAGCCCCTGGAGCCGGAGGTCGAAGAGGCCGCGGGCGTCGAGCGCGTGCAGGTGCGTGTCGAGCGCCCACAGATCGAGCTGCGAGGCGCGCCACGCGCGGGCGTCGACGGCGGCGTGGGGCGCGTTCCCGGGCGGACAGGGCGCGTCGATCTCCACGCCGGGAAACTCCCGGGAGAGCGCCGCCTTGTCGGCGGGGGAGAGCAGCGGTGTCCCGCGGGCCGACGGTTCATCGCTGCTCGAAGAGGAGCCGGCAATGAGGATCAGGCGCTTGAGCATGAGCTTGCGTTCTTCGGTCAGCGACGGGGCGTCGAGCTCGATCCAGCTTCCGCGCGAGGGCTGCCGCGGACGAATCATGGATACGGCGTCGTGAACCTATCTCCGCATCGGCCTTTGCACCATCGCGGAAATTCCGTACAGCCGTGTCAGGAAAGAAGTGAGCGCGTGACGTGTACTCCGGATCCAGCCCAGCGGCGCTACCCGAGCGCGCCCCGCGAGGCCGTGAGGGCGAGGCGCTCGAGCAGGGCAGAGCGATAGCGATGCCGCGCCGCGGCCAGGCGCCGCGCCTCGCCCTCGTCCGGGAGCGACGCGGCGGCCATCGCGGCAACTCCCAGGCGCAGGAGCGCGTAGGCCAGCAGATACGCGGGCAAACGCCGCTCGGGGTCGTCGCCCGTGCTGCGCCGGTAGCGATCGAGGAAGGCGCGGCGGGCGTCGGGCGCCATCCGCCACTCGACGATGGCCCCGGCGAGATCCCAGGCGATGTCCGTGGGGCCGGGGAGGAAGTGATCGTCGCCGTGCCCGGCCGCGTCCACCTTGAAGAGCTCGCCTGACGCCGACCCGAGCCACTCGTGAGGATCCATCTTACCATCCACGAGCACGGGACGGGCGATCTCCAGGTGGAGCTCCGCCGGGAGCTCATTTCCCATGTCCGCTGAGAAATTGGTGCGCGCCATCGTAATGAGCTCGTCGGTCGTGGGGCTCGGGACGGGAAAGGCCGAGGCGCGGAAGGCGCAATAATCGGCGAGGCGCTCCAGCACGGCGGCGGAGAGGTGGCCGGGCTCGAGCGGCCGGCCCGGGAGCCATGGATACGAGAGGAAGCCCTCGCCCTCGTCGCGCGGCGCCGGACCGAAGCCGGCTTGAGCGACGCCGCGGGCGCGCTCCAGGCACTCGGCCCCGTAGCGGCCCATGCCCTCGAACTTGAGAATTCGGCTGCCGTCGCGGGAAAGGGACTTGAATCGCTCCATGGACGTCCAGGAGGGGGGCCAGCGCGATTCGTCGTCATAGAAGCGGCGGCGCCAGGTCCCGGCGCCGATGAACTCGCCAGCATCGGCCGGGACGTGTTTCCCGCCCACGACGCGCTCGGCGCGGAACGACCGCCAGCGACGGGCGCCGTCGGGCGCGACGAGGGCGTCGGGGTCCGCGGCGCGGGAGCCGAGGAAAACGATGTTGCCGCGCGGGACGCCGGCGCCGACAAGGGCGTCGCCGGCGGAGAGGAACGACGATCCGCTGAAGCCCGGCCCCTCGTCGGCGACCCAGAACTGCGCCCCCTCGGCGATGCCGTCCTCGACCCAGGCGAGCTCCCGCGCGCCGAGCTCGACGCGGCGATCGTAGGGGTGCCCGGACGGGCGCACGGTGATGCGGCCGGCCCGGAGCCCCCGCCGGCGCAGGGCCGCGGCCGTCACCGCGCTCAGGGTGGTGCCGATGCTGCGGATCCCGACGACCCGGACCGGCGCCGGCGGGGACGCGAGCCGCTCGGCGAGCCGGGCGAAATCGAGCGGGTGGAGCGCGTAAAAGGAGAACCCTTCGGGCGGCGAGGTCGGGACCGTGGCGGGGACGTCGATCGCCGCGAGCGCCGCGAGGGCCTCGGGCGTGGTCAGGCGGCTGGCCGCCCGTGGCCAGAGGTCTGGCCGTCCGGGGTCCGACGTCGGACCGTCCGAGATCGCGAGCGCGCCCGCGCCGTCGCCGCCGACGAGCATGGCGGCGAGCCCGTCCGTGAGCCGCGCCAGCAGGGAGGCGCTGGCCGCGTCGGCGTCGGCGAGGATCGATTCGAGCTCGCCGGCGCGGATCAAGGCGCGGAGCACGATGCCGCGATCGCGATCGCCGCCGGCGGGGGCGGCGAGCGCCCGGAGGTCGTCCGCGAGCTCGGCGACGAGCCGCGGCCCGGGGACGTCGCGGCGGCCGCTGCGGAACACGTACATGCGGTATCCGGAGCTGTCTGTCATGGAGGGGGTTCCGCGGGGATCGGCTCGCAGGGGCCGGGCTGGCTCGCATGAGCGCGCCCGATCCGCAAGGAGCGGCGCGCGCAGCCCGGCCCGCGCACCGGCATGGTGCTCGGTCTCCCGGCTGCCAGCCCTGCGTGGGGCGGGCGAGGGCCGATGCCAAGCGGGGCGCGCCGCAGCGCGGGGCCCTCCGGGCGCCGCGAGCAGCGCGGCCGCTTCGGGCCCCGTCGCGGTGCCGCCCATTGCTCTCTCGCCCAATCGATTGCCTCGCTCAGCGCGGGACCCCGGCCTCGAGCGCGAACTCGATGTGCGCGTGCTCGTCGTGGCGCCACCAGACCTGGCGCCGGAGGATCGCCCCGGAGAGCGGGCCCAGCGCGCGGCCCGCGGGGCTCGCGAGGAGCAGCGGCACGTACTCGGGCGCGAGGATGATCCGCTGGATCCGGAGCTTGCGCGGCCTCGCCTTCTCGTCGAGCGCGGACAGGAGCCGCGCGAGGTCGTCGAAGTCGATCGCCAGGTCGCCGCGGCGGCCCTGCGCGTCGAACTCGAGCCCATAGCCGAGCTGGTTCCAGGGGTAGGTCGCGACGTCCGCGGGCCGCCCCGCGGCGTCGCGCAGCGGGACGAAGATATCGACGCTCAGCCCGTTCTGGTGCGTGCGATGCGGCCAGAACGCGCCGCCCTGGCGATGGCCCGTCTCTCCCACGACGAAGCGCCGCCCGGGCCGCGCGGCCGACACCGCGGCGAACGCCTCGAGCAGCGCGTCGCGCACGGCGCCGTGCACGTACTGGCGGCCGAGGCTCGCTCCCAGGTACGAATACGTCACGTGACCCGGCCCCGAGGGGGGGAGCGGGTGCCCGTGCCGCAGGCGGCCCTGCGCCGGGCTGCCGGCGCTCTCCGAGGGCGCGTCGTCGTCGAGCCAGACGCGGGCGTGCGCCACGACGACGGGCGCGAGGAGGAGCAGACCGGCGGCGAGCGCGAGGCGCCTTGCGAGCCGGTGGAGGACCCTGGGCATCAGCGGCTGTCGTATCAATCTCCCTGCCCCCGGTCGAGGCGCCGCGCTGGCGCGGGATCGAGCTCGGGAGCGCCGGAGATCGGGAGTCCGAGCCGCTCGCCTCCGTCGCGCTGGCGACGCGCCGCCCGGCCTGTGCAAGACTGCGCGCCGATGCCGTACGACGATCTCCTCGGGCGCGTGGTCACCCTGCCGATACGGCGGTTCGGCCCGCCCGGCGCGTTCCTCTCGCCCGACCCGGGCGACCTGCGCCCGAACGCGCCGGTGCTCCTCCTGCCGGGCGGCGAGGTGCCCGAGGGGGCGCAGGAGGGAGACGAGCTCGAGGTCTTCGTCCACCTCGACTCGGAGGATCGCCCGATCGCGACCGCGCGCCGCCCGAAGGTCGCGCTCGGCGAGGTCGCGTTCCTCGAGGTGACCGACGTGGCGCGCTTCGGCGCGTTCGTCGACTGGGGCCTGCCGAAGGAGCTGCTCGTCCCGCACGCGGAGCAGACGCGCGAGCTGCGGGTCGGGCAGCGGCACCCGGTGGGCCTCATCGTGGACAGGACCGGCCGCCTCGCGGGGACGATGCGCGTCAGCGAGATGCTGCGCGACAAGGGGGAGTTCGATCTGGACGAGTGGGTCGACGGCGAGGCGTGGCGCAACGAGCCGGGGCTCGGGCTGTTCGTCATCCTCGAGCGCAGCTTCGTCGGCCTGGTCCCCGCGGACGAGCCGCACGCGCTCGCGCGCGGCGAGGCGGCGCGGTTCCGCGTGACGAGCGTGCTGTCCGACGGCAAGGTCGAGCTCTCGCTGCGCGGCCACGCCCACGAGGAGCTCGAGAGCGACGCCCAGACGATCCTCGCGCGGCTCGCCCGCCCGGGCGCGCCGCGGGTCGGCGACCGCTCGAGCCCGGACGAGATCCGGGCGATCTTCGGCCTGAGCAAGAAGGCGTTCAAGCGCGCCGTGGGCCGCCTCCTGAAGCAGCGCGCGGTGGCCGTCGACGGCGAGGGGTTCCTCGTCCCCCAGCGGCGCTGAGCCGGACGCCCGGCCCGGGGCGGCGCCGGGAGCCCGGCCCCGCCCCGACGGCGGCCGAGCCCGGGCGGCCGGGGGCTACTCCAGCAGGCTGCGCAGCATCCACGCGGTCTTTTCGTGGACCTGCAGCCGCTGGGTGAGCAGATCGCAGGTGGGCTGATCGTTGGCCTGCTCGGCCACCGGGAAGATCTCGCGCGCGGTGCGCGCCACGGTCTCGTGGCCCTCGACGAGCCGCCTGATCATGTCGGTCGCCTTGGGGACGCCGTCCTCCTCCTTGATGGAGGAGAGCGCCGCGAACTGCTTGTAGGTCCCCGGCGCGGGCAGGCCCAGCGCCCGGATGCGCTCGGCGACGAGGTCCACGGCGAGCGCCAGCTCGTTGTACTGCTGCTCGAACATGAGGTGCAGCGTCTGGAACATCGGACCCGTGACGTTCCAGTGGAAGTTGTGCGTCTTCAGGTAAAGCGTGTACGTGTCGGCGAGGACACGGCCGAGCCCAGCGCCGATCTGCTCGCGGGTCTTGGCGTCGATTCCGATGTTGATCTCCATGATGGCTCCTCTCGTGGCGTCTGCTCTCTGCATCGATGGGCCGGCCGCTGCGGAGGTGAAGGCCCGCGCGGCGCCCTCCCCGGGGGCGGGACGCGACCGGGAAGGTTCGTGCGCGCCGGTGCCGAGTCAATCAGGAGGAGCCTTCCGGCCGCCCGCGTTCACGCCTCTCCGATGCTGCGCATCGACAGCACCTCGATCGGGCGCAGCCCGAGCAGCGCATACGCCTGCTCCCAGCGCTGCTCCGCGGCCACGTCGAACAGGATCCGCTCGTCGAGCGGCACCGGCAGCCACGCGCCCGCGGCGATCTCCCGCTCGAGCTGCCCGGGCCCCCACCCGCTGTAGCCGAGGAGCACCGTCCTCCTCCGCGGGTCCGCCGAGGCCGCGCCGCGCACCGCGTCGGCCGCGAGCGTGTCGAACGCGCTCCGGGACGACGTGACCCGCACCCGGGAGCCCACCGGGATCACGCCCGTCTCCTCGGCCCCGAGCGCCGGATCGAGGCACAGGATCCACCCCGAGCTCGGCTGGACCGGCCCGCCGAGGTAGACCGGCGCCGGGTCCTTGAGCTCGTTGCCGTAGCCGGCGAACGACAGGAGCTCGCCGAGCGTCATCGGCGCCGGCCGGTTCACCACGAACCCCAGCGCCCCGCTGTCGCTGTGGACCGCCAGCAGCACGACCGTCTTGTCGAAGTTCGGATCGCCCAGGGGCGGCGACGCGATGAGGAACCCAGGGGCCAGCACGCTCGCTTCGCTGTTCATCGGCGATCCTCCCTCGCAACGGTCGACCGGTCACTGCGTCCCGCACGAACCCGCCTGCCGACGCGGCGGCCGGAGCGGGCACCCGTCCGCACCTTACTCCCGCGCGCCGCGGCAGGCGATTGGGATCTCCCTCCGACGCCGGAACGACGGGTATAGTGCGACCATGTACACGGTCGGCGTCCGCGATCACATCATGGTGGCCCACAGCCTCAAAGGGGAGCAGTTCGGCCCTGCGCAGCGCCTGCACGGCGCGACCTACACCGTCAGCGTGGAGGTGGACCGGGAGGAGCTGTCGCCGCTCGGCCAGGTCGTCGAGACGAGCGTGCTGCGGGACAACCTGCGCAGCGTGCTCGCCGAGATCGACTACCGCAACCTCGACGAGCACCCGGCGTTCGACGGCAAGCGCTCGACCCCGGAGCTCATCGCGCGCTACATCCACCGCGAGCTCGGCCGCAGGCTCCCGCTGAACGCCGGCACCACCCTCACGATCACGCTGCACGAGTCCCCGCTCGTGTGGGTCCGCTACCGCGCGCCGATCCGCGGCGCCTCCATCATGCCGACCGAGCTGGCCTGATCGCCGCTCTCCGGGCTTGGCACGCGGCCCCGCCCGCGGCAAAAGAGGGCGCCGATGACCGAGCCGGTCCGCACAGCGCCGATCGTCCTGAGCTTCCAGGGCGGTACCCTCCGCATCGAGGGGGTCGCGCCGCGCCCCGCGCTGGCGCCGGCCGGCGAGCTCGACGGCAGCGCCCTCCCGGCGGAGGCGCCGGGCGGCGACGGGGCGCCGGGCTCGGCCGCGGAGGGCGCGCCGCTCGACCCCGCGTGCCTGCCCGCGTCCTGCCGCTGGGACGCGCGCGAGCGCGTCTATCGGGTGCCGGCCATCGACTACGCCGAGCTCGTCCTCCGGCTCCGCGCCCGCGGGGTCGCCTTCACCGACGCCGCCCGCAAGTACGAGGCGCTGCCGCTCGAGCCGCTCGCCAAGCACGACCCCTTCCCGTACCAGCGCGAGGCGCTCGAGGCGTGGGCCGGGCGGCGCAGCCGGGGCGTCGTCGTGCTCCCGACGGGCGCGGGCAAGACGTTCGTCGCGACGCTCGCGATCGCCGCGCGCCAGCGCAGCACGCTCGTGGTCGTCCCGACGCTGGATCTCCTGAACCAGTGGTACGACGGCCTCTCCGCCGCGTTCGGCGTCCCGATCGGCCTGCTCGGCGGCGGTTACCACGACGTCCTCGACCTGACGGTGACCACCTACGACTCGGCGCACGCCCACATGGACCGGCTCGGCGCCCGCTTCGGCCTCGTGATCTTCGACGAGTGCCACCACCTGCCGAGCCCGTCGTACGCGCTCGCCGCGAAGATGTGCCTCGCGCCCTTCCGCCTCGGCCTCACCGCGACGCCGGAGCGCGCGGACGGCCGGGGCTACGACGACCTCATCGGTCCGATCGTCTTCCGCCGCGAGATCACCGAGCTCTCCGGGCAGTACCTCGCGGCCTACGACGTCGTCCGGCTCGACGTCCCGCTCTCGGAGGACGAGCGCGCCGCGTACGAGGCGGCGCGCGCCGTGTACATCGGCTTTCTGCGGGCGAACGGCATCCGCATGCCCGAGGGGTGGGGGCAGTTCATCCTGCTGAGCTCGCAGTCCGACGCCGGCCGCCGCGCCTTCGAGGCGTACCGCCGCCAGCGGAGCCTCGCCCTCTGCGCGCCCGGCAAGATCGACGTGCTCGCGCGGCTGCTCCACGCCCACCGCGCCGATCGCACGCTGGTCTTCACCGAGGACAACGCCACGGTCTACCAGATCTCGCGGCAGTTCCTGCTGCCGGCCATCACGCACCAGACGAAGGTGAAGGAGCGCAGCGCCATCCTCGAGGCGTTCAACCGCGGCGCGCTGTCGGCGGTGGTCACGTCGAAGGTGCTGAACGAGGGGGTCAACGTGCCCGAGGCGAACGTCGCGATCGTCCTGTCGGGCAGCGGCTCGGTGCGGGAGCACGTCCAGCGGCTCGGCCGCATCCTGCGGCGGAGCGAGAACAAGACGGCGATCCTCTACGAGCTCGTCGCCCTCGGCACGAGCGAGCAGCGGGTGAGCGACAAGCGCCGGGAGCACGTTGCTTACCAGTGATCTCGTCCGCGTCCGCCGCCGCGGCGGGCTGCTCGTCCCGCAGTACCTCCGCGGGGCCGCCGCCGAGCGGCTGCTCCCGGTGGCGCGCGCGTACATCGAGATCCTGTCCCAGCGCGTCGGCGAGCGCCGCGACGACGTCGAGGCCGCGCTCGACGCCGTCGAGGTGCCCGCGCGGGATCGCGTCGCCGCGCTCGGCCTGCGGAAGGTGCTCGAGGACGGCTGCGAGTACGAGGTGCAGGAGGGCGTCGACCCCGAGGCGCTCCGGCGGGAGCTGTTCCTGGCCGCGGCGGCGGCGCACCGCGCCCTCGACGTCCGCGCCCGCTTCGATCGCGCCGCGGTGCTCGACGAGGTGGCCGCCCGGCTCGGCACGACGCCCGCCGCGATCGAGGCGGGGCTCTACGCCGACCTGCGCGGCGCCGAGATCCTCCGGCGCGCGGCCGCGGACGCGCCGGAGATCCTGCTCGACCGGTACAACCTGTCGCTCGCGCAGTCGATCCTGCTGAAGGCGACGCAGGTGACGATCCGCGTCGAGGGCGAGAGCGCCCCGCGGTACCGGCGGATCTTCCGCGCGGCGCGGTTTCACGGCCTGATCCACGTGGTCCAGGGCGATCCGGTCTCCGGCTACACGATCGTGCTCGACGGCCCGTTCAGCCTGTTCGATGCGGTGCAGCGTTACGGCCTGCGGCTCGCGATGTTCCTGCCGTCGGTGCTCTCGTGCGCCTCGTTCCGGCTGCGCGCCGAGCTGCGCTGGGGGCGCGACAAGGAGCCGCTGGCCGTCGAGATGGGCCCGTCGGACGGGCTCGTGTTCCACGGGCGCGAGCTCGCGGACACGACGCCCGAGCTGGACGCGTTCTGCGAGGGGTTCAAAAAGCTCGGATCGCCCTGGACCGTGTCGCCGAACGAGCGGCTGTTCGCGCTGCCCGGAGAGGTGGTGTGCGTCCCGGACCTCGTGTTCCTGAACGCGGAGACCGGCGAGGAGGTGTACCTGGAGGCGTTCGGCTTCTGGAGCCGAGACGCGGTGTGGCGGCGCGTCGAGCTGATCCGGAAGGGGTTTCCCGCGAGGATCCTGCTCGCGGTCGGCAAGCAGCTCCGCGTGAGCGAGGAGGTGCTGGGGGAGGACGAGGCGGGGGAGATCTACGTCTACCGGGCGACGATGTCGCCGCGGGCGGTGCTGGCGCGGCTGGACGGCAAGCGCGGGGGGCATGCGGGCTGAGAGGGCCGGGACCTCCACGTATCCAGGTTTGTCCGACGCTGGGAGGCGCGCCTCGATAGCCAAGGGAAAACCCAGCTCCCCTGACGGCCGGGTTGCCCATGTTGCGTCGCTACAAGAGGACGTGCCTTGTCACCACGTGCCCTGAAGGAAGACCCCCGCCCGCTCTGCCGTCATCACCGGCACGACGCGGACGCCCTGGCGGGCCGGCTCGCGCGCCAGGTACGACAGATCCGTGAGGAACGCGGCCACCGTCACGGCCGCGAAGACGCCGCCC
This sequence comes from Sorangium sp. So ce394, assembly GCF_051474665.1. NCBI lineage: Bacteria > Pseudomonadati > Myxococcota > Polyangiales > Polyangiaceae > Sorangium > Sorangium sp. So ce394. The sequence continues at coordinate 10,489,461 of NZ_CP150339.1, forward strand.
GCCACCAGCGTCCCCACCCCGAGCTCGCGGAACAGGTCCCGCTCCTCGGCCGTGTCGCGGAGCTCGGCGCAGGCCAGCGGCGCGTCCGCCCCCCCGCACGCGGACGGGTCCCCTCCCCCGCCGCGGAGCGCGGCCTCCTGCGCGGCGAGGTCGTCGCGGAGGACGCCAGACCGCAGGAGGAAGACCGTGCCGGCCGCCACCGTCGCCGTCGTGAGCGCCACCCCGCCGATGCGCAGCTCCGTCAGCGGGAAGGTCGACCCCGCCGGAGCCCCAGCCGGAGCCGCCGGAAGCGGCGCAGCCGGGGCCGCCTCCGACGCGCGCGCGACGCGCTCCGGAAGGCGCCGCAGCTTGAGGGCGACCGGGTGCGTCAGGCCAGCCTCGGCGAAGAACGAGCTCACCGCCTCCTCGTGCCCCTCGAGCCGCGCCCGGGCGGTGTGCTGCCCCGGCTCCACGAACACCTCGTGGACCGGCTCCGGCGGGTAGAGCGCCTGCTCGTCGATCAGGACCTCGGCGCCCGGCGGATTGGTCGTCACGTAGACCGTCGCCACGCGCTTCGCGGCGCGCTGCAGGCCATCGTCGACCTGGTCGCGGAGCCACCCGCTGATCACGCCCCGGTGCTGGAGGCACTGCGCCAGGTGGCTCGCCGCGTCCCGATGCCGCCCCAGCGAGAGCTCGACGAGCCCGAGCTCACCGGCGATCGTCGCCCGCTCCGCGTCGGTCGTCCACGCCCCCTGCGCGGCCTCCAGCGCCCGCTCGTAGGTCGCCGCGGCCGCCACCTGCCGCCCGGCCGCCTGCGCCTGCCTGGCGCGGCGCAGCAGCCCCGCCGTCATCGACGCCGCGCGCACGTCCGGATCGGCGTAGGGCTCGTCCGCGCTCGCCGCATTCCCGACACCGGCGACGGACATCCCGAGAGCACATGGCAGCAGCCAGGAGATCAAGCGACGCACGTACTCTGAGATACTTGCAGCGGCGATCCCAAGTCAATTGGCAGCTTCGTCACGCCACGGTCCCGTGGGCCTGCGTCCACGCCCGCGTTCCATCCGCCGGCGGTGTGATCCGCGCCCGCACAGGCCGCTCGTCGAGCGCCCATGGGTTGCCGCAAAGAGCCGGTCCCCCTGCTCCGTGCCCTGGTACACTCCCGGCCGCGCCCCGACAGCGGCCCAAGTCCAGCACGACGGACGCTGTTGCGCCGATCACACCGGCCGTCGACGACCAAGGGAAAGCCGTGGAGAGCAAGACCAAGAACACGAAGACGCGCCCGCAGATCGCGGCCATGGCCGCCAGGGCCTTCGGCGGCGCGGCGCTCGCGGACGGCGAGCATGCCGTGCGCGAGCTGAAGGAAGGCTGGTTCAACGCGGCGTACGACGTCCGGCTCGCCGACGGCCGCGAGGTCATCCTCAAGATCGCGCCTCCGAAAGACGCGGAAGTCCTGTCGTACGAGAAGAACATCATGGCCACGGAGGTCGCCGCCATGCGCCTTGTCCGGCGGAACCCTGCCATTCCAGTGCCCGAGGTCTACTTCTACGACGACGCCCGCGATCTGTGCGACTCGGACTATTTCTTCATGGAGAAGATCCCCGGGGACAACCTCGAGCACGTGAGGTCGCGCCTGCCCCCCGAGGCTCAGGCGTCCGTCGACCGGCACGTCGGCGAGATCATCCGGGAGATCAACGGCTTCACCGGCGCCTATTTCGGTTACGAGGGGAACCCGGACCTGCGCGCGAGCACCTGGAGAGAGGCGTTCCTCAAGATCATGGAGTCGGTGCTCGACGACGGCGCAAGGAAGAACGTGGTGTACGACCACGGCTACGACGAGATCCGCGCCGCCATCCTCAAGCACGCCTCCGCGCTGGAGGAGGTCACCACGCCCCGCCTCGTCCACTGGGACGCCTGGGACCTCAACCTGTTCGTCAAGGGCGGCAGGGTCACCGGCATCATCGACTTTGAACGGGCGCTCTGGGCCGATCCCTTGATGGAGTCCCAGTTCCGGCTGCTCTTCAGCGAGGGGATCACCCACAGCATGCGCGGCTACGGCAAGACCTCCTTCACCCGGGAGGAGGAACAAAGGTGCTGCCTGTACTCGCTGCACCTCGCCCTGGTCATGAACACGGAGTGTTATTACCGGAGTTATGACACCGATTCCGTCTACAACCTCTCCAGGCAGATGATGGGCGCGAGCATGGACTGGCTGAAGGCCGGCTGAGCGCGCATGGGCGGCAACTCCAGGGTCGAGCGCCTGGGGACGGAGAAGATCGGGAAGCTGCTCCTGGAGATGTCTTCCCAGACGACCCTCTCCCTGCTGGTCTATGCCGGCTACAGCATCACGGATATCTACTTTCTCTCGGTGGGCATCGGCTCGCTGGCGGCCGCCGGCGCCTCGATCGTCTCGCCGGTCCTGATCGCCCTCGGCGCCGTCTCCACGACCGTCGGTGCCGGCGGCGCCTCGGTGGTCTCCCGCGCGCTCGGCGAGCACGACGTGGAGAGGGCCTCCCGGACCGTGGCGAACACCTTCCTGATCTTCTGGACGGCGGCGCTCGCCATCACGGTCCTGGGCTCGGCCTTCATCGAGCCGATCGTGTACCTGCTCGGGGCCACCGACAGCATCGCCCCCTATGCCGTCGAGTACGGGCGGATCATCTTCCTCGGCGCCATCACCAGCACCGGCTACTCGGCCATCATCAGGGCGGACGGCAACGCCAGGTACTCGACCGCCATCTGGGTCATCCCCGTCAGCGCCAACATCGTCCTGTGCTGGCTCTTCATCCTCGTCTTGCGGTTCGGCGTCTCGGGCGCCGCCCTGGCGACGGTCTCTGGCCAGACCCTCTCGGCCGGCATGAGCGTCTATTTCTTCTTCTTCAGAAAGGACCGCTCCTATCGCATCAAGGCGTCGTATTTCAAGCCGGACTGGCCCATCATCGCCCAGGTGCTGACGATCGGGCTCCCCTCGCTCGTCAAGAACTTCAGCGTCAGCCTGGTCGCCGTCGCCACCAACAACCTGCTCAGGATGAGCGGCGGCGACAGCGCCCTCGGCGTGTTCGCGATCGTGGGCCGGCTCTACGCCGGGCTGATCACGCCGCAGACAGGCATCGTCCAGGGGATGCAGCCGCTCGTGGGGTACAACTTCGGCCAGAGGCACTTCGAGCGGGTACGGGAGACCGTCCGGCTCTCCTTGAGCGCCGCGGTCGCCTATGGCTCGCTCGTCTGCGGCGTCTGCCTGCTGCTGCCGGCGGCGCTCATCGCCCTGCTCTCCAGAGAGAGCGCGATCGTCGCCGAAGGGCAGACCGCCTTGCGGCTGCTGGCGCTGTCCTACCCCCTGACCGGCGTGGTCATGGTCACGGCGGCCTCGTTCCAGTCGGTCGGCCGGGCCAGGGAGGCGCTGCTGCTCACCCTCGGGGGCACCCTCCTCGTCAAGCTGCCGGTGCTGCTGCTGGCCTCCCGCCTGTTCTCCCTCACCGGGATCTGGGCCGCGGAGGCGAGCTCGGAGCTGATCCTGTGCCTCGTCTCCTTCCTCTTGCTGAGGAAGTCGCCCCCTTGGAGCTCCCCCCTCGCCGCCCCTACGCCGCCGCCCACGGCCGGACGGCTGGGGGAAACCAGAACAGGATAAGATGGATATCTATCAGCTCAAGACCTTCGTCGCTGTGGCTCGCGAAGGCAGCATTACGCGCGCCTCGGCGCTGCTGCACCTGAGCCAGCCCGCGGTGAGCGCGCACATCAAGGCGATCGAGGACGCGCTCGGCATCGCCGTGTTCGAACGCACGGCTCGGGGCATGAGCCTGACCCGTGAGGGCGAGCGGCTCCTCGTCAAGGCGGAACAGGCGCTCGCCGCTCATCAAGAATTGATGGACGAGGCCACGCGTATCAAGGGGCGCCTTGCTGGGAAGCTCCGCCTCGGCGCGGGCAGCAACTCGAACAACGAGGCAGTCGGGAGGCTCCTCGCGGTCCTCTCGGAGCGCTGCCCTGAAGTGGAGGTGGTCCTCAAACACGCGACTTCGCTCGATATACTCGCTGGCATACGCAACGGCAGCCTGGACGCTGGCTTCTACAATGAGTCCGGCGAGCTCGATCCGGAGCTGGCGGCCATCGAAGTGTCTCGGTTCAGAATTTACCTCGTAGCGCCTCCGGGGCTCGTCGCGATCTCGGGACGACCGGACTGGAGGTCTCTCGCGGATTTGCCGTGGATCTATCCCACGCTCAGCGCCTGCTGTGGGCGGGCCGCGGAGAGCCTGTTCAAGGTGAATCAAATCCGGCCCAAGCGAATCATCAGCGTCGATCGCAACGACGTCACGCGGACGCTGATCGCCGGTGGGACCGGAGTTGGCCTGCTGCACGCCGACACCGCGAAGGAGGCCCAAGCCCGGGGGGAGGTCGAGCTTCTCTTCGAATGCCAGACGTTGGTGCGAGTCCTTTTCGCGCATCTGGCGAGCCGTGCGCAGGACCCCTTGCTGGCTGCTGCCGCGTCGATCGTTCGAGCAGGGGAGACGTCGTGATTGGGCCCGCCGCTCGGCCGCGTCACGACGCCTCCCCGTGGCGAGCGAGCCCGGACGGGCGCGCCGCGAAGGCACGGCATGCAAACCCGACCGCGAGCGCGGCGACGATCAGCGTCGATCCGACCGCGAACGTGCCCCTCATCCCGCCGGCGGCGGCCTCGGGGCTCGCCTTCGTGATGTCGCTCGTCGCCGAGGCGAGCGCGAACACGGCGCCCATCGCGGACGCACCGGTGATGAGGCCCAGGTTGCGCGCCAGGTTGAGCATCCCGGAGACGAGCCCCCGCTGGTCCGGATGGATGTCCGTCATGACCGCGGTGTTGTTCGCCGCCTGGAACAGCGCATAGCTGGCGGTGCTCACGACGGTCGGGACGACGTAGCCCAGGAGGCCGAGCCTCGCTGGTATCATGGACAGAAGGAACGAGCCGGCGGCCATGCCGACGAGACCGACGACGGTCATGCGCTGTGCGCCGACGCGGTCCACGATGTGCCCCGCCGGCATGCCCGTCAACGCGGCGACGAGCGGGCCAGCCGACATGACGGCTCCGACGAGCGCCGCGTCGAGGCCGAGCGCACGAGAGAGATAGAACGGCCCGACGACCAGCGTCGCCATCATCACCGTCGAGACGAGCATGCTCATGGCGAGGCTCGCGCTCAGCGCCGCGCTGTGAAACATCGTGAGCCGGATCAGCGGCGCGGTCGTGCGGGCCTCGGCGAGCACGAAGCCCCCCACGCCGACGGCGGCGGTCAGCAGCAGCGCTACGTTGGCGGTGCCGAAACGGCCACGCCCGATCGTCATGGCGAGCGCATACGCCGCGAGCGTCAGCGCAAGCAGCACCGTGCCAACAAAGTCGAAGCGGGCGCGCCGCCCCCGGCGGTCGAGGGGCAGGTAGCGATACGCGATGAGGAACGCGAGGACACCCAGCGGTACCTGGACGAGGAATATCGCCCGCCACCCCGCCACGGAGATCAAGGCGCCGCCGAGTGAAGGGCCCAGCGCGGTGCCGATCGCGGACATCGTTCCGAGCATCCCCATGGCGCTGCCGGTCCTTGCCTTCGGAACCGTCTCGCCGACGAACGCCACGGCGAGGGACATCATCACGGCCGCGCCGACGCCCTGCGCCGCTCGGGCGGCGATCAGCAGCCACAGCGCAGACGCGACGCCGCACAGGACCGAGGCGGCCGTGAAGCAGAAGATCCCTGCGAGCAGCAGCCGCCGACGTCCGGTCATGTCGCCCAGTCGACCGACGGTGACGATCAGCGTGGTGATGGCGAGGAGGTACGCGAGCACGATCCACTGGACTTCTTGGAAAGAGGCGGTGAACTCGTGCGCCAGCGTCGGTAGGCCGACGTTGGCGATGCTCGTGCCGAGCGAGGACAGCAGCATGGATAGCGAAAGGCCAGCCAGCGCCCCTCGAACCGAGCTTGACGATTCCCGGCGTCCAGCGGCCACCTCATCGCTCTGTCCACGCGCTCGACACGGGCCCGATCGGGGACCATGCATGTCGTGCCCTCGCGAGGCCGGCGTTCGCTTCGAGTTGGGCAGGGTCTGCTCTACCATGGGAAGAAGTCTGCATCCTCGCGCCGCCAACGATCCAATCGCTTTTTCGTAGGTCGGCCCTCAGGGAAGCTGAGGTGGGCGCAGAAAGGCCGCCGACGCCGGACGGGCCCCCGACCCTGGACCGAACGCGGCGCCCCCCGACGTCGCCATCAATGAGCCCGCCGGCGATCTTCCCCGGGTCGTTCTCGCCTTACCGGCCGCCCATCGGCTCCGCGCCGCGCGCTCCCGCCCTCGCCGCCCCTACTCGACCGTCGCGTACGCCGCCGTCCACGCCCGCTTCCCGTCCGGCCGCGTGATCCGCGCCCGCACGTAGCGCTCCCCGCCGCGGAGCCGGTACGTCGCCCGCCCCGCCAGCGGCTGCTGCCGCTCCAGCACGCGCCCGCCCCGCCCGACGAACTCGACGACCGCGCCCGCGGCCACCGGCCACACCGAGAACGCATCGCCGCCGATCGAGATCCTCCGCAGCCGCGCGCCCGACGACGCGTAGAGCCGCCCCCTGGCCAGCGCGCTGCAGATCGCCGCGCGCGACACCTCGCGCGAGAACACCTCGACGAACCCCCGGCCGGGCCCCGCAGCCGGGGCGTTCGACCCGGGCACGAGCTGGTGCAGGTCGTCCACCGCCACGCCGGCGATGCCCCCGCCCACGAAGCCGCGCGCCGTCAGCACCGTGTCCCACAGCGCCTCGTGCGACGGCCGCGCCGCGTCACCCTCGGTGTGCACGTAAGGATGCCCGCTGTGGATCTCCAGGAGCTCCGCCGCAGGCGCCCCCAGGAGGTCGCCGGCCGTCAGTGCCCAGTCGAAATTCGGATGGTTGATGAGCGCCACGCCCCCCTGCGCCCGCACCCGCCCGACCGCCCAGCTCAGCGCCTCGCCCTTGGTGGGGAAATCGCCGCCGCCGATCGTCGCCCGCGTGCAGAGCGCGTTCACGTGCACCGGCCGCCCTTCCGCCGACATCGTGATCTCCTCGCCGGGGAGAACGACGAAATTCGGCTGTACCTCCAGATCCCGGAACATCGCAGGATCGGCGCGCTGGTTGTGATCCGTCAGGGCCACGAACGCATACCCGTTGTCGCGGTACCAGCGGACGACCTCGCGCGGCGCGCTGTCCCCGTCGCTCAGCGACGTGTGCGTGTGGAGATTTCCACGCTGGAACACGTCCACGTCGAGCGTCTGCTCGAACCGCAAGGGCCCCGGCGGCCCGCCCGGGGGATCGGGGGCGTCGGAGGAGGACCAGGCGCGCTCCTTCCAGGAGGCGAACGCGAGGACGGCCGCCGCGCCGATGACCAGGAGAGCATTCCAGCGTCTGCGCATCCCCATAGCGACGATATGGAGAGTATACAGGACGCCTCGGCCGCGACCACTTCGGCGCAGCGCAATCGCACCTCCGCGCGCCCCTCACCGGCGCTCCGGCGGGCCCGTCCCCCGTCCGTTCATTCCGGCTCGAATCGTCGCGCCAGGGGGGCACGCCCGGCGGCATACTGCCTCCCGTGCCGCGCCCCCTGCTCGCCCTCGTCATGATCGTCAAGGACGAGGCGCCCTCCATCCGCGAGACCCTCGCCTCCGTCAGGCCCCACATCGACCGCTTCACCCTCCTCGACACCGGCTCCACCGACGGCACCCAGGCCCTCGCGGCCGCCGCCCTCGAGGGGGTCCCGGGCGATCTCGTCGAGGAGCCGTTCGTCGACTTCGGCGCGACGCGCAATCGCGCGCTCGACCTCGCGGGCGACGCCGCGGTGTTCACCCTCATGCTGAGCGGCGACGAGCGCCTCGTCGGCGGCGGGGCGCTCCGCCGCTTCTGCGAGGAGCGCCGCGACGCCTCGGGCCCGGGCCACGGCGCCTACTACGTCCGCGTGCGTTACGGCGATGCCGTCTACGACTCCGCCCGGCTCGCCCGCGCCTCGGCCGGGTGGCGCTACGTCGGCGCCACCCACGAGGTGCTCACCCGGCAAGGCGAGCCGCCCCCCTCGATCCGGGTCCCCGACGCCCATGTCGTCCACGACCTCTCCCGCCGCGACCCCGCGGCCCAGACCCGGCGGTGGGAGCGCGATCTGGAGCTGCTCTCGGCCGCGCTCGCCCGCGCCCCCCGCGACGGGCGCACCGTCTTCTACCTCGCGCAGACCCTGGAGTGCCTCGGCCGGCACGCGGAGGCGTTCGAGACCTACGAGCGCCGCGCCGCGCTGGGCGGCTGGCAGGAGGAGGTCTACGAGTCGCTGTTCCGCATGGCGCGCACCGCCGACGCGCTCGGGCGCCCCTGGGCCGAGGTGCAGCAGCGCTACCTCGACGCCCACGCCCACAGCCCGCACCGCGCCGAGCCGCTCTTCGCCGTCGCCTGGCGCTGGTACGAGCAGCAATGCTGGCCGCTCGCCTACCTCTTCGCCTCGCGCGGCGCCGCCATCCCCTTCCCCGCCCAGGCGACGCTCTTCGTCGACGCCGAGATCTACGAGCACAGGCTGCTCGACCTCGTCGCCACGAGCGCGTTCTACCTCGGCGAGCTCGCCGCCGGCGAGGCCGCGCTGCGCACGGCGCTCGCCCGCCGCCCCGGCGACCCGCGCCTGCTCCGGAACCTCGCCTTCTACACGACCGCGACGAAGCGCTGACGCCCCGCGCCGCCGGGCGGCCCGCGCCCACGCGGCGCCGCCGCGACCCCGCCCTCGCCGCGCCGCCGCCGCTCAGCGGCCGTCGCCGTCCTTCCCGAGCCAGCCCTTGCGACGGTAGTACGTGAGCAGCCCGACGACGCTCGCCGACATCAGGCACCAGACGAGCGGATAGCCGTAATACCAGTCGAGCTCGGGCATGTTGTACGGCGAGCTCTCGTGGTGAAAGTTCATCCCGTAGATGCCCGCGATCGCGGTGACCGGCAGGAAGATGGTCGAGATGATCGTGAGCACCTTCATGATCTCGTTCATCCGGTTCGACATCCCGGAGAGGTGGAGATCCATGAGGCCCGAGCTCAGCTCGCGGTAGGTCTCGACCATGTCCATCAGCTGCACCGAGTGGTCGTACGTGTCGCGCAGGTAGAGCCTCGTGTCCTTCGTGAAGATCGGGTTGTCCTCGCGGAGCAGCGCGTTCACGAGGTCGCGCTGCGGCCAGATGGCGCGCCGCAGCGTGAGCAGGTCGCGCTTCAGGTCGTGGATCGGCTTCGACATCGAGCGCTTCGCGTCGATGACCTCGACCTCCAGGTCCTCGATGCGCTCGCCGAGCCGCTCGAGCACGGGGAAGAAGCCGTCGACCACCGCGTCGAGCAGCGCGTAGGCCAGGTAGTCGGCGCCGCGCGTCCGCACCGTGCCCCGGCCGGTGCGGATGCGCTCCCGCACGGCCTCCATCACGTCCCAGTCGGCCTCTTCCTGGACCGTCAGGACGAACGTCTTGCCGACCAGGATCGCGAGCTGCTCGGTGCGCAGCTCGCAGCGCTCGGTGACCTGCGCCATCCGGGCGATGATGAGGACGTGCTCGCCGCCGTAGACGTCCGCTTTGGGCCGCTGGGGCACGTTGACCATGTCCTCCAGCGCGAGCGGGTGGATCTTGAAGATCTCGCCCAGCCGCTCGAAGGTGGCCTTGTGCCCGAGCCCTCGGACATCGACCCACGTGATGGAGGGCCGGTCGTCCGTGAGGTACGGGATGCACTCGTCGAGGGTCGGGATCTCCTTCTCGGAGACCACCTCGGCGTCGTAGTCGATGACGAAGATCTTCGGCCGCCGCGTGTCCTCGATGACGAGCGTCCCGGGCGGCGACGCCGGCGGCGGCTCGTGCACGAGCCGAGCGCGCCTTGGCCGCTGCGTCCGGTCGAGGTCGGCCCGCTCCTGGGCCCAGGAGGTGCGCAGCGGCGGGTCGCTGCTGCGCTGCGAGTCGGGGGGTAGCGTGGTGCTCGTCACGGGGGCGGGATGGTAGATCAAGATCCCGCGGCATCGAGCGCGCTCTGGCGCTCGCGGCGAGCACGGGTGGCGCCGCGGGTGGCGCTCGCTCCGCAGCGCCGCGTGGCGTATGCTGGGAGGGTCGCGGAGGGGAACGGGCGCTCGCAAGGCCACGTCTTCCTCCTTGTCCTGCTGGCAGGGGGAGCACCGCGAGGCGCGCCGGCCTGCGCCTCGCGCCGCCGCGCGCCCTGCCCTCCCGGATGCCCATGGGAACGACCCTCGACATCGCGATCGGCCTCGTCAGCGTCTTCTTCCTGCTCAGCGTCCTCAGCTCGGCCATCTACGAGGCGCTCGCCGGCGTCTTCCGGCTGCGCGCCCTCAACCTCGCGCAGAGCATCGAGATCATGCTGGCCGATCGCGCGCTCGACCCGCACGTGCTCCGGTCGCTCGCCGCCCGCGAGGCCGCCGCGCACGGGGCCGCCCCGAGCGAGCCGATCGCGACGCGCGTGCTCCGCCGCGCCGCCGACCTCGTGCGCGTCCGGCTGATGCCGGGGCCGCACCCGAGCCCGCTCGCCGACGCGCTCCGGCAGCACCCGCTGATCAAGGACCTCAAGTACGGGTGGGTGGGGCCGTCCTACATCCCCGCGCACGCGTTCGTGGCCGCGCTCATCGACACCTTGCGGCACATCGACTGGCCCCGGAGCGACGCGCCGTCGCCCCCGCAGGCCGTCGCGGCGGCGCCGTCGCTCGCCCAGGCGGGCGCCGCGCCGTCGCCCCTCCTGGCGAGGGCCGCCCTCTCCATCGCCGCGACCCCCGCGCCTGCGCCGGCGGGCGACGCCGCTTCCGCGCCGGCGGGCGACGCCGCTTCCGCGCCGGCGCCGGCGGGCGACGCCGCGCCCGCATCGCCGGAGAGCGCCGCCGCGCCGTCCCCGCCCGCCATCGCCGACGCCGCCGCGCCCCCGTCGGCCGGCGCCGCGGCGGCGCCGCCGGGCGGCGGGGCCGCGCTGCCGAGCAGCGACGAGGCGCCGCTCGACGAGCTGAAGGGCATCATCGAGCGCATGCCGCGGGAGAGCGATCTCCGGCGCGCCCTCGCCACGATCGTCGACAGCACGGTCCGGGACATGCGTGAGGCCAACATCCGGCTGGAGCGCTGGTTCAACGACGCCATGGACCGGGCCTCCGGGCGGTACAAGCGCCGCGCGCAGCTCATCATCAGCGCGACGGCGCTCGTCCTGTGCGTCGGGTTCAACGCCGACAGCATCAAGCTCGCGGGCGCCCTCTCGCGCGACGCCGTGGTCCGCGCCCACCTCATCGCCGCGGCGCAGGAGATGGCGAAGACGGCGCCCCGCGCCGCGCCGCACGAGGGCGGCATGGACCAGGACGAGGACCTCATGGCCGCGCTCGCCCAGGGCGGGAGCGCGCACGGCAAGCTCACCGGGCTCGATCTCAAGATCGCCTGGGGCGTGCAGGCCCCCGAGCAGACGAGCGTGCCGAGGCTCTGGAACGCGCTCTCGGCGATCCTCGGCCAGGCCATCGTCGCCTGGATCCGCGGGGTGCTCGATCGGCTCCTGAGCCCCGGCATCCTCATCACCGCGGCCGCCGCGTCGCTCGGCGCGCCGTTCTGGTTCGACCTGCTCAACAAGCTCGTGAACCTCAGGACCGTCGGCAAGAGCCCCGAGCCGTACGAGCCCCCGAAGGGCGCCGGACCGGACACCAGCGTGAACCGCTGAGCGGCGGCCGCGGCCCGGCCTCCTCGTGGAGCGCGCAAAAGAAAGGAAGCGAGTCTTCCCGGGCCGGCGCAGAAGTCATGTGCGCTCAGCCCCGAGCGCCACAATGGCGGCGCGAGGGGATGCACCAACGAGCTCCGGTCGCTCTGTCAGCACCTGACACGAGCCCGGCGGACATCTGCCGCTGCGGCGACGGCGATCCGCCGCGGCTCCGGCGCTCTTCCGGCGTTGCGCTCGCGCACGCGGCGCAACAGGATCCCGGCATGGAGGTGCGATGGCTGCAGGCCCCGGCGAAATCGAAATCTTCTCTGATGATCGAGCGGCTGCCGTCCATCCTGCTGTCGCTATTTGCGGCGTTCTTCGCCGCTATCGCGAGTTTCGTGATCTCGGCCGCCTACGCCGAGCACCGAGCCGCCGAGATCGACGCTGCGGCGATGAGCTTGGCGGAGAACGCCACGCCGAGCATCATGCACCTGGCGGCCGCGCGCGCCGAGCTGAGGCACACCCAGGCGCTCCTGAGCGACCTCGTCAACAGCGCCGTGCTGGGCCGGCCGCTCGACCGCCGCGAGCTCGATCAGGCGCGCGACAACCTCTCCCGGAGCCTCGACGCCTACCTCGTCATCCCCGTCTATCCGGGAGAGCTCAAGCAGTGGCAGACCGTCGCGCAGGAGCTCGGCAAGCTCGGGCAGGACACCGATCGGGTCCTCTCGCTGGTGGCGAACGACCAGCCGCGCGAGGCCAACAAGCTCATGGACGACACGCTGCGAGCGGACTTCGACGCGACGAGCGAGGCCGTGATGGCGAGCATCGAGCTCAACGCACAACACGCACGTCGCATGGCGATCGAGATCGCGGCCAACCGCGTTCGCTCGCGCCGGGTCGCGCTGGCGCTCAACACGGCGAGCGTGGCGTTCGCGCTGCTGGCCTGCGCGGCGGCCGCCGTGCAGGTGCGGCGCAATGTGAGGCTGCTCTGGCGGCAGGGCGTGCTCCTGGAGCGCCGAGCGGATGAGCTCGAGCAGTTCGCTGGCCGGGTCGCGCACGACGTGCTCGGCCCCCTCGGCGCGGTCGCGCTCGCGCTGGACCTCGCCCTGCGGCGGTGCGGCGAGGGAGAGCCTGCACGAGCGTCGATCGAGCGGGGCCGGCGGGCCATCCTGCGGGTCAAGCGCATCACCGACGGGCTCCTGGGGTTCGCTCGCGCGGGCGCGAGGCCGGAGCCGGGCGCGCGCGCCGAGGTGCGCCCGGTGATCGACGACCTCATGGTCGAGCTCGTCCCTGTCGCGGCGGAGCTCGGCGCGGAGCTCCGCGTCGAGCCCTTCGCCCCGTGCGCGGTGGCCGCGAGCCCGGGCGTGCTGACCAGCATCCTCGCCAACCTGATCCGCAACGCGCTCAAGTACCTCGGCGACGCGGCGACCTGTCGCGTCGTCGTCCGGGTGCTCGACGCCAGGGATGCCGTGCGGATCGAGGTGGAGGACACGGGGCCCGGCATCGCGCCAGCCGTCGAGCAGCTGGTGTTCGAGCCTCACGTCCGAGCGCAAAGCGCTCGAGTGCCGGGTCTGGGTCTGGGCCTCGCGACCGTCAAGCGCCTGACCGAGGCGCACGGCGGCCGCGTGGGGCTCCGCACCGTCGTGGGCGAGGGGAGCGTCTTCTGGTTCGAGCTGCCAAAAGCGAGCGCCGAGGCGGCGCGCGCGTCCGACGTCGACTCCAGCGCCAGCGCGTGACCTCCGGGAGGGTGCGGCCCGGCTGCTCCGCAGGCGGCGCGAGGACGCGCCAGCGCTGCTGCGGGAAGTCGCCCACGGTTCCGCAGAAAGACCGGGCTCGCCCGGCGTGACATGTCACGTGACATGAGACGTCGGCAGCGTGGCATGTCACGTGACAGGAGACATCGGCGGCGCGCTCCTCCCGCGCGCTCGCCGCGCGCGGGAGCGCGCTGCCGCGCTGGAACCGTGCTCTTGGGCTGGGTTCGCGGCGGCCCTCGCCTCGCGGGCTTTACGCTGATGCGCCGGGCACCGCCGCGATGCAAGGCCGCGTCGGATGGCATCATCGTTGCCTGACGAGCCCTCCGGGCGATGCCAGAGGACAGAAAGAAGCCGACCTTGGATGGTCTGCGCGCCGCGGAGCGCGCGCCACGGCCTGGGGTGCCGCCTGCTCATGCCAGGGCGATCCGCCCATGCACCGCGGCATGGTCGCGGCGCACGGTCGCCGTGCACCGGCTCGTCGGTGCTCTCTGCCGTGATGTTGACGATAACCGTACGACCCTCATCAAGGAACCAAAGAACCTATGCGCTTGACGCAGCGGCTTGCAACGATCTGCGCCGGAGCCTTGCTCGCGCTCGCCTCCGCCCCAGCCGGGGCGGACCCGCCTCCGGCCGCCTGGGGCTACGACCCTCCCACGGAGGAAAGCACCACGAGCGAGGCGATGTGCAGCCACTACGACGACAAGGAAGAGCCGTTCGAAGGAGATTCTTTCACTGGAGCTAAATGCGATGGTGTTCCTAACATATCGCCGACGTGCGAGGGGCCTTTCTGCCCCACGGTCACGTGCTCTCCCTGCGATGTGCTCAACGGGGCGCCCTCCACATGCGAACAGAAGTGTTGCACTTCGCCTGTCACCTCGAACCAGAAGTGCCCGGGGACCTTGGAGGTGCATGAGAGGCACAACCGCTGTGGTGGTAACAATGAGGTGGGCTGCTGTGAGCCGGGCTCCGTCGACTACTTGAATGGCGTAGTGGATGTCCTGCCCTACCTGGAGAGGCCGGCGGAATGGCCGTTCTCTGCCGACCCCGACGTCGACGATAGCTGCACCGTCGACGACAGCCCGGGCATCGCGAAGGCCATCGAATGCGCAGCGTCGCTCTCGACCATGAGGCGCACCGTCTATTTCCCTGCCGGGCGATACGTGGTGCGCACTCCGATCAGACCTCATTACGATCGTCTGACCCTCACGGGACCGGAGCTGTCTGCGGACGCCGCCTCTGGCGATCCCGACACCGCGACCCTGGTGGCGGTCCCCTGCAATCCGGAGCAATTTCCCGGGGTGGTCCAGGTCGACACGACCCTCAGGGGGGACAATACCACCCCCGCGGCCATCAACGAGGTCTGGATTCGCAATTTCCAGGTCGCGCTCACGGACGGTCCACGGTTGGCGGCCAACAGCGGCATTCAGGTCAACAGATGCTCGAACTGCCTGGTGGAGAACGTCATCATGCGATACGAGCCCCTCGTGGAAGAGCTGCCTTCCTGCAAGCCGTCCAACCTGGATGGCATCACGTTCGCCTTGGGATCCGGGGGCGCGATCCGCAACGTCATCGTGGACGGCGTACCGAAGGGCGGCATCTACCTGGCGTCGAACCCCGCCGTGCATGGCACGCCATCGATCGAAGTGGAGAACTGCGAGCTCAAGAACATCAACGGTCCGGTCGGAGCCATCGCGCTCAAGATCATCGCCGCCAACGCGACCGTGAGGAACTGCGAGATCCACCACAATCAGCTTCATCCCACCAATGGAGCCATAGGGACCAATGGTGGGCACGGAATACAAATCTTCACTCAGGCGCCGCTCAACGCCCCAGTCTCGGTGCCCGAGGACATCCGGATCGAGAACACCTATTTTCATCACAACGCCGGCTCCGGCGTCGCGCTGGGGAGCGCCACGCCGGGCTACGTCCCGACGGGGATCCGGTTCTATAGGGTCAAATCCGCTTACAACCAGCACTATGGCGTGAACATCCAGGCGGGCACGGACGTAGAGATGAAGGACGTCTGGTCCTGGGGCAATGGATCTTACGGCATGTACCTGACCGCGAGGTCGAACCTGCCCCCCAGCACGTTCCGGATCGGCGACGTACTCCTGGAGGACCCGCTCGTCTTCAACAACAATCTCCTCCCGCGGTTGGGTCTCAACAAGGTGGGTATCAAGATCCAGGCCAGCGACGTCACCGTCCTCGGCGGCGAGGTCGCGGTTTGTAACGACGAGAACGACGAGGGCGAGGTGCTGGGCAAGTCCGTCCAACAGATGTGCTGGCTGGCGGGCCCGGGGGATACTACGCTCTTCTACCCGGTGGGCAACGTCGTGTCGGGCGTGAGCACCACCAACACGTCCGAGCCAGAGATAGCGGATTGTCCTTATGACTGAGTCGAGCAGTCCACGGGTCCTGCGCGTCATCAAGCCCCGGCGGGAGGTATGACACGCAGAGCCAATCGGCGGCGGCGCGGCCCGGCGCCGATGGCGCGCAACCGCAGGACGGCGGCCGAGGCGGTCGCGCCGCTCCAGGAGGCCCCCTCGGGGACGCTTTCAATCCAGCGTGGGCAGCCGGTTCGTTGCAGCCGTCGAGGGGTTCTCCCGCTGGTTCGAGCAACAGGCGCGGCGTCTGGTGGGGCTCAGCACCGTCGTCGGCGAGGGGAGCGTCTTCTGGTTCGAGCTGCCCAAGGCGAGCGCCGAGGCGGCGCGCGCGGCCGACGTCGGCTCCAGCGCCAGCGCGTGACCTCCGGCAGGCTGCGACCCGGCTGCTCCGCAGGCGGCGCGAGGAGGCGCCAGCGCTGCTGCGGGAAGTCGCCCACGGTTCAGCAGAAAGACCGGGCTCGCCCAGCGTGACATGTCACGTGACATGAGGCATCGGCAGCGTGACATGTCACGTGACATGAGGCATCGGCGGCGCGCTCCTGCCACGCGCTCGCCGCGCGCGGGGGCGCGCTGCCGCGCTGGAACCGTGCTCTTGGGCTGGGTTCGCGGCGGCCCTTGCCTCGCGGGCTTTACGCTCATGCGCCGGGCACCGCCGCGATGCCAGGCCGCGTCGGATGGCATCATCGTTGCCTGACGAGCCCTCCGGGCGATGCCAGACGACAGAAAGAAGCCGACCTTGGATGGTCTGCGCGCCGCGGAGCGCGCGCCACGGCCTGGGGTGCCGCCTGCTCATGCGAGGACATCCGCCCATGCACCGCGGCACGGTCACGGCGCGCGATCGCCGTGCACCGGCTCGTCGGTGCTCTCTGCCGTGATGTTGACGATAACCGTACGACCCTCATCAAGGAACCAAAGAACCTATGCGCTTGACGCAGCGGCTTGCAACGATCTGCGCCGGAGCCTCGCTCGCGCTCGCCTCCGCCCCAGCCGGGGCGGACCCGCCTCCGGCCGCCTGGGGCTACGACCCTCCCACGGAGGAAAGCACCACGAGCGGGGCGATGTGCAGCCTCCACGACGAAGACGGGCCGTTCGAAGGAGATTCTTTCACTGGAGATAAATGCGATGGTGCTCCTAACATATCGCCGACGTGTGAGGGGCCTTTCTGCCCCACGGTCACGTGCTCTACCTGCGAGCAGCTCAACGGGGCGCCCTCCACTTGCGAACAGAAGTGTTGCACTTCGCCTGCCACCACGAACCAGAAGTGCCCGGGGACCTTGGAGGTGCATGAGAGGCACAACGGCTGTGGTTATGATGAGGATAATGATGATGAGGACGAGGGGGACTGCTGTGAGCCGGGGTCCGTCGACTACTTGAATGGCGTAGTGGATGTCCTGCCCTACCTTCAGAGGCCGGCGGAATGGCCGTTCTCTGCCGACCCCGACGTCGACGATAGCTGCACCGTCGACGACAGCCCGGGCATCGCGAAGGCCATCGAATGCGCAGCGTCGCTCTCGACCATGAGGCGCACCGTCTATTTCCCTGCCGGGCGATACGTGGTGCGCACTCCGATCAGACCTCATTACGACGATCTGACCCTCACGGGACCGGAGCTGTCCGCGGACGCCGTCTCTGGCGATCCCGACACCGCGACCCTGGTGGCGGTCCCCTGCAATCCGGAGCAATTTCCCGGGGTAATCCAGGTCGACACGGCCCTCAGGGCAGACGACACCATCCCCGAAGAGCTCAACGAGGTCTGGATTCGCAATTTCCAGGTCGCGCTCACGGACGGTCCACGGTTGAGGGCCAACAGCGGCATTCACGTCAACAAATGCTCGAACTGCCTGGTGGAGAACGTCATCATGCGGTACGAGCCCCTCGTGGAAGAGCTGCCTTCCTGCAAGCCGTCCAACCTGGATGGCATCACGTTCTCTTTGGGATCCGGGGGCACGATCCGCAATGTCATCGTGGACGGCGTACCGAAGGGCGGCATCTACCTGTCGTCGGACGCCGCCGTGCATGGCACGCCGTCGATCGAAGTGGAGAACTGCGAGCTCAAGAACATCAACGGTCCGGTCGGAGCCACCGCGCTCAAGATCATCGCCGCCAACGTGACCGTGAGGAACTGCGAGATCCACCACAACCAGCTTCATCCTGTCAATGGATCAGGGGTCAATGGTGGGCACGGAATACAAATCTTCACTCAGGCGCCGCTCAACGCCCCAGTCGCGGTGCCCGCAGACATCCGGATCGAGAACACCTATTTTCACCACAACGCCGGCTCCGGCGTCGTGCTGGCGAGCGCCACGCCGGGCTACGTCCCGACGGGGATCCGGTTCTATAGGGTCAAGTCCGCTTACAACCAGTACTATGGCGTGAACATCCAGGCGGGCACGGACGTCGAGATGAAGGACGTCTGGGCCTGGGGCAACGGATCTTACGGCATGTACCTGACCGCGAAGGGGTCGCTGCCCGCCAGCACGTTCCGGATCGGCGACGTCATCCTGGAGGACCCGCTCGTCGTCGACAACCATCGCCTCGCCGGGTCGTGTCCCACCAACGCGGGTATCAGGATCGAGGCCAGCGACGTCACCGTCCTCGGCGGCGAGGTCGCGGCCTGTAACGAGGAGTGCGAGCCGCAGGGCAAGTCCGTCCAACAGATGTGCTGGAGGGCGGGCCCGGACAATACGCTCTTCTACCCGGTGGGCAACGTCGTGTCGGGCGTGATCGCGACCAACACGTCCGAGCCAGAGATAGGGGATTGTCCTTATGACTGAGTCGAGCAGTCCACGGGTCCTGCGCGTCATCAAGCCCCGGCAGGACGTCTGACACCCCGGGCTCCTGCGGCGAGCGCTCGACGCGGGCGGGCAGCCCCGACGTCCTAGCACACGTCGTGTCACCCCGAACGCTCTCCTGGAAACGTCCGGGTACACGCAGCGTCACTCGGCCCCCACCCGCCCGCCCCCGCTGGTTCGAGTTGCCAAAAGCGAGCGCCGAGGCGGCGCGCGCGTCCGACGTCGACTCCAGCGCCAGCGCGTGACCTCCGGGAGGCTGCGACCCGGCTGCTCCGCAGGCGGCGCGAGGACGCGCCAGCGCTGCTGCGGGAAGTCGCCCACGGTTCAGCAGAGAGACCGGGCTCGCCCAGCGTGACATGTCACGTGACATGAGACGTCGGCAGCGTGACATGTCACGTGACAGGAGACATCGGCAGCGCGCTCCTGCCACGCGCTCGCCGCGCCGCGCGCGGGAGCGCGCTGCCGCGCCGCGCGCGGGAGCGCGCTGCCGCGCTGGAACCGTGCTCTTGGGCTGGGTTCGCGGCGGCCCTCGCCTCGCGGGCTTTACGCTGATGCGCCGGGCACCGCCGCGATGCAAGGCCGCGTCGGATGGCATCATCGTTGCCTGACGAGCCCTTCGGGCGATGCCAGAGGACAGAAAGAAGCCGACCTTGGAAGGTCTGCGCGCCGCGCAGCGCGCGCCACGGCCTAGGGTGCCGCCTGCTCATGCGAGGGCATCCGCCCATGCACCGCGGCATGGTCGCGGCGCACGGTCGCCGTGCACCGGCTCGTCGCTGCTCTCTGCCGTGATGTTGACGATAACCGTACGACCCTCATCAAGGAACCAAAGAACCTATGCGCTTGACGCAGCGGCTTGCAACGATCTGCGCCGGAGCCTCGCTCGCGCTCGCCTCCGCCCCAGCCGGGGCGGACCCGCCTCCGGCCGCCTGGGGCTACGACCCTCCCATGGAGGAAAGCACCACGAGCGAGGCAATGTGCAGCCACCACGACGACAAGGAAAAGCCGTTCGAAGGAGATTCTTTCACTGGAGCTAAATGCGATGGTGTTCCTAACATATCGCCGACGTGCGAGGGGCCTTTCTGCCCCACGGTCACGTGCTCTCCCTGCGAGCAGCTCAACGGGGCGCCCTCCACATGCGAACAGAAGTGTTGCACTTCGCCTGCCACCTCGAACCAGAAGTGCCCGGGGACCTTTGAGGTGCATGAGAGGCACAACGGCTGTGGTGGTAACAATGAGGTGAGCTGCTGTGAGCCGGGCTCCGTCGACTACTTGAATGGCGTAGTGGATGTCCTGCCCTACCTTCAGAGGCCGACGGAATGGCCGTTCTCTGCCGACCCCGACGTCGACGATAGCTGCACCGTCGACGACAGCCCGGGCATCGCGAAGGCCATCGAATGCGCAGCGTCGCTCTCCACCCTGAGGCGCACCGTATATTTCCCTGCCGGGCGATACGTGGTGCGCACTCCGATCAGACCTCATTACGACCGTCTGACCCTCACGGGACCGGAGGTGTCCGCGGACGCCGCCTCTGGCGATCCCGACACCGCGACCCTGGTGGCGGTCCCCTGCAATCCGGAGCAATTTCCCGGGGTAATCCAGATCGATGCGGCCCTCAGGGGGGACAATACCACCCCCGAGGTCATCAACGATGTCTGGATTCGCAATTTCCAGGTCGCGCTCACGGACGGCCCACGGTCGAATGCCAACAGCGGCATTCGCGTCAACAGATGCTCGAGCTGCCTGGTGGAGAACGTCATCATGCGATACGAGCCCCTCGTGGAAGAGCTGCCTTCCTGCAAGCCGTCCAACCTGGATGGCATCACGTTCTCCTTGGGGTCCGGGGGCACGATCCGCAATGTCATCGTGGACGGCGTACCGAAGGGCGGCATCTATCTGTCGTCGAACCCCGCCGTGCATGGCACGCCATCGATCGAAGTGGAGAACTGCGAGCTCAAGAACATCAACGGTCCGGTCGGAGCCACCGCGCTCAAGATCATCTCCGCCAACGTGACCGTGAGGAACTGCGAGATCCACCACAACCAGATTCATCCCACCAATGGAGCCATAGGGGCCAATGGTGGGCACGGAATACAAATCTTCACTCAGGCGCCGCTCAACGCCCCAGTCTCGGTGCCCGAGGACATCCGGATCGAGAACACCTATTTTCACCACAACGCGGGCTCCGGCGTCGTGCTGGCGAGCGCCACGGCGGGCTACGTCCCGACGGGGATCCGGTTCTATAGGGTCAAATCCGCTTACAACTACTACTATGGCGTGCACATCCAGGCGGGCACGGACGTCGAGATGAAGGACGTCTGGGCCTGGGGCAACGGATCTTACGGCATGTACCTGACCGCGAAGGGGACGCAGCTGCCCGCCAGCACGTTCCGGATCGGCGACGTACTCCTGGAGGACCCGCACGTCTTCAACAACAATCTCAAGTTCGGGTCGGGTCCCAACAGCGTGGGTATCAGGATCGAGGCCAGCGACGTCACCGTCCTCGGCGGCGAGGTCGCGGTCTGTAACGAGAACGAGAACGAGAACGAGGTGCTGGGCAAGTCCGTCCAACAGATGTGCTGGCTGGCGGGCCCGGACGATACGCTCTTCTACCCGGTGAACAACGTCGTGTCGGGCGTGATCGCGACCAACACGTCCGAGCCAGAGATAGGGGATTGTCCTTATGACTGAGTCGAGCAGTCCACGGGTTCTGCGCGTCATCATGCCCCGGCAGGACGTCTGACGCCCCGGGCTCCTCCGGCGAGCGCTCGACGCGGGCGGGCAGCCCCAACGCCCTAGCACACGTCGTGTCACCCCGGACGCTCTCCTGGAGACGTCCGAGCACACGCAGCGTCACTCGGCCCCCACCCGCCCGCCCCCGCTCGCCCCCGCCCCTCACCGCTCCGCGCGGTCGAGCCACGCGCGCGCGTCCTTCTCCAGCAGCGGATCCCCGAGCCGCACCGACAGCTCCAGGAGGTCCTCGAACTCGCGCCGCGCCAGCGCGTCGTTGCGCGCGTTCTTCAGCAGCATCGCCGCCGCCCACCGGCCCTGCAGCACGTCGTGCCAGTAGCCCTGCTCCTCCGCCTGCGCGATGAGCTCCTTCAGCCGCTCGCGCGCGTCCCCCACCCCCTCCACCCCGTCGAGGTACGCGATGTACATCCGGTTCGAGGCCGCCACCCGGTCGTACCCGGCCTCGTCCGCCCGCTCCAGCGACTCCGCGAACAGCGCCCGCGCCCGCTCGTGGTCGCCCAGCCGCACGCAGGCGTACGCGAGGTTGTGCAGGTTCACGACCCCGTCGAACCGGAGCCCGAGCGCCCGATCCAGCTCGAGCGCGCGCTCGCACGCCCGCACCGCGGCCCGGAAATCCCCCGCGTAGAGCTCGATCATCGCGAGCAGCTTCGCCCGCACGGCCTCGGCCACCCGATCCCCCGGCTCCGACGCCGCCTCCGAGCGCGACAGCGCCTCCATCGCGCCCGCCCGGTCGCCCGACGTGGCCCGCGCCAGCGCGACCGAGAAGAGGCCCCGCAGATCCTCGATCGGCCCGAGCGCGCCGAGGTCGAGCGCGGCGCGCCGCGCGCGCGCGAACTGCCCCTGCAGGCACGAGACCTCCACGTCCACCGTCAGCGCCTCGCGCAGGAGCTCGCGGCGCCCGACCGCCATCTCGACAACGTCGTCGAGCAGGTCGTGCGACATCCGGAACAGGTTCGTCGCCCCGAGCGCGCGCGCGAGCTCGATGCGCACCTTCGACCGGACCTCGAGCGAGGCGCCCGCGTCCACCCGCGACAGGATGCGGTCCGCGACCGCCGAGAGCGACGGCGCCCGGCGCCCGTGGCCCACCGCCTTCGAGAGGATCTCCACCCACCCGCCGAGCTCGCCCGGGTCGCGCCGCGCCACGTCCGCCAGCTCGAACGCCCGCGTCATCGCGGCGATCGCCCCGTCGAACTGGCCCAGGCGCGCGCGGACCCCCGCCGCCCGCGCGAGGTGCCCCGCCGCGCCGTCGGCGTTGCCGAGCGCGAGCGCCTCCTCCGCCGCCCGGCCGAGGTGCCGGTCGACCATCGCGAGCCCCTTCGGATCGTCCCCGCCCACGCGCTCCAGCCACTCGGCCGCGAGCCAGTGCCCGAGCGCCCGATCCGCGTCCGTCAGCATCTCGTAGGCCGCGTCCCGCACCAGCGCGTGCCGGAACGCGAGCTCCACCTCCCCGCGCAGCGTCGACTCCGGCCGCGGCTCGAGCAGCTCGCGCTTCTCCAGCGTGAGCAGCCACGACTCGAGCTGCGGCACCTGCCCGCCCCCGCCGAGCAGCGCCTCCAGCCCCCCCCGCCAGAACACCTCCCCCATCACCGCCCCGGCGCGCAGCACCCGCCGCGCCTCGGGCTCGAGCGCCGCGATCCGCGACTGCATCATCGCCAGCACCGTCTCCGGCACCCCCCCCGCCGGCCGCTCCACCGTCGCGCGCACGAGCTCCTCGAGGAAGAACGCGTTGCCCGCCGACCGGTCGACGAGCGCCGCGAGCTCCGCCGCCGGGAGCTCGTCGCCGAGGACCTCGCGCACGATCCGCTCGCACGCGCGGCGCGACAGCTCCCCGAGCCGCATTTCCGTCGCCTCGCGGTCCTCCCAGAGATCGGGGAACGCCTCGCGCACCCCGGGGCGCGCCAGCGCCATCACGAGGAGCGGCAGGTGCCGCAGGTGCCGCAGGGCCGCGTCGAGCGTGTCCACCGAGCTCCGGTCGCTCCACTGCACGTCGTCGAGCACGATCAGCACCGGCTGCGCGTCGCACTCGGCCCGCAGGAAGTCGAGGAACGCCCGGCGCATCTGCTCCTCGAGCACCGCGCGGTCCTGCCGGGCCGCGCGCAGCGAAGGGCTCTCCGGGAACGGCGCGTCGCAGAGCTCGCCGAGCAGCTCCGTGATCCGCTCCCGCGCGGCGGCGGGGGCGCTGCGCGCGACCCGCGCCGCGAGCTTCTCCCGGCGCGCCTCGAGCGGCTCGCCGTCGACGAGGCCCGCCTCCCGCCGCACGAGCTCCGCGACGAGCCCGAGCGGCGCCCCGCCGCGCATCGGATCGCCGTGCGCGCGCCACACCGCGATCGGCTCGCTGCGCGCCTCGACCCGCCGGATCAGCTCGCCGCCGAGCCGCGACTTGCCGACGCCGGCGCCGGCCGTGACCAGCACGACGCGCGCGACCCCCTCGGTGGCGCACTCGTCGAGCAGGTCCTCGAGCGCCCGGAGCTCCCGCTCGCGCCCCACGCAGGTCGTCGCCTTCCCGAGCACCCGGCGCCCGCCGTCCTGCGGCTCGCGCGCGCCGAGCAGCGTGGGGCCCTGGCTGCCCGCGGCGATCTCGAAGCGATCGCCGAGGAGCGCGGCCGTCATCTGGTCGATGAGCACCGGCCGGCCCGAGGACGGGTCGTCCGAGGCGTGGCGGACGCGCGCGTCGAGCAGCGCGCCGGCGCGGTCGATGACCTGCCCCACCGCCTGCGTCCCGGCGATGACGTCCCAGCCGGTCGCCAGCGCCACCCACGCCCCGGGCAGCAGCGCGTGGATCGAGAGCGCGCAGCGGGCGGCGTTCGCGGCGAGGTCGGTCGGCGAGCCCGCGCCGGCGACGACCGCCGCGACCGAGCCGTCGGCGAGCACCTCCAGGACCGCGCCGTGCGACTGCGCGGCCTGCCGGACCTCGTGGAACGGCGTGCTCGGCGGCGGCGCCGGCCGGGGCCGCGCCGGCGGCGCCGGCGCGAGCAGGTCCGCGGGCAGCGCCTCCCTGCTGCCGGACACGACGGTGGCGTGGTGGCCCGACAGCACCGTGTCGTTGGCCCGCGGGGGCGGGCTCCCCGCGGCGTGCGGGCGGCCCGACGGCGGCCCGCGCTTGCCGGCGCTCATCTCGGCCGCGAGGACGACGCTGACGAGCCGCCGCTCGCTCTTCGTCAGCGCCGGCGTCGGTAGGCCGGTGCCGCTCGACATGCTGCCCTCGACGACGCTCAGCATCCGGAGCTCGGCGGCGACCTCGCCCGCGTCCCCGGGGCGCTCCGCGGGGTTCTTGGCGAGCAGCCGGGTCACGAGCAGATCGAGCGGCTGCGGGATGTTCGGGCAGAACGTGCTCGGGCGCGGCGCGGCCTCGAAGAGCACCTTGGCGAGGACCGACAGCGGGTGCTGGGCGACGAACGGCGAGCGCCCGGTGAGGCACTCGAACAGGAGGCACCCGATCGAGTAGAGGTCGGCGCGCGCGTCGACGTCGAGATCGCCGCGGACCCGCTCCGGCGCCATGTAGGCGGGCGTGCCGATCGCCGAGCCGGTGAGGGTGAGCTCGTAGGTCGCGTCCGCCTGGCGCGCGATGCCGAAGTCGATGAGCTTCGCGCTCCCGATGTCGCCGCGGGGCAGGAACACGTTCGTCGGCTTGAGGTCGCGGTGCACGATGCCGCGCGCGTGGACGGCGGCGAGCGCCTCGGCGACGCGGCCGACGAGCATCAGGCTGGCCTCGATCCCGAGCGGCCCGCGCGACAGCCGCGCGCCGAGGTCCTCGCCCTCGAGCCACTCCATGGCGAGGTAGTAGAGCCCGTCCGCCGTGACGCCGTGGTCGATGTACCGGGCGACGGCGGGGTGCTCGAGCTCCGCGAGCAGGCGCGCTTCCCGCTGGAAGCGCACGACGTGCTCCCGGCCCTGGTTGAAGATCACCTTGAGGGCCACCGCCTGGCCGCTCTGCCGGTCGACCGCCCGCCACACCGCGCCCATCCCGCCGGAGCCCGCGAGGCGTTCCAGCTGGAAGCGGTTGGCGAGGACGTGACCTGAATGCATGGCGAAAGTATCGGGGTGCGGACGTTCGCGGTCCAGGCGACCGGCGCGCGCGTGGACCGCGATCCGTGGGCCCATCGCCCACGTCCATCGCGAGGATACCCATCCCGCGGCGCCGCTACGAGCCTCGACGGCCCCGGAGCGGCCGCCGGGCGCGTCGGCCCGTCGCCGCGCCGGCCCGGCGCCGCAGCGGAGCGCGCCGCGAGCGCCGCTCGTCGCGTGGGAGCGGCTCCTTCACGGGAGCCGCCCGTCGTGGTGCGGGCGTGGTGGGCAGATGCCGGGGCGCGGCGGCGTCGCGCAGCGCTCCCCTCCTCTCCCCTCCCCCCTGCCTCCCCCCTCCGCGGACACCCTCGCTGGATCTGGCCAGCGTGCCTGTCGAGCCGCGCGCGAGCCCGGGCGCGGCGGCGCCGCGGGCCGCCTGCGCCGCCGCCGCGGGCTCTCAGCTGGCGAGGCGCTCGAACCGCGCGTCGACCTCTCGCTCGGCGTTCAGCCAGTCCTCAACCGGGTTGTTCCGGAAGCCGGCCCTCTCGGCATATCCATAGGCCACCTTGGCGATCAGCCGGTGCCGCTCCTCGCGCGACAGGCGCGGGGACGCGGGCGCGGCCTTCGGGGCCTCGGCGCGCGCGCGCTCGGGCGCGAGCTGCACGGCCGGAGAGGGCATCTCGACGGCGGCGGGGGCGGAGACCGCGCTCGCCGGCTGCGTCGCGGCGGCCGGGGCAGCGAGCGG
Organism: Sorangium sp. So ce394; assembly: GCF_051474665.1. Lineage (NCBI taxonomy): Bacteria > Pseudomonadati > Myxococcota > Polyangiales > Polyangiaceae > Sorangium > Sorangium sp. So ce394. The sequence goes on from NZ_CP150339.1 coordinate 10,515,494, forward strand.
GCTCGGGACCTTCGTGGTCTTCGTGCGGGCCGGGGTCTTGCGCTTCGAGCTCATCTCGTCGTCTCTCCTTTCGGGTACACGTCGGGTACACGGGTCGACTAACCCAGGTCCGCGCGTACGCACAAATTTTGAGCACGTAGTTTTTTGTCGCCGGTAGCCCCCCCTTGGGATCTCCCTTCCCACACGACCTTGATTCGCGGTAGAGTGGTTGTCGCTGTCCGGGTGACACCGTCCGGCATCTTCTATCAGTCGCCGTCCTTCGTTGATCATTGTGGCCGGTCACCCGCGAGGGTCCGTCGGTGGCCGGCCGTCCGCCATCGTCCGTCGTCGTTCCCGGTGGCTCATCCCTGGCCACCGCCTGCGCTGAGGACAGCGCGGTCACGTAGACAACGGCAGACGCGCCGCCCGCCGTCTGCCCGCGGATTGCCACGAGTCGCTCACGAATCGAGGAGATGCGATGTCGAAGCAAGCGCAGCCCCTTCCCGGCGCACGGAACACCTCTGCTCCTCCGGTGGCGGGATGACGCGCGTCCTGTGGATCGAGGACGAGAGCGAGGTGCGCGTCGTCGGCGCCTCGGAGCGCTGGGCGCGCGCGATGGAGCGGCTGCGCGAGCTCTCGGAGCACGAGCGCGCGCCGCTGCTCATCGCCGGCGAGCCGGGCACGGGCAAGGAGCTCTGCGCGCGGCTGCTCCACGCGGCGAGCCCGCGCGCGGGCGGGCCGTTCGTGGCGGTGAGCGCGGCGCGCCTGCCGGCCGAGCGCCTGCGGGAGGAGCTCTTCGGCGTGGACGCAGCCGCGGACGGGCGGCACGCCGCGCGCCCCGGGCTGCTCGAGCTCGCCGAGGGGGGCACGCTGTTCCTCGACGAGATCGGCGCGCTCCCGCTCGAGCTCCAGCTGCCGCTCGTCGGCGTGCTCGACGGCGAGCCGTTCCGCCGGATCGGCGGCGGGGAGGCGCTGGTCGCGGACGTGCGCGTCATCGCCGCCACGGCCCGCGATCTCGGCGCCCGCGTGCTGGAGGGCTCGTTCCACGAGGGTCTCCACAAGCGCGTCGGCGCGCTCGGGCTCTCGCTCCCGCCGCTGCGCGAGCGCGACGGCGACGTGCGCCGGCTGGCCGAGCATTTCCTGGAGCGCCAGAGCGCCGCAGCGGGGCTCTCGAAGGGCGGGATCACCCCGCGCGCCCTCGCGCAGCTCGAGGCGTACCCCTGGCCGGGGAACGTCCGCGAGCTGCGGAGCGTGGTCGAGCGCGCGTCCCTCCTCACCCGCGGCGCGCCGCTCGATCTGGAGCACCTGCCGACCGAGATCGCCACGGCGCCGCCGCGGCCGGCCGCCGCGACGCCGCGGTCGGGCCCGCCGGGCGCGCTGCGGCCGTCGCCCCCGGCGCGGGGGAGCGCGTCGCTCGGGGAGGCCGTGCGCCGGCACATCCTCGCGGTCTACGCCGCGCAGGGCGGCAACGTGACCCGCACGGCGAGCGCGCTCGGGATCACGCGGGTCTCGCTCCGCCGTCACCTGCGCCAGTACCTCGCCGCGGGCGCGCGCGACAAGGAGCCGCTCAGCAGCCGTTAGCGCCGCGCCGCGCGATTCGCCTCCTCCTGGAAAATTAGCGCTGGCTCAGCAGCCTCTCGATACAGGGAACGGCAGCCTGCTTCGTCCTGGACGCCCGCGCATTGACGCTGTCCGCGCGCTCGCGGACCATGTCGCGCTTCGTCGAATTGCCCAACACGAGGGAGGCTGCATGAGCCATCGCCTGAATCTGCTCTCTCCGGAGCTGCGCGCGAATCCGTATCCTTTTTATGCGGAGCTGCGCCGCTCCGCTCCCGTGTGCCAGGTCGAGCCCGGGGGTCTGTGGGCGCTCAGCCGCTACGACGATGTCGCCTTCGCCCTCAAGAACACCGAGCTGTTCTCGGCGCAGGGCGGCCGGGTGGCGGTGCTCCCGCCCTGGCTCGATCGCAATCCGATGGCCGACTCGCTGCTGCTCATGGATCCGCCGGAGCACACGAGGACCCGGGCCCTCGTGAGCCGCGCCTTCAGCACGCGCGTGGTCCCGCGGATCGAGCCCGTGCTGCGCGCGGTGACCCGGGAGTTCGTCGAGCGGCTGACCCCCGGGCGCGAGCTCGACTTCGACGCCGAGCTCGCGATGCCCATCCCGGCGGCGGCCATCGCCGATCTCCTCGGCCTCGACCCGGCGCTGCGCGCCCATTTCCAGCGCTGGACCGCGGACTTCGTCGCCACCGCCGCGGCCACGCCGGAGATGAGGCCGGGCATCCGCGCCACCATCGTCGAGCTCGAGCGGTACCTCCTGGAGGTCATCGCGGCGCGGCGCGCCGCCCCGCGGGACGATCTCGTGAGCGACCTCCTCGCGGCCCGGCTCGACGGCGTCGCGCTCACCGAGCCCGAGCTCGTGAGCTTCCTCTTCTTGCTGCTGGCCGCCGGGTTCGAGTCGACGACGCACCTGCTCAACGCGGCGCTCGTGCTCCTCATGGATCACCCCGAGGTGTACGCGCGGATCCGCGCGGACCGGGCGCTGATCCCGGCCTTCCTCGAGGAGGCGCTGCGGTTCGAGCCGCCGGCCCAGATCGCTTTGCGGCAGGCGAAGGCCGATGTGGAGATCCGGGGCGTCACGGTGCCGGCGGGCGCGTTCGTGGCGGCGCTCATCGGCTCGGCCAACCGCGACGAGCGGGTCTTCCCGGATCCGGATCGGTTCGATATCGACCGCGAGCGGCAGGTGGGGCTGTCGTTCGGCCACGGCGCCCACTTCTGCATCGGCGCGGCGCTCGCGCGCGCCGAGGCGAAGGTCGGGCTCGAGGTGCTGGCCTCCCTCCCGGGGCGGTTCGAGCGGGCAGGGAGGGCGCCGGAGTGGAACCTCTCCCTGTTGATGCGAGGGCTGAAGGCGTGCTGGGTCCGGTACGTGCTTTGAACCGCGCCCGGCGGTGCCCGGCGGGGTGGTAGCCTACAAGCGAGCGGCAGAGTTCGACAGCGGCTCGAGCCGAGCGGCCCGCGAAAAATAACCATGCGACCAAACCCGGTGTGGGGGGGTGTAAACCACATTGTCTCCGGGCGGCTCCGTTATCGCATCCACGGGCTCGGCGCTCGAGAGATGCTGCTCGATCCGGAGCGCCCTGGGCTCGTGGGATCCGAGGAGATGCATCAGGCCGCCCCCGACGGTCCGGCGCGCTTCTTCGCGGAGTTTCGCCGCAAAGCCGGACAAAGCCGGACAAAACCGGATAACCTGTTTCAGGATCGAACCCACGCACACAACGTGACTGTAGCTTGCACGGCGCTGCATGACGGCGCTGTAGAGGGCGCTCGGGTGCGAGCGATCGGGACAAAGAAAAGACTCTTGACTTTCCCCCCCCGTATGGATGAATATCCTAATCATCCTTGGCGGTCCGGACCGTTCTGGGCCGGGCGGCGCAGTCGGTTGCAGGATCGCCGAGGGCTGACTCCGAGTGATGCTACTTGCCGGGGTCGCTTGCTTTTTGCTGTTCGTCCGAGTCGTCCTTGCTTTCTCGGAGTGATGCCCCGCCCTACCGCACGGGGTGCTCGGATGTGAGCAGTTGTCCGACAGACATCGTGATTGCCAGGCATGTGGTCGGCGCAGGCCCGCGGGAGCATTCGTGATCACCGGATCACGAGCACGCGGGCTGGAAAATGTTAACGCTAACCAATGAATTGGTGGGCTCGCGGGCGTCTAGGTGGTTCATAAATCCATCTCGATCAGAAGACCGCGGCTCGACCGGTTCGATCATGGAGAGATCTTAAATGCGCATCGCTACCTTACTTGGCTATTTATCCGCTACGGTCGCCTGCGGCCTGCTGGCGTGCAGCGTTGAGCAGATCGCGGACGACGAGGACGCCGCGCTCCTGGAGTCCGCGGTGGAGAGCTCGGACCGCTCGGTGTCGGCGACCCTCGCCATCCAGTCGGACTGGGGGAACGGCTACTGCGCGAGCGTGAAGGTGACCAACAACACCCGCACCAACCCGGGGCTCACCGGCTGGAGCGTGGTGGTCGGGCTCAACGGCTCGACGACGAACAACGTGTGGAACGCGAACGCCTCGGGATCGGGCGGGCAGTTCACCGCCACGAACGTGGGCCATAACGGATCGGTGGCCCAGGGCAAGTCGACCGAGTTCGGCTTCTGCGCGAACGGCACCGGGCGGCCTTCGGTCGTCTCGGTCACCGGCAACGGCGGCACGGTCAGCGGCGGCACGACCACGTCCTCCTCGTCGAGCAGCAGCGTGAGCTCGACCACGAGCTCCTCGTCGACCTCCTCGTCGACGACCGGCGGCGGCGGCGCGGGCGGCTCCGGCGGCGCGGGCGGCGGCGGCGGCGCGGGCGGCGGCGGCGGCGCGGGCGGCGGCGGCAGCACGTGCACGGCTGCCAACAGCCAGTACTGCTCCAATCAAACCGGCACCCATTGCGGCTACACCTTCGAATACTGGAAGGACAACGGGACCGGATGCCTGACCAACACGGCGGACGGCTTCAACGTCACCTGGAGCAACATCAACAACCTGCTCGGCCGTAAGGGCATCAGGCCCGGCACGAAGAACACGGTCGTCAACTACACCGCCGACTACCGGCCGAACGGCAACTCGTACATGGGCGTCTATGGGTGGACGAAGGGTCCGCTCATCGAGTACTACATCGTCGACAGCTGGGGCAACTGGCGTCCGCCGGGCGGCGAGGGGTTCATGGGCACCGTCACCAGCGACGGCGGCACCTATGACATCTACCGGACCCAGCGCGTCAATCAGCCGTCCATCGAGGGCAACACGACGTTCTATCAGTACTGGAGCGTCCGCAAGGACAAGCGCTCGAGCGGGACCATCACCGTCGCCAACCACTTCAACGCATGGGCGAGCAAGGGGATGAACCTGGGGAGCCTGTACGAGGTCTCGATGCTCGTCGAAGGATATCAGAGCAGCGGCTCTGCGAACGTGCAGTTCTCCATGCGATGAGCGCCGGGCCTTGAGCTCGGGCTTCCTCTCCCTCGCCGGCGCGGGCGCTCGCGATCGCGAGCGCCTCCCGGACCCAATCATCCACATCGGCTGAGCTCCCCAACACCGGAGCGCGTTCACGGCGCCCGTCCCGTCGACCGGAGGTCTTCGGGGCGGGCGCGCCGTGGTCGGGCCGCGGGGCGAGAGCTGCCGGATCCTCGAAGATAAGATCGAGCCACAGAGGCACAGAGGAGAGAGAAAGCCATGAGATCTTTCTCCTCTTCTCTGTGCCCTCTGCGCCTCTGTGGTCTTCTTTATTTCTCCGCCTTCACAAGCTGACAACGGAAGCCTCTGATGAATGCAAGAGGCACCGCGGGCGCGTCTGATGCTGGCGGAGGCGGCGCTCCGCCCATCGTGGCGCCGGAGGACGTAGACGATCTTGGGGATGAACGGCAGCGGGCTGAGGCCGCTCTCCGGGAAACGGGGTACCGGTCGCCGGTGCAGCCCGGAACGACGCGGCGGCTGAACGCGGTCGAGCCAGCGCAGGTGGCCTCCTCCTGCCCACGCGTGGGCGGCGCTACGGAGGCACCAGCGCCGGAGGCCGTTCATGGATACCCGGCCTTCGACGGCTGTCGGCAAGCTGTGACAGGAGAGACGTGCGGGAAGCTCGGCGGGCAGGATCCGCGCCGCGCGCGGCGACGCTCAAGGCGTGGCGCTCATTCCATGGAGAACTTCACATCGGCCTCGCCGCTGCTTTGATACCCTTCCACGGTCATCGAGACCTCGTACAGGTTCCCCATGTTCATGCCCGCGCGCTGCCATGCGTTGAAGTGGTTGGCGACGGTGATGGTCCCGCTCGAGCGCTTCTCCTTGCGGACGCTCCAGAACTGATAGAAGGTCGCGGTGCCCTCGATGGAAGGCTGGTTGACCCGCTGGGTCCGGTAGATGTCATAGGTGCCGCCATCGCTCTCGACGGTGCCCATGTGCCCCTCGCCGCCCGGCGGACGCCAGGTGCCCCAGCTATCGACGATGTAGTACTCGACGAGCGGGCCCTTGGTCCACCCATAGACACACAGATACGAGTTCCCGTTGGGGCGATAGTCGGCCTCGTAGGTGACGATCTGGTCCTTCGACCCGGGCCGGATGCCTTTACGACCGAGCAGGTTGTTGATGTTGCTCCAGTTTACGCGGAAGCCCTCGGACGTGTTGGTCAGGCATCCACTCCCTGAGTCCTTCCAGTACTCATAGGTGTATCCGCAATGCATGTTCGTGCCATTGTTGCAGACCTCCCGGTCGGGCTCCGTGCACGCCGCAGGCATGCCGCCGGTCGAGCTCGAGCTCGTGGTCGCGCTCGTGGTCGCGCTCGTGGTCGCGCTCGTGGTCGCGCCCGCGCCCCCGGTTCCGTCCGAGCCCCCGGTCCCGCTCGCCGACGTCGACGTCACGCCGCTGCTGGCATCGCCGCCGGTGGACACGCTGCTCGACGCGTCCGAGCCCCCGGCCCCGCTCGTCGTCGTCGTTGTCGTCACGCTGCCGCTGGTGCCGCTGGTAACGCCGCCCGTGGTCACGCTCCCCGGCCCAGCCGAGCTGCCGCCCGACCCAGGATCCCCAGAGGGTTCGTCCGACCCCGCGCAACCGACGGCAACGAACCCTAAAACCAAAGCGAAAGTTTGTAGTGAAGCTAGACGCACAGATCCTCCTTGGCTTGATGACGCTAATTCCCGGCAACCGACTTTTTGATCACGGCCGCCACCATCGCGCGGCGCTCGCGCGGCGCTCGCTCGGCGCCGCAACGGTCCAGAGGGGCGTTCCAGCCGCCCATTCCAGGGCCAGCCCTAAGGCTCGACCCGGCCAAGCCACGAACAGGGCAGCAAAACCGTTTAAGGTATGTTTACTAACAGTGGTCGAGACGAGCCGCCCGCATCCCACTGGATGGTATAAGGGGGTAGAAAAAGCAAAACGATCCGAGCGTGTCAAGGCGAATTGCCATGCTCTCTTCAGCCGACAGGAGGCTCGCTTTCACGATCCGCCTCCCTCGCTCCCTCGCGAGCGCTGGTGCGCGCTCTCGCTCGCGGTGATCCTCCTGCTCGGCGAGGCCCCCGCCCAGGCGCGCCCGGGCTCTGGCGCCGCCGGCCGCTCGCGCCGCGGCGCCGCGGACTGAGGAGGGGCCGGCGGCGCACGGGGATCCCGCGGAGCTGACCGCGGTCTCGATGGATAGATACCATCGATCGCCCCCACGCACGTACCCGGCCCTGGCGCCTCCCGCACGCAGGCGGTCAGCCGTTGCGCGACGGAACGCCCAGCCCGCGCACCACCGCCGGCCGTGCGGCGAAGGCGTCGAGCACGCGCTTCACCTCCTTGAAGTCGTCGAACCCCACCACCTCCCCCGCCCCGTAGAAGCCCACGAGGTTGCGCACCCACGGGAAGATCGCGATGTCGGCAATGGTGTAGTCATCGCCCAGCATCCACGCGCGCCCGCGCAGGTGGCCGTCGAGGACGCCCAGCAGCCGCTTCGACTCCGACGCGTAGCGGTCGCGCGGCCGCTTGTCCTCGTAGTCCTTGCCGGCGAATTTGTGGAAGAAGCCGAGCTGGCCGAACATGGGCCCGATGCCGCCCATCTGGAACATCACCCACTGGATCGTCTCGTAGCGGCGCGCCGCGTCCTGCGGCAGCAGCTTCCCGCTCTTCTCCGCCAGATACAGCAGGATCGCGCCGGACTCGAACAGCGCGAGCGGCTTGCCGCCCGGGCCCTGCGGGTCGAGGATCGCCGGGATCTTGTTGTTCGGGTTGAGCGAGAGGAACTCTGGCGAGAGCTGGTCGTTGGTGTCGAAGGAGACAAGGTGGGCCTCGTAGGGCAGGCCCATCTCCTCCAGCGCGATCGACACCTTCACGCCGTTGGGCGTGGCCAGCGAGTAGAGCTGGATGCGGTCGGGATGCCGCGCAGGCCACTTGCGTGTGATGGGGTAGGAAGACAAATCGGTCATACGGGATCTCTTGTTGTTGGAACCGGCGGAGTGAGGCACTCCGGCCGGCTCGAGGCCGGGACGCGAGGCACTTCCGCGCCCGAGAGAGAGGAAATCGAAACGTTTGGGGGCCGTCAAGCCCCCGCTGAGGGGCGCGCGCCGGCTCGACTCGCCGGGGTCGCGAGGCGAACGCCCGAGTACGGGGCGGGGCGCCGGCGGAACCGGCGCCGCACCCGTTGGCGACGCGACAGCATGGGCGGAGCGTCGCCTTTCTCCGCGCCGTTTGGGGCGATTCTCCGCGACGCCTGCGCTGACACGCCTCCCGTGATCGGATACTCCTCGAGGCCATGTCGCGCCGCCGCAATCCCTTCGTGATGTCCGCTGTCTACGCCGCCATGCTCCTCGCCGTCCCGCTCGCGTGCGGGGACGATCGTGAGCTCGACGCCGGTCAGGCAAAGGGCACCGGCGGCGGGGAGGCCGGCGGCGGCGGGGCCGGCGGCAGCGGCGGGCTCGGCGGCAGCGGCGGGCTCGGCGGCAGCGGCGGGGCCGGCGGCAGCGGCGGGGCCGGCGGCAGCGGCGGGGCCGGCGGCAGCGGCGGGGCCGGCGGCAGCGGCGGCGCCACCTGGCAGGGCGATGTGCTCTGTCCGACGTCGTTCGCGTTCAACGCGCCCCCGGGCGCCACGGACGTCCGCGTCCCCGGCGAGTGGAACGGCTTCGATCTCGACACCGCCCCGGAGCTCCGCGAGGGCGGCGCACAGGGGCAGCTCGTGGCCACGGTCGATCTGCCGCCCGGGCTGCACGCCTACAAGATCACGTATCGGTACGGCGGCGAGCTCGCGTGGGTGCTCGACCCGGCCGAGGGGCGCCGCAAGTACGTGGGCGGGATCGAGAACTCCGCCGTCAAGGTCCCTGACTGCCGCCTTCCGGCGTTCTCGGTCGCACAGAGCCAGGTGGCCCGCGCCGCCGCCGGAGAGGGCGCCTTCGAGGCGCGGCTCGCGTACCGGGACGGCATCGAGGGCGCGGGCCCGGACGCGGCCGCGTTCGAGGCGACGCTGCAGGATCAGGACGGCGACGCGCGCCCGCTCACCGCGCAGGAGATCTCGGTGGACGAGCGCGGCGACGTGCGGCTCGACGTGCGGGGCCTCGACGACGGCAAGTACCGGATCACCCTGCGCGGGGCGACCCGGAGCGGCCGTGTCGGCGAGCCGCTCCGGCTTGTCTTCTGGGTCGAGGCCGAGCCGTTTTCGTGGGAAGACGCGCTCATCTACATGGTCGTCACCGATCGTTACCGCGACGGCGATCCGGCCCTGAACGCGCCCGCCACGCCGGGCGCCGATCCGCGGGGCGACTGGGCCGGCGGAGATCTCGAGGGGCTGCGGCGATCGATCGAGGACGGCACGCTCGACGCGCTGGGCGTGCGGGCCATCTGGCTCACGCCGTTCCAGGAGAACCCGGCCGGCGCGTACCCGGCGAGCGATGGAGTCCACCAGGTGACCGGATATCACGGGTACTGGCCCATCAAGGCGCGCGAGGTGGATCCGCGGCTCGGCGGGGCCGAGGCGCTGCGCGCGGTGGTGGCCGAGGCGCACCGCCACGGGATCCGCGTGCTCCAGGACTTCGTGGTGAACCACGTCCACGAAGCCCACGAGTACGTCGCGTCGCACCCGGATTGGTTCCGGACGGGGTGCGTCTGCGGCACGGACGGCTGCGACTGGACGTCTCACGCCCTCGACTGCATGTTCGCGGGGTATCTGCCCGACGTGAACCACACCGTGCCGGAGGCCAACGCCGCGTTCGTCTCGGATGCGGTCTACTGGCTCGACGAGTTCGATCTCGACGGGCTCCGGGTGGACGCCGTGAAGCACGTCGAGGAGATCGCGACGCGCAACCTCGCCGCGGAGGTCCGGGAGGCGTTCGAGCCGGCCGGCACGCGTTACTTCCTGATGGGCGAGACGGCGATGGGCTGGAACGACTGCGCCCCGCCGTGCAACGACGAGAACTACGGGACCATCGCGAAATACATCGGTCCTCTGGGGCTGGACGGCCAGTTCGACTTCGTCCTTTATCACGGGGTCTCGTACCGCACGTTCGCCTGGGGCGACAGGGGCATGCTGCACGCCGCGTACTGGGTCGAGGACGGGCAGAAGCGGTGGCCGGAGGGCGCGATCATGACGCCGTACCTCGGCAGCCACGACACCGCCCGGTTCGCGACGCTGGCCGACTACCGGGGCCAGGACACCGCGCACGGCCGGGATGTCCCGACCCGCCAGTGGTCGGACACCGCGGAGGCCCCGGCGTCGTCCGACGTGTATGCCCGCGTGCGGCTCGCGATGGCGTGGCTGCTGGGCCTCCCCGGCGCGCCGCTGCTCTATTACGGCGACGAGTACGGCGAGTGGGGCGGCGTCGACCCGAACAACCGCAGCCTGTGGCGTCCGGAGGAGGAGCTCACGGCGGACGAGCGGGAGACGCTCGATTTCGTGCGCCAGCTCGGCGCCGCGCGCCAGGGCGTCCCCGCGCTCCGCCGCGGCGCCTACGTGAACCTCACCGCCACGGAGGACACGCTGGTCTTCGGCCGCCGGCTCGCCGGGGGGAGCTCCGCGGTCGTGGCGCTGACGCGCGCGGCGACCGCGCAGCGCATCTCGGTCGAGGTGGCGGGCGCGCTCGGCCTGCCGGCCGGCACCGAGCTCAGCGACGCGCTCGGCGGCGGCGCCGAGACCGTCTCCGCGACCGGCATGCTCTCGATGACCATCCCGCCGGGCGGCGCGGTGATCCTGGCGCCGTGATCCCCGGGGCTTCCGCCTCCTTCCGCAGGTCAGGGCGCCCGCGGCGAGCCAGGCCGCCCGGCGCCGCTCAGGACGCGACGCGCACCAGCAGCTTGCCGAAGTTCTCGCCCTTGAGCAGCCCGATGAACGCCTCGGGCGCCTTCTCCAGACCGTCGACGATGTCCTCGCGGTACTTGATGCGACCTTCGCGGATCCAGCGGCTCGTCTCCTGGAGGAACTCGGGGCGCTGCTCGGCGAAGTCGCCGACGATGAAGCCGCGCAGCGAGAGGCGCTTCGCGAGCACCTGCTTCATCAGGCCCGGAAGGCGATCCGGCCCGGGGGGCGGCGCGGTGTCGTTGTAATGCGCGATGAGGCCGCACACCGGCACGCGGGCGAAGGGGTTCAGGAGCGGCAGCACCGCCTCGAACACGGCGCCGCCGACGTTCTCGAAATACACGTCGACCCCGCCCGGGCAGGCCTCCTTGAGGCGCGCTGCCAGGTCGGGGCCGCGGTGGTCGACGCAGGCGTCGAAGCCGAGCTCGCGCACCACGTAGTCGCACTTGCGCTGCCCGCCGGCGACGCCGATCGCGCGGCAGCCCTTGATCTTCGCGATCTGCCCCACGACCGAGCCCACCGCCCCGGAGGCCGCCGCGACCACCACCGTCTCGCCCGGCTTCGGCTGGCCCAGGTTGAGCAGCCCGGTGTAGGCCGTCATCCCCGGCATGCCCAGCACCCCGAGCGCGGTCGAGATGGGGCCGAGCGCTGGATCCACCTTGCGCAGGCCGCTCCCGTCGGTGATCGCGTACGCCTGCCAGCCGGTCCGCCCCTCGACGAGGTCGCCCGGCGAAAGGCCGTCGACGCTCGACCGGAGCACCTCGCTCACGGCGCCCCCGACCATCACGTCGCCGACCTCGACCGGCGGCGCGTACGACGGGCCGGCGCTCATGCGGCCGCGCATGTACGGATCCAGCGACAGATAGAGCGTGCGCAGCAGCGCGCGGCCATCGCCGGGCTCGGCGAGCTCTTCCTCGATCAGCTTGAAATCCGACGGCCTGGGCTCGCCGACCGGACGGGCGGCGAGGACGATCTTGCGGTTGCGCTGGGAGGTCATGGTCCGTCGATCCTGCTCGAAACCGGCGCGATTGCCAGAGCGCATCGGCGAGTCGCAGGGATCCGGCGAGCTCGGCGAGGCGTGGGGCTCCGAGGCGCGACGCTCGCGGCGCTCGCGGCCGGCGGGCGGCGGGCGGCGGGCGGCGGGCGGTCGCGGTAAACGATCGCGGGAACACGCCGCGCCGGCGCTGTCCGATTGAGCCCCGCGGCCGTCGCGGGTATGCCGAAGCCGCACGATGCAGTCACTCAACGCGATCCAGTTGCCCGAGGAGCTCCGCGAGCCGCCCCCGCGCCCCTGGGCGGCGCTGCGGCACGCCCGGCACCAGCTGGCTGGCGTGGGCTACGCGCTGCTCGTCTGGGCGGGGCTCCTCGGGGTCGGCTCGCTCTACCGGCACATCGATCTCGTCGCGATGCTGCTCGCCTTCTCCTTCGCGGTCATGCCGTTCGTGCTCCTGTATCAGGTGCTGGGCAGCTACACCGCCTGCCGCCTGGCGCTGCGCGGCGCGCCGTCGGCCGCGCAGATCTACGAGGGCGTCGTCGTGACGAGGTTCGGGACGGTGAACGTATGGCACGTCGTCGTCGCCGGCCAGCACGTGCGCATCCGCGCGGACGCGCCGCTCCTCAAGAGCATGGTGGTGCTCGTGACGCCGGAGACGAGCGGGGGGAAGCGCAGAGTCGGCGTCTATCATCCCAAGATCGGCATCTGCACATCGCTCGTGTGAGCCGCGCGGGCCGCGCGGTTCGGGGGTGAGCGGCGCGCGCCGCGCGGCTCGGGCGGCAGCGCGCTCGCGGCGCCGTTGTGGCTGGCGGGCCGGCGTGAGACATTCGCTGGCATGCGAGCTGGGTGGGCTTTTCGCGTGCTGGCCGTGGTCATCCTGGCGCTGGCCGCGGCGGGGTGGATGAGCGCGCTCGGGTGCGCGGCGGGGCACGACCGCGCCGCCGCTGCGGCCGCGCAGGTGCAGCACCGGTTCCCGGCGCAGGCCGCCGAGGTGCTGGGCAGCAGCGCGCTCGACGCGCCGTCGGTGAAGGACGGAGGTTTCGCGCTGGGCGCGGCTGGCCGAGCCGGGCGCGGAGCACGGCTCCAGGCCGAGCTGCCGCGCGACGGCGGCGGCTGGGTGCGGCTCTCGGGCCCGGGCGGCTTCGAGGTGCGGGTGCGGGAGACCGGCGCCTCCGGCCCGGGGACGATCGTGGACGGCGCGGTGATCTACGGCCGCGCTGGCGGCGCGTCGTTCTGGCGGGCGGCCGACGGCGGCATCGAGGAATGGCTCACCGTGGAGCCGGGCGCCGCGCCGGCCGGCGCGCCCGTGGCCGTGTGGGAGGTGGACGGCGCGGCGCTGCGGCAGCGCGGCGAGGCCGTCGAGGTGGTGGACGCGGCGGGGAACCCACGGCTGCGCGTTACCGCGCCGCGAGCGTTCGCGGAAGGCGGACGGCCGGTCGCGGTGCGCCTCGAGGCGCGCGGGGCGGAGATCGCGCTGCTGGCGGAGGCGTCGGGGGAGCTGCTGCTCGTGGATCCGCTGTGGCGCATTGTCGGGGCGATGGCCGAGCGGCGGGACGGGGGGCATACGGCCACGCGGCTCGGCGGCGACGACGGGCGGGTGCTGGTCGTGGGCGGCAGGGGCGGCGACGGCTATCTCGCGAGCGCGGAGCTGTACGACCCGGCGGACGACGGCTGGGCGCCGGCGCAGCCGATGAGCGGCCCGCGCCACGATCACGCTGCCCTGCTTCTGGACAGCGGGCGAGTCCTGGTCGTGGGCGGCTCCGGCGACTCGGGCGCACTGGAGAGCGCGGAGCTGTACGACCCGGCGGAGGACCGCTGGGTACCGGCGCGGCCGATGAGCGCCGCGCGCGAGGGCCCCACGGCGACGCGGCTCGACAGCGGGTTGATCCTCGTCGTGGGCGGCTGGAGCGACGGCATCCATCTCGCGAGCGCGGAGCTGTACGACCCGCGGGAGGACACCTGGACCGCGGCGGCGCCCATGAGCACCGGACGCTACGGGCACACGGCGACGCTGCTCGGCGACGGGCGGGTCCTGGTCACGGGCGGCTTCGATGGCCTGGACGCGCTGGAGAGCGCGGAGCTGTACGACCCGGCGGCGAACAGCTGGACGCCGGTGCAGCCGATGAGCTCAGCGCGCCAAGGGCACGCGGCGACGCTGCTCGATGACGGGCGGGTCCTGGTCACGGGCGGCGCCGAAATCTACTGGGGAGAGGAAGAGGAGGAGGAAGAGGAAGAGGAGGAAGAGGGCGAGTTCGCGAGCGCGGAGATCTACGATCCGGTGAGCGGCAGCTGGGCGGTGACGGCGCCGATGAACTTCGGGCGCTCTCAGCACACGGCGACGTTGCTGGTGGACGGGCGGGTCCTCGTCGCGGGCGGCTCCACGGTCGTGGTCGAGTCCGAGTGGTCCGGGTACCTGGCGGACGCGGAGATCTACGATCCGACGGCGGGGTCGTGGTCGGATGCGCCGGCGATGGCCGTGGTCCGCAGCGGTCATACCGCGACGCTGCTCACGAACGGCGGAGTGCTCGTGACGGGCGGCAATCGGGCCGCCGAGGCGAATGCTGAGGTCTACGACCTGTCGGGGGCGAGCCCGTGGTCGGAAGCAGCACCGATGATGGACGCGCGCTACTGGCATACGTCAACGCTGCTGGCCGATGGCCGGGTCCTGGCCGCCGGCGGCTACGGGACCGACTACATCCCAATCGCGAGCGCGGAGATCTTCGACCCCACGACGCGCACCTGGACGGCGGAAGCACCGATGCTCGTGGCGCGCTACGAGCACACGGCAACGCTCCTCGACGGTGGACAGGTCCTGGTCGCGGCCGGCTACGGGGCCGACTATGTCTCAATCGCGAGCGCGGAGATCTTCGACCCCATCGCGCGCACCTGGACGGCGGCAGCACCGATGATCACCGCGCGCTACGGGCACACGGCGACGCCGCTGAACGACGGGGGGATCCTGGTCGCGGGCGGCTTCGGGACCCGCTACACGCACCTCGCGAGCGCGGAGATCTTCGACCCCATCACGCGCACCTGGATGGCGGTAGAGCCGATGATCGCCCCGCGCTCCGGGCACACGGCGACGCTGCTGAACGACGGGCGGGTCCTGGTCGCCGGCGGCGAAGGAAGCGACTACGACAACCTCGCGAGCGCGGAGATCTTCGACCCCATGACGCGCAGCTGGACCGCGGCAGAACCGATGATCACCGCGCGCTACCAGTCCACGGCGACGCTGCTCGACAACGGGCAAGTCCTGGTCGCGGGCGGCTACGGGCCCGACTATGTCGCCCTCTCGAGCGCGGAGGTGTACGACCCGGCGGCCAATCGCTGGATGGCGCGGGCTCCCATGAGCACCACGCGCCACCAGCACACGGCAACGCGGCTCCTGGACGGGCGGGTCCTGGTCGCGGGCAAGGCCGCCTCCGCGGGCCTTAGCGGCGCGAGCGCTGAGGTCTACGACCGGGCCACGGACAGCTGGTCTCCGGCAGGGACGATGCACTCCGAGCGTTCTGACCACGCAGCGACGCTGCTGCCCCATGGCAAGGTCCTGGTCACCGGCGGCGAGGGCCCCGGCGGCATCCTCGCCAGCGCCGAGATCTACTCCCCCGTCCTCCCCGGCGCTCGCTGCGATGCCGACGCGGACTGCGCCGGCGACTCCTGCGTCGACGGCGTCTGCTGCGACGCCCCTTGCGCGGGCGCCTGCATGGCCTGCTCCGCCGCGAAGAAGGGCGCCGGCCCCGACGGCGTGTGCGGGCCCGTCCAGTCCGGCGCCGATCCGGACGACGACTGCGCCGCGGAGCCGGCCGCCACCTGCGGCGCCAACGGCTTCTGCGACGGCCGCGGCTCCTGCCAGCTGTGGGCCCAGGGCGCCCCCTGCGGCGCGGCCGCGTGCAACGGCGCCTCCGAGGTCGTCGAGGCCCGCCTCTGCGACGGGCTCGGGGTCTGTACCAAGGCCGACACCCGGTCCTGCGGCGATTACCGCTGCGTCGCGGGCGCCTGCCTCGCGGGATGCACCTTCGACACCCAGTGCGCCGAGGCCGCCTACTGCGCGGAGGCCGGCGGCGACTGCCTGCCGAAGAAGCCTGTCGGCGCCGCGTGTGCGCTCCCGAAGGAGTGCCTCAGCGGGCTCTGCCTGGCAGGCGTCTGCACGCGCGACAGCGACGATGACGGGGTCGCCGACCACGAGGACAACTGCCCTGAGGTCCCGAACACGTCCCAGGCCAACACCGATGGTGGCCTGTCCGCGGGAGACCCTCTCGGCGACGCCTGCGACGACGACGACGACGCCGACGGCCATCCCGACGCGGCGGACAACTGCCCGCTTATCGCGAACCCCAACCAGGCCGACGCCAACCGCGACGGGATCGGCGACGCCTGCGATTGCGCGAGCCCGCGCAAGGCCGACGGCAGCCCCTGCGACGACGGCAACGCCTGCACGCAGACCGATACTTGCCAGAACGGCGCCTGCGTGGGCAGCAATCCGTTCCTCTGCCCGCAGCCCGACCCCGCCGTCTGCCGGGTCGCCGTCTGCGAGCGGGCCACCGGCAACTGCGGACAGCGCTACAAGCTCGACCGCTCGCCCTGTCCGGGCGGCGAGTGCATCGCGGGGGGCTGCTTGCTCGCGGAGGGCTCCGGCGACGGCGGCGACGGCGGCTCCGGCGGCGATGGCGGCGCCGCCGCGTCGACCGGCGCCGGCGGCACCAGCAGCGGCGCCGGCGGTTCTGGCGGCGACGGCGGCTCCAGCGGCGACGGCGGCGCGCCGCCCAAGCCGGTCCCGGAGGGGAGCGGCCCGCCGCACCTGCACGGAAACGGCTGCGCCGCGGCGCCGGACGCCGGCCCTGGCCCCCTCGGCTCGGCCGTGCCCTGGCTGCTCGCTGCGGCCCTGGCCGCCGCGCGGAGGCGGCGCCCGGGCCGCAGTCCGGCGACGCGGCGCGCGCGCGCCACCCGCGGCGCTCAAGCCTGAGAAGGCGCCGCGGGCAGCGGCCCGCGACGGTGCCCGCCGCGGGCCGCCTGAGCGTCGGTTACCTCCGCGGAGGCACCCACCAGCGCTATCGGGCGCTCGCGCGCGAACCGAGAGCGGCGAGCGCCACCCCCGTCGACAACAACGCTTCCGTGATCGGGAATCGACACATCACGCGCGATGCGGCCCCTGCGAACGGACCTGCGATTCAGAATTCGCGCTGATCTGCCCCTGAGGGCAATGGCATGAGGTCGGTGCCAGGCGCTGCCGGGCGCCCGTGCCGGACGCCCGCCTTCAGCCCCGTGCGGGGCACCCGCCCTCAGATCGCCGACTTCACGAGCCGCAGCCGCTTCTCGGCCTGTCCCCGCTCGCTCAACCGGAGCTCCGAGGCCGCGGGCGCGCGGCGCCGCACCGGCTGGTGCAGCCGCGCGCTCGCCAGGATCGCCTCGCACAGGTCGCCGAACTCGTAGCCTGCGGCCGCCGCGATCTTCGGCAGGAGGCTCGTCGTGGTCATGCCCGGCAGGGTGTTCACCTCGAGCACGTACTCGTTCTCTCCGCCGGTCACGAGCAGGTCCACGCGCACCGCGCCGGTGCACCCGAGCGCCTGCGCCGCCCGCTCCGCCAGGTTCAGGACCCCGCGGTACCGGGTCGGCGGGAGGCGCGCCGGCATGTGATACTCGGTCATCCCCGGCGTGTACTTGGCCTCGTAGTCGTAAAGTCCCTTCTTCGGCACGATCTCGATCGCGCCAAGGACCTTCCCGTCCAGGATCCCCACGTTGACCTCGGTCCCCGACACGAACCGCTCCACGATGGCGGCGTCGTCGAACTCGAACGCCAGGGCGAGCGCCGACCGGAGCTCCTCGAGCGACCCGGCCTTGGTCACCCCGAGGCTCGACCCCTCGCCGCGCGGCTTGACGATGACCGGGAACCCGAACGAGCCGTGGATCGCCTCGAGCTCGTCGAGCTCCTGGTGCGCACCCACAGTGTAGTAGGGAGGCGTCGGCACGTTGTGCAGCCGGAACATCTCCTTGGCCTTGAGCTTGTCCATCGCGAGGGCGCTCGCGAGCACGCTCGACCCGGTGTACGGGATCTGGGCGAGCTCCAGGACGCCTTGCACGCACCCGTCCTCACCGAGCCGCCCGTGCAGGGCCAGGAAGGCCGCGTCGAGCCGCGCGCGCTGCAGCGTGGCGCAGAGCTCCGTGCCGAACCGGTCCCCGAGCGTGATCCGGACGACATCGTACCCGCGCGCCTCGAGCGCCTCGGCGACGGCCGCGCCCGAGCGCAGGGACACCTCGCGCTCGCCCGACGAGCCGCCCATCACGACGCCGACCCGCCTCCGGACTTGCCGCTCCACCATCGAAGAACCTCCGTCACCTTGTCGTGAGGACACCAACGCCACGCCAGCGCCTCCCGTTCCAGTCAAACTGCCGGAGAGGTGCTGCGCAAAAACCAGGCCAGCTGCCTTCAAAGCCCCAGAAAATCGGCGGCCTTGCAGCGGAGGGCGGTATTCCTGAGCTGTGGTTGAGGAAAACTGCGCCCGCCCGCCGTGTTCACCTGCCCACGGCGCGCTGACGCCCAACCCGGTATCAAGGCCGGCGGCGGAGGTCAACTAAACGGAGCGATCTCGCCGTCGGAGGGCGGACGCGGCCGGGCCCTCTCGCGGGGCCCTCGCGCGGCGTGCTCGGGAGTCGCGGGGCGGCTCCGCGCGGCCCTCCACGCCGGGGCGGCGCGGGCGCGTCGCGCGCTTCGCGCCCGGCGACTCGCCACGAGCGGCACACCGGATCTTGGTAAGGTGGGCAGCACCTTCGCCGGCTCACGGTGCGGGCACCGGAGCGACGGAGACACTCCCCTCCCCCGCTTACGTGTCTGCGTGCTGAATCGTTGGCGCGGCCGCGCCGTCGGCTCGGGCGCGCGGCGGCGCCGGCGCCGCCGTCAGCTCGGGTGTCTTTCGTCGTTCGCGCCACCCAAGATAGCCTGATAATTCGTCACCATTCTCCGTAAGTGGCCGCAAAGGAGAACGGCCGCGAATCCGGCACGCAAGAGCGCTTTTCTGCCCCGCGGCCTTACACCGTTTGGTAGGCTCCCTCTCAGCCCATGCGGAGAGCTCTTGGCGCCCGTGGGTCAGGTCTGATCCTGCGGAGTTCCTCGGCTCGGTTCCTCAGCTCGGTTTCTCGGTTCCGTAGCAAGGGACACACCGCGGCGGCCTCATCATAGGACCCCTCGAGCGTGCGCCCTCGAGATGCCAGGGTAGGATACCTGCGTGCTCGTTTCCGATCTCGTCGCCACTTCCGATCGTGTCGCCACCACCTCCAGCCGTCTCGAAAAGATCGGTGCGCTCGCCGATCTCTTGCGCCGCCTCTCGCCCGAGGAGGTGCGGATCGGCGTCGACTGGCTGGCCGGGCGGCTGCGTCAGGGCCGGATCGGGCTCGGGCCCGCGATGGTCACCGACGCCCGCCGCGCCGGTCCGTCCGCCGTCGAGCCCGCGCTCACCCTGGGGGAGGCCGACGCGGTGTTCACGGAGATCGCGCGCACCTCGGGCTCGGGGTCGGCGGCGCAGCGCCGCGCGGCGCTCGGCGGGCTCTTCGCGCGCGCCACCGAGCTCGAGCGCGACTTCTTCGCGCGGCTGCTCGTCGGCGAGCTCCGCCAGGGCGCGCTCGAGGCGGTCATGATCGAGGCGGTGGCGCGCGCCGCGGGGTTGCCGCCGGCCTCGCTGCGGCGCGCGGTGATGCTGGCCGGCGACGCGGCCGAGGTCGCCAAGGCCGCGCTGCTCGAGGGGGCGCCCGGCCTCCAGCGCTTCTCGCTGCAGCTGCTCCGCCCGGTGCAGCCGATGCTGGCGCAGGCGGCCGACGACGTCGCCTCGGCGCTCGGCGAGCTCCGCGCGGCGGCGCTGGAGTGGAAGCTCGACGGCGCGCGCGTGCAGGTGCACAAGGCCGGCGACGAGGTGCGCGTCTTCAGCCGCAGCCTGAACTCCGTCACCAAGGCGGTCCCGGAGGTCGTCGAGGCGGTGCGGGCGCTCCCGGTCCGCTCGATCGTGCTCGACGGCGAGGCGATCGCCTTCCGCGCGGACGGGGCGCCCCACCCGTTCCAGGTCACGATGCGCCGCTTCGGCCGCACGCTCGACGTGGCCGCGCTGCGCGCCGAGCTGCCGCTCCGCGCCCTGTTCTTCGACGTGCTGCACCTCGACGGCGAGGACCTGCTCGATCGGTCCGGCAGCGAGCGGGCCGCCGCGCTCCGGCAGGCGCTCGACCGGTCGCTGCGCGTCCCGCGCATCGAGCTGCCGACGGAGGCCGAGGCCGAGGTGTTCTTCGCCGACGCGCTCGCCCGCGGCCACGAGGGGGTGATGGCGAAGTCGCTCGCCGCGCCCTACGAGGCCGGCCGGCGCGGCAGCTCGTGGCTCAAGGTGAAGCGGGCGCACACCCTCGACCTCGTCGTGCTCGCGGTCGAGTGGGGCAGCGGCAGGCGCCGGGGGCTGCTCAGCAACCTGCACCTCGGCGCGCGCGATCCCGGCGCCGGCGGGTTCGTGATGCTCGGCAAGACGTTCAAGGGCATGACCGACGAGATGCTCGCGTGGCAGACGCAGCGGCTGCTCGAGCTCGAGATCACGCGCGACGCGTACACGGTGTATGTGCGGCCGGAGCTCGTCGTCGAGATTGCGTTCGACGGGGTGCAGGCGAGCCCGCAGTACCCGGGGGGGGTCGCGCTGCGGTTCGCGCGGGTGAAGCGGTACCGGCCTGACAAGGCGGCGGGGGAGGCCAGCACGATCGACGAGGTGAGGGCCATCCATGCGGGGGCGCTGGCGCATGAGGCGGCGGAGAGGAGGGAGGCGGGAGGAGGAGAGGAAGCTTGATGACCGCACTCCGCCTCAGAGCGGAAGGTGCGCGAGGAGGATGTCGCCCCAGCCTTCGCTCTTCAGGGCGCCGAAGCCGGTCTGCGCTTCTTCGTAGAAGCTCGTCACGATCGCTAGGTTCCCTTTCGCGTCGATCGCGGAGGCGCCCATACCGAAGAACCCGTTTTGCGTGTCGCTGATCATCGTGCCGATCTCGACGATCCGCCGCTGCGCGACGAACGCGCCAGTGCTTGGCTCGTAGGTGGCAATGTAGCTTCCCCGCTCGTCCACCCTGCCGCCGCCGAGGTCGAAGGGCGCCCTGAGCGAGGCGATGAGCGCGACCCGGCCGTCGGGGGTGAACGAGAGGCTGGTCGAGACGACGCCGGCGGCCGGGAGCGGCTTCGTCCATCGGACGGCGCCGTCCTCGCCGGCGAGCTTCGCGAGGAACGCGCCGCCCGTGTCGCCGATCGGCCCCTCCCCGAGATCGGCGCCCACCGCGAACTGGCCGGCGATCAGCACGTCGCCGCGCTCGTCCAGGAGCAGGGTCTGCGCCTTATCGCCGAGGCCCATGCCGTGATCCTCGGGCGCGCCGAAGTGCCTCGACCAGAGGTGGGCGCCGTCCTCGCCCGAGTACTTCGCCACCCAGGCTTGATCGCCCCTCAGCCCGGCGATGGCGCCCCCGCCAAGGTCGGCGCCGCCGGAGAAGTTCCCGGTGACGACGATATCGCCGTGCAGGTCCACGGCCACCCCGCCGATCGGAGCGAACGACGAGGCGTATCCGGACAGATGTCCCACGTCCGTCGCAAAGCGGACAGCCCCGTCGGCGGCGAACCTCGCGAGGGTGAGGCTGCTCCCGGACTGGGCGGCGACGATGACGTCATCGCCGGGACCGACGGCCACACGGCCTCCGAAATCGAAGCCGGCGCCGCCCAGGCGGTGCATCCAGCGCGGGGCGCCGCCCCGGTCGAGCGCGAGGACGAAGATGTCGTCTCGCTCCGGCTCATCCAGCGCGAGGTCGCCGGCCTCGAGCGGTCCGCCCGAGGCGTGGCCGACGACGGCGATGCCGTCGTTTGCGTCGACCGCGATCCCGGTGGCCGTCACCAGGCTGCCGCCGAAGCGGTGTGCCCAGCGCAGGGCGCCGTCGTCCGCGTACTTGGCGATGAAGAGGTCCTCGAAGCCGGCGAGCGGCGTGGCGCCCGCGCCGAAGTCGGCCGCTCCGCGCGAGCTCCCGGCCAGGATGATGTTTGCGCCGCCGTCGATCGCGAGGGACATCGCATCTTCCATATCCGGTCCGGAGATCTGCCGGTGCCATGCCCCCTCGGCCGGAAGCGCGCCGCCGGCCCCCGCCCCCCCGCTCCCCACGGCGTCGCCGCCCGCGCTCCCGCCGGATCCCACCGATCCCGCACCCGGCGCGCCGCTCGACGCGACGGCGGCTTCGGTCTCACGGCTCGGGCTGCAGCCCGCGAGCAGCATGGCAGGGGCAACGACAATCAGGGCAGAAGGGATGATGCGCATGGCGTGACCTCCGCTCAATAGACTACGTTCGGAGCGCAGGCGCGCCCCTTAATCCTCTCTTAAAGCGATTCGCGCGCTCCCCCCTCCCGGCCATTGCCCATGGAGATCCGCAGGCCCCCGGAGAGGGTGATCGTGGGGCGGGGCGGGGTGGGGGATGGGCCGATGTTTGAGGCAGGGACATGGCGCCTCCGGCGCCATGTCCCTGCCGAGTTCGGCGGGGCCCCCACCCCGCCCCGCCCCACGATCACCCTCTCCGGGGGCCGTCCAGCCGGCAACTGCCCCTACCGCCGCTTCCCCCCGCCCCTGCCCTCGCCCTCGCCCGTCCCCCCGCGCGAATCGCCCCCGACCCTCGCGCCCGGCTCCACCGCGACGTAGTGGACGGGCAGCGCCGGATCCAGCGAGTACCCCTCCGCGTCTCGCCGGAGCCACGGCTTCATCCCGAGCTTCCGCAGCTGGTTCATCGCCACGTAGATCCGGTTCGCCGCTGCCTCCGGCAAGATCCGCTCGCCGGGCCACCCCGCCTCCTTCAGCGCCGCGAGCGAGAGCCCCCGACCCGGCGCACACCGCTGCTGCTCGGCCAGCGCGAGGAGCAGGCGCCGCGCCGCGTGGCGCTCGCGCAGATCGTGCCAGCCGCTGCCCGGCGGGCGGACGAAGCGCGCCCCCTCGGTCAGGAGGAGCTCGCGCTCGGCCCCCGCCCGCGCCTCGGCCACGTCGCCCAGCGCGGCCAGGCTGCGCTCCAGGATCCGGAGCAGCAGCCGCACGTCGTCCGAGCGGCTCGCGCTCGACGGCGATCCCTCGCGCGCGCGCGCGATCCTGCGCCGCGCCGCGCCCACGTGCGCCGCGGCCTCGTCCCCCTGCCCCGCACGGCGCGCCGCCTGGGCGCGCGCGAGGTCGACGAAGCCCGACGCCACCCGCGCGAGCTCCACGTCGGGCTCGTCGCCGAGCTGCGCGAGCAGCCGCTCGGCCGGATCGAGCGCGCGCCGCGCCTCGTCCACCTCGCCCACCGACGCGAGCGCCGCCCCGAGGCGGCAGAGCGCGATCGCCTCGGAGCGGCGATCCCCCACCTCGCGGAGCAGCGCCACGGCGCGGCCGTGGCAGGCGCGCGCGTCGGCGAGGCGGCCCTCCTCGTGGTGGAGCGCGCCGAGGTTGCCGAGCGTGATCGCGAGCAGCCGCAGATCGCCCACCTCCCCGAGGATCGCGGCCGCGCGCTCGTAGCGCCGCCGCGCCAGCGCGGGCGCGCCGCGCTCCTGCTCGAGCAGGCCGGCGTTCGTCGAGAAGATCCCCTCCTGCCGGCCGTCGCCGATCTCCGCCGCGATCGCGATCGCCCGCTCGTAGTAGGCGGCCGCCTCGGCCTCGCGGCGCTCGTCGTGGTGGAGCGCGCCGAGGTTGCCGAGCGCGCGCCCCTCGGCGCGGCGGTCGCCGAGGGCGCGGTGGAGCGCGAGCGCCTGCTCGTAGTGGTCTCGCGCCCGCTCCATGTCGCGCCGGCCGTGGTGGAGCACGCCGAGGTCCGCGAGGATCCCGGAGAGGAGCGTCGCTTCGCCGAGCGCCGCCGCCTGCGCGCGGGCGCGCTCGAGGTCCTCGAGCGCCGCCTCCGCCTGCCCCCGCAGCCGCCGCGCGCGCCCCCGCGCCGCGAGCGCGCGGGCCACGACGCGCAGATCGGCCGCGAGCGCCTCGGCCGCGGCGAGCGCGCGGTCGAGCAGCTCGATCTGCGCGCCGAACGGGCCGCGGGTGCTGAGCACCGGCTCGATGGCGGAGAGCGCCCGCAGCGCGCGCTCGGCCGCGGCGCGGGGCGCTGCTGTGGCGACCGCTCCCTCGGCCGCGGCGCTGGACCCGGCGCGCGGCGCCCCCGCCGCGGCGACCGCGCCCGCGGCGACGGCGCCGGCGCGCGGCGTCGCCGCCGCGGCGAGCGCGCCCTCGGCGACGGCGAGCAGCTCCTCCAGGTCGCCGGCGATGCGGTTGAGCGCGTCGAGCGCCCCGCGCCGCTCGAAATCCGCGGCGGCGGCCTCGCCGGCGGCCAGGTAGAAGGCCGCGTGCCGCTCGGCCGCGGCCTCGCGCTCGTCGCGCTCGGCGAGCTTCTCGGCGGCGAGCTCCCGCACCCCCTCGTAGAGCGCGAAGCGCGTCGCCCCGTCGCTCCCCGGGGGCGCCGCGCGGAGCAGCGACTTGTCGCGCAGCGCCTCGATCCGGTCGATCGCGGCGGCGTCCGGCTCCGCGAGGACGGCCGCGGCCGCCGCGAGCGAGAACGGCCCGCGGAACACCGAGCAGCAGGCGAGCGCCCGTCGCTCGCGGTCGTCGAGGAGGTCCCACGACCACTCGATCGCGCTGCGCATCGTCGCCTGCCGCGCCTCCCTGCCGCGCGCCGCGCCCGCGAGCAGGTCGAGCCGGCTCCCGAGGCGCGCGAGCAGGCCGCGCACGCCGAGCACGCCCTCGCGCGCCGCCGCGAGCTCGATCGCGAGCGGGATGCCCTCGAGCCGCCGCACCAGGGCGGCGACGTCGGCGAGCCGCTCGTCGCCGGCCGGCGCGCCGCCGCGGTGGGCCGCGGCGCGGTCGAGGAAGAGGGCCACGGCGGCGCTGCGCTCGGCCGAGCCCTCGGCGGGGAGCTCGAGCGGGCCGAGCTCGCAGCCGATCTCCCCGGGCAAGCGGGTGCGCTCGCGCGACGTCGCGAGGAAGCGGACCTCCGGCGCCGCGCGCACCCACGCGTCGAGGGCGGGCGCTGCCTGCTCGAGCACGTGCTCCAGGTTGTCGAGCACGACGAGCGCCGGCCCCACCGTCGCGAGGGCGCGGCCGATCCGCTCGACGAGCGTCGCTTCCCGGCGCCCTGCGGCGACCTGCGCGCCGATCGCGCGCGCGACCGCGCCGCAGACGGCGCGCAGGTCGCGGCAGGCGGTGAGCTCGCAGAGCCACACGGCCTCGGCCGGCCGCGCCTCGTCCCAGCGGCTGGCGAGCTCCAGGGCGAGCCGCGTCTTGCCCATGCCGGCCGGCCCCCAGACGGTCACGAGCCGCTCGCCGCGGCGGAAGAGCTCGGCGATCGCGGCGAGCTCGCGGTCGCGGCCGAGGAAGCGCGACGCGGGCACGGCGAGGTGCCGTCTGCGCGGCCGGGCTGCGTCCGCCATACGCGGACTGTCGATCAGGCGGGAGCGGAACTCAACGCCGGAGCGGGAGGGCGGCGGGGGCGCGGCGGGGCGCGCGGAGGAGGCTCAGGGTCGCCCGAGCGGCGTCACCAGCAGGTTCTTCCGTGCGCCGTCGAGCTCGACCTGCACCTGGATCCCGCGCCGATCGAGCGCGGAGAGCGGGCGGAGCGGCGTCACCTGGGCGAAGCGGTCGCCGACGGCGCACCAGGTGCCCTGGAGCGCGGGCGACTCGGCGCCTTCCGGGGTGAAGACGACGGCGCCGGTGCGGCAGCCGCCGTCGTCTGCCGCATAGAGGCCCTCGATGCTGCCCCGCGCCGCGGGGCGCGCGCGGAAGGCGAGCTCCGCGCCGTCGGGCGCGCGCAGCCGGCCGGACTCGCCGCCGGGATCGGCGGTCGCCGTCCAGCCGGCGCTCTCGATCGAGAACGTGCCGCTCGGGTCCTCGGGTCCCTCGAACCAGCGGGTCATGGTCGCGTAGGTGCTCGCGCCGCCGCAGACGTAGAGCGTGACCGCGCCCTCGCCGCGCACGACGGCGATCACGGCGTCGGTGCCGTCGACCGCGCCGACCGAGATCTCGGGCGGCGCGGCCTCGGGGTCGGCCGCGCACGCGGCGCAGAGCAGGGCGCCGAGCATCCCTGTTGCCAGCGCCAGCGCGCGGGCGGTCTTCATGCAGAGACGGATCCTCCCAGAGCGATGAACAGAACCCATGAGATCCGATGTTAATCGAAACCGGGGGCGGCGGGCGCGGGGCTCCGGGGGCGGACACCGCCGGTTCCGTGCGCTCGAAGCCGAGGCGGAGCGGCGGGAGCGTTTGCGCCGTGGCCCTTCGGTCATTGACGCGGAAAGTCTGCGCACGTCTCCGCCGGCGCAGCCGCAACCGTCGAGGGCGCGCGTCGTCCAGCGCAGCGCCGCCGTCGGCCACCTGGCCGAGCTCGCCAGCACGACCGTGCTGGCGGACCGTGCTGGCGGCATGCTCTTCATGCGCCCGCTCGGCCGAGCGCTGCCTGCACCAGGAGCAGCAACGCGTCGAGCTGCACCGGCTTGCTGACGATCCGGAAGGCTCCCGCCTTCGAGCAGCGCACGACGGACTCATCGGATGCATAGCCCGTGACCACGATGATCGGCAGGTACGGGTTGAGGCGCTTCAAGGCGGCCACCGTCTCGTCTCCCCCCATCCCCGGCATCCGCAGATCGGTGATCGCGAGGTCGAAGGGCTCCCGCTGCGCCTTCTGAACCGCTGCTTCGCCGCTCTCCGCGGTAGCGACCTCGTACCCCTCCGAGGAGAGGAAGACATCCAGCGTGTCTCGAATGTCTTCCTCATCATCGATCACCAGGACCCGATGGCCGCTGCCCTGGAGCTCGCTAAGGTCGGCGTTCACGTCTCCTCCTCGCTTTGGTCTGTCGCCCGGCAGCCGGGCAGCCCCATGAGGGCTGTGGCCTCCTCGCCGGGCCCCCTGGACCGGAAGCCTATCGCAACTCTGCAAGTCAGCGACGGGCCTGAACGCGTCGGCGTGCGCCTCGATGCCACGTCCGCGTTCCGTTGCGAGCGGCCAGCCGGGTCGGGCGCCCGGGTACGCGGCGCCGGCGGGCTCGGGGCAGCCGTGCGGGCCGAGACCCCCTCCGGTCACGGAGCACGACCGTGACGCCCGCCCAGGTCGCGCCGAGGCGCCGCCCGGCGCGGCCTGCCGCGCCCCCGCGGGGAGGCGGCCGCGCCCTGATTGTTCGTGCGGGCTACACGGTCAGTGCGCAACGCGCCGCCTAATCAGCCTGTCCTCGGCGGGCTATTCATCACGTGTCGAACGACGGAGCGCGCGATCGGCCCCCCGGCAGAGCCCGCGGGAATGGTGGTCGAGCGCTCCCATCACCTCGTGCCTCGGCCGACGCCATGCCGGTCCGCGGCGCCCTCTCGCTACCTGGAGACGATCCGCATGAACACGCTCATGAAATCCTTGATGAGTGCCGCGCTCCTGACGGCGCAGGCGATGTCTGTGTCCGCGTGCAGCAGCGACGACGCGAGCGACGGCGACGGCAAGGGCCCCCTCTCCTTGCAGGTCTTCACGGCCGACGAGCCCGGCTTCAACGTCAACTCCACCCTGATCTCGGGCGAGCGCGACGCCATCCTCGTGGACGCGCAGTTCACCCGCAGCCAGGCGCGGCTCCTCTGCGACGCCATCGAGGAGACCGGCAAGCGGCTCACCACCGTGTACATCACCCACGGGCATCCGGATCATCACTTCGGGCTCGAGATCGTCCGCCAGCGGTTCCCCGACGCGAAGATCCTCGCCAGACCGGCCGTGGCCGAGGAGATGAAGACCGAGGGACCCGAGGATCTCGCGCAGTGGAAGCCGGTGTACCAGGACGACCTCACCGACACGGTGGTCGACGCCGAGCCCACCACGCAACCTTCCCTCGACCTGGAGGGCCACGAGATCCGCATCCTCGGTCCGATGCAGGGCGACATCGAGCATAGCTTCCCCGTCCACGTGCCGGAGCTGAACGCCCTGATCGCCGGGGACACCGTGTACAGCGGCGTCCATACCTGGCTCGTGGACTCCGGCCGAGAGCAGCGCGACGCGTGGCTCGCCACCCTGGAGGAGCTCTCGGCGCTCCCCCTCGAGACCGTGATCGCCGGACACAAGGATCCGGCGCGCGACGACAGCCCGGCGGCCATCGCCGAGACGGGCGAATACATCGAGGAGTTCAGCCGCGCCGTCGTCGCGAGCACGAGCGCCGAGGAGGTCGAGCAAAAGATGCTGGAGAGGTACGGTGACCTCGACCTCCCGATCATCCTGCAGCTGAGCGCCCAGGCGGCGTTCAGCGAGGCGCCGTGACCGGCGCTAGAGGCTGCGCGGAGGCGCTCACCGCCTCGCCCGGTCGCCCAGCTCGGCCTTGAGGAAGCGGAGGAACTCGCTGACCTTGGCGGGCGCGTCGCGCCGCGAGGGCACCACGGCGAAGATGCCGCCCTGCGGGAGCGTATGGCTCGGCAGGACGCGCACGAGCCGCCCCGCCTGCAGGTCCTCCCGCGCCTGGTAGTCGGGGAGCGAGCCGATCCCGGCCCCGGCGAGCACGAACGCACGCACGGCCACCCCGTGGTTCGCCACGACGCGGCGGCGCATCGACACGGTCTGCTCGTTCCCCTGCGCGTCGCGGAAGGTGCAGCGGTTCGGGCTCGGCAACGCCGCGTGGGCGACCCAGTCGAGGTTCGCCAGGTCGGCCGGCACCACGGGCGCGGGCGCCCGCGCGAGGTACGCCGGCGAGCCGCACAGGAGCTGCGCGAAGCCGCCCAGCGGGACGGCGTGGCGGCTCGAGTCGGCGAGCCAGCCGACGCGGATCGCCATGTCGAGGCGCTGCTCGACCATGTCGAGGATCTCGTCGCTCGTCACCAGATCGATCTGGACGCGCGGGTAGCGCCGCATGAACTCGGTCGCCGCCGGGACGAGCGTCGTCACCGCGAGGTCGAGCGGCGCGGTGACGCGCAGGACGCCGGACGGAGCGCGCTTGAAGCTCTGGAGCTGGGCGTGCACCTGCTCCGCGTCCCGCAGGACCCGGGAGGCGGTCGCGTGGTAGATCTCGCCGGCCTCGGTCAGCGACATGGAGCGCGTCGTGCGCTGCAACAGGGTGACACCGAGGCTCGTCTCCAGCTGGCGGACGTGCTGGCTGACCATCGATTTGGTCATCCCGAGCGCCTGCGCCGCCGCCGTGAACGAGCGATGCTCGACCACGGCCACGAACACCGCCATGCGGTTCAGATCAACGCCCATGTTCCCGGTAAGGGCGGCACGGAGGGGGCTCCTCGCGACGCGTCCCGCCGCGAGGAGCCATGAGAGCGCCAGCCGCGCGGGGCGCTCGGCCCCGAATCCCGAGGCTGGTTTGGTGATGCCATCGATCAGGTGGACTGAGGAATGCGCGCGATGACCTTGATCTCGAAATCGAAGCCCGCCAGCCAGTTCACGCCCACCGCGGTCCAGTTCGGGTAGGGCGGCTCCCCGATCGCCTTCAGTCGAACCGCGTTGACCGCCTCCCACTGCTTGGCCGGGTCGGTGTGGAACGACGTCACGTCGACGACGTCGTCGAACGTGCAGCCGGCGGCCTTCAGCACCGCCGCGAGGTTGTCGAAGGCGAGCTGGACCTGCTTTTCGAAGACCGGCTCGGGCGACCCGTCCTCGCGGCTGCCGACTTGGCCCGAGACGAACAGAAGGTCGCCCGAGCGGATCGCCGCCGAATAGCGGTTGATCTCGTAGAGCGCCTGCCGACCGGCAGGGAAGATCGCATCGCGTTTGGCCATCATTTGCTCCTCTTCAAGCGACGCAGGCCCGACCTCCCGACGCGGCGTCGTCCCGCCGACAAAGGCGGGAGACGTTCGCGCCGCTTCAGGGTTTCAGGTCCTCCGCGCCTCATTGTGCGGGACGGTCGATGATATAAGCCCCGCGCGCCGGTATATAACCCATACGCACCGCATGTCAATTGGACGGGACGCAGCACGACGGCGCGCAGCACGCGGCCTCGCTCTTCGCGGGAATCGCGGGCTGGCTCCCCATCACGGCCGCTTCGCCCTTCACCACGAACACCTCCCAGGAGTTGCCGTCGGGGTCCTCGATCCAGACCTTGTCCTGCACCGCATAGCAACAGGCCGTGTCCTCCTCCGTGAACGTCCTGAGCTCCGCGGCCTCGAAGCGCCGCTTGGCCTCGAGCACGTCCGCCGTGCTCGCCACCTGGACGCCGAAGTGGCTCGCGTTGACGCCGGTGCGCGGCGCCTCCTGCATGGTGAGGTTCAACGAAGGCTCCTCGAGGTCGAACTTCGCATACCCGGGGCGGCGCTTGGTGGCGCGCACGCCAAAGGCCTTTTCGTAGAACGCGACCGACGCGTCGATGTTGGAGACGTTGAGCGAGAGATGAGGCTTGAGGACATTCATCGCACACCTTCCTTCCACTTGCTTCCAAAAATTTCGAAATAGACGGGCAAAAAAAAATTCAGCAGCACGACTTGCCGCGCTTGCAGCAGTCCTCCCACAGGTACTCCGTCAGCGCGCGGAGCGCCTCGTAGTCGGCGCTGTAGTAGTGAAACGTCCCTTCACCGCGCGTCCGCAGGACGCCGGCGTCGACGAGCCGCTTGAGGTGGTGGCTCAGCGTCGAGGCCGCCAGCCCGACGTGCGCCTGGATGTCGCCGGCGGGGGCGCCCTCCATCCCGGCCTGCACCACGAAGCGCAGCACCGCGAGCCGCACCGGGTGACCGAGCGCGGCGAGCTGTTCGACGTGACGGTCGAGCTTCGACGGCACGCACTACTTCTAACATTATCGAAGTACGGCGCAAGCCCCTCGTCGAAGAAATCCGAGCCGGTGCCGCGTCCCCCGGGGGTCGTCCCTGCTCTCCGGAGAGAGGAAGGAACCACCGAGGCACAGAGGAACACGAAAAGCAGAGAGGAACCGAGAGGCCAAGAGCGCCGCTCGAGAAATGGGTGGCGCGGCGGCCCCGTGTGTCCGTACAATGACGATTTCTTGAAATGTCAATGAGGCTGGCAGTGGAAAATAGCGCCATTGTTCGACGGGCACGCTTCGCCGGGCTCCACCGTTCCCTCTCGCTCGCCCTCGTCACGCTGAGCGTCGCCTGCGGCCAGGCGCCGGCCGAACCCGGCGACGGCCCCCCGCAGACGATCCCGTCCCTGACGGGGGATGTCACGTTCTCCACGCCGAGCCAGACGTTCAGGGATCAGATCCAGGTGGAGATGTCCACCTCGGTCGCAGGGGCCGAGATCCGCTACACGCTCGACGGGCAGCTGCCGACCTCGGCGTCCACGCTGTACACGGGCGAGCCCGTGACCCTCACCGCCACGACGCAGGTCCGCGCGCAGGCGTTCGTGGGGGGCGACGCGCGCGGCGCGGTGAGCACGGGCATCTACATCGCGCGCACCATCGACGCGACCTCCGACCTCCCCATCATGATCATCGACGGCTACGGCCAGGGCAAGCCGACCGACAAGGAGGTCTACTTCGACGCGGCGGTGATGATCTGGGAGCCGGTCAACGGCGTCGCCTCGATCGCCTCGCTGCCCACGATGGCGATGCGCGGGGGCTATCACGTGCGCGGCCAGTCCTCGATGAACTTCCCCCAGACACCCTACAAGCTCGAGCTGTGGGGCAACGACGACAAGGACCTCGACTACCCGATGCTCGGCATGCCCGCCGATTCGGACTGGGCGCTGATCCCCCCGTACTACGACCGCACGCTGATCCGCAATCCGTTCACCTACACCCTCGGCCGCGACATGGGCCTGGAGGCGCCGCGCAACGAGTTCGCCGAGGTCTACCTGAACTACGACGCGCGCGTCATCGGCGAAGCGGATTACCAGGGCATCTACTGGATCTCGGAGACCATCAAGAACAACGAGGCCCGCACCGATCTCAAGCAGCTCGAGGAGGAGGACCTCGACGCGCCCAAGATCAGCGGCGGCTACATCTTCAAGTTCGATCAGGCGGCCGCCGAGGAGCCGAAGCTCACCTGCACCGGCTCGGATCCGCTCCCGTCGTTCGGAGGCTTCGGCGGCGGCGGGCCGCGCCCCGGCCAGGGCGGCACGTGCTGGATCGATCTCGAGGTCGTGGATCCCGATCCCCTGAACGACGCCCAGAAGACCTGGTTGACACAATATATCCAGGAGTTCCACGACAGCCTCCATCAGACGCCGATCGGCGATTACGCGGCGTACATCGACGTGCCGTCGTTCATCGATTACCTGATCATCAGCGAGCTGACGCTCAACGTGGACGCTTACGTGCGGAGCGCCTTCTACCACAAGGATCGCGATCAGAAGATCAAGGCCGGCCCGCTCTGGGACTACAACTTCGCGCTCGGCGGCGTGGGCGCCCAGAGCGCGGCGCCGGAGTCGAACAACGACACAGGCTTTCGCTTCAGCGGCGCGAGGAACGTCAACAACTGGTATCAGAAGCTCACCGCGGATCCGGCCTTCATGGCGCAGGTGCGGGCGCGCTACACGGCGCTGCGCCAGACGCTCCTGTCGGAGGCCGCGCTCGAGCAGCGCATGGACGAGCTGAGCGCTCCGCTCGCGCAGGCCGCGGCCCGCGACCTCGCCAAGTGGCCGGTGTCGGACATCATCGAGTCGAGCGAGGGCTTCCTCGGCGGCCCCACCGCGCCGACGTGGGAGGGGCAGCTGCAGGTCATGCGCGACTTCCTGAGGGCCCGGCTCGCCTGGCTCGACGCCAACTTGCCGTGACGCGGCGCGAGCCGCCGCCGGCCGCCCGCCGCGGCCCGGGTCAGCCGAAGCGGTAGTGCTTCCGCACCGGGGAGCGGACCTCCCACGTGCAGCTCAGGCCGGCGGGGAACGTCACCAGATCCCCCGCCTGGATCCGCACCGGCGCGCCCCCGCCCACCGGCGTCACGATCACGTCGCCCTCGAGCAGGTAGCAGGTCTCCGGCTCGTCGTAGTGCCAGGGGAAGGTCGACACCTCCTTCGTCCAGATGGGCCAGCCGCGCGCCCCGAGCTTCGCCAGCTGCTCCTCCGACGGACCGTGCTCCAGCGTGATCGACTCCATGGCTCCTCGTCCTCGCTCGATGTGTCCCCGGGCCCCGCTCCCGCGGCGCCCTCCGTCGCGGGCGATGCTAGCAGCCCGGCGCGTTCCGCCGGCACAGGTCGCGCGCCTCGCGCGCAATCGCCTCCATGCGCCCGAGGCTCCCGAGCAGCGCCTCCGCGCCCTGGCCGGGCGCGGAGAGCAGCGCCTCCACCCGGTCGGCGAAGCCCTCGGGACACCGCGGGAGCGCCCGCGTCCGCTGCAGCGCGCCCTTCTCGTTCGAGACGTAGCGCTCGTTCAGCGCGAACAGCGCCTGCACGAGGCAGGCGGCGGCGCGGAACAGGCAGCCGCTCACGTACACCACGTCGCCGCGCCCCGCGGCCTTCTTCGCGGTGTCGATCGCGAAGCCGGCCTCCCACAGGAACCGATCGAGGAGCGCCCGCCGCAGGGCCGGCGGATACGGCGTCACGAGCGCCTTGAGCGGGGCGAGCACGCCCGCCGGATCGAAGAGCGGCCGGCAGTCGTGGATGTCGGCCAGGTAGTTGGAGCTGAAAAAGCCGTGCGGGTGCCCGGGCTGGTAGTCGCACGTCACCTGCCCCGCGCGGCATTCCTCGACCACGCGCCGCACGCGGGCGAGATCGCGGTAGAGCCAGTCGACGCGGTGCCCCTCGATCTCGAGCCACGCGCCCCCGTTGATCCACGGTCCCCACGCGCCGGGCGGCGTCACCACGTCCCCGGGGTCCGCCGCGAGGAGCTCCCGCGCGAGCGGCGCCACGGCGCCCTCGGCGCCGCCCGCGCAGAGCTCCCGCGCGAGCGCGCGCAGCGCCGGGAGATCGGGCGGGCGCTCCGGCTCGTAGTAGATGCCGAGATCGAGATCCGAGTCCGGGTGGCCGGCGCCGCGGGCGCGCGAGCCGCCCAGCACGACCGCCGTAACGCCCGGGATCGCGCCGAGCCGCGCCGCAACGCGCGCCGCCACGTCCAGTGCCTCGCTCACGTCCACACCGCCTCCTGCCGCTCCCCGCGGCGCGCCGAGCGTACCATCAGGATGCGCCCGGGCGCCCGGACACCGGACGGGCGCCGCCGCGCCGCGCCCCCGCCGCCCCCCGCCCCGCCCGCTGTGCCTGCGCCCGCCGTTCTGCTAAACGGCATCGCGTGCCCGACCTGATCGTCCACCCGGCGGAGCGGCCGCTCATCGGGAGCGTGCCGGTCCCCGCGGACAAGAGCATCGCCCACAGGGCGCTCCTGCTGGCGGGGCTCGCCACCGGGCAGAGCCGCGTCCGCTGCGGGGCGCTCGGCGGCGACGTCCGCTCGACCGTCGACGCGCTGCGCGCCCTGGGCGTCCGCGTCGAGGAGCCGTCGCCCGGCGACCTCGTCGTCCACGGCGCCGGGCTCTCCGGCCTCCGCGCCCCCGACGGGCCCATCGACTGCGGCAACTCCGGGACGACCATGCGGCTCCTCTCGGGCATCCTCGTCGCCCAGCGCTTCGCCGCGCGCCTCGTCGGCGACGCGTCGCTCTCGCGCCGCCCCATGGAGCGCGTCGCGAAGCCGCTCCGCCTCCGCGGCGGGCGCATCGAGGGGCAGCTCGACCCGCGCACGATCGGCGAGATCACCGCGCCGCTCGACGTCGGGCCGCTCCCCGAGCCGCACGTGCTCTCGTCCATCGAATACGACCTCCCCGTCCCGTGCGACCAGGTGAAGAGCGCCCTGCTCTTCTCCGGCCTCTTCGCCGACGGCCCCACCTTCGTGCGCGAGCCGATCGTCTCGCGCGATCACACCGAGCGCATGCTCACCGCGCTCGGCGTCCCGGTCGACTCGGTCGGCGCGATGGTCTGCCTCGACGCGGCCCGCTTCTCCGGCGACCTCCCGGCGTTCGACCTCGACGTGCCCGGCGACCTCTCCGCCGCCGCGTTCCTCCTCGCCGCCGCGGAGCTCGTGCCAGAGAGCCGCGTCACCGCGCGACGCGTCGGCCTCAACCCGACGCGCACCGGCCTGCTCGAGGTGCTGCGCGACATGGACAGCAGCGTCGCCGTCGAGATCAAGGGGGAGGCCCTCGGCGAGCCGACCGGCGATCTCCACATCGCGTCCGGCGCCGGCCTGCGCGGCGGGCGCGCGGGCGGCGAGCTCGCGGCGCGCGCCCTCGACGAGCTGCCCATCCTGCTCGGCCTCGCCGCGCGGGCGCGCGGCGTCACCGAGGTGTTCGACGCGCGGGAGCTGCGCGTGCAGGAGACCGACCGGATCGCGGCGATGGCGGCCGTGCTCGGCGCCTTCGGCCTGCGCTGCGAGGAGCGCACCGACGGGCTCCTCGTCGAGGGCAGGCCCGACCGGCCGCTCGAGGCGGCCGACGTCGACAGCCGCGGCGACCACCGCATCGCGATGACGGCCGCCGTGCTCGGGCTCGCCGCGCGCGGGCCCACGCGCGTGCGCGACGCGGGCTGCATCGCGACGAGCTTCCCCCTCTTCGTCGGGACGCTCCGCGCCCTGGGCGCGCGCATCGAGGTCGAGGGCGCCCGCGGCTCGTGAGCGGGCGAGCGGGCGAGCGAGCGAACGAGGAGGAGCGCAGGTGACCGAACGGCAGAGACAGGACGACGCACGCCACCTCCCGGGCCAGGGCGAGCTCCGGCGGCTGCGCGTCGCCATCGACGGGCCGGCCGGCGCCGGCAAGGGCACGGTCGCGCGGGGGCTCGCCGAGCGGCTCGGCTACCTCCTCGTCGACACCGGCGCGATCTACCGCGCCGTCGCGCTCGCGGTCCACCGCGTGGGCCTCGCGTGGGACGAGACCGGCGCGATCGGCGCCCTCGCCGAGGATCTCGCGAGCGGCGGGCGCATCACGCTGGAGCGCGGCGCGGCGCCCGACTCCACGGACGCCGGCGCCGCGTACGCCTCCGCCGCCGCGCGCGCCGCCCCGGAGGGCGGGCCGCCGCACTCGAGCGTGGGCGGCAGCGGCATGCGGGTGCTGCTCGACGGCGAGGACGTCTCCAGCGCGATCCGCGCCCCCGAGATCAGCCTCGGCGCGAGCCGGGTCTCGGCCATCCCCGCGGTGCGCAAGGCGCTGCTCGCGATGCAGCGGCAGGCCGGCGCGGGCGGCGGGGTCGTGCTCGAGGGGCGCGACATCGGCACCGTGGTGTTCCCCGACGCCGAGGTGAAGTTCTTCCTCACGGCGCCCGCCGAGATCCGCGCGAAGCGGCGGTACGACGAGCTCGTCGCGCGCGGCATGTCCGTCAGCTTCGAGGCGACGCTCGCCGACGTGCTCCGCCGCGACAAGGCCGACAGCGAGCGCGCCGTCGCGCCGCTCCGCAAGGCCGACGACGCGATCCTCGTCGACTCCGGGCACCGGAGCCCGCAGGAGATCATCGACGAGATGGCGTCCCTCGTGGAGATCCGTGCGCGCGGCGCGTGACGCCCGCGCCGCCGCCGCCGCCGCTACCCTGATCGCGCTCGCGCTCCCGGCCTGCGGGGGCGAGGCGCCGCGGCCCGAGGCGCAGCGCGCGAGGATCCCGGACGGCCCGCGGATCGTCCGGCGCATCGAGCCGGCCGATCTCCTCCCGGCCGATCTCGATCTCGTGGTGCGCGTCGACGTCGCCCGCATGCGCGCCGGCCTCGGCCAGGCGGCCGCGGACGAGCTCGCGCGGCGCGCGCT
Organism: Sorangium sp. So ce394; assembly: GCF_051474665.1. Lineage (NCBI taxonomy): Bacteria > Pseudomonadati > Myxococcota > Polyangiales > Polyangiaceae > Sorangium > Sorangium sp. So ce394. The sequence goes on from NZ_CP150339.1 coordinate 10,551,843, forward strand.
CGACGAGGCGCCCGACGAGGCGCTCGAGAGCGCCCTCCGGCGCGCCGACGTCGTCTGGCTCGGCCTGCGGCTCGCCGATCTCGAGGCGGGCGACCGCGTCGTCGTCCTGGAGGGCCGGATGGCCGGGCTCGCGCCCGATCCCGACCGCTGGGCGCCGTCGCCGGTCGCGCGGGACGTGCGCGGCGTGCAGGGCGGCGTCGCCGTCTTCGATCGCCGCGGCGACGGCGTCGCCGCGCGCGCCGACACGGCGCGGATCGTCGCGCTCGGCGATCGCGCCGTCGCGCTCGTGTCCGCGGCCGAGGTGAGCAGCGTCGCGCGCGTCCTCCGCGACGGCCCGGACGAGCGCCGCGGCGACCCGGCCGCCGAGGGGCTCGTGAGCCTCGACCTGCGCGCGCGCCGGCTCCCCGCGTCGCTCGCGCGCCGCTTCCCGTCGGCCTCCGCGCTCGTCGCCGGCGTCGAGCGCGTCCGCGCCGTGGCGTCCCTCGCCGACGAGGGGGTGCGCCTCGACGCGGAGATCGTCGGCGTCGACCCGGCCGGCGCCGGGCGCGCCCGGCGGTTCCTCGAGGTGCTGCGCGACAACGTCGAGGATGTGCGTTACGCAGAGCTGATGAAGGCGCTCTCGATCGAGCAGGTGGAGCGCACCGTGCGGCTCCGCTGGCTCTTCCCGGCGCCCCTCGTGCTCGCCCTGCTGTCCCGGGGCTCCCCCGGCTGAACCGATGCCCGACACCCTGATCGAAGAGCCGATCCGACCGACCGTGATCGACGAGGCCGCGGCGCCCGCGCCGGCCCCGGAGGCCGACCCCGCCGAGGCGCCCCCCGCGAAGCCCGACGGCGGCGCCGCCCCGCCGCGCCCCGGCCGGCCGCGGGGGGCCGCGTGCCTCGCCGCGGCGCTCGCCGGCGTCGCGCTGCTCGCCGGCGTCGCGCTCGGCGTCTACTTCCTCTTCTTTCGCTACGAGCCGACGGCCCGGCGCCACATCCCGGGCGACGCGAACATCGTCGTCCGCCTCGAGGCCGCGGAGCTCGCGCTCTTCGGGCCCGTGCGCCAGCACTTCCTGCCGCTGGTCGAGGAGGCGCCCGCGGGCGCGTCGCGGCGGGCGCGCGTCGAGGCGGCCACCGGCGTCGACGTCCTCTCGGACGTGCGCGAGATCGTGATCGCCTCGACCGACGCCGCGAGCTGGGTCGCGCTCGCGGGCGGGCGCATCCCGAAGGGCCGGTTCGTCGCCGGCATGGAGAAGGTCGCCCGCGAGGAGGGCTGGTCCGATGTCCGCCGCGAGGGCGAGCTCCTGCTCGTCGGCGGCCCGCGCCCGCGCGCCGTGATCGGCCAGGCCGACGACGGCACGCTCGTCCTCGGCACGGACGTCGAGATCGTGAGCGCCGCGCTGCCCGCGTCGGACGAGTGGCAGCGCCTCGATCTGCCCGAGCAGGGCGCCGTCGCCTTCGCGCTCACGGGCGCCGCGTGGTCCGGCGCCGCCGGCGTGGCCTCGCCGCTGCTCCCGCGCGCCGGCGCGCTGTTCCGGCGCATCGCTCACGCCTCGGGCACGCTCACGCTCGGCGCGGAGCCCGCGCTCGCGATGCGCCTCGCGCCCGTCTCGGGCGACACGGCCGCGGCGCTCGCCGCGGACGCCCAGGCGTTCCTCGGCAGCCTCAAGCTCGCGCTCGCGCTGCTCCCCGACGTCGCCGGCGTCGGGACCGCGATCGACGGCGCCCAGGCCGAAGCGCAGGGCGATCGCGTCGAGATCCGGACGAAATGGCCCGTCGAGGGCCTCGATCGCGCCTGCGCCGCGATCGCACAGCGGGCGCGCGAGGCCGCCGGCGCCCCGCGCGCGGCGCCCTGACGATGCGCCGCTTTGAGCCGGCGGGCTCGTCGTTTCTCAGGGAAACGACAAAAACCCACCGTGGCTCGGTCGTTGCATTGACAGAGGCCCCTCCTCAGACTACAGGCTCGCCTCTCCCGAGGGGCCGGGTGCATCGGTACGCGTGTGCCTGCCCCTCCGCCGCTCGTGCGTGGCACCAAGGGTCCATGCCTACGCCCGCGCGGCGAATCCCAGGGAAGGAAAGGAAACAAGAACGAACAACATGACTAGTAACATCCATATGGAGGCAGGCTCGTCCGGGGCGAGCATGGAGAGCTTTGCCGCGCTCTTCGAACAGAGCGTGGAAGGGGGCGATTTCGCGCGTGAAGGAGAGATCATCTCCGGCACCGTGGTCGCAGTGAACCGCGACTCCGTCGTGGTCGACATCGGCGGCAAGAGCGAGGGCGTCATCGCGCTGCGCGAGTTCGCGGACGCCGCGGGCCAGGCCGCCGTCAAGGCGGGCGACAAGGTCGACGTCTACATCGAGAGCCGCGAGAACGACGACGGCCTCGTCACCTTGTCGAAGGAGAAGGCCGACAAGATGAAGGTCTGGGATGAGATCTCGAACGCCTGCGAGGCGGACGAGCTCATCGAGGGCACGATCAGCCAGCGCGTGAAGGGCGGCCTCTCGGTCACCATCCGCGGCGGCGTGAAGGCCTTCCTCCCGGGCTCGCAGGTCGACCTCCGCCCGATCCGCAACTTGGACAAGCTGATCGGCCAGACCTACAAGTTCAAGGTCATCAAGTTCAACAAGAAGCGCGGCAACATCGTGCTCTCGCGGCGCGTGCTCCTCGAGCGCGAGCGCGACGAGATGAAGGCCAAGACGCTCGAGACGTTGACGGAAGGGATGACCGTCAAGGGGACCATCAAGAACATCACCGAGTACGGCGCGTTCGTCGACCTCGGCGGCATCGATGGCCTCCTGCACATCACGGACATGTCGTGGGGCCGCGTGAACCACCCGAGCGAGGTGTTCCAGGTCGGCGACGAGGTCCTCGTGAAGGTCCTCAAGTACAACGCCGACACCGAGCGCGTCTCCCTGGGCCTCAAGCAGACCCAGGAGGACCCCTGGAACCACGCCGAGGAGGCCTACCCCGCGGGCAAGAAGGTCCGCGGCAAGGTCATGTCGATCACCGACTACGGCGCGTTCGTCGAGCTGGAGCCGGGCGTCGAGGGCCTCATCCACGTGAGCGAGATGAGCTGGACCAAGAAGGTCAAGCACCCGTCGAAGCTGCTCGAGGTGGGCCAGGAGCTCGAGTGCCAGGTGCTCGAGGTGGACGCGCGCGCGAAGCGCATCAGCCTCGGCCTCAAGCAGCTGGAGCCGGATCCGTGGATGCTCTTCACGGACAAGTACCACCCCGGCGACAAGATCGCGGGCAAGGTCCGGTCGCTCACCGACTACGGCGTCTTCGTCGGGATCGAGGAGGGCGTCGACGGCATGGTCCACAAGAGCGACCTCTCGTGGTCGGTGCGCGTCAACAACCCGAGCGACCTGTACCACAAGGGCGACGACGTCGAGGCGATCATCCTCTCGATCAACCACGACGAGAAGAAGGTCTCCCTCGGCATCAAGCAGCTCTGGGACGATCCGTGGCCGACCATGCTGCAGGAGTACCCGCCCGGCCGCGTCATCGAGGACGCGCAGGTGGTGAGCATCGTCGACTACGGCGTGTTCGTGCGGCTGCGCGAGGGCGTCGAGGGCCTCATCTCGCAGAGCGACGTGCAGGAGCCCGAGGACGGCAAGCTCAAGGTCGGCGACAAGGTCAAGGCCGAGATCTCCTCGCTCGACACGGTCGACCGCCGGCTCTTCCTGACGATGAAGAACATCGGCATGGAGCGCCCCGCGCCGGTCCGGCAGCAGCAGCAGAAGCGCAAGGACGACGACGACAAGCCGGTGGCCGGGACGATCGGCGATCTCATCAAGGAGAAGTTCGGCGGCAAGCTCGACCTGAAGTGACGCTGCCCGGCGCGCGGCCCGCCTGAACCGGCCGCGCGCCAGGCGCGCACTCCGCCGCACCGAAGGTACGGCGGGCTGCGGGCGCCCCGGTGCCGCTCGGCTCGCCGTGTGGACCCGATGTCGACGAGAGGCGAGGCCCTCCCCAGGGCCTCGCCTCTTGCTTTTTGCGGGGCGCCGCGGACGATCCCGCCGCGATGAGAGGCCCCCTCGCGCGCTCCGCCCTCGCCGCGCCGGTCCTTGCCGCCCTGGCGCTCGGCGCGCCCCCCGCCCGCGCCGACGGCCCGCTCGCCGCAGGCCCCGCGGCCCCCTTTGCCGGCCCGCGCCCCTTGGCTGGCCCCGCGGGCCCCCTCGCCGGCCCCGCAGGCGGCATCTTTGCCGGCCCCGCGGCCGGCGACCCCCTCGCCCACCTCCCGGGCGGCCTGCCCCGGGTGACGTTCCCGGAGCGGCCGCTCGCGCGCGCCTACGCGCCGCTGCGCGACCCCGACCCGTGGTTCAGCGATGACAAGGCGCGCCATTTCTGTGCGTCCATCGCCCTCGCCAGCGGCGGGTACGCGCTCGGCGCGCTCGCGACCGACGACCTCCACGGACGGATCGCGGTGGGGGCCGCGGTCGCGCTCGGCGCCGGCCTGGCGAAGGAGGCGTTCGACGCCGCCGGGTACGGCACCCCCTCGCTCCGCGATCTCGTCTGGGACGCGCTCGGCACGTCCGCCGGGCTAGCCCTCTCGGTCTGGTTCGATCTCGCCGCCACGCCGATCGCCTTCTGAGATCCGCGCCGCGGCCCGCGGCCGAGCGCGGGCGTCCCCGGGCGGGCGATCCCCGTGGGAGCCGCGCGAGCACGACGCGAGGCGCGGGCGGCGGTGGTGACGACGGGGCGACGCGGCGGGCGCGAAGCACGGGCGGTGGTCCCGCGCGCGTGGCCGCCGTGCTAGCGTCTCCGCGACATGGGCAACCCCCTGTGGGCGCCCTGGCGCATCGAGTACATCCTTGCGCCGAAGGGCCAGTCCGACTGCATCTTCTGCGGCATCCCCCGCGCAACCCAGCAAGAACAGCGCGACCGGCTGGTCGTGACCGCGACCCGCCGCGCGTTCGTCATGCTGAACCGCTACCCGTTCGCCTCGGGCCACCTCCTCGTGGTCCCGCACGCGCACGTCGCCTCGCTCGACGCGCTCGAGCCGGCCGACCACGAGGCGCTCTTCCGCCTCGTGCGCGAGTCGGCGACCCGCCTGCGCGCCGCGCTCAAGTGCGAGGGCATGAACGTCGGGATCAACCTCGGCACCGCCGCGGGCGCCGGGATCGCCGAGCACCTGCACGTGCACATCGTGCCGCGCTGGCCCGGCGACACCAACTTCATGCCCGTGCTCGCCGACACGCGCGTCGTGCCGCAGGCGCTCGAGGCGACGCGCGACCACCTGCTCGGCTTCTTCGCCGATCTGCCCGCGTCGCTCGTCGACGACGGCGTCCCGGGCCCGGCCGCGCGCGAGGCGCCGTGAGCGAGGGGCCCTCGCGGCGCACCGTGTTCCTGACGGTGAGCGCCGTCCTGACGGCGGCGCTGCTCATCGTCTCGCACGCGGTGCTGCTCCCCTTCGTGCTCGCGCTCGTCGTGGCCTACGTGCTCACGCCGGCGGTCCTCCGGCTCGAGCGCGCGCGCGTCCCGCGGTGGGCCGCGATCCTCGTCGTCTACGCGCTCGTGATCTCCGGCGTCGCGGGCTTCTTCGCCCTCAGCGTCCCGCGGCTCGTCGCCGAGGGGAAGGCGCTCACCGCCGAGGCGCCGCGGCTCGCCGCGCGGCTCCGTGAGGAGTACCTGCCCGCGCTCGACGCGCGGCTCCGCCGCTGGTCCGGCCGCGAGCCGCAGGCGCTGCCCGAGGCGCCGCCCGCGCCGCGCGAGGTCGCGCCGGACCCGGCGCCCGACGACCCGGGCGCGCCGCCCGGCGATCTCGCCGCGCCCGGGGAGGATGGCTTCGAGCGCCCGCCTGTCCGCATCGTCCCCGGGCCGGACGGCTCCTTCGACGTGCGCATCGCCGAGGACGTCGAGATCCGCGAGACCGGCGACGGCGTCTGGCAGATCGCGCCGGCGCGCCCGAAGCACCCGCTCTCGAGCGCGAACATGCTCCAGGAGGGCTACGAGAAGGCGGCCGCCTACCTCAAGGAGAACTCGCTCACGGTCTTGCGCATCGGACAGGCCATCGCGACCGCGATCTCGCGCGGCATCTTCAACCTCTTCATGACGTTGATGCTCGCGGGGTACATCATCCTGACGCACGAGAAGATCCTGCGCTTCTTCCGCGAGCTCTGGCATCCGAGCTCGCGCGAGTCGTTCGATCGCTTCCTGCGCCGGCTCGACCGGGGGCTGTCCGGCGTCGTGCGCGGGCAGCTCCTCATCTGCCTCGTGAACGGCGTCCTCTCCGCGATCGGCTTCTGGCTCTTCGACCTCAAGTACTGGCCGATCCTCTCGGTCCTCGCGGCGGTGATGTCGCTGATCCCGATCTTCGGCTCGATCTTGAGCTCGATCCCGGCGGTCCTCATCGGCCTCACGCAGTCGTTCGGCACGGCGGTCGGCGTGCTCGCGTGGATCGTCGGCATCCACCAGCTCGAGGCGAACTTCCTGAACCCGAAGATCATCGGCGACTCGGCGAAGATCCATCCGGTGCTCGTGGTGCTCGCGCTGCTCATCGGCGAGCACTTCTTCCAGATCACCGGCGCGCTCTTCGCGGTCCCGTGCCTGTCGATCGCGCAGACGGTCTTCCTTCACTTCCGCGAGTCCACGCTCGGCCTCGCCGACCCGACGGCCTCGATCCCGCCGACGCGCGGCGCCGCGCTGGTCGCCCCGTCGATCGAGCCTCTCCCGCCGCTGCGCGGCTTCGAGACGGTCCGCCCTGCGGTCACCCCGCTCCCCGCCTCCGCCCCCGAGGGCGACCCCCCCGCACGCCCCGGCGACCCCGGCACCGCCGCGAGCTAGCCTCGCCCACCGTCCTCCCCCCTTCCACGACCGTAGGCCCCCGGGGAGGGGGGCCGTCGCGCGGGGCGCGCACGGGCTGGTGTCTGAGCCTGGGGCGCCCTGTGCCCGGCGTGCTGCGCACGCCGGGCACAGGGCGCCCCAGGCGAGTTCAGCCCGTGCGCGCCCCGCGCGACGGCCCCCCTCCCCGGGGGCCGGGCAGCTCGTCCGCCCGCCTCCGCTGGCCGCTCCCCCGCAGGCCGGCTATGAGACCCCGCGCCCCGCGGAGCCGCAACGCCCGTCAGATCCACGACCTTCGATGAAGACCCCCGGCAAACCCACCCCGAAGAAGCAGAGCCCCAAGCAGCAGCGCGAGCAGGCCATCGCCGCGCTCCGCAGCGGAAAGCCGCCGGCCGACCCCCTCGCCCAGCTGAACCCGCGCTCGCTCGCCCTCCGCGTCGGCATCCCGGCGCTCATCATCTGGGCCATCGCCCTGGCGATCCCCGGGGTCTGGCCGAAGGTGGCCGCCGGCGTCCTGACGGTCGTGGTCGCGGGCGTCATCCTGTGGGCGCTGCGCTTCGCGACAAAGACGCGCGCCGTCGCGCAGATCGTGCAGACCGCCGACTCCGCCGAGGCGCGCAAGGACGCGATCGCCAAGCTCGACACGGAGTTCAAGAAGGACGACGCGGCCGCGACGTTCGCGAAGGCGCAGCTCCAGATGCAGGAGGACCCGCGCGCCGCGCTCCGGACGCTCGAGACCATCAACCTCGACAAGGTGATGGCGCCCATGGCCGACGAGGCGCGCGCGCAGCGCGGCATGATCCACCTCATCCTGAGCGAGACGGACGAGGCGCGGGCGCTCGTCGACAAGATCGACATGACCCGCCACAAGGAGCCGAGGATCCGCGCCATGATGGCCGCCATCGTCGGCGAGGCGTGGGCCCGCACCGGGCAGGCCACGAAGGCCGTCGAGCTGCTCGAGACGTTCGATCCGAACGACGACGCGTTCGCCGAGCTCAAGCCGCAGCTGCTCCGCTCGCGGGCGTTCGCCTACGCGTGGGCGAACAACACGAAGCAGATGAAGAGCACGCTCCGGAGCCTGAGCGCGCTCAACCCGCAGTACCTGAGCGGCTTCATCACGAAGAAGAAGAGCCCCATGGGCGTCCCGCCGCGCGGCGTGCACCCGATGCTCGAGAAGGAGGCGTTCGAGATGCTGATGCGCTCCGGCGCCGTCCCGCGCAAGATGCAGCAGGTGAGGCGCGGCTGAGCGCGCCCGGCCGCGCCCCCGTCGAGGGAGCGCGCCACACGCAGCGCGCGCCCCCTTGACGCAGGGCGCGCCGAGCCGCTGAGATGCGCGGCCTGATGAGAGGGACCGCGCTGATCTACAGCTCGCACAGCCGCTGCAACGTCATCCACAACGACTACATCGCGCAGCGCGCCCTCCGCGGGCGGGACAACAAGCGCGTCCTGTTCCTGCCGATGTCGGAGGCGCCCCGCGACGGCAACGAGCTCGAGCGGCAGGAGTTCGCGTACGGCAAGTTCCGCTGGTTCTTCCAGTTCTACGAGCGGTTCGGCCTCGAGCACGTGCCGTTCTACTGGACCAGCAACCTGCGGCGCGAGGACGTCGACGTGCTCTGGGATCTGCTCGGGTCGTCCGAGGTGGTGATCCTCGGCGGCGGTTACAGCACGACGGGGCTCTGGCGCTACAAGCAGCTCGGCGCCCTGTTCGAGGGGGAGCCCGGCAAGTTCGGGCGCATCCTGCACGAGCGCCGGCAGCGGGGCCTGCTCACGGTCGGGTTCTCCGCCGGCGCCGACCAGCTCTGCCAGCACCTCTTCCGCCGCGTCTGGGACAGCCCGGGCGACAGCGACGGGTTCGGCCTCGCGCGCGACACGCTCGTGACGCTCCACCACGAGCCGAGCCGCAACGGCGACCTCTGGCACGCGGCGAGGCGCATGCCGCACTGCTTCGTGTTCGGGCTCCCGAACGACTCCGGGCTCAACGTCGACTGGGGTGTGCTCCCGTCCGGCAACCTCTGGCAGGTCTACGAGCTCATCGTCGACACGACCTGGGACGATCCGGCCGACGCCCTCCACGTGAAGACGCGGCAGGGCGCGCTCATCGATCACTTCGACAACACGGGCCGGCACTGGGCGTTCCACGGCGGCGACCACATCGTGCGGATCACGTCGCAGGACGGCCGCTACGACCGGGCCTGGATGACGGCCGGCGGGAGGCTCCTCGACTACTGGACGCGCGAGCCCGCCGGTCACGGGTCGATCGACGCGATCCTCGCGAGCCACTGATCGCGACGCCGCGCGCCGCGCCACGGCCCTTGCACAGCCCGCCGCCGCGCCTGGCCGCGGGCCGGCGTTGACGCCCGGCAGGCGGCGCGGCATCGCTCCGGGAGGCCGCCATGCCCGCTCGACCTTGCGCCTTCTGCAGTATCGCCCGGGGCGAAACGCCGGCCTGCGTCGTCCTCGACGAGCCGGAGGCGATCGCGTTCCTAGACCACCGCCCGCTCTTCCCCGGCCACTGCCTGCTCATCCCGCGCGCCCATCACGAGGTGCTGACCGACCTTCCGTCAGAGCTCGTCGGACCGCTCTTCGCGACCGCGCAGCGCCTCGCGCGCGCCGTGGAGTCGGCGTGCTCAGCCGACGGCTTCTTCGTCGCCATCAACAACCGCGTCAGTCAGAGCGTCCCCCACTTGCACGTCCATGTGGTCCCGCGCCGTCGGAAAGACGGTCTCAAGGGCTTCTTCTGGCCTCGTCACAAATATGCGGGAGAGCACGAGATGGTCGCCCTGCGCGACGCCATCGTGACGGCGTTGGCTAGCGGTTGAATTCCGTCGCTATAACGGTTATCTGGACGGGGCGCCGACCTGGCTCAGGAGCGAGGCGTCCGTCCCCGACTGCGACACTTTGCCGCACATGGTATGGCGCCGTGGCGTCTTGCGACGAACCGGGCCCGCTGCCAGGTTAGGGAATAGACGGCGTTCGCCCCTGGTTCCAACGCCCGACGCTCTATCCATCCCTGAACGATGCTGGTTCTCCGGTCATTCCTCCCTCGGATCGCGCTGCTCTTCGCGCTGATCCTCGCGCCGCTTACGCTGGTACGGGGGAATATCAGCATCATCGAAGCGAGCAACTCCGATGTTTCGGGGTCGTTTCGGACCGGATCCACCGAGATCGACCAGGTTGATCTCGCTGGACTGCAGCCGTCGGTCCGTGCCGGGGCCCACCGGCTTCGCGCGATGCGCTCGGTACGCGGCGACGGCGCGAAGCGCCCTCGCGTCGCCCTCGTGGCCGATCTCCGGCCCGCCCGCCTCGCCTCCCCCGTCCCCCACCCTCCCGTCCGTCGCCCTCCACCACGTTTCCTGAATTGATCGGCTAGCTCCGTGGCCGAGGCCGCTCGCGGCCTGTCGCGGAGGAGCTGGAAACCGGAGGTGTTCACGACGACTGCCGCGCTGGATCGGCGCGGTCAACGAGAGGGTTTGTTCAAATGCAGAAGCTCGCTGACGGGTTGCACAAGTTCCAGACTGATATCTGCGGCTCGTATCAGGATCTCTTCCAGCACCTGGCGAGGGGTCAGCGCCCCGAGGCGCTGTTCATCACGTGCTCGGACAGCCGGATCAACCCGAACCTCATCACGCAGACCCAGCCGGGCGACATCTTCATCGTGCGCAACGTCGGCAACATCGTGCCGCCGTACGGCGCGAGCAACGGCAGCGAGGCCGCGGCGATCGAATTCGCGGTCGCGCACCTCGGGATCAAGCACATCATCGTCTGCGGCCACACGCACTGCGGCGCGATGCGCGGGCTGCTCGATCTCAACGGCCTGGACGAGCTGCCGGCGGTCAAGTCGTGGCTCCAGCACGCGGAGCTGACGCGCCGCCTGGTGCAGGAGAACTATTCCCACATCGAGGGGGAGAACCGCCTGACGATCACGGTCGAGGAGAACGTCCTCGCCCAGATCGAGAACCTCCGCACCCACCCGACGATCCGCGCGCGGCTCGCGCGCGGCGAGCTCTCCCTCTACGCCTGGGTCTACAAGATCGAGACCGGTCAGGTCTTCCAGTTCGAGCATGCGAGCGGCCAGTTCGCGCCCATCTGCGAGGCGGCGCCCCCGTCCGCGCTGCCGGAGACCACGGTCTACCGGCGCGCGGTCTGAGCGCCTCACTGGCACTGACCCAAGACTTACTGGAAGAGAGGGCCTTTCGATGCAGCTTCAAAATGCCATCCAAGCCAGCGCCGGGTCGGAGCACATGGGTGCTCGCGCCCCTGGAGCAGAAGGCGCAGCCGCGCCCCGGGGGGAGGCGCACGGCGACAGCACGCCGCCGCTGGATTCGCGCCTCACCGGGAACCTCAAGTACGACATCCCCGCGGGCGTCGTCGTCTTTCTCGTTGCCCTGCCGCTCTGCCTGGGCATCGCGCTCGCGTCCGGGGCCCCCCTCCTGTCCGGCATCGTCGCCGGCATCGTGGGCGGCCTCGTCATCCCGCTGATCAGCCGCGCTCAGCTCAGCGTGAGCGGCCCGGCGGCGGGGCTCGCGGCCATCGTGCTCGCGGGCATCACCAGCCTGCAGAGCTTCCAGGCGTTCGCGCTGGCCGTGGTCATCGGCGGCGCGCTGCAGCTCGGGCTCGGCGTGCTCAGGGCCGGCGCGATCAGCCACTTCTTCCCCTCGTCGGTCATCAAGGGGATGCTCGCGGCGATCGGCGTCCTGCTCATCCTGAAGCAGCTCCCCCACGCCATCGGGTTCGACAAGGACAACTTCGCCTCCGAGTCGTTCAAGGCCGAGGGCGGCAACACCTTTACGATGCTGGCGCAGGCGCCGCAGGCGATCGAGTGGGGCGCGTTCCTCATCAGCGCCGTCTGCCTGGCCATCCTCGTCGGGTGGGAGAAGACGCGCCTCGCGAAGATCTCCTGGCTGCCCGCGCCGCTCGCCGCCGTGCTCGTCGCCACGCTCGGCAACGAGCTCTTCAAGGTGGCGGCCCCGTCGCTCGCCCTGGAGCAGAAGCACCTCGTGACGCTGCCCACCGGCGACCTGACCAGCGCGCTCCAGCTGCCGGACTGGTCCGCGATCGCGCGGCCCGAGGTCTGGGTGCTGGGCGTGACCCTGGCGATCGTGGCCAGCCTCGAGACGCTGCTCAACCTGGAGGCGGTGGACCGGATCGACCCGTGGCACCGCAAGTCGCCGCCGAACCGGGAGCTCGTCGCGCAGGGCGTCGCCAACATGCTCTCCGGGTTCGCCGGGGGTCTCCCGGTCACGTCGGTCATCGTCCGGAGCAGCGCCAACACCAACGCCGGCGCGCGCACGCGGGTCTCCGCCTTCACGCACGGCGCGCTGCTCCTGCTCGCGGTGGTCTTCGCCGCAGGGCTGCTCTCGCACATCCCGCTCGCGTGCCTCGCGACGATCCTGCTCGTCACCGGCTACAAGCTGGCCAAGCCCGCGATCTTCGCGGAGATGCGCAAGCTCGGGTGGAACCATTTCATCCCGTTCGTCGTGACGATCGTGGCCATCGTGCTGACCGATCTCCTGAAGGGCATCGCGATCGGCCTCGCGGTCGGCGTCCTCTTCGTGCTGAGGACGCAGATGTCCCGGGTCTTCGACGTGATCCACGAGGGGGCGCGGGTGACGATCCGGTTCAACAAGGCGGCCTACTTCTTCACGCAGGGCAAGCTCGTGGCGCTGTTCGAGCGGCTGCCGAGCGACACCCACGTGGTGGTCGACGCCCAGGGAGCGTCCTACGTCGACCACGACGTCGCGGAGCTGATCCGCCGGTTCCAGCAGACGGCGGCCCGGCGGAATATCCAGGTCGAGATCCGCGGCTTGTAGAGCGGTTCTGAGCAGGGACGGAGACACGGTCCTCGGTCTCCGTCCACGTCTTTCGGTCTCGGCTCCGGCCTTCCCCCTCCCTCTTTCCTCGTCCGGGCGTGAATTTGCCCGCGTGACCCGTTACGAGCGACGCTGCGCGCGATGCGCCCAGCCCTCGATACGGTCGATGCGATGGACAAGGCCCCCCTCCCTCCCTCCTCGGGTTGATCGTGGTCGCTCGATTCGACAGCGGATCGCCCCGGCGAGCCGCGCGAGGGGCCGGGGACGCTGGCCTCGCCTATGTCGGGGGCGCGCCGCCGCCGCCGCGGCTCGATGAGATCCCTCGAAAGCCGCTCTGCCTGCTCCAGGGCTACAGCGGGCTGCAGCAGTCGTGCGGAGACCTGTACACGCCAGCCTCGATCGAGGAGCTCCGGGTGCTCTTCCACATGGCGAAGCGGACGGGGCGCAGGATCACGTTCCGCGCCGGGGGGCAGTCGTTCGACGGGCAGGCGCTGAACGACGACATCGTGATCTCGATGACGCGCTTCACCTCCATCGAGATCGACGAGGAGGGGGCGCGGATGACCGTGGGCGCCGGCGCCACGTGGGGAGCGATCGTGCGCGAGCTCGCCGCCCGCGGGCTCGTGCCGTACACGGTGGTCTCGACGAGCCACGCGACCGCTGGAGGCACGGTCTCCGGAGACTGCCTCTCTCGCTTCTCGAGCACCGGCGGCAAGGAAGGGCACTATGTCGAGCGGCTGACGCTCCTCACCCTCGACGGGGAGCTGCTCTCCCTCGGCCGCGACGAGGGGACGAGCGCGCTGTTCCACGCGGTGATCGGCGGCCTCGGCTACCTCGGCGCGGTGATCGACGTCACGTACCGCGTCGCGCGCGTCGCCCCGGCGGGCACCCCGATCCGCGTCGTCACCGAGGCGACGCGCTGCGGATCGCTCGAGGAGCTCGCCGCGGCGCTCCTCCCGCGCGCCGAGCAGCTCCTGCCCGAGGAGGGAGGGAGCGCGGCCGAGGACGGGTGGGTCCCCGAGGCGCTCTTCTCCATCGCCTTCCACACCCTCGAAGGCAGCAGGAGCATGGTGATGCGGTCGCGGTACGTCGCGGGGACGTCCCACGCGCTCCGCCCGCTGCTGAACCATCGCCGCAACTACCCGCTCCGCGTCCCGATCGAGTGGCTGATGCGCGCGTCCGTCGTGAGCCGGGCCGTCTGGACGATCATCGACCGCTTCGTCTTCGACGTCTCGCGCCCGAACGTCGACGAGCTCATGGGCTATCTGTTCTTCATGGATGGCAACGTCCTCGCGAACCGCATCGGGCAGGCCCTCGGCGCGCCGATGATCACGGCGCAGCAGACCTTCATGATCCCCTACGACCCGGGCGCCCGGGAGGACAGCCTGCGCCGGCTCGCCGGTTTCCTGAACAGGATCGACGAGATCGCGACCCGAGACGGAATCCCGCCGCTGCTGCTCGACGTGCTCCACATCCAGGGCGACCGGTTCCTCCTCTCGGCGAACCACGGGACGGACGGGTTCGCGGTCACGGTCGCGTTCGTGGGCAGCGATGACGAGAGCGTGCGCCGCATCCGCCTGCGGCTCACCGAGCTCAGCGCGCACAGCCTCGAGATCGGCGGCCGGGTCTACCTGGTCAAGAACGTCCACGCGACAGCGGAGCACCTCCAGGCGATGTACGCGCACGCGCTGCCGGAGTTCGTCCGGCTCAAGCAGCTCGTCGATCCCGACGGGCTCCTGCGCAACGAGTTCCTCGAGCGGGTGTTCCCCGCGCACTTCGTTCCGGCGCCACGGCTCGCCCGGGCGTGATCGCGGCGCGCCGCAGGCGAACCTCTCCCTGATTTCCGGCATCGGCCCGGACCGCGGCGGAGAATCGCTGGTGGGGATCTTGCATCTTGGGAGGCAGGAGGCCGGGGGGCGCCGAGGGGCCATGCATGCAAGTCAGCAGCGGGATCAACCCCTCCGTGCGCGCGGCGCGTGCGGGTGGGCTCGGCGGCTCTCCGGCATGCTCACCCCGCTGGTCCCGCTCGCGGTAGCCGCGTGCCGCGGCGACTGTCCGCGCGTCGAAGCCTCGCAGCCCGCAGACACCGCGCAGCCCCGCGCCGACGCCTCGCGCGCTGACGCCGCGCAGCCGCGCGCGGGCGTGCCGGCGAGCCAGGCGGAGACCGCGAGACGGGAGAAGCCGTCGAACCCGACGCCGACGGCGACCGTCGTCCCGGCGCCGTGGCACCTCACGATCCAGCCGACCGCAGGCGACGGCGTGAGGATCGCGAGCATGGATATCCGCAGCTTCACGTCCCCCCTGCTGGAGCCGGGCGACGTCATCCTCGCCGTCGACGGGCGGCCGGTCCACTCGATGGCAGGGCTGGAGAGCCACCTGCGCGCCTGCGCGCCCGGGGACATGGTGGTGCTCACCGTGCTGCGCAACGAGACGACGATCGACTACGCGATGCTCCAGGTCCCGGCCGACGACGCGCCGGCGCCCGCGCCGGCCAGCGCCGCGGAGCAGGGCCGGCCCGGCGGCTGATCGCGCCCGCCTGCGCCGTGGGCGCGCTCGAGCGGCCCCGGGCCCGACGGCGGCCTGCGCGTCCGTCAGCGCGCTCGAGCGCCGCGCCCCCTGCTGGGCGCCGTGGCGCCGCCTCGCTTGCCGCTCAGGAAGGCGAACGCCTGGTCGACCTGATCGTCGGTCATCGCGTGCCCCGCGCGCGGCTTGCCGAGCGACCTCGAAGGCCACTTCAGCCGGCGGAGCATCTTCGCGAGCGCGACCTGGTCCCGGTGCGCCGGGTCCTTGCCGCCCCAGCCGACGAAGATCGGCGCGCGCGCCTTGGTCTGCGCGCCCGCCCGCTCCAGGTAGCGCGCGCCCGAGCCGCCCGCGAACGCCGCGTAGCCGTCGACCGGCAGCCGCCCGCGCATCGCCAGCGACGTCGCGTAGTACGCGCCGTTCGAGAAGCCGAACACGAGCACCCGGTCGAAGCGCGCGCCCGCGCGCCGCTCGAGCTCCGCGCGCGCCGCGTCCCACTCGGCGAGCAGCGCGTCCTCGTGGGTCGCCTGCGCCGCGGTGGCGGTGGGCCAGCACCACCAGTCTTCCATCGTCTTCGGACCGATCCCCCTGCGGCCGCGCGGCATCATCACGGCGACGCCGTGCCGTGCGCCGGCCCGCGCGGCGCCCCGCTGTTGCGCCCACTGCCACCCTGAATCGGGCTGAACGACGCCGTGCAGGTAGATCACGAGCACGCGGGGGCCCGGCGCTGCTTTGGCCGGCAGGAAGGCGCACACCTCGCCGGGCAGCGCGGCGAGCTCCGGCGCGCACCACCGCGCCGCCGCCGCGGCCTGCGGCGGCGCAGGCGCGTCCCCGGGGGGCGCGTCCGCCGAGGGCGCGTCCGCGGGGGGCGCGTCCGCCGAGGGCGCGTCCGCGGGGGGCGCTTCTGCCGAGGGATGGCCGGCGCCGTCGCCGCTGGCCGAAGCGGGCGCGCCCGCGGCCAGGAGCGCGGCCAGGGACAGCACCATCGCGAGCGAGCGCATGAGGGCGCAGTACCATGTCCGCGCCGCGGCCGGGTAGCGCGGCGCGCCCGCCGCCGGCGGCGTGGCGGTCGCCTGCCCCGCTCAGGGATCGAACGAATAGACGTCGCGGTTCCAGAGCTGACCGGGGCCCACACCGCCGTCGCAGGCGAAATCCCACCCCGAGAACAGGTACATGGTGCCGTTCACCTCCGCGGCGACATGTCGCTTCAGCCTGACCAGCGGATCGCCGCCCGGCGACAGCTTGGTCCACTTCCGCTGGATCGCGCTGTACCGCCAGAGCTCCTCGATGGGGTTCTGCTCGAACGGCGCGCCGCACCCCGACGAGCCGCCCGACACGTCGCCTCCTTGCAGGTACAGGTCCCAGCCGATGACGGCCGCGGCGCCGTAGTTGCGCGGCGGCGTGATGTCGCGCCGCGCGCGCGGCGTCACCTCGGTCCACCGGCGGGTGCGCAGATCGAACTCCCAGGTATCGTCCAGCATCTCGAAGCCAGCCGCGCCCATCGTCTCGCCGCCGTACAGCGTCAGCTTGCCCCGGATCGGCGCCGTCCCCGCCATCGCCTCGTGCCGGCCGCGCGGCGAGCCGGGAGCGCCGGCGGGCACGAGCTCCTTCCACCGGTTCGACCCCAGATCGTACGCCCAGAGATCGTTCATGAACTCGAAGGCGCTGGTCACTCCGCCGAAGACATACAGCTTCCCGCCGGCGAACCAGACGTTCGGGCGGGAACGGCCGACCGGCCCGGCGTTCTCGGGGTGGATCTCGATCCAGGCGTCCGCGTCGGCGTCGTAAGCCCAGAGGTCGTCGTGGGCCACGAAATCGGAGAAGTCGGGGCTGTACGTCGCCCCGCCGAACACCAGCATGACGCCATTGCACTCGTCGGCCGCCGCGCCGGCGAACACGCGCGGAGGCGGCAGATCCCCCGCCGGATCGAGCAGCTCCCAGGAATCGAGCGCGGTGTCGAATCGATAGAGATCGTTGTAGAAGGTGTTCTCGAAGGTCGAGAAGTCGTCTTTCATGCCGCCGAACAGGTAAACGGCGTCGCCGATCGCGGCGACCGCGGGGGTCGAGCGCTCCGTCGGCGCCGGACCGGACGTGACCCGCTTGGTCCACGTGCCCGAAGCCCAGGCTTCGGCCGCGAACAGAACGACCGTCATCGCCGCCAGCGCGACGACGATGTGCCGCGACGGCTTGCGCGCACGAGCTACGTCAGGCGCCAGGCCGCCCGGGCGCCCCCCACGGACGGAACGGGACACGCCCCGTGCCAGGAAATTCTTCATACCCCCTACCCTCCAGCAGCGAGTCCGCTCGATGGCGCACCGCTCGAAACATTCGCTCGGCGACCGCTGATTCGATCTCGCCGAGGACAGGCTACGCAGAACGATCCCACAAAACAAGAATCGAGCACCGCCCGTCGAATGCGCCGCAGAGGAGCCGGGCAATGGCTTGCGCACCTTACGCACGATTACGCACGATTCCGACGCTCGGGCATTGCGCGCGGCAACGGACCACGGACAGGCGCGCCGGGGACGCGTCTTCTGGCGTGAGAAGAAGAGAAGAAACACAGAGGCGCAGAGGGCACCGAGGAGGAAGGAAGAGAGCAGCGCGAGCGGCCCCGCGGCGCGGGGCGATGCGGATCAGAGCCGCATTTCGACGCCCGCGCCCGACGCGCTCAGCCACGGGGTCACGGAGCCCGCCTTGGGGGGGCTCGGCGCTGACTCGTTGAGCAGCAAGTAGAGCCCCACGCCGACGGTCGCGATGCCGACGCCGCCGAGCACGTCGCCGACGATCCCCTTGGCCCGCGCCGAGCTCGCGTCCGAGCCCGTGCCCGATCGCGCGTCGCTCGCCTGCTTCAAGCCGGAGAGGCCGAGGACCGCGCCCCCGGCGAAGAGCGCGCCGCCCACGCCCATCACGACGACCGGGAGCGTCCGGCTCGGCCCCTCGGAAGCTTCGGCCAGGGGAGGCAGACCGCCCCCGGCGGCCGAGGCCCGCGAGGCCGCGGCCGGCGCGAGCGCGAGCGGGACCTCGACCGAGCCGCCGGCGGCGACGCTGAACCGGGCCGCCGCGGCGCGGTACCCCGGAGCGGTCGCCACGACCTCGTGGTCGCCCGGGTCGAGCTCGAGCACCTGGCCCGGCGCCGCGCGCACCGGCTTGCCGTCCAGCGCCAAGGCCAGCCCGTCGACCTTGCCCGGCTCGACGGCGAGGGTCGCCCGGCCGATGCGCTTTTCGAGCTTCGCCACGGCCTCGCGCGCCGGACCGACGTAGGGCTCGGTCGTCGGCGTCGCCGGCTCGGCCAGGAAAGCGCGAAAGCTGGCGAGCGCGTCGACGAGGCGCCCCGTCTCCTTCTGCGCGACGCCGAGGCTGTACCGCGTGAGGGGCGTGGCCTTGATCTCCAGCGACCGGGCGTACAGCGCCCGCGCCTCCTCCCAGCGCCCCTCGCGGGCGAACTTCGCCCCCTGGACGAACAGCACGCGCGCCGCTGCCACATCCCCCTTGCCCTGCGCCGCCGCGGGGAGCGGGGCCGCGGCGAGGAGCAGCGCCGCGGCGACGGAGACGAGCGTCCGCCTGGATCGAGCAGGAGAATGCGTCCTCATTGACACTCCCCCTCCCGGCAGTGCTTGCCGTGCGGACATCGGTTGTCGCAAGCGCCGCAGTGATTGCGGTTGTTCCAAAGGTTGGTCTCGCAATGGTGCGCCGGGTCCCCGTCGCAATCGGCGAAATGGGCGTTGCAGTGCGCTTCGCCGCCCGAGCTGCTGCTCTCGCCGCCTCCCTCGCCGCTCCCGCTGCTCGCACCGCCAGCGCCGCCGCTCCCGATGCTCGCGCTCTCGCCGCCGCCGCTTGCGCTGCTTTCGCCCGGGCCGCCGCCGCTCGGGCTCGGGCCGCCGCTGCTTTCGCTCGGGCCGCCGCCGCTCGGGCTCGGGCCGCCGCTGCTCGCGCCCGCGCCGCTCCCGCTGCTCGCGCTCTCGCCGCCGCCGCTGCTTGCGCCGCCCCCGCTCGCCGCGCTGGTCGTCGCGCCCGCGCCGCCCCCGCTCGCCGCGCTGGTCGTCGCGCCCGCGCCGCCCCCGCTCGCCGCGCTGGTCGTCGCGCCCGCGCCGCCCCCGCCGGCCGCGCTGGTCGTCGCGCCCGCGCCGCCCCCGCCGGCCGCGCTGGTCGTCGCGCCCGCGCCGCCCCCGCTCGCCGCGCTGGTCGCGCCCGCGCCGCCGCCGCTCGCGCCCTCGCCGCCGCTGGCGCTGCTCGTCGCGCCCTCCGGGCCGCCGGTGCTCCCGCTCGTGCCGCTGCTCCGGCTGAGATCGCCACCGCCGCCCCCGTCGCCGACCTGATCCTCTCGCCCCACGGCGTCCTCGGCCGCTTCGTCCTTGTCGGACAGCTCGGCGCCGATCAGCGCGGAGCAGCCGCCCGATCCAAGCGGCGCCAACGCGAGCGCGGCCAGGAGGAGCAGCAGGTCGCCCGAGGCGCGAACGGCGCGGAATTTCACCCCACGATTGCGCATGACCACCTCAGAAATCGGGCGCCGCCGGCAGCGGCATGGACGTGGACGCAGGCGCCGGACGCGACGGCTCGGCCCGCTGCGCGCGCGGCTCGGGCCGCTGCCGCCGCGCCTCGTCCCGCTGCGGGCGCGCCTCGACGCGCTGGGCGGGCGGCTCGGCCGGCGCCGAGGACGGCTCGATCTCGTCCCACGGGTCGGCCAGCTCGCCCCAAGGATCGGCCGGATCGTCCCACGGATCGGCCGACTCGGCCGGCTTCGCGGTCGGCTTGCCTGCCGGCGCGCCCCGCGCGGCCGTCTCGAGGGCGCTCGCGCGCGGCCCCCCGCCCTCGGCGGGCACGACGTCGGCCGGAGGCGCGGCCGGGGTCGCCCCCGGCAACGCCAAGGCGGCGCCCGGCTCGAGGACCGGCGCTGCGGCCGCGACCGCCGGTTGCGCGGCGCCCGCGCTCGCGCTCCCGCCCCGCAGGTTCAGGCCCATCACGACGACCACCGGCGCGACGAAGGCGACGAGCACCCCGACCAGCAGCGCCTTCTGGAGCCGCAGCGGGGGCGCGAGCCCGATCGGAGCGGCGGGCAAGCCCTCGGACATCTTGATGGTGCCGCCCCGACGCCCGGCAGGCGTGGCCGCCGCGGCCGGCGACGCGACCAGCGTCTTCCCTGCGCCGCGCGGGCGCGGCGCCGCCGCCTTCGCCCCCGACACGGCGCCGGCGACGCCGGTCGGCGCGAACGCGGGCCGCTCCGCGGTGAGCGGCGACTCCGGCCCCCGCGCGAGCCACTGGTGCGCGAGCGACGTGCCCGCCACGTCCGCCGTGACCCCGCGCCCGACGGCCCAGGACGCCAGCGCGCGGCCGAGCGACCGCATGGTGGGCCACCGCTCGGCCGGCGACTTGGCCAGACCCCGGCGAAGGATCGACCAGAGCTCCTCGTCGCCGGCGCCGAGCTGCGTCGTCGGCGCCGGCTCCTTGTTGAAGATGGCCGAGATCACCGCGCCGAGGCTCTCCCCGGTGAACGGCCGCTGGCCGGTGATGAGCTCGTACAGCACCACGCTGAACGCCCAGACGTCCGTCTGCTCCCCGACCTCCAGCTGGCCGTCGGCCTGCTCCGGCGACATGTACTCGGGGCTGCCGACGATCATCCCTCGTTGCGTGATCGCGGGGCTCACCGCGTTGGCCAGCTTGGCAATGCCGAAGTCGACGACCTTCGGGACATGGCCGCCCGCGCCGTCCGGGACGACGAGGATATTGGCAGGCTTGATGTCGCGATGAACGATGCTCTGCGCGTGCGCGGCCGCGAGCGCGCACGCCACCGGCAAGAGCATCTGGACCGCCTGCTCCGCCGGCATCCGGCCGTTCGCCTCCAGCCAGTTCGAGAGCGACGTGCCCTCGAGGAGCTCCATCACCAGGAACGGCTCGCCCGAGTCGGTCTCGCCGAAATCGAACACGCGCACGATCGCCGGGTGCCCGAGCCTCGCCGTCGCGCGCGCCTCCCGGAGCAGGCGCTCTGCGGCGTGCGCGTCGAACTGCTCCTCGTGGAGCACCTTGATCGCCACGTCGACGTCGAGCCACAAGCTGCGCGCCCGCCACACGGTGCCCATGCCGCCGGCGCCCAGCCGGCCCACGATCTGGTACTTGCCGGCGAGGACCTCGCCCACGGCGCGCTCCCGCTTCGGCAGCCCTCGGACGCAGGACGAGACACCCCCCGTGCTCGCATCGCCTCTTCGGGCGAACGCTCTGCTCTGGCCGGGGACGTGGTGCTCGCCGTTCATGGGTCGACATCCACGAAAGCAAGCGGCGAACCATCCCCCGCTCCCCGGCCTCAGCCGTCGCTGCAGCGACGAAATCCCCGGCCAATGCCCCCTCGCCCGCGCCCCCCGCGGCGAGCTCGGCCCAGAGCCGCGACCTTTCGCGGCAAATAAAGCAAGAATCCTTATTTTTCACGGGGAATCGGGCACGCGCATCGGTCACGCTGGGGCAATTTGCACCGGAGCATTGCAAGAGGGAGCGAGGCCCCTCCCCGGTCCTCCGCCAGGCTTCGATCCCGGGCTCATCGACGCGATCCCGGCGAGGACGCGCTGCCCGCGACTCCTCATCACCGGCGACCGGGCAGGTCCCCCGACGGCGCGCGTCGAAGCGCCGGCGGGGGTAGCAGCCTCCGCGCGACCTCGCCAGGAAGATTCCTTTGCTGGTGGACGCCCGGCCCTCGGGTCGCGCCTCGGTAGGAAGAGCGCTGCGCTGTCGGGCGACGTGCCCTGTGGGCGCTCTCCGGTAGGAAGGGCTCCACGCTGTCGGACAACGTGTCCCGAGGACGATCCTCCTCAGGAGGTTCCTCATCGCTGCGGGTCCGCGCTACACTCGACGGCGACGTGGAGTCCACCACTGCACCCAGGACAACCCTGGACGACTCGCTCGGAACGGCCTCGGAACGCCTGCGTTCCAGGAGGCCGACGCCTGGGCTGGTGCTCGTCTTCTCCGTGGACTGCCCTCGCTGCGACGTCCTCCCGCTCAAGGACGGCGAGCTCGAGCTCGGGCGCGGCGAGGTCGGGGGCGTCCCCCTCGACGACCTGCGGATGTCGCGCCGGCACGCGCGCGTGCGCTGGAACCAGGGCCAGTGGGAGGTCGAAGACCTCGATAGCCGGAACGGAACGTCGCTCGACGGCGTCCCGCTGACCGGCGCGCGCGCGGGCGACGAGCTGCGCATCGTGCGCACCGGCTCGTCGGTGTTCGTGATCCAGGCCGACGTGGAGCCGTTCCGGGCGGGGATCTCCACGGCCGGGGGCACGATCCTCGGGCCGACCCTCGCCCGCGCGTGGGACGCGGTCGATCGCGCGGCGCGCTTCGGGACCGCGCTGCACATCACCGGCGAGAGCGGGACCGGCAAGGAGCACGCGGCGCGGGCCTTCCACGCCCTCGGCCCGCGCCGCGGGGGGCCGTTCGTCGCCGTGAACTGCGCCGCCATCCCCGACGGCCTCGCCGAGCGGCTGCTCTTCGGCGCGCGGAAGGGGGCGTACTCGGGCGCCGCGGCCGACTCCGAGGGGTACGTGCAAGCCGCCCACGGCGGGGTCCTCTTCCTCGACGAGGTGGCCGAGCTCGATCTCGGGGTGCAAGCGAAGCTCCTCCGCGCGCTCGAGGCGAAGGAGGTGCTCCCGCTCGGCGCCTCGCGGCCCGTGCAGGTGGACTTCGCGCTCGTGTCGGCGACCCACAAGGACCTGCGCGCGCAGGTGGCCGCAGGGAAGCTCCGCGAGGATCTCTTCTTCCGCATCGCGCAGCCGGCGGTCCGCATCCCGCGGCTGCACGAGCGGCCCGAGGAGGTCCCGTGGCTCGTGGACGCGGCGCTGCGGAGCGCGGGCGCCGCCGGCGAGCGCGGCGACGTGGGCGCGCCGCCCGTGGCCCACGCCTCGCTCATCGAGGCGTGCCTCGTGCGGGCGTGGCCCGGAAACGTGCGGGAGCTGATGGCGGAGATCCGCGCGGCGGCGCAGGAGGCGCAGATCGAGAAGAGCCCGGTGATCCAGGCGCGGCACCTGTCGCCCTCGGCCGGGCAGGCCTTCGCCCCGGCGCAGACGGGCACCTCGGAGCACCCCTCGGACAGGGGCCGGCGGTCGTCGCTGCCCCCGGCCGGCGAGCGGCCGGCGCGGCGGGCGGCGTCGCTGCCCGCCGACGAGGTCATCGAGGAGGTGCTGCGCCGCGAGGGCGGGAACGTGGCGCGCACGGCCCGCGCGCTGGGCGTGCACCGGACCCAGCTCCGCCGCTGGCTCGACCGGCGCTCGACGACCGACGAGGTCGCCAGCGACGACGACGACGCGGAGGGGTGATCCGCCGACGCTCCGCCCCGGGGCGCCGGGGGCGCCCCCCCGGGCGCCGGGCGGCGCGCGCTCAGGCGTCCACGTTCACCGCGGTCTGCCGCGTCAGGACGGTGGCCGAGTGCCCCGCGTGCAGCGTGAACACGCCGGGCTCGACCTGCCAGCGGCCCGCCGCCCAGTGCGCGAAGGCCCGCGGCTCGACGGTGACGGCGACCTCGACCGTCTGATCGGGCTCGGCCTCGACGGAGGCGAAGCCGGCCAGCCAGAGCACGGGGCGCTCGACCTCGGAGCCCGGCCGCGACAGGTAGAGCTGGACCACGTGGCGACCGCGCCGGGGCCCGACGTTGCGCACCTGCACCCGCGCCTCGACCGCCTCGCCCGCGGCGACGCTCGGCGGCGCGTCGATCCCGAGGATCTCCCAGCGCGTGTAGCCCAGGCCGTGCCCGAACGGGTAGGCCGGGGCGACGCCGGCGCGGGCCCAGGCCCGGTACCCGACGTTCAGCCCCTCGGCGTAGATCAGCTTGCCGTTCTCGGGCTTCGTCGACAGCACGGGCACGTCCTCCTGGCGCGACGGCCACGTCGTGGGCAGGCGGCCGCCGGGCTCCACGGCGCCGAGCAGCACGTCGGCGGCGGCGCTCCCGAACTCCTGGCCCGGGAACCACGTGAGGAGCACCGCGGCCACCTCGTCGCGCCAGGGCATGGTCACCGGCCCGCCCGAGTTCACCAGCACGATCGTCCGCGGGTTCGCCGCCGCGACGGCGCTGACCAGCGCGTCCTGGCGGCCGGGGAGCGCGAGCGCGCTCCGGTCGAAGCCCTCGCTCTCGATCGCCTCGGTGGTGCCGACGACCACGATCGCCACGTCGGACGAGCGCGCGAGCTCCACGGCGCGCGCGAGCTCCTCCTCGTCGGACGGCGCTGGGACCTCGACGCCGAGGGAGAACGCCACCGCGACCGCGCCCGGCTGGACCGCGTGGGTGAGGGCGAGGTCGAGCTCCTGGCCGGCGGCAAAGGTCAGCTCGGCCGCCCGGTGCGGCGGGGCGAGCAGGGCCGCGGCGAGGTCGTCCTTGTCCGGCGCGATCGCCTCGTCGAGGAGGACCTGCCCGCCGCCGGTGAGGCGGTAGGCGCCCACCCCGGCCACGCCGATCCGGTAGCGGCCGGCCTCGGCGGCGCGGAACCGCGCCGTCACCTCGATGGTCGCGGCCCGCTTGGCGCGCTCATCGCCGATGAACGTGAGGCGCCCCACGCCGCGATGCTCCTCGTGCAGGACGTCGCCGTTCGCGTCGAGGAGCCGCACGCGCACGCCGTTCTCGCCGGTCGCGGGGTCGACCACCTGGTCTCCGGCCACGGGCACGAGGCCTTCGTGGATGCGGGCGCCGACGGCGTGGAGCACCTCGGCGCGCTGGCCGAGCGCGGCGCGCAGCCCGTCGAGCGGCGAGACCGCGTAGTGCGGGTGCACGCTGGCGCTGCCGCCGCCCTGGATCCGCCCCTCGGCGGCGTTCGGGCCGATCACGGCGACGCGCCGGAGGCTGGCCGCGTCGAGGGGGAGCGCGTCGCCGTGGTTGCGCGCGAGCACCATGCCGGCCGCGGCGGTCTCGCGGGCGAGGCGGGCGGCGTCGGCGGCGGGGAGCTGGGCCGGCGCGGGGGCGGCCGGCGCGACGCCCTCGAGGGCGCCGACGCGGGCGGCGAGCCGGAGCAGGCGGCGGACCTTGTCGTCGACGGCCTGCTCGGGCACGGCGCCGCTCCGGACGGCGGCGACGAGCGCCTGGCCCCACGGCCCTTCCGGCCCTGGCATGGCGAGGTCCATGGCCGCGCGGCCCGCGGCCTCGGTGGAGCGGGTCGCGAACCAGTCCGAGACCACGACGCCGTCGAAGCCCCACTCGTCCTTGAGCGGCGAATCGAGCAGGGCGTTCTCGGTCATGGTCGCCCCGTTGACCGCGTTGTACGAGGCCATCACGAGCCACGCGCGCGCGCCGGCGATCATCCGCTCGAACGGCGCGAGGTAAAGCTCGCGCAGCGTGCGCTGATCGACGCGGACGTCGACGGTGAACCGCTCGGTCTCGGCGTCGTTGGCGACGTAGTGCTTGGGGGTGGCGCCGACGCCGTGGGCCTGCAGCCCGCGGACGTAGGCCGCGCCGATCCGGCCGGTGAGCAGCGGATCCTCGGAGAAGCACTCGAAGTGCCTGCCGCCGAGCGGGCTGCGGTGCAGGTTGACGGTCGGCCCCAGGACGACGTCGACGCCCTTGCGCCGCGCCTCGGACGCGAGGAGGGCGCCGAGGCGCTCGATCAGGGTCTCGTCCCAGGTGGCGGCGAGGGCGGTGGCGGAGGGGAGGCTCACCGAGGGGTCGCGCTCGTCCCAGTGCTCGCCGCGCACGCCGACCGGGCCGTCCGAGACGACCATGCGGCGCAGGCCGATGGCGGGCTCGGGGTAGGTGCTCCAGAAGTCGGCGCCCGTCAGCAGGCGGACCTTCTGCTCGAGCGACAGCGCGGCGAGGGCGTCCGCCACCCGCCGCTCGACGGCCTCGGGAGAATGATCGGTCTTCTGGGGATGAGCGGACTGCGAGTCGGCGACGGCCATGGACCCTCCTGGGAGCGCAGAGACGAAGCGCGGAGACGCCGCCCCGCGGCGGCACGCCAGAACGGTACTTAGAACATCAAGGAAACACCAGGCGCACAGGAGAGCCTCGATCGCGCGTGTTGGCGGGCACGCACGGGCAAGCGCAGAGCCCGCCGCGGGGCGCGCGGGAGGGGGCTGGGAGGGCGGATGCCGCCGTGGTGCGAGCGGCGCGCCTGGTTCCATCCGTCAGGATGGCCGGCCAGGGGTCCGGTGAGGGAATTCAACTGCGCGTGATGGGTTTCAAATCGCTACCTTGCCTTCGAGATAAAAGACACACGCGCCCTCCAGCTCGACGCGGCCATCGACCAGCCGGCAGACGAGCTCTCCACCGCGCCTGGAAGCCTGGAACGCGAAGAATGCCGTCTTGTTCAGCCGCGCCGCCCAATAAGGCGTCAGCGCACAATGCGCGCCGCCTGTGACGGGATCTTCCGGGATCCCCTTGGCCGGCGCGAAGTAGCGGCTGACGAAATCGTACGACGCGTCTCCCGGCGCGGTCACAACGACCCCTGCGCGGTCCATGCGCGCAATCGCGGCGATGTCCGGAGACAGCGCGCGCACGGCCTGCGCATCCTCCAATACCGCGATGTAATTGAAGGTATCGGTGAGCACCTCGACCGGAGCAGCGCCGAGCGCTTCGGCCAGGTTGGGCGGCGGCGTCGTCGGAACAGACGGTCGAGACGGGAAATTCATGACATAACCGGTCTGCGTCCGCCGCACCGTCAAAGGTCCGCTGGCCGATTCGAAGATCACCTCGGTACGGCCGGGCTCCAAGCGCTCCATGACGACCGCCGCGCTCGCCAGGGTCGCATGGCCGCAAAGCGGCACCTCCGTCGTCGGCGTGAACCAGCGCAGACGATAACGCTCCCCGTCAGGGACCAGAAACGCCGTCTCGGCCAGGTTGTTCTCGGCGGCGATGTTCCGCAACAGTGAATCATCCAAAAAGCGATCCATCAGCATCACCGCAGCCGGGTTTCCCGCGAACAGACAGCTCGTGAACGCATCCACCTGGTAGATCGGTATACCATGCATAGATGTGGCGTTATAAATTCAAATCAAAACGAATGCCATGACGATATGGCCACCGAGCGCACTACCCACATTGCCTGGGCGCGCGTCTCCAGCCATGTCCTGGCGGTTTCATCGACGTGCGGAAGGATGTCTGACCCGCGACTAGGGGCACGCGCAGACGCCGCCGTGGTGGGAGCAGCAACCCCGCTTCACGTAGGTGCAGGTCGGCGACAGCGTGCCGTCGCAGCAGCAGACGCGGCCCTCGGACGCCGGCCGCGGTCGCGCCGGCGCAGCTCGCCCGCCGCCCGGTCGCGCGGGGACGGGCGTGCCTCCGGCCTCGCGCTGCTCCTCGGCGGCCCTCGCGGCCTCGCGCTCGGCGATCCGCCGGCGGCCCTTCACGAGCGACGCGCGCACCTGGGCCGCGCGCTCGTCGCGCGGGGCGGCGCCGGCGAGGTAGCGGAGGAGGGCGTCGCAGGCCGCGGCGTCGCCCTGCTGGGCGCACGCGAGCTCGCTCGCGGCGAGATCGAGCTCGGCCGCGTGAGCCGCCTCCTCCTGCCGGCGCGCCTCCTCGGCGGCCTCGATCTCGGCGCTGCGGCGCTCGGCCTCGGCGGCCTCGACGGCCTGCCGCTGCGCCTCGATCCGCGCCTGGCGCGCCTCGCGCTCCTGCCGGTAGCGGGCGACGAGGGCGCTCGCGGCCCGCAGGTCGGCCTCGGCGCCCTCGCAGAACGACGCGCACTGGTCGACGCGGGCCTGCGCCTCGAGCTCCAGCACGAGGCAGTCGGGCTCGCTCCGGCAGCCGCGCGCCAGGCGGGCCGGGAACCCGTCGTCGTTGCGCGATCCGCCGCCTGGATGGCATCCGGCGGCGAGGACGGCGAGAGAAGAAAGCCAGAAGACGGCAAGGCGGCTCACTGGAGTGATTCTCGTGCCGCGCGCGGGGGACGTCGAGGCCTCGAGAGGCGGGACGCGAGAAACCCGCAGGAGCACGCGCTCGCGTACGCCGAACGAGGACGGGAGAGGCCGCCACGGCTGCCGAGCCTGCCAACCACGCCGTCGCCCTCGGGGACGACATGGTGGCTCGGGCGTCCACGATGGGATCGGTGGGCTGCTCGGGCTGACGGTGCAGATGCATAGGTAAGCCATTGAACGTGTAGGTACGTCATCGATGGGGGATGTCTTGTCCCCTGAGCGCAGCGACAGTAGGAAGCTGGGAATGCGTCGACACCTGACGAGCCGCGCTCTCGCCTCGACCGCCGTCACAAGCCTGCTCGCGGCGACGGCCTGCAGCTCCGGCGGAGACGAGCCCCCCGCTCCGGACCAGGAGGTCGTGGTCACCGTCGCCGAAGCGCGCGCCCTGGCCGCGGGCTCGAGGGCGACGGTCGAGGGCTTCGCCACGGTCGCGCCCGGCACCTTCAGCTCGGCGACCAGCGAGCAGGGCTTCGCCCTCCAGGACGCCACCGGGGGGATCTACGTGAGCCTGCCGGACGCGCTCGATTTCGGCCTCGATGCCCGGGTGCGCGTCACGGGTCAGCTCGGGCAGACGGCCCAGCAGACGGTGCTCAACGCCGCGGCGGCCTCGGTCACGGTGCTCGATGGGACCGAATCCGTCGTGCCGACGGACGTGATGACCGGCGACGTCGGAGAGCCCGTCGAGGGGCTGCTGGTCCGCGTGCGCGGCAGCGTGACCACGGCCGTGGAGGACGAGCAGCCCTACGGCTTCCAGGTGTACATCGACGACGGCTCGGGCGAGGTCCAGGTCTACGTGCATGTCGTGGACGGCGAGCCCGTCATCGACACGACGTCGCTCGAGGTCGGCCTGGCCATCGAGGTGACCGGCCTCGCCGCGCAGTACGAGGAGACCTACGAGGTCGCGCCGCGCCGGGCAGGAGATCTCGTGCTCGTGGAGCAATGAGCGGGCGCGACGGCGTGTCGAGCGCGATATCCGCCCCTCAGGGCAGCTCGGATCTCGCCGAAGATCTTGTTGTTGCCGAGAAAGGGCGTTCGTCGTCGAGCGCGTCGACGGACGTGACGAGAATGCCGGCGGACCCTGACAACGACGAGGAGGCGGCCGTCCTGGCCGCGGCGCGCGCCGGAGACCACGCGGCGTTCGCCGCGCTGAGCGAGCGCTACCGCCGGCGGCTCCGCGCGCACTGCTATCGCATGCTCGGCTCCTTCGACGAGGCCGAGGACATGGTGCAGGAGGTCCTGCTCCGCGCCTGGCGCGGCCGCGAGGGGTTCGAGGGGCGATCGCTGTTCCGCACCTGGCTCTACCGCATCGCCACCAACGCCTGCCTGAACGCGCTGGAGCGCGCCCCTCAGCGGGTCGTGCCGCAGGACGTGGCGCCGCCGGTCACCGCCGCCACGCCGCCGTCCGAGGCGCGCTCCGCGCCGCCGTGGGCGCCGGAGGTCCCGTGGCTCCAGCCGTTCCCGGACGACCTGCTCGACGCCGGGCCGCCGCCCGACGCCGCGGTGGAGGCGCGCGAGACCCTCGCGCTGGCGTTCCTGGCCGCGCTGCAGCACCTGCCGCCGCGCCAGCGCGCCGCGCTCGTCCTGTCCGACGTGGTGGGCTGGTCGGCGGCCGAGATCGCGGCGCTGCTCGAGCTGACCGTCCCGTCGGTGACCAGCGCGCTCCAGCGGGCGCGCGCGACGCTGCGCGAGCGCCTCCCCGCCGGGGCGTCGGACGCGTCCGCCGGCGCGCCGGCCACGGAGCTCGAGCGCGCCGCGCTCAAGGTGTTCATGGACGCGTGGGAGCACGGGGACACCGCCGAGCTGACCCGGCTCCTGCGCGAGGACGCGCGCTGGGCGATGCCGCCCGCGCCGCTCTGGTTCGACGGCCGCGCGGCGATCGCCAACCTGCTCGCGCTCTTCCCGCCCCGCTGGAAGGGGCGCGCGTTCAGGATGGTGCCGGTCGGCGCCAACCGGCAGCCGGCGGCGGCGGCCTACCTGCGCCCCCAGGGCGCGGCGGAGTTCCGGCTGACGGGCGTCCACGTGCTGCGCGTCTCTGACGGCCAGATCGCGGAGATCATGACGTTTTCGGCCGAGCTGTGCGCCGGGTTCCGGCTGCCGGCGAGCCTCGCCGATTAGTTTTTCGTCGCCTCGGGTCTACGCGGCAGGACCACGAAAAGGAGACCCGAGATGAAGAAGACGACCTCCAGGGACGGCACCACCATCGCGTTCGACCAGACTGGGCAGGGGGCGCCGGTGATCCTGGTGATGGGCGCGTTCAACGACCGGACGACGGGCGCGCCGCTTTCGGCGCACCTGGCGCGGCGGTTCACCGTGCTCGCCTACGATCGCCGCGGGCGCGGCGACAGCGGCGACGCGGCGACGTACGCGATCGACCGCGAGATCGAGGACCTGGACGCGGTGATCCAGGCCGCGGGCGGCGCCGCGGCGGTCTTCGGCTACTCCTCCGGCGCGCTGCTCGCGCTCGCCGCCGCGTCGCGCGGCCTGGCCATCACGCGGCTTGCGCTCTACGAGGCGCCGCCCGCCCAGCCCGCCGAGCACGCGCAGGCGCTGGCGTCGCTGGTCGCGGCCGGGCGTCGCGGCGACGCCGTGGAGTACTTCCAGCGGCGCATGGTCGGGATCCCCGACGAGGTCGTGGCCCAGCTCAGGCACGCGCCGTTCCGCCCCGCGCTGGAGGCGATGGCGCACACCCTGGTCTACGACGCGACGATCGTCGCCGACGGGCGCATCACCGCCGCGCTCGCGGAGGTCCGTCAGCCAACGCTGGCGATCGCCGGCGACGCGGGCGCGCCGATCATGCGCCAGGTCGCCGAGACGCTGGCCGCGCGGCTGCCCGGGGGACGGGCGGTGACGATCGCGGGCGCCACGCACCACATCGAGCCCGCCTTGCTCGGGCCGGTGCTGGAGCGGTTCCTCGACGGCTGAGCGTCAGCGGGGTATTGAGCGACGCTTCGGCCATGAGCCTCTCGACCGTGCTCCGGGTCCTCCGCCGCAACGACGGCGAGGTCCACAGCGTGTTCCGCGCCGGTTCGCGCGTGTACGGCACCGCGACGGCGGCGTCCGACGAGGATTTCGTCGCCGTCCTCGCGCGGCGCGACGCGAAGCAGGACCTCGCGTTCGCGCCCGGCGTCAACGTGGTCGTCCACGGCCTCGACAGCTTCCGCCACGCCATCGCCGAGCACAGCGTCTTTGCGCTGGAGTGCCTGTTCCTCCCGCCCGAGCACCGGCTCAAGGGGGCGAGGCCGCCGTTCGCGTTCAAGCTCGACCGGAGGAAGCTCGCCGCGTCGGCCGCGAGCCGCTCCGCGTCCGACTTCAAGAAGGCCGGCGCCCGCTTCGACGACGAGCCGGAGGCCTCGAAGAAGAAGCTCTTCCACGCGCTCCGGGTGCCGCTCTTCGCCGTGCAGATCGCCGAGACCGGCGCCATCCACGACTACGGCGCCGCGAACCCGTACTGGCGCGAGATCCTCGCGGACGAGCGCCTCGACTGGGAGCCGTACCGCGCGACCTACGGCCCGCTCCGCGAGGGGCTCTGCGCGCGGCTCGCGGCGCTGGCCTCACGGCGGTAGCCGCGCCGGCGGCCTAGCCTAGGGCGGCGCTCCTCCCGCCGGCGCTGCCGCGAGCCGCTGCGGCCGGATCTCCTGGTGCATCCAGTGCTCGTCCGTCTGCACGTGCCCGCGCCGCACCCACTTGGCGAGGCACCGCTGGAACGCCGCGTCCGGGAACTCGCCCGCGACCCGCACCACCACCCCCTCGCGCGGGCCCCCGAACGCCGATGGCTCGTGCGCCAGCGCGCTGGTCAGCGCCTCGAGCTCGCGCTCGGCCTCGACGCGGCCCCGGAACAGGACAGGCACCGTGGGGAGCCCCAGGTCGTTCGCCTGGGCCACGACCATGTCCCACTCCCAGAAGAGCCCCTGCGCGTCGTCGCGCACGCCGAAGACCAGCGAATAGCCCGGCAGCGCCTCGTACTCGATGGAGTGGACCGCATAGCAATACTCGCAGAAGACCGACGTGCCCTCCGAGAGCAGGTGAGCGATGCGCGCGTGGGTGGCCTTCGCCAGGTCGAAGCTCGGATGGGACGGAGGGCCCGAGTGCGAGCGTGAGAAGACGCTCTGTCGCGTGTACGTGAGGTTGCTCCCGTCGCACTTCTCGGTGATGACGATCTCCACGCCGAGCAGCCCCGACACGTCGGCCATCCTCTTGTCGTCGGACGTGCCGCCCGGCGACCACGGAAGGTGGAACGAGCGCGGGTATTTGGCGGACATGACGGCGCCAGGGTAGCACCGGGCATCAGGCGCGGACATGCTACGGTCCTCGCGCGCTGCGCGCCCGCGTCCAGCGCGCGCTCGCCAGGGGGTGCTCCACCATGTCCGCCGCGTCCTCGCTCCTCGATCTCCTCACGCCCGATCCGGCGCGTGTCCCCTGGGACGAGCTCCAGGTCTTCGACTGGGTCCGCGCGCTCGAGGGCTGCCCGCAGGACCCGATCCACCACGCCGAGGGCAACGTCTGGATTCACACCCGCATGGTGCTGGAGACGCTCCTCGGGCTGCCCGAGTGGCGGGCGCTGCCGCCGGAGGAGCAGCGCGTCGTGTACCTGGCGTGCCTGCTACACGACGTGGCGAAGCCGGCGACCACGCGCGAGGAGGACGGGCGGATCACGGCCAAGGGCCACTCGCGCGCGGGGGAGCTGCTCGCGCGCCGCCTGCTCTGGGAGCTCGGCGCGCCGTTCGCGCTGCGCGAGCACGTGTGCGCGCTCGTGCGCTACCACCAGATCCCGTTCTACCTCATCGAGCGGGGCGACGCGCAGCGCGTGGCCGCCGAGATCAGCCTCCACGCGCGCTGCGATCTGCTCGCGCTCGTGGCCGAGGCCGACATCCGGGGGCGCGTCTGCGCGGACATGGGACGCGTGGTCGACAATATCGAGCTCTTCCGCGAGCTCTGCCGCGAGGAGGGGTGTTACCAAGGGCCGCGGGCCTTCGCCTCGGATCACACGCGATTCGTGTATTTCCGCTCCGACCCCGCCGGCGGGCGCCACCCGGACGTGGAGGTCTATGACGACACGCGCGCCGAGGTCGTGGTGATGAGCGGGCTGCCGGGCGCCGGGAAGGACACCTATGTCCGGAGCCACTTCGCCGACTGGCCGGTCGTCTCGCTGGACGCGCTGCGGAGCGAGCTGGAGATCGATCCGACCGATACCCAGGGACAGGTGGTCCAGGCGGCGCGCGAGCGGGCGAAGGAGCACCTGCGGCGCGGGGAGCGGTTCGTGTGGAACGCGACGAACCTGTCGCGGCAGCGGCGCGGGCCCGTGCTGCAGATGGCGGCGGACTACGGGGCGAGGATCCGCGTGATCTACGTGGAGGTGCCTCGCGCGGTGCTGTTCGCGCAGAACCGGGCGCGGGAGGCGGCGGTGCCGGAGGCGGTGATCCGGCGGATGATCGAGCGGTGGGAGATCCCGGGGAAGACGGAGGCGCACGAGGTCGTGCTGGCGGTGCGCGGAGAGGGGTAGGCGCGCGGCGAACACCCTCTCCGGGGGCCTATCGTTGTGTCTGGGAGAAGTACGTCTTTATGGCGACGCTTGGATCAAACACTCCCGATCGGCCTAGACCGGCCATCATGCCTCACCATCGCTCTCCGTCCACGCGCGCATCCCCCAGGCGCCCCAGGATCTCGTCCACCGTCTCCTCGACCGTGAGATCCGATGTGTCCAGCCACAGGCCCAGCCGCGGCGTCTCCTCGCGCAATACGCGGTCGAAATCGAGGACCGCCGAGGCGTCCTGATACCCTCGCTTCGCTCGCCCCGCCTCCCGCGCCGCGACCACCGCGGGACGCGGGCAGAGGACGACCACGTGCAGAGGACGATGCGCGTAGCACCGCACCACCTCAACGAGCCCAGCGCCCAGGAGGATGTCCTGGTGGACGACGGTGAACCCGGCCTCGAGATACAGGTCGGCCGCCGCCGCCGCGATGCGGTACCGGAGCCGCAGCTGCAGCTCGGCCTCCTCGGAGAGCTCGAAGCCCATCTCGGCGCGGCCACCGACGATCATGCGGCGAAACACGTCGCCCCGCAGATGCACGCTCCTCGGCAGCCGCTCGGCCAGCCGCTGAGCGACCGTCGACTTCCCAGAGGCCATGAGCCCCGTGATCAGGACGATGGACGGAGACTCCGGCAGGCTCCCACGCGCGGTCATGACGGACGATCCTCCTCGGCCCCCCGGGCGCTCCCCTCCGCTACCTCCGCCCGAACCCCGGCGCCAGCATCGCCGCCCACCGCGCCGGGCTCCTGATCCGCTCCCGCGCCATCACCGCGTCCGCCACAAGGATCCGCTGCAGCCCCTTCTCGCCGCCGAACAGCTCGCCCGCCTGGCGCCGCGCCGCCGCGGCGTAGAGCGGCATGTCCGCCGCGTCGAACCCGGCCGCCGCCGCCTCCAGCTGCGCGATCGCCTCGTCCCGCTCGCCGCGCAGCTCCGCCGCGCCGGCCCGGAGGAGCGGCACGAACGGGTCGGACCACGCCGTCCTCTCCCGGGCGAGCGCGGCCGCGTCCCGCAGCGCCGCCTGGATCAACGGCTCGGGCTCGACCGCGCCCTCGGCCGCAGCCAGCGCCGTGCTCGCGCGCTCCACGTGCGCCATCACCCGGCTGTTCTGCATCATCAGCAGCATCGAGCCCTCGATCTTCGGCCACGCCTCCGCGAGCCGCCTCAGCGCCGCGCCGGCGCGGCCGGCGTAGCGGTCGACGTAGGTCTCGCCGAGCAGCCCCACGAAGTGCTCGAGGTGAAACCCCGACGTCGTCCACCGCGACAGCGCCCCCGCGACCGCGCTGCGCGCCGCCGCCACGTCGTCCGACGCGAGCGCGACCCACGCCGCCTGCGCGCCGAAGATCGCCGCCGCATAGCGATCGCCCCGCTGCTCGGCCCCCCGGATCACCGCCGGCATCGTCCGCGCCAGCGCGTCGATCTGCCCGCGGTAGTACCGCATCCACGACGTCATCAGCTGCGTCGTCGCGAGCTCCCAGGCGACGCCGGCGCACCGGTCGCGCAACACCTCGTCCGCCCGCTCGTACCAGTCGGACGCCGCCCTCCAGCGGCCCGCCGTGAACGCCTCGAGCATGCCCGACACCATCATCGACAGGCCGAGGAGGTGCGGGCTGTCGAGCCGCTCCGCGAGCGCGCGCACCGCGGCGACCAGCTCCTCCGCGCGCGCCCGGCCCGGCGACCCGATCATGCACGCGGACGAGGCCTCGAACGCGAGCGCGCGCCCGATGCGGTACGGCTCGCCGGCGCGCAGCGCGAGCAGCAAGGCGCGCGCCGAGAACTCGGCGGAGCGGACCATGTCGACCGCCGACAGGCCCACCGTCACCGTCCAGCAGGCGTCGATGCGCGCCAGGTCCTCCGGGCGCACCTCCGCCTCGGGCCGCTCGCGGAACCGCAGGCCCCGGAGGCGCAGCTCCGCCCGGTGCAGGAGCAGCGCGACGAGCGCGCGCCGCGGCGTCTCCGGGAACGACAGGCCGATCGCCGCCAGCACGGCGCGCACGTGCTCCAGCCCCTCGTCGATGTGCCCGCTCCGCAGGTACTGCTCCGCGGCGCGGCGGCGGAGATCGAGCGACCGCGCGCTGTCGTCCCCCTCCGCCGCCGCCGCGTAGCGCCTCGCCGCCTCCGCGCCCTTGCCCGCGTCGACGAGGGCGTCGGCGCACCGCACCTCGAGCGCGCGCCGCTCCGCCTCCGGGAGATCCGCGCCGCGCGGGAGCAGGCCGAGCGCGAGCTCGTAGAGCCGCGCCGCGCGCTCGAACGCGAGCGCCTCGGCCGCCTGCTCGGCCGCGACCGCCGCGAGCTGCCCCGCGCGCGCCCCGTCGCCCGCGCCGAGCCAGTGCCGCGACAGCGTCTCGGCGTCCGCCGTCCCGAGCGCCTCGAGCGCCCGCGCGAGCCGCCGGTGCCGCGCCGCGAGCTGCTCCGGACCGAGCCGGCCGACCACGGACGCGCGCACGAGATCGTGCGACGCCTCGACGAGCTCGCCCTCGCCGGCGGGCCGCGCGACGATCAGATCCTCGGCGCGGAGGAGCGCCATCGCCGGCGCGCGCTCCTCGCCGTCGAGCTTCGCCGCGCGCGCGGCGACCGCCGCGTCGATCGGCTCCCCGGCGACGGCGATCACCTCGAGCAGCCGGAGCGCGTGCTCCGGCAAGCGGTGGAGCCGCGCCGCGAGCGCCCGCTCCCACGCGGCGTCGCCCCGCGCGCCCATGTCGCCCGCCGGCTCCTGCGCGTCGCGGACGAGCTCGCCGAGCAGCCGCGGGTTGCCCCCGGAGGCGCGGGCGATGGCGTCCGCCCGCGCGCGCGTGCCCTCGTCGCGCGCGAAGAGGAGCGCGAGCGCGAGCTCCTCCGCCTCGAGCGGCAGGAGCGGCCCGACCTCGATCTGGCGCAGCTCGCCGTCCCGGCGCGGCAGCGGGGCCCACTCGAGGCCGAGGGAGGCCGGCTCGGTCGCCGCGGGGGCCGGGCGCGCGCCCCCCATCCCGTCGAGCAGCGCGCGGAGCGGCGCGCTCGCGTCGACGTCCTCGGTCCGGTAGCTGCCGAGGAACATCATCGCGGGCGCGTCGGGCGGGCGCGTGAGCTCGAGCAGCAGCGCCACGCTGTCGGCGTCGATGAACTGGAGGTCCTCGATCGCCACGACGAGCGGGCTGCGCTCGGCGATGCGCCAGAGCAGCTGCCGGAGCGCCGCGAAGCAGCGCTGCCGCAGCTCCTGCGCGTCGGGCGACTCGCTCACGCGCGGCGCCGACGCGACGGCGGGCACGCGCGAGAGCGCCGGGAACACCCGGACGAGCGCGCGGACGTCGCGCGGCAGGAGCCGCTCCGCTTCCTCGGCGGAGACGCGCCGCAGGAAGCGGCACAGCGACTCCATGACGCCCCCGAACGCCTTGTAGGACTCGGTCGCCCCGCTCGCGCAGCGCCCCCGCAGGACGACCGGCCCCTTGTCGCGGCGGAGCCCCATCAGGAAGTGGTGGATCAGCGCGCTCTTGCCCATGCCCGCGCCGCCGCGGACGAGCACGCAGATGGGCCGCTCCAGGACGAGCGCCTCGGCGGCGCGGCTCAGGGCGCGCAGGTGCGGGCGGCGGCCGATGAAGTGCGCGATCGTCGGCGGCACGAGCGTGGACAGCGCGCTCTCCGGCGCTGCCTCGGCGCCCGGCGCTGCCTCGGCGCCCGGCGCTGCCGCGGCGCCCGGCGCTGCCTCGGCGCCCGGCGCTGCCTCGGCGCCCGGCGCTGCCTCGGCGCCCGGCGCTGCCTCGGCGCCCGGCGCTGGCGCGGCGCCCGG
This sequence comes from Sorangium sp. So ce394, assembly GCF_051474665.1. Taxonomy (NCBI): domain Bacteria; kingdom Pseudomonadati; phylum Myxococcota; order Polyangiales; family Polyangiaceae; genus Sorangium; species Sorangium sp. So ce394. The sequence goes on from NZ_CP150339.1 coordinate 10,589,088, forward strand.
CGCTGCCTCGGCGCCCGGCGCTGGCGTGGCGCCGCCCGGGTCCTCCGCTCCGCGCCCCCCGCCCTGCGCCACGGTCACTTCTTGCTCAGGAACGCATCCATCGCCCGGCGGTGCTCGGGGCCGTTCCACTGCTCGGCGAACGCCCGTCGCTCGACCTCCACCGCGGAGGCGCGCAGCGCCTCCCGCACCTTGCACAGCGCCCGCTTCATCGCCGCCACCGACGTGCGCGGGCTGTCGGCGATGCGGTTCACCTGCGCGATCGCGCGGCTCCGCGCCGCGCCGGTCGGGACGACCTCGCTCACGAGGCCGATCCGGAGCGCCTCGGCGGCGCCGATCCGCTCCGCCGTCAGGAGCAGCCGCGACGCCTGCAGCGGCCCCACCCGCTCGCAGAGCCGCGTCAGCCCGCCCCACGCCGGCGACAGGCCCATCTTGACGTGGCGGAACGAGAGCGCGGCGTGCTCCTCGACGATGACGAAATCGCAGAGCAGGAGCAGCTCGCAGCCGCCGCCCAGCACGTCGCCCTGCACCGCGGCGACGATCGGCACCTCGCTCTCCTCGAACGCCGAGAGGCCCTCGAACATCGCGAGGACCTCGCCGCTCTCCGCGCCGCCCTCGGCGAGCGCGTGGAGCTCGCGGATGTCGCCGCCCGCCACGAAGACGCCGCCGCTCGCCGCGGTGATCACGACGCCGCGCACGCGCGGGTCCGAGGAGGCGAGGCGGATCGCCTCGCCGAGGCGCCGCGCGAAGGCGCTGTCGATGGCGTTCCGGCACTCGGGGCGATCGATGGTCAGGACGACCGCGTCGCCGGCCGCCTCGACCCCGAGGGTCACGAGGCGGCCCTCCGCGCGCCCCTCCCGTTCGTCAGCACCGCGGGCTTCCTGCGGCTCGCGCCCGCCCCGTTCTCCACCGCGCGGCTGAGCCGCCGCGTCGGCGGCATGCGCTCGTCGTGGATCACCTCGGCGATCCGCGCCTCGAGCGTGCGGCGGCTGAGGCCGCGCTGCTCCGCCGCGTACCGCTCGGCGTAGCTGATGATCGCGCCCGCCACGTCGACGCCGCTCGCGCGCTCGATCCCCTCCAGCCCGGGCGAGCTGTTGATCTCGAGGATCTTGGGCCCGGAGCGCGCCTCGAGCATGTCGACGCCGGCGACCTCGAGGCCCATCGCCTTCGCGGCGCGGATGGCGACGCTCCGGTAGACGCGCGGCAGCTTGACCCGATCGCCCTTGCCGCCGCGGTGGAGGTTCGAGCGGAACTCGCCGGGCTTCGCGACCCGCCGCATCGACGCGACCACGCGGCCGCCGACGACGATGACGCGGATGTCGCGCCCCTTCGACTCGCGCACGTACTCCTGGAGCACGATGTCCTGGCCCATGGCCCAGAACGTCTCGAGCAGCGCGTGCACGGCGTGCGGCGTCTCGGCGAGCATGGTGCCGATGCCCTGGGTCCCCTGCTGCAGCTTCACGATCGCGGGGCAGCCGCCGACGAGCGAGAGCGCCGCCTCGACGCCGGCCGGGCTGCGGGCGCAGACGGTGATCGGCACGTTGAGCTTGCGGCGCGTGAGCAGCTGGAGCGCGCGCAGCTTGTCCCGGCTCCGCGCGATCGAGACGGCGCCGTTCAGGACCGGGACGCCCATCAGATCGAACTGGCGGACGACAGCGAGGCCGTAGTTCGTGATGCTGGCGCCGATGCGCGGGATCACGATGTCGAAGCGGGGCACCGCCGAACCACCGACGAGCAACGACGGCCGACCGCGCGACACCACGATCTGGAAATCGAGCGGATCGATGACGCTGACGTCGTGACCACGCGCGCGCCCCGCGAGCACGATGCGGCTCGTCGAGTAGAGGGACGCGTTGCGCGACAGGACGAGGAATCGCATGTGGCCCGGAGGCTAGCAGAGCCCGCAGACTGCGTGGATGGGTGCGCGAGCCGATTCATGTTTCGCGCCGCCTCGACGAGCGGCCCGCGCGGCGTCTCCAGCCGCCCGCGCCGCGTCGCGCGCCGCGCCATCGACCCCCGTTTTCCATACGGCCCAGCGCCGCGACGCGCGAGGGCCGCTCGATCTCGACGCGGCGGACCAGGCGCGGGCGGAAGCGCGCGGCGGCGCGGCGCTTGCGCTGGAAAATGTTTCGTGTACGAATCTTTTCGGTCCGCCGGCGAGGAGGGGTTCACGATGTGGCAGCCGTTCACGGAGGAACATCAGCAGTTCAGGAAAACGGTGCGGGCCTTCGCAGAGAAGGAGCTCGCTCCACACGTGGAGGAGTGGGAGGCGGCGGAGTGCTTCCCCAACTGGGTGTTCAAGCGCGCCGGCGAGCTCGGGATCCTGGGCGCGCACTTCCCGGAAGAGCACGGCGGCGCCGGGCTCGACTATTGGTTCTCGGCGGCGAAGGCCGAGGAGCTCGTGCACTGCACGATGGCGGGCGTCTCGATGGGGCTGCTCGTCCAGAGCGACATGGCGACGCCGGTGATCAGCGACATCGGCACGAAGGAGCAGATCGAGGAGTTCCTCCGGCCGGCGCTCGCGGGCGACAAGATCGCGGCGCTCGGCGTCTCCGAGCCCGGGGCGGGCAGCGACGTGGCCGGGATCCGGACCACGGCGCGCAAGGACGGCGACGACTACGTGCTGAACGGGCAGAAGACGTTCATCACGAACGGGACGCGCGCCGACTTCGTGACGCTGCTCGCGAAGACGTCGCCGGACAAGGGGGCCCACGGCTGCTCGTTCTTCCTCGTGCCGACGGCGCTCGGCGGCTTCAACGTCGCGAAGAAGCTGAAGAAGATCGGCAACAAGTCGTCGGACACGGCGGAGCTCTTCCTGGAGGACGTGCGGGTGCCGCGGCGCTACCTGCTCGGCGAGCCGGACCAGGGCTTCGCGTACCTGATGCAGAACTTCCAGACCGAGCGGCTGGTCGCGGCGGTGGGCGCGATCGCGAGCTCGTTCGTGACGCTCGACAGGTCGGTCGAGTACGGGCGCGAGCGGACGGCGTTCGGCAAGCCGATCATCAAGCGCGAGTCGTGGCAGCACAGGTTCGTGGACCTGTACACGCGCTGCGAGGCGGCGCGCGCGTTCGTCTACAAGTGCGTCGACCACTACAACGACGAGCGGTACGTCCGGAAGGTGCCGATCAGCTTCGACACGGTGAAGCTCATCTCGATGGCGAAGATCCTGGCCGGCGACGTGGCGAACGACGTCGTGGACACCTGCCTCCAGTTCCACGGCGGCTGGGGCTACATCGAGGATTTCCCGATCGCGCGCGCCTGGCGCGACCAGCGGCTCCTCCGCATCGGCGGCGGGACGACCGAGACGATGAAGTACTACCTGGCGAAGCTGATGAACTTCTGAGGGCCGCCCGCCCGAGCGGCCATCCCCCCACCAGCGGGGCGCGCGCGGCCCCGCCAGGGCCGTTTCGCGGCCCCCGCCGGGGGCGCGGGGCCGCGAAACGGCCCTGGTGGACGTAAGGCGGACGGAAACGACGCGCCGACGAAAAAAAGTAGAGACAAGCGGAGCGAGAGGCTGTAGATATGCCGCTCCCAACGAACGGGGCTGTAGCTCAGCTGGGAGAGCGCATGACTGGCAGTCATGAGGTCAGGGGTTCGATCCCCCTCAGCTCCACCGATAGGACCTAAGGACCCCCGCGGGGGTCCATCACGCCGTGCCTGCCTGCCGGCGTGCTTTTTCAGAACCTCCTCTGACCGCGCGTTTCGCGCGGCACGCGGCCTGAAGCCGCCCCGCAGCTCGGACTGCGCAGCAGGCCGGCGCGGGCGCGCTCAGAACGCGCCGAGATAACGCGGCGGCAAGCCGACCCGCGGGTCGACGTGGAAGGCGCCCGCGTGCTCGAGCGCGCGGACGCCGGCGCCGACGTCGAAGCGGTGGACGATGCCCCCTTCGGTCTCGGCGTCCGCGGCGAGGCACCGCCCGCACGCCTCGGCGCAGCGCACCTCGCCGAGGGAGAACGGGAGCTCCTTCGAGCGCAGCAGGACCTCGGGCTCGCCGCGCTCGGGCGCGGAGCCAGCGAGCTCGACCGCCGTGAGCGTGTCGTCGACCGGCCCCCCCTCGCTGAGCGCGTCGCGGCCGAGCGTCGAGAACACGAGGCGGTCCTCGGAGGCGAACGCGACGGAGAAGCCGGGCGTCCCCGCGCCGAGCTCGGCGGCCGTCCAGCGCGCCTCCTCGACGAGGCCCCCGTCGCGGCGCGCGAGGACGACGAGGCCGGCCTCGCCGGCGTTCGAGGTGGCGTCGCCGCCGAACGTCCCGGGGCACACGACCGCGAGCCTCGAGCCGCCGGCGGACGCGGCCAGCCCCCCGCACCCGTGGAGCCCCTCGAGCACCGTGACCGCCCGGATCGCGTCGCTGCGCGCGTCGATCTCGACCAGGCGCGACTCGGCCGACGCGACGAAGTCGAGCGAGGTCGCCGTGAGCAGCACGTAGAGGCTGTCGCCGACCAGCACCGCGCGGCCCGGCCGGGGGTAGAACGCCGGGTCCTCCCCGGCCAGCGCGGGCGCGAGATCGATCCGGCCGACGATCGCGCGGGCGCCGGGGTCGACGACGAGCACGTCGCTCCCGCCGTCGATCGGCGCGGCGTCCGGGTCGAGGTTCGGCTCGTGGCGCGTGACGTACGCCTTGCCCGGCGAGACCTCGACGTAGTCCTGCGGGTTCGCGCGGAACGCCGTGGCGAGGGCGAGCTGCCCCGCGGGCTCGCCGCTCCGGACGTCGATCCACGTGAGCACGGACGCGGAGCGGTCGAGCAGCGCCAGCCGCTCCCCGCGGACCGGCGTCGTCGGGACCACGACGTCCCCCGAGAGCGGCGAGGCGAGGCCGGGCGAGCTCGATCCCGACGAGACGATCGACGCGGAGAGCACCGCGCCGTCCCAGCTCACCAGGCTGACGTTCGTCGACTGGTAGTCGCTGCTGACCACGACCGCGCCGCGCCCGCACGGGCCCGCGACGACGTCCGTGCCGCCGGTGCTCGGCGGCGGCTCCGGCGCGTTGCACCCGATGAGCGCGCGCGCCGCCCCCGCGGCGAGGATCGTCCGAGAGAGGGCCCCGAGGGCCGCCCCCCGCCCCAGGTCGATGCGAGACGCCGTCACCACCACACCTCCGTCGCTGCGTGAAAGCTCCGCCCGGGGAGCTCGAGGTTGAACAGATCGAACGTCCTCGCGGCGAAGACGTTCGCGATCGAGAAGCGCGCCGAGACCCGCCGGAGCGCGAGGATCGCGAGCTCCACGTCGACCGTCGCCTGCTCCGGGAGCGGCCGGAGACCCGCGGGGTCGGCGGCGCGCGAGGCGCGGTAGAAGAGCCGCGCCGAGAGCGAGGCGCGGTCGACGCCGAGCCGCGCGGGCTCGGCGTACACCTCCAGCGACGGCGCCGCCACGAGGCGCGCCTGGTACGGGATGAGGTCGTTCGCGAGCGCTCGGCCCGGCGAGGTGTCCCGTGGATCGAGCGCGGTGAGCGCGAGGCCGGCGCGGAGGTGGTCGAGCGCCGAGGCCGACGCGGTGAGCTCCAGGCCGAGGACGCGCGCGCTCGCGACGTTGTACGGCCGCAGCACGCCGATGAAGGCGGGGCGGTGCGCGACGAGCCCCGAGGCGAAGCGCGAGAAGCCGAGGATCTCGAGGGAGACCTCGGCGCGCGCGGCCGGCGCCGCCGCGGCGAGGCGCACGCCGAGCTCGGCCGAGAGGCCGCGCTCGGGGGCGAGCTCCGGGTTGCCGACGACGATCGGGGAGCTGCCGTAGAGCTCGCCGAGCGCGGGGACGCGCACGTAGCGGCCGAGGTTTCCGAAGAGCGAGACGCCGCCGCCCGCGAGGCGGAGCCGGGCGCCGAGGCGGCCGCTCGGCTCGAGCGAGGCGAGGGGACCGCCGGCGCCGCCGTGGCTCGTCCGGTGGAGCTCCACGGCGCCGAGGGCGTAGCCCTCGAGCGAGGGGATGGGCGCGTAGCGAAGGCTCACCGACGCGCGGGAGGTGGCGCGCGAGGCGCGGAGCGGCGCTCCGCCCATGCGATCGAGGGCGACGAGCTCGCGCTCGTGGGCCGCCGAGGCCGAGACGGCGAGGTCGTCGGCCGGGCGGTAGCGGACGGCCGCCTGCCCGGCGCCGCGCGCGCCGCGGCTCTCGACGAGCGGCGACAGCAGGCCGAGCTCGCCCCGCGGATCGCGGACGACCTGGCTCGAGAGGATCGCCGAGCTCGTGAGCTCGAGGCGGCACCGATCGAGGCCGCCCTCCGCCGGGCCGGCGCACGGGGCGGCCGCGGCGATCGCGCCGAGCCAGCGCTGCACGTGGGCGCGCGCGGCCCGCGCCGGCGTCTCCGAGAGGCCGGTCGCGCCCTGGTCGCGCGCGAAGCCGTTGCCGATCGCCGTGACGCTGCCGCCGCCGGGCAGGCGGTAGCGGCCGATGCTCCAGAGGTCGTAGGCGTCGGCGTCGGCGTTCGGCCTGGGCAGCGCGCGCCCCGTCCGGCGGTCCGTGACGAGGTAGTCGTTGTCGGCGGCGCGCCGGCCGATCGCGATCATGGCGCCCGCGCGGTCGTCGCCGAGGCCCGCCGACGCCCACGCGGCGCGCTCGCCGAAGCTGCCGGCGCCGAGCCCCACGGAGGCGCGGGGCGCGCGCGGCAGCGACGGCTCGAAGAAGATGGCGCCGCCGATCCCGAGGCGATCGGCGTGCTCGGGCGCGTTGCCCCGGTAGACCTCGACGCGCTGGATCATCCAGAGCGGGACCATCGAGAGGTCGGCGGTGCCGGTCACGTCGTCGTTGAGCCGGACGCCCGCGAGGTAGACCGGCGTCTCGGCGCTGCTCGCGCCGCGGATGGACGCGGTCGCGAGGTCCGACGCGGCGCCCGTGCGGGAGACCTGCAGGCCGGGGACGCGGCTCAGCACCGCGGACGCCGCGGCGCCCGGCGCGCGGAGCTCGGCGCCGCGGATCACGTGGGACGCCGCGGTGGGATCCCGCGCGGCCACGGTCGACGCGCGCTGCCCCTCGACGCGCACCTCGAGCGCCCGGCCGCGCGGCCGGGCCGGCGCGCCCCCGGCCGGCGCGGCGACGCGGTCGCCTCGTTCCTCGCGCGCGTCGCCGCCTCCGCGCGCGCCGCCGCCCGCCTCGCCCTCCCGGCCGCCCGCGCCCGCCTCCTGGCCCCGCGCGCGCGGCGAGAGGCCGGCGGCGGCCACGAGCGCCGCGCAGGCGAGCGCCCAGGGGCGCCTCACGGGCACAGCGCGTGGACGATGCCCACCGCGTCGAGGTCGAAGACGTCGGGCGTGCCGGCGCGATCGGTGATCCGCACGAACCGCGCGAGCGAGACCCCGATCTCGGCCAGATCGAACGGGTCGCCGCCCGCCGACGGCGGGTCGAGCGGATCGATGTCGTTCTCGTCGGGGTTGGCGTGCACGGCGTGCCATCCGGCGCAGCCGTCGTACGGATAGCGCTCCGCGGCGCAGGGGAACGCCGACCAGGCGGCGCCGTCCTCGCTCACCTCGACCGTCGCGAGCTCGGCGAACACGCTCGCGGCGTCGTCGCCGCGCCCGAAGGCGTTCTCGAACACCAGGAAATCGGCCCCGGGCCCGTCGACGATCGCGTTGCCCTCGAACGCCACCACGATCGACCCGCCGTCGCCGAGCGAGAGCACGTCCAGCGAGCCGCCGCAGCAGCCGGCGCCCTTCGGCGGGCCGAGGACGACGTCCGGGTACCGGTCCTGGCCGAACCCCTGCCCCGGCCCGAAGCAGGCCGACACCACGCGCGTCGCGAACCGCGCGCCCGGACCGCCGCACGCCGCCTCGCCCGCTCCGGGAGCGCCGCCGTGGCCGCCGGAGAGGCACGATCCGCCCGCGCCCGCCGCCGCGGCGGGCTCGCCGGCGCCGTCGTCCGGGGGCGCGCCGGCGCCGCCGCACCCGGACAGGACGGCCGCGGAGGAGCAGAGGCAGACGACGAGGGCACGCAGCGGCATCCTGGACCTGTTCGAGCGAGGTCGCGACGCGGCATCTCCGCGTCGGCGGCGGCCGGCCTGCCCCGGTCCCGCGAGGATCTGCGTCTCTCCATCTCCGCGCAACGGGACCTCTTCGGCCGCACGGGCGGCTATCACGGGCCTCCGGGACGGTCAACGCGCTTCCCCGGCCTCCCGCGGGAGAGTAGAAAATCCGAAGCATGGCTCTCTCGCCTCCCTGGGTGTTCCCCGAGCTCGACGCGAGCGCGGCGGGCGCGGCGCGCGCGCGGCAGGACACGTTGACCAAGCCACGCGGCAGCCTCGGGGCGCTCGAGGATGTCGCCGTGGCGCTCGCGGGCATCCAGGGCGGGCCGCCCGCGAGCCGGCCCGCGGCCGCGGTGCTGTTCGCCGCCGATCACCCCGTCGCCCGGCACGGCGTGTCGGCCTACCCGGCCGAGGTCACGGCGGCGATGGTCGCGAACTTCGTGCGCGGCGGCGCCGCCTCCAGCGTGCTCTGCCGCCACCTCGGGGTCGAGCTGCGGGTCGTCGACGTCGGCGTCGCCCACCCGTACGAGCGCGCCGGCGGCGACGGCGCGCAGCTGCGGCGCGATCCGGTCGCCGACGATCCCATCGGCGATCTGCGGGTCGAGGACGCGCTCTCGGAGGACGTCTACGAGCGCGCGCTCCGCGCCGGCGCCGCCGAGATCGACGCGCTCGGGGGCGACACGCGCGTCGTCCTGCTCGGCGAGATGGGCATCGGCAACACCACGGCGGCGTCGGCGATGGCGGCGCTGCTCCTCGGGCTCGCCCCGGAGGACGTCGTCGGCGCGGGGACCGGCGTCACGGGCGACGCGCTGTCGCGCAAGGTCGAGGTCGTGCGCGACGCGACCCGGCGCGTCCAGGGCGCCTCGAGCACGTTTCGCGCCGATCCGCGCCGCGTCGTGCGGGCGGTCGGCGGCAAGGAGATCGCCGCGCTCGTGGGCGCCATGGCGCGGGCGATCGAGCGGCGGATGGCGGTGCTCGTCGACGGCTTCATCGTCTCGACCGCCGCGCTCGCGCTCGTCCGGATGGACGCCCGGGCGCGGGCGGGCATGCTCTTCGCGCACCGCTCGGCCGAGCGCGGTCACGCCCACGTCCTCGCGGCGCTCGAGGCCCGCCCCTTGCTGGATCTCGGCATGCGGCTGGGCGAGGCGAGCGCCGCTCTGGCCGCGCTGCCCCTGCTCGACGCCGCGTGCGCCCTGCACGCCGGCATGGCGACGTTCGCGAGCGCGAGCGTGCCCGACCGCGCGCCGCCCGGGACTTCATGACGCTGCCGCCGGTCCTGCGCGGCGCCCGGGCGGCGACGACCTTCCTCACGCGCGTCCCGGTCGGCGGCTTCCCCTACGCCGAGGCGGACTGGCGCTGGGCCTCGGCCTGGTTCCCGTTCGTGGGCGCCGGCCTCGGCGCCGTCCAGGCCGCGGCGTGGCTGCTCGTCGACCGGGGCGGCGCGCTCGTCGCGGCCAGCGTCGTCGTGGCGCTCGGCCTGCTCCTCACCGGGGCCTTCCACGAGGACGGCCTCGCGGACACGGCCGACGCGCTCGGCGGCGCCTTCGATCGCGCGCGTCTGTTCGAGATCCTCAAGGACAGCCGCATCGGCTCGTTCGGCGCCGCGGCGCTGATCGTGGTCCTCGTGCTGCGCATCGCCCTGCTCGCGCGGCTCGACGCCGCGGCGCCGGTCGCCCTGGTGCTGACGCAGTGCCTCTCGCGCGTCCCGCCGATCTGGCTCATGGTCGCGCTGCCGTACGTGACCCAGGGCGGCTCGCGCAGCCGGCCGGTCGCGCAGGCGGCGCTCCCGCAGGCGCTCCTCGGCTCGGTGTGGCCGGCGCTCTCGCTCGCCGCGGCGCACGCCGCCGGGGCCGTCTCGGCGGCCGAGGCGGCGGCCATGCTCGGCGCATCGGCGGTCGCCGCGGCGATCTGCGGCCTCCGCTTCCGGGCCCGCGCGGGCGGCATCACCGGCGACTTCCTGGGTGCGACGCAGCAGATCGCCGACTGCGCCGCGCTGCTCGCCCTCGCGCTCGCGCGGGGCGGCTGAGCCGCGGGCGCGCCGGCATGGATCCCCTCGCCCCTTCGCTCATCGCGTTCCGCCACGCCCCCGTCGCGCTCTCCGGCGTCTGCTACGGCCGCCTCGACGTCGCCGCGGAGCTCGCGCCCGGGGACGCCGCGGCCGCGATCGAGCGCGCGCTCCGCGACCACGATCTCCGCCCCGGCGTGGTCTGGTCGTCGCCGCTCTCCCGCTGCGCGCTCCCCGCGGCCGAGCTCGCGGCGCGCCTCGGGGTGCCGCACGCGATCGACGCGCGCCTCGTCGAGATCGCCTACGGCGCCTGGGAGGGGCGCGCCTGGTCGGAGATCGAGCGCGGCGATCCGGACGCGTACGCCGCGTGGCTCGACGGCTGGGAGCGCGTCGGGCCGCCCGGGGGCGAGTCGGCGATCGAGGTCGAGGACCGGGTGCGGTCGTTCTGGCGGGCGCTCTCTCCGGCGTGCGGGCCAGCGTCCGGGGCGTCCCCGCACCTCCTGGTCGCGCACGCGGGCGTGCTGCGGGCGCTGCGCGTCGTCGCCTGCGGCGCGTCGTGGATCGAAGCGATGAGCGCGCCCGCGCCTCACCTCGCGCCCGAGCGCTTCCCGCTCCCCGCGCCTGCCCTTTCGCTGGCGGCCCCCTGAGGGGCGCGTACCCTCGTCGGGCATGACCCCGCACGAAGAGCTCGCGCTCCTGCTGCGCCCGGCGGCCGGAGGCCTCTACCTCGTCTCGACCGGGCGCGCGCAGCAGCTCGAGGTCCAGCGACGGCTCTACGGCGCCTCGACCCAGGACGAGGTCCTCGCCCGGTTCCGCGCGTCGTTCGACCGCATCGCCGGCGCGCGCGCCGTCCTGCTCGGCGTCCCCTCCGACGTCGGCGCCGGGTTCCTCCGCGGCTCCAACATGGGCCCGCAGGCGATCCGGACCGCGCTCCTCGACGCTCACCCGGATTTCCCCGAGCGGGCGCGCGACATCGGCCTCGTCGACATCGGCGACGTGTTCGTCGTCCCGCAGCTCCTGCACGACGACATGCTCTCGGAGGCCCAGAAGGCCGCGTCGCGCCGCGCCCTCTACCCGGGCGTGCCCGAGCCCGTGGCCGCGCGCCTGCCGGTCTCGCCGCTCTCCATCGCCGAGCGCGCGCTCGATCTCGTCTTCTCGATCAACCCCGACGTCGCGCCCATCGTGCTCGGCGGCGATCACTCCACGGCCTTGCCGGTCGCGCGCGCGATCGCGACCGCGCGCGCGAGAGGCGCGCGGCGGCGGCCGTGGGGCATCGTGCAGCCCGACGCGCACACCGATCTCCTCGAGGAGCGGCTCGGGGTCGCGTACTGCTTCGCCACCTGGTCGTACCACGCGAACGAGCTGGTCGGGCGGGGCGGCCGGCTGACCCAGGTGGGGGTCCGCGCCTCCCAGAAGCCGCGCGAGCACTGGGAGAGCCGCTACGGTGTGCGGCAGTTCTGGGCGGCCGAGTGCCGCGCGGATCCCGAGGCGGCGCTCGACGCCATCGTCGCGCACGTGAAGAGCACCGGCGTCGAGGGCGTGTATTTCTCGAACGACATCGACGGCACGGACGCCGCGTACGCCGACGCCACCGGCACCCCGGAGCCGGACGGCCTCTCGCCCGATTTCGTGGTCGCGCTGATCCGCCGTCTCGGGCGCGAGGTCGGCCTGATCGGCGGCGACGTCATGGAGGTGGCGCCGGCGCTCCAGCCGACGCCGGAGAGCGCGGCCCGCACGCTCGCGCTCGCGGTGCGCTACCTGCACGAGACGATCGAGGCCGTGGTCGGCCGCGCGCTCGCCTGATCTGGCGCGCTCGCCTGGCGCCTGGCGCCGCGCGCTCGCCTAGCGCCTGGCGCCGCGCGCTCGCCTGGCACCGCTCAGGGATCGGAGCCCTTTGCCGCGGGCAGGGCGGCGTCCCGGGCCCAGTCGCTCCACGACCCCTCGTAGAGGATCGCGTCCGCGCGGCCGAGCGTCGCCAGCGCGAGCAGGTCGTGGCAGGCGGTGACGCCCGAGCCGCAGTAGCAGACGACGGTGCTCGCCTCGAGCGCGCCGAGATCGCGGTAGCGCCGCTCGAGCTCGGCGCGCTCGCGGAACGGCCCGGCCGGCGCGCGGAGGTTCTCCGCGAACGGGGCCGAGCGCGCCCCGGGGATGTGGCCAGGGCGCGCGTCGACGGGCTCGGTCTGCCCTTCGTAGCGCTCGCGGGCGCGCGCATCGAGGATCACCGCCGACGGCTCGCGGCGCAGCCGGTCGACGGCCGCCTTGTCGGCGACCGGGGCCCCGCCGGCGGCGAGCTCCATCGGCGGCGCCGGCGCGATCGCGGGCGCGTCGGTCGAGAGCGGGTGCCCCGCCGAGGTCCACGCCTGGAGGCCGCCGTCGAGCACGCGCCCGCCCGGATGGCCGAAGTAGCGCAGCAGCCACCAGAGCCTGGCCGCGATGGCGCCGCCCGCGTCGTCGTAGCCGACGACGAGCGAATCCGGCGCGACGCTGATCCGGGCGAGCACGCGCGCGAACGCCGCTGCGTCGGGCAGCGGGTGGCGCCCGGGGCCGGCCTGCGCCGGACCGGAGAGGTCGGCGTCGACGTCGAGGTGGACGGCGCCCGGGATGTGCCCGCGGGCGTACTCGTCGGCGCCGCGGCGGCCGCTGAGGTACCAGCGGCAGTCGACGACGCGGACGCGGGGATCGCCGGCGTGCGCTGCGAGCCAGGGGACATCGACGAGGGGGCCGGGGGGCACGGGGAGGGGGTCGCGCATGCGCGGCAGGGTAGCGCTGCTCGGTCGCCGGCGGGGCTCGCGATCGAGCGCCCCGAGGCGCATGGCCGGGTCGCGCCCCCCTCGAGCTGGCCGCCTCCCGGCGCCGGCGATGCGCGGAGCAGCCGGCGTTACTGACTCGCTTCCGCGAACATGTTCGTGTTGCCGGTCTGGTAGGAGAATTCGAAGATTACCTGCTTGATCTTCCAGCCGCCTTCTTCCCGGATCAGCCCATAGCGGTAGTGCCCCGCGACCATCCAGTCCTCGCCGCCCGGCGCGCGCGCGAACCGGTGGTAAGCGCGCACGTGGCACTCGGCGGAGGCCTCTTTCCCGCTCACCTCGACGTCGATGGGGCCGAGGAAGTGCTGCGAGGCATCGATGGCGCCGTGGAACTTCTTCCAGGACGCCAGCAGGTCGTCGGCCTTCTGCGTGAGCGCCTCGCCGCCGAGGAGCGATGAGAAATCGTTCACCACGACATCCGCATAGAAGCCGCGGAGCTCGACCCAGCGCCGCCGGTCGAGGTTGTGCGCGACACGGGTGATGACGCTCCGGATCGCTCGCTCATCCTTCAGATCTTCGGACATGGACGGGTCCTTTCGTCGGCAGGCCGCGCTCCCCTCGTGCAACTCGCACGGACCACCCGGCCAGCCCGGGTCGGCGGTCGTGGGGACGTGGCGGCGCGCTCATGGGGGTTCCTGCGTCGTACCTCTGGCGGCGCGCCGGGATCAAGCTCGTTCTGTGGCGTCGAAAAACCGAAGAACTTCATACCCATCAGCCACGCTCCTCGTTTGGGTTTCTCTATCGGGACCACGGCGTACGAACGAGGCTCGCTTGCGAGCCTTTACGTCCAAGCACCCGGAATTGCTGGGTTCCCGAATGGCGCCCGCGCCACGGATCGCCGGGCAGAACAGCGCCGGAGCTCCGCCGCACACGGCGCCTCAACGGCGCTCGGGCTCTACCGCGAGGTAGGTCGTCCTGCCGGCGTACCCGACAACGACAGCGGTCGGGTGTGATGACGCGCCGCGGATTTCGTCAGCGCCCTAACCTTCCCCCCTTGACGCCCCCTTATCGTTCAAAGATCGTATCAGAGCATCCGGAACGGTCGGGGGGAGCGTGGGGTGCAAGTCGTCCACGCGAACAACCACGCTCGCACGTTGGGGTTGCGCCTGCGCGCTCGTCGTTGCCCTGGCGCCCGCAGCCGCATCCGAGTTCAGCGGCGGCGTGAGCGTGGGTGGGATCCAGATCGGGACCGAGCCCAAGCTCGCGGTGAGCCCGTTCGTCGGGGTGCTCTGGCGCAGGGAGAACGACTTTCGGATCGACGTCCACAACATGTTCAGCATCGTTCCGGGTCACGGGTAGGGTTCTACGACCGAACGGCGGTCACTTTCGGGTACGTCACGGAGACACGCAACGTCAGCATCGGCCCGTCCCTGTCGGTTTACGTGATGCCTGTATGTGGTGCGGTGATCTGCGACCGGGTGATGGGGATCGCTCCAGGTGGTCGCGCCCAATCCGACTGGTACTTCGCCGGGCGGCTGGGCGCATCCGTGAGCGCCAACGTGGACTGGGCCGGCGGGAGCAGCCTCGTTCTTCCCGGTAGCTTGGTCATGATGGTCACCGCTGGACCCATCTGGAGATTCGGGGGGAGCTCGAAGTGAAGAAAGTCTTTATCGTTCCATGTTTCGCCCCAATGGCGTGTAATTTCGACATGGGTGATTGTTATCTCCGCGGAGAGGGATCGGACGGGGCCGGCGGCGGCATCATCCTTCCGAGCGGGGCCGGCGGCTTCGGGGACGCTCCTCCAGAGCCGCGAGACGGTTTGGATGCACCTCCTGCCGTCTGCAACATCGCAACATCGCGGCCGAGAGCCCATGCAACGAGAAGTGTCAGGCGGACTACGAGCACGCATCGGCTCAGTGTGGGAAGGCCGATGACGAGGCGCAACGAAGGGCATGTCAGGACAGCGCGCACGCGACCTATCGAGGCTGCCGGGCCGGCTGCGAGCAAACAAGCAATCGCAGCTGCGACGAGAAGTATCAGGATTGCATAAACCACGGTCCGTGGTCTTGTGCAAGACCAGGTTCTGGAAGCGATGGCACAAAAGTGCCGAACCTGCTTTAGGCGGTGTGAGTCCGGGGATCCTCCATCGCCGGATTGCAAAAAGTGTTTATTCTGAGGTTTCAATGACTATACACGTCGCGACAAATGAGGACATTCGGAGAGCGGTGCGGCGCGGGCTTCGCCTTCCTGTACGTTTCGTGCGCGATAACGTTCTGGAAGGGCCGTGCGCGTCCGATCCCGAAGACCATTGTGCGCTGCGGTGCGATTATTGGAACCCCCAAGGGCGGGAAAGAACGCAATTTCGCTCGCGGTTTCATGATGTTATGAATGCGTTGAAATCACAGCAGAGAACCGTCGTATGGACGTCCGGGTTGTGGAGCGATAGGTTGATGCTGTGGGCGCTCTGCGCGTGGAGGCTCCGCTATCGGCCCGAGCGCCCGGATCTCGACATCGTCGTCCTGGGAGATGCGCCGGAGGATGGGTTTAGCCGTGGGTTCGTCCACGTGAAGCCGGCTGACGCGCGCCGCGGTCTGGACGAGGCGCGCGCTCTACCTCGGACGCGCGTCCAGCATATGGGGCGCTCTTGGCGAAAGGTATCCGGTCGGTCTCCGGTCCTGTCCACCGAGGGTGGGCGCGCAGATCGAGCACGGAAGGATCTCATAGAGCTGGGCACCCACCAAGCGGCATTCTTTCCTCGGGTGGACGGCAGCACGCTCACCCTATCTCGGATTGACGAGCTCTTATTCTCGTGTCTCGGCGAAGACTGGTCGACGCCCGTGGACGTATTGATGCACCGTTCGCCGGCTGGCGCAGAGCTGCTCAATGATTGGATGATACGCATCAGCGATTGCTATTTTGCCATGCGGCTGCGCCAGTGGGCCGAGCACCGTGGGCCTGAGGCAGCGCTGGAGAGTGTGCCCTATAGGACGGACAGGGCACCTATGCTAGAGGCTCGCTATAGGTTGACGGCTATCGGTGATGAAATAAAGCGACACGGTCTTGCTGAGATCGCTCAAGGACCGCCGCTGCCGGTATGGGGCGCTACGGCGTACGACCCGGCGGCTCCCTGGGTCGTGGTGGGTGGCCCCTCGGGGCAGCGCATCCAGCGTCTCGGAGAGCGCCCCACGCAGGGGCTCGATGAGTAGCGTGCTCGATCCTCGCGGCGCGGGCGCTGGAAGCGCAGGCGCCCGCGGAGCGGGAGAACCACTGCTACCCATATCGAGGACGTACATCTTATCGACCAGAGGCTCGCCCGATACCTCCGATACAACGGTAGCAACCGCTTTACCGCCAATCTCGGTAGCTGGTCAGAACGCCAGAGCTTTGGCCGGACTCCATTGCGTTCTCGCGCCGATATTTCTCACAAAGGCGAGCATCCGCCGCATCGCAGAGCACGTACCAGGCAGGACGTATGCTGCCCGTGCTTGCGAACGGCGGCAGCGCGCCCCCGCGTGCGGGACCGCGGCTGGGCGCGCCGGTCGGTCCAGCCATCACGCGATCGGCGGCTGCTCGGTCTCGCCCGGCATCGCGCCTGGTCGCGGGGGGGTTCGACCCCCCTCGCACCTGGCCCTGCACCCGATCGCCTGGTGGTCGGCCCATCCAGCTTGGCCTCGCGCCCGAGCGCCGGGGGGTTCACCCCCTGCCGGCGCCACAGCGGGTGCGGACCCGCCGCTGTGGTCAGCGGTCGAGGCAGCGCCGCCGGCGGAGCGCCACCCCCGCGCGCACCGTGCCTCCAACGCGCGGTAGCTCCTTCGAGGCCACCGCCCGGGGGCCCGCCGCTTCCGTGCCATGCCGCCCGCCCGGCTCGCCCGCCCCGCCGCGCTCGCCTACAGTCCACCGGCGAGCGCGACCAGCCCCGAGCCCCACGGAGGCGACCCGTTGAGCCCCATCCTCTCCCTCTGCCACGGCTACCGACTCGATCTCTCCGACTACGCCCGCACCGGCCTGCGCGTCGGCATCTGGGCCTCGTCCGGGCGCGGCAAGAGCTTCGGCGTCGGGGTCTTCTGCGAGGAGCTGCTCGCGGCCGGCATCCCGGTGGTCGCGATCGATCCCGAGGGGGAGCTCCACACGCTGCGGGAGCGGTTCCGCGCGCTCGTCCTCGGCGGCGCCCACGCGGACCTGCCGCTCTCGTCCCGCGAGCGCGCGGCGGAGCTCGCGCTCGCGCGGGTGCTCGACGAAGGGCTCGGCCTCGTCGTCGACCTGTCCGATCAGCCGACGAGCCGCGCCCAGCAGGAGGCCGCGCTCCCGTTCCTCGAGCGGCTCTGGGCGCTCCTGTCCGAGCGCCGCGCGCCCGCGGCCGTCGTGGTCGAGGAGGTGCACCTCTTCGCCCCCCAATCGGGCGCGTCGCTCACCTCGGAGATCCTGCACCGCCTCGCCAAGCAGGGCCGCAAGCGCGGCGTCCTCCTCGTCGTCGCGAGCCAGCGCACGCAGGCCGTCTCGAAGGAGCTCATGAGCCAGCTCAACTTCCCGGCGATCGGCGGCTTCGAGATCGAGCGCGACTACGACGCGGTGAAGGCGCTCGTCGACGGCCACACGTTCGAGGAGTTCCGCGCGCTCCCGTCCGGCGAGTTCTACCTGCCCGCCGTCGGGCGCTTCGAGCGCTGGCGCGCCCGCCACACCGCCCACGGCGGCGACGCGCCGAGCTGGACCGGCGAGGCCGGCGCCGCGCCGCGCATCGCCGACGCCGCGCTGAGCACGCTCATCGACGAGCTGCGCGAGGCGCTCGCGGGCGAGATCGCGCGCCCGGCGGCGCCGGATCCGAGCGCCGCGCTGCGGGCCGAGATCCGCCGCCTCAAGCAGCAGCTCGAGCAGGCCGACGAGGCGCGCAGGGCGGCCGAGGCCGAGGCAGAGCGGCTGCGCACGGCGCTGCAGGTCGCCGGCGTGGTCAAGGTGGTGATCCAGAACGAGATCGTGGCGCGCGCCGGCCAGAGCGACGGCGCGCGTCCGCAGGCGGCGCCGGCTCCCGGTTCGCCGGCGGCACCCGCCCCCGGCGCGCTCGCCGCGCACGTCCCCGGCGCGCTCGCCGCGCACGCCCCCGGCGCGCTCGCCGCGCACGCCCCCGGCGCGCCGCGGAGCCACCTCCCAGCGCCGCCCGCGGCCCCGCTCGCGCCGGCGCCGGGCGGCGCCGCCGTGAAGGTCGCCGCGAGGCCCTCCTCGCCGTCGCTCCGGGATCTCGCGATGCCGCCCGCGGCGTTGCTCCAGGCGCGCGGCGTCCAGCGGATGGTGAGCGCCGCGAGGAGCCACGCGCGGCGGCGCTCGCCCCGCTCGGCGGCGCACGTCGCCTTGGCCGCGAAGCTGCTCGCCGGCGGCGCGGCGCTGACCGCGGAGGAGCTCGCCGCGCGCGGCGGCTCGCGCAGCCAGGTCGAGATCCGGCGCGCCGCGCGCGCGCTCGCCGCGCTCGCCCACGCGGGCTTCGCCGCGGTCCAGGGCGGCCGTCACGCGCTGAACGAGGCGGCCGTCCTGCGCGCGCTCCAGATCGGCTGACGCCTGCGCCCCCATGCCGTCGAGCCTGCACTATGCTCCAGGCATGAGCGGCGTCGCGAAGCAACTCGCCAGCAAGCCCGCCAAACTGGAGGACCTCCTCGCCATCCCCGAGGCGGACCGACGTCACGAGATCATCGACGGGGAGCTGCTCGAAAAGGGCGTGGCCACCGGGGAGCACGGCGGCGCGCAGGCGGATCTCGTGACCGCCCTCAACCACCGCTTCGGCCGTCGCCCTGGCGGACGCTGGCCGGGCGGATGGTGGTTCGCCACCGAGGTCGAGATCTCCTTCGCGCCGGCGCAGGTGTACCGTCCCGATGTCGTCGGCTGGCGCCGCGAACGCGCGCCCCAGCGCCCCACCGGCGTCCCCATCACCCTGCTCCCCGACTGGATTTGCGAGATCCTCTCGACGAACCGGCGCAACGACCTCGTCAAGAAGAAGCGCACCTACCATCAATGCCAGGTGCCGCGTTGTTGGATCGTCGACCCGGCCGAGGAGACGCTGGCCGTCCATCGCTGGGGGCCGGACGGCTACATCGAGATCCTGGCGGCGCAGCGGGGAGAGATCGCCCGCGCGGAGCCCTTCGACGCCATTGCGCTCCCTGTCGACGTGCTGTTCGGAGACGACGAGCCGGAGGAATGATCCCGCGTTCGCGGCAGCACGCGACGAGCTCCGTCGCTCCGAGCCCCTCTCCGCGAAAGCACCGCATGCAGCACGAGGAGAGACCGCAAGGGCGAAAAGAAGACAAACCGCAGAGGCACAGAGGCACAGAGGCACAGAGGACACAGAGAAGAAGAGAGGAAAGAGCTCTTTTCTTTCTCTCTCCTCTATGGCTCTGTGCCTCTATGCCTCTGTGATTTATTCCTTCTCTTCTCTCTTCGAAGACTTGGCCCGCACCCTGACGAGATCGCCGTGCGAAGTGGCGCAACCGGATGTGCTGATAGAGAAAGATCGTCTGCGAGCGTCTGGCGCTAGCAGCTCGACACCACCAGCAGGCGGATCGTCGCGATCGCCCCCAGCACGAACAGCCCTGCGAAGAAGATCGTCCGCTTGCGCCGCAGCTGCTCGGCGGTGAGCCCGCCGCTGTCGGGCGCCTCGCCCGGCGCGATCTCCCCGCTGCCGCGCGCCGCGGACACCCCGGCCAGGCTGCTCGCCCCCGCCGGCGCGCTCGCCACGCTCGGCTTGCTCGCTGCGCTCGCCTTGCCCGCCGCGCTCGCCTTGCCCGCCGCGCTCGCCTTGCCCGCCGCGCTCGCCCTGCCGATCTTCTGCGCCGCCGCCGCGCCGCCCGGGGCCTCCGCCGCGGCGCGGCTCCGCTGGAGCTCGCCCTCCGGCGTGGTCGACGCCGCGAGCGCGCGCGGGCGCGGCGGCGTGTCCTCCGGGCCGTCGAAATCGAGGTACTGCACCGAGAGCGAGCCCACGGCGGCGCCGAGCGGGCGCGGGGCGCCGCTCCTGCGGAGGGACGGCGCGCTCCGCCGCGCGTCGGGCGCCGACGGGCGGCCCGACGGTCGATCCCCGGACGCGGCGCCCGGCACGCCCGACTGCGCCCTCCCCAGGAGATCCGGCGAGCTCTGCCCCGGCCCGCTCGCCGGCGGGAGCGACGGCGACGCGTAGCAGCCGGCGCCGCTCAGCGAGCCCGCCCTCGCGATGTACGCCTCGACGTGCTCCTTCAGCTCGCTCCTGGCCTCGTCCTCGGCGCCGTGCCCCATCCCGCAGAGGACCTGCTCGAGCGCCTCGGCCAGCTTGCCCGCGCTGGCGATGCGCTTGTCGATACGGAACTCGGTCGCCGCGTCGAGCGCGTCCGCGAGCGGCGCGCACAGGTCGGGCAAGAGCTCGCGCGCGCGCGGGATCGGCGTCGACGCGACGCGCATGATCAGCTGCGCCTGCGTGTCGGCCTTGCGCACCCGGCTGCCGAGCAGCGCCTCGAGCAGCGTGAGCCCCAGCGAGAACACGTCCGCGCGCCCGTCGAACGGCTCGCCGCGCGCGAGCTCCGGGGGCATGTACGGGAGCTTGCCCTTGAACACGGCGCCGTCGGCCTGCTCACCCGCGAGGCCCGGGATCCGCGCGACCCCGAAATCGGTCAGGCAGACGCGGCCGTCCCGCGCGATCAGGATGTTGGAGGGCGAGACGTCGCGATGGACGACCGCGTAGCGCCGCCCGTCGGCCTCGCGCAGGCTGTGCACCGCCTCGAGCGCCCGCGCCATCTCCCGGCCGAGGTACGCCACCGCGCGCGGCGAGAGCGCGCCCACCTTCCTGAGCACGCGATCGACGGCGGGCCCGTCGATGTAGTCGAGCGCGAGGTACACGGAGCCCTCGCAGTCGCCGAGCTCGATCAGCCGCACCACGTTCGGGTGATCGAGCCGCGCGATCACCTCCGCCTCGGCGAAGAACGACTCCCTCGCCGCGTCGCCGAGCTCGGGCCGCGGGGCCAGCCGCTTCAGCGCGACGCGGCGCCGGGAGCTCGGCGGCTGCTCCTGCTCGGCGAGCCACACCTCGCCCATGGCGCCCTTGCCCAGCATCCGGACGAGCCGGTACTTGCCGGCGAACAGCTCCGGCGGAGGATCGGACTCGGCGTGCTTGCGACGCGGGCGTGAGGCGGGCATCTCGGTGTGCGGCGCGGGACCTCGGCGTTCGTCGAGGCTAGCCCTCCTGCGCTGGGTCGAGGGGGTGCAGGGAGCGCATGCCCGATCCTATCGCCGCCCGCGCGCCTCAGGGAATCGCCGCGTCGATGCCCGGCGCGGATCCAGCCTGCGTGTACTGCGTCCCGGCTCACCCTCGAGCGCGCCGGCCGACACGTCACTCCAGCGTCTGCTCCTCGCGGATCGGCTCCCGCATGGTCGTCGCCGGGAACCACTCGAAGAAGCGGTGGATGAGCTGCCGCCGCTCGGGCTCAATGTACTCGAACACCGCGCCCCGGTCGTTGATCTCCCAGAACTCGTTGCTCGTCACGGCCAGGAGCTCCGCGCGGATCGAGCGCAGCCGGTCGGGCCGCTCGTCGCGCATGTCGCGGTAGATCCGCCGCGCGAGCGCCTCCTCGCCCTTCTGCAGATAATACGTGGCGAGCTTGACCTGCGCCTTGCGGACGCCGCGGAGCGACGGCTCCTGCTGGTCGAGCTCGGCTTCCTTGTCCACCTCGAGGAAGAGCTGGAGCAGCTCGTCCCGGGCAGGTGCGTGGAGGTCGTACGCGCGCTCGTTGACCACGCAGAGGTCGAACGCGACGGTCTCGGTGAGGAACGCGAGCCCCATCGCGTGCGCCGTCTGCGCGTAGTACTTGAAATACCGGGCGATATCGAGGACCTGATCCCCCCAGCCCGCCTTGAGCAGCTCCTCGGCGAGGTAGCGGTACTGGTTCAGGTTGTTGTAGGCCGCGGCGATGTCCTTCGCGTTGAGCGAGCGGCGCATGTAGGTGTTGAAGAACTTCACGACGACCGCGACGGCCGCCCGGTCGCCCGCGGCGATGGCGGTCTGCCCGATGTAGCGCGTGTCGATCGCGATGCGCGTGATGAGGTCGGGCATCGCCGTGAGCGCCTCGCGGTAGACCATGAGGAACTGGCGGAGCGCCTTGTACTCGAGCCAGGTCCGCGTGGCCGAGAGCTTGCCGAGCGCCTCGGCGTTCATGCTCACGAAGTCGGCGTCGTTGGCGAGGCGGTCGCGGATCTGGAACCAGCGCGGATCGAGCGTCGCCTTGTGCGGCAGGTACGCGACGACGAGCTCCGACAGCGAGTCGACGGTCTTCGACGCGATGCCCTTGTCCTTCTGGTCGATCGCGTTGAGCGCCACGTCGGCGAGCTGCTCCAGCGACGAGAGCGCCGTCACCCGCCGCTCGTCGACCTCGCCGTCGCTCTCCTGATCCGCGGGGCGCAGCGCCTGCTCGATGCCGCTCCGCTTGATCCGCCCGACCACGTTGTCGGGCTCGACGAAGTCGAACACGTACAGGAAGTAGGGCGCCATCATGAGCAGGCTCGCGGTGAGCAGCCCCATGGTGACGAGGACGCCGTACGTCGGGACGAAGGCGTGCTCGGTCGAGCCCTCGCCGACGCGGATCGAGAAGTTGACCCACAGCGAGAACACCGCGCTGACGACGAAGAAGCCCATCACGACCATGTTCGTCCGGTCGCGGAAGAACATCTCGGTGATCCGCGGCGTGTACCGGTTCGCGGCGAGCTGCACGATGATGGAGGCGACCGTGATGACGATGCCGAGGATGGCGGCGATGACCTCGCCGATGCCGCCCATGATGTGCTCGGCGTCGCTCGGCGACATGTGCAACAGCACCTCGCGGATCGGGAGGCGCTCGTTCCCGTGCCGCGCGATGTCGAGCAGGTAGACGACCGACAGGGTCGCCATGCTGACGCCGAGGAGATACGACATCGGCCGCAGCCAGATGCGGGCCAAGGCCGCGCCGCGGCGCCGCGTCCCCTCGTCCTCCCCTGCGGTCTGATCCGAGCTCATCAGGTGACCGCCGCTCGCTCCACGCGCCTGCCCCCGGCGTTCGCCACGAAAGGCGGCAGCGCGATTATTTCTTCTCCGGCGGGCTGTCGAGATCTTCCGCGAGGTAGCTGAGGATCACCTCGTCCAGCGACTTCTCGCTGATGAGATCGTCCCCGAAGATCGACGCGCCCTCCGACGGCCGGTTGGTGGCGAAGATGCTGGCCGGGCGCGAGGCCGCGTAGCGGCCGGAGCCGGGGCTGCCCGAGAAGTGCTCGACCGCGACGGGGGCCGCGGGCGGCGGCGAGGGGTGCTCCGGGTGGACGTTGCTGTAGACGCCGGCGCCGGAGGCCGCGGACTCCGACCGCCGCCCGATCACCGACGCGGGCGGCGGGGGGAGGTCCTGGATCTGCTGGAAGAACGGCGTCTGCGCCTCGGCCGCGGCGCGCTCGAGCGCGTCGAGATCGAGATCGATGGACGGCTCGGACTTCTTGATCTCCGGGGGCGGGCGCACGGCCCTGCCGGTGAGCGGGCTGGCCGCGCGCCCGCCGGCGCCGAGCCCCTGGATCCCGACCGGGTCGAGCTCGAGCCGCGGGCGCGCGCTGGCCGACGCGGGCGCCGGCTCGGGCGCCGCGGCGCGCGCCGGCGGCGCAGCGGCGGGCGCGGGCGCCGGCCTCGCGGGCGGCGCGGCGGGCCTCGGCGGCGGCGTCGGCGCGGGGGCCGGCTTCGGGCGCGGCGCCGCCTCGGGCGCGAGGGGCGGCACGACGGGGGACGCGACCGGCGGCGCGAGGGGCCGGGACGGCGGGGGCGGCTTCGGCGCGCTCGGGACCTCGGGCGACGACGGCGCCGGCGGCCGCGCGGCCTTGCTCGGATCGACGGCGGCGGGCGCAGCGGCCGCGGGGGCCGAGACGGGCGGCGCGGCGCTGTCGTCGAAGAGGTAGTCGAAGTGGCCGTCGCGCAGGGCGATGAACATCGCCTTGTGCTGCTCCTTCATCATGCCGCGCACCGTCTCGGCGAGCGAGGCCTGGCCGACGTGCTCCGCGTACGACGTCTTCGTGGTCTTGAGGATGCGCCCGCCGTCGGCGAAGAGGTGCGTGATGATGTGCGGGTGGCGAATCCCCGAGTCCTCGGTCTGTATGTGGAACAACCGCCCCTTGTGCCGGACGTTGTTGTTGAAGCCGAGCAGGGGCGACGGGGCTTTCACGACAGGCAATCCGAGGTTGGGGAGGTGAGGAGATCGCACCAGCGGGGGGCGCTCGCCACGGCCGAGACTATCACAGCACGGCGCGCCAGGAACGATCCGGAACGTGCCCCCGTTCCTTCACGTGGGGGCGCATGTCGGAGCCGGTCGTCCGCTGGGCGGGTCCCCTCGGGGCTCCGCCCCGGCCCGCACGCAGGCGTCCGCTCCGCGGCCGACGGGGCTGGCGCCGAGCGCGCCGGTCGGATCAGGGCAGACAACGCTCCAGGTCGTCCGCATTGCCCGCTTGCAGGGCGCACGCCACCTCCGCCTGGGTGAGGTCGGCCTCGCAGCGGACGAAGCCGCGCTCGCCGGCGGCCGCCCGCGCCATCGCCTGCCGTTCGGCCACCTCGGACACGGCGGGCTCAGGCGTGGCCGCGCGCAGCGCGAGCTCGACATAGCGGTCGAGGAGCGCGGCGCACGCCTCGGGGGTCGGGCGCGGCGAGAGGCGGCGGAGCGCGGCGCGCCCGGCGACGACCCCGACCACGAGCAGCACGATCGCCAGCGTCGCCAGCACGTCGGCGCGCGTCGCGGGCCGCGTCACTCCAGGCACGTATCGACCTGCTCCGGGGTGGCCGCCTGCCGGACGCACGCCATGGCGGCGTCCGTGATCCGCCGCCCGACGCACCGGTCGATGAGCTCCTTGCCGCGGGCGTCCCGCACCGCCGCCGTGCGCTCCTCGACGACCTTCGGGTCGACGACGTTCTGGGCCCGGAGCTCGATCTCCGCGCTCCGCTTGAAGATGGCCTCGCACTCGTCGCGGCTCGCCGGGTGCCCGCACCCGGCCGCGAGCGACGCGCCGCCGACGAGGGCCAGACACGACGCGAGCCAGAGGAGCCGGTCCCGACGCGGACAGCCGGTGACCGTGGAGACGGAACGCCGCCTCCGCAGAAGGGAAGTTGAGCCAGGGCGGCGACGCATGGCCGCGACGATGGCGCCACGCCCGGTGGGGCGCAACCCGGGTCCAGCTCCCGGCCGGAACCCGGCCGGAAACCGACGCCCGCCGGCCCGGCGCCGGCCCTGGGCGCGCCGGAACGCTCTCCGGCCCGAGTCAAGATGGAAACCTCGCGTATTGCTGGAACGCGTGTGCAGGTCTGTTACGATTGCTTTCTGTGCGCAAGGCGAGCGAGCACGGTGACAGCGTGGACGGCGCTCGATCCGTCCGTACGGGCTCTGGGGGGCACCGCACGAAATCGACGGCGAAAGCCGTTGCGGGCAGCGTCGTTGCGGGTGGCGGGGAGGACGCCGGGCGGGACGCTCCACGAGAGAAGCGGCCCAGCAATGCGCCGCGGCGGCGCGCGCCGGCGAAGACGCTGACGCCCGAGGAGATGCTGCGGCGGGCGCTGGGCGCGGAGACGCCGCGCTCCCGGGCGCTCTGGGCGCGGCGGGGGCTGTCGCTCCGGGGGCCGCTCGACCGGACGACGCAGGCGATGCTGCTGCGCCAGCTCTACCTCGCCTATTTCGAGACGCGCCGCTTCGAGCGGGCGGCCGAGGTGGCGGAGCAGGTCCTCTCGCTCGGCGTGCTGCGCGACGTCGCCCACCAGGACGCGGCGCGCGCGAAGCAGGCGCTCGGGGACATCGACGGGGCGGTGGGGCACCTCCGGCTGGCGGCGCGCACGGGGCCGGCGAGCCGGCGGGCGTTCCACTGGTGGACGCTGGGCAGCGTGTACCACCTGGCGCGGCGGTACGACGAGGCGATCGGCGCGCTCACGCGCGCGGCGCGCTGGGGCACGCGGGACAAGCCGCTCTACCAGGGGCACCTCGCCGTGGTGCAGTGCGAGAGCGGCAAGACGGTGGAGGGGCTCGGCGCGCTGATCGACCGGCTCTCGGAGGTGCCGGCGGGCCAGGGGTACGGCCGCTTCGTGCTCGGGCAGATGGCTTACTTCGACCGTCGCTGGGACGAGGCCAAGAAATACCTGGAAGCCTTCGTACAGCGGAGCACCTCGGGGCGGGCCGCGGTCGCGATCGCGCTCGGGGGGGAGATCGAGGCCGCGCGCCAGACGCTGGCGTCCCTCCCGAAGCGCTGATGCCGGCCTGAACGGACGGCCGCGCGCCGCACGGGGGCGATCGCTTTGCTATAGAACCTCCGTGATGACCGCTTCGACTCGTTTCAAGGGAAGCGCCGGCGCCGCCCCGGCGGTTGGTCGACGGGGCGCGGACGGCGCGGCCGGGGCGCTCGGGCGCGCGCTCGCGGCGCTCGCGGCGCTCTCGGTGCTCGCGTCCCCGGCGCTCGCCCTGGCCGCGGATCAGCCGGATCTGTTCACCCGCGGCCTCCAGGCGGGCCCGGCCTTCGCGGGGCTCGCCGCGCTCGCGGGCGGCCTGCTCACGTGCCTCACGCCCTGCGTGTACCCGATGATCGCGATCACGGTGAGCATCTTCGGGGCGCGGGAGGCGAAGTCCCGGCGCGAGGCGATGCTGCTCTCGACGAGCTTCGTGCTCGGGATCGTCGTGCTCTTCACGACGATGCTCGTGGTCGCGGCGCTCACGGGCAGCCTGTTCGGCAGCGTGCTCTCGAACCGGTGGGTCATCGTCGGCATCGCGGGGGTGTTCATCGCGATGTCGCTCTCCATGTTCGGCGCGTTCGACATGGCGCTGCCCGACTCGCTGATGCAGCGGCTCTCGCAGGTCGGCGGCATCGGCTACGGCGGCGCGTTCCTGCTCGGGCTGGTGAGCGGCCTCGTCGCGGCGCCGTGCACCGGGCCCGTCCTCACCGGCATCATCCTCTGGATCGGGAAGACCCAGAGCATCGGCCTCGGGGCGCTCGTCGGCGCCACCTTCGCGATCGGGCTCGGCCTGCCGTTCTGGCTCGTCGGCGCGTTCGCGGTCGCGCTGCCGAAGGGGGGCAAGTGGATGCTCGGCGTGAAGTCGTTCTTCGGGATCGTGATGCTGGTCGTCGCGCTGTATTTCCTGAAGACGACGTTCCCGGCGCTGTCGTCGCTCGCGCAGCCCACGCCGCAGTTCATGGCGGTCATGGCCGGGCTGGTCGTGGTCGGCCTCCTGCTCGGCGCGGTGCACCTGTCCTGGGACGACGGCGGCGCCGGGGTGAAGGCCCGCAAGGGGCTCGGGATCGCGCTCACGGTGGCCTCCGGCTTCCTGCTCGTCGCGAGCCTGGACCTGCCGAGGCTCGCCTCGCCCGTGCCGTCGGCGGTGGCCGGCGAGGCGGCGCCGCGGCAGCTCACGTGGCTGCACCAGGAGCCGGTGGCCGTCTCGAAGGCGAAGGCGGAGAAGCGCCCGCTGCTCGTCGACTTCACCGCCGAGTGGTGCGGCGCCTGCAAGCAGCTCGACAAGGACACCTTCTCGGACCCGCGCGTCATGGCCAAGGCGGCGCACTTCGTCGCGGTGAAGGTCGACGCGACGGACGACGAGGACCCGCAGGTCGACGCGGTGAAGGGCAAGTACAAGGTCGTCGGCCTGCCCACGGTGGTGATCTACGACTCCACCGGGGCCGAGCGGAAGCGCTTCAACGACTTCGTCGGCCCGGACGTGTTCCTGGCGGCGCTCGAGGGCATCGAGTAGCGGCGCGCCACCGCCCATGCGCCCTTCCCTGCTCGCCGCCCTCGCGCTCTGCTCCCTGATCCTCGCCGGCTGCGGCGGCGCTCCGCGACCGACCACCGGGACCGTGGTGATCGGGCTGACGAGCGAGCTGCGCGCCGGCGTCGAGCTCGATCGGCTGCATATGGTCCTGCGCGCCGGCGGCGAGGTGCTCCGCGACGACGTGCTGACGCACAAGAGCGGGCAGCTGTTCTTCCCGAGGGAGCTCTTCTTCCGCGATCTCGAGGACGGGACGCCGGTGGAGATCTCCCTGGAGGCGTTCGGGGCGGAGGACGCGGAGCGGCCGCTGCTCGTGCGCGACGCGTCGACGCGGGTGATCGGCGGCCGCACGCTGCTGCTCCGCGTGCGCCTCGAGCAGGAGTGCGCCGTCGCGCCCGGGGATCCCACGTGCCCGGCGCCGCAGACCTGCGTGGCCGGCGGCTGCAGCGCCCCCGACGTGGATCCCCGGCGGCTCGAGCCGTACAGCGACTCGTGGGAGGCGGACGCCGTGCCGGACGCCTGCAAGCCGGCCGGCGGGGGCGAGCCGGTCGTCGTCGTCGGCGAGGGGCAGGCCGACTACTTCGCGCTCGAGGATCTCGACGAGGTCCAGGTGGAGGCCGGGCCGCAGGGCGGCTACCACATCTTCGTCGCCATCCGGCTCAAGAACCTCCGGCAGTCCGGCTCGATCACGGTGGTGAACGGCGCCGTGCCCGAGCTCGACTACGCCATCGAGCCGCTCCGGGTCATCTTCACCCTGGACCAGGACGAGGGCGGCTACTGCAAGCTCGCCGGGCTTCGGTTCCGGCTCGACGGGGAGCGGACGATCGACGAGCTGCTCGGGAAGGTCGTCGACGTCGAGGTGACCGTCACGGACGCCGACGGGGACACCGGGACCGGCAGGCGCAAGGTGACGCTCTCGCAGACCATCTTGTAGCGCGCGGCCTCACTCGCGCGCGGCGCGCCAGCGCGTCATCGAGCCGCCGGTGAGCAGGTCGAGGGACGCCTCGGCCTCGAGCGCCGCGAGCGCGGCGGCGCGGCGCTCCTCGGGGCTCCGGCCCGGATCGGCCGAGAGCGCGACGGCGCGCTGCCAGGCGAAGAGCAGCTCGAGCACGCGCGCCGTGAGCTTCGCCCCGAGCTCGGCGCGCTCGCGGCGGAGGCGCTCCAGGGCGATCTCCTCGTCGGCGAAGACCAGGCGATCGAGCCGCCAGGTCGCGCGCGCCTCGAGCCAGAGGCTCGTGCCGCCGGAGGCCGTCCTCCGCGCCGGATCGTACTCGGTGGGGGCCAGGTTCTCCGCCTCGTCGACGAGGCGCGAGACGCGGAGCCGGAGCTCCGGGAGCAGCGACGACGTCCGGGCGCGCGACGCGATGGCGTCGATGCGCGCCTCGGGATCGAGCAGGCGCGACTGCCGCAGCGCCGCCTCGACGATCGCGCGGGCCATCGCCGGCGTGACCCGGACCGGCAGCGGGAGCGGCGGCTCGACCTCGGCCGGCGGCGGCGCGGGAGGCGGCGCGGGGGGCGCCTCCGGGGGAACGGGCGCCGGCGCCGCGCGGGGCGGGCTCGGAGGCGCAGGCTTCAGCCGCGGCGCCTCGGGTTCGGCGATGGCGGAGGGAGGGGGCGCGCCAGGGCGATCGGAGAGCCGCTCCAGGGGGATGCTCGCGAGCAGCATGCCGCTGAGGGAGCGCTCGCCGCCTTCGAGCCGCGCGAGCCCGAGCTGGAGCGAGACCCAGAGCGGCTGCGCGCGCCCCGGGGACGGAGCCCAGAGCTCGTGGGGCGCGGCGTCGAGGCGGTCCACGCGCGGGTCGAGCGCGGTCGGCTCATCGTCGAAGGGGAGCTCGGCGCGCGCCTCGGGCGCGGACAGGGCGCAGGCGAGCGCGCCGAGGAGGGAGAGAACGGGGGTGGCGAGGGATCGGTGGTTCGGTTGCACGCGAGCTGGGTCGACCGCCGCGCGCCGCCAGTTGCGTGAGCGGGTCGTCCGGCTCGCTCAGCGGCTCCCCGAGGGCGGGCGCGCCGCGGTGGCGAAGCTCCGCCACAGCTCGGTTCCGCCGCCAGGGGACCGAGGCCGCTCGGCGCCGCCGCGCAGCTCGCTCGCGCCGCCGCGCAGCTCGCTCGCGCCGCCGCGCAGCTCGCTCGCGCCGCCGCGCAGCTCGCTCGCGCCGCCGCGCAGCTCGCTCGCGCCGCCGAGGGATCGAGGCCGCTCGGCGTCGGCGCGCCGGAATGCCTCGCTGGCGTGGGGCTGGCCGACGGGCCCCGGCCAAGCGCTGCCGCCGCCTCCCCGGAGCAGGTCGCTCGACCCGCCGCGGGTCGCCGCGACCGCCTGCGCGAGCGCCTCCGCGGTCGGCGCCGTTCCCGAGGGGAAGCGCGGCGGCCCCTCGCGGGGCGGCTCGCGGGTCGCCGCGACCGCCTGCGCGAGCGCCTCCGCGGTCGGCGTCGCGCCCGAAGGGAAGCGCGGCGGCCCCTCGCTCGGCGAGGCGAGCGCTGGTTCCAAGGCGATCGCCGCGCTGGGGTCGGGCGCGACCGCGTCGGCCGCGGGGGTGCCGAGCGGGGTTGGTGCGATGGCTCCGGGAGCGGCGTCGCTGCTCGCGCCCGGCGCGGCAGCTTCGGTGGTCGCGTCGCTGCTCGCGGCAGGCGCAGCAGCTTCCGCAGCGATGTCGCGGGCCGGGGCCGGCGCGGCGGCTGCTGCAGCGATATCGCGGGCCGCGGGGGGTGCGGCTGCTGCTGCAGCGATATCGCGGGCCGCGGGGGGTGCGGCAGCCGCGGCCACACCGCTGCCGGCGACGGGCGCTGCCTCGGCCGCCCCGGGTTGCGCGACGCCGCTCGCGGCCGGCGCGATCGGGGCTGACGGAGGAGCGATCACGGAGCCCGCCCCCGCAGCGTACGCCGCGGCGACGCTCTCCCCAGCCTGACCGCTCGCCCCCGAGGCGGGCAGGGACGCTGCTGCCGTGTCGAGCGCGCCGGACGCCGCGGACGGCGCAGCGCCGTCGGCGCGTTCGAGGTGCGGCTGCGCGTATCGCGTCGGTCCGGCGGGGCGGTCCGCCGGGACCTCGTCCTGCAGCGCCGCCTGCGCGGCAGCGTCGGGCTCGGGCGCGGGCGGCCTCGGCGCGAGCGGCACCGCGCGCGGCGCAGCGACCTCGAGGCCCACCGCGAAGGGCTCGAACACGTCGCCGTAGAGCCAGCCCGTGCACATCCGGAGGTGCGAGCCGGCCGGGATGTCGCGCACGAACATGTCGCCGAAGAGCGCGTCGATCGCGAGATCCCGCTGCTCGACCACCGGCCTCTCCCAGCTCGGGAGCACCGCGACCACGCGGATCACGAGCTGCCCTGCCGGGCGGCGCGCGCGCGCTCGCGCGAGCGTCCGGGGGCGCACTTCCCAGTAGACGTAGAGCGTCTCCGGATCGACCGCGAGGCCGACGACCTCGTCGAGGTCGTACCGCGCCGGGGGCTCCGCACGCTCATCCTGCAAGGCCGCGGCGAGGCCCGGCGCCGCGCCCGCGACGACGCGCTCCGCGATGGCCGCCGGCGCCGGAGCGTCCGCGGGAGAGGGATCTCGCGGCGGCTGCGCCGGCTCGAGGTCCGGAGCCGCGGGAACGGGCTCGGGCTGACGATCCTGTTCCCCCGCGATGGGGGCCTCGGGATGCTCGCTCGATCCGGTGTCCTTCGCTGCCTCTGCGCCGGTGTCCTTCGCTGCCTCTGCGCCGGCGTCCTTCGCTGCCTCGGCCCCGGTCTCCTCCGCCTCCGCGGCTTCGGCCCCGGCCTCCTCCGCCTCCGCGGCTTCGACGCCGGCCTCCTCCGCCTCCGCGCTTTCGGCCCCGGCCTCCTCCGCGTCCTCCGCCTCGGCATCCTCCGCCTCGGCATCCTCCGCCTCCGCGTCCCCTGCCCCGGCCCCTCGCGCCTCCGCACCCTCGGCCTGCGCGCGCTGCGCCTGCTCGATCAGCCGCTCCCGGAGCCGCCGCGCGTCCTCGTGCTGCGGATCGCGCTCGAGGATCTCGTCGAGCACGGCGATCGCCCGGTCCGTGTGCCCCTGCGACGCGTAGATCTCGGCGAGCGTCGTCGTGGCCCGCGGCGGCGGCGGGGGCGGCGGCCACTGCTCGGGCGGGGCCTCGCCGCGCAGCGCGCGCGCGGTCTCCGGCATGTGCAGGCCGCGCTCGACAACGCGCGACAGCAGATCGCGCGCCCGCCCGAGGAAGCCGCGCAGCCGGGCCCGCTCCGGCTCCCCCTGCGCGGTGCGCGCCAGGATCTCGTCGACGAGCTCGGCCTTCGTGAGCACGCGCGGCCGCGGCACCCCGAGGCCCTCGGCGCGCGCTATCAGCTCCTCCCGCGTCAGCCCGTCGAGCTCCCGGCGCTCCATCGCCGTGGACGCTACCACATCCGCCGCGCGCCCACCGGCGCGCGGCCGCTCACCGAAAGGCGCCCTCCGCCGCCGGATCCGCGGCGAGCGGCGCGAGCCGCGCGCGCGCGGCCTCGGCGTCGCGCGCGATCTGCGCCTTGAGCTCCGGCAGGCCCGAGAACCGCCGCTCCTCGCGCAGCCGGGCGACGAGGTGCACCCGCAGCGCCGCGCCGTAGAGATCCTCGTCGATGTCGAACAGGTGCACCTCGAGGTTCGGCCGCGCCTGCTTCGACGGCTCGACCGTCGGCCGCACGCCGAGGTTCGCCACGCCGCGGGCGAGCGCGATCGCGCGGCCCGACGGCGTCACCCGATCGACGAGCGTCGCGTACACGCCGAACGGCGGGAGCGCCTCCTCGATCTCGTCGAGGTTGCAGGTGGGGAAGCCGATGGTCCGGCCCCGCTTGGCCCCCTGCGCGACCACGCCCGACAGCATGTGCGGGCGCGACAGCATCTGCTCGGCCGCCTCGAGATCCCCGCGCGCGATCGCCGCGCGGACGCGGGTGCTCGACCACGCCCCCTCGGCGTCGCCCACGAGCGGGTGCGATCGCGTCTCGAAGCCGAGATCCTCGCCGAGGCGCCCGAGCGTCGTGAAGTCCCCGGCGCGCCCGTGGCCGAACCGGAAGTTCGCGCCGACCAGGACGACGCGCGCGGCGAGCCGATCGAGCAGCACGCGCCGCACGAACTCCTCCGGCGTCTGCGCCGCGAACGCGCGATCGAACGTCACCACGTCCACCCGGATCGCCGGCTGCACGCGCCGGATGAGCTCGATCTTGCGCGGCAGCGCCGTCAGCGTCGGCGGCGGGGTCCGGCCAAGGACGCTCGCCGGGTGCGGCGCGAACGTGAGCGCCACCGGCGAGAGCCCCCGCCGCTCCGCGTCGAGCGCCGCGTCGGCGAGCAGCGCCTGGTGCCCCCGGTGGACGCCGTCGAAGTTGCCGATGATGACGAGGCTGCCCCGCGGCCCGACCGCGGCGCGCCCGCCCTGCCCGCCAGCGGCGGCAGCAAAATACTCCACAGACGCTACCTAACCCGAAGCACCGCCCAACGAAAAGCCGGTGGGCAAGCCAGGGCCAGGGGAGCCGCCCCGGCACGATACGCATGTACAGCCAAGCGTCCGATGTACAGAGCCGCTTGACGGCCCCATGTCCGGCTGATAGAGCCGCGCTCCCCTAAATGGGCTGGAGGCGCGCCGTGTTCAAGAGAGTAAGTATCTTCTCCGGCAACGCCAATTTCGCACTTACCCAGGAAATCTGTCAGGTCCTGGAGCAACCCATGGGGAAGTCGCGGGTGTCGCGCTTTTCCGACGGGGAGACGTTCTGCGTCATCCAGGAGAACGTCCGCGGCGTCGACACCTACGTTGTGCAGCCTACCTGCTCGCCGGTGAACGACAGCGTGATGGAGCTCCTGATCATGGTCGACGCGCTCCGCCGCGCCTCGGCCGGCTCGATCACGGCGGTCATCCCCTACTACGGCTATGCCCGGCAGGACCGGAAGGTCGCGCCGAGGACGCCGATCACCTCGAAGCTGGTCGCCGACCTCATCGTCGCCGCCGGGGTGAACCGGATCGTCGCGCTCGACCTGCACGCCGGGCAGATCCAGGGCTTCTTCAACATCCCGTTCGACCACCTGTACGCGATGCCGGCGCTGCTCGATCACCACCTCCGCGAGCACTACGGCAAGGACGTGGTCATCGTCTCGCCGGACGCCGGCGGCGTCGAGCGGGCCCGCGCCTACTCGAAGCGCCTCCAGGGCACGCTGGCGATCATCGACAAGCGCCGCGAGCGGGCGAACGAGAGCGAGGTCATGAACATCATCGGCGAGGTGGCCGGTAAGCACTGCCTCATCCTCGACGACCTCATCGACACCGCCGGCACCCTGGTGAACGCCGCCAACGCCCTGATGAAGCAGGGCGCCAAGAGCGTCGCCGCCTGCGCCACGCACCCGGTCCTGTCCGGTCCGGCCGTCGAGCGCATCAAGGACTCCCCCCTCACCGAGGTCGTGGTGACGAACTCGATCCCGCTCTCGGACGAGGCGAGGGCGTCCGGTAAGTTCAAGGTCGTCTCGGTGGCGCGGCTGCTCGCCGAGGCGATCCGCCGCATCCATCACTCGGACTCGGTGAGCTCGCTCTTCGTCTGACCGGCGGCGCGCGTCCGGCGGAACCGGCGGAACCTTGCGCAACCTCGCGAAAGGGACCCCGGCGGCGCAGGTCGCCCGCGCTCCCGCCACAAAAAACGCCGCTGCCCGGCGACGAAGGCTCGACTTTCCTTTTCTCGTTCTGCTATAGCGCCGCACCCTACGCCGGAGTGGACCGCGCACCGCGGGCCTCCGGATCACTTCTGGAGCCGTCGTCATGGAGATCATCAAGCTCAACGCCACGAGGCGCGAGGAGAGCGGCAAGAGCGCGTCGAGCCGCCTGCGCCGCGCCGGACAGATTCCCGCCATCGCCTACGGGCGCGAGCTCGCGCCGCTGTCGGTCGCCGTCTCGCCGAAGGCGCTCCTTCAGGTGCTCGGCTCCGACCACGGCAAGAACTCCGTGGTCGAGCTCGCCATCGAGAACGGCGAGACGCTCACCGTCATGGTGCGCGACTACGACTACCACCCGATCTCGCGGGAGCTCGTCCACGCCGACTTCATCCAGGTGAAGCTCGACCAGCCCGTCGACGTGCACATCCCCTTCCGCACCGTGGGCAAGCCGAAGGGCGTGGTCACGGGCGGCATCCTCCAGCAGATCTTCCGCACGATCCCGGTGCGCTGCCTGCCCGAGAAGATCCCGTCGTTCATCGAGATCGACGTGACCGAGCTCGACATGGGCGAGTCGTTCAAGGCGAGCGGGCTGACGCTGCCCGAGGGCGTGAAGGCCCTGCTCGCCGACGACCAGACGATCGCCGTCGTCAACGCGCCCGAGAAGGCCGGCGCCGAGGAAGAGGCGAAGCCGGCTGCCGGCGCGCCGGCCGCGGCCGCTGCCCCTGCCGGCGGCGCGGCTGCCCCCGCCAAGGGCGGCGCCGCCCCCGCGGGCGACAAGAAGGACAAGAAGTAGCCCCGACCCGGGTGCGGACCGCCCCTCGCCTCGGTCCCCCGAGGCGCGTGCGGCCCGCCCCGCCCTGCGCCGCGCCCCCGCGCGCCGCAGCCCGCCTCTGTCCCAAGGATTCCAGGGATCCAGCAGAACCCGCTCGCCATGCTGCTCGTGGTCGGCCTGGGAAATCCGGGCAAGGAATAC
The DNA here is from genome assembly GCF_051474665.1 of Sorangium sp. So ce394. Taxonomy (NCBI): domain Bacteria; kingdom Pseudomonadati; phylum Myxococcota; order Polyangiales; family Polyangiaceae; genus Sorangium; species Sorangium sp. So ce394. The sequence continues at coordinate 10,624,109 of NZ_CP150339.1, forward strand.
GCCGCTCACCGGCACAACGTCGGCTTCATGGCCATCGACGCGCTGGCCGACGAGGTCCGGGCCGATCCGTTCCGCGAGAAGTTCTCGGGCGTGCACGCGAAGGCGGAGATCGCCGGGCAGCCGGCGATCCTGCTCAAGCCGATGACCTACATGAACGAGTCGGGCCGCAGCGTTCAGCCGGCGATGGCCTTCTTCAAGGTCGCGCCGTCCTCGCTGATCGTGCTGCACGACGAGCTCGACCTGCCGTTCGGCACGGTTCGCCTGAAGGTCGGCGGCGGGCACGCGGGGCACAACGGGCTGCGCTCGATCATCGCGCACTGCGGGACGGGCAACTTCGGGCGCGTCCGCCTCGGGATCGGGCGGCCGCCGCCGGGCTACCGGGGCGAGGTCGCGGGCTACGTGCTGTCGGGGTTCGACGCGGTCGAGCGCGCGGGCCTGCCCGACTGCTTGAAGCAAGCTGTCCAAAGTGTGCTAGAAGTCGCCGCCCGCGGCTTCGACGCCGCGATGAACGTTCGAAACACCCGGCCCAAGCCGGGCAAGAGGCAGAAGGGCGAAGGGGACGGGTCGACAGACCCGGCCCCTGCCGCGAAGGGGGAGAGGGGTCCCCTCCCCCCGACGCAGAAGCCCTGATCCTCGACGGAGACAGGTTGCCGAGCCCGCGCTCGCGACGCTCGACAAGCTGCTCCTTTCCTCGCTCCGGGGCGTCGCCCCGGGGCCACAGGCCGAGAGGGAAGACCGAAGAATGAGCCGACAGGTAACGGCGCCCGGGCGCGCCAGAGAGTACGAGACCATTTACATCCTGCGACCCGACATCGACGCCGACGGCGCCGAGCGGATCGGGACGCGCCTCGCCGAGGTCGTGACCCGCGAGGCCGGTCGTCTGACCAAGGTCGAGACGTGGGGGCGCCGCCGCCTCGCGTACGACATCGCCAAGCACCGCCGCGGCGTGTACGTGTACCTGAAGTACCTCGGGGGCGGGAAGGTCGTCTCCGAGGTCGAGCGCAACCTGCGCCTCGCCGACGGCGTGCTGAAGTACCAGACGGTGCTCGTGCGCAACGACATCGAGGTCCAGGGCCTCACGGTCGCCGACGAGGACGTGAAGTTCGAGCGCCTCGAGCTCGCGCCGATCGAGGACGACCGCGACGACTCGCGCGAGCGGCAGCTCGGCCTCATCGAGCCGGAGCGCCGCGTCGACCGCAGCTCCGAGGCGGCCCCGGCGGGCGACCTCGACGAGCCTGAAGAGGGCGAGGCGGAAGGCGCCGCCGACGAGGAGGAGAGCTGACAATGAACGGCCGCAACAACGACATGGGCCGCAACGGCGGCGCTGACTACGACGATCGCGACTTCGGGCGCACGCCCGACCTGAACGCGGACGCCCCCGGGCGCCGCCGCACGGGCCGGAAGCGCGTCTGCCGCTACTGCGCCGACAAGGCGCTGGTCATCGACTACAAGGACCCGCAGGCGCTCAAGTACTTCATCTCGGAGCGCGGCAAGGTCGTCCCGCGCCGCATCAGCGGCAACTGCGCGCGCCACCAGCGCAAGGTGACGCTCTCGATCAAGCGCGCGCGCAACATCGCGCTCTTGCCGTTCACCGTGACGGCGTAGGAGGTCGACCATGGCAACCCACATCCATGTGGTCCTCACGGAGGACCTCCACAACGTCGGCAAGAGCGGCGAGCTCGTGAAGGTTCGCCCCGGCTTCGCGCGCAACTACCTCATCCCGCGCGGCCTCGCGGTGGGCGCCACCGCCGAGAACGTGTCCCGCATCGAGCACGAGAAGCGGGTCGCCGAGTCGCGCGCCGCGAAGACGCGCTCCGAGGCGGAGCAGCTCGCGGCCAAGCTGAACCAGGTGAAGCTGACCATCAGCCGCCCGGTCGGCGAGGGCGACAAGCTGTACGGCTCGGTCACGGCGCGCGACATCGAAGAGGCGCTCGCCGCGCAGGGCTTCAGCGTCGACCGTCGCCGCATCGAGAGCGACACGATCAAGACGCTCGGCGCCCACACCGTGACGCTCCGCCTCGCCCCGTCCATCACGGCGTCGGTCGAGGTCACGGTCGCCGCCAAGTAGGCGTCCCGGAAGCGCGGCTCGTCCGCGCTTCCTCCTCGTCCGCCATGCGCGGATCATCCGCGCGCTCGCGTCCTCCTCACCCGCGCTTCCGCCTCACCCACGCCCGCGCGACGTCGTGCCCCCGCGCCACCGCGCGCAGCATGAGCGCCGGATCGGCCCACCGCGCGCGGGCCTCCCAGGCGAGGCTCGCCAGCATCCCGGCGCAGAACGCGTCGCCCGCGCCCGTCGGATCGAGCGGCCGCACCGGGCGCGGCGCGACCGCGCGCTCGCCCTCGGGGCCGAGCACGAGCGTCGCCCGCGCGCCGTCCGTGACGACCAGCGTCGCCTCGGGCCGCAGCCGCTCGCGCAGCGCGCGCGCCGTCGTCCCCAGCACCTCGAGGTCGCCGGTGCTGCACTTCACGAGATCCGCCTGCGCGAACAGCCGGAAGCAGCCGCGCACGCCGTCGCCTGTTCCGGCGCCCGCCCCCGCAGGCGCCGCCGCGCCGGCGCCGGCCCCCGCGGGCGCCGCCCCGCGACCGGCGCGCGGCCACATCCGCGGGCGCGCGTTGACGTCGATCGAGACCGCGCACCCCTCGCGGCGAGCAGCCGCGGCCGCCCGCGCGATCGCGCCGATCGCCCCGCGCACCGGCGCGATCCCGGTGAAATGCACGACCCGGGTCTGCCATCGCGCGGGCAGCGCCGCGGCGAGCTCGCGCGCCTCGAGTTCGCCTTGCCGGTAACCGGCGAAGCGCGCCTCGCCCCGCGCGATCGCCACGAGCATGAGGCCGGTCCGCGCCGCGCCCAGCGCGAGCCGACCCACATCGACGCCGGCCGCAGCGACCTCGTCCCTGAGCCCGCGCCCCAGGGCGTCGTCGCCCAGCGCAGCGCACACCCCCGACGGGACGCCCAGCCGGGCGAGCGCCATCGCGGTGTTCACCGCCCCGCCCCCCGGGACGCGGCGCAGCAATTTTGCCTGCTCGAGCGGAATGCCCTCCGGCGCGTAGAGGTCCCACAGCGCTTCACCCACGCAGATCACCTCGGTGGGTTCAATCCTTGTTTGACGCGTTTTGTGATCCACAATGGCGGCTCCCCGCGACGGCGCATGCCCGGGCGCGAAGCGTCATCGCAGCTGAGTCAAGCGGGAAAGGAAATGGCGATGAGACCGGCGTTGCTCAATTTCCATACCTCGCCGCCGCGTCGCGGCGCGCCCCCGCGTCGCGGCGAGCCCCCGCGTCGCGGCGAGCCCCCGCGTCGCGGCGAGACCGAGCGCCCCTCGAACGTGGAACCTGCATTGAGATGCCCACCGCACGAACGCTCACTGCAATGCAAACACAAAACCTTCTCAGCGCGGCCCATGTTCTGATAGACGGAACTCGACCCTGCACCCGACGCCCCGAAGGACCGCTGCGCCTTCGGGGCGTCGCCCATTTCGGCACCTGTGGAAAAGCTCGGGGCGGGATGGGGGCAATCGGTGGGGAGGAGATGCACGGATGATGAGAATGATGGAGCGCCGCGGCCAGCGGCCCCAGAGGATCGAGCCTCCCATCGTCGCCGGACGGGTACCGCCGCACGACCTCGACGCCGAGGCGGCGGTGCTGTCGGCCATCCTGCTGCACCGCGACGCGCTCGATCGGGTGCTCGAGATCCTGAAGGCGGATCATTTCTACAGCGAGGCGAACAGCCGCATCTACGAGGCCGCGCAGGAGCTCGCGTCCGGCGGCACGCCGATCGACATCGTCTCGGTCGCCTCCTGGCTGCGCGACCGGGAGCGCCTCGCCCAGGTGGGCGGCGCGGCGTACCTCGCCCAGCTCGCGGACGCGACGCCGGCGGTCGCGCACGTCGGCGCGCACGCGCGGGTCGTCTACGAGAAGTGGCGCGTGCGCCAGCTCATCGCCACGTGCCAGCGCGTCGCGGCCGAGGGGTACGGCGACGTCGGCGTGGTGCAGGAGTTCATCGACGGCGCGGAGCAGGCGGTCTACCAGCTCGCGCGCACGCCCCAGGGGACGTCGACGCAGCCGATCGCCCAGGTGCTCAAGGCCGCGTTCGAGCAGATCACCGCGGCCGCGGAGCGCGGCGATCGCATCACGGGCATCTCGACGGGCTTCGAGAAGCTCGACGCCAAGACGGCCGGCCTGCACGACGGCGACCTCTCGATCGTCGCCGCGCGCCCCGGCATGGGCAAGACGTCGTTCGTCCTCAACCTCGCCGTGAACGTGGCCTCGCCGCGCACGGTGAGCTCCCCGGGCCCCGACCAGGCTGGGCACGGCATCGAGCGGCACGAGCCCGGCTTCGGCGCCGCCGTCTTCTCGCTCGAGATGCCGCGCGAGCAGCTCGCCACACGTATGGTCTGCAGCGAGGGCCGCGTCGACGTCGGCAAGCTCCGCCAGGGCTTCCTGCAGCCCGACGACTGGCGCCGCCTGACCGAGGCCGCGTCCTTCCTGTCGACCCTGCCCATCTGGATCGACGACACGCCGGCGATCAGCCTGCTCGAGCTGCGCGCCAAGGTGCGGCGCATCCAGGCCGAGTACGACCGGCCGCCGAGCGACGGCAACTCGGGGCGGCGCGTCGGGCTCGTCGTCATCGACTACCTGCAGCTCATGAAGGGGCGCGACGGCGTGAGCAGCCGCGAGCAGGAGATCAGCGAGATCTCCCGCGGGCTCAAGCAGCTCGCGAAGGAGCTCAAGGTGGCGGTCATCGCGCTCTCGCAGCTGAACCGCGCGGTCGAGACCCGGACCACCAAGGACAAGCGCCCTCAGCTGTCGGACCTCCGCGAGTCGGGCGCCATCGAGCAGGACGCCGACAACATCATCTTCATCTACCGCGACGAGTACTACAACCCGGAGACCACCAACCACAAAGGCATCGCGGAGCTCATCGTCGCCAAGCAGCGCAACGGGCCGACGGGCAAGGTGCTCACGCGGTTCACCTCGTCGTGCACCCGGTTCGACAACCTCGCGCCCGGCGATTACCCGGACATGGTCGACGACGAGTAGCCCGCCGTCCGCCAGACCTCCTGCTAGCGTGCGCGGCATGTCCGTCTGGTACGTCCCCGCCCTCCTCGCCGCGGTCTGCATGGCCGGGCACTACCTGATGCTGCGCGCGGCGGCGGGCCGCGTCGGCGACGCCCTCGGCGCGCTGTGCATCGAGGCCACCGCGGCCGCCGGGATCCTCGTCTTCCTCGTCCTCCGCCCGGGCGCGGAGGCGCCTCCGACGGCGCCGGGGGTGCTCTGGGCGTGCGCGTCCGGCCTGTTCATCAGCGGGGTGACCACGCTCGTCTTCACCGCGCTCCGGATGGGCGGCCCGGTGTCCGCGACCGGACCGATGGTGTTCGCCGGCGGCGTGGCGCTCGCCGCGCTGTTCGCGCCGCTGCTCTTCGGCGAGGCGTTCACCGCCCGGCGCGCGCTCGGCGTCTGCCTCGGGATCGCCTCCCTCGTCGTCCTCGCCACCGAGCGCTCCTGACCCAAGCGGCGCCGCGGCCGCGCATCGGAACAGCACCGATGATCCGTTCGATCGAGATGCCCCGTCGCTCCCCTGCCGGCCCCGCGCGCGCGCGACGCGCCGCGCCCCGCGCGTCCAGCGCGCCGCGGCGCGCCGGGCTCGCCGCGCTCGCGCTCGCCGCGGCCGGCTGCGCGCCGCCGGTGCAGGGGGGCAGCGTCGCCGTGTCCTCCGGCGCGGCCGAGCGGCTCGGCATGCTCTGCCGGTGGGGGCACGGCGGCGGCGAGCAGGGCGAGCTCTGCCCGGGCGACGCGGTCGCCGCGCGGCCGGCGCGCGTCCGGCGGATCGCGGCGCCCGCGGACGCGCTCTCGGGGCCGCTCGCGGCGGGGCGGCCGGGCGACTACGTGCTCGAGAACGACGAGATCGCGGTGGTGATCGAGCAGCTCGGCCCGGGGACGGGCCTGGCCGAGGGCGGGGGCCACCTCATCGACGCGGCGGACGCGCGGGAGCGGAGCGACGAGCTCGGGCAGATCGTCGCCCGGCTCGGCGCGCCGCCGCGGCAGGTGATCTACCGCGACCTCGCCACGGGCGCCGGCGAGGGCGGCGCGGCGTGGATCGAGGCGCGCGGCGAGGTGCGCGGGCACGCGCTCGAGGGCGGCGCGCTCTCCGTCACCACCCGCTACACGCTCGCCCCGAGCGGCCGGGGGGTCGTGATCGCGACGTCGCTCCGGAACGACGGCGACCGCCCGGTCGAGGCGCTCGATCTCGGCGACGTCGTCCACTGGGGCGCCGCGGAGCACGCCGCGCCGGGCGCGGCGCCTGGGCTGCGCGGCGAGCACGAGGCGCCGTACCTGGCCGGCGTCGGGTCCCGCGTCGCGTACGCGCTCGTCCCGGCGGGCGGCGGGATGATCCGCGCGCGGAGCGGCGCGGGCTTCAGCGACGCGACGTTCGCGCGGCAGGCGGCGCTGCCGCCGGGCGGGCGCGCCGCGTACGAGCGGATCCTCGCGATCGCGCCGCGCGGCGACGCGCTCGCCGTCGCGACGGAGCTCTTCTTCCTCGGCGGGGGCGCGCCCGGCGGCGTCGCGCTCGAGCTCGTGGACGCCCGCGGCGCGCCGCTCCGGCCCATGGCCGGCCGGGCCACGCTGACGCCGGTCGCCGAGGAGGGCGCCGCGCCGGCCGCCAGCGCGGCCGCCACGCAGGCCGCCGGCGCGCTCGACCTGTGGTTGCGGACCGGCGAGCGCGAGCCGCTCGCCGTCGAGGCGCCGCCCGGCCTCTACCTCGTCGGCTTCGAGGGGAGCGGCCGCCGCGCGCTGGGCACCGCGCGGGTCCGGGTCCGCGCCGGCGAGATCGCCCCCGCGCGGCTCGCGCTCTCCGGCGTCGGCCAGCTCGACCTCCGGGTGGAGGAGCGCGGCGCCCCGGGGCCCGCCGCTGCACAGGCGCCCGCCGCTGCACAGGCGCCCGCCGCTGCACAGGCGCCCGCCGCGGTCCCGGACCTCCTCGGCCCGCTCATCCCGGTGAAGGTCGGCTTCTTCGACGCCACGACCGGCAAGGCCGTATCGCCGCCGCGGCTCGCGCTCGGGGGCGAGCTCCATCTTCCCCTCCCGCCCGGGCGCATCCGGGTCGTCGCCTCGCGCGGGCCCGAGTACGCGCTCGCCGAGGCGACGGTCGACATCGCCGACGGCGCGCGGTCGCCGCTCGCGCTGACGCTCCAGCGGGTGGTCGACACGTCGGGCTACATCGCGTGCGACCTGCGGCAGCACACCGCGCGGAGCGCCGACGCAGGCGTCGCCTCGGCGGTGCGGCTCGCCTGGAGCGCGGCGGAGGGCGTGGAGTGCGCGGTGGCGACCGAGCACAACCTCGCCGCCGATCTCCAGCCGGACGTCGCCGCCCTGCGGCTCGACGCGCAGCTGCGCATGCTGCCGGGCGTCGAGCTCACGAGCGGCCGGGGCGGCGCCGGGCTCGGGAGCTTCAGCGTGTTCCCGCTCGGCGGCGCGGCGGCCGCGCCCCGCGAGGGCGCGCTGCGGTGGGGCGACGAGACCGCGGGCGAGCTCCTCCGCGAGGTGCGCGCGCTGCCCGGCGAGCGCGTCGTCCAGCTGAGCCGGCGCCACGGCGGCGGCTCGCCGCTGCACGGCTCTGGAGCGCCGCAGGAAGCGCCGGAGGAGGGAGCGCGCCTGCTCGCGCAGCTCGTCGGGGACGGTGGTGGCGCGGATGCGCTCGAGGTGTGGACCGGGCGCGAGGTGGCCGCGCGGGACCGGGCGCTGGAGGAGCTCTGGGCGCTGCTCCGCGCGTCCCGCCCGGTCACGCCGACGGCGACGAGCGACACGCACGGGCTGCACGGCGCGGAGGCGGGGACGCCGCGCACGTACGTCGCGGTGGCCGGCGACGATCCGGGGCGGCTCGACGTGGGGGACCTCGTCGCGGGCCTGCGGCGGCGGCGCGACGTCGTGATCACGAACGGGCCGTTCGTGACGATGCGCCTCGGCGAGGCGCGCCAGGGGGGCGTCGCCTCGGTGCGGCGCGGGGCGCGCGGGGGGCCGCGGACGCTCTCGATCCGGATCGAGCGCGCGCCCTGGGTCGACGCGCGGGAGCTGCATGTGCTGGTGGGCGGCGTCGCGAGCGGCGAGGCGATCCCGCTGGAGGGCGCGCGCACCACGGCTGCGGGCGCGCTTCTCGACGAGGTCGAGATCCCGGTGGTGCTTGGAACGGGCGGCGGGCGAGGGGCGGCGCGGGCGGGTGCGCGCGTCGGAGGGGCGGGCGGCGACGGGCGGCCCGGGCGGGGCGCGCGCGGCGCGATCGCCGTCGCGGAGGACACGTTCGTGGTGGCGATCGTCCGGGGGCAGCGGCCGCTCGAGCCGGTGCTCACCGGGGATCCGGGCGAGATCCTGCCGTTCGCGATGACGGCGCCGCTCTGGATCGACGCCGACGGCGACGGCCGGTCCCTCGGCCGAGCGGCGGCGCCGTGAGCGAGCTTCACCGATCCTCCGGCTGGCGAGCTGCTCTGGCGCTCAGCGCCGGACGAGCCGCTGCGCAGGGCGCCGAGCCCTATGCGTTGAGCCTGGGCGGCGGGGCGGCGGGGGACGTCAGGCCATCGGACGTGCTGTAGAGCAGCTCGAGGAGAGGCTTTTCTGACGCGGGCGCCGTGACCATCCACACGACTTCCTGCCCATCGGACGAGATGTCGAATCGGAAGAACGAGCAGCAGGCTTGCTCTTTGGCGGCCAGCGCCCGCGCCTCCTCCTCGACGCCTGGATCTGCCCGCAAGATCCAGACGAAGCCGCCGTCGAGGCGCTCGCGCCGGACGAGAGAGCGCGCGAGGAGGGCGCGGAACTCGTCGAGGCGCTCTGGCATCTGTTCGCCAGAAAGGGTGCAGCTGATCGTGGCATCGTTCCGAGCCGGCGTACGCGCATCCGGGGCACGGCAGCCGCATGCGCCGTCGATCGAGCACGCGCCCGTCTCGGCGCAGGGTGCCTGGCGTTTCTCCGAGCGGCGGAGGTGGGCGACGACCGTCAACACCGCGCCAACGCCCACCAGGCCGAAGGCGATCGGTTCACCGAAGGCGACGAGGGCGCCGAGCCCACCGGCGCCGACGGTGATGCCCAGCAAAGGAATCGCGCAACAGGCAGCGCAAGCGGCCACGCCGAGGCCCAGGGACATGGCTGGCAGTGGCCAGCGCCTCTGGGGAAGGGGAACGAACGACATATCGAGCTCCTTTCCCCTCTAGGCCGCTCGGCGGGCGTTCGTGACAGCCGGCGTGCGATTACTTGCAATTCGTCGGAATTGCTGTGGCTTCTGCGGTTACCGGGGCTCGGAGCCACGGCAGAGCACTGCGGGCAGCTCGCGCTGCTGTACGCCGGCCGTCGGCTGACCTCGCGCGGCGCTCGCGGGGTCGGCTCAGCTCACGAGCTCGCCGTCCGCCGCGCCCGCCCTCTCTTCCTCGTCTTTCTCACCCGCCGCCGGCTCCCCCGGCTCTTCCAGACTCGACCCCGCGCCAGCGGCCACCCCGCCGTACCGCTTGCCGGCCCGCTCCGAGGCCTTCAGCACGGGCCCGCGGATCGTCTCGATCGCCTCGATCGGCGCGTCGGAGAGCTCCAGGTTGGCGAGCACCGCGGACACGGCCCGGAACCACTGGCTGCGCGCGGCGGCGATCGTCGCCCTGGTCACCGGCGCCGTCTTCTCCTTCGCGGCGAGCTCGTCCCGGCGGTGCTCGATCGCCTCGAGCTCCTTCCCCGCCTTGATCCACCGCTGCGTCGTGTGGAGCAGCGTCGTCTTCCCGGGCGCCGGGATCCCCTTCAGGAACTCGCCGATCGACGGCTCCTCGTCGAGGAGCCGGGCAATCCGCGCGGTGTTGCCCGCCTCGGCGGTCGGCGACGCCTTGAGGATGTTGAGCCCGCCCGGAAACAGCTTCGCCTGCACCTGATCGCAGGTGGCGGCGCGCTCTCTCTCCGGAGGGTCCGCTCCGAGGCAATGCTCGCGGTGCGCGTCGATGCCCCAGCACACGGCCCTGGCGAGGTGATCATGGCGCACGTCGACCCGCGCGAGCTCGTCGTTCAAAGCGCTCATCTGGGCCGACGGCCCCACCTTGCTCGGCCGCACCGCGAGCACGGCCTCGTGCGCCACGACCACCTTGGGGTGCAGGCCGGTGATCTCGGGGATCGAGAGGAACAGCCGCTTCCGTTGCGCGTTCTCGACCCACGGGGATACGAGCGCCACCATCTCTTCGATCATCAGGTGCTTCAACATCGCAGTCGACCTCCTTGACCGGGGTACAGCGTGTCCAGCCAGGAGACGGCGAGGCGGACGAGCCCGTCAAGCGATCCGCCGGTTTCTGACGGTTCGAGACCAACCCGGGCGGCTGAAAAGGAGGCACCGCGGAGGTCACGACCAATCCCGGCGCTCGTTGCGAGGGCGAGGCGAGGTCGCCATCGACCGCGGGGGATCTTTTCAGCCGGGAGGATGGTCGCGATCGAAAGATTTGGATTTTTTCATACAAAGGGAGAGGTCTCGACCTGTCCACCGGCCTCTGACGAGCCTCCGCGCATGGTCGAGACCACGCGGAGGCATCCGAAAGATCGGCCGGAGAGGGTCAGGAACGTCGGCGGCGCCGTCCCCGCTGATCGAGCGAGCAGCGCGTCCGGCGTCCTCTCCGGAGCGATCATCCTATAGAACCTTACGCGATCCGCATCCCTCCTGGAAAAGTGACGCTGTATCAGCAACTTATCCATGCATCGAGGGGGCCGCTTTCGCTCCACAGCCTGCGGGGTCGAACGTACTGACTTGCGCCGAGCAGCGCTCGCATCGGCTTACTGACGCTCAGGCCATGCCGAGCACGCGCAGGCGTCGCATCCCGGAGTATGCTATCCATGCAGGCTATGCGTCGCGCGCCTCAGCACCCCCCTCCCCGCGTTCTCACGCTGGACGGGTTCGGCGCCGGGGGCTTGCCCTTGTGTGTCGTTCCCGTCCCACGACAAAGGCGGCCCACGCTGCCGCCCGGGCCGCTCGTCTCGACCTTCTTCATGGTTTTCGTGCTGACGGCGGGAAGGGGGCGAGGCCGTCATCTGGAGCAGGTCAATCTTCATGCCGGGGATATCCACCTCATCCCCGCGGGCGTGGAGCATCAGCCCCTCGATGTCGGCGACCTGGAGGGATGGATCGTGGGCTTTGATCCGACGCTGCTGAGCGCTCCGGAGCGGCAGCCGGGACGACCACGAATCCGAGGCGATGCGAAGGACGCGCCGGTGCGCAGCCTCTTTCTCCGGGGACTGCTCCGGCTGCGACCCGGAGAGCCCCGGCGGCAGCGAATCGAGCGCCTGGTGGCCGAGATGGATACCGAGCTGCGAGAGGCCCAGTGGGGCGCGGACAGCGCCGCGCTCGCATTGTTTACCCTCCTGATCACGGAGCTCATCCGCGAGCTTTCGGAGCACGCGCCTCTGGCGTCGCCCATGCTCAGCGGGCTCGTGCAAGATGCGCTCAGGTTCATCGAGGCGCACTGTCTGGAGCCCCTCTCGCTTCAGGACGTCGCGTCGGCGGTCGGGCGCACGCCTTCGCACCTGGCCAACGCCATCCGCCGGGAGACAGGGCTGACGGTGGGGGACTGGCTGCGCGAGCATCGCATAGCCGAGGCCCGGCGGCGGCTCCTGGAGACGGACGCGAGCATCGAGAGCATCGCAGACCAGGTTGGCTACGCCGACGTCACCCATTTCATTCGCACCTTCCGGCGCGCCCAAGGGATGACCCCCCGGGCCTTTCGCGATCAGCGCCGCCGCCCCGGGCCTTGAAGGCCCCGCCATCCGCCCCCAATCCAGGCCGATATCCGCCCCAAGCCACGCTCTGCCGGCGTGCGCCGTCGATGGCTAGAGTCAAAGCATCATGACGACTTCAGCAACCCACGGGCGCCGCGTTTTGATCGTTGGACTTGGCATCGCCGGCATCGCCACGGCCCTGCGGCTGCACAGGGCCGGCTGGGAGCCCGTGATCATCGAGCGGGCCCCCGAGCGCCGCAAAGGCGGCTACTTCATTGCCCTCTTCGGCACGGGCCAGGCGTCCGCCAAGCGGCTCGGCGTGCTCGAGGCCATGGGCAACCGCAAGCACCCGCAAACCAAGACGTACGAGGTCGACCGGGCCAATCGTCGTCGCAAGGGAATGACCTTCGCCGACGTGCCCGGCGAGCCGCGCATGCTGCTGCGCGGCGACGTCGAGAATGCGTTGTTCAACGCGCTGCCGGAGCGGGTGGAGATCCGCTTCTCGACTGTCCCCACGGGGATGGATCTAGGAGGTCGCGGCGTCGATGTCACGATGACCCACACGAAGACCGGCGAGACCGCGACCGAGCACTTCGACCTCGTGGTGGGGGCTGACGGAATGCGCTCGACCGTCCGGAAGCTCGTCTTCGGCCCGCACGAAGATTTCCTCTACCCGCTAAATTACATGATCGGGGCGGCCATCCTGAGCGAACCCGTCCGCGGCTATCACCTGCATGATGGGCTGGTCCTCGCCGAGGTCGGGCGGTCGGCGTGGGTATTTCCCTTCGCGGACCACAACCCAGGCCTGCTCTTCTCCTACCGCGTGGACGACATCGATGCGCAGTTTCGGAGGACCCCCATCGAGTCGCTGTGCAGGGCTTACGGACCAGAACCGGCAGGGCCCGTGCTGAGGCAGCTCCTCGACGATTTCGCGGCCGCAGACGAGTACCTGTTCGACTCGGTCAACCAGGTTCGCATGAATTGCTGGCACAAGGGGCGGGTCGTGCTGGTCGGCGACGCTGCGTGGTGCTTGACGCTGTATTCAGGGATGGGCGCTTCGACCGGCATGGCCGGGAGCGAGCTTCTGGGCAACATGCTGGAGAACTACGCTGACGACGTGGGACGCGCGCTCGTCGCCTGGGAGGAGAAGCTGCGCCCGTTCATCACGAGCCTGCAGGCCGACGGGCTGAGAATGAGGGCGCTCTTCACACCGTCCGGGGAAGCTCAGCGGATCCTGCGCACGGCGTTCGTCCGCCTCGCCAGCTCGCCCGCCACGCGCCCGATCTTCCGACGACTGACCATCAATGACCAGCTGAAGATGCGCGACATCGTCGCGCAGTAGGTCCGTCTGTCTATCCCGGTAGGGGGCTGTTCAGTGGTTGGAGGTGTTCGTCAATTAGATGGGTGGCGAACAGATGGGTGGCGAACAGTCCTCACCCAGAGATCCGCAGCACCGCGGCGATTTCGCTTGACCATGGCGACGGCACTGTGTTCGCCGGCGTGCTCCGCGATCGCTGCGGCTGCAGCGGCGGAGGGGACCGTAGCGAGCTCGCGCCCGTGCTCCCCTCGCCCGCACGGATCCCGCGCTTGGCCAGGTGGATGAGGTCGACATCGGCCGCTCCGGCTCGCGCTCGAGGACCTCGACGCCGAGCCGACGCCGGCCGGGGAAGCCGGCCGCTCCGTGAGCGCGGCGAGGCCCGCACAGCGCGCCGCGCCCCCTCGTCGGTTTTCGTTTGCGTCCCGCCCGCCCGGGCAACATGGAGCGCGGCGCATGCGAACCGAGCGGCTCGCCGCTGACGCGGCATCCATCGCACGGGCGGCCGAGATCCTCCGCCGCGGAGGGCTCGTCGCCTTCCCCACGGAGACCGTGTACGGGCTCGGCGCGCGCGCCGACGACGCGGCCGCGGCGCGCGGCATCTTCGAGGCGAAGGGGAGGCCGCCCGGCAACCCGCTGATCGTCCACGTGCCGGATGTCGCGTCCGCCCGCGCGCTCGCGGAACGCTGGCCGGAGGAAGCGGAGCGCCTCGCGCAGGCGATGTGGCCAGGGCCCCTCACCCTCATCGTCGCGCGCCGGCCCGACCGCGTCGCCGACGAGGTGGCCGCCGGCGGGCCGACGGTCGCGATCCGCGTGCCCGTGCACCCGGTCGCGCGCGCCCTGCTCGACGCGGTCGGGCTGCCGATCGCCGCGCCGAGCGCCAACCGGTCCACCGCGATCTCGCCGACCACCGCCGACCACGTCGAGAAGAGCCTCGGCGGGCGCATCGACGCCATCGTCGACGGCGGGGTGACCGCGGTCGGCATCGAGTCGACCATCGTCGACGTGACGACCTCGCCGGCGCGGCTGCTCCGGCCGGGGCACGTGGCCGCGGAGGCGATCGCCGCGCTCGTGCCGGTCCAGACGAGCGCAGGGCTGATCACCGCGCCGACCGAGCGCGCGCCGGCGCCGGGGACCCACGCGCGCCACTACGCGCCGCGCGCGCAGGTGGCGCTGGTCCACGCGGAGGCGGTCCGAGACGAGGTCGAGCGCGCCGCGCGGGGCGGCGCGTGCGCCGGGGCCATCGAGCGCGGAAGGCGCACCGCGGATGGGCCGCACGCGGAGGTCCTCCCCGCGGATCCGGCCGGCTACGCGGCGGGGCTCTACGCGGCGCTGCACCGGCTGGAGGACGCGGGGTGCGATGTGATCGTGATCGCCGCCGTCCCCGAGGATGCGGCGTGGGACGCCGTGCGGGACCGGCTGACGCGCGCCTCCGCGGCGCCTTGAACCGACCGAGGTTGCGGCGGCCGACCGGGGTTGCGGTGCCCGCCCCGCCCGACCGGGGTTGCGGTGCCCGCCCCGCCCGACCGGGGTCGCGGTGCCCGACCGGGGTTGCGGTGCCCGCCCCGCCCGACCGGGGTCGCTGCGCTCCCCCCGGCGCTCCCCGCCCCGCCCGACCCGGGTTGCGTCGCCCCCTCCCCCGCGCGGCCGCCCCGCAGGTAGGTTTTCACCCCCCGCCATGCCGGTTTGTGGCAAATCAGCTCCGCCCGCCCGCCGGGTGAGCTACCTTCCCCCGCGCGCCTCGCCCTCCCTCGATCCCATGCCGGCAACGTCCCGCGCCGCCGCCCACCGCCTCGCCGCCGCCGGCGGCCTCGCCGCCCTGCTCGTCGCCGCCCCGCCGGACGCCGGCGCCAGCCTGCTCGACGAGCCGCCGAAGCGCGCGACCTTCAACCTGAACGAGACCGCCGCGCCGGAGCTGCCCCTCCTCCGCGCCTTCCGCAACGCCGCCGTCGAGCGCCCCGGCCCGCTCCGGCTCTACATGAGCAGCGCCTACGGGAAATGGCAGCACCAGCCGTGGTGGCAGCTCGCCTGGGGCGGCGCGCGCCCCGACGCCGACGCCGACCTCGGCGAGCACAACCTCACCGCCGCCGCCCCCGCCACCCCGGCGTTCGCCAGCGCAACCTCCCCCTTCCCTTCCCCGCTCGACCTGCCCGGGTCCCTCCACCTCGATCCGGCCGCGCCCGCGTGGCTCCGCCCGCTCGACCCGATCCTCGGCACGCCCCTCCTCGCGACCACGGGGCCGAGCCTCTCGTCGAACGGCTTCGACCTGCTCTGGGATCCGCCGAAGAAGCAGCCCCCCGACTGGCGCTGCCGCAGAGGCCCGGTCCAGTTCACCCGGTACGGCGCCCAGCACGACGCCTTCGAGCTGGTGCGCTGCGACGGCTCCGTCGCGCCCGGCGCGCTCGATCGCCTGTCGATCATGGCGCGACCCCCCGAGGCGCCAGACCCGGGCGAGCTGCTGCCCGACGAGCCCAACGCAAGCACCTGGCTCCAGGCCCTCGAGTGGGTGCCCCAGGTCCGCCTCGTCCACCCGCGCCTGCTCTGGCTCCTCCAGCAGATCGCCGACGCCTTCCCGCGCCGCGCGATCCACATCTTCAGCGGCTACCGGCCGCGCCCGGCCGGCGAAGCGCCCGCCAAAGGCAAGGGCTCCGGCACCCACCACAGCCAGCACGCCGAAGGGCGCGCTATGGACATCCTCGTCATGGGCGTCCCGAACGCGTCGCTGTTCCAGTTCTGCCGCACGCTCGACGACGTGGGCTGCGGCTTCTACCCGAACAGCAAGTTCGTCCACGTCGACGTGCGCCGCCCAGGCACCGGCCGCCTCTTCTGGATCGACGCCTCCAAGCCCGGCGAGCCGTCGGAGTACGTCGATTCCTGGCCCGGTGTCGTGGAGAGCGGAGGGCTCTCCTGGGGAGCGCAGGACGCGCGCTCCGCCGCGCCGGCCGCGCGCTCCCCAGCGCCGTCCGCCCGCTGACGTCGCCTCCCCGCGGGCGCCCTCGCACCTCCTCCGGCTGCGTCGGCGCGATCGGGGCGCGCCGCAGCTTATTCCCGTTCCGGATGGAGAAAGCTCCAGGGCGCAGCCGCCTTGCGTCCCCGCGATCGGTGTTAAGCTTGGCTTCCCCCCGGGCGCGCGGCGCACGACGGAGGGCGGAGCTCGGCACGCCGGGCTCCGCTCCCGCACCTCCGGCGGCCAAGGCCGCCCCGCGGTCGCCCTGGAGAAAAAGGTGCGAAATGGGCGAGTTGCGGACAGGGATGGTTGACAAGATCGCGGCGATGCAGGACTTCGCGCTCTACCGCGATCTCGCGTGGGAGGGCACGTTCGAAGAGTACCTCCAGATCGTGCGCCAGAACCCGCAGGTGACGCGCAACGCGTTCCAGCGGGCGTACGACATGATCATCCGCTACGGCATCGAAGAGTACACGGACAACAAGAAGAAGCTCATCCGGTACAACTTCTTCAAGGATGAGATGCACGGCGGCGCCGACGCCGTGTACGGGCTCGACATCCCGCTGATGAGGCTCGTCCACGTGCTCCGGGCCGCCTCCGAGGGGTACGGCCCGGAGAAGCGCGTCATCCTGCTGCACGGGCCGGTCGGCTCGTCGAAGTCGACGATCGCGCGGCTCCTCAAGAAGGGGATCGAGCACTACTCGACCACCCCCGACGGCGCGCTCTACACGTTCGACTGGGTGAACCTCGACGACGTCGGCATGGCCGGGACGGAGAGCTCCCGCTTCAAGTGCCCGATGCACGAGGAGCCGCTGCGCCTCGTGCCGCCGTCCTGGCGCGACCGCGCGTTCCGCGAGCTCGGCCTGTCGAGCCCGCAGTTCCAGGTCCGCACCGAGGGCGACCTCGACCCGGCGTGCCGCTTCATCTTCAACCGCCTGATGGACAAGTACGGCGGCGACTGGTCGAAGGTCATGCAGCACGTGCGCGTGCGCCGCCTCGTGCTCAGCGAGAAGGACCGCGTCGGCATCGGCACCTTCCAGCCGAAGGACGAGAAGAACCAGGACTCGACCGAGCTCACCGGCGACATCAACTACCGCAAGATCGCCGAGTACGGCTCGGACTCGGACCCGCGCGCCTTCAACTTCGACGGCGAGTTCAACATCGCGAACCGCGGCATCGTCGAGTTCATCGAGGTGCTGAAGCTCGACGTCGCCTTCCTCTACGACCTGCTCGGCGCGTCGCAAGAGCACAAGATCAAGCCGAAGAAGTTCGCCCAGACCGACGTCGACGAGGTCATCATCGGCCACACGAACGAGGCCGAGTACAAGAAGCTCCTGAACAACGAGTTCATGGAGGCGCTCCGCGACCGCACCATCAAGATCGATATCCCCTACATCACCAAGGTGTCGGAGGAGATCCGGATCTACGAGAAGGACTTCAACAAGGAGAAGATCCGCGGCAAGCACATCGCCCCTCACACGCTCGAGGTCGCCGCGATGTGGGCCGCGCTCACCCGGCTCGAGGACCCGAAGAAGCACAACCTGTCGCTCGTCCAGAAGATGAAGCTCTACGACGGCAAGGTCCTGCCCGGCTACACGCAGGACACCGTGAAGGAGCTCCGCAAGGAGGCGTCGCGCGAGGGCATGGAAGGGATCAGCCCCCGCTACGTGCAGGACAAGATCTCGAACGCGCTCGTGAACGACCTCGGCGAGGGGACGATCAACCCCTTCATGGTCATGAGCGAGCTCGAGAAGGGCCTGCGCCACCACTCGCTCATCACGAACGACGAGCAGCGCAAGCGCTACACCGAGTGCATCGGGATGGTGAAACGCGAGTACGAGGAGATCGTCAAGAACGAGGTGCAGCGGGCGATCAGCGCCGACGAGGACGCGATCCAGAAGCTCGCCGCGAACTACATCGACTCGATCAAGGCCTACACCCTGAAGGAGAAGGTGAAGGACCGCTTCACCCGCGAGGACGTCGAGCCGGACGAGCGGCTGATGCGCTCGATCGAGGAGAAGATCGACATCCCCGAGAACCGGAAGGACGACTTCCGCCGCGAGATCATGAACTACATCGGCGCGCTCGCGGTCGACGGCAAGAAGTTCGAGTGGCACACGAACGACCGGCTCCGCCGCGCCCTCGAGCTCAAGCTGTTCGAGGACCAGAAGGACGCGATCAAGCTCCAGACCCTGGTGTCGAGCGTCATCGACAAGGAGACGCAGGAGAAGATCGACATCATCAAGACCCGGATGATCAAGTACTTCGGGTACAACGAGGTCTCGGCGCGCGACGTGCTCGACTACGTGGCCAGCATCTACGCGCGCGGCGACACGAAGTAGCCGCCCCGGGCGCGGCGCCTCGCGCGCCGCGCCCCCTCGCGCGCCGCGCCCCCTCGCGCCTCACCCCTCGCGCCTGAGCTTCGCGATCTCGCGCTCCAGCGACGCCACCGTCCGCTTGAGGTCGCGGACCTCCTCGACGGTCGCCAGGCCCATCGCCTTCGCGAACGTCTCCTTCTGCTCCGCCGTGAACGAGGAGACCCGACCGGGCACGCTCATCGCCGTCATGAACAGCCGCATGAACCGCTCGTCCTGCATCAGCTTCGCCACGTTCGGGTTCGCGGCGAGCTTCATCCCCTCGGAGACCAGTTTGTCCTTGAGCGCCATGCGCGCAGCCTAGCCGACTTTCGACCGGGCGCGTCAGCCCACCTCGACCAGGACCGCGGTGATGTTGTCCCGCCCCCCGCGCCGGTTCGCGAGCTCGATGAAGAGGTCGACCGCCGTGTCGCCGCCCTTCGAGGCGATGCTCGCGATCTCCTCCTCGGCGTGGAGATAGCCGTGCAGCCCGTCGGAGCAGAGCAGGTATCGATCGCCCGCCTCCACGGCCACGATCGAGGTGTCGACCTCGACATAGTCCCTGTTGCCCACCGCGCGCGTGATCACGTTGCGGTGCGGCGAGCTCCTCGCCTCGTCCGGGGAGATGAGCCCGTTCTTGATCTGCCACGCGATCAGCGTGTGGTCCTCGGTCATCTGCACCGCGGTCCCGTTGCGGACCTGGTAGATGCGGCTGTCGCCCACCTGGCCGGTCACGAGCGCGCCGCCCACGATGAGCGCGGCGCTGATCGTCGTGCCCATGCCGCTCTTGTCGCGGTCGAGCTCGGCAATGGCGAAGACCATGTACGTCGCCGCCTGGATCGCGCCCTCGAGGATCCGCAGCACGGCGCGCGCCTTGGGCTGCGTGAGCGGCGCGTCGGGATCGCCGATGGCGGGCAGCCCCCGCTTGACCATGCCGTAGATCGTCTCGACCGCCTCGGCGCTCGCGACCTCGCCCGCCGCGTGCCCGCCCATCCCGTCCGCGACGATGTACAAGCGGAGCTCGTCGTCCCGGAAGAACGCGTCCTCATTGGCGCGCCGGTGGCGCCCGACGTCGGTGCGGCCAAATGATTGGATCCTCATCGAGCTTGCCCGGTCCTTCGATCGCCGCCCGTGGGGAGAGCCCCGAGGCGCCGGCGCGACTATCGCACGATAAACTTCTTCAGCGGGGCCTGTCGAGTGGGCTACGGCTCGGTTAGGATGGACCCGCCAGCCATGGCACGAAGCTTCTCCGCCACCTGTGGGCCGGATGGCCTTCTCCACCACCTGGCCGACCTGCGCAGCGCCGTCCCGTCGGCCTCGGGCGGGGTCGTCTTCGTCTCCGGGCAGCTCGCCCAGCGCGCCTCGGGCGTCGCCGAGCTCGTCCGTAGCACGTGGCGCGGCATCCCCGCCTGCGTCGTGCCCGCCGCGGGCGTGCTCAGCGAGCGCGGCGAGATCGAGGGGGACACCGGCGCGAGCGGGGTGCTCTGGTCCGGCGGGCAGGCCACGCCGTTCGCGCTGCCCGATCGCGCCGAGGAGCCGGTCCGCCTCCTGCGCGAGACCCTCGCCCGCATCGTCGGCCGCCGCTCCGCGACCGCGATCCTCTTCGTACGGCCCGGGGCGTTCGCCCCCGACACGCTCGAGGCGCTCGCCTCCACCGC
Source organism: Sorangium sp. So ce394 (assembly GCF_051474665.1). Taxonomy (NCBI): domain Bacteria; kingdom Pseudomonadati; phylum Myxococcota; order Polyangiales; family Polyangiaceae; genus Sorangium; species Sorangium sp. So ce394. Next base: position 10,644,104 of record NZ_CP150339.1, read on the forward strand.
CCCCAGCACGTGCCTGTTCGGCGCCGGCACCGCGTCCGGCGCCGCCATCGGCGTCACCGCCCAGGGCGAGCTGCTCGAGGGCGCGACGGTCGGCCTCGCCATCACCGGGCTCGCCCCGCCCCTCGTCGATGCCTCGCCGGCCGTCCGGCTGCTCTCCGGCTTCCACCCCATCGAGGACGTGAGCGGCGGCGTCGTGCTCCGCGCCGGCGGGCGGCCGGCGCTCGACCTGCTGTCCGCCGCGACCGCCGCGCTCGGCGAGCAGCCCAGCCCCCAGCACCTCGTCCTCGCCGCGCTCGCCGACCCGGCCGATCCGCGCGGCGACGCGGCCGATCCGCGGGGCGATGTCGCCGCCCAGGCGGCGCCCCGCGACGCGCGGTACGTGCTGCGACCGGTCCGCGGCGTCGATCCGTCGCGGCGCGGGCTCCTGCTCGGCGACGACGCGAGGCCCGGGGTGCGCCTCGCCTTCGCGGTGCGCGACGCCGCCGCCGCCCGCGCCGGGCTCGAGGGGATCGCCCGGCAGGTGTCCCAGAGCGCGCTCGGGTCGGCCCCGCGCTTCGCGCTGTACCTGAGCTGCGCCGGGCGCGGCCAGGGCCTGTACGGAGCGCCCGACGTCGAGGCGCGCATCCTGCGCCAGCGCTTCGCGGATCTCCCGATCGCCGGCATGCACTCGAGCTTCGAGATCGCCCCCTGGGCGCCGGGCCAGGCCAGGCTCGCCCTCTACACCGGCGTGCTCGCGCTCTTCCGCGCGCCGAGCTGAGCGCCGCGCGCGCCGCCGAGCTGAGCGCCGCGCGGGCGGCGGCGAGCTGAGCGCCGCGCGGGCGCCGGCGAGCGCAGCGCCGGGCCCCGCGCGGACACACGGCGCGTCAGCGCTCGCGGTACACCGCGACCACGGCGGAGGCCCGCCGCTCCACCTCGGCCTGGATCGCCGCGTAGCGCGGATCCGCGCGCAGGGGGTCGAAGACGGGACAGCGATCGAGCCAGATGAGGTCGAACAGGCCGTCGGCCAGCGAGAGCTCGAGCGCATGCAGCGCGAGCTCCGGTTTGCCGACGAACGCCGCGACCTCCGCCTGGAGCTGCCGCAGGAACGACGCGCGCCGCAGCGCCACGACGGCCGGGCTCCCGCCCTGCGTCGGCGCCGGCCGGACCTCCGACAGCCGGTCCTCCAGGACGTCGGCGATCATCGGCGCGAACGCCTCGCCGGCGTACGGGAACGCGTCGAGCACGCGCTTCTGTGAGAGGGCCTCGACCACCGCCGGCTCGCGCTGCCACATCGCGCGGCGCATCTGGAGGACGCTGGGGCCCGCTCCGCTGCCCGAAGCCGGCAGCGCGTTGATCACGTCCTCGGCCTCCGACCACCTGCCGAGGAGCGCGTACGCGCGCGCCAGCGCGTACGCCGCGAGCATCACCTCGGGATCGCGCGCCAGCGCGGACTTCACCCGCCGCGCGCCCTCCTCGAACGCGCCGCACTCGAGCAGGATGGTGCCGATGAGGCCCTCCGCCTCGGCGTTCCCGGATCGCGTCGCGAGCGCGGCCTTGAGCTCCCGCATCGACCCGACCACGTCGAGGCGCTGGAACCGCACCGACGCCATCGCGAGCCGCGCGTCCGGCAGCCCGGGCGCCGCGGCGACGGCGCGCGCCGCCGCCCGCGTGGCCAGATCGCCGCCCTGATCCGTGAAGAACCAGAAGCGCGAGCGCGCGAGCGCGTAGGCCGACAGGATCATCGGATCCTCGGGCGCGCGCGCGAGCGCCTGCTCGAAGAGCTCGATCGCGCGCGCCTGGTGCTCCGGCCAGAACCTCCGGTACTCGTGGCGACCGCGCAGGAACAGGTCGAGCGCGACCGGATCGCCCGGCGCGGTGCGGCTCGGGGCGGCCGCGTCGAGGGTCAGCGCCGCGGCGACCGCCTCGGCGACCTCGTCGTTGATCCGCAGCACCTCGGCCTCGGGACGGTCGAAGCGCTTCGCCCACAGCTGGAACCCGTCGGCGACGCAGACGAGCCGCGCGCTGATCCGCACCGTCCCGTCGCGCCGCCGCACCGAGCCGCCGACGACCACCTGCACCCCGAGCTCGCGCCCGAGCTCGCGCAGATCGACCTCGCCGTCCGGGCGCCGCGGCAGCGACCCGCGCGACCTCACCCGCAGGCCCCGGGTCATCGAGAGCGTGTCGATGAGATCGTCGGTCAGCTCCTCGGCCAGGTACGCGTCGGACGGCGCGCCCTGGTTCGCGAACGGGAGGACCGCCACGCTCTTGCCGCCCGGATCGTTCGACGAGGAGATCGGCCCCGAGATGACCCCGGAGACCCCGGAGATCGCCGTCCGCTCGTGCGGCGGCGTGAACGCCGGCGGGACGATCGTGGCCGGGCGCGTGAGCGACGCGAGCTCCTGCGCGGCGCTCTCGACGGACGCGTACCGCTCGTCGCGCGAGCGGGCCATGCAGCGGAGCACCACGCGCGCGAGCGCGTCGGGCAGGTCGGCGCGCCGGCGCCGCGGGTCCGGAGGGTCGGAGACGAGCCGCGCCGCGGCGACGGCGAGCGGCGCGTCGCCCTGCCACGCGCGCTCGCCCGTGAGCATCTCGTAGAGCATGGCGCCGAGCGCGTAGACGTCGGCGCGCGCGTCGATGTCCGCGGCGCCCTGCACCTGCTCGGGCGCCATGTACGCCGGCGTCCCCATGACCGCGCCGAGCGTCTTGCCCGCCTCGCCGTCGGGCACGATCGCGCGCGCGATCCCGAAGTCGGTCAGGACGACGCGCCCGTCGCGCCCGAGCAGCACGTTGTCCGGCTTGAGGTCGCGGTGGATGACGCCGGCCCGGTGCGCGGCCACGAGCCCCGCGCACACGGCCTCGACGATGTCCATGACGCGGGCCACGGCGAGCCGCCGCTCGCGCGCGAGGAGCGCGGCGAGGGCCTCGCCGTCGATGAACTCCATCGTCAGGAACCGGTCGCCCTCGTGCTCGCCGATGTCGAAGACGCGCGCCACGTTCGGGTGCGTCACCTTGCGCGAGAGCCGCACCTCGCGCCGGAACCGATCGATCACCTCGGGCGCGCCGCTGAGCTCGCGCCGCAGCACCTTGACGGCGACGACCTCCTCGAGCTCCAGGTCGCGCGCGCGGTACACGCTCCCCATGCCGCCGATGCCGACGAGCCCGAGGAGCTCGTACCGGCCGGCGAGGACCTGGCGCGGGCCGGTCTCCGCGGCGGCGTTCGCGGGCTCGGCCCCCGCCCGGGCGCCGCTCGCCGGGAGCGGTGTGTCGTGGATCGTGTCGTCCTTGAAGCTCTGCGGCATAGGGGAATCCGGGCAGTCGCCCCCGCGCCCTGAGGTTAGCCCGGATCCGCGGGGCGAGCATTCGGTCGCCGCGGGAGCTCCGGCGCGGAGGTGCTAGTGTCCGCCGAGCATGGCAGAGGCGTCGAGCGCCATCGCGGTGGAATCGCTCTCCAAATCGTACCAGGTCCACGAGCGCGCCCCCGGCTTCGGGGCCATGGTGCGCTCGGTCTTCCGGCGTCGCACCCGGCTCGTCCACGCGGTCGAGGACCTCTCGTTCTCGATCGCGCCCGGCGAGCGCGTCGGCTTCCTGGGCCCGAACGGCGCCGGCAAGACGACGACGCTGAAGGTCCTGTCCGGCCTGCTCCACCCGTCGGGCGGCCGGGTCCGGGTGGCGGGCTTCGTCCCACAGCACCGCGAGGTCGGCTTCCTCAAGCGGATCACCCTCGTCATGGGCCAGAAGCAGCAGCTCCTCTGGGACCTCCCCCCCGCCGAGACCTTCGCCCTGAACCGCGCCATCTACGGGATCAGTGAGGCGGATTTCAAGCAGACGCTCGGTGAGCTGGAAGACCTGCTCGGGATCGCCGCCATCGCCTCGAAGCCGACGCGGCAGCTCTCGCTCGGCGAGCGCATGAAGTGCGAGCTCGCGGCCGCCCTGCTGCACCGGCCGGAGATCCTGTTCCTCGACGAGCCGACGATCGGGCTCGACGTGGCGATGCAGCTCAGCGTGCGGGAGTTCATCCGCCGCTACAACGAGCAGCGCGGGGCCACGGTGGTGCTGACGTCCCACTACATGGACGACGTGGCGGCGCTCTGTCCCCGGGTCATCGTCATCGACAAGGGGCGGCTGCGCTACGACGGCGACCTCGCGGCGCTCGCGCGCAGCGTGCGACCGCACAAGCGGATCGCGCTGCGCTTCGGCGGCCCGGTCGACCGGGCGCTCCTCGAGCGGGTCGGCGCCGTGCTCTCGTTCGATCCGGGCCGCGCGGTGCTGCAGGTGCCGCAGGAGGAGCTGCGCCAGGCCATGTCGTGGCTGCTCGGCCAGACCGACATCGCGGATCTCACGGTCGAGGATCCTCCCCTGGAGGAGGTGATGCGGGAGCTCTTCGCGGGCGAGGGGCGGGCCGGCGAGCCGGCGGGCGCCGCGGGCGAGGCCGCGTCGTGAGCGCGCTCTCCAGGGCGGCCCGGGCGTTCCCGACGCTGCTCCGCGTCGGGGTCGCGGCCGCGATGGCGTACCGGGCCGAGATGCTGATCTGGATGCTCACGACGACGATGCCGCTCGTGAGCCTCGCGCTCTGGTCGGCGGTGGCGGCGAGCGCGCCGGTCGGCCGCTTCGGGGCGAGCGACTTCACCGCGTATTTCCTGGCCATCCTCATCGTCCGGCAGATGACCGGCTCGTGGCTCGTGTGGGAGCTGAACATGGAGATCAAGAGCGGCGCCCTCTCGCAGCGCCTGCTCAGGCCGATCCACCCGCTCATCTCCTTCGCCGCCGACAACCTCGCCGCGCTCCCGCTGCGGGCGGCGCTCTGCCTGCCCATCGCGATCGTCGCCCTCGCCGTCACCTCGGGCGAGCGGTTCCAGCCGACACCCCTCGAGCTCGGGATCTGGGCGGCGTCGCTCGTCGGCGCCTGGATGATCAACTTCTTCACGATGGCGCTGATCGGCTCGCTCGCGTTCGTGATCGAGAGCTCGACCGCGGTGTTCGACGTCTACCTCGCGGCCTTCATGGTCTTCGCCGGCTACCTCGTCCCGCTCGAGCTGTTCCCCGGGTGGCTCGGCGACGTCGCGCGGGCCCTGCCGTTCCGGTACAGCCTCGCGTTCCCGGTCGAGCTCATCACCGGCCTGCTCGCCCCGGGCCGCGCGCTCACCGAGCTCGCGGTGCAGTGGGCGTTCGCGCTCTTCACGGCCGCGGCGGCGCTCGTCGCGTGGCGCGCGGGCGTCCGGCGGTTCTCGGCGTTCGGCGGGTGAGCGGCGTGCGTTACCTCCGGCTCCTCGCGACGCAGCTGCGCGTCTCGCTCGCGCTCGGCATGCAGTACCGGTGGGATTTCCTGCTCGGCGCGGTGATGACCGTCATCTGGACGCTGGTCGGGCTCGTCCCGCTCCACATCGCGCTCGCCGCCCGCCCGCCGGTCCAGGGCTGGACGTACGAGCGCGCGCTCGTCGTGGTCGGGTGGTTCACGCTCCTCAAGGGCATCCTGGAGGGGGCCGTGAACCCGTCGCTCATCAGCGTGGTCGACCAGATCCGCAAGGGCACGCTCGACTTCACGCTGCTCAAGCCGGCGGACGCGCAGTTCCTCGTCTCCACGGCCCGGTTCGAGGTCCGCAAGGTCGTGGACGCCGCGGCCGCGGCGGCGATCTTCGTCTATGCGTTCACGAAGATGGGCCGCGCCCCCGCGCCCTTCGACCTGGCGCTCTCGCTGTGCCTGCTCGTGACGGCGACGCTGGTGCTCTACTCCATCTGCATCCTGGTCATCTCCGCCGCGTTCTGGGTCGTGCGCCTCGACAACCTGGCGTACCTCTTCAACTCCCTGTTCGATTTCGCGCGCTGGCCGGTCACGATCTTCAACGGGTTCTGGCGCATCGCGTTCACCGTTGTCATCCCGCTCGCGCTGATGACCACCTATCCGGCGGAGGCGATGCTCGGCACCATCGCCCCGCGCACGGCCGCCGCCGCGGCGCTCGGTGCGCTCGCCTTCGGCGCCGTCGGCCGCGCGGTGTGGAAACGGGCGATAGGGCGGTATACCTCCGCGTCGAGCTGAGCGCCGTGAGGCCTTCCGGCGCGCGGCGCCGCGCACTAGGCTGGTCGACTGACCTCCTGGCGCGAGGAGGGGGCGGCAGCGGGAAGGAGCCATGGTGGAGCACGGAGGGCTGACGCTCGAGGAGTTTGGCCGGAACCTCCTCGATCTCACGATGACGGACGACGTGATTCGCCGGCGAGCGATATCGCTCCTGCCGCTCGCGCGCCGCGAGGAGCGGGAGCTCAAGATCCTCGGGAGGCCGTCGCGCCTCACGGTCGACTTCCAGATCGGCGACGCGACGGTGACGCGCGGCGTGAGCGTCGCGGTCGACGTGTCGATCCCGCAGGTCCTGACGGTCCGGGTCGATACGGCCGGGGAGGCCGACGCGGCGGAGCACCGGCTGGACGCGACGATCGTGCTGCGCATCACGCCGAGGCCGCGCGCGCCGCTCGGGATCTACCTCGACGTGGCGGAGCCGGCGGCGGGGTCGGTGCTGTTCGCCGAGTCGCAGATCGGCGCGAAGGACTACCTGCGCGCCCGGATCGAAGAGGAGGTGCGGAAGGAGCTCCTCCGCCTCGTGCGCGCCCGGATCGCGGAGACCGAGGCCGAGCGCACCCTCGATCTGGAGGAGCCGCTCGCCCGCGCGCTCGGGGCCGCGTTCGCCGACCCGGGCGGCCGCGAGGCGCCGCCGCCGAGCCGGCTGCGCGGCGCCGGCTCCGCGCCCCAGCAGGCGTCCCAGCACGGCGCTCGGGCCGGCGAGCTGGACGCGCAGCTCCGGACCTTCGGGAACGCCATGCCCCTCCAGGTGTGGACCGCGCGCCCGGACGGCAAGCTGAACTTCGTGAACCGGGCCGTCCTCGACTACTTCGATCGCACGGAAGACCAGATGCTCGGCGAGGGCTGGCTCGCCATGCTGCACCCGGACGACGTCCAGAAGACGATCGCGGTGTGGACCCGGAGCCTGGAGACGGGGCAGCCGTACGAGACGGAGTTCCGCCTGCGGCGCGCGAGCGACCAGAGCTACCGCGAGCACATGGTGAGGGCGCTGCCGCAGCGCGACGCGGCGGGGAACATCGTGCTGTGGATCGGCGGCACGACCGACGTGGCCGACGTGCGCCGGGCCGAGGCCGCCCTGCGGCAGAGCGAGGCGCGTTACCGGCTCTTCGCGGAGGGGTCGAACGAGGGCATCTGGTTCTGGAACATCCGCGAGGACACGACGGAGTGGAGCGATCGCATGCTGGAGATGATGGGCGTCAGCCGCGAGGCGTGGGGCGGGACGTTCATGAGCTTCTTCGAGCGCTTGCACCCCGACGATCGGAGCCGCATGCAGGCCGCGCTCAAGGCGCACCTCGAGGAGCGGCGGCCGTTCTCGATCGAGTACCGGCTGCGGCACGAGGACGGGGAGTATCGCGACGTGTTCACCCGCGGCATGGCGGAGTGGGACGAGCGGGGCGTGCCGTTCCAGATGGCGGGCGGCGCGACCGACGTCACGGAGCAGAAGCGCCATCAGGCCATGCTGAAGGAGCGGCTCGAGATCATCGAGCGGCAGCAGGAGGCGATCCGGGCGCTGTCGACGCCGATCATCGAGGTCTGGAAGGGGGTCCTGACGATGCCGGTGCTCGGCGTGCTGGACGAGCAGCGCTCGCAGCAGATGATGGAGGTGCTGCTCGAGGCCGTGGCGCGGACCCGCTGCCGTCACGCGATCATCGATCTCACCGGGGTGAGCGCGCTGGACGCGGCCACGGCCGATCACGTGCTGAGGCTCATCGACGCCGTCGCGATGCTCGGCGCGCAGGGGATCGTCGTCGGCATCCGGCCCGAGGTGGCGCAGACGGTGGTGTCGCTCGGGCTCGATCTGTCGAACATCAAGACGCTCTCGAACCTGCGGGAGGCGCTCCTCTTCGCGATGCAGTCGAGCGGGGTGTCGGTCCGGAGGCGCCGGAGGCGGCGGGAGCTGCTCGAGGACGAGGACGAGGCGCCGCGCGCGCGGGAGCCGCTGCCCGAGCGCGACGGGTGACGGGCGGCGCGTCGTGTCGCGAGCGGCGTCGTGCTCCTCGTCGCGACGCTCTTGGCTATGCCCGCAGCAGCGTCACCTTCCTGCCCGAAGGCGTCTCCGCCTCCTCGAATCGGGTGCGCGTCTCGATATCGCCGGCCTCCGGCCGCCGGTCGAAGATCACCAGCACCCCGGCATCGAGCCCCGTCTTGTCGAGATAGCCGTCGAGCTGCGCGAGTGCCTTGTTCAGCGGATCTCTCGTCTTGCCTCGCCAGACCTTCAGCTCCAGCGCCTCGCGCTGCCACGCGCGCGCGCCGCTCGCGTCGCGGTAGGGCCAGCGCACCAGCAGGTCGATCCGGCCGCGGCCGATGCCGTACTCGCGATCGATGACCCCGCCGCCGTTCACCACGCGCTGCAGGAACGCCATCAGCACGAGCTGCGGCGCCGCCTCGTGATAGGGCAGGCCGGCGGCCAAGACGTCGCCGTGCTCGCGCCAGAAGTCGGCGAACTCGCGCAGGACGCGGCCGAAGTCGAGGCGGCCGTCTGGAAGGACGAAGCTCCGCGGCTCCGCCACGATCTCGGCCTCCACCGAGCCGGCGAGCACGCGCGCGATCACCTCATGATAGATGGGGTTGGCGATCCGGAGCGGGTTGTCCCGCGCGAGCAGGCCGAGATCGCGGCAGTAGTTCAGGTCGTCGTCGTAGGCTCCGTCCTTGCCCGTCAGGGTGCCCGCGAGGACGGGCTCGATGAAGCGCTTCACCCGCGGCTCGGCGAGCTTCGCCACCAGGGAATCCAGGTGCGTGGCGCGCGCCAGGATCAGCCGTTCCTTGGCCTCCTCGACGTGCGCCGCCGTGACGGCCTGCGCGGGCGGCACGGCCATCTTCTCGACGACCTCGCGCGCCAGCGCGTTCACCAGCCACGGCTGCCCCCGCGTCGCCTCGAAGGCGCGCGAGATCGCCTCCTCGGCGAAGACCTGCCCCGTGTCCGCCGTGTGCTGTCCGTAGAGCTCCCGCACCTCATCGAGGCTGAAGTCGTCGAGGCGGAGCGACTCGAGCTTGATGTTGAACGGGCTCGCCGTGCCCAGCCGCGACGGATCGCCGCCGCTCGCGGCCTTATAGTCGCGCACGTCACGCAGACCGCAGAGGATCACGGAGGCGGGGAATTCTCGAGGACGACCGGGGAAGCCCGCCCGGAGCTGCCGGAGCACGGTCACGAGGCTGCTGTCGCGGAGCGCGTCGATCTCGTCGAGCATCAGCGCGAGCGGCAGCGGGCAGGCCTGTGCCCAGGCCTTCAGCGCCGCCCGCAGACGATCGCCGGGCGGCGCATCGGGAAAGGGCGGCGGCCGCTGCTCCGGAGCGAGCCTCGACTCGGCCTCGCTGCGCATGTTGGACAGCACGATCCGCTCGGCCGCTTCATAGTCGTCGCCGGCCGCCTGGCCCGCCTCGCACGAGAGCAGGACCGCCGCGTGCTTGCCCGAGGCCGTGAGGCTGCGCGCGAGCGCCCGCAGCGCGGTGGTCTTGCCCGTCTGCCGCGGGGCGTGCACCACGAAATAACCGAGCTGCTCCACGAGCCCGGGCGCCTCCGGCAGGCGGCGGGCCGGCGGGATCATGTAGTGCATCCCCTCGATGCAGGGCCCGGCCGTGTTGAACCGGCGCTTCATGCTGCGACCTTGGCCCGATCGCGGCGGACCGCGCAAGCCGGTAAGCTCGGGCTCCGCCGCGGCGAGCGGGAGCTCCGGGCTCGACCCGAGCGCGGCGCACGCCGCGCCAGCGCGGCGCCACCGGCGTCGCGGATCAGCGCAGCCACGGCTCGGCCCTGAGCCGCTCGACCAGGAAATCGACGAAGGCCCGCACCCTCACCGCCGCGAGGCGGCCCTCGGGGTGCACGACGTGGATCGGGACCGGCGGGGGCTCGAACGCCGGGAGCACGATGGCGAGGCGCCCGTCGCGCAGCTCCGGGCCGATCTGATACGAGAGCACGCGCGCGAGCCCCCGCCCGGCAGCGGCCGCCGCGATGGCCACGTCGGCCGTGTTGACGAGGAGCTGAGACGGCGGGAGGACCTTCTCGACCCGCGCGCCCGACCCGAACGACCACTCCTCGGGCGAGCCCGTCTGCGAGAACGAGATGGTGTCGAGCCGCGCCAGGTCGGCCGGCGTCGCGGGCGCGCCGCGCGCGGCGAGGTAGCCCGGCGACGCGCAGACCACCCGCCGCACCGAGCCGACGCGGATCGCGGTCAGCGACGAATCCCGCAGATGGGCGATCCGGACGGCGACGTCGATCCCCTCGTCGAGCATGTCCACGACCCGGTCGAGGAGCAGCGTCCGCGCCGACACGCGCGGATGGCGCGCCAGGAAATCGAACACGATCGGCGCGACGAACATCCGCCCGAACAGGACCGGCGCCGTCACGCCGAGCGGCCCCCGCAGCGCGGCGTGAGACCCGGCCGCCGACGCCTCGGCCTCCTCGATCTCCGCGAGGATCCGCTTGCAGTCTGCGAGGAACCGGGCGCCCGCCTCGGTCAGGCGGACGATGCGCGTGGTGCGGTGCAGGAGCCGCGTGCCGATCCGCTCCTCCAGCGCGGAGATGGCCCGCGTCACCGCCGGCGGCGACATCGACAGCCGCCGCGCCGCGGGCGCGAAGCCCTCCTCCTCGGCGACCGCGACGAACACGCGCATGGTGTCCAGCCGATCCATCCAATTATTCCAGTTCCTGGAATGGTCCCTTGTCAAGGATGGGTATTACCCATGGCCGTTGGAATGGGCATCTTCGGCTGGCGAGGCGGGGAAGCCCACGCGGGCCGGACCGCCTCTCGACGCCATCCCTCCCCAAGGACACCTCGATGACGACCCCTGCCACACCCATCCGTCTTTATCGTCACCCGCTCTCGGGACACGCGCACCGCGTGGAGCTGTTCCTGTCGCTGCTGCGGCTTCCGTTCGAACGCGTCGACGTGGATCTGAAGAGCGGCGCCCACAAGGCGCCCGAGTTCCTGCGCAAGAACCCCTTCGGTCAGGTGCCGGTGATCGAGGACGGCGACGTGACGCTGGCCGACAGCAACGCGATCCTCGTGTACCTGGCCTCGCGCTACGACCCGGCGGGGCGATGGCTCCCGCGCGATCCGGTGGCGGCGGCGCGCGTGCAGCAATGGCTCTCCGTGGCCGCGGGGCAGCTCGTGGCGGGGCCCGCGGCGGCGCGCCTCGCGCGCGTGTTCGGCGCCAAGGTGGATGTCGATCGGGCCAAGGCGATCGCCGCCCAGCTCCTCACGGTGGTCGATCAGCACCTCTCGGCGCGGCGCTTCCTCGCGGGCGACGCGCCGACCCTCGCGGACATCGCGATGTACACGTACACGGCGCACGCGCCGGAAGGCGGCGTGTCGCTGGAGCCGTACGGCCACGTGCGCGCGTGGCTCGCCCGCGTGGAGGAGCTGCCCGGCTTCGCGCCGATGACAAGGACGGCCCTGTGAACGCCCTGCCCGGATGGCCCGGCAAGGGGTCGCCCTATCACCCGGGCGAGATGGCCGTGCAGGAGCGGGCCGGCGCGCGCGAGCGGGCCGAGAAGGCCGGACGCAGGATCATCCGGGATTTCATGCCCGACCAGCACCGCGAGCTGTTCGCGAAGCTGCCGTTTCTGCTCGTCGGGAGCCTCGACGCGCGGGGCCGGCCCTGGGCCTCGCTCCTCGTGGGGCGGCCGGGGTTCATCGCCTCGCCCGATGCGCGGACGCTCGCCGTGACCGCGCGCCCTCTGCCCGGCGATCCGCTCGCCGCGCACCTCGCCGCGGGCGCGCCGGTGGGCCTGCTCGGCATCCAGCTCGAGACCCGCCGTCGCAACCGGATGAACGGCACGATCGTCGAGGCCGGCGACGGCGGCTTCGTCGTCGAGGTCGGGCAGAGCTTCGGCAACTGCCCGCAGTACATCCAGGCGCGAGAGCCGGTGTTCGTGAGAGAGCCCGGCGCGGCCGCCGCGCCTCCGGCGGCGCAGGCGGAGGGGCCGATCCTGTCCGCCGGCGCCGCGGCGCTGATCCGCCGCGCGGACACGTTCTTCATCGCGACCGCCGCGCCGGCCGCGCGCGGGGGCAGCGCGATCGAGGGGGCCGACGTGTCCCACCGGGGCGGCAAGCCCGGCTTCGTGCGCGTGACGGACGAGGACGGCCGCACCGCGCTGACCGCGCCGGATTTCGCCGGGAACTCCGCGTTCAACACGTTCGGCAACCTGGCGCTGAACCCGCGCGCCGGGCTGCTCTTCGTGGACTTCGCGTCCGGCGGGGTGCTGTCGCTGACCGGAGAGGCCGAGGTGCTCTGGGACGGGGCCGAGCTCGCCGCCTTCGCCGGCGCCCAGCGGCTCCTGCGGTTCCGCGTGGCCGAGGGCGTGTGGACGGACGACGCGGTGCCGCTGCGCTGGTCGGCGCCGGTGGCGGCGCCGCAGCTCGCGGCGACCGGCTCGTGGGAGGACGTGGAGCGCGCGTGACGGCGCCGCGGGGGCCTGCTCAGGGGAGTTTTGCCCCACCGGGGAGATCCGGGGCGGCCCCGGAACGACCGGCGCAGCGACGCTCCCGCTTGAGAATGCGCACGCGTCCTGCATCCTCCTCCGGGATCCCATGCGGCTCGCCAGCAAGCTCACCCTGGCCCTCGTCCTCGTCATGTGCGCGGCGCTGAGCCTCTACGGCTACCTCTCGGTCCGGCGCGAGCGGGCGCTGTTCGAGGCGGACATGCGGCGCGACGAGCACCTCATCGGCATCGCGCTGCGCGCGGCGGTCACCGAGAGGTGGCGCCGCGACGGGCTCGACGAGGCGCTCCGCGTGCTCGACGAGGCGAGCGAGCGCCAGGACGGCGTGCGCTTCCGCTGGGTCTGGCTCGACGCGCCCCCCGGCGATCGCTTCGCGCCCGCGCTGCCCGCCGACGAGATCGCCGATCTCGCCGGGGGCACCGAGGTGTTCCGGATGCAGCGCGAGGGCGACAAGACCGGGCGCTTTTACACCTACGCGCCGGTCGCCGTGGACCCGACGCGCGTCGGCGCGATCGAGATCTCGGAGTCGCTCGAGGAGGGAGAGTCGTACGTCCAGGCGAGCGTGATCAACACGGTGACCACCATCGTCGCCCTCGCGGCGCTGAGCGGCCTGCTGGCGATGACCTTCGGGCAGCTCCTCGTCGGGCGCCCGACGCAGCGGCTCGTCGACAAGACGCGGCGCATCGGGGAAGGCGACCTCGGCGGCCCGCTGATCCTGCCGCAGCGCGACGAGCTCGGGCAGATCGCGCGCGAGATCAACGCGATGTGCGAGCACCTCGCCGAGGCGCGCGAGCGCGCCGCCCGCGAGACGACCGCGCGCATCGCCGCGCTGGAGCAGCTCCGGCACGCCGATCGGCTCACCACCGTGGGCAAGCTGGCGTCGGGCATCGCGCACGAGCTCGGCACGCCGCTCAACGTGGTGGGCGGCCGCGCCAAGATGATCGCCCGCGGCCTCTCGCCGGAGGAGGCGGCGGACAGCGCGCGCATCATCGCCGAGCAGGCGGATCGGATGACGAAGATCATCCGGCAGCTGCTCGATTTCGCGCGCCGCCGGGTCGCGCAGAAGGCGCCGGCCGATCTCGCGCAGATCGCGCGCCAGACGCTGACGCTGCTGGAGCCCCTCGCCCGCAAGCGGGGGGTGACGCTCCGCCTCGACGAGGCAGACCTCGCCCCGCCGGGGGCGCAGGCCCAGGTGGACACCGGGCAGATGCAGCAGGTGCTCACGAACCTCGTGATGAACGGCATGCAGTCGATGAGGCGCGGCGGCGAGCTCACGGTCCGCGTCGAGCGCGCGCGCGCCCGCCCGCCGGCCGATCACGGCGGCGCCGAGGGCGAGCACGTGGCCATCCGGGTGATCGACCAAGGCGACGGGATCGCGCCCGAGAACATCTCCCGCGTATTCGAGCCGTTCTTCACCACGAAGGACGTCGGCGAGGGCACCGGCCTCGGGCTGAGCGTCTCCTACGGCATCGTGCGCGAGCACGGGGGCTGGCTCGACGTGGAGAGCGAGCTCGGCAAGGGCTCGACGTTCACGGTGTACCTCGCCCCGAGCGGCCCGGGGGGCGCGGCGCCGGCGGCCGGGGGCGAGCGCGGGCTGGCCGGGACGGCGGCCTAGCGACGGCTGGTGGCGGGCCCGGCGCTGTATTACGCAATCGATCGAGGAGAGATGGGACGGCGAGCGCTGATCATCGACGACGACGAGGCGATGTGCGCGTGGCTCGCGGCGGATCTCCGCGCGCGGGGCGTCGAGGCGACGACGCAGACCTCACCTGCGGAGGCGCTCGCGCTGCTCGAGGAGGACGAGCGCTTCGACGTCCTCCTGACCGACCTGAACATGCGCGGCATGGATGGGATCGCGGTCTGCCGCCGGGCGGCCGAGATCCGGCCGGATCTGCCGGTGGTGGTGATCACCGCCTTCGGCAGCATCGAGACGGCGGTGCAGGCGATCCGCGCGGGCGCGTACGACTACGTGACCAAGCCGGTCGACATCGAGGCGCTGGCGCTGGCGCTGGAGCGGGCGATCGCGCACCACGCGCTCAAGGCCGAGGTGCGGCGGCTGCGCCGCGCGGTGGCCGGGCCCGGCGCGTTCCCGGATCTCATCGGCCGGAGCGCCGCGATGCGGGCGGTGCAGGATCTGATCGAGCGCATCGCCGACGCGGAGGCGACGGTGCTCATCACGGGCGAGAGCGGGACGGGCAAGGAGGTCGTCGCGCGGGCGCTGCACGAGCGGAGCCGCCGCAAGGGGGGGCCGTTCGTGGCGATCAACTGCGCGGCGGTGCCGGAGTCGCTGATCGAGAGCGAGCTCTTCGGGCATGCGCGGGGCGCGTTCACCGACGCGCGCGCGGCGCGCGCCGGGCTGTTCGTGGAGGCGAACGGCGGGACGCTGCTGCTCGACGAGATCGGGGAGCTGCCGCTCGCGGTGCAGCCGAAGCTGCTCCGTGCGCTGCAGGAGCGGCGGGTGCGGCCGGTGGGCGGGAACGCGGAGGTGCCGTTCGATGCGCGCATCGTGGCCGCGACGAACCGCGACCTGGACGAGGCGGTCGAGGAGCGCCGGTTCCGGGAGGATCTGTATTACCGGATCAACGTGCTCCACGTGGAGCTGCCGCCGGTGCGGGCGCGGGGCAGCGACGTGCTGCTGCTCGCGCAGCGCTTCCTGGAGGACTTCGCCGCGCGCTCGGGCAAGGAGGTGGTGGGCCTGTCGCCCGCGGCCGCCGAGCGGCTGCTTGCGTATTCGTGGCCGGGCAATGTGCGGGAGATCCAGAACTGCATCGAGCGGGCGGTGGCGCTCACGCGGTACCAGGAGATCACGGTGGACGATCTGCCGGCGAAGGTGCGGGAGCACCGGCCGTCGCATGTGCTCGTGGCGGGGGATGATCCGTCGGAGCTGGTGCCGCTCGAGGAGGTGGAGCGCCGGTACATCCTGCGGGTGCTGGAGGCGGCGGGCGGGAACAAGACGCTGGCGGCCCGGATCCTGGGGCTCGACCGGAAGACGCTGCACCGCAAGCTCGAGCGGTGGGAGCCGGCCGCCGGGGCGGCGAAGGGCGGCTGAGGCGCGGAGGAACACCCCGGCGACCTCAACCTGAGTCGGGTCGCTTCAACCTGGGTTGGGGCGCTTCAACCTGGGGTGGGGCGCTTCAACCTGGTAGCCACCTCAACCTGGGTCGGTTCCTGGGCCTTCACCTCAACCCGGGTCGGTCCCCCTCGCCCAACCTGGGTCGGCCGCCCCAACCTGGGTCGGCCGCCCCAACCTGGGTCGGTTCCTGGCCCTTTGCCCGGCCCCCCGCCCAACCTCGGCCCCCCCAACCTGGGTCCGGCCGCCTCAACCTGGGTCGGTTCCTGGGCCTTCCCCGCCCAACCTGGGTCGGGCGCCCCAACCTGGGTCGGTTCCTGGCCCCAACCTGGGTCGGTTCCTGGCCTTCACCTCAACCCGGGTCGGTCTGCCCTGCCCAACCTGGGTCGGTCCGCCCCAACCTGGGTCGGTTCCTGGCTCTCACCTCAACCCGGGTCGGTTCCTGCCCAACCCGGGTCGGCTCCCGGTTCCCGCCGCCGCGCGCGGCACGCTGCCTGCACTCGGGATCTGTCGAAGGAGAACCCATGAACCCCGAGCAGCTCCGCGAACGTGCCTGGTCCCCGAGTGTGCCCCCTGAACCCCTGCCGAGCGTCCACCCTGTCGCGACGCCCGTCCGCGTTCTCCTCGCCGAGGACGACCGGGAGCTGCGGCTGCTGCTCGCCACCGCCCTCCGTCGCGACGGCTACGAGGTCCTGGAGGCGCGCGACGCCAACCACCTCCTCGAGCTGATGGGCGACGCGCTGGTCTCCGGCGGCGGCGCCCCAGCCGACGTCGTCGTCAGCGACATCCGGATGCCGGGCAGGAGCGGCCTCGAGCTGCTCGCCGGCCTGCGCCGCGACGACTGGGCCACCCCCGTGGTCCTCATCACCGCGTTCGGAGACCCGGAGACCCACGCCGAGGCCTACCGCCTCGGCGCCGACGCCGTGCTCGACAAACCGCTCGACGTCGACGACCTGCGCGTCGTCGTCCAGACGCTCGCCTCGATGCGTGGTTGACGCGCCCGCCGCCTCCGCCCCGCGCGCCCGCCGCCTCCGCGCCGCGCGCCCGCCGCCGCCGCGCCGCGCCGCGCCTCACCCCGCCTCGACCGGCAGCCGGCGCGGCTCCCCCTGCGGCTCCCCCTCCCGCTGCGCCTTCAGCCGCGCCCGCCGCAGCTTGTGCCACGCGAGGATCCCCGCGTCCGCGCGCACGAAGCGGCACGCCTCCAGGTCCGCGTCGCGCGGCTCCGACGACGCCAGCATCCGCTCGTCTTCCGGCTGGATCAGCCAGAACTCCATCAGCAGCCCGAGCCGCGCGAGCAGCCGCCCGATCGCCGGGACCGGCATGTAGTACCGCCCCACGATCGCCGTCCGCCCCGCGTCGATCGGCGCGCACCCCACCACCCCCACCACCAGCTTCCCGAACGAGAGCCGCAACGCCCCCGGGAAGCGCACCTCCATCTCGAACTTCCACCCCCGGCGGCCGTCCCACGGCGCCCCGTCGTCGTGGCGGAGCACCCCCATCGCGTGGATGACGTCGCCCTCCACCCGGACGTCATACGGGTCCAGCAGCGCGCCCATGCCCGGCACCCACGGCCGGTGCGCGAACGGCGCGTGGTGGAGGTCGAGCATCCCCTCCATCGCCCGCGCGAACGGCACGTCCCAGTCCGTCGACGCCGTGTGCGCGTGCCGCTCGTCCGCCGGCAGCCCCTCGAACCAGGGCACCGGCGGCAGCTCGTCCGGCCGCTCGCCCCAGAAGAGCCACACGAAGCCCCGGTGCTCGCGCACCTCGTAGCGCGTCAGCGCGAGCGCCTCGGCCACGCCGCGCCCGCTCGCCCCTCGCCCCTCGCACGGGATCGCCACGCAGCGCCCGTCCGAGGCGAACCGGAAGCCGTGGTACGGGCACTCGATCGCCCCCTCCACGACGCGCCCCAGGCCGAGGTCCGCGCCCCGGTGCGGACAGCGCGCCCGCGCCGCGACCAGCGCGCCCCGCTCGTCGCGGAACAGCACGATGCGCGTCCCGAACCGCTCCACCGTGACCGGCCGCTTGCCCACGCGCGCCCCGTCCGCGATGATGTACCAGGCGCCCTCGACGAACCCGCCGCGCCCTTCCTCGATGCCGTGCCTTCGCATGATGCTCCTCCGATTGCCCGGAAGCCTGAGGCTCCCTCGGCGGGGGAGCAGTGACAGCGCGCGCCACAAGGGCTGACCTGCGGCGCCAGCCCGCCCGGGCCCCGGCGCGCGCGCCGACGATCTGGGCCCGCACCGCCGCGCAGCTCGCCGACCACGCCGCGCAGCGCGGGGCGGACCGCGCCACGCTGCTCGAGGCCGCGGGGATCCCGGCCGCGGCGCTCGCCGATCCCGACGCCCGCGTCCCGCTCACGGCCTTCTACGCGCTCGTCGAGGCGGCCGCGACGGCCGCCGCCGATCCGCACCTCGGCCTCGATTTCGCCGGGCGATTCCAGCCGGAGCACTTCGACGCCCTCGGCTTCCTCGCCATGAGCAGCCCCACCCTCGGCGAGGCGTTCCACCGGATGCTCCGCTACCAGCAGGTCTGGAACGAGGGCGAGCGCTACACCCTGGAGATCCGCGGCGGCGCTGCGCACATCACCTTCGCCCCGTTCGGGCCCGATCGGCCAGCCCACGGCCAGGTGGCGGAGATGTTCGCGTTCGACGTGCTCGTGAACGCCGGCCGCATGTGCGGCGACCCGATCCAGGCGGTCGCGGTGCGCTTCCGCCATGCGCCTGCGGGCGATCCGGCCGAGAAGGCGCGGCGGCTCGGCTCGCCGGTGCGCTTCGGGGCGCCGCAGACCGAGCTGGTCCTGCCCGTCGAGGCGCTGGCCCGGCCGCTGCCCCACGCCAACGAGGCGCTCGCCGCCTTCCTCGAGCGCCACGTGCAGGTCATCGCGGCGAGCCTGCCGGGCGCGGCGCCGCCCGCGCTGTCCGACCGCGTGCGGGCGCTCCTCGGCGAGCGGCTGCGCGAGGGGGCCGACCTGGGCGCGCTCGCGGCGCGCCTGCGGATGAGCCCACGCACGCTCCAGCGCCGCCTCGGCGACGAGGGCACGTCGATCCACGCCCTGCTCGACGAGGTCCGCCGCGGCCGCGCGGCGGCGCTCCTGGAGGCGGACATGGCGATCGGCGAGGTGGCCTACCTGCTCGGCTACTCGGAGCCGAGCGCCTTCCACCGGGCGTTCCGGCGCTGGACCGGCGCGACGCCGGAGGCGTTCCGCGCCCGCGCCAGGGGGGCCGCGCCCCGGTGAGCGGCCTGCGCGCGCCCGTCCTGAGGGCGGCCGGTCGCGCCGCGCGAACATCGCCGACGGACGAGCCCGCGCCCTGGCCCGCGAGGGCGTCGCGGCCCGGCTACTGCCGCGGAGGCGACCTTTGGCACTGATTCATGCAGCTGACGTTGCGCCCGCACTCCTCGCTGCACTGACCGCGATCGGGCCGGTAGCCGCTCGGCTCGCGCGCCCGGCCCGAGCCGAGCCCCTCGCACCCGAGCACGAAGGACGAGAGGGCTGCGGCGCACAGGCAGGCGCCAAGCCGCGCGTCGCGCGCCGCTCCGGGCGCGCGACGCGCGGCACGCAATCAGGACTCGTTCGCTCATGGTGGCGATATCCTGGACCCGCATGCGCCGACCGGTAGCCGTCCACCGGCTCTCGGAGCTCCGTAGTCCGCCCGCTCGGTCGCGCGTCGGGCGAGCCGCATGGCGCGGAGCCTACGTGAAGGCGGGCGAACGGCGACGGCCGAGGCGAGCGCGCGCGGCGCCCGACCTCGGCCGTCCAGGAAGGTCACGCTCGCCCGGCCGCGGCCCGCGCCGCCGCCGGGCGCGCGTTCACTCGCCGCCCGCGGGGGCGATCCTGAGCTCGCCCATCACCCTGGTGCTGGCCGTGAGGCTCGCGTCGATGTTCTCGACCGCCTGCGTGATCGCGTTGCTCGCCGGGATGATGCACGCCCCCGCCTTCACGCTGCCGGTGACCGCGCCCTCGAGGTTGCCCGCGGCCGCGACCACGCCCTCGGCGCTGTCGAGGAGCAGCTGGCCGCGCGCCTGGGCGGCGACCAGGAGCCGCGGCAGGTTCGCCCGGAGCGTCGCGACCACCGCCTCGGCGCCCTCCCCGCCCGTGACGGTGACCGCAGGCTCCTTGCAGCTCGCCCTCGCGCTCGCGCTCGCCTCGCAGGAGCCGCTGCACTCCGCGGTCCCCGTGCACTCGGCCTTCGGCGGCTTGAGGTTGGTCTTGCACTTCGGCGCCTCGAACGTGAGACTGCACTCGCCCGAGCAGTCCGCGTTGCACTCCACCTGCGCGTCGGCCGCGATCTCGCACGATCCGCGGCACTCGCCCGTGCAGGTGCCGTCGCACGCCCCCCGGCAGTCGCCGCCCGCGGTCGTCGCGGAGCACTCGCCGTCGCACGTGCCCTCGCAGGTGCCGTGGCACGTGCCCTCGCAGGTGACGGCCAGGTTGGCCGAGCCCTCGCAGCTGCCCGTGCACGTCCCCTCGCACCGGCCCGAGAGCTGGCCAGGATCGCAGCGCGCGATGATCTCCGCCGGCGTCAGCTGGCACTCGACGTTGGCGCTGCACCTCGCCTCGCAGTTCGCCTGTACGCTCGCGTCGACCGTGCAGCTCGGCGGCTGGAAAGAGAACGACAGATCGGCCGCCGCCTCCCCGATCGCGTCGATGGCGAGCTCGCACCATTGCGTCGCCCGCTCGCTCGGCTTCGTCGCCGTGATCCTCGACGCGTCCTCGCCGAGATCCAGCGCGATCGCCTGACAGGCGCTGGTCACGTCGGCCACGATGGAGCCCGCGGCCCCGGTGAAGTCGGACACGGACTGCATGAAGGCACCGTAATTGAGCTCGGCTTCGCCCTCGAGCCCCCACTGCACCGTGGCGAGATCGGCGCCCGGCGTGAAGTCGCGACAGCAGAGGTCATTCTGCAGCTCCGCGGCCTTGTCACACCCCATCAGCGGAACGACGGAGAGCCCCGCCAGCGCCAGAGGGAATGTCGCGATTCGCCACGTCAGACGGATGTTCATCAGGAAACTCCTTGGTTCTTTGTCGGGAGCGCGTCCGGTGCCGGATCGCCGCGGCTGCGGCGAAACCCCATGAGGGCGGCCGCTCACCGTGATGCTCGGGCGACAGCCGCCGCCGAAGCAGGGCGACAATAACTCATAAACCGACCCGGCTGACAAGGACCATCCTGCGGAATTGTTCCCGCTCTCGGCGTCACCTTAGGGCGAGGCCCGTCAGCACGCCAGCAAGGCATGACGAGATCTGTTGATGTGCGACTCGGCGCGGGCACGACGCCTGGATGCGGCCGTCCAGGGGTGCTCTCCGGCGCGCCATGACACGGCACGTCGTGGTTCGCTCATAGCCATCCTCGAATAGCCGTTGCAGAGCTCGGCCGAGCCGTAGGACAATCGCCCCGTGACCACGCTCGGCCCACGGCTCCCCCGACTCTCGCGGCTCTCTCTCGTCCTCGCCCTGACGGCCGCGTGCAGCGGCTCGTCCGACGACGAGGCCACCGCGGGCCAGGCCGCCGGCGAGCCGCCCGAGATGGCCGGGATCACGGCGGCCCACAACAGGGCGCGCGCCACGGTCGAACCGCCCTCCGACGATCCGATCCCGGTGCTCACGTGGTCGCCCGAGATCGCCGCGGTGGCCCAGGCCTACGCCGACGGGTGCGTGTTCGGCCATAGCAAGAGCAGCTACGGAGAGAACCTCTACGCCACGAGCGGCGCCGCGGCCTCGCCGGAGGACGTCGTCGCGGCGTGGGTCGACGAGGCCGCCAATTACGACCTCGCGAGCAATTCGTGCAGCTCCACCTGCGGCCATTACACGCAGGTGGTCTGGGCCGACTCCCTGCGGCTCGGCTGCGGGGTCGCCGATTGCTCGGGCGACTCGCCGTTCGGCGGCGGGTCGTGGCAGCTCTGGGTGTGCAACTACGACCCTCCCGGCAACTTCGTCGGCGAGCGCCCCTACTGAGGTCCGCGCAGGCGGTGCAGGCGGTGGTGGACGGCGCGCCGCCCGCGCGTCCTCCCCGCCCCTCGCCCGCTCTGGTATCGCACGAGCGATGGACTTCGGATGGACCCCTGCGCAGCGCGCCGTCCACGACCGCATGCGCGCCCTCGGCGCCGAGGCCGACGCCGCGGCCCCGGACGACCGCATGCGCGTCCTCGCCCGGGGCGGCGCCCTCGGCCTGCCGATCGCCCGCGATCTCGGCGGCGAGGGCCTCGACCTCGTCACGACGGCGCTCGCCTACGAGGGCCTCGGCGCGACGCTGCGCGACGGCGGCGTCCTGCTCGCCGCGGGGGCGCACCTCTTCGGCGTGGCGCTCCTGCTCGCCCGGGTGGGCACGCCCGCGCAGCAGCGCGCGTGGCTGCCGCGGATGGCGACCGGCGAGCGCATGGCCACGGTCGCGGCGACCGAGGCCGGCGCCGGCTCGGACGTCGCGTCGGTCGAGGCCACGGCCGACCGCACCGCCGCGGGCTACCGGCTCACCGGCGAGAAGCGGTACGTGACCTGGGCCGACCGGGCCGACGTGTACTTCGCGATCGCGCGCGACGGCGGCGACGGCGGCGCGCCGGCGCGCGGCCTCACGGCGCTGCTCGTCCCCCGCGACGCCGCCGGCGGGGCGGACGCCGCGGGCGCCCCCGCCGCCGCGGAGGGCCGCGGCGCGGCGCGCATCCGCCCGGGCGCCCCGCTCGCGACCGCTGGCCTCCGCGGCGCGCGGCTCGCGCCCGTCTCGTTCGACGGCTGCGAGGTCGGCCCCGACGCGCTCCTCGGCCGCGCCGGCGCCGGCCTCGCCGTCTTCCAGATCGCGATGACCTACGAGCGCGCGCTGATCCTCGCCTTCCGCCTCGGCGCCATGGAGCGCGCCCTCGGCGAGGCGGTCCGCTTCGCCCGGGAGCGCGCGATCGGCGGCCAGTCGATCGCGCGCCACCAGGCCGTCGCGCACCGCCTCGCGCAGATGAAGCTCCGGCTGGAGACCTCGAGGCTGCTCGTCTACCGCGCCGCCTGGGAGCTCGACCAGGGCCACCGCGGCCAGGCCGAGGCCGCGCTCGCCAAGTGGCACGCGGCGGACTCGGCCTTGCAGTCCGCGCTGGACGATCTCCAGCTCCGCGGCGGCGCCGGCTACCTCGAGGAGAGCGGCCTCCCCTCCGCCGTGGACGACGCGCTGGGCGGCAGCATCCACTCGGGGACGTCCGACGTGCTCGCCACGATCGTCGCGCGCTGGCTCGGCGTCTAGCGCCGCCCGCCCCGCTTCCCGGCGCCTTCGCGCGCCCGGCACTAGCCAACCCCCGCGGACGCCTTTACCAAAGGAGGGCTGCGCGGACCGGCCGAGGGTGCCGGCGCCGCGCCCCGTCCGTCGGCCCCCTCACGCCCAACCAGGAACGATCATGACCGAAGCGACCGACAATCCCCTGCTCTCTCTCGGCTTCGAGATCCCGTTCGATCGCATCCGGAGCGAGCACGTCGAGCCCGCGGTGCGCGCGCTGCTCGCGGACGCCCGCGCCCGGCTCGAGGCGCTCATCGCGGCGCCCGGCCCCCGCACCTACGAGAGCACCCTCGCCGCGCTCGAGGCCGTCACCGAGCGGCTCGACCGCGCCATGAACGTCGTCTCGCACCTCGAGTCGACGTCCACCACGCCCGAGCTGCGCGCCGCCTACAACGCCGTCCAGCCGGAGGTCAGCGAGTTCCTCAGCGGCATCGCCCTCAACGAGGGCGTCTACGGCGCGCTCAAGGCGTTCGCGGCCACGCCCGAGGCCGAGGCGCTCACCGGCCCGCGGCGCCGCTTCTTCAAGAAGACCCTCGACGACTTCCGCCGGAGCGGCGCCGAGCTCGACCCGCCCGGCAAGAAGCGCCTGTCCGAGATCGACGTCGAGCTCGCGACGCTCACCCTGCGCTTCTCGCAGAACGTGCTCGACGCCACGAACGCCTTCGAGTTCGTGGTCGAGGACCCGGCCCGCCTCGCCGGCCTGCCGCCCAGCGCGATCGAGGCCGCCCGCCAGAGCGCCCAGGACAAGGGCCTCAAGGGCTACCGCTTCACGCTCCAGGCGCCGAGCTACATCCCGGTGCTCACGCACCTCGACGACGCCTCGATCCGCGAGCGCTTCTACCGCGCCTACAACACCCGGGCGACCGAGGGCGATCACGACAACCGCCCGCTCATCCGCCGCATCCTCGAGCTCCGCCGCGAGAAGGCCAAGCTGCTCGGCTACGCGACCTTCGCCGACCTCGTGCTCGAGGACCGCATGGCCAAGACGGGCGCCGAGGCGCGCCGCTTCGTCGCGACGCTGCGGGAGCGCACCGAGCCGGTGTTCGCCCGCGAGAAGGACGAGCTCGCCGCCTTCCGCCGCGAGATCGAGGGCCCGGGCGCGCCGCCGCTCGAGCCGTGGGACGTCTCCTACTACGCCGAGAAGCTGCGCCGCGCCCGCTACGACTTCGACGACGAGGCGCTCCGCCCGTATTTCCCGCTGGATCGCGTCGTCTCCGGGCTGTTCGAGATCGCCCACCGCCTCTACGGCGTGCGCATCGTGCCCTGGCAGGACGCGCCCACGTGGCACCCGAGCGTCCGCGCCTACCGGCTCCTCGAGGCCGACGGCGCCCAGAGCGCCGCGTTCTACCTCGACTTCGCCCCGCGCGAGCAGAAGCGCGACGGCGCCTGGATGCACGGGCTCGTCACGGGCGCGCCGAGCGACGGCGGGCGCGCGGCCGGCGAGGACGCGCGGCACCTCGAGGTCCTGGCGGGCAGCTTCACCCCGCCGGTCGGCGGCCGCCCCGCGCTGCTCAACCACCGCGAGGTCGAGACGCTGTTCCACGAGTTCGGGCACATGATGCACCACGCCTCCAGCCGGGTGCCGATCCGGAGCCTCGCCGGCACCAACGTCGCCTGGGACTTCGTCGAGCTCCCCTCGCAGATCATGGAGAACTGGTGCTGGGAGCGGGAGGCGCTCGATCTCTTCGCGCGCCACCACGAGACGGGCGCGCCCATCCCCGACGACCTGCTCCAGCGGATGCGCGCCGCCCGCACCTTCCGCGCCGGCGCCGTGACGATGCGGCAGCTCGGCTTCGCCGAGATCGACCTCGCGCTCCACGTGGACTGGACCCCCGAGCGCGGCGACGTCGTCGAGTTCGCGCGCGAGGTCCTCGCCCGCTACTCGCCGGTCCCGCTGCCCGAGGGCTACGCGATGATCGCCGGCTTCTCCCACCTCTTCTCGAGCCCGGTGGGCTACGCCGCCGGCTACTACTCGTACAAGTGGGCCGAGGTGCTGGACGCCGACGCCTTCTCCCGCTTCCAGGAGGAGGGCCTGTTCAGCCGGAAGGTGGGCGACGCGTTCCGGAGCCAGATCCTCGCGCTCGGCGACACGCAGGATCCGATGGATCTCTACAAGAGCTTCCGCGGCCGCGAGCCCACCCTCGACGCCCTGCTCCAGCGCAGCGGCCTCGCCTGAGCCCCGGGGCGGCCCCTCCCGGGGATCCGCCCGGCGCCGCGCCCTTCACGGCCTCCTCCCAGAGCCCGCGCGCTCGCCTTCTCGACCCTTAACCGGTTCATTTCAGCCTCCGTCTGCAGGCGCGGGGCGAGCGGTGCCTGCGGCTGTCGTCCTGGCGTGTTCGAGGCGCGGGCGCGCGGCGGGATGGCAATCCTTGCCGTGCCTCTGCTCTTCAGCGCTGGCAAACTTTGCCAGGGCGGCAACGCTTGCCTCTGCAGGCTGGATCCGTGAGCGAGCTCGATTGGCGCGGCAGCCGCTCGTGCGCCGCGCTCTGCGCGTCTCGCCGCCCATTGTCGCAGGAAATGCCCCTCGCGCGGCGGGGCGGCACGCCGGTTGCGATAGCGCCCTGCCAGCCGCGCTGCCACGGACGCGGCTCGCCCACGGAGGCGGGCCGCGTCGGGCCGGCGCGAGGCGGAGCGGGACTAGCGCTCCGCCAATCCAAAGGAGATCATCGAATGCGACGTTTACGTTTCATGATGACGACCTCGTGCGCGCTCGCGCTCGCCGCCTGCGCACAGGGGACCAGCACGGACAAGCAGTTCGTTGATGAGGTGGGGCAGGCCCTCGTGAACCCGGCGTCGGTGCTCGGGTTCGAGAGCACCGCAGACTGGACGGCCTCCGGCGGCGTGAAGAGCGCGAGCGCCGATCACTCCCAGGGCACCTCCGCGCTCGCCCTGCGGAACTTCAACTTCGTCGAGCTCCAGTCCGTGCCGCTGACTACCGTGTCGGGCGCGACCTCGACGATCGCCTTCGACCTGAAGCCGCCGGTGTCGCCCGGCTTCGGCAACGCGCAGCTCGTCGTGAACATCCCGTCCCAGGGCGTGCACAGCGTGTGGTTGGGTCAGGTGAACCTCGCCGGGCTGCCCGCGGGCACGTACAGCCCGATCTCGTTCAGCGTGCCGGCGAACGTCGTCAGCGCCCTGAGCAACACCTACAGCGATCTGACGTTCAAGATCGTCCTGAATGTCCCGCAGACGACGACCGATTACGTGGTCGACAACCTACGCTTCGTGGGCGGCGCGCCGGCCGGTACTTCCAAGGTGGAGCTGCGCGTCTCGAGCGCGGACGACCGGCTCGTCCTTTACGTGAACGGCCTGCAGCGGAGCATGTTCGACATCGACGATCCGAGCATCGGCCAGCGCATCGACGTGAGCGACTGGTTCGGGAGCGGCGACAACGATCTCCGGATCCAGGCCATCAACACCGAAGGATCGACGAGCTACGGCGTCGAGGTCTGGGTCGACAACCAGCTCGTCGTGAACGCGACGTGCCCCGCGACCCTGTGCAACGGCCAGCAGGTGCGGCAGGGGATCGTGGCGGATCTGACGTACTCCGTGGACACCCCGAACCGGCCCGCGTACCAGCCTGTCACCGTGACGGCGACGAGCGCGCAGCCCGGCAAGGTGTACGTGAACGACGTTTACACCGGGCGCTCCACGCCGACCACGCTCTCGCTGCCGCCGGGCGACTACACCATCGGCGTCGGGCTCGGCACCCAGTCGCCGCCCTACGACTACACGGGCTCATATCGGGAGCAGAGCGTGACCGTCGGCGCGTCGCCCATGACCGTCGACGTCACCGCGAACCCGCCGCTCGGGGTCCAGGAGGACACGCGCATCGGGATCCTGCCCATCCGGACGAGCATCAACTACAGCGCGTCGCTCGGCGGAGCGGACCCGTCGAACGTCGGCGTGCTCTCCGAGGACGACATCGAGACGCTCTTGACGCAGGCGAGGGCGACCAGCGCCAGGTGGCTCGAGCCGCTGTCGTATGGGCTCGCCAAGTGGACCGTCGATGTCCTGCCCCCCGTCGAGGACGTGCCGATCTACGAGCCGAACCACGATGGGTGGGACACTGGGCGCTTCCAGAGCGAGCACCCGACCGCGCACCTGCTCTCGGACTACGACATGATCGTGTTCTTCATCCCGCAGCACCGGGCCGACGGCACGCTGGTGGATGACGTGAGCAACCTCGCGTGGGCCTGGGACGACCGGTATCTCGCGATCCCCACCACCTACATCGGCGAAGGGATCGGCGTCCCGAACGCCGGGCTCCTCCACGAGGTGATCCATAACTACGAGGGGTACAACCGCAACGTGCTGCGCTCGTACAACGGGATCCACGGGCTGCACGGCGCCTCGAACCACGGTTATTACGACGGTTCCAACGGCGAGCACGACTTCGTGTACTTCTATCGCCACTTCCTCCGCGGTCAGGTCGCCGAGTTCGAGGCCATGCGGCCCGATCAGGACTGGCCCGCGATCGGGGCGACCTCGGGGAGCCTCTACCTCGGCGTCTTCCCGGTCCTGCGCCACGGCTTCAACGTGCGGTGACGTAGCAGCACGGTCTCTCGGGTCGGGCCCCCGGGCAGGCATCTAAGCGAAGCGAAAGGAGGAGGAGGGGGCCCCGGCGCTCATTCCGCCGGCCGCCCCCTCCGAGGCGCTCACTTCATCAAGAAGTTGCACGCCGAGAGCGACGCCGACCCCACGGTCTGGGTGATCGCCCAGTTGTTGAGCGACCGGATCTGCGCCTGCTCGGTCCTGAAGGCGTATCGGTACGCGAGCTGCACCTCGGCGCCGCCCTTCGGCTGGATGTACACCGAGTACCGCCGCGACGCCGTCTCGACCACCATCCGGACCGTGTACGTCTTCCCGGCCACGTACGGGAACACCGTCGCCGCCTCGTACCTCGAGCCGTTCCGGACCCGGACGTTGCCCTGCTCGTCGAAGATCACGATCGCCGCGAGCTCGGTCCACTGATCCGCCGCCCCGCTCGACAGCCCGACAACCCCGTCGATCTTCGCCGCGCTCGGCGTCACGTCCCACGTCGCCGTGAAGGTGCCCCACTGCGTCGTCAGCGGCGTGTTCACCCACTCGCCGGCGTCCACGGTCGGGCACGACGGCGCCGGATCGGGTGTCGTCGGCTCCGGCTGCGTCGGCTCGCTCGGCGTCGTCGGCTGGGTCGGCGTCGTCGTCGTCCCCGAGCCGAACTCGAAGGCGCCGATGTCCATCGCGCCCACGGCCGTCCGCTGCCGCGCGGTGCCGACGGCCTCGAGCGCCCCCTTCGGCGGGTGGAAGAGCGGGCTCGCCAGCGGCTTCGGGAACGGGTACCCCGAGATCCCCGAGATCTGGCTGACGCCCTTGTTCAGGAGCGGGCTCGACGACAGCAGCGTCACGTCGCGCCTGTCCAGGCTCGTGAAGCCCGGATCGTCCACGAACTGCGTATTCGCGAAGGTGGAAGGCACGGCCGTGCCCTTGGGCGCCGCGTTGTTGACGCCCTTGATCACCGGGCTGCCGGTCGCCCACTTCGCGTCGTCGCGGAAGATCTGGACGCTGCCGCCGCCGACGCGGTGGAAGATGTTGTTGTGCAGCTCGATGCTCTCGATGCCGTCGAACAGGTGGATCGCCGCGTTCGACCCCTGCATCAGCAGGAAGGTGTTGTTGACGAACCGGTACCGCCCCTTCGTGTCGCCCGTGCCGTCGCCGCCGACGCGCACCACGTACTGCGTGTGCGTCTTGCGGAAGACGTTGCCGACCACATCGGAGTCCTCCCGCGCGAGCCCCGGATCCTGCCCGTCCGGACCGATGAGCTCGAGGTCCTTGTAGAGCCCGCCTTCGATCCAGTTATAGTAAATCTCGTTCCGCTCCGCGCGGGACTTCACCGCGTTGCCGCCGTTTGTGTCGTGGACGTAGCTGTGCTGCATCCGGAACACGGCGCCGGGATACGCGCTCTCATCCGTGGCCATGTAGATCGAGTGCTTCTGCGTCCCGTTCCCGCATTTGTAGACCTCGACGTACTCCAGCGTCAGCGAGCCCGAGTCGCTGTCGGCGCCGAGGATGCCGTGCGCAGGACAGTCGTGGACCACCGTGTCGCGAATGGTCACTTCGTGACCATGGTGGAAAACGCACCGGGTCGTGCCGCCGGTCACATCGAACCCCTCGAGCACGACGTGGTTCGCGTTGAGCTCGATGGTGTTGGTGCCGCCCTTGAGGATGGGGCGCTTCCCGGAGACGCGCTTGCCGCGGATGGTGATCTTCGCGCTGGCCGTGCCCCCCCTCGTGATCCGGATATTGCCCGGGTACGTCACGTTGCCGTCGACCTCCACGATGTCGCCCGGCTTCAGCAGGCTCGCGACGTCGTTGAGGGTCTTGTAGGTGCGCGTAGGGCCGACAAGGAACGTCGTGCCGGCGGCCTGCTCCCCCGCGCCCCAGTCCTCCGCGGTCACGTCCTCGTCGTCGAGCGGCGCGCAGCCGGAGCCGACGATCGACATCGCCATCAGCGCGGCGATGAACTTACCGGCAGCAAACGACCGCGACCCAAAGCCTTGAGAAATCGAATGCATGGCTTTTTCTCCCCCGGCGTCGTCGAACCCCTGCGGTGAACAGGACCGTAACGGCCGAAGGCTACAGGGGGCAGAAGCGAAGCCTCCCGCTGTAGACCCTCGCGCCGCGAACCATCGGTGCAGACCATTCAGCACCAGAGGGGCGGATACCGGCGCTCTCGTGAGACAACTTATTCCTGGATTGGAGCAAAGGGTCAAGACGAAATGCTTTCGCAAATCAAACGATCGGCCAATTAGGTCGCACACCTCAGCCGCTTTTCACATCAAGGTTGCAAAAATTCGATGCAAAACTGCAATGCGCAGCTCGTCCGCTGATGTGAGGAATGTATAGCGATGTGGCCGCTCGCTCGCTCTCTCATGGTCAAAATCCCGCATAATTGTTGGCCAAAACGCACCTACACCGGAAACTCCGTTCATCCCAACGACCTCTGCCTACCTCTCCCCGCATCGGTCGAGCTCGCGGGCGACGTCCACGCCGCGCCGAGGCGGCGTGCTTCGCCGGAGCGCGCACCGATTCGTCGTCAGCGATGGGCGGAGCGGTGGTCGCGCCGATCGCGCCGCGCCCGCATAGGAGCAGCGCCTTTCACGCTTCGAGCCGCTTCCGCGGCGCCTCGAGCGCGCGCGGCGGTGCCATGCGCGCCGGGCGCTCCTCCGCGGTGACGCGGCTTTGCCCAGCGCGCCTCGGCGCGCGTGCAGCGGAGTCATTCGCCCATCGGATCTCCGGGAGAGCTTCCATTGCGGCGCTCGCGACCTCGAGTGGGCCTCAGCCATTGCGATTCGACGAGGCGCCGTGCGTTCGGCCGGCAGCCGCGCCCGTTCCCAGGGGACCCGCGCGCGCTCGCCGATGCGTTCTCGCCGGCGACATCGGCGCGATCGGGCGGGAGATCGCCGACAGGCACGAATGAGCGGCGTTCGACGGCGGGATCCGGCGCGCCCGCGCGATCGTCGCGCGCGTCGCGCCGTTCATCGCGCCGCCAGCCACGGGATAGTAAGCCGCCGGCCCCGCGGGAAAACTGAACGGGTTGTCAGGAATACGGAAAAGGATGAATCGGGTTCAGGAGGAGATCTCGTGGCCTTTCAGGAATTCCCGTCTTCCTCCTGGATTCGGGGCGTCTGGCGGGCCGAGCGGGGCCGGGGCGGGCTCAGCGCCTGCCTTTGAAGCCCATCATCTGCTGCACCACGGCCTCGCTCTCCTCGGCGATCGCGCCTTCCTGGGCCGCGCGATCGGCGCAGTCCTCACAGACCTTCTTCTTCTTGCTTCCGACCTTGATCGTCTTGAGCTCGTCGACCTCGCTGTCGCACTCGCGGCACGTGGGCATCGCCGTCCTTCCTTTCGCCCCGCCAGCATATCGCACCCGCGCCGGGATCGCGCCGCCGCGCTGCGGGGCGCCGGCGGGGCTCGCCCGCCCGATGTTTGGCCCGGACGCGCCGCGCGACCTACGCTCGGCGCCTCACGAGGACCCAGGAGGAACGCATGGATCGCAGGCAGGGCGCGCGCGCCCAGGTCGACTTCCCCGTCTCGGCGCTCGTCGACGGCCACAGGCACCGGTGCCGCGCGATCGATCTCTCCCCGACCGGCATGGTCGTCGAGCGCACGCCCGGGCTCGCGGGCCGGGCGCTGCCGGCGGTCACCCCGTTCGAGCTCGACCTCGGGGTCGGCCGCCCCATCCGGCTGCGCGCCCGCCCGGTCTGGGATCGCGACAACCTGCTCGCCGTCCGCTTCGTGGTCATGAGCGACGCCGACCGGCTCACGATCGCCGAGCACCTCGACGAGAGGGCGCGGCGCCGCGAGCCGCTGCACTAGCCGCCCCGCCCCCGACGCAATGCGCGCCTGCAAGGGTGAAATCGCAGGAGTGCAACGCGAGGGAATGCGCCCGGGACATCTATGCGATTTCGCAGCGATTTTCGGGCTTCTCGCCGTGGCATACGAGCTGCTAATTCATAGGTCAGCGTTGCTGGTGCGGCCTCTCCCCCCCCGGGCCCCGGCGACGCTTTTTCTTTTTGTCGCTCGCCGGATCGACGCGCCGCTCGGCGCTCGGTGACGCCTCCGCCCGGCGCCGAGCGCGCGCGCTGCGCGAGGGAGCGCGACGCTGCGCGAGGGAGCGCGACGCTGCGCGAGGGAGCGTAGGGGAGCGTCGCGCGACGTGGGGAGCGCACGCGCTACGTGCGCGGCTCCCTGCGGCGGCGCGCGGCGGAGATCGACGTCCGCGGCCACTTGGCGGCGGACCGGCGCAGCTCGTCGAGCGCTTGCTCGGGCAGGCGCGCCACGCGCGGCTCGGCGGCGCGCGGCTCGCCAGGGCGGGGCTCGGCGGCGCCCGGCGCCCCGGCGCCCGGCTCGCCGGCGCGGGGCTCGGCGGCGGTCAGCGGCTCGGCGGGGGCGGTCGGACGGGCGCCCAGGTACGGCCAGAGGCTCTCGCGGATGGGCGCCGGCAGCACGTTCTCCAGGTACTCGAGCGCCGTCCCGCGGAGGTGCGCGTCGTCGGCGTGGAGCGCCCGGTAGGCGATCTCGAGCGGCTCGCGCTCGAGGAAGAGCGAGA
This sequence comes from Sorangium sp. So ce394, assembly GCF_051474665.1. NCBI lineage: Bacteria > Pseudomonadati > Myxococcota > Polyangiales > Polyangiaceae > Sorangium > Sorangium sp. So ce394. Next base: position 10,676,000 of record NZ_CP150339.1, read on the forward strand.
GCACGCGGAAGACGTGCTCCAGGCTGCGGCTCGTCCGCTCGACGAGCAGGCGCGCGGACAGGGGCGCCTCGGCCGGCGGGGACGCGTTCGGGGGCTGGGCGTCCCACACCCGGCGGTCGATCTCGATCTCCCGCATCGCCGCCGCGATTACGTCGTCGCGGCGCAGGTGGATCGGCGCGCGCTGCTGGAGCAGGCGCGCGAGCGCCACGCCGGACTGGTAGCGCACCTCGAAGCGCTCGTCGGCGAGGCCGAGCATCAGCCCGTCGGCGGCGCGCTGGGTGGGGCAGGCCTGGAGCACGCGCGGGATGCGGCGCCGGACGGCGAGGCTCACGGCCGGGTCGAGCAGCGCGTCGAGGAGCTGGCCGGTCGCGCGGGGGGCGACGGCGCGGAGCGCGCGGATCGCCTCCGAGATGAGCCCGTCGCGCTCGAGGAGCGGGAGGAGGTGCGGGACGAGCGCGGGGTCGGGCTCGCGGGCGAGCGCCGCGAGCGCCCTGCGGACGCGCTCGGGCTCGCCCGAGCGGAGGTCGGCGACCGCCGCGAGCACCGGGTCGGACGAGAGCGCGGCCGACGCGGAGCGCGCCGAGAGCGGCCCCTCGGCGGTCTTGCGCTCGCCCGCCGGGGCGCGCGGGCCGTCGCCGGGGGCGCCGGCGGAGACCGGCGGCCGGGCGGAGATCGGCGGGCCGACGAAGGAGATGCGCTCGCCGTCGCCGTGGGCGCGGCCGGCGTCGGCCCGGGCGGCCGTCCCCCTCCGGAGGGCGGCGAGCTCGGCGAGCACCTTGTCGCGGCTGAGCGCGTCGACGGTGCCGCTCAGGGTGCGGCGGGTGGTCGCGTCGACGACGTTCGCCGGGTCGAGCGAGACGGCGCCGGAGCGCAGGCTGCCCTCGAGCGCGGCGACGTAGCCCCGGTGGAGCCGCGGCGTGAAGAGCAGGGTGACGCCCGCGGCCGCCGTGCCGAGGCCGATGAGGAGCGGCAGCGACGCGTCCGGCGCGAGCGCGAGCAGGACGATGGCGAGGCCGCTGCCGGCCGCGGTGCCGATGCGGTCGAAGCCCACGTCGATGAGGGTCTTGATCGACCGCTTCTGGTCCGGGGGCAGCGGCGTGTAGAGCAGCTCGTAGCCCGACCGGAAGAGGGAGTTCCGGAGCACCGCCTCGGTGGCGCGGACGATGGAGGCGGACCAGAGGCGCGGCGCGACGACGATGGAGAGCGAGCTCGTGAGGACGGCGGCCGGGAGGATGCCGATGGTGGCGGCGAGCCCGAGGCGGTCGAGCGAGAAGGTGGCGGCGAGCGACTGCACGAGGAACGAGAGCAGGCTGACCGAGAGGTGGAAGAGCGCGAAGAACGAGAGCAGCTCGTTGCGGTCGCGCATCGCGTGGGCGGCCTCGGCGCTGAGGGCCACGTCGAAGAGCGCGCCGCTCACGGCGCCGAGCCCGACGAGCAGGGCGAGGTCGCGCAGGTGGGGGCTCTCGCGCAGGGCGCGGAGGCCGGAGGGGCTGGCGGCGGCGGAGGCGGCGGTGGAGCCGGCGGCGGCGGCGCCGGCGTGATGTTCGGCGTGGCCCTCGGCGCCGGCCGCGGTCGCGCCCGGGAGGCCGGCGCCGAGGAGGTAGGTCGCCAGGGCGGCCAGCCCGCTCAGGCCGGCGAGGGCGAGGAGCATGGTCGGGGCGTCCACGAGGTGGCCGGCGCGCCAGGCGAAGACGCCGCCGATGACGCCGCCGAGCGTGCCGCCGCCGGCGATGCGGCCCATGGAGTGGCGGGCGGTGTGGGGGTCGAAGCGCTCGTTGACGAGCGACCAGAAGGCGGAGATGAGGGTCGCGCCGAAGACGGCGACGTGCAGGTAGAAGACCAGGGCGGCGGCGCCGGGCGCGCGCAGGGCGAGGGCCCACTCCAGGCCGAGGAGGACGGAGCTCGCGGCGCAGGTGGCGGGGACGACGCGCGCGGGCGAGAGCTGCAGGAGGGCGCGCGAGAGCAGGAGGACCGCGGCGAACGAGAGCACCGCGCCGGCGGCCATGACCTTGGGGACGTCGGCGGCGCCGAAGGCGGAGAGGAAGAGGGCGTCGCGGGTGGCGCGGCCGGCGACCTGCTGGGCGATCATCGCGCCGGACGCGAGGGCGGCGATGAGGACGGGCCTTGCGCTGTCGGTCTCCCCTTCCACCGGGTTCTTGGGCAGCGGTCCGTTGGGCATCCTAGGCGGGCTCGGCGTCGAGCACGCGGGCGTCGGTCACGATGGTCCCGAGCGGGACGTCGCCGTCGGTGGTGGGCACCTCGGCGATGAGCTGGAAGTCGAAGGCGACGCCGACGGCGTGCGCCGGGGGGCAGAAGCGCGGCAGGGTGCTGTCGTAGTAGCCGGCGCCGTAGCCGATGCGGTGGCCGCGGGCGTCGATCTGGAGGGCGGGGACGACGATGACGTCGAGCGCGGCGGCCTCCTCGTCGGCGGGGTCGGGCTCGCGGAAGCCGAGGCCGCGCTCCTGCATGGCCTCGGGGTCGGCGACGAAGCGGAAGGTCATGGCGCGCGACTCGGGGTCGATGGCGGGGTACGCGACCTGGACGCCGCGGGCGCGGAGGAGCGGGTCGAGCTCGCGGAGGTCGACCTCGTTGCGGTCCTCGATGGGGTAGAAGAGCGCGACGCGCCGGGCGGCGACGACGGCCGGGAGCTCGGCGAGGGCGCGGACGATGCGGCGGGAGCGCTCGAGGATGGCGTCGCGGGGGATGGAGTTGCGGACCGCCCGGGCGCGCTTCCGCAGCTCGGCTTTCGCGCGGTAGCGCAGGGCGGCTTCGGTGTCGGGGTCCATGGCGGGGGTGGGTCCTCCGGGGCGCATCCTAGAGAGGCGGGGCGGGATCGGGGAACCGGTGTGTGAGAAATCGGCGGGGGGTGGAGCGGGGGGGCGCCGAGGGGCACGAGGCGGACCCAGGCGGGCGCGACCGGCGAGCCGAGACGAGCCCACGGGCGAGCTCGGTGGCACCGTTTGTGCTGGCGGCGCCGGCCGCGTGGACGGCGTGACAGGGTGGCTATTGGCAGCGCCGAAGTTGCGATAAAGCGATGACCGAGCCGGAGTCGCCTGCGCGAGCCGCGGCCCTCGGCGATGGGAGGAGAGCGATGTTCTGGGAGGATTTCAAGAAGTTTGCGATTCGTGGCAACGTCGTCGACATGGCGGTCGGCGTCGTGATCGGCGCGGCGTTCGGCAACATCGTCAAGTCCCTCGTCGATCACCTGATCATGCCGCCGATCGGCCTGGTGACGGGCGGCATCGACTTCAGCCGGCACTACATCGTCCTGAAGGCGCCGAGCGGGCCCGGTCCCTACGCGAACCCCGACGAGATGGTGAAGGCGGGCGCGGTCCTGCTTCAATATGGCCAGGTCATCAACAACCTGGTGAGCTTCTTCATCGTCGCCTTGAGCGTGTTCCTGCTGATTCAGCTCATGGGGAAGCTCCAGAGAAAGCACGAGGAGGCGGCGACGACCAAGGAGTGCCCCGAGTGCGCGATGAGCATCCCCATCAAGGCGGTGCGCTGCGGGCACTGCACGGCGACGCTGAAGGCGGCGTAGGGCGGCGCGGGGGCCGGCGGGGGGGAGAGCGCCTGCGCCCAGCTCTCTTGTCGGGGAGCGCTCGTCCCGCTGCGTCAGGAGACGTCGTCGGTCAGCTCGGCAGCCTCGGCGACGATCTCCGCGGTCTGCACCGAGCGCACGAGGGGGCTCGTCTAGATCGCGGCAGGGGTCGGCGTTGTTCTGCTCCAGCCGCCGCGACTTCTCGAAGTACCTGTACGACGTCGCGATGCCGTTGCCGTGCACCACGCGCACCCGCTGCTCGAACTCGTCGTAGCCGATGTGCAGCAGGTACTGCGTCGTCGCCGGCTCGTCCGGGTGCTGCGGGTTCGGCTGGGTGTTCGTCCCGACCGCCGACCGGACCAGGCCGCCTCGGTCGTAGCCGTACGTCACCACCTCCGCGCCGGAACCGGGGAACTTCATCGACAGCAGCCGCCCGAAGGAGTCGAAATCACCGCCCCGTCCATCGGAGTGCGATCGACAGGCTGACATCGAAGTCAATCAGAGTGAACGAACTCTGCATTCAGCTCCTCCATCCAGCTACGAATCAGCCTCTGCGTCCCCTCGGACGAGGCGTTAACACGAACCCGTTCAAAGTACCACAATACCCTCTCTCGAAGGCCGCAATCAGCCCTACATGAGAGACCCAAAAGATCAACGCAAAGCGCGCACTCATCAACATTCATCGTGCGCTCAATTATATCGACATAGATTGGCAATCCCCTGGCGATTTCTCGCAAGCATCGCTGAACAAGATCTGCCTCACCAAGCTCGATCTCGCACGCCGCCACCTCTCCGCTGCCGATTTGGACGAGGAGCTCTAGCACATGCCGACGAGCAGCATCGGTGCATCGCAGAAGAACACCTAACAGGCATGGCACCGCGGCAAGGGCCGCCTGGTAGACCTGTCCCTGTACGACAATCGTATTATCGATCTTCCAGTATGCAGCGAGCGCCTCCGGTTCGGTGGCGGCAGCCTGAAGCTCTCGGATGGCATGCGGTATCTGAGATGCACTGCCTTCAGCATGTAGCTTTGACCAATCATGACGCTCAATCTCCCATATCATGTCATTTCCCTTGATCACTCTTGAATTGGGTTCCCTCTGGAAACGCTCCGCGACCGTATCGAGATTCACATTTTGTGCATACTGGGACCTGCTTGTACGGAGGTCCGTCAGCTCGTGGGCGCACGGCTTCTGTGAATTTTACTTTGCTTGGATCTCCTCCGAGTGCCTCGACAACACGCTGTTCGGCGCAGAGGCCGCCGCCTGAGCATCCTGTTTCGACTTTTCCCGTTTCTTTGTTGTACCCGCCGGTGACTGTCGCCGGCCGGGCAGGTGAGCGCAAGCCCCCAACCTCCGCAGCCTTCGCGTCGCGCGCAGCTCTTGCCCGATCCACAAGCTTCGCGCTGGAGGCTTGCCGAGATCCTGTCGAAGCGCTGGGACCAGCGGGTTTCGTCGGCTCCGGCGGCTTCGCCGGCTGTGCCGCCTGCGGGGGCTTCGCCGGCTGCGCTGCCTGCGCCGGCTGCGCCGCCGTCTGCTGCTGGCCCGCAGGCCGCGGCGGCGGCACCGGCTGCTGGTTCGCGCCGCCCATGCGCACCGTCCGAGGAGGAGCCGCCGCCGGGCTTGTGGGCATCTTGCCCTGCGCCCGCTGCTCCGCCATGCGCTGCATCTGCATCATCTGATGAAAGCGAGCGCCCTCGGGCCCGGTCCAGCAGCTCGGGCTCCGGCAGCCCCCCATCCCGACGCCACCGGGCGGGAAGTTCCGGTGTCCACCAAACGCCTGCCGCCCATCGGGATCGACAAGATTGACCGGGTTGTTCAGCGTGTAGCTGTACAGCCCCAGGTTTCCCGGGTTGAACACCCCCGCGCCCGACCCTCCCGCCATGTACTCGTCCAGGATCGGGTCCGGGCTCAGCCACACATTGATCCGCGGGTCGTAGTACCGCGCCCCGAAGTAGTAGAGCCCCGTCGCCTGGTCGAGCTCCTTGCCGGTAAACACGTACGCTCGCCGCAGCTCGTACCGCGAGTCCGACGCGTCGATCCACAGCTCGCCGGTCGGGAAGTACTCGTCCCGCTGCGTCAGCGTCTGCTCGTTGTTCGACGCGAAGCTCGTGCTGCCCAGGTGGTCCGGGTGGTAGTAGATCGTCGGCGGGTCCCGGAACCAGTCCGGGTCCATCTTGCTCGCGATGCGCGTCTGCCCCGCGTAGATGTGCTTGGTGATGAACCGCCCGTCCCGCAGCGTCAGGTGCTGGTCGTGGTAGGCCGTCTCCTCCTCGCCGCTGATGCGGTGCAGGTGCACCCGCCGCTCGCCGTCGCCGTCGTAGAGCACGCGTGACAGCTCCTGCCCGTTTTGGCTCACCCGGGAGACGCGGTTCTCCTCGTTCCACGCCGTCGTGCGCCGCGTCGCGTCCCGGTAGACCCAGCCGGTCTGGTTGCCGCTGGCGTCGTAGCTCATCACCCGCGGCCACGGCATCGACTCCGCCACGAGGTGCTCGTCGATGTGCCTGGGCGCGTGCGGCTGCGGACCCGTGTACTGGTACACCGACCGGTACGTCTGCTCGCGGATCGCATGGTCCTCGCGCCATCCGCCGCTGCCATCCGGCACGAAGCGGTAGCTCGCCTGGTCCTTCGTCAGGATGTTGCCGATCTCGTCGAAGTCGAACGACAGCCGGTACCGGTACTGCCAATCCCTCCGGTCCTGGTACGTCCCGCTCGCCGAGGTCAGCTGATAAAGGTCGTCGTACCCGTAGTCGTGCGTCGTCGGCCCGACCAGCACCGAGCCCGGCATCTCCTGGTCGTACGGCGCCTCGTTCCGCACCTGCTCCAGGTTGCCCGCGGCGTCGTACGCATATCGCATCCGCTGGAACGGCCTCGCCGGCAACCCTCGTTCCACGAGGAATCGGTCGCGGTGGTCGGCGTTGATCTCCTGAAGCCGCCGCGACTTCTCGAAGTACTTGTACGACGTCGAGATGCCGTTGCCGTGCACCACGCGCACCCGCTGCTCGAACTCGTCGTAGCCGATGTGCAGCAGGTACTGCGTCGTCGCCGGCTCGTCCGGGTGCTGCGGGTTCGGCTGGGTGTTCGTCCCGACCGCCGACCGGACCAGACCGCCCCGGTCGTAGCCGTACGTCACCACCTCCGCGCCGGAACCGGGGAACTTCATCGACAGGAGCCGCCCGAACGCGTCGAACGCGTACTCCATCGTCGCCTCGTACGGCCCCCGGTGCGGCTCGCGGATCCGGGGGAACTCGGTCGTCAGCTGCGCGACGTTCCCGAGCCGGTCGTACGCAAACGTCCTCTTCCCCGCCTCGCTCTGCTCCTCGACGAGCCGTCCGGCCCGGTTGCCGTGCTCGTCGCCCGCCTCGTCCGGCGCGCCGTACACGTACGTCACGTCCGTCGAGTCCGGGTAATCCACCCGCGCGAGCCGGTTGAACGCGTACTCGTACCGGATCAGCTTGCTCGCACCTTCCGCCGCCAGTTTCGCCGTCTGCCGCGCGCCGACGTTGCCCGACAGGTCGTAACGCCACTCCGTACGGCCCATGTCCGGGCTGGTCAGCGCCACCATCCGCCCCACCGTGTCGTACTCCGCGGTCGTGACATTCCCGCGCGCATCGGTCACCCGCACGAGCTCATCCACCGCGTTGTACCCGTACCGCGTCACCAGCGTGGTCCACGCCTCCGCTCCGTGCAGCCGATTGCGCTCCTCGACCGCCACGATCGCGTTGTCCACGTCCTGGTACGCCTTCCGCACCTTCCCGTTCGGGTCGATCTCCGTCGCGACGAACATCGCCACGCCATCGAGCTCCTCGATGTCGTAGCCCGTCGTGGTCACCGCCTCGCCGGCCTCGTCGTCCGGCTCTCGCTGCTCGATCACGCGCGAGAGCACGTCGTACTCGAACACCGTCGCGTTCTTCAGCGGCACGTCCACGAACGCCGTCCCCTGGCCCGTGTCGAACACCGGCTGTCCTTGCAGCGCGACGCGCCCCCGCTCGTCGAGCACCACCCGCCCGCTCACGGTCATGCCCACGATCGGATCCGCCCCCGGGCCCTGATCCTTCTCGAGGTCCTTTTTCGTCTGGATCACCCGATCGAGCCCATCGATGAACGTCACCGTGTCGATCGGATCGCCCGGGTGCTGCACGTCCTTGTGCCGCGTGCGCGCCCACGCCGGCACAGGCGGGCTCGCCCCCGGCTGGAGCGCATACTCGAACGCGATCGTCGCCTCCGCCGCCGTGGGCGCGTCGTTCGGGCCGAACACCTCGGTCAGCCGGCCGAACGCGTCGTAATCGTAGTGCACCTCGTGGCCGTTGACGTCCTGAACCGCGCTGATCGCGCCGTAGCGGTAATCCGGTGATCTCTCCGAGGAAGAACCGAACGAATCGCTCACCCGAACGAGGTACGTCTCCGCGACATCGTCGTACTCATACGTGAGCGTGAAGCCCCGCGGGTCGATCGCCTCCTCGAGATTGCCGTACGTGTCGTGCGAGAATTCCCACGTTGGATTCGTCGACGCGTCACCCGTGTACGGCGCGCCCGTCGCCGGCTCCTTGCCGCCGATCACCGTGCTCGTGATCGACGCCACCGCGCCGGTCGTCTCGTTGTACACGGCGGTGCGCTTGCGCAGCAGCGTGCCCGCGCTGTCGCGCGCCTCGACGCTGTCCGCCCGCACGATGTGCGGCCCGTCGTACGTCACGTAGTGGATCGTGGTCGTGACATCGTCGTCCAGCGTGCCTGGCTCGCCGTGCTCCGTCAGCTGCATCAGGTTGCCGCGGTCGTCCCAGTCGCGCTCCTCGCTCGCCTGCTTGCCAGGCGCGCTCGGGTCCGTGGTCTTCCCCTCGTACCAGGACGTCGTCCGCAGCTCTTCCTCGGGGAAGAATGAGCCCGTCAGCGTCGGCAACGCCCCGGGCGCGCGGTACGCGACCTGCTGCCGGCTGAACAGCCGCCCCTCGGCGTCCTGCTCGATCACCTCCCTCACCAGCCCGCGGCGGTAATAGTCCTGGTTGTGGTACCGCGTGACGATCTGCGAGCCGTCCTCGCGCGTCGCAGTCACCTGCGCGAAGCCGTAGTCTTCGCGCTCCGCGCGGTCGTAGAACCCGCTCTGGTGGTAATCGAACGTGTGGACATACGCCGGCGTGCCCATGCCGTCGTCCACCTCGACCCGCGACAGCACCCACTTGCTGCCGGGCATGTCCACGCTCAGCTCGTCCGGGCTGCTCGCATACGCCACCCTGTTGCCCTCGCGGGCATAGTCCAGCTGGAAGCTGCCGCCAAGCGGCCGGACCACGCGCCGCAGCCGGTTGGTCTTGCCCTTCAGGTTCAGCCGCGCCCGCAGCGCACCGTCGCTCTCGCGCAGCATCCCGTCGCTCAGCTTCAGCACGTGATCGACCGTCCCGTCGCCGTCCAGGTCGTCCCAGCCGAGCTCCGTCCGACCGTCGTTCAACCCGACCTGCGCCGCGATCTCGACGACGATGCACACGTACGGCGTCGTGATCTTGAGCGGCACGCCGTAGCCCGCGTTGAACGCCGTCGTCTCCGAGAACGACAGCGCGTCGTTGCTGCCGTTGATCTCCTTCGTGAAGTCCTTCTCCAGCGCAACGCCCCATGGCAGGCCGCCGCTCACCGCCGGCGCGCTCCACTTCTCCTCCGGTCCAAAGCCGTCCCCGAGGTTCAGCCGCACCCGGTAGTAATCCTGTCCAGGCTGCTTGCTCACCCGGTCGGGCAGCCCGTCGCCGTTCAGATCCACGAAGTCGGCCAGCGTCCGGCTCACCGTGTGCGCGATGCCGCCGCCGATCCCCGCGTAGCCCACCTGAAGGCTGTTCGTCGTGTTGTCCTGCACCCGCACCGACGCGAGCTGCGCCGCGGACCAGACCCGGCTCAGCGCGGTGAGCGGATCCCCTTCGACCTCCGGCAGGGGCGCGAACGGATCCCCGCTCGGATCGAGCACCGCCCAGGCACGCTCGTCCGCGAAGCGGTAGCCGAGGTTCAGGCGCGCGTAGAGCACGCCGCCCTCGCTCCTCACCTTGTCCGGGAGCCCGTCGCCGTTGACGTCCAGGAGGTCGCGCGTCGTCTGCGACGTGCCCCAGCTCTTGCCCAGCGAAGGCAGCACGCTGAGCACCGCCGAGGTCTTCCCGCTCGCCTTGATCTTGTCCGCGAGCGACGATGCCGCGGACCCGAAGCCGAACCCGAACCGCGCGCTCGCGTTCTCGGACTCCCGGAAGTCCCCCGGCCCATCGAGCGTCAGGTCGCCATACTCCCCCGGCTGCTGTCCGTCACACCGGCCGCCTCCGCACGTCTGCACGCGCACGCTGCCCTGCGTGACCGCGTCCGGCCGCCCGTCGCCGTTGACGTCGATCAGCTCCAGCTTCGACGCCGTCGTCCCGGTCGTCACCTGGAATGTCCCGAGCAACGCGACATCCTGCGAGGTCGAGCTGCTGTGGCTCTTGCGCAGCCCCGGCACATTGGCGACATCTTCCGGCCTGACCCCGCCGACGCGCGACGGCTTGAGCTCCCCGGCCGCGATGTACATGTCCGCGCCCGCGCCGCGGAACACCGGGCCGCTGATGCTGCCCACGAGCGGGAAGCCGGCGTCCTCCGGCGACCAGCCCGCGTGGTAGCCCTCCCAGTGCGGCTCGACGCGCGTGAAGTAAGGCGGCTTGTTCTCCTCAGGCCGCTTGTTGATCTGGTTGTCGTCGAACGGATACTCCGTCGTCCACTCGCCGTAGCTGAAGCCCCGGAACCCGCCCACCATGCGGGCGTCCAGCTGCCCGTCCGGCGTCACCCGCGCGTTCACCGTCGGCACGTCGAGCACGGTGCCCGTCTCGTCGAACACGAGCTGCGGCAGCCACGACACCAGCGCTCCGGGCTCGGGTACGGCAGGGCCCAGGTCCTCTTCGAGCTCGAAGAACTTCGTGAACGCGAGCTCGTCGCCCGCCTGCACCGGGAACACCACCGGATCGCTCGGATCAGGCACGCTCCGGGCCGGCGAGATCGCCGCCCCTCCGAGCAGCTCCCGGAACAGCCGCTCGCTCCCCCGATCCACCCGCAGGCTCACCGGCCCTTGCGTCTCGTCCTTGGAGACGGCGCCGATCAGGCGGACCGTCCCGCTCTCGGGCACGATCAGCCGCGCCAGGTCCAGCGGCGCCCCGCCGAGCCCGCTGTCGCTCAGCTGCACCGGCGCGACGATCGACGCCTCGGGCACCGAGATCGGCCCGCCATCGCCCGGCAACGCTTCGAGCCTGCACTCCCTCCTTCCGGAGGGCGCGCCGGGCCTCTCCGCGCACGCCTCGACCGCGCGGCACCTCCCCGGATCCGCGTCGTGGCCGCACACCTCGGTGTACCTGGCGAACCCCTGGTACTGGACGCGCGACGGGTCGACCTTGTTGTCGCTCAGCTCGGCGTACAGGAACAGGAGGTCTCCCTGGAGCACCGCGACAGGCCAGGCGATCTCGGTGCTCAGCTGCGCTCCCGAGACCGTCGTGCGGTGAAGCTCGACCCGCTCCCCCGAATCGACGTCCCGGCGCACGAGCCGCACGTCGAACGCATCGTCCGCGTCGGTCCTGACGAAGCTCGCCTGCACCGTGACCTGCCCGTCCGCGCCCGCGGCCCAGCCCGGCACGCTCCGGTCCAGCACCGAGAAGTCGTCCGCGAAGGTGTAGACGTACAGCGGACGCCCGAGCGCGTCGCGGCGCCTCAGGTCGGGCCCGAAGATCGGCACGCAGGTCGCCGACGTGCAGCGCTCCGTGTAGCGGATGCGCGGGTTCCAGCGCGTGCTGTCACCCTCGATGTCGTCCTTCGGATCCACCCGGAAATAGAGCGCATCCATCGGACGGACGCGGACCTGGATGCCGTTCCCGCAACCTCCCTCGCCCTCGGGAACACACGCCGCATCGCTCGGCCCGATCTCTCGTTGCCAGAGCAGCTGGCGCTCGTGATGCCCCAGGTCGCCCGGCCGCGGCGCCCACATCGCCTTCGTGATCGACGCCGTCACCCCGTCTCCCACGCCGCCGCCGGCCAGCGACACGCCGCCGTCGATGACGACGATGCCATCCAATGGCGGCGTCCACTTCACCAGCGGGCTGGTCCGGTAGAACGCCTTGCCGAGCTGCGCGACCTGCTCACCATCGCTGAAATCCTCGTCGACGGTGAAGCCGGCGCCGCTTGCGCCCGACCCGAGCCGCGCGTTGTTCGGGTTCAGCGTCGCCCCGCTCCGACCGAACAGCTCCGGGAAGCCGTCCCCGTTGATGTCGAGCAGCACGCGCTGCGCGGTGGCCGTCGTCCAGGCCTGGTTGATCCCGGCGCCCCCGAGCTCCTGGAAGAAGTGGATTGCCCCCTGCAGGCTGGCCGTGATCTGGTGCGTGCTGCCGGCGCTCTCCGGGGAGAACGCGTTCGGGCTCGACCGATCCGGGAGCGCGTTCAGCCAGACCCCGTTGCTCCCCACAAAGTCCGGGAGCCCGTCGCCGTTGATGTCGGTGAAGGCGACCTCCTCCTCGTCCATGCCGAACGAGACGCCGACGCCCAACCCGCCGTGCGGATCGCAGACCGGCGGTCCCGCGCCGACGAACGCGTTGAGCCCTCCTTCGATCGAGCTCGTCGCCCCGAGGCCGTCGCGCCCTTCCGCCGGACGGCTCCACTCGGTCGGGGCGGAGAAGACCTGAAGCCTGCCGTCCCGCTGCTCCAGACCGAAGTACTCGAACGTATGATCGTAGAGCTGCTCGGCGCCGCCATTCCCGTGGAGAGCGATGCTCTTGAGGAGCGACTTGGAATAATGCCGCGCGTCGGGCTCATGGTAGGCGAAGTGGTAGCTCCGGATGATCTCCTCGGCGCCGGGCACCTCGCCCATGGTCACGTCGACGCGCTCCAGCCTCCGCGTCGTTCGCACCTCGAAGCCCGCGCGCGCCGAGCTGAGGATGTCTCTCCGCTGCGCGCCGTCGTCCAGGATGAAGAGCACGTGGTAGTGCGCGTCAGGGAAGCCGCTCGCGTGCTCCGTGTAGTCGATCCGCTGCGGATAGAGCTGCACCCACTCCTCGCTGTCGGGCGCGTCCTCGAAGTACGAGACGCGCATCCGGTTGCCGAAGGTGTCCTCCACCCGCTCGAGGTTCCAGCGGAAGATCCCGGCGTCGCCCGACGGGTCCGCAAGGCGCGCGCCCTCGCTCTCGCCATAGATGTACCGGGTGCCGTTCTTGTCCGTGACCACCCAGTGATAGCTTTGGGGATCGGCCCCGAGGCGTTCGATGCGATCGAACGCGCCCTCGACGCGCCGTTCATACCGGCCCGGCTGATCGGGGACGGCCCGGAGCATCTGGCCGTCGAGCGTGTAGAGCTCGTCGCCCGTGTAGCGCGGGACGCCGAAGCGCGTGTCGATCTCGATCGCGGAGAGGCGCAGGTCCCAGCCCACGCCGAGCCAGCCATTGCTCAGCTCGCTCTCGTACGTGACGGCGAGCTCCGGCTCGAGGCCGTGCCGGCCCGGCGGCACCTCGATCGGGTACGCCAGCTGCGCCGTGCCCCGGCTGTTCGCCTCCGGCGGCTCGATGAACGACACGCCGGCCGACGGGCTCGCGAGCTCGATCCCCTTCATGGCGTTGGGATCGAACGACTGCGCCCCCGGCTGGTCCGGCATGGCGATCGTCGCGTTGACGAAGTCGGTGAAGTGGTCCGTCAGGCTCGTGAGCTCGCGGGCGCGGCCCTCGTCGGCGCGCCCGAGCTTGGTCCACTGCTTCGCCGTCTCATCGAAGTAGAAGCCGAAGACGTCCCTCGCGCCGGCGCCGTCCGGGAGGCGCTCGCCGTCGATGGGGAGCGTCAGCTTCACCGGCTTCTTGAACCTGAGGCCGTGCGGGCCGAAGCGGAACGCGCGCTCCTCGGGCGTCACGTTGCGCATCGCGCGCCCCATCGGCTGCACCTGGACGGGCATCAGCGGCCGGATCGTGATGCGCGTCGCCTCTTCCAGCGCTCCCGGCGGGACCTCGATCGTTGCGCCCGCGAACGAGAGCACGCCGCCCTGCTCCGGGCTCACCACCGCGCCGTATGGGGCGCCCTCATCCACGACGAGCCCGCCCGGCGCCGCGCTCGCCGCGGCGCTTTCGGCGCACGGGCCGAGCTCCACCGCTCGACCGAGGCGCGTGCCGTCCTCGAGCCGCGCCTCGAGGTGCGCCCTCCACGATCGATGACGGGCGCCTTCGGGCTCCGGCAGGGTGAGCTCGAAGCTGCCGTCGTCCCCTAGCTCCACCGGCGCTGCATCGGCGAAGAGCCGCGCTCGCGGCGTGCCCTCGCCGGGGGGGTCGAGGAACCCGCGCACGTACGCTCTCCCGTCGGTGCACTCGCTGTGCAGCGGCGTGCTCAGCGCGATCCGCGGGGCGCGGGACGGGATGAGGATGGCCGCCACGGCGACGTCCGATACCTCGGCGCGGCTCCCCTTCGCTGGCCGGATTTGCACAGAGGCCGTCTCTGACCAGGTCGATTGGACCGGGAGGTCGAGGCGGTGCCAGCCCGGCGAGAGATCCTTCAGGTCGAAGCGCAACCCGTTCGCCCCCGCGCCGGGCGCGATCTCGATATCCCCGGCGCCCGCGGCGGTCAGCTGGAACAGGAGCGCGTGCGGGGCCGCGGGCGCGCCGAAATCGATGCTGAGCGGCTCATCGCGACGCGCGCGCTCGCCCCCGGCCGATCGCGAGGCGGCGCGCGCCTCGTACACGCCGGCATGCGGGATCCCGACCACCCGGAGCGCGCTCACGGTGAATCCGTGCTCGATGTCCGCCTGAGGGCGGAATCGCACGACGTTGTCGCCGCGCTTCAGCCACGCGGGCGCGATCTCCTCGACCTGAAGCCCTCCCGTCGCTGGCGCCTCCGCCCGGAATCCGCCGCGCGGCGCTCCGCCGTTCAGCTGCCGGCTCACGCTCGACCAGTGCCCGCGGCCCTCGAGCTCATAGACGAGGAACGCGCGCGCGAGCGCCCGTGGATCGGTGTCCATGTGAAACGTCAGCGACTGCTCACCGCCCGTGCGCGTCACCGCCGCCCGATCGGATATCGCCGGGAACGCGTAGGCGCCCGCCAGCTTCCCCGCGAGCACGCGATCGGCCAGCTCCACCTCCGCCAGGCTGCGCGTGGGCGCGCCGGCGGTCCAGAACACGAGCTCCTGCGGCCCGCGCTCGCCCGAAGGGAGCCACTCGATCACGAGTCGCTGCGCCGTGATGGCGATGGGAAAGCGAGTCCAGCGCTCGCCCGTGTCATGGAGCGGTACGTCGACGAGGCCGGACACCGCCTGAAGCCCGGTGCCATGCTCCGCATAGACCGTGAGCGCGCCATCGATGCGCCCGTACAGCGCGAGCGCGTCGAGCGCGGTCGGCTGCGGGAACGAGACCCGGACCCGCATCACCTCGCCGGTGTCGCTGTGGAGTCCGGTGTCAGCGCGGCCGTCGAACAGGACCCATGGGTCCGCACCCTGGCCGGCGCCGGTCGCGCGAACGTCCGCCGGAAGGGCGGCGATCGGTACCCCGGCGCGGTTCTCGGGGTTCTCGGAGGCCCCACCTGGCGTCGCGAGGGCGACGGTGGCAGCGTCGCCGGCGAGCGCAGCTGCCATCTCGGCGCCGGCGCGAGCGCCGCTGAGCCGCGCGCGAAGGGGCTCGCCCATCCGGCGCAACGTGAGCGCCTGAGCCCACGCGTCGAGAGGCACGCTCACCGCCACGAGCAAGACAACGCAGCTCGCGCACCACCGCCACACCCATTTCACCCACCCGGATCCCATTGCTACCCTCCGCGGCGGCGAGGGAAACAATCGAGCATTCAAATAGCAATGACAAAATCTTGTCGGCGCGAGGCAGCGCCATGAACACGCCCTCATCGCCTGATCCGCAGCACGATTTCCGCGCCTCCTCCCTCGTGCCTCCACCGGGCGACCGGATTCGTCTACTCAACCGCTGCCGACTCGGATAGCGTGCCATGCTCCGGCAATAACCCGCAGCTCGCTTCTCTCGGCCGCCGGTGCCTCACGGGGCGAGCGAACCACGCCATTACGGAGGTGACCTTGCGCAATCTCACGATAGGAGACCTGAAGCTCGCGCTGCGCGACCTGCTCGACGAGAGGGTCGAGGAGCTGCGGCTCTCGGCCACGGGCAGGCTGTACGAGCCGCGGCTCCGGGCGAGGCAGAAGGAGATCGACGCGATCCCCGACGCCGCGGGCACGCAGGCGCCCCTCGCCCGGGAGCTCTCCGAGGCCGACGTCCGGCACGACGGCCTCGGGGCGGCCATCTTCTTCCTCTGCAAGGCCGTCGAGGCGCACCCCTCGCTGGCGACGGAGGTGAAGGCGGCGGCCGCCGCCGCGCAGCAGGCGTTCGTCCCGGGGCTCGACGTGCTGCGCGCGCCCTACGCGGACGAGGCGTCGGCGGCGCTCGACAACCGGCCCGAGCTGACCCGGCTCAAGGCGGAGCTGAAGGCCGTGGCCACGCCCGGCGGGGGGAGCCTGCACGAGTGGGTGAAGGCGTTCGTCGCGGCCGGGGACGAGATCGACAAGCTCCTGCGCAGGCGCGCGACGCTGCTCGCGACAGGGGAGAACGCGGCGGCCACGGGGCCGCTGCGGGGCGCGGTGGTTGGGCTGCTGGGGCGGTTCAGGGAGGCGCTCCGGGACGAGATCCAGGAAGAGGGCAGCAAGCTGCCGGCGGACCATGAGGCGCGGCTGTTCGCGTACGTCGACAAGCTGAACGCCGACCGGGAGCGGGCGGCGCGCGGGCGCGCGGCGCCGGGCGGTCCTGCGGCGCCCGACCAGCCCGCGGCGCCGGTCGAGCCGACGCCCGCGGAGCCGATCGTGGTCGCCGACCCGGATTTGTAGCACGCATCACACGGGCGACATGGGCGGGGTCCTGCGCGGCAGGCACCGGCCCATGTGCCGACATGCCCGCCGCCTGCTCGGCCAGGCACCGGACGATGTGCCGACATGGCCGGCGCCTGCTCGGCCAGGCACCGGCCCATGTCTCGACATGCCCGCCGCCTGCTCGGCCAGGCACCGGCCCATGTCTCGACATGCCCGCCGCCTGCTCGGCCAGGCACTGGCCATGTGCCGACATGCCCGGCGCCTGCTCGGCCAGGCACCGGCCCATGTCTCGACATGCCCGCCGCCTGCTCGGCCAGGCACTGGCCATGTGCCGACATGCCCGCAGCCTGCTCGGCGAGGCGCTGGCCCATGTTTCCCCACGCCTGCCGCCCGCCCGGCCAGGGCCCGCCCATATGCCAGCATGCCCGCCGCTCGCTCGGCGACCGCACCGGCCCATGTCCGACATGCCCGCCGCCAGCCGGCGGCAGGGAGCAAGATCGGCAGAGATGGCCGAGCAGGACCCGGGTGGGGCTTTGCCGGGCAGCGCTGATGCTGGGTCGGCCCCAGCCGCGCGCGCCGAACCGGGCGTCACGCACGACAGAACGTGTAAAGGCGTGGCGGTGGTATGGGATGCAGCCGTTGAATCGCACGCGGACGGTGTCACTGCTGGCGTCGACGACGGCGAGGTCAGGCTTGGCACGAGCGCCCCCGCAGAGCCCCCCGCCCCCTCGCGCTCGATGCCGATGAGTACGAGCCAATCGCACAACACAGCGCGGTTGTCGGCCTTACCGTCGACGACATCGATCGTGCGTCGCTCTCCCCCGCAGCCGGCGACCGCCTCCCCGGACGACGCGCTGTCCCCCCGCAGCGGACTTTGCTTTGATGAGCGCCTTCATGTTCCGCCTCGGCACCGTTCGCGCCAAGCTCACCGTCCTCGTCGCGCTCTCGTCGCTCGCGACCCTCGCGGCCCTCCCCGTGCTGTCCTGGGTGATGCACCGGCAGCTCCTGGCGCAGATCAGCGAGCGCGTCCCGCAGGCGATCCGCAACTTCCGGCTGGAGCTCCGGCAGCAGCAGCGCTCCATCTCGACGAGCGCGCGCCAGGCCTCCCGCACGCGCGAGCTCGTCGACGGCCTCCGGCTGCGCGACGACGCGGCCGTGGGTACGGCGCTCGAGGCCGTCACCGCCGCTCATCCCAACGTCGCCATCGCCGCCTTCGACGAGCTCGGCGACCTCGTCGCAGCGCGCGGGCTCGACGCGCCGCCGGCGAGCACGGACGAGGTCCCCGGGCTCGCCGAGGGCCTCTCGAACCTCGACGAGATGGAGGACCTCCGGGACGTGCTCGTCCACGGCTGCGAGCGACAGCAAGGCGCGCCGCCCGCGTACATCACCGCCCAGCGCGCGAGGGGCGACGCCGGCTCGCTCCTCGCCTGCATCCCCATCGACCACACCTACTTCGACGAAGCAGCGACGAAGCTCGGCGTGGAGATCGCGCTGGTCGATCCGTCGGGCAAGCGGATCACCGGCACGGCGCGTTTCCCGACCGAGCTGCTCCAGGGCGCCTCCATCGGCGACGAGACCCACCCCACGATCGTCGAGGACGCGAGCTCGCTGTGGGCCCTCTCCCGCTTCGCGCCCCGATCGCTCCGGGGCAAGGCCGGCGATTTCTCGATCGTCATGGCGCTCGACGTGAGCGACGTCCGGAAGATCGTGCGCCAGAACCTGATGCTCGCGGCCGGCGTGCTCACCCTCGCGGCGCTCGTCTCGCTGATCCTCGGCGCGCGCCTCGCGACCACGATGTCGCGCGCGCTCTCCCGCGTGAACGTCGCGCTCAAGCAGCTCGAGCAACAGCAGTACGTCCACGTGGAGGGGGTGAAGACCGGCGACGAGCTGGAGGACCTCGCGGCCGGCTTCAACTCGATGGTCGACGGCCTCAAGGAGCGCGACAAGCTCCGCAGCACCTTCGGCAAGTACATGACCGAGTCCGTGCTCGAGCACCTGCTCGCCGGCAAGGTGCAGCTCGGCGGCGAGACGCTCACCGTCTCGATCCTCTTCTGCGATATCCGGAGCTTCACGACCATCAGCGAGAAGATGAACGCCCATGAGCTCGTGGGGCTCCTGAACGAGTATTTCACCGAGATGGTGGCCATCATCCTCGACGAGGGCGGGGTCGTCGACAAGTACATCGGCGACGCGATCATGGCGGTGTTCGGCGCGCCCGTCCCCAGGCCGGACGACGCCGTGCGCGCCGTGCGCGCGGCCATCCGCATGCGCGCCGCGCTCGCGCGCTTCAACGAGCGCCTCGCCGAGCGCGGCATCCCGGCGCTGAAGACCGGCGTCGGGATCCACACCGGCGAGGTCGTCGCGGGCAACATCGGCAGCGAAGCGCGGATGGAGTACACGGTCATCGGCGACGCCGTGAACCTCGCCTCGCGCCTGGAGAGCGCGACCAAGGAGCTCGGCGTGAGCGTGCTCCTCAGCGAGGACACGCACCGCCTCGTGCATGATCGCTTCAACACACGCCCGATCAGCGAGATCACGGTCAAAGGCCGCGTGCAGCCGGTGATGACCTACGCCGTGGCGAACGTGTGACGGCAGCGCTGGGCGTCAGAGGCGGATCAGCTCGACGCTATCCATGTGGATGAAATTGGCCGGGTTGCCGGAGGTGGCCTTCGTGTGGAAGCCGAACTCCAGGTAACCGCCGGTGACATGGATGACCGGCGTCTCGATCTGCGTCCAGGCCCCGTAGGTCCCGATCGTCGTGTAGGTGGGCGAGCACGATCCGCACGTCTTGGCCTGGAGCCGGCTGAAATCGTAGCTGCCGCCTTTCTTTACCCACGCTCGGACCTTGTAGTCGCCCGCCGCGAGCCCCGAGCGCGTCTGGTACGTCCACACCTCGAACGGAGAGCCATTGGTCCAGTGGGTGAGGTGGTAAGAGCCGGACTGCGCGCCGCTATACGTCTCGCTGAAGCCCGCTGCCCCGGTGCCGTTCGGGCTCCAGTTGGTCCAGCCGGTCATCCCGGACTCGAAGCTCGGGTTGGTGAGCGAGATGCCGCTCGAACCGCCACCACCGCCGCCGCCGCCGCCGCCGCCGCCCTGCTGGTACCAGCGCACCCACTCGACCTCCATGGTCTTCGTGGTGCCCGACGGCAGATCGATGCTCGCGGGGCTCGGGTTGCCGTACCAGTTGCCCCCGATGGCGAGGTTCAAGAGGATGTAGTGGTTCTGCTGGAGCTCCGTCTCGTTGTGGTAGTACGTGTTATTGGCCACGATGTTGCCGTCGAGCCGGAAGATCATGCTGCTCGACGACCACTCGACCTCGTAGACGTGGAAGGAGTCGGCGAGGCTCGCGCCGCGGTTCGCCCCGGTCCCCCAGTCCGCCTGCCCGCCGTTCCACCAGTGGACCGCGGACTGCATCCAGGTGGGCTCGGTGGACCTCCATTCGAGGATGTCGATCTCGCCCGAGCGCGGCCACGCGTTGGCGCCAGAGTCGATGTTGGCTCCCAGCGTCCAGAACGCCGGCCACATCCCGTAGCCGGAGGGCACCTTGATGCTCGCGGAGATCTTGCCGTACCGCCGCTCGACCTTGCCCTTCGTGTGGATGCGACCGGAATAGAAGGAGCGCCCGCCGTACCCGGTACACTGGGGCGCGGCCGGGTTGTCGCTCGTGCGCTGCGCGGAGAGGATCAGCTTGCCATCGCGGACGGCGACGTTCGCGGCGCGCGGGTACTCGAGCTCTCCGGTGCCAAAGTTGCAGTTGTTGGTGACCGGATCGTAGTTGCTCGTGAGCACGTTCCAGTTCGCCGTGTTCAGGCTCGAGCCTTCGAACTCGTCCGACCACACGAGGTTCCACCCCGCGCCAGGGCTGTAGGACACCTCGGCGAGCTCCTGGCTCGTCGTGTCCTCCACGCCTCCTAGCTCGTCGGCCGCCGTGATGCACCCCCCGAGAGCGCCGAGGCAAGCCCAGGTCAGCAGCACTGCGCAACCGTCTCTCCAATCCATGCGTCCTCCTCTGGTTTCGATGGCGACCTGCGTGGTCCGCTCGTATCGCCGCAACTTGCAGCGCCCGTGCCCGTCCGTGAGGACCAACAAATTCAATCGCGACCAGAACCGAGGTCGGCTCGGGGCGGGAACGAGGCCCCGCGCGCGCGCTCGGGTGATCCGGGAGATCACCCCCCGGGTGATCTGGGCGATCACCGAGGGGCGCGGCCGAGGTCCGGGCCGATGGCCACGGACCCGTGTCACCCCCCCGCGAGCAGCCGCGCGATCTCCCCGCGCTGCCGCCGCGCCGAGCGCGCCAGCGCGAGCTGCCCCGCCGCCCGCTGCAGGTTGTGGGCGACCCGCGTCGGGAACCGCGCCGGGTCCCAGCCGAAGTACCGATCCTCGAACGCGTCCCGGCAGAACCGCGCCGCGAGCTCCAGCGCGATCCGCTCCACCGCGTCCGCGAGCGCCTCCCGCTCCTCCGCGCCGAACGGCCGCACCTCGCGGTAGCCCGCCGCCGCGGCGGCGAACACCTCCAGATCGAACCGCGCGTCGGTCGCGTCCTCCCCGACCGGGTTGCACCACGACCGCCACGCGTCGCCGAGCTCCACGTCGATCGGCTGCAGCGCCAGCGTGTCCAGATCGAGCAGGCAGATCCCCTCCCCCGCCTCGGAGAAGCGCAGGTTCGAGATCTTGAGGTCGCCGTGGCAGTGCCGCAGCGGCAGGTCCAGCCGCCCCTGCCACGTGCGCCACGCGTCGAGGATCGCGTCGGCCAGCCGCCTCCCCTCCCCCCCGGTCGCCGCGCCGTCCAGCCGCTCCATGTGCAGCGCCGTGTCGTGCGCGCCGGCGCGCACGTGGCGGTACGCGTGCTCGAGATCGTCCACCGCCCGGTGGAACCGCGCCACCAGCGCCCCCGCCGCGCGCGCGAGCGCGGGCGAGCCGACCCGGTGGTGCGTGCGGCCGGGGACGAAGTCCATCACCCGCCACACCGCGCCCGCGCCGTCCCGCGCCCAGAGCGCGCCGTCCTCCGCGCGCAGCAGCCGCGGCGTCGCGAGGCCGCGGCACGCCAGGTGCGCGGTCACCGCCTCGATGTCGTCGTGGACCTCCGGGGCGAAGATCGGGCTCACCCGCTGCACCACGAACCGCGGCGGCCCGCCGCCAGCCAGGCCGGCCAACCACGTTCCGTTGATGAGGCCCTCATCGTCGCAGCGGCCCACCGAGAGACCGCGCAGCGGCGCCCACACGTCCGGGATCATCGACACGGCAAGCTACCTGCGCTCCGTCCCGGGCCGCAAGGAAACCGCCTCCGGCTCCGCCGCGACCTCCGCCGCGCCCCGCCCGCGCACCGCCGCGGCCCGCCGGCGCAGCATCCACTGCGACCCGATCCACGCGAGCACCCCCGCCCCGAGCCCCAGCCACGCCGCCACCCCGGGCGCCCCGACCCGCTCGACGAGCACCGCCCCGCCGAGCGACGTCGCGCACAGCCCCACCGTGAGCACCAGGTTGTCGATCGCCGACAGCCGCCCGACGAACCGGTCCGGCGACAGCCGCTGGATCTCCGCGCTCGACAGCACCCAGTTCGCGCCGCTGCCGAGCCCCCACACGAGCGCCACCGCGATCAGCGCCGCCGCGTGCTGCGTCACCGAGAACGCCGCGATCGCCGCGAACGTCGTCCAGGCGGCCCCGGTCGCCGCGAGCTCGCCCCGCAGCCCGCGGCGCACCAGCGCGACGCCGACCAGCGGGCCCACCCCCGTCCCGGCGCCGCGCACGCACTGGAGCACCCCCAGCGTGAGCGCGGCCGTGCCCGCGAACGCGCGCTCCGCCGCGACGAGGTTGAGCAAGAGCAGCGCCCCGCCGTTCGCCAGGTGGACCGGCGTCTTCGCGAGGACCGCGTCGAGCAGCGGCGGCCGATCCCACGCGTGCTTCCACGCGAGCGCGATGTCCCGGCGCACCGACGCGAGCGCCGAGAGCACGCCGCCCTCCGGCCGCCCCTCGGCCACCATCGGCGGCAGCCCCCAGAGGAACAGCGCCGACAGGCCGAACGACGCCGCGTCGAGCGCGAGCGCCGCCGCGGGGCCGAGCGACGCGATGAGACCGCCGGCCGCCATCCCGACCGCGAACATCACGCTCCACGTCGCCGACGCGATCGCGTTCGCCTCGAGAAGCTCGTCCTCCGCGACCACGTGGCGCAAGACCGCGCTCTGCGCCGGCAGGCGCAGCGCCCCCACCGACGCGCGGACGAAGACGAGCACCTGCACCGCCGCCACGCTGCCCAGCACCGCGGCGCCGAGCATCGCGACCGTGAGCGCGCCCTGCGCCACGCTCGTCGCGACCAGCAGCCACCGCCGATCGAGCCGGTCCGCGAGCACGCCCGCCACCGGCGCGAACAGCGCGTTCGGGAGGTGATGCCCGACCATCACCAGCGCGAGCGCCACCACCCCGCCCCCCTCGCCGCCCAGCGCGAGCAGGCTCACAGCGACGAAGCTCATCCAGTCGCCCAGGAGCGAGACGATCTCGCTCAGCCAGACGCGACGGAACTGGGGCCTTCGGCGGAGCAGGCTCGGACGGGACGACGCGGACGCAGCGGACAGATCGTGCCTGCCGCTGTTCATCCAGGGCACACCATGGTAATCGCGCTCTGCTGCATGCGGATCTGCGCCATCATTCCCGCCTACCAGGCCGAGCGCAACGTGGGGGACGTCACACGGGAGGCGCTCCGGGTGAACGGCCTGGACGGCGCGGTCGTCGTCGTGGACGACGGCTCGAGCGACCGCACGGCCGAGCGCGCGCGCTCGGCCGGCGCCACCGTGCTCATCCACCCCGAGAACCAGGGCAAAGGCGCCGCCCTGCGCACCGGGATGGAGTTCGCCCTCGCCGCCGGCTTCGACGTGGCGATCACGATCGACGCCGACGGCCAGCACCCGCCCGAGGAGGCGCGGCGCCTCGTCGAGGCCGACGCCGATCCCGAGGCGCTGGTCCTCGGCATCCGGGATCTCGCGTCGGCCGGCGCGCCGCGCGCCAACCAGATCTCGAACCGCATCTCGAACTTCTTCCTCTCGCTCTTCGCCGGCCGCCCCTTCGCCGACACGCAGTGCGGCCTGCGCCGCTACCCGCTCCGGACGACGCTGTCGCTCGGCGCGCGCGACGACGGCTACGCCTTCGAGGCGGAGATCCTCCTGCGCGCCGTCGCCGCCGGCGTCCGCATCGTCGAGGTGCCGATCCGGGTCATCTACCCGCCCGAGGACGAGCGGCTCACCCACTTCGACAGCGTGCGCGATCCGGCGCGGATCGTGGGCCGCGTGGTGGCGACGCTCGCGCTCACGCGCGGCCTCCGCCACGTGCCCGCCGCGCCGACGCCGTCCCCGGCCCCGCGCCGCTCCGCCGTGGCGAGCGCCCTCGCCGCCGAGATCGACCCCCGCCCGTCGCAGCCGACGGCCGCGCCCCCCTGACGCGGGGCCAGCGCTCTGGAACGCGTGACGGACCCAGCCGGCTCCAGCGCGGGCGCGGCGCCGGGCAGCGCAGCGACGGGCAGCGCCGCCAGCGCCGCCCCCGCCGCTCCCGCCGCCAGCGCGACCCCCGCCGCCACCGCGGACGCGCGCCGCTCGCCCTCGCGCCTCGCCCGCCATCGCCGCAAGCTCATCGCCGCCGCCGCGCTCCTCGCCGCGCCGGTCCTCGCCCACCTCGGCATCGCCGCCGCGACCCGCATCGAGCCGCCGCCGATCCGCGCCGCCTCCGGCGAGCCCACCGCAGGTCCCGCGGGCCTGCGCGTGCTCGGCCCCGCCTACGCGCGCCGCCGCGGCCGCATCCTCGAGGCGCGCCTCGCCGGGACGCCCGAGGAGATCGGCCACCAGCACGGCCGGCTCTTCTACCCGGAGATGGTCCAGAACGAGGGCACCCTCTACGAGCAGTTCCGCCGCTACGTGCCCGTCGCCCCGCTCAGGTGGCTCATCATGGACCTCTCGCGCCTCGAGTTCCGCGGCGTCGACGAGGGCATGAGCGACGGCGCGCGGCGCGAGATCGCCGCCCAGGCCCGCGCCTTCTCGCCCGACCCGTTCGACGGCGTCCTCCCCACGTACCACCGCTTCGTCTTCCTCCAGTCGCTCTACGACATCGCGCTCTCGTTCGAGCACTCCCCGCTCATCGGCTGCACGAGCTTCGCCCTCACCGGGGCCGCGTCGGCGGGCGGGCACGCGGTGCTCGCCCGCAACTTCGACTTCGAGGCCGGGCCCGTCTTCGACCTGGGCAAGGCGGTGTTCCTCGTCCACGAGCAGGGCAAGATCCCGTACGCCTCGGTGGCCTGGCCCGGCCTCGTCGGCGCGGTGACCGGGATGAACGCCGCCGGCCTCGCGCTCGTCGTCCACGGCGGGCGGGCCGGCGAGCCGCGCGCGGCCGGCGAGCCGGTCGTGCACACGATGCGCGAGGTGCTCGGCCGCGCCCGCGGCGTCGACGAGGCGCTCGCGCTCCTCGAGGCGCGCGCCCCCATGGTCTCCCACCTCGTGATGCTCGTCGACGCGGCCGGCGAGGTGGCGATCGCCGAGCGGGCGCCCGGCGCGAAGCTCCACGCGCGCCGCGGCCGCGGCAAGGTCGCCCTCACCAACCACTTCGAGGGGCCGCTCGCCGGCGACCCGCGCAACCTCCGCGTCCAGGCCGAGACCTCGACCCACGCGCGCCGCCGCCGCCTCGACGAGCGGCTCGCGGCGCTGCCCGAGGGCGCGACCGTCGAGGCGGCCGTCGATGTCCTGCGCGACCGGCGCGGCCCCGGCGGCGCGCCGCTGCCGCTCGGCGACCGGCGCGCGATCGACGCGCTCATCGCCACGCACGCGGTCGTCATGGACGCGACGGCGCGCGTCCTCTGGGTCAGCGAGGGCCCCCACCTCGCCGGCCGCTTCCTGCGCTTCGATCTGTCGCGGCTGCTCGACCCGGCGTTCGACCCCGCCCTCGACACCGCCGAGCCGGACGCCCTGCCCGAGGATCCGCTGCTCACGAGCGGCGACTACGCCGCGTGGGAGCGCGCCGGCTCGCCCCACGCGGGCGGCGAGCTCGGCAGCGACGCCCCGGGCCCCTCCGCCGCGGACCCCAAGCGCGACCCGGGCGATCCCTGAAAGCACGACCGCGTCGCTCCTCGGGCGCGACGGCCGCGGCGATCCTTAAATAACCAACGATCTTAACCCAACGACAAACAACTTAACGAAGCAATCGCCCTTGCCCGATCGCGACGGCCCCACGCCCTCCCCGGCGCCCGCGCAACAGCGCTGCGTCCGGGTCGTGTCCATCCCATGGCGAGCTGGACAGCGCTCCGTCCGGGTCGCGCCGTCCCGCGGCGAACGCCGGCGATGCGCCGCTTCCGGCCGCTCCGCGGCGCGCCGGAGACACGGCCGGGCCCGGCGCGCAACTGTTTCGCCGCAGTTTCGCAGGGCCCCTCTCCCACGCCCGTACACCGGGGCTAGGACACCTCTCGTCCGGCGCTCCCGTACCGCGAGATTGCCTAGCGGGAGCTTCCGTCCGACAATGCGATGCGGGGCGCAAGGTCGCGGCAGCGGAGCGGCGACCGGGTCGACCGGATCATGACCGACATCAACCTGATCAACACCACCCTCGATCAACGGTACCTCATCCTCGGGCTGCTCGGCGAGGGCGGGATGGGGGCAGTCTACGAGGCACGGCACCTCGGCACCGGCCGCCGCGTCGCCGTCAAGGTGATCACCAGCAAGCTCGCGCAGGACGACGCGGTGATGGCCCGCTTCGAGCGCGAGGCCAGGGCCGCCGGCGCGATCGAGAGCGAGCACATCGCGAGCGTGCTCGATAGCGGCAGGGACCGGGCCACCGGCCTGCCCTTCCTGGTGATGGAGCTCCTCTCCGGCGAGGACGTCGACCAGATGCTCCGGCGGCTCGGCCCCCTGCCGCCCGAGCTCGCGCTCTGCATCGTGGCCCAGGCGTGCATGGGCCTCATCAAGGCGCACGACGCGCGCGTCCTCCACCGCGACATCAAGCCCGCCAACCTGTTCCTGGCCCGGCGCGACAGGGGGGAGTACGCGGTCAAGCTCCTCGACTTCGGCGTCGCCAAGATCCAGGCGGACGACAGCTTCGAGTCCCACCAGGAGCTCACGGCCACGAGCAACCTGATCGGCTCGCCCATCTACATGTCGCCCGAGCAGGCGCGCAACATGAAGGACGTCGACGGCCGGACCGACCTCTGGTCGCTCGGCATCGTCCTCTTCAAGATGCTCGCCGGCCGCACCCCCTACCGGAACTCGCGCGGGCTCGGCGAGCTCATCGTCGCGATCTGTTCCACGCCGGCGCCGCCCATCCAGAGCCTGGCGCCCTGGGTCACCTACGAGGTCGGCGAGATCGTCCACCGCGCGCTCCAGATCGACAGGAACCTGCGCTTCCAGAGCGCGGAGGAGATGCTCGAGGAGTGCCGGATCCTCCTGCCGCACGGCTTCTCGATCCGCGAGGACATGCTGCAGCCGCTGCCCGAGTCGCTGCAGGCCGACATGCCGCCGCCCTCGCGCTCGGCGCACCCCGAGGCGCCGACGCGGCGCCCGCCCACGCCCGTCCACACCTCCCGCACGCCCACGCCCGGGGGCACGTCCCGCGGCTGGCCGGACAACGGCGATCACCCGACGCGCCGCCCGCCCACCCCCGTGGCCACGCCCCGCAGCTGGCAGGACCACGGCGATCACACGGGTCGCCGCCCGCCCACGCCCGTGGCCACGCCCCGCAGCTGGCCCGAGCACGTCACGGCGTTCTCGCAGAGCGGCCAGGGCCACCTGAGCCAGAGCGGCCACCACCTGAGCCAGAGCGGCCAGCACCTCGGGCAGAGCGGTCAGCACTCGAGCCACAGCAACCCCGTCATCCGCGGGCTGCCGGACGGGCCGCCCTCGTCGAGGACGGTCGCGGGCACCTCCGTGCCGTTCCAGAAGACGATCATCGTGGCGGGCGAGCCGCCGCCCGCGGCCGCGCGCCCCCGCAGCAGGGCGGCCCCGCTCGTGGCGGCGGCGGCGCTGGTCGCCGCGACGGGCGCCGGCGTCGGCGCCTGGCTCGTGCAGAAGACGACGGCGGCCGCGCCCTCCACGGCGACCGGCGCCGCGCCGGCCGCGCCCATGGCCCCGGCCGGGACCGCGGCCGCGCCGGGGGCGACCGCCGCGGCCCCGGCCGAGCCGTCCGTGCAGATCGATCCGGAGCGGCTCGCGAGCTTCAACCCGCTGCCGGCGGTCGTCACGTCCTCGAGCAACCCGCTCACGGACGAGAAGATCCACCTCGGCCGGATGCTCTTCTACGACGCGCGGCTCTCGAAGAACCACGACCTCTCGTGCAACTCGTGCCACCCGCTCGACCGCTACGGCGCCGACGGCGCGAAGGTCTCGATCGGGCACGCCCACCAGAGCGGCCGCCGCAACACGCCGAGCGTCTACAACTCGGCGGGGTTCTTCTCGCTCATGTGGGACGGGCGCTTCGACAGCGTCGAGGATCAGGCCAACGGGCCGATGATGAACCCGAGCGAGATGGCGATGACGCCGGTGCGGCTCGAGGCGACGCTGCGCTCGATCCCCGACTACGTGAAGGCGTTCGGCAGGGCGTTCCCGAACGACCCGTGGCCCGTGACGGTCGGCAACACGGCGAAGGCGATCGGCGCGTTCGAGCGCAAGCTGTTCACGCGCGGGCGGTGGGATCAGTTCCTGGAGGGGGAGCGCGACGCGCTGACCAACGCCGAGAAGGAGGGGTTCAACACCTTCGTCGAGGTCGGCTGCGTGACGTGCCACTTCGGCCCGCACGTCGGGGCGACGATGTTCCAGAAGCTCGGCCTGGTGCGGTCGTGGCCCGACACGATGGACCGCGGCGTCTTCGAGATCACGAAGAAGCAGGCGGATTTCATGGTCTTCCGGGTGCCGACCTTGCGCAACGTGGCCGCGACGGCGCCGTACTTCCACGACGGGTCGATCTCGTCGCTGGAGGAGGCGGTGCGGCTCATGGGGAAGCACCAGCTCGGCAAGGATCTGGTGGAGACCCAGGTCCATCAGATCGTGGTCTGGCTCAAGTCGCTGACGGGCGAGCTCCCGAAGGAGTACATCGCCAAGCCGGCGCTGCCGGAGAGCGGGCCCAACACGCCGAAGGCCGTTGCAGACTGAGCGCCGCGCGCCCGTCTGAAGGTAGAGGACGAGGATGCAGCGACGATCGTTTTTGATGGGCCTCGCGGCGTGCGGCGGCGCGCTCTCGCTCGCCGGCCGCGCGCGGGCGGACGAGGTGGGCGACGCTCTCGCCGAGATCACGAGGGCGCGCGCGTCGGTGAAGACGCTGGTCGCGCCGTTCACGCAGGAGCGGAGCATCGGGCTGCTCGCGACGGCGGTGAAGAGCGACGGGGAGATGACGCTGGTCCTGCCGGACCGGCTCCGCTGGGAGCTCAAGCCGCCGGACGCGATCACCTACTGGATCACGCCCGAGGGGTTCGGCTTCGCGACGCCGAAGGGCGCGGCGGGCGCGGGGCGGGGGGCGGCAGGGCGCTTCGGCGCGGTGCTCTCGGACCTCCTGGTGCTCCTCGGCGGCGACCTCGCGAAGCTCAGGGCGCGCTACGACCTGTCGATCCCGAGCCGCGCGGACGGGATCACGCTGGCGGCGCGGCCGCGGGCCGAGGAGGTCGCGAAGCACGTGCGCAGCCTCGAGATGACGTCGGGGCCGGAGCTGTGGTCGGTGCGGCGGGTGGTCATCGAGGAGAAGAACGGCGACCGGAGCGTCATCACGTTCGGCAAGGTGGCGCGGGACGCGGTCGTGGACCCGGCCCGGATGAGGGCGCCGAAGCAGGGCTGAGCGGGCGCGCGGCCGGGGGGGGCGCGCCGATCCAGGGCTGCCGCGGCGCCGCCGGCTCAGGGCGGGCAGGCGCCGGTGCCGTTGTTCTCCTCGACGACGCTGGGAGGCGTCCGGTCGAGGCGCTCCACGAGCGCATCGACCTCGCAGCTCGGCAAGCTCGGGTTGTACTTGATGTCCAGCAGCGAGGTGATCGTTCGAGCGCCCAGGCCGCGGAGCGTCGCGAGCGACGCGTTCCCCTCGATCCTGAGGCTGTCGATCTCGGTCACATCCTCGAGCCCGGTCAGCCGGGGCAAAGCGTCGTTGTCCTCGATGCTGAAATAGCCCACGCGGACCAGGCCGCGCAGAGCGTCGATGTCGACGAGCGCCTGGTTGCCCGCGAGCAATACCGTCTCGGTAAAGCCGCCGCCCGCGCGGAAGGAGCCGAGCCCGTCGAGGCTGGTGAGCGCGGGGTTATGGGCGATATAGATCGCGCCTCGCACCTCGCGGAGGCCGCTCAGGGGCTGCAGGCTCGCGAGCAGAGGATTGCCGGTGATCTCCAGGTGAGAGAGCTCGGAGATCCGCTCGACCCCCGCGAGGCTCACGAGCCCGGAGTTCTGGCGCACGGTGAGCGCGGTCATCTCAGCGATGTCGGCGAACCCGGACAGGTCCGTCAGGGAGCCGCACCCCTCGACGGACAGCTCCCCCAGGCTCGTCACCTCGCCGAGGTCGATGCTGGTGAGCTTCGGGTTGTCGTGGAGGTAGAGCGACGGCGCGCCGTCCGGGTTCGAGCGGACGTGGGCGAGCGCGCTGGCGCTCACCAGCTCGGGATTCGATACGGCGACGACGCTCGAGACACTGCGCAGCGAACGCAGGCCGTCCAGGCTCACCATCCCTGAATTTTGGCCGACGTAGAGGTCGTGGGCGGCTTCGAGCGCCGCGAGCCCGGTCAGGTCCACGAGCCGCTCGTTCGACGAGACGGAGATCTGGCTCGCGAAGACGAGGCTCTCGAGGCCGTCCAGCGATCTCAGATGTCGGTTTTCCGCCAGCGTGAGGTTATCCACGGTCGTGAGCTGCTCGAGGCCCTGCAAGCCGACGAGCCCGTCGTTCTCGGAGATGTGGAGATTCACGAGCGCCTCGACGGCGCCGAGGCCCTCGAGGCTGGTCAGCGCGTCGTTGTCCGCCAGGGTGAGCGACCCCCGGCGCAGGTTGCGCAGACCGTCCAGCGTCGCGAGCCGGTCGTTGCCCCTGATCCAGAGCTCCCCCTCCTCGATGCCCTCGAAACCCGACAAGGACTCGAGCGAATCGTTGTCCAGCACCTGCCACTGGAACGCGTCCACCCCGACGCCGGCGACGCTCTCGAGGAGCGGATTTTCACGGATCTCGATGGTTCCCCCGACCTTCTCCAGGCTCCGAAGCCCGCTGAGGCTGCGCAGCGAAGCGTTATAGACCACCGTCAGCGTCGACCCGATGGAGGAGAGGGAGCCGAGGCCGTCCAGGTTGGTCAAGCGCGTGGTGTCGTTGATCAGGAGCTCGCCCGTGACGGTCGTCAGGCACGCAAGCGGGGACAGGTCGGAGATGTCGCCGCCGAGGGCGAGCGAGCCGTCGACCACGGTGACGCCGCGCAGGTCCTCGAGAGCCTCCTGGCGGGTGGAGCCCCAGAAGCCGGTGTGCACGTGGCTCGGATCGCACTCCTGCTCGGCGCCCCCCGCGCCCGCCATACCGCCCGAGCCTTGACCGCCTGAGCCCCCGGCGCCCGACGTGCCGACGGGGTCGGCGGCGCCGGCGCCGGCGCCGCCGACCCCGGCCGAGCTCGAAGCAGGGCTGGGACCGCCGCCAGCTCCCGAGGTGGTCGAGCCGATCTCACCTACGCCCGCGG
This sequence comes from Sorangium sp. So ce394, assembly GCF_051474665.1. Lineage (NCBI taxonomy): Bacteria > Pseudomonadati > Myxococcota > Polyangiales > Polyangiaceae > Sorangium > Sorangium sp. So ce394. The sequence continues at coordinate 10,706,974 of NZ_CP150339.1, forward strand.
GCAGGTCGAAGTAAACCTCGCTCCGGGCCCCACAAGCCGGCGCGAGCGCGACCGAGGCAAGCACGCCGATCCACCAGGAACTCCGCATGCCGCGAGGCTGGGCGCGCGCCGATTCCGCGTCAATGGGACACCCCGATTCCGACTCATCGCCGGCCAGGTCGATGTCGGGCGTGCGCGGTCGCGACACGGAAACCTCGCAGCGGGGCGCTTCGCCCGCCCAGGGATGACCGAGCTTCAAGGCATAGGCATCGTTCGTCGGCCGGCGCGAGCCTCCAGAGCACACCTCCACGGCTGGACCGGGCAGCGAGCTACGAGCGAATCTTGCGGCCCATGAATCTGTGTTTCCATGCCGGGTCCAATTCCCGATGACCGGCGAGCACCACCGGATCCTGCTCGCCTGCCGTCTCGAGCCACGCCGCGGCCAGCGCGTGCCCACGCGCGCGGTCTGCTGCCGTCAACGTGCTGTACGCCGCCTCGCACACGAGCATCTGGCGAAACGCGAGCTCCTCCTCCCCCGGAAAACGGCTCGTCACGTGGCGCTCGATCAGCTTGTGCGCGAGGAGCGTGGCGAGCGCGCTCTCGGCGAGGGTCACGGAGCTGCCCTCGCCGAGCAGGTGGAGCACGCCCCTCATCCAGAACACGCTCCCGAAGATGCTCGCCGCGCGCAGAAAACGACGCTCCGCCGGCGGCAGCGCGGCGAGCCGCGCCTGCTCCATCGCGAGCACCGATTCCGGGAGCCCGTCGCGGCACCCCTCGCTCGCGGACCGGAGGAGCTCCTCGAGGTAGAACGGGTTCCCCGCCGCGCGTTCGATGAGCGTCGCGATCTCGCCTGGCTCCAGGCTGCTGTGGGCATCCTGAACAAGCCGGGCCGTGGAACGCGGCGAGAGCGTGCGGAGGTGGATCTGCTGGGCGCCGCGCTCGGCCCAGAGCCCGGGGAAGCGCTCGTGGACTTCCGGACGGGCGAACGCCATCACGAAGAGCGGGCGGTCCTGGAACGTTCGCAATGCACGCTCGAGGACTTGCAATGAAGGCTCGTCCGCTCGGTGCAGGTCCTCGATGACCAGGACGAGCGGCCGCGCCCGGATGACCGCCTCGACGAGGTCCACGAGCTCCTGGCCGGGCGACGAGGGCTGGGGCGACGAGCCGCGGGCGCCGCGGAGCAACGAGCCGAGCACCTCGAACGGCGCTCCCGTGTCGGCGCGGCCCACCCAGATCGCCGGGGTGGCGTCGGCCGACTTCCGGCTCTCGGAGATCCGCTGCATGGCCTCGTGGCGCAGCCTCGACTTGCCGATCCCCGGCGGGCCGGTCACGAGCGCGGCCCGGGCGAGCCCCTCCGCGACGCACTCCTCGAAGAGGTCCACGAGCTGGCGCAGCTCCACGTCGCGATCGAGAAAGGGGCTGGGACGGCCGAGCACCCAGCGCGCGTCGTCGCCGATCTCCCGCTCGACGACGAGCGCCCAGCCCGGGGGCTCGCGGCGGACGTCGAAGCGGGCGCCCAGGAGCGCCCGCGTCACGTCGTCGACATAGGCCACCCCGGAGACAGGCGCCGGCGCGGCGAGCAGCGCCATGGCACGATCCAGCAGCTCGCCGGCAGGGGGTTTGCCGGTGACCTCGGCGCTCCCGGTGACGATGGCGATCCTGGGCTTCGCGGCGCCTTCGCTCCCGGCGAGCGCCGGGCCGAGCGCGAGCGCGCACTGCGCCGCGCGCACGGCCTGCTCCCCCGGGCTCCCGGTCTCCTTCTGCGTCACGAGCAGCCGGTCGCCAGCGACCACATCCACGCGCGCGCCGAGGCGCGCCAGCGCCGCCGCGAGCCGCACTCGCCGGGCGACATCGGCGTCGGCGCTCACCGTCTGGGCGCTCGCGGCATCGGCGGCGGGCTCCCGCTCGGCGACGACGATCGAGCCTACGCGCAGCTCGGCGCTCGAGATCGCCTGGCGACGTCGAGGCACTCCGGGGCTCGCCGAGGTGGAGGCGGCCTCTTTCGCCAGCTCGCGCAGCGCGCTGGCGACCGCGGCCCCGCTCTCCGGCCGCGCCCCCCGGTCCTTCGCGATCATCCGCGCGACGAGCGCCGCCAGTCCCCGGGACACGTCGTCCCGCAGCGCGCACACGTCCGGCGCCTCGTCCAGCATGGTCCGCGCGAGCACGTCCACCATGCGGCCGCCGGCGAACGCGGGCCGGCCGGCGAGACATTCGAAGAGCACGGCTCCCAGCGCGAACACGTCCGACCGCGCGTCGAGCGGCTCGCCGTTGATCTGCTCCGGGGAGAGGTATCCCGCGGTGCCGATGATGGTGCCGCTGCGGGTGAGCGCCCGCGTCGCGCCGTCACGGCGAGCGATGCCGAAGTCGACGAGCTTGATGTGCCCTGGATCGCCGCCGATGAGAAAGATGTTCGACGGCTTGACGTCGCGGTGGATCACGCCAGCGGCGTGGGCGGCGTCGAGCGCGTCGGCGGCCGCGATCCCGAGCGCGAAGGTGTCGTCGAGCGCGAGGGGGCCCCGGTCGAGCCGGGCCGCGAGATCCTCGCCCTCGAGCCATTCCATGGCCAGCCACGCTCCGGCGGCCGCGTCGTGGCCCGAGCCGACGAACCGGACGATGCCGGGGTGCTCGAGCTGGGCGAGGATCCGGGCCTCACGCGCGAAGCGATCGGCGTGCTCCGGGAGAGCGTCGCTCAGGAGCTTGAGCGCGACGAGGCGACCGCGCTCCTGGTCCAGGGCCTTGTAGACGGTCCCCATGCCTCCTGCGCCGGCGAGGCATGCGACCGCGAAGCGATTCCCGACGACGGCTCCTGGCTGCAGCTCCGGCGAGGTCATCGATCCGGGCATGTTACACGACGAGGGAGCGTGCTGCACCACATCCCCCGCGCACGCGACTCCCCGCGTCGTGGCCGCGTCCGCGGGCGGCCGCCTCCGGTGCGCGCGTCCCTCCGGGAAGGGACGCGTCTTTCAGGGAAGAGGCGCGTCCCGGCGAGACCACCCAGGAGCGCCGATCCGGGGCGGGGTCGGGGCGCGGGTCCGGGCATCGCTCCTGCTCGATGCGAGGTGTTCCGCGGGAAAACCGGCGAGAATCGCACGGCCTCGGCCGGACCATCCCGAGCGGCGCGGCGCGGCACGCTGGTTGCCCTAAGGTGGGGACGGCAGTGCCGGAGTGGACTGCCAATCAAGGAGATGCAGATGCGTCGATGGATGGGGATATGCCCGCTGTTGGCCTGTGCGGCGCTTTCGGCGTGCACCGGGGCTGACGAAGCAGGGGACGAGAACGACGAGAGCGAGGAGCTGGGGCAGGTGTCGGAGGCGGTTGAGACGGCAAATATGCTGTCCTCGAACGTGCTCTCCACGAACACGCTCACCGACAACGCGCTCACCATGAACGCGCTCACCATGAACGCGCTCACCATGAACGCGCTCACCATGAACGCGCTCACCGAGAGCACCTTGACCTCACTGAACGACAGGGCGATCGCGAGCGACACGGTGTCGACGAGGAGGGGGCATCTCTCACGCGAGCTTCTGAGATACATTTACAAGTGCGCGATGCCCAAAGACAAGAAGATGACGCTCCCCCTCGATGATCTGGAGCATCCGGGCCAGGCGGAGCAGGTTGACTTCGAGGGCGAGATCGGGCTGGCTCCCGAATGGGAAAAAACCGAATGTGGCGATGAATGCGAGCAATGGGTCTCGGCCTGCGTGCTCGCGCGGGTGAATGGCTACCGCGTCAAGGTCGAGATCTCGCTTCGAGGCACCCATCCGCAGCTCGCGGCTTCGGACGAAGAGACGGCCGAGTACAAGAACTTCGAGGGGCGCTTCTGGGGCAACATCTTCGCCGGGTCCACGCAACAAGACCACCGGGCATGCAGGGGCCCCGGCGCCACCCTGGGCCACGTCACGGGCCGCATCTGCGCATCCAACGGCGGCAACTGCTCGTTCAAGGTCGACGAGGACTGCACACGAGCGTGTCAGGGCGCGATCTGCGAGGGCAGGCGCTCCGTCGAGGTTTGGCTCAAGAATCCGCCCGCGTCGGATTGCGGCAACGGCGTCTGCCAGACGGGCGAGAGCAGCAACAGCTGCTCCATGGACTGCCCGATGAGCGTGGCGATCACCGATCATGAGACGAGCGGCCATTATGTGAAGACGGTCGCTGCGGCCGCCCTCGACGAGGAGACCATCGTGTACGCTGGGTTCACCGATGCACCCAAGATCGCGGGACTCGACGCGCTCGATCTGCACCAGGAGTCCAGCAAGGACATCTTCGTGATCAAGGCCAAGGCAGACGGTACGTACCTGGCTGCGCGACGGTGGGCAGCGGCGGACGGCGATGAAATCACCGACGTGGACGCGAACGCGGCGATGGGGTATGTCGCCGTCGCCATCAACAACAAGATACGCGTCCTGGACCCCACCACACTGAATATCTATGCGGACATAATCACCGGTCTGGCGAAGGTGCAAAACATCTCCTCCTCGTACCACTCCGAAAAACACTGGTTGGAGGTAGTCGGCACGCGCAGCGATAACCAGCCAGAATGGCGCGAGTACCCGGTCTCAGGGGGCCCCCCCCGGCGCTCGCGGCTCGTGGACACGACGACGGGCACATGGACGCAGCGGGTGCTGGATTCCTGTAACGCCATTGCCGCGCGGCCGCTCTCGTCCAGCGCGATCATGGTGCATAAATCCAGCATTGGTGGAGAACACGACTCCTTCTGCGGCAACGGCAGTACGTGGTCCGTGACGATCGGCGTTCCGGAGATGGCCGATCCGATACCCGTGGCTGCCCTGCCAGAGGGCATCATCGCCGGCACCAATGGGCAGAAGACGCAATCCTTCATCGGGCGGGTGATGTCTGGCCAGAGCTCCTGGGCATGGATTAACCGATTGTCATCGCCGGACTCGGGGCGCCAGGTCAAGATCACCTCGGCCGAGGTGCAGGGGCAAGTCGTGGTCGTCGCGGGAGAGTTCAGGGGTCCGATCGACTTCGCAGGCACGATTCCCTCTCCGCTCCCGGACAGACGGCTCGGCGTGAACGCCAACCGGGATGCGTTCGTCGCCGCATACGACCTCACCACGGGCGCGCTTCGCTGGGTGCGAACTTATGGCGGCCCGGGCGACGACGATGCGCTCGATGCGTTCACATTCGACCACAGCGGGCGGCTATGGGCCTTCGGCACCTTCGAGGGGACCCCGACCCTCGATGGCACGGTTGCGCCGGGCACCGACGGAGATACGGGGACCGACTCGATGCGAGTGATCGTCGGACCGCTCCCCTTGAACGAACAGCAGGCCCTCGCGGTCGCGCCGTGGGGGATGGTGGCCACCCAGACGGACGGCACGCTTTGGGCCTGGGGCGACAACAGCCAGGGTACGCTCGGCCCCCAGGCGTCGACGACCGCTCCGGGCTCGCTTCCCGTCGAGATCTCCATGTCCCGCACCTCCGGTACGGCTGCTGCCCGCGCCTTCGGTACGGCTGCTGGCGGCGCGCACGCGCTCGCGCTGGGCGGCGCAGGTGTCGTATGGGCCTGGGGCGACAATACGTATGGCCAGCTCGGCCACGACACGACGACGAACCCAACGACGCCCCTGCAGGTTCCTGGGCTTCAGGGCATCGTGGCCATTGCGGCCGGCGCGAAGCATTCGCTCGCGCTCAGGGGTGATGGCAAGGTGCTGGCGTGGGGCGATGATGCCGCTGGCCAACTCGGCCATGGCGAGGCGAGCTCCACGCCGAGCCCGACGCTGGTCTCGAAGCTCGACCGCATCACGGCCATCGCGGCCGGTGAGGAGCACTCGCTCGCGCTCAGGCAGGACGGGACGGTCTGGGCCTGGGGCAACAACGCGAATGGCCAGCTCGGCAATGGCACAACGACGGCCAGCCAGGTTCCGGTGAAAGTTCCGACGCTGCATGGTATTACGGCCATCGCGGCGGGCGCGGGCCACTCGCTGGCGGTGCGTGGGGACGGGACGGTCTGGGCCTGGGGCAACAATGCGAATGGCCAGCTCGGTGACGGGACGACGACCTCGCGTGCTACGCCAGTGCAGGTCTCTGAGCTCGGGCAGGTGCTGCGCGTCGCCGGCGGCGCCGGGCACTCGCTGGCCTTGAAGGCAGACGGCACGGTCTGGGCGTTCGGCTCGAACAGCCACGGCCAGCTCGGGGTCTCGACGGCCACGAGCCAGCGCAGCACGGCTGCGCCCGTGAGCGGCGTCTCCAACGCCGGCGCAGTCGCCTGCGGCGGAAATAGCTCGGCGGCCCTCTTGCCGACGGGTGATATCCGCACCTGGGGCGAAAATAGCAAGGGGCAGCTTGGCGACGGCGTCCTCGGCCAATCTCGTTTCTTGCCCACTCGCGTGAGAGGCGTCTTCGACTCCCAGACGGTGGCGGTGCTGTATCAAGGCCTTGCGGCAAGAAAAGACGGAACGGTCGAATCCTGGGGTCGAAACGAGTATGGCGAGCTCGGGAACGGCGCGAAGACCGAGTCCCGCCCCGCGCCCGCGAGGGTGCCGGGGATCAGCGGCGTCAGGAGCGTCGCGACGGGTCTTAATTGGAGCATGGTGCTCAAGAAAGATGGGACCGTCTGGGCTTGGGGGAGCAATGGAAACAGCAAGATGGGCGATGGCGAGAACTGTGGATCAAACGTAGTTTCGCGCATCCATGCACCGAGGCAAATCGCTGGACTCTCCGACGTCATACAGATCAGCGCCTACAGATTCACTGCCTATGCCCTGAAGAAGGACGGCACCGTGTGGGGGTGGGGTCGAAACAAGCATTATGCGCTCGGAGATCTTGACGGGTGCTACCCAGCACAGATACCTGGACTGAACGACATCGTCGCCATCGACGCTGGCTATTATTTCGCTCTGGCACTCAAGAACGATGGAACGTTATGGGCATGGGGACGGAACAACGCGGGTCAGCTCGGCAACAGCGAAACGGTAGACAGCCCTACCCCGGTGCGAGTCAAGAACCTTACGAACGTCCTTCGGTTCGGGGCTGGCGGGAGCTCCAGCGCTGCCATCACGGCAAATGGGAAGATCTGGACCTGGGGCGAAAATCGGAATGGGCAACTGGGATTCACTGGCTGGCTGAGCCGCTGGATGCCCGTCGAAATCTCCGGGCACTCCTCGTTCATTGATGTCTCCGTGGGACGGTATCACGTGCTGGGCATCAAGGCAGATGACACGGTGTGGGCCTGGGGAAACAACAGCCGTGGACAGCTCGGCGACGGCACAACGGAGATGCGTGGGACGCCCATGCAGCTCCTGTCCTCGATCGGAGCAGCGAGAGTCTATGCGGCAGAAAACATTTCAATGATCATTCAGACGAACAGGACGCTCCTGGGTTCTGGCGACAACTCCTCGAATCAACTCGGACGCCGAATCAACATGAACGGCAGCACGCCCCAGAGATTGCTGGACATCCAATAACGCACATTCCACCGCCTGGCGGCGCCGCCTCCGAGGGCGGCGCCGCCGCAACCCGAGCCCACGCGCCGCGCCTGCGCCGCGCCGGCTGATTGCCCGCGCCTGCGCGCCGGCTGATTGCCCCCCTCAGCCCCGCCCGAGCCACTGTCGCGCGAGCGCCCGCGTCTGCGCGTGCTCGGGGACGCGCTCGAGGAAGCTCTCCCGCCACCGCGGATCCTGGAACTTGCTCGCACGGGCCGTCAGCGCGTCCGCCGCCGTCGCGACCGCCTTCTCCGCCTCTTCCCGATGCGCCGCCGCGGCGAGCGCCTCCGCATAGACCAGGCGGATCAACGACTCCCCCTCCTCCACACCGCCGAGCGAATCCAGCGCAGCTTGCGCCTCGCGCGCCCGTTCGAGCGCCTCGTCCGGCCGTCCCGATTCGAGCAGCGCCCGCGCCAGCAGCGCCACCGCCGCGGCGCGCAACGGCGGCGCTACCTCGAGGACCTCCACCGCGGCGCGCGCGTGGCGCTCGGCCTCCTCGCAATCGCCGCTCAGGAGCGCGATCTCGGCGAGATAGGCGAGGGAGCTGCCGATGAATCGAGGTATGTTCATCCGGCGCGTGGCCTCGAGCGCGGCTCGCTCCACCTCATGGGCCTCGGTGAGCTTGCCGGCGCGGGCGAGCACGAGGCCGAGGTTGCTCTGGATGGTCGCCTCGAGCTCGTGGAGCTCCATCTCCTCCGACGCCGCGAGCGCCGCGCGGAGGAGCGCCTCTGCACCGGCGAAGTCCCCGATCTCATAATGGAAATGAGCGAGGTTCGCGCGCGTCGCGCAAGCATTCCGACGGTCGCCGACCTGCTCGAATGCAGCCAGCACATCGCCGAAGCTCCGCAGCGACCTCTCCGGGTCCGCCGCGGACGCGGACTGAAAGGCGCGCACCTGGTGGTACACCGCAAGCGCGTCCTGATCCAGCCCGTGAACGCCGTCGAACGCTCGCTCCACGGCCGCGAGCAGCGCATCGGCAGGCGCGTACTCTCCGTGAAACACCATCGTGCACGCACACGCGCTCAGGCACATCGTCCTGGCCCCGAGCGCTTCTGCTCCGATCGCCGCATCCCGCGCCGTCGCGCTGAGCTGCATCACCTGCCCGAGAGCGCTCTGCTTCTGGTACGCCATCGCGACGTGGTACAGCGCCATGTACCAAGGGGCGCTCCCCTCCTCGATCAGCCTCGCCGCCTCCGTCCCCCGCGCCTCCGCGAGCGGGAGCTCTCCCCGCCACACATGCGCCTCCGCCTGCACCAGCCGCAGCGCGCCCACCGTCTCGCTGGACGGCGCGCACGCGATCCCCCGCTCGGCCCGCTCGATCGCCGCCTCGAGGTCATGACCGCGGAGCGACTGCTGCGCCGCCCGCACATAGGCCGCCGCCGCCCGCAGCGGCTCCGCGCCGCGCTCGAAATGCCCCGCGAGCACCATCGGGTCCGCGTCCCCGGTCCGCTCCAGCCAGTTGCCGGCGAGCCCGTGCCCGGTCCGCCGATCCTGCTCCGTCAGCATTTGATATGCCGCCTCCTGCACGAGCGCATGGCGGAACCGATACTCGACGTCCTCCGCGCGCTGCTCGCTCCAGCCCCGCACGAGGAACTCGCGTTGCTCGAGATCGTCGAGCCGCACGGCCACCGCCGCCGCGCCGACCAGCGCCTCGACGCCGCGTCGCCGGAACGCCTGCCCGAAGATGCTGGCCGCGCGCAGGAGCTGCCGCGCGCTCGGATGCAGCGCCTCGATCCGCGCCTGCACCACCACGAGCACCGTCTCCGGAAGCGCAGACCCCGCGCCGCCCATCGCCGCCCGGATGAGCTCCTCCAGGAAGAACGCATTGCCCTCGGCGCGCTCGACCAGCCGGGCCACCAGCTCGTCGTCCGCCCCGCTCCCCAGCGCCTGCCGTACGAGGCGCTCGCTGGCCCGCCGTCCTAGCGGCGTGAGGCAGATCTCTTGCCGCAGGTGGCCCTCCCAGAGCCTCGGAAACAGGTCGTGCACCTCCGGGCGCGCGAGCGCGAGCACCAGGAGCGGCTGGTCGCCGAGGCGGTGCAGCGCCGCCTCGATCAGCGTCACCGTCGGCAAATCTCCCCAGTGCAGATCCTCGAGCACGAGGACGACCGGCTGCGCCGCGCACTCCGCGCGCAGGTACGCCTCCAGGGCGGCCCGGAGCTGGTCGGCCATCAGCATCGGGTTGCGCCGCGCGGCGCGGAGCTGGACGTCGTCCTCGTCGGGGAACGGGGCGCCGACGATCTCGCCGAGAAAGGCGGCGACCCGCGGCGCCTCGAGGTCCGGGTGACGCGAGACGCGCGCGAGCACCTTCTCGCGCCGCTGCGCGAGCGGCTCGCCCTCGACGATGCCAAAGCCGCTCCGGAGCGCGCCCGATAGCAACGCGAAGGCCGAGCCGGCGCTCATCGGATCGGCCAGCCCGACCCAGATCGCCGGAGGCGCCTCGGCGCTCCGCGCCCTGCGCAACAGCTCGCGCCGCAGGCGCGATTTGCCCATCCCCGGGGCGCCCGTCACGAGCACCGCTGCCGCTGCCCGCTCCTCGACGCAGCGCCAGAGCTCGGCGAGGAGCGTGGAGAGCTCGCGATCCCGCCCAACGAAGTCCGTCGCACTTCCAGGAAGGCCGGCGGCTGGCCTGTCGCTCCGCTTGACGCCGCGGAGCACGCGCCCCGCAGCCTCCTGTTGGAGCTGGAACCGCGGCTCCAGGAAGGGCGCGACCATGTCGTCGACGAGGATCTCCCCCGCCGCCCCGCGCTCGCGGCTGGTCGAGAGGCGCGTGACGGCCCGCTCGATCAGCTCGCCCGTGTGCAGGGGCGCCCCGACGTCGGAGCGACCCAGAACGACGGCCATCGGGGCATCGCCGATCACCTTCGCCATGGCGAGCGCGCAATGCGCCGCGCGCGCGGCCAGGTCCGTCGGCGCGGCAGCGCCCGAAAACGAGGCGAGGAGCCACCGCTCCTGCAGACGATCGAGCCTCCCCCCGTGGTCCTCCGCGATCTCGCGCAGCGCGCGGTGGCGGCCGGCCCTCTCGTCCTCCGGCCCGGCGGACGCGGGCGCGTCGTCCGCGAGGACGAGGCAGAGGAGCCTCCTCTCGCCGGTCGTGATCCTCTGGTCTGCAGGCGGCTGCGACGAGCGCGGCCCGCTCCAAGCGAGCGCCCCTCCCTCGGCCTCCCTGATCCAGTCGGCCACGGCCTCGGCGTCCGCTGGCCGGCGGTCCGGCTCCTTGGCGAGCATCCCCGCGACGAGCTCCTCCAGCCACGCAGGCACGGACGCGCAGAGCTCGCCGAGCGGCGGAGGGTCCTCCAGGACGACCTTCATGAGCAGCGAGAGCGGGTCGTTCGCGACGAAGGCCGGCCTGCCCGCGATGCATTCGAAGGCCACGCACCCGAGCGCGAAGACGTCGGCCCGCGCGTCGATAGGCTCCTGGGCGCGCGCCTGCTCTGGCGCCATGTAGCCGGGCGTGCCCAGGATGGCCCCCGGCTGCGTGAGCCCCCTCTGCAGCCCGGAGATCCGCGCGATTCCGAAGTCGAGCAGCGTGACGCGCTCGATCGCGCCGTCCACGAGCATCATGTTGCTCGGCTTGATGTCCCGATGGACGACCCCGAGCCGATGGATCGCGCCGAGCGTCGCCGCGGCTCGCGCGAGGAGGACCACGGTCTCGGAGACCGTCAGCGGCCGCCGCTCCAGCCGCTGGGCGAGGGTCTCCCCGGCGAGCCATTGCATGGCGAGATAAGGCCTGCCCCTGTCCGTCGCGCCATGCGCGACGTACCGCACGATGCCGGGGACCTGAAGGGCCTCGAGCGCCCGCGCCTCGTGCTCGAAGCGCGCGCTGTCCGCGAGGTCCGAGCCGATCAGCACCTTGACCGCGACAGGCTCGCCGGACTGCGCGTCACGCGCGCGGAAGACCTGTCCCATGCCGCCGGCGCCGACACGGCGCTCGATGTCGAAGCGGCCGTCGATGACGTCTCCCGGGCGCGTCACGCCGGCTCCTCCGGCGTGTCGAGCAACGCGGCGAGGTCCTCGTCGACCTTGCCGCCGACGAGGCTCACGAACTCGCGCACGCGCTCGATCTCGCGCTTGTAGGCCCGATGATGGTTGCGGCTCTTCACGAGCGGATGCTGCCCGAGCAGCGAGAACGCCGCGTCGCGGCCGCCGCGGCGCGCGACCGCGGCGGCGAGCACGAGACCCCGGATGGCCTCGCTCATCTCGAGTGTGAGCGGCGGGCTCTCGCCGCCTTCGCGGCGCTCTGCCTCCCCGACGAACACCTTCGCGGCGCGCCAGAGCTGGTCGATCAACGCGACGTCCTCCGCGCCAGCGTCGTAGTCGAGCGCGCGCTCGAGGTGGTGCCGCGCCAGCACCAGATCGCCGCCCGCGCCACGGCGATCCGAGAGGGCGAGCGCATAGGCCCGGCGCACGATGTTGTCGAGCTGGCGCAGGTTGCCCGGCCATGACGTCTTCGACAAGAGCTCCAAGCCTTCACGCTCGATCCACGCCGCGCCACGGCCTCCGGACTCCCCATGCCTGCGTGCGAGCATGTACTCGGCCCACAGCGGGAGCTCGTCCAGGCGCTCCGAGAGCGCGGGCAGCCGCACAGGCAGCACGTTGATGCGGTAATACAGATCCTCGCGGAACTTCCCTGCGCGCACGCACGCGCGCAGGTCGGCGTTGGTCCCGATGATGAACCGCACGTCCGCCCGCCGTGCGCCTCCTTCGTCGCCGAGCGGCCGATAACGCCGCTCCTCGAGCACGCGCAGGAGGCCCGCCTGGGCCTTGAGCGAGAGCTTGTCGATCTCGTCGATGAAGAGCGTGCCGTTCGCCGCGCGCGCGATGGTTCCGGCGGAGTCTCTCGTCGCGCCGGTGAAGGCGCCCCGCTTCCAGCCGAAGAGCTCGGCCATCTGCAGGTCCTCGGGCACGCTCAGCAGGTCGAGCGTCTCGAAGCATTTCCCTTTGCGCGACGATTGCTCGTGACACCAGCGAGCGAGCCGCGATTTTCCTGCGCCCGTGGGACCGCTGATGAGCACGGTCTCGTCCTGCGCGGCGAAGACCCGCACGAGCTCGATCAAGCCGGCGGTGGCGCGTCCGATGACGGGCAGGAGCTCGTCCGTGGTGACCTTCGGGACGGCGCGCGGCGGCAGGGCGCCGAGGTGCGGCGCCGCGATGCTGGCCAGGAGATCGAGCACGTCACGGCAACCATCCCAGACCGCCGCTCGCTCGATCGCGCCCTTGCACCTGGCCTCGAGCGTGATCATGCCGCTCACGCTCCCGCCGGGAGCGCACAGGGGGACGACGTGCACATGCGTGACGTCGCGCCCCAGCATATGGTTGCGAGTCTCTAATCCGATAACACCCTGCGTCTCCGGCGGCTCGCGATCCAGGGCAGCGCCCTCGGGCGAATAGGTGCTCAGCACGCCGAGCTGCACGCCGATGGAGACCGCACAACGATGCTGGTTGATCCAGCGCCAGACGTTCGCGGACGTGACGTACCCCGTGTCCTCGAGCGCTGCGCCCGTGGGATGCTCGATACCGAAGAGGCGCTGGTAGCCGTCATCGGGCCGGAGATGGACCGTCGCGCGAAGAAGGCGAGGGCTCTTCAAGGCGGGGTTCTTGGTGAGCGCCGTCGAGGCGCAATCGAGCATGGTCTTGAGCGCGGCGGTCGCGGCGTCCTCGAAGGAGATCGCCGCCCTCAGGCGGGTCACGAGCGTCGCGAGCGGGGCCAAGGCAGCGTCGTCAGACATGAGGAGATCCTAGCCGAAAGGAGAGAAGGTGCGGCGGGCCGTACGGAGCTGGGCCGGGGCCGTACGAAGCTCGGCCGAGGCCCCGCAGAGCTCGGCCGAGGCCGCGCAGAGCTCGGTGGCGGTGGATCCGGCAGGGGCGCAACGGGATCGGGCGCGAACCATGTGCCTGATGGAATCGTGGCCTCCAGCCATCCTCCCCAGGGGGCGCCAGCACGGCGGCTCGGCGTCCACGACGCCGGACGGAGAACGCATCGCAGAGCACCCTTCCAGAGGCCCGTGGGTCCCCGCCCCGGGGCGTGGGCCGACGCCGCCCGCGGCGTCGATCCGAGGGCGCGATGGCTGGTTCCCCCCGCCGCGATCTCGACTATGACGCCGGCCATGCGACGCCTCCTGCTCTCCCTCCCCGCCCTGACGCTCGCCGCCGCCTGCTCCGGCGCTCCCCCTGAGCCCGCCCAGACGCCCGCCGCCCCGCGCGCGCACGACGATCGCCCGCCCGCGGCCGCTCCGTCCCCGGCCGGGCCCGCGGCCGCGACGCCGCCGGCCTCCGAGCCCGGCGCGCCTTCTGCCGAGCCCGGGACGGCCGGCGGGGAGACTGCCGCCGCGGAGGAGCAGGCGTGCCCGGCCGACATGAAGCTCGTCGAGGGCGAGTATTGTTCCGAGGTCGAGCACAGCTGCCTCCGCAGCTGGTACGACAAGTCGAACAAGAAGACGATCTGCGAGGAGTTCGCCCCCACCCCCGGCCGCTGCGTCGGCGACAAGACGAAGAAGCGCTATTGCATCGACACGTACGAGTGGCCGAACAAGAAGGGGGAGCGGCCCGAGGTGATGAACCGGTTCCACCAGGCGCAGGTCAAGTGTGCCGCGGTCGGCAAGCGCCTCTGCACCGAGTCGGAGTGGACGCTCGCCTGCGAGGGCCCGGAGATGAAGCCGTTTCCTTACGGGTACTCGCGCGACGCGACCAAGTGCAACGGCGACCACCTCTGGGACGACCCCGACATGAAGAAGGTGGCGAAGCGCGACCCGGGCGAGCTGGCGCGCCTGTGGAAAGGGGTGCGGAGCGGGTCGCAGGCGCAATGCATCAGCGATTATGGCGTCGCCGATCTGCCCGCGAACACCGATGAGGTCGTGGCGAGCGAGACGACCGGCGGCTGGCGCGGCAAGTTCGACAGCGTCCACACCGGCGGCCCCTGGTACAAGGGCGTGCGCAACCAGTGCCGGCCGAAGATCTACACGCACGACGAGGGGTTCTATTATTACTTCCTGAGCTTCCGCTGCTGCGCCGAGCCCGACGGCAAGACCACCGACCCGCGGACGCCGCGCCAGATCCAGGAGGGGTGGAACATGGACCGGGTCGAGCGGCTCGCGCAGTTCACGGTCGAGCAGATGCGCGGCAAGCTCGAGCTCAAGCAGCAGGGCAAGTGCGAGTGCAAAGCGACGGATATCCTGTGCAAGACGATGTGCGGGACGCTGCTCGGGCCCAATGCGGTGGACGCGACGCCGGGCGGCGGCGCGCCGGCGGCGGCGACGGGGGGGAGCGGCGAGAAGCGGTGAGGAGCGCCGCCGAGCAATCCTTGGCGGGATCTCTGAGGCACGGGCCTAGTCCAAGCTCTCCCCGATCCTCCCCACGCTCCGCTCGATGAGCAGCTCCTGCTCGCGCTGGCTCCGCAGCGCCTCCTCGGACGCCGTCCTGGCCTTTTGTTCCTCCCGGGTGGCCTTGAGCTCGGCCTGCCGCGCCTCCGCCTCGGACCTCCGCGCCTCATCCCGCGCGGCCTGCGCCTGACCGGCCGCCACGCGGGCCCGCTCGGCCTCGGCCTCCGCGCGATCCCGGGCCTCCTCGGCGTCCTGCTGCAGCTGCTCGGCCCGCCTCCGCTGCGCGTCGCTCTCCTGCCGCGCGGCCTCGCTCTCCTGCCGCGCCCGCTCCGCCGCGCCCCGGGCGGCCTCCGCGCTCGCGAGCGCGCCCTTCAGCGTGTGCTCGGTGCGCTGGATCTCGTGGAACTGCGCCGTGATGACCCGGTTCTGACCGGTCACCTTCACGATCCCGGCCCCCGCCGCGACGATCAGGAGCGACAGCGCCGCCATGATCCCGGACACGAGGCGGCGCCTCCCGCGTTGCTGCTGATCGGCGAACCGGAGCACCTCCTCCAGATAGAGCCGCTCCCGCTCGGGCAGCTCCCCCCGGTAGCGCTTATGAAACTGGCGCGCGTCGTCGGCGACCTTGCCGCGCCAGAGCGTGTCCGCGGCGCGATCGCTCGACTCCCAGAGCCTCGCCGCCGCGCGCAGGCGGTCGAGGAACACCGCGTCTTCCTGGTTCTCATCGAGCCAGCGCTTGAGCGTCGGCCACCGCTCGATGAGCGACTCGTGCACGAGCTCCACCGTGGTGCCCGCGCGGTCGCTCCCCGTCTCGAGCGCCAGGAGCCGCGCGTCGGCGAGCAGCCCCACCACCCGCTCGATCTCGCCTCGATCCCCCGGCAGCTCGCACAGCTCCCCCAGGCTGGCGACGGCCCGCGTCCGCTCCGGCGTCACCAGGCGCTCCAGGACCGCCCGCGCGAGCTTCGCCCGGCGCTCGCTCATCGCGGCCAGCACCGTGTCGGCGTGGCTCGCCAGCGCGCCCGCCACGCCGCCGAGCGCCTCGTAGCTTTCGCGCGTGAGCAGCCGGCGCCCCCGATCGCGCATCTCCCACAGCCTCGCCGCGGTGAACTGGAGGAGCGGCAGCGCGCCGCGCGTGCTCTCCAGCGCGTCGAGGAGGCCCTCGACCATCGCCGGATCCTCGATCTCGTGCCGCGCCGCCTCCACCGGCTTCATCAGGGCCTCACGCAGCCCCTCGCGCCCCATCGGCCGGAGGAACACGAGGCCGCGGATCATCGCCGTCATGAAATGCTCGTGCTCGGCCATCCGCTCGAGGAAGTCCGATCGCACCGACAGGACGACCCGGAGCGGCGAGGAGGCGTCGTCGGCGACCCCCTCGAGGCACGCGAGGAACGACTCGCGCTCTCCGGCCGGGGCGCCGAGCGTGAAGAGCTCCTCGAACTGATCGATGAACAGGAGCAGGCGTCGCTGCGTGCTGGCCGACCACGCGCGCAGCGCGGCGCCGAGGAGGCCAGGCTCGGCGCGCAGCCGCTCGCCGAAGCCCGCGCCCGTCGCCGCGCCGCCCTGCGCGGCGAGCGCGCGCGAGGCGGCGCTCAGCGTCACCCCGGGGTGGCTGAAGAGGTGCGCCAGCGCGGCCATGGGCTCGCGCCCGGGCCGCAGGACGAGCGCCTCCCAGCCCTCCCCGGAGCGCTTGAGCGCCGGGATCACCCCCGCCCTCACGAGCGACGATTTCCCCACGCCGGACGCCCCCGCCAGCGCGAGCAGCGGCTGGCTCCGGAGGCGCGCGACCACGGCGGCGAGCACCTGCGCGCGGCCGAAGAAGCGGTCCGCGTCGGCCTCCTGGAACGCCGACAGGCCCGCGAACGGGCTCTCGTCGGCGGCGAGGTGGACCTCCCGGCGCCCGGGCAGGAGGGGCAGCAGCGCGGCCAGGAGCTCCTCGGCCGAGGCGAACCGCTCGGCCTTTCGCTTGCGCAGGCAGCGATCGATGATCGCGCCGAGCGGGCCGAGCTCCGGGTGGCGCGCGCTGACCTCGGGCATCGGATCTTCGGCGACCGGGACCCTGAGGAGGCTCGCCATGCTGACCGGCGCGAGCGGGTGCGCGCCGAGCACGAGCTCGTGGAGCATGATGCCCACCGCCCAGATATCGCTCGACTGGTCGATATCCATTCCTCGCCACTGCTCGGGAGACATATAAGGCAGTGTGCCGATGACCGCTCCTTCGCCCGTCAGCCGCGCATCGCGGGCGACGGCGCTGGTAACAGAGCGCTCGACCGCGACCGCGAGGCGCGTCTCGTCCTCGCGCAGCCTGGCGATCCCGAAATCGACCACCTTGATCGCCCCCGACGCCTCGAGCATGATGTTCTCGGGCTTGAGATCGCGATGGACGATGCCGGACGCGTGCGCGCGCGAGAGCGCGCTCACGACCGGGACCATCAGCTCCACGGCGAGGCTGGGCGGCACCGGCGCCGTCGACGTCTCCTCCCCGGCGTCCGCGGGCCTGCGCTGCCTCATCCAGGCGCCGAGGCTCTGCCCGTCGATGTACTCGAGCACCATGTACGGGTATCCGTCGTGCTCGTTCACCTCGTGGATCGTCACGATATGCTCGTGCTTGCAGCGCGCGGTCGCCTGCGCTTCGTTCAGAAAGCGCAACACGCCGTTGCTGTTCAGCTTCGTGAGGAGCTTGATCGCGACGAGGCGCGCGAGCCTTATGTCTCGCGCGAGGAAGACCACGCCCATGCCGCCCCGGCCGAGCTCGCGCAAGATCTCGTAATGCCCGATGCGGGCGCCGGCCGAGAGCAGCGGGTCGAGTTGCCGAGGCGACGAGGACGGCGGAGCGCCCGCGCTCGCCGTCCCGCCGGCCTTCGCCGCGCGAGCGCCCGCCGGCGCGACGGCCGCCTCCGCCGCGAAGCCGGCCCGCGCGGGCGCAGCGGGCGCCGCGCCGACGAACATCGTGCTTGTGTAGCCTGCGTCCTCGAGCCCTCCGGTGCGCAGCGGAAAGCTCCCCGCATGATGGTGCTCGCCCGCGCCGGACGATCGAGCGCCCTTCGGCCCAAGGATGATCAGCTCGGTGGACATCTTCCCCCCTGCGCATAAAACAACGCCGTCACTGAAACGGCGGTTACCACGGCGAGAGCTGCGAGCGCGGTCACGATAGCATAGGCGCTCAATGCATGCGTGCATCCTCAAATCTGATACGACCTCGCTTCACAGGAGGACATGCGAGGGCGTACCCTCGGGAGCGCGGCATGCTCGCCGGCCCGGTGAGCCGGGGTGAAGGCTCGATGGATCACCCCGGGCGACCCGCGAAGCAAAACGACCCACACGCGACCCATGCACGTCCCCCTCCCAGCAGCGAAGCTCTCATCATCGATCGCTCTCGTGGCCTTGTGCTCCTTCTGCGCCGCGCCTGCGCGGGCCCAAGGGACGACGAGCTCAGGGACGGGCTCAGGGACGGGCTCAGGGACGGGCCCAGGGTCGGCGGGCCCGCCGCCAGGGTCGCTGTCGCCGCATCCGCCTTCTCTCTCGCCGCATCCCCCGTCGCCGCCGCTGCCGCCGCCGGCGGCGGTGGAGACGTCTTCGCCCCGTGCGTCGCGGCCGCCGCGGCCATGGCACCAGGGCATCTCCGACGATCGAAAGCAGCGGGCGCACGAGCTATTCACGGAGGCGCGGGCGCTGCACCGGCGCATGATGTTCGCCGAGGCGCGGGTCAAATACGAAGAGGCGCTGGCCGCCTGGGAGCATCCCGAGCTCCGGCTCTATCTCGCGCGGGTGTTGAAGAGCCTCGGTCTGCCGCTCGTGGCCTATGAGAACCTGCGGCTCGCCCTGCGGTGGGGGCCCGGCACGCTCGCGCCCGAGACGGAGCAGGAGGCGCGCGCGGCGATGCGCGCGCTCATGGAGCACGAGCTCGCCGCCATCGAGATCCGCTGCGATGAGCCGGGCGCTGCCGTGCTGCTCGACGACAAGCCCTGGTTCGTCGGCCCCGGCGCCGAGCGCCGGATGGTCACGCCCGGAGAGCACGTCGTCATGGTGAGGAGGGACGGCTACTCCACGGTCGTCAAGCCCATCCTCGTCATCGCCGGCAAAGAGGCTTCCGGCCAGCTCGCGCGGCGCGTCGAAACCGTCATCGGCCAGCCGCGGTGGCCCGCGTGGGTCCCCTGGACCATGCTCGGGGCAGGCGCAGCCCTGGGCGTCGCGGGTGGCGGGCTGATGTGGAGCGACGCGGCACACAAGGGCGACCAGGCCAGCGGCGACCTGGCGATCGGCGCCTTCGTCGCCGGCGGAGCGACGATGATCACGGGGACGGTCCTGCTCCTCATGAACAGGCCACAGGTCTACCGCGTCCACGATCGGGGCGAGGTGGAGATCGAGCTGCGGCCCATCGCGTCGCTCGGCCCTGCGGGGCTGTCGGCCCGGCTCGTGTTCTGACCCGGCCAAGGACGCCAAGAAGAGGACGATATCTTGGCGCCTTGGAGGTCGATGTCTCGCTCGACGTCGATCGGCGCCGCGCCGAGGCGGTGGACCGTCGTGGCAGCCACCGCCACCCGCGTTCACCTCACGACCTCGCCCGTCTTCAGATCCAGCTTCAGCTCCCGCACCACCTCCGGCTCGGCGCAGACGATCTGCGGCGTCGAGCCCTGCACATCGGTCTTGATCCGCGCCTCTAGCTCCTTCGCGAGATCCCAGCTCGGCACGAACGCGGCGAAGAAGCGCTGCCCCATGTCGCGCGTCACGACGAAGCGCGCCGGAGAGAACTCCGTGCGTCCTTTGAGCGCCTTTCGCGTCAGCGGGAAGTCGTAGTCGTCCGGCGCCGTCTTGCTGAACGTATAGAGCACCACGAGGTTCTGCGGGCACGTCGGCCCGCCGGGCTCGGGGAAGGGCCGGCTCGGCTTGGGCTTCGGCGGCGGCCCCTTCTGGAGCTGGATGGTCCCCGGCGCCGCGCCCGCGGCCTCGCTGCCGCCGTGCTTCAGGATCGCCCCCCCGGCCGTCACCCACACCGCCCCGTCGCTCGCGCGTCGCCGACAGCCGCCGCGCCGTCACCGCCACGGCGCTCCGCACGAGCGCCTCGTCCCGCGATCCTGCGAACCCGTGGCCGCGCCGCAGCCCCGGCCCGCGCGGCATGTGGCACGCCGCGCAGGGCTGGGCCGCGGCGGGCGACGCGCGGTGCTCGGTGAGGGTCGACTGCATCAGCTCCGCCGTCGACCGCCCTCGCGCCGTGGGGAACGCGAACTCGTGGCAGGCCGCGCACGCGTCCGCGCCCCCGAACCGCGCGTCCCGGATCACCGTGTGCGGCGCCGCCGGCGGCGCCCCGCTCCCCGCCCACGGCGCTGCGAGCACCGGCGCCACCGCCGGCCCCGCGAGCTCGCCCTCGCCGTCGCTCGTCACGTGGCACGTCACGCACCCCACCCCGAGCACCCCGAGCGCCTCCGGCTCTGGCTCCTCCGGCCTCGCCTCGGGCGCGTGGCAAGCCCGGCAGAACGGCATCGGCTCGATCGCGAACGCCCGCCGGTAGGCAGGCTCGGTGTTCGCCCGGTGGTGGAGCGACGCGCGCCACTCCCGCGCCACCTCCTCGTGGCACCCCTCGCAGGCCTGGTTCGCGATCGCCGCCGCCCCGAGCCGCGCCCGCGCCGGCCTCGGCATGGGCACCCGCGCCGCCTCCGCGGCCCCAGCCAGCGCGCTGCCAGCCGGCGCCCCGACCTCGCCGCGCGGCCGCGCGGTCGTGTCCGGCGCGGCGGCGCACGCGCCCACGAGGGCACCCGCGATCAGCACACCAAGGCCAGGGACACAGCGCCGCACAGCGATCGTTTCCGCTACAACACCCCCGCCGCCGCGTCACGCCCGAGACCGCCGAGCGACGCCGGCCGCTCCGCCGGCGCAGGCTGCCGCGGCGCGCCTCCACGCCACTGCGGGCCGGGCGCCCGCGCCGCGACAGCGGCGATCCATCATGGCAAATTGCCACTCTCCTTGCATGACTGGCACAGTCGAAAGGAAGTGACGAGCTCGGCGTCCGTGGGTGCAACGCACCTCGCGGTCCGTCCCCCCCGGGTGCGCTGCTCGGCCCCGGCGCAGCTGGACGCCCCCTTGCTTCCGGGCGGCGCCTCCGCTCCGGCTCGATCGCCCCTCTCGGCGGCGGAGAAGGTCGCGGCGCGCTCATCCGCGAGCGAAACGAATCATTCCTGGAGACCCGGGAGAATCGCCCCCCTCGCCGCGCGATGAAGACCGCATCGCCTCCTCTTGGCACCCCTATTGCGGATTGGCGATGGAGGGAGGTAGACGCATCGTGCAAGCTGATCATCGCTGCTTGAATCGCGTGGCTCGAGGCACGCTTGCGCGCCGCCTCGGCGCCACGATTTCGCTGTTGGCGCTCGCGCTCGCCGCTGCTGGATGTTTCTGGACGGTCGGCGGCGAGAGCGAGCGCCTCTACGGCCACTCCGTCGTCCGCGTGGAGGCGGCGCCGGCGGACATCTACGCGTATCCGAGCGTGCGCTACCACGGCGGGTACGCCTACCTCGTCGGCGAGACGTGGTACTACGAAGGCCCGCGCGGCTGGGTGATCTTCCGATCGGAGCCGCGGGTGCTGGCGGAGCGCCGGGTGGTCATCCGGAGCCGGCGTGAGCGGCCCCATCATCATCACCCGCCGCGGTACTACGAGGAGCGGCGCGCCCCGGCCTACCGCGAGCCGGTCGAGCGCCGCCGCCGCTATTACGCGGACTGAGCTGCACCCGAGAGGACCGCGGACGCGAGGAGAAAGAACCATGCAAACCACGAGAATGCTGAGTCTGATGTTGCTGGCCGCGCTCGCGGCGCCGGCGGCAGGCTGCGTCGTCGTGGCCGACGACCCGCCCCCGCTCCGGGAGACGGGGACGCTGACCATCGCGTACACGATCGAGGGCACGACCGACCCGCTCCTGTGCTCGTATTACGGGGCGACCGACGCCGAGCTCATCGTCTATACGCGCGGCGGCGACCTCGTCGCGGAGGAGTACGCTCCGTGTGATTGGTTCGAGGTCAGCGCCACGCTGCTCCCGGGCCGCTACACGGCCGACGTGACGCTCGTGGACGCCGCCAACCGCGCGAGGAGCATCACGAAGCCGCTCGATGCGCTGGACGTGTTCTCGGATGCCGAGCTCGTCGTGGATGTCGGCTTCCCGGCCGGATCCATGCTCTAGCTCCACCCCACCAGGGGTCCGGCCAGGGATCCGGAGGGAGAGCTCAACGCAAAGGCGCAGGTCGAGCTCGCCGCCCGCGTGTGCTCGCTGCCGTCAATCGCCGATCGTCGTCGCGCCGTTCAGGAGCGGCACGCCGAAGTTCGGCGTTCCGTCTGCATTCCATTCGAGCCGCTGGACGCGCGTGTGACGGTTCGGGTCGTAGAGCGGGTCCCCCGTGATCTTCTCGTAGTTCCGCGCGTGGTACACGAGCACGTCGATCGATCCATCCGCCGAGGTCGTGAACGAGTTGTGGCCCGGGCCATACAGCCCGTTCGCGCTGACGAACACTGGATTCTCGCTCTTCGTCCACGAGCTGGCGCTCAGCAGGTCGGCCGTCGCGCTCGCCGTGAGCAGGCCGAGGCAGTAGCGGGCGTCCGTCGCGCTCGCTGAGTAGCTGATGAAGACCCGCCCGTTCCGCTCGAGCACGGCAGCACCTTCGTTGACCGCGAACCCCGCCGTCTCCCAGGCGTGCTCGGGTCTGGCGATCCGCACGTTGGGGCTGGCCAGCGTCCACGGGTTCACCATGGCCGCGATGAACAAGCTGCTGTTGTCGCCCGCGACGCTGGGGTCCTCCTGCGCCCACACGAGATAGCGCTTGCCGTCGTGCTCGAACGTCGTCGCGTCGAGCGCGAAGGTGTCCGAGTCCGTCACGATCTGCCCTCGCTCGATCCACCCGCCATCCATCGGGTTGGCCGATGAGCTCTCGAGCGCATACATGCGAATGGCCCAGATGTCGGTCGAGCTTCCGGCGGCGAAGTAGATGTACCACTTGCCGTCGATGAAATGCAGCTCTGGCGCCCAGATGTGCGCCGCCATCGGGCCGGTCGCGTGCTTCGTCCAGACGACCTTCGGGGATGCGCTGGCCAGGCCTCGTATCGTGGTCGCGCGCCTGATCTCGATGCGATCGTACGTCGGCACGCTCGCGGTGTAGTAGTAGTAACCGTCCGTGTGCCGCTTGATGTGGGGATCAGCGCGCTGCGAGACCAAATAGCCGAGCGGCTCGAGCGCGAACGACGCCTCCGAGTCCTCGACCGCCGTGCCGTCGAGCGCGTGCGCATGGATCTGGTAGTTCAGGTGCCGGAGATAACGTGCCTCATCTGAGTACCACTGCAGCGAGACCATCGTCGGATCCCCGTTCAGCGCGGGCACGATCCGGAACGTGGCGTCCCTCCGGAACGTGGTGGTATCCGTGAGCACGTCGAGCCACAGGAGGTGACTCCTCTGTTCGGGTGGGGTCTGCCAGAGCCCGCCAGCCCGGTTGGACGTCTCGTCCTGCAGCGGGTACCGGGTCGAGTTCGCGCTGTCGACGTGCAGGTAGCGACCGCCGAAACCCACAGACTCGAACGACACCAGCGTCGGATCGTCCGGGTTCGCGAGGCCGGGCACCACTTTCCACTGGAAGTCGTCAGGAACCTGGTTGTTCGCTCTGTCGTCGAGGTTGGTGATCATCGCGTGATAATAGGAATGCGCGACATAGAGCGGGGCGCCCTCGGTGTGCGTGGTGCGAATATGGTAACCGCCTCCGACGTCGTCGTCGAGGTTGGAGAGCTCGAGAACAGCGGGGGCGGCGAGGGCCGCATACTCGGGGTCTTCGCTGGCCGGTGAGCCGAAGGCGACGCGTACGGGCTGAGCTCCGTCGGCCTGCCAGTCATCGACGCTGCTCAAGGTCACGGTCTGCGCCGCGTTCCAGTCCGCCTCCGTGAACGTCAGGCCCGCAAGGCTCAGCGTCGCCTCGGTCGTGTCGCTGACGCTGAGGGCGATCGTCACGGGCGCGCTCGGCTGCGACGCGAGGCGCACGGTGAACGTCACGGGCGCGCCGCGCTCGGCGAGGGTCCCCGACGGGTCGCTGACGACGATCGCTGCCGTCCTTGGACCGTCGTCGTCCGTGTTCGTGATGTCAGCGGACTCCGCGACGAGGCCGTCGCACGCTGGGTCTGCAGAGACCGAGGGCCCGAAGCGAACGCGGAAGCTCTGATCCCCGTCGCTCTCCGCATCGTCAACGCCCGTGACCGTGATCTCTCGAGGGGTGCTCCAATCCTCCGCCGTGAAGGAGATGGTCGCCGGGGAGACGGAGCCTTCGGTCGCGTCCGAGCTCGAGACCGGCACCGTGACAGGCTCGCTCGGCGCGGCGTCGAGCGCCACGCTCACGGTCACCCGCCCGCCGGACTCCGAGGTGCTGAGCGCCGTGCCCGCCGTCATGATCCGCAATGAATTGGTCGACGCGTCCGGCGCGTCGGCCGAGGGCCCGTCCGAGCACGCGATCACCACGAGCGATGCGGCGAAGGCGCAAGCTGCCGCCGTGAGCGCAACGCGTGGCGCGGCGAGGGAAGTGCCCTTTGGGTGGGGAGATTTCGGTGCGCGCATGATGAGGGGTGACTCTAACCATCCGTGAAATATCGAGACGCTCGCCCCGCCGTAGGTGCTGCGGATCCGGCAGGATGTTCAGTAGTGGGCGATGATCGCATCGAGCTCCGCCTGCGTGACTCGGACCGCGTTCGCGTGGCGCACGCCGGACGGGAAGCGGTACTGCGCGCTCCGGAGCTCCGTCCAAGAGCCCGGATCCGCGTCGAGATCCGTCGTGCTCCAGCACCCGAACACACCGCCGTTCAGGTAGTAGTCGGCGAACAGGTACCATCGGCTCTCCCGCGGATCCTTGATGACAAACGGTCCCTCCGTTGCTCGTCTCCTGCTCTGGGTCGACCCCCGGGTGATGTAGTCCGGACTCCATCGCGTGAACGTCGCCGGATCGAGCGCGAGCGTCGAGGAGCGCGCGATCTGGATGTCCTTGCCCGATCCTGTGAGCGCGCTCCCGCTGCTGTCCGTCTCGTCCTTGAAGAAGAGGTAGTTGCGGTCATTCCATTGCGTGATCGTCGCGTCGATGATGCTGTAGCCCGGATCGAAGAGCACGTCGGGGGTCGGGTTGACGATGGTGACGAAGTCCTCGGTGTAGCTGACGTAGATGCGGTTCGCGCCCGTGGTGTCGTTCCCGGACCAGATGATCGCATAGAGCTTACGATCGGGGTCGTAGTAAGCCTCCGGGGCCCAGGCGTGCATCGGGGTGGCCCCGGGGCCCGGAAGGTTCGTGAGCGTGATCAACCGGGGATTCGTGAAGGTGATGAGGTCGGTCGAGTCCGCCACGAAGATCTTGGAGCTCGGGTGGTTCCAGTAGTTCGCGTCGTTTATCGAGAGCGTCCAGTCCGTGGCGATATAGACGTACGTGCCATCGTTCTTGCGGAACAGGAACGGATCTCGGATGTGATTCGTTCCCATCCCGGTGAGCTGGTACGCAGGCTGTCCATCGGCGAGGGTCGACCAGTGAAGCCCGTCGGTGCTGTAGGCGAGGTGCAGCGAATCGCTCGACAGGTCCTGATTCGGCCCGAAGTAGCTCAGCACCCAGGCACCCGGGGAGCAGCTGCTTGCGTTCATCGAGGCCGAGTGCTCGCCGTTCGTACACTTGAGGCAGCTGCGGTCCGTGGTGCTGCTCCCCTCCGTGCCGACGCGCTCCCCTGGCACGCAGTCGGTCCACGCGACGCACGTCGTTGCGGGATCGGCGTCGTCGTCCCAGGTGCCGTCCGCGCAGTCGACAGGCGCGGCGGCCCCGCCTGCGCAGTACGTGCCCGGCGAGCAGGCGTCACACCGCGCGGGCGTGGTGCTCGTCCCGGCCGCGGTCTGCCTCGTCCCAGGCGCGCAGGGCGTGTGCATGCTGCAGCTCGGCGCGTTCATCGTGTCGCTGAAGGTGCCGTCCGGGCAAGCCGTGCACCGCCGGTCCGCCGTAGGCGAGCCCTCGGCGCTCGCGAAGGTGCCTGCGGTGCAGCCTGTCCATGCGACGCAGCTCGTCGCGCCATCGCCATCGTGATCCCAGGCGCCCTCGGAGCACGCGGGGGGCTCGGCGTCGGATCCTGCGTCTCCGCCGGTTGTCTTCACCGGGTCGCTGCACCCGGAAGTCCATAAGAACGCCGCGAGGAATCGTACTCTCGAGCTGCTTCCCCAACGTGCCATCTCGCTCCTCGGTTTCGCGCGTAGTTGCTGCGCCGATGGGCGCTAGCGTGAGGTGCTCCGGTGCTCAAGCGGCGAGGCGTGCACATCCTGGTCCACAGCTGGTTCGGCCGGCTTTGCCTCTCATGTTTTAACCTGATCCCGATCGTCTCGGGAGCTCACGGACTTTCGTGCGACGATGTCGGACCACGGAGTGCCCACCCTGTTGCGCGGCGCAGTGATCATGCACCTTTGTCCGCGATGACCAGGCGAGCGGAGCCGTGCCGGGATCGGGCCCGAGGACGAGCGCGCGTGACGGCCTGTCCTGGACAAAGCGAAAGGTCGTTCGAGAGCGATTGTGAGCGTTCACAACGGCGGCGTCAACCAAAATGGCCCGGCGACGAGCGCACGGCCGCCGGTTCCCTGGAGCCCATCCACCTCGATGCAGGTCCGACGCGCCTGCCGCACGGCGAGCCCCGGAGCTCGCGCCCGGACGCCCTCGGCGACGATCTCGGCGAGCGCCTTCGCCCCCTCCTCGTTCGGATGCGTGGCGTCGCCGGTCGCGTAGAAGGCTCTGGCCTGTGCTCGCCCGATGTTGTCCACCCACGCGGCGCTGGAGGCCATCAGGTCGACGAAGGGGATTCCCTTGTCGCGGGCGATCCGAAGCGACACCTGCAGGACGTTCAGATCATGATAGATGTGCTGTCGCTCAAGCGGCTCGCCGTTGTTCCTCGCCATGGGTGACACCAGCGCCGGGCTGGCGCGCGCGCTCTTCGTCCATCACGCCGCATTTCATCCGCGCCCGCCTCGTCGCCTCAGGAATCCTGGCGGGACTCTTCCGCGGGGGCGAACCGTAGCGATCCGTCGCTTCCCTGGGGATTGGGGGAGAGCGAGACGACGGATCGCACCCCCTCGGGAGGCACAGACCTGTTGACGCTCACGATGGTTGATGCTCGATCGCGCAGGCTGTTCGATGGCCATCGCGGGGGTGAGCGCTCCCGGTCACGGCCGTGATGGTCGGCCCATCCCGCGGCCGTGGCTGCCGGAGTGCTCAGGCGCGTCAAGGGTGCCCGCGCCGGGGCGCGGCGACTACGCCGCCCGTGACCCGCCCTCCGCGCTCCGGCGACCGTCCCGTGCGGGCGATGGGCGAACGGAGCCTCCGGCGGGGGCTCCGGGCACCGGATGGCCATCAACCAGCGCGAGCGAAAAAGGGCCCAGGACCATCATCTAGCCAGTTCGGTAACACACCTGCTCGGTGATCCCTCCGTGCGCCGGCGATGCTCGCGAGCCGCGTGGTCACGCGGGCGATCTCCTCCGCGAAGATGTGCTCCATCGCCGCGAGGACGTCGGACCTTTCGGCCGCAAGCGCACGCAGCTCAAACGGAAGCGACATGACCCACTGCCTGACGGGCACGTTGGGCAAGATACGATCGACGAGCGTCGCCGCCTCATTGCACATCCGGCGCGAGACGCAGCTGGGGCAGGGGCCGCGGAGCTTGCATGAGAAGGCGACGAGCACATCGTGACCGCAGGAGCGAGGTGGCGACGTCAGTCGATCGCGATCGCAACCGCCGTGTCGTCCGGGTACGTGAAATCCTGCTTGACAGTAAACGGAGCGCTGGGGTACGAGCATATGCTGCTTAGTTCACACTTGGCCGCGCCGAAGAGCTCGATGGCGATCTCGAGCGCTCCGGGCTGCACGGCGACGGCGCGCGAGCAGAACGCGACGAATGGATTGTCCGGCCGTACCGCGCAGGCGCTCGGCATCTGCTGGCGCTCGTACAGCACGCCTGTCCAACCGAACGTCGCGCTCTGTCCGGCCGCGATCTCGATCACGGTCGCGTCGTGGCAGTCGAGCGGCCAGTGTTCTGCCGTCTGGACCTCCTCGCAGGTCATCTCGATGTTCGAGAGCTCCGCATTGCCGAGTTGCCCACCCTCCGGAGCCACGCGGAAGCGGTCGGAGCACTGGGCGTTGTGGTAATAGATGGGCGTCGCGCGGTTGTTGGTCACCGTGAACGTCACCTGCGGTCCGGGCTCGTCGTCCTCGAACGCCGAGCAATCGACCGCGCCGCCGCCGGGCCCCGGGCCGGAGCCGCCGTCCCCCCCTTGGCCGCCGCCGGAGGAGCTGCTCGTGGGACCGCCCGGGCCCACCGTCGTCGAATCGACGCAGGCGGACGCCAGAAGACAAATTGAAACCATCGCCAGGATCCTCGACATGAGCATCACCTCCTGAGGGCACGGACAGCAAAGGTTGGTCCAGGCTGAGGGATCCCGCAGATCGCGTGGTTTCGCCGCGTCGCAGAAGATCGCGCGTGCCGCAGTGAGCCTTTCTGTGCCGGAGGGGCAGCCCGGCTTCCGTGGTACCATCCGCCTCGTCGATGTGTCCGGCGGCGCAGTCGCGGAGATGCGCGCGCGAGTTCGCGTCGTTGTCCGGCTCATGGCAGGCATAGAGCGCCAGCGAGCTCGCGTAGGGGTTGCCCCGCGGATAGGAAATCATAGAGCTCTCGCCCGTGTCAAGCCCCGCGGGAACGGCGCCGGGCGAGCCGTCTATCGCGCATCAAACACCCGCTCGCCCCGTCGCAGGGACCGCGCGCCGTGCATTGGGTGCAGTTCTGGCTCGACGACCGCGACGTGCGTTCGCCATGACGGGCTCGGGCCGGGTGCCCACCTACGCCGTATCGAACCCGAACGCCATCGGTTCCCACGTTGGATCGCGCGCGGGTGCTGCCGTTCGGGGCTGCGAGGGCAAGTTCAGATGATCGAGGATGCGGCGCACCACCGCTGAGTCGGTGATCGTGGAAAGCACGCGCATCCTCCGTTCGCATCTCGGGCAGCGGAGCGCATCGAAGCCGAACGAACGCTTCATGAGCACGGCCCACTCGACGTAGCGCGACGTTGCGAACAACTCCCCTTCGAGCAGCCGCCCCCAGTGCAAGACCGAGATCAGGGTCGGCTCAACTCGCACCGTGGGCTCGGCATGCGCGAGCGACCTCGCAGAGAGCGCCGGCGGAGCGCACGGCGACGCGGGCGCGGGGGATGCGGGCGCGGGGGATGCGGGCAGAGGCGCGTGCCCCGCGCACGGCTCAGACTTCGCGGCGCGGGCCGGAGGGTTGGGTGTCACGAGAGAGCGCCACGACGAGCGAGGCGCGAACACGCCATGGTATCTTACAAGCGGGATCTTCGGCGGAGGAATCAAAGCCGCGAGCCGGACTCGAAAGGCCGCGCAAGATACGCTCCACCTGCGAGTGCGAGCTGGGTACACGCATCGAGCGCGGAGGGCTCGGTGGTCTCGTTGCTGTGCTCCTCGGCCGCGCGCTCGTCGAGGTAGCCGCGGCGCCGTAGCCAAAGAAGCGCACGCTCGCGCACCCGTCGCGCCACCTCGCTGACATCGTCCTTTGAAGGCGGCGGCGCATCGTGGAAGCGCACGCCCATGGCGGTCTTCTCGAAAACGCCGTCGATTGCCAGCGTGTGGAAATGAACGTGAACGTTCAAGCTCGAGCCGAATCTCTGAGGGAACCCGACCGAGCCCGTCCGTGCGCCGGCGATGCTCGCGAGCCGCGTGGTCACGCGGGCGATCTCCTCCGCGAAGATGCGCTTCATCGCCGCGAGGACGTCGGACCTTTTGGCCGCAAGCGCACGCAGCTCAAACGGAAGCGACATGACCCACTGCCTGACGGGCACGTTGGGCAAGATACGATCGACGAGCGTCGCCGCCTCATTGCACATCCGGCGCGAGGCGCAGCTGGGGCAGGGGCCGCGGAGCTTGCATGAGAAGGCGACGAGCACATCGTGACCGCAGCCATCGCAGTGACATCGGACGAAACCTCGCGCGAGATCGCCACAGGCGAGGTAGCCATCGAAGGCGGCGACAGCGTACTTCGGGAGCGGGGCCGCGTAGGTGCGCGCTGCGTGCGCGACGAAGGTCGCGAGGTGCTCCTGAAGGAGGCCATACAACACGGTCTGATGCGGTTCGCGAGGCGCGTAGGCGTGCGGCGCTGGCCGCGAGGCCCTTGGACGCGCCGACAGCGGCCGAGACTCCGCTTGGGTGAGCATCCCGGCGGCTGCGAGCGAAACACGGGCCGCTCGTGCTCCGCGGGGAATTCTGCGGGACGAAAGCCGGCGGGACCTGGCGGCGCCATGGCGGAGAGGTACGGCGCGACCACGACCGCTGCTGCGGCGAGCGGCGGCTCTCAGCCCGGCAAGAGGCGGCTCTGGGATGTCTGATCCCATGATGCGCGACCAGGCACCGCCCAACACAGAATTGGACCTGACGGCGCTTCGCGCCGCAGGTCAATTCAACGTTGGGCTGGCAGAGTGCGGGCACGCAGGCACGATCCCGAAACAGGCGGCAGCGCATCGAGGGGCCCGACAACAGGGCGGCGAGCGAAGGAGAATCCCGCGGCGCTGCGCCGCCGGGCCAGGCGCCGACCCCGATTGGTGATGCCGCGGCCCTTCACCGCGGGCGACGCGACGGCGGAGGGCGCCCTGTTGGGCCCCACCGGAGCCGCCCTCGGCGGCGAAACAGGCGGAAGCCATGAAAATCGCCACTGTTTCCGGCGACGGCTCGTCATCGACCGGCTTTTCTGGCGGGATTTCCGACCCGCGGTACCAAGGCGCTGCGGACCACGGTGGACCTGAGGTGCCAGCGCGCCCGCATGTCGCACGCCGGCCTGGCCGTCCTGCGAGGCGGGCGCTCGCCTCCCCTCACCGCGCCCCCGCCACCTCGAGCTCCCTCTTCCGCCCCACCCGGTACGTCCTCACCGGCTCCCCCCGGACGATCCGGTCGTGCTCGCTCCAGCGCGCGGCCTCCCCTTCTGCGGCGCGCCGCGCGGCGCGCTCCGCGAGCCGCTCCGCGATGCGCTCCACCCCGCGGCGGACGTTCGCGCGCTGCGAGCGCTCGTCGGCGACGCGCACCGTGATCCCGCTCGGCCGGTGGTGGACCCGCACCGCCGACCGCGTCCTGTTCACGTGCTGCCCCCCCGGCCCTCCCGCCAGGCAGGCCGAGATCTCGATATCCCGCAGATCCACGCCCTCCCCCGCCCCGGCGCCCGCGTCCGCCCCGGCGGGGTGGATCGCCACCCCCGCGAACCACCGCTTGCGCGCCGCCCGCCCCCGGTCCGCGCTCCTCTCGATCAGCGCGTGCGTCCCGATCTCGCCCTCGAGCCAGCGCCGCGCGTCGCCCTCCACCAGGATCTCGACCGAGGCCGGCGCGCCCTCGTCGCCGTGCACCGTCACGTCGACCACCGCGAGCCCGCGCTCCCCGCAGAGCGCCTCCATCCGCTCGGCCAGCCGCGCCACGAACCGCCGCACCTCGACCGGCCCCCGCCCCGCGCTGATCTGCACCCACGACCGGCTCATCGCTTCACCGTGATCACCGGGACGAGCGGCGCGACCGCCGTCGCCAGGCCGGCCTCCACGAGGCTCTCGATCACCGGCGCGATCGGCTTGTACGCGTCCGGGTGCTCCTCGAGCAGCAGCGCCGGATCGTCGCACACAACGCGGCCCCCGAGCTCGGTGCGGGCGAGCTCGCGCCGCCGGTACCGGGCCGCGATCTTCTCGCGCGCCTCGCTGCGCCCCATCTTGCGGCCCGCGCCGTGCGCGACCGAGCGCAGCCCGGCCTCCGCGTCGCTCGAGCGCATCACCCACGACGGCGCGCCGCGCGACCCGAGCACCACGGTGAAGTCGCTGCCCCGCGCGGGCGCGGCCCCCTTCCGGTGCACCCACGCCGGCTCGCCGCCCACGGTCTCCCGCGCGACGTCGTTGTGGGTGAGGTCGAGCCCGCCGGCGATCTTCGACGCCCGCGCGGCGCCGAGCGCGCGCAGCATCCGGTAGGCGAGCAGGAGCCGGTTCGCCCGCGCGAAGCGGCACGCGCCGGCGAGCTCGCCGAGGTACGGCTCGGCGGCGTCGCCCTCGAGCACCGCGTCGCCCCAGCGCTGCCCGAGCGCGCCGCCGAGCCCGCGCGAGCCGGAGTGGGCCAGGACGACGAGATCCCCGGCGGAGAGGCCGAGCGCCGCCGCCGCCGCAGGGTCTCGCGGCGCGCCGACGCGCGCGATCTCGAGGAAGTGGTTCCCGCCGCCGACCGAGCCGAGCGCCCCCTCGTAGCCCGCGCGGTACGGCGAGGCGTCGCCGCTCGGGCGCAGGCCGTCCTCCGGCTCCGCCGCCGCGAGCTGCGCGAGCGCCTCGGGCACGCCGTCGACCTCGGCGAGACCGCGCGCGCCGCGCCGCCAGACCTGCTCGAACACGGCGGCCGGGTCGCAGTCGGCCAGCGGATCGTCCTCCATCGCCTGCCGGACGCGCCGCTCGAGGACGTCCGCCGACACGCGGCCGATCGACGTCGCGACGAGCCGCACGCCGCACCCGGCATCCCCGCCGATGAGCTGCGGGACGACGCGGTCCGCGAAGGCGAACGCCGCGCCGATCGGGATGCCCCGCCCCGCGTGCAGGTCCGGCATGCCCACGGCGCGGACGCAGCCGGGCAGCGCGGCGACGCGCGCGAGCTGCTGGACGGCGTTGCCCTCGAGCCAGACGTCGTCGCGGGCGACCAGGCGGGCGTGGGCGGGGAGAACGACGCTGTCGGCGGGCGCTTTCATGAGATCTCCGTGGCGGACGCGCGCCCGAGGCGGGCGGCGCGGGGGAACGCGGCGGATCCTTGCGGCTCCCGTGCCAGCGCGCGACCCGCCCCTGCGCCGGCAGATCGCTTCAACCTGGTGCACGATGCACCAGATAATGTGGTGCACGGCGCACCACTGCTGGTGTACGATGCACCGGTGAATCGCCTCCTGCTCACCTGGTCGGACGCGGGCACGCTCGGGCCGGCGCCGGCGCACCACGGCCGCCGGGCGGAGGGCGATCGCGGGCCGGTGCTGCGGCTCCTCGACCAGGAGGAGAGCCGCTACGACGCGATCGTGATCCTCACCATCCCGGCCGGCGAGGCGCCGTCGCGGGCGCTCGTCGAGCGGGCGCGGGCGCGCGCCGCGCGCGTCGAGCTCCGCGTGGTCGACGTCGACGATCCGTCGGACCACGCGAAGCTCTTCCGCGCGCTCGGCAAGCTCTCGGCGCAGCTCAAGCGCGCCTTTCCGGAGGCGGCGTGGGCGACGGACGTCCTGCTCTCGGCGGGCACGCCGCAAGCGCAGACGCTCTGGGTCATCCTGGTCCAGGCGGGGATCCTGCCCGCGCGCATGCTCCAGGTGATCCCGGCGGCGTTCGTGCCGCACCCGCACCCGCGGCCGGTGCGCGAGGTCCGGCTGGACATCGAGGGCTTCCCCGAGATCCGCGCGCTGCGCGAGGAGGTCGTGCGCCTGCGGGCCGAGGCGCGCACCCGCGACGCCGTGCTCGTCGGCGAGAGCGAGCCGATGCGCGCCCTCCGCGCCCGGATCGCCCGGGTCGCCGCGACCGACGTGCCGGCGCTGATCGTCGGCGAGACGGGGACCGGCAAGGAGCTCGCGGCCAGGGCGATCCACGAGCACAGCCCGCGCGGCCGGGGCCCGTTCGTCGCGGAGAACTGCGGCGTCTTCGCCGAGGGCGTGCTCGCGAGCGAGCTGTTCGGCCACGAGGCGGGCGCCTTCACCGGGGCCGCGGGGCGGCGGCGCGGCGTGTTCGAGCAGGCGCACGGCGGCACGCTGTTCCTCGACGAGATCGGCGAGCTGTCGCCGCGGGTGCAGGCCTCGCTCTTGCGCGTGCTCCAGGACGGGACGCTGCGCCGGGTGGGCGGCGAGGCCCGGATCGAGATCGACGTGCGCGTCGTGGCGGCCACGCACCGCGACCTGGCGAAGATGGTCGAGCAGGGGACGTTCCGCGAGGATCTGTACTACCGGCTCCGCGGCGCGATCATCGACGTTCCGCCGCTCCGCGCCCGCGGAGGGGATATCGAGATCCTCGTCGACGCGTTCCTCGACGAGGTGCGGGCGCGGCGCAAGGGGCGCGGGCTCAAGGTGACGCGCGACGCGCTCCGGTGCCTGTACCAGCACGCCTGGCCCGGCAACGTGCGCGAGCTGCGCGCCGAGGTGCACCGGTGGGGGGTGTTCTGCGATCACACGGTCGACGTCGGCGATCTCGCGCCGGAGATCACCGCGGCGGCCGCGGGGCCGGCGGGCGGCGCGGGCGGGGTCGCGCGGGGGCCGGAGGGGGAGGCCGAGGGCGAGGAGGTCGCGCCGCTCGCGGAGGCGGTGGCGTCGGCCGAGCGCGCCGCGATCGGGCGCGCGCTCAAGGTGCATCGGGGCAACATCTCGCGCGCGGCGCGCGCGCTCGCCATCGACCGGAACACGCTCAAGCGCAAGATGGCGGCCTACGGCCTCCGCGGAGATGAGGCGGCCTGATCCGCCGGCGTGAGGCGCGGGAGCGCGGGCGGGCAGTGCTCAAAATTGAACATGAAGGGGGGAAGGCGGGAAGGCGGGGAGAAAGATCGATGTTCTTCCCGCCTTCCCGCCTTCATGTGAACTCTCTCCGGGCACATTCGAGCGCTGCCCGCGGGCGAGGGGCGAGCACCCATCCTGGCGCCCGATCGTGCCGAGATCGCCGGCCGGGGCCGCCGAGCTCGGCGACGATCAGAACTCCGCGATGTCGAGCCTTCGCCCGTGCGCGTCCGGGCCCTCTCCGGTCCCGTTCGGGTTGCCCGGGGCGAGCCCTTGCAGCTTTCCGGTGATGACGCGGCCGCGGATCGTGCCGAAGAGGACGAGCCGCACGTCATCGACCTCCGCGGGGTCGACGTCGGTGATCCGGTAGGATCCCTGGATCCGGGAGGGATGGATCACGTGGATGTACGCGACAGCGTCGCGACGCACGGCCCGGAGCGTGACCGGGAACGAGTCGGCGAAGGCGCCGTCGCCCGTCGAGAAGCGCAGCGGGACGTCGATCTCCAGCAACGGAGCGCCGCCGGGGCAGCCCGCCTCCCGGAGGTCTGCCGGGTCGTCGGGCGGCCCATCGCCCCCCGCCGTGGTGGACTCGACCGCTGACCTCGTGAAGCGGACGAAGCGCGCGGCGAGCGGCGCGCCCGCAGAGACCGTCACAATCGTGCTGCCGCCCTTCGCCCACGAAAGCGTGGCGGAGCGCGCGCCGGAGACGGCGGAGACCACGTCGTTGGCCGAGAAGCCGAGCCGGGAGGCGTCCTCCACGCCGATGCTCTCCGAGCGCGCCGTGCACGGCCCGACCACTCCGCTGCTCTGGCCGCCGAGCGCGCCTGAGCGGCTGTCCGTCGCGCTGCCGACGCCGTCGGAGCCCCCGACGAGCGCAGCGCTCAACATCAGCGCACCCCGCCAAAAAAGCCGCAGTCCCCCGTGCATTCAAGAACCCCTCGCGCGGCGCATCTTGGGCTCCCCCGCGCGAGGCTGCCAGGTCACATTCGCGCATTTTATAGCGCAACTTGGCCAATCGATGTGCGAATCTGCGATACGTGGGACCGCGCCCGGTCGCGCCGAGGGGGAGCGGCCCCGGCAGCGCGCTTCGCGCGGCCCCTGGCACGGCGCACGCCGCGCGGCGCGCCGCGAAGCCGAAACGGCAGCGCCCCTGAGGGGCGCGCGCTCGGCGACGACCCCGGCGGGCGGAGGTTACAGCGCCGCGAGGAGACCGCGGAGAACGGCCCGCGCGCCGGCGCTCCCGCAAACGATGGACAGCCGCTCTCCCGCGGCGCCGGCCGGCGAGCCGCGGAAGGCCGATGTCTACGCCGGTTGCACTCGCGAGCGCGCGCGCCGGGTTCGCTCCTTGCTTCGCCCATCGAGCAGGCGGGAGGTACTGCGAATGCTGGCGGTCACATACCATGGGCCGAGATGCGTCCGCGTCGAGGAAAACCCGGAGCCTCGGATTCAACATCCGAACGACGTGGTCCTCCGCGTGAGCCGCGCCGCGATCTGCGGCTCTGATCTGCACCTCTATCACGGCTACATCGCCGACACGCGCGTCGGCACCATCTTCGGCCATGAGTTCACCGGCGTCGTGGAGGAGGTCGGGCCCTCCGTGCAGACCCTCCAGCGCGGCGACCGCGTCGTGGTGCCGTTCAACATCGCCTGCGGGACCTGCTTCTTCTGCCAGCGAGAGCGCACCTCCGCCTGCGAGAACACGAACCCGCTCACCACGATCGCGGGCGGGATCTTCGGTTATTCGCACACGACCGGCGGCTACCAGGGCGGCCAGGCCGAGCGCGTTCGCGTCCCGTTCGCCGACGTCGGCCCCATGAAGATCCCCGACGACCTCTCGGACGAGGACGCGCTCTTCCTCTCGGACATCATCCCCACGGGGTACCAGGCCGCGGAGATGGGCGACATCACCCCCGCCGACACGGTGGCCGTCTTCGGCTGCGGGCCCGTCGGCCTCGTGGCCCAGCGGTGCGCCTGGCTCCTCGGCGCCCGGCGGGTCATCGCCGTCGACGCGATCGATTACCGCCTCGAGTTCGCGCGCCGGTACAACCAGGCAGAGACGCTCGATTTCACCAAGGTCCCCGATGTCGTGTCCGTCCTCCGGGACATGACCGACGGCCGCGGGCCGGATGTCTGCATCGAGGCGGTCGGCCTCGAGGCGAGCGGCTCGACGCTGCACGGCCTGCTGGGCAAGACGCTCATGCTCCAGGCCGGCTCGCCCGTCGCCCTCAACTGGGCGATCCAGTCGGTCCGCCGCGGCGGGAGGGTCTCCATCATCGGCGTCTACGGGCCGCCGTGGAACCTGGTCGACGTGGGCGCGGTCGTGAACAAGGGCCTGACGATCAAGTCCGGGCAGTGCGACGTGAAGCGCTACATGCCTCGGTTGGTCCAGCACATCCGCAAGGGGAACATCGACCCGAGGGCGCTCATCACCCACCGCGTCCCGCTGGAGGCGGCCGCGGAGATGTACCGCCTGTTCGCGGCGAGGACCGACGGGATCATCAAATGCGTGCTCATCCCGTCGGGCGCGAAATGAGCGCTGTCACCGGGGAGGAGGAGGCGACCATGGAAGCCGAGTTCATGCGGCCGAAGGAGCTGCCGTACTGGGGAGTCGATCTGTGCCCGGAGGACAGGCCCGGCGTCCCGAGGGAGGCGCCGCCGCACCTGCTCTCGTGGGCGCACTGGATAGAGCCCGAGCAGCAGCCGGTCGAGGGCCGGGTGCTCAGGCACCCGGGGCTCGCCCGGCCGACGCCGGTGTTCAGCGCGGCCTTGCCGCCGAGAGGCGCCAGCGGCGCGCTGCGCCGCCTGGCCTACGAGGTCCCGGATCACAAGGTCTCGCACTGGCTCTTGCTGATGATCGCGGATCGGGTCGACGTCCTCGAGAGCCTCCCGCTCCTGGTCAAGCGCAGGAGACGGGCCGCCAGGACGGGCTAGAGGACCCGCAGGAACGCCGTGAGGTCGGCCTTCTCCTGGGCCGTCAGCTTCGTGCCGAGGACGAGGTTGAAGAACTCCACGGTGTCCTCCAGCGTGAGCAGGCGCCCGTCGTGCAGGTACGGCGGGCTGTCCTTGATGCCGCGCAGCGGGAACGTCTTGATGGGGCCGTCGGCGGTGGCCATCCGGCCGTTGATGAGCTCGGGCTTGAAGAAGCGCTCCGCCCGCAGGTTGTGCATCAGGTTGTCGGTGTAGTACGGCGCCACGTGGCACGTCCCGCACCGGCCCTTGCCGTGGAAGACCTGCTCGCCGCGCAGCTCCTCGGGCGTGGCCTTGGCGGGGTCGAGGCGGCCGTCCACGCCGAGCTTCGGCGCCGGGGGGAAGTCGAGGATCTCCTGGAACTCGGCCATCGCGTGGACCTGGTGCCCGCGGTCCAGGATGTTGATCCCCTTCTTGACGGCGATGACGATGTCGCCGTCGAAGTACGCCGCCCGCTGCTCGAACTCGGTGAAGTCCTCGACGGTCTTGAGCGCGCGCTGCGAGCCGAAGAGGCGCTGGATGTTCACGCCGCGCAAGGTGGGGGTGTCGACCCGGTGCCGGAACTCCTGCGGCCTCGTGTCGCCCACGAGGTGAAATGCGTTGTTCGTGTGGCCGTTCGCGTGGCAATCGAAGCAGGCGACGCCGAGGCTCGCCTTCTCCGAGCGCCGGTCCGCGGTCGCGTTGAACTGCATCTGCGGGAACGGCGTGACGAGGAGCCGGAGCCCCTCGAGCTGCTTCGGCGTCAGGATGCCGTTGAAGAGCTCGTAGAAGTTGTCGATCGTGACGAGCTGCCCCTTGGAGACGTCGCCGAGGTCGGGCCGGGTGGTGAGGTAGATGGGCGCCGGGAACTCGGAGATGAGGTGATCCGGCAGGTCGAAGTCGAGATCGAAGCGCGTGAGGTCGCGCCCCGTCTGGCGCTTCAGCTCGTCGATGTGGAACTTCGGGAAGACCATGCCGCCTTCCGGGTGGTTCGCGTGCGGCAGCGGCAGGAAGCCCCGCGGCCAGAGCCCCTGCTCCCGGATGGCGTCGGGCGAGAGCGCGGCCAGCGCTTCCCACGTCGTCCCCTTCGGGAGCTTCACGCGCACGCCGGCCTGGACGGGCTTGCCGCGCGACATGGTGACCCCCTGCGCGGCGCGGTTCGAGAGGTCGTACCGCTCATCGAGCAGGGCCTGATGGCGCTTCTCCACCGCGGGCTTGTCGGCCTTCATGCGGGCGACCATGGCCGCGAACGGCTCCTTGTCCTCCACCGGCAGGTAGCTCGTGCGCGGCGTCTCGGGGCCGGGCGGAGGGTTCGCGTTCATGGGCGCCCGCGGGCCCGCGGG
The DNA here is from genome assembly GCF_051474665.1 of Sorangium sp. So ce394. NCBI lineage: Bacteria > Pseudomonadati > Myxococcota > Polyangiales > Polyangiaceae > Sorangium > Sorangium sp. So ce394. The sequence goes on from NZ_CP150339.1 coordinate 10,745,534, forward strand.
CGCGATCGTCCCGGCCGTCGCGGGGGGCGCGTCCCGCGGGCCGGTCGGATCTTCGGGCCGCGCGCCCGGCGCCGAGCCGCAGTTCACGAGGCCGAGCGAGAGCGCCGCGGTGCACGCGACCAGGCACGAGATATCCATTCTCTTCACAGGCATAGAAGCGCTCCTTCGCAGGAATACATCGACAGGGGACGACCGACCGGGCGCCCCGCTCTCGGACGCGCCGAGCTCCCGTCCGGCTCACACGAGATGGCGACTCGCCGGGCTCGCAGGCCAGGCGCATGAGCAATTCCGCCCGCAGGCGACTCCTGTGCCAAGGCCGCGTCCGCCATGCGCGCGGCTCCCGACCAGGCGCGGAGCGCGGCGTCGGGTGAGGGAGACATCTGCTTCCTCGTGCGGATCGGGAGCCGTCCCTCCGCCGAGCCGCCGGAGACCGCCGCGCCCCCGGGTTCAGGAGCGCGGGTCGTCGCGCGCAGGAGCCTCGCAGGACGAGACATTTTGCCACACGGCGTGGCATGGTGGCTCGCTGACGTTGAGACGACCTGGACAGGGGGGCAGGTCGCGCGTGGAGGACGTCCCGATCAACCGCCGCGCGCGCGCCCGTCGGTCGCGATGCGGACAAAGGGCGCTCGGACGTCCCGAGCGTCGAAGAAGAACACCCGATCCCAGCACGGCACGCGCTCGCGCTCCGACAGGTCGAACACCTCGCCTCGGGACAGGCTGCCGACGAGCTTCGCGCTCGACTGACCTCTCATGCTCCACCGGAACTCGTACGGGAGGAGGAGGTCGGGATCGCTGAACATGCCGCGCCGCTCGGTGAAGCTGCGCCGCGCGGCCTCCGAGAAATCCTGCGCGTGGCGCAGGTTCGGGGCGACGGTGTACGTCACCGCCAGGCCCTCCTCGAGGAGCTGCCGGTTGATGATCCGGCCGCCGGACAGCACATAGGCGAGCACGCGGCCGTATGCGTCGCACGGCTGTTCATCGGTCTGGATCTCGACCTCGGCGCCTTCGGGGAGCAGCTCGGCGAGCCGCGCGGCCGCCGCCTCGGCCCAATGGCCCTGGGAGGCGCCGAGGAAGTGCGTCTCCGGCGTATCGATCGAGAGCATGCGGATCGGATGGTCCACGCCCCGCTCGTCGCGTACGTGGAGCGTGTCCCCATCCACCGTCCTGACCACCGCCGCGCGGAAGCGCGCGCCCGGCAAATCGGGCGCCCTGCGCAGCCGACGCCGGGAGACAAGGGACACGTAGCCGATGAACCTCCGGATTCCCGGAAGCAGTCCTGTCATCGCCCCCTCCTAGGATGGGATGGATTCCCAGAAACCAACGTTCGGCGTTCGCTCGGACGTGCGCCCGGCCCAGGCGGCCTGTTCCATCATGGTATGGACCGGGCCGGGGCCGGCTGAAAGAGCTCGCTAGCCCTGATCCGGGGGGCAGGAGGTGACCTGAAGCGCCGAGCGGCGGGAGGAGAGCAGAGAGAGAATCAACGCCAAGGCGCAAAAGCGCAAGAAGAAAAAAAATATATCATTCCTCTCTTCTTCTCTCTCCCGTTGCGCCTTTGCGCCTTGGCGCCTTGGCGTTAAACTCTCTTCTTCTGTTCTTCTGCAGGTGCCCCTGGCCGCTCCCCGCCCGTCCCCGCAGCAGGCCTCCGCCCGGCGGACCCTCCGCGCGCCGCCAGGCTCCGGGAGGGGGCTACGCTTCCTGCGCCGTTTCCCGTTACGATGACCGACGCGATCGCTTCGGCAGATCGCGGCGGGGCATGGGACGTCTGCATGCGGCCCCGCGCTTGGCTCCGGGGGCGAGGGCCACCGCGGCGAGGAGGTCTCGGATGTCGTCGCATGAACAGAGGGAGCCGGCCGCGACGCCGGCAGAACATGGCGCGCCAGAGGCGAGCATCGAGCTGGCACGAAAGAGGCGCGGCCTGCGCTTCCGGCTCGCGGCCGGCGCGCTCGTGCTCGCCGCGAGCGTGACCGCGCTCGTCCTGACCCAGGAGAAGGCGCCCGTGAAGGCCAGCGCCATCGGCGCCCGGCTCGAGCTCTCCTCGGGTGAGGTCACGCTGGAGCAGGACGACCGGAAGTCCACGGTGGTGTCCGGCGTCCCCCTCCCGGTCGGGGCCGAGCTCGCGACCGGAAAGGGCGCGCGGGCCCTCGTGCGGCTCGCCGACGGCTCCGCGGTGTTCCTCCGCGCGGACTCGGAGGTGGCGCTCGGCGCCGAGGGGCTCTCGATCGCCCAGGGCGAGGTGTGGCTCGACGCCCCGCCCGAGGGGCGCGGCGAGCTCTCGCACGCGCTCGGGGAGGTCCGGGTCACGGCGTCCGACGCCGGCCTGTCGATGAAGCGCGCCGGCGACGCCGTGAGCGTGTACGTGGCCCGCGGGCTCGCCGTGGTCACCGCCCCCGGCGGGCGCGTCGAGGTGCACGCAGGCGAACAGGCCACCGTCGCCGGCGGCGCCGCGCCCAAGGTCGCGCCGCTCGCCTACTGGGAGGACTGGACCGGCGGCATGGGCGACCACCGGCCCCTCGCGGGCGAGGGCAGCGGCTCCGGCCGGATCTACGGCGTCGACCTGCAGGGCGCCCCCGGGGCGCAGGCGCGCACGCTCGAGATCAGCCGGCAGGCCGTGCGCGCCGTCGTGCGCGACGGCATCGCCGAGACCGAGGTGGACCAGACCTTCTCGAACCCGGGCGGGCGACAGGTCGAGGGCTGGTACTGGTTCACCGTGCCCGAGCGCGCGCTCGTGAGCTCGTTCGCGGTCGAGACGAACGGCGTGCTCGTCGAGGGGGAGGTCATCGAGCGGAAGGAGGCGGCCCAGCGGTACCAGGCCGCGGTGCAGAGCGGCCACGAGCCGGCCCTGCTCGAGTGGGTCGACGGGCGCAGCTACCGCGCCCGCATCTTCCCGGTGCCCGCGAGCGGCTCGCGGCGCGTGGTGCTGCGCTACGTGGAGATGCTCGGCGCGCCGGCCGGGAAGCTCACCTACGTGTACCCGATGCGCTCGAGCGAGCCGGTCCAGATCGGCGAGTTCTCCCTGTCGGTCGACCTCGGCCAGGCCGGCCAGGGCATGCAGATCGCGACCCTCGCGGACGCGGTGATCGAGGACGGCGGGCGACGGGTGAGCATGCGGCGGAGCGGGTACGAGCCGCGCGCGGACTTCCAGCTCGAGGCCGCCGTCAAGGCGAAGCCGGCGCCGCTGCGCGTGTCGCGCTTCGCCGCGGGCGAGGACCGCGCCGACTACGTGATGGCGCGGTACGTGCCCGACGTGGACTGGGCCGAGCTCAAGGAGCTCCCCGCCGACCTCGTCGTCGTGGTGGACACGTCGGCGTCGGCCGACGAGACGGCGCGGCAGCAGAAGGCGGCCGCGGCCGAGGCGATCCTGCGGACGATGTCGCCGTCGGACCGGTTCGCGCTGATCGCGCTCGACTCGGCCCCCGCGGTCCTGCACCCGAAGGACGGGCTGGCCGAGGCGTCGGACAAGGAGATCTCCGCGGCGCTCACGCGGCTGGCCGAGCACGCGACCGGGGGCGCGACCGACCTCGGCGCGCTGTTCGAGTCGGCGCTCGGGCGCGTGCACGGCAAGGAGCAGCCGGCCGTCATCTACATCGGCGACGGGCTCGCGACGAGCGGCGAGGTGACGGGCGCGCGCCTCGCCGATCGGCTGCGCCGCTCGCTCACCGACTCGCGCGCGCGCTTCTTCACCGTCGGCGTCGGCGAGAACGCGAACCACGCGCTGCTCCGCGAGCTCGCGCGCGCCGGGGGCGGACAGGCGTTCCGGATCGACGAGGTCGAGGGCTCGACGTCCGAGGTGCTGCGCCTCGCCGGCGCGATCAAGACGCCGACCATCACCGACCTCTCGATCGACCTCGGCGCCGGGCTCGACGAGCCGATGCTCACCGCGAGCGGCAAGGTGTCGCGCGGCGAGGAGGTCGTGCTGCTCGCGCGCACGCACCACGCGCTGCCCGCGAAGGCGGTCGTGAAGGGGCGGCTCGCCGGCAAGGAGTACGCCCGCGAGCACCCGATCGAGATCGACCGGGGCGTCGGGGCGGCGCTGGTGCCGCGCTTCTGGGCGGCCGAGAAGATGCGGCGGCTGCTCGCGGACGGCGACGACATCGAGGCGCACCGGGGCAAGGTGGTCGAGCTCGGGCTCGATTACGGGCTGATCACGCCGTTCACGAGCACGCTGGCGCTGGAGAGCGAGCAGGCGTACCTGAACCAGGGCATCCAGCGGCGGCGCTCGCCGCTCCGGGGCGAGCGGCTGACGGCGCTCACGCCCGAGCGGGAGCGCGAGCTCGCGGCGCTGCTCGCGCCGGCCGCCGCCGGGGTCGCCTTCGGGTGCGCGAAGAGCGAGCCGAGCTACGACGAGAGCGCGGGGAAGGAGGGCGGCTACGCGCAGAAGGCGGCGGCGGCGCCGATGATGGCGCCGGCGCCGGCGATGGCAGAGAACGCGACGCGGGATGAAGCCCCGAGGGCGGACCTCGCCTCGCCCGCGGCTGCTCTGCCGGCCCCGCCCCCGGCGACCGCGGCGCACGCGGAGGAGGCGGCGCTGCCGCCCGAGCCCCTGGAGCAGGACGCCACGGCGAGACGCACGACCTCCATCCGCGCGCGGCCCTCGTCCGCGGCGCCCCAGGCGGCCAGCGAGCACGCGGCGTTCGGCATGGTCGGCGCGAACAAGTCGAGCGCCCCGCCGCGCGGCGGCGGGCCGGTCGCCCCGGCCGCGGGCGCCGCGCCGCTGGGCGCCGCGGCCAGGCCGGCGCCGGCGATCGCGCCGAGGCCACGTCCGATCGGGACGCTCAAGCCCCCGCCGGTCGCGATGGCGCCGTGCAGCGACACCGCGCGGCGGCCGCTCGCCGAGCGCATCGTCGTATGGTCGAAGCGCCTCGCCCGCGCCACGGCGGCCGAGCAGCTCATCGCGCGCTACGAGGGCGCGCTCTCGACCTGCGAGCTGCCGGACTGGCGCTCGCGCGCCGCGCTGCTCTCGCTCCTCCAGGCGAAGGTATCGACCGAGGGCGGCGCCGAGGCGCTGCTCGCGCGCTTCGCCGGCGAGCCCGAGGCGCAGCGGTTCGTCGCGCACGCGCTCCTCCGGCGGAGCGTGGATCCCGCGATCTCCGCGGCGGTGCGGCGCACGCTCTTCGGCGGCGTCGATCCGAAGGCGAGCTGGGCGCTCCTCGACGAGCGGCTCGCCGCGCTGCCGGCGGTCGAGGACCGGCTCGCGCTGCTGCGGCAGGCGCTCACCGAGCGGCCGGACGATCCGGAGGGGGAGATCCGGCGGGTGCGCCTGCTCGCCGAGGCGGGCCGGAAGGACGAGGCGCTCGCCTACGGGCGGAGGCTGCGCGACCGCGGCTTCATGAGCCCGGCGCTGGCGCTGGAGCTCGGCGACGTGCTCGCCGCGAGCGGCTTCGCGTCGGACGCGCTCCGCACCTACTCGGAGGTCGTCGAGTTCGATCCGACGAGCCCCGCGTCGCGCGAGCTGCTCGGCGACGTCTACCTCCGGCACGGCTGGTACGCGGCCGCGTACCGCCAGTACACGACCCTCACGGACCTCGCGCCGGCCGAGCCCCGGGGCTGGCTGCGGCTCGCCGCGGCGGCCGCGGGGAGCGGGCGCGTCGACGAGGCGCTCCGCATCCAGCGCAAGGTCGCCGCCGCGGAGGGCACGCCGGGGCCCGACGATCCGCGTGCGTGGGCGCGGCTCCTGTCGGCGGCGCGCATCGGCCGGCTGCTCGCAGGCGACGGCGTCGCCGCCCCCGCGGCGGGCGCCGAGGCCGAGAGCCTCGCCCGCAAGCTGAAGGAGCTGCAGCTCTTCAGCGGCCCGGGGGCGCTGCGCGTCGTGCTCTGGGAGGACTACGCGGCGGAGCTCGCGCTCGCGGCCCGCGACGGCCAGGTGGACGCGGCGCTCGGCGACGGCCTCTTCGCGCCGGCGGTCGGGCTCGCGGCGGTGCAGCTGCCCGCGTCCGAGCTCGCGCGCCTCGAGTGGCGCGTGCGGTTCCGCAGCGATCCGCCGGGCAGGGACGTGCGCTTCGTGGTGACGACGATCGTGTGGGACGGGGCGTCGTTCCGGGTCGCGAGCGCGCCGGGGTCGGTCGGCGCGCGGGATCGGGAGGTGGTGCTGGCGAGCGGCGCGCTGCCATGATCGACGTCTCGCTGCTCGGCTGGCTGCTCGTCACGCTGACCTCGCCGCTGTCGCTCGTCCTGCTGGTCGTGGCGCTCGGGTCGGCGGCCTACATCGGCGTGACCGCGCTCGCGGCCGCGCCCCCGCGGCGCGGAGCGCGCGCGATCGGCACGGGCGTGGCGGCTTGCGCGCTGGTGGCCGGGATGATCGGGCTGCGCGTGGGCTCCGGCGCGGGCGCGGCCCTGCCGACGGCCGCGGTGGGGATCGCCGCGGCGGCGGCGCTCGGGGCGACCGCGGCGTGCGCGTGGACGTTCGGCGCGGCCGGCGCGGCGGCGCTCGGGGCGGCGCGGGCCCGGCGGAGCGCCGCGGCGCTGCAGGCGGGCGACGAGCGGCGCCGGCTGCTCGCGGCGAGCCAGCGCGCCTACGTCGAGGGCGACGACCTCGCCGCCGAGACGGCGGCGGCCGACGCCGCCGTGGAGCGGCTGCGCGCCGCGGTCGGCGCGCTGGAGGACGCGCGCGCCGCGCTCGAGGCGAGGCGCGACGCGGCGCGCGGCGCGGGCGGCGACGGGGAGGAGCGCGGCGCAGAGGACGGGCCGCAGGCGAAGGAGGCGAGCGCGCTCGCCGAGGACCTCGCGCGGGCGTGCGACGAGGCCGCGACGAGGGTGTCGATGGGCCAGCGGGTGCTCGCCGCCGCGGAGGCCGCGGCGCTGCGGATCGCCTGCAATGCGCCGCTCCGCCGGCTCCTGCGGCGGCGGCCGCGCGAGGCCATGCAGGCGCTCGCGACCCTGGGCGCGGGCGCGATCGCGCCGGCGGCGGCGTCGATCGAGGCGTTCCTGGGCGAGGTGCGGGCGGCGCGCGTCGAGGTCGCGTCGATCGCGGAGCGGCGCGCGGCGGGCGGCGCGCGCGGCGGGGCCGGCGCGGGCGCGGCGGAGGGCCCGGCGTCCGTCGCGCTCGGCGAGCTCGCCGCGATGGAGTCCGCGTACGGGGCGCTGCTCGAGCGGCTGCGCCTGTCGGAGCTCCACGCCTCGACGCGCGCGTCGGTGGAGCAGGTCGAGAGCGCCGCGGGCGCGCTCTCCGCGGCGGCGAGGGCCGCGGCGATCGACCCGGCGGCGCTCGGCGCGCTCGTGACGGAGATCGCGCGCGCCGAGTCGGCCGTGGCCGCCGCCGCGCCGGAGGCCGGGGGCTCGCGCGCGCTCGCCGAGGCGCTCGCCGAGGGCTCGCTGGCGCTCGATCGGAGCGACGCGACGTCGCTGTCGGAGCTCATCGCGGCGCTCCGCGAGCTCCGATGACGGAATGACGGGCGGCCGCTCCTGGAATCGAATGACGGAGGACGCCCGCACGTAATGCGCTCTTCTCGCGGCGGAAGCGGCGCCGGGAGCCTCGCGGAGGGCTGTTGCATCGGGTAGGCTTCGCTCATGGCTCAGGCGCTCCCCACCACCGGCTACGTCTTCGATGCAGCAGATCCGCGCGCACCGACGAGCGAGCAGTGGTCGCGCATGACCCCGGCCGAGCGCGCCCGCGTCGTGGACATGCTCCCCGCCGACGTCCCGCTCGATCTCATGCCGCCCGAGGGAGACGCGCACCGCAAGGCCAAGCGCGACGCGCTGGACGCCCTCGACGGCTTCTTCCGCCGGATCGGCCGCAAGATCTACCTCTCGTCCGAGCTCGCCGTCTTCTACCCCGGCGAGCCGCGCTTCGCGCCCGACGTGCTCGCCGTCCTCGACGTGGAGCCCCACGAGCGCATGAAGTGGGTCGTCGATGTGGAGGGCAAGGGCATCGATTTCGTGCTCGAGGTCCACGTGGCCGGCAATCGTGCCAAGGATCATGAGGACAACGTCGAGCGCTACGCCCGGCTCGGCGTCCGCGAGTACTTCCTCTTCGATCGCTCCCGCCTGCGCCTGCACGCCTACAGGCTGCCGGCGGCCCAGGAGGGCGACCCTTCGCGTCCGCGCGTGTACCAGCGGATCGTGCCCCAGGCTGGCCGGTTCGTCTCCGAGGTGCTCGGCCTCGATCTGCTGCTCGACGGCTCCCGTCTCCGCTTCTTTGCGGGCAATGCCCCCCTCGAGGATGCCGACGAGATGATCGTGCGCCTCGGCGGCATGCTCGATCAGGTCATCGCTCGCCAGGAAGAAGCGCAACGCCTGGCCGAGGAGCTCGCGGCCGAGCTCGACCGAGAGCGGCGCCTGCGCGAGGAGGAACAGCGCCTGCGCGAGGAGGCGGAGCGGCAGCTCGAGCAGGCGCGCGCGGAGATCGAGCGGCTGAAGGGTCGCTGAGCGCGCTGCCGCCGCGCCCTCGGAGGGCTAGCCGCCCTTCAGCTTCGCGGCGAGGAACTGCCGCACCTTCTCCCAGGCGTCCGCCGCGGCCTTCGTGTCGTACCGCTCTCCCGAGGGGTTCGCGAAGGCGTGGTCGGCGTCGTACCGGAGCACCTGGTGCTCGACGCCCGCGTCGTGGAGCGCCTTGTCGAACTCGTTGACGACCTCGGGCGGGATGCCCTTGTCCTGGTTGCCGAAGACGCCGAGCACCGGCGCCTTGATCGCCTTGAGCTGCGCGGGGTCGGTGACGAGCCGGCCGTAGTAGATGACGGCGGCGTCGAGATCCGGCTCGTTCAGGGCGAGCTTGAGCGACCAGGCGCCGCCGAAGCACCACCCGATCGAGCCGGTGCGCGGCGCCGAGATGCGCGCGTCGGTCGAGAGGAAGCGGTGCGCGGCGCGCACGACCTCGAGGCCCTTCGCCTCGTCGACGGCCTTCATCGCCGCCATCGCGTCGTCGGGCGTGGTCGCGACCTTGCCGCCGTACATGTCCACGGCGAGGGCGGCGTACCCGTCCTCCGCGAGGCGGTCGGTCCAGTGCTTGATGTGCTCGTTGAGGCCCCACCACTCGTGGATGACCACGAGGCCCGGGATCGGCGGCTTCGCGTCCTTCGGCAGGCTCAGGTACGCCTTCGTCCCGGCCACGTCGACCGTCTGCCCGCGCGCGGGCGGGGCCTTGTCCGACCGGAGCTGGTGGAGCGCCTTGAAGTCCTCCTCCGAAAGCAGCCCGGTCGGGCTGTCCGCGGCGCCGGACGGCGCGGGCGCCGGGGCGGCGGCGCCGGGCGGCGGCTCGGCGGGAGGCGGGGGAGACGAGGCAGAGCAGGCGGTCGCCGCGAGCAGCGCGAGCGGCGCGGCAAGGCGGCGGAAGATGGGGCGGAGCGTCATGGCCGCGCACCCTACCAGCTCGGGGAGGCGCGCCGGAAGCCTCGGCGCGGGGAGGCCGCGCCCGGCTACGTGGCGACGCGCAGGCGCAGCTGGCTCGACGCGACGCCCCGCCGGACGGCGGCCGCGAGGGTGTCGGGAGAGAACGGCTTGGCGACGAACGCGTGGGCGCCGAGGCGGAAGGCGCGCTCGCGCTCGCGCGCCGACGACAGGGCGGAGACGACGACGAGGGCGACGTCGCGGTGGTGCCGGCTCTGCCGGATGAACCGGATGAGCTCCAGCCCGTCGATGTCCGGCAGGTTGATGTCGATGATCACCGCGTCGTACGCGCCGCGGTGCATCAGCCGGAGGGCCTCGAACCCGCTCGCCGTCTCCGCGACCTCCGCCGCCTGCCCGAGCTCGGGCGCCCGCTCGAGCGCGGCCCTCATGTGGGCCCGCATCGCGGCGGAGTCGTCGATGAGAAGGATGCGGATCATACGGGGCCTCTGCGGGGGCTCTCGGGGCGCCTAGGTACAACAGAAACAGCAAAAGCAAAAGCGGTCGTCATGTTCCCGACACCAGGGCGTCCGGGTGCGCCCGCTGGCAGCCGTCATCCCGCCCTTCCCCCGGCCTCCCACCCGCCTCGCGGGCCCGTGGGTCCGGGTCGCTCCGCATCATAACGCAACGCATCATCGTGACCCGAACAGGAGGTGGCTTATCCGGCTTCTCCTCGAGCACCCGCGTGATCACGGCGGCCCCCTCCGGGAATTCGTCTAAGTCACACGGGAGAATCGGGTGCGCACCAGCGTATTGAACTTCTTCGCCACGGCTGCCGTGCTGCTCCTCGCGGGCTGCGACGGCGAGGACGCTGGCGGGGCAGACGACGCTGGCGGCGGCCTCGGCGAGGCGGGCGGCGCCGACGCCTCCGCGAGCTCCGGCGGCCCCTCGGCCGCCGCAGGCAGCGGCGGCGGGACGACCGCGGCATCCGCCAGCGCCGGCGGCAGCGAGCCTTCCTGCACCGATCCGGTCGTTCCCCAGGTCTCCTCCCTGCCCCCCATCGCGGAGCACCCGGACCCGTTCACGTTCCTCGATGGCACACGAATGACCACCGCAGCGGACTGGCGATGCCGCCGCGCGGAGCTCAGCCAGCTTATTCAGCATTTCCAATACGGCCCCTACCCGCCGTCCCCCGAGAACGTCACAGGCACGCTGAACGGCGAGGTCGGGCGCCGGCGGCGTCGGCAGCTGGCGAGCGGCCGAGGGCAAATCCAACGTGCAGACGCTCAGCCAGATCAACGGCGAGGCCCCGCAGTGGTTCGGCGACGGCTTCGGGGCCACGTTCAGCGGCAAGACCACGACCCTGCCGTTCGACGCTCACTCGATCGTGGCCCTCGTCGCGCCCCGCCCGATCATCGTGCAGGAGGGGAAGTCCGACGGCTGGAACAACAACAGAAATGGCGGCCCCTACCAGGTGATCTGGGCCGCAAGAGAGGTCTTCGAGGCTCTTGGCATCGAGGATCACATCGGCTGGGTCGCGGACGACCACAGTCATGGTGTGATGACGACCCGCGAGGCGAACGCGATCCTCGGCTTCGCGGAGAGATTCCTGCTCGGAAAGGACGTGACGACGGAACAATGGGACGAGAGCGCCAGCCCGCCGACCCTCTCCTGGTCGGCGCCATAGACGAGACACGCGCCGTCACGGCCGGCAAGGACCGGACAGCGCTCGACAGGCCGAGCAGAACGCCCTCGGGCGCTCGGCCCGATCCTGCCGGTCGACCCTCGATTCGAATCGACCTCAGCACCAGTGCAAATTCAGCTCTCGCGTCGCTCAAAAAGAAATAGTTCCAATTGACAACAAAATAGCGCAACGGTATTCCCAATGGCGGTCCAGCGCATTGGGGACCGTGCTCCTCTGCGCGTCGCGCCAGCTCAACGAGAGCGATTGACGGTCAGGACATAACTTAGGTCAAGGAGACTTCTGTATGAGCGAGAAAAAAGAACCCGCGGCTCGTGATCTGCTCGGCGGGGTCGTCGACCGGCGGCAGGTGCTCATCAAGCTCGGCGCGTTCGCCATCACCGTGCCCGTGCTCGGCGCGTGCGGGGACGAGGGGTCGACCGGCTCGGAGACCGGAGGCGGCGGCGGCGCCGGCGGCTCCGGGGGCACCGGCGGGAGCGGCGCGAGCACCACCAGCGCGAGCACCACCGGCGCGAGCACCACCAGCGCGAGCACGAGCGTGGGCACCGGGGGCGCGGGCGGCGAAGGCGCGGGCGGCGAGGGCGCGGGCGTGGGAGGCATGGGCGGCGGCGGCGGCGGCGACAGCCTCATACCGCCGCCGTTCGACGACGTGCCGATGTGCAGGGCGCAGAACAAGACGGACGGCGCCGGTCAGGGCCCCTTCTTCATTCACGAGCTCGAGAAGAACGACGACATCTCCCTGATCCGACAGGACATTCGTGGTCGCTACAACGAGAGCGCAGCGCCCGGCGTGGAGATGCATCTCCACCTGCGCGTGCTCGACCTGAGCAAGCCCGACTGCGATGGCAAGGGCGTGGGCGTGCCGGACGTGGACGTCTACATCTGGCACACGGACGGCCAGGGGTTCTACAGCGGCTTCGGGGCCAGGGGCTCTGCCAACGAGCAGAAACCCGACTCGCCGTACGCGGGCAGGCCGAATCAGAACAACCTCGACACCACGGAACGCTTCTGTCGCGGCGTGCAGACGACGGACGCAAACGGTGTCGTCTCGTTCCGAAGCATCTTCCCCGGCTGGTACAACGGCCGCGATGTCCACATCCACTTCGTCTGCTTCAAGAAGGGCTCGACGTCGAGGGGCCGCGTCAATTACCAGGGTGGAGATCACATTTTCACGACGCAGTTCTACTTCGATCCCGCCTTCACCGACTCCGTTCATACCCAGTACGAGCCGTACAAGGCGCGCACCATGGGCAATCTGGCGACGGCATACGCAGGCGCCATCAAGGCCGACGAGGCGGGCAACAGCGGCCTTCGCGCCAAGGCGTGGATGGAAGGGGACATCGTGGTCGCCCAGATGCAGATCGCCGTGACTCCGACGTAGAGCGCGGCACGGCTGTTCTCGACGAGAACAGGACCGATGACCCCGCGCCTGGGCGCCCTCGCCCGATGTGGCGCGTGCGCTGCGAGCCTTCCGTAAAATCTCTCCAGACGAGCAACGTGTCTTCGTGGGACCGAGAGAGAGCCCCTCGTCGGGGAACAACGGCGGGAGGCGCCCCCGCGCCCTCTGAATCGGCCACGCGAGCGGCAAGCGCCGAGATCCCCCTCGCCTCCGCACCACCCGCGGAGGCGCCGGCCCGATGCCCACCAGCGCTCCCAAGCAGGTCACCGACTTACCCAAGGAGACTAACTTATGCGTGACAAAAAGAATACCGTGACTCGTGATCGGCCTGGCGAGGTCGTCGACCGGTGGCAGGTCCTCATGAAGCTCGGGGCGCTCGCCGGCACCTCGCCCGTGATCGTGTCGTGGGGCGACGAGGGGTCCAACGACGCGGGCTTCGGCCGCGGAGGCGCCGGCCGCGGAGGCGCCGGCACGGGCCGCGCGAGCACGCGCAGCGCGAGCACGAGCAGCGCGGGCACCGGAGGCGCGAGCACGAGCAGCGCGGGCACCGGAGGCGGCGGCGCGGGCGTCGGCGGCGTGGGCGCGGGGGGCGCCGACGCGATCGATCCTTCGATCTTCGCGAACGGCGCGAGATGCGACCTGACCGCCACCGACATCGAGGCGCCGTTCTTCATCGACGACAGCGAGATCCCGAACGACATCAACCTGTTCCGCAGCGATCTCCGCGACGGTCACCGCGGCTGCGAGTTCCGGCTCTATCTCCGCCTGCTCGACGGCCGGAATGACGGCGAGCCGATCCCCGACGCCGAGGTGTACATCTGGCACTGCGACGCCGACGGCCGTTACAGCGGCCCCAACAACCAGGATCCTTCCACGCCGTACACGGGAGCCTTCGAGCGCGCGCCGGAGCACCTGGACCGCTTCTGCCGCGGCGTCCAGCTCACCGACCGCAACGGGATCGTGGGCTTCACGTCGATCTGGCCCGGGTGGGATGGGGCGCGCCCCCTCCACGTTCACCTGGTCGCTCGCATCAACGGCCAGACGACCCGGCTGATCACCACGCAGCTCTACTTCGATGCCGAGCTCAGCCGGCAGGTGGCTCAGGCCGAGCCGGCGTATGCAGGGCGGTCGACGAACATCCCGGCGTCCAGCCTCGACCCGCCGGGGGACAGCCCGGTGATGCCGAGGATGCATTACACCCCCGGCCTGGTCACCGGCATTCTCAACATCGTCGTCGACCGCGCCTGAGCGCACAGGACTCCCGGCGGTGCCCGGGGCGGTGGGCCGCCGCCCCCGAGGCCGACTCGGGCTCTCCCTGGGTCTGCCCGGGAGGCGCCCGGCCCCAGGGTGCCGAGCGTCTCGTGACATCCTGGAAACGAGGCAACCCTCCTGTTCGCCGCACGCGGGCGGCGCCGCGGGACGTCGCGCGGGGCGGACAATCGCGCTCCCGGCTGGCAGACTGCGGTAGAGAGGTGCCATGAGCGACACGGATCGGCTGGAGCCAGCGAGCATGGCGCGCGCGTTCCGCGAGGCGCGGCGCCGCGGGATGGAGGTGGAGCCTGCGGTCCTGTTCCACGACCTCGGGCGCATGCGGGCGCGGATCGGGCGGATCGGCGCGGCGTTCCCGCCGGGCGCCCTCCACGCGGTGGCGATCAAGGCGAACCCGCTCGTGGAGGTCCTGCGCGCGGCGGTCGACTGCGGCGCGGGGCTCGAGGCGGCCTCGCTCGAGGAGGTGAGGCTCTCGCTGGCCGCCGGCTGCCCGCCCGGGCGCATCGTCTACGACTCCCCCGCCAAGACGCGCGCCGAGATCGCGGAGGCCCTCCGCCTGGGCGTGCGGCTCAACGCCGACAACCTCGACGAGCTGGAGCGCATCGACGCGCTCGTCCGGCCCGAGGCAGCCGCCGGCCGCATTGGGCTGCGCATCAACCCGCAGGTCGGGGCGTCCAGCATCGCCCTCACCAGCGTGGCGGACCGGCGCTCCAAGTTCGGGGTCCCCCTCGAGCAGGCCGACGCGGTGCGCGCCGCCTTCGCGCGGTACCCGTGGCTCGCCGGGCTGCACGTGCACGTCGGCTCGCAGGGGTGCGCGCAGGCGCAGCTGATCGACGGGATCCGCCGCGTCGAGGCGCTGCGCCAGGAGATCCGGCGCGCGCGGGGGTCGGGCGCCGCCTCCGTCATGGATATCGGCGGCGGGCTGCCGGTCGCCTACCGGAGCACGGACCGCCCGCCGGCGCTGGAGGACTACGCGGCCGCGCTGCGCCGCGAGGTGCCGACGCTCTTCGAGGGCGGGACCACGCTGATCACCGAGTTCGGGCGCTGGGTCCAGGCGGGCTGCGGCTTCGCCGTCTCGCGCGTGGAGTACGTGAAGACAGACTCGGCCGGGCGCACCGCGATCCTGCACCTCGGGGCCGATTTCTTGCTGCGCCGCGCCTATCACCCGGACGACTGGCACCACGACTTCGTGGCGCTCGACCCCGACGCCGCGGCGAAGGAGGGGCCGCTTTCGGCGTGCACCCTCGGCGGCCCGCTGTGCTTCGGCGGCGACGTGCTGGCCCGCGACCTCCCGCTGCCGGACCTGTCGCCCGGGGATCTCGTGCTCATCGGCGACACGGGCGCGTACACGCTGAGCATGTGGTCTCGCCACTGCAGCCGCGGCATTCCGGCGGTGCTCGGCGTCGACGGCGACGAGATCCGGGTCCTGCGCGAGCGCGAGCGGCCGGAGGACGTCGTCGCGTTCTGGAGCCGCGGCCGCGGCCAGCCATGAGCCCGCTGCGGTGCGTTCACACGGCTGTTTCCACGCGAACCCAGCATGTGAGAGCCTGGTGCGGCGAGCGCGGCGGAGCGGAGGAGCGGAGATGAGAGCGAGCGGTGCTTCCGGAGTCCTGGGGAGATGCGCGCGGGCGTGGCGGGTCACGCTCCTTGGCGCCCTGCTGTGCGTGCCCCCGCTCGCCGGCGCGGGCTGCGGCGACGACGAGCCGATCGGCCCCAGCGATGCGTCCGGCAGCACCGGCAGCGCCACGGGTACCGGCTCGGGCGGCGGTGGTTCAGGGACCGGGGGCGCCACCGGCACCGGCGGACAGGGCGGCGGCACCGGCGGACAGGGCGGCGGCACCGGCGGACAGGGCGGCGGCACCGGCGGACAGGGCGGCGGCACCGGCGGCGCAGGCGGCACCAGCGGCGGCGACACCGTGAGCGTGCAGATCCTCGCCTTCAACGACTTCCACGGCAACCTGGAGCACCCCCCGGGCAGCAGCGGCAGGATCACCTTGCCCGATACAACGCAGGTGAACGCGGGCGGCGCCGCCTACTTCGCCTCGCGCATCGCCGCGCTCCGCGCCACCAACCCGAACACCGTGGTGGTCTCGGCCGGCGATCTCATCGGCGCGAGCCCGCTCGTGTCGGCGCTGTTCCACGACGAGCCCACCATCGAGGCCATGAACCTCCTCGGACTCGACATCAACGGCGTCGGCAACCACGAGTTCGACAAAGGCACCGCGGAGCTCCTCCGGATGCAGTACGGCGGGTGCAGCCCGGTCGACGGCTGCACCGATGGCACGTTCTTCGCCGGCGCGAGTTTCAAGTTCCTCGCCGCCAACGTCGTCGTGGACACGACGACCGGCAGGACGCTCTTCCCGCGCTACGACGTCCGCGAGTTCGACGGCGTGAAGATCGCCTTCATCGGCATGACGCTCGAGGGCACCCCGTCGATCGTGACGCCGGTCGGCGTCGCGGGGCTCTCGTTCATGGACGAGGTCGACACGGTGAACGACATCGTCCCTGAGCTCCAGGCGCAGGGCATCGAAGCAATCGTGGTGGTGCTCCACGAGGGAGGGCTCCCGACAGGCCACTTCAACGAGTGCCCCGACATCTCCGGCCCCATCATCGAGATCGCCACGAACGTCGACCCCGCCGTGGATGTGCTCGTCACCGGGCACACGCACCAGGCGTACAACTGCCTCCTCGGCGACAAGATCGTGACGAGCGCGGCGTCGTTCGGGCGGCTGGTGACGGACATCGATCTGGAGATCAGCAGGACCACGGGCGAGGTGACCGCCAAGACGGCGAACAACGTCGTCGTGACGCACGACACGCCCAACGGGGCCGTGGCGGACCTGGTGACGCGCTACAAGGACCTCTCGGCGCCGCTGGCCAACGTGCAGGTCGGCACCATCACGGCGACGCTCGACCGCGCGGTCCCGGCCATGGGCGCGGGGCTGTTCGCGATGGGCGCGGTCATCGCCGACGCCCAGCTGGCCGCCACGCGCGAGGCGAGCAAAGGCGGGGCCGAGGTCGCGCTGATGAACCCGGGCGGCGTCCGCACCGACCTGACCTACACCGCCTCGCCGACCGAGCTCACGGACGGGGTGGTCACGTTCGGTGAGATCTTCACCGTGCAGCCCTTCGGCAACAGCCTGGTCGTGATGACCCTCACGGGCGAGCAGATCGACCGGCTGCTGGAGCAGCAGTTCCGGGTGGACTCGGCCGGCACGCAGCGGAGCCTGATCCTGCAGGTGTCGGACGGCTTCACGTACACGTACAGCCAGAGCGCGCCCATCGGCGTGAAGGTCGACATCGCCTCGATCCGGATCGGCGGCGTCCCGATCGAGGCGGCGCGGACCTACCGCGTGACGGTGAACAGCTTCCTGGCCACCGGCGGCGACGGCTTCACCGTGCTCAACGACGGCGCCGATCGCCTCGGCGGCGCCCTCGATCTGGACGCCCTGCGGGACTACTTCGCGGCGCGCTCGCCCGTCTCGCCGCCCGCGCTCGACCGGATCACGGTCGTGCCCTGAGCGGGAGCCTGGCCGCCGAAGAACGGGTCGTTCGCCAGCGGCGAGACACGGGAAGAAAAGAGAGGATCGAGCCACAGACGCGCAAGAGGGCACAGAGGAAGAGAGGATTAGATATTTCCTCTCTCCTCTGTGCCCTCTGCGCCTCTGTGGTTGTTCTTCTCGTCTAGCGGCTCACCGCTTCACCGCGCCGGGGCGCGGAGGCCACGCCATCCGCTGCTCGCCCGTGAGCCCGGGCGAACGGTGGATGGCAAGGGGCGCCGCGAACGACGCGCCCGCCTGACCACCGTCGCCCGCGGCCCGCCTCGGCCACCAGTCCATGCTGAGGTGGATGTGATGATGGTGATACGGCCACCCCTCGCCGTACGCCATCCGGTCCGAGAAGCTCGCGAGCTCGCCGTTGGTGATCTTCCTCGGATCGCTGTTCGGGAGGGCGTTCAGCTTCTCGGCGGTCTTCGAGAGGAACGGCGCGATGATCTTGTCCACCCCGACGACGCGCGTGCGCGCCGAGCGGAACAGCCTGGCCATGAAGAACGCCTGCCGCTCGAGATCGACGATGTGCTTCCGCTTCGCCGCCGACGAGCAGTACCCGTCCTCGTGCTTCGACCCGTCCCCGCAGATGATCTGCCCGTCGTTCGACCCGTCCGTCTGGAAATACGCGATGTCGATGTTGCCCCCCTGATCGTGCGTCGACTCGGGGTGGCGCGGGTCGTCGACGTCGTATCCGGGCGTGACGCCGTTCATCTGGCAGACGTCGATCAGCGAGAGCGGCGCCGTGCCAGGGAACGCCCGCAGCGTCTCGGCCAGCGCGTCGCGGACGAGCATGATGAGCTCGCGCCGCGCGAAGCGGTAGTTGCTGAAGGTCTCCCAGACGTAACCGCCGCCGACGACCGAGTCGTCGGGATCCGGGAACGGGAACGGCAAGAGCCCGCCGCCGCCGTCGCCGAAGCCGGCGCACTCGCCGAACGAGAAGCCGGCGCCCACGCAGCTCGGGCCGTCGACATAAGGATACGAGGTCACGTCGAGATCATAGGCGTTCTGCCCGCCGTCGTAGCCGACGACGCGGACGAGGTACTCGGCGCCGCCTCGCTCGGAGTAGAACCCGTAGAACTCGGTGTTCGTCTCCTGATCGCGGTACGAGTACGGGTACTGCTCGCCGTAGCGCGAGCCGAGCAGGCGGCCCGCGCCGTCATACGCCACGAGATCGATGTCCCCCGCGGCGTGGCGGAACCGGATGCCCACGCGGACGATGGTCCGCTCCGGCACCACGATCCTGAACCAGTCCTCGTCCCCCTCGCACAGGGTGAGCTCCTTCGTGACGCCCACGGGCGCGCTCACCGCCGCTCCCGCGTCGTCGTTGGGCTCCAGCGCGTCGCCCTCCGACGCGCAGGCGAAGGCGTCCTTACGGCACGCGCCGTCGTCGCAGTGGCTGCCTCCCGGGCACCAGCCGGACGGGACGTCCGGCGAGCACGCGACCTCGTCCGACACGCAGAGCTCTCCGAGGCAGGTCGCGCCGTCCGGGCAGGTCGCGGCGGCGTCGCAGCCCGCGAAGCACGCGGACCCGTGCGCCTCGTCGAGGACGTGGCACACATAACCAGGCCGGCAGTCGAGATCGCTGCCGCAGGTGTTCATGCACACGGGCGCGCCGCCCTCGGCCGCAGGGAAGCAGCCCGCCTCCGGCCCGCACTGGTCGTCGCTCTCGCAGTCGAACGCGAGGCAGTATCCCTCGACCCAGCCGTTCGGCTCCGCCGGGTCCGCGTCGCGGTAGCAGGTCGCGCCGGGCAGCGAGCACGCCTCGTCCGCGTCGCAGGCCGCGCCCACGCGCCCGGGGCCCACCGTGTCCTCCGCGCACGCCGCGCCGCAGGCCGCGTTGCACCCGTCGCCGCGCCGAGGCGAGCAGAGGCCGTGACGGTTCTCCACGCCCTCGCAGGTCTCGGGATCGTAGACGGGATAACACACCCCCGTGTCCGCCAGGATGTCGGTGTTGAAGCAGCGCGAGCCGGGCGCGCAGCCCTCCTCGCCGTTCGGCGCCGCGCACCGCCCCTCCGCGCGCTGCATGCAGATGCCCAGCATGCAGACGGCCGCGTCGCCGTCGCAATCCGCATCACAGCCGCAGCGCGCGCCGGCGGGGTTCCGCTTCGGCTCCATCCCGCCGCGCAGGTCGCCGTCGCCGTCGCCGTCGCCGGGCGGCGCCAGCCTCCATGGGCCCATGTCACACGCTTCCAGAGAACCCATGAGCGCCGGCACAACCACGAAGAGCCATTGCCAACGTAGATTCATGTCACCTCGCCTGTCGATGAACGCAAGATCGCTCGCGGCGAGCGTTCTAGTCCCAGGCGAGGCGCAACTGGCTATCGAAAAGAGCAGAGGAGTCACGCAGGCCACCCTGCGCGAGGATATTTCCAGCTTCCGAGCGGCGTTGTTCCGCCCGCCGGTGGGGGCGCCTACGCGGCTATTCGTACTTCTGGCTGACGCGGAACGAGCCGAGCGAGCGCACGCCCGTCGCGTGCTGCTCGAGCTGCGCGAGGGCGTCCCTGAACGCGGGCTCCTCCGTGCTGCCCTCGCACTCGACGAGGAAGAGGTACTCCTCGGGGCTGTCCGGCAGCGCGCGCGAGACGATGCGCGTGAGGTTGATATGGTGTCTCCCGAGCGCGGACAGCGCCGCCACCAGCGCGCCGGGGCGGTGGTCGAGCCCGAAGAGGAGCAGCGTCCGCCCGCCCGAGGGCGGCGGCTCGGCGGCCCTGCCGACGATGAAGAAGCGCGTGATGTTCTCGCCCTTCACGCCGAGCTTCGGCACGAGGATCTCGAGCCCGTAGATCGCCGCCGCGCCCTTGTTGCCGATCGCCCAGGCCTCGCCGTCCTGCGCCGCGCGCTCGACCGCCTCGGCGGTGCTCTCCGCCTCGAGGATCTGCGCGTCGGGGTAGTTCGCGCGCAGCCAGTCGCCGCAGTGCTTGAGCGGGACGAAGTGCGAATAGATGCGCTTCGGCGCCGCGCCCGGCCTGCCGAGGAGCGACAGCGTGACGTGCAGCGAGAGCTCCTCGCACACGACGAGCGCCGCGCCCGTGCCCTCGCGGCGGATCAGCTGATCTACGGTGTCGTAGATCGGGCCGCCCACCGCGTTCTCGATCGGCACGATGCCGTACGCCGCCGCGCCGCCGGCCACGGCGTCGAACACCTCCGAGATGGTGCGCCGGGGCGTGAGGTCCGCGCTCGCGCCGAAGCGCCGCGACGCCACCTCGTGGCTGAACGTCCCCGGCCGCCCGAAGTAGGCGACCCGCGGGCGCGGCGCCGGGGCCTCCCCCGCGTCGCCTGCCGCAGCCGCCTCGCCGCGGCGCGCCGCCCCCTCCGCGTCAGCCGACATGGGGGATGGGCGCCTCGCCAGAGCCCGCGCGCGCGCTCGCGACATGCCCCCGGCGGGGCGCGACCGCCCGCCGCGGGGCCGGCATCCTTCGGTGGAGCGTGTGCATCGAGCCCGCCTGTTACCGGCGCGGTGCCGTGGCGTCCAGCGGGGAAAGCGGGCCTCGGCCGGCTCCGAAGGCGCGCGCCCGGCCGCGTCCGCCCTGGGCCCACCGGGAGCGCGCGGCGCCGGCCCGCTGAACGAGCGCGGCCGGCGCGACGGGCGCGACGCACGGTTCCCGCCGCCGGAGCCGGACGATGAACGATCGTTACATCCCGGGAACCATCGTCGAGCGACGCTTTTCCGAACGATTCGGCCTGTATCTACGCAATATGCAGGAGAGCGATCCCCGGACGCGGCGCCCACCTGCACCCACACTATCCCACCCAAAAGCACCCGAAAGAGCGAAAATCTGCCTGGGATCGCTTCGGTCGCGTTTTGCAAGTTTGGTTTCTTGTGATAACGATCGTTACGCAATGCCGGGCACAGGGCATGGGAGCGACGGTGGAATGCCGCCGAACGACAGGGAAGGGGCTTACTGGCGGCTCTTCAACAAGAAAACGATCGTGCTCGTACGGCGCTGGCTGCGTCTCCTGGGGGTGCCGCGCCGAGATCGCCGGGACGTCGCCCAGAACGTGATGCTCGCGGCGCACGAGAGCTTCGCGAACTACGACCCCGCGCGCGGCCCGCCCGACCGCTGGCTCAACCGGATCGCGGTCCACACCGCGTCCCACTACGCGGAGCGCGCGAGGCGCCGCGTGGAGGAGCCGTTGCCGGACGACTTCGACGCGGAGCTCGAGGAGCCGTCAGCCGAGGAGCAGATCATCTCGGAGTGCGATCGTCTGTTTGCGCTCTCGATCCTCCGGGAGCTCGACGCCGAGCTCGGCGCGGTCCTCGTGGCCCACGACATCGAGGGTGTCCCGATGGCGGATTTCGCGAGCCAGTCGGGAATCCCCCTCTCCACGGCGTACAAGCGGCGCACGCGCGCGCTCGCGGCGTTTCAGCTCCTGGCCGCGCAGCGGCTCGCGGCGATGGACGGGATAGACCTTCAGAGCAGCGGCTTGCTGGCGCCCCGCTCGCCGCCGATGCTCGTCCTCATCTCGTCCGCGCGGCCGTGACCGCGCAGGGGCTCATCGCCCGGGCTTCCGGCTCGACGACGGGGGGGAGGAGCCGCGCGAGCCGCGCTCCTCGGGCCGCGGCCGGGAGCGCGGACGGCCGCGCTCCGGATCATCGTTGATGAGGGCGAGGATGGCCTGCTTCTTCGGCGAGTCGTCCGGCTCGATCAGCAGAAAAAGGAGCGCCTCCTGGAGCGCCTCGGGCGCGCGGTCGAAGCGATCGGCGACGACGGCGGAGACCGGGCTCCGCCCGTCGCCGGGCAGGAGGAGACGAGCATCGCAGTTGAGCCCCTGTGCGATGAGCGCCAGCGCGCCGAGCCCGAGATCGCGCTCTCCGCGCTCCACCTGCCGCAGGTACGTCGCAGAGAGGCGCGCCTTCTCGGCGAATTCGGCGTAGCTGAGGCCGTGCAGCAGCCGGAGCACGCGAATGGCCCGACCGACCTCTTTGGGAAGCGCATCGCCCATGGCCGGCGCAGCCTATCAACTCCCGCCGCGGCCAGAAAAGGACGATCGCATCTTTCTCTCACCCTCCGCGTCTCGCCCTCCGCGACCGCGCGTCGATGCCCCGTTACTTACTATAACTGATTCAGCTCCTCCACGAGCGCCCGGGAGTGCGCGTTCTCGCTCTTTTCGAACACCATGTCGACGTCGACGGACGCGCGGCGCACGTGAGCTTGGCGCCGGGCTCGCGCTCGGCTCGAGCGGATTCGCGCCGGGCCGCCGCGGGTCCGCGCCGGGCCGCCGCGCGGGTCCGGCGCCGAGCTCACGTGCGCCGCGCCGGGTCTCCGCTCGGCCAGCGCCCGTTGCGACCGCGGGGCGCTTCTGTCATTCCTGGCGAGCCGTGGTCCCCGAGGTGCGCTATCCCGAGCGCCCGTCTCGGCCCCTCGGGGGACGGCGAGGGCATCGATGATCCGTCTGGAGCTTTCAGGAGAGCACACCCGGCTGCACTCGACGCTGTGCGGCCAGTGCCCGCAAGGCCCCGCGGGGTGCTGCGTCAGCCCGCCCGAGCTCGACTGGACGGACATCGGGCGCATCGTCTCCCTCTCCGGCCGCGGCTGGCTGCTCGAGCAGATCGCCGCCGGCAACCTGCTCCCCGCGAGCCGCGGGCTCGCGCTCCGGCGCGTGCGCAAGCGGGAGGGCCCCGCGGCCCCGCGGCGCTCGAAGTGCGTCTATCACGGCGCGCGCGGCTGCACGATCCCCGCCGATCGGCGGGCGGCGACCTGCAATTACTTCCTCTGCGAGGACGCCTTCGCCGAGCGCGTCGACGGCCAGGCCGACCCGGCCTCGGCCGCGAGCCGCCGGGCGCACGCGCTCCTCCGCGAGGTGTACGGCCGCTGGGACCGCGAGCTCGCCGAGGCGATCGCCTCCCGGCCGGAAGGGCCGTCGTGGGACGCGGCGTTCCTCGACTGGCTGGGCGCGGAGTTCGAGCGGCTCTCGAGCGCGTGCCGCGGCGAGCTCGCCGCGCTCGCCGCGCCGGGGTAGCGCGCAGCGGGCGCGGCGGTGGCGGTCGCCTGGCAGCGCCGCGCCGCGCGGGGCCGCGCGCGGCGCGCCGGTCACAGCATCGCGACCGGATCCACGTCGATGATCACCCGCGCGTTCCGGTCGATCCCGTCGCGCATCAGCCCGGTGAGCGCCGCGAGCGTCCCCCGGAGCGGCCCGCGCTCGCGCGCCCGGAGGAGCACCCGGAACCGGTACCGCCCGCGCAGCCGCGCGATCGGCGCCGCCGACGGCCCGAGCACCTCGACGCGCCGCGCGAGCCCGTCCGGACACGTGCGCGCGTGGGCCGCGAGCTTCGCCGCGGCGCCGCGGCCCACGCCCTCGTCGACCGCGTCGATCCGGATCAGCGCGAGGCGCGTGGCCGGCGGGTAGCCCACCTCCTCGCGGTCGCGGATCTCCCGCTGGAGGAAGCCCGGCACGTCGTGCGCCGCGGCGAACGCGATCGCCGGGTGCTCGGGGTTGCGCGTCTGGATGAGCACCCGGCCCGGGCGGTCGCGCCGCCCCGCGCGCCCGGCCACCTGCACGAGCAGCTGGAAGCCGCGCTCGGCCGCCCGGAAATCCGGCAGCCCCAGCGCGGCGTCGGCGTTCACCACGCCGACCAGGGTCACGTTGGGCAGATCGTGGCCCTTCGTGACCATCTGCGTGCCGACCAGGATGTCGATCTTGCCCTCGCGCATCCTCGCGAGGATCGCCTGCGAGCGGTCCTTGCCCGCGACGTCGCGGTCGAGGCGGGCCACGCGCGCCTCCGGGAACGAGGCGGCGATCGTGGCCTCGAGCCGCTCGGTGCCGAGGCCCTCGAGCAGCAGGGTCCGCGAGCCGCACGACGCGCAGCGCTCCGGCAGCGGCCCCGCGTAGTCGCAGTAATGGCAGCGCAGGAGCCCGCCCTGCGGCCGCTCGTCGAGCGGCGCCGCCGGCCCCGGCGCGGGCGCGCCCGGCGCAGGCGCGCCCCCCGGCGCTTGCGGGCGCGCGTCGCGGCGCCGCCCGCGGTGGTAGGTCAGCGCGACCGAGCACGCCGAGCACGTCGTCAGGTTCCCGCACGAGCCGCAGACGACGCTCGGCGCGAAGCCGCGCCGGTTCAGGAACAGGATCGCCTGCTCCTTCGCCGCGAGCGTCCGCTCGAGCGCGCGGTGCAGCGGCAGCGAGATCAGCGGGTCGCCCGAGGGGCCGGCGCCGAAGCGGCGGAGATCGACCAGGGTGACCTCCGGGAGGCTGGCCTCACGGTGCGCGCGGTCCGGCAGGCGCAGCTCGGCGAGCTTGCCGCGGCGCACCAGCGCGACCGACTCGATGGAGGGCGTCGCGGAGCCGAGCACGCACACCGCCCCGGCGCGGTGGGCGCGGAGCAGCGCCATGTCGCGCGCGTGGTAGCGCACGCCCTCCTCCTGCTTGAACGAGCCGTCGTGCTCCTCGTCGACGAGGATGAGCCCGAGATCCGGCACGGGCGCGAACAGGGCGGAGCGCGCCCCGATGGCGACGCGCACCTTGCCGCCGTGGAGGCTCGCCCACATCGCGTGGCGGTCGGCGTCGCTCAGCCCGCTGTGCAGCACGGCGAGCTCGTCGCCGAAGCGGGCGCGGAAGCGGGCGACGAGCTGCGGAGTGAGGGCGATCTCCGGCACCATCACGAGCGCGCCGCGGCCGCGGTCGAGGCAGCTCTTGATGGCGCGCAGGTACACCTCGGTCTTGCCGGAGCCGGTCACGCCGAAGAGGAGGAACGCGCTCGGCCCGGCGGGCCGCGCCTCGCGCGGGGCGGCCCCGCGCGCCTCCGCGTCTGCGGGCGCGGACGGCGCCGCGCTTCCGGGCACGGACGGCGCCGCGCTTCCGGGCGCGGACAGCGCCGCGAGCGCCGCGTCGATCCGCGCCGCGGCCTCGGCCTGCGCCGGGTTCAGCTCGGGGGGCACGTCGCGCTCCTCGGGCAGGCGGAAGAACGGGTCGCGCGGCGGCTCGCGCTCGTCGAGGGCGACGAGGCCCCGCTCGGCGAGCTTCTTCAGGGCGCTGCGCGCGTTGCCGTAGCGCTCCTCGAGCCGCGCGACCGGCTGCTCGCCGTTCGCCCGGAGCAGCGCGAGCACCGCGGCGGCCTGCCCGCGGAGCGTGCCCGGCTCCTCGACCACGTCCGTCGCGCTGGCGTACGCCACCTTGCGGCCGCCCACCTGCTTGGCCCGGCCGAGATCGAGCATGCCGTCGAGCTCGCCCTGCGCCTTGAGCGCCCGCACCTGCTCGCGCTCGATCGCCGGCAGCGCGAGGCGGAGCACCTCCCCGATCGGCGCGAAGTAGTACGCGGCGAGCTCCTGCAGGAACGAGAGCAGCTCCGCCGGCAGCGCCGGGCGCGCGTCGACGAGGGCCGCGAGCGGCTTGATCTTGGACGGGTCGATGGCCGCGCTGCGCTCGCTGACGGCGAGCACGACGCCGAGCAGCTTGCGCCGGTGGAACTCGCAGAGCACGCGCGCCCCCGGCCGCACCTCGCCGGCGAGCGCGGCCGGCACCTCGTAGGTGAAGGCCTGCGAGAGCGGGACGGGCACCGCGACGTCGGCGAGGAGGGGCATCGCTCCGGGAGGCCGCGCTCGGCGCGGCACGGGCGAGATACCAGAGAACGCCGCTCAGGACGAGGAATGCACGAGACGGGCGCGCACGGTGCGCCCGTCCAGTCCCGCGGTCCCGAAAAGCGGGCAAAAAAAGCGCCGCCGGGGCCTCGGGGGGGGGAAGGCCGCGCCGGCAGCGCTGCCCGGACAGAGAGCACCGTCCGTGCCATCTCTGCTGTTCTCGATCCGAACGTATTTCGTCTGAGATGAGGCGTTCCTGGATTTCGAATCTGAAATTTCAGCAATTCACCATTGCAGAAGCGAATTCCGCCGGCGTGTCCGCGCGTCGCACCGGCACGCACCGCGTGAGGGGGTGGGAACGCCCGAGCCGCTCCCGTGGGGTCCGCCGATTGCTCGGGAGCCGGGTCAGGGGCTCACCGCTGGAGGGCCGGCGGGCGGGCGCCATGCGCTGGAAATGTGCGCGATGAGGCGCCTGCGAGGAGGGAACATGATCGGAACCGCGGTCTTGGGGGGAATCGAGGGGCAGGACTGGATCGACCGGATCGCCGACCCGCTTCAGCACGGCATCCGGTCCGTGCTGAGGCGAGCGCCCGTGGTCGCGAAGGTGCTCCACGGCAAGTTCCTCGGGCACCCGCTGCATCCGGTGCTGGTGACCATCCCCATCGGCGCGTGGTCCTGCGGGCTCGTGCTCGACTTCGCGGGCATCGGCCGCCGCGGGCGGCGGCTCCACCGGGGGGCGGACGCGAGCACGGCCATCGGCCTCGGCGGGGCGCTCGTGGCCGCCCTGGCGGGGCTCGCCGACTGGAGCACCACGCTCGGCTCGGCGAAGCGGATCGGGTTCGTCCACGGCGCCATGAACCTGGCGATCGCGGGCGTGTACGGCGCCTCGCTCGCCTCGCGCGCGATCGGGCTGCGGCCGCTCGGGATCGCGCTGTCGACCGCGGGGTTCGGCCTCGCGGGCGCGAGCGGCTGGCTGGGAGGCGAGCTGATCTACCGCTACGGCGTCGGCGTCAGCCACGACGCGTGCGAGCGGAAGCCGGAGTCGCAGGTGCCCGTGCCCGAGGCGCCGATCGCCGACGTCGGTTGACCGCGACGGCGCGCCGAGCGGGGATCGGGGAGAGATTCAACGCAAAGGCGCAGAGGCGCAAAGGCGCAAAAAAGAGCAGATTTCATGCATTTTTACGTCTTTGCGCCTTGGCGCCTTTGCGTTGAGCTCTCTCTCCTCCCGCGCCTCTCGCAAGTCAGATTCCTGGCAGGATGTCTGACCCACGGAGCTATCGCGCCGCGAGGTAGCAGGCCGCGATGCAGAGCGCGGCGAGGGCGAACAGCAGCGCGCCGTGCAGGAGCAGCGGCGCGAGCCCCTGCCGCTCCGGGGGTGCGAGCGGGCGCCGCGGCTTGACCCAGGGCGACGGCGGCTCGACCGCGGCGAGCGCCGCGCCCTGCGCGCCCGCCGCCCTGGCGAGCTGCGCGGCGGCTTCGCTCGCCGCGGGAGCTACCGCCTCCTTCGCCGCCGCCTCGTGCCTCGCCGCGGGCGCCGCCGCCTCCCGCGCGAGCGCCGCGCCGGCGTCCATCGCGCGCGGCGAGGCGGCCGCCGTCGCGACCGGCTCGAGCACCGCGGGCGGACCGAGCTCCAGCGCGCGCACCGCGCGCTCGCGCGCCCGGCGGGCCGCGACCATCTCCATGCCGAAGTTGTCGCGCAGCCACGCCCCGAAGCGCAGCGGGCTCGCCGTCAGCTCGGCCGCCGCCGCGTAAGCGGCGATGTCCCGCAGCATCGCCGCCGCGCTCGGGTAGCGATCCTCGGGCGACTCGGCGAGCGCCCGCGCCACGATCGCGTGGAGCGCCGCCTCGTCGGGGAGCCCGCGCTCCGCGAGCGGCGGGATCTCCGCGCGCCGCGCGAGCTCGAGCAGCTCGACGCGCGCCTCGTCCTTGGAGAGGGCCGCCCCGGGGCCCGCGCTGTACATCCGCCGGCCGGCGAGCAGCTCCCACAGCAGGATGCCCGCCGCGAAGAGGTCGGAGCGCGCGTCGAGCGCCTCGCCGCGCGCCTGCTCCGGGCTCATGTAGCCGGCCTTGCCCTGCAGCGCCTCGTCCAGCGTCCCGCCGCAGCGCTCGTGCGCGCGGGCGATGCCGAAGTCGCAAAGCTTGATCTCGCCCTCGAAGCTCAGGAGCACGTTCGACGGCGAGACGTCGCGGTGCACGACGCCCTTCCGGTGCGCGTAGGCGAGCGCCTGCAGCGCCTCGGCGACGATCAGGAGCGAGAACGCCACCGGGAGCTTCACCTTCTGGCGCGCGCAGCGGCGGAGCAGCTCGCGCAGGTCGAACCCCTCGACGTACTCCATCGCGATGTACAGCGCGCCGTCCTCGCGGCCGAGGTCCTCGACCTGCACGATGGACGCGTGGCGCAGCCCCGCGGCGAGCCTGGCCTCGCTCGCGAGCATCTCCACGAAGCGCGGATCGTGCGCGAACTTCGGGGCGACCTCCTTGATGGCGACGAGGCGCGCGGCGCCGAGATCGGTGCGCACCCGCGCCAGGTAGAGATCGGCCATCCCGCCCTGGCCGATGTGGTCGAACAGGGTGTAGCGGCCGATCCGGCACGGCAACGGCCGCCCGCTGCGGGGCGCCGCCCGGCGCAGCGGGCGCTCCTCGCGGCCGGCGCCGCCGGCGAGCGGAGGCAGGCCGGAAGGCGGGTACGGGAGCGTGCCTCCGCGACGCACATCGAGGCGATCGATCTGCACGGCCCCTCCTCGCAGACATCGCGCGGACGGGCCAACTAAGCGGGCGCCCCCGGGCACCGGGGACGGCCGCGCAGGCCCAGAGGGAGCCCACGCAAGGAACCAACCATTGGAATCTTATAGGTTTTTTGCTCAGCTAGCCCGCAGCTCCCCTGCCCTGATTGCGCTCGCCCGTGCCCCCGGCGCAGCCTGCCTCGCCGATCGCGTGCAGCGCGCGCGGCGGCGGGCTACATCCGGCGCATGACGTTCAGCGCAGGCTGGGGACAGCCCTTTGCCGGATCGTTCATCCGCATCGTCGACGACCGGGGGCGCCGGCACGAGTGGCGCACGCCCCCGCGGCGCATCGTCTCGCTCGTGCCGAGCGACACCTACTCGCTCGTCCGGCTCGGCGCCCAGGGCCGCCTCGTCGGCCGCACCCGCTACTGCGTCGCGCCCGCGGGGGACGTCGAGGGCATCGAGCTCGTCGGCGGCACCAAGGACGCCGACGTCGAGCGCATCGTCGCGCTCGAGCCCGAGGTCGTCGTCGCGAACCAGGAGGAGAACAACCAGCGCGACATCGAGCGCCTCGACGCGGCGGGCCTGCGCGTGCTCGTCTCGTTCCCGAGGCGGGTCGCCGACGGCGTGGCGCACCTCGCCCGGCTGGCACGCCTGCTCGGGCACGGCGTGAAGGCCGCGCCGGCCGCGCCGGAGGGCGGCGCCCAGGACCCGCTGGAGCCGCCGCCCGCCGCGCGCGAGCAGGTCGCGGCCGCCTACCGCGCCCACGCCGCGGCCGAGGCGCTGCGCCGCGATCGCCCGCCGCTCCGCGCCTTCGTCCCGATCTGGATGGACCCGCTGATGACCGTGCACGGCGACACCTTCATCTCCGACATGCTCGACCTCGCCGGCGCCCAGAACGTCTTCGCGGATCGGCCCCGGCGCTACCCGCTCGCGGCCGACCTGGGCAAGGCGCCGCCGCTCCCGCCCGAGCGCGTCCAGGGCCGCGACGTCCGCTACCCCCGCGTCACCCTCGACGAGGTCGTCGCCCGCGCCCCGGAGATCGTGCTGCTGCCCGACGAGCCGCACGCCTTCACCGACGCCGACGCAGAAATATTTCGTTCCCTCGACATCCCCGCCGCTCGCCGCGGCCGCGTGATCCGATGCGATGGCAAGGACCTCATGTGGTATGGCGCGCGGGCGCTCGAGGGGCTCAATCGGCTGCGAGAGATCATCGACGCCGCCCGTCCATGATGCACGGAGCGATCGTCCGTTCAGGGGCGCGCGAGCGCCTGCGGCCGAGTAACGTCGCGGTCGCGCGACCCCGCGGCCGGGCAACGCCGCGGCGGGGCGACGCCGCGGCCGAGCAAGCCCCTCCTCGCCACGCCGCAGTTGGGGTAGGACCGTATGATGACGTGGACACGGGAGACATTGCGGGCAGAGATCATCCAGCTCCTGGAGGGACACACGGCCGGCGAGGTGAAGATCGAGGAGTCGAGCCATCTCGTCGCCGATCTCAGCCTCGACTCGCTCGGGGTGATGGAGATCGTCGCGGATATGGAGGATAAGTTCGACCTCTCGATCCCCGACGACATGTTGCGCGAGGTCGACACGGTCGCCGACGTCGTCAAGGCCATCGAGCTCCGGCTCAAGAACGAAGGAAGGCTCTCGGGATGACGGCTGTTTGGAAAGCGCGGACGGTCGCACAGGCGATCGAGGACGCAGCGGCGAGCACGAAGACGGGCTATCGCTTCATCGAGGAGTCGAGCGAGAACGAGCCGTTCTTCACGCACGGCGGCATCGAGCGGGCGAGCGCGCGCATCGGCGGCGCGCTCCAGGCGCTCGGGCTGGAGAAGGGCGATCGCGTCGCGTTGATCCTGCCGGACAACGCCGACTTCATCTTCGCCTTCCTGGGCGCGATCCGCGCGGGCGTCATCCCGGTGCCCATCTACCCGCCGACGGGCCTCGGCAAGCTGACCGGCTACCTCGAGAACACGCTGCACATCGTCGCGAAGAGCGGGGCCAAGGTCCTGCTCACGAGCGGCGAGATCAAGCGCATGCTCGGCACGATCCAGGCGCAGGCGCCGGAGCTCCAGCAGATCGTGGCGGTGGAGGGCATCCGGGGCTCGCGCGAGGAGCTCAAGCCGGTGAAGGTCGAGCTCGACGACGTGTGCTTCCTGCAGTTCACGAGCGGCTCGACGTCGCGGCCGAAGGGCGTGGTGCTCACGCACGCGAACCTGGCCGCGAACGTGCGGGCGATCGTGGAGCTCGGGCTGGCGGTGCGCGAGTCGGTGGACACCGGCGTGTCGTGGCTGCCGCTCTACCACGACATGGGGCTCATCGGCTTCGTGATCGCGCCGCTCTACCACGTGAACACGGTGACGTTCCTGCCCCCGCTCCTGTTCCTGAAGCGGCCGGTGCGCTGGCTGGAGACGATCACGCGCCACCGGGGCAACGTGTCGTTCGGGCCGAACTTCGCCTACGCGCTCTGCGTGAAGCGGATCCGGGAGCAGGAGATGGCGGGGCTCGACCTGTCGACGTGGCGGGTCGCCGGCTGCGGCGCCGAGCCGATCCGGGCGGACAACCTGCGCGCGTTCGCCGAGAAGTTCGCGCCGGTCGGGTTCGACGAGAAGGCGTTCGTCTGCTCGTACGGCATGGCCGAGAGCACGCTGGCGGTGTCGTTCAGCGCGCTCGGGACCGGGCTGCAGACCGACGCGGTGGACGGCGAGACGCTCTGGAAGGAGGGCAAGGCGGTGCCCGTGCCGGCCGAGAGCGACGGGGCGTCGTCGCTCGTGCAGTGCGGGTCGGCGTTCGAGGGGCACGAGATCGCGGTGTTCGCGTCGGACGACGCGGAGAGCGCGCGCCCGCTCGGCGACCGCGAGGTCGGGGAGCTGCGGCTGCGGGGGCCGAGCGTGATGCCCGGGTACTTCAACGAGCCGGACCTGACGAAGGAGGCGTTCGCGGGCGGCTGGCTGCGGACGGGCGATCTCGGGTACCTCGCGGAGGGCAAGGTCTATATCTGCGGGCGCTCGAAGGAGGTCATCATCGTCAACGGGCGCAACTACTACCCGCAGGATCTCGAGTGGGAGGCGAGCCGCGTCGCCGGGGTCCGGAAGGGGAACGTGATCGCGTTCGGGACGATGAAGCCGCACAACGACCGCGAGCGGGTGGTCATCGTGTTCGAGACGACGGCGTCGGACGAGCAGGAGAAGCAATCGCTGAGAGGCGAGGTGCGCCGCGTGGTGCAGCAGGCCATGGGGCTCACGGTCGACGACGTGGTGGCGGTCGGGGCAGGCGTGCTGCCGAAGACGTCGAGCGGGAAGCTCCAGCGGAGCAAGACGCGGGAGCTCTACGAGAACGGGGAGCTCCTGATCCGGAGCTCGTCGCGCGACGGGGACCGGCTGGACGCGGCCAAGGAGTTCGCCAAGAGCCAGATCAACTACTTCCGGCACGCGATTTTCCGCGGGCGCGGGGGGTGATCCGGGGGGCAGCGGGGATCTGAACCGCAGGGGCCGCCGGAGGGGGCAGGGAGCGCGTGCGGCGCGCGCGGGGCCCCGCCGGACTCGCACGCGCCCTGAACCTTACCCTGCGGGTAAGGCCCAGGGCGCGTGCTCAGACATCGGCCCGTCCCCACGCGCGCCGCACGCGCTCCCTGCCCCCTCCGGCGGCTCGAGGCCGCCAAGGAGGCGCTGCGCGGCGGCTTGCTGGAGAGTGGTGGTTTGCTGGAGAGCGACGGCTGTTCGTGCGGCGGCTCTCGGTGAAGCGGGCGGGCGCGAAGGCGTAGCCGCTGGTGCGGGGGGCCGTTATCGTCGGCGGCCGGAGGGCGATCCATGCCTGCTTGGCTCAATCAGCTGCTGCCGATCCTTCTGCTGCTCGCGGCCATCGCGGTCGTCATGCGGCGGCTGCCGAAGATCGACCTCGGACACTCGGAGGAGTTCAAGCGCCGGCGGCTCTTCAACTGGTTTCCGCTCGGGCTCACCTACGCCTTCCTCTACATGGGGCGGTACAACTTCTCCGCCAACGCGTCCGCGCTCGACGCGATGCAGCTCGTCAGCAAGCAGGAGTTCGGGAACATCGACGGCTGGGGCTCGACCGTCTACGGGGTCGCCTTCCTGCTGAACGGGCCGCTCACCGACCGGTGGGGCGGGCGCGCCACCATCCTGCTCGCCGCGGGCGGCTCCGCGCTCATGAACCTGCTCATGGGGGGCGCCGTCCGCCTCGCCCAGGATGGACAGCTCGGCCACGACGCGGCCGTCACCGCCATGACCGCGCTCTTCGCCGGCAACATGTACTTCCAGAGCTTCGGCGCCGTATCCATCGTCAAGGTGAACGCGCCCTGGTTCCACGTCCGCGAGCGCGGGATGCTCGGCGGCGTCTTCGGTATCCTTATCTCGCTGGGGCTCTATTTCGCCTACGACTGGAGTCGATTCATCGCCAAACACCTGCCGATGCCGTGGGTCTTCTACGTCCCCGCCCTGCTGCTGCTCGGCTTCCTCGTGCTCGACTTCTTCGTCATCCGCGACACGCCTGGCCAGGCGGGCTTCCAGGACTTCGATACGGCCGACGCTTCCTCGGGCGACACCGGCGAGCGCCTCGGCGCGATCGAGGTCGCGCGGCGCATGTTCTCGCAAAGAGTCATCTGGATCATCGTCGCCATCGAGTTCTGCAGCGGCTTCCTCCGCAACGCCGTCATGAAGTGGTACCTCATCTTCGCCGACAAGACCGGCCTCAAGGGCTTCGTGTCGACGCACTGGGGCGTGCTCCTCTGCATCGCCGGCATCCTGGGCGGCGTCTTCGCCGGCTTCATCTCGGACCACGTGTTCGAGTCGCGCCGCGGCCCCGTGGCCTCCGTGCTGTACGCAGGGCTCGTGATCGGCGCGGTGATCGTCATCTTCACGCTGAGCCTGCCCATCGCGGGGTGGACCGTCGTGTTCATGTCCCTGTGCGTGATCGGCGTCCACGGCATGCTCTCCGGGACCGCGAGCATGGACTTCGGCGGAAAGAAGAACGCCGGCGTCGCGACAGGCATCATCGACGGCTTCGTCTATCTGGGCACGGCGGCGCAGTCGTTCCTCTACGCCAGCATCCTGCCCTCGGGCGACGCGGCGAAGGACCCGGGGAACTGGATGCCATGGCCCGTCGCCATGCTCCCCGTCGCCCTCGTCGGCTTCGCGCTGGCGACGCGCGTGTGGAACGCGAGGCCGCAACGACAGGCGGCCGCCCACTGAGCCCACCGGCGGCGCGAGCGAGCGCCGCGCCGCCCGCCGGGGAGCCGGACCGCCGCGCGGCGCCGGCGGGCGGTCACTCCGCCGCGATCGCGTAAGCGCCCCGCGCGGCGGGCGGTCGCTTGTGGAGCTGGCCGTCCTTCATGATCGCGAGCAGCCGGCCGCTGTCCTGCAGGATTCGAACGTCCTTCGACGGATCCCCGTCGACGAGCAGCAGATCGGCGAGGAACCCCTCCCTGACCTGCCCGAGCTCGTCGCCCATCATCATGAGCTGCGCCCCGAGCCGGGTCGCCGCGACGATCGCGTCCATCGGCGTATAGCCGAGCAGGTCGACGAAGTGCTGGAGATCGCGCGCGTTCCGGCCGATCGGGTTCCAGGTGAAGCCGTAATCGCCGCCCGGCAGGATGCGGACCCCGCGCCGGCGCAGCGCCTTCATGTTCTCGCAGCCGAGCGAGAGCTCGACCTCGAGCGCGCGCGCCACGTCCGGGGGAGGCGTGACGCCGTAATCCTTCGCCTCGTGGAGCGACGTGTAGGTGATGCCGAGCGTCGGCGCGACGAAGATCCTGTCCTTCGCGGCCTCGAGCATGTCGAGCGCCTCGGCGTCCGAGAGGGTCGCGTGATAGAGGATCTCGACGCCGTTGCGCAGGCACATCTTCACGCTCTCGGCGCTGCGCGCGTGGCCGGCGACGCGCTTGCCGCGCGAGCGCGCCACCTCGCAGACGGCGGCCACCTCGGCCTCGTTCATGACGGTGTGCATCGCCCTGGCGCTCGGCACGAACTCGTCGCCCGAGGGGTTGATCTTGAGGGTATCGACCCCCTCGCGGACGAAATGGCGCGCGGCCCGGCGGAACTCGTCCGGTCCGTCGGCGATGAGCGCGAAGCTCTCGCGGTGGAGGTGGTGGAGCCGGACGTCGCCGAGGCCGCCGGTGACCGTCATCTCCGGCGAGGCGGCGAGCATGCGCGGCCCCGGGATCTCCCCGGCGTTGATGGCGTTGCGGATCACGACGTCGAGCCGCGGCTTCGCCGACGCGGCGCTCAGGATGCTCGTGAAGCCGTGATCCAGGAGCACGCGCGCGTGCTTCATCGTGAGCAGCGTGTGCTCCTCCGGCGGGATATCGCCGAGCGACGCGAGGTCCGACGTGTTGGCGAAGCTCGGGTGCGCGTGGGCCTCGACCATGCCCGGCATCAGGGCAGCGCCTCCGCCGTCGATCACCTCGGCGCCGGGCGCGGACAGCGCCCCCGCCGTCCGGGAGATCGCCTGGATCCGGTTGCCCTCGATCAGGACCTCACCGCGATACGGCGGCGCGCCCGTGCCGTCCACGACCGTCACGTTTCTGAAGAGGATCGGCGTCATCTGCTTCCTTCCAGCCTCGCGTCGACGTGCTCTGCGTTCGGAACGCTTCCGCGGATCGGACGTGCAGGCGGCGCAATCTACCACATCGCCGGGGGCCAGCGTCACCCGACGCCGCGCTGGGCGCGTGCACGGAGGGACGAGGAGCCCAGCCCCGCGCCGCCGCTCGGCGAGATCGATCTCGCCGAGGTGCTCCGGTGCTGCCGGCGGCGGCCCTGCCGCTACAGGATGATCGGCTCGCAGTTCGTGTACTTGAGCGTCGAGATCATGAACGTCGATCCGCCGCTGCGGCGCTCCGCGAAGAAGATGTCGAGCGGGTAGTCCTTCCCGAGATCGAGGCCGAGATCCTCGGCCATCGCGTCGAGATCGAGGGTGTCGAACATGGCGCCGTGGACCCCGCCGAGATCCATCACCAGCTGATTGTTGATGAACACCCAGATGTCGTCGTCGCCGCCGAAGATGAAGTCGTCCCCGCCCCTGTACCTGAAATTCATGTGGAGCTCGAACGTGAAGCCGTAATTATGGTCCCTGTCCTGGTTGCCCCAGCCTTTGCCGTCGATGGGGAAGAACTCCCTGCTGGAGAAGAGACGAAACTCGCCATCGCTCACGTCGAGGGGGACGACGAACCGGATCGAACGGTTGACCCTCGGGACGTCCCGGAACCATTGATCGAAGTACTCGGGCCCGGTCGTGTACTCCGTGGCCCCCGCGTGGGCGTACACCGGCTTCTGGTCAGGGCCGAGCACGGGCTCGACGAGCCCCGGCAACCCCGTGCCCTCGAAGTGCTCGAAGTCCGGGTGCCCGCCGGGCGTGTCGAAGGCCTTGAAATCGCGCACCACCCCTTCGAGCCGCGGCGCGCAGCCGGCTTGCCCGCCGCTCGAGGAGGACGCGCCCGGGAAGGAGCCGCCGCCGGCCGGCGAGAAGTCGCCGCCCAGGCCGGTCCCGGAGGAGCCGCCCCCCGTCCCGGAGAGGTCGATGGTTTTCCCGATGATCTCGGGGGTCGCGGTGCACGCGGCGAGCGCGAGCGCCGAGAGAAGGAAGGCTAGCGATAGAGGAAGACCTGACACAGCAAGGCTCATCTTCAATGGCGCGTATAGCATATCGGGTCGACGCGCGCCCGCGCGCGTCCTTGCTCCGCAGCCGCTGCGGGCGCGCGCGCCGGAGCGCTCTGCCGGGACGACGCGGCCCGGGCGGCATACAACGGAGCAGAAAGTCGAGCCGCCAAGGCACCAGGGACGCCGAGATCTTGTTCTCTATCGTGGCGTTCTTGGCGTTTCATTTCTCGGTCGGTCATCGAGAGCGGTGTTCCAGAGCGGTTCTCGGCTGCGACCGAGACACCGTTCACCGTCTTCCGTCTCTCGTCCCCGTCTCTCGTCCCCGTCTTCCGTCTTCGTGCGCGTCCTTCGTGCGCGTGCGCAGGCGCGATTCCCCGGAATCAGCGCGCACGCGCACGGAAGAGCAAAGACGAGAGACGGAGACGGAAGACGGAGACGGCAGACGGGGACGAGAGACGGAGGACGGTGTCTCAGTCCCAGCGAAATACCGCTCCAGCCCGCCGAGGCGCGACGTCCTCTGCTCCATTCAGCCAGCGCCGCGCGCCGCGCGAGCCGCCATCACCACCGGTCCTCGATCGCCTCCACCCGCACCTCGCACGCGTCGTCCCCCCGCAGCGGCGACTTCGTCTCCTGCACCCGGAACCGCGTCCCGATCTTGAACAACCCCCCGTACGTCTCCGCGTCGATCGGCCGCTCCGTCCCGAAATCCACGCGGTGCAGCAGCTGCATGATCGCGAGCGCCGTCCCCTGCTGGAACAGGAGCCGCGGCCGCGCCGTGGACCCGTGCTTCATCGCGTAATACGCGCTCTCGTGCGTGATCGGCGCCCGCAACACCAGCACCCGGCCCGGCTGGAACTCGGGCGCGGAGAGCGCCCCCCACCCGAGCGCGCGGGCGAGCCCGAGCAGCTGCTCCAGGCGCCCGTGCTGATCCCGGCCCACCGGACCGCACATCGCCTCGAACGACGCCGACGCGAGCATCCCCCCGAGCAGATGGAACGCGCCCGTCTGCGCCGCCTCCCGCACCAGCGCCTCGAACACCGGGACCAGCTCCGGAGACCGCCGCTCGATGAGGTGCACCGTGTCGAACGTCTTCTGATCGATGTACCCCACCGGCAAGAGCGCCAGGTTCACGCCGTACGCCGAGATGAGCCCGCGCTCGTCCGACCGCTGCGCCCCGAGCTCCTCCAGCATCGCGTCCCCCGTGCGCTGCGCCCGCGCCTCGGGGCCGCTCTCGGGCTCCCAGCTCACCCGCGCCGACTCGACCACCTTGCGCGTCAGCGCCTCGCCGAAGCGCGGCCGCTCCGAGCGCCGCGCCAGCAGGAAGGTGCAGGCCGCATCGCCCCGCGCGACGCACGTCACCTCCTCGGCGTCGAGCCGACCCCAGTCCGACGGGAACGCGAGGCTCGCCGCCGCCGAACAGTAGCCAGACGCGAACGCGTCCACGGCCAGCCGGTTCTGGATCCGACCGCCGTACTTCGCGTGGAAGCTCGTGCCGTGGAAGAGCGCCTCCGCCTGCACCGCGCCGCCCTCGGCGCTCAGCTCGAAGCGCAGGCGCCCCTGCCCCATCGCCGCGAACAGCTCGGCCGCGAGCTCGAGCTTCTCCTCCGGCGAGGCGCCGTGGCGCGCCGCGTACAGCGGGCCGAGCAGCGCGTGCGCCGCCTCGAACGCCGCCTGCCGGCGCACGCCGCGGCTCTCGCCGCCGAGCGCGTCGAAGATCGTCTGCTCCAGGAAGAGCGCGAAGTGGTGCGAGTGCGCGATCACCAGCTGGTCCGCCACGTGGAGCAGGCAGTGCGGCGCGATCGGCCCGAGCAGATCGCCGAGCGGCCCGTCGATGCGGCCCCGCAGGCCGCGCCGGAGCGCCGTCACAGGAGCCTCCGCAGCGCGGCGCGCTCCAGGCCCAGGATGTCCGCCACCGCCGTCTCGATGAGCACCGTCGCCTCCGCACCCAGCTCGCCAGGGTGATCGAGCGCGAGCGGCGTCAGCCCCGCGCGCAGGGCGAGCCGCAGCCGCGCGACGTGCGGCTCCGGCGCGCGAGCCTCGAGCAGCGCGAGCAGCCGCTCGATCCGCGCGGCCTCGGCCGACGGCGGGTCCGCCGGCGGCGGCGTCCCCCCGGTCCGGCGCGCCGGGATGCTCGACGAGCCCCGCGGCGGGGCGGAGCGCGCGACGCCCCGCACGAGATCGTCCACCGTGTCCGCGCTGAGCGCCTCCTCGAACAGCCCCGGCGGGTCGCTCAGCATCTCCTCGGGCGGCTCCTCGAGCGGCAGCTCGGGCGCGAGCGACGCGGCCAGCCGCTGCGCCACGAGCCGCGCCATGCCGAGCGGCATCGTGGCGTCGAACAGGCTCGCGACCACGCACGCGCGGACGCGGCGCAAGAGGACGGTCCGGCCGCTCAGCTCCAGGGTGACCACCGGGTCCGGCAGCTCCTCCCCGCGGCCGTGCGAGCCCGGCGGCTTGCTCGACGACCGCGCGCCGCGGCCGCGGCTCGAGCGGGCCGACGCCTCGCGCTCCGGGACGAGCCGCTGCGCGGCGAGCTGGCTCCCGAGGTACGCGTCGCGGAGCCCCGCGGCGACGTCGCCCGGCGAGAGGGCCGCGCCCTCGCGGACGAACAGGGCGTGGACGCGCGCGTCGCTGAGGTGGAACACGACGATCGCGTCGAGGCCGTCGACGCCGTAGCCGATGCTGTCGAGCGCGATCGGCGCGAGCGGATCGTCGTCGTCCAGCGCGCCCGCGACGGCCGCGACCTCACGGTCGAGCGAGGCCTCGCCGTACTCCTCGCTCACCCGACGACCCCGACCGCGGCGTCGAGCGCGTGCCGGCACGCGATGCGGACGGCGTGCGCCTCGCGCGGCATGAGCGGGACCGCGCGCATCAGGCCGACGATGTACGCGGCCGAGCGCGCCTGGAACCCGATGAGCTGGAAGAACGGCCCGTCGCCGACGCACAGCTCGAACCGCTGCGACGGCGCGCCCGGCAGCGCCGCCACGAGCGAGCCGATCGCCGACGCGATGAGGCCCGAGGCGGCGAGCCGCGCCTCGGTGTCGCGGATCGCGCCGGCGAACGGGAGGCCGGCCGCGTCCGCGAGGAAGACGTCGGTGGCGCCGGTCGCCTCGGCGATCCACTCGACCACCTTCTCGCAGCGCGCGAGCGGCCCGCCCGCCGCGGCGAGGTCCGGGAAGCGCGGCGCCGCGCGCCCCGCCGCGAGCGCCTCGACGGCGAGGTCGAGCCGGTCCGCGAGCGGCTCGCGCGCCGCCACGAACGACGCCGACGAGGCGGGCGACGGCAGGTCGAGCGCCTGCCGCGCGTCGCCGTCGTCGGCCGACGGGGGCAGCGCGCTGCGCAGGCCGAGCGCGCCGCCGGCGCCCACGCTCGACATCGGCGAGAGGTCGCTCGACGGCGCGAGCTCCTCGAACGACGGCGACAGCGGCGCCGCGGACACCGGCTCCACGTCCGCGCGCGCGGTCGGCGGCGGCCGCGAGTCGAACGACACGAGCGGCGCGCCCGCGGGGGCGAAAGGCGGCGCCTGCCGCTTCCGCGGCTTCGGCTGCTTGACGAGCGCCGCCGCGGTGAGGACGGCGCCGTCGAGGTCAAAGGAGGAGCGAGATCGGGCCATCGTCATCGTCCGGCGAGGTGGGCTCCAGGCGAACCAGCACGTCGTTCGCGAGCTGGTCGAAGACGCGCGCGAGCGGCGGAGGCCGCTTCTGCATGAGCAGGAGCGGCGCCCCGCGCAGGGACGCCTCGAGGAACGCCTCGTCGCGCGGGATGACGGTATCGAGGATGATCCCGTCGGGGAACCGGGTCCAGAGCGCCTCGGCGACGTCGAGCGACGCGGGCGCCTGCCGATCGAACATCGACAGCACCATGCCGAGCAGCGAGAGCCGCGGGTTCTTCTCGGCGCGGACGCGATCGATCACCGCGAGCAGCTGGCCGACCGACCGGAGCGCGAGCGGCTCGGCCTGGAGCGGCAGGAGCGCGTGCGTCGCGACCTCGAGCGCGCGCGTCGTGACCTTGCCGAGCCCCGCGGGGCAGTCCACGACCACGAGGTCGAAATCCGGCGCGATCCTCGCGAGCACGCTCGGGAGCACGGGCCCGCGGGCGAGCGCGTCCTCGAAGCCCGGGACCGTCGTGGGGTCGACCCGGCCGACCGTGAGCACCTGGAGCTGCGGATCGCGCGTCCGGAGCAGCACCGACTCGAGGCGCTCGGCGCCCGTGAGCAGCTCCGCCACGCCCGGTCGCGCGCGGTCGGCGAGCCCCAGCGACAGCCCGAGGCTCCCCTGGGCGTCGAGCTCGAGGATCAGCGCGCGGTGACCCGCGCGCGCAAGGGCGAGCCCCAGGTTGAGGGATATCGTGGTCTTCCCCACGCCGCCCTTCTGGCTCGCGACCGCAATGACGTACATGGACTCCCCGACGGCGCGCAGTGCCGGCGCCCAGGGGGCATCCTAACAGGACGGACGCCGCCAGGGGCTAGAGCAGCGAGATGCGCTTCATCAGCGTGCCGCAAAGATCGCTCTGCGGGTTGCGCTCGCGCTCGATCGCGAGGCCGGCGCGGAAGATCTTGTCGGCGCTCTCGAGGTTGCCGAGCACCACGTGGCAGAGCCCGAGGAGCTCGTGATCGCCGGGATCGCCGTGGATCGAGACGAGCTCGGTCAACGCGGGCACCGCGGCGCGGTGGGCCTCGATCATCGCCTCGGTCGGCGTCGACGGGACGCCCTTGGCGAGGATCATGAGCCGCAGGACCTGCCGCTGGTCCTCGGGCCGGTGCTTGAGAAACTCCGGCTTCTGGAAGAGATCGCGGTAACCCCGGTAGGCAGCGTCGAGATTGCCCCCACGCGCGTGGGTGACGATGGACTTGACCGCCTGAACGAGCGCCTCATTCGCCATGACGAGACGATACACGGGCCGGCGCCCCGCGGGGAGGCCGCCGCTGCACCGCCGGCGCGCCGCGCGCGTCCGTCGCGCGTCCGTCGCCGTCGCTCGCACACGCGCGCCCTGCGCGATTCGTCCGCCGTTTCGCCGCCGTCGTGTCGCCGTCGTTCGCGGCCTCTTCCGTGCGCATCCGTCGCCGTCGCTCGCGCCCGCTCCGAGGCGCCGGGCGCAGCGGGGCGTCGCTTGCGGCGCCGCTGTGCGCCGTGGTAGTCGCCTGGGGCTCAAGTGCCCATGCGCGCGCCCCGCTGGCTCTTCGCCTGCTGCCTGTCGACCCACGCGCTCGCCGCGCTGGCCGCGCCGGCGGCGCTCGCGCAGCCCGAGCCGCCGCCCGACGCGGCCGTGGCGCCGCAGATCCTCGAGCACGTGGACCCGGTGTACCCGCCCGAGCGGCTCGCCGAGGGCGTCGACACGACGGTCACGCTGTTCGTCACGGTCGAGAAGGACGGCACTGTCAGCGACGCGGCCGTGGCCGAGTCCGGCGGCGCCGGCTTCGACGAGGCGGCCATGAGCGCCGTGCGGCGGTGGCGCTTCTCGCCGGCGATGCGCGGCGGCGCGCCGGTGCGGGCGCGGATCCGGGTGCCGTTCCATTTCGCGCCCGGCCCCCACGAGGCGCCGCCCGAGCCGGCGCCCGCGACGCCCGACGCTCCGGCGGCGCCCCCGCCGCCCGCGCCGCCGGCGCCGAAGCCGGTGGAGTTCGCCGGGGGCGTCGCGGGCCCGCACGCCGTGGCCGAGCCCGGCAAGCCGATCGAGATCCACGTGCAGGGCCGCCCGAACCCGCCGCGGCGCGCGACGAGCGACTTCCGGATCGGCCGCGCGGCGCTCACCGCCGCGCCGCACGCGAGCGCCGCCGACCTGCTCCGCACGGCGCCCGGCGTCCACGTCGCGCACCCCGAGGGCGAGGCGGTCGCGCAGCGCATCTTCCTCCGCGGCTTCGACGCCGAGCACGGCCAGGACATCGAGCTCCGGGTCGGGCCGATCCCGCTGAACCAGCGCTCGCACGTCCACGGGCAGGGGTACGCGGACCTCAACGTGGTCATCCCGGAGGTGGTGCGGTCGCTGCGCGTCGTCGAGGGCGTCTACGACCCGCAGCAGGGCGACTTCGCGGTCGCGGGCAGCGCGTACTTCGACCTCGGCGTCGAGGAGCGCGGGCTCCTGCTCAAGGGCACGCTCGGCTCGTTCGGCGCGCGGCGGCTGCTCGCGATCTGGGCGCCGGAGGCGCAGTCGGAGGACACGTTCGGGGCCGCGGCGGTGCGCGCCACGGACGGCTTCGGCGACGGCACGCGCGGGGCGCTCTCGGGCGCCGCCGTGGGCCAGTACCGGATGGTCCTGCCGGACGAGTTCTCGCTGCTGCTCCACGTGGCGGCCCACGGCAGCCGCGCGAACCTCGCGGGCGTGCTCCGGCGGGACGACATCGCGGCGGGGCGCGTCGGCTTCTACGACACGTACCGCGACCCGTCGGCTCGCTCGCAGTCGGCCGCGTCGACGCGGCTCCAGGTCGGGCTCCTCGCCGAGCGGGCGGACGACGACGGCTCGCAGAAGAGCGCCTGGCTCTGGGCGATGACGTCCGGGTACCGGAGCCGGATGAACTTCACCGGCTACACGCAGCGCTCGCGCGTGCGGCCCGCGTGGGCCGGCCGCGGCGATCTCATCGAGCAGTCGAACGAGGACGCCGCGCTCGGCGGGGGCCTCGCCTACCGCACGCCGCGGATCCCGCTCGCCTCGTGGCTCACCGGCCAGATCGCCGTCGGGGCCGAGGCGCAGACCGACGGCATCGACCAGGCGCAGAACCTCCTCCAGCCGCCGCAGAACGAGACGTGGGACCGGCGCGTCGACGCGTCGATCCGGTTGACCGGGATCGGCGTCCACGCCGACGCGCTGCTCGAGCTGTCGCGGTGGGCGCGCCTGCGCGGCGGCGCGCGCGCGGACGTGCTCGTCTTCGACGTGGACGACCGCCTCGGCAACTTCATCCCGGCGTTCCAGAAGGAGACGCACATCGAGGGGTTCCGGCGCACGGCGGCGGGCGTCGCGCTCGGCCCGCGGGCCACGCTGGAGGTCGACCCGCTGCCCAAGCTGCGGCTCTCCGCCGCGTACGGCCACGGCTACCGCTCCCCGCAGGCGCGGCAGCTCGAGGAGGGCGAGAACGCGCCGTTCGCGACCGTGAGGAGCTACGAGGTCGGCGCGACCCTGCGCCCCGTCAGCGGCCTGAGCGCGACCGCGGCCGCCTACGAGACGCGCCTCTCCTACGATCTCGCGTTCGACGCGGCGGAGGGCGGCCTCGCGCGCATCGGCCCGACGACCCGCCGCGGGCTCGTCGTCTACCTGCAGGCGGCGCCGAGCCCGGCGCTGACCGCGGGCGTGAGCGCGACCTTCGCCCACGCCACGCTGGACGCGCCGCCGCCGCCGACGCCCGAGAACCCGACGCCGCCGTACGTCGAGGGGCAGCAGCTGCCGTTCGTGCCGCCCGTGGTGGTGCGCGC
Organism: Sorangium sp. So ce394; assembly: GCF_051474665.1. Taxonomy (NCBI): domain Bacteria; kingdom Pseudomonadati; phylum Myxococcota; order Polyangiales; family Polyangiaceae; genus Sorangium; species Sorangium sp. So ce394. Next base: position 10,788,953 of record NZ_CP150339.1, read on the forward strand.
CGACCTCTCGGTGAAGCGGCCGCTCGTCACGATCGCCGGCCGGCCGATCGTGGGGCGGCTCGGCTACGGCGCGACGTACCTCTCGCCGCGGCCGCTGCCGTACGCGCAGGCCGCCGCGCCGCTCCTCGTGATGGACGCGTCGCTCTCGCTCCGCCGTAGCCTGCGCGCGGGCGGCGACCCGGCGCAGGAGGGCCCCTGGATCGAGGTCGGCCTGGAGGCGCAGAACCTCCTCGACGCCGAGCACGCGGACACGGAGTACTCGTTCGTCTCGAACTGGCAGACCACGCCGCTGCCGTCGGCGCTGCCGGCGCGCCACATCAGCGCGGGGCCGCCGCTCACCCTCCTCGGCAACGTGACGCTCTCGCTATGAACGCCCGCAACGACCGCCTGGCCGCCCGCTGCATGCTCGCCCTCGCGCTCTCCGCGGCGCCGGCGCTCGGCTGCGCGGGCACCGGCCAGCCGGAGGTCTCGTATCTCGCGGTCGCCGAGCCCGCGCCGCCCGGCGAGATCGCCGCGGGCGCCTGGACGGTGGTGCTCGACGAGGCGTCGGTCGCGTTCGGACCGGTGCAGTTCTGCGCGGCCGAGTCGGGCTCGGCGACGCTCTGCGGCACCGCCATCGCCGAGCTGCTCTCGATCGTGCGCGTCGACCTGCTCGATCCCGGGCCGCAGCGGCTCGGTCGGGTCCGCGGCTTCGAGGGGGAGATCCGGAGCGCGTCGTTCGACTATGGGATCCACTGGTTCCTGACCGAGGCCGCGCCGGTGCGGTCGCCCGAGGCGCCCGGCGGCCACTCGGCGCACCTGCGCGGGCGCGCGACGCGGGGCGCGGACGTGCTCGAGTTCGTGGCCGACGTCGACGCGGTGCCGCAGTTCCAGGGGCAGCGCGCGGTCCCGAGCGTCGCGGCCGCGGCGACGGTCGGCGCCGAGGCGGTGCGCCTCGCGGTCCGCTTCGACGTGGGCGCGTGGGTCGCCCGGGTCGACTTCGACGCGCTGGCCGAGGAGGCTGCCGGTAACGGCGCCGGCGGCGAGGGCGCTGGCGGCGAGGGCGCTGGCGGCGAGGGCGCCGGCGACGGCGGAACGCTCCGGGCGGTGATCGCGCCGGGATCGCGCGCGCACAACGCGCTGGTGATCGCCATGACGGCGCAGAGCCCGCCCGAGCTCGTCTGGTCGAGGTCGCCGTGAGGCATCGCCGCGGCGCCGGCGCGAGGGCGCGCGCGCCGCGGCCGCGGCGGCCGCTCCCGCGACGGGCGCGCCCTCGCGCGGGCTCCAGCGCGCGCGGCCTGGTGCTGCTCGCGCTGCTCGCGCAGCTCTGCAGCCTGACGCACGCGCTCTTCGTCCGGCACGCCCGCTGCGAGCACGGCGAGCTGGTCCACGTGGGCGCGCTGGTCCACACCGGCCACGCCGTGGGCGCCGCCCGCGCTTCCGGCGCCGCCCGCGCCGCGCCGCGCGCCGAGACCGCAGCGCCGCAGCAGGCAGAAGGGCCGGCGCCCGGCCCCGGCGATGAGGCCGCCGAGCAAGGCGCGCTGCGCCACCTCGACGACGATCACTGCGACGCGTTCGCGCTGCGCGGCCAGCTCGGCGCGCCGGTTCACCGGGTGGCGGAGGCCACCCTGCTGGAGGTGCTCTGCCTCGACGCGCTCCGGCCCTCGCCGGAGGTCCGCCCGATCCCCCTGCTGATCCTGGCGCCGAAGAGCTCTCCGCCCGCGGCCTGATCGGCGAGGCGACAGGGTGATGCGAGCGCGGCGCGCGAGAGCGCGGGATTGCGCTCGCCGGGCGCGCTCGTGCGCGCTCGTCCGGATTTCCAACGATTCGAGGAGCTTTGATCATGCAGAGAACGGGACAGGCAAGCATCGTGGCCGCGGCGGCCGCGCTCACGCTGATCGCGGGTTGCGGCGACGACGGCGCGGGGTCCGGGACCGGCACCGTACAGATCTTCGTGGAGCCGGAGGACACCATCCCCGAGGGCCTCGAGCCCGGCACGGGGGAGGAGAACATCGCGGACGGCTGGAAGGTCACCTACGATCGATTCCTCGTGACCATCGGCAACGTGCGCGCGGCGCGCTCGGACGCGCAGGAGACGCTGAGCGATCCCTCGGTGTTCGTGCTCGACCTCAAGAACGCTCCGGCCACGCGGTACGTGATCGCGGAGTTCGAGGGCGTGAGCGCCGTGCGCTGGGACCGCTTCGGGTTCGACCTCCCGAACGCGCGGGAGGGCGCGAAGACGCTCGCGCCCACCACCGAGGCCGACGTCGCTTTCATGGTCGAGAACGGCTACTCGGTGTTCTTCGAGGGCTCCATCGAGAAGGAGGACGGCGAGTCGTGCCCGCCTTCCGGGGAGTGCGTCCCCGCGAAGGAGGTGCGCTTCAGCTGGGGTCTCTCGGCCGGCACGTCGTTCGACGACTGCGCGACCGAGGACGAGCTGCCCGGGTTCAGCGTTCCGACGGGCGGGACGATCGCGGTGAAGCCGACCATCCACGGAGATCACTGGTTCTTCGACAACATCACCGCGGGCGTGGAGCTCACGAAGCGCTACGCGCAGTACATCGCCGACTGCGACCTCGACGGCGACGGCGAGACGACGATCGAGGAGCTCAAGGAGGTGAAGGTCGCCGACGTCTTCGGCCAGGAGTACAACCTCGCCGGCGCCCTCGGGGAGATCGAGACCGCGTACGATTACGTGGTCGCGCAAGCGCGCACGCTCGGCGACTTCCAGGGTGATGGCGAGTGCCCGAGGCGCGCGCTGCTCCCGTGATCGGCTGACGGTGCCCCGGCCGCGCCGGTCACGACCGGCGCGGCGCGCCTGGGCCTCGTGTCAGCGGGTCATCGAAGGAACGCCAAGAAAGTGGCCGTCGCAGGGGGCCTCGCCACGGCAGCCGTTCTATTCGCTCAAGCAGTAAACATCGCTGTCGCAGTTCGGCACGGGCGACCAGCCGCCGACGCCGCCGAACCCGCCCGCCCCGCCGCCGAACCCACCGACGCCACCGACACCGTCGAACCCGCCCGCCCCGCCGCCGAACCCGCCGACGCCTCCGAACCCGCCCGCCCCGCCGCCGAACCCGCCGAACCCGCCGACGGCGCCCACGCCGTCGAACCCGCCGACGCCTCCGAACCCGCCAACCGCGCCGACGCTGTCGAACCCGCCAACCGCACCGACGCCGAACCCCCCCACCCCGCCGCCGACGCCGCCGAACCCGCCGACGCCGACGCCGACGCTCACCACGCTGGATCCAACGGCGCCGCTTGCGCCGGGTGAGCATGAATCGTCGCTCGATGAGCTGCTGTCGACGCAGGGCCCTGTCCCCGCACCGCCGGTGACATTGACGACATCGATCACCTTGACGTCGCACGCGGACGTGATGAACAGCGCGGCCGCGGCGAGCCGCATGAGGAAATCAAATGCAGAGTTGCGCATGGTCCGATCCCCGTCGTGGAGGTTGCTTGAGGCGTCCATCGGTAAGTGGAAGTGACGCCGCCGCCGTGGCTCACGAAAATCGAGTCTCGTGAGAGGAGACTCGATGCCTCAATAACTCAGCTTGAGCCCGACGCAGGAGAGCAGCGCGGGGCGGCCGGTGCGCCCCACCTCCGTGCCTGCGACCGCCAGGACCGGCTCCGTCGCGAGCAGGACGACGTCGAGCTGCGCCAGCGCGGTGAGCTCGGGCGTGATGCGGACCCCGAGGCCGCCGCCCAGTGCGACCCCCGCCGTGACGAAGTCCTCGTGCCTCCCCTCCGCCGGGAGGCTCGCCTGGCCATCGATCGAGGCGTGATAAGCCCCCACCCCGAGCGCGATCACGGGATAGAGCCGCGCCGCGTCCGCGTCGAAGGCGTAGGCGAGCCCCAACGTCGCCAGCGTCTGCCGCAGCGTCACGCTGCCCTCCGGCGCGTCGAGGCGATGTTCGAGGATCCCTGGGACGAAGGTCGCTCGCAGCGAGAGGCGCGCCGCCAAGGCGTGCTCGACCCGGAGATACACCGAGGAGACGCCCCCGAGCTCGCCGATGAGGTGCGCGGAGCCTGCTTCGAGGCTGTCCCGGCGTCGCTCGGCCCCGCGGGGCGCCACGTTGGCCTCGTGAGGAGCGCGCCGCTCGGGCAAGGCAGAGCCGCCCCCGGCCGGCTCGTTCGCCGACCCGGCGGCCTCCCGCGCCGTCCGGGCATCCGCCTGCGCCGCCCCGGCGGTCTCCTTCGCCATCCCGGCGGTCTCGGTCCCCGTCGCCGGCCCGGCGGCCTCCTTCGCCGGCTCGGCGATCGCGCGCTCGGCCGGCGGCGACGCCTGCGCGATCCACCGCGCGATCTCGGGCGGCAGCTCCCGCCTGCGCGCGCCGATCACCTCGACCAGGCTCGCGCGAAGCAGCTCGGCCGAACGCACGGCGAGATCGCTCACGGCGTTGGTCACTTCCGGGTCGCCGAGCTCCACGCGCCGGACGACGGTCTTCTTCATCACGTGGTCGGCGACCCAGATGTCGGCCGCCGCGCCGCGATCGGACTCGAGGATCGCGATGGCCGCGAGCGTCCCCGCCGCCGCCTCGACCTGCGCGCGCCCGTCGGTGCCCGACGTGCCCTCGGCGGAGCGGACCGAGAAGCCCACCGCCCGCAGCTCACCGGTCAGGCGGACGGTGGCCTCCTCGACGACCTTTCCGGCGCGCGGCGGGCGCACCACGACCAGATGGAAGCCCTCCTCGGCGCTCGCCTCGCAGGGCATGAGGAGCGCCGCGCACAGGGCGAACGCGAGCCCCCACACCCTCATGGAGAGCCGAGGATCTCCGCCGCGGCGCCCGCGAACGCCCCGTGCGGGTGCCGCGCGAGGTATTCCTCGGCGACCGGCCGGGCCGCGTCTTTGCCACGAGAGGTGCGCGTCACGAGCATCTTCCGCCCGAGCGCCTCGGCCGCGAGCGGTCCACCGGGCGACTCGGACAGGTACCGCTCATACCAGGAGATCGCCTCCGCGGGCGAGCTCGCCTCGACCATGCGGCCGAGGAGGAACGCGGCCGAGCGCGCCTCGGGCGAGCCGGCGAAGCGCGAGCGCTCGGCGAGCAGCGCGCGCCGGGCCAGGTCGTTCCGCCCCGTGTAGCGCGCGGCGTCGGCCAGCGCGGCGATCTCGGGCAGCGGGCTCGCGTCGATGGTCGCGTCGATGCCCCGGGCCTCCGCGTCCGCGATGGCCCCGGCGAAATCGCCCCGGGCCACGCGCTCGCGGTAGCTCTGCGGGACCGTCGCGGCCGCCGCCGGCGCATCGACCCTCGCCGGCGCGTCGACCCTCGCCGGCGCATCGACCCTCGCCGGCGCAGCGGGCTCCGGCGCCTCGGCCACGGCGGGCGCATCGACCCTGGCCGCCGCGTCGGGCTCGGCTGGAGCGTCGGCCGGAGCGCCGTCCTCGGGCGCAGACGCATCGATGTCGGCCCTCGGACCTACGATCGTGAGCTCGCGGCGGCCGGTGTCGGCGACCAGGCGCTGGCCGCCGTGGAGCGTGACGCCGCCCCACACGAGCGGACCGCGGACCGCGACCGAGCCGCTCTCCATCGTCAGCTCGAGCCGCTCGTGCTGCCAGCGCAGCTCGAACTCCGTGCCCGTCACGGTGACGGTGAACGGCCCTGCCTCCGCGACCCACTCGGCCTCCGGCAGGTGCACGACCTGGAAGTGCGCGGCGCCGCTCTCGAGGTGGATCTGCGCGCCGCGCTCCGTCACGGCGGCGATGCGCCCGCGCGCCCCCGGGGCGAAGCGGATCGTCGTCCCCTCGCTGAAGCGCGCCGTCGCCCCGCTCGCCTCCGCCAGCACATAGCTGTCCGCGGGCGCGGCGTCGTCGATCCGGTAGCTGAGGCGCGCCGCCGGGCGGAGCCAGACGAGCCCGAGGATCGCGAGCAGCGGCGCGAGCGCGGCGGGGATGAGCCAGCCCCGCCGCGGCGCGAGCGGCAGCACGGGCCGCTCGACCTCCTCGATGAGCCGCGCGCGCCCGCGCGCGAGCGCGGCGTCCGTCCGCGCGACCGCCCCTGCCTCCCGCGCCAGCGCCGTGAGCCGCTGAAGGGCGACCTCCGGCGGAACCTCGGGCTTCGGCTCAGCCATCGCTCGCCTCCTCCGCGGGCGCGACGTAGGCGGCGAGGAGCGGATCTCGCTCGGCCATCGCGTGGACGCGCGCGGTCACCTTGGCCAGGTGGCGCTTGGCCGTGGCCAGCGACATCCCGCTCGCCTGCGCGGTCTCGGCGAGCTCCAGCCCCTCGATGTGGCGCAGCACGAAGAGCAGCCGCGCCCGGTCGTCCAGCGTGTCGAGCATCGCGTAGAGCCGCGCGACCGCCTCGCGCGCGCCCTCGTCGACGCCCGCGGCGGGCTCGTCGGGCAGCACGCCGCTGTCGGTGAGCGAGAGCCAGCGCCGGAACCGCCGGCGCCGCAGCGCCGACCGCGCCACGCGCACGGCGATGCCGAGGAGGAACGGGCGCAAGGCCGCGGGATCGCGCAGGTTCTTCACCTCGCGAAAGAACTGCAGGAACGTCTCCTGGGCGTGGTCCTCGACGTCCCCGCCCGGGCCGAGCACGCGGCGGAGCAGGCCGTGCACCAGCGCCCCGTAGCGGTCCCACACGGCGCCCGCGGCGCCCGGCTGCCCCTCGGCGGCCGCGCGGGCGAGGCCGGCGTCATCCAGGTCGGCCAGGGGGCTCGCGCGGACGAGCGTGAGCCGGGGGGCGAGGGCTGGGCTGGACAGGAGCACGGGAGCTGAAATAGGTGGTCGCAGGGCGGCCCGGGTGGCTCACAAAAGCGACGAGGGGCGATCGCCCGCCGCTGCCGCGCGGGGGGCGCGAACCATCTCCCTCACGCTCCGGCGCCTACCGCGCGTCGTGCTCGCGCCAGAAGGCGAACGCCTCGTCCAGGTAGACCTCCTTGGCGCCGTGCCCGACCGGGTGCTCGGCGACCCGCACGGGCCAGCCCGCGCCGCGCAGGACGTCGGCGAGGGCGCGGGCCGAGCGGCCCACCGAATCGTGAGCGCCGAAGCCGATGTAGAACGGCCTTGGCGCGCGCGTCGCGAGCTCGGCCGTCGCCTGGCCGCCGCCGCCGGACATCGCGCCGAAGCCGTCGGCGTCGATGCCGCCGCGCAGCGCGAGCGCCGCGGCGAAGAACGCGCCCGACGACGAGCCGGCGACGTACACCCGCGAGAACGCGACGCCGGCGACCTCCTCGAGCTTGCGCCGCTTCTCCGCGAACGTCGCCACGAACGCGGCGGCGTGCTTCTCGTACGCCGGCCCGCCCGTCGGCCAGCCCCACCAGCGCGCGTACCCCTTCGGCGCGAGGCCGACCTTGCCGCGCGGCATCAAGGCCGCGACGCCCGCGCGCCGGGCGGCGCGCGACACGACCGTCTCGAAGTTGGTCTTCTGCTGGCTCTCCTTCCCCGGCGGGACGATCCCGTGGAGGTAGATGAGCAGCGCGCGCGTCGGCGCGTCGGGCAGCACGTAGCAGGTCTCCTCGTCGAGCGCGTCGACGCCGTCGATGCACCAGTCCGTCTCGACCCGCGGCGGTCGCGCTCGAGGCCACGGCGCCTGCTCGGGCGGCGCGCTCGCGGGCGCGGCGGCCGTCGGGATCGCCGGCGCGGCGGCCGTCACGCGCGGCGGCGGCGCCGGGCCTCGCTCCGCGGAGGCGAGCGCGACGCCGTCCTGCGCCGGCGCGCGCCCGCTCCTCGGCGCGTCCGCCGCGCCGTTGCACGCGCTGGGGACGACCGCGAGCGCGATGGCGAGCCGCGCGCTCCACCGCGCGGCGGCGCCAGGACATGTCCCCATGACGCGCAGGCCGACGCCGGCCAGCGCGCCGCTCGCGGAGCGCCGGCCCATCACCCCCCGCGCGCGTCGCTCACCGCGATCAGCGCCCCGAGCGCCGCCGCGCACACCGTCTCGGTGCGCAGCGTCAGCGCGCCGAGGCGCACGCGCTCGAACCCGAGCGCCGCGCACACGCCGAGCTCCTCCGGCGTGAACCCGCCCTCCGGACCGACCGCGAACGCCGCCTCCACCCCCGGCGAGAGCGCGCCGAGCCGCGCGCCGAGCGGCGTCTCCGCGTAGGGATCGAGCACCATCCCCAGCGCGCCGCCCTCGCCGGGCCGCGCCGCCCCCGCCGCCTCGAGCGCCGCCGCGAGGCTCATCGGCGCGTCGACGCGCGGCGCGTCCCCGCGGCCGCACTGGCGCGCCGCCTCGACCGCGATCCGGCGCCACCTTTGGCTCTTGTCCTCGCCCGGGCGCGCCACGCTGCGCGCCGAGATCGCCGGGATGATCCGCGTCGCCCCGAGCTCGGTCGCGTCGCGCACCACCGCGTCCATCTTGTCGCCCTTGCCGACCGCCTGGATCCACGTCACCCGCCGGCCCGGCCGCAGCGCCGCCGGCCGGGGCGCGTCGATGCGCGCCTCCGCGCTCTTCCGGCCGATCGACTCGAGCGTGGCGTCCGCCTCGACCCCGAGCTCCGGATCGAACACGACGAACCGATCCCCCTCGCGCAGGCGGTGCACCCGCACGACGTAGCTCGCCGCCTCCGGCGGCAGCGCGATCACGCCCGCCGCGATCGACCCGAGCGGCACCCGGAGCAGCCCCTGGCCGCTCATCCCGCCGCGGGCGCCGCGCCGCCCGGCGCGCGGAACAGGAGCGCCACCCAGCCCTCGCCGCCCGCGTCGCCCCGCCCCGCCGCGCGCTCGCCCCGCCCCGACGCGGGATCCGGCCGGGTCGCGACGTGCGCGAGCGGGCGCGGCAGCGACGTGTACCGCGCCACGAGATCGTCCCGCTCGCTCTCGAGGATGCCCGACAGGATCAGCCAGCCGCCCGGCGCGAGCACGCGCGCGAGCTCGGGCGCCAGCGGCCGGAGCACCCGCGCCTCGATGTTCGCGACCACCCACGGGAACTGCCGCGTCACCTGCTCGACCACGCCGGCGCTCGCCTCGACGCGCCCCTCGAGGCCGTTGCGCGCCGCGTTCTCGAGGACCACCTCGATCACGTCGTCGTCGTTGTCGATCGCGACCGCCCGCTCCGCTCCGAGCAGCAGCGCGACGAGCGCGAGGATCCCGCTGCCCGTGCCCACGTCGAGGATCTCGCGGCCGCGGAGCTCGGCCGCGTGCTCGTCGAGCAGCTCCGCCACGAGCGCGGTCGTCGCGTGCAGGCCCGTGCCGAACGCCCTCCCCGGCTCGAGCAGCAGCACCCGCTCGCCCTCGCGCTCCGGCGCGCGCTCTACCCACGGCGGCACCACCGTGATCGTGGGCGTCAGCGCGAACGGCGCGAAGTGCTCCTTCCACGCGTCGCGCCAGGCGTCGCCCACCACCTCCTCCAGCCGCGCGGCGAGCGGCGGCGAGAGCTCCCCGAGCGCCGCGATCGCCGCCTCCGCCTCGCCGTGATCCTCGAAGCTCGCGACGAGCGTCACCTGGCCCGAGCGCGCGCCGCGCACGAGCGTCTGCTCGTCGCGCTGCTCCACGCCCGAGGCGCCCAGCTCGAAGAGCGCGGCGGCGATCTCGTCGGCCTCCGGCTCGGGGACATCGACTGCAACGAACGGGTATCGAGGCTCCACCTGGCTTGCTCCGTGACGGGCCGCCCGCCTGAAGAGCGGCGGCGGCGCGCCGGGAGCCTAACGAAAATCGCCCACCTCCGCCCCGCCGATCGCACGAAACTTCTGGAGCACGCGGAGCATTTCCGCGCCGCGCGCGCCGCACCCCACGCATCCAGCCCGCGCATCCAGAGCGGCGGTCTCCCGCACAGGAGACGGGCCCAGATCGGCGTCTTCGGCGCGGAAGCGCACTCCCGTGCGCTGAGCACCGAAGACGCCGAGGTGGGCCCGTATCCGCAGCGGGAGACCGTCGCTCTACCGCCCGACGTAGCGGCGGCGCGCCGGGACCGAGACGAGCACCTCGCCGCGCAACGCGGGAGGCGGCACGCGCTCGCCGTCGTGGAGCACCATCGCGGTGAGGCGCCCCCCGTAGACGGCGCCGGTGTCGATCCCGGTCGCCCACGCGTGCATCTGCGGCTCGCTGCGCGCGTTGTGGCCGAACACCACGTGCGGCGGGCCCTGGTAGGTCTGGCCCCACAGCGTCTTGCCCCCGCGGCGCTCGACCGGCTCGCCGTAGCGGCCGAGGCAGCGCACGTACATCAACGTGTGCGGATCCTGCCGCTCGATCGGCAGCCCGGGGATCAGCCCCGCGTGGACGACGCGCAGCCCGTGCTCCGGCAGATCCAGCCAGTACGGCAGCGTCTCGAGCCACGCCCAGTCGCGCTTGCGCAGCTGCTGCGCGGTCTCCTTCGAGAGCTCCCCCAGCGGCTCGCCGCGCGGATCGCTGCGCCCGGCGCGCCAGCGGAGCAGCCGATCCTCGTGGTTGCCCCGCACCGAGATCGCGCCGAGCTCCCGGAGCAGATCGAGCGTTCCGCACGGATCCGGGCCGCGCACGATCAGATCGCCGACCATGACCACCCGATCGCCCGACGCGAAGCCGACGTGCTCGATCAGCCGCGCCAGCTCATCCCGGCAGCCGTGGACGTCACCGATGATGATCGTGCGCGGCATCGCACACCCAACGTAGCAGGGACGCCCGGCTCAGGGGGCCTCCAGGCCCCGGCCCCCCGAGCTCGGCGGCCCCGCCCGGCGGCAGCGCCCGCCGCCGCCGGGGGTCACGATCGGTATTTTTCCTTGAATTTCAGGAAGTTACGACGGCATCGCCGGCCTCCGCCGCCGCGGCCGAGCGAGCGGGCTGGCCGGCGGCCGGCGCCCGCCGCGGGCGCGGCGGGCCGGTCAGGAGCGTTACGGGGAGTCGATCTTCGCGCGCTTCGGGATGACGACGATCCCGCCCTCGCTGACGAACCACTTCTTGCGGTCCTCCTCGAGGTTGAAGCCGATCTCGGCGCCGGCGGGGATCTCGACGTCCTTGTCGATGATGCAGCGGCGCAGCTTCACGTGGCGCCCGATCTTGACGTCCTCGAACAGCACGCACTCCTCGATGTGGCTGAAGGAGTTCACGCGGACCCGGTTCGAGAGCACGCTCCGGTGGATCCGGCCGCCGGAGATGATGCACCCGAGCGAGACGAGGCTGTCCGTCGCGATGCCGACGCGCGCGTTCGCCTCGTCGCGGAAGACGAACTTGGCGGGCGGATCGTGGCTGATGCCCGTCCGGATCGGCCAGCGCGGGTTGTAAAAGTTGAACGCCGGCTGGATGCTCACGAGATCCATCTGGGCCGCCCAGTAGGCGTCGATCGTCCCGATGTCGCGCCAGTACCCCGCGCCCTCGTCCTCGCCGGGGACGCGGTTCTCGTGGAAATCGTAGACATAGACGCGGCTGCCGCTCTTCACCATCCGCGGGATGATGTCGCGGCCGAAGTCGTGCGCGCTGTCCTCGGTCGCGGCGTCCTGCTCGAGGACGTCGAGCAGCGCCGGGGTCTTGAAGATGTAGTTGCCCATCGACGCGAGGCACATGCCCGGCCTGCCGGGCATGCTCGGCGGATCCTGCACCTTCTCGTGGAAGGCGATGATCCGCCCCGCCTCGTCGCACTCGATGACGCCGAAGGCGCGGGCCTCTTCCTTGGACACCGGGATGGCGGCCACGGTCACGTCGGCGCCGCGCGCGAGGTGATCGTGCAGCATCTGGCGCACGTCCATCTTGTAGACGTGGTCGCCGCCGAAGATGCAGAGGTGCTCGGGCGACTCGTCGGTGATGACGTGCTGGGTCTGGTAGACAGCGTCGGCCGATCCCTTGAACCAGCTCTTGCCCGTGCGCTGCTGCGCCGGGACGGTCTCGATGAAGCTGTCGAGCATCGGCGACAGGCGCCAAGCTCGGGCGATGTGCTCGTCTAGCGACGCGCTCTTGTACTGCGTGAGGATCTTGATTCGGTGCAGGCCGGAGTTGACGAAGTTCGAGAGGACGATGTCGATGATCCGGTAGCGGCCGCCGAACGGCACGGCCGGCTTCGCCCGGTCGTGCGTCAGGGGGCCGAGCCGGCGGCCTTCGCCGCCAGCGAGGATCATCACCAAAACCTTCGACGCTTCGAAAGCGGCGCGCAGGGTCGTCTCGCGCATGGGACGGAGAGGGTACTCGATCGATGTTGCCAGCGCGAAGAGCGGAAACGCGCCCTCCGCGGTTTCACGGACACCCGGGGACCGGGAGAACGCCGCGAAGCCCCGCGTAACGAGCGCCCCGACGTGCGTAACGAGCGAGCCAGCGGGCTGCCCACGCCGCGCGCGGCGGCCCTCCCGCGCGCGGGCAGCCCGCACCGCGCGCGGCGGCCCTCCCGCGCGCGTCGGCCCTCCCGCGCGCGTCGGCCCTCCCGCGCGCGGGCAGCCCGCACCGCGCGCTCCCGCTGCGGCCCGCGAGCGGCCGCTCCGGCGGGGGAGCGTCGACGTCCGCCGCGGCGCGCCGCCGCGTCGCCGCCCGATGAAGAGAGGGGGACGTTTCCGTTTCTCTTTACGATCCGCTCGCGGCCGTGTTAGCCGTTTCCGCCGCCGCGCGCGCACGCGAGAGGCGCCTGATCCGCACGCGGCGCACCGCCGTCCGGAGGCTACTCCAGCGCTGGATCTTTCCTGCCGGATGCCCCCGTCACGTTGACCTTGGAGATGCCATGAACGCCCGATTCGGTCGAACCCTCGCCGCCGCTATCCTCCTCGTCGCGGGCACTTCAGGGTGCGGAACGGACGAGCAGCCCTACCAAGCCAAGCCCGCGTTCAGCGGCCAGAAGCCGAGCCTGCCCGCGGTGCCGACGCTCCCCGCGAAGAACAAGAAGCAGGGCGACGCCTACACGGTGTGGGGCGTCACGCACGACCTCCGGAGCCGCGTCCACTTCGAGGACGTGAACGGCAAGAAGCTCTCGATCGTCGGCTACATCGTCAAGACGAACCTCGCGGAGGCCCCGGCCTGCGCCGTCCACAAGACGGGCAAGGCCGACCCGCCGGACTGTAAGGCGCCGGTCCCGAGCTTCGCGATCGCCGACGAGAAGGGCGAGACGAAGGACGTGATCGAGGTGATGGGCTGGGCCTCGAACTTCGCGCAGATCTACAGCCTGATCGAGGCGATCGACCGGGCGCCGCGCGGCAAGGAGAACGAGGCGAAGCTCACCGACGAGTTCTGGGGCCAGGATCTGCCGAACCCGATCCCGGCCGTCGGCGCGAAGGTGAAGGTCACCGGCACCTACGGCGTGACGTTCACGAAGTCGACCGGCGGCGCCGCGGCCAACCCGAAGTACGGCATCATGTCGGCCGAGCAGATCGAGTACCTCGAGCCGCCGACCGAGAAGGGCACCCTCCCCGGCATGAAGCGCAGGCCCTGACGGCCGCGCCGCGCGGCGGCGGATCGCGCGAGGGCCTCTGGACCGGCAAGGGCGCCACGAGGGGATAGAGAGAAGAGCGATCTCCTCTGTCTCTCCTCGATTGGCGCCCTCTCCGTTTCGGCGTCTTTCTCCCTCGTCGAACCCGGAGCGACCGGCCGGCGCCGCGGCCTGCCTCAGGTGAGGCCTCAGGTGAGGATCGACCGGATCCCGCTGCCCGGCTCGCTCGCCGCGGACTCGAAGATGGCGTCGACGAGGAGCCGCCGCATCGAATCGTCGTGCGCCTCCCGGGAATCGATGCGCACCAGCGAGGCCGGCGCCTGGCGGATGACCGCATCGAACGACGCCGGCTCGAACCGGTACAGATCCTCCGTCACGATGACCGCATAGGGCTGCGAGGCCGCGATCGTCGGCCGGAGCGAGCGCAGATCGCACTCGCGCACCGCGACCCCGAGCCGCGACCCCACCTCCCGGCACACCGCGACGAACTCGGCAGGACAGCCGGCCACGATCACGAGCGGAATGGGCGGAGCGCTCGGGACCACGGCCTTGCGCGGCTTCGTACCGTCCTCCATAGGCGCCTCAACGTAGGCCATGTCTTGACTATGCCGGCAAGGGAATTGTTTCATCGGGCACCACGGCGCGCGGCGCGTGGTCGACGGCGCGCGGCGCCTCGACGCTCAGCGCGCGCCGACGCCTTGCTGCACGTGCCACCCCCGGCCCTCCTCCGCGCCGATGAAGCGGATCCGCCCGGACCGCTCCATGTCATCGACCAGCTCCTCCGCCTCGAGCTGCGAGATGTCGATCCGGTCGCAGAGCACGTCGCGGAACTGCGTCTTGCCCTGCACGTAGTCCGCGTCGATCAGCGGCCCCAGCGCGCCCGTCAGGATCTCGGCCGCCAGGTCCAGCGCCACCACGGGCGTGACCACCGTCTCGGCCGTCGTGCGGACGCTCTCGTCCGTCGTCTGGACCGCCGCGTCGCCCATCGCGACGCTCTCGTCTCCGGTGATGAGGGTGCCGTACTCGACGGTGATCCGATCGGTCGTCATGACTCCACCTCGTCCGCGCCCGGAACGGTCCCGAGACCGCGCCCGCACGGCCTTCCTTCCACGCTATGGAGCGGTGGAGCGCCGACCGGAAGCCGACGGCAGGGCGCCCACGCCGGAGAAGTCGCTCCCGGCGGCGATTTCAGGCGGCAACCCGCGGCCAGATCAGGGAAGCTTCCGCCCCTGCCAGGCCCAGCGGCGGGGGGGCGCTGGCCCCCGAGATCATGATGTCATCCCCCGAGGACCACGCTTCACGCCCGAGCCGCATCGGGGCGGCGGTGCGCACGCCGATCCCCAGGGCGCAGGGGCTCATCGCGTTCCAGCTCGTCGGTCGGGTGCTGCTCCACGCGATCCTCGTCGGCGTGGCGGCCGGCATCGCCGGCTCGCTGTTCTTCGCCGCCCTCGAGCTCGCCGAGCACGAGCTCCTCGTCGCGCCCACCGGCTACAGGCCGCTCCGCGCGAAGGGCGAGGCGGTGCTCACCGGCGTGCACACCGGGCCGTTCCGGCCGTGGCTCGTCTGCCTCGTGCCGGCCCTCGGCGCCCTCGTCGGCGGGCTGCTCACGGCCAGGCTCGCGCCCGAGACCCGCGGCGGCGGCAGCGACGCGTTCATCAACGCGTTCCACCGGCTGGGCGGCAACATGCGCCGCCGCGTCCCGCTGGTGAAGGCGCTCGCGTCGATCTTCACGCTCGGCTCGGGCGGCTCCGGCGGGCGCGAGGGGCCGACCATGCAGATCGGCGGCGCGATCGGCTCGATCATCGGGCGCGCCCTCCGGGTGGGCGCGCGCGAGCGGCGGATCCTGCTCATCGCGGGCGCGGCCGCGGGCATGTCGGCCGTGTTCCGGACGCCGCTCGGGGCCGCGCTCCTCGCCGTCGAGGTGCTGCACCGCGACGACTTCGAGGCCGACGCGCTCGTGCCGTCCATCCTCGCCAGCGTCGTCTCGTACTCGGTCTTCATCTACTTCTTCGGCGAGTCGACCCTCTTCGCGCACGCGCCCCGCTACCCGTTCATCCCGGCCCACCTCCCGATCTACGCCGCGCTCGCGCTCGTGGTCTCGCTCGTGGCCACGGTGTTCCTCCGGACGCTGCACACCGTGGAGCACACGATGCACCAGATCCGGCTGCCGATCTGGGCGAAGCCCGCGCTCGGCGGCCTCGCGCTCGGCGCGCTCGTGACCCCGCTGCTGATGCTCCTCGGGCCGCGCTTCGACCGGCCGGGGCAAGGGTTCGGCCTGCTGGGCGCGGGGTACGGGGCGGCCCAGGTCGCGATCACCGGGGCCTCGTGGATGCCCAGCGGGTGGACGGGGGTGCAGCTGCTGCTCGTGCTGCTCGCGACGAAGATCGTCGCGACCTCGCTCACCGTGGGCTCGGGCGGCAGCGCCGGCGACTTCGGCCCGTCGCTCGTGCTCGGCGCGCTCACCGGCGGGGCGTTCGGGCGCGCGGCGGAGCTCCTCCTCGGCGACCCGCGCATCGACCCCGGCGCGTTCGCGCTCGTCGGGATGGGCACGTTCTACGGCGGCATCGCGCACGTGCCGATCGCCTCGCTCGTCATGGTCTGCGAGCTCGCCGGCAGCTACGACCTGCTCGTGCCGCTCATGCTGTGCGAGGGCATCGCCTTCGTGGCGCTGCGGCACAGCACCCTGTACCGCGCGCAGGTCGCGACGAAGCGCGAGTCTCCGGCGCACCGCGACGAGCTCATCGTCGACGTGCTCCGCAGCATCCGCGTCGCCGACATCGTCATCCGCAGCCGCCCGTTCGTGTCGTTCGAGGCGCGGACGCCCGCGTCGGTCGTCGTCGAGCGCATCGCGGCGTGCGAGTGGCAGGACACCTTCCCGGTGCTCTCCGAGGAGGGCAAGGTCATCGGGACCATCGACGCCGAGATCCTCCGCGCCACCGCGATGAGCCCCGAGCTGTCGGGGCTCGCGATCGCGCACGACATGATGGCGAGCCCCGCCTCGGTCAGCGAGACCGCGGACCTGCACCGCGCGCTCCAGGTGCTGCTGGAGCTCCGCGTGCGCGAGCTCCTGGTCACCGACGGCGACGGCAAGATCGTCGGCATCCTGGACGAGTCCGACGTCACGCGCGCCTACCACGACGCCACGGCGCAGCTCGAAGGTACGGCGCAGTAGGAGCCGCGCGCGTCGACGGCCCGGCGCGCGTCGTGGGCGTCATCCGCGCGCGTCATGGGCGTCATCCGCGCGCGTCACGGGCGTCATCCGCGCGCGTCACGGGCGTCATCCGCGCGTCATGGGCGTCATCCGCGCGCGTCACGGGCGTCATCCGCGCGCGTCGCGAATACCGGCCGAACGCGTCGGCCGGGGCGCGCTCCCCCGGGAAAAGGCAAGTTTTCGGCGCCCGCGGGCCTCGCCGCGAACGCCCGGGCTTCACGCGCGCGGGCGGGCGGATGTCCTGGTCGCGCCGCGCCGGCGATCGCGGTCTCGGGCGCAATGCCCACGCGCAGGTCCGCCGCCCGTTTCGGGAGTCTCCTGAGCTTTCAATCTTGGATTCCACGCAGCGACGGAACCAGGGGCGTGGGGGATACTCTGGTTCATCCCTGGAATTCGATCCGGAGAGCGCGCAGGGGAGAGTGGGCATGCTGGTCGATACGCTCGGAGGTCGGACGGTGCGGCGCAACGCAGAGGTACGAACACGCTCGAGCGCGCCGAACAGCCGCGCCAAGCTCGTGGTTGTCGTCGACGATGAGCCCAGCATCCAGGAGGTCGTGAGCATGATCCTGGAGAGCGAGGGCGGCTACGAGGTGCGCTGCGCCTCGAACGGGGAGGAGGCGCTGGCGCTGCTCGACCAGATCGCGCCGCCGGACCTGCTCGTCGTCGACATCATGATGCCGGTGATGGACGGCTGGGGCCTGCTCACGGCGCTCCGGCACAACGAGAAGACGGCGCGTATACCAGTCATTGTTTCATCCGCGTCTTCAAAACATGACGCGACGAGCCTCGGTGTCGCTCGCGTGCTCCCCAAGCCGATCGACTACGACGCCTTCCTGGCCGCGGTCGACGAGCTCACGCACTGCCGGGAGCGCCAGATCCTCGACGCCGAGTAGCCTCCGCCGCTCACCAGCGCGCGCTCCATCCAATCGAGCGCCAATCGAAACCGCAAATGGCCCATGGACCTCGGGGGCCCTCCGGCGGTAGCTTCGCTCCAGTGTTGTTAGAGACCCCGGGTGCCGGCCTCTTCGCCGGCTACGCTCCCCTCCCCGGCGCCTACGACGAGCTGTTTGGCCCAGACGGCGCCCCACGACCCGAGTTCCTGCGCACTGCCACGCTCCTCGGCGCGTTCGCGCCGAGCGAGTTCGCGCGCGCGCAGCAGCTCGCGGAGCTCGCCCTGCTCAACCAGGGCGTCACCTTCTCGGTCTACGCGGACCAGCGCGGCGCGGAGAAGATCTTCCCGCTCTGCCTCATCCCCCGGATGCTCTCCGCGGCCGACTGGGCCCACATGGAGCGCGGCCTCGAGCAGCGGGTCCGCGCGCTCGGCCTGTTCCTCGACGACGTCTACGGGGACCAGCGCATCCTGAAGGACGAGCGCGTCCCCCGGGACCTCGTGCTCGGCTCGGGGCAGTACCTGAAGCAGGTCCACGGCCTGCGGCCCCCGGGCGGGGTGCGCATCCACATCGCGGGCGTCGACATCATCCGCGATCCGGCCGGGACCTTCCGCGTCCTCGAGGACAACCTCCGCACCCCGTCCGGCGTGTCCTACGTCCTGGAGAACCGGCTCATCAGCAAGCGCGTGCTGCCGCACCTGCTCGACAAGGGGCGCGTCCAGCGGGTCGACCATTACCCGGCCCGGCTCGCCGAGACGCTGCGCTCGGTGTCGCCCGTGAGCCCGAGCGGCACGAGCGCGGTCGTGCTCACGCCGGGGCCGTACAACTCGGCGTATTTCGAGCACAGCTTCCTCGCGCGCACCATGGGGCTCGAGCTCGTCCAGGCGCCCGACCTCTTCGTCGATCAGGACCAGGTCTTCGTCCGGACGACGCGCGGCCCGCGCCGCGTCCACGTCATCTACCGCCGCATCGACGAGGCGTTCCTCGACCCCGAGGCCTTCCGCCCCGACAGCCTGCTCGGCGTGCGCGGCCTGATGCGCGCCTACGCCGCCGGCAACGTCGCGCTCGCGAACGCGCCCGGCAACGGCGTGGCCGACGACAAGGCCGTGTACCCCTTCGTGCCCGAGATGATCCGCTACTACCTCGGCGAGGCGCCGATCCTCGAGCAGGTCCCCACCTACCTGTGCATGCGCGACGACGATCGCCGCTACGTGCTCGAGCACCTCCACGAGCTGGTCGTCAAGGCGGTCGACGAGGCCGGCGGCTACGGCATGCTCATGGGCCCGCAGTCGACCGCCGCGCAGCGCGAGGAGTTCCGCGCGCGCATCGAGGCGACGCCGCGCCGCTACATCGCGCAGCACCGGGTCGAGCTGTCGACGAGCCCCACCTGGGACCCGGCCGCCAGGGTCGCGGTCCCGCGCCGGCTCGACCTCCGCCCGTACGTGCTGACGGGCCGCGACGGCCCGTGGGTGCTCCCCGGCGGGCTCACGCGCGTCGCCCTCGTGGCCGGCTCGTACGTCGTCAACTCCAGCCAGGGCGGGGGCTCGAAGGACACCTGGGTCCTGAAGGGCCCGGGGGACGGCGCGGAGCGGCCCCCGTCGGTCGGCGCTGTGGGCCCCGCGCCCGAGGCCGCGAGCAACGGCGCGTCCGGCGCGCCGCCGCCGTCCTCCCGGCCCCCGTCCTCCCGACCCCCACCGTCCCGGCCCCCACCCTCACCGCCCCCGTCCGACCCCACGGAGGCCCCGTGATCTCCCGCGTCGCCGATCACTGTTTCTGGTTCGGCCGCTACCTCGAGCGGACCGAGAGCGTGGCCCGGATCCTCGCCGTCACGCAGAACCTCGCGCTCGACGCCGAGCTCTCGCCGCAGCAGTGCTGGCTGCCGGTCATCATCGTGGCCGGGCAGAAGGCGCACTTCGCCGAGGTGCACGGCGAGGACGCCGCGGCCGACGGCGAGCTCGTGCAGCGCTACATGAGCCTCGACGAGGACAACCCGACGAGCCTCCGCATCTCGAGCTCCGCGGCGCGCTACAACGCGCGGTCGATCCGCGAGGTCGTCAGCCTCGAGGCGTGGGAGACCGTCAACGAGCTCCACCTCTGGATGAACAGCGACCAGGCGCTGGAGGAGTTCAGGTCGAGCCGCTACGCCTTCTACCGGCGCGTGCGGCAGCTCACCCAGCTCTGCCTCGGGCTCACCCAGAGCACGATGCTCCACGACACGCCGCTCGACTTCATCTGGCTCGGCGTGCTGATCGAGCGCGTCGGGCAGACCGCGCGCACGCTCGACGTCCACCACCACGCCCTGACCGCCGTGGAGCAGCCGACGTCCGCCAGAAGCGGCGCGGGGCAGGGCGGCGCGCCCCGGCGCCACCGGGTGGTGGAGACGGCGCTCTGGCTCTCGCTCCTCCGCGCCTGCTCCGGGTTCGAGCCGTTCATGAAGCTGCACCAGGGTCAGGTGAACCCGCAGGCGGTCGCACAGTTCCTCCTCTTCGAGCCCCGCTTCCCGCGCTCGATCCGGCACTGCGTGCACGCGGCGTTCGCCCGGCTCTGCGAGATCCGGCCGCCGGAGAGCGCGACGCTGCCCGGGGGCGAGAGCCTCACGCGGCTGCACCTCCTGCACCAGTGGGTCGCCGACAGGGCGGGCGAGCCGTTCGATCCGCTCGCGGTCCACGCGGCGCTCACCCATGTGGTCGACGAGACAGCCACGATCTGCGACGGTATCGGTCGCGAGCTGCTCGGTTACGGGCCGCCCGACAGCAGCCCCTCCGGAACGAGCCAGTAGCCAAGACCCGCCGACGTATCCATGCCGAACCTCCTCGCGATGTCGTTCGAGGGCGAGCTCGCCCCGTGCTTCGATCTCACGTGCCTGCGCCCCGGGGGCAAGCTGCCCGACGGCTGGGGCATCGGCTACTACCCGGGCGGCGAGCCGAGCGCCACGGTGCTCAAGGAGCCGGCGCCGCCGCAGGGGAGCATCCGCAGCGAGCTCGTGAAGGCGTGGGAGCACCTCGAGTCGTCGCTGCTCGTGCTGCACATCCGCACGGCGACGTGGGGCAGCATCAACGACGCCAACACACAGCCGTTCAGCCGGAGCTGGGGCGGGCGCGACTGGCTGTTCGCGCACAGCGGCAGCCTCGTCGACCGCATCGAGGTCGATCCGAAGTCGCTCTTCCAGCCCGTGGGGTCGACGGACACGGAGCTCATCCTGTGCGAGCTGCTCCGCTGGATGGCGTCGGAGGGCCTCCGGAGCCTCGGCGACATCGATCCGGCGGTCCTGCGCGACTGGTTCGACGAGATGAACGAGCACGGCCCGCTCACGTCGGTGCTGGCCGACGGCCGCGACCTCGTCGTCTACGCGGATCGCGATCGCGAGGGGGACGCGTTCCTGTGGGAGGTGCTGCCGCCGTACGAGCGGCTCGCCTTCGGGGACGAGGACCTCGAGGTCGATCTCAGCCGCCGGGGGGTCAAGAGCCGCAAGGGCGTCATCGTCTCGTCGGAGGAGCTCAAGGTCCACGCGGGGGCGCAGCCCGCGACCTGGACGCGCGTCCCGCCGGGCCACCTCATGGTGCTGCGGCAGGGCGCGCTGCGGGCCACGGTGGCCCCGCGCACCGATCGCCGCCGGCCGGCGCCGTCCACGCCGCCGCTCTCGTCGCGCCCGGTCCGACGCCCGACGCACGCGCCGATCCGCCGGTTCCAGGTGGTGCACCGCACGGCGTACCACTACGCGACCGCGGTCGAGCGCAGCACGCACCTCCTCCGGCTGACGCCGGCGCACGACCGGCTGCAGACGGTGCTCCACAACGAGATCAACCTGTCGGTCGAGGGCCAGCAGCGCGATTACGACGACGTCTTCGGCAACCGCGCGCGGCGGGTGCTGCTCGACACGCCGTTCAAGGATCTCGTCATCGAGTCGAAGTCGCGGGTGGAGCTGCTCGACACCGATCCGCTGAGCTTCCGCCCGCTGCACGCCCGCTCGACGATCCCGCTCGTGTGGATGCCGTGGCAGCGGCAGATCCTGCAGCCGTTCCTCCTGCCGCCCGAGCTGGCGGAGAGCGAGCTCACGGAGCTCATCGAGTACGCGATGACGTTCGTCAAGCGGAACGACTACGACCTGCTCGACACGCTGCTCGACCTGAACGCCTCGATCTTCGAGGAGTACGAGTACAAGCAGGGGGCGACGAACGTGTTCACGACGGCGTTCGACGTGTACGCGAACCGCCGCGGCGTGTGCCAGGACTTCACGAACCTGTTCATCTGCCTGACGCGGCTGCTCGGCGTGCCGTCGCGCTACGTGTGCGGGTACATCTACACGGGGCCGAAGCACGAGAACCAGCGGCAGAGCGAGGCGTCGCACGCGTGGGTGCAGGTGTACCTGCCGGAGGTCGGGTGGAAGGGCTTCGACCCGACGAACGGGATCCTGACCCAGACCGAGCACATCCGCGTCGCCGTCGGGCGCAACTACATGGACGCGACGCCGACCTCGGGCACCATCTTCGTCGGGGGTGGTGCGGAGCGCCTCGAGGTCGACGTGCGGGTCGAGCCGATCGATTGAGGGAGAGCGCGGCTCAGGGCCGCTCGGGGAGAGCGCGGCTCAGGGCCGCGTGGCGATCCAGTAGAGGAGCGCCGTCCGGCTGAGGCCGTCGTCGAGCGCGGTCTGCTCCTGCGCCTCCTCCCAGGCCGCCTCCTTGTCGACGGTCGCGTGCGCCGCGATGAGGAAGGCGTTCCACGGGTCCTCCGCGCCCTTCGAGACAGCCTCCATCGCCGGCCACGCGTAGCTGATCCACGCCTTCGAGATCAGCGACTCCGAGATCGGCGTGATCGGGAGCAGCTGGATGCCATAGACGTACTCCGGGTTCTCCCCGAACCACGTCCCGAAGTCGGCCTTCGTGGACCAGAGGACGCCGACGGCCCCGTTCTCCTTGAAGGGCACGTCGTAGACGGTGCCGTTCGAGGTGATCTGCCAGTAGGTCTGCGCGGAGGCCGTCTCCATGGCGAGGAGCACCCGGCCGATGTTCTTCACGTCGTCGTTATCGAGCGCCTCGCCGAGCAGCTTCAGGCTGTACCAGGCGTTGACGGCCTCGGACGTCGACTCCTGGTTGCGGCCGTCCGCGAACGGGAACAGCCCCGAAGCCCACGAGTGCCCCCTGAACCAATCCATGTGGCGGAACGGAGTGAAATGCGGGTCGTTGGCGCTCGGGTTCGCGATGTCGCGGACGAGCCAGAGCACCTTGTCGGCGTACTCGTCGCGCCAGTCCGCGTCGGACTTCGCCAGGACGGCCGCGGCATAGAGGAAGTAGCCGTAGTGGAAGTGGTGATCGTTGTAATACCCCTGGCCGAAGTCGGCGGTCTCGCTCTCCAGGCCCTTGGTCGTCACGATGCCGCCCCAGGTCGTGTCGTAGACGAAGGGATTCTCGTTCTCGCCGTTGAGCCACGGGTTGATCTGCGACTTGAGCCGCGCCCTGAGCTCCTCGGCGAGGTCCTCCTTCGCGACCGACTCGGCGATCTGCGCGAGGCGCGCCAGCTTCGCGATCTGCTTGCCCCCGAAATAGGGGTCCACGCCGGCGACGTCCTGAGCGGGGGTGAACGACCGCTCCTCCTCGAGCGCGTCCGCGACGATCTCGCTCCAGTCGTCCGAGACGCGGCGCGGCGAGTCCCAGCCGATCGTGCTGAGCGGGTACACGAGCTCCCAGCTCGCCCCGGAGATGCCCTTCATCTCGCCGATCACGGTCGGGTACGCGATGTCCGCGCCCTTCACCTTCTCGAGCCGCTCCAGGTGGTGCGGCAGGGCCATGGTCAGGAGATCGCCCTCGCCCTCCGTCTTCCAGACGAAGCGCACCGAGGCGGTGTCCTCGGTGACCGTCGCCTCGACGTCGCCGCCGAGCGGGATGGCGGCGGCGTGCTTGTCGAGCTCCGCCGCCGCGTTCGGCCCCGGCGCGAGCGCGAGGCGGAGCGAGCCCTCGTACGGCGCGCGCGCCACCATGGAGAGCGCGTCCCACTCGAGGGTGATCTCGGGGAACGCGTAGAGGACCCACGTCTGACCGTTGTTGAGCGAGATCTCGAATCGATCGCCCGTGACCTCGGTCGGGCTCGTCGACTCGCCGTTCACCGCGGTGATCGCCACGCCGTCGCCGGCGCGCACGGAGGGGCGGAGCCCGGCGTACGTGGTCGTGACATAGGGCATCCCGTAGACGATGGGCGCGGTCATGGTGCCGCCCTGCGCCTTCCACTCCACGGTGACCGAGAGCAGGTCGGACGACGTGACCGCGTGGCCGGAGAAGGCCTCGCGCGCGCTGAGGCCGAGGTGCGAGACGTCCGCCGTCGTGACAGCCTTGCTCGCCACCGCGACGTCCGGCCGGGCGATCGACAGCCCCTGTCCGAGCGCCTTGAGGTCGTACGGCGCGGCGTTGATCCGCTGATCGCCGGCGCCGAGCACGAAGTTCATCCAGGTGGCGTTCGTGGGGAGCGGGGCCTTCAGGCGGGACAGGGCGCCGATCGGCTCGAGCGCGTGCGCCGACTGCTCGAACTCCGGCTCGACCTTCGACAGCGGCTTGTCGCGATCGAGCTCCCACGTCTCGACCATCACGCCGCCGGCGCCGCCGTCGCCCCCTCCGCCGCCTCCCCCGCCGTCATTGTTGGTCGGCGGGGGCGGCGGGGTCTCGTCGTCGCCGCAGGCGGCGATGGCGCACAGGCAGCTCAGCAACGTGAAAGTCCGTAGCATCGGATGCTTCAACATCATTCTCTTGCTCCCTCGCTCCAGCGCTCATCGCTCCACCTGATGTGAAGCGGATCGAGAGATGAGCCCTGGTGTCGTGGTAATTTCATCGATCTGCAAGCAACGGAGCAAGATTCTTTCACGAAGCGCCGGGCCCGTCCAGCCTGGCGAGCGCGGCGGACGCCGCGCGCGAAGCCGTCGCGACCTCATCAATCCGGCGATCGCCGTCCCACAGGCCGCGAATCGCTACGTCATTGTCCGACGGTCGCGATCGCGCCCGCCAGGAGGTGAGCTCGCATGAAGGCGGTAAACTAGCAAGTTTGTTGATATTTCTTCGCACATCCCCGCCCTCGTGTCCCCGCCCGCGTCGGGCGGCGCGTCACCGGGGCTTGGCAGCGGGCTTTGCGGGCGCCTTGGCGGCGGCCTTCTTCGCGGGCGCCTTGGCTGCGCTCTTCGAGGCGTCGCGGCGCGCGGGCGGCGCCTCGTGCGCGTCGCCGCCGCGCACGAGCGCGAGCACGGCGTCGGCGTGGCCGTCGACCTTCACGCCGCTGAAGACGTGCTTCACCTTGCGGTCGGGACCGATGATGAACGTGCTCCGGATCGTGCCCGTCACCTTCTTGCCGTACATCGTCTTTTCGCCGTAGGCGCCGTAGGCGTTGTGCGCGACGAGGTCCGGATCGCTGAGGAGCGTCACCCCGAGATCGTATTTGTCCCTGAACTTCCGGTGGCGATCGACGGAGTCGCGGGAGACGCCGAGCACGACGGCGCCGGCCTCGGCGAACGCGTCGAGCCCGGCGGAGAAGGCCTGGGCCTCCCGCGTGCAGCCCGGGGTGTCGTCCTTCGGATAGAAGTAGAGGACGACCGTCTTGCCCGGGAAATCGGCGAGGCCAACCTTCTTGCCGCTGTCGCTTTCGAGGGAGAAATCCGGGGCACGGTCGCCTACATTCACCATCGCTCGCTCGCTCCTTGTCTGATCGGGCGCAGGGAGGACTGACCCCCTCCGGCGCCGCGGCGGGCACGATACACGCGGCGTCGCCGGCGCACCACAGAGCTGCCCCGGGACCGCGCCCGCGGCCGGTCCGAGGCGGCGAGTCGGCGAGACCCCGGCCCCCGAGGCGCGGGCGCCAGGGCCAGCCCGGATCCGGCTCGGGCGGAGCGTGGATTCCGTCCCAGAGCGCCCGCGCGCGCGTCGAGCTCGTCGAGCAGCGCCTCGAGGCGCGCTGTGCCGACGCGGCCCGACGCATCCGAGCACGCCGTCTCGACCATGCCTGGCGCTCCGCATGAGGCCGGCCACGTCGACTTCGCGGCTTTCCGGGTTTCCCGCGGAGGGGAGATCCCGGCCGGCGGGGAGCGCCGAGGGCGAGATGTGGCGACGCGAACGCCGCCGGGCGGCGCGGCGGAAGAGCGCCCTGGGCCGGCTTGCCGCAGCGGGGCCGCCGAGGTACCAACAGGCACATTCGCACGACGCGCCGGACCGCGTCATCGCGCGTCGTCGAAGGAGACGACACCAGCGCCGCCGGAGGAGATCATGACCCTACCCGTCCCCGTGTACATCGTCGCAGCGGCCCGGACGCCGATCGGCGCGTTTCAGGGAGCGCTCTCGCCCTTGCCCGCCCCCCGCCTGGGCGAGGTCGCCATCCGGGCGGCCCTCGAGCGGGCGAGCCTCTCTCCCGATGCCGTGGGGGAGGTCTTCCTGGGCAATGTCCTGTCCGCCGGCGTCGGGCAGGCTCCGGCCCGGCAGGCCGCCATCTATGCCGGCATCCCGAGCAAGGTCCCGGCCACCACGGTGAGCAAGGTGTGCGGCTCGGGGCTCCAGGCGGTCATCTTCGGCGCGAAGACGGTGGCGCTCGGCGACGCGGACGTGGTGGTCGCCGGCGGCATGGAGTCGATGTCGAACGTGCCTTACTACCTCCCGCAGGCGCGCTCCGGCTACCGCATGGGCGACGGCAAGCTCGTGGACGGGATGATCCACGACGGCCTCTGGGATCCGTACGGCAACTTCCACATGGGCACGGCGGGCGAGGCGTGCGCCAAGGAGCACGGCTTCTCGCGCGAGGCGCAGGACGAGTACGCGAAGGAGAGCTTCCGCCGGGCGCTCGCGGCGCAGCGCGAGGGGCTGTTCGCCGCGGAGATCGCGCCCGTCGCCGTCCCGCAGAAGAAGGGCGACGCGGTGGTCGTGAAGGACGACGAGGGCCCGCCGGCCGGCAAGCCCGAGAAGTTCGCCTCGCTGAAGCCCGCCTTCCAGAAGGACGGGACGATCACCGCGGCCAACGCCTCGTCGATCAACGACGGCGCGAGCGCGCTCGTCCTGGCGAGCGAGCGGGCCGTGAAGGAGCACAAGCTCACGCCGCTCGCGCGGATCGTCGGCTACGGCGGCGCCGCGCAGGCGCCCGAGTGGTTCACCACGGCGCCGGCCGCGGCGATCGCGAACACCACGAAGAAGCTCGGCCTCACGACGGACCAGATCGACCTCTACGAGGTGAACGAGGCGTTCGCGGTGGTGGCGCTCGCCGTGAACAAGCTCGCCGGGATCGACGCCCAGCGGGTCAACGTCCGCGGCGGCGCGGTCGCGCTCGGCCACCCGATCGGCGCGAGCGGGGCGCGCATCCTGACGACGCTGCTCTACGCCATGAAGGACCGGGGCGCGAAGCGCGGGCTCGCCACGCTGTGCATCGGCGGCGGCGAGGCGCTCGCGGTCGTCGTGGAGCGGTGATCCGGCCGCGGGCCATCGCGGCGGGCGCGGAGGCGTTCGCCGCGCGCACGCCGACGCTGCCGCCGGCGACCCACACGAACAGCTACGCCCTCGGCGGCCGCGAGGTGCTGCTCGTCGAGCCGGCCACGCCCTACGAGGACGAGCGCCGCGCGTGGCTCGCGTGGGCGCGCGGCCTCGCCTCGCAGGGGCGGTCGATCGTGGCGATCGCGGTGACCCACCACCACGCCGACCACGTGGGGGGCGCGCGCTTCTTCGCGGCCGAGCTCGGGGTGCCGATCTGGGCGCACGCCGAGGCGGCCTCGCGCCTGCGTGACGTCCTGCACGAGGTCCCGGTCGCGCGCCGCCTCTCGGACGGGGAGGTGGTGCGGCTCGACGGGCCGGCGCCGACGGCGCTGCGCGTGCTCCACACGCCGGGGCACGCGCCGGATCACCTCTGCTTCCTCGACGAGGCCGAGGGGGTCCTGGTCTGCGGCGACATGGTGGCCGGCGTGGGGACGATCCTCATCGATCCCCGGGAGGGCGACATGGCGGAGTACCTCGCGCAGCTCGAGCGGCTCGCGGCGCTCGGCGCCCGGGTCGCCCTGCCGGCGCACGGCGAGCCGATCGACGCGCCCGAGGCGCTGTTCCGGCGCTACATCGCGCACCGGCGGATGCGCGAGCAGCGGGTGCTCGAGGCGCTCGCGGCGGCGGCCGGCGAGGGTGGCGGCGGCGGTGAGGGCCGCAGCGGCGGTGAAGGCCGCAGCGGCGGTGAGGGCCGCAGCGGCGGCGCGGCCAGCCAGGGTGGCGCGGCGCTCGAGGAGCTCCTGCCGGTCGCCTACGCGGACACGGCGCTGGCGCTCTGGCCGATCGCGCGGCTGAGCCTCGAGGCGCACCTGATCAAGCTGGAACGCGAAGGCCGGGCCGTGCGCCGCGAGGGCCGATGGCGGCGGGCGGCGGGCGGCGGGGCGTGACGCCCGGCCGCGCGGCCTGACGGAGGGGTCACTTCGCGGCGGCGTCGCTCCTCGCGCGCTGCGCGTCGCGCTCGCGCTGCCGCTCGGCGGCCCGGCGCGCCCGCTCGGAGCGCTCCGAGGCGATCTGGCTCGGGGACTTGGTGCCCGCCTTGATGGCCTGGGCGGCCCAGAACTTCGCGGCCTCCTTGCTGGACATGGCGCACTCCTCGCCCTCGTTGCAGGCCATGCGGGGGCTCTGCCGCTGCGCGGCGTCCCGCGGCGCGGCCGCGCGCTCCTTCCCCTGGGCGGCCGGCGCGCCGGCCGACCGACCAGCCCAGGCGCGGCGTGCCCCGGCGCTCGAGGCGGTGCACTCCCCCGCGTCGCTGCAGTTGATGCGCGACTCGGCCTTGCTCCTGAGCTGCGACGGCTGCGCCGCCGCCCTGCGCCCGGCGTCGGCGCGCGCCTCGGTGCGGCTCCTGTGGGCCGCCGCCGCGCGGGAGGAGCAGTCCGCGCCCATGTCGGAGCAGCGGATCCGCTCCTGCGCGTGCCCGCGGGCGACGCGGATCGGCTCGGCGCGCTCGGCGCGCCCGTGCCGCCCGGCGGCCGGTTCTCGCGGCGCGCGGTGATGGACGCGATCGACGATGTCGCCGCGCGCCCTGAGGACCTGGAGGTGCCGCGGCTCGCGCGAAGCGCGGCCGCCCTCGGCGAACGCCACCCCGGCGCACAGGGACACCCCGACGAGGGTGGAAACCATTGCGGATATTTTCATGGGTACTCCTCGCTCTCCACGCAGCGTGGGTGGACGACCCACGTCGTTTCCGGCGAGCGCGCCATGCTCGCGGGTGATCGCCCGCCGTGGTCCACGGCGCAAGCAAGAGCGGCACCAGAAAGGAATTGCGGGAAATGTCGCCGATATCGACGATACCGTCACATCTCTAACACCACCGAGCGCGCGCGACCAGGCGGCGGGTGACGGCGGCTCAGGTCGGGCTCACAGGGGCAGGGGCGCGTCGGCCTTCTTCGCGCGGCGCTTGGCCTCGGCCCGGCGCCGCCGCTCGTAGGCGCTCGTCGACTCGCGCACGATGTCCGGCCGGTCGCGGAACACGAACCGCACCGCCGCGCGCACCGTCGATATCCGCGCGTTCAGGAGCCCGATCACCTTGTTGCGGAGGAGGAGCGCGTCGCGCGCCTTTTCACCGAGCCCGGCGCTCTGGGTGGCGTGGAAGCTCAAGAGGTGGCGGCGGTGAGCCATCCCGACTACAAGAAACGCGTCCTGAGCGATGAGGGCCTCTCCCTCGTCACCGGCGGCGTTCGCGCGCTGGCCGATCTCTCCGGCGTGCGTCCGTGGAACCGCGACAAGCTCTGAGGCGTCGTGCTCGAACCATCAGGCGAGTGGCACCATCCGACATCGTGGCAGAGGTGACATCCGCTGGCTCCACTCCAAGGAGCGCTGGCCCGTCTTCCGGCAGGGCGGCGCCCGGACCGGAAGCACGCTAGCTACCTAGCCTTTTCTCTCTTCAACATTTCTTTCATCTCTGTTTGAAAAATATCAAGCACACTGTCGACCTGGACTTCCCCGGTGTAGACCCACATCATCCAGTCGTGGATTAAGCTCACGGCCTCGTCGCTGAGTCTGTAGTCGGTCGGAATGATCGACTTATGGCTTCTGGCCATTGGCTGAACTTGGTCGAAGCGCACAACGGACAACTCGGACCCAGGAAGCGGCAGCCGGTCGAGCATGTACTGCGGATACATACACATTTTTATCCTTTTTAAGAATTCAGGATTCCACCCTGCGCGCGAACCGTCTTGGTCGCAGCCATATGCAGGAGCGACGTAGACGGTCTGCGATACCTGCCACTCTGGGGCGCCAACGGGTGCGGAAACAACGGGCGGCTCAACAGACACGACAATCGCCGGCCGGAGCTTCGCTCGCTGGATCATGTACACCTCGTTCTTATAGTGATTAAACCCGGCCACTGGGATGCTTGGAGGCTTCGGTGGCGACGTTGCGTCTAGAGGTTCAACGCTTATACCGACCGACTTGTGATCAGTTGGAGTGGTACGCCCCTCTACATGGATGGCTAGTGCCTGTTGCTCCACATGCGGGATGTAAGCACGAACTAGCCTGCCAACGCACAGCGTCCTACTGGCGTCCTTTACCCACCAAGAGTCTAGAAGACACTGGATGTAGTCATCAGGGTAGTTGCCCACGCTTTCGGGCCTCCGATGTCCAAACTTCGTCCGAAAGGACCGCGTCGCCGCTGAGACCGTCAGGCGACGGACCGGCTAGTTCCTCAATCTGACGCACGCCCTGGAAGAACACGTCGTCATATATAGGCTGTATTGCCGGAGGCTTCCTCTTTCGCGGCCCTTGATTCGCAGAAGCAACTCGCAGTTTTTCCTTAAGCTTAAGCATATCCTCTTTCCGGCGCTTCAGCTCCTTGGCGGTTAGCTCACGCGCGCTTGCGTCAGCTGAAGCGGCGATAGGATCCCTGATCTGTTTGGCAATCGCAAAATCAAGCCATTGACCTGGAGCGGCGTTCAACATCGGCGCCGTGGTATACACGTGGTGCAACAGCGACGCTGTGTCATTGCCGAAGTTGCGCACCGCTCGACGAACCTCTACAGACACCTCGACCGGAAGCTGCCTATCTAATGAGCGCAATAGGTCCTTCGCCTCGTCCTGGTCTATGCGCCAGCCGGCCAGATCAGAGTCGTACTTGCTGTTTTGCCTTACAAACTCGCGCGCTCCCAAATATGCGACTACGGGCTCTATCCGGCTGCACACTGCTGCATCCCACGGACCGTAGTGGTAGAAGCGCCACGCAGCCCCGGTAAACGTGGTGCCGTGCTTACCTGCATACGCCAAATCCGCGATGTACACATACTTCAGTAGGTGGATCTTGCCCAACCACCGATCGAAGTAATCGTCTGCCTCAGACGCCGCGGCCAGCGCATACTGTAGGATAATGTCCGCCTTCGCTGTGTCCATGGCTATCGCCTCTTCGGTCTCACGGGCGGCATCGGCAGGACGCCACCAGCGTACGCGGATCCATCGGACGGGTTCAACCGCAAGGGCCGCACGGCGAGCGATACGAGCGGCCAACCCCAACAATTTCCGCGCCGGTCCAAGCACTGAACAAACGTATCGCACCCAATGAAATGGGCAATGATTCCGCCGGTTTGAGATGACATAGAACGTCCTAGGTGCACCAGAACATTGTAGCCACCCGAGACGAACGAGCCAGGAATGCCGAAGATTTCTCTTGACATGTCGAAAATTTTATGATTTTCAGGAACGCTGGTTTGAAAAATTGAGCAATTCTCAATTAAATTCGCGTTGTTAGCGGAGTCGTCTGGGTGCGCTCCGCGCTGCTGGCCTGCGAGAGCAGGTGGCGTTCGTTCGGCACTGTTCGAGGCGGTGCGTTGGGTATCATCCGCGCAACGCCAACCGTGGTCCCCCCCGCTTCGGCGGACAGCCTCCGCCGCAAGCGGGTACGGCTCATCCTGGAAGGCGGCAGCCATCCCTTGCTCAAGCTTGTGGAGTTCCAGGATGTGGTCATCCCGGACGTGCGAGTCCGTGCGGGCGGCCGGCGCTTCGGCTCTGGCCGCACGGTCGTCAAGATCGACAGGGGCGAGGTCGTCCATGTCGAGTAGGTCGGCGCAGCGTGACGCCGGTTGCGGCGAGAACGTGCGCCAGGGGCGGCAGCAGCGGCGGACGCGCTGCGCCGACCTACCAGTTGCATGGCTTGCTCGCCTCGACCTCAGCGCGGGCGGGGGCTGTGACAGTGGGGTCGGCTTCGGCTCCGAGGGCGCAGCCGGCGCTGCGCCGACCAGCCGAAGCGGGCCGCATCCCTTCGGCTGAGCGCTGGCCGGCGTCGTCGACACGCCAGCGGGCGGCTAGCGCGGCGCCCGGCTGTAGCCTCCGCCTGTGCGGCCCCGAGCTCTCTCAGTCACGAAGGCCAGCCATCCTGTTGAGGATGCCGCTGTTGCAGCCCAGCGAAGGGCAGCCGAGCTGGCTCTGCATGCATGACAGTTGGGTGATAACGAGAAGACCCTTGGTGTACTTCTCGTTTACGACGTCCAGGGGCCTGCTGTCCTTGACCTTGCCAGACATCGCACTCCATGCAGACGAGAGAGACTTGTTCGACATGGCTCTCTTCAGCGTGGCCGCGTTCTGGTCCATCCACGTCAGATGGTCGCGAAGGTAGGCGATGCGACCATCAACGAAGTCCCGATGTGCCTTTTCGGTCTCGATGCCGCACGAAGACTGCACCTTGAGCTTCGCTGGCATCTTTGATCGAAGGTCTTCGACCTCTTTCAAGATCCCTTCGAGACAAGATCGTGATGCGTCGAACCCGACGGTGCGGTCGGAGCATCCCGCCCATCGAAAGTCTGCCGCATCGACCTTCCTGGCGCTTGGCCACATGAACTGCACCACCGCGCGGACCTCTTCCTTCTCAGAGAGGCCGCGTGGCGGTGGCGGAGGCTGCTGCGTCGGAGCCGACGCAGTCGTGGCCTGCTGGGTACGCCCCGGCTGCTCTTCCCTGCCGCACGAGATTGGCAAGAGGCTCCCGAGAGCGATGATTCCAGTGACGCAATGAGTGATTCGACGGCCCGTTGTCTCCGAAGGCATGGATCTGGATCTTATGGGGGCGGCCAAGGGGAGTCCAGTTCCATGGAATCATCGTGCGTCGCCGACAGCCAGGCCATTCGGCTACTCTGAGTCGCTCGGCGGGTCCTCGAACAGCGACAGCTGCACCATCCGGCGTTGAGTCGGAGCGGGGGTCGGCTCGCGTGGTCGCTAGAGCTTCGACGCTGCTGGTGTGGTCGGCGGCTGCGGCGTAGCGGGCATCGTCGGCGATGACGACCCGCCCGAGACGAGCCGGCGCCACCCCTTCCCTCCCGGAAACTGCCGGACCGGCCCAGTCTGCGCCGGCAGGGTGAGCGCCTGCGGGACGGGCGGCGCACCGGCTGGCTCCGCCAGCGCGGCCCGGATCAGATCCTCGACCGACCAGAGCTCCGCGACGATCCCCGCGGCCATGGCGGGCGACACGCGCAGCGAGGCATGGGTCCTCGTCAGGTTGTATGCGCAAACCGACAACGCCACGGCGGCACGATGGCTCCGCTGCGTCTTGCTGAACGACAGCGCGAGCCGGCGCTTGCGCCCGTTCATGTGCCGCGCCGTGAGGTGGTACCGCTCGACGCCGGACGTGCTCATCCGCTTCGGATCGGGCGCGCCGAACACGGCCGTCTTCCGGATGAAGCGCGCGTCTCACGCTGGCTCGTACTTGCGGTCGGGACTCTTGCTGTAGCCGTACTCCTTGACCACCTGGCCGCAGTCCACGCAGCCTCGGAACGACGCCTCGACGGCAGGCACGTACACGGCGAGGCCGTCGCTCGTGATCTGCGGGACGACGAGCACGCGGGCGCGCAGGTCGGCCAGGAACGCGTCGGTCGTCGCCTGGTCGCGCTTCACCACGGCGTACGAGATCACCAGCTTCGGTCGCCTCGCGAACGCGGTGAACGTGGAGACGTCGCCGTACTCGGCCGTCACGAGTTTGTCCTTCTTCGCGATGAAGGACCACTGCTCGATCTCGGGCTCGCATAGGACCTGCACGAGCCGGTTATGCAGGCGCGCGCAGTCCTCGCCGAGTTCCACGGCGAAGCGCAGGATCGTGCTCTTCGCCACCCCGGTCATGCGCTCGACGGCGCGCCCCCTCGTCCCCTCGACCAGCGCGGACGCGATGCGCACGCGGGTCTCCATCGGAAGCACGTTCGGCACGGGCCCCTTGCCCTTCCGGAGCGGCATGTCCAAGCTCGGGCTGCGGACGGCGAGCGTAACACACGCGCTTGGCGTTCACCGCCTCGCGGCGGCTCCACCCGTCACGAGGCCTTTTTTTGTTTGATCCGCAGAAGGTAATCACCAGACTGCGCGAATCCCATGTGCAACCCGGGAAACCAAGCGCACATAGGACAAGAATTGTCCTATGTGCGCTTGCGTGAGAGGGGCCCCCGGAGCGCGCGTGCTGGACGAAGGCCGCGACGGTGCTGCGTTCGCCGAGGAAGCGTCCGAGCGAATGGACTGGCCGCGGCGCGCTTCGCTGCTAGATCCCGCCGCCTATGCCTGATCGCAACGGGTACATGACCTTCGATGAATTTCAGGCCGGCTGCCACCGAGCGCTGGCCGCGCGCCCGGAGTGCGCCGGATGGGAACTGCGCTTCCCGGCGCAGCCTGAGGACTTCCAGCGCGAATGGGCGGTCCGCGCAATCGCGGCCTTTGCTGAAGACGGTCGGCGAGTTTTGCGTGAGGCAACGGTCGAGTCGATCTCCGCCCCTCGCGCCAGCGTGAGCACCCCCGCCGAAGTCGTGGCTCGGCTGGCTCGGGACCTCCACGAGCAGACCAGCAACCGGCTTGGCCGACTCCTCAACGATACTGGCTCGCACCTAATCAGCGACGTCCACAATGTGCACATCACCGCTCCTATGGGACGCAGGCCAGCGGCATGCAGCTTCGATGCTCCCGGCCAAGTCGTGTCAATCATCAACAACCTGCCCAGCGGGCTGTGCATCGTGGAAACTGGCGACCAACAGTTTCGGATCGTCGTGATCAGCGTAACGATGTCCAGCCCGGTCGCGACCGTCACCGGTGAGGTGCGGGAGCATCGTGTCCGCTACCTTTGATGCCGCGGCGTCCACCGATCGTGCCCTTCCCTGCGACATCACCGGGCACCCGCGACCACTCCGCCGAGTGGTCGCTTTTGACAACGAGGTGATCGCGCTCGGGGCCAAACGCGACCACTACCGAACCGCGCCGCCGCGTCCAGGAACAGATCCACCGCGTCCAGCGAGCCGTTGATCGAATCACGCCGGGCGCTCATGCTGATGCCAGCGCGCTGCCGCTGGCATTTCGAGCTCGCCCGTGGAGATTGGACGTGGGTCGGTCTCGCGGATATGGCACGCCTGGAAGACTTCACACATGGTGACCTCGTCCCCTCCCGACGGCGTGGCCCAAGTCGACCGCGCGCTCGACGCGCTCGGACACCACCTCGGCAGTTCGATGATCGGGGTGTACCTGTTCGGTTCGGCGGTGGCCGGCGGATTGCGCCCCAGGAGCGATGTGGACCTGCTCGTCGCGTCCCGCCGCTCCTTGCGCGGGCAGTCGCGTTCGCGCCTCGTCGATGATCTCCTCGCCATCTCGGCGCCGGTCGGTGAAGCCCAGGGGCGCCCGCTCGAAGTGACGTTGGTGGTCCTCAGCGAGCTGATTCCCTGGCGCTATCCGCCGATGTGCGAGCTCCAGTTCGGCGAGTGGCTGCGGCGCGACCTCCTGGCCGGGCACATCCCGCCGCCTGGCCCAGACCCCGATCTGGCGATCCTGCTCACCCTCGTCAGGCAGCACAGCATCCCTCTCCTGGAGCCCGCTGCGCCCGACCTTTTCGAGCCGGTGCCCGCCGCCGAGATGCGGCGTGCCATGATTGCGCTGGTCCCCAAGCTCGTCGCCGGCGCGCGGGGCGACGAGCGCAATGTGCTGCTGACCGTGGCCCGCATGTGGGTCACGCTTTCCACGGGCGAGATCCTGCCCAAGGACGTCGCCGCCGAGCGGATGCTCGAGGTGCTTCCCGTCGAGCACCGGGGCGTGCTGGCGCTGGCCCGATCAGGCTATCGCGGCGAGGCTCGTGACGACTGGTCCGGGCGCGAGCGGGAGGTGGAGGCATTTCTGCAGCACGCCTCGGCTGTGCTCACGGCGATGGATGGCTGAGGCAGCTGCGACAGGTCGTCATGACGCATCCGTGCCCGGCCGGTGCCCAGGCGGCTCACTCGGGGAAGCGCAAGGTCTCTACCACGATGCCGTCCTCGCCCCAGGTCGCGGGATCGTCGGGGTTGCCGATGCCGCCCTCGCCGGGCTGGCCGAGCTCGAACGTGGCGTTCTCCAGCACGAGCTGGGTATCGTCGAGGTGGGCGATGCCAATGGAGTCCCCGCCGAATGATCCTCATGGTCTCTCTCGATGTTACACCCCGCACGGGGGACCTTCAGCGTGGTGGCTCCTCGGCCTGGGCCACCGCTGGGAACACATGCAATGGATCCGATTCGCCCCGCCCACCCTTGCCGTCGTCCCCAAGGACACCGCCCCCGGGGCCGCCGTTGCCAGGGCCTCCGAGCACGAATTCCGGATGTCGTTCAAAGCTCACGTTGGTGATGCCCACGGTGGCAACGCCGATCGAGTGTCCACCCAGGCCGCCCCCGCCGTTGCCGCCGTCGCCGCCCCTGCCTCCTGTACCCCCGTCGCATCCGTACCAGGCCGCATAATCTTGATAACTCCCACCACGGCCGCCCCGCGCGCCCCTGCCACCCAGCTGGCCTGTCCCGCCGGCCCCGCCGTTGCCACCTCGGCCGGTCACCACCGTACCGGCCTCGACCGTGATCTCGGCGCCCCCCAGCACCACGATCCCGATGCTCGAGCCCCCGTAGCCCCCTCCCTGGCCCGCCTTTCCACCACAGCCGCCGCTGCCTCCGGAGCCGCCGGCAGCGCCGCCCCGAGGTTGTCCGGCACGGCACTGGATCATGTCGACCCTCGATCGACTCCCGCCGCCGCCACCGCCGCCCCGGCCGATGCGCCCGGGGGCGCCATCGGTGCCTCGAACGCCCACCCACCCGGTCACGCCGAGGCTGCCGAGGCCGCTCGCGCCGGGGCCGTGCCGGCCGGGCTCACCGTCCGCGCCCTCCGTTCCGGCCTCGCACTCCCCGCTGCCGGCGCCGAGCCCCCCCTCGCCGGACGCCACCGGATTCTCCACCGAGGAAGGCGCGCCCGACTGGCCGTCGCCACCTTCCTCGACGTACCCATCGCCTCCCTGTCCGCCGATGGACTCGATGCCCCCGTCGCACTCGGTGAACACCGGGGGCGCGCCCGTCGCGACGTCTTCCGTGCACGCGTTCACCCCGTCATTCCCGTACTCCCCGTCCTTCGCCCGGAGGCGCGGGGCGTCCTCCCCCGGCTCCCCGTCCTTCCCGTCGGCCGTGTGGACCTGGCTCTCCACCACCCGGACCTTCGCCCCCTGGCTCAAGATCATCCCGATCGACGACTTCCCGTCGCTCGCCGACCCCGCGGCGGCCACGACCCGGACCCCGAACATCGTCGACCTCGCCCCTCCCCCGTCGAGGACCCGGACCGGAACCCCCGCCGGCCCCGGGGCGATGGTGGTCAGCTGGTCGGCCCCCCCGAAGGACCAGTCCCCGTCGGCGCAGCGGCGGCCCCCCCAGAGGTCCACGCCCGAGGGCAGCACGACCGCCT
The DNA here is from genome assembly GCF_051474665.1 of Sorangium sp. So ce394. NCBI lineage: Bacteria > Pseudomonadati > Myxococcota > Polyangiales > Polyangiaceae > Sorangium > Sorangium sp. So ce394. The sequence goes on from NZ_CP150339.1 coordinate 10,825,927, forward strand.
CCTCGAACGTCTCGCCGCACGCGTACACGCGCCGGGTCGGCGCCTCCCCGTCACGCCGCCCGCCCGCGGCGAGCACGATGGCGCGCTGCAAGGTCTTCACGGGCCTCTCCCGCGTACCCGGGTTGCGGTCGTCGCCCTGCGCGCGCACGAACACCCCGCAAGCGTCGAGCGCCGGCGCCCTCCCGGGATCGCCGTCGCACGGCGAGGCCGCGGGCGGCGGCGCCGGCGGGGCGGGCTCGTCGCAGGTCTGCTCTTCCCAGCAGTGGTTCCCCAGGTACATGCACCCCGAGACCACGCTCCCGCCGCACGCGCCCAGCGCAGCGATCGCGAGCGACACCGCGACCCTCCGCGCCGCCCTGGCCCGCCTCACGCTCGCCTCGCGATCCATGCCGGTCTCCAAGCCCCTCACCACACCCCCACCGCCACCAGGCCGACCTGCTGCGCCGCCATCGCCGGGACGACCTGAAAACCGCTCCGCGCCGGCGTCGATCGCAGCCACGAGAAATCCACGAAGAAGGACGCGGCGGTCACCGCGCCGACCACGGCCCCCGTCGCGACCAGGGCCGTTCCGACGGCGCCGGACAGATCCCGCTGCTCCCGCATGCGGCGGAGCTCCGGGCACGCCGACGGCTGCGGCGCTGCGCTGCACGCGCCCGAGGTCCAAGCCGGGTCGCGGTGGAGGCCGTCGATGCGCTCGTCGAGGTCCCCGTCGAGACGGTTAGCCCGGAGCATGAACACCGCCCCCGTCGACACGGTCACCGCCGTGACGGCGATCCCCGCGATCCGCAGCGTCCCCGGCCACGACGCCCACGGCCCCGGCGCCGCCGGGGGCGCGTCCGGCGGCGCCGCCGGCGCGGCCGGTGCGCTCCGCGTCGCGCCCGGCTCCGGTGCGCGCGCGGGCGCATCGGCCGCGCGCGCGAGCTGCAGCGCCGCGCCGACCGTCATCCCCGCAGCGACCTCGAGCCGCTGCGAGGCCTCCCCGTACCCCGACAGCCGAGCCCGAAGCGTGTACGCCCCCGGCTCGACGAACAGCTCGTGGGCCGTGGCGCCCGTGCCGATGGGCTTCCCGTCCACGAGGATCTCGGCGTCCGGCGGGGAGGCTGCAACGTAGACCCTCCCGACGTGCTCGACGGCCCCGTTGAACGCGCGCGTGAACCTGCGAAGGAGCTCCTGATCCAGTGCGGCGTCGTGCTCGAGGCTCTGCCCGAGGTGCTCGGCGGCCTCCCGGTGCTTGCCCTGCTCCAGCTCGCAGAGCCCCAGAACCCCGAGCACCTCCGCCCGCTGCGCCGCAGGCATCCAGGCCGCGCCGGGCACCGCCAGGACGGCCTCGAAGCTCGCCTCCGCCTCGGCCCACCGCCGCGCGAAGAAGGCACGCCGGGCCTGCTGGTGCGCCTTCGTCGCCGCGCTCTCCGCCGCCATCGAGCCCTCGGGCGCCGGCTGCGCGCGCGCGAGCCCGACGCCGCTGCCCAGCGCGACGAGACAGCAAATCCCGCCCACGACCGAGCGCAAGCGCATCATGCGGCCGACTGTACCGACGAAGCCGCTTGCACAGCAACCGCGCTTGCACGCCGAGCGCTGCGCTTTGCATGACAAATCCGACGCCACGCTCGTAACGTATTCCACCGAGACGCCACCCGGTCGTCATCCCCGTGTGGGCGCACCTTCGCGCACCGTTTCTTCGTCGCGCCGGTCGATTGGGTCACCTCTTTCCGGGCCTGAATCATCTGGACGTGCATGGACGTGACCACCTCGACGAGCCTGGACGTCACAGCCCCTTGTCCGCTCGGTTCCGACCGCTTCCGCCGGCTCGCGCGCGCCATGCGCGTGCCGGCTCAGGACATCGACGACGTCGTCCAGCAGGCGTGGCTTCGCATCCTGGAGAACCGCGCGCGCGTCGGCCTGGCGAGGGACGCCGCGGCGTATGCGGACCAGATCGTGAGAAACGAGGCGCGCACCAGCCGGCGGCGAGCGCGCCGCCGGGAAGAGGTGATCACACCGCTCCAGGGCGCAGAGCCTTCAGACGAGCGGCCGGGCCCGGAAGCGTCCGTGATCGCCCGCCAGCGAGCTGCTGTCCTCTGGCAGTTCATCGGCAAGCTCGACGACGCGCGCCGCTCGGTCTTCGTCGAGCACGAGCTCCTGGGCCGGACGCTCGCCGAGATCGCCTTGGCGCATGCGCTCTCGGAGAACACCGTCAAGTCACGGCTCACCGCCGCCTGGGACAAAGTCGAGCAGGAGAGGGCGCGCTGGCAGGCAGAGCAGCGGCGACGCGGGCAGGCCACAGTGCCATGCCTGGTGCCGTTCTTCTCCGGTACCTGCCTTCACGACGCCTTGCGCGGGCTGGGTCGGTTCAAGCTGCATGGGGCGGCGGCAGCCGCGCTCGTCCTCGGGGCGGGCGCCGCCTGGCCCGGTCCGGCGGCTGGCTTCGCCGAAGCGCCCTTGCTCGCCGCCTCGGGGCGCGCGCAGCCCGCGGTCGAGATCTCGGCTGGGCCTGCTGACGCGCGCGGCGTGCGGCCGGGAGGACCCGAGAGCGCGATCGGGCGAGAGGCCGTCACGACCGCCGCCGTATCCGCCTATCAGGGCAGCTCCACGACAGCCCGCGCGGTATCCGCCGCGGTCGAGAGGTCGTCCCGGGGAGGCACCGGCGCGGCGCATACTCGGATCGACCCGAGGCTCGAGCGCGCGCGAGCGATGCTCGATCTCGGGACCACCGAGGGACAGCTCTCGGCGTGCCGTCTCCTGCACGAGCACCGCGAGCGTCGCGGTCGCGGTGAGCACGCCGCGGAGCGCGACGCGCTCCTCCGGCGGGCGCGCTGCGAGCGCCACGGGTCGCTCTGAGCGCAGGAGTGTTCGCGAGGCCCGCGGCAACGTCGTAATCCGTCACGATAGGCTTGCGTCGAGCCGCCGTCATGCTGGACATCGACTCCATCGCCCGGCACACGGCGACCATCGACGATGTATTGCGGCGCTGGCGCATACCGAGCAGGGATCGCGCCGACATCGCCCAGGAGGTGCTGCTCGGCGCATGGCGAAGCATGCGCGCCGGGCGGTTCCAGCCGCGGCCGGGGGTCCCGGACGCCGTGGCCTTGAAGCGATGGATCGTCGGCATCAGCTGGCGGCATGCTTCCCATTACGCGACGCGCGCGCACCGGCGGTACGAGGTCCTCGTGCCGAGCGCGGGTCGCCTCTGCCAGGATCACGCGCCCGCGCCGCTCGAGCAGGTCGAGGCCCGGAGAGCGCTGGACGATCTGAGACGCGTCGACCCCAGGTTTCGAGCCGTCCTCGCCCTCAGGGCGCAGGGATACACGATCGCGGAGATCGCCGCGGAGATCGGGCATAACGAGAACACGGTCTCGAATCGTCTGCGGCTCGGCCGGCTGTGGTTCCGGCGCGTACGCCGGAGGTGGCGGAGGCTGCCGCGGGCTCGCCGGGAGCACCATCCACGGCGCTGATGGATCCATCCAGAACATCGAATGGTCGGCCGGACGCGCGCCCATCATATCTCTCCTCAACGAAGCGCGGCGCGCCATGCGCCGCCGAAGAGGAGATCCCCATGACCGCTGACCCCACGAAGACCGTGACGCTCTCCCTCCTGGCCCGCATCGAGGCCAAGCCCGGCAAGGAGGGCGAGGTCGAGGCGCTCCTCCGCTCCGCCGTCGGCCTCGCGGCCGAGGAGCCGCGGACGGTGCACTGGTTCGCGCTGCGCATCGGGCCGTCGACGTTCGGCATCTTCGACACCTTCGCCGACGAGGTAGGGCGCAAGGAGCACCTCGCGGGCCGCATCGCGGCCGCGCTCATGGCAAAGGCAGAAGAGCTGCTCGCCGCCGCGCCCGTCATCGAGCACGTCGACATCATCGCCGCGAAGGTTTGACCGGCCGCGGCCGGGCAGCGCGCGCCAGCAGCGTGTCCCAGAAGAGCTGCAAGACCGGCGCCGGCGTGCGATCGCCCGAGCGCACAAGCGCGATGGTGCGCCGGAGGGCGGGGTCCACGAGCGGGCGCTGCGACGCCTCCGCCAGGAGCAGCGAGTGCTCCGGCATGAAGGCGAAGCCCAGCCCCGCGTGCACCAGGCTCTGGACCCAGTCCTCCCGATCGGTCCGGTACGCCGCATACAGGTCCACGCGCCGCGCGGCGCACACGCCCGCGACCTGCTCGCGCATCTCGCACGCGAGCCGATCGAGGTAGGGCTCGCCGTCCAGGTCCTCGAGCCGCAGGCCCTCGCGCGCGGCCAGGCGGTGGCCGGGCGGGAGGACCACGACGTAGCGCTCCTCGTAGAGGGGCGCCACCACGCACCAGTCCGGGACAGCGTCGCCGAGGTTCGAGACGATGACGTCGACCTCGGCCTCCTCCAGCCGCCGCAGGAGCTCGCCCTGCGTGGTCACCGCGATCTCCAGCTCCACCCCCGGCGCCTCCGCGCGGAACGCCGCCAGCGAGCCCGCGAGCCGCGCGGGCCCGATGGTGCAGAGGATGCCCACCCGGAGCGGCACCTGCTTGAGGCGCCGGTGGTTCTCCGCGATCACCTGCACGGCCTGCATGTCGTCCCGCAGCCGCAGAAACCGCGGCAGCACGCCCTGCCCCAGCGCGGTGAGCTTGGCGCCGCCGCGCTCGCGCAGGAGGAGCGGCCCGCCGAGCTCCTCCTCGAGCTTCTTGATGGCGGCCGTGAGCGCGGGTTGCGAGACCGAGCACCGCTCGGCCGCGCGCGTGAAGCTGCGCGTCTCGATCACCGCCAGGAAATACCGGACCTGATGGGTCTCCATGGCCGCGCATCTTCGCCCGGCGACGCCGCTCGCGCCATCCGTCGCGGCCGCCCTCGCGCCGCGAGGGCAGCGGTCACCTCAGCCCGGTCGTGATCACATACCGCGTCTTGCCCGACTCCGGATCACGGCAGTCCTTGTAATACTGTCCGGGCCGGTGGACCTTCCCGCAGGTGTCCTGGCAGCTCCCGACGATCTCGATCATCCCGCAGCCCTCGAGATCCCCGTCCGCGCCCGGGTGGCCGGCGGCGCAGTCGCGCCGCGCCGCGCGCGCGATCTCGACGTTCGCCTCGTTGTAACAGGCGCGCAGGTAGGGCGTCTCGGCGAAGAGGTTCCCCCAGAAGGCGCCTTCGAGGTGCGGATACGTGGAGAGCTCGTCCGACTCGACCTCGCGGCGCAGCGGGTTCTGCGGGGAGCGCATCGAGATGAGGACCGATACGCCGTAACGGTTCGTGTGGGCCGCGAGGCACGCGGAGACCATCTGCTTGCCGTCCTCGTCGAGCGGGCGCCTGTCCCACCGGTCGGCGAGGCCGAGGTGCCCGGCGTAGACCTCGTTGTGGGTCGCGCCCGCGGCGTCGGTCCACGAGAAGCGGAACGACTGGGACTCCTTGAACGCGCAGCTGACCGTGTACTTCACCAGCGTCCGGAAGAGCTCGCCGCCCACGCCGGGATCCTTGAGGGCGGAGGCCGCCTCCGGCCTCAACGCGTTGTAGCTGAGCGCGTTGTAGCTCAGCGCATTGTAGCTGAGCGCGTTGTAGCTCAGCGCATTGTAGCTGAGCGCATTGCCGCTCTCGATCGCATCGGCGCTCGAGCCGAGCTCCTCTGCTTCACCATCCTCTTCAAACGCCAGCTCGGGCGCGACGCAGCCATTAGCCACGAGAAGGATGCCAGCGCATCCAAGTACCGCCTTGATGTTCACGTGATGAGACCTCGGTAGCGGGCCAAGGGGAGCGCTCACGCTCCCCGATCGCAGCACGCCCTCCGGCCGTCGCTCAACCCAGCGACGACCGGGAACTCTCCACGTCTATGGACATCGTACGGCGATTCACGTCGTCTGTCAGCCCTTAAATCGACGTCCCTTGCAGATTCACCCGTGGGAAAGCGGCGCGTAGTTGAGCGTACTTGAGCGCAGTTGAGCGTAGTTGAGCGTAGTTCCGTTCAGCTGCGCTCAGTTCCGACCCGTCCCGACCCACTGCGCCGCGAGCTCCAGGGTGCGGGCGTTGTCCGGGACGTGGGAGAGAAAGCGCCTGCGCCACTCGGGGTCGCGGACGCTCTCGGCCCGGCCGAGCAGCCTGTCGCGCGCCGAGGAGATGGCGACCGCGGCGCGGGCCGCGTCGCCGACCGCGGAGAACGCCTCGGCGTGGACCAGCCGGATCATCGACTCGCCCTCCTCGAGCCCGCCGAGCGACTCGAGCGCCGCCAGGGCCTCGCCGGCGGCCGCGAGCGCCTCGGCCGCGCGCCCCAGCCCGATCAGCGCCCGGGCGCGGATCGCCGTGGCCGCGACGCGCAGCGGCGACGCGCTCTCCAGCGCCTCGGCGTGGCGCGCCTCGCGCTCGGCGCCCGCGAAATCGCCGCCGAGCAGGGCGATCTTCGCCAGGTAGGAGCGCGACACCACCTCGGCGCGCGGGTCGCCGAGCCGCTGGCTCGACGCGAGGGCCGCCTCCTCGACGGCCCGCGCCTCGGCGAGCCTGCCGCGGTAGGCGAGGACCTGCCCGAGGCTGGCCTGCGCCGCCGCCATGGCCTCGTGGAGGCCCATCCGCTCCGCGGCTTCCATCACGGAGCGGAGCGCCGCCTCGGCGCCCCCGAAATCGCCGAGCTCGCCGTAGCAGTAACCCAGGTTCGCGCGGGTCATGCACGCGTTGCGCCGGTCGCCGACCTGCTCGAACGCCGCGAGCGCGGCCTCCAGGCCGGTGGCGCAGGCGCCGGGATCGCCCGCGCTCATGGCGCGGAAGGCGCGCGCCTGGTGGAGCCCCGCGACCACCTCGGCGCCCGTCCCGGCGCCGGTCGCCGCGCCGTCGGAGAGCGCGCGCTCCACCTCCGCGATGAGCGCGTCGACCACCGCGGGCCGCCCGGCGAAGGCCAGCGTCGAGGCGCCCGCGCAGAGGCACGTGCTCCTCGCGCTCTCCGCGCCCGGGAGCGCGGGCGCGCCGATCGCCGCGCCCATCCAGCGCTCCACGCGGTCGAAGCCGCCCAGCTTGCTCGCCGCCGCGACCACCTGCGCGACGGCCGTGAACCACGGCGCCGAGCCGGGGGTGAGGTGCTCCACCGCCGCCGTGCCCCGCTCCTCGGCGAGCGCGAGATCGCCCCGCCACACGTGCGCCTCGGCCTGGACCAGCCGGAGCGCCCCCACCACCGCGGGCTCCGGCGCGCACGCGAGCCCGCGCTCGGCCCGCGCGATCGCCGCGCCGAGATCGTTGCCCTCCAGGGCGTGCTGCGCCGCGCGCAGGTACGCCGCCGCGGCGCGCGCGGGCACGGCGCCGCGCTCGAAGTGCTCGGCGAGCGCCATGGCGTCGGGCTCGCCCGCGCCCTCCAGCCAGTCGCCCGCCAGCGCGTGGCCGAGCCGCCGGTCGGCCTCGGTCAGCATGCCGTACGCGGCCTCGCGCACGAGCGCGTGGCGGAAGCGGTACTCGACCTCGCCCCGCAGCCGGCCGGGGCCGCGCCGGTGGATCACCTCGCGCTTCTCCAGCTCGGAGAGCCAGCGCGTGACCCCGGCGCCGCCGAGCAGCGCGCTCACCCCGCTCGGCCAGAACGCCTGGCCGAAGACGCTCGCCGCCCGCAGCACGCGCCGCGCCTCCGCGTCGAGCGCCTCGATGCGCGCCTGCACCATCGCCAGCACCGTCTCGGGCAGGTCCGCGCCGTGGCCGGCCGCCACCGCCCGGACCTGCTCTTCGAGGTAGAACGGGTTGCCGTCGGCCCGGTCCACCAGCGTGGCCACGAGCTCCGCGCTCACCTCGTCGCCGAGCGCCGCGCGCACGAGCCGCTCGCTCGCCCGCCGCGTGAGCGGCGGCAGCATCAGCTGGTTGCCGAACCTCCCCTTCGCGAGCGCGGGGAAGATCTCGTGCACCTCGGGGCGCCCCAGCCCGAGGACGAGGAACGGCAGGTCCTTCAGGCTCCGGAGCGCCGCCTCCACCATCGTCAGGGTGGGCAGGTCGCCCCACTGGAGGTCCTCGAGGATGAGCACCACCGGCTGCTTCGCGCACTCGGCCCGGATGAACTCCTCCCACGACAGCCGCAGCTGATCGCCCATCAGCAGCCGGTTGCGCCGCGCGGCGCCGACCTGGATGTCGTCGTCCGGGAACGGCGCGCCCACGAGCTCGCCGAGGAAGGCGCTGACCCGCCCCACGTCGAGCTCCGGGTGGCGCTCGACCCGCGCCCGCACCTTGCGCCGCCGCTCCTCGAGCGGCTCGCCGTCGACGATGCCCATCACGCCGCGAAGCGCGCGCGAGAGCAGCCCGAACGCCGAGCCCGAGCTCATCGGGTCGCCCTGCCCGAACCACACCTCGACCCGCTCCGCGCTCTCGCCGTGGGCTCCGTCGGGACCGTGGGCTCCGCTCTCGCCGTGCGCCCCGTTCGCGCCGTCGGCCCCGCGCTCGCCGTGTCCGCCGCGCGCGCCGCGCGCCGACATCTTGGCGAGGAACTCCTGCCGCAGCCGCGATTTGCCCATGCCCGCCGCCGCGACCACCAGCATCGCGCCCGCGGTCGACTCCTCGATGCTCCGCTCGAGCTCCGCGGTCAGCACCGCGAGCTCCCGATCCCGACCGACGCACGCCACCGGCTTGCCCAGCAGCGCCGGCGCGGTCGCCACCTTGTGGTCGTCGCGCGCCCCGTGCAGGAAGCGCGCGCCCCCCTCGCGGCTCGTCTCGAACCGCCCGCCGAGCAGCCCCGCCGTCACGTCGTCGATGCGCACCGCGGCCGAGGGCGCCGGCTCGCCCCGCGCCGGCAGCAGCTGCACCGCCCGGTCGATGAGCTCCCCCATCGGGATGCGCGACGTGAGCTCCGCCCGCCCCGTGACGAGCGAGACCGGCGCGCCGCCGAGCAGCGCGCGCAGCGCGAGCGCGCAGCGGGCCGCCTGCGCCGCGAGATCGGTGGCCGCCTCGGCGCTCGTCAGCACCACGAGCGGCGAGCGGGCGTCGATGAGCTCGATCTGGCCCTGGTAGCGCGCCGCGAGCGCGCGCAGCTCCTCGACGCGCCCGAGCGCCCGCGCCTGCTCCTCCTCGTGCGAGCGCGTCTCGTCGTCCGGCTCCGAGCGCTCGTGCGCGAGCACGAGGCACGTGACGCGCCGCTCGCTGCTCGTGAGCTCCAGCACGCGCACCGGCGCGGCGGGCTCGCCCCCGGCCGCCGCGCCGGCGCTGCGGAGATCGATCGCGCCGAGCGCCTCGGCGACGGCCGCGCCGTCGCGGGGCCGATGGTCCGGCTGCTTCGCGAGCATGCTGGCGCAGAGCGCGTCGAGCTGCGCCGGCAGCTCGGGGCGGAGCTCGTGGAGGTGCGGCGGCTCGTCGAGGAGCACCTTGACCAGCACGGCGAGCGCGCCGACGCCCTGGAACGCGGCGCGCCCGGTGAGGCACTTGAAGAGCACGCAGCCGAGCGCGAACACGTCGGCGCGGGCGTCGACGCTCCGCTCGCCGCGCGCCTGCTCGGGCGCCATGTACTCCGGGGTCCCGAGGACGGTGCCCGGCATCGTGAGCTGCTGGTCGATCCGGAAGCGCGCGATCCCGAAATCGAGCACCATCACCCGGTCGAGCCGCCCGTCGGCGAGGAGCAGGTTGCTCGGCTTGAGATCGCGGTGCACGACGCCGTGCCGGTGGAGGGCGCCGAGCGTGCCGGCGACCCGGGCGACGACATCGACGCTCTCGGCGGCGGTGAGCCCCCTCTGCACCATGCGCTCGGCGAGCGTCTCGCCGGAGAGCCACTCCATCACCAGATACGGCTTGCCGCCCGCCGCTAGGCCGTGAGCGATGTACCGGACCACACCGGGGATGCGCAGCGCCGAGAGCGCCTCGACCTCGCAGGAGAAGCGGCGCTGCTCGCCCTTGCCGGCGCGGCGAAGCACCTTGAGAGCCACCGTGTCGCCGCTCTCCAGGTCGCGCGCCCGGTAGACGTGACCCATCCCACCGGAGCCGGCGAGGCCCTCGATCTCGAACCGCTCGTCGACGATCTCTCCCACGCGCATCAGCGGCCGTGGATCCAGCGATATCACGCGCGAGGCTCGCTTCGCTGTAGGGCATGCCTGCTTTCGCGACGGCGGGTGGGCGAGCGACCGACATGCGGAGTCGGCGCGTCTGCCCGGCGCGGAGCGTCATCGCGACCCGGCGCGCCTCGCTACGTAAGACAGCTCATGATTCCTCCCGCGATCAGCCTGGGTGAAGCGGTCATTGGCCAGAGAGGTCGCCGACCAAGGTGGGAAGGCGAGAGGATGATCCGGGTTTTCTCCCTACCTTCCCGCCCGTCGCGTCCCGTGGACGGCGCGATCGCGCTGCGGACGCGACGGCGTCGGGTGACGTCGCGCGATGTCGCGAGACGCCCTCGTCGCGAGGAGCGCGCGCCCGGGAGAGGCATTCCGTTCGGGCAGCACGCTTTTCCAGGAAAAGCGCCGGTGAGCGGTCGCCGGGGTGGCTGCTGGATCGCCGGCCGGCCGCGGGGGTCCATCTCCTGGTGCTCCGACTCGGCGGCAGCAACCCGCGCGCCGGCGGCGGCCGCAGGTTCCAGTTGCAGCGAATTTTCCATGCACGGGCCACAGCGCCGTCAACCTGGTTGCGTGCCTGCGCGTTGGCGGGCCAGCCCCGTCGGGCGCTGGGACCGCGCCCCGCTCGCCGAGGGCCGCCCCTGGCGGACGGGCTCACCGGAGCGCTCGGACGCGCCCCGCCGGGCGTACCGCCGGCGTACCGCCGCTCGGCGCCCCCCGGCAGGCGCCTCGTATGCACCGAGGGCGACCGCCGGGCCCCCGCGGGCGCCGCCGCCACGGTTGCATCTTTGGTAAAATTCTTTACCATCGCTTCTCGCGGACAGCCTGAGTGCGATGGCGGGCGAACACCATGAGTAAAGTTTTCCCCCGGAGGCGTTATCTGCACCGATGATGCTCGCGAACTCGATCGGTGATTGAAGTTTTTGCCCCCTGACCTCGTCTGCGCCCCGTTGGTGTTCGCAGGCTCGCTCGGCGGCTGGGTGTGCATTGACATCCAGCCATGGAGCTGCGATGTATGGGCTGAGCTTGCCCTTACCTGACAGGAGACGTCGGATGTCGATGAGCATGAAGCTGATGAGTGCCGTGTTGATGAGCGTCGGCATTGGCTTTGCGGGCGCTGCGTGGGCCGCGGGTGGGGCTGCGGATGTCCCCGCTTCTGTTGCCGAGGGGAAGGATTTCGGTTGCGGTGCAAAGGGACAGAAGGCCTGTCCGATGCAGGGCTGGATGAAGACGGTCATGCAGTCCGCGACCACGAGCGGCGACGGCGCCAAGATCGCGTCGGCGCTGGACTACGTCGCGTCGAAGCCGCCGCCCGGGATGCCCAAGTGGGTCGCCATCTCGAAGGAAGGCGCGGAGAAGGCCAAGAAGGGCGACATCGACGGCGCGAAGGCGAGCTGCAAGGCCTGCCACGATCTGTACAAGGCGGAGTACAAGGCGAAGCTCCGCGACGCCGCCTTCTGAGGCGTCTCTCTCTTCCTTACCCTCGCCTCTCCCTCCTCTACCCCTCGCGCCTGGCGCGCGATCTCCTGCCGCCCTGGCCGCAACCGCTCGCCAGGGCGCGCCGCAACCACCGTCACCCGAAACGCTGCTCGACCCGCCCTGGCCGCCAATCGGCCAGGGCTCGGTCCACGGGCGCGGGCCGACGCTGCCCCCGTCGCCGCTGCGCCCCGCGCCGCTGCTCCGCCGAGCGCGCGGCCCGCGCCGCTCAGCAGGCGTTGCCGCCGGCGGCCGCGCAGATCTCCTCGGGCGCGAGCGTCCGGCCAAAAACGCGGAGGCTGTCGAGCAGGCCGTCGAACTCGTCTTTGCCCGAGGGCTCTTCCGAGCCGATGAAGATGGGCTGTTCGCCCGAGGCGAGCACCGCTCCTGAGGAGCTCCGGTCGATCTCGACGCCGTTCACGTAGAGGCGCTGCGTCTGACCGTCGGAGAGACACGCGATGTGCGTCCACTCCCCGGGAACGACGGCATAAGGCACGTTCCGCTCGACCCCCATGGTGCAGCGGATCTCCCCGCCCGCCGTCAGGAAGATCGAGGGCTTCCCGCCGCTGTCGATCACGGCGTATCGCCCGTGCTTCGGCAGGGAGGCCGGGTTGATCCAGACATCGATGGTCATCGCGGGGGCCGTCCACGCGGCGTCGTGGCGAAACCGGAGGCTGCTCCCCCGCGTCATCCGGAGCGCCTGGCCTCCCTTGCCGGGCTCGTAACTCAGGTTCTTCGCCTGCTCCGGCTTGAAGCGATGCTGCGAGCCGTCGCCGGGATCCCCCTCGAACGCGAAGCACGCGATCAGCGACGGATCCGCCGCGTCGCACAGCGCGGCCGGCTCCGCCGTGGGCTCCTCGACCGGCTCTTCCGCGGGCTCCTCGGCAGGGACATCGACGGGGTCTTCGGCGGGCGCGTCCACCGGCAGCCCCTCGGCGGGGGCTTCACCGATGTCGCCGGCGGGCTCCTCGACGGGTTGCTCCGGTCCAGGCTCGGCCCGCTCTGGCTGGCGTGTGCCCCTCGCGTCGAGGGCGCAGCCTGGCACCGACAGCAGCAGAGCGGCCATGCCGGCCAAACAACGTGGTGAAAAGCGAGAGGAATAAGCCATACTGCGTCTCCTGCGGCCAGCAGCCTATCCCAAAAGGCCGCGCCATGTCACCGAGAGTCGCACGAGACTCGAGAGCCCAAAGCCGTGCCTCGGAGCGTCGAGAGCATAACTTTTCATCGTCATTCCGAGAGGGCCCATGTGCTTTGACGCGGACGCGGCGCGCAACGGGCGAGGGGCCGTGAACCGTAGAGGGGCGCGCCCCGCGCGGTCGCGCGGACGCCGCGCGTGCGCGCGTCCGCGGCCTGGAGATGAGAGAGGGGACCACCGAGGCACGGAGGGCACGGAGGGGTGAGGAGAATGAAGTGTGATTTCCGTGGTCGCTGTGGCTTAATGAGCTTCTCCGAGCGACCGGAGCCAGGAGCACGCTTCGACCTGATAGGACTTTCGTGAAAAGGCGCCCCATGACCACCGGGATTGCTGCGCTCGATACCGACCGGCGATCGGGACGCCCGACTCGCCGGCGCGCCGCGGCCCTGCGGCCCCTCCTGCTGCTCGCGGCAACGTGGGTTTCGGAGGGCTGCGACAGGGATGCTTCCGGGGTGCCTCCAGCGGAGGCGCCCGATGGCGGCGGCGGCGGGACGGCCGCGCCGGGGTGCGCGCCCGGCGAGCTCGCGACGGCCTCGGGGTGCGAGCCCGCGGGCATTCCGCCCGAGGCCTGCGGCGCCGGCTTCACGCCGGGCGACCGCGCGTGCGCGCCCGTCCTGCCGCCCGCGCCCTGCGCCGCCGGGACGATGGCGGTGCCGGGAGAGACGGCCTGTCGCGAGGTCGCGCCGTGCGACGAGGGGGCGTGGGGCGACCTCCCCGTGGACGAGCAGACCCAGTTCGTCGACGCCGCCTACGCGGGGGCCGACTCCGACGGCAGCGCGGCGAGGCCCTGGAGGACCGTCGGCGATGGCGTCCTCGCGGCCGCGCCCGGCGGGGTCGTCGCGATCGCGGCGGGGACGTACGCAGAGGACGTGATCGTCGACAAGCCGGTACGGCTGTGGGGGAGATGCCCGGCGATGGTCGAGATCGCCGGGACGGGGCCGGACACGAGCGCGGCCATCACGGTCGATCCGGGCGCCGACGCGGCCGAGATACGGGGCCTCGCGGTCCGCAGCGCGGCCGTGGGCATCGTGGTCTCCGGATCCAGCGGGGTCGTGGTCGACGAGGTCTGGGTGCACGGCACGGGCGCCCAGGGCGTCAAGGTGTATAACGAGCACGGTCCGGCGCAGCTCACCGTCCGCGGCGCGCTCATCGAAGAGGCCCATTCGGTCGGCGCCCACTGCGCGGGGGCCGAGCTCGTCCTCGAATCGTCGGTCGTGCGGGGCACCCTCGAGACCGACGAGTTCCGGGGGTCGGGCATCGGCGCGAGCCGGGGAGAGGGTGACGCGCCGGCCTCGGTCACGGTGCGCGGCTCGATCATCGAGCAGAGCCGCGGAACCGGCGTGTACATCATCGCCTCCGAGGCGATCGTCGAGGACAGCGTGATCCGCGACAGCATCGGGATCGACGCCGACGCCGCGGGGATGGGCGTCGTCGCGTTCCGGAACAGCCGGGGCCAGCCGGGCGAGGTGGCCATCCGGCGCAGCGTCATCGAGGGCAACGAGGAGGCGGGGATGTTCGTCCAGGGCTCGTCCGCCACCGTCGAGCACACCGTGGTGCGCGACACGCGGCCTTACCCGGGAAAGCTGCGGACAGGATGGGGCATCTATGTCGTCGCCGACATCGCGGCTGGCCTGCGGTCCGAGGCGACCCTGGAGCGCGTCGTCGTCGAGCGAAGTCGCGACGTGGGCGTCGCGCTCTTCGGCGCCGATGGCTCGCTCGATGGCGTGCTCGTGCGGGACACCCTCCCGCGCGACATGGACGGGAACCACGGTATCGGGCTCGCGGTCGCCTCCGGCAACGAGCTCCACGGCCGCGTCACGGCGCGCGGCGCCGTCATCGAGGGGAGCCGCACCGCGGGGGTCTTCATCGAAGGAGCCGAGGTGACGCTGGAAGGGGTCGCGATCCGCCGCACGCTCCCGCGCGCCTCGGACGAGCGTTTCGGCCGGGGCATCGCGGTCCAGGGCCTCGACGCGCAGGGCACGCCGAGCCACCTCGAGCTCCGGTCGTCGCTCGTCGAGGACAGCGTCGAGACGGGGCTCTCGATCATCGGGTCGACCGCCACGCTGGAGACGTCGACCGTCCGCGGCACCCGGAGCTCATCCAACGGGCTCAAGGGGAACGGCGTCACGGTGAGCAAGGACGTCGACGACGCGGAGGTGACGTTGACCGACGTGCGCATCGAGGAGAACGACGGCGCGGCCGTCGCGAGCTTCGGCGCCTCGGTCTCGCTCGAACGCACCACGCTCGAGTGCAACTTCATCGATCTCAACGTGGAGACGGAGCTCGGCACGTCGGGGAAGATCACGGACAGCGGCCAGAATCAGTGCGGCTGCCAGGGCGTGAGCATCCCGTGCCAGGCCAAGAGCGAGGGGCTCGCGCCGCCCGAGCCGCTCCCGCCGGCGCTGGAGCCATGAGCGAGCGCGGCATGATCGGGTGAAACGGGTCGGCCCGCGGGCACCACCGTAGAATTTGCGATGAAGCGCAACGGGCCTTGCATCATCGAGGCTGTCCGGACGCCGGGCGCCCGCTCTCGAGATCGAACGAGTCCCCCGCGCTCAGCACGTGGAGCCGCACGTCAAAGAGGCTGAGCACGCGATCGCCCTCCTCCTCGCCGATGTTCGTGTGGCTGAGATTGCGCCCATCGACGACGTAGACTGCGCCCGTTCCCAGCGCGCGCAGGCGGCGATCCGGCTCGATCGCGGCGGCGGTGTCCTCGTCGATGCCGATCCCGAGCAAGCGGGGGTTATGGGCGACGGCGCCGAGCAGACGGCCGAGCCTGCCGCGCTGGGCGAAGTGCTGGTCGACGAGGAGATCGCGCACCAGCCCGAGGCCGGGCGCCATGCGCACGGCGCCGCGCACCTTCGCGGACTCCTCGCCCGCCCCGCCCACGAGCATCGTCTCGCTCATGACCGAGGCGCCGGCCGAGGTGCCCGCGATGGTGCCGCCGCGCCGGTACACCGCGCAGATCGCGTCGGCGATGCGGCTACCCCCGAGCTTGCTCGTGATCTTGAGCTGATCGCCCCCGGTGAAGAACACGCACCCCGCCCCCTCGAGCATCCCCAGCCAGCGCGCCTCGCCTGCGTCGCCGCGCTGGGCGATATCGAGGTGCGCGACCTCGGCCGCGCCGAGCGCCCGGAAGACCCGCTCGTACTCGACCCAGAGCTCGCCGGCGACGTCGCTCGCGACCGTGGCCACCACGATCGGTCGCCCGCCGGCGCGCGCCACCACGTCGCGCAGGATCTCCCGCTCACCCTCCTTGTCTTCGTGTCCTCCGATGAGCACCAGCGCGCCGCCCGGCCCGCCCGCCGGAGGCTCCCTGTCCGGCCCGTCAGCGTTCCCTTTGCTTCCGACCATGCAACTCGACCTTTCGATTGCTCCGCTCGAGGAACCGCTCGGTGACCGAAAGGCGCCCCGCCTTGACCATCCGACGCCCCCGCGCGACGACCTCGACGATCTCCAGGGATCCCTGCTCGAGCACGACCACGTCCGCGTCGTGGCCGGCCCGCAGCGCCCCTTTCCTCGGCAGCTTCAGGATCCGCGCCGTGTTCGACGTGACGAGCGGCAGCGCGCGCTCCAGAGGAAAGCCGTGCTCCCGCACCACCTCGCGCAGCTGCTCGAAGAGCGTGCGCGGGCTCGGGATCGAGGCGTCCGACGAGACCGTCAGTCGGGCGAGGTCGCCGCCCTCCTCGCAGAAGAAGCGCAGCCACCGGCCGAGGTCCTCCTCGACGGTGTCGACGTCGACCGTGACCCCCTGCCGCGTGAGCGCGACGGCCTCGCGCATCAGGTCCTCGTCGCGCTCGACGTGCGTCGGGTAGAGCCACCCCGGCTCGACGTCGTGCTCGGCGATGAGCCGGCGCAGAGGCTCGAGCCGCCTCGGCCCGTCGCCCACGTGGAGGTGGGTGATCCCCGCCTTGCCGGTGAGGATGCCCCCCGCGTACGCGTCGCTCGCGAGCCGCGCGAGCTCGGCGAGCGACGGCTCGGTGCTGCGGAGATCCGAGATCGCCACCTCGCCGGCCCCGATGACCTCGTCGACGAGGAGCATGTCGCGGCGCACCGTCCCCGTGAGGGTGACGGGCGGCACGTCGTAGCCGCCCGAGTAGAGGTACGCCGACAGCCCCTCTTCCTTGAACGCCCTGGCCTTCGCCAAGAGGCCCGTCATGGTCTTTGTCGTCGTGTCGACGCCGAGGCACCCCACCACCGTGGTGATGCCCGCCGTCACCACCTCGTGCAGCGCGATCTCGGGCGTCTGCGACGCGAACCCGCGCTCGCCGCTGCCGCCGAGCAGGTGCTCGTGCGGATCGAGCAGCCCGGGGATGACCACGCAGCCGCGCGCGTCGATCGCCTCGACGTCGACCCCCAGCGCGGCCAGCGCGCGGCCGTCGACCGGGCCCACCTTGAGGATGCGGTCGCCGGCGAGGAGCACCGCCGCGGCGCCGATCGGCTCCGGCGCGAGGACCTCCCCGCCCTCGATGAGCACGAGCATCAGACGGCCAGGAGCGCGTCCTCGCGGCGGCGCGCGCGGAGCCGGGTCCCGGACCGGAGCTCGGGCACCGCGTTGACCGCGACCGCCCCCATCCGGGTGAGCATCTCTTCCATCGCGGGCGCCTCCTCGGTGAAGAGCACGATGACCTCGCCCGGCTCCGCGGTGGCGAGCGCGTGCTCGATCGCCTCGTGCTCGTCCGGGATGACCTCGCACGCCTGCTCGGGCCGCACCTCCGCCACGACCCGCTGCACGAGCGCCGGGAGCTCCCCGGGCGCGCGGCCCCGGCGGTCGCCGTCGTCCTTGGCGAGGATGCGGTGGAAGCCGCCCTTGGCGATCTCGCAGGCGCACGCCTCGAGCAACGCGTTCGAGCGGTCGCCGGGCAGGCTCACGATGGCCGTGAGCCGCCGCCCCTCCCACTGGGCCGCGAGCGCGCACGTCGCCTGGAAGGCGCCGGGGTTGTGGCCGTAGTCGACGAGCACGTAGTTGTCGTCGAGCTGGTAGAGGTTCATGCGGCCACGGTTCTTGCCGCACGCGTCGAAGGTCCGGAGGGCGCTCTGGATGGCGTCGACCGGCACCCCCTGGGCGCGGCACGCGGCGATCGCCGCCATCGCGTTCTGGACCTGGAAGAGCGCCGCGCCCGCGAAGGTCGCCGGGATCTCCTCCGCTCCGACGATGTGCCGCTCGCGGGTGCCCTTGAGCTCCACGATGGATCCGTTCTTCAGCGTGTAGCCCGTCCCGCCCTGGGCGACGTGGGCGCGCAGGACGGCGTTCGACGGATCGAGCGCGAAGAACACGACGGCGCGCGACAGCTTCGTCATGCGGCGGTGCTGCGGGACGGCGGCGAGCAGCGGGTCCTCCGCGTTGAGCACCAGGGTCCCGCCCTCGCGCACCCGCTCGGCGACGACCATCTTGATCCAGAGGAGATCATCGACGCTCTCGATGCCGTCCTGGCCCAGGTGATCCGGCGAGAGGTTGGTCATGATCGCGACGTCGGACCAGTCATAGCCGAGCCCCCGCCGGACGATGCCGCCGCGGGCCGTCTCGAGCACCGCGACATCCACCGTGGGGTCGAACAGGATCGCGCGGGCGGACCCGGCCCCCGTGGTGTCGCCCGCCTCGATGCAGCGGCCGCCGACGTAGATGCCCTCGGTGGTGGTCATTCCCACCGTGGCGCCCGTCGCCCCGAGGATGTGCCCCACCATGCGCGTGGTCGTGGTCTTGCCGTTGGTGCCCGTGATCGAGATGATGGGAATGCGCGACGGCGCGCCCGGCGGATAGAGCATCTCGACGATGGCGCCGCCCACGTCCCTCGGCTTCCCCTCGCTCGGGTGCTCGTGCATGCGGATGCCCGGGGCGGCGTTCAGCTCGATGATCGCGCCGCGGCCGAGGGGCTTCGCGATGTCCTCGGCCACGAGGTCGATCCCGCAGATATCGAGATCGATGGCCCGCGCCGCGCGCTCGCAGAGGCGGGCCGTGTCGGGGTGGATCTCGTCGGTGACGTCGCGCGCGATGCCGCCGGTCGACAGGTTGACGCTCTCGCGCAGGAAGAACCGCTCGCCGCGCGCCGGCACCTCGTCGAGGGAGCGCCCCTGCTTGGCGAGGCAGGCGCGCACCACGTCGTCGACAACGATCTTCGTGAGGACGCCGTTGTGCCCGTCCGCGCGGAGCGGGTTCTCGTTCTCCAGGGCGATGAGCTCGGCCACGGTGCGCTGCCCGTCGCCCATTACGTGGGCCGGCAGCCGCTCGCTCGCCGCGACCACCCGCCCGTTCACCACGAGGACGCGGTAGTTGCGCCCGCTCACCATCTCCTCGACGAGGACGCGGGGGCGGTGGGCGCGGGCGATCTCGAACGCCTCGCGCACCTGCGCCTCGGTCCAGAGGTTCAGCGACACGCCCTTGCCCTGGTTGCCGTCGAGCGGCTTGACCACGACGGGCGCGCGCAGCTCGCCGAGCGCCCGGGCCGCCTCGCCCGCCGTCCTCACCACGATCCCGCGCGGCGCCGGCACCCCGGCGCGCGCGAGGAGCTCCTTGGTGAGCTGCTTGTCGCCGGCGATCTCGACGGCGACGAAGCTCGTGGTGGAGCAGGTGGTGGCCTGCACGAAGCGCCGGTGCTTCCCGTAGCCGAACACGAGGAGGCTCTCGTCGTTGAGGCGCGACCAGGGGATACCGCGCTTCTCGGCCGCCTTGACCACGGCGCGCGTGCTCGGCCCGAGCGCCGTCTCCTCGGCCACCCGCGCGGCCTCTCTGACCTTCGCGTCCACGTCGAACGGCCCGCCCTCGAGCACGGCGGTGACGAGCTCGAAGGCCGCCTCGAGCAGGAGCCGCATGGCGGCCTCGTTCTCGAACTCGACGACGACGTCGTAGAGCCCGGGCGCGCCGGCGTAGACCGTCTTGCCGTAGGTCACGCCGATGCCGGCCGGTCCGCTCAGCTCCAGCGCGACGTGCTCGATGATGTGGCCCCAGTAGGTGCCTTCCCGGAGCCGCTCGACGAAGCCGCCCGGCTTGCCGCGCGAGCAGTGGTGCTCGCCGAGGCCCGGCAGGAGGGCGAGCAGCCGGTCGACGAAGCCGGGCACCTCGGCGCTGCTCGTCTCGGCGAGGTCCTCGAGGTCGAGGGTCATGCGGAGGACTGGCCAGCTGGCGAACACGTTCGGCCCGTGGAGCGTACGGATGGTGATGATGCGCATGGGTCTAGCTCGGCTGTGTGGGTGTCAGTCAGCAGCGATGATCGGTCTTCTCTCGAGCAGATCGAAGCTCCGTCCGTGGGGGAGCGAGTGCAGGGTGACCCCGGAGAGCGTGATGCAGCCTCCCGGTCCGGTGTCCACGGCGTCGTTGAAGGAGGCGCAGCCGGCGTCGACGATGGTGACGGCGCCGCTCCCGATCACGGTGGCGCGGTGCCCCTCGACGGCGATGGCGGTGTCCTCGTCGATGCCGACGCCGAGATAATGGGGGAACAGCCCGATGACGGAGAGGAGCCGGCCGATGCGGCCGCGCTGGGCGAAGTGCTGATCGATGATGACCCCGGGCAGGAGCTCGAGGCCCGGGCCGGTGCGCACCGCGCCCGCCCGCGGGGATCGGGTCTCGCCCTCGACGATCATGGTCGACGACATGACCGCGGCTCCGGCGCTCGTGCCCCCGACGACCATCCCCTCCGCGCAGCGCCGGTGGAGCATCGTGTCGACCCCGGTGCCGCCGAGTCGGTTCATGATCCGGAGCTGATCGCCGCCCGTGAAGAAGGTGCCGGTCGCCCGCTCGACCTGCCGCATGGCCGCCTCGTTGCGCGCGTCGTCGCGGGCAGCGATGGTGAGCACGGTGACCTCCGATGCCCCGAGTTGCTGGAAGATGTGCTGGTAGAGCTCGCCGACCACCTCGGGCGTCTCGCTGGCCGAGGGGATGATCACGATGCAGGCGTCCTGACCGCCCGCGAGGCGCACGAACTCGCGCAGGATGGCGCGCTCCCCCTCCTTGTCCTCGGCGCCGCCGATGGCCAGCAGGCGCGGAAAGCTCGTCGCGGGGACCATGTCCAGGAGCTGACCCGCCTTCGCAACCCTTGGGCCAGGCAGCCGCTGCCTCGTTTCGTGCGTGTTTCAATGGGGGTGGCTCGATCTGCACCATGGCAAATTGCCACAGGGTGGTCGATTGCCCCTCTCCGCTTCAGCTGAGGCTGGCGCTCTGGTTCCTTTGCAGACCTCGGCGCCGCACGGCTGACTGCCGATCTCCTGCTCGACCTCCTGCGTTGGCTCTCGCCGCTTGCCGGAGAAGGTCGAGAGCCCCTCACGCGGGGATCTCGGGTGAGGATGCGCCGTCGCGCGCATGGTCGAGCGCAGCGTCGCGCGCGTGGAGGCGCGCGCGACGCGCGACCTCGCGCGCCGCCGCCACCCCGCCTCAGCCCGGCGTGCGCCTGGCGCGCCGGAGATCCGCGGCCGCGCCCTTCCCCTCCTCCGGCTGGCAGGTCGGACAGTAGATCGCGTCGTACCCGTGGACGCTCGCGCGGCGGAGCTTGTCGCCGCAGCGCGGGCACGGCTGGCCCGGGCGCCCGCGGACCTTGAGGAAGTCGCGGAGCTTCTCGTCGAGCGCCGGCGCCCGCCGGGCGATGGTCCGGGTCGCGTCGCCGAGCACATGGGCGATCGCCGCGTGCAGGCGGTCGAGCTCCTCCTCGGAGAGGGCCTTGACCGTGGCCTTCGGGTGGATCTGCGCCTCGAAGAGCACCTCGTCGGCGTACGCGTTCCCCAGCGAGTCGAGCGCCGCCTTGTCCATCAGGAAGTCCTTGACCAGGCCGCGCCGCCCGCGCGCAGCGGCGCGGAACGCCTCCTGCGTGAACACCCGCGGCTCGAGGACGTCGAGGCCCACGCGCTCGAGCCCGGGGATCTTGTCGTATTCGCCCCGCGCGAGCACGTAGACCTTGCTCATCTCCACCTCGTCGCGGACCCTGAGCTCACGCCCGTCCTTCAGGGTCAGCGAGAACGCGAGATCGGTCGGGACCCGCGTCTCGCCCGGCAGCGTGATCGAGAACCGCCCCGCCAGCATCGGGGCGACCACGAGATCGAGCGCCCGCGCGCCGGCGAGCTCGAAGACCACGGCGTGCGCCCGCCGCGTCACGCGCCGGATCTCCGCGCCCGGCAGGAGGGCGTCGAGGCGCTCCGGGAGCAGGACGCGCAGCACCACCGGGCTATCGGCCCGGGCCGCGGCCACGGCCGCGCCCGCGAGCTCGCGCGCGAGGATCGGGACGACGTACTCCAGGTCGGGTCGCTCCGGCACGACCCCAGAATACCCATCTCGCCGCGGAGGTCGCGTGCGACCTCCGGTCGGGCGCAAAGAAATGAGGCCGCGCGCGGCTCAGGCGCTGATCCGCGGAGCCTGCTCGCCGCGCGCGGCCTCCCGCCCCTCGCCCTCCTCCGGCTGCCGATCGCCGTACGCCGCGAGATCCCGGCCGCGCGCGAGCGCGTACACGGCGCGGATCCGCGCCGCGGCGAGGGCAGGCCCCGGCTCCGGGTTGAGGAGCACGGCGCCGTCGTCGAGCTCCAGCGCCATCGGGATCACGCCCCGAGGCTCGAGCGCCGCCCGGAGCTCCTCGAAGGCGATCGGGCCGTTCACCCGCTCCCCGCGGCCGGGCGGCGGCGCCTCGACGCGCACGAGATCCTGACCGCCCTCGCCGAGGAGCTCATCGTAAAGGGTCGTTACTCCCGGCACGAAGGCGCTGTGGACCATGAAATAGTTCTTGATGCGCTCGGTGCTGACGAGGCTGAGCCGCAGCCGATCGGGCCCGGCAAAGCCGCACTTGCCGGCGTCGAGGAGGCTCCGGACGTGCTCGCCCTTGGCCACCGAGGAGAACTCCGCGAGCACGTGCAGCCGCGCGCCGTGCGCGAGCTCGCCGCTCTCCAGCGCCCGCGCGAAGCGGATGAGCCGCATCGCCGTGCGCGCGTCGCGATCGAGCCCCTCGGGCTCGCTCAGGAACACCGCGGCGGAGGCCGGCGCCCCGCGCGCCGCGCAGCGCACGGCGAGCGACGCGAGGTCGTGCCCGTGCTGCGTGTACACCGTGGCGCTGCCGCCGCGCGGGAGGGCGAGCCTGGCCCCGACCTGGCCCGGCGGCGCGCCGTCCGGCGCGGGCGCGACGCCGAGCGAGGCGAGCCGATCGGCGAGCGGCATCCGCTCGTCGCCGCGCTCGCCGAGGACCAGCGTCACCTCGATCCCCGGGACGAACTGCGCGAGCGCGTGCAAGAGCGACGGCAGCGCGGGGCTGTACCCGACGATGAGCACCCGATCGAGGCGGCTCCGGCGCGGCGAGAGCGTCGCCGCCCACGCCCGCGTCGCCCCAGCGTCGTCGGCCGCTGCGCCCGCGCCGTCCGCGGGCGCCCCCACGCCGTCCGCCGCCTCGGCGGGCGCGATCCCCCGGCCCATCAGCAGCTCCCGCCCGTAGCGCCGGAGCGGCGCGTAGGTGGCCGACACGCCGATGAGCCCCCGGAGCCGCCGCGCCGGCACCCGGCCCGCCCGCGCGCCGAGCGCCCACGCCGGCGACCCCTCGGGCGGGTCGAGCAGCGGGTTCAGCCACTGCACGAGCCCCTCCGTCGACACGAGCTCGCCCGCGCGGCGCTCCGGCGCCGCGTCGCCGAGGAAGACGCCCGCGAGGATGACGTTGTTCTGGCAGGCCGCGCGCGCCATGCGCGAGAACGAGATCTCGCCGCCCGGCCCCTCGCCGAGCGCGGCGACGGCGCGGACCGCCTCCTCGCCGAGGAAGATGTGCGTGTAGAACTCCGACCCGTCGGCGGTCATGAGGTCGGTGTAGAGCGCCTCCACGCCCGGCGTGATCAGGTGCTGGCACAGGAAGAAGCCGAGGAACCGCTGCATGTCGAGCGGATAGGTCCCCGGCCCGCCCACCGCCTGGAGGAGATCGCGGTTCTTGCTCTCCTGCACCTCGACGAACACGTGGCCGCGCCGGTTCTGCGTCCGGAACGAGGAGAGGGCCATCGCCGTCACGGCGTCGGCGTCGGGCCCGGCGTCGGGCCGCGCGAGGATCAGCGCCCGCTTCGCCCCGGCCGCGCCGACGAGCCCGAGCGCCTCGGGCTGCGCGCTGTCCCCCGTGCGGTAGGCCACCCAGCGCATCCTCGGCGCGTAGAGGTACGCGGGCGGGTCGTCCTCGGTGCCGAGCAGCGCCATCCGCGGCAGCGCGTGCCGCGTCGGCGGGGGGCCGCGGCGGATGAGCCACACCCAGAGCTCCGAGAGCCGGATGCTGCGCAGCGCCCGGTGGCGCTCGTACAGCCGGACGAACTCCTGCACCAGCATCTCCGCCTCGTGCACCGGCCCGATCACGAGCGCATGGCCGGCGTAGCCGACCGGCCGCCGCCGCGCCGCGCGCACGACCTGATCGACCACGTTGGCGCCGATGCCGATGATGAACGACGTGATGAAGACGCCCACCATCGTGAGGCCGAGCGACAGGACCGCGACGACCGGGTGCACGTGGAGGTTCGCGACGAGGTTGTCGGCGCTCTCCAGCTGCCGGAAGGACCACCAGATCCGGTCGAAGAAGGTGGTGTCGGGGACCGGGCCGCGGCCGTCGTAGTCGTGGGAGATCGCGAGGTGGCTGAGCAGCACGGAGGCGCCGAACGCGAGCCCCCATACGGCCAGCGTGACGAGCCCGAACTGCTCGAGCAGCTCGCGCCGCGTCATGATCGCGTAGAGGTCGATCGCGATCTCGCGCGTGAAGCGCAGGAGCAAGAAGAGCCGCGTGAGCCGCAGCACCGGCAGGGCGTGGGCCGCGTGCGCGTCGAGGAGCCGCTCGAGCGGCAGGAAGCTGAGCCAGGCGATGACGTCGAAGGCGAAGAGCACGACGTCGAGGCGCGATCGCTCGCGCCCGCGCTGCCGGAGGAGGACGGCCCGGAGGAGGAGCTCCACGCCGAAGATCCCCAGGAAGTACGGGCGGAGCTCGTCTTCGAGGCCCTGGATGGGCAGGACCGAGACGAGGATCAGGAGCGAGAGCG
This sequence comes from Sorangium sp. So ce394, assembly GCF_051474665.1. NCBI lineage: Bacteria > Pseudomonadati > Myxococcota > Polyangiales > Polyangiaceae > Sorangium > Sorangium sp. So ce394. The sequence goes on from NZ_CP150339.1 coordinate 10,850,486, forward strand.
CGGCCTTGACGGGGCGGGTCTCCAGCCCGCCGGCGAGGCGGAGGAGCAGGGGCTGGCGGGGCGCCATGGGCGCGAGGATAGAGGAAACGCGCCCTCGCGCGGCCGCTCAGGGCGCGGCGCTGCCCGGACCGGCGTTGGCGTGCTCGTAGAAGCGGTTCGCGGGGTAGGCGCCCGCCGTGGAGCTGTAGGGGCGATCGACGGTCGAGGCGTGCCAGGGAGCCTCCGCGCGGATGTGGGCGCCGAGGGTCGAATTCCGGATGACCACGTGGCCGTTCGGGTAGGCGCCGCTCGCGACGTTCGCGGCGTACGTCGTGAGGTCGCTCTGCCCCTCGTCCCAGGCCCGGCCGAGGTAGACGAGCCCGCCCGGCGTGCCGGCTTCGGCGGTCAGCTCGCTGTCGATGATGAGGATGCCGTGGTCGTTGCGGGCGTCCGTGCTTGGAGCGACGATGTACCCGCCCTTGCCGCCTTGGCGCGCGGTCAGGTACCTGATCGTGCAGCCGTCGAGCACGAAGGTGCCGCGGCCGAAGATGAAGTCCACGTCGCCCTCCACGTGGCAACCCTTGAAGTACGCGCGCGACACCGTGCCTGCGTTCGGCGTCTTGACGTAGAGCGTGTCCTGATTGCCGAGCAGGCGCACATTCTCGAAGATCAGCCGGTCGGCCTGCGTCATCAGCGCGACGGCCTGCGTGCCGCCGCCGGACACGGCGCCCTCGTCGGTGTCGTTCGCGATGGTGAGGTTCTTGGCCCGAAAATCGTCGGCGTACGCGGCGAAGGTCGCGCTGCCGCTGGTCCCGTAGGTCGTCCCGCTCAGGTTCGGGTTGCAGGGGTTCGCGGGGGAGCCCGCCTGCTTGGCCTTACCGTTGTAGTTGTTGTACGCGATGACCGTCCGGCTGGCGTCGGAGCTCTTGCTGTACAGCGTGATCGGCGGGGCCGACGCCGGCACACAGACCACCTCGCGGTAAGCGCCGGCCGCGACCTCGATGTAGATGCGGCTCGTCCCGCCGGCGGCCACGGCAGCGTCGATCGCGGACTGCACCGTCCTGTGGGAGCCCCCGCTCGCGGCGACCCTGTACGTGGGCGTGAAGCCGTCGACATCGCCGGCGCCCGCGGTGGGATCCCAGCGGTCTGTCACGAGGCCGGACGCGAGATCGCCGGACTTCTCGAGGTGCTTCAGGACGGTATGGCTCGCCGCCTGCGCGCTCGTGAGCTGCGGTCGCGTCGCGGTGCTTGCCGCGGAGCCGCCGGCGCCGGAGCCGCCTGCGCCGGCGCCGCCCGCGCCAGAGCCGCCCGCGCCGGCGCCGCCCGCGCCGGAGCCGCCCGATCCGGTCATGTCGCCCGTGGAGCTGCTCATGGGGCCAGCGCCCCCGTCCGACGAGCCGCCTGCGCCGGTGACGCCGCCGGAGGACGAGCTGCTGGAGGCGGCCGGAGTGGCTGGACCTCCGCCCGAGGAAGACGCGTCTGTCGGGCCTCCGCCGCTCGAATCGTCGCCGCCGCACGCGGAGAGGCCGAGCGCGACGAGCACGAGAGGGAGCGAGAGCATCCGACGGGAGTTGCCGGTCATATTCACCGTTCGACCTTGCCTTTGCCGAGGTTGCGAGGATCTCTGGCGCTGCAAGACACACACCACGCGGCGCGACGCCGCGCGGGGCCGCCGGACGTGTCCACTCCGGGTTGACACAGTTGACAGCTGCGCGTGACAGCGCCGCCGGCCCGCGTCGCGGCGCGTCTCATGTCCCCGGCGGCGCCCAGCGGCGCACGGTCGGCCGGCCGAAGGCGTAGAGGGCGTCGAGCGTGCGGCGCGGAGGCTCGCGGAGGTAGGTCGCGCGGTGAATCGACCACGCGTGAAAGACGCACGCATCCCCGGCGCGCAGGGCGACGCGCACGGCGTTCGGCATGTCCGGCGTGGCCCGATCGGCGCCTCGGCGGATCCGGAGCTCGTCCGGGGTGTCCCAGCGGGCGTGGGACCCGGGGACGATCTCGAGCCGGTCGTCGTCTTCGAGCGCCACCCGGAAGTGCACCGAGGTCGTCGTCGCGACGACTGCGCGCTCGACCTCCGGATCGGCTTGGCCGAACTGGCTGTCTCGATGCCAGTCCCCGTCCCAGTCATGCCTGGTCTGCTCGTGGTAGTAGTGCGCGTCCTTCAGGCGCGGCGTGTCTCCCTCCTGCGGACGCGCGAGACCGGAGAGCAGCTCGCAGACGCGCGGGGAGCCGACGAACGCGGCGATGAGCTCCAGCGCGCGCGGGTCGTCCTGGAAGCAGACCATGCCGTCGGTGAGGAGCGAGATCCTCGGGGTCGAGTGACCCGTCTCCTGGGAGAGCGCTCGAGTGTGCGAGAGCGCGACGTCGCACGCGCGACGGAGATCGGCGCGCCCGTCGGCGTCGAGGAAGGCGGGCACGACGAAGAAGCCGCGCGCGCGGAAGGTGTCCAGTCGATCTCTCGTTGACGTGTTCATCATGACCTCGCGGCGATCGAGCTCGCGAAGATCACTCAATGGACGGTCCGAGGCCCACGCATCGCCAGCGCGACGAGGGGATCGTGGGGAAACGGCCGCGGGCGATGAGGGCTCGAGACGACGAGACACGCGAGCCTCCCCGCGATCTCGAACGTCGCGAGCGCGGCCGGCGCGCCGAAGTACTCGATCGGCACGAGATCGACGCCGCGCGCGGGTGCCGGCGACGAGCGCTCGTCGAGGATCCGCGCGAGGGCCCTCTGGTAGCTCTCGCCGGTCCTGGCCATCCTGGCCCGAACGTCCGCGCGCAGCTTCTTGTGGTGGTGACGGTTCCCCATCGGGCCTGTCCAGGTGATCTGCCGAGATCGATCCTTGTCGGCCGGCACCGACGGAAACGGCAGCATCACGAGCCAGGACCCCGAAGGGCAGCGCCCTCTTCGCACCTCGCGCGAGCCGTGCCGGCGGCAGGCGAGGAGCCGGGCTCGGAGCAGCCCGATAGGCGCAGTATTCGCCGGACCGAGGCCGCTGTCAACGCACGTCAGAGGCTCGCGCCGATGCCCGCCCGGAGCCGGGCGGCCAAGGCAGGGGCCATCTCGGCCTCCTCGCCGCCCGCGCGTCGCTGCTTGAGGACGTACGTCTGTGCTCCCCCTTCGAGGTGGAGGTAAAGCCCTCGGACGAGGTCGACGGTGACGCCCGCGCCGGCGCCGAACGCGCCGGCGAGGCCGTGGCGGTCCGGGGCGTCCCCGCGCGTCTCGAACTGCTGCCTCATGACGGCGAGGCCGAGATCCACGCCGACGCCGACGGTGATCACGGGGAGGTCCCATGCGTGGGACAGGCGCACGTCCAGGCCGAGCTCGTCATTGCGCGCCGTGAGGTGCTCGTTCTGGAATCCGCTGCGGCACGCGCTGAGCCGGGACGCGATGCCGATGTGCTCGAGCTCGATGCCGTAGCCGAGGAAGCCGCCGTGACAGAGCGAGTCTCCCTCGACGAGGGGCGTCCTGAGCTGATAGCCGGCCACGGGCCCGTGCGCGACCTCGCGGACCCCGCCGCCCTTGCGCACGAGCCGCGCGAACATGACGCGGCTCAGCCGCTCGTCGCCCACGTCGATCGTCTGCCCGGCCTCGGCCTCGATCGCCCCTTCGAGGAGGAAATCGGGGCCTCGACCTCGCACGAAGTAACGGCCTGGCCGGAGGCTGATGGTCCGCGCCGCGTCGTTCGCCCCCACCTCGGCCGCCACCGCGCCCTCGCTGGCGTCTCGCATCACGAGGTACGACCTGCCGCGCGGGAACCGGAGCACGCTCCGCAGCGACGCGTGGACCGGCAGCTCCGTCAGGATGAGCTTGCCCTGCCCGCGGAAGTCGTAACGGAAGGTGGGGTGTTGCGCGCCGGCCCACGTGCGGCTCGTGGCGCGCAGGGTGCTCTCGTACGCGTGGCGGTACGCCTCCTCGAGCGACACGGCCCCGTCGCGATCCGCGTCGGCCGTCCCGAGCAGCCCCGAGACGAGCGCGTGGGTGAAGAACGACCCTTTGAGCTCATCGGACTCCTGGGCGTCCTCGTTTCCGGAGCTCGACGTGAGGGTCACCATCCCTTGCCCGGCGAGCCGCTGGTCCAGCTTGATGACGAACGGGGGCGCGCTCGTGCCGCCCTTGACGCGCGTCAGCGCCCCCGAGCGGCACGAGTCGACGATCAGGAGCCGCGCCGAGGCCGCCGAGCCGCGGACGAGCTGCTCGAACTCCGTCAGCGAGAGCGGCGTCGGCCCGAGGTGAAGGGCGTTCGCGTCGGCGTGTCCGGAGTAGTAGACGAGGTAGAGGACATCGGTGTCAGGGCTCGACACGGCCGCGCGGACGCGGTCGTTCATCGCGATGAGCGTGCGCCGCACGGTGTCCGCGCGCTCGCTCCGCAGGAGCACCAGGTTCGCCGGGGGGAAGCCGCCGAGGTCCTTGAGGACATCGACCATCTTCGCCGCGTCGTCCTCCGCATAGCGGAGCTCCACCTCGCCCTTCTCCCCGGCGTTGTTGCCGATGAGCACCGCGAAGCGCTCGATACGGGCCTCGGCGGGGGCCGCCCAGGCGGCGGCGAGACCACACGCTGCGGCGGCGAGCGCCGCGAGGCGACCGAGGCTCACGGCGATCCCGCGACCTTCTCCGCCGTGAGCATGTCGACGTCGCAGCCCGGCGGGGCCGAGAGCGCGTCGGGGTTCGCCGCGAGCGCGGCCCGGAGCGGCTCGACCGCGATCGCCTCGGCGCAGAACACCCCGTAAATCCGCTCGGTGCCGAGCGTGCCGTCGAGCACGGTGCTCTGCGGCAGGGGCGCTTCCCGGCCAGGCTCGATCCGCGCGGCGAGCGGGCCGCTCGGGTAATACACGCTCACCTGCGACGCCCCGTCGACGCTCAGGATCGCGAGGTACCGCGCCTCGGCGCTCGTGGTCGTGAACTGGAGCGCGTCGCCGGGCAGGAGCCGCTCTCCCGCGCCGCCGGGCAGGACCTGCTCACCGCGCTTCACGTAGAAGCCGAGTCGCTCTCCTCCCTTGATGCGCTCTTTGGGGATCTCCACGTCTGCTCCCCCCGGCGCCGCGTTGAAGCGGAAGAAGAGGAGCACCGCCGCCGCGGCTGCGAGCGCGCTCGCCGCCGCGGGCGCCAGCCATCGGCGCCGCGGGCGCGCTTCGGCCACGGAGCGGCCCGCCGTGGCGCCTCGATCGAGCCGCAGCGGCGGCGCCGACGCCGCGAACGAGGCGCGCGCCGCCTCCATCTCGGAGAGCCGCGCCGAGCACCGCGAACAGCCTGCCACGTGCGCGCTCGCCTCCTGCGCCGCGGCGGCGTCGAGCTGGCCCGCCATGAGCTCGTCGAGCTTCAGCTCCGAGAGGCACCCTCCGGGTCGCGCTGGCGTCATGGACTCGAACTCCCTTCTCTCATCCGGTCGGAGAGCGTGGCCTTGAGCCGCTCCAGAAGATTGCCGACGTGCCGACGGGAACAACCCATCACGCGCGCGATCTCCTCGTGGGTCATCTCATCGGAGTAGTAGTGGACGGCGACCTGCGCGAGGTCGACCGGGAGCTGCGCGAGGAGCTCCCGCGTGAGGAGGACGTGCTCGGCGGACGCCGCCACGCTCTCCTGCTGCAGGGGGGCAACGTGGGTATCGAGGAGCCGCAGCCGGTTCTTGCGGTCGCGGATGCGGTTGAGGCAGGCGTGTGTGGTGGCGCCGTAGAGCCAGCCCACCATCGGGCCCTTGCCGTCGAGCTGCCCGGGCTCGCCGAGCAGGGAGGCGAAGACATCCTGGAGGATCTCCCGCGCCTCCTGCTCGCTCCCGAGGAGCCGCCGCGCCCGGCGCAGCACGAGGTGCCCGTGCTGCCGGTAAGCCGCCTCGATCAGCGACACCAGCGCCACACGATCGTCCACGTCCGGGCGTGTACCACGATCAGTGCCAGTCCGGATACTCCAAATCTTCCGACGGGGCCATCCGGACGGTGAGCGTCGCGTCCGCCCCTTCCGCGGAGGGGCGGACCTTGAGCTTCCCGTCATAGCCGATGCAGGCGTTGTGCTCCGCCTCCGTCGTCGCCACGGCGTCGCAGGCGTCGAAGGCCGCTTGCAGCTCCGCGTCCACCGCGCCTCCGGGCTCGCGGGGCCACACCTCCATGACGTGGTATCCGGGGGCGAGCCGCCCGCCGAAGAAATTCGACCACAAGCCACCTTCGGCCATGTCACCCTCGACGTACACGATCACATGGTTCTCATCGACGCCGAGCGAGGTGCCCTCCCCGGCGGAGGCCTCGTCGAGCGCCGCTTCGACGGTGGCGATGCCGACCCTCGTGTTCTCGAAGATGAACTCGCTGAAATCGTTGAGCGCGCCCTCCGGCGGGGGCGCATGGATCGACAGCGTGAAGCTCGCGGGGAAGCTTCCAGTCGCCGACGCCCGGACGGGGATGATCCGGCTGCCGGTGTCCGTGTCGTCGGCGTTCCAGACCAGCACGGCCTCGACCGGCCCCGCCGGCGCGACGCCGAGCTCATTGACGATCGTGCCCTCGAGCGTCAGGAGCGCCTCGCCGGGATAATCGGAGCCCACCTGTGCGTCGCCGCACGCGGCGAGCAGGAGCGGAAGAGCAAACGAGAGGATCGAACGAAGCTGCATGACACTTCTCCTTGATAAAAGGACAACGAGCGATGGTGAACGCGCGGGCCAGCCGTCCGCGAGAGGGCGACGCGCGCAACGCTGCCGTCGCCGCCGTGGGGCGGTCGTCGTCGCCGGAGCTCTCGTGGACGGACGGCGAGGCGCCCGCCGTCCCACGGCGCGGCGCCCGGGAAGGAACCGGTTGTCGCTGGCCCCTTCAACCTGGGTAGACCGCAGGGGGCCCGGTTCGGGCACGGATCGATGTCGATTCTTGCCCTTTTGTTATCGCTATATTTTTGCAGCCCAGCGCCGTGTGCGCCGGAGGGGGTCGCGATGCGCGCGTCCTCGGCGCTGCGGCGGTGAGCGGCGTGCGCACCCCGCCCGCGGAGGGCCGGCGTCGAGCGCGCCCTCCCCGGCGGGGTCGCTCACCGCTCGCGGAGCGGCCTGCCGCCGCGCGCTCGCTCCTCGCCCACCATGCGCCCGATGCAGTGCTTGAGGCCCGCCTGGAGGTCGGAGAGCGTCGTGATCTCGGCGAGGTCGAGCCCGAGCGAGACGACCGTCTGGGCGACGCTCGGCCGGATCCCGGTGATGATCCCCTCGGCGCCGAGGAGCCGGATCGCGCGGACGAGATCGACGAGGTAGCTCGCGGTCTTTGTGTCGACCGCCTCGACCCCGGTCAGGTCGAGGAGCGCGAAGCGGGCCTGGGTGCGCACGACGGCCTGGAGGAGGCTGTCCATCACCTCCGCGGTCCTCGCGCTGTCGACCACGCCGATCATCGGGAGCGCCAGCACGCCGTTCCACACCTGGAGGATGGGGGTCGAGAGCTGGCGGATGACCTGCTGCTGCCGCTCGATCAGCGCGAGCCGATCGCGGAGCTCCAGCTCCGCGCGCCGCGACTCGGTGAGATCGAGGGAGATGCCGACCACGGCGCCCACCTCACCGCGCTCGTCCTCGATCGGGACGAACCAGTTCTCGAGGGGTTTGCCGTTGGCTTCCGAGACGATGTGGAGCTGCTCCCCGCGCAGGGCGCGGCGCAGCCCCTCGGTCTCGTGCTCCTTGTAGACGTCGAAGACGCTCCGTCCGACGAGCTGGCCTGGATTCACGCCTGTCCCCGAGAGGCCCTTGCCGTCCAGGTAGGTGAACACGCCGCGGCCGTCGGAGGCCCAGACGATGATCTTGAGGTTGTCGACGAGGGCGCGGAGGATCGCCTGCTGCTCGACCTTTCGCCGGGACGCCTCGACCTCGGAGGTCACGTCGCGGCCGATGCACAGCACGCCGGCCGGCGCTCCGCGGGGATCGAGCACGCGGTGGTGAGCCCACGCGCACGCCACGTGGCTGCCGTCGCTCCGGGGGTGGCGCAGGCGCCGTTCCCCGCTGTCCTCGTCGAGCAGGCGCCGCCATACGCCCTCGTCCTCGGGCGTAGGGAGCAGCTCGGCGATGGGTCGGCCAACGGCTTCCCGCCTCGGGACGCCGAGCAGCCGCGCGGCGCTCTCGTTCCATTCGGTGATCGCGAGATCCAGGCCGTACTCGACCACCGCGAGCGGCGATCGGGCGAGCGTGTGCACGTGTTCCCTCATCGTCAGGAGCGCCGTCCGCCGGGTGCCGGCGGCTTCGGCTGCGCGCCAGCGTAACCCTGGGCACCGTTGGCAGATCAAGCCCCGATGGAGGGCTGCGCGGGCGAGGAGACCACTTCTCGGCACGGCGCCCCCGCTCGTCCGACAACGTGCGCGGGGCGCGGCGCCGAGGGGGCCCGGCGCCGCGCGACGAGCAGCGGCGCCTCGCACCTACGGGGTTTCGGAGCCAGGGACGAGCGTGGGAGGGGCAGAGCTCCCGAGGGCGGCCAGCGGCGTCGCTGCGCGTTCCAGGCCAGCGTCGATCGCCGCTGCCGCGGCGGGAGCCGTCGCGTTACGGCGAGCCGCCGCCGACCTCGGCAGAGCCAGCGTCGCCCCCCGCGCCACCCGCGCCCGAGGTCCCCGGCCAGGAGCCGCCCACGCCGACGGTCGAGGTCTCGACGCCACCCGCGCCGCCGGTGCCCCCTTGGCCGTAGTAGTATTCGCTCGGGTCTTCGTAGACGTCGATGTTGATGTTCAGCTTGCCGTTGAGCCACAGCGCGCGATCCCCGATGCCGAACTGATACTGAGCCCAGGTCGTCGACTGCGGCGAGACGTAGGTGTAGACCGTCTGCGACGACAGCAGCGTGGCCTCCACCTCCGTTGCGGTCCCGCCTTCGATCTTCTCGAAGCTCCAGCCCGGAAGCAGGGTGACGTTGTACCCGCCCTGCTCGAGATCGACGAGGATGGAGCTCGCGTCGGGATCTTCGTCCTCGCTATTGACCGTCAGGACAAGGTTGCCGGGATACGCGGCACCGCCGCCGCTGGTGACGACGCCCACGCCCGCGTTCTCGTCGTAGTAGTAGTAGTAGCCGCTCCGGATCTCGAACGTGGCATTGCGCAGCCGATACTGCGCTCCGGACGGCGCCTCCGCCGCGAGCGGCAAGCTGATCGAGCCGAACGCGTCATCGTCATTGCCAGCCTGCGCGGTGCAACCGCCGAGCCCGGCCACGAGCGCCATGCCGGCCACCGCAAGCGCCCCAAATCCTCTGAACGTCTTCATCATTCTTCTAGCCTCCCAACAAGCTACCGCTCGGGACCAGCAGTCGCGTGTGCCGCGGTTTGCCGCGGTCCCGAGTACGGCCACTGGTAAGAGCAATTCGTGAACCAACCTGAAATCGCGGGATATCGGCACTCCCTTCGTGGGCCTGTGGCCAGTATGGCTCAACTTGGCTCAGCCAGCTTGTGCCATCGCCGCGTGGGTCGCCCAACCCGGGTCGCCGCGGGTCGCCCAACCCGGGTCGGGTTGCGGGTTGCGCTCAACCCGAGGGTCGCTCAACCCGGGTCGGGTCGCGGCGCAACCCGGGTCGGTCGCGAGGGTCGCTCAACCCGGGTCGGGTCGCGTCGCCGGGTAGCCCAGCCTGGCTCGCTAGCACCAAACGCTCCCACAGCTCTTCGCGCTGCCAGAACCCACTTCCGCGGCATTTGGCAGCACAGGCCGTGCGTCTGACGGCGTGCGGCCCCTGGCATCGAACCCCATCCCGACGCGGCGCCCGCCGAGCCACGGCAAGCCGACCCCTGCCGCATTGAAGCGTTGGACCAGCGGGCGGAGCCAGGCTCGATGCGGCAGGAAGGCCAGCACGACGAGCAGGTGCGAGGGCGTGAGGATCAGGTCGGCGTCGCGCATCAGGACCCAGCGCCGCAGCGTGCGCGGGTGGGCGAAGTGGAAGCGGGGGGGCAGAGCGTCGCCCAAGGCGCGGAGCGCGTCCCAGGCGAGCGCGGCGAGCCAGGCGCAGAGCGCGAGCGGTCCTTGGCGAAATCCGGGGCGGTCGGGACGGCCGCGCTTGGGATAACCGCTCGCCGACGTGTCGAGCCAGAGGTCGTGCACGCCGATGCGGTGGCCCTGCTCGTGGTGCTGGCGAGTGCGGTACTCGTGCAGCAGCTCCAGGGCCGGCGTCGTGGTGTCGTGCAAGATGAAGAGCGCGTGCCAGCGGTCCTTGCCCTTCATCGCGTGCTCGCGCACGACCACGGTACGCAGGGGCCGAGCGATGCCGCGGATCGTGGTGGTCGTCTCGGCGAGCTCGATCCTCTTGAGCTTGGCGCCCTTGTACCGGCCGGGCTCCTCGTAGGGGGTGAAGCGCGTTCGCGGCAATCGCTTCCAGGCATCGACGTAGCCCGGCCGACGAGGCGCGCGGATCAAGAACACGGTCTTGCCGAAGCGGTCGAGGCGCCGGAGGCCTTCGTTGGTGGCGGATGCGCCTGCGTCGATGATCAAGCGCAGCTGACGGACTCGGACGCACCGACGCATAGCGCGGAGGAAGCCGAGGGTCCGATCGATCAGCTTGCCGTTGCCGCGGGTAACAACGAGCCCGAGGAAACGGCGCGCCTGGGGCCAGTGCAGGAAGAAGAGCTTCTCGGCGCGCATCTTCTTGTTGCGGAGGGTATGGAAGCCCTTCGGGATCTTGAACTTGCGCGTGAAGCGGGCGACGACGTGCTCGTCGAGACTCAGTGTCACCCTGCGGTTTCGCAGCGCGCCCCACGCCTCGGTGGCGCGCGTGAGCTTCTTGACCCCTTCGGTCGTCACCGCGCGCACCAGCTCACCGAGGCGAGACCGAGAGATGACCTTCTTGCCGCCGGACAGGATCGCGAAGCCCGGATCGTCGAGGGTCTCGAAGTGAAAGATGCGCTCGATGCCCAAGGCCGCGCGGAAGAACAGCGACAGCGCAAGGCGCCGCGCCTTGTCCGCGCTTCCCAGCGCCCTGGCCAGCGTGCGCTCCGCGACGCGGCTCAGGGCGAGCGCGGCCGGCAACAGGAGGAAGGCGCCCCCGAAATGGGTGCGCCCGATGAGGTGGGGCGCGCGACATGCGCCTCCGCGCGATCGTGATCCGGGCGAAAGACGTACAGGCCGTAGGCGTCGAGAAACCGGCGGAGCGTCTGCTGCTCGATCTCGACACCGAGCTCGCGCGCGATGAACGCGACCATCTCGGGCTGAGTGCATCGCGGATGGTCGACGAGGTACTTCGCGATCGGACCGGCATGCTCCGGGCGCAGCCGCGGTTGCCGGTGCCGCCCGAGCTCCGCCCAGATCGATTCGAGCATCTGGTGGGCCGAGAGCGTGCGCACGGTGCGCATGGCCCGGTCGGTGCGACCGACCGCCGCGCCCACTTGCGCTGCGGTCAGGCCCATGTCCGCATGCAGGAGGAAATAGGCTGCGACGCGCAGCAGGATCGGCTGGGCCGCGATGGCGGCCCCAAACCGCACCGCCGCCTCCAGCAGCACTTGCTCCGACCGTGTCGACCCCTCCAGCACGTCCGCATGCTCGCGCTGCCAGCGTACCCACGCCTGCTGCGGTGCCTCGCTCGCCTGTGTCGTCGCCGTGTCCGTCGTCATGATGCCCTCCCTACGACGAGCATCCCACAGCGACGAAAGCCTGCAGCAGCCAGGCTCAGGCGACGATCATGCGTTGAGGCGGAAGTCGTCGGTGAACGCTCCGAAGGGATCGGGGGCGTTTGGTGCTAGCCCTCGCCCGCGCGCCCCCCACGTACCGTCAGCCGTACGCGCAGCGCCTCCACCACATGATCCCGCAGGGCAGCGGTCTTCTTCGCCAGGTGCCGGCCGCTCGGGAACACCAGGAACACGCCGCCCATCGGCGTCGTCCAGCGCGGGAGCACGCGGACGAGCGCTCCGTTGAGCACGTCCTGCTGCGCCAGGAACGCGGGGAGCAGGCCAATCCCGACGCCATGGCGCACCGCCTCGCGCACGAAGAACCCGTCGTCCGCGAGCAGCCGGACCCGGAGCCGCGCACGGGTGCGCGACGCCCCGTCGCGCCCAAACGGGCTCGTCCCCGCGAGCGCGACGCAGTCGTGCTCCGCGAGCTCGTCCAGCGTCCGCGGCGTCCCCCGCGCGGCCAGGTACGCAGGCGAGGCATAGAGCTGCATGTCCAGATCGCCCACCTTGCGCGCAACCAGCGTCGAGTCCCGGGGCTTCTTCCCAAGGAACCGAAACGCAGCGTCGTACCCCTCCTTCACCAGATCCACGGGCCGGCTCGACAGGTGCATCTCCACCGCGATGCGCGGGTAGCGACGGCAGAAGCCGGCGAGGATCTCCGCCAGCACCTCTGTCCCAAAGTCCGCCGTCGCGGTGAGGCGCAGCAAGCCCGACGGCTCGTCCGCGAGCTCCGGGAGGCCGTCGATCGCCTCCGTCAACGCCTTGAGCCGCGAACCGAGCCGATCGATGAGCGCCTGCCCCGCCGTCGTGAGCGCCACGCTGCGCGTCGTCCGCTGCAAGAGCCGCACGCCGAGCGACGCCTCCAGCGACGCGATGCCCCGGCTGACCGTCGACTTGGGCACACCCAGCCGGCGCGCCGCCGCCGTAAAGCTCGCCGTCTCGGCGACCGCCGCGAAGACAGAGAGGTGGTTCAGGTCCATTGTTCCCATTTCGGAACATATTGACCAATATTTGCTCGTTGAACCAGATCCGAGACAGACCCAACATCCGCTCAACCTCTTCAACAAGGAGCCCTCACCGTGTCTCAGCCTCTCCTCGTTACCGGCGCCGGCGGCCAGCTCGGGCGGCGCGTCGTCGATCTCCTGCTCGCTCAGGGCGCGGGCCCCCTCATCGCCACGACCCGGCACCCGGAGGCGCTTGGCGAGCTCCGCGCCCGCGGCGTCGAGGTGCGGCGCGCCGACTTCGACGCTCCCGCCTCGCTCGCCGAGGCGTTCGCCGGCGCGGCGCGGATGCTGCTCATCAGCACCGACGCGCTGGATCGACCTGGCCGGCGCATCGCGCAGCACCGGAGCGCGATCCAGGCCGCGGCGAAGGCGGGCGTGCGGCACGTGGTCTACACGTCGTTGACCAACCCCGGGCCGGGCTCGCCGATCACGATCGCGCCCGACCACCACGCCACCGAGGAGGCGCTCGCGGAGAGCGGGCTCGGCGCCACCGTCCTGCGCAACAATCTCTACGCCGACTTCCTCGTGGCCTCGCTGCGGCGCGCGCTCGCGACGGGCCAGCTCGTCGCCGCGGCCGGCGACGGCAAGGCCGGCTACGTCACGCGCGAGGACTGCGCCCGCGCTGCGGCCGCGGCGCTGTCGGGCGATTTCGACGGCAAGCGCGTGCTCGACATCACCGGTCCCACCGCCGTCTCTCAGGGCGAGATCGCCCGCATCGCCTCGGAGCTCACGGGCAAGCCGATCGCCTACGTCCACGTCCCGCGCGAGGCGCTGGAGCAGGGCATGCAACAGGCCGGCGTGCCCGCCAAGGCAGCCACCCTGCTCGCCTCCTTCGACGAGGCGATCGCGCGCGGCACGCTGGATGTGGCCACGAACGCGGTAGAGGAGCTCACCGGAAGGCCCGCCGAGGACGTGCGGAGCTTCCTCGCCCGCCAGAAGGCCGCTCTGCTCGCGCCGGTGGGGCCCTGATATCGCCGCCGATCTTGCGTCGGTCGGCCAACCTGGGGTGGATCCTCAACCTGGGTGGGGTCGCCGCAGCGTAGGGGGATCCTCAACCTGGGTGGGTCGCCGCCGTAGGGGGATCCTCAACCTGGGTGGGGTCGCCGGGGATCCTCAACCTCGGTCGGGTCACACCGGGAGCGCCCAACCTGGGTCGGGTCGGGAGCGCCCAACCTGGGTCGGGTCGGGAGCGCCCAACCTGGGTCGGGTCGCCGCAACCTGCGGCGGAGCGCAACCTGGGTCGGGTCGCCGCCGCCAACCTGGGTCAGGTCGCCGCCCCGCCGCCCAACCTGGGTCGGGTCGCCGCCGCCGCGCCCAACCTGGGTCGGGTCACCGGGTCGCCGCCGCCGGGGTCGCGGCTGCGCGGCTGGGTCGGGTCGCGGCTTGCGCGGCGCGCGCTCGCCGCCAGTAGACAGGACAGCCGGATACCCGGCGTTCCTCTCGGCCATCCTGCGCTACACCGACAATCCCGAGGGCGGGGCGGCCACACCGGTTCACCCGGAGAAGGGCGGCGCCTATATCGACGTCGTCGACTTCCACTATTACCCGATCTTCAGCCCGAAGAGCTCGGACGCGTCCGTCGACGACCTCCTCGCATCGAAGGACGCTTTTGTCGCGGCGCACGCCGGCGCCGGCGTGCGGGTGGAGGGGTGGAACGTCTAGGAGAGCGGCGCGCCGCTCGCGCCCACGCCGAAGTACCCCGAGGTGGGAAGCCCGGAGTATGCGCGCAACTACCTCATCAAGGTGATGACGCTGGCGCAGGCACCGAACGTCGAGATCGCGACGCCATCGGGGTTCGATATCCACGCATGGGACGGCGCGAAGGCATCATCCAACGCACGCGACGGTAATGTAACGCTCGCTCTCTCGGGCAGCCCGGTGCTGCTGGTCGAGCGATGATCCGAGACTCTACCCAGGCGAGACCCGAGACCACCCGAGAAACCAGAAGCACGACCCGGGTCGACTGGGATCGCTGCCCCCGAGCAACCGCTGAGTTCTACTCAATCAATATTAACCGGCATTGTGGATGACAGCGTCGTGCGAATACTCTGCCGTCCGATCCGCCCCTCTCCGAACGGACATCCTCTACGAGGACGCCAAAGCCGCCGCCCTCCCTGCTGTAGCGTCGCGGCGCACCGCTCGATTTAGATCGCGAGCGCGGCGTCCGTTACGCTGGCACCGTGAAACGTGCGCATCCACCACGTCCCCGCAGGAAATAAGACGCTGCGCACGCCGGCACGCCACCTTTCGAGCGCCGCGCGGTACGTCGCGCGAAACGTCCGCACAGCGGCGGAAGCGATTCGCCACGCGTCTTCCTGTCCTCGACCAACCGCGAAGGTCGGATTGCGAGCCCTCAGCGCCTCAAAGCTCGTAACGCGCTCGTACGGGGAGACTTCGCTGGCTCGCTCGGCGCCAAGGAAACGGTGGCCTTGTCCCTGAATCTCCGCATGTGCCTGCGCTTCCTGTCGCTCGATCTCGGCGGCGACCTGTTGACGAAAGCCGTCCGCGCGGTCCTGCTCAATGAGCGGCGGCAACGCGATCGGGAGCGTCGCTTCCTCGGGCCACTGCGGATTTTCCGGATCGAGATATACCGAAGGACGCGCTGCGTGCAGCACACCGCAGCCGAGCTCACGCACATCCACCTTGGCGCCCGGCCACTCACGCGCATACCGGACGAGGCCAGCGGCCACGGGATTCGCGAGGACGTAAGCGATCTTCTCCACCAGCGCTGCGCGCGTCAGCAATTGCACTACGCTCGTCGCTTCGTGATCCCAAACCGGCCCTTCCCACGTGCGGAGCACTTTTGTACCGAGCGCAACGATACGATGGAAGAATTGCAGGAACCGCGGCAGGACGCCCTTCGTGTCGGTCACGATGATGTGCAGGTGCGTTGACATCGCGCAGAACGCGTGCACCTCGATGCCGAAGCGACGCGCTGAGACGGCGAGGGTGTAGACCAGAAGCTGGGTAATGGACGCGTCGGGGCGTAAGAGGAGGTGTCGGCGCAGGACGCGGCGGGTGATCATGTAGGTGGCGCCGGGAATGATCTCGCGGGGCTGGCTCATGGCCAGGACACACAACAAACTCCGTGCCGGGGGTCGCCGCGAATCTTTTCAACAACTTGGCGCACGCCATGGGTGGCGGCCGCCAGGCGGTCGGCCCTGATGGACGGCTCCCCTGCTATCCCGAGCTGGGTAGCATGGGGTTACTGCCAACCGATGCTACCCCCGCTACCTTGACCCAGGTTGCTTCGCAACGCTGAGGGCACAACCTGGGTCGGTCACCCCGCCGCACCGGTCGTCCCGGGTCGCCCTTAACCTGGATCGGGCCGTAGGTCGCCAACCTGGGTCGGGCCGTAGGTCGCCAACCTGGGTCAGGCCGTAGGTCGCCAACCTGGGTCGGGTCGCAACCGCGCCAACCTGGGTCGGGTCGCAACCGCGCCAACCTGGGTCGGGTCGCGCCGCCTCCGGCGCCGTACGTCCCGCACGAGCCCGCTCGGCCCCGCCCTCGCATGGTAGCGTCCTCTCATGGAGCTCCGCCTGCGCGGCCTCACCCACCTCGATCCGCTTGCGGTCCCCCTGCCCCACGGCACCGAGGTGACCACCCGCGTCGACCGCCTCCTCGGCGAGCGCCGCGTCCCGCAGGGCGCCGTCGGGCGCGTCGTCGCCTCGGCGGGCGCGGAGCTCGACGTCATGGTCGTCGGCGTCGGCGTCGTCCGCTACCGCCGCGACGAGCTCGTCCCGCGCAAGGCCGGACAGGTGCGGCACGCGGAGCGGCGCAGCGCCACGTGGGACGCGCTCCGGCCCGCCGTCGTCCTCGAGGCCGTCGTGGGGTCGCGCGCGTGGGGGCTCGCGCACGAGGGGTCCGACACCGACCGGCGCGGCGTCTTCGCCCTCCCCTTCCCCTGGGCCACCGGCCTCGCCGAGCCGCCGCGGGACCTCGTGAGCGCCGACGGCAGCGCCTCGTACTGGGAGGTCGAGAAGGCCATCCGGCAGGCCCTGCGCGCCGATCCGAACACCCTCGAGCTGCTCTTCGTCCGCACCGCAGAGGCGCGCGACGAGATCGGCGCGTGGATCCTCGAGGCGCGCACCGCGTTCGTGTCGTCGGCCATCTACGGCAGCTTCGGCCGCTACGCGCTCTCGCAGCTCAAGCGGCTCTCGCAGGCGCACCGGCTCGCCGAGCACCGGGAGCGCGTGCTCGACTGGCTCGCGGACGACCCGTCGCTGTCGCTCGACGACGTCGCCCGGAAGCTCGCCGCCATCAGCCCGCGCGCCGCGCCCACCGAGGCCGACCGCGAGCTCCAGGCGAAGGAGCACATCAAGCAGCTCTACCGCTCGCTCCACGACCAGGGCCTCCTGCCCGCGCGCGACTTCGCCTCGCTCGCCGCCTTCGCCCGCGAGGGCCGGACCTCGCTCGACCTGTCCCGCGATCTCCGCCCCAAGAACGCCTACAACCTCGTGCGCCTCATCGCGACCGCCATCCGCTGGCTGCGCGACGGCGAGGTCGACCTGGCCGTGCAGGGCGAGCTGCGCGAGACGCTCCTCGCCATCAAGGCCGGCGCCTGGCCGCTCGACCGGACGATCGCGCTCGCCGAGGCGATGACGCCCGAGCTGGAGGCCGCCCGGCTCGCGACGAAGCTGCCCCAGCACCCCGACGTGCCCCGCGCCGACGCGCTCCTCCGGCGCGTCCGCGAGGAGGTCGCGAGGCGCCACCTGGCCGCGGCGCCGGGCCCGCTCGGCAAGGACGCGCCCCCCGCGCCCGTCGCCGTCTGGGACGACGGGGGTGCGGGCGTCGCGCGCGGCGCCGGCGAAGACGGCGAGGGCGACGGCGGCGACGAGAGAAAGGACGACGCATGAACACGCAGGTGCTCGAAGCACATCAGCAGGAGGTCGTGGCGCGCGTCATCGCCGAGGAGGAGGCGAAGCGGCCGCACCTCGTCATCGCCCTGAGCGGCGCGCACGCGTACGGCTTCCCCTCCCCGGACAGCGATGTCGACCTCAAGGCGGTGCACGTCGAGCCGACCGCGCGGCTGCTCGGCCTGCTCCGCGGCGGCGCGAGCCCCACGCGCATGGAGGTCATCGACGGGGTCGAGATCGACTACACGTCGAACGAGATCCACCCCGTGCTCCTCGGCGTGCTCCAGGGCAACGGCAACTACATCGAGCGGATCCTCGGCTCCCTCCAGCTCCACGTCGATCCGGATCTCGCCTCGCTCCGCCCGCTCGTCGCCGAGGCCCTCTCGCGGCGGATCTTCCGCCATTACGTCGGCTTCGCCACGAGCCAGCTCCGCGCCTGGGAGGCGGGCGGCCGCACGTCGGCGAAGCAGCTGCTCTACGTCCTCCGGACCACGCTGACCGGCGCCCACGCGCTCCGGACAGGCGAGATCGTCACCGACGTGACCGCGCTGCTCGACCTCTACGGCTTCAGCGCCGCGCGCGAGCTGATCGAGGCCAAGCGCGCCGGCGAGAAGTCGGAGCTCTCCGCCGAGGCCGCCGGCCGCTGGGCAGAGCAGATCTCCCGGGCCTTCACGACCCTGGAGGCAGCCCACGATCGCGCCGTGCTGCCGGAGGAGCCCCGCAACCAGGACGACCTCGACGACTGGCTGCTCACGCTGCGCAAAGCGCGGCTCTGAAGCGCGGAGGGAGCTTGAATCGGTGCACCTGTAGATGTGCACCTTGTGCGTCGCCTCGAGATCGAGCTCGAGCTCGAGATCGAGGGCGGCTCGAGGCGACGGGCGCGATGATCACCGCTGCGCCGCAGCCCCACGCGCTGTCCACGCCTCACCGCGGCAGCGAGCAGCCGTCCCCGCAGGCCATCCGGCCGTCGCTGCACCGCTTCGCCGGCCCCTGCCCCTGGCACGTGATCGGGCACCCTCGTCCGGTAGCGGTGCACGACACCGCGCACGACCCCGTGCAGGTCACCTCGCACAGTCCGACCTGATTGCACCTCACCACGCTCCCGTCTCCGACGACGGGGACGCACTTGCCCGCGTTCTCGCAGGTATACGAGCACCCCGCGCCGCAGGTCGCCTGGCACGTCTCGACATGACGGCAGTCGACGGCGCAGGCATCCGCACACCGCGTGTCGCACGCCTTACTGTGATCGCAGGAGGACCGACAGTCGCCGGCGCAGCGGCTCTCGCAGACGTCGCGCTCGGAGCAGCTCGGCCTGCAGCCGGGCGCGTCGCCACAGGTGAGCTGGCAGCTCTTTGGCACGTTTCCCGGCGTGCCGGGCGCGCAGGTGCAGGGCACGCCCGGCTGGCAGCCGCCGGGGTCGGTCGCGCGCGCCAGGGAGCTCGCGGCGCGGGGGATGTCCTTGAGGGACACCGACGTCGGCGCGCCGCTGCCGGGCGCGTCGCCGGCGCCCTGGTCGCGCGAGCGCAGGAGCAGCAGCGCTGCCCCGAGGCCGACGAAGAAGAGGAGCACCGCCGCCCCGACCACGATGGCGAGCTGTGGCGGCGCAGCCGGCGCGCGCGGCCCTGGCGCGGCGCGCGCCGCCGCCGGCGGCTGGCTCGGCAGCGCCGCAGCCGGCACGGCCGGCGCGGCGATGGGCGCGGCCGGCGCCGCCGTGGCCGGCGGGATCGCGCCGGGCAGCGGCGCCCCGCTCGGCGGTCCGCCCGGCATGCCCCGGCCGTGCGCGCGCGTGCGCGCGTCGCCCTCGGCCGCCCCCGCCGTCGCGAAGGGGGGATCCTCGCCCCGGCGCACGGCGCGCACGTCGGCGAGCATCGTTTGCGCGTTCGGGTAGCGCCGCTCGACCTGGAAGGCGAGCGCGCGGTCCACGACCCGCGCGACCCGCGGATCCACGCCGGGCGCCACGGTCGAGAGCGGCGGCGCGGGCGTCGTGCTCATCTTGATGAGGAGCTCTCCCTCGGTGAGCCCGTCCGCGTCGTGGAGCCGCCGGTTCGCGAGCAGCGTGAACATCGTCGCGCCCACCGCGTAGAGGTCGGCCCGCCCGTCCACGTCCCTCCCCAGGATCTGCTCCGGCGCCATGTAGCTCGTCGTGCCCAGCACCGCGCCCGTCCGCGTCTTCAGGCCGGCGCCGCCCTGCTTCATGCGCGCGATCCCGAAATCGAGCACCTTGAGCCGCCCGTCGCGCGTCACGAAGAGGTTGTCCGGCTTGATGTCCCGATGGACGATCCCGGCGTCGTGCGCGGCCCGGAGGACCTCGAGCAGCGTGTCGACGTGGGCGAGGATCTCGGGCAACGAGACGCTGCCGAGCCGCAACGCGCGCTCGCGCAGGCTCTCGCCCTCGAGCAGCTCCATCACCAGGAACGGCTCTCCCTGCTCGGTCACGTCGATGTCGAGGACCTGCACCGCGGCCGGGTGGCCGAGGCGCGTGGCGGCGAGCGCCTCCTGCTCGAAGCGGGCGCGGAGCTCGCGGGACACGGCGCCCTCCGGGTGCAGGATCTTGATGGCCACGCGGTGCCCCACGTGATGGGTGGCCGCGTAGACGGCCGCCATCCCGCCCGCCCCGATCAGCGCGTCGAGCCGCCACTTGCCGTGGAGGGTCGTCCCGACGCGGGCTCTCAGCCGCCGAGTCTCTTCCTCGTCCGCTTCCGACATCGGCGCCGAGCCTAGCACGGGCCGCCTCGCGGCCGGCTCGACCGCCACGCCGCGATGGCCCGGAGTCACTGGCCCTGTTCGCTCATCGACGCTCGCGCATCGCGGCCCGCTCCCCGATAGCGTGAGGCGCGCGCCGCGCTCTCCAGAGAGATCACCTCATGCGCGCTGCCGCCAAGGTGCTTGTCGTCACCTGCGCTCGGCGCGCGCTCCCGCGGAGGTGGCTCAGACCCGGCCGCCGCCGCCGGCGCGGCCGCGGCCCACGACGTCCCACGCCGCCGCGACCGCCTCTTCCGCGGTCGCGACCGACGCGATGCGATCCGAGCGCCGGTCGTCCACGCGCCCTCCGGCGAGCTGCCTCGCCCAGCCGCCGCTCGTCGCGAGCGCGAGCATCGGCTTGCCGAGCTGCCAGGCGACGGCGATCTCGCTCAGCGTGCCCGCGCCCCCGCCGACCACCACGACGACGTCCGCCGCCGCGACGACCAGGATGTTGCGCCCGATCTGCATGCCGGTCGGGATGACGATGTCCACGTACGGGTTGGCCGCGGACGCCTCGTACCCGGGCAGGAGCCCCACGATGTCGCCGTCGCGCCAGGTCGTCGCCTCGCGCCCGCCGCGCGAGACGGCGGCCATCACGCCCCCGAGCCCGCCGGTCACCAGCCGGAACCCCGCCTCGACGGCGCGGCGACCGAGCTCTACGCACACGGCCTCGGTCGCCGCGTCCAGCGCCAGGCCGTTGCCGATCACCGCCATCACGGGGCGGCGCGGCACGTAGGGAGCGATGTCCCGCTTCGTGTCCTCGTCTTCCCGATCGTCGTCCATCACGGCTCCGCTCCGGCGCCCGGGGGACGACGCGTCACGTGGCGCTCGGCCCGGTCGCGAGGCGCATCCTGTCGCTTCCCGCGCAGCGTGGCAAGATCGCTCACCTCGGCGCGCCGGCCGCCTCGGTGACGCGCCCTACTGCTGGCCGGAGTAGAGGCCGTCCACGGCCTCGGCCCAGAGCTTGTTCATGGCGACGCACCCGGCGGCATCCGGGTGCACCTGATCTCTCAGCTGCTCGGGGTGGTCCTCGAACCACGCATACAGATCCGGCCCTGGGGGGAGGGCGTTTTCGGCCGTGAGCTCGTCGATCGCCTGGTTGAACACGCCGAGCGCGTCGTGGTGGCCGTCGGGCGAGAACGGGATGCGCGCGAGCACCGGAACGCGGCCCGCGGCCTGGATCTTGTCGATGAGCTCCTGCAGGTTCGACTTGAAGGTGCTCGGGTCGGTCTGGTCCCAGGAGTCGTTGGTGCCGTAGCCGATGGCGAAGAAGTGGTAATCGGGGTTTATCTCCAGGACGTCATCGATGCGATCGAGCGCGCTGGGGCGGTCCGTGCTCTTCGTGAGCTCGCTCCCGATGCCGCCGTTGATCATCGCGGGGTAGTTGGGCTCGTGCGCTGCGTGCACGTTCTCCGCGAAGCTCGGCTGCGTGGCCGGCGTGTCGCGGTCGTAGGCGAACGCCGTGATGCTGTCGCCGAGGAAGAACCACGTGTCCTCCGCGCCATTCGAGATGTCGTGCACGTCGATCTCGTCGAGCTGGACGCCGGTGTCGTCGGACGTCGCGGGGGCCGCGGTGACGACGAGCCGGACCCAGCTCTGGCCGCTGAAGTCGAAGCTGTGAGCGCGCGTGCGGACCGGGTTGTCGGTCACCTCGGCGACGCTCTTCCAGGTGCCGTCCGAGCCGTTCGTGGAGTCGCTCGAGGTCTCCACGCGATAGGCGCCCGGCGCCCCGTATTGCACGTCCGTGTAGTTGTAGTTGTACGACGCCGTCCAGCTCAGGAGCAGCCGATCGAACCCGTCGCCGACCTGGATGGCGATCCAGGCCGGCGCGCCCGCGGTGGGCTTGCCCGCGATCCAGGTCCCCGCCGACTTGTACTTGCCGTCGTTGATGACCGACGCCGTTCCCCTCGAGGCGAAGGCGGGCTTGCCGCGCGAGATGATGGGGTTGGGCGTGATCCCCGACGCCGCAGGACCGCCGCCGGCGCCGCCGTCGCCGCCGCTGCCGCCGCTGCCGCCGCCACCGGTGCTCCCGGAGCCGCCGGTGCCGCCTCCAGCGCCGCCGCTTCCCTGGGCGGAGGTGCTCCCCGAGCTACCGGAGCTCGCGGACGCGCCCCCTGTTCCCCCGGAGCTCGCGGACGCGCCGCCGTCATCGTCCGAGCAGGCCGGCAGGAGCGCGACCGTCCCAAGCGCAAGAACCAGGAAGGCTGACTGTTGGAATGAACGCAAAGCCATCGAAGCTGACCTCCAGGGCCGGGCACTCTGGGGCATTGGGGCGTCACGATCAACAGCGGAGTCGACCCTTGCATCACAAAGGTGAACCGGTAAAGTGTAAGGCTCCGTCGCGGCGGAAGGCGCCCTCAGCGCGCCCGGAAGGCGGCGCACGGATCCCCGTCCGACACGCGCGGCGTGAACCACACGAAATCGAACGGCAGCGTCGCCGTCGAGAACTGCGCGGCGTACCGGGTGGGCTCCTGCACGCCGCGCTGCACCTGCACGAACGCCAGGCTCAGCACCTCCGCTCCGGGCGCCTCGAGCGATAGCCAGTACGGCACGCCGCGGTCGCGCCGCGCGTGGCCCGCGCCGGCGATCAACACGGCGCCGCCGGCCTCCGCGCGCACCATGGCCTGCGCCAGCTGGGCGTCGCGCGCGCGTTGCGCGAGCGCCATCGTCGGGATCAGCCGCTCGGGCAGGTGCCCGCAGTGCGAGTCGCGGAGCTCCTGCTCCAGCGACGCCTGCTCGGCGGCCGGGAGCGGCTGCTCGAGCCGCAGCTCGGCCGCCCGCTCGGGCGAGATGCCCTGCAGGCCTTGCCGCGCGAGCGCCCGCGCCTCCTCCTGCGCCACGTTGCCGCCCACGATCGGCAACCCGAAGCGAAAGGCGACGTCGAAGATCGGCAGGTACTCCGAATAGGGCGGCCAGCTCGTCCTCTCCCAGCCGATCCACGCGCCGAAGCCGGCGGCCTCTCGCCGCGTCGCCGTGTAGCCCGCGATCGCCGGTTGCTGCTGCGCCTCCAGCATCTCGAACACCACCCGCGGGCGCCGCCCTCCGGCCGCAACCTGCTCCAGCACGCGCGCCTGGAGCCGATGGTGGTCCGGGTTGTCGTGCCGCTCGCCGAGCACCACGAACCGCGCGGCGGCGAGCCGCGGCGTGAGCGCAGCGACGTCGACGAACGCGCCCGCCTTCACGTCCCACAGCTTGCCGACGAGCGCGTGATCGCGATCGAGCGCCGACCGCCACGGCGCCGCGCCGCCCGGCGGCGCCTTCGTGGGCGCATCGCCGCCGCTCGGCGCCGCCGGAGCGCGCGCGGGCGGCGAGGGCGAACAGGCGAGCAGCATCGCCGCGCAAGCGACGCCGGCGAGACGGCGCGCGCGCGGCAGCGGAGACCGTCGGGCGGCGTCGAGCGAGCACATCAGCTTCGGTGTCGGCATGGTCGTTCCGGTGGCCACGCCAGCGTAGCAGCTCGATCGCGCGCTTCCCCCTACCCGCCCTCCGCCACCACCTCGCTCCAGTCGATCTCGAACCGCGCCAGGTACTTCCGCAGCCGGTCCGCGTCGTTGACGCTCTTCTTCTTCGCCCGTGACGCCGCGAACAGCACCCGCCCCGCCTCCGACAGCGATCGCGCGCTCTTCAATACCCGCAGCACCTCGGCGAGCTGCACCCGGTCGAACGGATCGAGCGCCGCCGCCCGCCGCGCGCCGAGCGCCGCGACCAAGAGGTCCTCCCCGCCCTCCCCCGCTCCCGCGCCGCCCGCCGCCGGCGCCCGCCGCCACGCCTCGGCCAGCCGCGCGATCTCCTCCTCCACGATCGGCAGCCCGATGCGCCCCCCGGGCGCGAGCGTCGCCATCCGCGTCACGGCCGCGTTGAAGTCGCGGAAGTTGCCGGGCCACATCGCATCCCGCGACGTCGCGAACCGGAGGAACCGCTCGCGCGCGTCGCGGCTCATCGTGATCCGCACGCCGAGCAGCCGCGCCGAGGCGTCGAGCTCGTAATCGAGGTTCGGCTCGATGTCCTCGACCCGATCCCGGAGCCCCGGCAGCCGGAAGGTCCACAGGTTGATCCGCGCCAGGAGATCCTCCCGGAAGCGCCCCGCCGCGACCTCCAGCGACAGATCGCGGTTCGTGCCGGCAAGGAGCTGGAACTCGCTCCGCACCTCGCGGTCGGAGCCGACCGGCAAGAACGCCTTCTCCTCGATCGCGCGCAGCAGCATCGCCTGCTCGTCCGCGCCGAGCTCGCCGATCTCGTCGAGGAACAGCACCCCCTCGTGCGCCTTGCGGAGCAGGCCCGGGCGGTCCTTGAGCGCGCCCGTGAACGCGCCCTTCGTGTGCCCGAACAGCGCCGACATCGCCCCGTCGCCGCGGATCGTCGCGCAGTTCAGATCCACGAAGTCGCCGCTCACCTGCCGGCGGCCCTTCTTGAGATCGTAGATCTTCCGCGCGAGCTGCGATTTGCCCGCCCCCGTCGGGCCCATGAGCAAGATCGGCGCGCGCGACGCGATCGCCACGTGCTCGATCCGCTCGATCAGCCGGTTGTACCCCGCGTTGCGCGTCTCGATACCGCTCTTCAAGAACGACACCGCCTCGCGCTGCTCCTTCTGGAAGCGCGAGGCGATGCGGTCGTACTTCGAGAGGTCGAGATCGATGATCGTGAACGACCCGGCCGCGAGCTCCGCCCGGTCGCGCTTCGGCGGCGACGTCTGGATGAGCCGGCCGGGCAAATAACGCGACTCGGTGAGCAGAAACAGGCAGATCTGCGCGACGTGCGTGCCCGTCGTGATGTGGATGAGGTACTCCTCCCGGTCCGGCGCGAACGGGTACGCCCGCGCGAAGTCGTGCAGCGCGCCGTACACCGCCTCGAAGTCCCACGGGTCGTCCAGCTCGAGCACGTGACCGCGGATGTCCGTCTCCGGCGAGACGTGCCGCACGTCGCCCATCACCGTCTCGGCCAGCCCGTCGAACCGGCGCTGGTAGAGCAGCTCGAACCGGTCGACGATCAGGTCCTCGTGCTGGCAGAGCGCCACGCTCGGACGCCACCGCGACCAGCGCTCCGGCGTCTTGCCGGTGTCCAGCGTCGGGCCGAGCATGCCGAGGACCACCGTGGATTTGCGCGTCATAGAACCCTCTCTAGACGCTTTATACATCTAGATAAGCGCCGCGGCCAGCGCCCTCCGATCGCCGGGATTTCGGGTGGCACGCGCCGTGCGATACGTGGACGTGGACGTCGGACGTCGGACGTCGGAACACCGGAGTGCCGGAACGCCTGAACCGAACGACGCAGGCGTGACCCAACCATCACCGAACCCGGGCGCGCGCCGGACGGCGCGCCCCCTTCCCGGAGATCCTGCCATGGAGCGAAGCTACAACGTCATCCCCACCGACTCGGGCGTGCCCATCAAGGCGTGGACCGTCGGCGTGCCGTTCGAGCCCGCCGCCGAGGCGCAGCTCAAGAACATCGCCGCGCTGCCGTTCATCCACAAGTGGATCGCCGTCATGCCCGACGCCCACCAGGGCATCGGCGCGACGGTGGGGAGCGTCGTCGCGACGCACGGCGCGGTCATCCCGGCGGCCGTCGGCGTCGATATCGGCTGCGGGATGATGGCGGCGCGCACGAGCCTCCGCGCGTCGGACCTGCCGGACTCGCTGCGCGCGCTCCGGACCGCCATCGAGGAGGCGGTGCCGCACGGCCGCACCGACAACGGCGGGAAGAACGACCGCGGCGCGTGGCGCTCGCCCCCGCCGGCCCAGCTCGAGGCGTGGGCCGCGCTCGAGCCGCGGTACCGGCAGATCGTCGAGAAGCACCCGCGCCTCGGGCGCGGCTCGGCCATCGAGCACCTCGGCACGCTCGGGACCGGCAACCACTTCATCGAGCTCTGCCTCGACGAGGACGACCGCGTCTGGGTGATGCTGCACAGCGGATCGCGCGGGGTCGGCAACCGCGTCGGGAGCTACTTCATCGAGCTCGCCAAGCAGGAGATGAGGCGCTTCTTCGTGAACCTGCCCGACGCGAACCTCGCCTACCTGCCGGAGGGGACGAGGCACTACCACGACTACATGCAGGCGGTGTCGTGGGCGCAGGACTTCGCGGCCGTGAACCGGGAGCTGATGATGGCGCAGGTGGTGGGCGCGCTCCGCGCGTCGGGCGAGCTGCCGCCCTTCGACGCGGCCGTCGAGGCGGTGAACTGCCACCACAACTACGTGGCGCGAGAGCACCACTACGAGAAGGACGTCCTCGTGACGCGCAAGGGCGCCGTGCGCGCGCGGGCGGGCGATCTCGGGATCATCCCGGGCAGCATGGGCGCGCGCTCGTTCATCGTCCGCGGGCTCGGCAACCCGGAGAGCTTCTGCAGCTCGAGCCACGGCGCCGGCCGCGTGATGTCGCGGACCGAGGCGCGCCGCCGCTTCAGCGTCGCCGAGCACGAGGCCGCGACCGCCGGCGTCGAGTGCCGCAAGGACGAGGCCGTGATCGACGAGACGCCGGCCGCGTACAAGCCGATCGACGACGTGATGCGGGCGCAGCGGGACCTCGTCGAGATCGTGCATACGCTGCGGCAGGTCGTGTGCGTGAAGGGGTGAGCCGCGGCCCGGGGTCGTGGTATCGGTCGTCCAGGGAGAGTCGACTGCCATGCTGACCATCGATGGATCCGTCGGAGAGGGAGGGGGCCAGATCCTCCGCACGACGCTCTGCCTCTCGCTGATCACGCAGACGCCCGTCCGGATCACCTCGATCCGCAAGGGCCGCGCGCGCCCGGGGCTGATGCGGCAGCACCTCACCTCGGTCCAGGCCGCCGCCCAGGTCGGCCGCGCCGAGGTGTCGGGCGCCGCGCTCGGCTCGCAGGAGATCGTCTTCCGGCCGACGGCGATCGTGCCCGGCGAGCACACGTTCCGGGTCGGCAGCGCGGGGAGCACGACGCTCGTGCTGCAGACCGTCCTGCCGGCGCTGCTCCGCGCGCCCGCGCCGTCGACGCTCACGCTCGAGGGCGGCACGCACAACCCCATGGCGCCGCCGTTCGACTTCCTGGACCTCGCCTACCTGCCGCTCGTGCGGCGGATGGGGCCGGACGTCACCGCCACGCTGGTGACGCCCGGCTTCTATCCCGCGGGCGGCGGGCTCGCCCGCGTCTCGATCGCGCCCTCGCCCGCGCTCGCGCCGCTCGAGCTGCTCTCACGCGGGGAGATCCGCGGCCGGAGGGCGGTGGCGACGGTGTCGAACCTCCCGAGCTCCGTCGCGATGCGCGAGCTCGACGCGGCGGCGGCGGTGCTCGGCTGGGAGCCGGCCTGCTTCAAGCCGAACGTGCTGACGGGCGGCCAAGGCCCGGGCAACGTGATCACGATCGCCGTCGAGAGCGAGCACGTGACCGAGGTCTTCACCGGGTTCGGCGAGAAGGGCGTTCGCGCGGAGTCGGTCGCCGCGAAGGCCGCCGAGGAGGCGCGCGATTACCTCGCGGCGGGCGTGCCGGTGGGCGAGCACCTGGCCGATCAGCTGCTCTTGCCCATCGCCCTCGCGGGGCGCGGCGCCTTCCGGACCGTCCGCCCCTCGTCGCACACGACGACGCACCTCGAGCTGCTGCGCGATCTCCTCGGCATCCGCGCGTCGGTGGAGCAGGTCTCCGAGCATGCGTGGCAAATCGAGATCGGGCGTTGAGCGCCGGGCGGCTCGACAGACGACATCGGTCGCCGCAGCGAGGTTCGCCGTCTCCAGGCGCAGGCTGGGAACTCACCACCAGACAGCCATGAAGCTGCTCGGCGCCCCCGGGCGCGATTGACGGCGGCGTCCCGGTCGTGCCACATCACGGCGGGCGCGCGGCGCGCTCGTCGCGGGCTCCTCCGCGGCGGGAGGGCGCGCGCCCCGGACGGCAGCGACGCGGAAGGCGAGACAATGGCGAAGCGCGACTACCTCAAGATCACGGACATGACCCTGGCCGAAGCGCACCGCGTGCTCAGGCTCGCCGCGCGCCTGAAGGAGGAGCCGAAGGGGCGGCGCGCGACGCTGCTCGCCGGCAGGTCGGTCGCGGTCGTGCTGGAGAAGGCGAGCACCCGCACGCGCGTGTCGTTCGAGGTCGGGATCGCGCAGCTCGGCGCCCAGCCGGTCGTGCTGAGCACCCAGGGCAGCCAGCTCGCGCGCGGCGAGCCGATCCGCGACACGGCCCGCGTCCTCGCCCGGTACTGCGACGCGATCGCGTTCCGCACGTCGTCGACCGCGCGCCTGCTCGAGATGGCCGAGGCGAGCGTGCCGGTGATCAACGCGCTCTCGGACGACGGGCACCCGGTGCAGGTGCTCAGCGACATCTTCACGATCGAGGAGGCGCTCGCGGCGGGCGGGGACAGGACCGGCATCGCCGGCCGGCGCATCGCGTTCCTCGGCGACTGCTCGAGCAACATGGCGCGCTCGTGGCTCGAGGCGGCGCCGCTCTTCGACTTCCACCTCGTGCTCGCCGGGCCCGAGGGGTACATGCCGCCCGCGGACGAGGTCGCGCGGGCGCGGGCGACAGGCCACGTCACCCTCGTGAACGACCCGCGCGAGGGCGCGGCGGGGGCAGACGTGGTGAACACCGATGTGTGGGCGAGCATGGGCCAGGAGGGCGAGGCGGAGCGGCGCCGCGCCGCGTTCGCCGGCTGGACGGTGGACGCCGGGGTGATGAGCAAGGCCGCGCCGCACGCGGTCGTGCTCCACTGCCTGCCGGCGCACCGGGGCGAGGAGATCGACGACGAGACGCTGGAGGGGCCGCGCTCGCGCGTGTGGGACCAGGCCGAGAACCGGCTGCACGTGCAGAAGGCGCTCATGCTCTGGCTGCTCGGCGTCGAGCTGGCCTGAGGCTCGGACAGACGGAATCTGACCGCCGTCAGACGGAGGTCAGACGGAGAGAGAGCAGGAGTGTCATCCAGCCCTCCCTCGCGGTCAATGAGCGGGGCACCGACGCAATAGCCAGTCGGGAACAGCCCTAGGTTCGACGCGCGCCGACAGGCGAGCTCTTGCGCGGCCTCATCCGACGCGACGCTCCAACGCGCTGCTGCGCTCGACGCGCCGCTCCCAGCCGGGCGACGTGCGCGGAATGATCCGCTCTGCCGATGTGTTCGATCGTGCACGCGGCGAGTTCGTTCATGGTGAACACGCCGCCGGACTCTGGTGGGCAATCTCGCAGCGGCCATGTGGTCTCACCCGATACCGCACGATGTGACCGCGATGGGCGATCTCATCTGTGCTTGAGACCACAGCGCTCGTTTCGGGATCGCCCCGGGGGACGACGAAGGGTTCTCCCCGATTGCGACTCGGGCCGCTGCGCTCCACTGTGGTGGTCCACGCGATGAGCTGTGCCAGGGTCGCTGTGAGCA
The DNA here is from genome assembly GCF_051474665.1 of Sorangium sp. So ce394. Classification (NCBI taxonomy): domain Bacteria; kingdom Pseudomonadati; phylum Myxococcota; order Polyangiales; family Polyangiaceae; genus Sorangium; species Sorangium sp. So ce394. The sequence goes on from NZ_CP150339.1 coordinate 10,879,962, forward strand.
GCGTCGCGGCGCGTGGTTGAACCACATTTGACGTTGTTTCACAACGCAACGAAGGAGTTGCCACCATGCGAAATCGATTCGACAGGGACATGGATTACGGTCGAGACGAGCGCGGCTGGGACGAGCGCCAAGGACAGGGAGGGAGCTGGGACGAGCGCCAGGCACAAGGCAGCAGGTGGGACGAGCGTCAAGGACAGGGCGGAGGCTGGGACGAGCGCTATGGCCGGCCGCGGGGCAGCTTCCCGGAGCGCAGCTGGTCGCGCGACGAGCACCGCACCTCGGGCTACGACCAGGACCGCGACCACGGGCGCGCGATGCAGCGCGGCTACGGCGGCGAGCACACCTACGACCAGGGCCGCTTCTCCGGTCGCGACGGCGGCTTCGACCGCGACTACAACCGCAACTTCGGCGGCGGCTATGGCCGCGACTACCGCGGCGAGCACGAGGGTAGCCTCGGCGGCGGGTACGGCCGCGACTACCGCGGCGAGCACGAGGGCACCTTCGGCGGCTACGGCCGCGACTACCGCGGCGACTACAACAGGAGCTTCGGCGGCGAGTACAACAGGAGCTTCGGCGGCGGGTATGGCCGCGATTACCGCGGCGAGCACGAGGGCACCTTCGGCGGCGGGTACGGCCGCGATTACCGCGGCGACTACAACCGCAGCTTCGGCAGCCCCTACGGCCGCGACGACAACCGCGGCTGGGGCCGCGACGACAACCGCGGCTGGGGCCGCGATCAGGACCGCGAATACGGCCAGGACTTCGTTCGCACGGTCCGCGACGCGGGCCGCTCCGCGATGCAGAACGTCAGCGGCGCGCTGAGCAACATCGGAGAGCGCGTGCGCAGCGCGCTCGGCCGCGGGCCCAAGGGCTACAAGCGGTCCGACGAGCGCATCCGCGAAGACGTCTGCGAGCTGCTCTCGGATCGCGACGATATCGATGTCAGCGAGGTCACCGTCCGTGTTCAGAACAGCGAGGTCACGCTGGAGGGCACGGTCAGCGAGCGCCACCACAGGCGCCTCATCGAGCAGATCGCCGAGAACGTCCGCGGCGTGGAGGACGTGCACAACCAGATCCGCATCAAGCGGGCCGCCGAGACGACGACCACGACGACCGCGACGACGGGCATGACCGGCGCGACGGCCTCGACGGGCGCGCAGCAGAGCGCGTCTCGCCCCATGGCGAACGACGTCGCCCATCGCTGACCTCGCCCGGCAACCGCGACGGCAGGACCAGCGCAGCGCCAGCGCCGCGCGCAGGCCCTCGCCGGCTCACGGTCGGCCGGCGAGCTCCACGACCACCTTCACCAGGCCGGCGGGGTCGATCGGCTTGGCGACGTGCTTCTGGAAGCCGGCCGAGAGCGCCCTCCTCTGGTCCTCGATCCGCGCATAGGCGGTCAGGGCCACCGCGGGGATCCCCCGGATCTCGGCCCGGCCCGCCGCGCGCACCTGCCGTATCAGCGTATAGCCGCTCTCCCCCGGCATGCCGATGTCGCTCACCAGCACATCGGGCCTCAGCCGCTCCAGGACGCCCATGGCCTCGCCCATCGAGCCCGCCGTGGTGACCTGCGCGCCCGCGCCCTCCAGCAGGAACGCGATCATCTCGCGGGCGTCCGGCTCGTCGTCGACGAGGAGGACGTGGAGGCCGCAGAGCGGCGCCCGCTCCCCCTCCTCGAGCGCGACGCGCCACGGCGCGGGCGGCGGCTCCTCGCGCGCGCTGGAGGGCGCCGCGTTCAGGGGGAGCGTCACCGTGAACGTGGCGCCGCTTCCCTCGCCCTGGCTCTCCGCGTCCACCGTGCCCCCGTGCAGCTCGACGAGGTGGCGGACGATGGCGAGCCCCAGGCCGAGGCCGCCGTGCGCCCTCGTCGGCGAGGAGTCGCCCTGGCGGAAGCGGTCGAAGACATACGGCAAGAACGACCTGGCGATGCCCTTGCCGTTGTCGGTGACCGCGATCACGACCTGCGCGTCGCTCCGGCCCACCCGGACCGTCACCCGACCTCGCTTCGGGGTGAACTTGACCGCGTTGGAGAGCAGATTCCACATGACCTGCTGGAGGCGGTCCGGGTCGCCGCTCATCTCGTCGGGCGCGTCGTCGAGCTCGACGCAGATCTCGATGTCCTTCGCCCTCGCCGTGGGCGTGAGGGTGTCCACGGCGGCCTCGACGACGGCCGCGAGGTCGACCGCGGCCGTGTTCAGCCGCAGCTTGCCGGTGATGATCCGGGAGACCGTGAGGATGTCGTCGACGATCTGCGCCTGCGCGTGGGCGTTCCGCTCGATCGCCGCCATCCCCTGCTTCACGCGGTCCGGGCCGAGCTCCCGCTCCTTGATCAGCCGCGCCCAGCCCAGGATCGCGGTGAGCGGCGTCCGCAGCTCGTGAGAGACGGTCGCGAGGAACTCGTCCTTCATGCGGTTCGCGTCCTCGGCCCGGAGGCGATCCTTCTCCGACTGGGCGAGCGCCTGCTGCTCGCGGCGGAGCAGGTCCGCGCGCTCTCGCTCGAGCTGCTTCAGCTCGGTGATGTCGACGACGGCGCCCGTCAAGAACAGCGGCGAGCCGCCCCGATCGACGATGAGCCGCCCGCGGTCGTGGACCCACCGGATCGCCCCGTCGGGGCGGACGATGCGATGGATCATGTCGTAGACGTGCTGTTCCCGGAGGGTCCGCTGGTGCGCCGCGGCCACCGCGTCGCGGTCCTCCGGGTGCACGCGGCTCAGCCAGTCGTCCATCGACTGCGTCGTCTCGCGCTCTTCCAGGCCGAGGATGCGGTTGAGGCTCGCGTCCCTCGTATCGGAGAGGGTGGTGAGGTCGATCCTCCACGTGCCCACGTCCGCCGCCCACGTGGCGAGCCGGAGCCGGTCCTCTCGATCCTGGAGCGCGCTCTCGATCCGGAACCGCTCGCTCAGGTCGACCGTCAAGCCCACCATGCGGATCGGCTCGCCGCGCGCGTCGCGGAGCACGGCCCCGCGATCGAACACGTGGGCGACGGAGCCGTCGCCGCGGTAGATGCGGTACTGGTCCGACCAGCTGTCGCCGCTGCCGCGGAGGAGCTCCTCGAAGCCGCGCGCCACGCGATCGCGATCCTCGGGCAGCAGGCGGGTGAACCACCAGGCGCCCGTGGGCGACGTCTGCTCGGGAGCGTAGCGGAAGACCTCATGAAAGGTCTCGTTGCGCTCGACCTGGTCCGTCCGGAGGTCCCAGTCCCAGATCGGGTCCTTGACCGCTCGCGCGAGGAGGCGATAGCGCTCGCGCTGTACGTCCACCTCCAGGCGCGCGTCGAGCTCGCCCGCGGCGGCCTCGCCAGCGCGCTCGCCGACGCCCTCGGGCTCGGGAGGCGCCTGCCCGTCCGCGCTGGCGAGCGCCACCGCGGCCTGATCCGCGAGCGCCGCGAGCAACCAGGCATCCTCGTCCGAGGCCTGAAGGAAGCGCTCGGCCGCGAGCACGCCGGAGATGCGGTCGCGGAGGATCAAGGGGGCGGCGACGACATGGGCCGACCCGTGCAGCGCGCGCGCGACCCCCTCGTCGAAGCTCGGCAGCGGGCGGCCGCGGAGCTCGGCGACCAGCGCCGGGTCGAGCCCCAGCGAGGACCGGACGACCGGCCGCCCCTCGTCGTCGTTCAGGATCAACACGGCCCTGCCGGCGCCCCCCAGCTGCCGCGCCGCCGAGATGACGGTCTCCTGGATCTCGCGCGCGGAGCGCGCCACCGCGAGCGCGCGACCGGCCTCGGTCAGCACACGCACCTGCGACCGAGATCTGCTCTCGAGATCGATCACGGAGGGACGGGCCTCGGCCGGATAATACGGGAACTCTCGCCGATGGTGGATGTGCATCCCTGACCGGAGCAGCCGAGCACGCTCGGCGCACGGCGCAGCCACGCCAGGGCGCGAGCGGGCGGTGTATACCTCTTGTGAACCTGTAATAGGAGCGTGCGGACATGCGCGCCAGCCAGGCCGAGGACAAGCGTGCGCACAAAACTTGGCCCTGGATCCGGATTCCTGCGCAAACACGCGCTGCGTGGAATTCCGCGACATCCCGCCGGAGCTCCTCCTGGCCGTGGCCGGCGCGGCGCTCTTCTTCGGGCTGGTCCAGACGCTCCGGCTCGCGTGGCGGAGCGCCCGGCAGCGGCGCCGGATCGAGCGCTGCCGGGAGCAGGGCGCCGCGGGGGAGGCGCGCGCCGAGGCGCTCCTCCGCGAGCTCGGCTACACGATCGTTGGCCGGCAGGTCGCGGTCTCCTATGGAGTCCAGATCGACGGCGAGCCGTTCACCGTCGGGCTCCGCGCGGACTACCTCGTGGCGCACGGCCAGAGGCGGTATGTCGCCGAGGTGAAGACAGGCCGGCTCGCGCCGCGCATCGACACGCCGGCCACGCGGCGGCAGCTGCTCGAGTACCGGCTCGCGTTCGACGTCGACGGGGTGCTCCTGGTCGACGCGGAGTCCCGGCGGGTGCGGTCGGTGGTGTTCCCGCTGCCCGCCGGCGCCGCGGGGCGCGAGCCCCCCGGCGCGCGCCTCGCGTGGTTCCTCGCGGCGGTCGTGGCGGGCCTCGTGGCCGCGATGGCGGCGCGCGCCGGCGGGTGACGCGGGCGCGCGGCGCGGCCTCTACAGCGCGGCGCGCGGACGGCGCCGGCGGCCGGCGAGGAGGAAGAGACCGAGGCCGAGCAGGCCGAGGCGGGCCGGCGAGCCCTCGGACGTCGCGCCCGCGCGGCAGGCGCAGGACGAGTCGGGCTTGGGAACGAAGCCGCTGCCCCCGCCGCCCGCGCCAGCGCCAGCGCCCGCGCCAGCGCCCGAGGTCAGATCCGGCGGCTCGTCCAGGAACAGGCCGCCTCCGTCCTGGCCCCCGCTCGAGGCCGTGACGCCGCCGTTGATCGGCGGGTCGCCGCAGAACCCGCGGGCGCACGGCGCGTTGCCGGGGCAGACGACGCCCGCGCACGCGTCGGTGCAGCTCCCGCCGATGCAGAGCTGCCCTTCAGCGCAGGTCACGCCCTTGCACCCGACGTCGACGCAGCGGCCGTCGTCCCCGCACGTCTTGCCGTCGGGGCAGGTGCGGCAGCCGCAGTTCGACTGGCAGATGCCGCGCTCGCAGACCGCGCCGTCCTCGCACTCGATCTGGGCGCAGAGATCCACGCACCGCCCGAGCTGGCACTCCTGGTTCGCCGGGCAGATGACGCCGTCGCACCCGCCCACGCAGGAGCCGCCGACACAGACCTGTCCGCCCTCGCACGCCACGCCCACGCACGCCTCCTCCACGCAGAGGCCCTCCTCGCAGACCAAGCCCTGGTCGCAGACGACCTCGCCGCGGCCGCAGTACGGCACGCACGACCCGCGGTTGCACACGAGCCCGTCCGCGCAGAGCCCCTCGCCGTTGTCGACCTCGCCGTCGCAGTCGTTGTCGATGTTGTCGCAGCGCTCGCTCTGCTCGCCGGGCTCGAGGACCCTCAGGCACTCGGTGTCGCCCTCGGTCGCGCACCCCGTCCTCCCCACGGCGCACGCGCCCTGCAGCCCCGTGTCGCAGATCTGGCCGCCGCCCTGGCAGGTCACTCCCGTGATGTAATAGACGAAGTCGTTGAAGTCGCCGTCGTTCTCGTACCCGCCCTGGCTCCCCTTCCAGCTCGTCGGGGTCACGGGCAGGTCCTCGAAGGCGACATAGAACGCGTCGGGCGAGGCCGTCGACGTGTAGATCAGCGTCGTCACCCACGGCTCGTTCGGCGTGCAGCTCGTGCAGACCGTGTTGAGCTCGCGCTGCGAGAACTTCGTCTGGGTGCAGTAGGTGCCCGCCTTGCCGATGAGCGCGAAGCCGACGAGGCCGCCCTGGTACCGCGCGTCGTTGCGGATGTCGGCCGCCGAGAACTGGGTCGGCGTCCAGTCGTGCTGCCCCGCCTGGGTCGTCATCATCGTGGCCAGCGGGCAGAAGTCGTTGTCCTCGCACCGGAACGCCACAGACGTGTCCGCGGGGATCAGCTCGTAGATCTGGTTGTCCGGCGGGCGCACGCCGCTCGCCGTCGCGTTGTACCAGCCGAACGCGACCTTGCACCCGCCCCCGCGCAGCACCAGCTCTCCCGTGAACCCGCAGAGCGGCGAAAAGACGCCTGGCTCCGTGCTCGCGTCCGCCACGGGATCGATGTCCTCCCCCCGGTACATGAAGAGCCCATCGAGCGTGACGGCGTTCTCCGGGAACCCGCGGCCCCGCACGAGGCCGAGCTCGGCCTCTCTGACCGGCGTGGGAAGCCGTGTGCCGTCCAGCTGCTCCACCGCGGCGCTCGCGGGTACAGCCCCCGCGAGCGGCGCGAGCAAGAGGGACAAAGAGAGCGCGGCTCGTACCGCGCGTCGGCGAGAACCCATGAAGTAAGGCGTTTGCGGCATGTGCGCCACTGTACACCTCCTCGTGAGCGCTGGGGGTAGATGATTCCATAGCTCCGCACCATCAAAATGTTGCAGCCCAGTTGTTCCCGCGCCGCTGTGCGCGCCTGTTTTGACGCACGCTGTCACCGCGGCGCATGGAGTCGCGCTGGCTGTCAGGAGCGTTTTCTGCTGCCGCTCCGGGCTGGGAGGCAACAGCCTACTTGACGCTCTCCCGCGGCGCGGCGGGGGGGAGTTGCGGCGGAGCGCGGAGTGCGTCGTCTCGGCGTTTGGCGCGACCTGAGGCTCCGCGTCGTGCCCGAGGCGCGGGCCTGGCTGGCCGACGCGAGGTTCGATCCGAGGCGCGGGGCGCGGCTGCGGCGGGGCGGGCGCGGCCCTCGCCGAGCGGCTGCCGCCGCGCTCAGCGCGCTTCGGCGGGCGGTTCGGCCGCGGGCCCGGGCTCGCCGTGGACGACGGCCCACACGAACTCCGGGATGAGCGCGAGCGAGTGCTGGTCCTGCGTGACGCCGATGAGACCGCTGATGAACTCCAGGGCGTGCTCCTGGCGCTGCTCGTCGATGAACCGCAAGGGCGCGCTGGTCAGCCCGGGCGGGAGCCGGGCGAGCCCGGGCCCTTCCGGCTTCGCCAGCGCGGCGAGCGGGTTGCGCCTGTCCTCCGCGGCCCGCCACCGCTCGAGCCAGCCGTCGAGGGCCGTGTTCGGAACGAAGTGGTCGGCAGGCCAGGCGCGCAGGTAGGGGAAGAGCACGTGGATCCACCCGGTGAGCTCGTCCGCGGCGTTCTCGTAGCGGAAGAAGGCGCGCCAGAACGCCGGATCCTGACGGCCCTCCGCCGCGGCGACGATCTGGTCGAGCACCGGCAGGAGGACGTGAGTCCAGCGCTCCGCGCCGAACGGGGCGAACGCCGCCGCGCGGTGGCGCACCCAGCGCCAGTCGTCCGCCGTGCCGAGCAGGTAGATGCGCGGGATTCCGGCGTTCGGAAAGCTCATGTCCGCGGGGAAGGGCGGCTGCCACTCGAAGTGCGGCACGAACGGCGTCATGACCGTGAGCTCCGACGCCACGCGCTCCACCGGCCCCGTGGTCGAGAAGCTGGCTGTCACGAGCTCCCGCAGCGTGCCGACCCGCGCGGCGATCTGGGCGGAGAGGTCCGAGAAGGCGACGGGCCACGGGTTCACCTGACCGAGCGTGAAATCCGGCCGGTCGATCCTCAGCTCGAAGTCGCCGTCCTCGAGGAGGACCTGGCGCCGCTGCTCCTCGTTCGCGGCGACGTGGAGCGTGAACCCCCGGGCCAGGCAGAACCAGATCACGTCGGGCGAGAGCACGAGGGGGTAGCGCTGGGTGAAGGACATGTACGCCGCCTGGACGAGCGGGTGCACGTCCGTGCGTCCGACGATGGGCAGGCGATGGCGGTACGCGGCCTCGACGCGGGAGACGAGCAGGCTCTGCACCGTCGATTCCTCGTCGAACGCGGGCAGCGGCGCCGTCGCAGGCTCGAAGTCGGTGACGACGATGGTCGTGATGCTCATGGATCCTCGCTCTCCTGGCCCTGCGCGACGGCTTCATGGGCCAGCGCTGCCGCTCCAACCTCGTACACAAGAGCGCCGCGCGAGACAACTCGCCTCGGCGGCGGGCGCGCAGCGAGCCGGCTCAACCTTGGATTCGCGCCGACAGCCCTCGATAGCCACCGCGCGCGGACGCACGACCGCGCGTGAGGCGCGTGAAGGGAAAGGCAAAACAATTCGCTCTCATAAGAATATTACAGCACAATCGCAACGCCGGCGGATGCATTCGAGAGATAGATTACCTGGCCGACGGGTTGGCCGCAATCGAGGCGCCTGTCGCGGGTCGACCTGAACGCATGCCAGGACCCGCGTCGGCGTTTCGACGGGCGAGCGCCGCAATGGGGCGCGCCGTTGCGGCTCCGAGGTGCGGGGATCGCCGATCCAGACGCGGCCCCGAGGCGGTGCGCAGCGGGCGGAGCAGGGATGCCATGGCGCGGGATATCCCGCCGCGAGGCGCGGGGGCGAGGCGCTTGGCAACGCGCGATTTTCGCGTCAATCATGGCCCATGAGGTCCTCGCGGAGCCGTTCGCCGTCGCCAGTCACCGGGGTCCGGTCGGGGCTGGGCAACCAGATAAAGGGCTCAGGCCGTTTCACGCACCCCTCGGCCGGCAGCAGCACGCCGTCCAGCAGCACGGCCGTGCCCGACGCCGTGAACCAGGCCGCGGCCCCGAAGCCGACCCCGAAGCCGGGCGCCTTCTCCGGCTGGGATCCGGTCACGCGGAAGAGCGTGAGCCAAACGAGCTCGCCCGGCCCGACGACCACGACGACCACGACGACCGCGACGACCACGCCTTCGGGGAATCAGCTCGGGAGCGCGACGGGCGGGAACAATGGTTCCCATGTCGGCCAGGGGCCTACCACGGCGCCGAGCTCGCCCACCGCGACGCCCAGGCCGCCCTCTCCGGTCAACGTTCCTCCGAACCCGAGCGCGATGCCGGGCAGCGGCGGGTCGCAGTCCCCTGCGCTCCCCGGCTCCAGGACGCCCCCTGTCACCGCTGGAAGCCCGCAGCTCCCGGTCAGGCCTCGATCCGCGCCTTCCGGCGGCGGCATTCCCCAGGACGCCGCGCCACGCCCCAACCCGCAGCCTCAGAATCTCGGCAATACGACCACCCCGCCTCAGGCCATCCAGACCCCGGCCAGGCCTCAATCCTCGCCTTCCGGCGGCGGCATTCCCCAGGGCTCCACGCCACCCACGAACCCATCATCGCAGCTCCCGGGCAATGCTCCCCAGGGGAACACCAGCGCGACGACGCAGGGAAGCACGCCCCCCAAGGCCGGCGATACCGGCGGCAAGAGCACCCCCACGCAACAGCCCGCTTCCCCCGCGCAGGGCAAGCCCGCGACGGCGCAGGGGGGCACGTCCCCCAAGCCCGGCGAGACGTCCCCAACCGCGCCGCCGAAGGAGATCTCCGCCAAGGACAACACGCCCGCTCAGCCCTCCCCCAAGCCCGGCGATACCGGCGGCAAGAGCACCCCCACGCAACAGCCCGCTTCCCCCGCGCAGGGCAAGCCCGCGACGGCGCAGGGAGGCACGTCCCCCAAGCCCGGCGAGACGTCCCCAACCGCGCCGCCGAAGGAGATCTCCGCCAAGGACAACACGCCGGCTCAGCCCTCCCCCAAGCCCGGCGATACCGGCGGCAAGAGCACCCCCACGCAACAGCCCGCTTCCCCCGCGCAGGGCAAGCCCGCGACGGCGCAGGGAGGCACGTCCCCCAAGGCCGCCGAGACGTCCCCAACCGCGCCACCGAAGGAGATCTCCGCCAAGGACAACACGCCCGCTCAGCCCTCCCCCAAGGCCGGCGATACCGGCGGCAAGAGCACCCCCACGCAACAGCCCGCTTCCCCCGCGCAGGGCAAGCCCGCGACGGCGCAGGGAGGCACGTCCCCCAAGCCCGGCGAGACGTCCCCAACCGCGCCACCGAAGGAGATCTCCGCCAAGGACAACACGCCAGCTCAGCCCTCCCCCAAGCCCGGCGATACCGGCGGCAAGAGCACCCCCACGCAAAAGCCCGCTTCCCCCGCGCAGGGCAAGCCCGCGACGGCGCAGGGAGGCACGTCCCCCAAGGCCGCCGAGACGTCCCGAACCGCGCCACCGAAGGACGTCGTCGCCAAGGACACCACGTCAGCTCAGCCCTCCCCCAAGCCCGGCGACACCGGCGGCAAGAGCACCCCCACGCAACAGCCCGCTTCCCCCGCGCAGGGCAAGCCCGCGACGGCGCAGGAAGGCACGTCCCCCAAGGCCGGCGAGACGTCCCCAACCGCGCCGCCGAAGGACGTCGTCGCCAAGGACACCACGTCAGCTCAGCCCTCCCCCAAGCCCGGCGACACCGGCGGCAAGAGCACCCCCACGCAAAAGCCCGCTTCCGCCGCGCAGGGCACGTCCACCAGCGCCTCGACCTCGACGTCACAGCCCGCGGGGCAAGGCTCCCAGCAGCCGGGGCGCGATCGCCCGGGAGCGCAGCCGGGAAGCTCGTCCACCACGACTGCTCCAGGGCAGGACGGCGATGTGACGTGGATCGCGGCGAACGCCGTCAAGATCAGCAAGTGGAGGACTGCCACCGGGAGACGAAGCCGCCGAGAGGCAAAGCAAGCCCTCCCGAAGCTCGGCGACCCGCTGACCCGCGGCGGCTTCCCCACCGATCCCGCGGACGCGAAGAAGAAGATCGGGAAGCGCTTCCCCAAGGGGCGGCTGTTCAGCGATGCCGAGTGGGACGCCTTCAAGGAGCTCTCCTCGACCCCGGAGGGACAGACCTGGCTCAAAGCCTCGGGCATGCTCCCGCACGACCAGATCGAGGAGTACCTGTCGAACGGCAACACCGAGAAGTTCCGCGGCTTCCACAAGCTCCACAAGCCGAGCAAGGTCGTGCTCGCCAGCTACGTCTCGCGCAACAGCGGCGACGACGGTAAGCGCTTCGAGGGCACGCCTCCGGCGGCTGTGGCCCTGTCCATGGAGGCGAGGCACACGACCGACCCGGCGAGGCGGGACGAGCTCAAGAAGCAGATCGATCAGGGCATCGCCAAGGAATGGGCCAAGACGTTCGAGCACACCGAGCCCAACGACGCCGCGAACAAGGCCATGGACCGGGGCGCCGTGCTGGCTCCGAAGACGCTCAAGGATACCTTGACGCGCGCAGAGCCCAAGTCGCTCCCGAAGGACGAGGCCCTCGCCCGGCACCGGCAGGCGAACGAGGTGCTCAAGAACACCTTCCACCTGCTCCAGGCCGGCGCCGAGATCTACGACGCCGGCTCGAAGAGCCATGTCCCGCTCCGGGACGTGCCGGTCGCCAAGCTCCTGTCCCACGGCGGCCGCGTCAACATCCAGGTCCCCGCGGGAAGCCCGCCCTACGCGCTGACGGAGTTCCTCGGCATCACCGACGAGCACGGCAATCCCAGGACCGGCGTGTTCAAGCGCGACTACGGGACGCATCACGTCTCGCTTCGCAACGGCAAATTCAAGGAGGAGGGCGGACGCGGCGCCATGGTGAAGTCCAAGTTCGACGACACCGAGCTCTACGGCATGAACCCCACCATCGGCGGGCTCGGCCTCAAGGACTTCAACGGCGACGTCATCCTGCCCGACGGCGCTCACGGCCACCTGTTCATCGGCTACCGCCCGCCCAAGCCGGACAGGTCTGGCGCGCTCCAGATCGGCCTCGAGACCACCGGCCCGGGCGCGCCAAGCACCGTCGGCTACGTCCACAACTGGCGCTCCACCGAGAAGACCGCCAACCCCATCTCCAGCGTCGGCGGCCTCAAGCAGGACAAGATCGGCGACGAGAAGGGCAAGAACGCCCGCACCGTGAACCTGGGCAAGCTCGGGGCCGATTGGAGAGGGGTCCTCCAGGGCCGAGCGGACCAGTTCGCGCATGACGTGGCGGAAAACCCGACAGAGGCGATCAAGAATCTCGTCGGTCCACGCGAAATTCCGCCGCAGGACACCGAGGAGACCGCGGCGCGCGCCCCCGACGAGGCTTCTGACGGGTCTCCCGACGAGTCATCCGACGAGTCGTCCGACGACGGGTCGGATCGGTCCGAGCGAGGTTCGCGGGGCGGTGATCGCCGCGATCCGCCGGGGGACGCAGCGTCCGACCCGAAGCGAGGCGCAGAGGACCCCGGGCAGGGCGGCTCGGAGCAGCGGCAGCGCGGGGCCGAGCAAGCCCCCAAGGGCAAGGAGCCCCGCGAGCTGCCCAGTGACGCGCCGGCGCAGACGACGGCCAAGACGCCGGAGGCCTCGAGCCCTCGTCCGGAAGCTGGAACGACGCAGAGCGCTCCAGGGAAAGCGCTGGAGCAGATGACGGCCAAGCCGCCGGAGGCCTCGAGTCCTCGACCGGAAGCTGGAACGACGCAGAGCGCTCCAGGGAAGGCGCCGGAGAGACCTCGTCAGCCCCGGCCGGAGACGACCTCGCCGCCGCCCGCGCCGCGCACCGTCAAGCCGACGGCCATCACCTCGGGGATGCAGGCGCCGCTCCCGCCGCCCGCGCCCCCCAAGGCGGGGTGGCTCGGCAAGAAGCTCGGCACCGGAGGACACGGGCTCGGCGGGATGGTCTCCAACAAGGGGGCGGCGGATCGCGAGCAGGCGCTGGCGGACCAGTACGAGCTGCAGATCGGACCGGACAGCGACGGCGCCGACGACACGCACTTCTCGCACAAGATGCTCGACCACATCGAGAAGGCCCTCGGTGACCTGCCGCCCGAGCACATCACCGGCAGCCCGACGCTGCGGAAGATCATCCGCGACCTCTCCTCGGAGGAAGCGGCGAGCGCGTACGACGAGCTCACCGACACGATCAACATCGTCAATCCCCCGAAGGTCCCCACCTTCATCTACAGCCGGCTCAACCGGCGCTGGGGCTGGCAGCGAAAGCGGATGGATCGCGGCGCCATCCGGGACTACGACGGTGTCGACAAGGAGCAGGACAAGGCGCTCGGCATCACCGACAAGCGCCACGTCATGGGCGGCGTGTCCGACGTGCTCGCCAACGGCAACCTGCTCAAGTGGACGATGCGCCACGAGGTCGCCCACTCCATCGACAAGCTTGTCGACTGGAGGAGCCTCGCCGGCGAAGACCGGTTCGGCGGCTGGAAGGTGCACTCCGACACGCGGGGCGTCGAGCAGGTCGCCCGCGCCATCCTCGACAAGGCGGGCATCACCGACGACGAGGCGAACCGCGAGACCGACGGGGTCTCCCTGCTCCAGAGCTTCGCCTCCTTCCTCCATCCGCCCTCGCGGCGCGAGGACATGGCTCCCCTGGAGGAGTTTCCCGCGGAGATCGCCTCCGAGAATCCTGACCTGAAGAAGAAGCTCGACAAGGCCGTCGACACCGTCAAGATCGCCATGGCCCAGCCCTGGACGCTGGACGACGGCGGGGCCTCGAAGCTGGAGGTCGACGGCCGTATCTACCACGTCGACCAGTACAACAACTGGGTCAGCTATAACGCCGACGCCCGCAACAACGCCGTCTCCAACTACCAGTTCTCCACGCCCGCGGAGTGGTTCGCCGAGACCTACGCGGCCAACTACGACCCGAACCCCGCGCCGAAGGCGCAGCTGACCCAGGCGGTGCGCGACTTCTTCGACAACGAGCTCTCGGACCTCGTCAACCGTGGGCGCGAGCGATGGCAACGCATCAACGAGAACACCCGGGACGCCGAGCAGAGCACCGGGAACCAGCCGCCCGCGGGGAGCTCGGCGAACCCCAGCGCGGCGAGCCCCAGCGCGATCACCGCGGGCTTTGCCGGGGACATCACGACCGGAGCTCGTTCCGGCGATTCGAGCGCGGCGAGCTCGCCCCGCGACGCCACGGGCGGCTCCCAGGACAGCTCACCTCGCGGCGCCACCGGCGGCTCCCAGACCAGCCCGCCCCGCGACGCCACGAGCGGCTCCCAGGACAGCTCACCTCGTGACGCCTCTGGCGCCTCCCAGGACGGCGCGGGCCAGGAGACCGACGGCGCCCGCGAGCGCCTGGGCAGCACCCAGGCCGCCCTGCAGACGCTCGTCGACGCCAGCAAGACCTGGTCGCATCCGGCCACCGCCGCGGACAAGCAGGACGCCAAGAAGCTCCTGGGCGACCTCATGCGCTCTCAGGGCGTGGACAGGTCGCTCGTCGACAGGCTCGCGGAGCTCATCGACGACCCCGACTCCCTCTCCCACGACCAGTTCGCCATCTGCACGCTGCAAAGCGTGCTCCGCACGCAGCTCACGTCCGACCTGTCCGGCTTCGCGCGCGTGGTCGCGGCCGAGTTCACCGGCAAGCTCTTCGATCGGGAGGGCAAGCAGATCGCCGACTTCTCGCTCGACAAGCAGGGCGAAGACGGCACGACGACGCGCTTCCAGGCGACGGACGATCCCATCCAAAGCGTCATCCGCGGCGAGCTCCCGCTGAAGAGCGCCCCCATCGGCAACAAGCTGCTCCAGAACGGCGTCAAGAAGGCCGGGGCCAAGCGCTACGACGTCAAGAGCAAGGGGCGCGCCTGGTCCGACAAGCACGTCCTCGATTACCTCCTGGCCCGGGGCATGGGCAAGATGCTGAGCACGCTCGCCCCCGACCAGTACCAGGCCGACGCCGACTACACCGCCAGCGTCGTCCCCGGCTACCTCGACAAGGCGCCCACGCGGCACAAGGGCGCCACAGGCCCGTCCAAGAAGCGCGGCGATCTGCAGCTCTCGGCCGATTCGCTGGTGACGCTCTTCACCTCGATCCTCGGCGGCGACGCCCAGAACATGGTGGCCGAGGACGATTACGACGTACGCCGCATCAACGACGCGCTCGCGAGGCCCGAGCAGGCGCCGTTCGCCCTGGCCACATTCTTCGACGGCAAGGGGCTCGTCGAGCACGCGGCGCAGTTCGCGAAGGATCCCACCACGGTCAAGCCGTTCGACGAGGGGGTCACGAGCGGCACGCCGAGCCCGCACCAGGTCGTCATCGACGGCACGATCACCGAGGACGGCGACCATTACGTCGTCCCGCTGCACACCTGGCAGCAGCGCTTCTCCATCAAGGTGAAGAAGGACGTCCTGCCGTCGCTCTTCCCGGTGTTCACCTACGGGACCTATCTCCCGTCGCAAGCGCCTGCTGCGAGCGACGCGACCGGCGACAAGGCGCCGGAGAGCAGCGCGTGGAGCAAGCTCACCACGGGGGGCGGCGACCCGCTCGGCACCGGAGGACGCGGGCTCGGCGGGCTGTTCTCCAACAAGGGGGCAGCGGAGCGCGAGCAGGCGCTGGCGGACCAGTACGAGCTCCAGATCGGCCCGGGCGAGGGCGCCGCCGGCAAGCACTTCTCGCACAAGATGCTCGACCGCATCGAGAAGATCCTCGGCGAGCTGCCGCCGGATCACGTCACCGGCAATCCGACGCTGCGGGCCATCATCCGCGACCTCTCCTCGGAGCGATCGGCGAGCGAGTACGACGAGCTCACCGACACCATCAACATCGTCAATCCCAAGCTCAAGAACATCGAGGTGCCCAGCTGGCTGTACAGCCGGCTCAACCGGGGGGTGAGCTGGCAGCGATACCTCATGGATCGCGGCGCCAAGGCGGACTACGACGGCATCAGCAAGGCGCAGGACAAGGCGCTCGGCATCACCGGACGCCGCCAGGTCATGGGCGGCGTGTCCGACGCGCTCGCCAACGGCAACCTGATCAAGTGGACGATGCGCCACGAGATCGCCCACTCCATCGACAAGCTTGTCGACTGGAGGAGCCTCGCCGGCGAAGACCGGTTCGGCGGCTGGAAGGTGCACTCCGACACGCGGGACACCGAGCAGGTCGCCCGCGCCATCTTCGACAAGGCGGGCATCACCGACGACGAGGCGAACAGCGAGATCGACGGGGTCTCCCTGCTCAAGGCCTTCGCCTCCTTCCTCCATCCGCCCTCGCGGCGCGAGGACATGGCTCCCCTGGAGGAGTTCCCCGCGGAGGCCGCCCCCGAGGATCCAGACCTGAGGAACAAGCTCGATAAGGCCGTCCGCACCGTCAAGATCGCCATGGCCCAGCCCTGGACTTTGGTCGACGGCGGAGCCACGGAGCTGGAGGTCGACGGCCGTATCTACCACGTCGACCAGTACGACAACTGGGTCAGCTATAACGCCGACGCCCGCAACAACGCCGTCTCCAACTACCAGTTCTCCACGCCCGCGGAGTGGTTCGCCGAGACCTACGCGTCCTACTACGACCCCGACCCCGCGCCGAAGGCGCGGCTGACCCAGGACGTGCGCGACTTCTTCGAGAACGAGCTCCCGGACCTGGTCAACAGTGGGCGCGAGCGATGGCAACGCATCAACGAGAACACCCGGAACGCCGAGCAGAGCACCGGGACGCAGCCGCCCGCGGGGAGCGCAGCGAGCGCCATCACCAGCGGCCACAACCCGGCCGCGAGCGACGACCCGGGCAAGCCCCAGGAGGCGTCGCGGGACAGCGCGCCTCGAGTTCCACCCCGGGACGCCCCGGCGAACACGCTCGCCGGGAACAACCCCGCTTCGAACACCGGGGACAGGGCGGCCGACCCGCAATCGCAGCTCGACGAGATCGAGGAGGAGCCGGAGCCGCCGTCGGAGAGAGCGCCCGATCCGGAGACCGCCACCCCCGTCGAGGAGGTGACCTGGATCGTCGACAAGGCCGTCAAGAACACCATCTGGCGCACCGACACCGGCATGAGGAGCCGCGAGCGGGCCAAGCACGGCCTCTCCGCGATCCAAGGCCCGCTGAGCAGCAGCGGCTTTCCCCCCGATCCCACGACGGCCAAGGAGCAGCTCGGAGGCCGCTTCCCCAGGGGACCGCTGCTCAGCGACGCCGAGTGGAGCGCCTTCGAGCAGCTCTCCTCCACCCCCCAGGGCCAGACCTGGCTCAACGCCTCGGGCCTGCTCACCCACGAGCAGGTCGAGCAGTACCTGTCGGGCGACCCGAGCCAGAACCCCGAGCAGTTCCGCGGCTTCGAGAAGCTCCACAACGGGAGCAAGCTCGTGCTCGCCAGCTACGTCTCGCGCAAGATGAAGGGCGGCGAGGCCGGCAAGCGCTTCGAGGGCACCCCGCCCGCGGCGGCCGCCCTGTCCATGGAGGCACGGCACACGACCGACCCGGCCAGGCGAGAGGAGCTCAAGCGGCTCATCGACCGAAGCATCGTGGAGGAGTGGTCGAAGACCTTCGAGTACACCGAGCCCAACGACGCGGCGACCGAGGCCATCAACAAGGGCGCCGTCCTCGCGCCCAAGTCGCTCCTCAACACCCTCACCTTCACCCAGGGCAAGGTGCTCTCGAAGGACGAGGTCGTCAAGCGACACGGCCAGTCGCTCAAGGTCCTCAAGAACATCTTCCACCTGCTCCAGGAGGGCGCAGAGATCTACGACGGCTCCTCCAAGAGCTATGTCCCCGTAGACAACGTACCCGTCGCCAAGCTCCTGTCCCACGGCGGCCGCGTCAACGTCCAGATCCCCGCCGGCAGCGCTCCCTACGCGCTCATGGAGCACCTCGGTATCACCGACAAGAACGGAAAGCCCACCGCCGGCGTGTTCAAGCGCTTCGTCGGCACCCACCACACCTCGTTCGAAGGGGGCACGCTCAAGGAGCAGGGCGGCCAGGGCGCCGCCCTCCTCGCCAAGCTCGACGACACCGAGCTTTACGGCATCAACCTCGCCGTCGGCGGCCTCGGCCTCAAGGACTTCAACGGTGACGTCATCCTGCCCGACGGCGCCCACGGCCACATGTTCATCGGATACCGCCCGCCCAAGAAGAACAGGCCCGGCGCGCTCCAGATCGGCATGGAGACCACCGGCCCGGGCGCGCCCAGCACCGTCGGCTACGTCCACAACTGGCGCTCCACCGAGAAGACCGCCAACCCCATCTCCAGCGTCGGCGGCCTCAAACAGGACAAGATCGGCGACGAGAGCACCAAGAACGCCCGCACCGTCGATCTCGGAAAGCTCGGGAGTGACTGGGCCAAGACCCTCAAGGACCGCGCCGAGCGGTTCGAGCAAGAGCTCAAGCAACGAGGGAAAGACGCGCTCCACGAGCTCCTCGGCCCCCGTACCCAGCCGCCTCAGGAGCTCCAGGACGGGTCGGGAGGCTCCGAGCAAGCCCGCCGGGACGGCGAGCGCCGAGATCCGCCCGGTGAACAAGGCGATTCGCAGCCGCCGGCACGGCGCCCCGGGAACCCGGCCACCGCCATCACCTCGGGGATGCAGGCGCCGGTCAGGCCGCCCGCGGCCGGCGCGGAGGACTCCGCCGCAGCCTCCGCGACCGCGGACCCGGGGACGGATCAGCCGTCGCGAGCGCCCACGTCAGTGTCGTGGCTCGGCAAGAAGCTCGGCACCGGAGGACACGGGTACGCCGGGATGCGCCGCAACGAGGGGGCCGCGGATCGCGAGCAGGCGCTGGCGGATCAGTACGAGCTGCAGATCGGACCGGACGACGACGGCGCCGACGACGCGCACTTCTCGCACAAGATGCTCGATCATATCGAGAAGGCGCTCGGTGATCTGCCGCCCGAGCACATCACCGGCAGCCCGACGCTGCGGAAGATCATCCGCGACCTCTCCTCGAAGGAAGCGGCGAGCGCGTACGACGAGCTCACCGACACCATCAACATCGTCAATCCCCCGAAGGTCCGCACCTTCATCTACAGCCGGCTCAACCGGCGCTGGAGCTGGCAGCGAAAGCGGATGGATCGCGGCGCCATCCGCGACTACGACGGCGTCGACAAGGAGCAGGACAGGGCGCTCGGCATCACCGAAGACCGCCACGTGATGGGCGGCGTGTCCGACGTGCTCGCCAATGGCAACCTGATCAAGTGGACCATGCGCCACGAGGTCGCCCACTCCGTCGACAAGCTGATCGACTGGAAGACGAGCCTCGCCGGGGATGACCGGTTCGGCGGCTGGAAGGTGCACTCCGACACGCGGGACCTCGAAGAGGTCACCCGCGCCATCTTCGCCAAGGCGGGCATCACCGACGCGGAGGCGGCGCACCAGACCGACGGCTTCTCCCTGCTCCAGCGCTTCACCTCCGTCCTCGATCCCGCCGCGCGGCGCGAGGACATGGCGCCTCTGGAGAGCTTTCCCGCGGAGGTCGCCTCCGGCGATCCAGACCTGAAGAAGAAGCTCGACAAGGCCGTTGGCACCGTCAAGTTCGCCATGGCCCAGCCCTGGACGCTGGACGACGGCGGGGCCTCGAAGCTGGCCGTCGGCGGCCGCATCTACCACGTCGACCAGTACAACAACTGGGTCAGCTACCGCCAAGACGCCCGCAACAACGCCGTCTCCAACTACCAGTTCTCCACGCCCGCGGAGTGGTTCGCCGAGACGTATGCGTCCTACTACGACCCCAACCCGGCGCCGAAGGCACGGCTGACCCAGGAGGTGCGCGACTTCTTCGCGAACGACCTCCCGGGCCTGATCAACCAGGGGCGGGACACGTGGGAACGCATTCGCGGCAACATCGCGCGCAGCGCCGGCAACCAGCCGCCCGCAGCGGGATCGAGCGCCATCACCACCGGCTTGAACAACCTCGGTGATGGCCAGACCAGCGACCCCGCGGACATGCTGGGCGGGTACAACCCCGCTTCGAACACCGGAGATAAGGCAGCCGACCCGCAAGCGCAATTCGACCAGATCGAGGAGGAGCCGGAGCCGCCGTCGGAGCGAGCGCCGGATCCGGAGACCGCCACCCCCGTCGAGGAGGTGACCTGGATCGTCGACAAGGCCGTCAAGAAGACCATCTGGCGCACCGACACCGGCATGAGGAGCCGCGAGCGGGCCAAGCACGGCCTCTCCGCGATCCAAGGCCCGCTGAGCAGCAGCGGCTTTCCCCCCGATCCCACGACGGCCAAGGAGCAGCTCGGAGGCCGCTTCCCCAGGGGACCGCTGCTCAGCGACGCCGAGTGGAGCGCCTTCGAGCAGCTCTCCTCCACCCCGCAGGGCCAGACCTGGCTCAACGCCTCGGGCCTGCTCACGCACGAGCAGGTCGAGCAGTACCTGTCGGGCGACCCGAGCCAAAACCCCGAGCAGTTCCGCGGCTTCGAGAAGCTCCACAACGGGAGCAAGCTCGTGCTCGCCAGCTACGTCTCGCGCAAGATGAAGGGCGGCGAGGCCGGCAAGCGCTTCGAGGGCACCCCGCCCGCGGCGGCCGCCCTGTCCATGGAGGCACGGCACACGACCGACCCGGCCAGGCGAGAGGAGCTCAAGCGGCTCATCGACCGAAGCATCGTGGAGGAGTGGTCGAAGACCTTCGAGTACACCGAGCCCAACGACGCGGCGACCGAGGCCATCAACAAGGGCGCCGTCCTCGCGCCCAAGTCGCTCCTCAACACCCTCACCTTCACCAAGGGCAAGGAGCTCTCGAAGGACGAGGTCGTCAAGCGACACGGCCAGTCGCTCAAGATCCTCAAGAACATCTTCCACCTGCTCCAGGAAGGCGCCGAGATCTACGACGGCGCCTCCAAGAGCTATGTCCCCGTAGACAACGTGCCCGTCGCCAAGCTCCTGTCGCACGGCGGCCGCGTCAACGTCCAGATCCCCGCCGGCAGCGCTCCCTACGCGCTCATGGAGCACCTCGGCATCACCGACAAGAACGGCAAGCCCACCGCCGGCGTGTTCAAGCGCTTCGTCGGCACCCACCACACCTCGTTCGAAGGGGGCACGCTCAAGGAGCAAGGCGGCCAGGGCGCCGCCCTCCTCGCCAAGCTCGATGACACCGAGCTTTACGGCATCAACCTCGCCGTCGGCGGCCTCGGCCTCAAGGACTTCAACGGCGACGTCATCCTGCCCGACGGCGCCCACGGCCACATGTTCATCGGCTACCGCCCGCCCAAGAAGAACAGGCCCGGCGCGCTCCAGATCGGCATGGAGACCACCGGCCCCGGTGCGCCCAGCACCGTCGGCTACGTCCACAACTGGCGCTCCACCGAGAAGACCTCCAACCCCGTCACCAGCGTCGGTGCCCTCAAGCTGGACAAGATCGGCGACGCGAGCACCAAGAACGCGCGCACCGTCGACCTCGGCAAGCTCGGGAGCGACTGGGCAAAGACCCTCAAGGACCGCGCCGAGCGCTTCGAGCAAGAGCTCAAGCAACGAGGGAAAGACGCCCTCCACGAGCTCCTCGGCCCCCGCACACAGCCGCCTCAGGAGCTCCAGGACGATGGCGTGGGCCGCTCGGGCGATATGCTCGCCGGAGCCGCAGCGCCGGGCGCGACCCCCTCCCCCACGCCGACCACCGCCGGAGGAGCTGCCCAGGTCGAGCCGAGCGCCCAGGACCCAGGGAAGACGCTCGACGAGCTGCTCGACTCGCTCGACAAGCAGAGCCGCGCATGGGCGCAACCGGCCACCGACGAGAACAAGAAGGACGCAATACGGCTCCTGACCGGGCTGCTCCAGCACCAGAACGTGCGCCCCTCGGTCATCGACAGGCTGCGCGAGCTCATCGAGAACCCCGCCTCGCTCTCGCAGTCTGCCTTCACCAACTGCGCGCTCACCAGCATCCTCTACCCGACGCTGAAGGACGATCTCGCCACCACCTCCCATCTGGTCGCGGCGATCTTCACGGGCAAGCTGCTCGGCAAGTTTGCGGATTCCACCGGGGCCGCCCCCTTCCAACCGCAGGGTTCTGGCAAGGGGCCGCTCAGCGACAGCCTGGACCTCCTCCGGCGCGTGATGACAGGAGATGTCCCGCAAGCGCTCGGCCCGGCGCCTACCAGGCCGCTCGTCAACGGCCTCCGGACCGCCAAGGCCAAGGGCGACAGCCTGAAGGAGGCCACGGACCGAGCGGCGGTGGAGCGCCATCTCCTCGACCATCTGCTCGCCCGCGGCCTCGTCGAGATGCTCGGCCCCGGCGCCCTCGCGAAGCTCGAGCAGCAGACCGACCGCGCCAATCAGCCCAGCGTCGCCGCCGCGCAGGGCGACCTGTTGGCCTCGGCGAACTCGATCTCGAGCATCTTCAACGCCGCGCTCGGAGCGAACGCCACCGTCATGACCAAGGGCTCCCCCGGGGGCTACGATGTCACGCGCGTCAATGACGCCCTTCAGCAGGCGGACCAGGCAGGGTTTGCGATCGCCACCGTGATGGACGGCGAGGCGCTCTGGAGCGCAGCGGAGGCGCATGAGGCCAGCTCCACGGCTCCGTACGGTCCCGTGTACGTCGCGCGGCTCGGCGAACCCGCGACGATCGTACCCCACCATGCCCCGATCAACGGGGAGATCAAGGACCAAGGCGACTCCTTCCTCGTGCCGCTCCAGTCCTGGGGGCGCACCTTCCCCGTACGGGTGAACAAGGAGGACATGCCGAAGGTCTTCGCGGCGATCACCTACGGCACCGCTCTCCCATCGCGAGCGCCGTCTCCGACCACCTCCTCTCAAGTGCAAGCTCTGGCGGATGTGCAGGCCGGGTACAACCCCGCTTCGAGCAGCGGGGATGCGGCGGCCGACGCGCAAGCGCAGCTCGACGCGATCGAGGAAGAGCCGGAGCCGCCGTCGGAGAGAGCGCCCGATCCGGAGACCGCCACCCCCGTCGAGGAGGTGACCTGGATCGTCGACAAGGCCGTCAAGAACACCATCTGGCGCACCGACACCGGCATGAGGAGCCGCGAGCGGGCCAAGCAAGGCCTCTCCGCGATCCAAGGCCCGCTGAGCAGCAGCGGCTTTCCCCCCGATCCCACGACGGCCAAGGAGCAGCTCGGAGGCCGCTTCCCGAGGGGGCCGCTGCTCAGCGACGCCGAGTGGAGCGCCTTCGAGCAGCTCTCCTCCACCCCGCAGGGCCAGACCTGGCTCAACGCCTCGGGCCTGCTCACGCACGAGCAGGTCGAGCAGTACCTGTCGGGCGACCCGAGCCAAAACCCCGAGCAGTTCCGCGGCTTCGAGAAGCTCCACAACGGGAGCAAGCTCGTGCTCGCCAGCTACGTCTCGCGCAAGATGAAGGGCGGCGAGGCCGGCAAGCGCTTCGAGGGCACCCCGCCCGCGGCGGCCGCCCTGTCCATGGAGGCGAGGCACACGACCGACCCGGCCAGGCGAGAGGAGCTCAAGCGGCTCATCGACCGAAGCATCGTGGAGGAGTGGTCGAAGACCTTCGAGTACACCGAGCCCAACGACGCGGCGACCGAAGCCATCAACAAGGGCGCCGTCCTCGCGCCCAAGTCGCTCCTCAACACCCTCACCTTCACCAAGGGCAAGGAGCTCTCGAAGGACGAGGGCGTCAAGCGACACGGCCAGTCGCTCAAGGTCCTCAAGAACATCTTCCACCTGCTCCAGGAAGGCGCAGAGATCTACGACGGCTCCTCCAAGAGCTATGTCCCCGTAGACAACGTGCCCGTCGCCAAGCTCCTGTCGCACGGCGGCCGCGTCAACGTCCAGATCCCCGCCGGCAGCGCGCCCTACGCGCTCATGGAGCACCTCGGCATCACCGACAAGAACGGAAAGCCCACCGCCGGCGTGTTCAAGCGCTTCGTCGGCACCCACCACACCTCGTTCGAAGGGGGCACGCTCAAGGAGCAAGGCGGCCAGGGCGCCGCCCTCCTCGCCAAGCTCGACGACACCGAGCTTTACGGCATCAACCTCGCCGTCGGCGGCCTCGGCCTCAAGGACTTCAACGGCGACGTCATCCTGCCCGACGGCGCCCACGGCCACATGTTCATCGGCTACCGCCCGCCCAAGAAGAACAGGCCCGGCGCGCTCCAGATCGGCATGGAGACCACCGGCCCCGGTGCGCCCAGCACCGTCGGCTACGTCCACAACTGGCGCTCCACCGAGAAGACCGCCAACCCCATCTCCAGCGTCGGCGGCCTCAAACAGGACAAGATCGGCGACGAGAGCACCAAGAACGCCCGCACCGTCGACCTCGGAAAGCTCGGGAGTGACTGGGCCAAGACCCTCAAGGACCGCGCCGAGCGCTTCGAGCAAGAGCTCAAGCAACGAGGGAAAGACGCCCTCCACGAGCTCCTCGGCCCCCGCACACAGCCGCCGCAAGAGCTCCAGGACACCCAGCAACGCTCGGAGAATGAGCCCGGTGATGACCCCGCGGACATGCTGGGCGGGTACAACCCCGCTTCGAGCAGCGGGGATGCGGCGGCCGACCCGCAAGCGCAGCTCGACGCGATCGAGGAAGAGCCGGAGCCGCCGTCGGAGCGAGCGCCCGATCCGGAGACCGCCACCCCGGTCGAGGAGGTGACCTGGATCGTCGACAAGGCCGTCAAGAACACCATCTGGCGCACCGACACCGGCATGAGGAGCCGCGAGCGGGCCAAGCACGGCCTCTCCGCGATCCAGGGCCCGCTGAGCAGCAGCGGCTTCCCCCCCGATCCCACGACGGCCAAGGAGCAGCTGGGAGGCCGCTTCCCCAGGGGGCCGCTGCTCAGCGACGCCGAGTGGAGCGCCTTCGAGCAGCTCTCCTCCACCCCTCAGGGCCAGACCTGGCTCAACGCCTCGGGCCTGCTCACGCACGAGCAGGTCGAGCAGTACCTGTCGGGCGACCCGAGCCAAAACCCCGAGCAGTTCCGCGGCTTCGAGAAGCTCCACAACGGGAGCAAGCTCGTGCTCGCCAGCTACGTCTCGCGCCAGATGAAGGGCGGCGAGGCCGGCAAGCGCTTCGAGGGCACCCCGCCCGCGGCGGCGGCCCTGTCCATGGAGGCGAGGCACACGACCGACCCGGCCAGGCGAGAGGAGCTCAAGCGGCTCATCGACCGAAGCATCGTGGAGGAGTGGTCGAAGACCTTCGAGTACACCGAGCCCAACGACGCGGCGACCGAGGCCATCAACAAGGGCGCCGTCCTCGCGCCCAAGTCGCTCCTCAACACCCTCACCCTCACCAAGGGCAAGGTGCTCTCGAAGGACGAGGTCGTCAAGCGACACGGCCAGTCGCTCAAGGTCCTCAAGAACATCTTCCACCTGCTCCAGGAGGGCGCCGAGATCTACGACGGCGCCTCCAAGAGCTATGTCCCGGTAGACAACGTGCCCGTCGCCAAGCTCCTGTCGCACGGCGGCCGCGTCAACGTCCAGATCCCCGCCGGCAGCGCGCCCTACGCGCTCATGGAGCACCTCGGCATCACCGACAAGAACGGAAAGCCCACCGCCGGCGTGTTCAAGCGCTTCGTCGGCACCCACCACACCTCGTTCGAAGGGGGCACGCTCAAGGAGCAGGGCGGCCAGGGCGCCGCCCTCCTCGCCAAGCTCGACGACACCGAGCTCTATGGCATCAACCTCGCCGTCGGCGGCCTCGGCCTCAAGGACTTCAACGGCGACGTCATCCTGCCCGACGGCGCCCACGGCCACATGTTCATCGGCTACCGCCCGCCCAAGAAGAACAGGCCCGGCGCGCTCCAGATCGGCATGGAGACCACCGGCCCGGGCGCGCCCAGCACCGTCGGCTACGTCCACAACTGGCGCTCCACCGAGAAGACCGCCAACCCCATCTCCAGCGTCGGCGGCCTCAAACAGGACAAGATCGGCGACGAGAGCACCAAGAACGCGCGCACCGTCGACCTCGGAAAGCTCGGCAGCGACTGGGCAAAGACCCTCAAGGACCGCGCCGAGCGCTTCGAGCAAGAGCTCAAGCAACGAGGGAAAGACGCCCTCCACGAGCTCCTCGGTCCCCGCACACAGCCGCCTCAGGAGCTTCAGGACAGCCAGCAACGCTCCGGAGATCCCGCGCAAGCTCCCCGGGACAACGAGCCCGGGAATGACCCGGGCGACACGGCGCAGCGCACCGGAGCGCCGGCGAACGTGCTGGCAGGCTATAACCCCGCGTTGGACGGCGAGAGCATGGCCGTCGATCCGCTGCCGCGCACCGGCAGCGCGCAGGTCGAGCCGAGCCCACAGAACCAAGACAAAACGCTCGACGAGCTGCTCAGCGAGCTCGAAGAGCAGAGCCGCGCCTGGTCCGGCCCGGCGAACGACGAGCTCAGGCGGCAGGCCGCGGACAGCCTGACAGGCCTGCTCGAGTCGCTGAACGTCGACCGCGCTATCGTGGACAGGCTGCGCGAGCTCATCAAAAACCCCGCGTCGCTGTCGCAATCCGCCTTCAGCAGCTGCGGCGTCACAAGCGCCCTCTACACGACGCTGAAGGGCGATCTCGCCACCACCTCGCACCTGGTCGTCGCGCTGTTCACGGGCCGGCTGCTCGGCCGGCTCGCGCAGGCCCCCGGGGCCCGGGAGCTCGGCGCGCAGCCGGGTCCGGGCAGGGCGGTGCTCAGCGAAGACCTCGACATCCTCCGGCGCGTGATGACCGGAGAGATCCCGCGCGCCCTCGGCCCGGCTCCGACGCGGCCGCTCGTCAACGGGCTCAAGACGGCCGGGGCGAAGCGCGGCGCCCTGACCAAAGCCACGGACCAGCAACAGCTGGATCGCCACCTCCTCGATCACCTGCTCTCCCGAGGCCTTGTCGAGCTCCTCGGGCAGGACGCCGTCGCGCAGCACGGGAAGCGAACCGACGGCGCCAAGCAGGCCGGCGTCGCGGCGGCGCAGGGCGATATGCTCCTCTCGGCGAACTCCATCGCATCCCTCATGAGCGACGCGCTCGGGGCGGAGATCGAGGTCATGAGCGGCGGCCTCTCCGAGGGCGACGTCGCGCGCATCAACGAGACGCTCAGGCGCACGGATCGACCCGGGTTCGCCGTGGCGACCATCGCGAACGGCAAGGCGCTCTGGGAAGCTGCGAAGCAGCACCGCGACGGCGGCGACAAGGCGCCTCGCGCCCCCGCGACCGTCGCGCCGCTTGGCAAGGACGAAGCCGAGAGTCGGCACCATTTCGCGATCGACGGCGAGATCACGGTCGACGGCGACGCCTTCCTCGTGCCCGTCCAGTCATGGGGGCAGTCGTTCCCCATCCGGGTGCCCAAGGCCGACATGCCGAGGCTCTTCGAGGTGATCACCGTCGGAACCTACCCCCCGCCGCGCGCCCCGGCCCCGGGCACCTCCGCCGAGCAGAACGCTCCGGCGCACCTCGCATCGCGCCGACCGTCCGGGACCGCGCACGACGGCGCGGACACGGCCGACCTGCTCGCGGGAGCTCCGGCGAAGCAGGACGGGGGCAGCTCCGCTCGCGGGCCTGCCGCAGCGCCGGGGAGGCTCGCTCCCGGGGGCGTCCAGCGCACGTCGTCAGGGCTGTACCAAGCCCTCCAGGAGAGCGTCCCACAGCAGCGCCTGAACGAGGTGATGCGCCTCGTCGACGACACCATCGGCGAGAGGCTCCTCCCGCAGATCCTGGATATCCTGCCCATCGAGCTGGCCGCCGCCAAGCGGCTCGCCGAGGAGATCGTCGAGAAGTGGCTAATGTTCCACCCCGGCGTGCGCCAGCTGCCCCCGGGCGAGCTGCAGCGGCAGCTTGCAGCGCACGTCGAGCTCGTCGTGCGCGCGCTCAAGCGGGATCAGGGCCTCCGTGCGATCGGCCGAGGCAACGACGCCGAGGAAAACGGCAGCTCCACCGGCGAGACGCCTCCCGCCGCCGCAAAGACGAACGCCCCGCAGCTGCCCGAGAGGGCCCCCGGCGCGCCCGTCGACACGAACCCGCCCCCGGGGGAACCGGAGAGCGGCGATGAGTCCGATAGCGACGAGTCGGAGAGCGACGATGAGTCCGATAGCGACGAGTCGGAGAGCGACGATGAGTCCGATAGCGACGAGTCGGAGAGCGACGATGAGTCCGATAGCGACGATGAATCGGAGGGCGAGGAGAACCCGTTCGGCGGCCTGGAGATCGACCTGGAGCCGGACGTCGGCAAGCACAAGGCGGAGCAGCGCGAAAAGCAAAACCACAAACAGCTAAAGAAGCCCAAGCGCGAGGGCCCTGCGCAAAAGGCCATTCCCGAGTGGCTCTGGGGTGTGCCGCCCTACGAGCACCTGCAGAACAGGCTGATCGAGCGCTTCGATGACGACACGGTGCGGCGCGCGCTCACCGGGCTGCTGGCGACCGAGAGGGCAACCTCGACCTCGCTCGCGCGGTTCCTGAACAACCGGATCAAGGGCTCCCCCGAGGGCAAGGACCCGAAAGCGGCCTTCAAGCGCGTGCTCGATGGCTACAGAAACGCGGAGAACCGCCGGCTCGCCTTCGACGTCGCCAAGGCGCTGGGCGCCCTCGACGCGCTCGAGGGGAGGCAGGGCATCGACCTCGCGGCCC
This sequence comes from Sorangium sp. So ce394, assembly GCF_051474665.1. Taxonomy (NCBI): domain Bacteria; kingdom Pseudomonadati; phylum Myxococcota; order Polyangiales; family Polyangiaceae; genus Sorangium; species Sorangium sp. So ce394. Next base: position 10,907,952 of record NZ_CP150339.1, read on the forward strand.
TGCGCGAGCCGCCGCCGCCGCCCCCGCAGAAAGGCGAGGAGGAGACGCCGCGCGCGATCCTCAAGAGGGCCAAGGAGGGACGCTGGGTCACCACCGAAGAGCTCGGCGTCATCCAGCGATCGATCGGCGAGCGCGCGTTCGCCGGCATGCTCGCGCGCGCCATGGACAAGGGCAAGGTCGCCAACACCCGCGGGATCATCGAGCAGCTGGTCCGCCACGCCGAGCGCCTCTCGGACCCGGCGCTGTCGCCGCCGCTCACGTCGACCTCGCTGGTGGTCGACTCCAACCTGGTCGCCGATCTCTTGACGCCGATCGACCAGCTGTCGCCCGCCAGGAGGGACATCCGCGATCAGCTGGAGTCGTTGATCCGCGATCACAAGATCACGGACCTGCGCCTCGCCAACATCAACATCGGAGAGCTGTTCCAGCACGACGACATCATCGGAAGCACGTTCACCACGGCCGATGGGCGAGTGCTCCCCTGGTACGGCATCCGGGTCGATCGCGGTCGGCGCGGCGCCATGGCCCGCTACGACGAGGGGTTCGAGCAGCTGACGAGAGGCTCGGTGGGGGAGAAGAAGGGCAGCGCCGACCGCAGCATGCTCGCCGACGCGTTCTTCTCCGAGCGCGCCGGCGACGGCGACGCGCCCCCTGTGCCCCATTTCGCCACGAACGACAACGGCATCCTGACGCCGCTCCTCCATTTCGCCGGCATCGACGCGGCGGAGCGTCGCGAGAAGCCGTTCGACAAATTCGTCGAGGAGAAGACCGGGGGAACCACCTATTTCAGCCCGAAGGTCCAGGGCCGTGAGATCAAGGCCCATGCGATCCTCACCCAGAGGAGGCAAGCGCCCCCCGCCCCCGAGGGCGCCGCGCCCGCCCGGAGCGAGCCCATCGGCGCGTCGCTCCTCGACACCCCGGTCGGATCCACCCTGCGGGTCCACGACCTGATCTCGCTCATCAGCACCTCCGGCTTCGGCGTCTACTTCGTCGGAGGCGCGGTGCGCGACGCCCTCAGCGGCATCGAGCCCAGGGACGTCGACCTCAAGACGAACATGCCCATGTCGCGGCTCGAGGAAGCCCTGCGCCGCGAATACCCGTCCCTCCCGGTCACCACCATCCCCGACCTGGGCCTGCTCCAGGTCGGCGGCGGCGATAACGTGGTGGACATCACGGCCGGCGACGACACCAGTGCGCCGGGCCCGTTCGACGTCATGGCCGACGCGCAGAAGCGCGACTTCCGGATGAACGCCATCTACCTCGACAAGGATGGCTACGTGGTCGACCCGCTCGACGGCATCGAGGATCAGCTCCTCGGCAGGCTGCGCTTCGTCGCCGACCCCGGCCCCGGCGCGACCGTCGAGGAGCGGCAGCGCGCCGTCGTCGAGCACCTGCACAAGGCGCCGTGGAACCTCGGCCGCGCGCTCAAGTTCTACAGGCGCGGCTACGTGCTCGAGCCCGAGATCCTCAATGCCTTGCGCGACAACGCCGAGAGCATCATCGATTCGATGAAGAAGCGCGAGGCGCCGCTCCGCGACAAGTCGCTGTTCCTGCACCAGACGCGCGCGAAGTCGCCGGATGAGCTGCTCGAGACCATGGAGGTGCTCGGCTTCCCCCGGGGCGCGATGCACAGGCTCATCCCCGACGAGAAGGCCGGCCGCTTCGACGACGAGAGCTTCGCCTACGATCACGACATCCTGCCGCGCTGGCGCGACACCCCCGACAACGACGCCAGGGATTACCCGCTGGGCGCGCCGGAGATGAAGGTCGACGTCGCGACCGGCCGGATCTATCAATACCGCTTCCACGCCCTGCTGCCGCCGCGGCCGGGGCAGGCGGCGGAGCGCGTCATCATCGACGTGGACCTGAGCGACCACAACCAGCCAGGCCACAACGCGCCGCACTACCACGTCTACCGCTGGCGCGACCGCGACGGAAAGGCCAAATGGGACAAGAAGAAGAACGGGTTCTCGGACACCGGCCAGCAGGGCCAGCCGCGGATGGACGGCGACTACTACCGCGGCCCGCAGCCGTGGCGGTTCGACGAGGAGCTCAACAGCGATAGCGACGACTTCCTCGCCGACGCCGAGCGGCTGTTCACGGACGCAAACATCGAATTCACGACGATCGGCGACCAGATCGACCTCGGCGGGCAGGTCAGGCTGCACCGCGATCGGCTGCGAGAGCTCCATCGCCGCGGGCAGCTCGGCAAGCTGCTCACGCTCGTCCAGAACCTGAACAACGGGATCCCCTGGTCCCCCAGGGACCAGGCGACGGCCGACCTGTCCGGCTCGCATCGCGGCCAGGAGCGGCTGCGCTTCAAGCCGCAGCTGGACCAGGTCGAGCCCTTCCTCCGCGACAGCGGCATCGAGGACCCGAGATCGATCGGCATCTTCGCCGAGGGCGGCCAGATGCGGCACGACGCGCTGCTGCGGCTCTATGACCTGGTGAGCGGCGAGGTGCGCCCGGATCTGCGCCGCCCGGCGGCCGCATTCGCGCTGGAGCGCGCCAGCAGCTATAACGAGTTCGTCGAGCGCTTCGAGTTCTACATCGCCTCGATGCAGGACAACCTGTCCGGCGCCGACGTCGAGGCGCTCTGGCAAGCGCAGCGGCAGGCGGCCCAGGAGGCCGGCGCCGTGGGCGACGTCACACTCGGCGATGGCGACGAGCTGCGGGAGAGGCTCGCGGCGGCGGCCAGCGAGCTGCGCTTCGAGTCGGCGAGCACCGCCGCCTACCACGCGAAGAAGCACGCCGCCGACTTCCTGACCCCGGCGGAGCTGGCGGCCGCGTCACAGGCGGACGTCGTGCGGCGTTACCTCGACGCCGCGCGCGACGTGGTCCGCAACGCCACCGCCATCGAGGCGCGCACCGACGAGACCGGCGCGACCAACGTCGTGCTCTGGCACGGCGCGAACAAGGCCATCGCGCGGGTCAGGCCCGACGGCACGGCGCACCTCCTCACCAGCTACGCCCACGACCGCCGCGACATCGCGCCAGCGGCGGCGTCCACCCCCCCGCCGGGGGTCGTGGCGAAGAGCGCGTCGCGCTCCGGGGCCCCGAGCTCGCAGGTGAGCAACACCGGCATCGTGAACATCGGCAACAGCTGCTTCCTGTCGGCCGGCCTCACGATGCTCGCGCACACCGACGCCTACTACGATCTGTTCGCGCCGCGCGAAGGCGAGGACCTCGACGCCGCAGGCCCCCGGCTCCGCGCCGCGGTGCGCCCGATCCTCGAGCAGATCCGGGCCGGCACGCTCGTCGGGGCGGACACGATGCGGGCGCTCGACGAGGTGCTGCGCGACACCGGCGTGCTCAATGCGTCGTCCAGAACGACGCAGCAGGATCCCAGCGAGGTCCTCTTCAGACGCCTCTTCGAGAGAGCCAGCCTCGACACCGCCGGCGTGACCCTGGCCCAGAGGCAGCGGACCGACTGGAGGGGGGTCGATCTGCTGGAGACGGGTGAGACTCTGAGAGATCGCACCTCGCTCGACGACAACCTCGTATGGGACTCGGCGCAGCCCGACGTCGTGCTCAGCCCGTTGGTCAACGGCAGCCGCACCCTGCAGCAGGCGCTCGACGGCCATTTCGGCGCGAGCACCATGGATGACGTGGCCGCCGTGCGCCAGGGCCGCGTGGTGAGAGGCAGCCCATCGAGGCAGCTCCTCGTCGACTCGGCCAACAACACGCCTCGGGCGATCACGATCGCTCTGCAACGCGGGGACGGGGAGAACGAGAGCAGCGTCGACGTCCCCGAGTGGCTCGACGTCAACGGCCGCTGGTACCGCCTGAACGTGGTCGTCAATCATCACGGGCCGACGGGGGACGCGGGGCACTACACCGCGATGACGCGCAACGCGGCGACGGGGCAGTGGCAGGTACGCGACGACCGCACGGTCTCCGACGCCGACCCGCGCGCGGCCGCCGAGCGCAGGAACCGCGGCTACCTGTTCACCTTCGAGCGCGTCGACGACGCGGCCCGCGGGCCGGACGCGGCGGCCGCGGCCGCGGCCGCGAGGATCGTCGGTACGGCGCTGGCGCCTCTCCCGAGCGCCCCGTCCAGCTCCGCCGCGACGAGCGGCGCCACCCAGCCCGAGGGCGGGGATCCGGCCGACCGGCTCGGCTCGTTCAGCCCCTGGAACGGCGCCTCCGAAGCGACACAGGGCCAAGAGACCTCGCGAGCGACGGACACGACGGCTGCTCTCGACGCGGTGACCGTCCCCCCGGAGATCGACGCCCTGGTGCGGACGCTGGTCAAGAAGAGCGACGCGTGGTCCTCCCCGCGCACGCAGGCGGACAAGCAGGAGGCGATCGCGCTCGTCACCGAGCTCTTGCAGCAGCTCGGCATGGACGCGAAGGTCGTCGACAGGGCCGGCGAGCAAGGCAAGGACTCGCCCGATTCCGAGCACTCCACCTGCACGTGCGTGCGTTAGGTTCCGGACCGTTGGACCAGCTGCGCGAGGGCGCGCGCGCTCGCCTCGTCCGCGGGTGAGAACACGAACATCGAGAGGCCGTCGCTGCCTTCGACGTGGAACACCGACGACTCGAGCACGATCTCGCCGACCTCGGGACGGACGAGCCGTTTCTGGAACCCGCCGTGCGACCGGATCTCACCTTCGTCCCACAGGCGGCGAAAGTCGGGGCTCGTCTCCATCAATTCGTCGATCAGCGCCGTCGCCTCGTCCGATTGGCCAGCACGCGCGATGTCGACGCGGAACGACGCGAGACAGGTACGGCGAACGTCTTCGACGTGGTGTACCTTGTTCTCTGAGCCCGGTTGAAAGATCCGGCGCAGCAAGTTGCGGTCGCGCTCCGGGACCGCCGCGTAATCGCCGAGCACCGCGACCGCCGCGCGATTCCACGCGACGATCTGGAACGTCGGCGTCTTCACGAAGGCGGGGATGGAGAGGTTGTCGAGCACGACCTGGAGCGACGGCGTGACCGCCGCGGGCGCCGCGGGCTTGCGCGGCGGCGGACGGCCGTGCGCGAGCAGAAACAGCATCTCGCGATTCGCGTCGTCGAGCTCGAGGGCGCGGGCGAGGCGCTCGAGGACGTCGTCCGACGGCACGCCGCCGCGACCTTGCTCGAGCCAGGTGTACCAGGTCACGCTCACGCCAGCCCGGGCGGCGACCTCCTCGCGGCGCAATCCGGGGGTGCGTCGGCGCGCGGTGGTCGTGGGACGGACGCGCTCGCGGCGGTCGCGCAGGAAGGTGGGGAGGGTGGTAGCCGCCATACCCGTATAGCTGCTCATCTTTTCGGGCGAGCAACCCGAGGCTACTGTCCTCGCATGACCAAGTCAATTCGAGTGTTCGTCACCGGCGCGACCGGCTGGATCGGCACGGCGGTGCTGAAGGAGCTGCGCGGGGCCGGCCACAGCGTCCTCGGCATGGCGCACAGCGATGCGGGCGCCGAGAAGTTGAAGGCGCAGGGCGTGGAGGTTTACCGCGGCGACATCAGGGATCCGAAGAGCCTCGTCGAGGGCGTCCGCGCGACCGATGCGACGATCCACCTGGCGTTCCACATAGATTTCTCGGACTTCCCGAGGATGTGCCAGATCGATCGCGACGCGATCGGCGCGATGCTCGACGCGATGGCGGGCACGAACAAGGCGTTCGTCGGAACGAACGGCACGCTGGTCGTTTCGAAGCCTGGCAAGGTCGCGTTCGAGGCGGACGCGTCGCCGGCGAGCTCGCCGCTCGCGATCCGGTTGCAGGCCGAACGCCTCGTGGTCGATGCTGCGAAGCGCGGGGTGCGTGGCAGCGTCATCCGGCTGGCGCCGACGGTGCACGGCGCTGGCGACAAGGGCTTCATTACCATGCTGATCAACATCGCGCGCGAGAAGAACACCGCTGGTTACGTCGACGATGGCAATCATCACTGGCCCGCGGTGCATCGCGACGATGCGGCGCGGTTGTACCGGCTTGCCGTCGAGAGCGCGCCGCCGGGATCCGTGTTGCACGGCACCGCGGAGGAAGGCGTCGCGATGCGCGCGATCGCGGAGACGATCGGCAAAGGCGCCGGTGTGCCGACGAAGAGCGTGCCGGCCTCGGAGGCAGGCGCGCACTTCGGATGGATGTCGATGGTCGTCGGGCTCGACAACCGGGTCTCGAGCAAGGCGACGCGCGAGCTGCTCGGCTGGAAGCCGGAGCAGCCCGGCCTGCTCGACGACATGCGCGCGCACTACTTCTGAGAGAGACGCGCGCACGCCTCGATGGTCGTCATGATTCCGGGCGGATCGCGGCAGCTCTGCTACAAGCAGCCGCCATGGCCAGCACCGACGCGCAGCCCCCGAACAGCGACTACCTGGACCGGCTCATGCGAAGGAACTCCTTCGAAGCGCTGTGGCCCCTGTTCGCGAAAGCGACCAGGCCCGCCAAGGAGATGACCGAGAGCTACTCTGCCCTATGTCATCTTCGGCCCCTCTTGACCAAGGGCCGCCCATGTCGCGTCATTCACGTCGGGGACGGGGCCCACGCGAGGACCGGGGCCCTCTTTTCGCTGAAGAGCGAGGCGGACAACATCAGCGTCGATCCACTGCTCAACGTGGACTTGGTGGAGGCGTGGCGCGATCGCTTCGGGGTCCGGCGCCTTTCGTGGCACAAGGCCAGCATCGACGACGTCGCGGATCAGCTCAATGCCCTGCCCCCGATGCCGGTGTTCGTGACGTTCGTCCACGCCCACGTGCACATGGACAGGGTGCTCGATCGCCTGCGCTGGGACGCGGCCTTCACCCTCGCGTGCTGCTTACCCGGCCACCAGCTCACGCAGACGCGCGTACCGATCGAGGAAGGCATCGATCCGAGCGTGCTGTCCACGGGACGTCGGTACCAGGTGGTGGTGAATCCCGACGCCCCGGCGTCGTAGCCTCTCCAGACCATTTCACGACAGAGGAGCGAGGACCGTGCGCGAGGGTACCGCACCAGCTCGTCCGGCTCGCGGCTGCGGCGCAGGCACCAGAGCGCCCACGACGAGGAAGAGCCTTCTACTTCTTCACCCAGGTCTGGGTCCTGCCGAGGAGGGAGATGCCCAGGAAGCCGCGCACCTTCAGCTTCTTCCCGCCCTCGATCGCCTCGAGCTTGCAGCTATAGGTCTCGCCGTTGTTCGGATCCAGGATCGTACCGTCATCGTACTCGTCGTCATCGCGGACCATGTTCTTGATGATGACGAGCCCCACGAGGGGCTTGTTCTTGTCGGCACCCTCACAGGCGGTGCAGAGCTTCGGCTTCCCCTTCGCGTCGAGCGGCTGCTTCAGGCTCACGATCTTGCCGAAGATCTTCCCGCCCCTCTCGTAAATCTCTACCACCGACTGTTCGACCCCCTGCTCATCGATCGTCCGCCACTGGCCGGTCACGGGGAGAGGATCCGCGAGCACGAGCGAGGTGGCGAGGGAGCAACCCAAGGCGGCAGAAAGAGCCAAGAACCTCTTCATGTCGTCAGAACTCCTTTCAACGGTCTGCGAAGCCACGGCGTTCGGCCCTGGCGCGGTGGACGCCATTTTTCCTCCGAGGGTACCGGGCGGGCTCGTGGACCGCAACGGCGCCGTGCAGCGGGGCGCCGGGACGTTTGGTGGCCAGCGCACGGTTGGTGCTGGGGGGGCTGGCTCCGCCGTGGCCAGGCTGCCCATGGCCCGCGCCTCGGCCGCGCGCGTCCGTCCTGCGCGGGTGCGCTCTCGCCGACGGAGGCGGTCATGTAAGGTTCTCTAGGTCAACCAGCGCGTGCAGCGTGGCCGTACCGTGGGACCGGTGATGCCACGAACCTTTCACCGCAGGCGATGCGGCGGCGCAGGGCGCCCCGTTGGGCCACACCGGGAGCCACCCTCGGCGGTGAAACAGGCGAAGCTCGCCGTGCGGCGACCGATCTACCTTCCGGTCGCTCTCGGCAGTGTCGCGGCTACCGTGCCGGCGCTCGACGGATCGGCCTTCTTCGCCGCGCAGGCCATCTACCTCTTCTCCGGCGACGACCCGAACAATGCCTATCTCCGGGCCGTCGGTTCGCTGAACCTGAAGAGCGGAGGGACGCTGGCCATGAGCCGCATCGTCCGCTCAGGCGCACGCGGGCCGCTTTGGCCGAGAGGACGAGCCGGTCTCCTACTCAGGAAACCGAAGCGTCTCGATCCGCGTGCCGTCCTCCCCCGTTACCATGCTGCCATCGTGGTTCCAGCTGATGCCGCCCTTGCCGGGCGGACCGAGCTCGAACGTGACGCCCTCGAGCGTGAGCTGGTCCTCGTCGAGGTAGGCGATGCCGATCGAGTCGCCGCCGCGCCCGGGGCCGCCATAGCCGCCGTCCCCGCCTCGGCCGCCGCTGCCACCCTGGCATGACGACGTGCCGTCCCCCACGGCGCCGCCTGGCTCGCCTCGGCCGCCGTAGCCGCCTTCCTCCGGCTCCCCGCCGTCGCCGCCTCGTCCCCCCTCGTCACTTTCGATGACGCTGTTGCGCACCGTCACCTTGGCGTGGAGCGCCAGGATCCCGATGCTCGGGTACCCGTTCCCGCCCCCTCGGCCGCCGCGCCCCCCACAGCCGCCCGCGCCTCCAGAGCCGCCGCCAGCGCCTCCCTTGGTGGCCACGCCGCACACCGCGAGCCCGCCGCGACGCCCGCCGCCCCCGCCGCCGCCTTGGCCCGGCATCCCCCGGATGCCGTCGCCGGCCGAGTCGCCGTGCCATCCGGTCTCATCGATCCGCCCGCGGCCCTCGCCCGATACACCGGCGGCGCCCCACATGCCGCTTTGCCCGGGGACGCCGTTGCTGCAACCACCGTCTGCCCGGTTGCCACGTCCTCCTTCCCCATCGTGGGTTGGGTTCGGCTGGGGTACGGGCTCGCCGTCCTCCCCATCTCCAGCGTCGTCGGCGAGCCCGTCGCCTCCCTTGCCACCTACGCTCGGGATCCCTCCCTCGCAGGAATTCACCGCCCGAGCCCCGCCCGGGACCGTCGCTGCGGAGCACGCGTCTGCCCCATATTGTCCGTCAGGTCCCGTCGCTGCCCGGCTCCGCCGTGGCTCGCCGGGGTGCCCTCCCCGTCCGCCGTCGGGGCGAATCAAGCTTCCGACGATCTCCACCGCGGTGTCCGACCGAACGAGCACCGCGATGCCCGTCCCGCTGGCGATGTAGACATGGTCGATGATCGAGACCCCGTCCGCAGCCCCGGTGTCGTCGGCCCGCGCCGGCGCGATGGTTAGCGCGATGTGCCCGAGCGGGGACCCGAGCTTGGCCATGGCGTGCTCCGGAAGTTTAGGCTCCGGCCGCCGTTCCCATTCCAACAAGTCGAAGCCTCCATAGATATCCACCCCGGAGGGCAGCGTGATGGACTCCACGAAAGCATTGCCGGTGAGGAACACGCGACCGCGCCCGGTGCGCGCCAGCGCGATGGCGCGTGGGAGGGTAGCAACCGGCCTGTCCTTCGTGCCGGGGTTCGCGTCGTCACCGCCGAGAACCGGATGGTTGACAAAGACGCCGCAGCCGTCCTTTGCCCGCCCCGCCGCGAGATGCTCCAGGCAGACCGAATCGGGGATCGGATCCCCTGCACACGTCGATGAACCGTCACACGGCGGCGCGCCGTCGGGGTCGTTCGCCCCCGGCGCCGTGCCGCAACCGGCGGCGAGCGGCAGAAGAAAGACCAAGAGGAGCGCAGAACTCAGTCGCATGGGCATCCCTCGCTGGCAGCGTCTCGCGAAGCGCGAATCATTGGGGCGGCTCGCTTGACGGACCGAAACGATATAGCTCCCCCCACGGGCCGGGCGCGCCTTTGCCCACGTCGTCGCCTGGACTCGTGTTTCCCGCGGGGCCGCCCTCTCCGGCGTCTCCGGCAACAATGTTGGTCCCGGGTCGAACGGCGAAATTGGGCACGACGTAGGCGATGCCGACGGATGCGCCGCCGAGCCCGCCGCCGGCATCGCCTCCGCGACCGCCATTGCCCCCGTAGCCGCCGCTGCACGCAGGCCACATGTCAGGGCCGAACGGAAGGCCCCCTGGGCCACCAGGCTGCCCGACGCCGCCTGGTTGGCCCGTCCCGCCCGCCCCGCCACGGCCGCCTTTGCCCGTGAACACGTCGCTGGCCGCGATCGTGAGCTCCGTGCCGTCCAGCGCAACGATTCCGATGCTCGCCCCGCCATAGCCACCGCCATCGCCACCCCGACCGCCGCAGCCGCCGCTGCCTCCCGAGCCGCCGGCGGCACCCCCCTGGGGGCCGCCTGCCCGACACGCGACCATGGAGCCACGCGACTTGCTGCCGCCACCGCCGCCGCCTCCCTGGCCTGTGCCGCCTCGCATCCCGTCCTTGCCCCAGACGCCGATCCATCCGTCCTTGCCGAGGTGGCCCACGCCCACTGCGCCATCCGCGCGAACGGCGTCGACGCCGTAAGCGCCATCTCGCCCCATGCGGCATCGCGTGAGGTCCGCGCCGACCCCTCCGCGGCCGTCGCGCTCCGAAACCTCCGCGGGCGCCGGCTGTCCAGGTGCGCCATCGCCGCCGACGTCAAGCCCGCCGTCGCCACCGTAGCCTCCCGTCGACTCTGTGCCATCGTCGCACACGGTGACGACCGGGAGGGCGCCCGTCACCAGATCCGCCGTACAGGCGGACGCGCCGTCGTTCCCCTCCACGCCGTCCGTCGCCCGCTCGGTGTGCGCGTCCTTGCCCGGCTCCCCGTCTTTGCCGTTCCCCGCGACGATCACGCTGTCCTGCACGATCGCCCTGGCCCCTGTGCTCAAAATCACCGCGATCGATGACTTGCCATCGGGCGCCGAGGCGTCCGCCGCGACAATTCGTACGCCGACGATCCCCGACGTCGCGTCGTCCTCCGCGAGCGCCGCATCCTCCACCCCGAGGACCCGCACCGGGATCCCCGCAGGCGGTGCGATGATGGTCGACGCATTCGGCCCGATGCCCGACCATTCATACGACCAATCGCCGCCGTCGTCACAAAGGCGGCTGCCCCAGAGGTCGACCCCTGATGGCAGCGAGATCGCCTCCTCGAACAAGCCGCCGCACGCATACACGCGCCGCGTCAGCGCCTCGCCGTCGCGTCGACCGCTCGCGGCCAGCCCGATCGCATGCTGAAGTGTCTTGACCGGCGCGCTCTTCGTGCCGGGGTTGTCGTCGTCGCCCAGCAGCTCACTGACGAACACCCCGCACACGTCGAGCGCCGGCGCCGTCGCTGGGTGGCCATCACAGAGCGACTTGGGCGTTGATAGGCAGATGCGTTCGTCATCGCAGCTATCGCCGTAGTAGCACCCGGAGAGGCCGCCAGCGCTGACCGTAGAGAGGGCACCCAGCGCCAACAGCAGCCGCTTTTGTCGAAGATCAGGAAAGGGCATGTCCGTGCTCCCTGATTACCACACGCCGTGTGCCACGAGGCTGATCTGTGCCGGCGCGACCGTCGGAATCAGCGCGAGCCGAGCTTTCGTGGGTTCAGTAGGGAGGAGAGAGAAGTCCGTGAAGAACGACGCCACCGTCGCAGCGCCCACGACACCGCTTGTCACCACCATCGCCGTGCCGAGCCCGGCGAAGAGGTCGCGGTCTCGTCGGAGACGCGTCAGCTCGGAGCAGGTCGCCGGTTTCGGTTGTTCCCGACACACGCCTCGCGAGACCCCCGCGGCGTCGAGCTTCTCGTTCCTCTCGTCGAGGTCCCCGTCCGCTGTGCTCGCGCGTACCATGAACACGGCGCCGAGCGATGCGGTTGCCGCGGTCAAGCCGATGCCGCCGATGCGCAGCGTCCCCGGCCAGGACGCCCACGGTCCGGGCGCCTTCGGGCGCACAGCGGGCGAAGCGCTCGCGGTCTTCGGCACGGCCGGGGCCTCCCCGGCGCTGCTCACCGCCGGGCCCGAGAGCTTCATCGAGATCTCCTGCTTGTCGCCCGGCTCGCCGTTGAACGCGTGAAAGCCGTCCTCGCGACCCGGCGCCCGGGCCCGCACCATGTGTCGCCCGGGCTCGAGGAACAGCTTGTAGGTCCGCGCGGTCCGACTGATCTTCTGGCCGTCGATGAGGATCTCGGCGTCCGGCGGGTCGACGGAGAGCACGAGCTCGACGACGTAAAACGCGGCCTTCCGCTGGCCGTTCAGGAATCGTTGTTGAAGCTGACTCGGCAGCGCCCAGTCTCGCTCAAGACTCCAGGTCAGGTGCTCCGCCGCGTCACGGTACTTGCGCAGCTCGAGCTCGCAGAGGCCTAGTTCGCCGGCGATCTCGGCGGGATCGAGCGCCCCGCGGTCGACGTCCGCGCGGTCGAGCTTCATGCCGGGCGGCACGTTTGCCGCATCGAGGGCCGCCTTGTAGGCTTCGTAGGCCTGCGTCCAGTTGCCGCGATCGCGCGCTTTCCGAGCACGGCGAACAAGCTCCTTCACCGTCAACCCGTTCAACCCGTCGCTTCTCCCCGAGGCCGGAGACCGCTGCTGAGCATCGGCCGAGCTGACCAACCCCGTTGAAGCGCCAAGCGTAAGCAAAATGGACAACAGGTGCGCACCGCAACGCATTCAACGACGATACTTACGCCGAGCACGCGACGTCAACCGGGAGAAAATGCTGGAAGCAGCGCTTTAGGAGAGAATTTACAGGAGCATGGCGGAATCGAATCATCCGTCCCATGTGTCGGCGATCTTCCAGCCGACCCGGGTGATATGTAGTACCTTGCGCTACATTGCCCGACCAAAGTGATCGCGGCCGTGCATTTTGCTGACCCCGAGGGGGTCGCTCAGACGTGCTACCGGCGTGGGCAACCCGTCGAGCATCTCCAGCAGCTTCGAGCTCTTCCGGCGCCTCGCGAGGCGTCTCGGCGTTCCGGCACGCGACGCCGAGGACGTGGCGCAAGACGCGCTCCTGCGCGGGTTGGAAGCGGACCAGCGGATTGCGCCGGGCGGAGACGCGGCGGCGTACCGCGTCACGATCGCCATCAACCGGGCGCGCGACCATGTGCGGACCGCGCGCCGGCGCGGAGAGGTCCTGACATCGTTCGACGAGAGCGAGCTCCGAGCCGAGTGCCCGAATCCAGAGGAGCTGGTACGCGGGAGCCAGCGCCACGCGCTCACGCGCCGCCTGATCAACCGGGTCGACCCGAAGTATCGACACCTCCTGATCAAGCATGACCTCGAGGAGATCCCGCTCGCCGAGATCGCCGGCGAGCTCGGCCTCACGAGGGAGGCGGTGAAGACGCAGCACCGGCGGGCGCTCGAGGAGCTCGCCGAGGAGAAGCGCCGCTATACGGCCGAGCAGCATGCACGGGGACGGGACGCAGAGGCGTGCGTCCCCGTGGCGCTCAGCCTCTACCGTCGCGAGTCGTGGCTGGCCACGCTGCGGCGCCTGGTCTTCAGGATCTTGGCACAGGGCGCTCTCGTCATCCTGACAGGCGCGCTGATCTCCGGGCTGTCGCACAGCTTGGAACCCTGGCTGTTGCCCGCGGTGGCTCGCGCGCCCGGCTCCGCGCCAGCCGCGCAGGAGGTCACCGCGTCTGCCCGAGAGGGCGGCCCGAGCGCCACCGCCGAGATCGGTGCGCCAGCCGCGCGCAAGGTGGAGCCGTCCGCGCAGCAAGGCGACGCTGGCGGCCTGGCCGCCGTGGATAGGCCCGCGGCGTCGGCCAAGGCTCCCCCCCGTGGCGAGGTGCCCGGGCGTGTCGTGCGCCGAAGCGCGGCGCCCAGGAGTGCCGTGCACCCCACCGTCAGCGAGCGCGAGCGGCGCCTGATCCGCGACGCCCGCCGCGCGCTGGACGCCCACACCGCCCTCGCCGACCTCGAGGCGCGCCAGCTGCTCGAGATGCACAAGCAGGAATTCCCGCAAGGGTGGCTCGCCTTGGAGCGCGAAGCGCTGCTCAAGCAGCTTCGCTGACTCATCGGCTGTCGCTCGACAGCTAGCAGGCGGCGGCGCTGGTGATGCCTTTGGGCAGCACAAGGCCGAGATCCGCCTTGCGTCGGACACGAACGCTCACGACGAGGAGGCAACGTACAATGGAGGACATTCTCGGTGCGATGTGGCTCGCTTCGCCGCTCGGTCTCGCGATGATGGCCTGTGTGGCGATCGGTTTCGCTGTCACGGCGCGCGAAGCGCTAGGCCGAGAGCGCGGGCTGCGCGCGGCCGGCGAGCAGAGGCACGAGGACGAGGAGTCGGCCCTCGCCGACGCGAAGGAGGACGCCGAGCGCGAGCTGCGGCGACACCAGCGCCTGCTGGACTGCCACGTGGATGCGCTCATCGCGGCGATAACCAGCCCACGCGCGCGCCCGGTGCCGTTGCCAGGCCGCGTCCTCGAGACGTTCTGCGCCACCATCCCCGGCTGGCAACGAAAGCTGGCCGAGAGCACCGGGCTGGTTCCGAGGGACCTGGAGCGGCTGCTGAAGAGCGACCTCCCGATCACGCCCGTCCTCGCGAGGCAGCTAGAGGCGTTCACCGGCACGCCTGCTCGGTACTGGGAGTTCCTCTGGTGTCTGTATGACGACTATCGAACAGACGCGGAGGAGACGCAGCTGATCCAGCTCAGCGAGCCCGCCACCAAGCGCGAGAACTCGGCGCGTGCGCCGGCCGCGCCGGCGCCGACCTCCGCACGGCCGGGTCCAGCTGCGGTTCCCGAACGCGCGGCCGATGTCCCTCCGCCTGTGGTGGCGATCCCCGATCTGGTCGCCAGGAGCCCGCGGGCCAAGCTCCCGTCGCCTCCACAGCCGCGGCTTCGGTCTCCGCTCCCGTCCCGCGCAAGCTCGGGGGCCGAGCCCGAGCGGCGTGCTGCCAGGCTGACGAGCTTCCCCGTACAGCGCGACGACGGCGGGTCCAGCACTGCGCGCGGCGCCGATTGGGAGGACATCGAGGGGCCGCCCCTGAACACGACTCTGCCGGGCGTGGGAAGCGTCTACGCCGAAGGAATCCAAGCCGACTGAGCCGCGTCGCTTGCCGCCGGTGGCGCGTTCGAGCCACGGCGCACCACATTTGCCTGGACACGCTTGCGCGAGGCACGAGCCAGCTGCGCGGCGACGCGGCCTGCCCGCGGCGTCTGGTATGCTCGCAGCGTGCGTCCCGCTCGCTACCCCCACTCCGCCGCCGCGATCCTCCGTTCCGTGCCGCCGCGCGACCGAGCCATGCTGCGCCGGCTCGGCCTCGACTTGGACAACCCCGCTCACGCAGAGCTGTTCGTCGAGGGGCGTACGTGCTGCGGACGACGCGATCGCGGACCAGGTGCGGTGGGAGCGGGAGCGGCTGCGCTGAGGGCCGCCCGTGTCGTTGGCTCCGCGAGCGCACCGATGCCGGCTCGGCCCAGGCCTCGCCCCTGGCGCGCCCTTCCGCGGGCGCTTCACCTGCGCGTTTGCAGTAGGCCGGCGGGCCCGTCTGCAGAATGGGGAAGCGGGCGGGCGGGGGGCCCGTCCTGAAGGCGGGTCGGTTCCTTAGCCCATCAGAGGTCGTAAGTATATAACGGACATGTCGGACCTCGGGTTGTCGGGGTTCGGCCACGCCGCCCGTGGTGTTACCAGCGCACGCTGGCGTCAGTTCGCTTGTCCGGCGAGCTTACGTGGTCAGCATGAGAATGGCAATCAATACCCATGCTCGGCGACGACCAAAGCGCGCCGCTCGGGTATCTGACAACAGACGGTCGTCTTGTTGTCAGTCGCCGTGCGCGCGGTTGACCACGCGGCGCAGCGGTACCGCCAGAGACCAATGCCAATTTACTCCACGACTCGAATGAACCTCGCAGTCACCAGAAAGCGTCCGGGCACGAGCAATGAAAGAGACTGATACTCCGGCGCCCAAAGACAGCGTCGAAGACCATCACTGTCCCACGGCTCACGATTTCTTGGAAGCACTGAGCCCAAGGCACTCGCGTTGGAACTCGAAGGCGTCCGCATGGGCATATCGTGGCCAGGCGGATGCTGAGTGGTCGCTGGCTCCCACGGCTGCTCGCGATATCAGCGTTTTTGCGAAATATGGCATTCAAGATCCGTCTCCCCCTTCTGGACGCGGCGTAACCTCCGAAGCCACGTGGAGCCTCCGAGCTCGCTTGCAAGAAGCACTGCTTCTACAGTTTCGAGAAGGGCTGGATCGCTCCGGGCTAGTCATCCCCACAAAATCTCCGGGGGGGGGGGGTACAAGGCTCGAGATGAGCGAGATTAGTTCAACTGCTGAGCCGCTACCTGAGGCTTTCCCGCTGATGGCATTGGCCCAGCACCATGGCCTTCCAACACTGTTGCTGGATTGGACCAGGCGTGCATGGGTGGCTGCCTACTTCGCAGCGGAACCAGCAGCCAACAAGGAGCGGCGTGGATCGGCTACCCACCTAGCTGTCTGGGCTCTTCTTCGAGACAGCCCTGTAAAATACAGCGCATCGTTTCGTTTCTACGAGGCGCCGGGCGAAACGAATCCGAACTTGCATGCCCAAGCC
This sequence comes from Sorangium sp. So ce394, assembly GCF_051474665.1. Lineage (NCBI taxonomy): Bacteria > Pseudomonadati > Myxococcota > Polyangiales > Polyangiaceae > Sorangium > Sorangium sp. So ce394. Next base: position 10,924,283 of record NZ_CP150339.1, read on the forward strand.
GGCTTGTTTACATTGCACTTTGACGAGAACGATCAAGGGCTTGAGCGAGTTTTTGCCCACATGAAGCAGAAGGTCGGCCGTGCGCCAGCTCTCAGACGCTTGACGCTGCCAACCATAGAGGCGCCGAAGCTGCTTCGGTTGCTCCATGAAGAAGGAATCGACGGGGCTTCAATGTTTCCTGGCCCCGATGGCGTAGTGAGACTGATGCGGGAGCGTGCGCTATGGGAATGACGACGGCAGGACATAGACGCCCCGCGATGACGCTGGTGTCCTCCGCTATCCGCCCCGGCGGGTGCGCTCGGCGGCGAGGTCAACGACACCGCCCGCGTCAGCCCCCGGCGCGCCGAGCAGGCCCGATCGTCTCGTGGGCGATGCGCGCCGCCTTCACGTCGCCCGCCGCGAGCGCCGCCGCAGCGGGAACTACCCGCCCCGGCGGGTGCGCTCGGCGGCGAGGTCGATGACACCGCCCGCGTCGGCCCCCGGCGCGCCGAGCCGAGCAGGCGCCCGACCGTCTCGTGGGCGATGCGCGCCGCCTTCACGTCGCCCGCCGCGAGCGCCGCCTTCATGCACTCCGCCAGCTGGCACGGAAGCACCGTCCGCGGGTCCGCCAGTTTCGTCTGCCCGACGACATTCCGCGCAGTCAGCCGCCATCGACGGCACGGTTGCGGCTCCCGCTTCATGCGAAAACCTACGCGATCTCTGCGGATCCCCCCCTCGGCAGGCGTTTCGATTCCCAGCACCTCCACTAAGAAGACACGGCGAGAGCCGTGTCCTTCTTTTGCGTGTGCCCCACGTGTGCCCTGACAAATTTTAGCAAGGGTGGATTGCTGCGCAGACGAATGTGGGCGGGGCCACACAAATCGGGCGCGGCAGGTGACACCAGGGTACGGGGTTCCACGGCTCTCGACGGCGGGCACCAGGCCGGCGGGACCGACCCCGGGTCCGAGCCTGCGTGCTGGCACGCTGGCGTACATCGGGACCAGGCCAGCAGAATCGGCTGCGTGAGGATGCGGCCCGCGGCGGGATCCCTCGCTGCGGGTGGCGCCGCCTGGGCCACGGCAACCTTCCCCAGATGCGTCCGGCACCGGTCAATCGCTCACTTGCGAACGCCATACGTCAGTCGCAGCACTGTGATATGATCCGTGGGATGGTATTTCCTGACGCTCGCGCGCGTGGTCAGTCGCTGGCGCCTCATGCGACGGTCGCCATTCTAACGGCCCTGCCTCACGAGCAGGCCGCTGTTGAAGTGATGCTTGACAACCCGGTGCCGTTTTCTACACCAGGCAACGCACCTGGAGAGTACTGGCTCGGTACCGTCCCTTCGAAAGATGGCGGATCTCATGTCGTTGTGCTCGGACGTTGTTCAGCTGGCGAGAACCTGGCTGCCGCCAATGCCACCATCCTATTTGAACGATTTCCTCGCATCGAGACCGTCATCATGGTTGGAATTGCCGGAGCGGTTCCAGATCCAACGAAAGAAGAGGCGGACGTGCGCCTCGGCGATATCGTTGTTTGTAACGGCGATGGAGTAGTTCAGTACGACTATGACAAGGAGGTTCTCAAGGATGGTGTCGTAAAATCTGAGCCACGTCACCCGCCGCGTCCACCTTCGGCGAGGCTCGCTGCTGCGGCCGAGGAATTGCGCACTGGGGTGTTGCTAGGTCGGCGCCCATGGGAGGCGCATTTTTTGCGTGCTGGCAGTCTCGCGTGGGCGCGACGCCCCACCGAACCTGACTTGCTTTACAGCGCTGAGGATCCATCTGTCGTCATCGAGCGATCGTTTGACTCGAGCCGACAAGCCGGCATGCCTCGCGTCTTCTCAGGTCGCATAGCATCAGGCAATAAACTGCTAAAAAATGCGAAGCTTCGTGAGCGACTACGTTCTACGTTCGGAGTAAAAGCCGTTGAGATGGAAGCTTCTGGCGTGGCCGACGCGTCGTGGCTTCAGCGAGCCGGCTACTTCGTCGTGCGCGGCACCTGCGACTACTGCGACGGCCATAAGAGCGATGTCTGGCAGGGGTACGCTGCGATGATTGCTGCTGCGTACGCCCGCGCCCTACTCGAGGAGACTCGATCTGCAGGGGCGCCTCACGACGGCAAAGGTGCTGACACACAAGCAGCGAGTTACAAGCCCCTCTTGTCGCTATCACGCGCGCTTCGCGATCGAGCCGTGAAGGCGGCTGCATCATGTGAGGACGGCGGCCTTCTGCTTTCGGAGCTTGATGCTCTGATCTCTGTAGAGTCTCAGGTAGAGGAACGCTTCGATGCCGCTTGGCCGTCCGAACGCCCTTGGTCCGTCTTAGCAACGGAGGCCCTCGGCACAGTACTAGACGCATGGAACGCGGATCTAAATTTCGGTGAGCAGCTAATTGCACTCGCATTCCCATTCTTAGTATCAGCAGCACATCAAACGATTACAAAACGATACTTTGTAGCTGGTAGCGACGAAGCCAATGCCCTGCCTCACAAGCTATTTGAAACGGTTCCTGTGGCAGAAAGCTTGCTCGAACGGGGCCTGCCCGAAACATCTGAGCGTATGGTCATCCGGTGGGCCATGCTGCGATTCATTGATGAGCAACGAAGTACATGGTCGGATCTTACGTTCCGAAGCTTCAGTCCAGATGTCCCGCTTGCGCGCTGGCTAGCTGCGGATCCGTTGTTTCCCACTCTCGCACGAGTTGTTTTTGGAAATATCGCCCAATTCACGAATCTTCCCGAGAACGGCACATTCCGGTTTGGTGTTCATGCTTTCGACATCAGGTGGCGGCTCCTTGCGTGTCTTCTTTCGCTTTCGACGTCGCGAGTTTTCGGGGCTCATGTCCTCAGCCCAGAAGTCGTTGAGCATGCCGTGCAGTTGTCGGACGTTTGGACGGCCGTTGCTGCTCAGCTTCGGGACTTGTCCATTGAGTCTGATGGTGAAGGATCTTGGGTATTGCGCGCCACCTGCGACGAACCTGTATTTGACTATGCGATCAATGAGATCGCCCAGCACCTCGACTCTGATCTGCGCGGCCACCGCGCGCAACTTTCGAGCTATGCTGCTCAAACTATTCACCGCGGCTTTCCGGTCGTTCGGGCGGAGCCGCATCCTCGTCTCGTTGATGGTCACCCTCGTTACACGACTCCTCATGTAAGCTTCGCGCTCGCGCCAGACCACGCTCGGCGCCTATTCATGGGAACAGATCTCTGGGGAGATCCGTCCTTCGCTTACCGAGAGCTGTTTCAAAATGCACTTGATGCTTGCCGTTATCGACTGGGACGCAGTCGATATCTGAACATTCCGTACGCTCCAGCCATTCGGATGTATCACGGGCGCACAAGCGAAGGCAGGGAATACGTCGAGTGTGAAGATAACGGCATTGGCATGGACCGCGACATCGTGGCCTCATGTTTTGCGATGGCTGGTCGACGGTTCGTGAACACGGATGAGTTTCGTCGCGAGGTGGCAGAATGGCGTGCTAATGGGATTGATGTTCATACGAACAGCCAGTTTGGTATCGGCGTATTCAGCTATTTTCTCGTTGCCGACGAGCTAGAAATTGAGACTAGCCGGCTTGGAGTCTCTGGAGAGTACGAGCCTAGACGTCTCTTCGTACGAGTGCCTACTGCTGCGTCATTCTTCCGGATCATCTCTCTTTCGGCGGAGGAAGCGCGTGCGGCACAGAAGGAGCGTGCTAGGGAACGCGGCGAGAGCCCGTCCGCGCTTCTCGATGCAGGCACTCGTGTGAGGCTTTGGTTGCGTCAACCGATCACGAGTGAGATGACTGGACGGATTGGAAGAACGGTCACGTGTGTGGATGCGATTCGAGAGCATGTGTGGTTCTCGGAAGTGCCCGTCAGCGTTCGAGATTACCGAGGACATGAGTTTAAATTGGCTGCGCACGAACTGGCTCCATGGCTGTGCACTTCAGTCGCGGCAGGAGGTCCAGAACCGTCCTTTTGGTGGGTAGTCAAACCACCGGGTGAACGTCCGGACGCTGGACAACTGGCGGAGCCAATTACCACGTTTCGATCCAGAAAACGAGGAAACGACAATGACCCGAGCAAATACCAGAGTTTTGGCAGGGTATTAGTTGATGGAATTGTCACAGACTCTGTGACGCCGGGCTTCATAGTTAATCTCGCCGGAAGCCTCACGCCCAAGCTCTCACTCGATCGCCGCAAAATTCGTTCAGATATTCGAGGACTGATTGAGGCGCGGGTTCATCAAGCTATCGATGATATTCCTGACGAGGTGTTCGAGGGCTTTCTGACTGACCTCTGGCACTGGGATCCGCGTGCCTGTCATAAGGCCAGCCGGGTACTCACCGAAGGTAAAAAGTGCTGGCTGCAGGATGCAACCCTGCATTGGATGCGGGCCGATGGTGAGTTACCAGAACGGGTAACGCAGGGATATTTCCCTCCCGTCGAGCTGGACACGTTCGTGTTTGCCAGCTATCGCAACTATCGCAAGACGCTGATGAATCTATGGAAGCTGGCCCGATACTCACCGGATGCTCGTGAGCAGCCTCCATTTGTGCTTGAGGCGCGAAATGTGCCAACTGAGGTACAGCGCAACATTACCAATATTCCCCAAATTGTCTGGGACGCCTTGGGACAAATCGAGCTGGGAGTCCCCGAGGCGTGCGCCATCACATACGGGATAGCAGTAAAGAATTCGGTCCCGATTCCTGCATACATGAGCTGGCTAAGCGGAGAGGCGGTTCATGTCTGCTCACGAAGAATGGATCGATTTCGCCAACTGCTAGATATCGATTGGACTGTTCCGGTCTCCTCGCAAGAATATGTGCTATCCGACTACGATGCGTGGCTTCTGAGTCACGGCCTCTTTACAACGCCATGGGCGGGACCTCGAATCAATACGCGAGACGTTGTTCTATTCTGTAGCAAATCCGGCATGGGGCTGGACGAGGCCATGCTCGGTTATCGTAGGATAGCAGAGATGCTTGGATGGACTGTCGAGGTTGATGTTGAGCTAGCGAGAGCCATTGGGCCGCTTCGTCAAGATGAGTTGCTGCACGTTCACATGCTGCAGAGCGGATTTGATCGGTCCTATCTTCTAGATAGTGTAGCACCGGACCGTGAGGCGATGTTGGCAAGACTTGTCGATGGCGAAGTTACGATCAGGCGCGAGCGACGGCGAAGCCCGGCAACAAGAGAAATCGATAAAGTTTTCTCCGACGAAATGCTGAGGATGATTGAGTCCCGCAACGTGGTCGACCTTGCTGCCTTGTGTGAGCTATCGCGTACTATCGAGCGTCCGGCGGTCGCACTAGCCGACGATGTAAGACGGGTTGCCGATGCGATGGGTCTTTCTTGCACTTGGAGCGACGAAGACATTCGATGCGTTTCAGAATTTTCCGATCAGGACTGGTTGATTGTAGAGGAGCCGGGTGTGTGGGGTTCCTCGCGAAAGAAAATCCGCCCAAAGACTCGGTTGAAACTGGCAGTACTTGTAGCCAAAAACCGGTATTTGCTGGGATACGACAAATCGCGTGCAAGAGAGTTTTTGCAGCGCCTTACTAATGTATACGGCCTGTTTGGTTGGGGAGCTGTGCCGTTGACCGAGTCGGATATCGAGCTTGCAGCGTCACTTGACAGCGAGGAGTCGTCGGTTCTGGATGACGCCCCTGAGACGGCGACGTTTACCATCCCCCGTCTGATTGCAATGACTGCTACAGCAAAAATGAATCTTGTGCGGATCTCTCTTGTTCTTGAGAAACTTGAGGCGCTTGGTGTCAAGGGGCCACGCTCAGACGACTCATACCTTGGTTTGACGTGGTACGATATACTACGGGCCGCGTCTCAGGAGAAAAGATGAGAGCTGACCGGGAATCCGGGATCTACGTCAATCGACGCCAGCGCTTGAGCACGCCAGGAGCAGGACGATGCGCTCCCGCGGCCGGAGCAGCCGGATCTGTGCCAGGAGATCCCGCACCTCGACCAGCCCGTGGGGCGATGGCCCCTGCTGCTCGGCCGCGAAGGCCACCTCCCGGCGGCGGGTAGGGCTTGCTATCGGCGCGAGCTTGCTCGCCCCTCCGGTTCCAGGTCGAGCAGCCGCCCGATCGCCTCGTGGACGACCCGGGCTGCGTCGGTATCTCCGAGGGAGACGGCGCGGCTCAGGGTCCCGGCGAGCGAGGCGACCATGACGGCCCGAGACGAGGGCTCGACCGTCGTGAGCTCGCCGGACCCGAATCCCGTCGGTTGGGCCGGGGTTGGGTCCATGCCTTCCGAGGGGGGGCGATCGGTCGTCCCGCCCCCCTGAAACTCCGCGGAAAGCGACGGATAGCGACGGTTCGCCACTGGGGCGGAATCCTGGCGGCATATCCGCCCCACGAAACCAGCCCCCGCGTCAGCCCCCCTCCCCTCGCGCCCGCTCCGCCTGCCGCCTCGCCAGGTAGCGGCTCAGCAGGACCCACCCCCCCGCGACCGGCACCATCAGGAGCGACAGCCCCGCCGCCTTCACCCCGAGCGCCGACAGCCCCGACAGCGCCCACGCGCTCGCGGCGTCCCCGCCGCGGAACGCCACGGTGTCGATGAAGCTCTTCGCCTTGTACTTCTCCTCTCGCGCGACCACCGTGAACAGGATCTCCCGCGCCGGCCGGTCCACCGCGTAGTGGATCGCCCGCCGGAGCCCCTGGAGCCCGGCGATCATCGAGAGGGTCGGCCGCGCCGCGAGCGCGAGGAACCCGACGCCGGTGACCACCGGGACCACCGCGAGCGCGACCCCGAGGCCCACCCGCGTCATGAGCCTCCCGGTCACGAGCACCTGCACGACGATGGTGATCACGTTCACGGTGAGATCGATGGAGGCGAACATCGCGGTCCGCCGCGCGGGATCCATCGATTCCGCGGAGACGATCCGCGCCTGCTCGAAGTAGAGCACCGTCGCGGTGATCGACAAGAAGAGCGTCTGCGCGCAGATCCCGAGGAGGTACGGCGACCCGAGGACGAGCGTCACCCCGCGGAATGCGCCCCCGCCGATGCGCTCCTCCGCGGCGCTCGCCTCGGGCGGCGCCGCGCCGCCAGCGAGCCCACCGGCGAGGCGGTTCAGCCGCGTCACGCAGAGCACGGCGAGCTCGAGCAGCGCCGCCGACAGGAGCAGGAGGTTCGCGGTCCCGATCTGCCGCGCCTGCGCGGCCGTGACGAGCGAGCCGACGAGCGCGCCGGCGCTGCCGCCGGCGGCGATGACGCCGAAGAGGCGCTTGCCTTGCTCGCTGCGCCAGACGTCGGCCATGAACTGCCAGAACACCGACACGACGAACAGGTTGAAGACGCTCAGCCAGACATAGAACACCTTGCCCACCTCGACGCGCGGCGCGCCGAGCGCGAGCAGCCCGAAGAAGACGAGGAGGTTCGACGCGAAGAAGCGATAGACGATCGGGATGAACCGCCGCCGCGGCAGCCGCGCCACGAGCGCGGAGAAGGCCGGCACGGCCGCGAGCATCGCCGCGAACACCGCCGTGAACAGCCAGGGCAGCTTGTCCATGCCGCCCGAGATGCCCATCTCCTCGCGGACGGGCCGCAGGATGTAATAGCTGCAGAGGACGCAGAAGAAGTACGCGAAGCTCCAGAGCAGCGCGGAGACCTCGCCTTCCTTCACGTCGCAGACCCGCCGGAGCAGCGCGGTTGCCGGGCTCAACGGTCCGCCGCCCTCCCCCCGGCGGGGCGTCGCGCCGCGGGCGGCGTGAGGCGTGACGGCGGGCGCGGCATCGGACGCTCACTGCACGACAGCCCGCCCGGCGCGTCAAGGCGACCGCCGGCGCCGGCCGCCCGCGGGCGCGGACCTCATCGGATGAGCAGCGCTCCCGGCGCGGAGCGGCTAAGCTCGGGCCGCGCAGCCCATGAAGTTCGTCCACGCCGCCGACCTCCACATCGACAGCCCCCTCCGCGGGCTCGACCGTTACCCGGGCGCCCCGGTCGAGCAGATCCGCGGGGCCACCCGCCGCGCGCTCGAGAACCTCGTGAGCCTCTGCCTCACCGAGGAGGTCGACCTCCTGCTGCTCGCCGGCGACATCTACGACGGCGACTGGAAGGACTACAGCACGGGCCTGTTCTTCGCCTCGCAGCTCTCCCGGCTGCGCGCCGCCCGGGTGGAGGTGGTGCTCCTGAGCGGCAACCACGACGCCGAGAGCCACATCACGCGTCACCTGGAGCTCCCCGAGAACGCCCGCCGGCTCGACCCGAAGAGCCCCGAGACGGTCCTCTTCGAGCGGCTCGGGGTCGCGGTCCACGGGCAGAGCTTCGCGACCAAGGCGGTCACCGACGATCTCGCCGCCGGCTACCCGGACGCGCTGGCGGGCCTGTTCAACATCGGCCTGCTCCACACCTGCCTGGGCGGCCGCGAGGGCCACGACAACTACGCTCCTTGCAGCCTGAACACCCTCGTCGGGAAGCGATACGACTACTGGGCGCTCGGCCACGTGCACACCCGCGAGGTGCTCTCGGAGGATCCGTACATCGCCTTTTCCGGCAACCTCCAGGGCCGCCACGCCCGCGAGACCGGCGAGAAGGGCGCCCTCCTCGTCACCGTGGACGACGGCCGCGTCGCCTCGGTCGAGCACCGCCCCCTCGACGTCGTCCGCTGGTGCGCCTGCGAGGTCGATCTCTCCCCGGCCGCGAGCGCCGACGACATCGTGGATCTGACGCGCGAGCAGCTCGAGCAGCGCCTCGCCGAGGCGGACGGGCGCACGCTGGCCGCGCGGGTGATCCTGTGCGGCGCGACGCCGGCCCACGCCGCGCTCCGCGCCGACTTCGAGCGCTGGACTGGGCAGATCCGCGCGATCGCCAACGACCTCGGCGGCGGGCTCTGGATCGAGCGCGTGCTCTCCCGGACGCTGGCCCCGCTCCAGGTCGGCGCGCTCGAGGAGCGGGACGACGCCATCGGCCAGCTCGCGCGGTCGCTGCGCGCGCTGCGCGACGACGAGGCGGGCCTCTCCTCGCTCCTGCGCGAGTTCGCGAGCCTCAAGAACAAGCTCCCCGCCGAGGCGCGCGAGGGCGACGACGCCATCCGCCTCGACGACCCGACGTACCTGCGCGAGGCGCTCGACGACGTGGAGCACACGCTGATCTCGCGGCTGCTCGGCGCCGGCGAGGCGCCGTGAGCGCCGGCGCGGCGGCCCGGGTCGGAGCCGGCGGCGACGGCTAAAGAAAAAATTCAATAATTTTCGAAATTTATCGTGTTCTCGCGGGCGCTGCTCGGGCGACCGCGGCCGCGGCCCGCGCGGCTTGACGGCACGTCGATCTCCACCATGCACTCCTCCTGACGCGCCCTGCGCACGCGAGCATCGCCTCGGACAGCCGGACGCGACGGGACGGGGGAGTCATGGACGGGGGAGTCACGATCGACCAGAGCGCTTTTTCGGAGCTGTTCCGTCCGAGGGGCCGCGCCGAGCCGCACTCCATCTACGCGCGCATGCGGGCCGCGGGGCGCCTGCATCGCCTCATCCACCCTCGCCTCAACGTGCCTGTCTGGACGGCCACGCGCTACGACGACTGCGTGGAGCTCCTCAAGGATCCTCGCTTGATCCGGGATTGCCGCAAGCTCCCCGCCGAGCTGCGCGCGAGCTACCGCCCGCTCGGCGAGCGCTCGATCCTGCTGAGTCATCACATGCTCGAGGCCGACCCGCCGGATCACACCCGGCTCAGGGGCATCGTCCAGCGGGCCTTCTCGACGCGGGCGATGGAGGGGCTGCGCCCGCGCGTCCACGCCATCGTGGGTGAGCTCATCGACGCCGTGGCGGACCAGCGCCGCATGGATATCGTGGCCGACTTGGCGTTCCCGCTCCCCATCGCGGTCATCTCCGAGCTGCTCGGCCTCCCGCGCGAGGATCGCGACCGGTTCCGCCACTGGACCAAGCTCCTCCTCGCCGCCACGAGCGATCGAGCGCTCCTCGAGCCCGCGATGCCCGCGGTGAAGGAGATCGAGGCGTCCTTCGAGGCGCTCTTCGCGGCCCGCCGCAAGGCCCCGCGCGACGACCTGATCAGCGCGCTCGTGCTCGCCGAGGAGCAGGAGCACAAGCTGAGCCCGACAGAGGTCATGAGCATGGTGTTCCTGCTGCTGGTCGCGGGCCACGAGACCACGGTGCACCTCATCGCGAGCGGCGCGCTCCTCCTGCTCTCGCACCCCGAGCAGCGGCGGCGGCTCGAGGCGGAGCCCGGGCTCATCGGCTCCGCGGTCGAGGAGATACTGCGCTGCGAGGGGCCGGCCGAGATCTCGGTGGTCCGCTGGCCGCTCGAGGACGTCGAGCTGTTCGGCGCGCGCGTGCCGGCGGGAGAAGGCGTCGTGGCGGGGCTCCTGGCGGCGAACCGGGATCCGGAGCACTTTCCGGAGCCGGACCGCTTCGACATCGGCCGCTCGCCGAACCGACACCTCGCCTTCGGGAGCGGGATCCACTTCTGCCTGGGCGCGACGCTGGCGCGGATCGAGGCGGCCATCGCCCTCTCGACCCTCTTCCAGCGGCTCCCGCGGCTCGAGCTCGACACCGCGCCGGACGAGATCGAATGGGGCGAGTGGGCCTTGATCCGCGGCCCGGCGGCGGTGCCCGTGGCGTTCTGAGGGGCGGCGACGCGAGCGGCGCTCCGCCGGCCCCGGGACCTAGGCCCGGGGCCCGCGCTCAGCCCGCCGAGCGGGCCGTCCGGGCGTAGGCCCGGAGCACCTCGGCCACGCTCCACGCCTGGGCGACGCACCCGCGGGGCGTGAACGGCGGCTCGGCGTCGAAGATCTCGCTGATCGAACCGGCGCAGGCCTCGTCGAGGTGCGGGGTGAAGCCCTCGAGCAGGCTCCGCGCCCCGGCGAGATCGGCGGGATACACCTTCAGCCAGGCGTCGATGAAGGGGCCCATGAGCCACCCCCACACGGTGCCCTGGTGATAGGCCATGTCCCGCGCGCGGAGATCGCCGAAATACTTCGGCTTGTAATCGGGGTGCCCCGGGGCGAGCGACCTGAGGCCCACGGGCGTCCAGAGCCGCTCCTTCGCCTGATCGACGATCCCCTTCCAGCGGGCGGCGTCGAGGACCGGGTGCGGCAGCGAGATCGCGAAGATCTGGTTGGGCCGGAAGGCGTCGTCGTTGCCCTGCTCGCCGTCGAGCACGTCGTAGAGATAGCCCAGCTCGTCGGACCAGAAGCGCCGGTTGAACGAGGCCTTGACCTGCTCGGCGGCCGCGCCGTAGCGCCGCGCGGCGCCGTCGCCCTCGGCCTCGCGCACCCAGCGCTCGATGAGGCGCAGGGCGTTGTACCAGAGCGCGTTGATCTCCACGGCCTTCCCGCGGCGGGGCGTGACCACGTAATCGCCGACCTTGGCGTCCATCCAGGTCAGCTGATAACCCTCTTCCCCCTGGCGGACGAGGCCGTCCTTGGGATCGACGCCGATCCCGAAGCGCGTCCCGCGGGTGTGGTGCTCGACGATATCGATCAACGTCGGGAGCACGAGCCGGAGCGTCTCGCGATCGCCGGTGTAGGTCAGGTAGCGATCGAGCGCGTGGAAGAACCAGAGGGTGGCGTCGGCGGTGTGGTAGAGCCCGTCGTTCTTGCCCTCCGGGAACATGTTGGGGATGAGCCCGTCCTTCACGTAATGGGCGAACGTGCGCAGGATGTAGCCCGCCTCGGTGTGACGACCGGTGACGAGCGTCAGCCCCTCGAGGCTGATCATGGTGTCTCGCCCCCAGTCGGTGAACCAGTGATAGCCCGCGATGACGGTGCGCACCTCGTCCCCGGCGGCCCGCGCGCGGGCGGCGTCCTCGACGCGGCCCGCGGGGGTGATGAGGAACTGATCCGCGCCGAGGATGAGCTCCGCCGGCGGCCCGGAGCGGACCTCGGGCGCCGCGGCGAGCAGGAGCCGGGTGCGGCGCTTGCGCTCGGCGCGCTGCACCTGCTCCGTGGAGAGGGCGTTGATCGTCTCCCAGGGCTCGGTCGACGCGACGAGGGTCACGCTGCCGGAGACGGGGAGCTCGAGGCCGAAGCGGCCGGGGCTGTAGAACTCGCCGATCGCGTCGTACCCGCGGCTCTGCTCGATCCGGTAGCGCACGTTGCGCAGGCGGGCGCTGTCGATCCGGAACTCGGCCCGGGTGCCCTGGACCTTGAGCCGGAGCGGCGGCAGGTCGCTCGGCGAGGCGAGCTCGTAGCGATCCTCGACCACGGTGAGCGCGTACGGGCCCGCGACCGGCCGATCGAGCGCGCCCTCGTGCGGGCGGAAGTTCACCCACGGCTGGAGCTCGATCTGGACCGGCCCTTCGCCCTTGAGGAGCGTGTACGTGACGTGGACCGTGTTCTGCCCGTGGGGCAGGAGGAGGCGCCGCTCGAACACCATCCCGGCGCCCTCGTAGCGCCACACCGGGAGCCCGGCCTCCAGGCGGAACTCGGCCAGATCGATGACCTGCGCGGCGCCGTCGTCGAGCCAGGGCTCCTGACCGCCCACCTGAACCACCTTGCCGTCCGAGGTGATGACCCGGGTCGACAGATCGCTGAGCATCATGGTGCGGCCGAGGGGGGCCGGCAGCGCGGAGATCAAGAGTCCGTGGAAGCGACGGGTCACCGCGCCGGAGATGGTGCCTGACGCGTAGCCGCCGAGGCCGTTCGTGACGAGCCATTCCCGCGTGAGCGGGTCCGACCCGTGCTCGGCGTCGTCGTGCGAGGCGGGGCCGGTGCCCCGGGACCAGACCATCATCCGGCAGATCTCGTCAGCGTACATGCTTTTTGGGCTCCTCTGGGCGAGGGTTGGCGCTCGTCTTCTCGGGCACCGGCGTCCCGACCACGGGGTGCAGGAGGATCGCCGCGTCGCCCGGGATGTGGACGCCATCCTCGGTGATGACAGGTGGACTGCCTTGTCCCCCGTAACGGGGGGATTCGCTGGACCACAACGTCTCCCAGCGGCGCCCCGGCGGCGGGGCGATGAGCGGCTCCGGCAAGGATCCTCGATGGATGTCCCGCCCGAGGTTGACGAGGAGCAGACGGTCGTCGCCGTCGTCGCCGAAGTAGCGGAGGAGGAACGCGTGGCCCGAGAGGACGGCCCCGTCGACGCCGCGCGGGCGCTGGGCCCGGATCACGGGATCGCGCCGGCGGAGCGCGATCAGGTCCTCGTGGAGGGCGTAGATGCCGGCGTTGCGCTGGCGCTCGGAGAAATCGAGCTTGCAGCGCTCGAACGTCCGCGGGTCGTCGGGGGCGTCGAGCCGCGAGGCGACCTCGGGCGAGGCGCACGAGGGGAACTGCGCCAGGAACTCCGCCCTGCCCTTGCGCACGAGCGGCGCGAGATCGCGGTTGTGGTCCGCGAAGAAGAGGAACGGCGCCGACGACCCGAACTCCTGCCCTTGAAAGAGCATGGGCGTCCCCGGGGCGAGCAAGAGGAGCGCCGACATCGCCCGGAACTTCCCCGGGCAGGCGAGGTGATAGAGCCGCTCGCCCTTCGCCGTGTTGGCGACCTGATCGTGGTTCTCCAGGAAGAGGACGAACCGGGCCGGATCCACGTCGAGCGCGGGGGTCCCTCGCCGCTGCTTCTGCCACTCATAGCGCTGCCCCTGGAAGAGGAACCCCCGCTTGACGGCGGAGATGAACTCCTGCGGGGAGCCCTCGTGATCCGTGTAGTACGCCTCGCTGTGGCCGGTGAGCGCCACCTTGGCGCTGTGGTGGAAATCGTCGTTCCAGATGGCGTCGAGCCCGTAGCCGCCCCGCTCGGGCGCGCGGATCAGCCATTCTTCCTGGGACTCGTTCTCGGCCACGATGAACGTCTCCTTGCCCTTCGCGGCCTCCCGGACGCGGCGCGCGATCGCGGCGAGGATGTGGTCCTTCGAGCTGTCGTAGATGTTCTGGGTCGCGTCGAGCCGCAGGCCGTCGAGGTGGTACTCGTCGATCCAGTGGCCGGCGTTCGCGAGGAAGAACTCCCTCACCGCCTCGGATCGCGGGCCGTCGAAGTTGATGGCCGCGCCCCAGTCAGTCTTGTGGCGATCGGTGAAGTAGTCCTTGGAGAACTGGCCGAGGTAGTTGCCGTCCGGGCCGAGGTGGTTGTAGACGACATCGAGGATCACCCCGATACCGACGCGGTGCGCCGCGTCGACGAAGCGGCGGAAATCGTCGGGGCTGCCGTAGAGGCGCGTCGGCGCGAAGAGGTTCACGCCGTCATACCCCCAGTTGAACCGGCCGGGGACCTCGTTCACCGGGAGCAGCTCGATCAAGGAGATGCCGATCCGGGCGAGCTCGGGCAGCTCGCGCGCGGCGGACTCCCAGGTGCCCTCCCGGGTGAAGGTGCCGACGTGCATCTCGTAGACGACTTGCCCCTTGAGCGGGGCGCCCTTGAAGCCCGCGTCGCTCCACGCGAACGCGGCGGGGTCGACCACCTCGGAGGGCCCGTGCGGCCCCTCCGGCTGCGAGCGCGAGGCGGGATCGGGATAGAGCTTCTCGTCGTCGTCGAGCCGGAACCGGTAGCGGGTGCCGGCCGCGGCGGCCGGGACGAGCGCCGCGAAGTAACCGCCCTCCTCGGGCCGCAGCAGGGCGGTCTCGCCGCTCCCCGGCCCGGCCTCCAGGACCACCTCGACCCGGCGCCGGGAGGGCGCCCAGACGCGGAAGTGCACTCCTTTTCCGGCTCCGGCGAGCACCTCGGCGCCGACAGGCAACCGTCTTTCCATCTTCTCCGGCATTGGTATGCATTCTAAGCGCAACACACGTGACGTCCAGACCCATAGGCTCGGCGGTCCCCTTTGCAGCGGTCCTGTTCACATGGATCACCTGGCGAGCGATAACGCCTTACGGGGTCGCCTGAGAGGGATCGGGGATCGACCGACGATGAGAGACGGCACAGGCGAAGTGGTCTGCATTGCACAGATCAAGCGATCCTGGAGCGCGCGCGTGCCTCACCCAGGCTGGCGGGCTCCGAGGAGGAGAGCAGTGTCGACTCGCCTCATCGAGCGAGCGCCGGGGAGGAGCGGATTCCGCGCCGGCGGGCTCCGCGATCACGGGTGGGCGATGACCACGAGCGTGCGCGCGCGCCGGAGCACGCAGCGCAGCGCCTGCTCCAGCGTCTCGGGGTCGAGCGCCGCGAAGCTCTCGTCGAGCACGACGACCTCGGCGCCCTGGAGCAGCGCGCGCGCGATGTAGAGCCGGCTCCGCTCGCCGTGCGAGAGCTGCCAGCCCGTCTCGCCCACCACCTGCTCCAGCCCGGCGGGCATCCGGCCGAGCAGCTCGCCCAGGCCGAGCTCGCGGCAGATCTCCTCGGCCTCGGCGAGATCGTCGGGCCTCGGCGGCCAGCGCCGGCCCATCAGCAGGTTGTACGCGAACGTCCCGCCGAGGACGTAGTTCTCGTGGAACTGCGGCGCGGCGGCCACGCGGCGGCGCCACGCGGCGGCGCCCAGCATGTGGCGGTCGAGCCCGTTCAGGAGGAGCAGCCCCGCGTCGGGCGCGCGCAGCCCCGAGAGCAGCGCGCTCAGCGTCGACTTCCCTCCCCCCGAGGGCCCCTCGAGCAGGATGCGCTCGCCCGCGGCGATCCGCAGCGAGGCGTCGATCACCGCGGGGCGCGGCCTGCCCTTGTGCCGGAACGACAGCTCGTGCGCCTCCAGGACCGGCGCGCGGCGCTCCGCGTCCCCCGCGCTGCCCGCGCCGGGCGGCGTGCGCCCCGCGTCGGGCGGCAGGGGCGGCGGCGGCGCCCCGCCGCGGGCGGCCGCCTCGAAGAGCGTGGCGACCTGCTCCCACGCGATCGCCGCGCTGGCGAGGCTCGACAGGCCGGCCGACAGGCCCTGGAGCGCGCGGCTCGCGAGCAGGACGCCGCCGAGCGCCACCGCGTACGCCGCGGCCGAGCCGGTGCCCGCGAGGAACGGCGGCACGAGGCCGGCGATCCCCGCGATGAGCCAGCCGCGCGGCATCAGCGCGCCGATCTCGATCTGGCTCCGGTCGAGCTCGCGCGATCGCGCGAGGTACTGGGAGAGCGCCTCGTCCTCGCCGTGGTGCCAGCGGCCGCTCCGCTCCTGGGCGAGGCGGGTGCGGTGGCCGACCAGGCGCTCGATGAGATCGTGGGTCATCGCGAGCCGCGCGGCGGTCCAGCGCGCGCGGCGCCGGTAGAAGCGCGCGCAGAGCGCGACGACGAGGACCGCCCAGGCGACGAGCAGGAGCGCGTGGAGGGCGCCCGCCGCGCCCTGGGCGAGCACGACCGCCGCCGCCGCGAGCTCGAACGCCGCCGCGACGGCCCCGACGCCGCCGCCCATCGCGAGCGCCTCGATCGCCTCGGACTCGATCACGCGCCCGAGGAAGCGGCCCGCGCCCTCGCTGCGCACCTCCTCGGCGTCGAGCGCGAGCGCGCCCGCGAGCAGGCGCTGCTTGATCAGCGCGCTGGCGTCGATCGCGACCACGCCGGACAGCCACGCCATGAGCTGGCGCAGCGGGACCACCGTCGCGAGCAGCAGCGCCCCGGCGTAGAGCCACCCCTCGTCGAGGTGGTCGTCGAGGATGCTGCGCCCCACGGTCGTCCACACCAGGATCCAGAGCGTGTAGGCCGACGCGTGGGCGGCCAGCAGGCCGAGGAGGCGGCGCGGGATCCGCGCGGCCGCGAGCTGCCGCCCGAACGAGGCGCCGGGCGGCGGGCGCAGGCTCCAGATGCCGTCGAGGACCACGGGCCCGAGCCGCTCGCGGAGCAGGGCCTGCCGCGCGCGGGCGCGCCGCCGCGGCCGCACGCCCGCGCGGTCGAGGATGCGATCGACCTCGGGGAGCACCTGCGCCTCGAGCGGGCGGGCGATGCGGCGGAGGATCGCCTCGACCGGCACGCGCGCGGTGGAGCGGTCGGCGCGGAGCACCGAGAGGGCCTGCCCCCGGCGCCCGACGACGGCGAGGAAGCGCTGCGCCTCGCCGCCGCGCAGCCACACGAGCGCGGGCGCGACGCGCAGGAGCGCGTCGGCGACCTCGTCGTAGCGCGCCGCGATCGGCTCCGCCTCGACGCCGAGGTAGCCCGCGGCCTGATCGATCCACGCGCCGAGCGCGTCCGCGCTGCGGAGGTGCCCGGCGGTGGGGATGGGCGCCGCGACCGCGCGCGGGCGGAGGCCGCCCTGGAGCGCGAGCGCCTCGAGCGCGTCGCCGAGGCGCTCCGCCGGCCACTCGAGGGCGCCGAGCGCGTCGGCCGCCTCGCCCGGCCGAGCGCCCCAGCCGCGCCGCGCCTGCGCGCCGTCCGGCTCGGCCCCCCACCCGGGTTGCGCTTCCGCCGTCACCTCCGCTCACCCTCCGGCGCTCCCGCGGCCTCGGCCGGCGCTGCCGCGGCCTCCGCCGCCGCGCCCTCCGCCGCCGCTCCGGCGATGCGCCCGCGCACGACCTTCAGCCGGCGCCACCCGCCGCTCGACCAGAGCCCTCGCTGCACGGCCGCCTCGGCGTCCAGCAGCGCGCGGTAGCGCGAGCCGGGGCGCGCCGCGAGCTCGGCGGGCGCCCCGTCCTCGACCACGCGCCCGCCGTCCACGACGAGCACGCGCTCGAACCCGCGCGTCTCGCCGACGTCGTGGGTGACGCAGAGGAGCGTCGCGCGACGGAAGCGCCGCCGCGCCCGGGCGAGCAGCGCGCGGCGGCGCTCCCGGTCGAGGCCGCGGAACGGCTCGTCGAGGATCGCGAGCCGCGCCTCGCTCCGCAGCATCGCCCGGCCGAAGCGCACGCGCTGCCCCTCGCCGCCGGAGACGAGCCCTCCGCCCTCGCCGAGCAGGGTCTTCTGCCCCTCGGGCAGCCGCTCCAGCACCTCGCGCAGCTCGGCCTCCTCGACGACGGCGCCGAAGTCGGCCGCGTCGTCGGGCGCGCCGTAGCGGAGGTTGTCGAGGAACGACCGGTTCCAGATCTGCACCGCCGGGTCGACCCACGCGGTCTCCTCGCGCAGGGCGTGGAGCCGCGCGCCGTCGAGCGGGCGGCCGTCGACGAGCACCCTGCCCTCGCTCGCCCGGTGCCACCCGAGCAGCACCCCGACGAGGCTCGACTTGCCCGCGCCCGAGGCCCCCACGATCGCCACGTGGCTGCCCGCCGCGATCCGGAGATCCACCCCGTCGAGGATCACGTGGCCGGCGGCCTGGATGCGCACGCGCTCGAAGGCGATCGCGCAGCCCGCGCCCTCGGCGCCGGCCCGCGGAGGCGGCGCGTCGGCCGCGGCGCCGCCGGCGCGCGGCTCTTCCGGCGCGCCGAGCGGCTCGAGCAGGCGCAGCGCCGTGTTGCGCTGCGCCGGGTACTGGAGCAGCGCGCCCGCGAGCGCCTGCCCGATGGCCGGCAGCGCGAGCGCCCAGTAGAAGAGCAGGAGCGCCCGCGAGAGCGCGCCCCCGCGGGCGAGGAAGTCGCCGAGGATCCACGCGGCGAGCGCGAAGCCGAGCAGCGCCTGCGTCCCGTCGACGGCGAGGGCCGCGCGGAGCAGCGCGCGGCCGGCGAGCGCCCACTCCCCGAGCAGGCCCGCGTGCTGCCGCCGCACGGCCCGCTCCGCCGCGTGCGCCCGGATCGGCACGAGGCCGAG
Organism: Sorangium sp. So ce394; assembly: GCF_051474665.1. NCBI lineage: Bacteria > Pseudomonadati > Myxococcota > Polyangiales > Polyangiaceae > Sorangium > Sorangium sp. So ce394. Next base: position 10,942,726 of record NZ_CP150339.1, read on the forward strand.
CAGCGCGTCGAGGTAGAAGCTCGTGAGCGCGCCGGCGTGGGTGCGGACGCGCAGATCCCGCTCGACGAGGACGCGGTTCCCCGCGAACGGCAGCGCCAGCGCGAGCGCGGCGCACGGCACGGCGAGGCGCGCGCTCGCGGGATCGATCCAGACGATCGCGGCCGTGGTGACCGCGAGATCGAGCGCCGAGCGCGCGATCTGGCCGCCGAACGCCGGCAGGGCGCGGAGCACGTGCAGGCTGTGGCCGCGCTGCGCCATGTCCGAGGCCGGGCGGCTGTGGAAGTAGCGATCGCCGATGCGCGGGATCTTCGCGAGGAACGCCATCCGCAGCCGCGCCTCGAGGTGCCGCCCGAGCCGGATCACCCCGGTGGTCAGCGAGAGATCGAGGGCGAGCTCCACCGCGAGGAACATGGCGAGGGCGCCGATGGCGGCGAGGCGCTGCTCGAACAGCGCGAGATCGTTCGAGATCTGGAGCAGCCCGCGGAAGAGGAGGCTCTCCAGCACCACCGTGGCGACGCTGAGCGCGAGCGCGCCGGCGAGCACGGCGGGCGTGAGCAGCCCGTCCTCGCGGATCATCCGGAAGAGCTCGCGCCCGGGCCGGGCCGGGCGCTCCGCGAGGGCGGCGGCGACGTCGGGGGGGAGGCGCGCCTCGGCGCTCGGGCTCGCTTCGTCGGCGCGGGGCGGCGGCGCGGGCGCGGCGGCCCCTGGCGCGCCGCCGCGCGCAGCCGCGGCGCGGGCGTGGCTGCGCGCGGCGGCGCGCCGCCCGCGGATCCGCACGAGCACCGCGCCCCGCGCGACGACCCGATCCTCCCCGCGCGGGCCGGCCGGCCCGGGGTGCGCCGTCCAGAAGGTGGGCGGGATCATCTGCTCCCGCGCGGCCTCGGGCCCCTGCTCGAGCAGCGCGCCCAGCACGCGCGCGGCCTCGCGACCGCGGCCGAGGCCGCCGGAGCGCACGAGCGACGTGACCAGGCGCGCGCCGGCGTCGAGCGCCGCGATCGCGCGCCACCCCGGGTCCGAGAGCGCCGCCTCGAGCGGCCGCGCCCCCGCGCCGAGCCAGGCGAGCCGGCGCTCGAGCGGCCGCGTGAACCCGTCGCTCGCCGCCCAGTCGCGGAAGTCCGCCGCCGACAGCGGCAGCTCGTGCTGGTAGAGCTCGCCCTCGAGCTGCCGTCGCGTGAGCCAGCGGCGCCCGGTGGCCGGGTCCATCACCTGCACGAGGCCGCCGTGCCGGCGCCAGAGCACGACCACGTGGAGCGGCCCGGCCGACTGCCGCACGATCGCCAGGGCGGGCAGCGCCTGCGCCTCGTCGAGCAGCACGTGCTCGGTCGGGACGAGGATCTGCTGGGCCACGAGCCCGAGCTGCCCCGCGAGGTCCTCCAGGGTGTCGATGGAGGTGCCGTCGACGTCGGTCTGGCAGGCCTCGCGCAGGCGGCCGTAGCTCACGCCGATGCCGAAGCCCTCGAGCACGCACTTGAGCGTGGCCGGCCCGCAATCCATCGCCGACGTCTGCACGACCTCCGGCGCGAGGAGCCGTCGCTCCGGGCTCGACGCCCGGCGACGGGGGTTCGGTGATCGCTCCGGCGCGGATCGGGGATCGGCGTTCGTCGTCCCCTCCTTCACCCGCCCGCTCCGCCGCGGACCCTCACGATCTGCCCCGCGGCGCGCAGCACGAGCGAGGCCGGCGAGACGCGCTCGGTCTCGATGACGACGCTGCCGGGGAGCCCGTGCTGCATCGGGATCGGCGACGCCGGGTCGGGCCGGACGCCGAGCTCCACGCGGATGCGGCCCTCCTGCGTCTCGCTGGCGACGCGGTCGACGGTGGTGGAGAGGGTGCCGTACTCGGTCCACGGGAACGCGTCGAGGCGCAGGCGCCCCTCCTGCCCCGCGCGGATCCGCCCGACGGAGGCGGGCGGGAACTCCGCGATCACCCGGAGCTCGCCGGGCGGCACGACGGCGGCCACGACGTCCCCTTCGCTCACGAAGGAGCCGGCCCGCAGCACCGAGATGTCGCCGACCCGCCCGGCGATCGGCGAGCGGATCTTGCGCCGGTCGATCTCGGCGAGCAGCCCCTTGATCGCCGCCTCCAGCACGAGCCGCTCGCCCTCGAGGGTGGCCGCCTCGCGGTCGAGCCGCGCGAGCTCGGCCTGCTGCTCGCTCTGCCCGGCGCGCCGCTCGACGTAGGCGCGCGCGGCGGCGCGGTCGAGCGCCTCGGTCGCCGAGCGTCTCGACAGCGCGTCGGCCGCGAGCCGCGCCGCCTCGGCCTCGGACACGAGCCCGTCCTGGCGCAGGCGCACGGCCCGCTCCGCCTCGAGCTCCTGGAACCGCGCGCCCGCCTCGGCCTCCCGCAGCCGCGCCTTCGCCTCGTCGACGTGCGCGCGCGCCGCCTCCTCCCCGTCGCGCAGCGCCCGCCCTCGCGCCGCGATCTCGGCCCGGAGCGGCCCCATCTGCCCCGCGATCGCCTCGAGCCGGGCCTGCTTGTCGTCGATCTCGCGGCGGAGCGGCTCGACGTCGAGCTCGATGAGGACGTCGCCCGCGGCGACCTCGGCCCCGAGGGCGAGGTGGACCGCGGCGACCTTCCCGCCGAGCGGCGCCTCGACGCGGTGCGCCGCCTGGCCCACCTCGAGGCGGGCGCTCACGCTCGCCTCGTACCGCCCGACGCGCGCGAGGAAGAACCACGCGAGCCATGCGGAGAGCAGGACCGCGCCGATCGCGACGCCGGCGATCGAGCCGCGGTGGCCGTCGGTGGCGATTGCGTGAATCGAGCGTGAGAACCCGGCGGGCATGGCGATTGTGCAAAGGTACACGAGCGACGCAGGGTCAGGAAGTCACGCCCATCGCCCGGGTGAGTCGATGAGCATAGCAAAACTTAACGTGCGCAGCGGGTCGGCCCAATCCATCCTGCCCACGGCGGCTCTGCCGCATGGCAGTACATCCAATCTGGAGGTTTCCCATGGCTGATATCGATCGCGATCCCGAGCAGGTCCCCTTCTTCGCTCGCTTCCTGGAGGATCAGAAGCGTGTCCGCACCGGCGTCAAAGCCGGCGGGTGTGTCACGACGATGAAATTCCCCTCGGACGGTGAGGATACCGGTGGTGGTGAGGCCGTCACCCTCAAGTTCCCCTCCGACAACGACGAAGATCTGGGCGTGAAGTGATCCGCGCGCCGCGCGCGCCAGATCACGCGCCAGATCACGCGATCGAGGCGCCGCGCGGCCAGGTTCGCCGACACGCGACCAGGCTCGACGACACGCAACCCAGCGCAACGAACTTTAACAATATTCAACACAGCCGAGCACCCCGCGACTGAAAGACGACCGCAGCAGCGGAATCGGTCGCAACCACCGTGTTCAGGGTGCCCGCGGGCTTGCCTACCCGCCTGGTTGCTCGTTTAATTATCCCTCTTATCCTCGACGGCGCCGCCGTCCCAATCTGGAGGTATCCCATGGCTGATGTCGATCTCCGTGAGCCCGAACAGCAGGAGCAGGAGGCCGCCGAGGCGGTGCCCTTCTTCGCCCGTTTCCTGGAGGACCAGAAGCGCGTCCGGACCGGCGTCAAGGCCGGCGGGGGCGCCGTGACGAAGAAGTTCCCCTCGGACAGCGATGACGATCCGCCCATCTACACCACGCTGAAGTACCCGTCGGACGGCGAAGACTCCGGCTCCGGGGTATGAGCCGCCCGGGCCCGTGCGAGAGAGGCAACCCGACGTGACGACCGCGGGCGAAAACGTCCTCCTGGTCTCGCATTCACAGGACGACTTCGGGATCGAGCGCGTGGCGGAGGCGCTGCGACGGCGCGGCGCCCGCCCCGTTCGCCTGAACGTCGACCGGTTTCCTCGCGACATCGCCCTCTCGACGGCGCTCGGGGCCGGCGGCGTGCGACGCCGCCTGGAGGGCGCCGGGGCCGCGCTCGGCGGGGACGAGATCTCCGCCGTCTGGCTCCGGCGCGTCTGGGCGCCGAACCTCGGCGAGGGCGTCCCGGAGGCGTACCGCGCCGCCTGCGTGCGCGAGTCGATGGCGGCGCTGGCCGGCTGGCTGCGCGGGCTCCCCGCGCGGCGGTGGATCAACGAGCCGGCGGCCGAGGAGCGCGCCCAGGACAAGCTGCGCCAGCTCGCGGTGGCCGCGTCGGTCGGCCTGCGCATCCCCGAGACGCTGGTGACGAACGACGCGGCCGAGGCCCGCGCCTTCTTCGCGCGCCTCGGCGGGAACGTGGTCGCCAAGATGCTCACGCCCTTCTCGACGAGCCTCTCGGGCAACACTCCCTTCGTCTTCACGCACGCCGTCTCGGCGACCGACCTCGACGCCCTCTCCGGCCTGCGCCAGAGCCCGATGGTCTTCCAGGAGCGCATCCCCAAGGCGCGCGAGCTGCGCGTCGCCTGCGTCGGCGGCCGGTGCTTCCCCGGCGCGCTCGACGCCTCCCGCTACGAGTCGATCGCCGTCGACTGGCGCCACCCGGACGTCAGCGCCGCCGGCATCGCGTGGGAGCAGGACGCGCTCCCGCGCGACGTCGAGGCGCGGCTCGGCGCCCTCCTCCGCGCCCTCGGGCTCGCCTTCGGGGCCGTCGACCTCATCCGGACGCCCGAGGGAGAGCACGTCTTCCTCGAGATCAACCCCGCCGGCGAGTGGGGCATGCTGGAGCGGGACCTCGGCCTGCCGATCGCCGACGCGCTGGCGGAGGCGCTGCTCGCTCCGACGGAGAACCCGTGACCGTCCTCATCATCACGCACAGCGAAGACAACGAGTGCATCGCCCGCGTCGCCGCCGCGATCGAGCGGCTGGGGGGCCGGGCCTTCCGCTTCAACACCGACCTCTTCCCCGGCGGGGCGCATCTCGCGCTCGCCTCGGGGCCCGGGGTGCGCCGCTCCACGCTGCGCGCCGGCGGTGGCGAGCTCGATCTCAGCGACGTGACCGCCGTCTGGTACCGCCGGGTCGCGTTCGGCCGCGGGCTGCCCGCGTCGATGGACCCGCAGCTGCGGAGCGCGTCGGTCGAGGAGGCGAAGCGGACCGTGGAGGGCCTGCTGGCGGCGCTCCGCGTCCCGCAGGTCGACCCGCTGCCGGCGGTGCGCTTCGCGTCGAACAAGCAGGTGCAGCTCGACATCGCCCGCGAGGTCGGCCTCGACACGCCGCGCACGCTCACCACCAACGACGAAGATGCGGCGCGGGCCTTCGCCGCGACCTGCCCGGGCGGGGTGATCGCCAAGATGCTCTCGTCGTTCGCCGTCTACCGCGGCGGCGAGGAGCACGTGGTCTTCACGAACGCCCTCCGGGAGGAGGACCTCGCGGACATGCGGGGGCTCTCGCTCTGCCCGATGACCTTCCAGGAGAGGATCCCGAAGGCGCGCGAGCTGCGGGTGACGGTCGTGGGCGAGCGCGTGTTCGCGGCGTCGATCGATCCAGAGGTGGCGCCCGGCGCCGAGGTCGACTGGCGGCGGCAGGGGCTCGAGCTCATCGACGCGTGGCGCAAGGACGCGCTCCCGCCCGACGTCGAGACCGCGGTGCTCCGGCTGATGGATCAGCTCGGCCTCAACTACGGCGCCCTCGACATCCTCCGCACGCCGGACGGCCGGCACGTCTTCCTCGAGGTCAACCCCGTCGGCGAGTTCTTCTGGCTGGAGCGGAGCCCCGGGCTCCCGATCAGCGAAGCGCTCGCCGAGGTGCTGCTCGGCAAGGCGCCGCGCCGCGGCTCGTGGAGCGCCTTCCTGCACGCCCCCGTGACGCAGCCCCGCTGAGCCGGACGTACAGCGTACAGCGCCGCCCGCCCGCCACCTCCAGCAGAACCCGCCCGCCCTCCGGCGGACCGAGCAGGCGCGCCGCGAGGAGCGGCCTTGACATCGCGCGGAGGTTTCGCACTTGCTATCCGTTCAGGGGAGGGCACCCCCCTGGCCGGCGACCTCGTGAAGATCCTAGAGCTCCACCTCCTCGCGTTCGGCCCCTTCACGGATCTCCGGCTCGATTTCTCCTCGCCGTCGCCGGGCCTGCACGTCATCTACGGCCCCAACGAGGCCGGCAAGAGCACCGCGCTCCGGGCGATCCGCGGCCTGCTCTACGGCATCCCGCACATCACGCCCGACGCCCACCTGCACCACAACACCGATCTCCGCGTCGGCGGGCGGCTCGCGGGCAGGGGGGACGCGGCGCTCGCGTTCGTCCGCCGCAAGGGGCGCGTGAAGACGCTCCGCGACCCGGACGACAACCCCCTCGAGGACGCGGCGCTCGCGCCGCTGCTCGGCGGCGTCACGGAGGAGCTCTTCCGCACCTCCTTCGGGCTGGATCACGACACGCTCCGGCAGGGCGCCGAGGCGCTGCTCCAGGGCAAGGGCGACGTCGGCCAGAGCCTGTTCGGCGCGGGGCTCGGCGGGCCGGGGCTGCAGCAGCTGCTCGGCACGCTGCGCCAGGAGGCGGACGAGATCTTCACGCCCCAGGCGAGGACCCGCCCGCTCAACGAGGCGATCAAGGCGTTCGAGGAGGCGCGGGGCCGCGCCAAGGCCGCCGCGCGGCCGCCCGCGGACTGGACGCGCAAGCGGCAGGAGATCGACGAGGCCAAGGCCGAGCAGGAGCGCGTCGACGCGGAGCTCCGCGCGCTCCGGGCGACCGACAAGCGGCTGCGGCGCGCGCTCCGGGTGCTCCCGCTGCTCGAGGCGCGGCGCGCGATTCTCGGCAGGCGCGCCGCCCTCGGCGACGTCGTCCTCCTGCCGGAGGGCGCGCAGCGGGATCGCGAGGACGCGCAGGAGCGCGCCGCCGACGCGGCCGAGCAGGCGGCGCGGCTCCGCGCCGACATCGAGGAGCTCGAGGCCCGCCACGCCGCGCTGCACGTCCCCGCGTCGCTCGCCGAGCTCGATCCGGGCGCGATCGACGGCCTCGTGACCCGGCTCGGGAGCCACCGCAAGGCCGCCGTCGACCTGCCGCGGGTCCGCGCGGAGCTCCACGGCATCGAGGAGGAGGCGCGCGCGATCCTCCGCAGGCTCGGGCGGGACGCCTCGCTCGTCGGCGGCGCGGAGGCCGAGCGGCTCGAGGCGATGCGCGTCGACGTCGCCACCGAGGCGCGCATCAAGAAGCTCGCCCGCGAGCGCGGCGCGGTCGAGGCCAAGCCGCGCGAGGTGGAGCGGCTGCTCGCGGCGAACCGCGCGCGGCGCGACGCGTGCGCGCGCCGGCTCGCCGAGCTGCCGCCGAGCGAGGACCCCGCCCCGCTCCGGGGCGCGCTCTCGCGCGCGCAGAAGCAGGGCGACCTCGAGCACCGCCGCCGCGAGGCCGCCGCCGCGGCGGCGCAGCTCGCGCGCGAGGCCGACGCGCAGCGCGCCCGGCTCGGGCTCGGCGCGCCTGCGCAGCGGGCGCGCCTCGACGTCGACAGCGCGCCGGCGCGCCTCGACGACGACGGCGCGGCCGGCGGCGCCGCCGCTCCGGCGAGGCGGCCGCTCTCCGCCGCCGAGGCGAGCGCCCTGCCCGTCCCGCTCCCCGAGACGGTCGACCAGGCGGCGGCGCAGTGGGGCGCCATCGCGCGCGAGCGGGAGCGGCTCGCCGAGCGCGCGGCCGAGGTCGAGGCGCGCCTGCGCGAGAGCGCGCGCGAGATCGACGCCCTCCAGCGCGCCGGCGCGGTGCCCACGGAGGCCGACCTCGCCGAGGCGCGCGAGCGCCGCGACGCCGCCTTCAAGGCGCTGCTGCGCGCGCTCCAGGCCAAGGGGAGCGCCCGCGCGGCGGCGGCGATCCACACCGCCACGCTCTTCGACCTCGGCGCGGACGTGGCCGCCTCGCCCGGCGCGGGGCGCAGGCCGGCGCTCGGCGCGTCGGGCGAGGCGGCCGCGCGCGGCAAGGCCGACGACTACGCCGAGCTGGTCCGCGTCGCGGACGCCCTGGCCGATCGGCTGCGCCGCGAGGCCGACCGGGTCGCCCGCCTGGCGCGGCTGCTCGCGGACAAGGCGCGGGCCGAGGCGGATCAGGCGCAGCTCGCCGCGGAGCGCGCCGCGCTGGCGCGCCGCGCGGAGGAGGCCGAGGCCGCGTGGGTCGAGCTGTGGCGGCCGGCGGGCGTCGCGCCGCGCTCGCCCGAGGAGATGCGCGGCTGGCTCGGCCGCCACGCGGGCCTGACCGCCACGGTCGACCGGCTGCGCGCCGCGGAGGCGGAGGCCGAGGCGCTGCGGGCGCGGATGCAGGCCCACGCCGCCGAGCTCCACGCGGCGATCCAGGGCGCACGCGCCGCGTTGGGCGGCGCGCGCGGGGACGCTGGCGGCGCGGGCGCGGGCGCCGGGCCGCTGGAGGACGCGGCCGCGCGCCTCCCGGCGCTCGTCGAGGCGGCGGAGCAGGAGCTCGCGGCCATCGAGGGCGCGGCCCGCGAGCGCCGCGAGCTCGCGCGGGAGCGCAAGGAGCTCGAGCGCGAGCTCGAGGACCTCGAGCGGGAGCGGGCGGAGCACGCGCGCGCGCTCAAGGCGTGGCGGGCCGGCTGGGCGGAGAGCGTGCGGGCGCTCGGCCTGCCCGGCGACGCGTCCGCGGACGAGGCCACGGCGATCCTCGACGAGCTCGGCGCGCTGTTCCGCAAGGTGGACAGCGCGGCCCACGAGCGCCGCCGGGTGCTCGGGATGGAGCGCGACGCCCTCGCGTTCGCGGCCGACGTGGCCGCGCTCGCGGCCCGGCACGCGCCGGATCTGGCCGAGCTGCCGGCGGATCAGGCCGCCGATCAGCTGATCAAGCGCCACCACAAGGCGCGCGCCGACCTCCGCGAGCGCGGCGAGATCGAAGTGCGCATGGCCGAGAAGCGCCGCGAGCGGGACCAGCAGGAGGCGCGGCGCGCGGCCGCCGAGGCGCGCCTCGCGAAGCTGTTCGAGGCGGCGGGCGTCGCGCGCACGGGCGACGTCGCCGGCGACCTCGCGGCGCTGTCGCTTTCGGAGGAGCGCTCGCGCGAGGCGCGCCGGCTCGACCGCGAGCTCGTCGAGAACGAGGGCAAGCTCCTCGAGGCGGGCGAGGGCGCGGGCGTCGCGGCGCTGGAGCAGGAGACCGCGGGGGCGGAGCGGGACGCGCTCGCGCTCGAGCTCGACCGCGCGGAGCAGCGGCTCGTGGCGCTGGAGGACGAGCGGCGCCGGATCGATCGGGCGCTCGGGAGCCTGGAGCAGGAGCGCGAGCACCTCAGGGCGACGGTGGGCGCCGCGGAGGCCGCGGTGGAGGCGCAGATCTGCCTGTCGCACCTGCGCGGCGAGGTGCGCCGCTACGTGCGGGCGCGCCTCGCCGCGGTGCTGCTCGATCGGGAGATCGAGCGCTACCGGGAGCGCAACCAGGGGCCGATCCTGGCGCGTGCGAGCGCGCTCTTCCATCGCCTGACGCTGGGCGCCTTCGCCGGCCTTCGGGTGGGTTACGACGAGAGCGAGCAGGCGATCCTCCGCTGCGTCCGCGCGGCGCCGTCTGTCGCCGCCGCTCCCGCCGGCGGGGCGGCGCCGGCGTCGGCGGACGCGGCGGCGGAGCCCGCGAAGGCGCCGGTGCAGCGCGAGGTGGACGTGACCGGCCTGAGCGACGGCACGCGCGACCAGCTTTACCTCGCGCTGCGCCTCGCGAGCCTGGAGCACCACGCGCGGACGGGCGAGCCGATGCCGCTCATCCTGGACGACCTCCTGATCCATTTCGACGACGACCGCGCCCGGGCGGCCCTCGCGGTGCTCGGCGAGCTGACGGCGACGACGCAGGTGCTGTTCTTCACGCACCACGCGCGTCTCTGCGAGCTCGCGCGGGAGGCGGTGCCGGCCGACGTGCTGCGCGAGCACCGGCTGCGGTGAAGGCCGGCGCCCTGCGCCGGGCTGCGGTGGCCGCGCAGGACCAGCGTTGAGACGCAAGGACGCCAGAGGCAGGGCGCCTCACGGCCGAGGCGGTCCTGGAGACCGAGAGTTCAACGCAAAGGCGCAAAGACGCAAAGACGCAAAAAAAGACAGAGACAGAGTGGGCGAATGCGGCGATCGAAGCGGTCGCACGACATGAGGATTCAACGCAAAGGGGCAAGGAACACAGAGGCAAATCGCAGGATATCAAACCCCAAATCTTCTTTCTTTTTTGCGCCTTTGCGTCTTTGCGTCTTTGCGTTAAATTCTCTTCACATCATTTTTCTTGGTGCCTTCGCGTCGCCGCCCTCACGACGTGAACAGCCAGGCGACGCTCGCCGCGCCGATCAGGAAGATCGCGGCCGTGAAGATCAGGATCGCCGTCCTGTCGGGCCGGTATGCCCCGCGCTCGATATCGCTGTACGCCCGCAGGTACCGCACCGCGGCCCACGCCATCAGCGCCATCCCGAGCAGGACCATCCCCGCGCCGAGGCCCACCACCTCCCGCAGCATCGACCGCGATCCCACCTGCGCGGCCCCGGGCGCCGCCTCCAGGAAGTACAGGCTGAACCTGTTGAGCGTGATGCCGAAGCTGAGCAGCGCGATCGCCGTGCGCACATAGGCGAGGTGCGTCCGCTCGTTGGCCAGGTGCTCCCGCGCATAGGCCTCCGTCCGCTTCGCGCTCTCCTCACCGGGCATGGCCGACCGCCCTCCTCACCGCGCCGGCGCGACAGCCGCTCACCCGCCCGACGCGCCCGCGCTCACCCGCCCTTGCGCCCCGAGAGCTCGACCGACGCCGAGTCCACCGACACCGACGTCGGGGGGCCGAACTTCTTCACCTGAACGGTGACCCCGAGGGCCGGCGTGTCGTCGAGCACGCGCTCGATGATCCGCTGGGCGAGCGTCTCGAGCAGCTTGTACGAGGCGCTCGTGCCCGCCTCGACGACCAGGCTCGCCAGCCTGTCGTAATCGAACACCCGCGCCCGCGCGTCGGCGCGGGGCAATAAGGCGACCGGGAGCTCCACCTCCAGGCACACCACGAAATCCTGGGGCAAGTCGCGCTCGGCGCGGGACACGCCGTGCTTGGCGCGAAAGCGGATGCCGTCGAGGCGGATCCGGTACGTCTGGATCGCAGACTCCATCCGCGCCCCCCTAGCACGCCTTCCGGCCGGCTTCCGCCGAAGGTTGCGCGGCCGCAGGCTCGCCCGCTCGCGGCGGCCCCCCCCGGGCGCGCTCCCGCGCGGCGCGCGGCGCCGCGCGCCCGGTCAGAGAGGCCGCTTGAAGCACACGGCGTCGATCTTCGCGGCGAGCTCGCTGCGCAGGAACTGCACCGGCTCCCAGCCCTCCTGCCCGAACCGCTTGAGGACCGGGTTCCACCCGGACGCGCTCGTCACCTCGAGGAGCTGGGCGTCGCTGACCTGCGCCGTCTCGGCGTCCACGCACCGCACCTCCCACCGGGGCGGATCGCTCCCCGCGTGCACCGGCGGCACCAGGAAGCGCGGCGCCACGTACGACGCGGAGCAACCGAAGAGAAACGCGACGGCGATGGCTGTTCCGGAGCTGAGCTTCGGCATGAGCAATCCTTTCCTGCGAGGTCGACTCGCGAAGGCGTATCGGCGCTTCGTGCGCCACGTCAACAGGGAACGGCGCGCGCGAGGGCGCGAGCAGCCGCGCGACAGCGCGCATGTCCACGCGACATGGCCGAGGATCTCGCCGCTCGCGCCACCTCCGACGCCATCCGCGCATAGCGGCGCCGCGCGCCGGCGCGATCCGCGTCCCCTACCGCTTCCGGGCGAGCGCCTCGCGATCCTTCACGATGAGCCGCCGCCCGGCCACGTCGAGCACCCCCTCCTTCCGCAGCGCGCCCAGCGTCAGCGTCACCGTCTCCCGCGTCGAGCCGATCACCTGCGCGATCTCGGCGTGCGTGATCGGCGCCGAGATCAGCGTCCCCCGCGGCGTCGGCACGCCCCAGCGCTCCGCCGCGTGCAGGAGGAACTCGGCCAGCCTCCCGCCCACGTTCTTGAACAGCATCGACTCGATCCGGTCCTCGGTCTCGCGCTGCCGCGCGACGAGGAGCGCGAACACCGCCCCCCCGAACCCCGGGTGCTGAGCGCAGAGCTCGCGGATGAGCGCGAGCGGCACGCGGACCACCTCGGCCTCGTCCATCGCGACCGCGCGCTCCGTCCGCGTCTCCAGCCCGCCGAGGCACGACTCGCCGAGCACGTCGCCCGTGCCGCGGTAGCTGAGCGGGAACGCGGCGCCCGCGTCGTTGATGCGCTCGACGCGCGCCCGGCCCCGGCCGAGCACCACGAGCGTGTCCGCAGGGGCGCCCTGCTCGAAGATCGCCGCGTCGGACGCCACCACCTCGAGCACGGCGGCGTCGGTGACCGCGTCGCGCACCGCGCGGTCGACCTGCGCGAAGAGCGAGGAGAGCCGGAAAGCGCGCGCCACCCGCGCCTTCACGGGATCGGTCGGCGGGCGCCCGGTATCCGGCGCGTACTGGGAATCCAGATCGCTCACGGGTAGAGCAAAAGCGTAATCCATACTGCGTAGGTTGGCACACAGGAATCCCCGGAACCGGGGCGCTCGAAGGGGACGCGCGGGCGCCGGGATCAGCGTCCGTCGCGGTCGAGCAGCACGACGATGTCCCGGTCGAGCGCGCCGTCCGCCGCGCGGGCGAACTGCTGAAACCGCGGGTAAGCGTCTGGTTGCACGCGGCCCGCGGGCAGCTCCAGGAAGCGATCGAGGAGCAGCGCGCCGCCGTCGAGGCGATCGTTCACCCGCACGGTGCGCCCGTCATTGTCCGCCGCAAACGGAGCGAGCCGCGTGGCCACGCGCGCGCCCGGAGGGAGCTTGACGCGGAGCCGCACCTCCGAGCGGGTCGCGATCTGCTCGGACAGGTAGAGCGGCGTCTCCCGGACCGGCAGGCTGGCGAGGCTGGCCACGCGCACGCCGAAGGGCGGCGAGAGCACGAGCTCCGGGCCCTGCGCGCGCGCGAAGCTCGCGGCCGAGATCTTCATCTTCAGGGTGAGCGGCCGGTCGATCTCGGTCAGCTCCTTCACCTGGATCTCCTGGAGCCGCGCCCCCGGCACCATCTGCGGCAGGAGCCGCGACTCGACCGCGTCCCGGAGCTGCGCGTCGGGGAGCGACTCCAGCGCCGAGCGCAGCGCGATCGCGAGCTTGCCGTCGTAGCGCTGCTCGATCGACAGCGACGCCGAGCCGTCCCGGGCCACCTCGGCGACGCCCTCGGTGACCACGCCGTCGTGCGCGCCGGACGAGGGCGTCACCTCGCGCGGCGCCCCGGGCCGCAGCACGATCGCCGGCTGCCCGCGGAGGGAGCTCGGCAGGTAGCCGTACGGCGCGAACTTGTCGCGCACGAACATCCAGCGGGCCGCGCCCGCGCCGGGCTTGTCGCCGGTGTCGACGCGCACCGCGAGCGCGCTCCACGTCTCGGCCTCGCTCATGGGGCCGCGCGGCGGCGCGGCGAGCCGGTCGCTCACGACACCGTAGCCGGCGTCGATCCCGACCAGGCGGCACAGGTAGAGGAACGCCTCGGTCCGGTTGCCGCTCTTGCCGATGACCACGCGGCGGCCGTCGTTCTCGCGCCCCGCCTCCACGTTGGCGAGCACCCACCGGTAGATGCGGCGCGCCTGCTCGTCCTTCGACGGCGCCGCCCCGGCCTCGCCCCCCGCCGCGCCGCCGCCCCCGGCGGCCTTCCCCGCCCCGCCGCCCGCGGCCGCGCCGGAGGCCCCCGGCGCGATCGGCGTCCGCGCGATCGCCCGCGCGATGCGCACGAGCCGCGGATCGCGCGGCGTCTCGTCGGCGGCCGCGTCGACCATGCGCGCGATCGTGTCCGCCAGGGTGATGCCCCAGCCGACGCGGACGTTCGGCAGGAACTCCGCCATCGGCGCGCTCGCCGGCTCCTCCGGGAGCGCGGGGCTCTTGTCGACGCGGTAGCGGCGGGTGACGAGCGCGCCGGACTCGACGATCTCCGGGGCGGGCACCGGGCCGGAGACCTCCACGTCGAGGGGCCGGCTCTTCGGCGACACGATGATGAACTCGCTCCGCCAGTACGGGACCTTCTCCTCGCGGAAGAACCAGCGCGGGCCCTGGAACGTGAGGCCCCCCTGGCCGTCGCCGCGCAGGACGAACAGGTTCTCCACCTCGATGTAATCGCCGACCTCGAGGTGCGGCATGGTCACGGTCGGCTTGTCCTCGATGAACTCCGGCTCGTGGATCGACCCGTCGCGCTTGACCGTGCGCAGCTTGAGCACGAGCCCGTCGGGCACGCGCTGCTCGGCGTGCTCCTGGATGGCCTCGCGCGACTGGATCCGGATGATCTCGTGCTGGAGCATCCGCGCCGAGCCGTCCTCGTGGATCCACAGGGCCGCGTAGTCGAGCACGCGCGCCGCCGTGCCCGGCATCACCTCGCCCGAGGCCTCGTGCTCGGCGATCACCCGCTTCCCGTCGAGCCGGTAGGGGCTGAGCTCGGTCGTGCCGTCGAGCAGCTCGATCGCGTCGCGCAGGCTCGAGGTGTCCGAGCCCGTCCGGATCGCCTCGATGAGCGCCTTCTGGAGCGCGTCGCGCTCCCCCCGGGCGAAGCGCGCGTCGGCGAGCGCGAGGCGCGCGTCCGCGTCGTCCGGCGACCTCGCGAGCGCGCGCTCGAGCTGCTCGAACGACTCGGCGCGCTTGCCGGCGCGGGTCAGGAGGTCGGCGATGCGCAGCGCGATGTCCTTGCGGTCCCGGCGGACGGCGCCGAGGCGCTGGAGCTCCCGGATGGCCGCCGCGTAGTCGCGCCGATCGATCGCCCGCTCCAGCTCGATCTCCGCGTCGGGGTCGAGCCCCCGGATGCGGGCGGCGAGCTCGTCCGCCTGCGCGACGTGCCCGTCGGCGTCGTGAATGCGAAGGAGCGCGCCCAGCACCTCGACGTCGTCCGGGAAGCGCGCGGCGGCCTCCTTCACGGTGCGGACCTGCTCGACGCGCCAGCCGAGCCGCGAGTACATCGCGGCGAGCGTCTTCAGGAGGTCGGGCACCTCGCGGAACTGGTCGGCGAGCGCCTCGACCGTGCGGGTCACCTCGGACAGGCCCGCCTTGTCGGCCTCCTCGAGCGCGAGCCAGAAGCGGGGATACCAGAGCTCCGGGTCCTTCGCCGCGGCGCGGGCGCGCACGTCCTTCACGAGGTCGCGGCCGTCGGACGGCGGGAAGATCGGGTCCTTCTCGAGGAAGACGGCCTGCGTCGCGAGCGCGGGGCCGGTGGCGCGCGCCGGATCGGCCACGAGCGGCTCGATCAGCACCGCGCTCACGTCGTCCTGGCCCTCGAGGTGCGCGATGGTCGCGGCGAGGTAGCGGGAGATCGGGTCGTTCACGTCGCGCTCGGGGCGCGGCGCGCCGCGCAGCCCGAGCGCGCGCGCCACCTTCGGCGCGGGCTGCGGCGGCACCCCGAGCGCGTTGAGGAACGGCTCGATGGGGTTGGGATCCGGCAGGACCTCGGGCGGGAAGAGCGAGTACGGGGGCGTCGGATCGGCGGACGTGGCCACGCCGAGGGGCGTGCCGTCCGGCGCGAGCAGCCGGATGGAGGTCTCGCCGCTCCCGACGCGGGCGAGGATGCGGTGCCGGCCCGGGCCGAGGCGCAGGCGCGCGCCGAACCTCGGCCAGATCCCCCACTGCTTCATGTCGCGCGTCAGCACCTCGACGTCGTCCACGAGGATGGCGAAGGCGCCCTGGACCGCGATGATCAGCTCGCGCTCGGCGGGCAGGTCGACGAAGGTCTCGACGTAGAAGATGCCCCTGGCCCTGCCCTCGCCGCGCGCGTCGGGCGCGACCGCGGAGAGCTGGCAGCCGCGGCGCTCGGCGCCGAGCACGCGCGGCGGGTCGGCGCGGCGGGGATCGCGCGGGAACACGGGCGGCCAGGGGCCGGCGCGCTCCGCCTCGTAGCGCACGCGGTGGTCGCTCTCGGCCAGGTGGCCGAACGGGCCGGCGAAGCGGGCGTCCTCGATGCACCCGTAGCGGCGCGCCGCGACGTCGATGAGCGGCGCGGCGGGCGCGGCCCCGGCGCCGCCGGCGCTGTCCGCGCGCGCCGCGGCGGCCGCCTCCTCGGGCAGCCCCTCGATGCTCCACCACTCGACGAGCTCGGCCCGCGCGCGCCAGCCGAGGTTGCCGGGGCGGTCGATCGCGCGCAGGACGACCTCGCGGGACGTTTTCCAGAGGCCGACGACGCTGGACCGCAGCCCGAGCAGGTGATTGGCGGCGAACCAGCCCACGAGGGGGGCGTCGGGGTGCGCGCTCACCCGCGCCGCGTCCACCGCCTCGAGGTAGGCCGCCGCCGCGCGCGCGTTGCGGCCGTGCGCCTCGTCGTCGATCGCGCGCCCCAGCGACGCGAGCATGGACTTCGCCCCGATCCCGTCGAGGCGCTTGCGCGCCGCCTTGACGCCCGCGGGCGTGCCGCCCGGGACGAGGAGCTCCCCGAGCAGCCAGCGGCCGACGACCTCGCCGTCGGTCGAGCGCGCGCCCGCGTCGCGGAGCGAGGCGATGGGGTCTGGCGCGCGGGGCGCGGTGGCCGCGCTGCATGCGCCGAGCGCGAGGGCCAGGGCGGCGGCGCCGGCGAGCCGGAGGAGCGAGGAGAGGGGGCGAGGTGCGCGCATCGGCTCGGTCCTTAGCGCGAGCGACCGCGTGCGCACAGGTACCCCGCGTTCACGCGGGTCGGGTGGGCCGCAGCCCGCGGCGTCCTCGCTCACGCCCCCGCTTCGACAGCGCTGGCGACCTGCTGAAGGAGCACCGCCTGCTCGATCACCTCGGGCGGCACGCCCAGATCCTCGCGCGCCCCGGCCACGTCGTCGCGCGCCCCGGCCACGTCGTCGCGCGCCGCGCTCACATCCTGGTGCGCCGCGCCCGCCTCCTCGCGCGCCGCGCTCGCATCCTCGCGCGCCTCGCCGGCGTCCTCGGGCGCCGCGCTCGCGTCCTGGCGCGCCTCGCCCGCCGCGCTCCCGCCCACATCCTGGCGCGCCTCGCCCGCCTCTTCGCGCTCCGCCGCCCGGCGCAGCGCCGCGATCTCCGCCTGCGCGGCGACGAGCGCCTGCTCGAGCGCGTCGTGGAGCGCCTGGGGCGCGCCGGCCGTATCGCGCGCCTCGGACAGCTCGCGCTCGAGCTGCGCGACCTTCCAGCTCGCGGCGCGCAGGTCGGCCTCGCTCGCGGCGGCGCTCCGCGCCAGCGCGTCGAGCTGCTGCCGGAGCGCCTCCACGGCGTCGCCCTGCCCGCCGTTGCCCGGGAGCGCCCCGCCCGACCCACCGCCCGCGGCCTGGCCCGGCCCGCCGCTCTCCGCCGTGCCCGACGCGAAGGCCGTCCCGAGCTCGTCGACGAGCTCCTTGCCCACGCGCTCGCTCTCGAGCAGCTGCGCCTTGAGCGACGCGATGACGTGGCCCCGGTCGCGGAGCGCCGCCTCGAGGCTCGCGATCTCGGCGGCCGCCGCCTCGCCGGGGTCGCGCTTCTCCAGCTCCGCGGCCCGCTGCTCCAGCGCGACGACGCGCTGCTCGAGCTCGACGATCCGCGCCTCCAGCAACAGCCTGCGCGCGTCGAGGGCGCTCCGCTGCTCCTCCAGCGCGCGGTTCTCCCGCTCGATCCGCTCCACGCGCTCCTTGAGCCGGTCGCGCTCGCGCGCGAGCTCGGCCCGGGCGGCCTCGAGCTCCTCGTGCTTCGCCGCCGCGCGCCGCGCCTCCTCCAGCGCGCGCTCGCTCTCCTGCGCGCGCCTGCGCGCGGCGTCCCGATCCGCCGTGATCTTCGAGAGCTCCCGCCGCGCCCCCGCCGCGGCCGCCTCGAGCTCGTCGACGCGCGCCGAGAGCGCCGGGTCCGGCGCCGCGACGGCGGGCCTCGCCTCGAGCTCGGCGATCCTGGCGCGCGCGGCCTCGAGCTCGGCCGTCGCCGCGTCGAGGCGGTCGCGGGCGCCGGCGATCTCCGGCTTGTTGCGGATCATGCCGAGCTCGAGCTCGACCTTGGTCCGCGCCCGCTTCTCGTCGTCGAGCTGCTTGGCGAGCCGGGTCGCGCGGTCGCGCTGGCTGCGGAGCTCCTCCTCCATGTCGCGGATCTGGTGCGCCAGGCGCTCGGCCCGGACGTGGGCGTCGCCCGCCCTCGCCTCGACCTCCCGCAGGCGCGCCCCCCGCGCCTCGAGCTCGGCCTCCGTCTCGGCGAGGCGCGCGGCGGTGGCGACCGCGCTCTCGGCGCGGGCCCCCGCGTCCTCGCGGTCGCGCTGGTGCCGGGTGCGCAGCGCGGCGAGCTCGCCCCCGAGCCGCTCCGCGCGGCCCTCGGCCTCGGTGAGCGCCTCGGCCGACGGGCCGGCGGCCGCGACCGGGAACCCGGCGAACGGCAGCTCGATGACGGCGAACGCGTCGAGCCGCGGCAGGCGCTCGCCGGCCACGGCGATGAACCACTCCGGCTCCTCGGACCCGTCGAGGATCGACGTGTCCACGCTCACCTCGGGCTCGCCCTTCGGCGCGAACTCCGCGACCGTGTAGCCGACGAACGGCGCCTGGCCGACCATCCGCACCTGCTTGAACTGGAGCGCCACGAGGTCGTAGAGCGCGTAGTAGCCGGGGGCCGCGCCGCGCCGCGCGCCCGCGGGGAGCAGGCCCCGGGCGACGTCCGGGTTCGGCGACGCGATGATGGCGGCGCCGCTCGCGGCGGTGAGGCGGCGGGCGCGCCGGAGGATCTCGGCCGGGTCGGCGAAGATCGAGAGGTCGGGGATGACGAGGGTGTCGAAGGCGCCGTCGCGCACGCCGAGGTCGCCGTCGAACACGGCGAAGCTCGGGTGCGGCTGCCGGCCGGGCGCCGTTCGCGCGAGCTTCTCCGCGACGCGCGCGGCGTCCGGATCGTAGGCGTGGACGAGGCGCGCGCCGCGCTGGAGCAGCCGGTCGGCGAGGCCGATGGTGGCGTCACCCAGGACCGCGACCCGCCGGCCGCGCACGAGCGGCTCGAGGTACGCGCTCAGCACCAGGGCGGGGTGGAGCGCAGCGGGGGCGGCGTGCCGCGGCGAACCGGCGGCTGCGAGGGAGGACTCCGTCGTCATGGTCCCGTCCTCTTACGGCGCTGGGGGCCGGGAGTCCACAAAGCGCCGTGCAGAGTTGCAACGAGGCGCCTGGCGCCCGCCCCGCGCGCCCCGCCTCGAAGCTCGGCGGCCGTCGCCCATGACGCTGTGCGTCTTGCCCAACGCCGCGTTCCCCAACCCCGTGTTCCCCAACCCCGTTCGTCGCTCCCGGTGTCATCTCCATGACACGCGCGCGTCGCGGCAAGCGCTGCGATACGACACGCGCGCGTCGCGGCAAGCGCTGCGAGGTCCCATTGCATGCGACCGGGCTCGACAATGCCGCTGCACCGAGAGAACCCGGGAAGTCGACTCCTTGGCTCCTCGTCGCCTCGGCGGCTCAACGTTCGTCTTCTCGTGACGAGCATCTCGTGGCGAGCGTCGCTCTGGCGCCGAGCGGGCTCTGCCGAGCGCGGTCAGCGGAGCACGGTCTCACAGCCGAGGAGGATCTGGATCTTCGCGGCGGACGCGTTCCTCGCGGCGTCGCAGGTGTCGGGGCACAGCACGAGCGCCGTGGGCGAGCTCGGGTTGTCGTAGCGCCAGCCTGGACCGTCGCAGCCGGGGCTCTGCGGCAGGATCTCTTGCGGCGCGCCGTCGAGCCCGAAGAGGACGTTGACGTCGTTGAACGCGATCTGCCCGCCGGCCACCTCGGACGGGACCTCGTACTCGCACGGGAGCGCCTGGCCCGTCACCTTCGCGAGCGCGCTCTGGAACTCGACGGCGATGTTCGTCGCCTTGACGAGGACCGCGGTGTCGGTGCCGCCGGCCGCGGCGATCTGGTTGGCGATGCTCTGGTCGACGCCCGGCAGCCCGATGACGAAGGTGCGCACCGGCGGTCGATAGCGCGCGCCCGCCGCCGCGAGGGCCGCGATGGCCGCCGGCTCCTCCGGGTTCGCGCCGCCGCACTGGGGCGCGGGCCCCTGCGGCTTCCCGTCGGTGACGAGCAGCACGGCGGAGGCCTCGTCGGGGTGGTTCTGCGCCACCTCGATGCCCTGGAGCAGCGCCCCGCCCAGCGCCGGGTAGATGGGCGTGCTCAGCCCGTTCGGCGACTCGTCCTCGATGGCGTCCACGATCGCGCCCGCGTTGCCCGGGAGCGGGCCGAACGGGACGAGCGGCGTCTTGTAGGCATTTTGGTCACACGCCGGCACGTCGTCCGCGGCGCGCGGGAAGAAGCGCAGCGCCACGCGCACGCCGGCGAACCGCGGGTTGTTGACGAACGCGGTCAGGCCGACCTTCGCGCTATCCCACTTGTCTCCCTCCATGGAGGAGGATTTGTCCATCATGATGTAGAGATTGAGGGGGACGGCGATCGCCTCCTCGGTGACGAGCCCGCAGGCGGCGTCCGGGTCGGGGCGGGTATCGATGGGCGCGTCGCCCAACAGCCCTCCATCCGGATCGAGGTCTCCGCCCGAGCCGACCCCTTCCGACGAGGACGACGCCGCGCCGATCCCCGAATCCGGGGCGCAGGCACCGTGGAGCCCGGCGGCGGCAGCGAGCCCGAGCAGGGAGGCGAGCGAGAGTCGGTGGAGCGGTTCGAGGCGCATGGGCGTGCTGGCGTACGGCAGGGACGGCGCGGAGGCGGCGCAGGGGCGCAGGGGCGCAGACCCAGACTACCGGAGTCGGTGACGGGCGCGAGGGGCGAATCGCGGGATCGTGAGCTGGCTCGCGGCGGCGCAGCGCGGCACGGCGGTGTCGGTGCGTGCGGCACGGCGGGATGGGTCCACATGGGGCGCGTGGGGTGATTACCGCCAGTGTGACAAAGTCTTTCCGAAAAGCGCGCGAAGGTGCAGAATTAAGCATGCGCGTGCGCTCCCTCCTCGGAACGGCTTCTGTGCTTGCGATGCTCTCCGCGCTCGGCTGCGCCGAGAGCAGCTCGATCGACGGTCCCATCGGGCCGGTCTCGGGCACCGGCGGCGGTTCCGGATCGGGCGGAGCGCCGAGCGCGAGCAGCGCAACGACGACGTCATCGAGCAGCAGCGCGGCTGTCACGAGCGGCGCGGGCGGCGAGGGCGGCGCGGGCGGCGAGGGCGGCGCGGGCGGGGGCGAAGGCGGCGCGGGTGGGGAGGCGGGCAGCGGAGACGGGGGCGGCGGGGGCGAGGTCACCGACCCTTGCGCGATGGGGTGCCTCCCGGGCACGCACGATATCGACGGCAACCCGCTCACGGGCGAGTGCGGTTGCGAATACGCGTGTACGCCGACCTCGACGACCGAGGATCCGATCGACGATGAGTTCGTCGACGCCAACTGCGATGGCGGCGACGGGCTCGTGGAGCGGTGCGTCTACGTCTCGGCCAGCACCGGGGACGACGCCAACAGCGGGACGCGCACGGCCCCGGTGCAGACGATCGCCACGGCGATCCAGGTGGCGCAGGAGAGCGCGGTGCCGGCGGTCTGTCTGTCCGGCGAGCTGTACGAGGAGGCGGTCACGGTCGTGTCCGGGATCAGCATCTATGGCGGATTCGACCACGACGACCCTGACTTCAAGTTCCGCAGGACCTCCGCGGTGACGACGACGGTGCGCGCGCCAGGCACGGTGTTCCACGCGCCGTCGATCGCGCAGCCGACGCACATCGAGGGCATCACGATCGAGGCGCTGAAGGCGACGACGGCCGGCGCGAGCACCTATGGAGTGCGCCTGGGCGGCGGGCTCGCGCAGCTCTTCGTGCGGTACAACATCATCCGCGTGCAGGACGGCCAGAACGGCGTCGCGGGAACGGACGGGGCGGCGCACACGGCGGGGACGGCTCCAGGGGGGAACGCGGGAGAGGTGGGCTGCAACGACTGCAGCGGCCTTGGGAATGCCGGTCCAGCGCCCGTGTGCGACGAGCCTGGCGGGAGAGGCGGGTATGGCGGACATGGCTCTGCCACCGGAGCGTCGGGCCATCCGGGCAGCCAGGGGGCGGCCGGCGGTGCGGGAGGCCCCTCGCACGACTGCGGGGATCCCAGATATCCAGGACAGAATGGCGCGCCAGGCATGGCCGGGGTGCAGGGGACGCCGGGGACCGGGGGAGCGACGCTCGGCACCATCGCCTCGGGCGTCTATCAGCCTGCGAACGGCACCAATGGGTTGCCGGGAGCGAACGGCGGCGGTGGCGGCGGCGCGGGCGGCGGCGGCGGCGGCACGTGCTGGGTAGGCCCTAATGATCGCGGTGGTGGCGGCGGCAGCGGCGGGTGCGGTGGACTCGGCGGTCGCAGCGGCCAGGCTGGGCGAGGTGGCGGCGGGAGCTTTGGAATCTTCGCGGCGGCCGGCCAGGTGGTCGTCTCCCGCAACGAGATCACAACCGGAAAGGGCGGCAATGGCGGCCGCGGCGGCAACGGCGGAGCGCGACAGCTCGGGGGGAACGGCGGCCCGGGCGGCCCCGGTCCTGATGACGCCACCAACGGCGGCGTCGGCGGCAGAGGTGGCAATGGGGGCGACGGCGGCCCGGGCGCGGGCGGCGGCGGCGGTCCGAGCGCCTGCCTGGCGCGATCCGGGAGCGTTACCTTCACGTTCCGAGACAACAGCTGCGTGATCGGCACCCCCGGGTTCGGCGGCGCTGGCGGGACGACCCCGAGCGGCGGCGCCGCGGGCGCGGGGCAGGAGGGCACGGGGGCCGCGAACCTGCAGATCAACTGACCAGCTCTACTGAGTTCGAAGAGCTATCTCCCGACCCGCTGAAGGTCGACTTTCGCCACGACAGAGTTGAAGCCGCCGGCAACCGCGATCTTGATCTCATTGCCAAAATCCAGTACCCCATCATTGATTCCAACGGCGACGAGCGCATTGGTCGCTGGATCGGTGTCGATGCCAGCGATCCCTTGCCCTGTCGCAGCATCGCCGAAACGCCTACTCCAGATGTGCTCCCCGCCAGCGCTCAGCTTAGCGATCGTCCAGTCCCGATCCTGCCTCCCGCCGAGTAGCCCGCCCCCAAAGTCGACAGCGCCTGCAAGCCCAGCGCCAAGCACGATGTCTCCGGCGGCGTCGGCAGCGACGTGAAGCCCGAAAGGTGACATGAGAGGCAAGGTCGTATCGATATCGACCTGGGGCAAAGAATCCCCGAATCTCAACGACCACAGGTGGGTTCCCGCGGAAGACAGCTTCACGAGCAGGAGGTCCGAATCTGCCAGTCCGCTGGTCCGCTGGGCGCCGCGAACCCCTCGCGTGGCGATATCGATCGCTCCTCTAAACGCCGCAGCCGCAACGAGATCCCCTCGCGCATCGACGTCGATGTCAGCCCCCCAGGCATCGCCCTCTCCTTGGATGACAACGGACCAATCCCTCTTCCCGGTGGGCGTGAGCTTGATAACGAAGGAGCCGGTCCCCGAAGGGCTTGGTGCGGAGCTCTCGTCGAAGCCAACCTCGGTGAATCCCGTGAAGCGGCCCCCCACGACGATGTTACCGTCGGGATCTACGGCCACCGCCGTTGCCTCGATGGTCGTCGTCGTGGCATTCGGATCTCCCAGCTGAAGGCTCCATTGCACGTTCCCCGACTCGCCGTCCAACTTCACGATGAAGGCGTCCGTCGACGCGGTCGTCAGGGTCGACGAACCGAAGCTCACCTCTCGTCCGAAATAGCCGACCAGGACCACGTCACCGTCGGGCGTAGCCGATGAATCCACGGCGAAGAGCAACCCCGTCCCCGTGAACAGGTTGCGCCTCCACCTCAGCTCGCCGTCGGACAAGAACCTGGCCACGAAGCAACCATCTTGTTCGGGAGTCGGCGCCGTGAGCGCATCACCGGAACCGAAGTCGATGGCCCCCTCGTATGACCCCGACAAGACGACGCTATCGTCAGGCAGCACCGAAATGCGCGATACAAGGGCGCCATCGAGGTCATCCACCGACAGCCCTCGACTGAAGGCATGGCTACCGTCCGGCTTCAGCTTGGCGAGAAAGAAAGCGTTATGAGACGATATCAGCGGCGGTCCGCCGAAATCGGTGGTACCTCGAAAGACTCCTGAGAGGAGGATGTTCCCCTTCGAGTCGAGCCGAGCGCTCTCTGGAAGGACCAGCTCATGGCTCCTGAAACTCTTCGCCCAGAGCACTCCTGAGCAGGAATCTTCGTCGCAGTCCTCGAACTCGTCGAGGCCCAGAATCCGAGCGCACGACGCGGTGCCCAGAAGGGCCCCCAGGGCGAGCACGCGGGTGGCGTGGACGAGCGACGGAGAGGACGGAGCGCGGCGCATGGTGACGCATGAGGCCCCAAAGCCCAACGCCCGTCAAGGGTGGAGCAGGACGCGCACAAGCCCCGCTGGGTCGCGCCGCAAGGCATCCTCGCGCGGCATCTCCGCCGAGCACCGGGCGGGCCTCTTCCGGTTCGGCGGCTTCGCGGCGGGTGGACCGGTCGGAGCCGCTCGCGGCAGCCTCAAGCGACTGCCGTCGATCGCGCGCGCACACCGCGACAGGCGCAGGCGGTTCATGCCGATCGTCGATGGCGCACACGGTCCCGGAAAACGCGACTGTCGTCGGGAGGGCGCCGTCACGCACCCGGTGCGCGCGGTGGACGAACCCATGAGGCCGCCATGTCAGCCTCAGCGACGGGTGGAAGCGGAGGTGGGAGCATCGGCGCCCGAACAGGTCGACCCGGCCCAGCTCGCGCCCGCAGGGTCCCGCTCGCCCCGCGTCGAGCCGTCGTGCCCGCCGTACCCTCCGTGTCTGGCCGGGACGCAGCTCGAGAGCGCAGCCCAGGAGCAGCGGCCCGTCGCCATAGCGGACACTCGTCCGCTCGGGATGCCCGCGCCTCCAAGCCCGTGGAGGCGCCTCCGCTAGACTGGAGCAAAGTGATGGGCGCCGGTGTGAACGCGTTGCTCGCGCACGAAGGCCGGCTAGAACGGCTCCCGGCCGCGACCAGCGCCGAAGACAGGAAGGCCCCCCATGACCACCGCGATGCAGATGCCCATGATGCCGCAGACGATGACCCCGATGATGGCGACGCCGGAGATGGCCGCTGGCGCATCAATGATGCCCAGCATGATGGGCATGGGCATGCCGATGATGCCCATGATGGGCATGCCGATGATGTCCAATATGATGGGCATGGGCATGGGAATGCCGATGATGCCCAGCATGATGGGCATGGGCATGATGCCCAGCATGATGGGCATGGGCATGATGCCCAGCATGATGGGCATGGGCATGATGCCCAGCATGATGGGCATGGGCATGCCGATGATGTGCAAGATGTCCTGTGAGATGACGAAGGACGGGATGACCTGCAAGCTGATGCCGGCCGAGGGCATGTCCATGGACATGCTCAAGGAGCGCTGCGAGGCCATGACGCGGATGATGTCGTCCGGGATGCCGATGATGATGATGTGCGGCGGGATGCCCATGATGATGGGCATGTCCGCCATGACCAAGTAGCACCGCCACAAGGCCTTTCTTTCTTGCAGCAAAAGAAACGCCGGCGACCGCCGGCGTTTCTTTTGTCCTCCCCTCCACCCCCGGGGGGAGACCCGCCCTCAGGGGGCCGACAGCGAATACGTCATCACCAGGTACATCAGCGAATCGACGTTCGCCGGGTTGCGGTAGACGTGCGGGACGTCCGCCTGAAACACAAGCGCATCGCCAGTCGCGAGCAGGAACCGCTGTCCGTCGACGCTGATCTCGACCGTCCCCTGGTTCACGATGATGTTTTCGGTCGTGCCGGGCGGATGCGGATCGGCATTCTCGATGCCCAGCGCGGCCAGGCGCAGCTCGTAGAACTCGACCGTTCTCGGCGCATCGAACGGGAAGAGCGCGCGCGACGTGAACTTTCCGTCGTGAGAGGTCAGCCGCTTCGCGCGGTCCCCGCGCAGCAGCATCGGCCCGCCGGACGAGCGATTGCTGACGAGCGCCGAGAACGGCACGCCGAGCGCACGGGCGATCTTCCACACGACGTTGATCGTGGGCGCGCTGCGGCCGAGCTCGACCTGTCCCAGCATGGCGCGGCTGACGCCCGAGACCTTCGAGAGCCGCTCCAGAGAGAGCCCGCGCCGCGTGCGGAGCCGCCGGAGGTTCTCCCCGACCACAGCCGTGAGATCCGCCGGCGAGTCGGGGTGGGCGACCTCATACGTCCACGACTCGTCCAGCTCCGGATCGGGCGCGCCGGGCTTGGCCTGCTGCACGTCGAGCGCGACCGGCAACGCGCTGCTCACCGGAGGAAGATCGCTGTTCTGTCGGACGGATCTCATATCGCGATGGGCGCCACTCTACACGGAATCACCAAGCCAGCAACACAGCCAAGTTCGTCACCTCGGCGTAACGACTGTAAGCATCATCAGGTGATTTCCGTGACTCCTAGGATGATGCCTGAGCCCGCACGCAATGTCCCTGTCGCATTTCCCCGACGGCGCGCTCGCCTCAGCAGGCTCGCCCTGCCTCCCCGCGTGCCCTCCCTCCCCGCGCCCGGCCGCCGGCCGGCCTGGGCCCCCATCCAACCGTCCCTACCGCCAGGGCGCCGGAGCGGCTACAACCTGAGCTCGTTCCGCGGGCATGCTGGCGCAGCGCTCTCGGAACAGCGAGGACCTGCCGATGGACCACGACATCGACGACGTCATCGACGGCCGGTACAAGCTGATCGAGGTGGTCGGCCAGGGAGGCCATGGCGTCGTCTACCGCGCCCTGGACCAAGAGACCGGCACGCACGTCGCAGTCAAGTACCTGAGGCCCGAGTTCTCCAGCGATCCCGCCCTGAAAGCCCGCATGCGGCGCGAGGCCAGCGCCATGGGCGCGCTCTCCGGCACCAGCGCGACGCAGGTCTTCGCCTTCAGCGAGGCCCCCGACGGCACGCTCTACATCGTGATGGAGTTCCTGAAGGGCAGCGACCTCGAGACGACGCTGCGCCGGCTCGAGGCGCGCAACCAGCGGCTCCCCCTCGCCCGGCTCCGCGAGCTCTTCCGTCCGATCATCGACACGCTCGACGCCGCGCACGCCCGCGGCATCGTCCACCGCGACCTGAAGCCCGCGAACATCTTCGTCCTCGACATCGACGCAAGCGGCCCGCCTTCTTCACGCTCGCTTCGCCACAAAGGTAATCCAGGGCACGCGGCTCATGGCGGCCCCCCGGCCGGCGACCCGATCCGCGCTGCGGGCGACGGCGCCGGCGGCGGCGCGCCGGCCGATCGCGGGGCAGCGAACCGAGGATGCGTGCGTTTGCTTGATTTCGGGCTTGTCAAGGTGATGCAGGCCGACCCCCTCACCCGCGAGGGGGCGATCCCGGGCTCGCCGAGCTACATCGCGCCCGAGGTCTGGAAGGGCCGGCCCCAGGAGATCGACCACCGGATCGACATCTACTCGCTCGGCGCGGTGATCTTCCGCGCGCTCGCGGGCCGCGTGCCCTTCGCCGGGGCGAGCCGGGTCGACATCCTGCTCGCGGCCGCGCGCGGCCCACGTCCCAGCCTGCACGCCTTCCGGCCGGATCTGCCGCCCGAGGTGGACGCCTGGGTGGCCCGGGCGCTCGCCGTCGTCCCGGAGGAGCGCTTCCAAGACGTCCGCGCCCTCTGGAGCGCGCTGGAGCCGCTGCTCGACCGCGCCGCTCGGGCCGAGGCGGCCGGCGGCGGCGCGATCCCGCGGTGAGCACGTTCCCTACCCGTGCGCCTTGCGACGCAGGAAGCGGCGCTGGTAGCGTGTTCCAGACCATGTCTCAATCGAGGGCCGCAGGATGAGCTCCTCGCCCGGTCTGCTGCAGCCGAATACGCGGTTTCGCGATCGCTATCAGGTGCTGCGCGTCATCAAGGCGGGCGGCATGGGCGCCGTGTACGAGGTGATGGACGACGTCACCGCGGCGCGCCGCGCGCTCAAGGTGATGCTGCCCAGCCTCCTCGACAGCGAGGAGCTGCGCGCCCGCTTCGCCCTCGAGGCCCGCATCACCGGCATCATCGAGAGCGACCACATCGTCCGGACCTCGGACGCCGGGGTCGACGACGAGACCGGCACGCCGTTCATCGTCATGGAGCTGCTCCGCGGCGAGGAGCTCGGCAGCCTCCTCAAGAAGCGCGGCTTCCTCCCCCCCGAGGAGGTCGCGATCTACCTGTTCCAGGCCGCGCTCGCGCTCGACAAGACGCACGCGGCGAACATCGTCCACCGCGACCTCAAGCCGGACAACCTGTTCGTCACGGTCCGCGACGACGGCTCGCCGTGCGTGAAGATCCTCGACTTCGGGATCGCCAAGGTCATCGAGCAGCACCACGCCTCCACGCTGACCCGGCAGATGCTCGGCACGCCCGTGTACATGGCGCCCGAGCAGATCCGGGCCGAGCGCAACGTCGGCCCCCGCGCCGACATCTACGCGCTCGGGCACGTCGCGTACGCGCTCCTCGTCGGCGAGTCGTACTGGTCCCAGGAGGCCGAGGCGATCCCGTCGCCGTACCTGCTCGCGGCCGAGCTCCTGCGCGGGGCGATGGAGTCGCCCAGCGTTCGCGCGGCGCGCCGGCGCTCCATCACGCTGCCGAGCGCGTTCGACGGCTGGTTCTTCAAGGCCACGGCGCTCAAGCCCGAGGACCGCTTCGACCGCGCGTCCACCGCGGTGAGCGCGCTCGCCGCCGCGCTCGAGGTGCCGCTCCCGCGGGCGTCGCGCGTCGTGCTCCTGCCCGAGTCGCCGTCGCCGCGCCCGAGCCCGAGCCCGAGCGTGAACCCGAGCCCCACCGACCCGACGCAGCCCTCGCGGCCCGGCAAGTCGGCGGGCTTCGCCGACGTGCCGACCGTCACCGTGCCCGAGCTGTCGAAGACGCCGCCGTCGCGCCGCACCCCGCTCTCGCCCCCCTCGCCGACGCCCACGTCGAGGGCCCCGGAGACCCGGCCGCGGCCCTCGGAGGCGCCGGGCCGGACGAGCTCCTCCGCGGGCGAGCCGTCGAGGAAGTCCGATCCCACGTCGCGGCGCGAGCGCGCCGGGCAGCGGCGGTTCCACGTCCGGGCCGACACGACGACGGGGGTCCTCCACGTGAAGGTGTGGGGGTTCTGGGACATCGACGAGGGCAAGGCGTACCTCGACGACTTCCGCCAGAAGGCCGCGACGCTGCTCACGCTCGGGAAGCCCTGGTACGTGCTCGCCGACATCGCGGACTTCCCGCCGCAGAAGCCCGACGTGAGCCCCTATGTCGAGCAGACCATGGCGTACGCGGTCGAGCACGGCATGCGCAAGGCGGCGAACCTCGTGAACAGCGCGCTCTCGAAGATGCAGATCTCCCGCCTGTCGGCCGCCATGGGGCTGCCCGAGTACTCGTTCTTCACCGCGGAGGCCGACGCCCTCGCGTGGCTCCTGAAGGGCTGAGCGCCCCCCGGGCCGGGCGCGAGGGGCCGATCGCCTCGCCGGGCGCTCGAGCCCCGCGCCAAGCCGGCTCGCGAGCGGTCGCTCGCCCGGCCGGGGCGCGCGCGGCCCCGCGCTCAGCCGAGGACGAACCGCCGGATGCGCCCGGCGAGGCTCCGCACCTTCTCCTCGGCCTCGATGTAGCGCTCGGCCGCGTCGCGCAGGTGGGCCTGGCGCGAGGCCATGAGCAGGCTGAGCTCGATCACGAGCTGCGGGCGCGCCTCGATGATCGGCTGCAGCGCCTCCTTCGTGATCTGGTAGAGCACCACCTCGTCGACGGCGCGCACCGTCGCGGTGCGCTCCTCGCCCGTGAGCAGCGCGAACTCGCCGAAGACGGCGCCCTTCTCGAGCGCCGCCACCGTCGAGTCCTGCCCGTCCGGGTGCCGCACCAGGACCTCGACCGCGCCCGACGCGACCACGAACATCGACGAGTCCCGCTGCCCCTGCAGCACGATCCGGTCGAGCGGGCCGTACTCGATCCGGCGCACCTTCGTGGCGAGCTTGCGGAGCTCGCGATCGAGCAGCGGCTTGAAGACCGGCGTCCGCCGGAGCAGCGTCATGATGTCCTCGGCGCTCGCCTCGCGCGTCGCCTTGCTCGGCTCGTCGAGCTCGATCGACGCCGCGGCCCCGTAGCCGTCGCGCCGCTGCAGCGCGGCGAGCAGCGACGGGTTCTTCTCCATGTACGCCTCGAGCAGGCTCGCGTTCCGCGGGATGCACTCGTCGCCCGTGTAATCCATGAGGCTCCGCTCGGCGGCCCAGCGGGCCACGTCGTTCATCGACTTGCGGTACTGCCGGCACGCGGCGGGGAAGATGCCGTCCTGATCGCCGAAGAGCGCGGTCAGCGCCTCGGGCATGAGGCTGAGCCCGAACAGCCGCATGTCGCCGCGCTGGTGCCAGAGCGCGAAGTCGCGCCACCGCGGGTCGAGGTGCGCGAGCTCCGGGAACGCGAGCACGCTGTTCTTGAGCACCGCCCGCTCCGCGTCGCGGAACACCCGGTGCCACGTCTCCTGCGCGTTCCACAGGTTGTTGCCGGCGAGCTCGATCGCCTTCTGCAGGTCGGCGTGGTGGGCGTGCAGGAAGGCGAGCGTGGCCTTCTGCTTGCGCATCAGGTTCGTCAGGCTCACCGGGCCCGCCGCGAAGAAGCCGGCGGCGCGCGGCGCGATGTGCCGCAGCTCCCAGACCTGCTTCCACGCCGCGACGTCGACCGCGGCGCGGATGGGCGCGAACGCCTCGCCGCGCTCGAACGCCTCGCGCTCCCCGGGCGACAGCATGTCCGGGTACTGATCCTTCACCGCCTCGAAGATGCCGAGGCACGTGAGCAGCTCGAGGTAGAGCCCCACCCGGAGGAGCCACCGGGGGTCCGGGAGGTTGCGCCGGTGCTGCTCGAGGTCCTGATGGATGGCCCGCAGGTACAGGAGGGCCTTGTCCATGCCGATGGTGAGCACGGGGAACCACGGGTGATAGCCGACGTGGAGCTCGTCGATCCCGAGCGCCCGCTGCTGGATCTCCGTGTCCGCCTTGACGAGCCGGTCGAGCAGGCGCGCGTAGAGCGAGCCGAACCGGCCGGTGTCGAAGATCTCGATGTCCGTCGACTCGGAGGAGACCGTCCTGCCCGCCTCGCTGAGCTTGATCTCGACCCGGAGCTGCTGGCGGAACAGGCTCGCGAAGGTGAACGGATCGGCGCCGTCGGTGATGCGCCGCCGGAAGGACTCGGGCAGGTCGATCCAGTGATAGCCGCCGCCCGTGTCCTCGCCCGGGGGGTGCGGCACGAGGTGCCGCGCCGGGGCGATGGTGGCGACGTAGACCGTCTGGTGGAACGAGTTCCACGGCGCGGGCTCGAGCATCGGGACCGGGTAGGATGACGTCGAGACCATCTGCGGGCTGAGCGGCAGGTCGATGATGCCGGGCACGGGGCACGGCTCGCCGTCGCCGGGGCTCGCCGGGAGGAACCACGCCGACATGGTCACCTCGAACGCTCGCTCGAACGGCGCGACGAACGCGTAGAGGTCGCGCAGCCGGTAGAGCAGCCACACCTCGTCGCCGAGCTCCGACGGGTCGCCCGAGGTGTTGATGCAGCCGACGCGCTCGCTGCACCCATGCCCCGGGTAGAGCGCCTCGTCGACCGGCCGCTTGCCCGGCTCGAACGGGATGAGCTCCAGCGACGGCGAGAGCTCGGCCGACTCTTCCTCCGGGCTCTGGCGCGCCTCGAGCTGCCGCAGGTACTGGCGGACCCGGGCGAGCTTGTCCTCCCAATCCATGCCTTCAACGCGGCTCATCAGCAGCCGCTTGAACTGCCTCTGGAACTCCTTCGGGGTCATCATGGTGCGTCCACCTGAGTTGCCGGGAGGCCGGACAGCCGCCCTCCGCGAGAGCTTACCGGCTCCGCGCGCGCCGCGCGCTGCGATCAGCGCCGGCCCGCGCCCGCGCGATCCCCTTGCGGCGCCGCGCCCCGGAAGGTACGGGCTTGCGCCGTATGGCCATCGAGATCCGCGAGCTTCGGAAGGGCGACAAGAAGGTCCTCAAGGACTTCCTCAACGTTGTCGACACGATCTACGAGGGTGAGCCCAACTATATCCGGCCGCTCGACTTGGACATCTCCGATCGGCTCGACAAGAAGAAGAACCCGTTCTTCGAGCACGCCGAGGGCACGGCCTGGGTAGCGTACAAGGACGGCCGGCCGGCGGGGCGGATCACCGCGCAGGTCGACCACGAGCACCTCCGGGTCCACCGCGACGAGACGGGCATGTTCGGCTTCTTCGACACCATCGACGACGCCGAGACGGCGCAGGCGCTGCTCGCCGAGGCCGCGGGCTGGCTGCGCGCGCGCGGGATGAAGCGCATGCGGGGGCCCTACTCGCTCTCGATCAACGAGGAGATCGGCTGCCTCATCGAGGGCTTCGATTACCCGGCGGTGCTGATGATGCCCTACCACCGGCCGCACCAGGGCCGGCTCACCGAAGGCGCGGGGTTCGAGAAGGTGAAGGACCTCTACGCGTGGCGCTACGAGGTCGGCGACATCCCCGCCCGGGCGCAGAAGGCCCACGCCGAGATCCTGGCGATGCCGGAGGTGCACACGCGCTGCGGCGATCCGAAGAACCTTCTCCACGATATCCGGATCCTCATGGACGTCTTCAACGACGCCTGGAGCGACAACTGGGGCTTCGTCCCGATGACCGAGAAGGAGCTCGTCAAGTGGGCGGAGGACGTGCGGCTCATCCTGATGCCCGAGCTCACGAGGTACACGTTCATCGACGGCGAGCCGGCGGCCGTGTCGCTCGGATTGCCGGATCTCAACGACCTGATCAAGGACTTCCACGGCAAGCTCCTCCCGACCGGGATCTTCAAGCTGCTGTGGCGGCTGCGCGTGCGCGGCCCCAAGAACGGGCGCCTCGTCGTGCTCGGCATCCGCAAGAAGTGGCGCAACGTACGGCGCTACGCCGGGCTCAGCGCCTTCCTGTACGTCGAGATGAACCGCGCGGCGCAGCTGCTCGGCATGACGGGCGGGGAGCTCGGGTGGACGCTGGAGGACAACGCCGCCATCAACGCGGGCATCCGGCTGATGGGCGGCCGGCTCTACAAGAAATTCCGGATCTACGAGCGGGCGCTCTGATCGACAGGGGCGCGGGAGGAGCGGATCGATGAGGGTGCTGGTCACGGGCGCGAGCGGGTTCCTCGGCTCGCACGTCGCCGAGCAGCTCGTGCAGAAGGGCCACAGCGTGGTGGCCCTCGTGCGGCGCTCGTCGAGCACGAAGTTCCTGTCGTCGCTGCGCGGCGTCGAGCTCGCGTACGGCGCCATCGAGGACGCGGAGAGCGTTCGCCGCGCGGTCCTGGACGCGCCGGGCGTCGACGCGATCGTGCACTCGGCCGGGCTGGTCAAGGCGCGCGACGAGGCGGAGTTCTTCCGGGTCAACGTCGGCGGCACGCGGAACATGCTCGACGCCGCGAAGGCCGCGCCGTCCATGAAGCGGTTCGTGTTCGTCTCGAGCCTCGCCGCCATCGGCCCGAGCCTCGACGGGCGCCCGGTCGCCGCCGACGCGCGCCCGTCCCCGGTGACGCGCTACGGGCGCTCGAAGCTCGAGGCCGAGCGGCTGGTCCTGGCCGAGAAGGACGCGCTGCCCGTCGTCGTCCTGCGCCCCCCGATGATCTACGGCCCGCGCGATCAGGAGTCGTTCGCGTTCTTCCAGAGCGTCGCGCGCCGCTTCCTCCCGATGCTCGGCGACGGCACGAACACGCTCAGCGTCATCTACGCCTCGGACGCGGCCGCGGCGTGCATCCGCGCGCTCGAGGCCGACGTGCCGAGCGGCCGGGCCTACTTCATCGATGACGGCGGCGTGTACGTGTGGCGCGACATGCTGGCGCACGTCGAGGCGGCGCTCGGCGCGCGGGCGCTCGTCCGCTTCGGCGTGCCGTTCTCGCTCGTGCGGGGCGCCGCGCTCGCGAGCGAGGGGCTCGGCCGCCTCACGGGCAAGCCCGTGATGCTGACGCGCGACAAGCTGAACGAGCTCGCCGCGTCGCACTGGGTCTGCGACTCGGGCGACGCCCGCCGCGAGCTCGGCTGGGAGCCGCAGGTGGGATGGGCGGAGGGGACGCGCCGGGCGGTCGCCTGGTACCGCGAGCACGGCTGGCTGTGACGTGACGCCGCGCCGCGCGCCGTTTGACGCTCGCCCGCGGCCTCCGTACGGTAAACGCATGTCCCGCTGTCCGCCGGCTGCCCCGGGCCTCGTCGCGATGGCGCTCGGCCTGGCGGCCGCGCCGGCGCTGGCCGACGCTCCGCCTGGCGGCGGGGCCGCCGCGCCGCAGGCGCCGCGCGACGGAGGCGCCGCCGCGGCGGAGGCCCCCTCGAGCGCCGCCGCGCCCCGGTCGGCCCTTCGCGGCGCCGTCGTCGTGGCGGTGGACGACGCGAGCGCCGAGGCCGCTCGAGCGCTCGCGCGCGCGATCTACCGCGACCCCGCGCTGCGCCCGCCCATCGACGAGGCGGCCGCGCAGGTGCTCACCGGCGATCCGCCGCGGCCCGACGCGCCGGCCGCCGTGAAGGAGCTCGCCGAGGTGCGCCGCTCCGCCGGTCGCGCCGAGTCCGAGCCGGTCGCCCGCAGCCTGCTCGCGTCGCTCGGCGCGGGCGCGGGCGCGGCGCTCGTCGTGGCGGTGACCACGGCGCACGGCCACCCCGTGGCCCGCGTGCTCCGGGTCGCGGGCGCGAGCTACGCGCCGCTCGAGCTCGGCGCGACGGTCCAGCGCGCCGCGGGCGGCGCGGGCACGACCACGGACGGCGCGGCCGCCCCCGCCGACGCGACGTTCGACTGGCCCGGCGCGGGCGCGGCCGTCCGCGCGCTGCTCGCCGGCGACGAGCGCGCGGCAGGCGCGGCCGATCGCGCCGCCGCGCCGTCCGCGTCCGCCCACGCGGCGCCGCAGCGCGGCCCCGTGGGCCCTCGCGCGGGCGTCGACCTGACGGCATCCAAGGCGCCGGCCGGCGGCCAGGGCGCGCCGGCGCAGCGCTCGATGTGGAGCTCTCCCTGGTTCTGGGGCCCGCTCGCGGGCGTGGTCGCGACCGGGATCGTGGTGCTCGTGCTCGCCCAGACGGGCGACGGCGACGGCGAGACCGTGCACCTCCGGGGTCGGATCGCTCCATGACGCGCTCCGGCCGGCGCAGCTCGGCGGCGTTGGGGCTGCGGCTCACCGCGCTCCTGTGCCTCGCGCTCGGCGCCGCGCCCTCGCGCGCCGCCAGCGCCGCGCCCCGCGTCTACGACGCACCCGCCGCGGCGGAGAGCGGCGCGGCCGCTCCCTCCGTCCCGCCGCCCCCGCCGGAGTACCTCACCCAGGATCTCGGCTGGATCGAGCTCGCCTACCACCCGTCGACCCGCGATCGCGTCCGCCCCTTGTTCTCCCGGGCCGACGCCGTCCGCGCCGAGCTCGGCGCCCTGCTCGGCCGCGAGGCGCTGGCCGCTCCGGTGAAGGTCCGGATCGCCGCCTCCCCCGCCGAGCTCGACCGGCTCGTCCCCGGCGGCGTCGCGGGCCCGGCGACCGCCGTCTCCTTCGGCGCGCTGCGGCTCGCCATCCTGAGCGACGCCCCGCGGCTCGGCGTCGACGCGCCCGATCTCGAGAGCGCCTTCCGCCACGCGCTCGCGCACCTGGCCCTCGACGAGGCGACGGGCGGCGCCCCGATCCCGCGCTGGTTCCACGAGGGGTTCGCCGCGCACGCCGCGGGCGACGGCTTCGCCGGTCGCGCGCAGCGGCTCTCGATCGCCGCGCTCCGGGGCCGCCTCCTCCCGCTCGACGAGCTCGAGGCGAGCCTCTCGGACGCCGGGGACACGGCCGGCTCCCTGGCGCTCGCGCAGGCGGCCGACGTCGTCCGCTACCTCGTCGACATCGAGCGCCGGCAGCGCTTCGCGCGCGCCCTCGACGAGGTGCGCGCCGGGGCCCCGCTCGCGGCCGCGCTCGAGGTCGCGTACGCCTCCACCGACCGCGAGCTCGAGCTCGCGTGGCGCGCCGACGTCGCGCGTCGCTACGGCTTCGTCCCGGTGCTGGCCGGCTCGCTGCTGCTGATCGCGCTGGTCGTGGCGGGCAAGCTGGCCGTACAGCGGCTCCGCGCCCGGAGGTCGCTGCCGCCGCCGGCGCCGCGCCGGCGGCTCCGCGCGGCGCGCGAGGCGGTGGAGATGCGCCACCGGTCCTCGCGCCCGTCCACGGCCCAGCTCGTGGCGACCCTGGGCGCCCGGCATCGCGGCGACGGGGACGGCGACGCGGACGTCCCGAAGGTGGAGCACAACGGCCAGTGGCACACGCTCCACTGAACGCCGCGGAGCAAGGCCGCCCCCGGCCCGGCCGCGCCCAGCCGCAGCGCCGTCGCCTGGTCGAGCTCGCGCTCGGCGCGGCCTGGCTCGTCGGCCTCGCCGCCGCCTTGCAGCTCGTCTCCGCGCTCCTGTCGTCCAGCCCGCTCGCCGCGGCGCTCGCCGGCGCCGTCGTCGCGGACCTCGTCGCGTCGCGGGCGGGCGTGCCGTGGATCGACCCGCTGGAGCCGGAGGGCCCGGGCCGCCGCGCGCGCCTCGCCCGCCGCGTCGGGCTCGGCGCGGCCCTGGGCGCCCTGGCCGTGCTGTTGACGCTCGGCGTCTCCGCGCTCCTCGGCTGGGCGACCGTCGACGCTGGCGCGCCCTCGGCGAGCTTCGGCTTCGCCGTGGCGCGCGCGATCGCGCTCGCCGTGCGCGACGAGCTCCTGCTCACCGGCATTCCGTTCGCCACCGCGGCGCGCGCCGGCATCTCGACCCGCCACGCGATCGCCTTCTCCGCCCTCGCGCACGGCGCCGCCCTCGGGCTCGCGCCGGGCGCGACCGTGTCGAGCTTCGTCCTCGCCGCGGCGCTCGGCGCGCTCGCCGCGGCGCTCTTCCTGCGCGGCCGCGGCGTGCTCGCGCCGATCGCCGCCCACGCGAGCTTCACCGCGCTCGCGGGCGCGGGCCTGCGCGGCTCCCTGCTCGACGTCACGTGGGTCGACGGCGCCCTCGCGGCGGGGACGCGGGCCTTCGGCCGGCCTGCCTGGCTCGCCGCGGCCGCGCTCGCGGCCCTGGCCGCGCTCGTCCTCCGCGCCGGCGCGCCCCGCCCTCGCCGCCCGGCGCCGTGAGCGCCCCCGCCCCACGGCCGCCGCCGGGCGCTCCCTGACGCTCGCGGCGCCGGCATGAGATGCCCCTCGCCCGCGTTGAAGCCCCGGACAGCGGCGCTGGGGGGCGCCGCGCGCATCGCGGCCGCGCGCTCGACCTCTCCCTCCTCCCGCTTCTGGCGCCCGGCGCGCCAACGTCCGCCGAACCGACACCGACAGTTCACAGCAGCGTGCGAGGACGCGCCGCGCGCCGCGAAACCTGTGTAGTGCCCTGCGCACCATCCCACAGCGCCTCACCCCCCGGACACGGCTATGTCATATTCCAGCGCACCGCGTCAAATGCACGTTGACGCGACGCCTTCGAGGCATCAACGATCGGATATGCATTGGAAGGGAATCCGTCAGATTGCGCCGGTGACGCTGCTCGTCCTCGCGTCGACGGGCTGCGGCATGGCGACGATGGTCGACACGAACACGCGCTCCATCCAGGCGACCACCGAGGAGATGAGGCGCACGCGGTCGACGATCGAGGATTCGAATCGGACGCTGCGGGACTCGCAGCAGAGCCTCGATCGGCTGGCCGAGCTGCGCCAGCCGATGGAGAAGGTCGCCGAGATGCAGGCGGCGATGGATCGGCTGGCCGAGCTCAAGGGGTCGATGGACGCGATGCAGCAGAGCTTGCGGGAGACCGCGAGCCTCGAGCAGTCGATGGACCGGCTGAGCGAGATGAAGGCGACGATCGCGGCGATGAACGAGAGCCTCGCGGGCATCCGCGCCCCGCTCGAGGACGTCGCCGCCCTGAACGCCCCGATGCGCGACGTCGCCGCCCTGAACGCCCCGATGCGCGACGTCGCCGGGCTGAGGCAGCCGATGGAGCAGGTCGCGACGCTGCGCGAGCCGATGAAGGAGGTGAGCAAGCTGTCGGCGCCGATGGAGGAGATGAGCCAGCTCGGCAGCGACGCCTCGCGCCAGACCGGCCTCATCGCCGCCGGCCTGCTCGGCTGGGGTCTCGTGACGTTCCTCGGCGTCTATTTCGGTGTCCAGGCCGGCACCCGCCGCCAGCAGCGCATCGCGCAGGGCGACGACGGCGAGAGCGCGCCCCAGGCCAAGCCCGCGCCCCGCGTCCTCCCCGAGAGCCAGCGCTTCGAGGGCCGGACGCAGATCAAGTCGGCGTGATCGTCCTCTGACGATCGCGCCTCGCCAACCGGCGAGCAGCGGAGTTCTCCGCCGCTCGCCGGCTGTGCTCCCACATCATCTCCCGTTCAACGATACGCGTCCCAGAACGCCGACATGCGCGACGCCTGACCCGCGGTGAACGAGTTCATGCAGTAATCGTCGGTGTAATCCATGAAGTTCGTGACCGGGTCGAGCCCGCTGCCCCCGCAGGTGTCCCGGCCCATCGGGCAGCCATACGAGGCGCTGCGCTCAGCCGGCGTGTCGTCGACCTCGTCACCCTTCTTGTTGCAGCCGCCCTGGAACGTGTGGTAGAGGCCGAGCCAGTGTCCGACCTCGTGCGTCCCCGTATCTCCCTCGTTGTACGGCGCCGCGCTGCCGCCCGGCAACGAGGAGTACAGGATGACGACACCGTCGTCGCTCGGCTTAGCCGAGTAGTCCGAGGGGAACGTCGCCCAGCCGAGTAGACCGCCGCCCAGGTTGGCGGTGTACAGGTTGAGGTGGTCGGGACCACCCTTACGGAGCGCCCTCTTGGCTTGCCGTTCTGCCGTGGAGCCAAGCGACATGGTGTACCAGGTCGCGTTCGTGGTCCGGTCGACCGTCTCGAGAACGAAGCTGAAGCGCGTGGTCGCGTACGCCTCGTTGAGCACCCTGATCTGGTCGTTGATCATGGAATCGGGCACGTCGCCGTTCCGTATACCCGTTCCCTTGTTGATGACGTGGAAGTGCACGGGGATCTGGACCGGCCCTTCCACGGTGAATCCGGCCGCCACCCGGCTGCGGACGAACTGATCGACCGCATCCCTCTCAGCCTCGCTCAGCTCGACGGTCGCGCAGCTGCGCCGGAGGGGAGCCGGCGCGGCCTCCACCTGCTCGGGCTCGGCGTCGACGACGGCCGGCGCTTCCTGCTCCGCCGGGGCGGCGGGCTCGCCGTTGCACGCGGCGGCACTCAAGGCAGCGATCAAGACTAAGGCAAGTACCTCCGCACGCGTC
This sequence comes from Sorangium sp. So ce394, assembly GCF_051474665.1. Taxonomy (NCBI): domain Bacteria; kingdom Pseudomonadati; phylum Myxococcota; order Polyangiales; family Polyangiaceae; genus Sorangium; species Sorangium sp. So ce394. The sequence goes on from NZ_CP150339.1 coordinate 10,981,592, forward strand.
CGAGCTCGCATGGACATTCTCCTTGGTTCAGGCCCCGCAAAGGAAGCAGGAATATATATCCGCGATGACAATCAGTTCAATTCCAAAAGGGCTGATTTCACGCACGACGACAAGGTGAGATTCCACGTCTTGGTCGTCTTGCGTCATCTCGCCGAACGCCAGAGGGTCCGTCGAGCGCGCACCCCCCATGACGCGTCGCAACGATACGCGCAGAGGGACACCTCGGCTGCTCCAACATGGAGCGATCGCTCCATTATGGAGCACGCGCCGAGATCGGCGCTCTCCAGAAGTGATCCTCGAGTCGAGACCAGACGCGACGACCGGGACGATGGCGGTTCCGCCTGTTCCATGTCCTCTGCGTATTCAGCAGCAGGATCGGGGAGCTCACCCAGGTTTCGAAAAGCCTTCTGAGGAACACCGCGCCGCGGCTCATCCGCCTTGCCTGTGCAGTTTGAGCCACGCTCGAATCGAGGCCCCACGAGGTTGTCCAACTCGCCATCTGCCATCTTCATCGACCTCGGGCTTACGGCCGCGCTCGCTGCACCGGCTCGCCCCGGGCTGCGCGGCGCACGCGCGCCCGGGGCCGCGGCGGGAGAGGGCGCGGTCGCCAGCCTGGTGGTCCCTCGGCGGCGGCCTCGCCGAGCACGGGCGCGGCGGGGCGAGCCGCGCGGCGGTCGGGCGATCTCACTCGCCCCTGCGGCCGGCCCGGGGCGCGCGTCCGGTGAGCTCCGTGCATCCTGATTGCAGTACTGTCCTGGCGACGGTAGATGTCTCGCATGGCGCGTACGAAAGCAGGTCAGTCCGCGGAGCAGCTCCGCGAGCAGATCCGGGCGACCGGCCTACGAGCCACCTCGCCGCGCATCGCCGTGCTGCAGAGCCTCGGCCGCTCGCGGACGCCCGTGAGCCACGCCGAGCTCGCGGCCGAGCTCGCTCCCAAGGGGTGGGATCGCGCCACCATCTACCGGAACCTGATCGATCTCACGAATGCGGGGCTCGTGCGCCGCACCGACATGGGCGACCACCTGTGGCGGTTCGAGCTGCGCGAGGGCAGCGGCGAGCACGCGAAGGACGAGCACCCCCACTTCATGTGCGACACGTGCGGAGATGTGCTCTGCCTCCCCGACGAGAGCATCGAGATCAAGGCGGCGCGCGGCGCGCCCCGCGCGCTGCGCCGCAAGGGTCTCCAGATCCAGATCAAGGGTCGCTGCGACCGGTGCGTGCAGCCCTGAGCCGGACGCGCGGGCTCGCGCGGCGGCCCTGAGCCGCGGGCCGGCCTGAGCCGCGGGCCGCTCCGAGCCGCGCGTCGATCCGAGCCGCGCGTCGGTCCAAGCCGGAGCCAGCGGAGCCGCGCGGCAGCCCTGAGCTCAGGCCTGCCGGGGCCGCGTGGCGAGCCCGAGGATCGCGAAACGGCGCCGTCGCGCGGGGGGCGCAGCGGCTGTTTGCAGCTCGATTGCAACATCAATTTGATGTTGATTGGGGTCCGTCGCTCGGGCATAGCGCCAGGCGCCCATGCTCGCGCTCGTCGTCGCCCTGTCGATCGTCGGCCTCGCCACCGGGCCGCTCCTCGTGGCGCTCGGCCGGCGCAGGGCGCTGCCGACGTCGGCGCTCGACGGGCTGACGCTCGGGCTCGTCCCCACCCTGGTCCTCGCGCGCCACCTCCCGCACGCCGTCGAGGAGATCGGGCCGCAGGCGGTCCTCTGGACGGCGCTCGGGTACGTCGCGCTCTCGCTCGCGGAGCACCGGCGGCGCGACACCGGCGAGGTCCTGGGGCGGGAGATCGCGTTCTCGGCGCTCGCCGTCCACGGTCTGCTCGACGGCGCCGGGCTCGCGCTGGCCGCGGCCGCGGCCGACGGCGGCGCAGACGGGCTGCTCATCGCGAGCGCCGTGCTCGTGCATCGGCTCCCCGAGGGGCTCTCGCTCGCGGCGCGCTTCCTGCCCGCCTGGGGGTGGCGGCAGCTCGCCCTGCGCCTCGGTCTCCTCGGGTTGCTGACGCTGCTCGGCGCCCTCCTCGGGCAGCGCCTCATGGACGGCCTCCCGCACGCGTCGCTCGAGGTGTTCATCGCCCTCGGCCTCGGCGTCCTCCTGCGGCTCGTCGTCCACACGCACGAGGCGCCGCCCCGGAGCAAGACGGCGCGGGCCGCGAGCGCCGTCGCCTTCGTCTCGGGGCTCTGCGCCGCGCTCGCGCTCCCCGGCGAGGAGAGCGTCTTCACGCACGCGCACGGGCCCGAGCCGTCGATCGCCGGGTCGCTGGGCTCGCTGTTCGTCGCGACCGCGCCCGCGATGCTCGCGGGGCTCGCCGCGGCGGGGCTCCTGCGCGCGCTCCTCCCGCACCGCGCGACCGGACGGCCGCGCGGCGGCCCTCCGGTCGCCGCGATGGTCTCCCTCGCCGCGCTCGCGCCGGCGCTCGACGTGGGCGGCGCGCTGATGTCGCTGCAGCTGCTCGGCCTGCCGTTCACCGCGGCGCGCGTCGCGGGCAGCGCCCTCCTCGCCGTGCTGCTCGCGCGCCTCGTCGCCAGGGCGGCCGGCGCTCCCGGCGCGGCGCCGCGCAGCAGCGCGCCGCCCGCCGTCGCGGGCGCCGCCGCGTCGCTGGGCGCGCGGCTCCGCGCCGCCGCCGCCGAGGCCGCTGGTCCGGCGCTCGACCGCGTGGCCGCGTGGTACGTCGTCGGCATCGCGCTCGCCGCCGCGCTCGAGGCGACGCTCGATCCGGCCGCTGCGCGCGCGCTCGGCGCGCCGGCCGGCGTCGTGGTGAGCGCCCTCATCGCGGCGCCCGTCTACGTGTGCGCGCAGGGCGCGACGCCGCTCGCCGCGGTGATGGTCCACAAGGGGCTCTCGGTCGGCGCGGCGCTCGCGCTCCTCGTGGTGGGGCCCTCGACCAGCGCCGCGGCGCTCGCCGCGCTGAAGCGGTCGCTCGGCGCGCGCACCGCCGCCGCCTTCGCGCTCGCCAGCGTCGCCCTCGCCGTCGCGATGGGCCTCGCCGCGAACGCGCTCGTCCCCGCCGCCGCGGTCCCTGAGCTCCACGGCCTCGCGGCCCGCGAGCACGCCCCCGTCGCGTGGATCTGCGCGGCTGCGCTCGGCGCGCTGCTGCTCTCGAGCTTCGCGCGGCTCGGGCCTCGCGCGTGGTTCGGCGGCATGCTCGGCGAGGGCGACGCGCCTGCGCCCGGGCCGGCGGAGCCGCACGCGCCCGATGCGCACGCGCATCGCTGCGACGCGCTGGGCGACCGCCGCGCGCACGCGCCCGCCGCGAGCACGAGCGCGCCGCGTCTCTGACGTCGAGCGCGCGACCCTTCGCTCCACGAGACGCCGCCCGACGCGCGCCGCCGGCGCGCGCGCGGGCCGCTCGCCGCCGTCCACCGGCCCGCGCGCGGGAGCGCGCCGCTCGCGGTGGCAGGGGGCCGCGGCCGAGGGCGCCGCTCAGCGGGTCCAGTACCTGCCGAGGAGCACGAGCACCATCGCCCAGAACACGACGCCGAGCCCCGCCGCGACGAGCATGGCCGGGGGAAGCCGCCTGCCGTGCTGCACGAGCCGCCCCAGCGTCCCGGCGGCGCCGCCGCCGCGCATCGCGGCGCTCTCCGGCGCGAGGGTGTCGCCCAGCACGACGTCCGAGGCGCGCCGCCCCCGCCGCCCCCGGAAGCGCGCGGCGCGCAGCTCGCGGAGCAAGGCCTCGAGCTCCTTCGCGAGCACGCCCGCCGAGGCGACCCGCTCGTCGCGCTCGCGCCGGAGGCAGGCGTCGACGATGTGGCAGAGGCGCGGCGGGAGCCCAGGCCGGCGCGAGGCGATCGGATCGCAGTCCTTGCTCAGGATGCGGACCATGAGCGCGTTGTAGTTCGGCGCCTGGTGCGGGAGCGTCCCTGTCAGCGCCTCGTACATGACGACGCCGAGCGACCAGATGTCGGCGCGGCCGTCGAGGTCCTCGCGCCCCGCGGCCTGCTCCGGCGACATGTACGCCGGCGATCCGACGACGCAGCCCGTGTGGGTCAGCGAGAAGTTGTGCTCTCTCTCCAGCACCTTGCTGATCCCGAAGTCGAGGATCTTCCCCACGAGCTCGCCCAGGTGATTCCTGTGCACGTAGATGTTCGCGGGCTTGAGATCGCGGTGGATGATCCCCTGCTGGTGCGCCATGTCGAGCGCCCGCGCGAGGCCGATGAAGATCTCGACGAGCGTCTCCGGCTCGATCGTGTGCTCGCGGCGCAGCCACTCGTCGAGCCCCTCGCCGACGAGCAGCTCGAACACGAGGAACGGCGAGCCGTCCTCGGCCTGACCGAGGTCGAGGATCTCGACGATGCTGGGGCTCCGCACGCGCCCGCTCGCCTTCGCCTCGTTGAAGAACCGCTGGAGCGCGACGGCGTCCTCGGCCACCTCGGGGCGCATCACCTTGAGCGCCACGTCGCGATCGATGAGCTCGTTCTTCGCGGCCCACACCGACCCGCTGGCGCCTCGGCCCAGGAGCTTCACGAGCCGGTAGCGAGACTGGATGAGATCGCCGGGGTTCACTGCTACGCCGAGGTGTCTCCGGGGAAGCTCCGGGAGGGGGATGCCTTACCCCCGACCCACATCGGAGACGGGCCGGAGGATAACCCGGCGCATGGACGAGCGGTACCGCGGGCCGCTCGGTCCAGCAGGAAGCAAAAGTTCGCGGGCCGCGGAGACGGCAGCCGGCCTCGCGGCCCGAGGGGCCGCGGCGATGGACGGAAAAGCCTGGATGTCGAGGCGCCGCGGCGCCTCTCGCGTCACCGGCGCTCGACGGACGGGGCGGCGAGCGATGAAGGGCGCGGGCAGCGAGGGTCGCAGCGCGGTTTCCCGTGCGCCGGACCCTGCGCTGCCCCTCGGGCGGGGGCAATCAGACGTCGTAGATCAGACGTCGTAGTAGAGGAAGAACTCGTGCGGGACCGGGCGGAGCCGGATCGCGTCGACCTCGCGCTCGCGCTTGTAGTCGATCCAGGTCTTGATGATGTCGCGGGTGAAGACGTCGCCGCGGAGGAGGAACTCGTGGTCGCGCTCGAGGGAGCTGAGCGCCTCGTCGAGCGAGCCCGGCATGTGCGGCACTTCCTTGAGCTCCTCGGGCGAGAGCGCGTAGATGTCCTTGTCGAGCGGGTCGCCCGGGTCGATCCGGTTCTGGATGCCGTCGAGGCCGGCCATCATCATGGCCGCGAAGGCGAGGTACGGGTTGCAGCTCGCGTCCGGGAAGCGGACCTCGATGCGGCGGCCCTTCGGGCTGTTGCCGGGCGGCAGCGGGATGCGGATCGACGCCGAGCGGTTGCGGCTCGAGTACGCGAGGTTCACGGGCGCCTCGTAGCCCGGGACGAGCCGGCGGTAGCTGTTCGTCGTCGGGTTGGTGAGCGCCGCGATCGACTTCGCGTGCTTCAGGATGCCGCCGATGTACCAGAGGCCCGTGTCGGACAGCCCGGCGTAGCCGTCGCCGGCGAAGAGCGGCTTGCCCTCCTTCCAGAGCGACTGGTGGCAGTGCATGCCGCTGCCGTTGTCGCCGAAGAGCGGCTTCGGCATGAACGTCACCGACTTGCCGTGCTTGCGGCCGACGTTCTTGATGACGTACTTGAACCACATGAGGTTGTCGGCCATCGTGGTCAGCGTCGAGAACTTGATGCCGATCTCGCACTGCCCGGCCGACGCCACCTCGTGGTGGCCGACCTCGACCGCGATGCCGGTCTCGATCAGCGTGGACATCATGTCCGCGCGCAGATCCGCGAGCGTGTCGGTCGGCGGAACGGGGAAGTAGCCCTCCTTCGACCGGATCTTGTGGCCGAGGTTCAGGCCGGCCTTGCCGGTGTTCCAGACCGCCTCGTCGCTGTCGATCTCGTAGAAGGCGCCGCGCGGCGAGCTCTCGTAGCGGATCGAGTCGAAGACGAAGAACTCGGCCTCGGGCCCGAAGTAGGTCGTGTCAGCGATGCCGCTCTGACGGAGGTGGTTCTCCGCCTTCTGGGCGATGTAACGGGGGTCGCGGCCGTAGGGCTGGCCGGTGACGGGGTCGCTGATCTTGCAGATCAGGCTGAGCGTCTTCTGGGCGTGGAAGGGGTCGAGCTTCGCCGTCGTCGGATCGGGCGTCATCAGCATGTCGCTCGCGTTGATCGGCTGCCAGCCGCGCACCGACGAGCCGTCGAAGCCGATCCCCTCCTCGAAGATGTCCTCGTTCAGACGGGACACCGGGACGGTCGTGTGCTGCCAGATGCCGGGCAGATCGATGAACTTGAGATCGACAAATTTTACGTCGTTTTCCTTCGCAAACGCGACGACATCTTTGGCCTTCATGATCTTCTCTTTCCTCGCTGACTCGCTGCTCTCGCTGGATGTGATTCTACGGCGCGCTGGCTCGTGCTCGCTGTTGGCTGCCTGGGTTGTCGAGCCTGCGACCCGCCGCGAATGCCCTGTGACGCTCTGCCCGCGGCTCGCCTAGATGGCGTCCTCGCCGCGCTCCCCCGTGCGGATCCGCACGGCCTCCTCGACGGGGACGACGAAGATCTTGCCGTCGCCGATCCGACCCGTCTTGGCGCTCTTCTCGATGGCGTCGATCACGTCGCCGACCATGCTGTCCGGCACGACGATGTCGACCTTCACCTTCGGGACGAAGTCGACGACATACGCCGACCCTCGATAGACCTCCTTCTTGCCGCCGGTCCGACCGAAGCCCTTTACCTCGGTCACCGTCATGCCCTGAATCCCGACCTCGGCGAGGGCGTCCTTGACCTCGTCGAGCTTGAACGGCTTGATGATCGCCTCGACCTTTTTCATTGCGCACGCCTGTGGTGACCGGGTGCCCGCCAGGGTAAAATCCCGGGCGAGCACCCGAAAAGCCCCGCCGGAGCAGAGCCGGTAAAGGGGGGACGCCTCCGCCGGCGGCCTCCCGTCGATGTGCCGGGCGCCGCCCGGCCTCCGATCCGTGACGGGGTCCGCCCGGCCTGCCGAGCATTGCCCCGACGCTTGTCAACGACTCAGGGGCCCATCCAGCAGAGCTGGATCGGCGACCCTTCACCCCGGGCGCTGGCGCAGCAACCCGAGGTCCAGGCTGGTGTACCCAAGCTCATGTTTCCGGAATGTTTCGCGCACCGCGCGTGCGTGAGAAAAGTGGTTCCGGCCTCCGGAAATCAGAGCCCGCTTACTTTTTTCACCGCCCCGGGGCCCCGCCCCGGGGAGCCCGAGGAGGGGCCCCGGGCGGGAGCGCGCCCGCCCCCCCTCGCCCAGGCGCCCGGGGTGGGTCCGCCTCCTCCTTCCCCGGGCCGGCGCCGCCCCCCGGCTCCGTCCGGGCTATGGCAGAGCCCGCCTCCACGGCGCCCCCGAGGGGTGGCTCCCCCCTCCCGGAGGGGTCCCCCCGCGCTCGCCATTGTTCTTGCGACCCGGCTCGAATAGTCTCCGCTGGCGAATCCAGTCGCGGGACAGCCCTGCCTGATGGCTTTGCCGAACAAAGCGAAGATCCCGGTAGGCACGGTCCTCGCCGGAAAATACCGCATCACACGCGAGATCGGGCGCGGCGGCATGGCCGCCGTGTACGAGGCCGAGCACATCGACATCGGCAAGCGCGTGGCGATCAAGGTGCTCGCACAGGAGCTGACGACCTCCGCCGTTGTGGTCGAGCGCTTCCTCCGCGAGGCCCGAGCCGCCGCGTCGATCCGCAGCCCGTTCATCTGCGACGTCTACGACTCCGGCAAGCTCGACGACGGGCGGCCCTTCCTCGTGCTCGAGCTCCTGGAAGGCGAGTCGCTCTACGAGCGCATGACCGTGGTCAGGTACCTCGATCCGGAGACCACCGTCGCGGTGGTGTCCCAGGTGTGTCGAGGGCTCACGAAGGCGCACGCCGCCTCGATCGTCCACCGCGACCTCAAGCCGGAGAACATCTTCCTCACGAAGGACGAGGAGGGCCGGCTCTGCGCGAAGATCCTCGATTTCGGGCTCGCGAAGTTCTACGCGCCCGTCGACGGCGGCGACGCGCAGGCGCGCCTCACCCGCGAGGGCGCGGTCTTCGGAACGCCGGCGTACATGAGCCCGGAGCAGGTGCGCGGGCAGGGGGCGGTCGATCATCGCGCCGACCTCTGGGCCCTCGGCTGCATCACCTACGAGTGCCTCACCGGCCGCACCGTCTGGCAGACCGAGCAGGGCGTCGCGATGACGTTCGCGCAGATCGCGAACGCGCCGCTGCCGCAGCCCTCGGCGCTCCGCCCGGATCTGCCGCCGAGCTTCACCGTGTGGTTCGAGAAGGCGCTCGACCGCTCGATCGATCGCCGCTTCCAGACCGCGAAGGAGTTCGCCGACGAGCTCTCGATCGCGCTCGGCGTCGCGCAGCCGACGCCCCCGCGCGGCGCCGAGCCGTCGCAGGCGGGGGTCCTGCCGACCGGCGGCGACCCGCCAGCGGACGTGACGTTCGATCCGCCGGGGGTCGTCCGTGTGACCCCCAACGAAGCGCGGCGCACCGTCCCCTCGGGCCCGGCGGAGCGCGGGCTGGATCCGTTCGCCGGGCTGGACTTCTCGAGCTCACCGGGCGGCACGCCGGCCGGGCGCGTGAGCCAGGGCGCGGGGCAGCAGATCACGTTCTCCGGGGGCTCGGGCGAGGCCTCGGTGTCCGATCCGCTCGCGCAGCGCTCGCCGCCGAGGCGCGGCGGGGCCGGTCGCGCGCTCGTCGTCTTCGGCGTGCTCGTGCTCGCCGCGGGCGCCGCGTACGCGGGCTACCGCCAGTTCCTCAAGCCGACGACGCTGCCGCCCGTCTCGTCGAGCGCCGCGCCGCCGCCGGTCGTCAGCGCGCCTTCGTCCTCCGCGTCGGCGGCCGCCGTGCCGGCGCGCGCCGACGCCCAGCCCGAGCCGCCGGGCCTGCAGTGGCCGCCGCTCGTCGCGCAGGCGCAGGAGTCGATCGCCGCCGGCGATCTCAAGGCCGCGCTCCGGCTGCTGAGGGACGCTCAGGAGAAGGGCAACCACCCCGTGCCTCGGACCTTGATCGAGCACGTGCAGGTCGCCCTGAAGGACGCGAGCGGCAAGGCGCCGTGCCAGCTCACCGGGCTCGCCCGGCCGCGCACGCACGATCTCGTGCGCGAGGGCGGTCGCGCCATCGGCGCCAGCCGGCCCTCGATCTCGCTCGGGCCGCGCGGCGCGGTGATCACCTGGACGGACTCGCACGAGGGCACCGAGCACGCGTACACGGCGGCGCTCGACAGCGCGATGCGCCCGTCGTCCCCCGCGCTCGACGTGACGCCCGAGGGCCGCGCCATCGGTCGCCCCGAGCTGACGACCGCCGGCGATCGGCTGGTGCTCACGTACTGGGACGGCAAGGGGCCCGAGGCCGGCGTGTACGTGCGCTGGCTCGACGCCAGCGGCCGGATCGACGGCCCCGCGATGATGGTCGCCCGCTTCCCTCGCGGGGGGAACTCCTGGCCCTCGCTCACGCGCGCCCCCGAGGGGTTCGTGATCGCGTGGTCGGACGACGGGGACAACGCCTCCTCCGAGGACCTCTTCATGCGCCGCCTCTCGCCGAACCTCGATCCGGTCGGCGAGATCATCCGGCTCACGGACGTGACCCCGACGGGCCCGTCGAAGCCGCGCGTCCGCTTGCCCTCGATCGCGGTGACGAGCGACGTGATGCACCTCGCCTTCCGCTTCGATCGCGATCCGATGCGGGTCATCCAGTACATGCGCCTCCCGCTCGCGAGCGCCGACAAGGGGCTGCCGCCGGCCGCGCCCGGCAAGCGCGCCGACCGCGCCCTCGGCGAGCTGTCGCTCGTGAACAGCGACCGGGCCCGCAGCGACAGCCCCTCGCTCGCGTGCGGCGCGGCCGGCTGCTTCGTCGTCTGGCACGGCGAGGCGCCGATCGGGGGCGCGTCGGCTGCGTACATCGATCCGGCCAAGGGGCAGCCGCTCTGGCGCAAGAGGTTCTCGAAGACCGGCGCGCGCCCGTCGGTCGCGATCGCGCCGAGCGGTCAGGCCCAGCTCGTCTGGTTCGAGCAGGGCCGCATGCTGACCGCATCGATCAACCGCGACGGCATCGGCGCGCCCACGAAGTTCGCCCGCGTCAGCGGCGATCAGCCGGCGCCATCGATCAGCCCCGGCGCGAAGCCCGGAGAGTGGTATGTCGCCTGGCTCGACTACGAGGCGGGTCATCTCGAGCCCTACGCCGCTCGCATCCAGTGCCGGTGACCCCATGCTCATTCTCCCACCTCGAAGCGAGGTCCGCGCCCGCCCCATCGAGACCGAGCGGCTGCTCCTCGTGCCGATCGATCCGTCCGACGGACCGGAGCTCTGGCTCGCGGTCAGCGGCTCGCGCGCGACGCTCCAGCGCTGGCTGCCCTGGGTGCAGTTCCACACGGATCCGGCCGCGAGCGTGCGCTTCGCCGAGGCGTGCGCCGCCGACTGGGATCACGGCAGGGCGCTGCGCTTCGTCATCCGCGAGCGCGCGCACCGCACGCTCGCCGGGGTGGTCGGGCTCGAGTCGTGCGTGCACCTGCACCGCTCCTGCGAGCTCGGGTACTGGCTGCGCAAGGAGGCGACCGGGCGCGGCCTGATGACCGAGGCCGCGAAGGCCGCGCTCGGGTTCGCGTTCGGCCACATGGGCGCGCACCGGGTGCGGGTCGCGGCCGCCACGGACAACCACGCCTCCCTCGCGGTCATCGGGCGGCTCGGCTTTCGCTTCGAGGGCATCGCCCGGCAGGCCGAGTGGTGCGACGGCCGCTGGCTCGACCACTCCGTCTTCGCGCTCCTGGCGACCGACCCCAGGTGAGACGGGTAAGCCCCATCGCGCTCCGGGCGCCTGAGGCGGCCCGTACGCCGCCCGAAGCGCGCTAGCATCCTGCCCTCGCCGTGGCTCGCCGTCGCCTCATCCGCTGGCCTCGCGGCACGATGCCGCTCGTGCCGCTCGCGCCCGCGATCGTGATCGTCGTGGGGATCGCCACGGCGGTGGCGATCGCGCTGATCGGCATCCGCCAGCTCGCCAGGATGAGCGATCAGGCCGCGAGCCTGCGCGCGGAGGTGCTGGCCGCGACGCTCGCGGCGCGGCTCCATGGGACCGCCGACGCGGAGCGGACCGAGGTCCTCGGGCAGGCGGCGCGGCGGACCGGGTCGGAGATCCTGCTCGTCGAGCAGAACGGCCACGTGCTGGTGAACGAGAGCTTCGGCGCGCCGGCCAAGGCCGACATCTTCCAGATGCTCACGCGGGGCAAGGGCGAGGAGACGACCTCGCTCGGCCGCGTCCGGTTCGCGGCGCGCCCGCTCCGCCCGCCCCTGTCCCACCTCTCGGTGCTCACCTTCGTCTCGGCGCCGACCCCGCCGCCCGACTCGCTCGCCCTCGGCAACGCGGTCGCGGCGCTCACGACGCTGCTGCTTGGCGTGGCGGTCGCGGTCGCGCTCTCGTTCACCAAGGCGGCGCGCGACGACGTCGACTACCTGCGCGAGCGCATCACCGCGATGGCGCGCGGTCACGGACAGAGCGCGTCGAGCACCGACCTCATCCAGACCGAGCCGGTGCCGATCAGGTCGCTCGACCAGGTGGGCCTCCTGACGGCGGCCTTCAACCTGCTGATCACCCGCTTCGCCGCGGCGGAGCGCTCCTACCGGGCGGATCTCCAGCAAGCTTCCGCGATGGACCGCGAGCGCTCGGCGTTCCTCGCGGGGCTCAGCCACGAGCTGCGCACGCCGCTCAACGCCATCCTCGGGTTCGCGCACGTGCTCGAGAGCGAGGTCGACGGGCCGCTCAGCCAGGACGCGCGCGAGGCGCTGTCCGTCATCCGGCAGAGCGGCGAGCACCTGCGCACGCTCATCGACGACATCCTCGATCTGTCGGCGCTCGAGACGGGCAAGCTCCAGCTCTCCCGCCGCGCCGTCAACCTCCGCGTCCTCGTCGATCAGGTGATGCGGGAGGCGTCCGCCGCCGCGCGCGACAAGCCCATCCAGCTGCGCGTCACCGGGGAGCACGGCCTCCTCGCGCACGCCGATCCGCGGAGGGTGCGGCAGATCCTGACGAACCTCGTCTCGAACGCCGTCAAGTTCACGGCGCGCGGCTCGGTGGCGGTCCACATCGCGGCGCGCGGCCGCTACGCGACCATCGCCGTCCAGGACACCGGCCCCGGCATCCCGCCGGAGGAGACGTCGGCGGTCTTCGAGGAGTACCGGCAGACCGGCGACGTGCGCTCTCGCCGGGCCGGGACGGGGCTCGGGCTCTCGATCGCGCGGCGCCTCGTGATGATGCACGGCGGGACGATCCAGCTGGAGAGCGAGCTCGGGCGGGGCTCGACCTTCACGATCACCCTGCCGCTCTGGGTCGCCCCGCCCCCCCAGCCCGCGCCGGTCCAGCCGCCCGCGCCGGACGCGGCGGCGACGCCCGTGAGCGAGCCGGGCGGCGGCCGGCCAGGTGGGAGGATCGTATGAACGAAGAGCGCATGAGGGACGACGCGATCCACTTCGCGCGGCGCGTGCTCGTCCGCCAGGCGCTGGTCGGCGTCGCCGCGTTCGGGGCGATCGCGGCGCTCGCGCCGAAGCTGCTCATCCTGGAGCAGGACGTCGCCGCGAGCGTGCTCTCGGTCGGGGCCAAGATCGCGCTCGCCGCGATCGTCGCGACCACGCTGCTGACGCTGCTCCGGCTGCGCACGCACCGGAACCTGCTGCGCTCGCTCATGATCGGCTCGCGCGACATCGATCACGAGGAGCTCGAGCGATTCGCCGAGCTGCCGCCGTCCTTGGCGCTGCGCTTCGTGCTGGCGAGCTCGACGATCTCGAGCCTCACGATGATCCCGGGGATCAGGCCGGAGAAGCTCGACGACGGCCGGGCGGTCAGCCTGCTCATCCTCGCGATCACGATCCTCTGCGCGTCCGCGATCCCGCACTACGTGTTGACGCGCGCCACGACGTTCAGCCTCTTCGAGATCAGCCCGGCCGAGGCGATCGGCTCGCTGCTCGAGACGGCCGAATTTTACCAAACGCCGCGCCGGCGCGTCACCTACAAGCTGCTCCTCGCCGTCGCCGCGCCGGTGCTGCTCGTCGGCGTCGGGGCGGTGCTGATCGCGAACGCGCACCTCCAGACGTTCATCGAGCGGAGCCGGCGCACGACCGCGGGGCTCATCGCGCGGACGGCGCTCGATCCGTCGCTCGGGGCCATCGCGGAGGCCGATCGCAACGACGTCGTGGCCGCCGCGGCGGAGTACGGGTTCCTCGCGCGCGTGCAGCACGACTGCGTGAGCGCGGAGCCCTCCTTCGGCCGCGAGGCCGACGGGCAGATCGCCGTGATCACGCCGCTCGACGGCGGCTGCGCCAACATCCGGTTCTCGGCCGACCTCGAGCCCTCCGCGGCGATCTGGGGCGCGCTCGTCGCGCTGCTCGCGGTGCTGGTCGCCGGCGTGCTCGGCAACCTGTTCGGCCGCGTCCTCGCCGCCGATCTCGTGCACGCCACGAAGCAGGTGCGCCTGCTCGGCACGGACAGCGTGCTCCGCGGCGCCACGCAGATCGCCCGCCCCGCCCGGTTCGCCGTCGTCGCCCGGCTCGGGCACGCCATCGAGGATCTCGCCGAGCGCTTCCGCGTCTTCGCCGCGGCGCAGGAGCGCGCGCTCGAGGCCCGCGAGGCGGCGCAGCGCATGCGCGGCCTCCTGTTCGCGAGCGTGAGCCACGACCTCAAGAGCCCGCTGAACGCGATCCTCGGGTTCGCCGAGCTCGTGGGCCAGGAGGACCTGACCGCCGCCCAGCGCGAGAGCCTGGAGCTCATCTCGACGCGTGGCCGCGAGCTCCTCGGCCTCATCGAGTCGATCCTCGACGCCGCGCGCGTCGAGGCCGGCCAGCTCACGCTCGAGCCTCAGCCGACGTCCGTCGGCGCGCTCATCGCGGGCGCGCTCCGCAAGGCGCGCGAGCTCGCGAGCGACGCCGACGGGGAGGTCGTCGTGGAGGTCGGCGACACGCTGCCGCTGATCCCCGTCGACCAGGCGTACGCGACGCGCGCGATCGCCGTCATCGTGGCGCACGCGCTCCGGACCGGCGCGGCCGACCCGTCCGCGCGCCTCGTGCGCCTCACCGCGACGATGGCCGGCGAGTTCAACAGCGAGGTCCGCATCGACATCGAGTACGGCAGCCGCGACGTGCCGCCCGACGAGCTGGAGGCGCTGTTCAGCCGGCAGACCACGGCGCGCGGGCGCGGCCTGACCCTCGGCCTCAGCCATGCGCGCTCGGTGATCGAGCTCCACGGCGGCTCGCTCGAGGTCGACGGAGCCCCGGACGGCCGCCCGCTCTGCCGCGCGCGGCTGCCGCGCGTCCCGCCGCCGCGCCGCCCTCGCCTCTCGTCGGTCCCCGCGCTCGGCTGACCTCGCCCGCAGCCGCCGGCGGCGCGCGACGCACGCTCCTTCCGCGCGCGGGATCGCTTCCCTTCGCCCTCTGCCCGCGGTACTCCCGGGGCATGCCTGAACGGGCGCTCTCTCCTGCCGAGACAGGCGACGACGATCGCTTCGACCGTCTCTTCCGGCCGGCCTCGCTCGCCGAGTACGTCGGCCAGGCCAAGCACACGGAGAACCTGAAGGTCTTCGTCGAGGCCGCGCGCCGCCGGCACGAGCCGCTGGACCACATGCTCTTCTGCGGCCCGCCCGGGCTCGGCAAGACGACGCTCGCCCACATCCTCGCCCGCGAGATGGGCGTCACCCTCCACGTCACGAGCGGGCCGGCGATCGAGCACAAGGGCGCGCTGGCCGGGCTGCTCACCAAGCTGGAGCGGAACGACGTGCTCTTCATCGACGAGATCCACCGGCTCACGCCGGCGGTCGAGGAGAGCCTCTACCCCGCGATCGAGTCGTTCAAGATCGACATCATGACCGGCGACGGCCCGTACGCGACGACGATCCAGCTCGCGTTGAAGCCGTTCACGCTCGTCGGCGCCACGACCCGCACCGGGCTGCTCACCGCGCCGCTGCTGTCGCGGTTCGGCCACGTCGTCAGGCTCGATTTCTACCCCGTCGAGGAGCTCGAGCGCATCGTGCAGCGCAGCGCCGGCCTGATCGACGTGCCGATCGACGCCGGGGGAGCGCGCGAGATCGCCGCGCGTTCGCGGGGCACCCCCCGCGTCGCCAACCGCCTCCTGCGCCGGGTGCGCGACTTCGCCGAGGTGCTCGGCGACGGCGCGATCACCATGGCGATCGCGCGCAAGACCGCGGAGCGGCTCGAGATCGACGCGGCCGGCCTCGACGAGATGGACCGCAGGCTGCTGCGCGTCATCATCGATCACTACGACGGCGGCCCGGTGGGCGTCGACACCCTGGCCGCGGCGCTCAGTGAGCCGCGCGACACCATCGAGGACGTATACGAGCCGTTCCTGCTGCAGCAGGGCTTCCTCGGCCGCACGCCCCGGGGCAGGATCGCGACCCGCCGCGCGTACGAGCACCTGGGCATCGCGGCTCCCGCGGCGAAGCAGGGGGATCTCTTCTCTTGACCCACGCCGCGCGCGCGGCGCCCCGATGCGCCGCGCCGCCCGCCACGTTTGGTGAGCGGGCCAGCGTTGCGCCGTGAGCCGGAATTCTCTCATCGCTCCAGCGTGGAATCGATAAGCTTGCGGTGTGTCTCGCCGTGATCCTGTGCTCGTCGTGGATGACGACGCCGTCAGCCGGCAGATGCTGCTGCACGCGCTGGCCGACGCGGGCATCGAGACCGTCGCGGTCACCTCGGGCGCGGAGGCGCTCGCCTGGCTCAAGGCGAGCGTGCCCGCGCTCGTGCTGCTCGATCTGGTGATGCCGCCCCCGGACGGCTACGTGGTCCTCAGCGCCGTACGGGACGATCGCCGCACGCAGGACGTGCCGGTCGTCGTGCTGACGGCGCTCGACGCGGACGAGGACGTCGCCCGCGCCTTCGAGCTCGGCGCGGACGACTTCATCCGCAAGCCGTTTCGCCCGGCCGAGCTCATCGCCCGCATCCGCGGGCAGCTCCGGATCCGCGATTACGTCGACGCGCTCGCGCGCAAGGAGCACGACGCGAAGGTCGTCCTCGAGCTGACGCAGGCGCTCGCCTCGACGCTCGACTTCCGGAACATCCTCTTCACGGTCGTGCGCCGTATCGCCGAGGTGGCGCGCGTCGATCGCTGCAGCATCGTGCTCGTGCGCGACTCGGGCGACGTCGGCTACGTGGTCGCCGCGAGCGACGACAAGGAGCTCCGCGATCTGCCGATCGATCTCGGGAAGTACCCGGAGATCCAGCGCGTCATGCGCACGGGCGACGTGCTCGTGATCGACGACGCGAAGGCGCACCCGCTGTTCGACATCGTGCGCGCCGAGCTCCCGGAGAACGCGTTCCGCTCGCTCGCCCTCCTGCCGATCCTGTTCGAGGACAAACCGCTCGGCGTGCTCTTCCTGCGGGGGCGGCAGCCGGTGGCCCCCCACACGCACGAGCTCTCGCTGGCGCGCACGGTCGCGAGCGCCACCGCGATCGCCCTGCGCAATGCGCGCATCCTGCAGTCGCTCCGCGACCAGACGCAGCAGAGCACCTTCGCCCGGTTCGAGGCGGAGCGCCGGCTCAAGGCGCTCCAGCGCTACGCCGACTTCTTCCACTCGACCGCGGACGGCATCATCGTCGTCGATCCCGACGGCCACATCCTCTTCTCCAACCCGCGCGCCCAGGCGATCACCGGGCGCACGGCGGAGGACCTCGAGAAGGCGAACCTGGCCGACCTCGTCGATCCCCGCGAGCACCCGCTCCTCGAGGAGATCCGCGCCGGCTTCGCCAAGGGGTCGTTCCCGCACATGGTGGACTTCACCGTGAGGCGGGGCGAGCCCGAGCACGAGAAGCTCATCCTGAGCTTCAGCTTCAGCAGCGTCCTCCGGGAGGAGAGCGGCGCCGTCCTCGTCAGCTTCCGCGACGTCACCACGGAGCGCGCCACCGAGGCGGAGCTCACCAAGACCAAGGAGTTCTTGGAGCGGGTCATCGAGAGCTCCGTCGACGCCATCGTCTCGGCCGACATGGAGGGCGTCGTCCTGCTCTTCAACCGCGCCGCCGAGCGGATCTACGGCTATGACGCGAAGGAGGTCGTCGGCGCGATGAACGTCCGCGCGCTCTACCCCGACCACAACGCCGAGCAGATCATGAGGCTCATCCACGCGAAGGAGCACGGCGGCCCCGGCCGGCTCGAGGGCTACCGGACCGAGGTCCTCGCCAAGGATGGGTCGCGCATCCCGGTGCACCTCTCCGCGGCGTTGATCTTCGAGAACGGCGTCCCGGTCGGCTCCGTCGGCATCTTCACCGACCTGCGCGAGCGGATGCGGATGGAGGCCCGCCTCACCGAGGCGCAGGAGGAGCTCCGCGCTCGCGAGAAGCAGGCCATCATCGCGGAGCTCGCGGGCGCGGCCGCGCACGAGCTGAACCAGCCCCTCACCAGCGTGCTCGGCTACGCCGAGCTGATCTGCCGCCGGATCGACGACGCGTCCCCCATCAAGGGGGCGGCGGCCACGATCCGCAGCGAGGCCGAGCGGATGGCGGAGATCGTCCGCAAGATCGGCAAGATCACCCGCTACGAAACGAAATCTTATGTCGGCGCCGCGAAGATCATCGATCTCGACCGGTCGAGCGGCGACGACCCGAACAGGGGGATCGGGTGAGCGGGAGGAGCGCGGAGCGCCTGGGGAAGCGGCCGTTGTCCGACGCTCCCGTCACGCTTCGAAAGCCCCTCACCCGGGATCTTCCGCTCGAGTGGATCGACAACCTGCTGATCGCGTCGAGCGAGCTGGATCCGTCCGCTTCCATCGAGCAGCGCGCCTCGGCGCTGCTCGGCGCAGCCGCGAAGATGCTCCCCGGCTGCGGTCTCGGCGTGTACATCCCGGGCGCGACGGGCGCGCAGGCGGTCGTCCGGGTGTCGCCGCGCGCTCGCCGCGACGACGGCCGCGATCCGGCGCGGCTCCTCCCGGAGTTCGCCTTCGAGCGCGTCGCGGCCATCGAGCCTGAAGGGCGCTCGACGATGCACATCGCGGCAGACGACGCCGTGTACCTCGACAGCGCGCCCATCCAGGCGCTGGTCGACCGGCTCGTGCTCACCCTGGGCGCCTCGCTCCGCGAGGCGCGCGCGCACGAGTCGCTGCGCGCCCAGGTCATCCAGGCCGAGAAGCTGGCCTCCCTCGGGAAGATGGCCGCCGGCGTGGTGCACGAGCTCAACAACCCGCTCACCTCGATCCTCGCGTACTCCGAGTACCTGCGCCGCAAGGGCGAGCGCAGCGGCTTCGATCCCTCGGACATCGAGCGGCTCGCGAGGATCAACGAGGCGGCGGACCGCATCCTCCGCTTCTCGCGCGACCTCATCACCTACGCGCGGCCGTCCACGGAGAAGCCGGGCGCCGTCTCCCTCCACGACATCATCGAGCGCGCGCTGGTCTTCTGCGAGCACCTGCTCGACCAGACGGGCGTCACCGTCGAGCGATGCTTCGGCGAGATACCTCCGGTGCGGGGCGTCATCGACCCGCTGACGCAGGTGTTCGTCAACCTGTTCACGAACGCCGCGCACGCGATGCACGAGCACGGCGGCTGTCTCGGCATCACCACCGCGACGTCGCCGGAGGACGGTTACATCACGGTGACCATCCGGGACGAGGGGCACGGGATCGACATCGAGCACCTGCCGAGGATCTTCGACCCATTCTTCACGACCAAGACCGACGGGAGCGGCACCGGGCTCGGCCTGAGCATCGTCAGGAACATCGTCGCCTCGCACGGCGGCAGCATCCGCGCGGAGGCGTGCGCCCCGCGCGGGACGGCCTTCTGCCTCGATCTGCCCGTCGCGCTGCCGTCCTCGGGCCGCCGCTGAGCGGGAGCCGAGCGCCCTCGGCTCAGGGCGCGACCTTGATGCCGAGCACGAGCACGCCGCCCTGATGCTGCTGACCCGCCACGAAGAAATTCTCGCCCGCCTTGGCGTTCACCTCGAGCAGCGGCAGGAACGTGTTGCCGCCTGGCTTCTGGATGCTCGCGCTGACGACGAAGCGCTTCGGCTCGTCCTGCTTCTTCGCGGCCACGACGTCCTTCAGCGACACCATGAGGACGCTGCCGTTCGGCAGCTTCGTCGTGGTCGGCTTGCCCTTCTGCAGGCTGATCTTCAGCCGATCGAGGAGCTTGTAGCTGTTGTACGCCGAGAACGGCGGCTTCCCGAGCTCGGGCATCTTGCCGATCTTCGGATCGATGCCGGACCCGTCGTTCGTCGCGTGGAGGACCACGACCTCGGTCGTGATCGCGGCGTCGGACGGCGCCGCCGGGGCGGGCGCCGGCGCCTTGCCTTGCGCGACGGCGGGGGAAGGGCTCACGCCGAGCGCCAGGACCATGATCGCGGTGATCGCACTCGCAAGAAATCTCATCACTGTCCTCCCGGACCCTCATCGGAGAGCCAAACCACCGTGGTCGTCGGGCCTGAGGCCGCGGCCTCCCGCGGAACGTAGAAGATGGACCCCATGCGCGCCCCGAAGTCGACCGCGGCGACCTCGACGCCCGGCTCGATCTCGCCCTCGGCGCTCGGCGCGGCGACGGGCTCGTGCGTCGGTGCGGCGGGCGGCGGGGCGAGCTCTGCGGAGGACGCCGGCGCGGTCAGCGCCGCGCTGGGCGCCTCCACGTCGGTCCGACCCCAGACCATCATCGCGGCGGCCGCGGCCACGGCGAGCGCCGTCAGCGCGAAGATCCCGCGCGCGTTGTCGTTGGCCGGCGATCCCTGGAGCTGCGCCCGCGCGCGCGGCGGAGCGGCCGGCGGCGACGCCGCGAGCGGCAGCACCGCAGCGCCTCCGTTGGCCTTCGCGGCCGCCCCCTGCCCTTCGAGGATCTTCGCCATGACCCCGTCGGCGATGCCGTCGGCCGCGCTGGAGGCGAGCGCGCTGTCCCGGATCATGTCGGCTGCGGTGACGAGCCCCGCGACCTTCGCTCGGCAGCGCGGGTCGTGGAGCACATACTCCTCCACCTGCCGATGGCGCGCCTCATCGAGCTCACCGTCGACATAGAGCATCAGCTCCAGATCCGTCGGCGGGGCGCTCGCATCCCCGTGATTCGCCTTGCTGCTGTTGGCGGTGCTCACGCGATCTCCTCCGGGTCCTCTGCGGCTCCCTTGCCCTCTTCCTCCGCGTAGCAGTCAGCGAGGGCGCGCTGAAGCTTCTGACGGGCGTGGAACAGGCGGCTCATGATCGTCCCCTTCGAGACCCCCATCGCCTGCGCCATCTCCTCGTAG
Organism: Sorangium sp. So ce394; assembly: GCF_051474665.1. NCBI lineage: Bacteria > Pseudomonadati > Myxococcota > Polyangiales > Polyangiaceae > Sorangium > Sorangium sp. So ce394. Next base: position 11,001,717 of record NZ_CP150339.1, read on the forward strand.
GACATCCCCTCGACCTCCCGCATCAGGATCACGCCTCGGTGGTAAGGCGGCAGCGCGTCGAGCGCGGCCTGGATGCGCCCGGCGATCTCCCGACGGCGGACGACGTTGAGGGGGTCGGCGCCGTCGATCCGGGCGACGAGCGGGAAGTCGGACTGCTCTTCAGCCGCCTGGTTTTCCTGGAGCTCGAGGTCGCGGCGCCCCGGCTTGCGCATGAGGTCGATCGCCAGGTTGGTGACGATCCGGTAAAGCCAAGTAAAAAACGAGGAGCCGCCCTGAAAGGAGCCGAGCCCCTTGTAGACGCGGAGAAACGCGTCCTGCACGAGCTCGCGCGCGTCGTTCTCGTCGCGGACGAGCCCCATCGCGATCGCGAACGCCCGGCGCTGGTGCCGTTCCACGAGCGAGCGGAACGCCGCCTGGTCCCCCTTCTGCGCCCGCTCGATGAGCTCACGATCTTCCTCCGCTTCCCGCCGTCGTGCCTCGCGATTGGACGCACGGGCGGAAGCGCTATTCAGGCGCGCGTGGAGCTGCTCCGCTCGGCGGTGGTCGCCCCCCGCGGGCAGGTCGTCACCCGCCATGTCGCCCGGCGCGTCGCCGGGAGGGCCGGGAGGTGCGACCGGCTCGAGCTCGTCCGGGGAGGAAGGTAGAGAGGCCACGGGGTCAGCTTACCTGAGGAGGCTGGGGGGCAAGGAACGTCGCGCGGCGGATGCCCCGGCCGGGCGCGCGGTGGCCGGCGGGCGTGCCGGGCACAAGGTCGTTACGCTCCGCGTTGCCCCGCTCACGGCTCATCGGTCTCCTCGTTGAGCTCGGGGAGCTCGCCAAGCGTGAGGCGCACATCGAAGACCCGCTCGAGCCGCGCGACGCGGAGCGTAACGACCTTGTTCACGCCGGCGATGCTCGCCATCCACCTGAGCTCGTTCGGGTCGGAAATCGGCTTTCCCTCGAAGCCGATGATCACGTCGTCCGGCGCGATGCCGGCCCGGTCCGCGGGCCCCCCCGCCACCACGGTCTTCACCCATGCCCCCTTTCGATCCGGCCGCTTGAGCCGCCCTGCCTCGATCGAGTTGAGGACATCGACGATCACCCCGACCTGGCTCCGGCGGATCTTCCCGTCGCGCAGCAGCATCGGCACGAGCTGCCGCACCATGTTGATCGGGATCGCGAACCCGATGTTGTTCGCGTTGGCGCGCACGGCCGCGTTGATGCCGACCACCTCGCCCTTGAGGTTCAGGAGCGGGCCGCCGGAGTTGCCCGGGTTGATGCTCGCGTCCGTCTGGAGGAAGTTGAAATAACCGCTCGGGTCGAGCCCCTTCACGTCGTCCCGGGTGCGGCCCTTGGCCGAGAGGATGCCCGCCGACACCGTGTGGGAGAGGCCGAAGGGGTTGCCGATCGCGACCACCCAGTCGCCGACCTCGATGGTGTCCGAGTCGCCAAGCGGCAGCGACGGGAGCCCCTTCTCCTCGACCTTCAGCACGGCGACGTCCGTGTGCTTGTCGCGGCCGACGACGGTCGCCTTGATGTCGCGTCCGTCGACGAAGCTCACGAGGATGTCCGTCGCGCCCTCGATGACGTGGTTGTTCGTCAGCAGGAAGCCCTCGGGGTCGTAGACGAAGGCCGTCCCGAGCCCCTCGGCGACCGTGCGGCGGCGGCCGCCCGGGTGCTGCTGCCGCTCGACGCGGGCCTTGACCGTGGCGACCGCTGGGTCGGCCCTGCGCGCGAGCGGCGCGAAGGAGCCGGGCATGCCCTCGGACCGGACGATCGGAGGAGCCGGCATAGGAGGAGACGGGGGGAGGCTGACCACCGGCACGGCGCCCGGAGGGACGGCGGAGCTGCTCGCGCCGGAAGAGTGGCCGGGAGATGCCTTGTTGCACGCGGCGACCAGCCAGGCGAGGAGGACCCACGAAAGAGCCCTGGCGCCGGCGGTCACGAGCGTTTCGAGACCTCGAGGTAGCGCATCCGCAGATCGTAGAGCGCCTGCTCGAGCAGGCGCTCCTCGTCACCCGTGAGGTTCCCCTTGGTCTTCTCCTGGAGCAGGGAGAGCAGATCGATGTCCTGATGCGCGAGGACCAGGTTCTGCTCTTCCCTGCCGTCAGGGCTGGGTGCGTCGCCCAGGTGCACGTACGCGGAGCCGATGATCGACAGCACGAACGTCGAGAAGTCGAGCGTCGGCAGCTCCGGGGGGCCCCCGGCCGGAGGGAGATCCTCCTGCTCCTTCGCGTCGCTCACTCGGACCCTTCGTCGTCGAGCTCAGGCTCGACCCGCGGCGCGTGCGCTGCCCCGCCGAGCGCCGGCTGATCGACCGCGATCGTCTCGGCCTGCTCTTCTGCATCCGGCAAGCTCGCGAGGTGCGCCTCGATGGTCGCAGCGCTGAGCGTACCGCTCGCCAGGAGGCGCTCGCGCACCCGGCGATCGAGCTGCAGCTCCGTCAGCTTGCCCTTCTCACCTACGGTCATGATGTGATCTCCTCGGACAACCCGCCCGTTTGCGGCGGGCTTAGGACGACTTCTTCGAGAGCGTCACGAGCGCCTCTCCATGGCCGTGCTCGTGAGGATGGCCGTGCTCGTGGTCATGATCGTGATCGTGATCGTGACCGCAGCAGCCCCCGCTCTCGGACTCCTCGATGCGCTCCTCCAGCTCGGCTTGAGCCTGCGCGATCTCCTCCTCGCTGGCGGCGCGCACATCGCTGACCTGGACCTGGAAGCGCACCTTCTGGCCTGCCAGCGGGTGGTTCGTGTCGACCCGGAAGCCGTCGGGGAGGATGTCGACCACGCGGAGCGCGACCGGCTCGCCGTCCGGCCCCTGGGCGACGAACTCGTCGCCGACCTCGACCTCGCCCGCGTCGGGGAAATCGGCCTTGTCGACCTCGAAGATGCCGGAGTCCTCGCGCTCGCCGAACGCCTCTGCTGGCTCGACGGTGATCTCGCGCTGCTCGCCGGCGCGCAGGCCCTCCAGGGCGCGCTCCAGGCCAGGCACGATCTGGGCGTATCCGTGCACGTAGATGAGCGGCTCCGCGGTCGACGCCTGGTCCACCGCCTCGCCGTTTTCGTTGAACAGGACGTAGGACAGCGTGACGACCGTGTCCGTTGCGATGGGCAGCGACTCCATAGGCGGCGGATGGTTTGCCATGGCGGTTCCGCGGTTTCAAGCGAGCCGCGCCTGCGCAGCGGCATGCTATGAGGACGTCCGATGGCCGATTCCATGGCTCGGGCGACCGGTCGCGACCCTCTCGACGCGTCGGCCCCTGCGACGCAGGCCACCCCGGAAACGGAGCGCGTCCACCCCGGCGAGGCGCAGCCGGGCGGGGCACGACCGGCCTCGGCAGCGCCTCCCCCGCGCGGCGGCGCGTCGGCCCAGGGCCCGCGCGCGGGTGGACCGCCTCCCGGTCGCGGACGGGAGAGCCTCGAGCAGGAGCTCTCGAAGGTGGGGACGAAGCGCTGGCTCGGGCGGCTCGGCGTTCTGGCGATCATCGCCGCGCTCGTCGCGGGGATCGTCGTGTGGAGGATCCGGACGAGGCCGCCGCCGCCGCCGCGCTACGTCACGGGCGACATCACGACGGGCGACGTGATCGAGCTGGTGCAGTCGACGGGGCAGGTCAAGCCGCTCACCGAGGTGCAGGTCGGCGCGCAGGTCTCGGGGCGAATCACCAAGGTTTACGTGGACTTCAACAGCATCGTGAAGGCCGGCGACGTGCTGGCCGAGATCGATCCGACGCTCTTCGGGGCGCAGATCGACTCCAACCAGGCGCAGCTCGAGGCGGCCAACGCGAGCGTCGTGCGCTCCGAAGCCTCGCTGGGGACCGCCAAGCAGCGGCTCGAGCGCGCGAAGAAGATGGTCGCGGAGGGGGTGGGCTCGCAGGCCGATCTCGATACGGCGCAGGGCGCCTACGACGTGGCGCTCGCCGACCTCGCGGCCGCGAAGGCGCAGGTGGCGCAGCTCAGGGCGGTGCTCCGCTCCTCCACGACGAACCTCCAGTACACGCGCATCTTCTCGCCCATCGACGGCGTCGTCATCAGCCGCGCGATCGATCCCGGGCAGACCGTGGCGGCGAGCTTCCAGGCGCCCACGCTCTTCGTGATCGCCCAGGATCTGCGCAAGATGCGCGTGCTCGCCGACATCGACGAGGCGGACGTGGGGCGGCTCCGCGAGGGCATCGAGGCGGACGTCAGCGTCGACGCCTTTCCGGGCGAGACGTTCCGGGGGACGGTGAGCCAGGTGCGTTACAGCCCGCTCAACCAGTCCGGCGTCGTGACGTACGCGGCGGTCGTCGAGGTCGACAACCCGGACGTCAAGCTGCGGCCGGGCATGACGGCCACGGTGAGCATCCGGTCCGCCGAGGCCAAGGGGGCGCGGCGGCTGCCGAACGCGGCGCTCCGGTTCAAGCCGGCCCCGGAGCGGGACAAGGACGGCAAGGAGATCAAGGCGCCGCCCCTCGAGCCGCTCCCGCCGAAGAAGGGCCGCGTCTACGTGCTGACCGACGCCACGCCGGGCGCGGAGAAGATCGAGCCCCGCGTCGTCGACGTCGGGATCACCGACGGCATCTTCACCGCGCTGCTCACCGATCTCGGGCCGGTCAAGGTCGTCATCGACGAGAACGACGGTCCATCCACGGGCGGCAGGGGGCGCGGCCCCCGGCTGTTCTGAGGCGCCGATGCTGCCCCAGAGCCAGGCCGTCGCCGCGGTGCTCCGAGACGAGCCGCTCATCGAGCTCTCGAGCGTCGGCAAGGACTACACGACCGAGGCGGTCGTCGTGCGGGCGCTCCGCCACGTCGATCTGACCATCCAGCACGGCGACTTCGTCGCCATCGTCGGGCAGAGCGGCTCGGGCAAGAGCACCCTGATGAACATCATCGGGTGCCTCGATCGGCCGACCCGGGGCACGTACCGGCTGGACGGGCTCGACGTGACCCGGCGCAGCAACGACGCGCGCGCGATCGTGAGGAACCGCCTCATCGGGTTCGTCTTCCAGGGCTTCAACCTGCTGCCGCGCACCACGGCGCTCGAGAACGTGGAGCTGCCGCTCGTCTACCGGGGCGTCGGCGCGGCGGAGCGGCGCACGCGCGCGCTGGAGGCGCTCAGCGCGGTGGGGCTGGCCGAGCGCCTGCACCACACGCCGAACCAGCTCTCGGGTGGCCAGCAGCAGCGCGTCGCCATCGCGCGAGCGCTCGTCACCTCCCCGCCGCTGCTCCTCGCCGACGAGCCCACGGGCAACCTCGACACCCGCACAAGCTACGAGGTGCTCGGGCTCCTGCAGCGGCTCAACCTGGAAGGGATCACCATCGTCCTCGTGACCCACGAGCCGGACATCGCCGCCTGCGCGAGCCGCGTGATCACGATGCGCGACGGCGAGGTCCGCAGCGATCTCAGGAACGAGCGCCCCGTCGACGCGGCGGTGGCCCTGGCCGCGCTGCCGCCCTCCGGGGCGGAGCTCGACGAGCAGGCGCCGTGAGGGGCTACCTTGCCGCCGTCCGGATCGCCCTGCGCGCCATCGTCCGCTCGAAGCTCCGCGCCGCGCTCACGGTGCTCGGCATCCTGATCGGGGTCGCGGCCGTGGTGATCGTGGTGGCGCTCGGGACGGGCGTACGCAACCGCGTCCTCGGCGAGATCTCGGGCCTGGGCGCGAGCTCGATCTACATCTTCCCGCAGTCGACGCAGGCCTCCGGGCTGAAGCGCCGCGAGAATGTGCGGATGTCGGAGGCCGACGGGCTCGCGATCGTGAAGGAGTCGACGAGCGTGGCCGCGCTGAGCCCGTTCAGCTCCACGTCGATGCAGATCGTGGCCGGAGAGGCCAACGTCGCGACCCAGGTCATGGGCGTGACGCGGAGCTACCTCACGATCCTCTCCTACCGCGTCGCCAAGGGCGACGGCTGGACCGAGTCGGACGAGCAGCTCAAGACGAAGGTCTGCGTGATCGGCGAGACCGTCCGGGAGAACCTGTTCGGCTCCGGCGAGGCCGTGGGGCAGTACATCCGGATCGGCAAGCACCCGTTCCGGGTCATCGGGGTGCTCGAGAAGAAGGGGCAATCGCCGTTCGGCGAGGACCAGGACGACCGGCTGCTCATGCCGATCGGCAGCTTCCGGTCGCGCGTCGTGCCGAGCGCGCCGGGCAGGGTGCAGATGCTCGTCGCGGCCGCGACCAGCGAGCTGACCGTCGATCGCGCGGTGGACCAGATCGACAGGATCCTCCGGCAGCGCCACGAGATCGACCCCGAGGACGAGCCGGATTTCGTGATCCGTACGCAGGCGGAGTTCCGGGCGTCGCAAGAGCGGATCCTGGACACCCTGACGATGCTCCTGTCGTCGATCGCCGCGGTGTCGCTCCTCGTCGGCGGGATCGGCGTCATGAACATCATGCTCGTCAGCGTCACCGAGCGGACGCGCGAGATCGGCATCCGCATGGCGATCGGCGCCTCCGAGGGCGACATCCTGGTCCAGTTCCTGGTCGAGGCGATCACCCTGTCGCTGATCGGCGGCGTGATGGGGCTCGGCGCGGGGCTCGTCGTCATCCAGCTCTTCGCCGCGGCGCTCGGCTGGAGCATGACGCTGCCGGCCAGCGCGGTCGTCGTCGCGGTGGGGACGAGCGCGACGATCGGGATCGTCTTCGGGTTCTTCCCGGCGCGCCGCGCCGCGCGCCAGGACCCGATCACCGCGCTGAGGCACGAGTGAGGTCGACGCTCACCCGCGTCCTGTCGGCGATCGTGATCGCGATGCGCGCCGTCCGCCGGAACAAGCTCCGCGCGGGGCTCACGATCCTGGGGATCACGATCGGCGTCGCGGCCGTGGTCACGGTCACCGCGCTGGCGAGCGGCGCGCGCGCCAACGTGAACGCGCAGATCTCGAACCTCGGCTCCAACTCGCTCATCGTCTTCGCGCGCTCCGCGCGCGCCTCGGGCGTCCGCAGCACCACCGGCGCCCGGCTCTCGGAGCTCGACGGCCAGGCGCTCGTGCGCGAGTCGACGAGCATCCGGATCGCGGCGCCGTTCCTCAGGTCGAGCGCCCAGGTCATCTACGAAGGCCAGAACGCGAGCCCGACGCTCGTCGGCACCCGCCTCAACTACTTCGAGATCCGGAGCTGGAAGGTGGCGCGGGGAGAGCCGTGGAGCCCCGCCTCGGAGAACCTCTCCGAGAAGGTCGTCGTCATCGGCGCCCAGACCGCGCGCGACCTGTTCGGGTCGCTCGATCCGGTCGGCCGGATGGTGCGGATCGGCCGCCACACCTACCGCGTGCTCGGGGTCCTGGAGGAGAAGGGGGCGTCGCCCTTCGGGCAGAGCCAGGACGACATCGTGCTGATGCCCATCACCACGATGCGATCGCACGTCGTCGCCACGCGGCCCGGAGAAGTGCACGCGATCCTCCTGAGCTCGACGTCCGCGGAGACGTCGGAGCGTGCCAAGCAGCAGGCCGAGGCGATCCTCCGCCAGCGGCACCGCATCGACGAGGGCGAGGAGGACGACTTCGCCGTCCGGAGCCAGGCGGAGTTCCAGGCCATGCAGGACGCGATCTTCGCGGCGCTCTCGGCGCTGCTCGTGAGCATCGCGGCGGTGTCGCTCGTCGTCGGCGGCATCGGCGTCATGAACATCATGCTGGTGTCGGTCACCGAGCGCACCCGCGAGATCGGCATCCGGATGGCCATCGGCGCCCGGGAGATCGACATCCTGCTGCAGTTCCTGCTCGAGGCGCTCGTGCTCGCCACGCTGGGCGGCATCGTCGGCAGCGCGCTCGGGTACGGCGTCATCCTCGGGTTCTCGAGCGCCCTCGACTGGCCGATGAGGCTCGAGCCGACGGCGCTCGGCGTCGCGCTCGGGGTGAGCACGGCGATCGGGATCGTCTTCGGGTTCTTCCCGGCGCGACGGGCCGCGCGCATGGATCCCGTGAACGCGCTCGGGCGCGAGTAGCGCGAACCCCCGCGCATCCCCGCAGCGACCGGAGGGTGGCGGGGGCGCGGCCGCGCAGGCGGCGCGCGCCTCCCGGGATCAGCTCTTCTTCATGAGGTCGGCGAAGGTGCCGAACTTGGCCTCGCGCGCGACGCCCGCGCGGTACTGCTGGTACGCCTGCTTCTCGGCGTCTTCCTTGAGGGCGCGGATCGACAGCTTGGCCTCTCCCCGGCGCGGATCCACCTCGATGACCTTCGCGTCGAACTGGGTCCCGATGGGGAACTCCTTGCGCAGGTCGGTGCCGCGCTGCGTGCCGGTGTGACCGGCCGGGATGAAGCCGCGGGCCGCTCGCCCCGTCGTGCCGAGCACCCGGACGACGAGCCCCCCTTCGGTCACCTGCGTGACGGCCACCTTCACCGCCCTGCCCTGCTGCACGCGCTGGCGCGGCTCGCTCTCCTCGCCCTCGGGCGGGGCGGGGTGGAGACCGATTCGCCGGCCCGCCGGGTCGCAGCTCGCGACGACCACGTCGACATCGTCGCCGACCGTCACCACCTCGCTCGGGTGCTGGATCGGCTTCATCGAGAGGTCGGCCGTGTGGATGAGCCCATCGATGCCCGGCTCGAGCTCGACGAACGCACCGAACGGCTGCAAGCGGGCGATCTTCCCCTTGTGGCGCGAGCCGACCGCGTACTTGTCCTTCACCGCGTCCCAAGGATCGACGGTGGCGGCCTTGCGGCTCAGCCAGAGCTTGCCCTTGTCGTCGACGCGCAGGACCTTCACGTCGATCTCCGCGCCCGGCTTGAACAGGTCGGCCAGCTTGGCGCCGCGGTCGTGGCTCGCCTCGCTCATGTGGACCAGCCCCTCGACGCCGCCGGCGTCGGGGAGCGCGACGAACACGCCCCACGCGACGACCTTGCGCACCACGCCCTTGTGCAGCGAGCCGGGCTCGATCGACGTGAGCGCCTCGGTGCGCGCCCTCCGGGTCTCCTCCTCGAGCATCTTGCGGCGGGACACGACGATGTCGCGCCCCTTCTTCGCGAACTGCGTCACGATGAAATCGAGCCGCTGCCCCACGAGGTAGTTGAGGTCGGCGCCGTGGCGCAGATCGACGTGCGACGCCGGCGCGAAGGCGCGGAGGCCGCCGAGGTCGACCTCGAGCCCGCCCTTCACCGCCCCGGTCACGAACCCTTCGATCGGCTCGCCGCTCTGGAGCGCGGCCTCGGCGCGCGCCCGCGCCTGATCGAGCTGCACCGGTGCCCTCGACAGGAGCAGCATGCCCCCGCGCACGCCGGTGCTCGCCACCGTCGCGATGAACTGATCGCCATCGACGGGCGGCTCTTCATCGAGGATCTCGCGACGGTCGAAGAGCCCCGTGGCCTTCCCGGCGATGTCGATCCAGATGGCGTGGTCAGTGATCTTGCTGACCTTGCCGAACACCTCCTCGCCGATGCTGAAGGCGGGGCGCTCGCGCGGCGGCGGCGCTCCCTGCCCCTTGCGCCGCTTGCGCTTCTCGCCGCCGGGCTGGGGCTGCCCCCCCGCCTCGTCGGCCGCCTGCTCCTCCTCGCCTTCCTCATCGCCGGCATCGGCCGCCTCGGCGTCGCTGGCCTCGGCGTCGCTGGCCTCGGCGTCGCTGGCCTCGGCCGCCTCGGCCGCCTCGGCGCCCGGCGGACCGGCCTCCTCCGCGCCCTTGCGGCGGCGGCGGCGGCGGCGCTTCTTTCCAGCGCCCCCCTCCGCCAGTGCGGCCGCGCCCGCTTCTCCCGCCGGCGCGGGCTTCGCGCCTTGCGCGGGTTTCGCGCCTTGCGCGGGTTTCGCGCCTTGCGCGGGCTTCCCGCCCTGCGCGGGCTTCCCGCCCGCCGGAGCGCCCCGCCTGCCCTGGCCCTGGGGGGCCCCCGGCTTGCGGTTGCCGATATCATCCCGCGGCAGGCCGGGGACGCGGTTGCCGATGTCGTCGCCGGGCTGCTCTTCCCAGTCGTCGTCGTCGGCAGCGCTCGCCTGGGCGGCGGGTGCCGCCGCGGCCGGTGCTGCCTCGGGCTGGGTCGAGCTCGCCTGCGGCGAGGTTTCTCCGCCGGACGCGCCGCTCGCCTCGGACGGGGTGGTGGACCCCGCTTCATGAGCCTGGGTTGCTTGCTCGGACGCCGCGTTCGACGCCTCGAGCGTGCCGCCCTGGTCGGCCGGAGCTTCCGGCGCGTCCGCCGGCGTGGTGGTATTTTCGTGGGTATTCATCCGCGCCTCGCGCGACAACGCATGCCGATGGGGGCGAAACGTGCTCGCGTTCTCTCCAGCGGCCCCCTCGGTTCAATTGGGGGGAAGGGGCCGGAACCATAACGTACCCGGGACGTTTACGCGAGAGCCTACCGCATGATGGGCAGGTGCTTGTTCGTCCCCCCGCTCCGGTCGATGCGCAGGCCACCCCCGCTCGCGAGGTTGTGGGCGCTGATCTGGCCGGCCAGCCGCTCCGCCACATCCAGGAACGCGCGCGCGATCGGGCTGGCCGGGGCGGCCTGAACGACCGGCGTGCCGGCGTCGCCCCACTCCCGGATGGCGGGGTCCATCGGGATCTGGCCGAGCAGCGGCGCCTCGGCGAACTCGGCGATCTTCTGCCCGCCGCCGGCCCCGAAGAGCTCGTGCCGCTTGCTGCACCCGTCGCACACGAAGTAGCTCTCGTTCTCGACCACGCCGAGCAGGGCGATCCCGACCTTCTGGGCCATGGAAACCGATTTGTACACGTCCTGGAGGGCCACCTCCTGCGGCGTCGTCACGACGATCGCGCCCGTGGTCCTCATTTTCTGGGAGATCGTCAGCGCGATGTCACCGGTCCCGGGCGGCAGATCCAGCACCAAGTAATCGAGCTCACCCCACTCCACATCGCGCATGAACTGGAGCAGCGCGTTCTGAAGCATCGGGCCGCGCCAGACGACGGCTGACCTCGGATCCTCCAGGAGGAAGCCGATCGACATGAGCTTCACGCCGAAGCGCTCGAGCGGCAGGAATTTCTGGCCGTCGGCGGAGGTCGGGCGGCCCATCACGCCGAGCATGGTCGGGACGCTCGGCCCGTACATGTCCGCGTCGAGCAGGCCGACCTTGGCCCCCTCGCGGCTCAGCGCCAGCGTCAGGTTGGCGGCGACCGTGCTCTTGCCGACGCCGCCCTTGCCGCTCATCACGAGGACGATGTTGCGCACGCCCGGCGACGGGTCGTCCGGGAGGATGGTGCGCTGCGGGACGGCGACGTCCCACGCGATCCGGACGTCCTTCGCGCCGGCGCCCTTCAGCGCCGCCTCGATCTCCGCGGCGAGCCGCTGCTTGAAGTGGCTGGTCAGCTCGACCGTGAGCGAGACGGCCTCGCCCTCGATCGAGAGCTCCCGGACGCGCCCGAGGTCTGTGAGCGGGCGCTGGAGATCCGGCGCGATGACCTTTGCCAGCGCGGCGAGCGCGGCATCCTTCGTGATGGGCATGGGGCGAAGGAGTTAGGACCGCTCCGGATTCCCGTCAACCGGCGAGCGCGCCACGCTCGCGGCCGTTCGATTTCGCCTCGCCTTCGCCTCGCCTTCACCTGGCCGGGCGGCCTGGCCGGGCGGCGCACCGGCCGCCCCGCGCCCGGCCGGCCGGCCCCGTCACCAGCAGGAGGTGACCACGGACTGCGGGTCGCTCGGGTCGAGCCGGCGCGACGGCAGGTAGCACCGCGAGTCCACGCACTCCCCGCTCCCGTTCGCCTCGATGCACACGCACGCGCCGGAGAGCCCGCTGGGCGACTTCGGGCAGACCTCGGCCGCGTTCTCCTCGGTGCACCGGATGGGGAGCGCCGCGTCGAGGCACGCCCGCTGGCCGCGCAGCGTGGTGGTGCACTCCATCGTGGAGTCCGCGTCGCCGCAGTCGGTGTCGTTGCGGCACGGATGGCAGAAGCCGCCGGGATCGCCGACGCAGCGGTCGAACCGCGGCTTGCACACGTCGCCGTCGCACCTGTAGTCGAGGTCGCAGTCGGAGTCCTCGCTGCACGACCTGGCGCACCGGCTCTCGCCGCCGATCGTGACGCAGCGCTGCCCCAGGACGAGCGAGCAGTCGACATCGGAGCTGCACGGCGCGCACTGCGTGCGCTTGACGCACGTCTTTCGCAACAGGCAGAGCGAGCCCTCCTCGTAGGTGTTGCCTTCGCCGAACGTGGAGGGGTCGATGCACTCCTCGTCGGTCTCGCCGCAGAAGCTGCTATTCCCCTTGTCGGTGCCGCAGATCGCGTGAGGATCGCGGGTCACGGCGCACTCGAAGCCGCCGGGGCAGTCGGCGTCGCTCTCGCAATGCGGCTGCGTGCAGTACGCCTCGGCGTCGCCCTCTCCCTTGCCGAGGCACTCCAGGCCGAGCGAAGAGCACTGGTCGGGAGCGCAGGTCGGGATGAAACAGTAGCTGCCGTCGCTGCACTTGCCGGCGGTGCAGGCGGGGTTGTCGCCGCACGCCGCGGCGTCGCGCTGGCACTCGCCGGGATTGCCGTTGCACTGCATCGGGTTGCACGGTGTGTCGTCGGGGCAGCGCCCGAAGTGCCCGCATTCGAAACCGAACGGACACGGCGCCCCAAAGCCCACCATTTTCCCGTTCGGCCTACAAACGGAAATCTTGGCTTCCGTGTCGTCTTCCACGGCGGGCACACAGTCCTGGAGACCCGGGGCGCACTCGAGGTGGCTGCTGCACTCGAGCACGCAGCGGTTTCCGACGCAGGTGTTGCCCGCCAGGCAGAGCTCCGGCCTGCACTTGCCCTCACAGACGCCGTTGACGACGACGCCTCCGAAGCATTCGTCCCGCGGCGCGTCCGACGACGAGCAGGCGCCGCTCGCGAGGGCCGCCCCGCTCGCCAGCAAGCCCAGCATCAGGAAGGCGTGGATACGACGGAGACGGGGCCGACGGGCGCTGTGAGAGGCGACAACCTGCTGCATAGGACCTCAGCGCGGGAAACACCCGCGGATCGGGGCAGGCACGGCGGGCCTGGCCGGAGATTGCGGAAACGAGCCCCCGAGCGAAGCGGCGGCGACAAGGTTGCCCTTGACGCCCCCCGTGCCGCCCAGAAGAATGAGCACTCCTACACCATACTTCAGGCGGTGGCATCATGCGAATGGACGCAGTTCTCGTTTGGATGGGCCTTGGCGTCGTCGCAGCCCTAGGGCTCGTCGGCTGCGGGGGAGAAGAGGATCCCATCCCGGCTCCTCCTTTTCCTGAAGGGACGGGTCAGCCTGCGGCCAACGCTGCTCAATATCCGGCTGGGCCGTATGGGATCAGCCCCGGCCGGGTGATCGCGAATTATCAGTTCGTCGGGTACGCCAACGCCGCCGAACACAAAGATACGATGCAGCCGATTCAGCTCGCCGACTTCTACAACCCGACCGGGGAGGAGGTCTTTCCCGAGGGCTCGCCCTATGGCGCTGGCGAGCCGAAGCCGAAGGTGCTGCTGATCGACGTCTCGTCCGTGTGGTGCGGCCCCTGCAAGATCGAGGCGGAGTCCGTCCTGCCCAGGCTGTACGAGAAGTATCAACCGCTCGGCGGCGAGTTCCTAGTCCAGCTCGCCGACGGGAGGAACCCGGGTGAGCCCGCGGTGCCGCGCGACCTGTACCGCTGGACGACCACGTACGACGTGCAGTACCCGTCGGCGATCGACCCTTCGTACAAGCTCGGCGCGCTCTTCCAGGCCGATGCGTTCCCGGCGAACATGCTGGTCAGGACGAAGGACATGACCATCATCGAGGTCGTCTCCGGCGTGCCCGCGGAGGACAGCAGTTTCTGGCGGAAATTCGAGAAGATCATGAACGGCGAGCTCTGAAAGAACCGCCGCGCGGGCGCGCCGCCGAGCCACCGTTCGGCGCGCCCGCGGGAGAACCTGTCAGGGCGCCGCTCGCGGCGTCCGCAACGTTGAGACCTCAAGCCGGTCGGCCGCTCAGGCCGGCCCTCCGCGACGGAAGCCCTCGATGAACCGAATTACCCGCTGCGCGCTCTCGCTGGCGTTCACTGTCCTCGGCCTCGCGACCGCCTCGTGCGGCGCCGCCTCCGGAGGCCCGGCGGCGAGCCCTGCGCCGGACTTCTCGCTCCCCGCCCTGGACGGCAAGACCGTCAGGCTCTCGGATTATGCCGGCAAGAGCGTCGTATTGATCGACTTCTGGTCGACCACCTGCGATCCGTGCTTGGCGGAGATGCCCCACATCGTCGAGCTCTACAAGAAGCACAAGGACAAGGGGTTCGTCGTGCTCGCCGTTTCCCTCGATGGGCCGGAGTCCCGCGCGCAGGTGAGCAGCACGGCGCACGACAGAGAGATGATTTTCCCCGTGCTCCTCGACGAGGAGACGACCGTTGCCGCCAAGTACAACCCGAAGCGCGAGCTCCCGTTCTCCGTGCTCATCGGCCGAGACGGCTCGATTCTTCACAAGCGCGGCGGCTACCAGCCCGGCGACGAGGCGCTGCTCGCCGAGCATGTCGAGAAGGCGCTCGGTCAGCCGTAGGCGCGGAGGGCTCGCGCTCGGCGCCGCGCCGGGCTCCACGGGCGGTGGGTCCGTGGTAGGAAATCGAGGTGCGCTCCCTGCTCCACGCCGCCGTCGCCGGTCTGCCCGCGGCGTCCCTCCTCCTCGCCGCCGGCTCCGCGGCGGCGGTCGATTTCCAGGACGTCGGCGGCCAGCCGATGGCCGTCGACATCGTGAACACCGCGGCCGCGGTGTACCACTTCGACAACCGGAACGACGATCCTCGCTACGCGTCGCGCTACCTCGACGACCGCTACGGCGAGATCCTCGACCGGCTGGACGCGCAGATCAGCTGGTGGCGTCTTCAGCTCGGCGCCCGGATCGATGCCGCCTTCTATGTCGGCACGCCGTCGGCGACCAGCTTCGACCTGCTGGAGAAGATCCGGGACGAGGAGGTCTTGTTCGAGGTCAACGACGCCAGGCGGGAGCTCCACTCGCGGTACCGGAACACGGTCTATCCGTCGAAGCTCTGGATAACCTACACGCAGCCAGGCATCGAGGCGACGGTAGGTGATTTTTACGCCCAGCTCGGGCGCGGCCTGGTCTTCAGCGTGCGCAAGATGGACGAGCTCGCCATCGACACGACGGTCCGAGGTGGCAGGCTCGCGCTCGAGCACGATTTCACGGTGCTCCGGCTCAAGGCCACGGCCTTCGCTGGGCAGCTGAACCCGCTGCGCATCGACAGCGCGAGCGGCAGGCGGCTGCACGGCTCCGGGTCCCCCCTCTTCTTCGGGTTCCCCGACGCGGACAGCGCAGGCGACCTGCGCACGTACGAGTCGACCGTGGACCCGCAGGGGAATCCGCGCCCGGTCACGCATGTCGCGGAGGCGCAGCCGAGCTACGTCGAGGACACCGTGCTCGGCGGAAGCCTGGAGGTGGCGGCGAAGGGCGTGCAGCTCGCCGCGAACGGAGCGCTCCTCCGCGGCGAGATCGGCACGTTCAGCGGTTCGATCGGCGTTCCCTCGATCGCGGAGCACGGCGACGTGTACGTCGAGGTGGCCGGCCAGCCGGGCCGAACGGAAGAGGGCCAGCGCGTCCGGCCGGGCTACGCGATCTACGCGGCGGCGAACGCCCGCAGCGGGCCGGTCGCCGTGTCGCTCGAGGGGAAGCACTATCGCCGCTTCGCGCCGCTCTTGGCCAACATCGATGTCGACCCGCTGAACCCTGGCTTCAGCGCGCCCGAGTACAAGGGCCTCGCGTACAACCAACCTCCCACGGCGGAGCCCGTCTACGTGGAGCCGATCGGCGCGCCGAACGTCTGCGTGACGGGCGGGCGCGGGCGGGTCGACTACCGCTTCGACCGGAGCCTGGCCGTGTACGCCTGGGTCGGTCATTACGTGAGCTTCACGGAGAAGGCGAGCGACGGCTGCATCGAAGACGACGCGAACCGCACCGACACGTGGGACGTCGCGGCGGGCACCGAGCTCCACTTCGACCGCAGCCGCTCGCACGTGCGCGCGTGGGCCGGAGCTCGACAATCCGACGAGGCCGAGCCGGAGCGCGCCTTCTACAGCGAGGGCTACGTCCGTTACGACATCGTGAAGCACCTCGCTGGCGCGTTCTCTGTCCAGGTGCAGGGCAACAGCCGCCGCCGCTACAGGCCGGAGAATTTCGAGTCGTCCTGGGTCGAAGGGGACAACTACCTCGCGCTCCAGTGGTCGCCCCACCTGGCAGCAATTTTCGGCTACGAGTACACGTCTCAACCTGGTTGCGCGCCCGGCAAGGACGGCGAGCTCTGCCACTTCTTCAGCGGGGGCCTGCAATGGAAATCCGGCTCGAGGAGGACGGTGCTCGATCAGATCGTCGACACGGCGCAGCTCTTCGTCGGCCAGCGGCGCGGGGGCCTGCGCTGCGTCTCCGGCGTGTGCCGGACCTTCCCGCCGTTCGAGGGCGCGCGGCTCGAGCTCGTCTCGAGGTTCTGAGCGGACGAGCGCGCCGCGCGCGGCCACCGGCGGCGGTCAGGACGCGCCGAGGATCGCGCAGGCCACCGCGCTCCTGACCCGGGGATCGGCGTCGGCGACCAGCGGGGCAGCGCGCGGGATCTCGCCGAGATCGACCAGGCCGACGCCGGCCGCCTCGCGGACCGGGATCTCCCGGGACTGGAGATCGCGCTCCAGGAGCGGCACGACGGACCTGACGCCCGCGCGGGCGAGGACGCCCCGCGCGAGCACCGCGCGGGTCGACGTGCCCGTGGCGAGCTTCGTCAGCCACGCGGTCGCGGCGGTGCGCTCGCGCGCTGCGATGAGGTGCGGCGGGGCATCGACGTGGCGGGCGTGGACGGCGAAGGCGACCGCGTCATCCGGATCGGCCCGCGCCTCGAGGAGCGCGGCTCGCACCGCGGCATCCTCGAGCGGCGCGGAGAGGATGGCGTAGACGCGGTCCCTCGTCTGGCTGGTGCGGATCGCGCTGATAAGGACGGCGACGGCTTCCCCGGCGCCGTCGCCGCCGGCGCGGACCAGCCCGCGCGCGGCGGCGATCGCGGGCGCGCCGCGCTGGGTGGAGATCGCCCAGAGGAGCTGCGCGCGCCCGCCGGCGTCGATCGCGCGCGGCGCCGCCCACGCCTCGGCGATCGCTTCACGCCCGGGTTCATCCGAGAGGGTCCAGAGATCGCGCAACGCCAGCACGACCTCTCGACCGCCGAGCGCACCGGCGGCGCGGATCGCGAGCGTCCGCGCGAGCGGGTACGGGTCGAGCCGCGCCGCTTCGAGCAGCGCGCCTCGGTCGCTCGGGTCCGCCGCCGCGATCGCGGCGCGGAGCGCCGAGACGCGCACCTCCTGATCGCCGTCGAGCATCCGCGCGCGCCGCGCCGCGCCGTCCTCGGCGGCGACGAAGGCCCGCGCCTCCAGCGCGCGGAGCGCCGCGTTCTTGTCAGGGGACCTCCCGGCCGCCGCGTCGTTTGCGTACAGCTTCGCGCGCTCTGGCTCGGTGAGCCCTGCCTCGAGGAGGATCATCGCTGCGGCTGTCGCGACCGCGTCCGAGCCCGCGGCGCGCTCGGCGAGCGCGTCCTCCAGCGGGCGCGCGCAGGTCCGGAGCTCGCGCAGGAGATCGATCCCGGACGGCGGCGTCGCGCGCGCGATCTCCCCCTCCGCGACCGCGCGGGCGATCGCGCGCGCGTCGTCGCTGTCGAGCGCGCCGCGGCGCAGCTCGTCGTGGAGCGCGCGGCGCAGCTCGTCGAACCTGCCCGCCTCGGCCGCGCGCATCGAGGCCGAGCTCGCGCAGCCGACGACCGCGGCGAGCGAGAGGAGGCCGGCGAGGATCGACCTAGGGAGCGCGCGGTGCATGAGGCGACTCTTACCGCGCCGAAGTTCGCGCTCGAAGCCCCTTCGGCTCGACCACCCGGGGAATCCGTTCTATACGGCGCTCACGCCCCGGCACCATGCGTATCGACGTCATCGTCAACACCACAGCGCGCCGGTACCGGGCGAAGCCCTCGCTCATTGACCGCATGTCGGCCGCCTGCGCTGGCGCTGCGGAGCTCCATCCGACCTCGAGCGTCGCGGAGCTCGCGGAGGTCTGCGACCGGATCGCGCGGCGTGGCACGGATCTGGTCGCGCTCTCCGGCGGAGACGGCAGCTTCATGGCGGGCGTCACGGCGCTCGCCCGCGCCTTCGGCGAGCGCTCCTTGCCGCCCCTCGTCCTCCTGCCTGGCGGGACCGTGGCGACCGTCGCGCGCAACTGGGGCATGACGGGCGATCCGGCCGTGCTCCTCGAGCGGCTCATCCACGAAGCTCGCGGCCTTCGCAGCGGCGCCGCCCTCCCCGGGGTTGTCCGTCGGCCCACCTTGCGCGCGCGAGCGACGACGCGCGGCGGTGGCGTCGAGGAGCGCATCGGCTTCATCTTCGGCACCGGGCTCGTGGCCAGCTTCTTCGACGTCTACTACGAGCGCGGAGGAGACGGATACGGCGCCGCCGCGCGCATCGTGTCGCGGGTGTTCATCGAGTCGTTCTACGGCGGCTCCTATGCGCGGCGCGTGCTCGAACCGCTGCCCTGCACGATCGAGGTGGAGGGGCGGCGGCTCGCCCCGCGCGCCTGGTCGCTCGTCTGCTCGTCGGTGGTGCGCGATCTCGGCATCCACATGCGGGTCACCTACCGGGCCGGTGAGGATCTCGAGCGCCCGCACCTCGTCGCCAGCGCGCTACCCCCCCGGGAGCTGGGTCCGCGCGCCCCGCTCGTCCTTGCGGGCCGGCGCATCGGCGGTCGGGATCACTTCGACGATCTCGTCCGCGATTTCACGGTCCGGTTCGACGGCGCGCCAGCGCCCGGCGACGGCCCCTACATCCTCGACGGAGATCCCCTCCGGGCGAGCGAGGTCCGGATCTCGGCCGGGCCGGCCATCGACGTCCTGACCCCGCGTCCCTGAGCCCGTGCGCTCGCCGGCGACGAGCGCCCCGTCTGCCGGGTGCCGGGTGCCGGGTGCCGGGCGGCGCGTTGCGTGACGGAATCATGACCGGTGTCGTGAACCCCAGTGACGGGCGTGCTCGATGCTCCATGCACCTTGGAAACCATCACGCAAGCCCCTGCATCGAGCCCTACACGAGTCGTCGTACCGAAGCCTGGCCCGAGCTCCGGTCAGGTCTTCAACGTGCTGGGGATCGTTGCGATCCACGTGGGCACCGTGGTCGCCATCGTCCGAGGCGCCACGTGGAAGCTCGCGGCGCTCGCTGCGGCGACGTACTTCGTCCGGATGTTCGCGATCACGGCGGTCTACCACCGGTACTTCTCGCACCGGAGCTACAAGACGAGCCGTGGCCTCCAGTTCCTGCTCGCGCTGCTCGGGACCACGGCGACGCAGAAGGGCCCGCTGTGGTGGGGGGGCACGCACCGCGTCCACCACAAGTACTCGGACACCGAGCGCGACGTTCACAGCCCGCTCCGTCGCGGGTTCTGGTACGCGCACATCGGCTGGTGGCTCGGCCGCGAGCACGAGGAGCTCGACCTGAAGCGGATCCCTGACTTCGCGGGCTTCCCTGAGCTCCGCTGGCTGGATCGTTACCACGTGGTCGGGCCGCTCGGCATGATGGCGCTGCTCTTCGCGCTGGGCGGTTACGACGCTTTCCTGTGGGGCTACGTCGTGTCGACGTGCGCCCTCATGCACGGCACGTTCACGATCAACTCGCTCGCGCACGTGTTCGGCTCGCGGCGCTACGCGACGACCGACACGAGCCGCAACAACTTCTGGCTCGCGCTGGTCACGCTCGGCGAGGGCTGGCACAACAACCACCACCACTACATGAGCAGCGCCAACCAGGGCTTCTTCTGGTGGGAGGTCGACGTCAGCTTCTACATCCTGCGCGGGATGGAGAAGCTCGGCTTGATCTGGGACCTCAGGACGGCGCCGGCGCACGTGCTGCAGCGGAACCTGATCAAGGAGGTCGGCGAGCGCTCGCCGCTCCTCGCCCCTCAGGCCGCGCCGGTCGAGCCGCTCGACGCTCCGCCGCTGGGCCGGCCGAGCCTCGGCGACGTCTGATCGCCCGCGCCGCTCGGCATCGGACCTCTCCCGGTCGGAGGCTTCTGGTCAGCCTTCGCCGGGAGCGCTCGCGGCAGCCCGCTCGATGAACAGCGCCGTCCCCGCGCATTTGCGGAGGCGCGGCGGCCGGAGATCCATCGCGGCTCTCCGGCGTGGGACGCGAGCTAATTCACCGACGAGGCAGCCTGCTGGCTGTGAGCGGTGGCGGAGTCGCCAGGCTTCGGCTTCTCGGCCTTGCTGCGCTCGCGCTGGCGCTCCAGACCGGCGCGGACGAAGCGAGCGAAGAGCGGGTGCGCGCTGTGGGGGCGGCTCTTGAACTCCGGGTGGAACTGACAGCCCACGAAGTACGGGTGCTCGCGCAGCTCGATCATCTCGACGAGCCGCTGATCGGGCGACGTTCCGGAGAGCACGAGCCCCTTCTGCACCATCGCCTCGCGGTACTTGTTGGCCACCTCGTAGCGGTGCCGGTGCCGCTCGCTGATGCTCGTCTGCCCGTACGCCTCCGCGGCGACCGAGCCCTTGTCCAGCACGCACGGGTACGCGCCGAGGCGCATCGTCCCGCCCTTCTCGACGACCCCCTTCTGGTCGGGCATCAGATCGATCACCGGGTAGGGGGCGTTCCGATCGAACTCCACGGAGTTCGCTCCCGCCATGCCGCAGACGTGCCGCGCGAACTCGACGACCGCGAGCTGCATGCCGAGGCAGATCCCGAAGAACGGGATCTTCTCCTCGCGCGCGAACCGGATGGCCTCGATCTTCCCCTCGGTCCCACGATCTCCAAAGCCGCCGGGCACGAGGATCGCGTCGAGGTTCGACAGCACCTCGGGCGCGCCGCGCGCCTCGATCTGCTCGGAGTCGATGTACTCGAGCTCGACCCGCACGTCGTTGTGGAGCCCGCCGTGGACGAGCGCCTCGTGGAGCGACTTGTAGGAGTCGCGCAGGTGCACGTACTTACCGACGACGCCGATCTTCACGATGCCGCGAGACGGCTTCTTGAACCGCTCGACGATGCGTTGCCAGGACGACAGGTCCGGCTGCCTCGCCCAGATGTTGAGCAGCTCCGTGATCTTCTCGTCGATCCCCTCGGCGTGGAGGACCAGCGGGAGCTCGTAGATGCAGTCGACGTCGACGGCCGCGATCACGCAGTCGACGGCGACGTTCGAGAAGAGGGAGATCTTCTCCTTCATGCTGCGCGGGAGCGGCCGATCGCAGCGGCAGAGCAGGATGTCCGGCTGGATGCCGATCTCGCGCATCTCCTTGACCGAGTGCTGGGTGGGCTTCGTCTTCAGCTCGCCCGCCGTCGCGATGAACGGCACGAGCGTGACGTGCACCGAGATGGCGTTCTGCGCGCCCGACTCCACCTTGAGCTGGCGGATCGCCTCGATGAACGGGAGCGACTCGATGTCGCCCACCGTGCCGCCGACCTCCACGATCGCCACGTCGGCCCCATCCGCCGCGGAGCGGATGCGGAGCTTGATCTCGTCCGTGACGTGCGGGATCACCTGCACCGTCGCCCCGAGGTACTCGCCGCGGCGCTCTTTGGAGATGACCGCCTCGTAGACGCGGCCCGTGGTGAAGTTGTTCTGCCTCGTCATCCGGGCGAGCGTGAAGCGCTCGTAGTGCCCCAGATCGAGGTCGGTCTCTGCGCCGTCGTCCGTGACGAAGACCTCGCCGTGCTGGTAGGGCGACATCGTGCCGGGATCGACATTGATGTACGGGTCCAGCTTGAGGTGGGTGACCTTCAACCCACGGGACTCCATCAGCGCCCCGATCGAGGCCGCAGCCAGTCCCTTGCCGATCGACGATACGACTCCGCCTGTGACGAAGACGAATTTGGTCCGCTTGCTCATGACCCATCGCTCCGCTGCGCCGTGTGCGCGCCTGTAACCAGTTCCTCGGCGGCGCTCAAAGGTGAGCGACGCGAGGTTCGGCTGTCCACGGCAAATACCTTGCCCGGCTTACAAGCCGCACGGCCCCGTCAACAGGACCGAAGCCAGAGGAATCCCCCGCGAGGGGGATCCCGCGCCGGCAACAGAACCTGACCTGCCGTGCGAGCCCGTCTGCAACCGGATGAGCTCGAGGCAAGCCTGCGCGACGTGATGCCGCTCTGAATCCGCCGGCATTCTAGGCCGCTCTCTCAGCTCGTCAATGCAAAGGGCAATCCGATCTCCCAAGAAGGGCCGAGCCCCCTCCGGATCGGGCCCGACCGCGGCCGCGGCCGCGGGGGCTCCGTCGGCCCGGGGCGTCGGCGGACCGGGATGGTACGCTCCGCCGGCTCTCCGCGGCCTGGCCACGCCATGAGAATCGCCCACGTGCTCCAGCTCGCGACGTCCACCCCGATCGTCGCGCTGGAACGGGACGGCGCGCTCTACGACGTCGCGGAGCTCGAGCGCCACTTCGGGACGAAGCTCGCGGAGATCCGCGGCGTGTCCGATTTTCACACGCGCGTGGTGGCGCTCCGCGGTGCCGGTCTCCACGCGCTGGACGATCGGCTCCTCAGCGGAGATCGCCCCTCGTCGACGGAGCTGCACCCGTCCACCGTCCTCTGGCTGCCGCCCTGCGCCACGGATCGCGCGGCGTACATCCAGCTCGGCCCTTACGCGCACGGCGCGGAGCGCCCCTGGTATCGGTTCGGCAACAGCCGCGCGCTGCTCGGGCACGATGCGGCGATCCCCTTCCCCGCGCTCGAGGACGAGCCCGACTACGAGCTGAACCTGGCGGCGCTCCTCGGCGAGGATCTGCGGCGCGCCACGCCGGACGATGTGGAGCGCGCGATCGCGGGGTACACCGTGCTGAACGACTGGACCGCGCGCGGCCTGGAGGCGCGCTCGCTGGCGTGCGGGCTTCCGCCGTCGGAAGCGAGGGACTTCGCGACGCAGCTCGGTCCGGTTCTGGTCACGCCCGACGAGCTCGGCCCGGTCGAGGTGCTGCGGACCCAGGTCCGCGTCGGCGCCGCGTCGCGCCCCTGCTCTCGCATCGGCGAGTGGACCTTCTCGCTGGCCGAATCCGTCGCGTACATCAGCAACCACATCGAGCTGCGCGCAGGCGACGTGGTCGGAGCAGGCCGGGTCTTCGGCGGGAGCGCCGGCCAGCGCGTACCGTACGGAGCCAGCGTGGAGCTGATGATCGAGCGCATCGGACGGCTGAGGGGCAAACCGGTCCGAGGCCCTGCCCCGTTGCCGTGGCGCCGCGGGTGAGCGCGCCGGCGCATCGCCGAGGTCCTCGGTGGATCAGAACGTGCCGACGACGCCGGCTCCCATGCCGGTCGCGGTGATCACCGGAGCCGGCCGCACCGTGATCGCCGCGGGCTGCGCAGAGCGCGCCTCCGTGGTCATGAAGATGCCCTCGGCGACGAGGCCGAGGCCAGCGAGCTGCGCGAGCCCACCGACGATGGTGAGCGCCCCGCGCAGGTACAGCTTCGCTCCACAGTCCGGATCATCCGAAGCGCAGCCGTTCTTGGCGAGCGCCATCCAGGGGCCCGCGATCGGGATCTTCAGCTCGCTCGACCCGGGCACCTCGGGCCACGAGGTCGCGGCCAGGAACGCCGCACCATAGGAGAGCGCCGTCACGGCCACGCCGCCGACGATGACCTTCGCGCGCGCCGACGACGGCGGGTACCGCGGAGGCGACGCTGGCTCCTCCGCGCCGGCGGAAGCCGCGGAGAGCGCGAGCGCAGCGGCGACGGCGAGCGCGACGCTCTTCATGGGGCCTTCTTGCTGGACGGTGCGGAGCCGGCCTTCTTCGACGGCAGCTTCACCGTGTAGGGGACCTCGAGCGGCTCGCCTTCGAACGGCAGCACGATCTCTCCGACGAAGGCGCGCTTGACGCATGCTTCGGCGGGCGTCCCTGCGAACGGCGGTCCGACCAGCACGTCGGTAACGCGCCCCTTCTGGCCGTCGAACACGACCTTGACCTCGCCCTCGCCGGTCGGCGCGTTGGGCACGACCTCGGCGCAGTTCGCCGCCTTGTCGCCGCCGCGCCGCAGCGCGATCTCCATCTGCTTCTTCTGGTCGTCGTTGAGCCCGCCGCCGCTGTCCGAGGGCGCGCTCGCCTCGGCGGCGTCGGAGCTGCCCGTCTCGGCCGGTGCGGCCTCGCCGGTATATGTCTGGTCGAAGTTGTAGTCTTCCCCTGCCTGCTTGGGCTTGGCGCCGGAGCATGCCGCCGCCGCGACGATGATGAGCGGCAAGAGCGCGCGGGTCGAATGCTGCTGGGACACGGTGTCCTCCCTTCGAACAGAGCGTGAAGGAGTGCTGCGCGCACCCTAGCAAGCTCTCCTTTGCGAGGACAACTCCGAGAAGCATCGCCCAGCCCGCGCCGAGCGGTCGACCGGAGGAGGCGCCCGCGGCGAAGACATTGTAGAGCCGGAGAGCCGTCATGCCTCGACATCCCCGCCGCGCCCTCTCCGTGGTCGCGCTCGTGCTCTCGTCGATCCTCGCCCGCCCGAGCGGCTCGCAGCCGCTCGACGGCGGCGCGGCTCCCGCGGAGCGCTCGACCCGCACCGCGAAGCCCACGCTCGACGTACCCGGGGACCCGAGCGCCCCCCGCTCGCCCCTCGGCGCGCTTGGGCCTCAAAAATTCGACCCTGGGCGTGCTCGAGAGCAGGTCGAGAAGCTCGCCGCCGAAGTGCGGCGCGCGGGGGGGCGGGTCGGCGTGCTCGCGCTCGACATCGCGAGCGGAGCGACCCTCACCGCCCTCGACGAGCGCGGACTGTACAACCCTGCGTCCAACGCGAAGCTCTTCACCGCCGCCGCTGCGCTGCGCCTGCTCGGCCCGGGCTACCGCTACCTGACCGGCCTCTACGGGGACGCGTCGAACGGAAGCGTCGCCGAGCTCGTGCTCCGAGGTTCGGGAGATCCGTCGCTCAGGACCCGCGATCTCTGGGAGATGGCGCGCGATCTGCGCGCGGCCGGGGTCCGCAAGGTCGCGGCGATCTCGATCGACCAGGGCTACTTCGACGCGCGCTTCGTGCCTCCAGCCTTCGAGCAGCAGCCGGACGAGTGGGCGGCTTTCCGTGCCCCCGTCGCGGCGGCGTCGCTGAACGCGAACGCCCTGCTCTTCACGGTGCGGCCATCCAAGGCGGGCCAGCCCGCTTCCGTGGCGATCGATCCCCCGGGCTTCGTGGTGCTCCGTGGCGCCGTGACCACCGCGAAGCGCGACACACCGGAGCGGATCGGCGTCCGGCTCGAGCCGAGCGGACACCGCCTCGTCGCGCACCTCAGCGGGCACGTCCCGGAGGGCGGCCGCGCGGTGAGCGTGGCGAGACGCGTCGATGATCCGCGCCTCCTCGTTGCGTACACGCTCAAGGAGATGCTGCAGGAAGTGGGCGTCGAGGTCCCGGGGGAGGTGCGGCTCGGCGGCGAGCATCAGAAGCGGCTCCTCGTGGCTCACCGCTCGGCGCCTCTCGGCGAGCTCCTCGCCGCCCTCGGGAAGGACAGCGACAACTTCTACGCGGAGACGATCTTCAAGACGCTCGCCGCCGAGAAGCGCGGACGCCCCGGCACGGCCGAGGCTGCGGCGGCGCTGGTCGGCGAGACGCTCGGCGAGCTCGACGCCTTCGCAGAGGGCGTCGTCCTGCGGAACGGCTCCGGCTTGTTCGACGCGGCCCGCGCGTCGCCAGCGGCCATCGCGCGGCTGCTCCGCGCCGCCTTCCTCGATCCGGCGCTCGGCGCGGACTTCACCGCGCAGCTCGCGATCGGCGGGGTGGACGGGACCTTGCGCGGCCGCTTCCGCGGGTGGTCGAAGGAGCGCGCCATCCGGGCCAAGACGGGGACGCTCGCCTCGGTCGTGGCCCTCTCCGGCTACGTCCTCCCGCCGCCCGGCCGATCTCCGATCGCCTTCGCCGTCCTGGTCGCGGAGGTCCCGGGGAAGATTGATCCGGTGCGGAGGGCCATCGACGACTTCGTCGGAGCGCTCGCCGACGAGCTCTGGCGGGGTGCACGCACGCCGTGAGGTCGCGGCCGGCCGCTGCCGTCACGTCGCTGCCGAGGCGCGCTCCCGAGCCCCGCTCGCTTCGGCGCGCTCCCACGGACGGTCGGGATCCGGCGGCTCGAGCAGCGCGGCCGCGCAGCATTGCGCTGCGCGGCCGCATCGTCGCACCTGCTGAGCTCGTCGCTCAGTAGTCGCGCATCTGCTTCCGGATCTTGCCGAGCGCCTGCTCCTGGAGCTGGCGGATGCGCTCGCGGGACAGGTTGTACTTGTCGCCGATCTCCTTGAGCGTGAGCTCATCCTCATCGTCGAGACCGAAGCGCCAGCGGATGATCCGCGACTCGATCGGCGTGAGGGTGGTCAGGAGCCGTCGGACCTCGTCGCTCCACTTCCTGTTCGCCAGGTGATCGAACGGCGACAGCGCGTTCTCCTCCTGGAGGAAGTCGATGAACTTTCGCCCGTCCTCGTCGCCGACCGGACGGTCGAGAGAGAACGGCGTCTCCGCGTAGAAGTCCTTCACCTTGTCGAGCTTCTCGCGCGGGACCCCCGTCTCCTTCTCGAGCTCCTCGATCGTCGGCTCGTGCCCCGTGCGCGCGATGATCGCCTGCGTCGCCCGCGCCACGCGGTTGTACGTGTCGAGCATGTGGACCGGGATGCGGACCGCGCGGCCCTTGTCGGCGAGCGCGCGGCTGATCGCATGCCTGATCCACCAGGACGCGTAGGTCGAGAAGCGGTAGCCGCGGCTGTGGTCGAAGCGCTCGACCGCCTTCATCAGCCCGATGTTGCCCTCCTGGATCAGGTCGATGAGCGGCAGACGCCCGCGGTTGTACCGGCGCGCGATCGACACGACGAGCCGCAGGTTGGCCTTCACGAAGCGGTTCTTCGCGTCGTGCTGCGCCTGGAAGGTCCGCTCGACCCGATCGAGGTACCGACGGTAGGAGCTGGACATCGGGAGCCTCGGCCGCGTGGGACGCGTCTCCTCGGGATCGCTCACGTCGTCCTCGAAGTCCGGCTCGCGCACGAGATCGCGCGCGATGGTGAAGGCCCGCGCCATCCAGAGGCGATCCGAGTCCGGCAGCCGGACGGCTGCAGCGAGCTCCTCGGAGAGCTGCGTCCACGGCTTCTCCTGCTCGGGCAGGAGCTTGCCCTTCTGCTTCTTCGCCAGGCGGACGAGCTTCTGCAGCTCCGCGATCTGCGGAGCCTTCACCTCGTCCTCGCCAGCCTTGGCGACATCCTCCTCGAGCGCGGTGAGGATGTACTCGGCCGCAGGCAGGTACGAGAGGAGGGCCACCCAGTGGTCCACCTCGGTGCGCTCGACCGCGCGCGCGGTGTCGAGCTCCTCGTCCGGCCCCATCACCGGGTGCAGCGCCATGTCGCGGAAGTAACGGGCGAGCATCGAGTCGCCCCCGCCGTCCTCGACATCCTTCAGCTCCCGATCCTGGTTCCTCGCCCGCTCGGGCTGCGGCAGCCGATCGAGCGGTCCGAGGTCCAGATCCATGAAGTCAGCCGCCCGATCCTCGTCGAGGATCTCCGCCGGGCGGGGTCGGACGACGGTCTCCTCCGTCTGGTCGTCTTCCAGAAGGCTGAGGGCTCCGATTTCCGGCGTGGCCGTCCCACCCTGAGCGAGCGGGTCGCCCTTCACTACAGTGGCGTTGCTCTTGGTCGACCTCATGGCGGCTCCCTCCACGGTGGTAGCTCCTTGAAAGTGCGAGCGCGGCGACTGGCTGTCCCCGAATTCTTCGACATCGGAGACCCCCGGATCGGTGGTCTGCGATGCCGCCCGCCGGGGAGCCGATGCGGTCTCGGCTCCCTGCGAGCTCTTGGATGCCGCGAGCCGCGCAGAGGTACCTACAGCAGAGGACTTGGCGTTTCTCCGCGCAGTTTCTGGACGGCGGGCGGTCGACGTGCTCATCTTGGTCTTTGTGTCGGCGTTCACTTCTAAACGGCTGACCTTGCGAGATTGAAATGCCTCGCCACCTTTCGACGGCGAGCGAGACGATTTCGTGCCAAACAGGGAGCAGGAGCTGACCGAAGGAGCCCCTGTTGAAACCGGCAACCGCTGGTGCTTTCTTTTGATTCCGGTCGAACTCTTCTCGCCTGAGGCAGACCTGCTCTTGCAGAGTGATGCTCTCGAGCCGGCTCCTGATGGCAGCCCAACTCCAGAAGCAAGAACAGTGCCTTTTTTGGCGTGCGTTCCGTGTTCTCCCGTTTGAGAGCTCGCCCTGGGTGCGGTATGTAGAGTGGAAGGTGCCGTCCGTGTCGTGTCGAGCGAAACATTTCGCTGCGACCGAGCCGAACTGCATGGCTGGGTACGCTTTCGGGGACGCAACAACATCGGCAACCTGTCTCCTTGAGGACATCGAGCTCGCCGGCCTCTCATGGGCTCCGGCGGGGTCGGCCTCGCGGCACGGGCAAGGGAATATGCTGTCGTTTCCGACCCTTAGAGGGCCGGACCCGACCGTTGAGGCCGTCCTGTCAGCGCGCTTCGATGTTTCCTGAACCTGGGCCTCCCGATGCCAATGTCGAGCCCTCACCCGACAGCCGAAGGCGGAGAAGGTTATTTTTCCCGACAGATCCACCTGGAAAGTTAGTATTTCCAAGCGGCGGATCAGGCACAGCGGAATTCGCAGCTATGTGTAACCCGGGGGAGCGGGGTCGGGAACGGCCTTAGGCTCCTCCGGCCTTGCATGTGCGAAGGGCCCGTCGCGAGGACGATGTGCGACGCTGGAGCCGTTGAAGATCTGGGAGCTGGGTCTCAGCTCACCCTGGCAGCAGGGTCATAGGGTGCCATCAAAGATGCGTAGCCGGCGTGCAGGATGTGCACACTGTGCATTCGTTCGGTGCCGACTCGCCTCACCTGACGGCAGAGCCATTCATGCCAGGGACGGGGAGCGGCGTGCCTTCACCGTGAAGATGGATCTGGACCTCCATGCCCACAGGCGCGGTGGCCAGAGCAGCCTGCTTCACCAGGCAGCTTGATGCGAAAAATACTTCGATCTTGAAATTCTCAGCCCCAGATGGGGCGGTCTGGCAGGCTCGACCGACTCAGGAAGGTGCGGCCGGATGCGCGTGCAGACCGCCCGGGACCGTCACCTGGCCGACGAGGGCGCGGCGAGCTTCGCCACAGCACCGAACGACGCGGGATCGTGGATCGCGATCTCGGACAGGATCTTCCGATCGAGCGCGATGCCCGCCTTCTTGAGCCCGCTGACGAGGCGGGAGTAGGTCGTGCCATTCAGGCGCGCGGCGGCGTTGATCCGAGTAATCCAGAGACGACGGAAATCCCGCTTCTTGAGCTTGCGGCTGATGTAGCCGTACTCCCAGGCGTGACGCAGGACCTCGACCGCCTGGCGGAAGCGATTTTTCCGGCCGAGGAAGTAGCCCTCGGTCTGATTGAGGACGCGGTTGCGACGGCGACGGGCCTTGAACCCTCTTTTTACACGCGGCATCGGAGCTCTACCTCACTGATCCAGGGTCAGCCGTAGGGAAGAAGCAGCTTGACGCGCTTCTCCATCGCAGAGTCGACCATGTCGTTCTTGCGGAGACGACGCAGGCGCTTCTTGCTCTTCTCCTGCATGCAGTGGTTGAGGCCGCTCTTGCTGCGGCGAATCCGGCCGGAGCCGGTCACCTTGAACCGCTTGGCCGCGGCGCGGTTCGTCTTCATCTTCGGCATGACGCCCTCGATCCGAGTGCCTACCGCTCCCAGCGGCCACCGCTCCGAACCACCGGAGCGGCTGTTCTGTGCCGCAGGGATGCGTAGAGGGGGCGCTTTATGGCGACCCACCGCAAGATTGTCAAGGCCGAGGCAGGGGCCGGCGCCGGTCGTCGACGAACTGCCGCGGCTCCGGCATGGTTCGGGCGGTCGCTCACTTGCCGAGCACGACCCGCTGGCCGAACGCACGGTCCGCGGTCTCGCAGAACAGCCTGAACTCCATGTACTCGGACGGCTTGATCCGCGACCTGGCGAGGGAGATCTGGCTGCGAACGACGACCTTCCCCGCGGACTGCTCGACCGAGATGGAGAACTTGCCGAAGGGGGTGTCCACCTCCTGGGGCAGCGGCGCCCTGGTGACGCGCCACCCCGCAGGGAGGCGGATCGACCACTCGTCCCGGCGCGTGGTGAGCGCAGGGATGATCACGTCGCGGGTACGTACCGACAGGGAGGCGAACTCCGTGGCGAGGCGCTGGGCGGGGACAGCGGGAATCGACAGGCTGTCGCCCTCCCGGCGAGCGAGCGCGACAGCCTTTCCCCTCGCCCGCAGCTTCACTGGCTGCTCGATGTCCTCGAGGTCGTTCACCTCGACGCCCGCCTTGCCGGGAGCCAGCTCGACCGTCCCGAAGTCCACGGCGAGGTCCCGACCTGCCCGATCGCGGCGCGTCCCCTCGGCCATGTAACGGGTCCGCCACTCCGGCGCGAACGCGCCGGCCACCTGGACGTCGACCCCGAGCTGGGCTGACCCGTCGGCCCCGAGCGCGATGTCGACGGTCCGCTGCACGACGGAAGCCTCCGGCGGGGGCTCAGGGAGGCGAACGAGCTTCGGCTTGCCCTCGTTGATCTGAAGCGCGATCGCGCCGCGATCCATGATCGGCAGCTCGGTCGAGCCGGAGTGCTCCGCCGTTCCGTCGAGGTAGAGGTCGAGCGAGGGCACGTACGCGATGGCGTGGTCGAACGGCGCGAGGCTCGCGGGCTCCGGCTCGATGCCGCCTCGCATGCGGGTGCGCACGAGCACGATCGTCGCCGGGATGCCGAGCTCGCGGAGCATCGTCACGATCAGCGTCGCCTTGTCCTTGCAGTCACCCCAGCCGCGAGCGAGCGTCTGGGCGCACCTCCTCGGGCGGATGCCTTCGATGCCGAACTCGAGCGCCACGTAGCGCGTCTCGGTCGCGTACTTGTAGATCGCGCGGACCTTGCTCAGATCGTCGCTGAGGCCCTTCGTGATCTCGCGCACCCGCTTGCGCACCTCGTCGTCCACGTCGAACTGCTCCCGCGCGAGGCCCCAGTACCAGGAGCCGACCTCGTCCCAGCTCTTGAACGTCGAGACGTGGACATGCGCGAGGATCTCGGACCACGCGGGCATCGCCGGCTCGGGGGCGACCGCCGGGACCGAGGCGGCGGAGAAGCGGAAGATGCGCCGTTCGGCGTCTTCCTTGGTCTCACGCACGAGGCCGGGCAGCGGGGACGCGAAGACGTGGAACGGCTTCGCCTTCGGCGTGATCAGCACGTACTCGCTGCTGGCGATCGGCTCGTCGCTCTGGAGGTACTCGATCTCGCCGAAGTGATCGGCGATCTCGTTGCGAGGGCTGACGTCGTCGATGCGGTAGCGCAGCTCGACGACGTCGCCGGCGTTGAGCCGCGGGAAGCTGACGTAGAACGTGCGCGCCGAGGTGTACATCGCGAGCGCCGGGTTGTTCGCGCCCGCCTCGCCGCTCTCGATCGCCCCGTCGACCTTGCCGTCGGCCCGGTAGACCTTCGCGGCCCGGAGGCTCACGGTCTGGCGATCGGCCTGGTACTCGAACGCGTACTGCCGGGCGCTCGCCGCGGCCTCGTCCGTGAGCGGCTGGAAGACCACCTGACGGAAGCGGCTGGCGAGGCCGTTCGGGAACACGGTGGTCACCGTCAGGCTGCGGAGCGTGCGCTTGGGATACTGCCGGTCAGCGCTGCGCCGCATCGGGAGGAAGCGGTCTGGCGCCCAGGCGTAGGCTTCGTCTGCGCGCGGCTTCGGCGGCTCGATGTGCTCGATGTACTCGCGCACGTCCTTCGCCTGAGGGCTGATCGCCAGGATCTGCTGCAGCATCTCGAGCTGCGCTTCCCGGTTGCCCTCCTCGCCGTAGAGATCCGAGAGCGCGCGCAGCGTGCCGATGTCCTCCGGCGCCATGGCGAGCGCGCGCTGATGCGCGGCGAGGGCGCGATCGCCCTGACCGAGCGCCCGGTACGTGCGCGCCGCGACCGAACGGGCCCAGACGGAGTCGGGCTCGCTGCGGAGGAAGCGCTCGAGCCAGCGCTCCGCTCCGGCAGGATCGCGCCGCGCCACCGCGAGCTCGACCTGCTGGTGCAGGAAGCTCGAGTCGTCGAAGCGAAGCGCCGCGTAGCGCGCCTCCGTCTCGGCGGCCTCCGTGTCGCGGCCGAGCGCGCGGAGCTGCGCCGCCGACGCGCGGAGCAGCGAGACGCTGCTCGGCTGGCGCGACAGCGCTCGCTCCAGCGTGGCGAGGGCGGTGCGCTTCAGCCCCGCCTCCACGTAGAGGTCGACGAGCCCGAGGACAGCGACGACGTGGTCGGGGTCCGCGGCCAGGATGCGCTCGTAGATGGGGGCCGCTTCCCGCCAGTTCGGGCTCGTCTGCGCGAGCCGCGCTTGGGCGAGCAGGACGTCGACGTCCTCGCGCCCACGGCCCGCGAGCTGCGCGGCGCGCTCGATCCACGCGCGCTGCTGGTTCCTGTCCTCCGAGAGCTGGCCCGCGAGCAGGTAGCGTCGCACGCTCGGCTCGGCCTCGGCGGAGCGGCGCGCGAGATCGCGCGCCCTGTGCTCGCCCTCGGCGTCGCCGCCGGTGAGCATGAGGTAGCGCGCGAACGCCTCCAGCAGCGCAGGCGAGGGCCGGGCGGCGCCCGCGGCGCGCTCGAACGCCTGCATGGGCCCCTCGACGGCGAGCGCACGCGCGGCGAGCGTCGCTCCCGAGGCCGGCGCTCCAGCCTGCGCCCGCGCGTCGGAAGGACGCCTGGCGACGCCCGCTTGCCCCTGAGGCGCCGTCACCTGCGTCCCGATGTCGGAGGTCACCTCCAGATCGAGATCCGGAGCTCCCTTCTCGTCGCCGATGCGGAGCGCGAACTTGGGCGCCGACGCACCTCCGCAGACCTTGATCGTCAGGCGGTTGTAGCCCGGCTTCAGCGACACGAGCGCGGCGAACCGATCGATGTCGAGCTCGCGGTACCCCGGATCGGCGAGGACCTTCTCGCCGTTCCAGAACAGCTTGAAGGCGCCGTCGGCGCCGACCCAGACCGAGATCGGCCGAGGCGCGCGCGTCCCTGACTTCGCGCGCACGAACGTCGTCGCGTAGCCGCAGACGCCCTCCACCGGGCGGATGACATCGCCGAAATCGAACCACCCGTATTGCGGCGCCTCGGGCGGCACGCGCCAGCGGACCGCCCGCGCCTTGCCGTCGTACGTCCTGCCCGCCACGATCGGCTGATCGAGCTCTTCCTCGGGCCCGAACGCGCGATCGAAGCCCCCCTTGTTCTCGTTGTCGAACGGGCCGATCGTCGCCCAGCGACCGATGAACCCGAGCCGTTGGATCTTCGCGACCGCGCCGTCGAGATCGCCTCGCCGCCTGCGCGCGTACGCCGAGAGGAGCTCCGCGTAGACGCGGGCAGGCGCGCTGGTCGCGCCGCTCTCCGCGATCGACGCGATCGCCTCCTCGACCTGCGTCGGATCGGCGCGGTCCCACGTGCGCCAGAGCTCGCGCAGCGCGCCGTAAACCTCCGGCCCCCTCGCGGAGCGGACAGCCGCGTGCGCGGCGAGCACCTCGGGGTGCACCGCGCCGAGCTCCGCGCGAGCATCCGAGCCGATCGACGCGGCGCACGCCAGGGCCGCCGCCCCCGCGGCGAGCGCGCAGGAGAAGCGCTTCCTCGTCGTCCCCGCGTCGAGCTCGATTCCACGGGGCTCGGTCCGGTTGAGCACGTCACTCATCCAGGGCGCTATCCCGTGGCCGAAGCCATCGGTCAAGCGCAAGCCTCGCCCGCACAGGCCATGAAGCGGCCCAGGTCAAGCGCTGACGCTCACGGCCAGCAAAGCGCGCCGGCAGGCAACGTTCCCGGGTTCTCGCACGTCGAGGAGCGCGTTCATGAGCCCGCCGCGCCGCCCGCGCTGATCCCAGGAATTTTCCCGACCTTCTGCCCAGCACACAGGAGCGCTGCTCGGCGCGCCCGCGAGCAGCGGGCCCCCGGAGCGGGGCGCAGCGGCGGTCCGGCAGCGGTCCGCCGCGCCCTTCGGGTCGCAAAAAAATCTTTTTAATTCAAATAGTTGGACGAGAAGAACGCCCGGCCTGCAGCCGCGGAGCGGCGCCTGGAAAGCGCCAGGACCGGGGCCGACGGGGGCCGGGGTGGGAGCGAGGTCCGTCGACCTCGAGCAGCGCTCGGAGGGGCCCCGCTGCGCGATCCTCCAACTTCCAGAAAGGGCCGCCTTGCTCCGCCGCACCTGCTTCGGATAGAAACGTCCCAAGATGTACGGGCGCACGGTCGAGGAGCAGCGGCACTGCGCACCGCGAACCGGTCATGCAAGCCCCAGGCAGCGAGCGTGGCGCCGCGAACGTGGTACCGGTGGTAAGGCAGACCCGCACAGCGGGAAGCCGGTTGGATGACGATGGTCGGGGACCGCACGTGCGGCGCCCGGTGATGACAAGGGCTACAGAGCCCGCAATGCCCAGGGCCCCATCGCGAGAGCGCTGGCGGAGGAACGATGGTCAACCCTCAGATGGTGATGTACGAGGAGGAATTCAATCAGATCCAGAGCGTGGTGGATCGCCTCGTCAAGGACGCCAATGCGAAGGTCGTCTTCATCGTTGACAAGAACGGGCAACTGATCGCCGCGAGCGGGGACGTCGACAACCTCGACACCACGTCGCTCGCCTCGCTGACGGCGGGGAACATCGCCGCCACGGGCGGGATGGCGAAGCTCCTCAAGGAGAACGAGTTCGCCACTCAGTTCCACGAGGGTGAGAAGGCGAACATCCACATCCAGCTGGTCGGGAACCGCGTCATCCTCGTGGTGATCTTCGACTCAAAGTCGAGCCTCGGGTTGGTGAGGCTCCGGGTGCGAAAGGCGAGCGAGGAGCTCAACCACATCTTCGAGGCGCTGCTCAAGAAGGTGCAGGAGCCGGGCGCTGACTCGCCGTTCGCCGAGATCACCGACGAGGACATCGACAACCTCTTCAACGACTAGGAGCGCGGTCGATGAGCTTCATCAATTACATGGCGCGCGAGATCAACTGCAAGATCGTCTATTACGGCCCGGGTCTCTGCGGCAAGACGACGAACCTGCAGTACATCTATGAGCGCACCAACCCGGACGCGAAGGGGAAGATGATCTCCCTCGCCACCGAGACCGACCGGACACTCTTCTTCGACTTCCTCCCGCTCGCGCTGGGCGAGATCCGCGGCTTCAAGACGCGGTTCCACCTGTACACGGTGCCGGGGCAGGTCTTCTACGACGCGAGCCGCAAGCTCATCCTGAAGGGCGTCGACGGCGTGGTCTTCGTGGCGGACTCGCAGCTCGGTCGCATCGAGGCGAACCAGGAGTCGGTGGAGAACCTCCGCACGAACCTGGCCGAGCAGGGCTACTCGCTCGACAAGATCCCGTACGTCATCCAGTACAACAAGCGGGACCTGCCGGAGATCGGCACCGTCGAGGAGCTCCGGTCGCTGCTCAACCCGACCAACGTCCCCGACTTCGAGGGCGTCGCGCGGACCGGCGTCGGGGTGTTCGACACGCTCAAGGCGGTCGCGAAGCTGGTGCTGACCGAGCTGAAAAAGGGCGGCCCCTAAGACAAGGGGCAGCCCCACGAGCGAAGCACAGCGGGGCGAGCGAGGCGCGAAGGCCCGCTCGCGCTCGCTGCAACCATCAGGCGCGCTGGTAGATGCGGTTCCGCCGGTTGCGGTTCTTCGCCTTCAGCTTGGACCGGTAGCGCTTCGACTTGGAGCGCGTGGTCTTCCGAGGACCTTTCGACAGCATGAGGAACATGGACAGGCTCCGTTGAGGCGCCCGGCGCGGAGGCGTCGTGCCGCCGCCGCCGGTGCGAAGGGGCGGCAAGGTACGGCATCGCAGGGCAAAGTTCAACCGGAGAGCACCTCGGCCCGTCGACCCACGCGGTCCCGAAGCCGGCGAGCCAGGGGGCACACCGGGGCCGAGCTTTTCTGCTATCGGTGTTCGTAGCTCGTGCGGTTCAGGACCCTCCTCTGCCTCGCCGCCTCGGTGACCGCGTGCGGCGCGAGCATCAACGCGGTCTACGAGGGGGACGTACGCTTCGAGCACTGCATGGCGCTCGACTCGCTGGCCGACGTGAAGCCGACGCTGCGGCGCGCGTGCTGGGACGAGTGGCTCCAGTTCTACACGTTCGGGCAGACGCGCGATCGCGTCGAGTACGCCGCGCTCCGCGCGAGGCAGCTGAGCCACGCCAGCGACTTCGACGAAGGCGAGTGGAGCCCGCCCAGCAGCCGGGCTCCCGCCGTGCCGGAGCCGACGAGCGCGCTCGCCCCGCCGCCCAGGCTCCTGACCGCCGACGTGGCCGCGCCCGCGGAGGAGGCGGACGCTGGCGCCCCCGACGCGGCGCCGAGCGCCGCCGAGGACGCAGCGCCGCCAGGGGCGGAGTGCAGCGCGGCGTGCGAGGCGAGCTGGAAGGGGTGCCGGCAGGGCTGCAGGTCCGCCGGCTGCGAGAAGGGGTGCTCCGGCAAGTACACGCGGTGCATGCGCGGCTGCTTCTGACCGGCGGCGCTGCGCTCTGCGAACATGCCTCACCTTGTCGCACCAAGATGGCCTGGAATCTTGACCCGCGATCGAGCGTAGGGCTATCCGCGTACACGATGTCCGCTTCGCACGCGCCCACAGAGCTCAGCAGCACGACCTCCGATCGCAACGGCACGGCGTCGCCCGTCGAAGGGCTCGGCTCGAGCGCCGGCCCCGTGCGGGTCCTGCGGCCGCGCCGGGCGGCGCCAGCGGACGCGGTGCGGCCGACCCGCGCTGAGGTGAACCTCGCCCACCTGCGGCACAACCTCCGGGTCCTCGAGCGCGCGCTGACCGGCGCGAAGCGGCCGCAGATCTGGGGCGTGCTGAAGGCCGACGCGTACGGGCACGGCGCGCCGGCCGTCGCGAGGACGCTCGAGCGCACCGGGATCCCCGGTCTGTGCGTCGCGCTCCTGGAGGAGGCCATCGAGCTGCGGGACGCCGGCATCCGGCTGCCCATCCTCGTCATGGGCGGCTACTACGGCCCCCGCCGTGAGGGGTTCGAGGAGATCATGGCGCGCGATCTCGTGCCCGTCGTCTACGACGCCGGGCAGATCGAGCGCCTCGCGAACGTGGTGCGGCTCGAGCAGCGCGGCCGCGTCGGCGTCCACCTGAAGGTGGACACCGGCATGGGTCGGCTCGGGGCCGCGAGCTCGGAGATCGAGGCGGTGTTCGCGATGCTCGCCAAGCACCCGGAGGTGAGGCTCGACGGGCTCATGACCCACCTCGCCTGCGCGGACGCCGACGATCTCGGCGTGACGATCGAGCAGATGAGGCGCTTCGAGGAGATCGAGCAGCGGGCGAAGAGCTTCGGTCTCGCGCCGCGGATCCGGCACGCGTCGAACAGCGCGGCCATGCTGCGCCTCCCCGCCGCGTGGCTCGACGTCGTTCGACCCGGGGTCGCGCTGTTCGGCATCTCGCCGTGCCCAGGGCTCGCGCCCGACCTCAAGCCGGTGATCCGGGTGCGCAGCGAGATCGTCGCGCTCCGCACGATCGCGAAGGGCGACAGGATCGGCTACGGCCACACCTGGCAGGCGTCGCGGGAGAGCGTCGTGGCGACCGTGCCGATGGGGTACGCCGACGGCCTGAGCCGCCAGCTGTCGAACCGCGGGGCGGCCCTCGTGCGCGGTCAGCGCGCGCCGATCGCGGGCGCCGTGTCGATGGATCTCACGATGCTCGACGTGACGGACGCGCCGGGAGCCCGCGTGGGCGACGAGGTGGTGTTCCTCGGGACCCAGGACGGCCCGCTCGGGCGCGCGACGATCAGCGCGGAAGAGATCGCCGGGCTCACGGGGACGATCGCCTGGGAGGTGCTGACGAGCATCTCTCGCCGCGTGCCCAGGTTCTACCGAGAGCCCTGAGCTCGCGCGCGGCGGCGCTCGCCGCCCGCGCCGGCGCTGCCGGTGCGAACGGGCGTGGTACGCTGCTCTCCATGAAGACGGCCGTGAAGCAGCGCGCCGGCGTCTACGGCGTGCTCTGCGGCCTCGCGGCCGCGCTCGCGCTCGGCGGCGCGGCGCTGTCCGCCTGCGAGGATGAAGGTCAGGCGCAGCGTCCACGCAACGGCGGCGGCCAGGGCGCGCAGGAGCCGGAGGACGAGTTCGACCCCGGACCCGGGGGCTCGAGCGGGCCGCCGCCCGTGGACGCGGGTGGGCTCTGCGGCAACCAAGTCCACGAGGTGACGATCGCCGAGGCGCCGAACCTCTACTTCGTCCTCGACGCGTCGGGCAGCATGCTCAGCCCTGCCTCGTCGCGCGCGACCCGCTACGACCGGGTGCGCGAGGCGGCGGTCGACCTCGTGCACAACCTGGGCCCGCTGATCAACGTCGGCGCCGCCGTGTTCCCGCTGGACGCGACCTCCGATGCGCCGTGCAAGCCCGGCGGCGAGGTGTTCCCCGTCACGCCGGGAGATCCCTTCGCCGCCTCGCAGGAAGGCGCCACGACGACCTCGAGGTTCCGCTCGGCGACGCGCGTCGAGCCGCTCGGCGGGACGCCTACCGCGGCGACGCTCGCGGCGCTCACGCCGAGCCTCGTGGAGCTCCCGGGCAAGACGATCGTGGTGCTCGCGACCGACGGCGGCCCGAACTGCAACAGCGCCGCGACGTGCGGCGCCGAGGAGTGCATCGCCAACATCGAGCAACAATGCCCCCAGGAGAACTGCTGCACACCGTCAGGCCTCTCGGGGCCAGGAGGGTGCCTCGACCGCGGCGATACGGTCGCCGCGATCGAGCGGCTCGCGGCGAGCGGGATCGAGGTCTACGTCGTCGGCATCCCGGGGAGCGAGTTCTACGGCGATGTCCTCGACCAGATGGCGCTCGCCGGCGGCACGGCGCAGTTCGTGAGCCCGTTCTATTTCAAGGTCGACGACCTCGACACGCTCGGCAACGTCCTGTCGAAGATCGCCAGCATCGTCGTCTCCTGCGAGTTCGACCTCGTCGACCCGCCGCCCGAGGACGGGCAGACTAACGTCTACCTGGACGAAGAGCTGGTCCCGTACGACCCGGAGGACGGCTGGCGCTGGAGCTCCCCCGCGGTCGTCGAGCTGCTCGGGGACGCGTGCCAGAAGCTCAAGAGCGGGCGGGTCGGGCAGGTGCAGATCGTCTCCGGCTGCCCCACGGAGGTGGCGAGGTGAGGCGCGACGAGGCGAAGAGCGCGCCCACGCTGATCCAGCTGACGGCCGAGTCCGCGGACGACGCCGCGCTCGACGAGATCGACGCGGTCGCGTCCGCGGCCTTCGACGTGCCGCAGTTCTCCGCGCGAGAGGAGCTGGGCCGCCCCTGGACGCGGTGCTGGGTCGCGCGCGAGGAGCGGCGCGCGCTCGCCTTCCTGATCGCGTGGCACGTGGCCGACGAGCTGCACGTGCTCAACGTCGCCACCTGCCCGACCGCGCGGCGGCGCGGGCTCGCGACGGCGCTGATGCGCCGCTCGCTCGAGTACGCGCAGGAGCAGCGCGTGCGGCTGGTCCTGCTCGAGGTGCGCCGCTCCAACCGGGCGGCGATCCGGCTCTACCGGAAGCTCGGCTTCACGGCGATGGGCGTGCGCCCCCGGTACTACAGCGACAACGGTGAGGACGCGGTCGAGATGGTCCTCACGTTCGACCCCGCGACCGGCGCGGTGCAGCCAGGCCGCGACGAGATCCGCATCGAGGTCTGAGCGGCGCCGCTCAGCGCTGCGCAGCTGCCGACGCCGCAGGAAAGCGGGAGGTGGCCGACAGCGGCGGCAGCCGCGCGGCCACCACCTGGAGCGGGGTCAGCAAGAGCGGCCGGAGCAGCGTCTTGGCCCGCTCGTCGAAGGGCTGGAGGAGCGCGTCCGCCTGCCGTATCGCCTCGACCAGCCGCTCGGCCATGAGGCGCGCGTCGACGTTGGGGTTCACGTCCTCGAGCCGCTGGATCTCGTCGCGGAGGGAGCTGAGCAGCGAGATGTACCTCGCCAGCGGCGTGTCCGTGATCGGCGCGGAGCCGCTCGACGCAGCGGGAACGCCGAACTCGACGGTCCGCTTGAACGCGTCCGGGACCGGGCTCGGGCGGTTCCGGATGAGCTTTACGTCGATAGGGACCTTGAACCTCGTCGTCTGCTCGATCTTCCTCTCGACGCGCTGCTTCCCCAGCTTGAGCAAGCCCGAGTCCTCGATCGCGCTGCGATCCCGCTTCCATTGCGTGTTGTCCTCGAGCGCGCGGAGGATGCGGAGGTACGGGTAGTCCGGCTTGGCGAGCTCCATGTAGAGCTCCTTCGCCTCCTTGAGGTTGGCCGGCATCCGCACGGTCAGGTCCGCCATCCAGTCGGTCCACTGCGCGATGTACCGGGCGTCGTAGTCGGCCGCGAGGCCGTCCAGATCCTTGTCGATCGCGGCGCTCTCTCCGGGCGCGAGCGGCACGACCCACTCTTCTGCCCTCAAGAGGTCGGCGCCCTGGCGGATCTTATCGAGCACCTCGAAGTGCCCGCTCTCGGTGTACGGACCGTCGACCTCTTTCCAGCGCTTCTCCTTGGCGAATTGCTTGCTGCTGATGACCTTCAGCACGTCCGGGCGGTCGGCGAACATGTCGGCCAGCGTGAGCGGCGGGTACTTGCGGTTCGCGCGGCTGTTGTCGCCCGTCTCGTCGTACTTCTCCTCGATGATCGAGTTGACGAAGAAGTCGTAGTAGCGCTTCCGCACCGGCACGGCCTGCAGCGTCGCGCGCACGCTCGCGACCTGCTCTGCCTTGGGCGCGACGGGCGTGACCCTCTTCTGCTTGATGAGTGACAGGTAGTACCTGACGTGCGGCTCGAGCTGCTTCTTCAGGTCGCTCTCGTTGAGGTTCGACGTCGGCCGGAGCACCTCGGCCCAGAGCGAGGTGAGCCTGTCCTTCGCCCAGTTGATGTCGAGGTGCTCGACGTCGCTCAGCATCAGGTACAGCTTGAGGTCGTTGCGCTCGCGCAGGTAGTGCTCTCCCTTCGCGAGCTTGAGGCGGTCCTCGAGCCGCTGCTTGCACGGGATCACGAAGCCGTTCTGGAGGCTCGCGACGTAGACGTGCAAGAGCGGGGGGTAGACCGTCTCGCCCTGGAACATCGTCCAGCCCATCCCGTCCGGCGGCCCCTCCTCGCGCGCCTTGTCGATCTCTTGCAGCCGATCCAGCGCGGGCCTGAGCGCGGCGAGCTTGTCCGAGAGCGGCCGCGTGTCCTCCCACCGGAGCGCGCTCACGGCGCGCGCGTCGGCCTCGACCCCGCGCAGGAACTCGCGGTTGTTGCCGAACGACACCACGCTCGGGATCGCGAGGATGACCCCGAGGGCCGCGGCCGCCGCGCTGATCGCGCCGCGCACGACGCGCTGGCGCCGGATCTCGCTCGCGCTCCTCGCGGCGATGTCCCCGTCCGGGAACACGACGTTCATGAACACGTCGTGGAGGAAGTAGCTCTTCGACTCCACGTTCTGCTGAGCCGCCGCCTCGTGCGTGCGGATCCCCATCGCCTGGCCCATGCGCTGGAGCACCCGGTCGAGCGGCCTGCCCTCTTGCGTGCCGCTCGTGAAGTAGAAGCCGCGGAAGATGGGCGTGCCCTGGAAGGCGTTGACCATGAAGACGGTCGAGACCAGATCGGAGAGGTTCCGGCGGATGCCCGAGAACTCGAGCGGGAACTGGTAGACGCGCTCGCGCACCTCCCGGCTGCGCTCCATGACGAGCCGCTTCAGCGCGCGGCCATGGATCTGCTTCGCGAGGGCGTCGAACTCGGCGTCGAAGAGCCTCCCCGGGTCGGCCTTGTCCGCGCTCAGCTTGAGCGTCGCCCCCCACGCCTGGGCGCGGTCGCTCTTGCGCATGTCGCCGAAGAACTCCGAGAAGCCCGCGATGAGATCGCACTTGGTGAACAGGAGGTAGACGGGCAGCACCATGTGGAGCTGCGTCATGACCTCGTCGATGCGCGCCCGGAGCTTCTTCCCCATCTGCTCGATGTGCTGCTCGCTCGCGTCGATGACGTCCGTCACGCTGACGGCGACGAGGATGCCGTTGAGCGGGCGACGGGCGCGGTGCTTGAGGAGCATCTGCAGGAACGCGATCCACTCCTCGTGGTCGTCCTGCTCGGTCGTGTAGCGCCCCGCGGTGTCGAGGAGGATCGCCTCGTTGGTGAACCACCAGTCGCAGTTCCGCGTCCCGCCGACGCCGCGTACGCCGCCGCCGTTGCTCGGGTGCGCGTAGGGGAAGACGAGGCCGGAGTGCTTCAGCGCCGTCGTCTTCCCTGCCCCCGGCGGGCCGATGATGACGTACCAGGGCAGCGAGTAGAGCGCGGCGCTGCCGTGCTTCTTGCCCTTGCCGAGCTTCGAGCTCTTCAGCGCGCTGATGCCGCCCTGGACCTGCCGCTGGAGCTCCTGGATCTCGGCGCGCCGCTCGGGCCGCGCGTTGAGCGCCTGCTGCGCCCCCTGCTGGACGATCGCCCGCTCCAGGGCAGACGCGGCGCGGCCCGCCTTGACGCGGCGGTACACGAAGAGCGCGACCGCGGAGAGCGCGACGACGACGCTCGCCGCGATCGGGACCGCGGTGGACAGCCCGAACGTGAAGTACGCCGCCCACGAGATGAGGAGCAGCAACCCGAAGAGGACCCACAACACGATGGCGACGATACCACCGGTCGCCGCCTCCGGAGCACGTCCCACGCGCAGCGCGGCGCGCGAGCGGCTTTCGCGCGCGCGACGCGACGCCGCCGCGCGCGCGAGCGGCGCTCGCGCGCGGCCGCACCGGGATCAGCCGTCGCCGCGCTCGTAGTCGCCCGGCTCGAGCGCGGCGTCCGTCTCCTCGCCGGCCGCGAGCCGGCGCGAGCGGATCGCGTCCACGGCGATGTCGATCACCTCGAGCCGCGTCGACGGGGCGTAGTACTCGTCCTCGGAGACCTGCGGCAGCTCCGCGAGCCTCTCGGCGACCGCCTCGCGGTCCTCCTCCTCCAGCTCGAGCGCCGCCGGATCGCCGCTCACCGAGTCCTCGGCCAGGTCCCGCGCGGCCTCGGCGCCGCGACCGCGCGTGAGCGCCTCCCGGATGAAGAGCACCGGGCTGAACGCGAGGTAAACCGACTCGAACTCCAGCTGCCAGTAGGTCGGATCCTCGCCGTCCATGCGCCACCACGACGCGTGCTGGCGCCGGATGACCTCGCCGAAGTACACGCCCGCCATGTGAGCGACCACCGGCAACGCCTCGACCCTCTCCGACGTCGCCCCACGCGCCTGCTCCAGGTAGTGATCGAGCACGGGCAGGGTCTCCGGCCGATAGTCAAGCCGTACACCGAGAGCGCGCTCGACAAACCGGACGCACCCCTCGGCGAGATCCTCTACGGCGGGCGGCGGCGGCGCGACAGCTGCAGCGGACGGAGCAGGCTCGGCCGACCGCTCCAGAGAAATCGGAGAGGACCCTGCACCGTTCTGTTTGGTATCCATGGGCTCCACGCTATCCTTCTCCGGTGCGGGTGGCCGCTCGTCAACGTGGTCGCGCTGGGAGCGACTCAGCAAGCGCCTCCGCAGGCTCGGTGGTCGCAACGATCCTGACAGCTCCTGAGGCTTCGGGATTGTCGGGGTCGTCGGGCC
The DNA here is from genome assembly GCF_051474665.1 of Sorangium sp. So ce394. Lineage (NCBI taxonomy): Bacteria > Pseudomonadati > Myxococcota > Polyangiales > Polyangiaceae > Sorangium > Sorangium sp. So ce394. The sequence continues at coordinate 11,044,988 of NZ_CP150339.1, forward strand.
GGGGTCGTCGGGTCGGATCGTCGGGCGAATCGTCGAGATGGAACGTGGCCGGCCCTCGCTCCTCCTCGAAGCTCCGCCTCGAAGGGAAGTGCCGGCGCAGCGAAAGCATGGGCCGCCGAAGCTGCTCCGGAAAGCCGGTCGCCCTGAGCCCCCGCCCTGATCAGCCCGGCCGTGGATTCGGGTTTGAATTCCTAACGGAAGTCGAGGCCATCGTGCTAAGCTCCGCCCTCGCGTCGAAATGAGACTCGGGATCTTCAGCGATACGCACGCCAACTACGAGGCGCTCAGCGCTGTGCTCGAGTCCTACCGCCACGAGCGCATCGACGTCTATTACTGCCTCGGGGACACGGTCGGCTACGGCGGCTCGCCGAACGAATGCGCCGACCTCGTCCGGAAGGTGGCCAAGAAGACGATCCTCGGCAACCACGACGCGGCCGTCGCAGGTCGGATGGACTACTCGTACTACTACGAGGCTGCCCGGCAGGCGCTCGACACGCACGCTGCGATGCTCTCCTCCGAGAACGCGGCGTGGCTCCGGAGCCTGACGTACCAGGAGAAGTTGACGGACATCAACGTCGACCTCTGCCACGGATCGCCCGTCCGGCTCGAGGAGTTCGAGTACATCTTCGCCCCCGAGCAGGCGCGCGAGTGCCTGCCCATGTGGAACGAGCTCGGCCACATCACGCTGATCGGCCACTCCCACCTCTGCAAGGTGTTCGCGCTCACGCCGAACAGCGTCGAGGAGCTCCCGGCGGTGGACTTCCAGCTCGAGCAGGGGCGCAAGTACATCGTGAGCGTCGGGTCGGTCGGACAGCCGCGGGACTACGACAACCGCGCGAGCTACACGATCTACGACAGCGAGACGAAGCGCTTCGAGTTCAAGCGCGTCGAGTACGACATCGAGACGGCGGCGGAGAAGGTGCTGCGCGCCAAGCTCGAGCGCAACTTCGCCCACCGGCTCTACATCGGGGTCTGAGAGCGCCTCGCGGATCCGCGCGCGGCGCGCGAGCTGGCAGCCGCGCGCGGCGGCCATTCCGTCGCGCGCTCGTCCGATGGCGACCCGGCGCCTCCGCGAGGCGGGACCGCGCGTGGCTTTCGCTGACCTGCGGTCCTGGTCTTCCGCTGACGACGCGGCCGCTCGGCGCCTAAGCGCGGCCGGGGCGAACGGAGTTCCGGGGACGGCAGTGATAGAGCAGCATGCTCGTCTGGTTGTCGGGCGGCGCTTCGGAGAAGTCGCTGCGGAGCGCCGTGATCTCGAAGCCGTTGTAGTGGAGCAAGGCCTCGAGCTCCTGCGGATAGAACTGACGATGGGCGAGCGGCGTCATCCAGCGCTCGCCGCCGTCGACGGGCGAAAATTCCATTGACACGAACAGGATCTGCCGGACCTTGTCGTAGTCGAACCGCTCCGTGTACCGGACGACCGTGCCCGGGCCGTCCTTCTCGGGATACCGGAAGCGCGGCGTGGCGTAGGCGCGATCCGGATCGCGCGCGAGCTCGGCCGGCTCGGGCATGGACACGTCGAAGACGAGCTCGCCCCGCGGCGTCAGGTGCTCGCGCGCCCGCGCGAGGAAGCGCTCGACGTCCGGGCGCGTGTACAGGTGCAGGAACGCGTTGAAGGGGCAGATCACGAGCGGAAAGCGGCGCCCGAGCCGCAGCGCCCGCATGTCCGCTCGCCGCACGCTCACGCGAGAGGAGACGCCGCGCGGCTCCCGCCCGAGCTGCGCGCGCAGATCGCCGAGCATCGGCGCCGACAGATCCACGCCCGTGATCCGGACCCCCGCCCTCGCGACGGGCAGCGTGATCCGCCCGTTGCCGCAGCCGTACTCGAGCACCGGCCCGCCGGACGCCACCGAGAGATCGACGTAGTAGCGGACGTCGTCCTGCCGGCGCGCATACGTCTTCGCGTAGTACGCCGGGTCCTCGTAGTGGGCCGACGTCCCCGCCTCGAGCTCCGGATCGCGAGGCTGGCCCGAGCGCAAAGACCGCCTCGACCGGGGCGTGGCCGCACCTTTCATGGGAAGCAACGGATCGAGCGCAGCGCTGGCGCTCGGGCGCGAGCGCGCCGAGAAGCCGGGCCGACGGAGGCGTGCGTCACGAGAGCACGCTCGCCCGATGCGCCCTCAGCGCTGGCCGCCAGCGTTCATCTGCTGGAGCCACTCGGACACGACCTCGTGGGAGCTCCGGTGGAAGTGCACCTTACCGGCGGCGATCTCCCGAAGGCTGGTCACGGCAGGCTTGTTCTTCGTCTTCACGAGGGCGTCCACGCCCTTCATGAGCTGCCGCGTCCGGTTGGCCGCAAGCACGACGAGAGCGAAACGGTTTTCCTCGCGCTCGAGGCAGTCTTCCACAGTCACACGCGCCATAGGGGGGCCGAGACTAGCGCCCTGCTCCGGCCAGCGCAAGGTATATGCCGCTCGGCGGCTCAGCACCGCCGCGGCGCGCTGCCACGCTGCTGCGCTCGCCGGTCGACGGCGCCGCGCGGCGCACGTTGCTCGTTGCCCTCGACGCAGGTCCCGACTACGAGGTGCCCCCGTGGCCGCTGAGCAGGATTCCCTCCTCCCCCCTCCCCCCCGTCCGGCCCCAGGGCTGAAATACCGTCGCATCGTCCTCAAGCTGAGCGGCGAGGCGCTCTGCGGCGAAGAAGGCGGGTTCGGCATACGCCCCGAGACGCTCCACCACGTGGCCGGCGAGATCGCCGAGCTCCAGCGGATGGGGGTGCAGATCGGGATCGTCGTGGGCGGAGGCAACATCTTCCGCGGGCTGAAGGGCGCGAGCGCGGGCATGGACCGCTCCCAGAGCGACTACATGGGCATGCTCGCCACCGTCATCAACGCGCTCGCCCTGCAGGACGCGCTCGAGAAGACGGGCGTGCCGACGCGCGTCATGACCGCGATCGAGATCCGGCAGGTCGCCGAGCCGTACATCCGCCGCAGGGCGATGCGTCACCTGGAGAAGGGCAGCATCGTCATCTTCGCCGCGGGCACCGGCAACCCGTTCTTCTCGACCGACACGGCGGCAGCGCTGCGGGCGATGGAGATCCAGGCGCAGGCGCTGTTCAAGGCGACCAAGGTCGAGGGCATCTACGACCGCGATCCCGTGCGCCACGAGGGCGCGCAGATGTTCGCGCACCTGAGCTACGACCGCTTCCTCGCGGACAGGATCGGGGTCATGGACTCGACCGCGGTCACCCTCTGCCGCGAGAACAAGATGCCCATCCGCGTGTTCAAGCTCATGACCCGCGGCAACATCCTCCGCGTGTGCAGGGGCGAGGAGATCGGCACGATCGTCGACTGAACGCGCGCGATCGTCCCGCAGCGCCCCGCCGCGGGCGACGGGCCGCGGCGCCCCGCCGGCGCGAGCCAGGCCGGCGCGCCCTCGAGCCGCGAGGAAACCGTGCTAGACCCCGAGCCAGCAATGATCCGAGCTCCGGTGCGCCGCCCCCTGCTCGCCATCTCGCTCGCCGCGCTCGTCTCGAGCTGCGATGAGCCCGCCCTCCAGGTCCCGGCGGACGCGGGCGAGCCGGTCCTCGGGCTCAGCGCCGAGCAGTCGGCGCGCGTGCTCGCGAAGGTCGGCGACCGGGTGATCACCCTCGGCGACTTCGGCAGGACGCTGGAGCGAATGGATCAGTTCGATCGGCTCCGTTATCAGACGAAGGAGCGGCGCCGCGAGCTGCTCAGCGAGATCATCGACGCGGAGCTGCTCGCGCTGGAAGCGAAGCGCCGCGGCCTCGACAAGGAGGCCGCGGTCGAGGACGCGATCCGGCAGATCCTCCGCGAGGCGATGATCGCCCAGGCGCGCAAGGGCCTGCCCGCGCCGGCCGACATCCCGGCGTCCGAGGTGCGCGCGTACTACGAGGCGAACGCCGACAAGTTCAGCGAGCCCGAGCGAAGGCGCGTCTCCGCCATCGTGGTCGGCGACAGGGCGCTCGGGGAGAAGGTCCTCAAGGAAGCGCAGAAGGCCGCGAGCAGCAGCGCGTGGGGAGAGCTCTTCCTCAAGCACTCGCTCGGCGCGCCGAAGGACAAGAGCAAGGCGCCGCCGCTCGATCTCGCGGGCGAGCTCGGCATCGTCAGCCCGCCCGGCGATCCGCGCGGCGCCCACCCGCAGGTCCCGGAGCCGGTCCGCGCGGCCGTCTTCCGGATCGCCAGCGTGGGGGCCGTCAGCGACGAGCTCGTCGAGGCCGACGGCCGGTTCTACATCGTCCGCCTGAGCGGGCTCACGGGCGGCCACCGGCGCGCGCTCGCGGAGGCCGAGCGCTCGATCCGCGTCGCGCTCCTCCAGCAGAAGATGCAGGAGCAGGAGCGCGCCCTCGAGGACGAGCTGCGGAAGAAGTTCCCCGTCGAGATCAACGACGCGGCGCTCTCCTCGGTGAAGCTGCCGCCGCAGCTCACGCAGCCCGGGAGCGCGCCGCAGCCCGATCCCGCGAAGCCCAGCGCGCCGCAGCCGGAGCAGGCCGGCGGCGCCGCGCCCTCGTCGAGCGATGCGGGCAAGTAGCGCGCTCGTCGCCCCGGCGCAGCTCACCCGGCGGCCCAGCGACGACGGCGCGGGCGCCCGCGCCGTCGCGCCGCCCGAGCTCCCCGCGGCGCCCGCCGCGGGCGGTGAGCAGGGCGCGCGACCGGCCCGCGCCAAGGCGCGGCAGAGCGACTGGACATGGCAGCTGCGCCACGCGCTCTCGAGCGCCGACGAGCTGCACCGAGCGCTGTCGCTCACGCCGGAGGAGCTCGCGGGCGCGCGGCGCGCCGAGAAGGCCGGGCTGCCCATCCGCGTCACCCCGTATTACCTGAGCCTCTGCGACGAGGGCGACCCCGCGTGCCCGATCCGCCGTCAGTGCGTGCCGCTCGCCGACGAGGCGGCCGAGGTGCCCGGAGATCTGGTCGATCCTCTGGGCGAGGTCGCGCACGAGGTCGCGCCGCACCTCGTGCAGCGGTACCCGGATCGCGCGCTGCTGCTCGCGACCGATCGCTGCGCGGTGTACTGCCGGTTCTGCACCCGCTCGCGCATGGTCGGCGACGGCGGCGGCGCGGTGGCGCTCGATCGCCTCGCGCCGGCCATGGCCTACCTCGAGGCGCACCCGGAGGTGCGCGACGTCATCGTGAGCGGCGGCGATCCCCTCGCGGTCTCGACGGACCGCGTCGTGCGGCTGATCGCCCGCCTGCGGCAGATCCCGAGCGTCGAGACGATCCGCATCGCCACGCGCGTGCCGGTCACGCTGCCTCAGCGCATCACCGCGGAGCTCGTGCGCGCGCTCAGGCCGCACCATCCGCTCTGGGTGATGACGCACTTCAACCACCCGAAGGAGCTCACGCCCGCCGCCGAGCGCGCCTGCAAGCGGCTCGTGGACAACGGCTTCCCCGTGATGAACCAGACCGTGCTGCTGCGCGGCATCAACGACGACGCGACGACGCTGGCCGCGCTCTTCCGGGGGCTCGTGCGCTGGCGCGTGCGCCCGTACTACCTGCTCCAGATGGACCCCGTGCGCGGCACCGCGCACCTGCGCACGCCGCTCGCGACCGGCATCTCCCTCATGGAGCAGCTCCAGGGACGGCTCACCGGCATCGCGCTGCCGAAGCTGATCGTCGATACCCCAGGCGGGATGGGCAAGGTGCCCGTCGGCCCCGACTACGTCGTCGATCGCCGGCCCGGGCGCACGGTGCTCCGCACCCACCGCGGCGTCGAGGTCGAGTACGTCGACCCCCCGCCGCAGCCCGGCGGCTGAGCCGCCCGCTCAGCGGCCCGGGCCGCGCGAGAGCGGCTTCGCGATCCGGAACGACAGGTTCAGGGCCCGCGTGATCCCGAAGAAGCGGGTGCGCGACGCGCTCCTGCACTGCTGCGAGTCCGCGGCCCAGCTCCCGGAGCGGGCGATCCGCCACGGGGGCGCGTCGCTGCCGGCGTCGGCGGTCGACTCGATCTCACGCGACGTCTCCACCCACGATTTCTCGCCGTTCACGTCGGCGACCCACTCGCGCACGCCGCCCGCCATGTCGCGCACGCCGTAAGGCGAGGTGTCGATGGGGAACGTCCCGACCGGCTCCGGCTGCGCGAGGAAAGGTCGCGACGAGCGCATCAGGCAGAACGTGGGATCGAAATGATCTCCCCACGGGTAGAACCGGCCGTCGGTCCCGCGCGCCGCCTTCTCCCATTCGAGCTCGGTGGGGAGCCGGACCTCGATCCCGTCACGCTCGCTCCGGAAGCGGCAGTAGGCCACGGCGTCGAACCAGTCGATGAGGATGACGGGCAGGTTCCAGAGGTGCCCCTCCTCGGCCGGGAACCGCTTCTGCGCGTCGCCCTCGACGACGGTGGGCAGCGGCTCCCACCCGCCGCCGCTGGCCGGCCGCGCGACGTAGCCCTCGGAGCCGCGCGTCCCGTGCGGCGCGCGCTTGAGCGCGAGATCGAGATCGCGCGACTCGAGCTCGTTCAAGAACTCGCAGTACTCGCGGAAGGTGACCGGGAACTTCGCGATCGCGACGTCGGGGACGTGGAGCTCGGCCCGGCGGAGCGGATCGTAGGCCTGCGCGTCGCCGCCGGCGATGAACGTCCCCCCGGGGATGTAGACGAACCCCTCGCCGATCTCCGCGTCGGTGTAGAGGTTCACCTCGACGCGGTGGTGGGTGCCCCGCTTGAGCAGCAGCGGGTAGCGCACGTCCCGGTAGCCGGCGCGCTTCAGGACGAAGAGGTAGCTGCCCGGCTTGAGGTGCACCTCGCGGAGCGGGGTGCGGCCGAGGGCGCGCTCGTCGCTCGCCACCAGGATGCGGTCCTTCTCGACGTACCGGTACGCGAGGACGCTGGCGCCCGACGGCGACGAGTCGACTGAGAGCACCGCGTCGGCGGTGAGCAGCGCGGCGTAGCGGCCCACGTCGAACTCCGCGACGAGCGCCTCGTGGTAGATGCGCGCCGCGTGCTGGTGCTCCTGGTCGGCCCGAACCGCGCGCGACCAGTAGAGGTCCGCGAGCCCGGCGCGCGCCTCGACCAGATCCGGGTCGTACGCCAGCGCCTTCGTGTAGAGATCGATCGCCTCGGCCGCGGCGCGCGCCTGCTCGCGCTCGACCCCGGCCGCCCTGTCCTCGAGCTGCCAGCCGGCCCGCTTGCGCTCGATCGGCTCGTACTCCTTCACGTCCTTGAGCAGCCGACGCGCCTCCTCGACGAGCCGCTCGCGCTCGCTGTCGAGCCGCCGGTCGCGCTCGAGCGGGGCCTTGGCGAGCTCGCAGAGCTTGATCGCCTCCTCGCGGCGGCGCATCCGCTCCTTGGCGCCCTCGAGGAACGCCTCGGCCTCCGCCGCGACGCGGTCGGCGGTCGGCGGGCGCTGATCGGGATCCTTCGCGAGCATCGCCAGGCAGAGGTCCTCGAGCAAGAGCGGACAGCTCGGCGAGATCGAGCGCGGCGGCTTGGGGTCGCGCGTCTGCGTCGCGAGGATCACGGCGAGCACGGTCGGCGCGTCGAACGGGTGCTCGCCGGTGAGGATCTCGTAGAGCACCACGCCGAGCGCGAAGATGTCCGCGCGGTGATCGATCCGCTTCTGGTCCCCCCGGATCTGCTCCGGCGCGATGTACCCGGGCGTGCCCGAGAGCGCGCTCGCGACCGCCTCGTGCCGCTTCCGGCCGAAGTCCTGCCCGCTCGGGTCGATGGTGATCGGCTCGCTCACCTCCGCCCTCGAGAGCAGCTTCGCGTTGCCCCAGTCGCCCAGGTACACCTCGCCGTAGTCGCCGAGCAGCACGTTCTCCGGCTTGATGTCGCGGTGCGCGACGCCTCGCCGGTGCGCGTAGGCGAGCGCCCGCGAGATCTGCACGAACGCGCCGATGAGCCGGACGAGCGGCCATTGCTTGCGGAGCTCGGGGTTCGTCAGCACGTTTTGCAGGCTCTGCCGCTTGACGACCCGCATCGAGTAGTAGGGCTGGCCGTTTGGCAGCGTGCCCAGGTCGTAGACCGGGATGATGTTCGGGTGCTCGAGCTGGGCCGTGATGCGCGCCTCGGTCAGGAAGCGGTTGCCCACCGCGGAGTCCGCCTCGGCCCCGGGCTTCAGCGTCTTCAGCGCCACCACGCGCCCGATCTCCCGGTCGCGCGCCTTCACCACCTTCCCGGCGCCGCCCGCGCCGAGCGCCTCGCCGACCTCGTAGCGGCTGCCGCCGGCGTTCACGGCGCGCGTGGCGGAGGTCGCGAGCGTCGGGAAATCGGCCACGACCTCCTCGCCCGGCAGATCGATCTCCCGCTGCGTGTCGAAGCGCAGCGCGTCCAGATCGTCGACCTGCGGCGCGAGGGCGCGCGCGGCGGGCGGGCTGCGCCCCTCCTGCGCGAGCAGCTCCGGGAGCGCCGCCAGCTGCTCCGGCGTGAGGATCCCCTCGAAGAGCTCCTGGGGCGTCGACGCGCCGCCGAGGGTCCATCGGCAGGCCATGTCCCAAAGGGCGTTGGGCTCGATGAGCCCTCGCGCCACGGCGGCGACGGCCAGGGCACGAGCCTCGCGAGTCTGAGCGAGCTTCACTCGAGCGACCTCTCGTCCGAAACGATCTCACCGCGAGACGCGAGGCGGAAGGCCGCGGTGGGACCGCTGAGCGCAAGGCCGCGCGCGCCGCGAGGGCGCAGCGCTCCCGCGGCGGATGCAGGGCTGCCGGCGCCGCCGCTCGGTGCGCGTCCCACGAGGCGGCGCACGTCAGCCGCCGTGGCAGGCGCCCGCTCTGCTGCCGCGCCGGCCCGAGCTGCCCCGTTGGAAGTCGCGACGCGGCAGGGCCGGAGCGGCGACGGCCGCCCGCGCGCCCCGGTCCTCAGAGACTCTATGTGTCGGAAATTCCTGCATTTACCAGCGATAAATGAGCGCTGCCCAGGTTACGTGGTGTCCCCTCGCCTGGGCAAGAGAGTAGGGCGGATGGCGTCCGGGCCCGGTCATTTTTCGTCGCACGTCCCGCGCGCCTCCGCGGCTCGCGCCTCACGCCCGCCCCTCGCGTGCTTGCCGCCGGCTCGCACCTCCCGCACGTCGGGCACGATTCCGACGACCTCGCCCATTGTCGTCGTTGTCGTACCAGCGGGTGGGCCCGTCCCCCGCGGCGCCGTCCGGCCGCCGTCGCGCCGTTCCGCCGCTCCGCCCTTCATGCCGGCCCGCCGCCGCGCTGGCCCGCCGGCGCGCCGGCGCGCCGCGCGACGGGGTTTCGATCCCCGGGGGGCGCCGTGGTAGGGCGCGGTATGGCTGATTCGGCGGCCCTGACGCGTCCGGCGCTCGCTCGTCTCGACGAGATGAACCGCCGCGCGCTCGACGGGGGCGGGGGGGATCGCGTCGCCAAGCAGCACGAGGCCGGCAAGCTCTCCGCGCGGGAACGCATCCACCTGCTCCTCGATCCAGGCTCGTTCGTCGAGATCGACCGGTTCGTGGTCCACCGGTGCGCCGACTTCGGCATGGACGAGCGGAAGGTCCTCGGCGACGGCGTCGTGACCGGCTGGGGCCTGGTCGACGGGCGCAAGGTCGTGGTGTTCGCGCAGGACTTCACCGTGTTCGACGGCTCGCTCTCCGGCGCGTACGCCTCGAAGATCTGCAAGGTGATGGACCTCGCGATGAAGGTGGGCGCCCCCGTCGTCGCGCTGAACGACTCGGGCGGCGCGCGGGTGCAGGAGGGCATCGAGTCGCTCGCCGGGTACGCCGAGATCTTCCTTCGCAACACGCTCGCGAGCGGGGTCGTCCCCCAGATCAGCGCGATCCTCGGGCCGTGCGCCGGCGGCGCCGTCTACTCGCCCGCCATCACCGACCTCATCCTGATGACCGAGCGGACGAGCACCATGTTCGTCAACGGCCCCGAGCTCATCAAGGCGGTGACCAACGAAGACGTCACCGAGGAAGACCTCGGCGGCGCCGCCGCCCACGCCGCCAGGAGCGGCGTATGCCACCTCACCGCACCCGACGACCGGGCAGCGCTCGCGCAGGTCCGCGAGCTGCTCTCGTTCCTGCCCTCGAACAACACCGAGGCTCCGCCGCGCCGCGCCGCGGTCGATCCGGTCGACCGGGAGGTGCCGGAGCTCGACACGATGCTCCCGATCGAGCCGTCGGGGCCGTACGACGTCAAGCAGCTCGTGCGCGCCGTGGTCGACGACGGCCGCTTCTTCGAGATCCACGCGCGCTATGCGCAGAACATCGTGGTGGGGCTCGCCCGGATCGGGGGCGCGCCCATCGGGGTGGTCGCGAACCAGCCCCAGGTGCTCGCCGGCTGCCTGGACATCAAGGCCAGCATCAAGGCGGCGCGCTTCGTCCGGCTGTGCGACTGCTTCAATGTCCCGCTCGTCACGCTCGTGGACGTCCCCGGCTTCCTCCCGGGGCTCGACCAGGAATATGGGGGGATCATCTCTCATGGAGCGAAGCTGCTCTATGCGTTCGCCGAGGCCACGGTGCCCAAGATCACGGTGATCACGCGCAAGGCCTACGGCGGCGCCTACGACGTGATGGCGTCCAAGCACATCCGGGCCGATTACAACCTCGCCTTCCCCACGGCCGAGATCGCGCTCATGGGCCCGGAGGGCGCGGTGAACATCGTCTACGGCAGGGAGATCCAGCAGGCGGCGGACCCGGCCGCCGCCCGCGCGCGCCTCGTCGAGGACTACAGGACGACGTTCGCGAGCCCGTACAGGGCGGCCGAGCTCGGCTTCATAGACGAGGTGATCTACCCGCGCATGCTCCGCATTCGGCTGGCGCGTGCCCTCGACCTCCTGCGCGACAAGCGGGACAAGAACCCAGCGAAGAAACACGGAAACATCCCGCTTTAGTAGAATTTTGGGGCGACGGGGAGCCCCACGAGAGCCTCGCTCAGCGAGAGATCGGCCTGCAAAACCGCTTAGAACGCCTTGGAAGGAGGGAGCCGGATCGAGCGACGCCGTTGCGCGGCCGATCCCAAGCGTGTAAAAACAACTTGCGTGGCTGTTTTTCTTTGCTCTCCACGCGCGATGCTTCTCTCTGACCAACGATCTGCACAAGCGCACCCGGGGGCCGGTTGCAGGAGGACGGGTGGTTTGGCGGGCATACCGAGCGTTGGGGGGTCGCCGAGTATACGAATGAGGGGTCGGTTGGGTTCTGTGGAGGTATTGAGCATGAAATCTTGGGTATTCGCTGCGTTTTTGATTTCCGGTTGCGCCCTCGTGGCGTGCGGTGACGACAACACCGACCCGCCGAACAACGGCACCACCAGCAGCAGCAACGGGAGCGGCGGCTCCGGCGCCAGCGGCGGCAACGGCGGCAACGGCGGCGACGGCGGCGACGCCGGCGGCGGCGGTTCGGGCGGCGACGGAGGCGCGAGCACCACGAGCTCTTCCTCGACAGGGATCCCGACGTGTGATGACACGACGGACGCGTGCGGCAGCGACGACGGGACGGGCTGCTACAAGTGCGCCGCCGACGACGCATGCAAAGAGTTCATCGACGCCTGCGTGGATGATAATGCCGACATGGGATGTTTTGACCTGGTGAAATGCGTCGATCGTTGCTCGGACGAGGAAGATCCGGCGACGTGCATCGACGAGTGCCGCACGGCGAACGAGGCCGGGGTGGAGGCGTACGACGCCATCACCAAGTGCATTGTCTGCGAGCAGTGCGCCCAGAACTGCGGTGCCTCCGAAGAGCCGCTGTGCGCGATGTGAGGCGCTGACCAGCAGCACGTCATCTCCGAAGGGGGCGTCCGATGGCCGCCCCCTTCGGCCTTTTGTTGGCACGGCGGACGGCGGACGGCGGGCGGGCTCTGCGGGCTGCGTGGAATCTGCTGCAGCTGTATCCGCGAGACAGGCGCACTCGGCGCGGGGCTCGCCTTGGCCGGCCTGGAGCATGCGGTGCGGGACGGCGGTGCGCGCGGCAGCGCCGGAGGGGGCGCCGGCAGGGTGCCGGGGGGACAAGAGGACGGGGGCGGTCGGAGGCTGCGCAAGGGCTGGCCGCTCGCTGCTGGGAATACCGTCCGGGGTTGGGCGCCGGTCCGGGGTTGGGGCGCCGGTCCGGGGTTGAGGCGTCGGTCCGGGGTTGCGGCGTCGGTCCCGGGTTGGGGTACCGCCGCCTCGGATGGGGGTGCCCGTCCCAGGTTGGGGCCCCGTCCCAGGTTGGGGCGCCCGTCCCAGGTTGGGGTCCCGTCCCAGGTTGGGGCGCCCGCCCCAGGTTGGGGCCCCGTCCCAGGTTGGGGCTCCGTCCCAGGTTGGGGCCCGTCCCAGGTTGGGGCCCCGTCCCAGGTTGGGGCCCCGTCCCAGGTTGGGCCCGTCCCAGGTTGGGCCCGTCCCAGGTTGGGGCGCCCGCCCGTCCCAGGTTGGGGCGCCCGTCCCAGGTTGGGGCGCCCGTCCCAGGTTGGGGCGCCCGCCGTCCCAGGTTGGGGCGCCCGCCCGTCCCAGGTTGGGGCGCCCGCCGTCCCAGGTTGGGGCGCCCGTCCCAGGTTGGGGCGCCCGCCCGTCCCATGTTGGGGCGCCCGCCCGTCCCAGGTTGGGGCGCCCGTCCCAGGTTGGAGGCCCCCGTTGCCCCGCCGCCGGAGCCTCGGCCGGCGCCGGTACGCCGTCCGGCGCCAGCCGCCGCCGCACCCCCGGGGCCGACGCCAGCCGCCGCCGCGCCTCGGGGCGTGGCCGCGGATACGCGAGGTAGCTCACGTGCTGGCGGCCGGCCCACCTCGGCGACCTGTGACCCCCGACGCCCTCAATCGCGCAGCGCGCGCCGGGTTGCGCCTTCATGGCTCGGGCAACCCGTGGTAACGCTTGGCGGCGCCGCCGATGTGCGGCATCCGACATGGGAAAGAACCTTCTCGTCATCAATGTGGACATCCGCGAGACACGCGTCGCGCTGATCGAAAATGGGATCATCGCTGAGCTGCATCTCGAGCGGGAGAGCTCCAAGGGGACGCTCGGAAACATCTACCTCGGCAAGGTCAGCCGCGTATTGCCCGGGATGCAGGCCGCGTTCATCGACGTGGGGCTCGAGCGAGCCGCCTTCCTGCACGTCGAGGACCTCATCCGGCCCGACGACTTCGAGGCATACCTGGCTGGGCATCGCCGTCCTGCCGAAGAGGAGCGCGCCTCCTCCCGAGGCCGCGCCGCGCGCGCCAGCGAGGCGCCTGGGCCTGAAGAAAGCGAGGTTCACGAGCTATCCGGCGCAGAGGAGGCCGCGCCCGAGGGCCCCGACGCCGCAGCCGAACACCACGAGCCCCACGAAGGGGCGGATTTCGGGGCCGATGAGGGGTTCGAGGCCGAGAGCCCGCTCGAGGCGGACAGCCCGCTCGACGAATCGAGCGACGTGCCGATCGAGCTGCCCACGGCGCTCGACGTGCTCGGAAGCCCCTCCGGCCAGGCGTTCGCCGGCGTGGGCTCGATGGTGACCCTCGACGAGGCCGACGACGAGCCGGTGCCGGGGCTCGACGGCGGACACCTGCACGAGGGCGCGGACGACGACGACGAGGAGCTGGTCGCGGCAGGCAGCGGCAGCGACGTCGACGAGGCCGGTCCGGAGGAGTCAGGGCCCGACGAAGCTGGGCCGGAGGACGCCGAGGCCGAGGACGACGACGAGCTCGACACGCCCGCCTACGACCTCGAGCCGGCCTCGCCGCCGCCGGAGGACGCCGCCGACGTGTGGAGCGCGGCCGAGGAGCGCCCCGAGGCGCGGAGCGACGCCACGGACCGCGGGGAAACGGAAGCCCCCGCAGAGATCGCGTCCGAGGAGCCCGCTGCGCGTGCCTCCGGCGAGTGGCCGTCCGGGCAGGAGGCGAGCGCGTCGCCAGCCGCCGAGGGCGCCGTCGCGAAAGCCGCGCCCGACGCGCCCGGCGACGAGGTGCCGCCGGCAGCGCGTGCGCGCAACGGGCGCGCGCGCGGGCGGCGCGAGGCGCGCGTGCGCCGGTCGGGACGAACGCGCGACCGACGTGCCAACATCGAGGGGGTCAGCGCCGCGCCCGAGGGGGCTGTCGCCACGGAAGCGCGCGAGGCGCCGCGCGAAGGCCGCGAGGCACGCGAAGGTCGCGAGGCGCGCGAAGGCCGCGAGGCGCGCGAAGGCCGCGAGGCGCGCGAAGGCCGCGAGGCACGCGAAGGCCGCGAGGCACGCGAAAGCCGCGAAGGCCGTGAAAGCCGCGAAGGCCGTGAAAGCCGCGACCGGGGCGGACGCGGACAGCAGGGCGGACGCGATGGACGCGATCGCGAGCAGCGCGGGCGCGGCGAGCAGCGGACGCGAGAGCGCGGGCGCGAGCAGGCGCGGGACGGCAAGGGCAAGAGCGCCGCGCGCGGCCAGCAGAGCGCGCGCAGCTGGCAGAACGAGCCGCCGCGCATCTCGAAATCGACGCCCATCCGCGAGGTCGTCCGCGAAGGGCAGGAGGTCATCGTCCAGGTCTCGAAGGAGCCCATCGGGACGAAGGGCGCCAGGGTCACGAGCCACATCTCCCTCCCCGGCCGCTACGTCGTGTACCTGCCGACGGTCGATCACATCGGGATCTCCAAGCGGATCGGCTCGGAGAAGGAGCGCTCCCGGCTGCGCGACGCCATCGAGGCGATGAAGCCGCCGCAGGGCGGGCTCATCGTGCGCACGCTCGCCGAGGGCCTCACGAAGAAGCAGCTCAAGGCCGACGTCGGCTACCTCGTGCGCCTCTGGGGCGAGGTGGCGAAGAAGCGCGAGAGCGGCGTGAGGGCGCCGGCGGTGCTCTACACCGAGCTCGACCTCGTGCTGAAGACCGCCCGCGACCTCTTCACCGACGACATCGAGAAGATCGTCATCGACGACCGCGAGGAGTACATCCGGCTGCGGCGCTTCGTCGAGATGTTCATGCCCGAGCGCGCCGACGCGGTGGAGCTCTACGAAGGGACCGAGCCGATCTTCGACGCGTACGGCATCGAGGACGAGATCCAGCGCGCGCTGTCGCGGAAGGTCCCGCTCCCGTCGGGCGGGCACCTGATCATCGATCAGGCCGAGGCGCTCACCGCGATCGACGTGAACACCGGGCGCTTCGTCGGCAAGGGGTCGAAGGACCTCGAGGAGACGATCCTGACCACGAACATGGAGGCGGTCGAGGAGATCGCCTATCAGCTCAGGTTCCGCAACATCGGCGGGCTGATCATCCTCGACCTCATCGACATGGAGCGCGCGCAGAACCGCGAGAAGGTGCGGCGCCGCCTCGAGGAGCTGCTCTCCAAGGACAAGGCGAAGACCACGCTGAACCGGATCTCCGATCTGGGCCTCATCGAGATGACCCGGAAGCGGACGCGCGAGAGCCTCGGGCGCACGATCCTCGAGCCGTGCTTCTACTGCGACGGGACGGGCCAGCTGCAATCCAAGCAGACCGTCGCCTACGAGATCCTGCGGCAGATCCGGCGCGAGCGGATGAACCTGCCCGGCTACTCGGTCGTGGTGAACGCGCATCCGGCCGTGATCGACCTCCTGAAGAACGACGAGCGCATCGCCGTGCAGGAGGCGGAGCGGCTGTTCCAGCGCCGGATCGATCTCGTGCCCCGAAAGGAGTACCACCTCGAGCAGTTCGATCTGCAAGGCAGGTAAGGCGCCATGGCGGACGATCAGGGTTCTCCGGAGAGCATCGACGCGAAGACGGGACGCAGGGAAGAGCGCGTCACCATCAACAAGGAGTTCGAGTCCTATGACGCGTTCATCAACGAGTACGTGACGAACATCTCCCGCACCGGCGTGTTCGTGCGGTCGAAGACGCCGCTCGCCGTCGGCACCAAGGTGAACCTCCGGTTCACCGTGATCATGGACGACATCGAGACGATCGAGGGCGTCGGCGAGGTCGTGCGCGTGCACGACGATCCGCAGGGGATGGGGGTCGTCTTCACCGAGCTGTCGAGCTACTCGCAGGGGCTCATCGACAAGCTCCTGACGAGCCAGGGGCACCGCGCCTCGAAGGAATAGGCAGAGGGGCTTCGGCGATGTTCACCGGGCTTGTCGAGACGATCGGGGTCCTCCGCCGCCGGAGCGGCGGCGCCGTGGCCCGCGCGCTCATCGAGGCGAGCCTCGGGCCGCTGACGCTCGGCGAGTCGGTGAGCGTGAACGGCGCCTGCCTCACCGTCGATCGCATCGCGCCCGGCGGGTTCGAGTGCGACATGTCCTCCGAGACCCTCGGCCGCACCACGCTCGGCGCGCTCTCGGTCGGCGCGCGCGTCCACCTCGAGCGGGCGACGCCGCTCGGCGCCCGCATGGGCGGGCACGTGGTGCTGGGCCACGTCGACGGGCTCGGCCGCGTCGTCGAGCAATCGCGCGCCGGCGACGCGCTCCGCATGCGGGTGAGCGCGCCGACCGAGCTCGCGCCGTTCCTCGCTCCCAAGGGCTCGGTCGCCGTCGACGGCGCGAGCCTCACGCTCAACGCCGTGTCCACGCCGGGCTCCGCGGAGACGTGGTTCGACGTGATGCTGGTGCCGCACACCATCGGCCGGACTCTCCTCGGCGAGCTCCGCCCCGGCGCGGCCGTCAACCTTGAAGTTGACGTGCTCGCGCGCTACGTGGCGCGGACGCTCCAGGTCGTGTCGATCGCCGGCCTGCAGAGCCTCTCGAGCAGGGACGCGCGCGAGGGCGATGCCTCTGCCGAGCGCGGCGAAGAGCGTGGAAATACGGGAGAGAATGCGGATCACGACGAACGACTCCTCGCAAAGCTGCGCGCGGGGGGATTCTGGTGAGGCCCTGTCAGCCTCGAGCGGCAAGCTCGACCACGACATGACCTCCGGGGGTCCGATGCCTCACCGGCTGACCATCGACAAGGCGGTCCTCGACCGCGTGAACACCGCGCTGGACCACATCCGCGCGGGCAAGATGGTGATCCTTGTCGACGACGAGGACCGCGAGAACGAGGGCGACCTCTGCATGGCGGCGGAGGCGGTGACCCCCGAGGCGATCAACTTCATGGCGATGCACGGGCGCGGCCTCATCTGCCTCGCCCTCGATGAGGAGCAGGTCGCGCGCCTCGAGCTGCCGATGATGTCGGCGCCCGGGCGCAACGGGCCGCCGCTCGGCACCGCCTTCACCGTGAGCATCGAGGCGCGCACCGGGGTGACGACCGGGATCAGCGCCGCCGATCGGGCGCACACGATCCGGGTCGCGAGCGCGCGCGACGCGAGGCCCGAGGATCTCGTCACGCCGGGGCACGTGTTCCCGCTCAAGGCGCGCCGCGGGGGCGTGCTCGTGCGGACGGGCCAGACCGAGGGGTCCGTGGACCTCGCGCGGCTCGCCGGGCTGCGGCCGGCGGGCGTGATCTGCGAGATCATGAACGACGACGGCAGCATGGCCCGCATGCCGGACCTCGAGGTGTTCGCCGCGAAGCACGGCCTCCTGATCGTGACGGTCGCGGACCTCATCCAGTACCGGCTCCAGACGGAGCGGCTGGTCCGCCGCGTGAGCGACCGGACGCTGCGGCTCGACCTCACGGGCACCGAGTGGACCGCGTACGTCTACGAGGTGATCAACGAGCAGCGGCAGTTCCTCGCGCTCACGAAGGGCGTGGTCGCGACGCAGGAGCCCATCCTCTGCCGCGTGCACTCCGGCTCGACCGTCGCGGACCTCTTCAGCTCGACGCCCTTCGACGGCGGCTCGAACCTGCGCGAGGCGCTGCTCGCGATCGAGGGCGCCGGCGTCGGGGTGATCGTCTACATCCCGTCGCGAGGGGACCTGGGCCGCGAGCTGGAGCAGCTGAAGGGCCCCGGCCCCGACGAGAGCGCCCTCATCGTGCGGGCGCAGCAGCCGTCGACGCTGCGGGAGTTCGGCCTCGGCGCGCAGGTCCTGGCGGACCTCGGGGTGCACCAGATCCGGCTCCTCACGAACAGCCAGCCGAAGATCGTCGGGATCACCGGGTTCGGGCTCACCGTGACCGAGCGGGTGCCGCTCGTGTCGATGAAGGGCGAGGCCTGACGCGCGAGGTGCGCTGGCGCGCCGGGTCGCGCGGAGAGCAGGGGCGCTCGGACGAGGATCGCGAGCGCGAAGGCCGCGCACCGAGCGCGGCGAGAGAGAGGAACGGCGGATGGCAGATCAAGCGGTCGGGCAGGCACAGGCGAGGGTGATCGAAGGCAACCTGGTGGTCCCGCCGGGGGCGCGCTTCGCGGTCGTGGCGAGCCGCTTCAACCACTTCATCGTCGACCGCCTGGTCGAGGGCGCGCTCGACGCCATCGCGCGGCACGGCGGCGCGCTGGAGCGGACCTCCATCGTGCGCGTCCCGGGCGCGTGGGAGATGCCCACCGTCGTGGGGCGGCTCGCGCACAAGAAGGGCGTCGACGCGATCATCACCCTGGGCGCCGTGATCCGGGGCTCGACGCCGCATTTCGATTACGTGGCGGCCGAGGTCACGAAGGGGATCGCGACGGTGTCGCTCCAGACCGGGGTGCCGGTCACGTTCGGGGTCCTCACGACCGACTCGATCGAGCAGGCGGTCGAGCGCGCCGGCACGAAGCATGGCAATAAGGGCTGGGAGGCCGCGGTCTGCGCGATCGAGATGCTCTCGCTCGGCGCGTCGCTGGACGCCGCCGGCCTGTAGACGAAGGTTCTGAGCGATGGGTGCGCGTTCGACCGGCCGCGAGGCGGCCTTGCAGATGCTGTTCGCGTTGGAGGCCGGCGGGAACCCGGCGTCCCGCGTCGTCGCGACCTTCTGGCGCGAGACGCCGGGGGATCCGGAGGGGCGCGCCTACGCGGACGAGGTGGTGCACGGCGTCGCCAAGGACCTCGCGGCCGTGGACGAGGCGATCCGCAAGGCGAGCACGAACTGGCGCCTCGAGCGGATGGCGCGGGTCGACCGCAACGTGCTCCGCCTCGGCGCGTGGGAGCTCATGAAGCACCCGGAGGTGCCGCGCGCGGTCATCCTCGACGAGGCGGTCGAGCTCGCGAAGCGCTACGGCAGCGAGGAGAGCGGCGCCTTCGTGAACGGCGTGCTCGACCGGGTCGCCGAGAACCTCGGCCGCATCGACCGGGATCGCTGAGCGCCGCGGCCCGCCGAGCGCCGCGGCCGCTGAGCGCCGCGGCGACGGCCGCTCACCTCACCACTTCAGCCACGCGACCGTCACGCCGTCGCCGCCCTCGCTGGGACCGCCCGGGCGGATGCGCGCCACGTAGGGGCTCCCGCGCAGCGCCTCGCGGACAGCGTCGCGCAGGGCGCCCGTGCCGTGCCCGTGGACGAAGAACGTGACCCGGCGGCCCGCGCCGAGCGAGCGATCGAGGAACTGCTCGGCCATCGCGACCGCCTCGTGCGCGCGCAGGCCGCGGAGATCCACGGTGTTGTCCGCCGTCTGGATCGGCACGTCGGGGTCCGCCGCCGCGTCCAGGTCGACGCGGCGCTGGGGCGGCGCCGCGGCCGCAGGCGGCGCGCCGGCGCCGCGCAGCTCGGCGATCGAGGTCGTGAGCTTGAGCGCGCCGGCGGCGACCCGCAGCTGGCCGCCCGAGAGGACCTCGACCACCTCGGCCTCGGCCCGCAGGCGGGGCACGTAGACGCGCGCGCCGACGCGGATGGCCGCCGGATCGACCGCCGGCCGCGCCGGCGGCTCGTCCTTCGGGCGGAGCTCGAGCTCGCCGCCGATCGACGTCTTCTGCCCCACCGCATCCATCGCGCGCGCGGCCGCCCGCAGGTCCTCCTCGGTGGGCTTGCCGCGCAGCCGCGACTGCGCCGCCTTGAGGTCCTCGCGCGCGCGCCGCAGGCTGGCGAGCAGCGCCTCCCCCTCCCGCGTGATCACCCCGCGCTCCTTGTCCCGGAGCCGCTCGATCTCGCTCTCCAGCTCGCGCCGCTTCGCCCGGGAGGCGGCCGCCTCGCGCTCGGCGTCCTCGCGCGCGAGCTCGAGCGCGCGGCGCTCGGCGGAGAGCTTCTCGACCATCTGCTCGAAGGTGACCGCCTCCGTCGTGAGGAAGCGCTCGGCCCGCTCGAGCACGGTGCCCGGGATGCCGAACCGACGCGCGACGGCGAGCGCGCTCGAGGCGCCGGGCACGCCGACGACGAGCCGGAAGGTCGGGCTCATGGTGGCGAGATCGAAGCCGACCGAGGCGTTCTCGAAGCGCTGATCGCCGAGCGCGAGCGCCTTGAGGCCCTCATAGTGCGTGGTGCAGACGACGGTGCCGCCGCGCGCGCAGAGCGAGTCGAGCACGGCCGCGGCGAGCGCCTCGCCCTCGCGCGGGTCGGTGCCGCCGGCGAGCTCGTCGAGCAGGACGAGCGCGCCGGGGCGCGTCTCGCCGAGGATGCGCCCGAGGTTCTTCACGTGGGCGCTGAAGGTCGACAGGTTCTTGTGGAGGTTCTGGTCGTCGCCGACGTCGGTCAGCACGACGTCGAAGAGCGCGACCCGCGAGCCCTCCCGCGCCGCGACCGGCAGGCCCGCGCGGACCATCAGCGCCGCCAGGCCGAGCGTCTTCAGGGCCACCGTCTTGCCGCCGGCGTTCGGCCCGGAGACGATCATCGCGCGGCCCGCGCTCATCGAGAGATCGCTCGGCACCACCTTCACGCCGTCGAGCGCGAGCAGCGGATGGCGGCCGCCGACGAGCTCGATGGAGGTCGGCCGCGCCGCGGCCTCGGAGGCGCCGCGATCCACGGCGAACGCGCCCTCGGGGACGTCCGGGAAGGTGAGGTCGAGGTCCTTCGCGAGCCGCGCGGCGGCGGCGCGCACGTCGGCGTGGGCGAGCGCGCGGGCGGCGGCGGCGACGCTCTCGATGTCCTCGGCCACGCGGGCGGTGAGCGCCGCGTAGATCGCCTGCTCCTCGCGCGCGACCTCGGCGTCGACCATCTTCATCCGGTTGCCGGTCTCGACGAGCACCCGGGGCTCGACGAACACGGTGGCGCCGCTCGCGCTGGTCGCGTGGACGATGCCGGGGAAGCGCTCGTGCGCGTCGGACCGCACCGGGAGCACGTAGCGCCCGTCGCGCTCGGTCCAGTAGCGGTCCTGGAGGATGTCCTCGTGTTTGTTGATGAGGTCCTCGAGGCGGCGGACGAGCCGCTCGCGCACCGCGCGCCGCTCCGCGCGCAGCGCCTCCAGGCGGGGCGAGGCGCGATCCGAGAGCGTGCCGTCCGGATCGAAGGCCGCGTCGAGCTCGCGCGCGACGGCGTCGAGCTCCGGGTTCGTCGCGCACGCCGCGTAGAGCGCGGGCGCGATCTGGCGCCGGCTCTGCAGGTACTGCCGCGCGGTCCGGGCGGCCTCGAGCAGGCCGAGCACGGCGCGGAGCTCCTCGTTGGCGAGCGACGCGCCGATGCGCGCCCGGTCGAGCGCGTCCTCGAGCTCCGCGACGTCGCGCGCCGGCACCGGCTCCCCGGTCCGGGCGAGCTCGACCGCCTCACGCACCTCTGCGAGCATGGTCATCGCCTCGGCGCGCGTCGACGCGAACGGCAGGGCCCGCGCGAGCCGCTTGCCGGCGCGCGACGCGCAGCGCTCCGCGAGCGCCTCGAGGATGCGGTCCCACTCCAGATCGGCGCGGGTCTTGGTCGGACAGGGGTCTGCGAAGGGCCCTTCGGGGGTGTATTCCATCACGCTTCGGTCGGATCGCGGGCCACGCCGCCGGCCCCGCTCGGCATCGGGTTCTGCTCCTTCTCGAGGTAGCGGAAGATGGTGCGCGGGTCGACGCCGAGGTCGCGGGCCGTCTGCGTGCGGTTGCCGTTGTTGCGCTCGAGCGCCTCCAGCACGTACCGCCGCTGGAACTCCTCCTTGGCCTTCTCGAGCGGCATGATCGCCGTCTCGGCGCCGGGGCCGAGATCGAGGTCCTCCACGGCGAGGAGCGCCTGATCGCAGAGGACCAGCGCCTTCTTGATGCGGTTCTCGAGCTGCCGGATGTTGCCCGGCCAGGAGTACTTCTTGATCGCGGCGAGCGCGGCCGGGCTGAAGCCGCGCACGGCGCTGCCGAGCTCGTCCGCGTACTTCGAGAGCAGGACCTTGGCGATGATCAGCACGTCGTCGCCCCGCTCGCGCAGCGGCGGGAGCCACAGGTTCACGACGTTGAGCCGGTAGTAGAGATCCTCCCGGAAGTTGCCGGCGCGGATCTCGTCCTCGAGGTTCCGGTTGGTGGCGGCGACGATGCGGATGTCGACCTTCTCGGGCTTCGAGTCGCCGACGCGGAAGACCACCCGCTCCTGGAGGGCGCGGAGGAGCTTCACCTGGAGGTTCAGCGGGAGCTCGCCGATCTCGTCGAGGAACAGCGTGCCCTTGTCGGCGACCTGGAACTTGCCCGGGCGGCTGGCGATGGCGCCGGTGAAGGCGCCCTTCACATGTCCGAAGAGCTCGCTCTCGATGAGGTTCTCGGGGATCGCGCCGCAGTTGATGGTGACGAAGGGGCCGCCCTCGCGCGGGCTGCGCCGGTGCAGCTCCCTCGCGATGAGCTCCTTCCCGGTCCCGGTCTCGCCCGTGATGAGCACGCTGATGTCGGTCGCGGCGACCTTCTGCAGCTTGCGGAAGACCTCGAGCATCGACGGGCAGGCGCCGATGATCTCGCCGAACTTCTTGTCGTGCAGCTCGGCGACGAGCTTGGCCTTGTCGGCCCGGAGGGCGTTCAGGAGCATCGCGTTCTGGAGGATGAGCGAGGCCTGGGAGGCGAAGATGCTGAGCAGGTCGAGCTGGGCGCGATCGAAGAGGTGCTTGATCTTGTCGTTGCCGACGTAGAGCGCGCCGATGATCTGGCCCTGCGACAGGAGCGGCGCGCACATCACGCTGGAGAGCTTCATCGCGATGACGCTGTCGCTCCGGCCGAACTGCGTGTCGGCGAGCGCGTCGGAGACGATCACGGGGCGGCCCGAGGAGATGACCTGCCGCACGATGCTGTCCGAGATCCCCCCGGCGGCGTCGGTGATGGCCTCCTTGCGGATGTTGCGCGACGCGCGCACCGCGAGCTTGCGGTCGCCGGCCGCAGACGCCGTGGACGGGGCGCCGCCGCGGACCGCCGTGTCCGCCGCCGCCTCCGCGCCCTCGAGGAGGAGCAGGAAGCCCTTGTCGGCGTGGGTCAGCTCGATGACGTCGTCGAGCATCGCCTCGAGGAGCTCGTCGACGCTGCGCCGGTTGATGAGCTTCTCGCTGAACGCGAACAGCTTGCGGACGCCCGCGAGCTCCGACGAGCCCTGCGCCGGCGCGGGCCGCTCCGCCTCGCCGTCGCACGCGGGGAGCCGCTCCTTCACCGTCGGCGCCTCGGCGAACATCGAGAACCCGAGCTCGACCGAGCCTAGCTGGAGCCGGTCGCCGTGCACCAGCCGCGCGCGCCGCTTCTTCTTGCCGTTGATCGCGATCTCGCCGTCGCGCTCGCACTCCTCGAGCACGAAATCGCGCCCGTCGAACACGATCTGCGCGTGATGCTCCAGCACCCCGGCCCCCGCGACCGCGACGTCGTTTCCGAGCGCCTTGCCGATCGTCGTGACCGGCTTGTGGACGCTGTACAGGAGTGGCGCGCCCTCCGAGGCGAAATACTTCAGGGTCGGCATCGACAGCAGCATAGCAGGCGCGCCGCGGCCCCATGCAGCCGTGTTGGCGTGCGCACCGCGGCTTACCAGAGCTCTCCGATGACGACGGCGCCCATGCCGCCCTGGTAAGGCACCATGCCGCCGCCGAGCACGCGCGCGAACGGGGGATCGCCGCGCTCCTCCGGCTCGTCCAGGGCGACCTCGCCGCGCGGGTCCGGCTTCCCGAGGAACAAGGCGCCCGCCACGATGCCGAGGGTGCCCGCCGCGCCCTGGGCGATGAGGCCGCGGCGCGGGTCGTGGTCGCTGCCGATGTACGCGAAGTAGATGGGCAGCGACACCACCGTGCCGATGCCGAGGCCGCCCCACATCCACGCGAGCTGGTTCCACGAGGGCGTCCAGGCGATCGACACGCCGACGGCGCCCGCGGTCGCGACGTTGAACCCGATCAGCCCCCCGAGCGAGATGCTGTCGTTCGCCTCGCTCCAGCCGCCGTTGCTGGCGGCGGCCCCGAACGCGCTGCCGATGAGGGAGCCCCACACCGCGCCCGAGGCGATGAGCATGTTGGTCTGCGGCTTGGGCCGGAGCAGGTGGTAGAAGCCCCAGCCCAGCGCGCCGCCGACGGTGGAGCCGATCACCTCGGAGGTGGCGAGCCCGAGGAAGCCCCACTCCTCGCCCTTGCGCGCGCTGACGTACTGGTAGGAGGCGACGCCGAGCCCCTCGCCCGCGCCGATCACCATGCCGGTGGCGATCGCGGACGGCATGCCGCGCGGCATCGGCGGCGAGTCGAGGAAGTAGACCCCGACGGGCGCCGCGACGCCGAGGAGCGCGGGCGCGATGAACTGCACGCCGGGATCGTCGATGCCGACGAGCGCGTCGAACCAGATGCCGGTCCCCACGCCGTAAGCCACGGACGTGGCGTAGAGGTAGCCGACCTCGAGCGGCGTCGACTTGGGCTGGCTCTTCGGCGGCGTGTAGGCGTAGCCGCCGTAGGGCGCGCCGTACTGACCTCCATAGGGGGCGCCGTACTGGCCCCCGTACGCGCCGCCCTGCTGGCCGTAGGGCGGCGCGCCGTACTGGGCAGAGGCCGTCCAGCTGACGCTCGACATGAGGATCGCGGAGAGGAGACTCACGAGAGGTCGCGTGTGCATCGCGCCGCCACTTTACACGCTCGCGCGCGGCGAGGCGCGCGCGCGGCGCGAGAAAGCGCCTTCCCCCGAGCCGCCCCCGCGCCTCGCTCTTTCTCACTCTCTCGTCAGGGCGCGCGTCATGAGGTCGACGACGGCCTGCGGCGGCGGCTTTCCCTCGTAGAGCATGCGGTACACCTCGACCGTGATCGGCGCGCTCACGCCCAGCTTGTCCGCGAGGTCGTACGCGCTCTTCGCCGTCTTCACCCCCTCGGCGACGTGCCCGAGGCCCTCGAGGATCTCCTCGAGCTTCCGTCCCCTGCCCATCTCGATCCCGACGGTGCGGTTGCGCGACAGCTCGCCCGTGCACGTGAGCACCAGGTCGCCCATCCCGGAGAGCCCCGCCAGCGTGAGCGGGTTCGCCCCCTTCGCCGCCGCCATGCGGCCGATCTCCGCGAGGCCGCGCGTGATGAGCCCGGCGCGCGCGTTGTGGCCGAGGCCGAGGCCGTCGCAGATGCCGGCCGCGATGGCGACGACGTTCTTGAGGGCGCCGCCCACCTCGACGCCCACGACGTCATCGGACGAGTAGACCCGGAACCGATCCGTCGCGAGCATGCGCTGCACCGCGTGGGTCTCCTGCGGGCCCCTGCCCGCGACCACCACGGTGGTCGGCTGACCGGTCGCCACCTCCCGCGCGAAGCTCGGGCCCGACAGGTACGACAGGCGCGGCTCGGCCTCGCGCCCGAGCTCGTCGACGAGCACCTCGCTCATCAGCATCAGCGAGTCGTTCTCGATGCCCTTCGTCGCGCTGCAGACGAGCGCGCCCTCCGGGATGTGGCGCCTGGCCTCGCGGACCACCTCCCGCAGCGCGTGCGACGGCACCACCACGACGACGAGCTCCGCGCCGCGGAGCGCGCCCTCGAGATCGCCCGTCGCCCGAAGGCTCCCGGGCAGCTCCACGCCGGGCAGGTAGCGGTGGTTCTGGCGCTCGCGCTCGATGCGCTCGGCCAGCTCCCCCTGGTGCGCCCAGAGCGCGGTGGGGTTGCCCTTGTCCGCCAGCAACTTCGCCAGCGCCGTCCCCCAGGCGCCGGCCCCGATCACTGCGACGTTCGCCATGGAGCGACCCTATCACCACCGGCGCTCCGGGCCGAAAGCGGCGTGCCCCGCGCGCCCGGCTGGGCGGACGCACGCGGCGCGCCGCTCGACCCGCCGGCGTTTCGACTATGCTGCGCCCATGCTCTTCCGCACCGCCGCGCTGCGCGCGCTCGGCCTCGCGCTCTGCCTCTCCGTGCTCGGGACGGTGGGCGGCGCGTGCGGCCAGGGCGCGCTCGGCGTCATGCCGGGCGTCGTCAACGATCCGGGGAACCTGTCGCTCCGCAGGGCGATCCTGTCCTTCGCGACGAGCCAGCTCTGCAGCGAGATGCGGAAGCGGAGCGTGCCGCTGCGCCTCCGCGACGAGGATCCGGTGACCGGCCGGTTCTACCCGGGCACCTGCGTCGCCCAGGAGCTCGCGAACGGCAACCTCTTCCTCCAGTTCGGCGGCAGCGGCGTGGTCTGGACGAACCTGACGAAGCGCATGAGCTTCGATGCGAGCGCCGCCGTCGAGTACGATCACGACTTCCTGATGGATGGCGACACGATGTACGTGTACTTCCGTCAGCGGTCGACCACGGCGGCGAGCTTCACGACCAAGCTCATCGAGCAGCCCGCGGCGATCTCGCTCGGCGGCGTGTCCTTGGCCCAGGGCAGCGCGTACGCCAACGCGCTCGGCGCGCAGCTCGTGAAGACCGAGATCGCCCGGGGGTTCACGGTCATCCGCGACGACGACGGCGCCGTGCAGTTCGGCCTCGGCATCATCGAGAAGGGGCAGCGGCCCCAGGCGCCTTACGCGCGGCGCGACAACGGCCGGCTCCTCCTGGCGAACGAGCGCACCGAGGTGCACCAGGGCCAGCGCGATTACATCGGCCCGCTGGAGATCACGGGCAGCGGCGAGGCCATGACGCTCACGGTCGCCGTCGACGGCGCGCCGGGCGTGGACGTGATCCTCGTGCCCCGGACCGCCGGCGAGCAGTGGCTCCAGGCGTACCTGACGCAGGCCGCGCCGCCGCCGCTCTCCGCGGCGCCCCTGCTCGACGAGCCGGTGTACTCCGGCGCCCCCTGGCGGCGGACGGTGCCGCTGCCCGAGGGGCAGTACTACCTGGTCATCGACAACACGAACGCCGCTGGGCGCACGCAGCCGACGACGTACGCCCGCGACGACCGGGCCGCCCTGGTGAGCTACGCCGTCGAGACGGGGGACGCGCCGTGACGGCGGCGGCGACGCGGACGGGAGCGCGGATGGCGCGGACGCCCGCGCCGGCGGCGCGGACGGCGACGTGGCCGGCGACGACGGACCGCTCGCCGCCTGCCGCGCCTGCGCACTTGCCGCGGCGAGGGTCGGCGTATACATAAGCTCTCTCTTGCCGCCGCGCCCCGATGAACAACCCCAGAGCGTACCGTCGGTCGCGGCCAATCGGCCCGCAAGCTCGGAGTTCCGAACCTCGATGAGGGGCAGCTCGAGCTCGGAGCCCCGCGTCAGCGCGGCCAAGCCGACCGGAGGGGCTGACGCGCGCGGGGCCGGCGGCGCGCCTCCGCCGGGCGGCCGGGACGGCCGGGTGCTGCGCTTCCTGTTCCACCTCGTGTGGATCTGCCTCGTGCCGTTCGCGCTCGCGGTCGTGAACGTCTGGCTGCTCACCCCGTCGTCCGAGAGCGGGAGCACCCAGCCGCTCCGCGTCTTCGTCGCCGAGCAGCAGATCCCGGCCGGCATCGTGCTCTTCACGATCTTCGCGATGATCCTCTGGCGGTTCCGCTACGAGCTGCCGTTCGCGTCGGCGATCGGCGTCGGCGGCCGCCGGGACATCCCGCCGAAGGTGCGCGCCCGCTTCGAGGACGCCGCGGCGCTCCTCGAGGAGGCGCACCGGATCCTGCGCAGCCGGAAGCGCGAGGTCGAGCGCGAGCTGACGAGCGGCGAGCGCGAGCAGGTGATGCAGGCGATCGCCGCCCTCGAGCGCGCGATGAGCGCCGAGACGTTCGACGCCGACGAGTTCGACGCCGCCCTCGGCCGCGCCGATCGCACGGTCGGCGAGCACCTCGGCCGCTGGCGCAAGGGCGAGATGCGCGAGTATGCCGAGTCGATCGGCATCGCCGTCGCCGTGGCGCTCATCCTGCGCGCCTTCGTCGTCGAGGCGTTCAAGATCCCGAGCGGCTCGATGATCCCGACCCTCATGGTCGGCGACCACATCTTCGTCAACAAGTTCACCTACGGCCCGCTCATCCCCTGGACCGACCAGCGCCTCTTCCCTCGCCTGCCGCCGTCGCGGGGCGACGTGATGGTGTTCAAGTTCCCGGAGAACAAGGAGCAGGACTTCATCAAGCGGACGATCGCCATCCCGGGCGACACGCTGGAGGCCATCAACGGCCGCCCCATCCTCAACGGCTGGCTCGTCCCCCACTGTCACGTCGGCCCCTACCGCTACGAGGGCCGGCAGGCGGAGCTGTTCGTCGAGTTCCTCGGGGAGAAGTCGTACTTCACGCTCTACGACACGAACCCCGACGAGACGATGTGCGTCGCGAACGACGACTGCACGCCGGGCTCCACGTGCCGGGGCGGCATCTGCGGCATGCTCCAGGGCCCCTTCAAGGTGGCCGCCGACGAGGCGTGGGTGATGGGCGACAACCGCAACAACAGCCACGACTCGCGCAGCTGGCGCGGCGGGCTCGGCGCGGGCGTGCCCTTCGAGAACATCAAGGGGCGCGCGATGTTCGTGTGGATGAGCTTCGGGCCGGGCGGGGGCATCGCGCAGGATCGCCTCTTCGTGAACGTGATGGGCCGCCCGAAGCTCCCCGGCGCGCACGAGGCGACGCTGCAGGAAGGCCTCGACAAGTGCCTGCGCGAGCGGCCTCCCGTCTCCGAGACGACCCCGCCGCCCGCGCCCGCGCGCGGGCAATCCAAGCGCTGAGGCCGCCAAAACAGGCGAGCGTGGGGAGCTGCGCTCCCTGCGGCGCTCGTGTACGTTGCCCCGGCCCTCGGGCCGACGCAGCGCGTCCCCCGGCCCGAGGCGACGGAGGAGACGATGGCACGTGCGGTCGAGATGTGGAGCCTGGCGCTCGCGGGCAGCTTGCTCGCTGGAGCAGGGTGCAGCAGGGAGGAGGCCTCGACGACGAGCGCAGCGACCTCGGCGGTGGCCTCGGCGCCCCCGGTGGCGCCCGCCGCGACGGACCTCGTCGGGTACGTGGCCACGTACCCGACCATGGAGCCCCAGCCCGGGCGCCGGCGCCTTCAGCAGCAGTTCGCCGCGTACCAGTCGGCGGACGCCAAATCGAAGGAGCTCGCGCGCCTCGACAGCGGGGCGATCGTCGACCTCAAGGCGAGCTACCAGGACTGGATGCTCGTGGCCTTCCAGAGCGGGGGCCAGCCCACGCTGGGCTGGATCGAGCTCAAGGTGAACGACACCCGCGCGACGACCGTGACCGACGCGGAGGCGCGCGCGGCGACGGCGACCCCTGCGCCCAAGACGGCCGACGCGGGGACGACCGGCGGCGGCGACGCGGGGGCGACCGGCTCCGGCACCAACCCCGACGCGGGGACGACCGGCGGCGGCGACGCGGGGGCGACCGGCTCTGGCGCCAACCCCGACGCGGGGACGACCGGCGGCGGCGACGCGGGGGCGACCGGCGCCGGCGCCAACCCCGACGCGGGCGCGGCGGACGGCGGCGCGCGGCGCAAGATCATCCTGAAGAGGCCGTAGAGTGCACCGACGAAGTGAGCAGCCCGAGCGCAATTTTCTGATGGGCGCTCGCTCGTTCGCGCGCCACGCTACACGGGCCTGAGGCGCCCGAGCGCCAGCTGCGTGCGCCTCGAACCTCCAGACAGGAGCCTGGTGCATGAGCGACACGATGTGGGCGCTGACGTACAACCGCGAAAAGCAGCCGTGGGAGTCCACCGTCGGGCTGTCGAAGGACGAGGTCGAGCGCCCGGCGATCAACGAGGCGAAGGACTACCACGATCGCGCGAGCGTCCTCGTGAAGCCGATCATGACGGGCTTCTGCGGCTCGGATCGCGGCATCTGGTTCCGCGGCGCGTTCAAGGACATGATCTTCAAGTCGCTCGATCGCGACCGGAAGGCGACGCGCACGATCGGCCACGAGCTGCTCGGCCGGGTCGTCGACCTCGGGACGGACGCGCGGCGGACCTTCGGGCTGGAGATCGGCGACATCGTGTCGACCGAGAGCCACATCGCCTGCGGCGCCTGCTACCAGTGCCGCGTCGGCGACACCCACGTGTGCGCCGACGATAAGATCATCGGGATCAGCGAGGATGGCTGCTTCGCCGAGCTCGTCAAGCTGCCGGCGAAGAACCTGTGGCGCACGGACATCGCGAGGATCCGGCCGGAGGTCGCCGCGGTGCAGGAGCCGTTCGGCAACGCCGTGCACGCGTGCACCAAGGTGAACCTCCGCGGCAAGCGCGTGGCCATCTTCGGCTGCGGCACCATCGGCCTGTTCGCGGTCGCGATCGCGCGCGCGATGGGGGCCATCTACATCATCGGCGTCGAGCCGCTGGAGCGGAACGCCGAGATGGCCCGCCGCCTGGGCGCCGACGTGGTCCTGCGCCCGCACCGGGCGAGCCCCGAGCGGCCCCACGCGAGCGATCCCGAGCTGACGGAGCGGGTGCGCAAGCTGACGGACGGGGTCGGCGTCGACGTCGTGCTCGAGATGAGCGGCGTGAACAGCAGCGTGAACAACGCGATCCACGCGGCGAGGCGCGGGGGCGACGTGATCCTCT
Source organism: Sorangium sp. So ce394 (assembly GCF_051474665.1). NCBI lineage: Bacteria > Pseudomonadati > Myxococcota > Polyangiales > Polyangiaceae > Sorangium > Sorangium sp. So ce394. The sequence continues at coordinate 11,075,230 of NZ_CP150339.1, forward strand.
TCGGCCTGAAGAGCGGCGACGCGGTGATCGAGAACTTCGATCGCCTCATCGTCGACGGCATCAGCCTCCACAGCGTGATCGGCCGCCGCATGTTCGAGACGTGGCACATCACGCGCCACCTGCTCGAGTCGCGCGATCCGAACATCCACGACCTCATCTGGGAGGTCATCCTGAACCGGGGTCAGGAGACGGTGTTCGATTTCAACGACTACGACCCGGCGGCCTTCCAGGAGGCGATCTCGAACCACCCCAAGGTGATCCTCCGGTACTGAGCCCGTCAGCCGACGACGCCGAGCTGCCGGCCGACCTTGCGGAAGGCCTCGATCGCCCGATCGATGTGCGCGGGCTCGTGCGCGGCGGAGAGCTGCACCCGGATGCGGGCCTCGCCCTTCGGCACGACGGGGTAGGAGAAGCCGATGACGTAGATACCCTCGGCGAGGAGCGCCTTCGCCATGTCGTTCGCGAGCCGCGCCTCGCCCAGCATGATGGGCACGATCGGGTGGATGCCCGGCTTGACGGTGAACCCGGCCTGCGTGACCCCCTGCCGGAAGCGGCGCGCGTTCTCCATCACCTGCTGGCGCAGCGAGGGCTCGGCGTCGATGAGGTCGAACACGGCGATCGAGGCGCCGGCGATCGCGGGCGCGAGCGTGTTGGAGAACAGGTACGGCCGCGAGCGCTGCCGGAGCAGGTCGACGATCTCCTGCCGGCCGGTGGTGAAGCCGCCGCTCGCCCCGCCGAGCGCCTTGCCCAGGGTGGAGGTGATCACGTCGACCCGGTGCATGACCCCGCAGAGCTCCGCGGTCCCCCGCCCCGTCTGTCCGATGAACCCGGTCGCGTGCGAGTCGTCGACCATCACCATCGCGCGGTACTTGTCGGCGAGCTCGCAGATGGTATCGAGCTTGGCCAGGTATCCATCCATCGAGAACACGCCGTCGGTGGCGATGAGCCGGAGCCGCTTGCCCTCCGTCTTGCGGAGGATGTCCTCGAGGGCGGCCATGTCCCCGTTCGGGTAGCGGTGCCGCTCGGCTTTGCAGAGGCGGATGCCGTCGATGATCGAGGCGTGGTTCAGCGCGTCCGAGATGACGGCGTCCTCCTCGCCGAGGAGCGTCTCGAACAGGCCGCCGTTCGCGTCGAAGCAGGACGAGTAGAGGATCGCGTCCTCGGTGCCGAAGAAGCGGGCAATCCTGGACTCAAGCCGCCGGTGCAGGTCCTGCGTGCCGCAGATGAAGCGGACGCTGGAGAGGCCGAAGCCGTGCGAGTCGAGCGCCTGCTTCGCCGCGCCGATGACCGCCGGGTGCGACGAAAGGCCAAGGTAGTTGTTCGCGCAGAAATTGAGGACCTCGGCGCCCCCCTCGGTCCGGATCGCCGGCCCCTGCGGCGTCGCGAGGATCCGCTCTTCCTTGTAGAGACCCGCCGCACGGATGTCCTCCAACGCCCGTGCGTACAATGACCGAGCGACATCGAACATGGATGTCGTTATAAAACGGGGTCCTCAGCAGGTCGACGGGGGAACGCCGTACGGCCGTCCCGCGCGGGGCTGCTCGCCGGCCTGAGCGCCGGCGGGCGACCCCGGACTCGAGAGGCAGGGTGCGCGCGGCTTTGTCTCGCGCGGCGCGGACGGGGCCTACTCGATCCCGGAGCGCCGTGGCAGAACGGCCGCGTTCGGCGCCGCGCGATCGCCGCGCGGCACGCGCGTCGGCGCGGCGATCGCGCGGCGCGCGCCGGGCGCACGAGCGCCGCCGGGAGGAGCAGGCATGACGGAAGCCAGGGGGGACTTCCGGCGGAGCGCCGGCGTGCTGTGCGCCGTCGCGTCGCTGTCGGCCGCCGCGGGCAACCCGGGTTGCAGCCGCGCAGAGGACGCGCCGGGACGGACCGTCGCGGGCTCCGCCGCGGGCACGGGGGGCGCGGCCGCGGCGAGCGGTACGGGCGGCGCAGGCGGCGCAGGCGGCGCAGGCGGCGATGCGTCCTACGCGATCTCGACGCTCGCTCCGGCGATCGCGTTCGACGCGACGCCGGACGCGGGCGCGGCGTACGTGTACTTCACCGCGATCGACGCGGGCGGCAGGGCCGGCGTCTTCAGGACCAGCGCGCGCGGCGGCGGCGCGGGCTCCACCGAGATCGCGGCCGGACCGCCCTTCGTCGCGCCGCTCGGGATCGCGGCGAGCGCGGACGGCGGCCGGCTCTTCGTGGCCGATCCGGGCGCGGGCGGCGCGGCGCTCGACGACGCAGGCGCCCTCTTCGCGATCGACCTGCCCGGCGGCGCCGTCGCGCCGGTCCGCGGCGGCGAGGGGATGCGCGCGCGCGGCCTGGAGGTCGCCCGGGGCGCGGACGGCGAGGAGCGGATCGTGTTCTCGGGGCGCGATCGCGAGGGCGGCCAGCCCGGCGTGTTCGCCCTGCCGGCGCGCGGCGGCGAGGCCTCCGCGATCGCCACGGGGAGCCCGCTGGTCGATCCGAGCGGGGTCGCCGTCGCCGGCGGGGGCGACGTCTTCGTGTGCGACACCCTCGCGAGCCCCGATCGGACGGCGACGATCTTCCGGATCGAGGACGGCTTCGTGAGCGCGTTCGCGGCCGGGCTCCACGTCGGCTATCCGTGCGGGCTCGCGCTGACGCGCGACGACGCGGCGCTGCTCGTGCTCGCGCGCGACGTGGCCCGAGGCGTCGACGAGGTCGTGCGGATCGAGGTGGCGTCCGGGGCGCGCTCGGCGACGGCCGCCGGCGCCCCGGGCCACGACGAGCCCGGCGGGCTGCACCGGGCGAAGGGCGCCGACGTCTTCGCGTTCGTCGATCACAGGGCCCAGGAGCAGGGATCGGTGTTCCTGCTCGGGCCGTGAGCCGCGGAGGAGCGATGGGAGGACCCGCACGCATGATCCACCGACCGTCGCGCGTCGCCGCCGCCATCGCGGCGTGCGCCGCGCTCAGCGCACCCGGCCTCGCCGCCGCGTCGAGCCACCGCGAGGCGCCGGCGATCGCCGGGGATCCGGCCGCCGACAACACCGATCTCTACGCGTGGGTCGAGGGCGCGAACCTCGTGATCCTCGCGAGCTACATCCCGTTCGAGGAGCCCGCCGGCGGGCCGAATTTCCACGGCTTCTCGGACGACGTGCTCTACGAGGTGCACATCGCCCGCGGGCCGTCGAGCCTCGAGGACGCGCTGACCTACCAGTTCCGGTTCTCCACCACGCCGTACCGGGCGGCCGATCCGGCGGGGCTCACGCCGGCGCCGAGCGGCGGCAACGAGTTCTTCGCGCAGCTCGCCGGCGCGGAGCAGACGTACACGATCACGAAGATCGAGGGCGGAGCGTCGAAGGTCATCCTGGCCGGCGCCCCGGTCGCGCCGCCGAACATCGGGAAGCGGACGAACCAGCTCGCCTACCAGATCACCGGCGGCGGCTACCCTGCCTTCGCGACGTCCTCGAAGTTCCTCAAGCAGATGGCCGGCGGCGAGGGGCGCGCCTGGGCCGGGCCGCGCGACGACGGCTTCTACGCCGACCTCGGCCGCGCGTTCGACCTCGCGGGGCTGTGCCCGCTCCTCGCGGCGCCGAACCCGTCGTGCGCCGGGCGCGACAACCTCGCCGGCTTCAACGTCCACACGCTCGCGCTCGAGATCCCGCTCGCGGTGGCCAACGGCGGGTCGGCGCCGACGCCGGGGGCGAGCGACCGGCAGACGCTCGGCGTCTGGGCCTCCGCGAGCCGCCGCAAGGTGCGGATCCTGCGCGCGAACGGCAAGGAGGACGGCCTGGGCCCGTGGGTGCAGGTGTCGCGGGTCGGCATGCCGCTCGTCAACACCTGGATCATCGGCCTGCAGGACAAGGACAAGTACAACCGCGCGCACCCGCGCGACGACCTCGCCAACTTCGGGGCGTACTTCCTGAACCCGATCGTGGTGCGCGACGCGGAGTTCGCCGGCCTTTACCGGGCTGGCCAGCCGCTCGCGGGGTTCGATCCCGAGGCGCTGAAGCAGAACCGGACCGACCTCATCGATCTGTTCAACCTGAAGCCTGCGCGCCTCGGGGGGCACAACCTGGAGACGGTCGGCGACGTGCTCCGGATCGATCTGGGCATGCCGTCGGCCTTTCCGAACGGCCGCGCGCTGGTGCCCGGCGCGGATCATGAGCAGACCGACGTCACCGACGCGCTGCTCACGCTCCTGCTGACCGGCGCGCCCGGGACGACCGCGGGCGACGGGGTCGCGGCGAACGACGCGCGGTTCCTGCCGGCGTTCCCGTACCTCGCGACCGCCTGGGAAGGCGCGACGCAGGGGCATTTCCGGCCCTGAGCCGGCCGGTGCGGCGCCGCGCGCCCGTCACGGCGCCGCGCGCGTCACGGCGCCGCGCGCGTCACGGCGCCGCGCACGTGCGCCCGGCGCAGCGGCCGCGGCACTCGGGGTGCGCCTCGGCGTAGCGCGTCTGGCGGGTGACCGCGGCCAGCGCGTCGACGGAGCGGCCGCACGGGCCCGCGGCGCGCGGGGCGCGGCAGATGCCGGCGTCGGTGGGTCCGACGCCGTCGCAACGCAGCCCGTCCACGCACTCGAGCGACGACCGGCACCGCGCGCCCTCGCCGAGCGCGCCCCGGACGAGCCCCTCACACGCCGGTGGAATCGGGGCGGCGAGCGGAGCGCCCCAGTCGCACCCCTCGAGCGATCGCGCCATCGCCTCGACGCAGCGGCCGACCGCGTCGGTCGACAGGGTCACCGCCTTCGCGCGGAGCGCGAAGCTCAGCGCGCGCGCGCACTCCGCGCCGGCATGGAAGCCCGGACTTCCGCCGCAGCACGCCGCCTTGCGCCGCGCGGGGAGCGCGTGCAGCGCCTCGCACAGCCGCGCCGCGAGCGGATCCGGCGCGCCCTCGGCCTTCGGGTAGACGGGAGAGATCTCGTCGCCGACCGGGGTGTCGACGGGCGGCGTCGGCGAGGAGCCGCTCGGCGAGGAGCCCGCGTCCGGCGAGGGCGCTGCGGTCGCGCCCGCGTCCGGCGGGGGCGCTGCGCTTGCGCCATCGTCCGGCGAGCTGCGCTGCGCGCGCGCGCAGGCGGCGCCGAGCTGCAGGATCAGCGCCGCGGCGCAGAGCCGCCGCAGGCGGTCGCGATCCGTCGAGACAGGCAATGCGATCCCCTCCGCGCTGCGCGCTGCTGGCCGATCGAGCGATGCGCTGGAGCGGCGAGCTTGCCGGCGCCTACCGGCGAGGCAAGCTCTTTCGCGATCGGGATCGAGGTCGCGACGCCGCGGTAAGAGGCGCGGCTCGCCCCGGGCGGAGCTCCAGCGCGAAAGGAGGTCGACGCTCCGATGCTGCGACGAACGGCTCGCCTCTTCGCCTGCGTTGCCCTGAGCGGGAGCCTCGGTTGCTCCGGGCGATCGCGCGGCGACGCCGTCCCGGCCGCGTCAGCGTCGCCGGCCGCGCCAGCGTTGCCGGCCGCGCCAGCGTTGCCGGCCGCGCCAGCGTTGCCGGCCGCGCCAGCGTTGCCGGCCGCGCCAGCGTTGATCGAGCGCCCTGACGAGGCGCCGGCGCCCTCGAGCCTCGACGCGGCGCGCAGGCTCGCGCTCGCGGCGCCGGTGGGCGTGAGCGCCGCGGATCTCGAGATCGAGGCGCTGTCGCGGCGGCTCGCGAAGGCGCCGGGCGGCGCGGATCTCTGGAGCGCGCTCGGCTTCGCGTGGATCAAGAAGGCGCGCGCCTCCGGCGATCCGTCGCTCTACCGCCGCGCTCACGCGTGCGCGGAGCTCGCGCTCGCGCAGGCGGAGGGCGATCGCGCGTCGCTCGACCTGCTCGGCCTCGCGCTGCTCCACGACCGCAGGTTCGTCGAGGCGCGCGACGCCGCCGAGCGGGTCCTCTCGCGGGACGGGGGCGACACGCTCGCGCTCGGGACGCTCAGCGACGCGGAGCTCGGGCTCGGTCACTTCGAGGCGGCGGTCGCGGCGGCGCAGCGGATGGTCGACCTGCGGCCGGGCTTGCCGTCCTACGCGCGGGCCGCGCACCTCCGCTGGCTCCAGGGCGACGCGGCGACCGCGAAGCGGATCATGCGCCTGGCGATCGACGCGGGCGATCCGCGCGAGCCCGAGGCGCTCGCGTGGGCGCTGACGCAGGCGGCCGCGATGTTCTGGCACGAGGGCGACCACGAGGCCGCGGACCGGGGCTTCGAGCGGGCGCTGGCCGCGCAGGGCGAGTATCCGCCGGCGCTGGCCGGCAGAGCGCGCGTCGCGCTGGCCCGCGGCGCGTGGGGCCGCGCCGTCGAGCTGCTCGAGCGGGCCCACCGGCAGAGCGCGGAGGCGGAGATCGCGTGGCTGCTCGGCGACGCCAGGGCGGCCGCCGGCGACCGCGCCGGCGCGGCGCGGGCCTACGAGAGCGCGGTCGCCGCTGGGCGCCTCTCCGATCGCCGGACCCTCGCGCTGTACTACGCGACCAAGGGCCTGGAGCGCGACGAGGCCGCGCGGCTCGCCGCCGCGGAGCGCGCCGTCCGCGGGGACATCTACACCGAGGACACCGTCGCCTGGGCGCTGTACCGCGCCGGCAGGCTGTCCGAGGCGCGCGCCGCGAGCGACAGGGCGCTGGCCCTCGGCACCAGGGACGCGCGCCTGCTCTATCACGCGGGGGCGATCCGGATCGCGCTGGGAGACCTTGAGCAGGGCGAGCGGCTCGTGCGGGCTGCGCTCGATCTGAACCCGAGGTTCGATTGGACGGGAGCCGCGGAGGCCGAGCAGCTCCTCGCGCGGCGGACTTCCATCGGCGGCCCAGCCCGCTGACAGCGCGCCCAGCGCGCATCAGGCCGAGTCCGATCTCGTCGCCAGCGACCTCAGGTGTCGTATTTCACCGTCGATGGGATCACCAGCGGCGGAGGAGCGATCGCGGGCTGGGACGGCGCCGGAGCGGGCTCATCGGCGGATCCAGCGCCTGGCTGGCTCTTGGGTGGTTGGCCGTGGAGCTCGCGGAGCCGGGCGGGAGCGGGCTCGACCGCCGTCGGGGCCTCTTCCGTGCCCTCGCCCTCCGCGGTCGCGACCGGGGGTATGCTCACGGCGGGCGGAGGTGGGACGAACATCCTCGGCACCCGGATGGAGCGGGCGATCGACGCGACCTCCGGGAAGCTCGTGGCCATCCGCTCGACAAACGCCGCACGGGCCGCATCATCGGGGGCGCTCGCCGACGCGTTCGCGACCCGCAGCGCCGACCAGAGCTCATAGTACCAGGCGGAGAGGGAGGCATGCGCTTCCAGCAGGTCACGAATGGTATCCTCGGAAACGATGATGTTCTTGCCCATGGGCGAGAGGATACATGACCGAGCGGCGCCTCCCACCTGGTTCGAACGGCACAATCCCTGAGGACTCCGCGCCTGGCGGCCGCTCCGCGGGCGAGGCGCGCGGCGCGAGCCGCGGCGGCGCGGCGGCGGCCGACGGCGCCACGTCGCTCAGGATCATCACCTATAACGTCCGCTACTTCGGGCACGGCACGCGGGGCATCGCCTCGACCAGCGCCGCCATCACCCGGATCGCGACGACGCTGGCGCGGCTCTCCCCGCTGCCCGATCTCGTGTGCCTCCAGGAGGTGGAGACGCAGTCGCTGCGCTCCTCGACGATGAACCCGCGGTGGCACCCGGAGGAGACGCAGCTCGATCGCTTGATGACCGAGCTGCACGCGGCGCTGGCGCACGCAGAGCGGCCCGAGCGCTACGTCGCCTACTACTTCCCGGCGCACACCTACAGGCTCACCTCGCGGACGAACATCTACACGACGGGGCTCGCGGTGATCGCGCGCGACACGTTCCGCATCGGGCACCACAACGCAGAGCGTCCGCACGACATCACCCACCGGCGGAGGGTCAAGAGACTGAAGCAGACGCGCATCTGCGCGCATGTGTCGTTCGAGCACGAGAGCGGCCAGACGTTCGATGTGTTCAACACCCACCTCAGCCTGCCGAGCGTGTTCTCGAGGGAGTTCTGGACCGGCGAGGCGCGGATGGGGTTCGGGCCGAACCAGCTCGAGGAGGCGCGCGTGCTCGCCGACTTCGTCCACCGCGAGCGGCGGAGCGACAACTTCGTCGTGGTCGGCGACTTCAACTCGCTGCCGGGCTCGCCGGTCGATCGCTTCCTGCGCGAGGAGATCGGCTTCGTGGACGCGTTCGCCAAGGTCCGCTGCCTCTCCGAGATCGAGGCGCGCGCCTTCCCGACGGCCGGCTTCATGAACCTGCGCATGCACCTCGATCACGTCTACTCGTCCGAGCGCCTCGAGTGGCTCGACTTCGCGGGCACGCACCCGTTCGGTCACAAGGGCGCGTTCGCCGGCCTCTCCGATCACGTCCCGCTGATCGCGCGCTGCCGCCTGCCGGGCACCTCCGGCTGACCGCCGCGCCGCGCAGCGCTGCCGCCCTGGCGCGTCCGGGCGTCACCCCGGCAGCCAGAGCAGGTCGTCCATGATGGGCTCGAGGCACGCGGAGATCTGCGGACCGAGATCGCCGCCGCACGCGAGCTTGCCGAAGCAGGCGCGGACCTCCTGCCGGCCACGGCTGTTCATCGCGCCGATCGCCCGCTCGAGCTGCGGGCCGAGCCCCTCCTCGAGGCTCTGCCGGCAGGTGTCGTAGTCGAGGTCTCCGCACCCGGCGATCCGGCCGCAGAGGGCGGCCATGAACGGCGCGAGATCCGACCGCGGCAGCGTGGTGGCCGTCATCGCGTCGGAGCCGCAGCGGCTCACCTCCTCCGCGTAAGCGGCGGTGAAGGGATCGCCCTCGAACCGCCTCAGCGCTGCCAGCGAGCACTCCGAGGTGGCGCGGAGCATCCTCGGCGAGGCCATCGTGGTCATCCGGGTGCATTGCTCGAACTTGGGCCAGCCCTTCGATTGCTCGGTGGCCCGCTCGTAGAGCTCCTCGAGGTACACGCACCACGCGCGCTGCGCCTCGCGCTGCTCGCGGTGCTCGGGTTGCTCGACGGCCCCCCTCCGCTCCCCTCGCCCGTCGCGCGCCTCGAGCGCGGGCTGCGCGGGCGACTTGGCGGGAGCCGCGTGCGGCGCTGAGCCGCCGCATCCCGAGCCCAGGGCTGCGGAGATCAGCGAGGCCGCGCCGAGCATGGACGAGGCGGCGCGGGAGCTGCGACCACGGATTGTGCCTTTCACGAGAGCCTCCCTTCGTCGGACAGGCTGCGAAGCAGCTTTCCTGGCCATCGAGGCCATGCGCGTGCAGAACCGGCCCAGCGACGGTGCACGTGCACAGCCCAGGCCACGGCCGCGCCGGTCGAGGCGGCCGCGAGCGAGCGGGGGCGCTGGGGCAGCGAGGGCGGCGGGCCGGAGAGCGCGGCGGCGGAGCGGCGCGGGGGCTTTGCCCGATCAGCGGCCGGGCCGCTGGCCGATGAGCAGCTTGAGCTTGAAGAGGGCGCCGATCTGCCCGCGGTCCATGGCGATGCGCGGGAAGTTCAGGGGATCGAAGGACGAGAGCGTGCAAAGGCCGGAGTTGTTGGTGAAGCCGATCTCGAACCCGGCCTCCCTGACGGCGCGATGGAACGCGCCGCACAGGCTGTAGCCGACGGGGTACGCGACCGCGTGAACGGCCTCGTTCAACGCGTCGGAGAGGACGCGGCGGGAGCGCGCGAGATCGCGCGTGGCCTCCTCGGGCGACAGGGTCTGGAGGACCCGGTGGCTGTGCGAGTGCGACTGCACGTCCATGCCCGCCCGCCGCAGCGCCGCGATCTGGTGCCAGTCCATGATCGTCCTGGCCGCGATCGCGCGCTCCTCGCAGAGGTCGATCGATACGCCCGTGGAGCGCTCGATCTCGTCCCACAGGCGGCCGATGTCGACGCCGGACGTGCGCTTGATGGTCTGGCAGACGAGGGTCGCCGCGGCGACCGGGTCGCGCTGCGGCTCGAGCACGAGCGTCGCTGGGTAGGCGAGCTCGACGCGCGCTCGCCGGCACCGGTGCATGAGGAGCGCGACGCGGTCCCACCAGAAGAGGCGCCCCTTGCCGGGGTACTCGGTGGCGACGAAGAACGTGGCCGTGACGCCGGCGCGCTGGAGGAGGGGCAAGGCGACGTCGTGGTTGTCGCGGTAGCCGTCATCGAACGCGACCATGACGGGGTTCGGCGGGAGCTTCCGGCCCTTGGCGAAGCGCCGCACGTCCCGGAGCGACACCACCGTGCAGTGCGCCTTGATGACCGCGAGTTGTTCCTCGAACTCGCACGCGCTCACCTCGGCGACGCCGGGATCGAGCTCGTCCACGTCGGAGACCTCGGCGATGCGGTGGTAGGTGAACACGGAGAGCACGGGCAGCCGGAGCTTCGCGCGCAGCCACAGGAAGCGATCCAGGAGCCCGAGGGTGTCGAGCGCGCCGGCGGCCAGCGCGCGACGGCCGTGCGGCATCCCCCTGCGAACCCACGTCAGTGGATGTGCGATGACGTACACGCATGTATTCCAGCACACAAACAGCGTCCGTGCTCGCGTTCCGGAGCGGCTCGGAGGGAGCGGTCCTGCGCGCCGGACGTTGGGCCGCCGAGCGGGAGAGAAAGGTTCGGCGGTGGACGATCCCGCTAGACTGGCGGCGATGTTCGCGACGGACGCGCCTCAACCTCGGTCGGCCGAGGATGCGCCCCAACCTGGGTCGGCTGGGGGGGATGGGCCCCAACCTGGGTCGACCGAGAGCGCGCCTCAACCTGGGTCGGCTGGGGACGGGCCCCAACCTGGGTCGGCTGCGGACGTGACCCAACCTCGGTCGGCTGACGGCCATCCGTCGAAGCCGCTCTCGCCCCTCGGCACCATCGGCGTTGCCCTCACGACGGCAGCGATCGTGTTTGCGCTGGGCGTCTACGCCGTCGAGACGGGCCTGCCCGGGCTCGCAGAACGCAGCCGGGAGGCTCTCCCGGCGAACATGGCGGCCAGCGGTCCCGCCAGCGTCATCACCGCAGCCTCGAGCACCGCAGCCTCGAAGCAAGCAGCCGCCCCCGTGCAGCTGACCGCCCAGCCCCCGCCGAGCGCGACCGAAGCCGCTGTACAGGCCGCACCTCCGCCGTCCCCCGCCGCGCCTCCACCCCAGCCCAGCCCCGAGGCGCCACCCCCGCCTCCACCCCAGCCCACACCCCCACCTCCACCCCAGCCCAGCCCCGAGGCGGCGCCGGCACCTCCACAGCCGCCGGCCACCCAGGCCGAAGCGAGCGTTCCGCGGAACCCGCGCCGCGGCTACGGCTTCCTCAAGCTCAACTCCTCCCAGAACGCGACCGTGTACGTCACGGGCGTGGCGGTGGGTCCCAGCAATCAGCCCATCGAGGTGCGCTGCGGGCGCTTCTTCGTGAGGCTCGGCGAGCCGACGCGCAACGGTACGCGATGGCTCGCCGAGGGCAGGACGGTTCGCATCAAGTGCGGTGCGCTGACAGAGGCGGCCTTCTGAGCTCGTCCACGCCGCTCTCGGTCGTCGCGAGGACGAGGTAGGTGACCGAAGCAGCCCCCGCGCCCAGGAGCGCTTCCCGGCACGCCGCGAGCGTGGCGCCGGTCGTGGCCACGTCATCGACCAGCGCGACCCGCCGGCCGTGCACGCGCTCCGGAGCGCGGACCCGGAACGCCCCCGCCACGTTCTGCAAGCGGAGACCGCGCGGGAGCTGCGCCTGCTGCGCCGTGGGACGGACGCGGCAAAGCGCCCGCGGGGCCATCGACGCCTGAAGTCCGTCAGCGACGTACGCAGCCAGCAAGGCCGCCTGGTTGTACCCCCGCTCGGCGAGACGGCGCGGATGCAGCGGCACCGGGACCACGAGGTCGGCGCTCACCGCGGCGTCGCGCGCCGCGCCGAGCAGCAACCGGCCAAGCGGACGCGCGAGGTCCGGCCTATCCCCGTACTTGAAGCGCCGGATCCCCTCCGCGACCGCCCCGCCGAACGCAGCGAACGCGACGAGCTCGACGCCCGCCGCCGCGCTTGACCCCACCGCCCTCCGCAGCGGGCGCTCCGCGTACGGCACGGTGGTCCGCGCACAGTCGGAGCAAAATACCGCGCCAGCTGCGATGGCGGCGTCACAGGCGGCGCAGGCCGGTGGGCTGAGCGCACGCGCAGCGACGGCGGCCAGAAAGCGGATTGCGGCGACGAGGGCGCGGGAAGGGCTCATGGGCTGCCAGCGCGATCGTCGTCAGGAGCGGGCGCGCGGTTGCGCGATCGGACAAAAGAGGATCTCTTTGCAAACGACGCGCGGTACGATCCCCCGCGTCGTGGATCGCGTCCTGAAATTCCGGCGCTCTCGCAAGGGGAGGAGGGGCCGCCGTTGAGCGCGTGGCGATGGACGGATGAGCGCGGCGTCCAGCGGCTCGTGAGCACCGCCGAGCTGCGCAGCGCGCTGGCTGCCGGGGTCATCCCGGGCTCCACGCTCGTGTGGCGCCAGGGCATGGAAGCGTGGGCCCCGGTCTCCAAGCAGCCGGAGCTCGCCGACGCCGCGCAGCTCCGGCGCAAGCCGGACGCGGGCGCCGCTCCGCCCGACAAGCCCGCCGCCGATGCCCGGGCGTCGGCGCGCGACAGCGGCGCGACGCTGGAGCTCGAGCTCGTCGAGGAGCTGGGCCCGGCGCCCGCCCGCCCGGGTCAGCGCCCGGCGCCCCCGGACAGGTCCGCGAACGAGCGGCGACCTGCGGCGTCCCCGGGCCGGGCCACCGCCCGACCGCAGCCGCCCCCCCCGCCGCCGCGGAAGCGCGAGCCCATGGCGACGCTCGCGGGGGTCGAGGCTCCGGCGAGCGCGCCGGCCAGCGGACAGAGCGCGCCGATCGTCGTGCCTTCGGCGGGCGGAGCGTTCGACGCGGGCGTCGCCCGCGCGATCACGCAGCTGCCCCGCTACGACGGCTCCTCGGCAGGCGACGAGGGAGCGCCCGCGATCCCGCGCGCGCCGAAGCTCCCCTCGGCGTCCGAGGACCCCGAGGACACGTCGGCCGGTCAGCGTCCGGCCGGCGACGCAGGCGCCGCCGGCGGGATGACCGAAGGCGGCGAGCCCGCAGCGCCGAGGCGCGCGGCGGGCTCGGCCGCGCCCAGCAGGCCCGGCGCGACGCCGAAGGCCGCCGGCGGCCCGGCCGCGCGCGCGGCGAGGCCGCCCCGGCCGCCGCCCCTGCCTCCAGGCCGCGACGCAGCGCCGGCCGGCGCTGCGCCGCAGGAAGACGGGCGCAGCGGCGCAGCCGCCGTCGCGGATCAGGGCGCCGGCAAGCCCCTCCCCACAACGCCGCCGGCGCTGGCGAGCCCCAGTCGGGGCACGAAGCGGCCCGCGAAGGGGCGGTCCGTGCCGCCGCCGCCGGTCCCGGTCCGGTTCCCCGCCGTCGCAGCGAAGCGGCCTGCGGGCGCGCCGGCGCTCGATGCACCGGATCACACCGCGGCAGGCGCGAAGGCCCTCGTCCGCCTCGGAGCGCTCCCCGCGCCGCCGCCGCGCCCGCCCGCGGACGCTCCCCGCGCGACGCCGGTGGCGGCGCCGCCGTCCCCCTCGCAGCCGGCCGCAGCGCTCCCTTCGCCCCCGGCTGCCCCGATCCCCTCGGCCGAAGCGACGCCCGTCTCGATCGCCGCCGACGCGGCGGCGATCGCGTCCATCGGACCTCGCCTCGCCAGCCCCGCGGCGCCCGGCGACGGTCCCCCGCCCCGCGGCGCCGACAGCACGCCGGCCGACGATGGCCGGGTCCCATCGGAGCTCCGCGCCGTCAGCGAGGCCCCCGAGCCCTCCACCACGACGGCGCCGCACCGCGAGGCCAAGGAGCACGCCGCTGCGCCCGTGCCCAGCGAGACGAAGCGCTCCCCCCTGGCCGTCGACCCGACGATGGGGCGCCGCGAGTACGCCACGATCCCCTCGGCCGGCGTCGGCGCAGGCGCGCCGCAGGGCGTCGGCGCAGGCGCGCCGCAGGGGCACCCGGCCAGGCGCGCGTGGCCAGGCTTGCTGCCCGGGCTGCGCCCTGCGTCCGCCGCGGCTCCGCCGGCGCCGCGCTCCGATCGCGGCTCCGCCCCGGGATCGAGCAACGGCCCGCCTGCGCTCGATCCGCGCGCCCTCTCCGCGCGGCGCGCTCAGCCGCCCCTCGCGGGCGCGCCGGCGCGGGGCGACGGCCGGCTCTCCACGGCGGTGCCCGTGCCGATCTCGTCGCTCATCGGCATCTGCGGGGCGGCGGTGCTCATGAGCATCGCCGCCTTCTTCGCGGGCCGCCACTCCGTCGCAGCCGCGCGGCAGCCGCTGATCGCGACGGCGCGCCCCGCGCTCGGCGCCGCGCAAAACGTCGCTCGCTCCGCGATCCCCGCGCCGCTGAAGCCCTGCTGGGTGGCGCGCCAGCCGCAGCCATGGGCGCCGCTCGTCGCGAAGAGCATCCCCTTCGAGGTCACGGCGACGAAGGGCGGCAAGCTCCTGGTGGGCTACGCCAGGAGCGCCATGGAGGCCGTCGGCCTCGAGATCGATCCCGCGACCGGGGAGCGGAGCGAGAAGTTCTCGAACCGAGAGGCCGCCGACATCGTGAGCATCTCGCCGGTCGAAGACACCTTCACCGTCCTCACGTCGGCGCAGCAGGCCATCCGCTCCCCGGTCAGCGTCCCGGGGCCCCGGCCGTTCGTCATCGGCCTGGCCGACGGCGCCGTGGTCGCGGCCGACGACCCCGGCGCCGCGCCCTCGCGGCTCTGGCCGGTGCAAGGCGACGAGCCGCTCGAATCGCCGCGCGCCCTCGCGGCCGGATCCCACGGGTACGCCGTCGCGTTCCGCCGCGAGAAGGCCGTGTGGGCCGGCTGGCTCGACGCCGAGCGCAGGCCCGCCGGCGAGCTCACCCGCGTGAACGGCTCCGGGGGCGCGCTCGGCAAGCCTTCGCTCGGCTGGAACGAGCGCGCCCTCGCCGTCGTCTTCGCCGACCGGCCCGCGGACGGACGATGGGAGATCCGCGCCGGGCAAGCCGCGCCGGGCGACATCCCCACGTCGACCCAGGTGATCCCGCTCCCCTCCGGCGGCCCCGGCGGCGACGCGTTCGCGCCGGACATCGCGGGGCTCAGCGACGGACGCTGGCTCCTCGTGTGGACCGAAGGCCCTCCGGGGAGCCGCGCCATGCGCGCGCAGACCCTGGCCCCCAACTTCTCCCCGATCGGCGATCCGATCGCGCTCTCGCCCCCGGCCGGGAACTTCGGGCAGGGCGTGCTCGGCGTCGCGCCGCGATCGGGCTACGTGGGCGTCGTGTTCCTCTCGAAGCCCGCCGCGAGCTACGAGCTCTGGGGGGTCATCCTCCAATGTGGATGACGAGGGCCCCGGGCGCGAGCCGCCTCCGGGCGGCGGCGCTCGCGCTGCTGCTCGCCGCGGCGCACGCGCCGCTGCTCGCCGCGTGCGCCGCGCAGGCGTCGCAGCTCGAGCAGGGCCGGGCCCTGCGCACGGGCAAGCAGCCCTACGACGAGTTCTTCGAGGCCGCGCTCGCGCTCCGCGAGGAGTCGCTGAAGGCCGAGGCGCTCGCGGACGCGGCGCGGGCCGAGCTCGCGCGCGCGGCCGGGCTCGATCCGAGGTCGGCCGCCGACGCGGCGCTCGACGCTGCGCGCGCGCGCGCAGCGGAGCTCCGCGCGTCGGGCGTCTCGCTCCACGTCGAGCTCGCGCCGGAAGCGCGGCTCGTCAGCGCGCGAGGCGGGCGCTCGCTCGACGCGGACGACAGGGACGCCGTCGAGGCGCTCGAGGCGTCGTTGAAGAGCTCCCTCGCGGCGGCGAAGCAGCTCGGCGAGCTGTCGAAGCGCGCGGCGGCGCTCGAGAAGCAGCGGACGTCGCTGGCAGCCTCGTGGGCCGAGACCATGGCGGGCGACCCGCAGCGCCGCGAGGCGAAGCGCGAGCTCGAGGCGGCCGAGCGCGTGCTCGCCGAGGCGGGAGCGGTCGCCGAGCGGCACGCCGGCAGGGCGTCGAAGCTCGCGCTCGATCTGGTGCTCGCCGTCGACGCGGGCGTCGCGCCGGCGCGGCGAGGCGCGGCGCGGCGCCCCACGCCGAGGCAGCCCACCGGAAGCGCCAAGGCGCCGCCGCAGCGCGGGAGCGGCGCCGGAGCCGCGCCGAGGCCGCCGAAGCCGCCGCCGCCTCCGAACGGCGAGGACGATTTCGATCCGTGACGCCGCCGGCGCGGCGGCTCGCCCTGTCCGGCGGCAACGCCTCCGGACAGGAGCGGCACTGCGTCCCATTCGGCAGCTTCCCCACTTGTCCGACGAGCGCCGGGACGCCTATCCTCCGCGAGCGATCCAGGAGCGCGGCCCGCGAGAACGCCGCGCGCCAGGCCGCGCATCCGCCGTTCGACGACCCCGCGCTCCGGCCCTCCTCGCTGATGATCCGATCCCTGCCGTTCGCCTCCATCGCTCTGGGATCGGCACTCCTCGCGCTCGCGCTCGCGCCCCGGACCGCGGCGGCCCAGGCGCCGCCGCAGTCGGAGGGCGTGCACCTCGGCGGGTTCGTCTTCCGCCCGTCGGCGGAGCTCCGGATCCGGGGCGAGCTTCGCCGGTACCCCGTGGACACGGGCGGCGACGTCTACAGCTCGAACGCGGTGCTCGCCGAGGGCTTCGGGGGCGCGCTGCCGCCGCTCCTCGACACGGGCAACGTCGTCAAGACCCAGTGGTTCTTCGCGCAGCGCGCGCGCCTCGGCCTGGCCGTCGATCGCGGGCCCGTCACGGGCGTCCTCACGCTGCAGGACGCGCGGCTCTGGGGGACCGACGACGCGATCTTCGTCGGGGCGGGCGAGCCGTCCCTCCCGGCGACGGCGCCCTACGAGGCCTACGTCGATGTGCACACGCGCTCGGGGCGCCGCGCCTTCGTCCGGCTGGGCCGTCAGCGGATCGAGTGGGGGGACGGCCGCCTGATCGGGGCGGACGACGAGACGCTCACCGCGCGCTCGCTCGACGGGGTGCGCGCGGGGGTGCAGCTCGGCAACGTCGACCTCGAGGCGATGGCCGTGCTCCTCGCTGCGCCGGGCGGCGCGCCGCCCGAGGTCACGGGGACGCGCAAGCCCATCTCCGCCGGCACAGGGACGCAGCTCTACGGCCTGAACGCGCTCTGGCGCGTCGCCCCCCTGCTCCACCTCGAGGCCACGGCGCTCGCGCGCATCGCGCGCGAGCCGCGGCCGACCTGGCTCACGCCCGGAGACACCGTGGTCCTCGACGCGCGCATCTCCGGCGACCGCCGCGGCTTCCGCTACGCGATCGAGGGGGCCTACGAGCTCGGTCGGGTCGCCACCTTCACGGCCGATCGCCCGCTCGGCGGGTTCGCGGCCGCCGCGCGGGCGGCGCTCGAGACGTCCCTCCCCGCCCGCCTCACCTTCAGCGCCCGCGGCGCCTACGCGACGGGCGACGACGGCGCGCTCGAGGAGGGCGAGACGCAGCGCCGCTTCGATCCGATCCTGCCCGACGCGCAGGACAACCACGGCCCGATGGGGCTCTACGCGTGGTCCAACGTGATCGAGGCGGGCGGAGCCGTCCGCGCCTCGCCCCTCGACGCGATGACCGTCGCCGCCGGGTACACGTTCGTCGGCCTCGCCTCGCCCGGGGGCAGGTGGGTCACCGCGCGGCTCCTTCCCGTGGGCGCCGTCCGCGACAACGAGCGCCGGACGCTCGGCCACGAGATCGACGTCTCGCTCGCCTACCAGCCGTGGGAGCCGCTGCGCTTCGCGCTCGGCTACGGCCTGTTCATCTTCGGCGACGGCGCCCAGGCGATCTTCACGAAGGCGAACCGCGCGCACGACGGCGGCCGCCCGGCAGATCTGCAGCAGTGGGCGTTCTTGCAGACGACCGTGACCGCTCCCTGAGGCGGGTCGGCGTCACGCGCCGCGTGCGTCGCGGTTCACGTCGCGCGCCGCGTGCTTCGCTGTCGGAGGGGAGGGAGTGAGGCGTCTCGGGGGCCGCGCCGTGCCGTGCGGCGCGCGGCGGTGCGGGGGCGCTCGCCCGGGCTCGCCGGGCGCGGCCCCCGCGCTTCGCGATCAGGTGCTCGGGGCGGGCTTCGGCGTGCCGAAGATGCTGGCCGCGCGGCGCTTCTCCTTCGCGGCGCGATCGCGATCGCTGTAGCTCGGGATCACGACGCGCTGGCGCTGCGGCAGCTCGCGGCCCGAGACGATGGCGTCGACCTCCTCCGCGTCCAGCGTCTCGCGCTCGAGGAGCGCGTTGGCGAGCCGCTCGAGGATCTCGCGGTTCTCGGTGAGGAGCCGCCGCGCCTCGGCGTGGGCGTCGAGGATGAACCGCCGCACCTCGTCGTCGATCTGGTTGGCGATCGTCTCCGAGTAGTCGCGGCGCCGGCTCGTGAAGTCGCGCCCGAGGAACACGCTCTCCTCGTCCGCGCCGTACGAGATCGGCCCGATGACGTCGCTCATGCCGAACTCGGTCACCATCCGCCGCGCGAGGTTCGACGCCTGCTTGATGTCGTTGCCCGCGCCGGTCGTGAACTGGCCGAACATGATCTCCTCCGCGACGCGGCCGCCCATCAGCACCGAGAGCCGCGCCTTGGCGAACTCGCGCGACATGCTGAGCCGGTCCTCCTTCGGCAGCTGCTGCGTGAGGCCGAGCGCCGGGCCGCGCGGGATGATCGTCACCTTGTGGACCGGGTCCGAGAACTTCTCCAGGAGCTTCGCGACCAGCGCGTGCCCGGCCTCGTGGTAGGCCGTGGTCCGCTTCTCCTCGTCGCTGATGACCATGCTGCGGCGCTCTGCGCCCATCAGCACCTTGTCCTTGGCCATCTCGAAGTCGATCATCGTGACGACGTCCTTGTCCTGACGCGCCGCGAGGAGGGCCGCCTCGTTGACCAGGTTCTCGATGTCGGCGCCGACGAAGCCGGGCGTGCCGCGCGCCAGGATCTCCATGTCGACGTCCGGCCCGAGCGGGACCTTCTTCGTGTGGACCCGGAGGATGCCCTCGCGGCCGCGCACGTCGGGGCGGTTCACCACGATGCGCCGATCGAAGCGGCCAGGCCGCAGGATCGCGGGGTCGAGGACGTCGGGGCGGTTCGTCGCGGCAACGATGATCACGCCCTCGTTCGACTCGAAGCCGTCCATCTCGACGAGGAGCTGGTTCAGCGTCTGCTCGCGCTCGTCGTGCCCGCCGCCGAGGCCCGCGCCGCGGTGGCGGCCGACCGCGTCGATCTCGTCGATGAAGATGATGCACGGCGCGTGCTTCTTGCCCTGCTCGAACAGGTCGCGCACCCGGCTCGCGCCGACGCCGACGAACATCTCGACGAAATCCGAGCCGGAGATCGAGAAGAACGGCACCCCGGCCTCGCCGGCGATCGCGCGCGCGAGGAGCGTCTTGCCCGTCCCGGGGGGGCCCATCATGAGCACGCCCTTCGGGATCCGGCCGCCGAGCTTCTGGAACTTCTTCGGGTCCTTGAGGAACGCGATGATCTCCTCGAGCTCGTCCTTCGCCTCGTCGATGCCCGCGACGTCGGCGAACGTCACCTTGTTCTGCGCCTCGCTGAGCAGCCGCGCGCGCGACTTGCCGAAGCTCATCGCCTTGCCGCCGCCGGCCTGGAGCTGGCGCATGAACAGGTAGAACATCACGAGCAGGAAGACCGTCGGCAGGAGGTACATGATCGCCCCCGGCCAGAACGGCGACGTGTCCTCCTTCTCGAAGTAGACGGCGACCTTGTTGTCGACGATCGTCTTCGTGATCTCGTCGGCGTTGTCAGGCCCGATCGTGACCTTCTTCGTCTTCGCCCCGGTCTTGGGGTCCTTGACCCAGAAGGTGTACTCGCGGTCCTTGATCGTGACCGACTCGACGTGCGGATCCTTGTCCTTGGCCTCGACCTGGACCTGGCCCATGAACTCGCTGAACGCGACTTGCGTGGCGGGCCGGGAATCCGGGCTCAAGAACTGCCAGATCGCCAAGAACATCATGATCAGCAGAACCCAGAGCAGCAGCGTCTTGTGCGATTGCTTCACGAGGACCCTCTAAGCTCGCGCGGCGAGCCGGCGTGTACCGAAATTGTACGCGTGTTCCAGTCAGCATGCCACCCGTCGGCTCGGTCGTCGACCGCGGGTTTTCCCCGCGGCGGCACGGCGAAACAGGGGACTCGACAGGGGTCGCGGGTGGGGTGCATGCGGTCAGGCCCCGCGACGCTCGGACCTGTCCTCGATAAGCACGCTGGACTCCTCTGGAAAGCCCAGGGCGATCTCTCCGCCGCCGCGGACCAGGACGCGCAGCGGCCGCCCGAGCTTGCGAGCCCGCTCGATCGCGAGGCGCTGCGCCCGACCGAGCGGCATCGAGAGCGGCTCGCCGCCGTCGAGGACGGCCGGATCGCCGCCGGCGCGCCGATCTCGGCCGGCGGCGAGCATGTCCGCGAGCGCGCAGAGGTGCTCGACGATCGTCGGCGACAGGTCCTCGAGGAGCGGGAGGAGCTCGCGGCGGACGCGAACGCGGGTGAAGCGGGGGTCCCCATTGCTGGGATCCTCCGCGAACGCCAGCCGATGTCGGCTGAGGTGGGCCAGCACGTCGGCGCGGCGGGCCAGGAGCAACGGGCGGATGAGCTCGACGCCGGCAGCCGCCGAGCGCGGCGCCGCGCCGGCGGCGTCGGTCCAGAGCGGCGCGCGCGGCGGCAGCACGGCCAGCCCCCGCGGCCCAGCGCCCCGCAGCAGGCGCAGCAGCACCGTCTCGGCCCGGTCGTCCGCGGTGTGGCCGGTCGCGATCGCGCGGGCGCCGAGCGCCGCCGAGGCCGCCGACAGCGCGGCGAACCGGGCGGCGCGCGCTCTGGCCTGGAGGTTCGCGCCGGGCGCCACGTCCACACGGGTGCTGGAATAGGGGACGCCGAGCCGCTCGGCCAGGTCGCGCGCGATCGCGAGCTCGGCCGCGGCCGCCGGCCGCAGGCCGTGGTCGACGCCGTGCGCGACGACCTCGTGGCCGATCCGCCGCCGGAGCATGGCGAGGACGTGCAGCAGCGCCGTCGAGTCGGGGCCCCCGGAGCAGGCGCAGAGGACCACGTCGCCGCGCGCGAGCAGCCGCTCGTCCCGGATCAGCCGCTCGGCCAGCCGGATCAGCGACGGGGGGTGCGATCGGCCCCGCCTGGGCGGCGGGGGAGGCCCGGGGGACGGGCTCATCGCAGCTCGAACGCCTTGCAGAAGATGATCTCGTCGCGCTCGTCGTCGAGCGACGGGCTCAGGTGCGGCGCGACCGGATAGCCGAGCGAGCAGCGCGGCGCGCCGCCGGGAGGCGCGCCGCCGGCCTCGTCGCGCTCGGTCTCCGCCGGATCGAACGACGCGCAGTCGGGGCAGGCGAACACGAGGCGGTAGCGCCGCGCTTCCTCGCGGAGCCGCTCGTCGAGGGGGTGGATCATCCCGGCCAGCGTAGCGCAAGCCGCTGGGCGGAGGCGCGCTGCGACCTCGCGCCGCGCGCGATCTCGGCCCGAGCTCGCCGGGGCTGCGCGCGACGCGGCGCGACGCGCCTCCTCGCCGCGCGGCTCAGCGCGCCGGCCGGCGGGCGCGGGTGAGGCGGACGATCGACTCGATGTGGCTCGTCTGCGGGAAGAGCTCGACCGCCTCGATGTCCGTGATCTCGAAGCCGCCGCGGAGGATGCCGCCGAGATCGCGCGCGAGGGTGGCCGGGTCGCACGACACGTAGACGACCACGCGCGCGCCCGAGGCCGCGATCGCGCGCGCCGCGCCGGGCGCCCCGCTGCGCGGCGGATCCAGCACCACGACGTCGGTGCGCGCCGGGATCGGGACCTGGTCGGCGTCCGCCTCGATCGCCTTGCCGGCGAGGCCGCGGGCGGCGAGGTTCTGGCGCAGGCAAGCGACCGCCTCGGGCGAGCGCTCCACCGCCGTGAACGACGCGAGCCCCGGGGCGGCCGGCGAGGCGGCCTCGGCAGCCCCGGCGACCGGCGCGGACCGCGGCGCGCCGCGCGCGAGGAGCACGGAGAGCGTCCCGCTCCCCGCGAACAGCTCCAGGACGTGCGGCGGCCGGGAGGAGTCGAGGTGAGCGAGCTCGGCGGCGCGGCCGGCGAGCACGGCGGCGCCCTCCTCGGACGGCTGCCCGAAGCCGCCCGGCGCGAGGAGCAGCGGCAGGCCGTCGGCGCCCACGATCGCCGGCCGCGGATCGCCGAACGACGCGGCCTCGCGCGCGCCGTCGAGCGTGACGCGGGCGCCGGCCCACGCGCCGCGGGCCGTGCGCTCGTCGAGCTGCTGCCACACGGCCGGCGGCAGCTGGCCGCGCCAGAGGATCTCGACCACCGGGCGGCTCGAGGCGCCCAGCGAGACGAGGATGTCGCCCTCCCCCGCGGCCCCGCGCAGGACGCCGGGCAGCTCGCCGGCGAGCGGCGCGATCGGGTCGGCCAGCACCAGGCAGCGGTCGACCGCCGCGACAGCGTGCGTCCTCGGCGCGCGGTAGCCCACGCGCACCTCGCCGCGCTCCGCGCGCGCGAACAGCCGCGCGCGCGAGCGGTAGCCGAGCGGCTGGGGCGCGGGGTGCAGGCGGATCGGCGGCAGGTCGGCCTCGGCGAGCGAGGCCGCGCGCGCGATCGCCTGCCGGACGATCTGCGCGTGCGCGGCCTGCTGCGCCTCGACGCGGACGTGCATCCAGTCGCAGCCGCCGCAGGTCTCCGCGAAGCGGCAGGGCGGGGCGATGCGGTCGGCGCTCGGCTCGACCACGCGGAGCAGCTTGCCCCGCGCCGGGCGCGCGCTCCGATCGAGCTCGACCTCGACGAGGTCGCCCGGCGCCGTCGCGGGGACGAAGACGACCTCGCCGGCGAGCCGACCGATCCCTGCGCCGCCGGCGGCCAGCGCGTCGATGCGCAGCTGCGCTCGCTCGCCGGCGCGGGGCCGCGCCCTGGCGCCGCTCGAGCGGCGATGAACAGCCTTCATCCCTTCATCGTAACGCGCCGCAGGCTCGTCGCGCCGGGGTGGTGGACGAGAGGAGCTCCGCCGGCGAGGGCGAGCGAGCGCGCGCGCCCATCCCCCGCGGGCTCCACGTGGGCGCCGAGGCGCGGCCCGCGCGTGGTGGTCGCGCCGGTCGAGGCGGGCGGCGCAGCGTCGACCCCCTTCAGGGGCGCGGGCTGCGCGGCCATCGTCTTGATGTAGATCAGCGCGCCGATGCCGATGACGCACAGCGCGGTGAGGGCGATGACGGCGACGAGCACGAGCGTGTTCCTGCCGTTCCCCTTGGACACCGCGTCCTGCGTGGCCGCCCAGATGGCCGCCGGATCGGGGCGCGGCAGCGAGAGCGCGGTCTCGATCTGCGACTGGGGAGGCTGCGCCGGCGCGGCGGGCGCGAACGGCTGGGCCTGCGCGCGCGATGGATCGAGCGTCATCGACGGCGGCGGCGGGAACACCGGCGCGGGCGAGCCGGCAGGGGGCGAAGGAGCGTAGCCCTGGCCGTTGAATGGCAGCGCGTACGAGGGCGCCTGCGGCGATGCGCCGAACGCAGCGGCCCTGCTGGTGTGCGCGCGGCGTGCGGCGTCGCTCGAGCCCTGCGGGACCGGCGCGGGGGGCTGGGGAGGAGCCTGCTGCGGGAGCGCGAGCGTGGACGCGAGCGGGTTGCCCAGATCGCTGTCCAGGAGGCCCCCCTTGGGGAACGGCGCCCGATCGGCCGCGCCGAGATCGCGCGGCGGATACGGGTTCGCCGGGATCGTCGGCGCGGTGAGGTTCTGGCCGCCGTGCGCGCGCGGCGAGCTCGCGTGCGCGGGCGCGGCACCGGGCCGCACCGTGGGAAGGGCGGACGGGGCGCCGGGCTGAGGAGGAGGCGCCGGCGCGAGCTCCGGCGCCATGCCGGCCGCCGGGCGCGGCATCGCGCGCTCGCCGTAGGGGAGCGGCCGCACCGGCTCGGCGTGCTCGCGCGTCGCGACCGTCGTCGGGACATCCTCGTCGTCGTCCATCAGCGACGAGGCCACCATCTGCTTGCCGGCCGCGTCCCTCGACGGCGTGCGCCCGACCGGCGCGATCCCGCTCGCCGGCGCGGCGTTGTGCCGGAAGACCTGCGGCGGCGTGAGCCGCTGCTGCGGCTCGGGCTCCCGCCCGCGGCTGCGGAGCCCGACGCTGTCCGTGGCCGTGGTCGAGGCCCGCCCGCGCACCTGCTCGACGTTGATCGTCGACGTCACCTCCGCCGCCCACGCGAGGTGCGCCTCGCGCTTCTGGATGCGGTCGGCGAACACCTGCTGCACGAACTGCGCGACCTCCTCGGAGCCGACGAAGATCCCGCTCCGCATCAGGAAGTTTTGCAGCGCTCGCGAAAATTCGCGCGCCGTCTGGAAGCGGTCCTGCCTGTGCTTGGCGAGCGCCTTCATGACGACGCTCTCCAGCTCGATCGGATAGTCGGGCACGATCGTGGACGGCGGCGGGACCACGCAGGCCTGCACCTTCTCGAGGGTGTCGAGATCGGTATCCATCCGGAAGAGACGCTGGTTCGTCGTGAGCTCCCAGAGGACGACCCCGAGCGCGAACACGTCGGTCGTGCGATCGACCTCATTGCCGCGCACCTGCTCGGGAGACATGTAGGCCAACTTGCCTTTCAGCGTTCCCGCGCGGGTGGACGACAGCCGATCGGCCACCTTGGCGATCCCGAAATCCACCACCTTGGTGTAGCCGTCATACGTGAGGAACAGGTTGTGCGGCGTCACGTCGCGGTGCACCAGGCCGAGCAGCTGGCCGTTCTTTCCACGCAGCTCGTGGGCGGCGTGGAGCCCCTCTGCCGCATCGGAGCAGATGCGCGCAGCGAGCTCGGGCGAGATGCGCAGCCGGCGCTCCTCGGCGCGCCGCATCACCTCCCGGAGCGGCTCGCCGTGGAGATACTCCATGGCGATCCAGTAAGTGTTGTCGTCCTTCCCGAGATCGAACACCTGCGCGACATTGGCGTGGTTGATGCCAGCCGCGATGCGCGCCTCGTCCAGGAACATATCGACGAACTGATCGTCCTCGACCAGATGCGGGTGGATCCGCTTGATGGCGACCCACTTTTGGAAGCCGCCCGGCCCATCCATGCGCGCCAGGTGGACGCTCGCCATTCCGCCCACCCCGATCTCGTCGACCACGCGGTAACGGCCCAGGAAGTAGGTCCCCTGCTGCTTCTCGGACTCCTTCGCGCGCGCGTCAGACGATGAATTGGTCGACCCGGGGCTTGGAGGTCCGCCCATTCGCGATGCGGGTCGAGGCGGGGGTTGGGGCATGAGCGGTCACTACTTTACCGCGAGTGCGCGGCGCTTTGCCATGTCGTCTCGGCCGAGCGACCTGGCAGATGGTCAGCTTCAATCCACTCGGTCGCTGAAGGCCCGTGTCCTGACAGGTAGGACACCACCAGAGACCCAGGACGGAGTCGTGGCGAGCTCAGGGGAACGGTTGGCCAGGTTGACCTCGCTCAAAATAGAAACGGAAGCTCCCCGTGACCCTCGAGAGGAGCTCCCGGGGGATGGCGTCGGCTGGATGACCGATCCCGGCGTCGCGCGGATCACCGACCCAGATGTCGAACGTCGCGTCCGTGTACTTGTCGACCGCGTCCGTCTCGTTGGGATCGCCGCTGAACAGCGCCTGGAACTTGATGGTCCCATCCACGGCGTAGAGCACGGTGTTCTGGTTGTGGCACGACCGCTGGAGGTAGAGCGCCATGTGCACGAGCGGGGCGAGCCCCTCCGGCTTCGGCGTCGGCGGGGGCGAGCCCGGCAGCTCGACGCCGGGCGGGAGCCCGACGCTCAGGTCGACGTCGAGCTTGTTCACCTGCCCGTCCCCGCGGATGAGGCCGACATCGTCGATCGTGACCGCGAGGCCGTCCGAGACCTCCTGGAGGTCGCTGCCCCGCTGCACCCGGATCTGCAGCGTGGAGCGGTACGGGACCGCGGCGAAGAAGTCGGGGCGCATGTCGTAGGCGCCCTCCCAGCAGTCCGCCGCGAGCAGCCTCGAGCTGTAGACCTCGCCCTCCCCCTGCCCGAGCGAGCACCCGAGCGAGAGGCAGCACACGAGGGGCACGAGCAGGCGCGCCGTCACGACGCCGCCCCCGCGCGGAGGGCGGCCCGGATGCGGCCGCCGCCGAGGACGCGGTCGCCCCGGTACACCACGGCCATCTGACCGGGGGAGACGGCCCGCACCGGGCTCTCGAACCGCGCTACGAAGCTCTCGGCGCCCGTCGCGGGGTCGCGCCGCCGCTCGATGACGCCGGGCGCCGCCTCGTGCCGCGCGCGCACCCGCACCTCGGCCTCCAGGGGGAAGACCGCGTCGTCGGACCACACGGCCTCGGTGATCTCGGCGCCCGCCGCGTAGAGGTCGGCCTCGTCGCCGAGGCGCACCGCGCCGGTCGCCGCGTCGAGGCCCACGACGAACGCCGGGCGGCCGAGCGAGACGCCGATGCCCTTGCGCTGGCCCACGGTGAAGCCGTGCACCCCGCCGTGCGACCCGACCACGCGCCCGTCCCGATCGACGATCGGCCCGGGCCGGAGCCTGTCCGCCGCGCGCTCGGCCACGAAGGGCGCGTAGCGGCCGGAGGGGATGAAACAGAGCTCCTGGCTCTCCCCCTTGTCGGCCCCCGGCAGCCCGCGGGCGATCGCCTCGGCGCGCACCTCCTCCTTGGTCGACTCGCCGAGCGGGAAGAGGAGCCGCGACAGCTCGTCCGACCGGAGCATGTGGAGGAAATAGCTCTGATCCTTGTGCCGATCGCGGCCGCGGTAGAGGCGGGCGCCGCCCTCCTCCACGACGACCCGCGCGTAGTGGCCCGTCGCCACCCACGAGACGCCCAGCCGCTCCGCCAGCGGGAACAGCTCCCGGAGCTTGACCGAGCGGTTGCAGGCCACGCACGGGCTCGGCGTCTCGCCCGCGAGGTAGGCGTCGACGAACGGATCGACGACGTGCTCGCGGAACAGGGCGCGGCGATCGAAGGTGTAGTGCGGGATGCCGAGGTGGTCGGCGACCCGGCGGGCGTCGTGCTGATCCTCGGGCGCGCAGCAGCGGCTCTTGACGCTGCCGTCGTCGGGGTAGTCCCAGAGGTGCAGCGTCACGCCGACGACCTCGTAACCAGCGTCGCAGAGGCGCGCCGCGGCGACCGAGGAGTCGACTCCGCCGCTCATCGCGATGAAGACGCGAGCCCCCGGGGAGGGCCGCTCGCCGGGCCGCGCCGCGCTGCCGGCCTCTCGGACAGGAGTTGCCATTTCCGTTCTTATAGCGTGAATCCCGCGCCGCGGTCGGGCGCCGCGGGCAAACACGCGCCGACACGCTCCGTCGGCGGCGCGCGGCGGCGCGCGGCGGCGCGCGGCCCAAGCTTCGGACCGGCTCGCCGCCATTCACCCTTGGCCACCCCCGCGGCGCGCGTGTACCGTCTGCCAGATGCCGAGCGGGGTCGTGCTCGTGATCGAGGACGAGGAGTATGTCGCGGACCTGCTCGCCACCGCGATCCGCGAGGTGGGTTACGAGGTCATCTACTGCGCCACCGCGGAGGCCGGGCTCTCGACCGCCTGCACCCTGGAGCCCGAGTGCATCGTCTGCGACGTCGGCCTGCCCGACCACGACGGCTACTGGGTCGCGCGCAACGTCCGCACCCAACCTTCGCGGGTGTCCGTCACCCCCTTCCTGTTCCTCTCCGCCCTCGATGACCAGCAATCCCGCCTCGAGGGGTTCCACGTCGGCGCCGACGTCTACATGACCAAGCCGTTCCGGGTCACCGAGGTCGTCGCGCAGATCGGGGCCCTCGTGCAGATGGCGTCCCGCCTGCGGCAGCGGCGGGACAGCCTCATGTCCATCCCCGCCTCCGTCGACCAGACCGCCATCGAGGGCGACCTCAGCCAGATGTCGATCGCGACCGTCCTCACGGTCCTCGAGATGGAGCGGCGCTCGGGCGTGTTCGAGGTGCTCAGCAAGAAGCGGCGCGCGCAGCTCGACATCGCCGAGGGGTGCATCGTCCAGGGGACCGTGGGCGGCACGCGCGTGTCGGCGCTCGCCGCGCTCCGCACCATGCTGGCCTGGAAGGTCGGGCGGTTCGCGTTCGTTCCAGGCAGCCGGCCGGTGCCGCCGGAGCGAAAATCGATCGCCGCCTACCTGCTCGAGGCGACCCGGCTCGAGGACGAGAGCGCCCGCGTCGAGCTGC
Source organism: Sorangium sp. So ce394 (assembly GCF_051474665.1). Classification (NCBI taxonomy): domain Bacteria; kingdom Pseudomonadati; phylum Myxococcota; order Polyangiales; family Polyangiaceae; genus Sorangium; species Sorangium sp. So ce394. Next base: position 11,103,131 of record NZ_CP150339.1, read on the forward strand.
CGATGCCGCCGTCGCGGCGCCGTCAGGAGCCCCGGATCGCGACGACGGCGCTCGGCGGGCCGTCGTCCATCCCGGACGACGTCGCGCCGCCGTCGTCGCGCGCGCCGCTCGGGGAGTTCCTGCGCCGCCAGCCCGGCGCCGCGCCGCGGAGGGCGGCCGACGGCGCCCTGGCGATCTCCGACGCGCCGCCGTCGCTCGAGCTGAGCTTCGATTTCGAGGCCGCGCCGCCGCCGACGCTGCGCTCGCTCGCCCGCATGACGGCGAAGCCGCCGTCGAGCCGGCGCGGCGCGGACGAGAGCGATCCGCCCACGGTCCCGCGCGGCCACGGCCGGCTCTCCCCGTCGAAGCCGCCGTCGCGCCGGACGACGGCGCCGCCATCCTCGCCGGGCCGCTCGAGCGAGCCGGGCGAGCTCTCCCGCGGGAGCGTCGCTCCCCCGACGACCCAGCCGGCGAGCCATGAAGAAGGTTCGTCGCGCATGAGCCCGGTCCCCCAGCGACCAGCGCCCGCCCGGCCTCCCCGTCCCGACTCAAAGAAGCGCTGAGGTCGCTCCGCGCGCTCCCTTCGGCCACCTCGGCCGGGGGTCGGCCCCCCCTTCGACCCTCCCCTTCGGCCACCCTGAACGGGGTTCGACCCCCCTCGCCCCTCCCCTTCGGCCACCTCGGCCGGGGGTCGAACCTCCTTCGCCCCTCCCCTTCGGCCACCTCGGCCGGGGGTCGAACCCCCTCGACCCTCCCCTTCGGCCACCCTGAACGGGGTTCGACCCCCCTCGCCCCTCCCCTTCGGCCACCTCGGCCGGGGGTCGAACCCCCTTCGCCCCTCCCCTTCGGCCACCTCGGCCGGGGGTCGATCGCGAGCCGATCGGTCTGCCTTCGCAAAGGCGGCGAGCTCCCTCCCAGGGGGCCGGGCAGGTCGGCAACGCCTCTCCTCACGAAGGCCTTCGTCCGGCCGGCCGGACGAGCCCCTCAGAGCGTCGCCTGCTGCTCCGCCTCGCCGGGATCGTGGTCGCGCAGGTAGCTCAGGTTCACGGCGTTCACGACGGCGTGCGCCACGAACGGACCGACCAGCGATCCGGTCGCGGCGAAGATGGCGCCGAGCCCCGCGCCGACGCCCGCGGCCCAGCCGACCCACACCCAGCGGCTCGGGCCGCGCATCTGGTGCATCAGGCCGAAGAGGAGCGCGCTCAGCGCCACGCCGAGCAGCGGCGTCAGGAGCCCGCGGAAGAGCAGCTCCTCCCCGAGGCTCGAGAGGCCCGCGAGGAGCAGGACCTGGCCGAGCGAGAGGTCCAGCGCGACCGGGCGGAGCTCGCTGTGCAGGCGCCGCGCCCAGCCGAACCGGGCCACGGCGACGCGCGTCATCGCGACGACCCCGGCCGCGAGCGTGAGGCCGAGCGCGGCGCTCATCAGCAAGGCGGCCAGCGGGGGCAGCGAGAGCCAGGGGCTCGGGTGGATCCACGGCCATCCATCCCGCACCACCAGGGCCAGCGAGATCGCCAGCGCCGAGAGGACGAGGTAGCCGGACGCGGCCCGCAGCGTCGCGTCGGCCCGGCCGGTCCGCGCCCACCGCGAAGCCCGTAGCGTCGCGTCGGTCCGGCCGGTCCGCGCCCATCGCGAAGCCATGCCCCATCATGGCACGCCCCCAGAACCCGGTGAAGCGGCGCGCAGCTTCAGGACCCCTGGCCGAGCGCCGGCAACCGGACTACGTGGACGGCCATGCACGCGACCGTGGTCATCTTCCCGGGCTCCAACGCCGATGCCGAAATGATCCATACGCTCCGCGACGTGCTCCAGGTCCGCACGTCGACCGCCTGGCACCGCGACGCCGAGCTCCCCGCTGGCACCGACCTCGTCGCCATCCCCGGCGGGTTCTCCTACGGGGACTACCTGCGCTGCGGCGCCATCGCGCGCACGAGCCAGATCGTCCCCGCCATCCGGCGGCACGCGGAGCGCGGCGGCCTGGTGCTCGGCGTCTGCAACGGGTTCCAGATCCTCACCGAGGCGGGGCTGCTCCCGGGAGCCCTCACCCGCAACGCGCACCTCCGCTTCGAGTGCCGCGACGTCTTCGTGACGCCGCGCGCCGAGGGGCCGTTCACGAGCGGCCTGCCTCGGGTGCTCCGCCTGCCGATCGCCCACGCCGAGGGGCGCTACCAGGCCGATCCGGAGACGCTCCGCAAGCTCGTCGAGGATCGCGCCATCGCGCTCCAGTACTGCGACCGGGAGGGGCTGGTCGGAGGAGACGCGAACCCCAACGGATCCGCCATGGACATCGCCGGCATCTACGGCGGCCCCCGGCGCAACGTGCTCGGGCTGATGCCCCACCCCGAGCGGATGAGCCAGCCCTTCCAGGGGCAAGGCTGCGCGGACGGGCGCGCCCTGTTCGACGCCGTGCTCCGCAGCGTGAACGGCGCCCGCGCCGCGTCCGCCGCGAGCGCGCCGTGACGCAGGCGCCGTCCGGCGACGCCCGCTGCCGCGTGTGCGCCGCGGCGCTCGCGCCGGGGAGCGCGCGCTGCCCGCGGTGCGGCGCGGACCAGCGCGCCGAGGCGTGCCCGCACTGCGGCGGGGTGGCCGGCGTCTCCGCGCACCCCGAGCTGCGCTTCCGGTGCGACGTCTGCGGCGGCCCGCGCGTCCCGGTCGACGGCGACCGCGCGAAGCGATCCGGCCGCGAGGTGCCGCTGCTCCAGAAGGCGCGCGCCGCGGCCTCGGCGCGCTCGGTCTGGCGCGCGGCGGGCATCGCGGCGAGCGCGCTCTTCGGCTTCGAGGTGTTCCTGTTCGCCGTGATGCTGCTCGTCCTCAGCGCGAGCGTCGGGCTCTTCGCCGCGGGCCTCCTGACGATGGCGCCCGTCGCCGCCTTCGCCCTGTGGGCGTTCCGGCGGGCCAAGTCGCGGGGCCGGGACATCGCGCCCGCGCTCGACGCCGCCTGGGTCTCCGTCGCGTCCGACGTCGCCCGGCAGGCCGAGCGCCCGCTCACCGCCGGCGCGCTCGCCTCGACCCTCCGCATCGGCGAGGCCCAGGCCGAGGAGCTGCTCGCGCTGCTCGAGGTGAACGACGTCGTGCGCGGCGCGGTGAGCCCCGCGGGCGAGTTCGGCTACGCGCCGAGGCTGCGCGTCGGCGCGGCGCCCGCGGGCGAGCCCGAGGCCGAGCGCGCGGCGCACGCCCTCGCCGCCGAGGAGGAAGCGCTCGCCGACATGCCCCTCACGCAACGGACCGCCCATGTCGAGCCCACGAAGCGCTGATCCGAAGACGAAGCCGGGCGCCCCGCGGCAGAAGCCCCGCGCGCCGCAGGAGCCCCGCGCGCCCCAGGAGCCCCGCGCGCCGCAGGAACCCCGCGCGCCCCAGGAGCCCCGCGCGCCCCGCCCTGCGCCGCAGGCGCGCCGCGCGCTGACCAACGTGGGCGGCGAGACGCGGCTCGAGGGCGATCCGGGCGACGCGGCGATGCTCGCCCACGCGCTCGACGTGGCCAGCGCGAGGGACGCGGAGGAGGCGGCCCGCGCCCACGTGCACGGGTTCCACAGCTACCCGGCCCGGATGCACCCGGACACGGCCCGCCGGCTCGTCGAGGCGCTCTCGAGGCGGGGCGATCGGGTGCTCGACCCGTTCTGCGGCAGCGGCACCGTCCTCGTCGAGGCCCGGCTCGCGGGCCGCGCGGCGGTCGGCGTCGACGCGAACCCCCTCGCCGTGCGCCTCGCCCGGCTGAAGGTGCAGGGCAGCACCCCGGGCGAGCGCGAGCGGCTCGTCGCCGCCGCGCGCGAGGTCGCGGCCGCCGCCGACGAGCGCCGCAAGGCGCGCGCCGGCCCGAGCCGCAGGTACGGCCCCGAGGACGTCGCCCTGTTCGAGCCGCACGTGCTGCTCGAGCTCGACGGGCTGCGCGTCGGCCTCGACCGCCTCGCGGGCCACGGCGCCGACGCCCTGCGCGCGGATCTCGAGCTCGTGCTCTCGGCCATCCTCACGAAGCTCAGCCGCCGCACGTCCGACACGTCGGAGCACGAGCTGCCGCGGCGGATCGCCGCCGGCTATCCGGCGCGGCTCTTCGTCCGCAAGGCGGAGGAGCTCGCCCGGCGCCTCGCCGACGTCGCCGCGCCGCTGTCCGCCAGCCCGCCCGCGCTCGTCGAGGAGGGCGACGCGCGCGCGCTGCGCGGCGTCGCGCCCGACTCGGTCCACCTCGCGGTCACGTCGCCGCCGTACCCGGGCGTCTACGACTACCTCGCCCACCACGAGGCCAGGCTGCGCTGGCTCCGGCTCCGGAGCGCGAGCTTCGAGCAGGACGAGATCGGCGCCCGCCGGCACCTCGATCCGCTCGGCCCCGAGGCCGGACGCGCGCGCTGGCGCGAGGAGCTCGGCGGCGTGCTCGTCGCGCTCGCGCGCGTGCTGCGGAGCGGCGCGCCGCTCGTGCTGCTGATCGCCGACAGCGTCGTGGCCGGCGCGCCGGTCTACGCGGTCGACGTGGTGAGGGCCGCGGCCTCCGGCGCGCGCTTCGCGGTCCGCGCGGTCGCGTCGCAGCCGCGCCCGCACTTCCACCGCCCCACGGCGCGCGCCTTCCAGCGCCGCCCGCGCCACGAGCACGCCATCCTGCTGATCCGCGCCTGACCGGCCGAAAATTGCCCCGCGGCGCGCGCCCGTGGCACGGTGCGCCGCGATCGAGCGGGGCGCGACGCGGCCGGCACCGGGCGCCGGCGACGCCCCGGGCGCGCAACGATGACGATGACGATGACGAGAGCACTCCTCGGACTCCTCCTGTGCGGCACCTCCGTCCTCGGCTGCGGCAAGGCCGGCGGCGAGCCGGGGAGGGCCGAGCTCGAGAGCACGGGGGTCGACGCGTGCGACGGCTACCTGGCCGCGATGCTCGCCTGCGCCGGCAAGCTGCCCGCGGAGACGAGGAAGGGCCACGAGGCCGCGATCCGGATCGCGCGCGACGCGCTCGAGGCGAAGGCGGAGGCCGACGACGACGCGCTCGAGGGCGACGCGAGGGACGAGGCGCGCAGCGCGCTCGCGGCCGCGTGCCAGCAGATGAGCGAGGCGGTCGCCGAGCGCGCCCCCTGCGGCGGGTGATCGCGCGCGCGGGGGCCAGCGCGCCGCGCGTCACGTGAAGGTGGGCACCTCCGCCGGATAGTACTGCCGGAGGAACGACGCCCACTGCGGGCGCTTCTCGGCGTGGAAGACGTCGCCCGCGAGCATGCTGGTGATGAGCTTGCGCATCGTGGGCCGCTGGTTCGGCTCGAACAGCGTCTCCCGGAAGTGGCCCTTGTAGAAGCCCTGCACGACGCCGAGGAACAGATCGACGGCGTAGCGGACCTCCGCCTCGTAGCTCGCGAACGCGGCGCGCGAGGTGTCCCCGGCCTCGAGCGCGCGGTGGATCGCCGTGGCCGCCAGATCGGCGCCCTTGATGGCGAGGTGCGCGCCCGTCGAGAAGAGCGGGTCGAGGAACCCGCCGGCGTCGCCCACGAAGAGCCAGCCGTCGCCGGCGAGCTGGTCGATCCGGTACGAGAAGTCGGCGAGCGCCCCCACCGGCCTCACGCGCCGCGCGCCCGCGAGGAGCTCCCGCGCCCAGCTGCTCTCGGCGACGGTGCGCTCGAAGAAATCGTCGAGGCTCTCCCCTCGCCTCCGGCTCCGGATCCAGCTCGACGACACGACCGCGCCGACGCTCGTCACCTCGCCGCGGAACGGGATGAACCAGAACCACCCGTGGTCGAAGATGACCAGCTGGATGTTGCCCTGGTGGATCCCGTCCTCGCGGACCACGCCCTCGTAGTGGGCGAAGAGCGCGGTCTTGTCGAGCTCGGCCAGCTGCGCCTTGCGCCGCAACCTCGAGGCGAGCAGCGTGTCCCGCCCCGTCGCGTCCACGATGATCGGCGCCCGGAGCTCCACGACGTCGCTCGCGCCGGCGCGCGCGGCCGACGCGGCGTCCGGCGCGGCGCCCTCGGACCGCGCGCGCGGCCGCGCGCGCACCCCGACCGCGCGCGACCCGTCGAACAGCACCTCGACGGCCTCCCACGACTCGCGCACCTCCGCCCCGAGCTCCGCCGCGTGCCGCAGCAGCAGCTGGTCGAACACGTCGCGCTCCACCTGGTAGGCGAACTCGAACTTCGGATCGAACGCGTCGGCGAAGCTGTACGTCCGCGTCCGCCCCGTCGACGAGCACAGGAAGCGGGCGCCGTACTTGCGGAGGAAGCGCGCGTCGAGCTTCTCGTCCAGCCCGAGCCGCTCGAAGACCTCGCGCGAGCGAGGCAGCAGCGACTCGCCGATGTGAAAGCGAGGGAACGTCTCCCGCTCGAGCACGAGGGAACGGCGGCCGAGCTTGGCCAGCGACGCGGCGAGCGTCGACCCACCCGGCCCGCCGCCGAGGATGATTGCGTCCCAGCGATCGGTCATGCCTCCGTCGTATAATGCGAGGAGACGCCCGCGAAAATGCGGTCGCGGCGCGCGAGGTCAGACCCGGGCCGACGCGCCGCTCGCCATCGGCGCGGGGCCCCAGCCAGGGCGCAGGAGGAAGCGGCGATGCCCACGGTCGTGTTCGAGGCCAGCGAGCTCGGCCCTCCCGTCTCCGCCGAGGCCGAGGCCGGCAGGCTGATCGACGTCTGCGACGACGCCCGCGCGCCGGTCGTGTTCTCGTGCCGCGACGCGCGCTGCGCCACCTGCCGCGTCGAGGTCGTCGAGGGGGAGCAACACCTCGAGCCGCCGGCGCGCGGCGAGCTCGAGCTGCTCGAGCGGCTCGGCGCCCCGCCGCGCCTGCGCCTCGCCTGCCAGGCGGTGCTCCGCGCCGGCCCTGGGCTGGTCCGGCTCCGCGGCGTGCGCGGCATTGGCGGGACCGGCGAACGGTGTTAAGGCAGGCCCCGTTCTGAGGCCCGGCTCCGATGGAGGGCGAGACCCGGCGCCCCACGGCGCCGCCCGCGCGCGGCGACGGCGGGCGCCGCTCGCTCGGGCCGCGCTCCGCTGCGCAGCGGGCGCGGTCGCTCGCCGGGCGGACCGTGACGAGGCCGCGCGGAGGAGAGGAGTGGAGCAGACGTGACCAAAGCCAGGAAGCTGCGCGAGCTCATGGCCCGCCCGGGCCCGATCGTCATCATCGGCGCGCACAACGGGCTCTCCGCGAAGATCGGCGAAGAGGCAGGGTTCGACGGGCTCTGGGCCTCCGGCTTCGAGATCTCGGCGAGCTACGCGGTGCCGGACGCGAACATCCTCACGATGGCGGAGAACCTCCACGCCGCCAAGATGATGAACAACACCTCGCTCCCCGTCATCGCGGACTGCGACAACGGCTACGGCAACGCCGTCAACGTCATCCGCTGCGTCGAGGAGTACGAGGCCGCCGGCGTCGCGGCCATCTGCATGGAAGACAACATCTTCCCGAAGCGCTGCAGCTTCTACGCGGGCGTGAAGCGCGAGCTCGCCGAGGTCGAGGAGCACGCGCTCAAGGTCCGCGCGGCGAAATCAGCGCAGAAGGACCGCGACTTCGTGGTCATCGCGCGGACCGAGGCGCTCATCGCCGGCTGGGGGATGGATGAGGCGCTCCGCCGCGGCCGCGCCTACGCGGACGCGGGCGCCGACATGGTCCTCATCCACTCGAAGAGCAAGGACCCGGACGAGGTGCTCTCCTTCGCCCGCGCGTGGGATCGCCCGGGCACGCCGCTCGTCTGCGTGCCGACGATCTACCGCACGACCAACGTCGACACCCTGCACAAGGCCGGCTTCAAGCTGATCATCTTCGCGAACCACGCGATCCGCTCGTCCATCAAGGCGATGACGGAGACGCTCCAGACGCTCAAGCGCGAGATGTACACCGGCAGCGTCGACGACAAGGTGGTGCCGCTCGAGCGCGTCTATCAGCTCGTGGGCGTCGACAAGATGAAGCAGGAGGAGTCGAGCTTCCTGCCCTCCGGCAGCCCGGGCGTCACCGCAGTCATCCTCGCCGCCGGCCAGAGCCAGGGCCTCCTGCCCCTCACGGAGGAGCTGCCGAAGCCGATGCTCGACCTGAAGGGCAAGAGCATCCTCGAGCGGCAGATCGACGTGCTCAACGCGTGCGGCGTGAAGGACGTCGCCGTCGTGCGCGGGTACAAGAAGGAGGCGATCAAGCTCCCGAACGCCCGCTATTACGACAACGACGAGTACGCGACGACGAACGAGGTCGCCTCGCTCTTCCGCGCCTCCAAGGAGCTGAACGGGCCGTTCGTCTTCCTCTACGGCGACATCGTGTTCGAGCGCGGCCACCTCGAGAAGCTGCTCAAGAGCCCGGCCGACATCTCGATCGTCGTCGACCGCGCCTACGCCGAGGGCCAGCGGCCCAAGGACGCGCGCGGCGTGCCGGATCTCGTGGTCCTGAAGGACGCGCAGGAGGCCGGCTACCGCTTCGTGGGCGCCGACGCGCCGCACCGGGTGGCCCGCGTCGGCCGCGCGATCCCGGCGGGCGAGGCGCACGGCGAGTTCGTCGGCATGGCCATGTTCACCGCGAAGGGCGCGCGCCTGCTCACCGACTGCTACCGCCAGCTGCAGGAGACCCGCGCGAAGGGCAGCTTCCACGAGGCCGAGTCGCTCCGCAGCGCGACCTTCACCGACCTGCTCCAGGAGCTCATCGACCGCGGCGCGGACGTGCAGGCGATCGACGTCTACAAGGGGTGGCTCGAGATCGACACGTTCGAGGACTACCGCCGCGCCTGGGCCCTCATCAAGGAGTGAGCCGATGTCCCACGGTTCAGGAAAATCGTACGCGCCCGAGTTCGTCGCCGCGCTCAAGGACGCGGGGTTCGACTTCTTCGCGGGCGTGCCCTGCTCGCTCTTGAAGGGCCTCGTCTCGCAGCTCGAGGCCGACAGGGACGCCCGCTACATCTCGGCGACCCGCGAGGACAGCGCGATCGGGATGGCGGTCGGCGCCTGGCTCGGCGGCCGGCTGCCGATGGTCCTGATGCAGAACTCCGGGCTCGGCGTCTCCGTCAACGCGCTGGCCTCGCTCAGCACGATGTACGAGGTGCCCACGCTGCTCGTCATCTCCTGGCGCGGCGAGGGCGGCAACGACGCCCCGGAGCACATCATGATGGGCGAGATCATGCTCCCCATCCTCGATCTGATGAAGATCCAGCACCGCGTCCTCCGCGGCGGCGAGCCGATGGGCCCGCAGGTCGGGTGGGCGAAGGACGTCATGCTCTCCACGAGGCAGCCGGCGGCGCTCATCGTCCCGGCGGGGGTGCTCGAATGAACAAGCTCGAAGCGCTCAAGGTGTTCACGGCGGCGGTCGGCAAGGACGACCTCGTGGTCTGCTGCAACGGCATGATCGGCCGCGAGCTCTACACGACGCAGGACCGGCCCTCGAATTTCTACATGATCGGCTCGATGGGGCTCGGCCTGTCGATCGGCCTCGGCCTCGCGCTCGCGCAGCCGCGCAAGCGGATCTTCGTGCTCGACGGCGACGGCAACGTCCTCATGGGCATGAACGCCCTCGCCAGCGTCGGGAGCGAGCGGCCCGCGAACCTCCTGCACGTCGTCCTCGACAACCGCTCCCACGCCTCGACCGGTGGGCAGCGGACGATCTCGGGCGACGTGAAGCTCGAGTCGGTCGCCAGCGCCGTCGGCTACCGCGCCACGCACCGCGCCGACTCGGTCGATTCGTTCGACGCGTCGCTGCGCGCCGCGCGCGTGCAGCCGGGCCCGGTCATGGTCCTCGCCCTCGTCGAGGGCGGCACCGTGAAGGGCATCGGCCGCGTCGCCGAGACCCCGCCGGAGCTCGCCGCCCGCTTCGCGGCCGAGGCGCGCCGATGAGGGCCATCCTGCTCGCCGCGGGGCGCGGCCGGCGCATCGGCCGGGACGCGCCCAAGTGCCTCATCTCGATCGAGGGCAAGACGCTGCTCGAGCGCCACCTCGTGAACCTCGCCGAGAGCGGCGTCGCCGAGCTGACGATCGTCGTCGGCTTCCGGCGCGAGATGATCGAGGAGGCCCTCGCGTCGCTCCGCGCCCCGCTCAAGATCGAGCTCGTCGAGAACCCGCGGTTCGTCCACGGGAGCATCGTCTCGCTCCACGTCGCGGCCGATCGGCTGTCGGGCGGCGGGCTGTGGATGGACGCCGACGTGCTGTACCCCGCCGCGCTGCTGCGGCGCCTCGTGTCCTCGCCGCACGAGAACTGCCTGCTCGTCGACGCGGGCTCGGAGGAGAGCGGCGAGGAGATGATGGTCGGCGTCCGCGCCGGCCGCGTGCTGAAGATCGCGCGCCGCGTCGGCAAGGAGTGGGACCTGGCGGGCGAGACCGTCGGCTTCGCCAAGGTCGGCCCGCAGGGCGGCCGCGTGATGCAGCGCCTCCTCGAGGAGGAGGTCTCCGCCGGCCGCCTCGATCAGGAGTACGAGGCCGCGATGGACCGCGCCTTCCAGGAGGTGCCGTTCGGCATCGAGCGCGTCGACGACCTGCCCTGGACCGAGATCGACTTCGAGGAGGACGTGGAGAAGGCTCGCCGGCTGGCGAGCGCGCTCTGACGCGCGCCCTCTGACGAGCGCCCTCTGACGAGACGAGACGCGCGGGCCCGAGCGCGGCGGCGCCGCGGCGGCCGAGCTCAGGCCACGGCCAGCTTCCCGCGGCGGGACGCGCCGCGGAGGAACCAGCCGTTCAGCACGATGACCGCGACGATCCAGACGACCCCGCCGGTCGCGAAGAAGACCTGACCCAGCCAGAGCTGGTCCGCGAGGAGCGTCAGCACCACCAGCGACAGGAACGCGTCCCCGTTCGATATCGCCCAGAGCGCGCCGATGAGGCGCGTGAGCGGCGATGTCTCCTCCCGGATCAGCTGTTTTACCTGATCGGCGCCGGTGGAGGACCGGCTCCGCTCCGGGTCGAACCACTCGTGTTCGAACGCGAGGTGCCCCATCCGCCCGATGAAGACATCGGCGTGGGCAAAGAACGAGGACGACGGGCCGAGCGCCTGGATCTTGCTGCGCAGCACGTCCACCGTCTCATCGGTGCCCCGCTCGAAGATCGAGCAGTACTTGAGCTTGAAGTAGTCCGAGGAAAAGGAGCGCAGCGCCCCCTGGAGCAGCGCGAGCAGCAGGATGCCGTTCGTGGACAGGACTGCGCTCCACGGGCCTTCGGGCGGCGGGTGAAGGTGGAAGTGCCAGAAGATGCCCGCGTACAGGAATGTCACACCGAGCCAGTCCGCAAGGGCGTCAATGGCGTGCCCTGCGGGGCTCGCCATCCGCTTGGCCCGCGCCAGCGCGCCGTCCACGCAGTCCAGGATGGAGCGGAGCTCGAAGGCGAGCGCGCCGGCGGCGAGGTGCCGCGGATCATCGAACGTCACCAGGTACCCGGCGAGCGCCGCGAAGAGCGGCTGGACCAGCGTCACCTGGTTCGGGGTAACGGGCGTCCTCATCAGCGCTCGCACGATCCAGCGCGCGATCGGGTACCGATAGTAGCGATTGAGCGGGTCCTCCATGCGCATTTTCCAGCCGCCGGGCACACCGCCGGACGGAGCGGCAGGCGTAGAGCTCTCGGTAGCAGCGCACGGTTCGGGCATCGGCGACTCCGGCGCGGACTCTAGGGCAGCTTCCCCCCGGAGACCAACTGGATTGAGCGCTCCACGGACATCGGGGACGTCGCCCGACGATGAGGCGCACGGGGCGCCGCTCGGGCGCTATGGTGTCCCCGTGGCAAGCAGGTCCTTCGGCGCGGCGCTCCTGCTCATGGCCGCCGGCTGCGCGGCGGGCGTGGGGTCCATCGGGGCCGTCCTCGGGAGAGACAACGAGTCGCAGGCGCTCTACGTGCGCGACGTACCGCGCGGGCTCGCCGCCGAGCGGGCCGGGCTGATCCCCGGCGACGAGATCCTCATGATCGATGGCGTCTACGTGCGGGATCTCTCCTCGGCCGAGGTGCGCGAGCGGCTCCGCGGCGCGGTCGGGAGCGCCGTCGAGCTCACGGTCGTCCGCGGCGGCGACGTGCGGCGCGTCCGCGTCGTGCGCAGCGAGCTCAGGGCGCACGAGGGGATCAAGCCGCGAGAGGAGCCGATCGTGCCGTGAGGCGCCGGGGGGCTCCTCACGGCGTGGCGAGCTCCACAAGCTCGGCATAGTGCTTGTTCGCATAGAACGAGAGCACGTCGACCGCGTCGCGCACCTCGCTCGGATCGAGGTCCTCGAGGCGGTACTCGACACTCAGGATCACGTCGCCCTCCTCGTCGGCCGAGAGCTTGGCCATGTTGATCTCGCGGTTCAGCTGGAGGAGGCGTCGCACGATCGCGTCGCCCTCCTCGGGCTCCATCGGGAGCCGCACGAACGGGATCACCGCGAAGACGACGAAGGGGGGCGAGAGCCGCACGAACAGGGGGAAGAGCCGCTCGGCCCCCTGAAAGTCGCTGCGCATCGTGTCGCTGGACACGACCTCCACAGCCCAGCCTTCACCCTCGAGGCAGGCCCTGATCTCGTCGAACGTCATGCGCGGCATCATAGCCGCTCGCGGCGCGCCACCGGGAGTGCGCTGGACGTGCGGCGGGGCGGCCGCGCCGCGATCGCCCGCGATCGCGGGCCGCCCGGCGCGATCCCGAGCGCGGCGCAGCTCCTTCGCCTGGCGCGCGTCGGTCGGGCGCGCCTTTCGCCGGCGCGCCCGACGGATGCGCGCCGGGGAGCGAAGTGCTGCCCGGGCAGCAGCGCGCGCGCGGGGCGGCCGCGCGCGCAGGATGGCCGCGCGCGCGGTGGCCCATTCGCGTTCAGGCCGCGCGAGCCGACCCATCCGGCAGCTCGTCCGGCCGGCGCTTTTGTCCGCGGCCGGCCGCAGCCCGCGTTGACGGTGCCCCGCGCTCGAACTATGCGTAGAGGCCCGTTTTTCGAGCCCGCCGAAGGAGCGATTCATGCGCCGTTACCAGTTCACTTCCGAGTCCGTCACCGAAGGACATCCCGACAAGGTGTGCGACCAGATCTCCGACGCGATTCTCGATGGCATCATCGAGAAGGATCCGACGGCCCGCGTCGCCTGCGAGACCCTGGTGAAGACGGGCATGGCCGTCGTTGCCGGCGAGATCACGACCTCGGCGTGGGTCGACATGCCGGTGGTCGTGCGCAACACGATCAAGGACATCGGCTACACCGACGCCTCGATGGGCTTCGACTACGAGACATGCGCGGTGCTCACGGCGATCGAGAAGCAATCGCCCGATATCTCCCGCGGCGTGACCGAGGGCGAGGGCCTCTTCAAGGAGCAGGGCGCCGGCGATCAGGGGCTCATGTTCGGCTTCGCGACGGACGAGACGTCGGAGCTGATGCCGTCGCCGATCAGCTATGCCCACCGCCTCGCCCGCAAGCTCGCTGATCTCCGCAAGTCGAAGAAGCTCGATTGGCTGCGCCCCGACGGCAAGACCCAGGTCACGATCGAGTACGAGGAGCACACGCCCGTCCGCGTGAGCGCCGTCGTCGTGTCGACGCAGCACAGCCCCGAGGTCAAGCACAAGACGATCGTCGACGCCGTGCGGAGCCTGATCATCGAGAAGAGCATCCCGGCGAAGCTGATGGATCGGAACACGAAGGTCTACGTGAACCCGACCGGCCGCTTCGTGGTCGGCGGCCCCTTCGGCGACGCCGGCCTCACCGGCCGCAAGATCATCGTCGACACCTACGGCGGCATGGGCCGGCACGGCGGCGGCGCCTTCAGCGGCAAGGACCCGACGAAGGTCGATCGCTCCGCCTGCTACTACGCGCGCTACGTCGCGAAGAACGTCGTCGCGTCGAAGCTCGCCGCGCGCTGCGAGGTGCAGATCGCCTACGCCATCGGCGTAGCGCAGCCGGTCGGCGTGCACGTCAACACCTTCGGCACGGGCCGCGTAGGTGACGAGGTGCTCGAGAAGTACATCATGCAGAACTTCGACATGCGGCCGAAGGCGATCATCGAGCAGCTCGACCTGCTGAAGCCCATCTACCGCAAGACGGCGGCGTACGGCCACTTCGGGCGCGACGAGTTCAGCTGGGAGAAGACGAACCGCGCGGCCAAGATGGCCGAGGATCTGCTGCGCCCGACGCTCTCGGCGGTGCCCGCGACCGTGAACGGCTCCGGCAAGAAGGAGCCGAAGCGCAAGGGCAAGAAGGAAGTGGGCGCCCAGGCCTGAGCGTCCGGAACGTCCCGCCCGACACCGGTCGAGCGGGGCGGATCCGGCGGCCCACGCCCCTCGAGGGCCCGAGAGCGCCGGCGCGGTGAAAGCGCCGGCGCTCTCTGCTTTGTCGAGGCTCCGTCGATGCGGTCGCCCCTCTTCTTCGGCAGCGCGCAGCGCGCTGGACGCCCGCGCCTGGCCGGGAGCCGGTGCCACGATGTGGGCGTCCGACTCACAAAAAAGCACCGCGCTTCGCCGGGATGTGCTGACTGTTGCCGCGGCTTCTGCTGATAAAATCATCGCAGACTCCCGTATCGCCGGATCGACCTGAACCTCCTTGGCTCCATGCGACCTCGAGGAGCACCGATGACGCGTTGGTTGGATTTCTTGAGCCTCATGACCGCGGCGGGGTGCCTGAGCGTGGCCTGCACCGGGAACATCGGACCGGTGGGCGGCATCGCCGCTGGCGGGGAGGGCGGCGCCGGGAGCGCCGCCGGCCCCGGCGGCAACGCGCCGACAGCGACGACCGACGCGACGACCATCACCACGGCGTCGGGCGGCGCCGGAGGCGCGGCGAGCGTGGGGGGCGCTGGGGGCATGGACTGCGGCGGCTCGCCGGACGACGACGCGGACGGCGACGGCTACACGGAGCAGCAAGGCGACTGCGACGACTGCAACCCGCTCGTCAACCCGGGAGTGGTGGAGCTCGCGACGGTCGGCGGCGAGGGCGGCGCCGCGCCGGAGGGGGTCGACGACGACTGCGACGGCGAGATCGACAACCTGCCGGAGCCCTGCGACAGCGACATCCCGATCGACGACGCGGATCCGCTCAGCGCCGCGAGGGCGGTCGAGCTGTGCAAGACGTCGTCCGGGCCCGGCGACTGGGGGGTGGTCTCTGCGGCCTGGGTCATGGTCGACGGCTCGCCGCCGCCGGAAGGGGCGGAACAGAACGCGAACTTTCACCTCGGGCACGGCATCCTGCCCAAGTTCGGGGCCAACATCCCGCCGAAGGCAGGCGCGCGGCTGCTCGCGCTCTCCAGCGGCACGGCGCGCCAAGCGAGCGACGAGGGGTTCGAGAGCCCGATGGGGTTCAACAAGAAGTACGAGGGCGAGTTCCCCGAGGGCTTCCCGAAGGACCCGCGCGACTGCGGCGATTTCGTGCCCTTGAAGCCGTCCGACCCGACGGCCGTCGAGATCGCGATCCGGGTCCCGACGAACGTCCGCGGCTTCGCGTTCAACATCAATTACGTCACCTACGATTGGCCGCTCGTCTGCACCGAGTTCAACGATTACTTCGTCGCGCTGCTCTCGCCGCGTCCGGCCAACCTCATCGACGGCCACATCCTCTTCGACAACAAGAGGAACGCGATGAGCATCAACAACGCCTTCATCGACGTCTGCAGCTGCGACGGCGGCCCGCCCTGCAACCTCGACGGCAGGGTGTACGCGTGCTCGAGCGGGACCAGCGAGCTGCTCGGGACGGGGTTCGAGGGCCGCGCGGGGACGAGCTGGCTCGTCACCTCCGCGCCCGTCGAGCCGGGCCAGCTGATCAAGATCCGGTGGGGAGCGTACGACGCCGGCGATCACCAGCTCGACTCGACCGGGCTCGTCGACAACTGGGTGTGGCTCGCCGACAAGGACGAGACCGTGAGCACGATACCCGTCGACCGCCCGCCGCCGGCCCCCTAGCGACGAGCGCGCCCGCGCCGGCGGCGGGTGAGCCGGCGCGGTTCTTCAGGCCGCGATCGGCGCGTCCGAGGTCGCCGCGCCGACGCCGCCGAGCAGCGCCTTGTACCAGGCGGCCGCCTCCGCCGCGCGGCCCGGCAGCGCGCGGCTGCCCCAGAGGACCGAGAGCGTGCGCGTCGTCCCCGCGTGGGTCTTGGTCCGCTGCGAGTCCTTCACGGCGTTCGCGCACGGGCCTTCCGCGTCGAAGACGCAGAGGAGCCCCGCGAGGTCGATCTCCTGCCCCGACGCGTTGAACACGTAGCGGGCGCCCGCGGGCGCGACGTCGATGCGGAGCGGCGGCCTCGCGCGGTCGAGATCGATCACGCTGATGGGCAGCCCGGTGTGCAGCGACACGGCGTTGCACGCGTCCACGGCCGCGTTGATGGTCGCGAGCGCGCCGCCCTCCGCGGCGCGGATGAGGTACTCGGAGGCCGGCTTGCCCCGGCCGGTCGGCTTGTAGCCGCCGTGCCGGAGCAGGTCGCGGACCGCCGACCGCACGGCGTCGTCCGAGCGGAACGGGGCCGAGGCCTTGTCGGACAGCAGGGCGCGGAGGGCGTCGCTCTCCGGCAGCTCGCCGAGCGGCGCGGGGAAGGTCGTGACGAAGGCGGCGGCTTCGAGCAGCGGATGTGCCGAGATCGTGAGCACGCGGCGCACTCTACACCAGCCGCGCTCAGTGGACCTCGTAGAACTCGACGCGGCGTAGATCCGCGCATTCCTGGCTGCCGTCCGGGTCTCCCAGGATGTGGATGCGGCCCGACTCGGGGACGGGGATCGCGACGGCGGCCGCCGGCTCCTCGATCTCGACGTCCTTCCCCTCGTCGAGGGAGACGCGCAGCGACAGCCCCGACGGCGAGCTCGAGGCCTCGACGTGGAAGGGCTGCTCGCGCTCCCACGAGAGGCTCTCCGTCTCCAGGCTCGCGGAGCCGTCGGCGCCCGTCACGGTCATCACGACGGCGCCGTCCGAGGCGCGGAGGAACACCCGCGTTCCGGAGTCGATGTAGAGGAGGTCGTGATCGGCGAGCTGCTCGCCAGAGGCGTAGTTGGGCGCGAAATCGAGAATCGCCTTGAACCACCCTTTCCAGATCAACCATTCAGCGTTGTTCGCAACCAGCACGTCGGCCTCGCGCCGCCGCGCGCTGCCCGAGGTGGGGATGGCCGACGAGGGGTATCGGGCCGACTCGAGGTTCAAGAACGCGAAGCTCGCCGCGCTCTGCCGGGCGCCGTCGCCCGCCGCGGGATAGACCCAGATCTGCCCGGCGCGGGCGGTCTCGACGCCGGTGAAGTCGACGCGGCGCCACGCGCGCGCCGGCGCGGGCACCCGCGCGCGCTCGTCGTTCTGGGCGGCGTCGTCGAACGCGAAGGCCCGTATCCACGCGAAGCCGCCCTCCTCCCCTTCCACGTCGCCCACCCAGCCCGAGACGGTCGAGATCGAACCGTCGCTGCGGTCGACCGGCACGTAGGTCGCTGCGGCCTGCGCGGTGTCTTCATCGGAGACGCGCCCGGCGGACAGCTCGCCGTCCGGCCCGTGCGCCTCCGCGACGCTGGCCGCGTGGAGCGTGCGCCAGGGGCGCAGCAACGGAGTCGAGAGCGGAATCCGGTTCTCGCGCGCGCTCTCGAGGCTGAGCCCGGAGGGGCCGTCGTCCCGGATCCGGCGCGCGCGGGCCGCGTGCGCGGGGATTCCGCTCACGAGGGCGCTCTCGCCGATCTGCACGGTCTTGTCCGGAGTGGGGCTCTCCAGCGTCAGCCACCCCGGAAGCTCGTAGACCCCCGGCTGCGCCGGGGTGCTCGCGGACCACCCGTAGAGCATCCCGTTCGGCAGACCGTCCACGCTCCCCTCGCCGCCGCCCCCGCCATCGCCGGGCGAAGCGGGGGCGGCGCCCGCCCCGCTCCCTCCCGTGCCCTGCACGTCGAGCGTGCATGCGGCCCCCGCGCTCGCGACGAGGACCGCCAACGGAAGGACCGTTGATGCGCGGCGGAGCGCGGCGGCACTCATGGCGGGATGATTGTCCTCCCACTCTCTCGCTGTCAATCCTGGCACCGCGCCGATCGAGCCTGTCATGCCGTGGTCGATCTCGTCCCTTCGCGACCGAGATCGACTACCCTGGCGGGCCGTGGATCCGGATTACCCCCGCTTCTCGCCGAGGTCGCCCATGGAACGCCGGCGCTCGACGAGCGCCGCAGCGTGGAGCCGACCAGGAGGCGCCGCGCCGCCGCTCGCCGAGCGGGTGATCCCGTGGCTCCTCGCGGCCGCTATCGCCGGATCCGTGCTCGCCATCGGCGCCGTCCATACGCCCACGCTGGCGCTGGTGTCTTCGATCACGACGATCGCTGCCGCGCTCTCGCTCCGCGCCGGCGCGCTCACCGAAGGACGATCGTTGGTGAGGGCGCTGCCGGTCCTCACGCTGCTCGGCTTGACCGCTTATACGCTGCTGCAGGCCGTGCCCCTGCCGCTCGCGTGGCTCGAGCGCCTCTCGCCCGCGAGCGCCGACATCTGGTCGCGCGCCCTGATGCCGCTCGGCGAGGCGGCGCCGCGGTACGCCAGCATCTCGCTCGATCCGGGGGCGACGCTGGTCGAGGCCGTGAAATGGCTCACGTACTCCGGCATCTTCATCGCCGCGGCGTTCGTCGGCGCGCGGCACGGCGCGAGGCTTGGAATCACCTTCGTCTTCGGCAGCGCGTTCCTCGCCGCGCTCACGACGATCGCCCACGGGCTGCTCGGCGCGACGCAGGTCTTCGGCCTGTATCAACCGCGGTTCTCGGTCGCGGCGTGGCATATCGGTCCGCTGCTCAACCCGAACAACCTCGCCGGGTACCTGAACCTCGGAATCCTCTCCGGCGTTGGGCTGCTGCTCACGAGCCGGCCGCTCCTGCCGGCCTGGGTTGCCGGGGTCGGGATCACCACGATCGTCGGGGTCGGCATCATCGCGTCCTCGCGCGGCGGGCTGCTCGTGCTGCCGCTCGGCCTCGCCCTCTTCGCGCTGCTCTCGCGGCAGCGGCGCGGCAGGCGGCGCTCGGGCGGCCGCATCCAGCGCCCGGCGGCCTGGCTGCTGAGCTTCGCCATCGCCGGCGGCGCCCTCTTGGCCGCGCTCGCCACCACGAACCGCACGCTCTCGGAGATCGCGGACGACAACCTCAACAAGCTGTCGCTGTTCTACGCGACGCTCCCGCTGATCGCGGACCACTGGCTCTTCGGCATCGGGCGCGGCGCCTTCGAGACGGTGTTCCCCGCCTACCGGCAGGAGCCGGGGAACATCGTGTTCACCCACGCGGAGAACTTCGCGATCCAGTGGGCGGCGGAGTGGGGCGTCCCGGCGGCGGCGGCCGCGCTCGTCGCGTTCGGCGTCGCGTTTCGCCCGGGCAAGATCGCGCTCCGCGGGAGCACGGCGGCGCTGGGCGCGTGGGTCGGCTGCGTGGTGCTCCTCCTCCAGAACCTGCTGGACCTCGGGCTCGAGGTGCCGGGCGTCGCCATCGCGCTCGCGGCGACCCTGGGCTCGCTCTGGGGCGAGGCCCACCGCGAGCGCCCGCGCCGCGGCGCTCCGGCGGACGAGGCCGACTCCGGGCGGTGGCGGCCGTGGCAGGAGGCGGCGTGCGCCGCGGCCGCCGGGGTCGCGCTGGTCGCGCTGATGCTGCGCTTCGGCTGGCGCGACGTCGACCACGACCGCCGGGCGCTCCGCGCCGTGAGCGACGCCGGGGCGGCGAGCGGCGCCGGCTGGCCGCGCCTCCGCGAGGAGCTCCGCGCGGCGATGCTCCGCCACCCCGCGGAGCCGTACTTCCCGCTGCTCGGCGCGGTGACCGTGCTGCAGGGCCGGATCGAGAGCCCGATCCCGTGGCTCCAGCGCACGCTCGAGCGCTCGCGCCGCCACGGCCGCGCCCACCTCCTGCTCGCGGAGGTGCTCGCGTCGCGCGGCGCCAAGGAGCAGGCGCTCCTGAGCCTCCGCCTCGCGGTGGAGGACGACACCACCGTCACCGGCGCCGCCGCGGTCCTCGCCCGGCAATGGACCGAGCGCTGGGACGAGCTGCTGCGGGCGGTGCCGGAGGGCAAGGCCGGGGTCGAGATGCTCGAGCGCATGGCGATCGTGGGGGACCGCCGGGAGGCGCTGGACCTGCGCCTGCGCTGCGCGGAGGAGGCGGTCGCGCGCGACCCTGCGCGCGTCGGCGCGCGCTGGGCCGCGGGCACCGCGCTGCTCACGATGCTGGAGGACCCGAGCTCCGCCCGCTGCGGCGGCGACGAGGCGCAGCGGGGCGCCTGCGAGCGGCAGGTCGAGGCGCACGCGGCGGCGATCCAGGGGGCGAAGAGCGACTCGTTCCTCGCGGTCCAGCTGCGGGCGCGGCTCCTCCTCGCGCGCAAGAAGAGCGCGGAGGCCGAGCAGCTGCTCGCGCAGAGCTGCGAGCGGCTCGACAACCGGCTCGGCTGCCTCCGCCTGCGGGTCGTCGCCGCGTCGCAGCTGGGCACCTCCGAGCGGCTCCTCCCGGCGCTCCGCGACCTGATGCCGGCGGCGTGCAGCTCCCACGCGGAGTGCGCGTCGGCGGCGACCTGGGTCGGCGACCTGCTCGCCGGGCGCAAGGACTACTCGTCCGCCGTGACCTATTACGCGCGGGCGGCGCAGGACGAACCGACGGAGGAGCGCCTCCTCAAGCTCGCCGACGCCGCGAGCGCGGCCGGCGCGCACGTCGAGGCGGCGAGCGCGCTGGAGCGCCTGCTGCAGCGCCGCGGCGGCAACGACGCCGAGCTGCGCCGGAGGATCCTCGACGAGCGGGCCAAGGCCCTGGCGCCTACGCTCTCGCCGTAGGTAGACTGCGCGCCCCCTGTGGTCATGCGCGCCCCTGTCCGCCTCCAGCGAAGCGCCTCGTGAAGCTGTCGTCGTTGCTGCGCGCCCTGATGCACGGGGGCACGGGGGTCGCGTTCGCCGTCCTCCTGCCGCGGGCCCTCTCGCTCGCCGCGCAGTGGGTGCTCGCGCTCTCGTCCCAGCCCGCGGCCCTCGCCGCGCTCGCCAACTACATGTCGCGCGGGGTGGTCGCCGTCGCGCTGGTCCACGCCGGCCTCGCGCCGATCCTGGCGCGCCGGACGCGCGCGCTCTCGACGAAGGCGGGCCGCGCGCTCGCCGGCGGCGCGCTCGCGATGATCGCCGCGGTCGCCTTCAGCATCACGCTCACGCACGAGCTCGCCCTCGGGCTGGGCGGCGCGGCGGGGCTCATCACGGCCTTCTTCAGCGGGTGCTCGCTGCTCGCCGCGGCCTCGCCCAGCCTCTGGCCGCTCTTCCAGCGCGAGGGCCGGTATCTCCAGTCGCTCGCGGTGCTGCTCGTCTTCTCGCCTGGCGCGTCGATGCTGGCCGCGCTGGCCGGCCTC
Source organism: Sorangium sp. So ce394 (assembly GCF_051474665.1). Lineage (NCBI taxonomy): Bacteria > Pseudomonadati > Myxococcota > Polyangiales > Polyangiaceae > Sorangium > Sorangium sp. So ce394. The sequence goes on from NZ_CP150339.1 coordinate 11,124,229, forward strand.
CCCGGAGGCGTGGCCACGGCCCTCGGGCTCGCCAGCGCCTCGCCCGCGCTGCTCCTGCTGCGCCCGACCCGCCTCCGGCGCGCCGCCCGCTACGCGGTGCTCATCGTCCGGCGGGCGTTCCCGTACTCCATCGCGACGTTCTCGACGGTGGTCGTCTATCCCATCTCGCTCAGCGTGAACCTGAAGTACATCGGCGAGCATCGCGTCGGGCAGCAGGTGCTCTACTGGTCGTTCGCCGTGGCCTTCTCGAGCGCCTCGCAGGCGTTCGCCGCGCGCGGCGTCTCGGGCGCGAGCGGCTCGGGCGACGAGGCGACCTGGCAGCCGCGCGCCCTGCGCGCCTGGCTGCCGGCGGGGCTCGCGCTCTGGGCCATCGGCGCCGTCATCTACGCGCTCTTTGCGATCCCGATCCCCTGGATCCCTCATACGGGGGCCGCGCGTGACGCCATGACGGCGACGATGCTGGTCTCCGTGGCGGGTCCGCTCATCACCGACACCTTGTGCGTCTACTTCTCCGGCCCGCGTTCGCGCCGCGCGCTCCCCATCGGCAGCGTGCTGAGCAGCGCCTGTGTGGCCGGGGGCCTCCTCTTGGCGCCGGAGCTCCTGGTCCGCCATTTCGGCGTGTTCGGCCCCTCGGCGCTGGTCGGCGTGGCCCGCCTCGCCTTCGTGATCGACGCGTCCATGCGCCGCTACGCGCTCGGAGCGATGTTCCTGCTCATCGCCGCGTACGCCGCCGCGCTGGCGCTCGGGCAGAGCGTTAGCTTCTAAGTACCGCGGGTCAGCAATCCCGCCAGGGATCTGCCTCGCGAGAGAAGAGAGATTCAACGCAAAGGCGCAAAGGGCGCAAAGACGCAAAAAAGCATTAATATTGATTCTTTTGCGCCTTTGCGCCTTTGCGCCTTTGCGCCTTTGCGCCTTTGCGTTGAATTCTCTCTCTGGATCCGTTGGCTGGACTCCTGGTGGGTGGAACTGGTCTCGACTTGGGTACAGCGGTCCGGCGTCGGCAGCTGTACCCACCTCGGCGCTAGGACCGCGCGGCGCTCCCGCGGCGGCGCGCCGGAACGGCCGCCGTGGCTCGGGCCCTGCCGAGGGCGAGGAGCGCGAGCGCGACGCCGCCGAGGCCAGCCGCCCACGAGGCGCCGGGCTGCCCGGGCGCCTCGGAGCAGGCGCAGCCCCGGCCATAGAGGAGCGTGTCCAACGGCAGCGCGCCGTCGGCGCCGCCCGCGCTGGCCCCACCGGCCCCCGCCCCGCCAGCGCCGCCAGCGCCCGCGCCGCCAGCCCCACCGGCCCCGCCGCCGCCACCGCCGGCCCCGCCGGCCCCGGCCCCACCGGCGCCGGCCCCGCCGGCCCCCGCCCCACCGGCGCCGTCCCCACCGGCGCCCCCTTCGCCCTGCGGCATGCGCACGATCACCCCGTCCGACGCGCGATCCGGGGAGAGCCCGGCGGCGGAGACCGCGCGGACGCCGACGTAGTACTTCGCCCCGTCGAGGAGCGGCAATCGGTCGATGGACGCCTCGGAGACGTCGCCGACGTCGCGCCACGGCGGCGAGCTCACGTAGTTCCCCTCGCCGCCCACGACCGCCACCTGATACGACGTCGCCGCCGGGACCTTCGACCACTTCACGTGGAGGGTGTCCCGGGTCTCGATCTCGTCGACGTCCTCGCTGGGGCTCGCGATCGGGTCGATCTCCCAGACGAACTCGGGCGCGGGCAGGATCTCGTGCCGCAGGTCGTAGAGGTAGCCGTCCGCGACGCTCACGACGATGTCGTCGTGGCCGTCGCCGTCGGTGTCCGCGAGGATCGGCGAGCCGACCGGCTCGCCGAAGGCGTACGACCACAGGAGGCGCTCCGAGCACGCGTCGACCGCGTAGAGGAAGCCGTTCGTGGAGCCGATGACGACGGCGGGGCCCGCGGACGGGAGCCCGGTGAGGTTCCGCGAGATCGCGGCGTCGCTGAGCTGGCCCATGACCGCGCCCGCCCGCTCCGCGGCCTGCTCGTCGGGGAACACGGCGTCGCCGGCGAGCACGATGGAGCTCGACTGGCCGGCGCCGGGGCCGTCGAGCTTGGTGAACGTGAGGCGCGCCGGCTGCAAGTACGAGCCCTCGACGAGGAGCGACCTCCCCTCGCACCTCGCGATCGCGCCGTGCGGGTACGGCCGGCTGTTCGCCGGCCCCTTCCAGAGCGCGGAGCTCAGATCGTGCGGCAGCGTTCGCTCGGGGTGGTACCCCCCTTGCAGCGTCATCTCGAGCTGCTCGTCGCCCGACACGTCCGCGAGGATCGGCATGAAGTAGGGGAACCGCTCGGTGCTCTCGCGGAGGGCGCGGCCGTCCCGGCCCGACAGCACCCGGGCGGAGTTGATCGCCACGACCACGTCCTCCCCCCCATCGCCGTTCCAGTCGGCGATCGCGACGGCCTGCGTCCCGGCCGAGGCGCTGAAGTCGTCCTTCCATCGCACCCCGCCGCTCCGATCGAGCGCGAGGATCTCGGTGCGGTAGGCGGCGTCGACCGTGAGCGCCACGAGCTCGGGCGCCCCGTCGCCGTCGAGGTCTCCGTGCAGCACGTCCCACGCGGGCGGCTTCTGCACCGCGGTCTCGCCCGTCTGCCTGCCGTTCGCGTCGAGCGCCACGACGGCGTACCTCGGCGGATCGACGAGCGGGTGGCGCCGCCGGAAGCACGCGAGCGTCGCCGGCGAGCTGTCGTCGGCGGGCCAGATCGAGGCGCCGAACGCGTCGACGACGCGCCAGGCCGGCTTGGCCGGCGCGACGTTGCTCGCGTCCTCGGACGCGATCCGGACGAGATCGCCCCGGCTATCGACGACGACGACGCTGTCGGCCGTGTCCCCCGGCGACAGCTTCGCCGCGATCGGCGCGCGGCCGAAGTTCACGTAGGCGCCTGGGCCGGCGAGGTAGCCGCCGACGCGCAGCCCAGGCACGACCTCGCGCCCCTCGTGCACGAGGTTCGTCGGCGCGAGCGAGGCGTCGAGCAGCGTGAGGAAGCCGTCCTCGCGGGAGACCATGAGCCGCGGCGACCCCGGAGACGTCGCCGCCGGCGCGTCGAGCGCCCCGACGCCGACGCCGAGGTCGACCCGGTAGGCCGCGGCCGGCGAGGCCCCGTCCGCGCGCGTCGCGTACGCGGTGACCACCACCGGCGCCGAGGTCGACTCGAGCACGAGCTCGCCGCGCCCGTCGCCGTCGAGATCCGGCATGATCAGCGCCTGGCTGAGCCCCGTGTGCTGCGCGCGCTCCCAGTCGTACCGCGTGCGGACCAGCTCCCCGTCGAGCGACCAGAGCCGTTCGACCCGCCGCCCTGCCGCGCGGCTGAACCGGAACGCCGACACGCGCTCCTCGCGCGAGGCGAGGATCCACTGCTCGGCGCCGGCCTCTCCCGGGACCGCTCCCTGCACGATCTCGTCGGGGATGACGGCGAGCTCGGCGCCGGTGGCCGCGTCGAGCACGAAGGACGTCCACGTCTCGCCCGTCTTGCCGCTCGCCAGCACCTCGAGCGCGCCGTCGCCGTCGAGGTCCCAGACGAGGCGCGTCGGCGCCCGGGCGTCGCCGCCGTCGTTGGGGCTGAGCGTCTTCCGCCAGGCGACGGCCAGCGACGGGCTCTCGCCCGGCCTGTACGCGAGCAGGGAGACCTCGCGCGCCCCCTGCACGCCGAACACCCGATTCTGGAAGCACAGCGCTTGCTGGCGGCTCGGGTGGTCGCCCAGCCGCACGGCCTCGCACATCGCGCCCCCGAGGTGCATTCCGACGAGCCCGGACTCCGCGAAGACGTCCCCAGACCCGGAGACGAAGAACAGCCGGTCGTGAGAGGACACGAGGAGATCGGCAGTTCCGTTCCCGTCCCAGTCGCCGACCGTGTCGATGGCGGCGTTGCAGTGCGAGCGCTGCGGCGGGGGGGGCAGCGTCTCCACGGCGCTGAACCCCCGCGCGAAGCTGTAGATGACGCCCGGGCTCTCGGTCTTCACCGCGCAGCAGCCGCACTCGTCGAGGAACAGATCGAGGTGGCCGTCATCGTTGAAGTCCGCGAGGCGCGCTGCGCCCAGCACGCCGAGCTCCGTGGCGTGCTCCATCCACAGGATGTCGCCGCTCGCTCCATCGAGCACGGCCGCCCCGGCGCCGGTCACGGCGACCACCTCGAGCAGCCCGTCCCCGTCGAGATCCTCGACCGCCTGCAGCCCCCGGAAGTCCATCGAAGGGGTCCTCCAGCGGGTGAAGCCCTGCGGATCGGAGAGCGTCACGCGCCCTCCGGAAGCGAAGAGCAGGTCGATCTCGCCATCCTGGTTCACGTCGCCTGCGAACATGCTCCTCGACGTGAGCGTGCCGCCCAGGTACGATCGCCAGTAGGGAGCCGGCTTGGCGATATTGCTCGTGGACGACGTGGCGCCCGTGCGCTGCGGGTCGTGACGGGCAGAAGGCCAGTCTGCAAACGCGTCGCTTCCGGCGAAGAGGAGCGCGGAGCACGCCGCCATCGCGCCTGCACGCGTTACCATCGATGACCGTGTCATTCTGCTTGTCCTCAGCGAGCGAGCGTAGCGCTGCGCACGCGGCCGAAGTGTAATCCATCCCGGAGGAGCGGCAGCAGCGAGCAAAAGTCCTCCCAGCGCGCGCTCCTCCGCGCCGCCGCCCGGGCGTTCAGGCCGTGGACAGCCCGACGTGCGCATGTTATACTACATCCCCGCCCAATTCGGAACGCCGGCTTGAATTTTGGGGACTTGGGGGGCACCTTAGCCCTCCGCGCGGCCCCCTACCCTGGGAAACGCGCTTAGAGCGTACGACTTATGGCTGACGAATTCAGAGCCCCCTCGCCTTCCCTGTCCCCCAGCGACGCTTCGGCCGAGCGCTCGTTCGATCTCGTCGCCGCCTGGCGCATCATCAGCAAGCACTGGGCCACCGCGCTCGCGACGATGATCTTCGTCGCCCTCAGCGTCACCTTCTACACGCTCGGACAGAAGAAAATTTATCAGTCGACGGCGACAGTGCAGTTCGATCCGAATCCTCCGAGGCCGCTCGGCCGCGGGGTCGACGCCGTGGTCGACATGGGCACTGGGTCGTATTGGAATAACCGCGATTATTACGAGACCCAGTACAAGGTCATCCGGTCGACGCGGGTGGCGCTCGCGGTCGTCGCCCAGCTCAGCCTGCAGAACGACACTTACTTCCTCGAGGACCTCCCGAAGGACGCGGCGGCCCCCGCGCCCAAGTCCGTGACCCCGGAGGAGGCCGCGGACCTGCTGCTCGAGCGGCTCTTGGTCGAGCCGGTGAAGGACAGCCGCCTCGCGGTCGTGCGTTACAACGATGCGGATCGCGAGCGCGCGCAGCGCGTGCTCGCCACCCTGATGGATGTGTACATCGAGCAGAACCTCGATGAAGCGCTCGCCTCGACGAACTCGGCCGTCGACTGGCTGAGGACGCAGCTCGACAAGCTGAAGAACGACCTGGAGGCGAGCGAGACCTCGCTCCACGAGTACAAGCTCAGCAACAATATCCTCGACGTGGACTTCGAGGACCAGACCAACCTGCTTCGCGAGGAGATGAAGCAGATCAACGACGCCCTCACGTCCGTGCGCACGCGACGGGAGGAGTTCGCCGCGCGGAGCCTCGAGCTGTCGAAGGTCGACCCGAACAGCTCGACCGAGCTCCCCGCCTCCGAGCTCATCCAGAGCCCGGTGCTCCAGATGCTGCGGGCGCGACAAGAGGAGTGCGTCCGCGAGCGCGACTCGCTCCTCGGCTCCGGCAAGGGCGAGAATCACCCGGAGGTCCGCGCGGCCAACGAGCGGATCGCCGCCAACAGGAGCGCGCTCATCGCCGAGGTCAAGAACGTCCAGGGAGCGGTGAACCGCGATCTCGCCATCGTGAAGCGCCAGGAGGCGGGCCTCGCGACGCTGCTCGAGAACGCGAGGAAGCAGGCCTTCGAGCTGAACTCGCTGAAGATCGAGTACGACCGCCTCCGCAGGACCAAGGACAACACGGAGAAGCTCTATCAGCTCGTGCTCGAGCGCACGAAGGAGAGCGACCTGCAGCGGATGATGCGGGTGAACAACATCCGCGTCCTCGACCGGCCGAGCCGCCCGATCGAGCCGCTGCGCCCCCGCGTCCCGACCAACATCGCGGTCGGCATCTTCGCCGGGCTGCTCCTCGGGATCGTGGCGGCGCTCGGGCGCGCGCTGCTCGATCGCACCCTGAAGACGCCGGATGAGGTGGAGCGGGAGCTCGGGCTGCCCCTCCTCGGCCTTTTGCCGGAGTTCGACAAAGGGAACAAGCGGGAGGCCGAGCTCCGCAGGGCGAACCGCCGCGGCAGGCGCGCGGCCCAGACGGGCCGTCGCGAGCTCGTCGTCCACGATCAACCGAAGAGCGGGATCGCCGAGGCGGCCCGCGCGATCCGGACCAACCTGCTCTTCATGGCGCCCGACCGCCCGTACAAGACGCTGCTCATCGCGAGCGCCGGGCCCGCGGAGGGAAAGACGACGGCGGTCTGCTGCATCGCCGTCGCCATGGCGCAGGCAGGGCAGAGGGTTGTCCTCATCGATTGCGACCTCCGCAAGCCGCGCCTCCACCATATCTTCGGAAAAGGCATGGAGATCGGCGTCACGAGCGCGCTGCTCGACGACTCGGTCATCGACGACGAGAGCGCGCTCAAGACGGAGGTGGAGAACCTCTATGTCATCCCCGCGGGCCCCATCCCGCCGAACCCGGCGGAGCTCCTGCACAGCGATCGCTTCAAGGCGCTGCTCCGCAAGCTCCAGGGCCGCTTCGACCGCGTGCTCATCGACAGCCCTCCCCTGGTCGCGGTGACCGACGGCACCGTGCTGTCCACGCTGGTCGACGGCACCGTGCTCGTCGTGCGAGCGGCCGTCACGACGCGCGACTTCGCGCGCCACGGCATCCGGGCGCTCTACGACGTCGGGGGCAAGACCGTGGGGGTCGTGCTGAACGCCGTCGACCTGAACCGCAAAGAGTACGGCGTCTACCACTACTACGGCTACAAGAGCGACGGTTACGCCCAGCCGCCTGCCGAGCCTGCGCCCGGAGGCCCCGCGGAGCCGCCTCCGCCGCCCCTGCCGAATTGAGGAGCCCCGGCCCTTGATGTCCTTGAGGCCCCCTGGCGCGTGGGGGATCCCCCGCGCCCCCGGCGCTCGGCGCGCTGCCAAGGCAGCCCCCGCCCGGGCGAGGGCGCCCCGCGTCCGGGTCGGGGCGGCGCTCCTCGTCGCCGCCCTCGCGGCGCTCGGCCCCGTCCTCGAGGGGTCGCTCGGCAGCGGGCTCGGGTGGACCCTCGGCATCGTGTTCCTGACGCTCGTCCCGTCGCTCGCCCGCGCCGGCGGCCCCCGCTTTCATCCGCTCGATCCGGAGACGTACGTGCCGGCGACGTACTTCCTCAGCGTCGCTTACACGCCCGTCCTGCGCCTGCTGATGTCCAGCAGCCTGCATCTGTCGAGCCGCGACGAGGCGGCCATGGAGGTGGCCTACGTCGGCGCGGCCGGGTGCGCGATCGTGTGCACCGCCCTGAGCCGGCCCCCCGAGGCGCCGAACGTGGAGCGCCTGGTGCCGGTGCACAGACCGAAGGCGATCCTGGACCAGGACTGGGGGAACCTGGTGGTCGGGCTGCTCGGGCTCGGGCTCGTGTTCGCGTGGATCGCCTCGATCGGCGTGAGGCGGTTCTTCACGCTGAGCTACGCAGACACCTACCTCGAAGGGTTCGGCAAGGGCATCCTGATCTCGGGCTGGTACTTGATCCAGCTCGCGGCCGTTTACTTCTTTCTCCGGTTCGCGTCGCTCCGCAAGGCCCGCCTGCGGGCCCCCGCGCTGGTGTCCGTCGCCGGGGCGTCGTTCCTGATGAGCTTCCTGCTCTACACGGTGACGGGGCGGCGCGGCGCGCTGATCTTTGCCGTCGCCTCCGTCGGGCTCGCGCTGCATGCCTACGGGATGCAGATCCGGCGCCTGTGGCTGGCGCTGGGCGTGGTGTGCGCCGTCTTCTACGGCATCGCCATCGACGGGTTCCGCTTCAAGCAGGGCAGCGGGCTCGACGCGCAGCTCGAGTCGGCGGCCGCGCGCATCGAGCAGACCGAGAACGTGATGGAGATCGGCGAGCTCCAGCGCATCTATGAGAACCTCGTCAGCATCGTGAACGAGAAGCCTCCCCTCGTGGAATACCCGGGCGAGAGCTGGGTCAACGCCGTCCTCATCCTCGTTCCCAGCCCGGTCTGGCCCGACCGGCCGCTCGCCCTGTCGCAGCGCTATGTCCTGTGGAAGGATCCCGACCTCGCGCGGCGTGGCGGCGGCCTGGCGCTGAGCGCCGCCGCGGAGGGGTACCTGAACCTCGGCCTCGTCGGTACCTTCATCCAGATCTCGGCGATGTGCGCCCTCTTCTTCATGCTGCCGCTCGTCCTGGCGGCCGCGCGCGACACGTCGCTCCTCGGCCGTGCGACCGGCGCGTGCCTCGCCTCCTTCTCGTACAACCAGTTCCGGGGCGAGCTCACCGCCCTCCTCAAAATCTCGTTCACGCTGGGGTTCGCGGTCCTCGTGGCGATCTTGACGGCCTCGTTCGTCAACCTCGTGCGGCGTAAGCTCGCTGCCATGGGTAAAGTGCGCCATGGATATGAGCGGCCCCTGCGCCACAGACGCCTCGGCCAGCCGTCATCGTCGGGCCAGTAGGGCCCCCGCGTCGCCGTCCGGGTGCCGGCGGCCTGCTTCGCCTCGGTCCGAGGCTGCAGCGGCCGCGGGCGCGAGCTCCGCCAGGAGAACGGCCGAACCAACCCCCAACGAGGATCTGGCCTGAAGCGCCACGCAGATCATGCGCATCCTTTACGTCTCCCCTTACTTCCCGCCCGAGCCGGGCGCCCCCGCGGCGCGCGTCTCGGAGCTCGCCCGAGCCTGGCGTCGCGCCGGACACGAGGTCACCGTCCTCACAGGTCTGCCGAACCACCCGACCGGGGTCGTCCCGCCCGAGTACCGAGGTCGGGTCCGCATCGAGGAGGACTTCCATGGAGTGCGGGTCCTCCGCACGTGGATCTACGCCGCCCCCAACCGGGGCACGGTGCGGCGCTCGCTGGCGTACGGGTCGTTCGCCGCCTCCGCGCTGACGCTCGCGCAGCTCGCGTTGCCTCCGAGCGACGTGCTCATCGCGACGAGCCCCCACTTCTTGACGGCCGTCGCCGGCTACGGGCTCGCCGCGCCCCGCCGGCTGCCGTTCGTCTTCGAGGTGCGCGACCTCTGGCCCGAGTCCATCGTGGCCGTGGGCGCGCTCCCGGCGGGGCATCCGGTCGTGCGTGGGCTCACGGTCGTCGAGGAGCAGCTCTACCGGGTGGCCGACGAGATCGTCGTCGTCACGCAGAGCTTCCGCGAGCGCCTCGTCGCCCGGGGCGTGCCCGCCGACAAGATCGACGTCATCCGCAACGGCGTCGATCTCGGCCGCTTCACGCCGTCGCCGCGCGACACGCCGCTCCGGGCGAAGCTCGACCTCGGGGACCGCCTCGTGGTGGCGTACGTCGGCACGCACGGGATGGCGCACGGCCTCTCCGCGGTGCTCGACGTGGCCCAAGGCCTGCTCGCGCGCGACGACATCCGCTTCCTCTTCGTCGGAGAGGGGGCGGAGCGGGCGAGCCTGGAGGCGCGCGCGCGTGAGCTCGGGCTCACCAACGTGACGTTCCTCGGCGCGCTCCCGCGCGACGCGATCGCCGAGGTGTACGCCACCGCCGACATCTGCCTCGTTCCCCTGCGCAAGACCGAGCTGTTCGAGACCGTGATCCCCTCGAAGATCTTCGAGATCCTCGCCATGGCGCGCCCGGTCGTGATCTCGGTCGACGGCGAGGCACGGCAGATCGTCGAGGAGGCGCGCGCCGGCATCTTTGCTCCGCCCGAGGACGTGCCGGCCATGACCCGGGCCATCGTCGAGCTCGCGTCCGACGCCGACAGGCGGCGCCGCATGGGGGAAGCGGGGCGATCCTACGTCATGCGTTCGTTCGATCGCGACGCGCTCGCGCGCGACTACATCGAGGTGCTGGAGCGCGTGCTCCTTCGCTCGGGCTCTCGAGGAGAACAGGGGAGGAGCAGGGCATGAACCTCCCGCGCATCGCCCGTACCGTGGCGCAGCTCCATCCGATTCAAGTGCTCGCCCGCCCGCTCGCGCTCGGTCGGCGCGCGCTCGGCAAGGTCCCCACGTCGGCGCGACCTCCGCGCGTCCGCCCCGGCTTCGCCCCGCCGCGCGCGCGCTTCGCGGCCTTCGCCGACGCCGAACGAGCGCGCGGCGGCGCGCGCCTGGCCGCGATCCCCGAGGGATCGCTGCTGCATGCGTACGAGCGCGCCTATGGCTACGAGCTCGGGGCCGATCCGACGCTCGAGGCCCCGAGCGCGTGGGACGACCCCATCGCGTCGCACCCGTTCCCCGCCTCGGTGCGCGCGCGCCGGCTCGCGGTCGCCGCGCGCCTCGGGCGTCCTGGGCTCTCGGCCGAGCTCGGGCGCGCTTGTCGGGCCATCGCGCTCGGCCTCGAGCTGCACCTGCTCGGCAATCATCTGGTGGAGAACGCCATCGGGCTCGTGTGCGGCGGCGCGGTGACCGAAGGGCTCGAGGCCGAGGCGTGGTGGAAGCTCGGCTCGGCGCTCCTCGCCTGGCAGCTGCCGGAGCAGTTCCTGGAGGACGGGGGGCATTTCGAGCTCTCCGCCTCGTACCACCTCGCGCTGACGGCCGCGTTGCTCGAGGCGATCGAGCTCGCGCAAGCGTCCGGGCGCGAGGTGCCCGAGCTCTGGCGGACGACGGCCGAGAGGGCGCTCTCGTGGGCCGCGGCGGTCCGCGCTCCGGACGGCACCTATCCTCTGTTCAACGACGCCGCGCTCGACGCCGCGCCCGAGCTCGATGTCGTCCTCGGCCTCGGCGAGGAGCTCGGCCTCTTCGATCCGGCCCGATCGCCCGGCGCAGCGCCGGACGGCGCGCCGTCGCTCCACCGCCTCGCGTCGACCGGCTGGGTGATCCTGCGCTCCGGCGCTGGGGCCTGGCTCGCGTTCGACGCCGGGGCGGACGGGGCGTCTTACCAGCCGGGGCACGTGCACGCCGACGCGCTCACGTTCGAGCTGTGGATCGGGGGCGAGCGCGCCGTCGTCGATTACGGCGTCTCCAGCTACAAGGCGGATCGCGATCGGGAGGAGACCCGGGCCACGCGCGCGCACAACACCATCGAGCTCGGCGGCGCCGACTCGAGCGAGGTGTGGAGCGCTTTCCGCGTCGGCCGCCGTGCCCGCGCCGAGGTGCGCCGGATCGAGCAGGCCCGCGCGCATGTCGCCGTGGAGGCTGAGCACGACGGATACCGGTTCCTCCCTGGAGCCCCCGTGCACCGGCGGGCGCTCGAGCTCTCCGAGCGGGAGCTCGCCATCCGCGACGAGATCATCGGCGGCCGGACGAGCGCGTGCTCGCGGCTCAGGCTCGACGAGGCCGCGTTGCGGACCGGATCGATCGCGATCGAGGGCCGGGCGCTCACGCTGGACCGGAGCTCGGGCGTGTGGTTCCCCCGCTTCCGGCAGCCGCAGGCGGCGGTGGTCTTCGCGGGCAGCTTCCAGGTCCGGGGCGGCTTTCGCGGCGGGTTTCGCGTCCGGTGGTGACGCGCCCCGCTCGAGCGTGGGCCGGGCCATCGACGCCCCTGGGGAGCGTTCCTCGGCCGCGACCCCTGACCTGATTCAACCTTCCAGGACTGCGTGGGATTCGAGAACCGGTGATAAAGCGCGTTCGTCGTAGCGTTCGAAGCGACGACGTGATGAGCGCGCTCTACGGTGTCTCGTGGATTGTCCTGCGGGCCCAGCGGTGGAGGCCGAAGGCCGCTGGACGAGGCGGCTCAGACCACCGACAGGCGCCCCTGGGCGAGCGGCTCCAGCGTGCGCGAGGACGGCCGGCGCAGCAGCAGCCGCTCCGCCGAGTCGGCCACGAGCTGCAGCAACATGTCCGCCTGCGGGTTGACCGCGCTCTCCTCGCTGTCCCAGCGGAACCGCAGCTCGACGGTCTCGCCCCCGAGGTCGAAGGTGAACACCGCGGCCACCGCCTCGCGCAGCTGCAGCGGCGTCGCGATGTCCCGCGTCCAGGTCCAGGGCTTCACGCGCGCGCTGCCGTTCGCGCCCTTGGAGCTCACCTCCATGGCCAGGAGCCGCGCCTCGGCCGCGAAGCGCTCGAGCACCACGCGCAGCCGCTCGGGCCCGCTCGCGGTCTCGATCTCGAGCAGCGCCCGCGGCACGGCGCGGCGCAGCGCCTCGACGACCGCCTCCCGCGAGCGCTTGGAGGCGGCGGGGCGGGCCCCGAAGAGCGCGAACGAGCCCGCCGCGCGCACCACGATGAAGAGCACCGCGCTGCAGGCCACCAGCGCGAAGCCGATCTCGTGCGAGCGGCCGACGTACGCCACGAGCGCCATCACGGTGAAGAGCAGGCTCAGCCCGTAGAGGATCAGCACCGCGCCGCGGTGCGAGTGGCCTTTATCGAGGAGCTTGTGGTGGATGTGCGACCGGTCTGCCGAGAAGATCGGCCTGCGGGCGATGAAGCGCCGCACCATCGCCGAGATCATGTCGAAGATCGGCAGGCCCAGCGCGAGCAGCGGCACGAGGACCGCGAGCGCGGTTCCACCCTTGGCCGTGCCCACGCCGAAGAGTGGGATCGCCGCGAGCATGAACCCGAGGAACATGCTCCCGGTGTCGCCCATGAAGATCGTCGCGGGGTGGAAGTTGTGGAACAGGAATCCGACGATCGCGCCCGCCAGCGTCGCCGCCAGCAGGCAAATCACCAGGTTGCCCGGGTAGCCGCCCAGGTATGCGGTGATGAAGTTGGCGACGCACGCGAAGAAGCCCACGCCCGCGGCGAGGCCGTCGAGCCCGTCGATCAAGTTGACCGCATTGATGATCGCGACGAACCAGGGGATCGTCACGAGAAAGGACAACGGCCAGAAGGAGACGTGGCCGAAGTACGGCAGCGTCACACACTCGAGGCGGAGCCCGCAGATCCACGCGATCGACGCGGCGAGGATCTGGGCGAGCAGCTTGTGCCGCGCGCGCATCCCCTTGGAGTCGTCCCAGGCGCCTGCCGCCGCGATCGTCAGCCCGCCCGCCAGCAGGCCCACGACGAGCGAGCGCTGCGAGAACCACTGAAGCGCGATGTCGGTTTGCAGCGCAACGAGGATGAAGAGCGGCAGCAAAAAGCCTGCGACGATGGCGAGCCCGCCAAGGCGCGGGATGCGCCGGGTGTGCACGCGGCGCGCGGTCGGCTCATCGACCGCACCCACAGCGAACGCCACCCTCCGCGCGAGCGGCGTCGCCGCCCAGGAGAGCACCAGCGCAAGGATAACCGCAGTGAGCGTACTTACCATCGCTCTCCTTCCCTTTGGGAGTCCCCCCCCCTTTTGGTGCAGCGCGGAGCGCGATATTCATAGCTCGTCATATAAAACGCCAGAAAAGCCTTGGTCGATGTGCCCCTACTACCTCAACAATGCGCCCGAGACAACCCGGGGGGCAGGTTACGGACACAAGTGTGCGCGTCAGGTAAGAAAAAGCCCTAGTAAGCCAACCTTCCGTCATGGTGAGAGATCACACACTTTACACTTACACTGTAAATATCTATGTTTGAGGCGTTTTGCGGCGGTTGATGATCGGAAAAATGCGGTGTCAGTGTCCGTCGATTCCCTTGTTGTCGCGCGGATCGTCGGCAGCCACGACGCAAGTCAAACTTGCTGATCGCTCGATTCCGACGGTCTGTGCGGCGAGCACAATGCACCTCACCGTTCGTCCAGGTGCGATGATCCGCAACGCGCTGCCCGCGACGTCCGTGCTCGAGGCGCTCCATTCACGGTGACGTTGGCTCCGAGGATGGTATTGCCGAGCTCAGCCGACCTGACCCGGCATAGGCGTCCTCGCCTCACCCCAGGAATGTACCCTCCAGGGGTGTCTCTTCGGTTGCGGAGAGCCTGTCAGAGCGTGACATCGTGGCTCCGGCTGCAACGGCGGCGGCCTCAACCTGGGACGCCGGCGGCGGCCTCAACCTGGGACGCCGGCGGCGACCTCAACCTGGGAGGGCGGAGCGGCGGCCTCAACCTGGGAGGCCGGAGGGGCGGCCTCAACCTGGGACGCCGGCGGCGGCCTCAACCTGGGAGCCGCGGCGGCCTCAACCTGGGAGGCCGGAGGCGCGGCGGCCTCAACCTGGGACGCCAGCGCAACCTGGGACCGCCGGGCCGGCGGCCTGGGCGCCGCTCCCTGCCGGTACCAGTACAAGCCGGTTGACAGCCTCCGTCCAGCGCCCTAGAAGGTCCGCAACCCTCACGCATACGTAAGGGTCAGGGTTTCAACCTGACGCACCCATGACGACCCGGCACCACCTCCCTGTCGCGCACGAGCACAGCATTGACGGGTCCCTCCTGTCCAGAACGGACGGGACACGGGCGGGGGGCTGCGCTGAGGTCGAGGAAGACGAGCGCCTCCTGCAGGTGGGCGACATCGCCAAGGCGACCGGGAAGACGGTGCGGGCCATCCACCACTACGAGGAGGTCGGGCTGCTCAGACCGCACGCCCGCTCCAAGGGGCGCTACCGGCTCTACGACCACGCGGCCCTCACCCGGGTCCGGTGGATCGGCAAGCTCCACGACCTCGGCCTGTCGCTGAGCCAGATCCAGCAGATCGTCTCGACCTGGGAGTCGTCCTCGTCGGCCCCCGGCGCCATGTCGCGCATCCGGGACGTCTACCAGCAGAAGCTCGAAGAGGTGCGGGAGCAGATCGCGCACCTCGAGAACCTCGAACACGAGCTCGTCGCGAGCCTCGCCTACCTCGACACCTGCGAGACGTGCGACCCGGCAGAGCTCGTCGCCGCCTGCACGAACTGTAATCTTCACGACAAGAGCAAGGCTGAGCCCGAGCTCGTCGCCGGGATCCGCGGCGGCAATGGGCAGTGCCGCCAGGGCTCGAATCACCGCTGAGCGAGAACATCATGGCCATCCAACTTCCGATCTACATGGACTACCACGCGACGACCCCGGTCGATCCGCGTGTCCTCGACGCCATGCTGCCGTACTTCAACAGCAAGTTCGGCAACGCCGCGAGCCGGAGCCACGTCTTCGGCTGGACCGCCGAGGAGGCCGTCAGCCACGCTCGCGAGACGCTCGCCAAGTTCGTCGGCGCGTCGAACCCGAAGGAGATCATCTTCACCTCCGGCGCGACCGAGAGCGACAACATCGCCATCAAGGGGGTCGCCGAGTTCTACAAGGACAAGGGCAACCACATCATCACGAGCGTCATCGAGCACAAGGCCGTGCTCGACACCTGCAAGCGGCTCGAGAAGCAGGGCTACGAGGTCACCTACCTCAAGGTCGACAAGTACGGGATGGTCGACCCGGACGACGTCGCCAAGGCGATCACCGACAAGACGATCCTCGTCTCGATCATGCTCGCCAACAACGAGGTCGGCACGGTCCAGCCCATCGCCGAGATCGGCAAGATCACGAAAGCGAAGGGCATCCTCTTCCACAGCGACGCGGTGCAGGGCGTCGGGAAAATCCCCTTCAACGTCGAGCAGATGGGGGTCGACCTCGCGTCGGTGACGGCCCACAAGATCTACGGGCCGAAGGGCATCGGCTGCCTCTACGTGCGCAGGTCGAAGCCGCGCGTCCGCATCACCGCGCAGATGGACGGCGGCGGCCACGAGTTCGGCATGCGGTCCGGCACGCTCAACGTGCCCGGCATCGTCGGGTTCGCCAAGGCCGCCGAGATCCTCCTGGAGGAGGGCGAGGCGGAGTCGGCGCGCATCCTGTCGCTGCGCGAGCGGCTCAGGACCCGGCTCTGGAAGGAGCTCGACGCCATCCAGCTGAACGGCTCGCCCGACCGGCGCCTGCCGGGCAACCTCAACGTGTCGTTCAGCTTCGTCGAGGGCGAGGCCATGATGATGGCGATCAAGGACGTGGCCGTCTCCAGCGGCTCGGCGTGCACGAGCGCCAGCCTCGAGCCCTCCTACGTCCTGCACGCCATGGGCATCGGCGACGACCTGGCCCACTCGTCCATCCGCTTCGGGCTCGGGCGCTTCACCACCGAGGAAGAGGTCGATCACGTCGCCGACCTCGTGATCCGCAAGGTGAACAAGCTGCGCGACATGTCGCCGCTCTACGAGATGCACAAAGAGGGGATCGACCTCAACACCGTGCAGTGGGCGGCCCACTGAGGGGCCGCGCAGGCCCGTCAGAGCAAGGTTTCGAGAGGAAAGGAAACGGTCGAGGAGAGAGCCATGGCATACAGCAATAAGGTCATCGAGCACTACGAGAACCCCCAGAACGTCGGCACGCTCGACAAGAATGACGAGCGCGTCGGCACCGGGCTCGTCGGCGCTCCGGCCTGCGGCGACGTCATGCGCTTGCAGATCAAGGTCGGCGAGGGCGGCGTCATCGAGGACGCGAAGTTCAAGACGTTCGGCTGCGGGTCGGCCATCGCGTCGTCGTCGCTCGCCACCGAGTGGCTGAAGGGCAAGACGATCGACGAGGCGGAGACGATCAAGAACAGCATGATCGCCGAGGAGCTCCACCTGCCGCCGGTGAAGATCCACTGCTCGGTCCTCGCCGAGGACGCGATCAAGAGCGCGATCGCCGACTTCCGGGCCAAGCAGCAGGCGAAGAAGGAGCTCGGCGGCGCCGCGCCCGCGGGCGCCGCCGAGGGCACCGCGACGGCGAGCGCGGAGTAACACACCGGCTTCCGGGGCGGCCCGGAGCACCGGAGAGGGAGCAGCGCCATGCAGAGCAGCGAGGAGACGACCACGACCAGAGCCGCGGACGGCGGGGCCCAGCCCGCGCCCGCCGCGGCGGACGCCGCGCCCGCGCAGAGCAGCGGGGCCGCGGGAGAGGCGGAGGCCAAGTCGAAGCGGACGATCTCGGTGAGCGACGCGGCGGTCCAGGCCATCCGCGCCCAGCTCGCCAAGCGCGGCACGCCCGAGGGCGCCATCCGGGTCGGGATCCGCGGCGGCGGCTGCTCCGGGTTCTCCTACGTCATCGAGTTCGAGGACAGACCGCCCCGATCCGGCGATTTCGTCCTGGAGTTCGCGGAGCCGGGCAAGGCCACGGTGCGCGTCTTCTGCGACAAGAAGAGCATCCTCTACCTGGGCGGCTCGGTGCTCGACTGGGAGAAGACGCTCATGTACCAGGGCTTCAAGTTCAAGAACCCGCACGAGGCGACGCGCTGCGGCTGCGGGCACTCGTTCACGGTGGCCTGAGCCGCCGCAGGGAGCGCCCGCCCTCGCCGCCGAGGCGCTCCTCCCCAGAGCACGTGATGACCGATCCCTTCGATATCCTGGGCGTCGAGCCTCGGTTCGACCTCGACCTGCGCGCGCTCGAGCAGCGCCACCGCGATCTCTCGCGCGCGCTCCACCCCGATCGCTACGCGGGCGCCCCCGCGGCCGAGCGGAGGCTCGCGCTGGGGCGCGCGATCGAGGCGAACGACGCCCTGCGCGTCCTCAGGGATCCGATCCGCCGGGCCGAGGCGCTGCTCCAGCGCGCCGGGATCGCGCGGGGCGAGGAGGGCGAGCAGAAGGCCTCCCCCGCCCTGCTGATGGAGATGATGGAGTCGCGCGAGGAGCTCTCCGAGGCGTCGAAGCGGCGCGATCGCGCGCGGATCGCGCGCCTCGGCGACGGGATGCGGGCGCGCGAGCAGGCGACCCTCGCCGCCATCCAGGCGGCCTTCGCCGCCGCGGGGGGCGACCCGGAACGGATGAAGGGCGTGCTCGCCATGCTGAGCGAGCTCCGCTACATCCGGCGCTTCCTCGACGAAGTGAGCGCAATCGAAGAAGAACTCGCGGATCAGACATGACCCTCCTCGAAATTTTCGACCCCAAGGCAAGGCCCAGCCCGATCGGCATCGATCTCGGGACGACGAACTCGCTCGTCGCCCGCGTGCGCGACGGCCGGCCCGTGGTCATCGACGACTGCAACGGCGAGCGGCTCGTGCCGTCGGTGGTGCACTACGACGAGCGCGGCCACGCGATCGTGGGCGACAGCGCGCGGCGGATGGCGCAGAGCCACCCGCGCGAGACGATCGTCAGCGTGAAGCGCTTCATGGGCCGCGGCGCGAACGACCCGGAGACGCGGCGGCTCGGGCCGTACGAGTTCGTGGAGCCGAAGGGCCCCGACGACGCGAAGAGCGTGCGCTTCAAGGTGCGCGACCAGGTCGTGACGCCCGTCGAGGTGTCGGCGGAGATCCTGAGGGAGCTCCGCACCTCGGCCGAGCGCGAGCTGCGGTCCGTGGGCGGCGCGGTGATCACGGTGCCGGCCTACTTCGACGACGCCCAGCGGCAGGCGACCAAGGACGCCGGCCGGCTGGCCGGGCTGGAGGTGCTGCGCCTGCTCAACGAGCCGACGGCCGCGGCGCTCGCGTACGGGCTCGACAAGCAGCAAAACGGCCTGTTCGCCGTCTACGACCTCGGCGGCGGGACGTTCGACGTCACCGTCCTGCTGCTCGACGACGGGGTCTTCCAGGTGAAGTCGACCGGCGGCGACAGCGCGCTCGGCGGCGACGACATGGACCGGGCGCTCGCCGAGCGGCTGCTCCAGGAGATGGGCGCGGCGCGGCGCACGCCCGAGGTGGTGCGGCTCGCGCTCGACACCGCCCGCAGCATCAAGCACGCGCTCACCGACGCGGAGCGGGTCGAGGTCGAGCTGCCCGTGCAGGCGGGCGCCGGCCAGCCGGCGTCGAAGGTCGTGACCGTGACCCGCGACGAGCTGAACGCGCTCATCGCGCCGATCGTGGAGCGCACGGGCGCGGCCTGCCGCCGCGCGCTCCGCGACGCGGGCGTCCAGGCCTCGGACGTCGACGGCGTGATCCTCGTGGGCGGCGCGACGCGCGTGCCGTACGTGCGCGACTACGTGGCGAAGCTCTTCGGCAAGGAGCCGCTCAAGGACATCGATCCGGAGGAGGTCGTCGCGCTCGGCGCGGCGATCCAGGCCGACATCCTGGCCGGCTCGATGGAGCGCGCGGACGAGGTGCTCCTGCTCGACGTGCTGCCGCTGTCGCTCGGCATCGAGACGATGGGCGGCGTCGCCGAGAAGATCCTGCCGAGGAACACGACGATCCCGGCCGGGGCGCGGCAGGTCTTCACGACCTACGCGGACAACCAGACCGGGTTCGACCTGCACATCGTTCAGGGCGAGCGGGAGCTCGCCGCCGACTGCCGGTCGCTCGCGCGCTTCGTGCTGAAGGGGATCCCGCCGATGCCCGCGGGCATGGCGCGGCTCGAGGTGACGTTCCGCGTGGACGCCGACGGTCTGCTCGGCGTGACCGCGCGCGAGCTGACGACCGGGGTCGAGCAGAAGGTCGAGGTGAAGCCGAGCTATGGGCTGACCGACGAGGAGGTGGAGAACATGCTCCTCGCGGCGCTCGACCACGGCGAGGAGGACCTGCTCAAGCGGCGGCTCGTCGAGGCGCGGGTCGAGGGCGAGCGCGTGGCGATGGCGACGCGCAAGGCGCTCTCCGCGGACGCCGACCTGCTCGGGCCAGGCGAGCGCGAGGCGATCGAGGCGGCGCTGAGCGCCCTCGACGCGGCGATCCGCGGCGACAAGCCGGGGCTGATCCAGGCGCGCACCGACGCGCTCGACGACGCGACGCGCGCGTGGGCGGGGCGGCGGATGGACCGCGCCGTGGCCAAGGCGATCGCGGGCAAGCAGGTCGAGGACGTCGAGGCGAACGTCGCCGCGGCGAAGGGCGTGGACGCGCACCTGGCCGAGCACCGCGGGGACGAGGCGGGCCGCGCGGCGGCCGAGGCGGGCGGCGCCAGCGCGGCGCAGGCCGCCGTCGAAGCGAGGAGGAGCTGATGGCCAAGGTCCGCTTTCTGGCGCACGGTCGCGCGTGGGAGGTCGAGGTCCCGGTGGGGTCGACCGTCCTCCAGGCATCGAAGTCCGTCGGCGCCCCCGAGGGTGACGCGTGCGGCGGCGTCTGCGCGTGCTCCACCTGCCACGTGTACGTCACGAAGGGGCGCGAGCTCCTCAGCGAGGCCGAGGAGGACGAGGAGGACATCCTCGACAAGGCGTTCGACGTGCGGTCGAGCAGCCGCCTCGGCTGTCAGGCGAAGATCCTGAGGGACGGCGAGATCGAGGCGGAGATCTCCCGGGAGAGCCTCGACGCCTTCTACAACGAGCACCCGAACGTGAAGGATCCGCGCAAGGGCTGAGCCCTCCGCGCGCCCGCCGAGCGCGGGCCGGCCGGGGCCGGGGTCACGACGGCGGTCTCGCCTTCGCCGGCGGCTTCGGCTCGCGCGGCGCGGGCGGCGGGTTGCGGAGCTTGTCCAGCTCGGTGCGCGCCTCCGCGGTGATGCGGCGAGCGATGTGGGCGAAGGCCGAGGCGGCCTCCCTGGCGGGCGGCGTCGAGACGATGGCGACGAGGTGCTGCGCGGCCGTCTTCCTGCCGATGGGGACGAGGAAGAAGGTCAGGGCGGCGAGCAGGAAGACGATGCCGTTCGTGAGGCGCTTGAAGAAATCGCCGACCACAGGCGCCGAGGGTAGATGAGCGAGCAGCCTGGGCCCAGTTCTTGGGGGTCGTTTGCCCTTCGATGAGGCGCCGAGGGCCGCGCGCCGACGCCGAGCGCGCGGGCCGTTGCACGGCCGCGGCGGGCCGCCCCGTGGCCGCTGCCCCTTGCCAGAGCGCCGGGGTCTCACGACAGATCACGGGTGGCTCGACCGGGGGACCGAGCCGTGGAGTCCGGCCGCGCCGGTTCCATGCAGCGCTCGGCGCGTCCCCCCGGCGAGAGCCGGAACAAGGAGGGGACGAAAATGCTCAGGCCTGTTTTATTCACCATCTTGATCGGGACAGCGAGCCTGCCGGCCTCGGTGGCTGCGCAGGGGCAGGGCTCGCCAGGGCATCAAGGCCAGGCTGGCGAGGTCAAGCTCAGCAAGGCTGACCGGGAGTTCGTCGAGAAGGCTGGCCAGGGAGGGCTCCTCGAGGTGCGGCTCGGGCAGGTCGCGCAGCAGCGCGCCGCGAGCCCGGAGGTGAAGCGCTTCGCGCAGCGGATGATCGACGACCACTCCGCGGCGAACAAGCGGCTCGCCCAGGTCGCGCAGCAGAAGGGCATGCTCGTGCCGCAGGAGCTCGACAAGGATCACCGCGAGAAGGTCGACAAGCTGTCGCAGAAGACAGGGACCGAGTTCGACCAGGCCTACATGAGCGAGATGGTCGACGACCACGAGCACGACGTCGCGAAGTTCGAGAAGGCCTCGAAGGAGGCGAAGGACGCCGATGTGAAGGGCTTCGCCACGGCGACGCTCCCGCAGCTCCGCGAGCACCTCGCGATGGCGAAGCAGATCCACGGCAAGGTGAAGGGGAAGTAGCGGCGCGGGCGCGCCGGCCGCGCGCGGTGCGGCGCGGCGCGGACAATGCTCGGCCGAGGGCCGGCTCAGGCGACGACGCGCGCCGCGCGCTCGGGCGCCGCCGCGGGCGGCGGGGTCGTCCTCGACCTCGCCGCGCCGCGGACCGGCGCGAGCTTGCCCCGGAGCTTCTGGTACGCGGCCGCGTCGATCGGCTCGCCCCGCACCCAGGCGCGGAGGAACGGCAAGACGCCCGTGTCCCACGCGGCGCTGAGGCGCAGCGCGAGGAACTCGCCGTAGAGCGCCGTGAAGAGCGTCTCGAGCTCCTCGATGAGGTACATGCGCTCGTAGAACTGCTCGTCCACGGCGTCCTTGACGACGCTCGGGATCTTGACGCCCGCGAGCGCGAACGCGTCGGCGTTGAAGAGGAACGCGTACTCGAGCTCTCCGCGGGTGACGCGGACGCGCGCCTGCGACGGGAGCTTGCCCTGGCGCAGCGCCTCGTGGGCCTCGGGGGCGCTGCTCGGCGCCGCGCCCTTGAGCCGGCTCTGCTCCTTCTCCTGGACCAGCGTGATCTGCCCCTCGAGCCAGAGCTCGCAGACGCCGAGGGCGTCGAGGGAGAAGCGGCCCTCGAAGAGCTCGCTCTCGAACCAGAGCCAGACAAGGAATTCTCGGCCGACGAACCGGCGCTGCTCGATCAGCTCGGCGAGGCTCACAGGGCACCTCCAAGGGTCGATTCGGCGTGGAAGACGGTGGGCTTGAGCACCTCGAACGCGGCCAGCTGCTCGCTCGTCAGGCCGAGCTCGCGGGCGGCCGTGTAGGGGCTCTCGGGCACGAGATCGAGCTCGAAGGTGTCCTCGAAGAGCTCCGCGAGCCCCTCGTGCGCGCGCGGCGACTGGTTCCAGAACCGCACGACGCCGGCCTCCAGGTTCCAGGAGAGGTCGACGACCTTCATCACCGGCATGAGCTGCGCGCGGAGCTTCCTCGACACGACCGCGCGGAGCTCCTCCTTCTCGCGCCGCCCGAGCTTCTCGCGGCCGCGCTTGGCGAGGTGCTCCCGCTCCGCCTCGGCGAAATGCGCCTTGAAGAGCGCCGCGGGCACCTGCCAGCGATCGGTCCTGAGGCCGAGGTTGAGGTACGAGTTGAAGAAGATCTTGCCGTGATCGAGCTCGCAATCGAGCGGGTTCTCGATGGAGCACCACCCGGCGCGCTGCTCCGCGTCCTCGTCGACCGTCAGCGGCCGGAACGCGCGGAGCCGGATTCGCTCGACGAACTTGTCGCGGAACCCCTCGGGGAGGTCGCCGCGGACATAGAACTTCGAGAATGAGATGGATCCTTTGAGTGCGCCCAAATGATCGTCCTTTCGTCCCGTGAAGGCGACGGAGGTAGCCGAGCGGATCTGGGGGGTCAAAAAACCGGACGACGCGGCGCCGCCGTGGAGGCGACGCGCGGCGAGGGCGCCTGCCGCCGGGGGGGGCAGCGCGGCGCGGTCGGGTCAGAGCGGCTGGGCGAGAGGCGGGCGCCGCCAGCGGCCCGCGAACGGGCCGGTGAGGTAGAAGCGGTAGCGAAGGAAGTAGGGCCGGTCGTCGGGACCGCAGAACGCGACGGTGGACCGCACGAAGCGCCCGAAGGCGTCGTCGCCGGGAGCCGCCGCGGGCCTGTGGCCGAGGGCCGGCGCGGGCGTCGCGGGGAAGCGGGGCGGCTCGCCCGCGAGGAACCCGTGCGGCAGCGCGCACGGCGCGGGCGGAGGAGGCGCCGGCGACGCGTCGCCGCCCGGGTCCGGAGCGGCCGCCTCCTCGGGGGGGACGTCGGTCGCGGCAGCGACGCAGGCCGCCGCGGCGCCCGCCGGCCAGATGAGGAGAACCAGCACACACAACGCGCCGCCGCTCGCCCTGGGCACCGCCGCCTCCGTTCACGAGGCGCAAGGCCGGCCGGAACGCCGGCGGTCGCGGCCGGTACACCGCGCCTGCGCACACGGCCGAGGAGCAACGGCGATGCCGCGCCGCCCGCGAAGCAGGGGCACGCGCCCAGCAGGAGCGTGCGCAGCGCAGGGGCGCTGCGCGCGCGCTCGAGAGGACCCGCGGCGAGCGGGCGCGCTCGAGGAACGGAGAGATCAGACGTTGAAGAGGAAGTGCGTGACGTCGCCGTCCTGGAAGACGTACGTCTTGCCCTCCACACGCAGCTTGCCGGCGCTGCGGATGGCGGCCTCGGTCCGGTGCTCGACGAGGTCGTCCACGCTGTAGACCTCCGCCCGGATGAAGCCCTTCTCGAAATCGCTGTGGATGACCCCCGCGGCCTGCGGCGCCGTGCACCCGACCGGGATCGTCCAGGCGCGGATCTCCTTGGGACCGGCCGTGTAGTAGCTCTGGAGGCCGAGGAGCCGGTAGGCCTCGCGCGCGAGCGTCGCGAGCGCCGGCTCCTTCATGCCCAGGCTCTCGAGCATCTCCGCGCGCTCCTCGGGCGCGAGCTCGTTCAGCTCGGCCTCGAGCTTGCTGCACACCGGCACGACGCCGCTGCCCTCGGAGGCGGCGCGCTCGCGCACCTTCGCCGCGAGCGGGCCCGTGCCGGAGACGTCGGACTCGTCGACGTTCGCCACGTAAAGGACCTTCTTCGCGGTGATCAGCCCGAACGTCTTCACGACCTTCCGCTGCTCGTCGTCGAAGGAGAGCCCGCGGACCGGCTTGCCCGCCTGGAGCGCCTCGAGACACCGCTCCATGAGGGCGATCTTCGGCAAGAGCTCCTTGTCGCCCTTCGCCTGCTTCTTCGTGCGCTCCAGCATCCCCTCGAGCGAGCCGAGGTCGGCCAGCATGAGCTCCGTCTCGATCGTGTCGATGTCGCGGAGCGGATCGACGCCGCCGTCGACGTGCACGACGTCGGCGACCGTGAAGCAGCGGACGACGTGGAGGATCGCGTCTACCTCTCGGATATGGCTCAGGAATTTGTTCCCGAGCCCCTCGCCCGTGCTCGCGCCGCGCACGAGCCCGGCGATGTCGACCACCCGCACCATGGCGGGGACGATCTTCTCGGTCTTGATGTACTTCGCGAGCGTCGCGAGCCGATCGTCAGGGACAGGGACGGCGCCGACGTTGGGCTCGATCGTGCAGAACGGGTAGTTCTGCGCCTCGGCCTTCGCGGCCGTCAGGGCGTTGAACAGGGTGCTCTTGCCCACGTTGGGCAGTCCGACGATGCCGACCTCGACGCTCATGGCGCGCACGTCTAGCACAGGGAGGGTCGCGCGGCCCGGCGCCGCGGCAGATCCGCCCTAAGGGGCTTCCGGACCCGAGATTGTTTCGCGGTCGTCCGTCAGCGCCGCGCGCGAGCCGGCGCGCGTAGGGCGCCGGCGAGGTGGTCGACGAACGCGCGCACCCGCGCGGGCAGAAACCGCGACGGGAGGTACACCGCGACGACCCGGCGGCGCACCGGCAGCCACCCGGCGAGCACCTCGCGCAGGCGGCCGGCGGCGACGTCGTCCGCGACGAGGTACGCGGGGAGCTCGGCCAGGCCCAGGCCGGCGCGCGTGGCCTCGAGCACCGCGAGGACGCTGTCGCTCGAGAAGACCGCGGGCACCCGCACCGGCGCCTCGGCGCCGCCGGGCTCGACGAGGCGAAAGACGACGTGCGACGCGCCGCCCGGTCCATAGCGGAGCCCGGCGTGCGCGCCGAGCTCGGCCGCGTCGCGCGGGGCGCGGCGCCGGCGGAGGTAGCCCGGGCTCGCGTAGAGGCCGCGCCGGTCGTCCTCGAGCGGGCGCGCGACGAGCTCGGCGGGCGGGGCGGTGACCATGCGGACCGCGACGTCGATCCGCTCCTCGACAAGGTCGGCGAGCCGGTCGCCGCAGCGGAGATCCACGGTCACGCCCGGGTGCTCGGCCTGGAAGCGCGCGCAGATCGGGGCGACGCGGCACGCGCCGTAGACCGCCGGCGCCGCGACGCGCAGCGGACCGCGCACCGCCTGGTCGCGCGCGGCGATGTCGCGCTCGAGCGACTCGACGTCCGCGAGGAGCTGCCGGCCACGCGCGACGTACGCCTCGCCGAGATCGGTGAGCGAGACCCGGCGCGTCGTGCGCTGCACGAGCCGCACGCCGAGCCGCGCCTCGGCGCGGGAGACGGCCTTGCTCACGGCCGACGGGGTGAGCCCCAGCCGCTCCGCCGCCGCGGAGAACGAGCGCAGATCCGCGATCGCGACCAGGAGCCTCAGCGCGTGCGCGGCCTCGCTCGGGTCGATCGATGAACCGAGCTCACGAATCTTGGCCTCCACGCGCCGATTGTACGCCGCATCCGCCGAAGGCCGCCGCCCGGCGCTCGCTCGAGGTGCCTCGCGCGCTCCTCCTGCCCGCGCGCGGGAGGGCCGACCGTCAGCCGAAGAACGCGCGGATCGCGGCCGCCACGCGGGCGACCTCGTCCCCGGTGAGCTCCGGAAAGATGGGGAGCGCGAGCGTCTCGCGCGCGGCGGACTCGGCGACCGGGAGGGCGCCGGCGGGCGGGCCGAGCGGCGCGAAGCAGGGCTGAAGGTGGAGCGGCGCCGGATAGTAGATCTCGGTGCCGACGCCCCGCGCGGCGAGGAAGCTCCGCAAGCGGTCGCGCAGCGACGCGTCGTGCAGGCGAATCACGTACTGGTTGAACGTGTGCCCGGCGTCGCGGGCGTCCGGCAGCGAGATCGGCAGGCCCGCGCCGCCGAGGAGCGACGCGTACTGCGCGGCGTGATCGCGCCGCCGCTCGAGGAGCGCGCCGAGCCGCGGCAGCTTGCGCCGGAGGAGCGCCGCCTGGAGCGCGTCGAGCCGGAAGTTGCCGCCGACCAGCGTGTGGCGATGCTTCTCGCGAGCGCCCTGCGCCCGCAGCGCGCGGACGCGATCGGCGAGGTCGCCGTCGTCCGTGGTCACGAGCCCGCCATCGCCGAAGCCGCCGAGGTTCTTGGTCGGGAAGAACGAGAAGCACCCGAGGAGCCCGAGCGCGCCCGCGCGGCGGCCCGCGTGCTCGGCGCCGAACGCCTGGGCCGCGTCCTCGAGGACCGGCACGCCCCGCGCGACGGCGAGGAGCTCGTCCATGGGCGCGCAGGCGCCGAAGAGGTGGACGGCGACGACCGCCCGGGTGCGCGCGGTCAGCGCGCGCGCCAGGGAGGCGGGATCCAGGTTGAAGGAGCCGGGGAGCACGTCCGCGAAGACCGGCCGCGCGCCGGTGCGATGGACGGCCCCCGCGGTCGCGAAGAAGGTGTACGCGGGGCACACCACCTCGTCGCCCGCGCCGACGCCGAGCGCCATCAGCGCGGCGAGCAGCGCGTCGGTGCCGGACGAGACGCCGATCGCGTGCCGGACGCCGAGGTACGCGGCGCACTCCGACTCGAAGGCCTCGACCTCCGGACCGAGGATGTAGCGGCCGCTCTGGACCACCGACTGGAACACGGCGGTGAGCTCGTCCTGCATGGCGAGATCGCCGCGGGCGCGATCGAAGAAGGGGACGGGCGGCGTCATCCCTCGTCGCCCTCCGCCGGGGGGAGATCGCGGTAATGGCGCGCGGCCGCGGCGCGGGGCGCCGGCAGCGGCGCGTCCTCGTCGAGGTCGAGGCAACGGACGAGCTCGCCGCGGCGCTCGTAACGATAGCCGCTCTCGGGGCAGCGCATCAGGCCGTCGCCCGAGGCGACGAGCTTGTGACCGTGGCGGCTCATCCAGCCGGTGCGCCGGGCCGGCACGCCGGTGACGAGCGCGTAGTCGGGGACGTCGCGGGTGACCACGGCGCCGGCGCCGATGAACGAGTGGCGCCCGATCGTGACGCCGCAGACGATGGTGGCGTTGGCGCCCACGGTGGCGCCGCGGCGAAGGCGCGTCCTGTCGAGGAAGGCGCGGCGGTCGATCTGCGCGCGCGGGTTGACGACGTTGGTGAGGACGGCGGAGGGGCCGAGGAACACGTCGTCTTCGACCAGGGCGCCGTCATAGACAGACACGTTGTTCTGGATCCGAACGCCATCGCCGATGACGGCGGTGCCCGCGACGAAGACGTTCTGCCCGAGGACGCAGTCGCGACCGATGCGCGCGCCCGCGGAGACGTGGCAGAAGTGCCATATCCTCGTGCCCTCGCCGATGTCGCACGGCTGGTCGATGCACGCCGACGCGTGCGCGAAGAACGGCCTCGCGGGCTGGCTCACGGCGCGGCCTCCGGCGCCGGGTCGGCGGGAGGCGCGGGGCGCCGGGCGCGGTCCTCCGGCGCGGCGCGGTTCTCCGGCGCGCCGGCCGCCGAGGGCGCGGCCCAGAGCCCGAAGGCGCCGCGCGTCGCGAGCGGCGGGCCGGCGAGGTCGAGCACCGGCGGGCGGACGCGCCCGATGAGGTAGTCGGCGCCCAGCCCGGCGGCGCGGCGCGCGAGCGACGCGGGGTCGTCGAAGCTCGAGCGGACCGGAGGATCGCGCGGGTCGATCGAGCGATCCGGGTGCGCGCCCCAGGGACGGCCCAGGGCGGCGAGCGTCGCGAGGTGGCCATAGTCGACGACCTCGATCAGGAGGGGCGCCGAGGGAGGCGTGAGCTCCGCGGCGGCGCGGCCGATGGCGACCTCGTCGGTCCGCGGGTTGAAGTGCTCGCGGCGGAGGTGCGGGCGGAAGAAGAGGCCGACGCAGAGCACGGCGAGGAGCGCGCCGCCGAGCGCCCGCCGCGCCCCGGACGAGGCGCCGCGGAAGGCGCGCGCCAGGAGATCGCCGACGGCGAGCGCGAGCAGGAGCAAGGCGAGGAGGGTGGCGCGCTCGGGGTGATGCGTGGGCGCGCCGTCGCGCACGAGCGCGAGCGAGAGCGCGGCGATCTGGAGGGCGGCGACCGCGCCGGGGAGCGCGTACGGCCGGGCGGCGCGGAGGAGCGGCGGGAACGGGCGGGCCGCCCCCGGCGCGGCGCCGCGGCGGGCGCGCCAGGCGACGAGGGCGAGGGCGATGGGGCTCAGGAAGAGCTCGGGCTCCTCGCGGACCATCGCGGCGGGATACGCGAAGAGCCGCAGCAGGGAGCCGTCGCTGCCCGGGCCGAGCGCGCTGCGGTACGAGGCGACGCGGGCGAGGAAGTGCAGCGCCTCCCCGTGGGCGACGCGGTTCCAGGCGATCCACGCGGCGGGCCCGGCGAGCGCCGCGAGCGCCGCGAGCGCGAGCGTCGCCTGCGCGGCGCGGCCCTGGCCGAGGCGGGCGGCCGAGAGCAGCGCCATCGCCGCGAAGACGGCGGCGACGGGCCAGGGTTCGTACCGGGAGAGCGTCGCCAGCGCGAGCGCGAGCGCGCCGAGGAGGGCGCGGCCGGCCGGGGGCGCAGGCCCGGCCGGCGGCGTGACGAGCGACGCCACCGCGAACAGCGTGAGCGCCGCGGTCGGCAGCTCGGGGACCGTCGCCACGCCGAGGCAGGCGCTCCACGGAAAGGCGCCGGCGACCAGCGTGCCGGCGAGCGCGGCGCGGCGGTCGCCCGTGATCCAGCGGGCGGAGATGTAGATGAGCGCGGACGACGCGACGCCGAGCGCGAAGGCGATGGCGCGGGCGACCTCGAGGGTCGGCGCGAAGACGCGGAAGAGCGCGCCGTTGAGCCAGAAGGGGACGGGGAGCCAGCTGGTCCCGGTCGGGTCGAGCCGGGGCGCGTGGGCCCACGCCTGCGCGAGGACCACGCGCGCGAAGTCGTCGTCGCTGACCGCGCGGAAGCCGAGCGCGAGGACCAGCGCGGAGACAGCAGCCTTGGCGAGGGCGACGAGGGCAAGGTCGCGCGCGAGAGGGACGGCGGAGGTCACGGCCCCAGCCGCGAACGACCCCGCGTCGAGCGCGCTGCCCGCCTCCCTCCCCGGCGCGGGAGCGGGCCGCAGCACGCGAGCCTACTTCTCCTGGGATCGCTCGAACTCGCGCAGCTCGCGGTCGCCCGCCGACGAGAGGTAGGCGAGCGCCACGCTCGTCGTCATGAAGACGGCGGCGCAGATGGCCGTGAGGCGGGTCATGAAGTTGCCCGCGCCGCGGCCGCCGAACACCTGGGCCGTCGCGCCGCCCATGGCCGAGCCCATCCCGCCCCCGCGGCCCTGCTGGAGGAGCACGACGAGGATCAGGAACAGACAGACGAACACGTGCACGATGTTGAGGAACGTGTGAAGCATCGGCGTCTTTCTGCTGGGTCGTTCTGGCCTGCGCGACGGGCCCAGGGGCAAACGTGCGAGAGGGGTGCGAGAGGGGTGCGAGGTAGCCGAGAGGGCAGGCCCGGCGCCCCCGCCGCGAGGCGGGGGCGGCCCGCCGATCTACCCCTGTTCGGCGCGCTCCGCCAGTCGGTGCGCGGCGTCGACGATCTTGGCGAAGCCGGCGGCGTCGAGCGAGGCCCCGCCGACCAGGGCGCCGTCGATGTCGTCCTGGGCGAGCAGCCCCTCGGCGTTGTCGGCCTTCACGCTGCCGCCGTAGAGGATGCGCGTGACGCCGGCGAGGTCCTCCGAGGCCTTCGCGAGCAGGCCGCGGATGAACGCGTGCACCTCCTGGGCGTCCTCGGCGCGCGCGACCTTGCCCGTCCCGATCGCCCAGACCGGCTCGTAGGCGATGACGCCGAAGCCGGGCTGCTTGGCGAGCTCGTCGAGGAAGGCGCGGACCTGGCGCTCGACCACGGCGAGCGTGTCGCCCGCCTCGCGCTGCTCGAGCGTCTCGCCGACGCAGACGATGGGGCGCAGCTCGGCCGCGATCGCCGAGGCGACCTTCCGGGCCACCGCCTCGTCGGTCTCCGCGAACAGCTGCCGCCGCTCGCTGTGGCCGAGGATGACCCAGGTCGCGCCCGCGTCCTTGAGCATGCCCGAGGAGATCTCGCCGGTGAACGCCCCGGAGACCTCGGCGCTCATGTTCTGCGCGGCGATGCCGACCTCGCTCTTCGCCTCCGCGAGCTCGTGCGCCACGGCGGCGATCGCGGTGAACGGCGGCGCGACCACCACCTCGGCCCGGGTGAGCTCGCGGGTCGCCTTGGCGACGGCCGCCGCCAGCGGGCAGGCGTCCTGCCCACCGGCGTTCATCTTCCAGTTGCCGGCGATGAGCGGACGACGCGAGCCCGCCCGCGGGGCGGCGCCCGTGGCTTCGGGCGCGCCCCCGTCGTTCACGGGCTTCACTCGCTCACCTCGACCGACCGGAGCGCCTCGACGCCCGGCAGCCGCTTGCCCTCGATGAGCTCGAGCGAAGCGCCGCCGCCGGTCGAGATGTGATCGAAGCCCTTGGCGATCTGCTCGCCGGCCTGCTTGACCGCCGCCGCGCTGTCGCCGCCGCCGACCACCGTGAAGCCGGACGCGCCGCTCATGATGCGCGCGACGTCGAACGTGCCCCTGGAGAAGGCGGGCGTCTCGAAGAGGCCCATCGGGCCGTTCCAGAACACCGTCTTCGCCTTCTCGATCGCCTTGCCGAACAGATCGACAGAGCGCGGGCCGATGTCGAGCGCCATCGTGCCCTCGGGGATCGCGTCGACCGACGCGGCCTCGCCCTGCGTCGCGTCGATGCCCGAGGCGACCACGGCGTCGACGGGGAGCAGGAGCTGGATGCCCCGATCGCGCGCCTTGCTCATGATCGTGCGCGCGAGCGGGAGCTTGTCCTCCTCGATCCGGCTCTTCTGCACGTTCTTGCCCTGCGCGGCGAGGAAGGTGTTCGCCATCGCGCCGCCGATGCACAGGGTGTCGACCACGTTGAGGAGCGCCTCGACGACGTCGATCTTGTCAGAGACCTTGGCGCCGCCGAGGACGGCGACGTACGGCTTCTCCGGGCGATCGGTGAGCCGGGTGAGCGCCTTGAGCTCCTTCAGGAGGAGCAGGCCGGCGGCGCGCTCGCGCACGAGGCGCGGCAGCGCGTGCACCGACGCGTGGGCGCGGTGCACGGCGCCGAAGGCGTCGTCGACGTAGACGTCACAGAGCTCGGCGAGCTGGCGCGCGAAGCCGTCGTCGTCCTTCTCCTCCTCCTCGTGGAAGCGGAGGTTCTCCAGGAGACAGATCTGGCCCGCGCGCAGGTCGTAGATGACCTTCTTGGGCGAGTCGCCGACGCAGTCGTCGGGCAGATGGACCTCGTAGCCGGTGAGCTCACTGAGCCGCCCACCGCACGGCTCCAGGGAGAGCCCCTCGGTCTTGCCCGGCTTCGGGCGGCCGAGGTGCGACGCGAGGATCACCTTCGCGCCCGCCTCCATGACGAGCTTGATCGTCGGGATCGCCTCGCGGATGCGCGAGTCGTCCGTGATCTTGCCCGTCTTCTTGTCGAGCGGGACGTTGAAGTCGACGCGGATGAAGACGCGCTTGCCGCTGAGGCCGCCGGCGTCGCCGGCCGCGGCGAGGTCCTCGACAGAGCGGATTCCGGTGAGCTTCACGGCGCTACACGCCCTTCTTCGCCACGAGCTGCGCGAGGTCGATCATGCGGTTCGAGAAGCCCCACTCGTTGTCGTACCACGAGAAGATCTTCGCGAACCGGTCGCCGAGGACCGACGTCATGGTGGCGTCGAACGTGCTGGACGCCGGCGAGCCGATGAAGTCGCCCGAGACGAGCTCCCGGTCGGTGTAGTTGAGGACGTCCTTCATCGGACCCTGCTCCGCGGCCTGCTTCATCGCGGCGTGGATGCTGTCCTTCGTGATCGGCTTCTCGGTCTCGAGGGTGAGGTCCACGAGCGAGACGTCGACCGTGGGGACGCGGATCGCGAGCCCGTCGAACTTGCCCTTGAGCGCCGGGATGACCTCGGAGAGCGCCTTCGCGGCGCCGGTGCTCGAGGGGATCATGTTGACCGCGGCGGCGCGCGCGCGGCGCAGGTCGCCCTTCCGGTGCGGGATGTCGAGCAGGTGCTGGTCGTTCGTGTACGAGTGCACCGTCGTCATCAGGCCGCGGACGATGCCGAAGTTGTCGAGCATCACCTTGGCGATGGGGGCGAGGCAGTTCGTCGTGCAGGAGCCGCACGAGATGACCGTGTGCTTCTGCGCGTCGTAGAGCTCGTCGTTCACGCCCATGACGACCGTGAGGTCGTGGCCCTTGGCCGGCGCGCTGATGATCACGCGCTTGGCGCCCGCGTTGATGTGGCCGGCGGCCTTCGCCTTGTCCGTGAAGAGGCCCGTGCACTCGAGCACGATGTCCACGCCGAGGCTCTTCCACGGCAGCTCGGCCGGGTCCTTCAGCGCGAGGACCTCGATCTTCTGGTCGCCGATGCTGATGTACTTGTCGCCGGCGCCGACCTTCGCCGCCTTGAACTCGCGGTGGATCGAGTCGTACTGGAAGAGGTGGGCGAGGGTCTTCGGATCCGTCAGGTCGTTGATGGCGACCAGCTCGATATCCTTCACGCCGCGCTCGTAGAGCGCGCGGACAATGCAGCGTCCGATGCGTCCAAAACCGTTAATTGCGATCTTCGTCGCCATCACGAACTCCTGGGAAAGTGGCCGGCGCGATACGTAGTCACCTCGCGCGCGACGGTCAAGCAAAGCCTCAGCGCGCGCGACGCAGGCGATGAAGCGGCCTCTCGCCGCGGCGCAGCGGCAGGTGCGCGCCGGGGCCGGCTGGTCGGGCGAGGCGTTCGGTCGGAGGTGCGGGCGGGCGTTCGGTCGGGCGGGCGTTCGGTCGGGCGTTCGGGCGGGCGGGTGTTTCGGTCGGCGCTTCGGTCGGCGCGCTGGCGAGGCTTCGTCGCGCAGGCCTCCAGGCGGGGAGCGCTCGGCTCAGACGCCGAGGAGCTGGATGAGCTTCTCGCGGGTCGTGAGGCCGACCTGCTGCCCCGTCTTCTCGCCGCCCTGGAACACCATCACCGTCGGAACGCTCCGCACCCCGTACTTGCGGGTGGTCTCCGGAGCGCCGTCGATGTCGAGCTTGGCGACCTTCACCTTGCCCTGGAACTCGTCCGCGATCTTGTCGACGATCGGGGCGAGCGCCTTGCAGGGCCCGCACCAGGTGGCCGTGAAATCCACGAGAACGGGGACGGGGGATTTCAGGACTTCGGCCTCGAAATTCTGGTCGGTGAGGGTGTGGACGTTCTGGCTCGCCATGTTTGTCTCCGTCGGTGCCGCGCTGTTCAGGTTCCGGGCCGCACCCCTGTGCGGAGGGTGCGACCCCACGAGTTGACCGAGGCTGCTCCAGCCGGTCGGCCCGATGCAGAGCGGACGCCCTGTCGGGCAAGGAAAGTAACTGGCGCGCACGTCTCCGGCAACCGCCAACCGGCACGGCGCCGGGCGCGCGCCCGGCGAAACCTTCCGCTCGCGCCGCCGGTTTGGTAGATCGACCGACCCGGATGGCGTCGGACGAACCTCCCCCGAAGCACCTCGGCCGCCCGCGAGGCCGCGGCGCTCCCGCGGCGGCCGCGGCGACGACGGGCGGCTACGACGTCGAGGAGACGTGGCGACAGACGGCCCGGGCGCTCGTCGTGCCGCTCGAGCGCGCCCTCACGCTCCCCGCGCTCCGCGCCGCCTTCGCGCGGCTGACCGCGGTGGCCGCGCGGCAGAAGCTCACGATCGCCGAGGACCCGCTGTTCGGCCTGAGAGGCGATCCCGAGAACGATCCGCCGGCGCGGTGGGGCTACGAGGCCGTGCTCCCGATCCGAGGCGCGGCCAGGCGGGAGGGCGACGTGACGGTCATGCGCATCGACGGCGGCATGCACCTCGCCGCGACGACGCCGCGCGGCCTCGACGATCTGAAGCGCCTCTACGGCTACCTGCTCGGTACGCGTTTCCCCGCGAAGCATCAGCAGCTGACGCGGCCGTACATCCTCCACCGCCTCGCGGACGGCCAGGCGCGCGCGCCCGACGAGGCGATCGCGGTCGCGGTCTACGCGCCGGCGGTGCTCTCGATCGCGCCGGTGCCGGTGCCGGCCGACGAACCGGAGGCCTGAGCGCTGGCGGACGCCCGCGCAGCACGACGCGCACGATTCGCCGCACGATTCGCCGCACGAGCGCCCGCTCGCGCAGCGCCGAGCCAGGATGGCCCCCCGAATCCTCGTCATCACGCCGACGTACAACGAGCGAGACAACCTCGCCGAGTTCGTGAGCTCCGTCCTCGCGACGGTCCCGGACGCGCACGTGCTCGTCGTCGACGACGCGTCGCCCGACGGGACGGGCGCCCTCGGCGATGCGCTCGCCGCGCGCGACGGGCGCGTCCGCGTGCTCCACCGACCGGCCAAGCTCGGGCTCGGCACGGCCTACCTGGAGGGGTTCCAGCGCGCGCTCGACGGCGGCTACGACGTCGCGTTCGAGATGGACGCGGACCTCTCGCACGACCCGGGACACCTGCCCGCCTTCCTCGACGCGATCGCCGGGGGCGCGGACGTGGTCCTCGGCTCGCGCAACATGCCGGGGGGCGGCGTCGAGGGCTGGGGCCTCGGGCGGCACGCGCTCTCGAAGGGCGGCTCGCTCTACGCGCGCACCATCCTGGGCGTCGGCGTCCGCGACATGACGACCGGCTACAAGGCGTTCACGCGGCGCGCGCTCCTCGCGCTCGATCTCGGCGGCGTGCGCTCGAACGGCTACGCCTTCCAGATCGAGACGACCTACCGGGCGCTCCGCAAAGGGCTCCGCGTCGTCGAGGTGCCGATCGTGTTCGTCGACCGCCGCGCCGGCCACTCGAAGATGAGCCGGCGGATCTTCGCCGAGGCGATCGTCGAGGTCTTCCGCCTGAAGCTCGACGCCGCGCGCGGGCGCATCTGACCCCCGCGCCCGCAGGAGCGCGCTCGACCCGCCGTCAACCGCCGCCCGTCCTCGACGGCCTCGACGCGGCGGCCGACCGGGTCCGCCCGTCGGCCTCCGGCGCGTCGAGCTCCTCGTCCAGCGCCTCGTCGGCGTCGGCGTCATGGATGCGCGAGCGCCCGGGGGCCTCCTGGTCCTCGACGCGCACGCGCGCCGCCGCGCCCTGATCGCGCTGGGCGGCGCCGTCCGGCGCGGGGCGCCCGCGGACGGCGCGGGTGGCGCGGCGCAGCGCGAGCTCGGCGACGCGGCCGGCCCGGCGCACGCTCGGCGCCGCCTGCTCGCGCAGCACCCGGCCGAACACCAGCGACAGCAGCGTCAGCACCGTCGGCACGACCACCCCGAGCGCGAGGCCGACCGCGATGCGCGCGACCGTGAGGCCGAACAGCGCGCCCGCGAGCGGCAGGCCGTCGAGGCCGCGCCACGGCGCCGCTGCCTCGTCGTGCTCGCGCGCGCGCCGGTCCTCCTTGCGGGCGCGCCGCTCCGCCTTGCGCGCGTCGCGGTAGGCCTTCCGCGCCTCGCGCTCCGCCTTGCGCGCGTCGCGGTACGCCGTGCGCGCGTCGCGCTCCGAGGGGCGCCCGGCGCGCGGCCGCTCCGAGGCGCCGCCGCCCGCGTCGAGCGCCGCGAGCAGAGGCGCGATGCGCGCGGCGCGGCGCTCCGGATCGGGCTCCAGCATCGCGGAGAGGGCCCGCACGAGGCCCGGATCCGCGCGGCCGCCGAGCGCCGCGGCCACGTCGATCGCGAGCCCCCGGTGCGGCAGGTTCTCCGGCTCCTCGCCGGTGAGCAGGCAGAGCGCGGTCGCGCCGACCGCGTAGACGTCCGACGCGGGCAGCGCGCGGCCCTGGAACTGCTCCGGCGCCATGTACCCGAAGGTGCCGACCACGGTGCTCCCGCCCTCGGGGCGCAGGCGATCGCGGACCGCGCCGAAATCGACGATCGCGAAGGAGCCGTCAGGCCTGCGGATCACGTTGTTGGGCTTGATGTCGCGGTGGATGACCGGCGGCGCGCGGCCGTGCAGGTAGTCGAGCATGCCCGAGGCGTCGCGCAGGAACCGGACGATCTCGTCCCGCCCGAGCACCGCGCGGCGGCGGCGCATCGCGCCGAGGCTCTCGCCGTCGATCTTCTCCATCACGAGGAAGAGCGCTCCGTCCTCCTCGAAATGATCGAGGTAGGCGGGCAGGCTCGGGTGCGAGAGCGAGGCGAGCACGCGCGCCTCGCGCTCGGCGAGCTCCACGCCCTTCCAGCTCGAGGCGCCGCGGATCTGGAACCGCTTGATCGCGACGAGCTTGCCGAGCCGCTTGTCGACCGCCTCGAGCGTGTGCCCCTGAGCCCCTTCGCCCAGGGCGCGCGTGACCACGTAGCGCCCGTCGCGCAACGCCTGGCTCGGCTCGGTGCTCATCGCGGGAGCGAGGGTACACCGCCCGCGCACCGGCACCAGGGCGAAGCCGTGCCGGCGCGACCGCGGACGTCCGCGCCCGGCGCGCGCCGCCACCGTGGAGCGCTCTGCTAGAGTCGACGGGCCATGACCCTGATCCTCACCCTGCTCGCGACGTTCACGGTCGCCTACCTCGCCTCGGGGCTGCGGCAGATCAACCAGTGGGAGGCGGCGCTGCGCTTCACGCTCGGCAAGCTGACGGGCCGCGTGTCCCCGGGCGTCACGATGTACCTGCCGGGGCTCCAGGAGCTCCGGCGCATCGACATGCGGATGAAGAACCGCGATCTCCTCCGGCAGATGGTGATCACCCGCGACAACGTGACCACGATGGTCGACGCGGTCGTCTACTACCGCGTCGTCGATCCGGAGAAGGCCACGCTGGCCGTCGAGAACTACGAGACGGCGATGAAGGACCGCGCCAAGGTCGTGCTGCGCGACGTGGTGGGCGAGACGCGGCTCGACGAGCTGCTCGCCCACCGCGAGGAGGTCGCCGCCAAGGTGCGCGCGCAGGTCGAGGCGGTCGCGGAGGCGTGGGGGCTGCACGTGGAGATGATCGGCCTCCAGGACATCGCGCTGCCGCCGCAGATGCAGGAGGTGCTCGCGAAGGGGGCCATCGCCGAGCGCGATCGGCGCTACGTGATCATCAAGAGCGAGGCCGACGTGGAGAGCGCGAAGAACTTCGCCGAGGCGGCGAGCATCCTCGCGCGCTCCCCCGGGGCGATGGAGCTCCGGCGCTTCGAGGCGCTGGCGAACCTGAGCCAGGGCAACACCAAGGTGATCTTCGACCTCGCGAAGCCCTACGACGACGTGCGGCACGCCGCGGCGGCCATGGCGGAGGCGGCCGCGACCGAGGTGCAGCCGGTGCGCGTCCGCGAGGGGCACCACCCGGTCGACGCCGAGGCGCAGCGCGAGGCCGAGGCCGCCATCGAGGCGGACGCCGCGCTCGAGGAGCAGCGCACGGCGCGGCGCGGGCGCATGGGCGGGGCGTGATCCCGGCGCTGACCGCGCTCAAGGCCGCGGCCGTGGCGCTGCTCGAGGCGCGCGGCGAGCGCGGCCTGTCGGCCCTCGTCGCCGGCGCCGAGCTCGCGCTCGCCGGGCCGCCCCAGCGGTGGACGATCGGCTCGCGCGAGGTGAGCGCGCTGCGCCTCTCGCTCGCCGTCGACGCGCCCGCGTTCGCGGCGCTCACGGCGGACGCGGCCCGCCTCGCGGCGGCGAAGGACGCGTTCGCGAGCGCGGTGCGCACCCCGGAGACGGAGCTCGCCGATCTGACGCCGCTCCTGCGCCTGCCCGGCGTCGGGCGCGGCTGGAACCACGTCTACCGGGAGGCCGCGCTCCCGGCCGCGACGGAGCGGCCGCCCCCCGACGCGGTCCTCGGCGGGGCGGCGGCGCTGCTCGAGGCCTCGGGCGAC
Organism: Sorangium sp. So ce394; assembly: GCF_051474665.1. NCBI lineage: Bacteria > Pseudomonadati > Myxococcota > Polyangiales > Polyangiaceae > Sorangium > Sorangium sp. So ce394. Next base: position 11,161,975 of record NZ_CP150339.1, read on the forward strand.
GCGCGCGGCGCGGCGATGCTCCGCCGCGCGCGGCTCGAGGCGGCGCAGGTCCCGAGCAGCGGCGGGGTCGCGCTGGTCCGCTGCGTGGTGCGGCTCGACCCGGCGGACCGCGCCGCGCTCGACCGCGACGGCGAGCGCGCGGAGCGGCTGCAGCGCGCCGTGCGCAGCGCCGGCACGCGCGCGGCCGAGGCGGTCGCGTCCGTCGAGCTCGCCACGGCGCTCGCCCCGCTCGGCGGGTCGACACCGCTCGGCCCGGCCGAAGCGCCGAGCGCCCGGCTCGCGCGGGCGCTCGAGGCGCGCGGCGCCGTCGTGGTGCCCGTCTCCCGCGACGACGGCGGGCCGGGCGGCGAGGGCGTGGAGCTCGCCGTCGTGGCGTCCGGCGAGCTCCTGCGCGTCCGGATCCCCGCGTCCAGCCCGGGGCGCGAGCGCGGCCACGGCGGATGGAAAACCGAGGAGATCCGCGCCATTACGGTCGCTGCCCAGGACGCGGCGACGCCGGAGCGGGCCGGGGAGCTCGCCGCGCTGCTCCTCGGCGGCGGCGAGCTCGCCTGACCGCGCGGCGGGAGGGGCTCGCCCGGCCTCCCGGCGCGCCGTCGCCAGGGCGGCGCGCTGCCGCGCTACGCCCCCGCCCCGGCGCGCGGGCCCTGCCCGAGGATGCGCCGGAAGGTCAGGTTGATGCGCGGCCCCGCGCCGCGCTGCTTGGGCACGCCGTGGCGGTGGTGGTGCTGGGTGGTCCCGCCCATCACGAGGAGGCTCCCCCCGCCGAGCTCCAGCTCGACCGCGGGAGCGTCCTTCCATTTCCGGGCGGGCTTGATGACGAAGCGGCGCGGCGCGCCGAGCGACACGGAGGCGATCAGCGGATTTTGCCCGAGCTCCTTCTCCGCGTCGGCGTGGAAGCCCATGGAGTCGTCGCCGCCGCGGTAGTAGTTCAAGAGCACGCTGTTGAATGCTGGGCGTGGCGCGCGCGACGCGCGCGGCGGCTCGGCCACGGGGAGCTCGGCGCACGCCGACTCCACGCGCGCCTTGAGCTCGGCGAGCGGCGGCGACCACGGGTCGGGCGAAAGCGTCAGCCCCGAGTAGGTGTAGATCGCGCCGGGGTCGCCGTACCACGCCGACAGCCGCGGCTGGAGGAACTCGCTGCCGAAGAGCTTGATCTTGTCCTGCCGCCACGCGACGCCGGCCCGCAGCGCCTCGAAGAGCGCGTCCGCCTCGGCGCGCGGGAGCCACGGATCGAGGAGGGCGAACCAGCCGCCCTCGACGAGGTGCTCGATCCGCGTGCGCACGAGGACCGACTAGCGCGCTCGCCGCGCGCGCGCCAGGCAGCGCCGATGGGGCGCCTCGTGGCGCTCGCCGGGCACGCGCGCTCGTTCGGGCGGAGCGACGCTTCACCGACAGGGGGTTTCCGATGGAGTTCGATCTCGTCGTTTCGCGGGGGACGATCCTCGACGGCAGCGGCCAGCCTCGCTACCTGGCGGACCTGGGGATCCAGAACGGCAAGGTGGCGGCGATCGCCGGGCCAGGCGCGCTCCGCGGAGGGCGCACGCTCGACGCCGGCGGGCTCGCCGTCGCCCCCGGCTTCATCGACGTCCACTCGCACGTCGACTGGCTCCTCCCGCTGCCGGACCACGAGCGCGTCCTCGCGCCGATGGTCGCCCAGGGCATCACGACCGTGGTGGCGGGCAATTGCGGGCACTCCCCTGCCCCGGTCACCGACGCGTCGATCCCGCTGGTGGAGCGCTCCGCGGAGATCCTGAAGGACGGAGCGCTCGCCTATCCGTGGCGATCGATGGGCGAGCTCCTGAGCGCCCTCGAGGGCGGCGGGCTGCTCGTCAATGCGGCGCTCCTCGTCGGCCACGGCACGCTCCGTCAGGCGGTCATGGGCAACAGCGCCGCTCGCCCGAGCGCGGAGCAGATGGCGGCGCTCTGCGCGCTCACGCGCGCGTCGCTCCGCGAGGGCGCGTTCGGGCTCTCGGCCGGGCTGGCCTACACGCCGGGGGTCTTCGCGCGCAGGGACGAGCTCCTCGGCCTGCTCCGGACCGTGGCCGACGAGGGCGGCGTGTTCACGGTCCACGGCCGGGCCTACACGTGGGTCTCGCCGTTCTACAGGCCGCTGCTCCTCGGCCCGCCGCACAACCTCCGCTCCGTCCGCGAGCTGCTCGGCCTGGCCGAGGAGGGCCGCGCGAAGATCCAGCTCTCGCACCAGATCTTCATCGGCCGTCGGACGTGGCCCACGGTGCCGTGGGTGCTCCGCGCGATCGAGCGGGCCGTGGACCGAGGGGTCGACGCCGCGTTCGACGCGTTCCCCTACACGGTCGGCAACACCACGGTGAACGCCCTCTTCCCCGCGTGGGTGCTCGACGGCTTTCGCGCCCGCATCAACGACCCGGCGGTCCTCCGGAGACTCCGGCGGGAGTTCGCGATGTTCCGGCTGCTCCTCGGGCTGGAGTACGCCGACATCCGGCTGCTCTGGGGCGCGGCGCCCGAGCTCGCCGAGCTCGAGGGGCTCGACTTCGAGGAGATCGCGGGGCGCCTCGGCAAGAGCGCGTTCGACGCCTACGTGCACGTCGCCCGCGTGAGCGACGGCCGGGCGCGCGTCCTCCTGGACACGTACTCCGGCGTGGGTGCGCGGGACGAGCCGCTCCGGACCGTGCTCTCGCACCCGCTCTGCGCGTTCGAGACCGACGCCATCCTCACCCGGCGCGGCCGGCACAACCCGGCGTCGTTCGGCACGTTCCCGCGCGTGCTCGGCCACTACAGCCGCGACCTCGGCATGTTCCGGCTCGAGGAGGCCGTGCGCCGGATGACCTCGCTGCCCGCCGAGCGGATCGGGCTCCGCGGCGTGGGGCGCATCGCGCCCGGGCACTGGGCGGATCTCGTCGTCTTCGATCCGGCCGCGGTGGCGGACAACACGACGCCGCGGCGAGCGGACGCGCCGCCGTCGGGGATCCGAGCCGTCCTGATCGCCGGCGAGGCGGTGGCGCAGGACGGCGCGCTGACGAGCAAGACGCGGCAGGGGCGCGTGCTGCGCAGGTAGAGGGCCGGTCGCGGCGCGACGGACGTGCGCCACGGCGCGCTCGACGGAGCGACGCCGCGCCGCCGGCGCACGTGGCGGCGCCCTCGTCCGCCGCGGCCGCCGAGCGTCCCTGGCCGAGGGACGGCGTGTGCCCTACATAGCTCGTCCGCCAACGATGCCGAGCTCGCTCATCCCGCGAAGGAGCCCCGGTTTCCTCGCCCTCGTCCTCGGCGCGCTCATGGCGCTGGGCCCGCTCTCCATCGACATGTACCTGCCGAGCCTGCCGACGCTGCAGCGCGAGCTCGGCACCACCGCCTCCGCGGTGCAGCTCACGCTCGCCGCCTACTTCGCGGGGCTCGGCCTGGGGCAGCTCGCCTACGGGCCGCTGACCGATCGGTTCGGCCGCAAGCGCCCCCTGTACGTCGGCCTCGCGCTCTACGTGCTCGCGTCGCTCGGGTGCGCGCTCGCGCCGAACGTGCAGTCGCTCATCGCGCTCCGCTTCCTCCAGGCCGTCGGCGGCGCCGCGGGGCAGGTCGTGACGCGGGCCGTGGTCCGCGATCTCTATGGCGGGGCCGCCGCCGCGCGGCTGCTCTCGCTGCTCATGCTCGTCATGGGGGCCGCGCCCATCCTCGCGCCGACCCTCGGCGGCTGGATGCTCCTCGTCGCCGGCTGGCGCGTGATCTTCGCGCTGCTCGCCGCGCTCGGCCTCGGCTGCCTCGCGCTCATGGCCGCCGCGCTGCCCGAGACGGCGGCCTCTCGGGTCGAGCGGCTCGACCTCCGCGCGATCGGCGCGCACCTCGGCGCCCTCGGGCGAGATCGCGCCTTCGTCGCGTACACGCTGACGGGCGCCTTCGGCCAGGCCGGCATGTTCGCGTACATCTCGGGCTCGCCGTTCGTGCTCATCGAGCTGTTTCACGTCTCGCCCCAGCACTACGGCTGGATCTTCGGCGCGAACGCGTTCGGCCTCATCGCCGCCTCCCAGCTGAACCACCGGCTGCTCACGCGGAGATCGCCCGCCTGGCTGCTCGCGCGGGCGACGGCCGCGACCACGGCGTTCGGCGTGGTCCTCCTCGCGGTCGCGGTCAGCCGCTGGGGCGGGCTCACCGCCGTGGTCGGCTCGATCTTCGCGTTCGTGGCGAGCCTCGGCTTCATCAACGCCAACGCGACGGCGCTGGCGATGGACGGGCAAGCCGCGCGCGCGGGGCTCGCCTCCGCGGCGCTCGGCTCGGTTCATTTCGCGATCGCGGCCTGCGCCTCGTCGCTGGTCGGTCTCCTGAACGACGGCACCATGCGGCCGATGGCGGCCGTCATGGCCGCCTGCGGCGCGGCCTCATCGCTCGCGTGCGCGGCGGCCCGGCGGCTCGACGCGAGCGCCGCGTCGGCCGCGCACCGCCTCACCGCTCCGCCGACCTCTCGGCGAGCCACGCCGGATATCCCTTCGAGTCCGCGGCCTCCAGCCTGAGGTCGGGCTGCTCCGCGAACACCGCCCGGCCCACGCCGTAGAGCGCCTCGAGCAGGCTCTCCTCCGGGCCGAACGCCTCGAGCCCGAGCGTCCACGCCGCCGGCGCGGCGGTGCCCTTGCCGTCCACGAGGTCGACGCGGGTCAGCTCCACCGCGCACCCGGCGCCGGGGATCCTCTCGCCCGTCGCCTCGGCGACGCGGCCGCTCGCCAGCCCGAACACCCGCACCCGGCGCTCCTTCCTGAGCGTCGTCCACCCGCGCCCCCCGTCATCGGCGTCCGTCGACCGGTGAGACAGCTTGGTCCACCGCTCCAGCTCGCCCAGGATCGTGGGCGAGAAGTGGATCGGGCCGAAGGCGCAGCGCCGGAACTTCGTCTCCAGGCTCGCCGCCCCGCCGCGCATCTTGATCCCGAGATCGGCGCGCTGGACGCGGAGGTAGCGGTCGGTCCGCGGCGGCCCGGACGACGGCGCGCCCGAAAACCACGACGTGAGCCGCTGCACCCGGGCGTCGTCGACGGGCAAAAACCAGCGGACCTCGAAGCTCTCGTGGAGATGCATGGCGTCCTCCTGACCCGTGCGCGGGCGGCGCGCGCGCCCCCATCGCTTCGTGCGAGGAGACGGGAGCGCGTGCGCCGTCGGCGCGGCGGAGGCTGGGTCAGGGCCGGTTCCGGCTGCCATCGCCAAGCGCTGCGCGCTCCGGCGAGCGACCCTGCACATACCGCCGTGGGTCGCTGGATCAGGCCCTCGACGAGGCCCGGAACGAGTCGGACACGACCTTCTTCGCGAAGTCGACGATCTGATCCTTCGGGGCGTTCTGGATCGCGTACTTGACCACGTAGCCGCCGGCGAGGAGGGTGAGCTGGCGCAGGATCTTCGAGCTCGCGAGCACGCCGATCGCGAACGCCGCTCCGCCGATCGCGATGGGAACGATGTAGGGGACGTCCTTGACCTTGCTCTGCACGTCCTTGGCGAACTTGAGCAGCATGTCGAGGCTCATCCCGCCGTCGCCGCCCTGCGCCTGCTGCGAGCTCGACTCCTGCGAGCCGGCCTCCTGCGAGCCGCCCTCGTAGATCCCGTTCTTGTACCCGGTCGAAGTGTACTGGTCGTTACCGATGGTGCTCATAGCGCTCTACCTCGTCCTGAATGATCAAGCCTCTGAGATGGCGATAGCTCCCGGCTCTATGCGAAGCACATACCAGTCTGGAGAATCGCGCAACGGGCGGCGCAGCGACGGCGCTTCGAGCCGCCTGCGCCAGCAGCAAGGGCGAGCGCGTGCGCGGGCGCTCGCCGGCGATGGGGCAACTTGGCCGGGCGTGGCAAATGATCTCGCCCCAAGGGCGCACGCGCCGTCGGCGCTCCGACGAGGACACCGGGACGCGCACGGAGCCCGGCGCGGCTCCGTCCGCGAGGGCGATGTGGGCGGGGCCAGGCGAGCGTCCGGCGATCCAGGGAACACACCTCGCAACGCGTAGCTTATATTACTTTTCACGCTCTCAACGAGGTTGCGGCGGTCGAGGACGTTGGCGGTCGGCCGGGGCCAGGCGACCAGGTGACGAGGAGAGCACGGAGGTCGTCCGCGGCGCGGCACGACGGGGTCTTCTCCTCGCGCGCGTGGAGCGTTCCGCGGACGCCGACCGCGTGGCCGCGCGCGTCGTCGACGATTCGAAGGCGAGCGCCTGTGCTCGATCGGGCCCGAGCGAGGCGCCTGGGCGCCACGAGGAGCGGTCGGTCCGGCATCGCATTCGGTCGCTGCCGGCCGCTCGCACGAAGCAGCGCGCGTGCTCGGCCAGCATTGCGCTGACATCGCTGAAAATACCGCGGCGCGCGCGGCGATCCGCGTGTGCACGCCGCGCCCGATGGCGCGCGCGCGAAGGAGCTCTCCGAGGCACATCGTTTGCTCAGCCGTCACGCGCATGTCCCTCACGACGCTCCTGTTCGGCCGGCGGCTGGCTTCGGATGAGGAGGAGAAGGAACAGATAGGCCCGTTCTCCGGGATCCCGGTCCTCGGGCTCGACGCCCTCGCGTCGGCTTCGTACGGGCCCGAGGCGGCGCTCACCGTGCTGCTCCCCCTCGGCACGCTCGGCCTCCGCTACATCGTGCCGCTCAGCGCCCTGATCATCACGCTGCTCGCGATCGTCTACTTCTCGTACCGCCAGACGATCGTCGCCTACCCGAACGGCGGCGGCTCGTACATCGTCGCGAAGGAGAACCTCGGCACGTCTGCAGGCCTCGTCGCGGCGGCGGCGCTGCTCCTCGACTACGTGCTCAACGTCGCGGTCGCCGTCTCCGCGGGCGTCGGCGCGCTCGTCTCCGTGGTGCCCTCGCTGCTGCCCCACACGCTGGCCCTGTGCCTCTGCGTCCTCATCGTGCTCACCGCGGCCAACCTGCGCGGGCTCCGCACCGCGGGGCTCGTGTTCATGGCGCCGACGTACGCGTTCCTCGGCTGCCTCTTCGCGGTGATCGCGATCGGCGTCGGCAAGACGCTCCTCCAGGGAGGGCACCCGGCGCCCGTGGTCGCCCCGCCCTCGCACCCGGCCACGCTCGGCACCGCGAGCCTCGCGCTGCTCTGCCACGCGTTTGCCAGCGGGTGCACCGCGATGACCGGCGTGGAGGCGGTGAGCAACGGCGTCCCCGCCTTCCGCAAGCCGAGCAGCCTTCAGGCGCGCAGGACGCTCTCGTACATCGTGGCCTCGCTCGGCATCCTGCTCGCCGGGATCGCGATCCTCACGCAGGCCTACGGCATCACCGCGACCGAGCCCGGCAAGAGCGGGTATCAGAGCATCCTCTCGCAGGTCGTGGCCGCCGTCGTCGGGCGCGGCCCGTTCTACTACGCGACCCTGACCGCGGTCGTGGCGGTGCTCCTGCTCTCCGCGAACACGAGCTTCGCCGACTTCCCGCGCCTCTGCCAGCTGCTCGCGATCGATCGCTTCCTGCCAGAGCCGTTCATCCACCGCGGCAGGCGCCTCGCCTTCTCCTACGGCATCGGCGTCCTCGCCGGGCTCTCGGCGATCCTGCTCGTCGCCTTCCACGGGATCACCGACGCCCTCATCCCGCTCTTCGCGGTGGGCGCCTTCCTCGCCTTCACGATGTCGCAGGCGGGGATGGTCGCGCACTGGTACAGGGTCCGCGGCAAGCGCTTCCGGCTCCACCTCGCCATCAACGCGATCGGCGCCACGGCCACGGCCGCGACGCTCGTCGTCATCATCGCCTCGAAGTTCGCCGAGGGGGCGTGGATCTCGACCCTGCTCGTGATCGCGGCCTATCTCATCTTCCGCAGCGTGCGGGGGCATTACGAGCAGCTCGACGAGGCGGTCCGCGGCCACCAGCCGCTCGACCTCACCCCGCCGCCCCCGCCGATCGTGGTGGTGCCGATCCGGCGCTGGGACCTCGTGGCGCAGAACGGGCTCCGCTTCGCGCTCCAGCTCTCGCCCGAGGTCTACGCGCTCCAGGTGCTCCTCGACGACCCGCGCGTCGAGGACCTCAGCGGCGAGTGGCGCGAGCTCGTGGAGGAGCCCGCGAGGTCGAAGGGGATCGCGGCGCCGCGGCTCGTGGTGGTCCGGTCCCGCTACCGGCGGCTCTTCAGGCCGCTGCTCCGCTTCGTCACCACCGTCGCCCGCGCCCACCCGGATCGGCAGGTGGCGGTCGTCGTGCCCGAGGTGGTCGAGTCACACTGGTACCATTACCTGCTCCACAACCACACCGCCTCGATCCTCAAATGGCTCCTGCTCTTCCGCGGCGGGAAGGGCATCGTGATCGTCAACACGCCCTTCTACCTGTACGACGCGCCGAAGGCGGCGTGACGGGCCGAGCGCCCGCGGAGCTCACCACCACGCGCGCTCTTTGGCGAGCGACACGATCGCGGCCGAGAGCTTGTGCGGGTCGTGGCGGATCAGCTTGCCGCCGAACAGCAGATCGGCGGGGACGAGGAGGTCGGAGGCGAGCCGCCGGTCCGGCGAGGTCACGACCGGCTCGGAGCCGGCGGAGGCGTACTCCGGCAGGCTGGCCGAGGGCCACACGTCGTTGAACAGCACCGCGTCGAGCCGGGCCTCGCCGAGGTACATCGCGATGGTCCCCACGAAGTCCTCGACCGTGTAGCCGGGTGTCTCGTTGGGCTTCGTCATGAGATTGCACACGAACAGCGCGCGCGCGCGGCTCGCCGCGATCGCCTCGCGCACCCCCTTGACGAGGAGGTTCGGCACGAGGCTCGTGTAGAGATCGCCCGGACCGAGGATGATGAGATCCGCGTCCGCGATCGCCTCGAGCGCGGCTGGATAGGCCACGGCCTCCGGGTCGAGATAGACCGAGAGCACCGGCGCATCGAGCATGTCAGAGAGGTTGTCAATCGACGCTTCCCCGCGGATGGTCCGGTCGTTCTCGAGGCACATCACGAGATCGACATGGTCCATCGTGACGGGGAGGACGCGGTTCTTGACGGAGAAGATCTCGTGCAGGCGCTCGACCGTGAGGGGGAGCGAGCCGGTGATCTCCTGCACCGCGGTGAATATCAGGTTGCGCAGGGTGTGGCCGCCGAGGCTCCCCGAGCGGAAGCGGTGGCTGAGCAGCTCCTTCAGCGCGTCCGGGTGCTCGGATAGGGCGACGAGGCAACGCGTGAAGTCGCCCGGGGGCAGGAGGCCGTACTCGTCCCGGAGCCTGCCGGAGCTCCCGCCCGAGTCCATCATGGTCACGATCGCGGTGATCCGGGCGCTCAGGTCGCGCAGGCCCGTGAGGAGCGTGTAATGGCCCGTTCCTCCTCCCACCGTCACGATCTTCGGCGTCGCCATGGCGGAGCAGGGTACCACGCGGGCGAGCGGGGCCGACACCGGCCGTCACGCCGCCGAGATCGCGGCGCGCGGCTGCGGCATGCACTTCGCGAGGCGGCTCGAGGCGACGGCGTGGTACGTGGGCGCGATCTCGGCGCTGTAGCAGCGCCTCCCCGCCGCGAACGCCGCCACCGCGACCGAGCAGAGCCCGCCGAACGGCTCCCAGACGACATCGCCCGGATCGGACGACGCCCGGATGATGCGATCGAGCAGCTTGAGGGGCTTCTGGTTGCCGTGGACGGAGCGAGTCTCCTCCTTGAAGCGCTCGGCGCCGCGGACCGCGGGCTCGTGCCAGACGTTGGTCACCCCGACCTCGCAATGGAACTTCGCGCGCAGGCTCGCCCATTCATGGCCCGTCAGCGGCCGCTTGCCGTCGACCGAGAAGTAGGGCCGCCCCTCGGGGCGGCCGTGCGCGTTCGCGAACGCGACGATCCGCTCGAACGCCGAGGCGGGGGGGTAATACCAGAGATGGCAGCGCGTGAAATACTTCCTCGTGGCGGCGTTCTTCACGCCGCACGCCTCGTTCGTCTGGCGCAGCGGGAGGCCCGAGCGCTCCCATTCGTGCCGCAGCCAGGCCTTGAGGGGCAGCCGCACGCCGCCGCTCTCCAGCAGGACCTTGCGCACGTACTGCACGCACACCTCGCTCACGACCGGGAACTTGCGCAGCGTCCGGGTGTTCGCGTTGCCGGCGATGTGGGCGATCCCCTTGTCCCACACATGGCAGCTCCGGTACTCCCAGCCGTGTTGAGCGAGCAGCGGGTGCACGGTCGCCCAGCCGACCTCGGTCCCCCAGAACCACAGGGTGGCCGACGGCAAGGCGCGCTCCGACCAGACGGCGACGTGGGGCGCGTACCAGGCGGCGAGCCCCTCGTGCGTCGGGGGGTCGCCGGGAAAGCCGGAGACGCCATACGCGCCGTCGGAGACGATCACCGTGGGCCTCGGCCACGAGGCATAGTGATCCAACGAGTCGCCGAGCGTCAGGACGGGGTGGAGGTCGGTCGATGCGCGCTTCACGGGGGGCACGTGGCCATCCAATCGAACTGCGCGGATCTGTCAACAAAACGGCGGAAATAGGCGCCGGCGGCCCCGCCGGCGGGCCGGCCGGCGCCGGGGGAGCGCGCCCTGGCGCGCGGGGGCCGTCACCCCTGCCCTCCGGATAGCGGGGTTCGACGAGGGCGGCCGGCCGCGATCACCGCATCACCGCCGCTCCGCGCGCCCGCGGTGGGCGCCGCCGCGCGTCCCTCTGAAGACGTGCACGGATGTCGTCCGGAGAAGGCGCGCTGTGGAGATGGAGGGAACGCTGTTCGAATGAAGCCAACTGTGGCGCGTGGGCGAGCGAAGCGTCGAATCGCGCGGAGCCGAGCGCCGCGGCGACGGCTGCGACGGCGATTGTAGCGGCCGAGCGACCGGCGTATGTTGGGTAGCTTCGTGCCCCACTTCGCTTTGCCGGAGCTCCGCCGCGACGCTCGCCGAGCCGCCGGCATCGGGTGAGATCACCCCACGCGGAACCATCGATTCCACACGGGAGGAAACCATGAGTGCAATGAAGTGCATGAGCTCACGATCCGTCGTTCGCGCGCTTCCAGCCTTTGCCCTGGCGGGATTGAGCCTGCTCGCGCCGCTCCCGGCAGCGGGCCAGTCGATCGAGGCGCCCAGCCATTTCTACTGGGCCGACACCCTCGTCGCGCACATCGCCCCGGAGAACAACGAATACGGCAGCGGCACGACCTATGTTTCTTGGGCCGGCGTCGAAGGGGCGACCGAGTACCGGAGCCGCAGCCTGTGCGCCTCGTTCGTCACCCACGTCATCAAGCGGGCCTATGGCCTGTCGACCTACGACATCTCCGCGTGGTTCGGCAGCACGAGCCCCAACGCCGTCCTCTACCACGACAGGATCGTCGCGGAGGACGGCTTCGACGAGATCCTGACGGTGGACCAGATCCAGGCGGGCGACATCATCGCCATCGAGTATCCGTCGGGGACCACGGCCTCCGGGCACGTCGCCATCGCGGCGAGCGCCGCGGTGCCCCGCTCGGGCACCTATCCGCTCATCGCGGGCACGACCCAGTACACGCTCGCCGTCCTCGACGCGAGCACCACGGGCCACGGGATGACGGACACCCGGCGCCAGTGGGACGGCTCCTGGCACCCGGGCGTCGGGCGGGGCGACATGCGCCTCTATGCGAGCAACAGCACCGGCGCGATCGTGGGATACACCTGGAGCCCACAAGCGGGCTCGACGTACTACTCGAAGCAGATGCGCGATATCGCGATCGGGAGGCTCACGGACTCGGATGCCGCGCTCCCCGTGCCGCAATAGCGGCGCGCTCTCGCCTCCCGCACCTCCCGCGCCTCCCGCGCCGCCGCCGCGCCGGTCGACCCTGCGCCTCGCCAGGATCTCCGGTGCACGGAGCTAGCGCGAGCGCGGCGCCGCCGAGAGGCGCGCCACCCGCAGGAGCTCCGGCGCGCGCTCCAGCGGCTCCGCGTCGACGTCGAGGCCGTCGAGCATCGCCGCCGTCGCGAGCACGCCGGGCAGCTCGACCTCCGGCGCCCACGCCTCGACATCCATGACCTCTCCGCCGACGACCTCCGAAGCGCGCATCAGCGCCCGACCCGCGTGCAGGCAGAGGTTCACGTGCACCCGCGCGTCGCGCCCCCCGCGCTCGGAGAGCTCGCGCTCGAGCAGCAGCGCGGCCTCCACGATCTCCCGCCGCGACGCCCGGTCCGACGGCGCCGGGGCGGCGAGCTCCCTGAAGAACAGCAGTGTATTGCCCGTCTCCATCGCCGCGCCGAAGCCCCGCGCCGCGAGGAAGCGCGACGCGCGCGGCAGCACCGCATCCATGTCGGCGAGCAGCGCGTCGTCGGGCTCGTCCGCGGCGCCGCACGCCGCGCGCACCTCGACGTGGATCGCGCCCACCCGGCGCTCCTCCGGGCTCCCCGGCCGCGGCGCGACGCTCTTGCGCGCCGCGGCCACGGCGGCGCGGAGCTCCTCGATGAACTCCGCCGCCGTCTGGTGCCGCGCGGCCGGGTCCTTGGCCATCGCGCGGAGCACCACGCCGTCGAGCTCGGGGCTCACGGGCGCCTCGCGGCTCGGGCTCGGCGGGAGCACCCAGAGGTGCATGTGCAGGAGCGTCGCGAGCATCGAGTCGAGGAACGGGAGCTTGCCTGTCAGCATGTAATAGGCGAGCGCGCCGAGGGCGTAGACGTCCGTCCTCGGGTCCGCCGCCTGCCCCCGGATCTGCTCGGGCGCCATGCACGCCGGCGTGCCGAGCAGGTGCGTCGGCGCCGTGATGCCCGGCCCCGCGTCGTCGAGGACCTTGGCGACGCCGAAGTCGAGGAGGATCACGCGCGCAGGGCCGCCCTCGTCGGCGATGAACACGTTCGAGGCCTTGAGATCCCGGTGCACGATCGCGCTCCTGTGGACCGCCGACAGCGCCTCGCAGACCGGCTCCAGGATCTCGAGCGCCTCCTCCGGCGAGAGCCTGCCGCGCGAGGTGATGTACGACTGGAGATCGACCCCGCGGAGGAGCTCCATCGCGAAGAACGGCCGGCCCCCGGGGATCTCGCCGCAATCGAGGATGCGGATCACGTTGGGATGGTCGATCCGCCGGATCGCCTGGATCTCGCGCTCGAACCGCACGACTGCGTCGCGGGTGAACACGAGCTCCGGGTGGAGCACCTTGACCGCCGCGCGCTCGCCGCTCTCCGCGTGCACGGCGCGGTAGACGACGCCGAAGCTGCCGTGAGCGATGCTCTGCTCGACCACGTAGTCGCCCACCCGGCTGCCCGCGGGGAGCGTCTGCGGGCGGCCCGACGACGCGGGCGCTGCGCAAGTGTCCATGCACATAACCGCCTCACCTGCGCCGCCGCCGCACGCCGTGTCGAGCGCGTCCCGCCGATCCGACACGGCCCTTTGCGCCACATCGTCCTGGGTCGGGGCCACCGAGCGAACGGTCTCTTGCCACACGCTCGCGGAAGAAGCACACCCCGTTCCATCGGCGTGGCCTGGGAGGAGGAAGCCTTCGTCCGGGCCGTCGAACGGGCTAAGCTCTCGTCCAAGGAGGCAGCTTGCCGCGCTGTCAGGTCTGCCATCGCCGCATTTCCGGCACGAAGCCCTGCCCGCGCGACGCCTGGCTCCCGCCGCCGAGCGACCCCCTCGACGCGGCGCAGGAGCCCGCCCCGTCGCTGCCCGGCATGACGCCGCTCGGGCGAATCGGCGCGGGCGGCTTCGCCACGGTATGGGAGGCGGCGCCGACCGAGGGCGGCGAGCCCGTCGCCCTCAAGGTCGGGCGGTGGGCGAGCCCGCCGATGGTGGAGCGATTCCGCCGCGACGCGGAGGCGCTCGCGCAGGTGGGCCCGCCGCACGTGCCCCGGGTGGTCGCGCACGGCGCGCTGCGCGACGGGCGGCCGTACATCGCGATGGAGCTCATCCGCGGCAGGACGCTCGCCGACGTGCTCGCCGAGCTCGAGGCCCCGCCGGCCGCCGAGGACGTCGTGACGCTCGGCACGGCCATCCTCGAGTCGCTCGCGGCGGCGCACGAAAAGGGCGTGATCCACCGCGATCTGAAGCCGGAGAACCTGCTCCTGGCCGAGGGGGGGCAGCGCCTCGCGCTCCTCGATTTCGGCCTGACGAAGCACGCGCGCGCGCCGGAGGACGAGGGCCTCACGCCCCGCGGCACGGTCATCGGCACCCCGGAGTACATGGCCCCGGAGCAGATCCGCGGCGACCCGATCCAGGACGAGCGCACGGACATCTACGCGTTCGGCGTGATCCTCTACGAGCTCCTGACGCTGCGGACGCCGTTCACCGGCGATCGGGGCGAGATCGAGCACGGCCACCTCGCGCTCCGCCCGCACCGCCCCCACGAGTTCGCCGCCGTGCCTGACGCGCTGGAGCGGCTCGTCCTCGCCTGCCTCGCGAAGGAGCCCGAGCGCCGTCCGCCCGACGTCGCCGCGCTGCGACGCGCGCTCGAACAGGCGCGCCCGGGCGGCGCGCAGCCCGCGCCGAACGCGCAGCCCGCGCGCGGCGCGCTGCTCACCGAGGGCCGCCAGCCCGCGGTCGTGCTCGTGGTCGAGGCCAGGGGCGCCGCCGCCTTCGTGATGAGCGCCGTCGCGGCGCGCAAGGGGTTCGTGGCGAGGCAGCGCGGGGGCCGGCTCGTGTGCGTGTTCTCGGGCCTCGACGCCGACGATCCGGTGAGCGCCGCGATCGCGGTCGCCCGCGAGGTCGAGGAGCGGCGCGCCGGGCGCGCGGCCGTGCACATCGCCGGGCTGATCGTGCGCCGCAAGGAGCAGGGGCCGCCCGCGGTCTACGGCGCGCCGGTCGAGCAGCCCGACGCCTGGATGCCGCGGGGCGACTGGCGCGGCGTCGTGCTCACCGCGGACCTCGTGCGCGCCCTGCCGGAGGGCGAGCTCCGCGGGCTCTCGCGCGACGCCGCGCTCTCGCCCGCGCCCTTCGCCGCGTTCTACCGGCTCGCAGAGCGATCGGACCGCCCGCCGGGCTCCGCGAGCGCCGCGCCGCTCGTCGGCCGCGACGACATCGTCGGCGCGCTCGCGGTGAGCATGGAGGCGAGCCTCTCCGGCGGGAGCCCGGGCCTGTTCACCCTCATCGGCGAGGGGGGCCTCGGCAAGTCGCGCCTGATCGACGAGGCGGCCGCGCTCGTCCGGCGCATGCAGGAGGGGGCGCAGCTCATCGCCCTGCGCGCGGCGCAGCCGCTCGCGGGCGAGCGCGTGTCCGGCCAGCTCCTCGCCCGCGTGCTCGACGTGGACGCCGCCGCTCGGCCCGAGGAGGCGCGGGCGCGCTGCGCGGAGCGGCTCGGCGAGGCGCTCGCCGAGGAGACGTGGACGGCGGTGGCCGCGGCGCTCGGGTGGGCGCCGCCGGACGCCGCGGACGCGTCGCCGTTGTCGCTGCGGCAGAGCACGATGCGCGCGATCGCCGAGGGGCTCCGCCGCCGCGCGCGCGAGGCGCCGGTCGCGGTCCTCCTCGACGACGCGCACTGGGCCGACGACGCGGCGCTCGACGCGCTCGAGCTCGCGACGCTCGACGCGCCGGGCTGCCCGCTCTGGGTGCTCGTCGCGGCGCACCCGAGGTTCGAGGACATGCGCCGGAGCTGGGGCGCGCGCGCCGAGCGGCACGATCGGGCGGCGCTCGGGCGGCTCTCGGAGCAGGACGCGATGCGGCTCGCGGCCGAGCTCCTCCTGCCCGCGGAGTACCCGCCCGAGGCCGCGCTCCGGCAGCTCGCGGGCTGGTCCGGGTACAACCCGTCCACCCTGACCGAGCTCGTCCGGGCGCTGAAGCGCACCGGCGCGGTCCAGCGGCGCCCGACCGGGGCCTTCTACGTGGCGACCGCCGCGCTCGATCAGCTCCCGCCGCTGCCCGTGTGGCAGTGGCTGGCCGCGCGCCGGCTCGACGCGCTCTCGCCCGAGCTCGCGGCGTGCGTGCGGCTCTGCTCCGCGCTCGGGCCCGACTTCACCCGGGAGGAGGTCGAGGCGATCCAGGACGAGATCGAGCAGGCGGGCGGGGCGAGCACGCCGATGGACGCCGGGGTCGGCCTGGGCGCGCTCGCCCAGCTAGGCCTGCTCGCGCGCGGCGAGCGCGGGGTCTACGCGTTCGAGAGCGCGACGTTCCGCGACGCGGTCTACGACGCGCTCGCGCCGGCCCAGCGCCAGGCGATCCACGCGCACGCGTTCGCGTTCTGGCGGGCGCGCGTGGACCCCGGCGCCCCGGACCTGCGGGGGCTCGGGCACCTCTCGCGGCACGCGGCCGCGTGCGGCGAGCGGGCGACGGCGGCGTCGGCCCACCTCGCGCTCGGCGACCGGGCGGCGGCGAGCCACAGGAACGTCGAGGCCGACCAGCGCTACACGGCCGCGCTCGCGCTCCTCCCCGAGGACGACGCGCGGGGGCGCGCGCGCGCGCTCGCCGGCCGCGGCAAGGCGCGGTACTGCCTGCACCGGATCCCCGAGGCGCTCGCGGATCTCGAGCTCGCGCGCGAGCTCGCGCGGGGGCTCGGCGACGACCGGCTCACCGCCGAGCTCCTGCTCGAGGAGGCGACGGCGCTGGATCACGCGACCGACTACGCGGCGTCGGCGCGGCGCGCGTCCGAGGCGCGCGAGATCGTCGAGCGCCTCGGGGACCTCCGGCTCGACAACCGCCTGCTCATGGCGCTCGGCCGCTCGTGCTGGCGGCAGCAGCGGGTGGCGGAGGCGATCGAGCTCCTCGGCCGCGCGGCGGCCGGCGCCGCGGCCGAGGGCGACCAGGAGACGCGGGTCATCTCGCTGCTGCTCCTGTCGATGGCGCTCGTGATCGCGGGCCGGCTCGCCGACGCGGAGGCGCGCTTCTGCGAGGTGATCGCGCTCTCCAAGGAGCGGAAGGATCGGCTGCACCTCTGCTCGGCGTACGCCAACCGCGCCTACCTGTGGGCCGCGCTGAGCGCGCCCGAGCGCGGGCTCAAGGACCTGAGCCGCGCGGTCGAGCTCGCGCGCGAGATCGGCAACCCCGGGCCCGAGCACGTCGCGACGCACAACCTCGCCGAGCTCTTGCACTGGTGCGGGCGCGAGGACGAGGCGCTCGCGCTGGCGCGCCGCTCGCGCGTGCTCGACGAGCGCTTCGGCGAGCGCGACGCCCCGGACGACGCCCTGCTCATCGCCCGCATCCAGGCGGCGCGCGGCGATTTCGTGGAGGCGGCGCGCCTCGTCGCGTGGGTCGCCGAGCGGTGCAGCCCCGACGCTTCGGCGCCGGCGCTGTTCGCGCTGTTCCGGACGCTGAAGCTGGTGCTCGCGGCCGAGGGGCTCGAGGTCCCCGCGGGCGCGGAGGAGCAGGGGGACGGCTGGGAGGCGCTCACCGAGTTCGCGGAGCGCACCCTGCCGGTGGAGGAGCTGCTCGAGGTGCTCTATTTCCGTGCGCGCGTGGCCGCCTCCGCCGGGCGTCACCGCGAGGCGTCGGCGGCGCTCGAGCGCGCGCGGCCCGTCCTCGCCGGCTGCCGCATGTGGCAGCCCCGCTTCGAGGCGGTGGCGGCGCTGCTGCCGGCGCCTGCCGAGCCGTCCGAGGGCGACGCGCACGCGGGCGCGCAGGGAGTGACCAAAGCTGCGCCCGGGTGAGCGCTGAACCCCGGTGCAAATCGCCTCAGCGTGGCGAGAGGGTGTCGCGGCGCCGGCGCTTCGAGCGCGCGTCAGGGAGCGAGAATTCGGGCTGAAAGCGCGCAATGTGACGAGCGCGGGCGCGGCGGGCCGTCGGGCTGATGCATTTCGCCTCAGCGCCGGGCATGAGGACGATGTAGGGGCTGCCGCGGACGTCGACCGGGTGCGATGCGGAGCCTGACCGTGCGGTGTTCCACCGTCGGTGCGACGCGGGCGGGAGCGGTCAGGCATGGCCCGACGATTGCAGCAATTTCAGCAAACCCCACCGCACTCGAAAAGAGAGGCACCCCATGAGGCTTACCGCGCTACGGACGGTTGTTGCGATTCCCTGCCTTGCGTTGTTCGGCTGTGTCACGAGCGCCGATCCGGGCTCCGAGGAGGCGGTGGGCACGTCGGAACAAGAGGTGATATCGGCGAACCGGCTGTCGATGAATCGCCTCTCGATGAATCGCCTCTCGATGAACAGCCTCTCGATGAACCGCCTCACGGCGGACGGCCGCACGCTGGCCACCACGGATTTGCTGCGCGACGAGGACGGCCGTGAGCTCCTCCGCTACACCATCGCCTGCGCGCTCCCCGAGGGGAAGGCGCTCGTGGGCGAGGCGGACGGCACGACGTACAAGTTCGAGGGGCGGATCGGCCTCGCGCCCGACTGGCTGCGCTCCCCGCTCCCCGAGAAGGCGCAGCGCTGGGTCACGGCGTGCCTGCTCGCGCACGTGAACGGGTACGGCGTCGAGGTCGCGATCTCGCTGCGCGGCCGCCACCCGGCGCTGACCGCGGACAGCGCGGAGCGGCAGGCCTATCAGCAGGAAGAGATCTCCTTCTTCGGCAACGTGTTCCAGCCGCTCGGCAAGCGCGACGAGCTCGGCGACATCGGCTCGCGGATGTACGCCTGCGGCGGCGCGTTGCTCCAGCTGTCGTGCGCCGGCAACGAGACCAACTTCGCGCCTGAGCGAACGTGCGCGTCGAAGGACGACTGCAGCCTCAAGTTCCTGGGCCCGTGCCGCGACCTGACGGCCCCGAAGGCCAGCGTGTGCAAGAACGCCTCCCTCGAGGGCTACGAGCGGTGCGAGGCGACGGTGACCACCCAGGGGGGCAAGTCCATGACGACCCCTTACGACGAGGTCGTGACGGTGTTTCTGCAGCGGCCCGACTTCTCAGCCTTCTATCCGCTCTGCACGCCGCTGTTCCCCTGAGCGCGCCCGCCTGCCACCCCGCGCCGCCGTGATCCGCGGGGCGGCGCGCCTCGCCCGCTCCGTCTCCGGGGGTCTCCGCGCCAAGCGAGCGCAGAGCCCGCCCGTGAACCGGCCCTCGTTCGTCCCGGCCGTGCGCTTTGACGCCCTGCTGCCGGCGCACCCTCGGCGCTCTCGTCGCCGGACGCGGCAGAGGGGCATACAGGTTGCAGACATTTCGCCCCGGTCCCACGGCACGAAGGCGAGGAGGGCGAATGAAGGCGCTCGTGTTTCACAGCCCAAAGCATGTCAGCGTGGACACCGTCGACGCGCCGGCCCTGCTGCGGACGACCGACGCGATCGTGCGGGTGACGAGCACGGCGATCTGCGGCTCGGATCTGCATATCTACAATGGGCTGATCCCGCAGGCGAAGCCGCTCGTCCTCGGGCACGAATTCATGGGGATCGTCGAAGAGGTGGGGAGCGAGGTGAAGCGGCTCCGCCCGGGCGATCGCGTGCTCGTGCCCTTCGCCATCGCCTGCGGGAGCTGCTTCTTCTGCGAGAGGGACCTGCCTGGGCACTGCGAGCGCTCGAACCCGGGACATTACGGGCCCGAGGGGAACGTCATCAGCTCGAAGGGGGGCGGGCTCTTCGGGTACACCGACCTGTATGGCGGATATGCGGGCGGGCAGGCCGAGATGGTCCGCGTGCCGTTCGCCGACGTGGGGCCGCGCAAGGTCGATGACGACCTGACGGACGAGCAGGTCTTGTTGTTGACGGACATCCTCCCGACCGGCTACACCGCCGTCGACTGGGCCGGGATGCAGGGCGGCGAGACGGTGGCGGTCATCGGCTGCGGGCCGGTGGGCATCATGGCCATGAAGTGCGCCTGGCTCCGCGGCGCAGCGCGCGTGATCGGGGTCGATCGGGAGGAGTACAGGCTGGAGAAGGCGCGCGAGATCGCCTCGGCCGAGACCGTCAACGTGGAGTCGGGGGTCGCGCTGGAGTTCATCCGAGCGGCGACCGGCGGCCGCGGCGCCGACGTCTGCATCGACGCCGTCGGCATGGAGGCGCACCGGACGCCGCTCGAGAAGATCTCCAGCATGGTTCACGGGCAGATCGGCTCGTTCGTCGCCTTCAAGCTGGCGGTGAGCGCGGTCCGACGGGGCGGGGTCGTCAGCGTGGTCGGCGTGTATGGCATGCCGTACGACAACTTCCCGCTCGGGCAGCTCTTCGACAAAGGGGTGACCGTGCGCTTCGGCCAGGCCCCGGTCCACAAGCACGTGGACAAGCTCCTCGGGTGGATCAGGGAGGGCAAGCTGCGCGCGGACGACGTCATCACGCACCGGCTCCCGCTCGCCGAGGCCGCGCGGGGGTACGATCTCTTCAATGGGAAGAAAGACGGCTGCGTGAAGGTCGTGCTGAAGACCTGAACGCCCGGCCGGCCGAGGCGCGGCAATGAAGCGGAGGTCCAGGCGCGCAATCATGCGCGCAGGCGCAGACGATTGACGTATTATCGTCGCTTTATCGCGCGCGATAGACACCTCAATGGCGCTCCTTCGCCGGCCGCTGCCGGCCCCGCTGGCTCGAGCCTTGGACAGCGTGGGTCGGGCCCCCGGGCATCGCGCAGCGTGGATCAGGACCAACAAGGTCGTCTCGTGGAGCCCTCCGTTTCCGGTTGACATCCGCCACGGCGCATGGATCGACCACACGGCGCGCGTCCATGGCTGTCGATCTCGTGCGATACTCTCGCCCTCCGTGCCGCTGGAGAGCTCCCATGCACCGATCCCTCATCGCCCAAGGCCTCGTGCTGTCGCTCGCGCCGTTCGGGTGCTCTGCTAGCCCGGAAATTCCTGAAGCGTACGGCAAGGCGGTCATGAACCTGAACGGGGAGGAGCTGGAGCTCGACACGGGCCATGACGGCAAGCTGCCTGTCCCCAGATTCGATGACAGCTGGGACGTTGACTGCTCCATCGTCAATGGCGAGACCAATCTGGAGCTGGCGGATCGCTCGAAGGGCAGGAGGGGCTTCTACTACCTCGATCTCCATCTGCTGGGCAGCGAGCGCCAGGGCGGCGACGCCGCTGTAGTGAACATGCGAATGTATGTCGACGATGAGCTTTTCGACGGCTCATGTCCGGCCACGCTCAGGACGTCACAGCAGGGGTCGCACGAATGCGCGTTCTCTTTCGCCGGGTGCGATTTGCGCCTGTTCGGCGGTGACCAGGACGGTATCCAGGCGCGCCTCGAGCGCGCGTCATTTCACTTGAAATGGTGCTTCGTCCCGTGAGCGGGCGCGCCCGCGGCGCGCTCGGAGGAGAGCGCGCCGCGGCGAGGCGTTCGGGGCGCCCGAGGCAGCGCTGGCCCGCGCGTCTGCCCACGGGTAAACATCGAACCATGGAGGATGCGTCCCCCCGACGACGGTTCAGCGCCGCGTTCGCTCGCTGGTCTCGCCGCGTCCGGCGGCGGCTCGCGCTGGAGCTGATCCTCACCGGCGCCGCCGCGGGGCTGATGCTCGGCGCGGCGGGCGCGGCGGCCGCCTGGCAGGCGCGGCACGGCGCGCTGCGCCCCTGGATGGCGGGCGGCGGCCTGCTCGGCGCGGCGGCCGGCGCGGCGGTGGCGCGGCGGCGGCGGTGGTCGGATCCGGACGTCGCGCTGTTCCTCGACGGCAAGCTCGGCGCGTCCGAGTCGGTCTCCACGGCCGTGGAGCTCGCGGCGGCCGAGCGCGCGGGCGACGGCGCGCCCCGCGCCGGCGCGCCGGCGGCCCGCGACGTGGTGTTCGCGCACGCCGCGGCGGCCCTCGATCGGGCGACCGCCCAGGAGGCCCGCGCGCCGCTGTGGCGCCCGTGGCACGCCGGAGCGCCCCTCGCGGCGGCGGCCATCGGTTATCTCAGCTGGGCTCCGTTGCCGCCTGCCCCCGCCAGCGCGGCGCCCCCGCCCGGGGCCGAGCAGGTGCGCATGGCCGAGATCGCCGGGCTGGAGCGGGTGATCCAGCTCTCGGAGGTCGACGCTCGGGACGCCGCGCAGCGCGATCGATTGAAGCGGCTCGCGGACGACGCGAAGCGGCTCCGCGAAAAATTGAGGAGCGGCGTCGAGCGCCGCGAAGCGCAGGCCGACATCGGCGCGCTC
Source organism: Sorangium sp. So ce394 (assembly GCF_051474665.1). Lineage (NCBI taxonomy): Bacteria > Pseudomonadati > Myxococcota > Polyangiales > Polyangiaceae > Sorangium > Sorangium sp. So ce394. Next base: position 11,183,702 of record NZ_CP150339.1, read on the forward strand.
CGCGACGCGATCACGGCCGAGCGGCTGTCGCTCGGCGAGGGCGAGCAGCGCCACGGGATGGAGTCGGCGCTCGGCAAGCTCGGGGAGGATCCGCAGCTGAAGCGGGCGGCGAAGGCGCTCGGCGATCGCGATCTCGTGGCGTTCGACGAGGAGATGGAGCGGCTCGCGAACCGGGTCGAGAAGACCGATCGCGAGCGGGCGAGAAAGACGCTCGAGGAGGCCGCCGAGGCCGCGAAGCGGGCCGGCGCCCCCGGCGTGGCGAGGGCGCTCGAGGAGCAGCGCGAGCTCCTGGATCGGCGCGGCCAGGAGGCCGACAAGCTGAGGGAGCTCGCCGAGGCGCTCGGCGAGGCGCTCGGCGACGAGGGGCGCGAGGCGCTCGGCGAGCTCGGTCGGACCGGGAGCGGCAAGGACGCGCGGCGGCTCGCCGACAGCCTCGAAAAGGCGCTCGAGAAGCTGAGCCCGGAGGAGCGTCGGCAGCTCGCCGAGCGCCTCAAGCGGCAGGTGGCGCGGTCGCCCGAGGGCGCGCCGGGGGAGGCCGCGTCGGAGGAGCAGCTGCGCGAGATGGCGCGGCAGCTGGCGACGCCCGAGGGCCAGCGGCAGCTCGAGGAGCAGCTGCGCCGGATGGCCCAGGAGGGAGGCCCGAGCAGCGAGGAGTCGGAGCGCCAGCGCGCGCTCGACGACGCGCAGCGCGGGGCGGGCGAGGCGGAGGGGCAGCTCGGGGGGACGCCGGTCCCGGCGCCGATCGCCGGCGGATCGGGCAACGCGGGTCCGGGCGGCGAGGAGCGCGGCCAGGGCTCGCAGGCGGGCGGCGGAGGCACGCGAGGGCGAGGGCCCGGGCAGCCAGGTCGCTCGGAGGGAGGCGGGCCGGGCAGCCACGAGGGGCAGACCGGCGCGATCGCGGGGGGCGAGCTGCGCTCACGCGCCGACGCGCGGACCAATCCGGGCAGGCCGATGCCGGGGATCGTGATCGGCCGGACCGCAGGGCGCGCCGGAGACACCGCCAACGTGCAAGGCGAGGGCGCGCTCGGCGTCGTGGGTCCCCAGGAGATCGGCGGCGTCGAGCGCAGCGACGTCCCGGAAGAGTACCGCGAGCAGGTCGGGCGCTACTTCCAACCCCGGTGAGCCCGGGCGCGGCGTGCGCGCCGTCAGAAGCTCGCGCCGACCAGCAAGCCCTTCGCGTCGGCGGTGACGAGGGGCACGGCGTGGATGCGGGTGAGCCCGGTCCGCGGGGCCGGCAGCGTGCGGCTCGACGTGCTGATCGCGTACACGGCGGTCCCGGCGAGCACGACGCCGCCGCCGATGAAGCTCCAGAAGGAGAGGTTGGCGAGCGTGGTCTGGGTGTCGCGCAGGTCGCTGCGCCGCTGGCTCGGGGACGGCTCCGCCGCGGCGGACTTGCCCTTCGCGGTGGAGAGGATCGCGAAGGTCACGCCCGAGGCGACCCCGAGCAGCCCGACCGCTCCGCCCGCGACCACCAGCGGGAGGTTCGAGCCGGCGTCGAGGCTCAAGGCGATGCTCTGGTCCGAGCCCCTCGCCACGAGCAGCGACGTCGACGTCCGGGCGCCGGAGCGGCGCGCCTCGATGGTGTGCTTGCCGGGATCGACGAACACCTGGGCATCGAGGGGCGAGTGTCCGATGAGCTTGCCGTCGATGAGCACCTCGGCGTCGTCGACGTTCACGCGGATGCGGAGCGTGCCGACGTGCGCCTTGGCCTCGGCGAGCCGCTGCTCCAAGAAGCGCTTCTTCTCTTCCTTCTCGCCGAGGGGAAACGTGTTGAGCGCGTACAGGAGGTGCTCGGCCGCCTCGCGGGGCTGGTTCACCTCCAGCTCGACGTTCCCGAGATTGCCGGCGACGTCGAAGCTCTGCTGGAGGTCCCACGCCGCCTGATAGCGCGCCTCCGCCTCGACGAACCGCGCCTCGTCGTAGAACCTGTTCCCCTCGCGGTAGAGCTGCGCGGCGCGCTCGCCCGCGCTCGATGTGGCAGCCGGCGCGTCGGTCGGAGAGGTGGGCGTGAGCCGAGCTTTGCCGGTCGCGGTCGCGACGCCCGGCGCCAGGACGACCATGGAACACAGGAGGAACAGAGGCGCGTATTTCAAGAATGGCTTTCGCATGGTGACTGCCGGGGGATTGCACTCCGGAGGGGGCGACGCCTCAGGGGAAGGGGCGCGGGGGCGCGGTCGTCCCCGGGGGCGTCGTGGGCAACGCAGAGGGCACGGACGGCAGCGGTGGGGGGAGCGGAGGGCTCACGGACGACGATTCGTAGACATCTTCCGGCGCGGCAGGTCTGGGCGGACGCTTCGCCTGCGCCGCAGGGCGCGGCGAGGACGGGCGGGCGGCCACCGCTCCGGAAGGGGTGGATCCGGAAGGGGCGGACGCCGCGCTCGGCTCCGCGGCAGGCGACGTCGGCGGCGCGTTCGACGCGGCGGGGGCCGGCTCCGCCGTGGGAGGCGGCTCAACGGTCGCCACCGGAGGCGGCGTCGGCGCGGGCTCGGGCGTCGCGCTCGGCGTGGGCACCGCGGGGCCGGGCTCGGGGGTCGGGGCGCGGCCGTCGTCGGCGACCGGGGCGTCTGGAGGGACCGGGGGGTTGGCGGCGCGCCACAGCACCCAGAAGCCCGCGGCGGTCGCGCTGCCCAGAAACACGAGCAGCGCGAACAGGCCCAGCGGGGCCGCGCGGCGGCGCGCCGCGAGCGCCGCCGCGGAGGCAGCGGCGGCCACGGCGGCGTCGGGGCGCGCGGCGGCCTGTGGCACGCCCGCTCGAGGCGCGGCGCCGGCGGGCTGGGGAGCGGGCGCCGGAGCGAGCCGCTGCTTGCGGGTCGGCTCTTCGGGCGGGGGCCAGACGCCGCTGCCCACGCCCACGCGGGCCGTGCGCACGCCGGTGCGCGCGCTGCCTGGTCCCTCGGGGACCGCCTGCGGGGGGCCCGGCATGCCGTGCACGGGGATCCGGCGCATCGTCGGGCGGTTCCGTTCGTCAACGCCCTTCAGCAGCGACGGCGCGACCTGGATCTTCTGCAGGTCCATCGCCTGGTGCTCCCGGTTCGGGGGCAGGGTGACCGGGGGAACGTACACCTGCTTGTCGCTGGGCCCCGCCTCGCGATCCTGACGGCGCCGCGGCCTGGGCTCGCCCCACTGCACCATTCGCTCGACGGGCGGCGCGGCGGCGGCGGGCGCGGCCTCGTCGGGCCTGCGGCGCGGATCCTGGGAAAGCGCCCGCTGCTGCGCCTGCGAGGGGTGCTCCTGCGGTGCAAAGCTCGGCGCCTCGTACCCGCGCTGCTGCTGCTGCGGCGGCGCGGCGTCGCCCGCGGCGCCTTGACCTGCCGGCTGCCCTGGCGAGCTCTTGTTCGGGTTCCTGTTGGTCATGCCTGCCCCTCTCGCCACGTGCAAAAGGCGCGCTGCTGCCCCGCGTGGGCAGCGGCGCATCGAGCACCCGGTCCAAGGCTCCGCGTTGTCATGGGCGTGCTCCCGAGGCGAGCGGCCTCGGCCGCTGCTCTGCCGACGGTGCGGCGGGCGCCGCGGCAGCGCTCCGGCCAGCGCGGGTGCGCCGCGGGCCAGCGTCGAACGTGCGCTGGTCGGCGTGCGACACCTCGGAGCTCGCTCGGGGGCAGGGCCACGGCATAGCCCCGAAGATACCCCACCCAGCCGTCGCCACCACGCACCCAAGCATCACGACCCCTCCGCAGCGATACAACGACAGCGTCCAGGGATGCACCTGGATCGGAAGCCTTCGCCGTCGCGGGCGTGACGGAGCCGCTCGATGGCCGCGTACCGATGCCCCGGAACGTGGCCTCGGGCGAGGCGCGGCCCTGCGGGTCGACCGAGCGCGAAGTTGACGCTGGCCATCCTTCTGCTGCCTTCCTGGAATTTGCGGGAGACGTCCATGGCTACGCTGTCGTGTCTGTTGCGATGCCGCAGCCTCGATTTATTGCATCCACCTTGCACCTGGCATGCCGCGCCCCACCCAGGTTGAGCGGCGCCCGACCCAGGTTGAGCCGGCGGCGCCCCCACCCAGGTTGAGCGGCGCCCGACCCAGGTTGAGCCGGCGCCCCCACCCAGGTTGAGCCGGCGCCCCCCACCCAGGTTGCGCCGCGCCCCACCCAGGTTGACCCGCCCCCGGCCCACCCAGGTTGAGCCTCCCGCCGGCGCCAGCGCTGCCCATCCATCCCACCCCCGCATGGTACCGGTTTCATCGCCCCCGGTGAGGCTCCTCGCGACCTCGGCAACGGCGTCGCGGCCGCCCGTCAGCCCACGACGCTCACCAGCAGCGCCACGGCGAAGCCGAACAGCACAACGCTCACCACCAGCATCACCATCGCCGCCACGCTGGACTCCGCGCGCGCCGGGCGCCGTCGCACGCGCCTCGCCCCGCCCCTCCGCGCCTCCGGAGCGCGCGGCAGCGCACGTCCCGAGGCAGGCTGCTCCGCCACGCCAGGCGCCGTGAGGCCGAACGCCTCCACCGTCGCGCTCAACGTCGGTGCGACCAGCGCGCGGACCGGCGGCACCGTCAGCGGCGCCGTGCTCTCCCAGCGCGCCCCCGTCGGCAAGGCCGGCGCCGGCTCCGCCCCTCCCGAGAGCGCCGCGGCGATGCGCGACAGCTCGTCCGCGAACGCCGCGGCATCCGGGAAGCGCAGCTCCGGGCGCTTCTCGAGCGCCCTCATGACGGCGCGGTCGAGCTCCGGCGGCACCGGCCGCGGCGCGTGGCAGGACGGCGGCGCGGGCACCTCGCTGGCGTGGGCGCGCACGAGATCGGGGACGCGCTTCACGTGCTCGAACGGGCCGCGGCCAGCGAGCAGCGTGTAGAGCACCACGCCGGCTGCATACACGTCGGTGCGGGCGTCGACGGCGAGCCCGCACGCCTGCTCGGGCGAGAGATAGCGCGGCGTGCCGACGAGCACCCCCTCCTCGGTCTGGTAGAGCGACGGCGCCGGCGCGCGGCCGTCGCCGCGCGGAGCGACCACCTTCGCGATGCCGAAATCCAGCACCTTCACCACGCGACGCCCCCGCCCGTCCGCGTCGCACACGAACAGGTTCTCGAGCTTCACGTCGCGGTGGACGATGCCCGCCCCGTGCGCCGCGGCGAGGCCGGCCAGCGTCTGCGTCACGAGGTCGAGCGCCTCCAGCGGCGGCAGCGCGCCGCGCGCCGCGAGCTCCTCGCGCATCGTCCGGCCGTAGAGCCGCTCCATCACGAGGAACGTCCGCCCCTCGGCCGTCCGCCCGAAGTCGGTGACCATCACCAGGTTGGGATGGGCGAGCCGCGCCAGCGACTGCGCCTCGACCCGCATCCGCTCCACGAGCCGCGGCTCGCGGTTCAGATCGCGGTGCAGGAGCTTCACCACCACGGGCTTGTCGAGGCCCACGTGCGCGGCCTCGATCACCTCCCCCATCCCGCCTCGCCCGAGCCGACGCACCGGCCGGTACGGCGTTCCGTACAGCAGCGTATCGCTCAGCTCGAACGCCGAGCACCGGCAGTCGTCGTGCGAAGGCAAGGCCATCCTCCGCGGGTCGAGGTCGCACCGCCGTCGCCACGCGACGCGAGGGTCGAGATCCCCTCTCGCTCCCGGACCTCGAGCGCGAACGCCCTTTTCACACGCCCTCCCGGAGCGCTCAAGATTTCGACAGATCCGCGCGCAGGCGCATCATGAAGCATTCCCGCGAGTCGTTCCAAATTTCCAAACAACGACGCTCACACATACGATTTCAGCGCGCGCCACGGCGATGCGCTCAGGCGAGGGTGCCCGCGGCGCTCCCTGGCTCGGCGCGCTCCGGCGCGGCGGCTTGCGCCGGGACTGCCTGTTCGGCCGCGCGCGCGGCCTCGTCTTCCTGGGCGAGGAGCGCGTCCGTCACGGCGAGCGCCGCGTCCCGCTGCGCGAGGAGGGCGGCGCAGCGCGCGCGCGCCGCGGCGAGCAGGCCGAGCCCCGCGGCGACCCAGGCGGCGGCGGCCACGTGCCCGGCGACCACGACCGGCCCCGGATCGCCCTGCGCGGTCTTGGAGAGCATCACGAAGGCGTAGAACGGCGACGGGGCCGCGACGAGGAGCGCGCTCTCGCTGGCGCTGAACTCCGTGATCAGGCCGGCGATGGCGGCGACGATCCACGGGCCGACCGCGATCGAGAAGAGGAGCGTCAGCAGCAGCACCCGCGCCACCATCGGCGCGGCGATCCGCGCGCGCAGAAAGGCGCCGAGCCCGACCAGGAACACATAAAAGGCGAGCGCGTAGACGGCGAAGTACTGGAGCTGCCGCGTCTGGCTCTCCGGCGCGCCGACGGACGCGCCGAGGAGCAGCTGGTGCCCGACGGCCCAGAGCGCGACGACGGCGGGGACGCCGGCCGCGAGCAGGAGGTACGCCGCGCGAGCCACGCCGGGGCCGAAGAAGCGACGCAGCCGGCCGGCGCGGCTCCTGGCCCAGTGCACCTCGACGCGGCGCGATGGGCCGACCGGATCGCCGGCGAAGAGGAACACGCAGAAGGTCAGGTACGACAGCGTCGCGCACAGGCCCGCGAGGATCGCGGCCAGGCGATCGGACGGGTCCACCGAGAACGCCGGCACCGCCGCGGCGGCGGCGACCACCGGCGTGCAGACCGCGAACCACGTCTTCAGGCCCGAGGAGCGATCGTCGCTCTCGCTCGTGAGGTTCGCGACGGTCACCTGGTAGAGGAACCACGCGGGGACGACCACCGCCGCGAGCGGCAGGAGGACCAGGAAGAGCGCGTAGTCGACGCCGAACGGGACGCGCTGGTACGCGACCGGGAGCCAGATGGGCGGGCCGTCGGGCACCTCCGGCCAGGCGAGGTGGGCCGCGTACGAGAGCCCCGTGCCCCCCGCCATGAACAGGCAGATCGACAGGGGGAACGCGAGCAGCAGCGTGACGAGGATCGCCGCGCGGAGGCTCGCCATCTTCGAGCTGATCGCGAGGCCGAAGGCGACGCTGAGCAGCGCGATGAGGAAGAGGAATAGGAAGGCGATCACCACCTCCATCGCGGTGATCCCGCCGAACAGGAACGGCAGCGCCCCGACCGGCGCGAGCATGACCACGTACATCGAGATCGCCGTGTAGGCGGCGAGGAACTTGCCGCGCGCGATCTCGCCGGGCGGGATGCCCGTCAGGAGCACCGCCTCCCAGGTGCGGCCCTCGCGCTCCGACGCGATGCTGTTCGCGGCGACCGCCGGCCCGACCAGCGCCACCACGAAGAACGCCAGCGAGAAGAAGACCTGGAACAGGATCACGCCCGCCTTCGCGGGCGCGATGTCCTGCGACACCATGCCGCCGATCGACGCCACGAGCAGCGTCATCATCACGGCGAGCACGAGGAGGATGATCGGCGTGCGGGCGAGCCGCGCGGCCTGCTTGAGCTCGCGGATCCAGATCGGGTTCGGCTCGCCGAGGAGGCGGGCCACACGGTGGCGCGCCCGATCGACGAGCCGCTGCGACGCCGGGCCGGCGGGCGGCGATGAGCCAGTCTGCGCGCTCACTGCACCTCTCCTTGCGTGACCTCGAGGAAGATCCTCTCGAGCTCGTTGCGCTCCGGCTCGACCCCGATCACGCCGATGCCGCTCCGCACGAGGTGCTGCACGATCTCGGCGATCTTCACGTCGTTGCCCACGTAGCCGACGTGCACGGCGCCCGCGACGATCTCGATGTCGGTGATCCCGGGGCCGCCCCGCAGCAGGTAGGCCGCGGCCTCGGGATCGCCGAGGACCCGCACCTTGACCTTGCGCCGGGAGAGCGGCGACAGCCCCGGGTAGGCCGGAGCCTGCCCCGGCCCCGCGGCGTGGGGCGGGTACGGCCCGTACCCGGGCGGCGGACCTTCGGCCTGCTGCGGCCCGACGGCGGCCGGCTCCCCGAGCCCGTGCGCGGGCGCGTGGCGCGCCTCTGCCGGGTGCGCGCCCGGCGCGGCGGCGTGGCGCGGCGGCGCGTGCCCGTGCGCCTGCGCGGCGCGCAGCGCCTCGAGGCGCGCCGCGATCTCGCCGATAGGCCCGGCGACGACGAGGCGGCCCCTCTCGAGGATGCCGATCGACGTGCACACGTCGGAGAGCTCCGTGAGGATGTGCGAGGAGAGGAAGATCGTCTTCCCCAGGCTGCGGAGCTCGAGCAAGAGGTCGCGGATCTCGATGCGCGCGCGCGGATCGAGATCGCTCGCCGGCTCGTCCAGGATGAGGACCTTGGGATCGTGCAGCAGGATCCTCCCGAGCTGGAGGCGCTGCTTCATGCCCTTCGACATCGTGGCCACGATCCGGTCCTGGATCTTGCCGAGGTCGGTCAGCTCCAGGACCGCGTCGACAACGTCGAGCGACGGCACGCGGAACGCGTCCGCGAAGAACTCGAGGTACTCGCGCACCGTGATCCGGTCGTAGACGCCCGCGTGATCCGGCATGTAGCCGATGCTGCGGCGGACCGCCGCCGGGTCGATCGTGACGTCGACCCCGTCGATCTCGACCCGCCCCGCCATCGGCTCGAGCAAGGTCGCCATGACCCGGATCGTCGTCGTCTTGCCCGCGCCGTTCGGACCGATGAAGCCGAAGATCTCGCCGGGACCGACGTCGAAGGAGACGTCCCGGAGCACGTCGAGCGCGCCGAAGCGGTGCGAGAGGTGGCGGACGCGGATCGTCGGCGCAGGCCGCTCGATCCGCGCCGCGGGGGGCGGGGCGCCGCCGGACGCGCTCACGGCTGGCCTCCATAGCCGACGATCCGCACGAGCACGCGGTCGCTCTCGATCCCGAGCCCGGAGTCGACCGCGCGCCCCTCGCCGCCGTCGAGCTGCCCGAGCAGGACGGGCACGCCCGCCGGGAACCAGTCGACCGCGTCGCCGGCCGCCTCCTCGATCGCGAGCCACGCGGCGCCGAGCCCCGGCGCGTCGGGCTCGAGCAGGGGGACCAGCAGGCTCCCGCCGAGGTCGTGGATGTCGATGCCGCCGACGCGCCGGCCGAAGCTCACGTGCGACAGCCACCCCTGCCCCTCGGCCCGCGCCGCGAGATCGACCCCCGCGTGCGACGAGACCTTCTCCCCGTCCCGGACGCGGGCGAAGTAGCGGGCCGCCCCCTCGGGCAGCCACAGGACGCCGCCCCGGAGATCGCGGCCGCTCCGGTTGCTCACGACCACGTCGCCGCTCGGCTCGGCGACGATCGCGATGCCGTCCCCGAGCGGCGCGACGCCGTCCTCGCGCACGATCACCGTCTGCCACGGGAGCGCGGCGACCTTCGTCAGCCGGGCGCCGTCGCGGTCCACGAGCAGCCGGTCGCGCCGCTCCGAGAGCTCGGCGAGCACCGCCGTGCTGATGACGCTGCTCGCGTCGGTCGTGCGGACGGTGAGCTCCTCCGAGCTGGCCACGAAGAAGCCGCGGAACCGGCGCACCGCCCCCTTCGTCATGCCGGCCCCCGCCTCGATCAGCGTGAGGTGCCGCGCCCTGCCGCGCACGCCCTTCGCGAGCACGCCCACGCCGACGATCGCCGCGAACGTCACCGCCGCGTACACGGGCAGGTGACGGAGCGCGCGGAGCGGCCGCCCCTGCCGCGCGGCGCGCGAGAAGTTGATCGGGCCGGCGAGCACCGCGTAGATGCAGAGCAAGAGCGCCGAGACCCCGATCGCCCAGCGCGCGCCCTCGTTCGGATCGAGCTCGCGCCGCACCGGGTCCAGATCGAGGCCTATCGCCTCCTCGCCCGGGCGGAACGCGACGGTGGAGCGGCGGTCGTGGGCGCGGCGCGCGAGATCGGCCATCCGGATCTTCACCCACGGGTCGCCGGCCGCGGGCTTTTGCGTCGGGTCGAACGCGAGCACGTGCACCTCACCGAGGCCGTAGAACGCCGAGCTGCCATACGGGCTCGCCCGCAGGTTCCCGCCCGACCAGCCGGCGAGCGCCTCGGCCACCTCGGGGCTCGCGCTCGGCGCGGGCAGGAGCGGGTTGCCCTGCTTGCCGAAGCCGCTGGGCGCGCCGGGCGGCACGATCTCCTCGAGGGTCGGCGGGGCGACGCCCGCCCTCGAGACCTCGCCGCCGACGAGCGCCGCGAGCGTCGGGTGCCGCAGCGCCTCGGGGCGCCCGACCGCGAGCGCCAGCGTGCCGCCGGAGAGCACGTAGCCGGCGAGCGCGTCGAGCTCGGCGCCGTTCAACATCGAGAGCGTGTCGGTGCGCATGAGCACCGCGTCCGCCGCGCTGTACAGGGCCGCCCGATCGGGCAGCAGCGGATCGCCGGTCGCGCCGTCGTAGCGCGGCTGCCCGACCCACAGGACCGCGGCCGGCGACGACCCGGGCCCGCGGCCGCTCGGCGTGTACAGCGGCGCGACCGGCGCCTCGTGCAGGCCCGCGCGGAGGAGCGACGTCTCGCTGACGTCGAAGAGCACCACCGCGCGCTGCGAGGTCGACGAGAGCGCGTGCGAGGACACGGTCGCGCCGCCCTCGTCGAGCGCGCGCACCTGCACGTCGCCGAAGGGTGCCACCTGCACGGGCACGCGCACGTGGACCGACTCGCCCGCGGCGACGGTGTACGGCGCCGACGCGACGAACACGCGCTGCTCGGAGTAGCGCTTCGACTCGACCTCGACCTCGCCCCTCGCCGCCTTGCCGCCGCGGTTCTGGATGCGAACGACGACCTGGTTCCACCCCCAGGGGATCGCGCCGCTCGTCCCGAACACCGGCGCCGCGTCCACGACGAGCTCCGGCGCGCTCGGCGCTTGCCCGGACGCAGGCCCCGCGGCGAGGAGCGCCGCGAGCCACGCCGCGCCGGCCGCGCCCCGCGCGCCCCTCGACGTCGCGATCCGCAGCGCCGGCTCCCGCGCCTCGTCGCCGCGCCTCATCGCCGGATCGCCTGCGCCACGGGCTCGGGCCGCGGCTCGACCGCGGCGAGGAGCGCGGCGATCACCTGATCCGTCGTGATCCCCTCCGCCTCGCCCTCGAAGGACCGGATCATGCGGTGGCGGAGCACCGGCTTCGCGACCCGCTGCACGTCGGCGAAGGCGACGTGCGCCCTGCCCTGGAGCAACGCCACCGCCTTCGCGGCCAGCACGAGCGACTGCGCGCCGCGCACGCCGGCGCCGAACCGGAGCGCCCTGCGCACGATCTCGGGCGCCCCCTCGGCGGCCGGATCGCTCGCCCGCGTCAGCCGCGACGCGTACCGCATCACGGGCTCGGCGACCGCGACGTCGCGGCAGAGCGAGCGCAGCGAGAGCACGTCGTCGCGGGTGAGCACCCGCGGCGGCGGGCCGCGGTCGTGGCCCGTGGTCCGGGCGAGGATCTCGGTCAGCTCGTCCTCGGTCGGGCTCGGCACGAGCACCTTGAGCAGGAACCGATCGAGCTGCGCCTCCGGCAGCGGGTACGTCCCCTCCATCTCGATCGGGTTCTCGGTGGCGAGCACGAAGAACGGCTCCTCCATCGCGTGCCGCGCGCCCGCGATGGTGCACGCGTGCTCCTGCATGGCCTCGAGCAGCGCGCTCTGCGTCTTCGGCGTCGCCCGGTTGATCTCGTCGGCGAGGATCACCTGCCCGAAGATCGGCCCCTTGTGCAGCGCGAAGTGGCGCGAGCCGCCTTCCGCGGTGACGAGCACGTTCGTCCCGATCACGTCGCTCGGCATGAGATCCGGGGTGAACTGGATGCGGGAGAACCTGAGATCGAGGCAGCTGGCGATGGTCCTGACGAGGAGCGTCTTGCCCAGCCCGGGCGCCCCTTCCAGGAGGACGTGCCCTCCCGCGATGATCCCCCAGAGCGTCTGCTCGATGACGTCGCCCTGGCCGACGACGGCCTGCCCGATCGCCTCGCGCAGCCGCGCGCTCGTCTGCTGCGCGAGCTCGAGCCTCGCCTCGAAGGAGGCGGGGGCCGATCCCTCCGCTCCGTCAATACCTGCGCCTGATTCCGCCGCCATCCGGTCGCCCTCGGGGCACGACCATAGCCGGCCGCGCGCCGGGCGTCGATCGGCGCCGCAGCGCGCGGGCCGCGGCGTGACGGCGCCGCAGCGCGCGGGCCGCGGCGTGACGGCGCCGCAGCGCGCGGGCCGCGGCGTGACGGCGCCGAGAAGACTCGGCATCTCGTGTCGAACCGAGAGCGACGAGGCCGCGCCGGAGCACGCAGCGCGGAGCGCCCCTCCGGAGGCGCCGCGGACGCACGTAACGCACGGAAACGACCGGTCGATCGCCTCGGCCAGGGACGCCGCCATGCTATCTTTCACGGATGAACATGCTTATCCGGACCTGTCGCCGTGCCGTTGCCTCGCTCTGTCTCTCCGCGCGCGCCGGCGCGGCGCTCACCGCGGCTCTGGCGCTCGGCGCGAGCGCCTGCGCCACGATAGCCGGCGAGCATGAGGCGGAGACCAAGTTCCTCGTCAAGCCGACCTCGCAGTCGACCTTCTCCGGATGGAGCGAGGTCTCCATCTCGCAGGACCCGAATTCCGTCGACGGCGCCGAGCTCAGGTTCATCCGGCTCGAGGCGCGCGACGACAACGTGCCCGACCTGACGTTCATCAAGAGCATCACGGCCCAGGCCGTCGTCGACGGCGAAGCGACCTTGATCGCCAAGAAGGCGCCGATGCCCGCCGGCGAGCGCATCGTCCCGCTGGATCGCAAGTATCACGGCGACATCCGGAAGTTCTTCTATCCGGACGAGGAGAACGGCGGTTACACGGTGCACGTCGACTGGTTCGGCGAGGTCGATCTCACGAAGAAGATCCCGCCCGAGGGCGTGTGGATGAAGGTCATCGTCGCCGTCCGCGTCGAGTGATCGCGCCGCCGCGCCGCCCTCCTTCTCCAGGCTCCGCGGCGCCTCCCCGGCGCCCCTTCGTTCGTCCTCTGAACGTGCCCTGAACCATCCAAGCTTCCGTCTCCTCGCTCGGTCGAAGGTTGCGAACCGCGAGCGCACCGCGCGCGAGGAGCGATGCCGGAGGGGTGGACTCCATCCGCCGCCGGCGGCGCGCTCCACGTCGCGCGCCGTGCGCCGCACCCCGGCGCGGGCAAGGAGGTCGATCCGTCATGGCCGAGATCCAGGAGAGCTCTGTTCTTTTCTCGCTCAAGCAGCTCATGAGCCTCGAGAAGCAGCGCGTGAGCGAGGAGGAGGAGGCCGCGCGCCGGCGCGCGCTCGCGGCGCAGGAGGCCCGGAGCGCGCTCGAGCGGCGCGCCCTGGCGGAGCAGGAGGCGCGCCTCCGGGCCGAGGAGGAGCGGGCCCGCCGCGAGGAGGAGCTCGCGCGCGAGGAGGCGGCGCGGCTCGAGGGGATCCGGGCGGCGGCCGTCGAGAAGGCCCGCGTCGAGGCCGAGCAGCGCGCCCGCGTCGAGGCCCTGGAGAAGCAGCGCGAGCACGAGCGCAGGCTCGCGGCCCTCGCGGGCGACGCCCAGAAGCGGCGCCTCGTGCGGCTCATCGCGGGGGGGAGCGCGCTCTTCGTCGCCGCGCTCGCCGCGACGCTCGGCGTCTACTTCGGCAAGATCCAGCCGGAGGCCGAGCAGGCGCTCGCCGAGCAGACCGCCGCGCGCGCCGCGTACGAGCAGCGGCTCGCGGCGCTCGAGAGCGACCTCGCCGCGAGCGAGCGGCAGATCGGCGAGCTCACGCTCGCGTACCAGACGGTGCGGAGCGAGGCGGAGAAGGCGGAGCTCGAGCGCAAGCTCCTCGCGGCGAAGCGCGACCGGGACGCCCTCCAGGGCAAGGTCGCGCGGCCCCACGCGCAGCCGGCGCCCAAGAAGGCGGAGTGCGTCTGCAGGGAAGGCGACCCGATGTGCGGCTGCCTCCCCTAGCCCTTCGCGGGCCCCCGGGCGCAGCCGACGAGCTCCTTGAAGAGCGGCGAGGTGACGTACCGCTCGCCGCCGTCGGGCAGGATCACCACGATCTTCTTGCCCTGCATCTCGTCGCGCGCCGCGATCGAGAGCGCCGCCGCCATCGCCGCGCCGCCGGAGATGCCGACGAGGATCCCCTCGGTCTTGGCGAGCCGGCGGGCGGCGTCGAAGGACTCGTCCTCGGTCACGGGCACCACCTCGTCGATGAGCTCGCGCCGGAGGATCTTCGGGACGAAGCCCGCGCCGATGCCCTGGATGAGGTGCGCCCCCACGCGGCCGCCGCTCAGCACGGCGGCGTTCTTCGGCTCGACCGCGATCATCTTCACGCCCGGCTTCTTCTCCTTCAGCACCTCGCCCACGCCGGTGATCGTCCCGCCGGTCCCCACGCCGGCGACGACGACGTCGACCGCCCCGTCCGTGTCCTCCCAGATCTCGCGCGCGGTCGTCATCCGGTGCGCGGCGGGGTTCGCCGGGTTCTCGAACTGCTGGAGCATCACCGCGCCCGGCGTCTCCTCCACGATCTGCCGCGCCCGCGCGACGGCCTGCACCATCAAGGACCCGGGCGTGAGCAGCACCTCGACCCCGAACGCCCGGAGCAGCGCGATCCGCTCCGGGCTCATCGACTCGGGCATCGTGAGGATCAGCCGGTAGCCCTTGGCCGCGGCGAGCATCGCCAGCGCGAGGCCCGTGTTGCCGCTCGTCGGCTCGACGAGGACGCTCCCGCGGGTCAGCTTGCCCCGCCGCTCGGCGTCCTCGATCATCGCGAGGCCGATGCGATCCTTGACGCTGCCGCCGGGGTTCCGGCTCTCGACCTTGCCGATCAGCTCGGCACGCAGCCCCTTGCCCGCAGAGCTCAGGCGAACGAGGGGGGTGCGCCCGATCGTCGCCGCGATGTTGTCGAAGATTGAACCCACGTGCCCGCCCTCCGTGTTGGCTGGCCCCCGGGGCCAGGCGGAAGCGCCGGCCAGGTGGCTAGATGGAGTAATCTTGCACGAAGATCTTGGCGTCTCGGAGATTTACAAGCACCCGGTCCCCCTCGGACAGGGCGAGCTCGGCGACGCGGTCCTTGGTCAGCTCGACGGAGAGCGGCTGGCCGTCGGAGAGGCGGAGCTCCGCCTTGACCATCCATCCGACCCGCGACAGCCGCTCGACGCGCGCCACGCTGGCGTCGTCGGCGCTGGGTGAGCTCGACGAGTCGATCCGGGTGTGGAGCTCGATGTCGTGCGGCCGCACGAAGGCGCGCACGCTCGCGCCGTCGCCCGTCCCGGGGGGCGCGTGCACCGCGAGGGTCCCGAGCGCGGCCTGGCCGTCGCGGACCTCCCCCTTGAGCACGTTGATCGACCCGACGAAGCTCGCCACGAACTCGGTCGCCGGCCGGTCGTAGATCTCCTCGGGCGTGCCGATCTGCTCGACCCGCCCCTTGTGCAGCACGATGACCCGATCGGCGAGGTCCATCGCCTCTTCCTGGTCGTGGGTGACGAAGACGCTCGTGATCCCGCGCTCCTTGTGGAGCCTGCGGATCCACTCGCGCAGCTCGAGGCGCACCTTGGCGTCGAGCGCCCCGAACGGCTCGTCGAGCAGGAGCAGCGACGACCCCGGGGCGAGCGCGCGCGCCAGCGCGACCCGCTGCCGCTGGCCGCCGGACAGCTCGTGCGGGTACCGGCCCCCGAGCCCCTCGAGCTGCACGAGGCCGAGGAGCTCGTCGACCGTGGCCTCGATCTCCTTCCGGGGCCGCTTCCGGATCGTGAGGCCGAAGGCGATGTTGTCGCGCACGGTCATGTGCCGGAACAGGGCGTAGCTCTGGAACACGAAGCCGATGTTCCGCTCCTGCACCCGGGTGTGCGTCGCGTTCTTCCCGTTCAGGATCACCTCGCCGGAGTCGGGGCTCTCGAGCCCGGCGATGATGCGCAGGACGGTGCTCTTGCCCCCTCCGCTCGGCCCCAGCAGCGCGACCAGGGCGCCGCTCTCGATCTCGAACGAGACGTCGTCGACGACCTTGTTCGGACCGAACCGCTTCGTGAGCTGCTCGACAACGATTCCCATAAGCGACAGCTAACCTTCTGCCCGTCCCGCGCGCCTCGGACAGAAAAAGACCAGGGCGCCCGAGCGCCGCTCAGCGTCGCCCGCCGAACGGGGAGGCGCAACCGGATTCAGAAGATACATCGGAAAGGTGGGTATTTTTGCAAGAAGCCCGCGGATCGCGCGCCTTCTCCTGGAGCTCGCCGGGCGGCGGGCGCGCGGGCGGCTGCCGGCGGGTGCCGGTCCACGGGACAGGTCGAAGTGCTAGCATCGCCGCGCCGCGACGCGGCAGGACCGGGACGGAGGCCGCAGGGCGGCAGCACGACGAGGACGGCGGGCCGCGCGGCGCGGCGGGACCAGGACGGGAGGCGGATGCGTTGTCTGGTGACTGGGGTGGCCGGATTCATCGGCGCCCACCTGGCGGAGCGGCTGATCGAGCTCGGGCATGAGGTGCTCGGGGTGGACCGCTTCACCGACTATTACGGCCGCGAGATCAAGGAAGGGAACCTGGCCCGGCTGCTCGGCGAGCCGCGCTTCTCTCTGTCGACGGCCGATCTCGCGACCGCCGATCTGCGCCCGCTCCTCTCGACGTGCGAGGTGGTCTTCCACCAGGCGGCGCAGGCCGGCGTGCGCCCGAGCTGGGGGCAGAGCTTCGAGGGCTACCTGCGCGACAACGTGCTCGCGACGCAGCGGCTGCTGGAGGCGGCGAGGGCGCACGGCCAGGTGCGCAAGCTCGTCTACGCCTCGTCCTCCTCCGTGTACGGCGACGCGGACGACGTGCCCATGCACGAATCCAGCCGGACCGCACCGCATTCGCCCTACGGGGTGACGAAGCTCGCCGCCGAGAACCTCTGCGAGCTGTACCGGCGCAACTTCGGCCTGCCCACGGTCTCGCTCCGGTACTTCACGGTGTACGGGCCCGGGCAGCGGCCCGACATGGCGTTCCACCGGTTCATCGCCGCCGTGCTGCAGGGCGAGACGGTGCGCGTGCACGGCGACGGCGAGCAGACGCGCGATTTCACGTACGTGAGCGACGTCGTGCAGGCCAACGTCGAGGCCATGGAGGGCGGCGCGGTCGGCGTGTTCAACATCGGCGGCGGCTCGCGGGTGAGCCTGAACGAGGCGCTCCGGCTGCTCGGGGAGCTCGCCGGGCCGGTGCGCGTGGAGCGGGGCGAGCCGCAGGCCGGCGACGTCCGGCACACCTGGGCCGACACGGCGGCGGCGCGGGCGGCGCTCCGCTATGTGCCCCGGGTGCCCCTGCGCGAGGGGCTCGCCGCCCAGGTGGCGTGGCAGTCGCGGCGGCTCGGGCGCGCCCGGTAGCGCGGCGGGGCCCCGCGCAGCCGGAGGCCGGGGGTGAGCGCGCGCTCGTGGCCCCGGGTTCCTGCGCAGTTCAGGAGCCGGACGCTCCTCCACGGGGAACGGGATCGACGCCGCCGGGGGCGAGGTCGACGCCGCCGCCGGCGAAGTCGACACCGCCGCCGGCGAGGTCGACGAGGCGGGCCGCCGGCGCGCGCGCGGCCAGGATCTCGCTCGCGAGGTCGATCCACTGCGCGCAGCGATCGAGGACGACGCTGTCGGACGAGATCACGCCCGCCGCCCCGACGAGCAGGCGGTCGGGATCGGGGACGAGCGTCGCCTCGAGCGCGAAGGGGCCGCCGGCGAGGCGCTCGAGGATCCGCGCGCGCAGCTTGCCCGAGCTGGGGACGGCGGCGTCGAGGAGGAAGCGCGCGCGCGCCGCGCCGGCGCCGGACAGCGCGGCGCCGAGGCGATCGATGGCCGCGTCGGTCTCCGCGATCGGCGCGTAGCTGCCGCGGAGGCCCGCGAGGTCGCGGAGCGCCCCCTCCGGGCCGCGCAGGAGCAGGCCGCCGGAGAGGGCCACCTCCAGGGTGATGATCAGGTTGAAGCCGTCGATGCTCGCCTCCGCGCCCCGGAGCGACGACGCGGGCGCCCGGCGCGCGAGGCGCGACGCGCATTGCGCGTCCGAGCAGGCGGACCGTTGCAGCGCGAGGCGCTGGCGGGCGGCGAGCTGGTGGTGGTCGCCGACGGTCCGGATCGCGGTGCGCAGCGGATAGCCGCGGCCGAGGAGCCACGTCATCTCCTCGAACGCGGCGCGCAGCTTCGCGACGGCCTCGGGGCCGAAGAGCCGCGGGTCGTCGGGGTGGCCGCCGCGGGGCGCTGGCTCGCCGGTCGTCTCGCCTGTCGTCGGGTCGTGTCGTTCGTCCGCCATTCGTTTCACCGCCGCGTGCGTTGGAGGCTCGGTTGTGGTGCCCAGCAAGCACGGATCCAACGAGGCCACGATCGCTCGCCTCCGGCCTCGTTTCCCCTTCCCTCCACGGTACGCGCCAGCGCTCCTCGCGCCCCTGCCGGCGCGCCGGTCGCTTCCCACGGACGGAACCGCGCGCATCCGCGACGATCCTGCTATCCTCCGCCGCCGTGATTGTGGACCAGCCCCCCACACCTGCCCCTACAGAGGTCCCGGAGGACCGCGTCACGTTCGGGCTCTCCGCCTTCGACCCTCGCCCGAGCCTGATGGCGCCTTCCATAGCGCCGGCCACCTCGGCGGCGCCGCACGTCTCGGTGGTCGTCCCGGGGCTGAACGAGGCGGAGAGCCTGGCCGAGCTCGCGCAGCGCATCGACCAGGCGCTGCGGGGGCGCTTCACCTACGAGCTCATCTTCGTGGACGACGGCAGCACGGACGACACCTGGGCCGTCATCTCCAGGATCCGCGCGGAGAACCCGGTGGTGAAGGGCATCCGGCTGCGGAAGAACTTCGGCAAGGCGACGGCGCTGACGGCCGGCTTCCGCAAGGCGAGGGGCGCGATCGTCGTCACGATGGACGCCGATCTCCAGGACGACCCGGCCGATCTGCCGAGCTTCATCGCCAAGGTCGAGGAGGGGCTCGACGTCGTGGTCGGCTGGAAGGTCAACCGGCTCGACCCCAAGAACCGCCTCGTCCTGTCCCGCATCTTCAACGGGACGGTCCGCTCGGTCACGGGCGTGAAGCTCCACGACATGAACTGCGGCTTCAAGGCGTACCGGAGCGAGGTGCTCCGCACCATCCCGATCTACGGCGATCTCTTCCGGTTCATCCCGGCGCTCGCCGCGTGGCAGGGCTTCCGGGTCGCGGAGATCCCGGTGCGCCATCACGCCCGCAAGTACGGCAGCTCCCGCTACGGCCTGGAGCGCATCCTGCGCGGCTTCTTCGACCTGCTCAGCGTCATGTTCCTGACCCGCTACTCGAAGAAGCCGATGCACCTCTTCGGCCTCATCGGCCTCGTGTTCGCGGCGGTCGGGGTGACGATCAACGCCTATCTCACGCTCCTCTGGTTCCTCGGTCACAAGATCGGCGATCGCCCGCTGCTCCTGCTCGGCGTGCTGATGATCCTCCTCGGCATCCAGTTCTTCTCGATGGGCTTCATCGGCGAGTTCCTCACCTTCCAGATGCAGCAGCGGCACCAGGCCGAGGAGCTGCCGGTCCGCGAGGAGATCGAGTGATCTCCGCCCCGCGCGCCGCTCGGTCCGGGCGCCCTGCGCCCGGGCTCCCCGCTCCGCTCCGGCTCTTCCCCCTCGCGGCCCCGCGCTGAGCGCGCCGCGGTCCAGCGTCTCCATGCGCCGCACCGTCCTGCGCGCCCTCGTTCGCCTGATCGGGCCGCTGCTGCTCGTCCTCGTGGTCGCGCGCATGGACGACCGGGACGCGGTGCTCGGCGCCGTTGCCTCGGCCGCGGCCGCCCCGCTCGCGCTCGCGGCGGCGCTCAACGTCCTCAACATCCACCTCAAGGTGGTCCGCTGGGACGCGCTGCTCCGCGCCCGTGGCATCGTCTACCCCCTTCGCCGGGCGTGGAGCGCGTACCTCACGTCGCTCTACGTCGGCATGTTGACCCCGGGTCGGGTCGGCGACGTCCTCAGGATCCGCTACCTGCGTCACGACCTCGGTGTTCCTTATGCGGAGGGCCTGGCCACGGTCGTGATGGATCGGCTGTGCGATCTCTACGTGCTCGCCGCGTTCGTGGCCGTCGGCGTCGCCCGCTACAGCGCGGTCATCGCCGGCCAGCTGGCCTGGCTGACGTGGGGCGGCATCGCGCTCACGGTCCTCGCCCCGCTCATGCTGCTCATCCCTGGCCTCGCCGAGCGCATCCTCCTCGCCTTCTCGCGCAAGATCGCGAAGGAGCCCGGGGACTCCGCCGAGCCTGGCGCGGCGAGCCGCTTCCTCGTGGCGCTCCGGGCCCACGTCGGGCGCGGGCTCCTCTTCACGCTTCCGGTCACGGTGGCGACGTTCGTCGTCAACTTCGTGCAGGGCTATCTGATCGCGCGCGCCCTCGGCATCTCGCTCTCGCTCTTCGACGTCACCTGCCTGCTCGCCATCGCGAACCTCCTCGGCCTGTTGCCGATCTCGATCGCCGGCGTCGGGGTTCGAGAGCTCTTCTTCTCCCTCGTGTTCCCCTCCCTCGGCTTCACCGCCGAGCACGGCGTGAGCTTCGGCCTCCTCGTGTTCGCGGTCATCTACCTCAACGTCGTCGCCCTGGGCTTCGTGAGCTGGCAGCTGGCCCCCCCGCCCACCGCCCCTGCCCCGCAGACCCCGGCCCCGCCGTGATTCCCGCGCTCACATCCGTCCTCGTGAGCGGGCTGTCGTGCCGATCTGCCCACCGTTCGCGGCGCGCACCCGCACAGGAGACGGGCCCAGATCGGCGTTTTCGGCGCGGAGGCGTACTCTTGTACGCCGAGCACCGAAAACGTCGAGATGGGCCCGTATCCGAAGCGGGTGTGCGCCCTTCAAAGAGAAAAGCGCGTCGTGAGGGTCAGCGGCTCCCAGTCGAACGACGGCACCCGCGACGCCGCCGCGCGGAAGGCGTCGACCACGCACTCGCCGACCTCGGTGCCGGCGTAGGGCGGCCCGTCCAGCTCCACCTGGGCGTCGCCGCTCGGCGCGAAGGTCACGGTCACGCTCCCCTCGCCGCTCGGACCGTCCGGCTGCCAGCAGCGCTGCGCGCGCACCCGGCCGTGCTCGAGCGCGGCGCCCGCGGCCCTGCCCACGCGCAGGCGCGCGGCGTCGGCCCGGCTCGACCAGGCGTCGTGCCCGTCGTGCGACCGCGGCAGCACCTCGGCCGACGCGGGGTACGGGGCGCCGCGCTGCGGGCAGTGCGCAGGCCGCACCATCGCGTAGCCGGTCGCGGTGGCGAAGCCGCACACCGCGAGCGCCACCAGCAGGGAGCGCTGCCCGCCGGCCCGCCCCTGAGGGCCGTCGGGCGGGCCGTCGTCGCCCGAGCCGCCGCGCAGCCGCTCGACCTCGGCGCGGACCTCCGCGAGCTCCGCGTCCCGGGCGGCGAGCGCCGCCTCCCGCTCCTTCAGCTTGGCTTCGAGGGTTTCGATGCGCGCGCGAGCCGCATCGAGATGATCCCGGTAGTGCGACATGGACCCATTCTACCGCGGGCCGCGCGCGGCGCCTGCCCTTCCCACGCCCCCGCGCCATTCCTGCCGTTCCTTGACAGCGGGGGGTAGGGTCAAGTAGCCGAGGACCCGCCTCCTCCATGCTAGAGCCCCACCGCACCAGGCTGAGCAGCGCGCTCGCGAAGCTCGACGGCACCCTCGAGCGGCTGGCGCGCGCCGCCGTGACCCTGGCGCCGTGGCCGATCCTCTTCGGCATCTGCATCGCCGCGTCGGCGTGGGTCTTCACCCACCCGGGCCGCGTCGCCCTGCTCTCGACGAACAAGCTGACCGAGCTGGAACGCCGCTGGATGGCCGGCGGCGCCGTCGCCGCCATCGTGGGGGTCGGCCTCGCCTACTTCTCCGTGATGCTGGCGGGGCGCGTCTTGACCCGCTCGTGGGACGTCGTGGGCACGGTGGGCCGCCTCAACCGCGCCCTCGCCCCCCTGCTCGCGCTCCCCTTCGTCGCCGCGCTCAAGCTGCCGAACATCGAGAAGGACAGCCCGAGGACCGCGATCTTCTACGCCGCCCTCGCCGCCGCGACGGTGGGCGCCGGCGTCTACGCCTGGGGCCGCGGCGCCCGGCTCTCGCCCGCGCTCGACGACCCGCCCGCGAGCATCAACCCGCCCGCAAGCATCAACCCGCCCGCAAGCGGCAACCCGCTCGCCAAAGCCGGCCGGTGGCTCGCGCCGCTCGCCGTCCTCGCCCTGTGGGCAGGCTACGCCCTCTTCTTCTCCCGGCTCGCGATCACCAACCACCACGCGCTGCACACGCGGACGCCCGACCTCGGGTACTACGACAACATCTTCTACCAGTCGATCCACGGGCGGCCGCTCGGCTGCTCCTGGCTCCGCGCCGGCTACCACGGCTCCGCGCACTTCGATCCCATCCTCGTCCTGCTCTCGCCGCTCTACCTCATCTACCCGCGGGCGGAGCTCCTCCTCGTGCTCCAGTCCGTGTGGCTCGGCGCCGGCGTGATCCCGGTGTACCTGCTCGCGCTCGACAAGCTCGAGCACCGCGGCAAGGCGCTCCTGCTCGCCGCCGTGTGGGCCCTCTACCCGGCCCTGCACGGCGCGAACATGTACGAGTTCCACTCGCTCGCGCTGATCTCGCCGCTCGTCGTCTGGCTCCTCTACTTCTACGAGACCGGCAAGGACCGGTGGTACTGGGTCACCCTCGCCGCGCTGCTGCTCTGCCGCGAGGACGTCTCGCTCCTGATGTGCTTCATCGGGCTCTACGCCATCTTCGACCGGCGCGCGGGCCGGACGCGCCTCGGCTGGATCACCATCGCGACGAGCCTCGTCTACTTCGTCATCGTGAAGCTGTTCTTCATGACGTCCGCCGGCATCATCATGTCGGGCAAGGACGCGTACTCGTTCGCCTACTACTACGAAGAGCTCATGCCGAACCGGAGCGGGCTCGGCGGCCTCGTCGTCTCCATCCTCACGAACCCCGTCTTCGTCCTCAAGGTCATGCTCGAGGAGCCGAAGATCCTCTTCCTGCTCCAGCTCTTCGTCCCCCTCTGCTTCCTGCCCTTCCTCGCCAAGCCCGGGCGATGGATGCTCGCCTACGGGCTCCTGTTCTGCCTGCTCGCCTCGCGCGACGCGGTCTTCTCGATCCACTTCCAGTACTCGTCGATCCTCTTCCCCATCGCCTTCGTGCTGACGCCGATCGCGCTCAAGCGGGTCGAGGACTCGGCGCCGGCCGCGTACCTCGGCTTCGACGGGCGGCGGCTCTCGCGCGCGCTGCTCGCGGCGACCCTCGTGGCGAGCGCGCTCGTGTCGTGGAAGTTCGGCGGCCTCGTCGAGAACGCCTCGTTCAGGGGAGGCTTTCACCGCGTGGCGCGCGCGCTCACGCCCGAGCAGGAGGCCACCTACGCGTGGGTCAGGCAGCAGGTCGCGTCGATCCCGCCCGGCGCGATCGTCGGCGCGACGAGCAAGATGGGGCCGCACGTATCCAACCGGAAGGAAGCCTATTTCTACCCGGGCGACCGCGCCGCCCTCGTCCAGTACGTGTTCCTCGACGAGGGGGAGCTCAAGGGCAAGGACCTGGAGCGCCACAACGCGGCCGTGAAGCGCGGCGAGCTCACGGAGCTCGGCCGGCTGAAGAAGATGGCGCTCTTCAAGCGGGTGAAGCCGGCGGCGAAGCAGCCGCCGCCGGCCCCGGCCGAGCGCGACGAGCCCCCTACCGAAGACCCGGCTCCGGAGCTACGAAAGCAGGACAGAAAAGACGGCGGCGCGCCGCCCGAGCCAACCAGCACCGCGGAGCAAGATGAAGACCCTCCTCCTGGCCCATGACTTCGACGAGACCTCGGAGCGCGCCCTCGACACTGCGATCGAGCTCGCCCGCAAGCTCTCCGCGAAGGTCGTCGTCGCACACGTGT
This sequence comes from Sorangium sp. So ce394, assembly GCF_051474665.1. Lineage (NCBI taxonomy): Bacteria > Pseudomonadati > Myxococcota > Polyangiales > Polyangiaceae > Sorangium > Sorangium sp. So ce394. Next base: position 11,207,254 of record NZ_CP150339.1, read on the forward strand.
ACAGCGTGCCCGTCTACACCTTCCCGGAGGGCTCGTCGCTGATCCCCTCGGCCGAGGACGCGGCGCGCCTCGCCGAGGCGGCCCAGCGGAGCCTCGATCAGGTGCTCGAGCGCCGGCGCGCCGTGGGCGACGTCGAGATCTCGGGCACGCTGCGCGCCGGCGCCCCCGACGAGGAGATCTGCCGGCTCGCCGACGAGATCGGCGCCGACATGATCGTGATCGGGACGCACACGCGCGGAGCGGTCGCGCGGGCGCTGCTCGGCAGCGTGGCCCAGCGGGTGGTGCGCTCGGCGAAGGTCCCGGTGCTGACGATCCGCGGCCCGCAGAGCGGTTGATCGACACGTCCTGACGCTTCGGGCCCGGGGTTCGTGGCATCGGGGACCATCGCATCCGTATCCGGCACCACCGGATCGGGCATTAGAAATTTCCCGACGCCCTGCCAAATGCATCCGGCCGCGACCCCGAAACCTCGTTGAAACATCGGGCACGTTACGCCCGAGCCATGAAGATCGACACTGGGGATACGGCCTGGCTCCTCGCATCGACAGCCCTCGTCCTTTTCATGACGCCGGGCCTCGCCCTGTTCTACGGCGGCATGGTGCGCCGCAAGAACGTGCTCGCGACGCTCATGCACTCGTTCGCGGCGCTCGCGGTGATCTCCGTGCAATGGGTGGCGATCGGGTACTCGCTCGCGTTCGGCACGTCGCAGGGCGGGCTCATCGGCGGGCTCGATTATGTCGGCATGCGGGGGCTCGCGGGCGTGGAGCGCGGCACCGTGCCGCACCTCGCCTTCGCGGCGTTCCAGATGATGTTCGCGGTGATCACGCCCGCGCTCATCGCGGGGGCGTTCGCCGAGCGCATGCGGTTCCCGGCGTATCTGGTCTTCATCCTGCTCTGGTCCACGCTCGTCTATGATCCCGTCGCCCACTGGGTGTGGGCGGAGAAGGGGTGGCTCTTCGAGATGGGGGCGCTCGACTTCGCCGGCGGCACCGTCGTCCACCTCGCCGCGGGCATCTCGGCGCTGGTCTGCGCGATCGTGCTGGGCAGGCGCTCGGGGTACCCGCACGAGCGGCACGTGCCGCACAACCTGACGATGACCCTGACGGGCACGGGCATCCTCTGGTTCGGCTGGTTCGGCTTCAACGCCGGCAGCGCGCTCACCTCGGGCGGGCTCGCGGCGCTGGCGCTGCTCGACACGCACGTCGCGGCGGCGGCGGGCGGCGCGGCGTGGCTCTTCGTCGAGTGGGCGCAGCGGGGGAAGCCGACCGCGCTCGGCGTCGCGTCCGGCATCGTGGCCGGGCTCGTCGGCATCACGCCGGCGGCCGGGTTCGTCGCGCCCTGGGCCGCGGCCGTGATCGGCCTGCTCGCGGGCGCGGTCTGCTACGCGGCGGTCGTCTCGAAGGAGCGCCTCCGCTACGACGACTCGCTCGACGCGTTCGGCGTCCACGGCGTGGGCGGCCTCCTCGGCGCCGTCCTGACCGGCGTCTTCGCGGAGAAGGCCCTGAACGAGGGCGGCCGCGACGGCGTGATCGCCGGCAACCCCGGTCAGATGGTCCCGCAGCTCGCCGGCATCGTGGCCGTCGGGCTGTACGCGGCGATCGTGACCTTCCTGCTCCTCAAGCTCGTCGACAAGCTGATCGGCCTGCGCGTGGCCGAGAGCGACGAGCGCGAGGGCCTCGACGCCACCGAGCACGGCGAGACCGGTTACGCGCTGTAGCGACGCGGGGGGCAGCCCCGGCCCCCAGCGTCGTCTCGGGCCTCGGCCGGGCTCGCTCTCCTGGTAACGAGGGGGTGAGGCGCCGTCGTAGTTGCCTCCACCCGGGCGCACCGCTAGAGCGACAGACGGTTCGAACCGCCGGGGCGCCGGGGATGCCGTGAGAGGTCGACGCTCTCTCGGCGCCCCCGGCGCCCCGACGGCGTATCCCCCCGGACCGATCGGTGCTCCAGCTTGCGCCGAACCTTTCCCCTGGGCGCGCGCCGAGCGAGCGCCCCGTCATCACGGAGCAGACAGGCATGAGCGGCCATTCCAAGTGGGCCACCATCAAGCGGAAGAAGGGCGCCCTCGACGCGAAGCGCGGCAAGCTCTTCACCAAGCTCATCAAGGAGATCACCGTCGCCTCGCGCATGGGCGGCGGAGACCCGAACGGCAACCCGCGCCTCCGGAAGGCGATCAACGACGCCAAGGGCCAGGCGATGCCCGCCGACACGATCAAGCGCGCCATCCAGCGCGGCACCGGCGAGATCGAGGGCGCGAACTACGAGGAGATCCTCTACGAAGGCACCGGCCCCGGCGGGACCCTGTTCCTCTGCGAGGCGATGACCGACAACCGGAACCGCACCGTCGCCGAGATCCGGAAGATCTTCGAGAAGAACAACGGGCAGCTCGGCGCCGGCGGCTCCGCGCAGTGGGCCTTCGATCGCAAGGGGATCATCCTCATCGCGAAGGACGCGGCGACCGAAGACCAGCTCATGGACACCGCCGTGGGCGCGGGCGCCGACGACTACAGCGACCAGGGCGAGGAGTGGCAGGTGCTCTCCAGCGTCGACGTGATGGACACCGTCGTGAAGGCCCTCGAGGACGCGAAGATCCCGGTGAAGTCGAGCGCCGCGGGCTACGTCCCCAAGAACAAGAAGGAGGTCGCCGGCCGCGACGCCGAGGTCTGTCTCAACCTCGTCGACTCGCTCGACGACCACGACGACGTGCAGAACGTCTACGCCGACTTCGACGTCCCCGAAGAGGAGCTCGCGAAGCTCGAGGGGTGACGCCCGGCCCGACGAGGGCGCCCGCACGTCACGGGCGCCAGATCGGGAAGCTCACGATCGCCCACGAGAAGAACGCGTGGGCGAAGAGCGCCGGCGGCAGGCGGCCGGTGCGGTGCACCACGCGGCCCCACACGATCGAGCAGCCGAAGCCCGCCGCGACGAGCAGCGGGTTCGGCCCGGCGACCGGATCGCCGAGCAAGAAGAGCGTGGGGAGGTGCGCGGCGGCGAAGAGCGCGCTCGACAGCAGCCAGGCGGTCACCTGGCCGAACGGCCCCTCGAGCGCGCGCATGACGAGCCCGCGCCAGACGAGCTCCTCGAGCGCGGCCACGACGAAGACGATCGCGCCGGTGAACACGCGCGTGTCGGCCAGGGGGTCGCCGAGGTGGAGGTACATGCGGAGGAGCCACGCCTCGCGCGGCGAGCCCCGCGGGGCGAGCGCCAGCTGCACCGCCATGGCCATGCCGTAGAGCACGGCCGCGACGAACGCGCCGCGCGCGAGATCGCCCGACAGCGGGCGGAGCGCGGAGCGGAGCTCGCCGCGCCGGCGGAGCCACAGCACGGTGACCGCCGCGAGGACGGCGTAGAGCGCGCCGAGCGGCGCGAGCATGCCCGGCGCGCCCGCGCGATCGGGGTGGAACGCGTACGCGACCGCGAGCGCGACACAGGCGGTGACGGACGCGGCGATGAGCGCGGCCTCGCGGCGCGAGGCCCGCGGCGGCTCGCGCGGGTCGGTGGCCGGCGGGTCGACCGGGATCATCGCGCGCACAGCTGCACGACCCGATCGAGGATGCGGTCGGCGAGCACGGGCTTGGGCAACACGCCGAGCGCGTCGGCGGCGTCGCGGGTCACGATCGTGGCGCGGTTGTCGTCCCGGCCGAACGAGTCCGCGGCGTGGTTGGCGACGATCATGTCGACGCGCTTGCTCGCGAGCTTGCGCCGCGCGTAGGCGATCACGCCGTCGTCCGAGTCCGTCTCGACGGCGAACCCGACGAGCACCGGGGGCCGCGCGCCCTCGCGCGCGGCGGCGTCGAGGCTGGCGCGCGCGAGGCCGACCTCGGCGAGCAGGTCGGGGTTCGGGACGAGCGGGAGCGAGGCGAGATCCGGCGTGCGCTTCAGCTTGGTCGCGTGCTGCTCGGCCGGGCGGTAGTCGGACACCGCGGCCGTCATGATCAGCGCGTCGGCGCCGCGGAGGTCCTCGCCGAGCACCTGCCAGAGCGCGGCGCGCATCTCGAGCGCGCCGCGCACGTCGACGCGCCGCGCGCCGGGCGGGGCAGCGAGCGACACGGGACCGGCGATGAGCGTGACCTGCGCGCCGCGGAGCGCCGCCCGAGCGGCCACGGCGAAGCCCATCTTGCCGGTCGACCGGTTGCCGAGGAAGCGCACGGGATCGAGGTCCTCGAGCGTGGGCCCCGCGGTGACGACGAGGCGGAGCCCCGCGAGATCCCGCGGGCCGAGCCGCGAGAGCGCCGCGGCCGCGATCGCCGCGGGCTCGGCCATGCGGCCGAGGCCGCGCTCGCCCGAGGCGACCTCGCCGAAGACCGGACCGACGAGCTCCACGCGCCCGTCGGCCTCGAGCGTGGCGACGTTCCGCGCGGTCGCGGGGTGCGCCCACATGCGGGGGTGCATCGCCGGCGCGGCGAGCACCGGGCCCTTCGCGCACAGGGCGAGCGCCGTCACGAGGTCGTCGGCGCGGCCGGCGGCGAGGCGGGCGAGCACGTCGGCGGTCGCGGGCACGAGGAGCACGAGGTCCGCCTCGGCGGCGAGCGCGACGTGCAGCTCGCCCGCGAACCCCGGGTCCCACATCGTGTCGCGCACCGGCTCGCCGCAGAGCCCGCTCAGCGTCATCGGGCCGAGGAACTGCTGCGCCGCGCGGGTCATGACCGGGAGCACGCGCACGCCGCCCTGGATCAGGAGCCGCGCGACCTCGGCGGCCTTGTACGCGGCGATGCTGCCGGAGACCGCGAGCGCGACGGTCGGTCGCCCGCCGGCGGCGGCGTGGCCGGCGGCCGGCGGAGCGGGGGCGTCGGGGTGAGGCGCAGGAGAGGACGGCGTTCGGCCGGACATGATGCAGGTGCCAGCGTGGGGGCGCCGCTTCGCGGTCGCCGGTCAACATCGGTCGGGAGCCGCTCCGCGGTCCCTTGGCCAACATCGGTCGGGAGCCGCTCCGCGGTCCCCTGTGAACATCGATCGGGGACCGCCTCGCGGTCCGCCTCCGCCCACCGTGGCACGAAAACCGGCGGCCGTACACGCTGCGCCGCGGGCGGATGCTACCCTCACCGGGTGCGCTCCTTCGATCGGCCGCGGGGCCGCGCCCGGGCGGGCTCCGAGCAGCTCGTCACGGTGGCGACGTACAGCGAGTCCGTCGAGGCGCAGATGGGGCGCTCGGCCCTGTCCGCTCACGGCATCCGCGCCTTCCTCGCCGATGAGCACGTGGCGACGCTGACCCCTCATTATATCGGCAGGTCTCTCGGGATCCGGCTCCAGGTGCCGAGCGCGGATCTGGAGCGGGCGGCCGAGATCCTGAGACCGCCGCCCGTCGATGACGATCGCGAGCTCGACGAGGACGACGATGAGGCGGCCGAGCTCGATGGGCCGAAGTGCCCTGGGTGCGGCGCGCGCTACGCTTACCGCGAGTGGGCTCCGGGTCAGATCCTCGCCATCCTCTTGCTGCTCGGGTTGCCGCTCCTCGTCCTGAAGAAGCGGTGGCACTGCCGCAAGTGCGATGCGTACTGGCCCCCGGAGGCGAACGCGCCGAGGCATGGAAATCCCTACCGGGCGCCGCGCGGGGCGGCGCTGCGTCCGAAGGGCCAGTGAACCAACCGGCGGCCGCGGCGCGGCGCGCCCGGTGTCGCGCGGGAGCCGCCGTCACGTGGCGACGAGAAATCCCTGGCGGGATTTCTGGCGCGCGGCAGTAGCATCCCCCACCGAGAGCTCGTCACGGGGCTCCCTCACAGGAACACGAAACGATGGCAAGCACCGTCCTCACCGGCATCAAGCCGACCGGAACGCCGCACCTCGGCAACTTCGTAGGGGCGATCAAGCCGGCGCTCGCGCTCGCAGGGACCGCGTCGAACGCGCTCTACTTCGTCGCGGACTACCACGCGCTCAACACCATCCACGACGCGCAGAAGCTCCGCGGCCTGGTCCACGAGGTCGCCGCGACCTGGCTCGCGCTCGGCCTCGACCCCGAGAAGGTCATCTTTTACCGGCAATCCGAGGTCCCGGAGATCCTCGAGCTCAGCTGGATCCTCTCGTGCTTCACGGCGAAGGGGCTCATGAACCGCGCGCACGCCTACAAGGCCGCTGTCGCCAAGAACATGGAGTCCCGAGCGTCGAGCGCCGCGGCCGTGGAGGACATGGACGACCTCGACGCCGGGATCAACATGGGCCTCTACTGCTATCCGGTGCTGATGGCGGCCGACATCCTCCTGTTCAAGACGAATGTCGTGCCCGTGGGCAAGGACCAGGTCCAGCACATCGAGATCGCCCGCGACATCGCGCAGCGGTTCAACGCGATCTACGGCCCGGTCCTGGTCCTGCCCGAGGCGCGCATCGACGCCCACACCGCCGTGATCCCGGGCCTCGACGGCCGCAAGATGAGCAAGAGCTACGACAACACCATCCCGCTCTTCCTGGCGCCGGAGAAGCTTCGCAAGACGATCTTCAAGTACAAGACGGACTCGTCGCCCCCGAGCGAGCCGAAGGATCCGGACACCTCGCCGCTGTTCCACCTCTACCGGGAGTTCGCGACGCCCGAGGAGACGGACGCGCTCCGCGGCCGCTACCGGAGCGGCATCGGCTGGGGCGAGGCGAAAGAGGCCGTGTTCGAGGTGTTGAACCGCGCGCTGGAGGAGCCGCGCCGGCGCTACGCGGAGCTCATGGCCGACCCGGCGCGCGTCGACGCGCTGCTCACGGAGGGCGCGGCGCGCGCGCGGCAGATCGCGAGCGTGACGATCCAGGAGACGCGCAAGGCGATCGGCGTCCGCTGAAGGCCGCCGCCGGCGCGGGCGGACGTGACGCCGACCGCCGCGCCTGGGCCGGCAGGCGGCGGCCGATCAGCCGCCGTCGCCCTTCTTCGGGCGCCGCTTCTTGCTCTTGCCGTCCTTCGCCTCGTCGCCCGCGGCGTCCTTCTGGCCGCGGGCCTCTCTCGCGCCCTTGCCCTCGGGCTGCTCGCTCGAGGCTTGCACCGTGGCCGCGCCCTCCGCGGGCGGGGCGTCCTCGCCGCGCGCGCCCTCGCGCGCATCCCCCTTCGCTCGGAAGGTGCCGATCCCCGCGCGCTCGGTCCAGCCGCGCTCGCCCGTGAGCCCCGGCTCGCGGCTCTCGACGGTGCCGCCGCCCGGCTCGGGGCCGGTCGCGCCGGGCGTGCGGACGTCCGGGCCCTGCGTGACGACGAGGTACTCGTCGGCCACGTACTCGGGGTGATTGTCGTCGGCCACCTTGACCTCCAGATCGCGCGGGCCGCTCCCGACATGGATGATCTGCGTGGTCGGCGGGTAGCTGTCGCTCCACTTCTCCCGCACCCCATAGGCGCCGTCGCGGACGACCCGCGAGCTCGTCGTCCGGAAGCCGGGGATGCCGCGCTGGGCGAGCGTCCGTGTCCCCTCAGGCAGCTTCGGCGTCGGGCGCTCCAGCTCCTCGAACGGGATGACCTCGTCGATGCGGCGAAAGTACGTGACCGTGAGCTTGCGCGAGGGGCCGAGGATCTCGGCGCGCACGACGCCGCCGGCCACCGTCTCGTGGAGCACGATCGGGAAGTCGAACGGGTTCCTGAAGCGGTAGTTGATCGTCGGATAGACGACGGTCGCGTCGAGGCCGAGCTTGATGTAGTAGCTCGGGCGGGAGTGCGGGTAGCGCTCGACGATCTCGAGCCCCGCGAAGAACGCGGCGCCGTGGAGCGTGCCCGAGATCTGGCAAGTCCCGCCGCCGAGCCCGTCGACGAGCTCCCCCTGGGCGATGACCGGAGCGACCCGGTAGCCGTGCGCCTCGTCGCGCGGGCCGACCGTCTCGTTGAAGTCGAAGATCTCCCCCGGCATGACGACCACACCGTCGAGCTTCGAGGCGGCGAGCCTGAGGTTATACGTCCTCTCCTTGGACTTCCCCCCGGTCGCGTAGCGCGTCTCGAAGTAGCCGAGCACCTGGTCGAACTTGACGTTGCCGAGCTGCTCCGCGACGAGCTTCGGCGCGATCGTCTCGACGCTGGCCTGCGCCGTGTCCTCGCCCGCCCGGAGGGCAGCGTCGATCCGCGCGAGGGTGCCGTAGACGTCCAGCCGATACCCGATCTTCTCGGGCCTGAGCTGCTTCGCCTCCAGATCGACATAGGCGTCGACCGCCGGCGCGTCGAGCTCGACCTTGAGATCGAGCAGCTTGCTGATCGCCCGCTCGGAGTCGAGGAGGAGCGGGATCGGGATGTCGAGCGGGGCGTCCTCGTCGTTGCGCTCGTGCGCGCGGCGGAGCGCGCTCTCCGGGCGGAGCGCCTCGCGGACGAACTCGGCGAGGCGGACGCGGTTGATCTCGACGCCGAGGTCGTTGCGGCGCAGCGCGCGCGCGGAGCCGTCGGGGAGCACGATCCGGATCTCGCCGGTCGCGTAGCGGCGCACGAGATCGAGCGCGTTGGCCACGACGTCGCCGCCCGTCGGCACCGGCACCTGCGCGACGCGGAGGACCGGCGGAGGCTTCCGGCCGTCGTCCGGCGGCGGAGGGAGCACGAGGTAGGTGATGACCAGGCCGCTCGTGACGAAGATCGCCACCAGCGCGGCGAACCGCCAGAGCTCCGGCGAGCGGCGAAGATCCATGCGAGGGCGGCCATCTTGAAAAGCCTTCCCCGAACCGTCAAGGAAACGCCGCCGGCGCGGCCTGCTCGGCCTACCCGGCCTACCGAATCACGGGGCGGCGCCCGTCCCGGGGACGGCGCGGCCGCGCGGCGCCCTCGACGCGGCGTGCGCGGCCCGGAGGAGCGGCGCCTTGATGGAGCCCGCCCTGGGCACGATGAAGCCGCCCCGCCCGTGCGGCGCGCGGTTCTCGGGCGCGGACCGCAGGAGGTACGCGCCCGCGAGCGCCACGAGGACCGCGAGGACGACGGACGCCACGGGGACGAGCCAGCGCCGCGCGCGTCGGTCGGGCGGCGGCGCGCTCGCGCCGCGCTCCACGACCGCGCGCCCGGCGGGCTCGACGGTTTCTGGCGAGCTCGGCTGCGGAGGCGGAAAGTCCGGGTCGTTCGAGCGCTCGCGCGCGATCTGCATCGCCTCCTGGATCGCGGCGCGCCGGCGCTCGCCGCGCGGGCCGAGCAGCCGCTGCATCAGCGCGGCGAGCTCATCGGCGGTGGCGAGCGGCGTCGTCGGCGACGCCTGCTCGATGGCGCGCCGCAGCTCGGCCATCGACGCGAAGCGCTCGTCCCTCGGCTTCGCGAGCGCCTTCATGATGATGCGCCCGACGTCCTCCGGGAGCGAAGGGACGAGGGTGCGCGGCGGCTCGGCCGCGGTCTTGTCGCAGATGCGGCGCACCGTCGCAGGCTCGTTCTCGGCGAGGAAGGGGTGCTTGCCCGTCACCAGCTGATAGAAGACGATCCCGAGCGTGAACACGTCGGTGCGCCGATCGATGGGCTCGCTGCCCGCCTGCTCCGGCGACATGTACGCGTACTTGCCCTTCACCTGGCCGACCTTGGTGCGCTGCAGGTTCGAGGCGGCCTTGGCGACGCCGAAGTCGAGGATCTTCACCGATCCGTCGTAGCCGACCAGGATGTTTTGCGGCGAGACGTCGCGGTGGACGAGGCCGACGAGCTTGCCGTCGCGGCCGCGCAGCTCGTGCGCCGCGTGCAGGCCGAGGGCCGCCTCGCCGACGATGCGGAGCGCGACCGGGAGCGGGACGCCGCCGCGCGCCTTGCTCTCGCGGAGAACCAGGTTGAGCGGCTCGCCGTCGATGAGCTCCATCACCTGATAAAGGACGCCGTCCTCCTCGCCCGCATCGATGGTCTCCGCGACGTTCGGGTGGTGGATCTGCGAGACCAGCGTGGCCTCGTCCAGGAACATCGCCTCGAAGTCGGGGTCGTCGCTCAGCTCGGCGCGCAGCAGCTTGACGGCGACGATCTTCGGGAGCTGACCGCTCGTTCGAGCGGCCCACACCGAGGCCATGCCCCCGAGCGCGATGGGGACGAGGAGCTCATAGCGACCGAGCGTGTGGCCAGCGCGTACTTCTCCCATGGTGCTCACGTGCCGCGTAACCCCGGAGCGAGCCTGTCCCCGCCGGGAATGGAGCCCGCCGAGCGCGGCCTCCGCGAGGTCGGGTTCGCGAGAAGCGCTCGGTGTGCCAGGTGGTGATCTTGATCGAGGGTGATAGCGGGCGCCCGGAGCGATGCCGGGCGCCTGATGTACGGATCGTCGCAGAGAACGCGTTGGCGCTCAACCCGGAACGCCATTCGGTCGCCGCGTGATCTTTACACCGGTCCATCGCGCCGCGGGCCGGCGCGCGCTCACCGGGTGAGCCCCGGAGCCTTGTCGGGATCGCCGCCGCCCTCGGCCGGCGCGGCGGACGGCGAGGCCTCGGGAGACGGGATGACCTTGCGCAGCGCGGACAGGTGGCGCTTGGTCACACCGGTGACCGCCAGGATCTGCGCGTCGGTCGCGCGGCGCACGCCCTCCAGCGAGCCGAGCTCCCGGAGGAGCGCCGTCCTCACCGCGCTGCCGAGCCCCGGGATGTCCTCGATCTCGGAGCGGAGGCGCCGCGCCTTGCCCAGCCGCTTGCGCGCGTGATTGGCGAATCGGTGCGCCTCGTCGCGCGCCCGCGCCAGGAAGAAGAGGGCCGAGCTCGTGGAGCGGAGCGGGATACCGTTCTTCTGGCCAGGCAGGTAGACGCGGTCGACGAGCTTCTCGCCGGACTGCGTCTCGCGCTCCTTCGCGAGACCGACGATCGGAAGGCCGTGCAGGCCGAGATCGCGCGCCGCCGACAGCGCGACTTGGAGCTGGCCGCGCCCGCCGTCGACCACGAGCAGGTCGGGCAGATCCCACTCGGCTCCGCCGGACTGCGCGCTCTTCGGCGCCTCGCTGGCCGAGTCGGCGGCCTGCCGCTCCGCGGTCGCGGGCGCCAGCGCCGCTTCTGTCTCCGGCGGAGCGTCGCCAGCGCTCGCCGGGTCGAATGTCGCTTCGGCCGCATCCGCCTCCATCGCTTCGCCCTCCGGCGCCTCATTCTCGATCGCGTCGTCAGCCGCGCCCTCGGCCGCGTCGCCCTCGGGCAGGTCGCTCACGGCCGCCTCGGGGGCGTCGGGCGCGGCGCCGCTCTCCGCGTCGTCCGCGACGGCCGGCGGGCTCGCCGGACGAGCTGCCTTGCCGCGGCGGAAGCGCCGCGCGAGCACCTCGTACATCGCGGCGTAGTCGTCGCCGTCGGCCACGCTCTTCACGTTGAAGCTGCGGTAGCGCTTCTTGTCCGGCTGGCCGTCGAGGAGCGCCACGATCGATCCCACCGTGTCGCCGCCGCCGAGATGCGAGATGTCGCAGCACTCGATGCGACGCGGGAGCGTCGGGAGCCGGAGGCGCTCCCTGAGCTCCTCGAGGCGGGCCTCGAGATCGTCCGAGCTCCGCTGCTTCTCCCGGAACGCGTGAGCTGCGTTCTCGTTCGCCATCTTGAGCAGGTCGACGCGGGGCCCGCGCTGCGGCACGAAGAGCGTCACCTTGCGGCCGCGCCGATCGCTGAGCCACTCCGCGACGCCCTCGGCGCCGTCGGGCAACACCGGCACGAGGACCTCATCGGGGATCGTGGTGGACGCGACGCCATAGTACTCGTTGAGGAAGCCGCCGAGCACCTCGTCGTCGGGCAGCTCCATGTTGCGGAGCGAGAAGGACAGCGTGTCTGTCACGCGTCCCTGGCGCACCATGATCACTTCGACCTCCACGAGCGTCCCCTCGCGGTAGAGGCCCACCACGTCTTGATCGACGTCCTTCACGTAGACGACGCGCTGCGCTTCCCGCACCGCCTCGACCGCCCGGAGCTGATCGCGGTAGATGGCTGCGCGCTCGAACTCGAGCTCCCGCGACGCGTCCCGCATACGCGCGGTGAGCTCGCCCGTGAGCTCGTCGTGGCGCCCCTCGAGGAAGAGCGCGACCGAGCGGACCATCTCCGTATAGAGCTCGCGATCCACATCCATCACGCACGGCGCGAGGCAACGCTTGATCTGGTACTGGAGGCACGGGCGCCGCCGCGACGCCATCTCGGCATCGGAGCAGGTGCGGAGCTGGAAGTGTTTGTTGACCAGGTGGAGCGTCCGCCGCGCGCTCGTCGCCGAGTGGTACGGGCCGAAATAGCGGGCCTTGTCCGGCGCGGGGCGGCGGACCGTCTCGAGCATCGGCCACTCCTTCTGCGTGTCGAGCTTGAGGCAGAGGAAGTCCTTGTCGTCACGCAGCTTGACGTTGAACCGCGGCTTGTGCTGCTTGACGAGCTCGTTCTCGAGTACGGCCGCCTCCTTCTCGGTGGCGGTCACCACCGTCTCCAGATCGGCCACGATCTTCCGGAGTATCGGGATGAAGTACCGGGCGTCGCTCCCGCTCTCCTGAAAGTAGCTGCGGACGCGCGAGCGCAGGCTCTTCGCCTTGCCGACGTAGACGACGGCGCCCGTCTTGTCGATGAACAGATAGCAGCCAGGCTTCGTCGGGAGCGAGGCGAGCTTGGCTGCGAGGAGGGCTTCGGGATCCTGCTTGGCGCTCGGGTTGACCACGGCCGGAACGATCTAGAAGTCGCGCGCGCCGGCAGCAAGCGCCCCGATCACGGCCCCTCGGGCGCACCGGGGCGACGCTGCCCGCGCGGTGCTCCGCGACGCCTCGGAAACGCCGTCACGCGGCGCGGCGCAGCTCGCGGCGCGGGCGAGGCAGAACGCCCAGGTCGAGATCTCACGCCGGCCGCCCGAACGGCGCGGACCGCGGAGGCGCGGTGACCTGCGCGACAGTCGCGCCGCCCCGCTCGTCGCGCGACTCGCGTGAGCGCGACGAGCGGCGCGGCGCCGCGACTGCGCGGCTTCGTCTGGGGCACGCCCGGCGGCGCGGCGCGCTCGCGCGCCCCGGCGTCGGCGTCCTCATGATCACGGCGCCCGAGCCCTCGCCTGTGTCGCCATCGCTCGTGTGGCCGGCGGCGGAGACGACAGCGGTGGTGGCTCATCGCGCGCGGCTCGCCTCGAGACGCGCCCTCGATCCGAGAGGCGGCCGAGCGGCGAGATCTTCGCAAGACCTCCCGGGAGCAGGTCTCGGGTGTCGCGCGTTCCTCCTTCGTGGCCTCGCGGGCGACGGCGTCTTCGCCTCGGTCGCAATCTTGCGCGACTCCTCGTCGCCTCATCGCGCCCAGTCCGTCTGGAGCTTCTTGGCCTTGAGAGAGGCCGCCCGCTGGAGAGCGAGGTTGCCCGGGCCGGCCATCGGTGCCCGCTTGTCCTCGCCGTAGCTGCGCTTCGGGTTCTCCCCGCAAGCCACTTTCAGCCCGCCGGGCGCCACGGTGACGCGCGTCTGGGGACCATCTGGGAAGCATCTGGGAACCATCTGGGAGGCCCCGATGCCCGGCCGGCGCTCCATCTTTACCGCGCACCCTCTAATCAGGTTGCCTGAACCCGAAAGGACTTGTATGGTCGTAACACCACCAGCGACTGCCCGTTCGATACCCGGGTCCTGTGGCCAGAAGGCATCGGCGGACTGAGCCTGCGGCGCCACCGGTCCCGAATCTGGTCCCCGTTCGCTGCCGTCCAGGTGCGCCGCTGCACCTGGTGTCGGGTGGACCCCGAGGTGGGAGTGCGCGTCGAACAGCCGAGGAGTGACGAACTGTCCACCAGCGTCCATCACCGCCGCCCCGCTCAGGGGATCGACGTCGTCCTCGGCGGCGGCGGCGCGCTCTGCGCCCGCGAGCTGGGGCGAGCCGCGGACGAGCGTCACCCTGGTGCCCAGCGCGAGTGTCACCGCCTGAGTCAGGATGAGCAGCTGAGCAGGAGCGGCGGCCTCGAGACCTCCCGCGGGCAGACTTCCGGCTTGCCCGGGCGGCGGCCGGGTCGGGGGCGCGGCGAGCGGTTTGGGGGACACGGCCGCAGGCTGGGCAGCTCCAGCACAGCCGCAAAAAGACGCAGCCACGCCCGAGGCGAGGTGGCCGCGGTGCTGCAACATGGGTGGGCGCAACCGCCTCGGGCCTTCGCGCCGCTCCGCCGGGGGGGCGCCCTGGCAGGTGGGTGGGGTAGCCCTCATGACGTCGACAGCGCCGGAGGGCGGATCGGCGGCGGACACGTTGCGGTCGATCCCGGAGAGCTGCTCGGTCCGGAGACGAAAGCTCGGGCATACAGACACGCCGGCGGCGCAGAGCGGAATGCAGAACTGAAAGACCTCCGGTCCAGCGCACCGGGGTGGGCTGGAACGGCGGCCTCGTCCATGACACCTTTCCTCGACGAGGGCGGCTCACCCGGGGGGGTCAGGCTCCTCCGCGCGCCCTCGGTCAGGCGCCCGCTTCGGCTGCTGCGAGGTGGGTCGCTTGTGTCCGGAGCACAGGAAAGCCAACCTTCGTGGGAATGTCGCTGGCTCCCCACGGTTACGGGTCTGCCCGCGGCGCGCGCCGCGCGGCAGCAGGAGAAGCCGCGGCGCGGCGCAGAGAGGAGCGCGGCGCTGTCCATCGCCCCCCTCCTGGGTTTGGGCAGAGCCTGGCTTCGCGGCGCGGTGCCACCGGGCTTCGCCCCGCTCCGCGAAGCCACCAGGCTTGGCTTCGTGGAGCGACGCCACTGGGGAGACGCGCTGGCTGGAGTCCGGCTCGACCGGTCGCCCCAGCACGCCATGAGGGGACGGCGGGACGGGGAGCTCGCGAGCGCGGGTTCCTGACGCAAGCTGAGGGGATGAAGGGGATGAGGGGGACACCTCTCGAATTATTTTCAACCAAGGTGCTGTTCAGCAGTTGACAACTCTAGCTATTCATGGGACGCGAGATCCAATGAGCAACGTCGAAACCGAGATCAAAAGCCACGTTGATGCATTCGTCTCTCAGCTGAGCGGACTTGTCCGCAAAGCGGCTCTCGAGGCCGTCGCCGACGCCTTGCGGGGGGAGGGCCAGCCGGCCGCTGCCGCCGCCGCGCCGCGCAAGGCGGGTCGGGCCAAGGCCGCTCCCGCGCCGGTTGCGGAGGTCAAGAAGGCGGCGGGGCGCCCCGCGCGCGCCGCGAAGCCCACCCGCAAGAAGGGCGAGAAGCGCTCGAAGGAAGAGCTCGCCGCCATGACGCAGAAGGTCCTGGAGCACATCCGGGCCAACAGCGGCCAGGGCGTGGAGCAGATCGCCAAGGATCTGGGCACCACCACGAAGGAGCTCACCCTCCCGATTCGGAAGCTGCTCGTCGAGAAGAAGATCACGTCGAAAGGAGAGAAGCGGGCTACCAAGTACTTTTCCCGCTGAAGCCGGCCTCGACGCCCGCCGGGCGGGTCCGGCCGAGCCAACCGAGGTCGACGTCCAGCCTTCCTCCAAGCGCAGCAGGGGAAATCGTGGCGAGCCAGGAGCTCCCCAGGCAGGCGCGGAGACCTCGCACATCGGTGCGGAGCAAGCTCCGCAGCCGTACACGCTTCCGGACCCCTCTCAGGAAAACTCCCCCAGCAATGCCCTCTCCGCGTAGCACCGTGGAGACCCCCGCACGCGCGGTGGAGAAATCCGCGCACGTGGCCCGAAAGCTCCCGTCCGACCGCTGCTGAGCGGATCCGCCCAGCGACGCGACGCGGGAGCTGCGCCCGAAAGCCGCTGTGCGCCCAGGCGCGCTCCGGCGCCCAGGACGCTGGATTTCCGAGCCGCCCTGCGCGCGCTCCTGTCGTCCGCGCGGCAGACGGACAGCGTCACCTCACCCGAGGACCCCAACAGGTCGTGGGGCAACATCGAAGGACCACCACATCTAGCTGTGTGGGCCGCAAGTGGTCGAGATTGCCAAGCTGGCAGAGCACGATCGGCGCGGCGCGAGCGTCTCGGCTGTGAGCGCCTGGCCCGCGCCGCCTCCCCCCGGTGTCCCGTCGGGTACCGATGGTTGCGCCTGCGAGGCATCGCGTCACCCCGAAGCGGGATGGAGGCCAACGCACCTTCACAGACATCTGGGCAGGACGCCCCAGGCGGATAGTGCGAATTTGCAACGTGGGCGAGCCCGGCCTCCAGCGAAGAGGGCCCTCGGACGCTCTCGGCCTCTGTGGCTCAGGCAGGGACCCGGACAGCAAGGACCGCCGCAGGCCCTTGGTCTTGGTCAGCGTTCAGGCATGGTCTGTGCCACATTGGAGTTGCTCAGCGGATACCGCGCCTCATGCGCGGCGTGAAGCGGCGAGACCCAACTGCAACCGCGCTGGACAGGTTCTGACCATCTGCGATGCTCATCGGAGCCCCGCGGCGCTCGATCGACAGTCGAGCCGCCGGGCCGAGCTCGCACGCTGGACCGGGCGCCCCGGTGACACCACCGAGGGGCGTCGCGACGGCGGTGCGTGAAGAGATCTCGGCGGGAAGCGCGACTCGGGCTCAGCGATCGGCCCGGGTCCCGACGATGAGGACATTCGAGAACGGCGTTTTCCCCCAGGCGGGCCTCGTCTCGCACGAGAAGCCGAGCTGCTCGAGGAGCGCGACGATCTCCCGGGCAGGGCGGAAACGCACCCGCTCGCCCCGGTTGAATCGAAGCGCGGTGAAGATGCGCTCCTCGAGGAGCGTGATCGAGCTCCTCAGGCCGCGCTCGGTGTCCGCCTCGCGGACGAGCAGGCGCCCTCCCGGTCGGACCGCGGCCGCCGCGCGCCGCAGGATCGCGTCCTGCTCCTCGACGCGGAAGTAGTGGAGCAGGTCGATGAGCAGCACGGTGTCCGCGTCTCCCAGCTCGGCCTCGCGCGCGTCTGCGCACCAGAACTCGGCGGCCAGCGGAGGGGCCGCGGGGAGCGCGGGCTGCTCGCCGGACGGACCGGGCGGCGCCGACGAGGGCGGCAGACGCGCGCCCGGATCGCCGCCGCTCGCGCGGCGCGCGTCCTCTATCTTGGCGCGGTCCCAGTCGAACCCGCGCGCGCGCGCGGCCCGGCCCAGCTCGAGCAGGAGAATCGGCAGCTGGCCAGCCCCGGTCCCGATATCGAGCACCTCCCCCAGCGCGCCGGGGCGGTCGCCGGCGATGTCGGCAATCAGCCGCGCGACCGGATCGCCGAGCAGCTTGAAGCGGACGTAGTGAAACCGGGTGCGCTGCGCCGCCGTTGCGCCTTCTTGCGGGCTGTACCTCGCGGCGACGCGCTCGATCGCGTGAGCCCACGGCGGCGCGTCCTCGGGGAGCCGATACGGCTCCATCCCGCCGCGCTGCAGCGAGGGCGCGCGGCGCCGCTTCAGCGCGACGAGCGCGAAGACCAGGCCGCCGCCGAGCGCGGCGAGCGCGAGCCCGACCACGGGCGCGCCGAGGAGCATGTACTCGGGAAAGTCGGACAGTGCTTGCGCCCAGCTCATCTTCTCATGAAGGCGCAGCCAGCGCCCGGTGCGGAGGTACGCCCCGACCTGGAACTCGGCCGTGAGCAGCGCTGGTGCGAACAAGGGGTTGGAAATGTTCGCGGCGACCCAGGCAATCGCCGCGTCCAGGCGGAACCACAGGCAGAGCAGGAGGACGAGCGGCGTGTGGCACCCGAAGATCGGCTGCGATCCGATGAACAGGCCGATCGCCACCGCCACGGCCGTCCGGCCGGCCGACAGCTCGCTTCCACGGAGCTCGCGCCATGCGCGGCGCGCCTCCTCTCGGAGCAGAGAGTATTTCGCCAACGGTCAGGGGTTGCCTTCCGGTGTGGGGCGATCCGCGTCATCGGCCGCGTCTGCCGACAGCGAGGACAGGAGGTCGCTCACCTCCGTGGGGGTCGGCTCGTCGAGCGCCTCCCAGGAGGCGCCCCTCGCGGTGGTCGACGGCGCGTCGCGCGACGCCGCGCCCGCGGTGTTCCCGCTCCGCTGCGCCTCCACCATGCGAAGGTACATCTTCGCCGTCTTGTTGTCGGGCTCGATCGCGAGCGCCTCGCGCCACTCGGCGATCGCGAGATCGAGCGCGCCGAGGGAGTGCAGCGCGACCCCGAGCAACACGCGCGCAGGCGCGTACTTTGGGTTGGCGTCGCGCGCGGCGGCGTAGTGCTCCCGGGCGAGCGCCAGATTGCCGGCGTCGCGGTACATCGTGCCGAGGCGCAGCTGGAGATCGACGAACGTCGGGCACAGCGCCACGGCGCGCTTCAGCTCGGCGATCGCTTCCTGCGCGCAGCCCGCGTCGGCGTAGGCCTGCGCGAGATCGGCATGCATGTTGGCGATCTTGCCGCGCGCGAACGGATCGAGGACGCCGCCGTCCCCCTCGCCGCGACGGATGCGGGAGTAGACCTGTCGCGCCGCCTCGTATTTGCCGAGATCGTTGTACGTGACGGCGAGGTTCAGCAGCGCTTCCGTGTAGTGCTCGTTCAGCTGCACCGCGCGCTCGAAGTGGGCCTCGGCCGCGAGGAAATCGCCGCGCTCGTGGAGGATGACGCCGAGCATGTTGAAGACGTCCGCGAACCGATCGGTCTTCTCGAGGATCTGCCGCAGGGCGTGCTCGGCCAGATCGTACTCGCGCCGCTCGTAGTGCTCCCTGCCGAGAACCAAAAGCTGCTTCAGCCTGTCGTCCATGAGGCCCGCCAGCTTACGCGAGCGGCGTACGATGCGGTCGGTCTTCCGCGCAACCCTTGCGCGGATCGGGTGGCCGCGCGGTTGCAACCCCGGCGATGCCTTGGTACGCACGTCGGCGTGCCGAGTGCAGTACCCCAGAACCCGCTCGAGGCTTCCGGAGGGCCGGACGCCGCGGACCGCTCCGAGGAGCGGAACGAAGACGCCGGCAGGGCGTCGGGGCCCGGCGCCGCCGCCCTGCAGGGAGCGCCGCGCGAACAGCCCGGCGCCGCGGTCCCGCAGGGCACGCCGCGCGCGGAGGCCGACGCCACCCCGCGGGACGCGCCGCGCGCCGAGCCCGGCATCGTCCCGCACCACGCGCCGCGCGCGGACATCGAGCGCAGCAGCGCCGCCGACGTGACGGACGACGCGCTCGACACCTCCAGCAGGCCTGCCACGCCGCCGCTCGCCGCGCCGCTCGTGGGCCACCGCCGGGCCGAGAGCGCTCCGGCCGCGCCCTGGTCACGCGGCGGCGATCTGCGCGCGCGCTCGTCGCCGTCGTGGACGCAGCTCCCTCCTCCTTCTTCTCGCGGGCGCGGCGCCGCGCCGTGGTCGCGCGGCAGCGATCCGCGGTCTTCTCGCCCGTCGCTCGCGGACGGCGGTCCCTACGCGGGATCCGGCGCGGCCGACGGCCCGCGCCTGCCCGCCGGCCTCAGCCGGCCGCCTCCGGGGCCGCACCTCTCGCCGCGCATGACCGCGGTCTTCGGCGGCATCTTCGGCCTCGCGACGCTCACCTCGCTGATCGCGCTCCTGATCCAGGGCGTCCCGGTGCGCGACGAGCGCGCGCTCGTCGCGGGGAGCCCGGCGGGCTCGGCCACAGGCACGGAAGAGGCCGGGCGGCCCGCCGCGCCCGAGGTGAAGGCGAAGACGCGCACGCCGCTGCCGGGCCCGTGGCGGATCTCCGAGCTCGCGAAGGACTCGTCCGTGATCGTGGCGAGCGACGTGATGGACCGCCGGTCGTTCATCACGGCCCTCGACGAGAAGGGCGTGCCG
This sequence comes from Sorangium sp. So ce394, assembly GCF_051474665.1. Lineage (NCBI taxonomy): Bacteria > Pseudomonadati > Myxococcota > Polyangiales > Polyangiaceae > Sorangium > Sorangium sp. So ce394. Next base: position 11,226,649 of record NZ_CP150339.1, read on the forward strand.
AAGGCGCAGATCTACCGGATCATGAAGGCCTTCGACGGGCTGCGGAAGTTCGACAAGTGCGGCCGCAAGGATCGGTTCACGGTCGCGATGGACCGCTCCACGCGCCGCGTCCGCGCCTTCGAGTACGAGGTCTCGGCGAGCGAGATCTACCAGGCGCGGGAGGACGCGGCCGGGCTGCTCGCGGGCACCACGCTCGACATGAAGATCGCCGAGGAGGAGGTCGTCGCCGCCTTCTACGTGGGGAAGGATCTCACGAGCGCGTACCGATCGGGCGGCCTGGAGCCTGGCGTGCTCGACGTGATCGACGACGCGCTGAGCGGGCGCATGTCGACGGAGAGCTTCGAGGAAGGGAGCATCGTCCGGCTGATCGCGGTCGAGGAGACGGCGCTCGGGATGTTCTCCCGGTACAAGAAGATCATCGCGCTCGAGTACCGGCCCGCGGATCCCGCCGAGAAGCCGCTGCGCATCTACGATTTCAAGGGGCAGGAGGCCCGCGGCTACTTCGACGAGCGCGGCCGGCAGCCGTACGCGGGCGGCTGGCGCGCGCCGGTCCCGGGCGCGCCCGTGACGTCGAAGTTCAACCCGCAGCGGATGCACCCGGTGCTGAAGAAGAAGATGCCCCACAACGGGACGGACTTCGGCGCGCCGACAGGGACGCCGGTGTACTCGGCGTATCGCGGCGTCGTCGAGTGGGTCGGCCCCGCGGGACCGAGCGGCAACCTCGTCACCGTCCTGCATCCGAACGGCGTCAGCACCGGCTACGCGCACCTGTCGAGGTATGCCCCCGGCATCAAGGTCGGCATGAAGGTGGGCACCCACCAGCTCGTCGGGTACGTGGGGTCGACGGGCCGCTCGACGGGCCCGCACCTTCACTTCAGCGCGAAGAAGGACGGCAAGTACTTCGACGCCGAGACGCTCCAGCTCGACGGCGAGCGCGTGATGCCCGGCGTCGATCGCGCGGCGTTCGCCGCGGCGAAGGAGGCGCTCGACCATCGGCTCGACGCCATCCCGCTGCCCGAGCCGCCGCCCGAGCCGGTGAAGCCGGACGTCGCGGAGCCGACCCCGCCGCCCCCCGCAGCGGCCGGCAGCGAGGCCACGGTCTCCGCGGCGCCCGCGGTCGGGCCGAGCGGGCCGACCGAGCCCGAGGCGAAGCCGCCCGAAGGCGCCGGGGACGATGAGGGCGAGCTCATCGAGGGCCCCGATCTCAAGAGTCCGCCGGAAACGATGTGACGCCGGGCGGGCCGAGTGGTCCGCTCCAGCGCGGCGAGCTCATCGAACGCCCCGATCGCGAGCGTCCGCCGGAGACGATGTGACGCCGGACGGGCCGAGTGATCCGCTCGAAGAGCGCAGCGCCTCGCGTGGCCGAGGACAAAAAGCATCGAGGACGCAGAGGGAAGATCCCTCGCGTCCTCGATGTCTTTGCCTTGGCATCCGCCCCGATGGGCAGCGTGCCGGGCCTGCTAGCGCTTCGAGTACTGGAAGCGCTTGCGGGCGCCGGGCTGGCCGTACTTCTTGCGCTCCTTCTTGCGCGCGTCGCGCGTGAGGAAGCCCGCGCGCTTGAGCGACGACCTGCGCTCCGGATCGAGCTCGCACAGGGCGCGCGCGATGCCGTGCCGCATCGCCTCGGCCTGGGCGCTGTGCCCACCGCCGACGACGGTCGCGTTCACGTCGAACTGTTCGAGCAGCTCCAGCAGCTCCAGCGACTGGCGCATCACCATGCGCGAGGTCTCGCGGACGAAGTACTCGTCGGCGGGCCTCTTGTTCACCTTGATGTTGCCGGTGCCCGGCGAGAGGAAGACGCGCGCAACCGCGGTCTTACGCTTCCCAGTGGCGTACGTTCTCGTTTCCGTCATGGCTTTGCTCAGCTGTAGCTAAGAGGCTGCGGCTTCTGCGCCGCGTGGGGGTGATCGGGACCGGCGTAGACCTTGAGCTTGGTAAGGAGCTCGCGCCCGAGCACATTCTTCGGGAGCATGCCCTTCACGGCCTTCTGGATGGGGAGCTCGGGCTTGCGCTCGAGCAAGTGACCGTACGCCTCGGAGCGGAAGCCGCCCGGCTCACCGCTGTGCCGCACGTAGTTCTTCTGCTGGAGCTTGCGACCGGTCAGAAGGACCTTCTTGGCGTTCACGACGATCACGAAGTCGCCGGTGTCGACGTGCGGCGTGAACGTGGGCTTGTTCTTACCGCGAAGCACCGTGGCGATGCGGCTGGCAAGGCGGCCGAGGGGCTTGCCTTCCGCGTCGATCACCCACCACGTACGCTCGTTGCGGGCCTCCGCAGGCTTGGCGGAAAAGGACTTGGGCTGAGGATTCATTGGGCGAAAAACTCCGGAAGGGCGCCTGCCAAAAAGGGGCGCAACTTCTACAAGGCGGCCCTCCGCCTGTCAAGCGTCTCGGGCCCGCTCGTAACGGCATCGTTGTCGTCCGGCGGGAGCCGGTCAAGGGCGTCGGTCGGCCCCTTGATAGCACGAGCGTTCACGCCGGTCGCTGCTCCTTCGCGTTCGCCGCGTCCGCGCGCGTCCCGCGCATCCCTTCGCGCTCCCCCTGCACAGCAGAGCGCGCTCGTCGAGACATGTTCCGCGCGGCATCGCCCCCGAGCGCCGAACCCGTCGCTCGGGACAGATCTCCGCCTCGGCTCGACCGAGGTTGACGGGCGCCGCAGCTCGGGAGGGTCAGCCCGAAGCGACGCCTCCAGAAGCCGGGCGTCACCGTCAGCGACCGACCACGACTTCCGAGCGCAGCTGCCGCTCGGCCTCATCTTCTTTTTTCCTTGCGGACTTCCTGCTGGCTCGTTTCGGGGAGCTCACGACCAGGAGTCGGCGGACTGTTCAGCTTGGCGGAGAGGGCGGGATTCGAACCCGCGGTACGTTGCCGTACACACGATTTCCAGTCGTGCACCTTCGACCACTCGGTCACCTCTCCCGAACCTTCTTCGACGCGCCCCGCTTCTGCCGGACCGGCGCCGCCCGCGAGAGAGCGGGCGGTCAAAGCCCACCTGGTTCAGCGGGGGCAAGCAGCCAAGCGTAGCGGAGAGAGCGGGATTCGAACCCGCGGTACCCTTGCGGGTACACCTGATTTCGAATCAGGCACCTTCGGCCTCTCGGTCACCTCTCCGCGGGCGAACATGGCAAAGCGGGGCCGGCTGGTCAAGCATCTCCTGACACGGACCGACGCGTCGGCGCGCTTTCGCGGTCGGCGCCCTCCGCCGGCCCCGCCGAAACATCAGCGAGCGTCCTCGCGATCGCCGTCGGAGAAGGCCTCGCGCCCGAGCGCCGCCGGGGCTCCAGGTCCGCCCGCCGCGCGCGGCGAGGTCGAGCGCGGCCCGCCCTCGCCCTCGGCCCGCTGCGCGGCGCGCGCCGCGGGCGTGCCAGCGCGCGGGAGCCGGATGACGAAGCGCGCGCCCCCGAGGGGGGAATCGAGCACGTCGATCGTGCCGCCGTGGTCGACGACGATCTTCTTCACGATGCTCAGGCCGAGCCCCGTGCCGTCGTACCGCGTCGTGACGTAGGGATCGAACATCGAGTCGCGCACGGCGGGATCGATGCCCGGCCCGTCGTCGTCGATCGCGATGAGGTGGCTCTGCCCCTCGCTCCGCGCCGAGACGCGGACCCTGCCCCAGAGGGCGCCGGGGCGCGCTGCAGCGCCCGGCGCCGCCCGCTGCGCGTCGCGCAGCGCCTGCGCCGCGTTGCGCACGATGTTGCCGAGGGCGCGCCGGAGCATCTCGCGATCGAGCGCGGCCGGCATCGGGGCGACCGGCACGTCGAACTCGAGATCGACGCGCCCGAGCAGCGCCTCGTCCGAGGCGTGCTCGCGCCCCGCCTCCTCCACCGCGGCGAAGCGCTCGCCCTGCTCCCGCAGGAACTCCGCGAGATCCGCGGGCTCGAGCTCGGCCTGCGGGAGCCGCGCGAAATTGGAGAACTCGCCGACGAGCCGGCGCAGCGTGCCGATCTCCTCCTCGACGACCTCGAGCGTGGTCTGCAGCAGGCGCTGGTAGGCCGGGTCGCTGCCGGCGTAGCGGCGGTGGCACTCCTCGACGGCGAGCTGGATCGGCGTCAGCGGGTTCTTGATCTCGTGCGCGAGGTGCCGCGCCATCTTCTGCCACTCGCCCATGCGCTTCAGGAACTCGATCCGCGCGCGGCTGCCCTCGAGCTCCTCGAGCATGCGGTCGAAGGCGCGGCCGAGATCGGCGACCTCGTCGTCGCCCTTGAGCGCGACGCGCACCGAGAGATCGCCTTCGGCCACCGGCCGCGTGGCCGCGGCGAGCCGCGCGATGCGATCGACCACGGGGCGCGCCACGAGCACGCCGGCGAGCACGGCGAGGACGATCGTCGCGCCGAGCAGCGCGGCGAACGCGTCGCCGTAGCTCTCGTCGAGGTACTCCTTGCGGTGCTCGCGCTCGAGCGCGCGGTACGCCTGCGCGAACGCCTGCGCGGACTCGAGCTCGTCGAAGCGGGCGCTCGGCGCGGCGAACGTCGCGACGAGCGCCATCGCGTCGCCCTCGCAGTCGCCGCCGCCTGCCGCGGGCCCTCCGGGGGGCGCGGGCTCCGCGGGGGGCGCGGGCCCTTCGGAGGGCGCGGGCCCGGAGGCCGAGCCGGGGGCGCGCTCGATCGCCTTCCGGACCGTGAGCGTCTTCTCGCGCGCCGGATCCACCGGCCTTCCGCGCTCCCGCGCGCCGACGAGCTCGCCGCCGCAGCGCTCGACGCGCAGGGAGACCAGCGCGGGGTGCGCCGCGATGATGCGCGCGAGCTCGGCGTCGAGGAGCTCCGCGTCCCCGAAGGCGCTCCGGCGCAGCGGATCCGCCGCGGCGATCGCCTCGGCCTCGGAGCGCATGCCCTGCTTGATGGCGGCGGCGAGCTCGGCGTACACGCCGAGCGCCCTGTCCAGGTGGACGCCGAACTCGGGCTGGAACGCCGTCGCCGACACCCGCGCGATCACCGTCCTGGCGACCACGATGCTGGCGACGAGCGGGATGAGCGCGGTCACGAGGATGGCCGCGACGACCCGCCGCTCCGTTCTGCCGGGGATGCGCATGCGCGCAGCATAGCCGCGGCCCCGCGCCGGCGCGCAGGCCGGCCGGCGCGCACGCGGGCCGCCGCGCCGCCCGGCAGGGCCGCCCGCTCGCCGGAGCGGCCCCGCTGCAGCGGAGCGCCGCTACTCGACCGTGACGGTCTTCGCGAGGTTGCGCGGCTGGTCGACGTCGTTGCCCTTCAGGTTGGCGACGTAATAGGCGATGAGCTGGAGCGGGAGCACCGTGAGGAGCGGCCCCACCTCGTCCGGCACCTTCGGGATCCAGACGTGGTGCTGCGCGATCTCGAGGATCGACTCGTCGCCCTTCGTGGCGATGGCGACGACCTGACCCTCGCGCGCCCGGACCTCCTGCAGGTTGGAGAAGGTCTTGTCGTAGTGCGCGTCGCGCGGGCAGACGACGATCACGGGGAGGTTCTCGTCGATGAGGGCGATCGGCCCGTGCTTCATCTCGCCGGCGGCGTAGCCCTCCGCGTGGGCGTACGAGATCTCCTTGAGCTTGAGCGCGCCCTCGAGCGCGATCGGGAAGCCGAGGCCGCGCCCGAGGAAGAGGACGTCCTTCGCGTGGACGAGCCGCTTCGCGATCGCGTGCACGTAGTCGGCGTCGCCGAGCACCTCGCGCATGTGGCTCGGGGTCTCCCAGAGCGCCTGGAGGATCTCGCGCCCGCGATCCGCGGAGAGCGAATCGCGGCGGCGGCCGAGGTAGACCGAGAGCAGGAGCAGCGCGGCGAGCTGCGTGGTGAACGCCTTGGTCGACGCGACGCCGATCTCGGGGCCCGCGTGCGTGTAGAGCGCGCCGTCGGCGAGGCGCGGGATCGCGCTGTCGAGCACGTTGCAGAGCGCGAGCACCTTGGCGCCTTGCGCCTTCGCCGCCTTGAGGGCCGCGAGCGTGTCGGCGGTCTCGCCCGACTGGCTGATGGCGATGACGAGGTCGTCGGGGAAGAAGATCGGCTCGCGGTAGCGGACCTCGCTCGCGAGCTCGACCACCGTGGGGACGCGGGCGATCTGCTCGATCCAGTAGCGCCCGGCGATGCCGGCGTGGTGGCTCGTGCCGCAGGCGACGATGTAGACCCGGCGCAGCTCCCTCGCGAACTCGGGCGTGACCCCGATCTCGGTCGCGTGCACGTCGCCGGCGGCGAGATCGATCCGGCCGCGCAGCGTCGCCTCGACGACGTCGGGCTGCTCGTGGATCTCCTTCAGCATGAAGTGCTTGTAGCCGCCGCGCTCCGCCTGGACGGGGCTCCAGTCGATGCGCTTCACGCGCCGCTCGACCTTGTCGCTCCCGGCCACGGTCTCGATGCGGACGCCGTCGGCGCGCAGCTCGACGATGTCGCCGTCCTCGAGGAAGATCATGTCGCGGGTGTGCGAGAGGAGCGCGGGGATGTCGCTGCCGCACAGCATCTCGTTCTCGCCGACGCCGACGACGAGCGGCGAGCCGTAGCGGGCGGCGACGATGACGTCGGGCTGGTCGCGGGAGACGACCGCGATCGCGTAGGCGCCGTGGACCTGCCGGAGCGACCCGCGCACGGCCTCGAAGAGCGACTTGGCGCCCTTTTGGAGCTCGCGGTGGACGAGGTGAGCGACGATCTCAGTGTCGGTGTCGGAGAGGAACTTGACGCCCTGGCCCTCCAGCTGCTGCCGGATGGCCACGTGGTTCTCGATGATGCCGTTGTGCACGACGGCCACCGGGCCCGCGGAGTGCGGGTGGGCGTTGACCTCGCTCGGGCGGCCGTGCGTCGCCCACCGCGTGTGGCCGATGCCCGTGGTGCCGTCGAGGGTCCTCTTCTCGAGCGCCTCGCTGAGCTTGATCAGCTTGCCGAGCGTCCGGACGATCTCGATGCCCTTGCCATCATGAATGGCGATGCCGGCCGAGTCGTAGCCCCGATACTCCAGCTTGCGCAGCCCTTCGACGATGATCGGCGCCGCTTTTTTCGACCCAACGTATCCGACGATCCCGCACATGCTCGCCTCGTTTAGGTAATGCCCGCGCGCGCCTACGCGTGCTGCGGAAAACGTAACGTTACTCCTGGCACTCGGAGCCGGCAGAAAAAATTGAGCTCCCTGACAGTGAACGCCGCGTCGATCGCGCGAAGGTCACAGCCAGGACGAATGCTATCGCGGCCGTGATCGAGGCGACGCCGAACGTGAGCGCGCCGCCCCCGCGCTTGTAGAGCTCGCCCCAGGTCAGCATTCCGATGACGGATCCGGCCCCGGCGCTTGCGGAAAAGAGCCCCTGCGCCGTGGCGAGGATCTGCGGCGGGGCGCGATCCCGCGTGTAGGCGAGCGACGCGACCCACATCATGGCGAAGGACACCGCGTGGAGCGGCTGGAGCGCGAGCAGGGCGGGCCAGAAGCGCACCTGCGAGAGCAGCGCCCAGCGGAGCGAGGCGCCGGCGAAGGCGACGGCGAGCGCCACGGGCGGCGCGAACCGCTGGAGCAGGGGGCCGGAGAACGCCATGAGCGCGATCTCGCCGGCGACGCCGACGGCCCACGCGACCCCCACCAGCGGCTCGGGGAAGCCGACGTCGCGCAGGTGCAGCGTGTAACAGAGGTCGTAGGAGGAGTTCGCGCTCTGGGCCAGGAACGACGCCGCGAGGAACAGGCGGAAGTCGCGGCTCCGGAGGAGGGCGCCGGCGCGCTCGCGCACGGAGCCGCCGGCGGCCGCCGCCGCGCCCTGCGCGCCCTGCGCGCCCTGCGCGCCGCCGCGCTTACCGAGCCGCTGGAGCGGCGCCTCGTCGCCCGCCGGGAGCGCCCACGAGAGGGCGAACGCGACGAGCAGCGCGGCGGCGATCGCGACGGGGAACGCCGCCGGCCGCGCCGGATCGATGAGCGCCCCGCTGACGATCGCCATCAGCGCGAAGCTGATCGATCCCCAGAGCCTGAGCCGGCCGTAGGCGATCCCGGAGGTCAGCGACGCCTCGAGCGCGACCACGTCGGCCATGGTGAACATCGGCGCGCGGAAGAACGCGAACGCGAGCGCCGCGGCGAAGAGCCCGCCGAAGCCGAGCGAGACGTCGAGCGCCGACGACAGCGCGAGCAGCGCGAACACGGCGAGGGCGCCGGCGCAGGCCGCCCGGATCAGCCACACGCGCACGCCGAGCGCGTCGGCGATGAGGCCGAACACCGGCGGCGCGACGAGGCCCATCGCGGGGAGCGTCGCCGCGATCGCCCCCATCGCGAGGCCGCGGACCCCCCGCCCCTCGAGCCAGCTCGGGAACAGCGGCAGGTACACGCCGAGGACGGCGAAGATGCCGAAGTAGTAGAGCGAGATCGCCCGTGGAGACGGTTTGAGGTGCAAAGAAAGGGGAGATGGCATCGGCGGTGAGGGCAGCGCACCAACGAAAACGGCGGCGCCTCCCTGGGGAAGCGCCGCCGCATGAACGTCGTCCTAGCTCGGATCAGTACCGATCGCCGCCGCGACCGCCGCGGCCGCCGCGACCACCGCCGCCGCCGCCGTAACCGCCGCCGCCACCGCCACGACCGCCGCGGCCACCGCCGCCGCCGCCGCCGCCGTAACCGCCGCCGCCGCCGCCGCCGTAACCGCCGCCGCCGCCGCCGCCACCGCCGCGCTGGACCCGCTCCTCCGCCTCGTTCACGCGAAGCGGACGGCCATCCATGAGGGCGCCGTTCATCTGCTCGATCGCCTGCTGGGCCTGCTCAGGCGTGCCCATCGTGACGAACCCGAAACCCCGCGACTGCCCGCTCTCGCGGTCGGTCACGATGTGCACATCCGTCACCTCGCCGCTCTGGGCAAACGCAGCCTGCACGGAGGCCTTGGTGGCGGAGAAGGGGAGATTACCAACGTAGAGGCGAGTACCCATGACACTGATTCACTTCACGGCTCTGCGAGATGCGTCAGCTTCGGTGCCGAACAGTGCCCTGCCGCCCCGATGGAGCCGTGGGGGATCGAGGGAGGGCGGCGCTGGGGAGGAGCCCCCGGTGCGCCACACGTTGCGTCGTCCAGTCCGCGATCAATCCGCGATCCCCGAGAAGAGAAGCGTCGTGTCGAGTGCCAGTGACGTTCGTGACCAGCCGATAGTAACCAAATGTCCCCCCGGCGCAAGCGCTGGAAGCAGCCCTCCCCGTCGACGCAGCCGCGCATCGCTCGCCGGACGTCCCGACCGAACCCGAAGCGGTGCGGTCGCGTCTGCTGGCGCCGGTCGCGCCGGTCGCGCCGGTCACGTCGGTCGCGCCGGTCACGCCTGTTGCGTCCGCCAGTCGCGCCTGTTGCCCCACATCCGGCGCGCGCATCAACGCCCGGCCGATCGACGGAACGTGGCGCCGAGGTCCCAGCCCTCGCCGCCCCCGGCGCGCGCGAGGGCGACGTCCGGCAGCACCCCGCCCGCGATCCGGACCTCGGCGATCACGCCGAGGCGGAGCGTCGTGGTGAGCGACCGCGGCGCGGCGGTGGGGGCGAGCCGCGGCGGGTGGCGGGCGAGGTCGAGCGCGCGGGCGCGGTCGTCGGCGGTCGCGAGCGCGAGCAGCGCGTGGAGAGGCCCGGGGCCGAGCGGGCGCACGAGCTCGATCGCGAGCGTCGCCTTGCCGCGGGCGCGGCGGCGCCCGAGCTCCGCGCGAGGGACGGGCTCTGCCGTGACCTCGTGCCCGGGCCGCGAGAGGATCGGCGCGACCGCCTCGGCGACCTCGACGAGGTGCGCGGCGGACTCGTCCACGAGCAGCTCGGCCGGAGGGCCGCCCCACCCGGGATCGCCGTGCGCCCTCGGGAGGCCCGAGAGGCCGAGGTGCGCGAGGCGCTCGGGCGGCAGCGCGTCGACCAGCCGCTGCGCGACGCCGGGCTGACCGAAGGGGCCGGCCTCCGGGCCGGTGGTCAGCACGATCCAGCCGGCGACGCCGAGATCGAAGCGGACAGCGCCGCGGCGGTTCGCGTGCAGCCCGGCGCCGAGCCACCCGAGGTCGTCGCGCTCGGTCTCGAACGCGCGCAGCGACGTCGTGAGGTCCTCGGAGCGGATCACGTCGATCGCGTCGAGGAAGGCAGCGCCGCGGGCGGCGACGTCGTTGCGCGTCAGCGTGATCTGCCGCGGACCGAGGTCGGCCCGGAAGGCGCCGGTGCCGTCCGGCGACGCGGGGTCGAAGCTGCGCGGCAGGAGCGCGACCATCGGCGACGCGAGCGCGCGGGCGACGCGGGCGGGATCCGCGCGCGGGAACACGGCGGCGAGCGGATCCTTCGGGTGCCGCTCGGGCCTCGGGACGTCGGCGAGCACCGCCGCGGCGCCGCGGGCGCGGGCGCGCTCGACCGAGCTCACGACGTCGCGGCCGTCGAGCTTGACGAGGCGCGCGGTGCGCAGCCCGTCGCGCAGGCGCACGACCGCGGCGTCGCCCTCGCGCGACGGGAGCGCGGACGTGAGCGTCGGGTAAGGGTTCCCGGACGCGTCGAGGCCGTAGAGGCTGTCGGCGATCGCCGACGCGAACAGGGCCGCGGCCGGATCGCTCAGGTCGTGCGGGTCGAGCGAGCCCGTCGGCCACGGGAGGTGCATCGTGATGCGGCCGCCGAGCGGGGTGCGCCCCATGGCGCGGGCGCGCGCCGGGAGGGCGGCGGCGCCGAGCAGCGCGCCGGCGCCGCCGAGGAAGGCGCGGCGCGGGAGCGAGCGGCTCACCGCACCACCCAGATCTCGTCGGCCGTGGCGACGGCGAACGGGGCGCGCCCGGGCCCGTCGGGCGGGCAGACCGCGAGCGCGCGGACCCCCGCCGGCGCCGGGAGGCGCAGGATCTCCGGGGGCGCCGCGCGCGAAGGGCCGCCGTGATGGCGCCGCCACGAGAAGACGACGACGGCGTCCTCGAGCGGGTCGAGCACGTCGAGGCTGGCGAGCAGCTCGGGCTCGCCGTCCTGATCGAGATCGCCGATCGCGAGCTGCGCCCCGGCGCTGCCCACGAGCTTGCGGCGGCCCGCGCTGTCCCGGAGCTCGACCGCGCCGCGCTCGCGCGCCGCCCAGACCGTGAACGGCTCGCCCCGGGCCGACAGGAGCTGCGCCGACGCGAGCGCGTCGTACCGGCCGGCGAGCGCCGTCGTGGCCGGCGGCGGATCGGCCGGGGCGCACGGCGCGAGCGGGCCGGTGAGGAGCGGCCCCCACGCCGTCGTGCAGGCCGAGCCGCCCGCGTCCGGGATCGCCAGCCCCGGGAGCTCGGCGAGCGCGTTCAGCTTGCCGTCGAAGCGGACGCTGCGCGCGCGATCGGTGAGCCCGACGTCGGCGAACGGCGGCTCGGGCTCGCCGTGCCGCGCGCGCTCGACGAGCGTGGCGAACGCGAGCGGCTCGCGCAGCGGCGACGGGTGCACGGCGACCACGTCCGGCCACGAGCGCGACGCGAGCGGCACGACCCGGCCGCCGCGGAGGCGGAGCGTGGTCACGCGCCGCCGGCTCACGCTCAGGATCTCGAGCGCGCCGTCGGCGTCGAGATCGCCGCACGCGAGCGCGACGACGTCGCCCTCGAAGTTCTTCGCGCGATCGACCCGGGCGGCGACGAGCGGGACCGGCGCGAGGTAGCTGCGGACCTCCGCGTCGAGGGGCGCCTCGGCGTAGGCGTGGGCGATGGGCCCCGGCTCCGGATCGCGGATGCGCGCCCAGACGGTGCGCGGCACCGGGTACACGTCGGCCGTGACGCGCAGCCGCCCCGCCGCGACCTCGACGGCGAGGTGGACGAGCGCCGCGTCGTCGCGCGCGGCCTCGCGCGCGAGCGGCAGCGGGATCGGGTCCTTGTGCGCGCGCGCGCCGGCGCCGAGCTTGCCGGCGAGGTGGGCGGCGAGCGCGGCCGCGAGCTGGGCGCCGCGCGGCGCCGGCGCGTCCGAGGCGAGCGGGCCGGCCGCGACGAGCGCGCGGCCCGTGACGGGGTCGAGCGAGCGCGCGAGCGCGTCCACGACGCGGGCGACGGCCGAGCGCGGCGGCTCCGGCGCGGGCGCCGGCGCGGCGGGGCGCGGCGGCGCGGCGGGCGGCGGCGACGGCTGCGCCGCGGCGGGGCGCGCGAGCGCGAGGAGGGCGACGAGGAGGAGGCTCCGGGGAGACAACGCCGCGATGTTACGCGCGCCGGCGGGGTCGGGGCCAGAGCCGCAGCCCCGCCGGCACCACGACGAGCGCCACGACCAGGCCGACCGCGCTGCCGAGCGCGCCGACCCGGCCCAGATCGCGCAGGCCGTCGAAGCGGCAGAACGCGAGCGCGGCGAAGCCCGCGGCCGTGGTCAGCGCGGTGGCGGCGATCGCCGGCCCCTCGTGGCGCAGCGTCTCGCGGATCACGGCGTCGCCGCCGCCCGCCGCCTCGAGGTCGCGGGCGCGGTGGAGCAGGAACATGCCCTCGTCCACGGTGATCCCGAGCAGCACCGGGATGACGAGCGCGTCGTACGCGTGCAGGGGGATGCCGATCACCCGGATCAGCAGGAGCACGAGCGAGATCTCGGAGGCGACGACGAGCGCGGCCAGCGCGATGTCGCGCGCGCTGCGGAGGGAGGCCGAGAGGGCCAGCAGCACGAGCGCCCCGGCGACGATCGCGATCCGCGGCATGTCGTGCGCGAGCGTCTCGCGGAGCGACGCCTCGAGCCGGGTGTAGCCGGTGAGCATGGCCTTCGGGTCCTCCTCGCGGATCGCGCGCTCGATCCGCTCGACCGAGCCGGCCTCGCGGGGCCGGACGTACAGCGCGACGAGCGCCTCGCCCCCGTCCGCGCCGAGGTAGCGCGAGAGCAGGATGGACGCGGGGCCGCGCTCGAGATCGGCGAGCGTGACCTCCTGCCGCGGCGGCGAGCGCATCCCGTCCAGCACCGCCGAGAAGCGCTCGGGCGCGAAGCCCGTGTCGCGGAGCGCCCGCTCGAGCTCGCCGGCCTTCGCGGGCAGGTCGAGCGCGTCGCGCGCGGCGAACCGCGCGGCCTGCGTCGAGGGGGCGGGCGCGAGCGCGGTGAGCGCGTCGACCGCCTCCACGTCGTCCTTCATCGAGGCGAGGCGCTCCGCGAGCCGGTCGGCCCGGGCGCGGGCGCGCTCCTGCTCGCCGTCCGCGAGGAGCACCACCCACTGCCCGCGCCGCCCGCCGAACGCGTCGAAGATCGCCTGCTGCACCTTGAGCGGCTCGAGCTCGGCGGGCCGGATCGCGACGATGGCCTCGGCGAGCGGCGGCGCGGCGCCGAGGGCGACCGCCGCGATGGGGAGCGCCGCGAGCGCGGCGAGCGCGAGCGCGCGGCCCCGGGTCCGGGTGAGCCGGTAGAGGCCGTCGGGCCAGCGCGCCGGCGCCTCGGGCGGCGGGGCCCCCCGCTCGAGCCAGGCGCCGACGGCCGGCGTCACGAGGACGATCGCGATCGCCGTGAGCACCTCGCCCGCGGCGCACAGGAGGCCGAGCTGCCGGAGGGCGTTGATGTCCGACAGCGCGAGCGCGCCGAACGCCGCCGCCGCGGTGACGGCGGCGACGAGCACCGCGCGGAAGGTCCGCGCCCTCGCGGCGCGCCCGGCCGCCTCCGGATCGAGGCCCTCGCGCCGCGCCTCGAGCAGCGCGGCGTAGACGTGGACGCCGGTGTCGACGCCGACGCCGACGACGACCGACATGAAGGCGACCGCGATCGCGCTGAGCCCGCCCGGGAGCGCCGTGGCGAGCCCCGCGGTCCAGACGGTCCCGAGCACGAGCGGCGGCATCACCGCGGCGAGCGCGCGCATGCGGCGGAAGAGCAGCGCGAAGACCGCGGACGCGAGCAGCATCGAGAGCGTGCCCGAGACGGCGAGATCGCGCGTGAGCATCTCCTCGGTGGCCGCGGCGATGGCGTGCCCGCCGGTGAGCCCGAGCGTGAGCCGCGGGTGCGCCGCGCGGATCGGCTCGAGGACGGCGTTCGCGTCGGCGACGAAGGCGCGCGCGTCGGCGCCGCGGAGCGCCTGCCCGGCCGGCTGCACCAGGACGAGGTGCACCTTGCCGTCGTCCGTGGCGAAGGCGCCGTCGGCCTGCGTGCGCACCCCGGAGCCGATGTCCGCGGACTCGAAGACGAGCTGCGCGAGCCGCAGCGGGTCGGCCGCGATCGCCTCGGCCGCGGCGCCGGCGCCCGGCGCGAGCAGCATGGCGCGCGTCTCGGCGAGGCGCTCGCGCATCCCCTCGGGCGAGAGCGCGGCGGCGAGCCGCTCCCGCACGCGCGCGTCCGCGTGCCGGAAGGCGAGCCACGGATCGAGCGCGCGCGAGGCGTCGACGCGATCGGCGGCGCGCTGCACGGTCGGGCGCGCCGCGAGGGCCCGCGCGATCTCGGCGGCGACGGCGGCGTTCTCGTCGGGGTCGTCCCCCTTCACCATCACGACGCCGAGATCGCCGCCCCCGAACCCGCGCACGTACCGGCGCAGCGCGGCGGCGTCGCCGCGCTCGGGCAGGAGCGAGGCGACGTTCGGCTCGAGCTGGAGCCGCAGCGTCACGGCGGCGAAGGCGGCGAGCGTCAGCGCCGCGAGCGCGAGCGCGACGGCGAGGCGGAGAGGCCGGCGCGGGGCGCGTGCGCGGGCCGGCGAGGGCGGAGGGGGCGCTGCCATGGCGAGCCGGGCCGGGCCGGCGCCGCTCCTCTACCCTCACGCCCGCCTCGCCGCGAGGACATCGCGCGCCCGCCCCCCCGCCGGCCGCGCTTGCGCCCGCGGGCGCGCCGGTTCATCCCGGCGGCATGGAGCTCCCCCCGATCGTCCTCGCAGGCAGAGCCGTCCTGCGGAAGCCCGCCGCGCCCGTCCCGCCCGAGGAGATCGGGACGAAGCAGCTCAAGCAGCTCGTCTCGACGATGGTCGCGGTCATGCGCAAGGCGCCCGGCGTGGGGCTCGCCGCGCCGCAGATCGGCGTCGGCCAGCAGGTGATCGTGCTCGAGGACAGCGAGGCGCTGATGTCCCGCCTGACGCCGGAGCAGCGCGCCGAGCGCGGCCGCGTGCCCTTCCCGCTGCAGGTGATCGTCAACCCGACGCTGAAGGTCCTCGCGCCGTCGCTGCCGGCGGCGGCCGACGCGGCGGGCGCGGGGCGGGCGGCGTTCTTCGAGGGCTGCCTGAGCGTTCCGGGCTACATGGCGCTGGTCGAGCGGGATCTGTCGGTCGAGGTGAGCGGCGTGGACGCGGACGGCAAGGAGGTCCGCTGGCAGGCGACCGGCTGGCCCGCGCGGATCCTCCAGCACGAGGTCGATCACCTCCGCGGCACGCTGTACGTCGATCGCATGATCTCGCGATCCTTCTGCAGCAACGAGGAGGCGAAGGTCCTGCTCGGCCAGTCGGTCGCCGAGGCGCGGGCCGCGCTCGGCGCGTGACCGCGCGCCCGTCGGGCGAGCGCCCGCGCGGCGCCCGTGCTCACGGCGAGGGGCCGGCGCCGCGCCCGGCGAGGTCTTCTACGATCCGCTCCACGATCCGCTCCATCCTGATCCCGCGCGAGCCCTTCACCAGCACCAGATCGCCGCGTTCGACGATCTGAAGCGCCCGGCTCGCGGCGGCGCTCGCGTCGCCGGCGAACCACGCGCGCACGCCGGCCGCCTCGGCGGCGCGCGCGATCCGCGCCGCCTCGCCGCCGACGGCGATCAGCGCGGCGGGGCGCGCGGCGCCGACCGCCTCGCCGAGCGCGTCGTGCTCCGCCGCCGCGAGCGCGCCGAGCTCGCGCATCTCGCCGAGCAGCAGGACGAGCCGCTTGCCGAGCGCCTCGGCCAGCTCGACCGCCGTCCTCAGCGATGAGCGCATCGACAGGGGGTTCGCGTTGTAGCTGTCGTCGATGATCACGGTGCCGTCCGGCAGCTCGCGGACCGACAGCCGCCCGTCCCCCGGCGGCGCGAGCCCCGCGGCGGCGCGCGCCGCCCGCTCCGTCGAGAGCCGCTCGCCGAGCGCCTCCTCCACCGCGGCGACGGCCGCCGCCGCGGCCAGCGCCCCCGCCTCCCCGAGCAGCGGGACCACGATCTCCAGCGCCTCCCCTCCCCGCTCGATCCGCACCGAGGTGCCGCGCACGCCGACCGGCCGTCGCCCCGCGATCCGGATCTGCGCGCGCTCGCCGAACCCGTAGGTGATCCGCCGCGCGGCGCCGGCGCGCTCGAGCTGCTCGACCACCTTCGCGTCGTCGCCGTTGCCGAGGGCGACCCCGTCGGCCGGCAGCGCGGCGAGCAGATCCCCTTCCTCGGCGGCGACGTCCTCCAGCGTGCCGAGCCCCTCGGTGTGCTCGACGCCGATGGACGTCAGCACGGCGAGGTCCGGCGCCGCGATCCGCGCGAGGGCCGCGACCTCGCCGCGGTGGTTCGTGCCGATCTCGACGACGGCGAAGCGATGACGGTCCTCGAGCCCGAGCAACGTCATCGGCAGCCCGATGGCGTTGTTCAGGTTGCCCGCGGTCGCGTGCACGTGGCCGCGGCCCGCGCCCGCGAGCAGCGCCGCGATGGTCCGCGTCGTCGTCGTCTTGCCGGCGGAGCCGCCGATCGCGACGATCGCCCGCGGTCCGTCCGGGTGCGCGCCCCCGCGCCACCGCTCGCGGTGCGCGCTGGCCAGCGCCCCGAGCGCCGCGAGCCCGTCCTCCACGAGCACCGCGCCGCCTTCGGGCGGCAGGTCCGCCTCCCGGGAGACGACGAACGCGGCCGCCCCGCGCTGCGCCGCGGCGCCGAGGAACCGATGGCCGTCGAAGGTCTCGCCGGCGAGCGCGACGAACGCCGCGCCGGGCGCGATCGTGCGGCTGTCGGTCGAGATGCCGCGCGCCGCCGGCCCGGCCCTCAGCACGCGCCCGCCGGTCGCGCGCGCCAGCTCGTCGAGGGTGAACGGGGCAAGGTTCTGCGGGATCGGCGTCGCCATCGCGGGCGATCACCAGCATGGAACGGGCCGCAGGGCCAACGAATCGCCGGCGCGCGGCCTCGCGCGCGTCGAGCCGCCTCAGCGCCGGGTCTTCTCCTTGTCGATCTCGTCGTAGATGTCGTCGCTCTTCGGCCGCGGGCGCGCGGCTGGCCGGGGCGCTGCGGTCGCGGCGGGCGCTGCGGTCGCGCTCGGGGTGGGCTCGGCCGACGTCTCGGCGGTCGTCGGGGCCGGCTCGGTGTAGTCGATCGCGATGGGGCCGCCGCCGCCCATGCTCTGCCACAGCGTGATCCCGACGAGCGCCAGGAGGGCGATCGCCAGGATCACGCTGAGCACGATGATGACCGTCCTGCCGCCCTCGCGGCGCGGCGCCGTCACGGCGGGCGGCTTCTGCGGCTCCGCGCGCTCCTGCACGAAGCTCGACGGGAGCGCCGGCAGCTCGAGGCGCGCCGACGTGGTGGCCCACGGGCTCTCGGCGGGCGCCATCGCCGCGTGAGCCGCCTGGGGCGCGCCGGCCGCCGCCGCGCCGTCCCAGCCGCCGGCGGCGTGAGGCGCGCCCGCGGCGGATGCGCCGTCCCACCCGCCGCCCGCCGGCGGCGCGCCGGGCGCCGCCGCGGCGGGCGCCGCGCCCACGGCCGGAGCCGGCGCGGGCGCAGCGGCCGAGGGCGGCCCGGCCGGCGCCGGAACGCCCGCGTGCAGCGAGGGCAGCGGCGTGCGCCCGGCCTCGTGGACAGGGGGACCCGCCGGACCGAAGCCGGGGCCCGCGAACGCCGGCGGCGCCCCCGGAGGGGGCGGCTGCGCTGCGTTCGCGGCCAGCATCCGTTCCGTGTTCGGCGCGGGCTGGAACGACATCTGGCTCGGGGGCGCCGGGTCCGACGGCGGCGGCGCCGAGATGAACGGGAGGCCGCTCGCAGAATAGACGCCGCTGGTCGACAGCACGTCCTGCTGCGAGACGAGCCCGGGCGGGAGCGTCCCTCCGCGCGCCGAGACGTTCCCCGCGGGCGGCTGGGTGTAGCCGGATCTCGCCGCCACCGGAGGGGAGGCCGGCGCGGAGAACTCGGGCGTCGACGACGCGGGCCCAGCGAGGCCGGGCGCCGACGGCGCGGGCGCCGCGAACGCGGGCGGCGGCGGCGCTGCGAACGCGGGCGGCGACGGCGCCGGCCCGGGATACGCCGCTCCGGAGGCGGCGGGCCCAGCGAGCCCGGCCCCGGACGGCGCCGGTCCCGCGAAGCCGGGTGGGCTGTGCTGCTGAAGCCGAGGGCTGAGCGCGTACTGCGAGGAGAGCGGGCGGAGGACCCCGGGCGCCATCAGCGGCGCCACGGGCGGCGGCCGGAAAGGGATCCCCGATGCATGCGTCGATGCGAGCGGCCGGCCTGACTGCGCCGCCATCTCACCCTCGGGGGCTCCCCATGGAACGTGTTTGTCGGTCATCCGCGCGCCCCGGAGAGACCGCCAACGCGGCCCCTCCGCCTCACACTGAAGCGGAACAGCGCTCTCAATCTACCCTCAAGTCTCGGCGTCCGGCCATCCTTCTGACGCGTCGCCCCGCCCGTGAGGCGCTGCTGCGCCGGGGATGCGCGGCGCGGCGCCGCGACCACGGCGCCCGTTGCGGACGAAGGAGCAGCGCGGCGCGCTTCCCGGGCTCGGCCCGTCGAAGATCGAGATCGCCCTCCGCCCGTGGGCGCAGGCGGCGGTGCGCTCGCCCCGCCGCCTGCGCGGGAGCGGACGGCGCTCCCGGCCCGCGGCGCGCTCGCATCCAGCGCGCCGGGGACGCGCGCTCCGTCAGCGGCCTGCGCGAAGCCTCGCGAGCGGGCGCGCCCGACGGCAGAGCTCGCACCGAGGGGCTGTCCACGCTTGCCGGGAACTCTCGACATGGCGGGGCGCACGCCGCGGACGGGTGACGGCGCCCCCGCGGGGACGCGGGCTTGTGCCGCCGCGGGGCGGCTGTCGACCGCGGCAGCACAGTGCTATGGCTCGTCGCGATATGGCCGCCGAGACGATGGGCCCCCGCACCTCCACCGAACCTTCTCCCAACGAGCCGCGCGAGCCCGCGCGCTACGACCACGCCGCGGTCGAGCCGCACTGGCAGCGCGCGTGGGAGGAGGGCGAGACCTTCCGCGCCGTCCGCAGCGCGGGCGGCGCGCGCGAGAAGCGCTACGTGCTCGACATGTTCCCCTACCCTTCGGGCGCGGGGCTGCACGTCGGCCACCCCGAGGGGTACACGGCGACCGACATCGTGTCGCGCTACTACCGCATGCGCGGCATCGACGTGCTGCACGTGATGGGCTGGGACGCCTTCGGCCTCCCGGCCGAGCAGCACGCCATCGAGACCGGCACGCACCCGGCCGACACCACGGCGCGGAACATCGCGACGTTCAAGCGCCAGCTCAAGATGCTGGGCTTCAGCTACGACTGGTCCCGAGAGCTCGCCACGACCGATCCGCGCTACGTGCGCTGGACGCAGTGGATCTTCCTCCAGCTCTTCAAGAACGGCCTCGCGTACCAGGACGAGGTGAGCGTCAACTGGTGCCCGGCGCTCGGCACCGTCCTCGCGAACGAGGAGGTGATCGACGGCAAGAGCGAGCGCGGCAACCACCCGGTCTACAGGACGCCGCTCCGCCAGTGGATGCTCCGCATCACCGCCTACGCCGACCGCCTGGCGGAGGATCTCCGCCTGCTCGACTGGCCCGAGGGGACGGTCGCGATGCAGCGCGCCTGGATCGGCCGCTCGGAGGGCGCCCTGATCACGTTCGAGGTCAAGGCGTGGAGCAAGGGCTCGGTGAGCGTGTTCACGACCCGCCCCGACACGCTGATGGGCGTCACCTACGTCGTGCTCGCGCCCGAGCACCCGCTCACCAGCTGGATCACGTCGACGGAGGGCAGCACGTCCGAGCCGCGCCGGGAGGCCGTGCGCGCGTACGTCGCCGCGGCGTCCAGCAAGAGCGATCGCGAGCGCCTCGCCGGGGCCGCGAAGGAGAAGACCGGCGTCGACACGGGCCTGTTCGCGGTGCATCCGATCACGGGCGCCGAGGTGCCGATCTGGGTCGCGGACTACGTCCTCGGCAGCTACGGCACCGGCGCCGTGATGGCGGTGCCCGGGCACGACGAGCGCGACTTCGCGTTCGCGCGCGCGTATGGGCTGCCCATCGTCGAGGTGGTGAGCCCCGACGGCGCCCTGCACGACCAGCTCGAGGCCGCCTACGTCGACCCCGGCGTCGCGGTCCGGAGCGGCGAGTTCGACGGGCTCAAGACGGAGGAGTGCAAGCGCGCGGTCATCGAGCGCCTCGAGGCGCTCGGCCGCGGCAAGCGCGAGGTGAACTACAAGCTGCGCGACTGGGTCTTCTCGCGCCAGCGCTACTGGGGCGAGCCGATCCCCATCTACTTCCCCGTCGAGCTCGCCGATCCCGGCGGCGATCCCAGGAAGGGCGACGCGCACACGATCCGCTACGACCAGCCGATCGCGGTGGACGAGGCCAGCCTGCCGCTCGAGCTGCCGCCTCTCGCCGACTTCCGGCCTGGCGACGACCCGGCCGGTCCGCTCGCGCGGGCAGTCGACTGGCGGTTCTTCCAGAAGGACGGCGCGTGGTACGCGCGCGAGACGAACACGATGCCGCAGTGGGCGGGGTCGTGCTGGTACTACCTGCGCTTCCTCGATCCCCAGAACGACGCCGAGCCGTTCTCGCAGGCGGCGTACGACGCGTGGATGCCGGTCGACCTCTACGTCGGCGGCGCGGAGCACGGCGTGCTGCACCTGCTCTACGCGCGCTTCTGGCACAAGGTGCTGTTCGACCTCGGCCACGTGAAGCACCCCGAGCCGTTCATGAAGCTCGTCCATCAGGGCATGATCCTCGGCGAGGACAACGAGAAGATGTCGAAGTCGCGGGGCAACGTGATCAACCCCGACGACATCGTGCGGTCCTACGGCGCCGACGTGCTGCGGCTCTACGAGATGTTCATGGGCCCGCTCGAGGCCGTGAAGCCCTGGCAATCGGCCCAGATCCAGGGGGTGGTCCGGTTCCGGGATCGCGTCTTCGCGACGTGCACGCGGCCGCTCTCGGACGCGATCGACGACGCGACGAGCCGGCAGCTCCACCGGACCATCAAGAAGGTGACCGGCGACATCGAGGCGATGGCGTTCAACACCGCCATCTCCGCGATGATGGTCTTCGTGAACCACCTGAACGCGATCCCCTCGCCGCCGCGCGAGGCGGTGCTCCGGCTGATCCTCCTCGTCTCGCCGTTCGCGCCGCACCTCGCCGAGGAGCTGTGGCGGCTCACGGGGCATCAGCGCTCGCTCGCCTACGAGCCCTGGCCCACGTACGACGAGGCGCTCTGCGTCGACGACGTCCTGGAGATCCCGGTGCAGGTGAACGGCAAGGTCCGCGGCCGGGTGACGCTGGCGAAGGTGGCCTCGGAGGACGAGGCGCGCGCCGCGGCGCTCGCGCTGGAGAGCGTGGCCGTGCTCTCCGCGGGCAAGCAGGTGAAGAAGTTCATCTACGTCCCCGGGAAGATCGTGAACATCGTGGTCGGCTGACGCGCCCGCGCCGCCCGGCCAGGACGAACGACGACGCCGCGACGTCGTCGCGAACGGACGCTCCGAGCGGGCGGCGCGAGGCGGCTCTTCCCGGATCCCGAAGGTCCGCGCTCGCCCATCGTCCCTTCCCTTGGAGGATCGAGCTCGCCCATCGTCCTTCCCCGGAGGATCGATCGCGAAGCCTCTGGCTCCCTGCCGGCGCCGGGGTCGGGCGCTCGGCTCCCCACGAGCCCGATCGGCGCGCCGGCCGCAGCGCCCACCACAGCGCTGCGCAGCTCGGCGGGCGCGTGAGCTTCCTCGGAAGCAATCCTCTCCTGCCTCGAGAGACGCGGCGCATGCACAGCCCAGGCTGGCAGGTGCCGTGCAACGGCGGCTTGCCGTGTTCCGGAACAGCACCGCGTGGTGTACCCGAGCTGGATACCTCCTCGCCGCCGCCGCGCTGGCCGGCTGCGCGGGCGACGCGGGCGAGCCTGCCGCGCGCGGGGAGGACGCGGACGAGGCCGCGCTGGAGATCAAGGGAGGCTATCCCGACGCGGGAGATCGCGCGGTCGCCGGGCTGATCATCACGGATCGGAAGGGCCGCGTCGCGCGGACCTGCTCGAGCACCCTGATCGCGCCCGACCTGGTGCTCACGGCGCAGCACTGCATCGCGGAGGCGCCGAAGCTCATCTCCTGCAAGACGGCGACGTTCGGTGAGCCGGTCGACGCCTCGCAGGTCTACGCCACCCTCGGCCGGGCCATGTGGGCCGCGGACGCGCCGTGGCTCGCCGTGCGCGCGGTGCTCAGCCCGCCCGACGGCAACGCCGTGTGCGGCCGCGACCTCGCGCTCGTCGTCCTCGCTTCGCCGGTCCCGAGCAGCGACGTCACGCCCCTCGCGCCCCGCCTCGACCGGCCGCCCGAGGAGAGCGAGGTCTACTCGGCGGTCGGCTTCGGCGACACGGAGGGCAGGGCGCGCGACGGCGGCGCGCGTCGGCGCCGCGACGGGCTCCGCGTCGAGTGCGTCGGCTACGGGTGCGGGACGCAGCAGCGCGTCACCGGCAGCGAGTGGCGCGGCGAGAGCGGCATCTGCAGCGGCGACTCGGGCGGACCCGCGCTCGACGGCGCCGGGCGGATCATCGGCGTGACCTCGCGCGGGCCGGCCGGCTGCTCCGACCCCATCTACGGCGGGCTGATCGCCCATCGCGACTGGCTCGTCGCCGAGGCGACGCGCGCCGCCGACGCCGGCGCTTACGGCGCGCCCTGGTGGGCCACGGCGCCCGGCCTGGCGGAGCGATCGCCGTCGCGTCGACCGCTCGACGAGCGCTGGCTCTCGTGCGCCCACGGCCCCGTGGCCGGGGGCGGGGTCGCCTCCGCGCGCGCGCTCTTCGCGCTCTTCGCGCTCTTCGCGCTGCTCGCGCTGAGGCGCGCCGGGACGGCGGCTCCGCGGGCGCGCGCCGCGCGGCGGAGCACGATTTCCGCCTGATCGACGCTCCGGCGCACACCTCGCCTGCTAGGATGCGCCGTCCAGACCCTGCGGAGTGTCCATGCCCAGCTCGCCCATCATCCGTCCGGCCGCGCTCCTCGCGGCGCTCGCGCTCGCCTCGACGTCCCTCGGCTGCGGGCCGACCTACGTGCGCGGCAACCAGGTCGAGGGGCTCGACGACGCCGCGATGAGCACGGGGATCGACAAGCGCGACATCGAGCAGCTCCTCCACGAGAACCTGAAGTCGCTGATGGCCTCGCCCATCGCGAAGGCGTGGGCGCAGGAGGGCTCGCGGCCCACGCTCGCCATCTACCCGCTGTCGAACCAGACGAGCGAGCACATCGACAGCCAGCTCCAGGCGCTCCTGTCGGACATCGAGACGTACATGGTCAACACGGGCCTCGTCACCGTGGTGAGCGTCGAGCGCCAGCAGCAGATGATCGCCGAGATCGAGCAGCAGCACGGCGGCGGGTTCGATCCGGACCACATCGCCGAGTACAACCGCCAGCTCGGCGCGAAGTACTACATCACCGGCAAGGTCTTCACCTCCGACGAGCGCACCGAGGACGAGCGCCGCGTCCAGTACTTCATGTTCATGCAGCTCATCGAGGTCGCCACGAGCGCGGTGGCCTGGCAGAACAAAGCGGCCTTCACCAAGGCGCTCATCCAGGAGTGATGCGCTGGCGGCACGCGAGCCTCCGGGGGCGCGGGCGCGCGGTCCTCGTGCCTCTCGCGCTGCTCCTCGGCGTCGGACAGGCCGCCTGCGCCGGCCACGAAGATCGCGTGCGGACCGCGCTCGCCGCGCTCGACCGCGGTGCGCCCGCGGAGGCGGTGGCCGCGCTGAACGAGCAGATGGAGGTCGCGAGCGCGGCCGAGCTTCCGGCGCTGAAGGGCGACAACGCGCTCCTCCTGCTCGACCGCGGCAACATCCTCCTCGGCATGGACCGCTACAAGCTGTCCGCGCGCGATCTCGGGGCGGCCGACAAGTCGATCGACCTGCTCGATATGTCGCGCGGGGCCGCCGCCGAGCTCGGGAAATACCTCTTCTCGGACGACGCGGGCCCGTACAAGGCGCCTGCGTACGAGAAGCTGCTCATCAACACCATCAACATGATGAACTACCTGGCCCAGCGCGACCTCAACGGGGCCAGGGTCGAGGCCCGCCGCCTCGCCGTGATGCAGAAGTACCTGCGCGATCACGAGGGCGAGACGGCGCTCGTCGGCCTCGGGAGCTACCTCGCCGGCTTCGCCTTCGAGAAGAGCGGTCAGGTCGACGAAGCGCTCCTCTACTACGACGACGCGCTCCGCCACGGGCCGTATCCGTCGCTCCGCGCCCCGCTCCGCGCGCTCACGCGCGGCGAGCCGAGGACGCCCCGCATCGCCGCTCAGATCGAGGGCGTGGAGCCGCCGCCGCCGCTCGCCGAGGCCGGCGAGGCGGAGCTCATGGTCGTCGTCGGGTTCGGGCGCGTGCCGCAGAAGGTGCCGCAGCGGTTGCCGATCGGGCTCGCGCTCACGTTCGTCGCCGACGACATCAGCCCGACCGATCGCGCGCGGGCCAACGAGCTCGCGGCCAAGGGGCTCGTCACGTGGGTCAACTACCCGACGCTCGCCCGGGGCAAGGGCGGCTACGCGATCCCGACCCTGACGCTGGATGGGCGCTCCCAGCCGCTGGAGCAGGCCCTCGACGTCGAGGCGCAGGTGCGCTCGGCCTGGAAGAAGAGCGAGGGCACGATCATCCTGTCGGCCATCACGCGGACGCTCGCCCGCGTCGCCGCGGGCGAGGCCGCCCAGGGCGCCACCGAGGCGGCCGCGGAGGACTCCGGCCCGCTGGGCCTGCTCGTCGGCCTGCTCACGAGCGCGACGCTGACCGCGCTCGACACCCCGGACACGCGCGGCTGGTCGACGCTCCCCGCGCGCATCGCGATCGCGCGCACCCGCGTCCCCGCGGGCACGCACGAGGTGGTCGTGAGCGCCCGGGGCGAGGTGCGGCGCGCCCGGGTGACCGTGGCCGCGGGCGGGTGGGCCTTCGTCCCGGCGATGGTGCTGCGCTGAGCGGTCCCGGGCGCGGGCCGGAAGGGTTGCCGGCGCATCCTTCCCGCGGCAGTCTCCGCGCCGATGCGTAGCCCTGCTCTCCGCGCCGTGCTGGTCCGCGCGCTCTCGGCGTGCTCTCCCCTCGCGCTCCTCGGCGCGACCGCCTGCGGGACGCTGGCCACCTCGCCGTCCTGGGTCGGCGGCGGCCTCGCGGTCTCCGCGCCGATCCGCGCGGCCGAGGAGGACGCGGCGCTCGAGCGGGAGCAGGCGCTCGTGGCGAGCCAGCCCAAGCAGATCGGCGCGCGGCACATCCTCGTCATGCACGACGGCTCGAAGAGCAGGCCCGAGGGCGTCCGCCGCACGCGCGACGAGGCGCGCGCGCGCGCCCAGGAGGCGCTCCTCAAGATCCGCGGCGGGGCGGCCTTCGAGGACGTGGTCGCCGAGTACAGCGACGAGCCTGGCGCCAAGGAGCGCGGCGGCGACCTCGGGGTGTTCGAGCGCGGCGTGATGGTGAAGGGCTTCGCCGACGTCGCCTTTGCCCTGAAGGTCGGCGAGGTGAGCGAGGTCGTCGAGACCCCGTTCGGATTCCACATCATCAAGCGCACCGAGTAGCGCCGGTCGCGGCCGTCCGCGCGGGGGCCGCGGGCTCGACGCCTCCGCCCGGGTCGCCTAGCGTGGCTCGCATGACGAGGACCGTCCCCGCCGCGCTGACCGCCGAGCACCGCCGCCTCGAAGAGGAGCGCGAGCGCCTCTTGCGCTGGAAGCACTGGGGCCCTTACCTGTCGGAGCGCGCCTGGGGGACGGTGCGCGAGGACTACAGCGCGAACGGGGACGCCTGGGCGCATTTCCCGCACGATCACGCCCGGAGCCGCGCCTATCGCTGGAACGAGGACGGCCTCGGCGGCATCTGCGACCGCCACCAGATCCTGTGCCTCGCCGTCGCCGTCTGGAACGAGAAGGATCCGATCTTGAAGGAGCGGGCCTTCGGCCTGACCGGGCCCGAGGGCAACCACGGCGAGGACGTCAAGGAGATCTACTACTACGAGGACGCGACGCCGACCTCCAGCTACCTGCGTTACCTCTACCGGTATCCGCAGCGCGAGTTCCCGTACGGCGCGCTCATCGACGCCGCGCGCGAGCGCGGCCTCTCGGACGGCGAGGTCGATCTCCCCGATCTCGGCGCCTTCGACGGCGATCGCTACTTCGACGTGATCGTCGAGTACGCGAAGCGGAGCCCGAGCGACATCTTCATGGTCATCACGGTGGTGAACCGCGGCCCGGAGCCCGCGCCGATCCACGTGCTGCCGCACCTCTGGTTCCGCAACACCTGGTCGTGGAGCGACCCGCCCGGCCCGGTCCCGGAGATCCGGGCCATGCAGAGCGGCCCTGGGCACGTGATGCTGCGCGCGGCGCACCCCGAGCACGGCGCGCATCACCTCTACATCGAGGGCAGGCCGGAGCTGCTCTTCACCAACAACGAGACGAACCACGAGCGGCTCTACGGCGCCCCCTCGCGGACGCCCTACGTGAAGGACGCGTTCCATGATCGGGTCATCCACGGCGACGCGTCGCGGGTGAACCCCGAGCTGCGCGGCACCAAGGCCGCGAGCTGGCACCGCCTCGAGGTGCCGGCCGGCGGGCGCAGGCGGATCCTGCTCCGGCTCGCGCCGGACCCGGTGGAGCGGCCGTTCGAGTTCGCGGACGAGCTCCTGGAGATGCGCCGCCGCGAGGCGGACGAGTACTATCTCGCCGTCCAGGGCCCTCATCTGTCCGAGGATCGCCGCGCCATCCAGCGGCAGGCGGCGGCGGGGCTCTTCTGGACGATGCAGTTCTATCACTACGACGTCGACACCTGGCTCCGCGGCGACGTCGAGGCGCCGCCGCCCGAGCGGCTCTCGGGCCGCAACGGCCAGTGGCGTCACGTCTCGGTCGCCGACGTCATCTCGATGCCGGACAAGTGGGAGTACCCCTGGTTCGCGGCCTGGGATCTCGCCTTCCACGCGGTCGCGCTGGCCTCGCTCGACATCGATCTCGCGAAGGCGCAGCTGAAGCTGATGGTCAAGGAGTGGTACCAGCACCCGAACGGCCAGCTGCCCGCGTACGAGTGGGAGTTCTCGGACCTGAACCCGCCGGTGCACGCCTGGGCGACCTACCAGCTCTACAAGATCGAGCGGAAGCAGCGGGGCGAGGGCGATCGGGTGTTCCTGGAGCGCGTGTTCCACAAGCTCCTCATCAACTTCGCCTGGTGGGTCAACAAGCGTGACGCCGAGGGGCACAACGTGTTCGAGGGCGGGTTCCTCGGCCTCGACAACATCTCCCTCTTCGATCGCAGCGAGCGGCTCGCGCCCGGGATGCGCCTCGAGCAGGCGGACGCCACCGCGTGGATGGCGATGTACTGCCTCGACCTCATGCGCATCGCGCTCGAGCTCGCGCTCGACAACTCCGCGTACGAGGATCTCGCCAGCAAGTTCTTCGAGCATTTCCTGCGGATCGCGCACGCGCTCCACCACGCGGAGGGCGGCAGGCTGCCGCTCTGGTCCGAGGAGGAGGGCTTCTACTTCGACATCCTCACCGCCGGCGGGAGGCCGCGGCACGTGAAGATCCGGTCGGCGGTGGGCCTCATCCCGCTCTGCGCCGTGCACGTGATCACGCCGGAGATCTACGGCAAGCTCGCGAACTTCCGGCGCCGGACCGAGTGGTTCCTCCGCAAGAACCCCGCGCTCGCCGAGGCGATCACGGTGCGTCCGGACGGCCGGCAGGTGCTCTCTGCGGTGACGCCGGGGCGCCTCGAGCGGGTGCTCGCGCACCTGTTCGACGAGGACAAGTTCCTCTCGCCGTTCGGCCCGCGCTCGCTCTCGAAGGAGCACGCGGCCGCGCCCGTCTCGCTCGGGCTGGAGCAGCCCTGCCATGCGCAGTACACGGTCGGTTACGAGCCGGGCGAGTCGATCACGCGCATGAAGGGGGGCAACTCCAACTGGCGCGGCCCGATCTGGTTCCCGCTCGGCTATCTGCTCTACCGCTCGCTGCTCCGGCTCGATCACGGCTTCGGCGACGTGCTCACGATCCCCCCGATCGGCGGCCACGGCCCTCGCACGCTCCGCGACGGCGCGCACGAGCTGGAGCGACGGCTGATCGCGATCTTCGAGCGCGATCGCGAGGGGCGTCGCCCCGTCTACGGCGAGCACCCGCTCTTCCACCGCGACCCTCATTTCCGCGATCGTCTGTTCTTCTTCGAGTACTTCCACGGCGACACCGGCGCCGGGCTCGGCGCCTCGCACCAGACCGGCTGGACCGCCCTCGTCGGCGATCTGATCCTCCGCGCGGGGCGCCACAACCTCCCCTATTCGTAGCGCGTCACACAAGATGCACGGTCGGCGCCGGTTCGAGGCCGATCCGTGCTAGGAGGGCGCCTGTGTCGCTGGCGTTCGGCGTCTTGCTCCTCGCGCTGGCCGTCATGCTGGGCGGCATTGCGGCGCTCTTCCGTCATCGCAGCGAGGGCGCGATGTCTGCGCTCCGGACGTTCGCCCTGGTCGGGGCGGCGTCGATAGCGTTGCTGCATCTCTTGC